>NZ_JAFIBG010000001.1:4940000-5857500 GCF_017832995.1 Pseudomonas sp. PvP009 | reverse complement strand
CCTGATAGGGCACGATGTTGGGATGAGCATTTCCCAGGCGCTTGGGCGCTACTCCCGTCGTCAGGTAGTTCATGGCCTGGTTGGCCAGACAGGCTACTTGTACATCCAGCAGCGCCATATCAATGTACTGGCCGATATCGCTTTGATCACGGTGCGCCAGAGCGGCGAGAATGGCCGTCGTCGAATACAGCCCAGCCAGAATGTCGGTCAATGCGACGCCGACCTTCACCGGCCCGGCACCCTCTTCACCATCCGGCAGACCGGTGAGGCTCATCAAGCCACCCAGCGCCTGGATCATGAAGTCGTAACCCGGACGCCGCGCATACGGCCCGCTTTGCCCAAAGCCGGTAATGGAGCAATAAATCAGCCTCGGGTTAACTGCCTTCAGCGACTCGTAATCCAGTCCGTAAGCCGCCAGCCCGTCGACCTTGAAGTTTTCGATCACGATGTCGGACTTCGCCGCCAGTTCGCGCACCAGCCTTTGCCCTTCAGGACGCGTGAAGTCGATAGTGACTGACTGCTTGTTACGATTGGCGGACAGGTAATAAGCCGCCTCGGTGGTGTTCTGGCCCGCAGCATCCTGAAGGAATGGCGGCCCCCACGAGCGAGTGTCATCGCCACACCCGGGGCGCTCGACCTTGATGACGTCAGCGCCGAGGTCAGCAAGGATCTGCCCGGCCCATGGCCCGGCCAGGACTCTCGACAGGTCGAGCACCCGGATATGCGAAAGCGCCCCCATGATCAGCCCTCCTTAATAGAAAGCCTGAATGCCGGTCTGCGCACGCCCCAGAATCAACGCATGCACGTCGTGGGTGCCTTCGTAGGTGTTCACCACTTCCAGGTTGACCAGATGCCTGGCGATGCCGAACTCGTCCGAGATGCCATTGCCGCCCAGCATGTCGCGGGCCAGACGCGCGATATCCAGCGACTTGCCGCACGAATTGCGCTTCATGATCGAGGTGATCTCCACGGCAGCCGTACCTTCGTCCTTCATGCGCCCCAGACGCAGGCAACCCTGCAAGGCCAGAGTGATTTCGGTCTGCATGTCTGCCAGCTTCTTCTGGATCAGCTGATTGGCCGCCAAAGGACGCCCGAATTGCTGGCGATCCAGGGTGTATTGCCGCGCGGTGTGCCAGCAGAACTCTGCGGCACCCAGCGCGCCCCAGGAAATGCCATACCGTGCCGAGTTGAGGCAGGTGAACGGCCCTTTCAGACCGCGCACATCGGGGAAGATGTTCTCTTCGGGCACGAACACGTTATCCATGACGATCTCGCCGGTGATCGATGCGCGCAAACCGACCTTGCCGTGTATGGCCGGAGCGCTCAGGCCTGCCCAGCCTTTTTCGAGAACGAAACCGCGAATATCACCGGCATCGTCCTTGGCCCACACCACGAACACATCGGCGATCGGGCTGTTGGTGATCCACATCTTGCTGCCGCTCAAGCGGTAACCACCCTCGACGCTACGGGCACGGGTGATCATCGCTCCGGGGTCGGACCCATGATCGGGCTCGGTCAGGCCGAAGCAGCCGATCCACTCGCCCGAAGCCAGTTTGGGCAGGTACTTCTCTTTCTGGGCCTGCGTACCGAACTCGTTGATCGGTACCATGACCAGCGAGGACTGCACACTCATCATCGAACGGTAGCCCGAATCAATGCGCTCGACTTCACGCGCGATCAGCCCATAACACACGTAATTCAGGCCGCTGCCACCGAACTCTTCCGGGATGGTCGCACCCAGCAGCCCCACCTCGCCCATCTCGCGAAAGATAGCCGGGTCGGTTTTCTCGTGACGGAACGCTTCCAGCACGCGCGGGGCGAGCTTGCTCTGGGCGAACTGCTCGGCCGTGTCGCGGACCATGCGCTCTTCTTCAGTGAGCTGTTGATCCAGCAACAAGGGATCAATCCAGTTAAAGCTTGCCTTACCGCTCATGCCAGTTCCTCGCGTTCAGATGAAATCCTGCAGCGATCCTAGTCCTGGCCTATGCCAGCGACAAACGAGGTTTTATCAAGCACGTGTGCTAATTTCTCACTCCGTAACACATAACTGCGCTCTAAAACAAAAATATCAGTGAGAATAAAGTACATGAGACGCAAGATACCCAGCACTACTGCACTGGTCAGTTTCGAGGCAGCCGCCCGTCACGAGAGCTTCACCAAGGCCGCTAATGAGCTCTCCCTCACGCAAGGCGCTGTGTGTCGGCAAATCGGCGGACTGGAAGAGTTTCTCGGCGTTGAGCTGTTCCGGCGTTCGCGCAGGGGCGTAAAGCTCACGGAAGCCGGGCTGTCCTATAGTCGTCGTGTGTCCCAGCAACTGGACGCGGTCGAGCGCGACACACTGTCGGTCATGGGCCAGCAAGGTGCCAACGCCATCGAACTCGCCGTGGTGCCGACCTTCGGCACTCAATGGCTGCTGCCGCGCCTGAAGGACTTCCAGCACAAGCACCCCGACGTCACGGTCCACCTGACCAACCGCACCCGCCCGTTCCTGTTTGCCGACACCGACTTCGACGCCGCCATCTATTTTGGCGATGCCGACTGGTCCGGCACCCAGTCGCATCGGCTGATGGGCGAAAACTCCATGCCGGTCTGCAGCCCCTCTTTCCTTGAAGGTCGCGACAGCCTGACGGCACGCGAGCTGGCCGAACTGCCGCTGCTGCAACAGACCACCCGGCCCTACGCCTGGCGCCAATGGTTCAATGCGCAGGATCTGGATGTCGCTCGCGACATGACCGGCCCGCGCTACGAACTGTTCTCCATGCTGGCGCAGGCGGCCATGCACGACATGGGCGTTGCTCTGATTCCCCCCTTCCTCATTCAACGCGAACTGCAGGAAAAGCGTCTGGTGATCGCAAACCCCCGCTCACTGCCCGGCAGCAAGGCCTATCACCTGATGATTCCGGAGCGCAAAGTGGAATCGGCATCGCTGACTGCGTTTCGTGACTGGCTGGTGGGACAGGCCTGCGCCTATCAGTTGCCCCAGGAAAACGCCTGAACCCGCTATCAGGTAGTACATATCTGAAATAACCTACAGATATAACCTAATGTCGCCATGAAGTAACTTCTCGTTGATCACAAAAAAACCGGCATAACCCTTTATTCATAAGGTCTTTAGGCCTATTCGCCGCTTTGCCCGGTTTTCCGCTAGAAATTTTCTATCACCTGTCTTTTGTGAGGAATAGCGCCACAAGCCTTACAGATAAAGGTCCTCGCCAGATCAGTGCGACAATAGGTCACAGTGTGACTTGTAGTTCATCTATAGTTTCGTTACAGAATGTATTGAAGCCCGCAAACTTCGCCTGCAAAATGCTCCGCCCCTGCTGCAAAGGGGGTGCTGATTGGCCAAGCCAGACGCACCAGCCGTAGTGCACTGGCCTACATACGAACGATAAAAAATCGCGCAGGAGATTTGTCGTGCACATTGGTGTTCCTCTCGAAACACAAGCGGGCGAAACCCGGGTAGCTGCTACCCCGGAAACCATCAAAAAGCTGATCAGCCAGGGTCACAGGGTTACGGTGCAAAGCGGCGCGGGCATTCATGCCAGCGTTCCGGACAGCACTTACGAGGCTGCTGGCGCAGTGATCGGTGACACCAACGAGACCTATGCGGCCGAACTGATTCTCAAGGTCGTCGCACCTGACGATGAGGCGCTGAGCCTGATCAAAAGTGGCTCGGTCGTCGTCGGCATGCTCAACCCTTTCAACAACGAACTGATCGGCAAAATGGCTGCACGTGGCATTACCGCGTTCGCCCTGGAAGCCGCGCCGCGCACATCCCGGGCGCAAAGCCTTGATGTGCTGTCTTCGCAAGCCAACATTGCGGGCTATAAGGCCGTACTGCTCGCCGCACATCATTACCCGCGCTTCATGCCCATGCTGATGACCGCAGCCGGTACCGTCAAAGCAGCACGGGTGCTGATCCTGGGCGCCGGCGTTGCCGGTCTGCAGGCCATTGCCACCGCCAAAAGGCTGGGCGCAGTGGTGGAAGCCTCGGATGTGCGTCCGGCAGTCAAGGAGCAGATCGAGTCGCTGGGCGCGAAATTCATTGATGTGCCCTACGAGACCGACGAAGAGCGCGAATGCGCTGAAGGCGTTGGCGGCTACGCACGACCCATGCCGGCCAGCTGGATGCAACGCCAGGCCGCCGCTGTGCATGAGCGCGCGAAACTGTCGGACATCGTCATCACCACCGCGCTCATTCCCGGCCGCAAAGCCCCGGTGCTCCTCGGCGCGCAAACCGTGGCGCAGATGAAGCCCGGCTCGGTGGTGATCGACCTGGCCGCTGCACAAGGCGGCAACTGCCCGCTGACCGTTGCCGATCGAGTGGTTGTCGAGCACGGCGTGACCATCGTCGGCCACACCAACCTGCCCGCTCTGGTCGCCGCCGATGCATCGGCGCTCTACGCCCGCAACCTGCTGGACTTCATGAAGCTGCTGTTCGACAAGGACGGCACATTCTCGATCAACCTCGAAGACGACATCGTCGCCGCATGCCTGATGTGCCGCGACGGGCAAGTTGTCCGCAAGAACGGCTGAGGACACACCAATGGAAGAGCTGATTTCCCCCGGCGTCTACAACCTGATCATTTTCGTACTGGCGATTTATGTCGGCTACCACGTGGTCTGGAATGTCACGCCTGCGCTGCACACGCCGCTCATGGCGGTCACCAATGCCATCTCCGCCATCGTCATCGTCGGTGCCATGCTCGCCGCCGCGCTCACGGTCACCCCGCTGGGCAAGACTATGGGCACGCTGGCGGTCGCACTGGCGGCCGTGAACGTGTTTGGCGGGTTTCTGGTCACTCGGCGGATGCTGGAAATGTTCAGGAAAAAGGCCCCCAAGGCAAAGGATGAGGCGCCCAAGTCATGAGCATGAATCTGGTTACCCTGCTGTACCTGATCGCATCGATCTGCTTCATCCAGGCACTCAAAGGCTTGTCGCACCCGACCACCTCGCGCCGTGGCAACTTGTTCGGCATGCTCGGCATGGGCCTGGCGGTCATCACCACAATCGGTCTGGTGTTCAAGCTCGCGGCGCTGTCTACCGCTGAAGGGACCAGCGCAGGCATCGGCTACATCGTGGTCGGCCTGCTGGTGGGCGGAACCGCCGGCTCGATCATGGCCAAGCGCGTCGAAATGACCAAAATGCCGGAGCTGGTGGCGTTCATGCACAGCATGATCGGCCTGGCGGCAGTGTTCATCGCTATAGCAGCCGTGGTCGAGCCTCAATCACTGGGCATCGTTCGCAATCTGGGCGATGCGATTCCGGCCGGTAACCGTCTGGAGCTGTTCCTCGGGGCCGCCATCGGGGCGATCACCTTCTCGGGTTCGGTCATCGCTTTCGGCAAACTCTCGGGCAAGTACAAATTTCGCCTCTTTCAAGGCGCACCAGTACAGTTTGCCGGCCAGCACACGCTCAATCTGGTCCTTGGCCTGGCCACACTGTTCTTCGGCCTGACCTTCATGTTCACCGGCAGCCTCACTGCCTTTGCAATCATGCTGGCGCTGGCCTTCGTCATCGGTGTGTTGCTGATCATCCCGATTGGCGGGGCCGACATGCCGGTAGTGGTGTCGATGCTCAACAGCTATTCCGGCTGGGCAGCGGCCGGCATCGGCTTTTCGCAGAACAACTCGATGCTGATCATCGCGGGCTCACTGGTGGGCTCCTCGGGCGCGATCCTCTCCTACATCATGTGCAAGGCGATGAACCGCTCGTTCTTCAACGTGATCGGCGGTGGCTTTGGCGGCGCAACGGACTCGGCCGGCCCTGCAGGCGCACGCGAAGCACGCCCGGTGAAATCCGGCTCGGCAGACGACGCGACCTTTTTGCTGACCAACGCCGACACCGTGATCATTGTGCCCGGCTACGGCCTGGCAGTGGCTCGCGCCCAGCATGCGCTCAAGGAACTGACCGAGAAGCTCATCCACCGCGGCGTCACCGTGAAGTACGCCATTCACCCGGTGGCCGGACGTATGCCCGGGCACATGAACGTGCTGCTGGCCGAAGCCGAAGTGCCTTACGACCAGGTGTTCGAGATGGACGACATCAACTCCGAATTCGGTCAGGCCGATGTGGTGCTGGTGCTCGGTGCCAACGACGTGGTCAACCCGGCCGCCAAGAACGATCCGAAATCCCCTATCGCCGGGATGCCCATTCTGGAGGCGTTCAAGGCCAAGACCATCATCGTCAACAAACGCTCGATGGCCAGTGGTTACGCAGGCCTGGATAACGAATTGTTCTATCTGGATAAAACCATGATGGTCTTCGGAGACGCCAAAAAGGTGATCGAGGACATGGTGAAGGCCGTCGAAAACGCCTAGCCTGACCCCGTTCCATTGAAGCCCCGGCTCGCTTGGCGACCGGGGCTTTTTACATTCCGCGTAACAGTGTTTTGCGCTGGAACCCGCTAATTAGAGCGGTCAAATGCGACCTTGGTAGCAGGACGAAGCTCGACCAAGGCTCTAGACTTGTCGTTCGCTTCTATCTACGAGACAGACCCATGTACCGTGACCGTATCCGCCGGCCCTCCCTGATGAGCAAGGTTATGAGCGCAGCCGACGCTGCCGCCTTGATTGAAGACGGCATGACCGTCGGCATGAGTGGCTTCACCCGTGCAGGCGAAGCCAAGGCCGTACCCCACGCGCTGGCCGAGCGCGCCAAAGTGACGCCGCTGAAAATCAGCCTGATGACCGGCGCCAGTCTGGGCAATGACCTGGACAAGCAACTGACCGAGTCCGGCGTACTGTCCCGGCGCATGCCCTTTCAGGTCGACAGCACGCTGCGCAAGGCGATCAACAACGGCACGGTGATGTTCATCGATCAGCATTTGTCCGACACCGTCGAGTTGCTGCGCAATCGACAGATCAAGGCTGTGGACCTCGCCGTGATCGAATGCGTGGCGATCACCGAAGAGGGCCATCTGGTGCTGAGCACCTCCGTGGGCAACTCGGCCAGCTTCGCCATCCTGGCCAAACAGGTCATCGTGGAAATCAACCTGTCCCAGCCACTGGAGCTGGAAGGCCTGCACGACATCTATATACCCAGCTACAGACCGACACGCCTGCCGATTCCGGTCCTGGAGGCCGATTCGCGCATCGGCAGCCACGCGGTGAAGATCGACCCGGCAAAAATAGTCGGCATTGTCATCAGCAACCAGCCTGACTCGCCCTCCACGGTCACACCACCTGACACGGACACGCAGGCCATCGCCAATCATCTGGTAGAGTTCTTCAAGAAAGAAGTACGCGAAGACCGGCTGACCGACAAGCTGATGCCATTGCAGGCGGGGATCGGCAACATTGCCAACGCCGTGATGCACGGCCTGCTCGCGTCGCCCTTCACAGACCTGACAATGTACTCCGAGGTGCTGCAGGACTCGACATTTGACCTGTTCGACGCAGGCAAACTGACTTTTGCCTCGGGCAGTTCCATGACCTTGTCGGCGGCCAAGCACGCCGAGGTGTTTGCCGACTTCAATCGTTACAAGTCCAGGCTGGTATTGCGCCCCCAGGAAATCTCCAACCACCCCGAGGTGATCCGTCGCCTTGGCATCATCGGGATCAATACTGCGCTGGAGTTCGACCTGTACGGCAATGTGAACTCCACCCACATCTGCGGTACACGCATGATGAACGGCATTGGCGGTTCCGGAGACTTCTCGCGCAACGCGCACCTGGCGATCTTCGTCACCAAATCGATCGCCAAAGGTGGCGCGATATCCAGCGTTGTGCCCATGGTCAGCCACGTCGACCACACCGAACACGACGTCGACATCCTGGTCACCGAGCAGGGCCTGGCGGACCTGCGCGGTCTGGCACCTCGCGAACGCGCCAGAGTGATCATCGATAACTGCGTGCATCCGGATTATCGCGGCGCGCTGAACGCCTATTTCAATGCCGCTTGCGCCGTGGGCGGGCATACCCCGCACATCCTGCGCGAAGCACTGAGTTGGCACATCAACCTGGAAGAGACCGGACGCATGCTGCCGGCTTGAACAGGACAGTTGCAAGTGAGCAAGCGCTTTCCTGATTCACTTCCTGCCTGCCCCCAAGGGCTTATCGAAAAACTGTACTGCTGTACCGGTCATAAAAGTGCCTTAAAACACTAAAATCACCACAATCGATCACAAAACGCACTCATACAGTGCAGACCGGTACAGTTGCCCCATTTATGAACAAAACAGTGCCCAATCACAGTTAACTGAACCCTCACAATACAGGTGAACTGTGTCTATGGAAGCTGGACGCGCACGAGGAAAATGGGCACCAGTCAAGCAACTCACTTATCCCGCCACAAGCGGAAGGAAGTCACACCATGGAACGTACAATCAGTTCCGATCTTTTCAGCGAAAGCACCGTTAACACCGCAAAAACTTCTCTGCCTCTGCGCGCGTTCGCCAATCTGATGCTCTGGCAGCGTCGCCTGTCCAGCCGCCACCAGCTGGCCCGTCTGGATGCACGTCTGCTGGCTGACGCCGGTATCAGCGAATCCCAGCGTTACGAAGAGCTGAGCAAGCCGTTCTGGCGCTAAACATGCGCCCGCTGGTCCTTGACCGTTAGGTCTCCTGCCAGCAACCCGAATTGCTTCATACAAGACCCGTCTCAGGCAACTGAGACGGGTTTTGTCGTTTCACGGGGCAGATTCAGAGGGGGTGTGCGAAAGCAGTACAGATTGAGTAATCTAAAATTATGGCAGGTACAGTTACCAAATATTGCAAACTGTGTAAGCCGAAGCCGTCGACCTTCATGACAACTGCAGCATCGGTGGGATAGTCTACCGCTCTACCTCAGCCCTTCGGCTTCGCAGGCAGTCTGTGCCCACTTGTCCAAAACGGAATTCGATCATGTCTCTGCTACGTAACCTTGGCGCTGTCTTTCTGTTGACCGCCGCAGCCGGTGCAAACGCCTCCAGCTTCATTGTCACCACCGACGCAGTGGTCGATGCCGTCAATGCAGCGACGCGCGCGACCTCCAACGTTTCTTCTTCTCTGAAAGACGACAAGATCGTTCTTGCCGCCCGTGACGATGCCGCCAGCTTCGTGGCCAGCTCCGGCGACATCCGCAGCGCTCGCCTTGAAGGCGCGTTGCAGCACATCCGCCAGGTTTTGCCTGAACTGCAAGCCAGCGACAGCCAACTGGCTCAGGCCATTCTGGCCATCTGACCGCTGCGCCCCGGCTACGTGCCGGGGTAGCTCTGGCCCGCGCATTGCGCTAGCCTTGGAGCCTGTTTTGCCGGTTCGTGAAAGTCATGCGTCTAGTGCACCTTCTGTATATCGCTCCCTTTGCCAGCCTGATGTACGTCAGTCAGGTTCAAGCGTTCGATACGACCACGCAAGGCCTGGTCAAGACCGGCTATGCCACCAGTCAGGTCTCGACAGGACCGTTCGATAACAAACTGATCATGGCTGCCCGTGACGATGCTGCTGCATTCATCGCCAGCGGCGGAGAAATGCGTGGCGCCCGGCTTGAGTCAGCGCTGCATGCCCTGCGTCAGTCAGATGCAAAACTTCATGCCAGCGACCTTGAACTGGCGCAGGCAATCCTCGTCCAATAGCCACTTTCCCCTCTTCGCGTAACTGGAGACGTCACTACATGCGTACCCCGCTGATTGCTGCTTCCCTTGGCCTGCTATTGCTGGCCGATTTTGCCCAGGCCCAGACTGTTGTGGCTACGAGCAACATCATCGTTCGTGCGTTCGGCCGTACCATCGATTTCACTTCCGACACCACCACATCGATCCGCGACTCCAAGGTCGTTCTCCAGGCCAAGGACGATGCTGCCAGTTACGTTGCCACCGGTGGTGATATCCACGGAGCCCAACTGGATGCTGCTTTCGACACGCTGCGTACCCGCGTACCGGAAGCGCGCGGTGCAAGCGATCAGACCCTGGCTGAAGCAATCCTCGCATTGTGAGGCGGTTTCGCGCCTGGCTGCTTGCTGGCGCGCTGTCGCTGGTCGGTACGCATGCCTTTGCCAGCCTGAAGCTGGAATTGCACACCGACGGCCTCGATGCGCCGCAACAGCAAGCCAGCCAGGCGCTGCTCGACGAAGCCCTGCACGCACTACCGCCCAGCTTCGTCGAAGCACTGGACCGCACCGTCGAGGTGAACTGGTCCGCTGACATGCCGCAGAACGCCTACGGTCAGGCTGCAGGTCCCTATCAGCTGTACCTCAACAGCCACCTGCTGGCCTCGTTGACGGACGGCTCGGCCGCCACGGCCCAGACGGGCCGGCCACATGGTACGGTGCGTCGTGAGTTGCTTGCCACTGTCCTGCATGAGCTGACCCACGTCTACGACCGCGCCCGCCTGTGGTCGCCCAGCGAGCGAGCGGCGATTTTTCGCTGTACCTCACGCAGCAGTTCGCTGGGCAAGGTCGGCCTGCCTGACAACTGCCGCGGCCAGACCGAGCGACGCTTCACCCTGAGTGATGATCCACGCCTGCTGGACCTGGCGGGCTGGCAGCAATATGTCGGACGTCGCGGCGACCGCGAGGAACATAACGGCCAGGTTGCCCGCAGCCCGGACATCTACGAAACCACCAGCCCGCTGGAATTCGTGGCGGTGAACATGGAGTACTTCCTCCTTGATCCGGCCTACGCCTGCCGTCGCCCTGCCCTGTATGCATATTACAAGGAGCGTTTTGGCTGGGCACCTGCAGCCCATAACGAATGCCCGAAGTTCTACCCCTACCTGAACGCCGGCAGCGACTTCGGCCGAGAGCCGTTGGGCAAGCTGGACCCGGAGCGGGTCTATGCGGTGGATTATCTGCTGGCCGAAGCGAACCAGAACTGGGCAAGCCGCTGGGGCCACAGCATGTTGCGCCTGGTGATCTGCAAACCCGGCCGCCCGCGTGGTCCGGATTGCCGATTGGACCTCGATCAGCACCTGGTGCTGTCGTACCGGGCGTTTGTTGGCGACGTGCAGCTGTCCAGCTGGGACGGCCTGATGGGTGCCTACCCGTCGCGCCTGTTCGTTCTGCCACTGGCGCAGGTCATCGATGAATACACCAAGACCGAACTGCGCAGCCTGGCGTCGGTACCAATCAAGCTGTCGCGTCCGGAAATAGAAGGGCTGGTGCAGCACGCCGCCGAGATGCACTGGAGTTACGACGGCAACTATTACTTCCTCTCGAACAACTGCGCCGTTGAAAATCTCAAACTGCTGCGCGCCGGTACGCACAACTCCAAGCTCGTCGGCCTGGACAGCATTTTGCCTAACGGTTTGCTTGAAGTCCTCGAAGGCCGTGGGCTGGCTGACACCAGCGTACTGGACGATCCCAAGGAAGCGCTGCGTCTGGGCTATCGGTTCGACTCCTACCGCGACCGCTATCAGGCGATGTTCGAAGTGCTGAAGAAGCACCTGCCGATCAAACAGAACACCGTGGAAGACTGGATGGCGCTACCCGCCAGTGAGCGCAGCCAGTGGTTCGGCAAAGCCGATCTGCGCACCAGCGCTGCGATTCTGCTGCTGGAGCAGGCCAGCCTGCGCAGGCAACTGTTGTTGGCTCAGGACGAAGTGAAACAGAGCTACCTGGGTGCGCGGGAATTGAAAGACGGCAAAGTCTCCAACGCCACCAAAACGCTGCAGGAAATCCTCGCCAGCAGCGGGTTCCTCAGCCGGCCTGCCGAGCTGCTGGGCAGCGACGGGTACGGTTTGCCACAGGCGGGTGAATGGCAGCGTCTTGAAGCAGAAAGCAGTCAGCGCCAGAAACAGCTCAAGCGCCTGACCGGCGATCTCGACAAGGAAGTGCGAGCCCTGCTGGAGCCTGAGCGTGCCAAAGAGATTGCCGCCAACGAAGCCAATCTCAAACAGGTGTCGGAGCACCTCAGGGCGTTGCACAAGGCTGCAGGCGGGCTGCAGTTGCCGTGATCAGGCCGTTTTCTTTCTCGGTTTGAGGTATTTGACCAGGCCCTGGAACCAGATCACCAGGGCCGGGTTGCCCTTGATCTGAATATCCTTGTCCTGAATGCCCTTCATGAACGCCAGCTGCTTGTTCTTCGCCTGAAGGGTATCAAAGCCAAAGGCTGCATCACGAAACACGATGGCAAAGGCCGGCTCTGCAACCGTGCCACTTGCACTGCGGATCCGCTGATCGTGGACCACGAAGTGACGTGCAACCTTGCCATCTGCGGTCTGCAGCTGAAAGGTCAGGTCTTTGCCAGCCAATTGCTGCTGGAACGCCGGATTGTTACGACTGGCGCGGGCCATCAGCAGGCCCAGCATCCACAACAGAAAACGAAATTTCATACACGGCCTCTGAACACGCGGTTTCCGACTCGGAATCAGCGTGGCAGTGTAGCGGGTTATCGGCGCAAAACCTTTAGGACAAGAAAGGATTTCGAGGGAGATCGGCACAAAACAGTTACCGAACATGAGGATGCTGCTCCGCGTGGGAAGCAGCATCCCACTGACATCAACGAATGCTGCTGATGCTGCCTTTGTTACCCGTGACCTTTACATCGACCTTCTTGAAGATGAAGTAGTCTTTGACGCTGACTTCGTAGCGCGGCGCAACAATCAGATCGGCACCGGAGGATTTCACCGCCTTGAAGGCCGCTGCCGCTTTGGTCGTCGAGACAGGATCAGGCAACGCCAGACCCAGGCCGCCACCGCCACTTGCGCCACCGTAGGTCACGCCGTCGGCGAACTGATTATCGCCGCCGAAGCTCAGGAAATTGAACAGCACGTTGGTGGACGACTCGCCGCTGATGGTGCCGCCAACCTTGACGTCAGCTTTCAGGTCGGTTTTGACCGTGCCTTCCAGCGGCGCGCTTGGCTGGCTGACGTTGTAGCTCACGCAACCGCTGGTCGTGGCGATCAGAGCCGCAACAGCAGCAAACCTCCATGGCTTTTTCATTCTGGATTTCCCAAGAGTAATTGAAGGGGTGCAGCAGGGACGGCACTCTAAGGCAATCAACAACAAGAAAAAGTCAGGCAAAGCTGGGGCTTTGGAAGGCAATTACACGGAATGGAGTAGGACAATTCTCACAGGGCGCGAGAGGCAGCATCGGCGTCATACGACAGAAACAAGAAACGGGCACCCAATCCGATTGGTGTGCCCGCCTGTAGGTTGTGCGTCTCCCGCCGAGGCGCACAACAGGGTGTCAAGGATTGACGCTGTCTTTCAGGGCTTTCCCCGGTTTGAAGGCGACCGTGTTGCTTGCCTTGATTTTAACCGGCTCCCCGGTCTGTGGGTTCTTGCCAGTGCGGGCGCCGCGGTGGCGTTGCAGAAAAGTACCGAAACCTACCAGCGTGACACTGTCCTTGCGGTTCAGTGCGCCAGTAATCTCTTCAAGGATGGCATTGAGAACGCGATTGGATTGTTCTTTCGTGAGATCCGCCTTTTCAGCGATGGCGGCTGCAACTTCTGGTTTACGCATATGAAGCCTCTTTTACGGTTTTTTGTTTTTATGTCCCGCGCCGCTTTTGTAAAAAACGGCAACAAGGCGCCGCGACAGCTCTACGTAGCGGCAGACGAGGTCGAGAATGGCATGCCGAACTGACCCGCGCCAGTGCATGAATGCGGTTTATTGGCAGAAATGCAGGGTCAATCCGACAAAATGACGTGAAATCACGCCAATAACGCAGGTAGCACCTTGTTGAGTGCGAGTTTTTCCATAACCGCAGCGCCGGTCAGCGCATAGCCGAGCAGATGGCCCTCAGCGTCATGACACAGCGCCTTGATATCCGCGCCCTGCCCTTCGACGCTCCAGTGGCCATCGCTGCCACGCGGCGGCGGCGAAACCACCAGCGGGCAGGCGGGCGTCTTCACGGTGATCGGCATGGGCCCGTATTTGACGGAAGTCGGGTTTCCGGCCAGCGTCTGGGCCAACGCACGAGCGCAGCTCATCAATGGCATCACGTAGAGCAGGTTCAGGCCATCGACTTCAGCGCAATCACCCAGCGCGTGGATGTTGGCGTGGGAGGTTTGCAACAGGCGGTCGACCAGAATGCCGCGCCCGGTCTGCAAGCCGGCAGCAGCGGCCAGCTCAATGCGAGGACGCAGGCCGATGGCTGACACCACCAGATCGCAGTCCATCACCTGCCCGTCCGACAAGTGCGCTTGCAGGCCCTCACCATTGCGGTTCAGGCGGGTCAGCACCGGCCCCAGATGGAAACGTGCGCCCAGGCTTTCCAGACCGGACTTCACCGCAGCCGCGGCCTCAGGGGGCAACAGGGTCGGCATGACCTGTTCGCACGGAGCCACCAGATCCACTTCATAGCCGCCCAGGATCAGGTCGTTGGCGAACTCACAGCCAATGAGCCCTGCGCCGAGAATCAACACCCGACGCTTGCCCGCCGCAGCCGCGCGGAAACGGGCGTAATCCTGAAGATCGTTGATCGGGAAAATCGCGTCGCCTGCGTCGCCTTCCACCGGTACACGAATGGTTTCGGCGCCCCAGGCCAGCACCAGATCACGGTAATACACCGCCTCTTCGCCGATCCACAGGCGTTTGTGGCCAGGATCAATGCCGCTGATCCGCGTATGCGTGCGGACCTCGGCCTTTAGCTGATCGGCCATGGCGCCGGCTTCAGCCATGCTCAGGCCGTCGGCTTCCTTGTTTTTGCCAAAGCCGGTAGAGAGCATCGGCTTGGAGTAGGAACGGCCATCGTCGGCCGTAATCAATAGCAGCGGCGTGTCAGCGTCCAGCTTGCGAAACTCTCGAGCGAGGTTATACCCCGCAAGGCCGGTGCCGATGATGACGACAGGTGCGCTCATTGTTCTTCCCTATTTCACTGTGCCTGGTGCCCGTTGTTGCCAGCCCTTGTTTGCGGGCAGCGATCAACCGATTTCGATCATTTCAAAGTCCATCTTGCCCACGCCGCAATCCGGGCACATCCAGTCTTCCGGCACATCCTGCCAAAGGGTGCCGGGCGCAATTCCGTCATCCGGCCAGCCATCGGCTTCGTTATAAATCAGGCCGCAGACGATGCATTGCCACTTCTTCATGTCAGGTTCTCTCGTTTATCAGGCTCAATAGCGTACGACGGTCAGTTGCCGCCTTCTGAAGGGCGTTGTACTGATCGGCAGGCGCGGATGCAAGTCTGATCTATGACCCGACGTTCTGCCGACCGTCGGTCCAGGCCGGCAATCATGCTAAGCTCGCGGCCTCGTTGGCTGCCGGAACTGGCTTACCGTGACCCAGCAATCCCCCGCATTCATTGGCCCTGCATGGCTCGAGCGCGAGCAATTGATCGACGCGCCGGACCCGGTGATGCTCGACTGGTTGTTCAATAAGGACTCCCTTACTCGTCGGTTGGACCGTTTGTCTGACGGTCGTTTCAGCGTATTTCCGCAGTTTGAAGGCTGGCAGCCCTTGCGCCCTGACGAGTGCCTGGCGCTGGGCCTGCCAGAGGCTGGCGAAGGCTGGGTGCGCGAGGTGTACCTGCGCGGTAACGGCAACAACTGGGTGTTCGCGCGCAGTGTCGCCGCCCGCAGCGCGCTGCTGGATGGCGGCCTGAATATGGATGAGTTGGGCACTCGGTCGCTGGGTGAATTGCTGTTCAGTGACCCGGCGTTCGTGCGCGGCGCGCTTGAAGTGTGTCATTACCCCGAGGCCTGGCTGCCCGCTGCCGACGCAGCGCGCGGGCTGTGGGCCCGCCGCTCGCGCTTCGATCGAGGCGCATTGAGCGTGCTGGTCGCCGAAGTTTTCCTGCCCGCCCTGTGCACTGCGATCCACGACAAGGACCACGTCTGATGTACCTGTCCCTCCTCAAATCCCTCAATCGTCTGAGCCCACGCGCCTGGGACTTCATCCAGCTGACACGCATCGACAAGCCCATCGGCGTCTACCTTTTGCTGTGGCCGACCCTGTGGGCGGTCTGGATTGCAGGCAAGGGCGCGCCGTCGCTGCAGACCGTGTTCATTTTTGTGCTCGGCGTCTTTCTGATGCGAGCGGCAGGCTGTGTAATCAATGACTTCGCCGATCGCAAGGTGGACGGCCACGTCAAACGCACCGAGCAGCGTCCGCTGGTCAGCGGCAAAGTCAGCTCCCGGGAAGCGCTGGTGCTGTTTGCGGTGCTGGTCGGCCTGAGCTTTGTGCTGGTGCTGTTTACCAACGCGGCGACCATCTGGCTGTCGGTCGGCGGTCTCGCCCTGGCAGCCAGCTATCCGTTCATGAAGCGCTACACCTATTACCCGCAAGTGGTGCTGGGTGCTGCGTTCTCGTGGGGCATGCCGATGGCCTTCACTGCCGAAACCGGCGAGTTGCCCGCTGCAGCCTGGCTGCTGTACATCGCCAACCTGCTGTGGACTGTGGGCTACGACACCTACTACGCCATGGTCGATCGCGATGACGACCTGAAAATCGGCGTGAAATCCACGGCCGTCCTGTTCGGCGATGCCGACCGGGTCATCATCCTGACCCTGCAGGGGCTGGCGCTGGGCTGTCTGATGCTGGCCGGTGCACGCTTCGAACTGGGCGCGTGCTTCTACATCGGCCTGCTGGCAGCGGCGGGCTGCTTCGCCTGGGAATTCTGGAGCACCCGTGAGCGCGAGCGAGACGCCTGCTTCAAGGCCTTTCTACACAATCACTGGGCCGGACTGGCGATATTCCTGGGCATCGTCGCTGACTACGCGGTGCGCTGAGTACAGCCACCGCCAGCCTGCGCACGACTGAAATAAATTCCGGATCGCGAGGCTTGCGGGCCCCCGCGACCTGTCAGCGTGCTAGCCTCATTCAGACCTGTCACACGACTGCAATAATTCCGTTATCTAATGCGCTCCAAGACAGTTAAATGACAAGAGGTTCGAGCATGGCTGGCAGGAGCATCCTGATCGTTGACGACGAAGCGCCAATTCGCGAAATGATCGCCGTTGCGTTGGAAATGGCTGGATACGACTGTATTGAAGCCGAAAACTCTCAGCAGGCCCACGCGATCATCGTGGACCGCAAGCCTGACCTGATTCTGCTCGACTGGATGCTGCCTGGCACCTCAGGCATCGAACTGGCCCGGCGCCTCAAGCGTGATGAACTGACCGGGGACATCCCGATCATCATGCTCACCGCCAAGGGCGAAGAGGACAACAAGATTCAGGGCCTGGAAGTGGGCGCCGACGATTACATCACCAAGCCTTTCTCGCCGCGCGAGCTGGTGGCACGCCTCAAGGCCGTGCTGCGTCGCGCTGGCCCGACTGACGGCGAAGCGCCCATCGAAGTCGGCGGCCTGCTGCTCGACCCGATCAGCCACCGGGTCACCATCGACGGCAAACCCGCCGAAATGGGCCCAACCGAATACCGTCTGCTGCAGTTCTTCATGACCCACCAGGAGCGCGCCTACACACGCGGTCAGTTGCTGGATCAGGTGTGGGGCGGCAACGTCTACGTCGAAGAACGCACCGTCGATGTTCACATCCGCCGCCTGCGCAAGGCCTTGGGGGATGCCTATGAAAATCTGGTACAAACCGTGCGCGGCACGGGCTATCGTTTCTCGACCAAGAGCTGAAAACCGCTGCGTCGACGCAGGGCAATGGCCAGTGCAGACCAGACAAGGATTTACCCCTAATTGAATCAAAATTGGCATGGCACTCTGATACGCCACATGTTGTTGCTGGTCACCGCCTGCCTGTTGGTCGGCCTGATCAGTGGGCAGTATGCCTGGAGCCTGGCCGCCGGGCTGGGGCTGTACCTGGCCTGGACCCTCAAGCAGCTGTTACGCCTGCACGACTGGCTGAGCAGCCACAAGGCCGACGAGCCGCCTCCGGACGGTTACGGTCTGTGGGGCGAAGTCTTCGACAGCATCTACCACCTGCAGCGCCGGGACCAGCGCGTTCGTGGTCGCCTTCAGGCCGTTATCGATCGCGTGCAGGAGTCCACCGCCGCGCTGCGTGATGCCGTGATCATGCTCGACAGCGACGGCAACCTGGAGTGGTGGAACCGTGCCGCCGAAACCCTGCTGGGTCTGAAGACGCCGCAGGACAGCGGGCAGCCCGTGACCAATCTGGTACGACATCCACGCTTCAAGGAATACTTTGCGCTGGGCGACTACAGCGAGCCGCTGGAAATCCCGTCGCCGACCAACGATCGCCTGCGCATTCAGTTGCTGATCACCCGTTATGGCAACAATGAGCATCTGATGCTGGTGCGCGACGTGACGCGCATTCATCAGCTGGAACAGATGCGCAAAGACTTCGTCGCCAACGTGTCTCACGAGCTGCGCACGCCGCTCACGGTGATCTTCGGCTACCTGGAAACGCTTCTCGATAACGTGGACGAGGTCAACCCACGCTGGGTCCGTGCGCTGCAACAGATGCATCAGCAAGGCGGGCGCATGCAGACGCTGCTCAATGACCTGCTGTTGCTGGCCAAGCTCGAGGCCACCGATTACCCCTCGGACAACCACCCGGTGATCGTCAATTCCCTGCTCAAGACCATCACCGCCGATGCCAACGCGCTGTCGGGCAGCAAGAACCAGCAGATCCACCTCAGCCTGGAAAGCAACATGCGCCTCAAGGGCAGCGAAAGCGAACTGCGCAGTGCGTTTTCCAACCTGATCTTCAATGCCGTCAAATACACCCCGGCCGAGGGCGTGATCCGTGTTCGCTGGTGGGCCGACGAACGGGGCGCGCACCTGAGCGTGCAGGATTCGGGGATCGGCATCGAGACCAAACACCTGCCGCGCCTGACCGAGCGCTTCTACCGGGTCGATACCAGCCGCGCCTCCAATACCGGCGGTACAGGGCTCGGGCTGGCCATCGTCAAACACGTGCTGCTGCGCCATCGCGGCAACCTCGAGATCAACAGTGTTCTTGGCAAGGGCAGTGTTTTTACCTGTCACTTTGCCAGCGGTCAGTTGTCCAAACCCGCGAGCGACGATTCAGACTACTAGGCAATCCTGCTTCGAGCCGCTACATTGCCGGGTTCATAGCGTCTTCTCTGGCGTGACACAACCCTCTTCCTGTTAATACGGACCCTGCAAAACCCCATCATGGACCCTTCCCCTAGCTTTAACCTGTCTTCACTCTTCGCCGATTTCGGCATGATTCTGTTTGCTTTGTTCCTGGTCCTGCTCAACGGTTTTTTCGTTGCGGCAGAGTTCGCCATGGTCAAACTGCGCTCGACCAAGGTTGAAGCCATTGCCGACAAGAACGGCTGGCGCGGGCACATTCTGCGCAAGGTCCATGGCCAGCTGGATGCCTACCTTTCGGCCTGCCAGTTGGGTATCACCCTCGCCTCTCTGGGCCTGGGCTGGGTTGGTGAACCGGCCTTCGCGCACCTGCTGGAGCCATTGCTCGCAGCGGTGGGCGTAGACACTCCGGAATTGATCAAGGGCGTGTCGTTCTTTACCGCCTTCTTCATCATTTCCTACCTGCACATCGTGATCGGCGAGCTGGCCCCCAAATCCTGGGCGATCCGCAAGCCGGAGCTGTTGTCGCTGTGGACAGCGGCGCCGTTGTACTTCTTCTATTGGTTGATGTACCCGGCCATCTACCTGCTCAATGCCAGTGCCAACGCCATTCTGCGCATCGCCGGCCAGGGTGAGCCCGGCCCGCACCATGAACACAGCTACAGCCGCGACGAGCTGAAACTGATCCTGCACTCCAGCCGTGGCCAGGACCCCAGCGATCAGGGCATGCGCGTGCTGGCGTCGGCGGTGGAAATGGGCGAGCTGGAAGTGGTCGACTGGGCCAACTCCCGCGAAGACATGGTGTCGCTGGACTTCAATGCGCCGCTCAAGGAAATCCTTGCCTTGTTCCGCCGTCACAAATTCAGCCGTTATCCGCTGTATGACGCTGAACGTGGCGAGTTCGTCGGCCTGCTGCACATCAAGGACCTGCTGCTGGAGCTGGCAGCGCTGGACCATATTCCGGAGTCGTTCAACCTCGCCGAGCTGACCCGCCCGCTGGAACGTGTTTCCCGGCACATGCCGCTGTCGCAGTTGCTCGAGCAGTTCCGCAAGGGTGGCGCGCACTTCGCCGTGGTGGAAGAAGCCGACGGCAAGATCGTGGGCTACCTGACCATGGAAGACGTGCTCGAAGTACTGGTGGGCGACATCCAGGACGAACACCGCAAGGTGGAACGCGGCATTCTTGCCTACCAGCCGGGCAAACTGCTGGTACGCGGTGATACGCCATTGTTCAAGATCGAGCGCCTGCTGGGCATCGACCTGGATCACATTGAAGCCGAGACACTGGCCGGTTTGATCTACGACACGCTCAAGCGAGTGCCGGAAGAAGAGGAACAACTGGAAGTCGAAGGCCTGCGCATCATCATCAAAAAGATGAAAGGCCCGAAAATCGTCCTGGCCAAGGTGCTGAAGCTGGACTGACCGATCAGCGCCGCCGGTTCAGGATCGGACGCAGGGCGTGGAGCTATGAATGGCTCCTCCTCAATTCCCGCCGACGGCGAAGTTGGGCAGGCTCTGCACGGGGGTGGCGAATTCGTAGGGGATCGAGATCAGTTCATTGCCCGAGTTGCGCTGCACGACGAAGTGCAGGTGCGGGCCGGTGCTGTTGCCGGTGTTGCCCGACCGCGCCAGTGCTGTTCCGACGCTGACCCGTTGACCTTCCCTGACACTCACTGAGCCGCGCATCAGGTGCAGGTAGACGCCCATCGTGCCGTCCTCGTGCAGAATGCGCACAAAGTTACCTGACGCATTCGAGCCCCGCCCTGACTGGCTGTTTTCGATCTTCACCACCGTACCGCCGCGCGCGGCAATGATCGGCGTCCCCTCCGGCATGGCGATGTCCATTGCATAACGCCCCTTGACGCCGTAATGGCTGTATCTGCCATTCGGTCCCTGAGTCAGGCGAAACGGCCCGCCAATCCACGGCAGCGGGTATTTATAGGCCTGCACCGAGCCCTTGGGATCACCCAGGGTTGAACTCAGCACCGAGGCGTAGTTCATCGGCTTGCTCCCCACCTTGGGGCTCAAGACCACCACGCGCTGGTTGCTGCGCGCAGGGATCGTGCGGCGCAGCGTCGCTGAAGAGCCAGACACCCCCAGCACGTTGGTCACACTGGAGAGCTTGAGTTCAACTTCGACCGGGGCGTACAGATCGTTGCGCACGTACAGGCTGTGTACGCCCTTTTCACGCCTGACACTCAAATGCACCTGGCCGTCGATACGCTCGACCATGCGGTCCCGAAACACCATGACCGATGCGCCGGGCGTCGGCCGGTCCGAGAAGGACACCACGCCATCGGCATCGGTGAACTTATAAATCGTGACAGCCCCGGCCGACTGCACAGTCAACATCAGGGCAAACAGGATAAGCAGGCGTTCAAGCATCGGGATGGGTCGGGTTCAAGGGCACTGGGTGCCAAGCCTAGCAGCCTTGCAGGCAGAAGAGGACGCAAGGGTATCAATCGGACATGAATGAAGCGTCAAGGAAGGCACGCCAGAGGCCCGGTACGCGGTGTCGAGTAACACCGCGCAAGGCTGACCCGTGTGGGCATGCCATTCAGCTCGCAGGCAGGTATCAGGCGCCCGGGATGAAGTGCTTCTGCGCCGTGCCACGAGCAATCAGACGCGACAGGTAATCGAGCTTCTGCGCGTCGTGATCGACAAAGCGGAAGGTCACTTGCAGCCATTCGCTGTCCGGCTTCTGCTCAAAGGCGGCGACGGAGTGCAGATAGCCGTTCAGGCGTGCAACCTCGTTGTCCTCGCCCTGCTCAAGGTCCAGCACCGCGCTGTCGAGTACCTGGGGCAGGTTTTCGCTGACGCGAATCACCAGTGTGGCGTCTTTCAGGGTGAGGGCCTTGATCACGCATGACTGAGTGCCGTTGGGCAGGCGCAACTGGCCCTGGCCGCGACCGGTCGGCTGTGCCGATCTGACGGGTGCAGGGGCGGGCTTGGGGGCTGCGGCCGCGGCTGCAGCAGGCGCGGCACGAACCACTTCGGCCTTGCCACCGGTCAATGCACTCAGTGAGTCATTGAGCGGCGAGTTCATGCGTGCCGGGGCTGTGGACATGACGGCGTCGAGCTTGCCGACTTTTGCCAGCGCTTTCTTGACCTTGGTCAGCAGCTGTTCATTGGTGAACGGCTTGCCGACAAAATCGGTCACACCGGCCTGAATGGCCTGCACGACGTTTTCCTTGTCGCCACGGCTGGTCACCATGATGAACGGGACGGTTCTCAGGTAATTGTCTTGCTCACGGCACCATGTCAACAGCTCCAGGCCGGACATTTCGGGCATTTCCCAGTCGCACAGAATCAGGTCGAACGCCTCTTTGCCCAGCAACGTCTGAGCCTTGCGACCATTGACCGCGTCCTCGGTATGAATCCCGGGGAAATAATTGCGCAGCCCTTTCTTGACCAAGTCGCGAATGAAAGTCGCGTCATCCACCACCAATACACTGACCTTACTCATCGACGCTCCTGCGGGCGTGTTCACCTGGAGGCGAACTGCGGTATGCCAACACGCCCTTTGTTTCGGCAAGCATAGCGTTGACTGATAGCCAACTGCCATATTGATTGACTGCGCCGCGGCATTTAATCCGCAGGCGACGGGAAATACTGATCTGCGCAACGAAAAACGCCCAGCGCGTGCTGGGCGTTTTTCTCGCAGGCAATCTTACTTATCGTCAGCGTTGCCCGGAACATTAGCGGTTTCGCTCGATATACCCTGCACTTCTTCCTTCATGCGCTTGAGACCCATGTGCCGCACGTCGGTCCCGCGCACCAGGTAGATCACCAGCTCGGAAATGTTGCGTGCATGGTCGCCGATTCGCTCCAGAGAGCGCAGCACCCAGATGACGTCCAGGACCCGGGAGATCGAGCGTGGATCTTCCATCATGTAGGTCGCCAGCTCGCGCAGGGCCGTCTTGTACTCGCGGTCGATGGTCTTGTCGTACTGCGCAACCGACAGGGCCAGCTCGGCGTCGAAACGGGCGAACGAGTCCAGCGCATCACGCACCATGTTGCGCACCTGATCGCCGATGTGACGCACTTCGACGTAACCGCGTGGTGCCTCACCCTCTTCGCAGAGCTTGATGGCACGGCGCGCGATCTTGGTCGCTTCATCACCAATGCGCTCCAGGTCGATCACCGACTTGGAAATGCTGATGATCAGGCGCAGGTCGGACGCTGCAGGCTGGCGACGCGCCAGAATGCGCAGACATTCTTCGTCGATGCTGCGCTCCATCTGATTGATCCGGTCGTCGACTTCGCGAACACGTTGGGCAAGGCCAGAGTCGGCCTCGATCAGCGCCGTGACCGAATCGTTCACCTGCTTCTCGACCAGGCCACCCATTTCGAGCAAATGGCTGCGAACGTCTTCGAGTTCAGCGTTGAACTGTTGGGAAATGTGATGCGTATGGCTGTCTTTGTGGATCATGCTGGGTGTCCTTGGAACGTCCGGTTAATTGCGAAAACGCAGCGGTGGTTCAGGGCTGACGAAGCACGTACTACCCGTAACGACCGGTGATGTAGTCTTCTGTCTGTTTTTTTGCCGGGTTGGTGAACAAGGTATCCGTATCACCGAACTCGACAAGTTTGCCCATGTACATAAACGCGGTGTAATCCGACACCCGAGCCGCCTGCTGCATGTTGTGGGTAACGATCACAATGGTGTATTTCGATTTCAGTTCGTAGATCAGTTCTTCGACTTTGAGGGTCGAAATCGGATCGAGTGCCGAACAGGGTTCGTCGAGCAGCAGGACTTCCGGCTCCACGGCGATCGTTCGGGCAATGACCAGACGCTGCTGCTGCCCCCCGGATAAACCCAATGCCGACTCATGCAGTCGATCCTTGACTTCATCCCAGAGCGCAGCGGCTTTCAGCGCCCACTCGACAGCTTCATCGAGCACGCGCTTCTTGTTGATCCCCTGAATGCGCAGCCCGTAGACCACGTTTTCATAAATCGTCTTGGGGAACGGATTGGGCTTTTGAAACACCATGCCGACGCGGCGACGCAACTCGGCGACTTCCTCGCCCTTGGTGTAGATGTTGTGCCCGTACAGGTTGATCGCGCCCTCGACCCGGCAACCATCGACCAGGTCGTTCATGCGGTTGAAGCAGCGCAACAACGTCGATTTGCCACACCCGGACGGACCGATGAACGAGGTCACCTTCTGCTTCGGGATATTCAGGGCGATATCAAACAGCGCCTGCTTGTCGCCATAGAACAGATTCAGGCCCGGCACTTCGATGGCCACGCTTTCGTCGGCCAGATCCAGGCTGTGCTTGTGCCGTCTCAGGGCCGACATGTTCATGCCACTCGTCGGGCTTTCATGCTGCATGGATTGCTCCTGTGCGAACGGTTCGCGCCAGCGAACGGCCGCGTTTGCCAAAGGGCGAATTCGGGATCAATTGTCGAGCGCCTTGTACTTTTCCCGCAAATGATTACGGATGCTCACCGCTGACAGATTGAGCAAGGCGATGACCAGTACCAGCAGCAGCGCGGTGGCATACACCAGCGGGCGTGCGGCCTCGACGTTGGGGCTCTGGAAGCCGACGTCGTAAATGTGGAAACCCAGGTGCATGATCTTCTGATCGAGGTGCAGATAAGGATAGTTGCCGTCCAGCGGCAGCGACGGCGCCAGCTTGACGACGCCCACCAGCATCAAAGGCGCAACCTCGCCGGCGGCACGCGCCACCGCGAGGATCAGCCCGGTCATCATCGCCGGGCTGGCCATTGGCAGTACTATTTTCCACAGCGTCTCGGCCTTGGTTGCACCCAGTGCCAGCGAACCTTCACGCAAGGTCAGCGGAATGCGCGCCAGCCCTTCTTCCGTCGCCACGATCACTACCGGCACCGCGAGCAGTGCCAGGGTCAGCGAAGCCCATAACAGGCCCGGCGTACCGAACGTCGGGGCAGGCAGCGCTTCAGGAAAGAACAGCCGATCCACGGAGCCGCCAAGCACATAGACGAAGAACCCCAGACCGAACACACCGTAGACAATCGCAGGCACACCGGCGAGGTTGTTCACCGCGATGCGAATCAACCGGGTAACCGGACCCTGGCGCGCGTACTCACGCAGGTAGACCGCCGCCAGCACGCCAAACGGTGTGACGATCACGGCCATGATCAGGGTCATCATCACCGTGCCGAAGATCGCCGGGAAGATACCGCCTTCGGTGTTGGCTTCGCGTGGATCGGCGCTGAGAAACTCCCACAGTTTCTCGAAGTAGAAGCCAAGCTTGGTCACCGTGCCCATCGCATTGGGCTGATAGGCACGCACCACTTTGCCCAGGCTGAGTTCGATTTCTTTGCCGTTGCCATCACGCGCGGTCAGGCTGTCGCGATCAAAGGCCTGGTGCAGCCCGTCAAGACGCGCCTCGATAACCTTGTAACGCGCATCCAGCTCGGCCCGCTCGGCAGCCATGTCCGCTTGCGCGGCGGCATCCAGCCGGCCATTGAGTTCCAGTTTGCGGGCCTGTAAGCGCAAGCGCTCGATAGCGTGATTGATGGCACCAATGTCTTTCTTTTCCAGGGTATAGAGTTCGTCAGCCAGCTTTTCGACGCGCTTGATGCGCTCTTGCAGGACCGGCCAGGCCGCGTCGCTTTCGGCCACGACACGCCCGCCTTCCTTGACGTTGACCAGATAGCCGTAGAAATTGCCCCACTCGCGACGCTCCAGCGTCATCAGGTCTGCAGGCCGGCTCTGCCCGGTCAGCCATTCGCCTACCACCCAGTTGAAGTCACTGGGGTTGAGATCGCGATTGCCGACCTTGAACAGCTCGCGGGTCATGAATTCCGGCCCTTGATCAGGCACTGGCAGGCCCGCGCTTTTCAGGCGCGCACGAGGTACTTGCTCCTGCTCGACCCGCTCACCGACCAGAACGCTCGACTCCTGATTGGGGACTGCATACTGTGCGCTCACCAGATCGGCGGGCCAGAAATGCCCAAGGCCACGCACGGCGATCACCGCCAACAGGCCGATGGTCATGATCACAGCGATGGATACAGCGCCCGCACTCATCCAGACGCCGGGGGCGCCACTTTTGAACCAGTTCCTGAGGGAGTTCCGCTTCACCAACGCCTACCTTCCTTACAGCGACGAGTATTGCTTGCGCAGACGCTGACGAATCAGCTCTGCGAGGGTGTTCATCACGAAGGTGAACATCAACAGCACCAACGCCGCCAGAAACAGCACCCGATAATGGCTGCCGCCTACTTCCGACTCTGGCATCTCCACCGCGACGTTGGCCGCCAGCGTACGCATGCCTTCAAACAGATTCATGTCCATGATCGGCGTATTGCCGGTCGCCATCAGCACAATCATGGTTTCCCCCACGGCCCGGCCCATGCCGATCATCAAGGCAGAAAAGATGCCGGGGCTGGCAGTCAGGATCACC
Source organism: Pseudomonas sp. PvP009 (assembly GCF_017832995.1). Lineage (NCBI taxonomy): Bacteria > Pseudomonadati > Pseudomonadota > Gammaproteobacteria > Pseudomonadales > Pseudomonadaceae > Pseudomonas > Pseudomonas sp. PvP009. The sequence goes on along the minus strand of NZ_JAFIBG010000001.1, from coordinate 5,831,257 downwards.
ACCCGCGTCAGGGTCTGCCACGGCGTCGCGCCCAGTGCCAGCGAACCCAGCGTCAGGCTGCGCGGCACGCTGAACACGGCGTCTTCGGCAATCGAATAAATGTTGGGGATTACCGCGAACCCCATGGCGATGCCGACCACCAGCGCATTGCGTTGATCGTAGGTGATACCCAGGTGGTCGCGAATCCAGGTGCTCATGTCCCCGGCGAAGAACCAGCTCTCCAGGAGCGGGCTCATGCTCAGCGAGAACCAGCCCACCAACAGCACGACCGGAATCAGAATCGCGCCTTCCCAGCCATCGGGAATACGCAAGCGAAGCGAATCAGGCAGGCGGGTCCAGAAAAAGCCCGCCAGCAAAATGCCGATCGGCGTGAGCAGCAACAGGCTGAAGATGCCGGGCAGATGCCCTTCCAGATACGGGGCCAGGAACAATCCGGCAAAAAAGCCGAGAATCACCGTCGGCATCGCTTCCATCAACTCGATCACCGGCTTGACCTTGCGGCGCATGCCAGGGGCCATGAAGTAGGCGGTATAGATCGCGGCAGCCACGGCCAGCGGCGCGGCCAACAGCATGGCGTAGAACGCCGCTTTCAGTGTGCCGTAGGTCAACGGTGCCAGGCTCAGCTTGGGCTCGAAATCGGAGTTGGACGCCGTGGACTGCCAGATGTACTTGGGCTCGTCGTAACTCTCGTACCAGACCTTGCCCCACAGCGAACTCCAGGAGACTTCCGGGTGCGGGTTGTCCAGCGTCAGCGGCAGCAGCTTGCCAGCGCTTTCAATCAGAATCCTGTTGGCGCGTGGCGATAACGCCAGAATGCCGGGCCCCTCGGCGACCTTGTCGATCAGCAGGGTGCGGTGCGCTGTGCTGTGGAATACGCCCAACTTGCCGGAAGCATCCAGAGCGATGAAGCCCTTGCGGCGCTGCTCGGCCTTGATCTGCATGATAGGTGCGCTGCCCAGGCTGAAATCGCGGATGCGCATCAGGCGCTGCTCGCCGTCAGTGTCCCGGGCCATGAACCACTGGGACATACTGCCCTTGGAGTTGCCGATGATCAGCGAGATACCGCCGACCAGTTGAGCGCTTGCCGTGATCTCGGCGTTGCCGTCTTCCAGCAATTTATAGCGGCCGTTGAGGCTACGATCGCGCAGGCTGAACACATCCGCCTGCGCGCGCCCGTTGATGACATACAACCATTGCTGGCGCGGGTCGATGTAGATCGCCTTGACCGCAGCGGACATCTGCGGCAACTCGACACGCGTCTGCTCGCGGGTCATCTCGCCGGTCATCATGTTTTCTTTCTGTTCGAGCGAGATGACGTGCAACTGAGTGCCGGTCGCCCCTGCCAGCTTCAGGCTGTCGCCATCGGAGCTGACGGTGACATGCTCGACCGCACGCCCGGCCTGATCCAGCACCAAGGGTGCCTCGCCGTAGGGCCAGGCCACGCTCGGGGTGATGGTTTTTTGATCGTTAGGGTAGGTCGTCAAGTACGAGTGCCTGAACACCAGCACCTGACCGTTGGACAAGCCCAGGGCTATCAATGGCGCACCGGGCTGATCCTTGCCGATGGACGCGACGGAAACGCCAGCGGGGAGCGGCAAGGCAATGCGCTGCAGCTCTGCGCCGTCATCGATGTTGAAAAAGACCACTTCGCCCTTGTCGGAGATGCGCATGCCGATCTGGTTCTGCTCTTCGATGGTGATCATCATTGGCGCACCGGCGTCCGGCAGCCAGGCGGCATTCAGCGCAGGGTTGGCGGTCAGGCTGGCACCTTTGAAAAGCGGCGCAACCACATAGGCAAGGTAGAAGAAGATCAGCGTGATGGCCGCCAGCACGGCAAGGCCACCAATGGCGACGTACCAGTGAGTGAGCCGGTCCTTCAACGCACGGACACGACGCTTTCGCACCATCGCGGGCGTATTGAAGTCAATACGCGCTGGAGGCGAGCTCTGGTCCATCGTCGATTTGAACAGCTCATTCATGCGCACACACCGTAGACGCCTTGTATGACAGAAACATTACAGCAAGGTGACGCAAGAAAGCCCGCCGCCTGCGAAACCGGCGGCGGACTGTTCAATTTGTGTGCAGGCCAGTCCATTGAGCCTCGCTCGCAACGCGTGCGTGACTATTTTAACGCCACGCCGCTCGCACCCTGCAGGCCAAGATCGGCCAGCGTCTTCTCCACGACACGGGCAGGGAGTGGGATGTACCCATCCTTCATCACCACTTCCTGGCCCTGTCTCGACAGCACCAGTTTCACAAATTCGGCTTCCAGCGGCGCCAGGGGCTGGTTCGGCGCCTTGTTCACGTACACATAAAGGAAGCGCGACAGTGGATAACTGCCGTTCAGGGTATTGGCTTCGCTGTCTTCGACAAACTCGCCCCCTTCCTTCTTCGCCAGCGGGACCGTCCTGACGTTGGATGTCTTGTAACCGATGCCCGAGTAACCGATGCCGTTAAGCGAATTGCTGATCGCGCTGACCACCGAAGCGGAGCCGGGCTGCTCGTTGACGTTGGCCTTGAAGTCGCCTTTGCACAGGGCTTCTTCCTTGAAGTAACCGTAAGTGCCCGACACCGAGTTACGACCAAACAACTGGATCGGTTTGCCTGCCAGATCGCCGGTCACGCCGACATCACCCCAGGTTTTCGCATCTGCCTTGGAACCGCACAGGCGGGTCGCGGAAAAGATCGCGTCCACTTGCTGCAGGGTCAGGCCCTTGATCGGGTTGTCCTTGTGCACGAAAACCGCCAGGGCATCCACCGCGACCGGGATGGCGGTCGGCTTGTAGCCATGCTTCTGCTCGAAAGCCGACAGCTCGCCGTCTTTCATCTTGCGGCTCATCGGGCCCAGATTGGCCGTGCCCTCGGTCAGCGCGGGTGGCGCTGTAGAGGAACCCGCGGCTTGAATCTGGATGTTCACGCTCGGGTATTCTTTCTTGTAGGCCTCGGCCCACAGCGTCATCAGATTTGCCAGGGTATCGGAGCCGACACTGGAGAGATTGCCTGACACACCGGAGGTCTTGGTATAGGCCTGGATGGCAGGGTCGACCGCAGCCAGCGTATTGGCTGCCGTCACTCCGGCGGCAACCAAGGTCAGTGCAGTCATCAAACGCTTGAGTGTCATCCTTGCGCTCCTGGCAGGGTGTGTAGGTGTCCACGAGCCTTTTTCGGCCAGTCTTGTGACTACTCTATGAATTGATTATGACAATAAGATGAAAAGGCTATCGACCTGTACAGGTAGATAGCCTTTGGCTACAGCGGTGCCCGAGCGATTCAACAGCGGATGATGATCAGCGCTTTCGGCTCAGCAGAAACACGCCGATGGCCATGCCCAGCCCGCAAAGGATCGCGACGTACCACGCCGGCCCCATCGGACTGCTCTTGAGCATGAAGGTCACAACCATCGGCGTCAGGCCACCGAAAATCGCGTACGCCAGGTTGTAGGAGAACGACAGCCCCGAGAAGCGCACCACAGGGGGGAATGCCTTGACCATGACGTAAGGAACCGCGCCGATCGTACCGACGAACAGGCCCGTCACCGCATACAGCGGGAACAGCACATCCGGATGGCTGCCGAGGATGTGATAGAACGTCCACGAACTGATCAGCAAACCTGCGCTGCCCAGCAGGAACACCCAGCCTGCGCCGAAACGATCCGCCAGTGCGCCCGCAGCGATACAGCCCACGCTCAGGAAGACAATGGCAAGGCTATTGGCTTTCAGCGCCGTGGCAGCTGGAAAGCCATAAATGGTTTGCAGGATGGTCGGCGTCATCAGGATCACGACGATGATGCCGGCAGACAGCAACCAGGTCATCAGCATCGACAGCGCAACGGCGCCACGATGATCGCGCAGTACCGCCTTGAGCGGCACCTCCTCGGCCAGTGCCTTGCGCAGTTGCAGCTCGGCAAACACCGGCGTTTCATGCAGCAGGCGGCGCAGATACACCGACATCAGGCCGAACACGCCACCCAGCAGGAAAGGGATACGCCATGCGTAATCCGATACCTCGACCGGGGTATAGATGCTATTGATCGCCGTAGCGACCAGCGAGCCCAGCAGGATACCCGCTGTCAGGCCGGCGGTCAGGGTACCGCAGGCATACCCGACACGACGTGCAGGCACATGCTCGGACACGAACACCCAGGCGCCCGGCACTTCACCACCAATGGCGGCCCCTTGAATGACGCGCATCAACAGCAGCAGAATCGGCGCCCACATGCCGATCTGCGCGTAGGTCGGCAGCAGACCCATGATCAGCGTCGGCACCGCCATCATGAAAATGCTCAGCGTGAACATTTTCTTGCGCCCCAGCAGATCGCCAAAGTGCGCCATGATAATGCCGCCCAGAGGCCTCGCCAGATAACCGGCGGCGAAAATGCCGAACGTCTGCATCATGCGCAGCCAGTCGGGCATGTCCACCGGGAAAAACAGTTTGCCGACCACCGCCGCGAAAAATACGAAAATGATGAAGTCGTAGAACTCCAGCGCACCACCCAAGGCCGACAGCGAAAGGGTTTTGTAATCGCTGCGAGTCAGAGGCCGCGCAGGCTGCGTGGAACTTGGAGGAACAGATGACATGACAAGGCTTCTCTTTGCTTGTTCTTTGAAAAGGGGCGAGCGACAGCAACGCTGGCTGCTGCGGGGTGCCGTGCAGAAGCGATTGTCGGGAGCAACGGCGCAGATAGGCACCAAAATTGCGTGTACAGGCAGTCTTGTCACCTGTAGAGGTCCAGCAAGATAGCAAATTGCTACAAAAAACACATGGCAGAACTGCCACTGACACAAAATGAAGACCCACGGTCGTTCTATGACGCAACGCCCGATATACTCGCAAGTCGTCAACAGCCTTGGGAAGCTGTGCGAAAACGTCTGAATCAGCGGGTTTCGCAGAGTTTCCCTTTGGGCCACACCGGCGCTGAACACATAATGTTCATGCTCATGGTTTTGAATGGCACCTGTTAACCGCGACATACAATAATGAGAGTCATGGGTCAGAGGCACCCTAGGCATGATCGAGCTCGAACAAGAAGATCCAACCCCGCAAGGCGACCTTGCACTGCAAATCACCGCTCTTCCCCGCGAAACCAACGGCTTTGGCGACATCTTTGGCGGCTGGCTGGTGTCCCAGATGGACCTGGCAGGCACGGCGATGGCCAGCAAGGTCGCGGGTGGCCGTGTGGCGACCGTCGCCATCGATCGCATGGCGTTTCTGGTCCCGGTAGCGGTCGGCGAACAGCTTTCCTTCTATACCCGCACTCTGGAAGTCGGACGCACCTCGATCAAGATGATGGTCGAAGTGTGGAGCGACGACCCGCTCACCAGCGAATGGCGCAAGGTCACGGAGGCTGCGTTCGTGTTCGTCGCCATAGATGCCAGCGGCCGGACGCGCTCGGTTCCCGCGCGACGGTAATTTGTCGCTCGGTCACAGGTTGGCTGCCCGGTTAAACTCGTCTTGCGTGAAGCGGTCTATTTTCGTCACGGTCATTGAGTGAGAACTTTGCATGCCAACATCCCCGGTTGAACCCACCGTTGAATCCATCCTTTACGATGAGCTGAACTGCTGGCGCATTTGCCACGGCGAAGCTGAGCTGCTGGTTGCGCAACAAGGCGCACACATCCTCAGCTATCAAGTAGCCGGGCAGCCGCCGCTGGTGTGGCTGAACGAAGAGGCCGTTTTCAAACGCGGCAAACCCATTCGTGCAGGCATGCCGATCTGCTGGCCGTGGTTCGGCAATCTGGAGCGCAACCCGCAAAGCGTGCAGGCGATGCGCGACAGCAGCGAGCCTGCCAAGGCGCATGGCGAAGTGCGAGCGCTGGACTGGCAGTTGCTGGGTATTGGCGCAGATGGCGACGCACTGCTGGTGGAATTCGTGCTTCCCGAGGCCGAAGGCCACTTGCCGGGCTGGCCGCACAACGTCGCCCTGAAACTGAGCGTTCGTCTGGACCACGCACTGAATGTCAGTCTGGTCAGCTACAACTGCGGCACTGACACTGTGGTGATCAGCCAGGCGCTGCACACCTATTTCGCCGTCAGCGATGTACGTCAGGTCAGCGTCGAAGGGCTCGACGGCCTGCGTTACATCGAAACCCTGGCAAACTGGGAAGAACGCGAGCAGAGCGGCGACCTGACCTTCACAGGCGAAACCGACCGCATCTACAAGGACACGCCAGGCGTGCTCAGCATCGTCGATCCGGAGTGGCAGCGACGCATCCACATCCGCAGCACGGGCTCTAACTCAGCCATTCTGTGGAACCCGTGGATCGAAAAGACCGCCAGGTTCACCGACATGGCAGCAGACGGCTGGCAGCGCACGGTCTGCGTCGAAACCGCCAACGTGCTGGACGACGTGGTCACGCTGGCTCCGGACCAGATGCATGTTCTGGGTGTGAGTATCTGGAGCGAGGCGCTCTGATCAGCAATTGATCGAGCCCATCAAAGGTCCGACTCAACCACCACACGGACCTTTGACGCATCCATCGCATACGCCGCATCGGCCAGGTCGTTACTGACCTTCTCGATTTTCAGGGTGCCTTCTACCCACAGCGGTGTGTAGATATCATCCAGTTTCAGCCCCTTGGGGTAACGCACCAGCACCAACTGGTTGGGCGGCGGTGGCGGCACGTGGATGCAGGCGCCTGGATAAGGCACGATGAAGAACAGCGTGCTGCGACCCTTGGCGTCGGTTTCGAGAGGCACAGGGTAGCCGCCGAGACGAATCGTCTTGCCGTTCATTGCCGGGACGGTTTTGGTCGAATACATGACTGCAGGCAGACCCTTGCTCTGCTTCAGCCCACCCTTGCTGTCGAACGTGCCCATGGCTTCCGGAGAATTGTGGTCAATCTCGGGCATGGCTTCGAGGGCTTTTTGATCGGACTTGGGCATTAGCTCAAGCCAGTCGGTTTCCGGCAACTGGGCGTGTGCGGGACCGGAGAGCGCGGATAACAGCAGAAGAGTCATCAACAGGAAGCGACGCATGATAAAGCTCGGCAAAGGGGTGGACAGTTGCCGAGCATTCTAGCCCTCTGCGCACTGTAAAACAGAGGGCTGACGCATAAGCGTTATTTCTTTTTGATCATGCCGTAGATAACCAGCAGGATGATTGCACCTACCAGCGCGCCGAGGAAACCTGCACCCTCGCCTGCCTGATAGATACCCAGCGCCTGACCACCATAAGTGGCTGCGAGCGAACCGGCGATACCCAGCACGATGGTCATGATCCAGCCCATGCTGTCGTCGCCCGGCTTCAGAAAGCGAGCCAACAGACCAACGATCAGGCCGATAAAGATGGTTCCAATGATACCCATGCCATTTCCCTCTGTATTAAGTAAATATGCCCGGGCTAATAGCAGCCCCGACCTACTGCTATCTGAGAACAGCGACAGGGAATGGTTCCGGCGAAGTGGCCAGTTTGCTTCAGGGTGGAAAATTCTTCATGAATGACGGGGCTGAACCTACCTGAACTGAGGCCAGGCGTCTCGAACAGTGCTTCAACGCGAAGCATAGGCACGACAGCTAGAAGCGCTCGTTCCGCACGCTCTGCGTGGGAATGCAGTTCTCGACGCTCCGCGTCGCAAAAGGACGCGGAGTGTCCTGAAACTGCGTGCCAACGCGGAGCATCAGCACGCTAGCCGTGGGCCTGATCAGCCCTTGATCAGCGCCTCTACCAGCTTCACCTGACGATCCAGCGTGGCACGGTCAGAGCTGCGGACCGTGGCGTGTCCGACCTTGCGGCCAGCCTTGAACGCCTTGCCGTAATGATGCAGGTGGCAGTCTTCGACGGCGACGACCTTGTCCACTGCCGGCACTTCGCCAATGAAGTTGAGCATGGCACTTTCGCCGACCTTGGCTGTGGAGCCCAACGGCAGACCGGCAACCGCCCGCAGGTGGTTTTCGAACTGGCTGCACTCGGCGCCTTCGGTGGTCCAGTGACCGGAGTTGTGGACGCGCGGCGCGATCTCGTTGGCCTTCAGGCCACCGTCGACCTCAAAGAATTCGAATGCCAGCACGCCCACGTAATCCAGCTGCTTCAGGACGCGGCCGGCGTAGTCTTCGGCCAACGCCTGCAAAGGATGATCAGTGCTGGCGATGGACAGACGCAGAATGCCGCTGTCATGCGTGTTGTGCACCAGTGGGTAGAACCGGGTCTGGCCATCACGTGCACGCACGGCAATCAACGACACTTCACCGGTGAACGGCACGAAGCCCTCCAGCAGGCAGGGCACGCTGCCCAGCTCGGCGAATGTATCGACCACATCGGCCGCCGAACGCAGGACTTTCTGGCCCTTGCCGTCATAACCCAGGGTTCGGGTCTTGAGCACGGCAGGCAGACCGATGCTGGCTACTGCAGCATCCAGGTCGGCCTGCGACTGGATATCGGCGAATGCCGGCGTCGGGATACCCAGGTCCTTGAACATGCTCTTTTCGAACCAGCGATCACGCGCGATGCGCAACGCTTCGGCGCTCGGATAGACCGGTACGAACTGTGCCAGAAACGCCACGGTCTCGGCCGGAACGCTTTCAAACTCGAAGGTCACCAGATCGACTTCATCCGCCAACTGACGCAGATGATCCAGATCGCCGTAATCGGCACGCAGATGCTCACCAAGTGCCGCAGCACAGGCGTCCGGCGCGGGATCGAGAAAGGCGAAGTTCATGCCCAGCGGCGTACCTGCCAATGCCAACATGCGGCCCAGCTGGCCGCCACCGATTACACCGATCTTCATGGAAAAACCTCAGGCGTGGCGTGGGTCTGGATTGTCCAGGACGCTGTCTGTCTGTTCAGTGCGAAATTTCTTCAGCGCTGCGTGGAATTGCGGGTGCTTTGCGCCGAGGATGCTTGCTGAAAGCAGCGCTGCGTTGATTGCACCCGCCTTGCCGATGGCCAGGGTCGCGACCGGGATCCCGGCCGGCATCTGCACGATCGACAACAGCGAGTCGACACCCGAGAGCATCGAAGACTGCACCGGAACGCCCAGCACAGGCAGGTGGGTCTTGGCAGCGCACATGCCCGGCAAGTGAGCGGCACCGCCAGCACCGGCGATGATCACTTCAATGCCACGGCCTTCCGCTTCGTCGGCGTACTGGAACAGCAGGTCCGGTGTGCGGTGAGCTGACACCACCTTGACTTCAAAAGGGATGCCGAGCTTTTCCAGCATATCGGCGGTGTGGCTAAGGGTGGACCAATCGGACTTGGAGCCCATGATCACGCCAACCAGTGCGCTCATCGTCGTGCCTCTCATCGGGCGCCCGCAGGCGCGTCTGAAAACAACAAGCCACGCGGGGGAACCGGCGTGGCTTGTTGTACGAATAATGACCGGTTTAACCGGCCAAAGGCCGCGCAGTATACCGCAAAGTTGCCTTTTTAAAGCACCCGCAATCACCTTCTGTCAGGGCGACACGCAGGACGCGGGTGTCAACAGCGCGGGCGGGTTCAAAGAGCGCCGGATAGCAGGCTCCCTTCATCGATGCCTCTTACATCAAACCAGCGCCTGCCCTACTGCCTTTATCGCAATCATCGGCTATTACGGCTTATCAGTATTTGCTTAACTGGCGCTGCGACATTGAAGTCGCCCTATCCATCCACATCTCAAGGACGAGAACGTATCAATGAAAAACACACTTAAAATCTGGCTGTTACTGGCGGCCTTTTCTTATCTGCCGTTCGCCAGCGCAGGTGGCCCGAACCTGGGTTTATTCCTGATCATGCACGACCAACTCACAAACTATGAGCGCGCCGAACTGGCGGAAAAGCACCTGAATCCCCTGCTTGCCCAACTGGAAGAAATCACTGGGCGCAGGACAAACGTCACCTTTATCAAGGACGAACCCGGCCTGACCGACTTCGCCTATCGCGGGGGCGACCTGGACAAGCTGCTATACCGGTTGTCAAAAGAGAGCATCCAGTATGCAAACGCAAAAAACCTGCCGGCACCATCGGAGCGGCATAAATATGTGCTGGTGACGTCCAATAAAATCAACGGTTCGGTACACGGCGCTACAGCAACCAACTATCACGTCGCAATGGCGTCCCTTAAAGATTACAACACGCTGCCACACGAAGTCGGCCACCTGTTTGGTGCTGAGCATGAGGCGGCAACCGGTTTTCCATGCCAGACGACGATGTGGGAAAACTCCACTACATCGATTATCCCCTGCTATTACTTCAGCGACGCCAACAAGCAACTGATTCGCGACTACGTCGACAACATACCCGGCGTTGAGTGAATAATCGGCCGGGCATGAATCATCATGCCCGGCCATTTTATGCTCAGCCTGCTGCCGCCGCACCTTCAAGCTTGCGCCACAACAGGCGCACGTTGGCCTTGCGCACCAATGCGCAGCGGTACAGGCGGATCTCCAGCGGCACATGCCACTGCGGTCCGCCACACACCACCAGTTCACCGCGCGCCAGTTCGGCGCGCACGCTCAGTTGTGGCACCCAGGCAATCCCCAATCCTTCCAGCGCCATGCTTTTCAGGCTGTCGGCCATGGCCGTCTCGTAGACCGTGGTGAAGCGCAGATTGCGTTGACGCAGCAACAGGTTCACCGAGCGTCCGAGAAACGCCCCGGTGCTATAGGCAAGCAGCGGCACACTGCCCTCGCCTTCCATATCGAATAACGGCCGCCCCTCGGCATCAGCGGCACAGACCGGCAACATCTCGGTATGCCCCAGATGCAGCGAGGGAAAGATTTCGGCGTCCATCTGCAGCGCGGCATCGGGATCGTAGAACGCCAGCATCAGATCACAGCCACCTTCACGCAACGCATGCACCGCATCACCGACGTTGGTCGCCACCAGCCGGGTCGCAATGTTCAGCCCTTCGTTGCGCAACTGGGCGATCCAGCGCGGAAAGAAGCCCAGCGCCAGGGAGTGCGCCGCAGCCACCTGCATGACCTCGCCCTGCCCGCCTTCCAGATGATGCAGATGGCGCACGACTTCGCCCAACTGCTCGACCACCGTCCGGGCCGTGACCAGAAACAATTGTCCGGCAGCGGTTAGCTCGATGGGTGTACGCGAGCGATTGACCAGCGTCAGCCCCAGTGCCGACTCCAGACTGCGAATACGCCGGCTGAATGCCGGCTGGGTCACGAAGCGACGCTCGGCGGCCTGAGAAAAGCTGCGGGTAGCCGCCAGGGCGCTGAAGTCCTCCAGCCATTTGCTTTCCAGATTCATCAGGTCCTCCCAGACAATGGATGACGGCTTCGACAGGCCATTGCGCATGCCCAATGGCAGCGATTTGCAGCGTCACAGTGGGACGCCCGTCGAAGCAGCGCGGATACATGCCCGGGCGGCGCAGCAGCAGCGACCGAAGAAACGCACCGGTGCGACATTTTGCCCCCTTTACGCACTGAACGGAATCCAGGTCACGCCTTGATTATGCCGTTATTGCATAGGTCAGCGTTTAACAGCATTGGTCAATCGAAAGCGGCAAGCCCACTATTCGTGGCGTTCCGGCATTGTCCGTGCCTTTTGAGACTTTTTTTATCATGTCCTCGCCTGCATCATCGCGCATCGAAAAAGACCTGCTTGGTGTTCTCGAAGTACCTGCCAACGCGTATTACGGCATCCAGACCCTGCGAGCGGTGAACAACTTTCACCTCTCCGGCGTGCCGCTTTCGCACTACCCGAAACTGGTAGTCGCGCTGGCAATGGTCAAGCAGGCGGCAGCGGATGCAAACCATCAGCTCGGACACCTCAATGACGCCAAGCATGCGGCGATCAGCGAGGCCTGTGCCCGCCTGATCCGCGGCGACTTCCACGATCAGTTCGTGGTCGACATGATCCAGGGCGGCGCTGGCACGTCGACCAACATGAATGCCAACGAAGTCATCGCCAACATCGCTCTGGAAACCATGGGTTTCGAAAAAGGCGAATACAAACATCTGCACCCCAACAACGATGTCAACATGGCGCAGTCGACCAACGACGCGTACCCCACCGCGATCCGTCTGGGTCTGCTGCTGGGTCACGACGCCCTGCTCGCCAGCCTGTCCAGCCTGATTCACGCGTTTGCCGCCAAGGGCGAAGAATTCAACCATGTGCTGAAGATGGGCCGCACCCAATTGCAGGACGCCGTTCCAATGACCCTGGGTCAGGAATTCCGCGCCTTCGCCACCACCCTGACAGAAGACCTGAACCGCCTGCGCAGCCTGGCGCCTGAGCTGCTGACCGAAGTGAACCTGGGCGGAACCGCAATCGGCACCGGCATCAACGCCGACCCTGGCTATCAGAAGCTGGCAGTCGATCGTCTGGCACTCATCAGCGGCCAGCCTCTGGTGCCAGCAGCCGACCTGATCGAAGCGACCTCCGACATGGGCGCCTTCGTGCTGTTCTCGGGCATGCTCAAGCGTACTGCGGTCAAGCTGTCGAAAATCTGCAACGACCTGCGCCTGCTGTCCAGCGGCCCACGCACCGGCATCAACGAAATCAACCTGCCGGCACGCCAGCCAGGCAGCTCGATCATGCCCGGCAAGGTCAACCCGGTGATCCCGGAAGCGGTCAATCAGGTTGCCTTCGAAATCATCGGCAACGACCTGTCGCTGACCATGGCAGCCGAAGGCGGACAATTGCAGCTCAACGTGATGGAGCCGCTGATCGCCTACAAGATCTTCGACTCGATCCGCCTGCTGCAGCGCGCCATGGACATGCTGCGCGAGCACTGCATCGTCGGCATCACAGCCAACGAACAGCGCTGCCGCGAGCTGGTCGAGCATTCGATCGGTCTGGTCACCGCCCTGAACCCTTACATCGGTTACGAGAACTCCACCCGTATCGCCCGCATCGCGCTGGAAACCGGCCGCGGCGTGCTGGAACTGGTGCGTGAGGAAGGTCTGCTCGACGACGCCATGCTCGACGACATCCTGCGCCCGGAAAACATGATCGCTCCGCGTCTGGCCCCCTTGAAGGCCTGACAGGAATGACCTGCGCAACCTGCTCACCAGATTGAGGGCCTAGACACCCCTCAATTTTTTGAGGGTCTGGGAGTGATTCTCCAGACCCTTTTTTTTGCCTGCAGCAAAGGGCTCCGACACTGGACCCAGAGCCTTCGGCACCCCACTTTTGCGGAGCAACCCGTGGAAGTATTCATTCATCGTCGCGAATGAAGAATCAGCCGTACAAGAAAGCGACTACAGACGTAAAAACTTTGCACCGGTATAGTGCGCCCCCTCAAAAGTAGCGAGGAATAACAAAAATGCTGGAAATGATTAACGACTTTCTCTCCGGTAAGGTACTGATCGTACTTATCGTAGGCCTGGGTAGTTACTTCACGATCCGCTCGCGTTTCGTTCAGTTTCGACATTTTTTCCACATGTTCTCGGTTTTTCGCGACAGTCTGCGCAGCAGCGCCGGCCAGTTGAGTTCGTTTCAGGCCTTGATGCTCAGCCTGGCGGGCCGCGTCGGTGCCGGTAACATCGCAGGCGTCGGCATTGCCGTGACGCTCGGTGGTCCGGGTGCCGTATTCTGGATGTGGGTCACCGCACTGGTCGGCATGGCCAGCAGCTTCATCGAGTGCTCCCTCGCTCAGCTCTACAAACGCAAGGATTCCGAAGGCCAGTTCCGTGGCGGTCCGGCGTTCTATATTCAGTACGGCCTGGGCAAGCGCTGGCTGGGCATGGTCATGGCGGTATTGCTGCTGGTGACCTTCGGCTTTGCCTTCAACGGCCTGCAATCGCACGCTGTGACCGACTCGCTGAAAAGCGCGTTCAACGTCGACACCCGCACCACCGGCATCTGCCTGGTCGTACTGCTGGGCCTGGCCTTCATTGGCGGCATCAAGCGTATCGCGGCCATTTCCGACCTGCTGGTTCCGGTCAAGACCCTGATCTATATCGCGGTGACCATCTACGTGATCGCCCTGCAGATCGACCACGTTCCCGGCATGCTGATGACCATCGTCAGAAGCGCCTTCGGCCTTGATCCGGTATTCGGCGGCCTGATCGGCAGCGCGATCGTGATGGGCGTCAAGCGTGGCGTCTTCGCCAACGAAGCCGGCCTGGGTAGTGCGCCCAACGTGGCTGCCGTGGCACAGGTCGAGCACCCGGTGGCACAGGGCGTGGTTCAGGCGTTCAGCGTGTTCCTCGATACCTTCGTGATCTGCACCTGCACCGCCTTGCTGATTCTTCTGTCCGGTATCTACGACATCGGCTACGACGGCAACGGTATCGTTCTGGCACAGAACTCGCTGGCAGCCGTGGTCGGTGACTGGGGCAGAGTCTTCATCAGCGTAGCGCTGGCACTGTTCGTCTTCACCTCGATTCTCTACAACTACTACCTGGGCGAAAACAGCCTGCGGTTCCTGTTTGGCGAGAAGATCCAGACCATCATTATCTACCGCATCGCGGTTCTGGTACTGATCATGTGGGGTGCGGTCGTTGACCTGAAAGATGTACTGGCGTTCGCCGACATCACCATGACCATGCTGGCGTTCGTCAACCTGATCGCCCTTGCAATGCTGTTCAAAGTCGTCAAACGCATTTTGAATGACTACGATGCGCAACGTCGGGCCGGGGTCAAGACGCCGGTGTTCGATTCCAGCCAGTTCCCTGATCTGGACCTGGATCGCACCGCATGGCCGGCCAATCCGACCCGCCAGTCGACACAGGATGCCGAAGCGGCAGCCAAGTCTGTACCCGAAGCACGATAATCACCGCGACACTACGCCGGAGAAGAGCCATGCCGCATGACGCACAACAACCCGCACAACGCGTGATGGTTCTTTACACCGGCGGCACCATCGGCATGCAGGCCAGCGCCAATGGTCTGGCTCCGGCCTCCGGTTTCGAGGCGCGAATGGCCGGGCAACTGGCCGAGCACCCGGAACTGGTGGTGCCGCAGTGGCGCTTTCGCGAGATGTCGCCGCTGATCGACAGCGCCAACATGACCCCTTCCTACTGGCTGCGCCTGCGCGAGGCGGTGATCGAGGCGGTTGAGGTCGATGGCTGCGATGCGGTGCTGGTCCTGCATGGCACCGACACCCTGGCGTACAGCGCAGCGGCGATGTGTTTCCAGTTGTTGGGGTTCAGCGCGCCGGTACTGTTCACCGGGTCGATGCTGCCTGCCGGCGTGCAGGACAGCGATGCCTGGGAAAACGTCAACGGCGCCCTGCTGGCGCTGGGTTCGGGTCTGGTGTCAGGCGTGCAGCTGTATTTTCACGGGCAACTGATGGCACCCGTACGCTGCGCAAAAATTCGCAGCTTCGGTCGTCAACCGTTCGCACCGCTGCAACGCTCACGCGGCGGCCATGCGGTGGTTTCGCTCCCTGACGCATTGAACTATCGCCAGACCAAGACACTGGCAGAGGTGGCGGTATTGCCGCTGTTTCCCGGTGTCGGTGCTGCCCAGCTGGACGGTCTGATCAACAGTGGTATCCGCGGTCTGGTGCTCGAATGCTTCGGCAGCGGCACGGGCCCCAGTGACGATCCGCAATTTCTGGCCAGTCTGGAGAACGCGCGAGCGCTGGGTGTCTGTGTGGTCGCGATTACCCAGTGCCATGAGGGTGGTGTCGAGCTGGATGTCTACGAAGCGGGCAGCCGTCTGCGAAGTGCAGGCGTACTCTCCGGTGGTGGCATGACCCGTGAAGCAGCGCTGGGCAAACTGCATGCGCTGCTGGGCGCAAACCTGACGACCGAGGAGGTACGGCGCCTGGTCGAACTGGACCTGTGCGGCGAGCTGCGTTAAGCGGCTGCCTCTGCTTTACCCGAGGCGTCACGCAATCGCGCGACGCCTCACCCCTTCATGAAGCCTTGCATTCCTCCTGCGCGCCCCTGAGCATCGAATCCAGATTGCGCTCGATGTTTTCGCACAACGCCGTCATCTGAATCTCATGTTCACTGGCACGGAACGGGCTCTGCAGGTCGGTACCGATCTTCTCGATCGCCAACAGCATGAAACCCACCACCGTCGACGCCAGAGGCGTGAACCAGCCCAGGGTCTCCACCAGGCCAATCGGTACGATCAGGCAGAACAGCGTGATGAACAGGCGCGGAAAGGCCACGTACGGATAAGGCAACGGTGTATTGGCAATACGCTCCATGCCGCCCTGGCAATTGGAGATATCCACCATGGTCGACTCCAGCCGCGCCAGACGAATGCTGTCCAGCCGCCCGGCCTGATACTCCTTGGCCAATAGCGCAGCCGACGTATTGAGCAGGTCGTTGGGAAAGTTGTTGGTATCGTGACGACGTTCGAATTCCTCGCGAGGAATCAGCATCTGAACTTCATCACCACACTTGGCGCCCTTCAGGTGCGCAGACAGGCACTTCACATACGCGACATGGCGACGCAACAGTGTGGCCTTGACCGGGTTGATCCCGTCGTCATCCTCGACCAGCGTCAGCACTTGCCGGGCGAAGCTGCGTGAACTGTTGACCAGCGCGCCCCATAGCGTCCTGGCTTCCCACCAGCGGTTATAAGCACTTGAATTGCGGAAGCTGGTCAGCACCACCAGCGCCGAGCCCAGCAGGGTCAACGGCATGGACGGCAAGGTGATCTTGCGTTCCAGGTAGAGCATGAAGTCGACCGTGACAATCACGTCCCAGATCAACAGCCAGAAAAGCGACCATCCTACGTAGCCGATGGTCTTGCCGAGAAAACGGATTTTCGAAATGATCGTTTGCTGCAAAAGAACCACCCCATCGAAAAATAAGCGAACCGCATACGCACAGTTACCGCATGGCCTTTGAATACGAAACCGGCAGTTGGTTCGCAAGCGGCCCGCTTATCTCGGGGGTTTAGACGTTTTCAGCAGCCATTAAGAGCCACCTGAGGACGCTCGCCGGTGAAGAAAATCGGCCGCAGGCGGACACCGACGACGTTACCGGCGTAGGCCGCCACCAGCCACAGCCAGCCGTGCAGGCTGCCGGAGGCAATGCCGCTGAAGTACGCACCGATGTTGCAGCCGTAGGCCAGGCGCGAGCCGTAGCCCAGCAGCAAGCCGCCGATGACCGCCGCCACCAGCGAGCGCGTGGGGATGTCCAGGCTGGGTGCAAAACGACCTGCCAGACCTGCCGCCAGCAAGGCACCGAGCATGATGCCGATGTCCATCACACTGGTGATGTCTTCCCACACAGGAGCCGCCAGCGCCTTGGCGTTCGCAGCGCTCTGCCAGAACACCCAACTGCCGACGTCCACGCCCAGCCCGCTGGCCGCTTTCGCGCCCCACAGCGCGAACGCCGAGGTGATGCCCCACGGACGACCGGCCAACGCCAGCGTTGCGTAATTGAGCAGCGCCAGCGCGACAGCGCCCCAGACCAGAACCCACGGCCCGCGCAGCACGCGACTCAGGCCGCGATGATCCGTGACTGGCGGCGCTTCAAGCTGGCCATGACGGCGCTTTTCGAGCTTGACGGTCACCAGCGCGATCAAGCCGAACAGCGCCAGATTGACCAGCAGCGCAGGCAGCACGCCGAAGGTCTTGACCACCGACACCGCCGGGAACGAAGGCAGGGCAAACCACCAGTCGACGTGATGGGTGGCAATCAGTGAGCCGAGGATGAAAAACAGCAGCGTCACCAGCATCCGCGCGTTGCCACCACCGGCAGTGAACAATGTACCGGACGCACAGCCGCCACCCAGCTGCATGCCGATGCCGAAAATGAACGCGCCGACGACGACCGAAATCCCGACCGGGGCAACCAGGCCAGTGACTGGCTGGCCGAACAGCGTGCCCGCACCGAGTGCCGGGAAAAACAGCACCACAGCGACCGCCAGCATGACCATTTGCGCACGCAGGCCAGCACCCCGCCGCTCGCGGATGAACACCCGCCACGCCGAGGTGAAACCGAATGCCGCGTGATACAGCGTTACGCCCAACGCAGCGCCGACGATCCACAGCATCACCTGGCGGGTGCCAACACTGAGCAGAAGGAACTGGGCGCCCATCAGCAGCAGGAACAGCGCAGCCAGCGGCGCGCCGAACTTGCGTCCGGGTGTTGCAGTAAGAGAGTTGTTCATGGGTATCTCAAGGACAGGTAACAGAAAGCGCAGATTATACGCCTGCCAACGGGACTACTCGGACCAGACCTCGCGCAGCCTGTTCAATGCCCCGACCATCTCGTCCTCGGGCACTGCGGCAAACCCCAGCACCAGCCCGGCGCGGTTATCCACAGGCTCAGTGGAATCAGGCAGCCAGTAATCACTCAGGGCATTCATTTCGACCCCGACACCATTGGCCTTGGCAATCAGCGCCTGCTCACGCGCCACGCTGTCGACCTTGACCATGACATGCAGCCCGGCAACCACTCTGGGCATTGCCGCGCACCCCGGAATATCGGCCGGCCAGTTATCCAGCAGCACATTGCGACGACTGAGCGCCGCGCGGCGCATGCGACGTATGTGTCGCTGGAAATGACCCGACGCAATGAATTGCGCCATGACCGCCTGAAGCCCTATCTCGGTATGACGCATGTCCACGGCCTTGCGTTGGCTGAACACCGGCACCAGTGGCTCTGGCAAAACCAGGTACCCGAGGCGCAGCGCCGGAAAGGCGATTTTGCCGAACGTGCCGACGTAGAGCACGCGCGCGTTGCGGTCGAGCGCAGCCAGGGGCGCCAAGGGTGAACCGCTGTAGCGATACTCACCGTCGTAATCATCCTCGACAATCCAGCCCTGGTGTTTCTCGGCCCAGGCCAGCAATTCCAGACGCCGCGCCAGGCTCATCACCACGCCGGTCGGGTATTGGTGTGAAGGCGTCACGTAGGCCAGCCTGCAGTCTGCCTGATCAAGGTCGGCGCAACGCATGCCTTCGTTATCCACAGCCACACCGTGCAACCGAGCACCTGCCAGGGCAAACGCATGACCGGCCGCCCGATACCCCGGATTCTCCACAGCAACGCCCTCGCCAGGGGCAAGAAGCAACTGTGCACAAAGGGTGATCGCGTGTTGTGCACCACTGGTGATCACAATTTGCTCAGCGCTGCAATACAGCCCGCGCGATGAGCGCAGGTAGACCGCAATCAGTTCACGTAACCGCGAGTCTCCCGCCGCCGACCCATAACCGAGCTGAGCAAGATCTGGTCTGCGCCAAAAAGCGGCATACAGCTTGCCCCACAAGGCAAAGGGGAAAAGATCGAACGCCGGTACGCCGACCCGAAAGGCCCGCGGACGACCCGTCGGCGGTTCATGCAGATGATGTTTTTCCAGCAGCGCTTGCACCGGGCTGTGGATAACTTCACAGGAGGAATCTGACGGTATTTCAGACCCGATTGTGGACAAACCTGTGTGTAACCCTGTGGATACACCTGTGGGTAAGTTGGTGGATAGTTTTTTGCGACCGGTCCGCCGAGGCGCGGCGCTTGATTCAGAGAGCTGCGCCACATACGTACCGTCGCCAACGCGCCCCTCGATGAAACCCTCGGCATACAGCTGGTCATAGGCCCGTATCACGCTGTTACGGGAGATGCCCAGTGAATGCGCCAAATCGCGACTGGCTGGCAGGCGCGTGCCACTGCTCAGACGCCCATCGAGGACCTGCTCGCGCAACAGGCCATAAAGCTGCTTGCTCAGACCCTGATTCGGGTCCAGCGCGATACCGGTGAGTGTGGGCGGAAACGCAACACTGAGATCAGGCATGTATTGGCCCTGTCAAAATGATCAAAAATGGATCTTACATCAGACCAATGCCTTGCCTACGATCCTGTTATCAGCCAAGGACATTACCCATGTACATCCCTACCGCTTTCAAGAACAACGACACACCGAGCCTGCACCAGCAGATCGAGCAGACGCGCCTGGCGATTCTGGTCACGCACGGCGCAGAAGGATTGCAAGCCACCCACCTGCCACTGCTGTTGCGCCGTGATGAAGGTTCGTATGGCACGCTTTACGGGCACCTGGCCAAAGCCAATCCACAGTGGCAGCAACTTAGCTCCGGCGCCGAGGCACTGGTGATTTTTCCTGGCGGCGATGCCTACGTGAGCCCGTCGTTCTATCCGAGCAAGAGGGAGCACGGCAAGGTCGTACCCACGTGGAATTATGTGGCCGTGCATGCTTATGGGCAGGCCGAGGTTTTTACCGATGCTGCGCAATTGCATCAGTTGCTGGCTGACCTGACCCATCGCCATGAATCCGACCGAGCGCAACCCTGGTCCATTGACGATGCGCCGGCGGACTACATCGCAAAAATGCTCGGAGCGATTGTCGGGTTCTCCATTCCGGTGCAGCGGCTGCAGGGCAAACGTAAACTCAGTCAGAATCGCAGCGCTGCGGACATGGCCGGTGTGCGCGACGGCCTCGCCGCAAGCCAGGATGCAAATGACCAACACGTCGCTCGCTTGATGAGCGAAGGGAGCAACTCATGACCGATGTGCAGATTCGCCCCGTTACCGTCGACGATCATCACGCGTGGCTGCCTCTGTGGCAGGCCTATCTGCGCTTCTACAACACAGAGCTGGCCGAAGGCGTCAGCGACATCACCTGGCAACGCCTTGTGGACCCGAGCGAACCGACTTACTCGGCGCTCGCCTGGCGGGGTGACGAGGCAGTGGGCATGGTGAATTTCATCTACCATCGCTCCAACTGGAGCATCAACAACGCCTGTTACCTGCAAGATCTGATCGTCGCGCCCGAACAACGCGGAACAGGCATCGGCAGGCAACTGATCGAGTTTGTCTACGCCACGGCCAAGGCAGACGGTTGCGACAAGGTGCACTGGCTGACCCACGAAACCAACGCCACGGCCATTCAGTTGTACGAGCGAATCGCCGAACGGCCCGGCCTCATACAATTTCGTAAAGCACTCTGAAACAGGAAGTGACTGATGTCCGACACCCTGCTGGACTGGCAAGCCGCTGCACTGCCCTCGACCCATACACTGACAGGCCGTTTCATTCGCCTGGAAAAACTCGATGCCGCGCGTCACGCCGATAACCTGTGGGCGGCACTCGAAGGCCCAAATGCGGACCCGAAGCTGTGGGATTATCTGCCATACGGGCCGTTCAGCGACCGTAGCGCCTTCGATAGATGGCTGGCCGGGCATCAGGCGGCCACCGATCCGTGGTTTTACACCGTGGTCGATCAGCAGACCGATAAGGCCGAAGGCGTCATCAGCCTGATGTCGATCGTCGCTGCCCATGGGCGCATCGAGATAGGTCATGTCACCTTCAGCGCGGCCATGCAACGCACGCCCAAAGGCACCGAAGCCATTTACCTGCTGGCCAGAGAGATTTTCGCACTGGGCTATCGCCGCCTGGAATGGAAGTGCAACGCCAACAACGCCCGCTCCAAACGCGCTGCCGAGCGATTCGGCTTCAGCTACGAAGGCACCTTCCGCCAGCACATGGTGGTCAAAGGCCAGAGCCGGGATACCGAGTGGTATTCGATCCTCGACAGCGAATGGCCTGAGCGGCAGAACGCCTTTGAGCGCTGGCTGGCTGTGGATAACTTCACTGACGGGCAACAGATCAAGGGGCTTGAGGCGTTTCGGTAATCCTGAGGACGCAGAGCGTCCAGAACTGCATTCCCACGCTGGAGCGTGCGGAACGATAGTCGTGACCACTGGCCGCGCCTGCACAGAATAAAAAAAGGGAAGCCACGAGTGCTTCCCTGAGGTAAACCTTTGGATGATGCTCAGGCGTCAGCTCAACCTTCGATCTCGATCAGCACTTCGCCCGGATTGACGCGGTCGCCTTTGGCGACGTGGATGGCGACGACCTTGCCCGCTACCGATGCCTGAACCTCGGTCTCCATCTTCATCGCTTCAGTGATCAGCACTGCCTGACCGGCCTTGACCACATCGCCCTCCTTGACCAGCACATCGACGATGTTGCCGGGCATGGTGGTGCTGACGTCACCCGGTGCGTGGGCTTGTTTGCGTTTGCTAGCCCCGCCGCCGACGAATTCGTTGAGCGGCTCGAACACCACCTCTTCCGGCATGCCGTCTATGGTCAGGTAGAAGTGGCGCTTGCCCTCGGCCTTGACGCCCACGCCGGTGATGTCGACCCGATAGGTTTCGCCGTGCACATCGATGACGAACTCGGTCGGTACGCCCTCACCGCCTGCCTTCGCCACGCTTCCGGCTTCGGGAATCGGCAGCAGCACTTCCGGCGCCAGCGTCCCGGCTGCACGTTCCTCGAGGAACTTGCGGCCAATGTCCGGGAACATGGCGAACGTCAGCACGTCCTCTTCGGACTTGGCCAGTGCGCCGATATCAGCCCTTAGCCTGGTCATCTCCGGCTTGAGCAGGTCGGCCGGACGCACATCGATCAGCTCTTCATTGCCGATCGCCTGACGGCGCAGTTTTTCATCCACCTGACCCGGCGCCTTGCCGTAGCCGCCTTGCAGATAAAGCTTCACTTCATTGGTGATGGTTTTGTAACGCTCCCCGGCCAACACATTGAAGAACGCCTGAGTACCGACGATCTGCGAGGTCGGGGTTACCAGCGGCGGATAGCCGAGGTCTTTGCGCACGCGCGGAATTTCAGCCAGCACTTCGCTCATGCGGTTGAGTGCGCCCTGCTCCTTCAACTGATTGGCCAGGTTGGAAATCATCCCGCCCGGCACCTGATTAACCTGTACCCGCGTGTCGACTGCAGTAAATTCGCTCTCGAACTGATGGTATTTCTTACGCACCGCGTAGAAGTACAGACCGATTTCCTGCAGCAGCTCCAGGTCCAGGCCGGTGTCGAACTCGCTGCCCTTGAGCGCAGCCACCATCGATTCGGTGCCCGGATGGCTGGTGCCCCAGGCAAAGCTGGAGATCGCCGTGTCGATATGGTCCGCGCCGCTTTCGATCGCCTTGAGCTGACACATGGCGGCCAGGCCGGCCGTGTCATGCGAGTGGATGAACACCGGCAGCGACTGCTCCGCCTTCAGCGCCTTGACCAGCTCACCCGTGGCATAAGGCGTCAACAGACCGGCCATGTCCTTGATCGCCACCGAGTCACAGCCCATGGCTTCCATCTGCCGGGCCTGCGCCACGAAGGCCTCGATGGTGTGCACCGGGCTGGTGGTGTAAGCGATGGTGCCCTGCGCGTGTTTGCCCGCCGCTTTCACCGCCTCGATGGCAACCCGCAAGTTACGCACATCGTTCATGGCATCGAAAATACGGAACACATCAATACCGTTGACCGCCGCCTTGGCGACAAACGCCTTGACCACGTCATCGCTGTAATGCCGATAGCCCAGCAGGTTCTGGCCACGCAGGAGCATCTGCAACCGGGTATTGGGCAAGGCCGCACGCAGCTGGCGCAGACGTTCCCACGGGTCTTCCTTGAGAAAACGCACGCAGGCGTCGAAGGTAGCGCCGCCCCAGACTTCCAGCGACCAGTAGCCGACCTGGTCGAGCTTGTCGCAGATCGGCAGCATGTCTTCGGTACGCATGCGGGTCGCCAGCAACGATTGGTGAGCGTCACGCAGGATGGTGTCGGTTACGAAAATCTTCTTGGACATTTCACTGTTCCTTACAGACCGGCGTGTGCGGCAATGGCGGCGGCGATGGCCAGGGCCAGCTCTTCGGGTTTGCGTTTGATCGAATAATTGGTCAGCTCGGGGTGGCTCTCGACAAAGCTGGTGTTGAACTCACCGCTGCGAAACTCCGGGTTGCGGAGGATTTCCTGGTAATAGGCAGCCGTGGTCTTGACCCCTTGCAGGCGCATGTCATCAAGGGCACGCAGGCCGCGGTCCATGGCCTCTTCCCAGGTCAACGCCCAGACAATCAGCTTCAGGCACATCGAGTCATAGAACGGCGGAATGGTGTAGCCGGTATAAATCGCTGTGTCGGTGCGCACGCCAGGCCCACCGGGCGCGTAATAACGGGTGATCTTGCCGAAGCTGGGCAGGAAGTTGTTCTTCGGGTCCTCGGCGTTGATCCGGAACTGCAGGGCAAAACCGCGATGGATGATGTCTTCCTGCTTGACCGACAACGGCAGACCGGAGGCGATACGGATCTGCTCGCGAACGATATCGATGCCGGTGATTTCTTCGGTGATGGTGTGCTCGACCTGCACCCGGGTGTTCATTTCCATGAAGTACACCTCGCCCTCGGCGAGCAGAAACTCCACGGTGCCGGCGTTCTCGTAACCGACTGCCTTGGCCGCACGTACCGACAGATCGCCAATATAGGCGCGCTGTTCGGGCGTCAACTGCGGGCTTGGAGCGATTTCGATGAGTTTCTGGTTGCGTCGTTGAATCGAACAGTCGCGCTCGAACAGGTGCACCACGTTGCCGAAACTGTCGCCCAGAATCTGCGCTTCAATGTGCTTGGGATTGACGATGCACTTCTCGAGAAAGACTTCTGCCGAGCCGAAGGCCTTGGTCGCTTCGGAAATCACGCGCGGGAAGGCCTGCTCGAGTTCTTCGCGGCTGTTGCAGCGACGGATACCCCGTCCGCCGCCCCCGGAGGTGGCCTTGAGCATCACCGGGTAACCGATGCGCTCGCCCTCGGCCAGCGCCTCGTCGATATCTGCCACGTTGCCTTCGGTGCCGGGCGTGACCGGTACGCCGGCCTTGATCATGCTGCGCCGGGCCTCGGTCTTGTCCCCCATGCGGCGAATCACTTCTGCGGAGGGACCGATGAATTTGATCCCTCGCTCGGCACAGATATCGGCCAGTTCGGCATTCTCGGAAAGAAAGCCATAGCCGGGATGCAACGCATCGCAACCGGTTTCCACTGCCAGATTCACCAATTTACGCGGGTTCAGGTAACCCGCCAGAGGTTCGGCACCAATGCTATAGGCTTCGTCGGCACGTTTGACATGCAAGGCATGCCGGTCCGCTTCGGAAAAGATCGCCACCGAGCGAATGCCCATCTCGGCGCATGCACGCACGATGCGAACGGCAATCTCCCCGCGGTTGGCGATCAGAATTTTTGTTATCACTGGCGTTTCCCTCGACCCACACTTGTAACCGTGTATGTGACTGAATGTCGCAGGGCCACCCTATGCCCAATCGAGGATTAACAAAAATGAGTAAAAGTTGGGAGGTGCATAAGTAAAAGCTTATAGTTGGCGCTTCAGTCGTATCGCGGAGCCTTTATAAATGCGTAAGTCATTGATGCGTATGACATTGCGTCAGCTGCGCATTTTCAATGAAGTGTGCGATCTGCGCTCATACAGCCGCGCGGCCGAAGAGATGTCGCTGACACAACCCGCTGTCAGCCTGCAGATTCGCCAGCTCGAAGAGCTGATCGGCCAGCCGCTGTTCGAATACGTCAGCAAAAAGCTCTACCTGACCGAAGCGGCGCAAGCGCTGCAACAGGCCAGCCGGGATATTTTCGGGCGCCTGGAAAGCCTGGACATGCAGCTTTCCGACATGCAGGGCTCGCTGCAAGGCCAGTTGAAGCTGGCGGTCGAGTCGAGCTGCAAGTACTTCATCCCTCACCTGTTCGCCGCCTTCAAGCGCCAGCACCCGGAAGTCAGCCTGAGCCTGATGGTGGTCAATCGCGCGCAAGTCATCAGACGCCTGTCGGATAACCGCGATGATCTTGTGGTGATGTCGGCAGTGCCGCTGGACATGGGCCTGGAGTTCTTGCCGTTCCTGAATAACCCGATTGTCGCCGTAGCGCCGCCTGACCATCCGCTGAGCAGCCGCGCGACGCTGAACCTGAAAGATCTGGAGCCATGGCCGTTGCTGACCCGGGAAACAGGATCGGGCACGCGTCGGGCCTGCGAGGAGTTCTTCAAAGAGAAGCGCGTGCATTTCACGCAAACGCTGGAAGTCTCTTCCAGCGAAGCACAACGTGAATGCGTGGTAGCCGGGCTGGGCCTGGCGATGCTGACCCGACACGCAGTCTGCCAGGAACTCGCCACAGGCGCCCTGGTTGAGCTGCCCGTGGCGGAGTTGCCACTGTATCGAAGCTGGTGCGTGGCTCAGGCCGGGGACAAACGCCTTTCACCCGTGGCACATGCGTTTCTTGCGTTCATCCGCACCGAACGTGCGCAGATCAGCCAGCTTGTCGAGCGTTTCGACGGTCGACCGCGGGCAACTTGATCGTCTGCCAAACGGCGTTATCCATGCCATCCATGTAGTCACACAGCTCCTGATTGAGCTGACGTGCCTCGCTGTAGCTTTCAATTGCCCGACGAAACTCCATGCGACGCTGATCTTCCTGCTGACGGCGGGTTTTCACGGTGCTGGTAGGTAAATCATCGTAATGCCGAGCCATATCCTGTCTCCCAATACGTTTTGTGGGAGCACCAGAATGGAGCGTGACAGTGACAGTCAGGCGGCACGCAGGTGACAGATCGATGAAATTTGATGTAACGGGATCGGCTCAGTCTTCGTGAGTCTTGATCGATTTTGGTGACAGGCGCAAGCCGCGCAGGCTGCGTTTGACGCTCTTGAGGTGGTTGACCAGACCGGGGCCGCGCGCCATGGCGACGCCCATTGCCAGCACATCGATCACCACCAAATGTGCGATGCGCGAGGTCAGCGGCGTGTAGATTTCGGTGTCTTCGTGCACGTCGATGGCCAGGTTGACCGAAGACAGCTCGGCCAGCGGTGTCTGGCTAGGGCACAGTGTGATCAGCGTCGCGCCGCTCTCGCGGACCAGATTGGCGGTGATCAGCAAATCCTTCGAACGGCCTGACTGCGAAATGCACACCGCGACATCCGTCGGCTTGAGCGTGACAGCTGACATCGCCTGCATGTGCGGATCGGAATACGCCGCAGCGGTCAGCAGTAGACGAAAGAACTTGTGCTGCGCATCAGCGGCCACTGCGCCGGACGCGCCAAACCCATAGAACTCGACCCGATTGGCCCCGGCCATGGCCGTGACTGCCAGTTGCAACGCATGGGGGTCGAGGTTTTCGCGCACTTCCATGAGCGTGTGCAGCGTGGTGTCGAAAATCTTCAGGCTGTAGTCGGCAACCGAATCGTCTTCGTGAATCGCGAACTGTCCAAAACTTGCGCCCGCCGCGAGGCTCTGCGCCAGCTTGAGCTTGAGGTCCTGAAACCCGGAGCAGCCGATGGCGCGGCAGAAACGCACGATGGTCGGCTCACTGATACCGACACTGTGCGCCAGATCTGCCATGGAACTGTGCATCACGGCCGCAGGGTCGAGCAGCACATGGTCGGCTACCTTGAGCTCCGATTTGCGCAGCAAATTACGTGACTGGGCGATGTGTTGCAGCAGATTCAAGGGGCAGACTCGGCAAAAAGAGAGATGGGATGGTTGTAGCTTTCTTGTAGTTATACTACATGACCCGCCAGACGCCCAGTTAAACGAAGCCGGAACGCGCCGTGCGGGCGTTATCCGCGGCAATTGTGGGAATAATCCTACATTAGGCCCATTCGCCAGTCAGACCCTGCCTGTTCACCCATAAAGGTAGACGCAACGCATTCGCGCCCTACAACAGGCGACGACCGGTCGTCAGCGCCCCCGCTATTTTTATTGGCTGACGCAAAGCATGGTTTGCCCGTCATCGCGCGGCACCCTAGAATGCGCTGATGCGCGATGATCTCTCTCTTCTTCTGAATTCCCTCAACGATGCCCAACGTCAGGCCGTAGCCGCCTCTCTGGGTCGTCAGTTGGTCCTGGCTGGTGCTGGCTCCGGCAAAACCCGTGTGCTGGTGCATCGCATCGCATGGCTGATGCAGGTCGAGCAAGCCTCCCCGCATTCGGTGCTGTCGGTGACGTTCACCAACAAGGCTGCCGCCGAAATGCGCCACCGTATCGAGCAGCTAATGGGCATCAGCCCGGCTGGCATGTGGGTGGGCACCTTCCACGGGCTGGCCCATCGCCTGCTGCGGGCGCACTGGCAGGAAGCCGGGCTGGTGCAGACCTTCCAGATTCTCGACAGCGATGACCAGCAGCGTCTGGTAAAGCGCGTGATGCGCGAGCTGGGTCTGGACGAACAACGCTGGCCTGCACGTCAGGCCCAGTGGTTCATCAATGGTCAGAAAGACGAAGGCCTGCGCCCGAAACATATTCAGGCAAGCGGCGACCTGTTCCTGACCACCATGAAAAGCGTCTACGAAGCCTACGAGATCGCCTGCCAGCGGGCCGGCGTCATCGACTTCTCCGAGCTGCTGCTGCGCGCTCTCGACCTGTGGCGCGATAACCCGGGCTTGCTGGCGCATTATCAGCGCCGCTTCCGTCACGTCCTGGTGGACGAGTTCCAGGACACCAACGCCGTGCAGTACGCCTGGCTGCGTCTGCTCGCCCAGGGGGGTGACAGCCTGATGGTGGTCGGCGACGACGATCAGTCCATTTACGGCTGGCGCGGCGCGAAGATCGAGAACATCCACCAGTATTCCTCGGACTTCCCGGACACCGAAGTCATCCGCCTGGAGCAGAACTACCGCTCCACGGCGAGCATCCTCAAGGCCGCCAACGGCTTGATCATCAATAACAGTGGTCGCCTGGGCAAGGAATTGTGGACCGACGTCGGCGATGGCGAGCTGATCAATCTGTACGCCGCGTTCAACGAGCACGATGAAGCGCGTTACGTGGTCGAGACCATCGAGAGCGCGCTGAAAACCGGTATTTCGCGCAACGACATCGCCATTCTGTACCGCTCCAACGCCCAGTCGCGGGTGCTTGAAGAAGCCCTGCTGCGTGAGCGCATTCCGTACCGCATTTACGGCGGACAGCGCTTCTTCGAACGTGCCGAAATCAAGAACGCCATGGCCTATATGCGCTTGCTGGAAGGCCGTGGCAACGATGCGGCACTGGAGCGGGTGATCAACGTTCCGGCGCGCGGCATCGGTGAAAAAACCGTCGAAGCGATTCGCGAGCATGCGCGTCATGCCGACGTCTCCATGTGGGAAGCCATGCGCCTGCTGGTTGCCAACAAGGGCCTGACTGGACGCGCCGCCACTGCCTTGGGCGGCTTCATCGAGCTGATCGAGAACCTCGCGGCCAAGGTCATGGAAATGCCGCTGCACCTGATGACCCAGACGGTGATCGAACAGTCCGGGCTGATTACCTATCACGAGCAGGAAAAAGGCGAGAAAGGTCAGGCGCGGGTAGAAAACCTTGAGGAACTGGTCAGCGCTGCCCGTGCTTTCGAGAATCACGAAAGCGAAGAAGACCTGACGCCACTGGCCGCGTTTTTGGGGCATGCCTCGCTGGAAGCGGGCGACACCCAGGCGCAGGAGCATGAAGACAGCATTCAGCTGATGACCCTGCACAGCGCCAAGGGCCTGGAATTCCCGCACGTGTTCTTGGTGGGCATGGAGGAAGGACTGTTCCCGCACAAGATGAGTCTGGAAGAACCGGGCCGTCTTGAAGAGGAACGGCGCCTGGCCTATGTCGGCATCACCCGGGCCATGAAACAGTTGGTGATGACCTACGCCGAAACGCGTCGTCTGTACGGCAGCGAAACCTACAACAAGGTCTCGCGTTTCGTACGCGAAATCCCGCCGGCGCTGATTCAGGAAGTCCGGCTGTCCAACAGCGTCAACCGTCCGTTCGGCGGCACGCCGAAATTCAACAGCAGCAGCCTGTTCAACGGCACCGGCATTCCGGAAACCGAGTTCACCATGGGCCAGCGCGTCCAGCATGCGGTATTCGGCGAAGGCGTGATCCTCAACTTCGAAGGCGCTGGCGCCCAGGCCCGGGTGCAGGTCAACTTCCCCGAGGGCAGCAAGTGGCTGATGATGGGCTACGCGAAACTGGTACCGTTGTAGGCCGGTCGATCATCGCCCATACGTCCCTGACTATCGTTCCCACGCTAGCGTGAGGAACGATAATCCTCGTACACATCTTACGAAGCGCGTAGAAAAGTCCTACGCTGTTTATGTAAAAGTCCGAAACACTAACGCGCTGGTCATGTCGCCATCCGCTGTGCAACATGGCGCGCGTGCAATCACAAAACGGGAATACCCTTATGCAACGTTTTCTAAGCATCGCGATGGCGCTGTGCATCGGGCTCACCATGAGCCTGGATGTGAACGCCGCGCGCTTCGGTGGCGGCAAGAGCATGGGCTCGGCGCCTACGCATCAGACTCGTCAGGCCGCGCCTTCCACACCTGCGGCAGCGCCTAACGCTGCGGGTCGTCCTGCCGCTGCGCCAAGCGGTGCTTCGCGCTGGCTTGGCCCATTGGCCGGTATCGCTGCCGGTGGCCTGCTTGCGTCGATGTTCATGGGTGACGGCTTCAACGGCCTGCAACTGTTCGACATCCTGATCATGGGCCTCATTGCCTTTCTGATCTTCCGCTTCATTGCGCGTCGTCGGCAGCAGCAACAGCCGAAAATGGCCGCTGCCGGTGCGCCACCGTACCAGCGCGAAACCAGCCAGCCTGCGCAGAACCCGATCTTCGGCAGTTCTTCCCCGGCCTCCGCTGCGCCAGTGATCAACGCACCTGCCTGGTTCAATGAACAGCGCTTCCTGGACGCTGCTCGCGGCCACTTCCAGTCGCTGCAGCAGCACTGGGACGCCAACGAGATGGACAAGATCGCCGAGTTCGTCACCCCGCAAATGCTGCAGTTCCTGAAAAAGGAACGCGCGGACCTGGGCGACGGCTTCCAGTCGACCTACATCGAAAACCTTCAGGTCCAGCTGGACGGTGTGGATGATCGTGCCGACAAGACCATCGCCACGCTGACGTTCTCGGGCGTGTCCAAGACGTCGCGTTTCGACCAGGGCGAAGTGTTCAGCGAAAGCTGGAACATGGAACGCCCGCAAGGCGATAACCAGCCTTGGCTGGTGGCAGGAATTCGCCAGAACGGTTGAACCAGAACCCGTTCTCGCGTTCAGAACCCCGGACATGTCCGGGGTTTTTGTTTATCCGTTCGGATAGTTATTTTGAGAAAGGCTTTACGCTACTGTATAACCCGCGCCATCAAGTGAGAGGATCTGTGTCGTGGAAGAAGTCATTGAACAACTGCGTGAAGCAAATGAACCGGTTCCGGTTCCGCTTGAGCTGCCTGACGAAGACCAACTGGTAGAGATCGAGGAACAGCTGTTCATCAACATTCCGTTTGTCTTCAAGGAATTTCTCCTGACAGTCAGCGATGTGGTGTATGGCAGCCTTGAACCCGTCACTGTGACCGACCCGCAGTCGCACACTTACCTGCCTGACGTGGCCGCTACGGCCTGGGATCTGGGCGTGCCACGCGAGCTGATCCCGATCTGTCAGGACGGTGACGACTACTACTGCGTCGAGGAAGACGGCACTGTATTGCTGTGGTCCGCCGAGGAAGAACTGGTCACCGAAGACAGCTGGGAATCGGTCTGGCACTGGGCTCGGGATGTCTGGCTGGAAAGCTGAGACGCGACTGCTGCGCAGTATTCAAGAATCTCCGGGCCTCAGTGCCCGGAGTTCTCTTGATGGTTACCCAGTGTTTCCAGTAACGCAATCTGCATCCGGGTATGCACACGGATCAGCCAGCGCCACAGCAATGCAGCGACCAGCGCAGCAACCAGAGCAACCACCAGCAGCAGTTCGTTGGCCGGCAGAATGCTTGCCGACAGCGCCGCCAGCATCACGAAAATCACCATCAGCGATAACAGCGGAATCACCTCGGCAACGACCTTGCGCACGCGCACGGTATGCCGGCCCGCCATCTCGGGTTTCACGCCCATCTCGGCCAGCAGCATCGACAGCGCCTTGAGCTTGCGGTACGCGGCAATCAGAAACGGCAGTGACAACAACAGCGCCGCGCCGCAGATCCAGGCTTTCTGGTGGCTGACATCGCCCACCCACTCGCTCATGTAACCGCCAAGACGCTCGGCAAAATAGCCACCGCTGAAAAAGATCGCCATCACCAGTGCCAGGTTGACGCCGACCTGCAAGAGAATCCGCCTGATCATCCCGGCCAACACTGCACTCTGGCCTTGCGGCTGAATGCTGCGCAGCCACTCGCCGTACATGCCGAACACCCGTGCAACGCGCCGGGGCATGATCGCCGCCAGCTTGAGCGACAACGGGTCTGCGCCGCGAATCAGGTACGGTGTCAGCAGGGTGGTGATGGCGGATACGGCGACTGCCACCGGGTACAGGAAGTCGCTGGTGACCTGCAGGGTCATGCCCAGCGCTGCGATGATGAAGGAAAACTCGCCAATCTGTGACAGCCCCATGCCCACGCGCAGCGAGGTACGGCCATCGTTGCCTGCGATAAAGGCGCCCAGGCCGCAGGACAACATCTTGCCCAGCACCACGGCAACGGTAATGACGGCGATCGGCCAGGCATATTGCAGCAGGATGCCCGGATCGATCATCAAACCGATGGCCACGAAAAAGATCGCGCTGAACATGTCGCGAACCGGCTCGATCAGGCGTTCGATCTTCAGCAGCTCACGCGACTCGGCCATGATCGCGCCGATCAGGAAGGCGCCCAGTACCATGCTGTATTCCAGCTTGACCACCAGCAGACAGAAGCCGAAACACAGGCCCAGGACGGTGATCAGCAGCATCTCGTTGCTTTCGAATCTGGCGACATAGGACAGCAGTCGAGGCACCACAAGGATACCGACCACCAGCGCCACGATCATGAACAGCGACAGCTTGCCGACTGTGGAGAACACTTCCCCGGAACTGACCGAGCCGCTGACGGCGATCCCGGACAGCAGCGCAATGATGCCGACACCGAGAATGTCTTCCACGATCAACACGCCGAAAATCAACTGGGCAAAGCGCTGGTTCTTCATCTTGAGGTCGTTGAGCGCCTTGACAATGATAGTGGTGGAAGAGATCGCCAGAATCGCGCCGAGAAACAGCGAGTCCATGGTTTTCCAGCCAAAGAACTGCCCGATCTCGTAACCGATCCAGATCATCAGGGCAATTTCCAGAAAGGCCGCGATGAACGCCGTGGCACCGACCTTGAATAGCTTGCGCAGGCTGAACTCCAGCCCGAGGCAGAACATCAGGAAGATCACCCCGAGCTCGGCCAGAATTTTGATGGTGTCTTCGTCGTGGATCAGACTGAATGGCGGGGTGTGCGGACCGATGATGAACCCGGCAACGATATAGCCCAGCACGACGGGCTGCCGGAGGCGATGGAAGAGAATGGTCACCACACCGGCCACCAGCATGATCACTGCCAGATCCTGAATGAAATTGATGGCATGCATGATGGCGAAGCTCCTTGTGATGATGGCGTTACAAGCCGATATCGCCGTGCCCTTCAGGGCGACAGCTATCCTTTTCGTCACTAAAATCCGATAAAGACGTAGGAAAAAACCCGATCCACAGGTTTTTGCAGGTTAACACCGCCCCCTTCGACATAAAGGCGGTGCAATATATGGAAACAGATAGTTATGACGCGTGACGGCCGCCTGCTGGCCAGCGTCCCGATAACTGTCGCAAGCCCCTTGAGCGCCAGCATAGGCGCCCCTTGAACACATTGACCGTGTGAGTACGCTATGGAACCCGGAAACGCCCAGCTGTCGATGACTGTATTGATGACCCCGGACATGGCCAAC
The DNA here is from genome assembly GCF_017832995.1 of Pseudomonas sp. PvP009. Taxonomy (NCBI): domain Bacteria; kingdom Pseudomonadati; phylum Pseudomonadota; class Gammaproteobacteria; order Pseudomonadales; family Pseudomonadaceae; genus Pseudomonas; species Pseudomonas sp. PvP009. The sequence continues at coordinate 5,797,954 of NZ_JAFIBG010000001.1, read as the reverse complement.
TTCTCTGGCAACGTACATGGCGGCACGCTGCTCAAGTACCTGGACGAAGTGGCCTACGCATGTGCTAGCCGCTACGCCGGACGCTACGTGGTAACGCTGTCGGTAGACCAGGTGATTTTCCGTGAGCCGGTGCACGTCGGTGAACTGGTGACCTTTCTCGCCTCGGTCAATTACACCGGCAACACCTCCATGGAGGTGGGCATCAAGGTTGTCACCGAAAATATCCGCGAACGCTCGGTACGTCACTCCAACAGCTGCTTCTTCACCATGGTTGCCGTGGACGACAATCGCAAGCCCGCCAGCGTCCCGCCCCTGGAGCCCGAATCGGCCGATGCCAAACGGCGTTTCATCCAGGCGCAGCAACGCCGCCAGATTCGTCAGGAACTGGAAAAGCGTTATCAGGACATCAAGGAAGAAGCGTTGTAATTACCCGGCTCGGGCATCGATGCCCGAGCCTTTGATAGCAGATCTATTACAAACGCACGGCTTCGAACTTTACCCGTGGATGCGCGATGCGATCCTGAGCGCGCACCAGTTCCAGCTCATAGCTGCCACAGGCCTGGGTTTCCAGCAGCACCTCGTGGACGGCGGCCGCAGCGAACTCGAACGCTGCAACCAGATCGTCGCCGAGCAGCACACGCGACAGAAACAACCCGGAGGTCAGATCACCCACGCCGACCGGCTGACGCGGAAATGCCAGTAACGGGCGGCGCAGATGCCAGCTGGCCTCGGCAGTGACCATCAGCATTTCAAAACCATCGGCGGCCTTGCCGGGGTAATCGAGGTGTTTCACCACAATCGCCTTGGGACCACGCGCCAGCAAGGCACGCGCCATCGCCAGGCAGTCGTGCAGTGATTCGGGCTTACGCCCCGAGAAGCTGTCCAGCTCCAGTTGATTGGGGCACATGAAGTCCGCCATGGCCGCCGCTTCCTGCAGCAGGAAATCACTGACTTCGGGGGCAACGATGCAGCCTTTTTCAGGATGGCCCATCACCGGGTCGCACAGGTACAGCGCTTTCGGATTGGCCGCCTTGATGCGTGCCACGCCCGTGAGGATCGCCCTGCCCTGCGCCGCACTGCCCAGATACCCCGACAGCACCGCATCGCAGTTGCCCAGCTCGCCGATGGCGGCAATCCCGTCGATCAGCGCAGGAATCTGCTGCGGAGCCAGCACTTCGCCGGTCCACTGCTTGTATTGCGTGTGGTTGGAGAACTGGACCGTGTTGAGCGGCCAGACGTTGACCCCGATACGCTGCATCGGGAACACCGCTGCGCTGTTGCCGGCGTGGCCGAATACCACATGGGACTGGATAGCGAGCAAATGAGGCGTACGTTTCATGGGGGGCGGAATCCTGAACACGATGCAAATGCAATAATGAGAAATATAAGTCGCGCAGTATGGCTGTAAATCACTCAGGACAGTTAAGCTGACGACTCCTACGCTGGAGCACTCCGTCATGCTGACCTTGGGAAACATCTTCGTGCTGATGCTGTTCGCGAGCGCCGCGGCCTGGTGGTGGCACGCCCATGGTCTGCGCGAAAAGGCGCTGGCACGCGTCAAGCAGCACTGCGAACGCCTTGAGCTGCAATTGCTGGACGACGCGGTTGCCCTGCGCCGCCTGACCTTCGCCCGCGACGCTCAGGGCCGCAAACGCCTGGCCCGCGTGTATGGCTTCGAGTTCACGGTGACCGGCGAGCAACGTCACCCTGGCACGATCACCATGTTCGGCGCGCACACTGCGCAAATCGAACTGGCACCCTACCCCTTTGAAATCAAAACACCACCGCCCAGCGCTGAAGTTATTCAGATGAGCGAATGGCGTCAATCGCATCAGAAATGGAAGCAGTAGCCACGCACGACTCTTGTTGCCGCGATTCAGCGCTCATCTCCATGCGCAAATCCGGCTGACTATCGTGCCAAGGCTCCGGGTTGGCATGCCGTCCCGGACGCTCTGCGTGCTGCCCTCAGCTATCACCTGTCACGCCAGACACTCCGCCATCTGCGCCTGCAACTTATCCACATCCTGCGCTGTGGAAAAGATCAACTCCAGGCGTGAGTCCTGACGCCATTCACTGATTTGCCAGGCCAGCGGAGCCCTGTCTACCACGTTGCCGGAATACCAGCCGCCCTCGCTGTGGATAACCATCTTCGCCCGCCGCCAATCAAGGCTTTCCAGCCAGTGCAGGATGCGCTGCAGGTCGAAGCGCTGCGAGGGATGCCAGCGCCAGCCGATGCTCCAGCCGTCAGCACTGACCTGACTCAGACAGATCGGCACCCTCGGGTCGGTCCATAGCGCGGGCAAGTGGCCGACGCCGTTGGGCAGCATCAGCTTATCCACAGTCTGTTTATCCACAGCGGTGCCACTGGCGAACCCCGGCACACGGCTCAGGGACAGCTCGCCGTGTCGGGTCCAGATCAAGGCATGCGGCAGCAACTGTTCGGCCAATGCCTGGCGAGCGACATCATCCAGTTGCTCGGACTTGTTCATGACCACCAGCCCGGCATGCGCCAGGGCTTCCTGCTGAGTACTCGGCAACGGTTGTCCGGCGAGCATTGCCTGCGCGTCCAGCACCACCACGCCGGGCTGAACATCCAGAACGCCGCGCCACGGCGCTTCGCGCAATTGCGTCATCAGTTGCGCGGGATGGCCCAGCCCCGAAGGCTCGATCAACAGACGGTCCGGCCGCGCCTTGCGCAACAAACGCCCCAGGCCGATCTGGAACGGCACGCCATTGACGCAACACAGGCAGCCGCCAGCCACTTCGCCAAGTGCGATACCATCGGCATCCGTGGTCAGCAGCGCGGCGTCCAGGCCGATCTGCCCGAACTCATTGATCAATATGGCCCAGCGCTCATGGGCAGGTTTCTGCGCCAGCAGACGCTTGATCAGGCTGGTCTTGCCGGCGCCCAACGGGCCACCGATGACATGCGTCGGTATGTTTTGCAGCATGAGATCACTTTTGGCGAATGCGTTGTTCATTGAAGAGCAAGGAAGGATACCGATGCAAGTAATGCGGCTGTCTGCCCGCCTGGCGTTGATGCTGCTGACAGCGTCTTGCGGCTCGGCGTGGGCCGAAGCGTGTCTGGTCCACAGCCAGGCCGAAAGGCTCGACGTGAAGGTCTGCCAGGAAAATATCAACATTCCGGCAAACCTGTTTCACGACAGCTTCTGCCAGCCGCAACTGGCCGGGCAGAAGACCGAGACCACCTATTCGCAACAATGTCCGGCAGGCGCATTCGGCGTTTGCCGCAATGCGCAGGTTGCCAATATGCCGTATCGCGAGCACATCCACTATTACGGCGTCGCCGGTGACGCGCTGTACCTCAAACCCTTTTGCGAAGGCCAGAGCAAGGGGCAGTGGATAACGCCTGACTGAGCATCACGCCAGCCAGTCCAGCGTCAGAATCAACCTGCGCTCGTTGCGCAGCAATTGCGGCGAGCGATGGATCAGGCCAAAACCTTCATTACCGTGCCAGCGCTCGCCCTTGAGCAGCGCCACGTCACCGCTGTTGATCTGCTGGATATGGGCAGCATCCGTCGGCTCAGCGTCCAGACGCCCCAGTTGTTTGCGGTCCATCACCCCTTCATGCAGCCATTGACTGCCAACCCCGCCGTAAGTGGTGATAAGACGCACCGGCACGTGGTCGACATGGAAGCGCGGGCACATGGCCTTGTCGAGCACCCGCAAGCGCAGGCCAACGCATTCGGCACCCAACAGACAGGCATAGGCGCCGACCAGCCAGGAAACGTCGGCAATGAATCCCTGATAGCCCAGCAGGTCGGAATACCCCGTTGCCAGCGCGCTCAGGTCAGGCTCGACCTCGCCGCCCTGCACCTCCAGGGTCATGGATTCGGCTAAAGGCTCACCCATCGACAGCAGCAAGGCACCGAAGTCTTCTATGTGCGCAGGCAGTTGACGCTGCCAGAGCGCCAGGTTGACGCCATCCTGCAGAATATCGCCCAGCACGTCGGGCGTATCGCCCTGTGCCTGTCGGATTGCGGTTTCAGGTTTAAAACGATGAGCCAGCATCAGGCAGCCACCTCTTCATGCCAATCGCCAAACGGATCGGCCAGCGCACGCCAACGGTCGGCGCCCGCCTCCATTTCCGCATCAGTGAGCAGGCAGTTGTCCAGCTCGGCAGTCAGCTGCGCAAAATCAATGTTCTGGCCGATGAACACCAGCTCCTGCCGACAGTCGCCGGTTTCAGTCGACCAGTTCTCCAGAATGGAACTGACGCTTTCCTTGTCCTCAGGCCAGCTGTCACGGTTCACGAAACGCCACCAGCGCCCGGCAAAACCATGACGCATCAAGCCGCCTGCCTGCGACCAGCTGCCCGCATCCTTGTATTTGCTGGCCAGCCAGAAGAAGCCTTTGGAGCGCAACAGCTTGCCGTTGCTCCAGGGACGATTGATGAAATCGAAAAAGCGCTCCGGATGGAACGGTCGGCGAGCACGATAGGCCGTTGATGCAATGCCGTACTCTTCGGTTTCCGGCAGGTGTTCGCCGCGCATTTCCTTGAGCCAGCCCGGTGCCTGGGAAGCGCGCTGGAAGTCAAAACGCCCGGTGTTGAGAATCGTCGCCAACGGCACCTGGCCCATCACCATCGGCACAATCTCGGCCTCCGGGTTGAGGCGCTTGAGGATCGCCATCAGCTCTTCACGCTCACTGGAGCTGATCAGGTCGATCTTGCTGAGCAGGATGACGTCGGCAAACTCGATCTGCTCGATCAGCAGGTCGGTAATCGAGCGATCATCGTCTTCACCCATGGTTTCACCGCGTGTGGACAAGCCGTCTGCCGCCTCGTAATCGAGCAGGAAGTTCACGCCGTCGACTACGGTGACCATGGTGTCCAGGCGCGCCAGGTCCATCAGGCTTTTGCCGGCCTCGTCGCGGAAGGTGAAGGTTTCGGCCACGGGCAACGGCTCGGAGATTCCTGTGGATTCGATCAATAAGTAATCAAAACGACCGTCCTGAGCCAGACGGCTGACCTCTTCGAGCAGATCCTCGCGCAGGGTGCAGCAAATGCAGCCGTTGCTCATCTCGATCAGCTTTTCTTCGGCACGGTTCAGGCTGACATCACGCTGAACTTCGCTGCCGTCGATGTTGATCTCGCTCATGTCATTGACGATCACCGCAACCCGCAGGTTTTCGCGGTTGCGCAGCACATAATTGAGTAAAGTGCTTTTTCCGGCGCCGAGAAAACCGGACAGTACGGTAACGGGTAGAAGATTTGCCATCAGGATTCTCCAGGCAGCTGCAAGGTTTGAACCTTGTTCATGTCGGCTGCGACGAATCCCTCTGGCAGCCAACTCTAATCACAACAGGATGTTATAGTATAACAACCGCAAATAGCTATGGCCTTGCTGAAGGGATCTTCATGAGACGGGTTTCAACAGGCTTGATGGCGATGCTGATCAGCGCGCATTTGATGGCTGCACCACCAAGACCCTCCGCCGATCTCGCCACCTGCACGCGCAGTGCGACGCTGCTGGCGTGCAACGATGCGCACGGCAATAGCTACAGCGTGGCCACCGCCGGATCAACGACCTGGTTGAAGGGTTACGAGGTACTCGACAAGCGCCGCTGGGCGCAGACCAACAGTCGCTATGGCCAGTTGACGTTTTTTACCGGGCTGGCTTCCGACGGCGAAGCCTGGGCAGGCACTGTGCAGCGCGTAGGCTGGACGACAATCACTCGGGTATCCAGCTCAAGCGGTACGCGCAGCAAGATCACCTGCAGCCGCTTGAACGGCTGCCGCTAAGCCGGTCAGACCGGCTGTTCCTGCTTCTGCGCCTGCAGCCAGGCCATGTGCGAATCCACTGGCGGGTTACGCTGGAAATAGCGCTGCAGGCCATCGAACAGGCCATCGGCAACGGCCTGTTGATGACGCGCAGTGACCAGACGCTGACTATCGCGGCTGTTGGAGATGAAACCGGTTTCGACCAGAATCGACGGCACGTCCGGTGATTTGAGAACGGCGAACCCGGCCTGTTCAACGCGCTTCTGATGCAGCGTGGTGATGCCTTCCAGACTGCCCAGGACGGTGTGACCCAGTTGCAGACTGGCCGCAATGGTGGCGTTCATCGACATGTCGAGAATCACCCCGGCAAGCATCGGGTCCTTGTCCTTCAGATTGAGCAGCGACGTGGCACCCAGCAGGTCCGCGCCGTTTTCCCGCTGAGCCATGAAGCGCGCCGTTGCCGACGTTGCACCGCCTTCGGAAAGAGCGAACACCGACGCACCCGATGCCGTCAGACGAGGCGCAGCATCGGCGTGCACGGAAATGAACATGTCGGCGTTGGACTTGTGCGCGAACTCGACACGCTTGCGCAGCGGTACGAAAAAGTCATCGTTGCGCACCAGACGTACGTCGAAGCCTTTCTCGCGCTTCAAGCGTCGGGCCAGCAATTGAGCGATGGAGAGCACCACATCTTTTTCGCGCTCACCCCTCGAACCCACGGCACCAGGATCCTTGCCGCCATGGCCGGCATCGACCACCACCATGATGTCGCGCCCGGTGTGCGCCTTGCTGGTCGGGATCGGTACAGGCACCACCGGCGGCAGCTCAGCCATCTGCACAGGCGCATGGGCCGTGGAACTCATGTCCAGCACCAGCCGATGCCCCTGCCCGCCTTCCGGACCAAGCAGGAAACTGTTGAGCTGTACCGGTGCGGTGAGGTCCAGCACGATGCGCGTGTCGTCGCCCTGGCCGTAGTGCCCGGAGCGAATCGATTTTATGACGGTACGGTCCAGCGCCAACTGGCTGAAGTCGCCGGTCAGCCGTGAACCGCTGACGTCGATGATCAGGCGGTCGGGGGCTGTCAGGGTGAAAGTCTTGTATTGCACCGGGCCGCTCAGGTCGAGGACCAGTCGCAGCTTGTCGTTGGTACGCCAAAGACGGGCGTTACGAATCTGCGTGGCGAAGGCACCCAACGGCAACGTCAGGGCCGCGCTGGCCAGCAGCATATTGAGCAACACTTGGCGTCGGTGCATGGAACGTCTCAAAGAGCAAATTGAGCATCCCGGCTCACGAAGGGTTCATCCACATCATTAGTAACAATATAACATGCAGTTACGAGCGAAAGATGAGGCCCTTCATGAAGATTAAGTCATCTGAAACGCTGCCAGAGGCGACAAAAAATCATCACCTCTAGGCAGCGTGTTCCACGTGGAACATAACTCCATGAATTTGATCAGGTACGCGGGGCGACGTTGCCACATTGGGGCCCCAGCCACACTGCACGGGTGTCCATGCTGCCGTTCTGTTGCTGACCGGTAGCATTGAATGTACCCACAACATTGGTGGTGAACTCACGATCACTCAGGAACTGCGCCTGCCCGGTGCCCTTGGCTTTCGGGCAGCTGAACTGGAAATTCCAGGTCTTGCCGTTGCGCGCAGTAATCTTTTGCGTGCATCCGGATGCCGGGTCAGTCAGCGGAATGTCGTCCGACTGTACTTGCGCCTGAGTCAGGCAAGCCCTCACACCTTTGCCGCCCAGGGTGACGCCCTGCTTCTTCATCATCTGTTCCATCATCGCGCGCTGCTCGGGCGGCAGGTTTTGCAACTGCCCCAGCATCAACTGCATGTCCGGTAGCTGTTGTCCGTCCACTTTCATATTGCTGGACGTCAGCTCCCACAACCCCGGTTGCAGCATCTGCGCCTGAGCCAAAGGAGCCGCCAGACAAAACATCCAAGCCAACATGCGTTTGTTCATTTCAAGATTCCTGATCGGGCATTGCGGATGAAAACGAGACTGGAATAATCCAGCCAAAAGATAAACCTTAGACGGCAGACATGTCGCCCAGTTGCACCCGGAATTAAATAGCGACATTCCTGTTCAGCTGTGGTCTGTTAGGCAGCAAAGGCGAGGAGCATTGTTCCACATGGATTATCACGACCCGTACTTTTTCGGTTACGTCCTGGGTTTCATTCATTTACTCGGTACAGGTGCCGCCATCCATGCATTGCTGACGGTGCGGACTTCCCAAGGCGCCATTGCCTGGGCGATGCCGCTGCTGTTCATTCCCTATTTCACCTTGCTGCCTTACCTGGTGTTCGGCCGAAGCTCATTCGACGCGTACATCAAGGCGCGCCGCCAGGCCAACCAGGAAATGCGGATCGCGATCGGCGACCTCAACTGGCGCCCATGGATGGAAGAAGCTGTGGCTGCGCGTCGATCAGAGGCGTATGCGGCGCTGCGTGCAATGCCCAAGCTGGGCAACATGCCGGCGCTGGCCAACAACAAGGTCAAGTTGCTGATCAATGGCGAGGAAACCTTCGGAGCCATTTTTCAGGCCATCCGTGAAGCGAAAAAGACCATCCTGATTCAGTTCTTCATCATTCATGACGACAAACTCGGCCGCGAACTGCAATCGCTGCTGCTGGAAAAAGCCGCCGAAGGCGTGGCGATCTTTGTACTTTACGACCGCATCGGCAGCCACGCTCTGCCAGGTGCCTATATCGATAAGCTACGCGACGGTGGCGTGCAGATAAAAGCCTTCGCCACACGCGGCGGCTGGCTCAATCGCTTTCAGATCAACTTCCGCAACCACCGCAAGATCGTCGTCGTCGATGGCCTGAAAGGCTATATAGGCGGTCATAACGTGGGTGATGAATACATGGGCCTGAAGCCGCCGCTGGCCCCATGGCGCGATACTCACGTGCAAGTCATCGGCCCGGTGGTCGCCTGCTTGCAGGAGTCGTTCGCTGAGGACTGGTTCTGGGCCACTCGCGAACTGCCACCGCTCAGCCTGCCTGATGAATTTCCCGAAGACGGTGTGCTTTGCCAGTTGCTGACCAGTGGCCCGGCTGATGCGCAGGAAACCTGCTCGCTGTTCTTCGTTGAGGCCATTCATGCGGCCGAAGAACGCGTGTGGATCACCAGCCCCTACTTCATCCCTGACGAAGCCGTCACTGCTGCGCTGACCCTGGCAGTGTTGCGCGGCGTGGACGTGCGCCTGCTGCTGCCGTCGCGCCCCGACCATTACGTGGTGTATGCCGCTTCAAGTCTGTACGCCTTCGATGCTGTGCGTGCCGGAGTGCGGGTATTCCGCTACGAACCGGGCTTCCTGCATCAGAAGGTCGTCCTGGTCGACAACGAGATTACCGCCATCGGCAGCGCCAACCTCGACAACCGCTCGTTCCGCCTTAACTTCGAACTGATGCTGCTGACGGTCGACAGCGACTTCTCCAGCCAGGTGGAATCCATGCTCACCGCCGACTTCAACCTCGCCCGCGAAATCTCCGTGCAGGAAAGCCACGAAACGCGACGCCTGCATCAACTGGGTATGCGTGTGGCGCGGCTGATTTCACCGATTCTGTGAGACCTGTGCTCGCTACGCTGCTTGCCTTGAGGGGCTAAACGGGACGTCACCCATAAATATCCTCACGCGTCAGCGGTAGCCCGGTCTTGCCGTCGGCGAATGGTTTTACGGCGAGTATCTGGTGCAGGTTGATCCAGCCTTTGGTGAATCCATAGGCACAGCCTGCGAGGTACAGCCGCCAGATGCGCAGGGTCTGTTCGGGCACGATGCGCGCGGCTTCGTCTAGCCGGGATTCCAGTCGTGCGCTCCAGTGCTCGAGGGTTTTCGCGTAGTGCGGGCGCAGGCTTTCGACGTCGACCACTTCAAGCCCGGCTTCGCTGATCTGGGCGCTGATCATGGCCAGGTGCGGCAGCTCGCCATTGGGGAAAACATAGCGATCGATGAACTCGCCGGCACCACGCCCGACAGGACGACCGTCGGTATGCCGGGCGGTGATACCGTGATTCATCACCAGGCCGCCCTCCTTCACCGCGCCGAACAGGCGTTGCGCGTACAACGGCAGGTTGGCATGCCCGACGTGCTCGAACATGCCGACACTGACCACCTTGTCGAAGCGCGCATCCTGCGGCAGGTCACGGTAATCGAGCAGTTGCAGGTCGACCTTGTCCTGCAGACCTTCGGCTTGAACCCGCTCGCGAGCCAGCGCCAATTGTTGCTGGCTCAGCGTGATGCCGAAGACCTTCACGCCGTATTCGCGAGCAGCAAAACGCGCCAGCCCGCCCCAGCCGCAGCCGACGTCCAACAGGTACTCACCGCGCTGGAGCCGCAACTTGCGGCACAGGTGGTGGAATTTATCCTGCTGCGCCTGCTCCAGCGATTCGTCGCCGGTCTTGAAATACGCGCAGGAGTAGACCATCTCCCTGTCGAGCCAGAGCTGGTAGAAGTCGTTGGAAACATCGTAGTGATAGGCAATCGAGGCAGCATCAGTGTCTTTGTCATGCTCGACCCGGACCGGATTGCCTGCGCTGTCGTCATCGTCCACCAGCGCGTGGGTCAGTTCATCGCAGACCCGGACCACTTCGCTGATTGAACCCTCCAGCTCCAGCCGTCCCTCCACGAACGCGCTGCCAAGCAGGCCCAGGCTGGGGTGGCTGAAGTCGGAGACCAGTTGCGGATCCTTGACGACTATCGTGACGCTGGGCGAAGGCCCGAGGTCCATCTGATGACCGTCCCAGAGCTTTAGCCGCAACGGCAGATGGAGATTCTGCAGGGCCGTTGGAAGTTGTGTAAGCATTTCAAAATCACCCCCTTATCCAGAAACTCAAAAAAGAGTAATCCAGCAAGGGCCCCGCAAAAGGGCCCGAAAAAGGCATTGGCGACGGCAAAACTGCTATGAATCAACTGCGGGGGAACAGCCCTGTGCCCTCTGATTCGAGCCGAGAGTCAGCCTGAATTTGGATCACACAATGAAACACAGCGCTTAATCTGTAACAGAATTAGTCAAAGCTCAAGCCGTTTGACGCACTGATCATCAGTGCAGGCGTGAGACCTGATGTTGCACACCCACGTCTTCGAGCTTGAGCAATGGCTCCTGAAAGCGCAGCAAACGTCCGGCGTTGCCCAATACCAACAGGGTGCTTAGATTGTGCAGGATAGCTGCGACCATCGCACCCGCAGCACCAAGCAGACCAAAGGCGGCCAGTGCCACGATGGCCAGCGTCCAGCCCAGCCCGATGATGACGTTGACCTGCAGGGTATGACGACACTGGCGGCTGAGTCGCACGCAGGTGCCGAGGCGGCGCAGGTCGCTGCCGATCAGCACGATGTCGGCGGACGCCAGCGCGATATCCGCCCCACCCGCGCCCATCGCCACGCCGACCACGCCCGCCTTCAGGGCCAGCGAATCGTTGACCCCGTCGCCCACCACCATCGGCCGGAACCCTTTGGCAATCTCACCCATGACGCGGTTGAGCTTGTCCTCAGGCAGCGCCTGAGCCTGCACGTCAGCGATGCCGATATCGTGCGCCAGGTTGTCGGCCACGCTCTGCCGATCGCCGGTCAACAGCAACTGTCGCCCCAGGCCCAGGCCACGCAATTCGAACAGTGCCGCCTGGGCTTCGGGTTTGACGCTGTCGGCCAGCAGCAGCCAGGCGAGAAAAACACCGTCCAGCGACAGCCCGGCCAGCGGGCCGTCATGTGCAGGGACGGTAGGCGTGATGATGCCCATCTGCGCGAACAACTCCGGGCGGCCCAGTGCCGCATCACCCTGCCCGGTCGAGGCCACCACCCCCAGACCCTGGCGCTCACGGGTGTCGGTCAACGGCAGCAGCCGGGCGTTGTCCACCAGCCCGGCCAAAGCCCGGCTCACCGGGTGGCTGCTGACCGACCCGAGGCTCGCGGCCAGCTCCAGCAATTGCGGATGCTGTGGACCGTCAGCCTGCACCGACTGCAAGCGCAGTCGGCCATAGGTCAGGGTGCCGGTTTTATCCACAACCAGTGAGTTGAGGTCAGCCAGTTCTTCGAGAAACGCCGAACTGCGGATCAGAATCCCGTGCCGCGCCGCGACCGCAATACCGGCAATGGCAGTGGCCGGGGCCGAAAGCACCAGCGCACAGGGACAGGCTGCGACCAGCACTGCCAGCATCGCCTGGGCATCCTGAGTGATAAACCAGGTGAGCGCCGCGATCAGCAAGACCAGCACCATGTAACTGCCTGCGTAGCGCTCCAGCAGACGCGTGATAGGCGGCTTGGAACGCTCTGCGCTCTGCATCAGCGCGATGACCTTGCCCAGCGTCGACTGATCGCCGATGCGGGTCACTTCAATGCGCAGCAGGCCGTCCAGATTGATGGCGCCACCGAACACCTCGACCCCGACAATGGCTTCCAGCGGGACAGATTCGCCGGTGATCGACGACGTATCCAGACTGGCTTGCCCGGACAGCACCCGACCGTCCGCCGGAACGCGGTCGCCCGCCCGCACCTCCACCTGATCGCCGGCTTTGAGCATCGCGTTATCAACCTCACGCACACTGCCGTCGGCGCTCAGCAAACGGGCCTGGCTGCGGGTCAGGCGTCCCAGCGCTTCGATGGCCTCCTGCGAGCCGATCACACTGCGCTCTTCCAGCACATGACCGAAGATCATGATGATCGGCAGCAAGGCGGCGGTCATCAGGTCACCGGTGGCCCAGGCACCGAGCATCGCCAGCGCGATCAACTGGTCGGTGATGCCGTGCAGGCTCGGATGCCGCAAGCTGTGCCAGCCGGCGCTGATCACCGGTATTGCCACCAACAGTGATGCAGCGCCCAAGAGCAACTGGCTGACACCTTCCTGCTCCGGGGCAAAAAACCGCCAGACCAGTCCCAATCCCAGCAAGCCCAAGGCCAGCATCGCGAGGGTTAGCTGCCGGGCGGCACTGCGCTGTTCTGCGCTGCTCAGCAGACTGCCAGGCGCTTGCGGCTGGTCGGCGTCGTGGGTGTGAACGGCTTCGCCACTCATTGTGGTGCTCCCTGAATGATCAGGCGGGAATCGTCTTTGGGGTCGACCGTGGTCACCGAACCTGCCTGATGCAGAATGGCCGGTACACGTTCACGGTAGAGGCGTTGCATCAGGCCGGGGTCGCTGCGGGTTTCGGCTGATTGGGTCAGGCTGACGACCGTTGCAGTGGCCGCCTGCGCCTTGGCCAGACGCTCGGACGCCTGTGCGTGCGCCACTTGCAGGGTTCGGTCGGCCTGTTGATTGGCGGTCTGGGTCAACTTTTCGGCATCAGTGCGTGCATTGGCCACGGCCTGATCGGCCTGCTGACTGGCCGTCAGCACGGCATTGAACGCATTGACTGCGGAGGTCGGCAGGCTCGACTGCACATCCACCCGAGCGACCTCGACACCGATGCCCATGCCTGTCGCCTTGAGCTCGGCCAGACGCTGATTGATGCCGCGCACCAGATCGCCACGCAGCCGTTCACGTCGCTCGGCAGCCTGGCTGTCAGCACCGATCAGCTCGGGACGGGCAACCAGAATGGTGTCCAGGTCCCGCGCTGCCGTCAGCGCCACAGCGCTGCGATTGACCAGTCGGTCCAGCGCGGGCAATACATGCTCGCCTTGCAACACGAAGGCAGTGGGGTCAGTCACTTTGTAAAACACCGTGACGTCCAGTTGCACCACACCGGCATCGCCAGTCAGCAGAAAACCGGAGCCTGCCAGTGCATCACTCATGGGTGCCGACAGTGTCGCGATTTCATCGGCCTTCAACGCGGCAGGCGAACGCAGCAGGGTTTCCACGCGCCGCTCGATCACCCGATCAGCCGAAGGCAGCAGCACCACCTGTTCGAACGGCTGCGGCCAGGCGACCAGCAATCCTGCGTTCTGAACCCGTTCGATCGCGCCGAAGTGCATGACCACCGCGCGGTTCTGTGGGTCGATCTGGCGCACGTTGGACGTCGCCCAGGCCAGCGCGGCCAGCAGTGTCACGCCATACAGCCCAATAAACGCCAGACGACTCGCCTGCAACCAGGGGCTGTTCACCGGCGGGCGCTGCGCCACGGCTTCGTCGACCGGCTGGCTCATGGCTGCGTTCCGCTCTTGCCATCCAGCGTCGGCGGGCCGTCCACCAGCACGCGGAACGGCGCGGCGTCGGTACGCAGTATCAGACGCGTGCCGGGCGTTACGATGGTGCCCAGCGTGTCCAGCGAGCGCAGCAGGTTGTAGAGCTGCGGCGAGCCCGCATAGGCACGGCCATAGATCTGCGCGGCTTCAACCCGCGACTGTGCTTCAATATCGGCCGCCTTGACCGTGGCATCGGCTTCGACAATCCGTGCGTCGCGCTCGGCGGCCGAACGAATCTGCGCCGCCTCTCGCTTGCCCACGGCGGTGCGCTCGGTGGCGATGGTCTCGCGCTCGGCGCGCATGCGGTCCACGGTAGCGTTGAGCGTCACCGACGGCAGGGTCAGTCGTTCAACGCCGACCTGCAAGACACGCACTCCGTAAGTCGCCAGCAGTTGCTGATCGATCTGCTGGCGCAGCTGATTTTCGAAGGCGGTGATATTCACTTTGCTGGCGTCGGTATTCACCAGGCTGGAGAGGTCGAAACTGCTCGCCGTGGTTTCCAGCGCCGAGCCGACAAAAGTGCGGATCTGCCGCGCCGCTTCGTCGGGCTGGTTCTGTACTGCGCGCATGAAGCGCTGCACGTTGTCGGCGTCGCCCTGCACCTGCCACGCCACGTAGGCCTGAACGATGATGCGCAAGCCATCGCGGGTACCGACGTCCTGCAGACCGCTGGAGGTAGTGCGCAGGCGCAGGTCCACCGGGATGGTCGCCTCGAACGGTGCCGGCCAGCGCCAGTTGAGGCCCGGCTCCAGCAGGACCCGGGACGGGTTGCCGAAGCGCGTGACGACAGTCGCCTCGCCCGAACGCACCTGCACCAGGCTCGCTGCTGCAATCGCAAACGCGATCAGCAGCGCAGCCAGGCTTGCCCGCCGCCAAGGGAACGCTGCCGGGCCGCTGGCGCCATGATGATGGTGATGACCGTGGCCGCCATGGCCGTGGCTGTCATGGCTATCGTGGTCGGCGTGATCGTGATGATGATGGAACAGACTCAAGGGACGACTCCTTACTGAACGGCTTTACGCGGCGCCGTTGGGTCTGCCGGTGGGGTGAAGGTACGCAGGTCGATGGTCGGCGCACTGTCGCCGCCCAGACGATGATCCAGTATCAGCAACTTCGCATTACCCAGGCCCTCGGTCAGTTGGGCCAGGTATTGCTCCAGCAAAAACGCCTGGCCTGCCTTGGCATAGGCCTGACGTTCAGCACTGAAGCGCAGGTCTGCACCCTGTGCGCCGGCCAGAATCTCGCGGGCGGCGGCACTGGCCTGATCACGCGCCACGCTGGCATTGAGCTGCGCCTGATTGGCCTTGTCGCTGGCCGCGCCGCGTTCGCGGGAGATCAGCGCCTGTGCACCGATCTGCGCAGC
Source organism: Pseudomonas sp. PvP009 (assembly GCF_017832995.1). NCBI lineage: Bacteria > Pseudomonadati > Pseudomonadota > Gammaproteobacteria > Pseudomonadales > Pseudomonadaceae > Pseudomonas > Pseudomonas sp. PvP009. Next base: position 5,782,722 of record NZ_JAFIBG010000001.1, on the reverse strand, counting down.
CTGAACAGCATGATAGGCGTTGGCAGCACCGGCGGGCGGGTGGATGGCTTCAACCACCGTGGCGAGCAATTCGACGCCGCTGTCCAGACGCTGCAAGTCGGCCTGCACGGCCTTGCCGATGTCATCGGCCAGGCCGCTGCGCTGTTCGCCGAGCAGTTCATCCAGCGTGCGCGAAGCAAAATCATGCACCAGCACCCGGCTGGCCGTGCTGCGAATCAAGGCCGGAATGTCAGCGCTGTTATAGGTCGACGCCATGGCTGCGGCATCTGTCAGGCCAATGCGATAGACGAATCGCACGTCCATGTTGACGATCTGAAAGCTCTGCTTGTCGCCGGCACTGCTGGCAATGACCTGGGACTTTTCGTTGATATGGCTGGCATCCCACAGACGGTTGGCGCTGCCCGGTGGCGGGCCTTCGGCCGGGTCCAGCGTCTGCTCGAAGGTGTCGGCGGCAGAAACGCTGGTCGCCAGCTCATGAACCACACCGTTTTCAACCGCCAGCACGCGCCCGAACGGCCAGGGCAAACCCACATGCAGACCGGGACCGAATACATCAACCGGCTTGCCGAAGCGCTCATAAATGCCCCGCCCCTGCATGGGGATTTCATGCACGCCGCTCAGCACCCAGCCCAGCGCTGCGACCACCGCCAGCACCGGCAAAAAGGCGCGACGCATGTAGGTAAAGGCCCAGATCTGGCGCAGATCGATGCCGAAACGGTTGTGCAGTTCGTGCTGCAGGGCAAGCAGCGGGCGCGGCGGCCAGCGCAACAGGTCAGCGATGAAACTGGCGGCCAGCAGGCGCGGTTCGCTACGTGGGTTGCGCGGGCTGAACACCGACAGCACAGCGCGCAGCAGGAACTCCAGCGCCACGCCAAGCGGCAGCAGGCCGATCAACACCGCCAGCCGCGCAGGCCAGACACGCTCTGCACTGGAGAAGAACAGGCACAGCGCGCCAATCAGCAGAACGATGAGCGTCATGCGCACCAGTTGCGCCAGCGCTCCGGCCTCCGGCGACTGACTGTCGGACTCGCTGCTCAACTGTCGCTCTATGACCAGCAGCCCGAACGCCAACAGCAGCATAACGCTGCCGGCCAGGCTACCGGCGGTGGAGAGGTCGGCGCCGGACAGCGCCAGGTTCCAGAAGGCGCGAACGACGATCAACGCCAGCACCGCCCAACCGGCAAGCCACAGGGCCGAGCTGCCCACGTGCCTGACCAGCGATTTGCCGGAGTCACTCAGCCGTTCAAGCAGACGCTCGTACCAGCCGCTCTCGTCGCCAGCAGACAGGTTTTCATCGAGCGTGTCCGCATCCGGCGAACGCAGCGCGCGAGCCCGCCACAGCGCGACATGTCGCGCCGACTGCAAGCCCGCCGTGAGCAGAAACAACGCCGCCGAGGCGTTGCACAGCACCGCCATCCACAAAGAGCCAGGGGAAAACAGATCGATGGACAACGCCAGCAGCAGCCCGAATGCTCCTGCCCCACCGGTCAAATACATCAATCGTCCCAGACGCCGAACCTGTTGCACCGCCATTTGAAAACGCGGCAGGCCTTCAAGGCCTTCGTGCTCATCCAAATCAACCCGCATCACTACCCCGGCACCCGCTTATTTATCGCCCTTTGGAGAGCCCTGCATTGGCATCTGAATGCCAGTGAATCATAGCGTTACGATATAACACGCGGAGTGAAACTTTCGTCAGGACTATTAGCTGAACGAATGTGCGATAGCGGCGCTGCCCAACGGGAAAATCGACCGGAAGTTGTGCAGGTGGCGAGCCCGTGCGTCAGCAAAATGATTGCTGAATATTGCTTGGCAAAAAAGTTTTTAGCGTCGGCCGAAGGCATCGAGTTGATCGGCGCTTCTTGCCCCGATCGTCTGAAAGCCTTGCGCCAAGCGGCGATGCGCTTAATCGATTAGTCTAAAGCGAGGAAAAAAACAGCGTCATAGCCGTCAATACGCCGGATTCATTACCCATGATCGGCGTTTTTTTTTGGCCGATTTCCGAACCGTATCTCGTCTTTGTTATCTGTTGTGGGTAGTTTGCGTTCGGCAAGGAGTCGTTGGCGCGCCATTTTTTGTGCAGGACGCACAGAATTACTCAGAGGCTTCACCTTTATGAATCGCAGAAATCTCCTGAAAGCGTCCATGGCGTTGGCCGCCTACGGCAGCGTATCGGCCTCAGGGCTTTTTGCTGCGCGGGCACTGGCCGCCGCAGCCGATGGCGAGATCGAACACTTCGATTTTGCAGAGTTGCAGGCGCATGCCAAGAAGCTTGCGAGCAAAGGGTATGTGAGCAACAAGCAGGTGCTGCCACCGGTACTTGCGAACATGACGCCGCAGCAATTCAATGCCATCCGCTACGACCCGAATCACTCGCTGTGGAAAGACGTCCACGGCCAGCTCGACGTGCATTTCTTCCACGTCGGCATGGGCTTCAAGACGCCCGTGCGCATGTACAGCGTCGATCCGCAGAGCAAGCAGGCGCGCGAAGTGCACTTCCGCCATGACCTGTTCAACTACGAGAACAGCGGCATCGACAAGAACCAGGTCAAGGGCGACCTGGGCTTTGCCGGTTTCAAGCTGTTCAAGGCGCCTGAAATCGCCATCAATGACGTCGTTTCGTTCCTCGGCGCCAGCTACTTCCGCGCCGTTGACAGCAACAAGCAATACGGCCTCTCGGCCCGCGGCCTGGCCATCGACAGTTACGCCAAGCGTCAGGAAGAATTCCCGGACTTCACCAAGTTCTGGTTTGAAACACCGGACAAGAACGCGACGCGCTTCGTGGTTTACGCACTGCTCGATTCGCCGAGCGCGACCGGTGCCTACCGCTTCGACATCGACTGTCAGGCTGGCCAGGTGGTCATGGAAATCGACGCGCACGTCAATGCGCGTACCGATATCCAGCAACTGGGCATTTCGCCGATGACCAGCATGTTCAGCTGCGGCACTCACGAACGCCGCATGTGCGACACCATCCACCCGCAAATCCACGACTCGGATCGCCTGTCGATGTGGCGTGGCAATGGTGAGTGGATCTGCCGTCCGCTGAACAACCCGGCCAAACCACAATTCAGTGCGTTCTCCGACACCGATCCGAAAGGTTTCGGGCTGGTACAGAGCGATCATGAATTCTCCAGCTATCAGGACACGGTCGTCTGGTACAGCCGCCGTCCAAGCCTGTGGGTCGAGCCGATCACGGCGTGGGGCGAAGGCGAGGTCAGCCTGCTGGAACTGCCGACCACCGGCGAGACGATGGACAACATCGTGGTGTTCTGGACACCGAAGACGCCGGTCAAGGCCGGGGATTCGATGAACTTCGGCTACAAGCTGTTCTGGAGCCCGCTGCCACCGGTGAGCACGCCGCTGGCGCAGGTCCACGCGACGCGTTCAGGCATGGGCGGTTTCCTCGAAGGCTGGGCACCGGGCGAGCACTACCCGACAACCTGGGCACGCCGCTTCGCGGTGGACTTCAACGGCGGCGGTCTGGATCGCCTGCCGGAAGGCACCGGGATCGAACCCATCGTCACGGTCACCCATGGCAAGGTGCAGGACTTCAACATCCTCGTGCTGCCGGACATCAAGGGCTACCGCGTGACCTTCGACTGGGTACCGGACAGCGACTCGGTCGAGCCGGTTGAAATGCGCATGTTCATACGCACTGGCGACCGTACGCTGAGCGAGACCTGGCTCTATCAGTACTTCCCGCCTGCACCGGACAAACGTAAATACCCTTAGTCCGCAGATGGGTGACGCAGAGCGTCAGGAAGGGCATTCCTACGAGCGTGAGGAACGATAAGTGTCTGGGCTGGAGCGTGAGGAACGACAGGGGTTCTCAGGAACATTATCGTGCTCATGCTCCAGCGTGGGCACGCCGTCCTGGACGCTCCGCGTCCTGTCCCGGGCACGGGGCGTGCAACCCATAACCATTAATCCTGACTAATTAATTGACAGTTGCCCCAACTGCGACTGATATACCTGTTGTCATGCCGTTGCGAGCGTCCGCTCCAGACCCCCATCTCCCAAAGCCTGCCTGTGTCGACACGTCCTCGTGATCGTCGGGCGGTAGCTTTGTCCGCGCAATTCCCCTGACGTATTTCACAAGGCAGCCAGCATGGCGTTGAATACTGCGAACGGCGTCGACGCCAGGTCGTCGTTAATGTCCTTTGACAAGTCCACGGTGGTGGTGTGGGTCGCCATCAGCCTGATGCTGGTCGAGACCTTTTCCGGAGCCTTGCGCTTCTACTTCGATCAGGCAGGTCTCAGTCCCCTGCTCTATCTGCCCAAAGCCGCCTGCATCCTGCTGTTTGCGCTCGAACTGCGCACCTTCAGGGCAGGAAGGCTGTTCTGGACATTCATGATTCTGTGGCTGCTTTCCGGGTTGCTGGCCATGCTGCATCGCGCCAGCGTGCACAACCTGGCGTTCAGCCTGTTCGCGCTGAGCCCGCTGGTGTTCGGCCTGGTATGTGGCCGGCACCTGCTGTATCGCCGCAAGCTGTTGTACCGCGCCATTGGCTTCTGCCTGCTGGCTTCGCTGCTGGGGATTGCCCTGGACAAGCTCACCTCCGTGCCATGGAAGGGCTACAGCTACAGCGTCGGTGAAACCCAGTTGAGCGCCAATACCTCATGGAGTGCGGACGAGGTGGATCGCATTGCCGGTTTCGCCAGAGTGTCCAACGTGCTGTCGATCATGATCGCCTTCTACACGCTGTACCTGATCATGTTCCTGCGCTCGCGCCTGATGATGTTATTGCTGAGTGCGGTGGCGCTTTACGCCATCGTGCTGACCACCAGCAAAGCGCCAGCCGCGGCCTTCGCCCTGACCATGGTGCTGCTGTTGTTACGGCGGATGAGCTGGACCTGCAGGACAGTGTGCACCGTGGTGGTAGGCATCGGTCTGCTGTTGCCGGCGCTGGGCCTGATTGTGAGCCCTGATGCCTACGCGGTCAGCAGCGGCGGCTCTCTGGCCTCGCTGTATGACCGCATGATCAACACCTGGCCCGGCCTGATCAATGCGATGAGTCGCGAAGGCTGGATGATCAGCGGCGCAGGCTTCGGCATGGTCGGCAGCACGATGGGGCTGTTTCCGGTGGACGGTGCCGGAGTCTTTCTCGGTATGGACAGCTCCGCCCTGTACCTCTGGGCAATGCTGGGCGTGCTCGGCTTGCTGCTGTATACGCTGCAGATTCCGCTGTTGTTCCGACTGATCGATGATCAGACCCGTGTCGGCCATATGCTGCTGGCAATCAGCTTCTGCTGGTGTCTGATCAGCTGGACCACCGACATGTTCGAGGTCGCTGTCGCCAACCTGTTCATCGGCCTGGCCATTGGTCATGTGATTGCCGGCAGAGAACCGTCTGCGAGCCATGCGCCCGGACTGTCGTCGACTGCACGCTGACCGCCACCCCATCATCACCGCGCTGGCCGCCGACACGTTTCGGCTGATCACCGGCAGCCTCTTCCTCACGATCAGCCAACGGATGGCTTTCTCAAATGGACTTCAGAAAAGACATCAATGGCCTGCGCGCCATCGCAGTGATTGCGGTACTGCTCTTCCACTTTCACCCCGACTGGCTGCCTGGCGGCTTCGCCGGTGTGGATGTGTTTTTCGTGATCTCGGGGTATCTGATCACCGGGATCATCCTGCGCGGCTTGAGGAGCGGTAAGTTCAGGCTGGCGACGTTCTACACGTCACGGGCCAGGCGCATCGTCCCGGCCCTCGCTGCGCTGTGTTTTGCCTTGCTGCTGCTGGGCTGGTTTTCCCTGCTACCGCTGGACTACCGCGCGCTGGGCACACACGTGGCGAGCAGCCTGGGGTTCGTTTCCAATATTGTCTATTGGCGTGAGGCGGGGTATTTCACCGCCAGTGCCCATGAGAAATGGCTGCTGCACACCTGGTCGCTGTCGGTGGAATGGCAGTTCTACCTGCTGTACCCGATCGTGCTGCTGATGCTCAGTCGCTTCGTCGCGCTGCACAACCTGCGCTGGTGGGTACTGGGCGCAAGCCTGACAGGCTTTGTAGCGTGCGTGTCTGCCTCCTCGCAATGGCCGGAGGCGGCGTTTTACCTGCTGCCGACCCGCGCCTGGGAGTTGCTGGCAGGTGGCGTCGCCTGTCTGTTCCCGCTGCAATTGAAGGCCCTGCAGCAGCGCGTTCTGGAACACATCGGACTGACGCTGATCGTGGCCGGTTTCTTTCTGCTGTCCGTGCAGGACACATGGCCGGGTTATCTGGTGCTGATGCCGGTGCTGGGGACGTTCGCGGTGATCGTCGCCGCACGCAACGACTCGCTGCTGACCTGTAACCCGCTGGCCCAATGGACCGGCACACGGTCGTACTCGCTGTACCTTTGGCATTGGCCGGTGGTGGTGTGGATGAATGACGCCGGGTTACTGGGCGAGACCCGCGCAGTGCTGGTGGGCATCGGCATGGCCGTGACGCTGGGTCTGGTCTCATGGTGGCTGATCGAGCAGCCCGCCAGCAGGCCGTCGTCTGATCAGCGCAGCAGATATGCCACGCTCGGCACGCTGATCGCTCTGGTATTCGTGGGCGGAACACTGGTGAGTGCGACTGGCGGTGTGGTATCGCCCCTGCGCCCGGTCAGCGTTTCGGACAAGGCACGTTTCATTCAGGAATACGCTGATCGTCAGCACAACCTGTACGAGCCTTACTGGCTGAAATGTGATGCCTTCTCTGCCCTGACCCAACGCGGCCAATCAGCCATCGACGAAGCCTGCACGCGCAAGCAAGGTGCGGGCGGCGTGTTCCTGTGGGGCGACTCTCACGCGCAGGCGCTGTCGCTCGGCTTGCGTACCTTGCTGACGCACAGCACGCCCTTCTATCAAGTCGCCTCAGCCAGTTGCCGCCCCGCTCTGAGTGACCATCAAGGACGTACCTCTGCGACCAGCAGGGCCTGTGACTACTCCAACAGAACGGCCCTGCAGGGCATCGAAAGGCTGCGTCCGGACATAGTGGTCATCGCGCAGAAGGACGGGCATGACAAGACCGACTGGACGCAGATAGCGATCCGGCTCAAGGGGCTTGGCGTGAAGCATATCGTGCTGATCGGCCCGGTCCCGCAGTGGAACCCGTCGCTGCCCAGCGTCATCGCCAACCGTCATTGGGGGCTGAGCGAATCGCACATCCGCGATCCGGCTCTGGATCAAAGCGTCATGTTGGTGGATCAGGCAACCCGCGCACTGGCCGCATCGGCAGGCATCCAGTTCGTGTCACTGATCGACAAACTGTGCATCGCCGATGCCTGCCGGGTACGCCTGGAAGACAACCGCTCTCTGCTGCAGATCGACTCGGGGCACTTGAGCGCAGAAGGCTCGTTGTACGTGGTGCGCAACTACGTACTGCCGCAGCTGGTGAACTAGTGAGCTGCTGAGTACAAACGTCCTGTTTCTGGAGGCTGTAGCGGCCTCCGGCCAGAGTCAAAAGCGGACTTGTGTATAACGATGAGGGCTCGGCGTGGGCCGTCGATCAGTGCAACTCTTTGAGGCGCTCGGCGAACTTGACGAGGTCGGCGAGGGAATCGGCTTCCATCTTGCGCATCACCGAGCCACGGCGGACCTTGACGGTGATTTCGCTCACGTTCAGCCGGGCTGCAATCTGTTTGTTGAGCAGGCCGCTGACCACCAGTTCCATCACCTGCTGCTCACCGAGATTGAGGCTGGCGTGGCGGCGCTGCAGTTCGGCTTCGACGGCGGCACTCTGGCGCCGGCTGCGATCCTGCGCCAACCCCTGCTGAATGGCGTCGAGCAAGTCCTGATCACGGAAGGGCTTGGTCAGAAACTCCACCGCACCAGCCTTCATGGCTCGCACGGACATGGGAATGTCGCCATGCCCGGTGATGAAAATGACCGGCAAGGAAATCCCCGACCTGGCCATGTGTTCCTGAAAATCCAGGCCACTCATGCCCGGCATGCGGATGTCCAGAATCAGGCAGCCCGGCGCATCAGGGCGCGGGGTGTCCAGAAACTCGCGGGTCGAGCCGAACAGCATGCTGCGCAATCCGACCGAGGCCAGCAGGTCCTCCAGCGAAGAGCGCACCGACAGGTCGTCATCGAGGACGTAGATGATCGGCTCTTCGGTCGGTGAGGCGGTGGCGGCTGTGCTCATCAGGTTTCCATCTTTCCGGTGGGCAGGGTGAAGTGAAACGTAGCACCGATTGCAGGGTTGGGCGTGACCCAGATGCGTCCGCCATGAGCTTCGATGATTGAACGACTGATCGCCAGACCGATCCCCATGCCTTCCTCCTTGGTGGTGTAGAACGCGTCGAACAACCGATGGATGTTTTCCGGCTGCACGCCGATACCACTGTCGCTGACCGCAAATCCGATATCGCCGCCGTCATGCCAGCCCACCCGAATCTCCAGTTGCGCCTGATCCGCCTCGAGCTTTTTCATCGCATCGACGCCGTTGAGCATCAGGTTCAGCAACACTTGCTGGATCTGCACCCGATCAGCCAGCAGCGGCGGCAGGCCCTCCGGAACGTCGACCAGCAGTGCGACGCCCTGCCCCTCTATCTCGCTGTGTGCCAGCGCCACGATCTCGGCAACGGTATCGGCCACGCTGATCCACTCCTTGTGAGTGGACGAACGCTTCGCCAGCGCGCGCACCCGGACGATGATGTCGCCTGCGCGGTTCGCGTCACTGATCATACGGTCGACGGCCTGCCGGGCCTTTTCCAGATTGACCGGCTCGGTGGCCAGCCAGCGCTGGCAGGCATTACCGCTGGTGACAATGGCCGACAGCGGCTGATTGACCTCGTGGGCAATGGACGCCGTCAGTTCACCCAGTTGATTGACCCGTGCGATCCGCGCCAGCTGTGAGCGCGCTTCATGTACCGAGCGGATGGCCAGCGCCATGCGCAGCGCCAGCCAGGTGGTCATGGCAATGGCCGCCAGGCTGATAATGCAATTGATCAGCCCGGACGCCTCACTGCCTCTGGAGGTCGTCATCTCGTAACTGATCACGGTCAGCACCATGCACAGCAATGCCATCGCGATAACGCCTGTGGCCGGCAGGAACCTGACCGCCAGCAGCACCACAACAATCTGGAATACGCCCACGGCGATTTCCAGGTCGGTCAAGGTGTCGGCAACCGCAATGACCAGCGCCAGCATCAGCAACGCGATCAGCCGCACCGCCATAGCGGCCTTGCCGTAGGATTCCGGTTCACGCATGCGCATCATCCCGCTGATTGCAAAAGGGCCGTTGAGTATGTCCTACAAACCTCAGGACGGGTTGTCCAGGCTGAACTGATCGGCCAGTTCGTCATAGGCAAACAACTCCGCGTAGCGCCCCCATTGAATCACTGCGTTGAGGGTCTGCATGGCATCGCTTTCAGACATGAAGTCTTCGAGTTGATCGCGAAAGCGCCGTGCCGGTGCCGTGTGCGTGGGACGATCATCCAGCACCCGCCGAATGTGCGCCACCAGCGGCACGAAGCTCAGCAGGTGCTGGGCGAACAGTTGCTTGCGCTCGTCGACATCCGCCAGCGCATAGCGATTGGCGGCTGGCAGCAGGCGAATGTCGCCGCCCTTCAGTTCAGCGAAGCGCAATAGTTGCAGCACCTCGGCAATCGGGAACAGCTCGTCGGCGTTGTAGTGCAGCGCAGCAGCCAGCTCCGGCAGGTCGGCCTTCAGGCTGTAGGGCGGCGCGTGAATCGCCTCGATCAGCCCGGCCAGTGCGTTGGTGGAAACCTGCGGCAACACCATTCCCAGCCCGGTGCCCGGAAACACGCCCTGACGAATCTCGCCGGCGTCGTTGTCCTGGGTCATCAGCACGTAGATTTCTTCCACCAGCGCCCGGAAGATCGGGTCCTGGCGGTTGCGCGGCTGGGGCAGATCGACCTTTATCTCGCTGATCACCCGCCCAGGATTGGAGGAGAACAGCAGGATGCGGTCGCACATCAGCACGGCTTCGGCGATGTTATGCGTCACCATCAGGATCGACTTGATGGGCATGCGCCCTTCGCTCCACATGTCCAGCAAGTCAGTGCGCAGGGTTTCGGCGGTGAGCACGTCGAGCGCGGAAAACGGCTCGTCCATCAACAGCACGTCAGGATCAATGACCAGCGCGCGCGCCATACCCACACGCTGACGCATGCCTCCGGACAGCTCCTTGGGGTAGGCGCTCTCGAAACCGTCCAGACCGATCAGATCGATGGCCGCCAGTGCGCGCTTGCGGCGTACCGCGGCGGGCACACGTTGCGCTTCGAGGCCGACTTCGACGTTTTCCAGCACGGTCAGCCAGGGAAACAGCGCAAAACTCTGGAACACCATACCCACCGACATCGCCCGCCCTTGCGCACGACGCGGGAAATTCACCTCACCTTCGGTGGGCACCACCAGCCCGGCGATGGAGCGCAGCAGGGTCGACTTGCCCGAACCGGACCGGCCCAGCAGGCCCACTATTTCGTTCTCATTGAGCGTCAGGGTCACGTCATCCAGCACCAGGCGCTCTTTGCTGCCTTTGCCGTACACATGTCGGACTTTCTGAACATCTACCAGGCAACGCGTTTCGACAGCCATCATGATGGCGCCCTCCCCTTACACAAGATCAGACAAGACTCAGACGTCGCTCGGCAAACCCGTACAGCGGGCGCCACAGCAACCGGTTGAACGCAATCACGAAGACCGACATGACCACGATGCCCAGCGCAACGCGCGGAAAGTCACCCGCCTGGGTCGCATTGGCGATGTATGACCCCAGGCCTGCCGCTTCCAGATGCTGATCGCCCCAGGAAACCGCTTCGGCGACGATACTGGCGTTCCACGAACCACCCGACGCGGTCAGCGCACCGGTGATGTAGTAGGGAAACACGCCGGGCAGCGCGACACGGCGCCACCACTGCCAGCCGCGCATGTTGAACATGGTCGCCGCTTCGCGCAGGTCAGTCGGCAAGGCACTGGCCCCGGCGATCACGTTGAACAGGATGTACCACTGGGTGCCGAGCACCATCAGCGGCGACAGCCAGATGTCCGGGTTCAGGTGCAGGCCGACAATCGCGATCACCGCAAACGGAAACAGGACGTTGGCCGGGAACGCCGCCATGAACTGCGCGATTGGCTGCAAGCGTTCAGCCCAGACCGGACGCAAGCCGATCCAGATACCGACGGGCACCCAGATCAGGCTTGCGATGACGATCAGTACGATCACACGCACCATCGTCGCCAAGCCCAGACCAAAGGCCGTGACCATGTCGCTGGCGCCCAGTGACGCCTCGATGAACCTGAACAGGTACACACTGCCAGCCAGGCAGGCAGCCATGACCAGCCCCAGCCACGCGTAGTCGAGCACACGGGCGACGCCTGGTGTGAGCTTCACTTTCCACAGCCGGGAGAACACGCGCCAGTCGATCAGCATCAGGCACTTCCACGGTGCAGCCAGGACCGAACCCAGCATCGGTGCCACACGGGAATGGCCCAGCAGGCTGTACATCCATGAGCGCGGACGCTTCGACGATGCGGTTTGCTCGAAGCGGAATTTGTCCGCCCAGGCGACGATCGGCCTGAACAACAACTGGTCATAGGCCAGAATCACCAGCGCCATTGCGCCCACTGCCCAGGCAATCGCAGCCAGGTTCTTCTGCTCGATGGCCAGCGCCAGCCAGGACCCAATGCCCGGCAGATTGACCGTGGTATCGCCGACCGAAATGGCCTCGCAGGCGACCACGAAAAACCAGCCGCCAGACATCGACATCATCATGTTCCACACCAGCCCCGGAATGGCGAATGGCAGTTCCAGGCGTGTAAAACGCAGTACCGCAGACAGCCCGAACTGACGGCTGACGTCGTTCAGATCACTCGGCACAGTACGCAGTGACTGATAGAAACTGAACGCGAGATTCCAGGCCTGACTGGTGAAGATGGCAAAGATCGCTGCGCATTCGACGCCCATCTGCCGACCGGGAAACAGGCCCATGAAGAAGGTCACGGTGAACGTCAGAAAACCCAGCACCGGCACCGACTGAAGAATATCCAGCGCCGGGATGATCACCTGCTCGGCCTTGCGACTTTTGGCTGCCAGCGTGGCCACTACAAAAGTGAAGATCAATGAAGCGCCCAGCGCGATGAACATACGCAGCGTAGTGCGCAAGGCATATTCGGGCAGGCGCGCCGGGTCGAGGCTCATGGGGCTGGAATTCAGCACGGTCAGCGGCTGCATCATCTGGCCAAGACCATAAATGAACAGGCCAATGAACAGCGTCAGAATGGCCAGGCAAATACTATCGGCCCAATAAGGCGTGCGTGCACCGGGTTTTACGAAACGGGGCGTCCGCAGGCTTTTACCGAATTCAAATATCGAATGCATTGCTCACCTCGAGCCGGCCGCGCAGACGCAGACCCACCCGTTTTATAAGCAAACAGGCAGTCAGCGATAACAGATAAAGGCCGTGAGTTAATAGTTGCCGTACAGTGAGGTAAAGCTTATAGCGTTTCGATCAACCGTAGAAACCTGCAAAAGTAGCTCATGTTTATCTGTAAGTATGAGTGAGGTATACCAACGTATAGTTATATAACTATCGCAACGATAGGTGGCCGGCTGGACTATCGTGCGACGCTCCGCGTCGCATGCCGTTCTGGACGCTCCGCGTCCTCCCTTGAGAAAGCGGTGCGGCCTGGAGATGTAACGCGCAGCGGCACGACATGCATCCCCACGCTGGAGCGTGCGCAACGATAGGTGTCCGTCTGCTCCGCGTGGGCATGACCGTCAGGTGGATCACACCCGGAAGTGGCCGACCATCATCTGCAGCTGGCCACCCAGGCGTGCCAGTTCGACGCTGGAGGCTGCGGTTTCTTCGCTGGCTTCGGCGGTCTGTTCGGAGACGTCGCGAACATTGACGATGCTGCGGCTGATTTCGTCGGCCACCGAGCTTTGCTGTTCGGCAGCGGCAGCGATCTGCTGGTTCATCGCCTGGATGCTCGAGACGGTCCGGGTGATGCTCTCAAGCGACGTACCGGCCCTGCGCGTCAGTTCGACACTGCTGTCTGTCAGCGTGCGGCTGCCGAGCATGATGCCCGACACCTGACGCGTGCCATTCTGCAATGCCGACACCAGCCCTTCGATTTCTTCGGTGGACTGCTGGGTACGTTGCGCCAGACCGCGAACTTCGTCGGCCACCACGGCAAAACCCCGGCCGGCTTCCCCGGCACGCGCGGCTTCGATGGCGGCGTTGAGGGCCAGCAGGTTGGTCTGCTCGGCGACCGCCTTGATCACATCCATGACCTTGCCGATCTTGTCACTTTCCTGCTCAAGCACGTTCATTGCGTCAGATGAGCGAACCACCTCGGCGGCCAGACGTTCTATCTGCTGGATGGCCTCACCGACGACCTTGTCACCGTCACGCGCTTGCTTGTCGGCATCGGAGGCCGCCACGGACGCCTGCTCGGCATTGCGTGCCACTTCATGAACAGTCGCCGACATTTGATGCATGGCGGTGGCCACCTGGTCGGTCTCGACCTTCTGGCTGTTGACCCCTGCACTGGTCTGCTCGGTGACCGCCGACAGTTCTTCGGCCGCGCTGGCAATCTGCGTGACGCCATCGCGAATACCAGAGATCAGTTCACGCAGCGTCGTACCCATGCGCTGGATGCCTTGCTGCAAGACGCCCAGTTCATCGCGTCGGGTGACCGCTTCGGTATGGGTCAGGTCGCCGGACGCAATACGTTCGACGATGGCCAGCGTATCGCGCAATGGGCGAGTGATCTGACGCGTGATGACCACAGCGGCAAGAATGCCCAGCAGCATGACCAACACCACACAACCTGTCTGCAGGCTGCGCGCCTGAGCGGTGTCTTCCTTGCCCATCTGCATCTGCAGGCCGTACAACTCTTCGCCCAGTTTGACGATGGTGGCGCCTTGAGTGGTCAGATCCTTGCGCACGCTCGCAGCTGTCTGAGTGGTTGCCTTGAAGGCATCGACCGAGCTGCGGTAATTGCGCAGAGCGCTTTCAAACTGTGCGATCTGTTCGCGGTTGGCAGTGCCAAAAGCGGCTTTGAGCCTGTCCAGATGACTGATCGCGCTATCGAGCTGCTGGAAGGCTGCTGTCTCGTTCTTGTCGTTCGGATTGCCGGTATAACCGCGCACTTCATAACGCACCAGAACCAGGTCTTGCCGAGCGCTGTTTGCCAACTGGGCCAGATCGAAGCGTGCCGGATCAGAAGGATCGATCTGCATGACCGCATTGTTCAACGACTCGACGGCCTGCATCGCTGCTGTGCCATTGGCGGTCATCTCGTTGCGCACTTTGGCCCCGGCCTGGTACGCCGCGCGCATGCTGTTCAGGGATGCTTCATAGTCGCGAGTGACATCGGCCAGTTCGCGCAGCGGTCTGAGGTTGACCGGATTGTTGAAGCTGACGAGCAGTGATTGCTGCTGCGCCTTGAACACATCCAGCTTGCCTTGCATGTTCTGTGCTGCGGTTTCATCGCCGTCCGTCAGCATGTATTGCAGACGCGCGACTCGCAGAGTGGTCAGGTTGTCACTCAGCCTGGTGATATCGCCGATTCGGTCGGTGCGATAGATGAGCTTGTCGAGGCTGGTCCAGCCAACAAGGGCGAGGACAGCCGTGAAAAAAAGAACGGTCCCAAAGCCCAATGCCAACTTCATGTTGACGCTGATATTCGCAAATCTGCTGTTCATAAAATCTCCTGAAAATGCTTTTTTGTGCGCAACGAAAGAGCCGAGATTTGTTTTTATGGACAGCAAACCCGCGCGCCAGAGCTATCGGCCGCAGAAGAGCAAAACTTGATCGGAAAAAGGCAATCCGCGCGAGCGCGCCGATTAGGGAGGGAAATCGGGGGCTGAACAGCCCCCGATTCAATCAGGCAGTCAGTTTGAAACGCGCCACGACATTGCGCATGTCGCTGGCGACCCGCGCCAGTTCATCGGCGGTGACCGCATTGTTATCGATACCCAGCATCAACGTCCCGGAGCTGTTACGAATCTCCATGACATTGCGGTTGATGTCTTCGGAGACCGCATGCTGCTGTACGGCAGCACTGGCGATCTGCGTGTTCATCTCGACGATACGCTCCACGCCCTGACTTATGCTCGACAGGCTGCCCGAGGCATCGCTGGCGGCACTGATACACGCATGAGCCTTCTGCTGCCCGGCCTGCATCTGCTGCACGGCAGCGTCGGTCGCACTTTGCAGTTGCTGGATGATGCCGCGAATTTCTTCGGTCGACGCCTGAGTGCGCGAAGCCAGCGTGCGGACTTCATCAGCCACTACAGCAAACCCGCGACCCTGCTCGCCCGCCCGCGCAGCTTCGATGGCAGCATTGAGGGCCAACAGATTGGTCTGATCGGCAATGGTGCTGATGACCTGGATAACGCCACCAATCGACTGACTGTGCAGGGCCAGCGCCTGGACTTTCTGGGCACTGACTTCCACTTCTTCGGCCAGCGCCTGAATGGTCGAGTGAGCCTGATGCATGATGCGCAGACCGTTACGTGATGCGGTGTTCGCTTCATCGGCGGCCAACGCAGCACCTTCGGTGTTCTGCGCCACGTCGGCAACGCTCGCGGTCATCTCGTTGATCGCGGTCGCCACTTGCTCCGTTTCAGCCTGCTGCGCGTTCATTGATTGCTTGGCCAGGCCGATGGATGCGCCCAACCGGGAAGCCACATCAGTCAGTTCGTAAGAGGTGCGGTCCATGTGCGAGATAGAACTGGCGAAGGCGTCGGCCATCAGGTTCAGGCCGTTGGCGATATCCGCCACTTCGTCCTTGCTGACGACCGCTACGCGGGCACTCAGATCGCCCTCGCCCAGACGGCGGGTAACGCCCAGCAGGCTGTCGATGGTCAGGCGCAAGGCACGGTAGATGCTGCAGAACGCGTAGAGCAGCAGCAAGCCCATGATTACACACATGGCAATGACGACTTCGCGTTGCAGCACCAGAGCGTCGTTGCGCGTATTCAACTCATCCTGAAGCGCAGTCTGAATTTCGTCCTGAGCCTTGTAGAGGCCCGAAACAACGACGTTGCCGCGCGCACTCAGCGCCTGCCCCTGCTGCACCGAGAACTCTGTGCCTTTTACGTACGCGTGCAGGTCGCCGCGAAAGCTGTCCATCGCTGCAGTAGAGGCAGTGATCGGGTCACTGATGCGCGCGGCCAGTTCTGGCGAACGGCGCTTGAGCAGTCGAATGCTTTGCTCCAGCTCCGCACGAAATTGCAGTTCGATCTTCAGCAGGCTCTCGAGCGAGCCACGCATCGATACACTCAGCCCCTGACCGGTTATCAAACCTGCCGTAATACCGCGGATCTGACCGGCGACGTTGATTTCCCGGGGCATACGGATGGTGCTCAGGTCGATCAGAAACAGCGAGGCGTAATCTTCGTCCAGCACCATGCCTGAGGTAGCCGAGACGTAGTAGATAAAGTTGAGTGTCTGGGCCAGTTGCTCATTCCACTGGGCGAACACTTCATCCTGCGACAGGCCTGGCTTGATACTGTCCATCAGGGAACGGGTGCTTTCGCGCAGGCGCTGTACGCGGTTCTCGGTTTCCAGCTGCTGCCCTTGTCGCGCATCCATGTCGGCAAGGTTAGCAAGAGCAGTCTCGAGCTGAGCGCGGTTGCTGGTCATATCCTGAGCGGCAGAGGCATCGCCGGCCAGCAGACGGTTACTGACCGCACGCTGCAGCATGGAGAGTCGCAGAACGGGGGTGGTCAGTTGCAGGTACTCACGGCCAACGCGCTCTTGCGCGACGGTGTCGATGCTTGCATTCAGGCTGTTGAAAACCCGCAGACCGAGAACGATCAGCGGGATAACGATAATGATGGCTAAAACGGCAAACTTGGCAGGGAAGCGCAGGCGATTGGTCAGGTAGATACCAGGCGAAAAGATGTTCATAGTTTTCTCTTTTTAATTAGGGGTCCAATCCGGGTGGAAAAGCTCCTTTCTTTGCATCACGGGTAATACGGGCCGGCTGTGCTGCGCTGAACGCGGCAACCCATTCAGATAGAGGCACATTGACATCACTTGAGAGCAATGGCCTATCAGGAAGTTCAATGGGTGCTATAGCCTGATACTCGGGCTATCGACCAAACCACGGTTAACGTGAGGTCAAGATCATCGGGAGGATGGCGGGCTAGAGCGATTTGCCGCTAAGACGCTTGCAGCAGGCATGATCCGAATGAGGGTATTCAGGTGAATCAGGCGGGAAACAACCGTTCATCTGACAGTCTGGCGACCGTAGACTTTGCAAAAGGGTAATACCGTCGTGCGCCACGGTGACGCACGACGGTAAGCGTCGTATCGAGGTGATCGAGGGCTATTCAAGCCCTCGCCCACTCCACGTTCGACAGACCGAGCTTTTCCGCCTGAGGCTTGCTCAGCTTCGGCACCGGGTCGGAACGGTACTTGGGGATCGCACCGAACCCGGCATCCACCGAAGCCCAGTGCCAGGCCTCTTTGTTGTCCATGGCACCTGCCCTTATGTAGAACGTCTTGTAACTGCCATGCAGCAGGTAATCGATACGGTAGTGTTTTTCATCAGCCATTGGGGTGCTCCTGCTTTGTCGACTCGCAAAACAGATCGCAGCAGTTTCAAAAAATTCAAAATATTAATACCATCATTTAAATGATGTCATATAGCCATAAGCTATGTGTCCTTATAACTGAACTATGGGGTTTAGTTGACGATAGAGTTTGTTTATAACAGCGCTTTTCACGCTGTTTCCTGCCTTGAACAGTGAGCGCCTACAGGTCAGTCCAAGTAGGCTTCTCCGCCACGATGAACGTCCATTCAGCGACGCCGGGGGAATAATCAATTTCTATTGAACTGCAGTTTAAACACCGTCGGTCCTTTTTAAAAAAAGTTAGCAGTAACGATCGTGCTCTTCAGTCCCTCATAACCTGTGACTGCGTTGAATCGAGCCCACGCACATGGGTTGACGCTTCCCGAGAGATCAAAGCCTGAGGATACGACATGTTCATGTATAACAAGCGACTTCAATATACCGTACGTGTAGCAAGACCCAATCCTGGACTGGCCAACCTTCTGCTTGAGCAGTTCGGCGGGGCTCAGGGTGAACTGGCTGCAGCCGGACGCTATTTCACTCAAGGGTTGAGCGAAGAAGACCCAGGCCGTAAAGACCTGCTGATGGATATCGCCACCGAAGAACTGAGCCACCTTGAAATTGTGGGTTCCATTATTGTCATGCTCAATAAGGGCGCTAAAGGTCAATTGGCTGAAGGCATCGAAGAAGAGGGCGAGTTATATCGCTCTATCAACGGTAACGGCAATGACTCACATATCACCAGCCTGCTGTACGGCTCCGGTGCGCCGCTGACCAACTCTGCCGGTGTGCCCTTTACAGCGGCTTATATCGATACCATCGGTGAGCCTACAGCAGACTTCCGTTCCAACATCGCCGCAGAATCCAGAGCCAAGATTGTTTACGAGCGATTGATGAACGTGACGGATGACCCGGGCGTTAAAGAAGCGCTGGGCTTTCTCATGACTCGCGAAATTGCGCACCAGTTGTCTTTTGAAAAGGCCCTGCACGCCATCCAGCCCAACTTCCCGCAGGGCAAACTGCCGGGCATGCCGGAATTCACTAACAAGTACTTCAACATGTCCGGCGAACCCAATGTACGCGGCGCCTGGAATCAGGGCGGTGACTGGGAGTATGTGGAATCGCCACAAGCGGCTGTCGATGGCGGCGATGGTACGGCCTCGGTCACGCTGGATAAAAAGGACACCGAGGTGCTGGAAATGATGAAGGAACGGACCCAGTCCGACCCGGCCGCCAACCCGATTACCGGTGCCGACCTGGGCTCTGGTTTTGTCCAGGGCAAAGACGCCTGAAACGGCAACCCTTGTTTTGATCAGGAGAATGGAATCATGAAAAAACTCAGCTCCAGTCAACCTCTCACGCCCCGCGACCAGCTGGATAGCGCGTTGACCAACAGGGTGTTTGTAAAAGGACTTCGTGCCTTCGAGGCGCAGGCGTTGCTTGCACGCCGAGGCTTTCAAGTGGTGATGGCGACCAAGGGTTTCGGCGTTGGAACTCTGCTTGAAAACGACCTGCCACGTCGATGATCCAACGGATCATCAACGGCACGCGCCTCAACCAATCACTTTGAAAACGTAATGATGGTTTCTCAGCGTTACCCGCATGACGCTCTACAGGGTGTAGATCCCGTCATGCGGTGCAGAGGATTTACTTCTTGGCAGCATCACCGCCATGCGCAGCAGCGAGTTTTTTCGCATGCTCCAGATGCTTCTCCAGCGTAGGCAGCGTTGCCTTTGCAAACGCCTTCAGCTCTGGATCCTTGCCATTCTCGGCCTCTTCCTTGTACAGCTTGATCGCCTGTTCATGCGCGGAGACCTGATTGTTGGCATAAGCCTGGTCGAACGACTTCTCGCGCATCTCCAGAATCATTGCCTTGGCTTTGTCCATCAGCATAGGGTCTTCGGACACTTCAAGGTTCTTGCTTTTTGCGATCGCAGCCAGCTTCTCATTGGCAGCGGTGTGATCCGTGACCATCTGCTTTGCAAATTCCTTCACATCTGCAGAGACACCTTTCTCATCCTGTGCGAGCTTGCCAACCTGAACTTCGGCGATGCCTTTGGCAGAAGCATCTTCTACGAAATCATCAGCGTCCTGAGCAGCAACAGCCATTTGCGAACCTAGCGAAAGCACAACGGCAATGGCGCTCATGCGAAAATAATTGTTCATTTTCGGTCATCCTTTTATGGGCTGAATACGTCATCGTTATCGATGACATGAACGTTACGACCGGCTTCAAATACCTGCGTTCAGCCTTTTTGATCGGACACGGCATACGCCGATGCCGCGGTCACCTGTTGCGGATGTAAACCCGGACCGGCAATGAAATTTTTCCGCACGACCATCGCCCCCCCTGGAATAGGCACGATCGCCACCTATCGGTACCCGGAAAATTACGCTGAATTTCCCTGTACTGAGGCACTCACTTATCTACGTTGCATAGAAAAACAGAAGCCCCGAATGACCGCGTCAACGTGATGTTCAACTGCCGAGGTACGATTTTCATGACGTCTCTTCAAGTGATGACCGGCGATGCCGTCGTCAAAACCGTCGTTGAAGAAGCCTGTTCAAAAACCGTCTATCAATCATGGATGAATGAACGTGCTCCCGAACATCAACACGATGCGGTCCTGTTTCTGAATCACTGCCTGGCCCTGGCCGAGCGGGAACACTGCGACCTTCCGGCCCAGCCTGAAGCGCTTGAACAGTGGATGGAGCAGAACGTAGGGGTCGTGGCTGATCAATACGCGCTCTATCTTGAGCAACGCCGCGCAGGAAAACCGAGACGGTTTTTCAAAAGCAAAGCGCACGCGATGTATTTCATTCAGCAAGTTGCACCGACCAAAATGGTCGACGGCGCCTGGCTATACGGATTGCTGCCACGCTGGGCAGACTACCGTTTTCACGGCCTGATTCGTACGTACCTTGAAGAACTCGGTGACGGCGAACAGGCGCAGAATCACGTCTCTCTGTACCGGAAACTGCTGGCGGATCTGGACTGCGACACCAGCGCTCCACTGGCAGACGATGCTTACCTGCAGGGAGCGATTCAGCTGTCACTGGGGCAACTGAGCGAGCAGTACCTTCCCGAGGTCATTGGTTACAACCTGGGCTATGAACAGCTGCCACTGCACTTGCTCATCACATCATTCGAGCTGAATGAACTGGGCATTGACCCTTACTATTTCACCCTGCATGTGACGATCGATAACGCCAGCACCGGCCATGCGCGCAAGGCTGCGCAGAGCGTCCTTGAGTTGCTGCCGGTCGGCCAGGAGCGCGACGAGTTTTATCGTCGTGTCGCCAGTGGTTATCGCCTCAATGAGCTGGGCATGGGTTCAACTCAGGTGATCCAGTCGTTCGATCTGGAGCAGGAAGTGATCGCCATGCTCGAGCGCAAGCGCACGTTCGGTCAGCACATGCATTCCGACTACTGCCGTCTCGACGGCAAGACCGTCAACGAGTGGCTCGCCGAGCCCGATCAGATCCCGGAATTTCTTGCCGTACTGGAGAACAGAGGCTGGATCAAGCGTCACGAAGACCCTCTGCACAGTCGCTTCTGGAAACTGTTCGAAGGCGCCGGTGCACCGATGTTCGGCGTCTTCAACGGTTATGAAAAGCAACTCGTGCACGATTGGATCGCCGGCGAGTGGCTGTCGGATGGCAGTGCACAACCCACGGTCGGCAAACGGCTTCCGGAAGCCTTTCGCGCGCGCTTTCGCAACCTGCAGGACGGCGCTCAGCCCTCCCCCGCGCTTGCGGTGCCTGCGTCGGCGGATGCTGATCCGGACGTGCGCGAACTGCACATGAAACTGGAATCTGCGCCCGCCTCGGAGAAGATGTCCACGTTGATCGAAAGCATGTCGCCGGCAAGACACGCGACCGCCGCCGGCCTGCACGCGACGCGTCTGTTTGTGAGCAGCATGGCCGAGCGCATGACAGGAGCCCACGCATGAGTCTTCCCCTCCCCGACAGCGCCGCGCTGATTGCGCTGGCACAGCGTCTTGAAACCAGTGGCTATCGCTTTATCACGCCCACACCCCTGACCCATCGACACGTCAATCAACGCCCGGAAAACCGTACTGCCGCGTCACTGCGTGATGTCTTCGGCTGGAGTCGGCTGATACCGGAGTCCATGCTGCCGGTCGAAGAGGCTCAAGGGCTGCTGGCGGCCGGTATTCTGGAACGCAAGGAAGACGGCCTGAAAAGCCGGGTGAGATTTTCCAGCCTGAATGACCTGCTGCTGGTGCATTCCGCGTTTCCTACCGCAGATGAAGACTCGGTATTTTTCGGTCCGGATACCTATCGCTTCGCGCAGTCCATCGATCGTCATCTGCAAGGCACGTCGCACCCGATCAACCGCGCCGTCGACATCGGCTGCGGTACGGGCGCCGGTGCCATGTTGATCGCGGTCGCCCGTCCGCAGGCTCAGGTGCATGCCGTCGACATCAACCCCAAGGCGCTGCATTTCGCGCAGACCAATGCCGCGGTCGCCGGGCTGAAGAATATGGAGTGCTGCCACAGCGATATTCTCTCGGGCCTGAGCGGAAATTTCGACCTGATCGTCGCCAACCCGCCCTACATGAAAGACACCAAGCGCCGCGCCTACCGCCACGGTGGTGATGCATTGGGCGCGGACCTGTCCGTGCGCATCCTGCGCGAATCATTGGACCGCCTCACGCCGGGCGGCTCGCTGGTGCTTTACACCGGCGTGGCCATGGTGGGCGAGCACGATCCGTTTTTCGAGGCCGTGCAGGCCGATATCGACCATGCGGCACTGGCATGGACGTACCGCGAGCTGGACCCGGATGTCTTCGGCGAAGAGCTGCTTGAAGAGGGCTACGAGGACGTGGACCGTATCGCAGCGGTCGAACTGGTAGTCACCGACGGTCCGCATGACCCACCGAAATATCTTCAATAGTTCATGCTTATAGCGCGCATAAGAACCGAGCATTGGTCAGCCAGTCAGCATCCCGGTGACACTTGCTACGAGCCATCGATCAACACCTTGCTGTTGATCGATGCAGGCTCGTAGCGCACCGAAAAGGATGACGACACATGCCACGCCTGAACAGGATTATCGAAACAGCCCTCTACGTAGAAGATCTGGCGCACGCCAGGGAATTCTATTCCGGCACCCTTGAACTGGAAGTGATGTTCGAAAGCGCGACGCTGGTGGCCTTAAACGTCGGCGGTGTGAGCACCCTGCTGTTGTTCAAGCGCGGCGCGTCACTGCAGACGCAGTACCTGAGCGGCGGAGAGATACCACCCCACGATGCACAGGGCCGGATTCATGTGTGCTTCGCCATCAATGCCGACGAGATGCAACCCTGGGCTGATCGCCTTGCCAAAGCCAGCGTCGCCATAGAAGGCCGCACCGAATGGCCCAAGGGCGGATCAAGTATCTACTTCCGCGACCCTGACGAAAATCTCGTCGAACTCCTAACGCCCGGCTGCTGGGCGATTTACTGAATCGCCAAGGTCACGCGTTGTTCTGCAAAGGTGGGTCAATAAAGCGGGCAATCGAATGTTGATACGCGAGTGTGCCGCCCCTCAAATGTTATGTTATAACAATTGAGTGTTTTTAACTCAGCCTTCCCTAGCGATCTTCCCACGCCATGATCAAGCCTGTTTCCCAATCCTTTCCAGTCACCACAAAGCACGCCTTGCAGGCCGGTCAGCACGCTTGGCAATGGCTACCGGGTGAGCCGCCCTCGCGGCACGTCACTGTGGGTACGCGTGTTTGATGCTGGCGCTGGAACGCCTCGCGTGGGCACCGGAACAGACGTCAGTCTGCACGCACGAACACTTTGCCTTGAAGGATATCGACCTGCAGATCGCCGCAGGCGAGTTCGTCGGCCTGATCGGGCCCAATGGCAGCGGCAAAACCAGCCTGCTGCGTTGCGCATTCCGCTACAGCCGCCCGCACAGCGGCAAGGTCGCCATCAAGGCCCGCGATATCTGGTCCTGCAGCCCGCGCTGGTGCGCCCGGCACGTGGCAGTGGTTGCCCAGGAGTTTCCCGATGCATTCGGCCTGACGCTGCTGGATGTGGCAAACATGGGTCGCGCGCCCCATCAAGGGTTCTTTGCCGCAGACAGTGATCACGACCGCGCAATTGTACAAAACGCGCTGAACGCCGTCGGGCTGGCGGGCTATGAGCAGCATCGGTTCGACACGCTTTCCGGCGGCGAGAAGCAGCGTTGTCTGCTGGCGCGGGCGCTGGTGCAAGAACCCCGATTGATGGTGCTGGACGAGCCCACCAATCACCTCGACCCGCGCCATCAACTGGAATTGCTCGGGCTGGTCAAACAGCTCGGCATGGCCACGCTGGCCAGTATTCATGACCTGAACCTGGCGGCGGCATTCTGTGATCGCCTGTGTGTCATTCATCACGGCCGGCTCATTGCGCAAGGCACGCCCCGGGAGGTGCTGACCCCGGAAATGCTGTTCAACGTGTTCGGCGCCAAGGCGCTGGTCGACAGCCACCCTCTGCGTGACTACCCACGCATCACCTGGATACCCTGAGATGAACTGCCTGTCCGCCCGCCTGGCT
The DNA here is from genome assembly GCF_017832995.1 of Pseudomonas sp. PvP009. NCBI lineage: Bacteria > Pseudomonadati > Pseudomonadota > Gammaproteobacteria > Pseudomonadales > Pseudomonadaceae > Pseudomonas > Pseudomonas sp. PvP009. Next base: position 5,758,641 of record NZ_JAFIBG010000001.1, on the reverse strand, counting down.
TTGGTCGCGTTGCTATGCAGCCCGATGGCGTATGCCGCCTACCCCGTCACGGTGCAAAGCTGCGACCGCTCGGTGACGTTCACGGCTGCGCCGCAGCGTGCCGTCAGCAACGATGTGAACCTCACCAAAATGATGGTTGCTCTGGGTTTGCAGTCGCACATGGTCGGCTACAGCGGCATCACCGGCTGGAACAAGCCCGACCAGGCGCTGTTGCGCGACCTGGGCAAGCTGCCCGAGCTGTCCAGTAAATATCCGTCTCTGGAAACGCTGCTCAATGCCAACGCCGACTTCTATTTTGCCGGCTGGAACTATGGTATGCGCGTGGGTGGCGATGTCACGCCGCAAAGTCTCGCCCCGCTGGGCATTCAGGCCTACGAACTGACCGAATCCTGCGCCCAGATAATGCCCCGCACCGAAGCGACGCTGGAGGATGTCTACAACGACCTGCTCAATCTGGGTCGGATATTCGATGTGCAGACCCGGGCCGAAACGCTGGTTGCACAGATGCGCCGCAGCGTGAGCGACGTCGAGAAAAGCGTGGCAGGCAAATCGCCGCCCAGGGTATTCCTGTATGACAGCGGCGAAGACCGGCCGATGACCGCCGGGCGTCTGGCCATTCCCCAGGCGCTGATCAGCGCTGCGGGCGGCCGCAATGTCATGGGCAACGTCGCGGCCAGCTGGACCCACGTCAACTGGGAGTCGGTCGTGCAAAGCAATCCCGAGGTGATCGTGCTCGTCGACTACGGCGAAGTCAGCGCTGCGCAGAAACAGCACTTTCTTGAAAGCAATCCGGCACTGCAATCCGTGGACGCGATCCGCAACCGGCGTTATGTCGTGCTGCCCTATGTGGCGGTGACGCCCGGCATCGACAATGTCACGGCCATCGAAACGCTTGCAGCGGCATTTCATGACGTGAAGCGATGACGCTGGCGCAGTGGCTGACCGAACGGCCGCGTCGTTACCTGGGCCTGTTGATCGCTCTGACGCTTTTGCTGCTGATGTCGTGCCTGGTGTGCATCACCTTCGGCGCGGCCCCCGTGCCCTTGAGCCGGGTGATGGCTATCCTGATGTTCAAAGTCTCAGGTTCTGCCGAACATCCACCGCTCTGGACAGCAGGTCAGGAAACCATCGTCTGGCTGATACGCACGCCCCGCGTACTGCTGGGCGCGCTGGCAGGCGCAGGGCTGGCGCTGATTGGCTGTGTTCTGCAAGCCGCGACCCGTAATCCGCTGGCCGATCCGCATTTGCTGGGAGCGACCTCGGGCGCCACGCTTGGCGCAGTGATCGTGGTCATGCATGTGGGCGAAGTATTTGGCATGCTGACATTGCCACTGGCCGCCTTTGTAGGCTCGCTGGTCAGCCTGTGCCTGGTGCTGTGGCTGGCCAGTCACCAAGGCCGCCTGGACAGCCAGCGCCTGCTGCTCGGCGGCGTGGCCGTGTCCTTCGTGATGATGGCAATCGCCAACCTGTCGTTGTTTCTGGGCGACCACCGCGCCAGTTCCTCGGTGCTGTTCTGGATGCTCGGCGGGCTGGGTCTGGCCCGTTGGGAATTGCTTGCGGTGCCGTTTATCACAGTGCTGTGCGGTTGGGTCCTGCTGCAAGGGCTGGGTCGTTCACTGAACGCGCTGATGGGCGGCGACCAGACCGCCGTGAGCCTTGGCCTGCAAGTGCGCAACGTGCGCCTGCTGGTTTTTCTGATCGCCTCACTGATGACCGGCGTACTGGTCGCCCTGTGCGGCTCCATCGGTTTTGTCGGCCTGATGGTGCCGCACATGGCCAGACGTCTGGTGGGCTCGGAGCATCGACGATTGTTACCCGTCGCCACCCTTCTGGGCGCATTGTTGATGGTCTGGGTCGACGTCATCTCCCGCACGCTGATCGCCCCCGAAGACCTGCCGATAGGCATTACGACCGCCTTGTTGGGAGGGCTGTTTTTCATTTTCATGATGAAGCGCGGTCAGTGACTGGCAGTCCTGCTTGCGGCGGGCAAACAGGACTGCCCGCGGCCCTTCTGGCTACATGACAAACTTGTGTCATCGTTTCTTAACACCTTTATGACATTTATTTTGCGCTGGTTATTTAAGGCTGCCGACGCACCTGAATACAAACCGGCTCATCCATTCATGCATGAAGCAGAAGGAGCGACACTTGAGAGTGACAGTGTTCGGAACCGGTTATGTGGGACTTACCCTTGCTGCTTGTCTGGCTGAAGTAGGCCATACCGTGTGTTGCATGGACGTCGACAGCAAGCGCATTGACGCGCTGCGCGAAGGCATATGTCCGATATTCGAACCTGGTCTTGGCGAACTTCTACGCAATGGCCTGGACTGCAAGAGACTGAGTTTCACGACCGATGAAGTACACGCCAGTCGCTTTGCAGAGTTGCTATTCATCGCAGTCGGTACGCCAGCGCAAGCCGACGGCAAGGCGGACCTGAGCCAGGTGCTTGCCGTACTGCACTCGGTGATCAGACACGCCGAAAATGCCCCGATAATTGTCAACAAATCGACCTCGCCAGTGGGCACCGTCGACCGCCTGCTCGCTGAGATCGCTGCCAGTACGCGACGCGATGACGGCTTTGAAGTGATCAGCAACCCCGAGTTTTTCAAGGAAGGCTGCGCGGTCAGCGATTGCCTGCGTCCGGATCGCATTATCGTCGGCGGGGCCAGCCCGCGGGCGCTGGAGCAGATGCGCGAGTTGTATCAGCCGTTCAGTCGCAACCGCGAGAAGTTCGTGGTCATGGATGCGCGCAGCGCAGAGCTGTCCAAATACGCTGCCAACTGCCTGCTGGCGACCAAGATTTCGTTCATCAACGAGATCGCCAACCTCGCTGAACAAGTAGGTGCCGACATAGAACAGGTGCGGCTAGGCATCGGCTCCGACCCGCGTATTGGCTATGACTTCATTTACCCAGGCTGCGGCTTCGGCGGCTCATGCTTTCCCAAGGACTTGCAGGCGCTGATCGGCACAGCCAGCGAGCACGGCGTGGAAACAGCGTTGCTCAACGCCGTGGAACAGGTCAATCGCCGCCAGAAGCACCGCTTGTTTGAAAATATCCATACGCATTATCGTGGTGATCTCAGGGGCAAGGTCTTCGCCGTCTGGGGACTGGCCTTCAAGCCCAATACCGATGACATTCGCGAAGCCTCCAGCCATACCCTGCTCAAAGCGCTCTGGGCAGCCGGTGCCAGGGTTCAGGCACATGACCCTCAGGCACTGGAAGCGGTCAGGCATCATTACGGCGAGCGAAACGACCTGCAACTGGTGCAGTGCAAGCAGGATGCTCTGGAAGGCGCAGACGCTCTGGTGGTGGTGACCGAATGGCAGGACTACCGCGTGCTGGATCTGGACCAGCTCGGCGAAAAACTCGGTGATCGCGTGGTGTTCGATGGCCGCAACCTGTTCGACCCGTCGCAACTGCGTGAAGCGGGCTTTACCTACTACGGCATTGGTCGTGGCCGGGCGACTCCGGCATGACGGTGCTGGTGACAGGTGCTGCGGGGTTCATCGGCTTTCATGTCGCCAGGCGTCTGTGCGAACTCGGTGTGGAGGTCGTCGGTATCGACAACCTCAACGATTACTACAGCGTCGAGCTCAAGCAATCGCGCCTTGCCATACTCCAGCGCCTGCCAGGTTTCACGTTCCACAGGCTGGACATCACCGATGCCGAAGGTCTGTCCACCCTCTTCTCGCAAAACGCCTTCGAACAGGTCATTCATCTGGCGGCGCAGGCCGGTGTGCGTTATTCGCTTGAACAACCGAATGTTTACGCCCAATCCAATCTGGTCGGCTTTATCAACGTGCTCGAGGCCTGTCGGCAGTATCGACCGGCGCACCTGATCTACGCGTCGAGCAGCTCGGTCTACGGCGCCAATACGCGCATGCCGTTTCAGGTAGAGGATGCCGTCGACCGGCCGCTGTCCCTGTATGCCGCCACCAAGCGCGCCAACGAACTCAGCGCCTACAGCTATTGCCACTTGTACGGCCTGCGCGCCACAGGGCTGCGCTTTTTCACCGTCTACGGCCCCTGGGGCCGGCCGGACATGGCGCTGTTCAAGTTCACAAAAGCCATGCTGGCCGGCCAGCCTGTGGATATCTACAACCACGGCGAAATGGCGCGGGACTTCACCTACATCGACGACATTGTCGAAAGCATCCTGCGCCTGCGTCTGCTGCCGCCCGATGCGGTTGGCAGCGAGCCGCCTCATCAGCTCTTCAACATCGGCCGGGGTCAGCCCGTCAAGCTGCTGGAGTTCGTCGATTGCCTGGAGGCCGCGCTAGGTCTGCGCGCCGAAAGGCGCTACCTGCCCTTGCAAGCGGGCGACGTGCTGCAAACCTGGGCAGACGTCAGTGCGCTGAGCCAATGGATCGACTTTCAACCGCAGGTCTCGGTCGACACCGGCGTAAGGGCCTTCGTCGACTGGTATCGGGAGCACTATCAGGCCCGGATCTGTGCGCCACTTCAATAACAAGGACTTCCATGACCACGCCCACTTTTCTCTCCGTCGTGATCCCGGCCAAAAACGAAGCCGATAATCTGCCCAGCCTGATAAAAGAGATTTGCACAGCGCTGGACGGTGAGCGCTACGAGATACTGGTCGTTGATGACGGCAGCACAGACGACACCTTGAAAGTGCTGACGCACCTCAAGGACAGCGGGCTGACCATGTTGCGGATCCTGCACCACGAGCGATCGCTCGGGCAGAGCACTTCGGTCTATCACGCAGCACTGGCGGCCAACGGCACCTGGCTGGCGACCCTGGACGGTGACGGTCAGAACGACCCGGCGGATATTCCCGGGATGTTGGCGCTGGTACGCGCTCACGCAAACGGCTCCGGGGCGATTCAGCTGGTGGCCGGTCACCGGGTGAATCGGCGCGATACCGCCAGCAAACGCTGGGCCTCGCGCTTTGCCAACGGCCTGCGCAGCCGGCTTCTCAAGGACGCGACTCCAGACACCGGGTGCGGCCTGAAACTGATCGAGCGGGCAGCGTTTCTGCGCCTGCCGTACTTCGACCATATGCATCGGTTCATTCCAGCGCTGATTCAGCGACATAACGGCCGTATGGTCACGCACCCCGTCAACCACCGCCATCGCCAGGCCGGCGTGTCCAAGTACGGCAACCTGGACCGCGCGCTGGTCGGCATTCTTGATCTGGTCGGGGTCTGGTGGCTGATCCGTCGGACTCGGCTGGATGTTCAGGCACAGGAACTGCGGCCATGAAGCCGGACAACGAGACTTTCTGGCTGATCCTCGGCTTTGTCGGGCAGGCGGTTTTTACCGGGCGCTTTGTCCTGCAATGGCTGTACAGCGAATTCAAGAAGCGCAGCATCATCCCGGTGGGCTTCTGGTACCTGAGCATGCTGGGCAGCACGATCCTGCTGGCCTACGCCATTTACCGACAGGACCCGGTCTTCATCGCCGGCCAGGCCTTTGGTCTGCTGGTGTACATGCGCAACCTGCAGCTGATCAGCCGACAGGCCAAGACACCTGAGGAGCAATGACGGTGCGAACTCACCTTTCGCCTCGCCTCGAGGGATGGCTACTGGTCGCGCTGGCCGTTTTACTGGTCGGGGGCGGCCTGGGCTTGCGTCTGCCGCAGAACGTGGACGAAGAGCGTTTTCTCGGCGTTGCCCTGGAAATGCTGCAGAACGGCTCATGGTTCGTCCCGCACCGCGCCGCGCAGATCTATGCCGACAAACCGCCGCTGTTCATGTGGGCGACGGCATTCTTCATTTGGCTGACCGGCAGCCCGAATATCGCGCTTTACCTGCCCGGGCTGCTCTCTGCAGGCGCAACCACCGCAGTCCTCTACGATCTGGGCACCCGCCTGTGGAACCGACGCATCGGTCGGTACGCCGCCTTGTTGTTCCTGGCCACCTATCAGACCTACAGCATCCTGCGCACCGGGCAGATCGACAGTTTTCTGTGCCTGTGGATTGCGCTGGGCTTCTATGGCCTGGTCCGCCACGTGCTGCTCGGGCCGGCCTGGGGCTGGTTCTATTTCAGCTGTGCGGCCATGGGTCTGGGCATCATCACCAAGGGCGTCGGTTTTGTTCCCGCGTTGATGCTGATCCCTTACGCCTATGCCGCGCGTAAAGGTTGGCACGGTGTGGTGGCCATGCCTGGACAGGCCGCGCGCTGGGCGCTGGGTCTGCTGGTGTTATTGCTGGCCTGCTGCCTGTGGCTGGTGCCGATGATTATCTCGGTCGTGCGTGACGGCGGCCCGGAAGGCTTCGCCTACGTGCAGGAAATACTCTTGCACCAGACGGCCAATCGCTACGCCAGCGCTTGGGACCATCGCGAGCCCTTCTGGTATTTCTTCGTCAAAGTCATCCCGCAGTATTGGCTGCCGCTGGTGTTGGTGCTGCCCTGGCTGATCCCGGCCTGGCGCCGACAGTTGAGTAAGCACGATGGCCGGGTTCTGGTACTGCTCGGCTGGGTGTTGCTGGTACTGCTGTTCTTCAGCCTCTCCAGTGGCAAACGCAAGATCTACATCTTTCCGGCGCTGCCCGGTCTGGTACTGGTGGCTGCCCCCTTGCTGCCCTGGCTTTTGAAACGCTGGTTCCATGACCGCGTCAGGGCTCGGCGAATCGTCCCGGTGGTGGTGGTTGTCTGGCTTGGTCTGTGGTTCGCCAGAGGGTTCGTCGAACCCGTCATAGAGGGCCAAAACCCACACAAGGAACTGATGGAACAGGCCGCTTATGTCACGCAAGGTGCCGATCTGGTGCTGGTCAACTGGCGCGAGGGGCACTGGCTCTATGCACGCCAACCCATTGTGCATTTCGGTTTTGCCAAGCCATCGGCAACCGAACAGGCCGCCCGTTGGCTAAGAGAACACCCCGGCACCTTTGCGCTGGTGCCAGGCGAGCAACTGGCCAATTGCTTCTTGCCGGAAAAAGCCCGGCCGCTGGGACAGACCTCAAGAGCTGACTGGTTCATCGTCGATGCCGATGCCGACAACGGCCTGTGTAAACCGGAAAGTCCTATGCAGGCCTATCGCTTCGCCTGGCAGCAAAATGTTGATTAATCCCCCGCCCAGCCGCCCAACACGCGAGAGTGAATGAAACCATGCAGCTGGAAACGATCAAGGCAAAGCGCCTGACGTGGTCGAACGTCGCTCGAAGGCAGGTATCACTCGCACAACTCGTGCTGAGTGCAGGTGCTCTCGGGCTGCTGATCCTGGCCTACGCCGTGTCGACACACTTTCAGGTCCACCAACAGCTGTATCAGTACGGTCGCACCTGGTTAAAGGGCAATACGGCAGCCGACAAGAATATCTGGCTGCCGGATTTCCATGTGGTTATCGACGCCAAACCACTTGCCCCGGACGTCGCCAATATCTCCGGGATCACCTACGACTACGACAATGACCGACTGCTGGCAGTGACCAACAAAGGCCCCATACAACTGCTGGCGCTGAACGCGAACGGCGACATAATCGACCGCTACCCATTGATCGGTTTCGACGACACAGAGGGTGTGGCTTATCTGGGTAACGGTCGCATCGTGCTGTGCGATGAAGATCTCCAGCAACTGGACATCATCACGTTGCCGACGGAGGCACGCCCCATCCACGTCGAGGAAGCTCAGTTCATTGCGCTACTGATCAACCCCAGTATTCATAACAAGGGATTCGAAGGCGTAACCTACGATCCCGCCAACGACCGCCTGTTCGCGATCAAAGAGCGCGATCCACGCCAGATGTTCGAGGTTTCCGGCGTCCTGCGCTCCATCGATCAGGGCCGCTTGCAGATCAAAATTGCCGACCGGCTGGACTGGATCACGAAAAGTGTCGCTGCACGCGACCTTTCAGACGGCTACTACGACCCGCGAACCGGCCATTTACTGCTGCTCAGCGACCAGTCGCGCTCGATCACAGAACTGGACAGCAAAGGACGATTCGTCAGCATTCGATCACTGCTGGGTACCTTCTCCGACCTCAAGCACAGCGCCCCCCAACCCGAAGGCCTGACCATGGATCGTGCAGGCAACCTGTACGTCGTGAGCGAGCCGAATTTGTTTTACAAGTTTTCGAAAGTGCCGGAATAGGTAGTGAAGAAACCAGGCCTTGAGGGCGACTTTCGGGGAGTGGGGTCTGTTTTGGGAGAGCTTACGGAATTCGGAAAAATGTGCCAGTTGCTCAGGAACGTGAGCCGTGACAGATCGGGTTTTCGCGGTGGTTGCAATGATGAAGTGCTCCTGATTGTCACTCGATTCAAAGTTAATCACAGCAAATAATCTAGCATCCTCAAGCGTGCCGTCAGCTTGGGCCTATTCCTAGGCCTAGTCGATAACCTACCCGATAGAACCCACGGCTTTTGTTAGAGGGTATGGACACAGTATCAGGCGAGTGACTGCCTTGCTTCTGCAATGAAACCTCAAGGAGATGAGTGCAAGTCAAACCATTGATATCGACTTGTGCTTAAGTATAAGTCGAAATTCAAGAAATATTTGCTCGTCAAAGCTGTTTTAAAGCACGAGCAAACTGTATAAAAGACTCTAAAACCTCAACGCCATCGCACACCAACACAACAAGAGCCTCCTTTCGGATCCAGGTAAGAAGTTATAAACCCCCAAAAAAAATCATAAGAAATCATATTCTCATTTTTTTTATCAGGCTTACCTAGCAAGTCTTCAAGTATTTTGTCATGCAATTCCCTAAGAGCAGTGAGATCAGAGTTTACGGAGCTGATAACTGTAAATTTAAAACCAATCAGTGCATCACGATAAAAATCAAACTGCATATTTGATCTTTGTCCAAAAACCATGTGTGGACCGCTTACACAAGATGACCAATCTCCATTAATGCTTGATTCGATATAAACACCCAATCCCTTTTCAAGCTCAACCTTCGTCAGCCGAGGTTTAAGAGTAAATTTATTGCCAATTAAAACATAACCATATTTAGTATCTACCATAGATGACACTCACTGATTTTTAAAAGGAATAGAGCACAGGGGTACGAGTATGTTCTCAAAATTCGGAACGAATATCTGATCAACATTTCCAGTACCTAGATCAGGGTTAGCCAATGCGACTCCCGATGCAGCATCCGCATCCGAACTCAGCCTGTAGACGGTCACACCTCTTCTATATTTTGGATAAGCTGGATTATTTGTATTAGGGGCGATCTGAAGCCCATCGTAATACCCGGCAGCTGTGCCATCTGTAGTTTTAAAACCTTCTATCGTTGTGTAGTTGGGTGACTGACCTAGTGCTGTGCCAACAACTAAATCTCCCTCACGAATTTTAATATCACTATAGACGCCTACACCAAATTAAGGATCAGTTCCTTGCCAGCTTGCCGCAACTTTTTATGGAGATTGGGCTTTTGGACCTACTCAGCTCTTTTGTATTGCTATACATCTGAGTACGGGGCGTTAATTAATATTGATTCAATTTCATCAGCCGCCTTTCTCTCCCACTCCTCACTGATACGACCAAGGATTGAAACATACTGAAAAAAAAGCAGTCTTCGCGAGTCAACACCGACACGTCTATTAGCCAATTCGTAGTCTGATGCCAACTTAAATGCTACATCACTAATAAACCAATACAGCAACTCATCCAGAGAAGCTGTATGCTTTCTGAATATTTCAAAACACCTCTCAGAGCATACATAATCAAAGCCATCAGATTTCACTTCCACATGAGGGCTTCCATTTTCTGGAGAACTATTTCTTACAACCAAAAGACACCTTGGAGCTCCAATTTTCTCACCCAAAGAGTATACGGATTTTTGTATTTCTTCGATTACTGACTTCATATTAATTAGTCCTTCTCAGATAACCTTCCTTCACTAATCGCTCAACATTAAACCTTTCAGAAAGGTCAGGCAAGATTTGAGTCCCTCTGCCTAACTCACCAAATGCAGGAGCAATCTCTCCCTGAATAACTGGCAATGGCCTGAGCACTTCGTACTGATAGTATTCCTCGGCTTTTGAGCCAGGCGCCAATGCTCGTTGTTCAAAAGGAACACCTTGAGGTGATAAGAAGGATCCTTGAGGTCCACCATAACGGTCCAACTTAGTACCCACTGGTAATGTGTTCTTAATAGGATCGCCAGAGAAACCCAAGTTTTCCGGCCAATCCCAACTACCATCAGCTTTCTTAAACTGATCGTAGTAAGAAAACCCTCCGACTTCATTATCTGCAGTAGCGCCGATTGATGCATGGGTCGTTGGTGGAGTTACTTTTGGCCCAACTCATCAACTGTCGCTCTGATTCAAAATCTTTACCTCGCGCCAGTAAATATTTTCTGGTAAAGGCTGATTCTGATTGAATCGGGAGAAAACTTCGATCACATCGTCAATATTAAACCACTCATCTTTCTTTAATTGAACACGCCCTGCACCAAACGACAGCAAGCTCCCATCTTCAAAGTTCGTGCTGGAATTTGAATGATACCCTCTAAACAGAGCTTTACTTTTTGCGTCATATCTTTCAATAAAGCAAGTGAATCTGCCTCCTGCCACTTGCACATAATTACCGTCGTCGTCAGTTATGCATGCGTATGAGCTTGGACCGTAGCTTTTTAATTTTTTTAACACTTTTACAAGCTGCGCCTGGTTAACGTCAATTAATACGGGACTATTTTCGGCTTCGAGCTTCATATTCCTCACCTTCACGGCACATAAACTGTTGTAGCGCTTTCGATGACTTCGCCTTTTAGCCGTCCCTTCCCTTGCGCCCCAAACTGATTGACAAAATAATCGGTGAATTCTTGATAGCTGGTCTTACTAGCAGTTCCGCTTTTCACCTCAAGACCGTGTAATTTACCATTTGCGTCACGGACTACAATGTCATACCTACGATCACCGAGAGGCCCTTTAACGACCATCTCAGTGCCTACAACTTCCATTCCATTTACTTCTAAATGCTTAGCAAACTCATCTGCCTTAACTGTTCCCGGAGGAGCTAGACCCTTCGGGCTAGCAAATTTTCCGTCAGGGGTTCGATAGCTTCCATCTGAATGCAGATTTACTTCGGGGGCTAGGTCGGTCTCTGGACCAACTTTCTTCCCGCCCGTCGCATCTGGGCTTGCTACCTCTTTTGGACCTAGCCTTTCTCAACCTTTATTTAAACGCAGAATCATTATTCAACTGAAAGAAATTATTCTTTTTTCTAAGAAATCGATAAAGTTCTTCGCATACAAACTAGAAGTTTTATCAGAAAGTTCAAGCCTATAAACAGGATACTCCCCATCATTAAGACCATCGTCCGTGGCAAAATAAAATGATTCCCCTGCACCCGGCGGTTCGCAGATAAATAGCCTCTCCTTCCCACACAACCCATTTCGACCGTTAACGATTGACATATAAACGATATCACCCCCCCTTACACTATCAAAATCCATTTCGTAGATACTATAAATCTCCTCCCCAGATATTTCCCCGCCAGAATAACACTTCAGCCACCATTTATAGCTATCAGGCAACTTCAACCCAAGACGAGCTTCAGCTTTATAAATCCACTCATCAGCAATCCCGTCACCATATTCAGCAAACTCAACGAAATCCGACTCTTTAATAAGATTAATGATTCTCGAATAATCCACGCCTAATTACTCCCCGCTCCGAGCCCGCAACTTCCAATATTCCGACTGATAAGAATTAAACTCTTTAGCCTGCTTTGTCAATGTTTTTGCATTCAAATCCGTAGGAACTGAAACATAATCAGTCGTAGGGTTTCTGTATTCTGCAGAGTCTTTGTAACGAGTATACCTAAAGCTTTGAGCGGCATTGGATGGGACATGAAGAACACTGCTATTCTGGCTATGGAAAACAGAACCAACTTCTGCAAGTGAACCACGAGTACCAGCGAATCCATTAATTTCAGTTTGCGAGAGATGATGTAACTCAACTGATTTCCCATCATACCCAATTGGTGCTCGACCCGAGGCCATCCTCTCAAGGTTTGAGCCTTCAACAGTTTTACCTCGTACTCTCCAGGTCGATAGGGCCTCTGGGTCAAAGAGGTCGTTACGTTGATAAACAGTCCTATCTAGAACTGTTGTTTTATTCCAAAAAATATCAGCTTTAGGCGTTGTACTTGCAACACTACTACCCGCCATCGTGCCCGTACCAGCAGAACCTGGCCCTTTTGGACCTACAAAGTCGTAATCTCCGGGAACCGGAATCGGCTTGATAGGCGGCGTATCAAAAAGCTCTTCGGTAGACTTTCCTGCAAAGCCGAATTCGTCACCCCCCTTCGCAACCGCTCCCCACTTACCCAGCGAAACGACCCGCTCTACCGGTACAAGGTTCAGCCCGAACTCCACATTGCCCTGATTGCGGATCGCAGCAGCCGCTTCGTTATTGCCCTGCATCTGGTAAGCAGTTGCCAGCCCTTCCTTGCTCTGGCTTGACTCAAGGCTGTTCCATGCGGAGGCGAGAGGGTTTTTGGTCAGTGACATCACGCCATTGGCCAGTTGCTCACTGCTCTGCACCGGGCTGCTCAGCAGCGACCAGGCAGAACTCACCGTATTGGAAATGGCTGCCTTGGTGCCCTGCCATGTGCCGGAGAGACCGCCGCTGACCGTGTTACCGAGGTCGTAGGAAACAGCGATGTTTCTGTCGTAGAAGCGGGAGTAGTCGTACGTCAGGTCCCCAGTATAAGCACCCTGAAAGTTGATCGAGTTGATTGAAGTGTCGGTGTACCTTGCTGGATTGGTCTCCGCAAACTGGTCGAGCAGCGTGGACGTTTCAGCCGGGTTGTATGCTCTTTCAGCATGTGTAGTCGGCACATCGAATGAAGTTGGCGCAGCGTATTGGCCAGCTATTGGTGCCAGTGCGTTACCCAGATATTTAAGGGTAGTTGCGTCCGGCACCGTGCCATTCTCGGTCATCACTCCGTTCCAGTTCTTGTCGGTATAGTAGACCGCAGCTTGGGCCAGACGCCGCTCGGCTTCTGCTGGAGAGATATTCGTATCAGACGCAAATTGCGGTGCTTCCTTCTTGATCAGATCGACAGCTGTCGGGTGCAGTTGCTCGTTATAACGCTCAACATTCCCCGCCACCCACGCAGCATCATTCGGATCGCCGTTCACCAGTGAGCCCGCCGCAATGCCGACGATCTGGGCGGTCGCGACGCGGAACTGATCGTCCGTCACAAAACGGGTATCCAGGTACTTGCCGAGGTTATCCGTCGCGACGCCCGTCAGCCCCTCAGCCGCTCCGGCAGCAATTGCGCCGGTTTTGAAGTCTCCCCCACGGGCGGCTGACAGTGCGCCGCCCAGCATGGCGTGCAGAAAGATTTTCTCTGCCGAGCCGGGGCTCAGATCCATGTAGTCTGCAAAGTCACCCAGGTTTTTGTTGCCAACGGCAGCTGCCAGATCAAAACCTTGCGATACCAACGCAGAGCCCAGATTGTCTTTCAGGCTACCTCCGTTAATGGCCGTGGAGATGCCGCTCTCGATAACCGCATGCGTGCCGCTGCGCACGACTGCATCCTGCGCTTTCTGCCAGCTGAGCCATTCACTGGAGTAGCCCGGATTTTGTACCGGCCCACCTGTGATGACCTTCGCCCCATTGCCGTTGGCCGGGCTTGCACCCTGAAACCAGGTGCTGTCGGCATAGTTCAACGCACCGGCAGTCAATGCGCCAATGGTGGCGTTCTTCAGGCTGTCGCTGCCAAAGGTATCCTTGAGAGCAGTGCCCAGATTGCCCTTGTTGTTGATGACGCTCACCGCGCCGGTGCTGGCCATGGACGTCAGTGCTGCCGTGGCCATTACGTTACCCCAGCCGGCAGCTGTATAAGAAGCGCCAGCTGCGAGAGCTTGAGTGGTGGTTGCTGCCGCCATGGCGCTTCCCGAACCTGCGGTCGCACCTGCTGCGCCTCCTGCCAGCGCACTCGCCCCGCCTGCCGTTAAAACTGTGACGATGATGATCACCGCCAGCATCGCTCCCTGGCCCATGCCCGAGTGGCTGTATTTGAACGAGTCGTGAAGCTCTTTCACCTGCCGCCAATCCACATCCCCGCGCTTCTCGGCGTCCTTGATCCAGGCCAGTTGCGGGTCGGCCTTGACCATGGTGTCGATGGTCTGGCTGACGGTTTGTTGATTGACTTGTTTGACGTCGATCTTCAGCCCGTTTACGGCCTGGATCACGGTCTGGCCTTGGGCCACCAGTTCGCTCTGGCGCAGGGTTTCGTCGGTGTTGCCTTTGCCTTTCATCGAGAACCAGGCCATGTCGCTCTTGCTCTTGGTATGGCTCTCGTCGTGCAGGTCTTTCACGCCTTCGAAGGTCACTGCCCCGCCGCTTTGCAGGGTCAGGTCCTGGCCGCTTTTCAGCTTGGCGACCTGGTACAGCTGATCGCCGTTGCTGGCCAGTGTGAGGTTGCCAGCAGTGCGAATTTCAGTACCAACGTTGGTGGTCTGAGTGACTTCATCGCGCTGGGCTTTTTTCGCCCCGAAACTACCTTTTGCCTTCATGTCGTACAGGGTGTGCGTGCTGTCCTGTGCGGCGAGTAGGCTCAGGGTGTTGCCGCTGTACAGGTACGCTTCGTTGCCGGCGGTGATCTTGCTGGCGACAAGCGTGGTGTTGCGGCCAGCCTGGACGCTCACGTTGTTGCCTGCGGTCAGTTCGCTGGCAAGCTGGGTGGTGCGGTCGTTGGCTTCAGTGATGCGTTTTTTGCCGTCCTTGGTTTTGGTCGCGATGTTGTGAACATCGCCCGCCGAACTGACGTTGATGTCCTGACCTGCAGCCAGCCTCAGGTCATTGCCCGCGCTGGCCTGACTGGCCAGAACATTGATATCCCGCCCCGCATCAATCCCAAGATCGCCGCCCGCTGTAACGGTTGAACCCAGGTTTTTCACATCCGTGGTGATGACCGACTTGTGCCCGCCATCGAACAGTTCGTGCTTTTCGCTGCTGTCGGTTTTGGCCAGCAGGTTGATGTCGTTGCCCGCCTTGAGCGACAGGTCGCCACCAGCGCTCATGGCGCCGTAGTTGGTGATGTCGCGACCAGCGTTGAGGGCGAGGTTTTCACGAGCGGTGATGGTGCTGCCCGCGTCGGTTACGGTGCGCATACCCGCGCCGTCACGCACCTGGATGGCGGTGCGGTCGTTGAGGATGTCGCCTTTGACGGCGGTGAGGCTGACCTGCCCGCCACGAATCTCGCCGGCCATCGCGTTGCGCATGCTGTCTTGGGCGATCATCTGCAGGTTGTTGCCGGCGTCGACCAGCCCGCCCTGATAGATACTGCCACCGCTGCTGACGTTGAGGTTGTTACTGGCGCGCAGGGTTCCTACGTTGATCAGGTCGCCGCCCGAGATCAGGTTCAGGTCGCGGCCCTGGATGAGGCTGTTCCCGCGCAGGTTGCGTGAGTCTGCCTGTGCCAGGTACAGCACCGGTACAAGGACTTTCTGGCCGTCGACGACACGGTTTTCCATCCACACGATGTCGTGGGTCAGGGCGCTGACCTGTTCGGCGTTCAGCGCGACGCCGAGGCTGAGGTTCAGGGCGCTTTTGCTGGCCAGCGCGTTGTCCATGAGATAGCGGTACTGGTCGTAATCGCTGGTGAGGCCGTCGGCGAGGAAGCGCTGTCCTGTTTGTGCCAGTACTGCGTCGCGTATCAGGCGCTGTTCGTACAGGCCGTCACCCAGACGACGCCAGTTGTTGTCGGGGCTGATGTTGAGGCGACTGAGGATGTAATCGGAACCGAGGAACTGCGACAGGTTGGTCAGGTTCGGGTTGGTTTCTATCAGGTAATTACTGGTCGGGTCAGGGTTGCGAATGAACAGTCCGTAATCGCCTTTGGGCAGCTGGAAGGTCGCGCCTGCGGTTGGGTCCACGGCGGCGAACGGAATGCCGCTGTAGTCCACTGGAGTGAAGACCGTCTGCACGCTGCCATCGGCGGCGACGCGCTGGACGGGCTTGACCGACGCCACGGTCGCAGTGCTCGCGTCGGTGGCCTGTTTGTTGATGGTGATGTCGATGCCACCGACCTTGATGCCTGTCTGATCCTCACCCAGCTTTCCGGTGAGTATTTCCGGGGTGTTGTTGGCGCGCAGCGAACCGTTTTGCACAGTGCGGGCGACGTTCAGGTTGACCGTACCACCCGCTTGAAGCGTGGCGGCGTACTTGGGCTGCGGGCTGTCTGTCCAGACAGTGACGTTGCTTTGCTCTTCAAAGCGGCTGTCAGAGGAGCGTGACTTGAGCAGCTCAAAACGTGCCAAGTCAAAGTTGCCAGCAGCCACAGCGGCTTTGAAGGCCGGGATGTCGACAAACTCCATCTGGTCCCAGTAGTCGGTGTCGATCCGACCCGGTGTGCCGATCGAGATGCTGTTCTGCCCGGTACGCTCTGAGGCGCCCTGGTTGAGCAAGTCGTTGGCAGTGATGCTCAGGTTGCCATTGGCGGCCAGCAGGCTGTAACGGTTCTGTACGTTGTCAGCCTGAATGGTCAGGTCCTTGCCTGCCACCAGTCGGGCCGGCGGGGAATCCTTGACGGCGGTTTCGAGCAGCGTCTGCTCAATCGTAATAGCGCCGCGCTTGAACGAGTCATGCCCGTCGCAATGCTGGCCGCACTGCCAGTTCAGGCTGCCGCTGACGATTTTCTGGCCCAGCTCGAACTCGGCCTTGGCGTTTTCCACAGCGGCGGCATTGATGGTGATTGCGCCTTCGCTTTCCACCGTGCCGGACAGGTTGCTGAAGCGTTGTGCAGCGCTGCCGTCCAGATTGGCCACGCTCAAATCACCACGACTGTAGACGTCGCCGTACAGGTTGCTGAACGTGCCAGTGCGCAAGGTCATGGCGCCGCCACTGAACAGTAGCGAGTCGGCGCTGTTGGTGATGGCGTTGCTGGCATTGAGGTTAACGGCGCCCTGTGCGCCCAATGTGCCGCGGTTGTCGATCTGCTCTGCGTCGATGCGCAGGTTCTGGCGAGCGGTCAGGTAGCCGAGGTTGTCGAGGGTGCCGCCGAGTTTCAGGCGCGTGTCGCTGCCAGCGCCAATGCGGCCACCGTTCTGGCTGACGTTGTTGGCGGTGATGGTCAAAAGGTTTTGCGCAGACAGGCGGCCGCTGTTGGTCAGATCGCCGTTCAGGTTGAGCGTCAGGTCGCCATCGCTGAGCAGTTCGCCACCGTTGTTGAGGCTGTTCAGGTTGAGGGTCAGACCGGTCCCGCTGGCCAGCCGGTCACCGGCCAGCAGTGCCAGTGAGTCGCTGGTGTAGGTCAATGCGTTGTTGAGCTGCACATTGCCCAGCCCGTCGACAGCGCCGAAATTCCAGTCCCCGCTGCCCAGCGCGGTAATGCTGCCACCCGCCCCGGAGACGCGATTGAAGTCCAGTGTCAGCAGGCCGGTGTTAGCGTGCTCGATGCTGCCTGCGCGATTGTCCAGCGCATCGGCCTTGAGGGTGAAGTCGGTGTTGCCGACTTCGATACGGCCGTTCTGGTTGATGATGCTGCCGGCGAAATCGAACGTGCTGGTGTCGGTGGTCAGGGCGCGCAGTGCGCCGGTGCCTGTGTTGTTGATGCCAGCATTGTTATTGACCACGTTGCCCAAAGCGCGCAGTTGCCCCGAGGTGTTGTCCAGCGAGCCGCCTTGCAGGTTCAGCTTGGTATTGGATTCGATCAGGCCACCGCGGTTGACCAGATTGGTGGCGGTGAGGTTGACGCTGTCGCCGCTGAGTTGGGCGCCGTTGGTGTTCGACAGCGTGGTGCCAGTCGATACCAGTGAGGTCCTGGCGAAGAGTTTGCCCGCATTGCTGGTCAGCGAGTCCACGTTCAAGGTCAGGCTGTCGACCAGACTGGAGACCATGCCAGCCTTGCTGCCATCGCTGCTGGTGTCCAGCGAACCGGCGGTGACGCTTACGGTGTCGCCCTGAATCGTACCGCCGACGTTGCTGACGGTGCCGCTGCCCAATTCCAGTCGTGTGATGCCGCCACTGCTGAGCAGCGTACCGCCGTTGTTATCCAGCGCGCCGCCGGTGTAGATCAGCCCCCCGCTGCCCGCGACCAGTTGGCCTTGCTGGCCGTTGCGCAGGGTGGTTGCTTGCAGGCTCAGCTGTTTGCCACGAATGCTGCCGCCCTGGTTGTTGAGGTCAGACGAACCGCTGATCGTGACCTGGCTGCTGCCCGCATCGATGATGCCGGTCATGTTGCTCAGCAGGTTGCTGACTTTAAGAGTCACGTCGCCGCCATTGCTGACCACTGCGCCGTTGTTGTCGTTGATCAGCCGTGGTGCGTCGATCAGCACGTTCTGGCCAAGCAGCGTACCGGCGCTGTTGTCCAGCCATGCGCCGCTGACCCGCAGGCCGGCATCGCTTTGAATCTGACCGCCGCGGTTGAGCAACTGAGCCTGGCTCGCCGTTGGGGCAAAGCTCAGGGCCATGCCCTGCGTACCAGCTGCCAGCAGGCCTTGCTCGCGGTTGTCGAGACCGGCGGCGTTCAGGTCGATGCGGTCACCGACGATTTTGCCGCCACGGTTATCGATCTGCGCACCGGGCGCGCTTACGTTGACGCCGGCCCCCAGCACGCTGCCACTGCGGTTATCCAAGCCTGTCGCGTTAAGGTCGAGATTACCGGTGACTGCCAGCAGGCGGCCAGTCTGGTTCAGGACATTGCCACCGGTGATGCTCAGCAGGTTTTGCGCCTGCACTGTGCCGCCGGTGTTATCCAGTATGCCGGTCGCCGTAACCCGTGCATCGCCCGCACGGGCCGACAGCAGGCCGGAGCGGTTATTGAGCGAAGTGGACGCAACGGTAAGGCTATTGCCATCGATCTGACCCGCACTGTTATCCAGTGCATCCGCACTGATCGTCAGGCTGCCGCCAGATGCCTGAATCAGGCCGCTACGGTTGTCGATTTGCGCGCCCGGCGCAGTCACGTTGATGCTCGTCCCCAGCAGGCTGCCGCTCTGGTTAAGAACATTGCCACCGGTGACGCTCAACAGGTTCTGCGCCTGAACGGTGCCGCCGGTGTTATCCAGCGTGTTGCGCGCCGTCACACGTGCATCGCCTGCACGAGCTGACAACAAGCCGGAGCGGTTGTTGAGCGTGGTGGACGCAACCGTAAGGCTACCGGCGTCGATCTGACCGGCACTGTTGTCCAGTCCGCCCGCGCTGATCGCCAGACTGCCGCCTGCCGCCTGAATAAGTCCTTCGCGGTTATCGAGGCTGTCGAGTTGCAGGCTGGCCGCCTGCCCGGTAGCAAAACGAATCACGCCGGACAGGTTGACGATGGCCGGGGTCGAGATGAACAGCGACTGTTCACCGACAAGACGTGCCGCCAATCCCTGATTAATGATCTGGCCGCTGGTCAGGTTGACCGCGCCGCCTTGCACCACGCTCTGGTTGTTGAGGGTCTGAGCCGCATTGATAGTCAGTGCGCGACTGGCTTCTATGCTGCCGGTGTTGACGACCACCGGCGCGTTGATCGTGACGTCACCGCTCGCGTTGCGGCTGTTGTCGGCTTCGATGCCCGAAGCGATGGTCCCCGCGTTAGTGATTTTGGCTGCGTTGATCTCCACGCGGCCACGAGCAGCCAGGCTTTGCTGGTTGACGAGTTCGCCGGGGGTGCGCACGTTGGCGCTTGCCGCGTAGGCCTTGCCGGTCATCTCGACGCTAGCCGCGTTGATGTTCAAAGCGCCCTGCGCAGAGGCCTGCGCCATGTTCAGGTGACCGTTGGCGTCTATCTGAATATCGCCGCCACTGGCAGCCATATTGCCTGCAGTCTTTACGCCGACACCCTGTTCGGTGCCGACCAGCTTGATCGCGTTGGCGTACATACCGCCAAGCGCAGAAGAATCAATGGCCAGTTGCGGCTTGTCGGCGGCATTGGCAGCACGCTGTGTGGTCGCCAGCGTGTCGGCGTTGACGTCGTTGGTACCGGTGACGATGTTGAGTTGCTTTGCGTAGATATCGGCGTTGATCTTCGCAGAACGGGTGATCAAATCGAATTGGTCGACTGCGCTTGCATCCAGGCCTTTGCCATCGATCGTGACGCTGCCGCCGTCCACGGCAAAATGGTCGAGTTTGCCGTTCGCATCGAGTACCGGTTTGCCAGTGCTGAGGGTGACGCGAGGCGTGTTGATAAAGCCGCAACCGCTGCAGGTGACGCCATACGGGTTGGCAATGATCACGCGGGCTGCCTGCCCGGCCACCTCGGTGTACCCATTCAACTGGCTGGCGTTGGCGCCGGTCACTTCGTTGAGGATGGTGCTTGCGGCGCGCCCGCCTAACTGATTATTGCCAAGGATATTGCCGCCCAGCTGTGTGGCTTGTATGGCATTGGTGGCGTTGTTGAGAATCACACCCTTGCTGTCGACGTTGTACTGCTGGTACTGGTTATGCGAAAGCCCTGCCGCGTTGGGAGCGGCAATGTTGATGACCGGCACACCGTTGCCTGCCTGGCCTACGGACGTATTGGTGGTACCGCTGACTGCTATCCCATCGGCCTGCGCCCAGATCGGTTGCCAGAACATGACGTTGGCCAACAGCAACGCCAGCAGGCGCTTGGGAATGCCCAGAAATCGCGTGCGCTCGGCTACTGCAGCAGAGGGCTGACGTGCCAGCAGAGCCAGTTGATGAGCGTCCATGTGGGCGACCTCGGAGCAGCGTTATTAAAGGAAAAAGTCCATACGGAAGTAGATCGGCGCTTCGCGCTCGATCACGTCGGGACGTTCCAGGGAATGGGCAAAGGTGACGGACGCAGCGACGTGCTGGCCACGGGTAAACAATTCAAATGAGTTACTGGACAACCGACCATGGTTTTGGCCGTTATAACGATCATTGCGGATAACCCCCTGATCGTAGCCAGCAGCAGCGCCGTATTCAGTGAACACCGGGCGCAGCCAGTCCAGCGCAACCGGACGCGTCAGACGTATTTCATTACGCCAGTAACCGCCACTGTCGCCGGACAGAAACTCGTCCTTGTAACCGCGCACCGATGACGAACCGCCGAGGCTCAGACGTTGTGGACTGAACAGCACGTCCTCGCTGCGTTGCCCTGTGGCCAGGCTGGTGAAGGCCAGATTTTCGCCCCATAGCTGAAACGGATGCAGGTAGCTGATGGTGCCGGTGTATTTGCGATAGCGCGCATCGGCCTCGCCCGGCCCCGGATCGTGATTGCCTTGAGCATCCAGTAAGCCGATGCCCTGCTGCATACCCAGGTCAATGTTGACGAATGCAGACCCGACTCGTCGGCCGTGGTTGATGCCGAATTGTGCTTCGGTGATGCGGTTGCTGCTCAAGGCCAGCTTGCTGTCCTCGACGTAGTTGTTGGTGCGCAGGTACGCCAGACCGGCGTTAAGCGAGGTCTTGCTGACCGAATCGCGGTGGATCACCCGCTCGGCACGAAACTGATGGTTCTGGCTGTCGCCATCCTGTTTGAACTTGAAGCCATCGGCTTCGGCCTGCGAGCGATATTCGGTTTCGCTATACAGATAGCTGAAAGTCCACCAGCCCCACGGCAGGCTGTATGACAGCAGGCTGTTGTGTGAAGCCTGTTGATGGTCACTGACTGCATCATGACCGCCGCGCAGGCTCAACTGATCGGCAAGACCCAGCGGGCTGTCCCAGTCCAGACCCACGTTCCACTGCTGCTCGCCAGTACTGCGCTGGCCTTCGTTATTGCGCGAGAGGTTGGCACGCCAAGGCTTCTGCGGGGTATTTTTGACCACGACATCGCTACCGCCAACAGCCTGGCCCGGAGTCAGCTCCATTTGCGCCTGATTGGACGGCAGGCGGTTGAGCTGATCAACCATCTGCTCGATTTCCCGCAGATTGAGTAACTCGCCCTCTTTACCCGGAAAGGCCATGGCCAGTTCGCGATCCGAGAGGCCGCTGGCAGCGTCACTGCGCAGATTCTCTAGCTTGCCCTCGATGACCAGCACCTGCAGGTCACCCTTGGACAGATCCTGCTGCGGCAGATAGGCCCGAGTGGTCACCAGACCTTTGTCGATGTAATGGTCGGTGATGGCCTTCAGCAGTTCATTGAGCTGGGCAACGCCCAAGCATTTGCCCTGAAACGGCTTGATCAGTGCATCGCGCTCAGCGGGCGACAAGGAATCCACGCCTTTGAGTTCGATGCGATTGATAGTGAAGCAGCGGGTGTCGGCGGGCGTGGCGGGTGTTGTCGGCGTGGTCTGCTTGCCGGGCAGGTCCTTTAGCTCTTCCAGGCGACGGCGCTGCTCTTCGAGCAAGCGGTCCTGGCGATCACGTATGAGATCCTGTTCGCCGGGGGTTGCAGCCTGAACAGGCGTCAACACTCCCATGGCCAGGAGTAGCGCACACAGACCCAGCCATGTCCTTTTAGAGGCAAGCATAAATATTCCATTAGAAGCGCTAGTGGCGAGAGGTACGCCTGTTCGGGGTTAGTCAACACGACGCTCAGTGCCATGCCTGGTAGCGGCAAATTGACATCACGTGTAACCATCGTGAAACAGACTACATAGATATCAGAAAATTCCCATTAATTTCTATTTTGGCGCTGATTTCTGATTACTTATGCAGTTCTAGTGAATTGCCCCTGGTTTCCTAGACACCGCAAGCCTCACCGTGAAGCCCAACTAAGAGGTGTCATGAGTCGTCAGCGTTATCCGACCGAAGCGGCAAGTAAGTGACCAAGAAAGGCAAGCCTGTCGCCGATGTTGCCCAGCGCCTGGCTCTAACTGGCGGTAGTGCTGGGACTCTTCTAACGCCAAGTAATTGGTTGATCAATGAAGCCAAGGATTTGCAGCGACCTGGCTATCGGCGCAAAGTTGATGACGAGCGCGCCACTGTCTGTTCTGTCTCTACGTCGGTGATCACGACCAGGACTTTTGCAGTAAACGAGCGCCTGCCACTATGGGACGAACCTTGTTTGATATCTTCGTGCAACGCCAGATGCTTGATTCTCTGAGGGCCGGCGCGGGCTGTTGCTGGAGTTTGTATGGCTAATCAAGCAGAACGGATAGGGTCCGTCACTTCGTCTGCGAAGCGAACGGACCCCGAGAGGCATAGAGGACTGTCTAAGTGAGGGGCGAGGCCCTATTTGGAGAGACCTGCGACAGTTTTAATTCTCTAAAATCATAACCCCTGTGGATAACTCACTCCACCGTCACCGACTTCGCCAGATTCCGCGGCTGATCCACATCCGTCCCCTTCAACACGGCCACATAATACGAAAGCAACTGCAGCGGGATGGTGTACAGAATCGGTGCCAGGGCATCGATGATGTGTGGCATGGCGATGACGTGGGTGCCTTCGCCGTTCTTCATGCCGGCTTGCTCGTCTGCGAATACGATCAACTCGCCGCCGCGTGCGCGCACTTCCTGCAGGTTGGATTTGAGTTTCTCCAGCAGTTCGTTGTTCGGTGCGACGGTGACGACTGGCATGTCGGCGTCGACCAGCGCCAGCGGGCCATGCTTGAGTTCGCCCGCCGGGTAGGCTTCGGCGTGGATGTAGGAGATCTCTTTGAGCTTGAGCGCGCCTTCCATTGCCACCGGGAACTGTGCGCCGCGCCCGAGGAACAGGGTGTGGTGCTTCTCGGCGAACAGTTCAGCGACTTTCTCGACCGTGCCGTCCATTGCCAGCGCTTCGCCGAGGCGGGTTGGCAGGCGACGCAGTTCTTCGACCAGCTGAGCTTCGACGCCCTCCTCCAGCGATCCCTTGACCTGACCCAGCGACAGGGTCAGCAGCAACAAGGCGACCAGCTGGGTGGTGAAAGCTTTGGTCGATGCCACGCCGATTTCCGGACCGGCCTGGGTCAGCAGGGTCAGGTCGGATTCGCGCACCAGTGAGCTGATGCCCACGTTACAGATCGCCAGGCTGGCCAGAAAGCCCAGTTCCTTGGCGTTGCGCAGCGCTGCCAGGGTGTCGGCGGTTTCACCGGACTGCGAGATCGAGACGAACAGGGTGTCCGGCTGAACCACCACCTTGCGATAGCGGAACTCGCTGGCCACTTCGACCTGGCAAGGGATGCCGGCCAGGCCTTCAAGCCAGTAACGCGCGACCATGCCGGCGTGGTAGCTGGTGCCACAGGCCACGATCTGAACATTGCGTACTTTGGCGAACAGCTCGGCAGCCTGTGGACCAAATGCGTGGACCAACACTTGCTGCTGCCCCAGACGACCTTCGAGGGTGCGCTGTACAACCTTGGGCTGCTCGTGAATTTCCTTGAGCATGAAGTGGCGGTACTCGCCTTTGTCGGCGGCCTCGGCGCCTTCGTGGTATTGCACCACTTCGCGCTCGACCGACACTCCGTCGACGTTCCAGATCTGCACGCTGTCGCGACGGATCTCGGCGATGTCGCCCTCTTCCAGGTACATGAAACGGTCGGTGACCTGACGCAGCGCCAGTTGGTCGGAGGCCAGGAAGTTTTCACCCAGGCCGATGCCGACAACCAGCGGGCTGCCGCTGCGGGCGGCCAGCAGGCGATCCGGCTGCGCGGCATTGATGACCGCAAGCCCATAAGCACCGTGAAGTTCTTTCACCGCAGCTTTCAGGGCAACCGCCAGATCGGCGGTGTCCTTGAGCTTGTGATGCAGTAGGTGGACGATGACTTCAGTGTCGGTATCGGATGCGAAGACGTAACCCAGGCCTTTCAGCTGTTCACGCAGCGCTTCGTGATTCTCGATGATGCCGTTGTGGACAACTGCCAGCGTGTCGGCCGAGAAATGTGGGTGGGCGTTACGCTCACACGGGGCGCCGTGGGTCGCCCAACGCGTGTGGGCGATGCCCAGACGGCCGATCAGCGGCTCGCCGGCAAGTGCCTGTTCCAGTTCACTGACCTTGCCCGAGCGACGACGGCGCTCAAGGATCCCTTCGTTGCTGAAGACTGCCACGCCCGCGCTGTCATATCCGCGGTATTCAAGGCGCTTGAGGCCTTCGAGCAAAATGGCCGTGATATTACGTTCAGCAACGGCGCCGACGATTCCACACATGGTTATCTCCTAGCTGACAGCAGCACAAATCAGATTGATGCCGCGGGCCTGTATCTGATCGCGTGCCTCACTGGACAGGCGATCATCAGTAATAAGGGTGTGGATACTGCTCCAGGGCAGCTCCAGATTGGGGATCTTGCGACCGACCTTGTCGGCTTCGACCATGACCACCACTTCCCGGGCGACTTCCGCCATGACCCGGCTCAAGCCCAGCAGCTCGTTGAAGGTGGTGGTGCCACGCACCAGATCGATGCCGTCGGCACCGATGAACAGCTGATCAAAGTCGTAGGAGCGCAGTACCTGCTCCGCGACCTGCCCCTGAAAGGACTCCGAGTGCGGGTCCCACGTTCCGCCCGTCATCAACAGGACCGGTTCGTGTTCCAACTCTGTCAGGGCGCGCGCAACATGCAGGGAATTGGTCATGACCACCAGGCCGGGTTGCTGGCCCAGCTCAGGGATCAATGCAGCCGTGGTGCTGCCGCTGTCGACGATGATTCTGGCGTGCTCCCGAATCCTGCAAACCGCAGCGCGAGCGATGGCCTGTTTGTAACGGGAAACCGGCTGACTGCCATCGCTTATAAGCTCATGGGGAAGCGATACGGCGCCCCCGTAACGGCGCAACAGCAGACCGTTAGTTTCAAGAGCAGCCAAGTCCTTTCGAATCGTAACTTCGGAAGTTTCAAAGCGTCTGGCCAAGTCGTCCACACTGACTTCACCTTGCTCGTTAAGCAGGGCGAGAATGTTGTGGCGACGTTGTGGTGTATTACGCTTCGACATGACAGCCTTAAGTTTCGATTCGAAAGATAACGAAGGCAATCAAAACCTATTTTTGGGGTTTGGTCAAGGTTTCGGGATGGGGCGGCGCAATTTCTATCGGATACTCGTGACACCGGCTTTTGAGCCTGGGGTTTGACGCGGAGCGTCAAGAACGGCATTCCTACGCGTGCCAATGTTGAGCATTGGCACGCGGGTCATAAGGGCTGTGGATAACTCAGTCTTTCCTGATTTTCACCGGCCGCTTCCAGCCTTCGATGTTTCGTTGGCGGGCGCGGGCCACACCGAGTTGTTCAGCAGGCACGTTCTGGGTGATGGTCGAACCGGCTGCAGTCGTCGCGCCGTCCAGGATATCCACAGGCGCAACCAGAGAGTTGTTGGAACCGATGAAGACGTCTGCACCCAACGTGGTCTTGTGCTTGTTGGCACCATCGTAGTTACAGGTAATGGTGCCGGCACCGATATTGGTGCGCGCGCCAACTTCGGCGTCGCCCAGGTAAGTCAGGTGGCCAACCTTGGCACCCTCGCCCAGGTTCGCATTCTTGAGCTCGACAAAGTTACCCACATGCGCCTTGGCACCCAGCACGCTGCCTGGTCGCAGGCGTGCAAATGGACCTGCATCACTGCCCTCACCCAGGATTGCGCCTTCGATGTGGCTGTTGGCTTTAACGACGACACCCTTGCGCAGGGTGCTGTCCTTGATGACGCAGTTCGGACCGATGACCACGTCATCCTCGATCACGACCTTGCCTTCAAGAATCACATTGATATCGATCAGCACGTCGCGCCCGACAATGACTTCACCGCGCACATCGAAGCGCGCAGGGTCGCGCAGGGTCACGCCAGCCGCCATCAGACGACGGGCTTCGCGCATCTGGTAATGACGCTCCAGCTCGGAAAGCTGCTTGCGATCATTGGCGCCCTGCACTTCCATCGCGTCGTGGGGCTGCTCTGTGGCAACCACCAGGCCGTCATTAGCCGCCATGGCGATCACATCGGTGAGGTAATACTCACCCTGGGCATTGTTGTTGGACAGCCGCCCCAACCAGTCAGCGAGATGAGCGGCTGGCACCGCGAGAATTCCGGTATTGCCTTCGGTGATAGCCTTCTGCGCGTCGCTCGCGTCTTTATGCTCGACGATGGCACAGACACGATTCTGATCGTCGCGAACGATACGGCCGTAACCGGTAGGGTCATCCAGCGTAACGGTCAGCAGACCCAGTTGCTGCGGATTGACCAGTTCGAGCAGGCGCGAAAGCGTTTCCACTTCGATCAACGGTACATCGCCATAAAGAATCAATACGGTGTCAGCCGTGAGCGCGGGCAGCGCCTGAGCAACCGCATGGCCGGTACCGAGTTGCTTGTCCTGCATCACGAAATTCAAGTCATCGGCTGCCAGCTGTTCACGCACGGCATCAGCGCCGTGCCCGATCACGACGTGTATTCCACTTGGGGATAACTGACGTGCGCTGTGGATAACATGACCCAGCATGGAATTGCCGGCCACGGGGTGCAGAACCTTCGGCAGCGCGGAACGCATCCGGGTACCTTGGCCAGCAGCGAGAATAACGATATCGAGAGACATGATAGGACTACCAACTGAGCGGCAACCGGACCGAAGACGGGCTGACTTGAAAGAGGAAATCTGAAAAAAGAAAAAGGGTAGCCGAGGCTACCCTTTTTCTCAATCGCGCATCGAGTGCAGCAGGGTTAGCCGCCGAACTTCTTGCGAATTTGCTGAACGGTGCGCAGCTGAGCTGCAGCCTCGGCCAGACGAGCAGTTGCAGATCCGTAATCGAAATCTGCGCCCTTCTCGTTCAGGGCCTTCTCTGCAGCCAGTACGGCCGCCTGAGCAGAAGCTTCATCCAGGTCGGCAGCACGTTGCACAGTATCGGCAAGCACCTTGACCATGTTCGGCTGAACTTCAAGGAAACCACCGGAGATGTAGAACACCTCGGCTTCCCCACCCTGCTTGATCAAGCGGATCGGGCCCGGCTTCAGATCAGTGATCAGCGGCGCGTGGCCTGGAGCGATACCGATATCACCCAGGTTGCCGTGCGCAATCACCATCTCGACCAGACCGGAGAAGATTTCCCCTTCCGCGCTGACGATGTCGCAATGGACTGTCATAGCCATTTGCTTGCCTCAACCTAATAGCGCCCGTTGCCGGGCGCCGGGATTACAGTTTCTTGGCTTTCTCGATCGCTTCTTCGATGCCGCCGACCATGTAGAACGCTTGTTCTGGCAGGTGGTCGTAGTCACCGTTGAGGATGCCTTTGAAGCCAGCAATGGTGTCTTTCAGGGAAACGTATTTACCCGAAGCACCGGTGAAGACTTCTGCCACGAAGAAAGGCTGGGACAGGAAGCGCTGGATCTTACGAGCACGGTTAACCAACTGCTTGTCGGTCTCCGACAGCTCGTCCATCCCCAGGATCGCGATGATGTCTTTCAGCTCTTTGTAACGCTGCAACACGTACTGAACGCCGCGAGCGGTGTCGTAGTGTTCCTGGCCAATGACGTTCGGGTCCAGCTGGCGCGAAGTCGAATCCAGTGGATCTACCGCCGGGTAGATACCCAGGGAGGCGATGTCACGGGACAGTACGACGGTGGCGTCCAAGTGGGCAAACGTGGTCGCTGGCGACGGGTCAGTCAAGTCGTCCGCTGGTACGTATACGGCCTGGATCGAGGTGATCGAACCATTCTTGGTGGAAGTGATGCGCTCTTGCAGAGTGCCCATCTCTTCAGCCAGGGTCGGCTGGTAACCTACTGCGGAAGGCATACGGCCCAGCAGTGCGGATACTTCGGTACCGGCCAGGGTGTAACGATAGATGTTGTCGACGAACAGCAGAACGTCGTTACCTTCGTCACGGAACTTCTCGGCCATGGTCAGGCCGGTCAGTGCTACGCGCAGACGGTTACCCGGCGGCTCGTTCATCTGACCGTAAACCAGTGCCACTTTGTCCAGAACGTTGGAGTCCTTCATCTCGTGGTAGAAGTCGTTACCCTCACGAGTACGCTCACCCACACCGGCGAACACGGAATAACCGCTGTGCTCGATGGCGATGTTACGGATCAGTTCCATCATGTTTACGGTCTTGCCGACACCGGCACCACCGAACAGACCGACTTTACCGCCCTTGGCGAACGGGCAGACCAGGTCGATAACCTTGATGCCGGTTTCCAGAAGGTCGTTGCCGCCTGCCTGCTCAGCGAAGGACGGTGCAGGACGGTGAATGCCCCAGCGCTCTTCGGTGGCGATCGGGCCAGCTTCGTCGATCGGGTTGCCCAGTACGTCCATGATCCGGCCCAGCGTCGCTTTACCGACCGGTACGGAGATGGCTGCGCCAGAGTCTGTTACTTCCAGACCACGCTTCAAGCCCTCGGTGGAGCCCATCGCAATGGTACGAACCACGCCGTCGCCCAGCTGCTGCTGAACTTCCAGGGTGGTTCCTGCCGCGCTCTGCACTTCCAGCGCGTTGTAGATACTCGGTACGCTATCGCGTGGGAATTCCACGTCGATCACGGCGCCGATGATTTGAACGATACGTCCGCTACTCATTAGCTGGTTCCTCTAATATTTGAACCGTTAAACCGCGGCAGCGCCGCCGACGATTTCCGAGATCTCTTGGGTGATCGCTGCCTGACGCGCCTTGTTGTAGATCAGCTGCAAATCGCTGATCAAATCACCGGCGTTGTCTGTGGCGTTCTTCATCGCGATCATCCGCGCTGCTTGTTCAGCTGCGTTGTTCTCGACCACCGCCTGGTACACCTGCGATTCCACGTAGCGAACCATAAGGCCGTCTAGCAGCTCTTTGGCATCGGGTTCGTAGAGATAGTCCCAGTGGTGCTTGAGCCCTTGATCCGGGGTTGCCACCAGCGGAATCAATTGCTCCACTGTTGGTTGCTGGGTCATGGTGTTGATGAACTTGTTGGATACCACGGACAGGCGATCAATACGGCCATCCAGGTAGGCATCCAGCATCACCTTGACGCTGCCGATCAAGTCGTTGATCGACGGCTCTTCGCCCAGGTGGCTGATCGCAGCGACGACGTTACCGCCGAAGTTGCGGAAAAATGCCGCACCTTTGCTGCCGACCACGCACAGATCGATCTCTACACCGTTTTCACGGTTCACCGCCATGTCCTTGACCAGAGTCTTGAACAGGTTGGTATTCAAGCCACCACACAGACCACGGTCACTGCTCACTACGACATAACCGACGCGCTTAACAGGGCGCTCGATCATGAACGGGTGGCGGTACTCCGGGTTGGCGTTTGCCAGATGACCAATCACCTGACGAATGCGCTCCGCGTAAGGACGGCTAGCAGCCATGCGCATTTGAGCCTTGCGCATTTTGCTGACCGCCACTTTTTCCATGGCGCTGGTGATCTTTTGCGTGCTTTTGATGCTCGCAATCTTGCTGCGAATCTCTTTTGCGCCTGCCATGTAACACCTATCAGGTTAGCAAGCGGGAGCCTTGCGGCCCCCGCTGCGGCTTACCAGGTTTGGGTGGCCTTGAACTTCTCGATGCCGGCTTTCATGCCAGAATCGATTTCGTCATTGAAGTCACCCTTCACGTTGATCTTCGCCATCAAATCGGCGTGATCGCGGTTGAAGTAAGCAATCAGCGCTTGTTCAAAGCTGCCGATCTTGGTGATTTCGACGTCAGTCAGGAACCCACGCTCAGCGGCATACAGCGACAGCGCCATGTCAGCGATCGACATTGGTGCGTATTGCTTCTGCTTCATCAGCTCGGTAACGCGCTGACCATGCTCAAGTTGCTTGCGGGTCGCCTCGTCCAGGTCAGAAGCGAACTGGGCGAATGCCGCCAGTTCACGGTACTGAGCCAGAGCGGTACGGATACCACCGGAAAGCTTCTTGATGATCTTGGTCTGAGCGGCACCACCCACACGGGATACCGAAACACCGGCGTTCACAGCCGGACGGATGCCGGAGTTGAACATGGCCGATTCCAGGAAGATCTGACCGTCGGTGATGGAAATCACGTTGGTCGGAACGAACGCGGAAACGTCGCCAGCCTGGGTTTCGATGATCGGCAGTGCGGTCAGGGAACCGGTTTTGCCGGTCACTGCGCCGTTGGTGAACTTCTCTACGTACTCTTCGGAAACACGCGATGCGCGCTCCAGCAGACGGGAGTGGAGATAGAACACGTCGCCTGGGTAAGCTTCACGGCCTGGTGGACGGCGCAGCAGCAGGGAAATCTGGCGGTAAGCCACTGCTTGCTTGGACAGATCGTCATAAACGATCAGCGCGTCTTCACCGCGGTCGCGGAAGAACTCGCCCATGGTGCAACCCGAGTACGGTGCAAGGAACTGCAGCGCAGCGGATTCGGAAGCACTTGCAGCCACGACGATGGTGTTAGCCAGTGCGCCGTTTTCTTCGAGCTTGCGAACAACGTTGGCGATGGTCGATTGCTTCTGACCGATCGCTACGTAGACGCAGAAGATGCCGCTGTTCTTCTGGTTGATGATTGCGTCGATGGCCAGAGCGGTTTTACCGATCTGACGGTCACCGATGATCAGCTCACGCTGGCCACGGCCGACAGGAATCATGGCATCGACAGCCTTGTAGCCAGTCTGTACAGGCTGGTCTACCGACTTACGCCAGATCACGCCTGGAGCAACTTTCTCGACCGCATCGGTCTCGGTGTTGTTCAGCGGACCTTTGCCGTCAACTGGGTTACCCAGTGCATCGACAACGCGACCCAGCAGTTCCTTACCTACCGGAACCTCGAGGATGCGGCCAGTGCACTTGGCGCTCATGCCTTCAGCCAGAGTCGTGTAAGCGCCCAGTACAACGGCACCCACGGAGTCTTGCTCAAGGTTCAGCGCCATACCGTAGACGCCGCCCGGAAACTCGATCATTTCGCCGTACATTACGTCGGCCAGACCATGAATCCGCACGATACCGTCAGACACGCTGACGACTGTGCCTTCGTTACGGGCTTGGGAGGTTACATCGAGCTTGTCGATGCGACCCTTGATGATTTCACTTATTTCGGAAGGATTGAGTTGCTGCATTGCTCTGCTGCCCCTTCAAACTCAAGATTTCAATGCTTCGGCTAGTTTCGCGATCTTGCCACGAACTGAGCCATCGATAACCAGGTCGCCGGCGCGGATGACGACACCCCCTATAAGAGAGGCATCCTCCGCAGCATGCAGGCGCACTTCCCGGCCGAGCCGTGCACTGAGAACCTTGGCGAGTTTGTCTTGCTGTTCTTGGTTCAATGCGAAAGCACTGGTGACATCCACATCGACCGATTTTTCCTGCTCTGCCTTGTACAGGTCGAACAGTTCGGCGATCTCCGGCAAAAGCGGGAGGCGGTCGTTTTCAGCAACGACGTGAATGAAATTCTGTGCCTTGGCATCGAACTTTTCGCCACACACTTCAATAAAAGTGGTGGCCTTTTGTGCGCTCGTCAGTCGCGGGGCCTTGAGCATGCGCTGCATGGTGTCATCTTGTGACACCGCAGCAGCCAGGCCGAGCATGGCTGACCAATTGGCCAGCTGCTGGTGGGCCTGCGCATGCTCGAAGGCCGCCTTCGCGTAAGGTCGGGCCAACGTGGTCAGTTCTGCCATGATCGCCCTCGCTTAAATTTCAGCAGCCAGTTTGTTAACCAGCTCCGCGTGCGCGTTTTGATCGATTGTGGCACCCAGGATCTTCTCTGCGCCATTGACTGCCAGGCTACCCAACTGGGCGCGCAAGGCGTCTTTGACACCGTTCAGTTCCTGCTCGATCTCGGCCTGAGCCTGAGCCTTCACACGGTCAGCTTCAACGCGTGCCGTTTCACGGGCTTCGTCGACAATCTGGGTACCGCGTTTCTTGGCTTGCTCAATGATCTCGGCTGCTTGAGCTTTAGCTTCGCGCAGTTGTTGACCCGCTTTTTCTTGGGCCAGCTCCAGGTCGCGAGCTGCTCGGGAAGCAGCGTCCAGTCCATCCGCGATCTTCTTCTGACGTTCGTGCAAAGCCGCGATGACCGGAGGCCACACGAACTTCATGCAGAAAATCACAAAAATGAAGAACGCAACGGACTGGCCAATCAGGGTTGCATTAATGTTCACGCCAACACCTCGCTCGTTCGTTGTCCATCACACCAATCAACTCGAAAATTCGAGTGATCAGCCAGCGAGTTGACCAACGAAGGGGTTCGCAAAGGTGAAGAACAGAGCGATACCAACACCGATCATGGTCACGGCGTCGAGCAAGCCCGCAACGATGAACATTTTAACTTGCAGCATTGGAACCATTTCCGGCTGACGCGCTGCGCCTTCCAGGAACTTGCCGCCCAACAGGCCGAAACCGATTGCAGTACCCAGTGCGCCCAGGCCGATCAACAGTGCAACAGCGATAGCGGTTAGACCAACTACAGTTTCCATCTTTCCTCCCGACTTTTACGTCGTATTGGTTAGGTTTTTTTAATTGAAGCGGTAAAACAAAATCGTTTCTACATCAGCCCTTGCGGGCACCGCCTCGCCACTGGCGAGACGGTCATCAGACGCGTCCTGAGACGAATCTCAATGGTTATCTTCGTGAGCCATCGACAGGTAGACGATGGTCAGCATCATGAAGATGAACGCTTGCAGGGTGATGATCAGGATGTGGAACACAGCCCACGCCCACTGCAGCACTACACCCAGACCGCTGAGCCACAACAGACCGCTGCCGAACATCACGGCGATCAGAATGAAGACCAGCTCGCCAGCATACATGTTGCCGAACAGACGCAGAGCCAGGGAAATCGGCTTGGCGATGAGCGTCACGAATTCCAGCAGGAAGTTGACCGGGATCAACAGCGCCTGAACGAACAGGTTCTTGCTGCCAAACGGGTGAAGGGTCAGCTCGCCGATGAAACCGCCGATGCCCTTGACCTTGATGCTGTAGAAAATGATCAGTGCGAACACGGACAGGGCCATGCCCAGCGTGGCGTTCGGGTCAGTGGTCGAAACGGCACGGAACGGAATGTGCGAGTCACCCGAAATCATCATTGCCAGCTGTGGAATCCAGTCCACCGGTACCAGGTCGACCGCGTTCATCAGGAATACCCAGACGAAAATGGTCAACGCCAGTGGCGCGATGACCGCGCTGCGGCCGTGGAAGCTGTCCTTCACGCTGCCGTCGACGAACTCGACCAGAACTTCGACGAAGTTCTGCAGTGCGCCAGGCTGACCGGAAGTTGCCTTCTTGGCCGCCATGCGGAAGATCAGAACGAAAATCAGACCCAACGCAACCGACCAGCCGAGGGTATCGACGTGGAAGGCCCAGAAACCCATTTCCTTGGCTTCCGCTGCGGTGTGGGCAAAGCCCCATTCGCCATTGGGCAGGTGCCCGAATGTAAGGTTCTGCAAGTGGTGCTGGATATAGCCCGAAGCTGTTTGCTCTGCCATGGTTGCCTCAAACGCCCTAAGGTCTCGAAAGTCTTGTTCTCGTAAGCAGGGGAGCGAACCAGTTGACCACCTGGATCAACATGAACACGCCGAATACAGCCAGCGGCGCCAAAGGCTTCACACCTGCGAACGTCAATGCAAAAAGCACTGCCGTGAAAATCAGTTTGCCTGCCTCGCCGGCGTAGAACGACCGAACGATGGCTTGCGCTGCTCTGGCCCCGGAAAACCGGAATGCCTTGTGAGCAAAGTATAAATTGGGTAGCCAGGCTATCAGGCCTCCGCAGAGTCCCGAATATCCTGCAACGACTCCTTGCCACTGCCACAGCACCAATGCGGCCATGAGCAGCACGATCAATTGAGCCAGCAAAAGCGGGAAAACCGCCAGGCGATAGAACGGCAAGCGGTCTGGCATGCGGGATTCCATCGCAACTGCTCCTTTGATGTCGGTCGCCATAATCAATAACTTGGCATAATTTGTGCCGACAAAATGCGCGCAGAGTATAGGGGCGGTTAAGCCCCTATTCAACAGTCGGGTAGTGATTTCCGACTATACGCTACAGAGCAATTGTTTCAGCGGATGTGAGCGAGCACTCCCTGAAGCTCGTCCAGCGAGTTGTAACGGATGACCAATTGCCCTTTGCCCTTCTGACCGTGACGAATCTGCACTGCAGACCCCAGACGCTCGGCCAGGCGCTGTTCGAGGCGGCTGATGTCCGGGTCGGTCTTCACCGGCTCGGCAGCCTCTGCCTTGCCACTCAGCCACTGCCTGACCAGTGCTTCGGTCTGGCGCACGGTAAGCCCGCGTGCGACAACGTGTCGCGCACCTTCGACCTGCCGATCTTCGCCCAATCCGAGCAAGGCACGCGCATGGCCCATTTCCAGATCGCCATGAGACAGCATGGTCTTGATGGCCTCCGGCAAGGCAATCAGCCGTAACAGGTTGGCGACACTGACTCGCGACTTGCCGACGGCATCGGCCACCTGCTGCTGGGTCAGTTGAAACTCCTGCTGCAAGCGCTGCAGCGCCATGGCCTCTTCGATCGGGTTGAGGTCCTCACGCTGGATGTTCTCGATCAGCGCCATCGCAATCGCGGTTTCGTCCGGTACATCGCGGACCATCGCCGGGATCGTCTCGACTCCCGCCTGCTGGCTGGCACGCCAGCGACGCTCACCCGCGATGATCTCGAAGCGGTTGTCACCGATAGGACGCACCACGATCGGCTGCATCACGCCCTGCGACTTGATCGACTGCGCAAGTTCTTCGAGTGCCTGCGGGTCCATGTCACGGCGCGGCTGGTACTTGCCGCGCTGGATCAGGTCCAGCGGCACATGCTGCAACTCACTTGGCGGGGCCTTGACGGCCTGTTCTTCCAGCGAACTGACGGTTGGACTGCTCAGAAGTGCGTCCAACCCACGTCCGAGACCTCGTTTCTTGACGGCCATGGGAATTCCTTAGGTTGGCTGAGCGGTTTTTGCGCCGCGACGTTGACGACGAACCAGTTCACTTGCCAGGGCCAGATAGGCCAGCGCACCGCGAGACGACTTGTCGTACGCCAGCACGGGCATGCCGAAACTCGGTGCCTCGGCCAGACGGATGTTCCTCGGTATCACGGTGTCGTACAGCTGCTCGCCGAAGTGTTCCTTGAGCTGCGCCGAAACGTCGTTGATCAGGCTCAGCCGCGGATCATACATGGTGCGCAGCAGGCCTTCGATTTTCAGCTGCGGGTTGAGCAGTTCAGCGATGCGCTTGATGTTATCCACAAGGTCACTGAGACCTTCGAGTGCAAAGTACTCGCACTGCATGGGGATAATTACGCCGTCTGCCGCGACCAGCGCGTTCAGGGTCAGCATCGACAGCGAAGGTGGGCAATCGATGAGAATGTAATCGTAATTTTCGCGGATAGGCGCCAGCGCATTGCGCAGACGACTCTCTTTCATCTGCATTTCCAGCAGAACCACTTCGCCCGCCGTCAGATCACGGTTGGCCGGAAGCAGTTGATAACCACCGTGCTCGGAAAACTGCATGGCCTCGCCCAGATCGCATTCGCCGATCAACAGGTCGTAGACGGAGTTTTCCAGGTTGTGTTTATCCACACCGCTGCCCATGGTCGCATTGCCCTGGGGATCGAGATCGATCAACAGCACACGGCGCTTGGTCGCGACCAGTGACGCGGCGAGGTTGATGCATGTGGTGGTCTTGCCGACCCCACCTTTCTGGTTCGCTATCGCGAATACCTTAGCCATTCTTGCTTGTGTTCCCAGTCATGCCGTGCGGCGCAGTATCAGCAGATGGCGTTGGCCTTGGCAACCCGGAACGGTCAAGGCGTGTGCGCTATCGAGGTGAAAATCCGAGGGCAATGCTACCAGCTCATCGTCAGGATGCAGCCCTTTCATTGCCAGCCAGCGTGTATTGACGTCGCCCATGTGACGCGTCCAGCCGGTGAAGTCTTCCAGGCTGCTGAACGCACGGGAGATGATTCCGTCGAATGGCACTTCGGGCTGATAACTTTCTGCACGGCTGTGGATAACTTCAAGATTATCCAGTTTCAGCTCAAGTTTGACCTGGGTCTGAAACCGGGTTTTCTTGCCATTGCTGTCCAGCAGCGCCACTTTACGCTCCGGAAACAGGATGGCCATGGGAATGCCGGGCATCCCACCGCCGCTGCCGACGTCGATCCAGCGTGTACCTTCGATGAAGGGCACCACACTGAGACTGTCGAGCAGATGCCTCGATACCATTTCGTCCGGGTTGCGTACCGCAGTCAGGTTGTAGGCCTTGTTCCACTTGATCAACAACGCCAGATACGCCAGCAATTGCTCGTGCTGGGCCGGGCTGAGGTCAATCCCCAATTCCCGGGCACCGGTGGATAACTCTTGGGCGTGTTGCGGGGTGACCATAGAACTCAAGCGCTTTGCTCCAACTGACGGCCCGCGCCGCGTTTTTTCAAATGGATCATCAACAGCGATATCGCTGCAGGCGTGACGCCGGGGATGCGCGAGGCCTGTCCGAGTGTTTGCGGACGAGTTATCCCCAGCTTGCTTTGGATTTCTTTCGACAGGCCGGAGATCGCGGCGTAGTCGATGTCTTCCGGCAGACCAGTGTCTTCACTGGCGCGCAGACGGGCAATTTCGTCCTGCTGGCGGTCAATGTAACCGGCATATTTTGTCTTGATCTCGACCTGCTCGGCGACCTGGGGATCGATGCAGCCCTGGCCAGTGATTGAAATCAGGCTGGCGTAGTCGATTTCCGGACGAGTCAGCAGGTTGAGCAAATTGTATTCGTGGGTCAGCGGCGTGCCGAAGTGTGCAGCAATCGCATCGCCCTGCTCGGTACCGGGACGCACCCAGGTACTTTTCAAACGCTGTTCTTCCAGCTCGATGCTTTCACGCTTGGTGCAGAACGCAGCCCAGCGGGCGTCGTCGACCAGGCCCAGTTCGCGGCCCTTTTCGGTAAGTCGCAGATCAGCGTTGTCTTCGCGCAGGATCAAACGGTATTCGGCCCTGGAAGTGAACATCCGGTAAGGCTCTTGCGTACCGAGCGTGATCAGGTCGTCGACCAGAACGCCGATGTACGCTTCATCGCGACGCGGGCACCAGCTGTCTCGACCCTGCGCGCGCAGCGCGGCATTGGTCCCGGCCAGCAAACCCTGGGCACCGGCCTCTTCGTAACCGGTCGTGCCGTTGATCTGGCCGGCGAAGAACAGACCGCCGATGACCTTGGTTTCCAGGCTGTATTTCAGATCACGCGGGTCGAAATAGTCGTATTCGATGGCGTAACCAGGGCGAACGATGTGTGCGTTCTCCATGCCGCGAATGGATTGGACGATCTGCAATTGCACGTCGAATGGCAACGACGTGGAAATGCCGTTCGGGTACAGCTCGTGCGTGGTCAACCCTTCCGGCTCGATGAAGACCTGATGGCTTTCCTTGTCGGCAAACCGGTGGATCTTGTCTTCGATCGACGGGCAGTAACGCGGACCAATACCTTCGATCACGCCTGAATACATTGGCGAGCGATCGAGGTTGGACGCAATGATTTCGTGAGTCCGCGCGTTGGTGTGCGTAATCCAGCAACTGACCTGCGGCGGATGCTGTTCCTTGTTGCCCAGAAACGACATGACCGGGATCGGTGTGTCACCTGGCTGCTCGGTCATCACCGAGAAATCCACAGAACGCCCGTCAATGCGTGGCGGGGTCCCGGTTTTCAGGCGGCCGACGCGCAGCGGCAGTTCACGCAGTCGTTGCGCCAGTGCGATCGAGGGAGGATCACCTGCCCGACCGCCTGAGTAATTTTGCATACCAATGTGGATAAGTCCGCCAAGGAACGTACCTGTGGTCAACACCACGGACTCGGCAAATATGCGCATACCCATCTGGGTCACGACGCCGCGCACTTGATCCTGTTCGACGATCAGGTCATCGCAGGCTTGCTGAAATATCCACAGATTCGGCTGGTTTTCCAGGGTTTCGCGGATGGCTGCCTTGTACAGCACGCGATCAGCCTGTGCACGGGTAGCTCGTACGGCCGGCCCCTTGCGGCTGTTCAGCACGCGGAACTGGATACCGCCCTTGTCAGTAGCCATGGCCATGGCACCGCCCAAGGCGTCGATTTCCTTGACCAGATGGCTTTTACCGATACCACCGATGGCCGGGTTGCAACTCATCTGGCCGAGTGTTTCCACGTTGTGGGTCAGCAACAGGGTTTTGACACCCATGCGTGCCGACGCCAGTGCGGCCTCGGTACCGGCATGACCGCCACCGATGACGATCACTTCAAAACGGGAAGGGAAATCCACCACGCACCTCGTGCCTGTTGTCGATGAGAAATTGGGATAGCTGACAAGTATAGGGACTTACCCCACCTGAATGAAACCCGTTGGACAAAATTTAACCAGCTGTGGAAAACTCGCGAATAAAGAAAATAAAAAGGAAAGAAAGTTTATAAAGCCTTGTTTTTATGTTTATTCTTACTGAGCCACCTTTCTGTGGATAGATCGCTACAGGCCTTTATTTTCAATGTGTACAGAGATTCAAAAGCCTGTGTTCATGTGGGGATGAGGGGTTTGGATAACCGTCCTGAGCCTGTTGATAAGATAGCCACTTGTCCACAGGGGCATTTATCTTCAGGTTTGCACCCTGCTTACCCACCGAGCTGAAGGGCAGTTATTCACAGGGCTTAATCCACAAAAAAACGGCTCTTCAGCAAAAATCAGGCACAGAAAATCCCTCCCTCGGGCATGTCTGCTCGTCAGATTCAGGTGTCGAGGCAAAATTAAAGGAGGAAATAGCCGAGTATGTGGATAACGCTGCCGCTGAAAGAGGCGTCTTGTGGTGCTTGAAGGCATGACCCAGGGCGGGCCATGCCAGGAGGTTTACTTACCGATGCAGAAGCTGGAGAAGATTCTGCCAAGCAGGTCGTCGGAACTGAATGCGCCGGTAATCTCGCCAAGCGCTTGCTGTGCCTGACGCAGGTCTTCGGCCAGTAGCTCTCCAGCGCCCGCCAGGGTGAGTTGAGCCCTGCCGTGTTCCAGCGAGTCACTGGCATGGCGCAGCGCCTCAAGATGGCGTCGACGCGCGCTGAAGCTGCTTTCCGAGGTTTGTTCATAGCCCATGCAGGCCTTGAGATGCTCGCGCAGCAGTTCAAGCCCTTCGCCACCAGACCTGGCGCTCAGGCTGATGGTGACGTGGCCATCAACGCTGGTCTGCAGATCGACGGGGTCTCCACTCAGATCTGCCTTGTTGCGTATCAGCGTGACTTTCGACGGGTCCGGGCGCTGCTCGAGGAATTCGGGCCACAGTGCGAACGGGTCTGCTGCCTCCGGCGCGGTCGCATCCACCACCAGCAGAATCCGGTCAGCTTCGCCGATGGCCTTGAGTGCGCGCTGCACGCCGATCATTTCCACCTGATCTTGAGTATCCCGCAGCCCTGCAGTGTCGACGACGTGCAACGGCATTCCATCTATGTGGATATGTTCACGCAGTACATCGCGGGTTGTGCCGGCGATCTCGGTGACAATTGCCGCCTCCCTGCCCGCCAGAGCGTTCAGCAGACTGGATTTGCCCGCATTGGGGCGTCCGGCAATCACCACGGTCATGCCATCGCGTAACAAGGCACCCTGCCCGGCTTCACGCAGCACTGTGGATAACTCGGCACGCACGTCATCGAGCATGTTCAGAACGTGGCCATCGGCAAGGAAGTCGATTTCCTCTTCGGGGAAGTCGATTGCAGCCTCTACGTAAATACGCAGACTGATCAATTTCTCGGTCAAGTTATCCACACGCCGCGAGAAAGCGCCCTGCAGCGAGCGCAGTGCATTGCGCGCTGCCTGTGCAGAACTCGCCTCGATCAGGTCGGCAATCGCTTCTGCCTGAGCAAGATCGAGTTTGTCATTGAGAAAGGCGCGCTCACTGAACTCGCCCGGACGAGCCAGTCGGCTGCCCAGTTGCAGGCAGCGTTGCAGCAGCATGTCCAGAACGATGGGACCACCGTGACCCTGAAGTTCCAGCACGTCTTCGCCGGTGAATGAGTTAGGTCCCGGAAAATACAGCGCTATGCCTTCGTCGAGTACCTGTCCGGCATCGTCGACAAAGGGGCCGTAGTGGGCAAATCGGGGCTTGAGGGTCCGGCCGATAATGGCTTCGGCGGCCTTGCCCGCCAGAGGACCTGACACCCGGACGATACCCACACCGCCACGCCCTTGGGCTGTGGCGATGGCGGCAATGGTTTCACGAGGAACGTTCATGCTCCGGCTCCCGGACAAATGACGGATAGCAAAACGCCCCACTAGGGGGCGTCTTGTAGAACTTATTCACAGGTTAGATCAGGCAGCTGCTTTCTTGGTAGCCGCTTCGATCTTGCGAGTGATGTAAGCCTGCTGAGCGATCGACAGGGTGTTGTTCACAACCCAGTACAGAACCAGACCGGCAGGGAACCACAGGAAGAAGAACGTGAAAATGATCGGCATCATTTTCATGACCTTGGCCTGCATCGGATCCGGCGGAGTCGGGTTCAGACGCTGCTGAATGAACATGGTCGCGCCCATGATGA
Organism: Pseudomonas sp. PvP009; assembly: GCF_017832995.1. Lineage (NCBI taxonomy): Bacteria > Pseudomonadati > Pseudomonadota > Gammaproteobacteria > Pseudomonadales > Pseudomonadaceae > Pseudomonas > Pseudomonas sp. PvP009. The sequence goes on along the minus strand of NZ_JAFIBG010000001.1, from coordinate 5,717,550 downwards.
TCGGCAGGATAAAGAACGGGTCCTTGATCGACAGGTCGGTTATCCACAGGATCCATGGTGCCTGACGCATTTCCACGCTTTCCAGGAGTACCCAGTACAGCGAAAGGAAAACCGGCATTTGCACAAGAATCGGCAAGCATCCACCCAACGGGTTGATCTTCTCTTTCTTGTACAGCTCCATCATTGCCTGGGACATCTTCTGACGATCATCGCCATGCTGCTCTTTCAGCAATGCAAGCTTCGGAGCCACGGCGCGCATGCGTGCCATCGACTTGTAGCTGGCTGCGGAGAGCGGGAAGAACAGGCCTTTGATCAGCATGGTCAGAACAATGATCGACCAGCCCCAGTTACCGAGGATGGCATGGATATGTTGCAGCAGCCAGAAGATAGGCTGGGCAATGAACCACAGGAAGCCATAGTCGACAGTCAGCTCCAGGCCTGGGGATAACTCTTTGAGTACCGCTTGGCTTTTCGGACCTGCGTACAGGGTGGCACTGGTTTCACCTTGTGCACCAGGTGCAACCGACAGAGTCGGGCTGGTGAAGCCGATGATGTAGTTGCCCTGACTGTCTTTGCGGGTCTGAACGGCGTTGGTTGCGTTGTGATCCGGAATCCACGCAGTCACGAAGTAGTGCTGCAACCATGCAACCCAACCGCCCTGTACAGTTTCCTTGACCTGGCCCTTGTCGATATCTTTCATCGACACTTTCTTGTACGGCTCGGCCGCAGTCCACAGGGCAGCGCCCAGATAGGTAGCGGTGCCGGTAGCAGTCGTCGAAGAAGGATCGGAGCTGGCATCGCGCTTCAATTGCGCGAACAGATTACCGGACCAGGGTTGTGCGCTCTGGTTATCCACAACGTAAGTCATGACCAGATCGTACAGACCACGCTTGAAGGTGAAGCGCTTGATGTAATTGACGCCGTTTTCCGAGAATTTCAGATCCACGACCATCGTGTCCTGGCCGTCAGCCAGTTGATAAGTCTTTTGTGTGGAGGTGTAAACCGGACGACCGGCAGCGCGTGCATCAGGACCATTGGTCCCGGTCAGGCCGCTTTGTGCCAGAAAAGTACGCTCGCCGCCGTTGTCGAACAACTGGAACGGAACGTCAGGACGATCCTGACGACGCGGGTACAGAGGCAAACGAAGCTGAACGACGTCGCCACCCACCGGATCGATCGCCAGATCGAGCACATCGGTCTTGACGTGGATAAGGTCTTTGCTGGCTACGGCCGGAGTTTCAAGAGGTGCTGCAGCCGTATTGGCCGTAGCGTTTGCGCTTGGAACATCGGCACTTGCAGAACCATTAGTACCAGCGGCCGTATCCGGAATACCCGGTGCGGCGGTGCTGGCTGCAACATTCTGGGTCGGCATGGCAGCCTGGCCATAGTCTTGGTTCCATTTCAGAACCCCGACGTAGGTCACGATTGCCAGGGCGACGATCAGGATCGTGCGTTTAATATCCATGATTACTCGGCCATCGAAGAAGAACGGGAGGTGGGGACAGCTGGAACCGGGTCATAACCACCGGGATTCCATGGGTGACAGCGACCAAGACGACGAATTGACAGCCAGCCACCGCGCAAAAGGCCATGATTTTCGATGGCTTCATACGCGTAGCAGGAGCAACTGGGGTAGAAACGACAGTGACTGGCCATCAGCGGGCTAATGGCATAGCGATAGAACTGGATCGGAACGAGTGCCAGTTTACGCATCTGGACTGTCTACCCCTGCAGGTTCGGATTTTTCTTCCGGAATGGGTCGGCTACGCGCCAGACGTTTCCAGAGCTTGCCGAAATGCTGAATCAGTTCAGGGTTTTCTACGTCACCCAAGCCTTTACGCGCGACGATCACGATATCCCAACCGACCAAACTGTCTTGGTGTTGGCGAAATGATTCGCGCATCAGGCGTTTCAAACGATTGCGCTCGACGGAGAGCTTCACGCTCTTTTTACCTATCACAAGCCCCAGGCGGGGATGATCGAGGTCGTTGTTGCGCGCAAGGAGCAGGAGATTTTTCCCCGGAACCTTGCCGGTAGGGGAGTCAAAGACTGCCTTGAAATGCCGGGGAGTGAGCAAACGCTTTTCCCGACTGAAGTCTCGACTCACCTCCTGTGCCGATTTATCAAACTGCCAGACGCTTACGGCCTTTGGCACGACGACGCGAAAGAACTGCGCGGCCGTTTTTGGTGGCCATACGTGCACGGAAACCGTGGGTGCGGGCGCGCTTGATAGTGCTGGGTTGGAAAGTACGTTTCATGGCGTGTTACCTGGTTCGTCCACTACGGGCCGGAATGGCCCCCGTTTTAAGAGACCGGGGATTCTAGAGAAAGCAGGCCCGCAGGTCAATTTCCAACCAGCTTTTCTTCATAGGCGTCTTTTTATAGCTGAAAGTCCTCTTCTTCTCATTCACCGCTACGCTAACCCGCTCCTGTTATAGAAATAAAAAGAAGAGAGTATTTAAAGCTTCTTTATAAAGCTTATAACTCTTACGCAGAGCTTTTCTGTGGATAACATTACACAGCCCTTGTTATTCAATGTGTACAGAGGTCAGAAAGGTTGTCGAGAAACGGTGCTTTGCCTGTGCCGGACCCTAGGAAAAGCTGTGCATGGAACGCCTCTTTATCCACAGGCGAGTTATGCACAGAGTTCAAGCCCGACTTATGCAACGGGCTGAAGACGGGTTATCCACAGTGCTTACGCGTTGACCGTTTGTCGTGTGGGCGATGCATAAATCGTTGATTTATAGCCGTCTGTGAGCAACCTACATGTGGATAAGTCGCCTCTGGGTCGTTACAATGGCGGCTGTTTTTGCCTCACCGGCTTTCAACTCAGGGGATATCCGTGTCAGTGGAACTTTGGCAGCAGTGCGTGGAGCTTTTGCGCGATGAGCTGCCTGCCCAGCAATTCAACACTTGGATCCGTCCGCTACAGGTCGAAGCCGAAGGCGACGAGTTGCGTGTGTATGCACCCAATCGTTTTGTTCTCGACTGGGTCAACGAAAAGTACCTTGGTCGTTTGCTCGAGCTTCTTGGCGAACACGGTCAAGGCATGGCCCCTGCTCTTTCCTTATTAATAGGAAGCAAGCGCAGCTCCGCACCCCGTGCCGCTCCGAATGCGCCATTGGCCGCTGCAGCCTCCCAGGCGCTGTCTGCCAATTCGGTGAGCAGCGTCTCGGCACCGGCTCCTGCCACGGCTGCGCCAGCTGCTGCCGTAGCGACGCCGGCACCGGTTCAGAACGTTGCAGCACACAACGAGCCGTCGCGTGACAGCTTTGATCCGATGGCGGGTGCCAGCTCGCAACAAGCGCCCGCTCGCGCAGAACAGCGCACCGTTCAGGTAGAAGGTGCGCTCAAGCACACCAGTTACCTGAACCGTACGTTCACCTTCGAGAATTTCGTCGAGGGTAAGTCCAACCAGCTGGCACGCGCTGCGGCCTGGCAGGTTGCCGACAACCCCAAGCATGGCTACAACCCGCTGTTCCTTTATGGCGGTGTCGGTCTTGGTAAAACTCACTTGATGCATGCTGTGGGTAACCACCTGCTGAAGAAGAATCCGAACGCCAAGGTCGTGTACCTGCATTCGGAGCGCTTCGTTGCGGATATGGTCAAGGCGTTGCAGCTCAATGCAATCAACGAGTTCAAGCGCTTCTACCGCTCAGTCGATGCGCTGCTGATCGATGACATCCAGTTTTTTGCTCGCAAGGAACGCTCGCAGGAAGAGTTTTTCCACACGTTCAACGCGCTGCTGGAAGGCGGACAGCAGGTCATTCTGACCAGCGACCGCTATCCCAAGGAAATTGAAGGCCTTGAAGAGCGACTCAAGTCGCGTTTCGGCTGGGGCCTGACAGTTGCCGTCGAGCCTCCGGAGCTGGAAACCCGCGTCGCGATCCTCATGAAGAAAGCAGATCAGGCCAAGGTCGATCTGCCTCATGACGCAGCGTTCTTCATCGCCCAGCGAATTCGCTCCAACGTCCGTGAGCTGGAAGGTGCGCTCAAGCGCGTCATCGCTCACTCGCACTTCATGGGCCGCGACATCACCATCGAGCTGATTCGCGAGTCGCTAAAGGACTTGCTGGCGTTGCAGGACAAGCTGGTCAGTGTGGATAACATTCAGCGCACCGTCGCCGAGTACTACAAGATCAAGATCTCCGATTTGTTGTCCAAGCGTCGTTCCCGCTCTGTCGCCCGGCCTCGCCAGGTCGCGATGGCGCTCTCCAAGGAACTCACCAACCACAGTCTTCCGGAAATCGGTGACGTGTTTGGTGGCCGTGACCACACGACCGTCTTGCACGCATGCCGAAAGATCAACGAGCTCAAGGAATCCGATGCGGATATCCGCGAGGACTACAAGAACCTGCTGCGCACTCTGACTACGTGATAACGCCAGTGCAGCTCATCAAGGCAAGGGACTAGACCATGCATTTCACCATTCAACGCGAAGCCCTGTTGAAACCCCTGCAATTGGTCGCCGGCGTCGTCGAACGCCGCCAGACCTTGCCGGTTCTTTCCAATGTTCTCCTGGTCGTCGAAGGTCAGCAACTGTCGCTGACCGGTACGGATCTGGAAGTCGAACTGGTTGGCCGCGTCCAGCTGGAAGAGCCTGCCGAGCCTGGAGAGATCACGGTTCCTGCGCGCAAGCTCATGGACATTTGCAAGAGCCTGTCGAACGACGCGCTGATCGACATCAAGCTCGACGACTCGAAACTGATCGTCAAGGCCGGTCGTAGCCGCTTCACCCTGTCGACCTTGCCTGCCAATGACTTCCCTACCGTTGAGGAAGGTCCGGGCTCGCTGACGTTCACTCTGGTGCAGAGCAAACTGCGCCGCTTGATCGAGCGCACCAGCTTTGCGATGGCCCAGCAGGACGTTCGTTACTACCTCAATGGCATGTTGCTGGAAGTAAGCGCCGGTATCTTGCGCGCAGTGGCTACCGACGGCCACCGCCTGGCCATGTGCTCGATGTCTGCCGATATCGAACATGCCGATCGCCATCAGGTGATCGTTCCACGTAAAGGTATTCTCGAAATGGCGCGCCTGTTGACCGAACAGGACGGCACGGTCAGTATCGTTCTGGGTCAGCATCACATCCGTGCGACCACCGGCGAATTCACCTTCACCTCCAAACTGGTGGATGGCAAGTTCCCTGACTACGAGCGCGTTCTGCCTAAAGGTGGTGACAAGCTGGTGCTCGGTGATCGTCAGGCACTGCGTGAGGCGTTCAGCCGTACGGCGATTCTGTCCAACGAAAAGTACCGCGGCATCCGTCTGCAACTGGCCAGCGGTCAATTGAAGATTCAGGCCAACAACCCTGAGCAGGAAGAAGCAGAAGAGGAAATCAGCGTCGAGTACAACGGTGACTCGCTGGAGATCGGTTTCAACGTGAGCTACCTGCTCGACGTGCTGGGCGTCATGACCACCGAACAGGTGCGCCTGATTCTGTCCGACTCCAATAGCAGCGCCCTGGTGCAAGAGTCCGATAACGACGACTCCGCCTACGTTGTCATGCCGATGCGTCTGTAACTTCATGTCCAGCGCAACCTAGATGTCTCTTAGTCGCGTCTCGGTCACCGGGGTGCGCAATCTGCACCCGGTGACCCTCTCCCCCTCCCCGCGTATCAATATCCTCTACGGCGCAAACGGCAGTGGCAAAACCAGCGTGCTGGAAGCTATCCATCTGCTGGGCATCGCGCGCTCGTTTCGCAGCAGTCGCCTTCTTCCGGTCATTCAGTACGAGCAGCCGTCATGTACGGTTTTTGGGCAGGTCGATCTTGCGCAAGGTGGACACAGCAACTTGGGTGTTTCACGCGATCGCCAAGGCGAGTTCCAGATTCGTATCGACGGGCAGAACGCCAGAAGCGCCGCGCAGCTTGCAGAAATTCTGCCGCTGCAGCTCATCAACCCCGACAGCTTCCGATTGCTTGAAGGTGCGCCGAAGATACGCAGGCAGTTTCTGGATTGGGGAGTGTTCCACGTGGAACCTCGCTTTATGGCCACGTGGCAGCGCCTGCAGAAGGCCCTCAAGCAGCGAAACTCGTGGCTTCGGCATGGTACACTTGACGCCGCTTCACAGGCGGCATGGGACCGTGAGCTGTGCTCGGCAAGTGACGAGATCGACGAGTTCCGCCGGGCTTATATCAAGGCATTGAAGCCAGTCTTTGAACAGACTTTGAGCGAACTTGTTGAGCTTGAAGGTTTGACCCTGAGCTACTACCGGGGATGGGACAAGGAAAAAGAGCTAAGTACAGTGCTTGCCTCTTCCCTCCACCGCGATCAGCAAATGGGCCACACCCAGGCCGGACCACAGCGAGCTGACCTGCGCCTTAGATTAGGCGCGCACAATGCGGCAGATATTCTGTCTCGCGGTCAGCAAAAGCTGGTGGTCTGCGCACTGCGTATTGCTCAGGGACATCTGGTCAGCCAGGTCCGTCGAGGCCAGTGTATTTACCTGGTAGATGATTTGCCCTCCGAACTGGATGACAACCATCGACGCGCGCTTTGCCGCTTGCTGGAAGAATTACGCTGCCAGGTGTTTATCACCTGTGTAGATCAAGAATTTTTGAGGGAAGGCTGGCAGACGGAAACGCCAGTCGCTTTGTTCCACGTGGAACAAGGCCGTATCACCCAGACCCACGACCATCGGGAGTGATTGCATGAGCGAAAACCAAACGTACGACTCGTCCAGCATTAAGGTGCTGAAAGGACTTGATGCCGTACGCAAGCGTCCCGGAATGTACATCGGTGATACAGACGATGGCAGCGGTCTGCACCACATGGTGTTCGAGGTGGTTGATAACTCGATCGACGAAGCATTGGCAGGCCATTGCGACGACATCAGCATCATCATCCATCCAGACGAATCTATCACCGTGCGCGACAACGGCCGCGGTATTCCGGTAGACGTGCATAAAGAAGAAGGCGTGTCGGCAGCCGAGGTCATCATGACCGTGCTCCACGCTGGCGGTAAGTTTGATGACAACTCCTACAAAGTATCCGGTGGTTTGCACGGTGTAGGTGTCTCTGTGGTTAACGCCCTTTCAGAGCTTCTGTTGCTGACGGTTCGCCGTAGCGGCAAGATCTGGGAACAGACCTATGTTCATGGTGTTCCACAGGAACCGATGAAGATCGTCGGTGAAAGTGACAGCACAGGCACTCAGATCCACTTCAAGCCTTCCGCTGAAACGTTCAAGAACATCCACTTCAGCTGGGACATTCTGGCCAAGCGGATTCGTGAGCTGTCCTTCCTGAACTCCGGTGTTGGCATTGTCCTCAAGGATGAGCGCAGCGGTAAGGAAGAATTGTTCAAATACGAAGGCGGTCTGCGCGCATTCGTTGAGTACCTGAACACTAACAAAACGCCGGTCAACGAAGTGTTCCACTTCAACATTCAGCGTGATGACGGTATCGGTGTCGAGATTGCTCTGCAGTGGAACGACAGCTTCAACGAGAACCTGCTGTGCTTCACCAACAACATTCCGCAGCGTGATGGCGGTACTCACCTGGTGGGTTTCCGTTCTGCGCTGACGCGTAACCTGAACAACTACATCGAGCAGGAAGGTCTGGCCAAGAAGCACAAGGTCGCGACAACTGGCGATGACGCGCGTGAAGGTCTGACGGCGATCATTTCGGTCAAGGTGCCTGATCCAAAGTTCAGCTCGCAGACCAAGGACAAGCTGGTTTCGTCCGAAGTCAAAACGGCTGTCGAACAGGAAATGGGCAAGTACTTCTCCGACTTCCTGTTGGAAAACCCGAACGAAGCCAAAGCGGTTGTCGGCAAGATGATCGACGCAGCCCGTGCCCGTGAAGCTGCGCGCAAGGCGCGTGAGATGACCCGTCGTAAAGGCGCACTGGATATCGCTGGCCTGCCCGGCAAACTGGCGGACTGCCAAGAGAAAGACCCTGCCCTCTCCGAACTGTACCTGGTGGAAGGGGACTCTGCTGGCGGATCAGCCAAGCAGGGGCGTAATCGTAGAACCCAGGCCATCCTGCCGCTTAAGGGCAAGATCCTGAACGTTGAAAAAGCGCGCTTCGACAAGATGATCTCTTCGCAGGAAGTGGGCACCTTGATCACTGCGCTGGGCTGCGGTATCGGCCGTGAAGAGTACAACATCGACAAGTTGCGTTATCACAACATCATCATCATGACCGATGCTGACGTCGACGGCTCGCACATCCGTACCCTGCTGCTGACCTTCTTCTTCCGTCAGTTGCCCGAGCTGATCGAGCGTGGCTACATCTACATCGCTCAGCCACCGCTGTACAAGGTCAAGAAAGGCAAGCAGGAGCAGTACATCAAGGACGACGAGGCCATGGAAGAATACATGACCCAGTCGGCCCTTGAAGACGCCAGCCTGCACCTCAGCGAATCGGCACCGGGTATCTCCGGTACCGCGCTGGAGAAGCTGGTCAACGACTTCCGCATGGTCATGAAGACGCTCAAGCGCCTGTCGCGTCTGTACCCACAGGAACTGACCGAGCACTTCGTCTACCTGCCGCCGATCACCCTCGAACAGTTGTCGGATCACGAGGGCATGCAAGCCTGGCTGGCACTGTTCGACGCGCGTCTGCGCACCGGCGAGAAGTCTGGTCTGGTCTACAAGGCCAGCCTGCGCGAAGACCGTGAACGCAACGTCTGGCTGCCAGAGGTCGAACTGATCTCCCACGGCCTGTCGAACTACGTCACCTTCAACCGCGACTTCTTCGGCAGCAACGACTACAAGACCGTTACCGCTCTGGGCGCGCAGATCAGCACGCTTCTGGAAGATGGTGCCTACGTGCAACGTGGCGAGCGCAAGAAGCCCGTCAACGAGTTCAAGGAAGCCCTCGCCTGGCTGATGGCGGAAAGCACCAAGCGCCACACCATCCAGCGCTACAAAGGTCTGGGTGAAATGAACCCGGACCAGCTGTGGGAAACCACCATGGACCCGAGTGTGCGTCGCATGCTGAAAGTCACCATCGAAGACGCCATCGGCGCTGACCAGATCTTCAACACCCTCATGGGTGATGCGGTCGAGCCACGCCGTGACTTTATTGAAAGTAATGCGTTGGCCGTGTCCAACCTCGACTTCTGATGAAAGCGTGATCGAACACCAACCCCGGCGAAAGCCGGGGTTTTTGTTTGTGGAGTTTGGCCTGCTCGTCAGTCGACGGCGCTGCCCCCTTCCCTGTTTCTACAAAATGCAACCTGCGTCATCTGAGGCTGTTCAGGGCCTTTTAATCACTGTCGTCCAGCAGGTTGTTCAACGCAATGGCGCGCAAGTCTCGAACTTTAGCGATGCTTTTTTCTGGCGACGACCGGATCACATCTCTTGGGTCATTGATTCGCACCCGACCATACCCATCGATCAGGAACTGTAAGTCTTCAATGTGCAGGCTATGGGTTCTGAGTCTGGATATGATCTCATCACAGTCCTTCATAACGTTTTTATTGAAAGCCATGTCGGTTGGAATGTGTTTACGGTTATGGATAACGTCTTCGGAGTCCAGCGCATGATGGATGTAGTCTTTCGCTATCCCGACCTTGTTATCGTATTTGACTAAGGCGTGTGCATCAACGACCGGAAACCCGAGGTTTTTCAGGTGTTTGGTCATCTTTAGCTCTTTTGCTGCGTATTCATTTCCGGAAATAATCCCGGTTGTGTCTGGCCGGATCAGGCATATGCATTGCCGTGGATCCTGCCGAGAATGATAAACGTCCTTCTGACTTCCGCTTCCAAGCTTTTCGCCCACGGAAGGGATTGAGGTAAATTCAGCAGGCGCGGTGACATCCTGGATACCGGGATGTCGCTGGATGGAGGCAGCATTGGAAATACTTGGCATGGTGGTCTCCGCTCTCTATACGACTTTACGGGTGTATGGCATTCGCGAGTGGAGTCTTCGCGATCCTTTGCAGTGAGTGATGAATTGAGTGAGTTGGGTTCCCGGGTTTTTTGCACACACTAGATACGGTGTGTGGGGGCTGGCAGGGTCGGCCACTTAAGAACAAGACTACTGGCCGTTGAGAGACTCGATAACACCACCCCCTTGAGCTGACTTCAAACGTGAGTAGCGTTCTGCTCGATGCTGCTTAGATAGAGGTGACGAACGGCAAACCAACCCGTCGATCTTGGCTGATGTCGAGCTGTGCTTCGGTGATGCAGTTATTGCTCAACGCCCGCTTGCTGTCCTGATCCAGACTCATATTCCACTGCTGTTCGCCGGTACTGCCCTGACCGTGGTCAATCGCACGCCAATAAAAAAACCGACCTCTAAAGGTCGGTTTTTTATACGTCACCAAAACTTATGCACGTTTTTTACGTGTTAATCGCGTTGAGAAATAAGCAGCGTAATTAGAGACTTACCATCGGTTTCAACCGTTTTTCCAAAATCCGTACACAGGTTATCCACAAAATCACGCCGGGACTTTTTCGGGAGTTGCTGCAGGCTCGACAGGCGAACCCATCGCGCGTTGTGTGTCTTCATTCCAGGTCTGCACACGGTCATTCAACGCAGCAATGGCGCGTGGGCCTGTGCCTTCTGCATACATCGGCTCGCCAATCACGACTTGAATGGTGCCTGGCTTTTTCGCCCAGCCGTCGCGAGGCCAGTACTTGCCTGCGTTGTGCGCGACAGGCAGCACAGGTAGGTCGGCGTTCACTGCCAGTGCAGTACCGCCGCGAGAGAATTTTCCGACCTGGCCGTAAGGCACGCGTGTGCCCTCCGGGAAGATCAATACCCAGACGCCATCCTTGAGCAGCTCGTCGCCCTTCTTGGCAATTTCCCTGAGTGCGGCTTTCGGGTTTTCGCGGTCGATGGCGATCGGGCGCAGCATTGCCATCGCCCAGCCAAAGAACGGCACATACAGCAGTTCACGCTTGAGGACCTGACTCATCGGCTCGAAATACGCCGACAGAAAGAAGGTCTCCCAGGTGCTCTGATGATTGGAGATGATCACGCAAGGGGTTTTCGGGACGTTTTCAGCGCCAGTCACTTCGACCTTGATGTTCAGGAACACCTTGGTCAGCCAGATGGCGCAGCGGCACCAGTAGACGTTAATGAAGCGATAGCGGGCTTTGAACGGCAGAAAAGGCGCAATGAAAAAACTCAACGTGCACCACAACAGCGAGCTGGTGCCCAGCAACAGGTAAAAGAAGAAGGTCCTGATTGCCTGCATGATCGACATAGTTACGTTTACCGTACGGGCAGGTGCCCGCTCCTTGAGCGTCCTGAACCTGAAGAGCTGACTGTTCAGTGAGCGCTGTTGTGGATAAGTTCTGCGGCAACTGCCGCCAGATCGTCAAAAATCAATGTGCCTGCCGGCATTCCGCCTTCCATCGTCTTGCGTCCTTTGCCGGTCATCACCAGCACAGGCTGAGAATCGACGGCCAATGCGGCTTGCAGGTCACCCTTGCTGTCGCCCACGAACCAGAGACCTTTGAGGTCCGCTGCGTAATGACGGGCGATGGCCTGCAGCATGCCGGGTCTTGGCTTGCGGCAGGTACAGCCATCGTCTGGCCCATGCGGGCAGTAGACGATCAAACCGAGCTCGCCGCCCTGCTCTGCCACCAGCTTGCGCAAGCGCACGTGCATGGCATCCAGAGTGGCCAGATCGTAATAACCTCGGGCAATGCCCGACTGGTTGGTGGCGACGGCCACCGTCCAGCCGGCCTTGCTCAGCGCTGCGATAGCTTCGATCGAGCCAGGAATGGGCAGCCACTCCGCCACCGACTTTATGTAAGTGTCGGAGTCATGATTGATCACGCCATCCCGATCAAGTATCAGCAGTTTCACAGCGACTCCTTGTCAGCCCAGCAGCGAGATGTCGGCGACGCCGAGGAACAGGCCGCGCAAGCGCGACAACAGGGCATAACGGTTTGCACGCACGTTGGCGTCTTCCGCGTTGACCATGACGGCTTCGAAGAATGCATCGACCGGCTCACGCAACATCGCCAGACGCGCCAGCGATTCGCTGTACTGACGCTCGGCAGCCATCGGCTGGATCGCGTGATCGGCCTGTTGGATGGCCGAGTACAGCGAGAACTCGTTGGCGTTGTCGAAATACTTGGGCTCGACGGTCTGGGCAATGCTGCCCTCGGCCTTGCTCAAGAGATTCGATACACGCTTGTTCACTGCGGCCAGTGCAGCGGCCTGTGGCAGTTTGCGGAAGGCCTGGACTGCCTGGACGCGCTGATCGAAATCCAGCGCCGAAGCGGGTTGCAGGGCGCGTACCGAGAGGTACACCGCCACGTCGACGCCTTCGTCTTCGTAACGCGCGCGCAGACGATCGAAGATGAACTCGAGGACCTGTTCCGCCAGACCGGCTGGCTTGATCTTCGCGCCGAACTGCGTAACGGCAAATTTCACCGTTTCGATCAGGTTCAGGTCGAGCTTCTTCTCGATCAGGATACGCAGGATGCCCAGCGCAGCACGACGCAGTGCATAGGGGTCTTTGCTGCCGGTAGGCAGCATGCCGATCCCGAAGATCCCGACCAGCGTGTCGAGCTTGTCGGCAATGGCCACCGCAGCGCCGGTCAGCGTGGTCGGCAGTTCGGCACCCGCGCCACGTGGCATGTACTGCTCGTTGAGCGCCAGTGCGACATCTTCAGGCTCGCCGTCGGCCTTGGCGTAGTAGTAACCGGCAATGCCCTGCATTTCCGGAAACTCGCCGACCATCTCGCTCGACAGATCGCACTTGGACAGCAGACCGGCCCGCGCTGCCCGCTGGGCGTCGCCGCCAATGCGGGGGGCGATGTAGGCGGCCAGTTTCGACACGCGTTCGGCCTTGTCGAACACACTGCCCAATTGCGCCTGGAATACGACGTTCTTCAGGCGATCGTTGAAGGTTTCCAGCTTCTGCTTCTTGTCCTGCTTGAAGAAGAACTCGGCGTCGGTCAGGCGTGGACGAACCACCTTCTCGTTACCGGCGATGATCTGTGCCGGGTCCTTGCTCTCGATGTTGGCCACGGTGATGAAGCGCGGCAGCAGTTTGCCGGCGCCATCCAGCAGGCAGAAATACTTCTGGTTGTCCTGCATGGTGGTAATCAAGGCTTCCTGAGGGACTTCCAGGAAGCGCTCTTCGAACGAGCACACCAGCGGAACCGGCCACTCGACCAGACCGGCGACTTCGTCCAGCAGGCTTGGCGGCACGATGGCGGTACCTTCCTGCTGGGCGGCCAGTTCGTCGACGCGTTTACTGATGATCTGGCGACGTTCGTTGAAGTCAGCCAGTACATGAGCGGCGCGCAGGTCACTGAGGTAACCGGCAGGCGAAGAAATGCGCACGTCTTGCGGATGATGGAAGCGATGACCGCGCGAATGACGACCCGCGCTCTGGGCGAGGATCGTGCAATCGACTACCTGATCACCGAACAGCATCACCAGCCACTGGGTCGGCCGCACGAACTCTTCCTTGCGAGCCCCCCAGCGCATGCGCTTGGCGATCGGCAGGTCGTTCAGCGAGTCTTCGACGATGGTCGGCAACAGGGACGTCGTCGGCTTGCCGAGGATGGTCTGGCTGTAACGCAGTTTCGGGCCGCTCTGATCGATTTCGCTCAGGTCGACGCCGCACTTCTTGGCGAAGCCCAGGGCGGCCTGAGTCGGATTACCGTCGGCATCGAACGCTGCCTGACGCGGCGGGCCGTCGAGGTTGACGCTGCGATCCGGTTGTTGCGTGGCCAGTGCAGTAATCAGCACGGCCAGACGACGCGGTGCGGCGTAGACCTGTTTGGCGCTGTAGGTCAGACCTGCGCCAGCGAGGCCTTTTTCAATGCCGGCGAGAAATGCATCGGCCAGTGAGACGAGGGTCTTGGGTGGCAGTTCTTCGGTGCCCAGTTCGACCAGAAAATCTTGAGCACTCATTGCGCTGCCTCCAGCTTGGCCAACACTTCATCGCGTAGATCGGGCGGCGCCATCGGGAAGCCGAGACGGGCCCGGGCCTGCAGGTAGGCCTGAGCCACTGAGCGGGCCAGCGTGCGTACGCGCAGGATGTATTGCTGACGTGCCGTCACGGAAATCGCGCGACGGGCATCCAGCAGGTTGAAGGTGTGCGAGGCCTTGAGGACCATTTCGTAGCCGGGCAATGGCAGCTCCAGCTCGATCAGGCGTGCGGCTTCGCTTTCGTAGAAGTCGAACAGCTCGAACAGCTTGTCGACGTTGGCGTGTTCGAAGTTGTAGGTCGACTGCTCCACCTCGTTCTGGTGGAACACGTCGCCGTAGGTCACTTTGCCGAACGGGCCGTCAGCCCAGACCAGGTCGTAGACCGAGTCCACGCCCTGCTGGTACATCGCCAGACGCTCGAGGCCGTAGGTGATTTCGCCGGTGACGGGGTAGCACTCCAGACCACCGACCTGCTGGAAGTAGGTGAACTGCGAGACTTCCATGCCGTTGAGCCAGATCTCCCAGCCCAGACCCCAGGCGCCCAGCGTCGGCGATTCCCAGTTGTCTTCGACGAAGCGCACGTCGTGCACCAGCGGATCGAGGCCGATGTGCTTGAGCGAGCCCAGGTACAGTTCCTGGAAGTTGTCCGGATTCGGCTTGAGAATCACCTGAAACTGGTAATAGTGCTGCAGGCGGTTCGGGTTTTCGCCGTAGCGGCCGTCAGTCGGGCGACGGCTTGGCTGTACGTAAGCGGCGTTCCAGGTTTCCGGGCCTACGGCGCGCAGAAACGTGGCAGTGTGGAACGTGCCGGCGCCTACTTCCATATCGTAGGGCTGAAGTACCACGCAACCTTGTTCTGCCCAGTATTGCTGGAGGGCGAGGATCAAGTCTTGGAAGGTACGCACGGCTGGCGTAGGCTGGCTCACAAATTTCACCTGTGCTGGGCTGCGATTCAAAGAGCGGGAGTATACCCGATTCGGCCGCACGTCCACTCGTTGGGAGCCCTATGACACGCTGCTTTTGGTGCAACGAAGACCCCCTGTACATCGCATATCACGATCAGGAGTGGGGAGTGCCGCTGCGCGATGCGCAGAAGCTCTTCGAGTTGCTTTTGCTCGAAGGGTTCCAGGCCGGGCTGTCGTGGATCACGATTCTCAAGCGGCGGGCGCGTTATCGCGAAGTGCTGCACGGTTTTGACGTTGAGCGCCTGGCGCAGCTGAGCGATGCCGAAATAGAGGCGCTGATGCTCGATCCGAGCATTATCCGCAACCGCCTCAAGCTCAAGGCCGTGCGCACCAATGCGCGGGCCTGGCTGGCGCTGGAAGACCCGGTCGCTCTGCTCTGGTCGTTTGTTGGCGGTACCCCGAAGATCAATCACTTCAAGGATCGCAGCGAAGTCCCGGCGATTACCGCCGAGGCCGAAGCGATGAGCAAGGCACTGAAAAAGGCCGGTTTCACCTTTGTCGGCCCGACCATCTGTTACGCCTACATGCAGGCCAGCGGCATGGTCATGGACCACACCGTCGATTGCGATCGGTATGCGATCCTGAGCCGCTGACGGTTACACTACCCGCCTCGAGAATCTGGGAGTCATCTGTGGATAAGTTCAAAGGCGCCGTAATGGTCGGGGCGTTGCGATTGTTTGCGCTGTTGCCATGGCGCGCGGTGCAGTGGACAGGCACCGCGATTGGCTGGCTGATGTGGAAGCTGCCCAACCGTTCGCGGGAAGTGGCGCGGATCAATCTGTCCAAGTGCTTCCCTGAGTTGAGCGAGCCAGAGCTGGAAAAGCTCGTCGGCCGCAGTCTCATGGACATCGGCAAGACCTTGACCGAAAGCGCCTGTGCGTGGATCTGGCCGGCACAGAAATCGATCGACCTGGTGCGTGAAGTCGAAGGGCTCGATGTGCTCAAGGACGCGCTGGCCTCCGGCAAGGGCGTGGTCGGCATCACCAGTCACCTGGGCAACTGGGAAGTGCTCAATCACTTCTATTGCAGCCAGTGCAAGCCGATCATTTTCTATCGCCCACCCAAGCTGAAAGCCGTGGACGACCTGTTGCGCAAGCAGCGTGTGCAGTTGGGCAACCGGGTGGCGGCGTCGACCAAGGAAGGCATTCTCAGTGTCATCAAGGAAGTGCGCAAAGGCGGCTCGGTGGGCATTCCGGCCGATCCGGAGCCGGCCGAATCAGCCGGCATCTTCGTGCCCTTCTGCGGTACCCAGGCGCTGACCAGCAAGTTCGTGCCGAACATGCTGGCCGGTGGCAAGGCAGTCGGCGTATTCCTGCACGCCATGCGCCTGCCGGACGGATCGGGTTACAAAGTGGTACTCGAAGCGGCTCCGGAAGCCATGTACAGCACCGACACCGAAACCTCGGCAGCGGCGATGAGCAAAGTGGTCGAGAAATACGTGCGGGCGTACCCGAGCCAGTACATGTGGACCATGAAGCGCTTCAAGAAACGCCCGCCAGGCGAGGCGCGCTGGTATTAGGAAAGAACGGACGCGGAGCGTCCTGAACGGCATGCCCACGCTGGATCATGGGCACGATTGTTTCCCTCAACTGGCCGCCGCAATCAACCCGCGTCGTCCCAGCGCCACCTGAGTCCCTTCCGGACTCATTCGTATCAGGTTAACCGGGATGGATTTGGCTGCAGGGGTGTTGCCGTGTTTATCCCGGTTGGCCAGTGGCAGCAGGCCGTTGGTTTCCGGGTAGTACGCGGCGCAGCAACCCTGCGGCACGTCGTAGGGAATGACTTTGAAACCCGCTGCACGCCGCGCCGTGGTCGGGTCGAGCGCCGTCTGAAACTCGATGTAGTCCCCGGCCTTCAGCCCCAGGCGTTCGATGTCCTGCGGGTTGAGCATCACCACCATGCGATCGCCAAAGATGTCCCGATAACGGTCATCGTTGGAATACACCGTGGTGTTGAACTGGTCATGGCTGCGGATCGTCATCAACTGCAAATGCTCGGCGCCCGGCGGCGTGTCGTCTTCGTCGTAGATGCCTTCGGGAAAGAGGAAGTTGGCCTTGCCCGACTCGGTGTCCCACTTGCGTTCACTGGCAGCATTGGGCAGACGGAACCCTCCAGGTTCGAGGATGCGCTGATTGAAGTCATAGAACTGTTCGGGCAGCACTTCTTCGATCTTGTCGCGAATCCTGGCGTAGTCGCCCACATAGCTGTCCCAGTCCACCTTGGGATTGGGCGCAAGCGTCGCTTTGGCGATACCGGCAATGATGGCGATTTCGGAAATCAGATGTTTCGACGCAGGCTCCAGCATGCCGGTCGAACCGTGCACCATCGACATCGAGTCTTCCACCGTGATGGTTTGCGCCACGCCGTTCTGCAGGTCGCGTTCCGAACGCGCCACGCATGGCAGCAGAAAGGCCTTCTGTCCATGTACCGTCGCACTGCGGTTGAGCTTGGTGTTGACCAGCACCGTCATTTTCAGGCGGCTGACGGTCGGGCAGATCATATCGGTGTCCGGAATGGCGCGGAAGAAATTGCCGCCCATGGAAATGAGCGCTTCCACCTCGCCACGCAACAGGGCTTCGCAGGTCTCGGCCACGGCATGGCCTTTTTTTCTGGATGCTTCGAAACCGAACACCTTGCTCATGCTGGCCAGAAACGGTTCGCCGGCCTTTTCATAGATGCCCATCGTTCTGTCGCCCTGTACGTTGGAGTGTCCACGTACCGGGCAAGCGCCCGCACCGAGCTTGCCGATGTTGCCGCGCAACAGCAGCAGGTTGATGATCTGCTGCATGGCATCACCGCCACGCTTGTGCTGAGTGACGCCCATCCCCCAGCAGCAGATGACCCCCTTCGAGCGCTTATAGACCGTCGCCACCTCTTCGATGGCCTGACGCGTCAGACCCGAATGGCGCTCGATGATGTCCCAGGGCAACTGTCGGCAATAATCGGCGTACTGCTCAAAGCCATGGGTATGTTCTTCAATGAACGCCAAATCGAGGACGCGTGGCAGGTTTTCACGCTGCGCCACGTCATCGGCTTCGATCACGGCCTTGCAAACGCCTTGCAGGGCGATCATGTCGCCGCCGATCCTGACCTGATGGTACTGCGAGCTGATTTCCACCCCATGCAGACTGAGCATGTCGCGCGGGTCCTGCGGCGCCGCAAAACGTACCAGCGCCCTCTCCCGCAACGGGTTGAACGAGATGATGCTCGCGCCCCGGCGCGCGGCGGCGTGCAGCTCGGACATCATGCGCGGGCTGTTGGTCCCGGGGTTCTGGCCGATGATGAAAATCGCGTCGGCGTTCTCGAAATCTTCCAGCGTCGTGGTGCCTTTGCCGACCCCGATCGACTCGGGCAGCGCTGCGGTGGTGGTCTCATGGCACATGTTCGAGCAGTCAGGGAAGTTGGCCATGCCGTACAGGCGACCGAACAGCTGATAGAGAAAGGCGGCTTCGTTCGACGTGCGCCCGGAGGTGTACAGCTCCAGCTTCCACGGGTCGCTCAGGCCGCGTAGCTCTTCGCCGATCTCGGCGAATGCCTCGTCCCAAGTGACCGGCAGGTATTTGTCAGTGGCGGCGTCGTAGCGCATCGGCTCGGTAATACGGCCTTCTGCTTCCAGGTCATGATCGCTCCAGGTCGCCAGTTCGCTGACCGTGTGCCGGGCGAAGAACTCGGGCGTCACACGTTTCTTGGTCGATTCCCAGGCCAGTGCCTTGGCACCGTTCTCGCAGTATTCAAAGGTATGCGGCTTCTTTGGGTCCGGCCAGGAGCAACTGGGGCAGTCGAAGCCGCCAGGCTTGTTCATGGACATCAGCGTGCGGTTGCCCTTGATCAGCACATGCTGGTGCAGCAGGTGCTTGTTGACCGCACTGAGCGCGGGCCAGCCACCCGCCGGTGTGCCGTCGGTCTGTGATCCCTGAAGCGGGGCCTGGGAATTTTCCGATTCGGACATGGGGTGTGTTCTCTCTCATAAAGCCCGTGAAGGCATTCTCGTGTGTCTGAGATACACGGGCTCAGAGAGAATTCGCCCGAGTCGACGAGCGTTGCCGACAGGGCGCGTCGGCAAGAGGTTCAGTCAGGGTCATACCCTGTTCAGGAGCGGTTCAGAAAAAGCTCAGGCCGACCTGAAACAGCCGCTCAACCTCGCGGATACACTTCTTGTCCACAAGGAACATGATCACATGGTCACCGGATTCGATCACGGTGATGTCATGAGCGATAAGCACCTGTTCGTCGCGGATGACTGCACCGATTGCCGTACCGGTCGGCAGGTTGATGTCTTTGATGGCGCGGCCGACGACCTTGCTGCATTTCGAGTCGCCGTGAGCGACGATCTCGATGGCTTCGGCTGCACCGCGTCGCAGCGAATGCACGCTGACGATATCACCGCGGCGCACGTGGGCCAGCAGCGTGCCGATGGTTGCCAGTTGCGGGCTGACCGCAACGTCGATTTCGCCGCCTTGCACCAGGTCGACGTAAGCCGGGTTATTGATCAGCGTCATTACCTTGCGTGCGCCCAGACGCTTGGCCAGCAGCGACGACATGATGTTGGCTTCATCGTCGTTGGTCAGCGCCAGGAACAGGTCTGTGTTGCTGATGTTTTCTTCCAGCAGAAGATCGCGGTCCGATGAGCTGCCCTGCAGAACCACTGTACTGTCCAGGTGCTCCGACAGATAGCGGCAGCGCGCCGGGCTTACTTCGATGATCTTCACCTGATAGCGGCTTTCGATGGCTTCAGCCAGACGCTCGCCGATGTTGCCGCCACCGGCGATGACAATACGTTTGTAGTTCTCGTCCAGGCGCCGCAGCTCGCCCATCACGGCGCGAATGTCAGCCTTGGCGGCGATGAAGAACACCTCGTCGTCGGCCTCGATGACCGTGTCGCCATGCGGCAGTATCGCCCGGTCGCGGCGATAGATCGCCGCGATGCGTGTGTCGACATTCGGCATGTGCGCTCGTAGCTGGCGCAGCGGCTGTCCGACCAACGCGCCGCCGTAGTAGGCTTTGAGCGCGACCAGCTGCGCTTTGCCTTCGGCGAAGTCGATCACTTGTAGCGCACCGGGGTATTCGATCAGACGCTTGATGTAGTTGGTGACGACCTGCTCCGGACTGATCAGCACGTCGACCGGGATCGCGTTTTTATCGAACAGGCCTGCGCGTGTCAGGTACGCCGCCTCACGGATGCGTGCGATCTTGGTCGGCGTGTGGAACAGCGTGTGGGCCACCTGACAGGCGATCATGTTGGCTTCGTCGCTGCTGGTCACCGCGACCAGCATGTCGGCGTCGTCTGCGCCGGCCTGACGCAATACCGCCGGGTAGGAGCCCTTGCCCTGCACGGTGCGGATGTCCAGGCGGTCGCCCAGATCGCGCAACCGGTCGCCGTCAGTGTCGACCACGGTGATGTCGTTGGCTTCGCCCGCCAGATGCTCGGCCAGCGTACCGCCTACCTGACCTGCACCCAGAATGATGATTTTCACGCGCTTACTCCCGCACCGCCGCGATCTTGATCAGTTTGGCGTAGTAGAAACCGTCGTGGCCACCCTGCTGGGCCAGCAGCTGGCGACCATGGGCTTGCTTGATACCCGCGGGCGGCTGTCCGGACTGCCCGGCGATGTCCAGCTCTCTGGCCCCGGAGGTGCGCGCCAGAAACGCCTCGATGACGTCGGTGTTTTCGGTCGGCAGTGTCGAGCAGGTCGCGTACACCAGCATGCCGCCTACCTGCAGCGTAGGCCACAACGCGTCGAGCAGCTCGCCCTGCAACGTCGCCAGCGCGGCGATGTCGTCTGCCTGACGAGTCAGTTTGATGTCCGGATGCCGACGAATCACGCCGGTCGCCGAGCACGGTGCGTCGAGCAGGATGCGCTGGAACGGTTTGCCGTCCCACCACTGCGCTGTCTCGCGTGCATCGGCGGCGATCAGCTCGGCATCCAGACTCAGGCGATCGAGGTTTTCACGCACGCGCACCAGACGCTTGGCTTCCAGATCCACCGCCACCACGCCGCTCAGTTGCGGCTGCACTTCCAGCAAATGGCAGGTCTTGCCGCCCGGTGCGCAGCAGGCATCGAGTACTCGTTGTCCGGGGGCCAGCTCCAGCAGGTCGGCGGCCAGTTGCGCGGCTTCGTCCTGCACGCTGATCCAGCCTTCGGCAAAACCGGGCAGCGAGCGCACATCGCACGGCTCGGCGAGGACGATGCCGTCCTGACTGAACGTGCACGCGCTGGCTTGCAGGCCGGCAGTGTTGAGCAGTTCGAGGTATTGATCGCGACGGTTGTGGCGTCGGTTGACGCGCAAGATCATCGGCGGGTGCGCATTGTTGGCCGCGCAGATGGCTTCCCACTGTTCCGGCCAAGCGGCTTTCAGGGCTTTCTGCAGCCAGCGCGGGTGGGCCGTACGCACCACCGGGTCGTGTTCCAGTTCGATCAGCAGCGCCTCGCCATCACGTTGCGCATTGCGCAGCACGGCGTTAAGCAAGCCTTTGGCCCAGGGCTTTTTCAACTTGTCGGCGCAACCCACGGTTTCGCCGATGGCGGCGTGGGCCGGAATGCGGCTGTAGAACAGCTGATAAAGGCCGACCAGCAACAAGGCTTCAACGTCGGCGTCGGCGGCTTTGAAGGGCTTCTGCAGCAGCTTGGCCGCCAGTGCCGACAGGCGTGGCTGCCAGCGCGCGGTGCCGAACGCCAGGTCCTGAGTCAGGCCACGATCTCGCACCTCGACCTTGTCCAGTTGAGTCGGCAACGAGCTGTTCAGCGAAGCCTTGCCGCTGAGCACGGCAGCCAGTGCCTTGGCGGCGGCCAGACGCGGGTTCATTGGCCCAGCACCGTGCCGATGGCAAATTTCTCGCGGCGGCTGTTGAACAGATCCGTGAAGTTCAGCGGCTTGCCGCCCGGCAATTGCAGTCGGGTCAGGCGCAGCGCGTTCTGCCCGCAGGCGACGATAAGTCCATCCTTGCTGGCGCCGAGAATCGTCCCCGGCGCGCCCTGCCCTTCGGCCAGATCGGCGGCCAGGACTTTCAGGGTTTCTTCGTTCAGCGTGCTGTGGCAGATCGGCCAGGGGTTGAAGGCGCGGACCAGACGCTCGAGCTCATCAGCCGGACGTGTCCAGTCCAGACGCGCTTCGTCCTTGTTCAGTTTGTGGGCGTAGTTGGCCAGGCTGTCATCCTGAACCTCGCCGACCAGCGAACCGTCCGTCAGACCGGCAACGGCCTGCAACACAGCAGGCGGACCGAGTTCGGCCAGGCGATCATGCAGCGTGCCGCCCGTGTCCTGCGCGGTAATCGGGGTGACGGCCTTGAGCAGCATCGGCCCGGTGTCCAGGCCCGCTTCCATGCGCATCACGGTCACGCCGCTCTCTGCATCACCGGCCTGCACCGCACGCTGAATCGGCGCCGCACCGCGCCAGCGCGGCAGCAGCGACGCATGGCTGTTGATGCAACCCAGGCGCGGAATATCCAGCACCACTTGCGGCAGGATCAGGCCGTAGGCGACGACCACCATCAAATCCGGTTGCAGCGCTGCCAGTTCAGCCTGCGCAGCAGGATCGCGCAGTGTGGGCGGCTGCATGACCGGTACGTCGTGTTGCAGCGCCAGTTGCTTGACCGGGCTGGGCATCAGCTTTTGTCCACGACCGGCCGGGCGATCGGGCTGGGTGTACACGGCGACGATCTGGTGAGGGCTGTCGAGCAGGGCCTTGAGGTGTTCGGCGGCGAATTCCGGGGTGCCGGCGAAGACGATGCGCAGTGGCTCAGTCATGGAGTTCTCATTATAAAAAAAGGCCTGTTCAGGCCTTTTGGGGTAACGACGGATCAGGCGTTGAGCTTGTGCTGCTTTTCGAGCTTCTTCTTGATCCGGTCACGCTTGAGGTTGGACAGGTAATCGACGAACAGCTTGCCGTTCAGGTGATCGCATTCATGCTGGATACAGATGGCGAGCAGGCCCTCGGCGACCAGTTCGTAAGGCTTGCCGTCACGGTCCAGTGCCTTGACGCGGACCTTTTGCGGACGGTCGACGTTCTCGTAGAAACCGGGAACCGACAGGCAGCCTTCCTGATACTGATCCATTTCATCGGTCAGTTTTTCGATTTCAGGATTGATGAGGACCATCGGTTCGCTGCGGTCTTCGCTCAGGTCCATGACGACCACGCGCTTGTGGACGTTGACCTGAGTCGCTGCCAGGCCAATACCTGGCGCTTCGTACATGGTTTCAAACATGTCGTCGACCAACTGGCGAATGCCTTCGTCTACCATCGCCACAGGTTTGGCGATGGTGCGCAGGCGCGAATCGGGAAATTCGAGGATGTTTAGAATGGCCATATACGTAAGAGCTGCACTGTTAAGGTAAAGTCAATGTTGGGTGCCGGGCCCGGGAGTTCAAGGCAGGCAGCCCAGGACAGGACTCTAGGGTTCGCGTGAGGCAACATGATAAAGGGATTCACCGCATGAGGAAATCACTACTCGCCCTGCTGCTGCTGACCGCCAGCGGTCTTGCGCAGGCGCAAGTGCAACTCAGGGAAGGCTATCCGCAAAGCTACACCGTTGTCGCCGGGGACACACTCTGGGACATTTCCGGAAAATTCTTGCGTGAACCGTGGAAATGGCGCGAGATCTGGCGGGCCAATCCGCAAGTCCATGACCCCGACCTGATCTACCCCGGTGACACGCTCGCGCTCACCTGGGTCGATGGTCAGCCGCGTGTGACGCTCAATCGCGGCGAATCGCGTGGCACCATCAAATTGTCACCGCGTGTGCGCATTACGCCGATGGTCGAGGCCATTCCAAGCATTCCGCTGGGGGCGATCAACGCATTCCTGATCAGCAATCGGATTGTCGACAACGCCGAGCAGTTCGAAAAAGCCCCCTACATCGTCGCCGGCAATGCCGAGCGCGTGCTCAGTGGCAACGGTGATCGTGCCTACGCACGAGGCGCGCTTGACCCGTCGCACAGCGTCTATGGCATCTTCCGTCAGGGCAAGACCTACATCGATCCCAAGACCCAGGAAGTGCTGGGCATCAACGCCGATGACGTCGGCAGCGCCGAGGTGGTCGCCACCGAGGGTGACGTCTCGACCCTGATTCTGCAGCGCTCCACGCAGGAAGTGCGTCTGGGCGACCGCTTGTTAAGCAGCGAAGAGCGCGCCATCAGCTCGACGTTCCTGCCCAGCGCTCCGCAGGCGCCGATAGACGGTTTGATTCTGGATGTGCCACGCGGCGTCACCCAGGTCAGCGTGCTGGATGTAGTCACGCTCGACAAGGGCAAACGCGACGGCCTGACCGAGGGCAACGTGCTGGCGATCTACAAGACCAGCGAGACTGTGCGCGACCGAATCACCGGAGAGCTGGTAAAAATCCCCGACGAACGGGCCGGCCTGCTGATGGTTTTCCGTACCTACGACAAGCTTAGTTACGCCTTGGTCCTGCAAGCCAACCGATCTTTGGCCATCATGGACAAGGTTCGCAACCCGTAGACGCATGTTTCAGATCTGACACGGATTTGTGTGACGAACCAGACACTTATCAAATTGTTGTCAACAGAGTTATCCACAGGTTTGTGCATCATTCGGGATGCACGATGGATCAGGGACGATCTCATGCCATTGTTCGAAAATACCTCATCTTCGCCCGCAGAGCTGGAAGCGCGTTTGCGCATCCACCGCCTGCCTGAGATAGGGCCGAAACGCTTTTCCAGACTGATCGAAGCCTTCGGTTCGGCCTCGTCGGCGCTCAGTGCGCCGGCCAGCGCATGGCGTGCGCTGGGCATTCCTGGTGCCTGTGCCGAGGCGCGTCGTGATCCTTTAGTACGTGACGGTGCCAGCGCCGCACTGGCCTGGCTGGAGCGTCCGGCCCAGCATTTGCTGATGTGGGACGACCCTGGCTACCCCGCACTGCTGGCGCAGATCGCTGATCCACCGCCGCTGATCTTTATCGCCGGCGACCCTTCGATCCTCGAGCGTCCGCAGTTGGGTATGGTCGGCAGTCGTCGCGCCTCTCGGCCCGGGCTGGACACCGCCAGCGCTTTTGCGCGCAGCCTGGCGGCTGCTGGTTTTGTGATCACCAGTGGCTTGGCGCGGGGTATCGACGGCGCCGCGCATCAGGGTGCATTGGATGTCGGGGGGCTTACAATCGGGGTGCTCGGCACCGGGCTCGAAAAACTTTATCCACAGCAGCATCGCGCGCTCGCAGCGCAGATGGCCGCCCAGGGCGGCGCAGTGATTTCCGAGTTCCCGCTGGACGCCGAACCGCAGGCCAGCAACTTCCCGCGACGTAACCGAATCATCAGCGGCCTGTCGCTTGGCATACTGGTGGTCGAGGCCAGTGTCGCCAGCGGCTCGTTGATTACCGCGCGGCTGGCCGCCGAGCATGGACGGGAGGTGTATGCGATACCCGGCTCGATTCATCACCCTGGCGCCAAGGGCTGTCATCAGTTGATACGTGACGGCGCGACACTGGTCGAGACCGTCGAGCACATTCTTGAAGGCTTGCAGCACTGGAAACGTGTTGCGCCCAGCGTCGATCCCGTCACGCCGGCGAAGCCTGGCCCTTGCGATCATCCGCTGTTGGCGCTGCTGCACGCCGCACCGCACACCAGCGAGGGGCTGTCGGTGTCATGCGGCTGGCCGTTGCCCAAGGTATTGGCAGGCCTGACCGAGCTGGAACTGGATGGGCGCATAAGCTGTGAAGCAGGACGATGGTTCGCCAGAGCGCCCTGAGGTTAAACTGCCCCCAGGATTCAGTGGAGAGACAAACAATGGTCAGCAGTTGGCGAGTGCAACAAGCCGCTCAGGATATTCGAGCCGGTGCGGTGATTGCCTACCCGACCGAGGCAGTCTGGGGGCTGGGGTGCGATCCGTGGGATGAAGAAGCGGTCTATCGTCTGCTGGCGATCAAGTCACGGCCGGTGGAAAAAGGCCTGATCCTGATTGCCGACAACATTCGTCAGTTCGACTTCCTGTTCGAAGACTTCCCTGAGCTGTGGCTTGACCGCATGGCCAGCACCTGGCCTGGGCCCAACACCTGGCTGGTACCGCATCAGAACCTGCTGCCCGAGTGGATCACCGGCATTCACGAAACCGTGGCGCTGCGCGTTACCGATCACCCGACTGTGCGTGAACTGTGCGCACTGGTCGGTCCGTTGATCTCCACCTCCGCTAACCCGGCGGGTCGCCCTGCCGCGCGTTCGAGATTGCGCGTCGAGCAGTATTTCCGCGGGCAGATCGACGGGGTTCTCGGCGGCAGCCTGGGCGGGCGTCGGAACCCCAGCGTGATACGCGATATCGCAACCGCGCAGATCGTGCGCGCCGGCTGACGCTGACGCACACAGCGCGGGTTCAGTGGTAGACGATCAAGGGA
This sequence comes from Pseudomonas sp. PvP009, assembly GCF_017832995.1. NCBI lineage: Bacteria > Pseudomonadati > Pseudomonadota > Gammaproteobacteria > Pseudomonadales > Pseudomonadaceae > Pseudomonas > Pseudomonas sp. PvP009. The sequence goes on along the minus strand of NZ_JAFIBG010000001.1, from coordinate 5,691,396 downwards.
TCAGAATGGTCGAGCCAGTGGTGCGCCGGGCCGACAGCTCGGTCTGCGCCTTGGCGGCGTCTTTCAGGGCGTACTGCTGAATGCCATCGACCTTGAGCTTGCCGCTGGCGAGCATGTCGAACAGCTCGTCAGCCATGGCCTGCAGGTTCTGCGCATTGTTGGCGTAAGAGCCCAGCGTCGGGCGGGTGACATACACCGAACCTTTTTGCGCCAGAATCCCGAGATTCACGCCCGAGACCGGCCCGGACGCATTGCCGAAGCTCACTACCAGCCCGCGTGGCGCCACGCAGTCGAGTGACGTCAGCCAGGTGTCTTGGCCCACCCCGTCGTAGACCACCGGGCATTTCTTGCCGTCGGTCAGTTCCAGCACGCGCTTGGCTACGTCTTCGTGGCTGTAATCGATGGTTTCCCAGGCACCCAGCGCCTTGGCGTGCGCGGCCTTCTCCGGCGAACTGACCGTACCGATCAGTTTGGCGCCCAGCGCCTTGACCCATTGGCAGGCCAGCGAGCCCACACCACCCGCAGCGGCATGAAACAGAATGATCTCGCCCGGCTTCACCTGATACGTCTGACGCAGCAGATACTGCACCGTCAGGCCCTTGAGCATCAGGGCTGCGGCCTGCTCGAAACTGATCGAGTCAGCCAGCTTCACCAGATTCGCTTCAGGCAGCACGTGCACTTCGCTGTACGCCCCCAGCGGCCCGGTGCCGTAGGCGACACGATCACCGACCTTGAAGCGCGTCACCTCGGCCCCCACCGCATCGACCACCCCCGCCCCTTCGGCACCGAGGCCGGAAGGCAGCGGCGTCGGATACAGCCCGCTGCGGTAATAGGTATCGATGAAATTCAGGCCGATGGCCTTGTTACGCACAACCACCGCCTGCGGCCCCGGAGCCTCCGGCTCGAAATCGACATATTCAAGAACCTCGGGTCCTCCGACAGCGCTGAAATGGATACGCTTTGCCATGTGCTCTCTCCTTGATGTTGACCAATATCTTATGCATCAGGCAGACAAAGGTAGCATGCGATGGTGCAGCCAAAATGAAAGCGCAATGCTGCAGTCAGCTTTGGGAAAGGACAGAAAAGAACTCCTCGATGAGAGCGTCCCCGTTGGCGTTTTTTGATTCCAGGCTGACCATCGATGGAAAATCCTCGTAAGTCAGAAAAAAAGCCTCACCTTTAATCTTCACGTCCCATACGCGTACGTCCACCGCGTCTGACTTTGAAGTAACGGTGCCTTCGAGCAGACCGAGAATGGAGTCAGCATAACGAGGGAAATTATCCCAATCGATTTCCGCTGAGAAATTCAGGCATGAATGGCCGGAGTGCATTTTCTCTGTACGGACGGTCTTCATCAGGGTTCTCCTCTTACGCGTCCGAAGTACGTTGATCAGGCATATTCCTGAAGAGTACAAGCTGCGAAAGCCCCCATCGGACTCCTTCCCCGGACCTTCGTCAACTGCCAGCCCGCGCCGCCGATGGTATGCTACGCGCCAATTTGCCTGCGCCTCTTTTGCTGCGGGGGCTCAGCCGTTTGACGTCAGCCGTAAGGGATCCTCATGAGTACCCGTACCGAGGCCGTAAAAGCCTACCTGCTCGACCTGCAAGACCGTATCTGCACTGCGCTTGAACAGGAAGATGGCAGCGCACACTTCATGGAAGATGCCTGGACGCGTCCGGCCGGCGGCGGTGGTCGCACGCGGGTGATCGAGAATGGCACGGTCATCGAGAAAGGCGGTGTCAACTTTTCCCATGTTTTCGGCAGCAATCTGCCGCCGTCTGCCAGCGCTCATCGGCCTGAACTGGCCGGGCGTGGTTTCGAGGCGCTGGGCGTTTCGCTGGTGATCCATCCGCATAACCCGCACGTGCCGACGTCCCACGCCAACGTGCGCTTCTTCATTGCCGAGAAAGAAGGTGAAGAGGCCGTCTGGTGGTTCGGTGGCGGTTTCGACCTGACGCCCTATTACGGCGTCGAGGAAGACTGCGTGCACTGGCACCGGGTTGCCGAGCGCGCCTGTGCGCCCTTCGGTGACGATGTCTACCCGCGCTACAAGGCCTGGTGCGACAGTTACTTCCACCTCAAGCATCGCGATGAACCGCGCGGCATCGGTGGTCTGTTTTTCGATGACGTGAACCAGTGGGATTTCGACACCAGCTTCGCGTTCATCCGTGCCATCGGTGATGCGTTCATCAATGCCTATCTGCCGATCGTGCGGCGCCGCAAGGCGGCGGCGTACACCGTGCAGCAGCGTGAGTTTCAGGAATTCCGTCGCGGTCGCTACGTCGAGTTCAACCTGGTGTATGACCGCGGCACGTTGTTCGGTCTGCAATCGGGTGGGCGTACCGAATCGATCCTCATGTCGCTGCCGCCGCAAGTGCGCTGGGGTTACGACTGGAAGGCCGCGCCGGGCAGCGAAGAGGCGCGTCTGACTGATTACTTTCTGACCGATCGCGACTGGCTGGCGGATAACTGATGGACCAGTATGTCGTCTTCGGTAACCCTATTGGTCACAGCAAGTCGCCGTTGATTCATCGCCTGTTTGCCGAGCAAACCGGGCAGACGCTGGATTACCAAACCTCGCTGGCCCCGCTGGACGATTTCACCGCGTTCGCCCAGGCGTTTTTCCAGACAGGGCGTGGTGCCAACGTCACCGTACCGTTCAAGGAAGAAGCCTGGCGCCTGGCCGACAGCCTCACCCAACGTGCGCAGCGCGCCGGGGCAGTCAACACCCTGAGCAAGCTCGTCGACGGTACTCTGCTGGGTGATAACACTGACGGTGCGGGGCTGGTGCGCGACCTGACGGTCAATTGCGCACGCAGCTTGCGCGGTCAGCGCGTGTTGTTGCTGGGCGCGGGCGGTGCGGTGCGTGGCGCGCTGGAGCCGTTGCTTGCGCAACAGCCCGCTGCGTTGGTGATCGCCAATCGTACGGTCGAGAAAGCCGAGCGACTGGCGCAGGAGTTCGCCGACCTCGGGCCGGTATTCGCCAGCAGCTTCGACTGGCTTGAAGAGTCAGTGGACGTGATCATCAATGCCACCTCGGCCAGCCTGGCCGGAGAGCTGCCACCCATTGCGCCCAGCCTGATCCAGCCGGGAGTGACCTTCTGCTATGACATGATGTACAGCAACGAGCCTACTGCTTTTTGCCGTTGGGCCACCGAGCACGGCGCGGCGCAGGCGGTGGATGGTCTGGGGATGCTGGTCGAGCAGGCCGCGGAAGCCTTCCTGCTGTGGCGCGGTGTGCGCCCGGATTCAGCGCCTGTATTGGCGGAGTTGCGCAGATTGCTGGCTGCGGGTTGATCGGCTATCTGCGGACTATCGTGCCAATGCTCCGAGTTATACACAAGTCCGCTTTTGATTCTGGCCAAAGGCCGTGGAAGCGAACCGGGCGACGCTTCGCTTGTTCGCGAAGGCGGTATTTCAGATGATGTATTTTCGGCGATTATACCTGCCCTTTCGCGAACAAGTTCGCTCCCACGCCCTCCGGGCAGAAGCCAAATCTACGGGCTTATCGGGACCTTTGTAGAACGCAGAGCGTCGCGACGATGAGTTACAGCTCAATCCTCAAACAGAATCGGGCACTTCTGCGCCCCTTCCAGCTTGTGCAGTTCTTCGATCACTTGCGGCCTGGCATTGCGCAGGACCAGCACTCTGCCCTGCCGGCCCAGACGTCTGGCTTCCTGATGAAGCATCTCCACGCCTGAGTAATCGATGAAGTTGATCTGCTGCGCATCGATCACCACTCGCAGACCTTCGGTACGTTGCAGGCGGGTTTGCAGGTAGTGGCTGGCGCCGAAGAAGATCGATCCGCCGACCCGCAGGACCTCCTCGTTGCCCTCGCGCCATTGCTGGACGCGCGGTTGCGAGGTGCGCTTGAGGTAGAAAAACAGTGAGGCAAGGACTCCGGCGTAGATCGCGGTTTGCAGCTCCAGCAACAAGGTGGCCAGACAGGTCAGCGCCATCACGAAAAACTCGGCGCGGCTGACGCGGAACAGCGCACGAATGCCTCGGCGATCCACCAGCCCCCAACAGATCAGCAGAATTGAGGCGGCCATGGCCGGGATCGGAATGTGCGATATCAACGAGGCACCGGCGACCGCGAACAACGCCACCCACAACGCAGAAAACACCCCTGCCAGCGGCGAGCGCGCACCTGCCTCGTAACTCAATGCCGCACGGGTAAAAGACCCGGCTGACAGGTAGCCGGAGAACAGCGAGCCGACCATGTTCGACAGCCCCTGGGCACGCACTTCCTGATTGGCATTGAGCATCTGCTGCGAACGAGCCGACAGCGAGCGGGCAATCGACAGGCTGTTGACCAGCCCGAGCATGCCTACCGCCACGGCGGTCGGCAGCAGCTTGAGGATCAGTTCGAGGTCCAGCGGTAACGGGCTGAAGGGCGGCAGATGGCCGACGAAGGCGCTGACCACACGGACATGGCCGAACATCGCCGGCCACAGCCACACCAGCAGGCTGCTCGACACCAGTGCGATCAACAGCGTCGGCCAGCGAGGCACCAGAAGCCTGAGTCCGATGCCCAATGCCAGGGTCAACAGACCGAGCATCAGCGAAGACAGATCGACTTCACGCCAATGCTCGAGCACGGCGGTCAGGCTTTTGAGGGCGGTTGTCTGACTCGGCAGATCGATGCCCAACAGATTGGGCATCTGCCCGAGCGCAATCACCACCGCAGCGCCCAGCGTGAAACCCAGCACCACCGAATGCGAAACGAAATTCACCAGCGCACCGAAGCGCATCATCCCCAGCAACAGCTGAAACACACCGGCGATGAAGGTCAGCAACAGGATCAACATGATGTAGTCCTGACTGGCCGGGACGGCGAGCGGACTGACACTGGCATACAGCACGATGGATATAGCCGCAGTCGGCCCACAGATCAGATGCCAGGACGATCCCCACAGACAGGCCACTAGGACTGGAACAATCGCAGCGTAGAGACCGTACTCAGGCGGCAGCCCGGCGATCAGTGCGTAAGCGATGGATTGCGGCAGCGCCAGAATGGCGCCACTCAGGCCCACCAGCGCATCACGCCCGACGCTGGCGCGATTCTGCTGCGGCAGCCAGGCGAGAAAGGGTAGAAATTTATGGCGATTGAGCCAGCGCATCGGTCCCTCGGGTGATTTGAACGTAGAGGACGCAGAGCGTCCAGAACGGCACGCGGAGCATGGGCACGATAGTTGGATGGCTATCGTTCCTCACGCTCCAGCGTAGGAATGCCTTGGGTGACGCTCTGCGTCACAGACCTTCGCCACGCAGCGCACTCAAGGCTTTACGCCTACAACCTGGCCTTCACCGCCGCCAGACCGTCCTTGCCATCAGCGGTCTGTACGCCCTCCAGCCACTTTTCCAGCACCGCCGGGTTGGCCTTGATCCAGGCTTTGGCGGCTGCGCTATTGCTGACCTTCTTGTTGACCACCTCGGCCATGATGCTGTTTTCCATGTCCAGGGTGAAGCTCAGATTGGTCAGCAGCTTGCCGACGTTCGGGCAGGCTTGAGCATAACCCTTGCGGGTCAGGGTGAAGACCGAGCCGGTGTCGCCGAAATATTTCTCGCCGCCCTTGAGGTAGTGCATGCCCTTGATCTGTACGTTCATCGGGTGCGGCGTCCAGCCGAGGAACACCACAAAGGCCTTTTTCTTCACGTTGCGATTGACCTCGGCCAGCATCGCGGTCTCGCTGGATTCCACCAGCTTCCATTTGCCCAGATCGAATTCGTTCTTCTTGATGATCTCCTGCAACGACAGGTTGGCAGGTGCGCCGGAACCGATGCCGTAGATCTTCTTGTCGAACTTGTCAGCGAACTTGTTCAGGTCGGCAAAGTTATGCACACCGGCATCCCAGACGTAATCCGGCACGGCCAGGGTGAATTCGGTGCCCTCAAGGTTTTTCGCCAGTTGCGTCACATCACCGGTGGCCACGAACTTGTCGTAAAAGCCCTGCTGCGCCGGCATCCAGTTACCCAGAAACACATCGAGCTTGCCGTCTTTCAAACCGCCATAGGCAATCGGCACGGCCAGGGTATCGACCTTGGGCGTGTAGCCCAGGCCCTCGAGTACCACGCTGGTAATCGCGTTGGTGGCCGCAATGTCACTCCAGCCGGGATCGGCCATCTTCACGGTACTGCAACTGGCGTCCTCTGCCTGCGCTGCAAGGCTGCCGAGGGTCATGACCGCGACCGCAACGGCTGTGGATAACTTCTTCATTGATGTACCCCTTTGGTTTTTTTGGTGTGGGCAGGGTCAAGGTTGCGGAAAACGTGCCTTGCGCTCCAGATCGTCCAGATCAATGTGGTTGCGCATGTACTGCTGACTGGCGTCGACCAGTGGCTGGTGATCCCAACTCTTCAGCTTGCCGGTTGCCAGCGATTTGGCCACGAAGCGCCTTCTGCGCTGGCTGGCGAGCACCTGTTGGTGTATCGCCGGGATGTCCCACTTGGCCCGAGCTTCGGCCAGGAAGTCAGTGAACAGCTTTTCATGGGCGGGTGACTGGCTCAGGTCCTTCTGCTCTTTCGGGTCCTTCTTCACATCGAACAGCAGGCACGGGTCCTGCTCCGAATAGATAAATTTGTACGCGCCACGACGGATCATCATCAGCGGGCTGGTGGTGCCTTCGGCCATGTACTCGCCGAAGACCTCATCGTGTCCGCCCTTGCGTTTCAAATGCGGCATCAGCGAGCGTCCGTCCAATGGCAAACCGGCGTCCAGTTTGCCTTTGGCCATTTCCACGAAGGTCGGCAGCAAGTCGGCAGTCGACACCGACGCACTGACTCTTCCCGGTTTGAACTGGCCCGGCGCGTACACCACCAGCGGTACGCGCGCGGCCATTTCGAACCAGTGCATTTTGTACCAGAGACCCTTTTCGCCCAGCATGTCGCCGTGATCGCCGGAGAACACCACGATGGTGTCTTCCGCCAACCCGACTTCATCGAGCGTCTGCATCAGCTTGCCGACGTTGAGGTCAATGTAGCTGCACGCACCGAAGTAGGCGCGACGTGCATCACGAATCTTGTCGGTCGGCATGGGCTTGTCCCACAGGTCATAGACCTTGAGCAGCCGTTGCGAATGCGGGTCCAGCGCGGCCTGATTGGCGTGCGGCGTGGGCATCGGTATTTCGTCGTCGGCGTACAGGTCCCAGAACGGCAGAGGGATGGTGTACGGGTCATGAGGGTGAGTCATGGAAACGGTCAGGCAGAACGGCGCATCCCCGTCCTGGCGCACATGGTCATAAAGGTATTGCTGGGACTTGAACAGCACCTCTTCATCGAAGTCCAGCTGGTTGGTGCGAATGCACGGACCGGCCTGCAACACCGAAGACATGTTGTGATACCAGCTTGGCCGCACGTCCGGCTCGTCCCAGTTGACCGACCAGCCGTAATCGGCCGGGTAGATGTCACTGGTCAGGCGTTCTTCGTAGCCGTGCAGTTGATCCGGTCCGCAGAAATGCATCTTGCCTGCCAGGGCGGTCTTGTAACCCAGCGCACGCAGGTAGTGGGCATAAGTCGGAATATCGGCCGGGAAGTCGGCTGCGTTGTCGTACGCACCGATCCTGCTCGGCAACTGGCCGCTGACCAGGGTAAAGCGCGACGGTGCGCATAGCGGGCTGTTGCAATACGCCGAGTCGAACACTACGCCGTTGGCAGCCATGCGGCTCAGGTTCGGCATCAGAATCGGGGACCGGGCGTAAAACGGCAACATTGGCGCGGCCATTTGATCGGCCATGATGAACAGAATATTTTTGCGCTTCATGTAATCGCTGCGTCCCATTGTGAAAAGTTATGCGAAAGTGCCGGGTATGAGAATGAAGTCCATAAGTTTCAGGGTAAAGCCCATACACAGCAATGCCTAGGATAAGCCCAGCTAATGTTTGAATCTTTCGGTGACGTGTCACTCGACCTGCTGCGTGCATTTGAGGTCGCGGCGCGCCTGCGTAGCTTCACCGCGGCAGCCCTCGAACTGGGCACGACACAGCCCGCTGTCAGCCAGCAGATCAAGCGCCTTGAAGAGCAACTCGCTACCCGTCTGTTCGACCGCATCTACCGTGGCATCGAATTGACCGACGCCGGTGAAGTGTTGTTCAGCCATGTGCAGGCCGGGCTGCAATCCATCGACAGCGGATTGATAGCGATCACCGAACACCATCAGCACGAAGTGCTTCAAGTGGCGACCGACTTCGCTTTTGCCGCCTACTGGCTGATGCCGCGTCTGCACCGTTTCCACAAGGTCAACCCGGACGTGGACGTCAGCCTGGTCACCAGCGAGCGTACCCACAGCATGTTACGCGCCGACATCGACGTTGCCGTGCTGTTCGGTGACGGGCGCTTCAAACAGGGCGAAAGCCACTGGCTGTTCAGCGAAGAGGTCTTCCCGGTGTGCAGCCCGCAATTGCTCGCCGGGCGCCAGACGCCGCTGCCCAACGACGCGCTGCGCGACTTTCCACTCCTGCACCTGCGTGGCGAAAGCATCAACAACTGGTTCGACTGGGCGGGCGTATTCCGCGCGCTGGACATCCCCCAGGCCCCCGCGCCCGGCCAGTTGCGCTTCGACAACTACACCCTGCTGATCCAGGCGGCCATCGGCGGACAAGGCATCGCCATCGGCTGGCGTCACCTGGTCGACGACCTCATCGATCAGGGCCTGCTCTGCCGCCCTATCGCCGGCGCGGCGATTTCCGGTCAGGGCTATTACGTGGTCCTGCCCCAGCGCAAACGCCGCGTGCAGATCGTTCAGCAGTTCGTAGACTGGCTGGCCAGCGAGCAGGCGTTGAGCGGGGTTTCGCTGGCGGGTAGGCCATTGCCGTCGATTGCGGTGTAATATTGCCGCGCTGAAAAGTGACCACTCGGTCCATCACCGCGCGCATATCAACAAAATGGTCACGCATACGCTTCAACCTCATGAGCTGCCTGCCATGGGCGATTGAACCGAATGCTGAAAGACCAGAACAGAGGATCACCAGAAATGCCGGATCTACTCATCGACGGTAAGACACTTCACTATTCCGACCAGGGCACGGGCCCGGTGGTATTGCTCGGTCACAGCTATCTCTGGGACAAGGCGATGTGGAGTGCGCAGATTGATACCCTGGCCAGCCAGTATCGGGTGATCGTGCCGGATCTGTGGGGTCATGGCGATTCCAGCGGGTTTCCTGAGGGCACTCGCAATCTCGATGACCTGGCGCGGCATGCGCTGGCGCTGCTGGATCATTTGAATATCGAGCGTTGCAGCATCGTCGGGCTGTCGGTCGGCGGTATGTGGGGCGCAATCGCTGCACTGCTCGCGCCAGAGCGCATCACCGGGCTGGTGCTGATGGACACCTATCTGGGCAAAGAGACCGAGGCCAAGAAAGCCTACTATTTCTCGTTGCTCGACAAGCTGGAAGAGGTCGGGAGCTTTCCTGAGCCGCTGCTGGATATCGTCGTACCGATCTTCTTCCGTCCCGGCATTGATCCGCATTCGCCTGTGTACACGTCGTTTCGTGCAGCGCTTGCTGGTATGAATGCCGAGCAGTTGCGTCAGTCCGTGGTACCGCTGGGAAGAATGATTTTCGGTCGTGATGACCGGCTCGGGTTGATCGAACAGCTGAATGCCGACACCACGCTGGTGATGTGTGGTGATGCAGACATTCCGCGCCCGCCTGAGGAAACGCGTGAGATGGCGAACCTGATCGGCTGCCCTTACGTGCTGGTGCCTGAGGCGGGGCATATCGCCAATCTGGAAAATCCCGCGTTCGTATCGGATGCGCTGATGACGTTTCTGGCGCGGGTTAACCAGAAGCAGGGTTGAGCTGAGCCGCGCCTTCAGGGACGGATGCACCCCATCAATTCAACACGCCATCCAGAATCGCGTACACAATCCCCGAACCCACGGCGATCAGCACGACGTCGGTGCCCAAGCGGCGCCATTCGTAGCCGTCATACTGTGGCAGGTATTGCAGCGAGCGGCTGTCCAGGCGCTTGCCGTAACCAGGTGGCAATGGACGGCCCTTGGCGATGTGTACGCCCGGCGGCAGTGGCTGGCCCCGGCCGATGACGTCGCGGTGTTGCTGGAAAGTCTCGCGTACCGGGCCGAAATCCTGCGGTGGGCGGTTGCCGCCGCGGTTGTCCTGATGCGCCTGTCTGCCTGGTTGGCTGGCCGGGCCTTTGTCGGGACCCCTGCCATTGTCATTGCCCGGTCCACGGTCATTGCCGCGCTGGTTAGGCCCGCCGTCGTTCGGCGGTCCTGGCTGTTGGGCACCACGGTTGTCGTCCGGGCCATCACCGCGCTGATCAGGTGGTGCAGCTTGCAGCAGCGGACTGGCGCTGATCATCAAGATACCCAGTCCGGTGATAAAACGGTTTGCCAGTTTCATGGTGCTTCCTCGGCTTCACGCGATGCAGCAAAAAGGGGTTCATGACCTTGGTCATGAACCCCTTATGTCTTGCTACATAGAGCCGCCGCTCAGGCTTTGATTCCTCTGTATCAGAAACTTTACCCTCAGCGACGAGCGCTACGTACGCCCTCGGCCAGTGCCGCGCACAGCGTCAGTACGCCGTCGATGGCGTGCTCCGGCGACTCGGCGCTGGCGATCTTGTCGACGAAGGCCGAGCCCACGACCACGCCGTCAGCCAGACGCGCAATCGCCGCGGCCTGCTCGGGTGTGCGGATACCGAAACCGACGCTGATCGGCAGATCGGTGTGGCGGCGCAAGCGAGCGATGGCCTCAGTGACGTGCTCGGTGGTGGCCGAGCCAGCACCGGTCACACCGGCAACCGACACGTAGTAGACGAATCCGGAGCTGCGCTCCAGCACACGCGGCAGACGCGCATCGTCGGTGGTGGGGGTGGTAAGACGGATGAAGTCGATGCCGGACGCCTGTGCAGGTGTCGCCAGCTCGGCGTCGTGCTCGGGTGGCAGGTCAACGATGATCAGACCGTCAACGCCTGCTTTTTTTGCCTGCGCCACGAAGGCTTCGACGCCAAAGCGGTGGATCGGGTTGTAGTAACCCATCAGCACAATCGGCGTAGTCTGATCGTCGACACGGAACTCGCGGACCATCTGCAGAGTTTTCTGCAAGGTCTGGCCAGCGTCCAGAGCACGCAGGGTCGCCAGCTGAATCGCCACACCGTCGGCCATCGGATCGGTGAACGGCATGCCTAGCTCGATCACGTCAGCACCCGCAGCAGGCAGGCCTTTCAGGACTTTAAGCGACGTGTCGTAGCCAGGGTCACCGGCAGTGATGAAGGTGACCAGCGCCGCACGACCTTCAGTCTTAAGCTGGGCGAAACGATGTTCTAGACGGCTCATACCAGCTGCTCCTGAGTGTGTTCGGCGGCGGCCATGTGGTTCATGACGGTTTGCATGTCTTTGTCACCGCGCCCGGACAGGCACACGACCATCAGGTGATCGTCGCGCAGGTTGGTCGCGCGCTTCATGGCTTCGGCCAGGGCGTGAGCGGTTTCCAGCGCCGGGATAATGCCTTCGAGCAGGCAGCACTGATGGAAAGCATCCAGCGCTTCATCATCGGTGATGCTGACGTATTCGACGCGCTTCACTTCGTGCAGGAATGCGTGTTCCGGGCCGATGCCCGGGTAGTCCAGGCCGGCAGAGATCGAGTGCGCATCGGTGATTTGTCCGTCGCCGTCCTGCAGCAGGTAGGTACGGTTGCCGTGCAGCACGCCCGGTACGCCGCCGTTCAGGCTGGCCGCGTGCTTGTCGGTGCTGACGCCGTGACCGCCCGCTTCAACGCCGATGATTTCCACGCTGGCGTCATCCAGGAACGGATGGAACAGGCCCATGGCGTTGGAACCGCCACCGACACAGGCGACCAGGCTGTCCGGCAGACGACCTTCCTTCTCCAGCATCTGCTCTTTGGTTTCCTTGCCGATGATGGCCTGGAAATCACGGACCATCGCCGGGTAAGGGTGCGGGCCTGCCACGGTGCCGATCAGGTAGAAGGTGTCTTCAACGTTGGTCACCCAGTCACGCAGCGCTTCGTTCATCGCATCTTTCAGGGTGCCGGTGCCGGAAGTGACCGGAACGATTTCAGCGCCCAGCAGCCTCATGCGGAACACGTTGGCCTGCTGACGCTCGATGTCGGTAGCACCCATGTAGATCACACAAGGCAGGCCGAAACGTGCAGCAACCGTAGCAGTGGCAACGCCGTGCATGCCGGCGCCGGTTTCTGCGATCAGGCGTTTTTTGCCCATGCGCTTGGCCAGCAGCACCTGGCCGATGCAGTTGTTGATCTTGTGCGCGCCGGTGTGATTGAGCTCTTCGCGCTTGAAGTAGATCTTCGCGCCGCCGCAGAACTCGGTCAGGCGCTCGGCGAAGTACAGCGGGTTCGGACGGCCCACGTAATCGCGCTGAAAGTAGGCCATTTCTTTGATGAATTCCGGGTCGACCTTGGCGGCTTCGTACTCGCGGTTGAGGTCGAGCACCAGCGGCATCAGGGTTTCAGCCACGTAGCGGCCGCCGAATGAGCCGAACAGGCCGTTGGCGTCGGGGCCGCTGCGGAAATTGGTCTGGGTCATGAAGTGCTCCAGTTGCAGTATTGGGCGAATAGGTTGAGCCGTATTGGCAATGGGTCCACTTTAACCAGCGCAAGGCCGGATGAAAACCGATAAGATCGCTGCAACCTGTCAGGAAAACTCACAGATCATGAGCCGCGACCTCCCTCCCCTCAATGCATTGCGCGCCTTTGAAAGCACTGCCCGGCTTGGCAGTGTCAGTCAGGCCGCTGAACAGCTGAACGTGACGCATGGCGCTGTCAGTCGCCAATTGAAGTTGCTCGAAGAGCATTTGGGTGTAAGCCTGTTCAGCAAGGAAGGACGAGGCTTGAAACTCACAGATGCAGGTATTCGTCTACGCGATGTCAGCGGCGATGCGTTCGATCGGTTGCGCGGCGTATGTGCAGAGCTGAGCAAGGGCAGCGCAGATGCACCGTTCGTGCTGGGGTGCTCGGGCAGCCTGCTGGCGCGCTGGTTTATCCCGCGCTTGAGCCGCCTGAATGCCGAGCTGCCGGACCTGCGTCTGCACTTGTCGGCAGGCGAAGGTGATCTTGACCCGCGTCGGCCAGGGCTTGATGCCCTGTTGATCTTTGCCGAGCCGCCGTGGCCGGCAGACATGCAGGTATTCGAACTGGCAAGCGAGCGGATCGGACCGGTGTTGAGCCCACGCTTCGCGCGATTCGAGCGGCTGTGCGATGCACCTGTCGAGGCGCTGCTGGGAGAATCATTGCTGCAAACCACATCGCGTCCGCAGGCGTGGCCAAGCTGGGCGCAGCAGAACGGTATCGACCCGCAGTCATTGCGTTACGGGCAGGGTTTCGAGCATTTGTATTATTTGCTGGAGGCGGCCGTGGCGGGCCTTGGCATCGCGATTGCGCCGGAACCTCTGGTCATCGATGACCTGAAGGCCGGTCGCCTGGCTGCGCCTTGGGGGTTCAGTGAAACCCCGGCGCAGCTGGCGCTTTGGGTACCCAGACGTGCGGCCGATGGACGGGCGCAGCAGCTTGCTCAATGGTTGAAAAATGAGCTGAAGCGGTCCGGGGAACCGATCAGAAACTGATCAGTTACCGCGCTTGAACAGCATGTAGGCAGCGATCAGGCCGATGGCACCTACCGCAACGCCGGCGGTGGTCCAAGGATGTTCCTGAGCGTAGTCACGAGTTGCCAGTGCGTTTTCGCGGGTTTTCTCTTTGACGTCTTCGTAGACATCGCTGAGCAGGCTGCGCGAATGGCTCAGCGCGCTTTCAGCGTTGGCTTTCAGATTCTTCAGAGTCTTGCGCGACTCGTCGGTAGCATCGGCTTTCAGGCCCTCAAGGGACTTCAGGAGGCTCTCGATTTCAGCTTCCATACTCTGCAACGAGGCTTTGCGAAGTGACGTAGTAGCCATGGTGTTTCTCCTGCAATGATGAGTGAGCGTGTTGTTTCGGACTCCGGGCTTTTTGGAAAGTGCGATGGGATTTTTGCAAAGGTCTGAACTTTTGCGCGCCTTCTCCTGACAGAAGCAGGGAGCGCGCTCTATATCGCGTCTTTTTCAGACCTCAGGAGAACTGCCATGTCGGATCATCACACGTACAAGAAAGTTGAAATCGTAGGCTCTTCCACGACCACCATCGAAGACGCCATCAACAATGCCCTGGCCGAAGCCAGCAAAAGCCTCGACCTGATGGAATGGTTCGAAGTGACTGAAACCCGCGGCCATATCGAAAACGGCAAAGTCGCGCACTTCCAGGTGACGTTGAAAGTGGGCTTCCGCATCACCAACAGCTGAGGGTGATCTGAACCTTTCGGCTGGCCGATTGCCATAACTTGCGCTACACGCAGATGTGGCCACGCGTTCGCTGTGTGAGCGTGGGGATTTCAATGGGCGCCTGTTCCGATGGCGTCTTCATTTGGCCGGACGAAAGGGATTACCCATGAAGAAGTTTTTGTTGGCTGTAGGCTTGCTGAGCATTGCAGGCACTGCCCTCGCGGCAGGCAAGCCATGTGAAGAGTTGAAAAGTGAACTCGATGCCAGACTCCAGGCGAAGGGCGTAACGTCCTACACGCTGGAAGTGGTCGAGAAAGGCAGCGCAGCCGACAAGCAAGTCGTCGGCACCTGCGAAGGTGGTACCAAGGAAATCGTTTACCAGCGCGGTTGATTGCCAACCGGGCCCGGCTCAGGCCGGTTTGCCCGGTTAATCCCGTTTGCAGGTTTCACGAACAGAATCGCCCCGGACTGTCATCCAGTCCGGGGCGATTCTGTTTGTGGCTGGTTTTTTCCGATTCGGAAAATCGCTTAGCCGTGTGCGACCTGCGCGAGGATCTCGTATGAGCGCAGTCGATCCTCGTGCTCGTACATGTCGCAGGTGAAGATCAACTCATCAGCGTCGGTCTGCTCAAGCAGCACATCCAGCTTGGCGCGGATCTTGTCCGGGCCGCCCACCATCGCCAGCCCGAGGAAGCTTGCTACGGCCTCACGCTCGTGTGGCAACCACAGACCGTCCATCGACTCGACAGGCGGACGCTGCATCAGGCTGTGTCCACGCATCAGCGCCAGAATGCGCTGGTAGACCGAGGTCGCCAGGTATTCGGCATGCTCGTCCGTGTCGGCTGCCGACAGGGGCACGCCGAGCATCACGTAAGGCTTGTCGAGCACTTCCGATGGCTGGAAGTGATTGCGATACACGCGAATCGCCTCGTGCATGTAACGCGGCGCAAAGTGCGAGGCGAAGGCATACGGCAAGCCGCGCATGCCTGCCAGCTGGGCGCTGAACAGGCTCGAGCCGAGCAGCCAGATCGGCACGTTGGTGTTTGAACCGGGTACGGCGATCACTTTTTGATCAGGCGTGCGCGGGCCCAAATATTCCATCAGCTCGGTGACATCATCCGGAAAGTCATCGGCACTGCCGGAGCGCTCGCGGCGCAAGGCACGCGCAGTCATCTGGTCAGAGCCCGGTGCGCGGCCCAGCCCCAAGTCGATGCGGCCGGGATACAGGCTGGCCAGGGTGCCGAACTGCTCGGCAATCACCAGCGGCGCGTGGTTAGGCAGCATGATCCCGCCCGATCCGACACGAATGGTCGATGTGCCGCCTGCCAGGTAGGCGAGCAGCACCGAGGTCGCCGAACTGGCGATGCCGTCCATGTTGTGGTGTTCGGCCACCCAGAAGCGGTTGTAACCGAGCTTTTCGACATGCTGGGCGAGGTTGAGCGAGTTGCGCAGCGATTCGGCGGGCCCTTTGTCGTGGCGCACCGGCACCAGATCAAGGGTGGAAATTTTTACATCTGCCAGACGTTTCATAGGCCGGGGTAGCTCCTCGAATTGTGATGGGCCGGCTGCTGGAGCTGCCCACGATGAAACAGCAGTGCGGGCGCAAGTCCGGCTTTTCAATGGGGCAGTGTAGAAAAACCTACTGAAACGGTAGGTCTTTCCGACGGTTGAACTTTCCAGAGCCGTCTATCCTCAGAATGCTGTAACAGCAACGATCCAAATTCATCCCAAAAGGAGCCACCATGAGTATCGTCAAGAAAGCATCCGCCCACTGGGAAGGTGATCTGAAAACCGGTATCGGCAGCATCTCCACGGAAACCGGCGTGTTGCGCGAAGCACCTTACGGCTTCAAGGCACGTTTTGAAGGCGGCAAAGGCACCAACCCGGAAGAACTGATCGGTGCAGCGCATGCAGGTTGTTTCTCGATGGCACTGTCCATGATTCTGGGCGGTGCAGGCCTGACTGCTGAAAGCATCGATACTCAGGCTGAGGTGTCGCTGGATCAGGTAGAAGGCGGTTTCGCGATCAGCGCTGTGCATTTGACCCTCAAGGCCAAAGTGCCAGGCGCGACCCAAGAGAAGTTCGACGAGTTGACCAAGCAGGCCAAAGAAGGCTGCCCGGTTTCCAAGGTACTGAACGCCAAGATCACCCTGGATGCGACATTGCTGAGCTGATTCACAGCCAGCCTTGCAGGGGCGCCTTGTGCGCTCCTGTATCTGCTGTATAAAGCTGGCTTGCTTCATCGGTCATGCGTTGGTTGACGCATGGTTTGATTATGATCAGGAGTCGAGCATGAAACGTTTTATTCTGGCAGCGACCTGCACCCTGCTGGCAACCAGCGCCCTGGCGGCACCGAAATCCTGCGAAGAACTCAAGGTTGAAATCGAAGCCAAGATCCAGGCCAACAACGTCACGTCCTATACGCTGGAAATCGTGAGCAACGAAGAAGCCACCGATCCAAGCATGATCGTCGGCAGCTGCGACAACGGTACGAAAAAGATCATCTATCAGCTCAACGGACGCTGATCAGATGCAGTGCACCCCGCCCTCTTCTTCCTCCTCGGCCACCACCTTGCGCTCTGCATCGTAAAGCCAGGCATCGACACTGTTCGCCAGTGAGCGTACCTCCAGCACATAGCGCTGCCCGGCAGCGAAGTGGTCGTAACGAACACTGACGTAACAGGTGATCTCGGTGTACTCGTCGCCGATCATCCCCATGCCGCCGGAGCGGTACTCATAGTCATAACGCACCTGCAACTCATGGCTGCCCGGCGTGACTTGAAAGTAGCGCCCGTCATACGTGTTCTTGTCATCGAGCTTGTCGCCCATGATCAACTGGCCGGTGATGGTGCGCATGTCGACCCACGCCATGTCCGGGTTGACGGCAGGCAAGGGACCGGCGCATCCGGCGAGGGTGGCTAGAGTGAATACGGTTATCAGTATCAGAAGACGGTTTGGCACCGAGGTGTACCTCTGTTTAAAAAGGTTTAGTGGCAACCGTTGAGATGACCTGCCGTTGGCCATTCATCCAGTCTGCAGAAACTGCGCAGCGTGTTTCGGTCAAGCGTTGGATAACGGCAAAATCGCTTCTCAGGTTTCGTGAAAAGATTGGCTCATGATGAGCAATTCGATTTCGAAGCAATCGGATTTGTTCGAGATCAGCCGCGATCTTTGCTCGGTGGGCAGATACAGTGAAGCACTTTTCGAGGTTTGGAAAAAAGCGGTACAGATAAGGCGCCCAGATACGGCCTTCAAACCGTTTTGTGAACATTTTTTCCCAAAAGACGAATTTCAACTCCGCGATGACGGCGCCGGTTGTGCCACATTTCTGTCGGGCTCTTGCAAGCTCTTGTTTTGGCTTGAAAACCGGACCTGTAACATTGGGCAAGCTCTGCTCGAAGCCGGGACTCCAAGGCCACTCGGGGCCGTAAACCGAAGCGATTGCGTCTGCAACACCGTTACGAATAATCACCTCGCACAGGTGTAGAGGTGTAAGGAACGCTGCAGAGACGAGGGCGTTCCAGGCATACAAGGTGATGGCCTCATCAAGACCTCGGCCCACAGCGCGCGCTGCGTTTTCATACGTCGAAATCCGGGCAGAGGAAATGGATAATCTGATTGCCTTTGCGACCTCTAAGGCTGACATTGACGACAACTGCAAATCTCCCTATAGTCTTTCCACTTGCCGAGGGCCTAGCTGGCTTATGCCTCCCCCCACGGACAGATGATATAGCAATACCTAAAGCCCACCTGCACGGTGGGTTTTCTGTTTGTGTCTGATGAAAATAGCTTTTTACACGGGCGCACAGCCTGGTACGTTCCAGCTCGTCCGTGGTTTGAGTCTCCATACCCTTCAATCCTCGTAACAGTTGCACATCCCCACTCCCCTCCTGCATAACATCACCATACCCAAGCCACCAAAGCCCTTCCCTTCATGGCCACACTCTCCCTACCACGCCTTCGACACCTGCTAGCGCTGACGGCCGTCACGCTGCTTGCCGGCTGCTCCAGCGTTTCCTATTACGGCCAGTTGGCTCAAGGGCAGTGGCAGTTGCTGCAGGCGCGCGAGCCGGTGGAGAAGATCGTGGCTGACCCGACTCGGGATGCGGGTTTGCGCGAGCATCTGGCCCGGTCGCAGTTGGCGCGCACGTTTGCCAGTGAGCATTTGCATCTGCCGGACAACAAGAGTTACCGCCTGTATGCGGACCTGGGCCGCCCTTATGTGGTGTGGAATGTGTTCGCGACGGATGAGTTCTCGCTGGAGCCGGTCACGCATTGTTTTCCGATTGCAGGGTGTGTCGCGTATCGCGGTTATTACAGCCCTGGCGGGGCGCGTGGTGAGGCGGCGTTGCAGCGCCAGGCGGGGAAGGATGTGTATTTGAGTGGCGTGGAAGCCTATTCGACGCTGGGTTGGTTCAATGATCCGATTCTCAGTTCGATGATGGGCTGGGGTGACGAGCGTCTGGCCACGCTGATTTTTCATGAGTTGGCGCATCAGCGTTTTTATGTGAAGGACGACACCGAGTTCAACGAGTCCTACGCCAGTTTCGTCGAGCAGGAAGGTACGCGGCAATGGCGTGCGGCGCGGGGATTACCGCCGGAGAGTGTTTCGCAGTCGGCGCGGCGTGATCAGTTTACCCGGTTGGTACTTGACACCCGGGAGCGACTCAAGGGGCTTTATCGTCAACCCCTGTCGGCCGAGGTGATGCGCGCGCGCAAGGCTGAAGCATTCGAGCGGATGCGCCGTGATTACCGCACGTTGCGGAATGAGCAGTGGGCTGGCGACAAGCGTTTCGATGCCTGGATCAACAGCCCGATGAACAACGCCAAACTGCTGCCTTTTGGTCTTTACGATCAATGGGTGCCAGCGTTCGAGACGTTGTTCAGGCAGGTGAATGGCGACTGGCAGGCGTTTTATCACGCTGTGGAAAAGTTGGGCGCGATGCCGGTCGAGGCGCGCAAGGCGGCGCTGCGGGCGTTGATGCCTTGAAGCTCCTGTGGGAGCGAGCTTGCTCGCGAAGAGGTCGGTACAGCGCCCACACAAAGGGCGTTTGAACCGCGGTCTTCGCGAACAAGCGAAGCGTCTCCCCGGCTCGCTCCTACGGCCTTCGGCCAGAATTGAAGGCCGACTGAGTGCAGAGCGCAGTATTAATGACGGGCCTCAACCCTCATCAAACCCCTCAGCCAGGTGCTGATCCTTGAGCTTCACGTAATTAGTCGCGCTGTACGGGAAGAAGGCGATTTCCTTTTCGGTGAGTGCGCGCACCTGTTTGACCGGGCGACCGACGTACAAAAAGCCGCTTTCCAACACTTTGCCCGGCGGCACCAGGCTGCCTGCGCCTATGATCACTTCGTCTTCGACAACCGCGCCATCCATGATGGTGGTGCCCATGCCGACCAGGATGCGGTTGCCGATTGTGCAGCCGTGCAGCATGGCCTTATGACCGATGGTCACTTCATCGCCGATCAGCAGTGGAAAACCGTCCGGGTTGAAGGGGCCGGCGTGGGTGATGTGCAGCACGCTGCCGTCCTGCACGCTGGTGCGAGCGCCGATGCGGATGCGGTGCATGTCGCCGCGTACCACGGTCAGCGGCCAGACGGAGCTGTCGGCGCCGATTTCGACGTCACCGATAACCACCGCTGAATGATCGACAAAGGCCCGTTCGCCGAGGGCTGGGGTGTGCTCCTGAAACTTGCGAATGGCCACGATAGGCTCCTTCTTTGGCAGTGATAGGCGTGTAGAGCGGGTTTGGTTGCTGCGGTCGGCGTCGATTGTAATTAAGATGGCTGAGTGTTTCTTCAAGGCAAGGTGCAAAACCGTGAGCGCGAACAACCCTCTTCTGCAATCGTACGACCTGCCACCCTTTTCGGCGATTCGTGCCGAGCATGTCAAACCTGCTATCGAACAGATCCTGGCGGATAACCGTGCCGCGATTGCCGACATCCTCGCCAAACAGGGTTCGACACCGACCTGGGCCGGGCTGGTGCTGACCATGGACGAGCTGAACGACCGCTTGGGCGCTGCCTGGAGCCCCGTCAGCCACCTCAATGCCGTGTGCAACAGCGCCGAGCTGCGCGAAGCGTATGAATCGTGCCTGCCGGCCTTGAGCGCCTACTCCACCGAGATGGGCCAGAACCGCGTACTGTTCCAGGCCTATGAAGCTCTGGCCAATGGCCCGGAAGCCGCCGGTTTCGACGTTGGCCAGAAGACCATTCTGGAGCAGTCACTGCGTGACTTCCGCCTGTCCGGTATCGATCTGCCGCCAGAGCAGCAGAAGCGTTACGCCGAAGTGCAGAGCAAACTGTCAGAGCTGGGCAGCCAGTTTTCCAACCAGCTGCTCGATGCCACTCAGGCCTGGACCAAGCTGGTCGCCGATGAGTCCGCCCTCGCCGGCCTGACCGATTCTGCCAAACAGCAGATGGCCGCCGCCGCCAAGGCCAAGGATCTGGAAGGCTATCTGATCACGCTGGAATTCCCGAGCTACTACGCGGTGATGACCTACGCCGAAGACCGCGCACTGCGCGAAGAAGTCTATGCGGCGTACGCCACCCGCGCGTCGGATCAAGGTCCGAACGCGGGCAAGAACGACAACACGCCGGTCATGGAGCAGATCCTTGACCTGCGTCAGGAACTCGCGCAATTGCTCGGCTATGCCAACTACGCCGAGTTGAGCCTGGCGACCAAGATGGCCGAGTCCAGCGACCAAGTGCTGAGCTTCCTGCGTGACCTGGCCAAGCGCAGCAAGCCGTTTGCTGCCCAGGATCTGGAGCAGCTCAAGGCTTATGCCGCCGAACAGGGCTGCCCGGATCTGCAAAGCTGGGACAGCGGTTTCTATGGGGAGAAGCTGCGCGAGCAGCGATACAGCGTTTCCCAGGAAATCCTGCGTGCCTACTTCCCTGTCGATAAGGTGCTCGGCGGTCTGTTCACCATCGTTCAGCGCCTGTACGGCATCGAGATTGCCGAGCAGAAAGGCTTCGACGCCTGGCATCCGGATGTTCGTCTGTTCGAGATCAAGGAAAACGGCCAGCACGTCGGGCGCTTCTTCTTCGATTTGTACGCCCGCGCCAACAAGCGTGGTGGTGCCTGGATGGACGGCGCGCGTGACCGTCGCCGTACGGCGCAAGGCACGTTGCAGAGCCCGGTGGCCAATCTGGTGTGCAACTTCACGCCTGCTGTTGCCGGCAAGCCTGCGCTGCTGACCCACGACGAAGTGACCACGCTGTTCCACGAATTCGGTCACGGCCTGCATCACCTGCTGACCCGCGTCGAGCATGCCGGGGTATCCGGTATCAATGGCGTGGCCTGGGACGCCGTCGAGCTGCCGAGCCAGTTCATGGAAAACTGGTGCTGGGAGCCCGAAGGCCTGGCGCTGATTTCCGGTCATTACGAAACCGGCGAGCCCCTGCCGCAGGATCTGCTGGAGAAGATGCTCGCTGCCAAGAACTTTCAGTCCGGCCTGATGATGGTGCGTCAGCTGGAGTTCTCGATGTTCGATTTCGAGCTGCACGCCACTCACGGTGACGGCCGCAGCGTGCTTGAAGTTCTGGAAGGCGTTCGTGATGAAGTCTCGGTGATGCGTCCGCCTGCCTATAACCGTTTCCCGAACAGCTTCGCGCACATCTTCGCAGGCGGTTACGCAGCCGGTTATTACAGCTACAAGTGGGCTGAAGTGCTGTCCGCCGATGCGTTCTCGAAGTTCGAGGAAGATGGCGTGCTCAACGCTGAAACCGGACGCGCCTTCCGCGAAGCCATTCTGGCGCGTGGCGGTTCGCAGGCACCGATGGTGCTGTTCGTCGACTTCCGCGGACGCGAGCCGTCGATTGACGCATTGTTGCGTCACAGTGGCTTGAGTGAGGACGCGGCAGCATGACCGATACACCGGTAGTCATTACCAAGAAACGCTTTATCGCCGGGGCGGTTTGCCCGGCGTGCAGCGAGCCTGACAAACTGATGATGTGGAACGAAAACGACGTGCCGCATCGCGAGTGCGTGAGTTGCGGCTACAGCGATACGCTCAACGAGCAGGGTATTTCGATACCGAAGGAGTTGGGTACGCGGGTCAACAAGGCGGTGGTCAAACCTGCTGATCCGAAGGTCCAGGGCGTGCAGTTCTTTCCGAATCCGAAGTTGAAGAAGCCGGTTGATTTGGATTGATTCGAAATTCATGGCACTCAAAAGACGCTCTTTCCGAGCGTCTTTTTGATAAAGCTACCGAGTCAATTCGTAAGTAAAAGAAATGTTTTTGCCAACTGACTCATCAACTCTTTATCTTCCTCGTCATGCTCTCCGTCCCCGTCGGCATCGATTTTGCCCGAGACATTATTATAACTTCCGTCTTTATTCGGATCACTCACATAGGCTACGTAATCTAGGTCTCCATTTTTATAGATTTCAACAACCACTTCAAGAGTACCATCGCCCTTGGTATATTTTCCGTCAGAATCGCGGATCTTAAAGTCTTCTGCCGAAAGCTTGATTTCTCTGGTGCTCATGGTTCGATCCTCACTTGATAAGTTGATTGCTAAATAACTTATTAGTTTTAATGTTGACGTGAACAATGCTGGATTGACTTTGCTTTACCAATCCGCCAGTTCAGCGATCTTCTTCCTGAACGCCAACGCCAAAACCTGCAGCATTGCCTCGTCCCTGCCCAATTCGCCTTCAACTATTTTGTATCGGCCCTGAGGGTAAAGTTTTATCAGAACATGCTCTTGCAGTTCATCGTCCTCATAAAACTCAATGGCTATTACAGGATGGTTATGTCGCGCTGTATCTTCCGCCCACAACCGAATCTCGTACTTGGCCATCACCCACCTCGTTCTCAGGTAAATGCGCCAGTACCCGATAGCCGAGTTGGCGTTTCGCTACACTAGGCCTGAAGAAAAAGGGCGTCTACTGGCAGAAGTAACAGGTGGTTTTTTGTACAGGGCGGAAAGTTAAGACGCAGAATCGCAACAACGCTGCGGGGGAAGCAGGGACAAGTGGCGAGTACCACTTGTCCCTGGCAGGCAAACGTCAGTCTGCCGTCTGCAGCCTGCGCTTCTCGGCCAGACGACTTCTGCCGTACAGCGCTGCAATGGCGATCAGGGCGATCGCCTGTGCGCCGAGCGAGTACAGGTCGGCGTGAATGCCCAGCCAGTCGAACTCGAAGAACGGCACCGGCCGTGTGCCGAATATGCCCGCCTCCTGCAGCGCCTTGACGCCGTGACCGGCAAACACCACTGACAGTGCGCAGAGTAGTGCAGCGTTGATGCCGAAGAACAGCGACAGCGGCAGCTTCGCCGAACCGCGCAGGATGACCCACGCCAGGCCCACGAGCAGCACCAGCGCCGTGGCGCCGCCCGCCAGCACGGCATCGTGTCCGGCAGGGCCTGCCTGCAGCCACAGGGTTTCGTAGAACAGGATGACTTCGAACAGTTCGCGGTAGACCGAGAAGAACGCCAGCAGCGCGAAGCCGAAACGACCGCCGCCGCCGACCAGGCTGCTTTTGACGTAGTCCTGCCACGCAGCAGCGTGACGACGGTCGTGCATCCACACCCCGAGCCAAAGCACCATCACACTGGCGAACAGCGCGGTGGCACCTTCCAGCAATTCACGTTGCGCGCCGCTGACGTCGATGACATACGCCGCGAGCGCCCAGGTGGCCAGCCCGGCCAGCAGCGCCAGGCCCCAGCCGATGTTGACGCTGCGTACGGCAGACTGCTGGCCGGTGTTGCGCAGAAACGCCAGAATCGCCGCCAGTACCAGAATCGCTTCAAGCCCTTCACGCAGCAGGATCAGCAGGCCCGAAATATAGCTCAGCGACAGGCTTAGCCCATCGCTGCCTAGCAGATCCGCTGATTCCTTGAGCTTGCCTTTGGCTGCTTCCAGCTTCTGCGCAACCTGAGGTAGCGGCATGCTGTCCTGCAAGGACTGCCGGTAAGCCATCAGGCTCTTTTCAGTATCTTTGCGCACATTGGCGTCGACGTTATCCAGCGAGCTTTCGACCAGCTCGAAACCCTCCAGATATGCCGCGACCGACAAATCATAGGCCTGCTCGCGATCACCAGCCTTGTAGGCTGCCAGGCTCTTGTCCAGCGTTACACTGGTGTAATCCAGCAGTTGCGCCGGGCCGCGCTGCACCTGAGGTGGCTGAGCGCGTTGGGCCCGGAAGGTGGCGGTAGCGTCCGGACCTTCGGCAGCCTGGACTTCGGCCGGCGTCTGGCGAGCCAGATCGGCGAGGTTGAAGGTCTTGGCTGGCTGGGCGACAGGTTGTGCGCTGAAGCTGGCGATATAGGTCGCGATGTCCCAGCGCTGGCGATCGTCCAGCTGGTCGGCGAACGCGGGCATATCGGTGCCGGCAATCCCCAATCCGGTCGCGTTGTAGAGATCGTAAAGACTCAGGCGATCCAGCCGCGCGGTATCCCGCAGGTTCGAGGGGGGTGGTTCCAGGCCGATGCCTGCCGGTCCATCCCCTGCACCGCTGTCGCCATGGCACACCGAACAATGCTGAGCGTACAGGGGCGCGCCACGGGCGGGGTCCGGCGTAATGGCCGGGGCCTGACTGACCTCATAGGCAAGCGCGAGCTTCGCACTCAACTGCCGCGCCTGACGCGTGACCTGCACAGCGTCCTGTCGACCTGCCACAGCGCTTTTCAACTGGGTTACCGCCTGCTCCAGAGCCTCACGCTCGGCGCGCTGTGGCAAGGCAACGACCAAGCCCTGCAACGCAGTCAGGTTATCGACCTGTTGCTGATATTTGCCGGTGTCCACAACCTTGCCGTCCGCCACGGTCGCCGGATAATCGGCCCCCAGGTAATCGAGCAGATGCAGCGCCTGGGCCGCACCCTCGACCGGGTCGGCCAGCGCAATGCAACTGCCCAACGCCAGGAGCGGCAACAGTAACCAGGCAAGAAAACGAGAATGGACGGGCATTGCAGAATCTCGACGGGAATGCGAAGCGTTGCATTGTTAACGCCGCAACGGTACTACTCAATAGTCGAGGTCCATTTTTGTTACAGAATCTTACGTTCAGCCTTCAGTCGCCCTGAGCAAAGCGGGTGTCTGCTCAGGGCTCGAGACCGACACGTTTCAGGCCGTACCGCGATGCAACGTCGCGAGGAAACCTGCCGCGCCCACGAACAGGCTGGCGAAGGTGCGATTCATGCGACGTTGCTGGCGAGGCGTCTTGAGCAGGCGCAGCACTTTGGAGGCCAGCCCGGTGTAGCCCGCCATCACGATCAGATCGACCACCACCATGGTCGCCGCGATGATCGCGTACTGGATGAGCAGCGGAGCGGCCGTGTCGATGAACTGTGGCAGGATCGCCAGAATGAAGATCAGCGCCTTGGGGTTGCTGATATTCACCAGAAAACCACGCAATACCAGTGTCATCGGTTTGCCCACCGGGCGCACGGCGGATTCATCGGCCAGGTCGGCTGGCAGGGCGCGCCATTGCTTGATGCCGAGATAGACCAGATACGCGACGCCGAACCATTTGATCAGCGTGAACGCCATATCGGAGGCCGCCAGCACTGCACCCAGACCTGCCGCGACAATGGCGATCTGTGCCACCAACGCAATCTGCAAGCCCAGGGCATTCCAGTAGCCACGCCAGAAGCCGTATTGCAGGCCGCAGGACATCGAAGCGATGGCGCCCGCGCCGGGAGACAGACTGATAATCCAGCAGGCCGCAAAAAAGCCCAGCCACGTTTCAAGCGCCATCGTGCACCTCAAGCAAAGTCGAATGCGCAATAAATTAGTGCTTAATGCTTTGCAAGGCTAACGATTTCTAGGGTCTTTACGAAAAGTCGGCGAGCGAAGGTCAGGCAAGGCAAAAACAGGCGAGGAAGCGGAGTCTACGTGTTGTAAATGAGCATTCCGAGCCTGTTTTTAACGCAGCATCACCGAGCGCAGCCACTTTTCGTACAGACCCTAATCTTGCTCATCCGGCTGCTTTGCAACCACCATCTGCGGAAACAGATCGCTGCCACGCCAGCGGCGCACCGACTTCTGGAAAAACTGGCTGTTGGGCACCTGAACCAGCGTGCCACCGGCCTCTGGCGTCTCGATCAGGGTGGTGAACATCAGATTGATGGCGACCACCCGCCCCTTCACGCCCGGCTTGTCCAGCGTATCGACCAGCTCGACCATGTCACCGATGCGGAACGGGCCGATGGTGAAGATCAGAATGGCGCAGAGCAGGTTCGACAGCACGCTCCACATGGCGAAGAACGCCACCGCCGCAACGGCGACGAAGCCCGACAGTGCCGTCCACAGCACCGTGGCCGACACCCCGAGTCGGCCCAGGACGAGGACAAAGGCGCTGCCCATGATGAACCAGCGCAAGCCGCCGCGAACCGGCACCAGCAATTCTGGCGGCAACGGATAACGCTGGCCCAGACCGGTCAGAAAACCACCGACGATGCGTTGCAGTACGTAACCGGCCAACAGGATCAGCAAAATCTGCGCACCCACCAGCAGCGGTTCAAGCCAGTAAGCGGATACTGGCAAGCCCAACATGTCCATCACTTGCCTGCCTCGCTCACGACAATGCTTCCAGTTCGGCCTGCATTGACTCCAGCAGTTCCAAAGCGTGCATCCAGGCGTCTTCCAGCTCGGATTCACGCACTTTCAGCTTGGCCTGTTCGGCCAGCAGATCGCGCAGCTTGTCCTTGTTGGCCGCCTCGTAGTTGGTGCTGTCGGCCAGTGCTTCTTCGACCTTGGCGAGCTTTTCATTCACCAGTCCGAGATCACGCTCCAGCTTGTCGGCTTCGCGTTTGTGCGGCGCCAGTTGCTGACGCAAGGCCGCTGCCTGCTGACGCTGGGCTTTCTTGTCGGTCTTGTCGGCGTTGACGGGCGTGTTGCTGACCGGCGCGTTGCGCAGCCGGTAATCAGCCAGCCAGCGCGTGTAGTCATCCAGATCGCCGTCGAACTCCTGCACGCGGCCGTCGGCCACCAGCAGGAAGTCATCGGTCGTGCTCTTGAGCAAGTGCCGATCGTGAGACACCACCAGTACCGCGCCACCGAACTCCTGCAAGGCCATGGTCAGCGCCAGGCGCATTTCCAGGTCGAGGTGGTTGGTCGGTTCGTCGAGCAGCAACAGGTTGGGCTTTTCCCAGGCGATCAGCGCCAGCGCCAGACGGGCTTTCTCGCCACCGGAGAAATTCAGCACCGGCTCATCCAGACGCGCGCCACGGAAGTCGAAACCGCCAAGAAAATCGCGCAGCGTCTGTTCACGCTCAGTTGGTGCCAGGCGCTGCAAGTGCAGCAACGGCGTCGCCTTGGCGTCCAGTGAGTCGAGCTGATGCTGGGCAAAGTAGCCCACGGTGAGGTTTTCGCCACGCACCAGCCGACCGCTTTGCGGCTCAAGCTCGCCGGCGAGGTTTTTGATCAGCGTCGACTTGCCTGCGCCGTTCGGACCCAGCAGACCGATGCGTGCGCCCGGCGTGAGTTGCAGCTTGACCTTCTCGAGGATGGTCTTGTCGCCATAACCCAGACGCGCGTCGGACAGGTCCAGCAGAGGGCTGGATATCTTGTCGGACTCACGGAAGACGAAGTTGAACGGTGAGTCGACATGCGCTGCGGACAGCTCTTCCATGCGCTCCAGCGCCTTGATCCGGCTTTGTGCCTGACGGGCCTTGGTGGCCTGAGCCTTGAAGCGCGCAATGTATTTTTCCATGTGCGCACGTTGCACCTGCTGCTTCTCGTAGGCCTGTTGCTGCTGGGCCAGACGTTCGGCACGAGCCCGCTCGAAGGCGCTGTAGCCGCCGCGGTACAAGGTGATCTTGCGCTGCTCGACATGGGCGATGTGATCGACCACGGCATCCAGAAAATCCCGGTCGTGGGAAATCAGCAGCAAGGTGCCGGGGTAACTCTTGAGCCAGTCTTCAAGCCACAGAATGGCGTCGAGGTCCAAGTGGTTGGTCGGTTCGTCGAGCAGCAGCAGGTCCGAGGGGCACATCAATGCCTGCGCCAGGTTCAGGCGCATACGCCAGCCACCGGAGAAACTGCCGACCTGACGCTCCATCTGCTCGTTGGTGAAGCCCAGCCCGGCCAGCAGCTTGCGAGCGCGTGCGTCGGCGGTGTAACCGTCGGCGCTGTCGAGCTCCGAATGCAGACGTGCCTGAGCGGCGCCGTCCTGCGCGGCTTCGGCCTCGGCCAGCGAGCTCTGTACTTCTCGCAGGCGCTCGTCGCCATCGAGCACGTAATCCACGGCCAGGCGTTCGAGTGTGTCGACCTCCTGGCGCATGTGCGCGATACGCCAGTCGGCGGGCAGCAGGCAGTCGCCGGCATCCGGCGTCAGCTCTCCACGCAACAGGGCAAACAGGCTGGATTTACCGGCGCCATTGGCACCGATCAGACCGGCTTTATGGCCGGCGTGCAGAGTCAGCTCGGCGTCTTCTAGCAGACGTTGCGGACCACGCTGTAAGGTAAGGCTTTGAAGTCGAATCATAATGGCGGCGGAGTCTACCAGCTTCGTCCTGAACAGGTGGATCACTATGCCTTCAGCGCTCTGGAGTTTCACCCTCGATTTCTACGCCCGGCCGGGTGTGGAACAGGCTTGTCTGACGCTGCAAGCCAACGGGGCCAACGTGTGCATGGTGCTTTGCGGGGTGTGGCTGGGCACGCGCGACGTGGCGTGTGACGCTCAGCGAGTGGCGCAAATAAAGCAGTTGGCGACACCCTGGCATGACGATGTGGTGCGTCCGCTGCGGGATTTGCGTAACCAATGGCGTAATGCGGCGCTTGAAGATGCGTCGCTGACCCCATTACGGATGAAGGTCAAGGCGCTGGAACTGGAGGCCGAGCAGGGTCTGATGATGAAGCTTGAGGCACTGACCGGGGATTGGCCGGCAGGTGAGGCGAGGAATGCAGAGGAGTGGCTGCTCGAGCTTGCCGAAGGGGACGCAGAAAAAAACCGCGATGCGCTGCATGTGCTGCGCATCGCGGTTGTACTTGCCGTCGACCAGACTTAGGAAGCGCTGGTTGGCGTTGCGCCATTGGCAGGTGTTGCCGGTGCGGCGGCTGGCGCAGCAGGTGCAGCAGGTGCAGGCGTTGTCGGCTTGGCTGCAGCAGCAGGTGCTGGCGTGGCCGGTTTGGCGGCGGCTGGCTTCGCTGCTGGCTTGACCGCAGGTTTGGCGACAGGCTTGGCCGCTGCTTTCACAGGTGCCTTGGCAGGTGCTTTGGCCGGTGCCTTGACGGGCGCTTTCACAGGCGCTTTCGCCGCAGGTTTGGCGGCCGCCGCTTTTGCTGCTGCTGGTTTGGCAGCGCTGCTGGCGGTGGGCTTGGCAGCCGGCGCCTTGGTGGCAGCAGGCTTGGCCACAGCCGGTTTGGCGGCAGTTGTCCTGGCTGCTACAGGCTTGGCTGCTGCAGTCGTGCGGGCGGCCGGTTTGGCAGCGGCTTTTACCGGGGCCTTGGCAGCAGCGGTTTTGACAGCTGGCTTGGCAACTGCGGAAGGCTTGGCTGCGGCTTTGGCGACTGGCTTGGCGGCGGCCGCTTTAACCGGCGCTTTGGCTGCGGTTTTTGCGGGAGCTTTGGCAGCGGGTGTCTTGGCAACAGGTGCCTTGGCGGCGGCTTTAGGCGCGACAGGCTTGGCGTCGCGAGTGGTCAGGATCTTGCCGACCGCCTCTTTCACGCGGCCAATACCCTGGGCCAGTTTCAGGCTTTCCTGTGCATCACGCTTGAGGTGCAGGATGTAAGTGCGGGTTTCAGTCTGACGATCCTTGAGAGCGTCCAGCAACTCTTCCAGCTCGGACACGGCACCTTTGGCCTTGGCCTGCGCCTTGGATTTTCCGGCAGTGGCAGCGTCCTGCAGCTTGATACGGGAGTTGTGCAGTTTTTCCTGCGCCTTGCCGCGTTGTTTCTCAAGCTTGGCGAGCAGTTTCTCGGCATCAGCCAAGGCTTGGGAGCAGGCGTCTTCCAGATGTTCAAGCAAGCTGCCCGATAATTGTTGGAGCAAATGCAACGGAGTATTTACTGGCTTCTTTTTGGCCGACATGACTTACCTCCTGGGTGACGAAATTGCGGCTCATACTAGGCTTCTGCGCGCATCGCCGCTAGGGCATCTTGACAGCATCCATGGGTCCCTGTTGCATACTGAGAGAAATGATTGCTCGACACGATGCAAAGGCATTGTGAAATTCACGTCACAAGACTCGTCACTACTCGCGCTGGCGCAGGCATAATCGCTGCCTTCCCAGGCCGGAGAGCATTAATGTCGCGCTACCTGTTAACGTCGTTGTTCCTCTTGCTTCCCCTGGCTCAGGCCGCCGAGGCGCCACCGGCGTCCAGTGACGGCCACGATCTCGCCTACAGCCTGGGTGCAAGCCTTGGCGAGCGGTTGCATCAGGAAGTCCCTGATCTGGACCTCAAGGCGTTGGTAGAAGGCTTGCAGCAGGCTTACCAGGGCAAGCCGCTGGCGCTCAAGCAGGACCGCATTGACCAGATTCTGCGCGAGCATGACGCCGCTATCGCCCAGGCCGAGACTGCCGGTACGGATGCGCCGACCGAGGCGGCCCTCAAGGCCGAGCGCACGTTCATGGACAGCGAGAAGGCCAAACCGGGTGTGAAGGTGATGGCTGACGGCATTCTCATGACCGAGCTGACCCCGGGTACCGGCCCCAAGCCCAGTGCCGATGGCCGGGTTGAAGTGCGTTATGTCGGTCGTTTGCCGGACGGCACGATCTTCGATCAGAGCACCCAGCCCCAGTGGTTCCGGCTCGACAGCGTGATCAGCGGCTGGACCAGCGCCTTGCAGAGCATGCCGACCGGCGCGAAGTGGCGGCTGGTGATCCCCTCGGATCAAGCCTATGGCGCCGAGGGCGCTGGTGATCTGATTGATCCGTTTACACCGCTGGTATTTGAAATCGAGCTGGTTGCGGTTTCACAGTAAGCGGGCGTAAAACCGGCGTTCAGACATGCGAAAGGGTGCGATATGCACCCTTGGCGTGTAGCGCTGTCACCGACACGGTCACGCCTGAGCGGCGATCTCTTCCTTGTGCGAGTTGTGCAGCACTTCAATCAGGCAGTCTTCCAGCTCGAAACGCTCGTGCAGCAGTTGCCCCAGCTGATTGAATTCCCGGGCTACCACCGCCGCATCCGAGCAGTCGCCCTTTTCGCAGCGATCATTGAACGTCAGGGCAAACTTGGTGATGACGTCCAGACGTGGATAGATCGTGTCTGCCAGTTCGAGCCCACGCTCGTCATTGAACGCCCGGGCTTCATCACCCAGTTGTTCGTAAACTTCAAAGTGCCCGGCAGAGACGTAATCCACAAGAATCCCGCAGAAGTTCTGCAGGCCCTCGAGGTCGGCTGCCAGCGCTTCGGGCGTGTCGCCCAGCGCGTCATAGGCTTCGACCAGTTCGAGACGGCTTTGAAGCCAGCGATCGATCAGCTTGTTCACTCCGCCCCAGCGTTCCTGAGCATTCTGACAACTTTCCAGCATGGTCTTCTCTCTTCCCTTCAGGGGCATGCAGTCCTGTGCCGGTCCGGGTGATTAGCCGGGACCAAGCCTGATAAATGCGTCAGGACAGCATATTTCCAGTGACGCGTGCGGCCCAGATTATGCCCGCTCGACAAGGCCATCAAGGTACGCAGGAGATAAAGTTCATACAAGCGTTTAATAGCTGCCCCGATCTCTGGTCGCCAGCCACTGGCTGAATTCGCTGAAAAGGGGATACAGCGGCAACAGCGCCAGACCCGTAAAACCCAGCAGACTCCACTCCGGCAGGCTGATACCGAACAGTGTCCAGGTGATTTCGGCGCAAAATAGCGCGTCGCTTCGCAGCCGGTCGATGCACATGTCCAGGGAGAGCAGGCTCAATACGTGCTCCAGTCTGGTAATAACAGGTATCAATTGATCGGCCGAGGCGGTCTGCAACCACACCTGTGTGCCTGCTGTGGCAAGCCCGGCCAGAGCGACCAGCAGAAGCGCCAGGCTGTAGCGCCGCGTGCCTGTCGGGCCAGGGGCGTGGCAGGCAGCGCAGAGCGCAAGTACGCCACAGACGATGAATGCAGCCCGTTGCACTATGCACAGCGCGCAAGGGTCGAGACCGACAGCTTGCTGCAGGTAAAAGGCGACGCCAATGATTGATGCACAGGCCAGCGATGCCAGGAAAAACAGAAAGCGTGTGCGAGCCAGATACATGGCAAATCCGTAACAAAGGACGAGACGATTACGGTAGAGGAAAGGGGGCGGCGCATTCAAGGTGGCGGCGTACGGATGCGTCGCTGTTTACCGAGGAAAAAGAACACACCGGCGCGTGGTTCTTTTACACATGTATGTAGGACGATTCTCACGCGTTGAATTTGACGGGGTGGCGAGGCAGCACGGAGAGCCCTCACCGAGGACTCTCCGGTGGATTCACGCCTTGGTCAGCACCGGCAAGGGGCGCGACAGGAGGCGCTCGTCGAGTAGGCCCAGGCCTTCCTGAAACAGCTGATTGCTGCGATCCGTCTCGCCCAGCTGGCCCAGTAGACGAGCCAGCTCGGCACAGGTTTCGGGATTGCGTTCCATACGCAGACTGCTCTCCAGATAATCCCGCGCCTTGCCCCACAAGCGGCCTTGCAGACAGATACGTCCCAGGCTCAGCAACAGGCTTGGATCAGCAGGATGGTGCTTGAGCCAGCCTTCCGCCGCTTGCAGCTGCTTCAACGGATCGGTGCCGCGAACCAGCCCGTACAGACGCGCCAGATGGCTGTTGTACTCGCGCTTGAGGGCGCTACGAAGCACCTCTTCAGCCTGGGCTTCGGCACCTAGACGGCGCAATTGATCGGCATACGCCAGCACCAGTTGCGGCTCCTGACGTTGCGCAGACCCCAGCCCTTGCCAGGCGCTTTCCAGTGAAGGCAGACCGGTCGGTGCGCCTTCGATGCCTTCACTGTACGCCGCCAGGCTCAGGTTCTCGCCCCAGGCGCGGCGTTCCAGCTCGGCCAGTTCCTTGGGGGGCAGGACCTTGTCCTTGCGCAGTTCCGGCATCAGACGGACAACATCGGACCAGTCACCACGTTGCTGATGCAGGCGTTGCAGCTGACGAAGCACCTGTGGGTTATGCGGATGACGCTCTTTCATGGCCAGCAGTGTGGTCAGCGCGCCGTCGGTGTCACCGCGGTCCTGCTGCAGTTGAGCGTGATTCAGGGCGATCGCCAACTCGGCTTGTGGCTGACGCTCGAGCGCGCGTTCCAGCAAGGCGTCGCAGTCTTCGTAGCGGCCCTGCTCGTTGGCAGCACGTGCGGCACCGATGTAGTAGAGCAGCGGATGAGTATCGGCTTCGGCCGCGCGTTGCAGATGACGTTGGGCGCTGGACCAGCGGCCCTCGGCAAGGTCCATCTGGCCTTGCTCGATGGCTATTTGCACGCGACGACGGCGGTTGCGACGCGACCATGGGTTGACCACGCGGCCTGAGGTCGTCAGCAGGCTGATCAGCAGCCTCAGCAGCGCGATCACCAGCAGCGCAACGACCAGCAGCGCCAGGGTCGCCCACAGGCTCGATTCATAGCGGAAGTTCTGATAGGCGATCAGGACATAGCCGGAATGCTCGGCGACGGCGACCCCGATCAGCGCCGCAGCGGCGATCGCGATGAATAACAGCACATAGAAGCGCTTCATCGGCTGGTCCCCTGTTGCGCCTCGGCTGGCTGGCCGGCAGCGTGACGGCGTTCAAGGTAGGCCTGCACGGCGCTCAGGGTCGGTGCCAGATCCGGTGTCTTCACCGATACCGGCTGGCTGGCGACAGCATCAAGCCCCTGGCCGAGTGCCTTGCCCTGTGGGTCGTCCTGATCGAAGTTGGCTTTCAGAACGCTTTGCGCTTCGGTGATGGCCTTGGAATAAACCTCGGGCTCGCCGTTAAGCGCTGCCCACTGCGCCTGCTCCAACGCCAGGCTCAGGGCCAGACGCACCTGCGAAAGGCTCTGGCCGGCGAGTACCGGGCGGATGTCCTTGTCGGCGTTGAAATCAATGCGGAAGTAATGGGAGATCTCGTCCCACCACTGTGACCAGCGGCTGGTTTCGGTCTTGTCGGCGGTCAGCCCCATAAGCGACTCGCCTTTGTCTTCGTATTCGGGAGCCAGCTTGTTGAGCTGCACAGCCTGCTCACGCAATGCCGCCAGTTGTAGAAACAGCCCCGTGCGGTCCGGCTGCTCGACGCTGCGCAGGGCGGCAAGGCTCTTGGCCAGTTGCTCGCGGGCAGCGAATGAGCCTGGATCGTCCTGCTCACGCAGAATTTCGTCGGCTCCCTGAACCAGCGCCTGCGCGCTGTTGATGTCCTGCAGCGCTGAAAGGCGCAGGCTGGCCAGACGAAGCAGATGCTCGGCCTCGGCCAGACGCCAGTCCTTGCGGCTCGCCCCCAGCACGGTTTCGAGTCGCTGGCTGAGGCGCTGCTGATCGCCTTGCAGTTGCGCGACCAGACGTCGGCTGTCTTCCAGCTGATTGGCTGGCGGGAATTGTGCGATGCGTGCGCTCAGTTGCTGGTCATTCTGCGCCAGCACCAGGGTCTGTTCCGCGATGTCCTCGACCTGCCCGCGCTGTTGCTGATGCCCGGCCTGTAACATGCGCAGTTGCCAGACTCCCCAGCCGGCGACGGCGATACCGGCAATTGCCAGCAGCAAGGCCAGGAACACCAGGCCACTGTTGCGGCTGCCGGTGCGCTCGGTGCGGACTGGCTCAGGCTTGGATGCAGGCGTTTTCAACACCGATTCTTCGTCTTTAGGCAAGGCTGTTTCGCTCACGTATCCCATCCTTTGCATTTTGGCGTAATAGCGTAAACGACAGGTGTCGATCATTACGCCTTGACGGCAGGCTGAGGTTGTTCCCGCAACGCTGCCAGCAATGCCGCGGCGCTGGCGCCACGACAATCAATAACGGTCCTTGCTCCGGCTGCCCGCGCAATGCTGGCAACCCGGGGGCTCGGTACAAACAGCGGTAGATCGGCCAGGTCCGGCCATGAATCCCCCGCCAACTGAAGCAAATGTTCAAAACCCTGCCCACTGCTGACCACCAGCCCGTTCAAGCGTTCCACCGCGACACGTTGCGCCAGGGCGCCGGGCGCATGCTGCGGCAGGTAGCGACGATACAGCGGCAGGTAATCAACGCCCACCCCCAGCGCGCGCAGTTGCTCGGCCAACAGCTCGCGCCCCTCGTCACCGCGCATGATCAACACACGGCTTCCCGGTACGGCAATCGCCTGTTTGAGGCGCGGCAGTTCAAGCAAGGCTTCGCTGTCGTCGCCCTGCTCCGGCCAGCTCGCATCAAGCCCGTAATCGAGCAGTATCTGCCCGGTTGCTGAACCCACACTGAACCAGGGTTGCAAGGGCGGTTGCGGCCATACTTCGTCGATCAGCTCGATGGCCAGTCGCGCGGCAGGTTTGCTGACCACGATCACTGCACAATAATTGAGCAGCTCGAAAATGATCGAACGCTGTGCAGGCGTCAAGGGCAACGGCTCGGTTTCAAGCAGGGGCAGACTGCTGCTGAAGATACCGTCCTCGGCCAGCACCCTGGCCAGCGCTGTCGACTCTTCGGCCGGGCGGGTCAGCAGCAGACGCCAGCCACTCATTCGTTATTGGCCTCGCCGTAGACCGCTTTCAGGATGTCGGCGGCGCCCTGCTCCAGCAGCGCTTCAGCCACCTGCACACCCAACGCCTGGGCGGATGTCTGAGGTGCCCGGGCATCCGCGTGCAGCAACACGCTGCCGGATGGATCGCCTACCAGGCCGCGCAACCAGACGTCATCGCCTTCCAGCACGGCGTAGCAAGCGATCGGCACCTGACAGCCACCGTTGAGGTGCTTGTTCAGCGAACGCTCGGCAATTACGCGCACGGCGGTGTCTTCGTGATGCAGAGGGGCAAGCAGCGCATGAATTTCGG
The DNA here is from genome assembly GCF_017832995.1 of Pseudomonas sp. PvP009. Classification (NCBI taxonomy): domain Bacteria; kingdom Pseudomonadati; phylum Pseudomonadota; class Gammaproteobacteria; order Pseudomonadales; family Pseudomonadaceae; genus Pseudomonas; species Pseudomonas sp. PvP009. Next base: position 5,655,306 of record NZ_JAFIBG010000001.1, on the reverse strand, counting down.
CGTCGACGCTGCGGCATTCGATACCCACCGCGCCCTGGCCGCCGGCTGGCAGGCTGTCATCGACGCTGATCGCCGAGGTGATACGGTCTTCGAAACCCAGGCGGATCAGGCCAGCGGCAGCGAGGATGATGGCGTCGTACTCACCGGCATCCAGTTTGGCCAGGCGGGTATTGACGTTGCCGCGCAGGAAACGGATCTGCAGATCGGGTCGGCGCGCCAGCAATTGGGCCTGACGGCGCAGGCTGGAGGTGCCGACAATGCTGCCCGCCGGCAACTGATCCAGGCTGGCAAAGGTGTTGGAGACGAATGCATCGCGCGGATCTTCACGCTCACAGATGCAGAACAGGCCCAGGCCTTGTGGAAAGTCCATTGGCACGTCTTTCATCGAGTGCACGGCGATGTCGGCGTTGTTCTCTAGAAGCGCGGTTTCCAGTTCCTTGACAAACAGGCCTTTGCCACCGATTTTCGACAGCGGGGAGTCGAGCAGTTTGTCGCCACGGCTGACCATGGGCACCAGCGTCACGAGCAGGCCGGGGTGGGCCTGTTCCAGGCGAGCCTTGACGTATTCGGCCTGCCAGAGTGCCAGCGCGCTTTTGCGAGTGGCGATGCGGATTTCGCGAGAGGACATTGAACAATCCGTACTGAGTGAATGCGACGGATAATAACAGCTCAATCTTGGTCAGGGCGGCTTCGGCGCCGATTGGAACTTGCTTCAGACACCAAGCCGATCAATCAAACGGCAGTGCCTGAGGGGCGCATGGGGAAGGCGGCCCGCAGGCCAGCCGAAAAACACATGGATCCGGGATTCTCCCCGTTCCATGTATCGGCCTGGGCGCAGAGGCTCCAGAGCGGCCAAGCGCTAGAGCTGCTGCATCATTTTGCGGACTCCGGCGACGTGGCGGCGGCTGACGATCAGTGCATCGCCATTGAGCCCTCTGAGGAACAGCTGGAAATGCCCCAGCGGGGTGCGCTGCAACCGTTCTATTCGCTCGCGGGCCACCAGCGCATTGCGGTGAATGCGCACGAAACGGTCGCCGAACTCGTCTTCCAGCGCTTTGAGCGGTTCGTCCAGCAGCACTTCGCCGCCCTCGTGACGCAAGGTCACGTACTTGTGATCGGCGATAAAGTAGATCACCTGATCCAGGGGAATCAGCTCGATGCCTTTGCGGGTACGCGCGCTGATGTGGCTGCGTGGGCCCGATCCGCTTTCGGCAGCCGGGCGTGTCAACGCCGCCAGTTGCACACGGTTTGGCCGCTCGGCCTTTTTCAACGCATCGATAAGGTGCTCGGGACGCACTGGCTTGACCAGATAGCCGACCGCACTGACCTGGAAAGCTTCCAGGGCGAACTCATCATGAGCGGTGCAAAAGACCACTGCAGGCGGTGCTTCACGCTCGCACAGCCGCGCTGCGACCTGCAGGCCATCGAGACCCGGCATGCGGATATCGAGCAGCACTACGTCCGGTTTGTGGGTTTCGATCAGCGCCAAGGCTTCTTCGCCATTGGAAGCGCTGGGTTCCAGTACTCGATAACCCTCGATTTCATTGACCATGCGGCTCAATCGCTCGCGGGCCAGGGGTTCGTCATCAACGATCAGGACATTCATATAGCTCTGGCTTCCTGCGTGAGTCTCGCACAAGGATAGCGTAGACAGGTGTAGTGACGACCGTCACGGCGCTCCACGCTCAGACTGGCATGCGGGCCAAAAAGTGCCGCAATTCGTGCGCCTATATTCGTCAGAGCTTGCTGAGTACCGTTGGAAGTCTGCCGATTGGCAACTTCTTCATAGGGATTGCTGACGCTCAATATGAACTCTCCCCCTTCATAGTTCGCTTCGACTGTTACAACGCCCCCTTCAACCCGCGGAGCAATGCCATAAATCAAAGCGTTTTCAAGTAATGGCTGCAAGGTTAGCTGGGGGATTGGCAAGTCATCGGGAATTGCACTCACCCTCCAGTCCAACTGTAGACGCTCGCCAAGACGATATTGCTCAATCGATAAATATCGTTTTGCCAATGCCAGCTCTTCACCCCATGTCACCAGGCTGCCCGGCTTGGCCAGACTGGCGCGAAACAGGTCCGAAAGATCCAGCACCGCCTGCTCGGCCTTGACCGGGTTGCTGGCCACCAGACTGGCGATACTGTTGAGTGTGTTGAAGAGGAAATGCGGGCGGATGCGCGCCTGCAGCGATTCGATCCTGGCGCGCAGTTCGCCCTGTTGCTGCTTGCGCCACTGACTCTGCAGATAAAAGTAGCGCAGCATCAGGGCCGACATGATCAGGGCAATCGTCGAGTAGCGCAGGTAACGCTCGACCATGCCGCTGACCGAAATTCGCCCGGTAAGCTGACAGACATCAGTGACGGCTGTGCACAGCAGCGTCAGGCCGACCACCAAAAGGCAGCTGAGCATGCCCGCCAGGCCCGGCGTCAATCGCGCCAGCCAGGGCCGCAACCCGCACAGCAGCGCTGCGGACAGTAGCACGATCCATTGCACGAACAGCGACATCAACGCCAGGCGTACCCAGTCGAAGCCGCTGCGCATCGGTTCTACCAGCACTAGAACCAGTACCAGCAGCTCCGCCAGCACGACGAGCACCAGCAATGCCTGCGGCAGGCACAGTTCAGGGAGGAAAAAGTCTTTGCCGGGCGCGGGCCGGGCATCGTGTTTCACAGGTTCGATTCGCATGGCTCCAGTCTCTGCCCTGGCCTTGTCAGCGGCAAGCTGTCCGGGGATAAAAATGCATCAACCCTGTTATCATCGCGTTCGTTCTTGTGCCAGGTATCGGGCACGTCACTTTCAGTCAGCAACGAGCGAATCCATGAGCACCGACAAGACCAACCAGTCCTGGGGCGGCCGCTTCAGTGAACCCGTCGACGCGTTTGTCGCGCGTTTCACCGCCTCCGTCACCTTCGATCAACGCCTGTATCGCCACGACATCATGGGCTCCATCGCCCACGCCACAATGCTGGCCAAGGTGGGCGTACTGACCGACGCCGAGCGCGATACCATCGTTGACGGCCTGAACACCATCCAGGCCGAGATCGAGGCTGGTCAGTTCGACTGGCGCGTCGATCTGGAAGACGTGCACATGAACATTGAAGCACGCCTGACCGACCGCATCGGTATCACCGGCAAGAAGCTGCACACCGGTCGCAGCCGCAACGATCAGGTCGCCACCGATATCCGTCTGTGGCTGCGCGACGAAATCGACCTGATCCTCAGCGAAATCACCCGTCTGCAGCAAGGCCTGCTGGGCCAGGCCGAGCGTGAAGCTGAAACCATCATGCCCGGTTTTACCCACTTGCAGACGGCTCAGCCGGTAACATTCGGTCACCATATGCTGGCCTGGTTCGAAATGCTCAGCCGCGATTACGAGCGTCTGGTCGACTGCCGCAAGCGTCTCAACCGCATGCCGCTGGGCAGCGCGGCGCTGGCGGGCACCACCTACCCGATCGACCGCGAGCTGACCTGCACACTGCTGGGCTTCGACGTGGTGGGCGGCAACTCGCTGGACGGCGTATCGGATCGCGACTTCGCCATCGAATTCTGTTCGGCTGCGTCCATCGCCATGATGCACCTGTCGCGCTTTTCGGAAGAGCTGGTGCTGTGGACCAGTGCGCAGTTCCAGTTCATCGACCTGCCGGACCGCTTCTGCACCGGCAGCTCGATCATGCCGCAAAAGAAAAACCCCGATGTCCCTGAGCTGGTTCGCGGCAAGAGCGGCCGTGTGTTCGGTGCCTTGATGGGCCTGCTGACCCTGATGAAAGGCCAGCCGCTGGCGTACAACAAGGACAACCAGGAAGACAAGGAACCGCTGTTCGACGCCGCGGACACCCTGCGTGATTCGTTGCGTGCGTTCGCCGACATGATTCCTGCGATCAAGCCCAAGCACGCAATGATGCGTGAAGCGGCGCTGCGCGGTTTCTCGACCGCCACCGATCTGGCCGACTACCTGGTCCGTCGTGGTCTGCCGTTCCGTGACTGCCACGAAATCGTCGGTCACGCAGTGAAATACGGTGTGGAAACCGGCAAGGACCTGGCAGAGATGAGCCTGGAAGAGCTGCGTCAGTTCAGCAACCAGATCGAACAGGACGTCTTCGCCGTGCTGACCCTGGAAGGCTCGGTGAATGCCCGTAACCACATCGGCGGCACCGCCCCCGAACAGGTCCGCGCTGCCGTGGTTCGCGGCCAGGAACTGCTGGCCGGTCGCTGAACATACCCCGTACAGCCCCTGATGACGCGGAGCATTGGCACGATAGAAATCTCAAGGTTTTCATCGTTCCCATGCTCCGCGTGGGAATGCCGTTCTGGACGCTCCGCGTCTTATCCTGAGCGTGCGTAGCGCAACGGATATGTGACGCAGAGCGTCACGACCTGCATGCCAACGCAGAGCATTGGCACGATAGAAATCTCAAGGTTTCATCGTTCCCATGCTCCGCGTGGGAATGCTGTTCTGGACGCTCTGCGTCCTCTCCTGAATGTGCGCCGCAGAGCGTCACAAAACGACCGTGTTCTCGTGCACCTATCGTTCCTGCAACTCTTTCAGCACCTGCCGATTTCCCTCCAGCGCACCCCGCCGCTATCATCCCCGCTTCTTGTGGGGGACTTATCCGATGCTCAATGGCCTGTGGCTTGGTTTTTTTGTCGTGGCGACGATTTCCGCGCTGGTGCAGTGGCTGGTAGGCGGCAACGCCGGCATTTTTGCCGCGATGGTCGAAAGTATCTTTGCCATGGCCAAGCTGTCGGTCGAGGTCATGGTGCTGCTGTTCGGCACGCTGACTCTATGGCTGGGCTTTTTGCGCATCGCCGAGAAGGCCGGCATCGTCGACTGGCTGGCCAAGGTCCTCGGGCCGCTGTTTCTGCGCTTGATGCCGGAAGTGCCGCCCGGCCACCCTGCGCTGGGGCTGATCACCCTCAACTTCGCTGCCAATGCGCTGGGCCTCGACAACGCCGCCACGCCGATCGGCCTGAAGGCCATGCGCTCGCTGCAGGAACTCAACCCCAGCAAGACCGCCGCCAGTAACGCGCAGATCCTGTTTCTGGTGCTCAACGCCTCATCCCTGACCCTGCTGCCGGTGACGATCTTCATGTACCGCGCCCAGCAAGGTGCGCCTGACCCGACCCTGGTATTCCTGCCGATCCTGCTGGCCACCAGTGTCTCGACCATCGTCGGCCTGCTGTCGGTCGCGTTCATGCAGCGTCTGCGCCTGTGGGACCCGGTGGTGCTCGCTTACCTCATCCCCGGCGCCCTGCTGCTGGGCACCTTCATGGCCTTTCTCGGCACGCTGTCTGCGGCTGCGCTGGCGGGTCTTTCGTCGATTCTGGGCAACCTCACGCTGTTCGGCCTGATCATGATGTTTCTGATCATCGGCACGCTACGCAAGGTGCTGGTCTACGAGGCCTTTGTCGAAGGTGCGAAGGAAGGTTTCGACGTCGCCAAGAGCCTGTTGCCTTATCTGGTCGCCATGCTCTGTGCGGTGGGCGTGCTGCGCGCATCCGGCGCGCTGGACTTCGGTCTGGAAGGCATTCGCCATCTGGTGCAGTGGCTGGGCCTGGACACGCGCTTCGTCGATGCGCTGCCGACCGCGATGGTCAAACCCTTCTCGGGCAGCGCCGCCCGCGCCCTGTTGATCGAAACCATGCAGACCCAAGGCGTGGACAGCTTCGCTGCATTGGCCGCTGCCACGATTCAGGGCAGCACCGAGACCACGTTCTACGTGCTTGCCGTGTACTTCGGCGCCGTGGGCATTCAGCGCGCTCGCCATGCTGTGGGCTGCGCGCTGCTGGCCGAGTTTTCCGGTGTCGTGGCCGCGATCTTCGTCTGCTACTGGTTCTTCGGCGCGACCGCCACCTGAAGCATTACTGCGCCGGAGCCTGAGGCGCAGATTCAGCGGGGGCAGACTGCTCAGGTGCCGGCTCGACAGGCGCAGCCTCCTGCTTCTCCTGCTTCGGCTCATCAGCCGGCGCGGATTCAGGTGTGGTCTCTTCAGCCGAGTCGCCGCCCGGCTTGAGCTTGATTATCCGCCCGGTAGGTCGCTTGACTGCCGGCTGGTCATTGTCTGTGACGACAAAACGCAGTACGCCGATCATCTGGCCGTCCTCGGTCAGCACCCTCACCTGCCAGCGTCCCGTCACGTCCTCCGGGAAGTTCTGCTTGCGCGTCCAGGCGCGATAGCCTTCCTTGCGGCCGCCGTGGATATCCAGCGCGATGCGGTCCATCTCTTCGCCTTCATGCCACCACACATGGTAGATACGCTCATCCAGGCCACGCGGCGCGTTGATGGCGGTGTACGCATACAGGCCGCCGTTGCGCAGCTGCTTGGCGCTGATCAGCGAAATACTGTCGCCCGGCGTACGGTTCTTGTTATCGAAGTCCGGGCTCACCGCCACTTCGGTCAACCACAGCGTCGCAGGTGGCACCCAGGAGCGCAGCAACCAGCCCGCAGCGCCGATGGCCAGGATGATGCTGATCACGGCCAGTGCGCTGCGCCAGGTGTTGAGCGGGAAATTCGACATCAGGCTGGGCGCCGACAGTAGCATCGCCACGCCCAGGGCCAGTTTGTAACTCTCGGCGGTGGTCAGGTGCAGGATGATCGGCAGCGCGGTCAGCAGTGCGGCGAACAGCGTCAGGGTGTGCAGCGTCATGAACAGCCAGCGCCTGGGCGCCAGCCATTTGTAGTAGAGAGGGTCGATGATCGAAATCAGCCCGGCAGCCCCGAGCACCGCAGTGAACACCGCCTGACCACTGTTCCAGGTGGTGGTGATGAAAAAGAACGGCAGCACGAAGAACAGGCTTTCCTGATGGATCATCTGCGTGCCGTAGCGCAGCAAACCCTGCGGGATCTCACGGCCCAGCGCCCTGTTGAGCAACCCGACCATGGTGTTTTCGACCATCAGCCACAGCCAGCTGATCAGCATCACCACCGCGATCCAGGTGGCCAGCCCTGCCTGGCGATCAACCAGAATGAAACTGGCGATACCGGAAACGAAACCAAACGCCGCAATGAGCCCCGGATAGCGCTGCATCAAGTTGAGCACGGGTGTCACATAGCGATTCACGTCAAGCATCGGAGGGGTCACTCGGTTCTGTTCATACAAAAAAACGCGCAGCGTAACAACGCGGCGCGGTGCCTGCACTCTGGGTGCAGTTCGGCGTCAGGATTCTATTTGCTGCGTACACGCCAGCGCCACAGGGCCAGCAGTGCGATGAAACCCAGTACCCCGCCAATCAGCCAATACAGACCGTCATAACTGAACAGCGGCTTTTCAATGCGCATGTAACCCGGCTGGGCAAGCAACTGGCGCATCGCCTGATTGGCGGTTTCCAGCTTCACTGCCTTGATCCGTTTGGCCGGATCCTCGAAGCGCCCGTTTTCATAATCGTTGAGTGCGCTCCAATAGTAGTCGGCCAGCGCACTATTGCCTTGAGTGGCCCAAGATTGCCGGTCTATGGCGAGCTGCTGCAGCCGCGCAAACGTGGCGGGTTGCATGCCTTCTTTTTGCAGGCGCTCGACCAGAGCGCGAATGTCGCGCTCGGCTTCATCGGCATCGTCACGCTCGACATCGGCATTCAGACTCAGAAACCCGACATCGCCGAACACTTCGCGCTCTGCAGAGGGGCCGTAGGACAAACTGTGTTTCAGGCGCAGCTCAGTGTAGAGCGTCCAGTCCAGATAGGCTTTGACCAACTCCCAGGTTTCGTCATGCTGATCGTCGAGCTGCGGCTCGGGGTAGATCAGGTGCAGCTTGGCGCTCTCGCCCAGCCCGCCGCGCTCAAGCTCGCGGCGCGGTTCGGCAGAGCCGCTGCCCTGCGCCAGCGGCGGGTGGTCGATCGGGTCGGTGGGTGCGAGCTTGCCGTAGGTGCGCTCCAGATAGGCTGGCAGCAGCTTGTCCAGATCACCCACCGCAATCAGCGTCATGTTGTTGGGGGCATACCAGTTGGCGAAGATGTCTTCGATGTGCTCCAGCTTGATGCCGTCCACCTCGGGACGGTCGGCACATTTTAGCCCCAGTTCCACGGCGAGCTGGCTGCTGGCGCTGCGCCCGGAATCACGCCGGTCAAGCAGGCGCTGCAAGTGCGAGAAGTGCCCGCCATCTTCACGCTCGACCACGCGTTTGACGCCGTCCAGCCGCGCCTGACTCAGCTCGGTTTTGGTCATGATTTCCAGCAGCAGATCGAGCACCTTGCGCTGGTTTCGCGCAGGCGCTTCGATCACGAAGGTGGTGTCGGCGTTGCTGGTGAAGGCGTTCCACTCGCCGCCCAGTGCCTGCATACGCTCTTCCAGCCCGCCTTCACCGCTGTCATCCACGCCGCTGAACAGCAGGTGTTCCAGCAGATGCGGCAGTTCCTTGTCCTGGCACGGGAAGTCATCGAAGCCGATACCCACCACCAGGCGAATGGCGACGTGCCCCTTGTCGTAACCGGGTTTGAGAATGACTTGCAAACCATTGGGCAGCAGGTAGCCCTCGACCTGAAGACGGTCAAGGGCGAATGAGGGGAGTGAACCGAGGAGCAGACAAGCGAACAGCAGGCAACGCATAAAACAGCTTTCCTGGCGGGCCGGTATGTTTAACAGACTTCACCTCCGCCCTTACGTTCATAGTGATCTGTCTGCCTCGCCCTCGCTTGACAAGGCTCCTGTGTCAGCGGTTTCCAGCACCACGTAGGCGCTGCTGCAAAACAGCGAGTTCAGACGCTTCATGTCGGCAATCAGTTCCAGGTGCAGCGAACTGGTTTCGATGCTCTGGACCACCTTGTTGCGCAAACGGCTGACGTGGGCGTGCGCCAGGCGTCGCTCCTCGGCCCTGAACTGGCGCTTCTCGCGCAATAACTGACGTGCGCTTTCGTGGTCGCCGCTGAGGAACACCGAGAGGCCCAGACGCAGGTTCGACTGTAACTGGATCTGCAGATCGGCAAGTTCTTCAAGACCGACTTCAGAGAACGACCGGCGATGCGCTGTCTTCTGCTGCTGGATCTTGCGCAGCATGCGTTCGATCAGGCCGCTGGCCAGTTCCAGGTTGATGGTCAGCTCGATGATCTCGGCCCAGCGCCGGTTATCGTGCTCGCCGAGGTCTTCACGCGGCATCTGCGCCAGGTACAGCTTGATTGCGCTGTACAGCGCTTCGACGTCGTCGTTGAGGCGGCGCACTTCCTGAGTCACCGCCGTCTGTGTGCCACGCAGCACCGCCAGCATCGAGGCGAGCATGCTCTCGATCAGATCGCCCATCCGCAGGGTTTCACGCACCGCGTTGGCCAGCGCGAGGCTGGGTGTCGACAGTGCGGTCAGGTCCAGGTGACGCGGCTTGGCCAGGCCGCCGACTTCGTTCTGCTGCGGCAGCAGATACGAGCACAACCGCGCCATCGGGGCTACGGTTGGCAGCATGATCAGGCAGCGCACCGTGTTATAGAGCAGGTGAAAGCCGATAACCAGTTCCTGCGGACTAAAGCCGAGCGTGTCGATCCAGGCAACCAGCGGGTCGAGCACCGGAAAGATCAGCAGCAGGCCGAGCAGCTTGTACAGCAGACTGCCCAGCGCCACCTGCCGACCGGCAACGTTCTGCATGCTGGTACTGAGGAAGGCCAGCAGACCGCTGCCGATATTGGCCCCGATCACCAGGCCGATCGCCACCGGCAAGCCAATGACTTCGGTGCCTGCCAATGTCGCCGTCAGCAGCACTGCCGCCAGGCTGGAATAGGAGATCAGCGCGAACATGGCGCCCACCAGCGCATCCAGCAGCAGGTCGCCGGTCAGCGAGGCGAACAGCACCTTGACCCCCGCGGCCTGGGTGATCGGTGCGGCGGCCTCGACGATCAGCTGCAAGGCCAGCACGATCAGGCCCAGGCCGATACCGACCCGCCCCAGTTGACCGGCACGGGTCTGCTTGCGCGACAGGAAGAACACCACGCCAAGGAAGATCAGCAAAGGCGACAGCCATGACAGATCAAAAGTCAGCACGCGAGACATCAAGGCGGTGCCGACATCGGCGCCAAGCATGATCACCAGCGCAGGCGTCAGCGTCATCAGCCCCTGGCCGACAAACGATGTCACCAGCATGGCGGTGGCGTTACTGCTCTGTACCAGCGCTGTCACCAGAATGCCGGCGATGAACGCGAGCGGTCGTTTGGACATGTTCTGGCTGAGCACACGACGAAGTTGTGTACCGTAAACACGAAGGATGCCAGTGCGCACGATATGCGTGCCCCAGATCAGCAGGGCGACGGCAGATAGCAAATCGAGCAGGGTCAGCATGCGAAAAGCCCCCTGAGGTTTGCCCATACAGGCGATGAATTGAAAGATGCAGCGTGTATAGAGCGGGGATGGGTGTAGCGCTCTACTAGGCTCTGTACGAAAAGTGGCTGCGCTCGGTGATGCTTCGTTAAAAACAGGCTCGGATGCGAGTCCAATCGGAATGCTCATTTACAACAAGTAGAGTCGAACGCGACCCCGGCCGTTCCTCGCCTGTTTTTGCCTCGCCTGACCTTCGCTCGCCGACTTTTCGTACAGAGCCTAAGCTTTTAGTCGGCCACGGGCCTTGGCGCCAGCATCGCACAGCGCGGATTCCATTGAAATAAAACTGTCATAAATCAGTATTTTGATATCGCTCGGGCATTCGCCATGGACCCGTCGCACGCATCTCATGGCTGTTCACCTGCCCTGCCGCCCGAAGGCGGCGGAAACGTTACCGAGTCAATCCATAGTGAACGCAACGTTGGGCTCGAGTTTCATGCCGACGGCTTTTGCGACGTGCATGCCTTTTTCATACGAAAACGATTTATCTGCAGTGGGCTGGAAGAACTCCACGAAATCCAGGCTGCGGCGACTGAACACGAACCCGCCGATGAGCGGCTGATTGACTGCATACAGGTGCGGACACAGCGCCATCATCGACGAAGCAGGCACGCCGATCAGGTGTTCCTCGAGATCGCCGGTCTGTTGAGTTTCTTGTGGGTAGAACCACAGTGGCGTGCTGATGAACAGATAGGCATCCGGACCCAGGCTGGAAAGCAACGTGCGCACCAGCCATCTCGCCGTATCGGCCGTCAAGTGCTCGACCACATCCAGCAGACAGATTATCCGGTACTGGGCCAGCCGCTCGGATGACAGCTCTTGAGCCAGGCCGTGCCAGATGTTGCGGTAGGTAGCGTTCTCATGCAGCTGCGAATTCTGGCAGTTGGCTTCCCAGCCATCGATGCCGTCCACCGACCAGTGCGCCGTGTCCGGGTTTGCCTTGATCAAGGCGCCCAGTGTTCCAGAGCCGAACCCGATATCCAGTACTTCAACATCGGCGCTGAGATCTTTCAGGATATGGAAAATCATCGCCTTGGGAGAGACCGAGTCGCCTTCCACATGGCCGGTTGCAGGCGCGAAGCCTTCGGTAGGCTGATAGTTTTCAACATATTGCTTCATGGTCTGGATCCTTGACGATGGTTAGCGAGGCGCGGTTTACCGTAGATCCTGTCGAAGCATGCGCGTTGGGGTGTGGGAACAGTGTAGGGGGTTTCGAGTGCCTGGCCGTTAATCCTGCAAACTGACCAGAAACGCTTGGTGACACTAATGGCACCTGCAGCGACATAGCAGGCTTTGACGGGTATTCAGAAACTGACGCAAGCGTCCGAAACAGCGTGCCAACGCCGAGCCTTGGCACACTGTTCGGTCCGTTTTTAACGGAACCGGTCAACCTCGTGACGCAGTTCTGTCGCCAGGCCATTCAGCTCCTGGGCAGTGATGGCGAGGTTGGACATGACCTGGCGCTGTTCGCTGTTGGCCATGGCGATGCTTTGCAGGTTGCTGCTGAGCATGGTCGCGGTGCTGCTTTGTTCCTGGGTGGCGGTGGTGATCGCGGCGAACTGGTGACCGGCCGAGCGGCTTTGCTCGTCGATCTGCGCCAGTGCGGAGGCCACTTTGGCGTTGAGCGACAGGCCTTCCTGCATCAGTGTGTTGCCCTGCTGCATGGTGCTGATGGCGTTGCCGGTTTCCTGCTGGATGCTGGCGATCATGCCGGAAATCTCATCCGTGGCTTCACGGGTGCGCGAGGCCAGGCTGCGGACTTCGTCAGCCACCACGGCAAAGCCGCGACCCTGCTCACCGGCGCGTGCGGCCTCGATGGCAGCGTTGAGCGCGAGCAGGTTGGTCTGGTCGGCAATCGAGGTAATCACCCCGACAATGCTGCCGATTTCCTGCGAGCGTTGGCCCAGCGTGTCGATGACTTTCGCGGTGCTGCTCAGCGAAGTGGCGATCTGTTGCAGCGACGAAGACGCCTCTTCCATCGAAGTACGACCAATGCGTGTCTGCTGGGCATTTTCCTGGGCCAGACGCTCGGTATTACCCATGTTGTCGGCGATGTTCATCGACGTGGCGCTGAACTCTTCGACGGCACCGGCCATGCTGGTGATCTCGCCGGATTGCTGCTCCATGCCCTCGAACGCGCCGCCCGACAGGCCGGACAGCGCGTTGGCGCGGGTGCTGACTTCCTGCGCCGCGGTACGGATATGCGACACCATCGATGACAGTGCTTCGCTCATCTTGTTGAAGCTGCCCGACAACTGCCCTATCTCGTCATTGCTGGTCACATTCAGGCGTACGCTCAGGTCGCCTGCACCCAGTGCGTCGGCCTGGCGTACCAATTCGGACAGTGGGCGAAGCTTGCTGCGCAGCAGCCAGATGGCGCTGATCACCGCGATGATCATGGCCAGCAGACTGCCGATCGCCAGTTGCGTGCCGACGTGCCAGGTCACTTCGCTGATTTCCTTGCGCGGCATGCTGGCGATGACGGTCCAGGGGCCACCAGCGAACGGCTGGCCGACGCTGTAATAGTTGTCATCCCCGTCATCCCAGAACTGCGCCTTGCCCGGTTTGCTGGCGAGCTCTGCAACTGACTTGGCGGCGCCGTCGAGGGATTTGACGCCTGCCGGTGGCACCAGCCAGGTGCCCTTTTCGTCCAGCAGTGCCAGTGAGCCGGTAGAGCCGATACGGAAGTTCTTGAGGTTATCGAACTGGGTTTTCTGCGCATCGGTGTAATCGAACCCTACGAACAGCGCCGCAATGATCTTGCCGCTGCTGTCGCGGACCGGGCTGTACTGGGTCATGTAATAACGATCGAACAATACCGCTTTGCCGACATAGCTCTGCCCGGCGATCAGGCGCTCGTAGGCTGCGCCCTTGCGGTCCAGCACGGTGCCGATGGCGCGCGTGCCATCCTGCTTGCTCAGGGAGGTGCTGATCCGGATGAAGTCGTCGCCGCTGCGCACGAAAATGGTCGCGACGCCGGCGGTCATCGAGCGGAATTCATCGACTTCGGTGAAGTCGTTATTCAGCGCGGCATCACGCAGGAACAGGCCTGGCGTGGACGTGCCCGCCACCGTGACCGGCTTGTCGGCTTGCAGGCTCAGGCCAGCGGCGAAGCGTTTTTCGAACAGGCCACTCAAGCGCTGAGTGCTGTCGCGCAGCGTGCTGTGGAAAGTGTTGAGCTGGTCAGCGAGGAGCCTGGCTTCACTCGACATGTGCTCTTCACGAATGACCAGGTTGGACGCGTCCAGGGACCTCAACGCGAAGAGGGTGCTACCACTGATAACCACCGCCAGGATCACGGCCAGAGCAATACCAAGTTGCGAAGCAATTCGGGTACGAGGCTTGGACATAGAGACTCCGTGCCGAATGATTGGAGTCGCCGGGTCCGTGGCTTGCCATTCAGCTGATAAATTTAGTTGGTGTTTTTACGCTATTTGAACGAGCAATCTTCAAGCAATGCTTCGGCCATCAAGGTCGTTACTTGAGAGCGGAGCGACACATTTACAGATGATGGCAGTTCAATATTAAACTAAATTTTAATAGAGTACTTCAACTAACGGCAACTGCATGGCGCCCACCTCCGCCTGAAGAAAATCGCTGAGGCGTCGCAACCGCTCTGCGCCGGGCCTCGTACGCGGCCAGACCAGATAATAGTTTTCGCCACTGAACACCGCCGTGCGCCACGGCAGGCTCAACCGGGCCTGCGCCACGTCCTCGGCGACCATCAGCAGATCACCCATCGACACACCGTAGCCACGTGCTGCGGCAATCATGCCTAGCTCCAGGGTGTCGAAGACCTGCCCGCCTTTGAGCGACACCTGATCGGCCAGACCCATGCGGTTCAGCCAGGTGCGCCAGTCACGGCGATCAGGGGTGGGATGCAGCAATTCAGCCTTTGCCAGGCGTTCGACGTCCCATGGCGGGTCCTGCAACAAGGTGGGCGCACCAACTGGAATAAGTAATTCGGGAAACAGCAGTGTGGCTTCCCAGTCCGACGGGAAATGCCCCTGGCTGAGCAGAATCGCGCAGTCAAAAGGCTCCTGGGTAAAGTCCACCGCATCGATTTCCATCCACGCGCTGGTCAGTTGCACCTCGTTGCCCACCTGCAAATGACGAAAACGGCTGAGCCGCGCGAGCAGCCAGCGCATGGTCAGAGTGGACGGGGCTTTCATGCGCAGAATGCCCTCGTCGGTCTGCAAGGTGCTGCAAGCGCGTTCCAGTGCCAGGAACCCATCGCGTACGCCGGGCAATAGCGCGCGTGCCGATTCAGTGAGCTGCAAGTTACGCCCGTTGCGCTGAAACAAGCGGCAGGCAAAGTGCTCTTCCAGCGTACGAATATGCCGGCTTACTGCACTTTGGGTGATCGAAAGTTCCTCGGCCGCGCGGGTAAACGAGGTATGCCGCGCAGCCGCTTCAAAAGCCCTTAGTGCATAGAGAGGGGGGAGACTGCGGGTCATGGGGCGCTTCCTGCGAACGATGAACGGCTACTTTACTGCAAATGCTGAAAATAGCTTCAGATGAGTTTTAGTCATGCTGAGCATCGGATTTATCGTTTTGTGTTTAGTCGAGCAACTGCCCAGAATACGTCGCTCATTCGTCCCTTTGCCGTAGAGCACCGTCACCATGCAGCCGTCCGCCCTCAAAGAACTCTGGATCATCCTGCGCCTGGCGGGGCCGCTGATTGCGTCACAGATGGCGCACATGCTGATGGTCTTCACCGACACCGTAATGATGGGCAAGATCGGCCCGGAGGCCTTGGCCGGCGGGGGGCTGGGCGCTGCCACGTACAGCTTCGTGTCGTTCTTTTGCGTCGGCGTGATGGCCGCGGTCGGCACGCTGGTTTCGATCCGTCATGGTGCCGGCGACACCGAAGGCGCGACCCGTCTGACCCAGGCCGGTCTGTGGCTGGCCTGGGGCATGGCGCTGGTTGCCGCGCTGTTGCTGTGGAACCTCGAACCCATCCTGTTGCAGTTCGGTCAGGCCGAAGCCAACGTGCATATGGCGGCTCAATTTCTGATCACCCTGCCCTTCGCCCTGCCCGGCCTGCTCAGCTTCATGGCATTGCGCGGCTTCACCAGCGCACTGGGTCGTGCGGGGCCGGTGATGACCATCAGCCTGGCCGGTGCGGCAGCCAACTTCGTGCTCAATTACGCATTGATCCATCAATGGCTGGGGCTGCCCAACCTGGGGCTGATGGGCATCGGGCTGGTCACCGCGATCGTCACCAACTGCATGGCCCTCGCGCTGGCGCTGCATATCAGGCGGCATCCGGCCTACGCGGCGTACCCGATCAGAAAAGGGCTTTCGAAACTGTCACGCAGCCATCTGGGCGAGCTATGGCGTCTCG
This sequence comes from Pseudomonas sp. PvP009, assembly GCF_017832995.1. NCBI lineage: Bacteria > Pseudomonadati > Pseudomonadota > Gammaproteobacteria > Pseudomonadales > Pseudomonadaceae > Pseudomonas > Pseudomonas sp. PvP009. The sequence continues at coordinate 5,639,670 of NZ_JAFIBG010000001.1, read as the reverse complement.
GTTTGCCGATTGGCGGCACTTATGCAGTGGAAGTCGGGCTGTTCACTTTTGCGGCGTTCTGCATGGGCGCGATGGGCAGCACGCAGATGGCGGCGCACCAGATCGCCCTGCAGACCGTGTCCATGGCGTTCATGGTTCCGGTGGGGATGTCCTACGCGGTCACCATGCGTATCGGCCAGCATTATGGAGCAGGCAACCTGTTGATGGTGCGCATGGCCGGGCGTTTGGGCATCGGTTTTGGCGGCTGTGTGATGCTCATGTTCGGGCTGCTGTTCTGGCTGGCGCCGCACCTGGTCATCGGGCTGTTTCTGGACATCAATGACCCGGCGTTTGCCGAGATCGTGGTATTGGCCACAAAACTGCTGGCCATTGCCGCCTTGTTCGAGTTTTTCGACGGCACGCAGACCATTGCCATGGGCGCCATTCGTGGGCTCAAGGATGCACGCACCACCTTCCTGATCGGCCTGGGCTGCTACTGGCTGATCGCCGCGCCTGCCGCGTGGTTGCTCGGTTTCTCTACCGATGCCGGTGCTTCAGGTGTGTGGTGGGGGCTGGCGCTGGGCCTGTTCTGCTCGGCTGTGGCGCTGACCTATGCGTTTGAATGGAAGACGGCTCGGCTGTTGCGTAGGGATGCAGCCGGGGTGGCGGTGCCGGGCTGATCCGGCGCACCGTCACCCGGACCTGGATGTACCTGCGTGCGCGGCTTGCGAACGCAGATAGGTCACCAGTTCTTCCACCGGCAGCGGCCTGCTGATCAGATAACCTTGCACCTGATTGCAGCCAAAACTGCGCAGCAACTCCAGTTGCCCGGCGGTTTCCACACCCTCGGCGACCACCTCCAGGTTCAGGTTGTGCGCCAGATTGATCATGGCGTTGACCAGCTTGCGGTTCTCTTCGCGTAACTCCATCTGCCCGACAAAGCCCATGTCGATCTTGAGTAGCGCGATGGGCAGGCTGTTGAGGTGCATGAACGACGAATAGCCGGTGCCGAAATCATCCAGCGAAAAGCGCACGCCCAGTTGCCGCAATGCATCCATGGTCTGTCTGACCTGATCGCTGCGCCGCATGACGGCGGTTTCGGTGAGTTCGAACTCCAGCCAGCGTGGGTCGACATTGTGTTCCGCGATCAGGCGATTCAAGGTCGGCAGCAACTGGCTGTCCTGAAACTGCCGGAACGACAGGTTGATCGCCATGTGCAGCGGGGCAAAGCCTTGTTCGCGCAGGGCCTGCATGTCACGCAATGCGCGGAAGATGACCCAGTAGCCGAGCGGCACGATCAGGCCGCTTTGCTCGGCCAGTGGCACGAACTCGCTGGGTGGCAGCAGCCCGCGCTCCTGATGGCGCCAGCGCACCAGCGCTTCCAGGCCGACGATACGCCCGCTGTCCAGGCACAGACGCGGCTGGTAATGCAGTTCCAGCTCATCGCGGCGCAAGGCGCGTCGCAGTTCACCTTCCAGGTCGGCGAGGCTGCGGGCGTTGCGGTTGATGCGCTCGTCGAACAGGTGATAAGTGCAGCCCTGCATGCTCTTGGCCTGACGCATGGCGATATGTGCATGCCACATCAGCGGGTCGGCTTCGGGCTGGGCCTGGGAGTGAGCGATGCCCAGGCTGCAACCCAGAAGCAGGCTTTCGCCATCGACCCAATAGGGTTCGGCCAGCACGTCAGTGATACGTTCGGCCATTTGCAGGGCGCGTTCGGGTGCTGTTCGGGTGTCAATCAACAGGGCGAATTCGTCGCCCCCCAGACGGGCGATCTGATCACCTGCATCGAGCTGGTTTTTCAAGCGTGCCACGACTTGCAGGATCAGTCGATCACCGGCCTGATGACCCAGTGAATCGTTGGCGCGGCGAAAGTTGTCCAGGTCCAGATGCCCCAGCGCCACGCCGCCGCCTTCGCTCAGGCGAGCCGAGAGCAGCGCCTGAAAACCCTGGCGGTTGGCGATGCCGGTCAACGGGTCCTGGCCGACCAGGCGTCGCAGGCTGTCTTCCAGGCGACTGCGCTCGTGGACATAGCGCAGGCAGCGCCGAAGCGTGTCACCGGTCAAGGCATCGCGCACCAGCCAGTCACTGACGCCGGTCGGTCCGACCAGTGGTTCGGTCTCGAGCAGCACCACGGTAGGCAACAGGCAGGCCCCGGTCCTGGGCTGCAGATCAGGCGTGGTCAGCAGCACGGTGTTGCGCTCGTTAGCGTAGCGGGCGCTGAAAACATCCCAGTTCGCGCCATGCAGAAGTATCACGTTGCCTCCCGGCGCAGTGAGGCAGCCGCTAAGCAGCGCCTGCCAGAAAGGCTCGTGCGCCAATAACAGCAATCGCAAGGGTTCGACAGGTGTAGGCAATCTAACTTCCTAAGTGCAAAGGAAAAACCGGTGGCCGCTCTCTCGCAGGAGCGCGACAAATACACGTATCGCGCGTCGCGGCGCAAATGTAACAAAAACAGAAGAATTAGATAGCAGTCACTGTCTGACGACGATGAGCACTGCACAAAACCGTGGGCCTGTTAAAATGCCCGACCTTTTTTGCAGACGACTCTTCATACCGCCATGTCCCGACTCAATCCCCGGCAGCAGGAAGCCGTGAACTACGTCGGCGGCCCTCTTTTGGTGCTCGCCGGTGCCGGTTCCGGCAAGACCAGCGTGATCACCCGCAAAATCGCGCACCTGATCCAGAACTGCGGCATTCGCGCCCAGTACATCGTCGCCATGACCTTCACCAACAAGGCCGCGCGCGAGATGAAAGAGCGGGTCGGCACGCTGCTCAGGGGCAGCGAAGGACGCGGCCTGACGGTCTCGACCTTCCACAACCTGGGCCTGAACATCATCCGCAAAGAGCACACGCGGCTGGGCTACAAACCGGGCTTCTCGATCTTTGACGAAACCGACGTCAAGGCGCTGATGACCGACATCATGCAGAAAGAGTATTCCGGCGACGACGGCGTCGACGAAATCAAGAACATGATCGGCTCGTGGAAAAACGACCTGATCCTGCCCGCCGAGGCGCTGGAAAACGCCCGCAATCCCAAGGAACAGACCGCCGCCATCGTTTACACCCACTATCAGCGCACGCTCAAGGCGTACAACGCGGTGGACTTCGACGATCTGATTCTGCTGCCGGTCAAGCTGTTCCAGGAACACGCCGACATCCTGGAAAAGTGGCAGAACAAGGTGCGTTACCTGCTGGTCGACGAATATCAGGACACCAACGCCAGCCAGTACCTGCTGGTGAAGCTGCTGATCGGTACGCGCCATCAGTTCACCGTGGTGGGCGACGACGACCAGTCGATCTACGCCTGGCGTGGCGCGCGGCCGGAAAACCTGATGCTGCTCAAGGACGACTACCCGTCTTTGAAGGTGGTGATGCTGGAGCAGAACTACCGCTCGACCAGCCGTATCCTGCGCTGCGCCAACGTGCTGATCTCCAACAACCCGCACGCCTTCGAAAAGCAACTGTGGTCCGAGATGGGCCACGGCGACGAGATCCGCGTGATCCGCTGCCGTAACGAAGACGCCGAGGCCGAGCGGGTGGCCATGGAAATCCTCACCCTGCACCTGCGCACCGACCGCCCGTACAGCGATTTCGCCATCCTCTATCGCGGCAACTACCAGGCCAAGCTGATCGAGCTGAAATTGCAGCACCATCAGGTGCCGTATCGACTGTCGGGCGGCAACAGTTTCTTCGGCCGCCAGGAAGTGAAGGACCTGATGGCTTATTTCCGTCTGCTGGTGAACCCGGACGACGACAATGCCTTCCTGCGGGTGATCAACGTTCCGCGTCGCGAGATCGGCTCGACCACGCTGGAAAAGCTCGGTAATTACGCCACCGAGCGCAAGGTGTCGATGTACGCCGCCACCGACGAGATCGGCCTGGGCGAGCATCTGGACAGCCGATTCACCGACCGTTTGCAGCGCTTCAAGCGCTGGATGGACGGCGTGCGCCAGCAGTGCGCGCAGAACGATCCCATCGCCGCGCTGCGCAGCATGGTCATGGACATTGATTACGAGAACTGGCTGCGACAGAACAGCTCCAGCGAAAAGGCTGCCGATTACCGGATGAGCAATGTCTGGTTCCTGATCGAGGCGTTGAAAAACACGCTGGAGAAGGACGAAGAAGGCGGCATGACCATCGAGGAAGCCATCGGCAAGCTGGTCCTGCGCGACATGCTCGAACGTCAGCAGGAAGAGGAAGACGGTGCCGAAGGCGTGCAGATGATGACCTTGCACGCCTCCAAGGGCCTGGAATTTCCGTACGTGTTCATCATGGGCATGGAAGAAGAAATCCTGCCGCACCGTTCCAGCATCGAAGCCGACACCATCGAAGAAGAGCGCCGCCTGGCCTACGTGGGCATCACCCGCGCGCGGCAGACCCTGGCCTTCACCTTCGCCGCCAAACGCAAGCAGTACGGTGAAATCATCGACTGCGCGCCAAGCCGCTTTCTGGATGAGCTGCCCCCGGACGACCTGGCCTGGGAAGGCAATGACGACACCCCGACGGAAGTCAAAGCGGTGCGCGGCAACACCGCGCTTGCCGACATTCGCGCCATGCTGAAACGCTAGCCGACACCCTATTGATCATTTATTGCGCAATGGCGCAGCCAAGGAATTGAAGTGGAAGCACTGCACAAGAAAATTCGCGAAGAAGGCATCGTGTTGTCCGATCAGGTGCTGAAGGTCGATGCGTTTCTCAACCATCAGATCGATCCGGCGCTGATGAAAGAAATCGGCGACGAATTCGCCCGATTGTTCGCCGACGCTGGCGTGACCAAGATCGTGACCATCGAAGCGTCCGGCATCGCGCCGGCAGTCATGGCGGGCTTGAACATGGGCGTGCCGGTGATTTTCGCCCGCAAGCACCAGTCCCTGACCCTGACCGAAAACCTGCTGTCGGCGACCGTGTACTCGTTCACCAAGCAGGTGGAAAGCACCGTGGCCATCTCGCCGCGCCACCTGAGCAGCGACGACAAGGTGCTGATCATCGATGACTTCCTGGCCAACGGCAAAGCCTCGCAGGCGCTGATCTCGATCATCAAACAGGCCGGCGCCACGGTGGCCGGACTGGGCATCGTGATCGAGAAATCCTTCCAGGGCGGCCGCGCCGAACTGGACGCCCAGGGCTATCGCGTTGAATCCCTGGCGCGGGTCGAATCCCTGGCCGGTGGGGTTGTGACGTTCAAGTAAGGCTCCCGAGGGCGGACGCGGAGCGTCCGGAAAGGCATACGACGCGGAGCGCCGTACGATGGTTGCGGTTATCGTTCCCTACGCTCCAGCGTGGGAATGCAGGTCTCGACGCTCTGCGTCGCCAAGAGGACGCGGAGCGTCCGGAAAGGCATACGACGCGGAGCGCCGCACGATAGTTGCGATGATCGTTCCCTACGCTCCAGCGTGGGAATGCAGGTCTCGACGCTCTGCGTCGCCAAGAGGACGCGGAGCGTCCGGAAAGGCATGCGACGCGGAGCGCCGCACGAGATAGTTGCGGTTATCGTTCCGCACGCTCCAGTGGGAATGCATTTCGTGACGCTCCGCGTCACAGCTACATGCTGTATCGGGCTGGACAGAAATCTTTGTGGGAGTGAGCTTGCTCACGAAGACTTTGGTCCAAACGCCATATTTCCCGGGGCTGCACCGGCCTCTTCGCGAGCAAGCTCGCTCCCACGAAGACTGTGTATTACGCTGAGCGCGGAGCATGCGGGCACTTATCGTTCCTCACGCTCTGGTGGGAATGCAGGTCTCGACGCTCCGCGTCGCCAAGAGGACGCAGAGCGTCCGGAAAGGCATGCGACGCGGAGCGCCGCACGATAGTTGAGATGATCGTTCCCTACGCTCCAGCGTGGGAATGCCGTTCGTGACGCTCTGCGTCATAGCGTGCGTGCTTCAGCGCGGAATGCCGAGGGCACGCAAACGTCGATACAAAGTGCGTTCGCTCAGTCCCAGTTCTCTGGCCAGTTCGCTGCGCGAGCCGTTGAACACTCGCAGCGCATGGGCGAGTTTTTCCAGGCTGTCGTCCTGCTGGCGGTACGTCACGCCACCCGCCTCGCCCTGCCCACGTACTTCGGCGGGCAGATCCTGCGCGCGAATGATGCCGTCATCGGTAAATAAACGGGCGCGTTCGAGTATGTTGCGCAGCTCGCGAATGTTGCCGGGGTAGCTGTACAAACTCAGCAGCTTCATGGCCTCGGCGTCGACACGCGGCGCGGCGCCAGGCGCGATGCGTTGCAGCAGGCTATCGATCAGCAGCGGCAGGTCTTCACTGCGTTCACGCAGGGCCGGCAGGCGAATCGGAAAGGCGCTGATGCGGTAAAACAAATCCTGGCGAAAGCTGCCGTCGGCGACCATCTCCCTGAGCGGTTTATGCGTGGCGACCACCAGCCGAAAATCCGAGTGCACCGTGCGCAGACTGCCCACCGGACGAAAACTGCCCGACTCAATCAGCCGCAACAGCTTGACCTGCATGGCGAGCGGCACTTCGCCGATCTCATCAAGAAACAACGTCCCGCCATGCGCGGCTTCGGCCAGACCGGTCTTGCGCTGCAATGCGCCAGTGAATGCGCCCTTCTCATAGCCGAACAGCTCGCTTTCCAGCAGGGTTTCGGTAAGCCCGGTGCAATCGACCACCACCAGCGGCCCGGCGGACCTGGCGCTGCTGGCGTGCAGTGCGCGCGCGAACAATTCCTTGCCGGTGCCCGACTCGCCCTGCAGCAACACCGGAATCTGCGCGGGCGCAGCGCGTTGCAGAGCGCCCAGCACTTCTTTGAACGCCGCCGAGCGCCCTACCAGCCCATGTTGCTGCGGCTGGACGGATGCCACCGCCACCGAGCTCAGTCGCTCGACATAAGCGATCACCTCACCCTGATCGTCGAGAATCGGCCGCAGCTCCACATCCACATGCTCGGGGCCGCGCGGCGTGTGATGAATATGCAGCAGACGCTCCGGGAGCCGCGTTTCATGGGCCTTGCGCATCGGGCAATGCTCACCGGCCTGATCGCACGGCACCGCAAACTGATGCGACACCCGATAACACTTCTCGCCCACATGCGGCGTGCCTTCGACGCCGAACTGGCGCTGGTAGGCAGTGTTGGCGGCAATGATGTTGTAGTCGGTGTCGAGCACGATGGTCGGTCGCAGATCATGTTCGAGGTATGACACCAGCGACTGCATGCGACTGCCGGGAAAATCGGTGGCGATGAGGTTCATGGGTGCTCCTGTGGACTGGGCGCAGCTTAACCCATTCGCCTGCCAGCTTGTGCCAAGGACTGCCAAATGACTGCCAGAATGTGGCAGTCAGCGACTTGCGGCAGGCCATCGAGGTGTTTTGAAAAACCGCAAAACGCCCCGAATTTATTAGCCTTAACAGGCTTTACAGTGATTGGCATGGTTATTGAGACATCATGGCAACGACTGCCAACCGTCCGGCCTGGCCAAATGGGCCTTGAGGCGATTTACAGCCACAGGAATTGCACATGATCATCGGTGAAAAACTCCATGTCGAAGCGCTCTTCGACACGCATACCTGGACCATCAGCTATCTGGTGATGGACCTGCACAGCAAGCAATGTGCGCTGATCGACAGCGTGCTCGATTACGACCCCAAGTCCGGCCGTACCAGGACCGAGTCTGCCGACCGGATGATCGAACGGGCGCAGGCGCTGGGCGCCTCGGTGCAGTGGATTTTTGAAACCCACGTGCACGCCGATCACCTCTCGGCAGCGCCGTATCTGAAACAGAGATTGGGTGGGCAAATTGTCATCGGCAGCCATATCACTGCCGTGCAGGAAACCTTCGGCACGCTGTTCAACGCGCCGTCTGACTTTGCCCGCAATGGCAGCCAGTTCGATGTGCTGCTGGAGGACAACGCGTCGTTCGCCCTCGGCACGCTTGAGGTCAAGGCCATGCACACGCCCGGACACACGCCGGCGTGCATGAGTTACCTGGTGCAAGTCGGTGACGCCACGGTCGCGTTTGTCGGCGATACGCTGTTCATGCCCGATTACGGCACCGCTCGTTGCGACTTCCCGGGTGCCGATGCGCGCACGTTGTATCGCTCGATCAAGAAGCTGTTGGCGCTGCCGCCGGACACTCTGCTGTTCATGTGCCACGACTACCTGCCCAATGGCCGGGAGCTGAAGTACATGACCACGGTTGCCGAACAGCGCGCCAGCAACATCCATGTGCACGACGGAGTGGATGAAGACGCGTTCGTCGGCATGCGCGAAGCCCGTGACGCAACGCTGGACATGCCGGTGCTGATGCTGCCTGCGGTGCAGGTCAACATGCGCTGCGGACACTTTCCCGAGCCGGAAGACAACGGCGTCGTCTACCTGAAGATCCCGCTCAATGCCCTTTGACCGCTGCCCGCTCTGGAAAACCCTGTGATGAATGCTTCGACAACAACCTGTCAGATCCTGATCGTCGGTGGCGGTGCTGCCGGTATCGCTACTGCCGCAAGCCTGCTGGCCCGCGACGCTACCCTGCAGATCATCCTGGTCGACCCCGCCGATACCCATTATTACCAGCCCGGCTGGACCATGGTCGGTGCAGGGATCTTCACGCCGCAGTCGACGGCACGCAGCATGGCCTCGCTGATACCCACAGGCGTGCAGTGGATCAAGGCTGCGGTGGCGACCTTCGAGCCGCAGCACAATACGCTGACGCTGGCCGACGGCCGCGTGCTCGGTTATCAGCAACTGGTGGTCTGCCCCGGCCTGAAGCTGGACTGGTCGGCTATCGACGGGCTGGTGGAAACGCTCGGGGCCAATGGCGTGACTTCCAACTATCGCTATGACCTGGCGCCCTACACCTGGAAGCTGGTGCAGAACCTGCAACAGGGCCGCGCGCTGTTTACCCAGCCGCCCATGCCGATCAAATGCGCCGGTGCGCCGCAGAAGGCCATGTACCTGTCCTGCGATCACTGGTTGAAAAGCGGCCGTCTCGCGCAGATCAATACGCAGTTCTACAACGCCGGTGGCGTGCTGTTCGGTGTCGCCGACTATGTCCCGGCGCTGATGAAGTACGTCGAGCGCTACGCCATCGACCTCAAGTTCAGCCACCGGCTGGTCGCCGTCGACGGGCCTGGCAAGCGCGCGACCTTCATTCGCACGCAGGCCGATGGCAGCAGCGAGACCGTCGAGCAAAGCTTCGAAATGTTGCACGTAGTGCCGCCGCAGATTGCCCCTGACTTCATCCGCAGTAGCCCGCTGGCCGATGCCGCAGGCTGGGTGGATGTCGACCCTGCCACGCTGAAGCACCGGCAGTTCGCCAATGTTCATGGTCTGGGCGACGTCACCAATACCAGCAATGCCAAGACCGCCGCAGCGGCACGCAAGCAGGCACCGGTGGTGGCCAACAACGTATTGGTCGCGCTGGGTCGTCGGGATGGGCCAGCGGTGTATGACGGTTACGGCTCGTGCCCGCTGACGGTCGAGAAAGGCCGCATCGTGCTGGCCGAATTTACCTATGGCGGCAAGGTTGCGCCGAGCTTTCCGCGCTGGCTGCTGGAGGGTCGCCAGCCGACCCGACTGGCCTGGTGGTTGAAAGCGCGAGTGCTGCCCGCGCTTTATTGGCATGGCATGCTCAAGGGCCGTGAATGGCTGGCCAAACCGCAAAAGGCTGACACCCGGCATGGATGAGCATCAGTTGCTGGGCGTTGGTCTGGGGACCGTCATCGGTATGGTACTTGCGCTGACCGGCGCGGGCGGCGGCATCCTCGCCGTGCCGCTGCTGGTCTTCGGTCTCGGCCTGTCGATTGTCGAAGCCGCGCCTGTCGGTCTGTTGGCCGTAGGGCTGGCGGCGGGGATCGGTGCGGTGCTGGGGCTGCGTCAGGGCATCGTCCGCTATCGCGCGGCCGGGTACATCGCGTCCATTGGTGTGCTGATGGCGCCTCTGGGCCTGTGGCTCGCTCATCGACTGCCCAATACGCCGCTGGCTTTGGTCTTTTCGGTCGTGCTGCTGTACGCCTGTGGACGCATGTTCATCAGGGCCAGCCGCGAATTGCGCCACGGCAAGCCGGCGCCGCGTGCGGAAATACTGCCCTGCGTGCTCAACCCGCTGCAGGGCCGCCTGCGCTGGACCATGCCCTGCCTGCGCGCACTGACGCTGACCGGCGTGGGCTCCGGGTTGCTGTCCGGGTTGTTGGGGGTGGGCGGCGGGTTCGTGATCATTCCGGCGCTGACCCGCTACAGCGACCTGGACATGAAGAGTGTCGTGGCGACGTCACTGGCCGTGATCGCCCTGGTTTCGATGGGCAGCGTCATTACCGCGTCACTGAGCGGGGTGATGCACTGGGCGGTCGGTGCGCCGTTCGCGCTGGGTGCAGTCATCGGCCTGGTCATCGGCAGACAAGTCGCCCGCTACCTCGCCGGCCCACGCCTGCAACAACTGTTCGCCGTATGCGGCATCGTCGCGGCGTTCATGCTCGCGTTGTCCGTGCGATAACAGCCCGAGGACGCAGAGCACGCGGAGCATGGGAACGATAAGGCTTCTGCCCGGAGGGCGTAGGAGCGAACTTGTTCGCGAAGGGGTCGGTAGAATCGCCGAAAATACATCGACTGAAACACCGTCTTCGCGAGCAATGCGGATCGCCGCTCCGGTCGCTCCCACAAGAGTTGTATATAACGATAAGCACCTGCGCAGGCTTAAAGCTTCTGCCAGACCTTCGGTTTGAAGAACAGCGTTTCGCCCTTGGCCAGGCCCACCAGGCTGTCGTGGTCTTTTACCACTTCGGCCTCGATCAGCTCGTCCTGCCCTTCCACTTTCAAGGTGACCCGCGTCGTCGCGCCCAGTGGGCGGATGTCGCGGACTTCGGCGGCGTGGTGGTCTTCGATTTCCTGGCGGGACAGCGACACCTCATGCGGACGGAACAGCAGGTGACCTTCCTCGCCCAGGCTCAGGCGATTGGAGTCGCCGAGGAAGTGGTAGACGAAGTCGTTGGACGGGTTCTCGTAGACCTCGCCCGGCGAGCCGATCTGTTCGATCACGCCCTTGTTCATCACCACGATGCGATCGGCCACTTCCATGGCCTCTTCCTGATCGTGAGTCACGAACACCGAGGTCAGGTTGATGTCTTCGTGCAGGCGCGCCAGCCAGCGACGCAGCTCTTTGCGGACCTTGGCGTCCAGCGCGCCGAACGGCTCGTCCAGCAGCAGCACTTTTGGCTCGACCGCCAGGGCGCGGGCCAGGGCAATGCGCTGGCGCTGTCCACCCGACAGCTGCTCCGGATAACGGTCGGCCAGCCAGTCCAGCTGCACCATGTTCAATAGCTCATGGACCTTCTCGGCGATCCGCGTTTCGTTCGGGCGCTCGCGCTTGGGCTTCATGCGCAGGCCGAACGCGACGTTGTCGAACACCGTCATATGGCGGAACAGCGCGTAATGCTGGAACACGAACCCGACATTGCGATCACGCACGTCATGCCCGGACACATCTTCGCCATGGAACACAATGCTGCCGTCATCCGGGGTTTCCAGACCGGCAATGATGCGCAGCAGAGTGGTCTTGCCGCAGCCTGACGGGCCGAGCAAAGCCACCAGCTCGCCACTCTGGATGTCCAGACTGATGTTGTTCAGGGCCTTGAAGGCGTTGAAGTTCTTGCTGACGTTACGGACTTCGATCGACATGATTATTCCTCCGCCGCGTTATGGCGCAGACGGTTAATGCGGGATTCGCTCCACTGCTTGAGCAGCAGGATGAACAGCGCCAGGATCAGCAACAGGCTCGCCACGGCAAAGGCGGCAACGTGGTTGTACTCGTTGTAGAGAATTTCGACGTGCAGCGGCAGGGTGTTGGTGACGCCGCGAATGTGCCCGGAAACCACCGACACCGCGCCAAACTCACCCATCGCCCGCGCCGTACACAGCACCACGCCGTAGATCAGGCCCCATTTGATGTTCGGCACCGTGACGTGCCAGAACATCTGCCAGCCGTTGGCGCCTAGCAGCCGTGCGGCCTCTTCTTCCTGAGTGCCCTGCTCCTGCATCAGCGGGATCAGTTCACGTGCAACGAAGGGCACAGTGACGAAGATGGTCGCCAGCACGATGCCCGGCAGGGCAAAGACGATCTGGATGTCGTGATCCTGCAACCACGGCCCGAACAGCCCCTGCGCACCGAACATCAGCACGTAGACCAGACCGGCGATGACCGGCGATACCGAGAACGGCAGGTCGATCAGCGTGACCAGAATGCTCTTGCCGCGGAACGAGTATTTGCTCACGCACCATGCGGCGCTGACGCCGAACACCAGATTGAGCGGTACCGAGATCAGCACCGCTATGACCGTCAGCTTCAGCGCCGACAGCGCGTCCGGCTCGAGGATGGCGGTAAAGAACGCGCCCAGACCGTTTTTCAGGCCCTGGGATACCACGATGAACAGCGGCAGGCCCAGAAACAGGACGAACACCAGCCAGCACAGGCCGATCAGGATACGTCGCGACACCGCGCTGCCACGACGGGCGGCGTTGGCAGAGGCGGCGGCTGAAACAGATGAATAAGACATGTTCTGCGCCTCCTCAGGATGGGGTTTCAATGCGCCGCTGCAGCAGGTTGATCAGCAGCAGCAGAATGAAGGACACCACCAGCATCATCACGCCGATAGCGGTTGCGCCGGTGTAGTCGTACTGGTCGAGCTTGACCATGATCAGCAGCGGCAGGATCTCGGTTTTCATCGGCATGTTGCCGGCGATGAAAATCACCGAACCGTACTCGCCCACGCCACGGGCAAACGCCAGGGCGAAGCCGGTCAGCCAGGCAGGCAGCAACGCCGGTACGAGGATGTGGCGGAACACCTGCAGGGGACGTGCGCCCAGGCAGGCAGCGGCCTCTTCGACTTCGCGGGGGATGTCGGCCAGCACAGGCTGCACGGTGCGCACCACGAACGGCAGGGTGACGAAGGTCAGCGCCAGGGTGATGCCCAGCGGGGTATAGGCGATCTTGAAGCCCAGATCAGCTGCGAACTGGCCGACCCAGCCGTTGGGCGCGTACAGCGCGGTCAGGGCGATACCGGCCACGGCGGTCGGCAGGGCGAAGGGCAAATCGATCATCGCATCGATGATCTTGCGGCCGGGGAAGGTGTAGCGCACCAGCACCCAGGCCAGCAGTGTGCCGATCACCCCGTTGATGAGGGCTGCGTAAAAGGCGGTGCCGAAACTCAGCTTGAGTGCCGCGATCACGCGAGGTGCCGTGATGATGGTCCAGAACTGATCCCAGGTGAGCTGCGCAGCATGTACGAACATGGCGGCCAGCGGTATTAGCACAATCAGACTGAGGTACACCAAGGTGTAGCCCAGCGTCAGCCCGAAGCCGGGTATGACGGGGGAGATACGACGCGACATAAAAGTCCCTGGTTTCACTTGCACGAAGCCCGGACGTCAATCCGGGCTGTTTGGCCAAACCTGCGATGCCGCTCGTGCGGCATCCTCATTCGGCTTATTGCGCCTGATAAATCTGGTCGAACACGCCGCCGTCATTGAAAAACTTCGGCTGCGCAGTTTTCCAGCCACCAAAGTCTTTGTCGATAGTCACCAGATCCAGTTTCGGGAATTGCTTCTCGTACTTGGCCGCCACTTCGGCATCACGTGGACGATAGAAGTTTTTCGCGGCAATTTCCTGACCTTCCTTGCTGTACAGGTGCTTGAGGTATTCAGTCGCGATTTCGGTATTACCTTTCCGCTCGGCATTCTTGTCGACCACGGCAACCGGAGGCTCGGCAAGGATCGACAGCGACGGTACGACGATGTCGAACTTGTCCTTGCCGCCGTCTTCTTTCAACGCCAGGAACGCTTCGTTTTCCCATGCCAGCAGCACATCACCCTGACCGTTGTTGACGAAGGTGATGGTTGAACCGCGTGCGCCGGTATCCAGAATCGGCACGTGCTTGAACAGCGTCTGCACGTATTCCTTGGCCTTGGCTTCGTCACCGCCGCCCGCCTTCAGGCCGTAGGCCCAGGCGGCCAGGAAGTTCCAGCGCGCTCCGCCGGAGGTTTTCGGGTTGGGCGTGATCACCGAGACGCCTTCCTTGGTCAGGTCGCCCCAGTCCTTGATGCCTTTCGGGTTGCCCTTGCGCACCAGAAACACAATGGTCGAGGTGTACGGCGTGCTCGCGTCCGGCAGGCGGGTCTGCCAGTTTTCGGGCAGGGTCTTGCCGAGCTTGGCGATTTCGTCGATGTCACCGGCCAGTGCCAGGGTCACCACGTCGGCGCGCAGGCCGTCGATCACGCCACGCGCCTGCTTGCCCGAGCCGCCGTGGGATTGCTTGATCTCGACCTTGTCGTCCGGATGAGATTTTTTCCAGAAATTGACGAATTCTGCGTTGTAGTCCTGATACAGCTCGCGGGTCGGATCGTAGGACACGTTGAGCAGTTCGTAATCCTTGGCGACAGCCGAACCTGCGAAAACAGCACTGGCCAGAGCAGCCAGCGCAAAACGGCGAATGGACATAGATTGAAGCTCCTGGAAATACGGTGTGTCGGCTTTTTTGATTTCTTCTTGGCGCGTCAGAGCGGCATTCGCACGGGCGCGCTGCTTTTTTTCAGGGGGGTATCAGGAGTCAGGATGAAACCCTCCGGTTGACCAGTCGGGTGCTTGCCGCTTCAGCTCTGCTTGGCAGGGTTCTGCAAACGAAACTTTTCCTTGCGCTCGATCTGCACCACCTGTGCGTTGTGCACGGTGATTTCGACGGCACCAAAACGCAGGTCACGCAACGCACTCTGAATTTCACGCAGAATGGCTGCTTCGTCCTGACCGTCAACACTACGTAGAGATGCGCTCATTGTCTTATTCCTTGAGAAGTGAGAGGCCTGCCTTCGCGACTGGGGGCGATGGCGTATGGCGGTGAGGCAATAATAATGAGGTGCGGATATTCTTAAAAAGACTATTTAAGAATGCAGATATAACCAAAAGAACTTTAGAGAGGTGTGACTCTGCCAGAGTGCATTGCACACCCTGGCCGGCGTTATCAGTGAGAGGCTGAACTAGTTGAACGCGGGGGCGTGCGTCCAATCGATAGACTGCGCCGCCATGGGCCGGGCAAACCAGTAGCCCTGGCCCAACTCGCAACCGTTGCTTAGTAGAAATGAAGCCTGATTGGCGTGTTCGATCCCCTCGGCCAGTACACGCATGCCCAGGCTCGACGCCAGCGCGATGACCGCCCGCACAATCGCGATGTCATCTACATCGCCCGGCAGCCCGGCCACGAACCCCTGGTCGATCTTGAGCTTCTGCACCGGCATGCTCTTGAGCCGCAGCAGCGATGAGTAGCCTGTGCCGAAATCATCGATGGCCAGGCTCAGACCCAGTTCACGCAGGCGATGCAATTGCTCGATGGCCTGTTCAGGGTCTTCCATGACGGCACTTTCAGTGACTTCCAGCTCAAGAAATGCCGGATCGAGGCCGGTCTCGTTCAAGACCTCAGCCACTCGCCGATCGACATCACCACGACTGAACAGGCGGCTGGATACATTGACCGCGACGGACGCAATCGAGACGCCTTCTGCCAGCCAGGCCTGCATCTGCCGACAGGCGGTATTCAATACCCAGGCGTCGATATCGGCAATGAGCCCGTTCTGCTCGGCAATAGGGATGAAGTCGCCAGGCGACACCATGCCACGGGTCGGGTGTTGCCAGCGCACCAGCGCTTCGACCGCGCAGATACGCCCGGTCACCAGGTCGTAAACCGGTTGGTAGAACACCCGCAATTGGTCCTGCTCGATCGCCTGACGCAACTCGCTGGCCAGTTGCACCCGTTGCTGGGCTTGGGCGGTCAGCTCTTCGGTGTACAGCGCAAACCCTTCGCGGCCATCGGTCTTGGCTTTGAACAGCGCCGAATCAGCGTTGCGCAACAGTTGCTCGGCAGTCAGCGCATCACCGGGAAACAGGCTGATACCGATACTGGCACTGACGAACAACTGATGCCCGGCAATCGGGTATGGCGCTTTGAACGCATTGATCACCTGTTGCGCGAGCGCTGCGGCATGCACCATGTGCGTACAGTTTTTGACCAGCAGCGCGAACTCGTCACCGCCCAGGCGTGCGACCGTCATACCGCTGTCAGCCAGCGCTTTGAGGCGTTCGGCAGCCGCCTTGAGCACTTCGTCGCCGATGTTATGGCCAAGGCTGTCGTTGATGTTTCTGAAGTTGTCCAGGTCGACCACCAGCAGCGCACAGCCGCGCTTGCTGGAGCGCGCCGAGGTCAGCGCCTGGCTGATACGATCGGTCAGCAGCAGACGATTGGGCAACTCGGTCAGCGCATCGTAATGAGCCAGTTGCGCCAGTTCCTGCTCGGAGCGCTTGATGGCCGTGATATCGGAAAACACCGCGACAAAATGCCTGGCCTGCCCGTCTTCACCCTTGATGCTACGGATGGTTTGCCACTGCGGATAGATTTCGCCGCTTTTGCGTCGGTTCCAGATCTCGCCACTCCACTGCCCGGCACTCTGCAGTGAGTGATACATCTGCCGATAAAACTCGGGGCCATGACGACCGGACTTGAACTTGCTGGGGTTGAAACCCAGCACCTCGTCGGCCTGATAGCCGGTGATGTCTACAAACGCACGATTTACATGGACAATGCGCCCTTCGGCATCACTGACCAGTACGCCCTCACGCGTGCTGTCGAACACCACTGCCGCCAGCAGCAGTCGGTCATAGTCCTGTTGTTGGCGCTCAAACAGCGCTTCACCGCCGACGATGGCCTTCAATCTGTCACGTGCAATGAAGATCATGACGGTGCTGAGCAGCGCCCAGCCATAACCGATCATCTGTTGTCCGACGGCCAGTCGAGCCGGATCCTTGACGAAAAAAGACAGCAGGGCGCTGCCTGTCGCGAACCACAGAATCGACAGCAGCCCATACAGAACGGCGGTTCGCAGCGCGTTACGGGAATAATCGGACATAAAAAACCGAGCCTTACTAAAGGTCTGGATTATAAAGCAAGAAACATCCTGCGACGCTTATCTGCAAGGGTGGCTGGTTTTCTGAGCAATGTCAGTGATAATGCTGTTGCGACTTTTTTCTTCACAGGTATTTCTACGAGGGCCAAACAGCCTATGTGGTACAACGGTTTGCTCGACCTTTCCGTCTGGCAGGTAATAGCGGTCACGCTGGCGATGACCCATATAACTATTGTCGGCGTGACGGTCTATCTGCACCGCTATTCAGCCCACCGCTCACTTGAGCTCAATGCGGGTCTGAAACACTTCTTCCGCTTCTGGCTGTGGCTGACCACTGCCCAGAATACCCGCGAGTGGACAGCCATCCACCGCAAACACCACGCAAAATGCGAAACCGTCGATGACCCGCACAGCCCGGTCGTCAAGGGTCTGTCCACTGTGCTGCGCAAGGGTGCCGAACTGTACCGCGAGGAAGCGCAGAACCAGGACACCCTGCGTATCTACGGCAAGAACTGCCCGGAAGACTGGATCGAGCGCAATCTGTATTCGCGCTACAAGCTGCTGGGTATCGCCCTGATGGCGGTCATCGACGTGGCGCTGTTCGGCGCGCTCGGTATCACGGTCTGGGCCGTGCAGATGATGTGGATTCCCTTCTGGGCTGCCGGCGTGGTCAATGGTCTGGGTCATGCCGTTGGCTATCGCAACTTCGAATGCCGCGACGCAGCCACCAATCTGGTGCCGTGGGGCATCGTGATCGGCGGCGAAGAACTGCACAACAACCACCACACCTATCCCAACTCGGCCAAGCTGTCGGTCAAGCCATGGGAGTTCGACATGGGCTGGGCGTGGATCAAACTGTTCAGCTTCCTCGGTCTGGCCAAGGTCCAGCGGGTCGCGCCTATCGCCCATCGCGTCGAAGGCAAGGGCCATATGGACATGGACACCGCAATGGCGATCCTCAACAACCGTTTCCAGATCATGGCGCAGTACCGCAAGCTGGTCATCGCGCCGCTGGTTGCCCAGGAACTCGGCAAGGCCGACGAGTCGGTGCGTCATCAGTTCCGCCGCGCAAAACGTCTGCTGTCGCGTGAGACCAGCCTGCTCGATGACAGGCATCACCTGCGTATCCAGACCATGCTGGAACACAGCCATGCGCTGAAGGTGATCTATGAAAAACGCCTGGCCCTGCAGCAGATCTGGGTCAAGACCAGCAGCAACGGTCACGACATGCTGTCGGCCATGAAAGAGTGGATTCACGAGGCCGAAGCCAGTGGTATTCACTCGTTGCGCGAGTTCGCCGACCAGCTGAAAACCTACTCGCTGCGCCCCGCCCACGCTTGAACCGTTGATCGGCGCGCCATCCCCTGGCGCGCCGGTCCCGGAACTTATCCCCTCCTCGTCTATCTCATCCACTTTCCCGCCAATCGGGACAGGGCGCCTCACTGGCCGTAAACGCTTGAGATGGTTCTTATGGAAAAGCAGCCCCCCACCTCCCTATCCGGCACTCCGATCACCGATATGCCCGCAGCCGCAGAAACCCTGTTAGCCCTGATGCACGCTCAGGCAGAAGTCGCACGCCTGAGCGAGCGTGAACAATTGTTCAGCTCGTTGCTGGTGAGCGTGAACGCTGTTCTGTGGGCGTTCGACTGGCAAACTCAGCAGATGATCTATGTCAGTCCGGCCTACGAGCGCATCTTCGGTCGTTCGGCGGGCCTGCTGCTGGCTGACTACAGCGAGTGGCGCGACAGCATCTACCCCGATGACCTGAATTACGCCGAGCGCAGCCTCAACGAGGTCATCGAGAAAGGCTCGATCGAAGACCGCGAGTACCGGATCATTCGTGCGGACGGCGAAGTGCGCTGGCTCAGCGACAAATGCTTCGTCAGCCAGCGCGCCGATGTCAGCCAGCGTCTGATCGTGGTGGGCATCGCCGAAGACATCACCGAGAAGAAGCACCTCGAGGATGAGCTGCAACGCCTGGCAACCACCGATGTGCTGACCCAGAGCAGCAACCGCCGGCACTTTTTCGAATGCGCCCAGCGCGAGTTCGAACTGGCCCGCCTCAACGGCACGCCGCTGGCGTTCCTGCTGCTGGACATCGATGACTTCAAGCTGGTTAACGACACCTACGGTCATCAGGAAGGCGATACCGTGCTGCAGCGCATCGCCGAAAGCGGTCGTTCGGCATTGAGGCGGGGTGACCTGTTCGGGCGTATCGGTGGCGAAGAGTTCGCCGCAGTATTCCCCGGCTGCGCGCCGGACATGGCCATGCAGATCGCCGAGCGACTGCAACGCGAGATCCAGCGCCAGAACTTCCAGTCAGGCGGCACCACCTTCAGCATCACTGCCAGCCAGGGCCTGACCAACCTGGGCGCTGACGACCCAAGCCTCGAAACCCTCTACGGCCGCGCCGACGCAGCGATGTATCAGGCCAAACGCCAGGGCAAGAACCAGATCGTACTGGTCTGAAATGCTTTCCCGAATGTAGAAAGCACGACCGGCCCCATCGCGAACAAGGCGGATCGCCACCCCGGTCGCTCCTACAGGAGCACGCAGTACCTTGTGGGAGCGAGCTTGCTCGCGAAGAGGCCGGTGCAGTCGATGGACTTTCTGCGTCAGGAATACCGCCTTCGCGAACACGTTCGCTCCTACGGGAGCACGCGGTATCTTGTGGGAGCGAGCTTGCTCGCGAAGAGGGCGGTACATTCAATGCATTGGCTGCGTTTGGAATACAGCCTTCGCGAACAAGTTCGCTCCTACGGGAGCACGCGGTACCCTGTAGGAGCGGACTTGTCCGCGAAGAGGGCGGTACATTCAATGCATTGGCTGCGTTTGGAATATAGCCTTCGCGAACAAGTTCGCTCCTACAGGAGTACGCGGTACCTTGTGGGAGCGAGCTTGCTCGCGAAGAGTCCGGTGCAGTCGATGGCTTTCCTGCGTCAGGAATATAGCCTTCGCGAACAAGGCGGATCGCCACCCCGGTCGCTCCTACGGGAGCACGCGGTACCTTGTGGGAGTGAGCTTGCCCGCGAAGAGGCCGGTGCAGTCGATGGATTTCCTGCGTCAGGAATACCGCCTTCGCGAACAAGTTCGCTCCTACAGGAGTACGCGGTGCCCTGTAGGAGCGGACTTGTCCGCGAAGAGGGCGGTACATTCAATGCATTGGCTGCGTTTGGAATATAGCCTTCGCGAACAAGTTCGCTCCTACGGGAGCACGCGGTACCTTGTGGGAGCGAGCTTGCTCGCGAAGAGGCCGGTGCAGTCGATGGATTTCCTGCGTCAGGAATACCGCCTTCGCGAACAAGGCGGATCGCCACCCCGGTCGCTCCTACAGGAGTACGCGGTACCTTGTGGGAGCGAGCTTGCTCGCGAAGAGTCCGGTGCAGTCGATGGATTTCCTGCGTCAGGAATATAGCCTTCGCGAACAAGTTCGCTCCTACAGGAGTACTCGGTACCTTGTGGGAGCTTGCTCGCAAAGAGTCCGGTGCAGTCGATGGACTTTCTGCGTCAGGAATACCGCCTTCGCGAACAAGTTCGCTCCTACAGGAGCACGCGGTACCCTGTAGGAGCGGACTTGTCCGCGAAGAGGGCGGTACATTCAATGCGTTGGCTGCGTTTGGAATATAGCCTTCGCGAACAAGTTCGCTCCTACGGGAGCACGCGGTACCTTGTGGGAGCGAGCTTGCTCGCGAAGAGGCCGGTACAGTCGATGGATTTTCTGCGTCAGGAATACCGCCTTCGCGAACAAGTTCGCTCCTACGGGAGTACGCGGTACCTTGTGGGAGCGAGCTTGCTCGCGAAGAGGCCGGTACAGTCGATGGATTTTCTGCGTCAGTCAGGTTTTTACTTTTCGGGCGGACCCTGAACAGCGCCAGCCGGATCCTCAAGTGCAGCAGGCTCTTCAGCAGGTGCCTCAGGCGCCAGGTCGAGCAGATCAGGCTCGTCGTCGACCGCATCGACAGTCACCTCAGTTTCGCTAGTCAGCGGCCTCAGCAAACTCGGATCCGTCACACCCGTCAGCTTCTTGCGCAGGCGCTGCAAGTCACCGACGCTGAGCTTCAACAGTTTTGCCGACTTGGTCTTGACCAGCGTGGTGACACTTTCTTCCTCGCCCAGGCGCGCCATCTGCCCCGCCAGGTTCATTGTCAGCACTTCGCGTGTGTAGATGCCGGTATTGTACTGATACACCGCAGCGATCAGCTCACGCAGTTCCAGCGGCAAACGCCAGCGGGTGCGCAGAGCAGAACCGAAGGCAGCGGAGTACTGCTCCAGAGACTGCCCGATCACCTGCTCATCCAGATGGCCGCCAGCCAGCAGCCACTCCTGCAGACAACCCAACACCGCCAGATCGCCCAGCGACTGCAACAGTCCGGCACAGAAACAGCGCTCCGCATCCAGCTCCAGCATGCCGCCCAGAATGCGTGCGTAATCAGCCGTGCGCTGCGACAGCGTCCACAGCTCATGGGCCTTGGCCAGCAACGCGTCGTCGGTCAGCACTGCCATACGCTTTTTGCCCAGACCGGACGCGATATTGGCGACCTGCACTGGCCCGAGAATGGCCAGCGCCCCGCCCATGGTCTGAATCGGCTTGCCCAGGTGCTGAGCCGCCGTGTTGGCGGCTGCGATCAGTACGGCAGTAATGTGCGGATCATTGCGCAGTTCCTGCTCCAGCAGGGCGGCGTCGATGCCACTGGCGGTCTGGCTGAGCGTCACCGCGGTGGCGACATCGACAAACAGCGGCGCTCCATCGGCGATGTCACGGCGTTTGTCGAGAAACTTGGTCAGGGTCAGACCCGGCGTCAGCGCGGGCACCGCACCCGCAGCCGGGGCACTGCGTTCCAGCAGCAGGCCTTCAAGACGCTGGCGCAGCCCTTCGGTGTTCAGTGGTTTGGTCAGGTAGGCAGTCGGCGCCAGCGGCACGACCTCGCGCACGCTGGCGCTGTCATTGCGATTGCTGATCAGAATGAACGGGATGGCGGGCTGACGACGCAGATTGCGCACGCCCCGCAGCAGGCTCAGGCCATCGATCCCCGGCAGCTCGCGGGCGGCGATGATCAGGTCCGGCAGGTGTTTTTTCATCCACTCGACGGCCTGTTTGCCATCGGAGCACATCTCCAGCTCGATATCCGCACGCACGCCCAGCACCAGGTCGCTGAGCGTCTCGCGAACCCACGGATCAGACTCGGCTATCAGTACGCGAGGAACGGCGGGCAAAACTACAGCGGTCATCATGACTCTCCGATGTCAATGCGACCACCTTAGCCAATGCAAACGTCCGGATATACCCAAAACAGCGAAATACCCTGCTCTAAAGCAAAAAAAACCCGTCGAAACGGGCTTTTTTTGTCTGTTTGGTCATAAATTAATCAATTCATGACTTCACACTTTTTACGCGATTTCAGCGAAGCATTCGTCAAGAATGGCCAGGCCGCGGTTCAGCAATTCGTCTTCAGCGGTCAACGGTACCAGTACGCGCAACACGTTGCCGTAAGTACCGCAGGACAGCAGAATCAGACCCTTGTCACGCGCCTTGGCCACCACCTGAGCCACAGCAGCGGCGTTAGGCTTGTGCGAGTCACCGCCTTCGAACAGCTCGACAGCGATCATCGCACCCAGCGCACGCACTTCACCGATAACCGGGTACTTGGCCTGCATCGCCTTGAGCGAGGTCACCAACTGCTCGCCAACCGCCTTGCAGCGCTCCAGCAGGTGCTCTTCTTCGAAGATATCCAGCACCGCCAGTGCCGCAGCGCAGGCCACCGGGCTACCGGCATACGTGCCGCCCAGACCGCCGGGTGCGATGGCGTCCATGTATTCAGCCTTGCCGCACACGCCCGCCAGCGGGAAGCCGCCTGCGATGGACTTGGCGAAAGTAGTCAGGTCAGCCGCAACGCCCATCTGCTCCATCGCGAAGAACGTGCCGGTACGGCCAGCGCCGGTCTGCACTTCGTCAGCGATCAGCAGAATGCCGTGCTTGTCGCACAGCTCGCGCAGACGCAGCATGAAGGCCTTCGGCGCCACGTAGAAACCACCCTCGCCCTGTACGGGTTCGATGATGATCGCAGCGATGTCCTTGGGCTCGGCGTCGTTCTTGAAGATGCGCTCGATGCTGGCGATGGAATCATCCACGCTCACGCCATGCAGTTCGCACGGGTACAGCGCGCGGAAGATACCGCCTGGCATCAGGCCCATGCCGGCCGAGTAAGGCACGACCTTGCCGGTCAGGCCCAGGGTCATCATGGTGCGGCCGTGGTAAGCGCCGGTGAAGGCGATGACGCCCGCACGACCCGTCGCAGCACGGGCGATCTTCACGGCGTTTTCCACCGCTTCGGAACCGGTGGTCACCAGCAGGGTTTTCTTGTCGAAATCGCCTGGGACTTTGGCGTTGATTTTTTCGCACAGCTCGACGTAAGGCTCGTAAGCCAGTACCTGGAAGCAGGTGTGGCTTAGCTTGGTCAGCTGCTCTTGCACCGCGGCGATGATCTTCGGGTGCAGGTGACCGGTGTTGAGAACGGCAATACCGCCCGCGAAGTCGATGAATTCACGACCTTCGACGTCGGTAACGGTCGCGTTCTTCGCCGACGCAGCGAAGATCGGGTGGATCTGACCAACGCCACGCGGGACGGCTGCATGGCGGCGTTGCATCAGGGATTCGTTAGTCTTGCTCATGTATTCCTCATTCGCCGCTCATCGGTCGGCGTGGGTCAAGGATCAAGCGGACCGGATCAACTGCGGCAGCATACGATGATCGACTGCTGCAGCCTTCAGGCCACCAGGAAACTGCGGTACAACAAAAGCCGATGACACGTCGCTCTCGCGCGCCATCGGCTGCAATACCCAAGTGTCGGTCAGACCGACAGGCAGAGGTATTTGATTTCCAGATAATCTTCGATGCCGTACTTGGAGCCTTCACGGCCCAAGCCGGACGACTTGATACCGCCGAACGGTGCCAGCTCGTTGGAGATCAGGCCGGTGTTGATACCCACCATGCCATATTCCAGCGCCTCGGCGACACGGAACACGCGGCTCATGTTCTGCGCGTAGAAGTACGACGCCAGACCAAACTCGGTGTCGTTGGCCATCGCGATCACTTCGGCCTCGTCCTTGAAGCGGAACAGCGGGGCCAGCGGACCAAAGGTTTCTTCCCGGGCTACGGCGGCATCTTTCGACACATTGACCAGAATGGTCGGTTCGAAAAACGAGCCTTCCAGGCTGTTGCCACCGGTCAGCACGGTTGCGCCCTTGCTGACGGCGTCGGCGATGTGTTCCTTGACCTTGGCCACCGCCTTGTCGTCGATCAACGGGCCGGTGGTGACGCCTTCTTCCAGGCCGTTACCGATCTTCAACTTGCCGACCGCTGCCTTGAGCTTCTCGGCGAACGCGTCATACACCGCGTCCTGCACGTAGATGCGGTTGGCGCACACGCAGGTCTGGCCGTTGTTGCGGTACTTGGAGATCATCGCGCCTTCGACCGCCTTGTCGAGGTCGGCATCGTCGAACACGATGAAAGGCGCGTTACCGCCCAGCTCCAGGGACACCTTCTTGATGTCCTTGGCGCACTCGGCCATCAGCTGGCGACCAATGTCGGTCGAGCCGGTGAAGGACAGTTTGCGCACGATCGGGTTGCCGGTCAGCTGGGCACCGATATCGCCTGCGCTGCCGGTCACCACGCTGAACACGCCCGCCGGGATACCCGCACGCTCGGCCAGCTCAGCCAGTGCCAATGCCGAGAACGGCGTTTGCGACGCAGGCTTGAGCACCATGGTGCAGCCCGCCGCCAGTGCAGGGCCGGCCTTGCGGGTGATCATCGCCGCCGGGAAGTTCCACGGGGTGATCGCCGCCGTCACACCAATCGGCTGCTTGAGCACGATCAGGCGCTTGTCCGGCTGGTGACCAGGGATCACATCGCCATAAACACGCTTGGCCTCTTCGGCGAACCACTCGATGAACGACGCGGCGTAGGTGATCTCGCCCTTGGCTTCGGCCAGCGGCTTGCCCTGCTCCAGCGTCATCAGCAGACCCAGGTCGTCCTGGTTCTCGATCATCAGCTCGAACCAGCGGCGCAGCTTATTGCCACGCTCCTTGGCGGTCAGCGCACGCCAGGCCGGCAGCGCCTTGTCAGCCGCCTCAATCGCCCGACGCGTCTCGGCTGCGCCCATTTTTGGCACCGTGCCGAGGATCTCGTTGTTGGCAGGGTTGTTGACCTTGATCGACTGACCACCGTCCGCGTCCAGCCACTGGCCATTGATGTAGGCCTGCTGGCGGAACAGTGTGGAATCTTTGAGCTGCATGTCGGCCTCCTAAACAGCATCGCCCGACAGGCGACGCGAACAATTGATATCGATGCACCCCATTTGGAAGCCATCGTCAGGAAAACATTCCATCGGGTTCCAGCGCTGCGCAACGCATGAAGACAGGAAGACCGAACAAGAGCGTTTGAAATCTCAAACGAATCCTAGGCATTGCGGGGGGAAAGGACAATAGCCCGTTCGAAAAAAAGAACGGGCGCAGGGAGGTGTGTGGTTTTCTGATCAGCGTCGAGCCGCGACGCAGAGGCATCTTGCAACCGCAACGCGATCAGGCGGCCCTGCCCTTCAACGTGAACAGGCTCAGCCCCAGACCAATGAACGACGCGCCAAACACCCGATTGACGTTCTGGCGCCTGCTGGCCGAATTGAGGTGGCGCTTGAGCGTCTGTGCCAGCAGCACATAAAAGACGTGAGCAACCACAGAGCAGCCGGCGAAGGTCACGATCAGCACCCCCGTCTGCTCCACCTGAAAGGTGCCTGGCTGAATGAACTGCGGCAGAAACGCGATGAAAAACAGAATCGCCTTGGGGTTGGTCAGCGCCACCGAGATGCCTTTGATAAACAGCCCCCCTGTGGACACCGCTTTGGGCACGTCGGCCAGTGCATCAAATGCACTGCGCGCGCTACGCCACTGCTTGATCCCCAGATAAACCAGATACCCCGCGCCTGCGATTTTCAGCACCAGAAAGGCACTGGCGGACGCTACCAGAATCGCGCCCAGCCCGGCCGTTACCGCCGTGGCAACCACGATCAACCCCAAGGCGTTGCCAAGCGAACCAATCATCGCCCTCGCCGGCCCGTGGGTGATTGAATTCGACAGCGCCATGATCACCGCCGGCCCCGGCGTGAGCGTAACGAACAAGGCAATCATCGCGAAGCTGAGCCACTGTTGTAGTGATTCCATTTTTTATTCTCCCTGTGGCGCAGGCATTAACCCACGCCTGTAGCGCTATCGATAATCCGGAAGCGTGAAAGACTGCACCGCCGGGGTCAGCGCCCTGGCAGCACGCTTGCTGATAAAAGGCGTTGCCACCAGCCGCTGCACGGCGCGCAGGATTTTCACCCCGGTCTGACTGCGAGGATGGACCAGACGCGGGACAAGTTTCGGCACGCTCTGCGACTTTTTCACCACAGGGCGCAGGACATATTCGTACGAGGCAAGCGCCTCTGCAATCGTATCGGTCTTGGTGAGTTCGCCCGCCAGCACATACGCGCCAATAAGCGATAACGAAGCACCGACTCCACCCAGCGGCGTGACACACCACGCCGCATCGCCCAGCAGGACCACCGGACCATTCGACCAGCGATCGATCTTCACCTGACGCAGATCATCGAACCAGAAATCCTCAGCAGCCTCCATCCCCTCCAGCAGACGAGGCACCTCCCAGCCCGCGCCTGCAAACGACGCCCGAAGAAACGCCTTCTGCTCGGCAACACTGTTGCCGACCGTCAGGTGGCTTCGGCCCTGCACATTAAAGAACGCACGCGTCGTACCGCGATTGTCCGGACGAACGCCCGCACTGCGACCGCCCACCGCGTTGTACCAGCGCGCGGTCTGACTATCGGTCGGCGCACGAGGCACGGTAAAGAACGCGCTGGCCAGGTCCATCCGGCGCGGCTGATTCTCGCCGGGGAACACCAGCTCCCGCGTGCGCGAACCGACACCTTCGGCAATGATCAACAGATCAAAACGCTCCTCGCCACCGCCTTCGAACGTGACCGACACGCCCTCCGCATCGTGCTCGACCGAGACGATACGATCACCGAAGCGATAGAACGCATCAGCAGACGACGCCTCATACAGCAGACGCGCAAGATCACCGCGCAACACCTCAAGCTCAGCCGTCGGCCCGTCCCCGTCCAGCCCCGCCAGATCGATGCGCGTCGCCGTGCGGTTATCCTCATCCACCCACGCAAGCCCCGTCTCGCCGGTGTTGAGCTCCTTCACCGCCTGCTCAAGCCCCATCAGGCGCAAGACCTCCCGAGCCGCGCCCCGCACATCCACATTCTGCCCGCCATCACGAAAGGCAGGCGCCTGCTCCACAACCGTGACATCGCAATCGCGCTGCGTCAGCCACCAGGCCGCGGCACAACCCGCGATACTGGCCCCGGTAATAAGAACGCGGCACGGGCTGCGCTCGATGCTTTTGAACTGATTGATAAGAGGCCCTCGGTGGGAACAGTCTGACGGAGTGGTATGGGGAGCATCATGCACCAGCTGGCGGTTGTGCCGGTAGCGGTGGGCTGTTCCTTTGTGGGTGGAGGTGGGTGTGGGGTGATGGAAGGCGGATGATTTGTGTCGCACACCGCCCGCAACTGGACGCCCCGTACCCATGTGAGTATCATGGCGCCCGCGTCGCACCAGTAGCTCAGCTGGATAGAGTACTGCCCTCCGAAGGCAGGGGTCGTGGGTTCGAATCCCGCCTGGTGCACCATCTTCTTTTCCCTTGTGTTCACGAGGGTTGTCGCTACCGTCAGATACCAGTCTTAGTCCTTAAAGTCGTTTTTGCTGCGATCTCCCATTCTCAAGTGTTGCGGGAATGGTCGAAATGGCAGCGATCAGAAATCGCGGCCCAGCCGTTGGATGAGGACAGTGGGAAGCGCAAATTCGCCGTAAGGGCTATCCAGCCCGGCAGAACCCTTCGAAACAAAATTCGATGCCTAAGTCTGGGCGGGAATGGTCGAAAGCGAAATCGACCGGGGCATCTTTGTCTCTCGCGTCGAGGCGGAACGCACCGTCTTTCATCAACTCACCAATCGCCACATCTCCGAGATCGCTCCGAAGCACAAAGGCGCGTATTCGGAAATCAAACGCTTGGAAGCGCTCAAGCGTCATCCGCTAGCAACACGCCTCGTTGCGACCCTCACCTCTTCAGATTTTGCCCTCTGCCGTGACGAGCGCTTGAAGATCCGCAAAGGTAATACGGTGAAACGTGAGCTGGCTTTGTTTCAGTGCGTGATTGAGGTCGCTCGCCGCGAGTGGGGAATTCATCTGGCCGAGAATCCAGTCAGGATGGTCAGCCGCCCTAGCTACAACGACGAGCGCTCGCGACGGCTCGATCCAATAGAAGAGCAATACATGCTCGGCGCGTTAGAGCTTCGTGAGCGACGGGCTGATGGGACCTACGCCGATGCATCACACAACCCCTGGATACGGCCCATCGTCCAACTGGTGATTGAGACAGCCATGCGCCGTGGCGAGATTTTCGAGCTGCGCTGGAAGCATGTGAACCTGGAGCGTAGAACCGCGCACCTGCCCGCAACCAAAAACGGCCTGCCCAGAACCGTCCCGCTTTCGCCGAAGGCTATTCATCTGCTAAAGAACTTGCCGCGCTTGCTGTGCGGTCGAGTTTTTCCCACCACGGCTGATGCGCTCAAGAAGGCCTTTGTCCGAGGTCTGGAGCGTGCGAGGCTAAAATACTTGGGAGATTGCGACGTAGCGCAGGTCACGCCTTAGGAAGACTTTCTGATCAATCTGCGCTTTCACGACCTGCGGCATGAAGCGAGCTGTCGGCTTGCGACCAAACTGCCGAATTTGATTGAGCTTGCGAGCGTGACGGGGCATCGAGAGGTGAACATGCTGAAGCGATATTACAACGTTACTGCAGAGGAGCTGGCGGCGAAGCTGGCTTGATCGAACTACACCCGTCGGCGGGCAATTGCACAGACGGAGCATCATTTGGGCAACGCTGGGCAAGCAGTGTGCGTCGGATGAGGCCAGCACACTGGATGTGCTTTTACCGGCAGAAGTCGGCCAAAAGCGGTCGGACGTCAGAGCCAGACAGGGATAGCCCCTTTGCATCACTCAAGTATAGGACGAAGGAAGCTTCTTTCGTAGCTCTCGATAAACCTTAACTCAGTCGCTTCCTCGACCAGTCGCGCGGACTTAGGATCCTGCGCGGCCTTTTGCCGATATCGTTCGTAGTCAGCAAGGCTAGCGAAGCTGAATAAGCAGTAAGCAATGTTATTCGCGCCCTCAGCGGGCAGAAAATAACCATGATGGTGGCCGCCCAGACGGGTCACTATCGCGATCCATTGGCGCGAATAACTTTCGAAGGCGGCAACCTGGTAGGGGTCGATAACGTATTTGACGTGGCAGGTAATCATGAGATCAGTCCTTTGACTTTAGAGGTGAGAAATTCTACGTAGGCGCCGACACCTACTCAAATGTCCGCTTCGGATCAATTTCTGCCCATAGTCAACGGCATCGACAGATCGAGAACCGCCTCCAGCGACCAGCGACTCTCAGCCAAAAGTGAAATGTCTCCATCCGTTAAAGAAGCTTAGCTAGTGCAAAATAAAAGCAGCAACAATTAGCAAGGTTGCCGCATTTACCATATTCAGGAAGTACTATTAAAATCCTCTAGCGCTAAGCTGATATTGGTTACTAGCTGAGTAAAGTACGCATGCTTACGCCCATCCATATATGAGACTAATTTTGAATTAGCTCGCAAGCCCTTGATGGAGTTAACAGCACTTGTGCGCTGAGCCTCTAGCGCCGCAAGGATAGAGCTTTCTTCGACTCTGAGCAAAAGCTGCCTTCCAATCAAAGTTGCCTGTAAACGCCCACATAAAGTTGAGCTAGCAATGAATAGCCCCTCATCTTTATCTCCTTGGCTTACTTTAAATAAAACCTCAAGAGCTGGCTGATCCAGCATGACAAAACCTAAGTTGTGTGCGAGCTCACCTGTCGGCAGTAGCGTATCCTCAATCAGCAATACATGCCCTTCATTCTTTAGATTGTACTGCACTGCTGGACCTCGGAAGATATCCGACATCCACTCTTTTGGTAAAACTTCGTGGAGCAGGTTTGCCATTACTATCAAATCAAAGGATAGCAATGAACTTATATCTTCTTGCCGAGAAAAAACCCTGTTGAGCTCCCCAAGATAGTAAGTAGCCACTGTTTCCTGACAGCGACTTAATGAAGTTGGATATGGCTCGTAGGCGTAATATGAGAAATCCATATGAAAATTATTACTTTCTTCACTTGATTTTGCTGCATCGACCAGTCCATCTAAAAGTCGGCCCTGCCCAGCTCCAAAGTCAAGCAACACTATGGGGCTAACTTTTTTGGAATGAATGGCACTGAATATTTGCCCGACTTGTGGGTCGCCGCTTTTATAAGTCACGGTTTGAGGCGGAAATAGACATTCGACACAAAATGTGTTAAATGCAAATCGCTCTGGGCTCAAACAATAGTCAATAAGTTTTTCGTCTCCACCTTCACCACCCAGCAAGGCTTGTACCACCACAGGTAGCTCTTTTCCGGCAGTGTCAAAAACACCATCTTTACCAAACCAAATTGATCGAGGGTAATCAGCAGCCAGATGCGCAACAAGTGAAATACTGTGGGTGGCCACCCATACTTGACATCTTGGAGCTCTAATGACAATAAGATTAATAAGGTTATTTAAAACGTGAGGATGCAAGTGAATCTCTGGCTCGTCTAGAAGCAGCGGTATTGATATTTTTTCGAGCGCCCTTGAATTAAACAGTACTACCCACCGCAACAGACGAGCTTGCCCCTCGGATAAAGATATTTCGCTTATAGGGATTTTATCCAAATGCCCAGTATGCAAAAGTTTTAAATCGAGCAAGTTTAACACAAGAGCCTGCAGATCTTTGAACTGCTCAAAGATTCCCGGGTATATGCTGATCACCTCTATTTCATCTTCATTAGACTCTTGGTTTCTTATTTCCTTGTCGACGCGCCTACAAACATCCAGCAAGTAGGATAGAGGGGAAGATAAGAGGCCGTTATGGGATATGTCTGCAAGATCTCGAGTCATCCCTATCGACAGTTTGGCCGTATAATTCAGAGTCAACTCAAGAGGTCGTTTAAGTAGAACGGAAATCTCTAAATAGTTATGGAGACTCTCTTCCTCCCTCTCCTGACTATCAAAGCTCAATTCGATTCCATTGGCCGATTCAAGCTTTGCAAGTTGATGTTTGAAGCTTTGCATTAATCCCGAATAACTATACTGATCAACATCGTGTTTCGACGGATGACTATTGAACAGATGATCGGGAGATTTTAGATTCGTTAGCGTCTCCCTGATTTGTTTGTACCCTTGGCTTAAGCATTCGTGCAACAACCAATCGATAGCGGCGAGCAGGCGAGTTTTTCCACAACCATTCCGCCCTGTTAAAACCACAATACCACCTAGGTTTTTCATATTAGAGTTACCTAGCCCCAGCGTACTAGCAAGGTGTTGATTTACGCTAATTGATATTATCTTCACGATTTTAGTCCCTGGTTTTTTAAATTATTCAAAATCCTATCAAATTAACTCAGTTAGAATATACGGAAATTGATCATGTTGGCAGGGCTAATCGCTTTACCAAGTGGTTGTGTGGAGTCCAAATTCAAGTCGCCGCAACAGCCGGGTGGGTTCAGCTATCGCCAGCTTACCGAGACCACTAGATTCAGGCCGAAAGTAACTTTTTGTCAACGACCGCTTCTTGCCAACTGCTGCCCTTCGCAAAAGGTATTTCTCTGTCAGTGCGGACGCTGGCGAATTGGAAATAAAGCTCTCCACTGTTGTTCAAATTTATTTCACTGATGGAGTCGCTTACTCTGTAGAAACCTAACGCCTAGCTCACCGGATCGTCAGATACTTTCGAGCTCGGCATTTCAGGTATTGACATCTTTTTCAGTCGCTGCAACAAATCAGGCCTGCCGGATATCCCCCTTGGCCCTTCGGTGATCATTAAGTACTTCTCTGTTTTCTCTTGAAAGCATTGAATTAACTGCGCCAAAGTTTTCCCAAGGCAGTTCATTAGGATGTTCATCTCCTTTTCGCGATTGTCTAAAAAGGTATCTAAGTAATCTGAAGTCACTATATCAATTATTGTATTCAACTCACGCCCTTCGTTTCCTTTCCAGCGCAGACGAGCATGGCTGATATTTTCCAGATTCAGCTCATCGCTGTCGGAGACGTACGTAGCCTCAAACAGGCTTCCGTCAATTACGATTACTGGCAGAGCAATCACTGCCAAAAGATGGTCTTCTGGCTCAAACTCATAATCATCGTAAGTTCTGGCAATGTTTAAGCAGTTTGAAACCACTCCTTGAACTGCTTGATAAAATAAATCATTCCCCTTTGAAAAAGCTTGTCTTCCTGAGAATGAAAAACCTACCTCTCTAAACATATCTAAGTTTTTGAAATCTTCACTTCCGGCGGCTATCCAGGCAATAGCTTGTCCCGCAGATGAAGATATTAACTGAGCTGCCAATGCCGACGCTGCAAATCTTTTCTCATCTTTAAATAGTACCCATGGCTTATCTTTACTCCACTTACATTCAATTACATGTTTAATTCGCAGGAATGAACGACCAACTGGGTAGTTTGCTGTTGCAAGTACATCAACCTCTCTGGCCTTGCCATCTATACCCTTTACAAAATAGCCTTGTTCCACCGAGAATTTTCTTTTTTTAAACTTATGGGCGGTAGAGAACTCCAAGGGATAGCCTTCCATCTCTATCCATTGTTTTACTTTATCGTTCAAAGCAATCTCCATAAGACACCCAACTATATATATACGATATGCAAATTTTTATTCTACGCCACTTCTGTCGCATATACTCCGTACCTAAGCTTGGCTTCTGCAACTGTCCGGGAGTCGCTCAGGAAGCGCGACATAAGAGAGATTAAAAGCGATATAACCTACGAGCAGATTACGAGTTCGCCAGCGGCTTGTCCATAGTCCGATTTGGGTCGAATTCAGTCGGTCAATGACACCCAGTATGCTTATCAAGTCAAATGCAAACGTACGGTCATGTCAGCGCAATCACGCATCAAGACACAGGACGAGCTCTCTAGTATCTGAGTCGGTCCGCAATCGGGTAGCCACAGCCTGATCGCGCTCGCGCTGCTTAAGCTGATAAATCTCATAGAAGAATTCGACAACCTGCGCCTTGGTCAATTCGGGGAGCGTTGTCCGGCGCTTGAGGGTGTTCACTATTTTCCGTGCGCAAAGTTGAGCTGCCTCTCGCCCATACGACCGGAAAGCCAAGTCGCGGAAAATCCAGGTGCTGATCCAGCCGCTTGATAACGCTCACAGCATCAAACGCTGATAGGTCGACCACGCCATGCGTCTGTGGCCGCTCAAATACCGTCGGAGAATCCGGCCGTCCGCGTCTTTGAATCCGTAAATCCCCAGCTCCGTCAGCAGCCGCTCAAGGGCCACCCGTGACATCCCTGACTTGCGCAAAATGGCTGAGAACAGGTACTCAAGCAGATCCACGGGGACGCGGACAAGAAAGTTTCTCCGGCCCGTTTCCTCATGACGTTTCAGTTCACGAAAAACAAGCTGGAAGGCTTCATCTGGGTCGACATCTGCATCGGAAATGTGTGGCTGCATGGAGCCATTCTTTGGCTAAATCGCGCATCTGTCAAAAAGGTGTCCTAGTGAATCCGCAGTCGCATGGCGAAAGCTGGAGGTATTCCATAGCAGCCGAGCGACAGTCACGATGAGCATCGATTACGAAACCATTCAAAAGATTCAGAAGCTAGCAGATTACGTACTGATCGGCGTTGCCGAGGTCGCTGCATTGACAGGCTTCAGCGCTCTGACCGTGCGTCAGCGCAAATCGCCGGGGCTTGAGCCAGTTCCAGGCCTATCACGCTTGCGATGGCGGTGACCTCAGACAGTGGATGCGTACGCCTGCCTATAGCCACGCTTTACTACCTCCGATGGAGCGCTCAAGGCTGCCATCAGTATTGCTCTACGTGCTTGGGGGTTGCCTGTCTTAGCATCCTGAAAATTTATGGTTTGTCTGATGCTATCTGCCTGCTCCCACCTACCGAACGCACGTCGCATCGGCAATGGGCTATAGTGGACTGACGGAATTGACTACGACGACGATTCTGTGGACGCACTACATTCGAAGAATATCTACTCTAAAGAGCGCACATGAATTTAGATATCGAGTCATTAGCCCGCGAGATGACTGGAGAAATCGGAGAAGCTCTGTTCATAGAGCTGAGCAATGCTTCATGGGACCAGTTGAAGTGCAGTGAAATCAAAGAGCTTGGAATCTCTTTTGGGTCTCACCAGGGATTAGTTAGAAATCGTCACGAAGATAGGTCTGCGGTTGCGAGAATATCGGCAGCCAATGGACAAAGGTACCTCGTCGCTGTCGTATGCGATGGAGTAGGAGGTTCAAAAAACGGTGACTTGGCAGCTTCAATCGCGGTAGCTACCCTTTTTTCCGAGCTTGCACGTATTAAGACTGCGATTTCAGGAGAGCAAATCCTTAGTCATGTCATACGGAGAATGGACGATAAGGTTAGAGCCTGTTTATCTGGAAGCGGATCAACAACAGCCAGTATTATATTGGCAACTTCGGCTGGCGAGCTAATTGGCGGCAGTATCGGTGATAGTCGAATATATACATGGGATTCATCGAAGGATAAGAGGCTCACCCAAATAAGTGAAGATGATACTCTTGGCAACGAAGCAAAAAAACTCAACATGCAAGACGTTTCAGCTCTTGCTCAGAAAGGACTCCTTGGAAGCCTCTCACAGGCAATTGGCGAGGCGGGCCGCGAGTCTAGAGAGTTGAATATAGTTGTGAACAAATCTGGAGATTTTTTAAGATCAGTTGCCATCTGTTCAGACGGATGTTGGAAACATGATCCTATAGGATTTGAGTTGGTGGTGGCTAATGCAAAATCTTCCATAGAATCAAGCCGAAGAGCGCTCGCCCTTGCAAATTGGACAGGCGGCTCGGACAACTCCTCTATAATTATTATTGAAGATACATCGAGATTAATTGCATTATGCTCACAAAATGCGCCAAAAAGTCATGAAAGCACCAAGGTAGAAGTTTGGCTAACGGACCAAAAATTCACGTTTTTCACAAACTATATTTTTTCCAGCACTCAAGCAGAGTCGCAACTGTCTGCACCAGAGAAAAAACCTGTTAAAAGACCGGGCCGTTCAAAGCAAAAAAATGAAATAGCACCTCCCGAACAATTGAATTTAGTTGAGCGTACGGAGATAAAAAAAAGGCAGCGAATTTCCAGCCGGCCTAAAATTGAAATAAGCGTGGATACATCAATAGATAGCGAAGAAAACTATAAACAATAGTAAATGGAATTCATATGCTACCCACAAGATATAAACCGCTATCTCAGAACCCGATGTTCGGCGGATTTGGTGCCGTAGAAGTTGTACATGATACGTTCCTAGATAGACGCGTCGTATTTAAATCGATGCAATGCCCTGCAGACAATGATCAGCTACTAAACGAGGTTAGGCAACTATCGAGCGCCAGATCTCGTCATATCGTGGAAATTTACGACGTGATATTAGATGATCATGGGATTACACAAGGAATTATTATTGAGCAGTTGACGGGTAGAAATTATGCCGAATTCCATGTTGAAGCGCAGAAAAATACCGACAGTTACATTAAAGTTCTGTACCAAATCGCGACGGCACTGACCGACCTACATGAAAAAGGAATTATCCATCGTGATCTAAAGCTGGAGAATTTCAGAGACTCGGCAGCAAGCATTCTAAAACTTTTTGACTTCGGAATTTCCACAGGCGACTCTGGATACTACACAATAAATAGTAGAGCCACACTAGTCTACGCAGCTCCTGAGTTCTGGGGGAACGAAGTTAAGATCACTTCGGCGATGGACATATATGCTTTTGGCGTTTGCGCATGGGCGTTAGCACAAAAAGTATTTCCACCTGAGCTTCAGCAACGGCCACCACAGTCGCTAAGCTTAGCACCTTCAATAAGAATCGCGCTTCCAGATTTGCCAGACGAAATTATATCTCTCGTGGATTCTTGCATAGATGTAAACCCCAATCGACGTCCGGCAGCCAGTTTAATTAGTGATCTTTGCGCTCGCTATTTGGTCAGAAACAAGCACAAAGGTTTGTTCGTAGTTGGTCAGAGGACAATCTACGAACTGACACACCTGAATCGTAATGTCAGTGTCAATCTTGGATACTTGGGAGGTATACGGGTTGACTACAACGGACTTGACTTCGAAGTCAGAGCTGTTACCGGTGATGTTTACATCAATAATAGGCCCCTTCTACCGGGTGCAAAGCTTTCTGAAGCGTGTGTTTTAACTTTCGGTAAACCCGAACTTCGCTCCAGCCGCGAGTGGGTCAATTTCTCATCATCTCGTCCTGAGGTTGTGTTATGAGCAATGTATTTTCGCCTAACCAAATTTTAGCTGGACGTTATGAAGTGCTTGAATACCATGCAGCGGGCGGCATGCAAGAGGTCTACGTCGCGCGAGACTTAGCTCTGAACCGGATAGTTGCGTTAAAAACTCCAAAAGCAGGGGTAGTTGATCGACGATTTAGACGTGGAGCTGAAATGGGGGCACGTGTAGTGCATCCCAACGTCGCCGCGACATTCGATTATTTTGAAGATGAAGACGTAACATTTTTGGTCGAGGAGTTTGTCCCAGGTAGAGACCTTGCAAAACTTCTGGAGGATGAATTCTACTATCTCGACCCAGGTCTGACGGCTCACATATTACATCACATGGCCAAGGCATTGAACGAAGCCCATCGAGTGGGTATATGCCATAGAGACCTTAAGCCTAGCAACATAATGACATCTGGAGACCCAGGTGTTACTACATTAAAGCTGACTGATTTTGGGATTGCAAAACTTGCAGAATCCGAAATTGAAGCCGAAATGACTTTATTCGATGAAGACGAATCAACTCTAACATCGTCCAATACGTTATTGGGTGCAGTTCCTTATATGGCACCCGAATGCTGGGTAAACTGGAAAGCAGCGGGCCAGCCAATGGATATTTGGGCGTTCGGGTGTATAGCTTATCAGCTATTGTCAGGCGCCCCACCATTCGGCATGGGACGAGCAGCGATTTTCAATGTTGGGCGGCTATCCTTTACTGGGATAAATATAGTAAAACCAATCTGGTTCAATACTCATAAGGTAACCGAAACGCTTGAAAACGGACTTTGGAGCATCATAGAAAGCTGCCTAACTTTTGACCCCGTCGCCCGCCCGAACGCGTCTCAGATAGTAGAGGCGTTCAATATGCTGTGCTATGCCTCGATTGATCGAAACGTTGGAGTAGTAAGCGACTTCAAAATAAACTATGCCGCTGGTGGTACGGGAAATTTTGGTTTTATCAATGATATAACTGGAAATTCCACATTTTTCCACAGTACAGTTTTTTTCGGAAGTCAGTCTCCGACTAGAGGGCAGCGCGTGAGCTTTAGTATGTATCCTGGAGTTCCTAACGCGCGGTGCTCCCCTGTACTTCTATTGAAGCCAAATGCCACTTAATTTATTGACACTGGTGGGTGAGGCACTAGCTTATGGAATATATCCTACGGCCGGATGGATCAGGCCCGCAGTTTGCCAATATAGGGACACTAATTTGCCACAAATTTGCCACACTCGCCCCGCTAATCGGGGCGAAAACTAGCTAGCCTCAGCTAACGCAACCCGTTGATTCCCCAGCTAATTCCCGCTAACGTATTGATTCTAAACGTCGACTTTTAGGGCTCCGAAGGCAGGGGGCGTGGGTTCGAATCCCGCCTAGTGCACCATATTGAAATCTGGACATGTCGTGCACAGTCTACAAAGAACCCCAAAAGCCCGCCCTGTGCGGGCTTTGTTGTTTCTGGCTTTTGGTGCTGGATGAGATCGTTATGTGCGCTCCACACGTCACGGCGAGAAGGTGTTGGCCCAGCAAATGGCCCAAACGAACAAGGAACTGAAAGCGGGCATCGAGGTACGCATGCTCGCCACCCCAACCGATGCCAGCAAAACCCTCTGTATGTTCGACGTCCTGACCGGTTCCGAAGATGCGCCAGCACTGGCACACCGCTCACCGTTTTTCTCACAACCCCAGGAAAAAGATGTATTTATTTTCATACACAATTCGAAACACCTCATCCCCCTAAATCCGAACCCCTCAGACAATACAACCGGACATATTGTCGCACCCCAAAAAATGGCTTGCGGTTGTGATGAATCGTTTCATCTGGCATAAAAGGTCGGCTTCGGGCTCGAAAATCTAGAAAAACATAGATTAATGGGTCGACGATAGCTGCTCCAATGTCTGACCCCGCGCGTCAAATAATCAAGCCAGTTTTGCTCGCTGCCCGAAGCGGATGCCTGTGCTATCCAATCTGTCTTTCAACCTCATCGAGGCCATTCCTACGGCGCGCCCAAACGCCGTGCAACAAAAAGGACCGGAAAATTGAGCGATCAATCAACTCCGAACACTCCACTCGTTAGATTCTGCGACAAAGTTGGTATTCCCTATCCCATGTTCTGGGGTTTTGTCGGCCTGTTGATCTTCATGATCGGCGATGGCGTAGAACTCGGATACCTCTCGCCCTTCCTCAGTGAACGCGGCATGCCCGGCGATGAAGTCGCCATGATCTTCACCATCTATGGCGTCACGGTCGGTATTTCATCGTGGCTCGCCGGCGCGCTCTCCAATATCTGGGGCCCGAAACGGGTGATGTTCCTGGGATTGATTATCTGGAGCGTGTTCGAAGTGCTCTTCCTGGTCTACGGGCTGCAGGAATTGAGCTATTCCATGATTCTGCTGACCTATGGTTTGCGCGGTTTCGGTTATCCGCTCTTCGCCTACGGTTTCCTGGTCTGGATCGCGGCTTCCACGCCGTCCCGCAAGATGGGCATGGCCGTGGGCTGGTTCTGGGTGGCTTACGCCGCGGGCCTGCCAATGCTGGGCTCTCTGGTGGCGAGCATCGCTATTCCGCTGATTGGCGCATTGCTGACCTTCTGGCTGTCCTTCGCCCTGGTGGTCATCGGTGGTGTGATTGGTCTGGTCGGGATGCGCGAAGCTCATGGCATGCGCCGACTGGCACCGGAAGGCGAGCGTCCGCTGGTGTCGATGGCCAAGAACATCACCATCATGTGGACACGTCCTAAAGTGTCATTGGCCGGTATCGTCCGCGTCATCAACACCTCGTCGATGTTTGGCTTTCTGGTGGTCATGCCAGGTTTCTTCATGCAAACCGTTGGCTTCACCCTGGAAGAGTGGCTGCGCCTGCTGACCATCGTGTTTGTGTTCAACATCATCGGCAACCTGGGCTCCAGCGTCATCAGCACCAAGATCGGTTATCGCAACACGATCCTGTGGTTTGGCGCAGTGGGCAGCACGATCAGCACGCCGCTGTTCTTCTTCATGCCACAGGCGTTTCCGAACGACTTCCTGATCGCCTCGATCTTCGGCGCCTTCTACGGCCTGACCCTGGCGTGCTTCGTGCCGCTGTCGGCGCTTGCCCCTGCTTTGGCACCGAACAACAAAGCGGCTGCCTTGTCGGTGTTGAGCCTGGGTGCAGGCGCGTCGACGTGGGTTGGCCCGGCTGTTGTTGCGATCTTCAATGAAAGTTACGGCATTGAAGGTGTGGTCTGGGCGTTCTCCGGGTTGTACGCACTGAGTGCTGTGCTCACTGTATTCCTGAAAGATCCGGAGCCGGTGCATGACCCGATTCTGATCAAGATCAAGCGTCGGATCAAAGTGTTCGCGCCGCGTCTGGATTATCGTTGGGCTCACGCTGAGGATCCGAAGCAAAGCCAAAGCTGATTTAGAGCCCCAGGCTTCGCAGAAAAGAGCCGCCGCAGACTGCATATGCACTCTGCGGCGGCTTGGTTTTATTTGCGTGATTCACGCTTGGGCACCATATTGAAATCTAGATGTGTTTTGGACGGTGGACTGAAATGCCCAAAGCCCGCCTTGTGCGGTTTTTTTGTTTTTGGTGCCCTGGAAAAACGGGGCTGAACATGCAACGAGCGCGATCTATTTCAGTGACACGCGCACCCATTTGCAAGGGAAACACCGCACCCGACTCCGCAGAATGCCGTCAGCGTGAAAGCATCTTGTCGAGGAACTCCAGGCGCTGCTACCTGAACGCACTGGAGTCGAAATCTAGGACTCATAGGCTATAAAACCGTTGTCGCATACAATGCTATTATATGCGCTGAGGATCAGGTGTTCTGAATGAATAAAGAGAGCGTGGACTATGAGCTGCTGAACGACATAGTCAAATGTATTCAAGAAGTGTTTGGATTCAGCAATGATGCATTTGAAACTCTGAGCCTGGCCACTGATATTAATCGTGAGCTGGGCATCGAAGGGGATGATGCCAATGAGCTGATGCCCGAGTTCTTTGAGCGTTTTTCCATAAATATAGATAAGTATGATCCCTACAGGTATTTTGTACCTGAGGGATATGATTTTTTTCCTTCAGGCGAAGCAAGGACAGGCGCGGCAAGATTCCTATAACGTTGGGCATGCTTTATTTGGCTGCTAAAGCAAAAGTCTGGAACACACAGGAATTAGAAAGCGTAGGATTTAGCCCTGCTCCGCTTTATAACTGCACGTCTGAGGTTTCTTTGGAGGGTTATAAGATTGATAAAAAATAGTGTTTCTCATTCTCCATATATTCATTATTTTGAGTTATGTAGATCAATGGGGCGGACGCGAGCTTCGTCTGCTCGCTAACTTTGAACCAACAGCGTTCAGTAAGCGAATGCTTTGGTTTCTTGGCTAAGTGAATCTAATGCTATATTTTGTTAGACTTCCCAAATTTCCTGCCAATCAGAAAAGATAGGCCACTGATTCTCAGACGAAGCCCATTTGGATTCGACCCGGCCAGTCGCTAGCATCGTACTTGACCTGTAAAATTGAGGAGCTCTACCCGCAGAAATCGGCCAATAGCGCTAGTCGAGTGCCTAAAAGTCGAGTGGTGATCCAGGTTGCCTCGCGCTGCACGAACTACAAAATGGCCAGGGCTTCGCGTGCCTGTGAAGGCCGGTTCTACGCAAGCAACCGTCACATCACAGACGGCAGTGGTAAATCAAAAGCTTCGCCCACTATTTTTGGGGTGGGTCCGTATATGCATTCTTGCCGTCTGCTCCGTGTTGCTTTTGCGCTTTGCGCCAGTGCTCAAGAAGCTCAGTATTGCCAGACGCCACTTCAATAAGCATCTGTAATGACAATATAGAGCTAGGAACAATGCTTGTCTCATCAATTTCCTGTCCGTCAAAATCTGGATCGGTGGCAATTTCAAGGTTAAGAACCCACCACACCTCTATTTTTCGCAGTAGCTCTAATAGCTCTTCGAAATGAGCTTCATGCTTAGATTCAACCAGACCGGTCACCACTTCAAATAGTTGATGCGCTAACAAATTCCTAGTTCTTTTGAGCTTTTCGTACTGCTCCAAATCTTTACTGTCTATGGCTCCACTTTCTTGCAGCCAATCAAATGATGCATAAAGCACGCTCTTATTGCGATACAAAACTCTATTCTGGTACTCAGGGCTGATTATTGGGCCGTTTTCGTCAAAGCCATTTGTATAAAAATTGCGCAGGCGATCAATTGCCGAGTTTTTAAGTATCTCAAATGCTGTGATGAACATTGTCGCTAGAAAAAGAGAGGGTTTTACCGCATCAGGGTCGAGAAAGCGTTCCCAGCGTTCAGACGTAGTTCCCATAATACTCCTAACTCTTGGTTAAGGGGCTGGCTTTAACCCATCCCAGTGAGCGAAGCGAACTGTTCAAACCACTTTTTAAGTATTAGGTTTTTCCCCATGCTCAAATCGCGCTTCCCTAGCTTTTAGTAATGCGTGCTCAATGGATATTTCTCGGGAGCCATCGCAGCAGTTGCCTTTAATTGTGTCGTAAACTTCGTTTTGGATTGTGATTTTTCCGCAGCCATCGCACTGCAGAAACATATCATTATACCCCCAAAACATTAGGTCGCCACCGTCATGATATGAATTTGGGGTGAGAACTTTTAGATACCCATTTCCGTTTTCAAGAAAGGGTATTTCTTCAAAAGCAAGAATAACAATCTCGCCAGATTGATTCGAAAACTCCTGCATTAGGTTATGATTATACTCAGGCTTGCCCTTGACTTCGAAATATCCAAACTCTGGCAAAAAGAAATCTGGTAAATATGGCGTATTGTTAATCACAAAACCTTCATGCTCGTATATCCATTTAATTCCAGCGGCATCAAAAAATACTGCCCATCTGGCCTCCAAACGGGATCTGAACTTGTGCCCTTTATACCGAGTCTGAATCGCTTTGAGCATGGAATCCAATCTCCTGTGAAAAGGCATGACTACTAATTAGGCGGCACTGCTAGCGTATAACGCGCATGAAGCTATTTGATAACATCCATTGTCATGCAGTAAACCTCTGATTGGTATAGACGAAAAATTGGAAAGCGCGACTAAGCCAGGCGCAACAACGACATGAACGGTGAGGGACGTTGTCAGAGCGAACGCGCCATTTGAGTGTAATCGTTTTTCAGGGCTAAACGTGATGTCCAGTGCGCTCACGGTAAGCTATCCAAGGCTGGAATGACATCTGTAGTGTAGCCGGAAGTCGCGAAAAGCCATTTTGCTAACAGCGCGCTCGCTATGGATTTCGCAGAGGAGCGTTTGCTGAACGAAGCCTCTTCGTCGTCTCCCTGTGGACCGGGGGCTTTGGAATGGGAAAATGGTTCTATTGATACCTTTATCCATGCTCTCGCAGCGTGGGCGACTGCCAGCTCACGCAGTTC
Source organism: Pseudomonas sp. PvP009 (assembly GCF_017832995.1). Lineage (NCBI taxonomy): Bacteria > Pseudomonadati > Pseudomonadota > Gammaproteobacteria > Pseudomonadales > Pseudomonadaceae > Pseudomonas > Pseudomonas sp. PvP009. The sequence goes on along the minus strand of NZ_JAFIBG010000001.1, from coordinate 5,596,926 downwards.
CGCTGTTCATGCCTAGATCAAACGCATGGCAACGCTGTTCGGCCATTTTGCTGGCTGGTAAGCTTAATGAGTGAGGCCAGCTATTACCGACTCATACTGTTTTAAACCGCAGGTCTTGAACTACTCGGCGGGGTTTTCACAAAGCTTGGCTCCATAGCAGACGCTGGTCGTGGCTACCGTCGAGCGAGCCGAGCCACTGGGTACCGTGACTGGTTTGCTTGAGCATTAAGCCCGCACAGGGTAAAGGTGATAGCGATTATCCCCGGTTCTTTCAATTACGATCCGGCTACCTGCAGAAAGGGCATGGCACTTGAAAAACTCCCCTACCCAAGAGCGCTTTCTAAAAATTTTTTTGTCACCTGCAATATCCGTAAAAACTGGTTCTGCAATGCCACAGTGGATCTCTAGTAGAGCGCCGAGCTCAATTTCATTCGGACCACCAATGGATTCTGCCGGAAAAAAATCTATGACGTTGGAGAGGTAAAGGTGATTATTGTTGAGGTTGCCTTGTGTGAGCTCAACTATTCGAAACAGCATGGACTTCTCCTTGGGTCAACGATTGCGCCGGCAGGCCTATAAAAATTTCTCTTTTATGAGGCTAGGCAGCGAGGGGCGACATTTTCAGGTCATGTACGAAAAGTACTGCAGCCTACAGAGTAAGCTGCGGACCAGCCTGACATGGCTACAAAGCTTCTCATAGCGAGGGCCGATCCTGCGATTTTTTTAACCATCCAAACATTCGTTGCATAATATTCCGCTGCTGATATTTTGGACGATCAAATAGTCGGCGCAAGCTAAGTCTGGTTTTGCGCGATATGACACACAGCAGAATCACTGGCTGTATTCGTTATCCATCGCAATAATGGTGCAAGTGCTCTGCGTCGTAGTCTTTTCAGCCAATAATCAGCGATGGCGCTTGAGTGATCTCCTTGGTTTATCAGAATCGTACATGATTCAGCAGCTGGGCGCGGGCGATATCGCTGGCGTGCCCTGGCGAATGCGCAATTTTGAGAGCCGCGTGACAAAATTGTAGAAAATTACCTCAAGCATGAACCCGACGAGTAAAGTACCGCCGCCCGAGACGTGGGTCCGGGTTTTCCCATGGAGTTTCACCTTGAAGTCATTTAGCAAAGTCGTCGCTGCTGCAGTATGTGGTCTGGTTCTGGCGGGTTGCACCGGCACCCCTATGAAAACCCCGCAATACGACAGCAGCCAATACACCGTCGTAGGTCACAGTGAAGCAAGCGCCACCGGCCTGATGCTGTTCGGTCTGATCCCGATTCGTCAGAACGACCGTTTCGTTCGTGCGCAGAACAGCGCCATCCAGGCTAAGGGTGGCGATGCGCTGATCAATACCCAAGTTCAGGAGAAGTGGTTCTGGGCCTGGGTCCTGAACGGCTACACCACCACCGTTTCTGGTGATGTGATCAAGCTGAAGACCGCTAAATAAGCACTGCCCGTTTTCAGAAAGCCCGGTTCGCCGGGCTTTTCTGTTTCTGGCTATCGAGCGATGGAGTAAGCGCTGACACACATCGTTACCCACCGCCAAAAGGTTTAGCATTCAGCCCACCTTCGGATGTGAAGTTTTCTGCATGACGGCCTTCTACCTCAAGTTACTCATCACCCCCGCGCTCATGCTGGCCATTTCATTGGCGGCCAGGCGTTGGGGCACCGGCGTGGCAGGGCTGCTTTCCGGCCTGCCGATAACCTCGGCGCTGGTCATGTTGTTTCTCAGCCTCGAGCAAGGCACTGAATTCGCCTCGATGGCGGTGCCCGGCGCACTGGCCGGGCTGGCTGCGATTCAGGCGACTTACCTGTTTTATTTTCTGGCCACTCGACGCGTTTCAGCGTTGACGGGATGCATCCTGACCCTCGCGGTGTATGGCGTAATGGCCTTTTTGATGAACCTGTTGGGCTTACTGGCGCTGTCGATCATGTTCACGCTGCTGATGGTTGCGCTGATCATCGTTGCCACCTCGAAACAGACACCGCCGGACGTAGCGTCATACGTGGCACTGCCGCGCTGGGTCATTCCGATGCGAATGCTGACCGCCACCCTTCTGCTGCTGGCGATTACCGCAAGCGCCACCTGGCTCGGACCGGTGATCAGTGGGCTGCTCGCGCCAATCCCGGTGATCGCCTGGCCACTTGCAGTGTTCGTTCACGTGCAAGGCGGGCGTTATGAGCTGGCGGCAATAATCCGCGGCAATGCCATTGGCGCCGTCGGGGTGGTGAGTTTCTACCTGACCCTCAGGTACTCCATCTTGCAATGGGGCGCGCTTCTGTCTATCGCGGCTGCCGTTTTACTGGCTGTCGTGGTGACGGCTGGGTTGGCGCGGTTGTTGTCGAGGCGGTAGGGTTTATAGTTGCTCCGCTGAACGATGTGTAGTTCTGCGTCCGCGAATGACAGGCGCCTGTCGGCCAGAAGCGGTCGCGCCAGTCACTACATCCTCAGCTATGGGTGACGTCATGCTGACTTCGCACTCGTAGTACAAATACGCCCCACACGATAAACATAACACCTACAACCACACCGCCAACAATGGCCGAATTTTTTATTTTAGATCGATCCAAAGATTTGGTTCTTTCTGGATCACGTATGATTTTTTCGCCGTCATCAAGTGCAACCAGCTTGTTCCTCCTAATCCCGCCATAAACTGACTGACGATACCAATGAGCTGTTACGCGCCTACCGGTCAAAGCTTGAAGCTGCTCTTGCGAAAAACATCGCGTCGAGCCACTCATACCCAGAGAGCAACTGAGAACAACAGCCCCCTGCTCATTGGAGATTGACAAGTACTCGTCTCGCCCACCTGTTTTGACGGAAAACGTCCCGACAGCCACCTCCAACTGTTCGGGCCACGTAGACGAAATCAGCTTATCGACCACGACTAGGCACTCAATGGCAAATATCACAAAAATCACGATCAAATAACGTTTTCGCATCAAAGCCCTTCCTGGAAAATGATGAGCACGGCGTGAATCCGGCTGCTTCGCCAACCTCGCATAACATTAGATGAATGTTTGACGGTCGGTTTACTTTCACGATGCCCAGCAGGATTTTGCGGGTTGATGATTCGCATTGAGCTTCGATGCCTGGTAACACAATCAGCGCACGGGGAGATCGGTCGTAGGCGTCCGCTCTTGGCCGTTTGCGGCCCCTCGCGACAGGCAGCAATCTGTGTAAACGAGCACTCAACCGACTCGCAAGATTGCCCACGCAATGTAGAGAGCGGGTTGGCAGATCAGGATGACTGTCGCGAGTATCGTGCCGTAGGCAAGCCTGGTTCTTGGCGATTTCGCTCCCGAAGGCAAGACCACCGCCGAGTAACTCATCCGTAGAGTGAATACGATGAGCAGCACCAACTGCGCGCACACGTAGAGGTTGAAAGCTGGAGTTGCTGGAAGAAAATAATCGACAGGGCAAAGCACAACCCCGAAGAGCGTGCCGAACAGGATCACGTGCCTGAAGTTCTTGGACACCTCGGCAAAGCTTAATTCGAATCGCACACCGGTTTTGCTGCTCATCAACCAGGCATAGAGCATGGTAAAGCCGACGGGCAACACGTAAATACCCAAGACCGCGTACAGCAGATATCCCCCTATCATGATGTTCTCCCTGAAAGTCCATTCAATCGCAATTTCCATCTCTTGCTAGATCCAGTCGCCTCCGGGAGCGTAGAACCTCCGCTGGTTGATGAGTGGATTATTCTGTAGCAGAAGTCGGCCGGATAGCTATCGTGCTGGGAGGATTCTGCGATAACGACCTCCCCTTTTCTCATGATTTTTCTACCATGAAGTATTGAGCGTATATCGCATGAATACAGCTCTTGAATTTCCTACTGTGGCTCTTGGCCGACACACCAGCATAAGCCCCCTTTCGTTGAGCTCCCTATTGGCAAGCAACCGCCCGCCTGAACGTAATGTCTTGCCCCGAAGTCAAAAACACTTCAACCATGCTCCTCAAGGTGCCTTATGAGTTTGATACCCGAACTGAACAGCGAGGCTAACGTGCTGATATGCGGGGCCAGCCGAGGTATCGGCCTGGCTTTGTGCGCGGCGTTGCTTGCTCGCGATGATGTGGCTCAGGTATGGGCGGTCGCGCGACAAGCCAGCACTTCCACAGAGCTGGCAACGCTTGCAGAGCAATATGGCCAACGCATCAAACGAGTCGACTGCGACGCGCGCAACGAACAATCCCTCGAAACACTCGTGAGCGAGACGCTTGATGGATGCGATCATCTGCACCTCGTCATCAGTACGCTTGGCATTCTTCATCAGGACGGTGCGAAAGCAGAAAAGGGTCTGGCACAACTGACACTTGCGAGCCTGCAGGCGAGTTTCGCGACCAACACCTTTGCACCGATCCTGCTGCTCAAACACCTACTCCCGCTATTGCGCAAACAACCCTCTACCTTCACGGCGCTCTCCGCGAGGGTTGGCTCTATTGGCGATAACCGCCTGGGTGGCTGGTACAGCTACAGAGCCAGCAAAGCAGCGCTGAACCAGTTGCTGCACACGGCCAGTATCGAATTGAAACGCCTGAATCCGGCCTCTACTGTCCTGGCAATACACCCTGGCACGACTGACACGGAGCTGTCTCAGCCATTCCAGGCGAACGTGCCCGAAGGCCAGCTGTTCGAACCTGCTTTCTCGGCGGATCGCATCATTGAGGTGGTGGGCGCGCATGGACCGGCCGACAGCGGGACCTTTTGGGACTGGGACGATAAGCCGATTGTCTGGTGACTTATTTCATTTGCGAAAGTGAGAGGGCTGTAAGTCTGGTCAGGCCCGTCTGACGGGCTGTTATCGCCCAAAGCATGCATTTTGGTCACAACCCCGTGAAACACGAAAACCAAGGTAAAGCAGCGTCACTGCTATGCCCTTTGTACTCTGTTTGTCCTCGAAATCATGCATACAAAAAGACGAGCGGATTGTGGCTGGAATAGACAGAACGTTGAGCATCCAGAGAAAGACATTGCCGGATTCAAACCGCAATAAGGCGGCGAAGGCAGTCGCTCGATTTCCCTGCCTCTGATCCGGAACCGCCACCGAAACGCCTTGCAGGCGTTTTGATAGCGCGCGCTCACATCAAAAAATAAAGATTGAATCCTCACAGAAAATGTTATTTAAATAACATAAATAAAGCCGCTGAGGCATCCGTCGGCGCTGGTGAGGTCAAAATAACAATGAGCAAGATTGCAGTCATCGGCAGCAACATGGTCGATCTGATCACTTACATCGAACGCATGCCTGCCCAGGGCGAAACGCTCGAAGCACCGCGTTTTGCCATGGGGTGCGGTGGCAAAGGCGCCAATCAGGCCGCCGCCGCTGCGCTGCTGGGTGCCGACGTGCTGATGCTCAGCAAGGTCGGCGACGATGCTTTCGCCGATACCACCTTGGCCAATTTTCAACGGTTGGGCATTGATACGCGCTTCGTTGAACGGGTGCCGGGCGTGTCGAGCGGCGTGGCGCCGATCTTCGTCCAGGAGAACTCCCATAACAGCATCCTCATCGTCAAAGGCGCCAATGCCCACCTGAGCCCGGCCGATATCGACCGCGCCGAGGCACAGCTGCGCGATTGCGCATTGATCGTGCTGCAACTGGAAGTCGAGCTGGCGACCGTTTACCACGCCATCGCCTTCGCTCACCGGCATGCCATCCCGGTGCTGCTCAATCCGGCGCCGGCCTTGGCCGGCCTGAGCCGCGAGCACCTGGCGCAGCTGGATTTCCTGATCCCCAACGAGAGCGAGCTGGCTCTGATCAGCGGTCAGCCGGTGACGTGCGCCGAGGAAGCGGCTCAGGCTGCCCGCCAATTGGTTGCGCTGGGCGTACGCCACGTCATCGTCACCCTGGGCGAACAAGGGGCGCTGTACGTCGGCGCCGAAGGCGAGTGGCAGGTGCCAGGGGTCAAGGTTCAGGCGCGTGACACCACCGGCGCCGGTGACGCCTTCATTGGCTGCTTCGCCCGGCACTGGAGCGAGGACGGCAATATTCGCCAGGCCATGCACCAGGCGGTGGCCTACTCGGCCTGCTCGGTCACCGGCCTCGGCACGCAATCTTCTTACCCCGATGCGCCCACGTTTGCGCGCTTCCTCGATGCATCGACCAACTGACACTCACCAGCATCTCGCGGAGAACAATAATGAATAAGCCTGCGCTGCAACAAACCCCGGACGGGTTCTACCTGAACCGCACGCCGTGGTTCGCCTTTATCCTGCTCTGCAGCATCTTCGCCCTGTGGGCGGCGGCCGCGAGCATGAACGACGTGCTGATCGCGCACTTCAAGAAGGCCTTCCTGCTCAGCGACTTCCAGACCGCTTTCGTCCAGTCGGCGTTCTATCTGGGTTACTTTTTCGTCGCCATTCCGGCGGCACTGGTGGTGCGCCGCTTCAGCTACAAGACCACCATCCTCATCGGCCTGATGCTGTACCTGTTCGGCTGCGCCCTGTTCTTTCCAGCGGCGTCGACCGCCAAGTACGGCATGTTCCTGATGGCACTGTTCGTCATCGCCGCCGGCCTGTCGTTTCTCGAGACCGCGTGCAACACCTATTCGACACTGATGGGGCCACGGGAAACCGGCACACGGCGCCTGAACATCTCGCAGACCTTCCACCCATTCGGCGCCATGACCGGGGTGTACGTCGGCAGCTTCGTGATGTTCAAGGACACCGACGCCACGCGCGAACAGTTGGCCCAGATGAGCGCCAGTGAGGCGGCGGCGCAGCAATTGCAAATGATCCAGTCGACCCTGCTGCCGTACAAATGGATGATCGCGGTACTCATATTGATGTTCATCCTGATCGCCATCACCCGCTTTCCCGCGTGCAAGGGCAACGGCACCGTCAGCGAACCGCGGGCGAGCATCGGCCAGAGCCTCGGCCGCCTGCGGCGCAATCCACGCTTCTGCTTCGGTGTACTGGCGCAGTTCCTCTACGTCGGCGCGCAGGTCGGGGTGTGGAGTTTCACCATTCGCCTGGCCATGCAAATGGGCGGGATGAACGAGCGCAGTGCCTCGTGGTTCCTGCTGACCACCTTTGCTGCCTATTTCATCGGCAAGATGATCGCCAACCTGCTGATGCGCAAAATGCACCCGGCCAAAGTTCTCGCGGTGTATGGCGTGCTGTGCATCGTGCTGCTGGCCTACACCATCCTGGTGCCGAACATCACCGCGGTGTATGCCGCCGTGGGGGTCAGTGTGTTTCTCGGGCCTTGCTGGCCGACCATCTATGGTCTGACCATTGACGGGCTCGGCGAGGACACCGGTGTCGGCGGCTCGTTGCTGGTGATGAGCATCGTTGGCGGTGGCGTGATGCCGATCTTCCAGGGCCTGCTCAGCGATGCCAATGGCGGCAACATGCAGATTGCCTACAGCGTGCCGCTGCTGTGCTTCGTGGCCATCGTGATGTACGCAGTGTATTGCATGCGTCAGCCGCAACCGGTGCTGGGTGGCTCGGCCACGGCGGTGGCGCAATGAGTAGCGAAGCGTTGCGCCTGCCCCTCTACCCTCAGCTCTGGGACCAGACCAGCCGGCTGCTGCTCGAATCAGCGAATTTCAGCGTGCGTGCCTGGACCTACCCCAGCGGGGTCAAGGCGCTGTCACTGGAAAACAGTCGCGGCAAGCTGGTGATCCTGCCCTGGCAGGGGCAAATGATCTGGTCGGCCGAATTCGACGGCGTTGATTTGACCATGCTCAATATGTTCACCCAGCCGCGGCCCAGTGCCAGCGTGATCGGCACCTACGGCTGTTTCATGTTTCACAGCGGGCTGCTGCGCAATGGTTGCCCGGGGCCCGAGGATGATCATGCGTTGCACGGCGAAATGCCCTGCGCGCCGATGGACGATGCCTGGCTGCAGGCAGGCGAAGACGAGCACGGCGCTTATCTGCGCCTCGGCGGCACTTACGAATATGTGCAGGGTTTCGGCGACCATTACCGGGCCAGCCCGAGCGTGACCCTGCGCCCGGCCAGCGGGCTGTTCGAGACCGGCATGCAGGTGGTCAATCTGGCCGGCAAGGCCATGGACCTGATGTACATGGCGCACATGAACTACGCCTACGTCGACGGCGCGCGCCTCACCCAGCCCCTGGGCTGCGAGCGCACACGGGTACGCGCCAGCGTGCCGGCCCATGTGCGGCCGACCCCAGCCTGGAACGCCTATATCGCCGAGCTCAGCCAGGACCCGACCCGCCTCGAGGTGCTCGACTCGCCCGCGCTGTATGACCCGGAGATCGTCTGCTTCTTCGATGACGTGCGCAGCGACGCTCAGGGACAGGCGCACTTCTTCCTTGATCATCCCGACGGCGCGGCGTTCTACACCCGCTACAGCCCGCGGCAATTTGAACATGCCGCGCGCTGGATCCTGCATAACACCGATCAGCAGGTGGCGGCCTTCATCTTGCCGGCCACCTGCGAACCGGAGGGCTACCGCGCCGAACTCGCCAAAGGCAACGTGCGCAGCCTCGCGCCCGGTGCCAGCGCCGAGTTCAGCGTGACCACCGGTTACCTGAACGCACCCGAACGCCGGGCGCTGCAACCGTGATGCATCTAGAGCACCAGCTGCGCGCCGCCGGCCTCGATGGCCTCGCGGTAGCTACGCGGGATTTTCTTGTCGCTGACCACGCAATGGAAATCGCTCAAGGCACCGAAGTGCGCAGTGCGTACGGCGTCGAATTTGGAGTGATCGGCCAGCAGCAGGCTTTGCCGGGCCTGGCGCATGACTTTCTGCTTGACCTCCACCTCGTGGAAATTGAAGCAGGTGACACCGCAGTCCAGGCTGACCCCGGCCGCCGAGACAAACGCCCAGGTCAAACGCACGCCATCAAGGATGCTGGTTTCGGCATGGCTCTCGAACACCTGGTTCTTGCGGTGGAAGATGCCGCCGCACAGGACGATGCTGCAGTTGGGTTTCTGCTGCAGCTTGAGCAGCACGTTGAGCGAGTTGCACACCGCGGTGAACTCCAGCTCGTCAGGGATGAAGTCGACCACGAAGGGGATCGTCGTACCGCAGTCGAAAAACACGGTGTCGCCGGGCCGGATGAAAGTGGCGGCCAGCTTGCCGATGCGGCGCTTCTCCTCGACATGGCGGGTGCCCTGCTCGCTGACCCGGTAATCCCCCGGCTCAGGATCATCGTGGGCGCGAGTGATGTAGCCACCCAGCAGCCGTAATTGCTCCGGGTGCCGGCTGAGGTCGCGGCGCAAGGTCATTTCGGACACCTCAAGCAGCGCCGCCATCTCCCGCAGATGGATGGCTTTCTGATCTTGCAGGGCTTGTTGAATCTGTTTGATGCGGTCGGTTTTCTTGACGTCCATGGGCATCTCGGCAATCCGTTAGTGGTGTCGCTAGAGTAACACCAAGTGTTAATTTTTTAACTTATGGGTATCCACCCAAGTGTTTTTACTGATGACAGGAATCCGTTGATGAATTCGCTAGAACCCGCTGCACTGGCCCAGGCCATCGATCACACCTTGTTGGCGGCAGATGCCAGCCGAGAGCAGATTGCCACGCTTTGCCTCGAAGCCCGGGAACACGGCTTCTACTCGGTGTGCGTGAACTCCGGCCAGGTACCTTTTGCTGCTCGACAACTGGCCGGGTCTGCCGTGAAGGTCTGTGCGGTGGTGGGCTTTCCGCTGGGCGCCGGGCTGAGTGCCAGCAAGGCGTCGGAAGCAGCACTGACGATCGCCGCCGGCGCTCAGGAAATCGACATGGTGCTGAACATCGGCTGGCTCAAGGACGGCCTGTTCGATGAGGTCCGCGACGATATCGCTGCGGTGCTGCAGGCCTGTGGCAGCGTGCCGCTCAAGGTGATCCTGGAGACCTGCCTGCTCGATGAGGCGCAGAAGGTGCGCGCCTGCGAGATCTGCCGCGACTTGGGCGTGGCATTCGTCAAGACCTCCACCGGCTTCAGCCGTAGTGGCGCGACGCTTGAGGATGTGGCGCTGATGCGCCGTGTGGTAGGCCCTGACATCGGCGTCAAGGCGTCTGGCGGGGTGCGTGACGTGGCGACGGCCAGAGCCATGATCGAAGCTGGCGCAACACGCCTGGGCACCAGTTCCGGGATTGCGATCGTGACAGGCGCGGGTACGGGTGCGGGCTATTGAGTCTGCGGGCTTTGACCTCAAAGCCCGCTGCACTTAGCTCAGATCGATCACACCGGTCATGGCCGTGAAATGGCTTTGCTTGTGCTGAACCCTGTCGAGAACCTGCGCAGGGGTCGACTCGCGGAAGACCACCATGTGCCCGACATCCTTGCCGCCCTCGGTCACGCGTTCGATATCGTTGATCATCCAGGTGGTCAGTTCTTCGGCAGTAATGCCCAGTTCGGCTGCTACTCGCTGGTGAAGGCGCTCGGCGTCGTATTGATTGAGTTGATCGCTGTTCATGGGGCTGGCTCCTTAAAGGGGTGTTAAGTTCAGTCCCCGCGAGGGCTCAACAGTTCAGTCGGGTTTGAGCGGGCTGCGACCGACCTGTCACGCCGGCTTTGCGCCTCTCAGGGTATTGCATATCTATCCTGCGCCAGAAGGCTTCAGCCATCCACGGCTAATGAGCAGCTTGCGAAATAAGTCTCTCCGTCAACGGTGAGCCCCAAGCTGCGAGTGGATCGATGAAAAAGTTTGCAGCCAGCCTTTCTTCCCGTTTGGCGATGCTCTTGCCCACTGCGGACTTGGTTATGCCCAGCCGGTCGGCGGCTGAAGTAAAGCTTCCGGCCCTTGCCGCTGTGACGAAAATAACAACCCCGCTCGAAGCCTGTTCAACCTGAGACACTGCTGCTAAGGCCACAACTCAGGTCATACAGAACCCCCGCTGGAATTGTTGCACCAAAGAGGTTGAGGCCGTTCGCGAACACAATCATGGCAATCGCCTAGGGCCATGCCTGGTCAGTGATCAAGCCAACATAAATAACGGACTGCAAAACCTAAAAACGTTGCGCAGTCGCCAAAATTGTAAATAAAACTAACTAAATCTTGGCAATACAAACCTTTTAACCCAGAATTTGCGGGCGTTCAAACGCTTGTTGGTGGTCTGAAAGCTACTCGATATAAGGAAATAAAATGGCGATGGTCTTCTGTCGTGGCTGCGCAAAGGAAATACATGAAACGGCACTCAACTGCCCGCAATGTGGCGCCAGTCAGGTCTCTGCAACTCCTGCCAAACAGCTACAACAAACTGGCTCTCCGTGGATGGCTATCGTCTCTCTGGTGCTGGGCATCCTCTGCTCGCTGGCGCTGTTCGACGATGGTGAATGGGATCTGGATACCGTCGTCGGGCTCGGCATGTGCTCGATAGCCGGACTGGTTCTGGGCGTCATCAGCATCAACAAAAAGTTGCCTGGAAACGGAATAGCGATAGCAGGCACTGTCTTGTCAGCAGTATCGCTGCTGATATTTTTTGGATTAATAGCTAACTGATTTAGGGAAGAATGAGATGGTATTTTGTCGTGGTTGTGCAAAGGAAATCAGTGATGACGCTGGTACGTGTCCGCACTGCGGGGCTCCGCAGTTGGTTATTTCGCCAGCCAGTGCGAGCACCGATAACCCGCCTGCGTGGAGCTGGTATACAGAAGTTCTGAAAAAATACGCGGTGTTCACGGGCAGGGCACGCAGAAAAGAATACTGGATGTTCTTTCTGTTCAACATCTTGATCTCGATTGTCCTCGGCTTTATCGGCGGGTTGATCGGGGATGGCGGCATTATCGCTAACCTTTACTCCCTGGCCGTGTTGGTCCCAGGTATCGCGGTGGGTGTTCGCAGGTTGCACGACACGGATCGCAGTGGCTGGTGGCTGCTGGTACCGATTGCCAACCTTGTGTTCCTGATTCAGGAAGGTCATCCAGGACCTAACCGTTTTGGGCCAAGTCCTAAATAAAGCACGTGTGAAGATGTGGTCGTCTGGCCACGTCTTCACAGGCTTTTCGCTGCCGCGCAGCGAATAGACGGAACCACTGTTTACTGCGTCAGCAAATAGGCCAATCAAAACCTCCCTCGAGCTTGCAACGCGGATAGACCAAAATCGCTGTTGATTCTGCGCTCGGGAAATCGCATTTTCTGAAAATAACCGGAAGCCCCGGCAATCCGGCTTATCGTGTCACTACAGCGTATTAGAAGCCAACGCGCCTCTGAGGAAAATAGGCTGAACTTGTAACGGGTATGATCTCTCTCAATAACTACGCACACCTGATTAGGAGGAAAACACCATGTCCAAACTCGCAGAATTCCGCCAGCTGGAAAAACATCTCGCCGAGCAACTCCAGGCACTGGAAGCAATGAAAGGCGACCAAGGGCTCAAGAAGGAGATCGAGTTCGAAACCAAGCTGCGCAAGCTGCTTGAGCACTATGGTTTCAGCCTGAAGCACATCATCAATCTGCTGGACCCACAGAGCTCTTCCCGTGGCCAGACCGTTGAAAAACCTGCGGGCAAACGCAAACCGCGTGAACTCAAGGTTTATAAGAACCCGAAAACCGGCGAAGTGATCGAGACCAAGGGTGGGAACCACAAGATTCTGAAAGAATGGAAGGCCGAACATGGTTCCGATGTTGTCGAGGGTTGGCTGAAGAAGTAAAGCCTTGCCTGTCGATTGATTCAGGGCGTCGACTCTTCACCGTTGGCGCTGTTGAACAGCCGACGCCGGGAACGATCCGCGGCGGCTGTTCGTCTGACCTGCATCGACTCACTGAAAAGGTACAGCGCAATGGACAAGACGATCACCGTGGACCAACTGGCTTCCGCCGACCTTAGATCAGTCAACGAAATATGGCTCGGCGGTACTCATACCGAGTTATGTCTGTGGCGTGGCGAACAAGTCCCTACCCACGACATGCTCAGCGAGGGCACCCACGATCAGAACGCCCGGCGCCTGTGCCTGCAACTGGTCGACCCCGACGATAAGGCTGCAGTAGCCAACGTCGAAGCACTCGTTCGCGAGCGGCTGGAAAGGATGGGGAGGCAGGGCGAGTTTTATCCGGCTGAGAATGCGGACACTCACCAGTAAATCGTTCTGATTTCACGCGATTCTGTAGGCCTTGGGGCCGTCTTGCCAGACTGTAGCTTTGTGACGCAGAGCGTCACGAACTGCATGCCAACGCGGAGCATTGGCACGATGGTCATCTGCAATTGCAGAGTTGCTCCGCCCGCAAACGCTACCCCTTCAAAAACCCTCCCAAGTCCTCAATCAAACTTGGGCCCTTGGGCTGCCATCCCAAGCGCTCGCGTGTCTTGTGATTCAGGCTGCTCATGTCCTTGGCCACAAATGTCGACAGCCAGCCAAAGTGTGCGGCGGCTTCATGGGCGGGCATTGCCAACGTGGGCAGGCCGAGATGTTCTCCGACGGTTTCGGCAATCAGGCGGAAAGTAATGCCTGATTCGGCCGTCGCGTGATAACGAGCCCCAGGCTGATGTTTCTCCAGAGCCAGACGATACAGGCGCGCCGTGTCTTCAAGATGCGCTGCAGACCACTGATTGAGGCCTTGGTCGATATAGGCCGAGCAGCCTTTTTCCTGCGCCTGTTTGATGACTTCGCTGACCAAGCCTTGTTTGGCCGGGTTATGAATCTGCGAGAGTCGCATTACGACTATGTTGACGCCGCGTTGCAACAGCGCCTGCCCGGCGAGTTCCGATGCGACGCGAGGGTTGGGGTGCGCCGGGTCGAAATGATCTTCGTCTGCGGACTGCCCAGGTGCTGACGAGCCCATCGCCGTGCTGGAGGTGATAACCAGTGGTCGCTCGGAGCCTGCCAGTGCAGAACCCAATGCGTCGATGACGCGAGCGTCTTTCTGGCAGTTGGCGACGAAGTGCGCGAAGTTGTGATCAAACGCCGTGTGAATCACCGCGTCGCACTTCTCTACGCCACGCTGAAGGCCGGACAGGTCTTCGATATCACCGCGATGCGGTTCGGCTCCCATGGCAAGCAGAGCTTGAGCCCCCTCTTGCGAACGTGTCAGACCTACTACCTGATGGCCTGCGTTGATCAGTTCCCCAGTGACGCGAGTGCCAATAAAGCCTGTGGCGCCGGTTATAAATACGCGCATAGTCAAATCTCTCTTTGCTGAAGTCGGCAGAGTGCGCGTAACGTTTATCCCGTAAAAGACGTGACGTTATCAGGGTATAGAAACCAACAGGATCATCATGGCCAACCCGCTGGGAACGTATTTGAAGGACTGTCGGGCGCGTCTGGACCCTGCGAGTTTGGGGCTTTCCACCACGCGTCGACGCACGCCAGGTTTGCGTCGTGAAGAAGTTGCCCAGCGCGCCAATATCAGCGCGACGTGGTACACGTGGCTGGAACAAGGGCGCGGTGGCGCGCCTTCTGCTCAGGTTCTGGACCGGATCGCGCAAAGTCTCCTGATGACCGAGCCCGAGCGGCAACACTTGTTCATGCTCGCTTTTGGTCACCTGCCCGAAGTGGTCTACAGCGCGCCCGAAGGCGTATCGCCGCGCTTGCAGCGCATTCTGGATACGCTCGCGTTCAGCCCTGCTTTTATCAAGACTGCCACTTGGGATGTTCTGGCCTGGAACAACGCTGCGGCAGCTGTATTTACTGACTACAGCCTGCTGCCCGTAGAGCAGCGCAACATCCTGCGCCTGATGTTTTGCAACGCTGGCACGCGTGCAAAGCAGGACGACTGGCAGGCCGTCGCGCGCTTTATCGTCGCCGCATTCAGAGCCGACGCGACCCGTGCCGGTGCCGCCTCGGAACTCCGCGAACTTGCTGACGAACTCTGTACGCTCAGTGCCGATTTCGCTGCGTTGTGGCGCGACAACGATGTGCGTTCACAGGGCGAAGGCACCAAGCGCCTGCGGCATCCGGTTCATGGGCTGATTGAACTGGAGTATTCGGGGTTCGCAGTGGATGGCCGGCCCGATCTGTCGATGATTGTTTATAACCCGGTCACCGAGGATGACGCAGCGCGGGTTCAGGCGCTGGTGGAGGGTTACGTACAGCGTTAATGCGGCTTTAGAACCATCAGGCTTTTCTGCTGCCAGATCGCCCTCCCGCCCGAAAGATCGAACCGCCATTCCATCACGTACTCGAAAGTGTGTGACCTCAAAAAACCAACCCTTTCCCGCCATTTGGCAACGCCGTATTGAAGCCCCCCGGTACCGCCGAACAGGTATCGACTCACAACGCTCCGGACCTCGCCAGATGGTCAATCCGCATTCAAAAAGAGTAACCCTATGAGACCCCAGACTTCCTTCATCTTCGACCTGGACGGCACGCTGACCGACAGCGTTTATCAAAACGTCGCCGCCTGGAAAGAAGCGCTGGATGCAGAAAAGATCCCGCTTGCGATGTGGCGTATTCACCGCAAGATCGGTATGAGCGGCGGGCTGATGTTGAAATCTCTGTCGCGTGAAACCGGCTTGAACATCAGCGAAGAACAAGCCGAACGGCTCAGCGAGAAACATGCTCAGGCTTACGAGCGGCTGCAAGGACAGATCATCGCCTTGCCCGGCGCCGCCGAGTTGCTGGAGACGCTCGACAAGGAAAACCTCAAGTGGTGCATCGCCACCAGCGGTGGGATCGATACGGCGACGATCAACCTCAAAGCGCTGAAACTGGACATCAACAAGATCAACATCGTAACGCGCGATGACGTGAGCTACGGCAAGCCTGACCCCGACCTGTTCCTGGCGGCTGCAAATAAGATAAACGCTCCGATCGACGAGTGTCTGGTGATCGGCGATGCGATCTGGGACATGCTGGCGGCGCGTCGCTGTAAGGCAACCGGCGTCGGCCTGCTGTCGGGTGGCTACGACATTGGCGAACTTGAGCGTGCTGGCGCGTTGAGGGTGTATGAAGACCCGCTGGATCTGCTGAATCATCTGGACGAGATTGCTTCGCGGCCTTGAATGATTGCCGGGTAGGTAAATGAAGTAATTATTTACCTACACGCTCCCGATTATCAGGTTCATCATGGCTGCCTTAACGCGATGCCGCCGTCATTGACCGTGGCGTTGTCAGCCCATAATGTATGGACATGTGCCGCAGCCCGCGGTGCGCGTCATCGCCAAGGAGAAGGCAATGCCCGGCAGCCTGCATATGGATCAGCTCGCTACAGCCCTTTTTGATATTCCTAATCCGCCATGAGCCAAGCCGCGTTTGTTAATCCCAGCATCCTCACGTGGTCCCGCGAGCGTGCAGGCTTGTCTGCCGCACAGGTCGCCAGAAAGCTTCCGGTGAAACCTGAGCGGGTCGTGGAATGGGAAGCGGGTGAGGCGAAACCGACTTTTCTTCAGGCGCAAAAGTGGGCGAGCGTCGCGCACGTTCCATTTGGCTTCCTTTTCCTTCTGCAACCGCCTGTTGAGCTGCTCCCGCTGCCAGACCTTCGCACGGTCGGCAACTTGGCCCCCCTGCGGCCAAGTCTGGAGCTTCTGGATACTGTGAAAGATGCCATTCGAAAGCAGGACTGGTATCTGGAGTATCTCCACAACCATGAGCAAAAGCCGCTTTCGTTCGTAGGCCGCTTTGACAGCCGATCGGCTGTGAAGGCGGTTGTGGACGATATTCGCCGGACCCTCGACGTCGATCCAGAAAAATCCCGTCTTGATCATGACAGGTACAGCCGTGCTTTGATCGATGCCGCAGAAGCGGCCGGTGTGCTTGTGATGCGCAGCGGTATTGCGCTGGGCAATACCCATCGCAAACTGGAAGTCAGCGAGTTTCGGGGCTTCGCCATCAGCAATCCGCTGGCACCTTTGGTATTTATCAACAGCTCTGATGCTCCAACGGCTCGCTTGTTCACATTGATGCATGAGCTTGCACATATCTGGATTGGCAGCAGTGGTGTCTCTGACGCAGGCACTGCAAACGGCCGAGAGGACGAGCGTTTCTGCAATGCGGTAGCCGGAGAGTTTCTTGTTCCCGAAGCACTTTTTCGTACCCTGTGGGATACCACTGTGGAATGGGAAAGCAATCTAGCCCAGCTTGCTACGCGATTCCACGTCAGCAAACTCGTTATAGGTCGCCGAGCCCTCGACCTGGGCTTTGTAACGCAAGAGCAGTACGGAACGTATTACCAAAGGGTACTGAAAGCATTTCAGGAGGAGAAAGGCGGTGCCGGTAATTACTACCGGAATGCAACTGCCAAAAACAGCACCCGTCTGAGCAGAGCCGTCCTGATCGAGGCCATGAGTGGACGAATGCTGTTGCGTGAAGCAGGCAACTTGCTCGGCATACAGCCTGCCAAGTTGAGAACGCTGGCGCAGACAGTAACGCTGTGAAGTATTTTCTCGACTCCAATACGCTGATTGAAGCCAAGAACCGTTACTACGGCATGAGGATATGCCCGGCATACTGGCAATGGTTGTTGCTTCAAAATCAGGCTTTTTCTTTAGCGAGCATAGAGCCTGTCAAAGATGAACTCACCAAAGGCCATGATGAACTGGCCGCGTGGGCGATCGATAATTCGAGCTTCTTTTGGGGCGTTTCGGATGAAGATACCCAAACCGCTTTTGTGAAGGTTGTAACGTTAGTCGCTCAAGCCCAGGGTATGAAGACAGGGGCAATGGAAGAGTTTTTAAGGGGCGCTGATCCATGGCTGATCGCCAAAGCTCTGACCTCTGGAGCTACTGTCGTTACCCATGAAGTACGCAATATGGATGCAAGGCGGAAATTCATCATCCCCAACCTCTGTGAACAGCTCAACGTCCCTTACATGAACACGTTTGAGCTGTTACACCACCTCAGCGCCATATTTGTGCTCCCTCAGCCCGGCAGAGTGCCGCCGCCCTCATCCGAGACGCTGTCGGCGTCGTCCACTTCCGGCTCACCTTCATCGTAAGTCTCGTCGTGTTCCGTACGCTTCTTCACCTCGTCGCCTTTTTTCGGGCCGACACCGGGTCTGTTCGCGTTCATGGCGAGGACCGGGTCTGCTTCGCGGTCGTACTGGCCGAGTTGCGGGCTGGCGGGGTCTTCTTTGGGTACGCTGTCTGTGAGTATGTGATCGGTTGTCATGTCAGCCACCTTTTTCGTTTGCCAAAGAAAGTGGACGTGGCACGGGGCCGAGGGTTCGATTCAATCGATGAGCGTGGCTGCGCTCAGCCGCCAAACGATGCGTAGTGCAAGGGCAGGCCGGTGGTGAATTTGATCTGTTCCATGGCGAAGCTGGAGCTCACGTCGCTGATGCCGGGAATGCTGATCAGTTGCTTGTACACCTCGTCGTACCCTGCAATGTCGGCCACCACGATGCGCAGCATGTAGTCGGTGTCGCCTGCCATGCGATAGCACTCGACCACTTCAGGCAGCTCGCCGACGGCGGCGTGAAACCGTTCGAGCCAGGCGGCGTTGTGCTGGTTGGTGCGGATGGCGGCGAAGACGCTGACTGACACGTTCAGCCGTTGCGGATTGAGCAGCGCGACCCGGCGGTCGATGATGCCGGCCTCTTCCAGCTTCTGGATGCGTCGCCAGCACGCGGTACTGCCCAGGCCGATACGCTCGGCGATGTCCGCCACCGAACGGGTGCAGTCGGTTTGCAGGATGTCGAGGATTGCCCGGTCGAACTTGTCCATTAGCGGTTTCCTGCGTTAGTCGCTCTACACTGATCGTGAGGAACGATGAGTGTCTGGCTGCGATTCTGCGTCTGAAGCAGCATCCTAGAATTTTTAATCGTATAAATCCAAGTGAAAGCGAATAATTTTTCGCATTGGTTGTCCATGCCCGTGCAAATATCAATAATTTTTCGCGTGCGGATCAGTAATCTTTCAAGCAGTCGGTCTGGTTTATGCCAGCCCTTGATTTTGACTCGATTGCAAAGCGAATTGCCCATGACCACTTCTGCGCTCTATCTGGATTACGCCGCCACCACACCTGTCGATGAACAGGTCATCGAAGCCATGGTTGCCTGTATGGGGCGCGAAGGTCATTTCGGTAATCCGGCTTCCAGCGGGCACGGTTATGGGCAGGTGGCGCGGCAGGCCGTTGAACAGGCACGCGCGCAGGTGGCCGATGCGGTGGGTGCGCCTGTCGACACCATTGTCTGGACCTCCGGCGCTACCGAGTCCAACAACCTGGCGATCAAGGGCATCGCCCAGGATGCCAGCGCGCAACGCCGCCACATCATCACCAGCGTCCTGGAACACAAGGCCGTGCTCGACACCGTCAGCACGCTGGAGCGTCAGGGCTTTCCCGTCACCTGGCTGAAACCGGACGCTCAAGGCCTGATCCAGCCTCAAGCCGTACAGGCTGCCTTGCGCGAAGACACGCTGCTGGTGTCGTTGATGCTGGTGAACAATGAGCTGGGTACGCTGACCGATATCGCCAGCATCGGCGCCCTGGTGCGCGAGCACGGTGCGCTGTTTCATGTGGACGCTGCGCAGGGCGTCGGCAAGGTGAAGGTCGATCTGGCGAGTCTGGCCGTCGACCTGATGTCGTTCTCGGCGCACAAGGCCTACGGCCCCAAGGGCATTGGCGCGCTATACGTGGGCCCGCGTGCGCATTCACTGTTGAAAGCGCAGATCCACGGCGGCGGACATGAAGGCGGCTTTCGTTCGGGCACGTTGGCCACCCATCAGATCGTCGGCATGGGGACGGCCTTTGCCTTGGCGATCAGCCAGGCCGACGCTGAAAACCGTCGTATCGAAGCGCTGAGTCGTCACCTGCGCGAAGGCCTGTTGAGTCTGCCGGATGTGCAGCTCAATGGCTGTCCGCAACAACGCATACCGCACACCCTGAACCTGTGCATCACCCGCAGCGGCTTCACCAGCGCCCAGTTGTCCCACAGCCTGGCGTTGTCCTCGACGTCCGCGTGCAATTCGGCCAGCAATGCACCCTCGCATGTGCTGCTTGCTCTGGGCATGGACTCCGCCAAGGCCCTGGCCAGCGTGCGCGTCAGCCTTGGCCGCTACACCACGCAGGCAGATGTCGAGCGCGCCATCGAGGTGTTCAGCAAGGCGCTCAGCGCACCTGCTGCGTTCTGGTAATTCACGACACCTGCAGGCCGCCCGAATCTAGGGCGGTTCTCTCCCGGCGCACCCGCGCCAATCTGCCGAGTTGATACCCGCCGGGGTCAGTGACTGCGCCTTGCAGCCGCAAATACTCGTCTCCAGATGAAAATGTACCCCTCCAGATACAAAAAGACACAAATTGGCACAGTTCTTTCTAGTGGAACGGTCGTGCCATAAACCAATGGTGCGCGCTGCATTCATGGGGTGCCTACACGCACCAAAGTGCAGTTAACGGACGTCAGAGCGTCCATAAACAGTGCAGGGGGCAGACCACAAGTCTCGCTTCCCGCCAGGAAAGGAATCTAGCTGTGCCCTATCAGTCTTGCGTCAGACCACCGTTACGTTGGCAATCCACACCTTGGGCATCACCTGCCTCAAGCGATGCCTGCACGGTCGCTTCACCCTTGTCCCGATCTGCGCGTTGTTATTCGACGGCCTTGCACGTCTGGACTTAAGACATTACGCGTGTGCCTTGAGTGTTCTGATGATGAATCAGGACGTGGCGTGGCCGTGCGCGTAATTAAGTAAATAGCGGGCTGTTTTTAATTAAAAGACGGTCGACCTATAAAGAGTGTCCGACACTTTATTTTGAGTGGTTTCATTTTGCCATCACCTGTGGAATGGCTTTTATTTCAACAACGCTAACTGTCCACACAACCGCGTACCTGTACGGAGCATTGTTTTATGAGGCGCTGATAAACTAACGCACCAACGTGATCCTGGTGACACAGTATTGGTGCATCAAACAAAGTGACTTGCAGGTCATGATTTTCGAACGCGTCTGCTCAAGCAGAGGGTCATTGTTTGTCTGTTTTTTTGTCCGACGTTTTATTCATCTGTGCGGTTTTGAAGTCAATGAAGTCGGGAATCGATAAATAGTTATACGAATGCGACACCCGCTCTGCATCAATGGTTACAGCTAGGGCGTTCTGGCACAGCGGTTGCAATGTAAGCCTTCAGGAACATCGCTGTACGTCCCCGTACATGACGATAAGAAAGCAAGGATCTGCAATGTCAGTGCCCTGATTCAAGACGCCTTTTAACCGTTTGAGTTCGCCGTGTGCGCACCCACCGCTTTGCCCTGCCCATCAACAATGTGCAGGTCTTCATCAATCGAACAGTTACCCATTGTTCGAGCGGATTTTTATTGCCCTTTAACTACTCGAGGGAGCGTTAATGAATGATGCGGTAATAATGAAAGCGGTTCCCTCTCCCTCGCCCGATGACACTTCGACGGCGTGGCAGGGTATTCCTTTCAGCGCCAATACGTCACGCCCGGGCGGCCTTAACAAGCCGCAAGTAATGGTGTTGATTGCTGCGTCGGTACTGATTCATGGTGTGATCTGGTGGTACATGCAAACGGCCCAGCCAGACGTGCCGGAAGTTGCGCCACAAGTTCCGGAAATGACCATTGAACTGACCAGCCCGACACCACCCGCCCCGGAACCGCCGCCGCCCGAGCCACCGCCTCCGCCGCCGCCTCCACCGCCTCCCCCCGAACCGGAACAACCGGTCGAGGACCCGGACGCGGTCGAACCGCCGCCCAAGCCGGTGGAAAAGCCCAAGGTCGAGAAGCCCAAGCCGGTCAAGAAAGTCGAGCCGGTGAAAAAGCCGACGCCGCCTGCGCCCAAGCCTGCTGCTGCGCCCAGCCCGCCCGCGCCGCCAACACCTGCGCCCGCGCCGCCGGCACCTGCTGCGCCACCGGCTCCGGTCAAGGAAAGCGCTGCGGTATCCGGGCTCGCCAGCCTGGGCAATCCACCGCCGGAATATCCGGGACTGGCCTTGCGACGCAGCTGGGAAGGTCGCGTGATTCTGCGCATCAAGGTGCTGCCCAACGGCCGCGCCGGGGCTGTCGAGGTGACCAAATCGAGCGGCAAACCGGTACTGGACGAAGCGGCCGTGGAGGCTGTGCGCAACTGGAAGTTCATACCGGCCAAACGCGGTGACACGCCGATAGAAGGCTTCGCGACGCAGACCATCGACTTCAAGTTGCCGGAATGATCCGGCGCATGACAACCGACTATTCAATTATCAAAGCTGGTGAGGTTTAAACCATGAACGCATCGCTCTCTTCCATGATCGTCCCGGCCGTGCTCTGGGCACTGATTCTGTTTTCCGTATTGAGTTGGGCACTGTTGCTGATCAAGTCGGCGCAGTATGTTCGCCAGAAGTCACAGAACAAACAGTTCACCAAAGTGTTCTGGAGCGCACCGGACCTGCTCACCGCTGCCGAGCATTCTGCGCAATACCCCGGCGCGCTGGCACGTATTGCCAACAGTGGCTTTGAAGCCATGGCAGTCGATGAGTCGCCGCGCACCACGCAACAATTGGCGCACACCATCAACCGCTCGGACCGTCTGGAGCGCAACCTGCGCCAGCAGATACAAAAAGAGCGGCGCGCGCTGGAAAGTGGCCAGGCGATTCTCGCCAGTATCGGCAGCACCGCGCCCTTCATCGGCCTGTTCGGTACGGTCTGGGGGATCATGGAAGCGCTGCAAAGCATCGGCGTGACCGGCTCGGCCAGCCTCGAAGCGGTTGCCGGCCCCATCGGTCACGCGCTGGTCGCCACCGGCGTGGGTATCGCCGTCGCCGTGCCGGCAGTGCTGATCTACAACTTCTTCCTGCGCCGCCTCAAGCTCGCCGTGGCCGACATGGATGACTTCGCCCACGACTTCGACGCCCTCGCCCAGCGCAGCGCCTTTGCCGTCACGCGCCAGCCCATCGCCAGCAAGAATGGCCATGCCGTTCGGGAGGCCAGCTAATGTCTTTCTCCACTCAGGACAGCGATGAAGTGCTCAGCGAAATGAACGTCACGCCGCTGGTCGACGTGATGCTCGTGCTGCTGGTGGTGTTCATCGTCACCACGCCGCTGATGACCAACGCGATCAAGGTCAATTTGCCCAAGACCGACGCAGTCGCCCCCGCCGAGAAGAAAAACCCGGTGGTGGTCAGCGTCGATCAGGACGGCAAGTTCTACCTTGCCAAATCGGAAATCGCCCCGGAGCTGCTGGAAAAAAGCCTGCAGGACGAAAAGGCCAAGGACCCGGAAATCCGCGTCCAGTTGCAGGCCGACACCGCCGTGAATTATGGCCAGGT
The DNA here is from genome assembly GCF_017832995.1 of Pseudomonas sp. PvP009. NCBI lineage: Bacteria > Pseudomonadati > Pseudomonadota > Gammaproteobacteria > Pseudomonadales > Pseudomonadaceae > Pseudomonas > Pseudomonas sp. PvP009. Next base: position 5,573,892 of record NZ_JAFIBG010000001.1, on the reverse strand, counting down.
GGCCAAGGCCATGGCCTCCATCGAACGCTCTGGCATTACCAAGATATCCGTCATGACAGCGAAATGACGCTCGACTGACCGGGTGGCTTCGCCTCGCGAAGCCGTCTGACCCGACCCCCGTGAATGCGGTTGTCCGTGGGCTGAAAAGCCCCTGGAGGGGAGCGGCTTGCTGGAAAAAGAAGAAGTGGAACTCCCGCTCGGCACAACCGCGTCGGGAACAGAGGGCTCACAAGGCCATTTCAATAATGTCTGGATCAAGTCGGAACTAACCATGCTGATGAATCTTCCCGGTTGCACCCTCAAACCACTGGCCCTCGCGGTCCGGCGTCATCCACGTGCCCTGCTCTGTGCATTGGCCATGGGCATGAGCGGTGCCCAGGCGGCAGACGCCGTCGATGCGGACACCAGCGGCTCGGCCGTGTCCACCAGTGCAGCGGTTGTGCCTGCCACGACCCAGCTGCAACGCGTAGAAGTGACCGGTTCGGCGATCCGCCGGGTCGATGCCGAAACCGCCGTGCCGATTACCATCCTGCGCGCCGACGACCTGAAGAAACAGGGCGTGACCACCACCCAGGAAATGGTCCAGCGCATTACCGGCAGCCAGTCGATCCAGAACAGCGCGGGCTCGATCGGTGCCAGCACCGGCGGCGCCTCTTTCGCCGACATGCGCGGCATCGGTGCGAACAAGACGCTGGTACTGCTCAATGGCCGTCGTCTGGCCAACAACGCGATTTCCGGTGTGGGCACGCCCAACGGCAGCGCCATCGACCTGAACATGATCCCGTTCGCTGCCATCGACCGTGTCGAAGTGCTGCGTGACGGAGCCTCGGCGCTGTACGGCACCGACGCCATCGGTGGCGTGATCAACTTCATCACCAAAAAGTCCCTGACTGACGGCACCTTGACGCTGGGTGGCGAAACGCCGACTGCCAGTGGCGGCGGTGCGACCAAGGACATGAGCGCCAGCTGGGGCTTCGGTGATCTGGAAGAAGACCGCTTCAACGTCATGGGCGTGGTCAACTACAACAAGCAGCAGAATCTGGACGCCAACGACCGCTCGTTCACGCGGGATTACCAGCCGGGACGCGGGCTCAATCAGACTTCCGGTACCGCCTACCCGGGCAACTATTATCAGGGCGACAACTCTGCCAACCCGCTGGGCAGAAACTGCGGCGGCTCCAGCCTGATCGCCAGCAACGGCATCTGCCGGTTCAGTACCCGCGAATACATCGACCTGATCCCGCAGACCGAAAAAACCTCGTTCTTCGGCAAGGCCACCGGCAAGCTGGCCGACGATCACAACGTCAGCCTCGAATACTTCTGGGCTCGCAACAACAACCACACCGGCATCGGTCCGGCACCGCTGACCGGGCTGTCGCTTGACGCTTCGTCGCCGTTCTATCCCGGCAACGGCATTACCCCGGCACCGACCGATTTCACCCTCGACCCGACACAGCCGGTCAGCACCGCATGGCGCGAAACGGCAGCGGGCGCACGAGGTTCAAGTGACCAGAACACCAGCCAGCGTTTTCTGCTGAATTTTGATGGTTTGGTAGGTGGCTGGGACTATAACGTCGGCGCTTCGTACAACCAGAACAAAGTACTTTCGTCAGTCACCAGCGGCTTTGTCAGTGACTCGGCGATGCGTCAGGATCTGGCTGATGGCGTCCTCAACCCGTTCGGCCCGCAGACGGCACAAGGGCAGGCGCTGATCGATGCCAGCGAATACCACGGTCAGTACTCCAGCGCTGTGGGCCGTGTGGCCGGGCTGGATGCGCGCATCAGCCGGGAAATCGGCGACTGGTTCGGCGCGGGCCCGTCCGGTCTGGCGCTGGGTGGTGAATACCGCAAAGAGAAGATGCATCAGGACTTCGACCCCTTCGTCAACGACATCAGCAGCCTGGGTCTGGACGCAGCCGGCAGCGTAGAGGGCGACCGCAGTGTCAAAGCCGAATACGCCGAACTGAACGTACCGGTACTGGACAGCCTGGAGCTGACCGCTGCTGTTCGTCACGATAAATACAGCGACTTCGGCAGCACCACCAACCCGAAATATTCGTTCCGCTACCAGCCGTTCAAGCAACTGGTGGTGCGTGGTGCCTACAGTGAAGGCTTCCGTGCGCCGTCGCTGTATGAACTCTATGCGCCGCGCAGCCTGAGCTACACCCAGGGCTACTACAACGACCCGGTACTCTGTGCCGGTGGCACCGTGCAACCCGGCGGTAACGCGGGTCGCGATTGCGCGCAGCAGTTCCTCAACAACAGTGGCGGCAACACCGAGCTGGCCCCGGAAAAAGCCCGCAACATGACCCTGGGCTTCGTCTATCAGCCGGTCAACAACCTGTCGATGGGCCTGGATTTCTGGTGGATTCACATCTCCAACCAGATTCAGTCGTTCCCCGAGTCGACCGTGTTCGATGACCCCAACACCTACGCCGACCGCTACGTGCGCGCTGCCGACGGTTCGATCGCCAACATCGTCACCGGCAACGCCAACCTGGGCATCGTCAAAACCAGCGGTGTCGACGTAACCCTCGACTATCGCTTCCCGAACACGCCTTACGGCCAGTTCGGTCTGGGCATGACCGGCACCTACGTCACCCGTTATGACTTCCAGAACATTATCGACGGCCCGTACACCGACAAGGTCGGCGACTTCCAGGGCGACGGCGTGATTTCGCGCTGGAAACACGTGCTGACCGGTACCTGGGCACTGGGCGATACCCGCGCTTCCATCACCAACCGCTTCACCAGCGGCTACAACGATTACGACCGCACCACCAATGCGCGGGTCGCGTCGTATGCGCTGTGGGACATGTCGGTGGGTCATACCTTCGACAAGGTGCTGGATATCGACGCTGGTGTGCGCAACCTGTTTGACCGCAACCCGCCGTTCACCAACCAGGCCTACAACTTCCAGTCCGGCTACGACCCTCGTTACGCAGACCCGCTGGGCCGTACTCTGTTCGCCCGCGCGACTTACCACTTCTGAGTGTGACGACGTGGCCCATACACGCTCCGTGGGCCACGTCAGATTGCGAGCTCGCCCCCTCCGGCCCAGGTTTCATCCGCCTTCCCCGGCCGGGGGCTTTTTCGCAGTGTCCCGTCATTCAGTGCGTACGAGGAAAGCCCCACCATGTCGCGTCTTAACCGTTTTCTGCGGCGCCTGCTTCTGGGTGTTGCGCTGTGCAGTGGCTGGCAGACCGTGCTGGCGACGCCGACCCACGCCTTGACCGTCTATGGCGAGGCGGCGAAATACCCGGCTGGCTTTAAGCACTTCGATTACGTCAACCCGAACGCCCCTAAAGGCGGCTCGCTGACGCGCTCGGCGGAAGAAATCGGCCAGTTCAATTACCTCAATCCCTACGTCGATCAGGGCATCAATGTGCGCGAGGTCGACAGCTGGGTGTACTCGCCACTGGCCTATCGCTCGCTGGATGAGCCGTACACGGTGTATGGCCTGATCGCGGAAAAGATGGAGATGGACCCGGACGGTCTGTGGATTCGTTTTTTCCTCAACCCCAAGGCGCGTTTCGAGGACGGCAAGCCCGTTACCGCCGAAGACGTGCGCTACACCTTCGAGCTGATGACCACCAAGGGCAGCTTCAGCTATCGACCGATGTTCGCCGACGTCAAAGAGGTGACCATCGAAGGCCCGCTGCAGATTCGCTTCGACTTCAAGAACAACCTCAACCGCATGCTGGCGCTGGACATTGCCAGCCTGCACATCCTCCCCGAACACTGGTGGAAGACCCGCGACTTCGCCAACGGCGGCGGTTTCGAACCGCCGCTGGGCAACGGGCCGTACCGCGTCGCCAAGGTTGACGCCGGGCGCAGCGTCACCTTCGAACGGGTCAAGGACTGGTGGGGCAAGGACCTGCCGGTCAGCCGTGGTCTGTACAACTTCGACACGCTCACCGTGAACTACTACGGCGACACCGAAATCGCCCGCCAGCTGCTGCAGGCCGGGACGTTCGACTACAACCGCGAGTTCTCCTCTTCAGGCTTCGTGGTCGGCTACAGCGGCCCGGCGATTGACGACGGGCGCCTGCAAAAGCGCATCCTCGCACCGCAACGTCCGGTCGCCGCGCAGGGCTTTGTGTTCAATCTTGACAATCCCATGTTCAAGGACCGCCGCGTGCGCGAGGCGCTGTCATTGCTGTGGGATTTCGACTGGATCAACCGCCGGGTCATGCGCAATTTCTACGTGCGCGAACAAAGCTATTTCCCGAAAAGCGACATGGCCGCCACCGAGCTGCCGACCCCGGCCGAGCTGAAGATCCTCGAGCCCTTGCGCGGGCAGGTGCCGGACGAGGTGTTCAGCAAGGTCTATCAGCCACCGAAAACCGACGGCAGCGGTTACATCCGTGACAAGCAGTTGCAGGCCCTCAAGCTGCTGGCCGAAGCCGGCTGGCATCCGAAGGACAACAAGCTGGTCAACGCGGCGGGCGAGCCGATGGTGTTCAGTTTTCTCGATGGTCAGGGCGGCTTCGACCGGCTGATTCTGCCCTTCAAGCGCACGCTGGCGCAGATCGGCATCACGCTGGATTTTCTGCGCATCGATTCGGCGCAGTACATCAACCGGCTCAATGCGCGGGACTACGACATGATCGTGGTCAGCCTGCCGAAAAACGGCAATCCGATCATCTCTCCGGGCCGTGAGCTGTACAACCTGTATGGCTCGCAAAGCGCCACCGAAGTGGGCAGCTCCAACGCCATGGTGCTGCGTAACCCTGCGGTGGACACGCTGATCGACGGGCTGGTCAGCGCCAATACGCGCAACGACATGGTGCTCTACGCGCGGGCGCTGGATCGGGTCCTGCAGTGGGGTTACTACATGATCCCCAACTACTACTCCAAGGGCACGCCGCTGGTGTTCGCCAACCGTTTCGGCATGCCGGATGTGGCACCCATCTATGACGTGGGTCTGGAAACCTGGTGGCAGATCAGCCCGACGCCGCTGACCAATGCTCAGGCCACTGCGCTGACCGGCAAACCTGCCGCTGCCAAGGAGTATTGAGATGCTGGCTTATGTGATTCGACGCCTGCTGCTGATCATTCCCACGCTGCTGGCCATTCTGATCGTCAACTTCCTGATCGTGCAGGCCGCCCCCGGCGGACCGGTCGAGCAGGCCATCGCGCGCATTCAGGGCTTCAGCCCCAACGGTGTGGGTGGCGGCGGGGGCGAAGTGGCTGCCTCCGGCACCGCCAGCCGCAGCACCCGCGGTCTGGACCCGGCGCTGATCGAGCAGATCAAGCAACACTACGGTTTCGACAAACCGATGCACGAACGGCTGTGGCTGATGCTCAAGAACTACGCACAACTGGATTTCGGCACCAGCTTCTTCCGCGGTGCACCGGTCACCGAACTGATCGCGCAAAAGCTGCCGGTGTCGCTGTCCCTCGGGCTCTGGGCGACGCTGATCACGTACCTGATTTCCATCCCGCTGGGCATTCGCAAAGCGGTGCGGCATGGCAGCGCATTCGATGTCTGGAGCAGCACGCTGGTGATCATCGGTTACGCCACGCCCGCGTTTCTGTTCGCCATTCTGTTGATCGTGGTGTTCGCCGGGGGCAGTTACCTGAGCTGGTTTCCGGCGCAAGGGCTGTTCTCGGACAACTTCGACAGCCTGAGCACCTGGGGCAAGGTGAAGGACTATCTGTGGCACCTGGTGCTGCCGGTCAGTTCGCTGGTGATCGGCGGGTTCGCCACGCTGACCATCCTCACCAAGAACAGCTTTCTCAACGAGATCAGCCGCCAGTACGTGGTCACGGCGCGCGCCAAGGGCCTGACCGAGCACCGCGTGCTGTACGGCCATGTGTTTCGCAACGCCATGTTGCTGGTGATCGCCGGTATTCCACAGGCCTTGATCGAAGTGTTCTTCGCCGGCTCGCTGCTGATCGAAACCATCTTCGGCCTCGATGGTTTGGGACGCATGAGTTACGAAGCAGCGGTCTCGCGCGACTACCCCATCGTGTTCGGCACGCTGTTTCTGTTCACGCTGTTCGGCCTGCTGATCAAACTGATTGGTGACCTGTGTTATACGCTGGTGGACCCCCGCATCGACTTTTCCGCGAGGAGCGCCTGATGTTCGAGTTCTCTCCCCAGACCCGGCGCCGCTTCGATCTGTTCAAGGCCAACCGTCGCGGTTGGTGGTCGCTGTGGATCTTCATCGGCCTGCTGCTGGTGTGCCTGTGCGGCGAACTGATCGCCAACGACAAACCGCTGCTGATCCGCTGCGACGGGCAGTTGTATTACCCGGTGCTGCACACCTACATGGAAACCGATTTCGGCGGCGAGCTGCCTTTCGAACCGGACTATGCCAGCGACTACGTGCGCAAGCTGATCGCAGCGAAAAACGGCTGGATGCTGTTCGCGCCGATACCGTTCAGCTACGACACCATCAACTATGACCTGGACGCGCCATCGCCCAGCCCGCCGGACCACATCAACTGGCTGGGCACCGACGAGCAGGCTCGCGATGTGTTGGCACGTGTGCTGTTCGGCGCGCGGATATCCATTCTGTTCGCGCTGCTGCTGACCGCGATCAGCACGGTGATCGGCGTGTGTGCCGGGGCGATTCAGGGTTACTACGGCGGCATGACCGACCTCATCGGCCAGCGCATTCAGGAGATCTGGTCGGGGCTGCCGGTGCTGTACCTGCTGATCATTCTGTCCGGTTTTGTGTCGCCCAGTTTCTGGTGGTTACTGGGGATCATGGCGCTGTTCTCCTGGCTGTCGCTGGTGGACGTGGTGCGTGCCGAGTTCCTGCGTGGGCGCAATCTGGAGTACGTCAAAGCTGCCCGCGCATTGGGTCTGACCGACGCTGCGCTGATGTGGCGACACATCCTGCCCAACGCGATGACCAGTACCCTGACCTACCTGCCGTTCATCATCACTGGCGCCATCGCCACCCTCACTGCGCTGGATTTTCTTGGTTTCGGCATGCCGGCGGGCAGTGCGTCGCTGGGCGAGCTGATCGGCGAGGCCAAGCGCAACCTGCAAGCACCCTGGCTGGGGCTGACCGCGTTCGTGGTGCTGGCCTTGATTCTTTCTCTGCTGGTGTTCATCGGCGAAGCCTGCCGCGACGCGTTCGATCCTCGGAGCTGACATGCACGACAACCTGATTGAAATTCGCGACCTGCGGGTCGCCTTCAACGGCCGCGAAGTGGTGCATGGCGTCAGCCTCGACATCCGCCGTGGCGAGTGCCTGGCGCTGGTGGGCGAATCCGGCTCGGGCAAATCGGTCACGGCGCATTCGATTCTGCGCCTGTTGCCGGCGAAAACCGTCAGCACGCAAGGCTCGATTCGTTACGACGGGCTGGACCTGGTCAGCGCCAGCGACAAGCAGTTGCGCAGCCTGCGCGGCAACCGCGTGGCGATGATTTTTCAGGAGCCCATGAGCTCGCTGAACCCGCTGCACACGGTTGAAAAACAGATCGGCGAAATCCTCGTCACCCATAAGGGCCTCAAGGGCAAGGCTGCGCTGAGCCGCACCCTGGAGCTGCTGGAACTGGTCGGCATTCGTGATCCGCTGTCCCGTCTCAAGGCGTATCCGCATCAACTGTCGGGCGGGCAACGCCAGCGCATCATGATTGCCATGGCGCTGGCCAACGAGCCGGATCTGCTGATCGCCGACGAGCCGACTACCGCGCTGGATGTGACCGTGCAGGTGAAGATTCTGGAGTTGCTCAAGTCCCTGCAACAACGCTTGAACATGTCGCTGCTGTTGATCAGCCACGACCTCAATCTGGTGCGGCGCATCGCCCAGCGGGTCTGCGTGATGCGTGAGGGCGAGATCGTCGAGCAGGCCGATTGCCAGACCCTGTTCGACAGCCCGCAGCACCCTTACAGCCGTCTGCTGATCAATGCCGAGCCGGATGGCGAACCGGTGCCGTCCACGCACAGCAACACGCTGCTGTCGGTGCAGGACCTGAAGGTCTGGTTCCCGCTGGGCAAGGCCTGGTTCAAGCGTGAACCGCAGTATGTGAAGGCAGTGGACGGGGTGAGTTTCGAGCTGCTCAAGGGCAAGACGCTGGGCATTGTCGGCGAGTCAGGTTCGGGTAAATCGACCATGGGCCAGGCGATTTTGCGCCTGGTCGATTCAGAGGGCAGCATCCGGTTCGGCACCAAGGAACTGAGCCTGCACAGCCAGCACCTGATGCGCCCATTGCGCCGTCAGCTGCAGGTGGTGTTTCAGGACCCGTTCGGCAGTCTCAGCCCGCGCATGACTGTGGAACAGATCATTGCCGAGGGCCTGGTGACGCACAACATCGGTACGCCGAAAGAGCGTGAACAGACCGTGATCCGCGTGTTGCAGGAAGTTGGCCTGGACCCGGCCACCCGGCATCGTTACCCGCACGAGTTTTCCGGCGGTCAGCGCCAGCGTATTTCCATCGCACGGGCGCTGGTGCTTGAACCGGATCTGATCCTGCTCGACGAGCCGACCTCGGCGCTCGACCGGACCGTGCAAAAGCAGATCGTCGCCCTGCTGCGCGATCTGCAAATCCGTCATGGCCTGACGTATCTGTTTATCAGCCATGACCTGGCGGTGGTTCACGCCCTGGCCCATGACCTGATCGTCATCAAGGACGGCAAGGTCGTCGAACAGGGCCCGTCCCGCGAGATCTTCGCCGCACCGCAGCAGGCCTACACTCAGGAACTGCTGCGTTCGTCGGGGCTGGTGTTCGCCTGAGCGCGAAAGCTACGCGTGAAAGCTCTGGCCCAGCGCTTCCAGGCGGATGGCCAGTGGTGACAGGCTCTGGCTGCTGGTCGCCAGCACACCGATATTGGCGGCGGTGTGTTCGGCGATGGTCTGCACCGAGCGCAACTGGTCGGCCATTTCCCGGCTGACGGCGGACTGCTGTTCGGTCGTCGTGGCAATCAAGCCGTTGAGCCGGGTGATATGGCCGATCCCTTCGCCGACTGCGCGCAGGGATTGCGAAGCGCGCTGGCTGTCCTCGACACAACGCCCGACGCCCTGCAGGCTGTCGTTCATGGCCGTAGCGGCCTGACGACTGCCTTTTTGCAGGTCTTCGATGATGGTCTGGATTTCCTTGGTCGAGGCTGCTGTGCGCTGGGCCAGGTTGCGCACTTCATCGGCCACCACTGCAAAGCCTCGGCCCTGCTCACCGGCGCGGGCGGCTTCGATTGCGGCGTTGAGGGCCAGCAGGTTGGTCTGCTCGGCAATGCTGCCGATCACGTCCAGCACCTTGCCGATCTGTTCTGACTGGTTGGCCAGGGCTTGTACGGTCTCATCGGTGGTCGTGATGCGCGCGGCAAGCTGGGTGATTTCGCTCTGCGCACGGTCGACACTGTCGCGCCCGTGAGCGACCTGATCGCTTGCGTCACCGGCCCGCTGCACGGCTTGCGCGACGTGGCTGGAGATATCGTTCATGGCATCGCCCATGCGCTGCATCGCGCCGGTCATGCGCGCGATTTCACTGAGCTGATGCTGCGCACCGGTTTCCAGCGTACTGCTGGCCTTGGCGAGGTCATGACCCAGTTCGCCAAGCCCGCGAGTGTCACGCACCACGCCGTCGACCAGGCCGGTGATCTGCGCCAGAAACTGCTCGAACCGCTGCGCCAGCGAGACATGTTTGCCCGACTGCTGGCTGGACTGGCTATCGGTGGAGAACTGGTTGGTGGTGGCCAGCATCCGGTCCAGCATGTCCTGATTCTCGACCGCCTCGGCCTGATTCTGCACGGCCAGGTAGACCAGAATCGCGCTTTCAACGACCACATACACCGCATGCACAAGCACCATGCTCCAGCCGAAGCCGTGGTGCATGACGTACACCGGGAAGCCGGAATGCTGCAGGGCATGGAAACCGATGTGGTGGAGGGCGATGGTAACGGCAGCGACCAGAATCGGCAGCCAGTCGCGGTAGAAGGTCAGCACCGCCAGCAGGACGAAGATGCCGAAATGTATCTCGACCTGCCCGTGGGCCTGATTGATGTGCATCGCGGTCATGACCATCAGGCCTACACCGAAACAGCAACGCATCAATCGGGTGCCGCCGATGGCCCGATACAGCCCGGTCAGCACCACCGCGGTGCCGCCACCGACGACGACTGCCTGGGTGAAGGTGTCGAACCAGAACGCCAACCCCAGCGCGTAGATGAACAACAGCCAGATCAGACCCAGCATGATCCGGTCGGCCTTGCGGTAATGGTCAAGGAAACGAGGGGCTACGGGCATCGAACACATCCTTTTGAAATCCATGGCGACAGGGGCTCCTGCCGGTTTTCAAATCTGCACGAGCAAAAGCCCGGCCAAAGTGTCGTCCGGATAGTAGCCCTATGCCAGAATTTCAGACATACATATTCTTTGCCCGGTATTCAGGGCTGCGTATGCGTGCAGCGCAGATCTGTGACGCGGAGCGTCACGCCAGGCATTCCCACGCTGGAGTGGGAATGCATTTCGTGACGCTCCGCGTCACAGCTACATGCTGTATCGGGCTGGACAGAAATCTTGGTGGGAGTGAGCTTGCTCACGAAGACTTTGGTCCAAACGCCATATTTCCCGGTGCTGCACCGACCTCTTCGCGAGCAAGCTCGCTCCCACCAAGACTGTGTATTACGCTGAGCGCGGAGCATGGACACGATGGCGTTCTTAGGGATACCTCTCGTTCCGCACGCTCCAGCGTGGTAATGCATTTGGTAACGCTCTGCGTCACATGGCATTGATAGCCATACGCCACGCGCGCGAGTAATACCGGGTATTTCCGGTGCCTGAACAGCTTCGCGTTGGCGGCAAGCATGGATCGTGGCACGATGGTCCGGTTATCGAACCGGACTTCCTGACCATGCCGCACTCAACACCCAAGAATTTTTCACTGATCGCCGCTATCGACCTGGGCTCCAACAGCTTTCATATGGTTGTGGCAAAAGCCAATCAGGGCGAGATTCGCATTCTTGAGCGCCTGGGCGAGAAGGTGCAGTTGGCCGCTGGCATCGACGAAGAGCGCCAGTTGACCGAAGAATCCATGCAACGCGGTCTCGACTGCCTGAAACGCTTCGCCCAGTTGATCAACGGGCTGCCGCTCGGTGCGGTGCGCATCGTGGGCACCAATGCCCTGCGCGAGGCGCGTAACCGCAACGACTTCATTCACCGCGCCGAAGAAATCCTCGGCCACCCGGTGGAAGTGATTTCCGGCCGCGAAGAAGCGCGCCTCATTTACCTGGGCGTCTCCCACACGCTGGCCGACACCCCGGGCAAACGTCTGGTCGCCGACATCGGCGGCGGTAGTACCGAATTCATCATCGGCCAGCGCTTCGAGCCGCTGCTGCGTGAAAGCTTGCAGATGGGCTGCGTGAGTTTTACCCAGCGCTACTTCCGCGACGGCAAGGTGACACCGGCCCGGTACGCTCAGGCCTATACCGCTGCCCGTCTGGAAATCATGAGCATCGAACACGCGCTGCATCGCCTCAAGTGGGATGAAGCGATCGGTTCGTCAGGCACCATTCGTGCTATCGGCGTGGCGCTCAAGGCCAATGGTTACGGCGCTGGCGAGGTCAACGCCGAAGGGCTGGCCTGGCTCAAGCGCAAGCTGTTCAAGCTGGGTGACGTGGAAAAGATCGACTTCGACGGCATCAAACCCGACCGTCGCGCCATTTTCCCCGCAGGCCTGGCGATTCTGGAAGCCATCTTCGACGCCCTCGAGCTCAAGCGCATGGATCACTGCGAAGGTGCCCTGCGTGAAGGCGTGTTGTATGACCTGATGGGCCGCCATCATCACGAAGACGTGCGTGAGCGTACGCTCAGCTCGCTGATGGAGCGTTATCACGTCGATCTGGAGCAGGCCGCACGCGTTGAAGCCAAGGCGCTGCATGCGCTGGAGCAGGTTGCCGAGAGTTGGGACCTGCAGCACGAAAGCTACGCCGAACTGCTGAGCTGGGCGGCCAAGGTGCACGAGATCGGCCTGGACATCGCTCACTATCACTACCACAAGCACGGCGCGTACCTGATCGAGCACTCCGACCTTGCCGGTTTCTCACGCGAAGACCAGCAAATGCTTGCACTGCTGGTGCGCGGTCATCGCCGTAATATTCCCAAGGACAAGTTCGCCGAGTTCGGCGATGAAGGCATCAAGCTGATTCGCCTGTGCGTGCTGTTGCGCTTTGCGATTCTGTTTCACCACATTCGTGGCACCCAGGAGATGCCACGTGTGACGTTGCGTGCCGACGGCCCGAATCTGGACGCCGAATTCCCGAAAGGCTGGCTGGAAAACAACCAGCTGACTCAGGCCGACTTCGCGCTGGAAGCGGAGTGGCTGACCCGAGTCGGCATCGTCTTCAGCGTACGCTGAGTACCGGGTTGCTCAGGCGCTCCAAAAGAGTCGCCTGGGCGCTTCGCGGGTTCTGATTACCGGTCGGCGTGCTGCGCACGTAACGCCCGTCCGACTGCAACAGCCAGCTGTGGGTGTTGTCGGTCAGGTAGCTTTCCAGTTCCTTCTTCACACGCAGAATCAACTTCTTGCCTTCCACCGGGAAGCAGGTCTCGACGCGCTTGTCGAGGTTGCGCTCCATCCAGTCGGCACTCGACAGGAACATCTGCTCGTCTCCGCCGTTGAGGAAGTAGAACACTCGCGTGTGCTCCAGGAAGCGGCCGATGATCGAGCGCACATGGATGTTGTGCGAAACCCCGGCGATGCCCGGACGCAGACAGCACATGCCGCGCACCACCAGATCGATGCGCACACCGGACTGGCTGGCCTTGTACAACGCCCGGATGATCTTCGGATCGGTCAGCGAGTTGAACTTGGCGATGATGTGCGCAGGCTTGCCGTCGAGCGCAAATTGCGTCTCGCGGGCGATCATGTCGAGCATGCCTTTCTTGAGCGTGAACGGCGCATGCAGCAGCTTCTTCATCCGCAGCGTCTTGCCCATGCCGATCAACTGGCTGAACAGTTTGCCGACGTCTTCACACAACGCGTCATCGGAGGTCAGCAAGCTGTAGTCGGTATACAGACGTGCGTTACCGGCGTGGTAGTTGCCGGTCCCGAGATGCGCATAACGCACGATCTCGCCCGCTTCGCGACGCAGGATCAACATCATCTTGGCGTGGGTCTTGAAGCCGACCACGCCGTAGATCACCACCGCACCGGCGGCCTGCAGGCGGCTGGCCAGTTGCAGGTTGGACTCTTCATCGAAGCGCGCACGCAACTCGATCACCGCAGTGACTTCCTTGCCGTTACGCGCGGCATCGACCAGTGCATCGACGATTTCCGAGTTCGCGCCGCTGCGATACAGCGTCTGGCGTACCGCCAGCACGTGCGGGTCTTTTGCCGCCTGGCGCAGCAAATCGACCACGGGCGTGAACGACTCGAAAGGGTGCAGCAACAGGATGTCCTGTTTGCTGACCACGCTGAAAACGTTTTCGCTGTTCTGCAGCAGCTTGGGGATGGCTGGCGTGAACGGCGGGTATTGCAATTCGGGATGGCTGTCCAGGCCGGTGATGCTGAACAGACGCGTCAGGTTGACCGGGCCATTCACCTGATACAGCTCGGACTCGTTCAGGTTGAACTGCTTGAGCAGGTAGTCCGACAGGTGTTTCGGGCAGGTGTCCGCCACTTCCAGACGTACCGCATCACCATAGCGACGCGAGAACAGCTCGCCACGCAGTGCGCGCGCCAGGTCTTCCACATCTTCGGAGTCCAGCGCCAGGTCAGCGTTTCGGGTCAGGCGGAACTGGTAGCAGCCCTTGACCTTCATGCCCTGAAACAGATCGTCAGCGTGGGCGTGGATCATCGACGACAGGAACACGAAGTTGTCGCCAGGCCCGCAGACATCTTCCGGCACCTTGATCACTCGCGGCAGCAGACGCGGCGCGGGAATGATCGCAAGACCGGAGTCGCGCCCGAAGGCATCGATGCCTTCAAGCTCGACGATGAAATTCAGGCTCTTGTTGACCAGCAAAGGGAACGGGTGCGTCGGGTCGAGGCCGATCGGGGTGATGATCGGCGCGATCTCGTCGCGGAAGTAGCGTCGTACCCAGGCCTTGAGCTTGGCCGTCCAGTGACGGCGACGAATGAAGCGGACCTGATGTTTCTCCAGCTCCGGCAGCAGAATATCGTTGAGGATCGCGTACTGGCGATCCACATGACCGTGTACCAGTTCACTGATCCTGGCCAGCGCCTGATGCGGCTGCAGACCATCAGCGCCCGCCTGTTCGCGGGCAAAGGTGATCTGCTTCTTCAGGCCTGCAACACGAATCTCGAAGAACTCATCAAGGTTGCTGGAGAAGATCAGCAAAAACTTCAGCCGCTCCAGCAATGGGTAGGACTCATCGAGCGCCTGTTCCAGAACCCGGATATTGAACTGTAGTTGCGACAGCTCACGGTGGATATACAGGCTGCTATCGTCCAGGTTCGGAGCGACGATAGCGGGCACCGCAGCGGCGGGTGCCTCGATGGCCGGGATTACTTCGATGTCAGGTTCGACCACGGGTGTTGCCTCCGGGACATCGACTTGAACAGCGGCTTCGATGAGTGCTTCGGTATTCATGAATGTTCCTGTGAGGCTATTGCCCCTTCAACAGTTGAGCGGCGCGAACAGCAAAGTAGGTAAGAATGCCGTCGGCGCCGGCGCGTTTGAAGGCAGTGAGGGACTCGAGAATCACCCCTTCACTCAGCCAACCGTTCTGGATTGCGGCCATGTGCATCGCGTATTCACCGCTGACCTGATAAACAAAGGTCGGCACTTTGAACTCATCCTTGACCCTGTACAGAATGTCCAGATAAGGCATGCCAGGCTTGACCATGACCATGTCGGCGCCTTCGGCAAGGTCGGCTGCCACTTCGTGCAGAGCCTCGTTGCTGTTGGCCGGGTCCATCTGATAGGAGGCCTTGTTGGCCTTGCCCAGATTCAGGGAGGAACCCACCGCATCACGGAACGGACCGTAGTAGGCACTGGCGTACTTGGCCGAATAGGCCATGATCCTGACATTCACATGCCCGGCCAGCTCCAGAGACTCGCGGATGGCCTGAATGCGACCGTCCATCATGTCCGATGGTGCGACCACCTGAGCACCGGCATCGGCGTGCGACAGCGCCTGTTTCACCAGCGCGTCGACAGTGATGTCGTTCTGAACGTAGCCCTCGTCGTCGAGGATGCCGTCCTGACCATGCGTGGTGAACGGGTCCAGCGCCACATCAGTGATGACGCCCAGCTCCGGGAAACGGTCACGCAGGGCGCGGGTCGCGCGCTGGGCGATGCCGTCCGGGTTCCAGGCTTCGGCACCGTCGAGGGATTTCTTTTCCGGCGGTGTCACCGGGAACAGCGCCAGCGCAGGGATACCCAACGCGACCCAGTGCTCGGCTTCCTTGAGCAACAGATCAACGCTCAAGCGCTCGACGCCAGGCATCGAGGCGATGGACTCACGACGGTTTTCACCATCGAGAACAAATACGGGAAGAATCAGATCGTCGACAGTGACAACGTTTTCACGCACCAGCCGACGGGAAAAGTCGTCGCGGCGATTACGGCGCAGACGAGTGAGAGGAAACAGGCGGTTAGCGGGGGTAAAGCTCACGGCGAGACTCCTGAGCCCGCTTACGCGGGCAAGCGCGACAGTTATAAGCCGCCATTATGACCAATGTGTGACAGTCATGGTTCGACCTGCGACTGCACGTCGCGGTCACGGCCTTAAAGGGGATACGACCATTGTGGTTGCAAGAATCTTTAACGTCGAGACACATATGGACACTTTCATGATTGCCTTGGGCGCGTTAGGCTGCGCGTTCATTTCGCCAGCATCCAGACAATGCTCCAGAATTTCTTGAACGAATTCGGCTACTTTGCCCTGTTCCTCGGCACCTTTTTTGAAGGCGAGACCATTCTGGTTCTTGCCGGATTCCTGGCGTTCCGCGGATACATGGACCTCAATATCGTCATCCTCGTAGCCTTTTGTGGCAGTTATGCGGGCGACCAGTTGTGGTATTTCATGGGACGCAAGCACGGCCGCAAGCTTCTGGCGCGCAAGCCTCGCTGGCAACTCATGGGCGACAAGGCGCTACGGCTGGTCCGCAAGCACCCGGACATCTGGGTATTGGGCTTCCGCTTCGTGTACGGCCTGCGAACGGTCATGCCCGTGGCCATCGGCCTGTCGGGTTATCCACCCGGGCGTTATCTTCTGCTGAACGGTATCGGCGCGGCTGTCTGGGCTGCGGCGCTGGGTTCGGCTGCCTACCACTTCGGCGCGGTGCTCGAAGGCTTGCTGGGTAACGTCAAGAAATATGAACTCTGGGTGCTGGGCGCGCTGGTTCTGGTGGGGCTGGCCCTGTGGATACGACGACGCGTCAAGAACGCACGGATCGCCCGTGAAGAGCGTGAAGAAAAGAGCCGTTTCTGTGCATCGGCAGCGGCCTCCGATCTGGAAACGCCGGTCACCGTGCCCGTCGATCTGACGAAAAAATCCGACGAATAAACGTCCCCCCCTCCCGAGCGCAGGCTGACAAGCCTCGCTCGGCGATAGCGTACAGACGCTGCCGAACTCGCGGCCACCGCCCTCCCCATGCACCTTTGCGCAGCCGGCTTTGCACCGCCAACGATGCCTCAACTGAACACTCGGCCCGTAAAGCGATCAACTGAACAGACAAATTAAAACAAGCCTTAAGTTGATCGAGCACAAGGAGCCGAAATCGATGCAGAAAAAAGTGGCTGTAATCCTCTCCGGCTGTGGCGTCTACGACGGTGCCGAGATTCACGAAAGCGTTCTCACCCTGTTGCGTCTGGATCAGCGCGGTGCGCAGGTTCAGTGCTTCGCGCCTGACATCGCTCAGCATCACGTCATCAATCACCTGAACGGTGAGGAAATGCCCGAGTCGCGCAATGTGCTGGTCGAGTCTGCGCGCATTGCACGGGGCGAAGTGAAGGACATCCGCGAAGCAAATGCCGAAGACTTTGACGCCCTGATCATCCCGGGCGGTTTCGGCTCGGCAAAGAACCTTTCCGACCTTGCCCTGCAAGGCCCGGCCTGTCAGGTCGAAGCGGGATTGCTGGAGCTTGCCGAGGCGTTTGCCGAAGCCGGTAAACCGGTCGGGCTGATCTGCATCACCCCGGCACTCGCGGCCAAGATCTATGGCCCCGGCGTGACCTGCACCATCGGCAGCGACCCTGAAACCGCTGCGGCCATCACTAGAATGGGTGGCAGCCATGCTGAATGCGCCGTCGATGACATCGTCGAGGACGAAGCGCGAAAACTGGTCAGCACACCTGCCTATATGGTCGCCAAGAGCATCAGCGAAGCGGCCTCGGGCATCAATAAGCTGGTTGACCGCGTGCTGGAGCTGACTCACGAGGGCGATGCCTGACCGTTGCCCTGCCTGCAAAACACCGCCTGTCAGACGGGCGGTGTTTTGCAGGCTGGCCATGGTGATCCACCCGGGCTTTATGCTTTACTGTATGCATGAACAGTATACGAGTAACGCCAGATGTCCAGTCTCTATCCGGTTCGTGGCCGAGGCACTGCCAGCAATCCGCATAACCGTTTCGCACCCAGTCAGTCGGTGGTTGAAGACGATGGCTGGTATCAGGAAGTACCGCTCACGCAAGGCACCCAGGTCACCAGCGAAACAGCCAAAAGCATCATTACCCGCAACAGCTCGCCGGATATCCCCTTTGACAGGTCGATCAACCCTTACCGGGGCTGCGAGCACGGCTGCATCTATTGTTTCGCCAGACCCAGCCACGCCTATTGGGACATGTCGCCGGGCCTGGACTTCGAGACCAAGCTGATCGCCAAGACCAACGCGGCGGCGCTGCTCGAGCAACAACTGTCCAAACCCGGCTACCGCTGCGCGCCCATCACCCTCGGGGCCAACACCGACCCCTACCAGCCGATCGAGCGTGAGTACCGCATCACCCGGGCGACGCTTGAGGTGTTACTGCGCTATCGACATCCGGTCAGCATCATTACCAAAGGCTCGCTGATCCTGCGCGATCTGGATCTGCTGGCAGAAATGGCCAGGCTGCGGCTGGTGTCGGTCTTCATCAGCCTGACGACGCTGGATGACGAACTCAAATGCATCCTCGAACCCAGGGCCGCAGCGCCCAAGGCTCGCCTGCGGGCCATTCGGGTATTGCGTCAGGCTGGGGTCCCGGTCGGTGTGCTGTGTGCGCCGATGATCCCGATGATCAACGACAGCGAGCTGGAGGCACTGCTGAGCGAAGCGAAAGCTGCGGGCGCTTTGAGCGCCAGCTACGTGATGCTGCGCCTGCCGCTGGAAGTCGCGCCGCTGTTCGACGAGTGGCTGAAGACGCATTACCCGCAACGCGCCGATCATGTCATGAGTCTGATTCGTCAAAGTCGCGGCGGAGCCGTGTACGACAGCACGTTTGGTTCTCGAATGCGCGGCGAAGGACCGTTTGCCGACCTGCTGGCTCAACGCTATGCGCTGGCGATCAAACGGCTCGGGTTGAACAAACGGGGTGGATTTGCACTCGATTGCGATGCGTTTTGTCCGCCAGGAGGGCAAATGTCGCTGCTGTGACGAACTTGGTACCATCGTGCAAACCCGCGTCCCAGAGCCATCGCATTCAGTTTCGTTTAAGCTTCGGCGATTAGTCTGTTACTCGGAGTGTCATCAGCGATAGCGCTCAAGGGATTTGTTCGTGATGCCTTTTAGAGAGGGATCACATCCGGCTCTGGTCAAACAGGCATGAAGAATCCACATCAATTCGTCAGAGAGGGTGAAGACATGACAGACATCGGTAAACAGCATTCGGCTACGTCGTCCAGCACATCAAGCCATTCGGACAGCGCCGACGTAGCGTTGAAACATATCGTCGATGGCTTTGTACATTTCCGTAAAGAGGTCTTCCCCCAGCAGGAAGAACTGTTCAAGAAGCTGGCGACTGCCCAATCTCCACGGGCCATGTTCATCACCTGCGCCGACTCGCGCATCGTGCCCGAATTGATTACCCAAAGTTCGCCAGGCGACCTGTTCGTCACGCGTAACGTCGGCAACGTCGTACCGCCGTATGGCCAGATGAATGGCGGCGTGTCCACCGCTCTGGAATACGCAGTGGTTGCACTGGGCGTGCAGCACATCATCGTTTGCGGACACTCTGACTGCGGCGCCATGCGCGCAGTGCTCAACCCCGACAGCCTGGACAAGATGCCTACGGTAAAAGCCTGGTTGCGCCATGCCGAGGTTGCCCGCACGGTGGTCGAGCAGAACTGCAGCTGTAGCGGCGAACTGGAAACCATGCAGGTCCTGACTCAGGAAAACGTGATCTCCCAGTTGCAACACCTGCGCACCCACCCTTCGGTCGCAGCGAAAATGGCCAGCGGCCAGTTGTTCATTCACGGCTGGGTCTACAGCATCGAAACCAGCGAAATCCTGGCTTATGACGCCGAGCTCGATCGTTTCATACCGCTCGACGGTAAGGGACCGACGCCGATGGCTTCACCGAAAGCACGCTTTTCAGCCGACTGATCACCAGTCCGACTGACGGCAAGCCCTTCTTAATCAGCTGATGGCGACTGCGCAGGATGCGCGTCGCCCGTCTTGCCTCGTCTGAAGAATCCCGGAGAAGCGTCATGGGTATTACAGCATTGAAAACCGCTTTACCACGGGAGCTGCTCGCTTCCGTGGTCGTGTTCCTGGTCGCCCTGCCGCTGTGCATGGGCATCGCCATTGCATCCGGCATGCCTCCGGCCAAAGGTCTGATCACCGGCATCGTGGGCGGGCTGATAGTCGGCTGGATAGCCGGTTCGCCGCTGCAGGTCAGCGGACCCGCAGCCGGTCTGGCAGTACTGGTTTTTGAAGTGGTGCGCGAGCACGGCATGGCCATGCTGGGTCCTATCCTGGTACTCGCCGGACTGCTTCAGCTGCTGGCGGGTCGATTCAAGCTTGGCTGCTGGTTCCGGGTCACGGCACCTGCGGTGGTCTATGGCATGCTCGCCGGTATCGGTGTGCTGATCGTACTGTCACAGGCACACGTGATGTTCGACAGCGGCCCCAAACCCTCCGGGCTGGACAACCTGATCGCCTTCCCTTCCACACTGATCCAGGCTTTCGGACCCGGCACCGGCATGCAGGCCGGTATGCTCGGTCTGGGCACCATGCTGATCATGTGGGGCTGGGAAAAACTCCGTCCTCAGGCTTTACGCTTCGTACCCGGCGCACTGCTGGGCGTGGGTATCGCCACTGGCATCAGCCTGTTCATGGCCTTGCAGGTCAAGCGTGTCGAAGTGCCTGACAACCTGGCCGACGCCATCGACTGGCTTCGCCCGGCCGACCTGATGAATCTGGCCGATCCGGCCATTCTGGTGGCGGCTATCGTCGTAGCGTTCATCGCCAGTGCCGAAACGCTGCTTTCCGCCTCGGCGGTTGACCGCATGCACAGTGGCCAGCGTTCGGACTTCGACAAGGAACTCAGCGCTCAAGGCGTGGGCAACATGCTCTGCGGCCTGCTCGGTGCGTTGCCGATGACAGGCGTTATCGTACGCAGCTCGGCCAACGTCCAGGCCGGTGCCACCACGCGCTTCTCGACGATCTTCCACGGCCTGTGGCTGCTCGCATTCGTGTTGCTGCTGTCGAGCGTACTGCAGAGCATTCCGGTCGCGAGTCTGGCTGGCGTGCTGGTCTACACCGGCCTGAAGCTGGTCGATCTGAAGGCGTTTCGCGGTCTGGGCCGCTATGGCCGGATGCCGATGTTCACCTACGCGGCGACTGCCATTGCGATCATCTTCACCGACCTGCTGACCGGTGTGCTGGTCGGTTTCGGCCTGACTCTGGTGAAACTGGCGTTCAAGGCTTCGCGTCTGAAGATCAATGTGGTCGAACTGGCGGGCGAGAAGGAATTCGAGCTGCGTCTGGTCGGTGCCGCAACCTTCCTCAAGGTGCCGGCGCTGACTCAGGCACTGGGCACTATCCCGCAGGGCAGCACGGTGCATGTGCCGTTGGGCAATCTGTCCTACATCGACCACTCGTGTCTGGAACTGCTGGAAGAATGGGGTCGTTCCAATGCCGCTCATGGCACCCGGTTGCTGATCGAATCGCGTGGCCTGAAGCGTCGTCTTGAAGGGCGGATCTACACGACAACGGGGATCGGCTCGGGCGCGGCCTGATAGTCGCTACCTTGTTATCACAGCCCTGGAAACATGGGAGCCGGATGGGTCTTCGCGTAGCAGCGGAGCGATATCCGGCTCCTTCCATTGCCGGCGAAGACAGTGATTCGGGCCTCTGAATCAGACCGCGGAGCGCTCCAGCTCCAGGCCGACGCCCAATTGCCGTGACAGGCTTGGCCAGCGCTGCCAGGCCGCCCCCGTTTCAGGGTTGGTCAGCTTCTCGCGATAGGCCTCGACCGAGTCCAGCGCGAAACTCTCCTCATCAAGCAATTCATCGACAGCATGGTGCACCGCTTCGTCCAACTGGTTGGCAAATTGCTCGCCGATCAACTGGTGGGCGATCACGCTGGCAACTGTGGTATTTGACGGTATCAGCGGCTGACCGAAATGCTTGATGTACAGGTCATTCACTTCCTCGACCAGCCGGTGGGCCAGATAAGCCTCGTCCAACAGGCTTTCCAGGCCTTCATGCCCATCCATGATGGAAGGCGGGGTCGCGAAAAAATGCTCGGCGATTTTCAGCACCGGCTTTATCTGCCCTTCGATCCCGGCTTGCAGCGCGACCTCATGGGCGGCGTCCAGCAGATCGGGGACCAGATCGATATAGGCCGTGACGAAACGCGTCAGTACGTCTTTCGCGTCGACTTCCGGCAGATGAATGGCGGGATGAAGATGTGGGAGCTTTTGTTCCAGCTGTTGCAGCAAGTGGCCGGTCCGGGCCTCATGTTGATGGGCTAGTTGTATCTGCTCGCGCAATGCGGCGGTGTTCATGGCTGCTGGCACTCCTTGAGGCGTCAGACCCCGTGGTTGGTTGATGAAGAGTCATACGTTAGCTTGCTTAACTAACCGCCTAAGACGGTTTTGCTATATGCGACTCACATTTAGATACATTGGCTATATCAAAACAGCCTTTGCTCAATTTCTGACCAAATACGGCTGCCGTGCCCGGCTATGCGGACGCGCTGCAGCTCGCGTTTTGCATAAGCAGGCTACTCTGAAGTCGCCCGCAGCTCTTTCGACACGCTGTCCGACATAAAAAGTGAGCCACGCATGACTCAGCCTCTTTTGTCCAAACGGCTCGTTCTGCGTTTGACGTGCTTAATGGTAATCATGCTGATGTGCGGATTGGCATTGCCGTCGCTCTATGCCGTGCTGACCGGGCATGACAGAGCCGGCGTGCAGGGGGAGGACGTTTCTCGTCAGGTCGAGGTGCAATTTACTGCCGGCAACGCGGCCGGGATGACCTGGGCGTTCTACCCGCAGTCCCGCCAGATGCAGGTCCACCCCGGCGCGGTCAACGAGATGATCTTCATCGCGCAGAACCCGACCGACAGGCCGATGCAAGCCCAGGCCGTACCGGGTATTTCGCCTGTAAAGGCGGCAGCTTGGTTTCACAAGACCGAATGCTTCTGCTTCACCCAACAGACATTGCAACCGGGCGAGCGCATCGAGATGCCGGTGCGCTTCATCGTCGACCGTGACCTGCCCGACGATGTAAAAAGTCTGACGCTGACTTATACGCTGTTCGATGTCACCACGCGCTAGGCGCTGTACGAAAAGTCGGCGAGCGAAGGTCAGGCGAGGCAAAAACAGGCGAGGAAGCGGAGTCTACGTGTTGTAAATGAGCATTCCGAGCCTGTTTTTAACGAAGCATCACCGATGCGCAGCCACTTTTCGTACAGAGCCTAGGCTCGGTGCGCAATATAGGCCATCATCCTCGGCCTTACGCCGATCACGACTCGCGCTGACACCATGACCCGTACCCAGAAAGCCGTTTTCATTGCTGCCGCCATCGTCGCCCTGCTTCTGGGCGTGATTCTCAGTCAGGTGCTGCCTGGTCGCAGCTCACAGGACCAGGCGGCGCTCAACGACGCGGGTATTGTGCTGCTCCCCCAAAGCCGCCAATTGCCAGCCCTGAGCATGACCGACCAGAACGGCGCGGCTGTAGCGCTTGATGGCTTGAAAGACCAATGGACGCTGATGTTCTTCGGCTACACCTTCTGCCCGGACATTTGCCCGACGACGCTGGCGCAAATCAAGCAGATCAGGGCCGAGCTGCCCGAAGAGGCAGTCAAGCACATGCGGGTAGTACTGGTCAGCGTCGACCCGAACCGTGATACGCCGCAGCAGCTCAAGCAGTACCTGGGCTACTTCGACCCGCAGTACATCGGCCTGACGGCACCTGTCGCTGATATTCAGACACTGGCCAATGCCGTGAGCATTCCGTTCATTCCTGCAGACACCAGCAAACCGAACTACTTCGTCGATCACAGCGGTAATCTGGCCCTGGTTGGCCCGGACGGCACCCAGCGAGGCTTTATCCGCGCACCGCTGAACAACCAGAAGCTGGTGAAGCAATTGCCGGGGTTGCTGGAGCGGGATTAAACCGAGCGTTCTGCCGCTTCAACGAACCTGATAAAGGTTTACTCGCTCAACCGAACAGGCGCCTTGCTTCCCAAACGAATCAGCTCATTGGAGAAACATAACCCTGCGATGATGAGCATCGCCCCGACGTACAAGCTCTCACGCGGCACTTCATTGAGCACCACGAACGCCAACAGCGCGGCGAACAGCGGTTCGGTCAACTCCAATGCCTGTACCTGGGACGGCTTGAGGTATTCGATGGCCTTGGTTGTGCAAAAGAACCCCAATATGGTCGGCAACGCCGCCAGCGCTAACAGTGCGGCAATCACAAGCGCTGACAGTTCGCCGATCACAAAACCGTCTGCCGCTGCTGGCATCAGAAGGTACAGCCCGCCAAAAAACAGCAGCTGCCGGGTAAAATGCAGCCCTCCTGCCACACCCATATGCTTCATGGCGACTGAAAAAGCCCCGTAACCACAACCGGCAATAGAGGCGAGTGCGGCGCCCTGCAGGGTGAAGCCCTGCTGAATATCGGCGCCAAAAATCACTGCGATCCCGGCAATAGCGAGCGCTGCCCCCACCACTGCATTCGCGGTAATGGCGTCTTTGAGGAAGATACGCCCCAGAATAATCGAGGAAATCGAGGCGCTGGCCATCAGCACCACGACGACGCCTGCCGCTGCGTAACTTCGGTAGGCGGACGTTTCAAAGTGGAACAGTACGAAAATGCCGAGGAATGCACAGACTGCTGCGTGTACCCATTTCGCTTTCGACGCCGGACGCCTTAAGAAAAGCAATAATACCGAGAGGAGCAGGCAGCCCAGGATGGTCTTGATAACCGCCACACTGCTGGGGGTAAAACCATGACTCATGAGGATTTTGCTGAGCACTCCAATCGTTGCGTTGAGGGCTGCGGCGGAGAGCGCAAAGAAGATGCCTTTGCTGAAATTAGATTGCATTGATGACAGTCCCTGTCGCTGACGCGTCGTTTAATAAAAGGCCGGTCCCTGCCTGAAGGACCAAAGTTTGAGCGTTGCCCCGAGCCAGTCAGCAAGATCACCAGCGACAGGCCAGAGGGCTGGAATCACCGGGACAGATTACCAGACTGATCCAGAACAGGTTCTGTAGAAGTGCGCGCGGGCCATGATGGTTGCCACACAGCGCCCTGAGCGTCGAGCCAACGTGAAGCTGGCTCGGGATCGAGGGGTATCGCGTCGCGCTCGATCCTCTGCAGGCAGCTAAATCAGAACGCCGGAACCACAGCGCCTTTGTACTTCTCGGCCAGGAACGTTTTCACTTCAGGGCTCTGCAAGGCGGCTACCAGCTTCTTCATCGCGTCCGAGTCCTTGTTGTCCGGGCGGGCCACCAGAATGTTCGCGTAGGGCGAATCGGCACCTTCGATGATCAGCGCGTCCTTGGTCGGATCGAGCTTGGCGCTCAAAGCGTAGTTGGTGTTGATCAGCGCCAGATCGACCTGAGTCAGCACGCGGGGCAGCGTGGCCGCTTCCAGTTCACGGAACTTCAGGTCTTTCGGGTTATTCACGACATCCGAAGGCTTGGACAGGATGTTGCCCGGATCCTTCAGGGTGATCAGACCTGCCTTGGCCAGCAGCAGCAAGGCGCGGCCTTCGTTGGTGGCGTCATTGGGCAGCGCGACGTTGGCACCGTTGGGCAGGTCTGCCAGCGTCTTGAGCTTGTCCGAGTAAGCGCCGAAAGGCTCGATGTGCACCTTGGCCACGGCCACCAGATCAGTACCTTTGCCCTTGTTGAACTCATCCAGATACGGCTGGTGCTGGAAGAAATTCGCGTCCATACGGTTCTGCGACACCTGCACGTTAGGCTGAATGTAGTCATTGAACACCTTGATGTTCAAATCCACGCCTTCTTTGGCCAGGGTCGGTTTGACGAACTCGAGAATCTCGGCGTGCGGCACGGCAGAGGCCGCGACGGTCAGAGTTTCGTTGGCCTGCGCGGACAAAGCGGTGACAGCAGCGAATATGGCCAATAGTTTCTTCATACAACAACTCCTTTGGGCCCGTACGAGACGGGCCAATACCAACGGGTTCGATCAACGATGTGTGAAATGCGCGACCAGTCTGTCGCCGATGGTCTGCAGAATCTGCACCAGCACCAGCAACAATACGACCGTCACGAACATCACATCGTTCTGGAAGCGTTGATAACCATAACGAATCGCCAGGTCGCCCAGCCCGCCAGCGCCCACTGCACCGGCCATGGCCGTGAACGACACCAGCGCAATGGCGGTCACTGTGATCGCCGCCAGAATGCCAGGCCGCGCCTCAGGCAGCAGCGCCTTGACGATGATCTGCCGAGTGGTCGCGCCCATGGCCTGGGTGGCTTCGATGATGCCGCGATCCACTTCGCGCAAGGCTGTCTCTACCAGGCGCGCAAAGAACGGCGTGGCGCCGGCGATCAGCGGAGGCAATGTGCCGAGGATGCCCAGTGACGTGCCGGTAATGATCTCGGTCAACGGCATCATCACGATCAGCAGGATGATGAACGGCAGCGCGCGCAGCATGTTGACGATCACCCCGACCGTGGCATACAGCTGCTTGTGCTCCAGCAACTGACGCGGCGAGGTGAGAAACATCAGCACGCCCAGCGGCAGGCCGAGCAGGATGGTGAAACCGAGCGATACACCGAGCATGATCAGCGTGTCGCCAGTGGCCACCCAGATCTCGTACCAGTCGACATTGGAAAACAGGTTCAGAAAAGCGTCCATCAGCGCAGCACCTCCATATGAACATCAGCGGCGGTGAAGCGCGCAAAGGCGGCGTCCATGTCGCCGCCGGTGATGGCCAGCGTCAACTGCCCGTAAGGAGTGTCCTTGATGCGGTCGATACGACCGGCGAGGATGCTGTAATCGACGCCGGTTTCCCGCGCCACTGTGCCGAGCAACGGCGCGTAGGTGGCCTCGCCCTGAAACGTCAGACGCACGATACGGCCCTGAACATGAGCGAAGTCGTCACGCTGCTCGTTTTCGTCGACCTGCTCGTCTTCCTGCACAAAACGCTTGGTCGTCGGGTGTTGTGGATGCAGAAACACATCCGCGACCTTGCCGTGCTCGACAATCACCCCGGCGTCCATCACGGCCACCTGATCGCAGACGCGACGAATCACGTCCATTTCATGGGTGATGAGCACGATGGTCAGCTTCAGCTCACGATTGATCTCGGCCAGCAGCTGCAAGACCGACGCAGTAGTCTGCGGGTCCAGCGCGCTGGTGGCTTCATCGCACAGCAGGATTTTTGGTTTGGTAGCCAGTGCGCGGGCGATGCCGACGCGCTGCTTCTGGCCACCCGACAGTTGTGCCGGGTACTTTTTGGCGTGATCGGACAAGCCGACGCGCTCCAGCAACTCGGCCACGCGCTGGTCGATCTGCTTGCGCGGCATATCGCCTGCCAGGGTCAGCGGCATGGCGACGTTGTCGGCCACGGTTTTGGACGCCAGCAGATTGAAGTGCTGAAAAATCATCCCGACCTGTTGGCGGAAGCGGCGCAGGCCATTGGCGTCGAGCGCAGTGACGTCTTCGCCATCGACCACGATCTGTCCACCACTCGGGGTTTCCAGGCGGTTGATCAGGCGCAGCAAAGTACTTTTGCCCGCGCCGGAGTGGCCGATGATGCCGAACACCTGGCCGCTGTCGACGCGCAGGCTGGTGGGGTGCAGGGCCGGTATTTCCTTGCCTGCCACCCGATAGGTTTTGTTGACGTTATGAAACTCGATCACGGAGCGAACCTTGTGGGGCGCGTTAAAAAATCAGCGCAGTGGCTAGAGCACCACCTGCTTCGTTACCTCGGCCGGATAAAGCCGGGCGCGCATTTTAGCCTGTCCGGCCCGCTGTGCTTAGCATTTATTTACCGGCTGTCCTGCGCAATAGGCATAACACGACCGTTGGTGATCGTATGCGGAAAATAAAAGGAACGGCTGTTTTTAGCTCCGGTCACTTCTTGGATACCGTGATTTCCCGCTTACGCCAGGGAAGTCGTAATCAGCGAACCCAACTCAATGATTGGGGCGAGATAAGGAGTCTCTGATGGCTAGCAAGAACGCACCACCTGTAACCGAAACGCCCAAGAGCGAAATGGCAGGTACCGACACCCTGGACCGTGGCAATACCAACGAAAAGCTGGAAAGTCTCGAGCAGTTTCGCTCGGACGCGACCCAGCAGGCCCTGCGCACCAACCACGGCGTCAAGATTTCCGATAACCAGAACACCCTGAAAGTCGGCAGCCGCGGCCCATCGCTGCTCGAAGACTTCATCATGCGTGAAAAGATCACGCACTTTGACCATGAGCGTATTCCGGAGCGTATCGTCCACGCCCGCGGCACTGCAGCGCATGGCTATTTCCAGACTTACGAAGACCACGGCGCCCTGAGTAAAGCAGGCTTCCTGCGTGATCCGGGCAAGAAGACTCCGGTGTTCGTGCGTTTCTCCACCGTTCAGGGCCCACGCGGCTCGGGCGATACCGTGCGTGACGTGCGTGGCTTTGCCGTCAAGCTCTACACCGACGAAGGCAACTTCGACCTGGTGGGCAACAACATGCCGGTGTTCTTCATTCAGGACGCGATCAAGTTCCCTGACTTCGTGCACGCGGTGAAACCCGAGCCGCACAACGAAATCCCGACTGGTGGCTCGGCCCACGACACTTTCTGGGACTTCGTCTCGCTGGTGCCGGAATCCGCGCACATGGTGCTGTGGACCATGTCCGACCGTGCGATCCCGAAAAGCCTGCGCACCATGCAGGGCTTTGGTATCCACACCTTCCGCTTTATCAACACCGAAGGTAAGTCGAGCTTCGTGAAGTTCCACTGGAAGCCCAAGTTCGGCGTCTGCTCGCTGGTCTGGGACGAGGCGCAGAAGCTCGCTGGCAAGGACACCGATTTCCACCGCCGCGA
Source organism: Pseudomonas sp. PvP009 (assembly GCF_017832995.1). Lineage (NCBI taxonomy): Bacteria > Pseudomonadati > Pseudomonadota > Gammaproteobacteria > Pseudomonadales > Pseudomonadaceae > Pseudomonas > Pseudomonas sp. PvP009. The sequence continues at coordinate 5,545,528 of NZ_JAFIBG010000001.1, read as the reverse complement.
CCTGTGGGAGTCCATCGAGATGGGCGACTACCCGGAATGGGAACTGGGTGTACAGATCGTTGCCGAGGAAGACGAGCACAAGTTCGACTTCGACCTGCTCGATCCGACCAAGATCATCCCGGAAGAACTGGTCCCGGTCACCCCGCTGGGCAAGATGGTCTTGAACCGTAACCCGGACAACTATTTCGCCGAGACCGAGCAGGTTGCCTTCTGCCCGGGCCACATCGTGCCGGGTATCGATTTCTCCAACGATCCGCTGCTGCAAGGTCGTCTGTTTTCCTACACCGACACGCAGATCAGCCGTCTGGGTGGGCCGAACTTCCACGAAATCCCGATCAACCGTCCGATTGCACCGAACCACAACGGTCAGCGTGATGCACAGCATCGCACCACTATCGACAAGGGCCGCGCTTCCTACGAGCCTAACTCGATCGATGGCGGCTGGCCGAAAGAAACCCCTGCCGGCCCGGTAGATGGCGGCTTCGAGACCTACCCTGAGCGTGTTGAAGCGCACAAGGTGCGTGAGCGCAGCGAATCGTTCGGCGATCACTTCTCGCAGGCCACCCTGTTCTTCCAGAGCATGAGCCATCACGAGAAAGAGCACATCATCGCGGCCTACAGCTTCGAGTTGGGCAAGGTCGAGCGCGAGTACATTCGTGCCCGTCAGGTCAACGAGATTCTGGCCAACATCGATCTGGAGCTGGCCAAGCGTGTAGCCGCTAACCTCGGCTTGCCAGCACCGACTGCCGGTACCGTACCTGTGCGTCAGACTTCGGTTAAAGAGTCGCCTGCGCTGAGCCAGGTCAACCTGCTGTCTGGCGATATCGTTTCGCGCAAGGTTGCCATTCTGGTGGCTGACGGCGTCGACGGCAAAGCGGTCGACGCCATGAAAGCCGCGCTGACTGCCGAAGGCGCACACGCCAAGGTATTGGGCCCGACCTCCGCACCGGTCAAGACAGCTGACGGCAAGAGCCTGCCAGTGGACGCATCGGCTGAAGGCCTGCCTTCGGTAGCGTTCGACGCAGTCTTCGTGCCGGGTGGCAAGGCTTCGATCGAAGCGCTGAAAGGCGACGGCGTGGCATTGCACTTCATCCTTGAAGCCTACAAGCACCTCAAGGCCATCTCCTTTGCCGGGGAAGCCAAAGAGCTGCTGAGTCTGCTACGCCTGGAAGAAGATGCGGGCCTGCTGGAGGTATCCGATAGCAAGTCGTTCAAAGCGTTCTTCCACGCGATTGCTCAGCACCGTGTGTGGGATCGTGAAGTGAAAGCCAAGGCTATTCCGGCTTGATCTGACGCTGCTACGCGTATCGCTCCCACGCTCCGGCGTGGGAGCGCCTTTCTGAACGTTCTCGCCCCCCCCCCCGCATAGACTCCCCTACACTTCTCGTTCTTTAGGCTCCGCGTGGGAATGCAGTTCGGCACGCTAATCGTGATACATCATCTCGATGAGCACACGAAATGGGGTTTCTGAACGCAGGGCATCCGAGAGAACCGAGCGACGCTTTGCTTGTTTGAGAAAGCGCTATTCCGGGCGATACATACTCAGCGGATGTAACGGCCCTTTCGCGAACAAGTTCGCTCCCACGGCCTTCGGCCAGAATCAAGAGCGGATCAAGGATCGACTCAGGACTTGGCTGGCGTCAGGATGATCTGCGCTTTTTCATTGCGCTCGATCTGGCGACGCAATTGCAGTTCGAAATCCGGATTGGTCTTGACCACCCGCTTGGTCAGCAACGTCGCCAGCCACGGATAGTCTTCGGTGCGCGGCACCACCATCAGCACTTCACAGTTGAACGCTACGGTATCGGCTGCGATATCGTTCAGTTGACGACGCAATGCACGCATATCGCCGATCTTGAGCTCAATCGTCGTGCTTTCTGCCGACGGATCAATCAGCTTGGCAACCCTTCTGGCTTCGGCCGCCTTCAAGTCCGCTTCGGCTTTTTCCAGCTCGGCCTTGCGTGCATGGGCAATGGCGCCGTTTACGCCACTGGTCAGCGCCGGTGCTTTGGGCATCAGGGCGCGTGCACGGCTCAGCGCAGAGGCCGCCGCGTTCATGTCACCCTTCTGCAGGCTGATCTGGCTGCGGCTCAGATAGGCTTCGGCCAGACGACGCTGAAAAGGCTCCAGACGGATGTCGGCAGGATTGGCCGCCTGCAACGCCGCCAATTGGTCCTCGGCGGTTGCCAGCTCATTGCCGGCGATGTTCTGCTCGAGCTGAGCGAACGCGTCAGGCTGAGCCTCGGAGCCAGGCGTCTCGACAGTGGGCGCACTCTGGCAGGCACCCAGCAGGATGGAAAATGCGACAAGCAGCAGATAGCGTGGGGCGAACGGCTTCATTCCTGCGATTCTCTAGTTTGCGCAAAAAACGAGCAAGTCTACACCGCTCGCCTGGGTAGAACAAAGCTGAGCAAGAACAACGCCGCAGCAGATACCACTATAGACGGTCCGGCAGGGGTGTCCTTGAACCAGGACAATGATAGCCCGGCACACACGGCTATCACGCCTAACAGGCTCGCGCCCAGCGCCATTTGCTCCGGCGAACGGGCGTGACGCTGTGCCGCAGCCGCCGGGATGATCAACAGCGACGTAATCAGCAAAACACCGACGATTTTCATCGCTACCGCGATCACCACCGCGATTAGCAGCATCAACGTCATGCGCAGTGTAGCAACCGGCAGGCCTTCGACACGCGCCAGTTCTTCATGCACGGTCATTGCCAGCAGTGGGCGCCACAGCGCGACGATCAGCACCAGCACCAACGTGCTGCCGCCCAGAATCCAGCCCAGATCAGCCGGGCTGATGGCCAGCAGATCGCCAAACAGGTAGGCCATCAGGTCGATGCGCACTTCGTGCATGAAACTGAGCACCACCAGCCCCAGCGACAAGGTGCTTGGTGCCAGAATCCCCAGCAGCGTGTCCGACGCCAGCGGCTGGCGCTGCTGCAACGTGACCAGCAACACCGCCAGCAGCAGGCAGCCGACCGTCACCGCGATGGTCGGACTGATATCGAGCAGGAAGCCCAGTGCGACGCCGAGCAGCGCGGCGTGGGACAGTGTGTCGCCAAAATACGCCATGCGCCGCCAGACCACGAATGATCCCAGCGGGCCAGCGACCACGGCCAGAGCAACGCCTGCCAGCAAGGCATACAGTAGAAAATCAGCCATGCTTGCAGCCGTCTCCGTGAACATGAGTGTGAGAGGTCGCAGCGTCATTCACCACCGCGCCATGCAGATCATGGGCGTGGTCGTGATGGTGGTGATAAATCGCCAGGCTCTGCGCATTTTTGCCGAACAGCTCGACAAAGGCCGGGTCATGGCTGACCTGCTCGGGATGCCCGGAGCAACAAACGTGGCGGTTCAGGCACACCACTTGATCGGTGGTGCTCATGACCAGATGCAGATCGTGGGAAACCATCAGCACGCCGCACTGGTGGCGGTCGCGCAACCGGGTAATCAGGCTGTACAGCTCGGCCTGTCCGGCCACGTCGACACCCTGCACCGGCTCGTCGAGGACCAGCAACTCAGGCTTGCGCAGTAACGCGCGTGCCAGCAGAACACGCTGCATCTCGCCACCGGAAATGCCTTGAATCGGGCTATCGATGACCTTTCCGGCGCCGACTTCTTCCAGCGCCGACGCTGCGGCCGTGCGATCCACACCGGGAACCAGGCGCAGGAAACGCAGCACCGACAGCGGCAGCGTCTGGTCCACATGCAGTTTTTGCGGCATGTAGCCGACACGTAACTTCGGCTTGCGCCAGACGCTACCGGAGTCGGGTTTGAGCAGCCCCAGCACCGCACGCACCAGCGTGGTCTTGCCAGCACCGTTGGGGCCGATCAGGGTGACGATCTCGCCAGGCTTGACGCTCAACTGGATGTCATCCAGGACGTTTTGCCCGGAAAGCGTAACGGCGACCTTGTCCAGACGTATCAATGCATCCGACATCAAGCGGCCTTGCAGCCAGCGCACACGCCGACGATCTCGACCGTCTGGCCTTCCACCTCGAAGCCGACGCCTGCGGCGGCATCGACCACGGCATTGCTGATGGCCGGGTGCTGCAGTTCGATCGCCGCATGACACAAGCGGCAAATCAGGAACTGGCCCTGATGCGCGTGGGTGGGGTGGTTGCAGCCCGTGAAGGCGTTGAGCGAGGCAATCCGGTGTACCAGCCCGTTTTCCAGGAGGAAATCCAGCGCACGGTAAACGGTTGGCGGGGCCGCACGGCGACCGTCTTCATCACTCAGCACTGCAAGGATGTCGTAAGCACCCAGCGGCTTGTGGCTTTGCCAGACCAGTTCCAGCACGCGACGGCGCAAGGTGGTCAGGCGCAGACCCTGTTTGGCGCACAGCGCATCGGCTTCGGCGAGGGCCGAATGCACGCAGTGAGAGTGGTCATGGGGGCGACTGGCCAGGGGAGTATTGGGCATGAGCAGCGACGATATTGGCTAGAGACGTTATTATGTTACCCGTTCCTGGCTGATATGAGTGATTCGAGTGCGCCGTCTTTTAAATCTTGCTGCTGTTTTCTGGGTCAGCCTGCTGATCATCGCCCCTGCTCAGGCTGAGGTCCGAGTGCTGACCAGTATCAAGCCTCTGCAGCTGATTGCGGCGGCTGTGCAGGACGGCGTCAGTAACCCGGAAGTGCTTCTGCCACCGGGTGCCTCACCGCATAACTACGCACTGCGCCCATCCGACGTACGGCGGGTACAGGACGTCGAGTTGCTCTACTGGATCGGCCCGGACATGGAAACCTTCCTGCCACGCGTCCTGAAAGGCCGCAAACTGCCTACGGTTGCCGTGCAGACACTGCCGGGTATGCACCTGCGCCACTTTGGCGAAGACAACGCCTCGCATGATGGCCACGAGCATGATCACGACAACGACGCAGACGAACATGACCACGATCACCGGCCCGGCAGTCTCGATTCGCACCTGTGGCTGTCGACCGTCAACGCGCGAGTGATCGCCGCAAAAATGGCCGCTGACCTGAGCGCTGCCGACCCTGCCAATGCAACACGCTACACCAGCAATGCCGAGGCCTTCAGCAAACGTCTCGATACGCTGGACGCTCGTATCAAGCAGCGTGTCAGCGCAGTGGCAGGCAAGCCCTACTTCGTGTTCCACGAGGCCTTCGATTATTTCGAAGAGGCCTATGGGCTCAAGCATGCCGGGGTATTCGCCATCGCCGCCGAGATCCAGCCCGGCGCACAGCACGTCGCCGCCATGCGCGAACGCCTGAAAGCCGCAGGCAAGACCTGCGTATTCAGCGAACCACCCCTGCGCCCGCGCCTGGCCGAAACACTGAGCACCGGCCTGCCGGTCAAACTGGCCGAACTGGACGGACTGGGCGGCTACACCCCAGCCACCGCGCAGGGTTACGAGCAAGTACTGCAAAAGCTGGCTGATGATTTGGCAGGTTGCCTGAGCAGTCTCTGACTGCCACCGCCCACATCGCAGCACTGCCGTGTGACGCAGAGCGTCACGAACTGCATTCCCACGGAGCGTGAGGAACGATAAGTGCCCGCAACATGCTCCGCGCTCAGCGTTACACACAAGTTTTCGTGGGAGCGAGCTTGCTCGCGAAGAGGCCGGTGCAGCCCCGGGAAATATGGCGGTTGGACCAAAGTCTTCGTGAGCAAGCTCACTCCCACAAAGATTTCTGTCCAGCCCGATACAGCATGTAGCTGTGACGCGGAGCGTCACGAAATGCATTCCCACGCGTGAGGAACGATAAGTGCCCGCAACATGCTCCGCGCTCAGCTTTACACACAAGTTTTCGTGGGAGCGAGCTTGCTCGCGAAGAGGCCGGTGCAGCCCCGGGAAATATGGCGTTGGACCAAAGTCTTCGTGAGCAAGCTCACTCACAGAAAGATTTCTGTCCAGCGTGATGCGGCATGTAGCTGTGACGCAGAGCGTCACGAACTGCATTCCCACGCGAGCGTGGAGACGATAGTCAACCGCCCAACTAGCTCAGACTTGCCGAGACAGGTCTGGTCTCAGAGCGCAAACGGCAATGCAATGTGCGCTTCCTGGCGCTCGGCCAGGCGGCGCTCGAACTCCGCAGGATCATGAATCAGCACATCCTGCCCGGCGAAGGTTTCGGCGGCGATCAAACGTGACAGCCAGAAACGCACACAAGCGATACGCAACATAGTCGCCCAAAGCTTCGACTCCGCAGCCGTGAACGGTCGCAAGCCCGCATAGGCACCCAGCAAGGCGCGCGCGCGGACAGCGTCGAGCTGACCGTTTTCCCGGGAACACCAATCGTTGAGGGCAATCGCCAGGTCGTACAAAATCGGACCTGAGCAGGCATTGTAGAAATCGATCAACCCGGTCAGGTGCGTACCTTCGAACAGTACGTTGTCGCGGAACAGATCGGCATGCAGATTGGCGCGCGGCAGCGCCATGATCTGCGGCTTGAACGCCTCGATCTCCTGAAGGCTCTTTTCAAGCAGCGCTCGCTGAGTCTCGCCCAGATGCGACAGAAAATTGCGCCCCTCATTCAGCATCCAGTCCAGGCCGCGATCAGTCTTGCGCTCGACGATCTGCCCACGGGTCGCCAGATGCAGGTTGGCCAGCAACTCGCCGATCTGCACGCAGTGCTGGGTGTTCGGCTCGCTGATGTGCTTGCCCGGCAGACGCGGCTGCAAAAGCGCCGGTTTGCCTGCCAGCTCGCGCAGCGCCTGACCGTCGGTGGTGCGCAGCGCATAAGGCACTGGCAGATCGGCTTCATGCAGCACGTCGAGCAGTTCGATGAAGAACGGCATCTCCTGAACCGGGCCGCGCTCGACCAGCGTCAGGACGAACTCGCCCTGCTCCAGGCTGATGAAGTAATTGGTGTTTTCACTACCGGCAGCGATGCCCTGATAGTCAAGCAGACGGCCGAGCCCGTAAGGGGCGAGAAATGTTTCCAGCTCGGGCCGAGCCAGTGGGGTAAAAACGGACATATCAGGACTGCCAACGATTGAAGTGAATGTAGGGTGCTACCAGCTGAATATTTCCCACTGCGGGATCAGCATGTCCGGTTGGTCCGAACGAATGAAATTGGGGCTTGTACCATCGGCGCGCACCAGAAAATAGGGTTTGCCGTGTTTCGGGGTGATTTTAACCGCATACAGAAAGCCGTTCTGGCGGTATTCCTGAATGGTTCTGTCACCGTCAGTGCGAATAGTAACGTCCGGCGCCGCTGAAGGTGGATCTTCTGCTGCAACAACGAACAAAGGGCAAAAGGCCAACAGGCCGGTCAATATCAGTCGATTTACCTTGCGCATGATAACCTTGTCCCTTTGTCGTCAATGGTTCGCGCATTCTAGCGCCGCCCCCGCCGAAAAGGTTGATTCTGCTCATGACCCAAGCGCCACTCGTCCTGGTAGACGGTTCCTCTTACCTCTACCGCGCCTTCCACGCACTGCCACCACTGGCCACCTCCAAAGGATTGCCGACCGGTGCCGTCAAGGGCGTGCTCAACATGCTCAAAAGCCTGCGGCGCCAGTACCCGGACAGCCCGCTCGCCGTGGTGTTCGACGCCAAGGGCGGGACGTTCCGTGACGCGCTGTACAACGACTACAAAGCTAACCGGCCGAGCATGCCGGACGATCTGCGCGTGCAGGTCGACCTGCTGCATGCCTGCGTCAAAGGTATGGGCTACCCGTTTCTGTGCGTTGAAGGCGTCGAAGCCGATGACGTGATCGGCACGCTGGCACGCAGCAGCGCGGCAGCCGATCGTCCAGTGGTGATCTCCACCGGCGACAAGGACATGGCGCAACTGGTCGACGGCCACATCACCCTGGTCAACACCATGACCGGCAGCGTGCTGGATGTGGCGGGCGTGAAAGAGAAATTCGGCGTCGGTCCGGAGCACATCATCGATTATCTGGCCCTGATGGGCGACAAGGTCGACAACATTCCCGGCGTGCCCGGCGTTGGCGAGAAGACCGCGGTTGGCCTGCTGGTCGGCATCGGCGGTGGCATCAAGGAGCTTTACGAGAACCTCGACAAGGTCGCTTCCCTGCCGATCCGTGGCGCGAAGACCCTGGCCGCCAAGCTCGAAGAACATCGTGAGATGGCCTTTTTGTCTTACGAGCTGGCGACTATCAAGATCGACGTCCCGCTGGACATCGAACTGGATCAATTGCATTGCGGCGAGCCCGACCGCGACACGTTGATGGAGTTGTACGCCGAGCTGGAATTCAAGAGCTGGATCGAAGACCTGCAACGCGACGCCAAACGTGCCGGCCAGGAGCTGACCGTCGAAGAGCCGACCGTTGAGGCCAGAGAAACGGCCTATGAAGTCATTCTTGAACAGGGCCAGTTCGATGCGTGGCTGAAGAAGCTGCAGGCCGCGCCGCTGTTTGCCTTCGTCACGCAGAGCAACGGTACCGATGCCCAGCGTGCGCAACTGGTCGGCCTGTCCTTCGCCATTCAGACCCACGAAGCCGCTTACATTCCGCTGACCCACTCGTACATGGGCGTGCCGCAGCAATTGGACCGCGACACCGTGCTCAAGGCGCTCAAGCCGCTGCTGGAAGACCCGGACAAAACCAAGGTCGGCCAGCACGCCAAGTTCGCCATCAACCTGCTGGCCAATTGCGCGATCGACGGCGATCAGACTCAAGGTATCGACCTGCAGGGCGTGCGCTTCGACACCATTCTGGAATCCTACGTACTGGACTCCACCGCCACCCGCCACGACCGCGACAGCCTGGTGGCCAAGTACCTGACGCACACGCCAATCAATTTCCAGGAGATTGCCGGCAAAGGTGCCAAACAGCTGAGCTTTGACCAGATTGCACTGGAACAGGCGGGTAATTACGCCGCCGAAGAAGCGGACCTGACCCTGCGCCTGCATGAAGTCTTCGACGCACGGCTGGCCGCGATTCCGACCCTGCAGCCGGTATTGAACGATATCGAGATGCCGCTGGTGCCTGTGCTGGCGCGTATCGAGCGCCAGGGCGCGCTGGTCGATGCCAACCTGCTGGGCATCCAGAGCGTCGAACTGGGCGACAAGATGACTGCGCTGGAGCGCGAAGCCTTCGCCATTGCCGGCGAAGAGTTCAACCTCGGCTCACCCAAGCAGCTGGGCGTGATTCTCTACGAGAAACTCGGCATGCCGATTCTCAGCAAGACCGCCACCGGTCAGGCATCGACTGCCGAGGCCGTGCTTGCCGAACTCGCGGAGCAGGATTTCCCGCTGCCCAAGGTGTTGATGCAATACCGCTCGATGAGCAAGCTCAAGAGCACCTACACCGACCGCCTGCCAGAGCAGATCAACCCGCGTACCGGGCGGATTCACACCTCCTATCATCAGGCGGTGGCCGTCACCGGCCGCTTGTCGTCCAGCGATCCGAACCTGCAAAACATCCCGATTCGTACCGCTGAAGGCCGGCGCATTCGTCAGGCGTTCGTGGCCCCGAAGGGTTACAAACTGCTGGCCGCCGACTATTCGCAGATCGAACTGCGCATCATGGCGCATCTGGCCCAGGACGAAGGCTTGCTGCACGCGTTCCGTAATGACCTGGACGTTCACCGCGCGACGGCTGCAGAGGTATTTGGCGTCGAGCTGGAAAACGTCACCACTGACATGCGTCGCAGCGCCAAGGCGATCAACTTCGGCCTGATCTACGGCATGAGCGCGTTCGGTCTGGCCAAGCAGATTGGCGTGGACCGTAAGCAGTCACAGGCGTATGTCGACCGCTACTTCGCCCGCTACCCTGGCGTGCTGAACTACATGGAGCGCACCCGCGCCCAGGCTGCCGAGCAAGGTTTTGTCGAAACCATCTTCGGTCGTCGCCTGTACCTGCCCGACATCAACGCCAAGAACCAGTCCCTGCGCAAAGGCGCGGAGCGCATGGCGATCAACGCGCCGATGCAGGGCACCGCTGCGGACATCATCAAGAAAGCCATGGTGGCGGTGAACGGCTGGCTGGACGAGTCCGGCCTGGATGCACGGGTCATCCTGCAGGTTCACGACGAACTGGTGCTTGAAGTGCGCGAGGACCTGGTCGATCAGGTCAGTGAACAGATCCGTCCACACATGAGCGGCGCAGCGGAACTGGCAGTGCCGTTGCTGGTAGAAGTGGGGGTTGGCAACAATTGGGACGAGGCTCACTGAGCCTGAAATGGCGAACCTGTGAGCAGGTTCGTCAAATATTGTAGGAAATGTGAACTTTTCTTCACTGCTGGAACTTAACCGTTTGGACAGGAGTCAGACGTGTCGATTGGTTGAAAAATCGATCGTGCTCCTAGTTGTGTTAAGTGTTGGCAGTTATCCAGATCCCACCCTAAGGTCTGGACCTTAAGCCCCGGAACTTCCCCCTCCCCATGCGAAGTCCGGGGTCTTTTTTGCCTGCGATTTACTCCGCAGGTGCCTTGTCTTCCAGTTCCATCCAGTCGGCCAGCACGGTGTAGGCCTCTTCCAGCCCCATGCGCTTGGGGGCCGAGAACAACTGGATGCTCACTGCATCTCCCCAGCCTTTGCGAATCTCGGCCTGAACCTTGAGCAGCGTGTTCTTGGCCGCGCCATAGGTCAGCTTGTCAGCCTTGGTCAACAGAATGTGCATCGGCATGTTGCTGGCGATGGCCCAATCCAGCATCAGTACGTCGAAGTCGGTCATTGGATGACGGATATCCATCATCAGGATCAGACCCTTCAGGCTTTCGCGGCTGCCCAGATAGGCTTCCAGGTGACGCTGCCAGTGCAGTTTGAGCGGAATGGGCACTTTGGCGTAGCCATAACCAGGCAGGTCGACCAGGCGGCGATCTTCGTCCAGACCGAAAAAGTTCAGCAACTGGGTACGCCCCGGCGTCTTCGATGTGCGCGCCAGGCTGGCGTGGGTCAGGGTGTTCAGCGCGCTCGATTTGCCCGCGTTGGAGCGACCGGCAAACGCGACCTCAAAACCTTCGTCGTCGGGGCATTGGTCGACCTTGGCGGCGCTGAGCATGAACGTGGCCTGTTGGCACAGACCGAGGATGGGGTTTTTGAGTTGCATGTGATTTCCGGTGAAGACCTGCCTGCAAGGGGTGCGGCAGGAGGTGTCGGTTTCGTTTGGATGCGTGCGCATATAATGACACACCTGCCCCCCGGCCCACACTCACACCGTATCGAGCCGATCTGACAGATGTGCTGGAACATTCAGACATGACCTGCTTCACTCCTTATGCAAAAAGGCCGTCCTCGGTCGCCCATTTTTACAACCTCAGCGTTACACTAACGAACTCAGGCTTTCGCGTCCGGTCGAAACACCGTCGCTTGAAGGCGATTCAATCTGCTCAGGAGTAAAGCATGCGTAATCTGATCATCAGCGCCGCTCTGGTTGCCGCCAGTCTGTTCGGTATGTCCGCCCAGGCTGCCACGCCCATCGAGGCCGGCAAGCAATACGTAGAGCTGGCAAGCGCTGTGCCTGTTGCCGAGCCAGGCAAGATCGAAGTCATCGAACTGTTCTGGTATGGCTGCCCGCATTGCTACGCGTTCGAGCCGACCATCAATCCATGGGTCGAAAAACTGCCGTCCGACGTACATTTCGTGCGTATCCCTGCCATGTTCGGCGGCCCTTGGGACGCTCACGGCCAACTGTTCATCACCCTCGACACCATGGGCGTCGAGCATAAAGTCCACGCAGCCGTATTCGAAGCCATCCAGAAGGGCGGCAAGCGTCTGACCGACAAGAATGACATGGCTGATTTCGTCGCCACACAGGGCGTGAACAAGGACGAATTCCTGAAGACTTTCGATTCTTTCGCGGTCAAGGGCAAGATCGCCCAGTACAAGGAACTGGCCAAGAAGTATGAAGTGACCGGCGTGCCGACCATGATCGTCAATGGCAAGTACCGCTTTGACCTGGGTTCTGCCGGTGGTCCGGAAAAGACCCTGGAAGTTGCCGACCAGTTGATTGCCAAAGAGCGAGCGGCTGCCGCAGCCGCCAAGTAAGCGCACGTCATGCGCCGCTGGGGCAAAGGCAGTACCCGTATCGTTGGCCTGCATGATCCGCAGGTCAACGAACATCATCTGCTGCAAAACGGCCTGCCGGAAGACGGCAGGCTGCGTTTGCTCAGTTTCAATATCCAGGTGGGTATCAGCACCCAGCGCTACCATCATTACCTGACGCGTAGCTGGCAGCACTTGCTGCCGCATGGTGGCCGGGCGGGCAACCTGCAGAAGATCGGCGCTCTGATCAACGATTTCGATCTGGTGGCACTGCAGGAAGTCGACGGCGGCAGCATGCGCTCCGGCTTCGTCAATCAGGTAGAGCACCTTGCTCAGTTAGGTGGCTTTCCGTACTGGTATCAACAGCTCAATCGCAACCTCGGGCGCCTGGCCCAGCACAGCAACGGCGTGCTGAGCCGTCTGCGTCCGACCAAGATCGAGGATCACCCGCTGCCAGGCCCCGCCGGGCGCGGCGCGATTCTTGTGCGTTTCGGCGAGGGCGAAGATGCCCTGGTCGTGGTCATGATGCACCTGGCGCTGGGGACCCGAACCCGAACCCGGCAGCTTGCGTACATTCGCGAACTGATCGGCGGCTATCGCCATCAGGTGCTGATGGGCGACATGAACACCCATGCCAATGACCTGCTTGAGCACTCTCCGCTACGGGATCTGGGGCTTCTGGCCCCGCAGATAGAAGCGACCTTCCCAAGCTGGCGGCCACAACGCTGCCTCGATCACATTTTGCTCAGCCCGACCCTGACGCTCGAGCGCGTGCAGGTACTGGCGCAACCCATTTCCGATCACCTGCCTGTCGCTGTCGAGATTCGCCTGCCAGACTCATTGCGTGGGGACTCACTGCCTGTGCCCTCTGGTGGAAGCCTTGCATGAGCGACGACGCGGAGCGTTGGAAAGAGAAATACCTCAAAGGGATCGAGCAGCAGGACACACTCGAAAAGCGCTGGGATGCGCGGCTCGATTTGTTGCGGCGCGGTCTGGTACGCAGCAGTCTGGCGGCTGAGGGCTCTGACCGCGCCGTCGACGAATGCATGAAGGAAATGCGCGAAATCGTCCGCAAGGACGATATGGATGCGGGCCTGGCAGCCTTGATCCCGCGCCTTGAAAAAGCCGTACTGGACTCTGAGCAACGCCGCGAAGTACGGGCCGCTCAAATCAGTTCGGCACTGACCGCACTGGTTGCACAGCTACAGTCACTGCCGCTGCCACGCGAAGTACGCAAGCCGCTCAAGCGCTTTGCCAAGGAGCTTGAAGAGCGCGCCTCCCAGGCCCGTGAACTGCCCCTGCTGCTTGGCGAGTTGAGCAATTTGCAGGGCCAGGCACTTACCCAGATTGAAAAACCCGAAGAAGGCCCGCGCCAAGGGTTGCTGCAACGCCTGTTCGGTTCACGCGAAGGCCACAGCAACGAGCCCCATTCTGAAGCGGCTCACCCCGAAGACGCCACCCCCACACCGGAATCGCATGAGCCCGAAGCCGAGCGGCAAGCAGCAAGCGCTCACGCTCCGCCAGACGCCTCTCCTGGCGAAGCCGAGGCCGTTGATTCCCCTACCGCAGCCGCCGTCGCCGCAAACAGCCCACTGCTGACGCCTGACCCGCAAAGCGCTGCGCCTGCCACAGTGATACCCGCTGCAGTGACGCCTGAAGAACCTGCGCCACCGGCCACTGCAACGGACATTGCACCGATATCGGTAGAAGCCGTCGCCGGGCCTGCACCTGCCACCGTCGAACCCATCGATTTCGCGGATGTTCTGGCGCCAGTCCCATCAGTGCCCTACCAACAGCGGCCCGCGCCAATCGACGTGACAGTCGCAGAACCCGACGCAGAGGCCGAGCAGCAGCTCGAGTCGGCAGAGGGCGAAGAAGGTTACGCGCTGCCCTCCTCACCAGAGCCCAGTTACAGCTCGGTGGCGGCGCACATTGAACAGACTTTGCTGGGCCTGCTGGACGACCTGACCCTGTCCGAGCACTTTCGCCCGCAGGTCGAGGATATGCAGTTACGCTTGAAACATGGGCTTAACTGGTACGAGTTGCTGCCGATCCTCGACGATCTGGCGGTGTTGATGCTGGCGATCAATAACGGTGGTCAGCAGGAGTTCGGCACTTACCTCAAGCAGCTCAATGAGCGGCTCGAATCGTTTCAGAGCCATTTGCAGGCCGCCAGTGAAGATCACGCCGAGGATCAGACCACTGCGCGCGACCTGAACGACCAGTTGCGCGAACAGGTGGGCGGCCTGCAAAGCAGTGTTCAGGACGCCTCCGATCTGCCCAGCCTCAAGCGGGTGCTCGATAATCGGCTTGAGGCCCTGCTCGGCACCATGGATCACTACCAGCTCAAGCGCGATGCCCGCGAGCGCGAAGTGGCCTCGCGCCTGCAAGGTCTGGCGGCTCGCGTCGCGAGCATGGAGCAGGAAGCCCTGGGTTTCAGGACTCATCTGGAGGAACAGCGTCAAAAGGCCCTGATCGACCCGCTCACCGGACTGCCCAATCGTGCAGCCTGGGGCGAGCGACTCGAACAGGAGATGGCCAGGTGGCAGGAAGAAAAAAACAGCTTGCTGGTGTGCATTCTGGACCTGGACCATTTCAAACGCATCAACGATGGCTACGGGCACCTGGCTGGCGACAAGGTATTGAAGATCGTCGCCAATGTCCTCAGCAAACGCCTGCGCGCCGACGACTTCATGGCACGGTTTGGCGGCGAAGAATTTGTCATGCTGCTGCCCGCGACATCTCCCGCCGCCGGGCTGACGCTCCTGGATGAACTGCGCGCCGCCGTCGAGTCGTGCCCTTTCCACTTCAAGGGTGAGCGAGTCACCATCACCGTCTCCATTGGACTGACGGCTTTTCGCCCGTCAGAGAAGAGCGACACCGCCATCAAACGTGCCGATCAGGCGCTTTACAAGGCCAAGGAGAACGGCCGGAACCGCATCGAACAGGGCTGACTGAAACATTTTGACCTGAACAAATAGCGGGTGCCCCATGCTATTCGCACACATTTTGTTATGATGTTTCATTTCCTGCCGACGCTGCCGACCTCATGAAGCTGTATTTCTCTGCCTTGCTCATGCTTCTCCTCACTGCCTGTGCCAGCGGCCCCAGGCTGGACACCAGCCATCCCTCGGTAAATTTCGATGGCCGTGCCCAGTACGTGGTGATGCATTACACCTCGACGTCGCTGGAACGCTCGCTGCAATTACTGACCCATGGCGAGGTCAGCGCCCACTACCTGATCGGTGACGACAGCAAGGCCACCATCTACAAGCTGGTCGATGAAAGCGCGCGTGCCTGGCATGCCGGCGAAAGCGAGTGGGAAGGCCGTACCTGGCTCAACTCCAGTTCGATCGGCATCGAGATCGTCAATCCGGGCTTCAAGGAAACGCCGACAGGTCGCCTGTGGTATCCGTACACCGAAGCGCAGACCCAGTCGATCATTGTCTTGCTCAAGGACATCGTCAAACGCAACAGGATCGACCCCAAACACATCATCGGTCATAGCGACATCGCCCCGTTGCGCAAGCAGGATCCGGGGCCATTGTTCCCGTGGAAACGCCTCGCTGCCGAAGGTCTGGGCAACTGGCCGGACGAACGCCAGGTTGCCCAGCGTCAGGCATTGCTGGCCGTCAATCTGCCGAGCATCACCTGGTTCCAGCAGCAATTGGCACGCTTGGGCTACAGTACCCCGCAGACCGGTGAACTGGACGTCGCAACACGCCAGGTACTGGCCGCCTTCCAGATGCACTATCGCCCGGCACGCTTCGATGGCGAGCCTGACGCACAGAGCGCGGCCATCCTGCAGGTGCTCAATCACTCGAATTGAAGCGCGTGAGGGCTTGGTGCTCAAGCCCTCAGAGCGGTAAAGCCATATAGAACTGCGTGCCCTGCCCCGGCCGTGAATAAACGCCCATGCGTCCGCCGTGCAGCTGGACAATCTCCTTGCACAGCGCCAGCCCGAGCCCGGCGCCGCCTTTCTTGCGGCCGACCTGGACGAAGGGTTCGAAGATCCGCCCCTGCTGTCCGTAGGCAATGCCCTCGCCGTTATCTTCGACGCTGATGATCGCCCGCTCGCCGTGACGCCTGGCCTGCAGGCGAATCAGGCCGTTCGGCGGCGTGTGACGCAAGGCATTGTCCAGCAGATTATCCAGTACCCGCTCCAGCTGGGACTGATCGGCATGCAGGCGCGGCATCGGCTCCTGCATATCCAGCATCAGCACAATATCCTGCTCCTGGGCCTGATCCTCAAAGCGCGCCTTGGCTTCTTGCAGCAAGGTCTCGATGGAGCACGGTGCAAGTTTGAGCTTCTGCAGACCGTTCTGGTAACGCGAGAAATTCAGCAGGTCGTTGATGAGCTGCATAAGGCGCTGCATTTCTTCGGTGACCGTATTGAGCAGATCGGCCTCACGGGACTCGGGAGCAAAATGCAGACGCTCCTGAAGAAGGCCGAACGCCATGTGCATACCCGTAACCGGCGTGCGCAACTCATGCGAGGCGCGCAGGACGAACTCGCTTCGTACCCGCTCGAAAGCACGTTGCTCGGTCACGTCGTGCAGCACCATCACCGCACCCAGGATGTGGCCTTTGGTGTGGCTGACCGGCGTCATGCTGTAGGTCAGCAGTCGCGACTCGCCGTCGATTTCGATGGCCAGGTCTTCCGGCGCACGTTCCAGCGTTCCGCCTCGCAGCACCAGATGCAATTGCTCATCCAGCTCGGGGCGGCCCAACGCCTCGCCCAGACTGTGCCCGAGGCGACTCTCGTCCCATCCGAGCTGGCGCTGCGCAACAGGGTTGAGGTGCTCCAGGTGGCCCTGGCGATCAATCATCAGCAGGCCATCGTCGATACTGTCGAGAACCGCCTGCAGACGTTGCTGGCCCGCCAGAAGCTCATCGACGTTGGTCGCCTGATGCTGGCGCAGGGCTTCGGCCATGATGCCGAAGCGCCGGGTCAGCAGGTTCATTTCGGCGGCCGAGGAAATGGGCAGCGTGACCTCGTAATCACCCTCGCCGATACGATCAGCGGCCTTGGCCAGCGCCTCGATCGGCGCACCGAAACGGCGGGCGATGCCATGCGCGGTCACAAAGCCGATGCACAGCACCGCCAGCCCGACCAGGCCCAGCAAGCCGGCGATCCACAATGCACGATCCCTGGAGTTGATCTCGGCGTTGCTGATGTTCTCCAGCGCCTTACGATGCACATCCATCAGACCGTTACGCAGCGTGTCGAAACTTTCGCTCAATTGCGAGTTGCCGCGTATGCCTCGCGGATCATTGCCATACTGCTGCCAGGCGGCAATGAATCGCTGATAATCGCCTCGGGTCTTTTCAAAACCGTTGCGCACATCTTGCTGGGTGTCCTTCGCCGATCCCTCCTCCAGCAGCTCTTCGAACTGCTTCTGCATTCTTTGCAGCTCAGGCTCATTGCGATTGGAACCGGTCATCAACACCAACTGATCACCCATGTTCTGACGCAACTTCAGACCCAGATCGAGGATGGCGAAGTTATGCTGAATCAGCGATTCCTGAGTCCGGGCCATCTGCATGACACTGACGAGCCCCAGCAGCAGCCCGAGCAAAGCGACCGTGATCAGCGCCGAAATGCTCAGAAAGAGGCGGGTGCGCAACTTCATGGCCAGCTTCATTTGAGGTATTTCATAGGTTGTACTGTTTTCGTTTGCGGTAAAGCGTCGAAGCATCGATACCCAGGGTCTTGGCGGCCTGATCAAGGGTCTCACTGGTTGCCAGTACGGCCCCGATGTGCGCCTTTTCAAGCTCGTCCAGACTCAAGGCCGCTCCCACCCGCGGTGCGTTGTTGGTCGGTTGCTCAGCCATGCCCAAATGACTGACCTCCACGCGCTCCTGTGGACAGATAATGCTGGCTCGCTCGATCACGTTGCGCAGCTCACGAATGTTGCCCGGCCAGCGGTAATTGAGCAGCGCCGCACGGGCCTCCTCGCTGAAGCCGCGAGCCGGACGGGCGTACTCCTTGACGAAACGCGCCAGAAAGCGGTCCGCCAGGGTCAGAATGTCTTCGCTGCGCTCACGCAGGGCTGGCAGATTCAGGGTAATCACGTTCAGGCGGTACAGCAGATCCTCACGGAAACGTCCGCTGCGCACCATGTCCTCAAGGTTGAGGTTGGTGGCGGCCAGGATGCGCACGTCGGCACGTCGGGTCACCGGGTCACCGACGCGCTCGTATTCCTTGTCCTGAATGAAGCGCAGCAACTTGGGCTGCAGCGTCAGCGGAAAGTCACCGATTTCGTCGAGAAACAGGGTGCCGCCATCGGCCTGATTGACGCGACCCAGCGTACTTTCGCTGGCACCGGTAAAGGCGCCGCGGCTGTGGCCGAACAGTTCGCTTTCCATCAGTTCTGCAGTCAGCGATGGGCAGTTGATCGTGACGCAGGACTTCTTGGCGCGTTTGCTCCAGCCATGAATCGCCCTGGCCAGCTCGCCCTTACCGGTACCCGACTCGCCCAGAATCAGGATGTTGGCATCGGTTACCGCAACCTGACGGGCCGTTTCCAGAATGGCCATCATCGAAGGGCTGTGGGAATCCAGACCATCCTTGGGCTTGCGAACCTCACCTTCCAGTGCTTCGAGACGTGCAGACAGTTGTCGAACTTCAAGCTGCTTGGCCGTCGCAAGACGCAACTGGTCAGGACTGCACGGCTTGACCAGGTAGTCGGCTGCGCCAGCCTGAATGGCATCGACAGCCGTATCCACCGCCGAATGGGCAGTCACGATCACCACACGCATCCACGGCGCCTGAATCCGCATCTGCGCCAGAACGTCCAGGCCATTGTCTTCGCCCAGACGCAAATCGAGAAAGCACAGATCGAATACTTGACGCTGCATGAGCGTGTCGGCCTGGGCTGCGCTGTTGGCAGTGGCAACACTGTAGCCTTCGTCTTCCAGACAGTACCGGAAAGTGCGGAGGATGGCGGACTCATCGTCCACAAGCAGAATACGGCCCTGATTCTCAGTGGCTGCTTCCATTTTTCCTACGCTCCTTAATGAATTGTCTCAGTTAGTCTCGGAATCATCGGGCAAGTTGCATGGTCAATTCTGATTGATTCTTCGGCATGCATGGTAGCTTTCTGATCAGCTAATGGCGAACAGCCTGACTAATCCGCGTTTATGCCGTCAAAACCGTCTATTCGGAGACGAAATCTCACCGCAAAAGGAACACTCCTATGTTTTCACTGAAAAAGATTGCTCTGATCACCGCCGCCGCTGCGCTACTGGGCAGCGGCCCGGTACTCGCCCAGCCTGATCTGCCCACTCAGCTCACCGAGGCGCGTCAGGAAGGCTCGATCTGGACAGCTTTCGCGCTGAACAAGCATCTGAGCCCGTTCAAGATCGATGTGGGTGTCGAGCAAGGCACTGCGACGCTCAAGGGCAAGGTTGAAAACGAAGTGGACCGCGAGCTGGCCGAGCGCATCGCACTGGATACCAAAGGCATCGAAAAGGTCGACAACCAGCTCGAGGTGGATCCTGCTGTCGCCACCGAGCCTGGCACCCGGACCAACATGGCTCAGCGGTTCGAGGATGCAACGCTGGTCGCAACGGTGAAATCCAAGCTGCTGTGGAGCAGCGTGACCGAAGCGCTGAATATCGAGGTCGACAGCAAGGACGGCGTCATCACCCTCAAGGGCCGGGCACAGAGTCCCGAAGCCAAAGAGCTGGCGGGTAGCCTGGCCAGCAATACCGATGGAGTGGTCAGCGTCAACAACCTGATCAGCCTCAGCGCAGCCGACTCGATTGCGGCCAAGACCCAGCCACAGTCGCTGACCCCGACCGAGGAAATGAGTGACGCCTGGATCACCAGCAAGGTCAAGGCAAGCCTGATCTACAGCCGCACGCTGGATGGGCTGAACATCAAAGTGGACACCAAGGCCGGTGTCGTCAGCCTGAATGGCGTGGTTGCCAACTTCGCCGAGAAAGAACTGGCGGTGGAAATCGCGAAAAACATTCGTGGTGTCAAAGGCGTCAACGGCGACGCGCTGAAGGTCATGGCACGCAGCGCAGGCTGAGGGTTCAGCGCCATCGCGCTGAGCGCTTCGTGCAGAACGCACGATTACAAAGGGGTAATCGTGCAGCTTGCTGGTAACATGCCCTCACCAAACTTATTAACCCATTGATTTTAAAGAAATTTATATCGATCAAAAAACTGGCATGCAGTCTGCAATAACCCATTCAACAAAGGTCGATCCACAACGACCCATCAGATTGAATGCCCACTCAGGCAAGGGGATTTTGCAGATGAACAGCCAGCGTATTGCACAATTGCGTATCTCTCCCCTGCACCTTCAGCAAGGTCTTTTTCTGCTTCTTACCTTGCTCGTCACTCTGATCGCCATTCAGCAGTTCCAGCGTTGGAATCAAGCCAACGAGGCAGCTCAACCGAAACAGCAATTCATCCAGACCAGCAGCACCTCCTACCGCGGTGTTAGTGCACCAGCGGTCAAGGACATGTCCTCAAGCCTGCGTAATGTCGACGGCCTGGTTTCTGTAGATGAAGTCGCTCCACAGCAAAAATGGGTTTTCTGACCCGACCTTAAAAGCAGCACCCTTATTAAAACGGCATCAAAAGGAGTATCACCATGTTGAGTTGGGCAATCACGTTTCTGATCATCGCTATCGTCGCTGCAGTACTGGGCTTCGGTGGTATCGCGGGCACGGCTACTGGTATCGCCAAGATCCTGTTCGTCGTCTTCCTGGTGATGTTCGTTGTGTCGTTCTTCTTCGGTCGTCGCGGTCGAGGCTGATAATGCACACGTCATTTCGCACACTGGCCGCCGCCCTGTTGATGGGTGGCAGTGCCATGGTCATGGCAGCCAATGATGGGCAGTCTCGGGTCAATGAGCTTCTAAGCTCCGCCCCCGAGTACCGCACCACTTGGGCGAAGGTCATCAAGAAGGAAGAGCGTTTGCCGGATTGGGTGATCAACCTGTCCGGTGCTTCCGAGCAGCAGATGACAGCGGCCCGTGAGGACGATGACAATTATCTGGTTGGACCGCTTTGCGAGACGGCCGATACGTGCAAAAGCAAGCGCCTGATCGTGGCTTTCAGCCTCGACAAGAAAGATGCTTATGCCATGTTGGTTGAAGTGCCTGCCGGTCTTCCTGCAGACAAATCGCCAACACGTCACGCGACCTACCGTTACCTGGGTAAGCCTGACGAGGGTATGCAAAAGCTCTTGAATGAAGAGCTGCGCAAGGACCCTAACTGGTATTGATCCAGAAGAAAGGTGTCGGCTCAGGAGTCGACACTTTTCGGCTTTGTGCGGCCTGAGGAAGGTACGCGCATGACCAAGGGGCCGGGACGCGTTGATCAAGTGGATCGGCGTGACCTAGGGGTACAGGGAGTACCTCCGCCAAGGGCCGGGTCAGGCAAGCCGCCGTGCAAGACCACGAGAATGCGTCGACGTTTCGAACGCTTCCTGTGACCGTGTGCGGCGCTTTATATTTCCCTTCTCGCTTCGCCCTCTTGTTAAATTGCATCCCTCGGCAGCATCAGCCCCAGTGGCAGCCTTACGCGTGCTTCCAGTCCGCCTCCCGAACGATTTCTCAACTCGACGTTGCCGCCGTGCATGGCAGCGATACGCTTGACGATGGCCAGGCCGAGGCCGGTGCCCTTGCCGCTGCGGGCGCGATCACCACGAATGAACGGGTTGAAGATGGTGTCCAGCTCGGACGGATCGATGCCCGCGCCCCTGTCCAGCACGCTCAACACCACGTAAGGCGCGTTTCGGTCACCGGATACATAGGCGGCGACTTCGATACCGTTACCGGCGTGGTGCTTGGCGTTGCCAATCAGATTGGTCAGCAGGCGCTTCATCGAGACGCGGCGCAGCGGGAACGGCGGAATGGGCTCCAGGCACAGACGAATGCTGTCTTCATCGTCATTGAAGGGGGCAACCACATCGCGCACCAGGTGCCCCAGATCGACCTCTTCGATCTCTTCGTCGCGCCCATCGCGGATGAACGCCAGGAACTGATCGAGAATGGCGTCCATGTCCTCGATATCACGCACCATGCCTTCGGAGAACTCATTGTCGTTCATCAGTTCGAGAGACAGGCGCAGGCGCGTCAGCGGTGTGCGCAAGTCGTGGGAAACACCGGCCAGCATCAGCTCGCGCTCCTGCCCGGCCTGCTCGACGTCTTCGGCCATCTGATTGAAGGCCCGGTAGACTTCGGTCATCTCGCTCGGCGTGTCGCTGACCGGCAGGCGTACGCTGCGCCCCTGCCCCAACTGGCGCGCCGCAAACACCAGACGCTTGAGCGGCTGACTCAGTTGACGCACGAAAATCCAGGCAGATGCCGTGGAAAGCAATCCGATGGCCAGGAACCAGCCCAGCACGTTCCAGATTTTCTGACCGCGCAACGGGTGCGGATAAAGCGGCACTTTCAGCCAGCCGTCACCCAGGCTCGGCGCTCGCACCCACAGCGCGGGTGGCGCGTGTACCCGCAGACGCACTTCCGTATCGGCGCCCAGCTCAGCCTGCATCTGCCGCTGATAGATCTCACTGTAAGGCCAGTGCTGCTCGCCTTCCGGCACGCCACCGCCCACCACCCGAATCAGACCCGCCGCCTCGGCAATCGCATCGCGATCGTTTTCACCGGCTGCCCAGTACGCGCGCAGGGTCAGAGCAACGCCGTGGCTGTATTGCCTGTCGACCAGCACGTCTTCGTTCATCAGCAGATAAACCAGCGTCAGGGCCTTGGAAAACAGCACGACGATGAGCACCAGCCAGAGCGTGCGGGAGAAAAAGCTTTGCGGGAACCAGAGCGGAGTCTTCATAACTGCAGCCATACACTTTGCAGGGCGAGCGGGGCTCGCAGGTTTGCCGAACGCGGGCCGGACCCGATGGACGAACGCAAAAAACCAGTACGTCGATAAACCTGTAAAGATTATCGACGTGACTGGCAGCAATGACGGATTTCTGGGCCGACAACCGGGTAATCAGCGACTTCCGGCGCCGTCCGGAACGAATACATAACCTACGCCCCAGACCGTCTGGATATAACGGGGCTTGGAAGGGTCAGGCTCGATCAGACGACGCAGACGGGAAATCTGCACGTCGATGGATCGCTCCAGCGCATCCCACTCCCGGCCACGCGCCAGGTTCATCAGTTTGTCGCGGGTCAGCGGCTCGCGAGCGTGCATGACCAGCGCTTTCAGTACCGCGAATTCACCGGTGGTGAGCATGTGCACTTCTTCACCGCGCTTGAGCTCGCGGGTTGCCAGAGACAGCACGTAGTCACCGAAACTGACCGACTCGTCTTCGCTGCCAGGGGCGCCGGGCACCGGTGCCGCCTGACGACGCAACACCGCCTTGACCCGCGCCATCAGCTCGTCCGGGTTGAACGGCTTGGCCAGATAATCGTCAGCCCCCAGTTCGAGCCCCTTGATGCGGCTCAGCTCATCGCCCTTGGCGGTCAGCATGATAATCGGCACCTGATTGTTCGCGGCACGCAGACGACGACAGGCTGAAAGGCCGTCTTCGCCGGGCAGCATCAGGTCCAGCACCACAAGGTTGAACACCTCGCGGGCCAGTAACCGGTCCATTTGCTCCACATTTGCCACGGCGCGGGCACGATAGCCCTTGCTGGTGAAAAAACGTTCCAGGAGGCTGCTCAGCCCCGGATCGTCATCGACAATAAGGATTTTTTCGCCTTCGGCATTTTGTGCGGTGCTGCTCATCGGATGCTCCTCTGATCTCGGGGCGCATTATGGCGTAGCTGCGGTGATGCGCACCTTGTGCATTGTTAGCAGATTTTACTGGAGGCGACACTTGTGCCTGCGTTTTCGCCGAAAAAACACCCCATTTATCGGCCGATCCCCTAATCCGGCTTCGCTGGGTATAATGCGCCGCCCTCGAAGTCAGGCAACGCCGGACTCATGGCGGTTCGCCAGCCCTGAAAATAAATGCTGGCGCACGATACCCAGGCAAGGCAATTCGTACATAGCCCAGTTTTTTGCTCACAACTCCAGGTGGTTTTATGGACAGCATCAACAGCCGCATCGCCGAAGAACTCGGCGTACGCCCACAACAGGTCGCAGCGGCCGTAGCACTACTGGATGAAGGCTCGACCGTGCCCTTCATTTCCCGCTACCGCAAGGAAGTGACCGGCAGTCTTGATGACACGCAACTGCGCCATCTGGAAGAGCGCCTGCGTTATCTGCGTGAACTGGACGAGCGGCGCGTCAGCATTCTTGCCAGCATCGAAGAGCAAGGCAAGCTGACCCCGGAGCTGGCCCGCGATATCAAGTTGGCCGACACCAAGACCCGCCTCGAAGACTTGTACCTGCCTTATAAGCAGAAACGCCGCACCAAGGGCCAGATCGCCCTTGAAGCCGGGTTGGGCGAGCTGGCCGACGGCCTGTTCAACGACCCGAGCCTGGCTCCGGAAGCAGAAGCAGCCCGCTTCGTCGACGCGGATAAAGGCGTTGCTGATGTAAAGGCTGCGCTGGAAGGCGCCAAGTACATTCTGATGGAGCGCTTTGCCGAAGATGCCTCGCTGCTGGACAAGCTGCGCAGCTTCCTCAAGCAGGAAGCGGTGATCAGCGCACGCGTGGTGCCGGGCAAGGAAGAGGAAGGCGCCAAGTTCCGCGACTACTTCGAACACGACGAACCGCTCAAGAGCATGCCGTCGCACCGTGCGCTGGCGATTTTCCGCGGTCGTAACGAAGGCTTCCTGAGCTCGGCACTGAAAGTCGGTGAAGAATTGCCGGGCGCCATGCACCCGTGCGAGCTGATGATCGGTGAGCGTTTCGGCATCCAGAACCAGAACCGCCCGGCAGACAAATGGCTGGCCGAAGTGGTGCGCTGGACCTGGAAGGTCAAGCTGTACAGCCACCTTGAAACCGATCTGCTGGGTGAGCTGCGTGACGGCGCGGAAACCGAAGCGATCAATGTCTTCGCCCACAACCTGCACGACCTGTTGCTGGCCGCTCCGGCCGGTCAGCGCGCCACGCTGGGCCTCGATCCTGGCCTGCGCACCGGCTGCAAGGTCGCCGTGGTCGACGCCACCGGCAAGCTGCTCGACTACGCCACCGTCTATCCGCACGTACCGAAAAACCAGTGGGACCAGACCATCGCCGTACTGGCCGCACTGTGTGCCAAGCATTCGGTCGATCTGATTGCCATCGGCAACGGCACCGCCAGCCGCGAAACCGACAAGCTGGCTGCCGACCTGATCAAAAAATACCCAGGTCTGAAGATGACCAAGGTCATGGTCTCCGAAGCAGGCGCGTCGGTCTACTCGGCATCGGAACTGGCCGCCAAGGAATTCCCGGACCTCGACGTGTCGATCCGTGGCGCGGTGTCCATTGCCCGTCGCTTGCAGGACCCGCTCGCCGAACTGGTGAAAATCGACCCGAAATCCATCGGGGTCGGCCAGTACCAGCACGACGTTTCGCAGCTCAAGCTGGCGCGCGGACTGGATGCAGTGGTGGAAGACTGCGTAAACGCCGTGGGCGTGGATGTGAACACGGCCTCCGTGGCGCTGCTGGCACGCATTTCCGGCCTCAACACCACGCTGGCGCAGAACATCGTTGCGCATCGTGATGAAAACGGCGCGTTCAAAACCCGCGCGGCGCTGAAGAAAGTCAGCCGCCTGGGCGAAAAGACCTTTGAACAGGCCGCCGGCTTCTTGCGCGTCATGACCGGTGACAACCCGCTCGACGCCTCCGCCGTTCACCCGGAAGCCTACCCGCTGGTGCAGCGCATTGCGGCTGAAACCGACCGCGATATTCGCTCGCTGATCGGCGACGCCAGCTTTCTCAAGCGTCTGGACCCGAAAAAATTCACCGACGAGACCTTTGGTCTGCCGACTGTGACAGACATCCTCCAGGAACTCGAAAAGCCGGGCCGCGATCCGCGTCCGGAGTTCAAGACCGCAGAGTTTCAGGACGGGGTCGAAGACCTCAAGGACCTGCAACTGGGGATGATCCTAGAAGGCGTGGTCACCAACGTCACCAACTTCGGTGCATTCGTCGATATCGGCGTGCATCAGGACGGTCTGGTGCACATCTCGGCGTTGTCCGAGAAGTTCATCAAGGACCCGCGTGAAGCGGTCAAGGCCGGTGATGTGGTGAAAGTGAAGGTCATGGAAGTCGATATCCCGCGCAAACGCGTCGGCCTGTCGATGCGCATGAGCGACACGCCTGGCGAGAAAATCGATGGTGCACGCGGTGCCCGTCCAGGTTCTTCGCCTCGCCAGAACAACGCGCCGCGCAAGGAAACCACTGCCCCAGCGCCCGCCAACAATGCCATGGCGTCGCTGTTCGCCAATGCCAAGCAACTGAAGAAGCGCTGATGGATATTCCTGAAGATCTGACCCACAGCGCCTACTTCAAGATGCTCGGCTGCGAGCTGCGGCGTCTGGACGAGGGCGTTGCCGAGGTTGCGTTGCCGCTGGAGGCGCACCTGCGCAATCGCGGCAACGTGATGCACGGCGGTGCAATCTTCAGCCTGGTCGATATCGCCATGGGCCTGGCCTGTTCCAGCGTTCACGGTTTCGACCAGCGCAGCGTGACCATCGAGTGCAAGATCAACTACGTGCGTGGCGTCTCCGAGGGCGAAGTCCTGTGCATCGCCAAGGTGCTGCACGCAGGTCGCCGCACGCTGGTGGTCGAGGCCGAAGTCGTTCAGGGCGACAAGCTTGTGGCCAAAGCCCAAGGCACATTTGCGGTGATCTAGACTTGATCGAGGGCTGATGAACAGCATCCCTGCGAACTGAACCTAGCCGTACTGACATCATTTGGGTTAATTTCGGCACCATTAGCGTGGTGCCGAGTCCATTTGGGTAGTACGACAAAGAGCAGTGATTGTGAACAGGCGCTACTGACCAACCAGGCGACTACGCCAGTTCCTTTCTTCACCCTTGTAGACCGTCAAGTCCACCCCCATATCGGGGCGACCGATGCGTGAAGGATTACACCTTGAGCGAACTTTTAAACCGTCGTCTTGCATTGCTCGGCGAGCGTAACAACCTCTCTCTTCTGGAGCAGTGCCTGCACGGTATCGAGCGTGAGTGCCTGCGCGTTACCGCAACGGCAGAACTGGCCCGGACGCCCCACCCGCAAGCTCTGGGTGCCGCCCTGACCAACGGTCAGGTGACGACCGATTATTCCGAATCGCTGCTGGAGTTCATCACACCAGCCTTGAAGAACCCGGCCGAGACCATCGACAACCTGGACCGGGTCCACCGCTTCGTTTACAGCAAGCTGGGTGACGAGCTGCTGTGGAGCCCGTCGATGCCATGCCCGTTGCCCGATGAAGAGCACATACCGATCGCCTATTACGGCACGTCGAACATCGGCAAGCTCAAGTACGTGTACCGCAAGGGCCTGGCGCTGCGTTATGGCAAGACCATGCAGTGCATTGCCGGCATTCACTACAATTTCTCGTTGCCGGAAGACGCCTGGGCGCTGCTCAAGCAGACCGAGGACTTTGCAGGCGATGCGCGCGACTACCAGTCGCATTCCTACATTGCGCTGATCCGTAACTTCCGCCGCTACAGCTGGCTGCTGATGTACCTGTTCGGCGCTTCACCGGCACTCGACGCGGGTTTCCTGCGCGGCCGCAAGCATCAGCTGGAGCAACACTTCGACGCAGACACCCTGTATCTGCCGTACGCCACCAGTCTGCGTATGAGCGACCTGGGTTATCAGAGTGACGCCCAGGCCGACCTGACCCCTTGCTACAACGATCTGGTCAGCTACACCGACAGCCTGCGCAAGGCCGTGGCCACGCCTTACAAGCCTTACGTCGAGGTCGGCACTCACGACCAGAACGGCGAATGGGTACAGCTCAACACCAACGTGCTGCAGATCGAGAACGAGTACTACTCCAACATTCGCCCCAAGCGTGTGACCTATAGCGGCGAACGCCCTATTCAGGCACTGGTGGCCCGTGGTGTGCAGTACGTCGAAGTGCGCTGCCTGGACATCAACCCGTTCCTGCCGACCGGCATCAGCTTGGAGCAGTCGCGCTTTATCGATGCCTTCGTGCTGTATTGCGCCCTTGAGGAAAGCCAGCAACTGGCCAGCCACGAGTGCTCCAACGCAAGCTCGAACTTCCTGTCAGTGGTCAAGGAAGGACGTCGCCCGGGCCTGAGCCTGATGCGTGACAACCGCCCTGTCGATCTCAAGACCTGGGCAACCGAGTTGGTGGAGAAGATCACGCCGATTGCCCGCTTGCTCGATCAGGCTCAGGGCACCGATGAGCACCTCAAATCGATTGCCGTGCAACAGGCCAAGATCGACGATACCGCGCTCACACCGTCTGCCCAGGTGCTGGCCAGCATGGAAGCGCATAACGAGGGCTTTACCGCGTTTTCCCTGCGCCAGAGCCAGGTCCACGCCGAATACTTCCGCACTCACCCGCTGAGCGCCGAAGAACAGGCACACTTCGAAGCCCTGGCCAAAACCTCCATCGAGGAACAGGTCGAGCTGGAAGCAACGGAAGAAGTGGTGGATTTCGACACGTTCGTGGGTTCGTATCAGGCGAGCATTCTGTCGATCAGTAACTGATCGTGCAATTACTGTGGGGAGCTTGCTCGCGAAGGTGCCGGTGCAGGCGCGACTATCGTGCGGCGCTCTGCGTCGCATGCCTTTCTGGACGCTCCGCGTCCTCTTGACGACGCAGAGCGTCGCGAACTGCATTCCCACGCTGGAGCGTGAGGAACGATCATCTCAACTATCGTGCCCAATGCTCTGCGCTTCTGCCCGAAGGGCGTGGGTGAGCTTGCTCACGAAAGGGACGATTCAAACGCCCCTTTCTGGGGGCTCGTTCCAGCCTCTTCGTGAGCAAGCTTACTCCCACAAAATATAGTCCGCACCCAGGCTTATATCGCCTTCTCGAAGATCTTTGAGTTTCTCTGGAAGTTGTACAACGACGCACGCGCGCTTGGCAGGCGGTCGACGCTGCTGGGTTCGAAACCGCGTTCGCGGAACCAGTGTGCGGTGCGGGTGGTGAGGACGAACAGGGTCTTGATACCCAAGGCCCGGGCGCGGTTTTCAATACGCTCCAGCAACTCGTCGCCACGGCCACCATGCCGGTATTCCGGATTGACGGCCAGACACGCCAGCTCGCCCGACTCCGAATCGGCAATCGGATACAGCGCAGCACAGGCGATGATCAGCCCTTCGCGCTCGACCACGCTGAACTGGGTAATCTCGCGCTCCAGCACTTCGCGGGAGCGGCGTACCAGGATGCCCTGCTCTTCCAGCGGCGTGATCAGGTCCATCAAACCGCCGACGTCCTCGATGGCCGCTTCGCGCACCTGTTCGAACTGCTCCTGCGCGACCAGCGTGCCGCCGCCGTCACGGGTAAACAGTTCGGTCAGCAGCGCGCCGTTCTCGGCATAACTGACGATATGGCTGCGCGCCACGCCGCCACGGCAAGCCTCGGCCGCAGCGTCCAGCAGTTCCGCTTGATAGTTGGCACCCAGGCGCTGCAAGTGCGCGGGCACCTGCTGAGGACGCAGTTCGCGCACCAGCCGGCCCTGCTCGTCCAGCAAGCCGGTTTCGGCGCCGAACAGCAACAGTTTGTCAGCGGCCAGATCGATGGCTGCGCGGGTAGCGACGTCTTCGCAGGCCAGATTGAAAATCTCGCCCGTCGGTGAATAACCCAATGGCGACAGCAGCACGATATGGCGCTCGTCCAGCAGGCGATTGATACCCTTGCGGTCGACCCGGCGCACTTCGCCGGTGTGCTGATAATCGACACCCTCAAGCACGCCGATAGGCCGTGCGGTGACGACGTTGCCGCTGGTCACTCGTAACCGCGAGCCCTGCATGGGCGAGGCGGCCATGTCCATCGACAGACGCGCCTCGATCGAAATGCGCAGTTGACCCACGGCATCGATCACGCACTCCAGCGTTTCGGTATCGGTGATCCGCAGGTCACGGTGGTAACGCGGCGTAATCCCGCGCTGGGCCAGACGGCTTTCAATCTGCGGACGGGAACCGTGAACCAGCACCAGACGCACGCCCAGGCTGTGCAGCAGGACCAGGTCGTGGACGATATTGCCGAAATTGGGGTGCGCAACGCCGTCGCCGGGCAGCATGACGACGAAGGTGCAATCGCGGTGAGCATTGATGTACGGAGACGCGTGGCGAAGCCAATTGACGTATTCGGGCATGACAACAAGAGCCTGTAGAAAAAATGGACGAAGAAAAGAAGCACGCACAACGGTGTGGTGGTTATCGTCGGAACAGGCTTGGCAGCACGCGCAGTCTCCTTTTGCTCAAGATACTTTGATTAATACGGGCTATGCCTGACTCACTGGGGCGTCAGGCAGTAATGTTCGATCAATTGACGTAACAGACGCACTGTAGGGTCAAGACGTGACATTTCGAGGTATTCCCCCGGCTGATGCGCACAGGCGATGTCGCCCGGGCCAAGCACCAGTGTCTCGCAGCCGAGGCGCTGAAGATAAGGCGCTTCGGTGCCGAATGCTACTGCTGCGGCCGTATGACCGGTCAGGCGTTCAGCGACACGCACGAGTTCAGCGTCAGCGACCTGCTCGAACGGCGCGCATTCGGGGAACAATGGCGCGTAGTCGATCTGTACCTGATGCAGCTCGGCCAGCGGCTGCAGCTTCTGCCGAATGGCCGAGCGCAGCATCTCCGGGTCCATGCCCGGCAGCGGGCGCAGGTCGAATTCCAGCGAGCACTGGCCACAAATCCGGTTCGGGTTGTCGCCGCCATGAATACAGCCCAGGTTCAGCGTCGGCTGCGGCACCGTGAATTGCGGGTTGCGGTACTTCGCCTGCCACTGCGTGCGCAGGCCCTTGAGTTCGCTGATGGCGTCGTGCATGGCTTCGAGTGCGCTGTGCCCAAGGCTCGGGTCGGAGGAATGGCCGCTGCGCCCGAGAATATCGATGCGCTCCATCATCACGCCCTTGTGCAGGCGGATCGGCTTGAGCCCGGTCGGCTCGCCAATCACTGCCGCACGACCCAGCGGGCGGCCGGCGTCGGCCAGCGCGCGGGCACCGGCCATCGAGCTTTCCTCGTCGCAGGTGGCGAGGATCAGCAGCGGCTGCTTGAACGGCTGATCAACAAGGCCACGCACCGCTTCGATGACCAGCGCAAAGAAGCCCTTCATGTCGCAACTGCCCAGCCCGACCCAGCGGCCATCCACCTCGGTCAGCTTCAAGGGGTCGGTCTTCCACAGTGCCTCATCGAACGGCACGGTATCGCTGTGCCCCGCCAGTACCAGACCGCCTGGGCCTGTTCCGTAGGTCGCCAGCAGATTGAACTTGCCGGGCGACACTTGCTGGATGTCGCAGGCAAACCCCAGATCGCCCAGCCATCCGGCCAGCAGATCGATGACGGGACGGTTGCTCTGGTCCAGGGAAGGCTGAGTGCAGCTCACCGAGGGTACGGCGATCAGCGCGGCGAACTGGTCTTTCATGGACGGCAACGGCATGGACGCTTCCTGTAATCGAGACGGAACACGGCCCATCATAGGGCCATAGCAACCCAGGAATAAACCGTTTCGGGCCATGTCCTGTACACTGACGGCCTCAGCAGCCGTTCAATCATGGGCTGCGCTCCCGTTTATCCGTATCAGCGTTTGGATTCCCCCGGCCATGCAAAAAGAAACTGAAATCAAACTCCGCGTCAGCCGCGAGACCCTCGCTGCTCTGCGTGAACACCCGTTGCTCAAGAAGCGCAACAAGAGTGGCTGGGAGCGCCTTGAACTGTCTAACCAGTATTTCGATACCCCCGAAGGTGAGCTGGCGCAGGCCAAAGTCGCCCTGCGTATCCGCCGCGACGGCGATCAGATCATCCAGACCATGAAGACTCGCGGGCAGAGCGTGGCCGGTCTGTCCGAGCGCAATGAGTACAACTGGGACCTGAGCAAGGCCAAGCTGGACCTGAAAAAGCTCGAAGGCGATTGCTGGCCCGAGCAACTGGCCGATCTGGACAAGAAAACCATCAAGCCGCTGTTCACCACCGATTTCGTGCGTGAGAAAGCCGAGATTGCCTGGGGCCGTGGCAAGGCCAAAGTGGTGATCGAAGCCGCACTGGACTTGGGCCAGGTGGT
This sequence comes from Pseudomonas sp. PvP009, assembly GCF_017832995.1. Classification (NCBI taxonomy): domain Bacteria; kingdom Pseudomonadati; phylum Pseudomonadota; class Gammaproteobacteria; order Pseudomonadales; family Pseudomonadaceae; genus Pseudomonas; species Pseudomonas sp. PvP009. The sequence goes on along the minus strand of NZ_JAFIBG010000001.1, from coordinate 5,513,534 downwards.
GGCGGGCAAGCAGAAGGAAGAAATCTGCGAGCTGGAGCTCGAGCTGCGTGAAGGCGAACCTGCCGCGCTGCTGGAACTGGCTGCCGAGCTGGCTGCAACGCTGCCGCTGATGCCGTGTGATATCAGCAAGGCCGAGCGCGGCTACCGTCTGCTCGATGCCAGCAGCTACTCGCTGAGCCTGCATGCGCCCGCCCTGACTGCCGAAACGCCGCTGGACGACGCTTATTCCGCGCTGGCCTGGCATCTGCTGGGCAGCAGCCAGCGCCTGGCCGAGCAATACCGCTTCAACGGCCACTGGCGTCTGCTGCAGGACTGGGTCGAGATGCTCGCCGAACTGCGTGCTCTGACCAGCAGCCTCGGCCAGGCCGCGCCGCGCACCTCGACCGCACAACTGCGTACTGCGCTGGACGCCTTGCTGGAAGACTGGCGACCGCTGGTTCAGGCCGGGCAGGAAGATGCCGATGTCCGTGGTGCCGCCCACGAGCAATTCCTCGAAGAATTGCAGGACACGCGCTGGGGCGAGTTCTCGCTGAATACCTCACGCTGGTTGCTTTCCCGCAGCTGGACCGCCGAACGCAACACCCGCGGCAATCGTCAGGGCGCCGCGCTGTTGAGCAGTTGGCTGCCACGCCTGCTGGGCGAAGAAGCCACGTCCCTGCAACTGAGCCGTTATCAGCAGCAGCCGGAAGACCTGGCCGAGCAACTGCCCCGCATCGAGCGCATCCAGTCCTGGCTGCACTGGGCACGCGGCGCGCTGGACCTGCCGGAACTGGATCGCCTGTATGGCGAACTGCGCAAACTGGAAGAACTGGCGCATCTGGACATCAGCGACGAAGTCCTCGATGCCCGCGTGCAACAGGCAATCACCGTCTTCCAGAGCCGCGCCTGGAAAACCCTGCTGCGCTTGTAAGGCTGGATCAGAAGGCCGTAGAAGTGGACCAAGCGACGCTTCGTTTGTCCGCGAACTGCCTGAAACGTTTTAGGGCCGCTTCGCAGCCCATCGCGGACAAGTCCGCTCCTACGCCCTCCGGGCAGAAGCACTGCTGCAGGCCAGATCATTCAGCGTCATACGCAAGTCCGCTTCTGATTCTGCCCGAAGGGCGTGGGAGCAGACCGGGCGACGCTGCGCTTGTACATGATCTCCCGTTTTTTGTAGGAGCGGACAAGTCCGCTCCTACGCCCTCCGCTCCTACGCCCTCCGGGCAGAAGCACTGCTGCAGGCCAGATCATTCAGCGTCATACGCAAGTCCGCTTTTGATTCTGCCCGAAGGGCGTGGGAGCAGACCGGGCGACGCTGCGCTTGTACATGATCTCCCGTTTTTTGTAGGAGCGGACAAGTCCGCTCCTACGCCCTCTGGGCAGAAGCACTGCTGCAGGCCAGGTCATTCAGCGTCATACGCAAGTCCGCTTTTGATTCTGCCCAAAGGGCGTGGGAGCAGACCGGGCGACGCTGCGCTTGTACATGATCTCCCGTTTTTTGTAGGAGCGGACAAGTCCGCTCCTACGCCCTCCGGGCAGAAGCACTGCTGCAGGCCAGATCATTCAGCGTCATACGCAAGTCCGCTTTTGATTCTGCCCGAAGGGCGTGGGAGCAGACCGGGCGACGCTGCGCTTGTACATGATCTCCCGTTTTTTGTAGGAGCGGACAAGTCCGCTCCTACGCCCTCCGGGCAGAAGCACTGCTGCAGGCCAGGTCATTCAGCGTCATACGCAAGTCCGCTTCTGATTCTGCCCGAAGGGCGTGGGAGCAGACCGGGCGACGCTGCGCTTGTACATGATCTCCCGTTTTTTGTAGGAGCGGACTTGTCCGCGAACTGCCGGGAACCGGCAGCAAAACCAGTCACCTCGGTGCACGAGGCACAACCGAGGCGGGCGCAACTCCGGGCACCAGCCCCGTCAGCGCAGAAGCGGCAGGCTGGTGGTGGATTTGATCTCCGAGAGGGCCACTGTCGAGTTCACTTCCTGAATGCCGGGTACCAGCGACAGTTTTTCGAAGAAGAACCGCTCGTACGCCTCGATATCCGGCGTCACGATGCGCAGCAGAAAATCCACCGACCCCATCAGCACATAGCACTCCAGCACCTCCGGGAAGCCACGAATCGCGTCGGTGAACTCGGTGAAGTTGGAGCGCCCGTGGGCGTTGAGTTTTACCTCGGCGAATATCTGCGTGTTCAGACCGATTTTCTTGCGGTCCAGCAACGCCACCTGACGGCGAATCACCCCTTCATCCTTGAGCCGCTGAATGCGGCGCCAGCAGGGTGATTGCGACAGACCGACCTGCTCGGCAATCTGCGCACTGGAAAGCGAAGCGTCTTCCTGCAGCAGCGCCAGAATCCTGCGATCGTAACTGTCCAGCTCGATTTGCATAATTAATTTTCCGAAATAGCCTGCAGCGCATTAACAAGTCTTATAAAGACTAATCCACCCAATGATGGACCAGAAATTTCTTTTCACGCATGCAAAGATTTCCAGCATCCTTGTGGAGTATCAGCATGCCCAATCTCGAAGCCGTCACCCCCCCTTCCCAGCGTCCAGATAGCTGGTCGTCCAGCAATGCACAGTGCTGCGCACGCTACCGTATCTGCGCCGAAGCCGAGCCTGCCTTGCTCTGTCAGGTGTTGAACCTGTTTGCCATGCAGTATCTGATTCCCGACCAATTGAGTGCTGTGCAACAAGAGAGCCTGCTGCTCATCGACCTTCAGGTTTGCAGATTGAGCTGGCATCGAGCACAGGTGATTGGCGAAAAAATGCGCAACCTGATCGACGTCTGCTCAGTGGAAGTCGAGCAGGTCGACGTCCGGAATACTGCGCAATCCCGTGTCGCCCTGGCGACGGGCTGAATCAATTCGCCTGCTCCGGCAATTCCCGGTCGCATAGAACCAATAACGCTGTCACGCTTGGCGTCTACTCTTGTTCATCGTCCAATGACGAATTGCCTCAAGGAGCGCACATGGCAGCCCTGGCCCCCTCTTCACAGGATCGCTGGCTTGATCTGAATGATGTGCTGCGTGATCTGGTTGCCGAAGGCTATCTCGGCCAGGACGACGCGGAAACGGCACTCACCCAACGTCGCAGTGCGGTGAACATCCAGCTGCATCCCCTCGAGTTTCTCGCTTCGCTGCAGTTTGACGACCTCAAGCGACCGGGCAAGAAGCTGGACGTGGAAACCCTGACCGCCTGGCTGGCCAAAACCTGTGGCCAGCCTTACATGCGTATCGACCCGCTGAAGATCAACGTCGCGGCGGTCACGCCACTGATGTCCTACGCCTTTGCCCAGCGCCACAAGATTCTGGCCGTGGCGGTCGATCGCGAATCGGTGACCATCGCCAGCGCGCAGCCTTATGTGCGCTCATGGGAAGCCGACCTGGCGCACGTGCTCAAGCTGCAGATCAAACGTGTGGTCGCCAACCCGGCAGACATCCAGCGCATGGCGATGGAGTTTTTCAGGCTGGCCAAGTCGGTCAGCGGTGCCAGCGCCTCTGAGCAAAAAATGAGCAACATGGGCAACTTCGAACAGTTGCTCAAGCTCGGTGCCAGCGATCAGGAGCCTGACGCCAACGACGCGCACATCGTCAATATCGTCGACTGGCTGTTCCAGTACGCCTTCCAGCAACGCGCCAGTGATATTCACATCGAGCCGCGCCGCGAACAGGGCACCGTGCGCTTTCGCATCGACGGGGTGCTGCACAACGTTTACCAGTTTCCGGCGCAGGTGATCATGGCGATTGTCAGCCGCCTGAAAAGCCTGGGCCGGATGAACGTCGCCGAAAAACGCAAACCACAGGACGGGCGGGTCAAGACCACCACGCCTGAGAATCGCGAAGTGGAGTTGCGCCTGTCGACCCTGCCGACCGCGTTTGGCGAAAAAATGGTCATGCGGATCTTCGACCCCGAGGTATTGCTCAAGGACTTCGACCAGTTGGGCTTTTCCAGTGACGACCTGCGGCGCTGGCAGGAAATGACCCGCCAGCCCAACGGCATCATTCTGGTCACCGGCCCGACCGGTTCGGGCAAGACCACCACGCTGTACACCACCCTCAAGAAACTGGCGACCTCCGAGGTCAACCTGTGCACCATCGAAGACCCCATCGAGATGGTCGAACCGGCCTTCAACCAGATGCAGGTTCAACACAACATCGACCTGAGCTTTGCCGCCGGCGTGCGCGCACTGATGCGACAGGACCCGGACATCATCATGATCGGCGAGATTCGCGACCTGGAGACGGCAGAAATGGCGATTCAGGCGGCGCTCACCGGTCACCTGGTGCTGTCGACGCTGCACACCAACGATGCGCCCAGCGCCATCAGCCGGATGCTCGAGCTGGGTGTGCCGCACTACCTGCTCAAGGCGACCATCCTCGGCGTCATGGCCCAGCGTCTGGTGCGCACCCTTTGCCCACACTGCAAGGCGCCCATTAACCTCAACGAGACCGACTGGCAAACCCTGACGCGCCCCTGGCAGGCACCGGTGCCACCCGGCGCGCATCAGGCGGTTGGCTGCGTGGAGTGTCGCGATACCGGCTACCGGGGTCGGGCGGGTGTCTACGAGATCATGGTCATGTCCGACAACATCAAGGCATTGATCTCGGCGGACCTGGACCTGACCGCCATGCGTCGTCAGGCCTTCAAGGAAGGGACGCGCAGCCTGCGTCTGTCCGGCGCGCAGAAAGTCTCTGCGGGCCTGACTACACTTGAGGAAGTGCTGCGGGTAACACCGCAAAGCGAACAACGCTGATCAAGGTTGAAAGCGTTGTCCAGAAGCCCGCGCAGCATGGCGAGCCAGCTAAAGTGAACTACGCGGTACACCTTGATTGAACTAGTTCGTGGCTTTGGCTATCCAACCCCTCAGAACAACCACAGCTGGAGTAATTCATCATGCGTCTCAAGTTCGCTGTCGCCACCGTAGCCTTGCTTTCCATCCCAATGGGTTCAGCGATGGCTGACACCTTCTGGCGTAATGTGCTGTCTTCCGGTGCAACCACCGGCTCGACTTACCTGACCTTCAAGGATCACAAACTGATCGTTGCCGCCCAGGACGACGCAGGCAGCTTCGTCGCCAGCGACGGTGGCATCCGCGGTCCGTTCCTGGAAGCGGCCATCGAGCAGGTACGCAAAGACAATCCAGGCCTGAAAGCCACCGACATGGAACTGGCCAACGCGATCCTGGATAAGAATTTGGTCGCTGAAAACCAGTAAGTCTTGCCGATTAGCTTCGCGCATAAAAAATGCCGCTCCATGAGCGGCATTTTTGTGAGCGGCAATCGGTTATTCGCCGATGGCGCTCTTGTATCCATCGGCATCCAGCAGCTCGGCCAGATCGCCATTGGCGTCGCTTGGCTTGAGCTTGAAGATCCAGGCGCTGTACGGCTCGCTGTTGAGCAACTCGGGCGAACCGCTCAGTTCTTCATTGATCTCGATAACCTCGCCCGCAACCGGCGAGTAGATATCCGAAGCGGCCTTGACCGACTCGACAACACCGGCGGTGTCAGCGGCAGCGAACACCTTGCCGATTTCCGGTAATTCGACGAAGACCACATCGCCCAGTGCTTCCTGTGCATGGTCCGAGATGCCGACAGTCACGGTGCCGTCTGACTCCAGACGTGCCCATTCATGACTTTTGGCGAAACGCAGCTCGGCGGGAATATTGCTCATTTAGTCATCCTCAACATCGGGTCAGCGGAAAACCCGCCATTAGGTTAGATCAAGGTTTTGCCATGGCGCACGAACGCAGGCTGCACCACCCGCACCGGGTACCATTTGCCGCGGATTTCCACCTCGGCCCGGTCAGCGGTCGCCATCGGAACGCGAGCCAGTGCAATGGATTTGCTCAACGTAGGAGAGAAACTACCACTGGTGATCTCTCCTTCGCCAATTTCTGCGACACGTACCACCTGATGCGCCCGTAAAACGCCGCGCTCTTCGAGCACCAATCCCACGAGTTTGAAGGCGGTTCCTTCAGCACGTTCGCTCTCCAGCGCCTTGCGACCGATAAAATCACGGTCGGCAGGCTCCCAGGCGATGCTCCAGGCCATATTCGAGGCCAAGGGCGAAACATGTTCACCGATGTCCTGGCCATACAGGTTCATGCCGGCCTCGAGGCGCAGCGTGTCGCGAGCGCCCAGGCCGATCGGGGAAATACCCGCGCCGACCAATTCATTGAAAAAGCTTTGGGCCTCTTCGGCAGGCAGCATGATCTCCAGGCCGTCCTCACCGGTATAGCCGGTGCGCGCGATAAACCAGTCACCGTCATCAAGCCCTTCGAACGGCTTGAGCTGGTGGATCAGCTCGGCGCGGGCGCTTGAAACCAGCTCGGCAATACGGGTTCTGGCCTTGGGGCCTTGAATGGCGAGCATTGCCATTTCACTGCGCTCGACCAGTTGCACGTCGAAGTCGTCCAGTTGCGCCTGCATCCAGGCAAGATCCTTGACGCCGGTCGCCGCATTGACGACCAGCCGATAACCTTCGGGCGTGAGGTAGACGATCATGTCATCGATCACCCCGCCGCTCTCGTCCAGCATGGCGCTGTACAAGGCACGACCGGGGGTTTTGAGCTTGTCTACATCATTGGCCAGCAGACGGCGCAGCCAGACTCGGGCCTGAACGCCGAGCACATCGATCACGTTCATGTGAGAGACATCGAAGACCCCACAGTCGCGACGCACCTGATGGTGTTCCTCGACCTGCGATCCGTAATGCAACGGCATGTCCCAGCCACCAAAATCGACCATTTTCGCGCCAAGGGCGAGGTGCAGGTCGAACAGGGGGGTACGCTGTCCCATGGGTTTCTCCTTCCGGGCGTGGCGAAGGTGCGGGCAGACGAGATCGGCAAGCCCCCCAATAAACCGGAGTTTGCAGCACGTAACAGCTGACCGAATTATCTGACAGACCGCACCAATTGCGGCGCATTGTAGCCGCAAGGTGAGGCCCCCGCACCTAGCCAATCTGACGGGCAGAGCGACGAATCAGCCCAATGACAGGTAATAATCCTACAAGCACCAGCGACAAAGCTGGCAACGCAGCCCGTGCCCACTCGCCCTCGCTGGTCATTTCGAAGATGCGTACCGCCAGCGTATCCCAGCCAAACGGGCGCATGAGCAGGGTTGCCGGCATTTCCTTGAGCACATCGACGAACACCAGCAGTGCCGCGCTCAGCGCCCCTGGCACCAGCAACGGCAGATACACGTTGAGAAACAACTTTGGCCCGCTGACCCCCAAGCTGCGCGCGGCTTCAGGCAATGACGGGCGGATACGCGACAGGCTGTGTTCCAGCGGACCGAAGGCGACGGCGATGAAGCGCACCAGATACGCCAGCAGCAAGGCCGAGAGGCTACCGAGCAGCAAAGGCTTGCCTGCGCCGCCCAGCCAGCCGGACAGCGGAATGACCAGTTCGCGGTCCAGGTAACTGAACGCCAGCATGATTGAAACCGCCAGTACCGAGCCTGGCAATGCGTAGCCCAGGTTGGCGAGGCTGACGCCGGAGCGGATCGCAGGCGTGGGCGCCATACGTCGGGCAAACGCCAGAATCAGCGCCACACTGACAGTGATCAACGCCGCCATGCCGCCCAGATAGAGCGTGTGCAGAATCAGCCCGGTGTAGCGCTCATCCAGATCGAAGCGGCCACGCTGCCAGACCCAGACGATCAATTGCAGCATCGGCACCACGAAAGCACAGAGAAACACCAGCCCACACCAGAAGCTTGCGGCCAATGCCTTGATGCCGCGTAACCGGTAAAGCGCAGCGCCACGCGGACGCTCGTTGGCCGGTCGGCTTGCACCCCGAGCGCGGCGTTCGCCGTACAGCAGCACCAGCACGGCCAACAGCAGCAGGCTGGCCAGTTGCGCGGCGCTGGACAGGCTGAAGAAGCCGTACCAGGTCTTGTAGATGGCTGTGGTGAACGTGTCAAAGTTGAACACCGACACCGCGCCAAAGTCGGCCAGGGTCTCCATCAGCGCCAGCGCCACCCCCGCGCCGATGGCCGGACGCGCCATTGGCAGCGCCACGCGCCAGAACGCCTGCAGGGGCGTGTTGCCCAGCACTCGCGCAGCTTCCATCAGGCCCTTGCCCTGCGCCAGAAACGCCGTGCGCGCCAACAGGTAGACGTAGGGGTAGAAAACCAGCACCAGGACGATGATCACCCCACCGGTGGAACGCACCCGAGGCAGACGCAGACCGGAGCCGAACCATTCGCGCATCAGGGTCTGCACCGGGCCGGAAAAATCCAGCAGCCCGACAAACACGAACGCCAGCACATAGGCGGGGATCGCGAAAGGCAGCATCAGCGCCCAGTCCAGCCAGCGGCGACCGGGGAATTCACACAGGCTGGTGAGCCACGCCAGGCTCACCCCCAGCAGCGTCACGCCCACGCCGACACCCAGCACCAGGATCAGCGTATTGCCCAGCAGACGCGTCATCTGGGTTTCGAGCAGGTGCGACCATATCTGCTGGTCAACCGTCTCCCACGACAGCAGCAGAACGCTCAGCGGCAGCACGACCAGCGCAGCGATGGCAAAGACCAGGGGGTACCAGCGGCGTTGCACAGGATGGGCCAAGGAGGTTCTCGAAATGAGGGGGTTCAAGAGGGTAAGCAGAGCGTGCGCACAGGTCTGATTCTGGCTGAAAGCCGTAGGAGCGGACTTGTCCGCGAAAAGGCCGGTACATTCTCAGAAAATGCACTATCTGAACTGACGGCTTCGCGGACAAGTCCGCTCCTACGCCCTGCGGGCAGAAGCCTGAAAGCCACGCTTTTCGGGCTATTCAAGATTTGTGCAATGAGCGCGAAGCGTATCAACGAGAGTCAGGCACTTGGGTATTAAATCAATTCCAGCCCGCGCGATCCATCATGCGTATCGCTTCTGCCTGACGCTTGCCTGCCACTTCAACCGGGAGGGTGTCGGCCTTGAACGGCCCCCAGCTCGCCACTTCTTCTGAAGGCGCCACGTTCGGGTTGGCCGGGAACTCCTGATTGACGCTGGAAAAAATCTTCTGCGCCTCGGGGCCGGTCATCCACTCGACCAGCGCCTTGGCCGCTTCAGGGTGCGGGGCGTACTTGGTCAGACCGATACCCGACAGGTTGACGTGCACACCGCGATCAGCCTGGTTCGGCCAGAACAGCTTCACCGCCAGGTCGGGTTTTTCCTTATGCAGGCGACCGTAGTAATAGGAATTGACGATGCCCACGTCGCATTGCCCGGCATTGATCGCCTCAAGCACCGCGATGTCATCGGAGAACACGTCGGTGGACAGGTTGTTGACCCAGCCCTTGAGGATTTTCTCCGACGCTTCGGCGCCGTGGGTTTCGATCAGCGTAGCGGTCAGCGACTGGTTGTAGACCTTCTTCGCGGTACGCAGGCACAAGCGGCCTTCCCAGTTCTTGTCGGCCAGCGCCTCGTAGGTGCTCAGCTCGGCAGGCTTCACCCGGTCGGTGGAGTAGGCGATGGTGCGCGCGCGAAGGCTCAGACCGGTCCAGCCGTGGGTTGACGAGCGATACTGCGGCGGAATGTTGGCTTCGATCACCGGCGAGGTGAACGGCTGCAGGATACCCATCTGCTCGGCCTGCCAGAGGTTGCCCGCATCGACCGTCAGCAACAGGTCGGCGGTGGCATTCTGGCCCTCGGCCTTGATGCGCTGCATCAGCGGCGCTTCCTTGTCGGTGATGAATTTGATCCTCACCCCGGTACTGGCCGTGTACGCATCGAATACCGGCTTGATCAGCTCGTCGATTCTGGACGAATACACCACCACTTCATCGGCAGCCTGCGCGGCGCTGCCCAGTAAAGTCAGTGTCAGAGCAGCCAGAAGACGCTTGCTTGCCTGCATCGGGGTATCTCGCGTTCGCAAAGGAGGCGAAATGGTAGTGAATCCCATTTGCTATCTCAATCGAAGCGACAACGGAGCCGTTACCGGATGTTTCCAGGCTCGATGATGATCGCTGATCAGCACACAGCCCTGGCTCTGGAAAAGTTCGCCACCCTGCGCAGCTTGTCCACATCGAACACTTCCAGGTGCCCTTCTCCCAAGCGTACGATCCTGCGCTCATGCAGGTCCTGGAGCACTTCCAGCAAGGCCGGCGAGGCAAGCGCGAGACGCTCCGCCGCCTGAATATCGTCCAGCGCAATCAGGCGTCGTGCCTGGCTCAACGGGCCATACCCCTCGCTGAGCAGCAACAGGCGCCAGGCAACCCGCGCCCGCGGCGGCAGGCGACGCATTTTCTCGGGGTTCGGCAGTGGCAAGCCGACCTTCTGGCTGAGCAGCGCGGCAAACCAGCGCCAGTACTCGGGGTGCCTGTCGAGCAACCGGGCCAGGAATGGCTGGGGGATGTGCAGAAAGATGCTCTGCTCCAGCGAACAGACTTCGAAACGGCGCGGCAGCCCGTCAAACAGCGAGACTTCGCCAAACCAGCACGGCGCGCTCGTCGATTCCACCTGCGTCAGCAGCCGCTGCTCCTGGGCGCCGCCGATTCGCACGCTGCCCTCCAGCAGCACATAAACACCGCACGGCAGATCGCCCTTGTCGAACAGCCGCCTGCCGGGCGTCTTGCGGCGCTGGCGGGCAGCGTCCAGCAGGCTATCCTGCAGATTGGCAGGCAGATGGGAAAACCAGTAATCGGATAGCAATCGTGACCGCCACGACACTCCATTTGTCATTTTTGCTCCCTTCTCTTTCAGCCATGCATGTTGTACAAGAAATCTGGCTCAAGCCGGCCATCGTCTCAGGCAGGAATAATAATGAAAAACCTTGTCGATCATCTCAGCCAATACGCGGCTTATCACCGTGATTCACGCAATATCGTGACGCACTTCGTGGGTATTCCTCTGATCGTGCTGGCCGTGGCGGTGCTTCTCTCGCGACCGGGCTGGAATATAAGCGGATTGTGGCTTTCACCGGCGGCGCTGCTGGCCTTGGGTTCGACGATTTTTTACCTGCGACTCGACCGCGCCTTGGGCATCGTCATGGCGGTGTTACTGGCGCTGTGTCTCTGGGCCGGGGCCAACCTTGCGCAGCAGGCAACCATGGTCTGGCTGAGTGCGGGCGTCGGGCTCTTTGTGATTGGCTGGATCATCCAGTTCGTCGGCCATTACTACGAGGGGCGCAAACCGGCCTTCATCGATGACCTGACCGGGCTGATCATCGGCCCGTTGTTTGTGGTCGCGGAGCTGGCATTCCTGATGGGCCAGCGCAAGGCTCTGCAGCACGCCATCGAAGAGCGCGTCGGCCCGGTGGGGCGTGCGACCCGCAAGGCGACGACCTAGGCGCCTGACACCGGGTACCGATCGTCGCCAGCGGCAACGATCAGTGCCCGCCTCTTAGCCGGCAAGCCCGGTACTGTTCTGCAATCCGGCCAGCAACAATCGCTGATACAACTCTTCGCGCAAGCCCTGCGGCGCGTCGAGCTGCATGCGTTGCAAGTGCGCGAGGAAGGCTTCGGGGTCCGGAGCGTCGAGGGTCGCTTTGCCCAGCTCGAGGATTTCAGTGAGCTTGAGCTTGCTCTTCAGCCAGTTCAAGGCTCTGAGCAGGTCGCGCTCCTCGGCGGTAAAGTCGCAACCCAGCGGGTACTCGGTAAACAGTGACGGGTAGCGTGATGCAGTGTCCTTGAGGCGCTCGGGCGTGTTGTCGGTGAAGCGCGGATCGAGACGGAAGTCCTTGGGCAGCTTGCCAGCCTTTTGCGCCTGCTCGATCAGGCCCGATTGAAACCGCGAGTCCGTGATATTCAGAATTCGCTCGATCACCGTCGCGTCGGTCTGCCCGCGCAGATCGGCGATGCCGTATTCGGTCACGACAATGTCGCGCAAGTGTCGGGGGATGGTGGTGTGGCCGTACTGCCAGACGATGTTGGAGCTGACCTCGCCGCCCGACTCACGCCAGCTGCGCAGCATCAGGATCGAACGGGCGCCTTCCAGTGCATGAGCCTGCGCCACGAAGTTGTACTGACCGCCCACGCCACTGAGCACCCGGCCGTCTTCCAGCTGATCAGCCACTGCCGCGCCCATCAGGGTGACGGTAAACGCACTGTTGATGAAGCGCGCATCGCGGCGTTGCAGGCGCTTGAGTTCTTCCTGGCCGTAAAGCTCGTTGATGTAGCTGATGGCGGTCATGTTGAACTGCACCAGCCGCTCGGCGGGCAACTCGCGCAGCCGCGCGTAGAAACTCTGCGGACCGAGGAAAAAGCCGCCGTGCACGACCACGCCACCAGGATGGGCATCCTCATCCAGCGTGCCCATGTTGGCCAGCCGTTGCAGCTCTGCATCGGCGTACACCTTGCGCCGCACGATGCCGGCATCGGCGAGTACCAGCAGGCCGTTGACGAACATTTCGCTGCAACCGTAAAGGCCGCTGGCAAACGGCTGAACGCCGCCCTCCCGATCTATCAGGGTCTGCCAGTTACTCATGTTCAGCTCGGCCAGCAGGCCCCGCCAGGTTTCGTTATCGGCCTGGCGGGCCAGCAATGCGCCGGTCAGTGCATCGCCCATCGAGCCAATGCCGATCTGTAACGTGCCGCCGTCACGTACCAGCGTGCTGGCGTGCAGGCCGATCAGATGGTCCTGATAGCCCACCGGCATATTGGGGGTGGAAAACAGTGTACTGCGCTCGTCTTCGTCGATCAGCACATCGAAGGCGTCGACATCCAGCTCCGAGTCGCCCGGCATGTACGGCAGGTCGGCGTGCACCTGGCCGAGCATCAGAATGGTCTCCCCGGCGGCCCGGCGCTTGGCGATCATGGGCAACAGGTCGAGGGTCACGTCAGGGTTGCAGCTCAGGCTCAACGTGCCTGGGCGCTGCTCGTCACGGGCCACCAGTTGCGCGACCAGATTCAGGCCATTGGCGTTGATGTCGCGGGCGGCATGGCTGTAATTGCTGCTGACGTAGTCTTGCTGGGCTGACTGGCTATTGAGCAAACTGCCCGGCTGCATGAAGAATTGCTGCACACGGATATTGGCAGGGAGTTTGTCGCGGCGCAGTGCAGCGAGGAAATCGAGCTCCGGATAGTCAGCGAAGACGCGCTGCAGAAACGGTTCGAGAAAGCGCGCCTGCAAACCCTCCCCCGGCGTCGGCCGCCCGAGTGTCAGCGCGGTATAGATCGTCAGCCGTCGTTCGGGCAACTCGCTGATGCGCTGGTACAACGCGTTGACAAACCGGTTGGGCTTGCCCAGCCCCAGCGGCATGCCGAGGTGGATATGCTCGGGTAACTGCGCAAGAACGTGATCGAGGGCATGCTCGATGGAACAGGAATACGGCATCCCAGCTCTCCTGAATTGTTATTGGGTGCAGGTTGGACCGGCGACAACGCCAAAGTGCTGCATGCTCGCCACGCAGAGCATCATCGTTATACACAATCCCTGGAACGCCCGGAACAAAAGGCTTCCTGGCTTCTGCCCAAAGGGCGTAGGAGCGAACTTGTTCGCGAAAAGGGCGTGTACTATCGCCAAAAATGCATCGATCTAAACATCATCTTCGCGAGCAAGCGAAGCGTCGCCCGGCTCGCTCCCACAAAACGTATGCACAGCGCCGGTCGCTCAGGCCTGGGAACGAGGGTGCACCTCACTTCAGCCCGGACATACTCTGGACGGCGCTCTTCAGTTCGTCGTTTGTGCAATCGCCGCAGGTGCCTTTCGGGGGCATGATGCCGAGGCCTTTGATGGTGCTGGCCAGCAGTCCATCAAGGCCGCCTTTTTGCTGGGCGCGCTGTTCCCAGGCCGCCGTGTCACCGATCTTCGGCGCGTTGAGCAGGCCGACGCTGTGACAGGCGACGCAATGCGCCGCGATGATGTCGTCAGGGGCTCGGGCGCTATCGGCGGCTTGCACATTAAACGCCCACAACGTCAGAACGCCTGCGCTGCTCAGAATCTTCCAGGTCAGTTTCACGCGTCACTCATCGTAAGGGGACGGGTCAGAAATTGGCCGGGGTGGCCGCACTGATCAATCGTGCCGGGACATCGAACGGGTTACGAAAGCGATGCGGCCGGGTGCTTTCGAAATAATAGCTGTCACCTGCTTCGAGCACGTAGGTATCCAGCCCGACCACCAGCTCAAGCCGCCCCTCGACGAGGATGCCGGTCTCTTCACCTTCGTGAACGAGCATTTCTTCGCCGGTATCGGCACCCGGTGGGTAGGTCTCGGTGAGAAAGGCAATGGCACGGCCCTGATGCGATTTGCCGACCAGCTTCATGGTCACGGCACCGTCCGATATATCAATCAGCTCGCTGGCCTTGTACACCACTTGAGCCGCGTTTTCGGGCACGGATTCTTCCGAAAAAAATTCGACCATGGACATGGGGATGCCGCCGAGCACCTTGCGCAGCGAACTGATCGAGGGGCTGACGCTGTTTTTTTCGATCATGGAGATGGTGCTGTTGGTCACACCGGCGCGCTTGGCGAGTTCACGCTGGGACAAGCCTTTGAGCTTGCGAATCGATTGCAGTCGTTCACCCACGTCCAATGCGATATTCCCCCAGGTTTTGTCAGGTCTAGTCGGTCTGAACGCCATCATGGCAACAGCGTTCAATATTTACAACACTTCGACAGACACCCGACCCACTGCGGCCTGGGGCACAGGGAACTGAATTAGTCTTCGGAATAGATGCGCGGAACGCGACGCAGATTGCAGAAGATTTCGTAGGGGATGGTTTCTGCGCGCTGGGCCACTTCACTGGCGAGCACCTGCTTGCCCCACAGCTCGACTCGGCTGCCGAGCCCGGCCTGCGGCACATCGGTGAGGTCGACGCAGAGCATGTCCATGGACACGCGTCCGAGCAGCCTGGATGGCTGGCCGTCGATCTGCACGGGCGTGCCGGTGGGCGCGTGACGCGGATAGCCGTCGGCGTACCCCATCGCCACTACCCCGATACGCGACGGCCGGTCACAGACAAATGTCGCGCCATAGCCCACGGGTTCACCAACGGGCAGTTCACGCACGCTGATGATCTTCGATTCCAGGGTCATCACCGGTTGCAGGCGATCCGCCAGCGGGTGCGCCTGATCAAACGGCGTGGCACCGTAGAGCATGATGCCCGGGCGTGACCAGTCGCTGGGGATCTGTGGCCAGCCCAGCACCGCCGGGGAGTTTTTCAGACTGGTTTCTGCTGCCAGCCCCTTGCGAAAGGTCTCGAATACCGCGAGCTGCTCATCACTGCAGCCGCTGTTCAGCTCATCGGCGCGGGAGAAGTGGCTCATCAGCACGATTCTGGCCACTTTGCCGGTTGCCAGCAGACGCTGATAACCCGCCTGGTACTCGTGGGGATGCAGGCCGACCCGGTGCATGCCGGTGTCGAGCTTGAGCCATACCGTTATCGGCTTGCCCAGGCGCGCCTGCTCGATAGCTTCCAGTTGCCAGGTCGCATGTACAACGGTCCACAGGTCATGCTCGACAATCAGCGCCAACTCGTCGGCCTCGAAAAAACCTTCGAGCAGCAGAACGGGCGCACGGATACCTGCCGCACGCAGCTCTAGTGCTTCCTCAATGCAAGCCACTGCAAAACCGTCGGCCTGCGCTTGCAGTGCCTGCGCGACGCGCACCGCGCCGTGACCGTAGGCATCGGCCTTGACGACGGCGAGCGCTTTGCCGCCGCTGTTTTCACGGGCCAATTGGTAGTTGTGACGCAGTGCCTGAAGATCGATAAAGGCGCGGGCTGGACGCATGATGACGTTTACTTGCCTGAAAGGATGGAAGGGGAAGATCAACCCGACGCGGGGACGCGCCGGGCAAAAAGGGCTCAAGGCAGCGCGGCAACCACCGACAGTTCAACGAGGATTTCCGGCTCGCACAGCTTGGCCTCGACCGTTGCGCGTGCAGGCGCGAAACCCTTGGGCAGCCATTTGTCCCAGACGCTGTTCATGCCTGCGAAGTCGGCGTCGATGTCTTTCAGGTAAATGGTGACCGACAGGATACGCGTCTTGTCGGTGCCGGCCAGGTCGAGCAGGCGCTCGATGCTGTTCAGAACCTCTCGGGTCTGCTGCTCGACACCCGCAGTCATGTCATTGCCGACCTGGCCCGACAGATAGACGGTGCCATTGTGGACAACGACCTGACTCATGCGCTCATTGGTGAGCTGGCGCTGGATGGACATGCTGTGCATTCTCCTGAGTGTTGCCGTAACGAGAGATATCAAGGCCTTCAGCACTGATACGGGGTGTCTTGCGGGCAATGAGGTCTGCCAGCAAACGACCGGAACCACACGCCATCGTCCAGCCCAGGGTGCCATGGCCGGTATTGAGGAACAGGTTACGGAACGGTGTTGCACCCACAATCGGTGTGCCGTCGGGCGTGGTCGGACGCAACCCGGTCCAGAAATCGGCCTGGGTCAGGTCGCCGCCCTGAGGATAGAGGTCACCGACGATCATCTCCAGTGTTTCGCGTCGACGCGGATTGAGCGACAGGTCAAAACCGGCGATTTCCGCCATGCCGCCGACGCGGATCCGGTTGTCGAAACGGGTGATCGCGACTTTATAGGTTTCATCGAGAATGGTCGAAGTCGGCGCCATGTCCGGGTTGGTGATCGGCACGGTCAGCGAGTAGCCCTTCAGCGGATAGACCGGCGCCTTGATGCCCAGCGGCTTGAGCAACTGCGGCGAGTAACTGCCCAGCGCCAGCACGTAACGATCAGCGGTCTCGAGCTTGCCGTCGATCCACACGCCATTGATGCTGTCGCCTGCGTGATCGAGGCGTTCGATGTTTTGCCCGTAGCGGAACTCGACTCCCAACGCCACGGCCATTTCCGCCAGGCGCGTGGTGAACAACTGACAGTCACCCGTCTGGTCGTTGGGCAGGCGCAACGCGCCACTGAGGATGCCGGTCACACCGGCCAATGCGGGCTCGACCCGGGCAATGCCTTCGCGGTCCAGCAGTTCATAGGGCACACCGGACTGCTCGAGCACGGCGATGTCCTTGGCAGCGTTATCCAACTGGGCCTGGGTACGGAACAACTGTGTGGTGCCCAGGCTGCGCCCTTCGTAGGCAATGCCGGTCTCGAGGCGCAGTTCATCCAGGCAATCGCGGCTGTATTCGGACAGGCGTACCATGCGTTCTTTATTGATGGCATAGCGGCTGGCCGTGCAGTTGCGCAGCATTTGAGCCATCCACAGGTACTGATCGATATCCGCTGTTGCCTTGATCGCCAAAGGCGCGTGACGCTGCAGCAGCCATTTGAGCGCTTTGAGGGGAACACCCGGCGCAGCCCATGGCGAGGCATAGCCCGGAGAAACCTGGCCGGCATTGGCAAAACTGGTCTCCATGGCAGCAGCAGGCTGACGGTCAACGACAGTCACCTGGAAACCGGCACGCGCCAGATAATAAGCACTGGTTGTACCGATGACGCCACTACCCAGGACCAGAACGCGCATGTCGATGACCTCATCGCGGATATCCGCTGATAATTCGAAGTTTTAAGCAAGGATGTGCGCAGTATATTGAGCAATTGGCAGTGCTTCTCACTGTATAAAAGTCTATATTTAGTGTTTATTCGCGGCGATAAACGCTTTGCTAGAGGGGAAATAACCCGTGCGCACTCAACACCAGTCAAATCGTGAACTGGACAAGATAGATCGCAACATTCTGCGCATCCTGCAGGCCGACGGGCGCATCTCGTTCACCGAGCTTGGCGAACGGGTCGGCCTGTCTACCACGCCCTGTACGGAACGGGTGCGCAGGCTTGAACGCGAGGGGATCATCATGGGCTACACCGCCCGACTGAACCCGCAAAGCCTCAAGGCCAGCCTGCTGGTATTCGTGGAGATCAGCCTGGACTACAAGTCTGGCGACACCTTCGAAGAATTCCGCCGTGCCGTGCTGAAGCTTCCCCATGTGCTGGAGTGCCACCTGGTGTCAGGCGACTTCGACTATCTGGTCAAGGCACGGATTTCCGAGATGGCGTCCTACCGCAAACTGCTGGGCGATATCCTGCTCAAACTGCCGCACGTACGTGAGTCCAAGAGCTACATCGTTATGGAGGAAGTCAAAGAGAGCCTGAATCTGCCGATTCCCGACTGATTGCTCGCTATACCAGGACTTGCCGGGTCGAGGCCATATACTCATGAATCTGCTTTTCGACCCGTGGATGGATCAACTCGACCGGGCGACGTCCATTCGGGCAGGGCAGGCTTGCGGTGGTACCGAACAGGCGGCAGATCAGTGGGCGTTCTTCATACACTGTGCAGCCTTGCGGGCCAAGGTGTACGCAATTGAGTTCATCCAGCGCGGCGTCCTGTTCGGCGGCCGTCTTGCGCGGCAGCCGCGACATCTCTTCGGGCGACGTGGTCACCGGGCCACAGCAGTCGTGGCAGCCAGGCACACATTCGAACGAGGGGATCTGGCGACGCAGATCCGCTATTTTCTGACGGTTGCAGCTCATTGAATCGACCATTCCTACACAATGCCGAGAGTTTGCCCCAGTTGGCAGGCTCATGACAGCGGCTTATCCTCCCGATACGCCATCCGCCGCCAACAGGACACGCTCATGAACGCCCGCGTTCAGCACCCGCCACGTCACGATCAGCACGTTGCCTCCTATTACGCCGCCAGCAGTCATGCGCAAGCGGATCATCCTGCGCTGCAAGGTGAGGTGAAGGTGGATGTGTGCGTGGTAGGCGGTGGATTCTCGGGCCTCAATACCGCCATCGAACTGGCCGAGCGCGGGTTCAGCGTTGCGCTGCTCGAAGCGCGCAAGATCGGTTGGGGGGCCAGCGGACGCAATGGCGGCCAGCTGATTCGCGGCGTCGGTCATGGTGTCGAACAGTTCGCCAATGTCATCGGCAGCGAAGGCGTGCGGCAGCTCAAGCTGCTGGGCATCGAGGCCGTCGAGATCGTGCGTCAGCGCATCGAACGGCATGCTATCGATTGCGACCTGAAGTGGGGTTATTGCGATCTGGCCAACAAACCGCGCGACCTGCACAGCCTTGCCGAAGACGCAGAAGAGTTGCGCAGCCTGGGTTATCGCCATGCACTGCAGTTGCTGCAGCCCGAAGAGATGCACAGCGTGGTGGGCTCCTCGCGCTATGTCGGTGGCCTGATCGACATGGGCTCGGGGCATTTGCATCCGTTGAACCTGGCCTTGGGCGAAGCGGCTGTGGCGCAGTCGCTCGGCGTACGGCTGTTCGAACATTCAGCGGTCACGAAAATCGACTACGGCCCGCAGGTCAGGGTGCACACGGCTGGCGGTTCGGTGCAGGCGCAGACCCTGGTGCTGGGTTGCAACGCCTACCTTAATGACTTGAATCCGGAAATCAGCGGCAAGGTATTGCCTGCCGGCAGCTACATCATCGCCACCGAGCCGTTGAGCGAAGCGCAGGCCCGTGAAGTGTTGCCGCAGGACATGGCGGTCTGTGATCAGCGGGTCACGGTGGATTACTACAGGCTGTCTGCCGATCGCCGCTTGCTGTTCGGCGGTGCCTGCCATTACTCGGGGCGCGACCCTCAGGATATTGCCGCGTACATGCGACCGAAGATGCTCGATGTGTTCCCGCAACTGGCCGCCGTGAAGATTGATTACCAGTGGGGCGGGATGATCGGCATCGGCGCCAATCGCCTGCCGCAGATAGGCCGGCTCAAGCAACACCCCAACGTGTTTTATGCCCAGGCCTATTCGGGCCACGGTCTGAATGCCACGCATCTGGCGGGGCGGCTGCTGGCCGAAGCCATCGCCGGGCAACACAGCGATGGTTTCGAGTTGTTCGCCAAAGTGCCGCACATGACCTTTCCCGGCGGCAAGCACTTGCGCTCGCCTCTGCTGGCATTGGGCATGCTCTGGCACCGCCTCAAAGAGCTGCGCTAAAGGCTCAGGGCCTCCAGAACGGCTTCATGGCCTCGACCCGCGCCTGGCGGAAATCCAGGCCGATGTCGCGCAACTGATCGTCGGTCAGTGTCAGCAAGCTGCGGCGCGACGCCCAGCGATGGCGATACAGCGCCCAGCGACCCATGCCTGCCAACAGATCGGCCTTGTTCGAGCGGACGGTTCTGATCGTCGCGGGCCGATACTCATTCAATTCATGGCTGTGAAGCGCAAGGCGCACATCGCTGAACCCGTTCATGTCCTGTTCCCTCATCCTGGGTGACTGTGGGTCCATGATGAAGCGAACGGCAAAACCGATACAGATTCAAAAGTATTTTATATCTTCCATACAGATGATCAAAAAACGCCACTGAATGCTATATTTCCGGCCAATCTGTATTGCTTTACCGCAGCCACTTCCTGAGAGTACGCCATGACGCTCTACGTCAACCTCGCCGAACTGCTCGGCTCGCGCATCGAAAACGGCTTCTACCGCCCCGGCGACCGCCTGCCCTCGGTCCGCGCGTTGAGCGTCGAACATGGTGTCAGCCTGAGTACCGTGCAGCAGGCGTATCGGGTACTGGAAGACAATGGGCTGGCCGCGCCGAAACCCAAATCCGGCTATTTCGTCTCGGTCAGCCGAAAAGCCCCTGCACTGCCAGCGGTCGGCAGGCCTGTGCAGCGGCCTGTGGATATCTCTCAATGGGATCAGGTGCTGGACCTGATTCGCGTGGCCCCTCTTGAAGCCGTCACGCAACTGGGGCGCGGCATGCCGGATGTCACCAGCCCGACCCTGAAGCCGCTGATGCGCGCGCTGAGTCAGTTGAGTCGCCATCAGGACATGCCGGGCCTGTATTACGACAACATCTATGGCGTGCGCAGGCTGCGCGAGCAGATTGCCAGGCTGATGCTCGACTCGGGCTGCAACCTGACCGCCAATGACCTGATCGTCACCAATGGCTGTCATGAAGCCCTGTCAGCCAGTGTCCGGGCCATCTGCTCGCCGGGGGACATCGTGGCGGTGGACTCGCCAAGCTTCTTCGGCGCCATGCAGACGCTAAAGGGCGTGGGCATGAAAGCCATGGAAATCCCTACCGACCCGTTGACCGGCATCAGCCTCGAAGCGCTGGAACTGGCGCTGGAGCAATGGCCGATCAAGGTCATTCAGCTGACGCCCAACTGCAACAACCCGCTGGGTTATGTCATGCCCGAAGCACGCAAGCGGGCACTGCTGACCCTGGCGCAGCGCTTCGACGTGGCGATCATCGAGGATGATGTGTATGGCGACCTGGCCTATAACTACCCTCGCCCGCGCACCATCAAATCCTTCGACGAGGACGGTCGCGTCCTGCTGTGCAGCTCGTTCTCCAAGACATTGGCACCGGGGCTGCGGATCGGCTGGGTAGCGCCGGGCCGTTATCTGGAGCAGGTGCTGCACATGAAATACATCGGCACCGGCTCGACCGCCCCGCAGCCACAATTGGCCATCGCCGATTTCATCGAAGGCGGCCATTACGAGCCTCACGTACGACGCATGCGTAGCCAATACCAGCGCAGCCGAGATCAGATGATCGACTGGGTGATGCGCTACTTTCCCGAGGGCACCCGCGCCAGCCGGCCACAAGGCGGCTTCATGCTGTGGGTGGAACTGGCCGAAGGTTTCGACACCCTGCGCCTGAACCGCGCCTTGCTGGGCAAGGGTGTGCAGATCGCGGTGGGGAGTATCTTTTCGGCATCGGGCAAGTACCGTAACTGCATGCGCATGAACTTCGCGGCCAAACCCAACCGCGAAATCGAGAATGCTGTGCGTATCGTGGGCGAGACAATTGCCCTACTGAATGCGCAAACTGACTGATGCGGGCAAATCTTTCCCGGTTTTGTGGGTCATATCGCCAAGTCGAGCCATGTCCAGACGCGGAAGATCAATTTGAATAACTCATGGGCCTTGCCCTTTTGCTTGCTGGTTGCGTTGTGCGTCAGCGGTTGTGCGCATCAACAGGTCACCAGTGAGCCAAGCCAGGCCATGCCGTCTTCAGGCTCCGCGTTCGGCCGCTCGATCCAGGCCATGGCCGTGCCGCACGAGGGACGTTCGGGCTTTCGTCTGCTGCCTGACAGCAGTGACGCTTTCAAGGCTCGCGCCGAACTGATCCGCAACGCCAAAAGCAGCCTTGATCTGCAGTATTACATCGTCCATGACGGCCTGAGCACGCGCGCCCTGATCGATGAGCTGCTCAAGGCGGCAGACCGTGGCGTTCGTGTGCGCATCCTGCTGGACGACACCACCAGCGACGGCCTGGATCAGGCCATCGCCACCCTCGCCGCTCACCCGAACATTCAGATTCGCCTGTTCAATCCGCAAAACCTGGGGCGCGAGACCGGCATCACCCGCAGCCTCGGGCGCCTGATGAACCTGTCGCGCCAGCACCGGCGCATGCACAACAAGCTATGGCTGGCCGACAGCAGTGTGGCCATCGTCGGCGGGCGCAACCTGGGCGATGAATACTTCGATGCCGAGCCGAACCTGAACTTCACCGATATCGACATGCTCAGCGTGGGGCCGGTGGCCGAGCAGCTCGGCCACAGCTTCGACCAGTACTGGAACAGCACGCTCAGCAAGCCTATCGGTGAATTCATCTATTTCCTGCCCGACGGCGAGGATCTGGCCGAGGCCCGGCGCAAGCTGGATGATTCTCTGGAGCAGGCGCATCAGCAGCACAAGGCGCTGTACGAGCGACTGATGGCCTATAAGACCCAGCCGCGCATGAAAACCTGGCTTAACGAGCTGGTCTGGGCATACAACCAGGCGCTGTGGGACGCACCGACCAAGGTACTGGCGCAGGGCGAGCCTGACCCGCACCTGCTGCTGACCACGCAACTGGCGCCTGAACTGCTGAACACTCACAAGGAACTGATGCTGATCTCGGCCTACTTTGTACCCGGCCAGGAAGGCTTGCTGTACTTGACCGGCCGGGCCGATGCCGGCGTCAATGTCAGCCTGCTGACCAACTCTCTGGAAGCCACCGACGTGCCTGCCGTGCATGGCGGCTATGCGCCGTACCGCAAGGCACTGCTGGAGCATGGCGTGAAGCTGTTCGAGCTGCGCCGGCAGCCTGGCGATACCGAGACGATGCGCGGCAGCGGTCCGCATCTGTTCAAGAAAAGCCATTCTCTGGTCAGTTCCGAATCAAGCCTGCACAGCAAGGCGATGATCTTCGATCGACAGAAAGTCTTTGTCGGCTCATTCAACTTCGACCCGCGCTCTGTGCTGTGGAATACCGAAGTGGGCGTATTGGTCGACAGCCCGCAGCTGGCCGAACAACTGCGCGAACTGACCTTGCAGGGCATGGCCCCGTCGCTCACCTACGAAGCGCGGCTGGAGGACGGCAAAGTGGTGTGGGTAACCGAAGACAACGGCCAGCTCCACACCCTGCATACCGAACCGGGCGACTGGTGGCGACGTTTCAACGCATGGATGAGCCGCGCCATCGGCCTGGAAAGAATGCTTTAGGCGGGCGCAGCCTGCGCATCCCCGAACGCCCCGCGTCGCCGGATCAGTATCAACAGGCCCAAGGCACCTGCAGCCATCATCAGCGGCAAGGCCTCACCGCTGACCCACTGGGTGCCCGCGCCGGCTATCAACGGGCCGAGCAGACAGCCGATGCCCCACAGTTGCGCAACATGCGCGTTGGCGCGGACCAGCGAGTCATCGCGATAGCGTTCGCCGATCAGAATCAGCGAGAGGGTAAACAGCCCGCCGGCACTGGCACCGAACACGGTCCAAAGCGGCCAGATCAGAACAGTGTCGATCAGCAATGGCACCAGCAGGCTGGACGCCAGCAGCAAGGCGGCGCAGCCGGTGAACATCGCGCGACGTGAAATGCGGTCGGCGAGCATGCCGATCGGCAGTTGCAGCAGTGCGTCACCGACCACCACCACGCTGACCATGATCAGGGCGATTTCCGGGGTGAAGCCGTGGCGTATGCAGTACAGCGGCAACAGGGTGAGGATCAGCGCTTCGAACGCAGCGAACAGGGCGACCGCCCAGGCTATGGCAGGCATGCCGCGACAGAAGCCGGACAGATCGGCAAACGTCACGTTGCAGGATTCGGTCGATGGCGCACCGGTACGCCCCAGCAGCAGAAACGGTGAGCCGACCAGCAGCGCTACGCCAATCCAGAAACCATAGTCGGCCTGGGTGCCGATCACGCCCAGCAGCAACGGACCTGCCAGTTGGCTCAATGCGTAGGTGCTGCCATACAGCGCCACCAGACGCCCGCGAAGGCGCTCGATGACCAACTGATTGATCCAGCTTTCACCCAGCACGAAGACGATGGTCAGAATCACCCCAAGCGTCAGGCGCAAGACCAGCCAGATCCAGTAATACGGCAGCAGCGCCAGCGCGCCGACCGAAACCGCCCCGGCCCATAAGCACAGGCGCATGAGATTGGCCGTGCCGAAGCGCGCCGCCAGACGACTGGCCAGCGCCGCGCCGAGCAGCACGCCCACCGCAGGCATCGCCGCCATGATGCCAATGGCAAACGAGCCATAGCCCCAGCCTGCCAGCCGCAATGAAACCAGCGGCATGCTGACGCCCATTGCCAGACCGACACCCAGTACGGACGCCAGCACAGCAAAATAAGTACCCCAACGCATTTCCACGCTCCTGCCCGGCGCGGCGCTACGCGCTCATCGCCTTGTACAAATCCCGTGTGGAGCGATGATCTTGAGACCCCATCGTGCCAATGCTCCGAGGGCAGAGCCTGGGAGCAACACGCAAATGACTACAGCTTGATCCAGGTCGACTTCAGCTCGGTGTATTTGTCGAACGCATGCAGCGACTTGTCACGACCGTTGCCCGACTGTTTGAAGCCGCCGAACGGTGCGGTCATGTCGCCGCCATCGTACTGGTTGACCCATACGCTGCCTGCGCGCAAAGCCTTGGCGGTCAGGTGCGCCTTGGAGATGTTCGCGGTCCATACGGCAGCCGCCAGGCCATACTGCGTGTCGTTGGCGATCTGGATCGCCTCTTCGGCAGTATCGAACGTCAGCACCGAAAGCACCGGGCCGAAGATTTCTTCCTGAGCGATTTTCATCGCGTTGTTCACACCATCGAAAATGGTCGGCTCGACATAGGTGCCGCCGGTTTCCTGCAGGATGCGCTTGCCGCCCGCAACCAGCTTGGCGCCATCGGTGTGGCCTGCTTCGATATAGGACAAAACAGTGTTCATCTGTTGGGTATCAACCAGCGCGCCCACAGTGGTCGCAGGGTCCAGCGGATTGCCGGGCTTCCAGGCACTGAGCGCCTCGATCACCATCGGCAGGAAGCGATCCTTGATGGAGCGCTCGACCAGCAGGCGCGAACCGGCGGTACACACTTCGCCTTGGTTGAAGGCAATCGCGCTGGCGGCTGCGCTGGCGGCGGCCTGCAAATCAGGCGCGTCGGCAAAGACGATATTCGGGCTCTTGCCGCCGGCTTCCAGCCAGACACGCTTCATGTTCGATTCGCCCGCATAGATCATCAGTTGCTTGGCGATCTTGGTCGAGCCGGTGAACACCACAGTGTCCACATCCATATGCAGGGCAAGTGCCTTGCCGACGGTGTGGCCATAGCCAGGCAGTACGTTGAGCACGCCCGCAGGAATACCAGCCTCAATGGCAAGTTGTGCGATACGAACGGCCGTCAGCGGAGATTTTTCCGAGGGCTTGAGGATGACCGAGTTGCCGGTGGACAGCGCAGGACCCAGCTTCCAGCAGGCCATCATCAGCGGAAAATTCCACGGTACGATGGCGGCCACGACACCCACCGGCTCGCGCGTTACCAGGCCCAGTTGGTCATGAGGCGTTGCCGCGACTTCGTCATACAGCTTATCGATGGCCTCGCCGCTCCAGCTCAGGGCTCTGGCGGCACCGGGAATGTCGACACCGAACGAGTCGCCAATCGGCTTGCCCATGTCCAGCGTCTCAAGCAGCGCCAGCTCTTCGGCATTGTGTTTGAGCAGCTCGGCGAAACGGATCATCGTTTCCTTGCGCTTTGCCGGAGCCAGTCGCGACCAGGCACCGGAGTTGAAGGCGCTGCGCGCACTGTCGACCGCGCGTTGTGCGTCAGCGGTGTCGCAGCTGGCAACCTTGGCAAGCATCCGGCCATCGACCGGGCTGATGCAGTCAAACGTCTCGCCGGAGGAGGCTGCGGTGTATTCACCTTGAATGAAGGCACGGCCTTCGATCTTCAAATTCTGGGCGCGTTGCTCCCAGCCAGCACGAGTCAGGGTGGTCATTTGCATGTCCTCCTCTTGTTGAATGTGGGTGTGTCATGGTTGATTAAAGACACAATCTGAAATTTTTCAGGACGGCCGTTACCCTAAACCAGCGGCCCGACAAAACCAATATATTTGACATAAATAGCCGCTACGGTGCTTTTATGTTGATTTTATTAAACAGCTCCGCACGCGCGCCGAGGCACTAACGCACTGCACGCACGTCAAACCTTCAACGCATTCAGGACAAGGGGCCCATCATGAGCATCGAAAGCATCGTCGACTTCAGTGAAGCCAGCACCGCCGCCGAGCACTATCGCCCTGCACCGGAAAAGGTCTTCAAGGGCGATCCGGCACAAACCCTCTACAACCACTACAACAGCCCCTGCGGACAAATGAGCGCGGGCGTCTGGAATGGCGAGCCCGGGCAGTGGCAGGTAAATTATTCAGAGCATGAGTATTGCGAGATTGTGCAGGGTGTTTCAGTCCTGCGCGACGAGCAGGGCCACGCGAAAACCCTGCGCGCAGGCGACCGTTTCGTGATCCCGGCAGGCTTCAAGGGTACCTGGGAGGTGCTGGAAACATGCCGCAAGATTTATGTGGTGTTTGAGGCGGCTGCAGATAAATAAATACCGCCCTGGCAGCGACGCCAGGAGCGCAGGCACAAAAAAACCCGCCAGAGCGGGTTTTTTTGTAGCCGACAGAATCAATTACTTGATTTTGCCTTCTTTGTAGATCACGTGCTTGCGTACAACCGGATCGAATTTTTTGATTTCGATTTTATCCGGGGTAGTACGTTTGTTCTTGTCGGTGGTGTAGAAATGGCCTGTACCAGCGCTCGACACCAAACGGATCAATTCACGCATGATTTTCTCCCTTAAATTTTGCCGTCGCGACGCAGTTCAGCGAGCACAACTTCAATGCCACGCTTGTCGATGATACGCATGCCTTTAGCAGATACGCGCAGACGAACAAAACGCTTCTCGCCTTCAACCCAGAAGCGGTGATGCTGCAGGTTTGGCAGGAAACGACGACGGGTTTTGTTGTTTGCGTGGGAAATGTTATTCCCAGTCACCGGACCCTTACCGGTAACTTGACATACTCTCGACATGCCTCAGCCCTCTAAAACCACATGCCCAACCCGGCATGGGTTGGCCGCTTAATCTCTCAGTCATTTGGCGCCAGGCGCCGCGTTTCTTTAAGGGTCTTACCGGCTACACCTACAGTGAAGGAACCGGGCCCCTAGAAAAGAGCGCTGCTTTATACCAGAAAGCCTTGGGTACAACAACAGGCAAAGCACTTTGACCCGAATGATCACGCCTCGCGCAGCGGTATGCTCAAGCACTGCGGGGGCACAGGCAAATCGACCGCTCGTCGCTCCATGACGATTGTTCTGCGCCAGTACATGGTCTAGGGTTAGTCCCTCACCAGACTGCGCCGGCAGATGGGGCCCTTTCTGAACAGGAAATAACGCCATGCGCCTAGCTGCACTCCCTTTTTTACTCGTTCCACTCCTGCTTCCCGTCGCTGCCCAGGCATCGAACCTTGTGGTCTGCACCGAAGCCAGCCCCGAGGGTTTCGACGTTGTACAGTACAACTCGCTGACCACCACCAACGCATCGGCCGACGTGCTGATGAACCGCCTTGTGGACTTCGATGCCAAGAGCGGCAAGCTGGTGCCGAGCCTGGCAGAAAGCTGGACCGTATCCAAAGACGGCCTGACTTACGACTTCAAGCTGCGCTCCGGAGTGAAATTCCATACCACCGATTATTTCAAGCCAACTCGCGAGCTGAGCGCGGATGACGTGCTGTTCAGCTTCCAGCGCATGCTCGACCCGCAGAACCCATGGCACAAGATCGCCCAGAGCGGCTTCCCGCATGCGCAGTCCATGCAGTTGCCCGCGTTGATCAAGAGCATCGAAGCGCCTGATGCACACACCGTGCGCTTCACGCTCGACCATGCGGACTCGACCTTCCTGGCTACGCTGAGCATGGGTTTCGCCTCGATCTATTCAGCCGAATATACTGCGCAGCTGTTGAAAGCGGGCACACCGGAGAAACTCAACAGCCAGCCGATCGGCACCGGGCCGTTCGTCTTCAAGCGCTTCCAGAAAGATGCCGTGGTGCGCTATGAGGCGTTCGACGACTACTTCGCCGGCAAGTCTGATATCGACACACTGGTGTATGCCATCACCCCGGACGCCAATGTGCGCTTGCAGAAAATCCGTCAGGACGAGTGCCAGATAGCGCTCTCGCCCAAACCTCTGGATATTCAGGCAGCCAGCAAGGACGACTCGCTCAAGGTCGAGAAGACTGAAGCATTCATGACCGCGTTTGTCGCGATCAACAGCCAGCACCCGCCGTTCGACAAGCCGGAAGTTCGCCAGGCCATCAACCTGGCGTTCGACAGGGACAATTACCTGAAGGCCGTGTTCGAAGGCACCGCTGAAAAGGCCAATGGTCCTTATCCGCCTAACACCTGGAGTTACGCCAAGGACCTGCCTGGCTATCAGCACGATGTTGCCAAGGCCAAGGCGCTGCTGGCCAAGGCCGGTGTAAAGGAAGGCTTGAAGACCACCATCTGGACGCGGCCTTCCGGAAGCCTGCTGAACCCGAACCCGAGCCTGGGCGCGCAATTGCTGCAGGCTGACTTGAAACAGATCGGCATCGATGCCGAGATCAAGATCATTGAATGGGGCGAGCTGATTCGCCGCGCCAAGGCTGGCGAGCATGACCTGCTGTTCATGGGCTGGGCGGGCGACAATGGCGACCCGGATAACTTCCTGACCCCGCAGTTCTCGTGTGCGGCCGTTACATCGGGCACCAACTTCGCCCGCTATTGCGACAAGACACTGGACAAGCTGATCGCAGACGGCAAATCAGTCAGTGACCAGACCGAGCGCAGCAAGCTGTATCACCAGGCTCAGCAACAGATTCAACAGCAGGCACTGTGGCTCCCCCTCGCCCACCCGACGGCTGCAGCTCTGGTACGCAAGGACGTCACTGGCTATCAGGTCAGCCCGTTCGGCAGGCAGGATTTCTACAAGGTGCAGGTCAAGTAAGTCGCTAGACTGACCTTGGCTTCTGTGTGTGTGATGTCGTGCCAATGCCTGCATTGGCACGACCCACCTCAAGACCGGGAAGAGCTCGCTACATCAACCCGCGCTCCACCATCGACAGTGGCTCGCCGTCTCCCACGATCACGTGATCAAGCACATGAACATCCACCAGCATCAGTGCTTCCTTGAGGCGCTTGGTCAGGTCGATGTCGGAACGGCTGGGCGTGGTGATACCGGAAGGATGGTTGTGGCATAGGATCAGGCTCGCGGCGTTGTGCGCCATCGCTCGCTTCACCACTTGGCGCGGGTGCACGTAGGACGCATTGATTGTCCCGCGAAACAATATCTCGAAGGTCATGACCCGGTGTTTGTTATCGAGAAACAGACAGCCGAAGACTTCGTGCGGCTCATGCCGCAGCAAGGCCTTGAGATAGCCGCGAACCTGGGTGGGGTTTTCCAGCGCTGACTCACGGCGCAAGGACTCGGCCATGTGCCGACGCGCCATTTCCATGACCGCCTGCAACTGAGCGAACTTGGCGGGCCCGAGCCCCAGTTGCGAGGTGAATACCGACAGATCCGCATCCAGTAACGGTCTGAGCCCGTCAAATTGCTTCAGCAGATGACGCGCGAGGTCTACAGCGCTTTTTCCGGCCACGCCGGTGCGTAAAAAGATAGCCAGCAACTCGGCGTCGGAAAGGCTCGCCGCCCCCAACTCCAACAAGCGTTCCCGGGGGCGTTCAGCCGCGGGCCAACTGCGAATACTCATAGCACCTCCATGTGATTGGGCACCGCTGTTCCGGTGCGGTCGCTGTGCTATCTTAGCCCATCTTTTTTGCACGACGATCTGGCCTGGGGAGGCGTCATGGCCGTCGTGTGTTCACTCGACCAAAAAGGCAGGTCTATGCAGCGGCTGTATCGAAAACGCATCGTTCTTGGCGTCGGCGGCGGCATCGCGGCCTACAAGAGCGCTGAGCTGGTCCGCCGCCTGCGCGATCAGGGCGCTGAAGTGCGTGTGGTCATGACCCGGGGCGGCGCAGAGTTCATCACCCCGCTGACCATGCAGGCCCTGTCCGGGCACCCTGTGCACCTGGACCTTCTCGACCCGGCCGCCGAGGCCGCGATGGGCCATATCGAACTGGCCAAATGGGCCGACCTGATCCTCATCGCACCGGCCACCGCCGACCTCATCGCACGCCTGGCGCAAGGCATCGCCAACGACCTGCTGACCACCATCGTGCTGGCCACCGACGCGACTGTCGCCATCGCCCCGGCGATGAACCAGGCGATGTGGCGTGACGCCTCGGTGCAGGCCAATACCCGTCTGCTCGAAGACCGCGATTTTCGCGTGTTCGGGCCGGCGTCCGGCAGTCAAGCGTGTGGCGATGTCGGCTTCGGGCGCATGCTGGAGGCCGACGACCTGGCCCAGTGCGCGGCCGACTGCTTCCAGCGCCTTACCCTGACCGGCAAGCATGTGCTGATCACCGCAGGCCCGACCCAGGAAAACATCGACCCGGTGCGCTACATCACCAACCACAGCTCGGGAAAAATGGGCTTTGCCCTGGCCGAAGCGGCGGTGGAAGCCGGCGCTCGCGTCACGCTGATCACCGGGCCGGTCAACCTGCCTACGCCTGATCGCGTCTCGCGCATCGACGTGGTCAGCGCCCGCGACATGCTGGCAGCGTGCGAGGCGGCCATCCCCTGCGACCTGTTCATCGCCTCGGCAGCCGTGGCCGACTACCGCCCGGAAGTCGTTGCCCCGCACAAATTGAAGAAAGATCCTTCAAACGGTGACGGCTTGCTGCTGCAGATGGTGCGCAATCCGGATATTCTGGCGACCATCGCAACCCGCCCGGATCGCCCCTTCAGTGTCGGCTTTGCCGCCGAGACCGAACACCTGCTCGACTACGCTGCCCGCAAGCTCAAGGACAAGAACCTCGACCTGATTGTCGCCAACGATGTCGCTAACCCGAGCATCGGCTTCAACAGCGAGGAAAACGCCTGCAGCGTGATTGACCGAGCGTTGCACGCAACGCTTTTCGCCCAGACCAGCAAGGCCAAGATCGCTCGCCAGCTGGTCACTTTTATCGCCGACCGCATGAATCAGGTTTAACTACGAATGCACGCTCTACAAGCCAAGATCCTCGACCCTCGCATTGGCAACGAATTCCCGCTGCCGGCCTACGCTACTGTCGGCTCGGCTGGCCTGGACCTGCGCGCCATGCTCAAAGAGGACACGCTCCTCGAGCCCGGCCAGACCCTGCTGATCCCTACCGGCCTGTCGATTTACATTGGCGATCCGGGCCTTGCCGCGCTGATCCTGCCGCGCTCCGGCCTGGGCCATAAACACGGCATCGTGCTGGGCAATCTGGTGGGCCTGATCGACTCCGATTATCAAGGCGAACTGATGGTCTCCTGCTGGAACCGCGGCCAGACGGCTTTCAACATCGCCGTCGGCGAGCGCATCGCCCAATTGGTACTGGTGCCGGTCGTACAGGCGCATTTCGAGCTGGTTGAAACGTTCGACGAAAGTCAGCGTGGCGCTGGCGGCTTCGGTCATTCCGGCAGCCATTGATCGCCATTCGGCACATAATCCGGGTTCGGGACAAGGCTCAGGGAGAGGTCGGTGAAAGGTAGTCAGCACAGCGCTTCACAGCACGCCGTACCCGCCGATAACTCGCCTCCGGCTGCGAGCCTCAAAGGCCTCGCGCCCGGCCTGGTGCCTGCCGCCATCGGCCTGCTCATTGCTGCGGCACTGGTCTGGACGGCTCTGGCCACCGGCCCCCAGCAACAGGACCAGCTTATTCAGGCCTGGGGCGGCAGTCAGGCGGCAGCGGCGGGTGTAGCGCTGCGTCAGATCAACGCGGACACTCAGTCGGCCGCCTCCGGTGCAGCGCTTGTGCAGGCGCTGCAGAGCAATGATGCCGCTGCCCTGCTGGCCGCTCAGGATCGATTCACCCGCTGGGACGGTCTCGCAGGCGCTCGGCTTTACCCCAAGGGGCTGGCCGACGTGGATACGCAAGGCGCACTGCCCGTCAGCTTCGCCACCCTGGACATGCTCAACAAGGCCGCACAAGGTGAGGCCGTTGCCCCGGAGGCGCGCAAGGTCGGTGAGCGCTGGTTGATCTACAGCGCCGCGCCGGTGCGTGCCGCTGCCAGTCAGCCTGTGGTGGGTACGTTGCTGTTGGCCTTTGATCTGCAGCGTTTGCTCAATGCCTTACCGGCGCTGCCTGCCGATGCCGGGCAAGTGGTGCTCAGCCAGCAGTTCGGCAGCGGACCTGCTCAGGTTTTCCTGCAGCGCGGTCAGGCCGATGAAGGCAAAGCCCAGGCCTTCGATACCGGTTATCCCGGCTGGAAACTCGAATTCACGCCCGGTCCCGGCCTGAAAACCTCTCCGTCCGCGGTGCTTCTGCTGCTGGCACTGATTATCGCTGCAGCAGGCGTGCTGCTTGGCTTGCACCGTAATGAGCGGGCCCTGCAGAAGCGTATTTGCGCCGACGCACGGCAACTGGATCAGTTGCTCCAAGAACTCTCACGCGGAAAAGCCGTCAAACCCTTCGGTTTGAGCCTCCCGGCCCTTAGTGGCCTGGCTCAGGCCCTTGCTCGTGTCTCGCTTCGTAGTCAGCCTCAGGCAGCGCCTGCCCTGGCTGCAGGCGAGCAGCGCGATGCAGATATTGCCAAAGGCAGTGCTTCGTCCACCGTGGCTGCATCACGCACCGACTGGACCGATCCGCTGTTTCAAGATACCGATATCCTTGATATCGACCTTCTCGACGAAAACCAGGACTTCCTGAGATCGGAGCATAACCTCGCTATGAACAGCCCAGCATCCGTGGCACCCAACCTTCCCGAGACTATTTTCCGTGCCTACGACATTCGTGGCGTGGTCGGGGACACCCTCAACGCTGAAACGGCTTACTGGATCGGCCGCGCCATTGGCTCCGAAAGCCTGGCGCAGAACGAACCCAACGTCAGCGTTGGCCGCGATGGTCGCCTTTCCGGTCCTGAACTGGTACAGCAACTGATTCAAGGCCTGCACGATAGCGGCTGCCACGTCAGCGATGTGGGCCTGGTGCCAACGCCTGCGCTGTATTACGCAGCCAACGTGCTGGCCGGCAAAACCGGCGTCATGCTGACCGGCAGCCATAACCCGAAGGACTACAACGGCTTCAAGATCGTCATCGCTGGCGACACCCTCGCCAACGAGCAGATCCAGGCGCTGCACGAGCGCATCAAGACCAACAACCTGACGTCGCAGAAAGGCAGCATCACCCAGGTCGACATCCTTGAGCGCTACTTCCAGCAGATCAAGAATGACATCGTCATGGCGCGCAAGCTGAAGGTCGTGGTCGACTGCGGCAACGGCGCGGCAGGCGTGATCGCTCCGCAACTGATCGAAGCGCTGGGCTGCGAAGTGATTTCCCTGTTCGCGGAAGTCGACGGCAACTTCCCTAACCACCACCCGGATCCGGGCAAGCTGGAAAACCTGCAGGACCTGATCGCCAAGGTCAAGGAAACCGGTGCCGACCTGGGCCTGGCTTTTGACGGTGACGGCGACCGTGTCGGTGTCGTGACCAACGCAGGCAACGTGGTGTACCCGGACCGCCTGTTGATGCTGTTCGCGCTGGACGTGCTCAAGCGCAATCCGGGTGCCGACATCATTTTCGACGTCAAATGCACACGCCGCCTGACTCCGCTGATCAGCGAACATGGCGGTCGTCCGGTGATGTGGAAAACCGGTCACTCGCTGATCAAGAAAGAAATGAAGAAAAGCGGTGCGCTGCTGGCAGGCGAAATGAGCGGCCACATCTTCTTCAAGGAACGCTGGTTCGGTTTCGACGACGGTATCTACAGCGCAGCACGCCTGCTGGAGATCCTCAGCCAGGAGTCGGCCAACGCCGAAGATTTGTTCGAAACCTTCCCGAACGATATTTCGACGCCTGAAATCAACATCAAGGTGACGGATGTCACCAAGTTCAGCATCATCGAGGCCCTTGAGACGGATGCACAGTGGGGCGACGCCAAACTGACCACCATCGACGGTGTCCGTGTGGATTATCCGAAGGGCTGGGGTCTGGTTCGCGCTTCCAATACCACGCCGGTACTGGTGCTACGCTTCGAAGCCGAGACCGAGGCCGAATTGCAGCGTATCAAGGACGTGTTCCACGCAGAATTGAAGAAAGTTGCGCCGGACCTCGACCTGCCATTTTGATTGTTTTTCCTTTTGACTGGAGCCCTGAATGACCCTCGAACGCGATGCCGCCTCTAATGTAGCCAAGGTCCTTTCCGAAGCGCTGCCTTACATTCGCCGCTTTGTCGGCAAGACGCTGGTTATCAAGTACGGCGGCAACGCCATGGAGAGCGAAGAGCTGAAAACCGGCTTTGCGCGCGACATCGTGTTGATGAAAGCAGTGGGCATCAACCCGGTGGTGGTTCACGGCGGCGGCCCGCAGATCGGTGATCTGCTCAAGCGCCTGTCCATCGAAAGCCACTTCATCGACGGCATGCGTGTTACCGATGCGCAAACCATGGATGTCGTGGAGATGGTACTGGGCGGCCAGGTCAACAAGGACATCGTCAACCTGATCAACCGTCATGGCGGCAGCGCGATCGGTCTGACCGGCAAGGACGCTGAGCTGATTCGTGCGAAGAAGCTCACCGTCACGCGCCAGACGCCGGAAATGACCAAGCCAGAAATCATCGACATCGGTCAGGTCGGTGAAGTGGTCGGGGTCAATATCGGGCTGCTCAACATGCTGGTCAAAGGGGATTTCATTCCGGTCATCGCACCTATCGGTGTGGGCCCGGACGGCGAGTCGTACAACATCAACGCCGACCTGGTCGCAGGCAAGGTTGCCGAAGCCCTCAAGGCCGAGAAGCTGATTCTGCTGACCAACATCGCCGGCCTGATGAACAAGCAGGGCGAAGTGCTGACCGGCCTGACCACCGAGCAGGTCGACGGCCTGATCGCCGATGGCACCATCTACGGCGGCATGCTGCCGAAGATTCGTTGCGCGCTGGAAGCGGTTCAGGGCGGGGTCAACAGCTCGCACATCATCGACGGTCGAGTGCCCAACGCGGTCTTGCTGGAGATCTTCACCGACAGCGGTGTAGGTACCCAGATCACCAACCGCAAGCGGCACTGATGCATACGTAACACCCAAAGGCCCCGTGAGCTGACACTCACGGGGCCTTTTTTGTTGGCTGATGCTCGAGAACACTATCGTGTTCATGCTCCGCGCTCAGCGTCATATACAAGTCTGCTCTTGATTCTGGCCGCAGGCTGTGGGAGCGAGCTTGCTCGCGAAGAGGCCGGTAAAGCCCCTGAAAATGGGGCGTCTGGACCATCGTATTCGTGAGCATTGCGGATCGCCGCCCGGTCACTCCCACGCACTTCGGGCAGAAGCCGGAAAGTCACGTTTCACGGGCTCTTCAAGATTTATGTATAACGTTGAGTGCTCCGTGTGGGTATGCCGTTCTGGACGCTCTGCGTCCTGTCCTGAATATGTGGCGCGGCGCAGATTCGTGACGCGGAGCGTCACGACAGGCATTCCCACGCTGGAGCGTGAGGAACGATAGGTGTCTGGCGGCGGCTCCTTTCGCGAACAAGTTCGCTCCTACGGCCTTCGGCCAGAATCAAAAACAGACCCGGGCATGACGATAGTGTCCGGTCATTGAGTCAGCCGCTGGACGCGGGCGCGATCGACGGCGAAGTCTGCTTCGGCCTTTACCCGTGCGGCCTGATACCCGGCGATATCGGCCTGCAGTTTCTGCTGCTGATCGCGCAGGTCGTTCAATTGATCGACAAGTGCTTGTTGAACCGGACGCCCTGCGCGCTCAAGGTCGGCGGCCTGGCCTTGCAGACTGCGCTGCTGCGCCGCCAGCCCCTGAATATTGCCTTGGGCAACGCCAACCAGCGCGTCCAGCTCGGCCAGTTTGCGGGCCTTCATGCGGTCCACTTCAGCGACGCTGCTGTACAGGCTCAGCAGCTGTGCATCGGCGGCGGCCTGACGTTTGTCCGCATCGGACTGGCGAATCTGCTCAGCCGTAGGCGCAGGTGGTACGACCTGAACCACCCGGCCACGGCTGTTGAGTACTTCATAGCCTTTGGCAACGTAGTCGGGCGGCACGCCTTGCGTGTCGATCACTGTCACCCCGCGGCTGTCGACGTAGCGATAAAGCCGTGGCTCAGGTGCGTCGGCCGCTTGGGCGAGCATGGGCGCAAGCATGACGACAGCCAGCAAGGCCCGAAAAACGCTCAGCGCGTCTGAAACCGATCCCAAAGACCTGCCGCCGACCGCCATAGGCACGTCCTCAGATTCCGAATTGCGCGCGATAGGCTTCGACGGCAGGCAGATGCTGCTTGAGCTGCGGATCGTCGGCCAGGAACTCGAGTACCTGATTCAGCGACACGATACTCACCACCGGAATCCCGAAGTCACGCTCGACTTCCTGAATTGCCGACAGCTCGCCATTGCCCCGCTCCTGACGATTGAGCGCGATCAGCACGCCCGCAGCTGTCGCGTTCTGGTCCTTGATGATCTGCATGACCTCACGGATCGCAGTGCCCGCAGTGATCACGTCGTCGATAATCAGCACATTACCCGCCAGCGGGGAGCCCACCAGACTGCCGCCCTCGCCGTGCGCCTTGGCTTCCTTGCGGTTGAAACACCACGGCAGATCACGGTCATGATGCTCGGCCAACGCCACAGCAGTGGCCGACGCGAGCGGAATGCCCTTGTAGGCCGGACCGAACAGAACGTCGAAGGCAATACCGCTTTCAACCACGGCTGCTGCGTAGAAACGCCCCAGTTGTGCCAGTGCGGAACCGGTGTTGAACAGCCCGGCATTGAAGAAGTACGGGCTGGTGCGCCCGGACTTTAGAGTGAACTCACCGAAGCGCAGAACACCGCGATCGATGGCAAAACGAATGAAATCGCGTTGATACGCTTGCATGAAAAAAGCTCCGAATACCACGGATTTAGCTAATTAGGTAGAGCTCGGGTATCATACACGCACGTGATTTTTGGGGCCATTTATGCGGATCATCAGTGTGAACGTAAATGGCATTCAGGCTGCGGTCGAGCGTGGTTTGCTCAGCTGGCTGCAAGCTCAGAATGCCGACGTCATCTGCTTACAGGACACCCGCGCCTCCACCTTTGAACTGGACGATCCAGCCTTTCAGCTGGATGGTTACTTCCTCTATGCCTGCGAAGCCGAGGTTCCCGCTCAGGGTGGTGTGGCGCTGTATTCGCGGTTGCAGCCGAAGGCGGTAATCAGCGGCCTCGGCTTCGAGACAGCCGACCGCTACGGGCGCTACCTGCAAGCAGATTTCGACAAGGTCAGTATCGCTACCCTGCTCTTTCCGTCGGGGATGAATGGCGATGAAGACCTGAATCAGAAATTCAAGCTCATGGACGATTTCGGCAAGTACATGGACAAGCAGCGCCGCAAGCGTCGCGAATACATCTACTGCGGATCGCTCTATGTGGCGCAGCAGAAGCTCGATATCAAAAACTGGCGCGACAGCCAGCAGTCACCCGGCTTCCTCGCGCCCGAGCGCGCCTGGATGGACGAGATCGTCGGCACCATGGGCTACGTCGATGCCCTGCGTGAAGTCAGCCGTGAAGGTGACCAGTACAGCTGGTGGCCGGACAACGAGCAGGCCGAGATGCTGAATCTGGGTTGGCGCTTCGATTATCAGATCCTGACCCCAGGCCTGCGCCGCTTCGTGCGCAGCGCCCGTCTGCCACGCCAGCCGCGCTTCTCGCAGCATGCGCCGTTGATCGTGGATTACGACTGGACCCTGACTATCTGATAGCCAGGCAAGGCAGCGAACACGAAAAAGCCGACTTGAAGTCGGCTTTTTGCGTTGCCTGAAGTGATGCTACTTGATCAGGCGCAAGGTGAACGGATAGCGATAATCGACGCCGTCATTGGCTTTTATCCCGGCAATGATCGCCAGCACTGCGGCACCGATCCCCACCAGCGTCAGTAACGCAAAGCCGATGATGAGCAGCACCAGCAGCATGCTGACGGTGGCCGCAATGGCGACCGTGATCTGAAAATTCAGCGCTTCCTTGCCTTGCGCGTCGATAAACGGATCGGAATCTTTCTTCAACTGCCAGATAATCAGCGGGCCCAGCAGATTGCCGAACGGAAACATGAGTCCGGCAAACGCCGACAAGTGACAGAACATCGCCCACTGGCGAGCGCTTTGCGGCGGTTTGCTGAACGGTTGCAAGCTGTCACTCATTATCGGACCCCTTCTGGGTATCAGTCGGCCAACGCGGCGCGCTGCAATTCAAACAACTCGGTCATGCCCTTCTGCGCCAGCGCGAGCATCGCGTTCAGCTCTTCAGGCTGGAATGGCGCGCCTTCGGCAGTGCCCTGAACTTCAATGAAACCGCCTGCACTGGTCATGACCACGTTCAGGTCGGTTTCGGCAGCCGAGTCTTCGAGGTAGTCCAGGTCGAGCACCGGCTCACCCTGATACATGCCGACCGAAACGGCCGCGATCATCTGCTTGAGCGGGTCGCCGCCTTTCAGGCCGCCGCGCTTCTTGATCACCTTCAGCGCATCTGCCAGAGCAACCATCGCACCGGTAATAGAAGCCGTACGAGTGCCACCGTCAGCCTGAATAACATCGCAGTCGACGTACAAGGTGACGTCGCCCAGCTTGGACATGTCCAGCGCAGCGCGCAGCGAACGACCGATCAGGCGCTGGATTTCGAGTGTACGACCACCCTGCTTGCCGCGGCTGGCTTCGCGCTGATTACGCTCGCCGGTAGCGCGTGGCAGCATGCCGTATTCGGCGGTCAGCCAACCCTGGCCCTGCCCTTTGAGAAAGCGTGGCACGCCGTTTTCGACGCTGACGGTGCAAATCACCTTGGTATCACCAAACTCGACCAGTACAGAACCCTCGGCGTGTTTGGTGTAGTTGCGGGTGATGCGGATCGAGCGGAGCTGATCGGCGGCGCGACCACTTGGACGTTTCATCTGGGATACCTGTACTGAGACGGAAAACTGCTGGGCATTATAGAGGCCACAGCTGCCGCTGGGCATCTCTAAAAGCCGCCAATGCCGATCCGGCGCAAACAGAAGGCCCTGAATCAAGGCTTTCGACGCGCAGATGTCGGTCAAAACAACGCCTTGCGTCACTTGTCACACTGTCGGATTGGGAGCCTGCGCTGCACTGCGCTACAATCCTGCGCCTCTACAGCCAGCCGGCTTTCACGACGCCCATGACCGCCACTTCTGCGCGTTCATGAACCGAACCACGCTTTGAAAGCGAACCAAGAGGTATTTCCCATGGTGCACAGCATGACTGCCTTTGCCCGAGTAGAGCGGGCCGGTGCCCAGGGCACACTGAGCTGGGAACTGCGCTCGGTCAACCACCGCTATCTTGAGCCACACCTGCGCCTGCCGGAGTCGTTCCGCGATCTGGAAGGCGCGATTCGCGAAGCGCTGCGTCAGGGCCTGTCGCGCGGCAAGGTCGAGTGCACATTGCGCTTTGTCGAAGAAACCGCCGGCAAGCCGCTGCAGGTGGACCTTGAACGCGCAGGCCAATTGATCGCCGCAGCCGAGTCGGTTGCCGGCTTGATCAAACAGCCCGCTGCATTGAACCCGCTCGAGGTGCTGGCATGGCCGGGCGTGCTGGTCGCCGATGCCAACGATCCGCAGGTGTTGAACACCGAGGCCCTGAAACTGTTCAATGATGCGCTGACCGAATTGAAAAGCGGGCGCGGACGCGAAGGCGCAGATCTGGCGCGGCTGCTCGACGAGCGTCTGTCCTCCATCGTCGAAGAAGTCGCCACCTTGCGCACGCTGGTGCCACAGATGCTCGCAACCCAGCGGCAGAAGGTGCTCGATCGCTTTGCCGACATGAAAGCCGAACTCGACCCTCAGCGCCTGGAGCAGGAAATGGTCCTGCTGGCACAGAAAAGCGATGTCGCCGAAGAACTGGACCGCCTCAGCACCCACGTCACTGAAGTGCGTCGCGTACTCAAGGCTGGCGGCCAGGCAGGACGCCGTCTTGATTTCCTGATGCAAGAGCTTAACCGCGAAGCGAATACACTGGGCTCCAAGGCCTTTGACCCACGCAGCACGCAGGCTGCCGTCAACCTTAAAGTGTTGATCGAGCAGATGCGTGAGCAAGTGCAGAATATTGAGTAAGGCTAAACCTGACATGACCCATATCACTGGCACCCTGTACATCATTTCCGCTCCGTCCGGCGCGGGCAAGACCAGCCTGGTCAAGGCGCTGATGGACGCTCAGCAAGAGCCTCAGCACGGCGCGCAGGCAAAGATTCGCGTCTCTGTCTCGCACACCACGCGCGCCATGCGCCCAGGCGAAGTGGACGGTGTGAACTACAACTTCGTCGATCGTGCCACGTTCCTGAGCATGATCGAGCACGGCGACTTTCTCGAGCAGGCCGAGGTCTTCGGCAACCTGTACGGCACGTCGCAGAGCCACCTGCAGCAGACGCTGGACGAAGGCCACGACCTGATTCTGGAAATCGACTGGCAGGGTGCGCGTCAGGTTCGTGCGCAGATGCCGCAGGCCCGCTCCATCTTCATTTTGCCGCCGACCCAGCAGGCCTTGCGCCAGCGCCTGACCAATCGCGGCCAGGACAGCGACGAGATCATCGAAGCGCGGATGCGTGAAGCGGTCAGCGAAATGAGCCACTACAACGAGTATGAGTACGTCGTGGTCAATGACGACTTTGCCGGCGCGCTGGAAGACCTCAAGGCGATTTTCCGCGCCAACCGCCTGACTCAACAGCACCAGCAAGAGCAATACAGCGAGCTTTTTCAGGAGTTGCTGGCTTGATCGAAACGTTTCCAGACATCAGGCAACAGGTTAAAAACATGCCGTTGGTGGCATGCCGCTTGATGACTGGTGCTGTCCGCTTGTAAACTACCGAGTCCGCTCGCCCATCCGGGCATCGCGCATCCGCATTTGCTACGAGGAATACCCATGGCCCGCGTAACCGTTGAAGACTGCCTAGAACACGTGGATAACCGCTTTGAGCTGGTCATGCTCTCTACCAAGCGTGCCCGTCAACTGGCAACCGGCGGCAAAGAACCAAAGCTGGCCTGGGAAAACGACAAGCCTACCGTTATGGCCCTGCGTGAAATCGCGGCTGGCGTAATGGATTACTCTGTAATCGCAGAAGCTGAAATCGTTGAAGATGAGCCATTGTTCGCAGCGTTCGAGGACGAGTCCAACGAGGCCGTCTAAGCCTATGCCAGGTCGACGTAGTACGGCGCAGGGTAAAAGCCATTGGCAAGGGGTAGCGCCTTGCCGAGCATAGACGCCCTCGCCGACAGACTGTCGGCCTACCTCGGCAAGGACCAGGTCAATCTGGTCCGCCGGGCGTATTTCTACGCCGAACAAGCCCACGATGGCCAACGCCGTCGCAGCGGTGAAGCCTACGTCACCCATCCTCTTGCGGTGGCGAACATTCTTGCCGACATGCACATGGACCATCAGAGCCTGATGGCTGCGATGCTGCATGACGTCATCGAAGACACCGGAATTGCCAAGGAAGCGCTCAGCGCCCAATTTGGCGAGACCGTCGCGGAACTGGTCGACGGGGTCAGCAAACTGACCCAGATGAATTTCGAGACCAAGGCCGAAGCCCAGGCGGAAAACTTCCAGAAAATGGCCATGGCCATGGCGCGCGACATTCGCGTCATCCTGGTCAAGCTCGCCGATCGCCTGCACAACATGCGCACGCTGGAAGTCCTGTCCGGCGAAAAGCGCCGGCGCATCGCCAAGGAAACCCTCGAAATCTATGCCCCCATCGCCAATCGCCTGGGCATGCACAGTGTGCGCATCGAATTCGAGGACCTGGGCTTCAAGGCGATGTACCCGATGCGCTCCTCGCGAATCAACCAGGCGGTCAAGCGCGCCAGGGGCAATCGCAAGGAACTGGTCAACAAGATCGAAGAGTCCCTGAGTCATTGCCTGGCCGTCGATGGCATCGAAGGCGACGTCAGTGGGCGGCAGAAACATCTGTATGGCATCTACAAGAAGATGCGCGGCAAGCGTCGCGCCTTCAACGAGATCATGGATGTCTACGCGTTCCGCATCATCGTCGACAAGGTCGACACCTGCTATCGCGTGCTCGGCGCTGTACATAATTTGTACAAGCCACTGCCCGGTCGCTTCAAGGATTACATCGCGATCCCAAAGGCCAACGGCTATCAGTCCCTGCATACCACCTTGTTCGGTATGCATGGCGTGCCTATCGAGATCCAGATTCGCACTCGCGAAATGGAAGAAATGGCCAACAACGGCATCGCAGCGCACTGGCTATACAAATCCAGCGACGACGAGCAGCCCAAGGGCACTCATGCTCGAGCCCGACAGTGGGTCAAGGGCGTGCTGGAAATGCAGCAGCGTGCTGGCAACTCCCTGGAATTCATCGAAAGCGTCAAGATCGATCTGTTCCCGGACGAGGTTTACGTTTTCACGCCCAAAGGCCGAATCATGGAGCTGCCCAAAGGCTCCACAGCGGTGGATTTCGCCTACGCGGTACACACCGATGTCGGCAACAGCTGCATTGCCTGCCGGATCAACCGCCGACTGGCGCCGCTTTCCGAACCGCTGCAAAGTGGCTCGACCGTCGAGATTGTCAGCGCCCCCGGCGCACGTCCGAATCCGGCCTGGCTGAACTTCGTCGTCACCGGCAAGGCGCGCACCCACATTCGTCACGCGCTCAAGCTGCAACGCCGCTCCGAGTCGATCAATCTGGGCGAGCGCCTGCTGAACAAGGTGCTCAACGGCTTTGAATGCAACCTCGACAAGATCGGTCAGGAGCGCATTCAACTGGTGCTCAACGAATACCGGGTCGAAGTGCTGGAAGACCTGCTCGAAGACATCGGCCTGGGTAATCGCATGGCTTATGTCGTTGCCCGCCGCCTGCTGGGCGAAGGCGATCAGTTGCCAAGCCCTGAAGGCCCGCTGGCGATTCGTGGCACCGAAGGTCTGGTGCTCAGCTACGCCAAATGCTGTACACCAATCCCGGGCGACCCGATTGTCGGCCACCTGTCTGCAGGCAAGGGCATGGTTGTACACCTGGACAACTGCCGCAACATCAGCGAAATCCGCCACAACCCGGAAAAATGTATCCAGCTGTCCTGGGCCAAGGACGTGACGGGCGAATTCAACGTCGAGCTGCGTGTCGAACTCGAGCATCAGCGCGGCCTGATCGCGCTGCTGGCCAGCAGCGTCAACGCGGCGGACGGCAATATCGAAAAAATCAGCATGGACGAACGCGATGGTCGCATCAGCGTGGTCCAACTGGTGGTCAGCGTGCACGATCGCGTGCACCTGGCTCGTGTGATCAAGAAACTGCGCGCCCTGACCGGTGTCACACGCATCACCCGGATGCGCGCGTAGGCCATCCCATTATCAGGAGTTCTCATGACCAAGACTGTCATCACCAGCGATAAAGCCCCTGCGGCCATCGGCCCTTACTCACAGGCCATCAAAGCTGGCAATACCGTCTACATGTCCGGACAGATCCCGTTGGACCCGAGCACCATGGAACTGGTCGAGGGCATCGAAGCCCAGATCACTCAGGTTTTCGAAAACCTCAAGTCGGTTGCCGAAGCAGCGGGCGGATCTTTCAAGGACATCGTCAAACTGAACATCTTTCTGACCGATCTGGGCCACTTTGCCAAGGTCAACGAGCTGATGAGCGCCTACTTCACTCAGCCTTATCCGGCCCGCGCAGCTATCGGCGTTGCGGCCTTGCCGCGTGGCGCCCAGGTTGAAATGGACGCGATTCTCGTCATCGAATAAATCCCCGACGGAGCGCGCCTTGCGCTCCGTTCTCCCTGAAGGAAGGAATCCGTTATGCGCTCCGCGCTCGCCATCTCGCTGCTCGCCGTCATTCTAGGCGGCTGCGCCAGCCACGCCGACCGCAATCCGGACGGCACGTGGATCAACCAGACCGCCATCGACGCCGCCGTCAAGCAAGGCAACTTGCGTCAGGCCCTGCTCGCCAACGGTCCCAACCTGGAGTGGAAAATCAACTCCAAGGCCAACCAGGCCATTTACTCCAATGGCTTCGAGTTGGGCGAAGGCAAAATTGTCAGCGCTGCCGAAGGCAAGCTGCACGTCGACTTCTACGGCAACTTCTTCGAAGACCTGAGCGTCAAGGGT
Organism: Pseudomonas sp. PvP009; assembly: GCF_017832995.1. Classification (NCBI taxonomy): domain Bacteria; kingdom Pseudomonadati; phylum Pseudomonadota; class Gammaproteobacteria; order Pseudomonadales; family Pseudomonadaceae; genus Pseudomonas; species Pseudomonas sp. PvP009. Next base: position 5,469,288 of record NZ_JAFIBG010000001.1, on the reverse strand, counting down.
GACGAACTGGTCCAGGCGGCCAGCGAGTCAGGCCCTGAACAGCACTTCCAGAAGCCCGAAGATCCGGCCCCGGACGGCGCTCAGCCAGGCAGCAGCTTCGAGAAAGCTCTATATGGCGCCTACATGGGCGGCAAGTGGACGGTCGTCGAGGGTGACGGTCAGGGCAGCACTGTGCAATTCATGCCTGATGGCAGTGTGCAGGGGCTTCCGGAAAACGATCGTTACGCGCTCTGCCTGGCAGGCGATTGTGCCGCCATGAGCGGCGAATACGACAGCATGTGGCTGGAGAAAGCCGAGAAAGGCAACCCGTGGATTTTCGCCCGCAAAGGCAAGCAGCTGGAGATATTCCAGGCTGTGAACAACGCCGGCGCGGACCAGATGCCCGAGCTGCGTCCCGGCCCACGTCGCTGGTTGCTCGAACAGCAGTAAGCGATTCAGGCATCAGGAGCGCCCTTCACAGCGCTCCTGATCGACCGCTGTTTTAGCCCAGCAAAGCCGCATAACCTGCTTTATAGTCAGGGTAAATCGGCGACCATCCTAATGCCCGCGCCCTGGCATTACTGCAACGCTTGCTGCCCACGCGCTGCACGCTGACCTCCTCCGACCATTCGGTCACCCCCAGATACGCACGGATCCACGCCACCACATCGGCCAGCGCGGCCGGATCGTCGTCGACGCCCAGGTAGCAACTCTCCAGCGCAACGCCGCGTTGATCCGCCAGCAGCACGTGCTCCAGCAGACCGGCCGCATCGTCGGCATGAATGCGATTGGCGTAGACCGGCGGATCGATCCTCACGCTGTGCCCCTGACGGACACGGTTCGACAAGTCACTGCGACCTGGGCCGTAAATACCGGTCAGTCTTACCGCCGTGGCCGGAAACCCGCTGTTCAGCGCGACCTGCTCGGCTTCCAGCATCACCGTGCCGGTGTAGTTGCCGGGCTCGGTGGCGGAGGTTTCATCCACCCACTCCCCATCCTGCTGACCGTAGACACCGCTGCTTGAAACGAAGATCAAGCGCTTTGGCCGCTGCCCGGTCTGCTCGAGCCAGCTCAACACATTACGCAGGCCCTCGACGTAAGCCATCCGGTAACCCGCTTCGTCACGCTGCGAGGGGGTCGCGCAATACACCACATAGTCCAGTGCCGCATCAGGCCACTGGGCAGGTTTGGGCGTCTTGAACAGATCGCCCGCCACACCGTGAACACCGGCAGGAAGCTCGGAAACAGTGCGCCGCAGCCCATGCACGGTCCAGCCGTGAGGCAGCAGGCGAGTAGCGAGTCGCGAACCAATGTCGCCACAGCCGGCGATCAGAAGCGAAGGTGCAGTCATTCGGTATCTCCAGAAAAGGCGGTGTCAGTATCGTTAAAAACGCTCATCGAAACGCGACACTCGAAACAAAGCTGTAAACAGATGTAAGCATCCAGCGCTGTGCCCCTATGCGATCACGCTGGTGACTCGTCGTTCCCGAACCTGGGGTTCGAGCATTTTCAGACGACCCCGTGTTAAGCGCAAATCACGCGGCTACAATGCGCGCCTTCAACAGGATTGGCGAAGATTCACATGCGATGGAAAGACATAAAAATAGGAGACCGGACATTCTCCATGGCGCACCTTCAGCCTTTTGATCTGGTGTTTAACGTTGCGCAGGAACAGGTCACCGTCAAATTCGAGTTCGGTTTGCACTGTTTTACAGATGACAAGGGCAATGGCCACCTCATCCATTACAGAGGGGAGCGCCGTTACTTTTGCAGCGAGCGCTACAATTGCAGCACCCAGTTGGTGGAGTACATCCAGAAACGCTTTTTTCAGGGGCTGGCCGTTCCGTTTTATACGGAAAACAGCCAAAGGTATTTTTGCCTCGACCTGCATGACTATGCGATTTTTTTCTCGATCAGCAAGCCACAAGACACCGCCAACCTTCTGAAGCTTCGCGTTATCTCAGCGTATGAAGTCGCTACATGGGGTCGGTCTACCCTGCCGAAAGGGAAGCCTCATAACGTTCGCTACATCCTTGAGATGCGCAACGCCGGAAAACCCGTATAGCGAAAAGCAAAAAGCCCCGTTGACGAAGCAACGGGGCTTTTTGTGAATCTCAATATCGGCCTGTCCTTTTGCAGTTGCCTGCTTATCCCGCTCACTGGCTGGGAGTGACGTGAGTCACCGAAATCGACACCCCTTGCTGCCAAGGTTCCGGTCTGTGTCGACAGCGCAATGTTAACGCTCGCATCAAATTTGATCAACCGATGCTTTCGCAGCTTCCCTTGGCTTCTTCTCGTAGCCGAAGCCATTCGTGCCTAAAAACGCTCATCGACAGGCAAGCGTTCGGGCGAATATGTAAAAAAGATACTGTATTACTTTTGTTAACAAGAACGATTTGCAATAATGGCGGCCCATTCGTTCCCCGTGAGCGTCGACAGCACCACGCGACGCACTGGAACCATCCCCTTTTTTCCTCTCAGGTCCGGCCAGCATGAAACGCATTCAATCAATCGCTTCGCCTACCCAGATGCCTCGCCTGCCTCGTGCATGGCGCAGTATCGCAGCCCTTGTCTTGAGCCTGATGTTCGTCCCCATGGCACTCGCGGATCAATCGGCTCCGACCGCGGCCCCTGCGACCTCCACCGCACCTGCGGCAACGGCACCTGCCGCACCTGACGCAGCAGCCCCGGTGCAGACCATGGAACCCGCCGCCGAAGACAACAGCCTGGGCATGGCGCATGACCTGTCGCCGTGGGGCATGTATCAGAATGCCGACGTGGTGGTCAAAGCGGTCATGATCGGTCTGGCCATCGCCTCGATCATTACGTGGACCATCTGGATCTCCAAGGGTTTCGAGCTGCTGGGCGCCAAGCGCCGGTTGCGCGGCGAAATTGCCAACCTGAAAAAAGCCCGCTCCCTGTCTGAAGCGAGCGCCACCGCCAGCACGGAAGGCACCCTCGCCCACTTGTTGGTGCACGACGCCCTCGAAGAGATGCGTCTGTCGGCCAACAGCCGCGAGCGTGAAGGGATCAAGGAGCGTGTCAGCTTCCGCCTCGAGCGCCTGGTCGCCGCCTGTGGCCGCAACATGAGCATGGGCACCGGCGTGCTGGCGACCATCGGTTCGACTGCGCCGTTCGTGGGTCTGTTCGGTACGGTATGGGGCATCATGAACAGCTTCATCGGCATCGCCAAGACCCAGACCACCAACCTCGCCGTGGTCGCACCCGGCATCGCCGAAGCCCTTCTGGCCACGGCGCTGGGCCTGGTCGCGGCGATCCCTGCGGTGGTGATCTACAACGTCTTCGCCCGCTCCATCGCCGGTTACAAGGCTCAGGTGTCCGATGCCTCGGCACACGTCCTGCTGCTGGTCAGCCGCGATCTGGATCATCTGCCAGAGCCGTCCGAGCGCAATCAACAACAACCGCACATGGTCAAGGTGGGCTAACACGTGGGCCTGCATCTTAACGAAGGCGGCGACGATCTCGCCGAGAACCATGAAATCAACGTGACGCCGTTCATCGACGTCATGCTGGTGCTGCTGATCATCTTCATGGTGGCTGCGCCGCTGGCGACCGTAGACATCAAAGTCGATCTGCCAGCGTCTACCGCCACACCGCAGCCCAGACCCGAGAAGCCGATCTTTCTCAGCGTGAAAACCGACAAGAGCCTGTACCTGGGCGAAGAGAAGGTTGCCCGCGAGCAGATCGGCCAGGTGCTGGACGCCCGCACCAAGGGCAAGAAAGACACCACGATCTTCTTCCAGGCCGACAAGGGCGTGGATTACGGCGATCTGATGGAGGTCATGAACACGCTTCGGGGTGCGGGTTACCTGAAGGTCGGTCTGGTGGGTCTTGAGACGGCTGGTAAGAAATGATCAGTACGCGCCAAAAACTGACGCGCTATAGCGGTAGTCTGTTGTTGGTGCTGGCCGTGCACGCCATCGCAATCATTGTTGCCGTTCGCTGGCCTGCCCCGCAGCCTGTCGAATTGCCACCGGCCGCCATGATGGTCGAACTTGCGCCAGTGCCCGAACCCGCTCCGCCACCACCGCCCAAGGTCGTTCAGCCGCCTCCGCCGCCAGCCCCGGAGGAGCCGACACCGGTGCCGGAAGTCGTGCAGGCGCCGAAGCCGGAAATCGTGGTGCCCAAGAAGGTCGAGAAGCCCAAGCCCAAACCGCAGCCGCCAAAGCCGCAGAAGAAGCCTGAGCCGCCCAAGGAAAAGCCTGCCGACGAAAAGCCGGTCGATACACCGCCGACCACGGCGCAACCGGCAAAGCCGGTGGCTCCCAAGCCTGCTCCTGCACCTTCGCCACCCAGCAACGCATTGCCGAACTGGCAGGGTGATTTGCTCGGTCATCTGAGCAAGTACAAGAAGTACCCTGAGGATGCACGCCGTCGTGGCATGCAGGGTGTTGCTCGTTTGCGCTTCGTGGTGGACGCTGACGGCAACGTGCTGTCCTACTCGATTGCCAACAGTTCAGGCAGCTCGGCGCTGGATCGAGCGACCATGGAAATGATCCGTCGCGCTCAGCCATTGCCCAAGCCGCCTAAGGAAATCCTCAATAACGGCACCATTGAAATCCTCGCACCGTTCGTTTATTCGCTGGATAAACGCTGAATTGTACTTTTGTTACTCATAAGTACTTCTGATAACGTGCGTCTATCGATTGCACCCGCTATGCTGGGGTCGCAACTTCATGGACGCACGTTATGACTCTTACAGAATTGCGCTACATCGTTACGCTCGCCCAGGAGCAGCACTTTGGCCATGCGGCGGAACGCTGTCATGTCAGCCAGCCAACGCTGTCGGTGGGTGTCAAAAAACTCGAAGACGAACTCGGCGTGCTCATTTTCGAGCGCAGCAAGAGCGCTGTGCGCCTGACACCGGTCGGTGAAGGCATCGTTGCACAGGCGCAGAAAGTGCTTGAGCAGGCCCAGGGTATTCGCGAACTGGCCCAGGCCGGCAAGAACCAGCTGACCGCCCCGCTGAAAGTCGGCGCGATCTACACCGTCGGTCCTTACCTGTTTCCTCACCTGATCCCGCAACTGCACCGGGTCGCCCCGCAGATGCCGTTGTACATCGAAGAAAACTTCACGCATGTGCTGCGCGACAAGCTGCGTAACGGTGAGCTGGATGCCGTCATCATTGCCTTGCCGTTCAACGAAGCCGACGTGCTGACCCTGCCGCTTTACGACGAACCGTTCTCTGTCCTGATGCCGGCCGACCATCCCTGGACTCAGAAAGAGACCATCGATGCCTCGGCGCTCAACGACAAGAGCCTGCTATTGCTGGGCGAAGGTCACTGCTTCCGTGATCAGGTCCTGGAAGCCTGCCCGACGCTGGGCAAAGGCAACGAAGGCGCCAAGCACACGACAGTAGAGTCCAGCTCGCTGGAAACCATTCGGCACATGGTCGCCTCCGGGTTGGGCATTTCGATCCTGCCGCTGTCGGCAGTCGACAGCCACCACTACGCGCCCGGCGTGATCGAAGTCCGCCCGCTGACGCCGCCCGTGCCTTTCCGCACGGTCGCCATCGCCTGGCGTGCAAGCTTCCCGAGACCCAAAGCCATCGAAATCCTCGCTGACTCTGCACGTCTGTGCTCGGTGGCACGTCCGAAAACAGTCGCTAGCTAGGCAGAACAGAAATGAGCGAGCTTTCCAGGGTCTCGGTCACGGCGCTCAAGGGTGTCGGCGAAGCGATGGCAGAAAAGCTGGCCAAGGTCGGCCTGGAAACCCTGCAGGATGTGCTGTTCCATCTGCCGCTGCGTTATCAGGACCGCACGCGCATCGTACCGATCGGTGCGTTGCGTCCTGGTCAGGATGCCGTCATCGAAGGCGTGGTCAGCGGTGCCGATGTGGTGATGGGCAAGCGCCGCAGCCTGCTGGTCCGGCTGGGCGATGGCACCGGCGTCGTCAGTCTGCGCTTCTACCATTTCAGCAACGCCCAGAAAGAAAGCATGAAGCGTGGCACGCACCTGCGTTGCTTCGGCGAAGCGCGTCCCGGAGCTTCAGGACTGGAAATCTATCACCCGGAATATCGGGCGATTACCGGTGATGAGCCCGCGCCCGTCGAACAGACCCTCACGCCGATCTACCCGACGACCGAAGGCCTGACCCAACAGCGTCTGCGCCAGCTGTGCCAGCAAAGCCTGGCCATGCTCGGCCCCAAAAGTCTGCCGGACTGGCTGCCTGAAGAGCTGGCCCGAGATTATCAGTTGGCCCCGCTGGATGATGCGATCCGTTACCTGCATCACCCGCCGGCCGATGCCGACGTGGAGGAGCTGGCCCTCGGGCATCACTGGGCGCAGCACCGACTGGCTTTCGAAGAACTGCTGACTCACCAGCTTTCCCAGCAACGCCTGCGTGAAAGCCTGCGTTCACAGCGCGCACCGGCATTGCCCGTTGCGAAAAAACTGCCGAAACAGTTTCTCGCCAACCTCGGCTTTGCCCCCACCGGCGCGCAGCAGCGTGTCGGCAAGGAAGTCGCCTATGACCTCAGTCAGCCTGAGCCGATGCTGCGGCTGATTCAGGGCGACGTAGGGTCGGGCAAGACCGTGGTTGCTGCGCTGGCTGCATTGCAGGCACTGGAAGCGGGTTATCAAGTGGCGCTGATGGCGCCCACCGAGATTCTCGCCGAGCAGCACTACATCAACTTCCAGCGCTGGCTTGAGCCCTTGGGCGTGGGTGTGGCATGGCTGGCGGGCAAGCTCAAAGGCAAGGCGCGCGTCGCGTCTCTGGAGCAGATCGCCGGCGGCACACCCATGGTGGTCGGCACCCATGCGCTGTTTCAGGACGAAGTGCAGTTCAAGAACCTGGCGCTGGTGATCATCGACGAGCAGCACCGGTTCGGCGTGCAGCAACGCTTGGCGCTGCGCAAAAAGGGCGTTGGTGGCCTGATGTGCCCGCATCAATTGATCATGACCGCCACACCGATCCCGCGCACGCTGGCCATGAGTGCCTACGCCGACCTGGATACTTCGATCCTCGACGAACTGCCGCCGGGCCGGACTCCGGTCAATACCGTGCTGGTTGCCGACAGTCGCCGCCTTGAAGTCGTGGAGCGTGTGCGCGCCGCCTGCGCAGAAGGTCGCCAGGCCTACTGGGTGTGCACGCTGATCGAAGAATCCGAAGAGCTGACCTGCAAGGCCGCTGAAACCACGTACGAAGAATTGAGCAGCGCGTTGGGTGATGTGCGCGTCGGGCTGATTCACGGGCGCATGAAACCCGCAGAAAAAGCCGCGATCATGGCCGAGTTCAAGCAAGGTGCGCTGCAATTGCTGGTGGCGACGACGGTCATCGAAGTCGGTGTCGACGTGCCGAACTCCAGCCTGATGATCATCGAGAACCCCGAGCGCCTCGGCCTGGCGCAATTGCACCAGTTGCGCGGCCGCGTCGGGCGCGGCAGCGCGGTGAGTCATTGTGTGCTGCTCTACCATCCGCCGCTTTCACAGATCGGACGGCAGCGGCTGGGCATCATGCGCGAAACCAACGACGGTTTCGTCATCGCCGAAAAAGACCTCGAACTGCGCGGCCCTGGCGAAATGCTAGGTACCCGACAAACGGGCCTTCTGCAGTTCAAGGTCGCCGACCTGATGCGCGACGCAGACCTGCTACCGGCCGTACGCGACGCGGCTCAGGCGCTGTTGGAGCGCTGGCCGCAACACGTCAGCCCGCTGCTCGACAGGTGGCTGCGTCATGGCCAGCAGTATGGTCAGGTGTGATGCAGACTATGCTTTGCAAACCGCGTGCGACCCAAATCGAATAACGTGGTTATACTTCAGAAAATGTAGGAATTTGGACATAGCTCATGACAGAAGTCGCCCAAGTCAATGATCCGCACCATGCGCCGTCGGTAATCCGGCAGTTGCTTGAAAAATTGGCTATCAGCTACAACGAAGTCGTGGACGAAAAAAACCTCCCTCCAGCGCGCAAGGTGCAGGCTGTGCTGGTCGAGGACGCTGTCGGTGCATTGCTTATCCTGTTCCCGCAAAGCCAGTTGCTCGACCTCTCTCGCATCACCGAGCTGACCGGCCGCAAACTGACCGCCGTGCCGCACGAGCGGCTGGCGCGCATGCTCACCAAGCACAACCTGCGCGTACTGCCAGGTCTCCCGGCGCTGACCAGCTCACCGTGCCTTTACGACGAGCGCTTGCTTCAGGAGCCAACCCTGTTGGTGGGTTCGGGCGAGCCTGGGGTCCTGCTGGAAATCAGCAGCGACGACTTCAAGGGCATGCTGAGCAAGGCCAGCGCCGCGCACTTTGGTCAACCGGTGGCGACGATCCGGCCAAACCTCGATCGTCCTGACGACGATCCTGCAGAAATCACTCAGGCCATGCATGCCTTTACAGCGCGCCGCATCCAGCAGCGTCTGGAGGCGACCCTGGAGATTCCGCCGCTGGCCGGCACTGCGCAAAAAATCATCAAACTGCGTGTCGACCCCGATGCGACCATCGATGACATCACCGGCGTCGTCGAAACCGATCCAGCGCTGGCCGCTCAGGTCGTCAGCTGGGCCGCTTCGCCGTATTACGCGTCGACCGGCAAGATTCGTTCGGTCGAAGACGCAATCGTCCGCGTACTGGGCTTCGATCTGGTGATCAATCTGGCACTGGGCCTCGCACTGGGCAAAACCCTGAGCCTGCCCAAGGATCAGCCACAACAGACCACGCCGTACTGGCAGCAATCCATCTATACCGCTGCCGTCATCGAAGGCCTGACCCGCGCCATTCCGCGCGCCAGCCGGCCGGAGGGTGGTCTGAGCTACCTCGCCGGCTTGCTGCATAACTTCGGTTACCTGCTGCTGGCGCACGTGTTTCCACCGCACTTCACCCTGATCTGCCGGCAACTGGAAGTGAACCCGCATTTGCACCACAGCTTTATCGAGCAGCACCTGCTGGGTATCAGCCGCGAGCAGATCGGTGCGTGGCTGATGCGCTATTGGGACATGCCGGATGAGCTCTCCATCGCATTGCGTTTCCAGCACGACCCGCACTACAAGGGTGAGCATCACGTCTATGCCAACCTGGTCTATCTGGCAGTGCGCCTGCTGCGAGCCAACGGTATCGGCTCCGGTCCCGAGCAGGATATCCCGGACGAACTGTTCGACCGCCTGGGACTGACGCGCGACAAAGCCAACGAATCAGTGAAAAAAGTGCTCGAGGCCGAAGTGCTGCTGCGTGAACTGGCGTCGCAGTTCAGCAAGTAACCTGCGGATGTAACGTACGAATAGTGCCGAAGGCTACGGCCTTGGCACTCTCCCCTCAAACCTTAGAAAGGCTCGCCTTCAACCCCCGGCAGGTGCGCATCCAGGCGTAGCCATGGAAGCCGGTTCTCTATCCAGATGTGTCGAGAGGGCGCAGCCAGCTCAGGTTGGTCAAGCGTCGCAATGGTGACGTCGATCTCGTCAGGGCTGTTGCGCGTGAACAACGCCAGATGAGCGCCGCACTTGCCGCAGAAATAGCGGACGCAGCTGGGTGCAGAGTCATAAGCGCAGGGGCTGCCCGTCAGCCACGTGAACGAAGCCAGCGGCACACTTATCCAGGTGACGACCGTTGCACCCGAGGTGCGTCGACAGATGGAGCAATGACAGTGAGCGATGTCCCGCAACGGCGCATCGAACTGGTAACGAAGCCCGCCGCAATGGCAGCCACCCGAGTGTATCTCGCTCATCCGTGCTTCTCCCCCGTTCATGCCCATATCCCTTCGGACAATAAAATTCCCGCAACTGCCGAATGAAAGGTCGGTGAAAGCTTGGCCAATTAGCATCAGCCCACTTCCGGCAAAAAGACCGGTTAGCCAGGAACGGACTCCGAGGTGTTTCAGGCCCAATTAACAACAATAATGGTGATTCCGATGCTTCCTGACTTCTCGCTCCACACTCTCCTTGCGCCCCCACTCCACGTACCGATCTGCTGAGCTGACTCGTTCATTTCACGTTCTGTAGCCGTATTACGTCTGGAGTATTCCCATGCTGACTTTCCTTGGCTTTGCCATGGTTATTGCGTTCATGTACCTGATCATGAGCAAGCGCCTGACTGCGCTGATCGCCTTGATCCTGGTCCCGATCATCTTCGCCCTGTTTGGTGGCTTCGCGTCGCAGATCGGCCCGATGATGCTGGCAGGTATCACCAAACTGGCGCCGACCGGCGTGATGCTGATGTTCGCCATTCTGTACTTTGCGCTGATGATCGACTCCGGTCTGTTCGACCCGGCCGTGCGCAAGATCCTGAAAATGGTCAAGGGCGACCCGATGCGCATTTCGGTCGGCACCGCCGTACTGGCGCTGGTGGTGTCCCTCGACGGTGACGGCGCGACCACCTACATGATCTGCGTTGCCGCCATGCTGCCGCTGTACAGCCGCATCGGCATGAGCCCGCGCATCATGGCCGGCCTGATCATTCTGGCCGGCGGCGTGATGAACATGACGCCCTGGGGCGGCCCCACCGCTCGTGCGGCCAGTGCCCTGCACGTCGATGCCTCCGACATCTTCGTACCGATGATCCCGGCCATGCTGGCAGGTGTGATCGCGATCCTGGCGATTGCCTACTTCTACGGCAAACGCGAGCGTGCCCGTCTGGGTGAGCTGCACCTGCAGGGTGATGAAGTCGACCACAGCGAAATCAGCGTCTCGCAATTCCCCGACGCGCGCCGTCCAAAGCTGATCTGGTTCAACGCTGCCCTGACCCTGACACTGATGGTCGCCCTGATCATGGGCCTCCTGCCGCTGCCGGTTCTGTTCATGATCGCGTTCAGTATCGCGATGATCATCAACTACCCGAACCTGCAGGACCAGAAGGACCGCGTATCGGCCCACGCCGGTAGCGTGCTGGCGGTGGTCGGCCTGATCTTCGCCGCGGGTATCTTCACCGGCATCCTGTCCGGCACCGGCATGGTCGACGCGATGTCGAAAAGCCTGCTGGCAGTGATCCCGGATGCGCTGGGCCCCTACCTCGCCGTGATCACCGCGCTGGTGAGCATGCCGTTCACCTTCTTCATGTCCAACGACGCGTTCTACTACGGCGTACTGCCAGTGCTGTCCGAAGCCGCTGCCCACTACGGCATCAGCCCGGTGGAAATGGCCCGCGCTTCGATCGTCGGTCAGCCGGTCCACCTGCTCAGCCCGTTGGTGCCTTCGACCTACCTGCTGGTGGCACTGGCCGGTATCGAGTTCGGCGACCACCAGCGCTTCACCCTGAAATGGGCGATTCTGGTGTGCATGTGCATCCTGGTTGCCGCGCTGCTGATGGGGATCTTCCCGTTCTATAGCAGCATGTAAGCGTCTTTAGCTGTCCCAAAACTCGCCGTCGACTTGATCGTTGACGGCGAGTTTTTGCGTTTGCGGCCATCAATTGGTTGAAGGCCGATACTGCAAGGCCTCGGCCAGATGACTGCGGTTGATCGCGTCCACCTGCTCCAGATCCGCCAAAGTCCGCGCCACCTTCAGCAATCGATGCGCCGAGCGTAATGAGAGGGTCAGACGCTCGCACGCGGTCTCCAGCCAGCTTTCATCGACACTGGACAGCGCGCAGTACTCGCGCAGCCCCGGCAGATCGAGAAACGCATTGGCACAGCCCTGACGGCGTTGCTGACGGTCTCTCGCCTCAGCGACCACAGCTGCGGCACTGGCGGTGTTTTCACTGGTGGTCGGGTCAGGGTTGAGGGCGGTGGCTTCGCGAGCGACGGTCAGGTGCAGGTCGATCCGGTCCAACAGCGGGCCGGACAACTTGTTGCGATAGCGCTGCACCTGCTCGGTGGAACAACGGCAGCGCCCGGTCGGCTCACCGAGATAGCCACAGGGACACGGGTTCATCGCCGCCACCAACTGGAACCGCGCCGGAAAGCGCACGCGATCCCGCGCCCGGGAAATCACGATATGCCCGGACTCCAGCGGCTCACGCAAAACCTCCAGCACGCGGCGATCAAACTCCGGCAGCTCATCAAGGAATAGAACACCGTGATGCGCCAACGTGATCTCGCCAGGTTGCGGACGACTGCCACCGCCGACCAACGCAGGCCCGGACGCCGAATGATGCGGCTGCCGAAACGGCCGCTGCGGCCAACTGGTCAGCGGCACCTGGCTGGCAACCGACTGAATCGCCGCTACCTCCAGCGCTTCATGCTCGTCCAGCGGAGGCAACAAACCCGGCAGGCGACTGGCGAGCAGCGTCTTGCCAGTGCCGGGTGGCCCGCTGAACAGCAGGTTATGCGCCCCGGCAGCGGCGATCACCAGCGCCCGCTTCGCAGCGGTCTGGCCCTGCACTTCGCTTAAATCCGGATACGGCTTGGGCTGATGCAGCAGACCGCTGGACTGATACGGCGCAATCACCGTACGCCCGTTGAAATGCGCGACCAGCTCCAGCAAGTGACTCACCGCAATCACCCGCAGCCCCGACGCCAGGCACGCTTCCTCGGCGTTCACCGCCGGAATGATCAGCGTCCGCTCCGCAGCACGTGCCGCGAGTGCAGCAGGCAGCACACCCTGAATCGGCCGAATCGCCCCCGACAACGCCAACTCGCCCAAGCATTCAACGTCCTGCAACGCCACCAACGGCACCTGCCCGCTGGCGGCCAGCAAACCCAGCGCAATCGCCAGATCGAACCGCCCGCCATCCTTGGGTAAGTCAGCCGGGGCAAGATTGAGCGTGATCCGCCGCGCCGGAAAGTCCAGCCCGGAATTGAGAATGGCACTGCGCACCCGGTCCTTGCTCTCCTTGACCGCCCCCTCCGGCAACCCCACCAGCGTCAGGGCCGGCAGGCCGTTGGCCAGATGCGCTTCAACAGTAACCGCCGGGGCTTCCACCCCGACCTGGGCACGACTATGGACGATAGCCAGCGACATGGATCATTCCTTGATATGAGCGATGGGCGGGTATCGTGCTTTATTTACGGGGTGGGGGTGAGGGGGGAATGGATACAGGGTGTGAGTGGGGTCACTGCACTCTCTATCCTGACAAATTGGCTGAAGCTGCTGGAAGTCCCGCCTTATCTTCTGTCAGCTTTAAGCTGAAAGCGATAAGACGCCGCAGTATTCTGATGTCAATTTGAATTGCCTTTCATCGCTAGCAGCACTGCCAGTAAAGAGCAGGTTGGCATGCGGTCAGGTATACGTTCGATGCAGCGCTTCGGACCAACTTGATCGACAATCCGTTGATGTCGACCAGTCGTTTCGACTCGCGTCAACCCCAATGCTTGACGACCCGCCGATGACAATCGGCCGGTGTCAGCACCTTGCCCGTCCTGGAACGTACGGCGATGGTTTCTACCGGCTCTGACAACTCATTGTCGAGCAGCACCGAGTAGCTCTCCCCTGCGTTGAACAAGTAGCGCTCCCCCCACTGGCGCATGCTGACGACGATGGGAAACACCGCGCGGCCCATATCAGTAAGCACATATTCTTTGTAGGCACTGCCGTCGGAGGCCGGCTGAATGTTGAATACGCCCAACTCGACGAGCATTTTGAGCTTGACCGTGAGGATGTTCTTGGCGAGACCAAGACGTTTCTGAAATTCACTGAAGCGGCGAACGTCGTCGAACGCGTCGCGTATGATCATTAACACCCAGCGATCTCCGATTGCTTCAAGCGTGCGGGCGACAGGGCATTCGCTCTGCGCCAATAATTGCTGTTTGGCCATGGGTCTCCTGGAGGCGAGTCAGTAGGAAATTTAAAAAGTTCTATCGTCATACGAAAATGTTTTACAGATGTTGTTGCATTTAACAACAGGACTTGCTAAAAAGTTCACACATGGTTTTCTTTTAAAACCACATATTCCAAGGATGGAGCGATGCCGTTCAAGTCTGGTACCCCGCTAAAGATGGACATCGAAGCCGAAAAATCCAGCGGTGGGTACACGCAAGCCCCTCACCCCCAGGACACCTCCAAGCTCAGTCGCTATCAGACTTTTCTTTTTGCAATTACCTGCGCCATGGCGGTCGCAAACGTCTACTTCGCTCAGCCTTTGCTGGAATCGATGGCTGCCAGCCTGTCGGTTTCACCGGGTACGATTGGTGTTGTAGTGACCGCGACACAAGCGGGTTATGCCGTCGGATTGTTGTTCATCGTTCCTCTGGGTGATTTGCTCAATCGCAAGAAACTTATCCTTACACAAATGCTGCTGTCGGCTCTGGCCCTGTGCGCAGTTGGCTTGTCGCAGGATTGGGGAATGTTGCTCGGCGCGATGGTGCTCGTGGGCCTGATGGCGGTCGTGGTGCAGGTGGTGGTTGCCTACGCCGCTTCGCTGGCGAGTCCCGAGCAGCGTGGCGAAGCCGTCGGCACAGTGACCAGCGGCGTGGTGCTGGGAATTCTACTGGCCCGCTTCGTCTCCGGTGCAGTGGCTGATCTGGCCGGCTGGCGCGGTGTTTATTTTGTCTCGGCCGCCCTGATGATCGGCATGGCACTGGTGCTGATGCGCACCATGCCTGCCTCAACGCCGCCACCGACAAAAGGCGGCTACTGGCAATTGCTGCGATCGGTGTTCCAGTTGTACCTGACCGAACGCACATTGCGTGTCCGGGGCACCTTCGCGCTGCTGATCTTCGCCGCGTTCAGTGTATTGTGGACGTCGATGGTATTGCCGCTCAGCGCGCCTCCGTTGTCGCTGTCACACACCCAGATTGGTTTGTTCGGACTCGCCGGTGTAGCCGGTGCGCTGGCAGCGGCACGGGCCGGACGGCTCGCCGACCAGGGGCTCGGCAATCGCACCACCGGCGTCGCGCTGGCACTGTTGACCTTGTCCTGGCTGCCTACGGCGTTCGTTGAACACTCATTGTTCGCCATGGTGGTGGGTGTAGTGTTACTGGATTTCGCCGTGCAAGCCGTCCATGTCACCAATCAGAGCCTGATCTTTGCCGCACGGCCCGATGCACAAAGCCGACTGGTGGGTGCCTACATGTGTTTCTACTCGGCGGGCAGTGGTCTGGGTGCCATAGCCGCTACTTATACATATGCACACTTTGGCTGGGTCGCCGTTTGTAGTTTAGGTGCCGCCATCAGCGCAGTTGCCCTGCTGTACTGGATCTACCTGGAACTGACGTCCAAATAACGTTCAACTCTGAATACATTTCTCGCGATCATCTGTTAACGGATAGCGTGAAACAGTGGGCCTGCCACACACACTTTATTATCAACCGAGGTCAGTATGGCGTTGCACACACTCACTATTGCGCCGCATCAACTTGAGTTTCAATTACCGGGTAACTCGCCTATTACCGATATCGAGTGGGAAGCCGGTGGCAAGAACGTCATCCCGCTGGGCTGCCGCGTCGGTTCCTGCGGCGCCTGTCTGATCAAAGTCAAGTCGGGTCTTGAGGCGTTAAACCCTCGGGACAGCGATGAAGAAGCGTTTATCGAAGTACTGGGCTACACCGGCGAAGAATACCGTCTGGCGTGCCAGTGCCTGATAAGAGGTGAATTAGCCATTGAAGTCATTGGCTGAAAGTTGCAGTTGAAGTCGGTTTATTGATTAACGCTTTAAAAACAAACCCACAACAGAGGCTTGATTATGCTTAACCGTGTAAAGAATGTTGGCTATGGTGATCGCACTCCTTTTCTCAATGCTGCCGCGTCGTTAAACCTGCGTGGGGAAATTGACCGGATTATCGATATACAAGTCGAGCAATGGTACGCAACCGTGCCTCAAGCTGCTCACCTGGAAGGCAAAGACGTCAACAGCGCGTACTACAAACGTCACCTGGTCGAAACCGCATGGCGCATCCGTCTGCTGCGCGTGGCTGAAGCAAAAGCCCTAGTCGATGTAGCCAAGGTCAGCCCGGAAGCTGCACAGATCTGGGCCCACTACGAACAGGAAGAAATGCTCCACGACGACCTGTTCATTCAGGATCTGGAACGTGTCGGCGTAAGTCGCGAAGAGTTCCTGGCCACCGAACCGTACCTGTCCACCAAGTTGCTGGCGGGCTTCTTCTCCTACCTGCTGGACCACGAAGGCCCACTGGGCGTCGTTGCCTATTCCTACCTGGTCGAGTATGTGAACGTGAAGCTCGAACCACGCAAGCTCGAAGCCCTCAAGGCGTCGGTTGGCGAGAAAAACATCATCGGTCAGGTTTCCCACTCTCACACCGATATCAACGACGACCATCCGGGTGAGGTCTGGGCCGCTCTGCGCTTCCTGATCAAAGGTGAGCAGGACATCGAAGCTCTGAAACGCTATCTGGCCGAGCATCAGAAAATTCTCGCCATGTACTTCAGCGAGCTGTACATCGACACCCTGGCCAAGCCGCAAGACAAGGCCGCTTAAGCCATGGAGCAGGCAATGAATTCAAATCGACCCGGCGTTCTGATCCTGAGCCACTGCGGCTTTTCTTTCCTGGAGGACTTGAAGGAGGAGCTGCATCGCCGGCAGCTCCGGTGTTTCGTACTGACTTCATTGCCGCTTCCGGAACACGTGCCGGCCCGCCTGGAACAGATTCAGGGCTGGGCGGACCGGCTCTACACCGCAGACTCTCACCAGCTAAGACTGGAAGATGTGAACAACGCACTCCAGACGCTGCGCAAGGCCGGCGAGCAAGTCACCTGCTGCATCAGCGTTTGGGAAGGTTATCGACACCTTATGGCCGTAGCCAACGCTGCGGTCGGAACGTATGACATTGATGCCCGGCAGGCACTGGCATTGCGCAACAAGCTTGAGGTGCGCAACCAACTGGCCGAGGCAGGATTATCGCAAGCCAATGCCTATGCATTGACTGCACCGGTGCTGGAAACACTGCAAGCGAAGAACCAGCGCTACTTCATCAAACCGATCCACGGGATCGCTTCGTATGCGGCATTCCCGATGCGTAAAGACACCACCTGGGAAGCGCTTGAGAAGCTGCGCAAGGATTCGGTCCAGGACACGGTGTATGCCTCGGCATTCAACGACGGCTTGCAGTTCATGGCGGAGGATTATATCGCTGGCCAGGAATTCAGCTTTGAGACGCTGTTGGTGGATGGTCAGGCGCATGTCGTGGCCGTCCATGAAAAATACGAAGTGACCGAGACCGCTGACACTGTGCTGGAAGACAGCTGCACCACGCCGCCCGCAAGCCTTGATCAGGCGCAGATCGCGGCGGGCTTGCATTGGCTGAAGAACGTGCTGGGCTGCATGGATCTCAAATGGGGCTGCTACCACGTTGAAGCGCGTTTCACCGGGCAACACTGGGACCTGATCGAGATCAATCCGCGCGTTGGCGGCAGCTTGATTTCCCACAGCGTCGAGGCAGTCACCGCCGGCCACAGCATGCTCTCACTGTGGCTGGATCTGCTTTTGGCCAGCCAAGACGACGCCCTGCCCCGCGAAGCACTCGTGCAACGCCTGACCCAATTTGGCTGGCAGGCGGACGGCAGCAGCGCACAGACCACAGCGACTTTTTTCCGGGTTTATTTCGCCAAACCGGGAACGCTGAGTTCAGTCACCCTCAACGACCTGCCCCTGGCACCGGTGGTGAAACACATCCTGCTCAAAGCAGGTGATGTGATTCCCGCGCATGCCCGCGAAGTGTTTTTGGGCCAATTGCTTTGGACGTTCGACCGAGACCATCAGGCAACGGAACTTGAGCGTCTGGCGCGTCTTTCCGCCACGGCGCTGGACATCCAGTACAACGCTGAAAGTCATTGAGATCCCGCTGAGCGAGCGCCTGGAACAGCAATGCTGTCCATAAGCAATTTCATATATTTAAGGATGACGAACATGCCGCTGCGTGCGCCAGTATTGTTAATAGTGGACTACAACCTGAGCCGGATTAGCGATGTTCTGCACATGCGCAACTATGCACGCCAGCAATGGGGCGCCGAAACCTGGCTGGTCCGGGACAATCCTCAGGATCATGACCTGCAGATCAGTGACCGGGTCATTGATGCCGACCCGCTGGCTCCGGATTTCGTCCGCCATGCGCTGCGTCAGTTGGGCGAGGACGCTGGCAGAATCAGTGCCGGACTGGTGTTTTCCGATAACGCGGTCGCCAGCGGTGCGGCCCTGCTCGAACAACTCGGCCTGCCGGTGGACGATTCCGAGCTGGCGCTGGGTGCCTTTGACAAACTGGCCTACCGCATCGCCGAGAGTCGCGACCGTCTCCTGCTTGACCCGCTGGGGGTCATGCTGCCGGACTTTCAGCAGATCGGATGCATCAACGATGTGCGCAATTTCGCCCTGCGCCAGGAACGCGGCTTCGTCATCAAACCTGCGTGTGAAGGTAACAATCGCGGGGTGGTGATGGTCGCACCGGGGGGCGATTGCGAGCAGGCCTTTGCCGAAGTGGCGCCCTACCTGGAGGGCGGTGTGTTGGCAGAGGCGTTCATCACTTTCACCCGCGAATACTCTTATGACGGCCTGGGCGATCTGTGGTTTATCACGGAAAAAGTCAGCGCCACCGGACGTTATCCCGTGGAAGTAGCGCAGATCCTGCCCGCCCGCCTCAGCCAGCCAGAGCGTCAGGCGATTCGTCAGGCCGGCGAACAGGTCAATCGCCTAGTCGGCCAGCGAATCGGTCCGTTTCACAACGAGGTCAAACTCAGTGATGCCAATTACCAAACGGCCGTGATCGAGCCTAACCGTCGTCCCGGCGGCATGAAAATCTGGACGCTGGCGCAGGCGGTACATGGAGTCGATCTGTATGCGGCGTGGGTCGATTCGGCGTTCTGCGCGTCGGTGTCGCAGGAACTGCCGCCGGCAATCTGCAGCGCCGCCACGGTGATGTTCGGCGTACCCGAGGATATGACGCTCGACGTGATCGAACTGGGCGAAATCCGCACCATGATTGATGACACGCTGACGCTGGCCACGCAGACGCTAGAGTTCGCCAAGAACGATATCGCGCTGCTCGAATGCGCCTGGATCATCGGCGAACCAAGACTGATCCATGCAACGCCCAGAGACAACAGCGACTTCGTGGCCCATGCCTGCGTCGCGTTGCATGACGTGCGCATCGACATCCGCGATCTGGTGACGGTGCTGCGCGAACAGTGGCTCACGGTACTGAACCGTCACCTGTCCGCTGCGCAACTGTTCAAGGTCGCGTCCTGACTTCTCTTTAATACGCTTTGAGATCCCCGGCATGAAAATCCTGATTCTTCACCGTGTCCCGTATCCGCGTATCGAATACCACCGCGGGATTGACCATCACTTGCACAATGTCACGTACATCGGCAAACAATCGGCGATCGATACGCTCCCCGCCGACCTGCGTTGCCACAGCGTGGTGCGCCCCGGGCTGAATAGCGCCTTCGATGAAACGCTGGCGTGGCTGGCCGAAAGCCCACAAACCTTTGATCGCGTCATTTCGATGTCCGAGTACGAATTGCTCGACGCGGCGCGTCTGCGCGAAGTGCTGAATATCGAAGGTGCGTCGTTGCACTCGGTGACCCTGGCGCGAAACAAGCTGGAGATGAAAGCAGCGGTTCAAGCCCGGCATCTGCGTGTACCTCGCTTCATGTCGCTGGAGCGCTACATGGCGCTGCAAGGTCATGTGCCGTGGACTGCCGCAACCGTGCTGAAACCTCACAGCGGCGCGTCGAGCATGGACGTCAGCATTCATCAGCAACCGGCTCGCACCTTCGATGAGATCAGACACAAGATCAGTGGTCTTGCGCTGCGCGTTGATGAGTTTCAGGTCGAAGAGTACATCAGCGGCCCGATCCGCCATTTCGACGGTCTGGTATTGAACGGTCGCGTTATCACCCTGCTGTCCAGCGAATATGTGGGCACCTGCCTGGATTACATGGAGCGCGGTCAACCGCTCGGTTCGTGGCACATCGAAACCACGGCGTCGATGCATGAGTGGGTCAGCGCGGCGCTACAAGCGGTGCAGATTTACAATGGCTCGTTTCATCTCGAAGCGATCATGGCGGACGACGAACCGGTGTTCCTCGAGGTCGGTAACCGGGTCGGTGGTGCGGATGTGGTTGCGACCTATGAGCTCGCCACGGGCATCCACTTGCCGTCGCTGGAATTACGCATTCACGTAGACGGCGAACTGGACCTTTCGGCCTTCAGTCGCCAGCAGAACGAACTGGGTTTCGGTTGGTTTGTCTTCCCGGGGCACACCCATCCGGAGCGGATCTACCAAGGCCTTGACGGCGCCGAAGAGCTGCGAGCGAGTGAGCACGTCGTGCAATGGAACGAACTGTCAGTGGGCGCGCTGTTGCCGGAGCACGTGACGTATTCAGCGTTCGAAGCGCCATTGGCCGGCATCGTCAAAAGCGCTGCCCCCCAGCAGACCCGGGCATGGATGCAATCGTTGTTTTCACGTGTGCGCCTGGCGCACAACCTTACCTCTGTGGCGTGACACCGACCTCCTTCAACAAGGCAAATAATCCATGAAACCACTGCACGTAGTGTTGGCAGTATTGATAACGGCAATCTGGGGTGTGAATTTCTCGGTGATCAAACTGGGACTGGCCACCGTCGATCCGCTCATCCTGGCGGGTATACGCTTCAGTCTCTGTGCATTACCGGCGATTTTCTTCATCCGTAAACCCGACGTGCCGTGGCGCTACATCATCGGCTATGGCCTGGTGTTCGGCATTGGTCTGTGGGGCGTGGTCAATCTGGGTATCAAGGCAGGGCTATCAGCGGGCATCGCGTCGTTGGTGCTGCAGTTCAGCGCGTTCTTCACCATCCTGCTCGGCGGTTGGGTGTTCAAGGAAGCGCTGACCCGCTTCCAGGTGCTGGGCATGTTGATCGCCCTCGCTGGGCTGTTGTGCATCATCAAGATCAGTGACGGTTCGGTGAGCCTCACCGGCGTGTTGCTGGTGCTGGTGGGCGCGGCGTCCTGGAGCGTTGCCAACATCATCAACAAGAAGGCCAGCACCAAGGATGTCTTCGGCTTTCTGGTCTGGTCCAGCGCATTTGCACCGATTCCGCTGTTCGCCCTCGATTACGCGGTGAACGGCAGCGCCGGCTACACCGCATTTGTCAGTCAGGTGAATACGACTGCCGTGTTGTCGATCCTGTTTCAGGTCTATCCCAACACGCTGTTCGCTTACTGGATCTGGAACTCGCTGCTCAAAACCTATCCGGTCTCAACCGTGGCGCCGCTGTCTCTGCTGGTGCCGATCTTCGGCATGCTCGGCTCGGTAGTGGTGTTCAACGAAAGTGTGCCAGTAAGTAAAGTACTGGCGGTGGTGCTGATCGTACTCGGCCTGGCCGTCGGCCTCTATGGTCAGCGTATTTTCAATGCTATGTTCGCGCGTCCTGCGCGCACTTCAATGTGAATCGATAGGGAACCGGTATGAGTCTGGGAAGACGTGATTTTATGGGCGCCAGTGTAGGAGCGACCCTGATTGGAGGCGGCATGTTTGCAAGTGTAGTAAACGCACAGGTGGGTCAAGCGCCTGCCAAAGATGAAACCGTGACAACACTTGATCCCGCCGACTGGGCGTCGGTACGGGCGCAGTTCAAGCTGTCGCCGGAGTTTGTGCACATCTCCAATTTCTTTCTGGCTTCCAACCCCAAACCGGTACGCGATGCGATGGCGCGCCACCGCCAGGCCTTCGACGAGAACCCTTACACTTACCTTGAAGACAATATGTTCGCCAAACCCGAAGACATGGTTTGGCGCAAGGTTTGCGCTGCGGCGGCGGAGTACACCGGTGGCCGGGCCGAGGACATCGCGCTGACCACCAGCACCACTCAGGGCCTGGCGATGATTTATAACGGTCTGAAGCTGCGCCCCGATCAGGAAATCCTGACCACCCATCACGAGTGGTATACCCACGACGAAGCCATGCGCTTGGCAGTGGTCAAATGGGGTGGAAGCATCCGTCGCATCGACCTGTACGAAGGGCCTGAGGATGTCAGCGTCGACGCGATCGTCGCGCGCATAGAGGCGGCCATCAAACCCTCGACGCGCATTCTGGCCATGACCTGGGTGCACTCGGGCACTGGCGTGCGCTTGCCGCTTAAGGACATCGGAGCACTTGTTACCCGACTCAATCGTGATCGCGCTGAAGCCGATCAGATCATCTATGTGATCGACGGTGTGCATGGCTTCGGTTGTTCCGAGGCGCAGGTGGCCAGTCTGGGCTGCGACTTTTTCAGCGCCGGCACGCACAAGTGGATTCTTGGCCCGCACGGTACAGGGCTGGTCTGGGCACGTGAAGGCCAATGGGCGCAAATCACTCCCACCATCCCCACAATCATGGCCGCCGAGCCTAGCAACGCCTGGCGCCAGCAACGCGATCCGCAAGGTGAAACGCAGGCCGCCTGGGTCAGCCCTGGTGGGTTTCTGGCGTTTGAAAACCAATGGGGCGTGATAGAGGCGTTCGAGTTCGCCAAGAAAATCGGCCGCAAGCGCATCGCAGACCGCGTCGCCGAACTCAACGGTCAACTGAAAGAAGGCCTGGCGAAGCTGCCCAATGTGCACCTGCACACGCCCCGCTCCGCCGAGTTTTCCGCTGGCATTGTGTGCTGCGACGTTAAAGGCTGGACGCCCAAGGATGTCGTGGCAAAGTTGAAAGCGCAGAAGATCATCGCCAGTGCCACACCGTATCGCCATTCGACGGTGCGTTTCTCTGCCGGGATCATCAACACCCCTGAAGATATCGAGAAAACCCTCAAGGTCATGCGCACGTTTGCCTGACACCCAGCCAGCCCGGATCGACGCGAGTTTTGTGCCCCGCTCAATCCGGCTGCGGGACTGACGTCGACCGTTCAAATTCAATGAATCGCGCGTACTCAAGGGCAAGGATCGACGACATGAGTGAACACCCAAGCACCGCAAAAGAGTTGGCCATTTTCCTGTTCTGCTCGACGGTCTACCGGCTGTTTTCCGGCGCACTGATGGTCTCGTTGACCTGGACCATTCTCAAACAGAACAATGGCGACTACCTACCGTTGGCCTTGGCGATTTTCTGCTCGTTCATACCGGCGTTTATCACGCCGATGATGATCAAGCGCCTGTCGCGCCACATGACCGGACGGAAGATGAGCAGCTTGTTTGTAATGTGCCTGACGGGCCTGGCGCTGATCTCCGGGTTCTCGCGAAACTTTACCCTCGGCTTGCTGATCACCAACCTGTTTGTGTGGCTGATGATCATGTCGCTCGAGGCCAGCCTGGACATGTGGTTTACCCAGCTGCAAAGGGGAATGGATGAAACCAAAGTACGGCGGATCAGTGGCGCCACCACGGCCACCAGCCAGGCGGCCCTGATGATCGGTCCGTTGTTGGCAGCGGGTTTGATGCCGATTCTGACTGGCATCGGCTTTTCCCTTGTACTGAGCACCGGTTTCTTGCTGGTTGCGGTTATTTGCTACACGCGCAAAGGCCTGCCCATGGATGTTCGCGAGAAGCTCGAAGTGGCGGCTCCCGCCAGACTGCCGATGACCTTGTTTGTGCCGATGGTGCTGATTTGGCCGATTCTGGGCGCGTTCAATTTTATGCTGCCCGTGTACGTATCGAATCACGGATGGACGCTGTTTGAACTGGGTGTCCTTGATGCCGTGTTCGGCTTGGGCATGGCGTTGATCGGTGTGCTGGTCATAATCGCCAACACCGGCCGTAACCTGCTGGTTTACCTGTCGGCGCTGACTGCGCTGGCGGGAATTTCCACCGCGATGTGGTGGCTGATGCCAGACACGCTGTTTCTCAAAACGCTGAGCTTGTTAATTCTGGGCATGGCCTTTGGCGGTGCTCGTGTGCATATCCGTGTTGCGATTGCCTGTCGCTACAGCGAAGCGGCCGTTGGTTTGTACGTGAGCAAGGCAAATGCCTTGGCAACGCCAATGCTGCTGCTGATCCTCAGTCTGCAGTTGGCGATCATCGAGAACGCCTGGCTGCTACCGTTTCTGCTGGTGACCCTGTCGGTCGTGCTGTTGCTGCAGACCTCGGCAACGCGCTTTGCCCGTGGGCCAACGCCTGTCGAAGCCGTGGGTGCCTGAACGCAGAACTACAACGGCAACGGCCGATCCTGAGCCCCCCGTTTCACCACCAGCGTCGACGTCAGTCTTTGAACATTGGGCAATGTTGAAAGACTGTCTTCATAAAGCCGCTTGAACGCCGGCAGATCCTGAATGATCACGTGCAGCAAGTAATTCGGTTCGCAAAACAACCGCTGCGCATTGACTACCTGCGGTATCTCGACTAGCGCCGCCTCGAATGCTTCGACGGCTCGCCGGTTACCCTCGGGCAAAGTGACAAAGACCATCGCATAGAAGTTGAGGCCGAGGGCGACAGGATCCAGTTGCGCGCGTTAGCCGAGCAACAAATCGGACTCGTCCAATGCCCGCACCCGGCGATGATAGAGCGGCAGTCTCAAACCCAAGCGAACAGCAAGTTCGCTGACGGACAAACGACCATCATTTTGCAGCTCGGCAAGGCTATTCCATCAACTCTATCCATTCAGTAAAAACTTCCAATTGCCGGTGCCATGACGACAGTGATCTCGTAAGCAGTTATTCGGGTGCAGCTCAAGCCCCGGCAACCGGTAATCATAAATCGCCATCCCGGCACTTTGCTCATTTTTTGAATTTTCTTCTTGACTACATTTGATACGCCGCGCCGGAAAATCCAGCCCGGAATTGAGAATGGTACTGCGCACCCGGTCCTTGCTCTCCTTGACCGCCCCCTCCGGCAACCCCACCAGCGTCAGGGCCGGCAGGCCGTTGGCCAGATGCGCTTCAACAGTAACCGCCGGGGCTTCCACCCCGACCTGGGCACGACTATGGACGATAGCCAGCGACATGGATCATTCCTTGATATGAGCGATGTGCGGGTATCGTGCTTTATTTACGGGATGGGGGGAGGGGGGAATGGATACAGGGTGTGAGTGAGGCGAGAACGACGGACATATATTTGGGTTGCGTAGAAATGCCATAAACATTGTTTTAAATGCTGAAACAAACCAAGCAGGAGCATTGATATGAGCATCCGCCTTGCCCTTCCCGAGGACTCGCTGCAAATAGCGACGATTCATCTGGAGTCATGGAGAAGTGCCTATGAGGGCATCATTCCCTCTGCCTATATCAATCGGATAACGCTTGAGGCGAGGCTGTCCCACTGGACCAAGGAGATCGCTTCGGGCGAATCGGACCTGTACGTCAAAGTCGACAGGTTAGATCGGGTCTTGGGCTGGATGGCCACGGGGGCTGACAGGGAACATCCCGAAGACCGCGGCGTCGCGGAAGTACAGGCCATCTATGTCAGCCCAGCGCACACACGCCAAGGCATTGGGCGAGAGCTGTTCGACCATGTGATGCCTCTCTTTCAATCCGCTGGCCACACCAGAGTTGTCGTCTGGGTGCTGGAGAGCAATGCCCCTGCCATCGATTTCTACCATCAACGAGGGTTCGCAAAAGAGCCTATCGAAACCAAGACGATCGAACGAGGCAATGCCAGGTTGGTCGAGATCAAACTTGAACAGCTCATCACGACACCGCCCTCAACGGTGCCCTGCTCACCTTAGTCAGGCCTGCCCCTCAATAAGCACTCCCCGTAGGCCGCACCACAATCTCGCTCACATCCACCCCATCCGGCTGCTCGATCGCATAAACAAGCGCCCTTGCAATGGCGTCCGGCTCCAACGCAACCTTTCGAAATGCTTTCATCGCCTCGCGCGCGGTCTCGTCGGAAATCGAGTCGGCCAGTTCTGATTCGACCACGCCGGGGCAGACGACGGTGACGCGGATTTTGTCGGTCTCCTGCCGTAGGCCGTCGGAGATGGCGCGAACAGCGAATTTGGTGGCGCAGTACACTGCGGCGGTCGGGGAAACGGCGAGGCCGCCGATGGACGAGATGTTGATGATCTGGCCGTGCCCTTGCGCTTGCATGCTCGGCAGCACGGCGGCGATGCCGTGCAGTACGCCGCGCACGTTGACGTCGAGCATCTGGTTCCACTCTGCGATGTTCAGCGCGGCGAGCGGCGACAGGGGCATGACGCCGGCGTTGTTGATGATCACGTCGATCTTGCCGAACGCGTGTTTGGCGAAGTCGGCAAAGGCTTGCATGTCGAGCGCATCGGTCACGTCCAGCGCGCGGAAGCGTGCCGAGCCGCCCTGCGCTTCGATGTCTGCCGCCAGCGTCTGCAGACGCTCGATGCGCCGAGCGCCCAGCACCACGTGTGCGCCCTTGGCGGCGATGAGTCGGGCGGCAGCTTCGCCAATGCCGCTGCTGGCACCTGTGATCAGTACAACCTTGCCTTGAATGTTCGCCATGACTGGCTTTCCTCGTGAAGTCATCGGTGGCTCAGTTTCAGCGCGCGGCTCAAACTGATTGCGATGGCCATGCTACGAGTCGCTCATCACTGCGCGCATGCCGATACCTGCGCGACACTTGCCTATTCCTGTCTGTGGGTCTGCCGCACGCTGAATCGCTGCACAATGGCCGCTATGATGGAGTTCGATGCAAAGGAAAGGCATACAGCAAGACTGATTTGGGACGGGGTTCTTCATGGATACACCTAATGCTGCGAGCGCTCCGGGCACCGATGTTTGCCGGGCTGAAATCATCCGGTTGCTGACGCAGCGCTTTGCGGCACCCGGTGTTTATGAAACCGCTATTGCGCCGCTGCACGTTATCCGCTGCGATGCACCGTCCGAGCTGATTCATGCGCTGCATCGGCCAGCCCTTTGCGTGATCGTTCAAGGTCGCAAGGAGGTTGCGCTGGGCGATGAGCAATATGTGTACGACCCGCTCAGCTATCTGGTCGTCGCGGTGACTGTGCCGGTCGCCGGGCGCGTGCTGGAAGCGAGTGGCGAGGCGCCCTATCTGTGTATTCGTCTGGATTTCGAGCCTGCGCACATCGCCCAGCTCATTGCAGAAGCGCCATTGAACGGCGTTCCGGACGAGCCGCAGCGGGGCCTGTTTCTTGAGCCAATGGATCAGCCATTGCTGGAGACGGTGTTGAGGCTGGTGCGCCTGCTCGACACGCCTCGCGACATCGGCATGCTTGCGCCCCTCGCACTTCGGGAGCTCTACTACCGGCTGCTGCGCGGCAACAATGGGCGGCGACTCTACGAAATCGCGGTCGGGGATTCGCAGACGCATCGCGTTACGCGGGCGGTCGACTGGCTGAACAGTCATTACACCGAGCCGCTGCGCATCGACGAGCTGGCACGTCTGGCCAACCTCGGCAATTCGACGCTGCACCACCGATTCAAGGCGCTGACCGCCATGAGTCCGTTGCAGTACCAGAAAAAGCTGCGCCTGCAAGAGGCTCGACGACTGATCATCAATGAAGGCCTGGATGCCTCCAGCGCCTGCTATCGCGTCGGCTATGAAAGCCCTTCGCAATTCAGCAGGGAGTACAGCCGCCAGTTTGGCTGCCCACCCTCGACAGATCTCAGCCGAGTGCGGCAGATTGGCTGACCTCCCCGTCCGACATCAGCGTCCGGGCGCGGCCAACCGCGCATATTGGTCCTGACTGATCCACCCGGTAAAAGAGCGATCATCGGCATTGATGAACTCGACCTGAGCCGCGCCATCCTTGAATGCCAGAACCCCGACGACATCATCCTTGACGATATAGGCGCCTCGGGTGGCTTTGGCATTCGGTGTTTTTTGCAGCCAGGCCTTGTCCGCGGTGACGGTCACCAGACCGACCCACTGCTTGCTGGCGGTCCGGGTCAGATCCATGCCGGTAGCGATGTCCGGCGCCATCACGCTCATGCAGCCGGGGTGCTGCCGGCCTTGCTCGATCGTCAGAACCACGCCATCAGCCGAGGCCTTTAGTGTTCCTGGATAGACGTCATCCAGCCAGGACGACACCGCTGCGCCCTTCCCGGCCTCGACCTTGCCTTGCAGATAGAACGCACAGCTGAATGCCTCGCCGCGCGTCTCCGAGTAATAACCCTCGACCTGATGCTCGGGCGTCACGGCCAGCATCAACTGCTCGTACTTGCCGGAATGCAGTGCCGTGTCCTGAGCGAAAACCGACGTGCCGACACACAGCCAGAGGATTGCGGCCAGGGAGCAGTGAGTAAGGGGACGTTTGTCAGTCATGCTTCCATCCATAGAACGTTCGAATAGCCGGGAGGAGTGGCCAGTTCATGACTGGCGCGCCGAGACGTTAGCGTATTTCGGCGCGCAACTGTATCACTGAAATCCGGGGCGATTCATGGCTCCGACGCGAAGGCCAGTACACGTTTGAGCATCTCGTCACAGGCGTCAAGTTGCGCGACGCTGATGAACTCGTCCGGCTTGTGTCCTTGTTCCATGCTGCCCGGCCCGCAGACCACAGCCGGAATGCCTGACTGATCGAACAACCCGCCTTCGGTTCCGAAGGCAACCGTGCCGAACGCTCGGGAGCCACAGAATCCGGCAATCAATTCCGCCGCCTGGCTGTGCAGGGGAATATCCAGCCCCGGATAGCTCGACAGTTCAGTGAAGCGAATCTCGCTCCGGGCACTGACCGCCTGCATGACCGGCAACAGTTTTTGCTCGGCGTAGGCGTGCATGGCAGTGACGATCTGTTGCGGGTCCAGGGTCGGGAGCGCACGCACTTCGAAATCGAAACGGCACTGCTCGGGCACGATGTTCAAGGCCGTGCCGCCGCTGATCACGCCGGTCTGGATGGTCGAAAACGGCGGATCGAAGCGCTCGTCAAGGGCGTCAGCCACCCGTAACGCCTCGCCCAGGCGACCCAGCTCACCGATCAACTGCGCCGCATACTCAATGGCGTTGACGCCACTGGGCGCGTGGGCCGAATGGCAGGCGGCACCGTGTACATCGCAGCGCACCGCGACCTTGCCCTTGTGGCCGAGCACCGGCTGCAACTCCGTCGGCTCGCCGATCACACACAGCATCGGCTTCACCGGCCGCGCCCGAAGCGATGCCAGTAACGAGCGTACGCCCAGGCAACCCACCTCCTCGTCGTAGGACAGCGCGATATGCACCGGCATGTGCAGCGATGTCTGGGTCAGCGCCGGGACCAGCGCCAGCACGCAGGCAATGTAGCCTTTCATGTCCGCAGTGCCACGGCCGTAGAGTTTGCCATCCGCTTCGCTCAGTTCGAACGGCGGGAACGTCCATGGCTGGCCGTCGACCGGCACCACGTCGGTGTGACCGGACAACACGATGCCTGGCGCGTCAGCCGGGCCGATGGTGGCGAACAGATTGGCCTTGGTTTTCTGCGCGTTGTAGATCAACTCGCAGGAGACGCCGAAGCGTCCCAGGTATTCAACCACGAAGTCGATCAGGGCCAGATTCGATTCGCGACTGGTGGTGTCGAAGGCCACCAGCCGCGCCAACAGCTCGCGGCTGGAGCTCATCGCTCGTCTCCGGGCACGCCGTAGCCTGGTGCGCCAGCCGGGTTCAGGGCGCGGTCGAGGTAATCCTGCATCTGTGGCTGATAGGCCTGCCAAAGACTTTTCAGCTCGCCTAGCGGGTCGTGCTCGGCCCAGTCGACGCGCAGATCGACGATGGGCCAGGACTGCTCGCCCACGACTTTCAGCGCCGCCGAATGGACCGGCCCCGCTTCGCCGCCTGCTGCCAGACCGGCCTGCATCGCCTGTAACAAACGCTCTGCCAAGTGCCCGGTTGCCTGCTCGAAACACTGAATCATCGCGTCGATGACCGTCGGGCTCGCCAGCATGTTGCCAGCCACTACGCACTGATCGCCGCTGCCCGCGTTGTTGATGCCCAGTGTTTCGCTGCCGCTGAAATGCGCGACTCGCCCCTGATGATCAATCGCCGTGACCTGCCGATACTCGCTGAACGGGCTGACGTTCATGACCTGATCCAGCGCCTGAGAGGCAGAAATGCCCTGCTCCATCAGGTCCAGCGTCTGCGGTCCCAGGGCCGGGAGTGTGATGTTCTGCGACGACACCGCGCCGACACCTGCACGCAGCCAGGGGCAACGCGCGCCTACGGCAATGCTCGACGAGCTGATGGCAATGCCCAGTTGGCCGGTTTTGGCACAGCGGGCGGCAATGGAAAAAGTCATGGGCAACAGTCCTTATTCAGGGATCACGGCGATCACGTCGATTTCCATCAGCCATTGCGGCTGCCCCAGCGCCGACACCACCAGCCCGGTGGAAATCGGGAACACGCCTTTCAGCCACTTGCCCACTTCGTGATAGACCGGCTCGCGGTAGCGCGGGTCGGTGATGTAAGTGGTGGTCTTGACGATGTGCGACAGGTCACTGCCCGCCTCTTCGAGCAATTGCTTGACGTTTTTCATCGCCTGCTGCGCCTGTGCAGCCGGGTCACCCAGGCCGACCAGATTGCCGTCGAAATCGGTGCCGACCTGGCCCCTGACGTACACGGTATTGCCCGCGCGCACCGCCTGACACAGGTCGTTGTTGAGGCTTTGATTGGGGTAGGTGTCCTTGGTGTTGAACATGCGGATACGAGTATGAGTCGGCGTAGTCATGGGTAACTCCTGTGGGCATTGAGCGCGATGATCAACCGCTGACGTTGCGCAACGGCACGACGGGAGTCGCACGTTTGCCGGCGTCATAGGAACGGTATTTGTGCTGCGTGGCGATCTGATCGGCGACGTGTTTGGCGTCGTGCCATACGCCCCAGATAAACGCGGAGCCGCGGCGTGACAGCCATGGCAGGCCGACGAAGTACAGGCCTTGCTCGCAGGACACGCCACGCTGGTGACGAGGTTTGCCTTTGCTGTCGAAGGCATCGACCTGCAGCCAGCTGTAATCCAGGGCATAGCCGGTGGCCCAGATGATCGACGTGACGCCTGACTCGATCAGGTCCAGCTCGCTGAGCGGATGGGTGATGCACGGCGCATCCGCTACGCGTTCACGGGCCGACGGCTCCAGCGGCAGGTCCAGGCCGTTGCGTGCGGCGTAGGCATCAGCGGCATCAAGCAACGACAGGTAATTCGCGTCGCCACTGTCGAGGTTGCTCACCAGATCGTTCTGGAAGTGCACCTTGTTGCCGACGAAGCTTTCGGTCAGGCCTACGAGGTTCATTCCGGCCTGGGCCAGCCGGCGGAAGTCGACCGTGTAGCCGCCCCTTGCACCACTGACCGCAATGGTCACGTGCTCCTTGCCGGGCTGCATGGTTTCGCTGTCCCACAACCCCAGCACACCCATCCACCAGCAGAAATCCCGGCCGCGATAGGCGCGCGGCGGACGGTCGTGAGGGCCGACCGACAAGTACACTTTGCGACCCGAGAGCAGCAGCTCCTCGGCGATCTGCACACCCGAGGAACCAGCGCCGACCACCAGTACGCCGCCCTCGGGCAGTTGTTGCGGATTGAAATAGTGCGCCGAGTGGATCTGATGAAGCGCCTCGTTAACCGGCGCAATCGGCGGGATGACCGGCTTCTGGAACGGCCCTGTCGCCGAGACCAGATGATTGACCACATAGGTGCCGGCGCTGGTTTCGACGGTAAAGCCTGCACGCCCGGTATTGCGGGTAACGCGCTTGACCTCAACGCCGGTCTTGATCGGCGCGTTGAATGTGCGGGCATAGCGCTCGAAGTACTCGGCCACCTGCTCCTTGCCCGCGAACCCGTCCTGATCCATGGCGAATTCAAGGCCGGGAAACCGGTCATGCCAGGCCGGACCGTTGGCTACCAGCGAGTCCCAGCGGCCACTGCGCCATGCCTCGGCAACGCGGTGTTTTTCAAGCACCAGGTGCTCGATGCCAAGACGGCTCAGGTGTTCGCTGGTGGCCACTCCGGCCTGCCCTGCACCTACGACGAGCGTATCGATTTCTATGATTTTTTCTGTCATCTCGGCATCCCTCGACAGGTGATTTACGGCATGTTGACGTAAGAAAAATGGATGAAACCTCGACGCGCGGGCGCAAAAAGCCCTACGCCATCCGCAGACGCGCATCCAGTCAGTAGCAGGGGCGATCAGTCGACCAAAGCGGGGTCAGCCTGAATCATCAGCAGTTTCATTTCCTCGAAGTGCTGACGAGAGAAATCCGTAATCTTCTGCCAGTCACGGGCGGTCTTCTCGGCGACATCGTCCGCCAGCACCTTGAGCGGCTGGCCGGTGGACCAGGCCGTCACCAGAATCTGGCAGGCGCGCTCCAGGGTCCAGATGTCATCGAAGGCTTCGCCGACGGTCGGCGCGGTCACGATCACGCCGTGGTTGCCCATCAACAGGCGGCTCTTGTCCTCCAGCAAACCGGCCAGTCGAGCGCCCTCGGCGGTCGTGTCGGCCATGCCGCCGTAAAGCTCGTCCACCGCAATGCGGTTGAAGTAGCGCGCGGTGTTCTGATCGATGGGCGGAATATGCGGCTTGGCCAGGCACGCCACGGCTGTGGTGTAGACCGGGTGCAAGTGCAGCACCACGCGCGCATCGGGCAGACGCTGGTGGACCTGGCCGTGAATGGACCATGCCGTCGCATCGACATCGGGGCGATGCGCCGCGTCGGCATCATCGGCGTCGAGCAGCAACAGATCGCTGGCACGTACGCGTGAAAAATGTTTCCACTTGGGATTGAGCAGAAACTGTTTGCCATCCGCCGAAATGGCCGCGCTGAAGTGGTTGGCGACCGCTTCATGCATACCCAGATGGGCGATGATGCGAAACGTCGCGGCCAGGTCTATGCGCGTCTGCTCTTCGAAATTAAGGGCCATGCTAGTTGCTCTCCGGTCGAGCGTGCCTGCCGAACCTGCCAGGCACGTCCTTTGGTTGTCAGGGCTTGGGCATCAGGGCGGCGATGTCATCGGCGGTCGGTGCCTGGAACTTGTACTTCTCCAGCAGCGCGGCGTATTCCGGGGTCTTGCTGTACTTCTCAAGGCCGTCTTCCAGGGCCTTGCGGACCTCGTCGTTGCCCTTCTTCACGCCAAAGCCGTTGAGCACCGGGTAGATCAGGGTTTCGGAAGAAATCACCACCCGGCTACCCAGTTTTTCGACCACGCCGCGTGCGACGGCTGCGTCAGTGATCTGCGCTTCGACGGCATGGGCCAGCATGGCCTGGGTGGTCTGTGGGTCGGTGCCATACTCGCTGATGGCGATCGGTTGCAGGCCATTCTTCACGCAGTAGTCGGTCGAGAGTTTCTGCAGTTGTTGCAGCCATGAAGTGGCCGCCATGGAGCCGATCTTGTGGCCACAGAAGTCCTCTGGCGTCTTGGGCTGATAGTCGCTGCCCTTGACCGACAGAATCGCCTCACCGCTTTTCAGATAAGGAATCATGTCGATGACTTTCAGGCGGTCGGCGGTGATGTACATCGACGAGTTGGTAATGTCGAAACGTCCGCCCTGCAGCCCGCCGATCAGATTGGGAAAGCGCGTGTCGATGTTCTCGGCCTTGAGCCCCATGACCTTCGCCAGGCCGTCGAGAAACTCGATGTCGAAACCGGCGGGACGGTTCTTGTCCATGTATTCATAGGGGAAGAACGTCATGTCCGAGCCGGCGATGATCTTGCCGGGCTGCTGGAAGGCCGAAGCGGCAGACGAGGACATGGCAACCACCGCGCCCAGCAAAGCCAGGGCTACGGGACGAACAATCAGAGCTGACAGCTTCATAGGTATTCCTCGGGGAGTCATGGAGATCAGGCAACGGCGGCGTCTTTTCCGGCTTGCTGCACGAAAAATGAAGCGCCCTTGGGTTTCTGCGGCAGGCGTATGTGGTTCTCGGTGCTGCGTACCAGACCGCTCTCCTGGCCTGCGACCATCAGCCCGGCATGCTCGCTGGGCAAAGGGTTCTCACCGAACGGCAACGCGTCTTCGGCGGCATAGACGCTGATGAACAGCGTGCGTGGAAACTCGGTTTCATTAGGGCTTGAAGCGTGCAGCAGGCGTGTGTGCATGAAGCACACCGAGCCCGACGGCCCATAGCAGGCGACCGGTTGCTGACAATGCTGTTCAACCACCGCATCTTCCACGGCACCGGTGAAACGCTCGTTCTGCCAATGCGACCAAAGCGCCTGCTTATGGCTGCCCGGCGCCACGTTCAGCGGGCCGTTTTCGGGGGTCACATCGCTGATCATCAGCAACGCGGTAACCAGGTCATCGTTGCTGTGCGGTGTGAAGAGAAAGTCCTGATGCCACTTCACCTGAGTCGCGGTGTGCGGCAGCTTGGAGTTGATCTTGCTGTGATGAAAACGGGTGCCGTTGCCGCCGATCAGCTGCGCCGCGATGGCTGCCATGCGTGACTGGAATGCTGCGTGCTGGTAAGCCGGCGAGATCTCCGTGGGCGAAGCCACGCGGCGCAGCGACGGATGATCCGGCCGATGATCGCTTTCGATGTCGAAGCGCGGACGCCCGTCCTGAGTCTGCCCCCAGGCCTGACTCTGACTGCGGCTGTCGTCGACCCACTGGTCGAAGTCCTGTTGCAGCGCTGCCACTTCATCGGCTGCCAGCACGCCCTCCACTACCAGAAAACCCTGCTCGTGAAACTGGTCAATCTGCCATTGCTCGATCATGTTCTTCTCCTCTTCAACAAGGCCTCAGGCCAGTGAGACGTCTTTAAGAAAGGCTTCAACGCGGGGGTGCTGGCCGTCGCGTAGCGCCTGGGGTTTGTCATCGCAGATCACGCGTCCCTTCTCCATAAAGACGATGCGGTCAGAGACCTTGAAAGCGAAGTTCATTTCATGGGTCACGATGACCATCGTGATGCCTTCCTGGGCCAGGGTTTCAATGACCTGCAACACCTCGTTAACCTTCTCCGGGTCGAGCGCCGAGGTGGGCTCGTCGAACAGCATGATTTGCGGGCGCATCATCAGGGCGCGGGCGATGGCGACGCGTTGCTGCTGGCCACCCGACAACTGATGCGGGTATTTCCAGGCGTGCTCCAGCATCCCGACCTTGTTCAGCAACTCGTAGGCCTGCTGCTTGAGTTCGGGTACCGGCGCCAGGCGGTGATAACGCGGGGCCAGCAGGAGGTTGTTCAATACCGTCAGGTGCGGAAACAGGTTGAAGCTCTGAAACACCATGCCGATGTTCAGCCGGTAGGCGGCGTTCTCCACATAACGCGGCTTTTGCGCGCCCTGGCGAACCAGGTGAATGAATGGCTGGCCGTTGATCTTGATGTCGCCGTTGTCGATCTGCTCAAGGCCGTTGAGCAGCCGGATCAGCGTGGTTTTGCCCGAGCCTGATGGGCCGATCACCGACACCACCTCGCCGGAGTTGATCTGCAGGCTCACTGCACCGAGCACTTCGATGTCGTTGTACGCCTTGTGCAGTCGGGTCGCTTGCAGTGCCGGCCCTTCGAAGTCGATAACAGGACGAGCGACACCTGCCGATTTGCGGCTGGCCAGCTCAAGCATTTCGGCGTCAGGGGTGCGGGTGACCTTGCGTTGCGTCACGTCCAGATGACGCTCCAGGCGCTTGAGCAGGAAATCGAATACGGTCACGACCAGCACGTAATAGAACGCCACGGCCGCCATGGTTTCCATCACCAGAAAGTTCTGCGAATACAGGCGCTGACCGACCATCAGGATCTCGGTCAGCGAGATCACTGAAACCAGTGAACTGAGTTTGACGATGGAGATGTATTCGTTGGTCAGCGACGGCAGCGCCACACGCAACGCCTGCGGTATCACGATCCGCCATTGCGTACCCACGAAGCGCAGGCCCAGTGCCCGGGCAGCTTCGGTCTGGCCCTTGGCGATGGACAGCAGGCCGCCGCGATGAATTTCCGCGACGTAGGCCGTTTCGCACATCACCATGGCAATCAGGCCGGCCCAGAACGGATTGGCCAGCACCGCCGAGGTAGCGGGCACTGCCTGTGGCAAGTTGTAGACAAAGATCAGCAGTACCAGTAACGGCAAACTGCGAAATAACCATATATAGGCTTTGGCCGGCAAGTTGATCAGCGGCAAAGATGATTGTTTGGCCAGCGCAAGAACAAAACCCAGCACAATACTGATGACCCAGGTCAGTACACTGAGTTGAATGACCGTCCAGGTGGCCATCCAGAACTCCGTATCGCTGAAAAGGCCAAACATGTATTTCCAATCAAACGTCATTGTCGGCTCGCTCGGCAAATTGAATAGTGATGGGCGACGTCCTGTTGAAGTTGAAACGGGACGCTGTCCGTTTGCCCTTCTGAAGCCATCATGATTGATGCCAGGTCCGGCAGCCAAATAGTAAGTTTTGGCCCGCAGCATAGGAAAATCCTAAGCAGATAGGCCTGTATTCATCTTCAGGGCAGCAGCGCGTTAAAAAGGCTTAGCGATGCTTTAGTGTCACACCGAGTGGACTGCACACTTTTAGGGCGATTGAATAAAGACACCGCGATAATCGCTCGTAATAGGTGCGCCGCCCGCATTTGCGGGCTTGTCTGGCAAGCGTCTATTATTTAAGGGTGCTGCTGAATGACCATAGCCAGCGGCGCGCTCGACTAATCCCGCAAGACGCGAGCGCCTGGCACGCTCCTCGCTAAGCATAGGTAAAAGCTATTCAAGTGCAGCCGTCCAGGGTCTGCTCATCACGAGGTATCACGTGGCTCACTTCACCTTGAAACAGCTCAAGTATTTCGTGACAGCCGTCGAAATGGACAGCATTGCCGAGGCCTCTCGGCAGTTGCATATTTCACAGCCGTCTATTTCCGTTGCTATCAAGAACCTCGAAGAAGCCTTCAATCAGCCGCTGTTTGTGCGTCATCATGCGCAAGGTGTTTCGCTAACTTCCGGTGGCGGAAAAGTGTATGAGAAAGCCAAAGAGCTGCTGCGACTTTCCGAAGAGCTGGAACAAAACTCCCGGGCTGAAAACAAACACGTCTCCGGCACTATCGCCATTGGCTGCTTTGAGTCGGCCGCGCCACTTTACATGCCCAGGCTGGTGGCCGGTTTCAAGCGTTTATACCCGGACGTCACCATTCAGCTCTACGACGGCGAGCAACATGAACTGATGCACGGGCTGCACCGTGGGCGCTTCGATCTGGCGTTTCTGTACGACCTGGAACTGGGAACCACGATCAACAAGGAGGAATTGAATGCACCGCACAAGCCCTATGCGCTGCTGCCGGCAGCCCACCCTCTGGCCAGGAAAAAAACCGTGACCTTGCTGGAGCTGAGCCGCGAGCCGATGATCCTGCTCGACGCCGTGCCCAGCAGGACCTATTTCATCGATATCTTCACGGAAAAGGGTTATGCGCCGGTGGTCGCGTACAGCTCACCATCGATCGAAATGGTGCGCTGCATGGTCGGCCAGGGCCTGGGGTTTTCGGTACTGGTCACGCGCCCCAGAACCAATATGACCTACGACGGCGAGCTGCTGGCACAGCTCGATATCGAAGACGACATGCCCGCCTCCACCCTGGTCATGGCCTACCTGCGCAACAACCAGCCAACCCGCGCGACGCGCCTGTTCATGGACTATTGCCGGACTATCGAGCTGGCACCGCCTGCAGCCTGAAGGCGCTTACGAATCGCGCAGCCGATAAAGCCGTGAGCCATTTCTGGCCATCACATCACTAATTATCCAAACGAAGGAAAAGTCCCACATGACTTGGCAAAGGGCCGCATTGCGGGTCGTCGTTCTCACCAATATACCTTTCGTATAAACGCTCAAGACTCTTCTGGGGCACCAACGGCCCCGAGAATGTGGAAATTGTCGATTATCACTGAGGTACCCCCAATGACCAAAAACGGCATGCGCCCTGTCCACCCGGGCGAGGTTCTGAAAGAGGAATATCTTGAGCCAATGGGGCTGACCGCTGCAGCTCTGGCCAGGGCCCTAAACGTGTTGACGCCTACGGTGAACGACATTGTGCTCCAACGCAGAGGCGTGAGCGCTGATGTGGCGCTGCGTCTTGCTGCATGCCTTGAGACGAGCGCTGAGTTCTGGCTGAACCTGCAACTCACTCACGACCTACGCAAGACAGAAATGGAAAAGGCGCTCAGATTCGCGAGCAGGTCAGGTGCCTGCCCCGTTGTGCATGACAACGTTCAGCGCTGCAGCGCACTGAGTAAAACAAGGAAACCCTTATTCGGCTTTTTCAGTCCCTGCGGCCCCGCCAGCCTTCTCTTCCAGCTCGGCCATCTTGGCCTCCAGCGCTTCCAGACGAGCGCGGGTGCGGGCGAGGACGGCCATCTGGCTGTCGAACTCTTCACGGCTGACCAGATCCAGTTTGCTGAAGCCGCTTTGCAGCAGGGCCTTGAACTGGGTTTCGAATTCGCTGCGCGGTACAGGCGTTTCGCCATTGAACAGGCGAGAGGCGTGGCCGCTGAGAGCGTCAAGAAAGGCTTTGGGCGCGAGCATGGTGATTTTCCTGAATCAGAGGCCGGCAGTGTAACACGCAGTGTCTATAGTCAATCCCAGGTGCGCAATGCACGCTTATGGAGCGTAGTGACGGGCACATGAGCACCATTGCTGTGCATTAGCTCCATGATGGACCCTGCAAGGTTATGCAAAACCGGCCCAAGGGCCTGTATTCAATGAATATTCGCGAGATGGCAAGCTTTCTGCTTAGTGGCTTATGACCCATGCACTGATGCAGTCGCTGTGACGAATGCAGTGCGGCAGGCGGAGCGGGGAAGTGTTTCGTCAGAAGCGGTTTTCTGGAGTTGGTCTGGCCTGATCAGGCGGCCAGCACGTTACAAAGCCAGACACTGCGCTTAGACTTGAGTCGGGTTTGTTTTCCTGGGGCAAGTCCACCAAATTCGGGAGAAAGTTTTCATGAAGCTAGTCACTGCCATCATCAAGCCGTTCAAACTGGATGACGTTCGCGAGTCGTTATCTGAAATCGGCGTGCAGGGCATCACCGTCACTGAAGTCAAAGGCTTCGGGCGTCAGAAGGGTCACACTGAGCTTTATCGCGGTGCTGAATACGTCGTCGACTTCCTTCCCAAAGTGAAGATCGATGTCGCCATCGATGACAAGGATCTGGATCGTGTCATCGAAGCCATAACCAAGGCCGCCAACACTGGCAAGATCGGTGACGGCAAGATTTTCGTGGTCAATCTGGAACAGGCCATTCGCATCCGTACCGGCGAGACCGATACAGACGCTATTTAAGCCGCCAAACCCAACGCCCCAGGAGAAAACAATATGACTCTGCGTCAATTCGCAGGGCTCGGTGCCCTGTTGTCCCTCGCATTACCTGGTCTTGCCCTGGCGGCTGATCCAGTGGCCGAGCCGGTGCTGAACTCTGGCGACACTGCATGGATGCTGACCTCGACCGCTCTGGTCCTGTTCATGACCATCCCCGGTCTCGCGCTGTTCTACGGCGGTATGGTTCGCTCCAAGAACATTCTGTCGGTGATGATGCAGTGTTTCGCCATCACCGGTCTGATCAGCATCCTGTGGGTCGTCTACGGCTACAGCATTGCGTTTGACACAACCGGCATGGAA
Source organism: Pseudomonas sp. PvP009 (assembly GCF_017832995.1). Lineage (NCBI taxonomy): Bacteria > Pseudomonadati > Pseudomonadota > Gammaproteobacteria > Pseudomonadales > Pseudomonadaceae > Pseudomonas > Pseudomonas sp. PvP009. The sequence continues at coordinate 5,430,169 of NZ_JAFIBG010000001.1, read as the reverse complement.
GCGGGCGTCGTCAACTTCAATTCCTTCTTTGGCGGTATGGGTAAAGCGTTCCTGGCAGGCATCACGCCGGCAAGCATTACCGGTCCTGCTGCGTTGTTCCCTGAGGCGGTGTTCGTCACCTTCCAGATGACCTTCGCGATCATCACCCCTGCCCTGATCGTCGGCGCTTTCGCAGAACGCATGAAGTTCTCCGCGATGCTGGTGTTCATGGGTATCTGGTTCACTCTGGTCTACGCGCCAATCGCCCACATGGTCTGGGGCGGCGTCGGTGGCTTGCTGTGGGACTGGGGCGTTCTGGACTTCGCTGGCGGTACCGTCGTACACATCAACGCCGGTGTAGCCGGTCTGGTAGCGTGCCTGGTACTGGGCAAGCGCAAAGGTTTCCCGACCACGCCGATGGCGCCGCACAACCTGGGTTACACCCTGATCGGCGCCGCGATGCTCTGGGTCGGCTGGTTCGGCTTCAACGCAGGCTCCGCAGCTGCGGCCAACGGTACTGCCGGTATGGCCATGCTGGTCACTCAAATCGCTACCGCGGCCGCCGCACTGGGCTGGATGTTCGCCGAGTGGCTGACTCACGGTAAGCCAAGTGCTCTGGGTATTGCTTCGGGCGTGGTTGCCGGCCTGGTTGCCGTTACCCCTGCGGCCGGTACCGTCGGCCCGATGGGCGCGCTGATCATCGGTCTGGCAGCAGGCGTGATCTGCTTCTTCTGCGCGACCAGCCTCAAGCGCAAGCTGGGCTATGACGACTCCCTGGATGCGTTCGGCGTTCACGGCATCGGCGGTATCGTCGGCGCGATCCTGACCGGTGTGTTCGCAGCTCCTGCACTGGGCGGCTTCGGCACCGTGACTGACATCGGTGCTCAGGTCTGGATTCAGTTCAAGGGCGTCGCGTTCACCGTTGTCTACACCGCAATCGTGACCTTCATCATCCTCAAGGTGCTGGATGCGGTCATGGGTCTGCGCGTCACCGACGAGGAAGAGTCTGTCGGTCTGGACCTCGCTCAACACAACGAGCGTGGCTACAACTTGTAAGCTTTGGCCTACGCAAAAAAGAATGCCCGGTCTCCGGGCATTTTTTTGTCTGACGTTTGTGGATATACCGCCGCTTTTTGCTGTCATTGATCTTGCCCGTGTCAATGATTTCGGCACCGTGACGCAGCGCAGGTAACGAGGTTGCGGCAGTCTTCGTCAACTTGCAGGGAAGCCGGTTTATTGCGCGCTTTGCTTTTTTCTCAGTCGAGTTAGAATGCGCGCCGAAGGTGCGGAGAACGGTATGTGGCATCAATCCAGGATTGCCTTGCGGGCCAGGCCCCGCGGGTTCCATCTGGTGACTGACGAGATAGTCGCGGGGTTGCCCCCGTTGCGCGGTTGTCGTGTCGGGCTTCTGCATGTATGGCTGCAACATACCTCGGCTTCGTTGACCGTCAACGAAAATGCCGATCCGGCGGTACGTCGCGACTTTGAGCGTTTTTTCAACCGTCTGGTGCCCCAGGGCGTGGACGGCTACGAACATGACGACGAAGGCCCTGATGACTTGCCAGCGCATTTCAAGGCCAGTCTGCTGGGCTGCCAGTTGCTATTGCCGGTTACGGCAGGGCGACTGGCGCTGGGCACCTGGCAAGGTATTTACCTGGGCGAACACCGAGACGCTGGTGGGTCTCGTAACGTCCTTGCCACCCTTCAGGGTGAGTGGACATAACCGCTGAAATCAGCGGTTGTTGAATTTTTCCGGTTGCCTTAGCAATTTTGGGCGGTTGGGCTATAACTAATCAGCTTTCGCAAGTCATGAGGTAGAACATGAGCGACGACGACGATATTAAGGACGATCTGGAAGACGACCTGGAAGGCGAAGAGGACGGTGAGGAGCTTGCAGCTGCTTCCGGAGACGACCCGGTCGAAGCAGACGATGACGTTCCGGCACCTGCCGCAAAAGGCAAAGCCAAGGCTGCAGTCTCGGTCGATGAGCTGCCTAGCGTGGAAGCCAAGAACAAGGAGCGTGATGCTCTGGCACGTGCCATGGAAGAATTCCTGGCGCGTGGTGGCAAGGTGCAGGAAGTGGAGGCCAACGTGGTCGCCGATCCGCCCAAGAAGCCTGACAACAAATACGGTAGCCGCCCTATCTGAGGCTGCGTGACTGTATGAGGAAAGCCCGCCGTCGCTGCGGGCTTTTCTATGCGCGCTTGTCAGTGTGCTTTCAGGCCCAGCGCGCCAGCACCTCGGGCAGTTGCGACAGGTTATGGATCTCGGCATCCGGAAGTCGATCCGCATCCCAGGCCTTGCCTTGCGGGTTGTACCAGATGGCGCGCATGCCAGCCTGCTGGGCACCTGCAATGTCGTCCCTGGGGTGGTCACCGACATGCACCGCCGAACCGGCATCGACCTTTGCCCGGCGCAGCGCCTCCACGAACGGTGCCGGGTCAGGCTTGCCGATGCCCAGGTCCTCGGCGCACAGCGCGAAGGCAAAGTAGTCCGCCAGCCCCAGACGACGCACATCGGCATTGCCATTGGTAATCACGCCCAGCGTGAAGGTTTTGGCGAGAATCTCCAGCATCGGTTGCACCTCAGGGAAAATCTGCACCTGATGACGGCCCTGCAGAAACACTTCAAAGCCCCGGTCGGCCAGGTCCTGCGCCTCTTCCGGGTCGTAGCCGGCATCTTCGAGTGCATGAAACAGTACGCGGCGGCGCAAGGCGCTGATGCGGTGCTTGAAGGACGGGTCTTCGGCCACCAGACGCGAGCGGATTTCCCACAGGTGCTCGACAGGAACCGCCCCCAGCCTGGGCGCGTTTTCGCCCAGCCAGTCACGCAGCGTGACTTCGGCACCGGCAATGGCGGGGGCGGTGTCCCAGAGCGTGTCGTCAAGATCAAACGTCACCAGCTTAATCATCTGCAGCTCCTTTACGTTTGGCTCGAGGATGGGCGCTGTCATAAACAGTAGCCAAATGCTGGAAGTCCAGGTGTGTGTATATCTGCGTGGTCTTGATGTCCGCATGACCGAGCAGCTCCTGCACGGCGCGCAAGTCCTGTGACGATTCGAGCAGATGGCTGGCGAACGAGTGCCGCAGCATGTGCGGGTGCAGATTCTGCCCCAGCTCTCGCTCACCGGCTGCCTTGAGTCGCACCTGAATCGCACGCGGGCCAAGGCGCTTGCCTTGCTGGCTGACAAATACCGCGTCGTCCTGCGGATGGGTCAGGGCGCGTAATGGCAGCCAGACTTCGAGTGCCTGACGCGCCTTGCTGCCCACAGGCAGTACGCGGGTCTTGCTGCCCTTACCCAGCACCTGCACCAGCCCGTCGCGCAGGTCCAGTTGGTCCAGGTTCAGGCCGGTCAGTTCGGACAGGCGCAACCCCGACGAGTACAGCAGTTCCAGAATGGCTTGGTCGCGGTGCGCCAGAAAATCATCTTCAACGCCGCCGTCCAGCAATTGCGTGGTGCGGTCGGTGTCCAGGGTCTTGGGCAGACGCCGCTCACCCTTGGGCGGTGACAGGCCGTTTGCCGGGTCGTGCTGGCAAATGCCTTCGCGATTGAGGTACTTGTAGAAGCCGCGCACCGCCGACAGCATCCGCGCCAGGCTGCGTGAAGACTGGCCCTGCTGGTGCTGGCGGGCAGTGAAGCTGCGCAGGTGCTGGATATCCAGATCACTCCAGCTCGACAACTGTGCCTTTTGGCAATACGCCAGAACCTTGCCCAGGTCGCGTCGGTAGGCTTCGAGCGTGTGAGGCGACACCTGGCGCTCACTGCGCAGGTGCATGCAGTAGGCGTCCAGATGCTGATCCATGGCTAGCGAACCGAGCGTAATGAGTGGGCGAAGCGCGGCAGCAGGCGACTCAGCACATCGGCGATATAACTGAGGAATAAGGTGCCGACCGAGCTTTTGTAATGCTGCGGATCACGGCTGCCGATGGCCAGCACGCCATGCAGTCCCAGATGATTGAGGCTGGCGATGGCGGTCGAACCGACTTCCTTGCCCTGTTCTGCACCAAACAGAAACGCCAGTTCATGCTCACGCAGAGCGCCACAGATGATTTTCTCGCCAATCAGGCCGCCGATGGCTTTCTGTGCTTCGGCGCTGCTGACCCAGCGACCCACGGGCATCGGGCTGTCGCTGAACAGGATGAGGCTGACAAAGGGCACCTGGAAGTCCTGACGCAGGCTGTCTTCGACGGCGATGACCAACTCTTCCAGACTGGTCGCATCCATCAATGCGAGGTTCAGGCGGCGGGTCTTTTCGAACAGACGGTCGTTGTCCCGTGCGACGTCCATCAATTGCGACAGGCGATGGCGCATTTCGATATTGCGCTCGCGCAGCAGCTTGAGCTGACGCTCGACCAGCGAAACGGTGTCGCCACGCTGGTGCGGGATGCGCATCGACACCAGCAGCTCGTCGTGCTCGGCGAAGAAGTCAGGGTGCTCGAGCAGGAAGGCGATGACCGCCTCTGCTTCAAGGTCTGGCGCTGCGCTATCGACAGGCGATTCGCAGGGTGTGCCTGTTGAAGCGGGAGGTTGATCGGTCATGGTACTTACTCACTCAAAGACGGACTTGGCCTTCATAGACCCTGACTGCAGGGCCGGTCATCATGACAGAATGTCCCGGCCCAGCCCATTCGATGGACAGGCGCCCTCCGGGCAGGTCGATCAGCAACGGCGAATCCATCCAGCCCTGACTGATGGCCGCGACAGCCGCCGCACAGGCACCGGTACCGCACGCCTGGGTTTCCCCGGCACCGCGCTCCCAGACACGCAACTGCGCACGCTGACGGTCCACAACGTGAAGAAAGCCGACGTTGACACGGGCCGGAAAGCGCGGGTGATGCTCGATCTTCGGCCCCAGCTGATGCACCGGTGCGTTATTGATGTCATCGACCCGCAGCACCGCGTGGGGATTGCCCATGGACACGGCCGCCATTTCGACATTCTGCCCGTCGACGTCAACGGTGTAACTGATGGCCTGTTGCGCTGCTTCGAAGGGTATCTCTTCGGGGACAAATCTTGGCGGCCCCATATCGACGCTGATCTGCCCGTCGCTGCGGATATCCAGTTCGATGATGCCGCTCTTGGTCTCGACGCGGATCTGCTTCTTGGCCGTCAGGCGCTTGTCGAGCACGAAACGGGCAAAGCAGCGTGCACCGTTGCCGCACTGCTCGACTTCGGAGCCGTCGGAATTGAAGATTCGATAGCGAAAGTCCACATCCGGGTTGTTCGGCGCCTCGACCAGCAAAAGCTGATCGAAACCGATACCGGTGTGGCGGTCGCCCCATTGTTTGGCGTGCTTGGGCAAGATATGCGCGTGCTGACTCACAAGGTCCAGGACCATGAAGTCGTTACCCAGCCCGTGCATCTTGGTAAAACGCAGCAGCATGGGGATTACTCCGGCAGCAGGCTTTCGCCAGCGAACAGCTCGGCCACGGTTTCGCGACGACGCACTTCAAAAGCCTGGGAACCGTCGACCAGTACCTCAGCGGCACGGCCACGGGTGTTGTAGTTCGAGCTCATGACGAAGCCATAGGCGCCGGCTGAATGAACGGCCAGCAGATCGCCCTCGGCCAGTGCCAGCTCGCGACCCTTGGCGAGGAAATCGCCGGTCTCGCAGATCGGCCCGACGATATCGTACGCACGCGGTTCGCTGTCACGCGGACGCACCGCCGTGACATCCATCCAGGCCTGATACAGGGCAGGCCGGATCAGGTCGTTCATCGCCGCATCGACGATGGCAAAGTCCTTGTGCTCGGTGTGCTTGAGGTATTCGACGCGGGTCAGCAGCGCCCCTGCGTTGGCAACGATGAAGCGTCCCGGCTCGAACAACAGCCCCAGGTCGCGACCAGCCAGACGCTCACGCACGGCCTTGATGTAATCCGCCGCCAGCGGAGGCTCTTCATCGCGATAACGCACGCCAAGGCCGCCACCCAGATCGATGTGGTGCAGATGAATGCCGCAATCGCCCAGACGATCGACCAGATCCAGCAGGCGATCCAGCGCATCGATGAACGGTTCGAGCGTGGTCAGCTGCGAGCCGATATGGCAGTCGACCCCGATCACTTCCAGGTTCGGCAGTTGCGAGGCGCGAATGTACACGTCTTCCGCTGCGGCAATGGCGATGCCGAACTTGTTTTCCTTGAGGCCCGTGGAGATGTAGGGGTGAGTGCCTGCATCCACGTCCGGATTGACCCGCAGCGATATCGGCGCACGAACGTTGAGTTCGGCAGCCACTTCCTGCAGGCGCTCGAGCTCGTCGGTGGATTCAACGTTGAAGCAGTGCACGCCGACTTCAAGGGCGCGACGCATGTCTTCGCGGGTCTTGCCGACACCGGAAAACACAATCTTTTCGGCCTTGCCGCCCGCCGCCAGCACACGCTCCAGTTCGCCACGCGAGACGATGTCGAAACCGGCGCCAAGGCGCGCCAGGACATTGAGCACGCCCAGGTTGGAGTTGGCTTTCACGGCGAAGCAGACCATGTGCGGCATGCCGCTCAGCGCGTCGGCGTAGGCACGGTATTGCGCTTCGATGTGAGCGCGCGAGTAGACATAGGTCGGCGTGCCGAAGCGCTCGGCAATGGCAGACAATGCTACCCCTTCCGCGAACAGCTCACCGTCGCGGTAGTTGAAGGCGTCCATTGGAGTCCCTTAAAGGTGCTTGTGCGATTGCGATTTGGCTTGTTCGTCCGGGGTTTTGGTGTCATCCGGCAGATACAGCGGGCCTTTCTGGCCACAAGCTGTGACAAGACAAGCGACCGCGACAAGCGCAGCAAGCGAAGAGATCAGGCGCTTCATGGCGAAATCCTTTGTAAAAGCATTAATTGCGCCCGAGTATACCGACCACCCGGCACCTTGCCTATGCGAGCAGCGTCCCGTCTGGCGGGCCTTTGGCGCGAAAGCCGCAGCAGAGCTATGGTTGATCGGGATTAAAGTGCTCGTGCATCGTCAATGATGAGTAAGCTTTGCATTTGCCTGGCTGCGTCCGTATCTTGCCCCTCTGCGCTATTTGCAGACACTTACCGAGGTTCCCGCAATGAGTTTGACCGAAGCCCGTTTTCACGACCTCGTCGATGCGACGCAGCAGAATATCGAAGACGTATTCGACGAGAGTGGTCTGGATGTGGACCTGGAAAACTCGGCCGGTGTACTGACGGTCAAGTTTGAAGGCGGCACGCAGCTTATCTTCAGTCGTCAGGAGCCCCTGCGTCAGCTCTGGCTGGCGGCCAGATCGGGTGGTTTTCACTTCGACTACGACGAAGAGAATCAGTGCTGGGCCTGCGATTCCAGTGACGAGCTGCTGAGCGAGATGCTGGAGCGCTTTACTGTCGAGCAGGCCGGTGTCGAACTGGACTTCTCCGAGATCTGATCGTGAGCCAGTCACCCGTTCGACCGCCCAAGCCGCTTTTCAGCAATGTCAGCCCGGCAGTAGCCTCGCCGTGTATCAGCCTGTGTCGGCTCGATGAGCAGAAGGTTTGCCTGGGGTGCTTCCGTCATGTCGAAGACATCCGCGAGTGGCGCTCTGCCGATGACGACCGCCGCCGTCAGATTCGCCATGAAGCCGATCAGCGTCGAGCCCGCGCCGAGGTTGACCAGGCCGCAGGCTAAAACCGCGTCGGGTTGTGTATTTACTGCGCTGTGTTAGTGTCAGGCCTTGCCTCTGCAGACAAGAGGCTCGTCAAACCCCGCCAACTGGTGGGGTTTTGTTTTATTCATGGAGAATAAAGGAGTCTGCCCAGACCATGACCACAGCACCTTCGATCATCCTCACTCGGCTCGACGTACAGCGTCTTGAAAAGTTTATCGCCGACCAGAATGAAGACACACCTGGCATCCAGGCATTGCAGGCCGAACTGGACCGCGCCGACCAGGTGGTTGGCCACGATGAAGTGCCTGCGGGCGTTGTGACCATGAATTCGCGCGTGCATTGCCGCGAAGAAGTCAGCGGCAAGGACTACCACCTCAAGCTGGTTTATCCACAGGATGCGGGCGCAGACGGCACCGTCTCGGTCCTGGCGCCAATGGGCTCGGCGCTGCTGGGTCTGCAAATCGGCCAACACATCGACTGGCCTGCACCGGGCGCCAAGACCCTGAAACTGACCTTGCTGGCGGTGGAATATCAGCCGGAAGCGGCGGGCGAGTACGAGTAATAGAAGACGCTACATCCGCCGAACGCCTGCGCATTCAAGAGCGGACGCAGAGCGTCCAGAACTGCATTCCCACGGAGCGTGAGGAACGACAGGCGTCCCTCAGAACACCTATCGTGCCAATGCTGAACGTCAGGCCTGATCCATCGCCTCGTTCAGCAGCTTCTCCAGTTCGGCCTTGTGGCGCAGGAAGAGGATGCTTTGTCCGTGCTTGCCGTCCAGCAGCCCGGAGAGGTCCAGGTCGGTGATGTAACAGCGGTAGCGCTGAAGCTCCAGGCGTTTGCCGAGGATTTTTTGCGCGACGGCGGCGTACAGTCGATCGCCGTATTCCAGCTCGGAAAACTCGCTGTTGTCGCAGTACAGGGTGGCGTTCAGTTGCCCTGGCGAGGTTTCCTCTATGATTGCCTGCACATCGTAAAACGCCTTGTCCGCGGCAGTCGGTGCCGGTCGATGTTCGACACGTCTGGCAGGCCCTGCGCCGGAGGGCAGCATCTGATAGTAGAGGGCTTCCAGCGTAACCGGCGCGGACGGATCATCCAGCGGCAATGAAGCGCCCCGGCGATAAACCAGCGCGTGAAGAAAGCGCTGCAGCGGCACCAGCAGGCTTTGCTCATCGTGATAAGGCAGACGCTGGTGCCAGAGCGAATTGTGCTCGTCGAGCACGTACAGGTCAGCATCCGGCTCGTTGACCCGGTAGAACACCTGAATGCATTCCGGCTGACCAAGCGGCAGGATCAGGGCCAGATCGTGGTCATCGAGTGCCTGCGGGTCCAGGTGTAGCGGGCTGTACGACGACAGCTGTTCACCCAGATACTTGAACAGGCCGGGCAGGCTGTTGATCACCACATGACCGATCTGCCCCGGCTTCATCTCCAACACGTGATACTGCTGCTGCACCTGAATCAGGTAACGGTGATTGAGCCGCCTTTCAAGTAACAAACGTGCCGTGCCGATCAGTTCTTCAACACGCTGAGCAATGGCGGGCGCGCGGTTATGGCAGAAGCAGCGCACGTGAATCTGCGGCTGTTTACCGCTCTGCGGCAGGCTGCCGAGCAGTTCGCTCATGCAGTCGAGCAGGGCGTGCGGGCCGTCGTAGCGGCTGACCAGTGTTTCGTTCCAGGTATTGAGGGTGATCTGGTCCAGCGTCAGCACCAGATTTTCCCGGACACCCGCATAACTGAGCGAGTCGGTGCGCTCGGTGGTCATCAGAATATTGAGGTCGCGGTGATGTCTGAGCGGATCGACGCCGACATTGATCAACAACAGTATCTCACTGGGCGTGCTGGGCATCAGCAACGCCTCATCGCTGACCTCGGGCAGTGGCAGTTGAATGCTCTGCTGCAAGGCGCCCATCAGATTGAACAGTTCGAACTCGCTCAGGTCACTGGCGCCGGGGTGCAATGCCACGCGGGTAGTGCTGTCGATCACGGTATTGCGGTGGCACCAGGTCAACAGCTCAAGCAATTCACGGCTGCGTTTGAGTGGTGAGAAGTTCGGCAACTCGTGAATGCCCAGATTGCCGTTATACAAGGCCCACTGGTGCTTGCCGGGCTCGCGCTTGTCGGGAGAGTGCACCAGCGTCAGCGTATCTTCGGCAAGGTCAGGGGCGATGCCAGGGTTGATGAACTCGACCTTGCCCGCCTTGCGTTCAAAAGCCGCATACAGGCGCCGACCCAGAATGGTCAGGTCGCGGGCATTGAGGGCATCGGCAGTGCTTTGCGTTTTGGCGAATCGGCTCTGAAAGCGATAGCTGTAATTCAGCTCGTTGACCAGTGAGCGGCGCTCGCCGGCCACCTGGCGGACTTTCCACTGACTGCGACTGTCGAGCAACGCCAATTGTCGCTCGTCCCACCCCCACTCCGTGGTCAGGCGCTCCAGCAGCTGGCGCTGCCAGCCGGCGTTGCGCAGGCGGGTCGATCCGGTGAGCTTCTTGTTGACCTTCAGGTACAGGCTACGCCGCACCAGCTCCAGGCGCTCCGGCTCGTTACGCGCCTGCAGATGCTCCTCGATACGCCGGTACACGACCACGTAAGGGTCCAGTTCATCCGGGTCCAGCTGATTAGCGAACACCGCTTGTTTGAAGCGCAGGCTCAGGCACTGCACGCGAGGATGCTCGCTGGAATAGACCTCGATCAACAGCAGCTTGAGCACAGACTTGTAGGGCGACTCGATGCCTTTGAACAACTGCCACAATCCGGCACCGATGAACTCGGACGGCGGAATGTGCGACATCGGGCCGAGGTCGAGCACCTCGCTGGCGCGAATGAAGCGCTTGCTCAGCAGGGTGTGGGTGTAATCATCGTAATTCTGCTCTTCATAGACCGGCACCAGCCACCACATCGGGGTGCGCCCGGCGAGCCAGATCGCGGTGCGATAAAACTCGTCGAGCAACAGATAATGCTGGGTAGTCCCGCAATCGTCCGAGCTGAGCTGCGAATCGCGCTCGCCGCTCTTGAAACGCTGTGGGTCGATCAGAAAGAAATGCGCCTCTGCGCCCATCGTCGCAGCCCAGGCTTCAAGTGCCTGGCACTTCTTGCGCAGTTCGGCGATGGCCTCCGGTTCCAGCTCGCTGTCGTGGCAGACCCAGACATCCATGTCGCTTTGTTCAGCCTGAGCCAGCGTGCCGAGGCTGCCCATCAGAAACAGGCCATGAATCGGCTGGGGCGGGTTGCCATGCCGGGCCTTGTAGGAAAAGGAGCGCGTCAGCCGCTGCGCCTCGGCCAGGGCCAGCGTGTCCGGTTCGTAATGCGAAACGCCGGCAGGCGTGCTGCCGGAAACATAACCGGGCAACAGCGGATGGTTGACGTGAAAGAACAGCGGCAGCAGGGTCAAAACGCTCTGCTGGCGGGTCGACATACCTTCCAGCGCACGCGCGTACCGCCCGTCATTGAGCGACAGGAAGCGGTTACGCAGCTGGCTGAGAACCTTGCGGTCGATGCCCTCATCCAGGTCGGGGCGAATTTCAGGATTACGCGTCATCGCAACTCAAGGCATCTGGCCTGTGCAGGCGTGGAATTACCGAGCAAGATGGCGGAGAAGGTTTGCAGCCGAGAGAAGCGGATTCGGTCGGATGGTTATTCTGGCGCCAACGTCCTGTATCGACTGGCGCTCGGATAAGTGAAGGGCCTGCCACGCTTTTTTGTGCGCAGGCCCTGCTACATTCAGGCGGCTTGCCTGGAGACGTTGAGGATGGTCAGCAAAGACTGGGCATGCTGGGCGGCCTCGAGCCCGAGGCTGGTCAGGTAACCGCCATCGACCTGGGTCGTCAGTCCTTTATCGAAGAGTCTTTGTGCGGCTGCAACGGCCGTGGGCGCCGCTACATGGTGGACTTTGAGGCCTTCCTGGGTGTTTCCCAGATTGAACAGTGCAAGAATTTCCAGTTCGGCAACCAACTCAGGGGTATACGACATAGGTACTCCAGACTTTTTGTAGTAATACGACCTCGCCGGCTGGCGGGTGTGCTCTGGAATCGACGTGTCCGATCTGCGCTCGTCGGTTCTGGATGACCGTTAAAGCCGGTTTGGCGTGTGGCCCCGGAGGATCAAGCGGCAGCGGGGCATTTGCAGTGTAGTCAGCGTCTGAAGTGTTTGCAGCATATATCTTGCTGTCACGCTCTGACCGCAGGATTACTTTTCCGGCGGCAGGTCAGGCAGGGCGCGCAGCGCCGCTTCATACCATTGTGTGTCGAAGGGACGGTCCTGCTCCAGCAGGGCATCGATCTCGATGGCCAGCACATGGGCCATCATTTCAAGAATATCTTCACGCTCATAGTTCACCAGGGTCAGCATGTTGAAGACCGCTCTGGCTGCGGGCGGATTACCGGCTTCGATCTGGTTCTCGATGGCTTCGATCAGGGTCGAGGCAGCAAAGTCTTCTTCGTCATTATCGATGTCGTCGGTCATGGTCACTCCTCAGGTAAGGCGGGCAGTCTACCCGGAATCCTGCAATCGGGCAGTCCTGCGCGCCCGAATGGTCATGTGTAGGACGCTTCCTAAAACTGCCGGGAAATGACCCAAGTCACTGAAAGATAGAGTCAGCCCGGTAGCGTGCAGCCCGTCAATTACCAGGATGGAGGCTGAGGAGGCCGACGATGCTGACGCTTTATGGATTCGCCGCAAGCAACTACTTCAACATGGTCAAGCTGGCGCTGCTGGAGAAGCAACTGCCCTTTCAGGTGGTGCCGCTGTTTGGCTGTCAGAGCCCCGAGGTGCTGGCCGTCAGCGCCCGCGGGAAGGTGCCGGTACTCGGAACGGCGGAAGGCTTCATCAGTGAGACCGACGTGATTCTGCGCTATATAGAGGACACCTCACCGGACCGGCCACTGCTGCCCGCCAGCGCTTTCGCACGCGCCCAGGTATGGACCATCGCCAAGGAAATCGAGCTGTACATCGAACTGCCGGCGCGCATGTGTTATGCGGAGGTGATCTTCGGTGGCAGACCCACGCCGCCCGACCTCAAGGCCAAGGCGCGTCGCGATCTGATCAAAGGGTTCGCCGCCCTGGCCCAGCGCGGCCTGTTTGCACCCTACGTCGCTGGCGAGCATTTCACCGTTGCCGATATCTACTTTCTGTACAGCGTCGATCTGGCGCAACAGGTCGGCGAGCGACTGTTCGGGCTGGACCTGCTGGAGGACATGCCCGCTGCCCGAGCCTTGCAGGAGCAATTGGCCTTGAGCCCGAACGTTCAGCAAGTAGCCGCTGACAGAGAGGCTGACTGGCCGGCATTCATGGTTCGCGTGCAGCGGGCAGACCGCTGAGGCAGCTCGTTCCTCACGCCCACGCATGAGGAACGATGGGCGTTACTCTGCGGTAGGCTGGCGCAGTGGCACGGGCTCTTTGCTGCGCCAGTGCGGCAGGGATTCCCAGTAGCGCTCGCCCTTGGCATCGTCGTACATGCCTTCCCAGCGCGAGATGACCAGCACTGCCAGCGCATTGCCGATCACGTTCAGAGCGGTACGCGCCATGTCCATGATCCGGTCGACACCGGCGATGAATGCCAGGCCTTCCAGAGGAATACCGGCGCTGCCCAGTGTCGCCAGCAGCACGACGAAGGAAACCCCCGGTACGCCCGCGATGCCTTTGGAGGTGACCATCAGGGTCAGTACCAGCATCAATTGCGCGCCAATCGACAGGTCGATGCCGTACAGCTGAGCGATGAAGATCGCTGCGATGCTCTGATAGAGCGTCGAGCCGTCGAGGTTGAACGAGTAGCCCGTAGGCACCACGAAGCTGCAGATCGCCTTTGGCGCGCCATAGGCTTCCATCTTCTGGATCACGCGCGGCAGCACGGTTTCGGAGCTGGCTGTGGAGTAGGACAGAATCAGCTCGTCCTTGAAGATGCGCATCAGCCTGATGACCGAAAAGCCGAATGCACGAGCGATCAGCCCCAGCACCACAAAGGCGAAGAAGGCGATGGCCACGTACACCAGAATCACCAGCTTGGCGAGCGGCAACAGGGAGGCGAAGCCGAAATTGGCGACAGTCACGGCAATCAGCGCAAACACGCCGATCGGCGCGTAGTTCATGATCATGTGAGTGACCTTGAACATAGTCTCCGAGACGCCCTGAAACAGTTTCACCAGCGGTTCACGGACCTCGGCCTGCAGGCTGGAAAGCCCAAGACCGAACAACACTGAAAAGAAGATGATCGGCAGCATCTCGCCACGCGCCATGGCAGCGAAGATGTTGGACGGGATCAGGTTGAGAATGGTCGCGATAAACGCATGATCGTGCTGAACTTCAGCAGTCGTCTGCTGATACTTGGAGATATCGACAGTGCCCAGTGTACTCATGTCGATGCCGGTGCCCGGATGGAACACGTTGGCCAGCACCAGGCCCACCAGAATCGCGATAGTGGTCACGACTTCGAAATAGAGAATGGTCTTGAGACCGATACGCCCCAGTTTCTTGGCATCACCCACGCCGGCGATACCGACGATCAGCGAGGCGACAACGATAGGGATAACGATCATCTTGATCAGACGAATGAAGATATCGCCTGCGGGCTGCAGGATGTTAGTGATCCACCAGGCCTTTTCTGCACTGAAATGATTGAGTAACGCCCCCACAGCGATACCCAGTACCAGTCCAATCAGAATCTGCCAGGCCAGACTCAGCTTTGCCTTCTTCATATTATTACCCTTGTTCAAAGTGGCTTGGGCAAATCCAAAACCCGTGCGCCGAGCGTGCTTCTTCACAGCAGTTTCGAGGCAGGAGCTCCCTTTGGAAATGTCCCGAGAAGGTCACCGCAGACGAGCATCCCAGCTCTGTAGCAGGCGAAAAAAGTCGCAACTATTCCCATGGCGCACGTATACGTCTAATGCCGTAAACGACTACCTCATGCATGATCGGCATACAAATACGGGAGAAATGTGTTGATTTATGCCGCGCAGGAGAATGGCTATTCGGCGCGAAGCTGGCTATTACGTCGCCTTAAGCTGAACAGAGGGATGCGGGACTAAAGACGGGATACTGCGGCGAGGACTCGGCTGGCAGGCCTGTTTACCTGATGTACGGTAGCTGAATGCACAGGCCGGCGTCCGCAGACATGGCGCCGGCGTGTGCAATCGAAACGGGGGCGGGCAGTTAGCCTTTACCTTTGGTGCGGGTCATGTGCGGGCCGCTGTTTTTCTCGAGGTACTCGATGATCATCCCGGCCACGTCCTTGCTGGTAGTCACTTCAATGCCTTCCAGGCCAGGCGAGGAGTTGACCTCCATCACCAGAGGGCCGTGGTTGGAACGCAGGATGTCCACACCCGCCACGCTCAGCCCCATGACCTTGGCTGCACGCAGCGCAGTCATGCGCTCTTCAGGGGTGATCTTGATCAGGCTGGCGCTGCCGCCGCGGTGCAGGTTGGAGCGGAACTCGCCTGGCTTGGCCTGGCGCTTCATCGAGGCAATGACCTTGTCGCCGACCACGAAGCAGCGAATGTCGGCGCCGCCCGCTTCCTTGATGTATTCCTGAACCATGATGTCCTGCTTGAGGCCCATGAAGGCTTCGATCACCGATTCGGCCGCCGTGGCCGTTTCGCACAGCACCACGCCGATCCCCTGAGTGCCTTCGAGCACCTTGATGACCAGCGGCGCGCCGTTGACCATCTGGATGAGGTCGGGAATATCGTCGGGCGAGTGAGCGAAACCGGTAACCGGCAAGCCGATCCCCCGGCGTGACAGGAGTTGCAACGAGCGCAGCTTGTCCCGCGAACGGGCAATGGCGACCGATTCATTGAGCGGAAACACGCCCATCATTTCAAACTGACGCAACACCGCACAGCCATAGAAAGTCACCGAAGCACCGATGCGCGGGATCACCGCATCGAAGCCCTCCAGAGGTTTGCCGCGGTAGTGAATCTGCGGCTTATGGCTGGCGATGTTCATATAGGCGCGCAGGGTGTCGATCACCACCATCTCATGGCCACGCTCAATGCCAGCTTCGACCAGACGACGGGTGGAATACAGACGCGGATTACGCGAAAGCACAGCGATCTTCATGCAACACCTGAGGAAGTAGAGGCCGGGAACACCGGCTTGTCTTGTACGTAAGTTATGCCCGGATTGACCACCAGATGGCCATCGATCAGAGCTTTGGAACCGAGCAGCAGTCGATAACGCATCGACTTGCGGCAAGCCAGCGTGAATTCCACCGGCCAGATACGATCACCCAGGGCCAGTGTGGTGCGAATGACATAACGCACCTGCGCCTGACCGTTGGAGCTTTTAATGGTTTTCATGGCAACCAGTTGCGCTTCGCAGCGACGATGCCGCAACTGAACCACAGTGCCCAGATGCGCGTTGAAGCGCACCCATTTCTGGCCATTGCGTTCAAAAGGCTCGATTTCCGTGGCATGCAGACTCGACGTGCTTGCACCGGTATCGATTTTTGCCCGCAGGCCTGCCACCCCCAGATCGGGAAGCGCCACCCACTCGCGCAGGCCGATAACTGTCAGATGATCGAATGTCTTCAATGCGATTCCGTACTGTTCAAGACTTCTGCCAGGCCTCGGGTGCGACCTGAGCCAGGGCTTTGAATGCAGGTTTGGCGAACAAATAGCCTTGCATCAGGGATATGCCGCAATCAGCCAGAAAATCCCGCTCTTCAATGTGTTCGATACCTTCGGCGATGAGTTTAATCCCCAAGTCCGTACACATTGTGACAACGCCACGAACAATGGCCTGACGTGCGCGATCACGATGAATGTCGCGAACCAGGTGCATGTCGAGCTTTATCAGATCGGGCTGGAAATCAGCCAGCAGCGTCAGGCCGGAGTAGCCGGCACCGAAATCGTCGATGGCGGTCATGAAACCGAACTCTCGGTATTCGCGCAGGATGTTGCTCAAATGGCCGTTGTTGCAGACATGTTCGCTTTCAATGGTTTCGAAAATCAACCGCTCGATGGGAAAGTCATGAAGCTTGGCCGCTTCCAGCGTGCTGCGGATACACAGCTCGGGACGATACACGGCATTTGGCAAAAAATTGATCGATAAACGTTCGGTCATGCCCAGTCTCGCAGCGCCGGCGATGGCTGTGGTCCGGCAGGTCTGATCGAAGCGATAGCGGTTCTGGTCGGTGACCTGGTTCAGTACCGACATCGCGCCTTCACCATTCGGGCCCCGGACCAGCGCCTCATGGGCAAAGATCGACTGGTCATGCAGGTTGACGATGGGTTGATAGGCATAATCAAACGAAAAGCCCAGTTCCGGACTGCCGGTGCAGCCCTCACACCCCTTTTTGGGGGAGGTCAACGAAGTTGGAAAATCTGTCACATCGCACTCCATGTGAGGTCAGGGCCATAAAATGATGAATAGCGGATTTTGACAAGCAAGGATCGGTTACTTCATGTTCTTGACAGCTATAGATCAGCAACTGCAGGCCGTCACGTTTCCTGATTAGCCGGATAACGTTCAGACTGCCACACGCATGAGGAATTCAAATGGCACAAAAGATGGAAGAAGACGATAAGGTGCGCCTGGATAAATGGCTGTGGGCCGCGCGCTTTTTCAAAACTCGCGCGCTGGCCAAAGCGGCTATCGAAAGCGGAAAGGTGCACTGTCGCGGCGAACGTTGCAAGCCCGGCAAAGAGCCTCGTATCGGTGACGAGTTTCAGATTCGCATGGGTTTCGACGACCGCACGGTAGTCGTCGAAGCTCTGTCCATCGTACGGCGTGGCGCGCCGGAGGCACAGACGCTGTATTACGAGACACCCGAGAGCATCGCCAGGCGCGAGAATGCGGCGGCTCAGCGCAAGGCCGGCAACCTGGGTGTGACCACCGACGGAAAGCCGACCAAGAAGCAACGCCGGGAGCTTTTCGGCTTCCGCGCCAGCCAGAACAACGACTGAAACACGGCACCGGGCAGCTCCGGCTATCAGTCCGACGTGCCATCCAGCTTGGAAGCGCACCGCATAGCTCCTAAAATGCGGTCAATCCGCATGGCCCACGGCGCTTTCGAGTGCCGGAAGGTGCTTCCTCAGCCGCGTGCCATCCATTGTCATTACTTCAGATACCTTTCCTACCTATGCATGATTTCCCGAACATCGATTTCACCCAGCGCTTCATCTTCGACGAAAGCGACGTTCGCGGAGAACTGGTCGCCCTGGAGCGCAGCTACGCCGAAGTGCTCGCCAAGCATCCCTACCCGGAGCCGGTCGCGCAGTTGCTTGGCGAACTGATGGCGGCTGCCGCGCTGCTCGTCGGCACCCTCAAATTCGACGGCCTGTTGATCCTCCAGGCACGCTCCAGCGGCGCAGTGCCGTTGCTGATGGTCGAGTGCTCCAGCGAGCGTGAACTGCGTGGCATTGCCCGTTATGACGAGGCACTGGTCACAGCAGGCGCAGGTCTGCAGGACCTGATGCCCGATGGCTCGCTGGCATTGACCATCGACCCGAACAAGGGCAAGCGCTATCAGGGTATCGTTGCCCTCGACGGCGTCGACCTGTCGGAAAGCCTCTCCAACTATTTCGTGATGTCCGAACAGCTGGGCACGCGTTTCTGGCTCAAGGCCGACGGCCATCGCGCCCGTGGTCTGTTGCTGCAACAGCTGCCCATCGCACAGATCACCGATCCGGAAGAACGCGACGCCAGCTGGGAGCACGTCATCACCCTGGCCAACACCCTTACGGCCGAGGAAATGCTAGGGCTGGACAACCAGACCATCCTGCATCGCCTGTATCACGAAGACCCGGTTCGCCTGTTCGACGAACAGCCCATCTGCTTTCGCTGCAGTTGCTCGCGTGAGCGCTCGGCCAATGCGCTGGCCAGCCTTGGGCTGGAGGACGCGCAGCAATTGGTTATCGAGCACAACGGCACGATCGAGATCGATTGCCAGTTCTGCAACGAACGCTATCTGTTCGATGCCACTGACGTCGCGCAGCTGTTTGCTGGCGGCGGTGTCGATTCGCCATCTGACACGCGCCATTAATCATCGCGTAAAGGGCCTCAGAAAACGGTGTGGGCCCCTGTAATGCTGTTCTGACAGGAGGGTCCTACCATTTCCAGGCATTTCTGGCATAATCCGGCCCACTTTTACGCTGTAGTAGTGGTTGTTTTTTTACTACAAAACCGTTTGGAGCACTCGGCCACAGGCCGACGGGGAACCTCATGACGCAAACCAACAACGCTGTGTACACCGATCTGAGCACCGACGAACTGGTCAAGGAAGCCCTTGCCCGCAAAGAAGGCGTACTGTCCGATACTGGCGCACTGGTTGTGGAGACAGGCCATCGCACTGGCCGTTCGCCGGTCGATCGTTTCATCGTTGAAGAGCCGAGCACTCAGGACGCCATCGCCTGGGGCCCGATCAACCGCAAGTTCCCGGAGGAGAAATTCAACGCCCTGTGGAACCGTGTCGGCGCGTACCTCGCCGAGCGCGAGCGCTTCGTTTCCCATGTTCATGTAGGCTCCGACCCTGCGCACTACCTGCCGGTCAAGATGACCACCGAGACTGCGTGGCACAATCTGTTCGGCCGTTGCCTGTTCATCAACCCTGAACAGTACAACCCGGCAGGCAAGGACGAGTGGGAAATCCAGAACGCGCCATGGTTCGTCTGCGACCCTGAGCGTGACGGCACCAACTCCGACGGCACCGTCATCATCAACTTCAAAGCCCGCAAGGTGCTGATCGCAGGCATGCGTTATGCCGGCGAAATGAAGAAAGCCATGTTCTCGGTGCAGAACTTCCTGCTCCCGGCGTCCGACGTTCTGCCGATGCACTGCGCGGCCAACATGGGCGAAGAGGGCGATGTCACCCTGTTCTTCGGCCTGTCCGGCACCGGCAAGACCACCCTGTCCGCTGATGAAAGCCGTTACCTGATCGGTGACGACGAACACGGCTGGGGCGAGGGCGTGGTGTTCAACATCGAAGGCGGTTGCTATGCCAAGTGCATCGACCTGTCCGAGAAGAACGAGCCGGTCATCTGGAAAGCCATCCAGCACGGCGCCGTACTGGAAAACGTCGTACTCGACCCGGTTACCAAAAAAGCCGACTACGCCGACAGCAGCCTGACCCAGAACAGCCGCGCCGCCTACCCGCGCGAACTGATCGAAAAACGCGCACCGAAAAACCTCGGTGGCGAGCCGAACGCCGTTATCTTCCTGACCTGCGACCTGACCGGCGTACTGCCGCCTGTGTCGATCCTCAGCGAAGAACAGGCCGCCTACCACTTCCTGTCGGGTTACACCGCACTGGTCGGCTCGACTGAAATGGGTTCGGGTTCGGGCATCAAGTCCACCTTCTCCACCTGCTTCGGCGCACCGTTCTTCCCGCGTCCGGCTGGCGAATACGCTGAACTGCTGATCAAGCGCATCCGCGGCTTCAAATCCAAGGTCTACCTGGTCAACACCGGCTGGACCGGCGGTGGCTACGGCGTCGGCAAGCGCTTCAACATCCCGACCACCCGTGGCGTGATCGCAGCGATCCAGAGCGGCGCACTGATCGGTGCCGAAACCGAACACCTCGACACCATCAACCTCGACGTACCGAAGTCGGTACCCGGCGTCGATACCGGCCTGCTCAACCCACGCAACACCTGGGCTGACAAAGCTGCCTACGACGAAGCGGCAAAAGCACTGGCTGGCCTGTTCGTGGAGAACTTCAAGAAGTTCGACGTGAGCGACGCCATCAAGGCTGCGGGTCCGAAGTTGTAATTAAACATCTTCAGGGTCACACGCCCGTGTGACCCTCGAAAATGCTCAAGCAAACGCCTCGACTTGTCGGGGCGTTTGCTTGTCTGGAATACTGATTTTCACTGAGGACGATGACCAGGAGGTGTGTTGTGGGCGTAAACGGGATTCAGATACGGCGTTTCGTGCCGAGCGACGAGTCAGGTGTATCGGCGATGATCCTGCCGATCCAGCGTGAAGAGTTCGGTATTTCCATCACCGCCGAAGACCAGCCTGACCTGAAAGCGATTCCGGACTTTTACCAGACCGGCACAGGGGATTTCTGGGTTGCGGTACAAGACGATCAGGTCATCGGCAGCATCGGTCTCAGAGACATCGGCGCAGGCCAGGCAGCACTGCGCAAGATGTTTGTCGCCGCCCCGTTTCGCGGCCGGGAATTCTCCGTTGCAGCCAGACTGCTCGAGCGCCTGATCGAGGAATCAACCCGCAAGGGCGTCAGCGAAGTTTTCCTGGGCACGACCGACAAATTTCACGCTGCGCATCGCTTCTATGAAAAGCACGGCTTTCGGGAGATCACCAAAGAAGATCTGCCAGCGAGCTTTCCGTTGATCGCGGTGGACAGCAAGTTCTACGTGCTGGGCCTGAAAGAATAATGTAGCGGGCGAGAAGCATCACCAGTGTTTGGGTGCTTCTGCCGGTTTCGTTGTATTCATCCACATAGCGTTTTCCCATCGCTCCATTCCAGGCTCCCTGCTGAATAGAGTCGTCGGGCGAAGCAGAACGTCGTTCTACTTCACGTCACCGCATAAAACTTGCGCACATACGCAGTGCTGGTCCATTTGCAGGGCGCGCCTTGGGCGACGAATACGGTATCGCCGGTATTCACGGTCAGGCCCGGGCCGTTTTCCAGGCTCAGCTCGACGCTGCCTTCGATCAGGCTCATCAGTTCATGGATCTTGTGCGGCCGCGAGATGCGTTCGTAGGGGGTGGAGTCCCACACGCCGATGCGCAGGGTGCTGGCGCTGTCTTCGAAGAGGTTGTTGCTGCGGCATTGCGGCAGCGCGCTGATCATGATCGCCGGGTCTGGCGGTGAAGACGGCGTGAGCATGGCCAGGCGGTCGAGCGCGGTGATGCCGGGTTTGTCTGGCCCGCTGGCCTGGGTGGACGCGCAGAACGCCCAGAGGCTGCCCGGTTGCGCGTCGATACGTACTTGAGTGCCGCGACCGATCACGGCACTTTCACCGGACTTGATGGTGAGGCTCTCGGTGCCGGAGGTCAGGGTGACGGACCCGCGATGCATCACCAGCATTTCGGTGTAGGGGTAGGCTGCCACTGACAGCGACGTGCCGAAATGCACGAGGCCGGCCGCAATGCCCTGATCATCGATGAACGCTGTGCGGCGTTCATTATCGAACGAGTCATGCGCATCGATGGGGCCAGTGGTGAATTCGGTGTCGACCGGGCTGAGGTCAGCGCGGGCCAATAGCAAAACAGTGGGTTGGGGCATCGGGTAGGGCTCCTGAAGTTGAAGCGTTGATGATCGTTCCCACGCTCCGGACTCAGCGTTATACACAAATCCGCTTTTGATTCTGGCCGGAGGCCGTAGGAGCGAACTTGTTCGCGAAAGGGCCGGTATAATTGCCTGCCTTCGCGAACAAGTTCGCTCCTACGCCCTGCGGGCAGAAGCCTGAAAAGCACGTATTCGGGGCTCTCCAAGACTTATGTATAACGATGAGCGCTCTGCGTGGTAATGCATTTCGTGACGCTCTGCGAGAGCATTGGCACGATGAGGTGCTTACGGGCGATCAGCCGATCGCCTGGGTAATCAGCGCAAACTGGCGAACGCCCTGAGTGGCTTGCGGGACTGCGCCCATGCTCATGCAGGTCACGCTGTCGACGCGCTTGAGGCCGGCTTCCTCCAGCCAGTCAGCCAGGCCGCTGTCGGTCGGGATGTCGATACGTACGAAGGCATAAGGCACGCGGGCCAGCAGCTCTCCAATCATGTGCCTGGCCTGGTCAACGCTCTGGGCAACAACAGGGCCGATGCACAGGCCACGACCGAACGGGCGCAGCAGGGCAAAGGCCTGCAACTGGCCGTCGCGCTCGATGCCAACAGCGTGCTCAAGGTTGTTCAGCACATCGCCCAGCGTCACCGAGCGGTCCATACCCGAACCGGCGTTGGCCAGTTCCAGCACACGAGGGTGGTCAGCCTCGCTCAGCCCCCGGCAACGTTCCTGTGCCTTCAGTTCGGTGGTGCCGGGCGGTTGCGCCTGCCCCTGACGCTGCTGGATCTCGCCAAAGCTGACGAACCCCATCTTCGCGTAGAGCGGCGCACCTGCCAGCGTGGCGTTGAGGACCGCCGTGCGGGGCGCGACGCTGCCGACGGCCAACTCCATCAGCTTGCGACCAATGCCCTTACCTTGATAGTCGTCGCTGACGATCACCAGGCCGATGGTAGAGAACTCGCCCTGATGGCAGGCAAACGCGCTGCCGATCAAACGCCCGTTGTGTAGCGCGACGAAGCCCTGAGCGACACGTTGCAGCATGGCCCAGTCTTCAAGCCGGTGCGGCCATTTCAGGGCGAGGGACAGTTCATGTGCGTTGCCGACATCGGCTGCAGTCATGGGGCGATATTCAAAGTCGAGGCGTTGCTGAGCGAGCATGAAGTCTCTCCGTCCAGAAGGATGCACAGGCAATAAAAGGTTGCTGCAGATGCTCTGTATCCCACCTGTGGCGAGAGGAGACAAGAGGCTGGCGAGCATTCGGCAGATTCCACAAAGTGCCGTTCGCCAGACCACAGTTACTGCTTAAATCAGCCGGGCCTCCGGCAGCAAATGCTTAGGGTTTTTACCCCGCGTTCAGGCTCTTTATATAGCTGCCGGCATTTGTCACTCGCCGAGCGCTGGCGCGGCGCAGTTTCTGCGGCGCAAACCCGCGTGTTTGAGCCCGAGCGCCCTGAAAAGGGTCACAAAAGCGCCGAAAACCGGGCTCTGCCCAAGGCTGGAGCGCCCCGCAAAGTCTGCTGAGCGCGCACCTCAAAACGGTGGTTTCTATCAAGCAGCCATCACTTTTAACGCCATATGCTGATTTCACGGTGTTGTAATGAGGTTGTGCTGCAGCGTGCATCACCGCCCCTGGACATCAGGCCGGATTGCTCGTCATGCCATGACCTCAACGAACTTTCAGGACCGCACACAATGAGCTTTCTTCGACCAAAATTCATTACGTTCGACTGCTACGGCACGTTGACCAATTTCCATATGGGCACCATGACGCGCGAGCTGTTTGCCGACCGCGTTCCGGCTGAACAGATGGATCAGTTCGTCAGGGATTTTTCGGCGTATCGTCTGGATCAGGTCATGGGTGACTGGATGCCATACGACGAAATCCTGAAAGTCGCACTGGCGCGCACCTGCAAGCGCTGGAACGTTGAATACCGCGAAGAAGGCCAGCTGTATTACGACGCCGTACCGACCTGGGGCCCACACGCCGATGTGCCCGCCGGCCTGTCGAAAATCGCCGACAAGATCCCGCTGGTGATTTACTCCAACGCCAGCGACAGCCAGATCATGTCCAACGTCGAAAAGCTCGGTGCACCGTTTCACAAGGTGTTCACCGCTGACCAGGCCAAGGTCTACAAGCCGCGTCTGGCAGCCTTCGAGTTCATGCTCGACAACCTGGGTTGCGGTCCGGAAGACATCTTGCATGTGTCCTCGAGCTTCCGTTATGACCTGTTCTCGGCCCACGACATGAAAATCAAAAACAAGGCCTTTGTGGCTCGCGGTCATGAACAGCCCGCCAACAGCTTCTACGAATACCACCAGATCCCGGATATCGGCGGACTGGCCGGGCTGGTCGGCCTCTAGGCTGGGCAACCCGCGCAAAACCGGCATTTTTCAAGGTGCTCTTCGATGAGTGACAAGGGGAACGATATGCGCAGTGAGTCTTACTGGCTCGATACGGCTCCAGACTTTACCGGCGCGCAGGACGGCGCAGTGGAGGGGCAGGCTGACGTGGTGGTGGTCGGTGGCGGTTTCACCGGCCTTGCTGCGGCGCGTGCATTGGCCTTGAAAGGTGCCAGCGTGGTGGTTCTGGAAGCAGGCCGGGTAATCGGCGAAGCGTCGGGCCGCAATGGCGGACAGTGCAATACCGGCGTGGCCCAGGACTACGCGTCGTTGAGCGCAACCCTGGGTGCCGATCAGGCACGCGAGTATTACAAGGCTTATGAAAGCGCGGTGCAGAGCGTCGTGACCGTAATCGAGGAGGAAAACATCGCCTGCGACATCAAGCGTAACGGCAAGCTCAAGCTGGCGGCCAAGCCAGGGCATTACGAAGGACTGGCGCGCACCTGCGAGCTGATCCGCCGCGAAGTCGATGCTGACGTCGAGCTGCTATCGGCTCAGGACGTGCGCGCCGAAATCGATTCGAACGAGTTTCACGGTGGCCTGCTGCAGCGCAACGGCATACAGATGCATGTCGGACGTTTCGGTCTGGGTCTCGCCGATGCGGCCGTGCGCCATGGCGCAAGGGTGTATCAGAACGCGACGGTAAAAGACTGGAAAGCCAACCGTGGCGGCTTTGTGGTCAACACCTCGAAAGGCTCGATCCAGGCCGGCCAGCTGATGTTGGCGACCGGTGCCTGCCAGCATGGCGGACTGGGCTGGTATCGCCGGCGCATCGTGCCGGTCGGCAGCTTCGTCATCGTCACTGAAGTATTGCCGCAAGCGCTGATCGACCAACTGTTCCCCCACCAGCGCGCTTACGTGACCAGCCGTTTGATCGGCAACTATTTCCGCCTCACGCCGGACAACCGCCTGCTGTTCGGTGGGCGCGCACGCTTCGCCATGTCCAACAGCAGCTCAGACGCCAAAAGCGGCAAGGTGTTGCAGGCGGCCATGGTGCAGATGTTTCCGCAACTGGCACACGTCAAAGTCGACTACTGCTGGGGCGGGCTGGTGGACATGACCTCCGACCGTTTGCCGCGTGCAGGCGAACACAACGGGGTCTTCTATTCGATGGGTTACAGCGGTCACGGTGTGCAGATGTCGGTGCACATGGGGCGGATGATGGCCGAAGTCATGGAAGGCAAGGCGCAGGCCAACCCCTGGAAGGACCTGAGCTGGCCAGCCATTCCCGGCCATTTCGGCAAACCATGGTTTCTGCCGCTGGTAGGCGCTTATTACCGCTATCAGGACAGCCGCCACTGAGTGTTCGTCTGACCGTCATCGTATGTGCTTGAAGGACGCTCCGGCCAACCGTGAGCAATTCGGAATTTTCCCTTTTCGACAGGTAGAACTGATATGGCTGATAAAAAAACCGACTCCGCGTTGATCACAGGCCAAGACAGCCTGCGGGTTTTCGAAGGTCTCAATCGTGGCCTGTCACGGCGCGATGCGTTGCGCATGCTGGGTGTTGCAGGCGTAGTTGCGGCGGGCTCCACCAGCCTGTTCGGCGCGGCCGGCAAGGTCTTTGCCGACGACGCGGATGCCCCTGTCAAAGGCAAACCGGGCGGCCGCATTCGGGTTGCCGGCATGTCCAGTTCTACCGCCGATACGCTGGACCCGGCCAAGGGCGCGCTGTCCACCGACTACGTGCGTCATTTCATGTTCTACAACGGCCTGACGCGTTTCGACAGCCATCTGGTGCCGCACATGGAACTGGCCGAGAAGATCGAAAGCGACAACGCGACGGTCTGGACCGTGACCCTGCGCCAGGGCGTGACCTTCCACAATGGCAAGGCGCTGACCGCTGGTGACGTGGTGTTCTCCCTGTCGCGCCACAAGGATCCGGCCACCGGTTCGAAAGTCATGCCACTGATGGCGCAGTTTTCCGAGATCAAGGCCACCGGCCCGCTGGAAGTGCAGATCACCCTCAGCTCGCCAAACGCCGAGCTGCCGTCGATCCTAGCGGTCTCGCACCTGCTGATCGTGCCTGAAGGCACCACCGACTTCAGCAAAGGCATCGGCACCGGGCCGTTCACCGTCAAGGAATTCAACCCTGGCGTGCGCTCGGTCAGTGCGCGCAACCCCAACTACTGGAAGCCGGGCCTGCCGTACCTGGACGAGATCGAATTCATCGCCATCGCCGACGAGCCATCGCGGGTCAACGCGCTGCTCTCCGGCGACGTACACATGATCAACGAGGTCAATCCGCGCTCGACCACACGCATTGCCGCCAGCGCCAAACACCGGGTGGTCGATGCCCCGTCCGGCAACTATACCGACCTGATCATTCGTCAGGACCAGATGCCCGGCAAGAGTCCGGAATTCACCGAGGCCATGAAGTACCTGCTGGACCGTGAGCAGGTCAAATCAGCGGTGTTCCGTGGCTATGCTCGCGTCGGTAACGACCACCCGATCTCGCCAGGCTCGCGCTACTTCAACGCTGACCTGCCACAGCGCGCCTACGACCCGGAAAAAGCCAAATTCCTGCTCAAGAAAGCCGGCATGGAAAGTATCACCATGGCCGTGGCGGCGTCGCCTGCCGCGACCGGTTCGGTGGACATTGCCGTGCTGCTGCAACAGTCCGCCAAGCAGGCCGGTCTGACCCTCAACGTCAACCGTCTGCCAAGCGACGGCTACTGGTCCAACCACTGGATGAAGCATCCGCTGAGCTTCGGCAACATCAACCCGCGCCCGAACGCCGACGTGATCTTCTCGCAATTCTTCCAGTCCACAGCGCCGTGGAACGAATCCGGCTGGAAAAACGACCAGTTCGATCAGTTGCTGGTGCTGGCCCGTGGCGAAACCGACGACGCCAAGCGCGGCAAAATGTATGGCGACATGCAGGCTCTGGTCAGCCAGAACTGCGGCGTCGGCATCCCTGTGTTCATCAGCAACATCGACGGTGTGGACAAGCGTGTCCAGGGCTACTCCAGCAACCCGCTGGGCGGCTTCATGGGCTACATGTTCAGCGAGCAGGTGTGGCTGGACGCGTAATTGCAACGCTGAACCGAGCAGGAGGACGCAGATGAATAGCAACACACTCTGGTTGATCGTGCAGCGCTTCGGCGCGGCGATCGTGACGTTGTTGATCGTTTCCATCGTGGTCTTCGCCATTACCGCGGTGTTGCCTGGAGACGCAGCGCAGCAGGCCCTTGGGCAATTCGCGACGCCTGAACAGGTCGCGGCGTTGCGTATCAAGCTGGGCCTGGATCAACCCGGTGTGGTGCGTTATCTGCATTGGTTGACCAACCTGCTCAGCGGCAACCTCGGCGAATCGGTCTCCAACGCGATGCCGGTCTCCGAGCTGATTGCCGGACGCTTCCCGAAAACGCTGATGCTGTCGGCCACCACCGCGCTGGTATCGGTGCCGGTAGCGCTGGCGCTGGGGATTGGCGCAGCGATGTACCGCGGCAGTCGCCTGGATAGCGCGCTGAATTTCATCACCCTGTCACTGGTCGCCGTGCCCGAGTTTCTGGTGGCAACGCTGGCGGTGCTGATTTTCGCCGTCAATCTGGGTTGGCTGTCCGCGCTGTCCTACGGCGCCGATGTCAGCTCGCCTTGGCAGTTCATGCGCACCTACGCGTTGCCGGTGATGACCCTGTGCTGCGTGATCGTGGCGCAGATGGCGCGCATGACTCGCGCTGCGGTCATTGACCAGCTGGACAGCGCGTATGTGGAAATGGCGCGCCTCAAGGGCGTCAGCCCGGTGCGTATCGTATTGCGCCATGCCTTGCCGAACGCCATCGGACCGATCGTCAACGCCGTGGCACTGAGCCTGTCGTACCTGCTCGGCGGCGTCGTCATCGTCGAGACCATCTTCAACTATCCCGGCATCGCCAGCCTGATGGTCGATGCCGTGACCAACCGTGACATGGCCCTGGTGCAGGGCTGCACGATGCTGTTCTGCTCCGCTTACCTTGGGTTGGTGCTGATGGCCGACCTGTGTGCAATTCTTTCCAATCCGAGGCTGAGAAACCAATGACTCAATTCATTGCGAAATCGACGCCTGCGGCGCCGCAACCGGTGCTTCGCAAAAAGGTGTCCCGTCCGACCTCATGGCTTGGCCTGCTGGGCGCAACGGTGTGCTTCATCTGGTTGATGGTCGCCCTGTTCGGCCCCTGGCTCGCACCGCATCCGGTGGGCGAAGTGGTCTCCGACAACATGTTCGAAAACATGAGCGCAGCCTATCCATTCGGTACTGATTACCTGGGTCGCGACATGCTCAGCCGCGTATTGGTCGGCGCGCGCTTCACCGTCGGCCTGGCATTGATTTCTGCCGTACTGGCCAGCGGCATCGGGACGCTGTGCGCGCTGCTGTCGGTGGTCGCGCCAAAATGGCTGGACGAAATCATCAGCCGCCTGATGGACGCGTTCATCTCGATCCCCAGCAAAATGCTGGCGCTGATCATGGTCTCGGCATTCGGCTCGTCCGAGGTGCTGCTGATCTGCACGGCGGTGCTGAGCTACACACCAGGCGCGTTTCGGATCGCGCGCAGCATGGCGGTGAATATCGAGGCGCTGGAATACGTGCAAGTGGCACGCACACGCGGCGAGGGCCGTATCTACATTGCCTGCCGGGAAATCCTGCCGAACATGCTCAACCCGGTCATGACCGACCTGGGCCTGCGCTTCGGCTTCATCGTCTTGCTGCTCAGCGGCATGAGCTTTCTGGGGCTCGGTGTACAGCCGCCTGACGCCGACCTGGGCTCGCTGGTCCGCGAGAACATCGGTGGCCTCAGCCAGGGCGCGCCGGCCATCGTGATCCCGGCACTGGCCATCGGCACTCTGACCATCGGCGTGAACCTGCTCATCGACCGGCTGGCCTCGCGGCGTGGTCGTCGTTCGGGAGGGCATTGAGATGAGCCAGTTGATTCGTGTGCAAGACCTGCGCGTAGTTGCCGATGGCGACCATGGCGAGCTGGAGATTGTCAAAGGCGTCAGCTTTGCGCTGGAAAAAGGTGAAGTGCTGGCACTGATCGGCGAGTCGGGCTCCGGCAAGACCACGATCGCGCTGGCCCTGCTGGGTTACGCCCGACGCGGTTGCAAGCTGGCCGGCGGGGTGGTTCAAGTGGGCGAGCACGACATGCTCAGCCTGCCCGAAAGCCAATTGCAGGGCCTGCGTGGCAATCGCGTTTCCTACATTGCGCAAAGCGCCGCAGCGGCCTTCAACCCGGCGAAAAAGCTTATCGATCAGGTGATCGAAGGTGCGTTGATTCACGGCCTGGGCAGCCGCGCGGAACTGGAAGCCAAGGCGGTCGAGCTGTTCCGCGATCTGGCCCTGCCCAATCCGGAAAGCATCGGTCGACGTTATCCGCATCAGGTCTCGGGCGGTCAGTTGCAGCGCGTCATGGCGGCCATGGCGCTGATCAGTGATCCGTTGCTGGTGATCCTCGACGAACCGACCACGGCACTGGACGTCACCACGCAGATCGACGTGCTGCGCGCATTCAAGCGGGTAGTCCGTGACCGGGGGGCCACTGCGGTTTATGTCTCCCACGACCTTGCGGTGGTGGCGCAGATGGCCGATCAGATCGTGGTGCTCAACGGTGGGCAGATCATCGAAACCAGCAGCACCGCCGCGCTGCTCAAGGGACCCGTGGACGCCTACAGCCGCAGCCTGCTGGCGGCGGCGCGTCCGGATAAAGTGCTGAGCCCGGCCAGCGAAGTGGTCAAGGACAGCACGCTGTTGACCATCACGGGCCTGACGGCGGGCTACGGCAAGAAGAACCTGCAGGGCATGCCGATGATTCGCGTGCTGGAAGACATCGACCTGACCATCCGCCGTGGTCAGGCCATCGGCGTGATCGGCGAGTCAGGCTCGGGCAAATCGACGCTGGCCCGTGTGGTCGCCGGTCTTCTGGACCCGGCGCATGGCAGCCTGACGTTCGACGGTGCCGAGTTGTCCGGCACCCTGGCGGGTCGTACCGAAGAACAGTTCCGGCGCATCCAGATGGTGTTCCAGAACGCCGACACCGCACTCAACCCGATGCACAGTATCAGCGCAATTCTGGCGCGCCCGCTGAAGATGTATTTCGGCCTGAAGGGCAGGGCCCTGCGCGAGCGCATCGATGAACTGATGGACCTGGTGCGCCTGCCCCGCGAGCTGGCCGAGCGGCGTCCCAACGAACTCTCGGGCGGGCAGAAACAACGCGTCAACCTGGCTCGCGCGCTGGCGGCCAAGCCGGACCTGATTCTCTGTGATGAAGTGACCTCGGCACTGGATACCGTGGTGGGTGCCTGCATCCTTGAACTGCTCGGCGAACTGCGCCGCAAGCTGGGGGTTTCCTACCTGTTCATCAGCCACGACATCTCCACCGTTCGCGCGCTGTGCGACGACATCGTGGTGATGTACAGCGGCCACAAGGTCGAAGAGGGCAGCCGCGAAGCCTTCAGCCGAATGCCGTTCCACCCCTACACCGATCTACTGGTGCATTCGGTGCCGGAACTGCGTCAGGGCTGGCTGGAAACCTGCGGTGTAACCAGCGGCAACCTGCCGCCCATCAGCGCACCGCCCAACAATCCGGAGCTGTGCACCTTCCTCAATCGCTGCCCGGCCCGAATCGAAGGCCTGTGCAACAAGACCGCGCCGGGCCGCCGCGTGATCGCAGGTGGCAGCGAAATCCTTTGCCACCGCGACAGCGACGAGCTGCAGGCCGTGCAAGAAAATCTGAATCCTGAAATCGTCGGAGCTTACGCATGAATGGCCGTTTTGTGAGGCTGGGCGAGCGTGATCGCCCGGTCGTGAGCCTGATGGTCGATGGCGCGCCTATCGAGGCATTGCAGGGCGATACGCTGATGGTGGCGTTGCTGACCCGCAAGGCAACGTTACGCCAGTCCGAGTTCGACCCGGGACGCCGTGCAGGTTTCTGTCTGATGGGTGCCTGCCAGGATTGCTGGGTCTGGACCCGCAGCGGTGAGCGGCTGCGCGCCTGCTCCAACGAAGTCCGCGACGGACTCGACATCGTCACCACCCAACCGGAGGCGAAATGGCCACTTCTTCACGGTTAGACGTTCGCAACCCTGGCAGCCCGAGAGTGGTCATCATCGGCGCCGGCCCGGCAGGCACCCGCTGCGCCGAAACCTTGCTGGCTGCGGGCATCAAACCGATCCTGATCGACGAAAACCGGCGTGACGGCGGGCAGATCTATCGCCGTCAGCCAGAAGGCTTCAAGCGCGATTATTCGGCGCTGTATGGCACCGAAGCGGCCAAAGCGCGTGACCTGCATGAAAGCTTCGATCGCTTGCGCCCGCAGATCGATTACCGCCCCGACACCCTGGCCTGGAACCTGACCCACGGCGAGCTGTGCTGTGCCAGTCAGGGCGTACACACCGTGGTCGAATACGACGCGCTGATCCTGTGTGCCGGGGCCACCGACCGTCTGATGCCGATCAAGGGCTGGCAACTGGCAGGCACCTACAGCCTCGGCGGCTCGCAGATTGCGCTCAAGTCGCAATCGGTCTCGATTGGCAGTCGCGTGGTGTTCATGGGTAGCGGCCCGCTGCTGTACCTGGTCGCCAGCCAGTACGTCAAAGCCGGTGCCGATGTCGCCGCAGTGCTGGACACCTCACCGTTCGGCAAACGCGTCAGCGCGATGCCCAAATTGCTGGCGCGTCCCGGTCTGCTGTTCAACGGCATGAAACTGCTGGGCCAACTATACAGCGCCGGGGTGCCGGTGCATCTG
Organism: Pseudomonas sp. PvP009; assembly: GCF_017832995.1. Lineage (NCBI taxonomy): Bacteria > Pseudomonadati > Pseudomonadota > Gammaproteobacteria > Pseudomonadales > Pseudomonadaceae > Pseudomonas > Pseudomonas sp. PvP009. The sequence continues at coordinate 5,398,306 of NZ_JAFIBG010000001.1, read as the reverse complement.
GGCGTGCAGCCCGAGGAAATCATCGGCAGCGAACAGGACGGCGTGACCGGCGTGCGTGTGAAGCTGGCCAATGGCACCGCGCTGAGCGTCGATTGCGATGCCCTGGCGCTGGGTTATCACCTGCGTCCGGAAACCCAGCTGGCTGATCTGGCCGGCTGCCAGTTACGCTTCGACGAAGCGTCCGGGCAATGGCTGCTGGCAGTCGATGAAGAGGGGCGTACCTCGGTCAAAGGTTTTTACGCCGCAGGTGACGGCGCGAAGATTCGTGGCGCCGATGCGGCGGAACAGGCCGGTCGACTGGTGGCGATGGCGCTGCTGGAAGACCTTGACCTGCCTGTGGATAACTCGCGTCAGGCAGAAGTGCGCAAGAGTCTGGTGGCGATGGATCGCTTTCGGGTCGGTCTGGCCGAAGCGTTTCCGTGGCCTGCGGCCCAGGCGGCTGCCTTGCCCGATGACGCCATTGTCTGCCGCTGCGAGATGATCAGCGCAGGCGAATTGCGCGGCGTCGTACGAGAAAAGGGCGCCTGCGAAGTCAACCGCGCCAAGGCTTTCAGTCGCGTCGGCATGGGCCGCTGCCAAGGCCGTTACTGCTCGCAGGCCGGGGCCGAGGTGATCGCAGCCGAAGCCGGCGTGCCGGTCGAACAGGTCGGTCGTCAGCGAGGTCAGGCACCGGTCAAACCGTTGTCGATGCTGATCGACGAGGTGATGTCATGAAGCAAGCGAAGGTGGACGTACTGATTGTTGGCGGCGGCTTCATGGGCTCGGCATCAGCGTTCTTTCTGCGCCAGCGCGGCAAGTCAGTGACGCTGCTGGAGCGCGACGTGATCGGTCAGTACGCCAGCGGCGTGAACTTCGGCAACGTGCGACGTCAGGGCCGGCATCTCGGTCAGCTGGAACTCGCCAACCGCTCCAGAGCGTTATGGCAGCGGCTGCCGGAGCTGATCGGTGAAGACCTGGAATTTCTGCCCAGCGGCCACATGCGCGTCTGCTATCGCGAGGACGAAATCGCCGAACTGGAAGCCTACGCAGCGGCCCCGGAAGCCCGTGAGCTGGACCTGAAAATCTACAGCGGGAAAGCGCTGCACGAGCGCTTTCCGTTTCTTGGCCCTGACGTGAAGGGCGGTTCCTACGCGCCACACGATGGCCACGCCAACCCGCGTCTGGCGGCACCGGCTTTCGCCCGCGCAGCGATTCGGGCCGGGGCGCGGATCGAAGAGCGTACCGAAGTGGCCCATGTGGAAAAGGTCGGTAACGAATTCGAAGTCACCACCACTGACGGGCGCATTTTCAGCGCCGATCAGTTGCTGATCACCGCTGGCGCCTGGGGGCAGAAACTCTCCACGCAGTTTGGCGAATCCGTACCGCTGGACACCCATGGTCCGCAGATGGCCGTGACCGAGCCGGTGCCGTATGCACTGCCGACAGTGATCGGCGTGTTCACCAAAATCCCTCACGAAGTGATCTACTTCCGGCAGATCGCTCGCGGCAACATCATCATCGGCGGTGGTTTTCGCAGCAAGCCGGACATGATCAACCGCCGCGCCTATGTCGAGCCGCGCAGCATCGTCAATCAGGTGCAGCAGATGCGTCGCCTGTTGCCCGGTGTCGGCAACCTGAACATCATCCGCGTGTGGAGCGGCATCGAAGGCTACACGCCGGACTCGCTGCCAGTGATGGGCCGCAGCGGCAAGGTCGACGGACTGTTCTATGCGTTCGGCTTCTGCGGCCACGGCTTCCAGCTCGGCCCGGGCGTGGGCGACGTGATGGCCGAACTGATCAGCACCGGCACGACCAGCACCTCGATCAGCCCGTTCGACATCCGCCGGTTTGACGTAAGCCTTGTGGACAACCTCACCGAACAGACGAGTAAAGCCTCATGAGCCCCCGCGCACTGGAAATCCTCAAGCGTCTGATCGCCTTCGACACCGTGTCGTCGGAGCCGAACATGGCGCTGATCGAATACGTCCGCGAACTGCTGGCCAGCAAAGGCATCGAGTCGCTGATCGTCAAGGACGAGACCGGCAAGAAAGCCAACCTGTTCGCCAGCACCGGCCCGCGCGATGTACCGGGCGTGCTGCTGTCCGGCCACACCGACGTGGTGCCGGCGGCCGGTCAGGCGTGGACCATGCCACCGTTTCAGGCAACCCTGCGTGACGGGCGCATCTACGGCCGTGGCACCTGCGACATGAAAGGCTTTATCGCCCTGGCTATCGACGCAATGCTCGATGCCGCAGACATGACCCTGATGCGCCCGCTGCAACTGGCCTTGTCCCACGACGAAGAGATCGGCTGTGTCGGTGTGCGGCGTCTGCTCGATGTCCTGCATCTGGCACCGGTACGTCCGTTTCTGTGCGTGGTTGGCGAACCGACCCTGATGCAGTTCGCCGTCGGCCACAAGGGCAAGGCGTCCTATCGCACCTTCTGTCGAGGTCAGGAGGCGCATTCCTCGCTGGCACCGCGCGCGGTCAACGCGATTCACCTGGCCAGCGATTTCATCGCCGAACTGCGCAAGAGTCAGAAGCAGATCGAGCAGCACGGCGCGCGTGACGAGGGTTACGACATCCCTTACAGCACCGTGCACATCGGCCGTATCGATGGCGGCAAGGCGCTGAACATCGTGCCCAACCTGTGCACCATGGAATTCGAGTACCGCAACCTGCCGGGCGACAACCCCGATGCGTTGCTGGAGCAATTGCGCGAGCGTGCCGAGGTGCTGGTACGTGAAGCGCGACAGCTGTCGGGTGTGGCAGACATCGAGATCGAGGTCATGAACGAATACCCGGCGCTGGAGACCCATCCAAGCGTTGAGGCAGTGCGCCTGCTGCATGCGTTTGCCGAACCGGGCACACAGCACATCAAGGTCTCGTATGGCACAGAGGGCGGCCTGTTCGCCGGGCGCCTGAACGTGCCGGTGGTGGTCTGCGGGCCAGGCTCCATCGAGCAGGCACACAAGCCGGACGAGTTTATCGACGAGAGTCAGATGGACGCAGGCGAGCGCTTTTTGCAGAGTCTGCTGGGGTCGTTGAAGCAGTAGAGGCTGCCGTCCGCAGGCAAATTTCAGCATCGGACGCTGCCGTTATCGCGCTTTCAGCATCCTGGACTGTGGCGTCTGCCTAGACTGGCAGTCATCCCGGAACAGGACTTGATCATGCTCAAGAATCAGTTGAAAGACCCCAGCCTGCTGGTAGACCGCGCCTACGTCGATGGGCAATGGATCAGCGCTGACGATGGTGCAACCTTGACCATCAACAACCCGGCCACCGGCGAGGCGCTGGCGCAGGTGCCGGCCCTGCAGGGCGTCGAAACCCTGCGCGCCATCGAAGCGGCTGATCGCGCCTGGCCGGCCTGGCGCGCACGTCCCGCAGCCGAACGCGCGGCGCTGCTGGAGCGCTGGCATCAGGCGATGCTCGACAACGTCGAAGACCTGGCGCTGATCATGACCTTTGAGCAGGGCAAGCCACTGAACGAGTCGCGCGGCGAGATCCGCTACGGTGCCAGCTTCGTCAAATGGTTCGCCGAAGAGGCGCGTCGTTCGTACGGTGAAACCATTCCCGCGCCCAGTGCAGACCGTCGCTTGATGACCCTCAAGCAACCAGTGGGTGTCTGTGCCGCGATCACACCGTGGAACTTCCCCAACGCCATGATCACCCGCAAGTGTGCGCCGGCCCTGGCTGCCGGATGCCCGATCATCGTCAAGCCATCGGACCTCACGCCCTTGTCAGCCCTGGCGCTGGCGGTGCTGGCCGAACGCGTGGGCATTCCTGCCGGGGTGTTCAACGTCATCACTGGCATGCCCACCGGGATTGGCGAAGAGCTGACCAGCAACCCGGTAGTGCGCAAGATTTCCTTCACCGGTTCGACGCCGGTCGGCCGTCTGCTGATGCGCCAGAGCGCCGAACACATCAAGCGTCTGAGCCTGGAACTGGGTGGCAACGCTCCCTTCATCGTGTTTGACGATGCGGATCTGGAACAGGCAGTGACGGGCATCATGCTCAGCAAATTCCGCAACGCCGGGCAGACCTGCGTGTGCGCCAACCGCATTCTGGTGCAAAACGGCATTTATGACCGCTTCGCTGCACGGCTGGTGGAAGAAGTGAGCAAGCTCAAGGTCGGCAACGGACTGGAAGAGGGCGTGACCATCGGCCCGCTGATCAATCCGGCGGCGGTCAGCAAAGTCGCCCGGCATATCGACGATGCGCTGAGCCAGGGAGCGAAACTGCTGCACGGCGGTTCTCCAGACGGCACCAGCCAGTTCGTCCAGCCCACGGTATTGGGCGATACGCACGCGGGCATGCTGCTGGCCAACGAAGAAACCTTCGGGCCTGTTGCGCCACTGATGCGCTTCACAGATGAAGCCGAAGCCCTGGCACTGGCCAACGCCACGCCTTATGGCCTTGGCGCTTATTACTTCACCCAGGACCTGCGCCGCTCATGGCGTTTCGGCGAGGCGCTGGAGTTCGGCATGGTCGGCCTCAACACCGGCATCATCTCCATGGAAGTCGCCCCGTTCGGCGGCATCAAACAATCCGGCCTGGGCCGCGAAGGCTCCAGCTACGGACTGGATGAATACCTGGAAGTGAAGGCGTTTCATGTGGGGGGGTTGTAGAGGCGGAGAAAACAGCGAGTCCCCTTCGCGAACAAGCGAAGCGTCGCCCGGTTCGCTCCTACGGCCTGCGGCCAGAATCAAAAGCAGACCGTATTCGCCTTGGCTTCTGCCCGAAGGGCGTAGGAGCGAACTTGTTCGCGAAGACTGGCATTCACACAACCTGGCTTCCGGACATAAAACGCCCGTTTTCGAGGATCAAAGCGCCAAGCGCGCAACCATGCCGTTGAGGTCGATTGCCAGGCGTGGCAGTTGAGGCAGCTTTCGCGAACAAGCGAAGCGTCGCCCGGTTCGCTCCTACGGCCTCCGGCCAGAATCAAAAGCAGACCGTATTCGCCTTGGCTTCTGGCCGAAGGCCGTAGGCCGTAGGAGATTCTATGGTTTTGGGAAAGCCCTCAAGCCACTTTTGTTTGATATTCGCTCTGGTTCTTTAACAGAGCGAAGACTACTCGAGCCAACTTTCGGGAGAGCATGACCAGCGCTTGAGTTGTACTAAAGCCACGCTTTCTCTGCTCTTCATAAAAAGGCTTCCAGGCCGGCGTACGGCTCCCGGACATAGCCGCGTTGTGCAGCAACCGTCGGGCTTCTGGATCGCCGCGTTTGGTCAATCGACGAGGTCCATCACTTTGCCCTGATTTGGATACTCTCAGGTCCAGCCCAAGAAACGCGATAAAGGCGTTCGCTGCGCTGAACTCGCCTCGCTGAAAAGAAGTGACCAAACGAGCTGCAGTCAGAAAGCCGATCCCTTCTACTTTCATACAGCGGTTGACCTGCCTCATCAGCCCGGCTTCCTGCAGTACATCGCGAATCTTCTTTTCAACGAGCGCCTCAAATCGTTTCATCGAGTTGACCTGATTGGCGAACGCTGTTCTCAGAAAAGGCTCGTTGGTCCAGCTTTGTACCAGGCCAGTACGAGCCTGAACCAAGGCTGCACGACGTCGGAACAGGCTCAGAAGCTGCCGATAAAGCGGGCTCGCAGGTATCCAGGGCCGCAACTCATCAAGCTCGTTTTTCAGGTATCGGGCCAACAAACGAGCATCTTGGGCATCGGTTTTGGCGCGTATGTTGACGCCTTTACGGTAATGACTGAGCTGATAGCCATCCACCATATAAACGTCACAGCCTGCTTCGTGGGCCGCATCCGCGAACAGGACGTGATAGACGTTAGTGGCTTCGATGGCGATGGCGCAGCTGCTCGCCAAGGCCTTCAGCCATTGGGTGATGGCGACTTTGGTATTGGGGATTGCCTCAAGTCGATCATATTGATCGTGGTAGATCACCAGCTCATTCTTGGCGACATCTACACCGATGATCGGTTTTTCCAGAGTAACCCGCATTGCCATAACGCCTCCTCGGGGATAAGGTTTACAGACTTGAAGGGGCCACCCAGAGGCGCAGGCTTGTTTCTATCGTAGGTTGTGAGCCTTAAGCATTCTTTATCGGCGCTTGGGTGAAAGGAGGAGGGGTGAAATCTCCTACGGGTCTGTACTGCGCGAACAGTCAAAAGCGAACTAAGTCCCTCCTCCTCCCTTCAAGTCTTACCATACAAGCGAACTTGTTCGCGAAGGCGGTATTCCTGACGCAGAAAGTCCATCGACTGCAACGAACTCTTCGCGAGCAAGCTCGCTCCCACAAGGTACCGCGTGCTCCTGTAGGAGCGAACTTGTTCGCGAAGGCTATATTCCAAACGCAGCCAATGCATTGAATGTACCGCCCTCTTCGCGGACAAGTCCGCTCCTACAGGGCACCGCGTACTCCTGTAGGAGCGAACTTGTTCGCGAAGGCGGTATTCCTGACGCAGAAAATCCATCAACTGTACCGGCCTCTTCGCGAGCAAGCTCGCTCCCACAAGGTACCGCGTGCTCCCGTAGGAGCGAACTTGTTCGCGAAGACTGGCATTCACACAACCTGGCTTCCGGACATAAAACGCTCTTTTTCGAGGATCAAAGCGCGAAGCGCGCAACCATGCCGTTGAGGTCGATTGCCAGGCCTGGCAGTTGAGGCAGCTTTCGCGAACAAGCGAAGCGTCGCCCGGTTCGCTCCTACGGCCTCCGGCCAGAATCAAAAGCAGACTTGTGTATGACGCTGGGTACGGAGCGTGGGAACGATCATCCGTCAGTAACCCTGGCCGCGATCCACCTGTCCTTGCATCGCTTCACCGCGTTCAAAGCGGCGGATGTTATCGAGCAGGCCAGGAAAGGCGCTTTCCGGCTGGGTCATGGCCGCCACATGCGGGGTCAGCAGGATCTTCGGGTGGTTCCAGAACGGATGGTCGGCTGCTGCCGGTTCCTGCTGCAGCACATCCAGCACTGCAGCGCTGAGTTGGCCGCTGTCCAGCGCTTCAATCAGATCCGCTTCCACCAGATGCCCACCACGGCCCATATTGATCAGTGCAGCACCTTCGGGCAGTTGCTCGAAAAGCCGGCGATTGAGGATGCCCTCGGTCTGGCCGGTCAGCGGCAGGACACACAGCAAAATGTCGCACTGCCCCAGAAATGCGTCCAGTTGCTCTTCCCCGGCATAGCACTGCACAGCGTCGATTCGATGCGCGCTGCGCGCCCAGCCCGACAGTTGGAAACCGAACGGTTTGAGGCTCGACAGAATATGCTGCGCCTGCAAGCCCAGCCCCATCACGCCGACTCGCCGTTGGTTCGCCGGTATCAGCGGGTGGGCTTTCCAGACGCCTTCAACCTGCTGCTGCCGATAACGCAGCATTTCCCGATGCAGGCTCAACACGGCGAAGGTCGCGTACTCACACATCGCGTGACTGATGCCAGGGTCCAGCAGACGCACCACCGGCAGTGCTTTCGGAATACGGCTCAGGTCCAGCTGGTCCACACCCGCCGACAGGGCAAACAGCACTTTCAGGTTGGGCAGCAGTTCCTGCAGATCATCGGGCGCCAGCCAGGCGCCCAGATAGTGGATGTCGGCCGGGTCGCCGATGTCCGGCCATACGCGCCATTCAATGTCCGGCGCGTGCTCGGCAAACAGGACGCGCCAGCGTTCGGCACGTGCGGGATCGGCTTTGTAGAGCAGGGCGGGCATGGGCGTTTCCTGAGCATGAAAGATGAGCCCCATCATGCCGTAAAAGCAAAGCACGATCTGTCGAAACGCCTGCTTCCAGGCCTCTCTAATGTCCGAAAAGCGCCGCTGCCCGGCAGATTGCATGGTGATTTGCGGGCATGAAGGAATCTGCCGTTTGCGAGGCGAAAAACAGTCGATATGGACATCTGAGGGTGCAAGTTCGGCGTAGATCATTTCGCTGAACGCTTAACCTGAACAACATCGCAGCCACCCCCGCCGGCTGCCTGGCCCATGATAGGTAAAACCATGAACAGCAAAGTCGACGACACCCCTCATCTGATCCGCCAGCGCGACCAGTTTGTGCCGCGTGGCATTGTCACAGCCCACCCGCTGGTCATCGACCGCGCCCAGGGTTCTGAATTGTGGGACGTCGATGGCAAGCGCTATCTGGATTTCGTCGGCGGTATCGGCGTGTTGAACATCGGCCACAACCACCCCAACGTGGTCGCGGCGATTCAGGCGCAACTGACCAAAGTCACCCACGCCTGCTTTCAGGTGGCCTCCTACCAGCCCTATATCGACCTGGCCAAACGCTTGAGCCTGTTGATCGCAGGCCAGAGCGGTATCGATCACAAGGCCGTGCTTTTCACCTCCGGCGCCGAAGCCGTGGAAAACGCGGTGAAAATCGCCCGCGCCCACACCAAACGCCCGGCGATCATCTCGTTCCGGGGCGGCTTTCATGGCCGTACGCTGCTCGGCACCACGCTGACCGGCATGAGCCAGCCGTACAAACAGAATTTCGGCCCGATGGCCCCCGAAGTGTTCCACACGCCGTACCCGAACGAATACCGCGGCGTGACCACCGACGTGGCGCTGGCGGCGTTGCACGAGCTGTTGGCCACTCAGGTCGCACCGGAGCGTGTGGCGGCGATTCTGATCGAGCCGATGCAGGGTGACGGCGGCTTCCTGACTGCGCCAGTCGAGTTCATGAAGGCCTTGCGTGCCCTGACCGAACAACACGGCATCGTGCTGATTGCCGATGAAATCCAGTCCGGTTTCGGGCGTACCGGCAAATGGTTCGGCTTCGAGCATTCGGGCATCCAGCCTGATCTGGTGACCGTGGCCAAGAGCCTTGCGGGCGGCATGCCGCTGTCGGGCGTGGTCGGGCGTGCCGAGATCATGGATGCACCGCTTCCGGGCGGCCTGGGCGGCACCTACGGCGGTAATGCGCTGTCCTGCGCCGCGGCACTGGCAGTGATCGACACCTACGAGCAGGAAAACCTGCTGGCGCGTGGCGAACAGTTGGGCGAACGCCTGCGTGCCGGCCTGCTCGCGCTCAAAGAGCGTTACAGCTGCATCGGCGACGTGCGCGGCACCGGTTTCATGCTCGCCATGGAGATGGTCAAGAATGACGCAGCCCGCAGCCCGGACGCCGACCTCAACCAGAAGATCATCGATCAGGCGCGCCTCGGTGGCCTGCTGGTGATCAAGTGCGGCGTGTATCGCAACGTCCTGCGTTTCCTCGCCCCGCTGGTGACCACCGAGCAGCAGATCGATGAAGCGCTGGGCATTCTCGACGCTGCCTTGGCACGAGTATTGAAGTCCAGCTGAGCGCCAGTGTGGTCGCGGCTGTCGTGAGACGCTGCGATCACCCGCGCTGGGGATCATTGTTGAATGGAGACGTTGCCTGCCATGGGGCTTATTGATTACCGCGCACTGTTGATCGATTGTGATGAAGTGCTGGTGGACCGTGATTCCGGTGTCTGGACGGCATTGCAGCCGTTGCTGGACAACGGTCTGAACACACCCGGCAAAGACCAGGTACTCGCTGAATTCAATGATGTCATTCGCACGTTGTACCCGCGCTTTGACGAATTGGGTTTCAGCGGGCTGCTGTGCTTTGCGCATCGCCAGCTGGCCGAACGACTGGGGATCAAGGCGAGTTGGGAGGAAGGCATGAGTTTCGCCCGCTCGGTGCCGAACTGGACGCTGTTCGAGGATGCGCCCGGCGCGATGCTCTACCTGCGCAAGTTCTACCGACTGTTGGTTTACGCCGACCGGGATCTGCAGGATCGCGGTCTCCTGTGCGAGCGATTGGGGCTTGAGGCTGACAGTTTGCTGTCGTTGACCACGCACCCGCTGGACGACACGCGCTGGCTTGCCAAGATGGATCTGGACACCCGAGACACCTTGCTGGTATCCCGCCCACCGGCCTCTGCTCCGGGCCTCGGCGGGCTGTGCCTGATCCGCCGCAGCCGCGAGCAGCACAGCCAGCCCTGCGCCGCAGATATCTGCATCAACAGCATGGCGGATCTGGTTGCTCAGCATCAGCTGTCTTTACGGCGCTGATTTTGCTAGAAGGTAGGCACGGTGAATGGCAATACATGAGGTAGGTAATGGAAGGCTTGGTCAAACTGGATCGGATTGATATCAATATCCTGGTAGAACTCCAGAAAGACGGGCGCATGACCAACGTCAGCCTGGCCGATGCAGTCGGGCTTTCCGCGAGCCCTTGCCTGCAACGCGTCAAACGACTTGAGTCGGCGGGTTACATCTCCAGTTACAAGGCGCATCTCAATCTCGCGAAAATCACCGAATCGGTCACGGTGTTCACGGAAATCTCCCTCAGCGACCATAAGCGCGAAGACTTCGCCAAATTCGAAGCCAACATCCGCCACGTCGACGAAGTGCTGGAATGCCACCTGATCAGCGGCGGCTACGATTACCTGGTGCGCTTCATGACCCGCAGCATTCAGCATTACCAGGAAGTGATCGAAGAACTGCTGGACAAAAACATCGGCATCTCCAAGTACTTCAGCTACATCGTCATCAAATCTCCGGTCATGAAAGACGGCGTACCGCTGCGCAAATTGCTGCGCCACTGAAATACCAGCCAGGAGAGGACGCTGAGCGTCCAGAACGGCATGCCCACGCTGGAGCATGGGCACGATAGCATTCGCCCGGACACCTCGCGCTACACCCGTTCCGCGATCTACCTGCCGACTATCGTTCCTCACGCTCTGAGGAACGATAAGTGCCCGCAATATGCTCCGCGCTCAGCGTTACACACAATTCTTCGTGGGAGCGAGCTTGCTCGCGAAGAGGCCGGTGCAGCACCCGGAAATATGGCGTTTGGACCAAAGTCTTCGTGAGCAAGCTCACTCCCACAAAGATTTCTGTCCAGCCAGACACTGCCGCTTCAGCCCTTTTCCAGGCTCTTCGGGGTTTGTGTATAACGCTGATCGCTTCGCGTGGACATGCTGTTCCGGACGCTCTGCGTTCAGCGTCAGGCGTGCTCCACTGTGCCGATGAAGTTCGCCAGTTCCGGGGTTTTCGGGTTGGCGAAGAGTACTTTCGGATCGCCCACTTCATGCACCTTGCCTTGGTGCATGAACACCAGCTTGTCGCCCACTTCGCGCGCGAAGCGCATTTCGTGGGTGACCATGATCAGGGTCATGCCATCGGCTGCCAGCTGGCGCACCACGCTGAGTACTTCGTTGACCAGCTCCGGGTCCAGCGCCGAGGTGATTTCGTCGCACAGCAAGACCTTGGGCGACATCGCCAGCGCGCGGGCAATCGCCACGCGTTGCTGCTGACCACCGGACAGGCGATCCGGAAAGGCGTCGAACTTCTCGCCCAGTCCGACGCGTTCGAGCATCTTCCTCGCCAGTTTGGCGGCCTCGGCCTTTGGTACTTTCTGCACGACCTGCGGCGCAAGCATGACGTTCTCGCCCACGCTCAGGTGCGGGAACAGGTTGAACTGCTGGAACACCATGCCGACCTTCTGGCGCAGCGTGCGCAGGTCGGCGCGTGCCGCATCCAGGTATTCGCCATCGACCTCGATCACGCCATCGTTGATCGACTCCAGGCCGTTGAGCGTGCGCAACAGGGTGCTTTTGCCCGAGCCGCTGCGACCGATGATCGCCACGACCTGGCCTTCTTCGACCGACAGATCGATGCCTTTGAGCACGTGATGATCGCCATAGTATTTATGCAGGGCGGAAATTCTAAGCAGAGGCATGCAGTCTCCTTTCCAGATGGCGCGCGCACAGCGACAAGGGGTAGCACAGGATGAAGTAGCCCAGAGCAACGAAGCCATAGACCATGAAAGGTTCGAACGTGGCGTTGGCCAGCATGCTGCCGGTCTTGGTCAATTCGGTGAAGCCGATGATCGACGTCACCGCCGTGCCTTTGACCACCTGCACCGAAAAGCCGACCGTCGGCGCGACCGCGATGCGCAACGCCTGCGGCAGAATCACATAGCGCATCTGTTCGAACGGAGTCAGCGCCAGGCTCGCGGATGCTTCCCACTGGCCCTTGGAGATCGATTCGACGCAGCCACGCCAGATCTCCGCAAGGTAGGCGCTGGTAAACAGCGTCAAGGCCAGTGCCGCCGCAGCCCAGGGCGAAATGTTCAGTCCCATCAGCGCGACACCGAAGAACACCAGAAACAACTGCATCAACAGCGGTGTGCCCTGAAACAGCTCTATATAGAGTTTCGCGGTCACGCGCGGGCCGGATTTTTCCGAGGTGCGCATGCCCATGATCAGCAAGCCGATCAGCCCGCCGCCGATGAAGGCCACCAGCGACAAGGCCAAGGTCCATTGCAGGCCGATCAGCAGATTGCGCACGATGTCCCAGAGGGTGAAATCCATCAGCGGTTCCTCGAGATATAGCGCCGCCCGATCCAGGCCAGCAATTGCCGGATCAGCAGCGCCATGGCCAGGTAGATCAGCGTGGTCACAATGTAGGTTTCGAACGAGCGAAAGTTGCGTGACTGAATGAAGTTGGCATAGAAGCTCAGTTCTTCAGTGGCAATCTGCGAGCAGACTGACGAGCCCAGCATGACGATGATGATCTGGCTGCTCAGTGCCGGCCAGACCTTGCCCAGCGCTGGAACCAGCACCACGTGGCGAAAGGCTTCATAGCGACTCATCGCCAGTGCTGCCGATGCTTCAAGCTGACCCTTGGGAATCGCCTGGATACCTGCCCGCACGATTTCAGTCGAGTAGGCACCCAGGTTGATGACCATCGCCAGCACCGCTGCCTGCCATTCCGTGATCTGCACGCCCAGCGACGGAAGACCGAAGAAAATGAAGAACAGCTGGACCAGAAACGGTGTGTTGCGGATCAGCTCGACATAGATGGCAAAGATCGTCGCAAAAGGCTGAATCTTCCAGGCCCTCACGACGGCACCGACAATACCGAGACTGACGCCCAGCAGCGTGCCAATGGCCGTCAGTTCCAGCGTGAACAAAGCCCCGCGCAACAGCAGATCGATGCTCTGCAGGACCGGCGTAAAGTCGAAGTGATAAGCCATTGGTGAATCCTGTTACCGGAAAGCGGTGATCAGAGATCGGCAGGCAGCGGTTGCTTCAGCCAGGTCTGGGAGGCTTTTTCCAGCGAGCCGTCAGCCTTGGCGGCATTCAGAATCTCATCGACCTTGCCCAGTAGTTCCGGCTGACCCTTGTTCACGCCGACATACACGGGCGAATCCTTGAGTTTCACTTTCAGCGCCGGGATGCGCTTGGGGTTGCGCTCGCTGATCGCGACCATCACCACGTTGCCGCTGGCGATCAGGTCGGTCTGACCGGCCAGATAGGCTGCGATGGTCGAGTTGTTGTCTTCGAAGCGCTTGATGACCGCGCCTTCCGGAGCCACTTTCGACAGTTCGATGTCCTCGATGGCGCCACGGGTGACGCTGATGGTCTTGCCTTTCAGGTCAGCGATGTCCTTGACCGGCGAATCAGGTGGACCGAATACCGCCAGGTAGAACGGTGCGTAAGCGCGCGAGAAGTCGATGACTTTCTCGCGGTCCGGATTCTTGCCCAGGCTGGAGATCACCAGGTCGACCTTGCCAGTAGTCAAGAACGGAATGCGGTTGGTGCTGTTGACCGGAGTCAGCTCCAGCTTGACCTTGAGCTTGTCAGCCAGCAGCTGTGCGGTGTCGATGTCCAGGCCGCGCGGCTTCATGTCCGGCCCGACCGAGCCGAATGGCGGGAAGTCCTGTGGAACGGCCACCTTGAGGGTGCCGCGCGCTACAACGTCGTCCAGGCCGTTGGCGTGGGCGGGTGTCTGGCTCAGCATCAGACTGGCAAACAGTGCAGTAAGCAGGGCGCTGTAACGCTTGGTCATATGAAGTCTCCGGGCGAAACGAAAGGTGTTGGCCTGTCTCCAGTGCACAGCGCATGCCATTCGCTCGTGAGCTGCCATGAATCAAGGTTTGCAGCGTGTTTATGGTCTTACTGGTCTGACCAGTCGAGCGGCTTCGCGCCCTGCTTTGGCGCGCTTTAAAGCCTTGCCGCCCCAGGGCTGGGCGTCGCTTGCCGAATGTTCGAGATGGGGATAAAAGGGATTTTTACTGGACTGACTGGCCTGAACAGTGATGCCGCACACTTCACTCGCAGTACCCGAATCAGCCCTCCGGGCCATTCGCAAATTGATCGCCGAGCAAGGGTACAAGCCCGGCGAAAGCCTGCCGTCGCAACGCGATCTGGCGGTTTTGCTGGGGGTCAGTCGGGCGTCTTTGCGTGAAGCTCTGTCATCGCTCAGCGCACTCGGAGTGGTCAGTGTCCAGCCCGGCAAAGGCGTCTTCGTGCAGTCGATTTCTGAACCAGAACAGCGCACGAGTGGTTTTTCCTGGCCTTATGAAGCTCAGGTTTCCCCGGCCGACACTTTTCAGTTGCGCTATGCACTGGAAGGTTTCGCAGCAGGCATGGCTGCCGTGACCCTGACCGCCGACGAGCGCGATGTACTGGAGGACAACGTCGAAGCCATGCGTCTGGAATTGCGTGCCGGTGACTTCGAGGCTGCGGCGCGGCTGGACTTCGAGTTTCATCGGCACATTCTGGTCGCCAGCGGCAATCAGGCGATGCTGGGGATCGTGACTGCCGGGGCCGACATCTTTCTGGAAAGCCAGAAGATGCCGTTCATCCGGGCGGCCAGGGTCATGGAAACCTGGCAGGAGCATCGCAAGATCCTCCGTGCGCTGGCCCGACATGCGTCAGGGTCAGCGCAAAAGGCTATGCAGGACCATATTCGTGGCGCGGCACTTCGCACCGGCATCGTGTTCGTGTCGCCTTCCAACTGAGCCCCTGCCATAACTCCAGTCATGCACCACCATAGCCAGACTCAATGAACCTTCGCTTCCTGAATGACTTGCAGCCCGCTATGATGAGCGTCGTTTTTCGCCTATGACCTCGGAGACTTCCATGAGCAACGAAAAGATCAAACACGTCACCGACGCTAACTTTGACGCCGAAGTACTCAAGGCTGAGGGTGCTGTGCTTGTAGACTACTGGGCTGAGTGGTGCGGTCCGTGCAAGATGATTGCCCCGGTGCTGGACGAAATCGCCGACACCTATGCAGGCAAGCTGACAATTGCCAAGCTGAATATTGACGAGAATCAGGAAACCCCTGCCAAGCATGGCGTGCGCGGTATCCCGACGTTGATGCTGTTCAAGAATGGCAACGTTGAAGCGACCAAAGTCGGTGCGCTGTCGAAGTCGCAGCTGGCTGCGTTCCTCGACGCCAACATCTGAAGCGTTTCAAAGCCCCGCAAATCGCGGGGTTTTTTTCGGGTGTCGTACTAGACGCCTGGAAAATCAGGTGGTACATTCGGCCCCGCAACGGCTTCTCCGTTGCCCCCTGCTAGCCGTCGCCGACGCTCTCCTTTCGATTTAGTACGCGATCCTGTCGCCTTCTCTGCGGCGCGGCCTCATTAAGCCAAAAGCTTAATTTCCCCCTCCATACATGATTACGTCATTCCCCATATGAACCTGACTGAACTCAAGCAAAAGCCGATTACCGAATTGCTCGAAATGGCCGAACAGGCTGGCATCGAGAATATGGCCCGTTCGCGCAAGCAGGACGTCATTTTCTCCCTGCTCAAACGGCACGCCAAAAGTGGCGAGGAAATATCCGGTGATGGCGTGCTGGAGATTCTCCAGGACGGCTTCGGTTTCCTGCGCTCTGCAGACGCTTCCTACCTGGCCGGCCCGGATGACATCTATGTCTCCCCCAGCCAGATCCGCCGCTTCAACCTGCGTACCGGCGACACCATCGTTGGCAAGATCCGTCCACCCAAGGAAGGCGAGCGTTATTTCGCTCTGCTCAAGGTCGACACGATCAACTACGACCGTCCGGAAAACGCCAAGAACAAGATTCTGTTCGAAAACCTGACGCCGTTGTTCCCGACGATCCGCATGAAGATGGAAGCCGGTAACGGTTCCACCGAAGACCTGACCGGTCGTGTGATCGATCTGTGCGCACCGATCGGTAAAGGTCAGCGTGGTCTGATCGTTGCTCCGCCGAAGGCGGGCAAGACCATCATGCTGCAGAACATCGCGTCGAACATCACGCGTAACAACCCGGAAGTGCATCTGATCGTTCTGCTGATCGACGAGCGCCCGGAAGAAGTGACCGAGATGCAGCGCACCGTGCGCGGCGAAGTGGTCGCCTCGACGTTCGACGAACCGCCAACCCGTCACGTACAGGTTGCCGAAATGGTGATCGAGAAGGCCAAGCGCCTGGTCGAGCACAAGAAAGACGTCGTTATCCTGCTCGACTCCATCACCCGTCTGGCACGTGCTTACAACACCGTCATCCCGAGCTCCGGCAAGGTATTGACCGGTGGTGTCGATGCTCATGCGCTCGAGAAGCCAAAGCGTTTCTTCGGTGCTGCGCGTAACATCGAAGAAGGCGGCTCGTTGACCATCATCGCCACCGCACTGGTTGAAACCGGTTCGAAGATGGATGAAGTGATCTACGAAGAGTTCAAGGGTACCGGCAACATGGAGTTGCCTCTGGATCGCAAGATCGCAGAGAAGCGCGTGTTCCCGGCCATCAACATCAACCGCTCCGGCACACGCCGTGAAGAGCTGTTGACCGCTGATGACGAGCTGCAGCGCATGTGGATCCTGCGCAAGCTCCTGCACCCGATGGACGAAGTCGCGGCTATCGAGTTCCTCATCGACAAGCTCAAGCAGACCAAGACCAACGACGAGTTCTTCCTGTCCATGAAACGCAAGTAACTGGCAGGCTGAAACAAAAATTGGTGTCCTTCGGGGCACCATTTTTTTTGCCTGCATGCCGCCGATTAGCTGCCTTGACGGGCTGGAGCAGGTACGATGTGCGTCTATTGGATAAATGGCCGGGTTAATGAAATTCAAAGATCTTAGGGATTTCGTGCAGCAGCTTGAGCAGCGCGGAGAGTTGAAACGCATCCAGATGCCGATCTCGCCTGTGCTGGAAATGACTGAAATCTGTGACCGTACCTTGCGTGCCAAGGGTCCGGCGCTGCTGTTCGAAAAACCGGTCGGTTTTGATATCCCGGTGCTGGGCAACCTGTTCGGCACGCCAGAGCGCGTAGCCATGGGCATGGGTGCCGAAGCGGTCAGTGAACTGCGTGAAATCGGCAAGCTGCTGGCGTTCCTCAAGGAGCCCGAGCCACCCAAGGGCCTGAAGGATGCGTGGTCCAAGCTGCCGATCTTCCGCAAGGTCATCGCCATGGCGCCGAAAGTCGTCAAGGATGCGCCCTGCCAAGAGGTCGTCATCGAAGGCGATGACGTCGACCTCGGCATGCTGCCCGTACAGACCTGCTGGCCGGGCGATGTTGCGCCCCTGATTACTTGGGGCCTGACGGTCACCAAAGGCCCGAACAAGGAGCGCCAGAACCTCGGCATCTATCGCCAGCAGGTCATCGGTCGCAACAAGATCATCATGCGCTGGCTCAGCCATCGCGGTGGTGCGCTGGACTTCCGCGACTGGTGCGTCAAGCATCCTGGCGAGCCTTATCCGGTCGCCGTCGCACTGGGCGCGGACCCGGCGACCATTCTTGGCGCCGTGACGCCGGTACCGGACAGCCTCTCCGAATATGCCTTTGCCGGTCTGCTGCGTGGCTCGCGCACCGAACTGATCAAGTGCCGTGGCAGCAATCTGCAAGTCCCGGCCAGCGCCGAAATCGTGCTCGAAGGCGTGATTCATCCGGGCGAGATGGCCGACGAGGGGCCTTACGGCGACCACACCGGCTATTACAACGAAGTCGACAGCTTTCCGGTGCTGACCGTCGAGCGCATCACGCACCGTATCAAGCCGATCTACCACAGCACCTACACCGGTCGTCCGCCTGATGAACCGGCGATTCTGGGCGTCGCGCTGAACGAAGTGTTCGTGCCGATTCTGCAAAAGCAGTTTCCGGAAATCGTCGATTTCTACCTGCCACCCGAGGGTTGCTCGTACCGCATGGCGGTGGTGACCATCAAGAAACAGTATCCCGGCCATGCCAAGCGCGTGATGCTGGGTGTCTGGTCGTTCTTGCGCCAGTTCATGTACACCAAGTTCGTGATCGTTACCGACGACGATATCAATGCGCGGGACTGGAACGACGTGATCTGGGCCATCACCACGCGCATGGACCCCAAGCGCGACACGGTCATGATCGACAACACGCCCATCGATTACCTCGATTTCGCCTCGCCGGTGTCCGGCCTGGGAT
The DNA here is from genome assembly GCF_017832995.1 of Pseudomonas sp. PvP009. Classification (NCBI taxonomy): domain Bacteria; kingdom Pseudomonadati; phylum Pseudomonadota; class Gammaproteobacteria; order Pseudomonadales; family Pseudomonadaceae; genus Pseudomonas; species Pseudomonas sp. PvP009. The sequence goes on along the minus strand of NZ_JAFIBG010000001.1, from coordinate 5,380,184 downwards.
CGAAAATGGGACTGGATGCCACGAACAAATGGCCAGGTGAGACCAGTCGCGAGTGGGGCAGGGCGATCGTCAAGGACGAAGCCACCACACGCCGGGTGGACGAAATCTGGACTCAGTTGGGAATAGATTGATGCGCGTAACCTTGCAGCCGTCAGGTGCGGTGCTGGAAACCCTGCCGGGCGAGCGGATACTCGATGCGGCACAGCGCCTGGGTTACGAGTGCCCACAGAGCTGTCGCAATGGCAACTGCCATGTTTGCTCGGCTCTGCTGGTCGAGGGCCAGGTAATGCAGTCGGGGCAGACGCTCGATCACGGCGAAATTCATACCTGTGTGGCCGAGCCGCTGACAGCGTGCGTGGTGCTCTGGGATGGCGTGCTGGCCAAGGGTGAGCTGCCGGTGCGCAGTTTTGCCTGCCAATTGAGCGAGTGCGTCGAAGTGGGTGGTGATGTCTGGCGGGTCGGCCTGCGCGCTCCGGCCGGCAAGCCACCGCGTTATCACGCCGGGCAGTACCTGATGATCGAGCGTGAGAACGGCGAGAAGTCGGCATTCTCCATCGCATCGGCGCCGCACTGCGGTCGTGAACTGGAGCTGCACGTACTGGCTCGTGAAGACAGTGCGCGCAGCCTGATCGAGCAACTGCAACGCAACCGCATGGCGCGGGTCGAGCTGCCCTTTGGCGACACCCACCTTGCCGAGCTGCCGGACGGGCCGCTGGTGCTGATCGCGGCCGGTACGGGCATGGCGCAAATGAACAGTTTGTTGGAACACTGTCGCTCCACAGGCTTCAGTCATCCCGTGCACCTGTACTGGGGCGTGCGTCGCCCCGAGGATTTCTACCAGGTCAGCCACTGGGATGAGTGGGCGAAACTGCCGAATCTGTTCCTGCACAAGGTCGTCAGCGACCTGTGCGGCTGGGAGGGGCGTTGCGGTCTGCTGCACGAGGCGGTTTGCGAGGACATCAAGGACCTGTCGGCCGTCCACGTCTACGCCAGCGGCTCGCCAGCGATGATCTACGGAACGCTGGACGCTCTGGTCGCCGCCGGAATGGACGCCCATCAGATGCGCGCAGACGTATTCGCCTACGCACCGCGTGCGTAATGCCGGACTGACGGCTGCAGGAGTGGAGTGTAAATTGCTTTAACTGATTAAAACCGATGGCGATGCCTGTTCGTCGCCAGGCAACTTTTAGTAGAGGCAGGCCGTTGGCCTGTGGCAACAACCGAACCACGACACCCTGATGCCGCTCAACCACGAGCGAGTCGGCGGGGCTCGGTAAAAACTGACAGTCAGACTGTCAGGGAGGCAAATGGAGAATCCAATCAACGAGTTGGCCGCTGCGGTGCATGACGGCCTTGGCCTGACGTACCCGCCCGTTATCGATATGGGCCCGCAGCTTACCCGCGAGCAACTGCTCGCATCCATGAACACCACCATGCGTCGTCACAAGGGCGGCCCGGTCTGGCTGTTCGCCTACGGCTCACTGATCTGGCGTCCCGAGTGCACCGCCGTGGAGAGCCAGCGCGCCCGAGTGCACGGTTATCACCGCGGGCTTTACCTCTGGTCGCACGAACACCGTGGCACGCCGGAAGTACCGGGGCTGGTATTCGGTCTGGACCGTGGCGGTTCATGCACCGGCTTCGCCTATCGTCTGCCGGATGAATGCCTGGAAAAATCGCTGCTGGCCTTGTGGGAGCGCGAGATGCCGTACCCCTCGTATCGCCCGCACTGGCTCAATTGCCGCCTTGAAGATGGCCGGAAGGTGCAGGCCCTGGGCTTCGTACTCGAGCGGCATCTGCCCAGCTACGCAGGCAACCTGCCGGACAGCGTGCTCAGCCAGGTGCTGGCCAGCGCCAGAGGGCGCTACGGGACCACCCGCGAGTACGTGGAGCAGACCGCCAAGGCCCTGCGTAGCCACGCCATGCCAGACCTGAATCTGGAGGCGCGGCTCAAGCGCTGCAAGTCGGAGACTGCCTGATTAGCCTTTGATGTCGCGGGATGTGCTGGCGACCTGTTTGTGCCGCAGCGTCGGCGCAAGGAACACCATCGCCAGAATGCACGCGCCGATCAACAGCACGAACCCACCATCCCAGCCAAAGTGGTCAACCGTGTAGCCCATCGCCGCGCTGGCCGCGACCGACCCGCCCAGATAGCCGAACAGCCCGGTAAAGCCGGCGGCCGTGCCTGCTGCCTTCTTCGGTGCCAGCTCCAGCGCCTGCAGACCGATCAGCATCACCGGGCCGTAGATCAGGAAGCCGATGGACACCAGCGCGATCATGTCGACGGTCGGATTGCCTTCAGGGTTCAGCCAGTACACCAGCGTGGCGATGGTCACCAGAAACATGAACACCATGCCGGTCAGGCCGCGATTGCCCTTGAAGATCTTGTCCGACATCCAGCCGCACAGCAGCGTGCCCGGAATGCCCGCCCACTCGTACAGAAAGTAAGCCCATGAGGTCTTGTCGACCGTGAAGTGCTTGGCTTCCTTGAGATAGGTCGGTGCCCAGTCCAGTACGCCGTAGCGCAGCAGGTAAACGAACACGTTGGCCATGGCGATGTACCACAGGAATTTGTTACGCAGCACATACTTGACGAAGATTTCCCGGGCGCTGAATTCTTCTTCGTGGCTGGCATCGTAGCCTTCCGGATAATCGTTCTTGTAGTGCTCGATAGGCGGCAGGCCGACCGATTGCGGGGTGTCACGCATGGTCGCGAAGGCGAACACCGCGACCAGCAACGCAACCGCCGCCGGCACGTAGAACGCCGCATGCCAGTCGTTGGTCCAGCCCATGCCAAGCAGGAACAGCGGGCCGATCAGGCCGCCGCCGACGTTGTGCGCCACGTTCCACACCGACACCACGCCGCCGCGCTCTTTCTGCGACCACCAGTGGACCATCGTCCGCCCGCTCGGCGGCCAGCCCATGCCCTGGGCCCAGCCATTGATGAACAGCAGCACGAACATGATCGTGACACTGGACGTCGCCCACGGCGCGAAGCCGAAGATGAACATGATCCCGGCAGAGACCAGCAGGCCGAACGGCAGGAAGTAACGCGGGTTGGAGCGATCCGAAACGATGCCCATGAGGAATTTCGACAAGCCGTAGGCAATCGCAATGGCAGACATCGCCACGCCCAGCTGGCCACGCGTATAGCCTTCGTCGATCAGATACGGCATCGCCAGCGAGAAATTCTTGCGCAGCAGGTAGTAACCCGCATAGCCGATAAAGATGCCTGCGAAGATCTGCCAGCGCAGACGGCGATAGGTGCTGTCGACCTTTTCTTCGGGAAGGGGTGCCTGATGCCTGGCAGGGCGGAAAAACCCAAACATGGAGAAGCTCCTGATTATTGTTGTTTTTGCGAATGCGAATATTACATTTTCATTACAGAAAAAAGCAGTGCCTTCGGGCTGATTCTTTGTAGGAAATGCAGGCAATCAGCTGTTGTTTTATGAACATTGCGCAAGTGTTTACAGACGTTTCAATTGTTTGGGATGGGTCCTACAGGCGTATCGGAAGTCGTGTGCTGACTGATGTGTCGGCAGGTTCATACCATCGTCATCACTGCGCCCTGGAGGTGCACCACGACGATGAGCCCCTACAACAATGAGAATCACCGCGTTCATGATTGCCGCAGCACTGGCCCCTCCCGTCGGCGCTGCAGAGCCATTTCTGGTGCCGATATACACGCCGACACCGGTTTTTCCACCAGAGCTGGTCAAGACCCACTATGCAGGCAAGGTCCGCGCCCAGCTGTGGATCAAATCCGACGGACAGGTTCGTGAAGCCAGGGCGATCGAGAGCGGGCATCCGCAGCTCGCCGCAGCGGTGGAGCGGGCACTCCGCCAATGGCGCTATAAACCCTGGGTCGGAACAGTCGGCGCGCCGCCCATGACCACGATCACCGTGCCCGTCATTTTCGGTTCCCACGGCTATCGGCGCTTCAACACCGAAGTGACCGTGGGCCTGGGAAACATCCGCTGCGGCTACCTGAACCACGAAGTGAAATCCGCCCGCCAGGACTATCCCAAGGAACCACTGAGTAAGGTCGACGTGTTCTGGTACACCGGGCAGGCGCTGTTCGGCAGCCATATTGCCCACCTGCGCAGCGAGCCCCAACGCCAGGTCCTGCTTGAGCAACTGGGCGCCGCGATACCGATGATGGTCAGCAATTGCCGAAGCAATCCCGATCGTCTGTACGGCGACTATCTGCCGACGCCGATCAAGGCATTGATGGTGGGGTTGGCCGAGCAAGCGGAGGGCAGCGAATGAGCTGCGTGCTGGGTTGCATGATGCTTACGGGGTTGCTTTCGGCGGGGGGAGCACAGGCGTTGCCGTCGTATCCGGTGCCGTTGCATATGCCTGAGCCGGGCTATCCGACATCGATGCTTCGTTCCTTCGTAAAACGCAGTGTCAGCATCAGAGTTTTCATTCAGGCCGATGGAGGCGTGCGCTTCCTCGAAGTGCTGGGCGCGCCCGATCCTAGGCTCATCAGCCTGACCCGAAGTGCTGTCGAACAGTGGGTCTTCGAACCCTGGCAGCCGTCTGCTTCTCATCCCGAGGGCGAAGCAGTTACGGTCACGTTCAATTTCACGGGGCGTCCACATACCAACCCGCCGCTGGCAGCCAATGTCGAGCTGAGGCAGGTGTTGTGCTGGCAGCTGAATACGGAAATGTTCGAGGGACGCAAATGGCGCAAGGACGTCAAACCGGATGCGCTGATGCGCACAGAGCTGTACCTGTCGAGCAGTCCGGTCATAGAGCATTTTCTCACCCTGGACGAGCGGCAGGCCCTGGTTCTTGAGCTGCTGGAAGCGACGCCGGGCATCGTCGCTCAATGCCAAAAAAATCCGATGCGCAGGTATGTTGATTATTTGCCGGAGAATGTGAGGAAGGCGCTGTAAGGGTTGAGCGGTATTGATTACGGACATCGTGCGCGCCGCGTACTTGTGGGAGTGAGCTTGCTCACGAAGGGGCCGGTACAGCCGACGGATATCTCTCGTTTCGCACGCGTCAGCGGGAACGCCTTTCTTAAGGCTCCGCGTCACCATTCGCTCCATGAGGCACATTCAAGATTGGACGCGGAGTCTCCAGAGAAGCATGAGCGAGCATGGCAACGAAAATTTTTGTTGCCCTGTGAATAAGCCTTCGCGAGCAAGCTCGCTCCCACAGTTCAGGTAATCCTCCTGCTTTTGAGTGAGTTTCAGTCTGGAGGTCTGAACCGGATATCGTCGTCAGTTACCAAATGATCCGACCTTCAGGTAGGTGGATTATTTGCCGGAGAATGTCAGATCTATCGTGTGGTGCCGGGGTCAAATCAGTGCTGACTTGACCCCGGCAACTTCAGCGAAATGATCAGTGAACCGCGCTCATATTTTGAATCGCTTCAAGCTGACTCATGTCGAACGCCCCGTGAGCGCTGATCGTATTCGAGAAGTCGGTGATCGCGATTTCGATAGTGCCTCTCAGCACCTTGATCGCATTATCGATTTCTCGCGACGCCTCAGGCCCGAACGTCATCTCTATCGCTCGGTTGGATTCGGCCTCTTTAGCGCGAGCTTCCTCGGCGTTGCGTAGGGCCAATGCGTGCTCGGCTTCTTCGACCTGACGCTGTGCAAGCTGGAACGCTGCCTCTATGGCTCGCTGCTGCGCAGCCTGTTCTTCCGTCTCGGCTCTTACGCGCGCTGCTTCTTCGGCTTGGCGTTGTGCGGCTTCCTGGGCAAGGCGCTCTGCGTGTTGGCGACCAAGTTCTACTAGCCTAGTGTGCTGTTTTCGAAATAATTTGCTTTTTGCCTGCGGTTTCAAGTGCTTCACGCGCCCGTTGAATTTTGTTCAAAATCTCCTCTCCCTTTGCGTTCCAAACGTATCGGGTCGGCTGAGCATTACGTAACGCCATGAACGCTGTAATGGAGCTCTCCAGCTCGCGAACCGAGGCAAAACTGCCGTCGCGAAGATACACCGTGGTGTCTTGAAAGAAGCGTTCAACCATGTTCATCCAAGAGCTGGAGGTCGGCGTGAAATGAATATGAAAGCGAGGATGTTTCGCCAGCCACGCTTTCACAGCAGCATGCTTGTGGGTCGCATAGTTGTCGACGATCAGGTGAAGCTGGAGGTGTTTGGGCGTTTCTTTATTGATCTTCTTGAGAAAATCCAACCACTCTTGATGCCGGTGCTGACGCTCGATGCTGCTGATCAGTTTTCCTTGGAGGTAATCCAGTGCGGCGAATAACGTGACCGTGCCATGGCGGGTGTAATCGTGCGATCTAGTCTGGATATGACCGATGCCCAAAGGTAAACCCGGCTGTGTTCGCTCCACTGCCTGAACCTGACTTTTCTCATTGCAGTACAACACCAAAGCCTTGTCCGGTGGGGCCAGATAAAGCCCGATCACATCCCAGAATTACTCCTCAAACTGCGGATCGTTAGACAACTTGAATGTGCGCGTCAGGTGGGGCTTTAAATCATTGGCAGCCCACAGTTTATGGACGGTGGTCGAGGAAATACCCGCCGCCTTTGCCATGCTCCGACAGCTCCAGCGTGGTTCTCCGATGCGAGGACGGGTGACCTGTTCCAGGACACGGCGAACTGTCTCGGCAGGCAAAGGCGACTTGCGTCCGCGTCCCGGTTTGTCGATCAGCCCATCAAGCTGATGTGCTTGGAAACGCTGGCACCAGTCGGTGATTGTCGGGCAGGAAAAACCGGTCAATCGCGCAATGCTGTCTCGGGTTTCGCCTTCGGCAGCCAGTAGAATAATCCGTGCTCGCCGGCCTTCTCGCTGAGGAATGGTGGCAGAGCGCATCCGTCGTTTCAGCTCGGTCTTTTCTTCGGGGCTAAGTGTGATGTCCAGAGCGCTCATGGCAAGCTCTCCAAGGCAGGGATAACGTTTGAAGTGTAGACGAAATGCACAGGAAATTATTTCGCGAACAGCACACTAGCGGCGGTGATGACGCGGGCAAAGATGAACTAATATGTTCATCATCACTCGCTGCATTGGCTTATAAAATTTACTTTAGAAGGTCGGCAAGTTCGCCGATGGTTTTAGTGTTTTTTATTTCGGGGCGGCCGTTTGCGCCAGGTGCTCTGTATCAGGTTGTTTTAAAGTGCGCTTCCGCGGGGTGATGAAAGACATGGCTCAGTTGACCGCGCTGTTCGCGTTGTCGAATCTGTGGACGGCACGGAAACACTGATGGGCATTGGTGAATTGCGCGCGTTTGATAGGGAAGATGATGCGAAAAAAATAAATCCCCCATGGGTTTTTCAAAAAAGTAGCTCATTTCGGGAAAAGTCCGGCTATCCGTCAATGCGCGGTAGGTTGGTCGGTAAAGCTTAGGCATTTCTGATTGAAGTTTCAGTAGAAGCTATTAAGGGTTTAATGCCTATATAAAGGTGCTGATATTTTTGAGGTTGGTAAATATAAGTGAGTAAGATGACTTTAGATGTATCTTACCCACTGCGTTGATTTTTCCATGTTACTCTAGAAATTTGGCAAGCTCACCAATGGTGCTGGTTTTTTCGATTTCGTCTTCTAGTGTGCTATTAAGTTTGATGTGGTTTAAGGATACGTAAGTATAGTCGTTGTCGTTCCATTCTTTAGTATAGTTCTCTTTAAGTTTTTCAGGGATTTTAATGTCGTCCTGCCTCATGATTTCAAATGATGCGTAGGCTAGGTCTATTTTACTTATGTTCTTGTACTTTCTGGTTAGATCAGAGAATTTAGTTTCACTGCTTATTTCAGTTCTTATTTCAGTCATGATTCTGGAGGCGGTTTTAGGATCTAGACCTGGTGTGTTTGCAATTGGAGCATAGATAGCTTTTTTAATTATATCTATATATAAACTCTGGGACATTTCACACCTCTCTTAGCACCGAAAATGGTGCGCTTGCATAATCTCTCCAATAGAGGTAGGTGCCTACTCTCATATCTACTAGGGTCTGTTCCCGTTCCCCTGCTGACGAGTAGGATCAGGCACTCTTCGCAACCAACACCACCACCTTCCCCACAGCCCTCCGTCCACCCAACAAATCAATCGCCTCCCCAGCCCTTTCCAGCGGATAAACCGTCGACACCAGCGGCTTCAATTTCCCTTCTTCAAACCACGCAAACAGCTGCTTGAAGTTCGCCGCATTGTCCTGCGGTTGTCGCTGCGCAAACGAGCCCCAGAACACGCCGACCACCGAAGCGCCCTTGAGCAGGGTGAGGTTGACGGGCAGTTCCGGAATGCGGCCGCTGGCGAAGCCGACGACCAGCAGGCGGCCGTTCCAGGCGATGCTGCGGATGGCCTGGTCGAAGAGGTCGCCGCCGACCGGGTCGTAGATCACGTCGGCGCCGTTGCCTTGGGTGAGGCGTTTGACTTCATCCTTGAGGCTGGTTTCGCTGTAGTTGATCAGTTCGTCGGCGCCTGCGTTTCTGGCGACTTCGAGTTTCTCGGCGCTGCTGGCGGCGGCGATGACGCGGACGCCGAGGGCTTTGCCGATTTCTACGGCGGCCAGGCCGACGCCGCCGGATGCGCCGAGTACCAGCAGGGTTTCGCCGGGTTGCAGGCGGGCGCGTTGTGTGAGGGCGTGCATGGAGGTGCCGTAGGTCATGCTGAATGCGGCCGCCGTGGTGAAGTCCATGCCCTGTGGAATCGGCAGCACGTTGTAGTGGGGCACGGCGACCTGCTCGGCAAAGCTGCCCCAGCCGGTGAGGGCCATGACGCGGTCGCCGGTTTTCAGGTGGCTGACGTTCTCCCCGACGGCGGCTATCACGCCTGCGGCCTCACCCCCCGGTGAGAACGGGAAGGGTGGTTTGAACTGGTATTTACCCTCGATGATCAAGGTGTCGGGAAAGTTGACCCCGGCGGCGTGCACGTCGAGCAGAATTTCGTTCTTTTTGATCGCGGGGCCGGGGACGTCTTCGAGCACCAGTGTGCTGGCAGGACCGAAGGCTTTGCATAACAGGGCTTTCATCGGGCTATTCCTTTTCCGGTAATGGCCGATAAAGTCAGTTAAGCGGGTTCCCGGGTCAACAAGCATGGCCCTGCCTGATAAGCACACATAAGCTGTAAGCTACGTGGCAAACCGTATTAAGGAGTGGACTGTGAAAGCGTGGATTCTGATGTTGCTGGCCTTGTCATTGCCTGTCATGGCGCAAGAGGAAGCCAAGGAAGAAGGCGGCCCGCCAAAAGCGGCCTATGTCTCGCTGACGCCTCCGTTCGTGGGTAACTACGCCCTTGATGGCGGCCCGAAGCTGCGTGTCTACAAGGCTGACATTGCCCTGCGTGTAACAGGTGCCGATGCCGAGGCTGCCGTGAAGCGCAATGATGCACTGATCCGCAATCAACTGGTGTCGCTGTTCACTCAGCAGACCGTTGATTCCATGAGCAGCGCCGAAGCGAAGGAAAACATTCGTCAGGAAGCGCTCAAGCAGGTTCAGCGCGTCATGAACGATGAAGAAGGCAAGCCGATTGTCGAAGACTTGCTGTTCAATAACTTCATCGTTCAATAACGTTCGTCAGCGCAATGTCAGGATCGCCGCCCATTGTTCGGCGGTCACCGGCATGACCGAGAGCCGGCTGCCTTTTTGTACCAGAGGCAGTTGCTCCAGCTGACTTTGTTGCTTGAGATAACCCAGCCCCAGCACGCGCTTGAAGGTCTCTACGAACTCGACGTCGATGGCACTCCACGGATTCTTTTCCTCCGTGGCCTTGGCGTCGTGATAGTGGCTCTCGGGGTCCAGTGCAGTGGGGTCCGGGTAGGCTGATCTGGCGATTTTGCCGATGCCGGCGATGCCCGGCTCCGGGCAACTGGAGTGATAGAAAAAGAACGCGTCGCCCTCTGCCATGGCTCTCAGAAAATTACGCGCCTGATAGTTGCGCACCCCGTCCCAGCGAGCGTTGCCCAGTCGTTGCAGGTCTCTGATCGAGAATTCATCAGGCTCGGACTTCATCAGCCAATAGGCCATTGTGCTCACTCCACAGACAAAAGGTTTACGGTATGACGAACAGTTTGATGACAAACCGACAATCGGTTCGCGCCACTATTTGCGTACTGGTTCACGTTACCGCAAAATGCCGCCCTTCAAAGTTCCACGCTGTTGCACGGCCTATACAAAACCGATGCTGACATCGTATTGATTTGCCTAAGGAGGGCAGTCAATGAAACGCAAGCCTGATTTACTCTGGATTCTGGTTATTCTGTTTGGCTTGGGTGTCGTGACAACCGGTTATGCACAGAGCTTGTGGTCCACCAAGGATGATGCTCCAGTCGAGATCACACAGCAGCAGCAAAAAGTCCCCGGCAGGCATTGAGCCCTGCTTGTACTCTGATCGTTGATAGCCTTGTTGGCTGAACGATCAGAGTGTCTGCGTCACATACCAGCCTTTATCCGATACCGTGCCTTGCAGCGGTACATCCCAACTGGCCTGCGCCAGTCGATCGACTTTCTGACACTCGTGAGCCAGCCCCAGTAACACCGGCTTGCGCCAGGTCTTTCTGCGCGCCAGGTACGCCAGGCTGCGGTCGTAGAAACCTCCGCCCATGCCGAGGCGACCGCCTTCGTCATCGAAACCTACCAACGGCATCAGAATCAGGTCGAGCGCCCATATAGTGCGCTGCTTTGCCCGGTCGATGCGCGGCTCAGGGATGCGGAAACGGTTGGGGATGAACGTCTCGCCGGGGCGTACGCGCTGAAAAACCATGCGGGTGCGCGGCCATGCGTTGAGCACCGGCAGATAGGTTGCCTTGCCGCGACGCTGGGCTTCGCGCAGTAACAGCCGCGGGTCGATCTCGCCATCCATCGGCAGGTACAGCGAAACATGCCGGGCACGTCGAAACAGCGGGTGCTGCGCCAATTGACGATAAATATCCCGTGCGGCTTTGCGTTGCTGGCGTTGACTCAGGGCTTTGCGTGCCTTGCGTAGCTGGCGGCGCAATTGCGGACGAGTAAGTGATTGGGCGCTGGTCATGAGCAGAAGGTCATGCAGGCTGATCCGGAAAGGAGGTTGAAGCCGGAGCGGGGTCGTCGTTGCCAGACAACAGGGCTGGCAACGAACTGAATATGGACTCCCCGACGAACCGCTGTCGGTTTAGCCCTTGAACCCGAAAGTTCAAGGTGGAGATTGCAGGAGGTTTTAAGGCTTTCCGTCGAGCGGACATGCACACCAACCCCAACGTGCAACCCCCGTGGTTGTGCGTATCGGCTCAGGGACATGACCGACTGGCAAGCACTCCAGGGAGCAGAGCGAGTATACAGAAATGCCCCGCAATAATCAGCCCCGAGTTGAATCCGGTGTGCCGGGCGTGTCTGTCGCCAGCACCAGATCGACCTTGTCGAGCAGATCGCGGACCTGTTCGCGGGTCGAACCGCTAGTCTGTACGTCAGGCAGATGTTCCTTGTGCAGCAGGTCGTGAGTGATGTTCAGGGCAGCCATCACGGCGATGCGATCTGCACCGATGACTTTGCCGCTGCTGCGGATCTCACGCATCTTGCCATCCAGGTAGCGGGCGGCGCTGACCAGGTTGGTGCGCTCTTCCTGAGGGCAGATGATCGAATATTCCTTGTCCAGGATCTGAACGGTAACGCTGTTGCCATTGCTCATGAGTCTTGCTCCAGGGCTTTAAGGCGCGAAATCATTGACTCGACCTTCTGCCGGGCGATTTCGTTTTTTTCAATCAGTTGGGCACGTTCCTCGCGCCAGGTCTTTTCCTGAGCTAATAAGAGTGCGTTTTGGCCTTTAAGTTGCTCGGCATACTTCAGGAGCAGCTCCACACGTTTCATCAGCGCTTGCAGGTCGGTGTCTTCCATTGTTTTCCACTGAATACTTTCTGATGAATGGCAGGGGGAGCGATGCTTGTGCTCAAGCTCGAACCGCCGTCCGGGTGATCTTGTCGCGCGGATAGTCTAGGATACAAGGCCTTCATTCTAGACATTGCGCCGTTTGGCGACTAGCTACCCATGCCCATTCAGAATTCTCCGTACAAAGCGTTCGCCACTCTGCTCAACAGTGGCGGTCACCAGGTATCTCCCGCCGAGCTGCATGGCCTGTTGCTGGGGCGCAGTTGCGCAGGTGCCGGTTTCGACAACGAAGGCTGGTTCGCCGACGCGTCGGTCCTGCTCGAAACCGAGCCGCAAGACAATATCCGTCAGGCGCTCGTCGGCTTGCAAGAGATGGTCAAGGGCGAGCTCACCGGCGACGACATGACCGTCGTGCTGTTGCTGCCGGGCGACGACGAGCCGCTGACCGAGCGTGCTGCTGCGCTGGGCCAATGGTGTCAGGGGTTCCTGGCAGGTTTCGGTCTGGCCATTGGCGACAAGCCGCTGGGCACTGAAGCCAAGGCGGTTCTGGAGGATCTGGCGGCGATTGCCCAGGTTCAGGACGCGCTGGAAGAGTCCGAAGACGGCGAAACCGACTACATGGAAGTCATGGAGTACATGCGCGTAGCGCCGCTGCTGCTGTTCACTGAATTCAACGAGCCGTCCGCGCCGCAACCCAAGCCTTCACTGCACTGATAGCCGATCACTGCGACACCGGCCTGCGCTTGCCATAGCGCGAGCCGCTGGACTCCATCAGGACGCCCGCTGCCCATGATTCAGATCCCGAAGTCCGAGTACGCCCGCCGCCGCAAGGCTCTGATGGCTCAGATGGAGCCGGACAGCATTGCCATCCTGCCTGCCGCTGCGGTTGCCATTCGCAATCGTGACGTCGAGCACGTTTACCGGCAGGACAGCGACTTTCAGTACCTGAGTGGCTTTCCCGAACCGGAAGCGGTGGTGGTGCTGATCCCTGGTCGCGAATACGGCGAGTACGTATTGTTCTGCCGCGAGCGCAATCCCGAGCGCGAGCTGTGGGAAGGCCTGCGTGCAGGACAGGAAGGCGCGATCCGCGAGTACGGTGCGGACGACGCGTTTCCCATCAATGACATCGACGAAATCCTGCCCGGCCTGATCGAAGGCCGGGATCGGGTGTATTCGGCGATGGGTAGCAATCCTGAATTCGACCGGCACCTGATGGACTGGATCAACGTGATTCGCTCCAAGGCGCACCTCGGTGCCCAGCCGCCCAAGGAGTTCGTGGCGCTGGACCACCTGTTGCACGACATGCGCCTGTACAAGTCCGCTGCGGAAATTAAGGTCATGCGTTGCGCGGCGGATATTTCCGCGCGGGCCCATGTGCGCGCTATGCAGGCCTGCCGCGCGGGGCTGCATGAATTCAGCCTGGAGGCCGAGCTGGACTACGAGTTCCGCAAGGGCGGTTCGAAGATGCCTGCCTACGGCTCGATCGTCGCCTCGGGGCGCAACGGTTGCATTCTGCATTACCAGCAGAACGACGCGGTGCTCAGGGATGGTGATCTGGTGTTGATCGACGCCGGCTGCGAAATCGACTGCTATGCCAGTGACATCACCCGGACCTTTCCGGTGAACGGCAGGTTTTCCACCGAGCAGAAAGCCATTTACGAGCTGGTGCTCAAGGCCCAGCATGCGGCCTTCGAGGCCATTGGTCCCGACAAGCACTGGAACCAGGCGCACGAGGCGACGGTCAAGGTGATTACCGCCGGGCTGGTCGAGCTGGGCCTGCTGCGCGGCGACGTCGGCGAGCTGATCGAAAGCGAGGCCTACAAAATGTTTTACATGCACCGTGCCGGGCACTGGCTGGGCATGGATGTACACGACGTCGGCGAATACAAGGTCGGCGGCGAGTGGCGCGTACTGGAGGTCGGCATGACGCTGACCGTTGAACCCGGGATTTACATATCCCCCGACAACCTGGAAGTCGCGAAAAAATGGCGAGGTATTGGTGTGCGAATCGAGGATGACGTGGTTGTGACCAGGCAGGGGTGTGAAATTCTGTCCGGCGGCGTGCCCAAGACCGTCGCCGAGATCGAGGCGCTGATGGCGGCTGCACAGGAACACGTCGCATGAGCCGCTTCAATATCGCCATCGTCGGCGGCGGACTGGTCGGTGCAAGCCTTGCGTTGTCGCTGCAGGCCGGTGCCAAGGCGCGCGGCTGGAAAATCGTGCTCATCGAGCCCTTTGCGCCGGGTGAAGCCTGGCAGCCCAGCTACGATGCGCGTTCTTCGGCATTGTCGTTTGGCTCGCGACGCATCTATGAACGGCTTGGCCTGTGGCAGCAGATTTCCAGACGCGCCGAGCCGATCCTGCAAATCCAGGTGTCTGACCGTGGTCGCTTCGGCGCCACGCGCCTGTCTGCGATCGAAGAGGGCGTTCCGGCGCTCGGCTATGTGGTCGAAAACGCCTGGCTCGGTCAGGCTCTGTGGGCCGGGCTGGATCGTGATGTGGTCAGTTGGCGTGTGCCGGCCGAGGTCAAACACATGCAGCCATTGGCCGACGGTTATCGCCTGAGCCTGAGTGACGACAGCGAGCTGGACTGCGACCTGGCGGTGCTGGCCGACGGTGGCCGTTCCAGCCTGCGCGAGCAGTTGGGTATCGGGGTGCGGCAACGGCCCTACGACCAGCATGCGCTGATTGCCAATATCACGCCGAGCGAAGCTCACTGTGGTCAGGCGTTCGAACGTTTTACCGAGGACGGGCCGATGGCGCTGCTGCCATTGCCGGATAACCGCTGTGCGCTGGTCTGGACACGTCCGGGCAACGATACCCAGCGTCTGGCCGAGCTGGACGACCGCAGTTTTCTGGAAGAGCTGCAGGGCGTCTTTGGCTATCGCCTGGGCACGCTGCGTCAGGTCGGTGCTCGGCATGTCTACCCCTTGGCACTGATCGAAGCCGAAGAGCAGGTGCGCTCGCATCTGGTGATCCTGGGCAACGCGGCGCACAGCCTGCATCCGGTCGCCGGACAGGGGTTCAATCTGTCCTTGCGCGACGCCGATGCACTGGCCGAGACGCTGCTGGACAGCGACGCGCCGCCCGGTGAGCTGCCGACTCTGCAGCTCTACCGTGAGCGCCAGCGCCAGGATCAGCAATTGACCGTGGGCTTCTCCGACAAGGTGACGCGCCTGTTCGGCAGCTCCCGGTCGGCGGTTGCCACCGGGCGTAACGTCGGGTTGCTCGGGCTGGACCTGCTGCCTGCCGCCAAGCGCTGGTTTGCCCGCCAGGCCATGGGTTTGGGGACTCGATCCGATGTGTGAATCACACACTTTAAACACTGGGCTTCGGCCGCAAGCGAGAACGGTTTGACCATGGAAACGCGCGCAGATGTGCTGATTGTCGGAGCCGGAATGGTCGGCAGTGCCCTTGCCTTGGCATTGCAGGACAGCGGCCTTGATGTGCTGGTGGTCGACGGTGGGCCGCTGAGCGTCGAACCGTTTGATCAGCAGTCGAGCTTCGAGCCGCGGGTCAGCGCCTTGTCGGCGGCCAGCCAGCGAATCCTCCAGAGGCTGGGCGTGTGGGAAGGCATCGCAGCCCGGCGCATCAGCCCGTATGCGCATATGCAGGTCTGGGATGGCAGCGGCACCGGGCAGATTCACTTCTCGGCCTCCAGCGTGCATGCCGACGTGCTCGGTCACATCATCGAGAATCGTGTGGTGCAGGACGCGCTGCTCGACCGTCTGCATGCCAGCGACATCGGCCTGCTGGCCAACGCGCGGCTGGAACAGATGCGTCACTCCGGCGATGACTGGCTGCTGACCCTGGCTGATGGCCGTCAGCTGCGCGCACCGCTGGTGGTGGCTGCCGACGGTGCCAATTCCGCCGTGCGCCGCCTGACTGAAACGCCGACGCGTGAATGGGATTACCTGCATCACGCGATCGTCACCAGCGTGCGCACCGCCGACCCCCACAGAAAAACCGCCTGGCAGCGTTTCACCGATGACGGGCCGCTGGCCTTTCTACCGCTGGAGCGCGAGGGCGAGCACTGGTGCTCCATCGTCTGGTCAGTCACACCTGCCGAAGCCGAGCGCCTGATGGTGCTGGAGGATGACCTGTTCTGCCGCGAACTGGAGCAGGCATTCGAGGGACGACTGGGCCAGGTGCTGTCTGCCGATAGCCGCCTGTGCGTGCCGCTGCGTCAACGTCACGCCAAGCGTTACGTTGCCAGAGGATTGGCACTGATTGGCGATGCGGCACACACCATTCACCCGCTGGCCGGGCAGGGCGTGAACCTCGGTTTTCTCGACGCCGCAGTGCTGGCTGAAGTGCTGACCCATGCCGCAAAGCGTGGCGAGCGCTGGTCTGACCTGCGTGTGCTGGGCCGCTACGAGCGCCGCCGCATGCCGCACAACCTCGCGCTGATGGCCGCGATGGAAGGCTTCGAACGCCTGTTTCAGGCCGACCCGCTGCCCTTGCGCTGGTTGCGCAACACCGGCCTGAAAATGGTCAACCGCATGCCCGAAGCCAAGGCGCTGTTCGTCCGCGAAGCGCTGGGGTTGTCGGGAGATCTGCCCGAGCTGGCGCGGATCGAAGCACGCTAGAAGCCAACACATACCTGCGCGGAGCCCAGGCGCGACGGTGTTCTCAAGAACATCATCGTTCCTCACGCTCCAGCGTGGGAATGCTCTTCGTGACGCTCTGCGTCATGGATGTGCGCCGCGCCGCTTAATCAATAGTGGACGCGGAGCATGGGCACGATGGAGCCCCTCCATCAACGCACCACGGCGCTGCGGTACTGTTCCGGTGTCAGCCCGGTCCAGCGTTTGAAGGCGCGGCTCAGGCAGTCGGTGTCGGAAAAACCTAACAGGTAGGCGATTTCGTTCAGCGAGCTTTGCTGATCGTTCATGTGCAAAAGCGCCAGGTTCTGGCGGCATTGATTGAGCAGCAGGTCATAGCAGCAGCCCTCGTCGGCCAGATGGCGCTGCAGGCTGCGCGGGCTCAGGTGCAGGGCTTCGGCAATGCTTCTGACAGTGGGCTCGCCGTCCGGCAGCAGGGTCTCGATGGCCGAGCGTACGCGCTGCTCCCAGATCAGTGACGGTAGCGGATCCCCTTGGGATTCCTGATTGTTCAGCTGTACCGGGCCGTCATCCAGGTGGCTGTCGAATTGATCACCGTCAAACTCCAGCAAGTTCTCCTGCGCCGCAAACATGACCGGTGAACGAAACAGGTCGTGCCAGGGACGCGGGTCCTCGGGCGCGGGACGTTGCAGGTGCACGGCAAGCGGCGCATAGCCCCGGCCGAGCCGATTGCGGCAGGTGCGTACGTAAATCGCGGCAAATGCATCCAGCAGCTCATGAACCGGTGACTGACAGGAGGGTGGTGTACCGAAGCGGAATTCATAACGCTCGCCGACTGTTCTGAAGTCCAGCTCCAGAGAGTCCTCGGCCATCGAGCGGTAACGTACGATGCGCTCGAAGACTTCACGCAACGAGCCGCTGGCCACCAGTGTGTAGCCCAGCGCATGAAACGCCGTCGGGCTGACAAAACGTGAAACACGTAGACCCAGAGCCGGATCAAGGCTGGCCTGAACTGCGCGTTGCCAGAGCGTGGCGGTGACATCCGGCGAGAATTGCGCATTGGCCTCACTCAGCCTGTCCAGGTCAATGCCTGCGCTCTGGCACAACGCATCGCTGTCCATGCCCAAGGCCGTGAGCTGCTTGCGCAGAGCGGGGGTCCAACTGGCGAGACTGCTTGGCTCAGGCATGCACACGCCTCTTCCTGACATGGGGTGACTTCAGCGTCAGGCCCGTGCCGATAAGGTCTCACCGAGCAACTCCCTTGCCTGACGCCGCCTTCAAGAATGAGAGCATTTATGACAGTTGTGCAAGTGTCATAGACGCTTTTCTTGCCGTCAGGCAGAAAATTCCCGCGCTTTAATCACTAAGCGACGCCCGATAGACGCAGACAAGCGATGTGCAGACGCTGATTGCAGAGTCGTCGTATAACGCGAAACCGCTTCTTCCATTCTCGATCCCTCGCTAACCCATCCCTGATGCAGGTCATAGCGTTTCTGCCATTTGACACCGGAATGGCAAATGACTATAAGTTCACTATGTTGTACGACAACATAGGACTTGAAGAAAATTACAACCACAAAAATAATTCAAAGAGTAACAACCTCATGATCAGTCTGAATTCTCAGGCCATAGACGCGTGCTCCTCGTGCGAAAAATCTGTTTTTACGCATGATCGTCGGCAGAAAGCGCCTAAAAGTCTTCTGAAGAAACCGTAATCTGAAGTTACATAAAACCAGCCGCCTCACGGCCTTGGCCGCGGGACGCTCATCGCCAATCTAAAAATAAACAGGGTGAAGAGATGAAGATAAAAGGCATTCGGTGGTGGATGGTGGGGCTGGTAACGGCCGGCCTGGTCGTCAACTACCTGGCACGCAACACGCTGTCCGTCGCAGCACCGACGCTCATGAGCGAACTGAGCATTTCCACCGAGCAATACGCGCACATCGTGGTCGCCTGGCAATTGTGTTACGCCGTCATGCAGCCCGTGGCGGGCTATATCATCGATTTGATCGGCACCAAGATGGGCTTTGCGATTTTCGCCATCGCCTGGTCTGGCGCCTGCGCTGCCGCCGCATTTGCAACCGGTTGGCAGAGTCTGGCGATCTTCCGCGGCATGCTCGGCCTGACCGAAGCAGCAGGGCTGCCGGCAGGCGTCAAGGCGACCACCGAATGGTTTCCGGCCAAAGAGCGCTCGGTGGCCATCGGCTGGTTCAACATCGGCTCGTCGTTTGGCGCATTGCTTGCGCCGCCGCTGGTGGTCTGGGCCATTCTGCAGAGTGGCTGGGAGCTGGCGTTCCTGATTGTCGGCGGTCTTGGCATTGTGTGGAGCGGCCTGTGGCTGCTGCTGTACAAGCACCCGCGCGATCAGAAACGTCTTGGCGATGCCGAACGTGACTACATCCTCAGCGGCCAGGAAGCGCGTCTGAAGGATGCACCTGCCCAGAAAGGCAGCTGGAAGCGACTGTTCAAAAACCGTAATTTCTACGCAATTGCCTCGGCGCGGATCCTCTCCGAGCCTGCCTGGCAGACCTTCAATGCGTGGATCCCGCTGTACCTGATGACCGAGCGTCACATGAATATCAAGGAAGTCGCGATGTTCGCCTGGCTGCCGTTTCTGGCGGCTGACATCGGCTGCGTACTCGGCGGCTACCTCAGTCCGTTGTTCCACAAGTACTGCAAGGTGTCGCTGTTCACTTCGCGCAAGATGGTCATGCTGTTCGGCTGCTCCTGCATGATCGGGCCAGCGTGCATCGGGCTGGTCCAGAGTCCCTACACCGCCATCGCCTTGCTGTGCATCGGCGGCTTTGCCCACCAGACCCTGTCGGGCGCGCTGTATTCGATCACCTCGGATTCATTCGGTAAAAACGAGGTTGCAACAGCGACCGGGATGGGCGGAATGTTCGGCTTTTTCGGGGCGGCGGCGTTCACCATGGTATTCGGCGTGCTGGTCACCAAAATCGGCTACAGCCCGCTGTTCGTGGTGCTGGCGATCTTCGACATTATCGCTGCAATCGTGGTCTGGAACGTTGCCCGTGAAGTCCCGCAGCACGACGAACCATTACCGCTGGCTGCGGGCGAGCAGGGGCCGCGTACTGTGCCTGCAACCTGAGGCCGTCGTAATCCTGTAACGAAGTGTGGATAGTCTTTGCCCTGAAAGTGATTTTTATTGGAGGCCGTTCCTCGAAGGCAGGGAGTGGCCTCTTTTTTTTGCCTGTCAGCTGATATTCGTTTTGGGAATTAACAAATAGCTTCTTATTCCTTAGCGAATATACCTTCCATCCCTATACTCGTCTCATGAACGCATACATGCAGGAGGCGAATCCATGCATAACGAGTCGATCCGGTATCTGATCGTGCCAGGCTGGCAAGGGTCTCCTGATGATCATTGGCAGACCCACTGGCAGAACAGTCTGCCCAACAGCACGCGCGTGGAGCAGGCCGACTGGCTCAAGCCACGTCGTGAGGACTGGGTGGGTGAGTTGCAACGCACGATCGCCGCGCACGACACGCCAGTGATCCTGATCGCGCATAGCCTGGGTTGCGTCACCGTAGCGCACTGGGCCCGACTCGCGCCGCTGGAAACATTGCGTCAGGTGCAGGGCGCACTCCTGGTGGCACCGGCCGACGTCGATCGTCCGAATTGCCCGCCTGCGTTGCGTAATTTTGCACCGATCCCTACTGATCTGTTGCCGTTTCCGACGCAGATCGTCAGCTCTGACAACGACCCTGCGGTCAGCTCCCAGCGTGCCATGGAGATGGCGCGTCACTGGGGTGCCGAGCTAGGCTTTCTGAGTCAGGCCGGGCATATCAACGTCAAGTCCGGCCATCAACGCTGGGAGCAGGGTTTCGCCTACCTGTATCGCCTGCAAAACCGTCTGGAGCAACACGCGCGTCGTCGTGCATGACCGGGCAGCGTGTTTATCGGACTCACCGGGTCCCGTCTTTTTAAACGCTTGAGCCATCGCAAGGGCTCAGGCGGGAGTGTGTCATGAGCCTTCACGAAAACTTCGGTCAGCCGCTGCTGACCTTTCCCGATGCGGAAAAAAGCCCACTGAGCATTCGCGCCAAGGCGCTGGTGTTTATCGATCCACGCTCGCGCCGGTTGCGTGAAGAAATGGAGCAACTGGCTCCCCGTTCTTTACCGGTACTGATCCGTGGCGAGTCCGGGACCGGCAAGGAATTGCTGGCGCGGCATATTCATCGCGGCAGCGATCGCTCCGGGTTGTTCGTTTCAGTCAACTGCGGTGCCATCAGTCCGACCTATGCCGACGCCGAATTATTCGGCTACGCCGCCGGAGCTCACAGTGGGACGGTCAGCAGTCGCGCAGGCTGGTTCGGTTCAGCCAATGGCGGCACCTTGTACCTGGACGAGATCGGCGACCTGCCGTTGCCGATCCAGGTCAAGCTGCTTGCGGCCCTTGAAAATCACGAAGTCACGCGAGTGGGCGCCCAGCAGCCGAGCCCGGTCGATGTGCGTCTGGTCGCCGCTACCAGTATCGATCTGGCCCAGGCCGTGGCCGCCGGGAAATTCCACGAGCGTCTTTATCATTACCTGAGCGAGGGCCGCCTTGATCTGCCTGCTTTGCGCGAGCAGCCGGGCAATATCCTGCCGTTGGCCGAATATTTTGTGGGGATCTACAGCCAGCGTCTGAACCTGCCGGTGCAACTGATCAGTGAGGATGCGCAGCGCACGCTGGAGGCTCACAGCTGGCCCGGTAATACCCGTGAGCTGGAGAACGTCATTCACTTTGCCTTGCTGGTCAGCAGCGGTGATGAAATTCGCGCACACGATATCAATCTGCCGGACATCGCCGATCCGTTGACGCTGATCGAGCGCCAGACGCAGCTATTGCTCGATGGTGGTGATCGCAGGCCGCTTTCCGCGCTCAGGCAATTGCTTGAAGCAGTCACCTCGGAGCTGGCGCGGCGTCCCGCTTGAGCGTGAGCCAGCGTGGTCTTGATGAGGTAAAGTAGATCCTGATGCAAAAAAGCATAAGCACTCGATTAAAAAGTATTTTATCGGAATATAAAACACCGGTAATGTCAGCATGATGTCGCAGGGTTCATACAACTGTGGCAAACCATTGAATAATAAGGTGTCATTTTCTGGATGACGCTCTCGGATTTCGTTAAGGACATTGCATGAAAAAGACGTTTTTGCTGACCGCTCTGGCGGCTGTGTTCTCGATTGGCCTGGCTCACGCAGGTGAAAAGCTGGTAGTCGGCGCGACGCCCGTACCGCACGCGGAAATCCTTGAGCTGATCAAGCCGACCCTGGCCAAGGAAGGTGTGGACCTGGAAATCAAGGTCTTCACTGACTACGTACAGCCGAACGTGCAACTGAACGAGAAGCGTCTGGACGCCAACTACTTCCAGACCAAGCCTTACCTGGATGGCTTCAACAAAGCCAAGGGCGACAACCTGGTGACTGGCGTGGGCGTACACGTGGAACCGTTCGGTGGCTACTCCAGCAAGTACAAGACACTGGCGGATCTGCCTAAAGGCGCAACCATCGCCATTCCAAACGAAGGCAGCAACGCAGGCCGCGCACTGCTGCTGTTGCAAAAAGGTGGCCTGATCACCCTGAAGGATCCAACCAACGCCCTGTCTACGCCGAAAGACATCGCAACCAACCCGAAGAAATTCAAATTCCGCGAACTCGAATCAGCTGTACTGCCACGTGCGTTGAAGCAGGTTGACCTTGCCCTGATCAACACCAACTACGCGCTGGAAGCCAAGCTCAATCCGAAGAAAGACGCGCTGATCATCGAGGGTGCCGATTCGCCTTACGTGAACTTCCTCGTCACCCGCAAAGACAACGCCCACACCGACGCCATCGAAAAGCTGTCGAAAGCGTTGACCAGCCAGGAAGTCAAAGACTTCATCAACAAGAAGTACGACGGCGCGGTATTGCCTGCGTTCTGATCACTGACTCTCGCTCTCCCAACTATCGTGCGACGCTCCGCGTCACAGCTACATGCTGTATTGGGCTGGACAGAAATCTTGGTGGGAGTGAGCTTGCTCACGAAGGCGTTGGTCCAAACGCCATATTTCCGGGGGCTGCACCGGCCTCTTCGCGAGCAAGCTCGCTCCCACAAAGACATGTGTGTAAAGCTGAGCGCGGAGCATGTTGCGGGCACTTATCGTTCCTCACGCTCTGGTGTGAGGAACGATAACCTCAACTATCGTGCGACGCTCTGCGTCTCCCCACAATTCCCCGTCATAAACTCCCCCGAAAATGCTTTCTCGACAAAACGTGTCGAGTCCGGCAGTGAGCCATTCACTGCGCCGGAGTGATCCAGTTGCGGGTAGTAATGCCATTCGATGCGGTCGCCTGCCCTGCAAGCGTCCTTGACCAGCGCGATCTGGCTGCGAACAGGTGAGATGACGTCCTTGCCCCCGGTACCGATAAATACCGGAATGTCCGACTTTACCGTCGGGTAGTCCGAATGGCGATTGACCTGATCCAGTGCTTTCTCGGGTGAGCGTTTGAAACTGTTGTTGAACGTCAGTCCATCCGCGACCACCTTGCGCTCGATGGCTTGCAGGCATTCACGCTGGCTGGTTTCAAACGCGGGCTTCGCGCGGTCGCTCAGGTAATCGGCGGGATGCAGCAACGGGTTGATCAGCGCGGCGGTACTCAATCGCAACAGGTTGTAGGCCAGCGACGGCGAGACCTGATCGCGGAAGTTATCCGGTCCGGTATGTTTCTCATGCAATTGAGCCATCGGATAAGGCGTCCCGGTCGCGACCACACCGACAATGTTCAATTCGGGCGCGTAAGCCTTCTGATACACGGCCGTAGCGAAAGCGGCACGGCCACCCTGGGACTGCCCAAACACAACCACCCGCGAAGACAGCTTGAACCCAGCACCTTGAACGGCGCGAATGCTGTCGAGCACACCATATGCCAGCGGACTGCTCAGCCCGAACGGATGCAGCCCCGGCGTCCCCAAACCCTCATAGTCAGTAGCCACAATCGCATAACCCCGGCCAAGCCATTCATTCAGGTAGCGCGTATCGCGATCACTGCGCCCTGTGAATGAAGGCGCACAGATGTCCGCGCTACCGACAGTACCGTGCGCCCACGCCATCAGTGGCCATCCGCCCTTTGGCGACTTGCCTCTGGGCATGAACAGAGCACCTGACACTGCGACTGGCTGATTGTTGAGCCCGTCTGTTGAGGTGTACAGGATGCGGACATTCTGTCCGGCATTTTCGAGACTCTGCTTGTCCGTCAGCGGTTCGGAGCGCAGCAGTCGGCCCGGTGTCGGCGGCACTTTATCCGGCCATGTATAAAAGGCAGAAACACCGCCCTCGCCATATCTGGTCGCATTAACAGATGGCCTGGCAGACCCTGGTGCGGCGCTGCAACCTGCGAGCAGGACCGTCAACAGGATGGCCAGAATGGCCGAGGACCTTGACAATGAGTTCATCAGTATTTCTCCACGAGCTCACAGGAGAGGGCGTCTCAGCATGGATGTATCAAGCCAGGTATGACCTGAGGAATACTAACTGTCGCGAGCGCCGCCAGCATTAAAATCGTAAATCCAATAAGCTCCAACGCCTGGCTCGGTTAATCGCGATGCACATCCCGGCCTACAGGAGTTTTCCATGCGTAAGGATTACCTCGCTTTCTTCGTCTCGCTTTTCCTGTCCAGGCTGGCGGATCAGATTCTGTTGTTCATTGTGCCGCTGGTGGTGTTTCAGACCACCAACAGCGCATCGTGGGCCGGGCTGGCGTTTTTCGTTGAATCGCTGCCGAGGTTTCTCGCGTTTCCGTTGTGTGGTGCCCTCTGCGACAAATACCCGCCAGTCAAAATTCTGCATATCAGCCAGATCTACCGGGCATCGCTGTGCGTGCTGGCGATGGTGCTCTACGCCATCTTTGGCGGTATCGGATGGCTGGTGGTGCTGTCGGCATTGTGCGGGGTGCTGACCACGCAAGGCATCATGGCGCGCGAAGTGCTCATGCCGCATATCTTTCAGCACTACAGCTACACCAGAACGTTGTCCTATTCCCAGATCGCCGACCAGTCCGGGCTGGTTCTCGGGCCCTTGGTCGCGGCACTGATGCTTGAAGTGTGGGCCTGGCACTGGGTCGTACTGTTGACCGCTGGCCTGTTCCTGCTGGCAGACCTGAGCATGCTCGCGTGGCAACGTCTCAGCCGTATCACGCTGGAGGTGTTCGAGCAGCATCAGGACATCTGGCTGCAGCCGTTGCGGATTGCATTCGGGCATATCCGCAGCCAGGCGGAATTGAAAAAGATCATCACGCTGGCAGTAGGCGTCAACCTGATCGTCGGCGTCACGCTGGCGACCTCGGCAGCCATGGTGATCGGTGAGTACAGCGCCGGCAAAGATAGCTATGCCGGGCTGCAAGCGGCGGGCGCGGTGACGACCATCGTGATCCTGTTCTTCCTGGCCCGCGTGGCTCTGCCTATGCGCGTGCTGGGTGGCGTCGGCTTTTCGATGATCGCGACCGGGGCATTCATCAGCGCCGTGAGCCCGAACCTTACCGGTTATGCGCTGGGGTTTCTGTTGATCGTCGGCTTCGACAAGATGTTCAACGTCTACATGCGCACCCTCCGGCAGCGGGTGATACCGCCTCAGGACTTCGGCAAGACGGTGGGCGTGATCACGCTGCTCAACAACCTGTCGCAGCCTCTGGCGGGTTTGCTGGTGGCCCTGCTCGCAGCGCCCTTGGGCATCCGCCAGGTCATCCTGATGCTGGCCGTGCTGACGAGCGTTATCGGGGCGGGTGCCCTGTGGTGGTTTGCAAAGGCACGCAGCCCATTCCCGACCCCGATTGTTGAGGCTGATCGGGAGGCTGGGAAATGAAAGCGAGAGGGTTGGAGTGTGATGGAATTGAGGGTCAACGCAAGCGCGCTCAGACCCCCTGATAACTTCGGCAGGCTGCTCTCCGC
Source organism: Pseudomonas sp. PvP009 (assembly GCF_017832995.1). Taxonomy (NCBI): domain Bacteria; kingdom Pseudomonadati; phylum Pseudomonadota; class Gammaproteobacteria; order Pseudomonadales; family Pseudomonadaceae; genus Pseudomonas; species Pseudomonas sp. PvP009. The sequence goes on along the minus strand of NZ_JAFIBG010000001.1, from coordinate 5,354,922 downwards.
CCCTACAGAGAGCAGCCGCCGCTTCAGCCTTAAAACGCCAATGTCACCCGGGCATTCAGAGACTGATCCGATGCGTCGTTGCTCACCTGACCGTCGTAGCTCAGGCCCACGCTCAAGGTATCGCTCAACCCCAGGTCGACACCTGCGCCGAGCACGGCTGCGCTGCGGGCGATGGGGGCGCCGGAGAGTTCGAAGGTGTCACCGCCGCTGAAGGCCGAGCGGCTTTCCGGGGTGACGTCGCCGTAGGCGCGACGCCAGCCCAGTGTGGCGTTGGGTTTGATCACGACGCTGCCTGCGTTCAGGCGGGTCGCTGCACGCAGGCCCAGGGTGCTGAAGGTGATGTGGTTGTCCTGGGATTTGTTCTGCAGGCTGATGGCGTTGCTGTTCTCGTCGAAGGCGTCGGTGTCCAGGCGTACGTGTGCCAGGTTGGCGAAGGGTTCAAGCTGTGCGTTGCCCATTTCCAGGGTGTAGCCCAGTTCGCCGAAGACCTGATTGGTCGCTGCCTTGTAGTCTTCCTTGAAGTGCTCGGACGAGCCCGGCAGGTCCAGCGTGCGCTTGGCGGTCAGCTCATGCCAGGTGCGTATCGCGCCGAGGCGCAGGCCCAGTTGGCCCCACTTCGCGCCGCCGTAGACACCCAGATGATAGTTGTCGCTGTCGGTCGAGCCGGACGCGTGGCGCAGGTCGAAGCTGCTGTTGCTGAAGCCTGCCAATGCACCCACACGCCAAGTGTCGTCGAGCGGTACGTCGGCGCCGAACAACAGGCCGCTGGTGCGGGTTTCGAGGCCCGAGGCGTCGCGGCTGCTGTCGGTCTGGCCGGTCGCGCCGATGGCCTGGGTCCACACCACACCGCGCGAGGCGTCACCGGCGAGGGTTTGCGTGGTGCTGCCGAATGCCTGTGCTGATTGGGCTTGTTGCATGCGAGCATTCATGGCATTGCGCACCAGCCGACTGTCTTCGATCAGTGCAGATTGGGTCGATGCATGCAGCTCGTTGGACAGCGCGCTGAACGTGGCCTGCGCAGTCGAGGCGTCGTCCTGTACCACCTGACGCCAAAGCGCGTTGGCTGCGCCCGCGCTGTCCAGACCCTGCGCGACCGCCTTGGCGTTGCGCGTGGTCGCCAGGCTGGCGAAGGTTTGTGCGTTGCGATCCAGCGTCAGCCCGACATCGGTGGCGGTGTAGTTCAGCGTCGGGGTAAGGAATGCGAAGTTGGTTTGTACGGCGGCAAATGCACCGCTCACGCCACCGGCTGCGGAGATGATCGAATAACGGCTGGCGGCCACCCAGTTACCGCCCTCGACCAGTGACAGCGTGCTGTTATTGATCGTCGCGCGGCCGCTGGCGACGATGCGGTCGGCTTTGCCACTGGCGTCCGACTCCACTTGATAAACCGAACCCTGAGCCAGGTTGACGTCACCGTTGACGTTCAGTTGCCCGACCGAATTACCCGGTGCGACCACGCCACCCTGAGCGATGTTGATGCCGCCGACGGTGCCGTTGCCACCCAGCGTTGCGCCTTGCTGCACGCTGACGATGGAGTTACCGAGGTTGCCATTCACTGCCAGGCGACCGGCCTGCACGGACGTCGCGCCGGACAGGCTGCTGTTGCCGGTCAGGTTCAGCGAGCCGATACCGCGCTTGATCAGCGCGCCGGTGCCCGTGAGGGTGTTGGCGAGGGTATCGTTGGTGGACTGATCGACCACCAGCGTTGCGTTGTCGGTGATCGTGCCGCTGCCGAAGGCCTGGGCATGACCGGTCAGGGTGCCGCCGTTGATCAGCGTGCCGCCCGAGTAGGTGTTGTTGCCGGTCAGGATCAGGTTGCCCGTTCCGTTCTTGATCAGCGCACCGCTGCCGCTGATGTCGTTGCGCCAGGCGTCGATGGCGTTATAGCCGCCAAGGCTGGCGTTCATGTTGACGGTGACGTTGGAATTGAACGCGCCGTAACCATCGCCTGCGGCATACAGGTTCAAGCGACCATAGCCACCTGACTGATCGATCACTGCGTAGCCCGATGACAGTTCGGTGGTCGCCAGAATCTCGCGGCGCTGGCTGGCGTCCAGGTACGGGAAGCGTGTTTCCAGCAGCACTTCAGCGTTGGTCGGCACAACCGGCGCGAGATTGGTCGGGCCGACCGGGTCGAAGCCGTAGGTCATGCGCGCGGTGTACAGCGCCTTGTCCTGTGCGTGCTGGGAAGTGCGGTCGGTGGCCGGGTCGATGGCCGTCATGCAATTGTTGACGTCGCCGCCGCACTGAGCAGTGAAATAGGCCAGCGCCTGTGCGCGAGCATCGGCGCGCAGTTGGGCGTTGGCCGGGTTGGACAGGTTGTCGATGGCGAAATAGGTCGCGGTGATTCGCCCACCCATCACGTCGAAGGGCGAGTGCATGCCCGCTTCGATGCGGTTGTCGCCGATCTCCGAAGCACGCAGCATCAGCTCGCTGAACCGCTCCGGGATCGCGTAGGCCAAGGCGTAGGCTGACAGGTAAGCGGCGTTGGTGTGACCGCTGGGGAAACCCGAGTCACTGGCCGGCGTGGTGCTTTCGGCCGGGCGCAGGGACGGCGCGACGACGAATGCCAGGCTCTGTCCGTCGAGGCTCTGCCGCCATGGCCGTGGATACAGATAGTGGGACTTGGCTGGAGTCGTGGAGGCATCGTTGCGCACGGCGCCGACCAAGTCGACCACCTTGCCCAGCGCTGAAGACGAACTGCCTGCGCCATTGCCTTTGTCGTCGTACTTGACGGTTTTGTTGCTGTCGTCGAATTGCGTGATGGTCGTAAACGCGCCCGCGCCTGCTTTGTAAGCATCGCTCAGCGAGCCCAGGCCGCTGATGGCGCTGTAGCTCTGGTCGCGGCGGTCATCGAAGTAGGCGGCGGTTTCCTGCGCCAGCGTGCGCGAGTTGGCACGGTCGACCACGATCTGCAGGTTGCGCCGAAGCAGGCTCTGACCGAGGGCCGTCGGCGTGCCAGTGTCCCAGGTTGCGCCGGTTGTCCACAGGGTGTTGAACCCGGAGAGCAGATCGACACCGTTTATACGATTGTCATTGGCACGGCTCGCAGCCTGAACCGAGACGGCAAGCAGCGACAGTATCAATGACGACACCATTACATGGACAACCGGTTTATTGGATCGCATAGCGGGCGCTTCACTCAGGTCGAATAAGGCGCCGACCCTAGCAAGCCGTTCTGACACTTCGATGTAACTGTCATGACACATTTATGCTGGATTGGGCCTGCGAGGCACCCGCATGAAATATTCGGCGCTATCGTTATTCCCCAACGGTATTTAAATTCTCTTTCTTATACCTATAGAGTTTCGTCTTTCAGTCACACAGTCCTGGAGTCGGAGTTCTCATGCCAGCAGCCTCCCTCGCTTCATCGTCCGCTCAACCGGCTTCGCAATCCTTCGAAGTGCGTCCATTCACCGAAAAGGTGGGCGCGGAAATCGTTGGGCTGGATCTGTCCAGGCCGTTGAACGATGCCGACTTCGCTCGTGTGCATCAGGCACATCTGGATCACCACGTGCTGGTGTTCCGCGATCAGCAGATCACGCCGCAACAGCAGATCGATTTCAGCCGACGCTTCGGGGTGCTGCAGATCCATGTGCTCAAGCAGTTTCTGTTGGCCAACCATCCGGAAATCCTCATCGTCTCCAACATTGTCGAGAACGATAAGCCTGTGGGCCTGGGCGATGCCGGCAAGTACTGGCATTCGGACCTGTCTTACAAGGAACTGCCGAGCCTGGGCTCGATGCTTTACGCTCAGGAGCTGCCGAGTGAAGGCGGCGATACGCTGTTTGCAGACATGCACCTGGCGTGGGAAACGTTGCCGCAACACCTGCGCGATGCAGTTGAAGGGCGTTCAGCGGTGCACAGTTACACCGCACGCTACGCCGAGGGCCACAACGCCGCCAACTGGCGTCCGACCCTGAGCGCCGAGCAACTGGCGCAGGTGGTCGAAGTCAGCCACCCGATCGTTCGCACCCACCCTGAAAACGGGCGCAAGGCGTTGTTCGTCAGCGAGGGTTTCACGACACGCATCCTCGGTCTGCCGGAAGACGAGAGCCGTCAGATTCTCAACGAGATTTACGCCCACAGCGTTAAGCCCGAGCACATCTATCGGCACCAGTGGCAGGCCAACGACATGGTGTTCTGGGACAACCGTTCCCTGATCCATCTGGCCGCCGGCTGCCCGGCGCATCTGCGCCGCAAACTGCATCGCACGACCATTCAAGGCACCGCGCCATTTTGATTCAGGAGAGCCGTTCATGAATGCTGTCGCGCAAGGCCACACGGCCAGCACCAGCACCCAACCGCAGCCGGCTGCACAGCCCACTGCTGAAGCCTTGCTGCAAGTTTGCGGCGTCAGCCTCGAATACCGCACGCCAGAACGCGTGGTGCGGGCGACGCATCAGGTCAGTTTCGAAGTCGATCCGGCCGATCGTTTCGTGCTGCTCGGCCCATCCGGTTGCGGCAAGTCGACGCTGCTCAAGGCGGTGGCCGGTTTTATCGAGCCCAGTGAGGGCGAGATTCGCCTGGCGGGGCATCAGGTCACCGAGCCTGGCCCGGACCGCATCGTGGTGTTTCAGGAGTTCGACCAGTTGCCACCGTGGAAAACCGTGATCGAGAACGTCATGTTTCCGCTGCTGGCATCACGCACGCTGAAGCGCCCCGAAGCGCTGGAGCGCGCACGTTATTACCTGGAAAAGGTCGGCCTCAGCGCGTTTGCCGATGCCTATCCGCACACCTTGTCCGGTGGCATGAAGGCCCGTGTAGCAATTGCCCGAGCCTTGGCCATGCAGCCGAAAATCCTGCTGATGGATGAGCCGTTCGCCGCGCTGGATGCACTGACCCGCCGCAAGATGCAGGAAGAGCTGCTGGAGCTGTGGGACGAGGTGCGCTTTACGCTGCTGTTCGTCACGCACTCCATCGAAGAAGCGCTGGTGGTCGGTAACCGCATCCTGCTGCTTTCGCCGCATCCGGGCCGTGTACGGGCGGAAATCAACAGCCATCAATACGACCTGAAAAGTCTCGGCGGCGTCGGCTTTCAGCAAACCGCGCAGCGTATTCATCGGTTGTTGTTCGATGAGGGCGAGGCCGGGCCGGTGGAGCAGGATCTGAATTTTCAGGACATCCGGATTGCTTATTGACTGGCTGCACTGGTACAGGTTTTTGATTCTGGCCGAAGGCCGTAGGAGCGAACTCGTTCGCGAAGACGGTAGTTCAGACAATGCATCTTTTGAGAATGTAACGGCCCATTCGCGAACAAACTCGCTCCACGCCCTGCGAGCAGAATCAAAGGCTAAATAATGAATGCTGTGCGTATTAACGCTTCCCAGAGCGTTCTGTATACGCTTTTTACGACTACCGAGAACCCGAATCATGAGCCTCGCACCTCCCGCTCGCGAAGAATATGAAATCACGCTGGAGCCTTTCACTCAGGAAGACCTGGCCCGCGATCTGCCTCTGGCACAGCGTATCTGGCAACTGAGCTGGGTGCGCAAATGCGTCATCATGATCGCCCTGGCGGTGATCTGGGAACTGGCCGCACGTCTGCAGAACAACGACCTGCTGTTGCCGAGCTTTCTACAAACGGCTGCCGCTTTTTATGACGGGCTGATCTCCGGTGAGTTGCCGGGCAAGGTCTGGATCTCCCTGACCGTGCTGATTCAGGGCTACCTGATCGGCATCGTGCTGGCGTTCGCCCTGACCACCCTGGCAGTGTCCACCCAACTGGGCCGCGACCTGCTCAGCACGCTGACTGCGATGTTCAATCCGTTACCGGCCATTGCCCTGCTGCCGCTGGCGCTGCTGTGGTTCGGGCTGGGTCAGAACAGCCTGATCTTCGTGCTGGTGCATTCAGTGTTGTGGGCACTGGCGCTCAATACTTACGCGGGCTTTCTGGGTGTCTCGGAAACCCAGCGCATGGCAGGGCGCAACTATGGTCTCAAAGGCTTGCGCTTTGTCTGGCACATCCTGATTCCTGCTGCCCTGCCATCGATTCTCGCCGGTCTGAAAATCGGCTGGGCCTTTGCCTGGCGCACGCTGATTGCTGCCGAACTGGTGTTTGGCGCGTCCTCCGGCAAGGGCGGTCTGGGCTGGTACATCTTCCAGAACCGTAACGAGTTGTATACCGACAAGGTTTTTGCGGGTCTGGCGGCGGTGATCCTCATCGGCCTGCTGGTCGAGAACCTGCTGTTCGCCAACATCGAGCGCCTGACCGTCAAGCGTTGGGGCATGCAGCGTTGAAACGCCGTCTTTTTTTGAATAATCAGGGTGAGAACCACATGAATACTGCATTTCAACGCCCGGCACTGACTGTGTTGGCAGCGACGCTCGGCTTGTTTGGCGCGCTGCTCAGCGGCGGCGCTCAGGCTGAAGGCAAGATCAGCATCGCTCAGCAATTCGGCATCGGCTACCTGATCCTCGACGTGGTGCGCGATCAGAAACTGATCGAGAAACACGGCAAGGAGCAGGGCCTGGACATTGAGGTCGACTGGAACAGCATCTCAGGTGCCACGGCGATGAACGAAGCGCTGCTGGCCGGCGCACTGGACGTGGTGTCGGCAGGCGTGCCGCCGATGCTGACCGTCTGGGACCGCACCAAGGGCAAACAGAACGTCAAGGCGATTGCCTCGCTGGGTTCGATGCCCAATTACCTGCTGACCAACAACCCCAACGTCAAGACCCTCAAGGACTTCACCGACAAGGACCGTATCGCCGTACCGGCTGCGGGCGTGGGCTTCCAGTCGCGCACATTGCAGATCGAAACCGCCAAGCTGTTCGGTAACGACAACTACAAGAAATTCGACAACATCTCGGTCAGCCTCGCGCACCCGGATGCGACTTCCGCGCTGATTGCCGGTGGTTCGGAAATCAACTCGCACTTTTCCAGCCCGCCGTTCCAGTATCAGGAACTGGAGAACCCCAACGTCCATAAGGTGCTCAGTTCCTATGACGTGCTGGGCGGCCAGGCGACGTTCAACGTGCTCTACACCACCGAGAAATTCCACGACAAAAACCCCAAGACCTACAAGGCGTTCTACGACGCGCTGGCTGAAGCCGAGAAGATCATCAAGGCCGACAAGCCCGCTGCCGCGCAGACCTACATCCGCGTCGAGCAATCGAAGCTGCCGTTGCCACTGGTAGAGAAAATCGTCGCCGACCCGGAAATCGACTTCACCGTCACGCCGCAGCGCACCTTCATCTACGCCGAGAAACTGCATGAGCTGGGTGTGTTGAAAAACAAGGCGGCGAGCTGGAAGGATTTCTTCTTCGAAGAAGCACACGGCACCGAGGGCAGCTGATCGGCGCGGTTTGCGGATGACGCGGAGCGTCACGAACGGCATTCCCACGCGGAGCGTGAGGAACGATAGGTGATCTCGGAAACATCATCGTACCCATGCGCGTGGGTATGGATTTCCGGACGCTCTGCGTCCGATCCTGAACGTGTGACGCGGAGCGTCACGAAGGGCGTTCTCACGCAGAGCGTGAGGAACGATAGGCGATCTCAGGAATGTCATCGTACCCATGCTCCGCGTGGGTATGCATTTCTGGACGCTCTGCGTCCGATCCTGAACGTGTGACGCGGAGCGTCACGAAGGGCGTTCTCACGCAGAGTGAGGAACGATAGGCGATCTCAGGAGCACCATCGTACCCATGCTCCGCGTGGGTATGCACTTCCGGACGCTCTGCGTCCTCTTCTGAAAGATTCAGGTTACTTCCGCTCACGAAAAACCTGTCCTGCAGGACCTTTCCTTCAGTCTTTTCTCTTTCCTGCGTATGACCTTTCCTAGAAAATCCCGGGCCCTTGTGCCTGCCAACTCTGCACACTAGGCTGCGTCGGTCGCTGATTTTTTCAGCGACCGGGTTTAGCAGCCTGTACAGAGATACGCAGCGCAATTACCGTTTTATGGCGGCTTTGCGTGGGGCACTTTCGAGTGCGCCGGGTCTGTGTTCTCTACCGGTCTGCTAACCCGCGTCAAAGTCGCCACCCTTGTTTGTTTAGCAGCGAACATCTGATGGCCCTACTCGCAGAGGCACACATGATGATCAACTCAACCCCGTCCCCGCCGCTCCCCAACTCTCTGGAAGACTCTCTGATGCAGGTCAGCGACATACTGCGCTGTGCCTCGGCCACCGCGTATGAAACCGGTGACAACCTCGATGGCCTGAAACGTGATCTGGCGTTCTCGGTGGTGCATCTGATCAATATGGCCAAGGCCGAGCTGGAGCGCTCGCTGGAATGCGTCCAGAACCCCTGAAAGCCCTGATGCAACCTAGCAGTTCTACGAGTAGCCGCTGCGGTCCCTGCAATGCATTGTGTGCTTGAAGAGGCCCGCCTCGCTGATCAAGACCACTCCGGTTACTCGCCATGCGCCAGCCAACCACATCGTGCCATTACCGCTACGACGCGCTTGACCGGCTCGCGGCTCGCACGCCTGCGATAGGAACCATTGCCCGTTCGTTCTATCAGTCCGACACGCTGGTCAGCGAAGTTCAGGGGGCGGAACACCTTCGTTTCCTGCATCGCGACCGTCAGTTGCTGGCCATGCAGTCAGCGCTAGCCACGTTGTTGATCGGCTCGGACCAACAGCACAGCGTGCTCCACACCGTATCGGCCGGATTGCCTGGCCCTATCGCCTACACCCCTTACGGGCATCGGCAAGCATTGAACCAGCTGCCAGGCTTCAACGGTGAGCGACCCGATCCGTTGACCGGTCATTATCTGCTGGGCAATGGTTATCGCGCCTACAACCCGGCACTGATGCGTTTCAACAGTCCGGACAGTATGAGTCCGTTTGGCAAGGGTGGTATGAATGCGTATGCGTACTGCGCGGGGGACCCGGTTAATCGGTCTGATCCGACCGGGCATGAGGTGGATGTTGGTCAGGTACTTTCATTTGTCTGGATAGGGCTCGGCTTGTTCGGTGCTTTCGTGGGAGTAAAGACGGCTGTTCCTGCGATAAAGGCTATCGCCAAGGGCAGTGCACCCTTATCAACGAAACTGACAGCGGCCTCAGCAGTCGGCCAGCTTGCAGCCAGCAGCGTATTTACAGTAAGCCGGGTAATCAATGCGGTCGATCCTGACGCTCCTGCTGCGAATATTTTGCTCGCGACGGCAATAAGCTTGTTGATTCCAGTGCTAGCTGTTCGGACAGTCAGCCCACGCATCAAGCGTTGGGAGGATGCAGGGACCAATATAGAGCTGGTTAAGCAAGGGCCTTCAAGGGGTGTAGTTGCTACTGCCGCTGTACACATTCGAAGACCATCCGTCAGGGGTCATCAGCCAAACGATTCTGATACAGCTATTTGGTATTGATATGTTTTATCTGTACATGATTTCTCCAGGCTGACTCACTTGAGTGCTTACTCCATCATCAAGGATCGATCATGGCTATTCTCTGCAAGTACACCTACGACCCGCTGGACCGCGTATCCACAGTGACGCCGTTGGCCCAGGCCGTCGCCAACCGCTTCTACAATGGCGAGCAACTGATGACCGAGTTGCACGGCGACAGGCAACGAACCTGTATCCGTGCAGGCGCACAATGGCTGGCGCAACAGAGTAGGGAGGGCGATGAGGTCGTGACAATGATGGTCGCCAGCGACCTGCACAACAGCGTTCTGCATGCGAGTGAAGACGGACACCAGGCGGACATTGCCTACTCGCCTTACGGTCACCATGACATTGCCCAGGCCCTCGATGGAATGCCCGGTTTCAACGGCGAACCGAGCGACCCTCTCACCGGTTATTACCTGCTTGGCAACGGTTATCGCGCCTACAACCCAGTGCTGATGCGCTTCAACAGCCCGGACAGCCTGAGCCCGTTTGGCAAGGGTGGCGTGAATGCGTATGCGTATTGCGCGGGAGATCCGGTCAACCGGGTTGATCCGACAGGGCATGAAAGCGCGTGGTTTTGGGTGGGTTTAGGTCTGTCGGTACTCGGCGCGCTTGGAGGGGTGCGAGGAATGATCGCATCGAGGGGGGCCAAGACAATGGCAGTCTCGGCCGCCGGCTTATTAACAGGTGGTGCTGGCGTTATTCCAACGATAGGGTCAATGTTGACGAAAGACGCGCACCCCGAGACCAGCTCAATACTTAACTATGTAGGATTTGGCTTAGGAGTCGCTTCGACAGTGCTTAGGCGGGGCTCCTTAGCTGCGAGACGAATCAGTAAAAGACGCATTATTCAAGCTAGAGCAAGGCAGAACGACGCGAAAAGAGCAGCGCAAGCTCCTAACCCCGACAACGATCTACCGCCTCCGTATGAGCTACCGCCATCGTATGATCAGGCATATCCAGATTCTCGCTCCCGAGACATCGCTAGGACGAGGGCTTTTGACACTTCTGGCTCATCAATAAGGTCAAGGGATTCGTCCGACATCCCTTTACAGAACGTGGGGAGCAACGCTCAGGCTACTAGCGCAGATATCAGAACGCCCACTTAGTGAGTGCCGTCTTGATGCCATCCAGCCTTCTGCCAGAACCTGGGCGATTTTACAGAGCCATGACAACCCATGAGCTTGTTACCCAGGTCACCCGGACTCTTGCTTTCGGGTGACCTACTGATAGTTTTGCCAGTGGACGGTCGGCCCCGACGGGCTCACGCTAAAGCCCTGACTTCGTCATCATCAGGGAACGATAATGGCCATCCTCTGCAAGTACACCTATGACCCGCTGGGCCGCGTATCCACAGTGACGCCCTCGGCCCAGGCCGTCGCCAACCGCTTCTACAACGGCGAGCAACTGATGACCGAGTTGCACGGCGACAGGCAACGAACCTGTATCCGTGCAGGCGCACAATGGCTGGCGCAACAGAGTCGGGAGGGCGATGAGGCCGTGACAATATGATTGCCAGCGACCTGCACAACAATTCAGAGCAGTTGCCTACCATTCATAGAACGGGCTATCCCAAAAACAAGAGGTTAACCAAGAAAAGATTCAAGCAACATTTGTCAGAAGTAGACAAGATGGAAGCAATAGTAGAAGAGCCTGTCGATTCAATTCGTGCAGGTCATTGAGAGTCGTTTAGTCCTGGTCGTTTAGTCCTATAAGCTACCTGCACTTTTTCAAAGAGGCCCAAGGTCATTTCTTTCCTGAAATTTGAACGGGCAACACTATAAAAGCCGGAGGCAGAGCGCGCCCGGACCTATCTTCAGGGCAAAGAGCTTGTGAATCAGCCGTCTCATGTCGCAACGTCCGAGTCATCGTAAACGTGTTCTGATCACTCCCCCAATGAACCCTCCCTCTCGCACACAGTCGCATACTCACGCTATTCTCTCGCCCTGATCACGCCCGCATCCGGCAGTTGCACAAGGAGTCTGCATGCCCGTTCGTATTTCAAGACTGGTTACGTTCGGTCTGGCCGCTGCATTGGCGGCGCTGGCCGGTTGTGGCGAGGAAAAACCGGCGGCGCCCGAACTGCCCAGAGTTTATGTGCAGACGGTAAAAAGTGCCGACTTCGCCGCCAGTGTCGCCCTGACCGGTGATGTTCAGGCGCGAGTGCAGACCCGTCTTTCGTTCCGGGTCAATGGCAAGATCATTCAGCGTAATGTCGATGTGGGCGATCGGGTCACTGCCCGGCAGGTGCTGGCGCGGCTCGATCCCAAGGATCTGCAGATCAATGTCGATTCGGCCGCTGCTGCTGTGGCCGCCGAGCAGGCCCGCGTGAATCAGGCCAGCGCTGCTTTCGTTCGACAACAAAAACTGTTGCCCAAGGGCTACACCAGTCGTAGCGAATATGACTCTGCACAGGCCGCCTTGCGCGGTAGTGAAAGTTCGTTGAAGGCGGCGCAGGCGCAATTGGCCAATGCCCGTGAACAACTGGGTTATACCGCTCTGGTGGCCGATGCACCGGGTGTGATCACCGCGCGTCAGGCTGAAGTCGGGCAAGTGGTGCAGGCCACCATGCCGATTTTCGATCTGGCGCGCGACGGTGATCGCGATGCGGTGTTCAATGTCTACGAGTCGCTGTTCGTCAAGCCGCCGACCAATCAGGCTGTGCAGGTCACGTTACTCGATAACCCGAACATCAAGGTCAGCGGCAAAGTGCGCGAAGTGACCCCGGCGGTATCCGCGCAGACCGGCACCTTGCAGGTCAAGATCGCTCTGGACCCGTTGCCTGAAGGCATGGACCTGGGCTCGGTGGTCAGCGTGGCGCTGAGCGCACCGGCCAACGCCAGTGTCGAGTTGCCATGGGCAGCGCTGACCAAGGACCTCGGCGAACAGTTGGGCAAGCCTGCCGTGTGGGTGGTGGACGAGCAGGGCAAGGTCAATTTGCGCAAGGTCACCGTCACCCGTTACCTGACCGCCAAAGTCATCATTGGCGACGGGCTCAAGAGTGGAGAGAAAGTCGTGGTGGCAGGCGGACAGTTGTTACATCCGGACATGCAGGTCGAAATTGCCGAACAGCCCAAGCAACAGAACGCACAGGTGCAGCCATGAAGCGTATGTCGTGCCTGCCGCTGGGCGGCCTGCTGTTGAGCGGTTTTCTATTGAGCGGCTGTGGCAAGGATGAAACACCTCCCGAGCCGGTGCGCCCCGTCGTCTTCGTCGAAGCAAAGCCTGAGTCGAATCAGGATTTCGGGCGTTTCGCCGGCAACATCCAGGCGCGTTATCAAAGTGTGCTGGGCTTTCGTGTCGCGGGGCGCATTGCCCGACGCGACGTTGACGTAGGTGCTGAGGTCAAGAAAGGCGATTTGCTCGCAACCCTCGATCCGACCGATCAGCAGAACGCCGTGCGTGCCCGGCAGGGCGACCTGGCCAATGTTCAGGCGCAGTACATCAACGCCCAGGCCAATGCCCGCCGTCAGCAGGAGCTGTTCGATCGCGGCGTCGGTGCCCAGGCGCAACTGGACATCGCCCTGACCGATCTGAAGACCGCCAGTTCGTCGCAGGAGCAAGCCAGAGCCGCGGCTCAACAGGCCCGCGACCAATTGAGTTATAGCGAGCTGCGCAGTGATCACGATGCGGTGGTCACCGAATGGAAGGTCGAAGCCGGGCAGGTGGTGACAGCCGGTCAGGAAGTCGTGACCCTGGCGCGGCCGGACATCAAGGAAGCGGTGATCGACCTGCCCGATACGCTGGCCGAGCAATTGCCTGCCGACGTGGTATTCACCGTCGCCAGTCAGCTGAATCCGGAAGTGAACACCACTGCCACCATTCGCGAAATCGAACCCCAGGCCGACCGCACGACACGTACTCGCCGTGCGCGTCTGTCGCTGGCGCAAACGCCAGCGGCGTTCAGGCTGGGCACGGCCATCAGTGTGACGCTCAGCTCGACCATCACGCCGCGCATGCGTCTGCCGATCAATGCCCTGCAGGAAGTCGATGGCAAACGCCAGGTCTGGATCGTCGACTCGCAGAGCCAGACGGTGAACCCCAGAGCGGTGACTATTGCCAGCCGTGACAGCGACTCCTTTGTGCTGACCGATGGCGTCAAAGCAGGTGAAAAAGTGGTGAGCGCGGGCGTCAACAGTCTCAAGCCGGGCCAGAAAGTCAAAGTCGATGAGGAAAGCCCGCGATGAAAGGGAATTTCAATTTATCCGAGTGGGCCATCAAGCATCAGTCGTTCGTCTGGTACCTGATGTTCGTCGCGCTGTTGATGGGCGTGTTTTCCTACATGAAACTGGGGCGCGAGGAAGACCCGTCCTTCACCATCAAGACGATGATTATCCAGACCCGCTGGCCGGGCGCGACGGTGGACGAGACCCTCGAGCAGGTCACCGACCGCATCGAGAAGAAGCTCGAAGAGCTGGACTCGCTGGACTACGTGAAGAGCTATACCCGACCGGGTGAGTCCACGGTTTTCGTGTACTTGCGTGATACGACCAATGCCAAGGCGATACCGGAAATCTGGTATCAGGTGCGCAAGAAAGTCGATGACATCCGTGGCCAGTTTCCGCAGGGGCTGCAAGGCCCGTCGTTCAACGACGAGTTCGGTGATGTGTACGGCTCGATCTATGCGTTTACCGCAGACGGTTTCTCGATGCGTCAGTTACGTGACTACGTCGAGAAGGTTCGCGCCGACATCCGTGACGTGCCCGGCCTTGGCAAAGTCGAGATGATCGGTCAGCAGGACGAAGTGCTGTACCTGAACTTCTCGACACGCAAACTCGCGGCACTGGGCATTGACCAGAGCCAGGTGGTGCAAAGCCTGCAATCGCAGAACGCGGTGACGCCTGCCGGGGTGATCGAAGCCGGGCCGGAGCGGATTTCGGTGCGTACCTCCGGCCAGTTTGCTTCCGAGAAGGATCTGGCTGCCGTCAATCTGCGCATCAATGATCGTTTTTACCGTCTGAGCGACATTGCTGACATCTCTCGTGGTTACACCGATCCGCCCAAGCCGCTGTTCCGCTTCGATGGCAAACCGGCGATCGGCCTGGCCATCGCGATGCAGAAGGGTGGCAATATCCAGTCGTTCGGCAAGGCGCTGCATGAGCGTATGGACGCTACAACGGCGGAGCTGCCAGTCGGCATTGGTGTGCACAAGGTATCGGATCAGGCCGAGGTGGTGAACAAGGCCGTGGGCGGCTTCACCAGCGCGTTGTTCGAGGCGGTGATTATCGTGCTGTTGGTCAGCTTCGTCAGCCTTGGGTTTCGTGCAGGGTTGGTGGTCGCGTGTTCAATTCCGCTGGTACTGGCGATGGTGTTTGTATTCATGGAATACAGCGGCATTACCATGCAACGGATTTCCCTCGGCGCGCTGATCATCGCCCTCGGCCTGCTGGTGGATGACGCCATGATTACCGTGGAAATGATGGTCACACGGCTGGAAATGGGTGAATCCAAGGAGCAGGCGGCCACGTACGCCTACACCTCGACAGCGTTCCCGATGCTCACCGGTACGCTGGTGACCGTGGCCGGCTTTGTGCCGATCGGTCTGAACAACAGCTCGGCGGGGGAATACACGTTCACGCTGTTTGCTGTCATCGCCGTGGCGATGCTGGTGTCGTGGGTGGTTGCCGTTCTGTTTGCGCCGGTGATCGGCGTGCACATTCTGAGCGCCAACATCAAACCGAAATCCGAAGAGCCAGGCCGCATAGGTCGGGCATTCAACGGCAGCATGCTCTGGGCCATGCGTCATCGCTGGCTGGCGATTGCCATCACGGTAGGGTTGTTCGCCGCGTCGCTGTTCTCCATGCAGTTCGTGCAGAACCAGTTCTTCCCGTCTTCGGACCGCCCGGAAATTCTGGTCGACCTGAACCTGCCGCAGAGCGCCTCGATCAACGAAACGCGCAAGGTGGTTGATCGTTTTGAAGCGAGCCTCAAGGACGACCCGGACATCGAGCGCTGGAGCACCTACATTGGCCAAGGCGCGTTGCGTTTCTACCTGCCACTCGATCAGCAACTGGAAAATCCGTTCTACGCCCAGCTGGTCATTGTCAGCAAAGGCCTGGAAGAGCGTGGCGCGTTGACTGCCCGTCTGCAAAAACGCCTGCGTGATGACTTCGTCGGCATCGGGTCGTATGTGCAGGCGCTGGAAATGGGCCCGCCGGTGGGTCGTCCGTTGCAGTATCGTGTCAGCGGCGAGAACATCGACAAGGTGCGTCAGCACGCCATCGAGCTGGCCACGCTGCTCGACCACAACCCGCATGTGGGCGAAGTGATCTACGACTGGAACGAGCCGGGCAAGGTCCTGCGCATCGACATCAATCAGGACAAGGCCCGGCAGTTGGGGCTGTCGTCGGAAGACGTCGCCAAGCTGATGAACAGCGTGGTCAGTGGTTCTACCGTGACTCAGGTGCGCGATGATATCTATCTGATCAATGTGGTCGGGCGTGCCGAAGATGCCGAGCGCGGCACACCGGAAACCCTGCAGAACCTGCAAATCGTGACACCGACCGGTACGTCGATTCCGCTGCTGGCGTTTGCCACGGTAGGTTACGAGCTGGAGCAGCCATTGGTCTGGCGCCGCGATCGCAAGCCGACCATCACTGTGAAAGGCGCCGTCCGCGACGCGATTCAGCCAACTGATCTGGTCAAACAGCTGCAACCGGAAATCGACAAGTTTGCCGCAGGCCTGCCGGTCGGCTACAAGGTGGCAACCGGCGGTACGGTCGAAGAAAGCAGCAAGGCACAGGGGCCGATTGCCAGCGTTGCGCCGCTGATGTTGTTTCTCATGGCGACGTTCCTGATGATTCAGTTGCACAGCATTCAGAAGATGTTCCTGGTAGCCAGTGTCGCGCCTCTGGGGCTTATCGGCGTGGTGCTGGCGCTGATCCCGACGGGGACGCCACTGGGGTTCGTGGCGATTCTCGGGGTGCTGGCGCTGATCGGCATCATCATCCGTAACTCGGTGATTCTGGTGACCCAGATCGATGCCTATGAAAAAAGCGGTTATTTGCCGTGGGACGCCGTGGTCGAAGCCACCGAGCATCGCCGTCGTCCGATCCTGTTGACGGCTGCAGCGGCCAGCCTGGGCATGATCCCGATTGCTCGCGAAGTATTCTGGGGGCCGATGGCCTACGCCATGATCGGCGGTATCATCATCGCCACGCTGCTGACCTTGCTGTTCCTGCCAGCGCTATACGTGGCCTGGTACCGCATCAAGGAGCCAACCGACGAACAGCGTCAGGAAGCCGAAGAAAAGAACGAAGATGAAAACGCGCAGCCTGCGCATTGATGATCGTTCCAACGCTCCGCTTTTGATGATCGTCCCCACGCTCTGCGTGGGGATGCATTTCTCGACGCTCTAGCGCCGCCAGACACTCGCCAACCACGGCTGCTGCTCTCTCGGCAATCCGGCGGGGCGGTAGTAATGTTCCAGTTCGACAAAGCCTGCTTCGGTCAGCAATTCGCGCCATGATTCCAGGTCGTGATAAGCGCCGTAACGTTCGCCGTTCCAGCCTTCCTGATTCTCACCGCGCGGGTTGGAGCTGAACAGCACGCCGCCCGGTTTGAGCGTGGCATGCAACTGACGCAGAACGCGTGGCAGTTCCTGTTTGGGGATGTGGAACAACACTGCGTTGGCGAAGAGGCCATCGAAGCGGCCGTGCGGCAGGTCGAGTTCGAGGAAGTTCTGCTGCAGCACTTCGCAACCGGTCTCGGCACGGGCCATCTCGGCGAAACGTTCGGAGCCGTCGAGTCCGACCGCCACATGGCCCATCGCGGTAAACGCTTTCAGGTCGCGGCCCGGCCCGCAGCCAAAGTCGAGAATCTGCCACGGTGCCGGTCCTTCGATATGCCGCAGCAGGGCGTCGATATTCTGGCTGACGTCGTGGTCGCGGGTGCCTTCGCGGAAGTCGTCAGCCACGCTGTTGTAATTGCCGAGGGTCGCGGCGGTGATCTGCGCAAGGGTCTGTGGGTCGAGTTTCATCAAGGGCGGTCCGGTAAAGGAAGACCGCCAATATACCCTCGCTGCGTTGCGGCTGCTTAGCGCCTGTCGAAGCTGCGTGCCAATCGGTCGCCGCCCAGTTGCACCAGCGCTACGACCGCAACCAGCAAGACGATCACTGTCAGCATCACCTGCGTGTCGAAGCGCTGATAGCCATAGCGATAGGCAATATCGCCCAATCCGCCTGCACCGATGGCACCGGCCATGGCCGATGAGTTGATCATGGTCACCAGGGTAATGGTGAAGCCACCGACGATACCGGGGCGCGCTTCCGGCAGCAGCACATGCCAGATGATGTGCCAGCGCCGACAGCCCATCGCCTGCGCGGCCTCGACCAAACCATGATCGACCTCGCGCAGGCTCACTTCAGCGATCCGCGCAAAGAACGGCGTGGCGGCAATGGTCAGCGGCACGACGGCTGCCCATACGCCATAAGTGGTACCGACGATCATCCGCGTGAACGGAATCAGCGCGACCATCAGGATCAGAAACGGAATCGAGCGAAACAGGTTCACGAAGCCGCCCAGCACCCGGTTGATCCCCGCTGCTTCGTAGATGCCGCCTTTGGAACTGGTCACTAGGATCACTGCCAGCGGAATGCCCAGCAACAGTGCGATCAATGACGACACACCGACCATCAGAAATGTGTCGAGGGTGCCTTGTAGCAAGCGATCAACCCACATAACCCAATACCTCCGCGCGTGGCGCCAGTGTGCGGGCGCGCGTCAGTAGCTCGTCCCGGCTGTGCGGCGAGCCGGCAACCGACAGAATGAGATGCCCGATGGCGCGCTCCTGAATCCGCTCGACCCCGCCCTGCAGCAATTGCACCTTGCCGCCCAGCGCGGCAAACAGCGCAGCCAGATCCGGCCCTTCGTCACTGACACCGGTAAAATGCACGTCCAGCAGCAGGGCCGCATCGTGTCGTTGCGGCTGATCGCTCAGGCGCTCGGCCCACTCTTTAGGCAGCCCGGTTTGCAGCGGCGCCAGCAAGGTTTTGCTGACGTCGTGCTGCGGGTCGCCAAACACCTGCCATACCGGCCCCTGCTCGACGACTCGCCCCTGTTCCAGCACCACGACGCGGTGGCAGATGTCACGGATCACCGCCATTTCATGGGTGATCAGCACGATGGTCAGGCCCAGGCGCTGGTTGATCTCGCGCAGCAGGCCGAGGATCGACTGGGTGGTTTCCGGGTCCAGTGCCGAAGTGGCTTCGTCGCACAACAGAATCGCCGGGTCGTGCACCAGCGCGCGGGCGATGCCGACACGCTGTTTCTGCCCGCCGGACAGCTGCGCGGGATACGCCTTGTGCTTGTCCTGCAAACCCACCAGCTCCAGCAACTGCGAGACCTTGCGCGCGCGTTGCTCCTTGGGCACGCCGGCGACCTTGAGTGGCAGTTCGACGTTCTGCCAGACGGTCTTGGCCGACATCAGGTTGAAGTGCTGGAAGATCATGCCGATGCGTCGGCGCAGCTCCACCAGCTTGTCTTCGTCGAACTCGCCGATGTCCACCTGATCGATCAATACGCGACCGCTGCTGGGTTGTTCCAGGCGGTTGATGGTGCGGATCAACGAGGATTTGCCTGCGCCGCTGCGACCGATAATGCCGAAGATCTCGCCGCGCTGGACGGCCAGATCGATATTGCCCAGCGCCTCCACCGGGCCTTGCTTGCCATGATAGGTCTTGCCCAGGTTGATGAAGCGTACATGCGCGCGATTCAGCTCCGGGTGCAGTTCGGCCTGTTGCGCCCGCTGACCTGCGCCCGCTATGTCGAGTGGCCGTTGGCGTTGCGCGGTTGCGGTCATTCTTTCCACCCGGCCTGGTAAAGCTTGCCGTTGACCTTGTCCAGTGAGGCGCGGACGACGGGCGAGTGCTGGTAAATATCGACGAATTTTGCCAGACGCGGGTCATCCTTGTGATCAGGCTTGATCACGAACTGAATCACGTATTCCGGGTGGTCCATGCCGTCGAACAGGATCGCCGAGTCAGCGGGAAAGGTCTTGGCCAGACGGATGTAGGCGGGGTAGCCCTGCACCAGATCGGCATCGTCGTAGGCTCGCACCAATTGCACGGCTTCGACCTGAATGAGCTTGAGTTTTTTCGGGTTGGCCGTGATGTCTTCCTCGGTGGCCTTGTAACCAACACCTTCCTTGAGCGTGATCAGCCCGGCCTTGGCCAGCAGTTGCAGGCCTCGTCCGCTGTTGATCGGGTCATTGGCGATGGCCACGGTAGCGCCGGTCGGCAGTTCGTCGAAGCTTTTGTACTTTTTCGAGTACAGACCTACGTTGTTGATGATCCCCGGTGCGTAAGGCACCAGACCGAAGCCGGCGGCTTCGTTGGCGTTGGTCAGGAACGGGATGTGCTGAAAGTAGTTCACGTCGATATCGCCGGCAGCGAGGCTGACATTGGGCGCGATCCAGTCGGTGAACTCGACCAGCTCGACCTTCAGGCCCTGCTTGCCAGCCTCTTCGACAGCGGCTTCGAGCGGTATGGCGAAGGCTGCCGTGGTCCCGACTTTCAGGGGTTTATCGTCGGCGTAAGCGGTCAGGGTCAACAGACCGAGGGCCAGTGCAGCGAGGGTTTTGCTCATGATGCGGTCCTTTTAAAAATCCCTAAGTCTCGTCCCCACACCTTGTGCTTATTGCTCCCACAAGACCTGTGTACAACGCCAAGCGCTTCAGCGTGGGGGCGCATGTCGTCATCAAATACGGCGGCGTGCCGTCCCCGGCAGCGCCTCGCTCCCACAAGATTTGTGTACAACGCCAAGCGCTTCAGTGTTGGGGCGCATGTCGTCATTAACTACGCCGGTGTGCCGTCCCCGGCAGCGCATCGGTCCTGTGGGAGCGAGCTTGCTCGCGAATAGGCCAGTGCAGACACAAAAAACAGGGCGTCTGGACAATCGCTTTCGCGAGCAAGCTCGCTCCCACAAGATTTGTGTACAACGCCAAGCGCTTCAGCGTGGGGGCGCATGTCGTCATCAACTACGGCGGCGTGCCGTCTCCGGCAGCGCATCGGTCCTGTGGGAGCGAGCTTGCTCGCGAAGAGGCCAGTGCAGCCACAGAAAACAGGGCGTCTGGACAATCGCTTTCGCGAGCAAGCTCGCTCCCACAAGATTTGTGTACAACGCCAAGCGCTTCGGCGTGGGGTGCATGTCTTCATCAAATATGTCGGTGTGCCGCCCCCGCATGCCGTTGCGGTAAACGGTCGGTGCCTTGCGGAAACAGTTTTTTGCGCAAGCTGCCGTCCTGGTAAGCGGTCTTGTATGAGCCCCGGCGTTGCAGCTCCGGGATCACCAGGTCAATGAAATCCTCGTAACTTTCCGGGGTGACGATGCGGGTCAGGTTGAAGCCGTCCAGGCCGGTTTCCTCGATCCAGGATTCCAGTTCGTCGGCGACCTGTTCGGGCGAGCCGATCAAGGTGATGTAGCGGCCGCCCAAGGCGTGCTGGTCGAGCAGTTTCTGGCGCGTCCAGTCGTTGTTTTTCAGGTTTTTGGTCGCGGACTGAATCGCGTTGTTTTTCACGTACTGAATGGGTTCGTCCAGTTCGTATCGGGAAAAATCGATGCCCGTCGAGGCTGCGAAGTGCGCCACGCCGGCTTCGGCGCTGGCATGGCGGCGGTATTCGGCGTGTTTCTCCCGAGCCAGTGCTTCGGTGGCCGCGACGATCACGTTCAGGCCCATGAACACCTTGATGTCCTCCGGATTGCGCCCGGCCTGCACGGCACTGGCGCGCACCTTGTCGACCTGCTCGCGGGTCGCTGCCTTGTTCTGCCCGCTGATGAACACGCATTCGGCGTTCTGTCCGGCAAACTGCAGGCCGCGCTCCGAACTGCCGGCCTGAAACAGCACCGGCGTGCGTTGCGGCGACGGCTCGCAGAGGTGATAACCCTCGACCTGATAGAACTCGCCCTGATGCCTGACCTTGTGGACCTTGCCCGGCTGGGCGTAGACGCGCTGTTCGCGGTCGTTGATCACGGCATCGTCTTCCCAACTGCCTTCCCAGAGCTTGTACAGCACCTCCAGGTACTCGTCGGCTTGATCGTAACGGCGGTCGTGTTCGTTCTGCTCGCTGAGGCCCATGGCCCGCGCCGCGCTGTCGAGGTAGCCGGTGACGATGTTCCAGCCCACCCGGCCACGGCTCAGGTGATCCAGCGTCGACATGCGCCTGGCAAACAGATAGGGCGCGTCGTAGGTCAGATTGGCGGTCAGGCCGAAGCCCAGATGTCTGGTGACCCCGGCCATGGCCGAGACCAGCAGCAGCGGATCGTTGACCGGCAACTGGATCGCCTCCTTGAGGGTGACGTCCACCGAGTTCTGATAGACGTCATACACGCCCACGATGTCGGCGATGAACAGGCCGTCGAACAGTCCGCGTTCCAGCAGTTTCGCCAGGTCAGTCCAGTATTCCAGGCTGTTGAATTGCGTCGAGGTGTCCCGTGGATGGGTCCACAGGCCATGGTTGATATGGCCGATGCAGTTCATGTTGAACGCGTTGAGGAGGATCTTTTTACGCGCCATCAGATCGTCCCTCGCAAGGGAGGATTAGTGTCGTTGAGGTAGTAATTGCCGATGGCATGAAACTTCCAGCGTACCGGGTCGTGCAGGGTATGAACGCGCGCATTGCGCCAGTGGCGATCCAGGCCGTGTTCGGCCAGTGTGGATTGACTGCCCGCCAGTTCGAACAGCGTGCTGCCGGCTGCCAGGGAAATCTCCGTACTGATGGCGCGCGCTTCGGCCACGGCGATCGACGCAGCGGCGACAGTCTCGGCATTGCTGTCGGCCTGAGCGACATCCAGAAACTCACCGGCGCGCTCAAGCAGTGCTTCGGCGGCATGCAGGCGAATACCCAGCTTGCCGAAGCTGTGCAGCGTCAACGGGTCGTCCACAGCCTTTTCGATACCCGAATCGATCCATGGCCGGGTACGCGTCTGCACGAACGCCAGGGCGTCCTCGAAGGCAGCACGGGCAATACCGGTGTCGATCGCGGCGTGGAGAATCTGCGCCAGCGGCCCGACCGTGGTGGGGCGCTGGAAGGCGCTCTGGAACGGCACCACATCGCGGGCGCTGACATACACATTGTCGAACACCACCGAGCCACTGCCCGTGGTGCGCTGCCCGAAACCGCTCCAGTCATCGATGACACTGAGACCCTCGCTGTCGTGCGGCACGAACACCAGTTGCTGCACACCCTCGTCGTCAACGACCGAGGTGGGAATACGTTGCGCATACAGCGCGCCGGTGGCGTAGAACTTGCGGCCGTTGATGCGATAACCGTCCCCGTCGCGGCTCAGGCGAGTGGTGCGGTCATGTGCGGTTCTGGTCCCCAGTTCGGCCAGCGCATTGCCGAAGCGTACGCCTGCCAGTGCCTCGGCGTACAAGCGCGCCTGCTGTTCCGGACTGCCGTTCACACGCAGCACTTCCAGAGCGTAAAAATGGTTTTGTGGAATCTGGCCCAGCGAGCCATCGGCTTCGGAAATCAGCTGGATCACCTTGGCCAGGGTGATGTTGGAAACACCCGCGCCGCCAAAGGCTTGCGGCACACTGATGCCCCACAGACCGGACTGGCTGAACAGCTCGAGTTCGGCATGCGGCAAACGGCGCTCGCGATCGCGATGTGCGCTGTCGGTTTTCAATTGCAGGGCCAGTTCGCGGGCTACATGCAGGGCCTGAGCGTCACTGGTGATCAGCGCCGCGTTATCGCGCGCTTTTGGGTTGGAACTCATGAAGGGGTTTCTCCAGTGGTCTGGTTCAGATCCAGGAATGGCGAGCAGGCAGGGTGCCGTTCAAATGCCAGGTGCCGACCGCGTGGTATTTCCAGCGCACCGGGTCATGCAGGGTGTGGACCCGCGCGTTGCGCCAGTGGCGATCGAGATTGAACTCGGCCAATGTCGCGCGGCTGCCTGCCAGTTCGAACAGCTTCTCGCTGGCCAGCAGCGAGATCTCGGTGGTCAGTACCTTGGCTCGCGCCACCGCGATGGAGGCGCGGGCTGCCGAGTGCTCATCGATAGGCGCAGCGCTGATCTCGTCGAGCTCCTGGCCCGCCTTGCGCAGCAGGGCTTCTGCCGCGTGCAGTTCGAGTTTCAGCTTGCCGATGTCGGCGATCACGTAGAGGTCATCGCTGGCGCGCTCGACGTTGGCGTCGATCCATGGACGGGATTTCTCGCGTACAAAAGCAATCGCATCGTCGATGGCGCCGCGCGCGATACCCGCGTCGATCGCGGCCTGGATCAGTTGCGAAACCGCGCCCTGAATGTTCGGCGTCAGTGACAGGCGCCAGTTATCGACCACCAGCGCAGCGTCCACCGGCACGTTGTCGAGCAGTACCGTGCCACTGGCGGTGGTGCGCTGGCCAAAGCCCGACCAGTCATCAACGATGCGCAGGCCCGGAGTGCCACGCTGGACGAAGGCCATTATCTGCCGCCCCTGGTCATCCAGCGCCTTGACCGCAACCCAATGTGCGAACAACGCACCCGTGGAATAGAACTTCTGTCCGGTGATGCTCAGACGGTCACCGTTGGTGGTGATCCGTGCCTTGAGTTCCAGGGTATTTTTGGTGCCACGCTCGGGCCCTGCGTTGCCGATGCGCCAACCGTTCAGCACGCTCTGGAACAGCGTTTTCTTCTGCTGCTCGGTGGCGCTGCTCTGCAGCAAGTGCAGAATGCCGAACTGGTTTTGCGGAATCTGTCCCAGTGCCGGGTCGGCAGCAGAAATGATCCTGAAGACTTCGGCTACCGTGACGAACGACACTTGCGGGCCGCCGTACGCGCGCGGGATGGAAATACTGCCCAGTCCACTGCGGGTGAACTGTTCGATTTCAGCCCATGGCAAGGCGCGTTGTCTGTCGCGATTGGCGGCATTGATCTGCGCGGCCGCCGCCAGGTCGTGGGCTGCTGCAATGGCTTGCGCGTCGTTTTGCAACACGGTTGCCTTCAGCAGGCGGGGGGCAACGTCAGGTTCTTGTGGAGCCTCGACGCGGTGGGTCGCTACCGTTGCCGGATCAGACTCGCGTCGCTCACCGTCAATCGATACGACCCTGGGTTTGTCCACAGGGGTAGTTGTGAAAGGGACCATCGGAACCTCGTAGCAGTAGGCCGCATCAGGTGCGGCTGGAAAACATCACGATGTCCGGTGGTCCGGTGCATATACCCTAAGCGTGTATAAAAGTTTTTAAAACGTGCTTTTTGGAATAAGCATAGATGGTTATTGTCAGTCGCCAATGCCTGTTTATGTACTCACCTTGCGTAACACAACCTGTTAGACGCCTGCGCAGAAGCAAGTGTGGATGAAACATGGCGTATGCCGAAGCGACGTTGAACTTTCTTACCCGCGTGGCCAATGTTTAATACACGTAATGAGCGTGAATAAATAACGCTGCGTTTTTAGAGTGTTCCGTGCGGTGCTGTCCATTGAACAGTATCGTGGAGTGACGCGGTTTATCCGACTGGCCGTCGTCAGGTATTCAATGCCCCAGCGGTTGGATCTTTATTATCCGGGGCGGTGCCCAAAGCGAGTTGTTGCCCACCCGGTCGATGACACAGTAACTCACTTCCAGCCGTTGCTCGTCTCCGCCTTCGCGTATCAACTCAGGCGGTACAACCAAATCGACCGGCTCACCGACATCGTCGGCGGTGAGCGGCGGCAGGTCCATACGCAGATCGCCCCAACGTATGGTGATCTCGTCGTGAACAGCCATGTTCAGATAAGGCTCGATGGTCATCGGCAAGCCGCCCTCCAGGTGTCTGCGCGAAAGGCCGTGGCGTATGACCGAAGGCGCCACATAGAGTGGCGCCAGCCCCTGGTTTTCTTCCGTATTGGCGCTGACCAGCTGTCCTCCCGGTGCGTTGAGCTTGACCCATAGCTTGCGGCAGGGCGAGGTCACGGGTACTCCGCCTATCTTCATGACCCGGTAGTAGGTTCTCGCCTTGCCATTCTGCAGAAAGCTTTCCGGCACACGTAGGATGACCGGCTTGCCGACGTCGGATGCCTTCAAAATTGTTGACGCGACGTAACAACCGTCCCAAAACAGTTCGATCAGATCGCCTTCTTCCATGCTGCCGTAGGGATCAACATGAACAACGAGTTGAGAGGCGTTCCTCACGCCTATGCCATGCCGGCTCGCCAGCGGTACAGAAGGGATCGGCAAGCTCAGGGGGTGGGCGTTGCACGTGCTTTGATTCATGTCGGGGTGCTCCTGATAATCAATAGTTCAAGTAAAGAATCGTCATAAGTTGTCATGTTCAAGTAATAAAGTGTGCGGTTCAGGCAGGGGGATAAGTACCTTAAATATCCAAGTTATGGCAAACATTACAAACGGTATGAATTGTGTACTTGAAACTTTGCTGCCTCACTGGAATGTGTGAAGTAGATGAGCTAATGGGCTTTGCGGGCGCTTGTCAATGTGCGAAGTGCATTTAAGGCTTGTTTACTTGAAAACCGGATACTTCCTACGCTGTATGTTTGGAACCGTTGACTCCCCACTAAACAACTGTCCTACCACAAAGTATCAATGGCAACAGACTGTAACCGACGGGATTAAGGCTGTAAGGGAACGTCTGGCAAGACGGGCACGCAACGGCGCAGCCGGCCACGGATCAGGGCGCAGAACGGACGTACGCTAATTTTATTATTTCGATGATTTTTCGGAAAATTACGCGGGAATTCAGCAAGGATATTGAACGATCAATCCTTCCAGAAATGTAAGAAAAAAGCAGCGCGACTGAATACACGCTGCTTTTTGCGCAGGCTGATCTTCCTGATCAGGAGCGGGTACGCTCAAGAAACTGCCTTGTGCGTTCTTCTTTCGGGTTGGCAAACAGCGCTTTGGCTTCGCCTTGCTCCACGATCACTCCCTTGTCGATGAAGATCACCCGGTTGGCGACGTCCCGGGCAAAGCTCATCTCGTGAGTGACGATGACCATGGTGCGGTTCTCTTCAGCCAGAGCGCGAATGGTGGTCAGCACCTCGCCGACCAGCTCCGGGTCCAGGGCCGAGGTCGGCTCGTCGAACAGGATCACTTGCGGCTCCATCGCCAGCGCCCGTGCAATCGCCACGCGCTGTTGCTGCCCGCCGGAAAGGCGTCGCGGGTAAGCGTCTTCCTTGCCGCTGAGGCCTACCTTGGCGAGCAGCTTTCTGCCCAGCGCCTCGGCGGCTTCGCGGGCCACCTTCTTCACCACCACCGGGCCTTCGATGACATTTTCCAGTGCGGTGCGATGCGGAAACAGATTGAAGTTCTGAAACACGAACCCGACCTGCTGACGCAACTGGCGGATCAACCCCTGCTGCTGGTTCATGGAGCGAGTGCCATCAATCTCGATGTCACCGACCTTGATTCTGCCACTGTCAGGGGTTTCCAGCAGGTTCAGGCAGCGCAGCAGGGTGGTCTTGCCCGAGCCGCTGGGCCCGATGATGGCCACCACTTCCCCGGCTGCGATACGCAGATCAATGCCCTTGAGCACCTGATTGCCTTTGAATGCCTTGGTGAGTTTTTCAACCACTATCATGTGTCAGGTCTCCAGATCGTGCCGGTTGACCCTGGCTTCCAGCTTGTTTTGCAGGTGCGAGAGCGCCGTTGCAAGGATCCAGTAGATCAGTGCAGCGGCCAGGTACATGGTGAATATTTCGAAGGTGCGTGCGGTGATCAACTGCGCCTGACGGAACAGCTCCGGGACCTGGATGGTGGCTGCCAGCGCCGTGTCCTTGACCAGCGAGATAAAGCTGTTGCCCAGTGGCGGCAATGCGGTACGTGCGGCCTGCGGGAGGATCGCCCGACGCATGGTCTGCCAGCGGGTCATGCCGATACTGGCCGCTGCCTCCCACTGGCCGCGCTCCACCGAACTGATGGCCGCGCGCAGGATTTCGCAGGCGTAGGCGGCCATGTTCAGGGAAAAACCGATCAGTGCGGCGCTCAGCGGTTCGAGCTGGATACCCAGCTCCGGCAGGCCGTAATAAATCACGAACAGCTGCACCAGCAAGGGCGTGCCGCGAAAGAACGACACGTAGATACGCGCTATCCAGTTCACTGGTTTGATACGCGAGAGGCGCATCAACGCCAGACCGAAGCCCAGCAGCAAACCGAAAAACATCCCGCCAATACTGAGGAAAACCGTGTAGTACGCGCCCTTGAGCAGGAAGGGCGCGGAGTCCAGCGCGAGCTGAAGGCTCTCTTCAATCATTTGGTGACGTCAGCGTTGAAGTACTTTTCCGACAACTTCTTCAGCGTACCGTCGGCACGCAGCTTGTCGATTGCCTTGTCGATGGCCGCCAGCAATTCAGGCTCGCCTTTACGCAGGGCAATGCCCGATTCCTGGCGGGAGAATGCGTCGCCCGCCGGGACGAGTTTGTTTTTTGTCTTGGCAGCCATTTCCAGAGCGGCCAGACGGTCAACGAGGATCGCATCAATACGACCGACACTCAGGTCCTGGATCTTGCTCGGGTCATCGTCATAGGTTTTGACGATTGCGCCCGGAACGTTTGCCTTGAGCCATTCCTCGTAGTTGGTGCCCAAACCTACACCGACCTTTTTACCCGTCAGGTCTTTGGCGGACTTGATCGCGTCTTCGTTCTTCTTCAAAACCAGCGCCTGAATACCGGACACGGTGTAGGGCTCGGAGAAGTCGTACTTCTTCTTGCGCTCGTCGGAAATGGTCACCTGGTTGATCACCACGTCCAGACGCTTGGAATCCAGAGCGGCCAGGATGCCATCCCATTTCGACGGCTGGATCTTGGCCTTCACACCCAGTTCCTTGGCCAGCGCTTCGGAAAACTCGACTTCGAAGCCGGTGAGCTTGCCGCTCTCATCCACAAAGCTGAACGGTGGGTAAGTGCCTTCCAGGCCGACATTGAGCGTACCGCTGTCCTTGATTTTCTGCAGTTGCTCGCCAGCCATGGCTTGCCCGGCGATACCGGCACTGAGCATCAAGCCCATTGCCGAGAAAAGAAACGTACGACGAATAGCGGAAATGTTCATGCGAGCCCCTTGTTGGTATGGAAGTGTCTGGCCATTTTCTGACCCGACTCGAGCAACTTCGTGCTGATTATTCAGCTTTTTTTCAGGCAGTTACGTCAGGTGTAAGGTTAAGCGTTGTGGTCTGTCGGGCGCGACTATATAGCCATCTACTTATGAGGAAAAATAACAAAAAAAGTTATTTTCCCTCTGGAAAGGCATAAAAGCCGCGTGGGCTAGAACGTCACTGGTCGAACGCATCCGGATAGGCAAACAGCGCTGGCGCACCGCCGGTGTGCAGGAAGATCAGCGGGCCGTCGTTGAAGCGTTGACGGCCAATGCCATCGAGCAGCCCGGACATGGCCTTGCCGGTATAAACCGGGTCGAGCAACAGCCCTTCGTGGCTGGCCACCAGCTTGATGGCTGACAGCGTGCCGGCGTTCGGTTCGCCGTACCGTGGGGCGAAATACTCATCCCACAGTTCGACCTTGAAGTGGTCAGGCAGCGCAACGCCGAGCAACTCTGCGGTGCGCTCGGCCAGGCCCTGCACCTTGGGCAGCTGTGCTTCTTCACTGCGCGATACGGTCACGCCGATGACCGGCAATTGCGGCAGTTCGTGAGCCAGTGCCAACGCCAGACCACTGTGCGTGCCGGCACTGCCGGAGGCCAGAACGACAGCCGCAAAATCGATACCGGTCTGTTTGATCTGCTCGGCCAGTTCCAGCCCGGCGCGCACATAACCCAGCGCACCTACCGGGCTTGAGCCGCCGATGGGGACCAGATAAGGCTTTTTGCCGCTGGAACTCAGGCGCGCAGCCAGGGCCTGGAGTTGCTCGTCGGCGTTGTCGAGGTTTTCCACCAGCTCTACCTTGGCATCGAACAACTCCAGCAGCAGGCGATTGCCGTTTTTCAGGTAACTGGGGTCTTCGGTGCCGATAGGGTTTTCCAGCAGCGCCACACAGCCAAGGCCCAGGCGCGCGGCCAGTGCAGCGGTCTGGCGGACATGATTGGACTGGATGGCGCCGGCGGTGATCAGTGTGTCGGCACCTTGGGCCAGCGCATCGGCGGCCAGGTACTCGAGTTTGCGCACCTTGTTGCCGCCCAGGGCCAGCGTGGTGGTGTCATCCCGCTTGATGTAGATATCACGATCTGCCCACACCGACAGGCGCTCGAGCTTTTCCAGAGCCGTTGGCGCGCTGATCAGGTCCAGGCGATTGAAGCGGGCAAGCTGATTTTTGATCATGGTCGTCGATAAGCCGTGTAAAGAGTCACCGGACTATAGGCAGACGTTTCTCGCACGGCAACTTATCTGTGCGCACGGCGCTCTTCGCGTATTCCGACAGAAATTGTTGTTTTTTTCGTCTGAATGTTTGCCGTAGAGTGGTAACAGCAGCGGCCCTTACTGTCGGTCGCCACCCTTCACATCAAGGAGAGTCAAGCGTGAGCGATATTCCAGAAGCGTCCGCCGACGGCCGCTCCAGCCATTGGCAGTTGCAGCGCATCGTCAGCCAGTTGCGTGGCGCGCGTGAAGACTGGCGGGCTCGCAACAGGCGGGTGAGCGGTGAGCACGGTGGACGTGAGCTGCCTTCGCGTGCGGCCATGGGCGAGATTCTTGAAGCCTTGAGCGGTGCACTGTTCCCGATGCGCCTGGGCCCGGTGGACCTGCGTGAGGAAAGCGAGGACTTCTATGTCGGCCATACGCTCGATGTGGCGCTCAATGCGCTGCTGGCCCAGGCCCGGCTTGAATTGCGCTACGTGGCCCATCAGCAGGGTGGTGACCTGAACAGCATCGATGCGCGAGCGCTGGAGCTGATCCAGGGTTTCGCCATGGCCCTGCCCGGTATTCGTTTGCTGCTGGACACCGACGTGCTGGCTGCCTATCACGGCGACCCTGCGGCGCGCAGTGTCGATGAAGTGCTGCTGTGCTATCCCGGCATTCTGGCGGTGATCCACCATCGGCTGGCGCATTATCTGTATCGCGCCGGTTTGCCGTTGCTGGCGCGTATCAGCTCGGAAATCGCTCATTCAGCGACCGGTATCGATATTCATCCGGGTGCGCAGATCGGCCCGAGCTTTTTCATCGATCACGGAACAGGCGTGGTCATTGGCGAAACCGCGATCATCGGCGAGCGGGTGCGGATTTATCAGGCCGTAACCCTGGGCGCCAAGCGCTTCCCGTCGGACGAGGACGGCCAGTTGCAGAAAGGTCATGCACGGCATCCGATCGTTGAAGACGACGTGGTGATCTACGCTGGCGCGACGATTCTGGGGCGTATCACCATCGGCAAAGGTTCTACAATCGGCGGCAATGTCTGGCTGACGCGCAGCGTACCGGCAGACTGCAACCTGACCCAGGCCAACCTGCTGCAACAGGACGACTGCAGCCGCAAGTAATCTGCCTTTGCGTCAGATCACCTTCACCGCCCGGCCGATGAACTGAATCGGCCCGGTGGGTTTGCCGATTGGCGAGCCAGTGGATTTCTCCAGTGTCAGCTCGAACAACTGATTGGGTTGCAGCGGCGGCAGTTTATCCAGCGGCACATGCAGGCTCTCTCCCGGCTTGACCAGGCCAAGCGAAACCGGGCCTTGCCAGTCGTCACCCTTGGTCCAGAACTCCAGCGCCCTGTCGGCCGGAACCTCGAACACCCCCAGCGGGATAAGCTGTATTTCCTGCGAGTTACTGGCCTGCACGACCCAGCCGGGAGCCTTGTCCTGCGGTCCTACGAGGACCACCAGATAAGACGGTTGCGCCGGTGCGCGGGTCAGCAGCGTCATGCCCAGTACCAGCGAAGCAGCCAGGCCTGCTCCGGCGAGGCCGCGCCAGATCGACAGGTTGTCCCACCAGCGAACGCGCGGTTTTTGCGGCGTGCTGGCAGGCGTGGTCATGTCCAGCAGGTTACGTTCGATGCGATCCCACAGGCCAGGCGATGGCGTCACCGGTTCGGCCAGCTCGGTCAGGGGCAGCAGACGCTGCTCCCAGGCATTGACGGCAGCCTGCAGGTCGGGCTCGCGCGACAGGCGACGCTGTACGTCGAGCCGCTTCTGCGCCGAGAGCGTGCCGAGTACATACTCGCCAGCCAGCTCGTGAATGTTGTCGTCTAAAGGCCGGGTCATCCCATGCACTCCCGCAAAGCCGTCAGGCTGCGCTTGATCCAGGCTTTGACCGTACCCAATGGCGCGCCAATTTTCTGCGCGATTTCCTGATGCGAATAACCGTCTACGTAAGCGTGAAAAATACAGTTTCGTCTTACTGGTTCCAGTTGCTCCATGCATGAAGTAATCCGTCCTGGATTGACCCGCCAATCGAAGGCATCGCCGATTTCCTGCCAGCCTTCCAGTGTCGCCTGTTCCTGATGATCTTCACTGCCGTCGTCTTCGACACGCACCTCGCGAGCCGTGTTGCGCAACGTGTTGAGCGCCAGGTGGCGGGTCACGCTGAAGATCCAGCCACGTGCCGAACCACGCGAGGCATCGAAGCTGGCCGCGTGGGACCAGATTTTCAGGAACGCGTCATGCACGATGTCTTCGGCCAGCGCGCGGTCACGCACCAAGCGCTGAGCGACGCCGAGCAACCGGGCGCTTTCCTGTTGATAGAGACGCTGCAAGGCCTGCTTTTCACCGCGAGCGCAGGCCTGCAACGTGGCTTCGTAATCAAAGAGAGATTCGTGCGAAGACAAGATGATCCGCCATCAATGGAAGACTGCTGCCTCGTTGATATCACGAGGCTCCCGCCCAGCAGCATAGCTTAATGCTGAGCGGTCACCCGGTTAGTGATGGCTATCAGCTTGCGGTCCAGAACAAGTAGTCGGCCTGATACTTGACCACTTCCTTCGCGCCCTTGTTGCTCTCTGCGCAGGCTTTGGCCGGGGCAACGCCGCCTTTCAGGGCCACACGCTGAATGTACGTGACGCCGGTCATTGCGCCCTTGCCTTCGGCCGGGTTGGCCTTGACCAGTTGGTACGGCAGGTTGCCAGCGCTCGAAGGGGCCACGGCAACCTGGGTGCCGGTTATTTTGGAACCGTCTTTGGCTTCCCAGGTAGCAGGCGGGCCGTAGTAGGTGCCGACCTGTTTGCCGCTCTTGTCGTTGAGCACTGCTTTGGGGCCGACGAACGCCCACTCCATTTCGTTGGGCATGTTGGCCTTGGCGCGGCACTCGTAGGTGATCTCGCCAACCCCGGTGGTTTGCATGCCGACCTTGTTGCCAGCCGGCACACGGACGCTTTCGGGGAGGTCGGTCTGAGCCATGGCAACAGACGACAGGCAAGTGAAGGCCAGGGTGGTACCAGCAAGGCAGAGCAAGCGTTTTGCGTTCATGCAGAAATCTCCAGAAGGTTTGACCGCGCTCAGCAACTCGAAGTGGCTGCTGAATGTACTACCCGCGAGAAACCCATCTGGATGCAGTGATTTGAAAATATTTTTTCAGGCCCGACTGAAACGGCTGCGCAGCAGCACAATTCCGGCAATAGCGGCCAGCCCCGAGCCGATCAGTACGCCGACCTTCACCTCGTCGATCAGGTGTTGCGAGCCGGGGAACGCCAGGTTGCCGATGAACAGGCTCATGGTGAAACCGATGCCGCACAGAATCGCCACGCCGTACAGCTGCACCCAGTTGCTGCCCTCCGGCAATACTGCCAGCCCGGCGCGGATGGCCAGCACGGCGGCGAGAAACACGCCGATCTGCTTGCCCACGAACAGTCCCAGCGCAACGCCCAGTGGCACAGGATCGATCAGGTTGCCCAAGGTGATGCCGGCCAGCGACACGCCAGCGTTGGCAAAACCAAAGATCGGCACCACGGCGAAAGCCACCCAGTAGTGCATCTTTTCTTCGAGGAACAGCAGGGGCGAGCGGGCTTCTTCCTCGGGCTTGCCCATCGGGATGCACAGCGCCAGGGCGACACCGGCCAGCGTGGCATGCACACCCGATTGCAGGACGAAGAACCACAGCAGCGCGCCGAGCAGCAGATAAGGCAGCAGACGGCGCACGTTCAAACGATTCATGACGATCAGCACCGCCAGCGTCACGAAGGCGGCGGCCAGCATCGGCAGGTTCAGACCGGAGCTGTAGAAGAAGGCGATGATCGTCACGGCGCCCAGATCGTCGAGGATCGCCAGCGCGGCCAGAAACACCTTCAGCGAGGTCGGCACCCGATTGCCGAGCAGCGACAGCACGCCGAGGGCGAAGGCGATGTCGGTGGCTGCCGGGATCGCCCAGCCGCTCAGGGTCTGCGGATTGCCCCAATTGATCGCGATGTAGATCAGCGCAGGCACCAGCATTCCGCCTGCGGCTGCAAAGCCGGGCAGGGCGCGTTGCCCCCAGGTCGCCAGACCACCGGCGAGGACTTCACGTTTGATTTCCAGGCCGACCATCAGGAAGAAGATCGCCATCAGCCCGTCGTTGATCCACAGCTCGACCGAGAGGCCCAGCCAGACGCTGTGCAGGATCGAGAAATAGCCGGCAGACAAAGGAGAGTTGGCAACGATCAATGCCGCCAGCGCAGCGGCCATCAACACGATGCCGCCGGCTGATTCGGAGGCGAGGAAGCCGGCGAGGATGGCAATGCCTCTGGGCGTTTCCCGGTTCGGAACTTGAGTCATGGTCGTCCTTGAACGAAAAGCTGTTTTTATCAGATGTGCAGATAAGCGCTTACTGGCCTGTGGCGGTGAGCTCGATCAGGCAGCAACGGCTGGCGCGAGGTGATTGCAGTTCGACTTCAAGCAGACCGCCAGCGTTGTCCACCTGAGCGCAATCGTGTTTGCCGAGGACTTCCCACGGCTGACTGTCGACGCTGATCGCCACTTGCTCGGCCATGCTGAACAGCACCAGGGTGCTGGCTGAACTGAACAGGCGTTGCGGGTGACGCACGTCTATCCAGTGCAAGCGTGCAGTGTAGCGGTGTGGGGCATAAATCAGGTTGAAATCGCGAATCGGCCCGTCCAGCAAGGTGCAATTGACCTGGCTGTCACCGCTGAATGCAAACGGGTCCGATGGCAGCAGCGGACGACTGCTCAGCCCATCCACGTCCAGCGTCATGCCCGCGCCCTGAAGGACCGTGATGATGCGCTGATAACCGGCAAACACCGAAAAATCGCCCGAGGTTTCGATGTCGGCAATCGACAGCCGCCAGCCGAAGCCGTCCAGGTCCTGGCCTGCGTCGCGAGCGATTTCTTCCGTGCTGCCTCCGCCGTTCTTCCACGGCATGCGCGGGTAGTCGACGGCGCGCAAAATGCGGGTCTGGCTCATTTGGTAAAGCGTCCTTCCAGGCGATGGCGGGAGCCGGGGTGGATCAGGCGCGCGGCGGTGACCGGCTGACGGCCTGACCAGGTACGGCGGCGAATCAGCAGGCAGGGTTCTCCCGCCTCTATCTGCAACAGCCTGCATTCATCGGCTTCGGCGAGAATCGCCTCGACCACATGCTCGCCTTCGGTGAGCGGCGCAACCTGCGACAGGTAGGCGTAAGGCGTTTGCAGGGTAAAGTCCTGCCGGAGGTAGTCCGGAGCGACCTGGGCGTTCACGAAGCGGTCCTCGATCTGCACCGGGATGTCGTTCTCGTAATGCACGATCAACGAGTGGAAGACCCGCTGGCCTTCACGCATGTCCAGCGCCAGGGCGCGCTCGGAGCCAGCGGCTTCCTCCTTGAGGACCATGACCTTGCAGGTATGGCGATGGCCACGCGCGGCGATCTCGTCGGCAATGTTGTGCACTTCGAACAGCGCCGACTGGCTCTTGGGTTCGGCGACAAAGGTGCCGACGCCCTGCATGCGTACCAGCAGGCCCTCGGCGGTCAGCTCGCGCAGTGCCCGGTTTATGGTCATGCGGCTGAAGCCCAGTTGCGTCACCAGTTCGCTTTCCGACGGCACACGGTGGTGCGGCGGCCAGGTGCCGTTCTGGATTTGCAAGGCGATCATCTGTTTCACGCGGGCGTACAAGGGTGCAGGACTTTCGCCCATCTGGGCTGCCAGGGAAGAAGCGGCGGGCGGAGTCGACACGTGGGAGTCCTTGTTGTTCGAGACGGTGTTTTCGAGAGCATTCAGACGCTGCAAAGCGTCCACGCTAACCATTAACCAGCTGCTCGGCAAGCATGCAGAAGGTTTACCGGTCACTCAAACGTCTGTATATGTATATACAAATTACAGTGATGAGGTGTGAAGTCAATGTCAGCCTTCTTTGCCGAGCGCGCGTTACTCTCCGACGGCTGGGCCAGCAACGTTCGCCTGGAGGTCGGTCAGGACGGTATTTTGACCCGCGTCGAGGCCAATGCCGAGCAGCAGGGCGCCGAGAAGGTTCACGGACCTTTACTGCCTGGCATGCCGAACCTGCACTCCCACGCGTTCCAGCGCGCAATGGCCGGGCTGGCGGAAGTGGCGGGTAACCCTAACGACAGTTTCTGGACCTGGCGCGACCTGATGTATCGCCTGGTGGGGCGCATCAGCCCGCAGCAACTGGGCGTTATCGCTCGCCAGCTGTACATCGAGATGCTCAAGGGCGGCTACACCTCGGTTGCCGAATTTCATTACGTGCATCAGGACAGCGATGGCAAACCCTATGCCGACCCTGCCGAGCTCGCGCTGCAGATCAGCCAGGCAGCCGGTTCGGTCGGTATCGGCCTGACCTTGCTGCCGGTGCTGTACAGCCATTCCGGTTTTGGCGGGCAGGCTCCCAACGAGGGCCAGCGGCGTTTTATCCACAGCACCGACAGCTATCTGGATCTGCAGGCTCGTTTGCGTCCGGTTCTGGCGGCTCAGTCTGCGCAGCAGCTGGGGCTGTGCTTCCACTCGCTGCGCGCGGTGACGCCGCAGCAGATCAGTGAGGTGCTGGCGGCCAGTGACCGGCAGTGTCCGGTGCATATTCATATCGCGGAGCAGCAGAAGGAAGTCGATGACTGCCTGAGCTGGAGTGGTCGACGCCCGCTGCAATGGCTGTATGAAAACGCGCCAGTGGATAACCGTTGGTGCCTGGTCCATGCGACCCATGCCGAGGCGGATGAAGTGGCCCTGATGGCGCAAAGCGGCGCGGTGGCAGGGTTATGCCTGACCACTGAAGCCAACCTCGGCGACGGGATCTTTCCGGCGGTGGACTACATTGCTCAGGGCGGTCGCTGGGGGATCGGTTCGGACAGTCACGTCTCGCTCAGCGTAGTCGAAGAACTGCGCTGGCTGGAATACGGCCAGCGTCTGCGCGATCAGCGCCGTAACCGGCTATATCGGAGCGATCAGCCCATGGTTGGTCGCACGCTATACGACGCTGCACTCGCCGGTGGCGCGCAGGCATTGGGGCAGCAGATGGGTACGCTGCAAGTGGGGCAGCGCGCGGACTGGCTGGTGCTGGATGGCAACGACCCGTACATCGCCACGGCTTCGGACGACGCCATCCTCAACCGCTGGCTGTTCGCCGGCAGCGATCGGCAGATCCGCGACGTGGCGGTCAACGGGCGGTGGGTCATACGCGAAGGGCGACACGCCGCAGACGAACAAAGCAACCGCGAGTTCGCGCAGGTGTTGAGGGAGTTGCTGGGCTGATGCAAGGGAGGACGCAGAGCACTCGGCGTTATCCACGAGTCCGCTTCTGCTTCTGGCCGAAGGCCGTGCGAGCGGACTTGTTCGCGAAGGGGCCGGAAAGCGTTCTGAAATTTATCGTTTGAACGACCGTCTTCGCGAACAAGTTCGCTCCTGCCGGGCTTAGCCAGAATCCCGATTCGGTTACTTCTCGCCTTTGCCGATCTTCGAGTCATCCTCACGCCAGATCAGGCGTGAGGTGTCGTAGCCTTGCTGGCGGGCCTTGCTGAGCATGTCTTCTCTGACCGAGGCAGACACGGTCGGTGTACGCGACAACAGCCACAGGTACTTGCGATCCGGGTTGCCGACCACGGCGGTACGGTAGCCTTCGCTGACGTCCAGAATCCAGTAATCACCCTTGGCAACGCTCGGCAGCAGGCGCGAGAACCAGTTGTCGAACACAACCCACAGCTTGTCGGTCTTGCCTGGAACCTGCGGTGAGGCGGTCCCGGTGGCTTCTTCCCACTTGCCTTCAATCGTGCGGCAGCGGTTGGTCACCGCGATGTTGCCGTCGTCCTTGAGCGTATAGCGTGCCTCGGACTGAGCGCACTTGCGCTGGAAGAACATCGGCAGGCGGGCGATCTCGTACCAGGTGCCCTGATACTGCTTGAGGTCGACGCTGTCGACAGTCTTGGGCTCGAGATTGTCAGCCGAGTGGGCAAAACCGATGGCCAAAAAGCTGGCCATGACACAAATTCCAAAACGTACCAGTACCTTGATCATGTGTTATTTCAGACCCTGGCCCGAGAACAGCACAACCTTGTCCGCTGCGTACTGCACGCTGATAAAGGTGTTCTGGTCGCCCCAGGTGCAGCTCGACATGCCCAGCGCACCGGAACATTCCGTCGGGCTGCCGAGCAAGGACTCGACTTGAGCCTTAGGCATGCCAGCGGACAGTTTGGAGTAGTTTTCCTGAGTGATCTTGCTGCAGGCAGCCAGCAGGACGCAGAACGAGATTAACGCGACAGAACGCAAGGACATGGATGTAGCTCCTGAACGGAAGGGGGTCGCGTCGCAGTGCAAGCCGGTGCAGTCTGGCGCTGGCGCAATACCGCAAGCTTAGAAGAGAAAAAGGGAATCTGGTTCCCGCACGGCGCAAGGATTTATGCCGTGGATCAGACAGTTGGCCCGCAGAAGGGGCTGGCAGAAGGGCGGACTGCTGGTTTTTTCAAGTATCTGTTCACTCGGTAGTGATCGAGCATGGCCCGATCACTACTGGTGCAGACGACGTCTTATGCCTTGTGATACGCGGTGGCGCGCTCGACTTCTTCCTTGGAACCCAGGTACACCGCAACGCGCTGGTGCAGGCCTTCAGGCTGAATGTCGAGAATGCGCTGATGGCCGTCAGTGGACGCACCGCCAGCCTGTTCGACCAGGAAGGACATCGGGTTGGCTTCGTACATCAGGCGCAGCTTGCCCGGCTTGGAAGGCTCGCGGCTGTCGCGCGGG
Organism: Pseudomonas sp. PvP009; assembly: GCF_017832995.1. Lineage (NCBI taxonomy): Bacteria > Pseudomonadati > Pseudomonadota > Gammaproteobacteria > Pseudomonadales > Pseudomonadaceae > Pseudomonas > Pseudomonas sp. PvP009. The sequence continues at coordinate 5,316,651 of NZ_JAFIBG010000001.1, read as the reverse complement.
TACATGAACAGGCCGCCACGGGTCAGGATACGGTGTACGTCGGCCACCATCGCCGCGACCCAGCGCATGTTGTAGTTCTTTTTCAGCGGACCGTCTTCACCGGCCAGCAGCTCGCTCACATAGCGCTGTACCGGGGCTTCCCAATGGCGCTGGTTGGACATGTTGACCGCGAACTCCTGAGTGGACTCCGGGATGGTGATGTCTTCGTGGGTCAGCACGAAGCTGCCCATCTCGCGGTCCAGGGTGAAGCCTTTCACGCCATCGCCCAGGGTCAGGACCAGCATGGTTTGCGGGCCGTAGATGGCGTAACCGGCGGCGACCTGTTCGGTGCCTGGCTGCAGGAAGGCCTTCTCATTCAGCGCTTCGTTCTGGCTCAGGTATTCGTTCGGGCAGCGCAGTACCGAGAAGATAGTGCCGACCGGTGCGTTGATGTCGATGTTCGACGAGCCGTCCAGCGGGTCGAAAACCAGCAGGTAGGCACCCTTCGGGTATTTGCCCGGGATCTGGTAGGCGTTGTCCATTTCTTCGGATGCCATACCGGCCAGGTGACCGCCCCACTCGTTGGCTTCGAGCAGAATCTCGTTGGAGATTACATCGAGTTTTTTCTGCACTTCGCCCTGAACGTTTTCGGTGCCCATGCTGCCCAGTACGCCGCCCAGCGCGCCCTTGGAGACGGCGTGACTGATTTCCTTACATGCGCGCGCCACAACTTCGATCAGGAAGCGCAGATCGGCAGGGGTGTTGTTGCTGCGAGTCTGCTCAATCAAGTAACGACTTAGTGTGACGCGGGACATGGATAGCTCCGAAAATAGGGGGTATGAAAACCCGCGCAGTTTAACGCGAGTGGCGACGTAATACTGCTATGAGACTGGCTTAAGACTGTTTCAGTTCAGATGTCAGGCGAACCGCGCCTGACAGGCCGCCTGTTTCAGCGTTTTGCAGCGCGCAGCGTGCTGAACGCCATCCAGCCAAGGAACACCACGCCAAGCAGCAGCACGGCCCAAAGCCCCAAGCGTTTGAAGTCAGTACTTTGTTGCACGGCGATCGGCGCAGCGGACATGTTGGCCACAGCCGCTGTGGCTGGGCTCGCCGTGCCGAGAGTCGCGAGCTTTTCCGCACTCAGGTCAGGAATCAGCGTGGCCAGCGACAGGTTGGCAGCCTTGACGCTCGGGTTGCCGATTGCCAGGGTGAATGGCCCGTTACCGCGCGCCAGGAACACCACCTCCGTGGCAGGCACGGCCACACTCAACTGCGGCGCTTCACTGCCCAGTCCGCCGCCACGATCATCCACCACCAGCTTGAGCTGCTGAACGATGCGTCCGGACAGTTGCAGCTGGTCCTGCAAAACGTCGCTGTTGTTCTGCGACAAGCGATACAGCAGGCCGCTGCTGATCGGCTGCCAGGGCTTCCCGGCATCGAGCCGGCCGTAGAGCGTCGCCGGTGCCAGGCTGTTGGGCTGGGTGATGTCGATTTTGACGCGGCCTATCGGCAAGCCGGTGGGCAGTTGCCAGACATACTCGTTGGGGCTTTCGACGCTGCCCTTGACCGGTGGCGACCAGGTCAGCGGTGTGGCCGGAGTGTCGCTGCTGGCGCTCAGCAGGTGCGCAGAGATCAGCAGCGGCGCGCTGTGCGGGGAACGCCACAGCAGGCGCAGATAGCGGGCGCTCTGGCCGGGCAGGCCGACTTCGCGCTGTTCGACCACTTCGTCGGCAAACGACAGCCGCGCAACCTGTCCTTCGCCCCAGTTGCGCCAGTGCTGCAGGTCGTCACTGGCTTCGATACTGAAATTCTGGAAGCCCTCCCGCTCGGTGCTCCAGTCGATGACCAGTTGTTCAAGCGGTGCCTTGATTGCGCTGGTGTCCAGCAACCAGCCGCGCAGCACTTCTTCGCCTGCTTCGATATCGCTTTGTGGCTGGACCTCGATCACGGCGCCGTTGCTGGAGCGCTCGATACGGATGACCGGTGCGGTGTCGCCTGCCTCCTGTGTGCTGTACAGGGCAAACCAGTTGACCTCGATCGGCGTCGGCTCCCGTTCGGGGGCGGGCTGGCGCGGCGTGATCGAGTAAGCCTGCGGCTGGCCCTCTGCATTGAACACGCGTACATCGCTCAGATCGGTCTGCCGGGCATTCAACTGGACGGCAAGCGGCAACTCGATGCGATACCACGGTCCTTCGCCGCTCAGGCTTAGCGGCGTCTGGCTGGCGAAGTCCGCCGGTTTGTCCTGGGCGAGGGCGGTTATCGCCGTGCACAAGGCCAGGCCAAGCACGGCGATCTTCATGGCAGGATGACTCAAGAACGGTTTCCTCATAGCGTGTCCGGTGCGGCAGTCGGGCCTGGGCCGGGTTTTTCGCCGACCTCTGTGACAGAGTGTTTCGGCGGTAAAGGTGCGAAATATCCCACCACCAATAGCAAAATGCCAACGCCGATGAACGAGACGATGCGCTCCATGCCGCCGCGATTGCTCAGCTCGACGAAGAACAGCTTGACCACCACCACCCCGATCAACGCTGCACCGCCCAGCCACAGCTGGCGGTTGGAGCGCATGTGACCGCCGATCATCAAGGCCAGTGCCATCAGCGTCCAGACTATCGACAACCCGGCCTGAACGCGCATGGAGTCGAGCAGCGCCCCGGTGTTCCATGGCACATCAGCCCAATGATGCGCCGTGCGCATGACCATTGCCGTAACCAGCGCGAAGAGTGACGCGCCAGCCACCAGCAAGGCAGCGTTACCAAGGCGCATGACGTGTTTGCGTAGCCACAGGCAGACCCCTGCCAGTGACAACAGCAAACCGATTTCCAGCGGGTTGAGCAGCGGAATATACGGCAGTGGATCCGCCGCGCCGTCGCTGAAGGTATTCGCCAGCCAGAACCACGCCATCATCAACACCGCCAGCGGCGCAGCGGCCCCGAGGTGATAGGCCTCGGGGCAGGCGTTTACCGGCCACGGCCATTGGCGCGTCGAGCTCATCGCCAGCAGGAACAGGCTCGGCACAATCGCCCAGCCCAGCCAGCGCCAGGCGTTGTAATGTTCGGACAGTTGCAGCAGGCCGAAGCGCAGTTCCAGTGCCAGCACGGCGATGATCAGCAGGCAGCCCACGGTGTGAGCGACGCGTCGGGCGAGGATGGATTGCATGCCGGTCAGAAAGCGCAGGGTCAGCAGATGCACGGCAAACACCAGCAGCCAGGCCAGCCAGCCCAGGCGCCCTGCGGGATGGTTGTGCAGGTCCACCGAGATCATCAGCAAAGCGGCGCTGAGTGGCGTCAGTACGCTGCACAGCGCGGCGAGATCCGGCCAGCGCAAACGGATGGCGATTGCCGCCCAGAGCGCCACGCTGAGCGCAAGGGCTAGCAAAAACGCTGCAGCCAGATAGGCCTCTGGCGCGTGCAGCATCACAGCGCTGGTCAGTGAGACCATCCACCAGAACGCGCCCCAGATGATCAGCAGTGTTCGAGCGGTGCGCTGATCGATGAGGGTCAGCGAATTGAGGCGGAACACGCACCAGGCACTGACCATGGCTGCGACCGCCAGGATCATCGGCGTCCAGTAATCGTTGGCAAAGGCTTGCGGCGAGCTGTCGGTACCGCCGCTGATCAGAATCGCGCTGGCGCCCAGTTGCAGCAGCAGGCCGAAAGCCTGTGCCAGCCTGAGCTGTTGGCGCAAGCCCAGCCAGAAAATCGCCGCGCCTTCCACGGCCCACGCGCTGGTTGTCCACTGCGAACCCAGGCCCAGCGGGATCGCCAGCGTGGCAAACACCACGCCCAGCGCCAGGCAGGTTTCCATCAGCAAGGCGGTTTGGCCTGGCGCACGTGCTGCCAGCCAGCGTGCCAGCGCCATGTAGATCAGGCCGAGCGCAAGCGCGCTGAACGCAGCGCCGAATTCCAGATGCTCGACCAGCGCATATTGCAGGCCGAACCCGGCTATCGGCGTGCCCAGCAACAGCGTGCCGTCGACGTAATCGCACTGGCGGGCAGCCCAGCGCAGCATGGCTTCGCGAGTGTGGTCGGGCGGCGCGCTGTCCAGCTCCAGCAGTTTGCGGCGGGCAAACAGCAGACCGATGGCCAGATACATCAGGAAGAACACCATCAGAAAGGGCTCGGTGCTCCAGAACAATGCCGGTGTGTAAGCCTGCAGGCCCCAGGCGAAGCCGATGCCGAAGGTGCCGAAGAAGCCGATCAGGTTGAGAATGCGCCAGGCCTTGAACCAGGCGATGGCGATGATGCCTGCATTGAGCAGGGCAAAATAACTGAACAGCGAGATATGGCTGCCTTGCCCGGTCGAAGCCAGCAACGGTGCCGCAAAGCCGCCCAGCGCTCCGGCGCATGCCAAGGCCAGTGAATTCTGCGTCAGCGCCAGAATGGCCGAGAAGCTGGTGATTGCGACCAGCAGCGCGAAGCCCAGCGTCGGGTCCAGCAGGGTGTGCAGTTTCATCGCGGCGAACACGGTCAGGTACAGCACCCCAACGCCGGTGCCTTGCAGCATCAAGGCGTAAGGACCGTTGCGCATCCGCAGCCACCAGCCCAGACCGAGCAGAGCCATGGCGCTCGCGGCCACTGCGGCGTAGCGCGCTTCAAGCGGCACGACCATGCCTTCGGTGGCATAGCGCAGCAAAAACGCCAGGCCGAGGAACAGCACCACGACACCCACGCGCAATACGGTATTACCGCCCAGCAGCCAGTCTTTTGCGGCGTTGATCGCGCTGTCCAGCGGATTGGCTTTTGCTGTCCTGGTTGGCTGGAGTATCTGTGGTGCGGGCTCGGCAGGCGTTGTTGTCTGCGGCGCTTCGTCCGGTAGGTCCCAGATCAGTTCGGGGCCGTCGGTGGGCGCTTCGACGATGACTGCATCGAGTGGAAGCGGTGCAGGGGCCTGCGCAGGCGGCACGCCGGGCGCGGACTGACGTTCGAGTGCGCTCAGGCGCTGCTGAAGGACATCGAGGGATTCGCGGGTTGCGAGCAGTTGCTGCAGCTGATCGGCGGATTGCCTGCCAAGCAGACGCACGCGAATGCCGGCCCAGAAAACCCAGCCCATGACTGCACCCATCAGCGTACCGGCCCACTCGTCATAACTGAGCGAGTAGCCCAATAGCGCACCGCCCACCACCAGACAAATCCAAAGCACGCGACGACATCCTTTTCGGTGTGTAAAGGTTTATCAGGCGCAGTATATAGGGGCGGGCGGACATCGCTTGTAATGTTTTGAGCCGGGGGCACCAGAGTCTCTGCAGGACTGAGACAGATCCTTGTGGCGCTTGTGGGAGTGAGCTTGCTCACGAAGACGTTGGTTCAAACGCCTTCTTTTCCGAGGCATTACTGGCCTCTTCGCGAGCAAGCTCGCTCCCACACTGCGTTTTTTCGAACTTTAACGTCAGTCCAGCGCCTTCCAGATGTCTCCGGCGTACTCGCGGATGGTCCGGTCCGAGGAGAACCAGCCCATACGTGCGGTATTGAGGACCGCCGAGCGCCACCATTCCTTGGAGTCGTGCCAGCGCTCTTCGACCTTGGCCTGGGCCGCCCAGTACGAGTCGAAGTCAGCGCAGACCAGGAAGCGGTCATAATCCAGCAACTGATCGATGAGGCCCACATAGCGGTTCGGATCATCCGGCGAGAACACACCACCCCGGATCGCCTGCAGCACATCGTTCAAGCGTCCGGAAGCAGCCACATCGTCATGCGCGCTGAATTCACCTGCCTGCTTGCGGGCTTCGACCTGTTGCGAAGACATGCCGAAGATGAACATGTGCTCCAGCCCGACCTGCTCGCTCATTTCCACGTTGGCACCGTCCAGCGTACCGATGGTCAGTGCGCCGTTGAGGCCGAACTTCATGTTGCTGGTCCCGGACGCTTCCAGGCCTGCGGTGGAAATCTGCTCGGACAGGTCGGCCGCCGGAATGATGCTCTCCGCCAGGCTGACGTTGTAGTTGGGCATGAACACCACTTTCAGCAGACCGCGTACGGTCGGATCGTTGTTCACGGTTCGCGCGATGTCGTTGGTCAGCTTGATGATCAGTTTGGCCGAGTGATAGCTGGCCGCCGCCTTGCCGGCGAAGATCTTCACCCGTGGCACCCAATCGGTACCTGGCTCGGCCCGAATGGCCTGATACAGGGCGACGGTGTGGAACAGGTTCAGCAACTGGCGCTTGTACTCGTGGATCCGCTTGACCTGAACGTCGAACATCGCGGCAGGGTTGACGGCAATGCCCAAACGTTCATGAATGATCGCCGCCAGCGCACGCTTGCTGTGCAGGCGTTGATCGGCCATCTGCTTGCGGAACGACGACTTCTCGGCGAACGGCTCGAGCTCTTTGAGGCGCGTCTCGGCGTTGTCCAGAACATCCTCGCCGAGCGACTCGACAAGCATCTCGGTCAGCTTCGGGTTGGCCTGGAACAGCCAGCGGCGGAAGGTGATGCCGTTGGTCTTGTTGTTGATCCGCTCTGGATAGATCTTGTGCAGCTCGGCGAACACGGTCTTGCGCATCAGTTGCGTGTGCAGCGCCGAAACGCCGTTGACGCTATGCGAGCCGAGGAACGCCAGGTTGCCCATGCGTACCCGACGACCGTTGTCTTCTTCGATCAGCGACACGGCACGCAGCACGTTGACATCGTCGACGCCCTTGGCACGCAGTGTGTCGATATGCTGCGCGTTGATCAGGTAGATGATCTGCATGTGGCGCGGCAACATCCGCTCCATCAGGCCCACCGACCAGGTCTCCAGTGCTTCAGGCAGCAGAGTGTGGTTGGTGTAGCCGAGGGTGCCGACGGTGATTTTCCAGGCGGTGTCCCACGGGATGTTGTGGTTGTCGATCAACTGACGCATCAGCTCGGCCACGGCGATCGAGGGGTGCGTGTCGTTCATCTGAATCGCCGCATGCTCGGACAGATCCGTCAGTGTGGCGTGCTGGTTCAGATGGCGGCGCAGCAAGTCCTGCAGCGACGCGGAAACGAAAAAGTATTCCTGACGCAGACGCAGTTCCTGACCCGCTTCGGTCGCATCGTTCGGGTAAAGCACGCGGGAGATACTTTCGGCGCGCACCACTTCGGCAACCGCGCCGAAGTGATCGCCGGCGTTGAAGCGCTCCAGGTGCAGGTCTTCTACCGCACGGGCGCGCCACAAGCGCAGGGTGTTGACGCTCTTGCCGCGCCAGCCCACCACCGGGGTGTCATAGGCGATGGCCCGAACGGTCTCGCCCGGACGCCATACCTGACGCGAGTCGCCTGCTTCGGTCGGGACGGTGTCGACACTGCCGCCGAAGCCGATGGAGTACACCACCTCAGGGCGTTCGAATTCCCATGGGTTACCGAAGTCCAGCCAGTTCTCGGTCTGCTCCTGCTGCCAGCCATCGACGATGCCCTGACGAAACAGGCCGTGCTCGTAACGAATGCCGTAACCATGACCCGCAATGCCCAGGGTCGACATGCTTTCCATGAAGCACGCAGCCAGACGACCCAGGCCGCCGTTACCCAGTGCCGCATCCGGTTCAAGCAGGCGGATACGCTCGATGTCCACACCCAGCTCGGTCAGCGCCTCGCGAGCGACTTCGAGCAGGCCCAGGTTACTGAGGCTGTCGTACAGCAGCCTGCCTATCAGGAATTCGAGAGACAGGTAGTAAACGCGTTTCTGAACCTTGCGATAGATCTGCCGCGTATGGTCCATCCAGTGTTCGACCATATGGTCGCGGGCGGCAAGGGCGACAGCTTCAAACCAGTCATGCTCAAACGCATGGTCGGGGTCCTTGCCCACCGAGTAGGTGAGTTTGGCGAGCACAGCGGCGCGAAAAGCGGCCACATCAGCGTCACGAACAAGTGGTTCCTGAGACATCGGTAAAACCTCAAGTAGTCTGACGAATGGAAAACGGGATTCTTAGACTGTAGGCGTGTCGTCAATTATTTCCTGAAAAAAAGCGAAATAATTCATGGCATAGCTCTCGCTTCGACCCAGCGCAACGGCTCTGGTTCGCGCACCGGTGAAATTGGCAAAACGCTTGCATCGTTCGTTCCATCCTGATCAATGACGTGCAGCATGCTGATTCTTCGTTTCGGGTTTATGATGCCCCACGGCAGAATAATAGAAGCCTCTGAACTGGACTTATGGAGCACTTATGCAGACTTTGTACCCGCAGATCAAACCCTACGCCCGGCACGATCTGGCCGTGGAACAACCGCATGTGCTTTACGTCGATGAAAGTGGCTCGCCAGAGGGGTTGCCGGTGGTGTTCATCCACGGCGGCCCGGGTTCTGGGTGCGACGCGCACAGTCGCTGCTATTTCGATCCCAACCTGTACCGCATCGTCACCTTCGATCAGCGCGGTTGCGGCCGTTCCACACCGCATGCCAGCCTTGAAAACAATACCACCTGGAAACTGGTGGAAGACCTCGAAGCGATTCGCGAGCACCTCGGGATCGATAAATGGGTGCTGTTCGGCGGTTCGTGGGGTTCGACCCTCGCTCTGGCCTATGCACAGACCCATCCCGATCGCGTGCACGCGCTGATCCTGCGTGGCGTATTCCTTGCCCGGCAACAGGAAATCGACTGGTTCTATCAGGCGGGGGCCAGCCGTTTGTTCCCGGACTATTGGCAGGATTATGTCGCGCCGATCCCGCTGGACGAGCGTGACAACATTCTGGCTGCCTTCCACAAGCGACTCACCGGTCCGGATCAGATCGCCCAGATGCACGCCGCCAAGGCCTGGTCGACCTGGGAAGGGCGTTGCGCAACCTTGCGCCCCAATCCGCAAGTGGTGGATCGCTTCGCCGAGCCGCACCGTGCGTTGTCTATCGCGCGCATCGAATGCCACTACTTCATGAACAACGCTTTTCTGGAAGACAACCAGCTCATTCGCGACATGCCGAAGATCGCGCACCTGCCGGCAATCATTGTGCACGGTCGTTACGATGTCATCTGTCCGCTGGATAATGCATGGGAGCTGCACCAGAACTGGCCTGGCAGTGAGCTGCAGGTGATTCGCGAGGCCGGGCATTCGGCAGCCGAACCGGGTATCGCCGACGCGCTGGTACGGGCCGCTGCAGAAGTTGCGCGCAACCTGCTCGACCTGCCGCCCGAAGAAGCGTAACAGTCATCCGGTATTGGTTTTGAGTCTGGAAAGGCATCTATGAAAGGTTTGTTGCAGCGCGTGCGAAGTGCGCGCGTCGAGGTCGGCACCGAGGTCGTGGGTGCCATTGAACAGGGCATATTGGTGTTGGTGGGAATAGAGCCTCAAGACACCCGCGCCAGTGCCGATAAGTTGCTGCACAAGTTGCTCAATTATCGAGTGTTCAGCGATGCCGAGGGCAAGATGAATCTGTCTTTGCGCGAGGTGGGGGGCGGCTTGTTGCTGGTTTCCCAGTTCACACTGGCTGCGGACACCAAAAGCGGGTTGCGTGCGGGCTTCTCTAAAGCCGCACCTCCAGCGCTGGGTGCCGAGCTGTTCGACTATCTGTTGAGTCAGGCCAGAATCGCGCATCCTACGGTAGCTGCGGGCCAGTTTGGTGCAGACATGCAGGTGCACCTGATAAATGATGGCCCGGTGACATTTTTGTTTGATACATAAGCTACGATTTCATGTTGTTCCCCTGAATTCATCTGTCTTGCAGGGATAAATTTCTTTGTCATACCTGATGCGTTGTGGCGCGCGCTACTGGATAATCGCGCGCTACGGGGATCGACACTGTTGGTCCATTTGGTATGACAAAAGCGGTTCTGACACCTGGTTGGGGAATCATTAAGCCCATTCGGAGTCGGAACAATGCTCGCCAACCCGGCATTGATAGCTGGCCGTTGGTTTTTTCATCTGTTTTTCGGCGAGGGTTGCTCGTGATTGTTAGTCCCTGTGATGCTCCAAAGACACCTGTCAAGCGGTTGCGTAGTGCACTTCTGGCAAGCTCGGCCCTTGTATGCCTGTTCAGTGCAGGTCAGCTATGGGCGTTCAACCTTGATGATGTAGCGGCGAAGGCCAAAGAAATGGCCGGGCAGAAGTTCGAGGCTCCGAGGAGCAATCTGCCGAACGAGCTGCGCGACATGAAGTTCGCCGATTATCAGAAGATCCGCTTCCGTGATGACAAGGCCGAATGGGCGGGTGAAAAGACTCCGTTCAAAGTGTCTTTCTACCACCAGGGCATGCACTTCGATACGCCGGTCAAAATCAACGAAGTGACCGCGACCAGCGTCGACGAGATCAAGTACGACCCGAATCGTTTTGACTTCGGCGATCTGAAGATCGACCCGAAATCCACCGAGAAACTGGGTTATGCCGGTTTCCGTGTCCTGTATCCGATCAACAAGGATGACAAGCAGGACGAAATCATGACCATGCTGGGCGCGAGCTACTTCCGCGTGATCGGCAAAGGTCAGGTTTATGGCCTTTCCGCGCGCGGCATGGCGATCGACACTGCCTCGCCGTCCGGTGAAGAATTTCCGCGCTTCAAGGAATTCTGGATCGAGAAGCCAGGCCCGGATGACAACCATCTGGTGATCTTTGCACTGCTCGACTCGCCGCGTGCCACCGGTGCCTATCAGCTGACCCTGCGTCCGGGTACCAACACTCTGGTTGACGTGAAGTCGCGCATGTTCCTGCGTGACAAGGTCAACAAGCTGGGCGTTGCTCCTCTGACCAGTATGTTCCTGTTCGGCGCCAACCAGCCGTCGCGTGTGCCTAACTACCGTCGTGAACTGCACGATTCCAGCGGTCTGTCGATTCAGGCGGCCAATGGTGAGTGGCTGTGGCGTCCGCTGAACAACCCTAAACATCTGTCCATCAGCAGCTTCTCGGTCGAGAACCCGCGTGGTTTCGGTCTGCTGCAACGTGGCCGCGACTTCAGCCAGTACGAAGACCTGGATGACCGCTATGACAAGCGCCCAAGTGCCTGGATCGAGCCGAAGGGCGATTGGGGCAAAGGGACTGTCGAGCTGGTCGAAATTCCGACTGCCGACGAGACCAACGACAACATCGTAGCTTACTGGAAGCCTGAAACGCTGGCAGAGCCTGGCCAGGAAATGGCGTTCGACTACCGTCTGCACTGGACCATGCAGGAAAACTCGATTCACTCGCCGGATCTGGGCTGGGTCAAGCAGACTCAACGCTCCATCGGTGACGTGCGTCAGTCCAACCTGATCCGTCAGCCGGACGGCAGCCTTGCCTTCCTGGTCGACTTCGTAGGCCCGGTGCTGGCCGCACTGCCGGAAGACAAGACCATTCGCAGCCAGGTGACCACTGACGACAACGTCGAGCTGGTGGAAAACAACCTGCGCTACAACCCGGTCACCAAAGGATACCGCCTGACCCTGCGGGTAAAGGTCAAGGACTCCAGCAAGCCGACCGAAATGCGCGCCTACCTGTTGCGTGAAATCCCTGCCGAACCGGGCAAGGAACCTGCGCTGCTCGTGGCTGACAAAGCCGAAGAGAAGAAGGCCGCCGCCAAGGAAGCTGCCAAGCCGGCAGTTGCCAAGGAGTCCGCCAACGACCAGGTAGAAATCGCCAAGGCCGACGCGCCGAAGCCGGAAGTTGCCAAGCCTGAGACTGCCAAGTCTGAAGCTGGCAAGGCTGACGCAGCAAAAGCTGACGCAGCAAAAGGCAAAGGCGAAGTCGCCAAGGCCGATGCAAGCAAAGCCGACGCATCCAAGGCTGACGTAGCCAAGGACAAGGACGGTAAGGAAATTCAGCAGCCTGAAACCGAGGCAGCACCCACCCATCCGGAACCGGCCAAGACGTTGCAAGTCATGACCGAGACCTGGAGCTATCAGTTGCCGAGCGATGAGTAATTCTCTACCGGTGCCAATGTCTCTGAACGAGTACCTGGCGCATTTACCGATGAGCGACGAGCAGCGGGCAGAACTTGCCGGCTGCACGACCTTCGCCGAGTTGCATGAGCGACTTTCCGCGCAGCCGGTCAATGACCCTGCCGAGGCCGCTCAGGCTTCGGTGGGTCGTCGTCTGACGCTGACCACCGCAGATCAGCTGGAGGACGCCGAGATGCTCGGCGTCGACGCCAGCGGTCGCCTGTGCCTGAAGGCTACACCGCCGATTCGCCGGACCAAGGTCGTGCCAGAGCCATGGCGCACCAACATTCTGGTGCGCGGCTGGCGTAGCCTGACCGGCAAAGGCAACCCGCCCAAGCCCGAGCATGATGATCTGCCGCGTGATCTGCCGAAGGCGCGCTGGCGTACCGTCGGTTCGATCCGTCGCTACATCCTGCTGATCCTCATGCTGGGTCAGACGATCGTGGCGGGCTGGTACATGAAAGGTATCCTGCCGTATCAGGGCTGGTCGCTGGTTTCGCTCGACGAAATCACGCGTCAGACCTTCGTGCAGACCGCCTTGCAGGTCATGCCTTATGCCTTGCAGACCAGTATTCTGTTGTTGTTCGGGATTCTGTTCTGTTGGGTGTCGGCCGGTTTCTGGACCGCGCTGATGGGCTTCCTCGAGCTGCTCACCGGTCGCGACAAATACCGTATCTCGGGTGCCAGTGCTGGCAACGAGCCGATCGAAAAGGGCGCACGTACTGCGCTGGTCATGCCGATCTGCAACGAAGACGTGCCGCGGGTTTTCGCCGGTCTGCGCGCTACGTTCGAATCGGTAGCTGCCACGGGTGACCTGGATCGTTTCGATTTCTTCGTGCTCAGTGACACCAACGAAACCGACATCGCCGTTGCCGAGCAACAGGCGTGGCTGGACGTGTGCCGCGAGACCAAAGGCTTCGGCAAGATCTTCTATCGTCGCCGTCGCCGCCGCGTAAAACGCAAAAGCGGCAACCTCGACGACTTCTGCCGTCGCTGGGGCGGTGACTACCGCTACATGGTCGTTCTGGACGCCGACAGCGTCATGAGCGGTGAGTGTCTGACCAGTCTGGTTCGCCTGATGGAAGCCACGCCGGACGCCGGTATCATCCAGACCGCGCCACGTGCGTCGGGCATGGACACGCTGTATGCCCGCATGCAGCAGTTCGCTACCCGGGTCTATGGTCCGCTGTTCACCGCCGGCCTGCACTTCTGGCAGTTGGGTGAATCCCACTATTGGGGTCACAACGCGATCATCCGCATGAAGCCCTTCATCGAGCACTGCGCCCTGGCGCCGTTGCCCGGCAAAGGCGCGTTCGCCGGTGCGATCCTCTCCCACGACTTCGTCGAAGCTGCGCTGATGCGTCGTGCCGGCTGGGGCGTGTGGATTGCCTACGACCTGCCAGGCAGTTACGAAGAGTTGCCGCCCAACCTGCTGGACGAACTCAAGCGTGACCGTCGCTGGTGCCACGGCAACCTGATGAACTTCAGGCTGTTCCTGGTCAAGGGCATGCACCCGGTTCACCGTGCGGTGTTCCTGACCGGTGTGATGTCTTACCTGTCGGCGCCGTTGTGGTTCTTCTTCCTCGTGTTGTCCACGGCCTTGTTGGCAGTGAACACGCTGATGGAGCCGACCTACTTCCTTGAACCACGTCAGCTGTATCCGCTGTGGCCACAATGGCACCCGGAGAAAGCCGTTGCGTTGTTCTCGACCACCATTGTCCTGCTGTTCCTGCCTAAACTGCTCAGCGTCATTCTGATCTGGGCCAAGGGCGCGAAAGGCTTCGGTGGCAAGTTCAAGGTCACCGTTTCGATGCTGCTGGAAATGCTCTTCTCGGTGCTGCTGGCTCCGGTGCGCATGCTGTTCCACACCCGCTTCGTACTGGCCGCTTTCCTGGGCTGGGCCGCGACCTGGAACTCGCCGCAACGCGACGATGACTCCACGCCGTGGATCGAAGCAGTGAAGCGCCACGGTCCGCAAACCCTGTTGGGCGCGTGCTGGGCCTTGCTGGTGTTCTGGTTGAACCCGAGCTTCCTGTGGTGGCTTGCACCGATCGTGGTGTCGTTGATGCTGTCGATTCCGGTGTCGGTGATTTCCAGCCGTACCAATCTGGGCGTCAAGGCGCGTGACGAGAAGTTCTTCCTGATTCCTGAAGAGTTCGAGCCGCCGCAAGAGCTGATCTCGACGGATCAGTACACCTACGAGAACCGCTGGCATGCGCTGAAACAGGGCTTCATCCGCGCTGTGGTCGACCCGCGACAGAACGCCCTGGCTTGCGCCCTGGCAACGTCGCGTCACCGCCAGGCTCAGCCGATTGAAGTGGTGCGTATGGAGCGTGTCGATCAGGCACTCAAGGTTGGTCCGGCAAAACTCGGCAATCAGGAACGCCTGATGCTGCTGAGCGACCCGGTTGCCCTTGGCCGCTTGCACGAGCGTGTCTGGAGCGAAGGTCACGAAGAGTGGCTGGCCGCGTGGAGAGCTTCCATCGAAGCCGATCCACATGCGCCTTTGCTGCCTTTGCAACCTGTCGGTAAAGCATCGGAGCCGGTCCCGGTCTAAAACCGCCCGGCTACGAAAAGAGCCCCTGACGCTTAGCGCGTCGGGGGCTTTTTTATTGCGTCTAGTGGTAAAGACCCGCGCAAGCGAGGGGTAGGAGCGAACGTGTTCGCGAAGACGGTCGCTCAGGCGATGCATGTCCGGAAAGCTTGGCGGCCCCTTCGCGGACAAGTCCGCTCCTACGCCCGTTGGGCAGAATCAAAAACGGCCTCCTGCCCGAGGAGTAGGAGCGAACTTGTTCGCGAAGACGGTCGTTCAGGCGATGCATGTTCGAAGGCTTGGCGACCCCTTCGCGGACAAGTCCGCTCCTACGCCCGTTGGGCAGAATCAAAACGGCCTCCTGCCCGAGGAGTAGGAGCGAACTTGTTCGCGAAGACGGTCGTTCAGGCGATGCATGTTCGGAAAGCTTGGCGGCCCCTTCGCGGACAAGTCCGCTCCTACGCCCGTTGGGCAGAATCAAAAACGGCCTCCTGCCCGAGGGGTAGGAGCGAACTTGTTCGCGAAGACGCTCGCTCAGGCGGTACATTTTTGGAAACCTTAACGGCCTTTTCGCGGACAAGTCCGCTCCTACGCCCGTTGGGCAGAATCAAAAACGGCCTTCTGCCCGAGGAGTAGGAGCGAACTTGTTCGCGAAGACGGTCGTTCAGGCGATGCATGTTCGGAAGGCTTGGCGACCCCTTCGCCGACAAGTCCGCTCCTACGCCCGTTGGGCAGAATCAAAAACGGCCTTCTGCCCGAGGGGTCGGGGCGAACTTGTTCGCGAAGACGGTCGCTCAGGCGATGCGTTGTTGGAAAGCTTGGCGACCCCTTCGCGGACAAGTCCGCTCCTACGCCCGTTGGGCATAATCAAAAACGGCCTCCTGCCCGAGGGGTAGGAGCGAACTTGTTCGCGAAGACGGTCGCTCAGGCGATGCGTTGTCGGAAAGCTTGGCGACCCCTTCGCGGACAAGTCCGCTCCTACGCCCGTTGGGCAGAATCAAAAGCAGGCTGGTGTATAACGCCAAGCGCTCCAGCGTCGGAATCCTTGCGTCGCAGATCTATCAACCCACCCTGAATTTCCCCACCAGTGTCTGCAGGTGCGTTCCCAGTCTGGCGAGTTCGATGCTGGAGGCGGCGGTTTGCTCGCTGGCTGCGGCGGTCTGTTCGGAAATGTCGCGTACGCTGATAACGTTACGGTTGATCTGTTCGGCGACCACGCTCTGCTCCTCGCTGGCGGCAGCGATCTGTTCGTTCATGTGCTGGATCGTCGCCACGGTGCGGGTGATCTGCTCCAGTGCGCCTCCCGCACGACGGCTCAGTTCAACCGTGTTGTCGGTCAGGGTACGGCTGTTATCCAGCGTAGTTGCGACCTGTTGAGTGCCGGTTTGCAGGGCGGCGATCAGCTCTTCGATTTCCTCGGTGGACTTTTGCGTGCGTTGCGCCAGCCCCCGAACTTCATCGGCAACCACCGCGAAACCGCGCCCGGCCTCTCCCGCGCGGGCTGCTTCAATGGCCGCATTGAGGGCCAGCAGGTTGGTCTGCTGTGAAACAGACTTGATCACGTCTAGAACGCCGACGATCTTGTTGCTTTCCTGCTTGAGCGCGCTCATCGACTGCGTGGAGTTCAGCACCTCGCGAGCCAGCTGCTCGATCTGAATGATCGCCTGCCCGACCACTTCATCGCCACTGCGTGCCTGTTGATCCGCCTGAGCGGCCGCCTGCGACGCTTCCTGCGCATTGCGCGCGACTTCCTGCACGGTGGTGGCCATTTCATTCATGGCCGTCGCCACTTGGTCTGTTTCGTCTTTCTGACTGGTGACCCCGGTGCAGGTCTGCTTGGTCACCGCTGACAACTGCTCGGCCGCGCTGGCGATCTGCGATACGCCCTCGCTGATGCCGCCGACCAGTTCGCGCAGGCTGACGGTCATGGTCTGCATGCTGCCTTGCAACTGACCCATTTCGTCACGGCGCGTGACCGATATGTCCCGGCTCAGATCGCCCTGAGCGATGCGTGCTGCGGCCCCCAGAGTCTGTTGCAACGGTACGGTGATCTGCCGGGTCATGATCCAGGCAGCAAGCAATCCGATCAGCAGTGCCAGGCCTGCAACACTGCTCAGCATGGCGCTGGCGTTGGCCGCCTCGCTGTCGCGCTGGGCGGTTTGCAGACGGTTCAGCGCCGCGACGGAGTCCAGTAGCGTTTCGCCAAGACCCGCCATGATTTCCTGATCCGCTTCAGCCTTGGTCTGTATCTGCTTGAACTCGCCTAGCCGTTCCCGATAACTCTGCAGGGCGGCAGTCGCCGGCGTCAGGCCCTGAAGACTTTCGTTGCCCTGATCCTGCGCGATCTGCCCGATTTCCTTAAGCGCTTCGTCGATGGCCGCAATGGCTGCGCTTTCATCCGCGTCGCGCGTGGTGAAGGTATACGTCTGCACCTGATAACGAGCGGTCTGGACCTGCTGCCTCAGTTGGGAAATGTTGGTGAATTCCTCCATCCGCTCGCTGCTGTCCTGTTCCTGGCTGACGCTTTTGAGTACCTCTACTTCAACCTGCGCGATGGCCTGCAAGGCCTGTTCGGAGGTTTGCTCCAGGCGCGTACGTATCTGGTTGCGGGTCTGTCGGTTGTCGCGAACGTCCGCGAAGGTCTTTTCGAGCCTGTTCAGCATCTCGAACTGGCCGTTGAGCAGCTTGATGGTTGCCTCCTCCTCACTCTGTGTGTGCAGCAGGGTGAGCTGGGCTTTCATTTCATTGAGCTTTTCTGTAACCAGCGCCGTGCTCTCCGGGGTTTTCTGGACGCGGTCGGTGATTCGCTCGGCGCGCAGGTCTTTGGTCAGACCGTTGAGCTGGGCGATGTCCGAGAGCGACTCCGAGCGGTCGATCATGGTGTACAGGCCATGCCAGCCCGTCAGTGTGATGATCAGCGTCAATAGCAGCACCAGGCCGAAACCCAGGGACAGCTTGAATCTGACGTTCATGTTGCCGAGCGCTTGGTTGATCAATCGGAACATTGGAATCTCCTGCAATGAGCGAACAAAAGCACGTTCCCAACTCGTCGGGACGTGCGTTGTGAGCGCATCGGCGTGGCGATTCATTGCGTGACCTGAGAAGGTCGTAGGAGATTTCCGAGCACGAAGGAGGGGTGAAGGGTGTCACATTTTGTCGAAAAAAATGCCCCGCGCCGTTTGCTGGCGCGGGCCGTGTCCTGACAGGTCAGACGGTGAAACGGCTCACCAGCACCTGAAGGTGGTTGCCCAGTCTGGCCAGTTCTACGCTGGACGCCGCGGTTTCTTCACTGGCCGCAGATGTCTGTTCGGACACGTCACGGACATTGATGATGCTGCGGTTGATCTCTTCGGCGGTCGCGCTCTGTTCTTCGGCGGCAGCCGCAATCTGTTGATTCATCGCCTGGATCGCCGAGACGGTTTTGGTGATGCTCTCCAGCGATCCACCGGCCCGACGAGTCAGCTCCACGCTGCTGGTGCTCAACTCGCGGCTGCTGTCCATGACGGTTGTGGCCTGCTGTGTACCGCTTTGCAGACGGGCAATCAGTGCTTCGATCTCTTCGGTGGATTTTTGCGTACGCTGCGCCAGACTGCGCACCTCATCGGCAACCACCGCAAAGCCCCGACCGGCTTCACCGGCGCGTGCTGCCTCGATAGCGGCGTTCAACGCCAGCAGGTTGGTCTGCTCGGCGACCGATTTGATGACGTCCAGCACGCTGCCGATCTTGTCGCTTTCCTGTTTCAGCGCGCCCATCGCTTCGCTGGAGTTGCCCACCGCAGAGGCGAGGCGCTCGATTTGTGCGATGGCCTCGTTGACCACCCGTTCCCCGTCACGGGCCTGACGGTCTGCCGTCACCGCTGCTTCCGAAGCTTCCTCGGCGTTGCGTGCGACCTCCTGAACGGTCGCCGTCATTTCATGCATGGCAGTGGCGACCTGATCGGTCTCGACCTTCTGGCTGTTGACCCCGGCACTGGTCTGCTCGGTAACCGCCGACAGCTCTTCCGCTGCGCTGGCAATCTGGGTGACACCATCGCGAATCCCGCCAACCAGTTCGCGCAGGCTCACCGTCATGCGCTGAATCGTGGCCTGCAGCTTGCCCAGCTCGTCCTTGCGATCAACGTTGAGGTTGCGGCTCAGGTCGCCCGAGGCCACCCGCTCTACGACCTCGAGGGTCTCCTGCAGCGGGGTGGTGATCTGGCGAGTGATGACCCACGCCGCGAGAATGCTCAGCACCAATGCCAGCGCAGTCGCTGCGGCGATCATCGTGACCGACTTGGCGCTGTCTGCGTCGCGGCTCTTGTTCTGTCGGGTAATCAGGTCGTTGCTGTTGGCGAGCATGCTGGCGCCCAGCGTGGTCATTTTATCCAGTGCGGCCTTGGAGGCGGCCTGGGCATCGCGGTAGCGGCCTACAGCCGCGCGGTAGCCATTCAGCCCGGCGATGGCCTGTTGCAGCATGGGCGAATAAGTGGAAGAAATGTCGCCAGCCAGCGTGTTGATCCCGGTCCCTGCGTCATCGATGGCCTTATTGGCGTCCTTTTCGAAGTCGGGACGGCCGCTGTAGGTGTAACCACGTACCTGAAAGCGCGCCTGCTGAATCAGTTTGCTGACGCCGACGATGCCATTGAAGGCCAGGATGTTATCTTCCTTGAGCAGTTCGGCTTCGATCCTGTTGGCCTGATCCACTGCCTTGTCGGCGTTTTCGCCCATCTGGCTGCGGCTCGCTTCGCGGGTTTCGATCGCCTTGCTCATATCTTCGAACGACTGGCGGTAGTCCCGCGTTGCCTGAATCTGGACATCCAGCAACTGCAGGTTCTCGGGGGATCGCAGCAGGTTTCTGGCGGTTTGCAGTGCAGCGTCGAGCTCATCGAGTGTACTTCTGACTTGCGCTGCGGTCTCTGCGTTGTACAGATCCTCGTAGCGCATACGGTTGATGCGCAACTGAAGGGTCAGCTCATTGACCTCTGCAATAGCAGTGACACGGTCCCCACGATCGATCAGCGCCTGATTGCTGAACCAGCCGGTGGCTGAAATCATCAGCGTCATCAACAGCACCAGGCCAAACCCTATCGCCAATTTCAGACTGACACTCGCATTGGCGAGGCTTTTGGATAACCCACGAGACATGATCACTCCTTGACGTCTTTTGTCCTAAGTATCCGACTGCATCGGCCAGTTATCGGTTAACTGAAGCGATTGAGTCGACATTGACAGCTCAGAACAAGCGGGCGAGAAGGGCCGTTACAGCGGTTTCGACGCGCAGGATGCGTTCGCCCAGTTGCACGGGCTGCAAACCTGACTGACGCAACAGATCGATTTCGTAGGGTATCCAGCCACCTTCAGGGCCGATGGCCAGTGTGACTTGATCTGTGATCGCACGCGGGCAGGCGGGGAAATCACCGGGATGGCCAACCAGGCCCAGTGTATCGAGCGCGATCTGCGGCAAGCGATCCTCAACGAAAGGCTTGAAGCGCTTTTCGATCACGATTTCGGGCAGCACCGAATCGCGCGCCTGCTCCAGGCCCAGAATCAGTTGCTCGCGGATGGCCTCGGGCTCTAGAAACGGCGTCTGCCAGAAGCTTTTTTCCACCCTGTAGCTGTTCAGCAGAATGACTTTCGGCACGCCCATGGTCGCGACGGTCTGAAACACCCGGCGTAACATCTTGGGGCGTGGCAACGCCAGCAACAGGGTAAGCGGCAGTTTTGCCGGAGGCGCACTCTGTAGCTCGACACGCAGCTCTGCTTCATGGGGGTCAAGGCGCAGCAGTTCGGCATTGCCCAGCAGGCCGTTGACCCGGCCCACCCGCACACTGTCGCCGACCTCTGCGCGGTGCACCTCCTGCATGTGCTTCAGGCGGCGGTCACGCAGGACCACCCGGTCAGCCGCAATGAAATCGGCTTCCTCAAGCAGCAGCAGATTCACGGTGTGGTCGCGGGCGGCTGGTCCTGCTTGTCAGCGTCCTCGACCTGGTCGTCCGGATGTTCACCTCGCTTCTTGATCATCGTGCTGCACAGTACGCCCAGCTCGAAGAGCAGCCACATCGGCACTGCCAGCAGCGTTTGCGAGAAGATGTCCGGCGGCGTCAGGATCATGCCGACCACGAAGCAGGCGATGATCACGTAAGGGCGGATCTTCTTCAGGTACTTGACGTCGACGATGCCGATCCACACCAGCAAAACCACGGCCACCGGGATTTCGAAGGCCACGCCAAAGGCGAAGAACAGCGTCATCACGAAGTCCAGGTAGCTGGCGATGTCGGTCATCATCGACACGCCTTCCGGCGTCACGCTGGCGAAGAAGTGGAAAATCAGCGGGAAGACCAGGAAGTAGGCAAACGCCATGCCTGCGTAGAACAGGATGATGCTCGACACCAGCAGTGGCACCGCGACGCGTTTCTCGTGCTTGTACAGGCCCGGCGCGATGAAGCCCCAGATCTGATGCAGGATGACCGGCATGGACAGAAACAGAGCGACCATCATGGTCAGCTTGAACGGCGTGATGAACGGCGAAGCCACATCGGTGGCGATCATCGTCGCGCCTTCAGGCAGATAGACTCGCAGCGGCGCCGAAACCAGTGTGTAGATCTTCTGCGTGAAGTAGAACAGGCCGGCGAAAATCAGGAAGACTGCCGCAACACAGCGCAACAGACGTGTACGCAACTCGGTGAGGTGCGAGATCAGCGGCATTTGCTGATCGTTTTCCGGGATATCAGCGCTCATGGTGCTCGCGGTGGCAATGACGAATCGTGGTCGGAAGGCGTCGGGACCGGTGTGCCGGCGTCAGCCGGTTTCGCGGTTTTCTCCAGCGACAGCGCGGTCTTCGGTGCCGCAGGTTGTGCAGGGCCGATTTCGTGGTGTGCGGCTTCATCGTGCGCGGGACTTGCGGCTTCGGCCGCTGCCGGTGCTGGCGACGGATTTACCGGCTCGGAGCTGTTTTCAGGCGGTTGATTGGGCGCGAACATTTTGCGCGCTTCGTCTTCCAGCGAGAGAATGTGCTCATTGTGCAGCTGCCGACGAATCTCGTCAGCCCCGATTTCACGTTCAACTTCCTGTTTGATCGCATTGAAGCTGCGCTTCAACCGGCCGATCCATAAGCCTGCGGTGCGTGCAGCACCCGGCAGGCGCTCGGGACCCAGTACCAGCAAGGCAACCAGGCCGACGAGCAGCAGTTCAGAGAAGCTGATACCGAACATGGGCTTAAACCTGGTCTTTGCGGATCGGCTCGTCGACTTTGTGCGCTTGAGCGTCGATGGTATGTGGCTGATTCAGCGGCGAGCCCTGTGGGGCTGGCTGGGCCTGTTGGGGTTGAGGCGCAGGCTGTTCGGCTGGCTTGTCGTCATCATTCATTGCCTTGCGAAAGCCTTTGATCGATTCGCCGACGTCGCTGCCCAGGCCCTTGAGTTTTTTGGTCCCGAAAACCAGTACAACGACGATCAGGATGACGATCCAGTGTTTCCAGTCAAAAATACCCATGAAACAGTCCTCGTAAAAGATTTCAAGCTTGAAAGGGGAGAGCGTTACTCTGCCGTGCGAGCGGCTTTTTCCGCGTGGCCGGACAAGCCGAATCGGCGGTCCAGTTCATCGAGCACGGCCTGTGGGTGCTGACCCAGCGCGGCGAGCATCACCATGCTGTGGAACCACAGGTCAGCGGTTTCATAAATCACGTCACTGCAATCACCGCTGACCGCAGCGTCCTTGGCCGCGATGATGGTCTCGATCGACTCTTCGCCGAGCTTTTCCAGAATCTTGTTCAGGCCCTTGTGATACAGGCTTGCGACATAGGAGCTGTCGGCAGCGGCGTCCTTGCGGGATTCCAGCACTTCGGCCAGACGGGACAACGTATCAGTCATGTTCAATGGCCTGCATGGTAAATAGCATCAGGATCTTTCAGAACCGGGTCTACGGTCTTCCAGCCTGAATTTTCATACACTCGGTAGAAGCAACTTTCGCGGCCGGTATGGCAAGCGATGCCACCGATCTGCTCGACCATCAGGATAATGACGTCGGCGTCACAGTCCAGGCGCAGTTCATGCAGCTTTTGCACATGACCCGATTCTTCACCTTTGCGCCAGAGTTTGCCACGCGAACGCGACCAATAGATGGCACGGTTCTCGGACGCCGTCAGGCTCAGGGCCTCGCGATTCATCCAGGCCATCATCAACACCCGGCCGGTCTTGTGATCCTGAGCGATTGCAGGCACCAGACCGTCGCTGTTCCAGTGAATCTCGTCCAGCCAGTCTTTCATATCTACTCCGGCAGCCGGCTTTCATGCCCGGCGGATTGAACAGTGTGCCAGCGCCGTTCGCTGCTGGCTATCGGCGAACGATCAGATACAGCCCGGCGATCAGCATGATCGCCGCCGGCCATGCGGTGAGCGTCAGCAACTGGGTAGCGGCCTCGCTCATCACCCAGCCCTGTATCGCGCCGCCGACCAGCAATGCCGCACCAATCAGCCGCAGGACCGGCTCGTCCTTGCGATCGTGCCATGGGCGCGGCGGATCCGAGGCGTGCGGGCGGGACATGCGCTCCAGCAGATCACGGGTCATGCCCGCGATGTGCGGCAATTGCTCGACCTGTGATTGCAGATTGCCCAGCAGGGTTTTCGGGCTGACCCGTTCACGCATCCAGCGCTCCAGATAAGGCTGCGCGGTGCTCCACAGGTCCAGTTCAGGGTACAACTGACGACCCAGCCCCTCGATGTTGAGCAGGGTCTTTTGCAGCAGGACCAGTTGCGGCTGAACTTCCATATTGAAGCGGCGCGCGGTCTGGAACAGACGCATCAGCACCTGACCAAAGGAAATATCCTTGAGCGGCTTTTCGAAAATCGGCTCGCAGACCGTACGGATGGCCGCTTCGAATTCATTGAGCTTGGTCTCTGCCGGCACCCAGCCCGAATCGATGTGCAGTTGCGCAACGCGACGATAATCACGTTTGAAAAAGGCAAACAGGTTACGCGCCAGGTAATCCTGATCTTCCGGGGTCAGGCTGCCGACAATTCCGCAGTCGATGGCAATGTACTTCGGCGCCCACGGGTTGACCGTGCTGACGAAAATGTTGCCGGGGTGCATGTCGGCGTGGAAGAAACTGTCGCGAAAAATCTGCGTGAAGAAGATTTCCACGCCGCGCTCGGCGAGCAGTTTCATGTCGGTGCGCTGATCCGCCAGCCCGGCCATGTCGGTGACCTGAAGGCCGTAGATGCGCTCCATGACCAACACTTTCGGGCGGCACCAGTCCCAGTAGACTTGTGGCACGTAGAGAAGGTCAGAGCCTTCGAAGTTGCGTCGCAACTGGCTGGCGTTGGCCGCTTCACGCAGCAGGTCGAGTTCGTCGTAGATGGTCTTTTCATAATCCATCACCACCTGCACCGGGTGCAGCAGGCGGGCATCGGCGGAAACGCGCTCGGCGGTGCGGGCCAAAATGAACAGCCACGCCAGGTCCTGACCGATGATCGGCTTGAGGCCGGGGCGTACCACTTTGACTACGACTTCTTCGCCGGTCTTCAGGCAGGCGGCATGCACCTGAGCGACCGAAGCGGACGCCAGCGGCTTCTCGTCGAAGCGGCTGAACACGTCACAGATGCGCGCGCCGAGCTGTTCTTCGATCAGCTTGATCGCCAATTGCTGATCGAACGGCGGCACGCGGTCCTGCAGCAGCATCAGTTCGTCGGCGATGTCCTCGGGCAGCAGATCGCGCCGTGTAGACAGCAGTTGCCCGAACTTGATGAAAATCGGCCCCAGGTCCTGGAGCGCCAGACGAAAGCGTACGCCCCGGCTCAGCTCGGATTTGCGCCGTGGCAGCCAGCGCCAGGGCAGCACGAAACGCAGCGCGAGCATCCACCACGGAAGGGGCAGGGCGAACAACAGGTCATCAAGGCGATAGCGGATAACGACACGTTGAATGCGAAACAGACGGCGGACGGCAAGCAGCTTCATGCGTTATCGCTGGTATTGAGGGAGTGGGCAAGGCGGGCAAAGCGCGCCTCGAGGCGTTCCAGATCGAGCTTGATCTGATCGAGTTCGGCGAATCGTGCTTCGGCTTCGTGCTTGCCTACAAGGGTGCGCGATTCTTCGCTGAGGTAGTCGGCAACGTTCTGGCTGAGGCTGTTTAAGCTTTCCCGTGTCCAGCGCCCACTGTTGCGCAGGTGACTGCTGAACAACTGGCTGGCCACCGGGCCGATCCAGTTGGACAGCTCGTGCTCCCAGTCCAGCTCCAGGTCCTGAAGAATGCCGACCAGTTCCAGCAGCGCGCCGCTGTCACCGTCGAGTTCGACGTCCGGGCCGTGCAGCACAGCTGTCTTGTCCTTGCTCAGTGCCAGGCGCACCAGGCTGGAAGCTGGCGCGCGCAGGGTGCAGTCAGCCTCGGCAGCCCAGTCAGCGGCGAGCAGCAAGCCTTCGTCGCTGGGCAGGATGAACAGCTTCAGGGACGGATCGCGACAGTCCACCGCAATGACACGCCCGGACAGACGCGCCATGCGTGGCAGCGCGGTGCTGTCCAGGCGCAGCACCCGATTGATGCCGTGCTCGATACTGGCGAGCAGCCCCCGGAGCAACATCAGGGTTTGATACCGCGATGCAGGGCAACGACGCCGGCAGTCATGTTGTGATAGGTCACGCGGTCAAAACCGGCTTCTACCATCATCGACTTGAGGGTTTCCTGGTTGGGGTGCATGCGGATCGATTCGGCCAGATAGCGGTAGCTTTCCGAGTCATTGGTGACCAGCTTGCCCATCAACGGCATGAACGCGAACGAGTAGGCGTCGTAGGCCTTGGACATCAGCTTGTTGGTCGGCTTGGAGAACTCCAGCACCAGCAGACGACCACCCGGCTTGAGCACGCGCAGCATGGAACGCAGCGCGTCTTCCTTGTGCGTCACGTTGCGCAGGCCGAACGCGATGGTCACGCAGTCGAAATGATTGTCCGGGAATGGCAGTTTTTCGGCGTCTGCCTGGACGAACTCGACGTTGCCCGCCACACCCAGGTCCAGCAGGCGATCACGGCCGACCTTGAGCATGGAAGCGTTGATGTCAGCCAGGACCACCTGGCCGGTCGGGCCGACCAGGTTGGAGAATTTGCGGGTCAGGTCGCCCGTGCCGCCAGCAATGTCCAGCACGCGGTTACCGGTGCGGACGCCGGACAGCTCGATCGCGAAACGCTTCCACAGGCGGTGCATGCCGCCGGACAGCAGGTCGTTCATCAGGTCGTACTTGGCCGCCACCGAATGGAAAACCTCAGCGACTTTTTCTGCCTTCTGGCTTTCCGGTACATTTTTGTAACCGAAGTGAGTCGTAGGTTCGGCATCGCTGCCTTTGCGCTGATCGTTCATATCGCTTCACCGGAATAGAGTGCGGGTCATTCTAATCGCCAAGGCCGGCTTTGTCTTGACAAGGCTCACCTGCAACGCTTTCTTGGATGCGGGCGGGTGTATATAGTTGCGCCGCATTTCATATGACGATCAAGGAAGCCTCCGATGGCCAAGATAACCGTTGAACGCCCGCACGCCCTAGGCCTCGAGAAGGCTCGCGAAAAGGCCGAGCAACTGGTCGAGAAGCTTTCCACCCGATACGGACTGGCTCACGAATGGGCTGGCGATACCGTAAAACTGGAGGGCAAGGGCGCCAAGGGCGAGGTCGAGGTCGAAGAGGCTTTGATCCGCGTCAACATCGAGCTGAACTTCATCCTGTCGGCCATGAGCGGTTCGATCAAGACAGAAGTCGAGCGCGTTCTGGACAAGGCGCTCGCTGCCTGAACGCCGTATGCAGACCTGCTGATTTTTCTTCGCCCTCCGTATGTTCATGCGCTCTTTTATGAGCGCAAATCGACAGAATCGAGCGTGCTTTCGACCTTCGAGTCGCAAAGGCCTTGAACCGGGTCGGTATCCCGTCTAAACATGATGTAGACACGCTCTTTGCCAGGCTCGATCAGCTGAGGGCATTGCTTGAGCGTGTCGGGCCGATAAAAGCTCGAACGCTGCGTGCCGAAACGACTCGGGCGTTCCAAGTCTGGACGATAAGGAGAACAGGATGGCTGGCAAGAAAAAAACCGACAAAGATGGCAGCTCCTGGATGGGCGAGGTTGAGAAGTACTCTCGTCAGATCTGGCTGGCTGGTTTGGGCGCGTATTCCAAGATCAGCAATGATGGCAGCAAGCTGTTCGATACCCTGGTGAAGGACGGCGAGAAGGCCGAGAAACTGACCAAGGTCGAAGCGCAGAAACAGCTCGATGACGTCAAGAACACCAGCAAGTCGGCCAAGTCCCGCGTGGACGACGTGAAAGACCTCGCGGTTGGCAAGTGGAACGAGCTGGAAGAGGCTTTCGACAAGCGCCTGAACGGCGCGATTTCGCGTCTGGGTGTGCCGAGCCGCAGTGAAGTACAGGCGCTGCACAGCAAGGTCGACCAGCTGACCCGGCAGATCGAGCTATTGGTGGACGCGAAAGCCAAACCGGCTGCTTCGCGCACTGTGGCGGCTAAACCGGCAGCGGCGAAAAGCGCAGCGAAACCGGTGGTCAAGGCTGCGGCCAAGCCTGTCGCCAAAGCGGCGGACAAGAGCGTAGCGGCCAGGCCAGCCGTCAAGAAAGCAGCGGCCAGGCCCGTCGAGGCTACCAACAAGCCTGCCGCTGCGAGCACCGGCAAAACCAGCACCGCGACCAAACCTGCAGCAGCAAAAAAGCCAGCGGCAAGAAAGCCGGCGGCCAAACCTGCTACCAAGCCCTCTACGCCGGCCGCATCGGAAAAACCCGCTATTCAGTCCTGATACCCGGCTGCAACAAACCAGACCGGACGCGGAGCGTCCAGAACTGCATACCCACGCGGAGTGGGCACGATGGTGTTCTTGCGGGCACCTGCGAGGCGGTTCAGAGCATCAGTTTGATGACGTGTTCGGAAGGGTCGCGGGACTTGCCGGCTTTTTCGAGTTCCTGCAAGTAGTCTTCCCACAGCGACGCCTGGCGTGTGGCCAGTTCGTACAGGTATTCCCAGGTAAACAGGCCGCTGTCATGGCCGTCATCGAAGGTCAGTTTCAGCGCATATTGCCCGGCGGGCTCGACCTTGGTCAGGCCGACTCCCAGTTTGCCGAATTGCAGGATCGGCCGGCCGTGGCCCTGAACCTCGGCAGAAGGGGAATGCACCCGCAGAAATTCGGCGGGCAAATGGTATTCCTCATCCGGCGCGTATTTCAGTGTCAGGGTTTTGGAGGCTTTATGCAGTTGGATGGCGGTTGGGAGCATTGAGAACAGCCTCAAGTTTTAAGCTGCAAGCTTCAAGCAGAAGCAAAAAAGCTGCAAGCGTGGACAACCGCTTGCAGCTTGCAGCTAATAGCTTGCAGCTTCAGAGAATATAACGTGACAGGTCTTCGTTTTCTGCCAGATCACCGAGGTGGCTGTTGACGTATTCCGCGTCGATCTCGATCGGCGCTGCGTCAGGGCTGATGGCCAGGTCACCGGCGCTGAACGAGACTTCCTCAAGCAGGCGCTCAAGCAGCGTGTGCAGGCGGCGGGCGCCGATGTTCTCGGTCTTCTCGTTGACCTGCCAGGCAATCTCGGCCAGGCGCTTGATGCCTTCAGGCTTGAACTCGATCTTCAGGCCTTCGGTCTTGAGCAGCTCGCGGTACTGTTCGGTCAACGACGCATGCGGCTCGCTGAGGATGCGCTCGAAGTCCTGAGGCGACAGCGCCTTGAGTTCAACGCGGATCGGCAGACGGCCTTGCAGCTCGGGGACCAGATCGCTGGGTTTGCTCAAATGGAACGCACCCGAGGCGATAAACAGGATGTGGTCGGTCTTGACCATGCCCAGTTTGGTATTCACCGTGCAACCTTCGATCAGCGGCAGCAGGTCGCGCTGCACGCCTTCACGGGATACGTCGACACCGCCCGAATTACCGCGTTTGGCAACTTTGTCGATCTCGTCGATGAACACGATGCCATGTTGCTCGACCGCTTCCAGGGCCTTGGCTTTCAGCTCTTCTTCATTGACCAGACGGCCCGCTTCTTCTTCGCGTACCAGCTTGAGCGCTTCCTTGACCTTGAGCTTGCGGCTCTTGGTCTTGCCCTTGCCCATGTTGGCAAACAGGCTCTGCAACTGATTGGTCATCTCTTCCATGCCAGGCGGCGCAGAGATATCGACACCAACCGCTTCGTTGATCTCGATCTCGATTTCCTTGTCATCCAGCTGGCCTTCGCGCAGGCGCTTGCGGAACAGCTGACGGGTATTGGAATCGCTGCTCTGCGCCGGATCTTCGTTGAAGCCGACCCGGGCCGGTGGCAACAGGGCATCGAGGATGCGCTCTTCGGCGGCATCTTCGGCACGATGACGCACCTTGACGATTTCCTGTTCACGCAGCAGCTTGATCGCGGCATCGGCCAGATCACGGATGATCGACTCTACATCGCGACCTACATAACCCACTTCGGTGAATTTGGTGGCTTCGACCTTGATGAACGGTGCGTTGGCGAGCTTGGCCAGACGACGGGCGATTTCGGTCTTGCCGACACCGGTCGGGCCGATCATCAGAATGTTCTTGGGGGTTACTTCGACACGCAGTTCTTCAGGCAACTGCATGCGGCGCCAGCGATTGCGCAGGGCAATGGCCACGGCGCGCTTGGCATCGTCCTGGCCGATGATATGGCGATTGAGTTCATGGACGATTTCGCGGGGAGTCATTGACATGGTTATTCACGGTCCTCTGTTGCGGGCAAGTCGATGGGGCCGCAGGGTGTGCGGCCCGGCAGCGGCTTAGCCAGCGAGGTCCTGCTCCTCAATGGTGATGTTGTGGTTGGTGAACACGCAGATGTCGCCGGCGATATGCAGGGAAGTCTCGGCAATTTCGCGGGCCGACAGGTCGGTCTTGAGCAGCAGGGCGCGTGCTGCGGCCTGAGCGAATGCGCCGCCGGAGCCCATGGCGATCAGGCCGTCCTCGGGCTCGACCACGTCACCGTTGCCGGTGATGATCAGCGAGGCGTCCTTGTTGGCGACGGCCAGCATGGCTTCGAGACGGCTCAGCGAGCGATCGGTGCGCCAGTCCTTGGCCAGTTCGACGGCTGCACGAACCAGATGCCCCTGGTGTTTTTCCAGTTGGGCCTCGAAGCGTTCGAACAGCGTGAATGCATCGGCGGTCGCGCCAGCGAATCCGGCGATCACTTCACCGTGATACAGGCGGCGTACCTTTTTGGCGTTGCCTTTCATGACGGTGTTGCCCAGAGAAACCTGGCCGTCGCCAGCCATGACGACTTTACCGTGGCGGCGCACTGAAACGATGGTGGTCAAGGGAGAGTCTCCACACTGCGGGGCGAAAATGCCCTGATGCAAACTCATATGGGGGTGTGGGTGAGTATTTCAACCTTGGGGATGAATCGGGGGGGATGACCGTATGATTCTTGTCCCAACTCTTTAAGCGGACCGGGCGACGCTTCGTTTGTCCGCGATCTCCCGGTTTTTGTAGCGGACAGAAGGCCGTTTTGATTCTGCCCAACGGGCGTAGGAGCGGACTTGTCCGCGATGGGCTGCGCAGCGGCCCCCAAACAGGCTGCCTCGGCTGGGTCTGATACACCGATGCGGCTGGTTTTGCTGCCGGTTCCCGGCAGCTCGCGGACAAGTCCGCTCCTACGCCCTTCGGGCAGAAGCTCCGTTCTCCGTACTCATCGAAAACACGCGATGAGCACGGAAACAGCGGCGCTTTGGCTAGCGGCTCTGACGCTGTTGCAACAACAGGTTACTAAATCCGCCGCTTGCCAGTTGTTTCTGGGCGGTGGTCAGCTGTTCGCGGTTGCTGAACGGGCCGACCAGTACGCGGTACCATGTTTCATCCTTGACGGTGCCCGACTCGACGGTAGAGGTCTGGCCCAGCAGGATGATTTGCGCGCGGACTTTCTCGGCGTCAGCCTGTTTGCGGAACGAGCCCGCCTGCAGGAAGAACGTCGTCACCGCTGCCGGCTTGGTCGTCGCAACTGCGGGCGCTGGCGGAGGCGTCAGGCCGCTGAGGGCTGCCTGGGCGCGTGCGGTGTCGATCTTGGCTGCTTGTTCCGGCGAGACCGGTGCTGTCGGTGCCACGGGCGGCGGGGTCTTCTCCGGCACGGCTTCGTTCGGCACGATCACTTCCGACTCCGGCAGCAATGTGTAGAAGTCGTACTTGGGTTTGACCGGCGCCGTAGGGCTTGGCGGTGTCTTGTTAGCTTCGGCGATCTTTGCAGCCTTGGCGTCTGCCCTGACCCGCTTGACGTCATCACCACCGGGTTCGAGCTTCATCAAAAAGACCACGAACGCGCCCACGGTCAAGCCAATCGCCAGCCACAACCATCCTGGAATAGGCTTCTTCGCGGGTGCCTGATAACGGCTGGCGCCCCGCTTGGGTGCCGGTTTCTTCTTCGCAACTGCCAACTTACATACGCTCCAGAGTTTCCAGACCCAACAGGTCCAGGCCTTGCTTGAGGGTGCGGCCGGTCAGTGCAGCCAGCCGCAGACGGCTCTGTTGCTGATCGGGGTTTTCCGCACCAAGGATCGGGCAGTTTTCGTAAAAGCTCGAAAACAGACCCGCAAGGTCATACAGGTAAGCACAAAGTACGTGCGGCGTGCCTTTTTCTGCGACGTTGTTCAGTGTTTCGGTGAACTGCGCCAGACGTGCGGCCAGTTCCTGTTCCTGCGGCGCGGCGAGGACAATCTGGCCCTTGCTGGCGTCAAACGCGCTGCCCAGCTTGCGGAACACGCCGGCCACACGGGTGTAGGCGTACAGCAGATAGGGCGCGGTGTTGCCTTCGAAACTGAGCATCTGATCGAAGTTGAAGCTGTAATCGCTGGCGCGGTGCTTGGACAGGTCGGCGTATTTCACCGCACTGATGCCCACGGCCTTGGCAATGCTGCGCAATTCCGCTTCGGCGACTTCCGGGTTCTTTTCCTTGACCAGTGTGTAGGCGCGCTCTTCGGCTTCATCGAGCAGGTCGATGAGCTTGACCGTGCCGCCATCGCGGGTCTTGAACGGGCGGCCATCGGCGCCGTTCATGGTGCCGAAGCCCATGTGTTCCAGTTGCATGCCGTCATGCACGAAACCTGCGCGGCGCGCCACTTCGAACACCTGCTGGAAGTGCAGGGCCTGACGCTGGTCGACGAAATACAGCACGCGGTCGGCCTTGAGCACCTTGCTGCGATAGCGGATCGCTGCCAGGTCTGTGGTGGCATACAGATAACCGCCACCGGCCTTCTGCACGATGACCGGCAACGGTGTGTCATCGGCGGTGCGGAATTCTTCGAGGAACACGCATTGTGCGCCATTGCTCTCGACCAGCAGGCCCGAGGCTTTCAGGTCGTTGACCACATTGGCCAGGTCATCGTTATAGGCGCTTTCGCCCATCACGTCGGCCGGGGTCAGCTTGACGTTGAGGCGCTCGTAGGTTTCCTGGCAGTGCGACAGCGAGATGTCCTTGAAGCGCGTCCACAGCGCCAGGCACTCGGCATCGCCGGCCTGCAGCTTGACCACCAGACCACGAGCACGCTCGGCGAACTCTTCAGACTCGTCAAAGCGCTGCTTGGCGGCGCGGTAGAAGTTTTCCAGGTCGGACAGCTCGTCGCTGGTCGCCGGCTTTTCCTGCAGATAGGCCAGCAGCATGCCGAACTGGGTGCCCCAGTCGCCCACGTGGTTCTGACGAATGACCGTGTCACCGAGAAACGTCAGAACGTTCGCCACGCCGTCGCCAATAATGGTCGAGCGCAAATGGCCAACGTGCATTTCCTTGGCCAGGTTCGGTGCCGACAGATCGACGACCACGCGCTGTGCAGCGCCCGCCTTGCGCACCGACAGGTGCGCGTCGGCCAGTGCAGCGTCGAGGCGTGCGGCCAGCGCGGCAGTGTTCTGGAAGAAGTTCAGGAAGCCCGGGCCGGCAATTTCGACCTTGCTGACCTGCTCGTCGGCCGGCAGCGCGGCGATCAGCTTTTCAGCCAGATCGCGCGGTTTCATGCCGGCAGGCTTGGCGAGCATCATCGCAATATTGCTGGCGAAGTCGCCGTGCGTCTTGTCGCGGGCGTTTTCCACCTGGATCGCCGGCGTCAGCCCTTCTGGCAAGACGCCCTCGGTGACGAGACGGGTCAGGGCTTGTTGAATCAGCTGGCGAATCGTGTCTTTCATGGTGCTCTCTTCGACCGCAAGCGCGGTGGCGCTTCGATGCGCGGGTGGAAAAACTCCGCATTATCCGTTGCTCAAGCCTGCTTGCCAACGGCGTGACTTAATAAAGATCCACAGGATCCACATCCAGCGACCATCTGACCTGCCGACCGCTGGGCATTTGCTCCAGCGCGAGCAGCCAGGTGGCTAGCAATTTATGCAAGGGCGCGCGGGCGCTGGACTGCACCAGCAGTTGCGCGCGATAACGCCCGGCGCGGCGTTCCATCGGTGCCGGAACCGGGCCCAGCAGCTCGATGCCGCCCAGCGCCATCTGCGCGACTAGTTGCTCCGCATCGCTGCAGGCCTGATCGAGAAAGGCCTCGGCCTGTCCCGGCTTGTGCGCTTCAGCGCGCAGCAGTGCGAGGTGTGAAAACGGTGGCAGACCCGCCGAACGGCGCTCGCTCAAGGCCTGTTCGGCAAAGGCGAAATAACCCTGCTCGGTCAGCTGGATCAGCAGTGGGTGGTCGGCCAGGTGGGTCTGGATGATCACCTTGCCAGGCTCTTCGGCGCGCCCGGCACGACCTGCCACCTGCACGATTAATTGCGCCATGCGCTCGCTGGCGCGGAAGTCGCCGGAAAACAGCCCGCCGTCGGCGTCCAGAATCGAGACCAGCGTGACCCGGGGAAAGTGATGGCCCTTGGCGAGCATTTGCGTGCCGACCAGAATGCATGGCTGACCGCGCTGGATCGTCGTGAACAGCTGGTTCATGGCGTCCTTGCGCGACGTGCTGTCGCGGTCGACACGCAGTACGGGGTAGTCCGGAAACAGAATCGCCAGGCGCTCTTCGGCGCGCTCGGTGCCGGCGCCTACCGGGCGCAAATCCACCTTGCCGCACGACGGACACTGACGCGGTACGCGCTCGACATACCCGCAGTGATGGCAGCGCAGCTCGCCCGAGCGCTGGTGCACGGTCATGCGTGCATCGCAGCGCTGGCAGCCGGACATCCAGCCGCAGTCGTGGCACAGCAAGGTTGGCGCAAAGCCGCGACGGTTGAGGAATACCAAGACCTGCTGGCCTGCCGCGAGCGTCTGGCCGATGGCCTGCTGCATGGGCCCGGAGATGCCGCTGTCCAGCGGTCGGCTCTTGACGTCCAGGCGCATGAAACGCGGCTGCTGTGCGCCGCCCGCGCGCTCATTCAGGCGCAGCAGGCCATAGCGGCCGGTGTAAGCGTTGTGCAGGCTTTCCAAGGACGGTGTGGCCGAGCCAAGGACAATCGGAATGTTTTCCTGACGCGCCCGCACCAGGGCCAGATCGCGGGCGTGATAGCGCAGACCTTCCTGCTGTTTATAGGAGCCGTCGTGTTCTTCGTCGATGATGATCAGGCCGGGATTTTTCATCGGCGTGAACAGCGCCGAACGCGTGCCGATGATGATGTCCGCCTCGCCATCGCGAGCTGCCAGCCAGGCATCCAGCCGTTCGCGGTCGTTGACCGCCGAGTGGACCAGCGCAATGCGCGCATTGAAGCGTTGCTCGAAGCGCGCCAGGGTCTGCGGGCCGAGGTTGATTTCCGGGATCAGCACCAGCGCCTGCTTGCCGGCTTCGAGGGTTTCGCGGATCAGTTGCAGATAGACTTCAGTCTTGCCGCTGCCGGTGACGCCGGCCAGCAGAAACGCATGAAAGCTGTCGAACCCGGCGCGGATCGCTTCGTAAGCGGCGCGTTGTTCGGTGTTGAGCGGCAATTCAGGCTGGGCCAGCCAGTGCTCATGGCGTGCGCTGGGTGCATGGCTGCGGACCTCGACGTACACCAGCTCCTTGGCCAGCAACAGGTTGAGGCTGTCCTTGTTAAGCATCAGCTTGCTGAGCAGTTGATGCGCCACCCCGTGCGGGTGCTGGGCCAGGGTGGTCAGGGCCTCGCGCTGCTTGGGTGCGCGGGCGATGCGCGGATCGTCGACGCTGGCGCCCGGGGCCACATGCCAGAAGCGCTCCTGGCGACTTTCGGCCAGTTCGCCCTGACGCAACAGTACCGGCAAGGCCCAGCTCAGTGTGTCTCCGAGGCTGTGCTGGTAGTACTGCGAGGTCCACAGGCACAGCTTGAACAGCGCGGGTGGCAGCGGCGCTTCGCTGTCGAGCAGGGCGATCGCCGGCTTGAGCTTGTCGGCGGGCACTTCGCTGTGATCGACCACTTCCACCAGAATGCCGATCATTTCCCGGCGTCCGAACGGCACTCGCAGACGCATGCCCGGCTGCAAGGCGCTGCGCGACACGCCCGCTGGGGCGCGGTAGTCGAACAGGCGGCGAAGCGGCGAGGGCAGGGCAAGGCGCAGGATGGCGTCGGGCACGCGGTGTTTCCCTGTGGTGATAAGTGATGACGGAGGCGCGATCTTAGCAGACGACCGGTGTGAAGGTTCGCTTGCGTCGTTGCGATTGTCTGGTACTATCCGCAGCCTATTTCCGTGCGGTATTCAACAATAGTGTTGAGTGGCGGCGCGTTAGACCGAGGAAGTACCGATGAAAGCTGATATCCATCCAGTTTACGAAGCCATTGACGCTACCTGCAGCTGCGGCAATGTCATCAAGACCCGTTCCACCCTGGCCGCTCCTCTGAGCCTGGACGTGTGCAACGAGTGCCACCCGTTCTACACCGGCAAGCAGAAGACGCTTGACGTTGGCGGCCGTGTCGACAAGTTCAAATCCCGTTTCGGTGCGTTCGGCGCTACCAAAGCGAAGTAAGACTGGCTGCCCGATGGGCATCTCCAGGCTGCTTGAAAAGGCGCTCCTTGTGGGCGTCTTTTTTATGCCCGCGATTTGGGTGTCCGGCGCGCAGGCCTTCTGCCCGGCACCTGCCTCGTTGCCGGTCGCGCAGGTACAGCGTGTGGTCGACGGCGACACCTTGAAGCTGACCGATGGCCGCAGCGTGCGGATGATCGGGCTCAATACGCCTGAAACCGGCAGGAAAGGCCGGTCTGCCGAACCGTTTGCCGAGTCGGCCAAAAAACGCTTGCAGACGCTGGTCAATGAAAGCGGCGGCAAGGTCAGGCTGCGTATCGGCCAGCAGGGCAAGGATCATTACGGCCGCACGCTGGCCAACGTCTATGACCGTAAAGGCGCCAACCTTGAGGCGCAGTTGCTCAGCGAAGGGCTGGGCTATCTGGTGGCCGTTGCGCCTAATGTGACTCTGGTCGATTGCCAGCAGGTCGCGGAGCGTCAGGCACGTCAGGCGCGGCTGGGTGTGTGGCGCAATTCGCCGGTGCAGTCCTCGGCCCGACTGAGCAAAAGCGGTTTCGCGATTGTGTCCGGTCAGGTCAAGCGTGTGCAGCGCAACCGCGGCGGCATCTGGATCGAGTTGCAGGGCTCGCTGGTCCTGCGTATCGCGCCTGCCCACCTGAGTGCATTCGATACGGCGATGCTCAAGCGCCTCGAAGGGCAGCAGGTCGAAGCGCGTGGCTGGGTGGTCGATCGCTCCCGGCGTGGAGGCCTGAAAAAGGGGCAGTCCCGCTGGCTGCTGCCACTGACCCATCCCGCAATGCTGGACCTTTCACGCCGTTAGAAGCGCCCTTCAAACCGGTGATCTGACGAGCGTGACCGAGTGTTCACGTTTCAGCCCTCTAAGCGTAAAGTCTAAGCCCGAGCCTATTGACAGCAGTGACTGGCCAGTCTTGTTAGGACTATGCATCTTGCGTATCCTCGGCGGTCCGTCTGTCCCACAGTAAAAAAAGCGGAATCCAATACATGTCAGATCTGAAAACTGCCGCGCTCGAATACCATGCCAATCCTCGTCCGGGGAAGCTGAGCGTCGAACTCACCAAGCCGACTGCAACCGCTCGTGACCTGGCTCTGGCCTACAGCCCTGGCGTTGCTGAACCCGTGCGTGAAATTGCCCGTGACCCCGAGCTGGCTTACAGGTACACCGGCAAAGGCAATCTGGTAGCAGTTATTTCCGATGGCACCGCGATTCTCGGCCTCGGCGATCTGGGGCCATTGGCTTCCAAGCCGGTTATGGAAGGTAAAGGGGTTCTGTTCAAGCGCTTCGCCGGTATCGACGTTTTCGATATCGAAGTCGATTCCGAAAGCCCACAGGCGTTCATCGACACCGTCAAGCGTATCTCCATCACCTTCGGTGGCATCAACCTGGAAGACATCAAGGCGCCTGAGTGCTTTGAAATCGAGAAGGCGCTGATCGAACAGTGCGACATCCCGGTTTTCCACGATGACCAGCACGGCACCGCTATCGTGACGGCTGCCGGCATGATCAACGCACTGGAAATCGTCGGCAAGACCCTCGATTCGGCGAAGATCGTCTGCCTGGGCGCTGGCGCTGCGGCCATCTCCTGCATGAAGCTGCTGGTGAGCATGGGCGCGAAGATCGAAAACATCTTCATGGTCGACCGTACCGGCGTTATCCACTCCGGCCGTACCGACCTGAACCAGTACAAGGCTGCATTCGCTCACGCGACCGAGAAGCGCTCGCTGACTGACGCGCTGGATGGCGCTGACGTATTTGTAGGCCTGTCCGGTCCTAACCTGCTGAGCGCTGAAAACCTCAAGCTGATGGCCAAGGACCCGATCGTGTTCGCCTGCTCGAACCCTGATCCGGAAATCTCCCCGGAAC
The DNA here is from genome assembly GCF_017832995.1 of Pseudomonas sp. PvP009. Lineage (NCBI taxonomy): Bacteria > Pseudomonadati > Pseudomonadota > Gammaproteobacteria > Pseudomonadales > Pseudomonadaceae > Pseudomonas > Pseudomonas sp. PvP009. The sequence continues at coordinate 5,279,659 of NZ_JAFIBG010000001.1, read as the reverse complement.
TGGCTCACGCCACCCGCAGCGACGTGATCATGGCCACTGGTCGTTCGGACTACCCGAACCAGGTCAACAACGTGCTCGGCTTCCCGTTCATTTTCCGTGGTGCTCTGGACGTTCGCGCCAAGCGCATCAACGAAGAAATGAAAATCGCCGCGGCCAACGCCCTGCGCGAACTGGCCAAGCTGCCTGTGCCACAGGAAGTCAGCGACGCCTACGGCGGTATCAAACTGGAATTCGGTCGTGAGTACATCATTCCGAAGCCAATGGATACCCGCCTGCTGGGCCTGATCTCCGATGCAGTGGCCAAGGCCGCCATCGAGACCGGCGTTGCCACCCTGCCGTATCCGAAGCACTACCCGCTGACCAGCGTGGATGACGTGTTCAAGGGTTGATCCCTGACCCAATAAAAAACCCCTGCAGCGATGCAGGGTTTTTTTATGCCTTGGATACCCTGCACTTGTGGGGCATTTTCAGGGATTGAACTAGCCTCTTCGCGAGCAAGCTCGCTCCCACATAGCCCCGGATCATCCCCGAGTCCGTGGGAGTGAGCTTGCTCACGAAGAGGCCTGTGCAGCCGCTGAAAATCTACTGACCCACTAATACGCCTTCGCGAGCAAGCTCGCTCCCACAAAGCCCCGGATTATCCTGAAAGTCCCCGAGTCCGTGGGAGTGAGCTTGCTCACGAAGAGGCCTGTGCAGCCGCTGAAAATCTACTGACCCACTAATACGCCTTCGCGAGCAAGCTCGCTCCCACAAAGCCCCGGATTATCCTGAAAGTCCCCGAATCCGTAGGAGTGAGCTTGCTCACGAAGAGGCCTATGCAGCCTCTGAAAATCTACTGATCCATTAAGTCTGTGCTATCAGAACAAATCGATTGGCGCTGACTCATCTGCCGGCAACGGGCTGCCCGGTGCGCTGCTGCCGCCCAGTTCGTTGACGCTTGGCGGTGTGTCTTCGCTTTTGAACAACTCGAAGAATGCGTTCGGCGTGCTTGGCGTGGCGGCGCGGCCACTCAATGGGTCGACGCGCAGGCTGAGAATGCCTGGCGGTTCGGCCTGCTGATGCGGTGGCTTGTCCTTGAGCGCGGCGCTCATGTAGTCCATCCAGATCGGCAGCGAGACCGTCCCCCCGAATTCGTGACGGCCAAGGCTTTCAGGCTGATCGAAACCACTCCACACCGTCGTCACGTAGTCCGCGTTATACCCGGAGAACCAGGCATCCTTGGAATCGTTGGTGGTACCGGTCTTGCCCGCGATGTCCGGTCTGTTCATGGACAGCGCGCGGCGCCCGGTGCCGCGCTTGATCACGTCCTGCAGCATGCTGTTCAAAATGTACGTGGTGCGGCCATCGACAATGCGCTCGGCAACGGCAGGCGCTTGCGGCTGGGCGGGTGCGCCCGGTGGACCCGCAACGACGCTCGGGCTGTCATGCACGGCAAACGTCGACGTATTGGGCGCTGTGTTCACATCGTTGACCGGAACGCTTGGCGGGTTGGCGACAAACAGGGTCTGACCGTCACGGTTCTCGATGGTCTGGATCAGATAAGGGCTGACCTTGTAACCACCGTTGGCGAAGGTCGCCCAGCCGGTGGCGATTTCCATCGGGGTCAACGTCGCCGTACCCAGTGCCAGCGACAGGTTGCGCGGCAAGTCCTGCTTGGAGAAGCCGAAGCGGGTGATGTAGTCGATGGTGCTGTCGATGCCGAGGGCCTGGAGCAGGCGGATCGATACCAGGTTGCGAGACTTGTACAGCGCCTCGCGCAGGCGGATCGGCCCAAGGAAGGTGTTGGTGTCATTTTTCGGACGCCATACCTTGTCCAGATATTCGTCGACGAACACGATAGGCGCGTCGTTCACCAGGCTGGAAGCGGTGTAACCGTTATCGAGTGCGGCACTATAGATGAACGGCTTGAAGCTCGAGCCCGGTTGGCGTTTGGCCTGCATGGCGCGGTTGTAGTTGCTCTGCTCGAACGCGAAGCCGCCGACCAGCGAGCGAATGGCACCGTTCTGCGGATCAAGCGATACCAGCGCGCTTTGCGCGACGGGAATTTGACTAAATTTCAGCGAGCCATCGTCCTGGCGCAGCAGACGGACGAGGTCGCCAACCTTTGCAACATCACCCGGCTGCTTCGGATTGGCGCCCAGGCTGTTGGTATTCAGGTAAGGCCGTGCCCACTTCATAGTGGCCCAGTCGACGGTTTCTTCCTTCTCGCCGTTGTGGGTCAGAACACGCAGACCGGTCTTGTCGACCTGCGTCACGATGCCGGGCTCAAGGCCGTTGATCGTGCGCTGTTTGGTCAGTTCCTGTACCCAGTTGACTCGGGTCATGCCCGGGAAGCGGCTTTCCGGACCACGGTAACCGTGGCGCTGGTCGTAATCGATCAAGCCCTGCTGGATGGACTTGTTGGCGTGTTCCTGAAGGTCACTAGGTACCGTCGTGGTGACGCGGAAGCCTTCTGTATAGGCCTCGCTACCATAACGGCCGACCATTTCTGCCCGCGCCATCTCAGCGATGTACGGCGCATTCACTTCCGGCGTCGGCACGTGATAGCTGGCGTTGAGCGGCTCACTCAAAGCGGCCTGGTAAGCGGTCTGGTCGATCTTGCCCAAGCGATACATACGGCCGAGGATCCAGTCGCGACGTTCCTTGGCGCGGGTCGGGTTGGCCAACGGGTTGAAACGTGACGGGGCCTTGGGCAGACCGGCAATCATGGCCATTTGCGCAAGGCTTACATCGCGAATCGATTTGCCATAGTAGACTTGCGCCGCCGCTTCGATCCCATAGGCGCGGTTACCCAGATAAATCTTGTTGACGTACAGCTCGAGAATCTCGTCCTTGGTAAGTTGGCGCTCGATTTGCAAGGCCAACAGAATCTCGGTGGTTTTGCGCGAAAAGCTGCGCTCGCTGGTCAGGAAGAAGTTTTTCGCGACCTGCATGGTGATGGTACTGCCGCCTGACTGAATATGGCCGCTCTTGACCAACTGAGTGGCGGCGCGCATCAGGCTGCCTGGGTCGACGCCATAGTGGTTGGCGAAGTTGTCGTCTTCGGCCGACAGCAGTGCGTTGATGAAATTGGGCGGGATTTCCGCGAAGCGAATCGGCGTGCGGCGCATTTCACCGAACTCGGCAATCAGCTTGCCGTCGCTGGTGAACACGCGCAGGGGGATTTGCAGTTGAATGCTTCGCAGCGCATCAACGGATGGCAGGGTCGGGCTCAGGTAAAGAAACGCGCCGCTCAGGCCAAGCAACAGCGAGCAGAATACCGCGACGAGGGACCACCAGAAAAACTTCAGCAGGCGTATCAAGGCTTTTGGATTTCCAGAAAAAATAATGGGTTAAGCGCAGGCATTTACAAATGAACATGCCTTGAAGCTTTGTTAAATGAAAAAAACGCTGGGCATTATAAGCATTTTTCGTCCCCAAGCGTGATTTGCGCTACTGTCAAGGCTGTCGACAGTGACGTTGGCCCGAAATAACTCCGTAAGTGACGGAAACTCATAGGAATCAGGTTGTGTTCGAACTCTTCAGTAAGAAGGCCAACACCCTTCTAGGGATCGATATTAGCTCCACCTCGGTAAAACTCCTGGAATTGAGTCGTTCCGGCACCCGTTACAAGGTCGAGTCTTACGCAGTAGAGCCATTGCCGGCCAACGCGGTCGTCGAAAAGAACATTGCCGAACTCGAAGGGGTCGGGCAGGCATTGTCACGCGTGCTCGTCAAGGCCAAGACCAGCGTCAAGATCGTGGCGGTTGCCGTGGCCGGTTCGGCGGTGATCACCAAGACCATCGAGATGGACGCCGGGCTTTCCGACGATGACATGGAAAACCAGCTCAAGCTTGAAGCTGACCAGTACATCCCCTATCCGCTGGAAGAAGTCGCCATCGATTTCGAAGTGCAGGGCTATTCGGTGCGCAACCCCGAGCGCGTCGAGGTGTTACTGGCTGCCTGCCGCAAGGAAAACGTCGAAGTCCGCGAGGCCGCGCTGGCACTGGCCGGGCTGACCGCACGCGTCGTCGATGTCGAGGCCTACGCCCTTGAGCGTTCGTTCGGTTTGCTGGCGGCGCAACTGGGCAATGGCCATGACGAGCTGACGGTGGCCGTGGTCGATATCGGCGCCACCATGACCACCCTGAGCGTGCTGCATCATGGCCGGATCATCTATACCCGCGAGCAGCTGTTTGGTGGGCGCCAGTTGACTGACGAAATCCAGCGCCGCTACGGGCTCTCCATGGAGGAAGCCGGGCTTGCCAAGAAGCAGGGCGGCTTGCCCGACGATTACGTCAGCGAGGTGCTCGAGCCCTTCAAGGAAGCGCTGGTGCAGCAGGTTTCCCGATCCCTGCAGTTCTTCTTCGCGGCCGGTCAATACAACTCAGTGGATCACATCATGCTGGCAGGCGGCACGGCCTCGATTTCAGGGCTTGAGCATCTGATCCAGCGGCGCATCGGCACGCCGACCATGGTCGCCAACCCGTTTGCCGACATGGCACTGAGCTCCAAGGTAAATGCCGGCGCCCTGGCCAGTGATGCGCCGGCGCTGATGATCGCGTGCGGCCTGGCGTTGAGGAGCTTCGACTGATGGCGCGGATCAACTTATTACCGTGGCGCGAAGAGCTTCGCGAAGAACGAAAGAAACGCTTCCTGACCGCACTGGTCGGCGTGCTGGTGGTGTCAGTCGGCATTCTGTTTCTGATCGATCGTTACGTCAGCAATGGCATCGAGCATCAGATGGCGCGCAATGCCTTTCTGCAGACGCAGATTGCTCAGCTCGATATCCGCATCAAGGAGATCAGTGATCTCAAGGCCCGTCGCAAACAGTTGCTCGAGCGCATGAAGATCATTCAGGACCTGCAAGGCAACCGCCCGATCACCGGACGCGTCTTCGATCAACTGGCGCGGACCCTGCCGGACGGCGTTTATTACTCGCAGGTCAAAATGACCGACAAGCTGATTGCCATCAGTGGCGCTGCCGAGTCGAACAACCGGGTTTCCGACCTGATGCGTAACCTTGAAGCCTCTGACTGGCTGGAAGCGCCGAGCCTCACCGAGGTCAAGGCCACTACGGCCGGTGCTGTGGATCAAGCCAACGTCTTTCAGCTGACCGTACGTCAGACTCAGCCCCCGGTTGCCGCTGTCCCTGCCGCAGGAGCCAAGCCATGAATATGTCCGAATGGCTGGAAGGGCTGCGCAAGGTCGATCTGAGCGAGCTGGACCTGAACAACCTGGGCTCATGGCCCGCAGCGGTCAAGGCCATTGCCGGGCTGCTGGTTGCGGTCACGATTTTCGCACTGGGCTATTTCTTCTTTATCCAGGACCTGGAAACCCAGCTGGAAAGTGCCCAGAGCAGCGAGGTGACGCTCAAGGAGCAGTTCTCCAACAAGGCCTTCCAGGCGGCCAACCTCGAGCCGTACAAAAAGCAGATGGAAGAAATGGAGAACACCTTCGGCGCGCTGCTGCGGCAATTACCCAGCGACACCGAAGTGCCCGGCCTGCTTGAGGACATCACGCGCACCGGGTTGGGAAGCGGACTCGAGTTCGAGGAAATCAAGCTGCTGCCCGAGGCGGTCCAGCAGTTCTACATCGAGCTGCCGATACAGATCACCGTGGTCGGGGGTTATCACGACCTGGCGACCTTCGTCAGCGGCGTAGCCAGCCTGCCGCGCATCGTCACGCTGCATGATTTCGAGATCAAGCCGGTCGATCCCAAAGTGCCAACCAAATTGCGCATGAGCATTCTGGCCAAGACCTACCGTTACAACGATGAAGGGCTGAAGAAATGAGGGCGGCGCGATTGCTGTGCGTCAGTGTGGTTCTGGCAGGGCTCGCCGGTTGCGGTAATGACAATGATTTTGCCGATCTGTCTGAATTCATGGATCAGGCCAGAGCCCGCCCGAGTGGCAACGTCGAGCCGCTCCCCAAGTTTCGGCCGTATGAGGCGTTCACCTATAACGCCTCCACGCTGCGCAGTCCGTTTCAACCGCCGGTCAAGATCGACCTGCTCAACCGGCAGAAGGGTTCACGCCTGGTGGCGCCGGACGAACACCGGGTCAGGCAGTTCCTTGAAGGCTTCAATATCGAGTCGTTCGAGATGGTCGGCACGATTGGCAACGAGTCAGGGACCTTTGCCCTGCTGCGCGGTGCCGGAGGTGTTCATCGCGTCAAGGTGGGCGACTACCTGGGGCGTAACAACGGCCGGGTAGTGTCGATCGGCGACGCGCAGGTTGATGTCATCGAAATTGTTCCTGATGGAGAGGGGGCGTGGCTGGAAAGGCCGCGCACGATCGCCCTCAAAGAACGCTCATGAAGTGGGCAAGGCCAAGTATGCACAGTAGCGCTCAACGGAAATTGATCATGACCCGGATTCTCTCGATTATCGGCGTGTCGTTATGCATCGCGATGCTGTCGCCGGTTCTCCAGGCTGCCAATCTCAAGACCCTGGATGTCGCCGCCCTGCCGGGCGATCGCATCGAGCTGAAGCTGGCATTCGATGCCCCGGTGCCTGCACCGCGCGGTTACACCACGTCGCAACCGGCGCGCATTGCGCTGGATCTGCCGGGTGTTACCAGCCAGCTGGCGACCAAAAGTCGTGATCTGGGCAGCGGCAATGCGCGCAGTGTGGTTGTGGTTCAGGCTCAGGACCGCACTCGGGTGATCATCAACCTGACCACGCTTTCGCCTTACAGCTCCCGCGTCGATGGCAACAACCTGTTCGTGGTCATCGGCCAGGGTGCCGGCGCCGCGCAAGCCTCCCAGCCGACCACTGCGATGGGCGCGCAACGGGTCGCGGTGCCGCCGCCCACGCCGGCATCCGCCAGGCCGTTCATCCCCGCTGGCGTCAAGGCCATCAGGAATGTCGATTTCCAGCGTGGCGAGCTGGGTGAAGGCAATGTGGTCATCGACCTGAGCAACCCCAGCATTGCCCCGGATATTCAGGAGCAGGGCGGCAAGATCCGCGTGGACTTTGCCAAGACCCAACTGCCCGAACCGCTGCGCGTCCGCCTGGACGTCAAGGACTTCGCCACGCCGGTGCAGTTTGTCAGTGCTTCGGCGTCGGGTGACAAGGCCAGCATTCTGATCGAGCCGTCGGGCGCCTTCGACTACTCGGCGTTTCAGACCGAAAACAAGCTGACGATCAGCGTGCGTCCATTGACCAACGAGGACGTCGACCGCCGCGCCGCTGACAAACCGGCGTACACCGGTGAAAAGCTGTCGCTGAACTTCCAGGACATCGACGTGCGTTCGGTGCTGCAGCTGATTGCCGACTTCACCAACCTCAATCTGGTGGCCAGCGATACGGTCCAGGGTGGTATCACCCTGCGTCTGCAGAATGTGCCGTGGGATCAGGCGCTGGACCTGGTGCTGAAAACCAAGGGCCTGGACAAACGCAAGGTCGGCAACGTGCTGCTGGTTGCGCCAGCCGATGAAATTGCCGCCCGCGAGCGTCAGGAGCTGGAGTCGCTCAAGCAGATCGCCGAGCTGGCGCCCCTGCGCCGTGAGCTGTTGCAGGTCAATTACGCCAAGGCTGCCGACATCGCCAAGCTGTTCCAGTCCGTGACCAGTGCCGAGTCCAAGGCCGATGAGCGCGGCTCGATCACGGTGGACGACCGAACCAACAACATCATTGCCTACCAGACCCAGGAACGGCTCGACGAGCTGCGTCGTATCGTTTCGCAACTGGACATCCCGGTACGCCAGGTGATGATCGAGGCGCGCATCGTCGAGGCCAACGTCGATTACAACAAGCAGCTCGGGGTTCGCTGGGGCGGCTCTACGAACACCAGCGGTAACAGAAAATGGACAACCTACGGGCTTGACAATAATGGCGACGAGGCCGGTAACACCAGCGGCAACCTGACCCCCAACGTGCCGTTCGTGGACCTTGGCGCAGCCGGCGCCACCTCGGGTATCGGCCTTGGTTTCGTGACCAACAACACGTTGCTGGACCTTGAACTGAGTGCCATGGAGAAAACCGGCAACGGTGAAATCGTCTCCCAGCCCAAGGTGGTCACTTCCGACAAGGAAACCGCCAAGATCCTCAAGGGTACGGAGATCCCGTATCAGGAATCCAGCTCCAGCGGTGCGACCACCGTGAGCTTCAAGGAGGCTTCCCTGTCGCTTGAAGTGACGCCGCAGATCACGCCGGACAATCGCATCATCATGGAAGTGAAGGTCACCAAGGACGAGCCGGACTACCTGAATGCGGTACTGGGTGTGCCGCCGATCAAGAAGAACGAGGTCAACGCCAAGGTACTGATTTCCGACGGCGAGACCATCGTCATCGGTGGTGTGTTCTCGAATACGCAAAGTAAAGTTGTCGATAAAGTGCCATTTCTTGGCGATGTACCGTATCTTGGCCGGCTTTTCAGGCGCGATGTGGTATCTGAGTCCAAATCCGAGCTGTTGGTATTTCTGACTCCGCGTATCATGAACAACCAGGCGATTTCTGTGAGTCGTTGATTTTGTGCGAAATTTAATACTTGTGGGGCCGATGGGTGCTGGCAAGAGCACCATCGGCCGCTTGCTTGCCAAAGAATTGCGACTGCCGTTCAAGGATTCCGACAAGGAAATCGAGCTGCGTACGGGCGCCAACATTCCCTGGATCTTCGACAAGGAAGGCGAACCGGGTTTTCGTGATCGCGAGCAGGCCATGATTGCCGAACTGTGCGACGCCGATGGCGTGGTTCTGGCGACCGGCGGTGGCGCGGTCATGCGCAGCGAAAATCGCCAGGCACTGCGGGCCGGCGGGCGCGTGGTTTACTTGCACGCCTCGATCGAGCAGCAGGTGGGGCGCACCGCGCGTGATCGCAATCGTCCTTTGCTGCGTACCGCTGATCCTGCCCGTGTGCTGAGCGAACTGCTGGCCATCCGCGACCCGCTTTATCGGGAAATCGCCGATATCGTGATTGAAACCGATGAGCGGCCACCCAGAATGGTGGTTCTCGAGATACTGGCGCGACTGGCAGAGCTTCCTCCCCGTTAAAGCGCAGGCGAAAATGCGCTATTCTCGTCGCCCAGCAAAACAGCGTCGGTTCGTGGCCTTGCGTCATGACCTGCTGAAGCACAAACCGTCCAATCGGTAATCAATGTGGGGACACATGCAGACACTTAAGGTCGAGCTTGGTGAGCGTAGCTACCCGATCCATATTGGCGAAGGCCTGCTGGATCAGCCCGAGCTCCTGGCCCCGCATATCGTCGGGCGTCAGGTGGCTATCGTCTCCAATACGACAGTGGCACCGCTGTACCTGGAGCGCCTGACGCAAACCCTGGCCGGTTACAACGTTCTGCCGATTGTTCTGCCCGATGGCGAAGCATTCAAGAACTGGGAAACCCTGCAGACCATTTTCGATGGCTTGCTGACCGCCCGTCATGATCGTCGCACCACGGTCATCGCCCTGGGTGGCGGGGTGATCGGCGACATGGCCGGGTTCGCTGCCGCCTGTTATCAGCGCGGCGTGAACTTCATCCAGATCCCGACCACACTGCTGTCTCAGGTGGATTCGTCGGTTGGCGGCAAGACCGGCATCAACCATCCGCTGGGCAAGAACATGGTGGGTGCCTTCTATCAGCCGAGTGTGGTGCTGATCGATACCACCTCGCTCAATACCCTGCCCGAGCGTGAGCTGTCCGCCGGGCTGGCGGAAGTCATCAAATATGGCCTGATCTGCGACGAGCCCTTCCTGACCTGGCTCGAAGAGCACGTCGATGCGCTGCGCGGGCTGGACCAGGCGGCGCTGACCGTAGCCATCGAACGGTCCTGCGCCGCCAAGGCGCTGGTGGTCGGCGCCGATGAGCGCGAGTCCGGTGTTCGTGCGACATTGAACCTGGGTCACACATTCGGGCACGCCATCGAGACGCATATGGGCTATGGTGTCTGGCTGCATGGCGAGGCGGTTGCTGCCGGGACGGTCATGGCGCTGGAAATGTCCTCGCGCCTGGGCTGGATCAGCACACAGGAACGGGATCGCGGCATTCGCCTGTTTCAGCGTGCCGGGCTGCCGGTCGTGCCACCGCAGGAGATGACGGAAGACAATTTCCTCGAACACATGGCGATCGACAAGAAAGTCATCGACGGTCGCCTGCGTCTGGTGCTGTTGCGCCGGATGGGTGAAGCGGTTATCACAGACGAATATCCAAAAGAAGTATTACAGGCCACCCTGGTTGCGGATTATCGCGCCTTGGTGGATCAGCTCAGAGGTTAACGGAAACCCCATGACTAGTTTGCATGCCGACGAGGCCTTCCTCGGCCATTATCAGTTGAGTCATGACCCCTTTGCGGCGCGGGTACCTGGCTTCAAATTCTTTCCTGCCCAACGCAAGCCTGTGCTGGGTCAGCTTCATCATCTGGCGCGCTACAGTCAGTTGCTGCTGGCGGTAACCGGGCCTCAGGGCAGCGGCAAGACCCTGCTGCGCCAGGCACTGGTGGCAAGCACCAACAAGCAGTCTGTGCAAAGTGTCGTGATTTCTGCGCGCGGTGCCGGCGATGCCGCGGGCGTGCTGCAGCAGGTCGCGCAGGCGCTGAGCGTCGCACAGGCTGAAATGCAGTCGATCCTGTCGCAGGTCGTGCAACTCGGGCTGACCGGCCAGGAAGTCTACTTGCTGGTTGACGATGCGGAACAACTTGGCGATTCGGCGCTCGAAGCGTTGCTGGGTCTTGCTGCGGGAACGCCTGAGGGGCGTCCGCATGTATTCCTGTTCGGAGAGCCATCGCTGCTCGATCGTCTCGATCAGATGTGTGCCGACCTGCAGGGCGATGTTGAAGGCGAACGCTTTCACGTCATCGAGCTGCAACCCTATACGGAAGAGGAAACCCGGGAGTATCTGGCTCAGCGTCTGGAGGGTGCAGGGCAGGGAATCGCGTTGTTCACCGCCGACCAGATCACCGATATTCATGAACAGTCCGATGGCTGGCCTGGCGCAATCAACCAGGTAGCCCGCGATTCAATGATCGAGGCGATGATCGCGAGTCGTTCCGCGGTCAAGCGTCCAAGTGTGGGGTTCAAAATGCCGAAAAAACACGTATTGGCCTTGGGTGCCGTTGTCATAGTGGCCGTGGCAGCAGCCGTGCTGATCCCGGGTCGCGGCGACAAGACGGGTACACCCGCCAATGCCCCGGCTTCCGCTCAGGCGCAACTGCCGCTGGGTGAAGGCAAGCCAACTGCTCAACAATCCAACAACGGCAGCCCGGCCATCGAATTCGCTGGCAATTCCCAGCCGATGCCTTTGCCGATGAATGGCAACCAGCCGGTGATGCGCGGTCCTCTGGCCGAAGCCGCCGGTTCCAGTGATTCCGACGAAGACGCCGTGCCGACAGGTTCGCCTGCCCAGCCGCCGACCGTGACCACTACTGCGCCGCCAGCCGGTGTTCCGGCAGGTCAGGCCGCAGCGCAGACGCCTCGTTCGTCCATCCCTGCACCGACCCCGGCGCCAGCTGCCAAGCCGGCACCTGCGCAAACTCAGGTCGCCACAGCCAAGCCAGCCCCGGCTCCTGCGGCCAAACCGGCTGAAAAACCGGCAGCGGCCGCGGCCAAACCGGCTGCCGGCGGTAGCTGGTACAGCAGCCAGGCACCAGGCCACTATGTGGTGCAGATTCTCGGCACCAGCTCCGAAGCGACGGCGCAGGCCTACGTTGCAGAGCAGGGTGGTGAGTATCGTTATTTCAAGAAAACCCTGCAGGGCAAGCCGCTGTACGTTGTGACGTATGGCAACTTTCCTGACCGTGCTGCCGCCCTGGCAGCCATCAAGGTATTGCCAGCCAAGGTTCAGGCTGGTAAACCTTGGCCTCGTACTGTCGCCAGCGTCCAACAAGAGCTCGGCGCCACTCGTTAAAGTCGCAGCGGCCCTACCCGGGCCGCCGCCGACCTACCTGACTTAACCCGCCTGCGCGCGCGGCCTATCGGCCCGTGCCTTGCGGCGTCTGCGTTACAAGCGCCCTACAGTCTCCCGTCGCGTCAGTCAGATTCACGAAGAAATACTTTGACTAGCACAGCGACCCGTTTTAAAACTTTCATAATTGCGACATTGATTATCAGCCAATCGTCGTTAAATTTGTTAGCCCTTGTGTCGCTGTGTACAATGACCTCCGTTTTGCCTGTCCGAAGCTGGCGCACGTTCGGCGTGACAGGTAATTGGTTGAATTAAAAGGAAATTTGCCTCGCATAGAGGCAGCCTGGTGAGAAAGTGTCTATGAAAGCAGGTCTGTACCAACCAGATGAATTCAAGGATAACTGCGGCTTCGGCCTGATCGCTCATATGCAGGGCGAGCCCAGTCATCACCTGTTGCAGACGGCCGTTCAGGCCCTGACCTGCATGACCCACCGTGGCGGTATCAACGCCGACGGCAAGACCGGCGACGGTTGCGGTCTGTTGATTCAGAAGCCCGATGGCTTCCTGCGTGCGATCGCCAAGCAACACTTCGACGTCGATCTGCCCCGCCAATATGCTGTGGGCATGGTGTTCCTCAATCAGGACGACGCCAGGGCCGACGCCGCGCGCGAAAACATGAACCGCGAAATCCTCGCCGAAGGCCTGGATCTGGTGGGCTGGCGTCAGGTGCCGATCGATACCAGCGTTCTGGGTCGCCTGGCGCTGGAGCGCCTGCCGAAAATCGAGCAAGTATTCATTGGCGGTGAAGGCCTGAGCGATCAGGAATTCGCCATCAAACTGTTCAGTGCGCGTCGCCGCTCGTCTGTGTCCAACGCCGCAGATACCGATCACTACATCTGCAGCTTTTCGCACAAGACCATCATTTATAAAGGCCTGATGATGCCGGCCGACCTCACGGCCTTCTTCCCGGACCTGAGCGACGAGCGTCTGCAGACCGCTATCTGCGTGTTCCACCAGCGCTTTTCCACCAATACCCTGCCGAAATGGCCGCTGGCGCAGCCGTTCCGCTTCCTCGCCCACAACGGCGAGATCAACACCATTACCGGCAACCGCAACTGGGCACAGGCGCGGCGCACCAAGTTCACCAACGATCTGATGGATCTGGACGAACTGGGCCCGCTGGTCAACCGCGTGGGTTCTGACTCATCGAGCATGGACAACATGCTTGAGCTGATGGTCACCGGCGGCATCGACCTGTTCCGTGGCGTGCGCATGATCATTCCGCCTGCGTGGCAGAACGTCGAGACCATGGACCCGGACCTGCGGGCGTTCTATGAGTACAACTCCATGCACATGGAGCCGTGGGACGGCCCTGCGGGCGTGGTCATGACCGAAGGTCGTCATGCGGTCTGCCTGCTAGACCGCAACGGCCTGCGCCCGGCGCGCTGGGTCACGACCAAGAACGGCTACATCACCCTCGCATCGGAAATCGGCGTGTGGGATTACAAACCCGAAGATGTCATCGCCAAGGGCCGTGTCGGTCCGGGGCAGATCTTTGCCGTGGACACCGAAACCGGTCAGATCCTCGACACCGATGCTATCGACAACCGCCTCAAGTCGCGTCATCCGTACAAGCAATGGCTGCGCAAGAATGCCCTGCGCATTCAGGCGACCATGGAAGACAATGACCACGGTTCGGCTTTTTACGACAGCGAGCAGCTCAAGCAGTACATGAAGATGTATCAGGTCACGTTCGAAGAGCGTGATCAGGTGCTGCGTCCGCTGGGCGAGCAGGGTCAGGAAGCCGTAGGCTCGATGGGTGACGACACGCCAATGGCCGTGCTGTCGCGTCGTGTGCGCTCGCCTTACGATTACTTCCGTCAGCAGTTCGCGCAGGTGACCAACCCGCCGATCGACCCGCTGCGTGAAGCCATCGTCATGTCGCTGGAGATCTGCCTTGGTGCCGAGCGCAATATCTTCCAGGAGTCGCCGGAGCATGCCTCGCGCGTGATCCTCAGCTCGCCGGTCATTTCGCCAGCCAAATGGCGCTCGCTGATGAACCTGGAGCGTCCAGGGTTCGAGCGCCATATCATTGACCTGAACTACGATGAAAGCCTGGGCCTTGAAGCCGCTGTGCGCAGCGTTGCCGATCAGGCCGAAGAAGCCGTGCGTGCCGGTCATACGCTGATCGTGCTGAGCGACCGACACATCGCGCCGGGCAAGCTGCCGGTGCACGCCTCGCTGGCGGTCGGCGCGGTTCACCACCGTCTGACCGAGCGGGGTCTGCGCTGCGACAGCAACATCCTGGTCGAAACCGCAACGGCGCGTGACCCGCACCATTTCGCCGTGCTGATCGGCTTCGGCGCCTCGGCGGTCTATCCGTTCCTGGCCTACGAAGTGCTGGGCGACCTGATCCGTACCGGCGAAGTACTGGGCGATCTGTACGAAGTCTTCAAGAACTACCGCAAAGGCATCACCAAGGGCCTGCTCAAGATCCTCTCGAAGATGGGCATCTCGACCGTTGCGTCCTACCGTGGCGCGCAGTTGTTCGAAGCCATTGGCCTGTCCGAGGAAGTCTGCGACCTCAGCTTCCGCGGTGTACCGAGCCGCCTGAAGGGCGCGCGCTTTGTCGACATCGAAGCCGAACAGAAGGCGCTGGCTGCCGAGGCCTGGAGCCCGCGCAAGCCGATCCAGCAAGGCGGCCTGCTCAAGTTCGTGTTTGGTGGTGAGTACCACGCCTACAACCCGGACGTGGTCAGCACCCTGCAGGCCGCCGTGCAGCAGGGCGACTACAGCAAGTTCAAGGAATACACCTCACTGGTGGACCAGCGTCCGGTGTCGATGATTCGTGACCTGCTGCAGGTCAGGACAATCGATCAACCGCTGAACATCGACGAAATCGAGCCGCTGAGCGAAATCTTCAAGCGCTTCGACTCGGCCGGTATTTCTCTGGGCGCTTTGTCGCCCGAGGCCCACGAAGCGTTGGCCGAGGCGATGAACCGTCTGGGCGCGCGATCCAACTCCGGTGAGGGTGGCGAAGACCCGGCCCGTTACGGCACGGTCCGCAGTTCCAAGATCAAGCAGATTGCGACGGGCCGCTTTGGCGTGACGCCCGAGTATCTGGTCAATGCCGATGTGCTGCAGATCAAGGTCGCGCAGGGCGCCAAGCCGGGCGAGGGCGGGCAACTGCCGGGCGGCAAGGTCAATGGCCTGATCGCCAAGCTGCGTTATGCAGTACCGGGCGTGACGCTGATTTCGCCGCCTCCGCACCACGACATCTATTCCATCGAAGACTTGTCGCAGCTGATTTTTGACCTGAAACAGGTCAACCCGGCGGCGCTGGTCTCGGTAAAGCTGGTGGCAGAAGCGGGCGTCGGCACCATTGCCGCCGGTGTCGCCAAGGCCTATGCCGACCTGATCACCATTTCCGGTTACGACGGTGGCACCGGCGCATCGCCGCTGACCTCGATCAAATACGCCGGCGCACCGTGGGAGCTAGGGCTGGCCGAAACCCACCAGACCCTGCGTGGCAACGACCTGCGCGGCAAGGTTCGGGTACAAACCGACGGTGGTCTGAAAACCGGCCTGGACGTGATCAAGGCCGCCATCCTCGGGGCCGAAAGCTTCGGCTTCGGCACCGCGCCGATGATCGCGCTGGGCTGCAAATATCTGCGTATCTGCCACCTGAACAACTGCGCCACCGGCGTAGCGACCCAGAACGAAAAGCTGCGCAAAGACCACTACATCGGCACCGTCGACATGGTGATCAACTTCTTCACCTACGTGGCGGAAGAAACCCGCGAGTGGCTGGCCAAGCTGGGTGTTCGCTCACTGGAAGAGCTGATCGGCCGCACCGACCTGCTGGACATCCTGCCGGGCGAAACCGAGAAGCAGCAGCATCTGGACCTGACACCGTTGCTGGGCAGCGACCACATTCCGGCCGACAAGCCTCAGTTCAGCCTGGTGGATCGCAACCCGCCGTTCGACAAGGGCCTGCTGGCCGAGAAGATGGTGGAGATGGCCAAGCCGGCCATCGAGTCGCTCAGCGGCGGCGACTACGAACTGGATATCTGCAACTGCGACCGTTCGATCGGCGCGCGCATCTCTGGCGAAATCGCCAGACTGCACGGCAACCAGGGCATGAACAAGGCACCTGTCACCTTCCGCTTCAAGGGCACTGCCGGTCAGAGCTTCGGGGTGTGGAACGCCGGTGGCCTGAACATGTATCTGGAAGGCGATGCCAACGACTACGTCGGCAAGGGCATGACCGCTGGCAAGCTGGTAATCGTGCCGCCCAAGGGCAGCCCGTTCAAGACCAACGAAAGTGCGATTATCGGCAACACCTGCCTGTACGGCGCAACCGGCGGCAAGCTGTTTGCGGCAGGTACGGCAGGCGAGCGTTTCGCCGTGCGTAACTCCGGTGCTCATACTGTCGTTGAAGGCACTGGCGATCATTGCTGCGAATACATGACGGGTGGTTTCGTCTGCGTACTGGGCAAGACCGGCTACAACTTCGGTTCCGGCATGACCGGCGGTTTCGCCTACGTGCTCGACCTGGACAACACCTTCGTTGACCTCGTTAACCATGAACTGGTCGAGATCCAGCGTATCAGCGGCGAATCGATGGAGGCTTACCGCACTCACCTGCAAAGCGTCCTGAATGAGTACGTCGCGGAAACCGACAGTGAATGGGGCCGCAATATCGCGGAAAACCTGGACGACTACCTGCGTCGTTTCTGGCTGGTCAAGCCCAAGGCTGCCAACCTGAAATCGCTGCTGTCCAGCACTCGGGCGAATCCGCAGTAAAAGCAGCTGCTAGCGGTTAGCTTCAAGCCGCAAGTTTGCCACCCTGTGAATTGAACTGAATTGATTTCTTGCAGCTTGAAGCTTGTCGCTTGAAGCTGCCGCAAAGAGGCTCCAGAGAATGGCTGAACGTCTCAGTAACGACTTCCAGTTCATCGACGTCGGACGTAAAGACCCGAAGAAGAAACTGCTGCGTCAACGCAAGAAAGAGTTCGTGGAAATCTACGAGCCTTTCAAGCCCCAGCAGTCCGCCGATCAGGCGCACCGCTGCCTGGGCTGCGGCAACCCGTACTGCGAATGGAAGTGCCCGGTGCACAACTTCATTCCCAACTGGCTCAAGCTGGTCGCCGAGGGCAATATCCTCGCGGCTGCGGAATTGTCGCACCAGACCAACACCCTGCCGGAAGTCTGCGGCCGTGTGTGCCCGCAGGATCGCCTGTGTGAAGGTGCCTGCACACTGAACGACGGTTTTGGTGCGGTAACCATCGGTTCGGTCGAGAAGTACATCACCGATACTGCCTTTGCCATGGGCTGGCGTCCGGACATGTCCAAGGTCGTGCCGACCGGCAAGCGCGTCGCGATCATCGGCGCGGGGCCTGCGGGCCTGGGCTGTGCCGACGTGCTGGTGCGCGGCGGCGTGACCCCGGTGGTGTTCGACAAGAACCCGGAAATCGGCGGTCTGCTGACCTTCGGCATCCCGGAATTCAAGCTGGAGAAATCCGTGCTGAGCCATCGCCGTGAAGTGTTCACCGGCATGGGTATCGAATTCCGTCTCAACACCGAAGTCGGCAAGGATGTCACCATCGATCAACTGCTCGCCGAGTACGATGCGGTGTTCATGGGCATGGGCACCTACACCTACATGAAAGGCGGCTTCCCCGGTGAGGATCTGCCGGGCGTGCACGATGCGCTCGACTTCCTGATCGCCAACGTCAATCGCAACCTGGGTTTTGAAAAGGCGCCGGAAGACTTTGTCGACATGAAGGGCAAGCGGGTCGTGGTTCTGGGCGGTGGCGACACGGCGATGGACTGCAACCGCACCTCGATCCGCCAGGGCGCCAAGTCAGTGACCTGCGCCTACCGTCGCGACGAAGAAAACATGCCTGGCTCGCGCAAGGAAGTGAAAAACGCCAAGGAAGAAGGCGTGAGGTTCCTCTACAACCGTCAGCCTATCGCCATCATTGGCGAGGGCAAGGTTGAAGGCGTGAAAGTGGTCGAGACGCGCCTGGGCGAACCGGATGCCCGTGGTCGTCGCAGTCCCGAACCGATTCCGGGCTCCGAAGAGATCATCCCGGCAGAAGCCGTGGTCATCGCCTTCGGCTTCCGCCCAAGCCCGGCGCCCTGGTTCGAGCAGTTCACCATCAGCACCGACAGCCAGGGCCGCGTCGTGGCCCCGGAACAGGCGCAGTACAAGCACCAGACCAGCAACCCGAAGATCTTCGCGGGTGGCGACATGGTGCGCGGCTCCGACCTGGTGGTGACCGCTATCTTCGAAGGCCGTAATGCGGCTGAAGGGATTCTGGATTACCTGGGCGTCTGAGCCTTGTGTTGCCAGAGCGTGCCGCTACTCAGGCGCGCTCTGGCAACAAGCGTCTACCCATCACGGGTAATTTACCGATTTCTCTGACATCCCTTCTGCCCCCTCCTTCCTAAGCTTGGTGTAACTCGCTCAAGACGAGCGTTTTATCAACCAGGGAAGGACATCATGAACAATCAGTTTGGTTTCTGTCTCGCGCTCTCGATAGCGCCCTGCACATTTGCCAGCCAGGCGTACGCCAACTTCGATGGACCGGTTTTCGGTTCGATCATCGAAAACAAGGCGGTTTACTTTGAGTCCAGTGTCGAGCTCCAGCGACGCATGAGCGCAGGCAGCCTGACCTCTGCCGGGCTGGTGACAGACCTGCTCCAGCGCATCGAAGTGCTGAACAAAAATGGCCCGGCGCTTAACGCCCTCATTGAAATCAACCCCGACGCTCTGCAGATAGCCGCGGAACTGGACGGGGAGCGTTCCCGTGGGGAGCAACGTGGGCCGCTGCATGGCATCCCCATCGTGATAAAAGACAATCTCGATACGGCCGACAGGATGCAGACGACTGCGGGTGCGCTCGCTATGGTCGGGGCGCCTGCGCCCCACGATGCTTTCGTGGTGCAGCGGCTTCGCGAGGCCGGCGCGATCATCATCGGCAAAGCCAATCTCAGCGAATGGGCGCATTTTCGTGGGTACGAGGTGCCGAGCGGTTGGAGTGGTCGCGGCGGGCAGACGCGTCATCCCTATGACTTGAACGCTGATCCGCTTGGCTCCAGCTCCGGTTCGGCAGTGGCTCTTGCGGCTGGATTTTCACCCCTGGCGGTGGGCACCGAAACCAATGGGTCGATCATCCAGCCTGCAGCCACGAGTGGTGTCGTAGGGCTGAGGCCTACGCTGGGCCGGCTCAGCCGTACCGGCATGATTCCGCTCTCCAGTCGTCAGGACACCCCCGGGCCCATGGCGCGAACGGTCACGGATACCGCCATCCTGCTGACGGCGATGAGCGGTACCGACCCTCTCGACGAAGCCACCGCCCGAGCCTGCGCTGACACCGTGAACTATGCCGATCAGCTCAGAGCGGACGCGTTGAACGGCAAGCGCCTGGGCTATTCGAGCCGCACCCATGACGGCATGCTGATGGACGACGATCCTGAATTCCAAAAGGTGAAGAGTCGTTTGAGTTCGGCCGGGGCGATACTGGTTCCAGTCGACGTTCCGTCGATTGATAGCACCCCGGAGTATCGAGTGCTGCTGCATGACTTCAAGCGTGAGCTTAACGCTTACTTGAGCACACGCACCGGGCTGGGGGTCAGCACGCTGGATGACATCATTGCATTCAATACCGCGTCTGATGGCGCGCAAGCCTATGACCAGGATTTATTGATTGACTCCTCGGGCGCGACTCTCGATCAGGAGGATTACCTGTCCATTGCAACCCATTTGCGCACTGCTCATCGGCAATTGATCGATGGGCTCCTGCAACAGCACTCGCTTGACGCGCTCATTGACTGGTCAGAGGTTTCGTTCAAAGCGGTTGGCGCAATCGCGGGATATCCGGGAATAACCGTGCCCGTCGGGCTCGAAGAGAATGGCCTGCCAAGAGGGTTATATTTTCTTTCCACTGCCTGGGATGAAGCTGATTTGCTGAGCTATGCCTACGCACTTGAACAGGCGCTAGCAGCATCTGCAGCTTCGGGGCATTCGGGTATCAGTCAGGATAATTGATTCCATATTCCAGCGTGGCCAAGGTCATGCCTGGATTGGGGGGCCTGGGAAAACGGTTTCGTGACGTTTTGAAATAACCTGATCCCGGTATTGAAAAGCGCTTTTCATTAAGTTTCACCGCCCTGCCACAGGCGGTGTATCAAGGTTTCAATCCCTCTTTTGAATGCCAATCAAAGCCTGTTGCAGTGTAGGTGACAGGTGATTGTTTACAGCTGTTTTCCGCCCCCTTTACCGACGCCTGAAAAGGATTACGCTCCTGATCCTCATCGGGAGCTCATCGCCTTGGATACTCCCTCCATCCATGTTGCTATAAGGAAATAGCCATGTTGAACGCAGCACCCATGGGCAAGCTTGCGCGCTCCACTGAACAGCAATCTCTCGGCCCGGACAGGTTCACGCCCAGTAGCGTTGCCGTCCGCGAACACCGCAACCGTGAACGGGCAGACCGGATAATCGACCAGTTCGTCGAGCGCTTCACAGAGAAAGACTTTTTCCCGGATGACGGCGATGAGGCTTTGTTTGCCTTACTGGTTCAGTTGCCTGAATGGCCTGCAGACCTGTCGATCCGGATTCACAACGAGAACGACGAAGTCCTCGCGATTTTTTTGAAAGGCAACGATGAAAGCGTCGTTCAGAACAGTGTTGTCCTGATGCAGAACGCTGATGCTTATATCGTTCCGGATAATATTCCGGTCGCCGATGACGAGCCATTGCTGCGTTGGGTGTTCAGTCAGTTGCCGGTAGGTTCCAGGGTCGGAATGGGCGGCAACTTTCCCGGTAGTCACAGTGATAGCGGACGAATCGTCACCCTGCGCGAGCAAATAGCGGGGCTGGCAAATGACCAGAGGCCGCTGTTATTCGATGCACTTGTGGCGGCCGGTGAGGGCGCCTCGAAGGTTCAGCTGGATACCCGCACACGAAATCCCTTCCTGCCCCTGTGGATTCGTCAGCAGACTCTGCTTTCCGCTGCTCTGAGCGAACTGTGCGCTTTATACCCACAGGTTCCCGTCGGACGTCTTGAAGAGCTGCTGGAGCAGTTGCCGCTGACAGTGCAGGACGACGCTGACTTTCTGGATAATGGTGTTCTGCCAGACTCTTTCGACGAGGCCTTGAACATTTCTGTGCAGGAATGGAGCAGCAGTCTGGCTATCGACGGCCTGTCGCGAACACGGAGCTTCAACGCCTGCACCGATGAGCTGGCCCGCGAGATCACAAGCGAATTGCTGGCTGCTGAATCGGGGCGAGCGTTGCTGATCTTCGAGCCCGGCGATAGCGAGTCCTTCCCGGCAGACCCTGACGATACCCGTATCGTTTTGCGGCATGACGGCTACGGTAATTACAGTGCACGGGACGCCGAGAACGGTGAGTTTGTCTCATTCAAGCCGGGTACCGACAGCTTCTATCTCGCGATCGGTTCGCAATTGAAAACCGAAGAGCGTTCTGCGCTGGGCATGCAGTTCGAGCAGGATGTGAAAGGGATTCGCGACGTTCTGACCCGGCGTGCCATTGAGAAAAATCGCGGTTGGTTTGACCCTGAGCAACCCACTGAAATCGAAAGCGATTGTCTGCCTGACTGGTTCGCGAACGCGACCGATGTCGAAAAACAGCGCTGGAAAGTGGCGGTGCAGGACTACAGTCAGGCCTTGCTCGAAGCCCAGGCACCTGACCTGCTGGATCCTTCCATTTACGGACAGCCGGACCGGTTGCGTCACTACGCCCGGGCGAGGCTACAAGAGCGAATTTTGCTCGACCACGGTGTGACAGTGGATCCTGACCTTATCACCGTCCATACCATCAGCGTCGAGATTGATCCGGGTGTCGGCATTGATATCGATTACGAATATGTCGGCCCTTCCGAGCTGGAGCCGCATTACGAAACTCAAGAGCGCAGCCTTACAGATCTGTCGCTGGAAAACATTGCCTTCACCAATATCAACTTTCTACTCACCAGTCGCGCGTTTGACGATCAAGGGCAATTGGTCCGTTTCCTCAACGCTGGTTATCTGTTTAGCCTGATTCGTGATCTGAACATTGGTGAGAGTTACTCCAGATACCTCAGCACGGTTCTGTCCACGTCGGCGGCAGGACAATGGCACTGTGAGCGTTATGCACGCGTCATGCGCGCACAAATGCGCCTCGACGCGATCGAGGCGAAGATGGCGGGCGACTTTCTGGGCGATGGCGGGCTTCCTCCCGAGCTGGCGAACAGAGGCTACAAATGGGTTGCCGCGGTGCTTGATCATCCAACTGACAGTGATGATCGCGCAATGGTGGAGGGGCATCGCATTCAGGTCAGCCAGTTACTCATCAATGGTGTTTCATTGAGTGGTGTATTGGTGATCGGCACAGAGTCGCGCTCCAGCGTCGCCACGCTGATGGTCTTTACCCCGCAGGCTCCTGACGGAATATGCTTTCGGGAGATGAGCAATTCGCAGGAGTTTCGGCAGCGGATCCTGCTTGAGCCCGATTTTCTGGACTATCTGGTGGGCAAGGCACCTTTGGCCGCCCAGGCCGATGTCAGGCATGTGCTGACCGCTGGCCGTGACACGCTGTTCATGGATCTGCAGCCGTGTACCGGGAATTTTCTCGAGGCGGTCTATGAGTCTGAAGTCGCTCGGGTGATTTCTGCCGTCGATGAACAGACCAATACCAACTGGGAAACCTACTGGGAAAGTGCCTGGGAAATCACCAAAGTCGTGGGCGACATCGTCCTCATCTTCACGCCTTTCAAAGTGCAGTTGCCGATCGCTGCCCTTCGCAGTTTTTACGCCATCTGGCAGGGCGTTGGAAAGAAGTCCAGCGAACAGGGTATCGCTCCGTTGTATTTCGTTCAGGCGGCGCTGTTGTTGGCCGATGCACTGACGCTGTCAAAAGGGCGGCGGGTCAGAACGTCTTCTGCGGCAAAGACAGGCCGCTCTGTGCTTGACCCGAAAACAGCCGTATCCAAAACGCCTGTCGGTTTGAAAATGCGCGACGACGGGATTTACCGGGGCATCCATGAGAAAGCTCAAGAGGGTGTGCCGAGCCGCTTTTATGCCGTGCAACAGGAAAAAGCCTATGCCGTCACATATGACTCCGACTCGGCAGCGTGGCGGGTTATCGATTCGCGGCGGCCAGATGCTTACTACCAACTGCCGATCCAGCTTGACGATCAAGGTGTCTGGGTGCATGCGTCGACCGGTTTGCGCGGCGGTGGCAGACACCGCATAACCAAACTGCCCATGGAATCAGCAGGCGGTGCCGGTACGCCGGGCAAGAGCGCTGGAAAGCTCAGGTACAAAATACACATGAATGATTTTTTCGACACTGCCGAGTTCAAAGCGGCGTATGAGCATATACAGGCCAAGGATCTGGAAGCCTCAGTCAAGAATGCTGTTGAGAAGTACGTTCTTGATGGCGCTGCTCACCTGCATAAATGGAAGCCCACTGCAAAAAATAAACTGGATAAAAACGGAAAGTTTTATTTCCTGGACCTGACTTCCATTGGCGATAGCACTGGGAGAGGGGATTGGCGTCTGGGGCTCAAGCGGGTGGAAAAAGGCATGCTTGAGCCTTTCGATATCGTCAACCATAAGAACATGTGAGAGAAATCGGCCGGTTCTGAAGGCGCATGACCCTGTATAACCACAGCAAATCGCCTCGATAGACAAAAGGCACGGCTCCCGCCGTGCCTTTTGCGTCGAGCTCTGAGAAAATGCCGGCACTTTTATTGCGGATGCCGACATGACTGCCCTGAAGAACGACCGTTTCCTTCGCGCTTTGCTCAAGCAACCCGTAGACGTCACGCCGGTATGGATGATGCGTCAGGCAGGTCGTTACCTGCCGGAGTACCGCGCCAGCCGCGCCAGTGCCGGGGACTTCATGAGCCTGTGCAAGAACCCGCAGTTCGCCTGTGAAGTCACCATGCAGCCGCTGGATCGCTACCCGCTGGACGCAGCGATTCTGTTCTCCGACATCCTGACCATTCCCGATGCGATGGGCCAGGGGCTGTACTTTGAAACCGGCGAAGGTCCGCGCTTCAGGAAAACCGTCAGCACGCTGGCCGACATCGAAGCGTTGCCGATCCCTGATGCACAGCAGGATCTGGGTTACGTGATGGATGCGGTCAGCACCATTCGCCGCGAACTCAATGGTCGTGTACCGCTGATCGGTTTCGCTGGCAGCCCATGGACGCTGGCGACCTACATGGTCGAGGGCGGTTCGTCGAAGGACTTCCGCAAATCCAAGGCCATGCTTTACGACAACCCGCAAGCCATGCACCTGCTGCTCGACAAGCTGGCGCAGTCAGTGACTTCCTACCTCAATGGCCAGATTCTGGCCGGTGCGCAGGCCGTGCAGATCTTCGACAGCTGGGGCGGCAGCCTGTCTTCGGCGGCGTATCAGGAGTTCTCGCTGGCCTACATGCGCAAGATCGTCAACGGCCTGATTCGCGAAAACGACGGGCGCAAGGTGCCAGTGATCGTGTTCACCAAAGGCGGCGGCCTGTGGCTGGAAAGCATTGCCGACATCGGTGCAGACACCCTCGGGCTGGACTGGACTTGCGACATCGGCGAAGCGCGTCAGCGTGTCGGCAGCAAGGTTTCGCTGCAAGGCAACATGGACCCGACCGTGCTGTACGCGCGCCCGCAAGCCATCCGCCAGGAAGTCGCACGCATCCTTGCCAGCTACGGCAGCGGCACCGGCCACGTCTTCAACCTCGGCCACGGCATCACCCCTGAAGTCGACCCGGCCAATGCCGGTGCGTTCATCAACGCGGTACACGAGTTGTCGGCGCAGTATCACCAGTAGTTGCCGAGCCAACGAGGCGTCGATACCTCAAGACGCATCTGTTGATTTCAGCGCCGACGACTACGTCGGCGCTTTCGCATCCGCAAAGCCTTCGCGCAGCGAACCGCTGCGGGGCAGGAATCGGCCCTGTCGCTCGCCATGCGGTTTGCCGTCGGCATAGCTCAAGCGGCCGTTGACCCAGACACCGTCGATGCCTTGCGCCGCTCGCTGAGGGTCTTTGAAATCCGCGATATCGCGCACGGTTTGTGGATTGAACAGCACCAGGTCGGCCCAGTAGCCCTCGCGAATAAGACCGCGCTCGTGCAAGGCGAAGCGCGCGGCCGACAGCCCGGTCATTTTGTGTACGGCGGTGTGCAACGCAAACAGCCCCTTGTCGCGGCTGAAATGCCCGAGCACTCTGGGGAACGCGCCCCACAGGCGCGGATGGGGAAACGGGTCTTCCGGAAGACCATCGGAGCCGATCATCGCCAGCGGGTGAGACATGATGCGCTCGACGTCGCCCTCATCCATGCCGTAGTACACCGCGCCTGCAGGCTGCAACTTGCATGCGGCGTCCAGCAATGACAGCCCCCAGTCGGCGGCAATCTCCTGCAGATCCCTGCCGCCCTGATCCGGGTGCGGCGTAGACCAGGTGATGGTGATGCGGAACGCGTCTGTAACTTGTTTGAGGTCCAGCGTCGAAGAGCTGGCCGCATAGGGATAGCAGTCGCAACCTACCGGATGGTCCTGCGCGGCTTTTTCCAGGGCTGCCAGCAGTTGCGGGCTGCGTCCCCAGTTGCCGGCACCAGCGCATTTCATGTGCGAGATGATGACCGGTGAGCGCGCATGGCGACCTATATCGAACGCTTCCGCCATGGCCTCCAGCACCGGCTCGAATTCGCTGCGCAGGTGGGTGGTGTAAATCGCGCCGAACGCGCTGAGTTCTTCCGCCAGTTGTTTGACCTCGCTGGTTTCGGCCGAGAACGCAGAGGCGTAGGCAAGGCCGGTCGATAACCCCAGCGCGCCCGCTTCCAGGCTGTCACGCAACTGCACGCGCATGGCGGCGATTTCTTCCGGGCTGGCGCTGCGTAACAAGTCATCCATGTGGTTGCTACGCAAGGCGGTATGGCCGATCAGGGCCGCCACGTTGACGGCGGGCCGGGCGTTCTCGACGGCGGCGCGGTAGTCGGTGAAGCGTGGATAGACGAACGCAGCCGCGTCGCCCAGCAGGTTCATGGGGTCGGGAGGATTGCCCGTTAGCGAAACCGGCGACGCGCTGATCCCGCAGTTGCCGACGATGACGGTCGTCACGCCCTGGCTGATTTTCGGCAGCATTTCGGGTTTGCGGATGACCACCGTATCGTCGTGGGTGTGCACATCGATAAACCCGGGTGCCAGTACGCGACCGGCCGCATCGACTTCTTCCCGGGCACTGGCATCGCGCAGACTGCCGATGCGCTGGATGCGTCCGTCGCTGATTGCCACATCGGCGCGCACTCCCGGTGTGTCACTGCCGTCGATGACCAGTGCGTCGCGAATGATCAGGTCATAAAGCATGGTTCAGTCTCCCAGCGGCAGGCCATCTTCGCCGCCACGGTATTCATCCAGCGCAAGCTTGATCCGGCGCAGTCGCTCCTGATTGTCTTCAGGGCTCGCCAACGCCAGTTCGGTGGCCAGCACATCGATGGTTAGCAGCATGCCGTAACGCGCTGCGGTGGGTTTATAGATGAAATTGGTTTCAGCAATTTGTAACGGCAGCACGACCTCGGCCAGTTGTGCCAGTGGCGAATCAGGCAGCGTAATGGCCAGCACGCGGGCACCGTAGCTGCGCGCCAGAGTTACGGCGTCGAGCAGTTCCGGTGTGCGTCCGCTGAGCGAGCAGACAATCAGGCTGTGTTGCGGGCCAAGCGTGGCGGCGACCATGCGCATCATCACCGGGTCGCGGCAGGCGGCCACCGGGTAACCCAGGCGCACCAGCCGGGTTTGCAGTTCCTCGCTGCACAGGCTGGAGCAGCCGCCCATGCCGAATGTGTGAATCATGCGCGCATCGGTGACACAGGCGATGGCGGCGGTAAAGCGCGTTGCATCGAAGCCGGCCAGGTGCTGGCGCAGGGTGGCTTCGATGTCGTCGACGATCCGGGTGAAAAACGCCGACTGCTCCGGCGCCGGTTCTGGATGTAGAAAGCGGCTGCCGACGCCGCTGGCCTGGGCCAGTTGCAGGCGCAAGTCGCGCAGATCCCGGCAACCGATACTGCGCGCGAAGCGTGACAGCGTCGCACTGCTGACTTCGGCGCGGCTGGCCAGCTCATCCAGACTGGCACTGGCCGCGAAGGCGATATCGCTGAGCAACAGCCTGGCAATTCGTCCTTCTCCCGCGCTGAGGGAATCCTGACGGGCACGTATCTGGTACAGAATGTCCACTCAAATCACCTGCGCCAGGCCCAGCGTCAGGGCGAAAGCGACGACCGAAATCAGCGTCTCCAATACCGTCCAGGTCTTGAATGTTTGCGCGACGGTCATGTTGAAATACTCCTTGATAAGCCAGAAACCACCGTCGTTGACGTGGGAAAAGATCACCGAGCCTGCGCCCGTTGCCAGCACCAGCAATTCGGGATGCGGGTAACCCAGCCCCAGTGCGACAGGTGCGACGATGCCCGATGCCGTGGTCATCGCCACCGTTGCCGACCCCGTCGCAACCCGCATCAGTGCCGCGAACAACCAGCCCATCAGCAGGGGCGACAGATGAAAGTCCTGCGCCAGACCCACGATCTCATTGGTCACGCCGCTGTCGATCAGAATGCGGTTCAAGCCGCCACCGGCACCTACCAGCAACGTAATGCTCGCGGTCGGTGCCAGGCACTCGTTGGTGAATTTCAGGATCGAGTCGCGGTTGAAGCCCTGCGCGATGCCCAGTGTCCAGAAACTCAGCAGGGTGGCCAGCAGCAGGGCAATCACCGAGTTGCCGATGAACAGCAGAAAGCTGTTGAACGCGCTGCCCGGTGTACTGATCAGGTTGGCCCAGCCCCCCAGCAGCATCAGCACCACCGGCAGCAGAATCGTGGCCATGGTCAGGCCGAAGCTGGGTAGCTTCTGGCGTGGCTCGCGGTCGAGAAACTGCTTGGCCAGCGGGTTTTCAGCTGGCAAGTGGATGCGCGGCACAATGAATTTGGCATACACCGGACCGGCGATGATTGCCGTAGGGATGCCGATCAGGATGGCGTAGAACAGCGTTTGCCCCACCGACGCCTGATACGCCTGCACGGCGAGCATCGCAGCAGGGTGCGGCGGTACCAGCGCATGCACCACCGACAGACCGGCAACCATCGGCAGGCCGACCATCAGAATCGACACCCCGACACGCCGGGCCACAGTGAAGGCAATCGGTACCAGCAGAACGAAGCCTACTTCGAAGAACAGTGGC
This sequence comes from Pseudomonas sp. PvP009, assembly GCF_017832995.1. Classification (NCBI taxonomy): domain Bacteria; kingdom Pseudomonadati; phylum Pseudomonadota; class Gammaproteobacteria; order Pseudomonadales; family Pseudomonadaceae; genus Pseudomonas; species Pseudomonas sp. PvP009. The sequence goes on along the minus strand of NZ_JAFIBG010000001.1, from coordinate 5,251,598 downwards.
AAGCCCACCAGAAACGCAATGCAGACCATGGCCCAGTGCGCGTTGCGTTCGCCAAAGCGGTCGACCAGGGTGCGCGCCACCTGCTCGGCACCGCCAGACTCGGCCATCATCTTGCCAAGCATGGTGCCCAGTGCCACGACCAGCGCGATATGCCCCAGCGTTTTGCCAACCCCCGCTTCATAAGAGGCGACCACGCCACTGGCCGGCATTCCGGCGACCAGGGCCAGACCGACCGAAACAAGCGTAATGACGATAAACGGATTGAGGCGATAACGCGCGATCAGCACGATCAAGGCGATGATGGCGACAGCGGCGTAGACCAATAGCGAAAGACCGGGTGACGGCGACATAGCGACGGTTCCTTGCAAAGTGGGTAGGCGAGGGCGCAACACCAACAGCTGAAGCTGTCAGCCTGAAGGCGACTCGGGAGTACTCGGCAGGGACGACGCAATAAGGTGGAGCAGAAGCGTTTCAGGGCGATCACAGGTATTCATTATTTTTATCTCTGTTTTCGTGATGAAAATAAATTACACGAAAATGAAATATAAACAAATATATGAAAATAACTTTCTTTTCCTGTCTTCTTTTGAGTATGCGCAGGTAGGCGCACATCCTGAGTCGCCTCTGCATCGGCGCTGACAGGCCGGTGTTATGAGACAGGCCTGACGCAGCGCTTTGGGAAAGAAATTGTTCGAAAGCTTCACAAGCCGCAGAAGACGATCTGGGTTAGCTTGAAGAGAGTTGATGAGTGCCTGGGCGAGTTTTCTATCATGCAATCGATGCTGCGTTTGATGACCCTCGTGTGTGCGTTGCTGGTTTATTCAGGCCAGGCCTGTGCCGATGAAGCAGTACGTGAACAGCAACTCCTTTTGCCTATTCACATCGACGCCCACCGTGAAAAAGTCGAAGCATTGATTGTCCGTCCTGCGCGCGCCGGAAAGTTCCCTGTTGCATTGATCATTAATGGCTCAGCCGCACAGCCTTCGTCTGTACATGCCGACTGGCTCGCTCACATCGCTCATGACTTTGCGCACCGGGGCTGGCTTGCCGCATCGATTGTGTGGCCCGGTTATGGCCGCTCGACCGGACGCTTCATGGATGAAGCCGGCAACTGCACCAACCCCGATGTGGCTCGATTTCTGGATACACATGGAGAAGAGCTTGGAGCCGCATTGGCAGCTCTGCGCAAGCGTCCGGATGTCGATCCATCCTTGGCACTGGGTGTAGGGATTTCGATCGGCGGAGCTTCCATGCTGGACCTGGCCGCTCGACCTGATCATCCATTGGCAGCGGTGATCAACATCTCCGGCGGTGTTTATCACTACTCCACGATGGGTTCTCCTGAAGCTGACTGCTCACTGTATCAGGCGGATCTGGTACGAAACTTCACCACCTTCGGCACAAATAACCCGACGCCGACGCTCTGGATGTATGCTGAAAATGATCCGTATTTCAGCCCCGACCTGGTTACACGGATGGTTGCTGGCTATCGCTCGCAGGGTGGTCACGCAGATTATGTGGCGCTGCCACCGTTTGGTCAGGATGGTCATACACTTTATAAAAATGGGGCCAATAAACTGTTGAAACCCCACATCGAGGACTTCTTAAGCGCCAATCGTCTTCCTGGCATGGATGATGAAGCATTAATGCCGATGCTTTCCAAACTGTCCCCCGCCGACCGTGCAGAAGCTAATGCGTATCTGCTGAGTGTTACCGAGAAGGCCATGGCAAAGTCCGCAGAAGCAGATGGGCTCTTCTGGTTTTACGGCGCGCGTTCAATCAAGACAGCCCGACAAAGAGCGCTCGGCAATTGCCGCGTTGCAACGGGTAAAGCCTGTCGAATCGTTGCTCAAAACATGCAATTGGTTAATGGCTGGCAAGCTACAGTAGCGCCCACCAAGAAATAACGAATGCATTAAGACACGCTGTGAAAGAATCTCCGCAGACGCCGATTTTTACGATCAACAGCCCATGCAGGGCTTGCCCGCCAGCATAGGCGGATGCGTCAGTGCGCTCTGGTTCAACCCACCTGCCATCGCCCGATGTGCGTCTAAACCTTCGCCCCCAGCGGCTGCAACCTTGCCAACCTCAACGCCACACCAAGGGCGATCAGCAGCAACACGCCGATAAACAGCCCGATACCGTTCCAGCCCGCGTAGTGCCAGAACACGCCGCCGCCGGTTCCGGCCACGCTCGAGCCTGCGTAGTAACAGAATAGGTACAGGGACGCGGCCTGGCCTCTGGCGGTGGTGGCTCTGCGTCCGACCCAGCTGCTGGCCACTGAATGTGCGCCAAAGAAGCCGAAGGTGAAGATCAGTACGCCGACGATCACCAGCAGCAGTGGGGTGAACAGGGTCAGCAGCAGGCCGGCCAGCATCATCACGATCACCGCCCACAGCACCTGCCGGCGGCCAAGGCGGTCAGCCAGTGAGCCGATCTTTGCCGAGCTGTAGATGCCCGACAGGTACACCACGGAGAACACGCCGACCACGGCTTGGCTCAAGTTGTAGGGTGCGCTCAGAAAGCGGTAGGCGATGTAGTTGAACAGCGTGACGAATGCGCCCATCAGCAGGAAGCCGGTCAGAAACAGTAGCGGCAAGCCTGCATCGCGAAACTGCACGACAAACCCGTCGAGCAGACTGCGAGGGTGCAGCGAGCGCGGGCGGAAGTTGCGCGACGCCGGCAGGATCCTCCAGAACACCGCTGCGGCGATCAGCGCCAGCCCGCCGACCACCAGCATCGCCGCGTGCCAGCTGACGTAGTCGATCATCACCCCGACGATCAGCCTTCCGCTCATGCCACCGACGGCGCTGCCGCCGATATACAGCCCCATCGCCAGGCCCAGATGGGTGGGGTGGATCTCCTCGCTCAGGTAGGTCATCGCCACTGCCGCCAGGCCGCTCAGTGACAGGCCCACCAGGGCGCGGGTTATAAGTACGCCCTCCCAGCTGGGCATCAAGGCACTGGCGATGGTGAACAGCGAGGCACAGAACAGCGCCATGACCATCACCGGCTTGCGCCCTAGCCGATCAGATATCGGCCCGGTGATCAGCAGACCGATGGCGAGCATTGCCGTGGCCACGGACAGGATCAGGCTGCTTTGTGCCGCTGTCAGGGAGAACTCGCTGGACAGCGTCGGCATCATCGGCTGAACGCAGTACAGCAGGGTAAAGGTCGAAAACCCGCCAGCGAACAGCGCCAATGCCGTGCGTTTGAAAAGCGGCGTGTTCTTTTCGATGTAGGTATCGCCCGGCAGTGTCGACGACTGTACGGGCGAGGTGTTCAAGTCGGGGGTCGACGGGGCAACGGCAGGGTTCACAAAGACCTCAGGGCACGGTTGAGCAGGCAATGAAAAAATCATATAGCTCGCTAATCATTCCATCCAATATATTGTTCGACCTGTTTGATAGGTAAAACGACTTAATGAGGGCCGCATGGAATTGCGTCATCTGCGTTACTTCATCGCGGTTGCCGAAGAGCTGCATTTTGGCCGCGCAGCGCAGGCGCTGGGGATTTCTCAGCCGCCGCTCAGCCAGCAGATTCAGACGCTGGAGCAGGAACTGGGCACGCGTCTTTTCGAGCGCACCAACCGGCGCGTCGAGTTGAGCGAATCCGGGCGGCTGTTTCTCGACGAGGCACGGCTGGTGCTGGCGCAGGTCGACAAAGCCACCGACGTGGCCCGGCGCGCGCAACTGGGTGAAATCGGCGAGCTGAAGATCGGCTTCACTTCGTCTGCGCCGTTTACGTCGAGTATCCCGCAGGCGATTTTCGCCTTCCGCCAAGCCTACCCGGACGTGCACCTGACCCTGACCGAGATCACCAGTCAGGAAGTGGCGGCAGGTCTTGAGGACAAGACCATTCAGGTCGGCATCATGCGCCCGCTGGCATTGCCCGACTCGCTGGTGGTGTTCGAATTGCTGAGTGAGCCGCTGGTGGCGATCATGCGTGCCGACCATCCGCTGGCGGCAGTAAGCGAGGAGGGGATCTACATGGCGGCGCTGGCCGCCGAGCCGTTCGTGTTCTTCCCGCGCACTTATGGCAGCGGCATCTACGCGCAAGTCCTGAGCCTGGCGCGCGCCGCAGGGTTCAGCCCGCTGATCACCCAGGAAGCGGGCGAAGTGATGACCATCATCGGCCTGGTCGCAGCAGGATTGGGCGTCACCGTACTGCCTGCGTCCTACCGGCGAATGCGCATCGACGGCGTGGTCTACCGCAACGTCCTCGACCCAGGCGCAACCAGCGCGGTGTGGCTGGTGCAACGCAAGGACGAACAATCGCCCATGGCCAAGGCGTTCACCGAGCTGTTAACGCGTAACGTCGGGTGAATGCCTGGCGTATATCCGGTACTCACTATCATTATTGACAGTAGGCAGATCAGTGTTTTTTGCGTTGAATCTCATGTGCACCTGATGCTCCAGGACGGAATGACAGGAACAGGGAGAGAAGCATGCGCAAACAAATATGGCTGATGGCTTTATTGAGCCTGTCGCTGACAGTGGCGGCAGACGAGAAAATTATCGGTGGTACGCCCGCACCCGCAGGTGCTTATCCATTCTTCACTTCATTGACCAAGGAGGATGGCCAGCACCTCTGCGGGGGCGCATTGATCGCTGCGCAATGGGTGCTTACGGCGGCACACTGCATACGTGGTCAGTCGCCTGCGTTTGTCCAGATTGCTATAGAGAAGTACGGGCCTCCCGTCGTCAGCCGGGACAAGATCAGGATCGCTGAAGCGTTTATTCCTGCGGATTTCAAAGGCTGGCAGGTTTACTCTAAAACAGGCGACGAAAAGGGATCGGGGCTTTACGACATTGCGCTATTGAAACTTGAGCGTCCAACCGAAAGTAAAGACATCCTCAAGCTGGACGGCATTGATCAGGTGGTTACGCACGAAGTCGGGATGCCCGTCACGCTGGCAGGCTTCGGAATGAGAGAAACCGGCACCATGCCGAACGAGCTTTATCATGTTGACGGCTCGATTCTGGAAGATCGCAAATGCATAGACGTGCCGCCGGGCTATCCACCTACCTACTTTGATCCTCTCTTGAATGTGTGTTCGAGCAAGATTTCTGGCGGCGGCGATTCAGGCGGGCCGTTGCTCTTCAAAACGCAGAGCGGCTACTTCGGCGTTGCGCTGGTAAGTCGTGGTTTGCTCGACGCTAGTCAGATGACTCGAATTTCGTTCTACAAGGACTGGATCACGAACATCATTGCAAATGACAAGTGCGGCCAGCAGGAGAAGCCTGAAGGTACTGTTTCTGTGCGTTCTGTCGGCTTTTCTGGCTGTTGACCACTGAGCGCCAGGACTCAGCCGTCACTGACGTCGCACTCTGCGTCGTCGGTGCCACTGTGAGAAAAAAGCGCTTTTGTGTGCAGTGATTACAGGTAAAGCATGACTTTGCGCTGCTGCGTAGGGAACGATAGGTGCTCGGGAAGGCGCCGCTCAACCCCAACGCCTGAAGATCAGCGAGGTGTTCACGCCGCCAAATGCGAAGTTGTTGTTCATCACGTATTCGTTGCTCATGTGCCTTGGTTCGCCGACGATGTAGTCCAGTTCACCGCACTGTGGGTCGATGTCGACCAGGTTCAGCGTATGCATATAGCGATCGCTGTTGAGCATTTCGATGCTGAACCATGACTCCAGCGCGCCGCACGCTCCCAGCGTGTGACCGAGAAAGCTTTTCTGCGAGCTGAGCGGCATGCGCGGGCCGAACAGGCTGCTGGTGGCCAGGGTCTCGGCGATGTCGCCCTGTTCGGTGGCGGTGCCGTGACCGTTGACGTAACCGATGGCGTCAGGCGAAAGGTCGGCGTCTTCGAGGGCCAGCTCCATCGCGCGGCGCATGGTGGCCTGCTCGGGGCGAGTGCTGTGGGCGCCGTCGGCGTTGCTGCCGAAGCCGACGATCTCGGCGTAGATGTGCGCGCCACGTGCCTGGGCATGCTCAAGCTCTTCAAGCACCAGCATGCCGCCGCCTTCACCGATCACCAGGCCGTCGCGTCCGCTGTCGTAGGGGCGTGGTGTGGTGTGTGGCGCGTCATTCTTCAGGCTGGTGGCGTACAGCGCGTCGAAGACCATGGCCTCTGTCGGGCACAGCTCTTCGGCCCCGCCCGCCAGCATTAGCGGCAGACGGCCGAACTTGATCGCCTCATAGGCATAGCCGATGCCCTGACTGCCACTGGTACAGGCGCTGGAGGTCGGAATCAGGCGTCCGGTCAGGCCGAAGAAAATGCTGATGTTGGCGGCCGTGGTGTGCGGCATCATCCGCACGTAGGAGTTGGCGTTCAGGCCCACAGCCACCGAATTGATCAGCATGTTGCCGAAGGCCTTGATCTCGTCGGTGCTGCCGGTGGACGAGCCGCAGGCCGTGCCCATGCGGCCATCGCGAATGATCGGGTCATTCAGCAGCCCGGCGTCGATCAGGGCCTGCTCCGCAGCCGCCACGGCCAGACGTGACACGCGGCCCATGCTGCGCAGTTGTTTGCGCGTCCAGTGCCCCGGCACGGCGAAATCGTCGATGGGGCCAGCCAGGCGGGTATTGAGCTCGGCAAAACGGTTCCACTCGTCCATCCGGCGAATGCCGCTGCGATTGGCCGAGAAGCTGGCATCGATAGTCGGCCAGTCGCTGCCCACCGAGGTGATGCCGGACATGCCGGTCACTACCACACGCTTCATCAGCACAGTCCCCCATTGACGGCCAGAACCTGACGAGTGATGTAGCTCGCTTCGGCCGACATCAGAAAGTTCACCGCACCCGCCACTTCCTCGGGCGTGCCCATGCGTTGGGCCGGGATCATTTTCATCAGTTCGTCCACGGGCACGTTCTCGTCCAGCATGGCCGTATCGATCAGCCCCGGCGCGACGCAGTTGACGGTGATCTTGCGCTTACCCAGTTCGATGGCCAGCGCCTTGGCGGCACCGATCAGCCCTGCCTTGGAAGCGCTGTAATTGACCTGGCCGCGATTGCCGATCAGCCCGGAAACCGAGGTGATGCAGACGATGCGCCCTGCTGCACGACGGCGAATCATCGGCATCGTCAACGGATGCAGCACGTTATAGAAGCCGTCCAGGTTGGTGCGCAGCACCTGATCCCAGTCATCGTCGCTGAGCGCCGGAAACGCGCCGTCGCGGGTCAGTCCGGCGTTGAGTACCACGCCGTAATAGGCGCCGTGCGTCTCCACGTCCTCTTCCAGAATGGCCTTGCAGGCGGCCCGGTCCGAGACATCGAATTGCAGCACGCGTGCCTGGCGGCCCAGCGCAGCGACTTCGGCCTGCACCGCTTCGGCTTCGCTGCGGCCGGTGCGGCAATGCAGGATCAGGTCGTATCCGGCCTGCGCCAGACGCAGGGCGATGGCGCGGCCGATGCCACGGCTGGAGCCGGTGACCAGTATCGATTCAGTCATGCCGGGGCTCCTTCAGCCAGGTAGTCAGCAGTGTTGGGCGGGCAATATACATTGAGTCGGGCAAAAGCCTCGATACCCGGTCCGGTGAGGGTGCATTCGAACATGCCCATGCCGTTGTCGTCCTGCAGGGAGCGCACGGCATGGATGTGCAGTTCACTGCCCAGCGGGAAGCGCGTCACGTTGCAGTCGAACTTGCGACTGCCAAGCAGAAAACCCAGCTTGACCGCTTCGCCCTTGTTGCGCGCCTTGCAACCAGCATAGGCCGCGACGCTCTGCGCCATCAGCTCTATGCCCAGCCATGCCGGCAGGCTGCCGTCGGCTTGATTGAACAGGCCGTCGGCGCGTACGGTCAGGCGGGTTCGAATCTGTTCTTCGTCAACGCTCAGCACCTGATCGATGAGAATCATGTCGCCGGCATGGGGGATGAGTTCGGCGAGCGGCCACTCGGTCATGGGGCATCTCCGATAATCAGGCTGATGTTGTTGCCACCGAAGGCAAACGAATTGCTCATCATGTAACGAGCGTTTTCAGGTGTGAGGCGCGAGCCTGCGTGTGTCCATTGCAGCGCAGGCAAGAGTGGATCGGCCTCGCCGTCCCACAGGTGCGGGGGCAGGGCCTGTTCGGTGTTCTGCGGTGCCAGGCTCAGCCAGCAAAACGCCGCTTCCAGCGCGCCCGCCGCGCCCAGGGTGTGGCCGCTGAGCGGTTTGGTCGACGAGCAGGGCACGCCGCCGGGAAATACGCCCTGCACGGCCAGGCTCTCCATCGCATCGTTGTGCTGCGTGGCGGTGCCGTGCAGGTTCAGATAACCGATCTGCTCCGCCTCGAGCCGGGCGTTACGCAACGCTTGCAGCATGGCATCACGCGCACCACGTCCGGTGGGTTCGGGGGCCGAGATGTGGTGAGCGTCGCAGCTGGCACCCGCGCCCAGCAGGGCAATCGAGTGCCTGCTGTCGGCTTCACGAGTCATCAGGAACAGCGCCGCCGCCTCGCCGATATTGATCCCGTTGCGGTTGTTGGAGAACGGGTTGCAGAGTTGCGGCGACATGGCCTCGAGTGCCGAGAACCCCTGCAGAGTCAGCTTGCACAGGCTGTCGACGCCGCCGCACAGCACGGCATCGCACAGGCCCATGTCCAGCGCCCGACGTGCACTGAGCAACGCCCGCGAACTGGACGTGCAGGCTGTCGAGATGACGTAGGCCGGGCCGCTCAATTGCAGCCAGGCGGCGAGAAAATTCGCCGGTGCGCCCAGTTCCTGTTGCCGATAATCGTAATCGTCGGGGAAGGTCCGCTCACGCAGCCAGACGGCCATGCTCTCGCTCGCTTCATCGATGCCCGAAGTACTGGTGCCGATGATCACGCCGATCCGCCCGGCACCGAAGCGGGTGATGGCCTGGCTGATGTCCTCCTCGATCTGCAAGGCGGCGGCCAGCAGCAACTGGTTATTGCGGCTGCGATGCAAATGCACGGCAGGCGGAATGGGCGGCAGCACGGATTTGACTGCACCGACCGGCAACGCGCGTTCCGGCACCCAGCCGCTTTCGAACACCATGCCCGAGCTGTCGCCTGCGAACAGCCTGCGCGACACCTCTTCACGGCTGTCGCCCAGCGAGCAGATCAGGCCCAGCGCGTTGAGGTAGGCGGTCATGGCAGGCTCTCGTTGTTCAGCGGTGTGACTTTGTAGCTCAGCCTGTCCTTGAGGCGGATAGTGAACGCGTTGGCCGACTGGTATTCGACCAGCCAGCGGTCATCCAGGCGACGCTGCATGCCCTGGCGGTAAGCCGTCGGGTAGCGGCCATGCATTTCCAGGTCCGGGGTCATGGCGAACATCAGCGCAGCGAACAGCTCGCGGGCTTCCGGATTGGGCGGCAGCAAACCATCGGCCTGCCATTTTCCGTCGATCAGCAACTGGCGCGCCTGGGGAATGCCCAGCGGGTCCATCATTGACCAGCGCAATCCGCCGTTTTCGCGCTGGATGATCAGCAGCCAGTCCTGATGCTGATCGGCCTGGCGACGCTCGATGTGCAGTTGCATCGGCAATTGCATGGTCGGTGCATTGGTCGGCAGCGGGGCTTGTGCCGCACAGCCGCCGAGCAGCAGGAAGGCTAAAAACAGTACGCGAATCATGATGCTCCAACTTCCAGGGGTTTGCGGGCCACGACATTGACCAGCGTTTCCTCACGTTGCCCGAATGGCCTGGGCTTTTGCAGTTTCAAGACTTCGAGCAGGCCGAAGTCCCTGGCGCGGCTCCACCACAGGTAAGGGTACGAAACATTCTGTGCATCGAACTCAAAACCCTGGTCGCGGATCATCTGCAGATACTGCGCCGCGCTTTTCTGAACATGCATCGGGTGGCGGAACAGCCAGCGAATCACCCAGGTGTCGATGTACGCTTCGGTCGACTCGGCGAACAGCAGATAACCGCCCGGTTTGAGTACACGGTAGAACTCGGCCAGCGCCTGTTCCTGATCGACCAGATGATGGAAAGTCTGGTGGCAGAACAGCAGATCGACGCTGGCGTCGGGTACTTGCAGGGCTGCGCAGTCGCTGCCGATCAGCTCGACCTCTACGCCTCTGGCCCGCGCCTCTTCACGACTCATGTCGAGGCTGTGCGGATCGGCGTCGACACCGATGAGCCTGGACGGCTGAAAAACCTTGTTCAGCTGCTGAAACGACCGGCCTTGCCCGCACCCTGCGTCGAGCAACACCGGCGCAACCGGCGGCGGGCTGGTGAACAGGCTGCGCAAGTCGTCTATCGCCACGCGCAGCACGCGGTACTGCCAGATGTTGCTGCGCAGAAACCACAGGCCGAAGCGGGTTTCCTCAACATAACTGTCACTCAGGAACGGTCGATTCATGGGCCACTGTCCGCGCAGATTTCCGAGAGCGTGCGCAGGCGGCGCTTGGGCTCGCTCACAAATGGATTGCGTTCGTCCCAGGCATAGCCGGCCAGAATCGAGCTGATCATACGGCGGATGTCCGGAGCGCTGCCGGGGTAGAAAATCACGTTCTGGAACGTCCCGTCGTACCAGCCCTCGACATAGGCGCGAAAGGTGTCGACGCCACGTTTCAACGGCACCGCGAACTCGCTCTCCCAATCCACGTTTTCGCCCTGCAACTGCCGGCTCAGCACGCCAGCCGCCATGCTCGCCGAGCGCATGGCGATGGTCACGCCCGATGAAAACACCGGGTCGAGGAATTCCGCCGCGTTGCCCAGCAGCGCAAAGCCCTTGCCGTGCAGGGTCTTGACGTTGGCCGAGTAGCCGCCGATGGTTCTCGCTGGCGTATCCCAGATCGCGTTTTTCAGCACGCTGGCCAGTTGCGGTGTTTCATCGATAAAGGCGCGTAAGCAGGCATCCAGATCCTCGGGCTTGTCCTTGAAGCGTTCGGCCGAGGCGACCACGCCTATCGAACAGCGGCCTTCGCTGAACGGAATCGACCAGAACCACACATCGCTGTGCTGCGGATGGATGCTGACCAGAATCTTGCGGCGGTCGAAGGGCGGGCTTTCGATGCGGTCTTCGATATGGGTGAACACCGCCTGGCGCACAGGGAAACCTGACGGCGCTTCCAGATCCAGCAAGCGCGGCAGCACGCGGCCATAGCCGCTGGCGTCGAGTACGAAGCTGGCCTGCACGCTGTATTCGCTGCCGTCCTCACGCCTCACGCGCAAAACCGGCTGCGGGCCATCGAAGTCGGCGCTGACGATCTCTTCCTGGTAGCGGATGTCCACGCCTTGCAGTGCGGCCTGATCGGCGAGCAGTTTGTCGAACTCGCTGCGCTGCACCTGAAAGGTCGTCGGCTTGCCGTTGCTGAACGTATCGCTGAAGTCGAAATCGCTGTATTGCTCGCCACGCGCGAAGGCTGCGCCATTCTTGGGCTGGAAACCGGCGGCCTGCACGGCCTCCAGCATCCCGGCTTCTTCGACGAAGTCCAGGCAATGGCACAGCAGGCTCTCACCGATGGAGAAGCGCGGAAACAGCTGGCGCTCGATGATCAGCACGTCATGACCCTGGCGTTTGAGCAGGGCAGCCGCTATTGAACCGGCCGGGCCGGCACCGATGACGACGACCTGACGAATTTCCCTATCAGTGATGGGCACAGGTATTCCTTTTCGGTTGGGCGGTGGCAGGGAGTGACGACAGCGCTGCAAGATTCATGCGTGTGGCCCTTCAGCATTGGCTGGCGAATGAAGCGCTTTACGCGGGCTGGCCCAAGGCGCCAGCAGGAAGCTGAACGCCAGCCCCAGACTGACCGACAGGCCGAAGTTGCTGATCGCCGGGGTGCTGGAAACGGCCAGCAGGCCGAACGACAGCCAGGTGGTGAGCGCTGCCAGCAGCGTGCCCAGCAGGCTGACCGCTGCGCCGCCTATCTGCTCGCGCATCAGGATGGCGTAATCGACGCTGATCGCCGTGACCAGCAACAGGCCGAACAGGCTGAATAGAGTCAGCGGCTGACCGAGCCAGCCCAGGCTGGCGAGGCTGCACAGCGCCGCCAGCAGGGGCAGGGCGACGATGCGCAACGCACCACCGAAGCCAAACGGAGCGATCAGCAGCAGGACGATCAGGACGCACGATGCCAGCTTCAATTGCGCTGCGCTGATCTGCGTGTGGGCAAACACCTCGTTGAGCTCACCCAGGCGGTCGACCAGTTGCACGCCCTCCAGCCCTATGGCCTGCACGCGCAGCAACGCCATGCTGTTCATGCCGCGCAGGCTGACGATGCTGGCGACACCTTGATCGCCGTTGTCATCGCGGGTCGGTCCCAGCCAGAGCGTGCGCCACGGTTCGCTCAGCGGGCCTTGAAGCGCGTGATCGATATCTTGCGTCGGCAGTGCCTGCAATTGGGCCAGTTCAGCCTTCAAGGCAGTGGCCGGAACGCCAAGTTCTACCAGCGGCGCCCAGTATTGCGGCAATTTGCCCAGTGCATCACGGGTGGCCTGTTGTTCGGCAGGCGAATCGAGCAGCTGATTGAGCGCCATGTAGCCTTGCAGCTTGTCCATGCTGACCAACTGGTCGAGCCGTTGGGTCAATTCGGACTGCCGATCCAGCAACTGCTGTTGGTCCTTGCCGCGCACCAGAAAGAACTGGCTGGTGGGCTGATAACCGGTGATCCGTGCGATGGCCTGGGCTTCATCGGTCAACGCCTGAGGTGCTGCCACCCATTGGCGGATATCGTTCTTGGTGGTCAGGTGCCAGAGTCCGCCGCCACAGAAGGCCAACAGCAGCACCAGCAGGATCGGTGTGCTGATGCGCAGCAGCAAGGCGGCGCGGCAATCGAGCATCAATTGCGCCAGTTTCAGCGGCCACTGGGCAGGGCTGATCTCGACTTTTGCGAGCAGCGCGGGCAGCAGGCACACCGCCGTCAGGTAGGCGCCGATCAAACCGGCCGCCGAGAACACCGCAATTTGCGTGAGTGCCGGGAACGGCGTCCAGGCCAGCGCCAGGTAGCCGATGCAACTGGTGATCAGGCTCAGGCTCAGGCCCGGCAGGGTCAGGCGCAAGGCGGGCCAGCTGCGCCAGGGCTTGAGGCTCCAGCTCTTGGACAGGTAATGCAGCGGGTAATCCACCGCCACCCCGATCAGGCTCGAGCCCAGCACCAGCGTCATGACGTGCATGCTGCCGAATAGCGCGACGCAGGCTACCGCGCCGAAGAGCATGCCGACCACCACCGGCACGAATGCCAGCAGCACGCTCCAGCGGCGGAAGGCGAGCAACAGCAACAACAGGATACCGAGCGTTGCGCCACCGCCGACCCAGGTGATTTCCCGGCTGGCCTGCTTCTGCCCGTCGGCAGCGTAAAGCAGCCCGCTGGCCGCGAGCAATTGACCACCTGCCTGACTGGCCTGCACCCGCGCTTGCGCCAGCAGGTCGGCAACCTGGCCGGGCAGGTGCATATCGAAGGCATCGGTTCGGGTTCGCGAACGCAGCAGTACCCAGCTTTTACCCTCGGCGCTGGCCACCAGCGCACCGCTGGCCAGATCTGCCTCGACCGAGCCCTGTTTCGGCAGGCCGTTCTGGATACGTCCGGTCAGCCCCAGCCAGTCATCCTGGCCAGGCACCAGGCTGAACCCGGCAAACGGGTCGAACAGCGTCTGTACGCGCTGTTCGATAAAAGTTTTCGGGTCATCGATCAGCAGTGTGCGATCCGCTGTCGGCAACATGGCGATGCGCCCTTGCAGCAACTGGGTGCGCAACGCGGGCAGGTCGGCCTGCAGCGACCACTGGACCTTCTCGAACAGGCCGGTCGACTGCCATTGTTCAGCCAGCGTGCGCGCCAGTTCCACGGCTTTCTGCCGATCGCTGTGGCCCACCAGCACCAGCATTTCCCGGTTGAGCGGTTCCTGCATGCGCTTTTCGGCGCTCACCACCAGTTCGTCGTTATCGGTGCCTGGCACCAGCTTCATCAGGTTGGCCGACAGCGGCGAGCGGTCGTGCCACTGCCAGCCAGCGAGCGCCAGTACGCCTGCCAGAATCAGCAGGAACAGTCGCGGCAACAGCCGCTCAGTCTTTGAAGTCATTACGCTGCGCATCGGTCAGGGTCGGAGCGCTGCTGCTGTCGATCATTTTCAGGACCGTGCTGTCGCCCTGGGTTTCCAGCAGCTCGATACGCTGTACCAGTTCGCCACCGTCGATGTTGATCTGCTTGAACACTTGTTGCAGCAGCATCGAGCGTGGCGTCAGGGTGAGGTGCCAGGCATTTGCCTCGCCCTTGAGCTGCAAGTCGAAATCCCGCTGCAGGCCGCTGCTGTCGCCTTGCAAGACCGCCAGGAACAGACGGTTCTGCTCGGCACCGGCGTTCTTGTTCGGCACCGGCTTCCAGGTGCTGACATTGCCATCGGTTTCACGACGGGCAATACCGTCGGCATTGATGCGGTAATCCTGCTTGAGCGGTGTTTCCAGCAGCCAGAGCAGCCCGAAATCCCTGGCGAGCACGAAGCGGCCCTTGCTGAGCAGCGGTTGCGGCAGGGCGCGCAGGTGTTTTTCCTGGACGAAACGACCCTGCACCACCGCAGGTTTGGCCAGTTGGTCGCTCAGTTGTTGCAGGTCGAACGCCTGCGCCAGGGAAGAAAGGCACAGCAGACCCAGCAGGATCAAAGTACGAAGCGGGCGGTTCATGGCGAGGCGCTCTCTATTGTGCTCTCAAGGGCATTTTTCACGGCATCGATGAACACCTGCGGCGAGGCCAGTTGCATTTCCCGGCTCTGGCTGTCGACGGCGACCTGCACAGTGCTGGCGCGGGTCAGGCGCTCACCGGTGTGTGCATCGGTGATCAGGTAATTGATCTTCAGACGGTTCTCCCACTCCACCAGGCTGGCGCGCACGTTCAGTGTCTGACCGAACACGGCGCTGCGCACATAGCGCAACTGCAGATCGATCACCGGCCAACCATAACCGGATTCGAGCATCTGCATGTAGTTATGGCCGATATGATCGAGCAGCGCGCAACGCGCCACTTCTAGGTATTTCACGTAGTGCCCGTGCCAGACGATGTTCATCATGTCGACGTCGAAAAACGGCACGACGATTTCAGTGTCGATGTGCAGAAAACCCTTACTGCGCATGTAACCTCCTGTGGCGACCTGCGCTGATTTTACAACGCAGCACATGATCGCCGAGCGCGATCAGCTCATGAGCCCGATTCATCGGCAGACTCCCAGAATGGGTAGAAATTGAACCACTGCTGCGGCGCTTCCAGGCAATAGTGCCCAAGACGCTCGGCATAACGTGTGGCCCATTGCTCGATGACCTGAGCCCGGTCGCTGCGCCGCCATTCGATGGCGTCGGCGAACGGTTCGAGAATCACCCGATAGCCTTTCGCGCCCTTGAGGCAGAAGAACAGGTTGACCGGGCACTTGAGCAGCCCGGCCAGCAGCCAGGGGCCTTGCGGGAAGGTCGCTGGCTGGCCGAGAAAATCGACCCGCACATTGCGCCCGCCGTGCAGCGCGACGCGGTCACCGGCGATGGCCAGCCACTCGCCTTCGTCCAGGCGCTGGCTTAATTGCAGCATGATGGCCGGGTCCAGCTCGCTGACTTGAATCAGGCGCAGATGGGTCGCGCCGGCTTCACCGAGCAGGCGATTGAAACGTTCGGCGTGTTTGGTGTGCACCAGCACATTCATGGTGACCTTTTCGCCGAGTTCGGCCAGTGCGCGGCACACTTCAAGGTTGCCTAGGTGCGCACCAACCAGCATCTGTCCGCGTTGGCCACGCAGGTTCTGGCGCAGCAGGGCCTGGTCGACGATCTCGATCTGATCAATATCCAGCCTGCCGTTCCACACGTCGAGCTTGTCGAGCAAGGAATCGGCAAATGCCATGAACTGCCCGAACACTCGACGCTGGCTGGGCCGCAGTTCGGGTTTGCGGCTCCAGTCCGCCAGGTGCTGCTGGTATTGCCAGATGCTGTGCCGGGCACGTCGGCCGAAGACAAAGAAATACAGAACGATGCCATACAGCACCGGGCTGAGCAGGCGCCGACCGAGCACCCGCATGCCCCAGGCGGTGAGTTTCATGAGCATGAAACTGCCGCGCTCCTGATGACTGGCCCAATGCTCCTTGGGCGACTTGTCGATGCTCATGGCCGCCACCGTCGCCAGAGGATCATTGGCAGGCGTAGCAGCATGCCGAAGAACAGCTTGGCGTGCATTTTCGAAATCAGGGCGTTGTCGTGAAACAGGCGGAAATGCGACAGGCCGTCCTGCGGGTAGTGAACGCGGGTCGGCAGCCAGCGCATCGGCTGGCCGCGCCAGGACAGGCGCACGAGGATTTCCGAGTCAAAATCCATACGCCTGCCGATCTGCACGCTGTCGATCAGCGCCAGGACAGGGGCCAGGGGATACAGGCGAAAGCCGCACATGGAATCGCGAATGTGCAACGACAGGGTGTTGATCCACACCCAGACGTGGGTCAGGTAACGCGCATACAGACGGCCCTTGGGCACGCTCTCGTCGAATTGCGGATAGCCGCAGATCAGCGCATCCGGGTGCTGGCGCGACTGCTCCAGAAACACCGGGATATCGCTCAGATCATGCTGGCCATCGGCATCGACCTGCAGCGCATGACTGAAACCCAGCCGGATCGCCTCGCGAAAGCCGGCCATGACCGCGCCGCCCTTGCCCTGATTGACCGGCAGGCGCAGCAGGTAGATAGCCTCACCCTGCGCCAGCTGCTGTAACACAGCTTCGCAGGCCGGGCTGCTGGCATCGTCCACCAGGATGCACGGCAACCCGGCGTTGCGCACGGCCTGGACCACGTTGGGCACGGCCCGCTCGTGGTCGAACACCGGAATGATCACGCAAGGCTTATGCATGGTCGTCTTCCAGGAGGATCCGGCCACTGGAGCAGGGCGCATTGTCGGCATTGCGAAAGGCGAAGTGCAGCTTGGAGCGTGCTGCATCGAAGCGCAATGTCAGCGTGAGGCGATCGCCGGGGCGTACCAGTTGCTGGAATTTGAGCACCTCCATGCCGGCGAATCCGGATGGCAGGTCGAGCAGTCGCTGGCCCAGGCTGATCGCCCAGTCGACCTGCACCACGCCCGGCAAAATCGGCGCCTTGGGAAAGTGGCCGCTGAAAAACGCCAGATCGGGCGGGACACTCAATTGCAGGTGCAGCTCGCCTTCGATGTTCTGTTGCTCAAGCACTTCCGGCTGTTTCGAGCGTGGCGCCAGCAGCAGCGCCTCGACGTCTGCTTGCGGCAGCTTGCCCTGGGCGTTGAGCGGCATCTGCCGCAGCAGCCGCCAGCGACGCGGCAGGGCGATGGTTTCGCAATGCGGCTGCAGGTAGTGTCGCAAGGCTTCGGTGAGCGCCCGACGGCCTTGGTTGCGCAGGGCCAGCAAGCCCGCGTCGCTCAGCACCAGCAGCGCGCCCAACGAGGCACGGTTTGCCTGCACCACACCAAGGCGCGCTTCACTCACCCACGGGTGAGCCGCGAGGGCCTGCTCGATCAGCGGCAAGGACACGCGCTTCTCTTCGAGTTTGACGATGCGGTCGAGCCTGCCCAGCAGTTCGAAGCGCCCGTCTGCACCGATCAGCGCCGCATCGGCGGTCTGCTCGACATGGCCGGGCGGCAGATAGGGCGAGCTGATGCGCAGCGCACCTTGCGCATCCTGACTCAGCTCTACGCCGTCGAAGGCCTGCCAGCGTTGTCCGCCCTGACGCCAGGCGATGCCGCCGGTTTCCGAACTGCCGAGAATCTCCGTCGGCCACTGACCGAGGCGTTGCTGCAGGCTTTGTGCGGCTTCGGCCGGCAATGCACCACCGGAAGAGAACACCCGGCGCACGGCCGCAAGCCCCGGCCAGTCGAGATTGTCGCCCATGCGCTTGAGCAGCGCGGGGCTGGCGACCCAGGCGAATGACGGGTATTCACGGCTGGCGCGTTGCAGGTCTTCGGCGAACGGCAACTGACGGCGCACGAACGGGCGTGCCGCGCACAGCGGCCACAGCAAGCGAAACAGCAGCCCGTAAATATGTTGCGTCGCCACGCTGCCGATCATGCATGCCGCGCCCAGCTCCGCGCCCCACAGTTGTTCCAGCCCGCAGACTTCGTTGGCCAGTTGCCGCAGGCGTTTTTCGATCAGTTTGGGTTCGCCGCTGGAGCCTGAGGTGCACAGGCTCAGCCGGCACTGGTCAAGGTCCAGCGCTGCCGCAGGGAGGGGCGCGGCACGCAGATCGCTCAGGTGGGTGTCACCCGGCAGGTCGGTCAGCCACAGGTCGACCTGATTCGCCCAGCGCTCGCGGGTCTGGCCCTGCAAGTCGGCGGGCAGCAACACGTGCACACCTGCGCGCCAGGCCGCGAACAACGCAATGGCCAGGTCGGCGGCATCTTCGAGGTGCACTGCAAGGTGCGTGATGCCACGCGCCTGCAGTCCAGCGGCCACGCTGAGCGCCTGATCACGAAACTGCGCGTGGTCCAGGCTCGGGGCCAGCGTCAGCAACCGGTCGGGCAGCGCATCGAGCAGCAGGTGTTCCAGGTTCAACCAGTTCATGCGATCCATTTCATTTGCCGCCCGCAGAGGGTGGGCGGACGATCCATTCGACAGCGAACAACACGCCCATCAGGCCGTAGGAAATCAGGCCGGTGTACAGCGTCCACCATGACAACGGTGCCCACAGCGTCAGGATGGCTGAGGTGAGGCCGTTGACGAGGAAGAACAGGCACCAAATCTGCGTGACTCTACGGGTGTAGCGGATACCCGCCTCAGGCAGATCGGGGCGGTTCAGGCGCGCCATCTTTTCCACGATCGGCGGGCCGTAGACCAGGCTTGAACCGAACAGGCCAAGCATGAAGGTGCTGACCAGTACCGGGTACCAGCGCAGCATCATGTGGCTGTCGAGGGCGCCGAGCACCACGCAAAAGATCAGCGCGACAATCGCCATCGCCAGGCTGCCTTGCTTGCGTTCTCCGGTCAGGGCACGCGCCAGCCACAGGCTGCCGAGTAGCAGCGCGAACTGCCAGGGGGCGAAATGCTCGGTCCCCCAATAGACGGCGAATGGATACAGCACGCCGGCCAGCACCAGAATCAGGCCAATCAGCCGCTTCATTCGGCGCTGTTGACCAGTTTGTAGACGGCCTCTACCACGTCGTTTACGGTTCTCACCGACTTGAATTCTTCAGCCGCAATCTTCTTGCCGGTCTTGCGTTTGATGTGATCAATCAGGTCCACGGCATCGATACTGTCGATTTCCAGGTCCTGATACAGATTGGCTTCAAGCGTGACTCGCTCAGGCTCCAGTTCGAACAGTTCCACCATTGCGGTGCGCAGGATTTCGAAGATGTCTTCACGGGTTTGCATGTTCAATTCTCAGGCCGGTTGTCTGGCGCTGACGAAGGCCGCAAGGCTGTCGACGCTGGCGAAATGGTTACGGGTGTCCTTTGCATCGGCATCGATCCTGATGCCATAACGCTTCTGGATGGCCAGGCCCAATTCGAGTGCATCCACCGAGTCCAGTCCCAGTCCTTCGCCAAACAGCGTCATATCGTTGCCGATATCTTCCGGGGTGATGTCTTCGAGGCCCAGGGCATCGATGATCAACAATTTAATGTCCTGGTGCAGATCGCTCATCTGAGGCGAGCTCCTTGGTGAAATAGTCATGCAGGTAATCGTTGAGCTTGCGGGACGCCAGGGGCGGTGGGCCTAGCGCACTGAAGGCGGTTGGGTCTATATCGGCACCGACGCGCAAAGTGAAGTGCACGCGGCGTTGCGGAATGCGATACCAGGGCTCGGCCTTGGTCAGGGTGGTCGGCTGGACCTTGATCGTCACCGGGGTGATGACGCTTGCGCCACGCAGCGCAATGGCGGCCGCGCCGCGGTGAAAGACCGGCGGCTGACCCGGCTGGGTGCGCGTGCCTTCCGGGAAGATGATCAGTGTCTGGCCGCTTTGCAGGCGCTCTACGGCGGCGTCGAGCATGTCCATGCTGCCATCGTTGCTGATGTAACCGGTGGAGCGCACAGGGCCGCGGGTGAACGGGTTTTCCCAGAGGCTGCGTTTGACCACGCAGTTGGCGTCACGCACCAGCCCGATCAGGAACACCACATCGATCAGTGACGGGTGGTTGGCGATGATCATCTGCCCGGGACGGCCAAGCTTTTCGGCGCCTTGAACGTCATAGGTCAGCACACGCATGCGCGCCATGATGCGGATGAACAGCCAGAACAGGCGGCTGATGGTCCGCCGCGCGCGACGCTGATGGCTGGCCACACTGCCAGGCAGGCAACCCAATACTGGAAAAACGAACAACCGCAGGCATAAACCGCTCAACCCGAACAGGGCAAAGCTGATGCCTGTTGCCAGCAGACGCCAGTAATAGGCGTCCCGACCTTTCTTCAGTGACTGCGTTGCCAGTTCCATAACCGGTTATTCCAAGGGTGCAGGCAGACGGATTGATCAGTGTGCAAGGCCCGCAGCAGGTTCAGGGCGTGAGGCCACTGAGTGCGCTTTGTGCCTTGCGTATCGGTGTTCAGAGACAGTTGCCACTCATTCCCCGGTGTCAGCAGCAAGCCGACCGCGTAGGGAAAGGGCACGTCATCAATCCATTGGGCATAGGCTTGCGGCGGCTGTTCTTCAGTCACCACAAGCAATACTGCTTCTGCTCCCTCGGCCAGCAACGCTGCGGCCTCGAATGCTCCATACTCCAGCCCGTCGCCTGTGGCGGCCAGGGCTGTCATCTCACTTGTTTCACCGCGCATGATCGACCACAGACCAATGACGGCGTTATGCACTGAAAGGCTGAACTGCGTCGGTGAAAGCGGCTCGTTGGCGGCCAGATCACGCAGGATTTCAAAGGTCCTCGGGGTCTCTCCGTGGCGCGAGACAAACACCAGCGGGACGCGCTCAAGCCCTTCAGTCAACGGCCAGCCGACAGCAAACGCCATTCTTGCCATACGGCCCAGGCGGCGGCGTTGCATCGCAGGAAGAAAAGACACGTCTGGCGCTGCGTCACTGGTTTCCAGCAACGTCGGATCGAGGCTCCATCTCTGCCAGTCTTCCGCGCTCGCCAGGCCCGGCGCCCAGGCTTGCCATCGTGCAATGTTGAAGGTGATCAAGGCTTCTCTTCCCGCCCCTGCGGGCTTGTTTCTCGCTACATCGATATCAGGTCGATATCAGCCTGGGTGCGGTAATTGACCGAGTGCGCGCATTATCCCGATGGTGCTCATTACTAGCAAATTTGTTACATAAAAACCGTTTACAGGCGTGTATTTTAAGGTTGAAGTCGTTTTTCTGTATGACAACCGGCTGGCAACTGTTTTGCGTTAAGCTCACCGTTGTCATATGCGATGTCTAGAATCGACCTCCTCTTACGGTCGTTATCGGCCACTGCTGCTGTTTCTTCATCTTTCAAGGAATCCAAAGCATGCGTCGCGTGGTATTCAATCAGAAGGGCGGTGTCGGCAAATCGAGCATCGCCTGCAATCTGGCTGCAGTCAGCGCTCACGAAGGCTATCGGACGTTATTGATCGATCTCGATGCCCAGGCCAACTCGACTCAGTACCTCACCGGCCTCACCGGTCAGGATATTCCGATGGGGATTGCCGAATTCTTCAAGAACACGCTGTCCGGCTCCCCGGTCGCCAAGAAGAACCATGTCGATATCTACGAAACACCGTTCGACAACCTGCATGTGGTGACCGCGACTGCAGAGCTTGCTGACCTGCAGCCCAAGCTCGAGGCCAAGCACAAGATCAACAAGCTGCGCAAACTGCTCGACGAGCTGAGCGAAGATTACGAGCGTATCTACCTGGATACGCCTCCCGCGCTGAATTTTTATGCGGTTTCGGCGTTGATCGCGTCGGATCGGGTGCTGATCCCTTTTGACTGCGACAGCTTCTCGCGACAGGCGCTGTACGGGCTGATGCGCGAGATCGAGGAATTGAAAGAGGACCACAACGAAGGCCTTCAGGTGGAAGGCATCATCGTCAACCAGTTCCAGCCCAGGGCCAGCCTGCCGCAGCAAATGCTCGACGAACTGATTGCCGAAGGCTTGCCGGTGCTGCCGGTGTACCTCAACGCCTCGGTAAAAATGCGCGAGTCGCATCAGGCCAACCTGCCGCTGATCCACCTCGACCCACGGCACAAACTGACGCAGCAGTTCGTGGAACTGCATCACTTGCTCGAGACCAACGCCCATCCGTGATGGGCCACGGTGAGAGCACTCGTCATACCCAAGTCCGCTCTTGATTCTGACCGAAGGCCGCAGGAGCGACCGGGGCGGCGACCCGCTTTGTTCGCGAAGGCTCGTCATGCAGAAGTCCGCTCTTGATTCTGGCCGAAGGCCGTAGGAGCGACCGGGGCGGCGATCCGCCTTGTTCGCGAAGGCTCGTCATGCAGAAGTCCGTTCTTGATTCTGGCCGAAGGCCGTAGGAGCGAACTTGTTCGCGAAGGCTATATTCCTGACGCATAAAATCCATCGACTGTAACGCCCTCTTCGCGGACAAGTCCGCTCCTACAGGGCACCGCAAACACCCGTAGGAGCGACCGTGGCGGCGATCCGCCTTGTTCGCGAAGGCTCGTCATGCAGAAGTCCGTTCTTGATTCTGGCCGAAGGCCGTAGGAGCGAACTTGTTCGCGAAGGCTATATTCCTGACGCATAAAATCCATCGACTGTAACGCCCTCTTCGCGGACAAGTCCGCTCCTACAGGGCACCGCAAACACCCGTAGGAGCGACCGTGGCGGCGATCCGCCTTGTTCGCGAAGGCTCGTCATGCAGAAGTCCGTTCTTGATTCTGGCCGAAGGCCGTAGGAGCGAACTTGTTCGCGAAGGCTATATTCCTGACGCATAAAATCCATCGACTGTAACGCCCTCTTCGCGGACAAGTCCGCTCCTACAGGACACCGCAAACACCCACAGGAGCGACCGGGGCGGCGATCCGCCTTGTTCGCGAAGGCTATATTCCTGACGCAGAAAATCCATCGACTGTGATGCCCTCTTCGCGGACAAGTCCGCTTCTACAGGGCACCGCAAACTCCCGGTTCGCCCCTAAGCCCTTTGACGTGCGTTCTACCGCGCAACTCTGGCTACGTCAGCGGCCTCAATACATCAGGCGTGAAGCTGCCGTCCTTCATCGAACGGGCCAGGTGTTCGGCATGCTGGCGGGCAGTGTTGGCCAGTTCTTCGGGGATGGTGATGGTCGCATCCATGTCGGCCTGGACATGCTCCTGCGAGGTGGTCAGCGTATTGCTGCCGGGCTCGCAGCCACACTGCACCTCATGCCCCTGAGTGGCGACCGCCACACGTTCGTCTATGTAGGTGGGGTTGCCTTGGGCGATGAAGCCAATCTGCTTGCAGGCCGGGCACCACACCGGGTCCCCCATACGCGCCACACGACGCCGTTCGATGACTTCGCTTGCCGATGCGGCCAGCACGAAACCGCCGGTGGTGGTGAGATCGCCTTCCCTGACTATAAATGACATCGCGCTACTGCCTCTGGGTTACGGAAAACCTCAAGGCTAGGCGCAAACACAGATTCCGATAGCACCCCAGGTCCTTTAAGGACCGGTCCTACGCAATTACCAGCCAGTCGTTTCGAGCATGTTGCACGCGCGCCGACGCGCCCGGCGAAATGTCCGTTCCATTATCGTTACTCCAGCCGTAATGATTCGACGCGCTGCTTGATTGATGCCCGACCGCTATCGCTCCTATGGTGGTCGACGACAGCAAAATCGTGGAGCGATCATGACAACAACAACTTCCCCCGACGCGCGCTGGACACGTCGTCGCAGCGAGAAGCAGCGGCGTCTGGAGCAAGTGCGGGCGTTGGCCGATGGTGTGGTGTTGCCGACCGACAACATCGTCGCGGCGCTGGAGGCCCTGCTGGTTTCCGGCGACCGTGTGGTGCTTGAAGGCAACAACCAGAAGCAGGCGGACTTCCTCTCCCGCGCGCTGGCCAAAGTCGATCCGGGCAAGGTGCATGACCTGCACATGATCATGCCGAGCGTCGGCCGCGCCGAGCACCTGGACCTGTTCGAGCAGGGCATTGCGCGCAAGCTGGACTTTTCGTTCGCCGGTACGCAAAGCCTGCGCATCAGTCAGCTGCTGGAAGACGGCCTGCTGGAAATCGGTGCGATCCACACCTACATCGAACTCTATTCACGGCTGGTGGTGGACCTCATCCCCAACGTGGTGCTGGCAGCGGGCTTCATGGCCGACCGGGCCGGCAACATCTACACCGGGCCCAGCACCGAAGACACCCCCGCACTTATCGAACCGGCGGCATTCAGCGACGGCATCGTCATCGTCCAGGTCAATCAGTTGGTCGATGACGTCAGCGAGCTGCCACGGGTAGACATCCCGGCCTCGTGGGTCGACTTTGTAGTGGTCGCCGATAAGCCGTTCTATATCGAGCCGCTGTTCACTCGCGACCCGCGCCACATCAAGCCGGTGCATGTGCTGATGGCGATGATGGCCATTCGTGGCATTTACGAGAAACACAACGTTCAGTCGTTGAACCACGGCATTGGTTTCAATACCGCCGCCATTGAGCTGATTCTGCCGACCTACGGCGAGTCGCTGGGCCTGAAGGGCAAGATCTGTCGCAATTGGACACTCAATCCGCACCCGACGCTGATCCCGGCCATCGAAAGCGGCTGGGTCGAGAGCGTGCATTGTTTCGGCACCGAACTGGGCATGGAGAACTACATCGCCGCGCGCCCGGATGTGTTCTTCACCGGACGCGACGGCTCGCTGCGTTCCAACCGCCAGCTCTGCCAGCTGGCCGGGCAGTACGCGGTGGACCTGTTCATCGGCGCAACCCTGCAGGTCGATGGCGACGGGCATTCCTCGACGGTCACCCGTGGTCGTCTGGCCGGTTTTGGTGGCGCGCCGAACATGGGCCATGACCCACGCGGCCGGCGTCATGCCACGCCCGCCTGGCTCGACATGCGTCAGCAGCACGATGACGGCCCGGCTGCCTACCTGGAGCGCGGCAAGAAACTGGTGGTGCAGATGGTCGAGACGTTCCAGGAGGGTGGCAAACCGACCTTCGTCGAAACCCTGGACGCCGTCGAGGTGGCGAAGAAAAGCGGCATGCCGCTGGCACCGATCATGATCTACGGCGACGACGTGACCCACCTGCTGACCGAAGAAGGCATCGCCTACCTCTACAAGGCGCGCAGCCTTGAGGAACGCCAGGCGATGATTGCTGCAGTGGCGGGCGTGACCGTGATCGGTTTGCGCCATAACCCCAAAGACACCGCGCGCATGCGCCGTGAAGGGCTGATCGCGCTGCCTGAAGACCTCGGTATCCGGCGCACCGATGCCAGCCGTGAACTGCTGGCCGCCAAGAGCATTGCCGACCTGGTTCAGTGGTCCGGTGGCCTCTACAACCCGCCCGCCAAATTCAGGAGCTGGTAATGAGCGCACTTCAATGGACACCGCAATCGGCCTCGCTGGCCGAGCGACTGGCCGATCTGGCGGTCGATGCTTTGATCGACGAAGCCGACCTGTCGCCCAAACCGGCTCTGGTGGACCGACGTGGCAGCGGCGCGCACAGCGACCTGCACCTGGGGTTGATGCATTCTTCGGCGCTGTCGTTGTGGCCGACTTTCAAGTGGATGGCGGATGCCGCCACGCAGTTCGGTGCCGTGGGCCAGCCATTGCGTGAGGCATTGGGCAGGCTTGGCCGTGAAGGCGAAGCGACGATGCTGCGCACCACCAGTGGGGTGAATACGCATCGCGGCGCGATCTGGGCGCTGGGCCTGCTGGTAACCGCTGCCGCGCTGGATCCTCAGGAATGCGCGCCCGATGCCATCTGCGCGCGCGCTGCTGCGTTGGCCCAGATCAAGGACCGCCAGGTGCTCACGCAGAACAGCCACGGTGATCAAGTGGTTCGTCGTTACGGTGTCATGGGCGCCAGAGAGCAGGCGCAGCATGGTTTCCCGGCGGTCAGGCTGTTTGCCTTGCCGCAACTGCAACGCAGCCGTGCGGCAGGCAGCGGCGAGCAGAACGCCCGGCTGGACGCGCTGCTGGCAATCATGACTACGCTGGACGACACCTGCGTGCTGCATCGCGCCGGCATCGAAGGGCTGAACGCCATGCAGCACGGAGCACAGCGCGTGCTGGACGCCGGAGGCAGCGCCAGTCTGGCGGGCCGCCGCGCACTGAACGCGCTGGACCAGCACCTGCTGGCCCTCAATGCTTCGCCCGGTGGCGCGGCGGATCTGCTGGCTGCCTGCCTGTTCATCGATGGCCTTGAGCCTGCGCTCGGCCCTGTTTCGAGGAGTGTCTGAAATGGAAACCCTGTCTTTTGAATTTCCTGCCGGACAGCCGCCCAAGGGCCGTGCGCTGGTGGGTGTGGTGGGCTCCGGTGATCTTGAGGTGCTGTTGGAACCCGGTAAACCGGGCACCTTGGCGATTCAGGTGGTGACGTCGGTCAACGGCGCCTCGTTGCGCTGGCAACACCTGTTCGAGCGCATGTTCGAGGGTCAGACCCCGCCAGCGCTGAGCATCGATATTCATGACTTCGGCGCGACGCCCGGCGTCGTGCGTTTGCGCCTGGAGCAAGGCTTCGAGGAGATCGGTCATGACTGATAACGCACGTTTGCTGAATCAGCACAGTTTCATCGAGCTGGGTGCCCGAGCGCGCGCCCGCGCCTTGCTGGATGCTGGCAGCTTCCGCGAATTGCTCGGTCCGTTCGATCGGGTCATGTCGCCATGGCTGGCCATGCAGGGCGTGGTGCCTCAGGCGGATGATGGCGTGGTGGTCGCCAAAGGCACTGTCGATGGTCGGCCAGTGGTTATCGCCGCCATCGAAGGTTCTTTTCAGGGCGGCAGCATGGGCGAAGTCGGCGGCGCAAAGATGGCCGGCGCGCTGGAGCTGGCCGCCGAAGACAACCGCAACGGCATTCCCACCGCCGCGATCGTGCTGCTGGAAACCGGTGGCGTGCGTTTGCAGGAAGCCAATCTGGGCCTGGCGGCGATTGCCGAGATTCATGCCGCGATAGTCGACCTGCGTCAGTACCAGCCAGTGATTGGCGTGGTGGCCGGCAGCGTCGGCTGCTTTGGCGGGATGTCCATCGCCGCAGGGCTTTGCAGTTACCTGCTGGTGACTCAGGAAGCGCGTCTGGGCCTGAACGGTCCGCAGGTGATCGAGCAGGAAGCCGGCATCGAAGAATACGACTCCCGCGACCGTCCGTTCATCTGGAGCCTGACCGGTGGCGAGCAACGCTTTGCCAGCGCTCTGGTGGATGGTTTTGCTGCCGATGATGTCGCCGATGTCCGCCAGCAGGTCAGCGGCTGGCTAAAGCAGGGTATGCCCGACACGCATCGCAGCAGTCAGTACCCACTGTTCCTGCAACGCCTGGCCAGCCTCGACACTGAGCCGCAAATCGATCCGCAAAGTGTGCGCACCCTCTACCAAGGAGCCCGGTCATGAGTCTTTCACAGCGGGGTTTGAACTGGTTCAACGCCTTGAGTGCAGGCGCCCGTGAAGTTGCTGGTCTGCCTGCCTCACTCAAGGTAGCCGACGGTTTTCTCGGCGAGCAGGCGGTGCGTTTCGTTGCGGTGATTGCCGATACCGACAACCGCTTTCCCCGGGCGCGTCAGGGTGAAGTCGGTCTGCTGGAAGGCTGGGGCCTGGCCAAGGCGGTGGACGAGGCCATCGAGCAGGATCGTGACCGCGCCGCAAAGCGCGCGCTGATTGCCATCGTTGACGTACCGAGCCAGGCCTACGGGCGTCGCGAGGAAGCGCTCGGTATCCATCAGGCATTGGCCGGTGCCGTGGACAGTTACGCGCGAGCACGTCTGGCCGGGCACCCGGTGATCGGCCTGCTGGTCGGCAAAGCGATGTCCGGCGCATTCCTGGCCCACGGCTATCAAGCCAATCGATTGATCGCGCTGCGTGATCCCGGCGTGATGGTGCATGCGATGGGCAAAGCCTCGGCAGCCCGCGTAACCCTGCGCAGCGTCGAGGATCTGGAAAAGCTCGCCGCCAGCATCCCGCCGATGGCTTACGACATCGACAGCTACGCCAGTCTCGGTCTGCTCTGGGAAACCCTGGCGGTCAGCCAGATCGAACAGCCCGCTGCGGATGATCTCACCCAGGTGCTCGATGTGCTGAGCAGGGCGATCAAGGACGTGCAGGCCCGTGGCGTCGATCTGAGCAGCCGCCTGGGCGCGAGCAACCGTGCGGCGTCGACCAATGTGCGCCAGTTGCTGCGCGCGCAATGGTGATCAGCAACACTGGTGCAGTGCGGCCCCATGATTTGTTGTGGGGCATGCCGCTGACTGCGTTGCCGGATGATGCGCCCAAATGGGCGGTCGACGCCGTGCTTGCAGGGCACCCGGTGGTGGTCCGGCGTCAGGCAATGCCCGTCGGTCAGGTGGCCGTGGGCTTGCGCGGTCGTGGTCGGGAGCAGCGCTATGCCGCGAGCATGCCATTGGCCGATGTCTGCCGAAGGGTCATGCCCGAGCAGTTGATCGACGCCCCGACCGAGCGCCATCAGCATTGGCCGGCGTTGCATGCTTTGCGCCAGATCCGTCCAGTCATGGAGGCGCTGGAGCTGGACTGGGGCGTCGGCGGCAGTGCCGGATTCGAGCTGGCCAGCGGTATTGCAGCGTTGCATCAGGACAGCGATCTGGATCTGATTCTGCGCACCCCTGTGCGCCTGAATCGCCGCTGTGCCGCCGAGCTGGTCGAGGCGCTGGAAACCTCGGTCTGTCGGGTCGACGTCCAGCTGCAACTCGAACAGGGTGCCGTGGCGCTGCGTGAGTGGGCACGGCCATCGGGGCGCGTGCTGCTCAAGACCGCCACCGGCGCGCGGCTGGTTGCAGACCCATGGCACCTGGGTCAGGTGTGCGCATGAGCAGCCTGTGGGTATTTCCCGGCCAGGGCGCGCAACAGGCCGGCATGCTGCATCAGTTACCGGACGAGGCTGCGGTGCGCGACTGCCTGCAGGAAGCCGCCGATGCGCTGGGCGAAGACGTGCTTGCGCTGGACACCGCCGAGGCACTGCAAGCCACCCGTGCCGTTCAGCTTTGCCTGCTGATCGCTGGCGTCGCATGCGCGCGCGTGCTGAAGGCGCGTGATTGTGTGCCGGACTACCTGGCAGGGCTGTCCATCGGCGCTTATCCGGCAGCAGTGATTTCGGGTGCGCTGGCCTTTGACGACGCCGTGCGCCTGGTCGCGCTGCGTGGCGAGCTGATGCAAAGCGCCTGGCCGCAGGGTTACGGCATGACCGCGCTCATCGGTCTGGACCAGACGCAGCTAGAAGCGCTGATCGCGCAGGTACACAGCGCGAAGGCGCCGGTATTTCTCGCCAATATCAACGCCGACAACCAGATGGTGATCTCCGGCAGTGCCGAGGCGATGCAGCAGGTCGGTCAACTGGCCAAGGCCGCCGGCGCGGCAGCGGTCAAGCGTCTTGCGGTCAGCGTGCCGTCACATTGCGCCTTGCTGGACGCTCCCGCGCAGCAACTGGCCGAGGCCTTTTCGAGCGTTGCGCTGCAGGCACCCGCGATACGTTACCTCAGCGGCAGCACGGCGCGACCTGTGTTGAATGCCGAGAAGCTGCGTGACGACCTGGCGTTCAACATGTGCCGGGTCATCGACTGGCGCAGCACCGTGGAAACCGCCTGGGAGCGAGGCGTGCGCCTGCACATCGAATTGCCGCCCGGCAGTGTGCTGACCGGGCTGGCGCGCAAGGTATTCCAGCAAGGCACGGCGCTGGCTTTTCAGGCTGCGCGTCTGGACAGCCTGGTCGCGCTGTCGCACGAGGAGGGTCGCCGCACTCCATAGAGCCGCCGTGCAGCTGCTACGAAGGACAAAAACAACAACTTCAGCAATGCAAACAGAGGAATAACAACAATGATTATCTACGGTGTTGCACTACTGGCCATCTGCACGCTTGCGGGCGTGATTCTCGGCGACATGCTCGGCGTTCTGCTGGGCGTGAAATCCAATGTGGGCGGGGTCGGGATCGCCATGATCCTGTTGATCTGCGCACGTCTGTGGATGCAGAAACACGGCGGTATGACCAAGGACTGCGAAATGGGCGTGGGTTTCTGGGGCGCGCTATACATTCCGGTCGTCGTGGCGATGGCCGCACAACAAAACGTTGTCACCGCGCTCAAGGGCGGGCCGGTGGCGGTACTGGCCGCTGTGGGTTCGGTGGTGCTGTGTGCCTGCACCATCGCAGTGATCAGCCGCACCAATCGCGGTGAGCCGTTACCCAAGGAAGAGCCGCTGCTGACGCCTGAAATCGCCCCGGCCGGAGGTCGCTGATATGTGGGACCTCATCGAGAAGGGACTTGAACACAACGGCCTGATCACCGCTTTCGCTTTCGTCGGCATCATCATGTGGGTCTCGGTGGTGCTTTCCAGACGCCTGACGTTTGGCCGGGTGCATGGTTCGGCCATTGCGATTGTCATCGGGCTGATTCTGGCCTGGGTCGGCGGCACCTTGACCGGCGGCCAGAAAGGGCTGGCGGATATCACGCTGTTCTCGGGCATAGGCCTGATGGGCGGGGCGATGCTGCGTGACTTTGCCATCGTTGCCACTGCTTTCGAAGTGCAAGCCACCGAAGCGCGCAAGGCCGGACTGATCGGTGTGATTGCCTTGCTGTTGGGCACGATTCTGCCGTTTATCGTCGGCGCGAGCATTGCCTGGGTATTCGGTTATCGGGACGCGATAAGCATGACTACCATCGGTGCCGGGGCGGTGACCTACATTGTCGGCCCGGTGACCGGTGCTGCGCTGGGCGCCACCTCCGATGTGATGGCGCTGTCGATTGCCACCGGCCTGATCAAGGCAATTCTGGTGATGGTCGGCACGCCCATGGCGGCGCGCTGGATGGGGCTGGACAATCCGCGCTCGGCGATGGTTTTCGGCGGTCTGGCGGGTACTGTCAGCGGCGTTACCGCAGGGCTGGCGGCAACCGACCGGCGTCTGGTGCCCTATGGCGCGCTGACCGCTACGTTCCACACCGGTCTGGGCTGTCTGCTCGGGCCATCGGTGCTGTACTTCATCGTGCGCGCCATCGTCGGCTAGGTCAGGTCGTCTGTTCCAGCAGCCGGTTGGTGTACATCCGGCACTCGGCCAACAGCGCGAGCAGGTTGGGATCGCGCTGTTTGGACTTGAGAAAAACAATGCCGATGTGTTGCTGCATCCGGTAGCGGCTCTGCAACGGGATCAGGCGCACGCGGTTCTCATAGACCGCGGCGATTCTCCCCGGCAGCAGTGCGTAGCCGACGCCGGAGCTGACCATGCTAAGCAGGGTGAAGATGTCATTGACCTGCATCGCCACCTTGGGCTCGAAACCGGCCTGCTGGAACACCCGGATCCCGTCGCGGTGCGTGGCGAAGCCTTGGGTCAGGGTGATGAACGTCGCTTCGCGCAGGTCGCCCAGGTCCACTTCAGGGTGTTCGGCGAACGGTGAGTCGGTGGGGACGGCGAGAAAGATGTCATCGGAAAACAGCGCCAGATGCTCGCAGTCCGGGTCATGGGTGCTTTCATCCAGCGACACCAGCATCGCATCGACTTCCATGTTCTTGAGCTTGTAGAGCAGGTCCATGTTCGAGCCCAGAATCAGGTCGATATTCAGCTCGCTGCGGCGGATCTTCAGGCCCATGATCAACTGCGGCACCGTCTTGACCGTCAGCGAATACAACGCCCCCAGGCGAAACCGCGCCGCTGAGAAGCCTGCCGCCTGACGGGTCAGCTCTACCGTGGCGAGCACATCCTGGACCAGTTTCTGTGCACGTTCTTCCAGCACATACGCGCTTTCGAGCGGCGTCAGGTTGCGTCCCTCATGTTTGAACAACGGGCAACGCAGCGCGCTTTCCAGCGAGTGAATGGCGCGGTGTACGCTGACGTTACTGGTCTGCAACTCCTCCGCCGCCCGCGCCAGATTGCCGGTGCGCATGAAGGCCAGGAATATTTCCAGTTTCTTGAGCGTCAGTTCGTCATCGATCTGCATGTCGTGGCGCTTATGGTTGAGGTGCACTGATTGTGCACAACTCATACGTCGATAGCTGCTTAAAATATCCGTCACTGACACGGGTGTTGCGGTTTGTTTCAATAACCCGGAGTCTCTGTTTCCAGTGTTTTCGCCATTGAGAGGGGTATTGAGCGGATGTACTACGGAGAAAAATTCAACGCCTGGTCGCACCTGGTTGGCGCCGTACTGGCGGCCGTCGGTGCGATCTGGTTATTGGTCATGGCGTGTCTGCATGGTGATGTCTGGAAAGTGGTCAGCATGGCCATTTATGGAGTGTGTCTGGTGACGCTGTACAGCGTCTCGACGGTCTACCACAGCGTCAAGGGACGCTCGAAATCGATCATGCAGAAGGTCGATCATTTTTCGATCTACCTGATGATTGCCGGCAGCTACACCCCGTTTTGTCTGGTGACATTACGCGGCGCGTGGGGCTGGACCCTGTTCGGAATTGTCTGGGGGCTGGCGCTGATCGGCATCCTGCAAGAGATAAAACCGCGCTCCGAAGCGCGCATCATGTCCATCGTGATCTATGCGGTGATGGGCTGGATCGTGCTGGTGGCCGTCAAGCCACTGCTGGCTGCGCTCGGTGTATCGGGTTTCATCTGGCTGGCCGGAGGCGGCGTGCTGTACACCGTCGGCATCCTGTTCTTCGCCTACGACCAGATCCGCCACTTTCACGGCATCTGGCACCTGTTCGTCATCGGCGGCAGTTTGATGCACTTCGTGGCGATTTGTTTTTATGTGCTGTGAGGAGGGGCGGTCGAGACCTGACACCCGTTACCACGCTCCAGCGTTCTGCGTTATACGTAAGTCTGCTTCTGATTCTGGCCGAAGGCCGTAGGAGCGACCGGTGCGGCGATCCGCATTGTTCGCGAAAGGGCCAGTATATTCGTCGAAAATGCATCGCCTGAACAACTGTCTTCGCGAACAAGTTCGCTCCTACGCCCTCCGGGCAGAAGCCCATCAGGACTTGTGTATAACGATGAGCGCATGAGCGTGGGGACCATCATCAGCGATCAGAAATCGCCCCACAACTGCTGCGCCACGCTGAGCGCGACAACGGGAGCGGTTTCAGTGCGCAGCACGCGTGGGCCGAGGCGCGCGGCGTGGAAGCCGGCGTCTTGCGCCTGGGCGACTTCCGCATCGTTCAGACCGCCTTCCGGACCAATCAGAAAGGCCAGGCTGGCGGGCTTGTCATGGCTGGTCAGGGGTTCGGCCACCGGGTGCAGGACCAGTTTCAGGTCGGCCTCGGTGTGCTTGATCCACTCGGCCAGCGGCATCGGCGCATGAATCACCGGTACCACGGAGCGGCCACATTGCTCGCAGGCGCTGATCGCGATCTGCTGCCAGTGCGCCTGACGCTTCTCGGCGCGTTCGTCTTTCAGGCGCACCTCGCAGCGTTCGCTGACAATCGGCGTGATTTCGCTGACGCCCAGTTCGGTGGCCTTTTGAATGGCCCAGTCCATCCGCTCGCCCCGCGACAGGCCTTGACCGAGATGAATACGCAGGCCTGACTCTACCTGGCCCGCGAAGCTTTCAGTGAGCTGCACATGCACGCGCTTCTTGCCGACTTCCAGCAAGGTGCCGCGAAATTCCTGACCCGAACCGTCGAACAGTTGCAGCGCGTCACCTTCGGTCATGCGCAGCACGCGGCTGATGTAATGCGCCTGGGCCTCAGGCAGTTCATGCTCGCCCAGACTCAGCGGCGTTTCAGTAAAAAAGCGGGACAGTCTCATGGTGTGTCTCGGTTCCAGTGTTCGTTTTGTGATGACGCCGTCACCCGGCTCGCTCCCGCATGTGCAGCCAGGCCCCTGTAGGAGCGGACTTGTCCGCGAAGGCGTCAGTCATGACGCCGCAATTTCCAGCCTTAACCCGGATCCCTGAAATCCGGATGAAAGTTCTCGCGCACGGCAACACTGACACTGCTGCGTGTCGCGATATCAATACCTTCGCTGGCCACCTCGGCGAGGAAGTCGATCTGCTCCGGCGTAATCACATACGGCGGCAGGAAATACACCACACTGCCCAGCGGCCGCAGCAGTGCGCCACGTTCCAGCGCGTGCTGGAAGACTTTCATGCCGCGGCGTTCCTGCCACGGGTAGGCGGTCTTGGTGGCCTTGTCCTGAACCATTTCGATGGCGATGGCCATGCCGGTCTGACGCACTTCCGCGACATGCGGGTGATCGACCAGATGCGCAGTGGCCGTCGCCATGCGTTGCGCCAAAGCCTTGTTGTTTTCGATGACGTTGTCCTGCTCGAAGATATCCAGGGTCGCCAGCGCCGCCGCACAGGCCAGCGGGTTGCCGGTGTAACTGTGCGAGTGCAGGAACGCACGCAGGGTCGGGTAGTCGTCGTAGAACGCGTCGTACACATCATCGGTGGTCAGGCAGGCGGCCAGCGGCAGGTAGCCACCGGTCAACGCTTTGGACAGGCACAGGAAGTCCGGACGAATGCCGGCCTGTTCGCAGGCGAACATGGTCCCGGTACGGCCGAAACCGACAGCGATTTCATCGTGGATCAGGTGCACGCCATAGCGGTCGCAGGCGTCGCGCAGCAGCTTGAGGTAGATCGGGTGATACATGCGCATGCCACCTGCACCCTGGATCAGCGGTTCGACGATCACTGCCGCAACGCTGGCGTGGTGTTCGGCGAGGGTCTGCTCCATGGCGGCGAACATGTTGCGCGAATGCTCTTCCCAGCTCATGCCGTCCGGGCGGTGGTAGCAATCGGGGCTCGGCACCTTGATGGTGTCGAGCAGCAGCGCCTTGTAGGTTTCGGTGAACAGCGGCACGTCACCGACCGACATCGCCGCCATGGTCTCGCCGTGGTAGCTGTTGGTCAGGGTGACGAAGCGTTTCTTGTCCGGCTGGCCGCGATTGAGCCAGTAGTGAAAGCTCATTTTCAGTGCAACTTCGATGCACGAAGAGCCGTTATCGGCGTAGAAGCAGCGGGTCAGGCCGTCAGGCGTGAGTTTGACCAGCCGCTCGGACAGCTCGATCACCGGCTGATGGCTGAAACCTGCGAGGATCACGTGCTCCAGCTGGTCGACCTGATCCTTGATTCGCTGATTGATGCGCGGGTTGGCGTGTCCGAAAACGTTGACCCACCAGGAGCTGACAGCGTCCAGATAACGCTTGCCCTCGAAGTCTTCAAGCCATACGCCTTCACCACGCTTGATCGGTATCAACGGCAGATTTTCGTGGTCTTTCATCTGGGTGCAGGGGTGCCACAGGACCTTCAGGTCACGTTGCATCCACTGGTCATTGAGGCCCATTTTCAATCTCCGGGTAGCGACTCGCCTGATGCGAGGACGAACAATCGCGCAAGCCTATGCAATGCCCGCCTGCGGAACAACCTTTGATGCAGTTTTAACGGTCGATGGACATTGCTGGCGGCTATTTGATGGCTCGCGTATCCTGCGCAGCGAGTCGATGTGTCGGGCTGACTTGCCCTATCTTCCCTATGTTTTCTGGAGTTCGCCGAATGCTTTCTGGTTGGCTGCGCGCGTGTGCGCTGATAGTGGCAGGGTTGGTCAGCGTTTCGACGCTCGCCGATGAAAAACAACGAACCGCCATTGTCGTCGGTGGTGGTCTGGCAGGTTTGACTGCCGCCTATGAACTGCAGGCCAAAGGCTGGCAGGTGACGGTGCTGGAAGCCAAGCCGAGCCTGGGTGGCCGCTCCGGTCTGGCGACCAGCGAGTGGATCGGCAACACCAAGGCTCAGCCTGTGCTGAACCGCTACCTGGACAGCTTCAAGCTGTCTACCGTGCCCGCGCCTGAATTCGTGCGCACGCCCAGTTACCTGATCGACGGTGTGTACTTCACCCAAGCTGACCTGGCCGCCAAACAGCCGGCGACCGCCGAAGCCATCAAACGCTACAACGACACGCTGGATAACCTCGCGCGTTCGGTCGACGACCCGGAAAACCCGGCGTCCAACAGCACGCTGTTTGCGCTCGACCAGATCAACGTCGCCAACTGGCTGGACCGCCTGAACCTGCCTGTCACGGCGCGTCAGTTGATCAACCAGCAGATCCGTACCCGCTACGACGAGCCTTCGCGCCTGTCGCTGCTGTACCTCGCCCAGCAATCGCGGGTTTATCGTTCGGTCGACGAGCGTGACTTGCGTGCTGCACGCCTGCCCGGTGGCAGTGCGGTGCTGACCCAGGCGTTCGTCAAGCAACTCAAGACCGTCAAGACCAACTCGCCGGTGACGGCAGTCATTCAAGAGAAGGACAAGGTCACGGTCAAGGCTGGCGCCACCAGCTATACAGCAGACTATGTAGTGATGGCCGTGCCGTTGCGTTCGCTGGGCAAGATCCAGATGACGCCTGCACTGGATGCGCAGCACATGGGCGCGATCAAGAGTACCAACTACGGCTGGCGCGACCAGATCATGCTCAAGTTCAAGACTCCGGTCTGGGACAGCAAGGCGCGCATGTCCGGTGAAGTGTTCAGTAACACCGGTCTGGGCATGTTGTGGGTAGAGCCGGCGCTTAAAGGTGGCGCCAACGTGGTGATCAACCTGTCTGGCGACAACGCACGCATCATGCAGGCCTTCGGTGACAAGCAGATGGTCGATCAGGTGCTGATCCGTCTGCATGCGTTCTACCCTGAGGCACGCGGCGCCTACACCGGCTATGAAATCCGCCGTTACAGCGTCGATCCTTCCACCGGCGGTTCTTACCTGGCGTTCGGTCCCGGCCAGATCAGCAAATACTGGCGCTTGTGGGAACGGCCGATCCTGCGCGTAGCCTTTGCTGGCGAGCACACCGACACCTTGTACCCCGGCACTCTGGAAGGCGCCCTGCGCAGCGGTCAGCGTGCAGCCGGTCAGGTGCAGGATCTGGCCGCTGGCAAGTCGTTCGAGCCGGTCAAGGTTGCACCGCCGAAAGCACCGGCCCCTGCTTCGCAGAAGTCCGATGGCAATTTCTTCAGCAACCTGTTCGGCGGTTCCTCCGACAAACCGGCTGAACCTGCCAAGCCGCAGGCTGGCAAGCCAGGTTTCTTCTCGCGCATGTTCGGTGGCGGTGAAGAACCGGCCCCGGCACCTGCTCCGGTAGAGAAAGCTGTAGAGCCTGCTCCAGCGCCTGCACCGGCTGCCCCTCCGGCACCCGTGGTTGCGCCGGTTGTCCAGCCTGCCAAACCGCCGGTAAAAGCCGAGCCAGCGAAGAAACCAGCGACCAAGGCTGAGCCTGCGAAGAAAGTGCAAAGCAAGGAAGCGGCCAGGAAAGAAGCGGCTAAAAAAGAGGCTGCGAAGAAGGAAGCGGCCAAAAAAGAGGCCGCGAAAAAGGCTCAGAGCAAACCGGCGCCAGCCAAGGCCCCTGCTGAAGCAGCGCCTGCAGACGCCAATAACTGACCGTCCGATGGCTGACTGAAAGGGATGCGGTTCATACCGCATCCCTTTTTTTATGCGCGCTCGATTCGTTCTATCCCTGTGGGTAGCCCTTGTCGGGCCTGATCGTGCCGTTCATCGGTATCGAAAGGCCGATGGTCATTGCAAAGTGTTACTGACGGCAAATTATCGGGATGCTGCTGCAGCGCGGACAGCCTGACACCGCTGAACAGAGGTTCAGGTGTTGAGGGAAGCAACAGAATCGAGGTACGAACTGCCCACCAGACCTATCGTATTGTTCGATGCGTCCGAGCGAAATTTTGCGCTTTCATTCGATAGATAAAAAGCTAGTCTGGTAACACTTCTGACAAGGTACTGGTAATGCAGCTACGTAATTCATCCTCTCGCTACGGTCTGGTCAGCATAGTGCTGCACTGGGGTGTGGCAGCTGTCGTGTTTGGAATGTTTGCGCTGGGGCTGTGGATGGTTGGGCTGGATTACTACGATACGTGGCGCAAGGCGGGTCCTGATCTGCACAAGAGCATCGGCATCACGTTGTTTGCGGTCATGTTGATCCGCGTGGTCTGGCGTCTGCTCAGTCCGCCACCGCCGCCGTTGACCAGCTACAGTAAGTTGACGCGCATCGGTGCCGCATTCGGCCATCTGTTTTTGTACGTCGCACTGTTTGCCGTGATGTTCGCCGGGTATCTCATTTCCACCGCCGATGGCGTGGGGATTCCGATATTCGGCCTGTTCGATGTGCCCGCGCTGGTTTCGGGCCTTCCTGATCAGGCAGAAACGGCTGGCTGGATTCACCTGTATCTGGCCTGGGTCATCGTGATATTCGCGGGGCTCCATGGTCTTGCTGCATTGAAACACCACTTCATCGATCGCGATGTGACCCTCAAGCGTATGCTGGGTCGTAATTGATTGTTCAACCAAAACGGGAATAAACGCATGTTGAAGAAGTCTCTCGCCGCTCTGGCTCTGGGTACCGCATTGTTGTCTGCTGGCCAGGCCATGGCTGCCGACTACGTTATCGACAAGGAAGGTCAACACGCATTCGTTGACTTCAAGATCAGCCACCTGGGTTATAGCTTCATCCACGGTACCTTCAAGGACTGGGACGGCACGTTCAGCTTCGATGCTGCCAAGCCTGAAGCCAGTAAAATCAACGTCGATCTGAAAACCGCCAGCCTGTTCACCAACCACGCTGAGCGCGACAAACACATCTCCAGCAAAGACTTCTTGGACGTTGCCAAATACCCTGAGGCCAAATTCGTTTCCACCGCAGTCAAATCGACTGGCGAGAAAACGGCTGACGTCACTGGCGACCTGACCCTGCACGGCGTGACCAAGCCAATCGTCATCAAGGCAACCTTCAACGGCGAAGGCAAGGATCCATGGGGCGGCTACCGTGCCGGCTTCAACGGTACTTCGACGCTGAACCTGAACGACTTCGGCATCAAAGGCCCAGGCCCGACGTCGCAGACGCTGGATCTGGACATCAGCTTCGAAGGCGTACAGAAGAAGTAATTGCACGCTTGATCGACAGAACGCCGACCCTTGGGTCGGCGTTTTTGTGGGTGCTGCCCAGGATCGAACGCGGAGCGTCCAAGGCTGCGCTACTGCGCGGAGCGCTTATCTTCATATACAAGCCCTGAAAAGCTCGGAGGACGGCGCTTTCAGGTTTCTGCCCGCAGGGCGTGGGAGCGGACCGGGCGACGCTTCGCTTGTTCGCGAAAGGGCCTGTATATTCACCGAAAATGCATCGTCTGAGCTGAAGCCTTCGCGAACAATGCGGATCGCCGCCCCGGTCGCTCCTACGGCCTTCGGCCAGAATCAAAAACAGATTTACGTATACGCAGAGTGCGGGAGCGATCATTTCGCACGACGATCATCGATACAACAAACAAAAACGCCCCGAGCAAGTCGGGGCGTTTTTAGTGTTGCGTGGCTGTCAGCTGTCGCGATTGCGGGTCAGCAGGGCCGGTTTTTCACCGCGTGGACGGCTTGGCAACTGGTCCAGTTGCTCGGCAGAAGGGAAGCGGTCGATCTTGGATTCCTTGTGCACGATCTTCGGCTGAGGCTGGCCGTCGCGGGGTGCGCGTGCGACTGGCTCCTGACCTTCACGTGGCAAGGGTTGCTCTTCACGTGCCGGGCGACGGCCACGTGGCTGACCATCACGCGAGCGGGGTGCCGATGAACCCGAGCCGTTGCGCTTTGGCGCGCCACTGCCCGAGCCGTTGCGAGCGCCACCGGCAGGGCGACCCGGATTGGCCGGGCGAGCAGCGCCGCCAGCGGCCGGTGCGGCTGCGCCAGGCGCTGCAGCAGGGCGACGACCACGGTTCTGGCCTTTGCCCTGATAAGGACTGACGTAGTCAGCACGGTTGCCAAAGTTGTCTACTTCATCGTCACGGAACTCGTCAGGGGCACGATCGGCTGCCGGACGCGGTGTGGCGGGTTGCGATGCACGCTGTTCGCTGCGAGGCGTGCCCTCACGAGGTTTTTTTTCGCGTGGCTGCCTTGCAGGGCGTTCGCCGGTGGCGGAGGCAGCAGCAGGTTTTTCCTTGCCTTTATCCTTGCCCTTGTCGCGACGACCACCGTTGTTCTTGTCGCCATCGCCACGTGCAGGACGTGCGCCACGCGAGTTGCGAACATCCGGACGCTCACGCACTTCAGGCTTCTCAGCCTCGACTGCAGTGATGTCGAAGCCCATCAGGTCGCCGTCGGCGATCTTCTGCTTGGTCATGCGCTCGATGCTTTTGAGCAGCTTCTCTTCGTCCGGCGCAACCAGCGAAATGGCTTCGCCGGAGCGACCGGCACGGCCGGTACGACCGATACGGTGAACGTAGTCTTCGTCGACGTTGGGCAGCTCGAAGTTGACGACATGCGGCAACTGATCGATATCCAGGCCGCGTGCGGCGATATCGGTCGCGACCATGATGCGTACATCGCCTGCCTTGAAGTCGGCCAGCGCCTTGGTCCGGGCGTTCTGGCTCTTGTTGCCGTGGATCGCGACAGCCGCAAGGCCGTGCTTGTCCAGGTACTCGGCCAGACGGTTGGCGCCGTGCTTAGTGCGGGTGAAGACCAGCACCTGTTCCCAGGCACCGACGGTAATCAGGTGCGCCAGCAGCGAACGTTTGTGGTTGGCTGCCAGGCGGAAAACCCGTTGCTCGATGCGCTCGACCGTAGTGTTCGGCGGCGTGACTTCGATGCGCTCTGGGTTGTGCAGCAGCTTGCCGGCCAACGACGTGATGTCATTGGAGAAGGTAGCCGAGAACAGCAGGTTCTGACGCTTGGCCGGCAGCCGCGCGAGGACCTTCTTGACGTCATGCACGAAGCCCATGTCGAGCATCCGGTCTGCTTCATCGAGCACCAGGATTTCGACGTGGGACAGGTCGACACTGCCTTGACCGGCCAGGTCGAGCAGGCGGCCAGGGCAGGCCACCAGGACGTCCACACCACGGGACATGGCCTGAACCTGAGGGTTCATGCCGACGCCGCCGAAGATGCAGGCGCTGACGAATTTCAGGTCGCGGGCATAGAGCTTGAAGCTCTCGTGCACCTGTGCGGCCAGTTCTCGGGTCGGGGTCAGGACCAGAACGCGTGGTTGACGCGGGCCGTGACGCTGGGATTTGTCCGGAACACCATTGGGAAACAGCCGCTCCAGAATAGGGAGGGCGAAACCACCGGTTTTACCAGTACCGGTCTGTGCCGCAACCATCAGGTCGCGACCTTGCAACACGGCGGGAATGGCCCGCTGTTGCACGGGGGTAGGCTGGGTATAGCCCGCTGCCTCGATGGCGCGGACTAAAGCCTCGGAGAGACCGAGGGAAGCAAAGGACATGAGTAATCCTGTTCTGTTGGAGCTTAAGCTCAAGGGATGTCTTGCCTGGCGCGAATGGCGTGTAAAGACAACGCGATCCCGTCCGGTCCTGCCGGGTCTTCAGTGCATTCCGTGACGTCTGCGCTTGATGAAAATTGCGCTGTTGGCGTGAACGGATGACGATTGCAAGACCGGGCGTCCGGGCGTAAGCCTGGCGGGAAGGCTGGAGTATAACAGAGCGAGCGCAATACGCCGCTTTCCTGCTGCCCAACGGTGTATGAGGCCGCGATCCCCCGGAAACTGCCGGTTGGATCGCGGTGCCACAGCCGTTTTCAGCGTGGCAGTTGCAGGTTGTTCCACACCGCCAGGCTCGGTTCTGCCTGGTTCAGCGTGTAGAAGTGCAGACCGGGGGCGCCGCCTTGCAGCAGTCGTTCGCACATCTGCGTGATGACTTCTTCGCCGAACGCCTGGATGCTTTGCACGTCATCGCCGTAGGCTTCCAGCTGTTTACGGATCCAGCGCGGGATTTCCGCACCGCAGGCATCCGAGAAACGCGCCAGCTTGCTGTAATTGGTGATCGGCATGATGCCCGGCACGATCGGAATGCTGACGCCCATCTTCTCGACCCGCTCGACGAAGTTGAAATAGCTGTCGGCGTTGAAGAAGTACTGCGTGATCGCACTGTCGGCGCCGGCGTTGGCCTTGTTGACGAAGTGCTTGAGGTCGTCTTCGAAATTGCGCGCCTGCGGATGCATTTCCGGGTAGGCGGCGACTTCGATGTGGAAGTGGCTGCCGCTTTCCTGGCGAATGAAGCTCACCAGGTCATTGGCGTGACGCAACTCACCGCTGGCCATGCCCATGCCGGAAGGCAGGTCGCCGCGCAGTGCCACGATGCGTTTGATGCCCGCATCCTTGTATTGCGCCAACAGCTTGCGCAGGTCGTCCTTGCTGTCGCCCACGCAGGACAAATGCGGCGCAGCAGGGACTTTGATCTCGTTTTCCAGCTGCAGCACGGTATTGAGCGTGCGGTCGCGGGTCGAGCCACCGGCACCATAGGTGCAGGAGAAAAAATCGGGGTTGTACGTGGCCAACTGACGAGCGACGGTCAGCAGCTTTTCGTGTCCAGCGTCGGTCTTGGTAGGAAAGAACTCGAAGCTGAAGCGGCGTTCTTGAGACATGGGGGAGGAGGCCTCCAGCTTTTAGCTGCAAGCTACAAGCTGCAAGAGGGCTGTATGCCTGGCTCCGCAGCCTCATGCTTACCGCTCACGGCTGTGTAATAACGATAAAGAAACGAGCGTCAAGCTCAAGCTGCAAACAAGAGAAATGCACTTGCTTGCAGCTTGAAGCTTATCGCTTGCAGCTATCTATCAATAGCGATAAGCGTCTGGCTTGAACGGGCCTTCGACGGTCACGCCGATGTAATCGGCCTGGGTCTTGGTCAGCTTGGTCACAACGCCACCGAAGCCGCGGACCATTTCCAGGGCCACTTCTTCGTCGAGTTTCTTCGGCAGTACTTCAACGGTCAGACGTTCGGCTTTCTTGGCCGGTACCAGGTCGGCGTACTTCTGCTCGAAGAGGAAGATCTGCGCCAGAACCTGGTTGGCGAACGAGCCATCCATGATGCGGCTTGGGTGGCCAGTGGCGTTACCCAGGTTTACCAGACGGCCTTCGGCCAGCAGGATCAGGTAGTCGTCGTTCTGCGCGTCGAACGAGCCTGGGCCGGTACGATGGATCTTGTGAACCTGTGGCTTCACTTCTTCCCATGCCCAGTTCTTGCGCATGAAAGCGGTGTCGATTTCGTTGTCGAAGTGACCGATGTTGCACACCACAGCACGCTTTTTCAGCGCCTTGAGCATGTTGGAGTCGCAAACGTTGACGTTACCGGTGGTGGTAACGATCAGGTCGATCTTGCCCAGCAGCGCCTTGTCGATGCTCGCTTCGGTGCCGTCGTTTTCACCGTCGATGAACGGCGAGACCAGCTCGAAACCGTCCATGCAGGCCTGCATGGCGCAGATCGGGTCGACTTCGGTCACTTTGACGATCATGCCTTCCTGACGCAGCGACTGGGCCGAGCCCTTGCCCACGTCACCGTAGCCGATCACCAGCGCCTGCTTGCCGGACAGCAAGTGGTCGGTGCCGCGCTTGATGGCGTCGTTCAGGCTGTGACGGCAGCCGTACTTGTTGTCGTTCTTGCTCTTGGTCACCGAGTCGTTGACGTTGATGGCCGGGATTTTCAGCTCGCCCTTGGCCAGCATGTCCAGCAGGCGGTGCACGCCAGTGGTGGTTTCTTCGGTGACGCCGTGGATCTTGTCCAGCATCGCCGGGTATTTCTTGTGGATGATCTCGGTCAGGTCGCCGCCGTCGTCGAGGATCATGTTGGCGTCCCATGGCTGGCCATCCTTGAGGATGGTCTGCTCGATGCACCACTCGTATTCTTCTTCGGTTTCGCCTTTCCAGGCGAACACAGGAATGCCGGCAGCAGCGATGGCCGCAGCAGCCTGGTCCTGAGTCGAGAAGATGTTGCACGACGACCAGCGAACTTCGGCACCCAGGGCAACCAGGGTTTCGATCAGTACGGCGGTCTGAATGGTCATGTGGATGCAGCCGAGAATCTTCGCGCCTTTCAGCGGCTGATCACCGGCGTATTTGCGACGCAGACCCATCAGGGCAGGCATTTCGGATTCGGCGATGATGGTTTCGCGGCGACCCCAGGCGGCCAGGGAAATATCGGCAACCTTGTAGTCATTGAATTCTGCGGGCGTCATTACAGCACTCATTGAGAGTCTCCATTCCATAAAAATGCGAATGGGCGCCGTTGTGCGTTTAAGGTTTGCCGGTCGAGGATCGTCCTGGCAAACAACGCCCCATCCGAGCCTGACAGGGAAAACCTGCTGCAGCGCCCCTCGGACAGGTGGCGGGAA
The DNA here is from genome assembly GCF_017832995.1 of Pseudomonas sp. PvP009. Lineage (NCBI taxonomy): Bacteria > Pseudomonadati > Pseudomonadota > Gammaproteobacteria > Pseudomonadales > Pseudomonadaceae > Pseudomonas > Pseudomonas sp. PvP009. Next base: position 5,207,690 of record NZ_JAFIBG010000001.1, on the reverse strand, counting down.
CGGTATCAAGCGTAGATGACCGTTTTGAAACGTTTGGCAGTATAGCGGTGCTCGCGATTCTACCCAAGGCTTTCTGTCGGTTTAAAGGCCATCCAATTGCCATCTGTCTGTAATAGGGTCGATGCACAGTCGCTATGACGCAGGCATGGGCGCGGGTCGCCAGCTCTGCCATCATGCAGCTATCCATCGGCCAGACGCTCAGGAGTGAACATGAATTTCCACACCCGCAAATGGGTAAAGCCCGAAGACCTCAACCCCAACGGCACATTGTTCGGCGGTAGCCTGCTGCGCTGGATCGATGAAGAGGCGGCGATCTACGCGATCGTTCAACTGGGTAATCAGCGGGTGGTCACCAAGTACATCTCTGAAATCAACTTCGTCAGTGCCTCGCGTCAGGGCGACATCATCGAACTGGGCATCACCGCCACGGATTTCGGTCGCACCTCGATCACCCTCAAATGTCAGGTGCGCAACAAGATCACCCGCAAAAGCATTTTGACCGTCGACAAGATCGTCTTCGTCAACCTCGACGAAGACGGCCAGCCTGCGCCGCATGGCCGGACTGAAATCCGCTATATCAAGGACCAGTTCGACGTAGAGGACTGACGCTCAGGTCGCTGAACATCGGACGCAGAGCGTCCGACACGACCGTTACAGAATGATCGTTCCTCACGCTCTGCGTGGGGATGCCGTTCACGACGCTCCGCGTCGTCCATGCCGCGGGTTTCAGCCCCTGGCCTGCAACGCGCGCAACCACGCGAGACCCGCGCTGGTATCGCCTTTCGGGCGATATTCGCAACCGATCCAGCCGCTGTAGCCCAGTTCGTCGATGACGTTGAACAGGTGTTCGTAGTTCAGTTCGCCCAGGTCCGGCTCATGGCGATCCGGCACCCCGGCGATCTGGATATGACCAATGCCTGCAAAGTCACGACGCAGCTTGCTGGTCAGGCCACCTTCGACGATCTGGCAGTGGTAGCAGTCGAACTGCACCTTCAGGTTGTCGGCACCCACCAGCTTGCAGATGTCCTGTGCCTGATCCTGACGGTTGAGGAAGAAGCCCGGCATGTCGCGGGTGTTGATCGGCTCGATGAGGATCGTGACGCCTGCGCCCTTGGCTTGCTCAGCCGCGAACGCCAGGTTTTCCAGGTAGACCGCTTGATGACGCTCACGCAAGCTTTCATTGGGCAGTAGGCCGGCCATGACATGCACACGATCATTGCCCAGCACCTGCGCATACTCCAGTGCCCGCTCGATACCGCTGCGAAATTCCGTTTCGCGGCCCGGCAGCGTGGCAATGCCTCGCTCGCCTGCCTCCCAGTCGCCCGGCGGAGCGTTGAACAGCGCCTGCACCAGACCGTTGTCGCTCAGGCGCTGCTTGAGTTCCTGAGTGCTGTAGGCGTAAGGGAACAGGTACTCGACCGCGCCGAAACCATCGGCAGCGGCTGCGGCAAAGCGCTCAAGAAAATCATGCTGCGGGTACAGCATGCTGAGGTTGGCGGCAAAACGAGGCATGTTAACTCCAGTCTTCAAAAGGTCAGACGAATGGCCAAAGCAGCAGGGTGATCACGAAGCCCAGTGTGCCAAGCAGCGTGACCAGTACAGTCCAGGTGCGCAAGCCGTCGGCGACGTTGAGGCCCGCCAGCTTGGTGAACATCCAGTAACCGGCATCGTTGATGTGCGACATGGCCAGACCGCCACCGCCCATGGCCAGACACAGCAGGGCCAGGTGGTTGGCGCTCAGGTCCAGCGTGGCGATCAGCGGGCTGAGAATGCCTGCGGTGGTGACCAGTGCAACGGTGGTCGATCCTTGAACGGCGCGCAGCAGCAGGGTCAACAGGAAGCCCAGCGCGAGTACCGGCAGACCGGTGTTGCGCAGCGCCTCGGAGACCACGGCACCAATGCCGGTGTCGACCAGCACCTTGCCGAATACGCCACCGGCGCCGGCAATCAGGATCACCATCGCCACACCCGGCAAGGCCGAGCCGATCACATCGGACACCTGGGTACGGCTCCAGCCGCGACGTGAGCCCAGCAGCCAGGCGCACAACAGAGTATCGATCAGCAACGCAACCAGAGGCGCGCCGAGCACGGTCAGCACCGCGCGCAGCGTGGAAGTGTCCGGCAACATGGTAGTGGCCAGCGTGCCCATCAGAATCAGCACGATCGGCAGCAGGATCAGCGCGATGATCAGTCCGAAACCCGGTGCGGGCGCAGGCGGCAGCTTGCTTGCCAGGCTGCTGGCGCTCTCTTCGACGCCCATTGTTCGGGTTTCGGTCGCTTCGCGCACAGCGGAATAATCGTTGCGCGCCCAGGCTTCCAGATCTTCGTTGGTCACGTGCGGGCCATAGACTTCGGCACGGATGTCATCGGTCATCGGGTAAGTCTTGCGGGTCATGCGCCCCGCGACGAAGTAGCCGATCATGCACAGCACGGCAACGATCGGAATGCCCAGCATCAGCACCCGGCCCAGGTCCGCGCCCAACTGGCTGGCGGCGGCGACAGCGCCAGGGTGCGGCGGCAGAAACGCATGCACGGCGAGCAGTGCAGCGCACATCGGCAGCGCGAAAATCAGCAGCGGCTTGCGTGCCGCACGTGCGACACCGTAGGCCAGCGGCATGAGAATGATCACGCCGACCTCGAAGAACACCGGAATGCCGACCATGAAGCCGGCAACGGTCAGCGCCAGCGGCGTGCGCCTGTTGCCGAAGCGGTTGATCAGGGTCTTGGCCAGCGCTTCGGCCCCGCCGGACAGCTCGATGATGCGCCCGATCATTGCGCCCAGGGCGATGATGATCGCGATATGGCCGAGCGTCTTGCCCATGCCGCCTTCGATGGTGGCAACCAGGTCGGCCGGTTTAACACCGGCGACCAGAGCCACGATAATGCTGACCAGCATCAGTGCGACAAAGGGCTGGAATTTGTACTTGAGCACCAGAAACAACAGCAGTGCGATGCCCGCACCGGCCACGACCATCAACATGAGCGGCGTCATGCCCGTGCACTCCGGTCAATAGCGGTAAAGGCTGACAACGAAACAGCGGGGTAGGGGTGAGTCATGCTCTCGATTCCTGTTGTTATTGTTGTTCGACCGGGAGGCGCAATGCACTCCCCGATCACCGTGTGTTCGTTACCACCTGGCGCCGAACACCTGACGCAGCTCTTCAAGCGCCGCCGGGTCCAGCGGTGCAGGTTTGGGGTTGCTCATCAGCCACAGGCGGGCAGTCTCTTCCAGCTCTTCCAGGGCATAGCAAGCCTTGGCCACCGAGCTTTCCCAGACCACCGGACCGAGGCGCTCGAGCATCACGCCGCGCACGCTGTTGGCCAGTTCCGCCACCCGCTCGGCGACTTTCGGCGAGCCCGGACGTTCGTAAGGGATCAAGGGGATGTGCCCAACCTTCATGACCTGATACGGCGTCAGTGGCGGAAGAATGTCGTCTTCCTGCCACACCCCGGCCAAGGTCAAGGCGACCAGATGCGTCGAGTGCGTGTGCACCACGCCGCCGACCTGCGGGTTGCGGTCGTAGACTTCGCGGTGCAGGGCCAGGGTCTTGGACGGCTTGCTGCCGGACACCCATTCACCGGCCAGATTGACCTTGGCAATATCGGCCGGGTCCATGCGGCCCAGGCAGGCGTCGGTCGGGGTAATCAGCCAGCCGTCGTCGAGTCGTGCGCTGATGTTGCCGGCGCTGCCAACCGTGTAGCCACGGCCATACAGCAAACGGCCGACGTCGCAGATTTCCTGACGCAGTGCGTTTTCGTCGATCATCACGCAGCCCCCGCCAGTTGCTTGAGCGCCTTGGTGAAGAAGTCGCGCGCACCGAAGTTGCCGGATTTGAGGGCCAGGGCCAGCGGTTGTGCGCCGCTGCTCACGGTGGCCGGAACGCCCGGATCGATCTGTGCGCCGATTTGCAGCAACTGCACGCCCAGTGCCTGAACCACGGCGCCGGAGGTTTCGCCACCGGCCACCACGAAACGGCGCACGCCTGCGTCCAGCAGCCCTTTGGCGATTTCACCAAGTGCGGCTTCGACCATGGCCCCGGAGCGTTCAACGCCCAGTTCTTTCTGCACGGCTTTGACTTCGTCCGGGGTGCTGGTGGCGTAGATCAATACGGTCTGCCCGGCATCTTTGGCGAAGGCCAGCGCCTGCTCGACCACTGGCTTGCCAGCGGCCAGGTCCAGCGGATTGATGCGCAGCGCAGGCCGATCAGCTTCCAGCCAGGCCGCGACCTGACCATTGGTGGCGACCGATGCGCTACCCGCCAGTACCACTTCGCCGCCACTGATGGCGACCTGCTTGGCGGCATCGATATCGCGCAGCTTGCCCGCTTTGCGGAAGTTGCCCGGCAGGCCCAGCGCCAGACCCGAGCCACCGGTCAGCAGCGGCAAGTCGGCGCAGGCTTCGCCAAGGGTGTACAAATCCGCATCCGACAGGGCATCGGCGATCGCCATGCTCACACCTTCGGCGCGCAGCTCGGCAATTCTGTTACGCACGCCTTCGACGCCCTGGGCAATGCTGTCATAGCGCAACAGGCCGACCTTGTGGCGGGTCTGCGCTTGCAGCACACGCACCAGATTGGCATCGGTCATGGGCGTCAGCGGGTGGTTCTGCATGCCCGATTCGCTGAGCAACTGGTCCTGCACGAACAGGTGACCACGGAAGATCGTGCGGCCGTTTTCCGGGAAGGCCGGGCAGGCGAGGGTGAAATCGCTGCCCAGTTGCTCCAGCAGTGCTTCGCTGACCTGGCCGATGTTACCCGCGGCGGTGGAATCGAAGGTCGAGCAGTATTTGAAGAAGATCTGCTCGCAGCCGCGCTCGCGCAGCCATTCCAGAGCCGCCAGGGATTCAGTCACCGCGTCGGCGCTGGGCGTGGTACGCGATTTCAGCGCGATGACAATCGCGTCAGCGTCCAGACCGGCAGCCATCTCGGCGCTGGGTATGCCAATGCTTTGCACGGTGCGCATGCCGCCCCGCACCAGCATGTTGGCCAGGTCGGTGGCGCCGGTGAAGTCATCGGCAATGCAGCCCAGCAGCGGGCGAGCGTTATTCAGGCTCATCAGTCGCTCCTCAGGCTTTTTCTGGCTTGGCTTTCGGCAACTCGATGCCCGGGAAAATCTTGATCACGGCCGAGTCATCTTCACGACCGAAGCCGGCGCTGGATGCCTGCATGAACATCTGGTGCGCGGTGGCCGAGAGTGGCAGCGGGAATTTGCTGCTGCGTGCGGTATCCAGCACCAGACCCAGGTCCTTGACGAAGATGTCCACGGCCGACAGCGGCGTGTAATCGGCATTGAGGATGTGCGGCACGCGGTTTTCGAACATCCACGAGTTACCGGCACTGTTGGTGATCACTTCATACAGCGCGTCAGCGTCGACACCTTCGCGCAGGCCAAGAGCCATGGCTTCGGCACTGGCTGCGATGTGTACGCCAGCGAGCAACTGATTGATGATTTTGACTTTCGAGCCCAGACCGTGGACGTCGCCCAGGCGATAGACCTTGCCGGCCATGCCGTTGAGGATGGCTTCTGCCTTGGCGTAGGACTCGGCCGGGCCGGAGGTCATCATGGTCATTTGGCCAGCGGCAGCCTTGGCGGCACCGCCGGAGATAGGCGCATCAAGGTACAGCAGGTTCTGTGCGGCCAGACGCTCGCCCAGTTCGACGGCGAAAGTGGGCGCGACGGTGGCGCAACCGATGACCAGGCAGCCCGGACGCAGCGCGGCAATGGCGCCGTTCTCGCCAAACAGCACGGTTTCGGTCTGCTCGGCGTTGACCACAACGGTGATGATCACATCGCAGGCAGCGGCCATGCTGGCCGGAGAATCACAGGCAACCCCGCCTTCCTGGGCGAATGCTTCGGTCACGCTGGTGCGCACATCACAGGCATGCACAGTGAAGCCGCTACGCAGCAACGAGCGGGCAATGCCCAGACCCATCGCACCCAGGCCGATAACGCCAACGTTCTTGCCAGTCATGCAGTAATCCTCGAAGTCAGTGCCGATGCCTGTGAAGCCGACATTCGGACGTTATTGTTCTGATCTGTGAATCGGATAGTGAATCAATGAGTAAATAATGTGAAGTATTTTTATTTTTCACAAAATTTAACATCGATAGGCTTTTTCCATCGCGCACAAAAAAGCCCCTGTGCGGGGCTTGATTGACAATGATCATGTTCGGCGTGCTGCGCCGTCTTTCACGAATCAGAATTTCGGTACTGGTGCGCTGGTGGCGTTTCTCAGTGAGCCGCTTTCCTGACGCACGACTTCTTTGGGCTTGTACGCGCAATAACCGGGGCGCGGCCCGACTTTCGGGTGGTTGCGGCAGGTGTCCGGGCGCTTGTCATAGATCGTGCACAGGCGGCTCTTGCGGTCCAGGTACAGGCAGTCGTTGTTGCTCATGCGCTGCAAGGTGAAGATCTCGGACTTCTGGTTGTAGCGCTCGACGATGCCTTCTTTCTGCAGCCGCTTGGCGATGTTCTTCGCCGGGTCGCCGCGTTCGAACTCATCGACGATGCCGATGCGGATCAGGTCCTTGATCTTCACTTCGACCGGCAACGTGCAGCAACTGGACACGCAGCCCCCGCACATGTGGCTGGAGTATTTGGCCCAGGTGTCGATGCGATCGAGTTCTGCGGCGGCGATCAAGGTGGGTTTCATTTTATGTCAGGCTTCCGGGTGTATCGGGGCGCGCGATCATACCGGTCTGCAGCGATTTGCAGAAATCAAAAATTACCGAGGCGACTGTCGGTCAGGTGTGGGCAGGCAGTCGGCTGCAGCGTCCGCGCCTGCCGAGCGCAGTCGGTCAGCAGGCGCGGTGTCTCAGAAGGCACTCAGGACTTGAGCTTGTCGTCGGCCCTGAACATGCTGCGGATGCCACGAACGGCCTGGCGGATGCGGTCCTGATTCTCGATCAGTGCGAAGCGCACGTGATCGTCGCCGTACTCGCCGAAACCGATGCCCGGCGAGACACAGACCTTGGCTTCGGCCAGCAGCTTCTTGGCAAACCCCAGCGAACCCAGGTGCGCATAAGCCTGGGGAATCTTCGCCCAGACGTACATCGAAGCCTTGGGGGTCTCGACCATCCAGCCCAGCTCGTGCAAGCCCTTGACCAGCACATTGCGGCGCTGGCGATACTGCTCGGCAATGTCGAGCACGCATTGCTGGTCGCCTTCCAGTGCGGCAATCGCCGCCACCTGCAGTGGCGTGAAGGTACCGTAGTCGTGGTAACTCTTGATCCGCGCCAGTGCATTCACCAGCTCGGGGTTGCCGACCATGAAGCCAATCCGCCAGCCTGCCATGTTGTAGCTCTTGGACAGGGTGAAGAACTCGACGGCAATGTCCTTGGCACCCGGCACCTGCATGATCGACGGGGCTTTCCAGCCATCGTAGACGATGTCGGCGTATGCCAGGTCATGCACCACCAGCACGTCGTACTGTTTGGCCAGGGCCACCACGCGCTCGAAGAAATCCAGCTCCACGCATTGCGCGGTCGGGTTGGACGGGAAGCCCAGAATCATCATCTTCGGCTTGGGAATCGAGCCGCGGATGGCTTTTTCCAGTTCGTCGAAGAAGTCCACGCCTGGCACCAGCGGCACCGATCGCACCTGGGCGCCGGCAATCACGGCACCGTAGATGTGGATCGGGTAACTGGGGTTGGGCACCAGCACCGTGTCGCCCTGATCCAGCGTGGCGAGCATCAGGTGGGCCAGACCTTCCTTGGAACCAATGGTCACGATCGCTTCGCTTTCAGGGTCGATGTCGACCTCGTAGCGCTTCTTGTACCAGTTGGAAATCGCCCGACGCAGGCGTGGAATGCCGCGCGAGGTGGAGTAGCCGTGGGTGTCTTCGCGCTGGGCGACGGTGATCAGTTTTTCGACAATGTGCGGCGGTGTGGCCCCATCGGGGTTGCCCATGCTCAGGTCGATAATGTCCTCACCGCGACGACGAGCAGCCATTTTCAGCTCGGCGGTGATGTTGAACACGTAAGGGGGGAGTCGATCGATGCGCGCAAAGCGGCGCGGCGAACCTTGGTCTGCCATGAGTATCTCGCGTACGTAAGCGCCCGGAACCGTCCGAGCGACGTGGCCACATGAGGCGGCCTGCCGAGGAAGATAGATGGGCTGATAGCCTTTTGTCCATCGGGATTTGCAACGCCGTGCCAAGACCGATATTCGGACCCCACCAAACCACCCGGCGGTGTAGAATCGGCGCTATTCATCGCCAGTCATCCCCGGCGGGTTTATGAGCTCAGGCCGAGTACACGGTGATCCCGTGGTGTTCGGTTTCTTCGCTGCCTGCGGTCACTGCCGCTCGTCCGCGACGTCAATAGAAGCTCACTCCCTTCCTGATCAGCCTTATTTTTGCCGGAGTGCTCCAATGCCTGATTACCGCTCGAAAACCTCTACCCACGGCCGCAACATGGCCGGCGCCCGTGCCCTGTGGCGCGCCACGGGCATGAAGGACGAAGACTTCAAGAAACCGATCATCGCCATCGCCAACTCCTTCACCCAGTTCGTGCCAGGCCACGTCCACCTAAAGGACATGGGCCAGCTGGTCGCGCGTGAAGTCGAACGCGCCGGTGGCGTGGCCAAGGAATTCAACACCATTGCGGTCGACGACGGCATCGCCATGGGCCACGACGGCATGCTCTATTCGCTGCCGAGCCGCGAGATCATTGCCGACTCGGTCGAATACATGGTCAACGCGCATTGTGCCGATGCCATCGTGTGCATTTCCAACTGCGACAAGATCACCCCGGGCATGCTGATGGCGTCGTTGCGCCTGAACATTCCGGTGATCTTCGTCTCCGGTGGTCCGATGGAAGCGGGCAAGACCAAACTGGCCAGCCACGGCCTGGATCTGGTCGATGCGATGGTCATCGCCGCCGATTCTACCGCCAGTGACGAAAAAGTCGCCGAGTACGAGCGCAGCGCCTGTCCGACCTGCGGGTCGTGTTCCGGCATGTTCACCGCCAACTCGATGAACTGCCTGACCGAAGCACTGGGCCTGGCCCTGCCAGGCAACGGTTCCGCACTCGCCACCCACAGCGACCGCGAGCAACTGTTCCTGCAGGCCGGCCGCACCATCGTTGACCTGTGCCGTCAGTACTACAAGGAAAACGATGACTCGGTGTTGCCGCGCAACATCGCCAACTTCAAGGCGTTCGAGAACGCCATGACGCTGGACATCGCCATGGGCGGTTCGACCAACACCATCCTGCACTTGCTAGCGGCGGCTCAGGAAGCCGAGATCGACTTCGACCTGCGCCACATTGATCATCTGTCGCGCAAGGTGCCGCAGCTGTGCAAGGTCGCGCCGAACATCCAGAAGTACCACATGGAAGACGTGCACCGCGCGGGCGGGATCTTCAGCATCCTCGGCGAGCTGGCCCGTGGCGGTCTGCTGCACACCGACCTGCCGACCGTACACAGCAAGACCCTGGCCGAAGGCATCGCCAAATGGGACATCACCCAGACGGACGACGATGCCGTGCACACCTTCTTCAAGGCAGGCCCGGCGGGCATCCCGACGCAGACCGCGTTCAGCCAGTCGACCCGCTGGGAAAGCCTGGATGACGACCGTGAAAACGGCTGCATCCGCAGTGTCGAGCACGCCTATTCACAAGAAGGTGGCCTGGCCGTGCTGTACGGCAACATCGCACTGGACGGCTGCGTGGTGAAAACCGCTGGTGTCGACGAGTCGATCCACGTCTTCGAAGGCAACGCGAAGATCTTCGAAAGCCAGGACAGCGCGGTGCGCGGGATTCTCGCTGACGAAGTCAAAGCGGGCGACATTGTCATCATCCGCTACGAAGGCCCGAAAGGCGGTCCGGGCATGCAGGAAATGCTCTATCCGACGTCCTACTTGAAGTCCAAAGGGCTGGGCAAGGATTGTGCGCTGCTGACTGACGGCCGTTTCTCGGGCGGTACGTCCGGCCTGTCCATTGGTCACGCCTCACCGGAAGCTGCGGCAGGCGGAGCGATCGGTCTGGTGCGCGACGGTGACAAGGTGCTGATCGACATCCCCAACCGCTCGATCAACCTGCTGATTGACGATGCCGAAATGGCCGAGCGTCGCGCCGAACAGGACAAGAAAGGCTGGAAGCCTGTCGAGTCGCGCCCACGCAAAGTGACCACCGCCCTCAAGGCCTACGCCCTGCTGGCGACCAGCGCCGACAAGGGCGCGGTGCGTGACAAGGCGTTGCTGGACAAGCTGGTGCCTTGATCCGCATCGGCAACACTAAAAAGCCCGGCAGAGATGCCGGGCTTTTTGCTGTGTTTGAAAAGCTGCACTCACTTGCGGTCGGCAATCACCCCGATCAGCACCAGCACCACCAGCAGCACTGGCGCCAGGCTGTAGTTGTTGAACTGGCTGAGGCCGCGTACCACCCACGGCGTGGCGTAGATCAGCGCTGCGCCACTGCCGACTGCGCACAGCAGGGCGATGAGCGGGATGCGCAGGGCGCCGGTAATGCCGCTGATTCGCTGTTCCAGCCAGCCTTTGATGTCCGAGCCGAACAGCACAAGCAGGCAGCCCACCAGCGCGAGCGCGATTTCCGAGAGATTGCTGCGGCTCCAGCGCGAGACGGTGGCGAGCAAATCGAGTACGAAATCCATGCAGGGTCCTTAGATCAGAAAGTATTGCAGCAGGTCGTTGAGGAACAGCTGGCCTTGTGGCGTGGCGATCAGGCGTGTCGGGTCCTGGTGCAGCAACCCCTTTTGTTCAGCCTGTCGACGCGCCTCGGCCAGCGAATCGAGGCTTAGACCGGTTCTTTCGCGAAATAACGCAGCGTCCACACCATTTGTCAGTCGCAGTGCGTTCATCAGGAATTCGAACGGCAATTCGTCCAGCGGCAACAGCTTGGAACCGGCCTGAAACGGCTTGTCCGGGTTCAGGTAATCCTTGGGCAGCCGGGTTTTCCAGGTGCGCATGATGCGCCCGTCCGGGTGGCTCAGCTTGCCGTGTGCGCCTGCGCCGATGCCGATGAAATCACCGAACGCCCAATAGTTGAGGTTATGCCGCGCCGGTTTCCCGGGCTGTGCATAAGCTGACACTTCGTATTGCGCGTAGCCATGAGTGGCCAGCAACTGCTGTCCGGTTTCCTGAATGTCCCAGAGAATGTCGTCTTCGGGCAGCACCGGTGGCTGATTCCAGAATACCGTGTTGGGCTCCAGGGTCAGTTGATACCAGGACAGGTGGGTCGGTGCGAGGGCAATGGCCTGGCGCAGATCCGCCAGCGCTTCGTCCTGGGATTGATCCGGCAGGCCGTGCATCAGGTCCAGATTGAAGTTGTCGAAACCGGCCTGGCGCGCCATGTCGGCGGCACGAATCGCTTCGTCGCCGTTGTGAATGCGGCCCAGCGCCTTGAGTTTGGACTCTTCGAAGCTCTGGATGCCGATCGACAGTCGATTGATGCCCAAGCCGCGATAGGCGCTGAACTTGGCCTGTTCGAAGGTGCCGGGGTTGGCTTCCAGGGTGATCTCGATGTCGCTGGCAAAGCGGATGCGCTGTTCGACGCCTTTTAGCAGGCGCCCCAGCGCATCGGCGCTGAACAGGCTTGGCGTACCGCCACCAAAGAAGATCGATTGCAGCTCGCGGCCATAGACGTGCGGCAGGTCAAGGTCAAGGTCGGCGAGCAGGGCGTCGACGTATTCCTGTTCCGGCAGCACCGGGCTGGCGGTGTGCGAGTTGAAGTCGCAGTACGGGCATTTGCGCACGCACCACGGAATATGGATGTACAGCGACAGCGGCGGCAGGTGCGGCAGTGCAGGGCGCGGGCTCTCTGACGAGAAGCCGCTCTCGCCGAGAAACAGCGGCTGCGCAGGCGAATCGTGGGTCATTGCAGACCCAGGCGTTGCCGCAACAGGACCATCGCGCGGGCGCGGTGGCTGAGCTGGTTTTTCTCGGTCGGGCCCAGTTCGGCGCTCGAGCAGTTGCGCTCCGGCACCCAGAACAGCGGGTCATAGCCGAAGCCGTGTTCACCGCTGGCGGCATGCAGAATGCGCCCATGCCACAGCCCTTCACAGAGGATCGGCAATGGGTCGTCGGCGTGGCGTACCAGCGCCAACACGCACACGAACTGCGCACCACGCTGGTCGTCCGGCACGTCTTTCAGCGCCTCCAGCAGCTTGGCGTTGTTGGCAGCATCGCCCTGGCCGTCGGCGTAGCGGGCGGAATAGATACCCGGCGCGCCGCCGAGAAAGTCCACTGCAAGCCCCGAGTCGTCGGCCAGCGCAGGCAGGCCGGACAGGCGCGCGGCGTTACGTGCCTTGAGGATTGCATTCTCGACGAATGACAGGCCGGTTTCTTCCGGCTCAATCAGGCTGAATTCGCTGACCGAGCGCAGCGTTACGCTGCCGCCGAGCATGGCCTGGAGTTCCTTGAGTTTGCCGCCATTGTGGCTGGCCAGTACGAGTTGTGTGAGGTTCATGGTTGGCCTGTCGTGGTGCATGAAAACGGTCGATTAAACGGCAATCCTGTGGTCCGTCAACCCGGGGCTGGTGACGCGGTAGATACCGATCTCGCCGAGCAGATTGGGCCAGAGCTTGCTGGCCCAGCCATGACGGTGCTGCTGATCGACCGCCAGCCTGTCGAGCACCTGCGCATCGCGCTCGCGGCACAGCTCTTCGAAGTCGCCGAAGGTGCAGAAGTGAATGTTCGGCGTGTTGTACCAGGTATACGGCAGAAATTCGGATACCGGCATGCGGCCTTTGCTGGCCAGGTACCAGCGGCAGCGCCAGTGGCCGAAATTCGGGAAGGTGATGATGCACTGGCGACCGACGCGCAGCATCTCGTCGAGGATTCGGTCAGGATAATGCACCGCTTGCAGAGCCTGGGTCATGACCACGACGTCGAAGCTGTTGCTGGCGAAGTTGCCCAGCCCCTTGTCGAGGTCCTGCTCGATGACGTTGATGCCCTTGGCGACGCACTCGGCAATGTTGGCCGCGTCGTTTTCCAGTCCGTAGCCAGTGACCTGCTTGTGGTCACGCAGCCAGGTCAGCAATTCGCCGTCACCGCAGCCCAGGTCGAGCACGCGGCTGCCCGCGGGAATCCATTCCTGAATGATTTCCAGATCGGCTCTCATGGCGTCCTCACAACGAAATTCGGTTCATGTAATTACCGAAAGCCTGCAAGTAGCGCGGAATCGGGATCAGAAAAGCGTCGTGGCCCTGCGGTGCGTCGATTTCCAGGTAGCAGACGTCCTTGCGCGCGGCCATCAGCGCGTCCACCAGTTCCCGCGAGCGGGCCGGCGAGAAGCGCCAGTCGGTGGTGAACGACATCACGCAGAATTTGGCGGTGGCGTTGGCGAAGGTCTTGGCCAGGTCGTCGTTGAAGTTTGCCGCAGGGTCGAAGTAATCCAGTGCCTTGGTCATCAATAGGTAGGTATTGGCGTCGAAACGCCCGGAAAACTCCTCACCCTGATAGCGCAGATAGCTTTCGACCTGGAACTCGACACTGTGGAAGTCGTAGTTGAGTTTTTCGCTCTTCAGGCCACGGCCGAATTTCTCGCCCATCGAGTCATCCGACAGGTAGGTGATGTGCCCAACCATCCGCGCCAGCATCAGGCCGCGCTTGGGAATCACACCGCGCTCCTGGAACGAGCCACCGTGAAATTCCGGGTCGGTGAGAATGGCCTGGCGGGCCACCTCGTTGAACGCGATGTTCTGCGCCGACAGCTTGGGCGCCGAGGCGATTGCCAGGCAGTGGCGCACGCGGTGCGGATAGCTGATGGTCCATTGCAGCGCCTGCATACCGCCCAGGCTGCCGCCAATCACCGCAGCCCAGGTGTCGATACCGAGCAGATCGGCCAGCCGGGCCTGGCTGTTGACCCAGTCTTCGACCGTCACCACCGGGAAGTTGGCGCCGAACGGCTTGCCGGTGTCCGGGTCAATGCTGCTCGGCCCGGTGGAGCCATTGCAACCGCCCAGGTTGTTGAGGCTGACGACGAAGAATTTTTGGGTGTCGATAGGCTTGCCGGGACCGATACAGCTGTCCCACCAACCGGGTTTGCGGTCATCGGCGCTGTGGAAACCTGCGGCATGGTGATGCCCGGACAGCGCATGACAGATCAGCACGGCATTGCTGCGTGCGGCGTTGAGTTGACCGTAGGTTTCGTAAATCAGGTCATAGGCTGGTAACGAACGACCGCAGGCCAGCGCCAGAGGCTCGCTGAAATGCGCCGTTTGCGGTGTGACCAGTCCGACAGAATCGTGGGGGAATACCGTGGGCATCGACCCTGCTCTCGCGTGAATGAGGCGTAAGTCTAAAGACCGCGGGGTGCAGCGGCAATAAGGGATATTGTGAGACGTAAATCAACGGCACGATAGTTAAGGCTGTTGTAGGAGCGAACTTGTTCGCGAAGGCGTTGCTTGGGTCGATATATCCTCTTTGGATGTACCTACCCCTTCGCGAACAAGTTCGCTCCTACGGCCTACGGCCAGAATCAAAAGCGGACTTGTGTGTAACGTCGAGCATTGGAACGTGGGAACAAGAGTGCTTACATCAACAGCCGCAGCACATCCGGCATGCCGCTCATGGCGGCGAGGTTGTTGATGACCAGCATGTCCAGCAGCTTGAGTACCAGGAATGCGAGGATCGGCGAGATGTCCAGGCCGCCCAGGTTCGGGACGATCTTGCGGAACGGTGCCAGCGCCGGTTCGCAGATCTGGTTGACCAGTTCCGCGCCAGGGTTATGGCTGCCCGGTGCGACCCACGACAGAATCACGCTGATGATCAGGGCAAAGAAGAAGATCTTCAGGAACAGCGCGGTGACGCTGATGATCGACCACAGCAGCAGGTGCAGCGGGTCGCCCGTGGTGCCGAACATCAGCAGCAGGGTCAGGGCCATCAGGATCATCTGCACGATGATCGCCAGCACCAGCGACGACATGTCCAGCCCGAACAGGCTGGGGATGATGCGCCGCAGCGGCTTGAGCAGCGGTTGGGTGGCGCGCACGATGAACTGGCACAGCGGGTTGTAGAAGTTGGCCCGTACCAGTTGCAGGACAAAGCGCAACAGCACGATCAGCAGGTAAAGACTGCCAAGCGTCTGCAGGACGTAAATTGCAGCGGTGTTCAATCCGATCATCGATCTGCTCCAGAAAACCCGAAAATTATTTGCCCAGTTGTTCAGCCAGCTCGGCTGCACGATGGTCTGCGGCGGTCAGTGCCGTTTCCACCAGTGCCTCGAAACCGCCCGCCTGGAATGCCTTGATGGCGGCCTCGGTGGTCCCGCCCGGTGAGGCGACACGCCGCCGCAGTTCGCCTGCGTCCACATCACTGCCGGTCGCGATCAAGGCCGAGCCCAGCGCTGTTTGCAGGGTCAGCTTTTTAGCGATGTCCTCCGGCAGCCCCAGTTTCACGCCTGCCGCGGTCATCGCCTCCATCATCAAAAAGAAATACGCCGGACCGCTGCCGGACACTGCCGTGACAGCGTCCATGTGTTTTTCCTGCTCGACCCAGACCGCAACGCCGACCGCGGCCAACAATGTCTCGGCCTGTTCACGCTGCTCGGACGTGACGTTGTCGGTCGCGTACAGCCCACTGGCCCCCTGACGCAGCAGCGAGGGCGTGTTGGGCATGCAACGCACCACCGGCTGCTCGCCCAGCCATTGCGTCATGCTGGCGCAGGTGATGCCGGCCGCGACCGAAACAATCAGCTGGTGAGGTTCGAGACTGGACTTCAAGCCCTGGCAGACGTCTTTCATCATCTGCGGCTTGACCGCCAGCACCACCACGTCGGCGCCTTGGATCGCCTCGGCGTTGTCAGCGAATACCTTGATACCGTGGTCGTTGGCGATGCGCTCGCGGGTTTCGGCACCCGGCGCACTGGCACTGATCAGTGCCGCCTCCACGCCCTGGGCGCGCAGGCCGCCGATCAGGCTGGCGGCCATGTTTCCGGCACCGACGAAGGCAATACGGGTCTTGCTCATGAAGGGGTCCTTATGAAGAGGTTATGGCTGGCCATAGTCGCGGGCACCAAAAAGAGCGGTGCCGATGCGTACCCAGGTCGCGCCTTGTGCAATGGCGGCTTCCAGGTCGTGGCTCATGCCCATGGAAAGTGTGTCGAGCGGCAGGTTCAACTGCTCCTGCAGCGTGCGCACTGCGGCGAAAGATGCATCCTGCGCCGCAGGATCGTCTGTGGGCTCGGGGATGGCCATCAGGCCGCGCAACCTGAGTCGCGGCAGGGCGATGATGGCAGCGGCCAGTGCAGGCAGGTCCTGAGGCGTGCAGCCCGACTTGCTGGCTTCGCCACTGACGTTCACCTGAATGCAGATGTTCAGCGGTTCAAGCGCTTCGGTGCGTTGCTCGGACAGGCGTTGAGCGATTTTCAGGCGGTCCACGGAATGTACCCAGTCGAAGTTCTCTGCGATAGCTCGCGTCTTGTTCGATTGAATGGGGCCAATGAAGTGCCAGCACAAGGGCAGGTCGCTCAGTTCGAGCTGTTTGCCCAGTGCTTCCTGTAGATAATTTTCGCCAAAATCGCGCAAACCTGCGGTGTAAGCTTCACGCAGGTCACTGGCGGGCTTGGTTTTGCTCACCGCCAGCAGGCCGACGGACGCCGGATCGCGCTCAGCGGCAAGCGCTGCGTCGCGAATTCGCTGTTCGAGCGTTGAAATGTTCGCTGCTATCGTAGACATTGATTTGCGCCAGCAGGGCTAAAGTCTGCGGCATTCTATGTGATTGAGGAGCTGTATGGATATTACCGAGCTGCTGGCCTTCAGTGCCAAACAGGGCGCGTCGGACTTGCACCTCTCTGCAGGTCTGCCGCCGATGATCCGCGTCGACGGCGATGTACGGCGTATCAATCTGCCCCCGCTGGACGCGAAGGAGGTCAAGGCGCTGATCTACGACATCATGAACGACAAGCAACGGCAAGACTTCGAAGAGCGTCTGGAAACCGACTTTTCCTTTGAAGTGCCGGGCGTGGCGCGGTTTCGGGTCAACGCCTTCAACCAGAATCGCGGTGCCGGCGCGGTATTCCGGACCATTCCCTCGAAAATCCTGAGTATGGAAGACTTGGGCATGGGCAATGTGTTTCGCAAGATTACCGACGTGGCGCGAGGCCTGATTCTGGTCACCGGGCCGACCGGTTCAGGCAAGTCGACCACCCTTGCGGCGATGATCGACTACCTCAATTGCAACAAGCATCACCATATCCTGACCATCGAGGACCCGATCGAATTCGTCCACGAGTCGAAGAAGTGCCTGGTCAACCAGCGCGAGGTGCACCGCGACACGCTGGGCTTCTCAGAGGCGCTGCGCTCGGCGTTGCGTGAAGACCCGGACGTGATTCTGGTCGGTGAAATGCGTGACCTGGAGACCATCCGCCTGGCGCTGACCGCTGCTGAGACCGGCCATCTGGTATTCGGCACGCTGCACACCACGTCAGCGGCCAAGACCATCGACCGGATCGTCGACGTGTTTCCGGCTCAGGAAAAATCGATGATTCGCTCGATGCTCTCCGAATCGCTGCACGCCGTGGTCTCGCAGGCGTTGCTCAAGAAGGTCGGCGGTGGACGCGTGGCGGCGCACGAAATCATGATGGGCACCCCGGCGATCCGTAACCTGATCCGTGAGGACAAGGTGGCGCAGATGTATTCGTCGATCCAGACGGGCGGCTCGATGGGCATGCAGACGCTGGACATGTGTCTGGCCGATCTGGTGAAGAAGGGGCTGATCACCCGCGAAAGCGCACGCGAACGCGCCAAGGTGCCGGATAACTTCTGATCACGGGGATGCTGCAGGAACGAAAAAGGGGTCTTGAACGCGTTCAAGACCCCTTTTTCAGATGCAGCTTGCAGACCGTAGATTCTGGCCAGGATCAGCGCTGAACGACACGCATCTGCCCTGTCTGCTTGGGCAACACACGCTTGGCAATCTTGTAGTGGCTGTTCCAATACGGTTTGTTCAGCGTATCGACAGTTACGGCCTTGCCACGGCGCGGCGCATGAACGAACTTGTTGTCGCCCAGGTAAATGGCGACGTGGTTGATGTTGCGGCTCTTGATGTTGAAGAACAGCAGATCACCGGGTTTCAGGTCCTTGCGATCCACCGTTTGACCATGACCCTGGGCCATGGCATTGGAGGTGCGTGGCAGGTCGACCTCACGGACATCCGTGTAGGCGTATTTGACCAGTCCGCTGCAATCCAGGCCTTTACCGGGCGTGTTGCCACCCCAGCGATAAGGCGTGCCCACAGCCTGCAAGGCGCGCTTTACAACGGCGTTGCCTTGCTTGGCAGGGGCAGAAGCCTGCAAGGCCGCGACTTTCTTGGCGTTCTTGCGTGAAAGCGGCTTCTGGACGGCGTGGGTACCAGTGCCGTACTGAGTTCGGGTGGTGGTGGCTTCCTGGGGTGCATTGCGAGTCGCGAGTGCCGATGAAGAGTGGCTTTTGGCTGTGTAGCCCGAGAAGCTCGCAGGAAGTTGTTGCTCACGATTGGTGGCGTGGGCGGCCAGAGGCATAAATAGGCAAATGGTTAGCCATGTCTTGAAAAAAGGACGCATTCGGCAGGGCTCATGGTGGTCAGCGCGCAACTTTATAACAGCTTTTTGAAAAAAACTGACCCCATTTGTCGAGCGCATCACAGTGGCATCATTGCGTTTTATGCGACAGACTCTTTCTTTTTTTGGCCCAATCCCTTTAGCGACAAGGGCTTGGCGGCATTAAACCGCCTCATGTGCCATACGTCGGAATAGGGAAACCAAGTCACAATTTTGTTATGTATTTTTTTCTATCAGCACAAAGAGGGCAAAAATGAACGCCTATCGTTCAGACACACACAGCAAGGTCATGGGCTACCTGATGTGGATTTTCGGGTTCTTGGGAGCGCATCGCTTCTACTACGGCAAGCCGGTCACCGGGACCATCTGGTTCTTCACATTCGGTCTGTTTGGCATCGGCTGGCTGATCGACCTGTTCCTGATCCCGTCGATGGACCGTGACGCCGACCTGCGCTTTACACCTGGCTCCACCGACTACAGCGTGGCGTGGGTGCTGTTGACCTTCCTCGGTCTCTTCGGTGTACACCGCATGTACCAGGGCAAGTGGATCACCGGGATCATCTACCTGTTTACCGGCGGGTTGTTTCTGGTCGGCATCCTCTATGACTTCTGGACATTGAATGACCAGATCTCGATGAAGAACGCCCGACGCGGGTAAGGCTGGGACGAAGGGCTGACGCAGAGCGCGGCCCGGACACCTATCGTTCCTCACGCTCTGCGTGGGAATGCCTGTCGTGACGCTCCGCGTCACAAATCTGCGCCGCGCCGCATGCTCAAGACCGGACGCAGAGCGTCCAGAACGGCATGCCGACGCGGAGCGTCGCACGATAGTCGAAACCCTTCGCGAACAAGTTCGCTCCTACGGCCTTCGGCCAGAATCAAAAGCGGACTTGTGTATAACGATGAGCGCTCTGTGCGGGAGCGAGAGCCCGGAGCGGGCTCAACGGCTGTAGCTGATCCGTCCATCCACCAGTGTGTAGCGTACCGAGCCGGGCAGGCAGTGGCCGATGAAGGGGCAGTTTTCGCCTTTTGACAGCCAGGTCTCGCCGGCAACCGTCGAGGCGGCAGGGTCGAACAGGACGATGTCTGCCGGCGCTCCTGCACTCAGTTTGCCGGCTGGCAGGCGCAGCGCGGCGGCAGGGCCGCTGCTCAGGCGGGCGATCAGGGTCGGCAGGTCCAGCAGACCGTCATCCACCAGCGTCATGGCCAGCGGCAGCAGCAGTTCGACGCTGCTGATGCCTGGCTCCGTAGCGCCAAACGGTGCCAGCTTGGCATCGCGTTCGTGCGGCTGGTGATGGCTGGAAATCGCCTGGATGACACCGCTCTTCACCGCTTCACGCAGGCCATCGCGGTCAGCGCGGGTGCGCAGTGGCGGCTGCACGTGATAGAGGCTGGAGAAGTCGATCAGCGCCTCGTCAGTCAGAATCAACTGATACAGCGCGACATCCGCCGTCACCGGCAGACCGCGCGCCTGCGCCTGGGCAATCAGCGCCGCACCACGTGCACTGGTCAGCTGGCTGAAGTGCGCGCGTACACCGCTCTGTTCGACCAGCAACAGGTCGCGAGCCAGCGCCACGGTCTCGGCCGTCTCGGGAATGCCCGCCAGGCCCAGGAAGCTGGCCGTCGGACCGTCGTGCGCCAGACCGCCTTCGGCCAGATCACGATCCTGCGAGTTGAAAATCACCGTCAGGTCAAAGGTCGCCGCATATTCCAGCGCCCGGCACAGCGTGCGGGTGTTGCTGAAGCTGCTCAGGCCGTTGCCGAAGGCCACGCAGCCTGCGTCGCGCAGGGCGATCAGTTCTGCCAGCTGTTCGCCTTCCAGGCCCTTGCTCAGCGCCCCGATGGGGAACACCTTGCTGAACCCGGCCTCACGGGCGCGATCCAGAATCAGCTCGGCCACCGCCGAGGTGTCGAGCACCGGTTTGGTACGTGGCGGGCAGCACAGGCTGGTCACGCCGCCTGCCACCGCCGCGCGGGTTTCGCTGGCAATGCTGCCCTTGCGACTGTAGCCCGGCTCGCGCAGTGATACGTTGAGGTCGACCAGGCCCGGTGCTGCAACCAGCCCGGTAGCGTCGATGGTCTGGGTGGGCTCGAAACCCGCCGGTGCCGAACCGATGGCGCTGAGTTTGCCTGCTTCGAGGTGCAGGTCAGTGATTTGATCCAGCCCGCTGACCGGGTCGATGACGCGAGCGCCGAGGATGCTGAGCTTCACTGGGCGTTCTCCTGTTCGAATTGGCGTTGTGCGTTCTGTCCGCTCATGGCCATGGACAGCACCGCCATGCGGATCGCGATACCGTAAGTCACTTGATTGAGAATCACCGAATGCGCGCCGTCGGCCACTGCCGATTCGATCTCCACGCCGCGGTTGATCGGGCCGGGGTGCATGACTATCGCATCCGGCTTCGCGGCTTCCAGACGCGCAGTGGTCAGGCCGAACAGGCGATAGAACTCGCCTTCGCTGGGCAGCAGGCCACCGGTCATGCGTTCGCGCTGCAGACGCAGCATGATGACCACGTCCACGTCCTTCAAACCTTCGTTGAGGTCGGTGTAGACCTTGACCCCGTATTGTTCGACGCCCACCGGCAGCAGGGTTTTCGGCCCGATCACGCGGATATCCGGGCAGCCCAGCGCCTTGAGCGCGAGCATATTGGAGCGTGCCACCCGTGAATGCAGGATGTCACCGACGATGGCCACCGACAGGTTCTCGAAACCGCCCTTGTGGCGGCGGATGGTCAGCATATCGAGCATGCCCTGGGTCGGGTGAGCATGGCGGCCGTCGCCGCCGTTGATGATCGCGACGTCCGGGCATACGTGCTCGGCAATGAAGTGCGCCGCACCTGAATCCGCGTGGCGCACGACGAACATGTCGGCGGCCATCGCTTCGAGGTTGCGCAGGGTGTCGAACAGCGTTTCACCCTTGCTGGTGGACGAGGTCGAGACGTTCAGCGTGATCACGTCGGCTGACAGGCGCTGGGCCGCCAGCTCAAAAGTGGTCCGGGTGCGCGTGGAGTTCTCGAAGAACACGTTGCACACCGTCTTGCCGCGCAACAACGGGACTTTCTTGACCGCCCGGGCGCCGACTTCGAGGAACGAGTCGGCCGTGTCGAGAATTTCGGTGAGCAGCTCGCGGGGCAAGCCGTCCAGAGACAGGAAATGGCGCAGCTGGCCCAGGTGGTTGAGCTGCAGCGGGCGCTTGGCGTCGAGAGGCGTCATCGCAATGGACTCTTAAAGGGCGGTGGAGAGGTCTTGAAGTTCGAGCGCCAGCGGCTCGGGGCCGGACAGCTTGATGCGTTCATTCGGTGCCAGCGCCAGGGTGGCGCCGACCACGTTCGGACGTACCGGCAGTTCACCGGCGTCCAGGTCCAGCAGGCAGACCAGCGTGACACTGGCCGGGCGGCCGTAATCGAACAGTTCGTTGAGTGCGGCACGGACAGTACGGCCGCTCATCAGCACGTCATCGATCAGCACCAGGTGCTGGCCTTCGATCTCGAACGGCAGTTCAGAAGGGCGCACTTGAGGGTGCAGGCCGTTCTGGCTGAAATCATCGCGATAGAACGAAACGTCCAGCGTGCCCAGCGGAGCGGGGTTGTTCAGTGCCTTGAGCAGCGCCTGGGCAACCCAGACACCGCCGGTGCGGATGCCGATGAAACGAGGGTCGCTGATGCCGCGCTTGCTCAGGTGAGCGTTCAGGTCAGTGGCCATCTGACGAATCAGTTCGGCGGGATCGGGCAGGCTCATGGTTGCTCCTTTGAGGCTCGGGCAGCGTCCTTCCCAGACTGTGTAAAAACTACTGCGCTTGGCAATACTGCGTTAAAAACAGGCGAAAAATGCTCATTTAGAACACCTAGACTCCGCTTTTTCGCCTGTTTTTGCCTTGTCTTGCCTTCGCTCGTGACGTTTTTACACAGTCTGGTCCGTGGCGCGATGCTCAAGCGATAACGTGGAATCCGGGTATCTCGAAGCGATAAAGGCAGAAAAAGTCACACATTCAATAGTTCGGGGTGCTCATCCAGCCAGCCTTGCAGCAACAGCGCAGCGGCAATGGCGTCCACCGGATTGTCGCGATAGCTGCCTTTCTGGCCGCCGCGCGCCATGCGCTCGCCCTTGGCTTCGAAGGTGGTCAGGCGTTCATCATGGGTGTAGACCGTTACACCAAAGCGTCCGTTGAGCTTGCGCGAAAACTTTTCCGCGCGCGCGCTCATGTCGCTGGGCGTGCCGTCCATGTTCAACGGCAGGCCCACCACGATCGCATCAGGTTTCCATTCGTTGATCAGCGCCTGGACCTTGTCCCAGTCCGGCACGCCATTCTGCGCCTTGAGCGTACAGAGTTCACGTGCCTGGCCGGTAATCGCCTGGCCGACCGCAACGCCGATCTGTTTGGTGCCGTAATCAATGCCCAGCAGCAGCCGTAAGGCGGCCATCAAGCGTGCCCCGCCTGGGTCGAGATCAGGTTGAGGTTGATGCCCAGGCGTCTGGCGGCAGCATCCAGACGCTGCTCGCTGTCGACATCGAACAGGATGGCCGGGTCGAACGAACAGGTCAGCCAGGCATTGTCGGCCATTTCAGCGTCCAGTTGACCGGCGTCCCAGCCCGCGTAACCCAGGGTGATCACATTTTGATCAGGCCCGTAGCCATCGGCGATGGAGAACAGCACATCCTGAGAGGTCGACAAGGAAATCCCGCCCGGAAGATTGACCGTGGCCTGAAAGGTCTGGCCGCTGGGATGCAGGACAAAGCCGCGATCGGTCTGCACCGGCCCGCCGGTATGAATGACGATGTCCTGGCAGTGTCTCGGCGCCGGAAGCTCCGGTCGCAGTTGTTCGAGCACATCGGCCAGGGTCAGGCTTTGCGGGCGGTTGATCACCAGCCCCATGGCGCCATTGGCGTTGTGCTCGACAATGTAGGTCAAGGTCTGAGCAAAGTTCTCATCGTGCATATGAGGCATGGCGATGAGGAAATGATGCTTGAGATAACTCGGAGAGACTTTTTTCATGAGCCCTAGTTTGGCGTTGCCTTGCCCGGCTGACAACTGACACGTGTGTGTGTCGGGCGTCAGCTGGCAAAAAGTTCAGTTGCTTGACAGCTTGTCTCCGCGTGCAAATTTCCAGGTGCGAATGATCTCCAGTCGATCGATATCCGCCAGATCGCCGGTGAACGGCGCAAAAGGCGCCGCCAGACGCACGATCCGCTGTGCGGCCTGATCCAGCAAAGGCTGTCCTGAAGATTCGAGCACCAGCACTTCATACAACGAGCCGTCCCGATTGATTGACACAAGAAGTCGCAAATTACCGTAGATCTGCTTGCGTCGTGCTTCCTCAGGATAGTTCAGGTTTCCGACCCGCTCGACCTTCTTGCGCCAGTCATCCTTGTACCAGGCACCTTTGTCGCGCATGGTCGATGCCGCATTGAGGCGGTGGATCTTCGGGCGCTTGGCGTAAAGCTGCTGTTCGGTCGACAGTTCGGCTTCGAGGCTGGCAATTTCGTTGCTCAGTTCCGAGCTGTCGAAGGTCGGTGCGGCCTTGGTGGTGGGCTCGGGCTTGACCTCATCGCGCTTGGCAACGGTTTTCTGCTGACTGGGCGCGGTGGTCGCGACGGCAGTCTTAGGTGCTTCCTGTTTGACCACCGGCTTGCTGGCCGGGGGCGGCGTGACCTTGTTGACCTTGGTGTCCTGATAGGGCGCCAGCTCAGTGGTCTTGAGCGTTTCGGCCTTGTCCAGAGTGCCGCTGCCCTGCTGATCGTCTTGCGCCAGAAAGTCAGCCTGTTTGGGCTTTTCTTCGCTTTTGAAGCTGGCCAGGGTGATTTCCAGCGTCTGCGAGATCTGCTCCGGCTTTACATAGGTGAAGCCCACGCCAAGGATCACCGCGAGGTGAATCAGCGCCGCGATCATCATGGTAAAACCCAGGCGATCGGCAGGGCGCACACCGGCGTTGGCGAGTTCCAGGGGGAGGTCGTTGTTGGCCATGGATGTCATTGGCGGTTCAGCATCTCGTCAGCCTGCATGTCAAAATCCGTGTCGTGTTACAGGTGGCGCATGATAACGCAATGTGCCGCGCCACTCTGCTGCGGATCGGACCAAGGGAATCGATCTGGCGCCGTGGCGCACGGTGTTGCCCGTGGCCAGCGGCGTCAGCGGCTGATCAGCCCTTGCGCGCTTGCAGCTTCTTCTCGATCGCGTCCATCAGCAGGCCACCAATGTTGGTGCCGAAGGCGTTGTCGATCTCGCGGATGCAGGTCGGGCTGGTGACGTTGATTTCGGTCAGGTGCTCACCAATCACGTCGAGGCCGACGAACAGCAGGCCTTTTTCACGCAGGGTCGGGCCGATCTGTTCGGCGATCCAGCGGTCCTTGTCGCTCAACGGACGGGCCTCGCCACGTCCACCTGCCGCCAGGTTGCCACGCGTCTCGCCGGCTGCCGGGATGCGCGCCAGGCAATACGGGACCGGTTCGCCATCGACCATCAGAATGCGTTTGTCGCCGTCCTTGATGGCCGGCAGGTAACCCTGCGCCATGATTTGCTGCGTGCCGTGGGCGGTCAGGGTTTCGAGGATCACTGACAGGTTCGGATCGCCCGCACGGTGGCGGAAGATCGACGCGCCGCCCATGCCGTCCAGCGGCTTGAGGATCACGTCGCCGTGCTGTTCGGCGAATTCACGGATGATGTCCGCGCGGCGGCTGACCAGCGTCGGCGGTGTGCACTGCGGAAACAGTGTGGCGAACAGCTTCTCGTTGCAGTCGCGCAGGCTCTGCGGCTTGTTGACCACCAGTACCCCGGCACGCTCGGCCTGCTCCAGCAGGTAAGTGGCGTAGACGAATTCCATATCGAACGGCGGATCCTTGCGCATCAGGATCACGTCCATGTCGTCGAGACCTGCGTCGACTTCGGCTTCGAACTCGAACCACTTGGCCGGATCGGCAAATACCTTGAGCGGCTTCATGCGTGCGCGGGCCTGACCAGCGTTCTGATACAGGTCTTTCTGTTCCATATAGAACAGTGACCAGCCGCGTTCCTGGGCGGCAAGCAGCATGGCCAGCGAGCTGTCCTTTTTATAGGAAATGCGCTCAATGGGGTCCATGACAATCCCTAGGCGAACGCTCATGGGCAATATCCTCTGATCGGTAAGGGCCGCAACGGCCGTAAAATTGGCATCAGGGTGGCGCTCCGATTGCTCCCGGTCAAGGGGCAGGCCTGCCGCGATGCGCCAAGGTGCACTTTATGGATTGCGTCTGGAGAGTGTGCTAAAAAGGCTCGGCATCCGGTCTTCGGTCCCAGTCGATCAACGAAGCGATACCGTCAGGCTCCCAGTGCCTCGCAGAATGCGCAAAAATTCGCTGCGGCGATGGAAGAGCAGCTATGGAACAACACGCCTCCGCCCTGAAAGTCATGGTCATCGATGATTCGAAGACCATCCGCCGCACCGCCGAAACACTGCTCAAGAACGCAGGTTGTGAAGTCATCACTGCGATAGACGGTTTCGACGCGCTGGCCAAGATTGCCGATAACCACCCGCGAATCATATTCGTCGATATCATGATGCCGCGTCTGGACGGTTATCAGACCTGCGCGCTGATCAAGAACAACCGGGCATTCAAGTCGACGCCGGTCATCATGCTGTCCTCCAAGGATGGCCTGTTCGACAAGGCCAAGGGGCGGATTGTCGGTTCCGATCAGTTTTTGACCAAGCCTTTCAGCAAGGAAGAACTGCTCAGCGCGATCAAGGCTCATGTGCCGGGCTTCGTTGCAGCAGAACAACACATATCATGACGCCCGCGCCTGATGTAGCGCGCTCGTAATCTGACGGGGAACACCCATGGCTCGAATATTGATCGTCGATGACTCGCCGACTGAAATGTACAAACTCACCGGCATGCTGGAAAAGCACGGTCATGAAGTGCTCAAGGCCGAAAACGGTGCTGATGGCGTGGCCCTGGCCCGTCAGGAAAAGCCCGATGCCGTGCTGATGGATATCGTCATGCCGGGGCTCAACGGTTTTCAGGCCACGCGCCAGCTGACCAAGGATGCCGACACCAGCATGATCCCGGTGATCATGATCACCACCAAGGATCAGGAGACCGACAAGGTCTGGGGCAAACGCCAGGGCGCGCGGGATTACCTGACCAAGCCGGTGGACGAAGAAACCCTGATGAAAACCCTGAATGCGGTGCTGGCCGGCTGATTGCCGGAATCGCCATGGCCGAGCCGCGCACCGCTTTTGAACTGCTTCTGGATATGGATCGACGCTGTCGTTCGCTGGCGGCGGGCCTGCCGCTGCAGGAAGCCCATCAGCAGGACTGGGTCGGCATCGGCTTTCGCATGGGCGAGCAACGCTTTGTCGCGCCGATTGGCGAGATCGCCGAAATCCTTCACGAACCCCATCATGCGGTAATGCCCGGTGTGAAGTTCTGGGTGGCGGGTATCGCCAATCTGCGCGGTCGGTTGCTGCCACTCATGGATCTGTGCGGGTTTTTCGGCCACGAACTGGCGCCGGTGCGCAAACAGCGCCGGGTGCTGGTGGTCGAGCATCATGACGTATTTGCCGGTCTGCTGGTCGATGAAGTGTTCGGCATGCAACGTTTCAGTCAGTTGAGCCTCATACCCCAGACCCCGCAGGACATGGATCAGCGTATGGTGCCGTTCCTGCGCGGGCAATTTATCCGCGAGCAGGCGTGGCAGATATTCAGCCCGTGGGCGCTGGTGCAGTCTGCGGATTTCATGGACCTGGCGTCCTAGCATGTCGGGCCTGGTGTGTTTCACAATTGATCCAGGCGGGGGCCTGATTAATGAGTAGTACAGACCGGTCAAGGGAAGGCGCAAGAAGCCGGACGCAGATTATTCTGCTGTTCGTGGCGCTTATCGTTTTCATCATGTTGCTGTTCGCCAACTTCGCCTACCTCAACACTCAGTCCAACTACGACAAACAGTACATCGGGCATGCCGGTGAGCTGCGCGTCCTGTCGCAACGCATCGCGAAAAACGCCACCGAAGCGGCTGCCGGCAAAACCCAGGCGTTCAAGTTGCTGGCCGATGCGCGCAATGATTTCGACGTGCGCTGGGGCTACCTGAGAAAAGGCGACCCGGCCACCGGCCTGCCTGCGGCTCCTGATCTGATACGCGACGAATTGCGCACCGTGCAACGTGACTGGGAAGGGCTGCGCAAGAGCACCGACGTGATTCTGGCCAGCGAACAAACCGTTCTGTCGCTGCATCAGGTGGCGGCGACGCTGGCCGAAACCATTCCGCAATTGCAGGCCGAATACGAAAAAGTCGTCGAGAACCTCCTGCAAAGCCGTGCCCCTGCCGCACAGGTGGTGGTTGCGCAACGCCAGGCATTACTCGCAGAACGGATTCTCGGCTCGGTCAACACCGTGCTGGCTGGCGATGAAACGGCTGTGCAGGCCGCCGATGCCTTTGGCCGCGATGCCAGCCAGTTCGGGCGTGTGCTTAACGGCATGCTGGAGGGCAACGCCACGCTGCGCATCTCCCAGGTCGAGGACCGCGATGCGCGGGCGCGGCTGGCGGAGATCGCCGAACTGTTCGAATTCGTCTCAGGCTCCGTGGACGAGATTCTCGAAACCTCGCCCGAGCTGTATCAGGTGCGCGAGGCCTCGGGCAACATCTTCAACACCTCACAAACCCTGCTGGATGAAACCTCGGTACTCGCCAACAGCCTGGAAAACCTCGCCAAGCGCCGCACCGTGAACACCGTCGGCGGCTATGTGCTGGGCTTGCTGGCACTGGCCTCGATCATCCTCATCGGTCTGGTCATGGTGCGCGAGACCAATCGCCAGTTGCGCGAAACCGCGCAGAAGAGCGAGCGCAACCAGACGGCGATCATGCGCCTGCTGGACGAGATCGAGAACCTCGCCGACGGCGACCTGACGGTCACGGCCTCGGTGACCGAGGACTTCACCGGGGCGATTGCCGACTCCATCAATTACTCCATCGACCAGTTGCGCGAGCTGGTGGTGACCATCAACCTGACCGCCGAGCAGGTGGCGGCAGCGGTGACCGAAACCCAGGCGACGGCCATGCAATTGTCGGCTGCCTCAGAGCATCAGGCGTTGCAGATCAGTGCGGCGTCGACAGCGATCAACGACATGGCGGCGTCCATCGATCAGGTTTCGACCAACGCCTCGGAGTCCTCGGCCGTGGCGGAGCGTTCCGTGACAATTGCCAATAAAGGCAACGAGGTCGTGCAAAACACCATTCACGGCATGGACAACATTCGCGAGCAGATTCAGGACACCTCCAAGCGCATCAAACGTCTGGGCGAGTCATCCCAGGAGATTGGCGACATCGTCAGCCTGATCGACGACATTGCCGACCAGACCAACATCCTGGCCTTGAACGCCGCTATTCAGGCGTCGATGGCGGGCGATGCCGGACGGGGGTTTGCCGTGGTAGCCGACGAAGTGCAGCGGCTGGCCGAGCGTTCGTCGTCTGCGACCAAGCAGATCGAAACGCTGGTCCGGGCCATCCAGAACGACACCAACGAGGCGGTTATCTCCATGGAGCAGACCACCAGCGAAGTGGTGCGTGGCGCACGCCTGGCGCAGGACGCCGGGGTGGCGCTGGGGGAAATCGAAGGGGTGTCCAGGGTGCTGGCCGAGCTGATCGAAAGTATCACCGACGCCGCCCACCAACAGGCCGAGTCTGCCGGGCAGATTTCGCAGATCATGACCGTCATTCAGCAGACCACTTCGCAGACCACCTCGGGCACATCGGCCACCGCTGAAAGCATCGGCAACCTGGCGAAAATGGCCAGCGAAATGCGGCGCTCGGTATCGGGCTTTGCCCTGCCGTCATCGAAGAAAGCCGGATGATGTGCCGCTCATGAACAACCTTGATTGGGTAACGGACGGTACTCGTCATGGCTGATCGTCACGATTACGTTGCTCTTGAGTGGCTGAAGGGCGAGATCGCCGAAACGCTGCGCCAGGCCCGTCAGGCGCTGGACCTGTTCATCGAAGACCCGGCCAATGCTGCGGCGATGGCCGAGTGCCTGAACCTGGTGCATCAGGTTCACGGCAGTCTGCAGATGATCGAGTTCTATGGCGCCGCGTTGCTGGCCGAGGAAATCGAGCAACTGGCGCTGGCGGTCCAGCAGAACCGTGTCAGCCATCCGATCGAGTCCGAGCAACTGCTGATCCAGGCCATGAGTCAGTTGCCGGTTTACCTGGAGCGCATTCATTCCGCGCGCCGCGACCTGCCGCTGGTGGTCTTGCCACTGCTCAATGACCTGCGCAGCGCGCGGGGCGAAAGTCTGCTCTCGGAAACCAGCCTGTTCGCCCCGCAGCTGGTCGTCGTGCCGGCGCTTGATGACGAAGAGCTGGCGCGGCGCAATACCCCGGAATTGCCCAACCTGCTGCGCAAGCTGCGCCAGACCCTGCAGGCGGCGCTGGCCGGCCTGATGCGCGAGCAGGGCGTGCAGACCCAGCTCGGTTACATGGCCAAGGTGTTTGCCCGGCTTGAGCAGTTGTGCGAAGACGCGCCGCTCGGTGCGCTCTGGCGGATCGCCTCGGCCCTGGTTGAAACCATGCTCAACGGCAACTTCACCAACAGCCCGGCGCTGCGCAGCCTGTTGAAGGACGCCGACAAGGAACTCAAGCGGCTGGCCGAGCAGGGCGTCACCGGCATCAATCAGCCCGCCCCCGAAGAGCTGTTGAAAAGCCTGCTGTTCTATATCGCCAAGTCCGACAGCCTGGCGCCGAAGATGCTCGACCTCAAGGACCAGTACGCGCTGGCCGATGCCTTGCCCGGCAACGACGTGGTCAACGAGGAGCGCGCCCGCATGGCCGGTCCGGACCGTGACGCCATGCGTTCGGTGATCGTGGCCTTGTGCGAAGGGCTGGTCAGGGTCAAGGAACGGCTCGACGTGTTCGTGCGCGGCGACCGTCAGCATGTCAGCGAGCTGAACGCGTTGCTGCCGCCGTTGCGGCAGATTGCCGATACCCTGGCGGTGCTGGGTTTCGGCCAGCCGCGCAAGGTGATCATCGATCAGTTGTCTGTGGTCCTCGGTCTGGCCCAGGGGCAGCGCGAGCCCAGCGACGCTGCGCTGATGGATGTGGCGGGTGCCTTGCTCTACGTCGAATCGACCCTTGCCGGCATGGCCGGGAGCCACGAGCAGGTCAGCCGCGAAGAAAGCCGCCTGCCGACCACCGACCTGACGCAGATTCATCAACTGGTGATTCGCGAAGCCCGCACCGTGTTGCAGCAGGCCAAGGATGTGATCCTCGATTACATCGACGGCGAGTGGGACCGGCAGCGGCTCGATCCGCTGTGCGCGCTGATCGTGCAGGTTCGTGGTGCGCTGGCCATGATCCCGCTGGCCCGTGCGGCCAGCCTGCTGGCCGCCTGCAACGAATACATTCAGGAACACCTGCTGGTGGACGAAACCCGTCCCACCTGGGTTCAGCTCGATTGCCTGGCCGACACCATCACTGGCATCGAGTATTACCTGGAGCGCATGCTCGAAGATCATCAGGCGCCGGGCGACCAGGTGCTCGACATGGCCCAGCAAAGCCTGGCACGGCTGGGCTATACGCCTGCTGCGGACACCCTCGAAGTGCCGTTGCTCGAAGAAATCATCACTCAGGACGAGTTGCTGGAACTGGATGACCGCAAGGCGCTGGTCAGCCCCACGCAAACCATTGCCCAGGTCCTCGCCAGCCCGGTCTCGGCCGTTAACCCGCCCGCCCGTAACGTCCCCACCAGCCTGTTGCCGCCCTCGGCCGGGGAAGAGGCGGTGGACGACGAGTTGCGCGATGTGTTTCTCGAAGAGGCCGACGAGGTGCTCGACGCGCTGCGCGAGTACCTGCCGCGCTGGTTCGCCTCGCTCGGCCGCGACGGCCATTGGGACAGTACGGCGCTGACCGAAGTGCGTCGTGCGTTTCATACCCTCAAGGGCAGCGGCCGGATGGTGCGTGCGCTGATCCTCAGCGAACTGGCCTGGTCGGTGGAAAACCTGCTCAACCGGGTGCTGGAAGGCGATGTGCTGCCGGGCCTGGAAGTGCAGCAACTGATGAGTGAAGTGCAGACGCTGCTGCCGTCGGTTATCCGCGATTTTGCCGAAGATGCGCAGTGCCAGCGCGACGATGTCGACCTGTTGGCGGCTCGCGCCCATGCGTTGGCCAATGGGCGCGAGCCACCGACGCTGCCGGCCGTGGATGATCCTGCGCCAGGCAAACCTGTTGCCGACGAACCGCTCGATCCACAGTTGCTGGAGATTTTCCGTCAGGAAGCGCTCGGCCATCTGAATACCCTCGGCCGCTTCCTCGACAATGCCGAACAATCAGCGTCGCCGGCGATCAGCGACGCGGTGCTGCGTGCGTTGCATACGCTCAAGGGCAGCGCGCACATGGCCGGGGTGCTGCCGATTGCCGAACTGGCCAGCCCGCTCGACCAGTTAGTGCGTGAATACAAGGCCAACCTGATCGATATCGGTTCACCGGAGCTCGTCCTGCTGCGCAGCGCCGAACCGTTGCTGCACAAGGGCCTCGAACAACTGGACAGCACGCCGCTGGCCGATATTCCGGGCGCCGCGCCGCTGATCGAGGCTGCCCTGGCGATGCTCAACGACCGCCTCACCGTGGTGCTGCGCGAGTCGGACAGCGGCCTGCGTATCAAGCGCAACCCCACGCTGCTCGCCGGTTTTCTGGCCGAAGGCATGGACATCGTGCTGGATGCGGAAAACCTGCTGCGGGGCTGGCGGCAGCACCCCGGCGAACGCCAGGAACTGAGCGCGCTGCTCGACGAGCTGACCACCCTCGGTCATGGCGCGCATCTGGCCGACCTGCCGCAGGTCGATGAGCTGTGCGAAGCCTTGCTCGACCTCTACGGCGCGGTCGAGGAAAGCAGTCTGGCAGTCAGCGAGCGCTTTTTCGATGTGGCAGAAAATGCTCACGAAGCGCTGATCAACATGCTTGATCAGGTGGCCGCTGGTCAGGATGTCGAGCCACGTCCCGAATGCGTGCGTGCCTTGAACCAGTTGCTGGATCAGGCGCTTGACCCTTCGGCGACCGGGCTGGTCAAGAGCGACGGCCACCGCACCTTGAGCGTTACCGAGCTCAACGCCGCCACCGCGCAGCTGGCCAGCGAGGCCGGGCACACTGAGACTGAAGTTGCCGGGCCGGACGACGAAATCGTCGAGATATTTCTGGAAGAGGCCGTCGATATCCTCGACAGCGCCGGCCAAGCCTTGCAGCGTTGGCTGGCCGATCCGGAAAACCCTGCGCCGCTGGCCTCCTTGCAGCGCGACCTGCACACCCTCAAGGGCGGTGCGCGGATGGCTGAGGTGGCCGAGGTGGGCGACCTGGCCCACGAACTGGAAAACCTCTACGAGGGATTGATCGACCGGCGCTTCAACCATTCGCCGACGCTGGCCGAGCTGCTGCACGAGAGCCACGACCATCTGGCCATTCTGCTTGAGCAGCTGTATCGGCAGGAAGCGCTCAGCGACCCTTCGGCCTTGATCGAGGCGCTGCGCAGCTGCCGCACGCTCGAGAACGCCGGGCCTGAGGCGCAGGACTCGCCTGCCGCCAGTGAAGATCCTCCAGAGCATGACACCGAGCTGCGTGAAGTCTTCCTCGAGGAAGGTTTCGACATCATGGAAAGCTCGGGCGCGGCATTGGCGCGCTGGCAGGCCGATCCGCACAACATGCTGGAAGTTGAAAACCTGCTGCGCGACCTGCACACCCTCAAGGGCGGCGCGCGGATGGTGGAAATTGCTCCGATAGGCGACCTCGCCCACGAGCTGGAGACGCTTTACGAGGGGCTTTCCGCCGGCAGCCTGCAGCCTGCGCCGTTGATGATGGGGCTGTTGCAGAGCGGCCAGGATGTGCTGGCCGACATGCTCGATGCCGTGCGCAGTGACAAGCCGCTGCCTGACGCGACCTTGCTGATTGAGAGCATTCGCAGACTGGCCACCGACGAGCCGTCGGGCGCAGTGCTGGCTGCGCAGGGCCTGGAGGTCCATCCGGAGTCGGTGGTCGCCGTGGCCCCGGTCGCCGAGGGCGAGGTCGAGCGCAGTGGTCCGGAAATGGTCAAGGTGCCTGCCGAGCAACTGGAAGACCTGGTCAACCTGGCCGGCGAAACCTCCATCTTCCGTGGACGTATTGAACAGCAGATTATTGATTCACAGATCGCCCTGGTAGAGATGGAAACCACCATCGAGCGGATGCGCGATCAGTTGCGTCGTCTTGATATGGAAACCCAGGGGCGCATTCTCAGCCGTGAGCAGGTTCAGGCCGAGCGGCTGGGCTATGAAGAGTTCGACCCGCTGGAAATGGACCGCCATTCCCAGTTGCAGCAGTTGTCGCGCGCTTTGTTCGAATCGGCGTCCGACCTGATGGACCTCAAGGAAACCCTCGGCGCGCGTGCACGCGACGCGGAAACGCTGCTGTCGCAACAGGCCAGGGTCAACACCCAGCTTCAGGAAGGCCTGATGCGTACGCGCATGGTGCCGTTCGAACGATTGGTGCCGCGCCTGCGTCGCGTGGTGCGCCAGGTGGCCTCGGAACTGCACAAGAAAGTCCATTTCGAAGTGGGCAACGCCGACGGTGAAATGGACCGCAACGTGCTGGAACGAATGGTCGCGCCACTGGAGCACATGCTGCGCAATGCCGTCGATCACGGGCTTGAAAGCACCGAAAAACGCATCGCTGCCGGCAAGCCGGAACAGGGCCATATCAGTCTTGAGCTGATGTACGAAGGCGGCGATATGGTCATCGAACTGAGCGATGACGGCTCGGGCGTTGACCTCGCAGCGGTACGCCGCAAAGCCATCAAGCGCGGCATGATCCATCCGGATGCCGATCTGTCCGACCATGAAGTGCTGCCGTTCATCCTGCAGGCGGGTTTTTCCACCAGCGAGATCATCACCCAGATTTCCGGCCGTGGCGTGGGCATGGATGTGGTGCACGCCGAGGTCAAGCAACTGGGCGGTTCGATGGTCATCGACTCGGTACCGGGCCAGGGCACGCGCTTCCGTATTCGACTGCCGATTTCGGTGTCGGTCAACCGGGCGTTGATGGTGACGTGCGGCGAAGAACAGTATGCGGTGCCGCTCAATACCGTCGATGGCATCGTGCGCGTCATGGCCAATGAACTGGACGGCTATTACCAGACCACCCCGCCGCGCTATCAATATGGTGGGCGCAGTTACGAGTTGCGCTATCTGGGCGAGTTGCTGGGCAGCAGTCCGCCCCGGCTGGCCGGGCAATTGCAGCCGCTGCCGGTGTTGCTGGTGCATCTGCAGGATCAGTGGGTGGCGGTGCAGGTCGATGCGCTGGCAGGCTCGCGCGAGATCGTGGTCAAGAGCCTCGGCCCGCAGTTCTCCAGGGTGCAGGGCATTTCCGGTGCGACCATCCTGGGTGACGGGCAAGTGGTGCTGATTCTTGATCTGATGGCGAAGATTCGTACCTTGCAGGGCTTGCCTTTCAGAGGAGGCATGGCGCCTGCCTACCACGAAGCCGAGCACGCCAGACCGCTGTTGGTGATGGTAGTGGACGATTCGGTGACGGTGCGCAAAGTTACCAGCCGCTTGCTGGAACGCCACGGCATGCACGTGCTGACCGCCAAGGACGGTGTCGATGCCATGACCCTGTTGCAGGAGCACACGCCTGACATCATGCTGCTCGATATCGAAATGCCGCGCATGGACGGCTTTGAAGTCGCCAGCCAGATCCGCCAGGACGAACAGCTCAAGGAATTGCCTATCATCATGATCACCTCCCGCTCGGGCCAGAAGCATCGCGATCGGGCGATGGCGGTGGGCGTCAACGAGTACCTGAGCAAGCCGTATCAGGAAACCATATTGCTGGAGAGCATCGCTTACTGGAGCCAGGCACATGTCTGAAGGCACGTTTCAGACAAGCCGTCTGACCAGCCTGACCGGCTTGCTGGTGCCGTTGAGTGACCGGCATCTGCTGCTGCCCAATGTCGCGGTCGCCGAGTTGATCGATTATCAGGATTGCAGCGCAGAGCCGGATGCCCCTGAGTGGTACCTCGGGCCGATCAGCTGGCGCGAACTGACCTTGCCACTGCTCAGCTTCGAAGCTGCCTGCGGAGGCCGCACCCGCGTTGGCGGTCGAGCCCGGATCGTGGTGCTCAACGCGCTGGGCGGACGCAACGATGTCAGATTCATCGCCCTGCTGACTCAGGGCATCCCGCGCTCGTGCAAGGTCGACAGCCAGTTGAGCTACGTCGACGTCCCGCTGGCCGAACTGGAACTGGCCGCCGTACAGATCGGCGAAACCGTAGCCCGCATTCCCGACCTCGAAGGGCTGGAACAATGGTTGGTGGATGCAGGGCTGTCATAGTTAAAGAGGACGCGGAGCGTCCAGAACGGCATGCGACGCGTAGCGCCGCACGATAGGGTGATGATCGTTCCTCACGCACAGCGTGGGAATGCCGTGCGTGACGCTCCGCGTCACAGATCTGCGCCGCGCCGCACACTCAAGGCAGGACGCGGAGCACGCTGAGCATGGGCACGATAGGGAATCAAAGCCTCACGACGAACAGCTGATTTCCAGGTGCTTGCCCCAGTCCGGCGGGCGTTGGGCGTAGCCTTGCATGCCGGGCTGTTCGGTGAAGGGGGTGCAGAGCACCTGATGCAGGCGGCGGACTTCTTCGTAGTCGCCTTTTTCCGCAGCAGCGATGGCGTTCTGCGCCAGGTAGTTGCGCAGGATGTACAGCGGATTGACTGCATGCATGCGGGTCTGACGCTCCTGCTCGGTGCCGTTGTCCTCAAGGGCAATACGCGCTTGATACGCTTGCGCCCAGCCATCGAAGCCCTTGATATCGACAAAGTCGTCACGCAACGTGCGCAACGCCTCGGCGGCTGGCTGATCACCCAGGCGGCGGAAGAACAGGGTGTAATCCACGCCGCTGTTCTGCATCAATTTCAGCAACTGGCTGACCAGTTGTTCATCCTGCTCCTGAGCAACGGTCAGGCCCAGTCGGCGGCGCATCAGGTCCAGGTAGTGGGCCTGATACAGCGGCAGGAACAAACCGATGGCCTCACGCAACGCTTCCACGCTGATGAACGGGGTCAGCGCCTGTGCCAGCGCGCTGAGGTTCCATTGCGCGATAGGCACCTGATTGCTGAAGGAGTAGCGACCTTCATGATCGGAATGGTTGCAGATGAAATGCTCATCGAAATCGTCCAGAAACGCGAACGGTCCGAAATCGAAGGTAATGCCCAGAATCGACATGTTGTCGGTGTTCATCACACCATGGCAGAAGCCGTAGGCCTGCCACTTGGCAATCAGCTCGGCGTTGCGCTCGACGATTTCCCGGAACATCGCCAGATACCGCTCCGGCTGCTCCTGACAGTGCGGGTAATGCATCGTCAGCACATGCTCGGCGAGGGTCTTCAACTGCTCTGGCTGCTTGGTGTAGAAGAAGTATTCCAGACTGCCGAAGCGCACATGACTTTGCGCCAGACGCAGCACCATGGCGGCATGTTCCTGGGTTTCGCGCCATACCGGCGTGCTGGAGCTGACCACGCACCCCGCGCGGCTGCTGGGGATGCCCAGTGCGTGCAGGGCTTCGGAGGCCAGAAACTCGCGGATCGACGAGCGCAGTACGGCACGCCCGTCACCCATCCGTGAGTACGGCGTTCGGCCGGCGCCCTTGAGGTGCAGGTCCCAGTGCTCGCCGGCGTCGTTGTACACCTCGCCGAGCAACAGCCCGCGACCGTCGCCCAGGCGCGGGTTGTAGGAGCCAAACTGATGCCCGGAATACACCATCGCCCGCGGTTCTGCCTCGGACCACAGCTTGTGGCCGCTGAAGATTTCCGCGAACAACGGCAGATCGGCCTGTCCAGGCGCCAGGTCCAGCAGTGCCAGTGCTGACTGGCTGGCAACCACAAGCTGCGGCGCATCAATGGGCTCAGGCAGCACGGAAGTAGAAAACGCATCGCCCAGACGGGCAAAGCGGTTGTCGAAAATGAGTTCGTCGAGTGCTTTCAAAGCGTATCGCCTCCAGAGGGGAATTTCAGGCTTTCAACGAAGCGGCGGCCTGCCTGGCTCGTCGGGCGTGTTGCAACGGTCAGAACCCGTAGACCGGGTCCCTGGGTGGTAGTTCTGGTGATCGGGCCTGCGCCCGGACTACCGGTTCCGGCTTCGCTCGAAGGCGGCCAGAATCGTTCGTTCCGATTGCACCAGATAATCCTCGAGCATGCGCGTCGCCTCATCGGTCTTGCCCGCGTCCAGGCGCCCGAGTACCGCAGCATTCATGTCCAGATAAGGCGAATGCAGCAGCTCCGGATTGTTGAGCAAGCCGAAGGCCAGCCGCAACTCTGCCGATATCTGCGCATAAAACGCCACCAGTCGCGGGCTGTCGGACAGCTCGACGATGGCCTTGTGAAACATCATGTTGGCGGTGCCCACGACAATCCAGTCCTTCGCTTGACGCGCCTGCACGCCGGCCTCGACCGCATTGCGCATGTGCAGCACACCGGGATGCTGTGGATAAGCCTGGGCAATCGCTCCACATTCGATGAAGCGTCGAATGCGGTAGATATCGATGATCGAAGCCATATCAGGCTTGGCCACGGTGACCCCGCGATTGGGCTCGTGGGTCAGCAGCCCTTCGCGGGTCAACACTCTGAAGGCTTCTCTCAGGGTGTTACGGGAAATATCCAGACTCTCGGCGAGAGCGGCTTCCGAGAGGCGCTGACCAGGTACCAGCTCGCCCTCGACCAGCATTCTGCGAAGCTCAGTGGTGATCGATTCTCCGAGGGTGCGAGGGAGGGCAGAGGCAGCGTCGTTCATAAAGGGTCCAGAGAAAGAAAAGCCAGGTCGATATTCCACGACAGCTCATTGGCTGGCAAGGACGAAGGTCAGCAGATGCATCATCAGGTAGCACACCTGAGTCCCTGCGTAACAACATGGTGCATATGGTTGATTCATATCGCATGTATTGTTCAACAATATTATCGTTATGTATCTACAAGTTGGCGTACTTGAATGACCTTTGGCATGGTCATTGCTCTGGCAGAATACCTCTCACCTCAGGAATGCCGCCGTGACACAGACTGCCAATGAGTTCACCAAGGCGCGCCGCGCCTCTTTGATCGCCGCGATCTTCATGATGGCGACGTCTGCCATCGGTCCTGGCTTTCTGACCCAGACAGCTACGTTTACTGCGACGCTGGGGGCAGCGTTCGCTTTCGGCATCCTGGCCTCGATCCTGATCGACTTCGTGGTGCAGCTGAATGTTTGGCGCATCGTCACGTTGACCAAAATGCGCGCGGCCGATCTGGCCAACGCGGCGATTCCGGGCAGCGGTTATCTGCTCGCGGTACTGGTCATCTTCGGCGGCCTGGTGTTCAGTCTGGGCAACATCGCCGGTGCGGGCCTGGGTTTGAATGCGTTGACCGGTCTTGACCCCAAATGGGGTGGCGCCTTGAGCGCGCTGATCGCCATTGCGATCTTCTCGTCGCACCGCGCCGGCATCGCCATGGACCGCATCATGATGGTGCTGGGCACCCTGAAGGTCTGCCTGATTCTGTTCGCTGCCTTTGCCTCGCACCCGCCGCTGGGTGAAGCGCTGCGCCAGACCATCCTGCCGGACATGGTCGATTTCGCGGCCATCACTACCATTGTCGGTGGCACGGTCGGCGGCTATATCACTTACGCCGGTGCTCACCGATTGCTGGATCGCGGCACCGTCGGGGTCGAGAACATCGATGTGGTGTCCAAGGCGGCGCTGACCGGTATTCTGGTCACCGGGGTTGTTCGTTACATACTGTTTCTGGCGATCCTCGGCGTGGTCGCCAGCGGCGTCGTCATCGATGTGTCCGGCAAGGGCGCAAACCCTGCGGCCCAGGCGTTCACCGCTGCCGCTGGCAACTTCGGCCTGATCATGTTCGGCCTGGTGCTCTGGGCGGCCGGCATCAGCAGCGTGATCGGCGCGTCCTATACGTCGATGTCGTTCATCACCGTGTTTTCCAAGCGCATCACCGAACGCGCGCGCAACCTCGCGACTGTCGGCTTTATCCTGATCACCGTGGTCGTATACGTCATGTGGGGCAAACCACCGGCCGCGCTGCTGGTCTTTGCCGGGGGCTTCAACGGCTTGATCTTGCCACTGGGCCTGAGCATTTTCATGTACGTCGGCTGGCGCCGGTCCGACATGATGGACGGCTACCACTACCCGCGCTGGCTATTAGTGCTGGGCGTGCTGACCTGTCTGCTGTCGTGGTACATGGCGTTCAAATCAGTCGGTCCCATCTTTGCCTTCATCAATGCAGCCTGATTTCGGAGAACAAAAAATGCCTGCGATAGACCTCAACAGTGACCTCGGTGAAAGCTTCGGCGCCTGGAGCATGGGCGATGACGAGGCGATTCTCGATGTGGTCAGCAGCGCCAACGTGGCCTGCGGTTTCCATGCCGGTGACCCGGCCGGGATCCTGCGCACCCTCGAGGCCGCTGCGGCACGGGGCGTTGCCATCGGCGCGCATGTGGCCTACCCGGACCTGGTAGGGTTCGGCCGCCGCAACATGGACATCCCGAGCGACCAGCTGACCGCCGATGTCATTTATCAGATCGGCGCACTGCAGGGCCTGGCTCGCAGCGCCGGGACGAGCGTGAGCTACGTCAAGCCTCACGGCGCGCTGTACAACACCATTGCCGGTGATCAGCGTCAGGCCGCGGCGGTCATTCAGGCGCTGCTGCGCATTGATCCCGCGCTGAAGCTGGTGTGCCTGGCCAACTCGCCGCTGCTCGACTGGGCACGCGAAGCCGGGCTTTCCTGCGTTGCCGAAGCATTCGCCGACCGCGCCTATACCGCTGAAGGCACGCTGGTCTCGCGCTCGCGGCCCGGTGCCGTGCTGCACGACGCCGAACGGATCGCCGAGCGCATGCTGCGCCTGGTGCGCGAAGGCGTCATCGAGGCTGAAGATGGCCGCGAAATCAGCCTGCAGGCCGATTCGATCTGCGTGCATGGCGACAGTCCGGGCGCGGTGAACATCGCGCGTATTCTGAAAGACCGTTTGCACGACGCAGGCGTCACTGTCCGCGCATTCAATCGAGGCTGATCATGAATTCACTGCAACTCGCCCGCGAGGCAGCCAGCGCCGCCCGTGCCCGTTATCGCCAGGGATTCGTCGCGCCGACCGCTGGCCAGGCGCCCGGTCTGACCCAGTGCAACATGATCACGCTGCCACGTGAATGGGCGTATGACTTTCTGCTGTTCGCGCAGCGTAACCCGCAAGCCTGCCCGGTGCTGGATGTGACCGAGCCCGGCAGCCACACCACGCTGTTGGCCGAGCAGGCTGATCTGCGCACCGACCTGCCGCTGTACCGGGTCTGGCGCGACGGGCAACTGGCCGAAGAACTGAGTGACGTGAGCCACATCTGGGCGCAGCACACTGATCTGGTCAGCTTTCTGATTGGCTGCAGTTTCACCTTCGAAACCGACCTGATGCACGCCGGCATCGATGTGCGCCACATCAGCGAAGGCTGCAATGTGCCGATGTACCGCAGCAACCGCGTCTGCCGCCCGGCCGGACGCCTGCAGGGCAACATGGTGGTGTCGATGCGCCCGATCGCCGCGGACCGGGTTGCCGAAGCGGCGCGCATCACCGGTCGCTACCCCGGTGTGCACGGCGCGCCGGTACATGTCGGCGAGCCTGGACTGCTCGGCATCACCGACCTGGCGAGCCCTGATTTTGGTGATGCGGTGACGATCAGGCCCGGCGAGATTCCGGTGTTCTGGGCCTGCGGTGTGACCCCGCAGGCAGTAGTCATGGCGTCCCGTGTGCCGTTTGCGGTTTCCCACGCGCCGGGCCACATGTTCATTACCGATATTCCGGACAGCTACTACCACGTATAGGAGAGGCTCATGCGTTTCTACCCGGCCAACCTGGATGCACTCCTGGTTGAACTGTCGAATCTGGACGAGACCCTGGCCCTGTTCGAATCGTTACAGCAGATGCCCATCGCTGGCGTCGAGGAAATCGTCCCGGCCGCCCGAACCTTGCTGGTGCACTTTCGTCCGTCAGCCATCGGTTTCGAAGCGCTCGCCACACAGATCGCCTCGCGCGACATTCGTGGCAAGGCACGCGAGGCGGGCAAGCTGATCGAAATACCTGTGCATTACAACGGCGAAGACCTGGCCGATGTCGCCCGCGAGCTGGACATCAGCGTCGAGGAAGTGATCAAGCGCCATACCGGCAGCGACTACAACGTTGCCTTCTGCGGCTTTGCACCCGGTTTTGCCTACCTCAGCGGCGGTGCCGGGTTCGTGGTGCCACGGCGCAGCACGCCGCGCACGCGTATTCCGGCTGGCGCCGTGGCGCTGGCCGGTGGTTTCAGTGGCATTTATCCACAGGCCAGCCCCGGCGGCTGGCAGATTATCGGGGTGACCACCTCAACCATGTGGGATCTGGGCCGCGACGAGCCCGCCTTGCTCCAGCCTGGCTACCGCGTGCGTTTCCAGGATGCTGGTCCGCTCCCGGAGACCCGTGTGCAGGTTGCTGCACCTGTCCGACCGCAGGCGACGACGGTCAGCGAAGACTATCTGCAGATCGAGACGCCAGGTCTGCAAACCCTGTTTCAGGACCTGGGGCGTCCCGGTCGGGCGGGGCAGGGTGTGTCCGCATCGGGCGCGCTGGATCGCGGCGCCTTGCGCGCTGCCAACCGCGCGGTGGGTAACGATCCGGCGACGGCGTGTCTGGAAATTCTCATGGGCGGCCTGACCTTCACCTGTCAGGGGCAGACCGTTGTGGCGATTACCGGTGCTCAGGCCCGCGTCGAAGTGCAGACCGCCGAAGGGCAAAAGTTGCAGGCGCCCTTGTATGCACCGCTGGCTTTGCAGAGCGGCGATCAGGTGAGCATCGGTTCGCCCAGCGCCGGCCTGCGCAATTATCTGGCGGTTCGTGGCGGTTTCATTCATGAACCGGTGCTTGGCAGCCTGTCCACCGACACGCTGGCCCAGGTCGGACCTGCGCCGCTGGCGGCGGGTGATCGACTTGGTTTTCAACGCAGGTCCGGTGGATCGGCCGTGTCGGTCAGTGAACAGCCTGCCTTCGAAATGCCGCGTGCCGATCAGGTCATCACCCTGGATGTGGTCATGGGCCCGCGCAGTGACTGGTTCAGCGCCGAAGCCCAGCAACTGCTGGCGCAACAGACCTGGCTGGTAACGCCGCAATCCAACCGTATCGGCATTCGCCTGGCAGGCGAGCAATCGCTGCAACGTGCCGTCGATGGCGAGTTGCCCAGCGAGGGCACCACGGTCGGCGCCATTCAGGTGCCGCCCAGTGGCCAGCCGGTGCTGTTTCTGGCCGATCACCCGTTGACCGGCGGTTACCCGGTCATCGGCGCAGTTGCCACCTACCACCTGGACAAGGCCGGGCAGATTCCGGTCAATGCCCGCATTCGCTTCAACCCGCTGAGCGCCTTCGAGCCAGTGCGCCCCGCCACTTCAGACGAGACCAAGAACAGATGAAAAAGGTTCTGATTGCCAATCGTGGCGAAATTGCCGTTCGTATTGCCCGTGCCTGCCGTGACTACGGAGTCGCCTCGGTGGCGGTGTACGCCGATGCCGATATCGACGCGCTGCACGTGCGTCAGGCCGATGAAGCCTATGGCCTGCAGGGTGAGCGCCCGACCGACACCTACCTGAACATCGAAAAGCTGCTGGCGGTTGCCGCGCGCGCCGGTGCCGATGCGGTTCATCCGGGCTACGGCTTCCTCTCGGAGCGCGCCGAATTCGCCCGCGCGGTGATCGACGCCGGTCTGATCTGGATCGGTCCCGATCCTGCGACCATCGACGCACTGGGCGACAAGGTCCAGGCCCGGCGCATTGCCCTGAAAGTTGGCGCACCGCTGGTGGCCGGTACGGAAGACCCGGTAAACGATGCCTCCGAGGTGGTCGCGTTTGCCGAGCAGCACGGCCTGCCGATTGCCATCAAGGCAGCCTTTGGCGGCGGTGGTCGCGGCCTGAAAGTTGCCTGGAAGCTCGATGAAGTCAGCGAGCTGTACGAGTCTGCGGTGCGTGAAGCGGTTTCGGCGTTTGGCCGTGGCGAGTGCTTCGTCGAGCGCTTTCTGGACCGCCCACGGCACATCGAAGCGCAGATCATCGCCGATCGTCATGGCCGGGTGGTTGTGGTCGGCACCCGTGACTGCTCGTTGCAGCGTCGCAACCAGAAGCTGATCGAAGAAGCGCCAGCGCCTTATCTGAATGACGAACTGCGCCAGCGCATTCACGAGTCGGCTCGCGCGGTCTGCGCCGAAGCGGGCTATGTCGGTGCCGGTACGGTGGAGTTCCTGCTCAGCGGCGATGGCACCCTGTCGTTCCTGGAGGTCAACACGCGCTTGCAGGTCGAGCACCCGGTGACGGAAGAAACCAGCGGCGTGGACCTGGTCATCGAACAACTTCGCGTCGCCGACGGCCTGCCGCTGTCGTTCGATGGCACGCCTGTGCCACGCGGCCATAGCTTCGAATTCCGTATCAACGCTGAGGACGCGGGCAACGGCTTTCTGCCGACGCCGGGGTCTATCACTTTATTTCAGCCGCCGTCCGGTCCGGGCGTGCGCCTGGACACCGGCGTTGCAGAAGGCTCAAGGGTCTCACCGAACTTCGACTCGATGATCGCCAAGCTGATCGTCACCGGCGCAACCCGCGAACAGGCTATCAGCCGCGCCCGCCGTGCGCTGGCCGAGTTCAAGGTGGAAGGCGTGGCCACCGTGCTGCCGTTCCACCGGGCGGTCATGGACCATGACGACTTCACCGCGGCCAATACCTTCGCCGTCCACACCCGCTGGATCGAAACCGACTTCGCCGAGCACGTCACCATCGCCCCGCGCAACGCAGAACCGGTCGACCCCGGCGTGCTGCGTACCTTCGTTGAAATCGACGGCAAACGCCACGAACTGGGCCTGCCTGCTGCGCTGCTGGCTGGCATGAGCCTGAACGCTGCCGCCCCGGCTGACGCCAGCCAGCCAGCGGCCGACGCCCCGGACCCGCACGCAGTGCTGACGCCGGTCGCGGGCAACCTGCATGCCTGGGCGGTTGAAGACGGTGCGACGGTAGAGAAGGGACAGGTGATCGCGATCATGGAGGCGATGAAGATGGAAACATCCATACTGGCG
Source organism: Pseudomonas sp. PvP009 (assembly GCF_017832995.1). Lineage (NCBI taxonomy): Bacteria > Pseudomonadati > Pseudomonadota > Gammaproteobacteria > Pseudomonadales > Pseudomonadaceae > Pseudomonas > Pseudomonas sp. PvP009. The sequence goes on along the minus strand of NZ_JAFIBG010000001.1, from coordinate 5,163,096 downwards.
CCGTGTGCCGGAACCGTGCAGATCAGCAAGGAGCCTGGGGGGTATCTGGAGGCGAAGGTGGTGATTGGGCGGGTTGAGGCCTGATTTAATCGCTAATCGCTAATCGCTAATCGCTAATCGCTAGCGTGTCGACCGTGCTGTAGCCCGGTCGACACACACTTTCACTCTTCTCAATCCAGCCGCAACTCAGGCGGCTCGGGCGCATCTTTGGTCGCCGGGGTCACTTGGGTATTCACCGGTTGCAGGGTCGTCTGCCCAGCCGGTGCGCCGTGCTTGTCACCGGGCTCTGCGGGCACCAGTTTGTATTCCAGGCCCTGGGTGTTCTTGAGGTAGATCTCCATCTGGCGGAACGAGATGTTGATGTGCTGCTTCTTGAACTCGCGATTGATGAAGCGGTTGATCTCGTCGAGTACCGGGTTGCGGTCGCCCAGGTCACGTACGTGCATGCGCAGTTCGTGGTCGAGGGTGCTTTCGCCGAAGTTCAGGAAGTAGACGATCGGTTCTGGCTCCTTGAGCACCCGAGGGTTTTCCCGGGCGGCTTGCAGCAGCAGGGAGCGCACCAGGTCCAGGTCCGAGCCGTAATCCACGCCCAGCTTGAGGGTTACGCGGGTGACGGTGTCGGTCAGCGACCAGTTGATGAGCTGGCCGGTGATGAACGTCTTGTTCGGGACGATGATGTCCTTGCGGTCGAAGTCGGTGATGGTCGTGGCACGGATGCGGATCTTGCTGACCGTCCCCGACAGGGCGCCGATGGTGATGGTGTCGCCGATCCGCACCGGACGTTCGAAGAGGATCATGATGCCGGAAATGAAGTTGGCGAAGATTTCCTGCATGCCGAAGCCCAGGCCCACCGACAGTGCCGCGACCAGCCACTGCAATTTGTCCCAGCTCACGCCCAGCGTCGACAGCGTGGTGACGAAGCCGACGCCGGCGATGGTGTATGACAGCAGCGTGGTCGTCGCGTAGGCACTGCCCTGCGCGAGGTTCATGCGTGACAGCACCAGCACTTCCAGCAGGCCGGGCAGGTTGCCGGCGAGTACGAAGGTGATGACGATGATCACCCCCGCACCGAGGAAGTCGCTCAGGCTGATCGGCACCATGCTCATGTTGGCCCCGGTGCCACTGGTGTATTCGTAGAGAATGATGTTGTCCAGGTAGGCGAAAACCGTGATCAGCTCGGCCCACACCAGGTACAGCGCGCCGACGAATCCGGCCAGCAGGGCCAGACGGATCAGGCGCAGCGACTGCTGGTTGACCTGTTCGATGTCCAGCTTGGGTTCTTCGACCGGAATGTCGCTGTCGCCGTTTTCTCTGGCTGCCTGACGCTTGGCCAGCGCGCGCTGATAGGCCAGACGCCGGGCGGCCACGCTCAGGCCACGGACGAACGTCGCCTCGACCATCAGCCAGATCATCATCAGGTACAGGGTGTCGATCAGGCGGTCGCTGAGCTTGAGCGCGGTGTAATAGTAGCCAAAGCAAACCGCGAGGAAGAGCGCGACCGGCAATGCCGTGAACACCACGCCGACGGTTTTGCGGAACAGTGAGGCATTGTGATGCGTGGGGCTGGAGATCAGCAGGCGGGCGAGCAGCCAGGTCATCAGGGCGTAACAGGTCAGAACTACGCCGATCCCCAGTACGTCGTCGGCCAGTGCGGCAGGCTGGTGTTCAGCAACGGCCACCACCGCCACCAGGGCCAGAACGACCAGCCCCAGACGCCGTACCCAGCCACGCAGGAACTCGACCTGCGCGGTCTCCCAGCGGAAGTGCAACTGCGCAACGCCTTGCGGTGCAAGTACGCGATAGGCGGTGTAGAACACCAGCCAGGCGAGGGCGATCTGCAGCAATGCTTCGCCGAGGTTGGCGTTTTGACCGCGGGCGTCGATCTGCAGGGCGTAGCCGCACAGGGCCAGTCCCAGTGCGACGGGCATGGCCAGCAGTACGTTGAACAGCAGCGCCAGTGGCGTTTTCCATTGACTGTCACGCTTGAAGTGACCGATATCGGCGTGCAGGCGATTGAGCTTCTGGTACAGCGCCTTGCGTCTCCAGGTCAGTATGCCGATCAACAGCAGTAAGGGCAGGAACAGCAGCGGTCGCTGGGTCAGGCCGTCTGACAGTTCGCTTAGGCTGGACGTCCAGGGCAGGGTGGAGACCTGCTTTTGCAGGCGTGGCCAGATATTCTGAAACCATTCCACGTCCAGCGGCTTGTTGCTGGGGATCCAGAACATTTGCTCGTCGAGTGTGGCGCGCAGCCCCTGAGCGGTGCTGGTCAGCTGCTTCTGGTTCAATTGCAGCGTGATGGATTCGTTGAGCAACGCGCTCAGCTCGCGATTGAGGCGCTCCAGCAAGTCACTGCGGGTGATGGCCAGGTCCAGCAGCGTCCGGCGCAGTTGCGGGGTGACGTTTTCAGGCGGCTGGGTAGCGAGCAGCCGCTCGACGTAAGCGGTCGGCGTGCTCATCTGTTCGCGTTGCTGGTTGATGTCGAACTGATACAGGCGGATGTTGGCGATTTCGTCGGCCAGGCCCTTGTCCAGCTCCAGATGCGGCAACGCCTGCTTCTGCTTGTAGAGAATCTTGGACAGCAGCAGGCTGCCGCTCAGCACATTGATCTGCTCGCTGAGGGCTTGATCGGTCTGGGTCAGGTTGTCGAGTTGCTGCTTGGTCTTGAGGTTCTGCTGAGTTAGCTCGTTGAGGCGATCGGTGCCGCGCAACAGGTAGTCCGACAGCTTGAGGTTGGCGGCGCTCTCGGTGGCCAGCAGGCTGCTGCCGCCGGACTTCTGCGCTTCCAGGGACAGGTCGGCGACCGTTTTTTGCGACTGGGCACGACGCTTGTCGTTGATCAGGGTCTGCAGGTCCTGAATTTCCTGCTCCTGGCGCGCGACCTTCTCGGTCAGCAAGTCATGCTGGCTGTTGCCCAGGTCTTGTAATTGGCTGTTGCCGGCCAGTTCCTGGCGACGCAGCAGGTTGAGGGCGTTGATCAAGGCCAGCTCTGCATTGAGCAGATTGCGCTGGTCGGCGCTCAGGGTCTTGCCGTTGTCCTTGCCATTCTTGAGGATGGCGTTGATCTGCTGGATGCGAGTCTGGTTGGCGCTGATTTCTGTCTGGGCGCGCTCCGGCCGCGTTTGCGCGGTAATGGCCAGGCTGTTGGCGTCGTTGAGTTCGCTCTGCAGATCACTTTGCTGGGTGCTGCGCTGACTGAGCAGTTGCTCCAGCTGCGGTACGTCGAGGCCGCCATAACGCTGGGCCACGGGCACCACTTTGCTTTCTTTCAGGCGGGCCAGTTCACGCTGGTTTTCCGACGTCTGTTTTGGCGCCTGGGCAAGCTGCTGTTTGAGCGCTTCGAGTTTCTGTTCGCTGTCCTTCTTGCTGGCCAGAAAAGCCAGTGTCTGCTCGAGCACTTGTTGCAGTGCCTTTTGCTCGGCGTCTGGCAGCTTGCGGTCGGCAATCTTGTCGAGGCTTTGCTGAACAGCGTCGCTGCTGGGCGGGTCGGCGGCGAGCACCGGGAAGGAAGACAGGCAGAGCGCAAACAGTGCGGCAGCACAAAAGGAACGCAGGGAAAACATAGACACCGGTCGCATGATGATACGTGTGGGTTGGCAGTTTAAAGGAACAGTCCGGGGCCCGGGCGGGTTCCTTCGGGGAATTTGACGCCCACTTTCTGGATCTTGTTCCCGTCCATGACGGCAACTGTCCAAATAGTTCCATTCCATTCAATCTGGTCGCCCACCACCGGCTCGCCACGGTTCTTCTGCACAATGAACTGGCTGAGCGGCATGCCTGGGTCGATGCCGTCGAGTTTCAGGCCATACAGGGCCGCCACTTCACCCAGCCTTGCGTCGCCTTCGAGCACGAAGTCGCCGAAGAAACGCAGGTCCAGCCCACGCTGCGGTGCCTGGCTGAACAATTTGCCCAGCGCTGGAAGGTCATGTTCGTGGCCTATCACGCACAGCAGATCACCCACTTCCAGCGTCGTGCTGCCGGACGGATGGAGCAGTTGCTGGCCGCGGAACAGTGCCGCGATACGCGTGCCTTCCGGCATCTTCAGTTCACGCAGAGCCGCGCCAATGCACCACTTTTCGGCGCCCAGGCGGTAGACGAACAACTCCCATTCGCTGGTGACGTGCACCTCCAGCGCGGCCCGGGAAATCGGCGCGGGATCAGGCGGAACCGTCACTTTGAGCAGTTTGGCCATCCACGGCAGGCTGGTGCCTTGCAGCAACAGCGAAACCAGCACGATAAAGAACGCCAGGTTGAAGTACAGCTGTGCGTTGGGCAGGCCGGCCATCAGCGGGAACACCGCGAGGATGATCGGTACCGCGCCACGCAGGCCGACCCAGGCGATAAAGGCTTTTTCGCGATCATGGAAGGCCTTGAACGGCAGCAGGCCGACCATCACCGACAGTGGACGTGCCACCAGAATCATCCACAGCGCCAGACCCAGCGCCGGTATCGCAATCGGCAGCAGATCGTGCGGCGTGACCAGCAGGCCCAGCACCAGAAACATGCCGATCTGCGCCAGCCAGGCCATGCCGTCGAGCATGTGCAGGATGCCGTGGCGACTACGAATCGGCCGGTTGCCGAGCACCAGACCGCACAGGTAGACCGCGAGAAAGCCGCTGCCGTGGATGGCGTTGGTCAGGGCGAAGATTGCCAGGCCACCGGCAATCACCAGAATCGGGTAGAGGCCGGCGGCCAGATTGATGCGGTTGACCAGCTGCAGCAGGATCCAGCCGCCGCCCAGACCGATAAAGCTGCCGATACCGAATTCCTGGATCAGGTGCCCCAGCAGTCCCCAGTGCAAGCCGGTCTGCCCACTGGCCAGCATGCCGATCAGGGTGACGGTCAGGAATACGGCCATGGGGTCGTTGCTGCCCGACTCGATCTCGAGGCTGGCGGTAACGCGCTCGTTCAAGCCTTTGCCGCCCAGCAGTGAGAACACCGCCGCGGCGTCTGTGGAACCGACGATCGCGCCGATCAACAGGCCCTGAATAACGCTGAGATTGAACAGCCACGCAGCCATCATGCCGGTCAGTACCGTGGTGATGAGCACGCCCACCGTCGCCAGCGACAAGGCCGGCCATAGCGCAACCCGGAAACTGGCCACCCGCGTTCGCAGCCCGCCGTCGAGCAGGATGACCGCCAGCGCAAGGTTGCCGACCAGGTAGGCGGTCGCGTAGTTATCGAAGATGATCCCGCCGCCATCGACGCCTGCGACCATGCCCACTGCGAGGATGATGACCAGGATCGGAATGCCGAGGCGTGACGAAAGAGAACTGACCAGGATGCTCGCGGCTACCAGCAACGCGCCGATCAGGAACAGGCTGTTGATGGTGGTGGCGTCCAAAGGCGGTACTCCGTAGAAAACTGAATTGAAGCGGGAAGGGCGAAAGCTGACCATGCAGTCCGCGTGCCAAGGGATTTAACCTGTTGAATTGCTTGGCTGTCAAAGAGCAATTTCGAGCGATTGACCCAGACCGGCGCTTCCGGGCTCACGATTGGTTGCAATCCAGCGGCTGACACATAGTTATATACCGCAGACCAGGCCTTCTTGCCCCCTACTGTAGGGGCTCCAACCACCAAGAAGGTTTTCATCATGGACGATGAATTTGCAGCACAGTACGACTTCGGCGATGACGACAGGGCTGGCGATGATGACTCTGACGCAGAGTTCTGGGCGCGGGTAGACGAAGACTATTCGGTCAGCGATTACTTCCGCCTCAACCCGATCAGCCTGCAGTCACCTGCTGCCCTTGCTGCGCGGGATGTGGCACAGGAATGCCAGTCAAGGTGGGGTATCGAGATCGATCCGGACGACACTTTGATCGCCACGCTGTATATCGAGGACCCGAAGCTCTATCCCGCTCCTCACCGCGCCAATGTCGCTCACTCGATGACGCTGACCGAGGCGCTGCTGCGCAACTGGCAGCAAAACGGTAATGGTGACTGGTTTGATCACCTCGGGCATTTGCAGCCCCATCATGAGGACGGTCTCGACTGTCAGGTCGTGGATGAAAAACTGCCGTCCTATGACTGCGTCGCTTATGAGGCGGTGTACCGGAAAACCGCTCCGCAGCACTACAATTCGACGACGCAACTGCGCCTGACTGCCGAGGCGTTCAAGCAGTACATCTGGGATCACAACCTGCAAGCCGGCTATCTCGCCTACCTGAAACAGTTCTGGCAGGCGCACGCCGACGACTACAACCTGATGCTCAAGGCCGGTCTGTTCAGGGCGGCCTGGCTGCAAGCCGAGGAAAACACGCTTAAGGCCGAGCACAAGGACATGGTGCTGGAGGCGCTCGGGCTGCCTGCCGATCAGGGTTGGAAACAGCTGAGTTTCGACGCTTTTGTCGCCGCGCCGATTTCCACTCGCGTGACGATTTCCGAGTTGCAGGTGCATGGCTACAGCGCCGCCGACATCATGGTCATACGCAGTGCCGATTCGCCGACCGTGCTGCTCTACATCCCTGGCAACTCGTCACCGATTCATACCTTCGCCAACGCCGACGCGCTCAAGGACTGGATCGCGCTGATGTGCAAGGATCCAGGCAAACGTCGGTCTTTCGAGGGGCATTTCAGTGCTGCGGATGACGTCGATGGCTTTTTCTACAGCGGCGTTGCCACCGCCCTCAGAGGCTTCGCTGTCTACCCCAAACTGCTGGACGCGGCGACCGGCGCGTGGAACCCGCGCAAACTGGTGCAGTTCGGCGAGCCGCTACAGCCCTGGCCGTTCTCGCACTTCAAGCATCGGGTCAAGGCGAAGTCTGAAGCGGACGCGCTGCAAAAAATACGCAGCCATAGCGATTACTGGAAAGAGGAAGCCAGCAGCGGCTTGAGTGAGTGCGTGTCTGTCCTGGGCGGCGTCGCGATCGTCTTTCCTGAACTGATTCCGGTCATCGCGGGGCTGTCTCTCGCGCTGGTCGGGCTGGGCGTCGATGCCGCGGTCAATGGCCGTACGCTGGACGCGCGCCAGACGGGGCTAGGGCGGATTGCCTTCGGGGTATTGAACGCGTTACCGATTATTGCCGAGGGGGGCGCTGCGGTCGAGGCTGGTGCCGAAACCGGGCTGATTGACGAGGCGCGAGGCGGTTATGAGGTTTCTGGCCCCACCACACCGATCGACCCTGTTATCGAGGTCGAGCCGATTCCGGTGTTCAGGGAAGAGCCGCCGGCCTTGCGTTCGCTCGATGCCAAAATGCGCCGCCTGTTGCGCGCGCTCGAAGTGACTCAAGACCTGCCAGGACTGGCCTCGGGCGAAGTGGCGGGTATTTATCCGCTGCAAGGCAAAAGTTACATCGAGCTGCATGATCAGGCGTTTCGGGTCAAGTGGGTGCCACAGGAAAAGCAGTACCGGATTCGCTCTGATTCTGATCCGCGTGTCTGGGGGCCTTACGTGAAGACTATCGACACCGGCTATTGGGATCTGGACCTCAAGCTTGGTTTGCGTGGCGGGGAAAGCTTCGATGGCTCGCGATTACCGCCGGCCAGTGAGGCAGACAGCGCGGTGGTGGCGGTCATACCTGACGAGCCCGCAATCGAGGTGCAGCGCTGGGGCCCCAAGGTACAGATCGAGTTGCCACTGGATCAGATCATGGTCGAGGAGGTACAGAGCCAGGCAAAAGGGACGGTCGTAGAGAAGTACTTCATTCAGATCGGAGGGATCAGGAAGAACGTCTATTACGATGCCGATATTCCATGCTGGCGCACTGACTCGTCTTCAAACGGCCTGGTCTGGCTGGACCGCAACGGTTTCTGGAACAGTGGGTCGGAGGATGCATTCAGGAAGGTAGAGGCAAAACTGCCACAGAGCCGCCGGTTCGAAATCTATTCTTTCCCTCGCGTGCCCAGGTTGCCTGCAGATGCCGAGCCCATCAGCCGAGTGATTCATCACATATGGCTGGGCGAACGCATGCCGGGCGATAACCTGCTGGAAAAGATGCTGGATAACATGCGCACCAGCCCGGACTTGCGCTTCGAACTGCATATCGATATCAACCACCCGACGGCGCATCAGCAGTTGCTGGATTACTTCAGCGAACATCCGCAGATGCGGATTTCCAGGCTCAAGGAAGAAGCGTTTTTCCCCACGTTCCTGAAGGGTGAAAATGGCGAGGCGTTCAACTATTTCATGCACTCGGAGAATCGTAATTATGCGGCGGCGTCGGACATTCTGCGTTATCGACTGATCAACGAATACGGCGGCATTTATCTGGATTGCGATGACACCATTAATGTCCCTTTCGCAGGCACGCCATTGAAAGCAGGGCCCAATGATGTATTGCTGGGCAGGCGTCTGGATGCGCAGCAACTGAGCTACACCGGGCCGGGTAACAGCCATTTTGCCAGCCACCCGGAAAACCCGGTCCTGAAGAGGATCCTGAAGGAAATAAACACGCGTTTCCAGAATGAAAAGCAGACTAACAAGGCGTTTTTCAGTACGCGCAGACCCTTCACTGACCACAGCAGCGAAGCCTCGCGTAGCGCCTCCAGAGACCGAATGACACCGTACATGACGCGCATTTCCGACCTGACCGGTCCCAAACTCATGTCAGACGTCTTGAGAAGGCTGCGACCTGACTATTTCGATCTGCTGGAGCGTTCCTATTTGCCGGTCGATGAGGTCTTGTCCGTGTTGTACATCGAACACCTGAACGAGGCCGTGGACTTTTATTTTCCATTCAAGGGCAGGGCAAAAATTACACCAGGCTCCGAGAATGGTTGGTAAGGCATTCAGGGTTTGCAGCGGTTCGTCGGCTGAGCCGCCACCTGCATTCATGCGTCCGTGAAGGTATAGATAGTTAGCACCACGAACGCCCTGATGAATGATTACGTGCATGACTTCTCTCATACAGGAAGACGTCATGCCACTGAGTTCTCTGAAAACACCTGAAACCGACCAGCAACGGCTGCGCGCCTGTGCGCAGCAGTTCGTTCTCGATTATCCCGATCTTTACGATTTGGCCCATACCGCCGCCAGCAGGATCATTCTTCAGCACACCCACCGCGTGTTCGCCCCGGAGCAGGTGTATTGGCATCGTTTCAGCAGTGCCAGCAGCAGTCCGCGCACGTTTACCGGCTGGCAGCATTCCGGAGCGCCGGTGCAGTCGATGACCTTGATCGAGCTGCTCATGCGGCACTTCAGCGCCCACGATCAGGAAGCCAGCGACGAGCTTTCCCTGTACGGCGGTTTCTACACCGATGGCCCGGATCATGGGGTTTTCGACGAGCGCAATGAGGTGCCCATGCTGCCTCAGGACGTGCTCAAAGACATGTGGACACTTGATTTCAGCACGCTGTACACCCGCCGTATGGAGCGATTCTGGAGCCTGCACAGCGAGAACTTCTGCACCCTGGCCAAGGCGCGCTATCTGGTTGCAGCCAGTCATTGTCTGCGCAAGGGCCAGCTTTCAACCGTCGATTTCAAGCATGTCACGAGCGTCGTCATCGCCGACCCCTTGCAGCCCCCTACGCTGAAAGCCTTGCTGGCCCCGCTTCCTGCAACTCCCGGTGTTACGGTACACACGTTGGATATCGATGGCCTCAAGGCCCATGACATGCTGCGTATCGTCACCGCCGCTGGCCGCGAGATCATCTACTGGCCCGATGCCGAGCAGCCGTTCATGGCGTTCGATAGCGAGCGCGCGGTGTACCGCTGGCTCAAGGCCCGGTTCATGGGCGAGCACGCCGACAAGGCGATAACACGTCAGTTTCTGCGTGGTGAGACGTCCCGTAAAAAGGACGGTGAGCGATTCTTTCGCGCGGTGAGCCAGTTGCTCGCGCACGACTGGCGTGCCGACATCCCACTCGTCAACCTGGGGCAGGCACCTATTGTGGGTGACCCCTTCGTGTATCTGCGAGACGTCGTTCGACAGGGCATGACCGCCGATGCGCGTGAACGGCTGACTTCCAACGCGGATCTGCGCAAGCAGATGTGGATCGGCTACCTGGGCGCGTTCATGCAGGCGTTTGGCGGGCTTGCGGCTTTGGGTTGGCCGATCGCCTTGACGCTGGTTGGCGCAAGTCTCGCCAATACCAGTTTGAACATTGATCAGGCGGTCAATGGCAAGACCGCGGCGCAGCGCAAGGCTGGCGTGTTGGGCGCGATCAACAACATTATTTATCTGCTCTTCAACCTGCCGCTGTTGATGTCCCTGCGTGCCGTCCCTCAGCCTGTGCCGGTGGCCGCAACCGAAGGCCTACCTATCTCCAGCGAGGTGCTGGAAAGCAGCAGCGCGCCGGCCCATCCACTGGAAAATATGGAAGGCAACCTGCTGCTCGACAGCCTGACGCCTTCAGCTGCGGAGGGCAGGTTTCGCGGCATCTACACGCTGGGCAATGGCGAAACCTGGATCAAGCTTGCGCAACTGCCCTATCGCGTGATGTTCAATGAGCAGCAGCAATGCTGGCTTATCGTCAACCCAGACAACCCGTTTGCATTCGCAGGCAGCAAGCCGGTGCGTCTGAGTACCGACGGGGAGTGGGCGTTACTTGACTCGCCCGGTCTGCAGGGCGGTGCCCCGATGGATGTGCCGATGCCGTCAAGCAGCGCATCCACCGCGACGGGCAAGCCTTATGTGACCGTGCACTCGGCCTTTTGGGACAGGTATCTGCAAACGGATCTGTTCAGTGAGCAGCACTATGCCGAAGTGGCCTTGGCCCGGCAGAAAGGCGTCATGAGCATTTGGCAGCCAGACCCTGAAGAGGCTCCCGTGTCGGACTCATCACCTGACGGCGACGAAGTGTACAAAGACCCTTGGCATGGCAAACATCGGGTTTTCAGGCTCGGTGAGGACGACTATTACGGCAGAAATATCATGCTCTATACCCAGGATGACGCTGAATTCAATCAGTTCCTGCGCACGGGCGAGAGCAAAAGGGCCAATCAGGTACAACTCATCGAACGACTGGCCGATGACATCCATGTGGTGGGGTACAACAATGATGTCGAGTTGTACCGCGGCGGCAGCGGTGATCGAGGGACTTCGGGCGCCGTGTTTCGCAACGGGCAGATCAAGGTGGGTGATGTGCTGGTCAATACCGATGTCACCTCGTTCAGCGAAAATCCCTATGTGGTCAGCGCCTTCGCCAGCAGTCGGGCCGGTGCGCCCATTAACGCCATGATTGGCCCGGTAACTTTCGATGACACGTCGGTGGTCTTCGTTTTGCCCAAGGGCCGATACCTGCGGGCCACACCGATTGCACCGTTTTCAGCTTCGCCCGAGGAAGCCGAATCGATCTTTTTGCCCGGCTGCTACTTTCAGATAGACAGCATCGAAGAGGTGAGCGGCGAGTTTTACCGCATCATGAAAATCCAGATGCAGGAGGTCGATCGCCCTCATCCGGGGCGGGCGCTTTACGACATGCGCACGGGCGAGCCCTTCAGCCGAGAGCAGTACGCAGTCAAGCTGGGTAACGATGCCAAGCCACTGGTCGACCGGTTTTTCCCGCAGGAGCCACTGGCTGACCTGTTCGGCTTTCACTGATCAAACGCTAGCCAGGTTTTCATCAGAACCAGTTGTCGCGCATTGCCAGGCAGGTGTCATCACGGTTTTCCAGAATCGCCAGTTCGTGATGGCAGCCCGGTACTTCCCACGTCAGGAAGTACCGGGCTGCCTGCAGTTTGCCGCGATAAAAGTCGCCGTCGGCCTGATTGCCACCAATCAAACCTTCTTCTGCGCGGACCGCCTGTTCGAGCCATCGCCAACCGACTACCGTGTGGCCGAATGCCTTGAGATACAGCGCCGAGTTGGCCAGCGTGCTGGTGATTCTGCCCTGTGCCAGATCGGTCAGCAGCCCGAGGGTGACGGCCTGCACGCGTGCGACCAGTTGCTGCAGGGGCTGGCGCAGTTCGTCGAGTGTCTGATGGGCCTGTGCGCGTTCGCAGGTCGCGGAGATCAGGCGCAGCAGTTGCTTGAGGCCAGTGCCGCCATTCTGCGCCAGCTTGCGGCCAAGCAGGTCGAGCGACTGGATACCGTGAGTGCCTTCATGAATCGCGTTGAGGCGGTTATCCCGGTAATACTGCTCGACCGGGTATTCGCGGGTGTAACCGTGGCCGCCCAGGACCTGGATCGCCAGTTCGTTGGCCTTCAGGCAGAACTCCGACGGCCATGACTTGACCACCGGGGTCAGCAGGTCCAGCAATTCATGCGCGTGCTTGCGATCGTCTTCGCTTTCGCCGGTCTGTGTGTCATCGAACAGCCGCGAGGCGTACAGGCACAGGTCAAACGCGCCTTCCACGTAGGCTTTCTGGGTCAGCAGCATGCGCCGCACATCAGCATGCTCAATGATGGATACCGGTTTGCTGTCCGGGCTTTTGCTATCCGGCAAGCGCCCTTGCGGCCGCTCACGGGCGTACTCCAGTGAATAAAGGTAGCCGGAATAACCCAGCATTGCCGCGCCAAGCCCGACGCCGATGCGCGCTTCGTTCATCATCTGGAACATGTAATTCAGGCCGTGATGAGGCTTGCCCACCAGATAGCCGACACACTCGCCGTTATCGCCGAAATTGAGCGCGGTGGAGGTGGTGCCTTTCCAGCCCATCTTGTGAAACAGACCCGCCAGCAGCACATCATTGCGTTGGCCGAGGCTGCCGTCATCGTTGATCAGAAACTTGGGCACGATGAACAGCGAGATACCTTTGACCCCGGCCGGCGCATCCGGCAGTTTTGCCAGGACCATGTGCACGATGTTCTCCGACAGCGAATGATCCCCGCAGGAAATGAATATCTTGTTGCCACGCAGCCGATAAGTGCCGTCGCCTGCCGGTTCGGCGCGTGTGCGGATATCTGACAGCGACGAACCGGCATGCGGCTCGGTCAGCGCCATGGTGCCGAAGAAGCGGCCTTCGATCATGGGTTGCAGAAAACGCCGCTTCTGCTCGTCGTCGGCAAAACTCTCGATCAGATTGGCCGCGCCCATCGTCAGAAACGGGTACGACGTGGTCCCGACATTGGCCGCCTGAAAGTGGGCAAAACAGGCTTGCGACAGCAGGGTAGGCAACTGCATGCCGCCTGCGTCGAAATCGCGTGATGCATTGAGAAAGCCGGCCTCGAGAAACGCGTCTATCGCGGGTTTGACTTCCGGTATCAGGATGGCTTCGCCATTTTCATAGCGTGGCTCGTTTTCGTCAGCCTTGCGGTTGTGCGGTGCAAAGTACTTTTCCGCAATGGCGCGCGCCGTTCCCAGCGCCGCATCAAAGGTTTCCCGCGAATGCTCGGCAAAGCGCTCGCGACGCGTCAGACCTTCGGCGTCCAGAACTTCATACAGCTCGAAAGCCAGATTTCGGGAACTGAGCAGCGACTCGGACATGATGGCGTACCTGTTCTTGGAATGGCTCAAGTCTAGGTCGGGTTGAGGGGGGAGGGTAGCAAGATTGATTCGGGTGATGGTCGAGCGTGTGCAGGGGGTATCGAGAGCGGACGCGGATAGTCCAGAGCATGGGAGCGGTCGGTGTCTTTCGGACACCTCTCGTTCCGCACGCTCCAGCGTGGGAATGCCGTTCGTGACGCTCCGCGTCATCTGTTACCGAGCGGCATCAGCCGATCGTCATCAGGCTCGCATTGCCACCCGCCGCCGCAGTGTTGACGCTCAATGCCCGCTCGATCACCAGGCGTTCCAGTGGCACGTTGGTTTCGCCGTGGGACAGGCCGTTGACGCCGACGATGGCACCGCTGCGTTGTGCGATCTGCTGGCAGATGGCACGTAGCTGATCGGAGTCGCCGTGGTGCAGGACGGCGTCGAAGGTGACTTCGTCCTTGGCCCAGTCAGGTACCAGCTTGATGCGCGCTTGAACGTCCTTCGGCAGGCGAGCCCGGAGCGGTTTGCTGATGTCGGTTTCCGGCCACACGGCAGAGCTGCCGACCGCCAGTACGGCTGCCAGTTGAATCAGCAGGTCGTTCTCGTCGTCAGCCAGGCAAAGTACGTGTTCACGCGGCAAGATCGCATAGCTGTTGCGTTCGCCGGTCGGGCCCGCCAGCTGGCGGGTGATGCCGCTTTGCGATTGCTCGGCGTATTGACTGCACAGGGCGTCCAGATCGCTTTGCTGGTTGCTGGCAGCCCAGGCCTTGAGTGCCTGCAACGGCTTGCCCAGAACTTCACGCAGGCGTGTATCCGGTGCAGACAGCGCGTCGCTGCGGACGAACGATTTCTCGATAGCGTCCTGCGGGCGCGTCGACAGCAGGCGATACAGGTACAGCGGGCCACCGGCTTTGGGGCCGGTGCCGGACAGGCCTTCGCCGCCGAATGGCTGAACACCCACCACCGCGCCGACGATGTTGCGGTTGACGTAGACGTTGCCGGCATTGACGTTGTCGATGACCTTGGCGATGGTCTCGTCGATGCGGGTGTGCACGCCCAGGGTCAGGCCATAACCGGAAGCGTTGATCTGATCGATCAGCAGGCCAAGCTCCTTGCGCTTGTAGCGCACCACGTGCAGCACCGGACCGAAGATTTCGCGTTGCAGCTCATCGAAGCTTTCCAGTTCGATCAAGGTCGGCATCACATAAGTGCCGCGCTTGAGTTCGGCGCTGTCGGCAATGGCCACCTGATAGACCGTGCGGCCCTTGTCGCGCATGGCCTGGATGTGTTTTTCGATACCTGCCTTGGCCTCTGCGTCGATCACCGGGCCGATGTCCACGGACAGGCGCTCCGGATTGCCGAGGCGGTTCTCGGCCATCGCGCCCTTGAGCATTTCGATGACGCGGTCAGCAGAATCTTCCTGCAGGCACAGCACGCGCAGTGCCGAGCAGCGTTGACCGGCGCTGTCGAACGCCGAAGACACCACGTCGATCACCACCTGTTCGGTCAACGCCGAAGAGTCGACAATCATCGCGTTCTGGCCACCGGTTTCGGCGATCAGCGGAATGGGGCGACCCTGAGAGTCGAGGCGACCTGCCACGTTGCGCTGCAGCAGCCGGGCGACTTCGGTGGAACCGGTAAACATGACGCCTTTGACACGCTCGTCGCCGACCAGACCGGCACCCACGGTTTCGCCGCGACCGGGCAGCAATTGCACCACGCCTTCCGGGATGCCCGCTTCAAGCAGCAGGCGTACGGCCTGTGCGGCGATCAGCGGT
This sequence comes from Pseudomonas sp. PvP009, assembly GCF_017832995.1. NCBI lineage: Bacteria > Pseudomonadati > Pseudomonadota > Gammaproteobacteria > Pseudomonadales > Pseudomonadaceae > Pseudomonas > Pseudomonas sp. PvP009. Next base: position 5,148,025 of record NZ_JAFIBG010000001.1, on the reverse strand, counting down.
GTCTGCTCGGCAGGTTTGGCCAGCACTGGGTTTCCTGCAGCCAGTGCAGCAGCCACCTGACCACTGAAAATCGCCAGCGGGAAGTTCCACGGACTGATGCAGACCACCGGACCCAGCGGACGATGGCCGTCGTTGGTGAAGTCGTTGCGCGCCTGCACGGCGTAGTAACGCAGGAAGTCCACGGCTTCGCGCACTTCGGCGATAGCGTTGGCGAAGGTCTTGCCCGCTTCACGGACCAGCAGGCCCATCAGCGGCTGGATTTCAGCCTCCATCAAGTCAGCGGCACGCTCCAGAATCGCAGCGCGCTCGCCAGGCGGAGTGGCCTGCCAGATCGGACCGGCGCTCAAGGCGCACTGGATGGCGTTATCGACATCTTGCAGGGACGCTTCCTGCACATGACCGACCACGTCGCGCAGATCCGATGGGTTCAGCGCAGCACTCAGCGTGCCAGCGCTGGCCGGGCAGCCCAGCATCGGGGCGGCTTTCCAGTCGTTGTGCGCGGTAGCCAGCAGGGCCGAAGACAGCGAAGCCAGACGATGCTCGTTGGCCATGTCGATGCCGCTGGAGTTGGCGCGTTCGGTTCCGTACAGATCACGCGGCAGCGGAATGCGCGGGTGCGGCAGACCGAAACCGCCTTCCTGGGTCGCCATGCGTTCGATCTGGCTGACTGGATCGGCCACCAGTTCCTGAATGGAGATCGAGTGGTCGGCAATCCGGTTGACGAACGACGTGTTGGCGCCGTTTTCCAGCAGGCGACGCACCAGATAGGCCAGCAGTGTTTCATGAGTGCCGACCGGGGCGTACACGCGGCAAGGGCGATTCAGTTTGCCGTCGGCGACTTTGCCCACGACCTGCTCGTACAACGGCTCGCCCATGCCATGCAGGCACTGGAACTCGTACTGACCGGGGTAATAATTCTGACCGGCAATCTGGTAGATCGCCGCCAAGGTATGGGCGTTGTGCGTGGCGAATTGTGGATAGATGACTTCCGGTGCCGCGAGCAACTTGCGGGCGCAGGCAATGTAGGACACGTCGGTGTACACCTTGCGCGTGTACACCGGATAGCCTTCCAGGCCTTCGACCTGGGCGCGCTTGATTTCGCTGTCCCAGTACGCGCCCTTGACCAGGCGGATCATCAGACGATGGCGGCTGCGGCGTGCCAGGTCGATCACGTAATCGATCACATAAGGGCAGCGCTTCTGATACGCCTGAATGACGAAGCCGATGCCGTTCCAGCCGGTGAGCTGTGGCTCGAAACACAGGCGCTCGAGCAGATCCAGCGACAGCTCCAGGCGATCGGCTTCTTCGGCGTCGATGTTCAGACCGATGTCGTATTGCTTGGCCAGCAGGGTCAGCGACAGCAGGCGCGGGTACAGCTCATCCATCACCCGCTCGTACTGGGCGCGGCTGTAGCGTGGATGCAGTGCCGACAGCTTGATGGAAATCCCCGGACCTTCGTAGATGCCGCGACCGTGGGAGGCTTTGCCGATGGAGTGGATAGCCTGCTCGTAGGACGCGAGGTACTTCTGCGCGTCATGTTCGGTCAGCGCCGCTTCACCCAGCATGTCGTAGGAATAGCGGAAGCCTTTGGCTTCGAAGCGGCTGGCGTTGGCCAGGGCTTCACCGATGGTTTCGCCCGTGACGAACTGCTCGCCCATCAGGCGCATGGCCATGTCGACGCCCTTGCGGATCATCGGTTCGCCGCTTTTGCCGATAATGCGGCTCAACGAGGACGTAAGGCCCGCCTCATTGTGAGTGGCAACCAGCCTGCCGGTAAGCAGCAGGCCCCAGGTGGCGGCGTTGACGAACAGCGACGGGCTGTTGCCCAGGTGCGGCTGCCAGTTGCCGTTGCTGATCTTGTCGCGAATCAAGGCATCGCGGGTGCCCTTGTCCGGAATACGCAGCAGCGCTTCGGCCAGACACATCAGCGCAACGCCCTCCTGAGAGGACAGCGAAAACTCCTGCAACAGGCCTTGAACGATGCCTGCGCGACCGCCCGCGCTTTTCTGGTTACGCAGTTTCTCTGCAATCGACGCGGCCATCTTGTTGGTTGCTTCGGCAACAGGCGCGCTCAGGCGGGCCTGTTCGAGCAGCATCGGCACCACTTCCTGCTCGGGGCGGCGGTAGGCGGAAGTGATGGCTGCACGTAATACGGACTGCGGTTGAATGCTCTCGGCAAAATCCAGAAAGCATTGCAGCCCCGCGTCTTCTGCCAGCTCGCCGCGGTCTTCGTTTTCCTTGCCGGCAGCACCGTCGAGCTCCAACAGGGTTGCACCACTCTCGAGCTTTTCCAGGTAATTGAAGATCGCCTGCTTGATCAACCAGTGCGGTGTACGGTCGATAGAGTGGGCTGCGGCTTTCAATCGCTCGCGGGTCGGGTCGTCAAGTTTGACGCCAAGAGTGGTGGTGGCCATGTGTTGTCCTCTTTATAGGCTTTATAGGCACGCGAAGGTGGCATCGGCTTTGGCGCAGATTAGCCTCGGGACGGGGCGAGGTGCAACCGGGTGCAACCCTATTTGCAGAATATTTTGTGACGTTTCCGGCGAGTGGCCGATAAAACCAGCACGACGCTCAATGCTGGTGCGTGATTTTTTGTAGATTGCGCGGAAAACGCCCTAAAATGGCGCGTAAATGCACCTGCGCCGGGTTTTTTGTAACAGGTGTAACTTGCATGATGAAATGGGTTGCACCTTGTTTGCTTTGTTTAATAGGATTCGTTCCCGCGGTGCAACCGCCAGTCATTGATTGCCAATCCTTGCGGAGCGATCAGTCAACGCGGTGTCGGGTGCAAAAGCAGGGATGTGCCGAATTTTCGGTCGCTATTCCCTTTGGCATCGGGTGCCAACATAAAAATAATGCCAAGGCAGAACTCATGAGTGTCAGCAACCCTACCTTGATCACGTTCGTGATCTATATAGCGGCAATGGTATTGATCGGCCTGATGGCCTATCGCTCTACCAACAACCTTTCGGATTACATCCTCGGCGGACGCAGTCTTGGCAGCGTGGTCACCGCTCTTTCAGCAGGTGCCTCTGACATGAGCGGCTGGCTGTTGATGGGCTTGCCCGGTGCCATCTATATGTCCGGCCTGTCGGAAAGCTGGATCGCCATTGGCCTGATCATCGGCGCCTACCTGAACTGGCTGTTCGTGGCCGGCCGTCTGCGCGTGCAGACAGAGCACAACGGCGACGCACTGACCCTGCCGGATTACTTCAGCAGCCGTTTCGAAGACAACAGCGGCCTGCTGCGCATCATCTCGGCCATCGTGATTCTGGTGTTCTTTACCATCTATTGCGCATCGGGCATCGTTGCGGGTGCGCGTCTGTTTGAAAGTACCTTCGGCATGTCCTATGAAACCGCCCTGTGGGCCGGTGCTGCGGCGACCATCGCCTACACTTTCGTCGGTGGTTTTCTGGCAGTGAGCTGGACAGACACCGTGCAGGCCACGCTGATGATCTTCGCGCTGATCCTTACGCCGATCATCGTTCTGCTGGCAACGGGCGGTGTCGATACCACCTTTCTGGCGATTGAAGCGAAAGATCCGACCAGCTTCGACATGTTCAAGAACACGACTTTCATCGGCATCATTTCCCTGCTCGGCTGGGGCCTGGGTTATTTCGGCCAGCCGCACATCCTGGCGCGTTTCATGGCGGCCGATTCGGTCAAGTCGATTGCCAGCGCCCGACGCATCTCGATGGCCTGGATGATCTTGTGCCTGGGCGGCACCGTGGCGGTGGGTTTCTTCGGCATCGCCTATTTCTCGGCGCACCCGGATGTTGCCGGGCCGGTGACTGAAAACCCGGAGCGGGTGTTCATCGAGCTGGCCAAGCTGCTGTTCAACCCTTGGGTTGCGGGCGTGCTGCTGTCGGCCATTCTGGCTGCGGTGATGAGTACGCTGAGCTGCCAGTTGCTGGTGTGCTCCAGTGCGTTGACCGAGGACTTCTACAAGGCTTATCTGCGCAAAGACGCTTCGCAGGTCGAACTGGTCTGGGTAGGTCGGGCAATGGTACTGCTGATCGCGATCATTGCCATTCTGCTGGCGGCCAATCCTGAAAACCGCGTGCTGGGTCTGGTGAGTTACGCCTGGGCCGGTTTCGGCGCAGCTTTCGGCCCTGTGGTGTTGATTTCGGTACTGTGGAAGGGCATGACCCGTAACGGCGCACTGGCCGGGGTGATTGTGGGGGCGGCCACTGTGGTGCTCTGGAAACAGTTCAGTACGATGGGGCTGTATGAAATCATCCCCGGGTTCATCCTGGCCAGCATCGCTATCGTGGTGTTCAGCCTGATCGGCAAGCCCGCTTCTGCGTCCATGCAGACCCGTTTCCTGGCAGCCGAACAGGATTTCAAAGCTAACCGCTGACAGGTCTGACTGAAACACAAACGGCCCGTTCTTCTTCGTGAAGCGCGGGCCGTTTTGTATGCGGGCTGTGAACAGCGTGCCGATCAGCTCTGGTTGTGATCGATGTCGAGGTTGTAGAACGTCGCCTTGCCGCCCTCCGAGGTGTACCCGGTATTGTCCTGGGTATACACCCCCGCCTTGAAGTACAGAGGCTTGTCCCGCCAGGTCTCGCTGATGCGCGTGCTCCAGTCCTTATCCTTGGCGCTGACGGACAGTTTTCCGCCCTTGCTCAGGTTGATCACGTAATTGAATGTCTCATTCAGCTTCACACCTTCTACGATGGTGTAAACCTTGCTTTCGTCGTCGTCATAGCGGTTGCGGACTTTTGCAACGATATCGCCGGTCTTGGTGTCTTCCTTGTATTGGAACTCGACTTTCAGGAGCGGCTCTGTGCTTTCGTATGCATGTATTTGTCCGATGACAATCTTGCCGCTGGACGGCACCTGGTCGACTTCCAGTTTGGCGTTCAGATAGTTGTCGGCGTCCGGATAGACCCAATTATGCAGAGAGCCGTCTGCCCATGTTTCCCGAAGTTCGCTACGGGAATATTTTGCGTTCTCGGTTTTACTGCCGGTGACGGGCGACCAGAACACAATGGCGTCGGTTTTGGATTTGAAATATTTACCGTCGTAGCCTTTTACTAACTGAGCGGTTTCGATGGTCTTGGGGGGTGACCCCACCGGGATGCTGAGATTCCACGATCCAAGATCTACCATTTTTGTCTCCGTCCCTAAATGTCTTTGTATCGCTCATAGAAAAAGCCTCTGGCGCGAGGCTTCAGCCGACTTTTATACGACTTGTAGGACAATTTGTTAATAAAAAAATGTCGAACGGATGGCGTCAAAGTGCTGTCACTTCTTCTGCAGGGCAGAGCCTGCAAGGGGTGTAGAGAATGACCGTTAGTCGGCTAGATCGAACTTTGACAGTAGGGAAGAGGCGCCTTGCTTCTGCTTTTGGCGAGACGAGGCTAGAGTTATTCCAAAGTATGACGGTCGTCCTGAGTCTCAGGCGTCATGCCCACAAAGAGAAGCAGCATGGAACGCGTGCCAAACCAGCCAGATGATGGCTCTTCAGTTTTACTTGTTGTAGACGATTACCCGGAAAATCTGGTGACGATGTGTGCTGTTCTGCAAAGAACGGACTGGCACATTGTGACTGCAAGTTCCGGAATAGAAGCATTGACCGTACTTCTTGAGCAGGAAGTCGACCTGGTTTTGCTGGATGTGCAGATGCCGGGCATGGACGGCTTCGAGGTCGCGCGACTGATGCGCGGCAGTCAGCGCACCCGTCTTACGCCGATTATCTTTCTCACCGCCAATGAGCAGACCCAGGATGCGGTGCAAAAGGGCTATGCGAATGGTGCGACGGATTATCTGTTCAAACCTTTCGATCCGAATGTGCTCAAGCCCAAGGTGCAGACCCTGCTCGAGCAGCAGCGCAACCGCCGTGCGCTGCAACAGCTGTCGCTGGAGCTGGAGTCGGCCCGTGCGTTCAACGCATCGGTGCTGGCCAATGTCGCCGAAGGCATTCTGGTCGTTGACGAAGCGGGCACCATCAGCTTTGCCAATCCGGCTATCTGTCAGTTATTGAACACTTCAGTCGATCACCTACGCGGCACCCAAGTGCTGGACTACATCATCGAACCGAAGGTGGGGCACTGGCTGGACTCGGGTTTTTATCAGCACTATCGCAAGTCCGACACCTATCGCGTGCACGATGCCATTCTGCGTACGGCGCAAGGCACGCAACTGCCCGTAGCGTTGTCCTGCGCGGCGCTACCTGCCGAACAGAAGGCAATGGTGCTGACGGTTCTCGATATGTCGGTGGTCCGTGATCTTTATCAGCAGCTTGAAAAGCAGGCTGTCACCGATGCATTGACTGGCCTGCTCAATCGCCGAGGGCTTTATCAGGCCGTTGAAAGCATGCTTTTGCGCAACGAGCGTGCCGATAAATACCTGGTCGTGCTGTTCATGGATCTGGATGGCTTCAAGCAAATCAACGACTCACTGGGCCATGAAGCGGGTGATCAGGTATTGCTCTGGGTCGCCGAGCAGTTCAAGGACAGCATGCGCCCCTATGATGTGCTGGCACGCATCGGCGGCGATGAATTCACTGTCGTGATCGACGGGCTGGATTACCCCGAACAGGCGGCCAAGATCGCCGAAAAGCTCATTGAGCGGGTATCCGGAAGACGCCAGGTCGACGGCGTCGAGATCACGCTGGGTGCCAGCGTCGGTATTGCAACCTTTCCGGACTGCGGCTCGAATCTGGACGGTCTTCTGCGCGCGGCAGATATCGCCATGTACGAAGCCAAGCGTGCCGGGCGGCAGCAATATCGATTCTATGATCAGAACATGAACGGGCGCGCCCGCTCGCGCCTGATGCTTGAGGAAAGCGTGCGTACGGCCATCGACGGTCGGGATTTTTCAGTGGTGTACCAGCCCCAGATTCACGTGGCGGATGGTCGCTTGCGTGGTTTCGAGGCCTTGCTGCGCTGGCAGCATCCTGCGGTCGGAGAGGTCCCGCCTGCGCTGTTCATTCCGCTGCTGGAAGAGACCAGGCTAATCAACCGGCTCGGCAGCTGGATCTTTGATCAGGGCGCCGAGCAGCGTCAGGCATGGAGCCACATCTTCGCGCCCGACATGGTGCTGAGTGTCTGCGTCAGTCCCACGCAATTCTGTCTGCCCAATCTGGCTTCGGAATTAAAACGCGCCATGGATCGCTTCGAGCTGAAACCTGGGCAAATAGAGGTGGAAATCACTGAAACCGCGTTGGTCAACAACCTGACACACAGCCACAAACAGCTGAAGTTGCTGCATGAGGCCGGTGTGCGCATTGCGCTCGACGACTTTGGTACGGGCGAATGCTCGTTGTCGCACCTGCGCAATCTGCAACTCGACACCTTGAAGCTGGACAGGCGTTTTGTGGCCAACATCGTCGGGTCAAAGCGCGAGGCGGCGATGGCCAGCAGTATCATCGACCTGAGCCGCAACCTCGACATGCTGGTTATTGCCGAAGGCGTCGAGACAGCCGAGCAGTATCAGTGGCTGGCCGACAACGGCTGTCAGGTCATACAGGGCTTTCTGATCGCTCATCCGATGGTGCCGGAGGACGCGTTGCGCTTTCCCGGGCACTTTGACGTGGCGGGCTTGAGGCAGAGCGGATTGTTGTAGAATGGCGTTTTTCGATCTCACGCAAAGGCCCTATGACTGCATCCAGCCATGCTCCGCTCAAATACCTGCAGGCCTATCCGCAGGCCCTGCAGGATCAGGTGCAGCAGCTGATTGCCGAGGATCGCCTGGCGGATTATCTACAGCAGCGCTACCCCGCGCGGCATCAGGTCCAGAGCGACAAGGCCCTTTACGCCTATGCGCTGGCGCTCAAGCAGGATCACCTGCGCAACGCGCCAGCCATCAAGAAGGTGCTTTTCGACAATCGCCTGGACCTGACCCATCGCGCGCTGGGCCTGCATACCAAGATATCCAGAGTGCAGGGCGGCAAGCTCAAGGCCAGTAACGAAATTCGTGTGGCCGCGCTGTTCAAGGAAGCACCGCCGGAATTTCTGAAAATGATCGTTGTGCACGAGCTTGCACATTTTCGTGAGTCGGACCACAACAAGGCGTTCTACCAGTTGTGCGAGTACATGTTGCCCGGTTATCACCAACTGGAGTTCGATTTGCGCGTTTACCTGACGTACCGTGATCTGCAGGCCGCACGAGCGCCATGCTGAGCCAGGCACTGAAAAAGGATTCGAAGATGCAGGTCAGCAAGACCAAAAGCAGTTTCTATCGCCGCCTGTACGTGGCTTACCTGATCGATTCACAGATCGCCAGCAGCGTTCCGGAGCTGATGGCGGCAACCGGCATGCCGCGTCGTACCGCGCAGGACACCATCAGTGCGCTCGCCGATCTGGATATTGTGTGTGACTTCGAGCAGCTCGAAGGCGGCCGCAATCACGCCGGCAGCTACCGGGTCCGTGACTGGGGCGCCGTTGACAAGGGCTGGATTGCCGACAATCTGCTGCGCATCAAGGCTGTGCTGGAGTACCCCTGAGCGGTTTTCAGTCCAGATCGCGACGCATGCCGATATGCGGAATGTCGTCTTCCAGGTAGACCTCGCCCACCGGATTGAAGCCGTAGCGGCTGTAATAGCCTTGCAGATGCGCCTGGGCCGATAGATAGATGGGCTGGTCGGGCCATTTGCGTTCGGCGTTTTCCAGGGCCTGCTCCATCAGCTCATGGCCGATGCCCCTGCTGCGAATCGAAGGCGCTGTCACCACCCGGCCGATGGTCACGTCGCCGCCTTGCTGGATGGGGTCGAGCAAACGCAGGTAGGCGACCAGCTTGTCTTCCTGCCAGGCCATCAGGTGGCAGGTATCGCCCGTCAGGTCCTGTCCGTCGACGTCCAGATACACGCATTGCTGCTCGACCACAAACACTTCGGCACGCAGTTGCAGCACGGCATAGAGTTGCTCGATGCTTAGCTCGGTGTGATGTTTGCAGATCCATTTGATAGACATGTCGCAGACTCGCAGGGAAACCAGAAGCGAAGTCTAAACGTATCCGGCGACATTCCCAATAAACGCCGTCAACGTTCTAAAGGGTGCGCCGGTTGATCATGTTGCTTGCCCGGCTTGTCTACTGCCTGCTTGAGGTCTTCAATTAAAAACGGCAGGCGCCTTAACGCGCGAGCGTTTCCCTGCCGATAGGATTAAATTGGGTATGCCGCCCCTTTCAGGAACCTGAGCATGTCGCAGTCGCTTCGAGCGGTGGGGTTGCTGGTCGTTCTGCTGATGGCGCAGGCCAACGCAGCTGAAAAGCTGCGTCTTGTCGCCGACCCCTGGCCTCCCTTTACCGACGCGCTGCTGCTCAACGGCGGGCTGGCGACCGATATCGTCAATACGGCGCTGCGCCGTGCTGGATACACCACGCTGTACGAGCAAGTGCCATGGGCGCGAGCGATGTTGGGCTTGAGTGAAGGGCGTCACGATGTGCTGATCAATGCCTGGTTCAGCGAGGAGCGTACGAAAGTTGGCCAGTTTTCTGCGCAATACCTGCTCAATCGGGTGCGCTTCATCAAGCGCAAGGAATCGCCGATTGGTGCCCTGACCCATGAGCAATTGCACAAGTACGTCATCGCTGTGGTGCGCGGTTACGCTTATACCCCTTCTTTTGACAGCGACACCCAGTTGCAGAAAGTCCCTGTGCAAAACTTCTCCACCGCCATACGCATGCTTGCTGCCGAGCGTGTCGACCTGACCCTGGAAGACGAATACGTCGCCCGTTACAACCTGGCGATGGAACCGGACGAGGTTCGTGACCGGGTCGAGTTTCTACCGGGCTCGCTGAGCGAGAACAGCCTGCATATTCTGGTCAGCCTGAAAAATCCCCACCACGACAAGATCGTCGCCGACTTCGATCGCGAAATTACCGCCATGAAAGCGGATGGCACCTATGATGAACTGCTCAGACTGCATGGGTTGCAGTAGCCTCCGGAGCTTTGATCAAGTGCGCGGCGAGGGTGCGCAGCGGGGCCAGCTGGCGGCAGATCAGCGCCAGTTGGGCTTGCACCAGTCGCTGACTTTCGTCCATGTCTTCGGGCAGTTGCTCCAGTTGCGCGGCTAACCCTTCCTCGACATCGCTCTGCACCGCAACCGGCTTTTTCTCGGCCAGCCCTGCAGCGATCTCGTCGATGCTGGCGGCCAGCGTGGCACCGACGTGATCGATCAGGTGTTCGCGCACATCACTCGGCAATTGCGTATCACGATGCGCGCCGAGGCCTGAAAGGTAGCTGAGCAGCGTGTGCGACAGCACCAGAAAGCGAAAGCCCACGTCGGCCTCTTTGCGGAAGTGACCGGGCTCCATGAGCATGTTGGCCAGCGTGGTCGACAGCGCGGCGTCGGCGTTGTGGGCATTGCGCCGCGCCAGTCGGTAGGCCAGATCGTCACTCTTGCCCTTGGCGTACTGTTGCATGATCTGCCGCAGGTAGATGCTGTTGCAGGTCAGGGTGTTGGCCAGCACCTTGTTCAGGCGCCGCCCCTGCCAGTCCGGCAGAAACAGGAACACTGCCAGGCCAGCAATAAGGCTGCCCAGCAACGTATCGAACAGCCGGGGCAGGAACAGGCCGTAACCGTCGCCGACCTGGTTGAAGCAGAACAGCACCATCACCGTGATGGCGGCAGTCGACAGGGTGTAGCGCGTGGTCCGATTGACGAAGAACACCACCCCGGCCAGCACGGCGCACATCGATTGCAGAATCGGGCTGGTGACCAGATCGAACAGCACCCAGCCGACCGTCAGGCCAATCGCGGTGCCGATGATCCGCTGGCCGAGCTTGAGCCGGGTAGCACCGTAGCTGGGCTGGCAGACGAACACCGTGGTCAGGATGATCCAGTAGCCCTGTGACGGGTGAATCAGGTGCACCATCGCGTAACCGATGGTCAATGCCAGCGGCAGGCGTAGCGCGTGACGAAACAGCAGCGAAGTCGGGGTCATCTGCAGGCGCAGGCGTGTCCAGACATCCTTGAGGTTGCGCGGCGAGCGGTCCAGCAGGCTGCTGTCGGTGGCATCGGCCACGGCGTCCGGGTTGCTGGCGTCGCTGATCAGACGATCCAGAGTGCCAAGGTTGGCGGCCAGCGCGCGCAGCGAACGCAGCAGGCCGCGCCACGCAGGGTTGCTCTGGATGCGCAGGTGCTCAAGGGACGCGTGCAGGTCTTCCATGGCTTCGGCGAAGCTTGGGTCATACACGAACGGCTGCCGCAGCTGGATGGATTCCGACAGCGCCTGGCAGGCAACGCCCTGTTGACGCAGCAGGCGCTGGCAGCGGAACAGCACGTCGCTGTGGAAAAACGCATCGGCCAGTGAGTTGTAGGGGTAATGCGACGAGCTGGCGCGCTCGTGGATGTCCTGGGCGATGAAGTACAGCTTCAGGTAGCGGCTGACTTTGGAGCCGGGACGGCCGCTGCCGACGCGGTGCAGGATGATTTCCTTGGTGGAGTTCAGCGCGGCGACCACTTTGCCGTTCTGCTGCGCCAGTTCCAGGCGACGGGCCTCCACGTTGAGTGTGCGAATCGGTTCAAACAGGGTCGACTTGAGTTTCAGATACTGGCCCAGCTCGCGAAACAGTCGCGCCAGCGCCTGTTGCACCGGCTGGTTGGAAAACAGCATCTGCCACAGCACCGACAGCAGGCCGTACCAGGCTGCGCCCGCCACCAGCAGCATCGGTTCATGCCAGAAGTCCAGCACTTCACCGCCACGCTGATCGACGCCGATCATGGTGTAGACCGAAAGGATCAACGTGCCGTAGGCAATCGCGCCATAGCGTTCACCCAGCGCACCCAGCATGGTCAGGCAGAAGCTGGCCAGCGCCAGTGAACAGACAAACAGGATGGGGTAGGGGAAGAGCAATTCGACGGCGAGGGCGGCGATGCTGAAACACACCAGTGTCACGGCCAGTGCGTTGAGTCGGCCCTGCCAGCTGTCGTCGGTCTCGGCCAGGGCGCAGGCGATAATCCCCAGAAACAGCGGGATCAGTAACGCCATTTCGTTTTGATACCAGCACAGCGCCATGCTGCCGGTCAGTGCGATAAAGACTCGAACGCTATAGCTGAATTTATCCAGCGCCCACAATCGACGGAATGTATGACGGAGAGATTTCGATGCCATGGGTTAGCTTGACGGCCCTGTTCGCAATTGATCGATCGTGCAGGAGGATATGTACAGACCAAATGACTGGCTGTACATCCGCCGCGCAAAATTTATACCGGTTTGTAGTGTGGTGATGTTGCGTATCAGCGACTACGTCACACGTAGTGTGCGGCAGCATAGGCCGAGGCCCACGCCCACTGAAAGTTGAAGCCGCCCAGATGACCGCTCACGTCCAGCACTTCGCCCACGAAATATAGGCCAGGGGATTTCAGCGATTCCATGGTCTTGGACGACACTTCGCGGGTGTCGATACCGCCCAGCGTCACTTCGGCCGTGCGATAACCCTCGGTGCCCGCCGGGACCACCTGCCAGCTCGCCAGCTTTTCGGCGATTTCGGCCAGTTCGGCGTGGGTGTACTGCTTCATCGGTTTGGAAACGAACCAGTGTTCGGCGATCAGGTTGGCCATCTTCTTGGTGAACATCTCGCCCAGCAGGGTTTTCAGTTCACTGTTGGGGCGCTCGGCCTGCTGCTGGTTGAGCCAGGCGGGCACGTCATGATCGGGCAGCAGGTTGATCTCCACGGTGTCACCGGGCTGCCAGAACGAGGAGATCTGCAGGATCGCCGGGCCACTGAGGCCGCGGTGGGTGAACAGGATGTTTTCGCGGAAGCTGGTGTCGTTGCAGCTCACCAGACAATCCACCGAGGTGCCTGACAGTTCGGTGCACAGCTCCTTGAGCTGATCGGTGATGGTGAACGGCACCAGCCCGGCGCGGGTCGGCAGCAGCGTGTGGCCGAACTGCTTGCCGACCTGATAGCCAAAGCCGGTGGCGCCCAGCGTCGGAATCGACAGCCCGCCCGTGGCAATCACCAGCGACTGGCAGTTCAGGGTGCCCAGCGTGGTCTGCAGGCTGTAGCCGGCGTCGGTTTTTTCGATCTGCTGCACGGAGGTGTCCATGTGCAGGCTGACACCGGCCTGGCGGCACTCTTCCAGAAGCATTTCCAGAATGTCGCTGGACTTGTTGTCGCAAAACAGTTGGCCGAGCTTTTTCTCGTGATAAGGCACGCCATGTTTGGCGACCATCGCGATGAAATCCCATTGGGTGTAGCGGGCCAGGGCCGATTTGCAGAAATGCGGGTTCTGCGACAGGAAGTTGGCCGGTTCGGTGTACATATTGGTGAAGTTGCACCGCCCGCCACCGGACATCAGGATCTTCTTGCCGGGTTTGTTGGCGTGGTCGATCAACATCACCTTGCGCCCGCGAGCGGCAGCGGTGAACGCACACATCAGACCGGCAGCGCCGGCGCCAATGATTACAACGTCAGTAACGGGCACAGCGTGGTTCCTCGATCTTCAGGTCACGATCGTTCCCATGCTCCGCGCCAAGCTATGCACAAGCCTGTTTTTGATTCTAGCCGAAGGCCGTGGGAGCGAACGTGTTCGCGAAAGGGCCGGTAGGTTCTCCGAAGATTTATCGTCTGAACTACCGTCTTCGCGAACAAGTTCGCTCCTACGCCCTGCGGGCAGAAGCCTGAAAACCGCGTTTTCAGGACCTTCGGGGCCTGTATATGACGCTCGGCGCGGCGTGTAGGGACTATCAGGGTCAACGATAAACTTTACAAAATCCGCACGCGCAACGACTTGCCCTTGATCTTGCCATTGTTCAAACGTTCCAGGGCCTGTTTGGCCATGCTGCGCTCGACGGCAACGTAGGCCTGGAAGTCGAAAATCGCGATCTTGCCGACCTGAGTGCCCGGAATGCCTGCCTCGCCGGTCAATGCGCCGAGGATGTCGCCTGGACGCAGCTTGTCCTTGCGGCCCGAGCCGATGCACAGGGTGGTCATGGCGGGCAGCAGCTTGCCGCCTTCCTTGATGCTCAGTCTGTCGTATTGCTGCCAGTTCAACGGCGCTTTCTGCAACTCTTCGATGGCACGGGCGCGCTGGCTTTCCGACGGGGCCACCAGGCTGACCGCGATGCCTTTCTCGCCTGCACGACCGGTACGGCCGACACGGTGGATGTGGATTTCCGAATCACGCGCCAGCTCGACGTTGATCACCATGTCCAGCGCGTCGATATCCAGACCGCGCGCGGCCACATCAGTGGCGACCAACACCGAAGTGCTGCGGTTGGCGAACATCGCCAGCACTTGATCACGGTCACGCTGTTCCAGATCGCCATGCAGGCCGACGGCAGACATGCCCTTGGCGGTCAGGTGATCGACCACTTCCTGCACCTGCTGCTTGGTGAAGCAGAACGCCACGCAGGAGGCAGGACGGAAATGGCCGAGTACCTTGACCACGGCTTCCAGGCGCTGCTCCGGGGAGATCTCGTAGAAAATCTGCTCGATCTGGCTGTCGGCGTGCAGTGCCTCGACTTTTACGGTCTGTGGATCACGCATGAATTTCGAGGACAACTGCTTGATGCCAACCGGGTAGGTCGCCGAGAACAGCAGGGTCTGACGGCGCTGCGGGGTCTGCTCGATGATGTCGGCGATGGCGTCGTAGAAACCCATGTCCAGCATGCGATCGGCTTCATCGAGAATCAGCGTGTTCAGGCCGTCCAGGACCAGCGAGCCCTTGCGCAAATGCTGCTGTATGCGACCCGGAGTACCGACGATGATGTGCGCGCCATGCTCCAGCGAGCCGATCTGCGGGCCGAACGAAACGCCGCCACACAGGGTCAGGACCTTGATGTTGTCCTCGGAGCGCGCCAGGCGGCGGATTTCCTTGGCCACCTGGTCCGCCAGTTCGCGGGTCGGGCACATGACCAGTGCCTGGCAACCGAAGAAACGCGGGTTGATCGGGTTGAGCAGGCCGATGCCGAACGCAGCGGTCTTGCCGCTGCCGGTCTTGGCTTGCGCGATCAGGTCCATGCCCTTGAGGATCACCGGCAGGCTCTGCGCCTGAATCGGTGTCATTTCGGCATAACCAAGCGACTCCAGGTTAGCCAGCATGGCAGCGGACAGAGGCAGAGAATTGAAAGCGGTGTTAGTCACGACGGTGAACCTGCAAAACAAAAATGTCGCGTAGTGTATCACCCGCCAGTCAGACCTGGCACCGCGAT
This sequence comes from Pseudomonas sp. PvP009, assembly GCF_017832995.1. Classification (NCBI taxonomy): domain Bacteria; kingdom Pseudomonadati; phylum Pseudomonadota; class Gammaproteobacteria; order Pseudomonadales; family Pseudomonadaceae; genus Pseudomonas; species Pseudomonas sp. PvP009. The sequence goes on along the minus strand of NZ_JAFIBG010000001.1, from coordinate 5,132,917 downwards.
AAAGGGCGTGGGAACGAGCTTGCTCGCGAAGGGGCCCGTACAGCCCCAGAAGATGGGGCGTCTGGACCATGGTCTTCTTGAGCAATGCGGATCGCCGCCCCGGTCACACAGGATCCAACAATGAGCGCGGAGCATGGGCGCGATATCCAGGGCAAAAAAATCCCCGCTGGAGGGCGGGGTTGAGGTTCGAGCGTGGCAGCTCGCAAAGGTGTACAGCAAGGCCCGTCCGGGGACGGGCCTGCAGGGCTTACAGCAGGATTGTGCGGATATCCGCCAGCAATTCGCTCAAGCGCTTGGTGAAGCGGGCAGCAGCTGCGCCGTTGATCACGCGGTGATCGTAGGACAGCGACAGCGGCAGCATCAGTTTCGGCTGGAAGGCTTTACCGTCCCAGACGGGCTGGATGGTTGCCTTGGACACACCGAGGATCGCCACTTCCGGCGCGTTGACGATCGGCGTGAAGCCGGTGCCGCCAATGTGGCCGAGGCTGGAGATGGTGAAGCACGCGCCCTGCATGTCGTTCGCAGTCAGTTTCTTGTTGCGCGCCTTTTCCGCCAGTGCGGCGGCTTCGGCAGCCAGTTGCAACAGGCTCTTCTGGTCGACGTCGCGGATGACCGGGACCAGCAGGCCGTCCGGGGTGTCCACGGCAAAGCCGATGTGCACGTACTTCTTGCGAATCACTGCCTTGCCGCTAGGTGCCAGCGATGCGTTGAAGTCCGGCAGCTCCTTGAGCAGGTGGGCGCAGGATTTGAGCAGCAGCGGCAGAACGGTCAGCTTGACGCCAGCCTTCTCGGCAGCGCCTTTCTGCGCCACACGGAAAGCTTCCAGGTCGGTAATGTCGGCCTGGTCGAATTGCGTGACGTGAGGAATGTTCAGCCAGCTGCGGTGCAGACCGGAAGCGCCGAGTTGCATCAGTCGCGTCATCGGTACTTCTTCGATCTCGCCGAAACGGCTGAAATCGACTTCCGGAATCGGCGGGATGCCCGAGCCGCCGCTTGCGCCGCCTGCTGGAGCTTCCTTGGCCTTCTGCATCATGGTTTTGACGTAAGCCTGAACGTCTTCTTTCAGCACGCGGCCGTGCGGGCCGGTGGCGCTGACTGCGCTCAGCTCGACGCCGAATTCGCGAGCCAACTGACGAACGGCCGGGCCTGCATGAACCTTGGTACCGTCTTTTGCCGGAGCCGCTGGAGCGGCCGGCGCAGGTGCTGCCTCTGCCTTGGGAGCAGGAGCTGCGGCCTCAGCCTTGGCCGGGGCAGCAGCGGGTGCGCTGGCGGCATGGGCCGGAGCTGCGGCAGGCGCGGCGCCTTCGACTTTCAGTTTCAGAATCAGATCGCCGGTACCGACTTCCTGGTCCAGCTTGACTTCGATGCTCTCGACAACGCCTGCTGCCGGAGAAGGGATCTCCATGCTGGCCTTGTCGGATTCCAGGGTGATCAGCGACTGATCGGCCTGGATGCTGTCACCAACCTTGACCATCAGTTCGATGATCTTGGCCTTGCCCGACGAGCCGATGTCCGGCACGTGGATGTCCTGAACGCTGGCGCTGGCTGCCGGAGCAGGCTCGGCGGCGGCCGCAGGTGCAGGTGCCGCTTCAGCCGGCTTTTCCGCAGCAGCAGGGGCTGCGGCAGGTTCGGCAGCAGGCGCCGGGGCCGCAGCCGCTTCGCCTTCCACTTCCAGTTCGAACAGCTCGTCGCCTTCTTTCAGGCGGTCGCCCAGCTTGACCTTCATGGTCTTGATGACGCCAGCCTTGGGCGCAGGGATTTCCATGCTCGCCTTGTCCGACTCAAGCGTCAGAACGCTCTGGTCGGCTTCGATGCGATCACCGACCTTGACCATCAATTCAATGACTTCGCCTTCACCGTTGCCGATGTCGGGTACACGAATTAACTCACTCACTATGTCTCTCCTTAGGAGAACCTGTTCACTCACGAATACGCTGGTTCAGTTACAACGAAACAGCGTTGGATGCTCATTTACGTCGAGTAAATTCCGCATCCTCGGCTGTTTACGCTCTGATCAGCGCTCTTGAAGCAGACTCTTAGCAGTCCAGTGGATTGCGTTTTTCAGGATCGATGCCGAACTTGGCGATGGCTTCAGCCACGACTTTAGGTTCGATATCGCCACGATCAGCCAAGGCTTCCAGGGCTGCCAGCACCACGAAGTGACGATCGACTTCAAAGAAGTGACGCAGCTTCTTGCGGCTGTCGCTACGGCCGAAACCGTCGGTGCCCAGGACTTTGTATTCCTTGGTTGGAACCCACTGACGAATCTGATCAGCGAACAGCTTCATGTAATCCGTGGATGCGATGACCGGACCTTTGCGACCGTTCAGGCATTCCTCGACATAGCTCAGTTGCGGCTTCTGGCCAGGGTGCAGGCGGTTGTTGCGCTCTGCAGCCAGACCGTCGCGACGCAGCTCGTTGAAGCTGGTGACGCTCCACACGTCGGCACCGATGTTGAACTCGTCACGGAGAATCTTCGCCGCTTCGCGAACTTCACGCAGGATGGTGCCCGAGCCCAGCAACTGGACGTGGTGCGCCGCTTCCTTGGTGTCTTCTTCGAGCAGGTACATGCCCTTGACGATGCCTTCTTCCACACCGGCCGGCATGGCTGGCTGGGCGTAGGACTCGTTCATCACGGTCAGGTAGTAGAAAACGTCCTGCTGCTCTTCGAACATCCGGCGCATGCCGTCCTGGATGATCACTGCCAGTTCGTAACCGTAAGTCGGGTCGAAGGTGCGGCAGTTCGGGATGGTCGATGCCAGGATGTGGCTGTGACCGTCTTCGTGCTGCAGGCCTTCACCGTTCAGCGTGGTACGGCCGGCGGTGCCGCCAACCAGGAAGCCACGGGTGCGGCTGTCGCCAGCGGCCCAGGCCAGGTCGCCAATACGCTGGAAACCGAACATCGAGTAGAAGATGTAGAACGGAATCATCGGCTGGTTGTGGCTGGAATACGAAGTACCGGCAGCGATGAAGGAGGACATGGCGCCCGCTTCGTTGATGCCTTCTTCGAGGATCTGGCCTTTCTTGTCTTCGCGATAGAACATCACTTGTTCTTTATCGACTGGCTCGTAGAGCTGGCCGACCGATGAGTAGATGCCCAGCTGGCGGAACATGCCTTCCATACCGAAGGTACGCGCTTCGTCCGGGATGATCGGCACGATGCGCTGACCGATTTCCTTGTCCTTGACCAGTTGCGTCAGGATGCGCACGAAGGCCATGGTGGTGGAGATTTCGCGATCGCCCGAGCCATCCAGGATGGCCTTGAGGGTTTCGAGTGGCGGGGTCGGCAGGCTGAAGCTCTGCGCACGACGCTGCGGTACGAAACCACCCAGCGCAGCACGACGCTCGCTCAGGTAACGGGCTTCGGCGCTGCCTTCTTCCGGCTTGTAGAACGGCAGGGCTTCGAGTTCGGAGTCCTTGACCGGGATGTCGAAACGGTCACGGAAGTGACGCAGGCTGTCGACATCGACCTTTTTGGTGTTGTGCGCAGTGTTTTTCGCTTCGCCGGCGCCGGTGCCATAACCCTTGATGGTCTTGGCCAGAACCACGGTCGGTTGACCCTTGTGGTTGACGGCTTCGTGATAGGCCGCATAGACCTTGTACGGGTCGTGGCCGCCACGGTTGAGTTTCCAGATCTCGTCGTCGGACAGATCGGCAACCATGGCCTTGAGTTCAGGCGAGTTGAAGAAGTGCTCGCGGACGAACGCGCCGTCCTTGGCCTTGTAGTTCTGGTATTCGCCGTCGATGACTTCGTCCATACGACGTTGCAGGATACCGTCGACGTCCTTGGCCAGCAGTGGGTCCCAGAAACGGCCCCAGATGACTTTGGTGACGTTCCATTGGGCGCCACGGAACACGCCTTCGAGTTCCTGGATGATCTTGGCGTTGCCGCGAACCGGACCGTCGAGGCGCTGCAGATTGCAGTTGACGACGAAGATCAGGTTGTCGAGCTTCTCGCGACCGGCCAGGGCAATGGCGCCCAGGGATTCCGGCTCGTCGGTCTCGCCGTCACCCAGGAAGCACCAGACTTTCTGCTTGCCTTCCGGGATGTAACCGCGGTGCTCCAGGTACTTCATGAAGCGCGCCTGGTAGATTGCCTGGATCGGGCCAAGGCCCATCGATACAGTCGGGAACTGCCAGAAATCTTTCATCAGCCACGGGTGTGGGTAAGACGACAGGCCATTGCCGTCGACTTCCTGACGGAAGTTGGTCATTTGCTCTTCGGTGATGCGGCCTTCCATGAATGCACGGGCGTAAACGCCTGGCGATGCATGCCCCTGGAAGTAGATCAGGTCGCCGCCGTGTTCGTCGGTCGGGGCCTGGAAGAAATAGTTGAAGCCGATGTCGTACAGCGTGGCGCTGGAGGCGAAGCTGGAGATGTGGCCGCCCAGATCCGGGTCGCCGATGTTGGTTTTGACAACCATGGCCAATGCGTTCCAGCGCACCAGCGAGCGAATGCGGCGTTCCATGAACAGGTCGCCAGGCATGCGTGCTTCGTGGGTGACAGGAATGGTGTTGCGATATGGCGTGGTGATGGCGTACGGCAGCTGCGAACCACTACGGGTGGCCAGCTCGCCCAAACGGGTCATCAGGTAGTGAGCGCGGTCTTCGCCTTCTTTGTCGAGAACCGATTCCAGGGCGTCCAGCCATTCCTGGGTTTCGACGGGATCGAGGTCTTGCATGGCTTGCTCCAGGGCGGAAAGGCTTCCAGAATCGGTTGCCTGAGTTTGCGACTGGCCTTGTGGGCAGACGACATAAATTCTTGGATTTCCGGAGGGTGGGATCCGGCGGCGTGTAGTTTTACTACAAATCGACGACGATTTCAGCCCTCCGAGTATCGGACCCAGTAGTAAAACTACAGAGAAGCGACTCAATCGCTCCTGTTGTCGTGTAGCTTAAAACGTTACTGTTGATCGCTATTGAATATCTTGCAGGTAAAAAGCGGATTTTTATGCTTCTAATTTGATTTTTCCAGCAATTTATAACCTTTGTTCGACAAGCGGTGCTGGCAGACGCGTCTCGCCGTAACGACGGACGGGCGTCTGCACGCCGATCAAGGATAGACCATGAGCCTACCTTTACTGGCCGAATTTCCGGCCATTCTACTGCCATCGATCAGCCGCGCCCGCCAGATGTTTCAGGCTGCGCTGACTGCCCTGTCCGAGGACGCGCGGGCTTCTTTCAACGCTTGGCCCGAGGCGCGACAGGCAGCCTTCGACCGGGTCTGCGCCGCCAGTGATTTTGTAACCGAACAAGTCTGCCGTGATCCGCAGATGCTTCTGCAGCTGGCCGATTCGGGCGAGCTGGAGCGTAGCTTCTCTGCCGGCCAATTGCGCGGTCAGCTTGCCGACGCGCTGTCGAGCGCCGCCAGCGAGGATGAACTGGGGCGTAATCTACGTCGACAGCGCGCACGCCAGCAAGTACGGATTATCTGGCGCGACCTGACCCGTCAGGCGAACCTCATCGAAACCTGCCGTGACCTGTCGGACATGGCCGATGCGTCGATCGATCTGGCTTACCAATGGTTGTACCCCCGGCATTGCCAGCAGTTCGGCACCCCGACCGGTCGTCATTCCGGAAAGCCGCAGCACATGGTCATTCTGGGCATGGGCAAGCTTGGCGCGGTCGAACTGAACCTGTCCTCGGACATTGACCTGATCTTCGGCTACCCGGAGGGCGGCGAAACCGTCGGCACCAAGCGTGCGCTGGACAATCAGGAATTTTTCATTCGCCTGGGCCAGCGGCTGATCAAGGCGCTCGACCCGGTGACCGTCGACGGTTTCGTGTTCCGGGTCGACATGCGCCTGCGCCCTTACGGTTCTTCCGGGGCACTGGTGCTCAGCTTCAATGCGCTGGAGCAGTATTACCAGGACCAGGGCCGGGACTGGGAACGTTACGCGATGATCAAGGCGCGCGTGGTCGGGGGCGATCAGGCGGCCGGTGCCGAATTGCTGGCGATGCTGCGTCCGTTCGTGTATCGCCGCTATCTGGACTTCTCGGCCATCGAAGCGCTGCGCACCATGAAGCAGCTCATTCAGCAGGAAGTGAAGCGCAAGGGCATGGCGGAAAACATCAAGCTGGGTGCCGGCGGCATTCGCGAGGTGGAGTTCATCGCCCAGGCCTTTCAACTGATTCACGGCGGCCGCGACCTGAGTCTGCAGCAGCGGCCGCTGTTCAAAGTGCTGAAAACCCTCGAGGGGCAGGGTTATCTGCCCTCGGCCGTGACCGAAGAGCTGCGCGAGGGCTACGAGTTTCTGCGTTATACCGAGCACGCCATTCAGGCGATTGCCGACCGTCAGACGCAGATGCTGCCGGATAACGAACAGGATCAGGCGCGCGTTGCGCTGATCATGGGCTTCGCTGACTGGGCTGCCTTTCACGAAAGGCTGATGTACTGGCGTGGCCGTGTGGCCTGGCACTTCCGCCAGGTCATTGCTGACCCCGACGCCGATCCGGACGACGAGCAAGATGAAGATGACGAAGTGGTGGTGGGAGGCGAATGGCTGCCGCTGTGGGAAGAGTCCCAGGACGAAGAAGCCGCGGGTCGCCAACTGTTGCAGGCCGGCTTCGTCGATGCCGAAAGGGCGCTGAAACATCTGGCCAACCTGCGCAGCAGTCCAAACCTGCGTTCGATGCAGCGTCTGAGCCGTGAGCGGCTGGACGCATTCATCCCCCGTCTGCTGGCTCAGGCGGTGGAACATGAGAAGCCCGACCTCGTATTGGAGCGCGTGCTGCCCTTGGTCGAGGCCGTCGCGCGTCGCTCGGCGTACCTGGTGCTGCTCACGGAAAACCCCGACGCGCTGCGACAGCTGCTGACCCTGTGTGCCGCCAGCCCGTGGATTGCCGAACAGATCGCGCGTTTCCCGTTGCTGCTCGATGAGTTGCTTAACGAGGGGCGCCTGTTCAATCCTCCGCTGGCCCCGGAACTGGCGGCCGAGCTGCGCGAGCGGCTGATTCGTATCCCCGAGGACGATCTCGAGCAACAGATGGAGGCCCTGCGGCATTTCAAGCTGGCGCACAGCCTGCGCGTCGCGGCGTCCGAGATATCCGGCAGCCTGCCGTTGATGAAAGTCAGTGATTACCTGACCTGGCTGGCCGAGGCGATTCTCGATCAGGTGCTCGCGCTGGCCTGGCGCTACAGCGTGGCCCGCCACGGTACGCCTTTGCGTCCGGACGGCACGTTGTGCGATCCGGGCTTCGTGATCGTCGGCTACGGCAAGGTCGGCGGTATCGAGCTGGGGCACGGCTCCGATCTGGATCTGGTGTTCATTCATGATGGCGATCTGGAGGCCGAGACCGACGGTGCCAAACCGATCGACACTGCGCAGTTCTTCACCCGGCTGGGGCAGCGGGTGATCCATTTGCTGACCACACAAACCAACTCCGGTCAGCTGTATGACGTCGACATGCGCCTGCGGCCTTCGGGGGCGTCTGGCCTTTTGGTCAGCTCTCTGGGCGCTTTCGCCCGTTATCAGGCCAATGAAGCCTGGACCTGGGAGCATCAGGCACTGGTCCGTGCGCGGGTCATGACCGGCAGCCGGGATGTCGGCGAGCAATTCGAGAAGGTCCGTGCCGATGTGCTGGGGCGCGAACGCGATCTGGACAAGCTGCGCGCCGAAGTCAGCGAAATGCGCGCCAAGATGCGTGACAACCTCGGGACCCGCGCGACAGCGGCCGGCAGGGCGGCCAATGCCTTCGAGGCGGCGGTGCCATTCGACCTCAAGCAGGACGCCGGAGGTATCGTCGATATCGAATTTATGGTGCAATACGCCGCCTTGGCGTGGTCCAGAGAGCATCCCGCGCTGCTGCAATACACCGACAACATCCGGATTCTCGAAGGGCTGGAAGAGGCCGGGCTGCTGCCGGATACGGATGCCGGCCTGCTGCGCGAAGCCTATAAGGCGTATCGCTCGGCGGCACATCGACAGGCCTTGCAGAAGCAGGCGGGCGTGGTCAGCGGCGATCAGTTTCATGCCCAGCGGCGTGAGGTGATGCGGATCTGGACGCAGATGGGGTTGAGCTGAGCCTCACGGCAACGCCACATTCCGCTGCAACACTCTATAAAGCTATGACAGGGAGGCGACAGGTTGTGTGGGAACGTCACGCAGTCTGATCGGCCTCCCTGATCGTTTCTGGTCGTTTTTGGATAGAACATGAAAATTCTGATCGTTGGGCCTAGCTGGGTCGGTGACATGGTGATGGCACAAACGCTGTTCCAGTGTCTGAAACAGCGTCATCCCGAGTGCGAAATCGACGTGCTGGCCCCTGAATGGAGCCGTCCGATACTGGAGCGCATGCCGCAGGTTCGTGCTGCGCTCAGTTTTCCGCTGGGTCACGGTGCCCTGGAACTGGCGACCCGTCGCCGGATCGGCAAATCTCTGGCTGGCCAATACGATCAGGCTATCCTGCTGCCCAATTCGCTGAAATCGGCGCTGGTGCCGTTTTTTGCCGGTATCCCGAAGCGCACCGGCTGGCGCGGGGAGTTTCGCTACGGCCTGCTCAACGACGTACGAACCCTCGACAAGCAGCGTTACCCGCTGATGATCGAGCGTTTCATGGCCCTGGCCTTCGACAAGGGCGCCGAGTTGCCGCGTCCTTACCCGCAACCGAGCCTGCGCATCGACCCGACCACGCGCGATGCCGCACTGAGCAAATTCGGCCTCACGCTGGATCGCCCGGTACTGGCGCTGTGCCCCGGCGCGGAGTTCGGCGAGTCCAAGCGCTGGCCCGCCGAACATTACGCACAGGTTGCCGACGCGAGCATTCGCGAAGGCTGGCAGGTCTGGCTGTTCGGCTCGAAAAAGGATCACCCGGTCGGTGAGAGCATTCGCCAGGAACTGATTCCCGGCCTGCGTGAGGAGTCCGTCAACCTCAGTGGCGAGACCTCGCTGGCCGAAGCCATTGACCTGCTGTCGTGCGCCGACGCTGTGGTGTCCAACGATTCCGGCCTGATGCACGTGGCCGCAGCGTTGAACCGTCCGCTGGTGGCTGTCTACGGCTCGACCTCGCCGGGCTTCACGCCGCCGCTGGCCGACGAGATCGAGGTGGTGCGACTCGGCATCGAGTGCAGCCCGTGCTTCGAGCGCACCTGCCGTTTCGGCCATTACAACTGCATGCGTCTGCTTGAGCCGGACGCCGTGATTCAGGCGCTCAGCCGCCTGAGTAGCACGCCGGTGGAGGTTGCCTGATTTTGCGGGTACTGCTGATCAAGACGTCTTCACTGGGTGACGTGATCCATGCCTTGCCCGCGCTGACCGATGCGGCGCGCGCGCTGCCCGGCATTCGCTTCGACTGGGTGGTCGAGGAAGGCTTCGCGGAAATTCCCGCCTGGCATCCGGCGGTCGACAGGGTCATCCCGGTGGCGATTCGTCGCTGGCGCAAGCACCTCTGGCAGACCTTCAGGTCCGGGGAATGGCGGCGCTTCAAACAGCAGGTGCGCGAACAGCGTTATGATCTGGTGATCGATGCGCAGGGCCTGTTCAAAAGTGCCTGGCTGACACGCTATGTCGATGCGCCGGTGGCCGGTCTGGACCGCGATTCGGCACGCGAGCCGGTTGCCAGTCGCTTTTATGATCGCGCTTTTCCAGTGGCGCGCGGGCAGCATGCGGTCGAGCGGCTGCGTCAGCTGTTCGCTCAGGCGTTGGGTTATCCACAGCCGTCCGGCATGGGCGATTACGGTCTCAAGCCACTGGCGACCCTGGATGACAGTTTGCAGGCCCCGTTCGTGCTGTTCCTGCATGGCACGACCTGGGACACCAAGCACTGGCCCGAGCTGTACTGGCGGCAACTGGCCGAATTGATGGCAGCGCGCGGTCTGCAAGTGCAGTTGCCGTGGGGCAATCCGGCAGAGAAAGCTCGCGCCGAGCGTATTGCCGAGGGTCTGAGCAGTGCGCACGTGCTGCCGAAGCTCAATCTGGCAGGGGTTGCGCGGGTACTGGCCAGCGCGCAGGCGTGCGTCGCGGTAGACACTGGCATCGGCCACCTGGCTGCTGCACTGGATGTGCCGACCATTTCCCTGTTCGGCCCGACCAATCCGGGCCTGACCGGGGCCTACGGCAAGTCGCAGGTGCATCTGGCCAGCGACTACCCCGGCTGTACGCCGTGCCTGCAAAAGAAATGCACGTACCAACCGAGCGCCGACGATCAGCGCCGGTTCGACCTTAAGCGCGAGTGGCCGATGTGCTTCACTCGCTTGAATCCCGAGCGAGTAGCGAGCCAATTGGGCGCGCTGTTGCTGGCAAAGGAACCTGGCTGATGCAACTGGCTTTTGTACTCTACAAATACTTTCCGTTCGGCGGCCTGCAACGCGACTTCATGCGCATCGCGCTGGAGTGCCAGCAGCGCGGCCATCAGATCCGCGTCTATACCCTGATCTGGGAAGGCGATGTGCCTCCCGGTTTCGAGGTGCTGGTGGCGCCGGTCAAGGCGTTCTTCAATCATCGGCGCAACGAAAAGCTCAGCGCCTGGATGGAAGCAGACCTGGCCAAACGCCCGGTGGACCGCCTGATCGGTTTCAACAAGATGCCCGGCCTGGATGTGTATTACGCCGCCGACGGCTGTTTCGAGGACAAGGCGCAGAACCTGCGCAGCCCGCTGTATCGCAAGTGGGGCCGTTATCGCCACTTTGCCGACTACGAGCGCGCAGTGTTCGCCAGGGACTCGAAAACCCAGGTGCTGATGATTTCCGAAGTGCAGCAGCCGCTGTTCATCAAGCATTACGACACCCCGCCGTCGCGCTTCCATTTGCTGCCGCCGGGCATTTCCCAAGATCGTCGCGCGCCGCCGGATGCACCTGACATCCGTGCAGGCTTTCGCAAGGAATTCGGCCTTGCCGACGATGACCTGTTATTGGTGCAGATCGGCTCCGGTTTCAAGACCAAGGGCGTGGATCGAAGCTTGAAGGCGCTCGCGGCTCTGCCCGCCGGGCTGAAGAAACGCACGCGACTGTTTGTAATCGGGCAGGACGACCCCAAAGTATTCCAACTGCAGAGCTCGGCGCTCGGCCTGGGTGATCAGGTGACCTTCATGAAAGGGCGCAGCGATATTCCGCGTTTTCTGCTGGGCGCCGACCTGCTGATTCATCCGGCCTACAACGAAAACACCGGGACCGTGCTGCTCGAAGCGCTGGTTGCCGGTTTGCCGGTCCTGGTCAGCGCGGTCTGTGGTTACGCTCACTATATTGCCGAGGCCGATTGCGGGCGGGTGCTGGATGAGCCGTTCGAGCAGGCGCAGCTCAATCGCTACCTGGCGCAGATGCTTCAGGACGATGCCGCACGCAGCGCGTGGTCGCGCAATGGCCTGACCTTTGCCGACACGGCAGACCTTTACAGCATGCCGCAACACGCTGCGGATGTGATTCTGGCGGAGCACTATTGATGAAGCTGTTCCTTGCTGAGCCGTTCAAGAGCCTGTGGGCGGGGCGCGATGCGTTCGTCGAGGTCGAAGGCCTGAGCGGTGAGGTCTACCGCGAGCTGGAAGGGCGCCGCACACTGCGCACCGAGGTCGATGGGCGCGGTTACTTCGTCAAGATCCACCGTGGCATTGGCTGGGGCGAGATCGCCAAGAACCTGGCGACCGCCAAGCTGCCGGTACTCGGCGCGGGCAAGGAATGGGACGCCATCGAGCGCCTGCATGAAGTCGGCGTCCCGACCATGACCGCCGTGGCCTATGGCGAGCGTGGCAGCAACCCTGCCGCGCAGCACTCGTTCATCGTCACCGAAGAACTGGCACCGACCACCAGCCTCGAAGACGTCAGCCTCAACTGGCGCAACGAGCCGCCCGAGCCGCGTCTGAAGAGAGCCTTCATTGCCGAAGTCGCCCGCCTGGTCGGCATGATGCACCGCGCAGGCGTCAATCATCGCGACTGCTACATCTGCCATTTTTTGCTGCACACCGACAAGCCGGTGACCGCTGACGATTTCAAACTCTCGGTCATCGACCTGCACCGTGCCCAGACCCGCCGTGCGATCACGCCACGCTGGCGCAACAAGGACCTGGCCGCGCTGTATTTTTCAGCGTTGGACATCGGCCTGACCCGCCGCGACAAACTGCGTTTTCTCCAGGGCTATTTCCAGAAGCCGTTGCGCGAAATCCTGCTCAAGGAAGCGACGTTGCTGACCTGGCTGGATAAAAAAGCCGACAAGTTGTATCAGCGTAAAGTGCGCTACGGAGACGCACTCTGATGGCGGGCTGGAAGCTCGAGCCCGAGTACGCGTTCCTGGAACCGGAATTTGGCAGCCTGGATGCCGTATTTGCCTTGCAGGGACAGCAGTTGACCCGCGATCCGCTGTCCGACGTCATCCGCGTCGAGCGCGCCGGGGTTTACTACTACGTCAAACGCTACGTGGGCGCGGGCAAGGGTCTGCGTCGCTACATGGGCAAGCCAAGGGTCAAGTCCGAATGGCAGAACCTCAAGCGCTTTGCTAAATGGGGCATCCCCACCGCAGAAGTCGTGGCCTGGGGCCTGGAGCGCAACGGCGCGGCGTATGATCGCGGCGCACTGATCACACGTGGCTTGCCGAACACCGAAGACTTGTCGGCGCTTGCGCAACGCAAGGATCCGCGACTGGCCGATCGCCACTGGGTTGACGCGCTCAGCCGCCAGCTGGCTGCCTTTACCCGGATCATGCACGACAACCATTTCACACATAACGATTTGAAATGGCGCAACCTGTTGGTCGATAACGAGGGCAAGCTGTTTTTCATCGACTGCCCCAATGGTGCATTCTGGTGGAGCTTCATGCTGCGCTATCGGATCACCAAGGATCTGGCCTGCCTGGACAAGGTCGCCAAGTATCACCTATCGGCCACCCAGCGCCTGCGCTTCTACCTGCAATACCGCCAGCGAACGCGTTTGAACGCCTCCGACAAAAAACGTATTCGACATATCGTCAGCTTTTTCGAGGGCCGTGAATGAGCGTTTTTATTGCCAGTGCCGACCAGCCTTTACTGGCGCGTCACAACCTGGCTGATTTTGAATCGCTTTGGAACATCCGACTCGATGCGGTCGATGAGCCCAATACCGGGCGCGGCGGCTGGAGCAGTGTGTTCCGCCTCGACCTGGACGGTCAGGGGTTTTACCTCAAGCGTCAGAGCAACTACCTGACTCACACGTTGCATCACCCGTTTGGCGAACCGTCGTTCTCGCGCGAGTTTCGTAACATCAGTCGCTATCGCAAACTGGGCATCCCGGCATTGCAGGCGGTGTTCTATGGCGAGCGCAAGGTCGACGGCGAACGCCGGGCGATCCTGATGACGCGTGCGCTGGACGGCTGGACCGATCTTGACGAACTGTTGCAGCAGTGGAACCAGATGGAGGCCCCTCAGCGTCAGGCAATACTGCACGCCTGCGGCCAGCTGGCGCGCACGCTGCACGGCGCCGGACAGGTGCATGGCTGCTTCTACCCCAAGCATATTTTTCTTCAGGCAGCCGGTACGGGGTATCAGGCGCAACTGATCGACCTGGAAAAAACCCGCCCGGTGATCTTCGGCAAGCGTGACCTTGCCCGCGACCTCGAACCGCTGCTGCGCCGCGCGCCCATGTGGAATGAGGCCGATCGGCGCGAGCTGTTGGCGGCTTATCTGCAAGCCACGCCGAACAGCCTGCTGGTCGACGCCTGGAGTGCGCGCCTGGGCAAGCGCGGCGCTCACAAACGAGACCTTCAACACCGCGATGATAAAGAGACCCGTTGATGCGCCTGTCTGAACTCAAGACCGCCGGACGTACCCCCGAGTTGCCGATGAGCCTGACGCTGGCCGATGCTGCCGGATCGGCTGAACTGCAATTGCTGACCCTGCTGCGGGTATTGCCGGGGCAGCGCTATGTCGGCGCCGGTGTCTGGCGAGGCCGAATGGTGCTGGCAAAACTGCTGGTGGGCGACAAGGCGGCCCGACACTTTCAGCGTGAGCTGGCCGGCGTAAGGCTGCTTGCCGAACAGGGCCTGACCACACCGCTTTTGCTGGCCGACGGTTTGCAGGACGGTGAGGGTGGCTGGCTGTTGTTCGAGTTTCTGGAACAGGCACCCAGCCTGGGCGATGCCTGGACTGCTGTTAAGCACCTGCCACCGCTGGCAGACGAGCAGCAAGCGGTGCTCGGTGAGGCGCTATCGGCCATTGCCCGGCAGCACGCAAAAGGCCTGTGGCAGGAAGACCTGCACCTGGACAACCTGCTGCGCCACAAGGGGCAGTTGTACCTGATCGATGGCGCCGGCATTCGTGCTGAACAGGCCGGTACGCCGTTGTCCCGGCAAAAAGTGCTGGAAAATCTCGGCGTGTTCTTTGCCCAGTTGCCCAGGTCTTTCGAACCGTTTACTGAAGAGCTGTTGGTGCATTACCTGTTGAGCAATGCCGAGCATGGTTTGCCGATGGAAGCGCTGCAAAAGCAGATCGACAAGGTTCGCAGCTGGCGGCTCAAGGACTTCATGAGCAAGACCGTGCGCGACTGCAGTCTGTTCAGTGTCGAGGACAGCGCTTCGGTGTTCCGCGCCATTCGTCGCGAAGAAGAGTCTGCGATGCTGCCGGTGCTGAGTCAGGCGGATGCCTTGCTCGACAAGGGCCATCTGTACAAGACCGGTGGCGCGGCGAGTGTCGGGCGGGTTGAGATCAATGGTCGTCCGCTGGTCATCAAGCGCTACAACATCAAGAATTTCAGCCATTGGCTCAAGCGCTTCTGGCGCCCCAGCCGGGCCTGGCATTCGTGGCGCGAAGGCAATCGGCTGATGTTCCTCGATATCGCCACACCCAAACCGCTGGCCGTGCAGGAAAAGCGCTTTCTTGGCTTGCGCAGCAAGGCCTGGCTGGTGACCGAGTTCATTGATGGGCCGGACATCATCGAACGCTTCGCTCCGTATGTGGAAAACGGTGATGCGCCAGAGGTCGAACTGCTGGCGCTGGATCGGCTTTTTGCGCAGCTTATCCAGGCGCGCATCAGCCATGGTGATTTCAAGGGGCATAACCTGTTCTGGCACGTCGATCGCTGGGCAATGATCGACCTGGACGCCATGCAGCAGCACAACTCGCAGTCGTCATTCGCTGCGGCCTACGCCCGAGACCGGGCCCGCTTCATGCGCAACTGGCCAACGCAGAGCGCGCTGCACCAGTTGCTGGAGCAGCGCTTGCCGAAGCTTGTGACGGACTGAGCCCGGCTGACCCTCGTGCCAGCGCGGAGCGCTCATCCGTAGTGGCTGACTCTCGTGCCAATGCTCCGCGTTGGCATGCCGTTCCGGACGCTCCGCGTCCTCTGTGCGACGCGGAGCGTCACGAAAGGCATTCCCACGCGGAGCATGGGAACGATCATCGGTAGTGGCTGACTCTCGCGCCAATGCTCAGATAATGCGCGTAAGGTTCATCGCTTCGAGTGCTGCCACCAGTGCATCGATGTCGTCGAAGGGTTTGAGGTGGATGCGCGGCCAGCGCAGGCGTTCGATGTACAGCTTGCCTTCGGCATTGCGCAGCACCGGTGTGTGGTGAATCCAGGTGTCGCGTGCGCGATGAATGATGGTTGGCAGATTGCCTTCACCCTCCTGCACCAGAAACATTCCCGGCCTGGAAAGGCGGTTTTCGATGCTTGGCGGCCTGACCGGCTGTGACCGCAGCACCTCCATCTCCACTCGATAATCAGCTTTGATGTAGACCTTGTCATCCGCTATGCCGCCCGAGACGAGCTCCCCCGGATCCAGCGTTATTCCCCTCGAATGCCCCGGTGTCACATCGACGACCCGCAGGCCGATCCCGCCTTGCAGTTCGGCAACGCCAGGCACAACGCCCTGATAGGTATTGGAATGGCTGTTACCGACCAGCGCGATCCACTTGTGCGAGCCCATCACCTCCTGGTGCCTGCGGATCGTGCGCGAGGCAAAGTAATTCATCATTTGCTGGCGGGTAATGGACTGTTCCTCGGCAATGCCTTTGAGGTGGTAACTGCTTGCGCAATCGATGGCACGAATTTCCAGACCCTGCTGCCGCGCCCCGATAATCAGCCGCTCGAAGGTGTAGATGCCGTCCGGATCGGTATGATGCCCGCGGTCCAGGGTTTTCAGGTCATGCAGCAAGGTTTTACTCATTTGCCCGGTTTCGAGGAAACGATCCAGATCTGCCTGATGCAGGTCGCTCAACAGGTGCTCCATGTACAGCGTTTTGATGTTCTGCTGTGACAGCAACGGCAGGTTGTCGATGATCAGCTTTTTGCTGGCGACCGAAGCGTGTGACTCGCCAATGACCAGGCCTTCGGTATGGCGATACAGGGTTTCTAGCAGTCCGGCAGTGCTTGTCTGCGGTGCGATGGCTGGTAACGTCGGGCGAGGCGGCAGTTGAGCTGAGCTGATCCGGGCAGCGTCCTGTTGTAGATTCTTGCGCAGCAGGTCGAATGTATTGCGTACAGTGTCGAGTTCGATGTCTTCAAAAAAATACTCCATATCAAGGCCCTTCTTTTCGAAGTTCGCCAGGTTATGCAGCGTTGCTCTGGTCTCCAGCGGCATTTCATAGGTGGCATCGGTCAGCGATTGCTGAATGGCCGTCATCGGCCTGTCAACGCTCCAGTCATCGGGGTCGACGCGCAGCCAGGTATCGTTTTCGTCCAGAACAAACCCGTACTCGCCCGCCCAGCGCTCACCCTCGGCAACCGCGGCCGGATCGCCCAGCTCGCGGATCAACAGGTTATCCAGAGCGGTAGCAGGGGGCAGTGGCTTGGCGGGCAGCGTCGGGTCGGCAAACGCTATGCTGAAGTCGCAGCGCGTCGGTGTGTGTTCATGCGCCCCACCCGCGCCTTGCCTGATGCGGGTCGGACGTCCGGCGGGAATGTCCTTGACGTGAACACTGACGGCTCCCTGCATTTCGGCGATGCCGGGCACCTGATCGTGAGTCGTGGCCAGCTTCTGGTCGAGCAGCGCTACCCAGCGCCTGGCAGAGGCCGGCTGGATATCGTGGCTGATGAGCCTGTGCCCGAAGAAGTTGCTCATTTTCATGGCCGCTGTCGGGTCATCGGCAGCCGCCAGCACGTTGTGGCCGAGAAACGGATAGCTGATCGACGAACTGAACGGGCGCACTTCGATCCCGTAGAGGTGGGCTGCCTTGATCAGGTGGTAGTAATCGAATTCGCTACTTGCGTTGTTCAGGGCGCCGCGATTGGCCTCTTGCAGGTAATACTTGAGTTCATGAGAGCCGGAGCGACTTTTTTTACCGAGTTGGCGATACCGGGCCAGCTTGCGCAGGTGTTTGTCGGTCAGCAGGTGCTCGATGTACAGCACCTCGACACGCTGCTCGGCGAGCAAGGGCATGTTGAGCAGCAGTAGACGCTTGCTGGCCACCGATTTCGGGGCTTCGCTGAACACCAGCCCGTTATTGTGACTGAAGATGTGTTTGATGAGCGTATCGACGCTGCCGGGCAGACTATAAGTTGGCAGGGGCGGCTTGAGTGGCGGCGTGAATCGGGCAAAAAAGGCCTGGGCATCCTGATAGAGATTTTCCCGACGCGCCGTAAAGGTCTGGCGCACCTCGGTGAAATACGTTTCGAAATAGACTTCAAGACCAGCACCGGTCGGATCGAAGACCTCCTTGTTGATAACGATGTCCAGGTGCGCGCGCATGCCGCTCGGCATCTCATAGTCGCTCAAGGTGTTCAGCGAGCTTGAGCTTGCGCTGGCTTCCTCTGGTAGCGGTCGATAAGTGCCCGGAGTGTCCAGCCCGCCGCCGCGCAGGCGCTGCCGTTCGACGAGCAGCCACTGGCCCTGATCATTCAGGCGAACGGGCTGCTTGCCGAAGAAGGCGAACAGATTGGCCGGGTCGATGATTTGCCAGCACCGCCAGTAGGCGTCGTACTGAACCTCAAAGGCCCGGTCTGACAGCTGGATGTAATGTTTTCCATTGATTGCATGCACGCCTTTTGCGTGACCATCGGCGATACGTGGCAGGTTCTCCAGCGAAATGTCGACGGCCAGATCGATGCGCAACCCTGATGGCGCCTGCTGTGCGACTGGTGGTAGCGGGAGCAGCGGCTGCCAGGCGCCATCGCCCCTGCGCGCTGCAAACTGACCGGTTGCCAGCGGGGGTGCCGAGGCGACATGAGGTGCCTGGAACACCGCCGCATGCCCGTGCACATTGGGCTTGCCGAGCAGAAACACCTGCTCTTGCAGCTCTACCGGGTACAGGTCCTCGTAACGCGGCAGGGAAGGCTGGCGCTGGAACGAGCGCAACACCGGGGTCGAATGCTGGCCGTTCTCAAGCTGGTGCAAAACGCCCAGTCCTTTCAGACCCACCAGCAAATCGCTGCCTGCACCGAGGCCGTTGAACAGTGCCGACAGCATGTAGTTCGTGGCGCGCTCCCGGTCGCCTGCGCTCAGCGCTGCCAGTGCCTGCCCGCTGTCATGC
Organism: Pseudomonas sp. PvP009; assembly: GCF_017832995.1. NCBI lineage: Bacteria > Pseudomonadati > Pseudomonadota > Gammaproteobacteria > Pseudomonadales > Pseudomonadaceae > Pseudomonas > Pseudomonas sp. PvP009. The sequence continues at coordinate 5,114,554 of NZ_JAFIBG010000001.1, read as the reverse complement.
AATGAAACCAGACTGCCCACCGCAAAGCTTGCCGGTGGAAAGGGCAGGGTCAGGGCCGTGGCAATGATTTCGACACTGATCCAGATCAGCTTGGCCAGCATGTCGTGGCGGCCGCTGTTGGTTTCTTCCACATCGCGCAACCTGCGCTCCAGCGGCCGGTTGAAGCAGGTATCGGCAACGTCTGAAATGAATGCCCTGGGGATGGCCGGAGGCTTGTTGGCGTTGCCCTTCTGCATGTCCCGCAGGAAGAACGACAGGGTGCGGCGTGCCTTGATGCGGCAGCGATCCTTGTAGTAATCGATCATCCCTTCACTATCCAGCGAGCTCACGAAATCGCTGAACAAACGGAATTCGATACCGTCAGGTGCCTGCGGCGTATAGAGCAGCGCGGCGTGACGGATCTGCGTCGGCAAAATGACCAGGCAGCCCTGAACGGTTTCGATGTGGGTCAGCAGCGGGCTGGGGATAACCAGTTGATCGACATCGGTCAGTCCCGAGGCGATCAGGGGTTTATCCACGTGTATTTGCAGGGGGTAAAGGGGGAAACGCTCCCGTGAGGCCGAGTCGCTCAGGTGCGCGTTATCCAGTGATTGCTTGAGCCAGACATACTGCTCAGGCTCGACATGACCTTTCAGCAGGCTGCGCAGCGCAGCCGCCTTCATCTGCAGTTGGGTGATCATTACGCTGTACTGGCGACGGTAGGCATAGCCATCGTTTTCGCGGTTCAGCAGGGTGTTTCTGATCAGCGCAATGTACTCGTCCGCCAGCCACTGGCCACGCACCGAGCCTGCAACAGCTGCGGGTGACAGCGCGCTCAGGTCGATACCCTCCGGGCCGCTGAACGTGGCGTCGGTGGCTGCTGACGTGCGCAAGGGGTCGATGCTGTCGTTGTAGCCTTTGAGCAGCATGTCGGTGTAGGTCAGCGTTTCGCGCTCGCTGGTGATCACGATCAGGTCAGGGTCTACCGTGCCGGCAGGGACACCCAGCAGTTTGCCGATCTGCTGGCTGGCACGCTGGTGTGCGTAGTCCTGGAACGACTGAACCCTGGTGTGCGGTTGGGCCTGATAGTTGCCGAGCGCGCCCTCGATGGCGTGTTCAACGGCGAGTAATTCCCGGCGCTGTGCGCGGCTGGCGCGCAGGTACCAGTCCGGGGTATGGCGGGCCTGTTCGGAGAGCAATACGCGAGTCTGTTCGTCGGTAAAACTGCGCAATGCTGTCTCGCAATCGGGGTGATCGATGAACTGCAGAAATTCCTTTGCAGGCTGGGGTTTCTCGCGGAGGGCCGTCAGTTGCGCGTCCAGTTCCGGGCGCGCAGTGACCTCTACCTGATCGAGCAGCCAGGTAGTCATTGTGGGCGATGCGGTCCAGCCAATCACCTCATGCAGCAGTTGGGTTTGGGTGTCGAAAGCCTTGAAATACTGGTGTCCGGGCGCCTCGCTGGTGAACATGATCAGCCGTTGCGTCTGGCCTTGAGCATCCTGCTTGCGAAACACCAGCAATCTGGCCATCACGTTGCAGTCGTTCAGTTTGATCTGCTGCACGCGCATCGTGGGATCAGGCGCACTCGCTGGCGTGCTGGTCAGCGCTGCGACAATGGCAAAATCCTCGGGCTGGATATGCCCCTGCATCTTCGCCGCCCAGCCCAGCTTAGTCAGTCGGGTCCGCGCCAGTGCGCGCAGCATCTGTTGATTGTGTTCCTGCTGATAGGTCTCGCGTTGAAACGTGGCAAACACCGCGCGCAGGTTGAGCTCATCAATCACGCCGGCAAGGTAGGCCGGGGTCAAGGCCGAGTAGGCGGCGTCCAGCGGCTGTCCATCGAGGGTGATGAGCGTCTGGTCGAGGAAGTCCGAGCCTGCTGTCTCGTCACCCGGATGCAGGCCATAGAGCGCCAGTTTGGTCAGCGGCAGCGTCACGCGGTAGGTCTCGCTCGTCGCTGGCAGCGTGCGACGGGTGTCGATGGTCAAGGCCCGCGGGTCCAGATCCTCGCCCAGATCATTGGCCAGGCGCGTGCGCAACTGCATGTCGGCAAACTGCTCCGGGGAAGCTGCGCCGCCCAGTACGCTCAGCATCGCAGCATGTGCCGCGTCGTAGCGTTGCAGGTGCAAGGCATAGGTCTGCAGGTCAGCCGCGCTGGCGATCTTCATCCACTCGGGCAGGTTACGCTGGTACTGACGTCGTCTGTTGCTCAGTTCACGCAGCTCGAGCATGGCAGCCGGGCCGAACAGGCCAGGCATGTCGATGGCCTGCTGGATCAGCGATTGACGCTTGAGCCGATCCGCCGTGCCCGGCTGTTCGCAGGCGTAACGGATGTCGTTGCGCTGCTTGTTCAGCAGCCGGTCGAAAGCGTGCTTGAACGGTGCCGTGGTAACGGGCTGCAGTTGCACGTCGGCAGCGGTGAAGGGCTCCAGGTACAGGTCGGCGTCCTGAACTATCTCGGCCAGCCGCTCCTGATGCTGTCGTTGCGCGTTGCCGAGCAGCGTATCGCGCAACGTTGGCGTGTTGAGCCACTGCGCAAGGGTTTCGAGCAGCATGGCCTGCGTGGCAAAACCGGTGATGCCGAGACCTGGCAGCATCAATAACGTGCGCCCCTGATCCTGGGAAATCACCAGTACACCGGCCATTTCAATCTGTTCGTCATCATGCAGTTGTACCCACAGCGTCGAGCAGGCGAGCGCCGGGCCTTGCGCCTGCTCGGGTGACTCGGGCAAACAGGCCAGGTAGCCACTGTCGAGATCGCGCTCGTGAACCCTGACGCGGGCTTCGTCAAGCATGGCCCGTTGCAAGGCCGGTACCAGGCGGTCGCGACGGCTTTCACCGGTTTCGCCCGGGTCCGTCCAGTAGTCGTCGATCTGTTGCAACAGTCTGAAGATTTCCAGTTCGCGCTCGGACACGTCAGCGCCGGTGAGTGCGCTTAGCAAGGCTTCGCCAGCCTGGGGCAATGCGTTTAGCTCCCTGGCCAGAAGGGTGCGCAGTTCGTCGAGCCTTTTCAGCGCTGCGGACGCGTCAGGCCAGGTATCGCCGGGCGTCATCGGCACAGGGCTCGGCGTTGAAAGGGTGAAATCCAGAGAGAGTGGTGTATGTGTCATGACAGGCTTTCCATTGCGCCAGGCGCTGAGGTTTGATCGACGGCCTTGGGGGCTGTGACTAAAGGCCTCAATTAATCAGATGCAACGGGCAGCAACGCCGTAGATAAATATGCTGCGTGGCGAAAGAGACGTTTCGTACACCGTCTGGCGGGCCGCCTTGGGTGACATTTCAGCGCGTCGAGCCAATCGTTGGTCATTACGCTATAATCCCGCCCTTTAGCTGCCCTCAGCCCGCTGTGCGGGGGCACACCTTTTCTCGGGCGCCCTGCGCCTGCATGCAGACTAAAGAGGCTAGACACTAGTGGCATTGACGATCCTTGGCCTGTCCGGCGCCCTTAGCCATGATCCTTCCGCAGCGCTTTACATCGACGGCAAGCTGATTGCCGCGGCCGAAGAAGAGCGCTTCGTTCGTGACAAGCACGCAAAGAACCGCATGCCCTACGAGTCGGCGAAGTTCTGTCTGGAACAGGCAGGCATCAAGCCTTCGGACGTCGACGTGGTCGCGATTCCGTTCGCCCCGATCAGCCTGTTCGGCAAGGCCCGCTGGCATTACGCCAAGCGTTACTGGTACGCGCCGGATCGCGCCCTCGATGCGCTGCTGATGGGCAACCGCCGTTACAAGCGCTACCGCAACAAGATTGTCTGGTGCCTCGAACAACTGGGCTTCGATCCGAAGAAGATCAAGATCGAGCCGGTCGAGCACCACCTGGCCCACGCTTCCAGCGCCTACCACTGCTCCGGTTTCACCGAGAAAACCGCGATCATGGGCATCGACGGCAAGGGTGAGTACGCCACGACCTTCTTCGGCTATGGCGAAAACGGCAAGATCCACAAGATCAAGGAATTCTTCGATCCGGACTCGCTGGGCGGCCTGTACGGCGCGATTACCGAGTTCCTCGGTTTCGAGATGCTCGACGGCGAATTCAAAGTCATGGGCATGGCGCCGTACGGCGATGCCAGCAAGTATGACTTTTCGCGTCTGGCGACCTTCGAGAATGGCGAGCTGGTCATCAATACCGAGCTGGCCAACGTCATCGGCCTGCGTCGCTACAAAGAGAACGGCAAGGGCTTCTACTTCTCGCCGAAGCTGATCGAATGGCTCGGCCCGAAACGCGTTGGCGACGTGGCCGACGAACCCTATATTCACTACGCGGCGAGCATGCAGGCGCTGTTCGAAAAGCTCGCGCTGCAGATGATGGATCACTACCTGGGCGACATCCTCAAGGAGACCGGCAAGATCGCTTTCGCCGGTGGTTGTGCGCTGAACGTCAAACTCAACCAGCGCATCATCGCCCGTCCTGAAGTCAAGGAGCTGTTCGTGCAGCCTGCGTCCGGCGATGCGGGTACGGCGGTGGGTGCTGCGGCTTATGTATCGCACGCCCGCGGTGTGCCGGTCGAGAAGATGGAACACGTCTACCTCGGCCCTGCGTACAGCAACGAAGACGTGATCGCGGCCTGTGCCCGTCACCCGAGCAAGCCGGTCTGGCGCCAGATCGACAACACGCCGGAGCGGATTGCCGAGATCATGGTCAAGGGCAACCCGGTTGCCTGGTTCCAGGGGCGCATGGAGTTCGGTCCGCGCGCGCTGGGCGGTCGTTCCATCATCGGTTGCCCGAGCGTCACCGGCGTGGCCGACCGCATCAACCATCAGATCAAGTTCCGCGAGCGCTGGAGGCCTTTCTGCCCGTCGATGCTCGACACCGTCGCCCCGCAGATGATCAAGATCGATCACCCGGCGCCGTTCATGACCTTTACCTTCGAAGTGGCCGAAGAGTGGAAAACCCGCGTTCCGGAAGTCGTCCATGAAGATGGCACTTCCCGTGCCCAGGTGCTCAAGCGCGAATACAACCCGCGTTACTACGACATGATGAAAGCGCTGGAAAACCTGACCGGCAATGGCGTGTCCCTGAACACCTCGCTGAACCGCCGTGGCGAACCGATGATCTGCTCGCCGACCGATGCGCTGAACATGTTCTTCGGCTCGGACCTCGAGTACCTGATCATGGAAGACATCCTGGTGGTCAAAGAGGGCGTCGAGGCTTATGACACGCTCGGTTGAACGACACGTACTGCAGTTCTGTCACGGCTATGACGGGCCGTTTCTGGACTGCGCGCGGCAATACGCCAGCCTGTTCGCCGGCAAGGGCTATCGCGTAACGACAGTGTTTCTGACCGGTGCCGCCGATCCGGATGTCGTGGCTGACTGCGGTTCGGACGAAGTGCTGTTCATGGAGTACAGCTCCAGTGCCATTCGTGGCCTGAAGCTGGGCGCCATCCGCGACCTGCGCAAGATCGCCGCGACCCGCTCGTTCAGCTTTTGCATCGCGCACCGCTTCAAGCCGGTGCACATCGCCCTGCTGGCGACGAAACTGCCGGTGATCGGCGTGCACCATGCGTTCGGCGATTACCACCGGCGCAGTCGCAAGCTGTTCGCCAACCTGTTTCGTAAGCGCCTGAGCCTGCTGGGTGTTTCCGACGCGGTTCGCGACGACATGCGCAGCAGCCTGCCCAAGTGGCCGGCCGAGCGCATTCAGACCCTGTACAACCGGATCGATGTCGAGCAACTGCAGGGCAGTCAGTTTTCCGCTGAAGATGCCCGCGCAGAGCTGGGCCTGTCGGCATCGGCCTGGATTGTCGCCAATGTCGGTCGCCTGCATCCCGACAAGGATCAGGCCACGCTGTTGCGCGGTTTTGCCGAAGCGCTGCCCGATCTTCCCGAGAACAGCCAACTGGTGATTCTCGGCAAGGGTCGCCTGGAAGAAGACCTCAAGGCACTGGCGCTGGAGCTGGGCATCGGCCCGCAGGTGCTGTTCCTTGGGCAAGTGCCTGACGCGCGCCGCTACTTCAAGGCCTTCGACGTGTTCGCCCTGAGCTCGGACCACGAACCGTTCGGCATGGTCCTGCTGGAAGCGATGGTCGCCGGTGTGCCGCTGGTTGCAACCTCATGCGGCGGCGCCAAGGAAGTGGTCGAAGACGTTGGCCTGCTGTTCCCGCTCGGTGATGTGCACAGCCTGGCACACGGCCTGGTGCACATGGCCGGCCTCGATGCCGAACAACGTCAGGATTGTGCCGAGCGCATGCTGTTGCGCTTGCGCGAACGTTTTTCCGATCACGCTGTGCGTAATGTCTTCTGGCGTCTGCCGCAAGTCTCCAGCCTGACAGCGGGGGCCTGATGCTCAATCGATTCAAGGGCTGGCGCGAGCGTGGCTGGGTGCAGATCGACGCGGCTGCCTACGAGCAGGCCTGGCAGCGGTTTGGCGGCAGCGTCGCCACTCATCCGCTGGTGGTCGCGCGTCTGTCGGCATTTTCCGGCATCGCTGTGCGTTACCTGGCCTGGGAGCAGGGCGGTGAAGTGAAGGCGGCGATTGCCACCTGGGGGCGCTCGCTGGCGCTGTCCAAGGACGAGCTCAAGCGCCACGGCAAGAAAGGGTTGTTCGACCTGGGTAATGCCGAGCTGATTCTGCCGGTGGCCGATGATATCGAGGTGCCGGTCCGGCACCGGGCCCGCTATGTGTCGTCGCTCAACGAAGGCCGCATCAGTACCTTCAAGCCACAGACCGAATCCTTGGCGATGGCGCGTACGCCTGAAGAACTGTCCAAGAAATTTCGTTACAACCAGCGTCGTGAGCTTCGCTTGCTGGAAGAGGCCGGCGGGACGGTAAGGCCTGTCAGCGAGTTCAGTAGCGCCGAGCTGGCAAGTATGTACTGCGATCTGTTTCAGCGGCGCTGGGGCTTCGAGGCGACCGGTGCCCGGCACAAGGCCGAGGTCATTGAGCTGTTGCGCGAGCTGCTGATCGGTTCGGTGGTGTTTCTCAACGATGCGCCGATTGCCATTCAACTGGTGTATCGCGTCGAAGCGCCGCAGTGGGTCAGCATCGAGTACGTCAACGGCGGTGTCGATCCCGAAACCCGTGATTTCAGTCCGGGCAGCGTGCTCAGCTTCGTCAATACCCAGTCCGCCTGGGAGAACGCCCGCGCGCTGGGCAAATCACTGCGTTTTTCCTTCGGTCGTGCCGACCGCGAGTACAAGGACCGATGGTGCAACCCCGTTCCGGTGTTCCAGATTTGAGTCGCAAGCAGCAATTGCTCAAACGCCATCGCCGTAACAAGCGGCTGGCGTTGCTGGGTGGGCTGCTCCTGTTGATCGCGGTGGGCGTGCTGGTGGCTTGGTGGCTGGCCCCGCTGCTGGCCGTGTGTGCCTGGGTCGCTCATGAGGCCTGGTTCGCCGATCATCTGTTCTATTCGCCGTCTGACGACTATCAGTACACCTTTGCTGCCGAAAGCGAAGTGCCGGGTGTACGCCTTGACGGCGGCACGTTGCTGATCGACCCCGCTGTGCAACTGAACGGCGACGAGACGCTGATACTGGCGCTGACGGTCAAAAGTACCTGGCTCGGGCGTTTTCTCGACCCTGTGGTCGAGCTGCAAGGCCAGGGCCTGAACGACCAGCAGGCATTCGAGCGTGGCGTCTGCGGCGTGCGCTATCTGAACCTCACCGGGCTGGGCGAGCCGCTGGCCGCAGGTGTGCTGAAACTGCGCGGGCGTTGCTGCCGTCTGGCCGGCACGCCGCGGCTCTGGCTGTTTCGTCAGCCGGATGCGCGAAAACAGCGTGTCATGGTCATCGCACCGCACGCCGACGATGCCGAGCTGGCCGCTTTCGGGCTTTACAGCCAGGCCGAGGAAGCGTGGATCATCACACTAACCGCCGGTGAGATAGAGGCCGAGCATTATCAGCAGATGGGCATGGAGCGCGCCGAAGCTGCGCGCATGAAAGGCCGCTTGCGGGCCTGGGACAGTATCGCCGTGGCGCGCTGGGGCGGGGTGCCCGAGTCGCAGTGTGTTCAATTGGGCTATTTCTGCCTGCAACTGCCTGCCATGCAGGCTGCGCCGGATACGCCGATTGGTTCGCGTGAGGCGGATCTGACCGATACCCGCCTGTTCCGTCAGTTCAATACCCTGCCATTGCCCGGCGACGACGGCCAGCCGACCTGGAACAACCTGCTCGCCGACCTGCGCGCGCTGATTCTCAAGGCCCGGCCGCAGGTTGTGGTGATGCCGCACCCTGCCATCGACCCTCATCCCGATCACATCTGCGCCCAGGCTGCGGTGCGTGAAGCCCTGCTCGGGCTCGAATGGCAGCCGGACGTGGTGCTCGGTTATGCCAATCACCTGCACGACAACGACCGCTGGCCGATGGGCGATGCCTACAGCGGCATCAGCCTGCCGCCGGTATTCGATGCCGCGCTGGCGCTGGTGCCGTACAGCCTTCAATTGTCGGTCGCCGCGCAACGCGACAAGGCAATGGCGCTGGGGATGATGCATGACCTGCTGCCGCCGATGCCGTTCAAGCGCCGTGTGCGCCGTGCGCTGCAGCGGGTTCTGGCCGGTCGTCACTGGCCGGCCGAGGGCGAAAACGAATTCTTCCGCAAGGCGGTGCGACGACACGAGTTGTTCTGGTGCAGCCGTGATCTCTGATTCAGCAGGCGCAGTACTGCAAGGAAAACCATGAAAGTTCTACTGCTGGTCCAGAAAGAGCAGCGTGCGATTCTGGACCGTCTCTATGACGGCATCGCTGCACATTGTGAATGCGAAGTGCGCTGGCTGAGCTCTGCGGAGCAACGCAACCTGCGTGGTTATTTCCGCCGTGAGGTGGACGTCAGCCGCTATGACCGGATCGTGTTTTTCCTGCGTTTCAAGCAGGAAGTGCGTCAGGTCGGCTTCATCCGCACGATTCCCAATCTGGTCATCCTCGAACACGATGCCTACCAGAACTACATTCCGTGCAAATACACCGGCAAGTTCAGCGCGCACTATCGCAAGCTGCCTTGGGCGCGAGTGATCTGCTCGGGGTTCACGGTCAGTGAACGGCTGCGCCAGGAAGGCTTCGATGCGGTGTTCGTGCCCAAGGGCTATGACCAGAGCCTGCTGCAGTTGCAGGCACGCGAGCGTGACATCGAACTGGCTTTCGTGGGCAGCACCAACAGCGTGGCCTACAGCGGTCGCAAGGCGTTGCTGGATGAGTTGGGCCAGGTCGAGAATCTGCTCGTCACGCGGACCAAGTCCGGCGAAGAGTATTGCGACACCCTGAACCGCATCCGTTTTTTCGTCAGTGCCGACGTGGGCATGGGCGAGTACATGATCAAGAATTTCGAGGCCATGGCGTGCGGCTGCGTGCTGCTCGCCTTCGATCAGGGCGCTGAAGAAAACCGCGCGCTGGGCTTTGTCGACATGCACAACATCGTGCTCTATCGCGACATTCCCGAACTTCGCGAAAAGCTGGCGAAATTGCGCGATAACGTCACACTGGCTGGCGAAATATCTTGTAATGGGCAGACTTTGGTCGAGGAACGCTTTACATTCCATGCCCTTGGAAAAGCCATCGTGGACGCCATGCATGCGCCACTGCGCAGCATGCCGGCGGCGAGCTGGATCGATCGCCTGCGGTCACGATTGGGATGGTAGGGAATTATGAATATTCAATGATTGGGAACGAATGATGGTATTCAGCGAAAACAGCGACATTACGCTGGTCGTCACCAGTTGTGGTCGATTCGACCTGTTGAAGCGCACCCTGGAAACGTTCGACCATTTCAACACTGCGCCCATACGCCATGTGCTGATTACCGAAGACTCCGGTGATGACCGGGTTCAGGCCTGCATTCCCGAGCACTGGCACCCGCATACGCGCTTCATCATCAACAACCCCAAGCTGGGGCAGATGCGCTCTGTCGACGCGGCCTATTCGCTGATCGAAACGTCCTGGGTGTTCCATTGCGAAGACGATTGGGATTTCTACCGTCCGCACTTCATCGAAGAGTCGATGACGCTGCTGAAACACGATCCGCAAGCCTTACAGGTCTGGTTGCGCAGCTACAATCACGATCTGCGTATCCACAGCCCTTACGTTTACCTCAACGAGCGTGAAGTGGTCGAGGGTATTGCGTTTTACAAGCTGGGCTCGCACAAGCCTGAATGGCAGGGGTTTTCCTTCAATCCGGGGCTGCGCCGCCTGGCTGATTACCTGCAGCATGCGCCTTATGCCGGGCACGGTGGCGAGAAGAAACTTTCACAATTATTCGCTGCGCAAAACCGTTACGCTCTGATTCTGGAAAATGATGCCGTGTTGCACACCGGGTTTGGTGAGCACGTGGAGTTGCCGCAGGAGCGGCTTGACAAACAGCGTCGCAAACGTCGGGATCGCGTCAAGCTGATCGTCGCTGTGCTCGCTGGCCTAGTAGCAGGTTGGTTGCTTAATAATGTCAGTTGACCCGATAAGAATGCCCGGCAGCAAAGTACAGCAGTATTTTACGGCTGCCATCGTCATCTTCCTGCTGAGTTTCATCCTCAACCCCTCAGCCAAGATCACCAACAATCTGTTTTATGCATTCACGGCGCTGCCGGGCTTGTTCTTCTTGATCAAGTACCGCGGCGCTGGCGTGTTTGCCAAGCCTCTGGGCATTGCCTGGGCGGTGTTCATGGCCTGCTTTCTGGTCCCCGCGCTACAGGCGCAGGAGTTCCAGTATTACAAGCACATCATCTACGTCAGCCTGTTTGTCTTTGTCGTCGCCGGGATTACCGACAACGGCTTCTTCAGACGCGGGGTCTTCGTGCGCAGCATGTTCTGGGCGCTGTGCCTGTACATTCTGCTGAGCAGTATTCACAGCTGGGTGACCGGGCAGTTCGAGTTCGGCCAGCGTGTGGCGATTCTGCCTGGGCGAATGGAGAACGTGATCTACGCCAGTGCCTGGCTGGTCTGCAGCCTCGCGTTGGCCATGCCGTTGTGGGCAAAAGAGCGTCGCTGGGTCGAGGCCGTCTGCGCCGTTCTTGTCACGCTGGTGATAACCGCCTTTATCGTGCAGACACGTACTGCGCTGGTGGGTTGCGCCGTTCTGTTTGCTGTCTGCACCGCCTATGCGCTCTACCGTTTCCCGCTGCGCACGACAGTGGTCTTGCTGGCGCTGGGCGTCGTGGCGGCAGCCGCCTTCTGGTTCGTCAAGGATGAACAGTGGGTCGCCCTACTGATGGTCAGAGGTGATTCCTATCGCATCGAGCTGTTTGAAATCATGACCGGTGAATGGCGTCGCTGTGGCTGGATGCTGGGCTGCGGTGTGGATTTCTACACGACCCAGACCCTGACGGGCGGCATACCGATCCAGCACCCGCACAATATTTTCGTGTCGCTGGGGCTGTACACCGGCGCCGCTTCGCTGGTGATGTTTCTGGTCGTGATGGCGATAACGCTGTGGGACTCCGTGCGCAATGGCGATGCCTGGGGTCTTTACCTTGTGTGCGCGTTGGTCATGCTTAACTTCGACGGAGCCCAGTTGGTCGGCAATCCAGACGAGCTCTGGGTGCTGGTGCTGTTACCGGCGTCCATGGTGTTGGGGCGAGTGGTGCAGACGCATCGGCTCAGGCAGCAGCAATAGCCTCAAAAAAATGGCCGCTTCGAAAGCGGCCATTTTTCATGGGGCAGGTTATTGAACAGCCTGGGCCAGTTCAGAGGTGTCGCAGAGGGTCTGAGCGCTCATGTAACCATCGAGAAAGGCCGGGTTGCCGTTGTCCAGCAGCCATTGACGGTCTTCCTGATAGCGCAGCATGTGCTTGAAGTTGCGCAGGCGAAGGCTTTTGCGCAAGGCGCGGCGATAGGTTTTCATGTCGGCGATGTCAATCAGGCCGAGGCTGCCTTCGGGCGTGAGGATCACGTTGCCAAGATGGGCCGAGCGAAAGTAGATGCCTTTTTCGTGCAGCCCGGCAATAAAGCTTCCCAGTTGCCTGCGCAGCTTGTCGTCGGCCACCGCACTGCCCAGTAGCTGGCGCAGGGTGAAGCCAGCCAGCGGATCATAATGCACGGCATCGCGCTTGATCTCGGCGATGCGGCTGACCGAGCGTATGCGCGGGCAGGGAATGTCGCGTTTGGCCAGCGTTTCACAGTTGTCTGCGAAGCGCTGCGCGTAGGGGTACCAGGCTGCTGAGCTGACAAGGCGTTTGCGCCGAAACAGTTTCAGCATGGAGCCGTCACGCAGGCGGAGTACCTTGTCGCCCGTGCCGTCGGCTTCAAGTACTTCGGCACCTTGAACCTGTTCAAGGTAATGGGCGTGGTCAAGCGCTTGCATCGATACTCCGGTTTTTACGCCCTTGGTAATGGACGAGCCACCTATGTTACCGCAGCAGGCAGCCGCGAAAACCGCTGTGATACAATTCGGCCTCTTTTTAACACGACGGATTCTCATGACAACCTCCGAATCGTCCGCAACCTCCAGCGTGAAAATCTATTTCCGCCTGTTGTCTTATGTGCGTCCGTATGTGGGCATTTTCCTGCTCAGCATCATTGGTTTCGTGATCTTCGCCTCGACCCAGCCGATGCTCGCCGGCATCCTGAAATATTTCGTCGATGGCCTGACCAATCCTGAAGCGGTGCTGTTTCCCAATGTTCCTTACCTGCGCGAGTTGCAGCTGTTGCAGGCCGTGCCGCTGCTGATCGTGCTGATCGCCGCATGGCAGGGGCTGGGCTCGTTTCTGGGCAACTATTTCCTGGCAAAGGTTTCCCTCGGGCTGGTGCATGACCTGCGCGTAGAGCTGTTCAACAAGCTGCTGGTGTTGCCCAATCGCTACTTCGATACGACCAATTCCGGCCATCTGATCTCGCGCATCACCTTCAACGTCACGATGGTGACCGGTGCAGCCACCGATGCCATCAAGGTGGTGATTCGCGAAGGCCTGACCGTGGTGTTCCTGTTCATCTATCTGCTGATGATGAACTGGAAGCTGACGCTGGTGATGCTCGCGATTTTGCCGTTGATTGCCGTCATGGTCGGCACCGCGAGCAAGAAATTCCGCAAGCAGAGCAAGAAGATCCAGGTGGCGATGGGCGATGTCACGCATGTTGCCTCTGAAACCATTCAGGGCTATCGCGTAGTCCGCAGCTTCGGTGGCGAGTCCTACGAGCAGGCGCGCTTTGCCCAGGCCAGCAACAGCAACACCAAAAAGCAGCTGCGCATGACCAAGACCGGCGCCATCTACACGCCGATGCTGCAACTGGTGATCTACAGCGCCATGGCGGTGCTGATGTTCCTCGTGCTGTTCCTGCGTGGTGAAGCGACTGCGGGTGATCTGGTCGCCTATATCACCGCTGCGGGCCTGCTGCCCAAGCCGATTCGTCAGCTGTCGGAAGTCAGTTCGACGATCCAGAAAGGCGTCGCCGGTGCCGAAAGCATCTTCGAACAGCTGGATGTGGAAGAGGAAGTCGACACCGGCACCATCGAGCGCGATCGTGTGACCGGCCACCTCGAGGTGAAGAACCTCAGCTTCTTCTACCCGCAGACGGCGCGTCAGGTGTTGAACGACATCAGTTTCTCCGCCGCGCCGGGACAGATGATTGCCCTGGTAGGACGCTCCGGCAGCGGCAAGTCGACCCTGGCCAACCTGATTCCGCGTTTCTACGGGCACGACATGGGCAACATCCTGCTCGATGGCGTCGAGATCAACGATTATCGCTTGCGTAACCTGCGCAGGCACATCGCTCAGGTCAATCAGAACGTCACGCTGTTCAACGACACGATTGCCAACAACATTGCCTACGGCGATCTGGCCGGCGCGCCGCGTGCCGACATCGAAGCGGCCGCCGCTGATGCGTACGCCAAGGAGTTCATCGACCAGTTGCCGCAGGGTTTCGATACCCAGGTGGGCGAAAACGGTGTGCTGCTGTCAGGCGGTCAACGCCAGCGTCTGGCCATTGCCCGCGCGCTGCTCAAGAACGCCCCGTTGCTGATTCTCGACGAAGCCACCTCGGCGCTGGACACCGAGTCCGAGCGGCACATTCAGGCGGCGCTGGATCACGTCATGAAGGGCCGTACCACGCTGGTCATCGCCCACCGCCTTTCGACCATCGAGAAGGCCGACCTGATTCTGGTCATGGACGCCGGGCAGATCGTCGAACGCGGTACGCACTCGGAGCTGCTGGCGCAGAACGGCTATTACGCCCGCCTGCATGCCATGGGGCTGGACGAGCCGGCTCCGGTCGGCGCTGTCTGACCTGACTTTCACCGGGCGGACCCAGGCGGTCCGCCTGCCTTTTGAGCGGCGTGATTCAACAGCCTGTCGGTTGCAAACCCCTGTGCTAAGATTCCGCCCCTGTCCATTTTTCAAGTACGGGTTGTTCCATGAAGCTATCCATGCCGCGCTTTGATCAGGCCCCTGTCCTGGTGGTGGGCGATGTCATGCTCGACAGATACTGGCATGGTGGTACCTCGCGTATTTCCCCTGAAGCGCCAGTGCCTGTGGTCAAGGTCGATCAGATCGAGGACCGTCCGGGTGGCGCTGCCAACGTGGCCTTGAACATCGCTGCGCTGGGCGCACCCGCTTCGCTGGTCGGCGTGACGGGGGATGACGAAGCTGCCGAGAGTCTGACCAACAGCCTCAAGGCTGCTGGTGTGCTGGCGCGCTTTCAGCGCATCGCCGATCAGCCGACCATCGTCAAACTGCGTGTCATGAGTCGCCACCAGCAATTGTTGCGTATCGATTTCGAAGAACCGTTCAGGACTGATCCGCTGGCCCTGAGCGCAGAGGTCTACAGCCTGCTGGATGGCATCAAGGTGCTGGTCCTGTCGGATTACGGCAAGGGCGCACTGAAAAACCATCAGGCGCTGATTCAGGCCGCCCGCAAGCGCGGCATTCCGGTGCTGGCCGACCCCAAGGGCAAGGACTTCGCGATCTATCGCGGTGCCAGCCTGATCACGCCGAACCTCAGCGAATTCGAGGCCATCGTCGGTCATTGCGTCGATGAGGCGCAACTGGTCACCAAGGGTGCGCAGTTGATGCAGGAGCTCGATCTCGGCGCGCTGCTGGTGACCCGTGGCGAACATGGCATGACCCTGCTGCGTCCTGATCAGCAGGCGCTGCATTTGCCGGCCCGTGCCCGCGAAGTGTTCGATGTGACCGGTGCTGGTGATACGGTGATCTCTACCCTGGCGGCAGCGATTGCTGCCGGCGAAGAGTTGCCGCATGCGGTGGCGCTGGCCAACCTGGCGGCGGGCATTGTGGTCGGCAAGCTGGGTACCGCGGCCATCAGTGCCCCTGAATTGCGCCGGGCCATTCAGCGTGAAGAGGGCTCCGAGCGCGGTGTACTGGGCCTGGAGCAACTGCTGCTGGCGGTCGATGACGCACGCGCGCACAAGGAAAGGATCGTTTTCACCAACGGCTGCTTCGACATTCTCCACGCCGGTCATGTGACCTACCTGGAGCAGGCGCGCGCCCTGGGTGATCGCCTGATCGTTGCCGTCAACGACGATGCGTCCGTCAGCCGCTTGAAAGGGCCAGGCCGACCGATCAACAGCGTTGAGCGGCGCATGGCGGTGCTGGCAGGTCTGGGGGCCGTGGACTGGGTCATCAGCTTCCCGGAAGGAACCCCTGAAAACCTGCTGACCCACGTCAAGCCCGACGTGCTGGTCAAGGGCGGTGATTATGGTGTCGATCAGGTGGTCGGTGCCGATATCGTTCAGGCGTACGGCGGCGAAGTGCGTGTGCTGGGGCTGGTGGAAAACAGCTCTACCACCGCGATCGTCGAAAAGATTCGAGGGCAGGGGTAGGGGTAGGGGTTAGCTGCAAGCTGCAAGCTGCAAGCCAAAGCAGATCAAATCAAAAGGCTTGAGGCTTGAGGCTTGAGGCTTGAGGCTTGAGGCTTGAGGCTTGAGGCTTGAGGCTTGAGGCTTGAGGCTTGAGGCTTGAGGCTTACAGCTTGCCACTAATGGAGTGCAACAGCTCTCGGGCCTTGCCGGTCAGGCGTTTCAGCCCTGACTTCTTCGCTGGCGGGGCCATGCCCTGCTGACGCAGCCAGTCTTTCCAGCGAATCCGCTCTTCACGCACCACCCAGCCATCCTGCGCGGCGAAACTCTCGGCCAGGTACAGCCCTCTTGTACCGGCCGGAATCAGCTTGTCGCGCTTGAGCGTATACAGCTCAGGCAGAGGCGCGCCATTCTCCAGCGGCATCAGGTACAGGTCAGGTTTGCTGCGGTTGAGGCGGGCGACCAGTTGATCGTTTTCCAGAGCTTCGTCGACATGGAAAAGGCTGACCGGGCGCGCTTCCTTGGGGATTTCCAGGCGCATGTCGTAAATCAGCTGCAAGGACGCTGTGGGCAGATGCACATAGGCCCGTGGACGTTCCAGCAGGGTCAGACTGCCGGTTCGCACCGGTCTCGCGGCGCCAGAGAGGGGGCTCAGGCGAAAGGGCATGGCCTCGCGATAATGCAGCGCGGCGGCATAGGGCGCAGGCAGCCAGGTCTCCTTGAACAGCCCGCTGAGCCAACCCTGCGGTGTTTCGATCAGGCACTCTTCGGCCACTTCCTGAATCGCGGTGTGCAGCGGCAGTGTCAGCTCATGGGCCGGGACGTAACCCGAGATCAGCTTGAGCACGACGTCGCCGCGGTCCTGACGACGTTGGCGGACCAGCACCCAGTAATCGCGGTTCTGCCAATTGACGGTCAGGCGAACGGACACCCCCAGATTGGCCAGTTCGGTGGCGAAGTGTTCGGTGTCCGGCACGTCGATCTTGCGCCGCCGCTGCAAGGTCTGCGCGAAGTTCATCGGCATGCCGACGCTCTGGTAGCTCAGGCTTTCCGCAGAGGCCTCGACAAACAGCGGCAGGGTCTTGAAGTTGCTGGGATTCTTCCGGATCAGTGTTCGCGGCATAACGGCTCCTTCTTGCGTTGGGGTCGGCCGCCTCAATCAGGCTTGACGGCAAATCACGGCAGCGGCAGTTGCAACGTTGTGTGCCAGGTGCAACGGGTTGATGGTGCCGACAATAGCACTGGCAACCGCCGGATGTTCAAACAGTAGCTGGAAACTGGCGTGGACCGGGTCGATGCCGGGTGTCAGGCAGACATGACCACTGGCCAGTGCTTTCTTGACCAGAATGCCTTTGCCATGAGCCTGCGCGTAATCCAGTACCGGTTTTTCATCCTGCTCGTTGAGGTTGTAAGTGACCATTGCGCAGTCACCCTCGCGCAGCGCTAGCAGGCCGCCTTCGACGGTCTTGCCGGAAAAGCCGAAGCCGCGAATCTTGCCTTCGCGCTTGAGGTCGGCGAGCGTTTGATATACCCCGGCGTCGTTGAGGATCGCCAGATCGTTGCCGTCCGAATGCACCAGAACCAGATCGAGAAAGTCAGTTTCAAGACGTTTCAGGCTGCGCTCGACCGATGTGCGTGTATGGGCGGCGCTGAAGTCATGGCTCGACTGGCCGTTGACGAACTCCTCGCCAACCTTGCTGACGATTACCCAGTCCTGGCGCTGACCGCGCAGCAGCGGCCCCAGGCGCTCTTCGCTGGTACCGTAGGCGGGTGCCGTGTCGATCAGGTTGATGCCCATGTCGCGGGCCATGCGCAGCAGCATCTGCGCCTGCTGGTCATCGGGAATCTTGAAGCCGCTGGGGTATTTGACGCCCTGGTCGCGCCCCAGTTTGACGGTGCCCAGCCCCAGCGGCGATACGTTCAGGCCGGTACTGCCAAGCGGGCGATGCAGATTGTGCAGGGTTTTCAGGCTCATGGCAGCAGTTCATCCCAGACAGGTATGGCCATCGGAGGCCGTGGCACATCGCTCAGCGCAGCTTGCGGGGTTGGGTGGATGCCGTCTCTGGACAGCTGCGACAGGACCCGGTCGGCGAAGTCCGGTGCCAGCGCCAGCTTGGTCGGCCAGCCGATCATCAGACGTTGCTGGCTGTCGAGGAAGGCGTTGTCCGGGCGCACCAGCCCTGATTGAGCCGGCTCGGCACGATCAACACGCAGGGTCGCCCACTGCGCCTGACTCAGGTCGACCCACGGCAGCAGCGCCTCAAGCTCTTTGCGCGCGACGGCGATCTGCGCGTCCGGTTGGCGCGCCACGCCATCGGCTTCGGCCAGATCGCCACCCAGATACCAAACCCACTGGCCATCTGCGGCCGGGTGCGTGGTCATGGTGATGCGTGGCTTGGGCCCGCCACCCAGGCAATGAGCGTACAGCGGCTTCAAGGTCGGCCCCTTGACCAGCACCATGTGCAACGGACGGCGCTGCATCTGCGGTTGCGACACGCCCAGTGCGTTCAGCAGATCGGCATTGCCGCCACCGGCACTGAGCACGATGCGCTGCGCATGGATATCGCGACCATCGACGCGCAGACCGATCAGCTCATCGCCCTCGAAGAGCGGCTCGATGTGCTGACCGGCCAGCATGCTGTCACCGGCCAGCTCGGCAAGCCGCCCGATCAGGCTGGGTACATCGACCACCAGCTCGGCCAGTCGATAGACCTTGCCTTTGAATTTGGGGTTTTGCAGGGCTGGCGGCAGTTGCTCGCCCTTGACCTGATCCACACGGCCGCGCACGGCCTTGCTGGCGAAGAAACTGGTGAGGTTGCCGGCGATGGTGCCTGGCGACCACAGGTAATGGGCCTCGGACAGCAGGCGTACACCGGACAGGTCCAGCTCGCCCTTGCCATCGAGGGCCTCACGCCAGCGACGCGGCATGTCGGCAATGGCTTCGGAGGCACCTGACAGCGCGCCGTGCAGCGCGTACTTGGCGCCGCCGTGGATGATCCCCTGAGACTTGAGGCTTTGCCCGCCACCCAGGCTGGCGCTTTCTACCAGCACTGTCGAGAACCCTTGACGACGCAACCGGGCATTGAGCCAGAGACCGGCGACGCCAGCCCCGACAATCAGCACGTCAGTGGAAATAACCGATGGCATGAGCACCTCAGTGAGCGAAAAGTACCAGCATTATAAAGGATCGGGTTTTCAATGCCCGGCGGTTTTCGAGAACAGCTGAATGACTGCCACGCCTGCCACGATCATGCCCATGCCCAGCAGCGCGGGCAGGTCGAGTTTCTGGCCGTAGATGAAGAACGCCGCGATGCTCACCAGTACGATGCCCATGCCCGACCAGATGGCGTAAGTGATGCCCACCGGGATCGTGCGCATCACCAGAATCAGCATCCAGAACGCGATCGCATAGCCGGTAATCAGCAGCATCAGGGGCAGCGGGGTGCTGAATCCCTTCACCGCTTTCATGGACGTGGTGGCGATGACTTCCGCGCAAACGGCGATAGCCAACAGGTAATAAGCGTTCATGGTGCATTCCTTTTCGTCAGGCTGCGCATTCTAGCGACTTGTGATGGCGGGCTGATAAACTCCGCGCCCATGAATAGAACTCTTTATACCGTACTGTTTCATCTCGGCCTGCCGCTGGTTGCCCTGCGTCTGTGGTTGCGTGCGCGCAAGGCCCCGGCGTATCGCCAGCGCATCGGCGAGCGCTTCGCCCGCGGCTTGCCGGTCATGCAGCGGGGCGGCATCTGGGTGCATGCGGTGTCAGTGGGGGAAAGCATCGCCGCCGCGCCGATGATTCGCTCGCTGCTGGTGCAATATCCGCAATTGCCGATCACTGTGACTTGCATGACGCCCACAGGTTCGGAGCGAATCAAGGCGCTGTTCGCCAGCGAGCCGCGGATTCAGCATTGCTACCTGCCCTACGACCTGCCGTGGGCGGCCGCGGGTTTTCTTGATCAGGTACAGCCACGGCTGGGGATCATCATGGAAACCGAGCTGTGGCCCAACCACATCCATCAGTGTTCTCTGCGCGGGATCCCTGTGGTGCTCGCCAATGCCCGGCTGTCGGAGCGTTCGGCGCGGGGGTACGCGCGCTTTGCCGGGCTGACGCGACCGATGCTCGCGGAAATGGCCTGGTTCGCGGTGCAGACTGAAGCTGAGGCGCAGCGCTTTCGTGATTTGGGCGCACGTCCCGAGTGCGTGGCGGTGACCGGCTCGATCAAGTTCGACCTGAGCATCGACCAGCAGCTTCTGCAGCGTGCCGCCCAGCAGCGTGAACAATGGCAGACCACGCAGCGTCCGGTCTGGATCGCGGCCAGCACGCATGCGGGCGAGGATGAAAGCGTGCTGGCGGCTCATCGCACGTTACTGACCAGTCACCCCGACGCGCTGCTTATTCTGGTGCCGCGCCACCCCGAACGTTTCGACAGCGTGCATGCGTTGTGTCAGCAACAGGGTTTTGCGACGGTAAGACGCTCAACCGCGCAGGCTGTCACGGCGGATGTCTCGGTGCTGATGGGCGATACCATGGGGGAATTGCTGTTTCTCTATGCGCTGGCTGACATCGCTTTCGTTGGCGGCAGCCTGGTGCCCAACGGCGGGCACAACCTGTTGGAGCCTGCAGCACTGGCCATGCCGGTACTCAGCGGCCCGCACCTGTTCAACTTTCTTGAGATTGCCGCAATGCTGCGCAAGGCCGGTGCATTGCAAGAGGTCAACGATGCAGCAGCGCTGGCCGCCGCCGTGCAGGGCCTTTTCGACCAGCCGCAGCAGGCGCGCAACATGGCCGATGCCGGGCTTGCGGTGATGAAAGCCAATCAGGGCGCACTGCAACGCCTGCTCGACGGGATCGGGCGATTGATGAGCAAACGCTGAATCGGGAGGGCGCAGAGCGTCCGGAACGGCATACCCACGCGGAGCATGGGCACGATAGTTGAGCTCGTCCAGACGCCTATCGTTCCTCACGCTCCAGCGTGGGAATGCCTTGGGTGACGCTCCGCGTCACAAATCTGCGTCGCGCTGCATGACTCGAAGTCGGGCGTAGAGCATCCAGAGCGGTCAGCAATCTCAGCGCTTTGCAGGTCGCTCGAAGTTCTTCTGCGCGGCAGTCGCCAGGTCCGGCGGCAGGAAGTCCTTGTCCGGGTTGTAGTCGGCCTTCAGGTAGCGCGACAGGTCCTGCAGGTCGCCCGGGTTCAGGGTGCCTGCTGCCTGCTTGAGGCGCAGGTTGTCGAGGATGTAGTCGTAACGCGTGTTGTTGTAGTCCCGCACCGAGGCATACAGCTGGCGTTGCGCATCCAGCACGTCGACGATGTTGCGGGTGCCGACCTGATAACCGATTTCAGTGGCTTCCAGCGCGCTCTGGTTGGAAATGATCGATTGTTTGCGGGCCTGGACCTGCTCCACATCGGTATTCACCGCGCGATGCAGGTTGCGCGTATTTTCCACCACCTGACGACGCAGGCTTTCACGGCGTTGCTCGCTCTGGCTCAGGCGCGCATAGGCTTCGCGTACCTGTGAGCTGGTCAGCCCGCCGCTGTAGATCGGGATATTCAACTGCACGCCAATGCTGCGCTGCTCGACGTCGCCGCCGTAGTTGCGGCCGGTGTAGTTGGGGTTGCTGAAACCCAGTGCATCGTTATCGCCACGCTGATAGGTCGCCACGGCATCGAGCGTCGGCGCGTGTCCGGCCTTGCGCTGACGCAGGGTTTCTTCGGCGGCATTGACTGCGTAGTTGCTGGCCAGCAGATTGAGGTTCTGCTGCGCGGCGGTATCGACCCAGGCCTTGGCGTCATTGGGCGTCGGTGCCAGCACCGGCAGGGTATGCACGATGCCTTCGATCGAGTTGTATTCGCGGTTGGTCAGCGTCACCAGCGCCTGAAAGGCATCGTCGACCTGGCGTTGGGCAATGAGTCGGCTGGCGCGTGACGTGTCAAAGCTGGCCTGCGCCTGCAGTACATCGGTCTTGTCCGACAGGCCGACATCGAAGCGCTCGTTGGCCTGATCCAGCTGGCGCTTGAAGGCCGCTTCCTCGGCCTTGGTCGAGGCCAGATTGTCCTGTGCACGCAGTACGCTGAAATAGCTTTGCGCCGATTGCAGGATCAGATTCTGCTCGGTAGCCGATAGCTCGAGTGCCGCCTGTTCGTTGCTCGCTTCGGCAGCCTGCAGCTGGAACCAGCGGTCGGCGCGGAAGATTGGCTGGCTCAGCGTGGCCTGGTAGAGGTTGCCGCTGCGGGTGGCCACGGCTCTGGGCTGATCGATGCTGGTACGGGTGCTGCTGTTCTGGGCGCTGCCGGAAATGTTCGGCAGCAAACCGGCGCGGGCCTGCGGCACGGCTTCCTTGCGCGCATCGTAATCGGCGCGAGAGGCTGCGAGGTCGGCGTTGTTGTCCACGGCCTGCTGATAAACGCTCAACAGCCCTGTCTGCGTTGGCCTTGGCAATTCGGCTGCCCAGGTCAACCCGCTGGACGCAAACGAAACAGCCACGACCAACGAAAGTTTGCGCAACATGAGGCATTCCCTGTTCATGAAGAAAGTAATTACAGTTCGGGTTGAAGAGAAACCGGGCTAGGGAGTGTAGAGCCAGACGCTTTTGGCAACAATCGTCGATTTGCGCCATTTATCGAGCCCCGTGCAAATAGGCTGGCGTTGCGACGGCACCCCGTCATAGACTGGCGGCGTTCTTGTCGGGGTGCCTTGCTATGAGGCTGAGATCGGTTAAACCGGATCCCGTTGAACCTGATCAGGTTAGCGCCTGCGTAGGGAACAAGATTTCTCGTCTCCCGGCGAGTCCTCTTGAGTGCCGTCCGGGGTCGATTGTTCAAATAATGAACAGTTTCGCCTCCTTTCGATACTCAGCACCAGCATTGGTGCACCCGTCCGTCATGTCAGGTCACTCCGACAATAAATCCGCAACTGGATGTCTGGAGAGCCGTGATGAGTATAAAAGCAAAAAACGCAGCCCATTTGAGTGAGTCGGCGCAGGTCGATTCCGGATCGGTACAGCCGTTTACCCGTTCGCAGAAAATCTACGTTCAGGGCTCGCGCCCGGACATCCGCGTGCCGATGCGCGAAATCACCCTGGACGTCACCCCGACTGACTTTGGCGGCGAGATTAACGCCCCGGTCACGGTCTATGACACCTCCGGCCCCTACACCGACCCCAATGTGATCATCGACGTGCGCAAAGGCCTGGCTGACGTGCGTTCGCCATGGATCGACTCGCGCAATGACACCGAGCGTCTGCCGGGCCTGAGCTCCAACTTCGGCCAGCAACGCCTGAGCGATGCCGAACTCACCGCGCTGCGCTTTGCTCATGTACGCAACCCGCGCCGGGCCAAGGCCGGCGCCAACGTCAGCCAGATGCACTACGCGCGTCAGGGCATCATTACTGCCGAGATGGAATACGTCGCCATCCGCGAGAACATGAAGCTCCAGGAAGCCCGCGCCGCAGGTCTGCTGACCCAGCAACATGCCGGGCACAGCTTTGGCGCGAGCATCCCGAAGGAAATCACTGCCGAGTTCGTGCGAGAAGAGATTGCCCGGGGCCGCGCGATCATCCCGGCCAACATCAACCACGTCGAGCTTGAACCGATGATCATCGGCCGCAACTTCCTGGTGAAGATCAACGGCAACATCGGCAACAGCGCACTGGGCTCTTCCATCGAAGAGGAAGTCGCCAAGCTGACCTGGGGCATCCGCTGGGGCTCGGACACGGTCATGGACCTGTCCACCGGCAAGCACATTCACGAAACCCGCGAGTGGATCATCCGCAATTCGCCGGTGCCGATCGGTACGGTGCCGATCTATCAGGCGCTGGAAAAAGTGGGGGGTGCAGCCGAGGACCTGACCTGGGAGCTGTTCCGCGACACGCTGATCGAGCAGGCCGAGCAGGGAGTCGATTACTTCACCATCCATGCCGGTGTGTTGCTGCGTTATGTGCCGCTGACCGCCAAGCGTGTGACCGGTATCGTCAGCCGTGGCGGTTCGATCATGGCCAAATGGTGCCTGGCGCACCACAAGGAAAACTTCCTTTACACGCATTTCGAAGACATCTGCGAAATCATGAAGGCCTACGACGTCAGCTTCTCGCTGGGCGACGGCCTGCGACCGGGTTCGATTGCCGACGCCAACGATGCGGCGCAGTTCGGTGAACTGGAAACGCTGGGCGAACTGACCAAGATTGCCTGGAAGCATGATGTGCAGACCATGATCGAAGGCCCTGGCCATGTGCCGATGCAGTTGATCAAGGAGAACATGGACAAGCAACTGGAATGCTGCGACGAAGCGCCGTTCTACACCCTTGGCCCGCTGACCACCGACATCGCGCCGGGTTACGACCACATCACCTCGGGCATCGGGGCGGCCATGATCGGCTGGTTCGGCTGCGCCATGCTGTGTTACGTCACGCCCAAGGAACATCTGGGGTTGCCGAACAAGGATGATGTCAAAACCGGGATCATCACCTACAAGATCGCAGCCCATGCGGCGGACCTTGCCAAAGGCCATCCGGGTGCGCAGATCCGCGATAACGCCTTGAGCAAGGCGCGTTTCGAGTTCCGCTGGGAAGATCAGTTCAACCTCGGCCTGGACCCGGACACTGCGCGTTCGTACCACGACGAAACCCTGCCC
The DNA here is from genome assembly GCF_017832995.1 of Pseudomonas sp. PvP009. Classification (NCBI taxonomy): domain Bacteria; kingdom Pseudomonadati; phylum Pseudomonadota; class Gammaproteobacteria; order Pseudomonadales; family Pseudomonadaceae; genus Pseudomonas; species Pseudomonas sp. PvP009. Next base: position 5,090,277 of record NZ_JAFIBG010000001.1, on the reverse strand, counting down.
AAGGATTCGGCCAAGGTCGCGCATTTCTGCTCCATGTGCGGGCCGAAATTCTGCTCGATGAAGATCACTCAGGAAGTCCGCGAGTACGCCGCCAATCAGCGCATCGAAGCGGTAGACGTCGACGTCGCCAAGGGACTGGCCGAACAGGCCGAGCGCTTCAAGCAGGAAGGCAGCCAGTTGTACAAGAAGGTGTAAAGGGCGATAGCCCGTCGTTATACACAGTTCCGCTTTGATTCTGCCCGAAGGGCGTAGGAGCGACCGGGGCGGCGATCCCGCATTGTTCGCGAAAGCTTTATTCCGGGCGATACATCTTCAGCGGATGTAACGCCCCTTTCGCGAACAAGTTCGCTCCCACGGCCTTCGGCCAGAATCAGAAGCGGACTTGTGCATAGCGATGCATCGGACGCAGAGCACGCTTCTGCCCGAAGGGCGTAGGAGCGACCGGGGCGGCGATCCAGCATTGTTCGCGAAAGGGCTTGGCTTCTGCCCGAAGGGCGTAGGAGCGACCGGGGCGGCGATCCAGCATTGTTCGCGAAAGGGCTTGGCTTCTGCCCGAAGGGCGTAGGAGATTCTATGGTTTTGGGAAAGCCCTCAAGCCACTTTTGTTTGATATTCGCTCTGGTTCTTTAACAGAGCGAAGACTACTCGAGCCAACTTTCGGGAGAGCATGACCAGCGCTTGAGTTGTACTAAAGCCACGCTTTCTCTGCTCTTCATAAAAAGGCTTCCAGGCCGGCGTACGGCTCCCGGACATAGCCGCGTTGTGCAGCAACCGTCGGGCTTCTGGATCGCCGCGTTTGGTCAATCGACGAGGTCCATCACTTTGCCCTGATTTGGATACTCTCAGGTCCAGCCCAAGAAACGCGATAAAGGCGTTCGCTGCGCTGAACTCGCCTCGCTGAAAAGAAGTGACCAAACGAGCTGCAGTCAGAAAGCCGATCCCTTCTACTTTCATACAGCGGTTGACCTGCCTCATCAGCCCGGCTTCCTGCAGTACATCGCGAATCTTCTTTTCAACGAGCGCCTCAAATCGTTTCATCGAGTTGACCTGATTGGCGAACGCTGTTCTCAGAAAAGGCTCGTTGGTCCAGCTTTGTACCAGGCCAGTACGAGCCTGAACCAAGGCTGCACGACGTCGGAACAGGCTCAGAAGCTGCCGATAAAGCGGGCTCGCAGGTATCCAGGGCCGCAACTCATCAAGCTCGTTTTTCAGGTATCGGGCCAACAAACGAGCATCTTGGGCATCGGTTTTGGCGCGTATGTTGACGCCTTTACGGTAATGACTGAGCTGATAGCCATCCACCATATAAACGTCACAGCCTGCTTCGTGGGCCGCATCCGCGAACAGGACGTGATAGACGTTAGTGGCTTCGATGGCGATGGCGCAGCTGCTCGCCAAGGCCTTCAGCCATTGGGTGATGGCGACTTTGGTATTGGGGATTGCCTCAAGTCGATCATATTGATCGTGGTAGATCACCAGCTCATTCTTGGCGACATCTACACCGATGATCGGTTTTTCCAGAGTAACCCGCATTGCCATAACGCCTCCTCGGGGATAAGGTTTACAGACTTGAAGGGGCCACCCAGAGGCGCAGGCTTGTTTCTATCGTAGGTTGTGAGCCTTAAGCATTCTTTATCGGCGCTTGGGTGAAAGGAGGAGGGGTGAAATCTCCTACGGGTCTGTACTGCGCGAACAGTCAGAAGCGAACTAAGTCCCTCCTCCTCCCTTCAAGTCTTACCATACAAGCGAACTTGTTCGCGAAAGCTTTATTCCGGGCGATACATCTTCAGCGGATGTAACGACCCTTTCGCGAACAATGCGGATCGCCGCCCCGGTCGCTCCTACGGCCTACGGCCAGAAGCCCGCTCTGCGTCCGATTCTGAAGGTGCAGTGCGTCTGCACCCGGTTCCTAGACTTTCCACACGAGACACCCCTGTGAATACACCCGGCACCTATTCTCCCGATACCCCAGTCCCCGCCAGCCAGCGCGTGTTCGGCGGGCGGGATCTGTTTTCCCTGTGGTTTTCCCTCGGCATTGGCCTGATGGTGTTGCAGACCGGGGCCTTGCTGGCGCCGGGGCTGGGCATGTCCGGCTCGATGCTGGCGATTTTCCTCGGCACGCTGGTGGGCGTCTTGCTGCTCGCCAGCGTCGGCGTGATCGGCAGCGATACCGGCCTGTCGTCCATGGCTGCGCTCAAGCTCAGCCTGGGCAGCAAGGGCGCGTCGCTGCCCGCGGTATTGAACCTGCTGCAACTGATCGGTTGGGGCTCGTTCGAGATCATCGTCATGCGCGACGCAGCCAGTCTGCTCGGCGCTCGGGCCTTTGCAGAGGGCAGCCTGTGGAGCAGTCCGTTGCTCTGGACGCTATTGTTCGGCGCACTGGCCACGCTGTTGGCCGTCAGCGGACCCTTGACCTTCGTGCGCCGGTTTCTGCGCAAGTGGGGCCTGTGGATACTCTTGACGGCGTGTGCATGGCTGACCTGGAACCTGCTGGCCAAGGCTGATCTGCCCGCGCTGTGGGCAACCTCCGGCGATGGTTCGCTGCCGTTTGCCTCGGGGTTCGACATTGCCATCGCCATGCCGCTGTCGTGGCTGCCGCTGATTGCCGACTACTCACGCTTCGGGCAACGCGCGAAAAGTGTCTTCGGCGGCACGGCTGCCGGCTTTTTCATCGGCAACTTCTGGCTGATGAGCCTGGGCGTCGCCTACACCCTGGCGTTCGCCCCAAGCGGCGAGATCAATGCCTTGCTGCTGGCACTGGCCGGCGCAGGTCTGGGTATCCCGCTGCTCCTGATTCTGCTGGACGAGACGGAAAATGCGTTCGCCGATATTCACTCGGCTGCGGTCTCCAGTGCTCTGCTGTCACGCATCAAGGTCGAGCATCTGGCATTGGTGATTGGCGTGATCTGTACGCTGATCGCCTGTCTGGCACCGTTGGCGCAGTATCAGAACTTTCTGTTATTGATCGGCTCGGTATTCGCGCCGCTGTTCGGCGTCGTGCTGGTTGACCATTTCGTTCTGCGTGGTCGCAGTGGTCAGGCGGCGGAGGGCGGTTTGCGCTGGATGAGCCTGCTGGCGTGGCTCGGCGGGCTCAGCACCTATCATCTGCTGGCCAATCTTTATCCTGAAGTGGGCGCAACACTGCCAGCGCTCATTGTCGCTGGCGTGTTGCAACTGCTGATCGGCGGTGCGATCAACCGCGGCCGGGGAACAGTTCCGGCTTGAGGATGCCATTGAGCTGCGGATAAGGAATCTTCAGCTCGATGTGACCCATCGAATACGGCGCGATGGTATCGACCGAGTACTTGAGGATCACTGCACCGTAGGTCAGCGCAATGTGGGGCGTGCGCTTGAACGGCCAGGTCTTCATGAACTCGCTGTCTTCATTCATCTTGGTCGATACCAGCCAGCCCTGGTGGGCCAGTTGGGCTTTCTGCCAGAACTCGCTTTCCTTGCCCGGGATGATCATGTCAGCCAGGGTCAGGACTTTCTGCTGCTGACGCGAATAGTTGATGAACGCCCGACCCGGGTTGCCGTGGGCACCGCCTGTCTCCAGATAGCTGGACAGCTCGACCACTACGATACCGTCATGCTGCTCGCGTACCTTGGCCTGCAGATAGCTGGCGTTGCGACCCTGGGCCTGGCTCAGAAACTGTTCCTGATAGGCTTTGATCGACGCAGGCGGCGATGCGCTGCTGTCGGCAACGGTCAGTTGCAGCAACGTCTTCTGAACGATGGCGTCCAGGCGCGGCTCATCGGGGAAGTGCACGGTATCGATGTTCACCAACGGGCAGTCGGCCGTGGTGCAGCCCGGCTTGATCAGCTCGGAAGCATCGCGCTGGACTTGCAGCGGTGTGCGCATGTTGGGCGTGAAGAGGCTTTGGCAGGCGCCGAGCAACAGGGCCAGGCAAGCCAGTGAAGTGATCCTCAATAACGACATGTTGATCCTTGGCAGTGTCAGTAAAGGCGGTTGCGTTGTACGTATGCAGGCTGGTTGGACTGTAAACAACGTCTTCGGTTCGATCATGGCAGATTAGAATTGTTTTAAGTCCCGGCCGTCTACCCTGCATCTTCAAGGGGGCTGCATCTGACTGCCGATGCGCGTTAGGATGGCCCGATGTCAAACACGGCGGCAAGCGAGAAACCCATGACCCAGACCACACGATCTGCACCAAGCGCTTTTGAAACCATAAAGCGTGAAAACTGCTTCAAGGGCTTCTATAAGCTGGACAAGCTGCATGTGCGCCACGAATTGTTCGCGGGCGGGATGAGCAAGGAAATCAGCCGCGAACTGTTCGTTCGCCACGACGCCGTCTGCGTGCTGCCTTATGACGCCAAACGTGACGAAGTCGTGCTCATTGAGCAGTTTCGCGTAGGCGCCATGAAAAAGACCAACAACCCCTGGCTGGTCGAACTGGTCGCAGGTCTGATCGACAAGGACGAGCAGCCGGAAGAAGTTGCTCATCGCGAGGCGGAGGAGGAAGCTGGGCTGAAGTTCGAAGCGTTGTGGCCGATCACCAAATACTTCCCTTCGCCGGGTGGCAGCGACGAGTATGTTCACCTGTTTCTGGGGCGCTGCACGAGCGAAGGCGCGGGCGGCTTGCACGGGCTGGAATCTGAAGGCGAAGACATCCGGGTCACGGTCTGGTCATTCGATGACGCCATGCAGGCGATGAAAGACGGAATAATCAAGAACGCATCGACGATCATCGCCTTGCAATGGCTGGCGCTGAATCGTGCAGAGATAAGGGGTTTATGGTCGTGAGTCCAGTGCGCGAACGCTACCGTGTCGATCTTGCCGGACTGCAGGCCGCGTGCGAGGCCAACTACGCGCGCCTGATGCGCCTGCTGCCCGACATGCGCAACGAACAGCGCTCACGCCGCGTCGCCGTTACCCAGGGTGATCAGATGCTCGGCGTGCTGGCAGTCGAAGTACTGCTCGACTGCCCGTACACCACCACCTTGCAGGTCTGCCAGGAACACAGCCTGCCCTGGCTACCGGTGCCCAAGCTCGAAGTACAGGTCTATCACGACGCACGCATGGCCGAAGTCATCGGCGCCGAACATGCACGACGCTTCCGGGGCATCTATCCCTACCCCAACGCCGACATGCACCAACCAGACGAAAAGGCCCAGCTCAACCTGTTTCTGGGCGAATGGCTGAGTCATTGCCTGGCGTGTGGGCATGAGTTTGAGGCGGTGCGCTGATCGCTTCTCGACACACTGATGGTTCTTGCCACCCAAGACCGTGAATCAGCAAATGTGACCAAATGCTCGTCCGCACGCACATTCCCGGTTTACCCGCCCGTTGCCGCATCACATAATCGCGCTGAATCCTCTCTGGGAGACGGTCTTGCCGAGCGCAGCCCTTTCATCGTCAGTTTTGCTGGTGCAGATATCCGATAGCCACTTGTTCGCCGAGGCGGACGAGGCGTTGTTGGGCATGAGTACGCGGGACAGTCTGGAAAAAGTCGTTGATCGGGTGCTGGCCGAGCAGCCGCACATCGATCTTGTGGTCGCCAGCGGCGATATCTCCCAGGACGGCAGTGTCGAGTCTTACGAAGCGTTTCGTCAGATAAGCGGGCGGATCAATGCGCCAGCGCGCTGGTTCGCCGGTAATCACGACGAACTGCCGCAGATGGAACAGGTTGCGCAGCATCATGGGCTGCTCGACCCTGTGGTGGATATCGGTCAATGGCGGGTGACGCTGCTGGATTCAGCGGTGCCCGGTTCGGTGCCGGGTTTTCTCGCGGCTGCGCAATTGCAGTTGCTGGAACAGTCGCTGAGCGAAGCGCCTGACCGGCATCACCTGGTTTGCCTGCACCATCACCCGGTGGCGATTGGTTGTGAGTGGATGGCGCCGATCGGCTTGCGCAATGCCGATGCGTTGTTTGCCGTGCTCGATCGTTTTCCGCAGGTTCGCGCCATACTGTGGGGGCATGTGCATCAAGAGTTCGACCAGATGCGTAACGGCGTGCGCCTGCTGGCGTCGCCTTCGACCTGCATTCAGTTCGCCCCGGGCAGTGTGGATTTCAAGGTGGACACTACGGCGCCGGGCTATCGCTGGCTGCGACTGCATGACGATGGACGGCTGGAAACGGCTGTTTCCCGAGTGGTCGGCCTGGAATTCGAGGTTGATTACGGCGGCACCGGCTATTGATCGGGCAGGCGGATACGTTTCCGGTGAGGTGCTGTAGCGTAAGTCCCTGTAAACTACACGGCTTTGCCTTGCACCCGGGAGCGACAGCGTGACGAGCGACACACCTTCACTGCTATACATCCATGGCTTGAACAGCTCGGCCTTGTCGAGAAAGGCCTGTCAATTAAGCGCGCTGATGAAATCCCTGGGTCTGGCTGATCGTTTGCAAGTCCCTGAACTGCATCACCATCCGCGTCAGGCCATGCTCCAGCTTGAAGCGGCTATCACGGCGCTGGGACGGCCATTACTGGTCGGCAGCTCCCTCGGCGGCTACTATGCGACTCATTTGGCGCAGCGGCACGGCCTCAAGGCGGTGCTGATCAACCCGGCAGTCAATCCGCATCAGCTGTTCGACGGGTTTCTCGGCGTGCAACAGAACCTGTACACCGGCGAGCAGTGGCAGTTGACCGAAGACCATATCCGGGCGCTGGCCGAGCTCGAAGTACCCGCGCCGCAGGACCCGCAGCAGTTTCAGGTGTGGCTGCAGACCGGTGACGAGACGCTCGATTATCGTCGCGCCGAGAAGTTTTACCGGGCCTGTGCCTTGCGCATTCAGGCGGGCGGCGACCACAGTTTTCAGGGTTTTGCCGAGCGCATGCCGGCACTGCTGACGTTTGCCGGATTTGCCCCCGATCTGTTGCAGAAGATCGATCTGTCGGCGCTGTAGGTGATCGATGCCCGGTCACATGAATGCAAGAACATTGAACCCCCGAAATTCCATGAAAGATTGATAACGAGAACCCATGGCCACTCCCAGCGCTAGCTCTTATAACGCAGACGCCATCGAAGTCCTCTCGGGCCTCGATCCGGTTCGCAAACGTCCGGGCATGTACACCGACACCTCGCGGCCCAACCACTTGGCTCAGGAAGTCATCGACAACAGCGTCGACGAAGCCCTGGCCGGGCACGCGCGTTCGGTACAGGTCATCCTTCATGCCGACAATTCGCTCGAAGTCTCCGACGACGGCCGCGGCATGCCGGTGGACATCCACCCGGAAGAAGGCGTGTCCGGCGTCGAGCTGATCCTCACCAAGCTTCACGCAGGCGGCAAGTTTTCCAACAAGAACTATCAGTTCTCCGGCGGCCTGCACGGCGTGGGCATTTCCGTGGTCAACGCGCTGTCCACTCAGGTTCGGGTGCGGGTCAAGCGTGATGGCAACGAATATGAAATGACCTTCGCTGACGGCTACAAGGCCACCGAACTGGCGGTCGTCGGCACCGTTGGCAAGCGCAACACCGGGACCAGCGTCTATTTCGCCCCCGATCCGAAGTATTTCGATACACCGAAGTTTTCTGTCAGCCGTCTCAAGCATGTGCTCAAGGCCAAGGCGGTTCTGTGCCCGGGTCTGCTGGTCAGCTTCGAAGACAAATCCAGCGGCGAGAAAGTCGAGTGGCATTACGAAGACGGCCTGCGTTCCTACCTGCAGGACTCGGTCACCGAATTCCTGCGCCTGCCGGACGAGCCGTTCTGCGGCAGCTTTACCGGTAACAAGGAAGCGGTCGACTGGGCGTTGCTCTGGCTGCCCGAAGGGGGCGACAGCGTTCAGGAAAGCTACGTCAACCTGATCCCGACGGCGCAGGGCGGCACCCACGTGAACGGTTTGCGCCAGGGCTTGCTGGATGCCATGCGCGAGTTCTGCGAGTTCCGCAACCTGTTGCCGCGTGGTGTGAAGCTGGCCCCGGAAGACGTCTGGGAACGCATTGCCTTCGTCCTGTCGATGAAAATGCAGGAGCCGCAGTTCTCCGGGCAGACCAAAGAACGTCTGTCGTCCCGTGAAGCGGCGGCCTTCGTCTCCGGTGTGGTCAAGGATGCGTTCAGCCTGTGGCTCAACACGCACTCCGAGCTAGGCCTGCAACTGGCCGATCTGGCGATCAACAACGCCGGTCGGCGCCTCAAGGCAAGCAAAAAGGTCGAGCGCAAGCGCATCACCCAAGGGCCGGCGTTGCCGGGCAAATTGGCCGACTGTGCCGGACAGGATCCGGCGCGCTCCGAGCTCTTCCTGGTCGAGGGTGACTCTGCCGGCGGTTCCGCCAAGCAGGCTCGCGACAAGGAATTCCAGGCGATCCTGCCGCTGCGCGGCAAAATCCTCAACACCTGGGAAGTGGACGGCGGCGAAGTGCTCGCCAGTCAGGAAGTCCACAACATTGCCGTGGCCATCGGGGTTGACCCGGGCGCAGCCGATATCAGCCAGTTGCGTTACGGCAAAATCTGCATCCTGGCTGACGCCGACTCGGACGGTTTGCACATTGCGACGCTGCTGTGTGCCTTGTTCGTGCAGCACTTCCGCCCGCTGGTCGACGCCGGGCATGTGTACGTCGCCATGCCGCCGCTGTACCGGATCGACCTGGGCAAGGAAATCTACTACGCGCTGGACGAAGCCGAGCGTGACGGGATCCTTGACCGCCTGGTCGCTGAAAAGAAACGTGGCAAGCCGCAGGTCACCCGATTCAAGGGGCTGGGTGAGATGAACCCGCCGCAGTTGCGCGAAACCACCATGGACCCGAACACCCGGCGCCTGGTGCAGCTCACGCTGGACGATTTCGCCGCCACCTCGGAAATGATGGACATGCTGCTGGCGAAGAAGCGTGCAGGTGATCGCAAGTCCTGGCTCGAGTCGAAGGGCAACCTTGCCGAGGTCCTGACTTGATACGAGCCTGGCTCGCCGCCCTGATCCTGATTGCCGCGCCGGTTGTCGCTGCGCCACTCGAGGCCCTGAAGCTGCAATCCGAGCACCCGGTAGATGACATGGCCGGTGGCAATCTGTCAGGTCTGGCAATGTGCAACGGCCAGTTGTGGACCGTGTCCGACCGTGACGACGATGTGCTGTACAGCCTGGATGTGTCGCAAGACACCTGGAAGGCTCAGTCACACCACATTGACGCACCGGCACCACAAAGCTATCTGCCGCTTAAGCTGCGTTTCATGGCGGGTCTTTCCGCGCTGATACGCGGCGGCAGTCTGGATTTCGAGGGTGTCAGCTGTGATGCAGCCGGCAATCGCTATCTGGTCAGCGAGGCTTACGGCGCAGTGCTGAAGGTTCCAGTCAGCGGTAAACCGTTCTGGCTGGATTTGCCGCAAGCGCTGGTGGATCAGGCGCAGGCTCAGGGCATGTTGCAGCGCTTTAACGCGATTTTCGAAGGGATTGCCGTGAATCCTGCGGGCGACCGTCTGTGGCTGGCGGCCGAACGCGAGAAGCGCGGCTTGCTGGTGGTGCAACGCGACAAGGAGCAGTGGACCTGCGGGCAAAGCTGCGTGCTGCTGTCCGAGTCCGGTCTGGACGCGTTGCCGCCAGAGCAGGGCAGCAAAAAGGTGTCGACGGATTTTTCTGATGTGTCGTTGTACAACGGCAAGCTGTTCACGCTGGAACGCGCGGTGTATCGCATCTGTCGGCGTGATCTCGAAACCGGGCAGGTCGAGCGTTGCTGGTCGTTTGCCAAGGAAGCCATGGTGCCGTCGCGTCGTTACGATCAACCCTACGGGCTGACCGAGGCACTGGTGGTGGACGAGAAGGGCGCGTGGATCGGCATCGATAATAACTTCGGTGTGCGTGCCGACGGTGAGAAACGCCCGATTGTCTGGCGTTTCGCTGCACCTGAGGCGGGCTGGAGCGCTGAGCAGTGAGCGAGGTGCAGCCAGGCAAGCGCGCTGGCAAGGTGCTGATGATCGTGGCCTGGGCGGCCGGTCTGTTTCTCGCGACGCGCTTTTTCGGCGATTGGGAAGACCGGCAGCAGAACCCCAACGCCGTGGTCACCTCGCAACACGGTGACGGCTATATAGAGGTGCAGCTGGCAGGCAATCGTCAGGGGCACTTCGTCACCACCGGCCAGATCAACGGCCGGACAGTGGAGTTCATGATCGACACCGGGGCGACCGATGTGGCCGTACCCGGTGATATGGCTGACCGCCTGGGGCTCAAGCGTGGCTTTCCCGTCACGGTCAGCACGGCCAACGGCAGCAGTCAGGGTTTTCGGACCACGCTTGACCGCTTGCAACTGGGCGATATCGTCCTGACCAATGTGCGTGCCCTGGTGGCACCCGGTCTGGACGGTGAACAGGTGCTGCTGGGTATGAGCGCAATGAAACAACTCGAATTCACACAGCGTGGCGGCAATTTGCTGTTGCGCCAGTCAACGAAATAATGAGGCCCGCATGAGCGACTCCCTTGACCTCAGCCTGGATGGTGTAGAACGCCGATCATTGGCGGACTTCACCGAACAGGCCTACCTCAACTACTCCATGTACGTGATCATGGACCGTGCTTTGCCGCATATCGGTGACGGCCTGAAGCCTGTTCAGCGACGCATCATCTACGCCATGAGCGAACTGGGCCTGGGTGCCGACGCCAAGCACAAGAAGTCGGCGCGTACCGTCGGCGACGTGCTCGGCAAGTTCCACCCGCACGGCGACTCGGCCTGTTACGAAGCGATGGTGCTGATGGCTCAGCCGTTCAGCTACCGCTACACGCTGGTGGACGGGCAGGGCAACTGGGGTGCGCCGGATGATCCCAAATCCTTTGCGGCCATGCGCTACACCGAGGCGCGTCTGTCGCGTTACTCGGAAGTCCTGCTCAGCGAGCTGGGCCAAGGCACCGCTGACTGGGTGCCGAACTTTGACGGCACCCTGGACGAACCTGCGGTGTTGCCGGCACGTTTGCCGAACATCCTGCTCAATGGCACCACCGGTATCGCCGTCGGTATGGCGACCGATGTGCCGCCGCATAACCTGCGCGAAGTCGCCAGTGCCTGCGTTCGCCTGCTGGACGATCCCAAGGCCACGGTTGCCGAGCTGTGCGAGCACATTCTGGGGCCGGATTATCCGACCGAAGCGGAAATCATCACGCCAAGTGCCGACCTGCTGAAAATCTACGAGACCGGACGTGGCTCGGTGCGCATGCGTGCGGTTTATCGCATCGAAGATGGCGACATTATCGTCACCTCACTGCCGCACCAGGTATCCGGTGCCAAGGTGCTGGAACAGATCGCCGCGCAGATGCAGGCCAAGAAGCTGCCGATGGTTGCCGACCTGCGCGACGAGTCGGACCACGAGAACCCTTGCCGTATCGTGATCATCCCGCGCTCCAACCGGGTTGAGCTGGACGAGCTGATGCAGCATCTGTTCGCGACCACCGAGCTGGAATCCAGTTATCGGGTGAACATCAACATCATCGGTCTGGATGGCAAGCCGCAGCTCAAGAACCTCAAGACACTGCTAGGCGAATGGCTGACGTTCCGTATCGGTACGGTGCGTCGCCGCCTGCAATTCCGCCTGGACAAGGTCGAGCATCGTCTGCACCTGTTGGACGGTTTGCTCACGGCTTACCTGAACCTCGATGAAGTGATTCACATCATCCGTACCGCCGAGCATCCGAAGGCGGAGCTGATTGCGCGTTTCGATCTGTCGGAAATTCAGGCCGATTACATCCTCGACACCCGTCTGCGTCAGTTGGCGCGTCTGGAAGAGATGAAACTGCGCAGCGAGCAGGACGCCTTGCGCAAGGAGCAGGCCAAGCTTCAGGCGTTGCTGGGCAGCGAGTCCAAGCTGCGCAAACTGGTGCGTGCCGAGCTGATTGCCGACGCGGAAACCTATGGCGACGACCGTCGTTCGCCCATCGTTGCCCGTGCCGAAGCCAAGGCGCTGTCTGAAAACGAATTGATGCCCACTGAGCCGGTGACTGTCGTCCTGTCGGAAAAAGGCTGGGTACGCTGCGCCAAGGGCCACGACATCGATGCTACCGGGCTTTCCTATAAAGCCGGGGACGGTTTCAAGACCTCGTCCATCGGCCGCTCCAATCAGTTCGCCGTGTTCATCGACTCGACCGGGCGCAGCTATTCGGTTGCGGCCCACACCCTGCCATCAGCGCGAGGCCAGGGCGAGCCGCTGACGGGCAAGCTGCAACCGCCACCGGGTGCGACCTTCGAGTGCGTATTGCTGCCGGAAGATGATGCGTTGTACGTGATCGCGTCGGATGCCGGTTATGGTTTTGTCGTCAAAGGCGAAGACTTGCAAGCCAAGAACAAGGCGGGCAAGGCGCTGCTGAGCCTGCCGGCCGGGGCGAAAGTCATCCTGCCTCGCCCCGTGCCTGATCGTGAGCAGAACTGGCTGGCTGCGGTGACCACCGAAGGCCGCCTGCTGGTGTTCAAGATCAGCGATTTGCCGCAGTTGGGCAAAGGCAAGGGCAACAAGATCATCGGTATTCCGGGTGAGCGGGTAGCCAGCCGTGAAGAGTATGTGACTGATCTTGCGGTGATCGGACAAGGCGCTACGCTGGTACTTCAGGCGGGCAAAAGAACGCTGTCGCTGAAACCTGAAGACCTCGAACATTACAAGGGGGAACGTGGCCGACGAGGCAATAAACTGCCAAGGGGCTTCCAGAGGGTCGATGCATTATTGGTGGAAAATAGCTGAAAACATTGATCTGGCACCAAGGTTCTTCGTTTTGCCATGAAGTACGATGCATAATCGCTGGAGTCATGGTGCATATTCACGGATGATATGGGGTCTTGGGGTGCATGCGTGGCTCAGTGCCTGCATGGGTCTTGAAAGTACTTATACTGTGGCTTGTCTCTGGACGGCCACCTGGATGGGATGATGAATTTTCTACGCCTTCCCTTGATCCTGCTGATGACTGGCGTTCTGGGTCTGGCTGGTTGCAGTGTGCACCAGCCGACCGCGCTTTATCAGCTCGATAGTGGTGAGCCTGGTCAGCCGAAACAGAGTAGTGGTCTGGCAGTACTGCTGGGTCCTGTTTCGGTGGCCGACTATCTGCAACGCGAAACCCTGCTGCAACGCCAGCCTGACGGTACCCTGACCGCCTCGTCCGATGGGCGCTGGGCAGGTAACCTGTCTTCGGATATCGACCAGTTGCTCTTGCGTCAGCTGGCCTGGAAGCTGGACAGCCAGCGCGTCGTCATGGCGCCCGCAACGGCCAGCTTCACGCCCGATGTTCAGGTCGTGCTGTCCATCACTCGCCTGGACTCCGGTGCCAAACAGCCCGCAGTACTGGACGCACAATGGCGACTTGTGGACCGCAAAGGCCATGTGCGTGACAGCCGACTGGTCCACCTGGAACAAGTCCATGCCGGCAGCTCTGCCGATCAGGTCAAGGCCCAGGGTATGCTGCTGCAGCGCCTGGCTGATCAGGTCAGCACGGCCATCAAGCCGATTTCCTGGCAGGCGCTCGAAGAGCCGAAAAAAACACCTGTCGCCAAGGCCAAAGAGCCTGACAAGCCAAGAATTCCACTGGCGTCCCCTATACGCACTGATCTTGAAGTGTTCCGCTTCTAGGATCGGCCCAACAAAAAGCCCGCAGCGATGCGGGCTTTTTGTTGGGCGCTCATCTCTGGTTCCCACACCTCGGCGTTCCTGGCGCGCCGCACCGTCAGGATAGGACGCAGAGCGTCCAGAACGGCATGCCCACGCTGGAGCATGGGCACGATAGTGATCTTGCGGACACCTGTCCTTCCTCACGCCCCAGTGCGGCATGCCCACGCTGGAGCACGGGCACGACGGTGATCTTGTGGACACCTATCGTTCCTAACGCTCCGCGTGGGAATGCAGTTCTTGACGCTCTGCGTCAACTGTTTGCGCCGGGCCAGGTTGATCAGGATCTGACGCCGAGCGCCCAGAGCGGCGTGCCCATGCAGAGCATGGGCACGAGGGAGGAGTCAGCGGAGGAGGCGATCAGGCCTTGTTGGATTCGTGCATGCGCGCCAACTGGCGTTCGAGCATCGACGGGTAGGGCTCCATCAGGCGTTCTACGCAGCAGGCACCTTCCGGACTGGCAATCGGGCGGATGCGGGCGCGTTGGCGGATCAGCGGGTCGTCGTTGATGCGGCGCTCGACCAGCAGCAGGTTGCGACTGTGCTGAGACAGTGCCAGTGCATCCTGCGCGGTTTCGGTCAGCAACAGATCGATCTGGCTCAAACCACTCAAGCCTTCGCCCAGCGTCAGGCCCAATTGCAGTTGCAAGGTAATGCCGCTGTCGGCCACCTCGATCTGCAAGGCATGGCTGAGTGCGCGCAACAGCTCACCGCAGCAGATTGCGTTGGTCAGGTAGTCATCACCGCTTTCGTGACTGTGGAACAGCATCAGCGTGCTGCCGTCATTCAGCGTATGCAGCTCGCTTTCATACAGCGAAGCGGCCTGATCGAGGCAGTCGCGGTAGCGTTGCAGCAATTCGGTCAGGCGTGCGCGGGGCAGGCGGCGCAATTGATCCTGCGCACCGAGCTGCACGGCCAGCACTGCGCTGTTGTGCGGTTCGACCGGCGCTGCCGAGGCAGCCACCGGGCGAACGGCTGGCGAGTTGTCCGACTGGTCGCGCAGATCGGCGAACGGATCCTCATCATCGTCGTCTTCATCTTCTTCGGCAACGATGCGGCGCTGCACAGGTGGTGCCGGCAAGCGCGGTTTTGCTTCGCTGCTGCGTGCCGAAACCTTTGGCGCGGGCTTCTCTTCCGGCTCCAGATAAGGATCTTCGCTGTCGTCTTCCTCGCCTTCATATTCGGGCTCGGGCAGCGGTTCTGGCTCCGGTACAGGCGGCGCGAACGAGGTACGCAACTGCCGCGCCAGATCGCCGATTTCATCCTGGCGATCTGTGGCTGGTGTGTACGGGTCAATATTCCGTAGCCAGATACGCATCTGCATCAGTGGCGTGGAGATATGGCGACCAAGGCGCAGGCTCAGGGCCAGCGCAAGGGCCAGCAGGATGCCGGCCAGAATGCCCATGCTCTGCAGACTGATGGTCAGCGGCTGCTGGAACTGTGACATGTCGAGGCTGATGCGCAGATGGCCCGCCATCACGTCCTGGAACGTGATCTTGATTTCATACAGGCCCTGAGCTTCCCCCAGTAGCCCGTTTTTCGGGCGCTGGCCGGCCTCCGCGAGGATGCGGTTATCCACACTGTAGATAGCGGCATGCGCTACCAGCGGATTCTTGACCAGATTACCCAGCAGCACGTTGAGACTGAGGATGTCGTTGGACACCAACAGCTCGGTAGCCGAGGTGGCGGTCTGGGTGGTCAGGGCCTGCCCCAGCGCATCAGCCTGTTCATGCATGGCCTGCTTGAACTGCAGGCCCATGACACCGGCGTAGATCACCAGCGCCAAAGCGACCAGGATCACGTTATGGCTGGCAATGCGCAAAGCGATCGGTACACGGCGATGACGCAGGGCACGAAAGATCAGCAGGAAGAAATTATCGGTTTTAACGGGCGTGGGCCGGTTCACAGAGCACGGCTCTTTCGGTGAAGTTGTCGCGCAGTATAACGAGCGACCCAGTGGCGGCAAAGCGCTGCCTGTGCCCGGTGGTCACTGAATGTGGTTAGAATGCGGTTTTTTTCCACTGCGGGGGTGCGCCTTGCGCGAAATCGTCCTGATTAACATCACTGGTGTCGACCGTCCCGGTCTCACTGCGGCCATCACCGGCGTCCTCGCCCAGGGTGGCGTGAACATTCTCGATATTGGTCAGGCGGTGATCCACGACACCCTGTCGTTCGGCATCCTGGTTGAAATTCCGGATACCGTGCAGGGATCCTCGGTGCTCAAGGACATCCTGTTCACCGCCTACGAACTGGATCAGCAAGTCCGTTTCACGGCGGTGTCCGAAACCGACTATCAACACTGGGTCGACGGCCAGGGCAAGGCGCGTCACATCGTTACGCTGCTGACCCGCAAGGTCACGGCCGAGCAACTGCAGTGCGTCAGCGCCATCACTGCCAAGTATGGGCTGAATATCGATCAGATCGATCGGTTGTCCGGTCGCATGCCGCTCGACACTCCGGCCGACAAGGGCAAGGGCTGCATTGAGTTCACCGTGCGCGGCGAGCCTGCCGACCCGAAAGCCATGCAGGCCGAATTCCTCGCGGTTGCCCAGGATCTCAACGTCGATATCGCGTTCCAGCAGGATTCGCTGTTCCGTCGTAACCGACGCCTGGCGGTGTTCGACATGGATTCGACCCTCATCGAGGCCGAAGTCATCGATGAACTGGCCAAGGCTGCGGGCGTCGGCGAGCAGGTTTCCGAGATTACCGAGCGTGCCATGCGCGGCGAACTGGATTTCAGCGAAAGCTTCAAAGAGCGTCTGGCCCTGCTCAAGGGGCTCGATGTGAGCGTGCTGGATGAAATCGGCGCGTCTCTGCGCCTGACCGAAGGCGCTGAAACGCTGTTCTCCGAGCTCAAGCGGCTGGGTTACAAGACGGCGATTCTGTCGGGTGGCTTCACCTATTTTGCCAAGCAACTGCAAGCGAAGCTGGGCATCGATTACGTCTTTGCCAATGAACTGGAAGTGGTTGACGGCAAGGTGACCGGCGTAGCCGTCGAGCCGATCGTCAATGCGCAGCGCAAGGCCGATCTGTTGCGCGAACTGGCCCACAAGGAAGGGTTGAGCCTGGAGCAGACCATCGCGGTCGGCGACGGTGCCAATGACTTGCCGATGCTGGCGATTGCCGGACTGGGTGTAGCGTTCCGCGCCAAGCCTTTGGTCAAACAATCGGCCAAACAGGCCATTTCGACGCTGGGACTCGATGGCGTGCTGTACCTGCTGGGTTTCCGCGACCGCGAAGGACAGCACTGACGCTCGGACCGTCGTGGTCTGCCCCTGATGGCGATGGGGCAATCGCGACGGCTGCCGCAGTGATCGCTACAGCGTGCCCCACAAGGAATCGAATTCCTGATCCGGCCTGGCCTTTTCGATCTCGGCGGCTTTCGGGGCGTCGTACATCTGATACTCGAACTGATTGTAACTGGCGCTGCTGACCTGCCGATTGCTCAGTGATGCGCGGCGTTCCTCACCGTTGACGTTGATCATCACCTTGTTGCCCTCCTGAAACGGCAGGCGCGGAGCAAGCACGGTGGGCGGTTTTCCCATGGCACGTACTTCGGGCAGCATCAGGGTTCGCAGATACTGGCTGTTCTGCTGTTCGCGAATCAGCTGCATACCGCACGGCAGGGCAAACGGGGCGATCAGTTCGATCCCCATCTGTGTGCCGCCGCTGCGTACCTGACGGATCCAGCGCACCATGGCAATGCTCCAGCCCTGGCCTGCGTCATCCTGAATACCCACCAGCTCGCCAGCCTGCAATTGCTGAGGCACGTCCTTCTGCCACGCCAGGCAGTAACCGCCCGGGCTGTGGTTGACAATATTCAGGTCAAAGGTCGGAAACGTGTGCTGGTTGTTGGAAAGCGATTCGCTGTCGCCGTCATTTTTCGGGTATTCGATCTCTTCGTAGGGCAGCAGAACGGATGAGCTCTTGCCGCGCTGCGTATCAAACGCCGAGGCCCACGGATCGTCCACGTCATCATTGGCCATCTTCAACGAAAAGCTCGCTGCACTGGTGGCGCTGTTCAACTGCAACAGCTCGCTGAACGACTTCTGGCCCGCGACATAGAAATGCAGCGCGCTCATGCCGATGCACAGTCTCAGCGTGCCCTTACCAGGCGTGCGTTGAAAGGTGCGTTCGGCCACATCGCCCCAGGCGACCGCCAGATGTTGCAGCAGGTCGGTGTTGATGCCAGTTGGAATCAGCAGCGGCGAGGGCGTGCGTTGGTCATCCGGCAGGGCCAGGTACTGATTGATCGCTTCCGCCAGCGCGAAGGTATTGATACCCAGCAGCCGAGGCGATTGTTCGTCGCTGAACAGTGTGCGATACAGCGGCGGTTTGTCGACCGTCGGGTCCAGGGCGAAGAGGCTGCTTTGCGTGGCAGGCGACTGCAGCTTTACCAGCGGGCTCCAGGCCTCCAGCGCATCGGCCAGTTTGCCGATGTTCAGTTGGCGCATCTGATTGCAGCGCGAGCAGCCCATCAGCAGCGCGATCACGTAGGTCTGTTCCACGCTCAGCACCTTGCTGTGATGGGCCAGGGGTTCTTCGACCGGCGTGTTGTGTAGCTGGTACTGACGGGCAATCTGGTAGATCTGGTGCAGTTCGAGCCACAGGCCGTCCTGAACGGGACAGTAAAGCTGGTTGGCGCGAATCAGCGGCCCGTTTAGCCCGTGCAGTGCGCGTTGCAGCGCCATGCTGAACAGCCCGGCCTGGTCTCGCGTGTAGCGCGAGGCGACCTGCTGAATGATTTGCTTGTAACCGGTCGCCAGATGGTTTTGCAGTGCCTGGCAGAGGTTGGCAACCTTGCGTGGTCGCTCGTCCAGCACAATGGCCTGATTGAGAAAGTGACGTTCGAGGTGCTTGCAGACGAAGTACACCTCGGGCCGCAGTAGCTCGAGCAGTTGCAGGCGGTTTTCGCTCGGGGTGATCAACTGGTTCAGCTCGGTCAGCCCTTGATAGAGCTGGCGCGCCATTTCTCCGAGGTTTGCCTTGGGCAATCTGGAGATCCAGCGTTTGAGGTCGCGGGGGTTGGCTTCACTGAATGTCAGGCTCGACTGCGTTGGCGTGGGGGCACGCAATAGCAGAGGGAGGCTAAAATTACTCATGTGACAGGCAAGCTCCAACAACTCACTGGCGCGGACGATGGCTTCATAGGGGGCCGAGGTTATCGCGCACCCGCGATGTGCCGAGCATACGCCCATGAAAGTGCGAAGTATCCTACAGTATCAATCGGACGACTTTACCAGTATCGACATCGCTTCGCAGCAGTTATGGCTCTAAGCCATTACCGTCCGGCGGCACGTTGCATGAGCGCCACTGTCCATCATCGGACACTCATGCATCGAGGCTCAGGCCGCCATCATGCCTGGGCCGGAACAGCCAGTGCCTGGCCCATTTGAACCTTGGAGCCAGCGGTCAGTTGTTCGGCCCATTTCACCTGACCTGGACCGAACAGCACGATGGCGGTAGAGCCCAGCTTGAACCGACCCATTTCGGCACCTTTTTCCAGGTGGATCGGTGCACGCGCCGCTTCGTCGTAGCTGAACGTCTTCAGTTCACGCTTGGGCGGCGTGACCAGCCCGGCCCATACCGTTTCGACAGACGCCACAATCATCGCGCCCACCAGTACCACTGCCATTGGCCCGCGCTCGGTGTCGAACAGACAGACCACTCGCTCGTTACGGGCGAACAGCTCGGGTACGTTTTCGGCCGTGGTCTGGTTGACCGAGAAGATGCGGCCCGGTACGTAGACCATCTCACGCAGCGTGCCAGCCAGTGGCATGTGTACGCGGTGATAGTCCTTCGGCGACAGGTAAACGGTCGCGAACTCGCCGCCCATGAACGGCGCTGACAGCTTGGGATCACCGCCGAGCAGTTCGAGCACGCTGAAACTGTGGCCCTTGGCCTGGAAGATCCGGCCGTGGTCGATGGAGCCCAACTGGCTGACGGCACCGTCGGCTGGCGAAAGAATCGCGCCCGGAGTGGTATCGAGCGGGCGGGCGTCGGCTTTCAATGCGCGGGTGAAGAACGCGTTGAAGTGCTCGTAGGACGTCAGGTCTTCGACCAGTGCCTGCGACATGTCTACCTGATAACGGCGCGCAAACCACGCGGTGAAAGCGTTTTTGAACCAGCGTACGCGGCACTCGGCAACGCAGCCTGCCAGTCGTGACAGCAGGTGGTGCGGCAGCAGGTACTGGCTGATGATGAACAAGCGGTCTTTCATTGAAGGTCCTGAGGATGAGTGTCCTGAATATTTCTGTGAGGTCCGTCCCGGTTCGGTGGCGCGGACCGGTTCGACGCGTTCGGCTGGTGCTGGTGCTGGTGCTGGCTGCGCAGGCGCGACGGGTTGCGCAAGCTCGACTGCCTCGACGGGCGCGGCGGCCACGTCCGGCAGTTCTACCGGTGTCTCCGGGTGATTGCCCCATTCGCCCCACGAGCCGGCATAGGCCTTGACCCTTGGATAGCCTAGCGCCTTGGCCACCAGATAGGTGAAGCCCGAACGGTGATGGGTCTGACAGTGCGTGATGATTTCCTTGTCAGGCGTGATGCCCAGGTCGCGTAGGATCTCTGGCATGTCCTGGCGAATACGCAGGTTGCGCGCCTTGTCCATGCCCGCCGTCCACTCGAAATTGACGGCGCCGGGTATATGCCCGCCTTTGGCCGCGACCACTTTTTCGCCCGAATACTCGGTCGGCGCGCGAGCATCCCAGATCGCCAGGTCGGCGGCGCCCAGACGGCTTTGCAGGTACTCACGCGTGGCGGTAGGTTCGTCGTGCAGCGTCAGCGTTACCGGGGCCTCGGCAGCAGGCGGAACGTCGGTGCTCAGCGGCAGCAATTGCGCTTCCCAGGCCAGCAGTCCACCGTCCAGATAGTGATAACGGCTGTGGCCGATGACATCCAGCAGCCAGATGAAACGCCCGGCCCAGCCGCCGCCTTCGTCATCGTAGACGACATACACGGCGTCGGGATTGTGGCCTAGCTCGCCGAACAGTTGCTCAAGGCTGGCAGTGTCGGGCAGCAGGCCGGGGGCAGGAGGCTTGCCCAGTTGTGTACGTTTCGGATCGACGAAGCGGGCACCGCGAATGTGCCCGGCTTCGTAGCGAGCGCTGCTGGTCAGATCCACGAGGATCAGTTCCGGGGCGTCTAGACGCTCAAGCAGATCGTTGGGTTCGATGACCAGCGACAAGCCAGTGAATGCGGACATTTGCAGCCTCCGATGAAAGGAAAGGGGCGAATTGTACGCCAGGCCTCAGGCTTTGCGATGACTAAAGATGCCCAGTGCCCGTTCAATACATTGCGCGGTTTTTCCGAATGCCTGAACGGAAATTTCCGACAAGGCCCCGCCGCCTTGGTCGGCGACCACCAGCAGCATGACTTTGCCGTTGTTGCTCAGCGAGCGGATCAGCCAGTGCTGGCCGCTGAACAGGGTTTTCAGCTGCGGGGGCAGCAGCGCGGCAAATTGCGCACTGTTGGCGGGTGTCATGCGTAACTGCGTCGGCTGGGTCAGCAGGCGTTGCAGCACTGTGCTTTCCTTGATGAACAGCTGCAAGGTTGCGGCGTCCTTCGGCAGTCCGGCAGTCTGATTGACGCGCAGCACCGTCGACGTCTTGTCCAGCATCAGCAGCATGACCCGCTCCATGCCACACGAGATAAACGCATCGCGCGCCGAGGTGGTCAGGTGCATGGCATTGATGAACGGGCTGGGATCCTGCAGCAGCTCGGCGCATTGCTTGCGCCACAGTTGCAGGGCGTCGGCCGATGGCGGCGGTGCAGGTTCATTGTCGCGCCTTACGCGGCGTGCGTCCCACGGCCAGATCAGCGATTCAGCCGGGTGCCAGAGGTCTTTTTCCGCGTGGATGCGGGCGCTGCTGGCGGCATTCTGGTGCGCCTGTTGCTGTACTTCGCTCATCGACTGTTGCAGGTACAGGCTGGTGAGCCGTTCCCAGCGCAGGCAGTGCGGGCTGTTCCAGGCCTGTTGTGCAGCCAGCGCCAGGCCGTTGCCCAGCAACACGGTATTGGCGGGCTGATTCAGCCAGCGCCGCAGGTTGGGGTCGTCGTCCATCAGTTGTTGCTGCTGCAGCGGGCTATTGTCTTCGCGGGCGATACGCAGCGCCTTGGCCAGATCGCGTCGCTCGTTGATCAACAGTTTATAGCCGCGCGTGACCCAGATCGGCAGACGCCAGAACTCGGCGAGTGCCAGGCACAATTCCAGCAGGTTGACGCCGAACAGCTCTTTTTCCACTGCAGCGCTGGAATGGCCCTTGTGGATAACCCGCAGTTCCAGTTCTTCGAGCAGCTTCGGATAGGCCAGCGCCATTGGCCAGAGCGGCGACAGAAACAGCAGGCTGCCCATGTGGATGTCCTGCCAGAGTCGCGCAAGGCGGCTGGCAAACAGACCGTTGGCCTGTTGCGTGGCGTGCTGGCTGACCAGAATCAGCTGGCGATAGGCCGCAGGAATTTCTTCGGGCGGCTTGGCCGGCAAACGGCCCAGAAGGACTTCGGTACGCGCCAGCCCCAGGCGGTTGATCGCAATTTCGAGGCTCTCGGCCTGCTCGGTCAAACCGTGGGTGTGATGGTTGGCTTCGCGCATCACGCTGAGCACCAGCGCAGGACTTTCCTGCATCATTTCGGCAATTTCACGCAGCGACCGACGACTGTCGTTCAGTGCTGCGCGGACGTGTCCATGATTGACGGCAGGGACCGGCAACGCGATGCCGTCAAGCAGTTTGACCCAGGCATCCAGCGTCTTCGGAACGAGGTGATGTGCTGCGTGTACTGTCGGCATTCGAGGGCCTGTGCGGCTGATTATCTGAGCTGGGAAACCGCCAGTGTACGGGGTGCTGAGGCCATTTTCCTCCTTTTATGGAGGCGCATAAATGGGTTTTTCAAAAGAACCGGCTATAGTCTGGCCCAGTTAGGCCGATAAGGAGAAGAAGAGATTCAACAACTTCCGGACTGTCCCTGAACCCGACTCAGTAAAGTATTTTTTCCTATGGCTAAAATCATCGGCATCATTGTCGTTCTCGCAAGTGTCATCGGCGGATATGTGCTGTCCCATGGCAAGGTCATGGCGCTGTTCCAACCGTACGAGGTCTTGATTATCGGCGGTGCTGCACTGGGCGCGTTCCTCCAGGCCAACCCTGGCTACATGTTCATGCACGTGTTCAAGAAGTCGCTGAAGATGTTCGGTTCGCGCTTCACACATGCCTATTACCTCGAAGTGCTGGGGCTGGTGTACGAAATCCTCAACAAGAGCCGCCGTGAAGGCATGATGGCGATCGAAGGGGATATCGAAGACGCTGCCTCCAGCCCAATCTTCGCCAAATACCCGGGTGTGCTCAAGGATGAGCGCATGACTGCGTACATCTGCGACTACCTGCGCATCATGTCGTCCGGCAACATGGCTCCCCATGAGCTGGAAGGTCTGTTCGACATGGAACTGCTGAGCATGAAAGAAGACCTCGAGCATCCATCCCACGCCATTACCGGTATCGCCGACGGTATGCCCGGCTTCGGTATCGTGGCTGCGGTACTGGGTATCGTGGTGACCATGGCGTCGCTGGGTTCGGGCGACAAGGCTGCGATCGGTATGCACGTAGGTGCGGCGCTGGTCGGTACGTTCTTCGGTATTCTCGCGGCTTACGGTTTCTTCGGTCCTCTGGCCACCAGCCTTGCGCATGATGCCAAGGAAGAAATGAACGTCTACGAGGCCATCAAGGCGTCTCTGGTTGCCTCGGCCTCCGGCATGCCGCCTTCGCTGGCTGTCGAGTTCGGCCGCAAGGTTCTCTATCCGCTGCATCGCCCCAGCTTCAGCGAGCTGGAACAAGCGGTTCGCGGTCGCTAAGTCATGGAAAATAATCAGCCGATTATCATCAAGCGCGTAAAGCGCTTCGGTGGCGGACATCACGGCGGTGCCTGGAAAATCGCGTTTGCCGACTTCGCGACCGCGATGATGGCGTTCTTTCTGGTGCTGTGGCTGATGTCGTCTGCCACCCCCGAGCAATTGCTCGCGGTCGCCGGTTATTTCAAAGACCCGGTCGGCTTCTCGGACAGCGGTTCGCCGTATGTGATCGATCTGGGCGGTTCGCCGGAGATGTCGCCAAACCAGACGCTGAATCCTGAGGTTCAGACCACGCCGTCGCCGGATACGGTGCCGATCGAAGCGGAAAATGCCGAGACCAAGGCTGAAGCAGTGGAGCAAGAGCGTCTGGAGATGCTGCTCCAGGAACTGCAGAACAAGGTCCAGGAAAATCCGCAACTGCAGAAGTTCAAGGATCAGATTCTGTTCGAGATCACTCAGGACGGTTTGCGTATCCAGATCATGGATGCCGAAAACCGGCCAATGTTCGACTCGGGCAGCGCGCGCCTCAAGCCTTATTTCGAAGACATCCTGCTGGCCTTGGCTGACACCATTAAAAGCGTGCCAAACAAGGTCAGTATCAGCGGCCACACCGATGCAACTCCTTTTGTGGGGAGTGGCGGGTTCGGCAACTGGGAGCTTTCGGCCAACCGTGCGAACGCTGCACGCCGTGCGCTGGTAGCCGGCACGTATCCGGACTCGCAAGTGGCCAGGGTAGTGGGGTACGCGTCGTCTGCTCTTTATGACCACCAGAACCCGACCAACCCGATCAATCGCCGCATCGATATCGTGGTGCTGACCAAAAAGGCCCAACACCGCATCGAGGGCGATCAGAACTCCGGTGGTGCGCCAGTCACACCTGCCGCGCCTGCGCCTGCGACACCCGCGGCTCCGGCGGTACCTGCTGCTCCGGGGGCTTCGACAGCGGCGCCGCCCGATCCGCAGGCCTACGCCCAGCCGCACGAGATCCGCCAGAAGCTGAACATCTTTGACGATGGCAAGTTGCGGGTCGAGCCGGCCCAGAACTGAGCTGTAACCGATACAAAAACGCCGCGATCATCGCGGCGTTTTTGCGTGCGGCGTTCGGTCTTCAGTAACTGTCTTGCGGCAGGCTGGCAATGATCGAGCGGTAGCTGTTCATGCGCTGCTGTTGCACACGGCCGTCCTCAAGACCCTTGAGCAAGGCGCAGCCCGGTTCGCGGTCATGCTTGCAGTCACGAAAGCGGCAGGTACCGATCAGGTCGTTGAACTCGATGAAACCTGCCTCTACGTCGGCACGACTGACGTGCCCCAAGCCGAACTCCCGGATGCCCGGCGAGTCGATCAGATCGCCGCCGCGCGGGAAGTGGAACAGACGGGCGGTGGTCGTGGTGTGTGTGCCCTGACCGGAAACTTCGGACAGCGGACCGACCCGAGTGTCCGTTTCCGGCAACAGGCCGTTGACCAGCGAGGACTTGCCGACGCCGGACTGGCCGACGAACACGCTGATGTGCCCATCAAGTTGGCTTTGCAGGCTCTGCATGCCATCACCGTGGTGTGCGGACACTTCCAGCACCGGGTAACCCAGCGTGCGGTAGACCGCCAGCAGCGCATTGAGCGCGGGCGCATTCTGTTCGTCGATCAGGTCGGCCTTGTTGAGCAGCAGCAACGGACGAATCCCGGCATGCTCGGCGGCCACCAGATAGCGGTCGATCAGGTTGGCGTGCGGCTCGGGCATCGGCGCGAAGACGATCACGATCAGGTCGACGTTGGCAGCCACAGGCTTGAGCTGGCCGCGTGAATCCGGGCGGCGCAGTTCGGTGGTGCGAGGCAATTGCGCGACGATGACGCCAATGCCCTGATTGCCGGCGCGCCATACCACGCGATCACCGGTTACCAGCGCAGGCAGGTTGGCGCGCAGGTGGCAGCGAAAGACCTGACCGGTCGCTTCGCCTTCCTGGGCCTCGACTTCGACTTGCACACCGAAGTGAGCGATCACCAGGCCCGTCTGTTCCGGGCCGAGGTCGCCACCCTCGAGTGTTTCAAGCGTAGCGGACTCGCGTTTTGCCGCGCGGGCAGCACGCTCGCCCTGAATTTTTTCGATGCGCCAGTTCTGACGACGATTGAGTTGGCGTTTGGCCATGGGTGTTCCGATGTGATGTAACCGATGAATTAGGCAGTACGATGGATCGGCAGGAGTCTAGCACGGCAGGGTGAGCTAAACTGCGCGCCTACGCTGAGGAGTCGACACATGCAGAACAAGCAGAACCTGATCTGGATCGATCTGGAAATGACCGGTCTGGACCCTGATACCGATGTCATTATCGAAATGGCCACGATCATCACCGATAGCGAGCTGAACACCCTGGCCGAAGGTCCGGTGATCGCTGTGCATCAGAGCGACGAGACGCTGGCGAAAATGGACGAGTGGAACACTCGCCAGCACGGCGGTTCGGGCCTGACCCAGCGCGTGCGGGAAAGTACCGTCAGCATGGCTGAAGCCGAGGCGCAGACCCTTGAGTTCATCAAACTGTGGGTGCCAGAGCGCAGTTCGCCGATCTGTGGCAACAGCATCTGCCAGGATCGCCGCTTCCTGTATCGCCACATGCCGACGCTGGAAAACTACTTCCACTACCGCAACCTGGATGTCTCGACCCTCAAGGAACTGGCTGCGCGCTGGTCTCCCGAGCTGAAATTCAAGAAAGGCAGCACCCACCTGGCGCTCGACGACATCCGCGAGTCGATTGCCGAGCTGCGCTTTTATCGTGAGCACTTCATCAAGGCCTGATCGAGACTCGCGCGTGCAGTGAATAATCTTCGCTGCACTCTTTCAGTGCGTTGGTCGGCTGGTTAGACTGCGCGCCTTTGTCGCAGAGTCGCCGCCATGTTGCTGATGCTTTATCTGATCGCTATCACTGCTGAAGCCATGACGGGAGCCCTGTCTGCAGGGCGTCGCGGGATGGACTGGTTCGGCGTGGTGCTGATCGCCTGCGTCACGGCGCTGGGGGGCGGGTCGGTGCGCGACGTGCTGATCGGTCATTACCCGCTGACCTGGGTCAAGCACCCGGAGTATCTGGTTCTGACCAGTGTGGCGGCGCTGGTGACGATCTTCATCGCGCCATTGATGCGTCACCTGCGCTCACTGTTTCTGGTGCTCGACGCACTGGGGCTGGTGGCCTTTACCCTGATCGGCTGCATGACCGCGCTGGAGGCCGGGCACGGTCTGCTGATCGCGTCAGTCTGCGGCGTGATCACCGGGGTTTTCGGTGGCATCCTGCGCGACATCTTCTGCAACGACATCCCGCTGATCTTCCGGCGCGAGCTGTACGCCAGCGTGTCTTTTCTGGCTGCATGGTGTTTTCTGCTGTGCCAGTACCTGCAGTTGCCCAACGAGCAAGCGGTGCTGATCACCCTGTTCGGCGGCCTGCTGCTGCGTCTCCTGGCGATTCGCTTCCGCTGGGAAATGCCCAAGTTTGTCTATAAAGACGAGCCTTGAAGAGGGGGGGGGAAGGCCACGAGCGGCATGCCCAAGCTAGTCTTGTGGGAGGCAATGTTGTTCAGTCATAACCATGTAGGAGCGAGCCGGGCCACGCGTCGCTTGCGCGCGAAGGCTGACTGACAGAGGCATAAATCTCCGGCGATTGTCCCTGCCTCTTCGCGAGCAGTTGGCTCCCACAGGAATATCCAGGGGGTACCTTTAAAGCGGCGCCACGCCGTGCCTCTGCAGCGCCCATTCCACGTGTTCCCTGACCAGTTCCGAAGGATAGTCGCGCCGTGCTTGCAGGGCCTCGATCACCGGGATGGTAGAGGGCGCATTGCCCAGCCCCACGGCCAGATTGCGTAGCCAGCGCTCATAACCCGCCCGGCGCAGTGGTGAGCCTTCGGTGCTGCCGAGGAATTTCTCTTCATCCCACAGAAACAGCTCGGCCAGCCCGGCGTTGTCCAGATTATGGCGCGGCTGAAAGTCGCTCTGCTCGGTTGGCCGGGCGAAGCGGTTCCACGGGCAGACGATCTGGCAATCATCGCACCCGAACACCCGGTTGCCGATCAGTGGCCGCAGCTCTTCGGGGATCGCCGTCTTCAGCTCGATGGTCAGATAGGAAATGCAGCGCCGCGCGTCCAGCACGTAAGGGCCGATAAACGCGGCGGTCGGGCAGATGTCCAGGCAGGCTGTACAGCGCCCGCAGTGTTCGGTCGCATGGGGCGCATCCACCGGCAACGGGATATCGACAAACAGCTCGCCGAGAAAGAAGAAGCTACCCGCCTTGCGATTGAGCACCAGCGTGTTCTTGCCGATCCAGCCCAGCCCGGCCTGTTCGGCGATGGCCTTTTCCAGCACCGGCGCGCTGTCCACGAAGGCCCTAAAGCCAAACGGTCCGATGGCTTGCTGAATACGCTCGGCCAGTTGCTGCAGGCGCTTGCGGATGAGTTTGTGATAATCACGGCCCAGCGCGTAGCGTGAGACATAGGCTTTTTCCGGCTCGGTCAGGCGCTGCGCCATCTCGGTGTCGCCCGGCAGATAATCCATGCGCAGCGACACCACGCGCAGCGTTCCCGGCACCAGCTCATCGGGGTGGGAACGTTTGCTGCCATGGGCTGCCATATAGTCCATTTCCCCGTGATAGCCTGCATCGAGCCAGCGTTGCAGATGCTGCTCGTGCTCTGCCAGGTCCAGGCCGCTGATCCCGACTTCCTGAAAGCCCAACTCACGCCCCCACGCCTTGATTGAAACGGCAAGGGCGGCAAGATCATCGGAAGTGGGAACTACAGCAGTAATAGCGGACATGCGCAGAGAGAAACCGGGGCCAAGGTGCGTATAATTCTGCCAGACATCGGAGCCCATAGACGCATGTTCGACACTAAACCTCATTTACCCGACGCGCTGTACAGCGCTGCGCAGGTCCGCGACCTCGACGCACGGCTGATTGCGGCCGGCACACCCGGCCTGGAATTGATGCTGCGCGCTGCGCAGGCGTTGTGGCACACCTTGCTTCGGCGCTGGCCGGAGGCCAACGAGCTGACCGTATTGACCGGGCGTGGCAACAACGCCGGTGACGGGTATCTGGTGGCTGCCATGGCGCACAAGGCCGGCTGGCAGGTCAGGGTGCTGGCCGTCGGCGATCCGGCCGCACTGACGGGGGATGCCGCGGCGGCGCATGCTGCGGCTTTCGGTATTGATATTCAGGCATGGGCCGGGCAGCCGCTGGCCGGTGTGGTGCTGGATGCCTTGCTCGGCACCGGGCTCGAAGGCAAGGTGCGCGAGCCCTATGTCTCGGCCATCAACGCTATCAACGACAGTGGTCTGCCCGTCGTGGCGGTGGATATTCCGTCTGGCTTGAGCGCAGATACCGGCCAGACGCTGGGTGTCGCGGTGCGTGCCGATGTGACCGTTACGTTTATCGGCCTCAAAGTGGGGTTGTTGACGGGCGATGCGGCGGATCTGGTAGGTGAGCTGATTTTCGACGACCTGCGTACAGACCCGGCGTTGGTGGCGCAGGCGCCGTTCAGTGCGAAGCGCCTCGATAAACACAACCTGCCGCAACTGGCAGCACGCCCGCGAACCGCCCATAAAGGCCTGTTTGGCCGGGTGCTGGTCATCGGTGGCGATCACGGTTTTGGCGGCGCAGCGTTGCTCAGCGCCGAAAGCGCCCTGCGCAGCGGTGCAGGCATGCTGACGCTGGCGACAAGGCCCGAGCATGTTCCGGCCGCCCTGACGCGCATGCCGGAAATCATGAGCGCGGCGATTCATTCGGCCAACCAGCTGATGGGCTTGATCGAGCCGGCCAGCGTGTTGGTGGTCGGTCCCGGACTGGGGCAGGCGGCCTGGGGGCGCAGCCTGCTGTCGGCGGCTGCCAATGCGGATCGTCCGCAGGTGTGGGACGCCGATGCGCTGAACATGCTGGCCGCCGGGCTGGTCAGCCTGCCCAAAGGCAGTGTCATCACCCCGCATCCGGGCGAGGCGGCGCGGTTGCTGGGCGTGGGCATCAAGGACGTTCAGGCTGACCGGGCTGCTGCGGTGCGGGCGCTGGCGCGTAAATTCGATACGGTTTGTGTGCTCAAAGGCTCCGGCAGCCTGATTGCCGATGCCAGCGGGCAACTGGCGCTGTGCGACCGCGGTCATCCGGCCATGGCCACCGCGGGGCTGGGTGACGTGCTGGCCGGATTGACCGGCGCGCTAATGGCGCAGCATCTCAAGCCTTTCGACGCGGCCTGTCTGGCCGTGTGGCTCCACGCAAGCGCCGGTCAGACAGTCGGTGAGTGCGGTCGAGGGCTGGCCGCCAGCGATATTATTCCTGCCATTCGTCAGTTATTGGAGGAGCTGCAACCGTGTCTGATTTAACGCTGCATGTGGTGGGCGAAGAGGCAATGATGGATTTTGGTGCACGTCTGGCCAAGGTCACTGAAGGCCTTGGCGTCATCTTTCTGGATGGCGATCTGGGCGCTGGAAAAACCACGCTTTCGCGGGGATTGATTCGCGGCTTCGGGCATGCCGGGGCTGTCAAGAGCCCTACTTTCACGCTGGTCGAGCCGTACGAAATCGGTGCGATAAAGGTCTTCCACTTTGATCTTTACCGGCTGGTCGATCCTGAAGAACTCGAGTTCATGGGCGTGCGTGATTATTTCGACGGCGATGCACTTTGTCTGATTGAATGGCCCCAACGCGGTGCAGGCTTTTTGCCAAAGCCCGACCTGACCATTACCATTGTGCCGCACGGTGAAGGTCGGTCCGTGATATTGAGCCCGCTGGGCTCGCGTGGCGAACAGTGGTGTGCCACTTTGGCTTTGGAATTCAAATAGATATGGGGTTAGGTATGCGCATGCGCGCGCTGGTTACTGTAGTGGGTCTGCTGTTGATGGCCATGGCTGTCGAGGCGGTTGCCGCTACGCAAGTACGAAGTGTCCGCTTATGGCGAGCGCCGGATAACACACGTCTGGTCTTCGACCTGACGGGGCCGGTTCAGCACAGCCTGTTTACCCTGACTTCGCCTGACCGTCTGGTGATCGATATCAATGGTGCGACGCTCGGCGGACCCTTGAACGTACCCACGGCCAATACGCCGATCAGCAGCATGCGTTCTGCGCAGCGCACACCTACCGACCTGCGCGTGGTCATCGACCTGAAAAAGGGTGTGACCCCGAAGAGCTTCACGCTGGCGCCCAACCAGCAATACGGCAACCGTCTGGTGGTCGACCTGTACGACAACGCCGCCGATGCCAACCCCACGCCGGTGATTCCCGACACCGCTGCCAACACCGCACCCGCAGTTCCGGTCAGCCCGGCCAAGCCTGAAATCAAGCTGACCCCGGTGCCGAATGGCAAGCGCGATATCGTTGTGGTGATCGATGCCGGGCACGGCGGGGAAGACCCTGGTGCCTCGGGCGGCGCCGGTCAGAAAGAGAAAAACGTGGTGCTGTCGATTGCCAAGGAGTTGCAGCGCCAGGTGAATGCCGAGAAAGGTTACCGTGCCGAACTGACGCGGACCGGTGACTACTTTATTCCGCTGCGCAAACGTACCGAGATCGCCCGCTCCAAGGGCGCTGACCTGTTTGTGTCGATCCACGCCGACGCCGCGCCGTCCTCCGCTGCGTTCGGCGCATCGGTGTTCGCCCTGTCTGATCGTGGCGCCACTTCCGAAACCGCCCGCTGGCTGGCGGACAGTGAAAACCGTTCTGACCTGATCGGTGGGGCCGGCGCAGTCAGTCTCGATGACAAGGACCGCATGCTCGCGGGTGTGTTGCTGGACTTGTCCATGACTGCGTCGCTGTCTTCGAGCCTGAACGTTGGCCAGAAGGTATTGAGCAATATTGGCCGCGTGACCTCGCTGCACAAGTCACGTGTCGAGCAGGCGGGCTTCATGGTGCTCAAGTCGCCGGATATTCCGTCGATTCTGGTGGAAACCGGCTTTATCTCCAACGCCAATGAGGCCAACAAGCTCGGTTCTGCGTCGCATCAACAGGCGCTGGCGCGTTCGATCACGTCGGGCGTCAAACAGTTCTTCCAGCAGAACCCGCCGCAGGGCACCTATATCGCCTGGCTGCGTGATAACGGCAAGCTGGCCCAGGGGCCGCGCAATCACGTCGTTCGTTCCGGCGAAACCCTGGCCATGCTCGCCGCGCGCTACGACATGAACATCGCCACTTTGCGCAGCGCCAACAATCTGAAGTCCGATGAATTGAAGATCGGCCAGGATCTGCGTATTCCAAGTTCCGAGGTGGCGACTCAGTAATGACCGATCTCCTGCTCGACGGCGCCGAAGCCGATAACGCTCAAACTGCCCTGAACGCAGCACGCATCGAACTGCTCAGTCCGCGTCTGGCCAACCAGATTGCGGCGGGCGAAGTTGTCGAGCGGCCGGCTTCGGTGATCAAGGAGCTGCTGGAAAACAGCCTCGATTCCGGCGCGCGGCGCATCGATGTTGACGTCGAGCAGGCCGGTATCAAACTGTTGAAAGTGCGTGACGATGGCGGCGGTATCTCTTCGGACGATCTGCCATTGGCGCTGGCACGCCACGCGACCAGCAAGATTCGCGACCTGGAAGACCTCGAGCGGGTCATGAGCCTGGGGTTTCGCGGCGAAGCGCTGGCTTCGATCAGCTCCGTGGCGCGTCTGACCCTGACCTCGCGCACTCGCGACGCCGATCAGGCGTGGCAGGTCGAAACCGAAGGTCGTGACATGGCGCCACGCGTGCAGCCAGCCGCGCATCCGGTAGGCACCTCCGTTGAAGTGCGCGACCTGTTCTTCAACACGCCGGCCCGACGCAAGTTTCTGAAAGCCGAAAAAACCGAATTCGATCATTTGCAGGAAGTCATCAAGCGCATGGCGCTGGCGCGTTTCGACGTGGCCTTCCACCTGCGTCATAACGGCAAGACCGTGCTGAGCCTGCATGAAGCGCATGACGACACCGCCAGAGCGCGACGTGTCTCGGCAATCTGCGGGCCGGGCTTTCTGGAGCAGGCGCTGCCCATCGAGATCGAGCGCAATGGCCTGCATCTGTGGGGCTGGGTCGGGTTGCCGACTTTCTCGCGCAGCCAGGCCGACCTGCAATACTTCTTCGTGAATGGCCGGGCAGTGCGCGACAAGCTGGTCGCCCACGCGGTGCGTCAGGCGTATCGCGACGTGCTGTTCAATGGCCGTCATCCGACCTTTGTGCTGTTCTTCGAGGTCGATCCGGCCGCTGTGGACGTCAACGTTCACCCGACCAAGCATGAAGTGCGCTTCCGCGACGGGCGCATGGTGCATGACTTCCTGTATGGCACCCTCTACCGTGCGCTGGGCGATGTGCGCCCTGAAAATCAGCTGGGTGGCAGTGTGCCGGTTGTCGCCGAGACCCGCCCGAGCGGACCTGAAGCGGGTGAATTCGGGCCGCAGGGTGAAATGCGTCTGGCCAACAATGTGCTGGAGCAGCCCCAGGGCGAGCCGTTTTCCCGGCCTGCTGCCGGTGGCGGCGCTGGCAGCGGTTATCAGTATCAATACACGCCTCGGCCCACCGCTGGCGTGCCGGTGGCCGAAGCGCAAAGCGCTTACCGTGAATTCTTCGCGCCGCTGCCCAGTGCCGCGCCCGCGTCGCTGCCTGAATCGCCCGGTGACATTCCGCCGCTGGGTTATGCGCTGGCGCAGCTCAAGGGTATCTACATTCTTGCTGAAAACGCTCACGGCCTGGTGCTGGTGGACATGCATGCCGCTCACGAGCGGATCATGTACGAGCGCCTTAAAATAGCCATGGCCAACGAAGGCCTGAGCGGCCAGCCATTGCTGGTGCCCGAATCCATCGCGGTCAGCCAGCGTGAAGCGGATTGTGCCGAAGAGCACCTTGCGACTTTCCAGCGCCTGGGCTTCGAACTGCAGCGGCTCGGCCCGGAAACCCTGGCAATCCGCCAGATCCCCGCGTTGCTCAAACAGGCCGAAGCCAATCGGCTGGTCAGCGACGTACTGGCCGACCTCATGGAATACGGCACCAGCGACCGGGTGCAGGCGCACATGAACGAGCTGCTCGGCACCATGGCCTGCCACGGCGCGATTCGTGCCAATCGGCGTCTGGCCATCCCGGAAATGAACGGCCTGCTGCGTGACATGGAAAACACCGAGCGCAGCGGGCAATGCAACCACGGTCGTCCTACCTGGACCCAGATGGGTCTCAATGACCTGGATAAATTATTCCTGCGCGGTCAATGAATGAACGCTTTACCTCCGGCCATCTTTCTCATGGGGCCTACTGCTGCAGGCAAGACCGACCTTGCGATAGAACTGACTAAAGTGCTGCCCTGCGAGTTGATCAGCGTCGATTCTGCGCTGGTCTATCGCGGCATGGACATCGGCACCGCCAAGCCGTCGAAGACGCAGCTGGCTGAACATCCTCACCGTCTGATCGATATTCTCGACCCGGCGCAAAGCTACTCCGCAGCCGATTTTCGCAGTGACGCCCTGGCGGCCATGGCGGAAATTACCGCACGCGGAAATATTCCTTTGCTGGTCGGCGGCACTATGTTGTATTTCAAGGCTCTATTGGACGGGCTGGCGGACATGCCGGCGGCCGATGCACAGGTCAGGGCGCAGCTTGAGGCCGATGCACAGGCCTTCGGCTGGCAGGCATTGCACGATCAATTGGCGGTGGTCGATCCCGTTTCGGCGGCACGTATTCACCCCAACGATCCGCAACGGCTGATCAGGGCGCTCGAGGTGTATCGCGTCAGCGGAATGAGCATGACGGCACATCGCGAGCAACAAACTGCGCAAAGTACCGAAGCAGCCGCATCAGGGCGCCAGCAATTGCCCTATACTGTCGCGAACCTTGCCATCGCTCCGGCTGATCGCAAGGTGCTGCACCAACGCATCGCGCTACGTTTCGAGCAAATGCTGGATCAGGGGTTTCTGGACGAAGTACTGGCATTGCGCTCAAGAGGTGACCTGCATTCGGGGTTGCCATCGATAAGAGCCGTCGGTTATCGCCAGGTCTGGGATCACCTGGATGGGAAGCTGACGCGGGATGAAATGCAGGAGCGCGGCATCATTGCAACGCGCCAGCTGGCCAAAAGGCAGTTCACCTGGCTACGCAGCTGGGAGGACTTGCACTGGCTGGACAGCCTGGCCAGCGACAATCTGTCGCGCGCCTTGAAATACCTGGGATCGGTCTCCATATTGAGCTGAGTCCCTGCAATAGCCGTCTATCCTTGGGGGGTGGTCGGTCAAGCTAATCGAATTCGATTTTTTATTTTATTGATCCTTAAAGGAGTGCGGCACATGTCAAAAGGGCATTCGCTACAAGACCCTTACCTGAATACCTTGCGTAAAGAGAAGGTCGGGGTATCGATCTATCTGGTCAACGGTATCAAGCTGCAGGGTACGATCGAGTCTTTCGACCAGTTCGTCATTTTGCTGAAGAACACGGTCAGCCAGATGGTCTACAAACACGCTATTTCCACCGTCGTACCGGTTCGCCCGATTCGCCTGCCAAGCGCTACAGACGCTGACGGTGCGGACGCCGAGCCAGGTAACGCCTGATAGGAGTCTGCCTTGTTCTTTGAGCGCCACAGTGGTGGTGAACGTGCAATTCTCGTTCATCTGGATGGTCAGGACCCTGAGGCGCGCGAAGATCCGCAGGAGTTTCAGGAATTGGCCATCTCGGCCGGTGCCGATACCGTTGCGTTTATCAACGTGCCGCGTCATCGGCCTTCGGCCAAGTATCTGATCGGCTCTGGCAAGGTCGAAGAGCTTCGCGATCAGGTCAAGGCCGAACAGGCCGATCTGGTCATCTTCAATCACACCCTCACGCCCAGTCAGGAACGCAACCTCGAACGCGTTTTCGAGTGTCGTGTGCTTGATCGCACCGGTCTGATTCTCGATATCTTTGCGCAACGGGCGCGTACTCACGAAGGCAAGCTTCAGGTCGAACTGGCCCAGCTTGAGCACATGAGTACCCGTCTGGTCCGTGGCTGGACCCACCTTGAGCGACAGAAAGGTGGTATCGGCCTGCGCGGTCCGGGTGAAACCCAGCTCGAAACCGACCGACGTCTATTGCGGGTTCGCCTGCGGCAGATCAAGGGACGGCTGGAGAAGGTTCGCAGCCAGCGTGATCAGGCCCGTCGCGGGCGTCGTCGCGCGGATATTCCATCGGTTTCACTGGTGGGGTATACCAACGCCGGCAAATCGACCCTGTTCAACTCGGTAACCGATTCGGATGTGTTTGCGGCAGACCAGTTGTTCGCCACACTCGATCCGACCCTGCGTCGTCTGCAACTCGATGACCTGGGCCCTATCGTGCTGGCCGATACCGTGGGCTTCATTCGCCACCTGCCGCACAAGCTGGTCGAGGCTTTCCGTGCGACGCTTGAAGAATCGAGCAACTCCGATTTACTCCTGCACGTGATCGACTCCCACGAGCCGGATCGCATGTCGCAGATCGAGCAGGTCATGGCGGTGCTTGGCGAGATCGGCGCCGAGGGCTTGCCGATCCTCGAGGTCTATAACAAACTCGATCTGCTTGAAGGCGTAGAGCCTCAGATACAGCGCGATGCCGATGGCAAGCCGCAGCGTGTCTGGGTTTCTGCCCGTGATGGTCGAGGGCTTGATCTGCTCAAACAGGCTATCGCCGAATTGCTCGGCGACGACCTGTTCGTCGGCACGCTGCTTCTGCCTCAGAGTCTTGCCCGGCTGCGTGCCCAGTTCTTTGAGCTGGGTGCGGTGCAGAGCGAAACGCATGATGAGGAAGGTGCCAGTGTGCTGGCCGTACGACTGCCGCGCGTTGAACTCAATCGACTGGTGAGTCGCGAAGGATTGCAGCCGCTGGAGTTCATCGAGCAACACACTTTGCAATAAAAGCACGAGAAAGCCGTTGTACGGCTTTCCCGAGCATTCTGTAGCATTGGTCGGCGCGCCGCGGGCGCGTCTTTGCTTTATCAGATGGAGAGCGCTATGGCTTGGAATGAGCCGGGTGGCAACTCGAATAATCAAGATCCCTGGGGTGGCAAACGCCGTGGCGGCGACCGCAAGGGACCACCTGATCTCGACGAGGCCTTCCGTAAGCTGCAGGAAAGCCTGAAGGGGTTGTTCGGCGGCGGTAACAAACGCGGCAGCGATGGCGGCGGCAGTGGCAATGGCGGCGGTTCAGGCAAGGGCGGCGGCTTCGGCCTGCTCGGCATCGGGCTTGTCGTGCTCGTCGCTTTCTGGCTTTACAGCGCTATCTATGTGGTTGACGAGCAAGAGCAGGCTGTCGTGCTGCGTTTCGGTCAGTACCACGAGACCGTGGGCCCGGGTCTTAACATCTACTTCCCGCCGTTCGATCGCAAGTACATGGAGAACGTGACTCGCGAGCGTGCCTACAGCAAGCAGGGCCAGATGCTCACCGAAGACGAGAACATCGTCGAAGTGCCGCTGACCGTGCAATACAAGATCAGCGATCTTCAGGCCTTCGTGCTGAACGTCGATCAGCCTGAAATCAGCCTGCAGCACGCGACTGAAAGTGCGTTGCGCCATGTCGTGGGTTCCACGGCGATGGATCAGGTGCTGACTGAAGGCCGCGAACTGATGGCCAGCGAAATCAAGGAGCGTCTGCAACGCTTCCTGGATACCTACCGCACCGGCATCACCGTGACCCAGGTGAACGTACAGAGCGCCGCCGCGCCGCGTGAAGTGCAGGAAGCCTTTGATGACGTGATCCGCGCCCGTGAAGACGAGCAGCGTGCACGCAACCAGGCTGAAAGCTACGCCAATGGTGTGATCCCGGAAGCCCGTGGTCAGGCTCAGCGTATTCTCGAAGATGCCAACGGTTACCGCGATGAAGTGGTTTCGCGTGCCAAGGGTGAGGCGGATCGCTTTACCAAACTGGTTGCCGAGTACCGCAAGGCTCCTGAAGTCACCCGTCAGCGTCTGTATCTGGACACCATGCAGGAAGTCTTCAGCAATACCAGCAAGGTGCTCGTGACCGGCGACAAGGGGCAGAACAATCTGCTTTATCTGCCGCTCGACAAGATGATCGAGAGCAGCCGCAGCAGTAACGGCAATGGCTCCAATTCAGGTACGCCATCGCAGTCGGCCAATGATGCTGCCGCTGCTGCCGCCGCTGCCCGGGCGAATGAGGCTCAGCAGCGTGGTGAAGTACGTACCAGGGAGACTCGCTGATGAGTAACAAATCGCTGATCGCCCTCATTGTTGGCGTGATACTGGCCGTCATTGCCTGGAACAGCTTCTACATCGTGTCCCAGACAGAGCGTGCGGTCCTGCTGCAATTCGGTCGTGTGGTCCAGGCTGACGTTCAGCCGGGTCTGCATGTGAAGGTTCCTTACGTGAACCAGGTGCGCAAGTTCGACGGTCGTTTGCTGACCCTCGATGCACCGACCCAGCGCTTCCTGACACTGGAAAAGAAAGCGGTCATGGTCGATGCCTACGCCAAGTGGCGTGTGAAGGATGCGGAGCGTTTCTACACCGCGACTTCCGGCCTCAAGCAGATAGCCGACGAGCGTCTTTCGCGTCGTCTGGAATCCGGCCTGCGTGACCAGTTCGGCAAGCGCACCCTGCACGAAGTCGTGTCGGGTGAGCGAGATGCGCTGATGGCGGATATCACCGGCTCGCTGAACCGCATGGCCGAGAAAGAACTGGGTATCGAAGTCGTCGATGTCCGGGTCAAGGCCATCGATCTGCCGAAGGAAGTGAATCGCAGCGTTTTCGAACGTATGAGCACCGAGCGTGAGCGTGAAGCGCGCGAGCACCGTGCCAAGGGTAACGAGCTGGCTGAAGGCATCCGTGCCGACGCCGATCGTCAGCGTCGTGTGCTGCTGGCCGAAGCCTATCGCGAGTCGGAAGAAGCGCGTGGTGATGGTGATGCCCAGGCTGCCGCGATCTACTCCAAGGCGTATGGTCAGGACCAGGAGTTCTACGCGTTCTATCGCAGCCTGCGTGCCTACCGCGAAAGCTTTGCGAACAAGAGCGACGTGATGGTGCTTGATCCGAACAGTGAATTCTTTCGCTACATGGAAAAAGCCAAGCCGTAATTAATCATCCGCCGGGCGGCAAAACCGCCCGGTGGGGTGAACGTACGGTGAAACGTGTGTATCATGCGGCAGCCGGGAAATTCCCGGCTTTTTTGCGTCTGCACGATTGATTGGCCGTATCTGAATCGGAACGCGGCAAGATTTTTCGAGGAAAGTGGTCTGCAAGGCCTGTCTCGGGCATTTGTCGTGCCCGTCATACGGCGCACCACTTTCTGCTTCACTCAAGGTCGGCCCTTAGGCTGGCCGCCTGGATCACAGGGGAATGGCGTAATGGCAACGGTCGACCGCTGGCTGCTACCAGATGGCATCGAAGAAGTACTGCCACCGGAAGCGGCGCGCATTGAAGTAGCGCGCCGTCAGGTGTTGGATCTGTTTCAGAGCTGGGGCTATGAGTTTGTCGTCACCCCGCATATCGAGTATCTCGAGTCCCTGCTGACTGGCGCGGGTTCGGATCTGGATCTGCGCACCTTCAAGGTTATCGACCCGCAATCGGGCCGGCAGATGGGCTTTCGCGCCGACATCACGCCGCAGGTTGCACGCATCGATGCGCACACCCTGAAACGTGAAGGCCCGAGCCGTCTGTGCTACGCGGGCAGCGTTCTGCATGCCCAGCCGCGCGCGCTGTCGTCCTCGCGCAGCCCGATACAACTGGGTGCCGAGTTGTACGGCGATGCGAGCCCGAGCAGCGACGTCGAAGTCATCAGCCTGATGCTGGCCATGCTGCAACTGGCCGATGTGCCGGATGTGCACATGGACCTCGGGCATGTCGGTATCTACCGTGGTCTGGCGCGTGCCGCCGGCCTGTCGGGTGAAGTCGAGCAGCAGCTGTTCGATGCGCTGCAGCGCAAGGCCATCGATGAGGTGATTGCCCTGACCGCCGATCTGCCGCCAGAGCTGGCAACGATGCTGCGCGCACTGGTCGATCTGTGCGGTGGTCGTGAGGTGCTGGACGCCGCACGTGATCGTCTGGCCGGCGCACCTGCGCCGGTGCTGGCCGCGCTGGATGACCTGCTGTCGATCGCCGAGCGTCTGACTGCGCGTTTCCCGCAGTTGCCGCTGTACTTTGACCTGGGCGAACTGCGCGGCTACCACTACCACACCGGTGTGGTGTTCGCGGTATTCGTACCGGGCGTGGGCCAGTCGATCGCTCAGGGCGGTCGTTACGATGACATCGGCGCCGACTTCGGTCGTGCCCGCCCGGCGACCGGCTTTTCCACCGACCTGAAAACCCTGGTTACCCTGGGGCAGGCAGAAATCGTCCTACCGTCTGGTGGCATCTGGGTGCCGGACAGTACGGATGCGGCACTCTGGCAGATGGTTTGCCAGTTGCGCAGTGAAGGTCAGCGTGTGGTTCAGGCCTTGCCTGGGCAGCAGGCGAGCGCCGCGCGTGAAGCCGACTGTGACCGGCAATTGATTCAGCATGGCGAGCACTGGCAGGTAATGCCGCTGGCTTCTTGAGTATTCCTGCCGGCCGCCGCCGGCACCAAGTTTGCGTGAATGAGGACAAGTGTTATGGGTAAGAATGTCGTAGTCCTGGGCACTCAATGGGGTGATGAGGGCAAAGGCAAGATCGTTGATCTGCTGACCGAACATGCTACCGCCGTAGTTCGCTATCAGGGTGGCCACAACGCTGGCCACACACTGGTGATCGACGGTGAGAAAACCGTATTGCACCTGATTCCGTCCGGTGTGCTGCGCGAAGGCGTGCAGTGCCTGATCGGTAACGGTGTGGTGGTTGCTCCCGACGCGCTCCTGCGCGAAATCATCAAGCTGGAAGAGAAAGGCATTCCGGTGCGCGAGCGCCTGCGCATCAGCCCGTCCTGCCCGCTGATCCTGTCGTATCACGTGGCACTCGACCAGGCGCGTGAAAAGGCCCGTGGCGAGTTCAAGATCGGCACCACCGGTCGCGGCATCGGCCCCGCTTACGAAGACAAGGTTGCACGTCGCGGTCTGCGCATCGGCGACCTGTTCCATCGCGAGCGTTTCGCCGCCAAGCTGGGCGAACTGCTCGACTACCACAACTTCGTGCTGGTCAATTACTACAAAGAGCCTGCCATCGACTTCCAGAAGACACTCGACGAGTGCATGGAATACGCTGACATGCTCAAGCCGCTGATGCTTGACGTCACCGCTGCGCTGCATGAAATGCGTCGCGACGGCAAAGACATAATGTTCGAAGGTGCCCAGGGTTCGCTGCTGGACATCGACCACGGTACCTACCCGTACGTCACCAGCTCCAACACCACTGCGGGCGGCATTGCCACCGGTTCCGGTTTTGGTCCGATGTACCTGGATTACATCCTGGGCATCACCAAGGCCTACACCACGCGCGTGGGTTCGGGTCCGTTCCCGACCGAACTGTTTGACGATGTCGGTGCCTTCCTGGCCAAGCGCGGTCACGAGTTCGGTGCTACCACCGGTCGAGCCCGCCGTTGCGGCTGGTTCGATGCGGTCATCCTGCGTCGCGCTATCGAAATCAACAGCATTTCGGGTCTGTGCCTGACCAAGCTGGACGTGCTCGACGGTCTGGAAACCATCAATATCTGCATCGGCTACGAGAACGAAGAAGGCGCGGTCATCGACGCGCCTACCGACGCTGACAGCTACCTCGGCCTGCGTCCGGTCTACGAAGAAATGCCGGGCTGGAGCGAGTCCACACTGGGTGCCAAGACCCTTGAAGAGCTGCCGGCCGCTGCACGCGCCTACATCAAGCGCGTCGAAGAGCTGGTCGGTGCGCCTATCGATATCATTTCGACCGGTCCTGACCGCAACGAAACCATCGTACTGCGTCACCCGTTCGGCTGATCCATCGCCGAGCACCACAAAGA
This sequence comes from Pseudomonas sp. PvP009, assembly GCF_017832995.1. Classification (NCBI taxonomy): domain Bacteria; kingdom Pseudomonadati; phylum Pseudomonadota; class Gammaproteobacteria; order Pseudomonadales; family Pseudomonadaceae; genus Pseudomonas; species Pseudomonas sp. PvP009. Next base: position 5,049,110 of record NZ_JAFIBG010000001.1, on the reverse strand, counting down.
GGGCCGCATTTGCGGCCCTTTTTGCGTTCAGCGTCGGGTGGATTCAATCCGGCAAAAAGTGAGACTTGTGTCACGGCACGGCGCTTGCTACAAAGATGACAGAAAAGTGCCATCATTTTAATGGCGCTGTGGGTGGAAGGATTCTCCTGTGTCTGCAGTCTTGTCTCTCTTGCAAAGTCGTCTGCTGCGCCCGGTCTTTATTGCGCTGGGCATTGCCCTTTTGGTGCAGGTCATCGTGGCGGTTGCGCTTACCCGGAGCACGGTCACCGCGCTTGAGGCTGATCTCGCCAACCGTCTCGGGGTAGATTCGCAACATCTTTCCGCAGAGCTGGAGTCGGCGAGTAGCGAAGTGACATCGAGCCTCGATGCGTTGTCATCCAGCACTCGTCAGCGCCTGAGTGTCGGGCTTTCTACCCGCCTGAAGGACGAGCAGGCTCAACTGCGTGCCACGCTGGAGAAAGACCTTCGCGAGTCCGCGACCGACATGGCCGAACTGCTGGCTGCCGTCGCTCCGCGCGCCATGTGGGACAACGACACTCCGACGCTTTCCGAATTCGCACGCCGTGCCCAGCGCAATCCCAACGTACTGTTCGTCGTTTATGACGACGCCGCAGGTGAGCACCTTACGCGTTACATGAATCGCGACAATCCGCTGGTCAAGGCCCTGCTGGCCAAGGGTGAGGGCGAGCGGGCGATGGACAAGGTCCTCAATGCGGCGAAAAACGATCCTTCCGTGTATTACGTTGAAGCGTCCATCAGCCCTAACGGTGTAGAGATCGGCAAGGTGCGCATGGGTGTGTCAACGGCAACGGTCGAAGAGAACCTTGCCGCGCTGGACAAGCGTTTCGCGACCCTGATCACCAGTGGTGAACAGTTGGTGTCTGACAGCCTTGCCAGTGCCTCGAAAGACAGCTCGACTGCCTTGCGCACGCGTCTGCAGTCGGCTCAGGCGGCAGCGACTGCGATGACCGCCAACACGCGTGTTGCGGTTCAGGAAGCTGCCGAAACACTGCGCTGGAGAATCGGCATGGGTCTGGCGCTGGTCGGCCTGTGTGTCTTGCTGTTACTGGCGGTGGTGCTCGGACGTCGGGTTGTCAGCAAGCTGCATCTGCTGATCGCGGCACTCAATGACCTGGCGGCGGGCGAGGGCGATCTGACCAAGCGCGTCAAGCTGGACAGCAATGACGAGATTGGTGATATGTCGGCGGCGGTCAACCGCTTCATCGACAAGCTGCAACCTATCGTCCGCGAGGCAGGCGAAGTGGCGCAGCGCACCGGGCAGGAAATCGGTGTCATGAGCGAGCGTAACGCCGGTGCCGATGCGGCGGCCGAATTGCAGCGGGACGAAGTGGCGGCCAGCCTCAAAGCGCTGGAGCAGATGGCCGACGAGGCGCAGTCGGAAAGCCATGCGATGCAGGCAGCCCTGCGTCAGGTGATCGATATCAAACAGGCAACCGATGAAAACACCCGTACCTCCAGTCAGGTTGGCGGGTTGATCGAAGCGCTGGCTGGGCAGGTTGAGACGGGGGCGCAAGTGATCGAGCGTCTGGCGCAGCAAAGCCAGCAGATCGAGGTGGTGCTGGAAGTCATTCATGGTATTGCCGAGCAAACCAACCTTCTGGCGTTGAACGCAGCCATCGAAGCGGCTCGCGCAGGTGAGACGGGCAGAGGCTTTGCCGTGGTGGCTGACGAAGTGCGTGCGCTGGCCAGCAAGACCCAAAGCTCGACGGGCGATATTCAGGAGCACATCGTGGCCTTGCAGCGCGGCGCGAAAGAGGCGGTCGCAGCCATCGGCATCGCCGGGCGTCAGGCCAAGGAAGGTCTTGAGGTGCTGCGCGACAGCGCCAAGCGGCAGCAGACGGTGCAAGCTTCCGTGGAGCAGGTGCATGCGGCCATTGGTCTGGCGACCAGGGCGGCCGTTCATCAGGCTGAAGGCGCTCAGGCGGTGCGTGGTCGAGTCGAGGTGATCCATGCTCAGGCCGAGCGTGCTGCCAAGGCGGTGGTGGAGACGACTGCCAGCGGCAAGGTGCTCGATGGGCTGGCTGCACAGTTGAAGGCGAGCCTGGGGCAGTTTCGGGCTTGAGGTGTTGAGCGTTTTTGGGAAAAGGCCTTCGCTTACACTTTGGTTTGCGAGGCGCTCAGCAGGATGTTTGACACAGTGCTGACATCGTAGCGAAGCGTCGTGTACTCATTTCAAAGGCACAAGGCGGGCTGTGTCTGGATAATCGCAAAAAGTTTATTTTTAAAATGTCTACCTGTTACTTCTGATAGTAATCCTATAAGCAACGATCCTCTACAGTGAGCAAGAACTCATGATGACTGATGAGTACTCTGTACTGTGCTGGCCTCAGAACGTACAGCCGGATATATAATTTTATTTCTATGGAAGGAATGAATATGACTGTCTTATGGGATGTTCCTCTTGCCCCGGTAGGTGTTGGGGGTGTCTGGAGAACTGATGCGGTTACAGGAGTAAAATATGTTCAACTGGGCTACCCCGACAAGCCTTCATCGCCCCCCTCGCCGTCGGATATGTCCTACCTTGCAGGGCGGGGGCTCGGAGTCAGGCTGTCGTCGTTATGGAACAATTATTACGTGAGTTTTGCTCCTGGCGAGCACGTTCAGATTAATTTCAAGGGTAAGTCTCAGAGTGGATCGCTGATTAGTTGGAGTACGTCTTACATAGCGCGATCTGTCGTTGGTGGTGATGTACTTACCGTGACGGTGCCGTCTGATATTGTGAAAGCGCTCGCCGGTCAAACAGCGACTATTCAGTATGTCGTCAGGCCCGCAAGCAACATGACTGGCAAGATTCGCACATCGCGACCTCTTGAGTTTCAGATTCGAGGTCTTTATCTGCCTGCTCCCGAATTGTTGGAAGCCGTCAACGACTCTATCGACCCGGACCACATCAGTGCCAAGGCAGCAGTCAATTTTGTAACGGTCAGTCTCGATTACCCAGGTATTCAGCTTGGGGACACTGTCAAACTTGTCAGGGAAGGCGTGGACGCCAAGCAGAATGCAATTAACTTTACTGACAAAGACCGGCCCATCAGTGCCAGCAATCTACAGCGTCGTCCAATGAAAATTACCTGGACAGATGCCGATATCAAGCCGCTGGTCAATGGGGTCATGAGTATCTACTACAAGGTTTATAGAGATGGCGTCTGGTATACCTCGCCCAAGCGCAATATCTATGTCGGACCAAGCCTTGCGAGTTTGCCGCCATTTATCAACGAAGTTTCTGATAATCGTCTCGATCCGGACAAAATTGCTGACTCTATCAATGTTCATATTCCTTCCGCTGGAACACTGGTAAAAGACAAGATCACGCTATTCTGGAGTGACTCGTCAAAACAGAAGACGTTTACCGATGAGGGGGTTGTTACCCAGCAGAATGTCGATGGCGACATGTCATTTGATGTGTATCTGGATAACCCCATTGAATTCAACCGAGGCAAGGTTGTGACGGTTTTTTACCTGCTTGAGCGTGTCCTGCCAGATGGACGTAAAGTCAGTTTTCGTTCTGCTGACTATCAGTTTTTTGTCGGCAGCCAGAAGGATCAGGAGGCTGCAGATGCCAGGGTTTTGACCGGCGCTGTGGTGGACGGTGTCAAAGACGGCAAAATGGATGCTGCTCTTGCGAGCGTTGGAACAAAACTCACCGTGCCTTCCGCCGAAACTCAGGTGGGAGACAGTGTTGCGGCTTATTGGCAGCCGGCCGAGGGTGGTGATCCGGTCGTATTGGGTGTTCAGGCTGTTGATGCAGCCAACGTGAATATCGACCTGGTATTCAATATTCCCGCGGCCTCCGTCAGCACAGCGCTCAACAAAAAGGCCATTGTCTATTACGTTATTGAGCGAAGAGGGTTTGGCGGCAAGACTCAGAAGTTCAGGTCTCAGGAAGAACTGTTTTCGGTAGGCACTCAGGTGGCTGGTCTATTGCTTCCTGCTCCTGAGGTTCCGGCGTCTGTTGACTGGGTCCTTGATCCGATGGCCGTGCAAAATGGCACAACAGTGGTTGTTCAGCCTTACCCCACCATTGCTGTTGGCGACAAGGTCCGGCTCTTCTGGATCGGTACTGACGGCCCCGGAACGCCAGCTATAGCCGAACAAACTGTCGGCAGTGTGAGCAATGCATTGGAGTTCGTTATTCCAGCCTCGGCAATTGGTTCCAATACCGGGGCAGAGGTCTGGGTCTATTATCAGGTCACGCGCAACGGGCTGATCAATCCGATAGATTCTGACGACACCATCATCGATGTCGATCTACTTGGTGGGGATAACCTGTCTCTGCCAGTGGTCGGCCAGGCACCCGCAGATCTGCTGGATCTGGCCTCGGTAAAAACCGACATCGTGGTGACGCTCAAGAAGTGGCCATTCATGGCAGCCGGTCAACGGGTGTGGTTGCGGCTGGAAGGTACTGCCCAGGATGGTAGTGCGGTGGAGATCAACGTCTGGACAGCCAGAATATTGACCGATGCCGATGCAAAGCAGGACTTGGCTATTACTATCACTCGGGCCCAGTTCGATAATTTGGCGGCGGGCAGTCAGTTGCAGGTATTTGCAAAGGTTACGTTCGATGGTGACTTCAGTGACACCTACGCTGAAGGCTTTCCGACGCTGAGTTTGACAATCAAACCGCAAGGCAACTTGCTGAGTGTCAAGTTTTCAGATGTTTCTTTAAGCGCTGCGTACCCGAAGCCAGGCAGCACTGCTGCAGTGCCGCCCGGCTCAAGTCAGTTGATGGTTGTTAGTGGCGGTAAAGGTCCCTATACGTTCGAGTCCGGGGAATCGTCTATCGTCGAGGTCGATGCTAAAGGCCTGTTGATGGCCAGGAAGAACGGATCTGTATATGTCCAGGTGCGAGATTCCCTTGGCCAGGTTGTGTACGTAACGGTCACTGTCCAAGGTATTTCCACGTTGGAGTACCTGAATGTCGATACCTACACGGAGTGTAAAAAAATCGCCGACAGCAGAAACAAAGGTCTTGTCATCCCGGATCTGGCAACCTGGCGCAGGTTGCGTGCTGAAGGTGGTGGGAAGCTGGATATCGATTTTCCGGCAGCGCCCGCGGGGCAGCAGTGGGCGCGCAGGGTCTGGGCAAGTGACGGTGGTTTGTTGACCAGAAAGTGCTATTACCCTGATAACGACACAGATAAAGATCTTTCAGACATAAAAATCGGCGGAGAGGTGGCCTATGGCTTCGCTTTGAAGCCCTAACGGAGTGTGTCCGTTATGGACTTGGCTTGCTCAGTCGCCAGGATGAGCAAGCCAAAAAGCAAAAAACCGAGCCATTGGCTCGGTTTTTTTGAATTGGTGCCCAGAAGAAGACTCGAACTTCCACGACCTTGCGGTCACCAGCACCTGAAGCTGGCGTGTCTACCAATTTCACCATCTGGGCAGCATCAGCAGCGTGTACGCCGTTGATGGGGCGCACTATACGGCGATCGTTTTACTCTGTAAACCCCTGTTTTGATTTAATAATCAAACCCTGAAAATGCAAAAACCCGCTTTCGCGGGTTTTTGTGAGGCTTGAGACTGTTGTAGTCTGTCGCCTGAATTGGTGCCCAGAAGAAGACTCGAACTTCCACGACCTTGCGGTCACCAGCACCTGAAGCTGGCGTGTCTACCAATTTCACCATCTGGGCAGTATCGACAGGCATCAACCTGTCGATGGCGCGCACTATACGGAGCGTCTTTTAGGCTGTAAAGCCCGTCAGTGCAAAAAGCTCGAAAAAAATCGCGGACGGCGTGTTTCGGGTGTTTCAGCGGAGTCCAAGAGGCTTTTTGTCCAGCGGATTGAGCGTGAAATTTCCCGTTTCATGAGGTCTATGCCAAACTAACCCCTATATATACAAGGTGAAAACTATCTAATGGCCGATTGGCAGTCCCTCGATCCCGAGGCCGCTCGTGAAGCGGAAAAATACGAAAACCCTATTCCCAGCCGCGAGCTGATCTTGCAGCACCTTGCCGAGCGCGGTTCGCCGGCCAGTCGCGAGCAACTGGTCGAAGAGTTCGGCCTGACCACCGAAGATCAATTCGAGGCTCTGCGCCGCCGCCTTCGGGCGATGGAGCGTGACGCCCAGTTGATCTACACGCGTCGCGGCACTTATGCACCGGTAGACAAGCTTGACCTGATCCTGGGTCGCATCTCCGGGCATCGTGATGGCTTCGGCTTTCTGGTGCCGGACGACGGCTCCGACGACCTGTTCATGAGCCCGGCGCAAATGCGCCTGGTGTTCGATGGTGACCGGGCACTGGCCCGTGTTTCCGGTCTTGACCGTCGCGGCCGCCGCGAAGGTGTGATCGTCGAAGTGATCTCGCGTGCTCACGAAAGCATCGTGGGTCGCTATTTCGAAGAAAGCGGCATCGGCTTCGTGGTGCCCGACAACCCGAAAATCCAGCAGGAAGTGCTGGTGACGCCGGGTCGTAACAACGGCGCCAAGATCGGCCAGTTCGTCGAGGTGAAAATCACCCATTGGCCGACGCCGCGCTTCCAGCCGCAAGGTGACGTGATCGAAGTGGTGGGCAACTACATGGCGCCCGGCATGGAGATCGATGTAGCGCTGCGTACCTACGACATTCCGCACGTGTGGCCCGAAGCTGTCCTCAAGGAAGCTGCCAAGCTCAAGCCGGAAGTCGAAGAGAAGGACAAGGAACACCGCGTCGATCTGCGCCATCTGCCGTTCGTGACCATTGACGGCGAAGATGCTCGTGACTTCGACGATGCGGTCTACTGCGAAGCCAAGCCGGGCAAACTGCGTTTGTTCTCTGGTGGCTGGAAGCTCTACGTGGCGATTGCCGACGTATCGAGCTACGTGAAGATCGGCTCGGCGCTGGATGCTGAATCCCAGGTGCGCGGCAACTCGGTGTATTTCCCCGAGCGCGTCGTGCCCATGCTGCCTGAGCAATTGTCCAACGGCCTGTGCTCGCTGAACCCGCATGTCGATCGTCTGGCCATGGTCTGCGAGATGACCATCTCCAAGACCGGCGAGATGACTGACTACGTGTTCTACGAAGGCATCATCCACTCCCACGCTCGCCTGACCTACAACAAGGTCAGCACGATTCTGGAGCAGCCGAAAACCGCCGAGGCGAAAAGCCTGCGCGGCGAATACGGCGATGTGGTGCCGCACCTCAAACAGCTTTATGCCATGTACAAGGTATTGCTGGGCGCGCGTCATGTGCGTGGTGCGATCGATTTCGAAACTCAGGAAACCCGGATCATCTTCGGTTCCGAGCGCAAGATTGCCGAAATCCGTCCGACCACCCGTAATGATGCCCACAAGCTGATCGAGGAATGCATGCTGGCTGCCAACGTGGCCACCGCGCAGTTCCTGAAGAAGCACGAAATTCCTGCGTTGTACCGCGTTCACGATGGTCCGCCACCAGAGCGCCTGGAAAAACTGCGTGCGTTCCTCGGCGAGCTGGGTCTGACGTTGCACAAAGGCAAGGAAGGCCCGACACCGAAGGATTATCAGGCGCTGCTTGAAACCGTTCGCGATCGTCCTGACTACCACCTGATCCAGACCGTGATGCTGCGTTCGTTGAGCCAGGCGGTCTACAGCTCGGACAACAACGGTCACTTCGGTCTGAATTACGAAGCGTACACGCACTTCACGTCGCCTATCCGTCGTTATCCGGACCTGCTGACCCATCGCGCGATTCGCAGTGTCATTCGCTCCAAGCAGGATACGCCGCATGTTCGTCGTGCCGGCGCGGCCACGATTCCGAAGGCGCGCATCTACCCGTACGACGACGCGCTGCTCGACCAGTTGGGCGAACAATGTTCGATGAGCGAGCGCCGTGCCGACGAGGCCACGCGCGACGTGGTCAACTGGCTCAAGTGCGAATACATGAAGGATCGCGTCGGCGAGTCGTTCCCGGGCGTGATCACCGCTGTAACCGGCTTTGGCCTGTTCGTCGAGTTGACCGACATCTATGTCGAAGGCCTGGTCCACGTGACCGCCTTGCCGGGTGACTACTACCACTTCGATCCGCTGCACCACCGCCTTGCCGGCGAGCGTACCGGGCGTAACTTCCGCTTGGGCGACACCGTTGAAGTGCGGGTCATGCGCGTCGATCTGGACGAGCGCAAGATCGATTTCGAGATCTCCGAAGCGGCAGCGGCTGCGAAGCCGACGGCTCGCAAGCGTCGTGGTAATGACACCGCGGCACCTGCTGCCACAGCCACGGCTGAAAAGGACAAGGCACCTGCCAAGTCCGGACGCCGTAGCGCTTCGACCAAGGACAGCAGTCCCGAAGCGTATCGCCCGAGCGATGCCGCCGCGAAAAACGCAGAAGTGCGTAAAAGCCGCGAGCTGAAAAAAGCGCTTCTGGCAGACGCGAAGGGTGGTAGCAAGGCATCGTCGGGAAAGTCTGACAGGTCGGGCTCTGCGCCTTCATCGGGCAAGCCGGCCAGCAAGCACCGTAAAGGCTCGTCAAAAACGGGCTCCGCGCCAGCTGCGAAAAGCAGTGGCGCTCGTAAACCCAAGGCCAAGTCATGAGTCAGCTGGAAAAAATCTACGGCGTTCACGCCGTAGAAGCGTTACTTCGTCATCATCCGAAACGCGTCAAGCACATCTGGCTGGCCGAGGGTCGTAACGACCCTCGCGTCCAGACGCTGGTGGCACTGGCCGCGGAGAATCGCGTGACCATCGGGCAGGCCGAGCGCCGCGAAATGGATGCCTGGGTCGAGGGCGTGCATCAGGGCGTTGTTGCCGATGTCAGCCCGAGTCAGGTCTGGGGCGAGGCGATGCTCGACGAGCTGCTGGACCGCAGTGAAGGCTCGCCGCTGCTGTTGGTGCTGGACGGCGTGACCGATCCACACAACCTCGGCGCTTGCCTGCGTACCGCCGATGCGGCGGGTGCACTGGCGGTCATCGTGCCCAAGGACAAGTCCGCAACCCTGACGCCAGCCGTGCGAAAGGTCGCCTGCGGTGCCGCCGAGGTTATCCCGCTTGTGGCAGTGACCAACCTGGCGCGTACCCTGGAAAAACTGCAGCAGCGCGGATTGTGGGTGGTAGGTACTGCGGGCGAGGCCGAGGTCGAGCTGTATCAGCAGGACCTGACCGGGCCGACCATCATTATCATGGGCGCGGAAGGCAAGGGCATGCGCCGCCTGACCCGTGAGCATTGTGATTACCTGGTGCGCTTGCCAATGGCGGGCAGTGTCAGCAGTCTCAACGTGTCGGTCGCGACCGGCGTGTGTCTGTTTGAAGCGCTGCGCCAGCGCAGTGTCAAGGCTGCCGGCAAAAAGGCCTGATTTCGGCGCCTGGTCAGAGCGAGCAGGTCGCGCCATGCGATCTGCTCATTAATTCACCAATTGCCTTGCGCCTCCCTCGACCCTTCTCTACAATTGCGCCCCTTGCTGTCACGGCAGGCGCGCATGTGCCTGTCCCTGAGCAAGACCAACAGTGTCATTCACTCCTTGTCTGACCGCTATTTGAGCGGCAGGCTACAACCCGTAAGGAGCATTCATGCGTCATTACGAAATTATCTTTTTGGTCCACCCGGATCAAAGCGAGCAAGTCGGCGGCATGGTAGAGCGTTACACCAAGCTGATCGAAGAAGACGGCGGCAAAATCCACCGTCTGGAAGATTGGGGCCGCCGTCAACTGGCTTACGCAATCAACAATGTTCACAAGGCTCACTACGTGATGCTGAACGTTGAGTGCACTGGCAAGGCTCTGGCCGAGCTGGAAGACAACTTCCGTTACAACGATGCTGTGATCCGTAACCTGGTCATCCGTCGCGACGAAGCCGTAACCGGCCAGTCCGAGATGCTCAAGGCTGAAGAGAACCGCAGTGAGCGCCGTGAGCGTCGTGACCGTCCTGAGCACTCCGACAGCGCCGATGGCGATGACGGCGACAACAGCGACGTTAGCGATAACGCTGACGAGTAATCCACGGACCTTTTGAGGAGCCAATTACATGGCACGTTTCTTCCGTCGTCGTAAATTCTGCCGCTTCACCGCTGAAGACGTCAAAGAGATCGATTACAAAGATCTCAACACTCTGAAAGCCTACGTATCCGAGACCGGCAAAATCGTTCCAAGCCGTATCACTGGTACCAAAGCACGTTATCAGCGTCAGCTGGCCACCGCTATCAAGCGTGCCCGCTTCCTGGCCCTGCTGGCCTACACCGACAGCCACGGCCGCTGAGACCAGGTAGTCGACAAAACGTAACAAAGGATAGAAAGCATGCGTGCCCTGGCTGAATTCATCATGCGCGGCCGTATGCAGGCCACTCTCGTAGTGGCTGGATGTGCGGCATTGCCGCTGTTGTTCTGGTTGAGTGCTGCCGCAGGGTGCCTTGTGCTCCTGCGACGCGGGTTCAGTGATGCCGTTGGTGTCCTGTCCTGGGCTCTGCTGCCGGCTTTGGTCTGGTGGTATTTCGGTGAACCTCGTACAGCCATGGTGCTGGCGGGTTCACTGAGTTTGGCAATGGTTTTGCGTGCCAGCGAGTCCTGGGTCCGTGTGCTGCTGGTCAGCGTGGCGTTGGGTGTGGTGTATGCAGTAATTCTGGGCACGGTTTTTCGCGAACCTCTGGAAGCAATGTCGCAGGAGTTGCAGAAACATCTGCCGACAATGCTGGCCGGGCTCTACGAGCAGTTGAACGTAGAAGAGCGAGCGCGTCTGGGGGCACTGATTGCACCCGTCCTGAATGGCCTGATAGCGGCTGTGCTGCAAATCGTCAGTGTGCTGTGCCTGATTCTTGGGCGGTACTGGCAAGCGATGATGTACAACCCTGGTGGTTTCGGGCGTGAGTTTCGCGCCGTGAAACTCCCGCTGGTGCCTGCGTTGGTGCTGGTGGTGTGCATGCTGGTGGGGCCGAATTTCGGTCCGCAGATAGCGATGCTTACACCGCTGTGCAGCGTACCGCTGGTCTTTGCGGGCCTGGCCCTGATTCACGGACTGGTCGCTGAAAAGCGCCTGTCCAGGTTCTGGCTGGTGGGGATGTACATCACGCTGCTGGTGTTCATGCAGCTGATTTATCCGTTGCTCGTGGTAATTGCCATTGTCGACAGCCTGATTGATTTTCGCGGTCGCCGGAGCTCGAAAGATTCCGGCAATGGTCCTGCGAACGGTGAAGGTTAAAAGTTAAGAGGATTTCCACATGCAACTGATCCTTCTGGAAAAAGTCGCCAACCTGGGCAACCTGGGCGACAAAGTAAACGTTAAGGCCGGCTACGGTCGTAACTATCTGCTGCCTTACGGCAAAGCAACCGCTGCAACCGCTGCCAACGTGGCTGCGTTTGAAGAGCGTCGTGCCGAGCTGGAAAAACTGGCTGCAGACAAGAAAGCATCTGCCGAAACTCGCGCTGCCCAACTGGCTGAGCTGGAAGTGACTATCACTGCCACCGCTGGTGACGAAGGCAAGCTGTTCGGTTCGATCGGCACCCACGACATCGCTGATGCACTGACCGCCTCTGGCGTTGAAGTTGCAAAAAGCGAAGTTCGTCTGCCGAACGGCACTATCCGCAACGTTGGTGAATTCGACGTAGCCGTGCACCTGCACAGCGACGTAGAAGCGACCGTACGCGTTGTCGTAGTGGCTGCTTAAGCAACACGTAATCGTCTGGTGACATTGTCGTCAGAGGATTAACATCGGGCACGATCCTGTTTACAGGTCGTGCCCTTTGTCTTTGTGCCATCCCCATTCTGCAAACCTCGAATTGAAGTGGCCATGAACGATATTTCCGCCCCCGAACAATACGATCTGCAAACCGCTGCCCTGAAGGTGCCGCCACATTCCATCGAGGCCGAACAGGCTGTACTCGGTGGACTGATGCTGGACAACAACGCCTGGGAGCGGGTGCTCGATCAAGTTTCCGATGGTGATTTCTATCGACATGACCACCGCCTGATATTCCGCGCCATCGCCCGGTTGGCCGATCAGAACAGCCCGATCGACGTGGTCACCCTGGCTGAGCAGCTGGACAAGGAAGGGCAGACCTCGCAAGTAGGCGGCCTGGGCTACCTCAGTGAGCTCGCAAAAAACACGCCTTCTGTCGCCAACATCAAGGCCTATGCGCAGATCGTCCGGGCCCGGGCCACGCTGCGGCAATTGATCGGCATCAGTACCGAAATCGCCGACAGTGCGTTCAACCCAGAAGGCAGGACCGCTGAAGAGATTCTTGACGAGGCTGAACGGCAGATCTTCCAGATCGCCGAAGCGCGCCCCAAGACCGGCGGTCCGGTCAGCGTCAACGACCTGCTGACCAAGGCCATCGACCGTATCGACACGCTGTTCAACAGCGACAACGCCATTACCGGCCTGTCGACCGGGTATACCGATCTCGATGAAAAGACCAGCGGACTGCAACCCTCCGACCTGATCATCGTTGCCGGACGTCCGTCGATGGGTAAGACCACCTTCGCCATGAACCTGGTCGAGAACGCGGTGCTGCGCAGTGACAAGGTGGTGCTGGTCTACTCGCTGGAGATGCCAGGCGAATCGTTGATCATGCGTATGTTGTCCTCGCTGGGGCGCATCGACCAGACCAAGGTGCGGGCCGGCCAGCTTGACGACGATGACTGGCCGCGCCTGACATCGGCGGTCAATCTGCTCAATGACCGCAAGCTGTTCATCGATGACACGGCCGGTATCAGCCCGTCTGAAATGCGTGCGCGGACACGGCGGATCGTGCGTGAGCATGGCGACATCGCCATGATCATGATCGACTACCTGCAGCTGATGCAGATCCCCGGTTCCAGCGGTGACAACCGTACCAACGAGATTTCCGAGATCTCGCGCTCTTTGAAAGCGCTGGCCAAGGAATTTAACTGCCCGGTCATTGCCCTGTCGCAGCTCAACCGTTCCCTTGAACAGCGTCCCAACAAGCGCCCGATCAACTCTGACCTCCGGGAATCCGGAGCGATCGAGCAGGACGCCGACGTCATCATGTTCGTTTACCGGGACGAGGTGTATCACCCGGAAACCGAGCACAAGGGGATTGCCGAGATCATCATCGGCAAGCAGCGTAACGGCCCCATCGGCACCACGCGTCTGGCGTTCATCGGTAAATACACGCGCTTCGAGAACCTGGCGCCGGGCAGTTACAACTTTGACGACGATTGACTTCGGGTCGAGCCGATCAAATCCGACCACTGTGGTCGGACTTGATCAAAAAATGTGCTATATTCCGCGCCCGCGATTTTTCCAACGTGCAAACGTAGGTCCTGAACATGCAATCAGCCAAGCCGTTATTTGACTATCCCAAGTACTGGGCCGAATGTTTCGGACCAGCACCTTTCCTGCCCATGAGCCGGGAAGAAATGGATCTGCTTGGCTGGGATTCCTGCGACATCATCATCGTTACCGGCGATGCGTACGTGGATCACCCGTCTTTCGGCATGGCGATCATCGGTCGTCTGCTCGAGTCCCAGGGCTTTCGGGTCGGGATCATTGCGCAGCCCAACTGGCAGTCCAAAGACGACTTCATGAAGCTCGGCGAGCCGAATCTTTTTTTCGGTGTCGCTGCCGGCAACATGGACTCGATGATCAACCGCTATACCGCGGACAAGAAGATTCGCTCCGATGACGCCTATACCCCGGGCGGCATGGCCGGCAAGCGTCCGGACCGCGCAAGTCTGGTCTACAGCCAGCGCTGCAAGGAAGCCTACAAGCATGTACCAATCGTGCTGGGTGGTATCGAAGCTTCGTTGCGCCGCATTGCGCACTATGACTACTGGCAGGACAAGGTTCGCAACTCGATCCTGATCGACGCCTGCGCCGACATCCTGCTGTACGGCAACGCCGAGCGTGCGATTGTCGAAGTTGCCCAGCGTCTGTCCTACGGCCACAAGATCGAAGACATCACCGACGTGCGCGGTACGGCGTTCATTCGTCGTGACACGCCGCAGGGCTGGTATGAGGTCGATTCCACGCGTATCGACCGTCCGGGCAAGGTCGACAAGATCATCAACCCGTACGTCAACACCCAGGACACCGAGGCCTGCGCCATCGAGCAGGAAAAAGGCAACGTCGAGGACCCCAACGAAGCGAAGGTGGTGCAGATTCTTGCCAGCCCGCGCATGACCCGTGACAAGACGGTCATCCGTCTGCCATCGGTAGAAAAGGTCCGTAACGACGCTGTGCTGTATGCCCACGCCAACCGCGTGTTGCACCTTGAAACCAATCCGGGCAACGCTCGCGCGCTGGTGCAGAAGCATGGCGAGGTGGACGTCTGGTTCAACCCACCGCCCATTCCGATGACCACTGAAGAAATGGACTACGTGTTTGGCATGCCTTACGCGCGCGTCCCGCATCCTGCGTACGGCAAGGAAAAGATCCCTGCCTACGACATGATTCGCTTCTCGGTGAACATCATGCGTGGCTGCTTCGGTGGCTGTACCTTCTGCTCGATCACCGAGCACGAAGGGCGGATCATTCAGAACCGCTCCGAAGAGTCGATCATTCGCGAAATCGAAGAGATCCGTGACAAGGTGCCAGGCTTTACCGGGGTCATTTCCGACTTGGGCGGGCCGACCGCGAACATGTATCGCATCGCCTGCAAAAGCCCGGAGATCGAGTCGGCCTGCCGCAAGCCGTCCTGCGTATTCCCGGGTATCTGCCCGAACCTGAATACCGATCACTCGTCGCTGATCCAGCTGTATCGCAGCGCGCGCGCCTTGCCGGGCGTGAAAAAGATCCTGATCGCCTCTGGCCTGCGCTACGACCTCGCGGTCGAGTCGCCGGAGTACGTCAAGGAACTGGTTACTCACCACGTAGGTGGTTACCTGAAGATCGCCCCGGAACACACCGAGGAAGGTCCGCTTAATCAGATGATGAAGCCGGGCATTGGCAGCTATGACAAGTTCAAGCGCATGTTCGAGAAGTACACCAAGGAAGCCGGCAAGGAGCAGTACCTGATTCCTTACTTCATCGCCGCCCACCCGGGCACCACTGATGAAGACATGATGAACCTGGCGCTGTGGCTCAAGGGCAATGGTTTCCGCGCGGACCAGGTGCAGGCGTTCTACCCGTCGCCGATGGCCACGGCCACGGCCATGTACCACTCGGGCAAGAATCCGCTGCGCAAGGTCACCTACAAGAGCGATGCGGTCACCATCGTGAAGAGCGAAGCGCAGCGTCGTCTGCACAAGGCTTTCCTGCGCTATCACGACCCGAAAGGCTGGCCGATGCTGCGCGAGGCACTGGAGCGCATGGGTCGTGCCGATCTGATCGGGCCGGGCAAGGATCAACTGATCCCGTTGCATCAGCCGGTTACTGACAGCTACCAGAGTGCGCGCCGCAAGAACTCGACGCCGGCGGGCAGCCACAAGGTTGCGAAAACTGCCAAGACCACGCTGATTCAGACCCAGCACACCGGCCTGCCGCCACGTGGAAGCGATGGCAGCAAGCCGTGGGACAAGCGCGAAGAGGCCAAGGCTGCCGCAATGGCGCGCAACAAGCAGGCCGCCAAGGAGCGCATGGATGCAGCCAAAGGCAAAGGCACCAAACCGCCCAAGCGCAAGCCAGTGGTGCCACGCTAACGCTCAGCGATAGCGCCGCCTGCTCGTAGAGGGGCGGACGCAGAGCGTCCAGAACGGCATGTCGACGCGGAGCGTCGCACGATAGTTGAGATCATCGTTCCTCACGCTCCAGCGTGGGAATGCCGTTCGTGACGCTCCGCGTCACACCACTTGCGCCGCGCCGCTCTATCTATAAACGCCACCCACCCACACCGCTCACAATTCTTTACCCCCCATTCAATCCCTCTGCCACACTGTCTGCCTTATTACTGTGCGACCCTTGCACCGTTGGCTTCGGCCGGCACGATTTTGGTGCTGCGCCTGTTCAGGCGGGGAATGCCACTCTTGTTGGCGCACGACTTTGACCGGATGGCATAAGTCTTGCGCGGCTCAATTACCGTTCAGGCTCGCAGGAGGCACGCCGTGTCGATTCATATTGCCTTGCACCATGTCACGCACTATCGCTACGACCGCGCGGTCGAACTGGGTCCTCAGATCGTTCGCCTGCGCCCGGCCGCCCATAGCCGCACACGCGTGCTGTCGTATTCGCTGAAAGTCCTGCCTGAAAACCACTTCATCAACTGGCAGCAGGACCCTCAAGGCAATTACCTGGCGCGCCTGGTCTTCCCGGAAAAGACCGATGAGTTTCGCGTCGAAGTCGATCTTGTCGCCGAGATGGCGGTGTTCAATCCGTTTGACTTCTTCCTCGAACCCTACGCCGAGAACATCCCGTTCACCTACGCCAGCGAAGAGCAGCGCGAGCTGGCGCCGTACCTCGAAAAACTGCCGCTGACCCCGAGGTTTCAGGCGTACCTGGACAGCATCAGTCGCGAGCCGATTCCGGCCATCGACTTTCTGGTCGGCCTCAACCAGCGCCTGAGCCAGGACGTCGCTTACCTGATCCGCATGGAACCGGGCGTTCAGACCCCGGAATTCACCCTGCAAAACGCATCGGGTTCGTGCCGTGACTCCGCGTGGCTGCTGGTGCAGCTGTTGCGTCATCTGGGCATGGCGGCGCGGTTCGTGTCGGGCTACCTCATCCAGCTCAAGGCCGATGTCGAGGCGCTCGACGGGCCGTCGGGTACGGATGTCGACTTCACCGACCTGCACGCCTGGTGCGAGGTCTATCTGCCAGGCGCGGGCTGGGTCGGGCTGGATGCCACCTCCGGTCTGTTCGCTGGCGAAGGACACATTCCTCTGGCGTGCAGCCCCGAGCCTTCCTCGGCAGCGCCGATCAGTGGACTGGTCGAACCGTGCGAAACCGATTTCAGCCACGAAATGTCGGTCGAGCGCATCTGGGAGGCGCCGCGCGTCACCAAGCCTTACACCGAAGCGCAATGGCAGGACATACAGGCCCTGGGCCGACAGATCGACGCCGATCTGCTGCGCGACGATGTGCGGTTGACCATGGGCGGCGAGCCGACCTTCGTGTCCATCGACGACCGTGATGGCGCTGAATGGAACACCGCTGCGCTGGGGCCGCGCAAGCGTGAGCTGTCCGCCGAGCTGTTCCAGCGCATGCGCGGGCATTACGCGCCGCTGGGCATCGTGCATTTCGGGCAAGGCAAATGGTATCCGGGTGAGCAGTTGCCGCGCTGGTCGCTGAACTGCTTCTGGCGCAAGGACGGCCAGCCGGTGTGGCGCAATAACACGCTGATCGCCGATGAGACTCGTGACTACGGCGCTACCGGCGAACTGGCGGGGCGTTTTCTGGCCAGTGTTGCCGAGCGCCTGAAGCTGCCGGCGCGCTTCGTTTTCCCGGCTTACGAAGACAATTTCTACTACTTGTGGCGCGAAGGTGCGTTGCCGGTCAACGTCACGGCCGAAGATTCGCGACTCGGCGACGAGCTGGAGCGTGCACGCCTGCGCAAGGTCTTCGCCCAGGGGCTGGACAAGATGATCGGTCAGGTCCTGCCGCTGGCTCGCAACGCGGACGGTGACAGCTGGCAGAGTGGCCGCTGGTACCTGCGTGACGAGCATTGCCGTCTGGTGCCAGGGGATTCTGCGCTGGGCTATCGATTGCCGCTGGCGTCGCAGCCTTGGGTCAAGGCGGCGGAATACCCGTTCATTCACCCGACCGACCATAACCAGGACTTCCCCGAACTGGCCGACAGCGACTCGTTGGCCTCGGCGCTCAAGTCCACAGACACGGACGCCGAGCGCGCGCCGAAGATCGATGAATCGGCCGACTGGCTGACCCGCACGGCGTTGTGTGCCGAAGCGCGCGAAGGGCGGCTGTACCTGTTCATGCCGCCGCTGCAAAAGCTTGAGGAATACCTTGAGCTGGTGGCCGTGATCGAAGCGACCGCCGAAGAGCTGCAGTGCCCGGTCCTGCTGGAAGGCTACGAGCCGCCAAGCGATCCGCGGCTGTGCAATTTCCGGATCACCCCGGACCCTGGTGTGATTGAGGTGAACGTGCAGCCTTCGGCGAGCTGGGACGAACTGGTCGAGCGTACCGAGTTTCTCTATGAACAGGCACGCCTCACGCGTCTGACCACCGAGAAGTTCATGATCGATGGCCGTCACACCGGCACCGGCGGGGGCAACCATTTCGTCCTGGGCGGCGCGACGCCGGCAGATTCGCCATTTCTGCGGCGTCCGGACCTGCTGCGCAGCCTGATCAGCTACTGGCACAACCATCCTTCGCTGTCGTACCTGTTTTCCGGCCTGTTCATCGGCCCGACGTCCCAGGCACCGCGCATCGACGAGGCGCGCAACGACTCGCTCTACGAGATGGAAATCGCTTTTGCGCAGATGCCGGCACCAGGCGAGGAGGTTGCACCTTGGGTGGTGGACCGTCTGCTGCGTAACCTGCTGATCGACGTCACCGGCAATACCCACCGTGCCGAGTTCTGCATCGACAAGCTTTACTCGCCCGATGGCGCGACCGGACGTCTGGGGCTGCTGGAGCTGCGTGCGTTCGAGATGCCGCCGCATGCGCGCATGAGCCTGGCGCAGCAGTTGTTGCTGCGCGCGCTGGTGGCGCGCTTCTGGCGTGAACCCTATGCACCCGCCAAGCTGGCGCGCTGGGGCACGCAACTGCATGACCGCTTCATGCTGCCGCACTTCATCGAGCAGGATTTTGCCGATGTGGTCGCCGACCTCAACGCGGCAGGCTACCCGGTGCAGGCCGACTGGTTCTCTGCGCACCTGGAATTCCGCTTTCCGAAAGTGGGCGATTACGCCGTCAACGGTATCGAGCTGGAACTGCGTCAGGCGCTGGAGCCCTGGCATGTGCTGGGTGAAGAGGGCTCGGCCGGCGGCGCGGTACGCTACGTCGATTCATCGCTTGAGCGTCTGCAAGTGCATGTCCGCGGGTTGCCGCCGCAGCGCTACGTGCTGACCTGTAACGGCGTGGCAGTGCCTTTGCAGCCGACCGGGCGGGCCGGTGAGTTCGTTGCCGGAGTGCGTTATCGCGCCTGGCAGCCGGCCAACTGCCTGCAACCGACCATCGGCGTGCATGCGCCGCTGGTTTTCGATCTGCTCGACACCTGGATGCACCGCTCGCTGGGCGGCTGCGAGTATCATGTCGCCCATCCGGGCGGCCGTAATTACGAAACCTTGCCGGTCAACGCCAACGAAGCGGAAAGCCGTCGTCTGTCACGTTTCTTCCGCATCGGCCATACCCCCGGCAAACTGGACGTTCCGTCGCTCAACATTAACGACGAGCTGCCGATGACGCTGGATATGCGTCTGCAATAAAAAACAGTGGCTCTGTGCGTCAGATGCACACGGACGTGACATCTGACTGCACTAATCTGAAGTCCTTACGTTGCCTGCCGAGCCTTCCATGCCCGACCTGCTTGACCACTACCCGCTGTCCGAGGGTACTTACCACGAAATGCTCGACGCTGAGGGAGCCGTTCGCCCGCACTGGCGTCGTCTGTACGAGCACATGCGGCGCAGCAGCGCGGCGCAACTGATCCAGCGTCAGGCCCTGCTGACCCGGCAGATTCAGGAAAACGGTGTCACCTACAACGTGTATGCCGACCCCAAGGGCGCTGACCGCCCGTGGGAGCTGGACCTGTTGCCGCACATCATTGCAGCGGATGAATGGCAGCACGTGGCGGCAGGGATTGCCCAGCGTGCACGGCTGCTCAACGCAGTGCTCGCGGACCTTTACGGCCCGCAGACGCTGATCGCCAATGGCCTGTTGCCCGCCGAACTGGTGTTTGGCCATAACAATTTTCTCTGGCCATGTCAGGGCGTGAAGCCCCCTGAAGACACGTTCCTGCACATGTATGCCGTCGACCTGGCGCGCACCCCGGACGGGCGCTGGTGGGTCACTGCCGACCGTACCCAGGCGCCCTCGGGTGCCGGTTATGCACTGGAAAACCGCCAAAGCGTCGCGCGCGCCCTGCCGGAAACCTATCGCGACCTGCAGGTCCGGCACCTGTCGGGTTTCTTCGACGCGTTGCAGCAAACGCTGGCCCGTCAGGCGCCGACCAGCAACGAAGCACCGCTGATCGTCCTGCTGACGCCGGGCCGTTTCAACGAGAGCTACTTCGAACACTTGTACCTGGCGCGGCAACTGGGCTATCCGCTGGTCGAGGGTGGCGATCTGACGGTGCGCGATGCCACGGTCTACCTGAAAACCCTCAGCGGCTTGCGTCGGGTTCACGCCATCATGCGCCGGCTGGACGATGACTTCTGCGACCCTCTGGAATTGCGTACCGACTCTGCGCTGGGTGTGCCGGGGCTGCTTGAGGCAGTGCGTCAGGGCAACGTGCTGGTCGCCAATGCGTTGGGCAGTGGTGTGCTGGAGTCGCCGGGGCTATTGGGCTTTTTGCCGAAAATCAGTCAATACCTGTTCGGCGAGGATCTGATTCTGCCCTCGGTAGCGACCTGGTGGTGCGGAGAGCCGCCGGTGCTGGCCCAGGCGCTGGAAAAGCTGCCGGATCTGTTGATCAAGCCGGCGTTCCCCTCACAACACTTCGCGCCGGTGTTCGGCCGTGATCTGAATGAGGAGCAGCGCCTCTCACTTGCCCAGCGCATGCAGTCGCGGCCCTATGCCTACGTCGCTCAGGAGCTGGCGCAGTTGTCCCATGCTCCGGTGCTGCAGGCCGATGGCACCGGTTTGCAGCCGCGCGCCATCGGCATGCGGGTGTATGCAGTGGCCAGCCTCGACGGCTATCGCGTGCTGCCGGGCGGCCTGACCCGTGTGGCCGCCGAAGCCGATGCCGACGTGGTTTCGATGCAGCGTGGTGGGGCGAGCAAGGACACCTGGGTGCTGGGCGAGCGCTCGCACCTCGGCGAGCCGTGGAAGGGCCAGCGTAAGCTGGGTGTCTACGACTTGATCCGTCGCGACCCTTATCTGCCGTCACGGGTGGTGGAAAACCTGTTCTGGTTCGGACGTTACTGCGAGCGCTGTGACGACAGTGCGCGCCTGCTGCGCATCATGCTGACGCGCTACGTCGACGATGATGACCCTCTCGCGCTGCAAGCCGCCGTCGCGCTGGCCGAGAGCCTGGGCATGCTGCCCGAGGCGCAGGAGGGTGAAGAGCTGAAGGATCGACTGCTTGTCGCGCTGCTGGGCGACGAGTGGCCGTTCAGCCTTCGGGCCAATTTGCAGCGTCTGCAATGGGCCGCTTCGCAAGTGCGTGGCAAGTTATCCAAGGAAAACTGGCAGGCGCTGGTCGAGTTGCAGCGCGAAGCCTTGAGCCTGGAAAGCGAAGAGCCGGATTTCGGCGAGCTGCTGGATTTTCTCAACCGTCTGGTGATGTCGCTGGCGGCGCTGTCCGGTTTTGCACTGGACGACATGACCCGTGACGAAGGCTGGAATTTCCTCATGATCGGGCGACGGATCGAGCGCCTGAAGTTTCTCAGCACCAGTCTGTCGGCGTTTTTGCGCGGGCTGGTGGTTTTCGAGCGGGCCGGGCTGGAGTGGTTGCTGGAGTTGGGCAACAGCAGCATCACCTATCGCTCGCGCTACATGGCCGTGCCGCACCTGATTCCGGTGCTCGACCTGTTGCTGCTCGACGATCAGAACCCGCATGCGGTGCTGTTCCAGCTCAAGCTGGTGCAGCGCTCGTTGCGCCGCTTGAACGACGAGTTCGATGCGCCACGCGACAGCAGCCTGTCGGTGTTGGCGCAGCGTCTTGCCGCGTTCGACCTGGGCAGCCTGGAGAACCCTTTATTTGGCCAGAGCAGTATCGATGCCGTGCTCGACGGGCTGGCGGACTTGCTGCAAAGCATTGGCGACAGCAGTGGCCTGGCGTCCGATCGCCTGGCGTTGCGCCATTTTGCCCACGTCGATGATGTCAGCCAACGCACGGTGTCTGTCTGATGAGCGCTTTCTACCAGATTTTCCATGACACGCATTACAAGTACGACAGCCCGGTTTCGCTGGCCCAGCAACTGGCGCACCTGTGGCCGCGCAGCAGTCCCTGGCAGCGTTGCACCGAGCAGGCGCTGGAGATTCTTCCTGAACCCACTACGCGTCGCGATGAGCTGGATGTGTTCGGCAACCCGCTGACTCGTCTGGCCTTCGAGCGTCCGCACGATGAGTTGCAGGTCAATGCGCGGTTGCGTATCGAGGTCATGGAGAAGCCGTTTCTGGACTTCAATCTGTCGCCGGAATGGGAAGTGACCCGCAGTGCGCTGACGTACAGCGCCAAGCCGATGACCGAGGACATTCTGGAGGCCTGCCGCTATCGCTTCGAATCCCCCTACGTTCACCTGAAGCGCTCGTTCGTCGAATTCTCGCAGGTCTGTTTCCCGCCTGGCCGCCCGTTGTTGCTGTGCGTACAGGCCTTGATGGAGAAGATTTTCGAGGAGTTTACCTTCGATGAAGAGGCCACTCAGGTCGCTACGCCGCTGGTGGAAGTGCTGGAGCGGCGGCGGGGCGTGTGCCAGGACTTCGCCCATTTGATGCTGGCGTGTCTGCGCTCCCGGGGCCTGGCAGCGCGCTATGTGAGCGGCTATCTGCTCACCCAGCCGCCACCGGGCCAGCCCCGGCTGATCGGTGCCGATGCCTCGCACGCCTGGGTCTCGGTATTCTGCCCGGCCTCTGGCTGGGTCGACTTCGACCCCACCAACAATGTGCAGCCTGCGCTGGAGCACATCAGCCTGGCCTGGGGGCGCGATTTCTCCGATGTCTCGCCGTTGCGTGGCGTGATTCTGGGCGGTGGCACGCATGATCCGGATGTGCGGGTCACGGTGATGCCGGTCAGCGGCTAATTACCGGGTCCCGTGAATCGTTCTTCAAAAGGGCGCTCTCTCGCGAGCGTCCGCGGGACCATTTGACGCACGTTCTTGGAACCCCGGCCCTGATCGGGCACTCTCTTCTTACATCAGTTTTACGTTAATCAAGTCCTGCCCTGGAGATTCAAATGATTCGCAAGCTTGTAGCGATTTCGCTGTTGTCATTGGCCAGTGGTCAATTGCTGGCTGCCGAGTGCTCGGTCACAGTCGATTCGACCGATCAAATGATGTACGACACCAAAGCCATTGAGATCGACAAGAGCTGCAAGGAATTCACCGTCAACCTGACTCACTCCGGCAGCCTGCCGAAGAATGTCATGGGCCATAACTGGGTGCTGGGCAAAAAAGCCGACACCCAGGCAATCGTTACCGACGGCATGGCGGCGGGCATCGACAAGGACTATTTGAAGCCGGACGACAGCCGCGTCATCGCCCACACCAAAGTGATCGGCGCTGGCGAAAAGGATTCGGTGACCTTTGACGTGTCGAAGCTCGACCCGGCACAGGAATACCAGTTCTTCTGCACATTCCCCGGGCACATCAGCATGATGAAAGGCGCTGTGACGCTGAAGTAACGGCAGGTCTCCGGAGCGTCTGAGAGTGTCGTTCCTCACGCTCCGCGTGGGAATGCCGTTCGTGACGCTCTGCGTCACAGATCTGAGCCGCTGCGCAGATTCAGGATCGGACGCGGAGCGTCCAGAACTGCATGCCGACGCAGAGCGTCGGCACGATAACCAGCAATGAGCGTCACAAATCCGTGCCGCGCAGATCACTCACGGCGCGTACGGCAACTCGCGTTTGTGCTGGGTCTTGGCGTAGGTTTCGCAAATGATCCGGAAGGCTTCCTCGCGTACCGGCTCGCCGTGCAGGAAGGCGTCGATCTCGGCGTAGGTCACGCCGTGCGAGGCTTCGTCCGGTTTGCCGGGTGACAGGTCTTCGAGGTCCGCAGTCGGCACTTTCTCGACCAGTGATTCCGGCGCGCCGAAATGGCGGGCGATGGCGCGTACCTGGTTTTTCACCAGACCGCTCAACGGTGCCAGATCGCAGGCGCCGTCGCCGAACTTGGTGAAGAAACCCATCACCGCTTCGGCCGCGTGATCGGTGCCGATCACCAGCCCATGGTAAGCACCGGCGACGGTGTACTGCGCGACCATGCGCATGCGCGCCTTGGTGTTGCCGAGCACGAAGTCCACCGAGGTCGCTGGAAGCCCGTCGAAGGCCTTCACCTCGGCGGCCAGGGCCTTGACGCTGCTGCCGATGTTGATGGTATGGCGCTCGTCCGGCTCGATGAAGTCGACAGAGGCCTGGGCTTCGTGCTCATCGGCCTGCACCACATAAGGCAGACGCACGGCGATAAAACGGTAGGCGTTGTCACCCGTGCTTTCACGCAGTTCCTTGACCGCACGCTGGGCGAGCAGACCGGACGTCAGCGAGTCGACCCCGCCGCTGATGCCGAGCACCAGGGTCTTGAGCCGTGCGTTCTGCAGGCACTCCTTGATGAAGTTGACGCGGCGGGCGACCTCGGCCTGCAGCGCGTTCTGGTCCGCGAAAGGTGGCTGGACCTTGAGCTGTTCAGCAATCTGGCGCTGTACGGCGTGCATGATTCACTCCTCGTAGATAGGACAATTCAAGCGGGTTTTTCCGGGCTCGGCAAATTCGGCACCTTGAACACATGCCGCAGGTAGGCGACAAAGTTCGGGTCCTTGCACTGCGTCTTGCCGGGCTCGTCAGAGATTTTCGCCACGGCCTGACCGGCGCACGCCGTCATTTTCAATACCATGTTCATCGGCGCAATGCCCGGGATGTCGGCCGTCAGGTTAGTGCCGATCCCGAAGCTGACATTGATGCGTCCGCGCAATGCGCGAAAGATATCGAGCGCCTTGGGCAGGTTAAGCCCATCGGAAAACACCAGGGTCTTGCTCATCGGGTCGATACCGAGCTTCTGGTAATGCGAGATGCATTTTTCGGCCCACTTCACCGGGTCGCCCGAATCATGGCGCAGACCGTCGAACAGCTTGGCGAAGTACAGATCGAAGTCGTTCAGGAAAGCATCGGTGGTGATGCAGTCGGTCAGCGCGATCCCCAGCAGGCCGCGATATTCGCGGACCCAGCAATCGAGCGCGGCAATCTGACTGTCGATCAGGCGCGGTCCCAGCTGCTGATGCGCCATGATCCATTCGTGGGCCATGGTGCCCAAGGGCTTCAGGTCCAGCTGACGGGCCAGATGCACATTGCTGGTGCCGACGAACTGACCTGGGAAGTCGTTTTTCAGGACGCCAAGCATTTCTTCCTGCACGCGGTAGGAAAACCGCCGGCGCGTGCCGAAGTCCGCCACTTTCAGCTCGGCCAGTTCGTCCGTCGTGGCATGCGTGGTCAGCCATTCGAACTTGTCATATAGACGATCCCGCGCCTGACTGAGCAGGGTGTCCGGGTAACGATGCCGGTTGCGCACTTCGCTGACGATGGCCAGCAGCGGCACCTCAAACAGGATGACGTGCAGCCACGGCCCGTGCAGGCGAATGCACAGTTCATCATTCTCGATGGTGGTTTTCACGTAGCGGGTATTGAAGCGGAACAGCCCGAGAAAGCGCAGGAAATCCGGTTTGATGAAGGTAATGCGTTCCAGAAAAGCCAGGTGTTCGGGGCTCAGCGACAGCTCGCACAACAGCTCGATCTGGTGTTTGATTTCATCCAGATAGGGGCGAAGGTCCTCCCCGTTGCGGCAACGAAATTCCCACTCGACGTCCACGTTCGGGTAGTTGTGCAGGACGGCCTGCATCATGGTCAGCTTGTAGAAATCGGTATCGAGCAGGCTTTGCACGATGCGATTGGAAAAGGCGCTCTCGCTCATTGAATCAGGCTCTCCAGAGCAGCCGGATAAAGTGGGGCGCGTGACTTCCTGTCTGTCACCATGGAAGGCTCACGGCCGGATGGGTGTGCATTGTCGCCCTTAAGCGGGGGGTTGATCCAACTGTTCCAGCATCCACTGCAGAAAAACCCGGATTTTGGGCACGTCGGCGGTGTGTTCCGGATAGGACAGGTAGTAGGCGCTGTTAGTGCTGGGTAATGCGTAATCCCAGGCAATCACCAGTTTGCCCTCGGCCAGTTCCTCCTCGACCAGAAAGCGCGGCAGCAGCGCAACACCGCAGCCGACCTGGGCTGCGCGGATACACATATAGAAGGTTTCAAAGCGCGGCCCGTGATAGCTGTGGTCGGTGTGATAGCCCTGGCTTTCGAACCATTCATGCCAGGCTTCGGGGCGGAAGGCATTCTGCAGCAGGACCAGATCGCTCAGTTGGGTCGGGTCGCTGAGCGGCTCGTCCGGCAGGCTTTCAGGGGCGCACACCGGCACCAGTTCCTCGCCGAACAACTTCACGCTTTCGGCACCGGGCATGGCCGCCTGGCCGAAATAGAACGACACGTCGCAGCGGCCCTTGATCAGGTCATCGGACTCCTGTTCGTTGATCAGGTCCAGGTGAATGTGCGGGTGACGCAAGCGCCAGCCCTTGAGGCGCGGCACCAGCCAGCGGGCGCCGAATGTCGACGGGGTGGAGACCCGCAGCACCTCGGTTTCCCCGCCGTAGGAGCGCAGGAAGTGGGTGGACATCTCGATCTGGGTCAGGATCTTGCGCACTTCGGCCAGATACAGCGCCCCGGCTGGCGTCAGTTGCAGACGGCGGCGCACGCGCTGAAACAGCAGGTGCTGAACCAGCTCTTCGAGTTGCGCGACCTGCTTGCTGACAGCGCTCTGGGTCAGGTTGAGTTCCTCTGCTGCGCGCGTGAAGCTCAGGTGCCGGGTCACTGCCTCAAAGCATTGCAATGCGGCTATCGAGGGCAGATGACGTTTGTTCAGCATGATGACTTCTCTGTTTGCGGCGCGAAGGGGCTGGCGTAAGCAATATGAATTATCGGAATGATATCTCGCTTAAAGGTCGTTTGTCGGGCGTATGCAGGGACGTTATTACTGGCGTCGCGTGACGCGCGTTTCAGAATCTGACGATGGCTGCGGCAGGCCGCGTTTAATCCGCTAGCCTCAAATGGTGCGTCTCGTAGCGTTCGCGCACCGGGCGTGTGCAATTCGGTGACGTGGGCTGTTACAGGTGGGTTGCCCATCATGGCATGTGCTGGTTGCTACTCGAGTGCGCACGGGTTGCTCTTTTTTATTCCGGGGTTGCACCTTGCGCGCTCGAAGCAACCAGAGTGCCCTGTTGCGCGGCGTTGCATGATGGATCGACACGAAAAACGCGACATCTTCCTCAACTAAAAAGCGATGGCACGCGCCTTGCTCTGAGCAACTCTGTATCTGTTCGATCATGAAAGTGCCAACTAAAAAAATATCCTCAGGAGCACCACTTATGTCGCATACGTTTTACAGGAAAGGTTTTCTGGCAATCGCAGTGGCTACTGCATTGGGCGTGTCTTCGTTTGCACAGGCGGACGTGAAAATCGGCGTAGCGGGCCCGATGACCGGCGCGAACGCGTCGTTTGGTCAGCAGTACATGAAGGGCGCGCAGGCAGCAGCCGACGCGATCAATGCGGCAGGTGGTGTCAACGGGGAGAACATCGTACTGGTCGCGGGCGATGACGCCTGTGAGCCCAAGCAGGCCGTGGCGGTTGCCAACCGCCTGGTGGATCAGGACAAGGTGATTGGCGTGGTCGGACACTTCTGTTCATCGTCGACCATTCCGGCTTCGGATATCTACAGCGATGCAGGGGTGATTGCCATCACGCCAGGCTCGACCAACCCGACCGTGACCGAGCGAGGCATGAAAGAAATGTTCCGCATGTGCGGTCGTGACGATCAGCAGGGTATCGTTGCCGGTGACTACATCGTCGACGTGCTCAAAGGCAAGAAAGTCGCTGTTATCAACGACAAGGACACTTACGGTAAGGGCCTCGCTGACGCAACGGCCAAGCAACTGACCGCGCGTGGCGTCAAGCCGATCCTCGAAGAGGGTCTGACCCGTGGCGAGAAGGATTTCAGTGCGCTGGTGACAAAGATTCGCTCGGTAGGCGCTGATGTCGTGTACTTCGGCGGTCTTCACCCGGAAGCCGGTCCACTGGTTCGGCAGATGCGCGAGCAGGGCCTCAAGGACGTCAAGTTCATGTCCGATGATGGCGTCGTGACCGACGAACTGGTCACCACTGCGGGTGGCGCACAGTACGTCGATGGCGTGTACATGACCTTCGGCGCTGACCCGCGCGCATTGCCAGACAGCAAGGCTGTCGTGGAACAGTTCCGCAAGGCCGGTTACGAGCCTGAAGGTTACACGCTGTACGCTTACGCTTCGGTACAGGCCCTGGCGGCCGGGTTCAATGGCGCCAAGTCCAACAAGGGTGACGCAGCCGCCGTCTGGCTCAAGGCCAACCCGGTCAAGACTGTCATGGGTGAAAAAGCCTGGGATGCCAAGGGTGACCTGAAAGTCTCCGACTACGTGGTTTACCAGTGGGACGCCGCCGGCAAATACAAGCAACTCGAAAAACAGAAGTGAGATAGACCTCGCGTCGGCCCTGCGCGTCAGGCGCTGACCCGATGATGGGCTCGCCCAAGAGCGAGCCTGCATCTCTTCTATCGTTTTCGGACCTGTCGGTCATGCCTCACGAGGGTGTGACTGGCGGGGTGCTGAGCTGCCTTTTTGTGTGAGTGTGCGTGATGGATGGAATCTTCCTGCAACAAATGGTCAACGGACTCACTCTCGGGTCTGTCTACGGCCTCATCGCCATCGGTTATACGATGGTCTACGGCATCATCGGCATGATCAACTTCGCCCATGGCGACGTGTACATGATTTCCGCCTACCTGGCCGCCATCGGCCTCGCGGTTCTGTCTTTCTTCGGAGTGGAATCCTTTCCATTCCTGATTCTCGGTACGCTGATCTTCACCATTGTGGTCACTGGCGTTTACGGCTTCGTCATCGAGCGTGTGGCGTACAAGCCACTGCGCAACTCGACCCGTCTGGCGCCGCTGATCAGCGCCATCGGCATTTCCCTGATCCTGCAGAACTACGCACAGATCAGCCAGGGCGCGCGCCAGCAAGGCGTGCCGACGCTGCTCGAAGGTGCGTGGCGCTTTGAAGTCGGCAGCGGCTTCGTGCAGATCACCTACACCAAGATCTTCATCCTCATTGCCGCCTTCGTCGGCATGGGCGTGCTGACCTACATCATCAAGTACACCAAGCTGGGCCGCATGTGCCGGGCCACGCAGCAAGACCGCAAGATGGCCTCGATCCTCGGCATCAACACCGACCGGGTCATTTCCTATGTGTTCATCATCGGCGCTGCCATGGCTGCGCTGGCCGGTGTGCTGATCACCATGAATTACGGCACGTTCGACTTCTATGCCGGCTTCATCATCGGCATCAAGGCGTTTACTGCGGCCGTGCTGGGCGGGATCGGTTCGTTGCCGGGTGCCATGCTGGGCGGTTTGATCCTGGGGGTTGCCGAGTCGCAGTTCTCCGGTCTGATCAACTCCGATTACAAAGACGTGTTCAGTTTCGGCCTGCTGGTGCTGATTCTGATCTTCCGTCCCCAAGGCCTGCTGGGTCGCCCACTCGTGGCGAAGGTATAAGTATGTCCGCTCCTGTTGCTGTTCCAGTTTCCAAACCTGTTGAAATCAAGAAGAGTCTGATAGACGCCGTGGTCGCCGGGTTGCTGGCGCTGATCGTGTTCGGCCCCATCGTCGGGATCGTGCTCGATGGCTACAGCTTCAACCTGCAGCCGACCCGCGTGGCCTGGCTGGTGGGCGTGGTCATGATCGGTCGCTTTCTGATCAGTCTGTTTCTGCAAACACCCAGAGGCCTGCGTGTTTCCCAGAGCTTCGAAAGCTCCGACTCCGGCGTGCATGTGCTCAAACCGGATCATCGATCGAGCCTGTACTGGATCATTCCGCTGCTGATCGTGATTGCCATCGTGTTCCCGATCTTCGCCAACAAGTACATTCTGACCGTGGTCATCCTTGGTCTGATCTACGTGCTGCTCGGCCTGGGTCTGAACATCGTGGTCGGTCTGGCGGGGCTGCTCGACCTTGGCTACGTGGCGTTTTACGCCATCGGTGCTTATGGTCTGGCGCTGGGCTATCAGTATCTGGGCCTGGGCTTCTGGTCGGCCTTGCCGCTGGCGGCGATTGCGGCGGCGCTGGCCGGATGCATTCTCGGCTTCCCGGTGTTGCGCATGCATGGCGACTATCTGGCCATCGTGACTCTCGGGTTCGGCGAGATCATTCGCCTGGTGCTGAACAACTGGCTGTCGTTCACCGGCGGCCCGAACGGTGTGCCGGTGCCCGCGCCCACCTTCCTCGGGCTGGAATTCGGCCGACGCGCCAAGGATGGCGGTGTGCCGATCCATGAATATTTCGGCTTCGATTACAACCCGGACCTGAAATTCATCTTCATCTACGCCGTGCTGTTCCTGGTCGTGCTGGCGGTGTTGTTCATCAAGCATCGCCTGACGCGCATGCCGATCGGGCGTGCCTGGGAAGCCTTGCGCGAGGACGAGATCGCCTGTCGTTCGATGGGCCTCAATCACGTGCTGGTCAAACTGTCGGCGTTCACGATTGGCGCATCGACCGCAGGCCTTGCCGGGGTGTTTTTTGCCAGCTACCAGGGCTTCGTCAACCCGACCTCGTTCACCTTTTTCGAGTCGGCGCTGATTCTGGCGATTGTGGTGCTGGGCGGCATGGGCTCGACCGTCGGTGTGGTGATCGCCGCGTTCGTGCTGACCGTTGCGCCTGAACTGCTGCGCAGCTTCTCCGAGTACCGCGTGCTGCTGTTCGGGATTCTGATGGTGCTGATGATGATCTGGCGACCACGCGGCCTGATTCGCATCAGCCGCACCGGGGTGAAACCGCGCAAAGGCGCGCTGGTAACAGAGGGGGCTGCGCGATGAGCACTGAAGTGATTCTCTCCGTCGAGCACCTGATGATGCACTTTGGCGGCATCAAGGCCCTCAGCGACGTCAGCCTCAAAGTCCGTCGCAATTCGATCTTCGCCCTGATCGGCCCCAACGGAGCGGGCAAGACCACGGTCTTCAACTGCCTGACCGGTTTCTACAAGGCCACTGGCGGACGCATCGAGCTGCATACCCGTGGCAAGACCACCAACGTGATCAGGCTGTTGGGGGAGCCGTTCCAAGCGACTGACTTCGTGTCGCCGAAAAGCTTCCTCAGCCGGGTGTACTACAAGATGTTCGGCGGCACCCATCTGGTCAACAGGGCAGGGCTGGCGCGCACGTTCCAGAACATTCGTCTGTTCAAGGAAATGTCGGTGGTCGAAAACCTGCTGGTCGCCCAGCACATGTGGGTCAACCGCAGCCTGATCAGCGGGATTCTGAATACCAGGGGCTATCGCAAGGCCGAAGAGGACGCGCTGAATACCGCGTTCTACTGGCTGGAGGTGGTCGATCTGGTGGACTGCGCCAACCGTCTGGCTGGCGAGTTGTCCTACGGGCAGCAACGCCGTCTGGAGATTGCGCGAGCCATGTGCACGCGGCCGCAGGTGATCTGCCTGGATGAGCCTGCTGCCGGCCTCAACCCGCAGGAAACCGAGGCACTCAGCGGCATGATTCGTCTGCTGCGTGACGAGCACGACATGACCATCGTGCTGATCGAGCACGACATGGGCATGGTCATGGGGATTTCCGACGATATTGTGGTGCTCGACCATGGCAACGTGATTGCGATGGGCGGGCCGGAACAGATCCGTAACGATCCCAAGGTGATCGCCGCGTATCTGGGCGCTGATGAAGAGGAGCTGGTATGAGCAAGCCGATCCTCGAACTGAAAGAGATCGATGTGTTTTACGGGCCGATTCAGGCCCTGAAGAAAGTCTCGCTGCACATCAATGAGGGCGAAACGGTGAGCCTGATCGGCTCCAACGGCGCGGGCAAGTCCACGCTGCTGATGTCGATCTTCGGTCAGCCGCGCGCGGCCAGCGGGCAGATCATCTATCAGGGCACCGACATCACCCAGAAGTCCTCGCATTACATCGCCTCCAACGGCATTGCGCAGTCGCCGGAGGGGAGGCGGGTCTTTCCCGACATGTCGGTCGAAGAAAACCTGATGATGGGCACCATCCCGATTGGCGACAAGCATTCGGCCGAAGACATGCAGCGCATGTTCGAGCTGTTCCCCAGGCTCAAGGAACGTCGCAATCAGCGCGCCATGACCATGTCCGGAGGCGAGCAGCAAATGCTCGCCATCGCCCGCGCGCTGATGAGTCGTCCGAAGCTGCTGTTGCTCGATGAGCCAAGCCTGGGCCTGGCACCGATCATCGTCAAACAGATCTTTTCGACCCTGCGTGAACTGGCAGCCACGGGCATGACGATATTCCTGGTCGAGCAGAACGCCAACCATGCGCTCAAGCTGTCTGACCGGGCCTATGTCATGGTCAATGGCGAGATTCGACTGTCCGGCACCGGGAAGGAATTGCTGGTAAATGAAGAGGTAAGAAACGCTTATCTGGGCGGGCACTGAATTCGTCAAAACCCTGCCGTTTTCTTCGCGCGCCCCGGATGCTCAAGCATCTGGGGCGCGGTCGTATGGAATTGTGGAAAACAATTTTGGCGCGTCTCATAAGTGCGACATAAAACCGCTGCAAATGATTGTTTTGTCACCGTTTTGACTTGTTCAGGTTTACTGTGGAACTGGCTGTTAATAACTTGGGAGTATTTGCCTGCAGCCCTTTATGAATAAGGCCTGTAGAAGAGTGGTTAAATTTCGCACAGAGGTTTTCGGCCAACTTTACGGGGCGTTTGTCAACAGCATAGAGGCTGGTCGTTCATACAGCTTTTTCAGGTTAACAGCCTGTGGATAAGTCTGTTAACAAGCCTTGGAAAGACTGCTCCGGACGTTATAGGGTCTGGGCTACAGGCCATCACCGTTTTCTGACGCTTGGCGACCTCTTGACGGTGTTGGGCAAAGTCAAGGAAAAAACTTCGCCTGATACGCTGCAGGCCCCGAAACACGTGACGTGCAGCGTCACTGACTTGCCCCCAGAGATTGTGGGTCTGACTGTGGATAAGGTGGGCAAAAGTGTCTGTGAGGCCCGTGGCGCACGGCTTGCTTCGGGTTGGTTGTTTTTTGTACAAATACACTCGGTTGTTGCATCGATGTCCCGCTGACGGGCATTCTGCTGCCCTTGCCAGAAACTTATTAACAGGCAGCGCTGTTTTTGCGCCATGTCAGGAGAATGAAATGACTTCCACTGTATTCATCACGGGCGCCACTTCCGGTTTTGGCGAGGCGTGTGCCCGCCGTTTCGCCGAGGCAGGCTGGTCGCTGGTGCTGACCGGTCGACGCAAGGACCGTCTGGATGCCTTGAGCGCCGAGCTGTCGAAGCAGACCAAGGTGCATACGCTGGTGCTGGATGTGCGTGACCGCAAGGCGATGGAGAGCGGCATCGCAGGTTTGCCTGAAGAGTTCGGCAGCATTCGCGGGCTGATCAACAATGCCGGCCTGGCGCTGGGAATCGATCCTGCACCCAAGTGCGATCTGGATGACTGGGACACCATGATCGATACCAACGTCAAAGGTCTGGTCTACACCACGCGTCTGCTGCTGCCACGCCTGATCGCGCATGGTCGCGGCGCGAGCATCGTCAACCTGGGGTCGGTCGCCGGTAACTACCCGTATCCGGGGGGTAACGTCTACGGTGGCACCAAGGCCTTTGTCGGGCAGTTCTCGCTGAACCTGCGCAACGATCTGATCGGCACGGGCGTGCGAGTCACCAACCTTGAGCCGGGGCTGTGCGAGAGCGAGTTTTCGCTGGTGCGTTTCGGTGGCGATCAGGCCAAATACGATGCCACCTACGCAGGTGCCGAGCCGATTCAGCCTCAGGACATCGCCGACACCATCTTCTGGATCATGAACACGCCAGCCCACGTCAATATCAACAGCCTGGAACTGATGCCGGTCAGCCAGACCTGGGCCGGCTTTGCGATTGATCGCAACCGCGGTTGATTGACGTGCTGATCGGGTCGCGCAGTTTCGGCCCGATCAGTTGTCTGCCGGCGTTGGCGGCGGGAATGCGCTAACGAAGCGGTTTTCGACGAAATCCGCCAGGCCGATGTAGCAGGTGGCCAAGTGGTAGGGCGTGGTCGACGGCATGTCGCTGCGGCTGACCCTGCCATCGGGCTCGACGCACTCGTTCCAGCCCCTGGCATGCAGGAAGCGCTGCTCGAAGGCCGACAACTGCTGAGTCAAGGCCAGCTCGCAGTCCGGGCGCAGGGCCATGGCCCGCAGGTATTCCGCCTGGGCCCAAATACGCTGGGTGGCATCGCGCACCGTACCATCGAGCGCGAGCATCGCCGTCACAGCCCCGCTGTGTGGATCGACACCCTGCGCCTGGGCGTAGGCGAACGCGCGGGTCATGGATTCATGCAGCTCGCACCCGTGCAGTTCCGGCGACGATTGCAGCAGGAAGAACCATTCGAATTGATGACCTGGCTCGTACCAGTTATCCACAGCGCCCAGAGGCTTCTCCAGCATCACGCCGGTTGCCGTATCGACGAAACGGCGCTGCATGTGGATAACCAGCGCGTCCAGTGCCGCTTGCGTGGCAGGGTCGGCACGCACCGACAGGGTGGCCAGAAAGGCCTCTGCCAGATGCATCAAGGGGTTTTGCAGCGGGCCGGTGCCCAACACCGACCAGTCTTCATCGAGCTGCGCCTCGTACAGTCCGTCGTCGTCGGCAAAGCGTTCTGCCACAACGTTAAGCGCTGCGTTGAGCACCGACTCTGCCAGCGGGTCCTGCACTTTCGCCCAGTAATGCGCGCAGGCAAAAATAATGAAGGCGTGGGTGTAGAGGTCCTTGCGGCGATCCAGCGGCTTGCCCTGTGGATCGATGCTGTAGAACCAGCCGCCATGCTCGGCATCGTGGAAGTGCTGTTGCAGGGAACGGAACAACTCACCGGCCCGCGCCCGCGCATCTGGCACTTGTGCGTGATCGATGAGGCTGGAGAACAGAAACAGCTGACGCGCACAGGCCATGGCGCGATAGCGTTGCGGCGGCAACGGTTGATCGCCGGCGTCGAGTGCTTCGTAGGGCAATGCCAGTTGCGCGTTCCAGCCAGGACCCTGCCACAGCGGAACGACGACCTGCAGGAAGTGCTGCTGCAGGGTGGCGAACAGCGAGGTCAATTCAGGCGTGGAGGCGGAACGGGTCACATGAGGCATCGGCTGGCATCGCGGCAGTGTCGAAGTGCGCAGCATGTTATCAGGATTGCTGCACGAAGACGGGTGATGATCGTTCCTCACGCCAGGCGCGTGAGGAACCTCTGGCAGTCAGCCAATCAGGGCCAGTCGCTCGTTGATCGCGGCTTCGATCCCTTGGGCATCCAGGCCGCACTCGGTGAGCATCTGCGCAGGCTTGGCGTGCTCGACGTAGACATCCGGCAGGCCCAGGTGCAATACCGACTTGAGGATATTAGCGCGTGCCAGGAACTCGCTGACCGCAGCACCGGCACCGCCCATGACGGCGTTTTCTTCCAGTGTGACCAGCAACTCGTGATTGGCGGCAGCTTCGCTCACCAAGGCTTCGTCCAGTGGTTTGACGAAGCGCATGTCGATCACCGTTGCATCGAGCTTCTCGGCCACCACCAACGCCTCGGCCAGTTGCACGCCGAACGCCAGTATCGCAACGCCCTGGCCTTGACGCCGCACAACGCCCTTGCCGATCTCGACCGGTTCAAGATTGGCCTCGATCACCGCATTAGGGCCGGTGCCGCGTGGGTAGCGTACTGCCGCAGGGCCGGTATGCAGGTAACCGGTGCTGAGCAGCTTGCGCAGTTCGTTTTCATCGCTCGGCGTCATCACCAGCATGCCGGGGATGCAGCGCAGGTAGGAGAGGTCGAAGCTGCCTGCGTGAGTCGGGCCGTCTTCGCCTACCAGTCCGGCGCGGTCGATGGCGAACAGCACGTCGAGGTTCTGTACCGCGACGTCGTGGATCAACTGATCGTAGCCACGCTGCAGGAAGGTCGAATAGATCGCCACCACCGGCTTGCTGCCTTCGCAGGCCATACCGGCTGCCAGGGTCACTGCGTGTTGCTCGGCAATGGCCACGTCGAAGTAGCGCTCGGGGAAGCGTTCGCTGAACGCGACCAGATCCGAACCTTCCTTCATCGCAGGCGTGATGCCGACCAGCCGTGCGTCAGCGTCGGCCATGTCACAGATCCACTGGCCGAACACGCCGGAGTATTTCGGTGCGCTGATCTTTTTCTGCGCGGCAGGCGCATTCAGCGGCTCGAGCTTGGTGATGGCGTGATAGCCGATCGGATCGACTTCGGCCGGCTCGAAACCCTTGCCCTTTTTGGTCACCACATGCAGAAACTGCGGGCCCTTCAGGTCACGCATGTTGCGCAGGGTGGCGATCAGGGTCGGCAGGTCGTGGCCGTCGATAGGACCGATATAGTTCCAGCCCAGCTCTTCGAAGAGCGTGCCCGGGACCAGCATGCCTTTGGCGTACTCCTCGGTGCGCCGCGCGATTTCCCAGGCACCGGGAAGGCGCGAAAGCACCTTTTTGCTGCCTTCACGCATGCTGCTGTAGGTGCGGCTGGAAAGAATCTTGGCCAGGTAATTCGACAGCCCGCCGACATTGCGCGAGATCGACATGTCGTTGTCGTTGAGGATCACCAGCATGTCGGCGGCCACTTCCGGCGCGTGGTTCAGCGCTTCGAAGGCCATACCGGCAGTCAGCGCTCCGTCGCCGATCACGGCAATCGATTTGCGCTCGCTGCCCTGCAGGCGCGAGGCAATCGCCATGCCCAGCGCGGCGCTGATCGAGGTGCTGGAGTGCCCGACACCAAAGGTGTCGTACTCGCTTTCGCTGCGACGCGGAAAGGCCGCAACCCCGTCCTTCTGGCGCAGGGTGGACATGCGCGCGCGACGGCCGGTGAGGATCTTGTGCGGATAGGCTTGATGACCCACGTCCCACACCAGACGGTCGTCCGGGGTGTCGAAAACGTAATGCAGCGCGATGGTCAGCTCGATGACCCCGAGACCGGCACCAAAATGCCCTCCGGTCTGGCCAACGGAATACAGCAATTCCAGGCGCAGCTCATCGGCCAGGGTTTCCAGCTCGGCTTCGCCCAGACGGCGCAGGCCGTGCGGGGTATCGGCTCGGTCGAGCAACGGCGTGACCGGGCGCTCGCGGGGGATCTCTTTGAACGTCGTGGGCATCAGGCGAATCGTTATAAGTAAAAGAGGCGGCAGTTTACCTTATGCATCGTACGCTGCCCATGAAGTGAGTCGGCGGATGATCTGCCGACTGACATGTGTAATGACTGAGACCACGATGAAGCGTGGTTGATTCAGCGGATTTTCCGGTCCGGTGACAGTGATCAGTGGCGACGTTCGACGATGTAGCGTGCCAACTGGCGCAACGGCTCCGCCGCGGCATCGAACGGGCTCAGCGCCTGCAGCGCCTGATCACGCAGTTCCAGTGCGTAGTGTTTGGCCGCTTCCAGGCCCAGCAGCGCCGGGTAGGTCGGCTTGTCGCGGGCGATGTCGGCACCCTGGCGCTTGCCGAGGGTCGCGGTATCGCTTTCGACATCGAGAATGTCGTCCTGAACCTGAAAAGCCAGGCCGATTGCACGCGCGTAGACCTGCAGAGCATCGAGTCGCGGCTGATCGGCGTGACCGCTGGCCAGTGCGCCCAGCCGGACGCTGGCTTCGATCAATGCGCCGGTCTTGTGGCGATGCATGTATTCCAGCGCGGCCTGATCGAGCTTCAGCCCCACTGAACCCAGATCGATAGCCTGACCACCCACCATGCCTGCAGGTCCGGCCGCAGTCGCGAGGGCGGTAACCATCTGCAGACGCGTCTCGGCATCGCGTGACGTCAGGTGGGGGGCGAGCAGGGCCGTGAAGGCCAGGCTTTGCAGGCCGTCACCGGCGAGGATTGCGCAGGCTTCATCGAAGGCCTTGTGCGTGGTCGGCTGGCCGCGACGCAGGTCGTCGTCGTCCATTGCCGGCAAATCGTCATGTACCAGCGAGTAGGCATGAATCAGTTCAACGGCACAGGCGGCGCCGTTGGCATCCTCGGCTACACCGCCCAGTGCTTCGCAGGCGGCATACGCGAGCAGCGGGCGCACGCGCTTGCCGCCGTTCATCACGCTGTAGCGCATGGCTTGGTAGAGGCGTTCGAGCTCAGGGCCCGGAGCCTTGAACAGCCCGTCGAGTGCTGCGTTGACGCGAGTCTGGCTTTGCGCTTGATAGCTCGCGATCATTCGGGGAGTTCCGCATCGTCGAACGGCTCTTCGCTCAGCTCGCCATCGCGTTCCAGCAGCACCTGAACCTTCTGCTCGGCCTGGGTGAGGGCGCTCTGGCAGTCGCGGGTCAGGCGTACACCTTGCTCGAAGGCGGTCAGGGAGTCTTCCAGCGACAACTCGCCATTCTCCAACCGCTCTACCAGCGCTTGCAGATCAGCGAGTGACTGTTCGAAATCCAGTGCAGCTTTCTTGCGGGCCATGGGGCATTTCCGGTAGAGGTTAAACCGCGCGACACTAGCAGAGCGAGGGCGTCTGGGCAAATTGCGACGACGGAGCCGCGCTCTTCAAGCGCCTATCGGGTTCAACCTGCCGCGAATCCGTTGCGCAGGTCTGCGATCAGGTCTTCCGGGCTTTCCAGGCCGACCTGCAGCCGCAGCATCGGGCCAGCGCCGCGGTCAGGCCCGTGTTGTTCGACTTCCGTGATGAGGCTTTCAAACCCACCCCAGGAGTAGCCGACGCCGAACAGTTTCAACGCGCCGGTAAAGCGATCCAGCACCTGCCGGTCGGTGGTATTGAATTCGAAACTGAGCAAACCGTTGCAGCCGTGAAAATCGCGCTTCCAGATCGCGTGCCCCGGATCGTCCGGCAACGCAAGATAGAGCACGCGGGCAACCTGAGGCTGGGCCTGCAGCCATTGTGCGATCTGCAGCGCGTGACGCTCATGCATGGCCATGCGCGCCGCCAGACTGCGGGCGCCACGCAGCACCAGATAGGCATCATCGGGGCTGACGGTATTGCCCACGGCGGTGTTCATGGTTTTCAGGGCATGCCAGTGCGCTTCGGTGGTGCTGACGCTGCCCATCATGACGTCGGAGTGGCCGGCCACGTACTTGGTCAGGGCCATCAGCGAAATGTCCGCGCCCAGCTCCAGCGGCTTGAACAACACCCCCGAGCCCCAGGAGTTATCCACAGCCAGCAGCAGATTCCTTGCTTTGCACAGCTGTGACAGGGCAGGCAGGTCACACATGTCGAATGTCAGCGAGCCGGGCACCTCGGCATAGATCATCCGGGTGTTGGCCTTGATCAGCGATTCCACGTTACTGCCGTCGGCCGCGTAGAAATCGAACTGGATGTCGAAGGCCGTCAGCATGGTTTTCGCCAGCCGCCGAACAGGGCCATAGACCGATTCGGTCATCAGGACATGATCGCCGGGACGCAGAAACGATTGAAACATCTGCGCCACTGCGGCCAGCCCGGTCGGGTACAGGCAGGTGCCGTGTGCGCCTTCGAGCTCGGAGATCAGGTCTTGCAAGGCAAACGCAGTCGGGTTGCCGTTGGCACCGTAAGTCAGCGAGCGCTCAGGCCCCGCGGTGCGAATTTCCGCCTGCCGCAAGCTTTCCAGACTGTCGAACAGCACTGTACTGAGGCGTACGACGGGTGGGTTGACCGCAATCCCGGGCCCGCTGCTGGCACTGCGTCCGCTTTGCGACAGGGCGGTGTGGGCACGAGGGTCTTTGTCTTGCGGCATTGGAGGCTCCGGGTGGAAAAGGCTTGCAGGCTGCGGCGCTGGTACCCGCAAGCGTAATGCATCGTGCGCCTGGCAGGTATCACTGATCGTTCAACATAGCGCTCGCGTAGAACTCATGCAGTTTCGCTTGCAGTAACTGTCTGTCCGGCAGGCGGGTCTGGTACTCGGCAATCAACGCGGGTGAAAGCGAGCGGTTCAGAGCGTACTCGACGACTTCGTCGTTTTTGCTGGCGCAGAGTAAGACGCCAATGGCCGGGTTTTCATGGGGTTTGCGTTCGTTGCGGTCCAGCGCTTCCAGGTAGAAGTCCAGTTTGCCGAGGTATTCGGGCTCAAAGCGGCCGACCTTGAGCTCAATGGCAACGAGGCAATTGAGGCCTCGATGGAAAAACAGCAGATCCAGAGCAAAGTCCTGGCCGCCGACCTGCAACGCGTACTCGGAGCCGACAAAACAGAAATCGCGGCCTAGCTCGATCAGAAAGTCCCTCAGGCGTTTCAACAAGCCGCCATGCAGGTCCGCCTCGGCGTGCCCCGGTGGCAGCTCCAGAAACTCCACCATGTAGGCATCACGGAATATATCCAGTGCGGCCGGCCGGGTTTCCTTGAGCATCGCCGAGGCTTTGGCTGGCTGGGTGACAGTGCGCTCGAATAGAGCGTTCTTGAATTGGCGCTCAAGTTCGCGACTGGACCACTTTTCCCTGATTGCCATACGCAGATAAAACTCACGCTCTTCGGGGCGCTTGCTTTGACTGAAGATGATCAGGTGATGGGTCCAAGGCAATTGTGTCAGCACCGCTGACACTACCTCATCGTCGCGGTAGACCTCAAAGAATTGGCGCATGCGAAACAGATTACGACGTGTGAAACCACGCAGTCCTGGCTGGGTGGTGGCCAGATGCTCGGCAAGCTGGGTGACCACCGCGTCACCCCATTCAGCGTTTTCAAGCTTGCGACTGATGTAAGCGCCGACTTGCCAGTAAAGCTCGATCAATTGGGTGTTCACCGCTTGTGCGGCCTGCTGTCGAGCGCTCCGGATCATGGCGAGCACTTCATCAAAGCGATCATGTACAGGCGTATGCGGTGTGTTGGGAGTACTCATACTGAAAGTACTCCACTGCGTGGCAACCTGATGGCCGATTGCAAGCGAAAGTCTGGAAGAACAGTTGTTCGGCTCATAAAGGCGCGTCCTTGGGCGGTGGCTAAGGTCGGCTACTTTACGTGCAGATCAGGACGTTCTGTTCCAGAGTTTCCTGTGGGTTTGTAGCATCAGGTTTCTGTCCGCGAAGGACTTGACGTGTGCCTTATTTATCCAGATCGGACGCCTGATGCCGCTCCGGAACCTGATCGGCTTCTTCGCCCCAGGTGCGATTGACCTTCTGGCCTTTGATAACGGCAGGGCGTGCGGCGATTTCTTCTGTCCAGCGAATCAGGTTCGGGTATTCGTGTACCGAGAGGAATTCGGCAGCCGAATACACTTTGTTCTGCACCAGCGCGCCATACCATGGCCAGACCGCGATATCGGCAATCGTGTAGGTGTCGCCAGCCAGGTAGCGGTGCTCGCCCAGGCGACGGTTCAGCACATCGAGTTGGCGCTTTGCTTCCATCGCGAAGCGGTTGATGGGGTATTCGAGTTTTTCGGGCGCATAGGCGTAGAAATGCCCGAAACCACCACCCAGATACGGCGCAGCGCCCATCTGCCAGAACAGCCAGTTCAGCGTTTCGGTGCGGCCTGCCGGGTCGGCGGGCAGGAAGCTGGAAAACTTCTCTGCCAGGTACAGCAGGATAGAGCCGGACTCGAATACCCGAACAGGTGTTTCATGGCTTCGATCCAGCAATGCCGGGATCTTGGAATTGGGGTTGATCTCGACAAAGCCGCTGGAGAACTGATCGCCCTCGGAGATGCGGATCAGCCAGGCATCGTATTCCGCGCCGCTGTGCCCGAGCGCCAGCAGCTCTTCGAGCATGATCGTGACCTTCACGCCGTTGGGGGTGGCCAGCGAATAAAGCTGCAGCGGGTGCTTGCCGACCGGCAGCACCTTGTCGTGCGTGGGGCCGGCGACGGGCCGGTTGATGCTGGCGAACGTGCCGCCCGCTTTTGTTTCCTGCTGCCAGACCTTCGGCGGGGTGTAGGACGTTTGGGTCATGAGTAGCCTCGCTTGTTCAAGGGTGATCGCTGGAGCGGTCGTGTTGCAAAGGACCATTGACGTTATAGATCAACGCGCGTGCAGGGAAGTGCCTTGCGATCGTGAACGGGTGTGGCGAGGGGCTCATTTCGCTACCGCTGGGAGTTTGTGGAATATTCCTACAGCAACTAAGGCGGCGTCCTATAGCTGTGGCTGGGTAAAAGAAGAGAACATGTGTTCGCAGCATGAGGCCATAAGGTTAGCCATTTATGATCTTGGTTGTCAAAGTCGCTCTCTCTGATTTACCTATTAATAGCTGGATACCGTATGCCGTCTTTTTGCAGTCCGGGCGTTATGAAGTGGCGTGACCTGATCATCAATCTTGTTTCCAAGGAAATAAAAATCCGTTACATGGGCGCAACGTTGGGCTTTGTCTGGTCATTGGGCAATCCGCTGGTTGTAACACTCACGTATTACACGGTGTTCACCTATATTCTGCCCAGTAGTCAGGATCGCTTCGCGCTGCACCTGGTGACCGGTGTTGTCCACTGGATGCTTCTGGCACAAATTGTTTCGCAAAGCGGAGAGTGGCTGATCAATAACGGCAACCTCATTCGAAAGTTGCGTTTTCCCCGTTTGTTACTACCCGTGTCCGGTGCGCTGGCAATCGTTGTTTTCTGGGCCGGCTGCATGCTCGTCTATGCATCGCTATTTGCCATGCTCGGTGGCGTCTTTTCGCGTGCGCTGTTGTTTTATCCGATTGTGCTGATCGCATTCATGGCATTGATCATGGGCTTTGGTCTGGCGCTCAGTGTCATTCAGGTCACCGTACGGGATGCCAAGCACTTCATCGACGTGTTTCTACCCTTGCTGTTCTGGCTCACACCCATCGTATGGGTGACCTCATCGCTGCCCGACGGTATCGCCCGCATTGCGGCCTATAACCCGATAGGCCTGTACTTCAACACTTTCACCAGCATTCTGCATACCGGAGTCGTTCCGGAGACCCGTGATCTGCTGCTGTGCGTGTTCATGGGCGCTGCGTCGTTGCTTGTGGGCCTGTTGATGTTCAGGAAGGTGGACAACGTGGTGGAGTATCTATGAATCGCGTCGTCATCAAGGCAGAAAACCTCACCAAACAGTTTGTTCTGCGCCACAACAGGGGTGGTTTGAAGAAGAAGTTTCTGGGGCTGTTTGACGCTCAATATCGTGAGCGTGCCGAAACATTCACGGCAGTCAGCGATGTATCGTTCACCTTGCACAAAGGTGAGTCGCTTGCACTGGTGGGGCATAACGGTTCAGGTAAAAGTACCTTGTTGCAATTGGTCTCACGCATTCTTGTGCCCACCAGTGGGCGTCTGACCAGCGTGGGTCGGGTGGCACCGCTAATCGAAATAGGGGTGGGTTTTCACCCTGAACTGACCGGCGAGGAAAATATCTACCTCAATGCCAGCCTGTTTGGATTGAGTAACAAGGAAGTGCGTTCGCGTTTCAACGAGATTGTCGATTTTTCCGGGTTGGGAAACTTCATCGATACGCCGGTAAAGAACTATTCGTCAGGCATGTACATGAGGCTGGGTTTTTCAGTCGCCGTTCATGTAGAGCCTCAGACATTACTGGCTGACGAAGTTCTTGCGGTAGGGGACGAAGAGTTCAAGCGCAAATGCCACGAACGAATTCGCATGATGCAGGATGACGGGATGGCCTTGATTCTTGTTACCCACGCAGTAGAAGAAGGTAAAGAGTTTTGCCAGCGTTACTTGACGCTCGAGCGTGGCCGGATGACCGAGCACGGTTACTACTGATTCATTGTTTCGCGATGCCATGCTTCCAATCAACTTTGCCATCACCCCATTCATAAAGGTATTTCCATGTTGCAAATTATCGTTCCGATGGCTGGGGCCGGGAGTCGCTTTGCGGTTGCGGGCTACATCGATCCCAAACCGTTGATTCCTGTACATGGTGTACCGATGATCAAGGTCGTGATCGACAACCTGACGCCGGAGTGCCCGCACAGATTCATCTTTATCTGTCAGGCGGAACAGGTCGCCCGTTACGGGCTGAGGGAAAAACTGAATGCCTGGGCGCCCGGCTGCGAGATCGTCGAAC
This sequence comes from Pseudomonas sp. PvP009, assembly GCF_017832995.1. Lineage (NCBI taxonomy): Bacteria > Pseudomonadati > Pseudomonadota > Gammaproteobacteria > Pseudomonadales > Pseudomonadaceae > Pseudomonas > Pseudomonas sp. PvP009. Next base: position 5,005,466 of record NZ_JAFIBG010000001.1, on the reverse strand, counting down.
TCGGTGGCCTGACCGGGGGCGCTGCGTGCTCGGTGTATGCAGCGAGGCACCTGCTCGACGACAGCCAGCAAGTGATGATTGCCAACAGCGACCAGTACGTCGATGTGGATATAAACGCCTATCTGCAGGCAATTAACGAGAGCGATGCAGAGGGCTTGATCATGACCATGAAAGCCAGCGATCCGAAATGGTCGTTCGTTGGCTTCAGTGCAGCAGGCCTGATCGACCGTGTGGTGGAAAAAGAGGTTATCTCTGACGAGGCCACTGTCGGCATCTATAACTTTCGCCGTGCAGGTCAACTGATATCGGCCATCGAGGCGATGGTCGCGAAAGATCTTCGCGTCAATGGCGAGTTCTATGTCGCACCGGTTTACAACGAGCTCATCGGGCAGGGCGCCAGGGTCATTCATTACAGCATTGGTGCAGAAGGTCATGGCATGTATGGCCTGGGCATCCCGGCAGACCTCAACCAGTTCCTGTCGTTGCCGCTGAGCAGGCAGGCAGCCTCGGGAAAAGAGGCCTGACATGCAGATCATCAGCCATCGCGGCTATTGGCTGCAAAGGCCAGAGCGCAATCTGCCCGAAGCTTTTCATCGATCATTCGACCTTGGCTTCGGCACCGAAACCGATGTCCGTGATGTGGCTGGCCAGCTGGTTATTTCCCACGACATGCCCGCAGGCGGCGAGCTGACGCTGGACGGCCTGCTCGACATCATGGCGGGCCGCAACCTGCCTCTGGCCATCAACGTCAAGGCGGATGGCCTGGCGCAGGCTCTCGCTGAAACCTTCGCGCGGTACGGCCATACCAACTGGTTCGCCTTCGATATGGCGGTTCCGGACATGCGCAGTTACCTCAACGCCAATCTCATCACTTACACCCGTCTCAGCGACGTTGAGCCTTCGCCTGCCTGGCTTGAACAGGCTGCAGGCGTCTGGCTTGACGGTTTTGAGGGTGAGTGGTTCTCCAGCCAGGTCATTGGCGATCTTCTTTCCCTGGGCAAGCGGATTTGTGTGGTGTCACCCGAATTGCACGGGCGTGGTCATGACGCCCTGTGGCAGCAATTGCTTGAGTTCAGGTCGCAGGACCGTTTGATGCTGTGCACTGATCTTCCCGCAGACGCAGCCACTTTCTTCACGTGAGGCAATCATGATCAAGGCAGTGATTTTCGATATGGACGGTGTCCTTATCGACGCCAAGGAATGGCATTACGACGCACTGAACAAAGCGCTCAGCCTGTTCGGTTACAACATCAGTCGCCACGAACACCTCACCGCCTACGACGGTCTGCCCACCTCGCGCAAACTCGACATGCTGAGTGTCGAACGCGACCTGCCGGTTGCGTTGCACGCCTTCATCAACGAGATGAAACAGCAGTACACCATGGAGATCGTTTACGCCCAGTGCAAACCGACCTTTGTGCATCAATACGCGTTGTCATCACTGAAAACGCTGGGTTACAAGCTGGCAGTGGCGTCCAACTCCATTCGCAACACCGTGGAGGTCATGATGAACAGGGCAGATCTCGACCGATACCTTGATCTGCGGCTCTCCAACGAAGACGTCAGGCATGCCAAGCCAGCGCCGGACATCTATACCAAGGCTATCAGCCAGCTGGGTCTTCGGCCTGAAGAATGCCTCATCGTCGAGGACAACGAGAATGGCATCAAGGCCGCCAGAGACTCTGGTGCTCATGTTCTGGTCGTGGCTGAAACATGCGACGTAAACCTCAATAACATTCTTGGCAAAGTCGAACAGATCAACTTCGAAAAGGCGGCAGTCCTGTGAGCGCGTTGAACATCATCCTTCTGACCGGCAGGCAGTCAGAGGCGCCGCACGATGAGGGCGAGTACCCGCACTACCTGTGCGAATACAACGGCAAGCCACTGATTCATAAACTGATAGATAACTGCGCAGTACTTCAGCCGCGCAGGATGATCTGCACATTCTCGAACCACGATATCGCCCGGCTGCACCTTCGCAACATGGTCCCGCAGATGCACCCGTCGGCCAGTGTTCTGCCGGTTCACAACATCACCCGGGGCGCGGCGTGCACGGCGCTTCTGGCGAGTGAAGAAATCGACAACGATGACGAACTGCTGATTCTCAGTGTCAGCGATTTTCTGGATATCGAGCTGCAGGATGTAGTGCGCGCGTTTCGGGAAAGTCATGAGGATGCCGGAGTGGTCATCTTCAATTCTCTGCACCCTCGTTATTCATTCGCGCGCCTGGATAGCGACTGCCGGGTCATCGAAGCTGCCGAAAAAAATCCGATCAGCTCAAACGCCATTGCCGGTGTGTACTGGTTCAAGTCCGGCTCGCTGTTCGTATCGGCGGCCAAAGAAATGATTCGCAAGGACGCCAGGGTCAACGACAACTTCTACATAGCCCCCGCTCTCAATGAGCTGGTGCTCTTGCAGAAGAGGATCGGCGCCTACCGGATCGAACCGAATCAGTACCGGCCACTGAAAACCGACAGTCAGCTCCACGCTTTCGAAGCAGGAGAAATGCGATGAAAACGGCCAGACTGGAAGACATGGTCAAAGGCTGGTTCGTGGGCGGATTCGAACCTGCAGTTTTCAGTACCGAGTCCTGTGAGGTCGGGGTCAAGACCTACAAGGCAGGTGAAAAGGAAGCGGCTCATTACCACAAGGTCGCCACCGAGATAACCGTGCTCATCGCCGGGTCAATCAACATGCGCGATCAGGTCTGGCATGCCGGTGACATCATCGTTCTGGAGCCGGGCGACATCACGGCGTTTGAAGCGCTCACCGATGCGACCACCGTTGTCGTGAAGGTGCCGGGTGCGCTTGCTGACAAGTACGTCGTCTGACCATGAAAACGACCCATCTGCAGCATCACCCAAGCCTCGGTTACATAGCGGCTGGCAGTTTGCGCAGCCTCCCGGTGGGGCTACTGCTGCCCCATGACTGTTCCAGCTTGATCTCATTTCGCGCGCATCCCTTTCGCAAGCCTGAAAGGGTGATCAGGAAACTACATGCCGCGCAGCGTCCGCTGCGTATGTATGGCGCGGGTAGCTATTGTTTTTATGGTGTCCAGAGTGATTCACCGCTGGCTCCGCTGTTGCTTTGGGATGGTGCGCACTTTCTGAATGTTGGCGAAAAAATCACGGTCATCGAAGACTCGCCTATCGAGTGTTATCTGGATCGTGATTACTTCGCCGGCTCGCTCAAGGTCATTGCGCGTTCGGCCAACTCGGTCACTTACAAGAAAGTATCCAGGCTGACTGCGGAATCGAACGACGATCTCGACAGCTGGACCTTTGGCATTCCTGTCGGTCCAGGCGACGCCACCGTTCTCAATGCCGTCGTGAAGCGCATTCTGGAAATTGACATCCCGCACAAGGAGATACTGCTGTGCGGCACGCCGGGAAGTAACTTCGCCTATTTCGACAAGGTCCGCATCGTGGGGGAGGACATCACGGCCCCGCCCGTGCAGATATGCAAGAAGAAAAACCGTCTCGCGCTGGAGGCCAGACACAGCAATCTGGTGATCCTGCATGACCGCGTCTTTTTGCCAAAACACTTCGGGGAAGTTGTCCGCCGCTTTGGTCCGCGCTATCCGTTGATGACCTTGCAAAGCATGTTCTTCGATAACCGAATCAGCATGCATCCGCGGCGTTACTCGGATTACGGCATGGCTATGGACGAGGTCGCGCAGGGGCTGCTGGGGCTGCACCGCACCAGCGGTAATGCCCAGTCCATTGCGCCTTCAATATTCCCGGACGTCGACCGGACCGGGTTCTGTTTCGCCAGCCCGATGCGCTACAACAACGATGCAAGTTACCCGACAGGCAGTCTCTACATTTGTCGCAAGGACGTATGGAATGCCTGCCCGCTGGACGAGTCCCTGCACTGGGTGGAATACGAAGACATTGAGCATGCATTGCGAGCGTCTCGCGCGGGTATTCCGAACCGGATCAACCCTTTCGGCATCACTCAGTCAGTGACCTCCCGGGCGCTGCTGGGTGGCAATGCTCCGGTCGAATCCGTTGACGGATGTCTCGGCGTATCGGGGCCTTGTTATGTGTCCCTGCTGGAAAAGAAACCTCTTTTGAACCTGTCTGCCGAGACCGCGCTGGCCAGATTGCGGCAATTTGCTGACAAATACCTGGCCAACCCGTCGGCGGTCGTCATTCCAACCGGTCTTGATCACGTCTCTGTTCGAGCCTGGATCGAACTGATCGATAACGTAGTTCAGCAGTCCACCTTCAAAAACGACAGTGAGACGGTCAGAGAGTTTATCGGCGACTTCGAGAGGCTCGTCTTGCTCGACCAGCTACCGAGTACGCGTCAGGAGTTTCTGGTCAATCGCTTCCTCACAGACCCTGCGCTGGCCAAACAGACACTGATCACGCAGAGCTGCGAAGTGCGCAATATGTTGCGTCAACGCGGCACGCAGACCTGGTTTGCTCGTCAGCAGGATGATTACTTTCACCACAACCTTCTGTCACTCCCTGGCATTTTGATTTCGGCCGTTCGTGCTTATCGAAATAACGGGAAAAGTTTCTATTTTGAAAGCCTGTGGGCTGCTGTGAAAGCCATCTACAACTCGACGCCCTTCATGTCCTACAGCAAGGGGGCGAAGTGAAGGTATTCGTCGTTTCTCAGTTGAGCTCCAGTACCGCCAGCCATCAACTGATCTGTCAGCTGGCGCGCATCCAGCACGAGCACAGGAAGACTGTTCCCGTCCTTGTGATTGATGACCGCTACAACCTCTCCGAACTACCCGTCAGCGATTCATCGACCGAACACGCTTTGTTCTGCCTGGATGATTTTCTTCACGACAATGGTGTAAGCGGCATTGTGGCGAACAGAATTGCCCAGCACATGGATAAAGTCGAAAGCGACTGGGTGCTGATTGATTTTGGCCAGCATGACTCGGCTACCTGCATGGACTTCATCCAGAAAATTGCTCGTTACAACTATCTGAGCGCCAGGCTGCGAAAGCGAAATCTCGTGATCATGGTGCCCGCCATGCACCTGGGCATTTATTCGCGAACCCTCAATGCCTCGTTCAACAATTTACCGGCAAGCACAACAGCCTCAGTCCGTTCCGTTCAGATTGGCAGGCTGCTCATGGTCACCCGTCTTGAGAGAGTGCTGATGAGTATTCCAAGGCTGGCCGGCGTCTTGCGCCGAATGAGGCGTGTTGCTCTGCGCGTCTTTCGGCGTGTTCCAAGATCCCATTGACCGATCTGCCGTTAGCCGTCGGTAGCAGGCGCTTCTTATTACAAGGTTAAACACATGCCTCATCTTGTGGCCGTTGATTCCAGAAAAATCAGCGTGGTTATTCAGGGCCCTCTGTATCGCAACCTGAGTTCCAAACGAAATATCTTCGCCTGCATCGCATCGATCCGTACGCACCTGCCACAGGCCGAAATCATCGTTTCGACCTGGCGTCATGAAGATACTTCCGATGTGAAGGCGGACCAGATCGTCATGTCGGATGATCCGGGTGCCTTCGTCGATGACGCCGGAAATCAGATCAACATCAATCGCATGCTGCTATCGACGTTATGCGGTATTCAGAGCGCTTCAAGACCCTATGTCATGAAAATGCGCGCCGACCACAACCTGACCAGCGCGGCACTGGCTGTCATAGGCCAGTCTGATGATACCGAGCCGGGCGAGACACAGCTGTTCGACACGCCCATCACCACCACGACGCTTTATATTCGCGACCCTGAACGGTTGCCGATGTTGTTCCACATATCGGATCTCGTTCAATTCGGCACGCGCGACGCGATGCTCGCCATGTGGGAGCAACCCCTGTTCGAAAGGGACGCGCTTTTCAACGCCAGGCCGTCTCGCAACCCGTTTGGCAACTTCATTGGCTACACGTCCGCGCGCATGGTGAGCGAGCAGGCACTCATGCTGGGTGTCATGCGCAGGAAGGGCATTGAGGCCCGGCTCGCGCGACCCTGCGAGGTAGGGCTGAGCAACCTGAAGTTATGGGACAACATCTTGAGGCGCAACTTCAGAGTCCTCAACCACTGCGAGGCTGGCGTCGACTTCCCGGAACGCTTTCTGACCAGCCGCCGCGTACTGACGACGCTCTACAAGGCCTCTGCGATAGAGCAATTGCAGAGGCTCGACCCGCAGGGCTACAGGCTGAGGATCGCCCGCATCTGGCTCAATCAATACCTGCTGACCTGCCTGCGCCCCGGCTGGTGGGTGTCCTTTGCGACCATTGTACTGTTCAGCACCTCACCGACCCTTGCCAAGCGCATCCGCTCGTACTGGCGCACGCTGAGGAAGGTCGCGCATGCGGAGTCTTATCGGGTTTGAGGGCTGGGCGTGTGTAGGTATCGAAATACGTCACGCGTTACGCAAGCGTTCATCCAGCTTGCTGAGCAACGCATATGGATCAGTCCCGATCCCCCGACAGACATCCATGAACTCGATGACATCGAGCCTGCGCTCGGCATTCTCTGTCTTCGAGATAAACGACTGCGGTCGCCCTAGCCTGACGGCTAATTCTTTTTGCGTCATACCGGCTGCATTGCGCGCCTCCAGCAAAAGATCAAGCAACGCCTGGTAGCGAGCGTTATGGATGGTTTTCACTTGGCAAACCCTCTAATAGTCCGGTTACCTGAATAAACCTGACTTGGGATTATCCTAAAGTGGGTTTTCGACCGGGATAGCCAGCAAAGTGCTGCCAGCGGCTGATTTGGCTGGAAGCTTCTCAAGCAGATGATATCCACTGATCGGCCGCGGGAAGAAAGCTGGAGACATTAAAAAGCCGGCTTGTGGCCGGCTTCTCGTAGGCGGTTCTGATCTATTTTTGATAGACCGCAATCGCCTTCAACAGATGCGCCTCTTGAAGAAGCGCGAATAGGCAACAGGGCAAACGGATCACATGCCCCGTTCAAGCACCGCATCGCATGACTGCGTCAGGTGCTCTGGATGGCGAACAGGATACTGAACTTCGCCTTCCATGCCCAGCCCGAATGCCTTTCAGCCGCAAACACCTCATAACAGCAGCATGGCATTGCGTCGGCTGTTCAGGGTCGACCACCAGAATATCCAGCCCAGAATCCGTATTTTTTCCCGGTCGATGTCTTCGGCGCTGAACAGTTCGTCCGGGTATTCGGCGTCGTTGTGGCTGCGCAGGCGCAGGCCGCCGTTGGGGAGGCGGTAGAGGTAGCGGACGCGCAGGATGCCGCCGTGTTCGAGGGCGTAGATTTCGCCGTCGATGACCTGGGTCAGCTCGCGGTCGACGCCGAGGATCGAGCCGTCCTGGATCTTGTCGGCCATGCTGTTGCCGACCATGGCGACGCACATGCAGTTTTTCGGGTCGATGCCCATGTTCTGCAGGACTTGCAGGGGCAGGCGGATTTTCTGTCCGGGGGCTTCGGCGAGGACGGTCTTACCGACGCCGTGGGTGGATTCCGCTTCCATGAAGATCTGGATTTCCACGTCGCCGCGCGACACGTTTCTGGCCTGATGAATGATGACGCGGGTGTCGCCGCCAGTGTTTTCATTGGCGCATTCGTTAGGGTGTTTGGGGCCTTCGCCGGTGCGCAGCCAGCGGGCGTTGACGGTCAACAGTTCAGCCACCTCGTCAATCCGCGCCATGGGCACGCCGCGCTTGAACCAGTTATTGACGTGTTGCGGCGTGATTTTGCGGTTGGCGGCAAAATCAGTCGCTGTGAGATGGCACTCCCGAAGGAGGATGCGGAGTCGATCACCTGATGTATTCATAGTGGCGAAGTCTACGGGCGTCGCCGGGGCGTTTAAATGAACGAGGTGTTGACGTCGACGTTATCCCAGGGTGGGCGTGGCTATCCGGACTACGGATGGAATGAATGTCGTGTAGGTGGATTCCGTAATAGCGCTTTTGGCGCTAAACGAGGTATTGCGCGTTTACCCCCGCTATACGGGCATTAACGAACTGTTCATTGAATGTCTAAAAGCCGGGCGTATTTTTAAACGTGCGTGCTGCAAAAAAGATGGATTGGGTTTCAGCGAGCGAGGTATGCGGGGAGGTGCAGCGAGGAGGGGCGGGAAGCGTGTTTCAGGGCACGGGTGTGGCGTGCCCTGAAACGCCAATCGATGATCAGCCTTTGTAAGCTGCAACCGATTTGGTGATCTCGGCACGGGCAGCGTCAGCATTGCCCCAACCTTCGATCTTCACCCATTTGCCTTTTTCGAGATCCTTGTAGTTCTCGAAGAAGTGCTTGATCTGCTCGAGCAGCAGCGGCGGCAGGTCGGTGTACTCTTTCACGTCGACGTACAACTGGGACAGCTTGTCGTGTGGCACTGCGATAACTTTGGCATCGCCGCCGCCGTCGTCAGTCATGTGCAGGATGCCGACCGGGCGTGCGCGGATAACCGAACCTGGGGTAACCGGGTATGGGGTTACCACCAGCACGTCCAGCGGGTCGCCGTCGTCAGCCAGGGTGTTGGGGATGAAACCGTAGTTGGCCGGGTAGAACATTGGGGTGGCCATGAAACGGTCAACGAACAGGCAATCGGAATCTTTGTCGATTTCGTATTTGATCGGCGCGTGGTTGGCCGGGATTTCGATGGCGACGTAGATGTCGTTCGGCAGGTCTTTACCAGCCGGAATCTTGCTGTAGCTCATTGGGCATTGCCCCCCTGGTTGAACAGACAGATTGTGGCGGGAACCGCCATAAAGTGGTCCGGATTATAGGCATATTCTGTTTTGGTTGCCACGCATGGCCTTGGAGGCCGTCAGCTGTCCCGGTAAGCCGGGGCCTGTTGACGCAGCAGGTCGAGCCGCGCCAGGGTGTCCTGACGGTAGAACGCTTTCAGTTGTTCGTAGACGGCCGGGTAACTGCCGTGCAGCAGGTCGGGCGCGCTGAAGAAGTATTCGCTGGTCACGGCGAAGAACTCGGCGGGGTCTTCGGCGGCATAGGGATCGATGGCGGGTTCGGCGTCGGGGTTATGGTCCAGTTGTCGGTTGAGATCATCGAACGCGTTTTGCATGACGCGAGCCCATTCGGTCACCTGCATGTCACTGTGCAGCGGCGGCAGGCCATTGGCGTCGCCGTTGAGCATGTCGAGCTTGTGCGCCAGTTCATGAATCACCAGGTTGTAGCCATCCCAGTCGCCGCTGCTCAATACGCCGGGCCAGGCCAGAATCACCGGGCCCTGCAGCCAGGCTTCGCCGCTGTGCTCGCCATCCCACTCGTGTTCGACGCCGCTGGCATCGCGATGGCGCTGCGGGCTGACGAAGTCGTCGGGGTACAACACGATTTCATGAAAGCCCTGATACCAGTTCAGTTCGCCGAGGTTCAGCAGCGGCAGCTGCGCCTGGGCGGCGAGAAACAGCCGCTGCTCGTCATCCAGATCAACGCCCGGCAGCGCGCTGAGGTGTTTGTCATGCAGAAACAACACGCAGGCGTCACGCAGTTGCGCGTGTTGCACGCTGCTCAGGCCATCGAGGATCGGCAGACGTGCGCAGACGTTCTGCCATAGTTCTTCAGCAACCGGGTGTCGGGCCAGCGTGCGCTGCCTGCGCCAGTTGCTGAATGACCACATGATTCAGCGCGCGTCGACCGGACGCGCGGTGCGGCTGCGCACCACGCCGATGACCATAGGCACCAGTGACAGCAGGATGATTGCCAGTACCAGAAAGGTCAGGTTGTGCTTGATGAATGGCACGTTGCCGAAGAAGAAGCCCAGTGTCACCAGGCTGCCGACCCACAGCACCGAGCCCAGCACGCTGAAGCCCACGAAGCGCGGATAGGACATCCTGCCGACGCCCGCGACGAAGGGCGCAAAGGTACGGATGATCGGCAGGAAGCGCGCGAGCGTGACGGTCTTGCCGCCGTGGCGTGCGTAGAAATCCTGGGTACGCAGCAGGTAATCGCGGCGGAAGATTCGCGATGACGAGTTGCTGAACAGTTTTTCGCCGACCGTGCGGCCAATCACGTAATTGGTGCTGTCGCCCAGAATCGCTGCGAGCATCAACAACCCGGCCAGCAGGACCGGGTCCATGCCGCCACCGGCAGCCACGGCGCCGGCGATGAACAGCAGCGAGTCACCCGGCAGGAAGGGCATGATCACCAGTCCGGTCTCGCAGAAAATCACCAGAAACAGGATCGCGTAGACCCATGTGCCGTAGTTGGTCACCAACAGGTCAAGGTAAACGTCGAGATGCAGAATAAGGTCGAGCGGGTTGAATTCCATTAAGGCACCTGAGGCGAGAACCCTGTCCGGGGTCGCATGCGGAAGAAACGACTGCGCGGCATTATAGAAGCAGAATGCGCAGAAGGGGCTTCGGAATAAGCGGCGGGGTTGAATGGGGTGTGAGCGGTATAGCCTTGAGGAGGGAAGAGCAGTCCGCAGTGTTCATCCGGGCTTATGCCGCAAGCCGGGATGATGACGCGAATCTGCCCGGCGGCTGTGAACGACATAAGCCAGTGTGGAGCCTATTGTGGCGCGGCAGGGCCGTCGAGCAGGAAGTTGCCGATGGGTTTGCCTGAGTGATCATCAGTGCCGTCTGATTCAAGAGTCTGCAGTTCCGCCTCGTCTTTCAGGTTGACCCCGGAAATCTGCCGCCTGCAGGCCTCGCGCATCAGGTACAGCAGCCGATGAGCGGCCATGCCGTAGCTCAAGCCTTCCAGGCGCACATTGGAAATACAGTTGCGGTGCGCATCGTTCAGCCCGACCTTTGGCGCGTAAGTGAAGTACAGGCCCAGGCTGTCCGGGGAGCTGAGACCGGGGCGTTCGCCGATCAGAATGACCACCATCTTCGCACCGAGCAATTCGCCGACCTCATCGGCCACGGCGACGCGGCCCTGTTCGACCATGATCACTGGCGACAGCGACCAGCCCTCGGCGCTGGCCTGTTCTTCCAGGCGAATGAGGAAAGGCACCGCATGTCGATGCACCGCCAGGGCGGACAGGCCGTCGGCGACCACTACCGCCAGATCGAGACCGCCCGGATGAGCCGCGGCGTAGTCGCGCAACGTCTGCGCTGATTCATCATTAAGGCGACGGCCCAGGTCCGGGCGCTGCAGGTAGCTGTTCCGGTCGGCGGCGGCGCTGTGCAGCAGCAGGGTTTCACGACCCTTTTCCGTCAGTTGTGCGCTGATCGCGGCATGGTCGAAGGCCAGATGCACCGCGTCGCGTGCCTGCGCATGGGCGGCTTGAAAGTCCAACTGCGCAGAGGTCGGCAGGCTGGTCCCGGTACGCCCCAGCGCAATGCGCGCAGGGGTCAGGCGGCGCAGCTCCAGCCATGGATTGGCGGGGGCGGCGCTGTCTTGTAGTTCGTTCATCGGCTCGTCACTCATGCTAGATGCGCCAGCGCCTGACGGAAGGCAGGCGGCAGGCTGTCGCCGAAGCGCACACGGCCGTCGGCCTGGGTGAAGATGCCCATTTTTTCCAGCCAGGCTTCGTATTCCGGCGCAGGACGCAGGCCCAGGCTTTGCCTGGCGTACAGCGCGTCGTGGAACGAGGTGGTCTGGTAATTGAGCATGATGTCGTCGGAGCCGGGGATGCCCATGATGAAGTTGATCCCCGCGACGCCCAGCAGGGTCAGCAGGGTGTCCATGTCGTCCTGATCGGCCTCTGCGTGGTTGGTGTAGCAGATGTCACAGCCCATCGGCACGCCCAGCAGCTTGCCGCAGAAGTGATCCTCCAGACCGGCGCGGATGATCTGTTTGCCGTTGTACAGGTACTCGGGGCCGATGAAACCGACCACGGTGTTGACCAGAAACGGATTGAAATGCCGGGCGACGGCGTAGGCGCGGGTCTCGCAGGTCTGCTGGTCGACGCCATGATGCGCGTTGGCCGACAGCGCGCTGCCTTGCCCGGTCTCGAAATACATCAGGTTTTGCCCGAGGGTGCCGCGGTTCAGGCTCAGACCCGCCTCATAACCTTCCTGCAATAGCTTGAGGCTGATGCCGAAGCTGGCGTTGGCGGCTTCAGTGCCGGTGATCGACTGAAACACCAGATCGACCGGCACGCCACGGTTGATCACCTCAATGGAGGTGGTGACGTGGGTCAGCACGCAGGACTGGGTCGGGATTTCATAGCGCTGGACAATGGCGTCGAGCATTTCCAGCAGGGCGACGATGGACGAAGTGCTGTCGGTGGCCGGGTTGATGCCGATCATGGCATCGCCATTGCCGTACAGCAGACCGTCAAGCACGCTGGCGGCAATGCCGGACGGGTCGTCGGTGGGGTGATTGGGTTGCAGGCGTGTCGACAGCCGGCCGCGCAGGCCCATGGTGTTACGGAAGCGCGTGACCACGCGGATTTTCTGCGCTACCAGCACCAGATCCTGCACGCGCATGATCTTTGAAACGGCAGCGGCCATTTCCGGGGTCAGGCCGGGGGCCAGCGCGCGCAGACTGGTTTCGTCGGCCTTGTCGCTGAGCAGCCAGTCGCGAAAGCCGCCGACTGTCAGATGACTGACCGGGGCAAACGCCAGTTTGTCGTGGGTGTCGATGATCAGCCGGGTGACTTCGTCCTGTTCGTAAGGGATCAGGGCCTCTTCAAGAAAGTGCTTGAGCGGAATGTTCGCCAGCGCCATCTGCGCGGCGACTCGCTCGCCGTCATTCTGCGCCGCGACTTCGGCCAGATAATCACCGGAGCGCGCAGGACTGGCCTTGGCCATGACTTCTTTGAGGCTGTCGAAGCGGTACGTCTGCGCACCGACAGAATGGGAAAAGCTCGCCATACAGATTCTCCATGACGTCGCGCTGCTTGCGTCGGACGTAGTCTTTCGCTGAACCGGGTACGTCCCGGTTCAAACGACTGTGGGAAGCGATGCAAGCAATTAATACTCCATCCTGACCGGGAGTGCGAGTTTGCAGGCGTAAGCGGATTAGTCCAGGGCAGGATGCATCACGCCGCAGCAATAAGCCGGGGCGTGATGCACAGGGTTGGTGCGTGATGTGTTTCTTGTTACCGCGCAATAGGGCCCGGTGCTACACACAAGTCCGCTTTTGATTCTGGCCGAAGGCCGTGGGAGCGAACGTGTTCGCGAAAGGGCCAGTACATTCTCCGGGAAGGTATCGTCTGAACTACCGTCTTCGCGGACAAGTGAAGCGTCGCCCGGTCCGCTCCCAAGGGTGCGTGTTCCAACCTGAACAGGGGACCTAAATACCTAGAAGAAACCCAGCGGGTTGGTGTCGTAGCTCACCAGCAGGTTTTTGGTCTGCTGATAATGCTCAAGCGCGATTTTGTGGGTTTCGCGGCCGACGCCGGATTTCTTGTAGCCACCGAACGCGGCGTGTGCCGGGTACAGGTGGTAGCAGTTGGTCCACACGCGTCCGGCCTTGATCGCCCGGCCCACGCGGTAGGCGCGGTTGATGTCGCGGGTCCACAGGCCAGCGCCCAGACCAAATTCGGTATCGTTGGCGATGGCCACGGCTTCTGCTTCGTCCTTGAAGGTCGTGACGCTGACCACCGGGCCGAAGATCTCTTCCTGGAAAACGCGCATTTTGTTGTTGCCTTTGAGCAGCGTCGGCTGGATGTAGTAGCCGGTGGACAGGCTGCCCTCGAGCTTCTCCACTTTGCCGCCGGTCAACAGTTCGGCGCCTTCGCCCTTGGCGATGTCCAGGTACGAAAGAATCTTGTCGAATTGTTGCTCGGATGCCTGGGCGCCGACCATGGTGTCGGTGTCCAGCGGGTCGCCGCGCTTGATCTTCTCGACCTTGCGCAGCACCGCTTCCATGAACTGCGGATAGATCGACTCCTGCACCAGCGCGCGGGACGGGCAGGTGCAGACTTCGCCCTGATTGAAGAACGCCAGCACCAGGCCTTCAGCGGCCTTGTCGATGAACTCCGGCTCGGCGCTCATGATGTCTTCGAAGAAGATGTTCGGCGACTTACCGCCCAGTTCCACGGTGGACGGGATGATGTTGTCCGCCGCCAGTTTCATGATATGCGAGCCGACCGGTGTCGAGCCGGTGAAGGCAATTTTGGCGATGCGTTTGCTGCTGGCCAGCGCTTCACCCGCTTCGCGGCCATAACCCTGCACGATGTTCAGCACGCCGGGAGGCAGCAGGTCGCCGATCAGTTCGATCAGCACGCTGATGCCCAGCGGCGTCTGCTCGGCAGGTTTGAGCACGATGCAATTACCGGCAGCCAGCGCAGGGGCGAGTTTCCAGGCCGCCATCAGGATCGGGAAGTTCCACGGGATGATCTGCCCGACTACGCCCAGCGGCTCATGAATGTGATAGGCCACGGTATTGCCGTCGATTTCGGCGGCGCTGCCTTCCTGCGCACGCAGCACGCCAGCGAAGTAGCGGAAATGGTCGGCGGCCAGCGGGATATCGGCGTTGAGGGTTTCGCGGATTGCCTTGCCGTTGTCCCAGGTTTCGGTGATGGCCAGGACTTCCAGATTGGCTTCGATGCGATCGGCAATCTTCAGCAGAACCAGCGAGCGGGCCTGCACCGAGGTCGAGCCCCAGGCAGCAGCGGCGGCGTGCGCAGCGTCGAGTGCCTTGTCGATGTCTTCGGCGGTGGAGCGCGGAAATTCAGCGATGGCCTTGCCGGTGACCGGCGAGGTGTTGGTGAAATACTGGCCTTTGACCGGCGCGACGAACTCGCCGCCTATGTAGTTACCGTAGCGTTCCTTGAAGTTGACGATGGCGCCTTCGGTACCGGGATGAGCGTAACGCATGGTATGTCTCCTGGTTCTTGTTGTGAGGGAGTCTGAGTCGATTCTGCTTTCGGGTAGCTGGCAATGAGCGTTCAAGAATAGGCCATTTGCATTCGGCCGTGGCTAGGACTTTAGGCTTATCTGCCGGGCATTGAAATGGGGCGTGTGCGCAAGACGACGGACAAACTCAGGGTGCCATTTCACCGCCCCTACGTTAACCTGCGCAGATGTTCTGAGAGGTTGGTCATGCATATTCATATCCTTGGTATCTGCGGCACGTTCATGGGGTCTCTGGCGGTGCTCGCCAAAGAGTTGGGGCACCGGGTCACTGGCTCCGACGCCAATGTCTATCCACCGATGAGCACCCAGCTCCAGGCGCAGGGCATAGAGCTGACCCAAGGCTATGATCCCGTGCAACTGATCCCGGCGCCGGACCTGGTGGTGGTCGGCAACGCGCTGTCGCGTGGCAACCCGGCGGTTGAATATGTGCTCAACACAGGTTTGCCGTATGTGTCTGGCCCGCAGTGGCTGGCGGACCATGTGCTGCAAGGCCGCTGGGTACTGGCCGTGGCCGGCACACACGGCAAGACCACCACCAGCAGCATGCTGGCCTGGGTGTTGGAGCACGCGGGCATGAGCCCCGGCTTCCTGATCGGAGGCATCCCCCAGAACTTCGCCGTGTCGGCGCGTCTGGGCGAGACCCCGTTCTTTGTGGTCGAGGCCGATGAATACGACAGCGCCTTCTTCGACAAACGCTCCAAGTTCGTCCACTACCGTCCGCGGACTGCGATTCTCAACAATCTTGAGTTTGATCATGCCGACATCTTCCCCGATCTGCCGGCCATCGAACGTCAGTTTCACCATCTGTTGCGTACCATCCCCAGCGAAGGCCTGGTAATCCACCCGACTACCGAGCCGGCGTTGTCGCGGGTCATCGAGATGGGCTGCTGGACGCCGGTACAGACCACGGGCCAGAACGGTCAGTGGCAGGCACGACTGTTGAGCGAAGACGGCTCGCGTTTTGAAGTGCTGTTCGAAGGCGAGCTTCAAGGCACTGTCGAGTGGGACATGACCGGTCAGCACAACGTGGCCAACGCCTTGGCGACGCTGGCAGCCGCTCGCCATGTGGGCGTCGTGCCGTTGCTGGGCGTGCAGGCGCTCAGTGCGTTCAAGAGTGTCAAACGGCGTATGGAAAAGGTCGCCGACGTGCGCGGCATCACTATTTATGATGACTTCGCTCACCACCCAACGGCTATCGCCACCACGCTGGACGGCCTGCGCAAAAAGGTCGGTGATGCATCGATCATTGCGGTCATCGAGCCGCGCTCCAACTCGATGAAGCTTGGCGCGCATCGCGATGGCTTGCGGGAAAGCGTGAGTCAGGCGGACCAGGTGGTCTGGTATGCCCCGCCCAATCTGGGCTGGGACCTGGCGGCAACAGTCGCGGGAGGCACTGTGCCTGCGTTGGTCTGTGATTCCCTTGAGGCAATCATCGCCCAGGTCAAAAGCCAGGCGCAGCCCGGTACGCACATCGTGATCATGAGCAACGGCGGCTTTGGCGGCCTGCATGGCAAGCTGGCGGAGGCGCTTAAATGAGCGGCCCGGAGCGCGTTACGGTTGCCATGACTGGCGCTTCTGGCGCGCCATATGGCCTGCGCCTGCTGGATTGTCTGGTGCGTGAGGACCGGGAAGTACATTTCCTGATCTCCAAGGCGGCGCAATTGGTGATGGCCACCGAGACCGATGTGCGCCTGCCGCCCAAGGCGATGATGATGCAGGCGTTTCTGACGGAGTACACCGGTGCGTCTGCCGGGCAGATTCGCGTCTATGGGCGCGATGACTGGATGTCGCCAGTGGCCTCCGGCTCGGGGGCGCCCAGCGCGATGGTGGTGGTGCCGTGTTCCACCGGTTCGCTGTCGGCGATCGCCACCGGGGCCTGCAACAATCTGATCGAGCGTGCCGCTGACGTGACGCTGAAGGAGCGGCGCCAATTGATTCTGGTGCCGCGCGAAGCGCCGTACTCCAGCATTCATCTGGAACACATGCTCAAACTGTCGAACATGGGTGCAGTGATTTTGCCGGCGTCTCCCGGCTTTTATCACCAGCCGCAGACCATCGACGACCTGGTGGACTTTGTCGTCGCGCGGATCCTCAACCTGCTGAATATTCCTCAGGACATGTTGCCGCGCTGGGGTGAGCACCATATTGGCGGCGATGAATAAGCTGCTGATGGTCGCGCTTGCGCTGGCGCTGACCGGCTGCGCAACGGCTCGCACGCTCAATGCGGCCAAACCGGGCGCGCCGGTGGTGTATGCCGGTACGCGCTTGAATATGTATGCGCTGCAGGGCGGCTGCTGTGCTGCCGACCGATTCGGCGCAGAAGCTCCCAGCTACCCGGGCTTGGACCTGCCGGGCAGTGCGCTGCTCGACACCCTGCTGCTGCCACTGTCATTGCTGACGGCAGCGGGGCTAGGGGTTCAGGCTACGGGCGGGCTTTAGTGTGACGCAGATCATTCCCACGCGGAGCTGATCGTTGTATACAAATCTGCTTTTGATTCTGGCCGCAGGCCGTAGGAGCGAGTCGGGCGACGCTTCGCTTGTTCGCGAAAGGGGCGGTATGATCGCCGAAAATGTACCGTCTGAAACATCGCATTCGCGAACAAGCGAAGCGTCGCCCGGTTCTCCTACGGCCTCTGGCCAGAACCAAAATCGGACTTGTGTTTAAAGATGAGCGCGGAGCATGGCGACGATGATCTTGGCTGTGCTCCGGCGAGCATCACCTACTTGCCCAACTTGCGCAGCTCATCCGATTCGACGATTCGTTCGCCGTTCTGCTCTTCCAGCGCCAGTCGCCACAGGGCGCGGGCCAGGTGGCAGGCTTCGATGGCGCCGTATTTGCCGGGGATCAGTTTGGCGATGGGCGCCGCCAGTTGCTCGACCCAGCGGGTTTCAGGACGGCTGCCCACCAGCAGGGAAGGGCGGGCGATGGTCAGTTGCGGCCAGCCTTGCGCACGAAGCGCCAGTTCCATTTCGCCTTTGACACGGTTGTAAAAGGTACTGGACTGCGGATCTGCGCCGACTGCGCTGATCACCAGCAAGTGGCGAGCACCGAGTTCGCGGGCCCGGCTGGCGAACGCTGTGACCATGTCCAGATCAACCGCCTTGAAGGCGTCCTGCGAGCCCGCTTGTTTGATCGTGGTGCCCAGGCAGCAAAATGCGATGTCCACCCGGCCAGACAGCGTTGGCAGCAAGGTCGCCAGCTCGCCGACCGGGTTTTCCAGATGCGAGTGTTCGGCCAGCGGTTTGCGGGTCGGTGCCAGCACGCGGGTGACGGTCGGCTCGCTGAGCAGCCTGTCCAGCAAATGCTCGCCTGTCAGGCCCGTGGCTCCTGCGAGCAGGATGTGTTGCGGCGTCAGGTACATATCGTTCTCCTTGATACGGCTAAGCCTAGCGGCTACTCGAAGTCTTCGCTTCCGTGCGGTTCAACGCCGTACTCAACGCGCGTTCGGCCTGGCTCTTGCGCAACTGCTGCCAGCGCGCCAGGACTCCTTTGGGTGCCCATATCTGCGGTTCGGAGGCTTCGAAGTTGTCTTCGGTCTCACGTTGCGCAACATAGGCCTTCGCTTCGTTGAAAGCGTGTTGCAGGTCATCGGTTTCGACCAATGCCCTGGCAAATAGTGCATCGCCAAAATAAGTGAAGTCCGCTTCTTCCGAACAGCCGAACGAGACGCGGTCGGCGCGTGAGGCGGTCATGATCAGTGTGCGCTCATCTTTCAGGTCAGGAATGAATCCGCCGGAATAACAGGCTGAAATCACCACGACCTTGTCACGGTTCTTCAGCGGCGCGAGGGCCGCTGCCAACGCGTCGGCGGGCAGGTCTGCCAGCGACAGGCGCGGCTGGTCAAGCACCAGTTCGTGATCCTGAGTGCCATGGCTGGTCAGGTAAATGAACACCAGGTCTTCAGGCCCGGTGCGCTGGGCGAGTGTCTGCACCGCGCGGGTGATGGTCTCACGCGTCGCCATCGGCCGGTCATCCATGTGATCGCGATGATTGACCAGGCTGACTTGTCCGACGGCACCAAAACGCGACTTGAGCAGATTGCTCACGTAGTCCGCCTCGCGCATGAACACGCTCTGCTTGCCGTCGCCACCCACGACCAGCGTGTACAGCTCGGTGGCGGGTGTCGACGCTGGCACTGCCGCCAGTGCCTTGTCCAGCAGCGAACCCTGGACCAGCAGCCCGGCTTCAAGTGGGTCCGGCAGCAACTTGCCTTTGGCATCACGGATTCGCTCGCCGTTGGCCCAGATGCCGCGCTGCTCCTTGCCATCGGCGGAAATCAGCACGCCGTCGCCATGGTAGGTGTCATCGGCGAACTGGCCGATGTAGCGGCTGCCATCGGCCAGTAGCAACTGGCCCTGACCCATGAAGCGCCAGTTGTCGAAATCACCCTGGTAGCGGCTGCCGTCAGAGCCGATCAACTCGCCTTTGCCGGTCAGCGCGCCTTCCTTGAACTCGCCGCTCCAGACGTCGCCGTCGCTGTTTTCGTAGCGACCCTTGCCGTCCAGCTGGCTGTTGCGGAAATTGCCGACGTACTGATCGCCGTCGGTGCTGGTAAAGCTGCCGGTGCCCTGCAATTGACCGTCGATGAAATTGCCGCTGTATTGGTTGCCGCTGGCATCACTGCGCGAACCCTCACCATTGGCCTTGCCATTGGCGAACATGCCCTGATGCTGGCTGCCGTCTTCCAGTTCCAGGCGACCGGGGCCGTCGTACACGCCGGCCTTGAACTGGCCACGGTAAAGCACACCCTTGTCTTTCTGGGTACCTTCACCGTCACGCATGCCAAGTTTGAAGCTGCCGACATAACTCGCGCCAGCGCGGGTGGTCAGTCGGCCCTGGCCATTGAACAGACCTTGCTCGAAACCGCCCTTGTAGACGTCGCCGTTGCTGGAGTGCCATTCGCCCTGGCCTTGCCGCAGGCCGTTTTCGAACTGACCTGCGTACCAACTGCCGTTGGGGTAATCGATGCGCCCCTGGCCCTGCAGGACGCCGTTGACCAGATCGCCCCGATAGCGTCCGCCGTCGGGCAGGCGACCGTCGGGTGGCAAAATTGATTCGCCATCACCGCAGCCTGCGATCAAGAGTGTCAAAGCCAATGGAGCGAGCGCGCGCATGTGAGATCCCGGAAGAATGATTCAGGGGCGAGCCCGGCTCCGCTTGAGCAGATGTTATGGGTCACGACCGCAGGGGAGTATGCCGCAGCGAGTCAACGGGATGAAACAGTCTGTTACGACTGTTTCATGTTTTAAACGCTTTACACGAAACACAACGTTAAAGGTTCGGCCACAAATGCGGGTTTTTCCTGACCTTCTATCTCCAGCGTGGCCGTTGCCTTGAGCAACCACTGTCCGGTTTTTTTCTCACTCACGTCGGTCAGCTGGACCTTGAGGCGCACCCGCGAGTTAACCGTCACCGGTTGAACAAAGCGCACGCTGTCCATCCCGTAATTGACCGCCATCTTCAAGCCTTCGGGCAGTACCATGATGCCCTCCATGAGTTGGGGGATCAGCGACAACGACAGAAAGCCGTGTGCAATGGTCGCGCCGAACGGCGTCTGCGCCGCTTTGACCGGGTCGACATGGATGAATTGGAAGTCCCCTGTGGCGTCGGCGAACAGGTTGATACGCTGCTGGTCGATGGTCAGCCAGTCTGAATAGCCTGCGTCCTTGCCGATGTGTTGCTTGAGTTCTGCGACGGGTACAAAAGGCATGCTGCTCTCCTTGTCTGATGAGGGGCTATTGAGCTGCCTGCCCGCATCGGCTCATGCCTGCAGGCGAATGATCAGATCAGCAGAGGGCGGCTGGCCGGTCAAGCAACTGCGGCAATGCGAATACCCACTCATGACCTCTGGCGCAGCGTGTTTATAATGACGCCGATCGTTCGCCGGGTTCGTTTATCTGCTGGAGTCTTCATGCTGTTAAGGGGTTTGACATGGCTGGTGCTGTTCCAATTGCTGGGGACCGCACTCAACCACCTGTTTCTGTCGATTTTGCCGGGGCCGATCATCGGCCTTGTGCTGTTGATGGCCTATCTGATGTGGCGCGGTGAAGTCAGCGAGCCGATCAGCATGGCGGCCAGCAGTCTGCTGCGCTATCTGCCGTTGCTGCTGGTGCCGCCTGCGGTCGGGGTGATGGTGTACGCGTCGGCCATCGCCGAGGACTTCTGGGCGATCTTCGGCACGCTGACCCTGTCGCTGATGATTTCCATGGTCTTTGTCGGCTGGCTGATGCAGACACTGATCAGGCGTCAGGCCCGGCGCCGGGAGTTGCCATGAATCTTGACTGGCACGGTGCATGGTTGTCGGTGATTCACCACCCGCTTTTCGGCATCGCGATAACCCTGGGCGCCTATCAACTGGCGATGGCGGCCTACGAAAGAACCCGCTGGCTGTTCCTGCAGCCCGTGCTGGTCTCGATGGTGGTGGTGATCGGGATTGTGCTGTTCTGCGACCTTGAATACACCGAGTACCGCAAAAGCACCGAGATTCTGGGCACGCTGCTGGGGCCTGCAACCGTCGCGCTGGCGGTCCCGCTCTATCTGAATATGCGCCGGATCCGCCAGTTGTTCTGGCCGGTCTTGACTACGCTGGTAGTCGGCGGGGTGTTTGCCACCGGTTTGTGCGTGGGCTTCGGGGTGCTGTTTGGTGCCGACCACATGATTCTGATGACCATGGCACCCAAATCAGTGACATCGCCCATCGCCATGCTGGTCGCCGAGCAGATCGGCGGGGTTGCCGCACTGGCGGCGGTTTTTGTGTTGATTACTGGCGTATTTGGTGCAATTTTCGGCCCCGGTCTGTTGTCACTGATCGGGGTGGATAATCCTGCTGCCCGAGGCATGGCGCTGGGGCTCACCGCGCATGCGGTGGGCACATCCGTGGCATTGCAGGAGGGCGAAGAATCGGGGGCTTTTGCTGCGTTGGCAATGAGTCTGATGGGCGTTGCAACGGCATTGTTCCTGCCGCTGGCAATGTCGCTGGCCATTTAAAAGGAGGCTTTTCTATGACGCTGCCATTGTTTCCGCTGAATGCTGTGCTGTTTCCGGGGTGCGTGCTTGATCTGCAACTGTTTGAAGCCCGCTACCTGGACATGATCGGCCGCTGCATGAAGCAGGGGGAAGGGTTCGGTGTGGTGTGTATCACCGAGGGAAGTGAAATCGGCTCAGTGCCGGGCGGCTACTCGATGATCGGCTGTGAAGCGCTGGTCACGGATTTTCAGCAGCAGGAAAACGGCTTGCTGGGCATTCGTGTCGTCGGCGGGCGTCGCTTCCGGGTTGTCGCTGCTGAGGTTCAGCGCGATCAACTGCTGGTGGCCGAGGTTGAATGGCTGGAAGAGCCCGTGGAGCGCCCGCTGCAGGAGGAAGACGCCGACCTCGTGGCCCTGCTCGAAGCGCTGGCCGAGCACCCGATGGTGGCTTCCTTGAACATGGGCGTGTCTGCCGGTGGGCAATACGCGTTGTCCAACCAGCTTGCCTATCTGCTGCCGTTCACCGAAAAAGACAAAGTGGAGCTGCTGGAAATCGACGATCCCGAAGAGCGCCTCGACGCGATTCAGGAATTGCTCGATGAAATGCAGGGCGATCTGCAGGCCTGAGCCTCGCTCGACCTTTTCATTGCGCAACACGTCAGGCGGGCTTAGCGCGGTGGATACTGCTCCAGGATTTTCGCCACGGTGGTGCGCATGGCCTGATCGCGCTCGGACGGGCTGCCGGCGTTGTCGTTGAGGATGCGCTCGGTGCTGCCACGCCAGACCAGTTTGCCGTCCTTGCCGTCGAACATATCGATCTGCACGGTGCCGACCTTGTAATCGACGCTGCGGGTTTCGGTGTTCATCGGCCCGTTCCAGTAGCCATAACCACCCCAGGGGCTCCAGCCGCCGCCATAGTTGGTGCTGACCGTCTGCTGACGGTTTTCGACAATCAGCCAGGCCTGCACTTTCAAATCCGGCCTGGCACCGGCTGTTGCCATGCGCAGACCGCGCTGGTCCAGCTGCTCGCCGATCGACTGGCGAAGGCGTTGCTCGGTCAGGTCGCTCTTGAGCCTTGGATCATTGTCGGGCTGATACTGAACGGCGGGCTCTTTCCAGCTCCAGCTGCGATAGCCGCCGAAATCCCGCTGGGCATCGAAGTCGCGATTGATCGAGTTACTCTGACAGGCCGTCAGCAACAAGGCACAGGTCAGCAGAACGATACGGCGAAACATGGCAGTTCTCCGAAAGGGTTACGAAGGCGGGTAGGCCGCCAGAGCCTGTTGCACGGCCTGACGCAACGCACTGCTGCGGTCGGCCAGATTATTGCTGGCGCGCGCATCGGCGCTGGCGCTCCATACCGGCTGGCCGCTGCGCGCGTCGATCAGGTTGATCTGCACCACCATGACCTTTTCCTGGTAGGTGCGCACCACCGGCACACTGGCGTAGCCGCCATAACCGGGCCGGTATCCATCGTAGCGACCATAGCCCATGCCGCCCCCATAGTAGGGATCGTAATCTTCACGCACCTGACGCAGTCGGGTTTCCTGCCGGGTCGTGGTCGTGACGTACAGGTCTGCCGGCTGATTGCCGCGAGCCGGTCGCAAGCCACGCTGGTCCAGGCCGTTGCTCACGGCTTCGACCACCTGCGCCGAATCCACCCACGCCGTTCCGGGCGGCAGCTGGCCGTTGAGCCAGCCCCAGGATCGATAACGTCCATAGTCACGCGGCGGCGCAGGGTAGGCGCTCATGTCCAGCGTCTTTGCCGCCTGCGCAGGGGCGGGTGGCATGGGCAGAGAGCTGGCGACATACGGGTTGTCGCTCTGGCAGGCGCTGATCCCGAGCAGAGCTGTTCCAAGCAGCACGGCAAACAAGGCAGAACGGTGTTTCATAGTGGGCTCCGCAGTGATGTCAGACCGGACGGCACATCCAGTGAAGGTATCGACCCAGCCCGGCAAAGGCTGGATGACGCCGGTGCGCCAGTTCCATTTCCAGCAGATCCGTCAGCTCGGCCCGAGCCTGGAATTCAACCGGCATGTAATCGTGAAATACCCGCACCCCGCTACGGGTTTCGACTTGCCACAGGCCTTCAAGTTGCGTCGCTAGCTCCCGAGGGTCGAGCGGTTGCTGGGGCGTCAGGCTCTGTTTTTCCCCGGCCATGTCATTTTTGCGCATCTTGCGGAAGTGGCCCTTCAGCAGGTTGCGATAGATCAAGGCATCGCGGTTGTAAAACGCCAGCGACAACCAGCCATCGTCCTTGGTCAACTGGCGCAGCACCGGGAGGATGCTGTGCGGCTCGGCCAGCCACTCCAGCACCGCGTGGCACAGCACCAGATCATAAGTGTCGCTCAGTAAATCGGGCAGCGCCTGCCACGGAGCCTGAATGAAGGTTGCCGTCTGTCCGGCATCGGCGAAGCGCTGACGTGCGCCTTCGAGCATCGGCTCGGCGGGTTCAGCCAAGGTCACCTGATGACCCTGTTCGGCCAGCCACAGTGACATGTGGCCCAGCCCGGCGCCGATATCCAGTACCCGAAGCGGTCGCGCCGGCAGGGTCTCGGTCAGGTCGGCCTGCAGCACCGCCAGACGAATGGCCCCCTTGGCACCGCCATAGATCTTTTCCGCAAAGCGGGTCGCCAGCTGGTCGAAATGCCTATCACTCACTTGGCAAATCTCCGCTCGCTGTCAGCCAGCTTGTTACGCACCACCGTGTCCATGTCCAGGCCCAGTTCGCTGCACAGCAGCAACAGGTAGAGGACGATGTCGCCGACTTCCTGGCCGGCGTGCTCCAACTGGTCGGCAGGCAGCTCGCGGGACTGGTCTTCGCGCAGCCACTGGAATATTTCCACCAGCTCGGCCATCTCCACACTGGCAGCCATGGCCAGGTTTTTCGGGCTATGGAATTGCTTCCAGTCGTTCTGGTCGCGGATGCGGTGCAGGCGTTGGGTCAACTCGTCGAGGTTCATCGTGCTCTCCTGAAGACGCATAGCTTCAGGGGGAACGGGTCGCCAGGCAAGTGGGCGTTGAGGTTTGTTCAGCCGTCGATGGGAGCAGGGCTCCCGTCAGAGGTGTTCATCAGCCTGTACGTCACTCGCTGAGAGGCTGCCAGCTGCCGACCATATGCACGATGCCCTCCTGGCCTTCGACACGGAACTGGCCTTGCGAGCCAGCGGCACTGGCCGACAGCGTCACGTCTGCAGGCAGGCGTACAGGCTTCTGGAACTGCACGCTGATCTCGACATTCGAGGCCGGCAAATGCTCGCCCAGCGCCGCGAGCGTACGGGCCTTGAGCCACATGCCGTGGGCGATGGCGCGAGGGAAACCGAACAGCCTGGCGCTGGGGGCGCTGAGGTGAATCGGGTTGTAGTCGCCCGACACCTTGGCGTACTCGCGGCCTATCTGCGCCGTTGCCCGCCAGCCTTGCAGCTCGCTGAGTGGTAGTGGCGCGGCTTCGGGATAGCTCACCGGGCTGTCTTCCAGATGCACGGCGGTGCACAGCAGGGTGCTTTCTTCTTCCCACAACAGCCCCATGCCGTCTTCGGCCTGAGTGACCAGCGTGAACGTTGCACCCTTGGCGTGCGGGCGCAGATCAGTGGCCTGAACACTGATGTACAACTGGCTCACCCCGCCCAGTGGACGATGCGTACGGGTTCGATTGGCGAGGTGAATCAACCCCAGCAGCGGAAACGGAAATTCCTCGGAGGTCATCAATTGCATTTGCAACGGAAACGCCAGCACGTGCGGATAGGTCGGAGGCAGCAGGCTGCTCTCTTCGAATCCGCAGACCTTGCGGTACGCTTCAAGCTTGTAGGTATCGACCGCGATCCAGCTGCGCAAGCCCAGATCGGGTAGCTGCATCCCGGTGACCTTGCGCCTGAGCGCTGCCTGGATGAACAGGTTGGACAGGGGCTGCAGGGAATTGAGGTAGCGCCAGTGAGCCGTCATCATCCATCTCCTTGAATTCGATGCGGGTGCTTAAGCCCCGATCACGTTTTGACCACATACACGTAGAACCTGACCGCTCACCGCGCCGCTGCCTGGCTGGCTGAACCACGCCACTGCTTCGGCAACGTCCTGGGGCGAACCGCCCTGACCCAGCGAACTCATGCGCCGCCCGGCTTCACGCAGGGTGAACGGCATGTGCGCGGTCATTTTGGTTTCGATGAAGCCCGGCGCGACGGCGTTGATGCTGATGCCGCGTGACTTGAGCCCGGGGGCCATGGCCCGTGCAAAGCCGATCAGACCGGCCTTGCTGGTGGTGTAGTTGGTTTGCCCGCGGTTACCGGCGATACCGCTGATCGAGGCCATGAGCACGATCCGGGCGTTATCCTTCAAGGCTCCCGCATCGAGCAGCACCTGAGTCAGTACTTGTGGCGCATTGAGGTTGACCGCCAGTACCGAGTCCCAGAAATCTTCCGGCATGTTGACCAGCGTCTTGTCGCGCGTGATGCCGGCGTTGTGCACCAGTATGTCGACGCCATCGGGCAGGTGTTCGAGCAACTGTGCCGGGGCATCTGCAGCACAGATATCCAGTGCCAGAGCCTGACCGCCAAGCCGCGAGGCCAGTGCTTCCAGCTCGTTTTTGGTCTGCGGTACATCCAGCAGAATGACCTGCGCGCCATCACGGGTCAGCGTTTCGGCGATCGACGCACCAATGCCGCGTGCCGCGCCCGTCACCACGGCCTTGCGCCCGGCCAGCGGGCGGGTCCAGTCCTGCACCTTGCTCGGGCAGGCACTCAGGTGGACGAACTGGCCAGAGATGAACGCTGCCTTGGGCGTGAGGAAGAAGCGCAGGGCACCCTCCAGTTGATCCTGCGCGTCGTCATCCACCTGCAGCAACTTGACCGTGGCGCCGTTGCGCACTTCCTTGGCCAGTGAGCGGCTGAAACCTTCGATGGCCTGTTGAGTGCTGGCCGCCAGCGGATCAGCGAGTGTCTCGGGGGATTTGCCGAGGATGACCACATGCGCGCAGTGATCGAGGTTGCGTAGCAGCGGCTGAAAGAAATCCCGCAACTGCCTGAGCTGATCGGTGCGCAGGATCTGGCTGGCGTCGAAAACCACTGCTTTGAGGTGCGGTCCCTGGTTGGACACCCACGTCGTGGCGCCGGGCATGTCGCTGCCGAAACTGTACAGCGAGTCGGTCAGACGGCTGGCGAACTGGCGCACCTGATCGCCCAGCGGTCCTGCGCTGATCAGCAATGTCCCTTCGACGGGCCGAAGACGCCCGGCCTGCCAGCGCTCCAGGTGAGTGGGGGCGGGCAGACCGGCGGCCTTCACCAGGCGCCGACCCATGTCGGAGTTGGCGAAATCAATATAGCGATCTGACGGCATGGAACACTCTCCTGAAGTCGGGGTTCAAAGGAATGGACCACGGTGGCATGACGTTTGTTCTTGCGATCGACACGGCTCATTCATTCGCTTGAAGAAAGGGAGTTTTCCATGACGCATCCTCGTCGGGTCGCCATCGTCGGCGGTAACCGCATTCCGTTCGCGCGCTCCAATGGCCCTTATGCCACGGCCAGTAATCAGGACATGCTCACGGCTGCTCTGGAAGGGCTGATCGAGCGCTTCAATCTGCACGGGCTGCGCATGGGCGAGGTGGTGACGGGCGCGGTGCTCAAACACTCCAGAGACTTCAACCTGACCCGCGAATGCGTGCTCGGCTCGCGGCTTTCGGCACAGACCCCGGCTTACGACATTCAGCAAGCGTGCGGTACGGGGCTTGAAGCGGCGTTGCTGGTGGCCAACAAGATCGCTCTGGGGCAGATCGAGTGCGGCATTGCCGGCGGCGTGGACACCACGTCCGATGCGCCGATCGGCGTCAACGAGGGGCTGCGCAAGATCCTGCTGCAGGTAAACCGCAGCAAGACGCCCGGTGACAAACTCAAGGCCCTGATGCAGTTGCGGCCACACCACCTCAAGCCGGAGCTGCCCCGTAACGGCGAGCCACGCACGCGCTTGTCGATGGGCCAGCATTGCGAGCTGATGGCGCAGACCTGGGGCATAGAGCGCGGGCCGCAGGATCAGCTGGCGCTCGAGAGTCACCTGAAAATGGCGGCAGCCTACGCCGAGGGCTGGCAGGATGATTTGATGACGCCGTATCTTGGGCTGATCCGTGACAACAACCTGCGTCCGGACCTGACGCTTGAAAAGCTGGCCAGCCTCAAGCCCGCGTTCGAGCGCAGCGCCAAGGGCACCTTGTCGGCGGGCAATTCGACACCGCTGACCGATGGCGCGTCGGTGGTGTTGCTGGCCAGCGAGGAATGGGCTCGCGAGCGGGGCCTGCCGGTGCTGGCCTACTGGCGCGATGGCCAGGCCGCAGCGGTGGATTTCGTCAACGGTGCAGAAGGGCTACTGATGGCGCCGGTCTACGCCGTTCCGCGTCTGCTGGCCCGCAATGGCCTGACCCTTCAGGACTTCGATTACTACGAAATCCACGAAGCCTTCGCCGCGCAGGTGCTGTGCACCCTCAAGGCCTGGGAAGACGCCGACTACTGCAAGACCCGTCTGGGCCTGGACGCGCCGCTGGGGTCGATTGATCGTAGCAAACTGAACGTCAAGGGCAGCTCACTGGCTGCCGGCCACCCGTTCGCTGCGACCGGAGGCCGCATCGTCGCCAACCTGGCCAAGCTGCTGGACGCGGCAGGCAGCGGACGCGGATTGATTTCGATCTGTGCCGCAGGCGGCCAGGGCGTGACGGCGATTCTGGAGCGTTAGGCAAATGGCTGGGGTCATGGGCATAATCCACAACTGACTTACGCAGAGCATGGGCACGATCGCGGTCTACCTGACGACTATCGTTCCTCAGCGTGGGAATGCATGTCGTGACGCTCCGCGTCACACCCGTGCGCGGGATGATCGATCAGCATTATTGGCCTGTAACGTCGAGGTAAGGCATGGGGTTCATCATTGGGGTATCGGTACTTCTGATTCTGATCGGCACCGTGCTCTATCTGTTCGACAAAGGCGCGCAGACTCGTTGGCTCAGGCCGTATATCGGGCTGATGCTGATCGGTCTGCTGATCGGCGGGATGGGCTTGCTGGTGGGGTTGGTCTCCGATGAAATAGAGGTTTATTTCCTGCTGGTGGCCAAATGGGTCATCGCGGTGACCGGTATCATGTTCTGCCTGCGACTGATCGTACTGATCGCCAAGCGCTTCATCGCCAGCAATTGAGCGTGCAATCCGCCGATGTGTGACAGGACAACGTGGAAAATCATTTCAAGTTTCTGACCCTGCCCAAGACCTCGGGAGAGGTCGCCAACGTCTTCATTCACGGCTATTCGTCAGGGCATGATCTGGATGACCGACGCCTGTTGGCCAACAGCATCCCCGGCGCTTTGCGCCAGAGTGTGAACATTCTGGCGTTCTGGCCATCCAGCCATTTCACCCAGATGGACAACCGTTCCCGTGGCTTGCTGATGGCTGCTGCCCGTGTGCACCCGCTCGCGGGTGCGGCGGCGCTGGCGGGGGACCGGGTCGTTCACTTTGCGCGTATCCGCAACCGTGCCCGCGACATGGGCAAGGTGCTGTTGGCGCAGCTGGATCGCTACCTGTTCGAGCATCATCCCGACGTCAAGCAGGTCAACCTGATCGGCCATTCACTGGGCGGCCGGCTGCTGGTCAGCGCGCTCAAGGAGCTGCAGCAGCCACCCGAACACGGGCTGGTGGTGGGCGATGTATTGCTGATGGCCGCTGCCGTGCGTATCGATGCCGCCGAGGCCGAACTGCTCAAGCAGAGAATCAGCGGACGGCTGATCAATGCGTATTCCACGGAAGATCATGTGCTCTTGCTGAATCTGGGCGAGAAGAGCCTGGGGCGCACGCCGGTCGAGCACTTCGAGAATGTGCGCATGCAGGGTTATCGCCATCACCATTACTGGCAGCGCTTGCAGGAAGTATTGATTGCCACTCGCTTCAGTGGCTGTGAAGGGCTGGAAACCGGCATTACGGTGCTACCGACAATGACCCGCGACCCGGTCCTGCAGGACGTCTGGCTGCACAGCGTTCTGGCCCGCTCGCCGGACTACGTGCTGGAGGCGGCCATCAAGCATTTGCGCAGCAGCCGCTGGACGCGCCTCAAGGCCACTGAAGCGGACCGCACTTACGCCTTCGTGCGTGAATTCCAACTGGTCGCCGGGCATTTTCTGATCAATGCCGCCCGGCGTCGCGGCGTACCCTACACGCGAGTGCTGGGCATGCTGGCGAGGCAATACGGCCTGGCAGAAGCGCTGCACCAGTGCGCGACGGTAGTTGAAGTGGAGGAGCTGCTGCTCAGAACGTTCTTTCGCCATGCGTTCAACAGCGCGCACCCGCTGGTGCAGATGCCGCGTGCCAGTGTCCGCGCGATGAGCTGGGATATCTATGCCGCGCATGTCGATGCCCTGGCCGAGCGCCTGACCGTGGCGGCATTTTTCAAGACCGCCCAGCCCGACGAGGCGCCCGGCGCGGTCAAGGGCTTGCTGGGTGCAATTCGCCAGGCCCCGGTGCAACGCTTGCTGACGCACTTCGGCACTGCGCTGCGGCCGGGTTATTCCGCACTGATCCCAACGGTGGCAATCGTCTTCTACGCGCGCGTCACGCTGGATGATGACGCGCTGATGTAAGCCGTATTCACGCGGCTTGAGCTTCTTCCAGGGCAGCGGCCGAAAGCTGCTGGCGATGGCGACTGGCGTAGCTCTCGGCGATGATCGAGCACACGATCAACTGCATCGGGTGGTAGATCATGATCGGCAACAGAATCAGGCCAAGCCCCGGATTGCTGCCGAAAATCAGTGCGGCCATCGGCGCGCCCGCAGCGAGGGACTTCTTGGTGGCGCAGAACACCGCCGCGACCTTGTCGGCATGATCGAACTTGAGCACCCGCGCCGTGCGGGTCGTCATCAACAGGATCACCGCCAGCAGCAGCGCGGTGCCGATGAACGCCGTCAGGATCACGCTGTTGCCCTGGCTTTGCCACATGCCGGAGATCATCGAGTTGCAGAACGCCGCATACACCAGCAGCAGAATCACCAGCTTGTCGATCAGGTTGGTGTATTTCTTGTGGCGGGCGAAGAACTTGCCCAGCAACGGCCGCATTAACTGGCCAAGCACCAGTGGCAGCAGGAGCATGGCGCACAGGTCGAGCAGCGTATCGCCCAGATCGATCCCGCCAGCACCGGTGCCGACCACCAGGCTGACCAGCCACGGGGTGATAAAAATCCCGATGACGCTGGACATGCTGGCGTTGAGAATCGCTGCCGGGACATTGCCGCCTGCGCTGCCGGTCAGCGCCACCGAGGAGGAAATGGTCGAGGGCAGGGCGCACAGGTAAAGGAAGCCCAGCATCAGCAGCGCCGGCACCTGTGAGCCCAGCAGCTTGTTGCACGCCAGCCAGATCAGCGGGAACACCACGAACGTGAAGACCTGGATCATCACGTGCAGACGCCAGTTGGTCAGGCCTTTCTTGATCTGCTCGCTGGACAGGTTCACGCCATGCAGAAAGAACACCACGAACACGCCGACCTTGATGACGTATTCAGCGTGCATGTTGCCGCCGGTAGCGCCGAAACGCGGAAAGAAGTAGGCCAGCACCGTCGCCAGGACCATGCCCCAGAGGAACCAGTCGGTGGCGACGCGTTTGAAGTGTTTGAGTGATTGCATGCGGGGTCCGGAGAATTTTTGTAAACAGAGATGCGTGCAGGCTACTCTGTTGCTCCATAGCCGTCTTGCGACATAAGGCCATAAGATGCCGAGTAACGGACAGATCAATCAGCGGCAGCTCACGGGCGAACGGCAGATACCGGCATTGTCCGGCCTGCCGCGCCCGCTGTATGCCCGTGCCGAAAGCCTCAGCGCCGGTTCGTGGACGCCGCCCCATCGCCACGACTGGGTGCAGTTTTCCTACGCGATCAGCGGGGTTCTGGGGGTGCATACCGCCGAGGGCAGTTTCTTTGCGCCGCCTCAGTGGGGCGTCTGGGTGCCTGCCGGGCTTGAGCATGAGGTGGTGACCTCCATGCGCGCCGAAATGCGCAGCCTGTACATTCGCACGGCTGATTCGGGGTGGGCACCGCAGCGCTGCCGGGTACTGGAAGTCACGCCGCTGGCCCGCGAGCTGATCAAGAGCTTCTGCCTGTTGCCCGTGGATTATCCTGAGCAGGACAGTCATGAGGCGCGGCTGGTGCAGGTCCTGCTGGATCAACTGGCGCAGCTGCCCGAAGTCGGCTTTTCACTGCCGTTGCCGCGTCATCCGCGTTTGCTGGGGCTGTGCAACGAGTTGATCGAGGAGCCAGGCCGGTTGATCACCCTGCATGACTGGGCTGCCCGTCTCGGGACCTCCGAGAAAACCCTGATGCGAATGTTTCAGCGCGAAACCGGATTGAGCTTTCGCGGCTGGCGGCAGCGGGCACGGCTGCTGTCTTCGCTGTCTGCACTGGAAGAGGGCGCCAGTGTGACGCATACCGCGCTGGCCTGCGGTTATGACTCGACGTCAGCGTTCATCGCCGCGTTCAAGGGTTTGTTCGGCCATACCCCCGGTGACTTGTTCAAGTAAGGCCTGGATGCCTTGTGCACTAACGAGTGCAGCCAACGGTGTTTTTTCTGTTTTTACATGTTTTGTCCCGGAATATCTTTCACCGGCTGTACGGCACGAAAGGTGCTTTAAACCGGGGGATTGCGTGGTTTTTTCTTAAAAAACCTTTCAATCCACAGGGGGTTACCCCTACTCGCTGGCGGAGGATTGCCGTATAACGGCAACAATCGCGTATCTGGCAACAAAGGACCCACAATAAAAGCTGATGAAAACTCCTAAACGCATTGAACCCCTGATCGAAGACGGTCTGGTCGACGAGGTGCTGCGCCCGCTCATGAGTGGTAAAGAGGCAGCTGTTTATGTGGTGCGTTGCGGCAATGAGCTGCGGTGTGCCAAGGTTTACAAGGAGGCTAACAAACGCAGTTTCCGTCAGGCGGCCGAGTATCAGGAAGGCCGCAAGGTACGCAACAGCCGTCAGGCCCGCGCCATGGCCAAGGGCTCGAAGTTCGGGCGCAAGGAAACCGAAGACGCTTGGCAGAATGCCGAAGTGGCTGCGCTGTTTCGTCTGGCTGGCGCAGGTGTGCGGGTGCCCAAGCCGTACGACTTCCTGGAAGGCGTGCTGCTCATGGAACTGGTGGCTGACGAGTATGGCGATGCAGCGCCGCGTCTGAACGACGTCGTGCTGGAGCCGGATCAGGCGCGCGAGTATCACGCATTCCTGATCGAGCAGATCGTGCTGATGCTGTGTGCCGGTCTGGTGCACGGTGACCTGTCCGAGTTCAACGTGCTGCTGGCGCCGTCCGGTCCGGTCATCATCGACTTGCCGCAAGCGGTCGATGCCGCGGGCAACAACCACGCGTTCAGCATGCTGGAGCGCGACGTCGGCAACATGGCGCTGTACTTCGGCCGCTTCGCGCCGGAGCTCAGAAAAACCAAGTACGCCAAGGAAATGTGGTCGTACTACGAGGCAGGCACCTTGTCGCCTGCCACGGTGCTGACTGGTGAATTCGATGAGCCGGAGGACGAAGCCGATGTGGGCGGCGTACTGCGCGAAATCGAAGCCGCCCGCCTCGACGAAGTCCGCCGCCAGGCAGCGCGTGCGGCAGACGATGCGCCACCGAGCAAATCCACCGAAGAACCGCCACCGCCGTGGATGCAGTAAGGCCCTTTCGCGAGCAAGCTCGCTCCCACAGGGAGTGCGTGTGGCAGGCGCTCCGTGGAGTGATGCAGTAAGTAAGACCACTGTGGGAGCGAGCTCGCTCGCGAAGGCGATGGATCAGGCGCACTGTTTTCGGAGCCTGTACGGGCCCTTTCGCGAGCAAGCTCGCTCCCACAGGGAGTGCGTGTGGCAGGCGCTCCGCCGATTGAATGCAGTAAGGCCCTTGTGGGAGCGAGCTTGCTCGCGAATGCGATGGATCAGACGCACTGTTTTCGGAGCATTTACGGGCCCTTTCGCGAGCAAGCTCGCTCCCACAGTGAGTGCGTGTGGCAGGTGCTCCGCCGATTGAATGCAGTAAGACCCTTGTGGGAGCGAGCTTGCTCGCGAATGCGATGGATCAGACGCACTGTTTTCGGAGCCTGTACGGGCCCTTTCGCGAGCAAGCTCGCTCCCACAGGGAGTGCGTGTGGCAGGCGCTCCGCCGATTGAATGCAGTAAGACCCTTGTGGGGCGAGCTCGCTCGCGAAGGCGATTGATCAGGCGCGCTGTTTTCTGAGCATTTACGGGCCCTTTCGCGAGCAAGCTCGCTCCCACAGGGAGTGCGTGTGGCAGGCGCTCCGTCGAGTGATGCAGTAAGTAAGACCACTGTGGGAGCGAGCTCGCTCGCGAAGGCGATGGATCAGGCGCGCTGTTTTCGGAGCCTGTACGGGCCCTTTCGCGAGCAAGCTCGCTCCCACAGGGAGTGCGTGTGGCAGGCGCTCTGTCGATTGAATGCAGTAAGCCCCTTGTGGGAGCGAGCTTGCTCGCGAAGGCGATGGATCAGGCGCGCTGTTTTCGGAGCCTGTACCGGCCCTTTCGCGAGCAAGCTCGCTCCCACAGGGAGTGCGTGTGGCAGGCGCTCCGCCGATTGCATGCAGTAAGCCCCTTGTGGGAGCGAGCTTGCTCGCGAAGGCGATTGATCAGACGTACTGTTTTCGGAACATTTACGGGCCCTTTCGCGAGCAAGCTCGCTCCCACAGGGAGTGCGTGTGGCAGGCGCTCTGCCGATTGCATGCAGTAAGCCCCTTTCGCGAGCAAGCTCGCTCCGGCAGGGAGTGCGTGTGGCAGGCGCTCCGTAGAGTGATGCAGTAAGTAAGACCACTGTGGGAGCGAGCTCGCTCGCGAAGGCGATGGATCAGGCGCGCTGTTTTCGGAGCCTGTACGGGCCCTTTCGCGAGCAAGCTCGCTCCCACAGGGAGTGCGTGTGGCAGGCGCTCCGCCGATTGCATGCAGTAAGCCCCTTGTGGGAGCGAGCTTGCTCGCGAAGGCGATTGATCAGACGTACTGTTTTCGGAACATTTACGGGCCCTTTCGCGAGCAAGCTCGCTCCCACAGGGAGTGCGTGTGGCAGGCGCTCTGCCGATTGCATGCAGTAAGCCCCTTTCGCGAGCAAGCTCGCTCGCGAAGGCGATTGATCAGACGCGCTGTTTTCGGAGCCTGTACCGGCCCTTTCGCGAGCAAGCTCGCTCCCACAGGGAGTGCGTGTGGCAGGCGCTCCGCCGATTGCATGCAGTAAGCCCCTTGTGGGAGCGAGCTTGCTCGCGAATGCGATGGATCAGACGCACTGTTTTCGGAGCCTGTACGGGCCCTTTCGCGAGCAAGCTCGCTCCCACAGTGAGTGCGTGTGGCAGGCGCTCCGTCGAGTGATGCAGTAAGGCCCTTGTGGGAGCGAGCTTGCTCGCGAATGCTATGGATCAGACGCACTGTTTTCGGAGCCTGTACCGGCCCTTTCGCGAGCAAGCTCGCTCCCACAGGGAGTGCGTGTGGCAGGCGCTCCGTCGAGTGATGCAGTAAGTAAGACCACTGTGGGAGCGAGCTCGCTCGCGAAGGCGATTGATCAGACGCACTGTTTTCGGAGCATTTACGGGCCCTTTCGCGAGCAAGGGCGCTCCCGCAGGGAGTGCGTGTGGCAGGCGCTCCGCCGATTGCATGCATTAAGACCCTTGTGGGAGCGAGCTTGCTCGCGAATGCGATGGATCAGACGCACTGTTTTCGGATCCTGTACGGGCCCTTTCGCGAGCAAGCTCGCTCCCACGGAGCGCGTGCAGGCGCTCCATCGAGTGGATGCGGTGAGACCCTTGTGGAAGTGGCTAGCAACACCCGCCTGATGCCAGGTCCTTGAGGATCGGGCAGTCGGGGCGGTCGTCGCCTTGGCAGTGTTCCACCAGTTCCTGAAGCGTGTCGCGCAGGCTCGCCAGTTCGTCGATTTTGCGGTTCAGCTCGGCGATATGCTGACGGGCCAATGCCTTGACGTCGGCGCTGGCCCGCTGGCGGTCCTGCCAGAGGGTCAGCAGTTTGCCGACCTCTTCCAGAGAAAACCCCAGATCCCTTGAGCGCTTGATGAACGCCAGTGTGTGCAGATCGTCCGCGCTGTACAGGCGATAGCCGCTGTCGCTGCGATGGGCCGCCTGCAACAGGCCGATGGACTCGTAATAGCGGATCATCTTCGCGCTCAAGCCACTGGTTTTCGCCGCCTGACCGATATTCATGGTGCGTCCTCCAGGTCGCGGGGTTTCCAGGTTTTCAGCAGCAGCGCATTGCTCACCACGCTGACACTCGACAGCGCCATGGCCGCGCCCGCCAATACCGGATTGAGATAGCCCAGCGCCGCGAGCGGAATGCCGATCAGGTTGTAGACGAACGCCCAGAACAGGTTCTGGCGGATTTTCGCGTAGGTCCTTCGGCTGATGTCCAGCGCCGCCGGAACCAGTCGCGGGTCGCCGCGCATCAGGGTGATACCCGCTGCATGCATGGCGACATCGGTCCCGCCGCCCATCGCGATACCGACATCCGCTGCCGCCAGCGCCGGGGCATCGTTGATGCCGTCACCGACCATCGCCACCACATGGTGGCTTTTCAGTTGAGTGACAGTGGCCGCCTTGTCGGCAGGCAGTACTTCGGCATGCACGTCGTTTATCCCCAGTGCCCTGGCGATAACCTGAGCACTGCCACGGTTGTCGCCGGTCAACAGATGGCTGGTGATGCCACGCGCATTCAGCGCTTTGATCGCCTGATCGGTTCCGGGCTTGAGCGTGTCACCAAAGGCAAACATACCGATCACCTTTGGCTCCGGAGCCTGCTCGATGAGCCAGGACAGCGTGCGCCCCTCGGCTTCCCAGATGCGCGCGGACTCGGCCAGATCGCCCATTGGCAGGCCGCTTTCCTCCAGCAAACGTCGATTGCCCAACGCCAGCTCAAGGCCCTCAACGGTGCCAGCGATGCCCCGGCCGCTCAGGACGCGGCTGTTTTGCGCGGCATCAGGCGTGAGTTGCCATTCATGACAGACATCCAGCACCGCTCTGGCCAAGGGGTGTTCACTGCCGCGTTGCAGCGCGCCCGCCAGTTGCAGGAGGTGTTCTTCATTGCCCAGCACCGCGCTCATGTTGGTGATACGCGGCGTGCCCGAAGTCAGCGTGCCGGTCTTGTCGAACACCACTGCATCGACCTCGTGAGCCCGTTCCAGTGCCTCGGCGTCCTTGATCAGAATGCCGTAACGCGCTGCCACACCGGTCCCGGCCATGATCGCTGTCGGTGTCGCCAGGCCCAGGGAGCAAGGGCAGGCGATTACCAGTACGGCGACGGCATTGATCAGCGCGACTTCAAGCGAAGCACCGACCAGCAGCCAGCCGGCCAGTGTGAACAAGGCAATCACCAACACGGTGGGCACGAACACCTGGCTGACTTTATCCACCAGTTTCTGGATTGGAGCCTTGCCTGCCTGTGCGTCTTCGACCAGACGAATGATGCGCGCCAGCACCGTTTCCGCGCCCAGCGCCGTGGTCCTGATCAGCAACTGGCCTTCGCCATTAATTGCCCCACCGGTGACCTTGTCGCCCGGTTGCTTGACCACCGGCAGGCTTTCACCGGTGATCAGCGCTTCGTCGGCATGGCTGCGGCCTTCGACCACTTCGCCGTCCACCGGAAAACGTTCGCCGGGTTTGACCAGCACCCGATCATCGAGCTGCAGCGCGCTGATCGCCACGTCCTGTTCAAGGCCGTCGACCACCCGCAGGGCGCGCTCCGGGCGCAGTGCTTCAAGGGCGCGGATGGCACTGGCGGTCTGGCGCTTGGCGCGGCTTTCCAGGTATTTGCCCAACAGCACCAGCGCGATCACCACCGCCGATGCTTCGAAGTACAAGTGCGGCGTCGTTCCGGGCGCAGCGTGCAGCCATTGATAGACGCTCAGGCCATAGCCGGCGCTGGTACCGATCGCGACCAGCAGGTCCATATTGCCGGCACCTGCGCGCACGGCTTTCCAGGCGGCCATGTAAAAGCGTGCGCCAAGGATGAACTGCACCGGCGTCGCCAGTGCAAATTGCACCCACGCGGGCAGCATCCAGTGCACGCCCAGCGGTGACAGCAACATCGGCAGGATCAACGGCAGCGCCAGCAGGATGGCCAGCAGCAAGGCCCAGCGCTCGTGGTGCAGGTGACGGGCTTTCTGGTCGGCTTCGGCGTGACGATCCTGGCTCAGGGTGGCGCCATAACCGGCACGGCTGACGGCGTCGATCAGGGTTTGCGGATCGGTGTGCGCTGCGGTGTCTACATGGGCGCGTTCATTGGCCAGGTTGACCGTCACGCTGTTGACTCCCGGCACTTTGGCCAGGGCACGCTCGACCCGACCTGCGCAACTGGCGCAGGTCATGCCGCTGATCGGCAGATCGAAGGTGGTGGTGTCTGGCATGTGAATCACTCCCTGAGGCTGGCTACCTGCAAGGATCAACCTTGCCATACGGGCAAGGTCAAGCGCGAATCAATAGTTCAGGTCGGCTTTCTTGAGGTACATCCCGTTCAGGTCGGCTGCGATGCGGTACTTGAGGATGTCCCCCGCGCGCAGCTGGATCTTGGTGCTGCGCGGCGCTTCCATGCCGGGCTCACAGCCCACGACGTTGCCGCGCAGGGTGCTCAGCCGCACGGAGACTTCACCGGCAGGCAGGTTGAAGGACACCGAGTCTTCCTGAAACAGCCTCCCGGCCAGGCGGTCCTGAACGTAGATGCCGATCTCGCAGGAAGTCGCGACTTCCAGGCGCTCTCGGGAAATGATCAGGATGCCGTAGTCCTGAGCCGCCTGAGTGGCAGGTGTGATAGCCAGGAAACCGAGAATGCTGAAGAGGCTGACTGCTGACCAGCGCATCGCTGATACTCCTGATGTAAATGTGGCTGACGATAGAGGTGTCGATAACCCAGCTTGGCTCACGATTACGCCGAATGCCAGCCCGGCAGCAATGGCAGAAACTTGACCTTGCCATCATGACAAGGTTGAAGATGCTCGCTGTTCATTACTGAAGGAGTGACCCCATGCAGTTATTCAACGTTCAAGGCATGACCTGCGGCCATTGTGTTCGTGCGGTGACCGAGGCAATCAAACATGAAGATCCGAGCGCCGAAGTTCAGGTCGAACTGGCCAGCAAGCAGGTCAAGGTGCAAAGCAGCCTGTCGCCCGAGCGTATTGTCAGTTTGATCAGCGAAGAGGGCTATCAGGCGCAGCCGGCATGACCCAGAACCGGGAGATCGACGCGGTCTCCCGGTCTGTAAACGTTGAAAATTTTTGAATTAATTCCCCCGTTCGTCGTTCTCTGCAAGGTAAGCCGGGTAAACTAGCCCGTTGCTCTGCATCTGTGAATGGACACCCGATGAATCTACGAACGATCCTTATCCTTGGCTCATTGAGCGCCTTCGGCCCTCTGGCCATCGACTTCTATCTTCCTGGCTTTCCAGCCATGGCCTCGTATTTCGGGACCGATGAAAAACACGTACAACTGACCCTGGCCGCCTATTTTTTGGGGCTTTCCCTGGGGCAACTGGCCTATGGCCCGGTGGCTGACCGGTTCGGTCGGCGCATTCCGCTGCTGGTCGGTGTGACCCTGTTCATGCTCGCCTCGGTCGCCTGTGCCTTTGCGCCGAGCCTTGAGTGGCTGATTGCCGCGCGCTTCGTACAGGCGCTGGGCGGCTGTGCCGGGATGGTCTTGTCACGCGCCATCGTCAGCGACAAGTGCAACGCCGTCGAGTCGGCCAAGGTCTTCTCGCAACTGATGCTGGTCATGGGGCTGGCACCGATACTGGCTCCTATGCTGGGCGGTGTGCTGGTCAGCACCTTTGGCTGGCAATCGATCTTCGTCAGCCTCTCCCTGTTCAGCGGCGCCTGCCTGGTGGCGGTTGCACTGGGGTTGCCGGAAAGCATGCCGGCCACCACACCGCGCCAGCCATTGAGCGGCGCGCTGGGGCAGTACCTCAATCTGTTCAAGGACAGTGTGTTCATCGGTCATGCGCTGACCGGTGGCATCGCCATGGCCGGGATGTTCGCCTACGTCGCAGGCTCGCCGTTCGTGTTCATCAAATTGTATGGCGTGCCGGCCGAGCACTACGGCTGGTTGTTCGGGATGAATGCGGCGGGCTTCATTCTGGCGGCGCAGATCAACGCGCGTATTCTGCGCAAGACCGGTCCGGCGTTTTTGCTGTCGCGCATGGTCTGGGTCTATCTCGCTGCGGGGCTGGTGTTGCTGGCGATCAGCTTGCTGCGCACCGAGGCGCTTTGGCCGCTGCTGGTGCCGCTGTTCATCTGTGTGGCAAGCCTGGGCTGCATCATCCCCAATGCGTCGGCCTGCGCCATGAATGGCCAGTGGGCACGCGCGGGCAGTGCCTCGGCGTTGCTGGGTTGTCTGCAGTTCAGCGTCGCCGCCGTCGCCGCCAGTCTGGTGGGCTTGCTGCACGACGGCACGGCCACTCCGATGGCGTTGGTCATCAGCCTGTGCGGCGTGCTGACCGTGGGCCTCTCGGTGCTGACGCGACGTGCACAGGCCCGGCGCGACGCATCGCTTCAGACCGCCTGATCGCCAAAGCGATGATGTCAGTCGCGCCGGGCGTGACTGACATCATCGACTTCATACGGCGCAGACCTCTACGGCTCAGAAGCCTTCCAGTACGATCTTGCCCTTGGCCTTGCCGCTTTCCAGCAAGGCATGAGCGCGGCGCAGGTTTTCGGCATTGATGGTGCCGAAGTGCTCACCGAAGGTGGTTTTCAATGTTCCGGCGTCGATCAGCTCGGCAACTCTGTTGAGCAGATTGTGCTGCTCGATCATGTCCTCGGTTTCGAACATCGACCGCGTGTACATGAACTCCCAATGCAGCGACAGGCTCTTGCGCTTGAGTTTCGACACGTCCAGCGACTTGGGATCGTCGATCAGCGCCAGCTTGCCTTGAGGCTTGAGCGCCTCGACGAGCTGATCCAGATGCTGTTCGGTCTGGGTCAGGCTCGCCACATGA
Organism: Pseudomonas sp. PvP009; assembly: GCF_017832995.1. NCBI lineage: Bacteria > Pseudomonadati > Pseudomonadota > Gammaproteobacteria > Pseudomonadales > Pseudomonadaceae > Pseudomonas > Pseudomonas sp. PvP009. The sequence goes on along the minus strand of NZ_JAFIBG010000001.1, from coordinate 4,964,868 downwards.
GTCACGTGTTTGAGGCCGACGCGTTTGAGTTCTTCGCTCAGCGGCTTGCTGTGATCCAGCACGTGGTGCGCACCCAGTTCATTGACCCAGCTTTCGGTTTCGGGCCGCGAGGCGGTGCCGATGACTTTCAGCGATGTCAGTTTGCGCGCCAGCTGGGTCAGTATCGAACCCACGCCACCGGCGGCGCCGACGATCAGCAGGCTGTGTGCGCCTTCACCTTTTTGCTGCGGGATCTGCAGTCGCTCGAACAGCAGTTCCCAGGCGGTGATGGCTGTCAGCGGCAGCGCCGCCGCATGGGCGAAGCTCAGGGTCTTGGGCATGTGGCCAACGATGCGTTCATCCACCACGTGCAGCTCGCTGTTGGCACCCGGCCGGGTCAGGGAACCTGCGTAGAACACCTTGTCGCCCGGCTTGAATAGCGTGACCTGGCTGCCGACGGCCTTCACCACACCCGCCACGTCCCAGCCGAGCACCTTGCCTGCACCGTCTTCAGGCTGGACGTTCTGGCGGATCTTGGTGTCCACCGGGTTTACAGAGATGGCCTTGACCTCGACCAACAGATCGCGATCGCCAGCAGTCGGCTCGGGCAGTTCGATATCCTGCAATGATTTTACGTCGCTGATGGGCAGGGGCTGGTAGTACGCAATGGCTTTCATGTCAGGGCCTCTCCGAAGAAAAAAGTGATGAAGAGATCATTGGCTATTTCCAGTAAAGATAAAACCCGCTAAAACGGCAGGCTCTTTCAATTTTATTTTGATAATACGAGGGCATGATGCTGCGTTTTGATGACTTGCAGTTGTTCGTACGTGCTGCGGATCTGGGCAGCCTTTCTGCCGCAGCGCGGGTCATGGACATGTCTGCGGCGGTTGCCAGCGCGGCGCTCAAGCGTATCGAACGGCAACTGGGGACGCGCTTGCTGGCTCGTTCGACGCGCAGCCTGCGCCTGACTGCCGAAGGCGAGGGGTTTCTGGAATACGCGCGCGCTGCACTGGGCAGCCTCGAGGAGGGGCGGCGCTTGCTGGCCAGCAGTCAGGACCGTTGCGAGGGCGTGCTGCAACTTTCGGCGCCGTCGGACCTGGGGCGCAACGTGCTGTTGCCGTGGCTCGACGAATTTCAACAGCAGCACCCGCAACTGACTGTGCGTCTGCTGCTGGGTGATCGTATTGCCGATCTGTTCCGCCAGCCTGTCGACGTGGCGCTGCGCTACGGCGAGCCGGAAGATTCCAGCCTGGTCGCCCTGCCGGTGTTGCCTGACAACCGCCGGGTATTGTGTGCGGCGCCGAGTTACCTGCAGCGTCATGGCGAGCCGCATCAGGTCGAGCAACTGGCGCAGCATAACTGCCTGCTGTTCATGCTCGGTGATCGTGTTCATGACCGCTGGACGCTGAACGACGGCAAGCGCGAAATCAGTCTGACAGTCAGCGGCAACCGGTTCAGCGACGATGCCGACGTCGTGCGCCGTTGGGCGGTTGCGGGCGAAGGTGTGGCGTACAAATCCTGGCTGGACGTGGCTGCAGATGTACGGGCCGGGCACCTGAAAGTGTTGATGCCTGACCTGATCGGGGAGCGGGCGCCATTGAACCTGTTGTGCGCGCATCGGGCGCAACTCAGCAAGCCTGTCATTCTGTTATTGGAAATGCTCAGGTCACGGTGTAAGCAACATGCTGTAAGTCTGTCGTCCGCGAGCGTGTTTTAATCGCCGCGCCCCAGTAGGAAATGGCCTTCGGAAGTGTCGGAAAATATAATTTTCGAAGGCCGTTCAATAACGCGAAGTTTCGCTGCCGGAATAAAGTTGAAACTGACTGTTGTTGAGTGGATTTGGCATTTTTGTCATAGCCATTACGCTTGTCTTTTTAATCCTCTTTTGAAGTGTCGCTGCAAACCCCTTGTATAGAGGGGTTGCGGCGTAGCCGCGGTAACAACTTGGTGTTCAAGGCGCGCTCTACAGTCAGGCGTTTTTTTGCGTCGTGGTGTGCCCACCGTTTGTAAGAGGCGTTTTTCACCCACCGGGGGCGCAGGGCATAGAGTTTATACTTGTCATGACATATAAGAGCCACGTTCAACTCTATCGAGGCGTGATTGCTTTCACCCAGTCATCACCATAGATGAATGTTTCAACAGGGAGTGAACACATGGAATACGGACCTTGCATCAGCCAGATCGCAACCTTGCTGGCCGACCCCAAGCGCAGCGCAATGATCTGGGCACTGATGGATGGTACTGCTCGCCCTGCCGATGAATTGGCAATCCTGGCGGGACTCTCGACTTCTTCTGCTGGCGCCCATCTGGCGCGGCTGACCAGTGGCGGTCTGTTGAAACAGGAGGTCCGCGGCCGCAAGCGCTTCTTTCGCCTCGCTGCGCCGGAAGTGGGGGCGGCGGTCGAGGCCTTGGCCTGTGCTTCGCTGGCCAGTGCTGAACAGATCAATCGTCGCTTTGCCCAGCCCACGCCGCCCTTACCGCTACGCCGCGCAAGAATCTGCTCCGATCATCTGGGTGGCGAAATGGCTGCCGAGCTTTATCAGCGGCTGCTGGAGGCCGGCTGGATAGAACAGCAGGAGAAGCGCGTCGAGGTCACCAGCAAGGGGGTGGCCAGATTTGCCGAACGCGGCATCTATATACCCGCGCTGGCGCACCGCAAGCGTGAAACGGTCTGTGTCTGTCCGAAATGGAACGATCGCAACCCGCATCTGGGCGGCGCGCTGGGGGCGGGGTTGTTGCAGCTGTTCATTCAGATGGGCTGGCTGCGCACCACTGAAGAGTCCAGCACCTTGCAGGTCTCATCCAGTGGGCAGCGGGAAATCAGCAAGATCGCAGCGGCGGCCTGACGGAGCGACAGGTGTGGCGCGCTCCTCCCCTATCGTGCCAATGCTCCGCGTTGGCATGCAGTTCCGGACGCTCTGCGTCCTCTGCGGCGCGGAGCGTCAGGAACGATGGGGGTAGCCGCTCAATCACTCTCTAGGGCTTGACCAGTCGTGCATCCAGGCTGTTTTGCGCCAGGCGTCTGGCCTGATCTTCGGTCATGCCCAGGTGGGTGTATAGCGCGTGGAAGTTCTCGGTCACGTAGCCACCGAAGTAAGCCGGGTCGTCTGAATTGACGGTGACCTTCACGCCGCGCTCGAGCATGTCGAGGATGTTGTGCTGGGCCATGTCGTCGAACACGCAAAGCTTGGTGTTGGACAGCGGGCAGACGGTCAGCGGGATCTGTTCGTCGATGATGCGCTGCATCAGCCGCTCGTCTTCGATGGCGCGCACACCGTGGTCGATGCGCTGGATCTTCAGCAGGTCCAGTGCTTCCCAGATGTATTCGGGCGGACCTTCTTCCCCAGCGTGGGCCACGGTCAGGAAGCCCTCGTTGCGCGCGCGATCGAACACACGCTGAAACTTGCTCGGCGGGTGGCCCATCTCCGAGCTGTCGAGGCCCACGGCGACGAACGCATCACGGAACGGCAGCGCCTGATCGAGGGTTTTTTCGGCTTCTTCCTGGGACAGGTGACGCAGGAAGCTCAGGATCAGGCCGCTGTCGACGCCGAGCTTCGACTTGCCGTCTTTCAGCGCACCGGTAATCCCGGCCAGTACCACTTCGAACGGGATGCCACGGTCGGTGTGGGTTTGCGGATCGAAGAACGGTTCGGTGTGGATAACGTTCTGTGCCTTGCAGCGCAGCAGGTAGGCCCAGGTCAGGTCGTAGAAGTCCTGCTCGGTGCGCAATACGTCTGCGCCCCGGTAATACAGATCGAGGAATTCCTGCAGGTTGTTGAAGGCATACGCCTTGCGCAGGGTTTCGACGTCATCCCACGGCAGGGCAATCCTGTTGCGCTCGGCCAGGGCGAACAGCAACTCGGGTTCCAGCGAGCCTTCGAGGTGCAAGTGCAGTTCTGCCTTGGGCAGGGCGTTCAACCAGTCGTACATATTCTTTTCTCATCAGGTGCAGATCCCGGGCATTCTACAGATGCACGTCGCTGCGCAGGGTAAAACCTGACCGAACGTTCAACTTGCCTCCTGTTCGCGGCGATAAGCGTAGGTATCCGCGAAGCGCGACAGCAGAAATTCGGCGCAGGTGGTCACCGGATAGCGGGCCGGATGATCGTCGCTTTGGCAGCCGGGCAGGCATTCGATGCGCGTGTCGGGGTGCGGTTCGGCAAAGAACGGCATGGAGTAGCGATCAACCCCGAGCGGGCTGATGACCCGGTGCGGCGTGGACAGATAACGGTCATTACTCCAGCGCGCCATCATGTCGCCCAGATTGACCACGAAGGTACCGTCAAGCGGTGGCGCGTCGATCCATTCGCCACGCACATCACGCACCTGCAAGCCGCCCGCCGTGTCCTGATACAGCAGGGTGATGCAGCCATAATCGGTATGCGCGCCTGCGCCTTGTTGCTCGGCCGAGGTCGCCGTACCACGCGGCGGGTAATGAATCATGCGCAGCACGCTGACCGGGTCCTTGAAGCGCTGATCGAAGAAATCGCGCTCGATGCTCAGTGCCAGGGTCATGGCGCGCAGCAGGGTTTGCGCCAGCGCCTGCATGTCCAGATAGTGTTGTTCCATCAGGGCTTCCCAGCCGGGAATGTCCGGATGCCGGTTTGGCCCACGCAGCGGTTTACCCGCCAGCACGTCGGGATGACGGGCATCCAGGTGCAGGCCCATGTCGAAGGTTTCCTTGAGGTCGCTCGGCAGGCTGGGGTCCAATTGTTCGGTGGCGATGGCGCCGTAGCCGCGATGGTGCGTGCTTTGGGTGATATCGATCAGGAGCTTTTCAGCTGCCGGCCTGGCAAAGAAATCCTTCGCTGCCGATTGCACTTGCTCGATGCGTTGCGCGCTGATCGGGTGGCCCTTGATGTAAAAGAAACCCCACGCCCGACAGGCACTGTCGATTTGCCGGGCGACATCCTGCCAGGCCTGAGTGTCCGTGCCGTAGAGCGGGGCGATGTCGATGACGGGAAGCTGGTCCATTAACCGGTCCTGAAAGGGAAGTGTCGATGATCGTGCCTGGCGCGGCAGGCACGATGGTCAGGCAGCTGACGGGCTGATTACTTCGGCAGCTCGGCCTTGATGCCTTCGACGTAGTAGTTCATCGACGCCAGCTCGGCGTTGGTCGCGACCACGCCGTCAGCAATTTTCACAGTGCCGTTCTGGTCCTTGATCGGGCCGGTGAACGGGTGGAATTCGCCGCTTTCGATGCTGGCGATGATCTTCTGCGCCTCGGCCTTCACGTCAGCAGGCACCACGTCGCTGATCGGCAATTCGACCGTTCCTTCCTTCAGGCCGCCCCAGTAATCCTGTGGTTTCCAGGTGCCCGCGATGGCGCCTTCGGCCGCCTGGATATAGTGCGGGCCCCAGTTGTTGACGATGGAGGTCAGCACTGCTTTCGGTCCGAAGTGAGCCATGTCCGAGGCATAACCTACGGCATACACGCCACGACGCTCGGCGGTCTGGATCGGCGCAGGACTATCAGTGTGCTGGAATACCACGTCCACGCCCTGATCGATCAACGCGTTGGCCGCATCGGCTTCCTTGCCCGGATCGAACCAGGAGTTGACCCACACCACCTTGATCTCGGTACCCGGGTTGTACTTGTTCAGCGCCAGCTGGATGGCGTCGATGTCGCGCAGCACTTCAGGAATCGGGAACGAAGCGACATAACCGATCTTCTTGGTCTTGGTCATCTTCGCCGCGATGTAGCCGCTCACGTAGCGACCTTCATAGGTACGGGCCAGATAAGTGCCCATGTTCTTGTCCTGCTTGTAGCCGGTCGCGTGCTCGAACTTCACCTTGGGGAACTGCTTGGCGACTTTCAGCGTGGGGTTCATGTAGCCGAACGAGGTACTGAAGATCAGGTCGTAACCGCCCTTGGCCATGTTACGGATAACCCGCTCGGCGTCTGCACCTTCCGGCACGTTTTCCACGTAGCTGCTGGTGACCTTGTCACCCAGCGCCTTGACCATCGCCTGACGGCCCTGTTCATGCTGATAGGTCCAGCCGTGATCGCCGATAGGGCCGATGTAGACGAAGCCGACTTTCAGCGGATCGGCTGCCGAGGCGAGCAGGCTGGAGCCGAGGCCGACAACGGCGGCGACGGCGCACAGCAGTTTTTTCAGGGGACGACGTGGGTTGGTCAGGTGCATCGGGTCTAGCTCCTTGCGGTCTTGTTGGAATGCCTACCCGAGCAATGCAATTAACTGACCAACAGGACAACTTACGATGCGGGCTTGCTCCCTGCGCAGCGCGCCTATTGTTGTACATAGGTTTCGATGAGCCTGGAATATGTGACTTTCAGGTTCCTGCGGCCTTCGGCCAGAATCAAGAGCAGTTTTGTGTATAGCCAGAGTGCGGCGGGAAGGTGCAGACGCGGTGGGCTGCGCCGCTAACTGGTGCAACGCGTGCTGCGCTCGACGATGCACATCGGCGTGCCTGCCACGGGTTCGCGCATGATCTGCACTTGCACATCGAACACCTGGCAGACCAGCTCGGCCGTCAGCACATCGCTCGGCGCGCCGCAGGTCACCATGCGTCCGCCCTGCATGACCGCCAGATGGTCGGCGTAGCGGCAGGCCTGATTGATGTCGTGCAGCACGGTAATCACCGTCTTGCCTTCGGCGCTCAGTTCGCGCATCAGGTCCAGCAGTTCGACCTGGTGGCTGATGTCCAGATAGGTGGTCGGCTCGTCGAGCAGGACGATGGCCGCGTCCTGCGCAAGGATCATCGCCAGCCAGGCGCGTTGTCGTTGTCCGCCGGACAGATCGGACAGCGGGCGATCGGCCAGTGTGTCCAGCTCCATGCGCTGCAAGGCCTGATCGACACTGTGCTGATCGACGCCACTCAGACGTCCCCACAGGCTGTTGTGCGGACTGCGGCCGTACGCCACCAACTGGCGTACGCTGACGCCTTCCGGAATCGGCAGCACTTGCGGCAGAAAAGCCACCTTGCGCGCCAGCTCGTTGGCCGACAGCTTGCCGTAGGCTGTGCCGTCCAGACTGAGACTGCCCGATTGCGGGGTGAGAATCCGTGCGAACGCCTTGAGCAGGGTGGATTTCCCGCAACCATTGGGGCCGATCAGCGCAGTGACCTGCGCAGGCGGCGGGCTGAACGACAGGTCTTGCACGATGCGCGTCGCGCCGTAGCCGATGTCGAGTTGCTGCGCCTTCAGAATAGTCATGGGATCAACCTTTGAATCGGGCCAGCAGCCAGAGGAAATACGGAGCGCCGATCACCGCCGTGAGAATCCCGGCCGGAATTTCGCTGGGCGCGATCAGCGTGCGGCCTAGCGTATCGGCCAGCACCAGCAATAACGCACCCAGCACCATCGAGGCGGGCAGCAGGTACTGATGATGACCGCCGACCAGACGGCGGGCCATGTGTGGTGCGACCAGGCCGACGAAGCTCACCGGGCCAATAATGCCCACCCCCAGGCTGGTCAACAGCACGGCACTGCCCATCGCCAGCCAGCGCGTACGCGTGAGGCCGGTGCCCAGGCTCTGTGCCGCCTCGTCACCCAGGCCGATCAGGTTCAGCGGTTTGGCCAGCAGCAGGCTGAGCGGGATCAGCAGCAGAAGCGGCGTGGCCAGCAAGACGTGGTGCCAGTTGCGGCTCCACAGGCTGCCGGTCAGCGCCAGCAGGGCGGTGTTGATATCCAGCGGGTTGGACAGGATCAGAAACTCGGTGATGCTCGACAACGTCACTGCAATCGCGACCCCGGACAACGCGAAACGCACGCCGGAAAACTGCACGCCGGTGTTGTACAACCCCAGCAGCAGCGCTCCCGCCGCGCCGCCCAGACACGCCACAAACGGCAGCGCCGACACCGGTAACTGCGGCAGGCCGATAATCGCGATGGTCAGCGCCAGCCCGGCGCCCTGAGTGACGCCGAGGATTTCCGGCGAGGCCAGCGGGTTGCGAATCACGCCTTGCACAATGGCGCCAGCCAGGCCGAACGCGCAGCCGGTCATGATTGCGATCAAGCCACGCGGCAGGCGATGATTCCAGACCTCGAAGTCCTTGCTGTCGTGGGCGATCAGGTGATCGAGCACGGCGTCGGGTGTCAGCCATACGGTGCCAGCGCTGAGGCTCAGCAGCAGGGCGAGTGCCAGCAGGGTCATCAGCAGCAACAGCCTTGCGCGCGGGTGGTTCATAGCGCACGCCTCGCCAGAAACAGAAAGAACGGCGCGCCGATCAGTGCCGTCACCACCCCGGCCGGTGTTTCCACCGGGAAGGCCACGGCACGGCTGATCAGGTCCGAGGCCAGCACGATGGCCGCGCCCAGGCCGGCGCTGATCGGGATCAGCCAGCGGTAGTCATTGCCCAGCCATTGGCGAGCGATGTTCGGCGCGATCAGGCCGACAAAGCCGATCGGCCCGACCGCACAGACACTGGCGCCGACCAGCAGCAGGCTGACCACGAATACCAGCAGACGCAACGCGCCGATACGCACGCCCAGCGAACGCGCGGCGTCTTCGCCGAGGTTGATCAGGTTAAGGCGTGGCGCACAGACCACCGCCAGCACCACGCCGATCAGCGTGCACGGCCAGAGCAGTTGCAATTGTGCGGCACCGACATTGGCCAGCGACCCAGCCAGCCAGTTGAGGACACTTTGCGCCTGCGCCTCGACGAGAATTACCGTGAGGCGGGTCAATGCGGCGCACAGTGCTGCGACGGCAACGCCTGCCAGCACCAGTCGGCCCTGAGCTGTGGCGGGTGACCAGGCGCCGCCAAGACTGAACACGGTGATCCACGCCAGCGCACCGCCAAGGCAGGTCATCAGCAGTGCGCCACCGGGGAAGGGCAGGGCGACCAGACCGGTGGAAAACAGCGCCAGCCCTAATGCTGCGCCTGCGGTAACGCCAAACAATGACGGGGAGGCCAGACGGTTGCGGGTGATGCCCTGCATCAACGCGCCGGCCACGCCCAGGCAGGCACCGACCAATGCCGCGCACAAGGCACGTGGCACGCGCAGTTGCGCGACGATGTAAGCGATATGACCGCCCTCTCGGCCCTGCGTGATCAGCCCGTTCCAGGCATCTACCTGGCGAATGCTGAACGACGACAGGGCGAACAGCGACACCCAGAACAGTCCCAGGCAGGCCGCTATGATCACGCCCGCCATCAGCCAGCGGCGCATTTACGGGTTCAGCACGGCCTTGCCGCCCTTGAGCACGGCAAGCGCATCGTCGGCGATCTGCTCGGAGGCCATGATCCCGCGATTGCGCGCCCAGCTGTCGCCATCCACTTCAGCCACCTGCTTGTTACGCACCGCGCCCAGCACCTGCCATAGCGGCTGCTTGCTCCAGCTGTCGACGATGCTCGGATGGCGATAATGGCCGACCAGCAACCAGCCCGGGTCCAGGGCCAGCAGTTGCTCCAGGCTGACGAATTCGGTGGGCGCGGCGTTTTTGCGTACTTCCGGGACTTTCAGACCGATCGCCTGCAACACACTGCCTGCGTAAGAGTGCGGGCCGTGTACCGAGAAGCTGTCTTCGCGGGCGACGCCGAACAGCACGTTGGTGTTGGCCGGAATCTGCTCGGCGATAGTCTTCAGGTGCTGTCGGTTTTCCTCGATGCGCGCTTGCATCTGCGGCCCCTTGCCCAGCGCGACGCCGATCAGTTCGGCAGACTTCAGGCTGCCTTGATAATCCTCACCGCGTGACGGCAGCATCAGGGTCGGCGCCAGGCTGGCCAGATCGTTGTACAGCGCCTGATGGCGACCGAGGTCGGCAATGATCAGGTCCGGCTTGAGCCGCGCGATAACCTCTATATTGGGCTGCGAACGCAGGCCCACCGACTGCCATTCGCCGACGGCCTTGCGCACCTTGGGCAGCACGCGGTTGGCATCGCCATCGTCCGCCGCGCCGACGGGTGTCACGCCGACCGAGGCCAGCCCGTCGAGAAACGAAAACTCCAGCACCACCACGCGCTTGGGGGTGTCAGGCAGGTGGACTTTGTGTTGGCCGTCATCAATGTCGATAGGCGCGGCCTGGGCGACGCTCGCCATCAGGGTCAGCAGGCCGCAAGCCAGCAGATGCGGAAGTCGAAAAGCACGCATGGCAAAGGTCCTTTCTAACAAAGCGGAATCATGAAAAACAGGCGCGCCCTGAAGGCCGCGAAGAAAACGGCGGGCGCTATTGATGAAAACGGCGGGCACTATTTCACATCGCGGCGACGGGATCAAAAGTCATTTACGCGTGAGTGCCGTTCTCATTCGGGCTATTTTATGAAACCTTTTGTCACACACGCTACTCTGACAGCCTTCACTGTTGGCCACCTTCATGTACATCCGCGGCGATGTCGCAAGGTTTGGGGAATAAAAATGGGCGCATTGCTCAAGCAAGAAAAGTTTCTGTTGCTGGCAATCATTGCCATGTTCGTCGCTTATCCACTGGAGCATGTGCTGGTAGGCAATGGTCAGGTGGTTGCGCTGGTGTCGGGGCTGGCGCTGGTTGCGTTCATTATCTGCGCCTCGATGCGCGTTGCGCATCACGCCGAGATGCTGGCGGAAAAGGTCGGCGATCCTTACGGCACGATGATCCTCACGCTGTCGGCGGTAACGGTCGAAGTGGTGATCCTGGCGATCATGATGAGCAACGAGCCGTCGCCGACGCTGGTGCGCGATACGATTTATTCGGCGGTGATGCTCGACATCAACGGCATCCTCGGTCTTGCGGCGCTGATGGGCGGTATCAAGCATGGCGAGCAGTCGTACAACGACGATTCGGCGCGCACCTACAGCGTGATGATCCTCACCGCGATGGGTGTGTCGATGGTCGTACCCGAGTTCATTCCCGAGGGGGACTGGAAGATCTATTCGGCGTTTACCATCGGCGCGATGATCCTGCTCTACACCCTGTTCCTGCGCATGCAGGTCGGGCCGCACAGTTATTTTTTCAGCTACAGCTACCCGGAAAAGAAGAAGCGCCAGAGCCAGGGCTCCAATCCGGCTGAAGAGCACGCAGAGCCGGTCAATCTGACCCGCTCAATTGCCACACTGGTTGTCGGCGTGGTGGTGATCGGTGCGCTGGCTGAAGTGATGTCGAAGACGGTTGACCTGGGCCTGGAAGGTACTGGTGCACCGCCGGTGATGACCGCCATCCTGGTCGCCGCCATCTCTGCCGCGCCCGAGATCCTCACGGCCCTGCGTGCCGCGTTGGCCAACCGCATGCAGTCGGTGGTCAACATCGCTCTGGGTGCGTCGCTGTCGACCGTGATCCTCACCGTTCCGGTCATGGAAGCCATGGCACTTTACAGCGGCCAGCCCTTCCAGATGGCCATGACTCCGGTGCAGACCGTGATGATCCTCATCACCCTGCTGGTGTCCGCCATCAACCTCAACGACGGCGAAACCAACGCCATCGAAGGCATGACCCACTTCGTACTGTTCGCGACGTTCATCATGCTGTCGTGTCTGGGGCTTTAGGGCCTATCGCTCCCACGCTCTGCGTCGCAAGAGGACGCAGAGCGTCCTGAACGGCATGCCGACGCCGAGCGTCGCACGATAGTTGAGATTATCGCCCCGCACGTTCAGCCCTGAATCAATTCCCGCGCGGCCTGGCTGTGATCGGCAATCAGTTGTTTGATATCCAGGCCTTCGACCTGGCCGTCGATCACTCGCCATTGCCCTGCAATCATCACCCGGTCGGCACGGTCCGCGCCGCACAGCAGCAGGGCTGACAGCGGATCATGGCTGCCGGAAAAGCGCAGTTCGTCCAGCTTGAACAACGCCAGATCAGCCTGTTTACCCACCGCCAGTTCACCGAGGTCAGTGCGTCCGAGCAATTGCGCCGACCCCTTGGTGGCCCAGCCCAGCACGAGCTGTGGGGTGATTTTTTCGGCGCCGTAGCGCAGGCGTTGCAGGTAAAGCGCCTGGCGGGTTTCCAGGATCATGTTCGATGCGTCGTTGGACGCCGAGCCATCGACCCCAAGCCCCAACGGCGCGCCAGCAGCGAGCAGGTCCAAGGTCGGACAAATGCCGGAGGCCAGGCGCATGTTCGAGCTCGGGCAGTGGCAGACACCCGTACCTGCTGCGCCGAGACGGGCGATTTCGTCGGGGTTGAAGTGGATACCATGGGCCAGCCAGGTACGCGGTCCCAGCCAGCCGACACTGTCCAGATAATCCACGGTGCGCAGGCCGAAGCGTTGCAGGCAGAAGTCTTCTTCGTCGAGGGTTTCGGCCAGATGGGTGTGCAGGCGCACGTCGAGTTTTTCGGCCATGGCCGCACTCTCGGCCATGATCTGCGGCGTGACCGAAAACGGTGAGCAGGGCGCCAGAGCGATCTGAATCTGCGCGCCGTCGCCACGCTGATGGTAGGTCTCGATCAAGCGCTGGCTGTCGGCCAGAATCACTTCGCCCTGCTGCACGGTTTGCTGGGGCGGCAAGCCTCCATCCGCTTCGCCCAGGCTCATCGAGCCGCGTGTCAGCATCGCGCGCATGCCCAGTTCCCGGACGCTCTGCACCTGTACATCGATAGCGTGCTCCAGCCCGTCGGGAAACAGATAGTGGTGGTCGGCAGCGGTCGTACACCCGGACAGCAACAACTCGGCCAGCGCCACCTTGCTGGCGACCGCAAGCTTGTCCGGTGTCAGGCGCGCCCATACCGGGTACAGGGTCTTCAGCCAGGGGAACAACGGCTGATTGACCACTGGAGCCCAGGCCCGCGTGAGGGTTTGATAGAAGTGATGGTGCGTGTTGATCAACCCCGGCAGCAGCACATGCTCACGGGCATCGAACGTTTGATTGCAGTGCTTTGACGGGAGCTGCCCGGCGGCCAGCACTTCAGTGATGACGCCGCCTTCAATGACCAGACCGCCACGGGCGTCCAGGTCATTGGCAGTAAACACGGCAAGGGGATTTTTCAACCAGATACGGATCGCGGGCATGGGCCGGCTCCTCTGAAAGACAGGTTCAGGTTAGCCAGCTCAGTGTTGCCCTGTCTGCTGATCCAGGGTCGCCGGGGTCAGGTGCGCCCCGGCGAAGGACGGCGATTCTAGTCGAGCGGCCGGTTACCAGGCAATCGTCTTGCCCTGGTAGTCGATGAAGTGATGGCCGCCTTTGCCGGCGTAGGCATTGAGCTGTTCGACCAGCCCGGTGGTGCTGGTCATGACGTCGATGGCGGCATTTTCGCCGCCCATGTCGGTCTTCACCCAACCCGGATGCATCGACAGCACGGTAGGACGGTTCTCGCCCAGCTCTGTAACGAAGGTATTGGTCATCGAATTGAGCGCGGCTTTGCTGGCCTTGTACAGCGCAAGGTTGGCGCCATCCGGGCAAGTGACGCTGCCCAGCCACGAACTCATGAACGCCAGGACGCCCGTGCCGGGACGAATTTGATCGACGAAGCGCTCGGCCAGACGAATCGGTGCCACAGCGTTGGTCAGGAACAATTGCCCGAGCTCGGCAGCGGTCGACTTCGCAGCGCTCTGGTGTGCCGCGCCGCTGATGCCGGCATTGACGAACAGCACGTCGAACACCTCACCGCGCAGCTTCTGGACCAGCACTTCAAGCGAGGCGGTTTCGTCCAGATCCACCGCTTCGATGCGCACGCCCTCGACTGCTTTCAGGTTTTCGGCATTTTGCGGATCACGTACGGTGGCGGTGACTTGCCAGCCCTGTTCGGTCAAGCGCTGCACCAGCCCTAGCCCCAGGCCACGCGAAGCACCGATGATCAGAGCGGTTTTCTTGGTAGTGGTCATGAATGATTCCTTGGCAGATTGAGAGACAGACTCCATGGCAGTGCCAGCAAGGTCTCTCGAAAGTTTCGACCTTGCAGCGTACTCCTGCCCATGACCTGTTGGAATCTTCGCGAGCCGAAAACGTTCAAGGTAGATGCCTGACGCGGAGCATTGGCACGATAGTCGGGATTATCGTTCTGCACGCTCCAGCGTGGGAGTGCCGTTCGTGACGCTGTGCGTCAACCCTCTGCGCCGCTAGCTTCCTCAATGCCCCGCACGCCAGGGCTGGCCCAGCGATACCGGCGCATACAGCCGGGTGCGCAGGGCGTCGCGGGAGAGCAGGACGAGGACGATGATGGTGGCCACATACGGCAGCATCGCCAGCAGGTTGGATGGGATGGCCAGGCCGATGCCCTGCGCGACCAGGTGCAGAATGCTGGCCAGCCCGAACAGGTAGGCACCCAGCAGCAGACGCCACACGCGCCAGCTGGCGAAAACCACCAGTGCCAGGGCAATCCAGCCACGTCCGGCGCTCATGTTTTCTGCCCACATCGGCGTGTAGGCCAGTGACAGATAAGCCCCGGCCAGCCCGGCCATCGCGCCGCCGAACAGCACCGCGAGGGTGCGCACGCGCAACACCGGCAAGCCCATGGCGCTGGCGGCATCGGGGTTTTCGCCGACGGCCTGGATGATCAGCCCGACGCGGCTTTTCAGCAGTGCCCAGGCGACCAGCGCGAACAAGGCGAAGGACAGGTAGACCAGCAGGTCCTGAGCAAACAGCATGCGGCCGATCAGCGGAATGTCGCTGAGCAGCGGGATGGCGACCGGCTCGAAACCGTTCAACGGTTTGCCGACCCAGGCGGCCCCGACGAAGCTGGAAAGGCCGACACCGAAGATGGTCAGCGCCAGCCCGGTCGCGACCTGATTGGCGTTGAACACCAGTGCCACCAAGGCAAACAGTGCCGAGAGCAGCATGCCTGCAAGCATTGCCAGCAGCACGCCGAGCCAGAGGTTTCCGGTGTTCAGGGCGACGATGAAACCGATCACTGCGCCAAACAGCATCATGCCTTCCTGACCGAGGTTGATGACGCCGCTTTTTTCACAAATCAGCTCACCCAGCGCCACCAGCAGCAAGGGGGTTCCGCAACGGACCATGGCGTAGAAAATGTTGCTCAGCAGGTCGATATCCATCATGCGGCTCCTGTGACGGGTGTCATCTGGCGCTTGGCCCAGTGCAGTTTCAGACGTGGGCGGTAGAGAATTAGCACATCACAGGCCAGCAGGAAAAACAGCATCATCCCCTGAAACAACTGAGTGATTGCCAACGGCAGGTTCAAGGTCATTTGCGCGCTTTCCCCACCCAGATACAGCAGGGCGATCAACAGGCTGGAGAACAGAATGCCGATGGGGTTGAGGCGGCCGAGAAAGGCCACGGTGATCGCGGCATAGCCATAACCGGGCGAGACCTGCGGCACCAGTTGGCCAATCGGCCCGGTCACTTCCGATACGCCCGCCAGCCCGGCCAGCGCGCCACTGATCAACAGGGCCAGCCAGACCAGGCGTTTTTCACGGAAGCCGACAAACCCGGCAGCACGCTTGTCCAGGCCCAGCACCTTGATCTGAAAACCGACGAAACTGCGTTGCAGCAACACCCACACCGCGACCAGCGCGAACAGGGCGAAGTACACCCCAATGTGCGCGCGGCCATCCTCCATCAGCAGTGGCAGACGGCTGGCGTCGCCAAAGGTCGCTGACTCCGGGAAGTTCATGCCGGCAGGGTCCTTGAGCGGCCCGTGGACGAAGTACAGCAGCAAGTTGAGGGCGATGTAATTGAGCATGATGCTGGTGAGGATTTCATTGGCGTTGAAATGCGTGCGCAGCCAGGCGGTCACGCCCGCCCAGGCAGCGCCGGCGAGGGTGCCGGCCAGCAACACCATGACCAGCGCCCAACGACTTTCCATCTCGATGATATTTACCGCCACGGCACTGCCCGCCAATGCGCCGAGCAGCAACTGGCCTTCCGCACCGATGTTCCAGATGCGCGCCTGATAGGCGACCGCCAGACCCAGCGCGCAGAGCAGAATCGGCAGGGTCTTGACCATCAATTCCGACAGGCCGTACCAGTCGCTGACCGGCGCGATCAGCAAGGTGTGCAGTGTCACCACAGGGTTCAGGCCCAGACCGATGAACAGCAGCGAACCGCAGACCAGGGTCAGCACCGCAGCCAGTAAAGGGGAGCACCACAACATCGCGCGCGATTGCTGGCCGCGCGGTTCCAGAGAAAGCAGCATGTTTTGCTCCGTTAACCAGGCACGTGGGCTTGGGTTTGAGAATGATCGAACTGTCCCGCCATCCAGCCGCCGATTTGCACGGTGCTGGTCTGTTCAGTAGGGATAAGGTCGGAAAGCTGACCGCCGCTCAGGGCGGCGAGTCGGTCGCTGATCTGGAACAATTCGTCCAGGTCTTCGGAGATCACCAGAATCGCGGCCCCGGCGTCGCGCAAGGCAATCAGCGCCCGATGGATCGCCGCCGCAGCGCCGACATCCACGCCCCAGGTGGGATGCGCGGCAATCAATAGTTTCGGCTTTTGCAGAATTTCCCGACCGAGAATGAATTTCTGCAGGTTGCCGCCCGACAGACTGCGCGCCGGGGCCAGTGCATCCGGCGTCTTGACTGCAAAGCGCCGAATGATTTCGTCAGCCAGTGCGCGCACCTTGCTGCGCTGGATCAGGCCATTGCTCACCAGCCCTTGCTGGAAGGCGGTAAGCAGCGCGTTGTCGGCAAGACTGAGTTCCGGCACTGCGCCATGTCCCAGGCGCTCGGCCGGGACGAATGCCAAGCCACGCTTGCGCCGCGCATCGGGGCGCAGGTTGCCGACCGGGGCATCCTCAAAACGCAGGGTCGCCGCCTGGGCGTGCGGCAAGGTCTGTTCGCCGCTGAGCAGCGCCAGCAATTCATCCTGACCATTCCCGGCTACACCTGCGATACCGACGATTTCGCCGCTGCGTACTTCCAGACTGAGGTCTTTGAGTGAGCAGCCGAACGGGTCCGGGTTGTGCCAGGACAGTTTGTCGATGCGCAAAAAGGCTTTGCCGCCGCTGGCTTTCTCATACTGCGCGGTCAGCCCTTCGGCATCACCGACCATCAAGCGCGCCAGTTCCAGATCGGAACATTCAGCGGGAATGCAGTGCCCGGAGACCTTGCCGTTGCGCAGCACGGTTGCGCTGTGACACAGCGCGCGCACCTCGCCCAGCTTGTGACTGATAAACAGAATGCTGCAGCCTTCTCGAGCCAGATGGCGCAGGGTCACGAACAGCTCCTCGGCTTCCTGGGGCGTCAACACCGACGTGGGTTCGTCGAGGATCAACAGGCGAATGTCCTGCATCAGGCAGCGAATGATCTCGACTTTCTGCCGCTCGCCAATCGACAGGCTGTGGACCAGCCGCTGGGGTTCAACCGCCATGCCGTAGCGTTGAGAGACCTCGCGGATGCGCGGCTCCAGTTGTTTGGGCGTGCCTGCCGCTGCGCCCATGGCCAGCGCGATGTTTTGCGCGACGCTGAGGGTTTCGAATAGCGAAAAATGCTGGAACACCATGCCGATGCCCAGGCTTCTGGCCTGTGCCGGATTGCGCATGGTCTGCGCCTGGCCTTGCCAGATGATCGTCCCGGCGTCGGGCTGCGTCACGCCGTAGATGATCTTCATCAGCGTGCTTTTGCCCGCACCGTTTTCACCCAGCAGGGCGTGAATCTCTCCGGGCTGAATCGTCAGGTCGACAGCGTCGTTGGCCAGGCAGCCGGGATACCGTTTGGTGATGTGGCGCAGTTGCAGGCGCGCAGGTATCGCGTGGTTTGACATGAAAGGCTCTGAGGCAGAAGTGGGTCGCGTGTGGATAAAGCAAAATCCTGGCCAAGGAGTCAGGATTCGCGTCCGGCACGCGGAATCAAGGCCAGGCACGGAGTTTTCGGCCCTGTCACCGGCCTTCGCCCATCGAGCGCGCTCGTTTCAGCACCAGTTCGGGGCGTGCAGGTTGAACGCGGGCCAATGTGGCTCTTTGATTTGAACAAAAAATGTACAGCGGACGTGGAAGGCGGTGCGCTGAACCAATGCGCGACCCTTGCACCTGTTATCCACAGGTTCTTCCACAGATACTGTGCGCAAGCAGGTTGAGTGAGAATAATGCGGCGACGGTTAACATCCAAAGGCACTAAGAAGCGCTAACAGGCTGTTTTTGCACTCTTTATGGATCCACGCACGGCAATTGCTCAAAAAACGATCATTCGCCTGAAACGCAAGCCCGGCAAGGCTCGCGGTGGAGTGTGCTCAGCTTATCCACAGCCGGATGCACAGTAGATGTGGGCAGTTTTGACATGTTGCGCAAAGGCTCCGGCTACTGCTCCGGCGCTGCGTGCAGAAGGATTCTGCCGCGACTCAAGTCAGCCAGTTGGCGCTGCAGGGTGTCGGTGTGCTCAGGGCCGATGGCGATGGACATCTGCACACCGTTGGCCATGAAGTTTTCGCTTTCCACAAGACCGTTCAATTCGCCGAGACGCAGCTTGACCAGCGCCAGCTCACTGAAGCTGCATTCAAGATGGAACGACGCGCGCTGGATCAGCGGCAGACGCTCGGCCTGTTGCAGACATTTGTTGGCACCGCCGCCATAGGCGCGGGCCAGGCCGCCTGTCCCCAGTTGAATGCCGCCGTACCAGCGGATCACCAGCACCACGACCTGATCGAACGCCTGCGCTTCGATGGCGGCCAGAATCGGCCTGCCTGCAGTGCCGCCCGGTTCGCCGTCATCGTTGCTGCGATACTGCCCGCCGAGCTTCCATGCCCAGCAATTATGAGTGGCGTTCAAGTCACTGTGCTGCTCGATGAACGCCTGTGCGTCGGCCGGGCTGGCGATGGGGGCGGCGAGGGTGATGAAGCGGCTCTTACGAATTTCTTCACGAAACTCGCAAGGGCCGACCAGGGTAAAAGGCATGCGTGTGTCCAGCTGACGTCAAGGCGACGATTCTACAAGGCTGGCGGCGTGAGCCCACAACCTTTGAGGATGATTCGAATGAGATTGTTGCTGGCCTGATCCATGTCCTGGCGCGTCAGTCGGGAGCGACCGGTGACGCGACAGATCTGCGAGGCGAAGTCGGCATAGTGCTGGGTGCTGCCCCATAGCAGGAAGATCAGGTGCACCGGGTCAACGGGGTCCATCTTGCCGGCGTCGATCCAGGCTTGAAAGACCGCGGCCCGGCCCTGGAACCACAGGCGGTAATCCTGGCTGAAGTACTCGCTCATGCATTCGCCACCGCTGATGATTTCCATGGCGAAGATCCGCGAGGCCTGTGGCTGGCGGCGCGAGAACTCCATCTTGGCGCGAATATAGCGGGCCAGCGCCTCTGCCGGGTCGTCTTCGACGCTGAGGTGGTTGAAGGTGCTGTCCCACAAATCGATGATGTTGCTGAGCACCGCGACATACAGGCCGAGTTTGTTGGTGAAGTAGTAATGCAGATTGGCTTTTGGCAGCCCGGCCTTGATCGCGATGGTGTTCATGCTGGTGCCCTTGAAACCGTGGCGGGCGAATTCATCTTCGGCTGCCTGGATGATCGCTTCTTCGTTCTTCTGACGAATACGGCTTGCAGGCTTGGTGACGTGAGCGCTGTGTGCGGGGACTTCAAGGGTCATGGGCAATTCCGGACAGGTCGTAGGGCGCGACGGATGAACAGATAGCGCACCGGCGAGCATCTCGCAAGCGTCGGTGCGGGCGCGGCATGCAAAGTTATCGTGGTTGCTCCACAGGTTCGGGTTCCGGCACGTCGTCGGTCGTAGCGGCGGCGACTTTGCTTTCCGGAATCAGCAGGCACATGACAATGGCCGTGATACCGCCGCTGGTGATGGCCGAATCGAACAGGTTCTGCACCAGTTTCGGCAATTGATGCAGCAGCGCAGGCTGCGACGCAATGCCCAGACCGACACCCAATGACGTCGCAATGATCAGCATGCTGCGTCGGTCGAGCGGCGACTGGGCCAGAATGCGCACACCGGCCGCCGCGACGCTGCCGAACATGACCAGCGTTGCGCCGCCGAGCACCGGCTTAGGGATCTGCTGAACGATGGCACCAATGTGTGGAAAAAGCCCGAGCACGAACAGCACCGCGCCGATGTACAGCCCGACATAGCGACTGGCAACGCCGGTCAACTGGATCACACCGTTGTTTTGCGCAAAGGTGGTATTGGGAAATGCGCTGAAGGTCGCGGCGATCATGCAGCTGACGCCATCGCCCAGTACGCCGCCCTTGAGGCGTGCCAGGTAGCTCGGGCCGCTGATGGGCTGGCGCGCGAGCATGCAATTGGCGGTCAGGTCGCCGACCGTTTCGATGCTGCTGATCAGATAAATCAGCGCGACAGGCAGGAAAGCGCTCCAGTCGAAATTGAAGCCGAAGCGGAAGGGCATCGGAACGCTGATCAATGGCAGGTCGTGAAAGGGTTGCGGCACCAGTTTGCCGCTGAACCACGCGGCCAGACTGCCGACCGCCAGGCCGATAATGATGGCTGACAAACGTACCCAAGGCGTATTCGAGCGATTGAGCACGATGATCACGGCCAGCACGAACGCGCCCAGCGCCAGATTAACCGGGGCGCCGAAGTCCGGCGCGTTGAAGCCGCCGCCCAGGTCTGTCACGCCCACCTTGATCAGGCTCACACCAATCAGCGTGATGACAATACCGGTCACCAGCGGCGTGATGACCCTTCGCAATTGGCTAATGCAGCGACTCAGTGCGATCTGCACCAGCGCACCGAAAAAGCACACGCCGAAGATCATCGCCATGATGTCCTCCGGGCTGCCGCCGCGCTGTTTGACCAGAAAGCCTGCGGACAACACGGCGCCCAGGAACGCGAAGCTGGTGCCTTGCAGACAGATCATGCCCGCGCCGATGCCGAACGGGCGGCGCGCCTGGATGAACGTACCGGTGCCCGAGACCATCAAGGCCATGCTGATCAGGTACGGCATGTATTGGGTCAGGCCGAGGGTCGAGCCGATGATCAGGGGCGGGGTGATGATCCCCACGAAGCTGGCGAGAACGTGCTGGAACGCTGCCAAAATGGCCGTCCAGGGTTTTGGTCGATCGTTCAGGCCGTAAATCAGATCATCGTTGTCGAGTGTTTCAGGCTGCATGGCGAGTTCTCGGACGGGGAAATGCCATGTGCTGGCGTGTCGTTGTTCGGGACTACTGCAAAAAACTGTCCAGTTGCTCAGGTTATTTTTATTTGAGTCCGGTTATTTCAATAAATATCAGCCTCATAGCGCTTTGAAGGCGCGCTGCAGCGTCGGCGAGCCGGCCAGGTGTCGGACAGAAATGTGTCATCGGGTAGCGGCAAGTGTTTCCAGAAAGCTCTCGAGCACCAAATGAGGGCGCCGGCCTTTGCGGGTGACGGTCACCAGGTTGAGGTCGTAAAACTTCGAATCCGGTTTCAATGCGCGCAGCCTGCCTTCCTGCACCCAAGCGTTGGCGTAATGATCGGGCAGATAGCCTATATAGCGGCCGGTCAGAATCAGGAAGGCGATGCCCTCCCGGTCGGACGCGCTGGCCGTGCAGGTCAGCGCCTGATAGTGGTCCTGAACATCGTTGGGCAGGCGAAAGGTCGGAGCGATGGCTTCCTGTTGTGCGAGGCGTGCGTCATCCAGCGTGGCATTGTCGGCGTAAAACAGAGGATGCCCGACCGCGCAATAGAGCAGCGAACGCTCGCTGTACAACGGATGATACTCAAGCCCCGGCAAGGCACTGGCCTGTGGAACGACACCGACATGCAGGCCGCCGTCGAGTACACCGCGCTCGACTTCGGCGGGGGCGATCATGCGGATGTTGATGTGCACGCCCGGTCCGCGCTCTTTCAGCCGGGCAAGGGCATGGGTGATGCGCATGTGGGGCAGGGTGACCAGATTGTCGGTCAGGCCGATGTTCAGTTCGCCGCGCAGGTTCTGGTGCAGGCCGTTGACCTCTGTCCTGAAACTTTCCAGGGCGCTGAGCAGTTGCAGCGACGACTGATAGACCTCGCGCCCTTCGTCGGTCAGCGAAAAACCGGCGCGTCCTCGCTGGCACAGGCGCAGGCCGAGGCGTTGTTCCAGGTCACTCATCTGCTGGCTGATCGCGGATCGGCCAATGCCGAGCACGCTCTCAGCCGCAGAAAAGCCACCCGCTTCGACAACGCTTTTGAATAGGCGCAGCAAGCGGATATCAAAGTCACTGACCTGCGACACCGGATCGGAACGACGGATATTCATTGTTTAGTGATTACCAAACCAAAGATCGTAAAAGTCGGGTTTTATGAACTTTATCCGCGTGGCACCTTAGCTGCAATGACTGATCGTTCAGCGCCTGCGAGGCTTGCTCCCATGAATATGTTCGAAGTGTCCGATGTGCCTGTCACCCGTCAGTTGAAGCTCGATGCTCACTGGATGCCTTACACCGCGAATCGAAATTTCCAGCGCGACCCGCGCATGGTCGTGGCCGCGCATGGCAGCTATCTGACAGACGACAAGGGACGCAAGATCTACGATGCACTCTCAGGCCTATGGACATGTGGCGCCGGGCACACTCGCAAGGAAATTCAGGAAGCCGTGTCCCGGCAACTGGGTGTGTTGGATTACTCGCCGGGCTTTCAGTTCGGGCATCCCCTGTCGTTCCAGCTGGCAGAACAGATTACCGACCTGACGCCGGGCAATCTCAACCACGTCTTCTATACCAACTCGGGTTCCGAGTGCGCGGATACGGCGGTGAAGATGGTGCGCGCCTACTGGCGGCTGAAAGGCCAGGCGACCAAGACCAAGATGATCGGTCGGGCACGCGGCTATCACGGCGTGAATGTGGCGGGTACCAGCCTGGGCGGAGTGAATGGCAACCGCAAGATGTTCGGCCAGTTGATGGACGTCGACCACTTGCCGCACACCCTGCTGGCCAGCAATGCGTACTCGAAGGGCATGCCCGAGGCGGGCGGTATCGCGCTGGCTGACGAGATGCTCAAGCTGATCGAGTTGCATGATGCGTCGAACATCGCTGCAGTGATCGTCGAACCCATGTCGGGCTCGGCCGGTGTGATCGTTCCGCCGCAAGGCTATCTCAAGCGGCTGCGTGAGATTTGTGATCAGCACAATATCCTGCTGATCTTCGATGAAGTCATCACCGGCTTCGGTCGTACGGGCTCGATGTTTGGTGCCGACAGTTTCGGTGTCACGCCTGACCTGATGTGCATCGCCAAGCAGATCACCAATGGCGCTATCCCCATGGGCGCGGTAATCGCCAGCAGCGAGATCTATCAAACGTTCATGAATCAGCCGACGCCGGAGTACGCCGTCGAATTCCCTCACGGCTACACCTATTCCGCTCACCCCGTAGCGTGTGCTGCCGGGCTGGCGGCGCTTGAACTGCTGCAACGGGAGAATCTGGTGCAGCAGGCCGCCGCAGTCGCGCCGCATTTTGAACGTGCGCTGCACGGTATCAAGGGCGCGAAAAACGTGGTCGATATCCGCAATTACGGTCTGGCGGGTGCCATCCAGCTCGCACCGCGTGACGGGGATGCCATCGTGCGCCCCTTCGAGGCGGGCATGAAGCTGTGGAAAGCCGGTTTCTACGTGCGCTTTGGCGGTGACACCCTGCAATTCGGACCGACCTTCAACAGCCAGGCGCAGGATCTGGATCGATTGTTCGATGCCGTCGGCGAAACCCTGAATCTGATCGACTGACCGCGCTGGCAGCACTCTCTTCTTATATGCGTGCCTTTATCGCATCGGGTGTGAGCTGACTCACGCCCGCTGCCTTTATCCGGAGTTTTCCATGAGCAGCATTCAACACCTGATCCACGGCGAGTTCGTTTCTGCTGAAGGTCGTAGCGCCAATGTGTTCAACCCGTCGACCGGGCAGGTTATCCACACCGTAGCGCTGGCCGATCGCGAAACAGTCCAGAAGGCAATCGACTCGGCCAAGGCTGCCTTTCCGGCGTGGCGCAATACGCCACCGGCCAAGCGTGCTCAGGTGATGTTCCGTTTCAAACAACTGCTCGAGCAGAACGAGGCACGCATTGCCCAATTGATCAGTGAAGAACACGGCAAGACCCTGGAAGATGCGGCGGGCGAGCTGAAGCGCGGCATTGAAAACGTGGAGTACGCCTGCGCCGCGCCTGAAGTGCTCAAGGGTGAATACAGCCGCAACGTCGGGCCGAACATCGATGCGTGGTCTGACTTTCAACCGCTGGGTATCGTTGCCGGTATTACCCCGTTCAACTTCCCGGCGATGGTGCCGCTGTGGATGTACCCGCTGGCCATTGCGTGCGGTAACTGCTTCATCCTCAAGCCTTCGGAGCGCGATCCCAGTTCAACGCTGTTGATTGCCGAACTGCTGCATGAGGCGGGGCTGCCGAAGGGTGTGCTCAATGTGGTTCACGGTGACAAGGTCGCGGTCGATGCGCTGATCGAAGCGCCGGAGGTCAAGGCGCTCAGCTTCGTCGGTTCTACGCCTATTGCCGAGTACATCTATAAGGAAGGCGCAGCGCGGGGCAAGCGCGTTCAGGCCCTCGGTGGCGCCAAGAATCATGCGGTGTTGATGCCGGATGCCGATCTGGACAATGCCGTGAGTGCCTTGATGGGCGCAGCTTACGGATCCTGCGGCGAGCGTTGCATGGCGATCTCGGTCGCGGTGTGCGTTGGTGATCAGATCGCTGATGCATTAGTGGCCAAGCTGGTTCCGCAAATCCAGAGCCTGAAGATCGGTGCGGGCACGACCTGTGGCCTGGACATGGGGCCACTGGTCACCGGGCAGCATCGCGACAAGGTCGGCGGCTATATAGAAGACGGTGTGCAAGCGGGCGCGACCTTGGTGGTCGACGGGCGCAATCTTCAGGTTGCCGGGCACGAACAGGGCTTCTTCATGGGGGGCTGCCTGTTCGATCGCGTGACGCCAGAGATGCGTATCTATAAAGAAGAGATTTTCGGGCCGGTGCTGTGCATCGTGCGTGTGGACAGCCTTGAGCAGGCCATGCAACTGATCAACGATCACGAATACGGCAACGGCACCTGCATCTTTACCCGCGATGGCGAAGCGGCGCGTCTGTTCTGCGACGAAATTGAAGTGGGGATGGTCGGGGTCAACGTTCCGCTGCCAGTACCGGTGGCTTATCACAGCTTTGGTGGCTGGAAGCGTTCCCTGTTCGGCGACCTGCATGCGT
>NZ_JAFIBG010000001.1:4730000-4937500 GCF_017832995.1 Pseudomonas sp. PvP009 | reverse complement strand
AGCGGTTCGATCCCGCTTGGCTCCACCACTTACTGCTTCTGTTTGAAAGCTTAGAAATGAGCATTCCACCCTGCAATACAAAGGGTGCATGAATGTTGATTTCTAGTCTTTGATTAGATCGTTCTTTAAAAATTTGGGTATGTGATAGAAAGAAATATAGACCGGGCACCTCTTTCACTGGTGTGTGTCCGGGCTAAGGTAAAGTTTGTGAAATGCAAACTTTCGGCGAATGTCGTCTTCACAGTATAACCAGATTGCTTGGGGTTATATGGTCAAGTGAAGAAGCGCATACGGTGGATGCCTTGGCAGTCAGAGGCGATGAAAGACGTGGTAGCCTGCGAAAAGCTTCGGGGAGTCGGCAAACAGACTGTGATCCGGAGATATCTGAATGGGGGAACCCAGCCATCATAAGATGGTTATCTTGTACTGAATACATAGGTGCAAGAGGCGAACCAGGGGAACTGAAACATCTAAGTACCCTGAGGAAAAGAAATCAACCGAGATTCCCTTAGTAGTGGCGAGCGAACGGGGACCAGCCCTTAAGTTGTATTGAGATTAGCGGAACGTTCTGGAAAGGACGGCCATAGTGGGTGATA
The DNA here is from genome assembly GCF_017832995.1 of Pseudomonas sp. PvP009. Classification (NCBI taxonomy): domain Bacteria; kingdom Pseudomonadati; phylum Pseudomonadota; class Gammaproteobacteria; order Pseudomonadales; family Pseudomonadaceae; genus Pseudomonas; species Pseudomonas sp. PvP009. The sequence continues at coordinate 4,936,904 of NZ_JAFIBG010000001.1, read as the reverse complement.
GCCCTGTACGCGAAAATCCCTTTGCAATGAAATCGAGTAGGACGGGGCACGAGAAACCTTGTCTGAATATGGGGGGACCATCCTCCAAGGCTAAATACTACTGACTGACCGATAGTGAACCAGTACCGTGAGGGAAAGGCGAAAAGAACCGCGGAGAGCGGAGTGAAATAGATCCTGAAACCGTATGCGTACAAGCAGTGGGAGCCCACTTTGTTGGGTGACTGCGTACCTTTTGTATAATGGGTCAGCGACTTATTTTCAGTGGCGAGCTTAACCGAATAGGGGAGGCGTAGCGAAAGCGAGTCTTAATAGGGCGTCTAGTCGCTGGGAATAGACCCGAAACCGGGCGATCTATCCATGGGCAGGTTGAAGGTTGGGTAACACTAACTGGAGGACCGAACCGACTACCGTTGAAAAGTTAGCGGATGACCTGTGGATCGGAGTGAAAGGCTAATCAAGCTCGGAGATAGCTGGTTCTCCTCGAAAGCTATTTAGGTAGCGCCTCATGTATCACTGTAGGGGGTAGAGCACTGTTTCGGCTAGGGGGTCATCCCGACTTACCAAACCGATGCAAACTCCGAATACCTACAAGTGCCGAGCATGGGAGACACACGGCGGGTGCTAACGTCCGTCGTGAAAAGGGAAACAACCCAGACCGTCAGCTAAGGTCCCAAAGTCATGGTTAAGTGGGAAACGATGTGGGAAGGCTTAGACAGCTAGGAGGTTGGCTTAGAAGCAGCCACCCTTTAAAGAAAGCGTAATAGCTCACTAGTCGAGTCGGCCTGCGCGGAAGATGTAACGGGGCTCAAACCATGCACCGAAGCTACGGGTATCATCTTTTGATGATGCGGTAGAGGAGCGTTCTGTAAGCCTGTGAAGGTGAGTTGAGAAGCTTGCTGGAGGTATCAGAAGTGCGAATGCTGACATGAGTAACGACAATGGGTGTGAAAAACACCCACGCCGAAAGACCAAGGTTTCCTGCGCAACGTTAATCGACGCAGGGTTAGTCGGTCCCTAAGGCGAGGCTGAAAAGCGTAGTCGATGGAAAACAGGTTAATATTCCTGTACTTCTGGTTATTGCGATGGAGGGACGGAGAAGGCTAGGCCAGCCTGGCGTTGGTTGTCCAGGTTTAAGGTGGTAGGCTGAGATCTTAGGTAAATCCGGGATCTTAAGGCCGAGAGCTGATGACGAGTGTTCTTTTAGAACACGAAGTGGTTGATGCCATGCTTCCAAGAAAAGCTTCTAAGCTTCAGGTAACCAGGAACCGTACCCCAAACCGACACAGGTGGTTGGGTAGAGAATACCAAGGCGCTTGAGAGAACTCGGGTGAAGGAACTAGGCAAAATGGCACCGTAACTTCGGGAGAAGGTGCGCCGGTGGAGGTTAAGCATTTACTGCGTAAGCCCCTGCCGGTCGAAGATACCAGGCCGCTGCGACTGTTTATTAAAAACACAGCACTCTGCAAACACGAAAGTGGACGTATAGGGTGTGACGCCTGCCCGGTGCCGGAAGGTTAATTGATGGGGTTAGCGCAAGCGAAGCTCTTGATCGAAGCCCCGGTAAACGGCGGCCGTAACTATAACGGTCCTAAGGTAGCGAAATTCCTTGTCGGGTAAGTTCCGACCTGCACGAATGGCGTAACGATGGCGGCGCTGTCTCCACCCGAGACTCAGTGAAATTGAAATCGCTGTGAAGATGCAGTGTATCCGCGGCTAGACGGAAAGACCCCGTGAACCTTTACTATAGCTTTGCACTGGACTTTGAATTTGCTTGTGTAGGATAGGTGGGAGGCTTTGAAGCGTGGACGCCAGTCTGCGTGGAGCCAACCTTGAAATACCACCCTGGCAACTTTGAGGTTCTAACTCAGGTCCGTTATCCGGATCGAGGACAGTGTATGGTGGGTAGTTTGACTGGGGCGGTCTCCTCCTAAAGAGTAACGGAGGAGTACGAAGGTGCGCTCAGACCGGTCGGAAATCGGTCGTAGAGTATAAAGGCAAAAGCGCGCTTGACTGCGAGACAGACACGTCGAGCAGGTACGAAAGTAGGTCTTAGTGATCCGGTGGTTCTGTATGGAAGGGCCATCGCTCAACGGATAAAAGGTACTCCGGGGATAACAGGCTGATACCGCCCAAGAGTTCATATCGACGGCGGTGTTTGGCACCTCGATGTCGGCTCATCACATCCTGGGGCTGAAGCCGGTCCCAAGGGTATGGCTGTTCGCCATTTAAAGTGGTACGCGAGCTGGGTTTAGAACGTCGTGAGACAGTTCGGTCCCTATCTGCCGTGGACGTTTGAGATTTGAGAGGGGCTGCTCCTAGTACGAGAGGACCGGAGTGGACGAACCTCTGGTGTTCCGGTTGTCACGCCAGTGGCATTGCCGGGTAGCTATGTTCGGAAAAGATAACCGCTGAAAGCATCTAAGCGGGAAACTTGCCTCAAGATGAGATCTCACTGGAACCTTGAGTTCCCTAAAGGGCCGTCGAAGACTACGACGTTGATAGGTTGGGTGTGTAAGCGCTGTGAGGCGTTGAGCTAACCAATACTAATTGCCCGTGAGGCTTGACCATATAACACCCAAGCAATTTGCGTCGAATGACCAGATTGCGGTGACTGTGAAGATGACACGAACCGAAAGTTTGCGTCACGAACGACACCTGAAACAGCTTGCTATCACATACCCGATTTGCTGAAGCGCGCCGCAGGGCACGATTCGGTACCCGAATTTCTTGACGACCATAGAACATTGGAACCACCTGATCCCATCCCGAACTCAGTAGTGAAACGATGTATCGCCGATGGTAGTGTGGGGTTTCCCCATGTGAGAGTAGGTCATCGTCAAGATTAAATTCCAGAAACCCTCATCGCTTATGCGTTGAGGGTTTTTGTTTGTCTGGGGTTCCAGAAACCTCTGCATTCTCCTGAACTCATAACTCCACCTCTCCGGCAGTCATCCAGACCCACGTGCTTATGGCAATCCGGCGCGCTTGCCCTTATGGTTCGGCATCAGGTTCCACGCACCCGTCAAGGAAGCAAGCATGTCCGTTACAACCTCTCTGAGTGCAGGCTTCATGGTGGTTCAAGGCAACCGCCCTGATGAACTGCGCAGTCTGGTTGTGTCCTGGATGCGGCGATATCCATTGGCGCCCCTGGAAAACGAGATTGCTCTGGTGCAGAGCAACGGCATTGCGCAATGGCTGAAGCTGGCCTTGGCCGAAGATGCTCAGGATGAAGATAACGGTGGCTGTGGTATCGCTGCCGCCATCGACGTCCAGTTGCCCGGCAGTTTCATGTGGACGCTGTATCGCATGGTGCTGGGGGCGGATGAGATCCCCCAGACGTCCTTGCTCGACAAGACCCCTTTGACCTGGCGCTTGATGCGCTTGCTGCCGTCGCTGATCAATCAGCCACACTTCGAGCCCCTGCAGCGCTTCCTGACCGACGACACGGATCTGCGCAAGCGCTATCAACTGTCCGAGCGCCTGTCCGATCTGTTCGACCAATATCAGGTTTACCGCGCTGACTGGCTGGAAGACTGGGCTGCTGGCCGTCATCAATTGCGCGATGTACGAGGTCAGTCCAGACCATTGTCAGCTGCCAATTGCTGGCAAGCCGAACTGTGGCGCGCGCTGCTTGACGACGTCGGGGCTGAAGGGATGTCGCAGAGCCGCGCGGGGGTGCATCAGCGTTTTATCGAGCGCATCGGCAACACGACCGAAGCGCCACCGGGCTTACCGGCACGGGTCATCGTTTTCGGCATTTCGTCACTGCCGGCACAAGCGCTTGAGGCGTTGGCAGGGCTGGCCAGGTTCAGTCAGGTTCTGCTCTGCGTCCACAATCCGTGTCGTCATCACTGGACCGATATCGTCGCCGACAAGGACCTGCTGCGTCACCAGTACAAACGCCAGGCGCGCAAGAGCGGAATGCCGATGGTCCTCGACCCGCAAGCGCTGCATCAGCACGCTCACCCATTGCTCGCGGCCTGGGGCAAGCAGGGACGTGATTACATCAACCTGCTGGACAGCCATGACGACCCGCGCAGCTACCGTTCCTCGTTCAAGGACGAGCGCATTGATCTGTTCAGTGAAGCGCAGCCCACCACCCTGCTGAACCAGTTGCAGGACGATATTCTCGAGCTGCGTCCGCTGGATGAAACCCGTGAGCTCTGGCCGGCAGTCGATCCTCTCGAGGACCGCTCGATCCGCTTCCATGTGGCCCACAGCGCGCAGCGCGAAGTGGAAGTGCTGCATGACCAGCTACTGGCGAGATTCAGCAAAGACCCTGGCCTGCGCCCGCGTGACGTGATTGTCATGGTCCCGGATATCGACAGCTATGCCCCACACATACGCGCGGTATTCGGGCAGATCGAGCGCGAAGATCGTCGCTTCATCCCCTTTACGCTGGCTGACCAGGGCCAGCGCGGCCGCGAGCCGTTGCTGATCGCTGTCGAGCACCTGCTCAAACTCCCGGACAGCCGTTTCCCGGTCAGCGAGATTCTTGACCTGCTGGACGTTCCGGCCTTGCGCGCACGCTTCAGGATTCAGGAGCGTGACCTGCCAACGCTGCATCGCTGGATAGAAGGCGCAGGCATTCGTTGGGGCCTTAATGCCCAGCAGCGTGCTGGTCTGGGGCTGCCGGATGCCCTTGAGCAGAACAGCTGGCATTTCGGCCTGCGTCGTATGTTGCTGGGTTACGCCGTGGGTGCCGGTGCGGCTTATGACGGCATCGAACCTTACGATGAGATCGGCGGGCTTGATGCGGCGTTGATCGGTCCGCTGGTCGCGCTGATTGACGCCCTTCAGGTCGCCCACACAGAGTTGTCGACACCCACCACTCCGGAAGCGTGGGGTGCCCGTCTGCAATCGCTGTTGCAGTTGTTCTTTCTTGCCGACAGCGAGCATGACGATTACCTGCTTGCCCAGTTGGAAACACTGCGCGAGAACTGGCTGGAGACCTGTGCAACGGTAAGGCTGACCGATGAGCTGCCGCTGACCGTGGTGCGTGAGGCTTGGCTGGCCGGGCTCGATCAAGGGCGCCTGTCCCAGCGTTTTCTCGCGGGCTCGGTCAACTTCTGCACGCTGATGCCCATGCGCGCCATTCCGTTCAAAGTGGTCTGCCTGTTGGGCATGAACGACGGCGATTACCCACGCGCGCAACCGCCGCTGGATTTCGACCTGATGGGCAGCGATTACCGCCCCGGCGACCGTTCCCGGCGTGAAGACGATCGTTACCTGTTGCTGGAAGCCTTGCTCTCGGCCAGGGACCAGCTGTATGTCAGTTGGGTTGGCCACAGCATTCGTGACAACAGTGAGCGTCCTGCTTCGGTACTCATCGGACAGTTGCGCGATCACCTCGCCAGCGGCTGGAAGCTGGCCTGCGAGACCGACCCGGACGTTAAACAGGATGATGAGCGCTTGCTGAAGGCCCTGACTGTGAATCACCCCTTGCAACCCTTCAGCGCCAATTATTTCCACGCCGGCACAGGTTATTTCAGCTTCGCCCGCGAATGGCGCCTGCTGCATGAAACCGACCTTCAGGTGCCCGTGCCTCAAGCACTGCCCGCTCATGAACAGGAAGAACCGCTATCCATTGCGCAGCTACAGGATTTCCTGAGAAACCCGGTAAAGCACTTTTTCAGCCAGCGTCTGAAGATCTATTTCGAAGTCGCTGAAGCGCCGTTGGCTGATGAAGAACCGTTCGTGCTCGATGCCCTTGAACGCTATGGCCTGAGTGAAAGCCTGCTTGGCGCTGGCATGTCCTCTCCGGACAACATGGATGCTGCTCTGCAGACCCAAGCGCTGAAACTGCAAGCCAGTGGTCTGTTGCCGCTCGCAGGTTTCGGCACCTTGATGCAGAGCGAACTGATCGAGCCGCTGCCGGACGTACTCAGGCGCTACCACGATCTGTTGACCCTCTGGCCCGAGACCCTGAGCAGTGCTTTACCGATCAGCTTCAGCCATGCGGGTGTCAGCATCGACGGCTGGCTGGGCGGACTGCACCGTAATGCCCGTGGCGAGCTGTTGCTGGTCACCGCCATTCCCAACAGCATCGGCTCGAAAAAGACCCGCAAGTGGCACCGGCTGATTCGGCCGTGGGTCAATCATCTGGTGGCGTGCGCCTGCGATCTGCCGTTGAGCACGGCACTGGTCGCCAGTGATGAAACCCTGATGCTGGAGCCGCTGGACAAGGCGAGTGCCGTCACCACGCTCAATCACTTGCTGACGGCCTGGCTGCACGGCATGCAAGAACCCCTTCCGGTCGCGGTCAAAACCGCCTTCGCCTGGTTGGGCCAGCCTGCCGACAAAACCGAAGCGGCTGCCCGCAAAGCCTACGAAGGTGACGGACAGACCACCGATGGCGAGCGTCGCGAAAGCACGGCACTGGCCCGGCAGTTCCCGGACTTCGACGCACTGATGGGCAGTGAAGAATTCGCAGGCTGGTGCGAGACGCTCTACAGACCGATTTACGATGCGCCCTGGCAGTCATTGTCCGGCGGGGAGGGCGGCGCATGAGCGAGCAATCCCTTCCTCTCGCGCTGCGCTTTCCACTGCGCGGCAGTCAGCTGATCGAGGCCAGCGCCGGGACCGGCAAGACCTTCACCATCTCCGCCCTGTACTTGCGTCTGGTACTCGGCCACGGCACCGAGCAGTCCGGCTTTGGTCGCGAACTGCTGCCGCCACAGATCCTTGTGGTGACCTTCACCGACGCCGCGACCAAAGAGTTGCGTGACAGAATTCGTACCCGGCTGGCGGAGGCTGCCCGCTTCTTCCGTGACGAGATCGCCGCCCCCGATGGCCTGATTGCCGACCTGCGTGAACAGTTCGAAGCGTCGCTATGGCCAGCCTGCGCCAGCCGTCTGGACATCGCTGCTCAGTGGATGGACGAGGCCGCGGTCTCGACCATCCACAGTTGGTGCCAGCGCATGTTGCGCGAGCATGCATTCGACAGCGGCAGCTTGTTCACCCAGACGCTGGAAACCGACCACAGCGATTTGCTCGGCGAAGTCCTGCGTGATTACTGGCGCCGCTTCTGTTACCCCATGAGCGGCGACGCACTGCTCTGGGTGCGGGAAAACCTCAGCGGTCCGGCGGCGTTGTTGCCGCGTGTGCGAGGTCTGTTCGGCCGCGAGCGCAGTCCACTCAGCCAGGAACCGGCCGAACTGATCGCGGCGTCATTGCAAGAGCGCCGGGCAGCGCTTGCCGCGCTGAAAGCGCCGTGGGCCGTTTGGTCCGACGAGTTGTATGCGCTGTGTCAGGACGCGGTCGCCCGCAAGGCAGTCGACGGCCGCAAGATGCAGGAACGCTACTTCAAACCCTGGTTTGAAAAGCTTGCCGCCTGGGCCGCTGACGACACACAGGAAGCGCTGGATCTGGGCACCGGTTTCACTCGTCTGACCCCCGAAGGCATTGCCGAAGCCTGGAAGAGCGAGCCACCTGTGCACCCGGCCTTCGAGGCCATGGCGCAGCTGAAGGCGGCGCTCGACGGCTTGCCAAAACCCGATGCTGCCGTGTTGCAGCATGCGGCGCAGTGGGTCAGCGCGCGCTTTGAAGAAGAGAAGCGTCGCCGCGCCGAGATGGGCTTTGATGACATGCTGCTCAGGCTCGACGCTGCCTTGCATGGCGCTGGCGGCGAGCGTCTGGCCACCCTGATTCGCGAGCAGTTTCCGGTGGCGTTGATCGACGAATTCCAGGACACCGATCCGGTCCAGTACCGGATCTTCGACAGCATCTATCGTCTCGAGGCCAACGATGAGCAGACCGGGCTGTTCTTGATTGGCGACCCGAAACAGGCGATCTATGCGTTTCGCGGTGCCGATATCTACACCTACCTGCGTGCCCGTCAGGCGACCGATGGCCGTTGGCATACACTGGACACCAACTACCGCTCCAGCCATGCGATGGTCGAGTCGGTCAACCATGTCTTCACGCGGGCAGAGCAACGTGAGCAAGGTCGAGGTGCGTTCCTGTTTCGCGATGAGCACGGCAATCAGGTGCCGTTCTCCGATGCGCTGGCCCAAGGCCGCAAAGAGACGCTGCACGTCGACGGTGCACCCCTGACGGCGCTGACGTTCTGGAACCTGCAAAGTGACCAGCCGGTGTCCGGCGTGGTTTATCGTCAGCAGTTGGCAGCCAGTTGCGCGAGCGAGATCGTGCGTCTGCTCAATGCCGGTCAGCAGGGTAGTGCCGGTTTCGTTACGCCCGAAAACACAACACGCGGGCTGCGTCCCGCCGACATTGCGATTCTGGTCCGCGACGGCAAGGAAGCGCAGGCGGTGCGTCAACAACTGACCGCGCGCGGCGTGCGCAGCGTGTACCTGTCCGACAAGGATTCGGTGTTCGCCGCTCAGGAAGCCCACGACCTGCTGTCCTGGCTCAAGGCCTGTGCCGAGCCGGACTCCGAGCGCACGCTGCGTGCCGCGCTGGCGTGTATCACGCTGGACCTGCCGCTGGCCGAGCTGGAACGCCTGAATCAGGACGAGCTGGCATGGGAGCGGCGCGTCATGCAGTTTCGTGGCTATCGCGCCATATGGCGCAGCCAGGGCGTGCTGCCGATGCTGCGCCGTCTGCTGCATGACTTTGCTCTGCCACAGACCTTGATGACCCGCAACGACGGCGAGCGAGTACTCACCAACCTGCTGCACCTGTCTGAACTGCTGCAGCAGGCCGCCGCCGAACTGGATGGCGAGCAGGCGCTGATCCGTCATCTGGGCGACCACCTGGCACTCTCCGGTCAGGCCGGGGAAGAGCAGATCCTGCGTCTGGAAAGCGACGAGCAACTGGTCAAGGTGGTCACCATCCACAAGTCCAAGGGCCTGCAGTACCCGCTGGTGTTCCTGCCGTTCATTTGCTCCTCGAAACCGGTGGACGGCAGCCGCTTGCCTCTTCAGTTTCATGACGCCGACGGCAAGTCCCAGATCAGCCTGCAGCCTACCGAGGCGCTGATTCAGCAAGCCGATGATGAGCGTCTGGCCGAAGACCTGCGTTTGCTCTACGTCGCACTCACCCGATCGGAACATGCCTGCTGGCTGGGCGTCGCCGACCTCAAGCGTGGCAATGCCAACACCTCCATGCTGCACCGCTCCGCACTGGGTTACCTGCTGGGCGGTGGCGCAGTGCTGGCCGAGTCGGCGGAGTTGAACGTCTGGCTGCGTGATCTGGCCCAGGGGTGTGAGGCGATTGCCTTGCAGCCTGTTCCGGAGCCCACCGACGAGCGCTTCAGTGCGCCGCGCAACGAAGCGGCGCTGGTCAAGCTGCTGGTGCCCAAACGTCGCGCTGCCGAGAACTGGTGGATCGCGTCCTACAGTGCCCTGCGTATCGGCGACACGGTAACGGCCGGTGCCGATGAATCGCCTGACAGCCCGCAGGCACAGAAACTGTTTGACGACGAGCGTCTGGACCCCGAAGCCCCGCGCGACATCCTGACCAGCGGCGGCGATATCCATCGTTTTCCGCGTGGCCCCAATCCCGGCACCTTTCTGCACGGATTGCTCGAGTGGGCTGGCAACGAAGGGTTTGCGATCACCGCGCACGCGCCGGAGAAACTGCAGGACGCCGTCGCCCGGCGCTGCAATCGACGCGGTTGGGCAGGCTGGATCAATACCCTGAGCGATTGGCTGCAACACATGCTGAACATGCCGCTGCGCTTGTCGCCTGATGCCGCACCGGTGGCCCTGGGCGAACTGGATCAGCCCAATCAGTACCGTGTGGAAATGGAATTCTGGTTCGCCAGCAATAACGTCAACGTCGCGCAAATGGACGCCCTCGTGCGCCGCTTCACCCACGACAACGCGCCGCGTGCTGCGACCGAGACGGTCTCGCTCAACGGTATGTTCAAGGGCTTTATCGACCTGACGTTCGAACATGAGGGCCGGTATTACGTGGCGGACTACAAGTCCAACTGGTTGGGCAGTGACGACAGTGCGTACACCCAGCTGGCGATGGAAACCGCCATTCTCGACAACCGCTATGACCTGCAATACGTCCTCTACCTGCTGGCCCTGCACCGTCAGCTCAAGACGCGGATGGCCGACTACGATTACGACCAGCACATGGGCGGCGCTCTGTACCTGTTTCTGCGCGGCAGTCGTTCGGCCTCTCAGGGTGCGTATTTCACCCGTCCGCCACGTGAGCTGATCGAGAGTCTGGACCTGCTGTTTCAGGGCAAACCGATAGCGCATGACCTGCCGGGAGCATTGGCATGAGCCGCTCGTTCGATGATCTGTTGCCTACCGCGCTGGACGACATCAGCCTCGCGGAGTTGAGCCCGCTGACGCGTGTCAGCGATCTGCTGATCCTGCTCGAACGTTGGGTCGAGCGCGGCTGGTTGCGTGCTCTGGACAAGGCGTTCGTCGCGTTCCTCAGTGATCTCGATCCGCAGGCCGATCCGTTGGTGCTGGTGGCTGCGGCGCTTACCAGCCATCAGCTCGGCCACGGTCACGTCTGCCTCGATCTGTACGAGACCCTCAAAGAACCGGACTTCGCCCTGTCACTGCCACCCGAAGGCGATCAGCAGAGCGCGCCGATGCTGCTGCCCTCACAACTGCTGGCAGCGCTGGATGGCGCCGCCTGGTGCCAGGCGCTGGCAGACAGCATGCTGGTCGCCGAGGTGGGCGATTCAAGTGCCGAAGCGCGACAAAAACCGCTGGTGCTGGCCGAGCGGCGTCTGTACCTGCGTCGCTACTGGACTTACGAACGGCGTATCGCTGCAGCCTTGCGTCAGCGCCTGGCCCAGCGTGAAACGCCGCCGGAGGGTCTGCCGCAGCAGCTCGACGCGTTGTTCGGTCCGGCCGATCCCTCGCCACAAGCCGTCATCGACTGGCAGAAACTTGCCTGCGCGCTGGCGACCCGCAAGGGTTTCAGCATCATCACCGGCGGCCCCGGCACCGGCAAAACCACCACGGTGGTGCGCCTTCTGGCCTTGTTGCAAGCCCCGGCGGTACAGAATGGCCAGCCGCTGCGTATCCGTCTCGCGGCGCCCACCGGCAAGGCGGCGGCACGTTTGACCGAGTCCATCAGCCAACAGGTGCAGAGCCTGGATGTCAGTGACGACGTACGACAGAAAATCCCCAGCGAGGTGACCACCGTCCACCGTCTGCTGGGCAGTCGCCCCGGTACCCGGCACTTCCGTCACCATGCGGGCAATTTGCTGCCGCTGGACGTGCTGGTGGTTGATGAAGCGTCCATGATCGACCTGGAAATGATGGCCAATCTGCTCGACGCACTGCCGCCGCATGCACGCATGGTTCTGCTGGGCGACAAGGACCAGCTGGCGTCCGTTGAGGCGGGGGCGGTCCTCGGGGATCTGTGCCGCGACGCCGAAGAAGGTTTCTACAGCCCCGACACCCAGGCCTGGCTGGAAGCCGTCAGCGGCGAAGACCTCGGCAAGGGCGGTTTGCGCCAGGGCGATGCGCAGCAGCATCCGTTGGCCCAGCAAGTGGTGATGCTGCGCCACTCGCGTCGTTTCGGCCAAGGCAGCGGCATCGGCCAGTTGGCCCGGCTGGTCAACCAGCAGCAGGACCAACAGGCCCGCGCGCTGCTTGCGGCGGGCAGTCATGACGACCTGTTCGCCCTGGCCCTCAAGGGCGAGCAGGACCTCAAGTTCGAACGCCTGGTGCTCGACGGTCTTGGCAGGGGCGAGCAAGGCCCGCAGGGTTACCGGCATTACCTGAACGTACTCGCCGCCGAGCGGCCCGCCGATAATTCGGTACTGGACGATGAGTGCTGGACGCGTTGGGCGCGCTCGGTACTCAGCGCCTTCGACGCCTTTCAACTGCTGTGTGCCGTACGCAAAGGCCCGTGGGGCGTGGAGGGTTTGAACCAGCGCATCACTCACGCGTTGTTCAGCGCGAAGCTGATCGAAAGCGAACAGCAATGGTACGAAGGTCGCCCGGTGCTGATGACCCACAACGACTATGGCCTCGGCCTGATGAACGGCGACATCGGCATCACCTTGCGCCTGCCCGAGCGCGACGGCGAGGGCAAACAGGTACTGCGCGTCGCCTTCCCCCGCAACGACGGCAGCGAAGGCGTACGCTTCGTCCTGCCCAGCCGCCTCAACGAGGTCGAAACCGTGTACGCCATGACCGTACACAAATCCCAGGGCTCGGAATTCGCCCACACCGCCCTGATCCTGCCGGAAGCGCTCAACCCGGTACTGACCAAGGAGCTCATCTACACCGGCATCACTCGCGCCAAGCACTGGTTCAGCCTCATCGAACCGCGCCAAGGCATCTTCGAAGAAGCCCTGCGCCGCAAGGTCAAACGCCTGAGTGGGCTGATGTTGGGGCTTTGATCATGTCCGGGCTGTCTGGCGATTTGCAGGCACGAATTCGAGCGTCATAATCCCTAGGCTCTTCAATTGGGTTCAAGAGGCAACTGAAAAGGCCAGGGTGTAACTGCATGGCGGCGGATAAAGCGTGTGCTGTGGTTCTGCGTGACCGGGGAGTGCTGGAAATTCTGGCATTTGAGCATCCGTTGGCTGGCCTGCAATTGGTCAAGGGCAGTGTGGAACCAGGCGAGTCAAGTGGCGCGGCTGCTGTGCGGGAGTTAATGGAGGAGGCCGGGATTCAAGCGACAGCAAAGCGAAACCTGGGTGAGTGGCACTCCACCATAACGGGACATATCTGGGCATTTCATGAATGTGAGGTGGCTCAAGACCTTCCCGATAACTGGGTGCATTTTGCAGAGGATGATGGAGGACATGATTTCAGATTCTTCTGGCATCCGCTGATGAGTGAGCCGTCTGACAGATGGCATCATATTTTCAAGGATGCCTTGAGCTTTCTCAGGGAGACCGTTACTTGAGTCTGGGTATGGGGCAGCTCTTCTTTAGGTGCCGGGAGTGTCTTCTGTGTTTACTCATTGGCTGTGCCGAGTTTGACGTGGCGCGGGTCGCACGCCTCAGGGCTCGAAGGGGTCTGGTCGCCCCGGACACTGTTTCAGACGAGCAATGACCTCAGGCGCCGTTTTCGCCGTGTCGATCCTGCCGATATCATCAAGATAGATGTCTATCGTACTTCCCCATTTAGGCGTGATGTCGATGCACCGTGGCGGGGCCTTATCAGCCCACCAATCGAACATCATAAAGAAATCCTCGTCGGGCAAAATATGACCGGTGTCACCGGTTGTCTCGCCGGGCAGCAAGTCCCGTCGTAAGATTGAATGCTGCGTATTGAGTACGTAATGAAATCCTTTTGAGCCATCGGCTGAGTAATAAATGACGACCCTTGGCAGTGCTAAATACCATCCAGCGATCAGGAGGCAAGCAAAGCCTATAATCCATCGCGCTAGGTAGAAATTTTTCTCACTTGCAGACATGCGGTTGGACCCCTGTCGCCCAGTGGCTTATAGGTACGGCCAACACTTTGTCCATAACGATCTTTCCGGTAAGGCCGCCGTTTGGATACTCCTTGTACAGATTCATCCCTATCATGATCGAAACCCTATCGGGGGTGTCATCCCATGCACGCATACCCTCAACGCCCTCAGTCCTTCGCGGGCCATCAAATCTCTTAGGGTCTTTTATGAGACGCCAAGTGTCTGACCCAATCTGCTCAATACCCGCACCGTCCAGTAACACACTTTCAGAAAACCTACCTGCCACGCCAACGTAACCGTAATGAACGTTTGACCAGATATCATAGAAATATTCGTACTCTCCTTGCTTTTGCCATATCCCACCGAAGAGTTTCGCCAATATTGGCTTGTGGTCCCATGGCCTGTCTTGGCCGACACGCTCAGTCCAAATGGCAAACGCTTTGGTCTTTTTCACCAGTGCCATAGTGTAAAAATCCGGCCCTTGGCCGAGTCGCAGGTAAAATGGCAGTGCAGCGTATTTACGTGTTTCCTCATCAGGATCAAAGCTGTTCAGTTCTTGTATCTGTAGCACTTCTGGGCTGTTGATGTTGGCGTTCATCTCTCCAGCAATATAAGTCGCTAGCTCTTCCATCCTGTCAGGGTGTTTGCAAACAACAGGTTCCGCTTTTGACTCAGGCTGCGCATCTGACTTCTTGCCGGCTGCCTCAGGGCCTACCAAAGCATTCGCCGCCAAGGCTTTCTCCGTGAGCTTCGGGTCAGCCAGCAAGGTCGCCATCTTCTCATTATCCACGGAACCGTCTGGCCGGAAGGCCCCCAGCGCCATGAAGTTAATAAGGGTCGCGCCACCAGCGTCGCCCATGACGAAGCCGCCACCAACATTGCCTGAGCCCGTGATGATTGTCCCGCCGTGACTGGTGGGGCTTCCTAGGTGGGCCATAGGACGGCCATTCACCAGAATTGAAGGAAAGCCTGTAGTGATGACCGCGCCACACCCACAGGTATCCCCCACACGTGCCGCGCCCATGCCGTTGATGTTGACGTCACCGGATGCAGAAGCGATAGGCGTTGTACCGTGCCCCGGTAATGGGCAGGCGTGCTTGTCGCCCAATCGGGCTGAAGAAATCATTGCATCCCGTCCCTGCGTTTTGATCCGTAGACAACCAGCGTTTAGTTGACGCGTGGGAGGCTACCGGAAGCGCAAAAAGCGGTATGTAGGGGAAATCTTAGTTTTGCGAAGGACCTTGAGAACCTGATCGAAGAGTCGGGGTTACCTCAATGGTTGCGAACCAGCATCCGTGTCACAAACCGTCGGCCAACTCCGGTCTGCCCCGCTACGATACGGCCACCTGATCCCTTGAAAATCTGTCATTGAAGGAAGCGAATAGCGCGGTTTTCCCCCAACAAAAACCCCTTATTCAACTCCGTCACCTCCCGAATGTAATCCCACAGCAACGTGATCCGCTTCAACTTGCGCAGGTCCTCCCGGCAGTACATCCAGAATTGACGAGTGATGTTCACTTCCTCCCTCAGCACCGGCAGCAGTCGTGGGTCTTGGGCAGCGAGGAAGCATGGCAGGATGGCCAGTGCGCGGCCCTGCAGGGCGGCGGTGTATTGGGCGATGACGCTGGTGCTGCGCAGTTGTGCCTGGGCGTTGGGCAGCAGGTTGCTCATGTATAGCAGCTCGGAGCTGAACGCCAGGTCGTCGACATAGCTGATGAAGACGTGCTCGCTCAGGTCCGCCTTGTGTTTGATGGGCGAGTGGTTGTCGAGGTACGCCTGGGTCGCGTACAGACCCAGGCTGTAATCGCAGAGCTTGCAACACACGTAGGGGCCGTGTTCGGGCCGCTCCAGGGCGATGACGATATCCGCCTCGCGTTTCGACAGGCTGATGAAGTGCGGCAGCGGCAGGATGTCCAGCGAAATGCTCGGGTAGCTGTCGAGAAAGTGGCTCAGTTGCGGGGTGATGAAGAAGCTGCCGAAGCCTTCGGTGCAGCCCATGCGCACATGCCCGGACAACGCGACGCTGGACCCGGAAACCTGTTCGCAGGCCATGTGCAGTGTGCTTTCGATGGACTCGGCATAACCCAGCAGGCGCTGACCTTCGGCGGTCATGATGAAGCCATTGTTGCGCGATTTCTCGAACAGCAGCGTGCCCAGCGAGGTTTCCAGCGAGTTGATGCGCCGCGACACGGTGGTGTAGTCGACGCCCAGGCGGCGGGCCGCGCTGCTGACTTTTCGGGTGCGTGCCACCTCAAGGAAAAACTTCAGGTCATCCCAGTTCAACAACCCTAGGGAGGTGATGTTTTTTTGCATGTTGACCCTGCTTTTATCTGCGTTCTTGTTAGAAGTTTGCACATCTATACTCCAAAGCACGCCCCCTGACCAATTCAAAAACAAGACTGCCGGGAGGCCACGATCATCCTTCTGCACAGGCTGTGGATGCGTGGTTTGCTGAAGGGAGAATCGCTGAAATGAATGCCTCACTGAACCACACGACGACCTCGATTGCTCGCGTGAAACTGCTGATCAACGGCGAGTGGACTGACTCGCAAAGCAGCGAATGGCAAGACATCGTCAACCCGGCCACTCAGGAAATCCTCGCCCAGGTGCCATTCGCCACGGCCAGTGAAGTGGACGCCGCCGTCGCAGCCGCTCACGCGGCCTATCGAACCTGGCGTGAAATCCCCATCGGTGTGCGTATGCGCATCATGCTCAAGCTGCAGGCGCTGATTCGCGAGCACTCCAAGCGTATCGCGGCGGTACTCAGTGCCGAGCAGGGCAAGACGCTGGCCGATGCCGAGGGCGATATCTTTCGGGGGCTGGAAGTGGTCGAGCACGCCTGTTCGATCGGCACGCTGCAAATGGGTGAGTTTGCCGAGAACGTCGCCAGTGGCGTTGACACCTATACCCTGCGCCAGCCGATCGGCGTGTGCGCCGGGATCACGCCGTTCAACTTCCCGGCGATGATTCCGCTGTGGATGTTTCCGATGGCGATCGCCTGCGGCAATACATTCGTGCTCAAGCCTTCTGAGCAGGATCCGCTGTCGACCCTGTTGCTGGTCGAGCTGGCGATCGAGGCGGGGGTGCCGCCCGGTGTGCTCAACGTGGTGCATGGTGGCAAGGAGGTGGTGGACGCGATCTGCACGCACAAGGACATCAAGGCTGTTTCCTTCGTCGGTTCAACGGCGGTCGGCACGCATGTCTACGATCTGGCCGGTCGGCATGGCAAGCGGGTGCAGGCAATGATGGGGGCGAAGAATCATGCCGTGGTGCTACCCGACGCCAATCGCGAGCAAACCCTGAACGCGCTGGTAGGCGCAGGTTTCGGTGCTGCGGGTCAGCGGTGCATGGCGACTTCTGTGGTGGTGCTGGTCGGCGCGTCTAGACAGTGGCTGCCCGACCTCACGGCGCGGGCGCAGAAACTCAAGGTCAATGCCGGCCAGGAGCCGGGCACCGACATCGGGCCGGTGATTTCACGACGGGCCAAACAACGCATTCTGGATCTGATCGAGAGCGGCGTGCGTGAAGGTGCGACGCTGGAACTGGATGGTCGTGATGTTTCAGTGCCGGGGTACGAGGGCGGCAACTTCGTAGGGCCGACCTTGTTCTCGGGCGTCACCACCGACATGCAGATTTACACCCAGGAGATTTTCGGGCCGGTGCTGGTGGTGCTGGAGGTCGATACCCTCGATGAGGCTATCGCGCTGGTCAACGCCAACCCGTTCGGCAACGGCACCGGGCTGTTCACCCAGAGCGGTGCGGTGGCACGCAAGTTTCAAAGCGAGATTGATGTCGGGCAGGTCGGGATCAATATTCCGATTCCCGTGCCGGTGCCGTTTTTCAGTTTCACTGGCTCGCGGGGTTCCAAGCTGGGCGATCTGGGCCCTTACGGCAAACAGGTGGTGCAGTTCTACACTCAGACCAAGACCGTCACCAGCCGCTGGTTCGATGACGACAGCGTCAACGATGGCGTGAACACCACTATCAATCTGCGCTGAGCGCTGGCGGTCAATTCGCCCGGGAGAACAACCATGAACATCGCATTTATCGGTCTGGGCAATATGGGCGCGCCCATGGCCCGCAATCTGATCAAAGCCGGTCACGCCTTGCAGGTGTTCGACCTGAACAAGAGCGTACTGGCTGAATTCGCCGAGCTGGGCGCACAGGTCAGCGACTCGCCCGCACAGGCGGCCCAGGGCACTGAACTGGTCATCACCATGCTGCCCGCAGCGGCGCATGTGCGCAGCGTGTACCTGAACGACGACGGCGTGCTGAAAGGCATCGCGTCCGGTGTCTCGGCAGTTGATTGCAGCACCATCGACCCGCAGACCATCCGCGACATCGCCGCTGTCGCTGCGCAGCAAGGCGTGGTGTTGGGCGATGCGCCGGTGTCGGGCGGCACCGGTGGTGCGCAGGCCGGAACCCTGACCTTCATGGTCGGAGGTTCTGCCGGGCATTTCGCTGTGCTCAAACCGGTGCTGGAACAGATGGGCCGCAACATCGTGCATTGTGGTGACGTGGGCACCGGCCAGATCGCCAAGATCTGCAATAACATGCTGCTGGCGATTTCCATGATCGGCGTGGCCGAGTCCATGGCGCTGGGCAATGCACTGGGTATCGACACCGAAGTGCTGGCCGGCATTATCAATACTTCGACCGGTCGTTGCTGGAGTTCGGAGGCCTACAACCCGTGGCCCGGCATCGTCGAAACCGCTCCCGCGTCACGCGGTTACAGCGGCGGCTTTGGCGCTGAGCTGATGCTCAAGGACCTGGGGCTGGCAACCGAGGCCGCGCGCGCTGCGCATCAACCGGTCATCCTCGGCGCAGTGGCGCAACAGCTTTACCAGGCCATGAGCCTGCGTGGCGATGGCGGCAAGGATTTCTCGGCGATCATCGAGGGGTATCGCCCGAAAGCCTAGGCGTCACCCGTGTCGGGAATCAGTGGGGCGTTGCTGTGTATCCGGTTTTTACATTAGGAAAACGCGGCAGAACCGGCTACTTTGGACCCCGTCAGATCAGCGCAGGGATGCTCGGTACGCTTCGATGAGAAGTGCCGCATCCTCGCCTAGAGGCTGGCGCTTCACTCATCAAACGTCCCTGACCCAGAAAAAGAAGAGATCGACCATGAAGTTCGAACCCCTCGCCAGATCGTTGATCGCGACGGCACTGATTGTCGCGTATTCCCCCACATTCGCCGCGTCACAAGCCCCGGTCGCTGCCGAAAACGGCATGGTCGTGACGGCTCAGCACCTGGCTACTCACGTGGGTGTCGATGTACTCAAGGCTGGCGGCAATGCGGTCGATGCGGCCGTAGCGGTTGGCTACGCACTGGCGGTGGTCTATCCCGCTGCGGGCAACCTCGGCGGTGGTGGGTTCATGACCATTCAACTGGCCGACGGGCGCAAGACCTTCCTCGACTTCCGTGAAAAGGCGCCGCTGGCCGCGACTGCCAACATGTACCTGGACAAGGACGGCAAGGTCATCCCTGACCTGAGTGCCAAGGGCCATCTGGCCGTCGGCGTGCCGGGCACTGTGTCCGGTATGGAAATGGCCCTGAGCAAGTACGGCACCCGCAAGCGTGAAGAGGTCATCGCCCCGGCGATCAAGCTTGCCGAGGAAGGTTTTGTGCTGGGGCAGGGCGATGTCGACATGCTGTCGAGCGCCACGGATGTGTTCAAGGCGGACATGGCCGATTCCGGCTCGATCTTCCTCAACAAGGGCGAGCCGATGCAGGTCGGTCAGAAGCTGGTGCAGAAAGACCTGGCCAAGACCCTCAAGGAAGTGTCCGAGAAGGGCCGCGACGGTTTCTACAAGGGCTGGGTTGCCAAGGCGCTGGTCGACTCCAGTCAGGCTGGCAAGGGCATCATCACCCAGGCGGACCTGGACCATTACAAGACCCGCGAGCTGGCGCCGATCGAATGTGATTACCGTGGCTACCACGTGGTCTCGGCACCGCCTCCGAGCTCTGGCGGTGTGGTCATCTGCCAGATTCTGAACATCCTCGAAGGCTACCCGATGAAAGAGCTGGGCTTCCGCTCGGCGCAGGGCATGCATTATCAGATCGAGGCCATGCGTCACGCCTACGCAGACCGCAACAGCTACCTGGGCGACCCGGACTTCGTCAAGAATCCGGTCGAGCACCTGCTGGACGTCAAGTATGCCGCCAAGCTGCGCGCAGCCATCGATCCGCAAAAGGCCGGTGACTCGAGCAAGATCAAACCCGGCGTCGCGCCCCATGAAGGCAGCAACACCACTCACTATTCGATTGTCGATAAATGGGGCAATGCGGTTTCGGTGACCTACACCTTGAACAACTGGTTCGGCGCGGGCGTCATGGCCAGCAAGACCGGCGTGATCCTCAACGACGAAATGGATGACTTCACCGTCAAGGTCGGCGTGCCCAACATGTACGGACTGGTGCAGGGCGAAGCCAACGCCATCGCGCCGGGCAAGACGCCGCTGTCGTCGATGAGCCCGACCATTGTCACCAAGGACGGCAAGGCTGTGATGGTCGTCGGCACGCCGGGCGGCAGCCGCATCATTACCGCCACGCTGCTGACCATGCTCAACGTCATCGACTACGGCATGAACATTCAGGAAGCGGTCGACGCGCCGCGTTTCCACCAGCAATGGCAGCCTGAAGAAACCAACATCGATACCTTCGCGGTCAGCCCTGACACGCTGAAGATTCTCGAGAGTTGGGGTCAGAAGTTCGCAGGTCCGCAGCCGCTCAATCATGTGGCGGCGATTCTGGTGGGCGCGCCCTCGCTGGGTGGCAAACCGGTCGGTAACAACCGCTTCTACGGCGCCAACGACCCGCGTCGCAACACTGGCTTGTCGCTCGGCTACTGAGTCACGCTGTTAATCACGCCACGGCCCTGAGCTTCAGGGTCGTGGCGTTTTGCGTTCTGAGGTCTGCTCAGTTACGCACCCAGCGCTGCCTGCTCCAGCCGCTCAATGCGTCGACGGCGAATACCAGTATCAGCATCGCCAGAATCACGGTACTGGCCTGCGCTTCCTGAAACAGGCTGAGGCTGACATACAGCATTTGCCCCAGACCGCCCGCGCCGACAAAGCCCAGCACGCTGGCCATGCGAATGTTGTTCTCCCAGCGATACAGCGTATACGCCAGCAGTTGTGGCCAGAGGTTGGGCAGGGTGCCGTAGCTGAACGCCTGCCAGGCGCTGCCGCCCTGCAGACGAATCGCTGCAGCGGGTTGCGGCGCGGTATTTTCCAGCGCCTCGGCAAACAGACGGCCCAGAACGCCCGTGGTGTGCAGCGCCAGTGCCAGCGTGCCGGCATTGGGGCCGAGCCCGGCAGCCAGCACCATCAACACGGCCCACACCAGTTCCGGAATGGCGCGCAGCGCATTGAGCAGCAGGCGACTCAGGCTGCGCAGGAACCAGCCGAAGCGTCCGGCAGCGGGCAGTGCCAAGAGCAAACCTGCAATGGCGGCCAGCAAGGTGCCGAGTGCCGACATGGCCAGGGTTTCCAGGGCGCCCTGGCCGATTGCCTGCAGATGAGGGCCGCTCAGGTCCGGGCTCATGAAGCGCAACGCGTAACGGCCCATCTGTGTCAGGTTTTCGTGACTGCCCAAGGTGAGCAGGTCGAGGCCGAGGTACACAAACGACGCGATCACTGCTGCGATCAGCGCCAGCACCAGCAGCAGATTACCTGCGCGCTTCATGTGAACTGCCTGCGCAGCAAACGGCTGAGCTGGTCGGCGAGCAGCACCAGCAGCAGGAAGGTCAGCAGCATGCTCGCCACTTCGTCACCGGCGAACATGCGCATCGACAGGTCGATCTGCTGACCCAGTCCGCCTGCGCCGACGAAACCCATGACCACTGAAGCGCGCACGGCGCACTCCCAGCGGTACACGGTGTAGGAGGTCAGTTCGGCTGCCGCGTTGGGCAGGATGCCGTAAGCCAGTGCGGTCAGGCGACCGCTGCCTGCCTGGAGCAGCGCGTGGGCCGGGCGTTGGTCCACCGATTCGAAAATCTCCGCGTACACCTTGCCAAGCATGCCTGCATAGGTGATGGCGATGGCCAGTACGCCCGCCGTCGGGCCCAGGCCGACCGCGCGCACGAACAGCAGCGCCCAGACGATTTCCGGCACGCTGCGCAGAAAGATCAGTACCCCGCGTGCCGGCCAGCGCAGGCACTGGCCGAGCCAGCCTGGGCGGCCGCCACGGGAGGCGGCCGACAGCGACAATGCCTGGCTGGCGAGCAGGCTTGCCGGTACGGCCAGCAGCAAGGCAAGGGCAATGCCGGCTGTGGCGATCGCCAGGGTTTGCAGCGTCGCATCCAGCAGCAGCCCGAGGAATTCCGCAGAGTGCGCCACCGGCCAGAACCCGGCGAGAAAGCTGCCCATCGTCCGCGCATTATCGGCTTGCAGCAGTACCCACGGATTCAGTTCGGCCAGACGAATGCCCGGCCAGAGCAGGGCGACCGCCAGCAATGCCAGTAACAGGCGCGGCGTTGCCGCCGGGTCGCGCTGATCCCGACTCAGCATCGTGGCGTCCAGCGTGTTTCAGCTGCATCCGAAACCGCCTGAGGGCTGAGTTGTTCGTTGGCATACAGCGTGTCGAGATGCTCCCGGCCGACCTCGCTGGCGGCGAGGTCGAAGTGAATTCGCCCGTCGCGCACCCCGATGACGCGCGGAAAATGCGCCAGCGCCAGTTCCACCGCATGCAGGCTGGCGACCAGCGTCACGTTGTGCTCGATGGCGTGCTGACACAGCAGCGCCAGGGTGTGATCGGCGAGGCGCGGGTCCATCGCCGAAACCGGCTCGTCGGCCAGCAGCAGTTCGGGTTGCTGATACAAGGCGCGGGCAATGCCGACACGTTGCAGCTGTCCACCGGACAACTGCTGGCAACGTTCGAAAAGTTTGTCCGCCAGGTCCAGACGCGCCAGTACCTCGCGGGCGCCGCTGATGTCGAGGGGATGCAGCAGGTTCAGCAGGCTTTTGCCCAGCCCCCACTGACCAAGCCTGCCCGCCGACACCGCAGTCACCACCCGCTGGCGCGGCGGCAACGGCGGTGCCTGATGAATCAGCGCAATGCGGCTGCGCAGGCGCTGGCGTCGTGTGCTGGAGAGCTGCCAGGGATCAGTCCCCAGTACCTGCAGTTGTCCGGCACTGGGCGGCAGAGCGCTGGCCAGCAGGTTGAGCAGCGTGGTCTTGCCCGCACCGGACGGCCCGATGATCGCGACCCGTTCGCCACGAGCGATGCTCAGGTCCAGGCCGCGCAACGCCAGTGTGCCGTCGCTGTGGCGCAGCTCGATGGCGGACAGACGCAGGGTCATTTCAGCAGGTCGGCAGCGCGTGCGGCTTCTTCGATGCCTTTGTAGTTCTCGGGCTTGGTCTCGATGAAGCGGCTGGCGGCCTGGAGATCGAGGATCGCCTTCTGCTCCGGGTTGGCCGGGTCGAGGTCGAGGAAGGCCTGTTTGATCTTCGCTGCCAGTGCCGGGTCGAGGCTGCCGCGCACCGTCCAGTTGTAGTCGAAATAAGCCGGTGTGGTCTGGAAGACGTGAACCTTGTTGGTGTCGACCTTGCCGCTGGCGACCAGCTTGTCCCACACGCTGGCGTTGAGCACGCCTGCATCGACCTTGCCCGCCTGAACCCACGCGGCGGTTGCGTCATGCGCGCCGGAATAGGCGACGCGGCTGAAGAACGTTTCCGGCTTGATGTTTTCCTTGAGCATGAAATAGCGCGGCATCAGGCTGCCGGATGTCGACGACACCGAGCCGAAGGCAAACGTCTTGCCCTTGAGGTCCGCCAGGGTTGTCACGTTCGGATCGGAGGTGATGAATTTGCTGGTGAACTTGGCGTCCTGCTCACGCTGTACCAGTGGCACCGCATTACCGGTTTTGAGGTTGACCTGCACGAAGGTAAAGCCGCCCAGCCATGCCATGTCGAGCCGGTCAGTGGCCAGCGCTTCGACCACTGCCGGGTAATCCGCGACCGGAACGAACTCGACTTTCATGCCCAGCCGTTGCTCCAGATAAGCCCCCAGCGGCTTGAACTTGCGCAGCAGTTCGGTAGGCGCTTCGTCGGGAATGGCCGAGACGCGCAGGGTGTCGGCAGCGTGGCTGGTCAGGGCGGAGAAGGACAGGGCAAGGCCGGCGGCGAGCGCCAGGGTACGCTTGAGCATGGAGGTTCTCCGGTTCAATAGCGGAAAAAGGATAACGTGAAGCCCGCGTGCACGAGCAGGCGGCGCTTCACAGGATTCGGTGGTGATGCGCGGGGATTATAAGAGGCATGGCGAGAAAGGCCAGTTCGGCAGATTCACCGCCCGAATGCACGGCCGGCGCACGACGCGGTTTGCGCTGATAAGGGAACAGCCCCTAGACTCCACAGCCTGTTTCCCGGTAACCGAGAGTGTCGCGATGAATGAGCCAATCCGCCTGACCCAGTACAGTCACGGAGCAGGGTGTGGCTGCAAGATTTCCCCCAAGGTGCTGGACGTGATCCTCGCTGGCAGTGGCGCTCAGAACCTTGACCCCAAGCTCTGGGTTGGCAATGCCTCGCGTGATGACGCGGCAGTCTATGCGCTGGATGACGAACGCGGCGTGGTCTCGACCACGGACTTCTTCATGCCCATCGTCGATGACCCGTTCGACTTCGGCCGTATCGCCGCTACCAATGCCATCAGCGACATCTATGCGATGGGCGGCGACCCGCTGATGGCCATCGCCATTCTCGGCTGGCCGGTCAACATCCTGCCACCCGAAGTGGCGCGTGAAGTCATTCGCGGTGGTCGTGCCGTCTGCGACGCTGCCGGTATTCCGCTGGCGGGAGGGCACTCCATCGATGCGCCGGAGCCGATCTTTGGTCTGGCGGTGACCGGCGTGGTGCAGAAAAAGCACATGAAGCGCAACGACACTGCCCTGGCGGGGAGCACCCTGTACCTGACCAAGCCCCTGGGCATAGGCATCCTCACCACGGCCGAGAAAAAATCCAAGTTGCGCGATGAAGACATCGGTCTGGCGCGTGACTGGATGTGTACCCTGAACAAGCCGGGCAGCCGTTTCGGCAAGCTCGACGGGGTGCAGGCAATGACCGATGTCACCGGCTTCGGTCTGCTCGGGCATCTGGTTGAGATGGCGGACGGCGCAGGTCTGACCGCGCGTCTGGACTACGCTGCTGTACCGCGTCTGCCCGGCGTCGAGCATTACATTGCCGAGGGCTGTGTGCCGGGCGGCACATTGCGCAACTTTGAAAGTTACGGCGACAGGATCGGCGCACTGAGCGATGCCCAGCGTGACCTGTTGTGTGATCCACAGACCAGCGGCGGTCTGTTGGTCGCGGTCAGCCCTGAAGGTGAAGCCGAGTTTCTGATCGTGGCTGCCGAAATGGGACTGCTGCTCAACCCTATCGGCACTCTGCACGAGCGACAGACCCACGCCGTCGAGGTGTTCTGATGGCCGACAACAGCAGCGACTACCGCGCACTGTTTCTCAACGACGTGCCGATGATGGACGCTCGCGCTCCGGTGGAGTTTTCCAAAGGGGCTTTTCCTGGCGTGATCAACCTGCCGCTGATGAATGACATCGAGCGGCAAAGGGTCGGCACCTGCTACAAGCAACACGGCCAGGACGCCGCTATCCAGCTAGGGCATCAATTGGTCTGTGGTCAGGTCAAGGATGAACGCGTCAATGCGTGGATCGAGTTCGCCAAAGCCAATCCGGATGGCTACCTGTACTGCTTTCGCGGCGGGCTGCGCTCGCAGACGGTACAGCGCTGGCTGAAGGATGCCGGGGTCGACTACCCGCGGGTTCTTGGCGGCTACAAGGCGATGCGCACGTTTCTGCTGGATACCCTGCATGAGGCGGTGAGCGAATGCAGTATCGTCGTGCTCGGCGGAATGACCGGCACGGGCAAGACCGAAGTATTGACGCAGCTGCCTAACAGCGTGGACCTGGAAGGCATCGCCAATCATCGCGGCTCCAGCTTCGGCAAGCGTGCCACTGGGCAGCCGGCGCAGATCGACTTCGAGAACCGCTTGGCCATCGACCTGCTCAAGAAGCGCGCAGCCGGTATCGAACAGTTCGTTGTGGAAGATGAAAGCCGTCTGGTCGGCAGTTGCAACGTGCCGCTGGAGCTGCACCAGGCGATGCAGGGCTGCGCGATGGTCTGGCTGGAAGACAGCTTCGAGAACCGCGTCGAGCGCATTCTCGAGGACTACGTGATCAACCTCTGCGCAGAGTTCATCACCGTCAAGGGCGAAGAGCAGGGCTTCGGGCTGTTCGCCGAGCGTCTGTTGCAAAGCCTGAACAACATTCACAAACGCCTCGGCGGCGAGCGTCACCAGCGCCTGTCGGGCCTTATGCAGGCGGCGCTGGAAGAACAGCAGCGCAACGGTGCGGTTGATCTGCACCGAGGCTGGATCGAAGGGCTGCTCGGCGAATATTACGACCCCATGTACGCTTACCAGCGTGAACACAAGGCGGCGCGTATCGAATTCGCAGGTGATCAAGCGCAAGTGCTGGCCTACCTGCGCGAGCGCTCAGTAAAAGGTTAAGCCTCGACCTCTATCCATCTGGCAAGGGACGCCATGCACTCGATTCTCGACTTCTATCAAACGCTGGGCTGGGGCCTTTCGGCGCTGGTGATCGGCACCTTTCTGCTGGCCGGAACGGTCAAGGGTGTGATCGGCCTGGGCTTGCCCACGGTGGCAATGGGGTTGCTGGGGCTGGCCATGCTGCCGGCGCAGGCTGCGGCGTTGCTGATCATCCCGTCGACGTTCACCAATGTCTGGCAACTGGCGGCGGGTGGCAATCTGCGGCCTTTGCTGAAGCGGCTGTGGCCGATGCTGAGCATGATTTTCATCGGCACGCTGGTCGGGGCGTTCTGGCTGGGCATGAGTGGCGGTCATTCAATGACCCGCGCGTTGGGTGGCGCTTTGTTTCTCTACGCACTGAGCGGGCTGTTCCTGCCGACCTTCAAGGTTGCTGCCGCTGCCGAGCGCTGGCTGGGCCCGCTGTGCGGTTTGATCACCGGGGTGATCGCGTCGGCCACCGGGGTGTTCGTGATTCCCGTGGTGCCTTATCTGCAGGCGCTCGGGCTTGAGCGCGACCAACTGGTCCAGGCGCTGGGGTTGTCCTTCACCGTCTCGACGCTGGCGCTGGCGGCGGGTCTGTCGTGGAACGGCGCACTGGGCGGCGCAGAGCTGGGCGCATCCACGCTGGCGCTGATTCCGGCCCTGTTGGGCATGCTGTTGGGGCAATGGCTGCGCCAGCGAATCAGCGCAGTACTGTTCAAGCGTGTGTTCTTTATCGGCATGGGCCTGCTGGGGCTGCATCTGCTGATAAAAGGCTGATGAGTCATGCGCTGTATCGCGGGCATGCGCGACTTGCACTGAGGATTCAGTTTTTCCGGATTTCATGCAGGACAAGATGAAGGGTTACGCGCTGACTGCCATTTGCCGAGCCCGTCGCTGGACGGGCTTTTGACTGCTACGGATATCAGTGCGTACGGGCGACTGCAAACTCGCTCAGTTCGACCAGTGCGTCGCGGTACTCGCTGGGCGGCAGCGCGTCCAGGCAGGCAATGGCGCGGGCCGCGTAGTCGCGGGCGAGCTGTGCGGTGTAATCGAGGGCGCCGGCGCTTTCTACTGCGTTGCGGATGCTTTCCAGATCTTCCAGACCACCTTTCTGGATCGCCTGACGAACCAGTGCGGCCTGTTCCGGGCTGCCTTCGCGCATGGTGTAGATCAGCGGCAGGGTCGGCTTGCCTTCGGCGAGGTCGTCACCGACATTCTTGCCCAGCGTCTCGGCATCGCCCCGGTAGTCCAGCAGGTCATCCACCAACTGGAAGGCCACACCCAGATGGTCGCCGAACGTGCGCAGTGCTTCGCTCTGTTCCTGGGGGGCGTTGCACAGGGCTGCGGCGCTGTGGGTCGAGGCTTCGAACAGCATGGCTGTCTTGCCGCGAATCACTTCCATGTAGGTTTCTTCGGTGGTGCTGGCGTCACGAATCTTCGAGAGCTGCAGCACTTCGCCTTCGGCGATGATGCGGGTTGCCTTGGACAGAATCTTCATGACCTCCATCGAGCCCAGTTCGACCATCATTTCGAACGAGCGCGAATAAAGGAAGTCCCCCACCAATACGCTGGGCGCATTGCCCCAGAGCGCGTTGGCGGTGGAACGACCGCGACGCATGCCGGACATGTCGACAACGTCGTCATGCAGCAGGGTGGCGGTGTGCAGGAATTCGATAGTGGCGGCGAGCAGGCGAACATCATCGCCTTCGCGACCCAGTGCCTTGCCGCACAGCAGCACCAGCAACGGGCGCAGGCGCTTGCCACCTGCCGACGTGATGTAATCACCGATTTTCGAGACCAGCGGTACGCGCGACGTCAGTTGCTTTTTGATGATAAGGTCAACGGCACTAAAGTCGTCCGCCACCGCGCGGTAGAAGGCTTGGGGTTGCATCAGCGACAGGTGCTCCGGATAGGTTGCGCCGCATGCTAGGTCGCGGGGTAGAGCGTGTCAAGGTATGACGAGCCGCCTCTTGCAACACGCGAATGCCTTGCGTACAATCGCGCACCCTAACTTTCCTGGGCAGCACCTGCCTTACGCAATGCAAACGGGCCGTTCCAGCCCCATGCAGCCATGCCAGCCGATACTCTTCTTATAAAGAGCTGGGTGAGCAGGATTTTCGGAGAAATACCATGTACGCAGTAATTGTTACCGGTGGCAAGCAGTACAAAGTCGCCCCAGGTGAATACCTGAAAATTGAAAAACTGGAAATCGCTACTGGCGAATCCGTTACGTTTGACCGCGTTCTGCTGGTTGGCAATGGCGACGACGTCAATATCGGTGCTCCCGTTGTTGCTGGCGCTACCGTTGTGGCTGAAGTGGTTTCGCAAGGTCGTCACGATAAGGTTCGTATCATCAAGTTCCGTCGTCGTAAGCACCACATGAAGCGTATGGGCCACCGCCAGTGGTACACCGAGATCAAAATTACAGGTATTCAGGCTTAATTCAGCCTAATCCTCAACTGGAGAATTGACTCATGGCTCACAAAAAAGCTGGTGGTAGTACCCGTAACGGGCGCGACTCAGAAGCCAAACGCCTTGGCGTGAAGATGTATGGCGGCCAGGCTATCATCCCTGGCAACATCATCGTGCGTCAGCGCGGCACCCAATTCCACGCTGGCTACGGCGTTGGCATGGGTAAAGATCACACCCTGTTCGCGAAAGTGGAAGGCGTGATCAAGTTTCAGGTCAAGGGCGCCTTCGGTCGCCGCTACGTGAGCATCGTTCCGAAGACTGAAGTCTCCGCAGCGTAATCACGCAGTAGCTTAAGAGCCCTGTCTTGCGACGGGGCTTTTTTGTTTGTAGAGGTAGAGAGGCAGGTGAGTCTCTTGCAAAACTGTTTGTGCGGGCTGTTGTGATGTTGACCCATGGGGTCGCTGGTTTCTGATCGGTATCGCAACGCTCATTTTTGCAAGAGTCTTATGTAATTTATGTGGTTCTGCTCGTCCCTGTGGCGGGAGGCGTGCGTTATGAAATTTGTAGATGAAGTATCCATTCGAGTAAAAGCCGGTGACGGCGGCAACGGTTGCATGAGCTTCCGTCGCGAAAAATTCATTGAAAACGGTGGTCCTAACGGTGGTGATGGTGGTGATGGCGGCTCGATCTTCATGGTCGCCGACGTCAACCTGAACACGCTGGTCGACTACCGTTACACCCGTCACTTCGACGCCGAGCGCGGCTCCAACGGTGGCAGCGCCGACTGCACCGGTCGCAAGGGTGAAGAACTGGTGCTGCGTGTGCCGGTCGGGACCACCATCATCGACGCCACCACTCAGGAAATCATCGGTGACCTGACCAAAGATGGTCAGCGCTTGATGGTTGCCCAGGGCGGCTGGCACGGTCTGGGTAACACCCGATTCAAGTCCAGTACCAACCGCGCTCCGCGCCAGACCACGCCGGGCAAGCCTGGTGATCAACGTGATCTCAAGCTCGAGCTGAAAGTGCTGGCAGACGTCGGTCTGTTGGGCCTGCCGAATGCCGGCAAGAGCACCTTCATCCGTTCGGTGTCTGCGGCCAAGCCAAAGGTTGCCGACTATCCGTTCACCACGCTGGTGCCAAACCTGGGCGTGGTCAGTGTCGATCGCTGGAAAAGCTTTGTGGTTGCCGACATTCCGGGTCTGATCGAGGGTGCATCCGACGGCGCGGGCCTGGGGATTCGCTTCCTCAAGCACCTGGCGCGTACCCGTCTGTTGCTGCACCTCGTCGATATGGCGCCGCTGGATGAAAGCAGCGCTCCGGATGCGGCTGAAGTGATCGTCAACGAGCTTGAGAAATTCAGTCCGTCGCTGGCCGAGCGTGATCGCTGGCTGGTGCTGAACAAGTGCGATCAGATTCTCGAAGAGGAGCAGGAGGCGCGCAAGCAGGAGATCGTCGATCGTCTGGAGTGGACCGGCCCTGTTTACGTGATCTCTGCCATTGCCAAAGAAGGCACCGAGCAGCTGACTCGCGACATCATGCGTTACCTCGAAGAGCGCAGCCAGCGTATCGCCGAAGAGCCTGGTTACGCCGAAGAGCTGGCCGAGCTCGATCAGCGCATCGAAGACGAAGCCCGTGCCCAGTTGCAGGCACTGGACGATCAGCGTGCCCTGCGTCGCAGCGGCGTGAAGAGCGTGCATGACATCGGTGACGATGACTGGGATGAAGAAGACGTGGACGATGAAGACGGTCCGGAAATCATTTACGTCCGTGACTGATCGCTTGAAGTAAACTTGAACGCCGCTACGATTGTCAGCGGCGTTTTTGTATCCCGAATTTGAAAATCTCTGGCTAGGGTTGGAAGAAGATGCGCAGCAAAGTGACGGGCGCCCAGCGCTGGGTTGTGAAGATTGGCAGTGCCTTGCTGACGGCTGATGGCAAGGGCCTGGATCGCAACGCCATGGGTGTTTGGGTGGAGCAGATGGTGGCGCTGCACGAGGCGGGTGTCGAGCTGGTACTGGTGTCTTCCGGGGCGGTGGCTGCCGGCATGAGCCGTCTTGGCTGGACGGCCCGACCCAGTGCCATGCATGAGCTTCAGGCTGCTGCGGCGATTGGTCAGATGGGCTTGGTGCAGGCGTGGGAATCGAGCTTTGCCGAGCATGGCCGACATACGGCGCAGATCCTTCTGACCCACGACGACCTGTCGGACCGCAAACGCTACCTGAATGCCCGTAGCACCCTGCGCACACTGGTCGAGCTTGGGGTTGTGCCAGTCATCAACGAAAACGACACAGTGGTTACCGACGAAATTCGTTTCGGCGATAACGACACGCTGGCGGCGCTGGTTGCCAATCTGGTCGAGGCTGATCTGCTGGTCATCCTGACCGACCGTGACGGCATGTTCGACGCCGATCCGCGCAACAACCCGGAGGCGCAGCTGATTTACGAAGCGCGTGCCGATGATCCGGCACTGGATGCAGTGGCTGGTGGTACGGGTGGTGCGCTGGGGCGTGGCGGCATGCAGACCAAGTTGCGTGCAGCGCGTCTGGCGGCGCGTTCCGGTGCGCATACTGTCATCGTCGGCGGGCGCATCGAGCGCGTTCTGGCGCGGCTCAAGGGTGGTGAGCGGTTGGGCACGCTGCTGTCCCCTGAGCGTGGCATGCTCGCAGCGCGCAAGCAGTGGCTGGCAGGGCATCTGCAGACCCGCGGTACGCTGGTGCTGGATGATGGCGCGGTTGCGGCGCTGGCCAAGGATCAGAAAAGCCTGCTGCCGGTAGGCGTCAAGCTGGTCCAGGGCAGCTTCCGGCGCGGCGAGATGGTGGTATGCGTCGCCCCGGACGGTCGCGAGATCGCTCGCGGGCTGAGTAACTACAGTGCCATCGAAGCCCAGAAAATCATTGGTCACTCTTCCGAATCCATCGTGCGTGAGCTGGGCTATATGGCCGAGCCTGAGCTGATTCATCGGGATAACCTGATCCTCGTCTGACTCAAGACTGCAAAAAAGGACTATTTGATGCGCTTCATGAAAGGTTTGTTGGCCGCTGCGTTGCTGATGCCGGTGCTGGTCTCGGCCGAAGAGATCGGTCAGGTGTCGACCGTGTTCAAGATGGTCGGGCCTAACGATCGAATTGTGGTCGAGGCGTTTGACGATCCCAAGGTGGACGGTGTGACGTGCTACCTGTCACGCGCCAAGACGGGCGGCGTGAGGGGTGGTCTGGGATTGGCCGAGGACCGTGCCGAGGCGTCCATCGCCTGTCGTCAGGTCGGGCCGATCCGTTTCAAGGAAACCCTCAAGGATGGCGACGAGGTATTCAAGGAGCGTACCTCGCTGGTTTTCAAGACCATGCAGGTGGTGCGTTTCTTCGACAAGAAGCGCAATGCATTGGTGTACCTGGTCTACAGCGACCGGGTCATCGAAGGCAGCCCGCAGAATGCCGTGACCGCCATTCCGATCCTGCCATGGACAACCGCGCCCGCGCCTTGAGTCTGTAGCAGGATAGTTACAGGTCTATCGTTCCTCACGCTCCAGCGTGGGAATGCCCTTCGTGACGCTCTGCGTCACATCTCTGCGCCGCGCTGCACATTGATGTTTCCCGCTAATTTCCAGCAGGCAATAAAAAACCGACCCTGAGGTCGGTTTTTTAACAAGCGGGTCGCTTAGGCTGCAGCAGCAAGGCTCAGAGCCTTGATGTGACCGTTCAGGCGACCTTTATGGCGAGCAGCCTTGTTCTTGTGGATGATACCTTTATCGGCCATACGGTCGATAACAGGAACAGCCAGAACATAAGCGGCTTGCGCTTTTTCTGCGTCTTTTGCGTCGATGGCTTTAACTACATTCTTGATGTAGGTACGAACCATGGAACGCAGGCTGGCGTTGTGGCTGCGACGCTTCTCAGCCTGTTTTGCACGTTTTTTGGCGGAAGGTGTGTTGGCCACCGTCGAGCTCCTCGAAAGACTTTGTGAAATAGCAAACAAAATAGGCCGCGAATCATGCCGATGAGTTGAAGTCTTGTCAAGGGCAGTTAAGGTGTTCCGCTGAGTGGTTGCGACATTTGACTGGAGGATTTATTTCCGGCCTGTGACCTGTAAACTCGCGGCCTTTGCTTCGGGCGTTTTTGCGGCGCGAAGTATTGCATAAATGGCTGGCTTTATCGCCCATCCTTTGCCGAGGCGCACAACTCTTTCAATGAATCTACTCAAGTCACTCGCCGCCGTCAGCTCTATCACCATGGTTTCCCGGGTTTTGGGCTTTGTACGCGACACCATCATCGCGCGCACTTTCGGTGCCGGAATGGCCACGGATGCGTTCTTCATCGCCTTCAAACTGCCCAATCTGCTGCGCCGAATTTTCGCCGAGGGCGCCTTTTCCCAGGCTTTCGTGCCGATCCTGGCCGAATACAAGAGCCAGCAGGGGGAGGAGGCGACGCGCACATTCATTTCCTATGTCACCGGATTGCTGACCCTGGCGCTGGCCCTGGTGACGCTGCTCGGGGTGATCTTTGCGCCCTGGGTTATCTGGGCCACCGCGCCCGGCTTTGTCGACACCCCGGAGAAATTCGCCCTCACCTCGGATCTGCTGCGGGTGACCTTTCCTTATATATTGCTGATCTCCCTGTCCTCGATGGCCGGTGCGATCCTCAACACCTGGAACCGTTTTTCAGTGCCGGCGTTCGTGCCCACGCTGCTCAACGTCAGCATGATTTTCTTCGCGCTGTTCCTGACGCCGTATTTCGATCCGCCGGTCATGGCGCTGGGCTGGGCGGTTCTGGTGGGCGGTCTGCTGCAACTGCTTTACCAACTGCCGCACCTGAAAAAGATCGGCATGCTGGTGCTGCCGCGCCTGAATCTGCGCGACACCGGGGTCTGGCGGGTAATGAAGCAGATGCTGCCCGCCATCCTTGGCGTTTCGGTCAGTCAGATTTCTCTGATCATCAACACGATCTTTGCCTCGTTCCTCGTCGCCGGTTCGGTGTCATGGATGTACTACGCCGACCGCCTGATGGAGCTGCCTTCCGGCGTGCTGGGTGTGGCGCTGGGTACGATTCTGCTGCCGATACTGTCCAAAACTTACGCGCAACGGGATCGCCAGGAATATTCGCGAATTCTCGACTGGGGTCTGCGACTGTGTTTCGTGCTGGTTCTGCCTTGCACTCTGGCGCTGGGGCTGCTTGCCGAACCGTTGACCGTTTCGTTGTTTCAGTATGGTAAATTCGACGCGCTCGACGCTGCCATGACCCAACGTGCGCTGGTCGCCTATTCGGTCGGGTTGCTGGGGATCATCCTGATCAAGGTGCTGGCCCCCGGTTTTTATGCTCAACAAAACATCCGCACCCCGGTGAAAATCGCGATCTTCACCCTCATAGTGACTCAATTGCTCAACCTGGCCTTCATCGTGCCCTTGCAGCATGCCGGTCTGGCGCTGGCGATCAGTGTGGGGGCGTGCATCAATGCCGGGTTGCTGTTCTGGCAGTTGCGCAAGCAGGATCTGTTTCAGCCGCAGCCTGGCTGGACGAAGTTTCTGTTCAAGCTGGTGATTGCCGTCGCGGTGATGTCGGCGGTGCTGCTGGGGGTCATGCATGTCATGCCGGCGTGGGACGAAGGTCACATGCTGGAGCGTTTTCTGCGTCTGGGTGCGCTGGTTGCCGCCGGCGTCGTGACCTATTTCGCCATGCTTCTTTTATTAGGCTTCCGCCTCAGGGATTTCGCCCGCAAAGCCATTATGTAGGGCGCGTCGCAGGGGTTGACCTTCGGTTTTTGTCGCCACACGCCGAGAACCTTCATCCGGTCTTGGTGTGTTGCCTGTCGTCCACGGCCGTGTGTGGTTATAATCGGCCACTTTATGAGCAAGAAGTGCGTTATGCAGCTGGTTAGAGGCCTTCACAACCTGCGCCCCGAACATCGGGGCTGCGTCGCCACGATTGGCAATTTCGACGGCGTTCATCGCGGCCACCAGGCTATCCTGGCGCGTCTGTGCGAGCGTGCCGTCGAATTGGGTGTGCCCAGCTGTGTGGTGATCTTCGAGCCGCAGCCGCGTGAGTTCTTTGCGCCCGAAACGGCGCCGGCCCGTCTGGCCCGCCTGCGTGACAAGCTCGAGCTGCTGAGTGCCGAAGGCGTTGACCGGGTACTTTGCCTGTCCTTCAATCAGCGTCTGTGCAAGCTCAGCGCGGCGAGTTTCGTCGAAACCGTGCTGATCGACGGCCTGGGTGTTCAACACCTTGAAGTGGGAGACGACTTTCGTTTCGGCTTCGACCGGGTCGGTGACTTCGACTTCCTGCAACAGGCCGGCACAACGTATGGTTTTACCGTAGAAGCGGCGCAGACCGTTGAAATAGATGGCATCCGGGTCAGCAGTACCAAGGTGCGCAAGGCTCTGGCTGCGTCAGACTTTGCCCTGGCCGAGCGCATGCTCGGTCGTCCGTTCCAGATAGCCGGGCGGGTGTTGCACGGCCAGAAGCTGGCCCGTCAGCTGGGTACGCCCACCGCCAACGTGCAACTCAAGCGTCGTCGTGTACCGTTGAGCGGGGTCTATCTGGTCAGCACGGAGATCGATGGCAAAGCCTGGCCGGGGGTCGCCAACATCGGCGTACGCCCGACGGTAACGGGTGATGGCAGTGCCCACCTTGAAGTGCATCTTCTGGATTTTGCCGGCGATCTTTATGACCGGCGTTTGACGGTGGCTTTCCACCACAAGCTGCGTGATGAGCAGCGTTTCGCCTCACTGGAGGCGCTCAAGACGGCGATCAATGCGGACGTCGCCGCCGCCCGTGCCCATTGGCATGGCTAACCGCTAAACAAGAGCCTGAAATGACTGACTATAAAGCCACGCTAAACCTTCCGGACACCGCCTTCCCTATGAAGGCCGGCCTGCCCCAGCGCGAGCCGCAAACTCTGCAGCGCTGGGACAGCATTGGCCTGTACCAGAAGCTGCGCGAGATTGGCAAGGATCGTCCCAAGTTCGTCCTGCACGACGGTCCTCCGTACGCCAACGGCAATATTCACATCGGTCATGCGGTCAACAAGATTCTCAAGGACATGATCCTGCGTTCCAAGACCCTGGCGGGCTTCGATGCCCCGTATGTGCCGGGTTGGGATTGCCATGGTCTGCCGATCGAGCACAAGGTCGAAGTGACCCACGGCAAGAACCTCTCCGCAGACCGTACGCGTGAGCTGTGCCGCGCCTATGCGTCCGAGCAGATCGAAGGCCAGAAGTCCGAATTCATCCGTCTGGGCGTGCTGGGCGACTGGAGCAATCCGTACCTGACCATGAACTTCGCCAACGAAGCCGGAGAAATCCGCGCGCTGGCCGAGATGGTCAAGGGCGGTTTCGTCTTCAAGGGCCTCAAGCCGGTCAACTGGTGTTTCGATTGCGGCTCGGCACTGGCTGAAGCCGAAGTCGAGTATCAGGACAAGAAGTCCTCGACCATCGACGTTGCGTTCCCGATCGCCGACGAAGCGAAACTGGCCGCCGCGTTCGGCGTGCCGTCGCTGGGCAAGCCTGCGTCCATCGTGATCTGGACCACCACACCGTGGACGATCCCGGCCAACCAGGCGCTGAATGTCCATCCGGAATTCGAATACGCACTGGTCGATGTCGGCGACAAACTGCTGGTGCTGGCTGCCGAACTGGTCGAAAGCTGCCTGGCCCGTTACAAGCTGGAAGGTACCGTCATCGCGACCACCACCGGTCAGGCGCTTGAGCTGATCAACTTCCGCCATCCGTTCTACGACCGCCTGTCGCCAATCTATCTGGCTGACTACGTCGAGCTGGGTGCGGGCACGGGCATCGTTCACTGCTCGCCTGCCTATGGCGTAGACGACTTCAATATCTGCAAACAGTATGGCCTGAGCAACGACGACATCATCAGCCCGGTGCAGAGCAACGGCGTGTATGTCGAGTCGCTGGAGTTCTTCGGTGGCCAGTTCATCTTCAAGGCCAACCAGAACATCATCGACAAGCTGGTCGAAGTCGGCAGCCTGATGGACACCGAAACCATCAGCCACAGCTACATGCACTGCTGGCGCCACAAGTCGCCCTTGATCTACCGCGCGACCGCGCAGTGGTTCGTGGGCATGGACAAGCAGCCTGAGAGCGGCGACACCCTGCGCAAGCGTGCGGTCAAGGCCATCGAAGACACTGAATTCGTTCCGGCATGGGGGCAGGCGCGGCTGCACTCGATGATCGCCAACCGTCCTGACTGGTGCATCTCGCGTCAGCGCAACTGGGGCGTGCCGATTCCGTTCTTCCTGCACAAGGAAAGCGGCGACCTGCACCCACGTACCGTCGAGCTGATGGAAGAAGTGGCGCAGCGTGTCGAGAAAGAGGGCATCGAGGCCTGGTTCAAACTCGACGCCAGCGAGTTGCTCGGTGACGAAGCCGGCAAGTACGACAAGATCTCCGACACCCTGGACGTCTGGTTCGACTCGGGCACCACGCACTGGCATGTGCTGCGCGGTTCGCACCCGATGGGCCATGAAAGCGGTCCGCGTGCCGACCTGTACCTCGAAGGCTCGGACCAGCATCGCGGCTGGTTCCACTCCTCACTGCTGACCGGCTGCATGCTGGACGATCACGCACCGTATCGCGAGCTGCTGACCCACGGGTTCGTGGTCGACGAGAACGGCCGCAAGATGTCCAAGTCGCTGAACAATGTGGTAGCTCCGCAGAAGGTCAACGACTCGCTGGGTGCCGACATCATGCGCCTGTGGGTATCGGCGACCGATTATTCCGGCGAGATGGCGGTTTCCGACCAGATACTGCAGCGCAGCGCCGACGCCTATCGTCGTATCCGCAACACTGCACGCTTCCTGCTCTCCAACCTGACGGGCTTCAACCCGGCGACCGACATCCTGCCTGCTGAGGAAATGCTCGCGCTGGACCGTTGGGCCGTGGACCGTACGCTGCTGCTGCAACGCGAGCTGCAAGAGCATTACGGCGAATACCGTTTCTGGAACGTGTACTCGAAGATCCACAACTTCTGCGTGCAGGAGCTGGGCGGTTTCTACCTCGACATCATCAAGGATCGTCAGTACACCACGGCGGCCAACAGCACTGCGCGTCGTTCGTGCCAGACGGCACTGTTCCACATCTCCGAAGCGCTGGTGCGCTGGATCGCGCCGATCCTGGCGTTCACCGCCGACGAGCTGTGGCAGTTCCTGCCCGGCGAGCGCAATGAATCGGTGATGCTCAACACCTGGTACGAAGGCCTGACCGAAATGCCTGCCGACTTCGACATGGATCGCGCCTACTGGGAGCGGATCATGGCGGTGAAGACCTCGGTCAACAAGGAAATGGAAAACCTGCGCGCTGCCAAGGCCATTGGCGGCAACCTGCAGGCCGAAGTGACCCTGTATGCCGAGGAGTCGCTGGTGGCTGACCTGTCGAAGCTGAGCAACGAGCTGCGCTTCGTGCTGATCACCTCGACAGCCAGTGTGGCACCGTTCGCATCCGCGCCAGCCGATGCCGTGGTCACCGAAGTTGCCGGTCTGAAGCTGAAAGTGCTCAAGTCCAGTCATGCCAAGTGCGCCCGTTGCTGGCATCACCGCGAGGATGTAGGGGTAAATCCCGAGCATCCGGAAATCTGCGGTCGTTGCGTAGACAACATCAGCGGTGCAGGCGAGGTCCGTCACTATGCCTAACGCCTCGTTCGGCCGCCTGGCCTGGCTGTGGTTGAGCGTGCTGGTTCTGGTCATTGACCAGGCCAGCAAGTATTACTTCGAGAACGCGTTGAGCCTGTATCAGCAGATCATCGTGATTCCCGACCTGTTCAGCTGGACCCTGGCCTACAACACCGGTGCCGCCTTCAGTTTTCTGGCAGACGGTGCCGGTTGGCAGCGCTGGTTGTTCGCCCTGATCGCAGTAGTGGTCAGCGCTGTGCTGGTCGTCTGGCTCAAGCGTCTGGGGCGTGACGACACGTGGCTGGCCGTTGCACTGGCGCTGGTATTGGGCGGCGCACTGGGTAACCTCTACGACCGTATCGTGTTGGGCCACGTGATCGACTTCATTCTGGTTCACTGGCAGAACCGCTGGTACTTCCCGGCGTTCAACGTCGCGGACAGCGCCATCACCGTCGGTGCAATCATGCTGGCGCTGGACATGTTCAAGAGCAAGAAAACCGGAGAGACCGTCAATGACTGAGCAATCTTCGACTCAAGGCTCGTCTGACGAGCTGCGCATCGGTCAGAATACGCAGGTCACTCTGCACTTCGCCCTGCGTCTGGAAAACGGCGATACCGTCGACAGCACCTTCGAAAAGGCCCCGGCCACGTTCAAGGTCGGTGACGGCAACCTGCTGCCTGGCTTCGAAATGGCGATTTTCGGCTTCAAGGCGGGCGATAAAAAGACCGTTGAGATTCTGCCGGAAAACGCCTTTGGTCAGCCCAACCCACAAAACGTGCAGATCATGCCACGCTCGCAGTTCGTGGGCATGGAGCTGTCCGAAGGGTTGCTGGTGATCTTCAATGACGCCGCCAATACCGAGTTGCCCGGCGTGGTGAAAGCGTTCGATGACGAGCAGGTCACCATCGACTTCAATCACCCGCTGGCAGGCAAGACTCTGAGCTTTGAAGTGGAAATCTTTGAAGTGAAGGCGATTCTGGCTTCCTGACCTTCGCCGTCAAGCCCGGCTCAGGCCGGGCTACCCCGTACCAATCATGAGGCATCGCATGCAAATCAAACTCGCCAACCCCCGCGGCTTTTGTGCCGGAGTGGACCGCGCGATCGAAATCGTCAATCGCGCTCTGGAAGTGTTTGGTCCGCCGATTTATGTGCGCCATGAAGTTGTTCACAACAAATTTGTCGTCGAAGATCTGCGCTCTCGCGGTGCGATCTTCGTCGAAGAGCTGGATCAGGTGCCGGATGACGTCATCGTTATCTTCAGCGCCCACGGTGTTTCCCAGGCTGTACGTACCGAGGCGGCAGGCCGTGGTCTGAAAGTGTTCGATGCTACCTGTCCGCTGGTGACCAAGGTGCATATCGAGGTCGCCCGTTACAGCCGTGATGGCCGCGAGTGCATCCTGATCGGCCACGCCGGTCACCCGGAAGTCGAAGGCACCATGGGCCAGTACGACGCCGCCAACGGCGGTGCGATCTATCTGGTCGAGGACGAAGAGGATGTTGCCAGCCTGCAGGTGCGTAATCCTGAAGCCCTGGCCTTCGTGACCCAGACCACCTTGTCCATGGATGACACCAGCCGGGTGATCGATGCCTTGCGCAAGCGTTTCCCGGCCATTGGCGGGCCGCGCAAGGATGACATCTGCTACGCCACGCAAAACCGTCAGGACGCAGTCAAGCAACTGGCCGATGAGTGCGATGTGGTGTTGGTGGTGGGCAGCCCGAACAGCTCCAACTCCAATCGCCTGCGCGAGCTGGCCGAGCGCATGGCGACTCCGGCGTACCTCATCGACGGCGCCGAAGACATGCAACAAGGCTGGTTCGACGGGGTCGAGCGTATAGGCATCACTGCGGGCGCTTCGGCCCCCGAAGTGCTGGTGCGCGGCGTGATCCAGCAATTGCAGGCCTGGGGCGCCACCGGTGCAGATGAGCTTGCCGGCCGCGAGGAGAACATCACCTTCTCGATGCCCAAGGAATTGCGCGTCAAGTCGCTGCTCTGAGGCTATTCAGCCACACAGCGCTGCATCGATTTTCGTGTCCTCGACCCTCACGCGCCCGGCCGGTGCGACTATCACTCGATAGTTGCTCACCGGCTGGTCTGCAGCGCAAACGTGCAACGTCCTGGCGGTTCTGCGCCGCAACGTCCCCAAACCATTGAAACTGATCTCCTCCACACGCTTGCGGTTATCGACCACTCGCGCTGTGCCGCTATTGGCGCGTTCTATCAGCACCGGATCGTTTTCGTCGGGACCTTTGCCATCCGCGTCGAGTATGATCCGCCAGCCGTTGCTCCAGTCGTTCTCGATGGCATGAAGCGTAACGATCTGATTGCGTGTGATTGCGGCCGCTCTCGCCGAGCGAATGCCGCTGGCCAGCTCCCGGGCGGTTGCAAGGCCGCGGCTGGAATCGATGAGTTCCTTGAAAGAAGGGGTTGCTACGTTAGCCAGGATGGCCACCAGTGCAACGACGATCAATAATTCGATCAGTGTGAATCCTGCATGCTTCATATGCTTTCCTCCCTGGAAACCGCCGTTTCAACACTCTGCGGGCGTTCGTCGTCGCAAAACAACCGTACGTCCCGCTATGGATTTTCCAGCGGCGTTGCTGCCTTATAGTCGTAACGTCTAGGAGACACTCAATGCGTCATATAGCCAAGGGATTCAGCCTGATCGAATTGTTAGTCACTGTGTCCCTGGTGGGCATCCTGGCGGCTATCGCTATCCCGAATTTCACCAGCTCCATCCAGAGCAACAAGGCCGATACCGAGCTCAGCGATTTGCAGCGGGCGCTCAACTATGCGCGACTCGAGGCGATAAACAGGGGAGTGGCGGTGCGTATAGCGCCGACCAGCGGGACGGCGTGGACCAACGAATTGCAGGTGTATCTGGTTTCCGATACTCAGGCGACACCCACGGCGTTGCGAAAAGTAGCCGCCATGAGCAGTGGTGCCACGCTGGTGGCCGATAACAATGCCACGGCAATTGATTTCAACAACCTGGGCGCGCTCATTGCCCCGGCTGCGGCGGTGACCATGACCTACACCCGAGGCACCATTAGCAAAACCATAAAGGTCTGTCTGACCGGTCGGATCACCCTGGGTGGAGGCTGCTGATGGCCGGTGAAACCCGATATCGCCAGACCGGCATGACCTTGATCGAGGTGCTGGTCTCGGTATTGATTCTGGCCATCGGCCTGCTGGGCGCTGCGGCCATTCAACTCAATGCGCTCAAGTACACCGACAGCTCGGCCATGACCAGCCAGGCGAGCTTCATTGCCTACGACATGATGGATCGTATCCGCGCCAATGTTGATGGTAATGCCAGTGCCAATGGGTCGACCAATGTACTGGCGAGCTATGCATTGGCAAGCCTTGCTACAGCACAAGTTGCCAATTTGAACGATGCCAGGGTACAGGACTTGTTTGATTTCAAGACCAATATCGTTGGCTTCGCGGGCGCGAGCGGCACTGCCAGCATTGATGTCAGCAAGGCTCCGGAAGTGACTATCACCATCGGCT
Organism: Pseudomonas sp. PvP009; assembly: GCF_017832995.1. Classification (NCBI taxonomy): domain Bacteria; kingdom Pseudomonadati; phylum Pseudomonadota; class Gammaproteobacteria; order Pseudomonadales; family Pseudomonadaceae; genus Pseudomonas; species Pseudomonas sp. PvP009. Next base: position 4,895,510 of record NZ_JAFIBG010000001.1, on the reverse strand, counting down.
GGAGCGATACACGCGCTGCCGGGTCGAGCAATCAGGCCACCGGGAACACGACCGGCAGCCCAGATCCCCAGAGTTTCAAACTGGTCTCCCGGATCGGGGTCAACCCATGAGAAAGCTCTCCAGAGGCTTTGGCCTGGTCGAAATCATGGTGGCGCTGGTCCTGGGGCTAGTGGTCAGTCTGGGTATCGTGCAGATATTCACTGCGGCCAGAGGCACCTACCAGAGCCAGAATGCTGCAGCGCGGATGCAGGAGGATGCGCGTTTCCTGCTGAGCAAGCTGATTCAGGAAATCAGGATGACCGGTTTGTATGGTTGCCTGAGTTTCAAGGATTACTCGCCTACGCCGCCTGCAATCAACTGGCCTGTCGCGCTTGATAACCCCATCCTCTGGGATAACGCCAACAGGACGCTGACCTTGATAACCAGCGACGTGGGTACAGCGGGCAATGCACCTACCTGGACAATATTATCGGATTGCAGAACCGACACTCAGCTTTATACGGGGGCCCAGTCTCCGCTCGCAGGGCAGACGGCTTTTCCGTTGCGGCAATTGCTCTACACGCTGACCGGAACGAATCTGAACATCCAGTACGGAGCAGGGGGCGCTGTGCAACCGCTGTTACAGAATGTCTTGGATTTTTCAGTTTCCTTTGGAATGGCAGGCAACCCGATGTCCTATACCACGGCCGTCACCAACGCCAACGCTGCTAACGTACGTAGCGTTCGCATAAGCCTGACGCTTCAGGATGGTCAGAACGGCGTGGTGAAGAATCAGCAGTACAACGTCGTTGCTTACTTGCGTAACCGCTTTTGAACGGGCCGAGCATGAACAAGACCGTGCGATATCAAACGATAAGGCCTTTTCCTGTCAGGCAACGTGGCATGGTGTTGCTGGTCAGTCTGGTATTCCTTTTACTTCTCACGTTGTTGGGGATTTCTTCGATGCAGAACGCTACCCTTCAGGAAAAAATGGCGGGTAGCGTGATGATTCGCAATCAATCGTTCCAGTCCGCTGAAGCTCAGTTGCGCTTGGGAGAGTCCTCGATACTGGCCGCCAATTTTGCGCTAGCGGCTTGCAATACTTCCGCCAGCTGCGCGCCGCCTGCGGAGTCCACTGTGATTACAGCTGCTGGCGTAGGTGCTTCCGGGGTGAAGTGGATTGGCGGAAATGGCGCGTTTTACGGCATTCAGAACTTGGGCGCGCCCTTCGGTCCTCTTGTTAAATGCTCAAACCCTGACCTGCTCAAAAAAACGGTATACCGGGTGACGGCTGTCGCCATTCAAGGGCCATCGCGCACTGTTCTGGAGAGTATCTATGTCACGGGTTGCTAAGTCGCTCCGCCACTTCTACAGGTATATTTACGGAATCCTGCTGGCGTTGTATCTGACAACGCCGGTCTACGCATTTACCCCTGTGCAGGTTCCGTTGCTCAGCGCACCTGCCGTGCCTCCCAACCTGATGCTGCTCGTGGATAACTCGGGCAGCATGTACAACATTATCTGGGCATCGGGTTTTGATCCAACGGTCAATCGTCCCGACATCGGTTATTACTCCACCCAATGCTTGAGTGGCCTGGTTACCGTAGTTTGCCCTTTCATGAGTACGATTTCGGGAGACGATACCCTGACGTTGGGCGACATCAACGCTATCAGCGTGGTCAATCAGTCATTAATGTGTCTCTTCGGCGGCCGCTCGGTTTTTCGCAACGGCATCCAGTACTGTCTCAACCTGCCCGATCCTGCGGGAAACGGGCTCACGCGTTATACCGCCAACTACCTTTCCTATCTGATTGACCTGGTCAACCCCAATCTGTTCGGAGTACGTAACTACACCAATGGTGTTATCCCCAACGATTACCGGATGAATGTTGCAAAAACAGTGGCGACCAGCCTGGTCTCAAATAACCTGACACTCAGGATCGGACTTGCTTCCTACAACGAACCCATTAGCGGCGATCCAGGGCCTGGAGGAAAAATTGCCCGGGTCGTTACGGATCTTTCTCCGGTCACTGCCACCCCTGATCAGCCTGCTGGCGTTACCCAGTTCCAGGCAACGGCGAACGTCAATGCCCTGAAACAGGCGATTGCCAACCTGACGCCCTCGGCCAACACGCCGTTGGCTGAAACCTATTACGAGATTACCCGATACTTTAGAGGCATGACGCCGTTCTATCAAAGTGGCTCGACCTATGTAAGCCCGATCCAGTATCGCTGCCAGAAAAACTATGGCGTGGTGATAACTGATGGCTTGCCAACCTATGACCGAACTTTTCCGGTCAACGACCCTGACGACGTTCTGGATACCACTCGCTCACTGCCCAATTGGGATCTGAACGCCGCTAACGACGGTGACAATCTGGCTGGCGACGGTGAGGGGGACACACTCTATCTCGATGATCTGGCCAAGTTTGCCTACGATATTGATCTGCGCCGTGATGCCGTAAACGCCGGGGGGGATCTGACCGGTAAAAGTTGGGACACGGCAGGTTTCGCCAAGCAGAACATAAGTACCTACACCGTTGGTTTTACTCATTCGAACCAGATGCTGATCGATGCGGCAGACGATAATCACGGTCATGGTAAGTACTTTCAGACCAACGACAGCTTGGGGCTCAGCTCTGCGTTGAACCTGGCGCTGAGTGATATCTACGCCAGAATGGGATCGGGTGCTGCAGGCGTGGGCAATTCTTCCAGGCTCCAGGTGGGTACTCAGTTCTATCAAGCGCTTTACGATCCGACCGATTGGCACGGTACCATCAGGGCTTTTAATCTGGACCCGTCAACAAATACCTTGAGTGCGCCTGTCTGGAGCACGGACACGGCCATCGTCAGCGGATCAACTGCCCCTGTATTCGAGTCATGGAGCACAGTTGCCACACCGGCGAAAATAGCTCTGGATTACGCAAATTTCAGCCCTGCACAGCAGGCTGCCTTGAACGCCACATTACCGCCCAATGTTAGCGGGACAGAATTGATTTCCTGGGCCAAAGGGGCTGCCAGTTCGAAGCTGCGTACACGTACCCGGCTATTGGGCGATATTGTCAATTCGTCACTTGGCGTAGCGATACCTGCGCAAAAGACAGCTATCAGCCTGTTAGGTGATACCAGTTACATTACCTATCTGGCAACCAAAGCCAGCAGCATGAATTCCAGCATTCTGGCCAATGCCAACGATGGTTTTTTCAACGTAATCAATCCTGCGGATGGCTCCAGACGGTATGCCTATATGCCGTCGACTGCTCTGACGTCCCTGGCGACTATTGCATCGACCACTTATGGATTAGGCGTTCACAGATTCACCGTGGATGGTCAAATAGCCGTCTTCGACACGCAGCTTTCCGCGGGTTCCGCATGGCGGACCGTTGCTTATGGCGGTACCGGAGCGGGGGGCAAGGCGTTTTTTGCGATCAAGTTGTTTGAAGGCGTCAGCAATACCATCGGCGCACTGTGGGAAGTCAAGGCGCCTGACACCTCGGATACCACCAATAAGTTTAACAATTTGGGGTACGCATATTCAGAGCCCGATGTCGCTCGAATGGCAAATGGTACCGGGATCGTTGTGGTCGGTAACGGTTACGGCAGCTTCACCGGCAGAGCTTCGCTTTTTGTGCTGAATGCCAACACCGGGGCATTGATTGCCGAGATTCAAACGCCTGCCCTGAACAACGAAACCGACAATGGTTTGTCATCAGTCAAGCTGCGGGTCAACTCTCAGAATGTGGTTCAGGCCGCCTACGCAGGCGATCTGAAAGGACGACTGTGGAAGTTCGACATGAGCGGGGCCAGTGCTGCCAGCTGGAAAGTGGCGTTTTCGGGTGCACCGCTGTTTACCGCACCGCGCGGTGCCAATCAGCCGATAACCGTTCAGCCGTTTCTGCTCGATCATCCACTCAACGGCAAGATCGTTTATTTTGGAACTGGCAAGTTTCTTGAAGTAGCAGACAAACAAACCACAAGCCTGCAGGACTTCTACGCTATCTGGGATGCTGACGGTGGAACAGGAGGTATTGTCGAAGCAAATCTGCAGGCGCAGGCGGTCAATGGCACTATTGTCAGTAACGGGACTACCTACTTCACGTCAACTTCCAACGACGTGGATTGGTCAGTCAAAAAGGGGTGGTTCATGCCGCTCGCCACCGTTGCGCCTTATGTGGGGGAGCGGATTATCTACCCTGCGCTGACCAGCCGAGACCGGATAATCTTTCCCACTGCTTCCGTAAACTCAACTGATCCCTGTGAAAGTACGGGGACCGGCCGCGTGTTTGAACTGAATGCTGCCACCGGGAGTATGCTCAATTATCAGGTGCTTGACACCAACGGCGATAAACGTATTAACAGCTTTGATCTGGGGGTAGCAGGGTTTTCTGTGGGTTCGGGTATACCGGTAGTAGCCGCTGTTTACAGTGTCAAAAATACTGAGGTCAAGACCGTAAACGATTCCAGTGGTGGCCCTCCGACGGTGCTGCCTGAAGCCGGGAATAACCAACGCATCATGTGGCGACAAATCCAATAGGGAAACGAATCATGCGAGCGACATCCAGGGGCTTTACGTTGATCGAACTCATGATCGTCGTGGCGATTGTCGGTATTCTGGCCGCCATCGCGTATCCCAGTTACACCGAGTACGTGAAACGCACTCAGCGTTCGGCAATTGCCAGTCTGCTGTCCGAGCAGACCCAGGCGCTGGAGCGGTTTTACTCACGAGCGACCCCACAGCCCACTTACATGGGGGCCAACGTGAGCTTAGGCAATACGTACTACAAGATAACGTCGACCCTTAACGCTACCGACTTCACCCTGACAGCTGACCCCCTTGCAGGCACGCTGATGGCTGGCGACAAGTGTGGCAGTTTCGTGATCACTAGCACCGGGTCGCGTACCAACACTGGCGCAACCAGCGGTGTCACTGTCAAAGACTGCTGGGGCCGCTAAACCGTTTCCTTGTCACGAGACCAAGATGTCCAAGCAAAAAATAGTCATTGTCGGCGGTGGCGTCATAGGTCTGTTGACCGCCTTCAATCTGGCGTCCGAGCAGGTCAGCGTCGTGCTGCTGGATCGTTCGGGCGTTGGCCAGGAATCTTCCTGGGCGGGCGGCGGGATTGTTTCGCCGCTTTACCCGTGGCGCTACAGCCCGGCGGTCACCGCGCTGGCGCACTGGTCGCAGGACTTCTACCCGCACCTCGCCGAGCGTTTGTTGGCTCAGACCGGTATCGACCCTGAAGTACACAGGACCGGCCTATACTGGCTCGATCTTGATGACGAGCAGCCTGCGCTTGAGTGGGCGGTCCGTGAAAAACGCTCGTTGAACCGCGTGGATATCTCGGCGGTGAATGATGCCGTGCCGGTGCTGGGTGAGGGCTATTCGCGGGCGATCTACATGGCCGATGTGGCCAACGTACGCAATCCCCGTCTGGTCAAATCGCTCAAGGCGGCGTTGCTGGCAATGCCCAATGTCGAGATTCACGAGCAGTGTGAAGTCAGCGGCTTTACCCGTGAAGGCGGCAGGATTTCGGGTGTGCAGACACCTTCAGGGGATATCACCGGTGATCGGGTGATTCTGGCGGCGGGTGCGTGGAGCGGCGAGTTGCTCAAGACCTTGGGGCTGGAGCTGCCGGTCGAGCCGGTAAAGGGCCAGATGATTCTCTACAAGTGTGCATCGGACTTTCTGTCGAGCATGGTGCTGGCGAAAGGGCGCTACGCGATCCCGCGTCGTGACGGGCATATCCTGATCGGCAGCACCCTGGAGCATGAAGGGTTCGACAAAACCACCACGCAGGCCGCATTGGAAAGTTTGAAGGCGTCGGCCGTCGAATTGCTTCCGCCATTGGCCCATGCCGAGCCCGTCGCCCAATGGGCTGGCCTGCGCCCTGGCTCGCCTGAGGGCATCCCGTTCATTGGACCGCTGGAAGGTTTTGACGGCCTGTGGCTCAACTGCGGGCATTACCGCAATGGTCTGGTGCTGGCGCCGGCGTCCTGCCAGTTGATTACTGACCTGCTGTTGGACCGTGAGCCGATCATCGATCCGGCACCCTACGCGCCGGCGGGGCACCTCGCAGGCTAGTCATCCTGTCGGTCACGCGGAGCGTGGGGCGCGACGATGTTCTCGCGCGCACCTATCGTTCCGCACGCGCCAGTGGAATGCCTTTCGTGACGCTCTGCGTCACACAGTCTTTGCCGCGCAACGCATTCAATCCAGCCCCAGTTTCTTTAGCCGGTAACGTAGCGATCGGAACGACAAACTGAGCCTTTCTGCTGCAGCGGTGCGGTTCCAGCGGGTTTCTTCCAGCGCCTGCAGAATGAGCTGGCGTTCGACGCTTTCCAGGTAGTCTTCAAGGTTGTCGATGTCGGCCAGGCTCGGGCCATCGCCCTCCTGAGGGCTGGCGGACTCTGTCAGGCGCAGGTCGCTGGCGTGGATTTCGTCGTTCTCGCACAGCGTGTAGGCGCGCTCCAGCATGTTTTCCAGTTCGCGCACGTTACCGGGGAAGCGGTAGCTCTTCAGCGTTTCCAGCGCCTGCGCGTTCAGGCGCGCGACGGGTTGTGCGCCGTTCCCGGCAAGTCGCTTTAGCACGCTGCCCGCCAGCTGGTCGATATCCTCACGCCGCTCGCGCAATGAGGGCACGCGCACTTCGATCACGTTCAATCGGTAATACAGATCCTGACGGAACCGACCTGCCGCGACCTCCGCATTCAGGTTCTTGTGGGTGGCGCACAGAATGCGCACGTCGACGATCTGCTCTTGCTGGCCGCCGACGCTGCGAATGGATTTTTCCTGGATAGCGCGCAGCAGTTTGACCTGCATGGCCAGCGGCAGGTCGGCGACCTCATCGAGAAACAGCGTCCCGGTGTGCGCCGCCTGAAACAGACCGGGCTTGTCTTCGTGGGCACCGCTGAAACTGCCTTTGCGATGGCCGAAGAATTCGCTCTCCATCAGCTCGGAAGGAATGGCGCCGCAGTTCACCGGTATGAAAGGTTTGTCGATGCGCGGGCCCTGCTCGTGGATCAGACGCGCTACAAGCTCCTTGCCGCTGCCGGACTCGCCGCTGATGTAGATCGGCGCCTGGCTGCGGGCCAGCTTGCCGATCTGATTGCGCAAGGTACGCATTGCCAGCGAGTCGCCCAGCAGTCGGTTGTCGATGCTTCGCGTGGGGGGCGCGCCGGGCAGGCTCAGCGCGCTATTGACCAGCTCGCGCAGCCTGCCGAGGTCGACCGGCTTGGTCACAAAATCGAAAGCCCCGGCCTTCAGCGCGTTGATCGCGGTATCCACATTGCCGTGTGCAGTGATCATCGCCACCGGCACGTGGGGGTAGCCGTGCTGTATGTGTTGCACCAGCTCAAGGCCATTACCATCAGGCAGACGCATGTCGGTCAGGCACATGTCGAACGGTTCGCGGGCCAGCCAGTCATGGGCTTCGGCAACGTTACGTGCACTGCGGGTGTCGAGTTTCATGCGTCCCAGCGTGATCTCCAGGAGTTCGCGAATATCCGGCTCATCATCGACTATCAGGATTTTTTGCCGTTGGCTCATGCTCAGCTCGTCTTGAACGGGTGGGCGAAGGTAATGCGCAGGCAGCTGCCACCCGTGGGGCGGGGCGCATATTCCAGATGCGCCTGATTGCTTTCGCACAGTTCACGTGACAGATATAGACCAAGGCCAGTGCCTTTGCTTTCTGTGGTGAAAAACGGTTCGAAGATCTTGCTCAGGTGTTGCTCGCTGACCCCCGGCCCATCGTCCAGCACTTCCAGCGTAGGCAAATCGCTTCTCGGTTCATTGTGCAGTTTCAGCCAGACCTGCGCTGACGGATGATTCTTGCCGCTGTAGCGCAGGCCGTTCTGCACCAGGTTGGTCATGATTTGCGTCAACTGTCCAGAATCCATGCGGGTTGTCAGCGTGCCGGGGCTGATGTCGACATGAATCGCCTGATTGGGCGCTGTGGAACTGCGAAATTCAGCGACAAAGTGTTCCAGCCAGGTTTTCAGATCGAGCAGTTCGGGTTGCGCTTCGCGTCTGCGCGACAATTGCAGGACATTTTCGATGACTCGGTCAATGCGCCCCGACTGCTCATGAATGATCTGCCCCAGGCGTCGATCCGCTGCACTGAGCTCTTCCGATTCATTAAGCAGTTGAGCCGCATGACTGACGGCGCCCAGCGGATTGCGTATCTCATGGGCAATCCCGGCGGTCAGGCGTCCCAGTGCGGCGAGCTTGAGCTGCTGCGCCTGGTGGGCGATCTGCGACAGGTCTTCGAGAAAAACCAGCGTCTGACGCTGATCGCCACGGTTGAGTGTGGCAAAGCTCGGTTGCAGTACCAGCCCGACGGGGGCGGTGGTGATACTGCGCGGCACCATGATCGGATTGACGAGCCACTGGCGCAGGCGTTCAACCAGATGCGGCGAGCAGGTGTCGATCATCTGGCCGACCAGTTGCTCCTGGCCCAGCAGGTGCAAGGCACTCTGGTTGGCCAGCAGCACCTGGTGATTGGCATCCAGCACCAGAATGCCGGTACGCATGCGCTGCAAAATGAGTGCGTTGAGTGCCTCGAGGCTGTCGACATCCGCTGCGCGCTGTTCGGCCAGTACCTCGCTGACCTGCATGCGCGCTGTCAGCGCCTGCACCAGCAGGGCGGCGGCGAAGCATAAAGCGCCCAGCGAGCCAGCCTGCACGTAGTCGTTGGAGACCGAGGGTGTGCCGAAGCTGATGTAGAACGTCAGGTAGATGATGCCGATGGCCGAAACCGCAGCGATCAACAAGCCGATACGGCCGCGCAGCAACACGTTGCTGATCGCCACCGAGGCAATCAACAGGTTGCCGATACCGCTTGAAGGCCCGCCCGCTGCATAGAACAGCGCGGAGAGCATGATCGCGTCAGTCATCGCCAGGCCGAAAAACTGTGCCTGACGGCTGGGGCGTTCCAGCAGCACGACGACCAGAATGTTGAACACCAGATACAGCCAGCAGCCCGAGCGGAACAGGTTCGGGTTGGCCAGTTGCAGCAGCTCGGTTTCCAGGCTGCTGGAAATCAACAGCACCAGTACGACGCCGATGGTCAGTCGATAAAGGTGGTACAGCCGCAGAATCCGCTGTGCCTGCGGGCTGACAAGGGACGGTGAATCAGCGGTCACGTGCCGCGGGGCCTTGCAGCCTGTGTGCCTCGCTGCAATACCATTGCTGTGCCTGGCTCAGTGCACGATCCTGTGGCAGATGCACGCCACATTGCGCGCATCGCACCATGGGTGTCGACGCCAGTTCAGGCGGCTCGGCGCGGGATTTGGGCTTGGGGGGATTGATCAGACGCTTGACGAACCAGACCACCGCCGCGATCAACGCGACCCACATAAGTAAGCGAATCATGACTACCAGCTTAGTGATTGACGATGGCGCAGTGTAGCCAAGCCGCGAGCGGGCGCACAGTGGCAAAATTGATGCACAAAAAAAGAGGCCCGAAGGCCTCTTTTTTCATGCGCTCAGGATCAGTCGAACAGACCCAGGGTCATGTAGCTGAACCACGAACGGCTCTTGGTGCCTTTCGCTTCGGCGTCTTTTGCTGCCTGTTCGTCCAGCTCGGCCTGATTCTCCGGCAGCAGCTCTTTCGGAATGGAGTCCTTGGCGTCCTGGTACTGCTTCTTCATGTCCTGATCGGCGCGGGTCTGGCCCGGTGGCAGCGGTGCGCTGCCGTCGATCAGGCCAAGGGTCGCTTTCGACAGCCATGAGCGGTTATCGGCTTCTGCTTCACGCGGGGTGAATTTGCCGTCAGCCAGTTGCGGGTGGTTCGGGTAGTTGGTCTTCAGCACTTCCAGGCTGGTGGCAGCCAGGTCGTCAAGGTGCAGACGCTGATAAGACTCGACCATCACCGCCAGACCGTCGCCGACCGAAGGCGTCTCCTGGAAGTTTTCCACTACATAGCGGCCACGGTTGGCGGCGGCGACGTAGGCCTGACGGGTCAGGTAGTAGTCGGCTACGTGGATTTCGTAGGACGCCAGCAGGTTGCGCAGGTAAATCATGCGCTGCTTGGCGTCAGGCGCATAGCGACTGTTCGGAAAGCGGCTGGTCAGCTGGGCGAACTCGTTGAACGAGTCACGGGCAGCACCCGGGTCACGCTTGGTCTGGTCCAGCGGCAGGAAGCGCGCCAGAAGGCCCACGTCCTGGTCGAAGGAGGTCAGGCCCTTCATGTAATAGGCGTAGTCGACGTTCGGGTGCTGCGGATGCAGGCGGATGAAACGCTCGGCAGCGGATTTGGCTGCTTCGGGTTCACCATTTTTGTAGTTCGAGTAGATCAACTCGAGCTGAGCCTGATCGGCGTAGCGACCGAACGGATAGCGAGATTCCAGCGCCTTGAGCTTCTCAGTGGCACTGTTATAGCTGTTATTTCCCAGGTCGGCCTGCGCCTGCTGGTACAGCTCGACTTCGCTGAGGTTTTCGTCGATGACTTCCTTCGACGAACAGGCCGCAGTCAATGCGAGGATGGCGATCAGCAGCAGGTGTTTCACTTGCATGGCGGCTTGCGTCCCTATAACGGCCTGCTGTCTTGGGCGGGGCCGTCCTGTTATGATGAGCGCCCCGCGATACCGGCGGGACAAAAGACGCCGTATTTAACCACAAGCGCGCTGCCGAAACCAAAGGCTAGCCGCCACCTAGTCTGGTCATGTCCGAAAATATAGAACTCCGCGCAGAGGTGCCGTCCGAATTGGGCGGTCAACGCCTCGATCAAGTCGCCGCACAATTATTCGCTGAGCACTCGCGCTCGCGCCTTTCCGCCTGGATCAAGGACGGCCGCCTGACTGTGGACGGAGGCGTTCTTCGCCCTCGCGACATCGTGCACGGTGGCGCTGTTCTCGAGCTGATTGCCGAGCAGGAGGCCCAGGGTGAATGGGTCGCTCAGGACATCGAGCTCGACATCATCTATGAAGACGACCAGATCCTCGTCATCAACAAGCCTGCCGGGCTGGTGGTGCATCCGGCTGCCGGTCATGCCGATGGCACGCTGCTCAACGCCTTGCTGCACCATGTGCCGGACATCATCAATGTTCCGCGTGCCGGCATCGTGCACCGTCTGGACAAGGACACCACCGGTCTGATGGTGGTCGCCAAGACCATTCAGGCGCAGACACAGCTGGTTACCCAGTTGCAGAGTCGCAGTGTCAGCCGCATCTACGAGTGCATCGTGATCGGCGTGGTGACCGCAGGCGGCAAGATCGACGCGCCCATCGGCCGTCACGGCCAGCAGCGCCAGCGCATGGCGGTAATGGAAGGCGGCAAGCAGGCGGTAAGTCATTACCGGGTGCTGGAGCGCTTCCGTTCGCACACCCATGTACGGGTCAAGCTGGAAACCGGGCGTACCCACCAGATTCGCGTACATATGGCGCATATCAACTATCCGTTGGTCGGCGACCCGGCCTATGGCGGGCGTTTCCGTATTCCACCAGCGGCCAGCCTGACCATGGTCGATTCGCTCAAGACCTTCCCGCGGCAGGCGTTGCATGCCCGCTTCCTGGAGCTGGATCATCCGACCACCGGTAAGCGCATGAGCTGGGAATCGCCGTTACCGGACGATTTCGTCTGGTTGCTGTCCCTGCTCAAGCAGGATCGCGAGGCGTTCATCGGGTGAATGACTGGCTGATACCTGACTGGCCTGCGCCAGCACAGATCAAGTCCTGCGTTACCACTCGCTCGGGTGGGGTCAGCCTGGCCCCATTCGACAGCTTCAATCTGGGCGATCACGTCGATGACAGCCCGCAGGCCGTGGCGACCAATCGCCAGCGTCTGACCTCCAGTCTCAATGCGCAGCCCGCCTGGTTGAAGCAGGTGCACGGCGTAGACGTCGTACCTGCCGATCCATCCCGCGTCGTTGAAGCCGATGCCAGCTGGACGAGCACGCCTGGCGTGGCTTGCACCATCATGACCGCCGATTGCCTGCCCGCGCTGTTCTGTCGTCGTGACGGTACGCGTGTGGCTGCCGCGCATGCCGGCTGGCGCGGGCTGGCGGCCGGGGTGCTGGAAGCGACGGCCAACAGCCTGCAGAGTGCTCCCGAAGACATCATGGTCTGGCTAGGACCGTCTATCGGTCAGCCGTCGTTCGAAGTTGGCCCCGAGGTGCGCGAGGCCTTTACCGCCAGCCACCCGCAGACAGCCGCTGCGTTTGTCGCCAGTTCGAATCCTGATCGTTTCATGGCCGACATCTACGCGCTCGCCCGGTTACGACTGGCAGCCCAAGGTATCTCTGCCGTGTACGGCGGCGGGCTGGATACCTTCACCGACCCGCGCTTCTTTTCCTACCGCCGCGCCGCGCGCACTGGCCGCTTTGCTTCGCTGATCTGGATCGAACACGCCTGATTGCCGGGCTGTTTTGCACAAGCCAGCTAGGCTTGCCTGAACGCTCGTCTGATCTGTATCAACCCCGGCCCGCTTGAAACGCGCAGAATCGTCCGCATCTAACTGGCTATTCAGCAGGTTTTCTTTATAGGTGTGTTCATTGCTCCGGCCTGCATTAAAGGAAGGTGACAAATGCGTATCGACAGATTGACCAGTAAATTACAGTTAGCGTTATCCGATTCCCAGTCGCTGGCCGTTGGCCTCGACCATCCCGCCATCGAACCTGCGCATTTGATGCAGGCGCTGCTTGAGCAGCAGGGCGGTTCCATCAAGCCTCTGCTGTTGCAGGTAGGCTTCGACATCAACAGCCTGCGCAAGGAACTGAGCGCAGAGCTGGACCGCCTGCCAAAAATCCAGAACCCGACCGGCGACGTCAACATGTCGCAGGATCTGGCGCGCCTGCTCAATCAGGCTGACCGTCTGGCGCAGCAGAAAGGCGACCAGTTCATTTCCAGCGAGCTGGTGCTGCTCGCGGCAATGGACGAGAGCAGCAAGCTCGGCAAATTGTTGCTGGGGCAGGGCGTCAGCAAGAAGGCCCTGGAAAATGCCATTAACAACTTGCGCGGCGAAGGTGCCGTGAATGACCCGAACGTCGAAGAGTCGCGTCAGGCGCTGGACAAGTACACCGTTGACCTCACCAAGCGTGCCGAAGAGGGCAAGCTCGACCCGGTGATCGGTCGTGATGACGAGATTCGTCGCACCATTCAGGTCCTGCAGCGCCGCACCAAGAACAACCCGGTGCTGATCGGCGAACCTGGCGTGGGCAAGACCGCCATTGCCGAGGGCCTGGCGCAGCGCATCATCAATGGCGAAGTACCGGACGGCCTGCGCGGCAAACGCTTGCTGTCGCTGGACATGGGTTCGCTGATTGCCGGTGCCAAGTACCGTGGCGAGTTCGAAGAGCGCCTCAAATCGCTGCTCAACGAACTGTCCAAGCAGGAAGGCCAGATCATTCTGTTCATCGACGAGTTGCACACCATGGTCGGCGCCGGCAAGGGCGAAGGCTCGATGGACGCTGGCAACATGCTCAAACCTGCGCTGGCGCGCGGCGAGCTGCATTGTGTGGGGGCTACCACGCTCAACGAGTACCGCCAATATATAGAGAAGGATGCGGCGCTTGAGCGTCGATTCCAGAAAGTCCTGGTCGACGAGCCAAGTGAAGAAGACACCATCGCGATCCTGCGTGGCCTTAAAGAGCGCTACGAAGTGCACCACAAGGTCGCCATCACTGACGGCGCGATCATCGCGGCGGCCAAGCTGAGCCATCGCTATATCACCGATCGCCAGTTGCCGGACAAAGCCATCGACCTGATCGACGAAGCGGCCAGCCGTATTCGCATGGAGATCGACTCCAAGCCTGAGGTGCTCGACCGCCTTGAACGTCGCCTGATCCAGCTGAAAGTAGAAGCTCAGGCCCTCAAGAAGGAAAAGGACGAGGCAGCGATCAAGCGCCTGGAAAAACTTCAGGGCGAAATCGAGCGTCTTGAGCTTGAGTACGCGGATCTTGAAGAAATCTGGACCTCGGAAAAAGCCGAGGTCACCGGCTCGGCACAGATCCAGCAGAAAATCGAACAGTCTCGCCAGGAACTGGAGGCCGCGCGCCGCCGGGGCGATCTGAACCGCATGGCCGAGTTGCAGTACGGGATCATTCCGGACCTGGAGCGCAGCCTGCAAATGGTCGACCAGCACGGTAAGCCGGAAAACCAGTTGCTGCGCAGCAAGGTAACCGAGGAAGAAATTGCCGAGGTCGTGTCGAAGTGGACCGGTATCCCGGTGTCGAAGATGCTCGAAGGCGAGCGCGAGAAACTGTTGCGCATGGAAACCCTGCTACACAACCGGGTGATCGGCCAAGAAGAAGCGGTGGTCGCGGTCTCCAATGCCGTGCGTCGTTCGCGTGCCGGGCTTTCCGACCCTAATCGTCCGAGCGGATCGTTCATGTTCCTCGGCCCGACCGGCGTGGGTAAGACTGAGCTGTGCAAGGCGCTGGCCGAGTTCCTGTTCGACACCGAAGAGGCGATGGTGCGTATCGACATGTCCGAGTTCATGGAGAAACATTCCGTGGCTCGCCTGATCGGTGCACCGCCAGGCTACGTTGGTTACGAAGAGGGCGGCTACCTGACCGAAGCCGTGCGTCGCAAACCGTATTCGCTGATTCTGCTCGACGAGGTCGAGAAGGCGCATTCCGATGTATTCAACATCCTCTTGCAGGTGCTTGAAGACGGACGCCTGACTGACAGCCACGGGCGCACGGTGGACTTCCGCAATACCGTGATCGTCATGACCTCCAACCTGGGCTCGGCGCAGATCCAGGAACTGGTCGGTGATCGTGAGGCGCAGCGTGCTGCGGTGATGGACGCAGTCGGTACGCACTTCCGTCCGGAGTTCGTTAACCGGATCGATGAAGTGGTGATCTTCGAGCCGCTGGCGCGTGATCAGATCGCCGGTATCACCGACATCCAGCTGGGACGCCTGCGCAAGCGTCTGGCCGAGCGCGAGCTGTCGATGACCCTGAGCCCCGAGGCGCTAGACAAGCTGATCGCCGTTGGTTACGACCCGGTCTATGGCGCACGCCCGTTAAAGCGTGCGATCCAGCGCTGGATCGAGAACCCGCTGGCGCAGATGATCCTCTCGGGCAGCTTCATGCCTGGCACGACCATCACCGGCAAGGTGGTCGACGACGAGATCACGTTTGTCTGACAGCGCTCGTCACCGCTCTATAGAAGGGCCCTCGAACCGAGGGCCTTTTTTTGAGGCGCGGTCAGCAGTAGAATCAGGCCCGAGAGGCGATCTGAAAAAAAATCGCAAATCATTGTCTTAAAAAGCAATTTATAGGGTTGACAGGTGTTTTTAAAATTGTAGAATAGCGCGCCTCAGAGACGTGAACGCAACGATACAAACGAAGCGGAAAGGTCGATGAGATTGAAATCAACGAGTTAACAGCGAGCTGATTTCAAGGCGACAGGTTGTAAAGTTGAATCTGAAATCGATAGTTCCGCGATAGCTCAGTTGGTAGAGCAAGTGACTGTTAATCACTGGGTCCCTGGTTCGAGTCCAGGTCGTGGAGCCAGATTTCGCAAGGTTCAATGCAGTTTCAGTCGGGGTATAGCGCAGTCCGGTAGCGCGCCTGCTTTGGGAGCAGGATGTCAGGAGTTCGAATCCCCTTACCCCGACCATATTTGGGTCGTTAGCTCAGTTGGTAGAGCAGTTGGCTTTTAACCAATTGGTCGTAGGTTCGAATCCCACACGACCCACCATTTTTAGTCAGTTTGTATCTGGCTGGATCTTAGGGAGTGACGCCACAAGCGTCACCCAAATAGAAAACGCCTCCTCGGAGGTGTTTTTTAGCATCATCGGGGTATAGCGCAGTCCGGTAGCGCGCCTGCTTTGGGAGCAGGATGTCAGGAGTTCGAATCCCCTTACCCCGACCATTTTCGCCCAGCTGTATCAGGGTTGAAGATCAGGACTCAAGAACAGTGGTTTTGAGTCCAACAAAAAAGGCGTCCTTCGGGACGCCTTTTTTGTTGGATGCATTTTCAGGTGAGAGCGCTTCAAGCAGCCGCCTGACACGAAATAGGGCACCGGCAAACGGCGATGTAAAAACTGGAGCGCCCCGTACCGAGCGAATGCTTGTGTACGGGGCGTTTTTTTTGGCAAAAAATGCTGTGCTGCGCTTGCATCGTCACATATGACGCAGTCATTACCCACGATACTTGATCGGCTTGCGCGCTCATTTCCCCCTCGCGCTCAGCTTCCGTTGGCTTGACGAGCACTTTCCATTGTTTAGGCAGGATTGGGAGTGTTTCCAGGCTCCAGTTTTTCAGGTGCTCGCCATAGGCATCCGAAGGAGCTGTTTCCAACACGTGTCCAATTCCCCAGGTGACGGCCACGCCGTTGCCTTTGATGCCGCCGTCACCTCGTGTCTTGTCCGAGTATGGCGGCAATGCCTTTACCCTGGCCGGGTCTCTCGTACAGACATAAACGCAGCGTGGAACGATATGCCATGTGGTTTTTTCCAGCGCCGTGGGCCCGGAACGCGAAACATTAATAAACTGCGTGATGCGCGTAGGTATGCTTACAGCCGCAGTAACCGTTGGATTGATAATTCTTCGCGAGATAGCTCATGGATTTACGTTCGCTGGACATGAACTTGATCACCGTTTTTGGAGCCCTGCTCGAGTGCCGTAGCGTCAGTCGGGCCGCCGATCGCATTGGCCTCAGCCAGCCAGCCATGAGCGCGGCACTGGCCAGATTGCGGGTGCAATTCGATGATCCTTTGTTTGTGCGTAGCGGTTCTGAAATGAAGCCTAGCCCACGTGCGATTGCGCTAGCACCAGCCATTGAAAAAGTGTTGCAGACCGTACGTCAGGAGTTGTTGCAACCTGCGTTATTCGAGCCCGCCCAATGCACACGAGCTTTCAGTATCCTGATGCCCGACTTAGGCGAGGTAATTATTGTCCCTTCGTTGCTGAGGGCCCTGACACTTGTGGCTCCCTCCGCCACGCTGCGGGTCATGTCGTGTGCTCGCGCCGCCACTTTGGAGCTAATGGAGTCGGGGGATGCCGAACTGGCTGTCGGATATTTTCCGGACCTTGATCGAGCCCATTACTTTCAACAGAAGCTGTTCGACAGCACGCATATCGGTGTCATGCGTGCGAAGCATCCGCTGCTGGCTGGTGGCACACATCTATCGCTGGCAGCATACCGTGATGCTGACCACGTGTTAGTGAGGGTGGATGGACGCCATCATTTCATAGAACAGTTTATGATTGACCACTGTCTGCGGATAAGCGTGCGGCTCGAACTAGCACATTTCATGAGTCTCTTACCTGTCCTCGAAAGCTCTGACCTGATTGCAACAGTACCCAGCGACATCGCCCAAATACTTGTCCGCTATGCCAGTGTGTGCCTCGTAACGTTACCAATCATCCCTCCCAGTATACCCGTCCGACAATACTGGCCCGAGAGAGTGCACAAAGACCCTGCGCATATCTGGTTACGTAGTTTGATCCGCGCTCAGTTCTCCTCGCTAAATCGTTCTGCCCTCTGATTGCAGTGTTCACACTATCCATGCCATGGATAGTGTGAACAAGCCCAACGCTATGGTGCCCTGACTTACTATTCTCTAGGCTGGTCTGGTATCCATTTATCAGGACTGTATGCCATGACTCTATTAACTCTTGCACAGACCAACCGGCTCATCGACCCCGCCCTTGCTCAAGCCCGAGAGCATGACCTGATATCAATGGCTGGTACTATATTCGACATCCTGGCCATCTAGTGGCACTCAAGCGCGAGGACGGCTCCAGCACGTTTCGGCAGGACATTGCCATGGGGAAGGCCCTGGCAAGTATTGCAATAGGGCGTTAAGCCGCATGCCCCTTGAGCGCCTAAAAAGCATCACATTTTCTGGCGACGTCACAAAATCCGGCGAGGGTAATGGCGATCGCCGCCTACCGAGACTTGATAAGTCGGCTGAATCATCCTGCAACCTGAGGTGCGTGTACTACCAGGCATTCAGGCCAAGCGGTGGCCGTCTACGAAAGGTTACTTTTGGTTTCGCTGGAGGCAGACTCCGATGGGCGAATATCTGCTAATGGAAAAGAATTCTGAAATGACGGGAGATCAGTCGGACTATTTCATGGCGCTAGGCAAGTTAATTGAAAGCGTGGGCGATGCAAGATTCGCCTCTAATATGCACAAGATCATTGCGGCTACCGTGTCTATCGATTTCCTCGATTTGAGTGAATGGACCATCAACGAGCATGAACGGCGTATTATCAGTGTCCAGCCTTTGGGGCAAGAAAGCGCCGGACATAAGTTGATGAGCCCGCCTTCTTCGCCGCATGAGATTCTGCTCAATCGAATAGTCGAAGGTGAACTGACTCTGTTAGTTCACTTGAAACCGACGTGTAGCGCTGGAGCAGCGTGCGCGGGTGCGCCAGGTTTTTATAACTGCAATCTGGTATTGCACAAGTCAAAAAAGCTTTGGGCTATTTCCCTGTACCGCGAGCATCACCATCGTGATTTCTCACTTTCCGAATTATCGTTTTTGAAGAATTTTTCAGAGGCTTTGCTCCCCATGCTGGAGCAGCACGCTGGTGCAATGCTCAGTTCTTGCATGGCGAATGCTGAAAACGAAGCCTTTAGGCAGGGCGCCCTGCAACTTGAGCATGATTTCAACGAAAAGTTGAGTCGATCGAAGCTACGGTTGTCGACGCGTGAAAGAGAAATATGCCTCGGTCTATTGATGGGGTCTTCGATTCGAGCGCTCGCCGACAAGCTTAATGTCAAGAGCAGTTCCATCGAGACCTATTTGAAGCGGGCTGCAGCGAAGCTTGGCGCAACAGGCCGGAACGGCTTGATCAAGTGGATGGCGGGATTTTCTGAAGAAAGTTGAGTGCTGAAGGCAGTTTGCAATCGCAGGCTGCCCCGTTCATAAATACTATGCATTGCAATATGAAAATTGTAACATGGCTAACGTAGATACTGGTCTCAGTACGTTGACGCGACGTCATCCATAAAGCCAGACGAGGAGAAGTGGATTGAAATCAATCACAACGGTAGCCATAAGCCTGCTAATGTTCATGAACGGCGCGTATGCCGAAGGACTGACAACTTCGGCGGACAGTAAAGAACTGACCGTCAGCTTCGGTCAGCCCACCATTAAGCAAGTGCTGCATTACCGTAAAATGTACGACAAAAAACCTTTCCCCGATGCCGAAATTTATTACTACGACAACGGCACCTACAAACTCATTTCTCAGGGTGAAAACCACTATGGCGTTTACTCCATCCAGGGCAATGTAGATGAGGAATCGTTCACCGTGCGGTTCATTTCTCTGCCCTCTAGCGACTGGGGGAATAAAACGGCCTTTCATCAGTTAACGTTCGTCCGTGGAGACAAGGAAAACATGTTCATCCAGAACGCTATTGTTGATACCGGCGAGGCCCTTGCCCAGCAGAACGGCACTTATACCCAAGAAAAAAACACCGTCACGAATCCGGTGTCTACCACGTGGAAAAATAAATAGCCCTGATGGCGATTTAATGGTGATTGTAGTTATATACCCGCCTGGAAAGTTTACCCTGACCTCCGTTGCGCATCCCTGAGGAAACAGCGCGCTGTCACGTAAGTAGAGCGTTTCTCTGGAGGTCGGAAGTCAACCTTCAGCACGTGCTCAGCGCCAGGTGGCTATCGGTATCTCTGAACAAATCTCTCAATGCGCTGAATATACGAAGTGCGTTGGTGCGAGGCTGACTTACAGGCGCATACGGAAGGTGAGGGGCTCCCGTAGATAGCACGTGGGGCAGCGGTTCGGCGAGCCTCTCAGGAGAACGTATAAGGGTGTAGCGTTAGCTCGATTTTGTAGACTGTCGAAACGGGTTTAGGTTAGCGGATTGCGCAAAAGTATATCAACCGCGAACACGCCCAGTAACGTACCCGATGCCCAGCGGTGCGCGCGCATGGCCGTCGGGCGAGCGGCAAGGAAGCGACTGACTCGCGCGGCAGCCAAGACAATCAGACCGTTCAATGTAAGTGCAATTGAGATCTGCACCAGCCCTAACTGTATGTATTGCTTCAGGGTCGAGCCTGCCGAGGGATCAATGAACTGGGGGATCAGTGCGGTATACATTAGTGCTATCTTCGGGTTCAGTAAGTTCGTCACCAGTCCCATGGTGAAAAGCTTACGAGGGGAGTGCGGGGGAAGTTTGCGCGGCTCGAACAGTGAAGCACCGTTGAACATATTCCAGGCTAGGTAGCCGAGGTAGCACGCCCCCCCAAATCGGACCACGTCATAAGCCATCGGGACGGCCTTGAATAGCGCTGCCAGACCCAGACCTGAAGCAATCAGGTAGCAGGCGAATCCCAAAGCGACCCCTGCCAGCGAAATCATACCGGCCATACGCCCTTGTGAAATTGCTCTGGACGTTAGGTAGACCATGATCGGGCCAGGCGTCATGACCATGCCCAGCGCGATGATCGCCACACCAATCATATTCTCCAATGGCATCTCAATAGGCTCCTGTTCTCATGCTCAATTATTTTTGTGGGTAGCGATTATAGAGTTGAAGGTTGTTACTCAATGGGTAGCGGACTGACCATTGCCGATTGCACAATCCCACGCGTGCTGTGTACCAGGACTGTTTCTTTTGAATGAATGTATAAAGCTCGCCAGCGTAATGGAATCGAAATGTTGCACGTTAATGACATTTTTTTAAAAGGCGTATTAGTCTCTTTTATACTGTTTTTATCGTGTTCACTGTTGCTGCTGATTGTAGGGGATTAAATAGAGAGGTAACGTTAAAAGATTTTCACATCCGCATCAGCTTTTTGACGCTGTCGAATTAGCAGGGTTCGATTAAATCCTGAATTAAGCAAGACCACGCAGAAAAAGTCTGCAATGGAATACAGGGACACTGCTTAATATGCAGACCGTCATTTTCGTTTCTCACGATCATAAGGCCACTTCAAAGGCGCAGGGCACAGACGGGTCGCTGGGTGAGCCAGCAACCAAGTCCAACGATAAAAATATTAGACCTCGGCCCAGCGACGCTTCAGGTAGTCAACCACCTGCTGAGTCTGTGAGGCCCGCAGAAATATATGTCGAAAAAACATGCACCCGGACACCTCAGCCAGAGAATCATTCAGGTCAAGCTGACGAGTCATTTCAGCCACGCCCCCCTCAACCGTCCAGTCGGGCTCGGCTGCTGATGCCGTTCCCACTTTATACAGAGCCATACCAATATATAACGCTGTGCCGGTACCCCTCACGGTATCCGCCCACCACTGTGTGATGACGTCATAGCGGGCAACTTCCCGGGCAAACGGCCAGTAGACCTGCGGGGCAATATAATCAATGATGCCGTCAATGACCCATTTCCGCGTGTCTGCATACGCGAAGTCGTAGTTGGACGCACCGGCCTGCGTATCAGACCCCAGCGGGTCGTCAGATTTATTCCGCCAGACGCCTGCCGGACTGATACCAAACAAGACATCCGTGTTAACGGCGGCTATTTTTTTATGGCATGCATCAACCAGCGAATACGTGTTATTCCGTCGCCAGTCGGCCTTTGTGGTAAAGGTCGTATTGTAGGTCTGGTAGGTCGCATCATCATTGAGCAGGGAATCTGCGGATTCATAATAAAAGTAATCATCGAACTGAATGGCATCAACATCGTATCGAGTGACAATTTCTTCAACAATACGACTCACCCACGCCTGAACTTCAGGTATGCCGGGATTGAGCACAAAGCGCTTCGCTGATGTTCCTGTCCATTCAGGATGCAGTTTAAACACACTGGCCGGCGAGTCAGAGGATGAGTTATTCAACTCTTCTATTGTGGCATCACTGGTGTTCATTGATACGCGGTACGGGTTCACCCATGCGTGCAGCTCAATATGACGAGCGTGTGCCTGCTCAACAGCATAAGCCAGTGGGTCGAAGCCGGGATTTTTCCCGAGGGTTCCCGTCAGGTATTTCGACCATGGAAGCAGGTCTGATGCGTAGAATGCATCTGCGCAGGGAACAACCTGGAATATAACCGCATTCATTTTCATTGCCACAAGGTCATCAAGAATGCTGGTCAACTCTTCTTTCTGTGTATTGACACGTGCAGCCTCATCAGTGATGGCCAGAGATGAGACTGACGGCCAGTCAAGATTCGTAACGGTTGCGACCCAAGTCGCCTTGAGATTTTTCTTCGCGGTCGCCATTGCGGCTTCTCCTTTGTGCTGGGGTCTGAGGAAACGAAATACGCTGTCCATGCATGGGCATTTTGAAATGCCTATTCATTAACGAGTACGACACCTTCCAAGACGCTGGTAGGTAACCATGGCCGAGCAGATTATCGCGATGAGCGAGTTGCTGGGCTGAACGCCTGAAGAACGCCTGCTTGCACAGGCGTTCTTCAGGCATCGTACGTGGACGGCGTGTCAGCTCAGCTGCACGTCTTTCATCGCAGGAATGTAACCGTAGTCATATTCTTCCTGCACGAACGAGCGATCCCCTTTCAACAGGATTCTCACCGTCGGCGCCTCGGTGCCGCCGATACGATAATCCTCACCTTCGGTGGGCACGCTGTCGATGAATGAAGTCACCAGGCCGTTCGGCATGACGCAGTGGGAATACGTCTGGAAAGGCTGCTCGGGCGGATTGCCGAGCACCAGGCCGGAAGCGTTCATTGGCCGGTACGGGCCGAACAAATGTTCGCCGACAAAACCGTAGACACCGTCTGGTCCCGTAATACCATCGGCATACGTAAACTTGTGACTGATGGTGAACAAGTAATACTTGCCGTCCTGAAAGACATAGTGCGGGCGCTCGGTCTGATCGTTCACGCCGACGGCTGTCACCAAGGGCGGAAGTATTTCCCACTCTTCACCAGTGAGATCTTTTGCGACCGCCAGGCCGATACAACCTACCTGGAATCTGGCCCCTCCCACGTCTTCATGACCTGGTGGCACAGGACCCAGTTCGACACTCCCTACTGTGTGCGAACCGCGTTCACCGGCGACGTTGCCTTCAAACACCATATACAACTTGCCGTCATGGGGATCAATGAACGGGCTGGGGTCGCGAAAGTTCCAGGTCGAGTTCTGCGCTTCGGTTTGATAATAGGTGCCGTCGGCCTCGAACAGTTTTTTGACCTGAGTAAAGTCTTTCAACTCCACGCCCTGATCGGACGTCACAATACGGCCACGTACTTTGGCGATCGCTGCGCCGGGCGTGACGCAGGTGTAATAAAGATCAATATCGCCTTTGTCATTCAACAGTATGGGGGTGCCCGCCCACTCTCGGGTGGTGGGCGATACACCCTCGGCCATTACGCGACCACCAAAGATCCAGTCCTTGCCGGTACGCGAGTACCAGTAGCACATGCGTGCGCGGCCATGACGATCTTCCCAGTCACGCTTGATGTCATAACGGCCATTGGCGTCGAGGTATTGCGGATCATTGGGGTGACGGTCAGCCGTCAGGGTCAGGATGACCGACCAGCCGTTGACCGAAACCACCGTGCCATCCAGCTCGCGCAGCGGCATGGTGTCCCAGATGAATACCGTATCACTCATGACCGGGAAGTCCGCACTGACCAGTGGCTGCGTGGTGGTCGGGTCATTTTCATTGACCTTCAGCGCATCGGCGCGGGACCAGACAGTAGGGGCGTATTTGATGTTACCTACGAGAGGACTATTTTTGTGCTGGATTACAGCAGAGCTGCTATTGGACATAATTGATACCTTTAAATAGCTTTGGGAGGCAGCAGCGACGCTGCTGTACCTCTTTCGCTCAAAGGCGATAACTCGAGGCTCGCGGCCTTCACATGATTCAGCGTCCCGCAGCGGGGGCACTTGATTTGGAGTTCGGTGTAGTCACCCATGCGAGCCAGCAGCTTCTTGCACTGTCCGCATCGGTAGTCTTTCAACATTTGCACGGGTCTCCTTGTATTTCGCCCAATGAAAAACCCCGCCGAGGCGGGGTTTGGGGTGGATCGCAATGTATCGGTTGGCGCTGTTAAAAAGCCCGTATCCGATGGCTGCCCTGAGGCGCAAATCGCATATCGTGGTGTCTTTTTACCCGCATCCGGAAAGTCTGGAAAGAAGCACTTTCGGGGAAGGTCGAGTTTGGCCGGAGTTCAGCAAGAGTTCGACCACAGCTGCGCAATGGACCCGGATAAACGGTGCAAGACAGCGCTTTCATTGATGGCGCGGCGTTTCAGAAAAGCAAGCTGCCCATCAATTCACGATAGCAGCGTTTTTTCGTCTACCGGACAAGCGCCAATGCTCTATCTTATTTACGCTTCAAGGCCAGGGAAATCGCCTCGCCCAGCGCGCTGACGTGAGGTTCTCTCATCATGGTGTGATGCTCTCCGGGCACCAGGGTTACTTGCAAGTGATCATCGTGAAAGGCGCCCCAGCCCAGAGTGGTGTCGGGGTATGATTCGTCCTCGGCGATAAATAGCGAGACCTTGACTGCCGTGCGGGGGCTGACATGGGTTTCCATTGCCTGGCAAATCGAGTAGGCCACTGCCAGGTGAGTTCGCAGCAGTGCGGTATCGATATCCTTCCATAGCTCTGGTAGCAAGTTATTGCTAAGGATTAATTCAAGCATAGGTTGGATTTCGACGATGGCGGCCAGTTCTTGAAGTGATTTCTCCAGCGCTGGTGCCATGCGTTCTTTTACCTGCTCCAACAGGAACTGTGCTTCGCTAATTGGATGATTGGGCGCTGTCTCTTGTATGTTGGAATCGATAATACCCAGGAACTCTATCGTTTCACCCATGGCGATTGCCTGATGGGCCATTTCGTGGGCAATCGTCCCCCCTGCCGACCAACCGGCGATGCGATAAGGTCCATGTGGTTGCACTTCGCGAATAGCCGTCAGGTAGTGGGCAGCGATATCCGGTATCGTGCTCAGCGTCTTTTCTCCAGCGAAAAAACCATTGGCTGCAAGGCCGTAGACCGGTATGTCGGCGTCCAGCCAGGGTGCCAGATCCCGAGCATATTGCACCTCTCCACCCGCCGGGTGCACCAGAAACAAAGGGCGCTGGTTACCGTCGCGGCGGACGGGCACGAGGTTACTTCGAGGAGCCATCCGTGATTGTGGCGTCAGTGTTTGCGCGAAGCCAGTAACCGTAGGTTCCACGAACAAGCCTCGTAGACCGATGGTCTTGCCCAGTTCCGTTTGCAGCCTCGAGATCATCTGCACTGCCAAGAGCGAGTGGCCGCCGAGTTCGAAGAAGTGGTCATGACGACCGACTTGATCAATGCCCAGCAGGTCTTGCCAGATCTCGGCAATGGCCTGTTCGGTGGCACCTTGCGGCGCCTGGTATTCGCGGCTGATCACCGAGGACTGATCCGGTGCGGGCAGGGCCTTGCGATCCAGTTTTCCGTTGGGAGTCAGCGGTAGAAACTCGAGACGAATGTAGGCGGCGGGCACCATGTAGTCCGGCATCTGCGCCAGCAAATGCTCGCGCAGTACGTCGAGGCTCACTTCAGCCTCAGCGGTGAAATAGGCCACCAGGCGCTTATCGCCGGGCACGTCTTCACGGGCCATGACCACGGCCTGCTGCACTGTCGGGTGACGGCTCAGGCGGGCTTCGATTTCACCCAGCTCGATACGGAAACCACGGATCTTGACCTGATCGTCATTGCGGCCCAAGTACTCGAGGTTACCGTCTGCCAGCTGACGCACCAGATCGCCGCTGCGATACAGGCGATCACCGTCAACGAAGGGGCTGTCAATGAATCGTTCGGCCTGCTGCTGCGGCAGGTTCAGATAGCCGCGGGTGACACCGGCACCGCCTATGTGCAGTTGACCGATCACGCCTAGCGGAACGGGCTGGTCATGCGTATCCAGCACGTAAAGCCGCGTATTGCTGATCGGACGACCGATCGGCAGCGTGGCTTCTGGCACCGGCATGTGCGGCTCTAGTGTCCAGGCGCTGCAATCCACAGTGGTTTCCGTCGGTCCGTAAGCGTTGTGTAAACGTGCCCATGGCAGGCGCTGGCGGACCTGTTCGGCCAGCGCGACCGTCAGCTCACCGCCGCCGCAAACGATGTCGGTCAGACTGAGGCACTGGCTGCTTTCCGGCAGATAGAGGAATTGCTGAAGCAGCACCGGTACGAACTGCACCACGCTGACGTGCTGCTCACGAATCAGCCGAGCCAGATAGGCTGGATCATGCTGCCCGTCGGGACGCGCGAGTACCAAGGGCAGACCGCTGCAAAGCGGCCAGAAGATTTCCGACACCGAGGCATCGAAACTGATCGATGTCTGGTGCAACAGCGCGCCGTGCTGCGTTGCCGGGCAAAGTATCGAATCCCACTGCACCAGATTCGCGACGTTTCGATGTTCGACCTGGACGCCCTTGGGCAGACCGGTGGAACCAGAGGTGTAGATTACGTAGGCCAGATGCGAAGCGCTCAGGCCCGGCACGTGCGGATTCTGGACGTATTGCGTCTGCACAGCGGCGTCGTCCAGATTGATAACAGGCAACGAGTCGAGCGGCAGCATATCCGCTGTCGCGGTGTGCACCAGCACTGCGGCCGGTGCGCTGTCCTGCAGCACATAAGCCAGACGCTCGGCAGGGTAGGCGGGGTCCAGCGGTACATAACCGGCCCCGGCCTTGAGGATCGCCAGCAGGCCGACGATCATGGCCGGCCCACGCTCGACACAGATCGCCACCCGATCATCCGGGACAATGCCCAGGCCGATCAGGTGATGCGCCAGGCGGTTGGCCTCACGGTTCAGCTTGGCATAGCTCAGGCGCTGGGCTTCGAAGACCACCGCGATGGCGTCCGGTTGTACCCGCACTTGCTCTTCGAACAACTGATGAATGGTGCTGTCTTGCGGATACGGCACGGCGGTGGCGTTGAAGTCCACCAGCAGTTTTTGTAGCTCCTCCTGCGGCAGGATTGGCAAGGTGTTGAGCGCGGATGACGGTACATGCTCAAGTGCTTGCACCAGGCTTTCCAGTGCCTTTTTTACGTAACCAGCGATCCGTTCAGCCCCGATGTCGACCGGGCAGGTGAGGGTCAAGGCAAAACCTTGGCCCTCATCATCCACGTCCAAGGCCAACGGGTAGTTGGTGCGGTCCGTGCCTTTTAACCGCTCGATATCGATCCAGGTACCCAGACCCTCGGCGGTACTACTCGGTGCGTCGGTGTGCCGGTAGTTGAGCAAGGCGCTGAACAACGGAGTCGGTGCTTGCACCCCACTGCAGCGCTGAGCCAGTACCAGAGACGCATGTTCATGGCCGAGCAACGCGGTCAGGCGGGCGTGGGTCTGCTTCACGCCGTTGCGCACCCCCTGACTGCCCAGCTCGACCCGCAACGGCAGGGTGTTGATGAACATCCCCAACGAGCGGTCGGCGCCGTCGCCACCTTGCATCCGGCCCATCAATACGGTGCCGAAGACCACCTCATCTTTGCCGGTGACTTTGCTCAGTACCTGAGCCCAGGCCAAGTGGTACAGGCTAGCCGCACTGACGCCCAGGCTCTGTGCCTGCTGGCGTAAGCGGCCAGCCAGTTCAGCCTCGACCTCTTGGCGCACTTCTTCGAGTTCGCTGCCATCGCCTTGTACATCGTGCAGGTCGAACGGCAGGGTGGGCTCGTCGATGTCGCCGAGCAGGTCGCGGAAGAAAGCTTCGTGGGCCTCGAGGCTGACGCCCAGACGCGCCTGCGCCACGTAGTTGCGGTACGGCACCGAGGCGGGCAACAGGTGTTCCTGACCCTGCATACAGGCTTCGATCTCATGGGCCAGCACGGGTAGCGAGGTGGCGTCGTTGACCAGGTGATGAAACACCAGCAGCGCTGCCCAGCGGTCATTGACCGGGTCATGGGCATAGGCGATGCGCATCATGGGCGCCTTACGAATGTCCAGATGGTGGTGACGCGGGTCGAGGGCTTTCTGCAACTGCGCGTTGAGAACCGTGGCCTCGGGGTCGATGCGGAGCTCTTCCACGCTCAGCTCGGCATGGCGCCAGACCACCTGAACCGGTTCGTCGAGGTCTTCCCAGAGTACGCTGGTGCGCAAGATGTCGTGGCGGGTAATCACCGTTTGCAAGGCCGCAGCAAACTGTTGCACGCGTTCCAGTCTGTCAAAGTTGAATATTACCGTTCGCCGGTACGGGTCATCCTCGGGGGCCATCAGGTGGTGATAAAGAATACCTTCCTGCAGCGGTGCCAACGGGTAGATATCCTGTACGTTGGCCACGCCGCCCGGCACACGGGTCACGATCTGGTCGATGGAGTTCTGAGCCAGGTCCACCAACGGCAGCATGTCCGGGGTAATCCGTTCGCAGTGCTCAGGAATCAGGTTGGCCGGCACCACGATTTCCATGCCGCCGCCCACGGCTGCGGCCAGCGCGGCCAGGGTTGGCTGGCTGAACAACACACGCACATCGGCGCTCATGTTCTGTTGGCGCATGCGTTCGATCAGCTTCACGGCCAGCAGCGAGTGCCCGCCGAGCTCGAAGAAGTGGTCATGGCGACTGACCTGGTCGATGCTCAGCAGGTCTTGCCAGAGATCGGCGATGGCAATCTCGGTATCACCAATAGGGGCCTCGTATTCATGGCTGACCACCGATGACTGATCCGGAGCGGGCAGGGCCTTGCGGTCCAGTTTGCCGTTGGCGGTCAACGGCAGAGAATCGAGGCGCACATAGGCAGAGGGCACCATGTAATCCGGCAGTTGGGTTTGCAAATGGCTACGCAATAGGCCGATGTCCGGCGTCTCGTCCGCCCCCCTTGATGTGTAATAGGCCACCAGACGTTCGTCGCCGGGCACGTCTTCACGGGCCATGACCACGGCGTCTTTTACCGCCTCGTGCCTGGCCAGTCTGGCTTCGATCTCACCCAGCTCGATGCGGAAACCTCGGATCTTCACCTGATCGTCATCACGTCCCAGATACTCGATGTTGCCGTCTGCCAGCTGACGCACCAGATCGCCGCTGCGATACAGGCGATCACCGTCAACGAAGGGGTTGTCAATGAATCGCTCGGCCTGCTGTTGCGGTAGGTTCAGGTAGCCGCGGGTGACACCGGCACCGCCTATGTGCAGTTGACCGATCACGCCCTGAGGCACGGGCTGGTCATGTGTGTCCAGCACATAAAGGCGCGTATTGCTGATCGGACGACCGATCGGCAGCGTGGCTTCTGGCACCGGCATGTGCGGCTCCAGTGTCCAGACGCTGCAATCCACAGTGGTTTCCGTCGGTCCGTAAACGTTGTGTAAGCGTGCCCAGGGCAGGCGCTGGCGGACCTGCTCGGCCAGCGCGACCGTCAGCTCACCGCCGCCGCACACGATGTCGGTCAGACTGAGGCACTGGCTGCTTTCCGGCAGATAGAGGAATTGCTGGAGCAGCACCGGTACGAACTGCACCACACTGACTTGCCGCTCACGAATCAGTCGAGCCAGATAGGCTGGATCATGCTGCCCGTCGGGACGCGCGAGTACCAATGACAGACCACTGCAAAGCGGCCAGAAGATTTCCCACACCGAGGCATCGAAACTGATCGACGTCTTGTGCAACAGCGCGCCGTGCTGCGAGACCGGGCAAAGTAGCGAGCCCCACTGCACCAGATTCACGACGTTTCGGTGTTCGACCTGAACGCCCTTGGGCAGACCGGTGGAACCAGAGGTGTAGATCACATAGGCCAGATGGGCCGGCGTCAGGCCCGGCACGTGCGGGTTCTGGACGGATTGCGCCTGCCAGGCGACGTCGTCCAGATTGATGACAGGTAGCGAGCCGAGCGTCAGCACATCCGCAGTCGCGGCCTGCACCAGCACTGCGGCCGGTGTGCTGTCCAGCAGCATATAGGCCAAGCGTTCAGCGGGGTAGGCTGGGTCCAGCGGTACATAACCGGCCCCGGCCTTGAGGATCGCAAGCAGGCCGATGATCATGCCCGGTCCACGCTCGACGCAGATGGCCACCCGATCATCCGGGCCGATGCCCAATTCGATCAACTGGTGCGCTATCTGGTTGGCGCGGTTATTCAGCTCGTAATAACTCAGGCGAACATCGCCATGCACCACCGCGAGCGCCTGCGGCGTACGCTCGACCTGGGCTTCAAATAGCCCGTGGAGGGTCTGCTCCACCGGATAATCCAGCGTGGTGGTATTGAACTCGACCATCAGTTGATGGTGTTCCTGCTCCGGTAGAATCGAGAGGCTGTGCAAGGGCGCTTGAGGTGCATGCTCAAGTGCTTCTGCCAGGCTTTGCAGTGCCGCTTGCATGTAATTGCAGATACGCTGAGCGCCGATGTCGACAACGGTCTGGGCGTTGAGTACGAAGTCCTCTCCCAGATCGTCCACGTTCAACGTCAATGGGTAGTTGGTGCGTTCCTGCCCGCCCAGCATTTGAATGCCAGTCCATACGGCATCAGCTTGCGGACTCAATGCTTCGCTACCGCTGTGTCGGTAGTTGAGTAAGGCGCTGAACAACGGAGTCGGCGCCTGTACTCCACTGCAGCGCTGAGCCAGTACCAGAGAGGCATGTTCATGGCCGAGCAACGCGGTCAGACGGGCGTGGGTCTGCTTCACGCCGTTGCGTACGCCCTGCTTGCCCAACTCGACTCGCAACGGCAGGGTGTTGATGAACATACCCAAGGAGCGGTCTGCGCCGTCGCCCCCCTGCATCCGCCCCACCAATACGGTGCCGAAGACTACCTCGTCCTTGCCGGTGACCTTACTTAGTACCTGAGCCCAGGCCAAGTGGTACAGGCTGGCCACACTGACGCCCAGGTTCTTTGCCTGCTGGCGCAAGCGGCGGGCCAGTTCAGCGTCGACCTGCTGGCGCACTTCTTCGAGTTCGATGCCGTCGCCCTGTACATCGTGCAGGTCGAACGGCAGGGTGGGTTCGTCGATGTCGCCGAGCAGTTCGCGGAAGAAGGCTTCGTGGGCCTCAATGCTGACGCCCAGACGCGCCTGAGCCACGTAGTTGCGGTATGGCACCGAGGCGGGCAGTTGGTGTTCCTGGCCCAGCATGCAGGCTTCGACTTCACGGGAAATAACGGCCAGTGAGGTGACATCGTCAATCAGATGATGAAACCGCAGCATTGCCACCCAGCGCTCGTTAGCCGGGTCTTGCGCGCACACCATGTGCATCAGCGGTGCCTGACGAAGATCCAGGCGATGGTGACGCGGGTCGAAACGCTCGTGTAACCGGGCGGCAATATCGCCATCGGTCGGCTCCAGCAACACGTGCTCAAGCGTCAGGTGCGCTTCGCGCCAGACCACCTGAACCGGGTCGTCGAGGCCTTCCCAGAGTACGCTGGTGCGCAAGATGTCGTGGCGGGCAATCACCGTCTGCAGGGCCGCAGCAAACTGATGCACGCGTTCCAGTCTGTCAAAACCGAACAGTACATATTGCAGGTACGGATCCCCCTCGGCGGCCATTAGATGATGGTAAAGAATGCCTTCCTGCAGCGGTGCCAACGGATAGATATCCTGTACGTTGGCCACGCCGCCTGGCACCGTAGCCACAATGTGGTCGATTGCTGCCTGGCTTAGGTCCACCAGTGGCAGCATGTCCGGAGTGATGTGTTCGCCGCCCTTAGGAATCAGGTTGGCCGGCACCACGATTTCCTGGCCGCCACCCACGGCAGCGGCCAGCGCCACCAGGGTTGGCTGGCTGAACAGCACGCGCACATCGGCACTCAGGCCGACCTGGCGCATGCGTTCAATCAGCTTCACGGCCAGCAGCGAGTGGCCGCCCAGTTCGAAGAAGTGGTCATGACGACCCACCTGGTCAATGCTCAGCAGGTCTTGCCAGATCTCGGCAATGGCCCGTTCGGTAGCCCCTTGCGGGGCCTGATACTCGCGGCTGATCACCGACGACAGATCCGGAGCGGGCAGGGCCTTGCGGTCCAGCTTGCCGCTGGAAGTCAACGGCAGTTTTTCCAAGTGCACATAGGCGGTCGGCACCATGTAGTCCGGCAGTTGCGCCAGCAAATACTCACGCAGTACGTCGAGGCTCACTTGCGGCTCAGCGGTGAAGTAGGCCACCAGGCGCTTGTCGCCAGGCACGTCTTCGCGGGCCATGACCACGGCTTGCTGCACTCCCGGATGACGGCTCAGGCGGTCTTCGATTTCACCCGGCTCGATGCGCAGGCCACGGATCTTCACCTGGAAGTCATTACGGCCCAGGTATTCGATATTGCCGTCGGCCAGCCAGCGGCCGAGGTCACCGGTCCTGTAGAGGCGAGCACTCGGGTCGTCACAGAATGGATCCTTGATGAACCGCTCGGCCGTCAGTTGCGCAAGGTTCAGATAACCCCGTGCAACTTGAACCCCGCCAATGTAAATCTCTCCCGCTACCCCAAAGGGGACTGGCTGTTGATGGGCGTCGAGCAGGTAGATACGGGTATTGGCAACCGGTTTGCCGATCGGCGTGCTGTCAGGCGTGTCTAGCCCCGAGCAGTCCCATGCGGTGACATCAATGGCTGCTTCGGTCGGGCCGTACAGGTTGTGCAGCGCGATACCCGGCATTTGAGTCTTGAAGCGACGAACCAGATGCCCCGGCAACGCTTCACCACTGCACAGCACGCGCCGCAGGTCACTGAAGCCCTGGCTGTCGCCATGTTCCAGAAAAGCCTCGAGCATTGAGGGCACGAAGTGCATCAGGGTGATGCGTTGCTCACGTATCACCTGAGCCATGTAAGCCGGGTCCTGATGGCCGCCCGGTCGGGCCATGTGTAACTGCGCACCGGCCAGCAAGGGCAGGAAGAATTCCCACACCGACACGTCGAAGCCGAAGGGCGTCTTTTGCAGGACGCGGTCGGTCTCATTCACTCTGTAGTGGTCCCGCGCCCAAAGCAGACGATTGACCACACCACGGTGCTCGTTCATCACGCCCTTGGGCGTACCGGTTGAGCCCGAGGTGTACAGCACGTAAGCCAGGTGAGCCGAGGTCAGACCAGGCACGTGTGGATTGGCAACCGGTTGATCCTGCAATGACTGAGTGTCCAGATCGATCACCGGCACTGATACATCGGCCAGCAGACCCCGAGTAGCGCTGTGAGTCAGGACTGCGGCGGGAGCGCTGTCCTGCAGCATATGGGCTATCCGGTCCGCAGGATAAGCCGGGTCCAGCGGCACATAACTGCTGCCTGCCTTCAGGATCGCGAGTAAACCAATCACCATCGACTCGCTACGCTCGGCGCAGATCGCTACCCGGCCATCCGGTCTGGCTCCGCTATCGATCAAGTGATGCGCCAGTTGGTTGGCCCGGTTGTTCAGCTCGCGATAGCTCAGGCGCAGATCGCCATGCACCAAAGCGACCGCTTGCGGGGTACGCTCGACCAGGGCTTCGAACAAGCCGTGGAGGGTCTGCTCTAGCGGATAATCGAATTCAGTCGCATTGAAGCCGACCACCAGTTGATCGCGCTCCTGTTCCGGCATGACCGAGAAACTGTACAAGGGCGCCTGAGGTGCATGTTCAAGTACATGCACCAGGCTTTCCAGTGCTGCCTGCATGTAGTTGCAGACACGCTGCGCACCGATGTCGACAACGGTCTGGGCGTTGAGTACGAAGTCCTCCCCCAGATCGTCCACGTTCAAAGCCAACGGGTAGTTGCTGCGTTCCTCTGCGCCCAGGCTTTGAATGCCCGCCCATGCAGCACTGGCCTCCGGACTCAAGACTTCGCTGCCACTGTGCCGGTAGTTGAGCATGGCGCTGAACAGCGGCAGCTCGCCAGATACACCGCTGCAGCGTTGCGCCAGTGCCAGTGAGGCATGCTCGTGCTCGAGCAGTGCCGAAAGCTGTGCATGAGTGGCTTTGACGCTGGCCTGAGCACCCTGATGACCCAGGTCAATGCGCATCGGCAAGGTGTTGATGAACATGCCCAGCGCGCGGTCAGTCCCCGCGCTGCCGCTCATGCGGCCCATCAGAACGGTGCCGAAGACCACTACGTCGCGTGCTGAAAAGCGTCCGATGACCTGAGCCCAGGCCAGGTGCACTAGGCTGGCCGCACTCACCCCGGACTGTCGGGCCTGCTTGCGCAGGCGCTTGCTCAACGTGACATCGATACGGTGGTGAACTTCATCGATCGCGCGGCCGTCGCCTTGCACATTGTGCAGGTTGAACGGCAGGGTCGGCTCGTCGATGTCGCCAAGCAGATCGCGAAAGAAGGCTTCGTGGGCATCGAGACTGACGCCCAGACGGGCTTGGGCAACATAGTTGCGGTAAGGCTCTGATGCAGGCAGCTCATGGCCTTCACCCAGCATCAGGGCCTGTACTTCGTGACGCATCACCTCCATAGCCGTGTGGTCGAGCACCATGTGATGGCACAGCAGCAACGAGACGATGCGCTGGTTGGGTGCATCGTAGGCACTGACCAGCCGCATCAAGGGCGCCTGGCCCAGGTTCAGGCGATAGTGCCGAGGGTCATAGCGGTGCTGCAGTTGCGTGGAGATATCGCCCTGCGCCGGGTCAAGGTCAAGGTTTTCCATGCCCAGGGAAGCCTGACGCCAGACCACTTGTACAGGTTCATCCAGACCTTCCCACAGCAAAGAGGTGCGAAGGATGTCGTGGCGCTGGATCAACTGTTGCAACGCCTGGCTGAATGCGTCCAGACGGGCTTGATCCTGAAAGGCGAAAACCGATTTCAGTACGTAGGGATCGCCGCGTTCAGCGCTGAGGTGGTGGTAAAGAATGCCTTCTTGCAATGGCGCCAGGGCATAGATGTCTTGCACATTGGCTACACCACCTGGCACACGGGCCACGATGCGGTCGATGGCATCCTGATTCAGATCCACCAACGGCAGCATGTCCGGAGTGATGTGTTCGCCGTCCTTAGGAATCAGGTTGGCCGGCACCACGACTTCCGTGCGACGGCCATTGCCTATGGCTGCACTCAGCGCCGCCACGGTCGACTGGTTAAACAGCATGCGAACATCGGTGTTCAGGCCGATATGGCGCATGCGCTCGATCAGCTTCACGGCCAGCAGCGAGTGGCCGCCGAGCTCGAAGAAGTGGTCATGACGACCCACCTGATCGATGCCCAGCAGGTCCTGCCAGATATTGGCAATGATCTGTTCGGTAGCACCTTGAGGCGCCTCGTATTCGCGGCTGACCAGGGCCAGTTGATCGGGGGCGGGCAAGGCCTTGCGGTCCAGTTTGCCATTGGGAGTCAGCGGCAGAGAGTCAAGACGGACGTAGGCGGCGGGGATCATGTAGTCCGGCAGGTGTGCCTGCAAATGGGCACGCAGGGTTTCGATGTCCAGCGTTTCGTCCGCCACCTGTGATGTGTAGTAGGCCGCCAGACGCTTATCACCCGGCACGTCTTCGCGTGCCATGACTACTGCTTCTTTTACCGATTCATGTTTTGCCAGACAGGCTTCGATCTCACCCAGTTCGATACGGAAACCACGGATCTTGACCTGATCATCGTTTCGGCCCAGGTATTCGATGTTGCCATCGACCAGCCAGCGGCCCAGATCGCCTGTTTTGTACATCCGGGCGTTCGGAATCTTGCTGAATGGATCGCTCAGGAAGCGCTCGGCGGTCAGGTCATCACGGTTCAGGTAACCCCGTGCTACACCGGCACCGCCGATGTGGATTTCTCCTGGTACACCCAGCGGTACGGGCTGCATCTGTTTATCCAGCAGGTAAAACTGGGTGTTGCCGACGGGTTTACCAATGTGCGCCGCAAAACCCTGTTCGCGGTCCATTGATACCCAGCTTGAGTATGTGGTGGTTTCCGACGGGCCATAGAGGTTGCACAGGCGTTTGACGCTGGTCTGTTCGAACAGGCTCTCCACCAGGCTGCGTTTCAGCGCTTCACCGGCGACGTTGACGGTGTGCACGCTTTCACTCAATCCACCTGACTCCAGCAGCGCTTTAAGCGCCGAAGGTACGGTGTTGATCAAGGTAATATCGTGTTCATCCTGCTGCAGTGCCAGCACATTAGTGACCACATCGACGCTGCCACCGCAGGTCAGTGGCGCGAAGCACTCGTAGACCGCGAGGTCGAAGTTCAGTGAGGTAGAGAACAGGGTTTTTTCCAGTGCAGAGCCGTCGAAAGCCGTGTGCGCCCAGGTCAGGAAATTCACCGTGTTGCGGTGTTCGATCATCACGCCTTTTGGCAGACCGGTGGAGCCGGAGGTGTAGATCACATAGGCCAGATGGGCCGGCGTCAGGCTCGGCACGTGCGGGTTCTGGACGGATTGCGCCTGCAAAGCGGTATCGTCCAGATTGATCAACGGCACCGAAACATCCGCCAACAGAGCCAGTGTCGTGCTTTGCGCCAGCACTGCTGCCGGGGCACTGTCCTGCAACATGTAGGCAATTCGGTCCGCAGGATAAGCCGGATCCAGCGGCACGTAACCGCCGCCTGCTTTCAAAATGGCCAGCAGACCGACGACTATCGACTCACTACGTTCTACGCAGATGGCGACACGAGAATCCGGTTTGACCCCGATATCACGCAAGTGATGCGCCAGCTGGTTGGCCCTGTTATTCAGCTCGCGATAACTCAGGCGAACATCGCCATGCACCACCGCGGCCGCTTTTGGGGTGCGCTCGACCTGGGCTTCGAACAAGCCATGGATGGTCTGCTCCAGAGGGTATTTCAGCGCGGTGGTATTGAAGTCCACCAGCAGTTTTTGTAGCTCCTCCTGCGGCAGGATTGGCAACGTGTTGAGTGCGGATGACGGGGCGTCTTCCAATGCCTTGACCAAACTTTCCAACGCCGTTTGCACGTAGCCAGCGATCCGTTCAGCCCCGATGTCGACCGGGCAGGTGAGGGTGAAAGTAAAGCCCAAGCCCTCATCATCAACGTTCAAGGCTAACGGGTAGTTGGTGCGTTCCACGCCTTTGAACCGCTCGATATCGATCCAGGTACCCAGCCCCTCTGCGGTACTCGATGTGGCGGTGTGGCGATAGTTGATCAAGGCGCTAAACAATGGAGTCGGCGCCTGCACCCCGCTGCAACGCTGAGCCAGTACCAGAGACGCATGTTCATGGCCGAAGAGGGCGGTCAGGCGGGCGTGGGTCTGCTTCACGCCGTTGCGTACGCCTTGGTTGCCCAGCTCGACGCGCAACGGCAGGGTGTTGATGAACATCCCCAACGAGCGGTCGGCGCCGTCGCCACCTTGCATCCGGCCCATCAGTACGGTGCCGAAGACCACCTCATCTTTGCCGGTGACTTTGCTCAGCACCTGAGCCCAGGCCAGGTGGTAAAGGCTGGCCACACTGACGCCCAGGCTCTGTGCATGCTGGCGCAAGCGGCCGGCCAGTTCAGCCTCGACCTCTTGGCGCACTTCTTCGAGTTCACTGCCATCGCCTTGTACATCGTGCAGGTCGAACGGCAGGGTGGGCTCGTCGATGTCGCCGAGCAGTTCGCGGAAGAAGGCTTCGTGAGACTCGATACTGACGCCCAATCGCGCCTGCGCCACGTAGTTGCGGTACGGCACGGAGACCGGCAGTTGGTCTTCCTGGCCCTGCATGCAGGCTTCGATCTCATGCGCCAGTACGGGTAACGAGGTGGCGTCGTTGATCAGGTGATGGAACACCAGCAACGCTGCCCAGCGGTCATTGACTGAGTCACGGGCATAGGCGATACGCATCATAGGCGCCTGACGAATGTCCAGGTGGTGGTGACGCGGGTCGAGGGCTTCCTGCAACTGCGCGGGGTCGATGCGGATCTCTTCCACGCTTAGCTCGGCATGGCGCCAGACCACCTGAACCGGTTCATCGAGGTCCTCCCAAATTACGCTGGTGCGCAAGATGTCGTGGCGGGCAATCACCGTCTGCAAGGCCGCAGCGAGCTGATGCACGCGTTCCTGGCTGTCAAAGTTGAACAGTACCGTTCGCCGGTATGGATCATCCTCGGGGGCCATCAGGTGGTGGTAAAGAATACCTTCCTGCAGCGGTGCCAACGGGTAGATATCCTGTACGTTGGCCACGCCGCCCGGCACACGGGTCACGATCTGGTCGATGAAGTTCTGAGTCAGGTCCGCCAGCGGCAGCATGTCCGGAGTGATTTTCCGGCAGTCGGGCTCGATGAGATTGGCAGGGACGATGATTTCGCTGTTATTGCCCACCGCAGCGGCCAGCGCAGCCAACGTCGGTTGACCAAACAGGGTTCGCACATCGGCACTCAGGCCGATCTGACGCATGCGTTCGATCAGCTTCACGGCCTGCAGCGAGTGGCCGCCGAGCTCGAAGAAGTGGTCATGACGACCCACCTGATCGATGCCCAACAGGTCTTGCCAGATATCGGCAATGGCCCGTTCGGTAGCCCCTTGCGGCGCCTGGTACTCGCGGCTGACCAAGGCAAGCTGATCGGGAGCGGGCAGGGCCTTACGGTCCAGCTTGCCGTTGGGGGTCAACGGTAGAGACTCAAGACGGACATAGGCCGCAGGCACCATGTAATCCGGCAGTTGATTCAGCAAATGCTCGCGCAGTACGTCGAGGCTCACTTCAGCATCCGCGGTGACGTAGGCCACCAGGCGTTTATCACCCGGCACATCATCGCGGGCCATGACTACTGCTTCTTTTACCGATTCATGTTTTGCAAGACAGGCTTCGATTTCACCCAGTTCGATACGGAAACCCCGGATCTTGACCTGATCATCGTTTCGGCCCAGGTATTCGATGTTGCCATCGACCAGCCAGCGGCCTAGATCGCCGGTTTTGTACATCCGGGCGTTCGGGGCCTTGCTGAATGGATCGCTAAGGAAGCGCTCAGCGGTCAGGTCATCACGATTCAGATAACCGCGAGCGACACCGGCACCACCGATGTAGATTTCTCCCGGCACACCCAGCGGGACGGGCTGCATCTGTTTATCCAGCAAGTAAAACTGAGTGTTGCCGACGGGTTTGCCGATGTGCGCAGCGAAGCCCTGTTCCCGATCCATGGCCACCCAGCTTGAGTAGGTAGTGGTTTCCGACGGGCCATAGAGGTTGCACAGGCGTTTGACGTGGGTCTGCTCGAACAGGCTTTCCGCCAGACTGCGTTTCAGCGCTTCACCGGCGACGTTGACGGTGTGCACGCTTTCACGCAAACCACCCGATTCCAGCAGCGCCTTGAGGGCCGAAGGTACGGTGTTGATCAGCGTGACATCGTGTTCACCCTGCTGCAGTGCCAGCACATCAGTGACCACATCGATGCTGCCACCCGACGTCAGCGGTGCAAAACACTCGTAGACCGCGAGGTCGAAGTTCAGTGAGGTAGAGAACAGGGTTTTTTCCAGTGCAGAGCCGTCGAAAGCCGTGTGCGCCCAGGTCAGGAAATTCACCGTGTTGCGGTGTTCGATCATCACGCCTTTTGGCAGACCGGTGGAGCCGGAGGTATAGATCACATAGGCCAGATGGGCCGGCGTCAGGCTCGACACGTGCGGGTTCTGGACGGATTGCGCCTGCAAAGCGGCGTCGTCCAGATTGATCAGCGGCACCGAGACATCCGCCAACAGACCCAGTGTCATGTTTTGTGCCAGAACCGCCGCTGGTGCGCTGTCCTGCAACATGTAGGCAATTCGGTCCGCAGGGTAAGCCGGGTCCAGCGGCACATACCCGCCGCCTGCTTTCAAAATGGCCAGAAGACCGACGACCATAGCCTCACTGCGTTCGACGCAGATGGCGACACGAGAATCCGGTTTGACTCCGATATCACGCAAGTGATGCGCCAGTTGGTTGGCCCGGTTATTCAGCTCGCGGTAGCTCAGGCGGACATCGCCATGCACCACAGCGACCGCTTGCGGTGTGCGCTCGACCTGGACTTCGAACAATCCATGAATGGTCTGCTCCAGCGGGTAATCCAGCGTGGTGGCGTTGAACTCGACCATCAGTTGATGGCGTTCCTGTTCCGGCAGGATCGACAGGTTGTGCAAGAGAGCCTGAGGTGCATGCTCAAGTGCTTCCACCAAACTTTCCAAGGCCGCCTGCATATAGGCGCAGACCCTTTGCGCGTCTGCCTGCCCGGCAACCAGAGCCGTGAGTTTGAAGCCATCGCCCAAGTCATCGACGTTCAGGGTCAGTGGGTAGTTGGTGCGTTCTTCCCCACCCAGCACTTCAATACCGTGCCAGGCGTAGAGCGCTTCTGCCGAGGCGGTGCCAGCCGCGCTATGCCGGTAGTTGAGCAAGGCACTGAATAACGGCGCCGGCGCAGCTACACCGCTGCAGCGTTGCGCCAGAGCCAGCGAGGCATGCTCATGCTCAAGCAGTGCCGACAGTTGTGCATGAGTGGCTTGAGCGCTTGCCTGAGCCCCCTGATGACCCACATTAATACGCATGGGCAAAGTGTTGATGAACATCCCCAGGGCGCGGTCAGCACCTTCTCCGCTATTCATGCGGCCCATCAGTACGGTGCCGAAAACCACATCGTCCTTGCCAGAAATCCGGCTCAGCACCTGTGCCCACGCCAAGTGATGCAGGCAGGCTGCGCTGACGCCCAACTGCCGGGCCTGCACACGCAAGCGCTTGCTCAGGGACGAATCCAGCGGCAGATGAGCCTCTTTGACACCGCTGCCGTCACCTTGTACATCGTGCAGGTCAAACGGCAGGGTGGGTTCGTCGATGTCGCCGAGCAGTTCGCGGAAGAAGGCTTCGTGGGCCTCAATGCTGACGCCCAGACGCGCCTGAGCCACGTAGTTGCGGTACGGCACCGAGACGGGCAATTGCTGTTCCTGGCCGAGCATGCAGGCTTCGACTTCGCGGGAAATAATGGCCAGTGAGGTGACATCGTCAATCAGATGATGAAACCGCAGCATTGCCACCCAGCGCTCGTTAGCCGGGTCTTGCGCGCACACCATGTGCATCAGCGGTGCCTGACGAAGATCCAGGCGATGGTGACGCGGGTCGAAACGCTCGTGTAACCGGGCGGCAATATCGCCATCGGTCGGCTCCAGCAGCACGCGCTCAAGCGTCAGGTGCGCTTCGCGCCAGACCAGCTGAACCGGGTCGTCGAGGCCTTCCCAGAGTACGCTGGTGCGCAAGATGTCGTGGCGAGCAATCACCGTCTGCAGGGCCGCAGCAAACTGATGCACGCGTTCCAGGCTGTCAAAACCGAACAATACATATTGCAGGTACGGGTCCCCCTCGGCGGCCATCAGATGATGGTAAAGAATGCCTTCTTGCAATGGCGCCAGAGCATAGATGTCCTGCACGTTGGCCGCGCCGCCGGGCACCGTGGTCACGATGCGATC
This sequence comes from Pseudomonas sp. PvP009, assembly GCF_017832995.1. NCBI lineage: Bacteria > Pseudomonadati > Pseudomonadota > Gammaproteobacteria > Pseudomonadales > Pseudomonadaceae > Pseudomonas > Pseudomonas sp. PvP009. The sequence goes on along the minus strand of NZ_JAFIBG010000001.1, from coordinate 4,854,494 downwards.
TATGGCATCCTGATTCAGGTCCACCAACGGCAGCATGTCCGGAGTGATTTTCCGGCAACCGGGCTCGATGGGATTGGCCGGTACTGCCACTTCCGTGCCGCCACCCACGGCAGCGGCCAGCGCCACCAGGGTTGGCTGGCTGAACAGCACGCGCACATCGGCGCTCATGTTCTGTTGGCGCATGCGCTCGATCAGCTTCACGGCGAGCAGCGAGTGTCCGCCCAGTTCGAAGAAGTGGTCATGACGACCCACTTGGTCGATGCTCAGCAGGTCTTGCCAGATATCGGCAATGGCCCGTTCGGTGGCACCTTGCGGCGCCTGGTAGTCGCGGCTGATCACCGACGACAGATCCGGAGCGGGCAGGGCATTGCGGTCCAGTTTGCCGTTGGGGGTCAGCGGCATGGACTCGAGACGGACGTAGGCCGTGGGCACCATGTAGTCCGGCAATTGCGCCTGCAAATGGGCACGCAAGGTTTCGATGTGCAGGTGATCATTTTCTGCGGACGAGGTGAAGTACGCCACCAGACGCTTGTCGCCGGGTACGTCTTCGCGGGCCATGACCACAGCGTCATGAACGGCCTCATGTGCGGCCAGTTTGGCTTCGATCTCACCCAGTTCGATACGGAAACCGCGGATCTTGACCTGATCATCGTTTCGCCCCATGTACTCGAGGCTGCCGTCGGCCAGCCAACGCACCAGATCTCCGGTGCGGTACAGCCGGGCGCCGGGCTGTTCGCTGAACGGGTTGGCCAGAAAGCGCTCTTCATTCAGATCGGGACGATTCAGGTAGTCACGGGCAACCCCCGCGCCGCCGACATACAGCTCACCGGCCACGCCCAGAGGCACGGGCTGGCGTAAGGCATCGAGCACATAAAGCTGCAAATCCGGTATTTGCCGGCCAATCGGGCTGACGCCTGTGCGCTCGGCATCGGCGGCCTGCAACGGGTAATACGTCACGTGCACCGTGGTTTCGGTGATGCCGTACATGTTCGCCAGTTGCGTCCCTGCGTTGGCCGGCCTGGCGTACCAGGGTTGGAGCATGGCCGTATCCAGTGCTTCGCCACCGAAGATCACCTGACGCAACGAGTGCGATTGCTGGCTTTCGCCTTGTGCCGCGATCAATTGACGGAACGCGCTTGGGGTCTGGTTGAGCACCGTGACGCCAGTGTCGCAGAGCAGCGCATAGCATTCCTGCGGCGAACGGCTGACCAGGTGCGGCACGATCAGCAGTTGCCCGCCGTGCACCAGTGCACCCCAGATTTCCCAGACCGAGAAGTCGAAAGCGAACGAATGGAACAGCGCCCAGACGTCATTGGCGTTGAAGCCGAACCATGCGTCGGTGGCCGAGAACAGACGCGCCACGTTGCGATGTTCGACCTGCACGCCCTTGGGCAGGCCGGTGGAGCCGGAGGTGTAGATTACATAGGCCAAATGGGCCGGCGTCAGGCCCTGCACGTGCGGATTCTGGACGGATTGTGCCTGTAAAGCGGCATCGTCCAGATTGATAACAGGCAGAGAGCCGAGCGACAGCACGTCCGCTGTCGAGGTTTGCACCAGCACTGCGACCGGTGCGCTGTCCTGCAGCAGATAGGCCAGGCGTTCAGCGGGGTAAGCGGGATCCAGCGGCACATACGCACCGCCCGCCTTCAAAATACCCAGCAAGCCCACCACCATTTCCAGGCTGCGCTGCGCACAGATCCCGACCCGATCATCCGGCTGGATACCCAGGCCGATCAGGTAATGTGCCAGTCGATTCGCCCGGGCGTTGAGTTCGCCATAGGTCAGGCTTCCGGCGTCATCGACCACCGCCAGGGCATCCGGCTGTTGTGCCGCCTGTTCCTCGAACAGTTGATGGAGCAACTTGTCCGCCGGGAAGGCCGCTGCCGTATCGTTGAACGACTCCAATACCTGCCGACGTTGCTCGCACGACAGCAGCGGCAGTTCTCCGACCGCTTGCTGGTCATCCGCCACCATGCCTTCCAGAAGCACCTGCAGGTGCCCCGCCATCCGTTCGATCGTTGCACGCTCGAACAGATCGCTCGCGTATTCCAGAGAGCCGATCAACCCGCCATCCGCCTCGACCAGCGCAAGCGACAGGTCGAACTGGGCCGTCGTGTGCGGCGCTTGCAGCGGCTCCAGGCTCAGCTCCGGCAGGCTGAGTTCGCTGCCGCCCGGGGTATTGTTCAGCGCCAGCATGACCTGGAAGATCGGGCTGTGACCCAGGCTGCGCGGGGGCTGCAGCGCCTCCACCACCTGCTCGAACGGCAGGTCCTGATGTGCATGCGCCGCCAGCATGACCGCCTTGACCTGCTCCAGCAACGCCGCCACGCTCAGGCGCCCTTCCGGCCGGATGCGCAGCGCCAGTGTGTTGACGAAGAAGCCGATCAGCGACTCCAGTTCGCTGCGCGGACGATTCGCCACCGGCGTGCCGATCACCACATCGTCCTGCCCGCTGAAGCGGCTCAACAGACTCGACCAGCCCGCCAGCAAGGTCATGAACAGCGTCGCACCGTGACGCTGACCCAACTGTCGCAACCCTGCCGTCAATGCCGGGCTCAGGGCCAGGCTCACTCGTCCGCCGGCATAACTGCGCAACGGTGGGCGGCGGTGGTCGGTTGGCAGCTCCAGCAAGGCCGGTGCGCCACTCAGGTGCTGCCGCCAAAAGTCGACCTGCGTTTGCAGGGTTTCGCCCTGCAACCACTGCCGCTGCCACGCGGCGTAGTCAACATACTGGAAGGCCAGTGCCGGCAGAGGATCGGCCAGCCCCTGGCTGAAGGCGCGGTACAACGTACCGATTTCGTGTAGCAGAACGCCCGTCGACCAACCGTCCGAAACGATATGGTGCTGCGTCACCAGCAGGATGTGCTCCGCCTCCGACAGTTGCACAAGCCGCCCGCGAATCAGCGGACCGCTCGACAAGTCGAATGGCGCCAGCGCCTCCTCGCCAGCGAGCCGCTCTACGGCCTCGTGTTGCGCCGCGCTGTCCAGCGGGCGCAGGTCATGAGTGACCAGGGCGAACCCTTGGGTCGCTGGCGCGATCACCTGGATCGCCTGACCCTCGTGCAAGGCAAAATGGGTGCGCAGGGTTTCATGACGCGCCACGATCCGGTCCAGCGTGGCCTGCAAGGCCTCGCTGTCCAATCGGCCGCGCAAGCGCAGTCCCGCCGGGATGTGATAAGCAGCCCCCGCCGCCCGGTCCAGTTGATCGAGGAACCACAAGCGTTGCTGCGCCCAAGACAGCGGCAAAGGCAGATCGCGATCCACCAGCGTCAACGGCGTCTGCGCCGATAGCCGGGCGTTCGCCACCTGACGTGCCAGACCTTGCAGTGTCGGCTCGGCAAACACATCCCGCAGCGCCACTTCGACTTCGAAGCGCTGACGCAGACGCGACACCAGTTGTACCGCCAGTAACGAATGCCCGCCCAGTTCGAAGAAGTGGTCATGACGACCTACCCGCTCCAGCCCCAGCAACGCCTGCCAGATCTCTGCCAGCGCATGCTCGACGTCACCTGCCGGCGCCTCATAGACGCGACTGGCATAAGCGTCGTCCTCCGGCGCCGGCAATGCCCGACGATCCAGCTTGCCGCTCGGCGTTTGCGGAAAACGCGCCACCGTTACGAAGGCACTCGGAATCATGTATTCCGCCAGCCCTTGCGACAGTTGCTCGCGCAACTGCGCCGCCGACAATACGGCACCTTCCTGCGACGTCAGGTACGCCACCAGGCGTTTGTCTCCGGGACGGTGCTCGCGCACCAGCACCACCGCCTCCCTGACTCCAGGGCACTCAGACAGTTTCGACTCAATCTCGCCCAGTTCGATACGAAAACCGCGTAGCTTGACCTGATCGTCGTTACGCCCCAGATACTCGATATTGCCGTCCGCCAACCAGCGCCCCAGATCGCCGCTCCTGTACATGCGCGCCGCCGGCTCGGCACTGAACGGGTCGTCCAGGAAACGCTCCGCCGTCAGTTCGGGCAGATTCAGATAGCCACGGGCAACCCCAGCGCCGCCGATATGGATCTCGCCGCTGACCCCGATGGGCACCGGCTGGCCGTGTGTATCCAGCAGGTAAATCCGTGTATTCGCGATCGGACGGCCGATTGGAAGTGAATGACCCGCTTGAACAGCGCTGTCGCACAGGTAAAAAGTAGAGTCACCCGCCGCTTCCGACGAACCGTAGAAATTCAGTATCGTGGCCGAAGGTAACCAGGCGCGAGTGCGAGCAAGCAGGGAGGCCGAAAACACCTCGCCACTGCAAACGATCAGCCGCTTTTCTGGCGAAATTTGTCGGTTCTCTATCCTCGACAGTTCTTCCAGCAGTGAAGGGACAAGAACCAGACGGGTCAACTGATGCTCTGTAACCGCCTGCCATAGCTGTAGCGGATCCCTGGAGGCCAGCGGCGACACGATATGCAGCTGCGCGCCAAACAGTAAGGGCATCAGCGTTTCAGTCACCGAATCGAGAAAACTGATCGACGTTTTTTGTGCATGCTTTTCGAGTCGCTGACCACCGAAAGTGCTATGCATCCAGTAAAGACGGTTAACCATGGCCTGATGTGGACCGCCCACGCCTTTGGGTTTACCGGAGGAGCCCGAGGTATAAATCACATAGGCCAGGTGCTGCGGCGTGATGGCCGGCACTACAGGATTGTGTTCAGCTTCAACCTCCCACTCGCCATCTTGCAGATCGAGCGTCGGCACCGCCAACTCGCCCAGCAACGGCCGGGTCTCGGCCTGCACCAGCACCGCCACCGGCGTGCTGTCCTCCAGCATGTAGCGCAACCGCTGCTCCGGATACGCAGGATCCAGCGGCACATACGCGCCACCTGCCTTAAAAATCCCCAGCAAGCCCACCACCATTTCCAGGCTGCGCTGCGCACAGATCGCAACCCGATCATCCGGCTGGATACCCAGGCCGATCAGGTAATGTGCCAGTTGATTCGCCCGGGCGTTGAGTTCGCCATAGGTCAGGCTTCCGGCGTCATCGACCACCGCCAGGGCATCGGGCTGTTGTGCCGCCTGTTCCTCGAACAGTTGATGAATCAACTTGTCCGCCGGGTAGGCCGCTGCCGTATCGTTGAACGACTCCAGTACCTGCCGACGTTGCTCGCAGGACAGCAGCGGCAGTTCTGCGACTGATTGCTGGTCATCCGCCACCATGCCTTCCAGAAGCACCTGCAGGTGCCCCGCCATCCGCTCGATCGTTGCACGCTCGAACAGATCGCTCGCGTATTCAAGAGAGCCGATCAACCCGCCATCCGCCTCGACCAGCGCAAGCGACAGGTCGAACTGGGCCGTCGTGTGCGGCGCTTGCAGCGGCTCCAGGCTCAGCTCCGGCAGGCTGAATTCGCCGCCGCCCGGGGTGTTGTTCAGCGCCAGCATGACCTGGAAGATCGGGCTATGACCCAGGCTGCGCGGGGGTTGCAGCGCCTCCACCACCTGCTCGAACGGCAGGTCCTGATGCGCGTGCGCCGCCAGCATGACCGCCTTGACCTGCTCCAGCAACGCCGCCACGCTCAGGCCCCCTTCCGGCCGGATGCGCAGCGCCAGTGTGTTGACGAAGAAGCCAATCAGCGACTCCAGTTCGCTGCGCGGACGATTTGCCACCGGCGTGCCGATCACCACATCGTCCTGCCCGCTGAAGCGGCTCAGCAGACTCGACCAGCCCGCCAGCAAGGTCATGAACAGCGTCGCACCGTGACGCTGACCCAACTGCCGCAACCCTGCCGTCAACTCCGGGCTCAGGGCCAGGCTCACCCGTCCGCCGGCATAACTGCGCAACGGTGGGCGGCGGTGGTCGGTTGGCAGCTCCAGCAAGGCCGGTGCGCCACTCAGGTGCTGCCGCCAGAACTCGACCTGCGTTTGCAGGGTTTCGCCCTGCAACCACTGCCGCTGCCACGCCGCGTAGTCGACATACTGGAAGGCCAGTGCCGGCAGAGGATCAGCCAGCCCCTGGCTGAAGGCGCGGTACAACGTACCGATTTCGTGCAGCAGAACGCCCGTTGACCAACCGTCCGAAACGATATGGTGCTGGGTCACCAGCAGGATGTGCTCCATCTCCGACAGTTGCACAAGCCGCCCGCGAATCAGCGGACCGCTCGACAAGTCGAATGGTGCCAGCGCCTCCTCGCCAGCGAGCCGCTCTACGGCCTCGTGTTGCGTCTCGTCTTGCGTCTTGTGTTGTGCCGCGCTGTCCAGAGCGCGCAGGTCATGAGTGACCAAGGCGAACCCTTGAGTCGCCGGCGCGATCACCTGGATCGCCTGACCCTCGTGCAAGGCAAAATGGGTGCGCAGGGTTTCGTGGCGCGCCACGATCCGGTCCAGCGTGGCCTGCAAGGCCTCGCTGTCCAATCGGCCGCGCAACCGTAGTCCCGCCGGGATGTGATAAGCAGCCCCCGCCGCCCGGTCCAGTTGATCGAGGAACCACAAGCGTTGCTGCGCCCACGACAGCGGCAAAGGTAGATCGCGATCCACCAGCGTCAACGGCGTCTGCGCCGAGAGCCGGGCGTTCGCCACCTGACGTGCCAGACCTTGCAGCGTCGGCTCGGCAAACACATCCCGCAGCGCCACTTCGACTTCGAAGCGCTGACGCAGACGCGACACCAGTTGTACCGCCAGTAACGAATGCCCGCCCAGTTCGAAGAAGTGGTCGTGGCGACCGACACGCTCCAGCCCCAGCAATACCTGCCAGATCTCTGCCAGCGCATGCTCGACGTCACCTGCCGGCGCCTCGTAATCACGACTGGCATAAGCGTCGTCTTCCGGCGCCGGCAATGCCCGTCGATCCAGCTTGCCGTTCGGCGTCAGCGGGAAACGCGTCAGCGTTACAAAGGCGCTCGGAATCATGTACTCCGCCAGCCCTTGCGACAGTTGCTCACGCAACTGTGCCGCCGACAACACGGCGCCTTCCCGCGCCGTCAAATACGCCACCAGGCGTTTGTCTCCGGGACGCTGCTCGCGCACCAGCACCACCGCCTCCCTGACTCCAGGACAAGCCGCCAGCTGCGACTCGATCTCGCCCAGCTCGATACGGAAGCCGCGGAGCTTGACCTGATCGTCGTTGCGCCCCAGGTACTCAAGGCTGCCATCGGCCGACCAGCGCACCAGATCTCCGGTGCGATACAGCCGGGCACCGGGCTGTTCGTTGAACGGGTTGTCGAGGAAGCGTTGTTCATTCAGCTCAGGGCGGTTCAGGTAGCCGCGTGCTACACCAGTGCCACCGACATACAACTCACCGACCACGCCCATAGGCACGGGCTGGCGCTGGTTATCGAGCACATAAAGCTGCAAATCCGGAATCCGCACACCAATCGGGCTGAGGCCCGCGTACTGGGCATCGGCGGCCTGCAGCGGGTAATACGTCACATGCACCGTGGTTTCGGTGATGCCGTACATATTGACTAGTTGCGTCCCAGCGTTGGCCGGTCTGGCGTACCAGGGTTGGAGCATGGCGGTGTCCAGCGCTTCGCCACCGAAGATCACCTGACGCAACGAGTGCGATTGCTGGCTTTCACCTTGAGCGGCAATCAACTGCCGGAAGGCACTTGGCGTCTGGTTCAACACCGTCACGCCTGCATCACACAACAAGGCATAGCATTCCTGCGGCGAACGGCTGACCAGTTGCGGGATGATCAGCAGCTGCCCGCCGTGCACCAGCGCGCCCCAGATTTCCCAGACCGAGAAGTCGAAAGCAAACGAGTGGAACAGTGCCCAGACGTCATTGGCGTTGAAGCCGAACCACGCGTCGGTGGCCGAGAAAAGACGCGCTACGTTGCGATGTTCGACCTGCACGCCTTTTGGCAAACCGGTGGAGCCGGAGGTGTAGATTACGTAGGCCAAATGGGCCGGGGTCAGGCCCGGTATGTGCGGATTCTGGACGGATTGCGTCTGCAAAGCCGTGTCGTCCAGATTGATAACAGGCAGCGAACCGAGCGTCAGCACATCCGCAGTCGCGGCCTGCACCAGCACTGCGACCGGTGCGCTGTCCTGCAGCAGATAGGCCAGACGTTCAACCGGATAGGCGGGGTCAAGCGGCACGTAGCCCGCGCCTGCCTTGAGGATCGCCAGCAGGCCGACGATCATGCCCGGCCCGCGCTCTACGCAGATTGCCACCCGGTCATCCGGGCCGATGCCCAGTTCGATCAACTGGTGCGCCAACTGGTTGGCCCGGTTATTCAGCTCGCGATAACTCAGGCGGACATCGCCATGCACCAAAGCGACCGCTTCCGGCGTACGGTCGACCTGCACTTCGAACAGGCCATGAATGGTCTGTTCTAGTGGGTAATCCAGCGTGGTGGCATTGAAGTCGACAATCAGTTGGTTGCGTTCCTGTTCTGGCAGGATCGAGAGGCTGTGCAAGGGCGCCTGTGGTGCATACTCAAGTGCTTCCACCAGGCTTTGCAGCGCCATGTGCACGTAACCAGCGATCCGTTCCGCCCCGATGTCGACCGGGCAGGTGAGGGTCAAGGCGAAACCCTGGCCCTGATCATCCACGTTCAAGGCTAACGGGTAGTTGGTGCGCTCCGTGCCTTTTAACCGTTCGATATCGATCCAGGCACCCAGACCCTCGACGGTACTATTCGGTGCGTCGATGTGGCGATAGTTGAGCAAGGCGCTGAACAACGGAGTCGGTGCCTGCACCCCGCTGCAGCGCTGAGCCAGTACCAGAGACGCGTGTTCATGACCGAGCAGCGCGGTCAGGCGATCGTGGGTCTGCTTCACGCCGTTGCGTACGCCCTGACTGCCCAGTTCGACCCGCAACGGCAGGGTGTTGATGAACATCCCCAAGGAGCGATCTGCGCCGTCGCCACCCTGCATCCGGCCCATCAGTACGGTGCCGAAGACCACCTCTTCTTTGCCGGTGACCTGGCCCAGTACCTGAGCCCAAGCCAGGTGATACAGGCTGGCCGCACTGACGCCGAGGCTCTGTGCCTGCTGGCGCAAGCGGCCGGCCAGTTCAGCCTCGACCTGCTGGCGCACTTCTTCGAGTTCGCTGCCATCGCCCTGCACATCGTGCAAGTCGAAAGGCAGGGTGGGTTCGTAAATGTCGCCGAGTAGTTCGCGGAAGAAAGCTTCGTGGGCTTCGAGGCTGACGCCCAATCGCGCCTGCGCCACGTAGTTGCGGTAAGGCACCGAGGCGGGCAGCAGGTGTTCCTGACCCTGCATACAGGCTTCGATCTCATGGGCCAGCACGGGTAGCGAGGTGGCGTCGTTGATCAGGTGATGGAATACCAGCAGCGCTGCCCAGCGGTCATTGACGGGGTCGTGGGCATAGGCGATGCGCATCATGGGTGCCTGGCGGATGTCCAGGTGGTGGTGACGCGGGTCCAGGGCTTCCTGCAATTGCGCGGAATCGAGGTTAATCTCTTCCACGCTCAGCTCGGCATGGCGCCAGACCACCTGAACCGGTTCGTCGAGGTCTTCCCAGAGTACGCTGGTGCGTAAGATGTCGTGGCGGGCAATCAACGTCTGCAAGGCCGCAGCAAGCTGTTGCACACGTTCCTGGCTGTCAAAATTGAACAGCACTGTTCGCCGGTATGGATCATCCTCGGGGGCCATCAGATGGTGGTACAGAATGCCTTCCTGCAGTGGCGCCAAGGCATAGATGTCCTGCACGTTGACCACGCCACCCGGCACACGGGTCACGATCTGGTCGATGGCACCCTGGCTCAGGTCCACCAGTGGCAACATGCCCGGAGTGATGTATTCGCAGCCCTCAGGGATCAGGTTGGCCGGCACCACGATTTCCGTGCCGCCGCCCACGGCTGCGGCCAGCGCGGCCAGGGTTGGCTGGCTGAATAACACACGCACGTCGGCGCTCATACTTTGTTGGCGCATGCGCTCGATCAGCTTCACGGCGAGCAGCGAGTGACCGCCGAGCTCGAAGAAGTGGTCATGACGACCGACCTGATCAATGCTCAGCAGGTCTTGCCAGATATCGGCAATGGCCCGTTCGGTGGCGCCTTGCGGCGCCTGGTATTCGCGGCTGATCACCGACGACAGATCGGGAGCGGGCAGGGCGTTGCGGTCCAGTTTGCCGTTGGGAGTCAGCGGCAGAGACTCAAGACGGACGTAGGCCGCGGGCACCATGTAGTCCGGCAGGTGTGCCTGCAAATGGGCACGTAGAGTTTCGATGTCCAGCGTTTCGTCCGCTACCCGTGATGTGTAATAGGCCACCAGACGCTTATCACCCGGCACGTCTTCGCGGGCCATGACTACTGCTTCTTTTACCGATTCATGTTTTGCCAGACAGGCTTCGATCTCACCCAGTTCGATACGGAAACCCCGGATCTTGACCTGATCATCGTTTCGGCCCAGGTATTCGATGTTGCCATCGACCAGCCAGCGGCCCAGATCACCGGTTTTGTACATCCGCGCGTTCGGGACTTTGCTGAACGGGTCACGCAGGAACCGCTCAGCGGTCAGGTCATCACGGTTCAGGTAACCCCGAGCGACCCCGGCACCGCCGATGTGGATTTCTCCCGGCACGCCCAATGGCACTGGCTGCATCTGCGCGTCAAGCAGGTAAAACTGTGTATTGCCAACCGGCTTGCCAATGTGCGCCGCAAAACCCTGTTCGCGGTCCATTGATACCCAGCTTGAGTATGTGGTGGTTTCCGACGGACCATAGAGGTTGCACAGACGTTTGACGCTGGTCTGCTCGAACAGGCTTTCCGCCAGGCTGCGCTTCAGCGCTTCACCGGCGACGTTGACGGTGTGCACGCTTCTCAATCCACCTGACTCCAGCAGCGCTTTAAGCGCCGAAGGTACGGTGTTGATCAAGCTAACGTCGTGGTCACCGTGCTGCAGTGCCAGCACATTAGTGACCACATCGACGCTGCCACCGGATGTCAGTGGCGCGAAGCACTCGTAGACCGCGAGGTCGAAGTTCAGCGAGGTGGAGAACAGGGTTTTTGCCAGCACCGTCGAATCAAATGATTGATGCGCCCAGGTCAGGAAGTTCACGGCGTTACGGTGTTCGATCATTACGCCTTTTGGCAGACCGGTCGAACCCGAGGTGTAGATTATGTAGGCCAAGTGGGCCGGTGTCAGGTCTGGGATCAGCAGATTGGCGACCGATTTCCCCTTCCAGCTATCGCTATCCAGCGCAATGGCCGGCACTGAAACGCCCGCAAGCAAGCCCAATGTCGTGCTTTGTGCCAGCACCGCAGTCGGCGCGCTGTCCTGCAACATGTAGGCAATTCGGTCCGCAGGATAAGCCGGATCCAGCGGCACGTAACCGCCGCCTGCTTTCAAAATGGCCAGCAGACCGACGACCATCGACTCACTACGTTCTACGCAGATGGCGACACGAGAATCCGGTTTGACCCCGATATCACGCAAGTGATGCGCCAGCTGGTTGGCCCTGTTATTCAGCTCACGGTAGCTCAGGCGGACATCACCATGCACCACAGCGACCGCTTGCGGTGTGCGCTCGACCTGGGCTTCGAACAGCCCATGAATGGTCTGCTCCAGCGGGTAATCCAGCGCGGTGGCGTTGAAGTCCACCAGCAGTTTTTGTAGCTCCTCCTGCGGCAGGATTGGCAACGTGTTGAGCGCGGATGACGGTGCGTCTTCCAATGCCTTGACCAGGCTTTCCAGTGCTTCCTGCATGTAGTTGCAGACACGTTGTGCACCGATGTCGACAACGGTCTGGGCGTTGAGCACGAAGTCCTCACCCAGATCGTCCACGTTCATAGCCAATGGGTAGTTGCTGCGTTCCTCTGCGTTCAATACGTGAATGCCAGCCCATACAGCATTGGCTTCGAGACTCGACGCTTCGTCGCCGCTGTGCCGGTAGTTGAGCAGGGCGCTGAACAACGGCAGATCGCCAGGTACACCGCTGCAGCGTTGCGCCAGTGCCAGCGAGGCATGCTCATGTTCGAGCAGCGCCGACAGCTGCGCATGAGTAGCTTTGACGCTGGCCTGAGCCCCCTGATGACCCAGGTCAATGCGCATCGGCAAGGTGTTGATGAACATGCCCAGCGCCTTGTCCGTGCCCGCCGAGCCGCTCATGCGGCCCATCAGGACGGTGCCGAAGACCACGACGTCGCGTCCGGAAAAGCGTCCGACGACCTGGGCCCAGGCGAGGTGCACCAGGCTGGCTGCGCTCACACCGGACAGCCGAGCCTGCTTGCGCAGGCGCTGGCTCAACGTGTCATCGATACGGTGATGCACTTCTTCGATCGTGCGGCCGTCGCCTTGCACATCGCGCAGGTCGAACGGCAGGGTGGGCTCGTCGATGTCGCCGAGCAGATCGCGGAAGAAGGCTTCGTGGGATTCGAGACTGACGCCCAGACGGGCCTGAGCGACGTAGTTGCGGTAAGGCACCGAGGCATGCAGTTCATGGCCTTCACCCGACATAAGGGCCTGTATTTCGTTACGCATTACTTCCAGAGCGGTGTGATCGAGCACGAGGTGATGGCACAGCAGCAACGAGACGATGCGCTGGTTGGGTGCATCGTAGGCACTGACCAGCCGCATCAAGGGTGCCTGCCCCAGATCCAGTCGATAGTGCCGAGGGTCATACCGATCCTGCAGTTGCGCAGAGATATCGCCCTGCGCCGGGTCGAGGTCTAGGGTTTCCATGCTCAGGGAAGCCTGACGCCAGACCACTTGCACAGGTTCATCCAGGCCTTCCCAGAGCAGGGAAGTGCGAAGAATATCGTGGCGCTGGATCAGCTGTTGCAGTGCCTGGCTGAATGCGTCCAGACGTGCTTGATCCTGAAAGGCGAAAACCGATTTCAGTACGTAGGGATCGCCGCGTTCAGCGCTGAGGTGGTGGTACAGAATGCCTTCCTGCAGGGGCGCCAGGGCATAGATATCCTGCACGTTGGCCGCGCCGCCGGGCACCGTGGTCACGATGCGATTGATTGCTGCCTGGGTGAGGTCGGCCAGTGGCAGCATGTCCGGGGTGATGAGCTCGCAGCCCTTTGGTATCAGATTGGCCGGCACCACGATTTCCGTGCCGCCGCCCACAGCTGCGGCTAGCGCGGCCAAGGTCGGCTGGCTAAACAGTACGCGCACGTCGGCACTCAGGCCGATCTCGCGCATGCGCTCAATCAGCTTGACGGCCAGCAATGAATGCGCGCCCAGTTCGAAAAAGTGATCATGGCGACCCACCTGTTCAATGCTCAGCAGTGTTTGCCAGATACCAGCGATGGCGGTCTCGATGTCACCAATAGGCGCCTCGTATTTACGGCTGACCATCGACGACTGGTCGGGAGCGGGCAGGGCGTTGCGATCCAGCTTGCCGTTTGAAGTCTGGGGCAGCGAATCGATGCGCACATAAGCAGAGGGCACCATGTAATCCGGCAGTTGCGCCTGCAAATGCTCGCGCAGTACGTCACGGCCCACTTCAGCATCCGCGGTGAAGTAGGCCACCAGACGTTTGTCGCCCGGCACGTCTTCACGGGCCATGATCACGGCTTCCTTCACCGATTCATGTTTTGCCAGCAGCGCTTCGATCTCTCCCAGCTCGATACGGAAACCCCGAATCTTGACCTGATCGTCATTACGTCCCAGATACTCGAGGCTGCCATCGACCGACCAGCGCACCAGGTCGCCGGTGCGGTACAGCCGGGCATCGGGCTGTTCGCTGAACGGGTTGGCGAGGAAGCGTTGTTCATTCAGCTCAGGGCGATTCAGGTAGCCTCGCGCAACCCCGGCGCCACCCACATACAACTCACCGACCACGCCCACAGGCACGGGCTCGCTGCGGTTATCCAGCACATAGAGCTGCAAGTCCGGTATTCGCCGGCCAATCGGGCTGAGGCCCGCGTTCTGGGCATCGGCAGCCTGCAGCGGGTAATACGTCACATGCACCGTGGTTTCAGTGATGCCGTACATGTTCACCAATTGCGTTCCGGCGTTGGCCGGTCTGGCGTACCAGGGCTTGAGCATGGCGGTGTCCAGCGCTTCGCCACCGAAGATCACTTGACGCAGGGCGTGCGTCTGCTGGCTTTCACCTTGAGTGGCAATCAACTGCCGGAACGCGCTCGGCGTCTGGTTAAGCACCGTGACGCCCGCGTCGCAGAGCAGCGCATAGCATTCCTGCGGCGAACGGCTGACCAGTTGCGGGATGATCAGCAGTTGCCCACCGTGAACCAGCGCGCCCCAGATTTCCCAGACCGAGAAGTCGAAAGCGAACGAGTGGAACAGCGCCCAGACGTCATTGGCGTTGAAGCCGAACCACGCCTCGGTGGCCGAGAACAGACGCGCCACGTTGCGATGCTCGACCTGCACGCCTTTGGGCAAACCGGTGGAGCCGGAGGTGTAGATCACGTAGGCCAGATGGGCCGGGTTCTGGCCCTGCACGTGCGGATTCTGTACGGATTGCGCCTGTAAAGCGGCATCGTCCAGATTGATGACGGGCATCGAGCCAAGCGACAGCACATCCGCTGTCGCAGTTTGCAGCAGCACGGCGACCGGTGCGCTGTCCTGCAGCAGATAGGCCAGACGTTCAGTAGGGTAGGCGGGGTCCAGCGGAACGTAGCCCGCGCCTGCCTTGAGGATCGCCAACAGACCTACGATCATGCCCGGTCCACGCTCTACGCAGATTGCCACCCGATCATCCAGGCCGATGCCCTGTTCGATCAGGTGATGCGCCACTTGATTGGCTTTACGGTTCAGTTCGGCGTAAGTCAGTACCTTGCCGGTGTGGTCGCTGACTGCGCAGGCGTCTGGTTGGCGTTCGGCCTGTCGCTCGAATCGGGTGTGAATGAGCTCGTCGTGTGGGTAAAGGTGTTCTGCAGCATTGAATGTCTGCAGCAGTTGTTGCTGTTCGGCCTTCGACATAATCGGAAAGTGCGAAACCGGCGTGTCTTGCCATTCGATCACGTGGGTGAGCATTGAAAGAATGCGCGTTTGAATCTGCTGCACTTCTTCGCGCGTGAAAAACGCCGTATTGAAGTTGAAGTCCAGATAAACGTCTTTGTCCGGGTGATAGTCACAGGTGGAAATCGCCAGCGGCAGGCGTTCATACCCGCTGTACTGGCGGAAGACTTCGGTCGGGCTATTCCCGAATAGCGCATTTGTGTCGAGGCTTTCAAACGACAGTGACAGGTCAAACAGTTGCCGACGGCCCGTCTGGCCAAGTTTCAGGACTCTGTTAAGTTCTTCGATCGGAAAGCGTTGATGCCGGTAGCTGCGGCGCAAGCTGGCGGAAGTAGCCTGCATCAGTTGCAGAAACGAGGCCTCTGGGTCCACGTCGAGACGGACGGGGTTCAAGGAGGAAAACATGCCCGCCGTGTTCTTCTGATAAGCCGTTGTCCTGTTGTGGACCGGCATGCCGATGACGATGGAATCAACACCGGTGGTACGGCAGAAGTACGTGCTGATGATGCTTATGAAAATATGCGCAAGTGACAGGTTTTTGCCGCGTGCAAACTGCGCAAGTTCATTGAACAGCCGCCGGGGAATCTTCATCTGGCTCAGTGCGCTGGGCGCTACGCGGTTGTCGGCCACCGCGACGCGTGGCTGTAGCAAAGGGGGCGGGAGCTCGGCATACAGCTCTTTCCAGAACGCCTTGTCACGTTCGAAGCGGGGTGATCCTGCATAGGCTTGATCTTCTGCGAGGAACGACAGATAAGCGTTCCCCTGAGGTGGGTTGTGGTCATCACGCAGCAAACCGTTGTAAGCATCTGCGACAGCGTGAAGAAGCAAATGGACCGTGACGCCATCACATATCAGGTGGTGGTAACGGTGCAGGCAGTAATACCGATCCGGCCCGCAGCGCACGAGCCGGGCCTCCCAAAGCACCTCACTCACCAGGTTGAATGGCTGACGAAAAGCATCCTGCAGGTACGCCTTTACATGCTGCTCTGAAGCCTGTTCGCCAGAAAACTCGACAACGCTTAACTGCGACTTGACGTAAGGCAGCACACGCTGACGTACATTGCCGCCTTGCACTCTGAGCACCAAGCGCAAGGCGTCATGGCGATCCACGACCAACTGGAACGCTTTCTCGAAAAGCGCAACATCCAGTTCCCCCTTGATCTCCAGGACCATGCCGATGTTGTAGTAGGGCAGTTCAGGGTTCGCGATCTGGTCAAACCAGATACCTTGCTGAGGGGAGGTGAGTTCGAAGTATGGACTTTTATTGTCGAACATTGGCAAGTCAGCGGAGATCATGTTGGTGCCTGCAATTCACATCACTCAGGCTCGTCAACAGCCAATGCACCGGCCGTGAAAAGTCAGAGGACAGGGGATCGGTATGTGCAATGGGGTGGTGTCTGTTCGGTCATCACAGCGAACCGATCGTGACGCCATCGTCGTCGCACGCTTGCTTCAGCAGCCGATATCATCGCGTGACGTGCCGGCGGCGTTGATCCAGAAGCGTGTACGAAATCAGTGGATTCCAGAGCGCAGGCGCAGCCATGAATGAAACGATCAGCTTGAGCTGATTAGACGTTTGGTGAGGGGATAAATCTGCACTGGAAAGCGGGGACTTCTTCGTCATCGAATCGGCAGGATGGAGCGTGGGGCGATGCTTCTGGACAAGGTGGTTGGTCAGGTTGTCTGCTCGAGCATGAGCAGACAACCATTCCGAAAAACCTTAATCCACAACGCCGATACGCTGCTCATCCGGCCAGAACAACGCGGCTTGCCCGCACGCCTGGCCCTGCGAATTCAATAAGGTCCACACCACACCTGCGTAGATCATGAACGGTTGATTATTCGCATCCACTCGCCAGCCGCTGTAGCCCTCAGCGATGCCGTTGGCGGTGACTTGCTCCAGCAATACCTGACGCTGAGCACGATCGAGCTCCGAGGCGCTGAAACGTGAGGGCATGCCGATGAAACTGTCGCGCGGGTACTTGAAGCATTGCAGCGCGCATTCGTTCACGTAGGTAAAGCGCGGGTCCGTGGCGCCATCGTGGGCCAACAGGCTATAGGGAGCTTGTGTATGCAGCCAGGTGAGGCGTTGTTGCGAGTCCAGTTGCCGAGGGGACGGCAGTCCGTGGCCGGTCCAATGTCGGTAGCTTTCATCGAGCATCTGTATGAACTGTTCTTGAGACACCTGTCACCTCGCATCGTCAGTTGGAAACGTTTGCCCTTTGGTTGCCCACCATAGCGAGCGCAAGATCGCCACGATGCTGCCGGCCTCGTCGCTGCTCTTGGCCGCCAGGGGTGTAATCAACGAGCACGCAAAGATACGTTTATTAGAGACTTTATTTCTGAAATAGCACGCTATATCAAGGCGGCAACGGCAAGTTGATGTTGTTTCGCCATCCTGGTCGCCTGGCTTCAATGAAGGAATACGTTATCGAAGAGCCTATTCTCTGGGTTTACATCATAAGTCATTATGATATATTTAGGGCGCGTGATATTTAAAGATTGATAAATTAAATTTAATTATTATTTGTCGGTCAGTGAAGGTAGTCTGGTTTAAATGTTGCCAGAGGGCAAGGATGAGCGTTCTTGCGTCAAGCATCACAGGGATTAACGTAATAAACTGCCCGCTAATATGAGTGACTGTCATGAGTGATATTTTAAACAAAATAAAACATTACAAACTTCAAGAAATAGAGGCGGCGAAAGCTGACTTGCCATTCAGCCGCCTCGAACAGCGTGCCCTCGAACAGTCCAGCCCACGCGGTTTTTATAAAGCACTGAAAGCAAAAGAGCAGCAGGGTCTGATAGGCTTGATTGCAGAAATCAAAAAAGCCAGTCCATCAAAAGGTCTGATTCGCGAAGACTTCAACCCTCCTGAACTGGCGAAGGCTTATGAAACCGGTGGCGCCGCCTGTTTATCCGTTCTGACCGACACGCCAAGCTTCCAGGGCTCGCCGCAGTTTCTCATCGATGCGCGAAACGCTTGCGCCCTTCCTGTGTTACGAAAAGACTTCATGTTTGATACGTATCAGGTGTATGAGGCACGTGCCTGGGGCGCGGACTGCATATTGCTGATCATGGCCTCATTGAGTGATGACCTGGCTGCCGAACTTGAAAGTGCGGCCATGACGCTGGGGATGGACGTCCTGGTAGAAGTGCATGACGAACATGAAATGGAGCGTGCGCTCAAACTGTCCTCCCCGCTGCTCGGTGTCAATAACCGTAACCTGCATACCTTCGAAGTAGACCTCGGCACAAGCGAGCGACTGGCATCCATGGTGCCCGCAGGCAAGCTGCTGGTCGGTGAAAGTGGCATCGGCAACCATAACGATTGCCTACGACTCAAAAAATCCGGCATTACTACCTTTCTGGTCGGCGAAAGCCTGATGCGTAAAGAGGATGTTACTGCGGCGACAAGAACACTGCTGACCGGCAGTGCTGACTGACACGTATTAAGCTCCAGGCCCAGAGGAGCGGTTGTGCGCTCCTCTGACGAGTCATGTAGGCAATTGATTTGCCCTGAATGCTGTGGAATCAGTATCCACAGCATTCCGACCTGAAGCAGTAGAAACCCTTTAAAGCGAAAACCTCGCCACCAGCTTGTTCATGTCTGCAGCAAGTACTGAGAGCTCGGAACTGGCCGCCGCTGTCTGATTGGCCCCCGTTGCACTCTGAATGGAAAGATCGCGGATACTCATCAGGTTGCCGTCGACCGAGCGGGCGACTTGCGCCTGTTGCTCCGATGCAGTCGCAATCATCAGGTTCATTTCGTTGATTTCATTGATCGCTTTCGCGATCAGGGTCAGCGCTGCTCCGGCTTCATGAGCGATGGTGAGTGTGCCATCGGCCTGATCGCAACTTTCGCTCATGGCCTTGGTGGCCTGTGCAGTGCCCGTGAGGATGTCGCCAATCATTTTCTCGATTTCCTGAGTCGAGGTCTGAGTGCGATGTGCCAGCGCTCTGACTTCATCCGCCACCACTGCAAAACCGCGTCCCTGCTCACCTGCCCGGGCCGCTTCGATGGCCGCGTTGAGGGCCAGGAGATTGGTTTGCTCCGCAATCGTACGAATGACTTCCAATACCTTGCTGATGTCCTTGGACTGCACGGCCAGACGCTCTACATCGACACTGGTGCTCTGCACGGTCTTGCTCAGTTTCTCGATGGCGTCGACCGTGCTGGTGACCCGCGCTGCGCCGGTGCGGGTTGATTGATCAGAGGCTTTGGCTGCATCCGATGCAGCGGCAGCATTGCGCGCCACCTCATCGACCGCAGCGGTCATCTGGTTGACGGCGGTGGCTGCCTGATCGATTTCGTTATTCTGGCGCAGCAGACCTCTGCTGGACTCTTCGGTGACCGCGTTCATTTCTTCGGCCGCAGACGCCAGTTGAGTGGATGAATCGCCGATCAGCTTGATCGTATCGCGCAGATTGTTTTGCATCACTTGGGTAGAACGCATCAGATCGGAAAATTCGTCCTTGCCCGTGACAGTAATCACGCTGCGCAGATCTCCCCTGGCGATGGTGTCGTTGACCCGCAGCATGTCGCGCAATGGTGCAACGATACTTTTGGTAAACAGCACGGCCAGCACAATCGTCGCCAGCGTCGCTGCTGCAATAATGAAGATCACAAACGTTAAGCCGCTTTGATACGAATCCTCGGATTCTTTTCCTGAGTTTGCGGCCTCGTCAATGTTCATTTGAACAAGTCCGTTTACAGCGTCGTCGAGAAGACGGGTAACAGGAGTGACGTTGGAGCTCAGGTAGGCCAGCGCTTCGTTGGCTGCGTTTTTACGGATAAGTGCAGTCACCTGATCGAATGCAACCAGTGCTTTATCGGTGTTTTCAGACACGGCCTTGAACAGTTGTCCTTCTTTATCGCTGGCGACAAACGGGGCGTAAAGGGCTACCTGCTTTTTCAACTCTTCGCTCAGCGAAGCGATCATGCCGGTCGTAGTGGCCATGTCCTGCGGATTGGTCTGGGACAGCATTCTGCGGACTTCCAGGCGCAGGCGCAGCATGGTGGCGTTGATTCGGTCTGCAACCACCACGCTGGCCAATGCGTCGTTTTCAAGGTCTCTGGCGGTCTCGCGAATGTCTCCCATTTTCCATACTGAAATCCCCCCCAAGGCGACCAATAGGAGCGCAATAAACATAAAGCTGAGTGCTGCGCGTGCAGATACTTTCAGGTTTCTCATTGCCACTGACCTCCTTGTAGAATTTATTTTTACGGTTTTAGAACTATCGGCGACTAAGGGTTTTACTTGAGGGTGGGGAGGTTAGTTGATTTATTAGTTGTGCGCCTTTTTGTATTCTTGATTTTTTAGTGCGCTATTTTGGGGCGAGAATTTATATAAGTGAGGGATGACTACAGCTTTCTTAATTTGAGCTATTCGTCAGCAGAAGCTTGAAAAATAAGGAAAAAGCTAAACTGTTAGGGTGGCCGGACGCCCACCCTTCAATCATAACGATTCTCTGACCACCAGCGGGCAATCCACCGGCTGAGAGCCCGATACGTCAAGGCTGTCGATCAAGTGCCGAGCGGCGTTGCGACCGATCTCGTAATACGGCAGTTGCACCGTGGTCAGCGCAGGGATGAACAGCTCGGCGATGCCGATCATGTTGTCATAACCCAGTACGGCGACATCGCCGGGGATTTTCAGGCCTTGGCCCAGCAGCAACTGGTAGGCACAAAAGGCAATGCGGTCATTGCCGCAGATCAGAATGTCGAACTGCGGACGGCCGTCCAGCATGTGCCGGGCAAGGATGGCGGCAGTTTCCCAATAGGCGTCATGCTCGGACAGGTTGTATTGCAACAGTTCGTCGCCAGCCAGACCGAATGCCTCGCAGGCACGCTGCATACCCGCTTGGCGGATTTCCCAGGCCAGGCTCTGTTTTGGCAGGTTGATGAACAGCGGGCGTCGATAGCCCTTGCTGAACGCGTGGTGCAAGGCACGGTACTGACCGGTTTCGTCGTCCGGCACATAACTGACCAGGCTGCTGTCATCGGCTACGCAGTTGGCGAGCACCAGCGGTTTGCTCTTCAAGCGCTGGGGGATATTCACTTTGCGTAAGCCCATGGCACTGAAGATCAACCCGTCGGGGCGGTGCGACAGCATCAGATCAATGTTCTGGTCGGTGGGCGGATTGCTCAGCAGGTTGAGGATAAAGACGTTCCAGCCTGCCTGCTGCGCGGTCTGTTCGATGGACAGCAGCAGCTCGACCGCGAACGGCGTCGTTGCGGTGTCCAGGGCGAATACGCCGATGGTTCGGGTCTGCAGGTTGTCGCCGCGAATCCTGCGAGCCGACAGGCTGGGTACGAATTGAAGCTCGTCGATCGCGTTGCGCACTCGCTGATACGTCTCGGGGCTCAGTTTTCCCGGATCATTGAGCGCCCGAGATACCGTCATCAGAGACACACCGGCCAGTTTTGCAACGTCTTTAACTGAGGTCATGCGAGGCGGGGCCTGTCGGGTTGACTGATGATTATCATGCTACAGAGACCTGATTTTTTTCGCGACTTCAATGATTTACCGACAGGTATCCCGAGGAGAGTTGCCATGCGTCGGCAATGCAGACTCGGCCTCCGGTTCCATTGGCAATAAGCTTCACCCCCAGGCTGTCGGTCTGTGGGTAAAGGCGGCTGCTGAAGCTGAAACTGCCGTTTTGCTCGAACACCTCAATGGATGAGCGATCAAGGAAGATCCGCAGTTCAAGCTGATTCTGTTGTGGATCTATCGCTACGCTGCGCTGACCGCTGACGTGGGTGCCCGATTGAGTACGGTCGAGTACCAAACGTTTTAGCGACGCGTCGTAGTAAAGCAGAGTCTGTTCCTGGCCATCCTGACTGCAACGCAATGCCACGCCCAGGTGACCTTCGGCGCAGTCGAGCAGGTCCAGGTGCACGTGGATTTCGAGCATGTCGCCGTGTATGTCGGCCAGCCACTGGCTACCGGCTTCGCTCCACCAGGGAGTGCCTGGCAGTGACTCGTTGCGCAGCGCTGTCAGCTCGCGTGCGGGTTGTACGCAGAGGCGATTTTCGCGCACTTCAAGTTCTCGCGGCAGGCCGAGCATGCCGCGCCAGTGATGCGCTTCGGTTGGGGTCGGGCTCTCCCACATGTCGACCCACGCCCACAGCAGACGTCTGCCATCGGCAGCCACCAGCGTCTGCGCCGCGTAGAAGTCGTGGCCGCTGTCCAGCTCGATAAAAGGCCCGCCGGTGAATTGCCATTGATTGTCGACCTGGCCCACTCGATAGCCGGTGTGGAACCGGTTCAGTCGCTCGTAGCGCTGTGCCGGCATGCCCTGGGGGGAGTAAAGCAGTACGTCGCGTCCATTGAGGCCAAACAGGTCCGGGCATTCCCACATATAGCCGTCGCCTTCGGCGCCTGTGGACACATAGCTGACGAATTCCCAAGCGTGCAGGTCCGTAGATCGATAGATAGGCAGCAGCGGTTTGTCACCCAGACGTGCGCCGGCAATCAGGTACCAGTGGCCATCCTGTCGCCAGACCTTCGGGTCACGGAAATGAATCATCTCGTCTTGCGGCGGGGTGTCGATGACGGCGCCGTGTTTGCTGAAGCTGATGCCGTCGGTACTGGTGGCCAGGCACTGCACCTGACGGATAAAGCGCTCGTCGCCCACTTCACCCAGCCATGTGTGCCCGGTGTAGATCAGCGCCAGGGTGTCGCCACACACCACTGCACTGCCGGAAAAACAGCCGTCCCGATCGAAGTCATCACCGGGTGCCAGGGCAATGGGCAGGTGCTGCCAATGGACCAGATCGGCACTCTTCGCATGACCCCAGTACATCGGGCCCCATTTCGCGTCGAACGGGTGGTGTTGATAGAACACATGATATTCGCCGCGAAAGAACACCACCCCGTTGGGGTCGTTCATCCAGCCTGCCGGCGGGGCCAGGTGATAACCGGGGCGATAATCGTGGACGAGCTGCGACAGGCCCTCTTCCAGCGCATGGTGCGCGCGCTCGAGGGCGGGAGACATCGGGTTGCTCATGGCGTTTGCAGAAAAACTCATAGGGTGCCTGCTTGTACGAGGTGCGGTGTGGTGCCGGGTGTCAGGTGTTGACTGGCGTCTGTGTGGCGCTTCAGGGCCAGGCCATCGGCGTCGAACAGGTGCAGGTTGCTGTCGTCGAATTGCAGCGCGACCTGGTCGCCCACCTGCCAGCCGGCCTTGGCATCGCAGCGACAAATCAAGGGCTCGCTCGCCCCGGTAGCCAGGTGCACGTAGACCTCGCTGCCCAGGTATTCGACACCGGATACCGTGACGCCAACGCTGTTGTTCGCAGCATTGAGGGTGATGTGCTCCGGGCGAACACCCAGGGTCAGTTGCGCATCCTCGGTCAGATTCGAGCTGTCGAAGGGCAGGGATTTCATGCCCAGTGCCGGGATATCGATCAGGCTGTTGCGACCCGGTGCCTGCAAGCTCACGGGCAGAAAATTCATTCTCGGCGAGCCCAGAAAACCGGCGACGAAAAGGCTGGCAGGGCGCTCGTAGAGTTCACGTGGTGAGCCGACCTGTTCGACCTGACCGCCGTTGAGCACGACGATCTTGTCCGCCAGGGTCATCGCCTCGACCTGATCGTGGGTGACGTAGATCATCGTCGAGCCCAGCCGCTTGTGGAGCCGGGCGATTTCGTTGCGCATCTGAACCCGCAACGAGGCGTCCAGGTTGGAGAGCGGTTCATCGAACAACAGGATGTCCGGTTCCCGCGCCATGGCTCTGCCCATGGCCACACGCTGACGCTGCCCGCCGGACAGTTCCCGGGGCTTGCGCTGCAGCAGTTTGTCCAGTTGCAGGATCTGCGCGGTTTTCAGCACGCGTTCGCGCAGGCTGCTTTTTTCCGTCTTGGCCAGCTTGAGGCCAAAACTGATGTTGTCGTAGACGCTCATGTGCGGGTACAGGGCGTACGACTGAAAGACCATGCCGACACCACGCTCGCGTGGTTCCAGGTCATTGACCCGTCGTCCGTCGATCAGCAGGTCGCCAGCACAGATCGAATCCAGGCCGGCGATCAAGCGCAGCAGCGTCGACTTTCCGCAGCCCGACGGGCCGACGAACACAACGAACTCACCTGCAGCGATCTCCAGGCTGACGTCGCGCAGAATACGCGTACCGCCCAATTGTTTGTTGATGTTGGCTAGCTTCAATTTCATCACGATGCTGTTCCTTGTCAGTTGTGTGCATCAACCTTTCAACGCGCCGGCAGTGAGGCCGGAAACGATGCGGCGCTGGAAGATCAGCACCAGAATCACCAGTGGCACGGTCACCAGCACCGACGCCGCCATCAACAGACCCCAGGGCAATTCGTGGGAGCTGCCACCCGAGATCAGGGCGATGGCGACCGGGACCGTTCGTTGCGCGTCTGTCAGGGTGAAGGTCAGGGCAAACAGGAACTCGTTCCACGCGGCAATGAACGCCAGCAGGCCGGTCGTGACCAGTGCGGGCCACAGCAACGGCAGCAGCACGCGGGTCAGTGTGACCCAGGGCGATGCGCCATCCATGATTGCCGCTTCTTCCAGTTCATGCGGCAGTTGCCCCATGAACGTGGTCAGCACCCAGACGGTGAAGGGCAGGGTGAAAATCGTGTAGCTCAGGATCAGCGCCCATGAGGTGTTGTACAGACCCAGTGCGCGGATCACTTCAAACAGCCCCGACAGCACCGCGACCTGAGGAAACATCGAGACGCCGAGCACCATCATCAGCACCGTGCCGCGGCCTCTGAACTTGACCCTGCCCAAGGCATAGGACGCCGTCAGACCGAGGAACAGCGCCAGCACCACCACACTCAGCGCAACCACCAGCGAATTGGCGATGGCCTGCAGGAATGAAGCCTGGCTGAGGACCGCTGCGTAATTGGAAAAGTCGGCTTCGGTGATCCAGTAGCTCACTTCAAACAAGGCACTGGACGGTTTAAGCGAGGTCAGGACGGCGTAATAGAAAGGGAAGATCGCGTACAGCAGCACGACCCCGACCAGGCCCCAGAAGGCCAGGCGCAGCAGCGCTTTCTTCAGTGTGCGCAGGTTCATGAGCGCACCTCCAGCTGGCGACGTCCGAGGTACAGGTAAAGCATGGCAATCACCGCCACGACCAGAAACAGCAGGGTGGAGGCGGCGCTGCCGTAGCCGACGTCCTGAAATTCCACCAGGTGCTGGCGGGCATAGACCGACATGCTCATGGTGCTCGAAGAGTTGGAGGTCAGGACGTAGATGACGTCGAAGACCCGCAACGAGTCGAGGATGCGAAAGATTGCGGCGACCAACAAGGCGGGCATCAGCAACGGCAAGGTGACACGCCAGAACACCCGCACCGGATGAATGCCGTCGACCCGGGCGGCTTCGTAGCAATCGCTTGGCAGCATCTGCAGTGCCGCGAGCATCAGCAGGGTGACAAAGGGTACGGTCTTCCAGACGTCGACAATGATCACTGCCCACATCGACAGGTCCGCATCTGCCGTCCAGGCCAGTGGCGCGTCGATCAGGCCCAGGCCCAGCATCATGTGGTTGATGATGCCGAACTGGTCATTGAGCATCCACGACCAGATCTTCGCCGAGACGATGGTCGGAATCGCCCACGGGATCAGAATCAACGCACGCACCAGCGCGCGTCCGGTGAACTTGACGTTCAACAGCAACGCCACCATCAGTCCCAGAACCATTTCCAGCCCGACCGACACCACGGTGAAATGCAGGGTGTTGCGCACCGCGTTCCACCATTGCGGATCGACCAGAACGCCAGACCAGATGACGCCGTCGTAGAGCAGATAATTGCTCAGGCCCACGAATGAGCCACTGTCGGTATCCGACAGATCGGCGTCGGTCAGGCTGAACCAGAATGTGCGCAGCAACGGCCAGGCCGCCACCAGGACCAGGCACACCAGCATCGGCGTCAGAAACAGCCAGGCGGCGCGTAGCCTGCGACGTTGTACAGGCGTTTCCCGGGTGACGAGTTCGTCGTCTCCGGGGTAGTCGGTAGAAGAGACAGGCATGTTGATTTCCTTACGTGTGGCTTACCAGTTCCGGCGTTTGATGCGGGTCAGTTCGCGTTCCAGTTCGACCAGTGCCTGATCGACCGGAATATCGCCCGCCAGCACGCTATGCACCCGATCGAAGAATGCGTTGGAGACGCGTGGGTAGCCGTTGGCCGTGATGGCGGCGGGGCGCATGACCCCATTGCTGAGGATGCTGTGCAACTGGGGGTAGTAAGGCATCGCCGCGAGCAACTCGGGGTCGGCATACAGGGACTCGATGACCGGGTTGTAGGCACCTGCCAGAGCACGCTGTTTTTGCTGTTGGGCGCTGGTCAGGTAGGCAACCAGTTCTGCCGCAAGTTTGGGGTTGCGGCTGTAGCGCGAAACCGCCAGGCCCCAGCCTCCGAGCGTTGAAGCGTGGGTGCCGTTCGCGCCGCCACTGGGCAGGGGCGCGACGCCGACCTTGTCTTTTATCGCGCTGTCCTTGCTTTGCACCAAGGCCCAGACGTAAGGCCAGTTACGCATGAACAGCGCATTTCCCGACTGGAATACGCCACGGCCTTCTTCCTCGGTGTAATTGAGGACGCCGGGCGGGGAGATGTCGCCGACCCAGCTTTTGGCCAGGGTCAGCGCGACTCTTGAGGCCTGGCTGTTGACCACGATGTCTCCGCGCGGGTTGACCAGTCCGCCGTCCGGCTGGCTGCTGATCCATTCCAGGGCGTTGCACGTCAGGCCTTCATAGGCGCGCCCTTGGAACACGTAGCCCCACATAGTGGCGTTCCCGGCATCGCGTTCGGCTTTTTGCACCTTTTTGGCAGTAGCGGTCATGTCCTCCCAGGTTTGGGGGACCGGCTGTTGGTACTTGTCGAGCAGATCCTTGCGGTAGTACAGCAGCCCCGAATCGGTAAACCAGGGCATCGACACCAGCCGGCCGTCGACGGTGGCGTTGTCCACCTGGGCCTGGAAATAGCCTTGTGTCGCAGTCGCCGGAAGCAGTTCGCGCAGGTCCGTCAGGTGTTTGGCGAGCATCCCCGGCCACACCATGTCGATTTGAATGATGTCGATGTCGGTGGACTGGGCACTGAGGATCTGCTGGTAGAACGACAGGCGCTCGGTCGCAGAGTTAGGCGTGGAAACCACCTGAACGTTGTTGCCGGTCTGTTTTGACCAGCTATCGACTGCCTCCTTGCACAGTTGCAGTTCAGCGCCGACGGCCCCGCACGAGATCGTCAGCTCGGCTGCGTTCGACAGCGCAGAACATCCGGCAGACAGGGTGAGCAGCGCGGCGGAAAGAAGAGATTTCAGCTGTTTCATAGAGCCCTCTTTATTTTTGTTTTTATAAAAGTTAACGTTAACATCGTCAATGTAGCAGCGTATTTTCGATGTGGCACCCTTTTTTCGTCGGTTTGCACAATTTTTCGCTGAAGAGAAAAGGCTCGGCCAACGTCACGAAAACAATAAAAACAAAACAGGAAGTCCACATGCAGAACGCATCAAGATGGCTACTCGCAGGGGTACTCGGTACGTCGACAACCGTCGCTCAGGCCGCGACGCTGGAAGAGCGGATGGCCGCATTTGAAGCCCGTGCCAGCGCTGCGGAAAAACGTGCAGCCGCAGCCGAACAGCAGACCCAGGCGCTCGCCCGGGAGCTTCAGCAACTCAAACTCGCCACCCCCGCTGCGCAGCCTGCCGCGCCCACTTCCACGCCGACTGTGGCAGCCAGTCCCCAGCCCGCTCTGGATGATCGCGTGGCAAAACTCGAAGCCCGCCAGCAAAGCATGGAGAAGCCAAGCGGTGCCGGACACCTCACCGACGGGTTCAGCTTCAAGGGCTATGCTCGCTCCGGTCTGTTGATCAACGACGGTTTGGGCGGCGGTCGCGGCGGGCCTTATACAACCCCCGCGGGTTCAGTCGGTGGGGCGGTCGGGCGCCTGGGTAACGAAGACGACACCTACATGCGCTTCGATCTGTCGAAAGAAATCTATGCGCAGAACGGCACGCGTTCCAAGTTCACCGTCTCCATCGCCGATGGCGTTGAAAGCTACAACGACTGGACGGCCACCGAAAGCAAGCTGAACGTGCGTCAGGTATTTACCGAACTCGACCACATCGCCGCCTTCAAGGGTAATTCAGTGTTCGAGAACTCCACCCTGTGGGCCGGCAAGCGCTTCGACAGGGATAATTTCGATATCCACTGGCTGGACTCGGACGTGGTCTTTCTGGCCGGGACCGGTGGCGGTATCTACGATGTGCAGATGACCAAGGACTGGCGCTCGAACTATTCCCTGATCGGACGTAACTACGGAGATTTCAGTGAGGGCGGCGTCGATGCCGATGTGGAAAGCTACATCCTGACCTCCAACCAGTTCTTCGACAATGGTCAGTGGCAGTGGATGTTCAACGCCATTGGCGCAAAGAAAAACGACGTCGGTACGCGCACCAATCAAGCCGGTTTCGCACCCGCAGATTCAGGCTTGCACACCATGTTGGCCAATCACCAGAAGGACTTTTTCGGCCGCGAAGGCTTCTTCAAGACCGCGTTGCTCTATGGGCAGGGCCTGGGTGCACAGGTCAAGGACATTGGCTCGGATGGCGAACTGCTCGACGAAGCCCGCGCGTTGCGTCTGGCCATGTATGGCGAGACGCCTATCGCGCCGGGATGGCGCATCGGCCCGAGCCTGCTGGCCGAGCAGAGCAAAGACCGCTATGTCAAAGGCGACGATTACCGCTGGCTTACGCTGAACATGCGCCTGGCCAACGAGATCAACAGCAACTTCGAGATGGCCTACGAGCTGAGTTGGCAAACCATGGACCTCGACCCCAAAGGCTATCTGCAACGCAATGCGGTCGACGGTAACTTCTGGAAGTTTACGGTTGCGCCGACCTTCAAGCCGGACATGGGTGACCTGCTCACGCGCCCCGAACTGCGAGTCTTCGCAAGTCTCATGAACTGGTCTTCGGACCTGGATCGCTACAGCACGACCGGCAACTTCGGCAAAAGCGACTTCAACGCCGGTGGTGTTTGGCAGTTCGGCATTCAGATGGAGACTTGGTTCTAGGCACGGTATTCAAAGCCCGGCGCGATGTGCCGGGCTTTGAATCTGTCTAGCAATGGCGAGCCTGACTAAATGAGCATCGAGGCAGTCTTACTGACCTGCGACGCCCTTCATCACCTCCACCCTGAGCACCTTGTTGGCAGCGGTAATGTACGCCCAGCTTGTCTGCTCGCTGGAGCAGAACGTCAGGTTGCTGGTATCGGCAGCCGAGACCAGCAGTTTGCCGAGTGGCTTGCCTGCTGCGGAAAACACCTGAATACCTTCCTTGCTGCTGCTCCACAGATTACCCAGCGCGTCGACTGCGATCCCGTCAGGGATGCCGGGCTCGATGTCAGCGAACACTTTGCCGTTGATCAAGCGACCGTCGCGCACCTGATAGACCATGATGCGATGTGCCAGCTTCTTGTTGGTGAAGTCGTGGGCCATTTGTGAGTCGGCCACATAAAGCAGCTGTTGATCCGGCGAGAAGGCCAGGCCGTTGGGCGAGTGGACTTCGGGGGTGTCGAGGCGTGTGATTTCCCCGGTGTCGGGTACATAGCGATAGATGAACTCGCCGCCTTGCTCGGGCTTGCCGCCATAGCCCTCGCTTTTGCTCAGCACCCCGAAGGTGGGATCGGAAAACCAGAGAGCGCCGCTCTTATCCGCCACGACATCGTTCGGGCTGTTCAGCCGTTTGCCCTGGTAGGTGTCGACCAACGTATGCCACTCACCATTAGGCTCCTGTCGCACGATGCCGCGCTTGCCATGCGAGGCCGCCACCACACGGCCCTGGCCGTCGAGCGTATGCCCATTTTGAAAGTCGGCCTTTTCCAGCCAGGTAGACACGCCACCCTTTGCCTGCCAACTGCTGACTTTGTTGGCCTTGATGTCACTCCAGATCAAACGGCCATCGGCCAGGCACAGCGGGCCTTCTGCCCACTTCGCCTGATCGGTCAGCAGCTCGACGCGGGCCTGGGGGGCAACCAGTTGACTGAAGGCTGGATCGATAACCACTTGCCGAACAGGGGCGACGGCGTCGGTTGCGCCTGCTGAACCTGCGGCCAGGAGCGCACCGCCCAATAACCATGAGGAGGGGCGCAGAAAGTGTTTTTTACCGGTCGGTTTCATGTGTTCAGGTCCGTAGGCGATCAATAGGCACAGCTGCCGTTGGTACGTTTGTCAGCCGCACTTGGTTTAAGTTTGATGATCAGTTGAACATTGGGTTGATCACCCACGGTTCGCGTCAGGTGGCCTACACGCTCGTCATCCGGACGCGGCCGGGACCGGGTGTCGGCATTGAACTGCATCTCTCCCGGTCCTTGCACCAGCACACTGCCATCGGTGGTCTCCACTGACCATCGCCCCTGCAGGGTGATGACCCATTGTGGACCCGGCGCGTGGTGCCAGTTGCCGACGTATCCCACCGGCAGCACCGCATAAGCGATGCTTTCAATATCGTCAGGAGAGACGCCGACCCATTGCGGCGCGGCTGGCGGGGCATAGCTTTTGAACTCCAGGCCTTCCAGGCGGCAGTGGCCCACATGCGTGGCACCTTTTTCGTCAGCCCACAGCGTGGCATACGAAACAGGCGGTTGCAGTTGACCGTTGCTGTGAGTCATTTGCGTAGACTCTTTCGGCACCGATTGCACGTCGGCATTGGCACTCGCCATGCCCGCGCAGGCGGCGCAGGCCAGAGCCAGTGTGTATAGAGATTTCATCGGGTCACTCCGTTTACAGGGAAATTCCATGTGTCTGTCGCAAGGCAGCGTACTGCTCAGGCCGGTCGGGTGTGAGGCAGCCAGCGCTGCTGCAAGTCCCGCCGTATGACTTCGATCACCCACATCCACAGCAAGTGCCCGAACGTTTCAGACAGCAACTCCGACGCGGGCAGCTCCCACAGCGGCGGTGCCCAATGAAACGCTGGCAGGATGACGCCGTGAAACCCCAGGGTCATCAACAGGCCGAAACCCAGACCCTGCCAAAGAGCGGCGCGCGGATACCTGAGTACAAGCAGGCAATAGAACATGGCGAAGAAGATGGAAAAGCCATGGTGGACCAGGGCACTGCCGTAATTCACCACGTGCTCTGAATACACATAAGTCAGTTGCTGAGCGTTGATGCCCAGCGAATCAAGCATCTCCACGGGCGGAACCGGGCGGTCCGGCGTGCGAGGCGGGAAGGGTATTTCCGTGCCCCATTTGATGAAACTGGAAACATTGCCCCCAACAAAGCCGGCCAGTGCGGCGACACCGTACGCTCGCGTGTTCAAATCAGCGCCCCTTCTTGATAGACCAGGCTGTGAGCGATCTCGCCCCAGCCGTTGAACCACGAAGTATGTGCAACGCTCATTTATTTGTAACATACTAATTTGATAGCTCATTGATACTAAAAAAATATCAGATGATTGATTTGAAATTGATGCGTCAGTACGTGGTGGTCGCTGAAACCTTGAATTTTCGCAAGGCCGCGCAGCGCTTGAACATGTCACAGCCGCCCCTGAGCGTTGCGATTCGTCGTCTGGAAGAATGTCTGGGCGTGCAGTTGTTGCAGCGCAGTACGCGCTCCACGCAATTGACCGCTGCGGGCGTCGTGTTTCTGGCCGAGGCTCGGCAGACGTTATTGCAGGCCGAACGGGCCTGCGAAATGGCACGTCGCTCAGCGGCAGGCATGCTCGGTACGATTCGCCTGGGCTTTGTCGATAGCGTGGTCGATGGTTTACTGCCGGCGCTGCTGCGTCGCTATCAGGCAGCGAACCCGAACGTCGATATTCAACTGCAGGAGGCCACCCCACCCGAGCAGCTTGAAGGCCTGCGCAATGACCGGCTGGACGTCGGCATTCTGGTGTTGCCGGTCATCGACCCCGGCAATATTCAGATCGAGCCGCTGTTCGAGGACCGCATGGTTGCGGTGCTGCCGCAGGATCATCCCTTGGCCGAGCAGACGTCCATCGGTCTTGCGGCGTTGGCAGACCAACCCTGGATTCTGTTCGCCCCGCATCATGGCCCGGGCATGCACTCGCACATTCTGCTGGCCTGCGCCAGTGCAGGCTTTACCCCCCGGGTCGTGCAACAGCCTCGCCAGATGCAGACCACCGCCGCGCTGGTCGCCGGAGGAATGGGCGTGGCGCTCATGCCGCAGCGCTATGCCCGACGTCAGCCGGGGCGGCTTGCCTGTCGAGAGCTGACGGGTCCGGGTACACCTGTCGCCTATGTGCTGGCGCTGGCGTATCGCGAGCTGTCTCCGTGTGCGCAGTCCTTGCGCGAAGTGATCATGGAGCTGGTTCAGTCGCCGGCGTTCAAGCTGGCGTCCGCCGAGTCATGACACCGTCGCCTGGGCTCAGGCCCAAACCCGCTATTCGCATGCCGGTTCAAATGCACTGAACGCCTTGCTACGGCCTGACTCCAAATCTTGCCCCGGCGCTCAAACCCATGCATCACGTCGATGGGTGTTCGAATCCTCTGCCAATCAAGGAATTCCCATGACTGATCCACGTAACGTTGCCCACGACAAAAAAGTCCAGCAAGAGAAAAAGAACCACGGCGAAGAAATCGCGCCGAATGCCGAGCACGCGCCTCAGCCAGGTATGAAGCCGGCACTTAAGCACGATGATGACGAGCAGGAAGAGCAGGCGTAAGCCAGTGATCTGATCGTGACCTTTGGCGGTGCTGGCGGATGTCAGCATCCGCTGGGCGCCGCCTTCGAGG
The DNA here is from genome assembly GCF_017832995.1 of Pseudomonas sp. PvP009. Lineage (NCBI taxonomy): Bacteria > Pseudomonadati > Pseudomonadota > Gammaproteobacteria > Pseudomonadales > Pseudomonadaceae > Pseudomonas > Pseudomonas sp. PvP009. Next base: position 4,821,933 of record NZ_JAFIBG010000001.1, on the reverse strand, counting down.
TCATCACTTCAGGCAGGCAACAGGGGCTCATAGCATGCTCAAACACATCATTTTTGACGTAAACGAGACGCTGCTGGATCTGGCCGCGCTCGACGCTTTCTTCGCGGGACTGTTCGGCGACAGCCGTTTGCGCACCGAATGGTTCCTGACGCTGCAAGAGTGCTGGATGACCAACACCATAACCGGCCAGTACCAGGCGTTTGGTGATCTGGCGCAGGGCGCTTTGAGAATGGTTGCCGCACGGCACCAGGTGGAAGTGGGCGACGATCAGTGCAAAGCCCTGGCCGCAGGCATCAAATCTCTTCCTGCGCACAAGGACGTTCATCAGGCACTGCAGTTATTGAACGACAACGGATTTGTGCTCATTGCCCTGAGCAATGGCGCGCTGGAGGCGCTGCAGCAACAGCTCGAATTTGCAGGGTTGACCGACTGCTTCGAGCACATCATGGCAGGCAGCGAAATCAGTCAATTCAAGCCAGCCGCGGCAACCTACCAAATGGTCGCACAGCGCCTGGGCATCGCCACCGATCAGATGATCATGGTCGCTGCGCACGCCTGGGACATCGCCGGCGCCGCCCAGGCTGGGTGTCGCACTGCGTTTGTCGAGCGTCCGGGAAAGGTGCTCAACCCGATCGGCACCCAGCCTGACTTGATCGGCAAAGATGTTCAGGATGTCGCCATTAAACTCTGCGCAGGTAAGTTTTAGCGCTGATTCGCGAGTCGTCCTCAAGCCGTCCCTTATTTAAAGGGGATGACCGATATCTCGCCGTTCCTTTCAATGATCGCGTACCTGATGTCCTTCATCTCCACGATCCCTTGCGTGGTTCGTGCTGCCTCCATCACATCGGATTCACTGATGCGCGCCTCTCTCATCCGTTTGGTCAGTGGCTTGCCGTCTTCCACGATCACAGTAGGGCCGCCATCCAGAAACTTTGCCAGCCGCTTCGATCGACGTTTGGCCAGGGAAAAACCGACGTCTATGGCGATAAGCGTGGAGATGATCAGTATCGCGTTAGTCACCGAAAAATCATCGCCCAGCAGCGCTTGCTGAGTGGCCTCGCCAATGATCAGCAACAAGACGAAATCGAAGGTGGTGAGGTCGGTAAGGGAGCGGCGTCCGGCAACACGAAACAAGACCATCAAGACAAAATAAATCGCTGCTGCTCTGAGCACGGCATCCATAAATCGCTTTCTCTCTACGGGTAGATAAACCTGGGCATCGGCAGCGTTGCGCCACCCAGCATATGCATTTGCCCTCGGTACAGTCCCACCCCGTTACTGCGAACAGTCAGGTACAAAGTGGCTAAACCGTCCTTGTCGGCCTGCATCGGAATGACCAGATCACGGCCTTCGCTGTGAAGGGGCGCAGGCTGGGGATTAAGTTTCTCGATCGACACGCCTTCGAGCAGCCCACTGCCAACGACCAGATAACGCATTTCGGAGGGGGCGCCTTTGGACGTGACAATCATATCGTCCTGACTGCCGTTGCGGCTGAAACGCTCGTAGCTCACCTGCAGTTTACCGTCTGCCGTTTGAGGCTCGACCTGGCTCAACGGCCCTTTGGAAAACAAGCCGGCCAGGGTCAGCACTATCAGTACAATCAGGCCTGCCCAGCCGATGCGCTCAAAGCGCCAGACTCGACGCTGCTGCGCCATATCTTCCTGGACGGGATATGACCGGCTGCGGAACTCATGGTCGTCCGCCTCATCACCGCGTAGTGCCATTAACGTGCTGTCCATTAGGGAAATTTTGTAGGCACCTTATTACGCGTTCACCCCGTCCGCTGTCCAGAACGGTTTACATCCTTGTCATGGCTATGCACGTTCCAGGTGAGTGGCCGCCTTGCGCAGCCGGTTTGAATGTGAGCGGAGCGAATGCCGACGAGGAGGGCTATGAAGGGCTGGTAAGAGTCTTGCGTCAGTCGTTCATCGGCGCGTGCATGGCTGTCCAGTCTTCGATCAATCCGGCATACAGCTCGACGCATTGGTGGAGTTTGTCGACTTCACAATACTCATCGACCTTGTGCGCCATGCTGGGCTCTCCCGGACCGAGAATAAGGGTGGGCGGATAGCCGATTGCGGGGAGCAGCACGGCAGCATCGGTAAAGTAGGGCACCGCCTTTTCCTCCAGAGGGGCGTCATGCAAGGCCTGACAGCGTGCAAAAACCTGTTGCACCCAAGGCTCGTCGAGGCTGGCACAAATACCAGGCAGATCAATCAGGGTGCTCAGCTCCGCGCGGCTGCCCAGATGGGCCGCCAGCCGTCCGCGAATCTCGTCGTGGTCCAGATTCGGTGCAGTGCGCAGGTCCAGGGTGAACGCTGCGTAGTCCGGCACCGAGTTGATGTTCAGGCCACCGCTGATGGTGCCGACGTTCAGTGTCGGCTTGCGCATGAGCGGATGTGCAGGGCCTACTTCAAAGGTCCGCGCGCGGCCAATGTGTTCGGCGGCCAGATAGATAGCGTTCACGCCTTCTTCCGGCATGGCGCCGTGGGCCGTCAGGCCATGGCTGGCGCAGCGCAGCCATAGCGCGCCTTTGTGCCCGAGTATCGGGTAGTTGGCTGTCGGCTCTCCGATCAGCAGTGCGCCCAGCTCACCGAGCAAATGGGGCGCGTCACTGCACAGGGCCTTGGCGCCGTCACAGCCGGTTTCCTCTCCGCCGGTGAGTATCAGACGAACGCCGGGCCCGCGCCGAATGGAATCACGGCTGCGCTGGCAGGCCACGATGAAGGCGGCAATGCCCGCTTTCATGTCGCTGGACCCTCGCCCGTACAGCCGGCCGTCGACGATCTCACCGGCAAACGGCGAGTGACTCCAGGTGGCATTGCCGAGCGGTACGGTATCCAGGTGGCCGGTGAACCCCAGCGGTTTGCCGTGTCCGTCGCCCTCAAGCCAGGCGACCAGATTGAAACGGCGCTCACCGAAACGCTGCAGCTCGCAGACAAACCCGTGGCGGGTCAGCTGTTCGGCAAGAAAAGCCGCACACGCTTCTTCATCGCCCGGCGGGTTGAGGGTCTGGAACGCCAGCAGGGCTCGGGTCAGGGCTATCGGGTCATCAAGCATCGGAGCCTCCGGTCAGGTGCGGCGAGTCAGCCAGTCGAGGCTGTTGATCCAGAAGCGGCGATAGCCTTCCCAGTCGAGAAACGCTTCTGGCAGCCAGTGTTCGGAAAGGTCGCTGGTCCACGCCAGAGTGCGTCCGGCACCGACCTCACGCGCGGCGAGCAGCGGGTGCTGAGAGCCTTCGACGGTGGCCAGCAATTGAGCTTCGGGATGCAATTCAACTTCGTTGTAGCCAAGCAGGTACGGCCATTCGCCGCCCAGGCCTTGCAGTATCGGGTGACCACTGTTGATCTGCGGCAGAAAGCCTTCCGGCACTTCGACACGATCGTCGTAAGGCAGGCAGCGCACGGGCAAGACTTCCTCGACAGGCGTTCCGCGGTAGCGTGCGCCGCCGTTGATGCCTTGAAAGCTGAAGTAGCCGCCGACCATCATCAATGCGCCGCCCTGCAAAACGTATTCGCGAAGGGCTTTGAGCCGGTTGGGCGTACGCTTGCCACGCAGCCAGGTGTCCGGGTGCAGCAGCAGGGTATTGGCACCGATGTCGGAGAGGATCACCGCCTGATACTGACTGAGTGCTTCAACTGTGGCCGGAAAGTCGGTCTGGGCCTGATCGGCGCACATCTGCGTGATTTTATAGTCGCTGTCTGCCATCGCCGCGAGCAAGCGCCGCGCGCCATTGTGCGCAGTGACGCTGTCGAACTGATCGAAGCCTTTGATGTGGGTTGACGTGCTGACCCATGATTCGCCAGCCAGCAATACGGACTGTTTCATGACGTTGCATTCCTCTGCGATGAAAAAGGAGCCTGGAAGCCGCGCTGGAAGACCCGGCGCGGGTTGTCGATCAAAAGGTTTTCGAGCTGTTCACCGGTAACGCCATGACGGCGCAGGCGCGGGACAAAGTGTTTCAGCAGGTAGCCATAACCATGGCCGCCGTAACGGGTCAGCATGGTTTTCAGAAAGACGTCCTGAGACAACAGCACTTGCGAGCCGAAACCGTGCTCGATCAGGGCGACGATGGCCCGCGCGTTTTCTTCATCGCTGGGCGACTGTGCGTGCTCGTCGGCGAAGTAGTAACCCATGCCGATCATGTCGTATTCCAGAAACGCGCCGCGTGCTGCCAGCGCATGCTGGTAGGCAGGGTCGCTGTGGCTCGGGTTCATGTGGCACAGCACTGTGTGGCGCAGGTCGGCGCCTTCTGCCTCAACGATGTCCAGTACCCGGTGGCCGAGACGCTCCCAGCCAGGCAGATGCACCGAGAGCGGCACGCCGGTCGCGGCACTTGCACGGGCTGCGGCGCGCAGTGATTTCTCTTCGTCAGCCGTGAATGCGGCAGAAACACCAATCTCACCGATCAGGCCGGCAATCACCTCGGGCTTCTCTGCACCGCCGCCCACGTCATGAATGATCTGCTCCGTCAGTTGTTCAACCGAGCGTTCGTGCACGTAATGCGGGTGCGAGGGCTCCAGATAGAAACCGGCACCCATTATGATGTTCAGGCCGGTCAGGCGGGAAATCCGCTGCAAGGCCTGCGGGTCGCGGCCGATGCCCAGATTGGTCGGATCGACCACCGTTTCCCCGCCCAGCGCCCGGTACTTCAGCAGTTCTTCGCACGCGAGGTCGACATCGAACAACTGACAATTGTCGCGGCTGACCAACGGGTTCATGTGCAGCTCGCCGAGCAGTTCGATGCTTACCGGGTGCTCGGCCAGGTGCCGTTCGCCGCAGCAACTGGGTGCGACCCATTTGCCCGAAGCGTCGAGCAGAATGTGTTCGTGCATCAAGGTGACGCCAAGACGCTCGACAGGCACTGGCCCCAGCACTGTCATGGCATGGCCGCTGTCGACGCCGAGGGGCAGGGGTGAAGGATGACGAAACAGGCTCATGCTCCAGCCCTCCCGAGTGGGCGGCCGGTACGTAGAATGCGAGTGTTCAGCCAGATCGCCAGCAGTACGATCAGGCCCGTGGCGATTTGCGTGTAAAACGGTGAGACGTGGGCCAGAATCAGCCCGTTCTTGATTGCAGCCATGGTGAGCACCCCTAACAGTGTGCCGACAATCGTGCCGAAGCCACCGAACAGGCTGGTGCTGCCGAGGACCACGGCGGCAATCACCTCCAGTTCGAAACCTTCGCCCTGATTCGAGGAGCCACTGCCCAGCCTGGCCGTGACGATCATGCCGGCCAGAGCGGCCGCCATGCCACTGAGCATGTAGACCCGCAGCAATACTCCGCGATGATTCACCCCGGCGCGGCGCACGCTTTCAGCGTTGGCACCGATGCCCGTGAGGTAGCGGCCAAAGCGCATTTTGCCGAGCACCAGCACCCCGCCCAGTGTGACCAGCAAGGCCAGCCAGGCAGTCAGCGGCACACCGAGAAACCAGCCGCGACCCAGGGCCAGAAACGCCGTTTCCTCGCGTGGAACGGGGATCGAATAGCCTTGCGTCAGCAGCATCGCCAGGCCACGAATAATGGTCAGGGTGGCCAGGGTGACGATAAAGGCCGGGATGCCCGCGTAGGCGATGAAGTAGCCGTTCAGCGCGCCGATCATCGCGCCCACAGCAAGCCCGCCGAGCAGAACCAGCGGCCAGGGCAGGTGCCAGGCGTTGAGCGCCATGGCCGCCAGCGCACCGACCAGCGCCAGGGTCGAGCCGACCGACAGGTCGATGCCGCCGGTGGTGACCACCAGCGTCATTGCCACCGCGACAATCAGCAACGGTGCGTTTTGCCGGATAACGTTGAGCAGGTTGGCGCCGCTTAAAAAGTTATCGGTCACCAGCGCGAACAGCACAAAGCACAGGGCGAAAAACAGGCCGATGCTGACCACGCCGGGAAAATCGTGCAGCAGGCGCTTGAACAGCGACTGCGGCAGAATGCGTTGGCGCGTGAGATCGAGCGTTTTCATGGCGTCATATCCTTTCAGGCGCTAGCGGAGCGGGCAGTGAATTTATGCCCGACGATGAGTTCGACGACCTCGTTAAGGTCGGTGTCGGCGATCCTTCGCTCGGCCAGATTGGCGCCGTCATACATCACCATGAGGCGGTCGCAGACCAGAAACAGGTCCTGCAACCTGTGGGTGATCAGAATCACGCTGACGCCCTGGCGGCTGATGGTACGAATCAACTCCAGCACCGCTTCGACTTCGGCTACCGCGAGGGCCGCGGTGGGCTCGTCCATGATCAGAACCTTAGGGCCGAAGGCGGCCGCGCGGGCAATCGCAACGGCCTGGCGCTGGCCGCCGGAAAGGTGTCGTACCTGTGCGCGGGTATCTGGAATGGTGATGCCCAATGCTTCAAGAATCTGCCGTGCTTCGCGGTGCATGCGCGTCTCATCGAGCAACGGCACGCCGAGCACGCGGCGCATCGGTTCGCGGCCCATGAAGAGGTTTCCGGCCACATCGACGGTGTCACACAGCGACAGGTCCTGATACACCATCTGGATATGGCAGCGCTGCGCATCTGCCGGGCCGCTGAAACTGACTTCCTCGCCATCGATGGCGATTCGTCCGCTGGTCGGTAACTCCGCACCTGACAGGATCTTGGTCAGCGTGGATTTGCCTGCGCCGTTGTCGCCCACCAGCCCCAGCACTTCACCGGGCTGCAACAGCAGATCGACACCGCGTAACGAGGCTATCGAGCCGTAGTGTTTAGTGATGGCACTCATCTGTACCCGAGGCACTTCGCCAGGCGTCTGCATGCTGAGCCCCTTATTTGAATTCGGCGCGATAGGCTGCCAGGTTGTCCTTGGTCACCAGCGTGACGGGAATACTCTGTTCGCGAGCCACGGTCTTTCCGGACAACAGCGCCAGTGCCGACTCCACCGCCGTCTTGCCCATGGCCTGCGTGTTCTGTTGCACCACCACCGCGACAGAGCCGTCATCCAGACCCTGCACTGCCTGAGAGGACAGGTCCCACCCGAAAATCCTGACCCGCTCGCCGGCACCTTGCGACACGCTCGCGGCAACCGAGCCAATCAGGGCGGGTTCGCCAGTGGCATAAATGATCTGCAGATCAGGGTTGGCGGTCAGCAGGTTTTCCGCCGCCGCCTGGGCGGTGTCCTGCACATTGTTACCGTCGACGGTATTGACGATCTTCGCCTGGCTGGCGGTCTTTGCCAGACCCTCGCGGAAGCCGTCCAGACGCAGATTCTGCACATAGGAGCCGAGGGCTCCGACCACGCCGATGCTGGCCTTGCCCGCCAGTTCGCGGTTGATGTATTCGCCGGTGTACTGGCCGATCTGCCGGGCTGCCTCACGGTTATCCACGCCGACCTGCACGGCATTGTCGCCATTGATCACAGCATCGATTGCCACCACCGGGATTCCCGCCTGCGCGGCTGCGGTGACCGCCGGCTTGATACCGTTGACGTCGATGGCGCAGACCAGAATGGCGTCGACCTTGTCCTGAATATAGGCCTCGATGGCGTCGTTCTGGGCTGACGGGTTGTCATTGGCGTTGAACACCACCAGCTCTGCTCCGGCAGCTTTCGCCGCAGCCTGTGCGCCTTGGGTAATCTGGGTGAAATACAGCGCCTGTTGGTTGACCTGTACCAGAGCCAGACGTTTGCCGGTCTGGGCCTGAATGATGGGTGACAACGCCAAGGCCAAAACAACGCCGAGGGTCAGGGTGAAACGCTTGCTCAAACGCAGCATTGCCATCCTCCTAGCCTGATTGCCGGTGTGGCAAATCAGATCGGTAAACCGGTTTACCAGTCGTCTCAAAAAAAAGACAAATGAGCTTTGTCTTCAGGTTTAAGAACTGGAGAAAGCAGATTGTGTGCCATTTTTTTCGTGACGCCTTCCAGTGACCATACATCCTTGATGCGCCACAGTTTTCCGCAATCATCGGCTTTTCAGGAGGCAAACGGCAGTGCACTGATTTAATGCCGGGTGTTACTGGTTGCCCCGCAATCAGTCACTGCGCGTTGCTACCGTACCCCGGCAGACCAGCTCTACGGGTACGCGCACGACGTCCTGCGCACAGTCGCCGCCCGTCATTCGCTGCAGCAGTTGCGCCACACCGAGACGGCCAAGCTCTCTGGAGGATTGGCGGATGGTACACAGCGGCGGGGTCAGCAGGCTGGCGTAGACGGCGTCGTCGAAACCCACCAGCGACATGGCATCGGGCACGCTGATATTACGCTCACGCAGGACATCGAGCACGCCCAGGGCGATGAAGTCACTGGCGGCGAAAATCGCCTCCGGAGGATGGGGCAGGGCGAGTAGCTGAGCGGTTGCGATACGCCCGAACTCACGGCTGTAATCCCCGAAGCACTGGTATTCCGGCACCTCTGCGATGCCCGCCAGCGCCAGCGCTTCCCGGTAGCCGGCATAGCGCTCGCGGGCACTCATCAAGGCCGAAGGACCGGACACATGAGCGATGCGTCGATGTCCATGGCGGAGCAGATAGTCCGTTGCCAGGCGACCGCCCTGATGGTTGTCGGCGAAGACTTTGGGCTGCGACGTGCCGGGAACATCTTCGTCGAGCAGAATGATATTGCGGTAGCTCATCAGCTGGCTGGCCAGCGTGCCGTCATCCGGGCGGTTGCTGACCAGTAGCAAGCCATCGACGTTACGTGAATCCAGCCAACGCACAAACGTGCTTTCGCGCTCAAGCAGGTTGCGGGTGACACACAGCACCAGGTTGTAACCATGTGCGGACGCCTCTTCCTCGGCCGCGTCTGCCAGCTCGGCAAAAAACGGGTTGGCGATGTCCGGCAGCACCAGACCAATGGTCTCACTGCCGCCTTTGCTCAGGCGCCGGGCCAGACTGTTGCCCCGGTAGTCCAGCGCCTTGATCGCCGTATCGATACGCTTCGCGGTCTCCGGCGGCAGGCTGATGCTTCGGTTCAGATAGCGCGACACCGCAGCCTTGGAAAGACCTGCATGGTTGGCAACATCCTTGAGCGTTACGGGTCTGGTCATGGCGGTCGGCTTTGATGCCTGAAAAACGAAGCATTGAAGTGAAGTGCCGGTATCTTCTCATGCGTGCCCGAACAGCCCGACGATTTTCTCTGCGGGCTGCGTCGAAAAAATCCATGTGGGGCGTTGGTCCGCCAGCTACCGTTTGCACGTTTGCACGTTTGCGACACGCTCTGCTGGAGCGAATATGTGCCGTCTTGAGCTGTTGGTACGTAACTAAATATGGCTCATTATTTATATGTTGTCGTATGTCTGATCACTTCACACACTACGGTCACGCAAGTAGTCCAGGTATTCCTTGCATTGGCTTTAAGACATTCGCCACGAATGTAGATCACTTACAGTAATAGTTCTCCATTAAAGAAGCCCCTCTTGTGTGCTTAATGGAACCGCATAGCACACTGCGACACTCAGTTACTCAATTTTCCAATAAATGCGGGCGATGAGTGTTTGCGATGAATGCCATTCAGCCAATTATAAGCGCTGCTTATTTTCAATATTCTTTCGGTGATAGCAACTGGCTGCCTTCTCGGGTCTCTTCATTATCAGCAGGCTTTATCCATGATTGGATCAACCCGAAATGTGGCTATTTGCCTTGTGAGTATCGGCTGATGGCGTTCGAGTCTGATAACAGTCCTGATGCCTGTCACTCCAGGGACGAATGTTCATCGCGTGCCGCAAGACGAACGTTCAGGAGGGCTTAATGATAAATCCCGTAAAACACAATTTCAGTCACCTTGGGTTTTCAAACGCTCAAAGTACCTCGGCACTGGGGCCTGCCAGTAATAAAGTGCCCAACTTTGTTTCGCGAGGGCGAGGCAAGGGAGTTCCAGTGGAGGAATTCAATACTGCCGAAGAGTGTCGTTTGGCGGGTCGGCAGGACAGCGTACTGGATTCGATAGACGGCAAAGAGTTCATGCGACTGCTGCAGAAGTACACGGCCTCTGAAACAACCGAGGAGGAATTTGCGGACCTGAGGGCCTCCATACCGCGCTACTCCATTGAGTTGGCCAAGTCGGATCATCCTAAAGTGCTTTATCGGGGGATATCTCTGGATGATGAGGCGGCGTCGCTGTTACTGAATACCTCCAAGGGTTACCGCAGTCGCGAAATAGCCCATGGTCTTATTCACGGCCTGCGCGTGGTTAAAGGCGTTTACACCGCGACTGGGGTGGCCAGCGCCTCGACAGTGTCAGCTGTTTCGCAAGGCTTTGCGCTGGTGAACGCGAACAGGAAAAAAGAAACACCGGTTCTTTTTGTACTGAAAGCGATGCCTGCCGTTCCCGCGCTCAACCACAGTGGTGCAAAGGGTGTGACACTCAGTGAGAGCCGGTTGCCGTTATCGGTAGCCAGCAAGAGTGAACATGAAGTCATTCTGGATATCACCAACCGGTACGAAATTACGCAGGCTCGCCGGAGCGGTGAATTCATTGTCGTCGACATGACGGTTTTAGGGCGGTCCAAGAGGGGAGGTGAATTCGCCCTCGTCGAGACTGACAAATGGAAACAACTCTCTGGCGCCAAGGGCTCTAATCCAGGTGGATTGTTTCAAGCGCCCAATGGCGTCAAGTGGTATGTAAAAACCAACCCGTCTGCCAATAGGCTTCGAAACGAGGTGCTTGCCTCCAGGCTGTACCGTGCCGCAGGAATCGATGTTCCCGACATAGAACTGGCGTCCCGCAAAGGCAAGCCCGCACTGATTTCAAAACTGATAGTAGGGAACCCCAAAGACCTCGATACGCTGGCAAAAAATAGCCAGTTGAAGTGCGGCTTCGCGGTGGATGCCTGGCTGGCGAACTGGGATGTCATCGGTCTGACGGGGGACAATGTCATCTTCAATCACCGTAACAAACCTGTGCGCATCGACCTTGGCGGTGCGCTGGTCTTCCGCGCCCAAGGGGAGCACAAGGGTAATCAGTTCGGTACCACGCCCATGGAGCTGGTCACGATGCTGTCTCGTGAAGACAATTCGTCCAGTCGTGCCTTCCGGAAAGTCGAGCGTAATGACATCCGCGAGGGTATTGCAGCGATAGAAAAAATACCGGACGCGCGTATTGCAGCACTGTGCGCAGAACACGGCCCTGGCAATCACAGCGAACGCATTGAGCTCGGCAAGAGACTGATCAGTCGGAAGAAGTGGCTTGTCGATATGAAGCAGACGCTTCCTTATATTCATCGCCAAAAGAACGAGCGCGGCGATGTTGTCACGGTTAAAAACCCCTCGTCACCCAGCGCGGCGGATACGTGGCGTGATCGATACGCTACAGCCGTTTTTGTACCCCACAGCGCTGTCCGTGGCAGCATGAACAACCTCCCGTTCAGATCATTTACACCCCCGAACACGATGGATGGCTGGCGCCGATTTACAACCCGGGCGGTCAACTTCACAGAGCCGGAATTCAAGCGTTCTCCGCACCTTGCTCCCGCCAGTGGAGCGATCATTTTTGAGCCCGACGGCAGGGTATGGATCACCGAGCCGACCAATCACCCGTTCGGCGCAACGCACGCTTTTCCCAAGGGAAAGCAGGAAGCCGGTCTGAACTTGAGGACCAATGCGCTCAAGGAAGTCTACGAAGAGACGGGGCTTCTGGTGGAATTCCACGGCTTTATCGGTGACTACGACCGAACAACATCCCGTACTCGTTATTACCTTGCCAAACGCATAGATGGCACACCGTCCGACATGGGCTTTGAATCTCAAAGCGTCAAGCTGGCAAACATTACCGAGGCCAAAAGACTGCTACCCAACGCCCTGGATATAGCCATCTTGCGAGACGCAGAACAGGCTTATCTAAAGGGCCCTTTCAAATGAATTTCATCTGCTTGAACGCGGAAAGACGATAAAGAGGATTTCTGAAACCCTGCACAAAAAACCGTTCACCCAAACGCGTTACCTCCACAAAAAAGGAGTAATGAAATGAGCATGAATACCTCTGTAAGCAACAACAGCCCGGGGTGGTCCCCTGTCTCACCGGGCAACCAGGCTCCGAGTCCGGACTATTCAGGTAAATCGTCGAGCAATGCCGTGCACTTTCTTCCTCCGGAAAGTACCCAGCGCTCGCCGAACACGGTGAGTTGGGGGAATGGCGCGCCGACAACCGCCACCACCGGGAATGGACGAGCAGGAGGGGGCGATCAAAGTGACTTGATCGAGGCGTTGACGACGCTGATTCAGGCGCTGCTGAAACGCTTGCTCGGTGATTCTTTCGCAAGTAACTCTTCTGCAAATAACCCTTCCGAGAACCCGTCCCCTGCTTCGTCCGGGCCAGGTCGGGCTTCTGCTTCTCCCGGCGGTGCTGCCAGTTCGACGCCAGACTCAGGACTGTCTGAGCAGCCAAATCAAGCCCAATCGTTCAATAACACTGGCTTGGGTTCTCATGGCGGCGCGAATACGGTTCCTGACCGGATTGCGTCTCCTGAGGCAGCGCAAAAAATGGTCGAAGATGTGAAAAATGCCGGAGGGGAAACACTTCGCATCCAGATGACCCATGACCAGATCAATGACCCGGCGCAAATGGCCAAACTCAAGGCGATGGTCGATGCCGGCGACAAACAAGGGGTCAAGATTCAGTTTACGTTTCGTGACAACGCCAATGGCGGTGGTGGCAATGTCTTGTCCGGCGACAAGCTCCGACAAGCCGCCGACGATGTCAAAAACGTGGTATCTGCCCTTGGAAACCATCCGAGTTTTGTACTCGATACGTTCAATGAGGGCGGCAAGAGTGCCACTCAAGGTTGGGCCGATATGCAGAGCACGTTGATCAAGTCAGCCCGCGACGCAGGTTACAAAGGCGACATCGTGGTGGAGGACAGCAATTGGGGTGGTGGTCTGACAGCCGGCGGGGAAAGCGGACTGGTCAAATACGCTGATCAGTTGAAAGCCGCCAACGGCAGCAACAACCCTGGCCTGATTGGCAGCATCCATGAGTACGCCAGCGGTGCCGATGCCTCCTCGCGTTTGTCATCGGAGATCAAGGCGCTTACGAGCGCGGGCTTCAAGCCGCAAATCGGTGAAGTCGGTAACGCCAACTGGACCGGAGGCGGTAACTTCGAACAGCGCGACGGCGCCAACCAGGCCGTGAAGGACAACATGGGCGCCCTGAAAGCGGCCGGCGCCGATGTGCTGCCATGGATGGACCAGTTCGAGAACGGCAAGATCAAACACGATGTCGGTTTCTCGAAAGGCGATCAGTTTTCCTGATCCTGTTTCATGGAACCTGATTTGTCTGTTGACCACTCAGCGGGCAGCTATCTGTGAGGTCGACAACGACCAGTGCAGAGCGGCGAGTTGGAGAGGTTGCACAGATGCTGCGCTGTCTGCGCAACCCCCTTTTTTCATGACCGATAAGTAGCTGGTATAAAAGCTATGCCTATCAACAGACCCGCCTTCAATTTAAAACTCAATACGGCCATTGCCCAGCCGACTTTGAAGAAGGATGCAGGTGCGGAATTGCGCCGTTTGAATCAGAGCGAAGTGCGTGCCAACACACAGACACGTTTTGCCGTTAATCACCGTGCCCCCACTTATGACGTCGCGCAAAGCGCGCTGGGTGAAAATCACGGTGGCTGGACTGCCGCCAATCATTTCAAGATGACGGGGTCTGAGGTCTTCATCCATATGGATCGCCTGGAGCCGAACTGCAAGGGGGAGTTTGCCGGAGACAAGATCCACCTCAGCGTTGCACCTGAGGATGTACCGGATGCATTCAATGCGATAGGCAAAATACTGCAGGCGAGCGACAGCCCGGTTGACTCGTGGAAAGTGACTGACATGAAATGCCTGCAAGCAGAGATGCCGGCGGCAAAGCAGCGCGTGGCGCTGGGCGCTCAGTTCACGATCTACGCCAAGCCCGACCGTGAAGACAACACCTACAGCCCAGAGTACATGGGCAAAATGAGGGGGATCAGCAGTATCGAACAGGAGCTGAGCGCCGCCGGTGTAAGGCAGAGCAGCCATCGCCCGGACTCCGATGTCTCCCCGGGGCACTGGAGCTATGCGTCTTATCGCAATGAGCATAAAAGCAACAGATCAGGGACTTCCAATCAGCACAGGAACCTGGAGGCCGAGCCTTTTTTCCAGTTGGTCTCATTCTCTGACGGGGCTTCAGGGTCATCCAGGTCCAGCGCTGACCATCAGGCCTTGCTGCCGCCGCCGTGGGCCCGGTAAGGCTGTTTTTCTGAGCACTGCCGTGCTGTGCGCCCGGGGTTTCTGTCGTGAAACGTGGGTGTCGAAAGAAACGCTGGCTGCACGGCTACAGCTTCGGGTTCACCGGTGCAGGATCGCCTGATGAATCTCCTGCAGCGGAATGATCCGCTGCGCCGCGTTCAGTTTGATCGCTTCCTTGGGCATGCCGAACACCACGCAGCTGGCTTCGTCCTGAGCCACTGTCGCGCTGCCGGCGTCGAGCATTTCCTTGAGCCCGCGTGCGCCGTCGTCGCCCATGCCGGTCATGATGATGCCGGTGGCGTTCTTGCCGGCGAATTTGGCCACCGAACGGAACAGCACGTCCACCGAAGGACGATGGCGGTTGACCAGCGGGCCGTCGATGACCTGGACGTGGTAGTAGGCGCCGCTGCGCGTGACCATCATGTGTTTGCCGCCGGGGGCGATCAGTGCGAGGCCGGGCAGGATGCGGTCGTTGTTTCTGGCCTCGCGCACCTCGATCTGACTCAGGCTGTTCAGGCGTTCGGCGAACGATGCGGTGAATTTCTCCGGCATGTGCTGGACGATGACCATGCCCGGGCACACGCGAGGCAGGGCCGTAAGCACCGCTTCGAGTGCCTGTGTACCGCCTGTCGAGGTGCCGATGGCGACGATGCGTTCAGTGGTCTGCGCCATGGCATGGCCGCTGGCAGCCGGCAGAATGGCATCGGCTGTCAGTTTGCTGGCCGGGGTCAGCACCGGGGCGGCGATGCGCTTGCCGAGGTTTCTGACGTTGGAGTTGGCTGCTGCGCGTACTGCGGCAACCAGCTCGGCGGCCGAATCGATGAGGAAGTTCTTCAGGCCGGTGGTGGGTTTGGTGATGATTTCCACCGCCCCGGCAGACAGCGCCTGCAATGAGGTTTCCGCGCCTTTCTGAGTCAGCGACGAGCAGATCACCACCGGTGTCGGCCGCTCGCTCATGATCTTCTTGAGAAAGGTGATGCCGTCCATGCGCGGCATTTCCACGTCCAGCACAATGACGTCCGGCCATTCCTGAGCGAGCTTGCTCATGGCGAATATCGGGTCTGACGCCGCACCCATGACATGAATGTCGGGGGTATCGTTGAGAATGGCCACCAGTACCTGACGAACTACAGCCGAATCATCGACCAGCAGTACGCTGATTTTTTTGTTTGGCATCTTTTTCCATTGCTTCCATTGGTTGGTGCCTGACCCATACGTTTCCGTCCCACAGGTCGAAGATGATGCTGCGATGGCCGGTGCTGCCCAGGTCCTGAGCCATCAGTTTCAGACGGTTTTGTTCGGCCAGCGCAAGTGCCGCGTGAACGTTGCTGGCAGCGACGTTCTGCATGTGCGGGTCATGGCGATGATCTGGAAACATTTCGCCACCGCCGAACAGCTTGACCTGATATTCCTCGGGCAGGGTGCCATTGGCCAGTGCATGGCGAATGAGTATTTCCATCGCCTCGTCAGCGTACCTGCCGTCCAGTGGCTGATGCCGGCGTATGCGCCCGGGCAGCATGAAGTGGCACATGCCGCCAATACGCCGCCACGGATGCCAGAAGGTAATCGCCACGCATGAACCCAGCAACGTGCGCAGGCGAGTCGGCCGGGTCTGAAAGACCACTTCGCCAGGCCCGAGCACTATTTCGGCGACACCCACAGGCGTGTTCATGGTTTGCGGTAAATCGAAGGGGAGACCATTTTCAACATGTCATTTATACCGTTCAGGCTTTCTGAGTGGCTGATGATGAAATAGCCTCCTGGCTTGAGACGCGGGATCAACCGCGCGACCACTTTGCTTTTGGTTTCCTGATCGAAATAGATCATCACGTTGCGCAGGAAAATGACGTCGAACTCGCCCAGATCGGGCAGGGTGTCATTGAGATTGACCTGCACGAAACTGACCCGGCTGCGCAACGACTTGTCGATCAGAAAGGTCCCTTCCTGGCGACCTATGCCTTTCAGACAGTATTTGAACAGCAAAGGTTGCGGCAACGTTTCGGTGCGCTCCAGAGGGTAGTGCCCGCTGCGCGCTTTGCTCAGCACGCGGGTGCTGATGTCCGAACCGACCACTTCCCAAGGCGTGGTGCCCAGTTGTTCGGCCAGAGTCATGGCCAGGCTATAAGGCTCTTCGCCAGACGAACTGGCGGCGCTCCAGATACGGAACATTTTGCCGTGTGTGACCTTGGGCAGCACCTGCTGACGCAGAAAATCGAAGTGCTTGGGTTCGCGGAAGAAATACGTTTCGTTGGTGGTCAGCAGGTCCAGCGCTACTTGCAGCTCGCCGTTGCGCTGATCGTTCATGATCAGCTTGAAATACTCGCCATAGCTGTCCAGTTCGTAATGCTTGAGACGCTTGAACAGACGGCCGGCGACCAGCGCTTTCTTGGCCAGCGTCAGTTTGATGCCCGCAGCGTTGTACAGCCAGTTCTGGAACTGGCCGAATTCGCGATCGGTGAGCGACGCTGTATCAGGCATGTGCAGACCTCACGTCGCGTCGACGTCGGTCGGCAGCGACTGGCTTGCCTCGGCCAGGCTGGACATTTCATCGATGGACAACACGCGGTCGACCTCAAGAACGATCACGAACTTGCCGTCGACCTTGGCCATGCCGCTGATGAAGTCGGCGCGAATTCGCGCACCGAAGTTCGGCGGCGGCTCGATCTGCGACGCCGGAATCTCCAGCACCGCCGAGACATTGTCGACCAGCAGGCCGATGTCCTGCGGCTGGCCGTCCTCGCTGTTGGCCTCGATGATGATCACGCACGAGCGCCGGGTGATGGCCGAGTTCTGCCGCCCGAAGCGCGCCGACAGATCGACCACCGGCACCACCGCACCGCGCAGGTTTATCACCCCGCGCACGAAGGCGGGCATCATCGGCACCACTGTCAGGCTGCCGTACTCGATGATTTCCTTGATGCCCAGAATGCCGATGGCGAACATCTCGCCACCGAGCATGAAAGTCAGGTACTGCGCCTCTTCTTCGACCGTCGCTGCGGCCTGCCGAGTCGTGACCAATGAGCCCATGTCGTTCTCCCCTGGAGTCTCTATCGAAGCCGGCAATCAGAAACGGGTAAATTCCGATTCGTCCGGTGCGCCCGCCATGCTTTGCGCAAATGCCTTGCGCGGAGCCTGTTGCGGTGGCCGCGGAGGCTGACGGTTCGGGCTGTTGCGGCTGTCGAAAGTAGCGCTCTGTGCGACGGCCCTTGGCGATGCGTCGAGGGTAAAGAAACTCATGGCCTGTTGCAGTTGTTCGGCCTGGCTGCTCATTTCTTCCGCAGTAGCCGCCAGTTCTTCGCTGCTCGATGCGTTTTGCTGGGTGACCTGGTTGAGCTGGGTCATGGCGGTGTTGATCTGCGCCACACCGGCTGCCTGCTCTTCCGACGCGGCACTGATTTCCTGCACAAGGTCGGAGGTCTTGTTGATCGAAGGCACCATCTCGTCCAGCAACTTGCCGGCCTTCTCGGCCATGTCCACGCTGCTCGACGACAGCTCGCCGATTTCCTGCGCGGCCACCTGGCTGCGTTCGGCCAGTTTGCGCACCTCGGCGGCCACTACTGCGAAACCCTTGCCATGTTCGCCGGCACGGGCGGCTTCGATGGCGGCGTTGAGGGCGAGCAGGTTGGTCTGGTAAGCGATGTCGTCGATGATGCTGATGCGCTGGGCGATTTTCTTCATCGCCACGACGGTCTGCTGCACCGATTCGCCGCCATCGGTGGCTTCTTTGGCGGCCTTGCTGGCCATGCCATCGGTGACTTTGGCGTTCTCGGTGTTCTGGTTGATGCTGGCGCTCATCTGCTCGACCGATGCGCTGGTCTCTTCGACACTTGCGGCCTGCTCGCTGGTGGCCTGGCTCATCGACTGCGCGGTGGCGCTGACTTCTTCTGACGCGCTGGCCAGGTTGTCGGCGGCGTTACGCACTTCGCCGATGATGTGCGACAGCTTGCCGACCATGTTGCGCATGGCGTTGAGCACCATGCCGGTCTCGTCCTTGGAGCCGTGGCCGATGTGGGCGTTGAGATTGCCCTCTGCCAGTTGCTCGGCGGCCGTTGCGGCCTCCTTCAGCGGGCGGGAGATGATCCGGGCGATGAACAGCGCCAGGCCCAGACCGATCAGCAAGGCTGCAATCAGTACCACGATGATCGAGATGCGTGCGTTTTCGTACAGCTTCGTGCCCTTGTCACCCGCGACAGTCGCACCGGCGTCGTTGAGCTCGACCATTTTTTGCAACTGGCCGGTCAATTCGTCGAAATGCGTTTTGGAATCGCCCTTCAGCATCGCTCGTGCCTGGGCTTCGAGGCCCTGACGGGACATGTCGAACAACTCGCCGCTGCTCTTGAGGTACGCAGCCCATGTCGCTGTAGCGCTATTGAACAACTGGCGATCCTCATCACTGACCACCAGCTTGTCATAGGTGGCCAGGCGGGTTTCGAACTGTTTGCGAGCGTCCGCTGCTTCAAGCTCCATCTGTGCCTTTTCCTGGGCGGTGTCGGCTGCAATGTGGCGGTTTTCCTTCAAGCGATAGTTGGCGGCGAAGAAGCGCATGCCCGCGGCCGCACGCATCGACGGCATCCAGTTTTCCTTGATGTCCTGAGCGGCCTGGTTGACCTGGCCGAGCTGGAGGATGGCAAAGACTCCCATGGCCGCGGTCAACGCCAGAACCACCAGAAACGAGGTAATCAGCTTGGTGGAAATCTTCAGATCGTAGAACCATTTCATTGAAGTAACTCCTTGGGAATTGCGAATCCGTCAGCGAGAAGTGGGCAACAGGGATTGAGGCGCCTGGGTCGAGCGGGCCTCCATGTGTACGATCTGGTTGAGCAGGGCGGGGATGTCGAGAATCAACGCCACCGCGCCACTGCCCAGGATCGTCGAGCCGCTGATGCCGCGCAGCGCGCCGAACAGCTTGCCCAGAGGTTTGATAACGGTTTGGAACTCGCCAAGCAGGTCGTCGACCACCAGCCCGGCCTTGTGCTCGGCGTAACGCACCACCACCACGTTCTGGCGCCTGGCGGCCGGGCCTTCATGATTGAAGTGGTCGCGCAGGTAGACCAGCGGCAGCACTTCGCCACGCAGGTCCAGGTAGCCGCTGTCGCGGGTCAACTGCCGGTTGTGTTCGTCCAGCTCGATGCATTCCTGCACCATGTCCAGCGGGATCACGTAAGTCGACTGATCGATACCGACCAGAAAGCCGTTGATGATCGCCAGCGTCAGCGGCAGGCGGATGCGCACGATGGTGCCCTGACCGGGCTGGCTGTCCAGATCCACCGTGCCGCGCAGCAAGGTGATGTTGCGCTTGACCACGTCCATGCCGACACCCCGCCCCGAAAGGTTGGTGACGGCCTCGGCAGTGGAAAAACCGGGTTCGAAAATCAGGTTGTAGATTTCCTGATCGGTGAGGTTTGCGCCGGCCGCCACCAGTCCGCGTTGCTGGGCCTTGTCGAGGATGCGCTCGCGGTTGAGTCCGGCCCCGTCGTCGGCGATTTCAATGACGATGCTGCCCGAGTCGTGGTACGCGTTGAGGCTCAAATGACCTTTGGCCGGTTTGCCTGCCGCGCGACGTGCTTCGGCGCTCTCGATGCCGTGATCCATGGAGTTGCGCAGCAGGTGCATGAGCGGGTCGCCAATCTTTTCGACGACGGTCTTGTCCAGTTCGGTCTCCGCACCATTGATGATCAGGTCGATGTCCTTGCCCAGTTCCTGGCTGACATCGCGCACCACACGGCGGAAGCGATTGAAGGTGTCGCCGATGGGGATCATGCGCAGGTGCAGCGCGCCATCCAGGATCTGCTCGACCAGCCCCGATACGGTGGAACTGGCTTCCTGAAGCGGGTCGTTGTCGCACGACTTGGCCAGCAGGCTGGCGCCGGCGCTGGCAATGACCAGCTCGCCGACCAGATTGATCAGCTCGTCGAGCTTGTCGGCGTTGACGCGCACATAGCGGCCATCCTTATTTTTCTGCTCGCTGCCCGAAGAAGGGCGTTCTACAGCGGTTGCCGTTGCCGTTGCGGGCGTTCGTGGCACTGCGCGCTGATCGCCCAGCAGTTCGCCGCTGGCCACCATAGGGCTGTGCTCGGGCTGCGAGACCAGTTCGGTGCCGGTGGGCTCGACGTGGTCTGGCGTCTCGTTCACCGGGGTGATCTCCACTGCGCAGTCTTCACGCACGAAATCGAAGACTTCGTTGATCGCGGCGTGCCCGGCAGCAGAGCGGAAATCGATCTCGAAACCCAAGTGGCAGGATTCCGGGTCCCACGCCTCAACTGCTGGAATACTGTCGGTTACCGTCGTGACCTGGACCATCTGCCCCAGGGTATTGAGGTAGCGCAGGAACGACAGCGGGTCCATGCCGTTGCGAAACACATCCACGCCAAAGCGCAGCGAGATATGCCAGAGCACTTCGGCTGACGGTTCATCATCACTGACGACCGCTGCACTCGCGCTGTCAGCGGCCCCGGCGCTGGCCGGTGCCTGGAAGACCTGCAACGCCTGACGCAGCGCTGCCTCGCGCTCCAGTGCAGGTTGCTGCATCTGCTGGCCACGGCTGGCGACCACGTCGATCAACTCAAGCATGTGATCGCCGGATTTGAGCAGCACGGCGATCAGCTCGGCGTCTACCGAAACGCTGCCTTCACGCAGACGATCCAGCACGTCTTCGACGATGTGAGTAAAACTGACGATAGGCGTCAGCCCGAACAGTCCGGCCGAGCCTTTGATGGTGTGCGCTGCGCGGAAAACCGCGCCGATCGCATCCTGGTCGCCGGGCTCGCTTTCGAGTTGCAGAAGGGATTCCTCCATCGCCTGCAAAAGCTCACGCGCTTCAACGATAAACGTCTGCTGTGCCTGATCGAGATTAATACTCACGATGACTTCCTTGATCGATCACTGGGCAGTACTGCAAATGGACGCGCTACAGCACCACACCCGGATTACATAACTCGAAGGTTTCGCTGACCGCCTTGCTTTGCCCGGTCAGGTGCAGCGAAGTCCCGGTCTTGCCGGCTTCGCGCTGAATCACTGCCAGCAGTTGCAGGCCGGCGCCGTCCATCTCGGTGACCTGTGAAAGATCAACCTCCAGGCGTGCCGCAGCGCCGATCTGTGGCAATAGCCTGGCGGCCAGTTCGGTCACGGTGTAGATCGTCAACTCGCCGTCTATCTGCACGCGTGCAGTGTCGGTAGCGTTTTCGTCTGGCGTGGGCATGCTGGCCTCCATGGGCCTGGGTCTCAGGGCAGGATGAGCTTGGAAACCGCTGCGAGCATTTGTGCCGGCTGAAACGGTTTGACGACCCACGCCTTGGCGCCTGCGGCCTGACCTTCCGCTTTTTTCGATTCCTGGGATTCGGTGGTCAGCATGATGATGGGCGTGAACTTGTAGCTGGCCAGCTTCTTCACTTCCTTGACGAAAGTGATGCCGTCCATGTTCGGCATGTTCACGTCGCTGATGATCAGGTGCACTTTCTGCCCGGTGAGCTTGCCCAGTGCATCCTTCCCGTCACAGGCTTCGATAACGTCGTATCCGGCACTCTTCAGCGCGATACCGACGACTTGCCGGACGCTGCTTGAATCGTCGACCACCAATACACTCTTAGCCATGATTTACTCCTAGAAAAACGTGATTTCCTGCGAATCCTGCTGTGCTGCCGATTCACCTCGGTGAGTGCGACGTTGCTCGTCGGTCGCGTAGGTGGACTCCATGCGCGCCAGCCATTGCCGGGCGTCGATGGCGACCGCCTCATCAGGGGATTGGCTAGCCTGCAGAAGGTGCGCGTGCAACGAGTCGATGTTGTCGCGTACGTGGGCGAGAATCTGGCTGACCCGGTCCTGAAACTGCAGGTTCACCAGGACCTCGGTCATTTCGTCGCGAATCCCGTAGCTCTCCTGCTTGAGCAGGTCGGCGGACTCGGCCAGGCGACCGGTGATGCTCTGGAAGCGCTCCAGAACGTTCTGAATGCTTTGTTCGGAAGCGGCCACCGAATGGCTGTCCTGATCGGCGCCGCTCGATGCAGCCTGCACCAGCTGGGTGATGGCGTTGTTGATGATGTCGACCTTGGCGGACATCTGCTGACCGGTTTCGCTGGATTTGCTCGACAGGCTGCGCACCGCATCGGCCACCACGGCAAAGCCACGGCCCGCTTCACCGGCACGCGCCGCCTCGATGGCCGCGTTGAGGGCCAGCAGGTTGGTCTGTGCGGCAATCGCTGCAACGTCGGCGGCCATGGTGCGCAATTCGCCGGTATAAGCGGTGAGGCTGCGGACCTGGGAGAGCGTCTGGTCGCGGCTGGCCTGAGTGGATTTGAGCGAGTCGATTACCCGGCTCAGTTCGCTGTCACTCTGCGACAACACTTTCAGCGCACCATCGGCGTTCTGACCGTCCAGTTCACCGGCAGCGTGCTGCGACGCCTGCACGGTTTCCTGCAGGCGCTCGGAAATGCCCATGAAACGCGTGCTCAGCTCGACAATTGCGGTTTCGGTCTGCTGGCGCGAGCTTTCGACCTGCTTGGCCCAGATCGGCATGGCACCAAGGAGGATTTCATTGAACTGGGCGCTGGAGGCCATGGCGCTGCTTTGAGCGCTATGTACCTGATGATGGTCCAGCGCCTGAGCCACTGCGTGGCGCACTTCGTTCTGCTGTGAGCGGGCAGCCCAGGCACACGCGCCTAGACCGATCGCCAGCAGTGCAGCGCAAGCCACCAGATTGGCCGTACCCGTGCCGAACTGCGTGAGAATCCAGGCGATGGCGGGTATGACGGGAATGAGTGAGAACCAGACGAAACGCGGATGATTTTGTGCAGGAGTACTACTGGATTGATTCGACATCATGGGTTCGATCCCTGAACAGTGCAGCGTTGTACACGACTCAATGGTTATCTGCGCGCCGCAGACAAACTTGATACCAGTACGAGAGCCTTCCGTCCGATTGCTTGGCGCACAACCCGATCCTGTTAAAAATAGCGGGTATTCGGGGCACCGCAAGTCGGCGCAGCAAACGCGTTGGCAGAACAGCCGAATTCTCTTGAGAGAGGACGCAGAGCGTCCGGAACTGCATGCGACGCAGAGCGCCGCACGATAGTGAGGTGATCGTTCCTCACTCCAGCGTGGGAATGCAGTTCACGACGCTCTGCGTCGCAAGGTCTGCGCTGCCCCGCACAGTCAAGATAAGACGCAGAGCGTCCAGAAAGGCATGCCCACTTCAGAGCATGGGCACGAGAGTGCTCTCCCGTGCACTTCTCGTCTGGCGTGCCTTAGTGCAGCTTCATCCGCGGCTCGGTGCCTTTGCCGATCTTGCTGCCCAGCATCAGCATCAGGGTACGGAAAGTGCCGTACAGCGCCATCTGGTGCATGCGGTACAGCGACACGTAGAACATCCGCGCCAGCCAGCCTTCGAGCATCACGCTGCCCATCAGGTTACCCATCAGATTGCCGACGGCCGAGAAGCTCGACAACGAGATCAGCGAGCCGTAGTCCTTGTAGGTGTACTCCGGCAACGTCTTGCCTTCGATCCGCAAGCGCAGCGATTTGACCAGCAAGGATGCCTGCTGGTGGGCGGCCTGAGCGCGCGGCGGGACGTT
This sequence comes from Pseudomonas sp. PvP009, assembly GCF_017832995.1. Taxonomy (NCBI): domain Bacteria; kingdom Pseudomonadati; phylum Pseudomonadota; class Gammaproteobacteria; order Pseudomonadales; family Pseudomonadaceae; genus Pseudomonas; species Pseudomonas sp. PvP009. Next base: position 4,798,229 of record NZ_JAFIBG010000001.1, on the reverse strand, counting down.
GCGGTCGGTGCCTTTTTGCGGACAGGCTGCGCAGTCACCGAAGGCGAAGATATTTTCGTCACGGGTAGTTTGCAGCGTCGGCAGCACTTGCAACTGATTGATCCGGTTGCTTTCCAGGCCATCCAGTTCATGCAGGAAGGCCGGGGCACGAATACCTGCCGCCCAGACCTTCAGGCTGGCCGGAATGACCTGCCCGGTAGCGGTGATCAAGCCATCAGCCGTCACCTCACTGACTGCCGCATTGGTCAGCACTGTCACGCCGAGTTTTTCCAGCGTCTTGTGCACCGGCGCGCCGATGCGCTCAGGCAGCGCGGGCAACACCCGTGGCCCGGCTTCGATCACCGTGATGCGCAGGTTTTCCGGCTTGATCTGACCCAGCCCGTAAGCCGCCAGCTCATGCGCCGCGTTGTGCAGCTCTGCCGCCAGCTCGACACCGGTTGCACCGGCACCCACGATGGCCACGGTGATTTCCTGCGCGCTGTCGGCCTGACCGGCGTGGGCGCGCAGGTAGTGGTTAAGCAGTTGCTGGTGAAAGCGCTCGGCCTGCTTGCGGCTGTCGAGAAACAGGCAGTGCTCTGCCGCGCCCTTGGTGCCGAAGTCGTTGGTGGTGCTGCCCACGGCGATGACCAGCGAGTCGTAACCCAGGCTGCGTGCCGGAACCAGTTCTGCGCCGTTTTCATCCAGCGTCTCGGCCAGATGAATCTGGCGGCTGGCGCGGTCCAGACCGGTCATGCGCCCGAGTTGAAACTGAAAGTTGTTCCACTTGGCCTGAGCCACGTAGTTCAGCTCGTCCTCATACGAGTTGAGCGAACCGGCAGCCACTTCGTGCAACAGCGGTTTCCAGATATGCGTCAGGTTGGCATCAACCAGCGTGACACTGGCCGTGCCTTTCTTGCCCAGACTGGTAGCCAGCTCCAGACCGCCAGCGCCTCCGCCAACGATAACAATACGATGCGTCATAAGGATTACTCGGAAGGTTTAAGGAATTCGGGGGGAGCTCGATCTTCGCGAGCGCAAGGCAGCTCATAGCGTCAGAAGGCTCAATAATGGGTTCATCACGACACTGTCCGGGGCAGGAGCGGCCTGCGCTCGACTGGATGCCGGTGTGCCTGAAGGTACTCTTCGACACACCTTTGCGGTTCCGGGTTCAGGTGTCTGCTCAATTTATCCGTTGCCTCAGGCGTGCTGTCGGGCAGGGGGCCAGGGATCGGTGATTTCCAGCGGCTCGACCTGCAGCGTATCGTCCAGGCGGATGATTCCGCTTTGTAACACTCGCGCGGTGATTCCACCATGCCCGCGCACCGCCTGGAACGTCCCGTGACCAAGGCGTTGCTCAAGTCGCGCACACGGCTGACACCAGCCGGTGGTTTCGAAAATCGCCTGACCGATCCGGAAACGTCGATTCTTCAGGCTGAACAGGTTGATGCCACTGATCACCAGATTGCGCCGCAAATCCTGCGGCACGATAGGGTTCTCCGCCGCGCGGTTCAGCAACGAGCCAACCACCGCCAGATGTTCCCACTGGATCAGCGTCACCTGCCGCGCATTGCGCGGGCCGGGCCGCGAGTGATCGCCGGTCAGACCCGCTTCGCGACGCGCTTCCACGGCATCCAGCTCGATCATCTCGACCCGCGATTGCGGACGCACGCCTATCCAGCGCACACGACCTTGTTGCGGCACATCGGCCAGCAGTTCCTGCAAGGGGCTCATAAACTGATTCCAACATCGAAAACGACACTGCGCCCCAGATTGGTACGCAGAAAATCCGGAGCGCCGGGATGCGCGAACAATACCCGAGCGAAGGTCGGCCCCACCAGCGACAACGAACGCCAGCCCTGACGCAGGTACTCGGTCGGTGGTGGAAAGTGACTGTTGAGGTCCAGCACCTCGCGCTTGAGGCTGGCGAAGGCGATGATATCCAGCCCGCCCAGATCAATGCCGCGTTCGCGATAGTTGGTGGATTTCTTGCGCAGGGTAGGGGCGAGTCGGTGCAGCAGTTCAGAGGCCGGAATGCGCTTAGGCTTGGCCTCCCGACGTACCAGCTGGCTCAACGAGAACGCGCTTCGTCGTCGCGCCAGCTCCTCGCGCCACTCGTCATTGAGACGCCGACCCTCATCCAGCACGAAAAACACCTCGAAGCGCCCGTCACGAAACAGCACATCCGGCGGCTCCTGAGTGGCAGGCGTGAAGTCCTCATTGCGATGGGCAATGTTCAGCCCCTGCAACAGGCGCTGACAAACCCAGCGCTCACGCTCCCACTTCCGCGCATTGGACAGAAAGGCGTTGGCTTGTTCGGCCTGGATCGTCAACAGGCGCAGGTAGTCTGAGTCATCCATAGGGCCAAGCTTAGCGTTCAAGTTGCCATGACTGGAAGAGTGAATGCAGGGGTGTAGACTGGCAATTCATTTTTTGATCGCTTGCGATAAATGTCGCAGGCGCTGCTTTTATCGAGGATCGACCTGTGAAGCTCCTGCCCATCTTGCTACTGGCCTTGCTGCCCCTCACCGCCAATGCCCTGCAAGTCGGCGAGCGTCTGTCTTCTTGGACACTGCTCGATCAATATGACCAGCCCTACACCCTGAACAACCAGACACAAACCCTGCTGGTCGCACGCAGCATGGACGCCGCCAAGCTGGTGAATGCCGCCCTTCAGGACAAGCCAAAAGGCTTTCTGGAATCACGCCACACGGTGTTTGTCGCTGACATCCAGAAAATGCCAACCATCATCGCCAAAATGTTCGCCATCCCCAAAATGCGCGATTACAGCTACCGCGTAATGCTCGATCGAGACGCGCGCATCGTGCCGCAGTACGCAGGCGATGACGATAAAGTGCTGTGGTTACAGTTGCGCGACGGGCAGTTGGTCAGTCAGCAGCAGTTTGGCAGTGCTGATGCGTTGAGGGCTGCGTTGGAGCATAAATGATCGCGGGACATGAGCGTCGTGGGAGCGAGCTTGCTCGCGAAAGGGCCATCACAGGCGTCCTGAGATGCGGCTGAAAGATAGCCCTCGTAGTTGCGTAAAGCGAGTTGCTTCACATCGACTTGTTATCAATGTCCCCTGTGCGGAGCCTCCAGATCACCCGAGAACAACTCATCCTCGGCATCCGGGCTCACCGGAATCGCATGCTCTTCAGAAGCCCAGGCCCCCAGGTCGATCAGTTTGCAGCGCTCGGAGCAGAACGGGCGGCTCGGACTGGCTGCGCTCCATTCCACCGGGGCGTCGCAGGTTGGGCATTGAACGGTCATTGGTTGGCTCATGATTGGCCTCCACGCAAAGTAAGGTAAAAGTGGTGCAGTCGCTCGACTTCGCTGGTAAGCCAAGCGTGATCGCGGTCGTTGACCAGCACATCATTGGCATGACGCAGGCGGTCTTCACGCTGGATCTGCACCTTGAGAATGGCTTCGACCTGCTCCTGGCTGGAGCTGTCGCGCAGCATGGTGCGTTCTATCTGCAGGTGTGCCGGAGCATCGATCACCAGCAGCCTCTGAACCATGCGGTATTGCCCGGACTCGACCAGCAATGGCGAGACCAGAATGGCATACGGCGATTTGGCCTCGGCCAGATGGCTGACGATTTCCTGATTGATCAGCGGATGCAGTAGCGCTTCCAGCCAGCGCCGCTGCTCGGGGTTTTCGAAGATCAGCTTGCGCAGCGCGCCTCGATCCAGCTCGCCGCTGGTCTGCAACACGCCTGTACCGAAGTGCGCCGCTATCTGCTCCAGCGCCGGGCGCCCGGGCTCGACTACCCAGCGGGCGGCATGATCGGCATCCACAGTGTCGACGCCAAGGTCGCTAAAACACTTCGCCGCTGCACTTTTACCGCTACCGATGCCGCCAGTCAGGCCAAGAATCCAGGGTTTTTCATCAGGGTGAGTCATCTGAAACCGGCAAACTGCATGTAAGAGTCGGTTATTTGACCACCCCAGAGCAAAGCGATCCACCCCGCAATGGCCAGATAAGGACCAAAGGGGATCGGCGTACCGCTTTCGACCCTGCGCACACGCATCATGATCACCCCAAGCACCGCGCCCACCAGCGACGATAACAGGATGGTCAACGGCAAAATCTGCCAGCCGCCCCACGCGCCAAGCATGGCCAGCAACTTGAAGTCGCCATAACCCATGCCTTCCTTGCCGGTCACCAGCTTGAACAGCCAGAACACCGACCACAGCGCCAGATACCCGGCCACTGCACCCCACAGCGCATCATTCAGCGAGGTGAACAGCCCGAAGGCGTTGACGATCAGGCCCAGCCACAGCAGTGGCAGCACCAGAGAATCAGGTAACAACTGGTGATCAGCATCTATCAGACTCATCGCCAGCAGCCCCCAGCTCAGTACCAGCATTGCCGCCGCCTGCCAGCCAAAGCCGAAATGCCAGGCCACGTAGGCCGACAACACTGCGCAGGTCAGCTCGACCAGCGGATAGCGTTTGCTGATCGGCGCTTTGCACTGCGAGCATTTGCCGCGCAGCAGCAGATAGCTGATCACCGGCAGGTTCTCCCACGGGCGGATTTTGTGTGCGCAATGCGGGCAACTGGAACGGGGGCGGTTCAGGTTGAAGACGGGCTGATCGGGTTCGGCGGGCAGGCCGAGCAGTTCACGGGATTGTGCTTTCCAGTCGCGCTCCATCATTATTGGCAGGCGATAGACGACCACGTTGAGGAAGCTTCCGATGATCAGGCCGAGGATGCAGCAGGTGATGACGAAGGCCAGGGGGGAGCTGGCCAGGAGGTCGAGGAGGGGCATGTCAGGCAACGTCCCCTAGTTTGAATATTGGCAAATACATCGCAATCACTAAGCCGCCGACAACGACGCCGAGTATGGCCATGATCATTGGCTCCATTAGGCTGGTCAGGCTATCAACCATGTTATCGACTTCATCCTCATAGTAGGTCGCGACCTTATCCAGCATGTTGTCCAGAGCACCGGACTCTTCACCGATCGCAGTCATCTGGATTGCCAGGCTTGGAAAAACTCCCGTTGCACGCATTGAAAAATTCAACTGCATCCCTGTGGACACGTCTTGTTTAACTTTATTTACCGCATTTTTAAAAACCACATTACCTGTTGCACCTGCGACCGAGTCCAGCGCTTCCACAAGCGGAACGCCGGCAGCGAAGGTAGTTGCCAGTGTTCGTGCGTAACGTGCAACGGATGACTTAAAAATCAACGGTCCGATAACCGGGATCTTCAACAATATTCGATCAATACTATCTCGAAAATTCTGTGATTTTTTATAAGCCTTTTTGAACAAAAAGAAGCTAGCAAAGAACGCCACAACAATAGCTATCCACCATTGCTGGATGACCTCGGAAAGCCCGATAACCATCAATGTGAACATTGGCAACTCGGCGCCAAAACCCGCAAAAACCGATTGAAATTGTGGTACAACTTTTATGAGCAGAATACCTGATACGATCACCGCAACGATCAACACGGCCGCAGGATAGGTCATTGCTTTCTTGATTTTGGCTTTGAGTTTTTCTGTTTTTTCTTTATAGGTCGCGACTCGGTCCAACAGACTTTCGAGTGCTCCCGCCTGCTCTCCCGCATCTACTAAATTACAGAACAGGTCGTCAAAGTACTCAGGCTTTTGCCGTAAGGCTGTTGCAAAACTATTTCCCGCCGAAACTTCCTGCTTGAGCGAGTTTACCAATGCTCGCATATTTGGGTTTTCTGCCCCCTCGCTAATAATGTCGAACGACTGTAGCAGCGGCACGCCAGCTTTCATCATTGTCGCCATTTGCCGAGAAAAAAAGGCGATGTCCAATGGTTTTATTTTTTTACCTTTACCGAAGATAGAAGCAGATTTTTTACGCACCTTGGTAGGGTTTACACCCTGTTTACGCAGTTGTGCCTTGATGAGTGCCGGGTTATGGCCGCTCAATTCACCGCTGAGTTTTCCGCCTTTTTTATCTACGCCTTCCCAAGTATAGATATTGACTTTAACTGCCTTGCTGGCCATGCTTAATCCTTGGTCACGCGGTTGACTTCTTCAAGGCTGGTGATGCCTTGCATGGCTTTCGAAAGCCCCGATGTGCGAAGGTCATTGAAGCCGTCCTTGCGCATTTGTCTGGATATTTCCAATGAGTTGCCTTCTTCCATGATGATGCGCTCCAGCTCCGGTGTTTTTTTGACCACTTCGTAAATACCTACTCGGCCCCTGTAACCACCATTGCAGTGCTCGCAGCCCACCGGACCATAGATCTTGAAGGTGCCAATTTTCTGTTCTGGAAAGCCTTCCTGAATCAGTGTGTCGCGAGGGATATCCAGTTCTTTTTTGCAGTGGCTACACAGCTTGCGCGCCAGTCGTTGCGCAATAATCAGGTTGATCGCTGTTGCAATATTGAATGCTGCAACGCCCATATGGTGCAGGCGAGTCAGCGTTTCCGCGGCGCTGTTGGTGTGCAGAGTTGAGAGCACCATATGGCCAGTCTGCGAGGCCTTGATGGCGATTTCGGCAGTTTCCAGGTCTCGTATCTCGCCGACCATGATCACGTCGGGATCTTGACGCAAAAATGCGCGCAAGGCTTGGGAAAAGTCCAGTCCCTGGCGCGGGTTGACGTTGACCTGATTGATGCCTTCCAGGTTGATCTCCACCGGATCTTCGGCTGTAGAAATATTGATATCCACGGTATTGAGTATATTCAGCCCGGTATACAGGGACACTGTCTTACCGGAGCCTGTCGGGCCGGTTACGAGAATCATACCTTGCGGCTGCTTCAGCGCCTCCAGATACAATGCCTTTTGTTCTGGCTCGTAGCCCAGCGCATCAATGCCCATCTGCGCACTGGTCGGATCGAGGATCCGCATTACGATCTTCTCGCCCCACAACGTGGGTAAGGTGTTCATACGAAAATCGATGGCTTTTGTTTTGGACACACGTAACTTGACGCGTCCGTCCTGCGGTTTGCGTCGTTCCGAGATATCCAGGCTGGCCATCACTTTCAAGCGCGCGGCGATACGGTTCGCCAAATGAATTGGTGGTCTAGCGACTTCATGCAAGATGCCGTCGGTACGCAACCGCACGCGGAAGATCTTTTCGTAAGGCTCAAAGTGCAGGTCGGACGATCCTAACCGAATAGCGTCCATCAACATTTTGTTGACGAAGCGCACCACCGGGGCATCGTCTGCGTCATTCTGCGTAGCGAGGGAAGTTTCCTTGCCATCAGCCGGTTCAATATCCAGACCCAGATCCACATCTTCCAGGTTGCCCAGACCGCTATCACTGTCAAAGAATCGATCTATCGCGGTAGTCAGCTTGTCATCTTCGACCAGAATCGCTTCGGTATTCAGGCCAGTACTGAACTGAATATCGGTGACCGCCTGATGATTGGTCGGATCTGAAATTCCGATAAATAGCTTGTTACCGCGTCGCCACAGGGGCAGCGCGTGATGTTGGCGAACCAGTTTTTCACTGACCAATCCTTTAGGCTGGCTTTCCTTGTCAAGGCTGGCGAGATCCATGAATGGCACGCCAAACTGCTCGGAAGCCATTTCTGCCAGCGTCAGGCTTTTGACTAATTTGTTCTGAACCAGATAGCTCACCAACGAAATCTTGTCACGGCGCGCCTGTTGATACGCTTGTTGCGCAACAGATTCAGTAAGTAGCTCGGCGAGGACCAATTGTTTGGCCAAGCCAGTGAGGACAGCATCAGTCATAAAACCACCAGACACAGACAATGAATGGGTTATAGCGCAGTCGGGCTTTGCTGCCAAATGACAGTGAGGGATGTGACGAAAATTGTCAGTTTCTGCGGATTTCAGAACGTCTATCGCTGCAGATAGAGCGTATTGGCGATAACGGCAGTTGAAAATGAGTTCTGGCACGACCTGTGCTTCCCCGCTCCCAAGGCACTACCTAATTGACGCCTCGGAGAAGTACGCGATGAAAGCACAAAAAGGTTTTACATTGATCGAATTGATGATCGTTGTAGCGATTATCGGTATTTTGGCGGCGGTTGCGCTGCCTGCCTATCAGGACTACACAATCAGAAGTAAGGTTACTGAAGGTTTGACGCAGGCGGCTTCAGCAAAGCTGGCAGTTGCCGAAACTGCTGCGAACGTTGGCGGTGTTGCTAACGTCACGGCTGCGAACTCAGGGTTTGTATTTAACCAAGTTGCTGGTCCGAACTCATACGTTGCTGCCGTGGCTGTAGGGGCGGGCGGTGCTATCACTGTTACTACCAAGGAAACCGGAGCTACAGTACAGCCCATCTTCAACCTCAATCCGGTGCAAGCTTCCCCTAACGACCAGATAACCTGGACTTGCGTAAGGGTTGCCGGCCTTGCCAAGCACCTTCCTGCTAACTGCAGGTAATTGAAGGTAATGACGCTTGAAATTTGCCAGCACCATGCTGATTTTTTGGACCGTTAAAGTCTTTAAGATTTCGACGCTCCTAAAGCGCTGGAAACGGGTGTGATTGCTACTTTTGTTCCTCTAAACGATGAGGCCCGGAACTTTTTGACCGGGCCTCATTTGTTTAAATTGATTACCAAGTCGCTATTTATCGCAGCCTCGGATCTGTGCTGATACCTTAGGTAGCCATATCGTGGCACTCGCCTCGCAACTCAGACCTTTTAGTTTCGCTCACTCGCTTGCAACAATTCCAACCCCAACGGCGAAAGACCGTACTCAACCCAAGGCAGCGACTTAGCCAGCACATCCCGAACAACAACACCTTTCTCCTCCATCTCATTAGGCCGCACGGCAGAATATTTGCCGAAATGCCCGGAATGTCGACGCGAAGCTTGCCAAATCGCCTAGGGCCGCCACTCACACTCCACAAAAGATTTGTTCAAACGAAAACGCCTTGGCAAATTGATCCGCCGGGACATTTTGTTTTTAGTACGCGGTTTTATTGCGTGCCATGGTAGGACATTTCAGCTTTTGCATTAGGTCACTTCCTGATCCGCTTCGGTTATCAAAACGTCCGTTGATAGATATCCGAATCAAGCCCAGAATTACCCACCTGATTACTCCACACATGAGAAGAGAGGGGCTATGAACACCACCGCATTACCCGGTCGCCTCCTCGGTGTGGGCCTATACACCCCAGCAGAAGCGTCCTCATACACTGGCATTCCAGCAAAGGACATTCGTACATGGATGTTTGGCTATAGCGCGGCAGGCGTCGATCACCCCGGCCTCTGGACGCCAGAGGTCGCATTTCTGAACGACAAGCTGCTCGGCTTCCACGACCTGCTGGAAATTCGTTTTGTTCATGCATTTCGCCAGCACTGCGTCAGCTTGCAAGCGATTCGCAGCGCCTCGTTACAAGCCAGAGAAATGTTCGGTCAGCTCTACCCGTTTACGTGCAGACGCTTTCAAACCGACGGTCGGGATATTTTCGCGACCGTCCTGGATGAAACGGGTGATGAGGCTCTGCTGGATCTGGTGAAGCGGCAATACGCGTTCAAGCAGGTCATTACGCCCTCTCTGTACGAGGGCATTGATTACGCAGGTGAAGAGTCGGCAAAGCGCTGGTATCCGGTAAAGCGAAGCAAGGCAGTTGTTTTGGACCCGGCAAGGAATTTTGGCAAACCGGTGTTGGCAACAACGGGAATCGACACAGCAACGATCTATCATTCTTATCTAGCTGAAGGCCAGAACGCGAAGCGTGTGGCTTTACTCTATGAGATTGCGCCTGTCGCAGTGAAAGCAGCCGTTAACTATGAGCGTAGCCACGCAGCTTAAGATACGTGGCCAGGCAGTAGTTGACTGCTCAGGTTAGGGATTGGCTTCTACCGCGCCACCCCATCAACCCGCGCCCGCCCTTTAAACCTCCTCCTCACCCCAACCACAACCACCAGCAACCCCACCACCACAAAAAAGATCGTGTTAAAAATCGGAAACGGCTGATCACGACTCGTCACCGCCTCAACCTCTGTCACGTTGGGAAACATCGACAGGATGGTTATCCGCCAGCCGTAGTAGCGAATCAAAGCCAGTTGCTGGGAGTCACGCGAGTAGCCCTGGGCTTTGGCCTGGATGTCGGCGGAGTCGAATTTGAAGTACCACGGGAAGCTCCAGCCGGTGTCTTCGTTGCGGTAGACCACGACTTTCTTGCTGTCCGGGTCTTCGGTGTTGATGAAGTACACGTCGCGGGTCGGGCCGTCTGCGGGGTTTTCGGCGTTGATGACGCCGTCGGCGTCCATTCTTTTGACTTCCACGCCGGTGATCATCACGACATCATGGCGCGGCAGGACGTAGTAGAGGCTTAATGCGCCGATCCCCAGTGCAACGAATACTACAAGCCAAATCGACCTTCTCAGCCACTTCATACCAGCGTCCTCTGTTTAAAATTGCGTGACTTTGCCCTAATCCGAACATTTCGAAGCAAAACAGTTATTACAAAATTCGACAAGGCCGTTGCTGACGGCGTTGTCTCCCGGAGATTGACATGATTTGGTTCCTTGAAGGGCAATCCAGCCAGCGTGAAGTGATCATGGGCGCGCGCGATGCGCTGCCTGCGTCGGTGCAGATCATCGCTTCGCATCGCCAGCAGCGCTCCGAAATCACCGGGCAGGCCGATGTGGCGCTGCAAGAGCCGGTCGATAACGACGAGCGTATCGACTGGGTGCTGCACACCGCTCGCTCGCTGGGCGTCAAGATTATTGTCGCCGGCCGGATAGGCAGCTTTTACGAAGCGCAGCGTGCGCGTTTTGTCGCTGAAGGGTTGGACCTCGTTACCGGCGGAACGTCCCAGCAGACCTTCATGGATGTCGATGACAAGAGTCGTTTCACGGCAGCGGCCGAGGCGGCGGGGCTGGCGTGTATTCCGGGGATTGCCGTCAGCAATGCCGAGGAGTTGCAGGCGGCTTACGATGCGCTGGCGGTGTCTGGCGAGGTGTGCATCAAGCCGGTGGTCGGGATTTACGGGCGCGGCTTTTGGCGCTTCAAGACCGACGTTGACGATTTTCGTTGTTTCGCCAACCCCGATGCGCGTGAAACGACCTTTCAGGCGTACCTTAATGCTTATCGTCAGGCTGATGACGTGCCGGCGATGCTGCTCATGCCGTATATGCCGGGCAGTGAGTGTTCGGTGGACATGGTCTGCGAGCACGGCAAGGCGGTTGCCTTCGTCGGGCGGCGCAAGGTTGGGCTCAATCAGACCTTCGAGCGTGACAGCGAAGCGGTAAAACTGGCAGTCCGCGCGGCGGAGCATTTTGCCTGCGACGGGCTGATCAATGTGCAGACCCGCGACGACGCGGATGGCAAGCCGCGCTTGCTGGAGATCAACCCGCGTTATTCAGGGGGCATTGGCTACACCCGTGAAACCGGCGTCAACCTGCCGGGTATTTTCGCGGCACGGCGTCTCGGCTTGAAAGAACCGGAAACACATTGGCTCGAAGATATCCGCGTCAAGGCCATCACGGTCGCTGTACGGGCCTCGGTTTGATCGTGATAATAGATTTTTGCTATCACTAATCGCTCTTATCAGGGAGGATCGGGCATGAAGCTTCTTGCGCCAGGTGCAAACACTGCTTTAGCTAACGCCCACTGCTCCTGGAATCTGGAGAGCGGTAAGTCTTCGGTTTTTGGTGAGTACGCAGCGGTCGCCTTGCTGGCGGTTAACGACAAGCGCCAGCCGATGGGCGATCCAGCGCTGCTGCAACAGGAACAAGGCTGGATGGAGTGGAGCGGCGGCCCTCAGGACGTTGGCTGCACGTTAAGGCTGGACAGGTTGCCGACAGGCAGTGATCGCGTGCTGCTGATGGTCTACGTCTATGCGGCCATGGGGCCGATCCGTGATATCGGCAGCCTGCACCTCAAAGTCGATGGCGACATCGAGCACCGCCTGGACCTGCGCGATAACGGCGAAGCGGCGATCATCATCGGCGAGTTCTACCAGCGCAATGAGCAATGGAAATTCCGCGCGCTGAGCGAAGGCTCGGCGTATGGACTGTCGGCGTTCGGGCGCAAGATCGGTCTGGACGTCGACGACCGTCATCCGCGCCGCCCGTCTGCGGGTTCGGGTGGCGGGCCACGGCATGAGTCGGCGACCGGCACAGCGTTCGTGGTCGGCCCGGCGCACGTCATGACCTGTGCGCATGTCATCGAAGACATGGGCGTGTTCTACATCACTTCACTGGAGGGCCGTTACAAGGCCGAGCCAGTGGTCATCGACCGTCGCAACGACATCGCGCTGCTGCGCGTGCAGGGCGCACCGTTGTTGTCTCCGGTTACATTCCGGGACGGGCAGGGCTGTGAGCCGGGTGATACCGTAGCGGTTTTGGGCTATCCACTGGCGTCCATTTCAGGTGGCGGGTTGCAGGTGACTCAGGGCGGGATCTCCGGTCTGTTCGGCCTGCACAACGATGCCAGCCTGTTTCAGTTCACGGCACCGATACAGCCGGGGTCCAGTGGCAGCCCGTTATTCGACAACGGGGGCGCGGTGATTGGCATGGTGACCTCAACCGTACCGGACGGGCAAAACATGAACTTCGCCGTGAAGTCCGCACTGTTACTGGCCTTTCTGCAGGCGTGCCGCATCGACGCTGCGCATGCCCGCCCGGAAAGGTCGTACACCACCACAGAAATCTCACGCACCGCTCAGTCGTCGTTATGGCTCGTTGAAGCCTCTCGCCAATGAAGTCGGTGTTGCCTGGCTGGTCTGCAGGCGTCAGGGGCTGCGGCCCCGCTAATCAGGAATATATCGATGGACAGCAGCGCAGCTTTTTCCAACCCTACAAAGCTTCGTGCTGATCTGCTTCGTGGTCGTCTCGATGTCAGCGTCGATTCGTCCACCATCGCTCCGGATTCACTGTTCGGCTTCGCCGAGCGGCGTAACCCCAAGCGAGCGTTTCTCTTCGTGTCCCGAGTGTTGGGACGCCACATCCCTGCGCGCCCGAGCGTGATGCTGAAAAGTTTTCAGGACCTGGCGCACAAGATTCCCGCAGACCTGCCCGGCCCGGTGCTGGTCATCGGCATGGCCGAAACCGCCGTGGGCCTCGGCGCCGGCGTACACCGTGCCTACAGCGCAACGCGCCCGGATGCCTTGTACATGGTCAGTACGCGCCATCCGACCGGCAGCGTGCTGTTCGCCCGCTTTGAAGAAGAGCACAGCCACGCCAGCGCTCATCTGATCCACCTGCCCGTTGATCCGGCGTTACGCGAGATGATGCTCGGTGCCCGTTCGCTGGTGCTGGTCGATGACGAGGCGTCGACAGGCAAGACCTTCATCAACCTGCATCAGGCGCTGGTGGAGGCGGGGTTGAGCAAGATCGAGCGGGTAGTGACCTGCGTGCTCACCGACTGGTCGGCGGGCGCGGTCAGTACCTCGATGGGCGCAGTGGCAGAGCAGGTCTCGCTGCTGCAAGGCTCGTACTCCTTTGATGAAGACCTAAGCGCGCCGCTGCCGGAGATGCCGGAAGTCGGCACCGTCGCCATGGGTGACTGGCCGCTGGTCACTGCCAACGACTGGGGGCGCATGGGTGTGCTGTCGGTGGCCGATACGCTGGCGCCCGGCATTACCGTCAAAAAGGGCGAACGCATTCTGGTGGTTGGCACCAGTGAGTTCGTCTGGCGCCCGTTCCTGCTCGCCGAGCGTCTGGAGAAGGCCGGAGCCGACGTGCATTTCAGTTCCACCAGCCGTTCACCGATTGCACTCGGTCATGCCATTGATCATGCGCTGTCGTTCTCCGACAACTATGGACTGGGCATCCCCAACTTCCTCTACAACGTGCGGCCGGGTCAGTTCGATCGGGTGCTGATCTGTACCGAAACCCCAAGGCAGGCCGTGCCTGCCGAGCTGATCGAAGCACTGAACGCCGAGGTCATCTGCGATGAGTAACGACCGTCCGCTGATCTTCGTCGACCTGGACGACACGCTGTTCCAGACCGCGCGCAAAACCCCGGCTGGCATTGAAAAGCATGTCGCAACCCTGGACATCACGGGTAATGCCAACGGCTACATGACCAACGTGCAGAAGTCGTTCGCGCACTGGTTGCTGGCGCATTCTGATGTGGTGCCGGTGACGGCGCGCAGTGTCGAGGCCTACAGCCGGGTCAAACTGCCGTTCACCGCAGGTGCGATCTGCTCCCATGGTGGCGTGATGCTCGATGTCATGGGACGGCTGGACCATGACTGGAACGAACAGATGAAACAGACCCTGGCCAGTTACCAGTCGCGCCTGCATGAGCTGTCAGCGACGACGCTGGCGATCGGTCAGAAGCTGGGGTTTTCACTGCGCGGCTGGGTGGTCGAAGAGGCGCAGCTGTTCCATTACGTGGTGACCAAGCACAACGAGAGCGATGACAGCATCCTCGGCAAAGTACTGGCCGAAGTGCAGGCGCGGGGCTTGCTCGACGGCATGCATATCCATGGCAACGGCAACAATCTGGCTTTCCTGCCCGAAGGGCTGGCCAAGCGTTACGCGGTCCAGGAGTGGCTGCGGCGCGACAAGGCGATCAATGGCGAACGCCCGGTGCTCGGTTTTGGCGACAGCATTACCGATCTGGGTTTCATGGACGAGTGCCACTGGTGGGCGACACCTGCCCGCAGTCAGTTGGCGAAAATGTTTGTCGGAGCAACGCATGAGTGATCCCGTTCACGGGCTCGATACGGTCGGCAGCGGCAGTTACCTGCACGATGATGTGCATTTTCTGTTGCGCGGCGTGGCGCTACAGACCACCAGCGTCGAGGAGAAGGAGCGCCTGATTCAGACGCGACAGAAACACTATTCGGAAATGATCAGCGAAGAGTCGGCCCCCAGCGTCGCCCACAAGGCGCTGTATGAGCGGGCGCTCGAGCAGAATGGCGCGCGCATGGCCGACGATGTACAGGCCCTGGCCCAGGCGCTCGCCCGCGAGTGCGCAGGCGCTGAAATCATTCTGGTGTCGTTCGTGCGCGCCGGTCTGCCGCTGGGCGTGTTGTTGCGGCGGGCGCTGATCGATCTGGGTCGCGAAGCGCACCACTACGGCATCAGTATCGTCCGTGATCGTGGCATTGATACGGTGGCGCTTGAGGCCATCATTCAGGCCCACGGCGCGCAGAACATCGTGTTCGTCGACGGCTGGACCGGCAAGGGCGCGATATCGGGGGAGATCCGTCGCAGCCTGGCGGGCGATAAACGCTTCCCGGATCAACCTCGGCTGGTGGTGCTGGCCGATCCGTGCGGCAGCGCCTGGCTGGCAGCGTCGGCAGAAGACTGGGTGATTCCGTCCGGCATTCTCGGTGCCACGGTGTCCGGTCTGGTGTCGCGCTCTATCTGGCCGACGGACGGCGGGCTGCACGGTTGCGTGGTGTACGAGCAGTTGCGGGAGCACGACGTCACGCAGTCTTTTATTGAACAGATCGACAGCCAGCGTCGTCAAAACAGTTCTACGCTCACACTGACACCCTGGACGCTGGCTCAGCGAACCGAACTCAAGGCCGCCGCATCACAGGTGGTCGACCGTCTGGCCGAGCGCTTCAGGATCAATAACTTCAATCGCATCAAGCCGGGCATTGCCGAAGCCACCAGAGCGGTCATGCGCCGCGTGCCGGATCACGTACTGGTGCGCAACCTGGCTGACAGCGACGTGCAATTGCTGTTGCACCTGACCGAAAAAGCGGGGATTCCCGTCGAAGAAGTGGGTGATCTCCTGGGGCCCTATCGGGCCGTGACCATCATTCGGAGTCTGAGCTAATGGCCTTATTCTCGCCTTATGCGCTGGGGGCAACGCTGTATATGCCCGCGACCCGGGACGACATCGTCGATGTGGTGTTCGGTGAAAAGATTCCCGAGCTGCGTTCGCTGGTCGTCTGCCTGGAAGACGCCGTGGCGCTGACCGATGTCGACACGGCGTTGCTCAATCTTCGCCAGGTACTCACCCGTATCCGCGATCGTGGCGGTCGTCCGGCCAACGGTCCGCTGCTGTTCGTGCGGCCGAGGGACGCAGCGATGGCGCGCATTCTCAACGACTGGCCGCTGATGGCGCACGTCGACGGTTTCGTTGTGCCCAAGCTCTCGTTGAAAAGTCTGACGAGCTGGGAGCAGGCCGTCACCAATCCTTCGCTGGCGTTGATGCCTACACTGGAAACCCCCGAGGTGTTCAATCCGACAGCGATGGTCGAGTTGGGGGAAGCCTTGAAGGCCAGTCTGTACGAGCGGATCATTGCGCTACGCATCGGGGGTAATGACCTGATGGGCTGCCTGGGGCTGCGCCGCAATCCGGCCATGACCCTGTATTCGACGCCGATGGGGTATGTCATCCCCATGCTGGCGGGTGTCATGGGTGCGCAGGGCTTTGCGCTCACCGCACCGGTGTTCGAGCACCTGGCCACTCCGGACATTCTGCAGCATGAACTGGCGCTGGATATTACCAATGGATTGGTCGGTAAAACGGCAATTCACCCCTCGCAGGTCAATATCATTCAGAATGCGCTACGCGTCAGTCTGGAGGACATGAACTCCGCCCGGATGATTTTGAACTCTGTGGCCCCCGCAGTGTTCAAGTACAACGACGCGATGTGTGAACCGGCTACCCACTACAAATGGGCAGCCCACATCATGGAGCGCGCCAAATGGCATGGAGTGTTATCCGCACCCGCTTCGATCATGGATGCCAGCATTCGACTCGCTGAGGCAGTTAGCTAGATGATAGAACCTGACCTTGAAACCGCAGGACCTGATCTTGAGCCTGTAGGGCCCGACCTTGAAATCGAAGTGGAACAGCGCCTGCTGGCGGTTTTCGATTTCGACGGGACCATTACCCGCCACGACAGTTTTGTCCCGTTTCTCAAATTCGCCTTCGGGCAACGTGCCTTTTCGGTGCGCATGGCGCGGCTGGTGCTGCCCAGCATCGGCTACCTGGCCAAGCGCCTGACCCGCGACGAACTCAAGGGCCGCCTGATCAAGGCTTTTCTGAGCGGTGTTGAAGTGCAATGGCTGCAGCAGAAGGCTGAAGCGTTCTGCCAGTCGCACTGGAAACGCCTGATGCGTCCTGCTGCGCTGGAGTCCATCGCCGCTGAAATCGAGAAGGGCGCCATTGTCACGCTTTGTTCAGCATCGCCTGCTATGGTCCTGCAACCGTTCGCTGATCGCCTCAAAGTAGAGCTGATCGGTACCAATCTGGAAGTGATCGACGGCAAGTTGACCGGCTTGATAGAAGGCAGCAACTGCCGCTGCGACTCGAAAGTTGCACGGCTGGAGAGCGTCTATGGGCCGCTGAACCAGTTCCGGGTTCGCGCCTGGGGCGACACCCGGGGTGACCACGAATTGCTCGCCGCTGCTCAGGATGCGCACTGGCGTTTGTTCCATCCGACGTGGCGTCGAGGCCGTTATAAAGGCCCCGTTAACGCCAAGTTACACAATCCTGATGGCAAAGACGGGCCAACACGGTAAGGCTGTAACACTTTTATCCGAAATCCAACGTCACATGGAGCGAAAAATGGCACTCACTTTGGCAAAGAACCAGACGATCTCACTCGAGAAAACTGCTGGTACAGGCCTCAAGAAAGTCAGCATGGGACTTGGATGGGACCCTGAAAAAGCCAGTGGTTTCTTCGGTAAATTGCTCGGTGGTGGCGGCGGCGATATCGACCTGGATGCCTCGTGCATCATGCTCGACGCCGACAAAAAGCCCCTCGACCTGGTCTGGTTCCGCCAGCTGCAATCGCGTGACGGTGCCATTCAGCATTCGGGTGACAACCGTACCGGCGAAGGCGCGGGCGACGATGAAACCATCAGCGTCGATCTGGAAAAACTGCCTGCCGCCGTCAAATACCTGGTGTTCACCGTCAATTCGTTCACCGGTCAGAATTTCGAAAAAGTCGCCAACGCCTACTGCCGTATTGTCGATCTGGGCAGCCGTAACGAACTGGGTCGCTTTGATCTGTCCGAAAAAGGTCAGCACACCGGCGTGGTGATGTCTTATCTGGCGCGCACGCCGTCGGGCTGGGACTTCACTGCAGTAGGCCAGGTCACCAACGGTCGCACTGCTGATGATCTGGTCGAGCTGGCGATCGGGGCTGTACGGGTATGACCCAACTCGTCCCGGGCGCCAACGCGCCGGTCGCTGCCGGCCCGCTGACGGTGGAAATTATCTACTCTCCGATCGCGGATGCGGATATCGACGTCTCCGCTTTTCTGCTGACCGCGTCCGGCAAGGTCCGTGGCGATCAGGACATGTGTTTCTACGGCCAGAAAAGCGTGAACGGCGGTGCGCTGCAGCAGACGGAAGCGTCGGCCGGACGCGCGGTGTTCAGTCTTGACCCGAGCCGTCTGGACTCGGTCATCGAGAAGGTGGCCCTGACGGCGACCATCTATGAGAACAAGGCCAGTTTTGGCAGCGTGTCACGCCTGGCCTTGAACATCACCGGCGGTATCGAAGCCGATATCCCGACCAGTGGCATGAAAGAAACCGCGCTGATTCTGGGCGAGTTCTACCTGCGTCAGGGTGCCTGGAAATTCCGTTGCGTGGCCCAGGGTTTTGCCGGCGGCCTTGAGCCATTGGCTAAAAACTTCGGCGTTGAAGTCGCCGCGCCTCAGGATGAGCCTGCACCTGCACCTGCACCTGTTCCAGCGCCTGCACCGAAGGCGACCGTCAGTCTGAGCAAGATCACGCTCGACAAGACCCGTGCTTCGATCAGCCTGGAAAAATCCAGTGCCGGTTTCGGTGAGATTCGGGTCAACCTGAACTGGAACCGTCGTAACGACAGCAAGGGCGGCGGCTTCTTCTCTATGAAGAAGAGCAATGCCATTGACCTTGATGTAGGCTGCCTCTTCGAAATGCAGGACGGTCTCAAAGGCGCTGTTCAGGCGCTGGGCAACTCGTTCGGTTCACTCAACACCGAGCCGTTCATCAAGTTGATGGGCGATGACCGTACCGGCTCGATCAGCGACGGTGAGTGGCTGCACATCAATGGCGCGCACTGGAGCAAGATCCGTCGCATTCTGGTCTACGCGTTCATCTACGAAGGTGCGCCGAACTGGAAGGAAACCGACGGGGTCGTCACCATTCACGCGCCGGGCCAGCCGCCCATCGAGGTTCGCCTCAATGAGGAGGGCGGTCGTCAGGGCATGTGTGCCATTGCCCTGCTGGAAAATGACAACGGTGCGGTCAAGGTGACGCGTCGTGTGGATTTCCACAACGGCCACAGCAACATGGACAAAGCCTACGGCTGGGGCATGCGCTGGGCTGCCGGTTCCAAGTAAACAATACCGTGGTATTTCTGGGCTGGCTGTGCCGCCTCATGGGAGATAGACATGCTGGACTGGTTGAAAACAAACGCAACAGCTGCTCGCGAAAAGCTGGCTTCGGAAGTATCGAAGTTCAAGAATCGCGAATTCATGGAGGCTGTGGTTTCCGGCTGTGCTCTGGTATCGGCCGCAGACGGTGATATCAGCTCCAGTGAAAAGCAGAAAATGGCCGGCTTCATTCAGAACTCTCAGGAACTGAAAGTTTTCGACATGAAGGACGTCATCCAGGGCTTCCAGGAAGCCTGCTCCAAGTTCGAGTTCGATTTTGAAATTGGTCGCGCCGAGGCCTTGAAAACCATTGGCAAGATCAAAAAGAAAGAAGATGCAGCCCGTTTGCTGGTGCGCGTCTGCTGTGCTATCGGTGGCGCCGATGGCAGCTTCGATGAGAGAGAGCGGGAAGTCTGCCGCACCATCTGTCGAGAGCTTGGCCTCAACCCGTCCGATTTCGACCTGTAATTTTTTACCCTAAGGAACGCAGTTAAATGGAAAGCACCTCTCTAGGCTTCCCTCCACTCACGATGGCGGTTTTCGTCGGTCTGGCCGTTACGGCCATGGCTATCGACATGTTCTCCCACCGGGGAAACAAGCCAATCACCCTCGCGCAAGCCTCGGCGTGGTCGATTTTCTGGGTCGCCATTTCGCTGGCCTTCGCGGGTTTCCTGTATGTCCAGCACGGCTCTGAAGTCGCCACGTTGTTCGTGACCGGTTACGCGCTGGAAAAAGTGCTGAGCGTCGACAACCTGTTCGTGTTCATGGCGTTGTTCTCCTGGTTCAAGATTCCGGATGGCCTGCGCCACCGCGTTCTGTACTGGGGCATCATCGGCGCCATCGTCTTCCGCGGCATCTTCGTCGCCATCGGTACCGGCCTCCTGGCGCTGGGTCCATGGGTCGAAGTGGTGTTTGCGGTCATCGTTGCCTGGACAGCCATCATGATGCTCAGGGCGGGCGATGACGACGACGAAGAAGTCGACTACTCGCAACACATGGCTTATCGCTTCGCCAAGAAGCTGTTCCCGGTGTGGCCAAAACTGCACGGCAGCAACTTCTTCGTCAGCCGCTCTGTTCTGGAACAGGAAGTCAAAAAGCCTGAAAACGCCGGTATCACGCTGGCGGCCAAAGGCGCTTTGTTCGCGACCCCGTTGTTCCTGTGTCTGGTTGTGGCGGAAATCTCCGACGTGCTGTTCGCATTCGACTCCGTGCCTGCAATCATTGCCGTGAGCCGCGAGCCGCTGATTGTGTTCTCGGCGATGCTGTTCGCGATTCTTGGTCTGCGTACCCTGTACTTCGTTCTGGAAGCCCTCAAGCGCTATCTGGTGCACCTGGAGAAAGCGGTTATCGCCTTGCTGTTCTTCATTGCCTTGAAATTGGGCCTGAATGCTACCAACCACCTGTTCCATCACGGTTACGAGATCAGCGCCAATGCCAGCCTGCTGGTTGTGGTCGTCGTGTTGATCATCGGTATCGTTGCAAGCCTGCTCTTCCCGGGCAAAGACGAATCCGCGGAAGAAAAAGCGTAAACACTGGATAAAGGAGATAAACGAATCATGGCTTTGACTCTGCAAAAAGGTGGCAACCTTTCGCTGTCGAAAACCGACCCTACCCTGACCAAAGTATTGATCGGTCTGGGCTGGGATCCGCGAGCCACTGACGGACAGGATTTCGACCTGGACGCCAGCGCATTCCTGTTGGCCGCCAATGGCAAGGTCCGCAGTGAAGCTGACTTCATTTTCTACAACCAGCTCAAGAGCGCCGACGGTTCTGTCGAGCACACCGGTGACAACCGTACCGGTGCTGGCGACGGCGATGACGAAGTGGTCAAGGTCGATCTGGCCCGTGTCCCTGCCGATGTGGAGAAAGTTGTTTTCGTCGTGACCATTCACGACGCAGACAGCCGCAAGCAGAACTTCGGTCAGGTGGGTGGCTCGTTCATTCGCGTATTGAATGAGCAGTCAGGCTCTGAAGTCGTTCGCTACGACCTGGCAGAAGACGCCTCCACTGAAACCGCGATGATTTTCGCCGAACTGTACCGCAACAATGGCGAGTGGAAGTTCCGCGCCGTGGGTAGCGGTTTTGCCGGTGGACTGAAAGCCGTAGCCAACTCTTTCGGCATGAATTTCTGATTCACGCCCCACCACTTTTCTGGAAAGGATCAAGAATATGGCAGTAAGTCTGAGTAAAGGCGGCAACGTTTCCCTGTCCAAAGAGGCTCCTGGCCTGACAGAAATCACCGTGGGCCTGGGCTGGGATCCGCGTGTGACCGATGGCACCGAGTTCGACCTGGATGCGTCGATCTTCATCGTTGGCGAAAATGGCAAAGTACTGGACGACAACAGCTTCATTTTCTACAACAACAAGAAGTCGGCTGATGGCTCGGTCGAGCACCTGGGCGATAACCGTTCAGGCGCTGGCGAAGGCGATGACGAGTCGGTAACTGTCAAGCTCACTGGCCTGGCAGCGGCAGTGAAGAAGCTGGTTTTCGCGGTCACCATCCATTCCGCCGAAGAGCGCAAGCAAAGCTTTGGCCAGGTTTCCAACGCTTACATCCGCGTTGTGAACAAGGCTGACGGCAAGGAAATCGCTCGTTACGACCTGTCGGAAGATGCATCCACTGAAACCGCGATGATCTTCGGCGAGCTGTATCGCAATGGCGAAGAGTTCAAGTTCAAGGCCATTGGCCAGGGCTTTGCCGGCGGTCTGAAGCCGTTGGCAGAAGCTCACGGCGTGGCAATCGGCTAAACCCGAGCAGCGCCCAATAAAAACCCCCGCCAGCGATGGCGGGGGTTTTTTATTGGGCGCTGATTACCGCTATCGTTCCTCACGCTCCAGCGTGGGAGTGCAGTTCACGACGCTCTGCGTCGCAAGAGCACGCGGAGCGTCCAGAAAGGCATGCGACGCAGAGCGCCGCACGATAGTCGCCAGTGCGCAGCACAGTCCCCAGTCTAATAACGTAGTGCTGAAGTCAGCGTTCGCTTCTGCCCACACCCGATGGCCCTGCGGCCAGCATGCGCCCGGCCAGTCGAGAGAAGGGCAGGCTTTGCAGCCATACCGTGCCAGGGCCGGTCAGTCTGGCGAAGAACACCCCTTCGCCGCCGAACAGCATCGACTTGATGCCGCCACCGACCATGCGGATATCGTAATCGACCGTCTGGGTCATGGCTGCCAGGCAGCCGGTGTCGACATCCAGCGCTTCGCCCGCCGCCAGTTCGATCTTGCGCACCGTGCCGCCCATATGCACGAACACCCAGCCGTCGCCTTCCAGCTTTTGCAGGATGAAACCTTCGCCCCCGAACAGGCCGGTGAGGATTTTCTTCTGGAACTGGATACCGATGGAGACGCCTTTGGCGCCGGCCAGGAAACTGTCTTTCTGACAGATCAGCTTGCCGCCGAAATCACGCAAGTTGAGCGGCAGGATCGTGCCGGGGTAGGGCGCTGCAAACGCCACGCGGCCCTTACCCGAACCCTGTTGCGAAAACACCGTGGTGAACAGGCTCTCGCCGGTCAGCATGCGCTTGCCTGCACCGAACAGCGAACCCAGCAGCCCGGACGATTGATTGCTGCCGTCGCCGAAGATGGTTTCCATCTGCACGTCGCACGTCTTGTACATCATCGCCCCGGCTTCGGCGACGGCGCTTTCGCCAGGGTCAAGCTCCAGTTCGATGAACTGGGTTTCCGTGCCGTAGAGCTTGAAGTCCACCCCATCGGTGGTCTGCGCCAGGCCATAGCCGCCCGAGGCGTTCGGTTCGGGCGTAAACGAAGGGCGTCTGGCGGGCACCGAGGCCGGCGCGGGTGTCGGGGCTGCCTGCGCTGGCAGCCCGGACGGCTTGGGCTGAACCATGTCCGGCGTCGGATCAGGAAAAGGCGTCACACCGTCCTTCTTCATGGCGCGCACCTGCGGAACCTGATAGATCGGCTGCCAGTCCGGCATGCCTTGCTTCCAGCACCAGGCACCGGGCGACTCACGGGCAATCAGCCGCGCAGCATCCGCGTCCATCGGGCCGAGTTGCTTGCCCGCGTTCATCACAAACCATTGTTCCAAGGCGTCTACTCCCGAGCGAATAGTGACAGTTGGCTATGCGCGATGCGTCAGAGGCTAAGGCGCATGGACAGGTCCACGGCTTTCACATCCTTGGTCATCGCACCGATGGAAATGTAATCGACACCCGTTTCGGCAATCACTCGAAGGGTATCCTCGTTGATGCCGCCGCTGGCTTCCAGACTGGCACGGCCTGCGGTGAGGCGCACGGCCTCGCGCATGTCATCAAGGCTTAGTTCATCGAGCATGATGATGTCGGCGCCTGCGTCCAGCGCCTGCTGGAGTTCACCCAGACTCTCCACCTCGACTTCCACAGGCTTGCCGGGTGCAATCCGGTGCGCCGCTTCTACGGCCTGAGCGATGCCACCACAGGCTGCGATATGGTTTTCCTTGATCAGAAACGCGTCGTAAAGCCCGATGCGGTGGTTATGACAGCCGCCGCAGGTGACCGCATATTTCTGCGCCATGCGCAGGCCCGGCAGGGTCTTGCGGGTATCCAGCAGTTTGACCTGAGTGCCCGCGACCATGTCTGCGAAGTACTGCGCACGCGTGGCCACTCCCGAGAGCATCTGCAGGAAATTGAGCGCGCTGCGTTCGCCGGTCAATAGGGAGCGGGCCGGGCCTTCTAGGTGAAACAGCGCCTGATTCGGGCTGACGCGATCGCCATCGGTCACTTGCCAGTGCACAGCGACACGCGGGTCCAGTTGCCGGAAGACTGCATCGACCCAGGCAGTACCCGCGATCACCGCTGCATCGCGGGAAATGATGGTGGCCTTGGCCAGTCGCTCTGCCGGAATCAATTGGGCGGTGATATCGCCGCTGCCGACATCCTCCAGCAATGCGCGACGCACATTGGCCTCGATCTCGGCGGTCAGGTCGGCAATTCGTAAATTCGGCATGGCGGGCTCCAGTAGCAAAGTCGTTCGAGTATAAGGCACCGCATTCCGCTTACCCACCTGCGCCATTGCCAAGGTGTTACCCCAGGAGACGTGCAGTTGGTCGGTTTGGCAGATTCGTTTGCGATGGAACGCGAATATCGCGGTCTATCGCTGCACATGAATGCCTTGCCACTTCCTTCGCGAGAGTGAAAGAAAAGTCTCACTGGCGTCGATGACAAGTTTTGAAAGATAATCCGACTTGTAATTGACGCCATGGGTTTGACGTTGTGCAAGGTCAAGAGGGTCGCTTCACAGTGCGGGGGTAGCAAGCCACGTTTGTGATGGGGTTCAGGTTGTTTCCTGTCAGGGGGTGTAATGCCGAACGACGAAAAAGTAGTGCCGTTGAGCAAATCGTTCCCTTTGCAGGGGGCGGGTACGCCTTTGGCCCGATTACCTGTGGTGTTGTTGCAGGTTCGCGACAAGGCGGCCCAGCAGCTCAAGGATGCATTGCAGGCGTTGTTCGATAACGCTGACGATACGCTGTTCGAAATGGCTGACCGCGCCCGCAGCAATACTGAGCAGAACATCTTTTTTGAAGCCATGCGTGACCTGCGCCTCAAGCGCAAAAGCATAGAACGTGGTTTTCTCGACAAGTTTTACGAGTCTTTCCTGGTCCTGGGCCAGTATCAGATTCAGGAACCCGTGCTTCCGGCCGCTGTGTCTTTCGACAAGCTGTCGTTGGTGCACAACGATGATCTCGAGAAGACCGTGGCCGTGGACGCCATGGTCAGCAAAGTCATGAGCCGTGACGCCCTCGCTCTGGGCCAGCTCACTGCCCGCCTGAACGTCCTCATTCCTCAAGCCATTGCCGAAGACTCCAACCCGCTGGGGCCGGCGATGCTTTGCAGATTCTTTCTGGAGGCAGGGCGCAGCCTTGGCGTCGAGATCAAGGTCAAGCTGATCATTCTCAAACTGTTCGAGAAGTACGTCCTGGCCAATACAGACGATCTGTACAGCGAAGCCAATCAGTTGCTGATTGCCACGGGTGTATTGCCGGACATGAAAGCGTTGCCGGCCCGTCGCTCATCCGACCGGGCGGCACCCAGAAGTCGCTCCGCCGAGATGTCCGACCCTGCCCTGAACGAAGCCGCCGACAAGCTCGACAAGGGTGTGCAGGAGGTGTTCTCGGCTTTGCAGGAACTGCTGCTGCACGTGCGCGGCCACCTCGCGCCGCGTCATGAGCCCAATGCCGAAGTGCGTCCGATTTCCAGCCGGGACCTGCTGCGCCTGCTGTCTCACCTGCAGCAATATGTGCCGTCGCAGGACACTTCAGACGATTTCGACCTGCGCAATCAGCTGGAACAACTGCTGACGCGCGTCAACGTCAAGACCGGAAAATCCAGAATCGTCGGTGTCGGTGACGAAGATGTCATCAACCTGATCGCCATGCTGTTCGAGTTCATTCTCGATGACCGCAACCTGACGCCTTCATTGCGTGCTCTGATCGGGCGCCTGCAGATTCCGATGCTCAAAGTGGCGGTCATCGACAAAAGTTTCTTTAGCCGCGGCAGTCATCCTGCCCGTCGCCTGCTCAACGAAATTGCCACTGCCGCGCTGGGCTGGGGTGGCCGTGACGACTATCAGCGCGACTCGCTGTATCAGCGCGTCGAGCAGATCGTGCAGCGCCTGCTCAATGATTTTGTCGATGACCCGGCAATCTTTTCCGAATTACTGGCGGATTTTCTGGCCTTCACCAGTGACGAACGTCGCCGCAGCGAGCTGCTTGAGCAGCGTACCCGCGATGCCGAAGAGGGTCGCGCCCGTGCCGAACTGGCTCGGCAGCAGGTGCAGCACGAGCTGAATCAGCGCCTGCTGGGCAAAACCTTGCCCGAGGTTGTTGTGCGGCTGCTGCAAGAGGCCTGGAGTAAGGTACTGCTGCTGACTTGCCTCAAGCATGGCGAAGAGTCCAGCGAGTGGCAGGCCGGGCTGGAGACCATGGACGAGTTGATCTGGAGCGTCGAGCTGCACGACGACCCGCAGGCCTTGCAGCGCCTGCTGGAGCTGGTTCCGGGACTGCTCAAGTCGCTGCGTGACGGCTTGAGCAGTGCCGCTTTCGACCCGTTTGCCACCAGCGAATTTTTCAGTCAGCTGGAGTCGCTGCACGTGAAAGCGTTCCAGCACTTCTCGCGCTTGCAGGAAAGTGAGGGCGACACTGCGCAAAGCGATGCCACGCAGGCAGACGGCCAGGCCGTAGAGGGCCCGCCGATGATGGAGGTGATCGAGGAAATCGTTCTGATTACCGCTGAAGAGCAGATGCTCAATGAGCCGGTGGTCCAGCTACCTGATGACGACGCAGGCCTGCAGATGGTCGACAAGCTGCGGGTCGGTTGCTGGGTCGAGATTCAGGAAGATGAAGAGCACAAACTGCGTTGCAAGTTGACCGCGATTGTCGAGCCGACCGGGCGTTATGTGTTCGTCAATCGGACCGGCATGAAGGTTCTGGAAAAGACCCGTACAGGTCTTGCCATAGAGTTTCGCCGCGGCGCGGTACGTATTCTCGATGATGCGCTGCTCTTCGATCGGGCCCTGGAGTCCGTCATCAGCAACCTGCGCAAGCTCAAGGGCGCCTGACTGGCGGCGATGTTGTCTGTCGCCAGACACCCATTTGACTGCGGTGCCGACGCCTCGCGTCGGTCTGCAGTCCACGCCGCGCCGCCAGGGATCCTTGGTGTCTAAAGCGCGTTTCCTACATCGCGAATCCGTACCCAAGCCCCCACATTAGCTTCTGTCACGGGCATAATCAGCGCTACTTATTTTCCCCCGTTCAAGGAGCATTCATGCAACTGGACTCCGCAAGCGGCTGGTGCGACGGCGTGCAGCATTGCCCCTCGCCCAACTTCAATGCGCGACCCGAAGGCGAAATCTCGCTGCTGGTGATTCACAACATCAGCCTGCCCCCAGCACAGTTCAAGACCGGCAAGGTGCAGGCTTTCTTTCAGAACCAGCTCGACATCGACGAGCATCCCTACTTTGTGGGGATTGCCGATCTGCGCGTTTCAGCGCATTTTCTGATTGAACGTGATGGCGAGGTCGTTCAGTTCGTCTCTTGTCTTGATCGTGCGTGGCACGCCGGTGTTTCCAGTTTTCAGGGCCGCGAAGGGTGCAATGACTTTTCTGTCGGCATCGAACTGGAGGGGACGGATGACCAGCCTTTCACCGAAGCGCAATACGACGCGCTGATCGACCTGACGCGACAGTTGCGTCAGGCGTTCGAGGCGATCACCCCCGAGCGTATCTGTGGCCACAGTGACGTGGCGCCGGGACGCAAGACTGATCCTGGGCCCTGTTTTGACTGGGCCAGGTTTCGAGCGGCTTTGCTGGATTGATGTGAGGGACGAACAATGAGTTTTCTGGTGCTACTGCTGGCCGTTCTTATCGAAAAATTTTCTGCTCTGCGTCAGCGCGTTCAGCGTGACGGGCCGTGGCTGAAAGAACTGGCAAAACTCGAGGCCAGCCCGCGGACCTCGACGCGTCCCTGGGTAATGCTGGCGCTGCTGGTGCTTGTGCCCGTGCTGATTCTGCAACTGGCGCTGACCATCATCGGCTCGGTGGCTTATGGCTGGCTGGTTCTGCCCATTCACCTGCTGGTGTTGATCTACAGCCTTGGCCGGGTTGACCTGATTGCGGTGCTCGGGCCGTTTCGCGATGCCTGCCGACGTGGCGATGCGCAGGCTGCGGTGCACGTGGCCGAGCGCGACATGGGCGTGCAGGCGGACAACAGCGAGCAATTGCTGCAGGGTGTGCAGGGCTACCTGCTCTGGCAGGCGTTTCAGAGTTTCTTCGCCGTGATTTTCTGGTACTTCGTACTCGGCCCGGTGGCTGCGCTGGCCTACAGGCTATTGGCTCTTGCTGTCGAGCACGGCAAGACACCCGCACTGGTGGAGCGCGCAGGGCAGTTGCGCCATGCCTTCGACTGGGTGCCGGTCAGGTTGCTCGCCGCCAGCTTCGCATTGGTCGGCAATTTTGTGGCGGTCACCCGGGTGATGCTGCATGAGCTGTTGAACTGGAACATCAGTGCTGCACAACTGATTACGCGCGTTGGCTGCGCCGCCAGCGAGGTTCCGCCGCCGATGATGGGGGCCCAAGGTGTTACCGGCCTCGACATGCTCTGGGAGCTGCTGGTACGTGCCGCGGTGGTCTGGTACGCAGGGTTTGCCCTGTGGACCCTTCTGCTCTGATTCGATACTGGCCGCGCAGGCTCAGGCATGTGACATCAGGTGTGTGACAGGCGAGGCCAGTCAAACAGTTCGCAGGCATTGTCCGTGCTCGCCTGGGCCAGGCGCTCGGGGCTGATCTTCATCAGCCCCGCAAGGGCCTCGCAAATGTCGGGCAAATGCTGCGGGCTGTTGCGCTGATAGGGATGCATGGCCGGCGCCATGTCCGGTGAGTCGGTTTCCAGCACCACGCTGTCCAGCGGCAGTTCGGCGATGACCCGATGTATGCGCAAAGCCTGCGGCCAGGTCGCGGCTCCGCCCAGGCCCAGTTTGAACCCCAGCCTGATGTACTCGCGCGCTTCTTCGCGGCTGCCGGCAAAGGCATGAATGATGCCGCTGCGCTTTGGCTTGTGGCGCTTGAGCGTCGCGATTACATCGGCATGGCTGCGCCGCACATGCAGCAAGGCGGGCAGGTTGAAGTCGTTCGCCAGCTGCAATTGCGCGTCAAAGAGCGCCTGCTGACGCGCCTTGTCCGGCTGCTCGACGTAATAATCCAGACCGATCTCACCCACCGCACACAGCTGCGGATGGCCTTGCAGGCGCGTCAGCCAGTCGCCTAGCTCAGTCAGGTGTTCAGTGCGGTGCTCATCGATGTACACCGGATGCATGCCGAACGCTGCGTACAGGGCGGGGTTGGCCTCGGTCAGCTCCCAGAGCCGCTGCCAGTTACGCTGATACACCCCGAGCACCACCAGGCGCTGCACGCCCAGCGCCAGACAGTTGTCCAGCACTTGAGCGCGGTCGGCATCGAAGTCCGGAAAATCCAGGTGGGTGTGGGTATCGATCAGCGTCACCTTCATGCCTCGTGAATACGTTGCTTGAAGGCCCTGGCAATAGCGTGCACGCCGGGCTGGTAATCATCCTTTTCGATAGCGGCCAGTGCCAATTGCAGGGCCTTGTCGGCGATCAGCTGGTGTTGCTGGGCCATGGCGTTGACAGGCAGCGGCAGGAAATCCAGCAATTGCGTATCGCCGAAGGTACCCAGATGCAGTGGGGTCGATTGCAGTGCCTGACTTTGCAGCACATCGAACACGCCTTGCAGCAGTACGTAGGAAGTGGTGATCAACGCGTCCGGAAAATGTCCCTGGCGCTGTAGCATCCCGGTCATCAAACGCTGGCCACACTGGCGGCTGAACGCTTCGCCGTGCTCGACGATGGTGGCTCCGGTAAATCCGTCGAGTGCGTGTTCGAAGCCGGCGGCACGCGCGCGACTGATGCTCAGTTCAGGGCGTGCACCGATCAGGGCGATGTGGCGCGGTCGGGTTTGCAGGAGGCTGTGGGTCAGTTGCAGGCAGGCGTCATGGTCGTCGCTGACCACTGAGCAGAAAAACTCGGGATTCATTTCCCGGTCGATGGCGATGATCGGCATGCCCTTGAGCTGCAATTCGCGGTAGCTGTCGTCACCGGGTGGCAGGCAGCTGGCGACCAGCAATGCATCGCAACGGCGTGCGCGGAACAGCTGCAAAAGCTGCAGCTCGCTGGCGGGGTCGTCGTCGGAGCTGGCAATCAGCAGTTGATAGCCGAGGCTGCGCGCGCCTTGCTCAAGCAATTTGGCGATGCGCGCATAGCTGGGGTTTTCCAGGTCGGGCAGGATGAAGCCCAGTGTCTTGCTATGGCGGCTGCGCAGGCCCGCCGCTTGCGGGTTGGGTCGGAAGTCGTGCTGCTCGACCACGGCTTTGACACGCTCGACCGTTGCCGGGCTGATACGCTGTTTTTCGGCCTTGCCATTGATGACGTAACTGGCCGTAGTGACAGAAACACCTGCCAGACGTGCGATATCGCTCAGTTTCACCCCGGAGTTTCCTTTTATTAGGTACGCGGCTCAGGACAATCGAATTATTTTTTTCATGGCGCTGATCTTTACACCAGACCGTAGGAAACTCCCAAGTACTTCACGTATTTTGGGAATTGTCCCACAGTGATCGCACCGTCCGGGCTTCAATGAATCCCCAGAATCGAGTAACGTGCCGGACAATTCTAGATTAAACGATTCAGCACGCCTGTTGTCTGCTGCAATCGAGATGAAAGTGATGTCCGATACGATACTCGGACGAATATCACCTTCATCCCCCCAAGCTGTCGATCACACGATCGCCATTAAAACAAGAATCAGGTGGCGCCTCGGCGCTGCACAGGAGTCAAGGCAATGCTCGAACTCACTCTGGAGCAAATATCCATGGCCCAGTCGGCTGTGGATAAAACTGCCGCACTTAAGCTGATTGCCGACCACCTGGTCGCTGATGGTCTGGTTGCCGAGGGCTACCTCACCGGGCTGATGAACCGTGAGCAGCAAGGCTCGACCTTCCTCGGTCAGGGCATCGCCATCCCACACGGTACACCCGAAACCCGCGACCTGGTGTTTACCACCGGTGTGCGTCTGATGCAGTTCCCCGAAGGGGTGGACTGGGGCGACGGACAAATGGTTTACCTGGCGATTGGTATCGCTGCCAAATCCGACGAGCACTTGCGCCTGCTGCAACTGCTGACTCGCGCATTGGGTGAAGAGGATCTTGGCCAGGCGCTGCGCGAAGCGAAGACCCCGGAAGACCTGCTCAAGCTATTGCAGGGCGCTCCGCAGGAACTGGCGCTCGACGCACAGATGATCAGCCTCGGCGTATCGGCCGACGATTTTGAAGAACTGGTCTGGCGCGGCGCACGCCTGTTGCGCAAGGCCGACTGCGTGAGTAACGGCTTTGCCGCCGTGCTCCAGCAAGTCGAAGCGTTGTCGCTGGGTGATGGCCTCTGGTGGCTGCACAGCGAGCAAACCGTCAATCGTCCTGGCCTGGCGTTCGTCACCCCCGACAAACCCATGCGCTATCTGGGCCAGCCGCTGACCGGTCTGTTCTGCCTGGCCAGCCTCGGTGAGGCGCATCAGGCGCTGCTTGAGCGTCTGTGCCTGTTACTGATCGAAGGCCGTGGCCACGAGTTGGGGCACGCCACCAATAGTCGCGCCGTGCTCGAAGCGCTGGGCGGCGAACTGCCAGCCGAGTGGCCGACCCGGCAGATTCAGCTGGCCAATGCCCATGGCTTGCATGCCCGCCCGGCGAAGATACTGGCGCAGTTGGCCAAGGAGTTTGACGGCGAGATCCGCATGCGCGTGCTGGAAACCGGCGAAGCCGCCGTGTCGGCCAAGAGCCTGAGCAAGTTGCTCAGCCTCGGCGCCCGCCGTGGTCAGACGCTGGAGTTCATTGCCGAACCGACCATCGCCGACGACGCGCTACCCGCCCTGATCGCAGCCGTGGAGCAAGGTCTGGGCGAGGAGGTCGAACCCTTGCCCGCCGTCTCGCAGGCCGAGGCTGCGCCAGCGCCGACCCCGGCTGCTGCCAAACCGCTTAGTGCTCCGCCAGCCGGTAGCGTGTTGCAGGCTGTGTCTGCTTCACCGGGCATTGCCATGGGGCCGGCGCATATTCAAGTGCTGCAAAGCTTCGATTATCCCCAGCGGGGCGAGTCGGTGGCTGCCGAGCGCGAGCGCTTGCACAAGGCGATTGGCGAAGTGCGCAGCGATATCGAAAACCTCATTCAGCGCAGCAAGTCCAAGGCCATCCGGGAAATCTTCATCACTCACCAGGAGATGCTCGAAGACCCGGAACTGACCAGCGAAGTCGAAGCGCGCCTCAACAACGATGAAAGCGCGGCTGCTGCCTGGGCCACGGTTATCGAGACCGCTGCCGTTCAGCAGGAACAACTGCAGGACGCACTGCTGGCCGAGCGCGCCGCAGACCTGCGTGACGTCGGTCGCCGCGTGCTGGCGCAGATCTGTGGCGTCGAAACCGTTGCGGCCCCGGACGAACCGTACATTCTGGTGATGGATGAAGTCGGCCCATCCGACGTTGCCCGCCTCGACCCGGCGCAGGTCGCTGGTATTCTTACCGCACGCGGCGGTGCCACCGCGCACAGTGCCATCGTGGCGCGTGCGCTGGGCATTCCCGCACTGGTGGGGGCCGGAGATGAAGTGCTGCTGCTCAAGCCGGGCACCGTACTGCTGATCGACAGCCAGCGCGGACGGCTGACCGTCGCACCTGACGAGGCAACCCTGCAGCGCGCAGTTCAGGACCGTGACGCGCGAGAGCAGCGTCTCAAGGCAGCCGCCGAAGCGCGCATGGAGCCTGCTGTGACGCGTGACGGTCATGCCGTCGAAGTCTTCGCCAATATCGGCGACAGTACGGGCACACCGGCTGCCGTGGAGCAGGGCGCGGAAGGCGTCGGCCTGCTGCGCACCGAGCTGCTGTTCATGGCGCATTCCCAGGCGCCGGATGAGGCCACGCAGGAAGCGGAATACCGCCGCGTGCTGACCGATCTGGGCGGGCGTCCGCTGGTGGTGCGTACACTGGACGTCGGTGGCGACAAGCCGCTGCCTTACTGGCCGATCGCCAAAGAGGAAAACCCGTTCCTCGGTGTCCGCGGTATCCGTCTTACCCTGCAGCGCCCGGATGTCATGGAAAGCCAGCTTCGCGCCCTGTTGCGTTCGGCAGACAGCGGCCCGCTGCGCATCATGTTCCCGATGATCGGCACGCTTGAAGAGTGGCGTCAGGCGCGTGACATGACCCAGCGTCTGCGCGAGGAAATTCCGGTCAGCGACCTGCAACTGGGGATCATGATCGAAGTGCCATCGGCGGCGCTGATCGCTCCGGTGCTGGCGAAGGAAGTGGACTTCTTCAGCATCGGCACCAATGACCTGACGCAATACACCATGGCCATCGACCGCGGCCACCCGACACTGTCGGCCCAGGCTGACGGCCTGCACCCGTCGGTGCTGCAACTGATCGACATGACCGTGCGTGCTGCGCATGCCAACGGCAAATGGGTGGGCGTGTGCGGCGAACTGGCTGCAGACCCGCTGGCCGTGCCGATCTTGGTCGGCCTGGGCGTGGATGAATTGAGTGTCTCGGCGCGCAGCATTGGCGAGGTCAAGGCCTGCGTACGTGAACTGACCCTGAGCAGCGCTCAGCAACTGGCGCAAAATGCGCTGACGGCGGGCAGCGCCGCCGAAGTCCGCGCGCTTGTGGAGGCTGTGTAATGGCGAAGATTCTTACCCTGACTATGAACCCGGCGCTGGACCTGACTGTGCAGTTGGGGCAGTTGGAGCTGGGCCAGGTCAACCGCAGCACGGCGATGCTCACTCACGCTGCCGGCAAAGGCCTGAATGTGGCGCAGGTGCTGGCTGATCTGGGCCATGACCTGACCGTTGCCGGCTTTCTCGGCGTCGACAATCAGCAAGCGTTCGAAGCGTTGTTCGAGCGTCGTCAGTTCGTCGACGAGTTTGTCCGGGTGCCGGGCGAAACGCGCAGCAATATCAAGCTGGCCGAAGGCAGTGGCCGCATCACCGATTTGAACGGCCCGGGGCCTCAAGTCAGTGAAGAGGCGCAGCACGCGCTGTTCACCCGCGTCGAACAGATCGCACAGGGTTTCGACGTGGTTGTCGTGGCGGGCAGTCTGCCGCGCGGCGTCACGCCGGAGTGGCTGCAAAAACTGCTGGTGATGCTCAAGGACCTCGGTCTGAAAGTGGCGCTGGACAGCAGTGGTCTGGCCTTGCGCGCCGGTCTTAAGGCCGGGCCCTGGCTGATCAAACCCAACACCGAAGAGTTGGCTGATGCGCTCGACGCACCGATCATCTCCATCGCTGCGCAAGCCGAGGCGGCTGCGCGTTTGCAGGCGCAGGGCATCGAGCATGTGGTGATCTCTCAAGGCTCCGAAGGCGTGCACTGGTTCAGCCCGAGCGTGGCGCTGCATTCGCTGCCGCCCAAGGTCACCGTGGCCAGTACGGTCGGTGCGGGTGACTCGCTGCTGGCAGGCATGGTGCACGGCTTGATCACCGGTCAAGAGCCGCACAAGACCCTGCGCACTGCGACAGCGATTGCCGCCATGGCGGTGACCCAGATCGGTTTCGGCATCACCGATGCCGCGCAACTCAAACGGCTTGAAGGCGGCGTCACTGTACGCAGCCTTTCAGAACAATAAGAGAGGATCGTCATGAAGTTAGCCATAGTTACGGCCTGCCCGAGCGGCAAGGTCAGCAGCGTACTCAGCGCACGATTGCTCGAAGCGGCGGCCCTGCGCCAAGGCTGGGAAACCAGCGTCGAAATCATCGATCACAACAAGGCCGATCAACAGTTGTCCGCCCAGGACATCGAAGCCGCCGATCTTGTTCTGGTGGTCAATACCGGTCCTGTGGACTTGAGCCGCTTTGTCGGCAAGCGCCTGTTTCAGGATTCGCCTGCGCATGCGTTGCAGGATGTCGACAGCTTTCTGCAGCGTGCCGAGCGAGAGGCGCAGGTGCATGTGGCGTCCGAAGCCGCGGCGCCTCAGGCAAGCGGCGGCACCGGCGCGCAACCGCGCATCGTTGCGATCACGGCCTGCCCGACCGGTGTAGCGCATACGTTCATGGCGGCCGAAGCGATCCAGCAGGCTGCCAAGCGTCTGAATTACGACTTGCAAGTTGAAACCCAGGGCTCGGTAGGCGCACGCAATCCGCTCAGCGCCAAGGCCATCGCCGATGCCGACGTTGTGCTGCTGGCGGCGGATATCGAAGTCAACACCGACCGTTTTGCCGGCAAGAAGATCTACCGTTGCGGCACCGGTATCGCGCTCAAGCAGTCCGAAGCCACCCTGAAAAAGGCCCTGGCAGAAGGGCAAGTGGAGTCCGATGAGGCCGCCGTCAAGTCGCCGGCCAGACAAGAGAAGGCGGGCGTCTACAAGCACCTGCTGACCGGCGTGTCGTTCATGCTGCCGATGGTCGTGGCGGGCGGGCTGTTGATCGCTCTTTCCTTCGTGTTCGGTATCACTGCGTTCAAAGAGCCGGGCACGCTGGCTGCAGCACTGATGCAGATCGGTGGGGAAGCGGCGTTCAAACTGATGGTGCCGTTGCTGGCCGGTTACATCGCCTATTCGATTGCTGACCGTCCGGGTCTGGCACCCGGCATGATCGGTGGTCTGTTGGCGAGTACGCTGGGTGCCGGGTTTATCGGCGGTATCGTTGCAGGCTTTCTGGCCGGTTACAGTGCTGCCGCGATTAACCGCTACGCACGTCTGCCGGCCAGCGTCGAAGCGCTCAAGCCGATTCTGATCATCCCGCTGCTGTCGAGCCTGTTCACCGGTCTGGTGATGATCTACGTGGTCGGCAAGCCGGTTGCCGGGATGCTCGAAGCGTTGACGCACTTCCTCGACAGCATGGGCACCACCAACGCGATTCTGCTAGGCGTGGTGCTGGGCGCAATGATGTGCGTCGACCTCGGTGGGCCGATCAACAAGGCGTCTTATGCGTTCTCCGTCGGTTTGCTGGCATCCCAGAGCTACGCGCCGATGGCCACCGCCATGGCTGCCGGTATGGTGCCACCCATCGGTATGGGCATCGCCACGATTCTGGCTCGCCGCAAGTTCGCCCAGAGCGAGCGTGAGGCAGGCAAGGCGGCGTTCGTGCTGGGGCTGTGCTTCATCTCGGAAGGTGCCATCCCCTTCGCGGCCAAGGACCCGTTGCGGGTGATTCCGGCCAGTGTCGTAGGTGGCGCGCTGACTGGTGCGTTGTCGATGTACTTCGGCTGCAAGCTGATGGCACCGCATGGCGGACTGTTCGTGATGCTCATCCCCAACGCCATCAACCATGCGCTGCTTTATCTGCTGGCGATCATCGCTGGCAGCGTGCTGACCGGTGTGATCTACGCGCTGATCAAGCGTCCGGAGCCCGCTGACATGGAAGTGGCGCCCGCAGCCGCCTGATGACGCAAGGCGCGGGCTGTCCCGCGCCTTCTTCCTGCTCTAGCGTTCGAGCGCCAGAGCAACCCCCTGACCACCACCGATGCACAGCGTGGCCAGACCCTTCTTCACATCGCGCCTGATCATTTCGTGCAGCAGTGTCACCAGCACGCGGCAGCCCGACGCGCCAATCGGGTGGCCAAGGGCGATAGCGCCACCATTCACGTTGAGCTTTTGCGGATCCAGCCCCAGCTCCTTGCCGACCGACAGGGACTGTGCGGCAAACGCTTCGTTGGCTTCGATCAGGTCCAGTTCGGCCAGCGACCAGCCAGCCTTGTCCAGGCAGCGACGCGTGGCACTGACCGGGCCGATGCCCATGATGGCCGGGTCGACACCGGCGTTGGCATAGGCGGCGATGCGCGCCAGCACTGGCAAGCCCAGTTGCTCGGCTCTGGCAGCACTCATCAGCATCACGGCGGCAGCTCCATCGTTCAGCGATGAAGCATTGCCGGCAGTGACCGTGCCGTCCTTTTTGAAGGCAGGCTTGAGCTTGGCAAGGGTCTCGGCGGTGGTGCCGGCGCGGGGCTGCTCGTCTGTTGCAAAGGACAGCGGATCGCCCTTGCGCTGCGGGATCAGGATCGGGGTGATCTCATCGACGAAGCGTCCGGCTTCAATCGCAGCCAGCGCTTTCTGCTGAGACAAGGCGGCGAACTCATCCTGGGCTTCACGGCTGATGTCGTACTGCTGCGCGAGGTTCTCGGCAGTGATGCCCATGTGGTAATCATTGAATGCATCCCACAGGCCGTCAGTGATCATCGTATCGACCATGCTGGCGTGGCCCATGCGCAATCCGGTGCGTGCGCCCGGCAGCACGTAGTTGGACAGGCTCATGTTTTCCTGACCGCCAGCGATGATGATCTCGGCGTCGCCGCAACGAATCGCCTGGGTCGCCAGGTGCAGGGCCTTGAGGCCAGAGCCGCAGACCTTGTTCAGGGTCATGGCTGGTACCGAGAAGGGCAGGCCGGCCTTGATGGCTGCCTGCCGCGCGGGGTTCTGACCAGCGCCCGCGGTCAGCACCTGACCCATGATGACTTCATCGACCTGCGCGCCGTCCACGCCGGTGCGGGCAAGCAATTGACGAATGACCGCTGCGCCGAGATCGACTGCGGCGACAGAGGCCAGTGAGCCCTGAAAACTGCCCACGGCGGTACGGGTGGCGGCGACGATAACGACGTCGTGCATGGTGCTGATCCTCATTGTTATTGAGCGCTCATGGTGGCACAGATAGGCAGACAGGTTCCAACCGTGAACCACCCGGTCACGGTTTGCCGAAAACCGTCATGCCTCGTTCAAACGCCCATGCGGCGTCTGGCACGTTGCGCCGATCCGTCGCGCACGGCCCAGCGCAGAATGGGCGCAGTACTGTTGACGCCCAGGCGGATCATTCGGCGTTTGCAGGGGCTTTGCGTGACTTCGAGCATGTCGCTGGCCCAGTCCGGCAGCAGATCGATACCGGCGCGCATCATCAATACGCCAAACGGCTTGGCCAGCCAGTTGGGTGCAGGCGCATCGAGCAGCAGGCGCATTACTTCGCGGCTGCGCTGGTCACAGACCAGTTGGCCACGAATGTCTGCCAGATAGTCAGCAATGGCCTGACGGGAGCGTGGGACGTTGCGTGCGCCGAGTCGCTCGGCAACCAGCGCCGTTTCAGCGCAGTACGCGTCCTGTTCGGCGAGCGACATGTCCGGGTTCAGATAGCGCACATGCGCTGCGAGAAAGCTGCTGACTTCGGCCACATGCACCCAGGTCAGCAAATCCGGGTCGCTGGCGGCATACGGCCGGCCATCGGGCGCGGTGCCGACGATGTTCAGGTGAATGTTGCGGACCTTGTCGATCAGCCAGTTGGCATCGCGCGTGGAGCCGTAGGTGGTGCCGGACAGAAACTGCCCGGTACGCCGCAGGCGGCCAATCATGTCCTGACGAAAGTTGGAGTGGTCCCAGATGCCCGCCAGTGCCAGCGGGTGCAGAGTCTGCAGCATCAATGCGCTGATGCCGCCGACCAGCATGCTGGTGAAATCGCCATGCACTTCCCAGCACACCGCCTGAGGGCCAAACAGCCCCGGGTCGCCCTTGGGGCTTTCCAGATCCAGTTGGCCCAGGGCCAGGCCGGTGAGGCTGATGACCTGGTTTTCGATGCGGGTGCGGATGAATTCCATGTCGTGCTCGGGCATCGGGGAGGGAAGTACGGCAACGAGACTTTTGTGGTAACGGACCGTGCGACCCTTCGCTTGCTTGCGAAAGGGCCGGTACATCCGCTAAAGATGTATCACTCGAAATAAAGCTTTCGCGAACAAGTTCGCTCCTACAAGGAGAGTGTACATCCGCTGAGGATGTACAGGGCTTCTGCCCGCAGGGCGTGGGAGCGAACTTGTTCGCGAAAGGGCCTGTGCAGTCGCAGAAGTTTCTGCGTATGACATAACGCCTTCGCGAACAAGGCGGATCGCCGCCCCTGTCGCTCCTACAAAAGCCCGGTTTCCTCTACTCATCAAGACTTCCACAAGGAGAGCGTACATCCGCTGATGATGTACAGGGCTTCTGCCCGAAGGGCGTGGGAGCGAACTTGTTCGCGAAAGGGCCCTGTGCAGCCGCAGAAGTTTCTGCGTCTGACATAACGCCTTCGCGAACAAGGCGGATCGCCGCCCCGGTCGCTCCTACAAAAGCCCCGTTTCCCCTACTCATCAAGACTTCTGCGTAACGCTGAGCGCAGAGCGTGGGAACGAGAGGGAAACAATCAGCCGCGGTGACGGCCGCGGAAGTAGTTGATCAGGCCTTGGGTCGATGCATCGTCAGCCGGCTCTTCGGTGCCGCCGGTCAGGCGCTGATACACCGCTTTGCCCATTTCCTTGCCCAGCTCCACACCCCATTGGTCGAAGGCGTTGGTGCCCCAGATCACGCTCTGCACGAACACCTTGTGTTCATACATGGCCACCAGCGCGCCAAGACGACGCGGGCTGATGCGCTCGACCACCAGCGTGTTGCTCGGACGGTTGCCAGGGATGACCTTGTGCGGTGCCAGCTTCTGCACCTCTTGTTCGTCCATACCCTTCTCGCGCAGTTCTGCTTCGGCTTCTGCGCGGGTCTTGCCCATCATCAGTGCCTGACTCTGCGACAGACAGTTGGCGTACAGCCACTGGTGGTGGTCGGCAACCGGGTTGAAGCTGACGATCGGCACAATGAAATCGGCCGGAATCATCTGCGTGCCCTGGTGCAGCAACTGGTGGTAAGCGTGCTGACCATTGGCACCCACGCCGCCCCAGATCACCGGTCCGGTGTCGGTCGACGTCGGCGTACCGTCCTGACGGACGCTCTTGCCGTTGGATTCCATGTCCAGTTGTTGCAGGTGCTTGGTGATGTTACGCAGGTAATGATCGTACGGCAGGATCGCGTGGCTTTGTGCGCCCCAGAAGTTGCCGTACCAGACGCCCAGCAAGCCCAGCAATACCGGCATGTTCTGCTCGAACGGCGCGCTCTGGAAATGCTGGTCCATGGTGTAGGCACCGGACAGCAGTTCCTTGAAGTTGGACATGCCGATGGCCAGCGCGATAGGCAGACCGATGGCCGACCACAGCGAATAGCGACCGCCGACCCAGTCCCACATCGGGAAGATGTTTTCTTCACGGATGCCGAAGGCCACGGCCGCAGCGTTGTTGCTGGACACCGCGATGAAGTGGCGATGCAGTTCGACTTCCGAGCCGCCCTGCGCCAGGTACCAGGCACGTGCCGCCTGTGCGTTTTTCAGGGTTTCCAGCGTGTTGAAGGATTTCGACGAGACGATGAACAGCGTGGTCTCGGCACGAATCTTCATCGACAGCTCATGGAATTCGCTGCCGTCGATGTTTGCCAGGTAATGGCAGCGGACACCTTTGTGCGCGTAGGCCACCAGCGCTTCGGAGACCAGCTCCGGGCCGAGGAACGAGCCGCCGATGCCGATGTTCACCACGTCGGTGATTGGTTTTTCGGTGTAACCGCGCCACAGGCCGTCATGGATGCGGCCGACCAGTTCGGTCATCTGATTGAGTACGCGGTGTACGTCCGGCATCACATCGACGCCGTTGACTTTCAACTTGTCGCCGACCGGACGGCGCAGAGCGGTATGCAGGGCAGGGCGGCCTTCGGATGAGTTGACCAGCTCGCCATCATACTGAGCCTTGATCGCATCCTTGAGGCCCACTTCGCCCGCCAGGCTGACCAACAGGTCACGGGTCTCGGTGGTGATCAGGTTTTTGGAGTAATCGAGAAACAGGCCAGCGCTGCTGAGGGTGAATTGGCTGAAGCGCTGCGGGTCGGTGTTGAACGCTTCGCGCATGCTGAAGTTCTGCATGGCCTGGCGGTGTTTGTTCAACGCTTGCCAGGCGGGCAGAGCGGTCACATCGGAAGGAGTGCGGTAGTACGCCATCGCTGCGGGTTTCCTTTAACTGGTTCTGTCTTTGGATATTCTTGGAGCGAGGTCGCAAGCTTTCTCACGGGCTACACATCGCAGACTACCCTTCGCGTACCTGTTTGTCTGCGCCTCGCCTTACATGACCCCGGTACTTTTTCGCACACAGGCAACCGGGGTTTGGTCTCGAATACTGTCGGTTGTGGTTCAGGCAACCTGTACCGGTATGGCATTACCGGTGTGTCTTAGTTCATTGCCAGCGCACATCCTGTCAGCTTCTGGTCAGGTGCAGGTTGTCGATCAAGCGGGTTTTGCCCATGAACGCCGCTGCGAGGATGACCAGGTCGCGATTGTCGGCAGTCGTCGCCCGCAGGCTGGTGGCATCGCGTATCTCCAGGTAGTCGATACGAAAACCGGCAGCCTCCAGTTGCTGCTTCTTGCTTGCCAGCAGCGCGTCGAAATCCTGCTCGCCGGCCTTGATCGCGTCGGCGATCTGGCGGATCGCCTGATACAGCGCGGGTGCAGCGGCGCGCTGATCGTCGCTCAGATAACCGTTGCGCGAGGACAGCGCCAGGCCGTCGTCGGCGCGCACCGTCGGTTCGCCGATAATCTGGATCGGCATGTTCAGATCACGGACCATGGCCCGAATCACGGCCAGTTGCTGGAAGTCTTTTTCACCAAAGATCGCCAGGTCAGGCTGCACCATGTTGAACAGCTTGCTGACCACGGTCGCGACACCTTCGAAATGGCCGGGACGGCTGGCGCCACACAGGCCTTGCGACAGGTGCGGCACGCTGACCAGTGTCTGGTCGGCCATGCCGTGCGGATAGATTTCTTCGACGCTTGGGGTGAACAGCAGGTTGCAACCGGCCTGCAGGAGTTTTTCCTGATCGGCAGCCAGCGTGCGAGGGTAGGTGGCCAGGTCTTCGTTGGGGCCGAACTGCAGCGGATTGACGAAAATAGTGGCGACAACGAAATCGGCACGCTGCGCCGCCTTGGTGACCAGCGCGGCGTGGCCGCTGTGCAGGTTGCCCATCGTCGGGGTCAGCGCGATCCGCTTGCCTTCGCTGCGTGCCCGCGCAACAGCGGCGCGCAGGTCCTGTACGGTTTTTACTGTGTTCATGCCGAGAATCCGTGTTCAGTGGCCGGAAAGCTGACGTCTTTGACTGCGGCCACGTAGGCCCGGATAGCCGACTGGATATCGGGCTGACCGGTCATGAAATTTTTCACGAACTTGGGCACGCGTCCGGTGATGGACAGGCCGAGCATGTCGTGCAGCACCAGGACCTGCCCGTCGGTGGCGCTGCCCGCGCCAATACCGATGACCGGGACCTTCACCGCCTGGGTGATTTCCTCGGCCAGTTCGCTGGGCACGCACTCCAGCAGAATCATCGCTGCGCCCGCCTGTTCCAGTGCGATTGCATCGGCGCGCATCTGCCGCGCCTGCGCCTCCAGCCGGCCCTGCACCTTGTAGCCACCCAACACGTTGACTGCCTGTGGGGTCAGACCCATGTGCGCGCACACCGGAATGCCGCGCTCGGCCAGCAAACGGATCGACTCGGCCAGCCAGGCAGCGCCTTCGACCTTGATCATGTGCGCGCCTGCCTGCATCAGCGTCGCGCTGTTGATCAGGGTCTGCTCCAGCGTCGCGTTGGCCATGAACGGCAGGTCGGCGAGGATCATCGCGCCCTGGTTGCCGCGTTTCACACAGGCAACGTGGTACGCCGTTTCAGCCGTGGTAACAGGCAGGGTGCTGTCGTGACCCTGCAGGACCATGCCCAGCGAGTCGCCTATCAGCAGCACTTCGACACCCGCTTGAGAGGCCGTGTGGGCGAAGGTTGCGTCGTAGCAGGTCAGCATGGTGATTTTTTCACCTTTCTGCTTCATGGCCAGCAGCGACGTAACGGTTATGTTCGGCATGTAAAGTCCTCCATCAGGCGCTGTGAAGACGGGTGCTCAGCGCGTGAGAGTCATCCTGGAAAAGCAGGCACACCGTCGTGTCGCGGTGTTTTGCAAAGGCCTGTTTCGCACCCGTTCGCCTGTGGTGTGGCGGCGGGAGGCCTATCTTCGTGAGGAGGGGGCGTGAAGTCAATTGAAGGTGTTACCTGTGCGTCCGACCGGTTACAACGGCGCGGTAACAGACAGGCTTCATGCCTCGGCGGGCAGACGTTCAAGGCCTGTGAACGGGCAATCATCGAGCAGACGATTCAGTAGGCGGCCGTCGGCCAGTGTCAGCCCCGGAGCCAGCTCTGCCAGCGGGTACAGCACGAAGGCCCTGGCCTGCATGTGGTAATGCGGCACTTTGAGGCGTGGCTCGTCGATCAGGCGGTCGCCGAACAGCAGGATATCGAGGTCCAGCGTGCGCGGCCCCCAGCGTTCGTGGCGTTCGCGGCCTTGATCCAGCTCGATGGCCTGTAGCGCATCAAGCAGTGTCAGCGGCGCCATGCAGGTGTCGACTGCCGCGACGGCATTGGTGAAGCGCGGTTGACCGGGCAGTAGCGAGTCGCTGATATAGAACGACGATACGCCGCTCAACTGACAATCGGGCAATTGCGCAATGGCCTTGAGGGCGCTGCGCAATTGCTCGGCCGGGTCAGCCAGGTTGCTGCCCAGACCGATGTACACGCGTTCAGTGGCCAACAGCGGTTCATTCACCGCTTTGCGCCTCGCCCGTGGTGCGCTTGCGTTTGGCACCGCTGTTACGACGACGCTTGCGCGGGGCTGTGCCCGCCGCTTCAGGCTTGTTGCTCAGGTCGCGAATCATGTCGCGGCGTTCGCTGTCGTTGCAGTCCTGATAATCGGTCCACCACTGGCCCAGACCATCGGTCTGCTCGCCCGCCGTTTCACGCAACAGCAGGAAGTCGTAGCCCGCGCGGAACCGCGAGTTGTCGAGCAGCAGGTCGGCACGCTTGCCCGAACGGCGCGGCAGGCGCT
The DNA here is from genome assembly GCF_017832995.1 of Pseudomonas sp. PvP009. NCBI lineage: Bacteria > Pseudomonadati > Pseudomonadota > Gammaproteobacteria > Pseudomonadales > Pseudomonadaceae > Pseudomonas > Pseudomonas sp. PvP009. The sequence continues at coordinate 4,754,794 of NZ_JAFIBG010000001.1, read as the reverse complement.
CCTGCATGTCCCAGATCTCGCGGATCGGCAGCGTGAAGCGCTTGGGAATCGCGATGCGCTGGCACTGCTCGATGATCAGTTCGTGAGCGGCTTCCTGCATGGCTGCGATCGGCGGCATGCCGCGTTCCTGAGCACGCAGCACCTTGGCCGGCAGCGCAGGCCAGAGTAGGGCAGCGAACAGGAACGCCGGTGTGACCGGTTTGTTCTGCTTGATGCGCAGGTCGGTATTGATCAACGCATTGCTGATCAGCGTATGGGTGTAGGTCGGGTTGTATTCCAGGGCCTTGGAGCTGGCCGGGAACAACGGTTCGAAGAGTTCCAGGTCCACCAGCATTTCAAAGGTGGGGGCGGCGTGCCCGGAGAGGAACAGTTTGAGCACTTCCTCGAACAGGCGTGCCGATGGAATGTCACGCAGCATCGGCGCCAGTGCGCGGATCGGTTGAGCGCTGTGCTTCTCGATGCCGAAGTCCAGCTTGGCCGCGAACCGCACGGCACGCAGCATGCGCACCGGGTCTTCTTTATAACGCTGTTCCGGATCGCCGATCAGGCGGATCAGGCGGTTACGGATGTCGTGCACGCCGTTGGCGTAATCCAGAACGCGCTCGCTGACCGGGTCGTAGTAAAGCGCGTTGATCGTGAAGTCGCGACGCTGGGCGTCTTCTTCAAGCGTGCCGTATACGTTGTCACGCAGGATGCGTCCGCTTTCATTGCGCGAGGACTGGTTGCTGTCCTCTTCTTCGTCATCCTGAGGATGATTGGCGCGGAACGTCGCCACTTCGATGATTTCGCGACCGAAATGGATGTGCACCAGCTTGAACCGGCGGCCGATGATCCGCGCGTTGCGGAATTCGGCACGCACCTGTTCTGGCGTGGCGCTGGTGGCGACGTCGAAATCCTTGGGCGTTATGTTGAGCATCATGTCGCGTACGCAACCACCGACCAGATAGGCCTGGTAGCCGGCATTCTGCAGGCGCTCGACGATATTCACGGCATAGCGGCTGAATTGACTGCGTTGCAGCGAATGTTGGCTGCTGTTGAGCACTTCAGGCGTGGTGCGCGTATGTTGCTGCGGTTTGCGCAGTGGGGAACGAAATGACTGGAACAACTTCTTCAGCATGGGATGCACTGTTTGAAGGAATATTCGGCCAAAAACGTGGAATGACCGCATGATGGGCGGGGATTCTAGCATTTAGTCGAGTGATGGTGTAGGAAGCTGTCGCGCAAGGGTAAACGATGGCGCGGATCAAGGCGGGGAAGCTACTGGGGGAGCCGAAGCTCCCCCAAAGTGTGTGCTCTTTATTATTGTTTTCTGCCTGGGCTTCTTGTTTTTGTTGAGTGCCCATTCACGAGACTTTCGTCTGTGAAACCTCCCAGTCGGGAGTCAAGAGCAAACGGATTGCTTTGGTCGCTGCGTTGCAATGATCATTCGATCCAACCAGTTCAGGCGCTACCTAAGGGTAGTTTTTGTTGTTCTCGGCCTGGTTGCGGGGCAAGCCCCAAATACAACTCCTCTCCAAAAGAATCAGTTAGCTGCGCCTCCGCCGTGTTGTTCTTGTTATGCGTGAGTCGATTCGTATTGTTTTTATTGTGGGTGTCGTACTGCTTGTTGTTCTTCTTGTACTAAGCATATAGCAGAAGCTGTGCCAACTTTTGCCAAGCCCCGTAAACCGGGGCTTTTCGGGCAACAGGCCGGTTTTGCGCACACAAAAAAGCCGGGCCTGCGTTACCGTAAGACCCGGCTTTTGTTACGTGAAGCGCTTGAGGTAACAGTTTGTCCCCGCCCTGCGCACCGCGTGCCAGAGCCTTGGGCTGGTTTTATGTCTCGCTGGCCACGCCCTTGCGCCGCGGGATACCCAGACGTTGACGGCGTTCCCACAGACATTTGCGACTGACGCCCAGTTTGCGTGCCAGCTCGGTTTCAGTCATGTGGTCCTGATGCTCCAGAACGAAGTGCTGAAAATAGTCTTCGAGCGACAGGTCTTCGGCGGGCTCGTTGCCCGACGAACCGGAAGAGCCCGGTAACGGTGCCATGCCCATGTACTCGTCGTCATCCAGCCCGTCGAGCTCAATGTCGATGCCCAGCAGGTCAGCGGTGATTTCCGGGTTCTCGCAGAGAATCACCGCGCGCTCCACCGCGTTTTCCAGCTCGCGCACGTTACCCGGCCAGCTGTAATGGCGGATCGCCTGTTCGGCGTCGTGTGCAAATTTGAGGTCGTCGCGTCCGACCTTGCTGCTCTGGCGGACCAGGAACGCACGAGCGATTTCCAGGATGTCGTTGCCACGTTCGCGCAGCGCCGGGAGTTTCAGGGCGATAACGTGCAGGCGATAGAACAGGTCTTCACGAAACTCGCCATTTTTGGCCAGTGTTTTCAGGTCCCGGTGGGTCGCGGCAATCAGGCGTACGTCGACCTTTTGTGATTGCACCGAACCGACGCGACGAATCTCGCCTTCCTGCAATACGCGCAGCAGGCGAGCCTGGGCTTCCAGGGGCAGTTCGCCGATTTCATCGAGAAACAGCGTGCCACCGTCAGCGGCCTCGACCAGACCTGCGCGGCCTGCGCTGGCCCCGGTAAACGCGCCTTTCTCGTGACCGAACAGTTCGGACTCGATCAGCGATTCGGGAATGGCCGCACAGTTGACGGAAATCATCGGTGCCTTGGCGCGGCGTGAGAGGTTATGCAGAGCGCGGGCGACCAGTTCCTTACCGGTGCCTGACTCACCTTGAATCAGGACGTTGGAATCAGTCGGGGCGACTTTGCGGATCTTGCTGTAGAGATCCAGCATGGGCGGGCATGAGCCGATGATGCCGATCTCGCCGTTATGGTTCTGAGCCGGGCCTTTTTCAGCATTGCTGGTCCTGGCGGTGGCGCTGCGTTCGTCCTGAAGGTGCTTGACCGTCTGCCGGTCACGCAGGATCCGCGAGACCGCCTGCAGCATTTCATCGTGATCGAAGGGTTTGGCGATGTAGTCCACCGCGCCCATCTTCATCGAATCGACTGCCGAGCGCAGGCTCGCGTAACTGGTCATGATCAGCACCGGTTTGCCTTCGCCGAGCTTGATCAGTTCGGTGCCGGGCGCGCCGGGCAGGCGCAGGTCGCTGACGATCAGATCGAACGACGGGATGCTGAAGCGTTCCTGAGCCTCTTGAACGGAGCCGGCTTCACTGACTTCATACTGGTTGCGTTCAAGCAGGCGACGCAGGGCTGAGCGGATAATCGTTTCGTCTTCGACGATCAAAATATGCGGCATTGATTCAGTTCTCTCGACGGTCTCAGTTCGCGGTGGACGTCGCGTCGACATGGCGTGGCAAGGTCACCCGAATACGGGTTCCACGCTGTTGCTCGGGATCGGCCGGGCTGTCGATGGTGATTTGTCCATAATGCTCTTCAACGATGGAATAGACCAGCGCCAGGCCAAGTCCGGTTCCCTCGCCAGGATCCTTGGTGGTGAAGAACGGCTCGAACAATCGGTCCATGATTGCCTTTGAAATCCCACTGCCTTCGTCTTCGACGATCAAGTCCACAGTGTGCTCGGATACTTCGCTTCTGACCCTGACTGCGCTGCCTGCCGGGGAGGCATCACGGGCGTTGGAGAGCAGATTGATCAACACCTGCGCCAGCCGCTGCGAGTCGCCGACAGCCCAATGCTCGGGGTTGCACAGGTTGTAGAAGTGTACTTCGAAATTGCGCCGGTTCAGCGCCAGCAGACCAATAGCATCCTGGGCCACCACGGCCAGACAAACGGCTTCGTCGCTATGCTGATGAGCGCCCGCGTGGGCAAAACTCATCAATGACTGGACGATGCGCGAGACGCGTTTGGTCTGTTCGAGGATCTGGCTGCTGATTTCCTTGAGTTCGCCGTCTTCTTCGCGTTCCTCGCGCAGGTTCTGGGCGAGACAGGCAATACCGGTAATCGGATTGCCGATCTCGTGCGCCACGCCGGCGGCCAGTCGGCCGATACTTGCCAGGCGTTCCGAATGCACCAGCTTGTCTTCGAGCATCTGCGTGTCGGTCAGGTCTTCGACCAGCACCACCAGGCCGCTGTTGCCCGGCGCCAGAGGCTCGTTGATGGCGGCCTTGTGCAGATTGAGCCAGCGTGTCTGGCCGTCCAGACCGAGCTTCTGCTTGTGCAAATGCTCATCGGGCAGGCTGGTAAAACCGGTCAGCAGGCCCTTCCACGGCTCGGCAATGGTTTCCAGTCGTGAACCCACTACGCGCTGTGCGACGATGCCGGTCAATTCTTCCATGGCCCTGTTCCACATCAGGATCTCCTGATCTTCGGCCAGCGAGCAGACGCCCATCGGCAGTTCTTGAAGAGTCTGGCGGTGGTAGCGACGCAGGGCATCGAGTTCGGCGGCAAGGCCGGTAAGGCGCGAGTGGTAGTCCTCAAGCCGGCTTTCAATGAAATGTATGTCTTCGGTGACGTATTTTTCGCTGCCCGATTTGTACGGCAGAAACGTTTCCACCATGTCCTGCGCAACGCTCGGCCCCATCAGCCCGGACAGGTTGGCCTCGATGCGGTCGCGCAGGCGGCGCAGGGCATAAGGGCGGCGCTCGTCGAACGGCAGATAAAGATCGCGCAGCGCTTGCTCGACTTCCTTCTGCGCGGCTTTCGCGCCCAGCGGCTTGGCCAGTTGGGTGGCGAACTCCTGCGGCGACACCGCGTGCAGTTCCCGGCGTTGCGGGCGGCGCACGTTGTCGACTGCGCAGGCCTCGGCGGCCCCGGCTTCTTCAGGGCTGGCATTGGTGAACAGCGAGATCAGGGTGAACAGCAAGACGTTTGCGGCCAGCGAGGCGATGGCTGCCATGTGCCAACTGGTGTCGTCCAGCACATAAATCATGTTCAGCCAGGGAATATAGAAGCCCTGCAGGTTGCCGATCAGCGGCAACAGCATGCTGACTGCCCAGACCGAAATGCCGGCCAGCAGCCCGGCGATGAAGCCGCGTCGGTTGGCGGTCGGCCAGTACAGTACCGACAGCACGCCCGGCAGGAATTGCAGGGTCGCAACGAAGGCGACGATGCCCAGATTGGCCAGGTCCTGCTGAGCGCCGAGCATCAGGTAGAAGCCGTAACCCAGCGCGATGATCGCCACGATCAGTCCGCGTCGTGTCCACTTCAGCCAGCGATAGATATTGCCCTCGGCGGGTGGCTGATACAGCGGCAGCACCAAGTGATTGAGTGCCATGCCGGACAACGCCAGCGTGGTGACGATGATCAGCCCGCTAGCCGCCGACAGCCCGCCTATATAGGCGAGCAGGGCCAGAGACTTGCTGTTGGCGGCGATGCCGATGCCGAGCGTGAAATATTCCGGGCTGGTGGTGGCGCCGAGCTTGAGCCCGGCCCAGAGGATCAGCGGCACTGCGAGGCTGATCAACAGCAGAAACAGCGGCAGACCCCAGCTGGCGCTGACCAGCGAGCGCGGGTTGAGGTTTTCCGTAAAGGTCATGTGATACATGTGCGGCATGACGATGGCCGAGGCGAAGAACACCAGCAGCAGCGTGCGCCACGGGCCTTCCTGCAAAGGCGTGTGCAGCGAGGCGAGGGCGGTCTGGTTCTGCAGCAGCCACAGTTCCAGTTGTTGCGGGCCGTCGAACACGCCATACAAGGCATAAAGCCCGACGCCGCCCAGGGCGATCAGCTTGATCAGCGATTCAAAGGCGATGGCGAACACCAGGCCCTCGTGTTTCTCACGGGTCGCGATGTGCCGTGAGCCGAAGAAAATCGTGAACAGGGTGATCAGTGCGCAGAACGCCACCGCGACCCGATCCTGCACCGGCTCGCGGGTCAGAATGCCAATGGAGTCGGCGACCGCCTGAATCTGCAAGGCCAGCAGTGGCAGCACACCGATCAGCATGAATACGGTGGTCAGTGCACCGGCCCAGGTGCTGCGAAAACGGAAGGCGAACAGATCGGCCAGTGATGACAGCTGGTAGGTGCGGGTAATTCTGAGGATGGGGTAGAGCAGCACCGGCGCGAGGAGGAAGGCCCCGGACACCCCCAGATAACTGGACAGAAAGCCGTAGCCATACTGATAGGCCAGACCAACCGTGCCATAAAACGCCCAGGCGCTGGCGTAGACGCCCAGTGACAGGGTGTAGGTCAGCGGGTGACGAATGATCCAGCGCGGAATCAGGCCATGTTCGCTGACCCAGGCTACGCCGAACAGCACCAACAGGTAGGCGGCGCTGACCAGCAGCATCTGCGTCAGACTAAAGCTCATCGGCATCTCGCTGGCTCTGCAGAATGAACGTCACCACAATCAGGATCAGCCACAACATGTAGGGCCGATACCAGGCACCGGTGGCATCGATCCACCAGTCCATGATGGCTGGAGAGAACAGATAAATGCCGACCACCAGAAGCAAAACCAACCGGTATATGTACATCTGGTCTCCCTGCGCTGGTAGATGAGGAGCGGCATGTTAACGGATGCCGGATAACCTGCAAGTATCCTTGCGTCGCAGTTTGCGGCGACCGCTCTGGATCAGTCTATCCGGGCTTCCTCAATATTGCGCAGCCGGGGTATCAGGTCAGCGTTCCAGTGACGTATGCCCCAGGCGAGCACTTCCTGCGCGGTGCCATCGGTCATGTGCGCATCGAGCGGCTGCCCCAATGCGCGCAAGGCCCGAAGCAGCAGCGGCGTCGCCTGATCGGCCGGCAGTGGTGGGGAGCGATAGGACTTGCCCAGCTTGTGACCATCGGGCTGGGTGATCAACGGTACATGCAGGTAGCGCGGTTGGGGCAGGCCCAGCAGTTCCTGCAGGTACAGCTGGCGGGGTGTCGAGTCAAGCAGGTCGGCACCGCGGACGATATCGGTGACGCCTTGCCAGGCGTCGTCAATGACCACGGCCAGTTGATAGGCATATAGCCCATCGCGCCGGCGGATTACAAAGTCACCGCTTTCGCGGCCCAAGTGCATTTTGAAGGTGCCCTGAACCCGGTCTTCGAAGCGATATTCCAGCTCCGGAACGCGAATGCGGATTGCGGCGTTGTCCGGCGAATGCCCGGCATTGCGGCAGAAACCCGGATAGACACCCTGAAAGTCTTCGAGCTGTTTACGCGAGCAGGTGCAGGCGTAGGCCAGGCCATGATTGAACCAGCGCTGGAGGATCTCGGCGTAGGCGTCATGACGCTCGCTTTGCCGCACCATCTGGCCGTCCCATTCAAAACCGTAGCGCTCGAGTGTCTCGAGAATCCCCGCCTGCGCGCCGGCTACTTCACGCGGCGGGTCGAGATCCTCCATGCGCAACAGCCACTGACCGTCTGCCGCGCGCGCATCTAGATAGGAGGCGAGGGCTGCGACCAGCGAGCCAAAATGCAGGTAACCACTGGGAGTCGGCGCAAAGCGCCCGATATAGGCCGGTTTTTTCATGGGCGGGATGTTACGGGTGACGGGCTTGGGCGGGCAAGTGGAACGCAGGGGAGAGAAAAGGTGACCTGAGTCGAACTCCAATCCACCTGACATCACGGAACCGCTGTGTGACGCGGAGCGTCACGAACTGCATTCCCACGCGGAGCGTTGGAACGATGGTCAGAACAATTTCATGCCTTATCTGCAGCTGCTGCCAACGAAGTGCTTTTTTGATCGCGATGGCATGAACGACGCAAATTGCGACGTTAGTGACGGCTGAGTCCTGGCGCTGATCCGGGGGTAACTCGGCAAGGATGCCGAGTTAGCCGCACCGGGCCATGGATGGCCCGTTGCGGCGCCCCCCGGATCAGTGTCAGGGCGAAGGGACCCGACGAAGTCGGGCCGGAAACAGGAGCGAGGGGGTTTGGTTACTTTGGCCCCATCAAAGTAACTCGCCGAGGGGCGAAAAGGTGACCTGAGTCGAACTCCAATCCACCTGACATCACGGAACCGCTGTGTGACGCAGAGCGTCACGAACTGCATGCCAACGCGGAGCATTAGCACGATAGTCAGTTAGATTTGTGTATAACACCGAGCGCAGAGCGTGAGGAACAAGAAGTGTCCGGAGAAAAATTTCCCTTGGCATGCGTTGCGCAGAGTGACTTCCACAGGCACAAAAAAAGACGCCGAAGCGTCTTTTCAGTCAAAGGCGGCCCCAGGTCATTTACCGACCTGTTTTTCCTTGATTTCTGCAAGTGTCTTGCAGTCGACGCACTGGTCTGCAGTCGGGCGAGCCTCAAGACGGCGGATGCCGATCTCTACGCCGCAGGATTCACACCAGCCATATTCCTCGTCCTTGATCAGTTGCAGCGTCTTGTCGATTTTCTTGATCAGCTTGCGTTCGCGATCGCGGGCACGAAGTTCGAGGCTGAACTCTTCTTCCTGACTGGCACGGTCGGCCGGATCAGGGAAGTTGGCAGCTTCATCCTTCATATGGTCTACCGTTCGGTCGACCTCTTGCATCAAGTCCTGCTTCCACTTGTTCAGGATCTTGGTGAAGTGCGCGCGCATCGGCTCGCCCATGTACTCTTCACCCTTCGTTTGCACGTAGGGCTCAAAGCCGCTGATTAGATGGTTCTGTTGCTTTTCTGGGGTGGGCATGTCTGGACCGCCTCTCACTCTTCTAATCTATTGCGCAGGATTGTTCCATCACCGACACCCGTCGGCCCTGCAGCTGCAAGCGGGCGAACTTACCAGATCAAATCGGAGTGCGCTACTCCCGGTTGTCGAGCATGACGACGCCGTCTTCTTATGGAGATGGCCATTTCGCATCTGCCCTGCATCTAAATGAACTCTAGTCGCTGCGCACCGTCGTAGCTTTCTTTTATTCAGCGTTCGGGGACCGGGTTTTTCAGTCCGCAAACACACCGTCGGGCGGGTGGTTGGGTAGAATCATGGCGCGCCGTGATGACAATCATGTTTTAACACCCGCCCTCCAAAGGAATATCCATGAGCCAGCCTTACAGTGCGCGCAGCCGCGCCATAGAACCTTTTCATGTCATGGCGTTGCTGGCGCGTGCCAATGAATTGCAGGCAGCGGGTCATGATGTGATTCACCTTGAAATCGGCGAGCCCGATTTCACCACTGCGCAGCCCATCATTAAGGCTGGCCAGGCGGCACTGGCAGACGGCAAGACGCGTTACACCGCCGCGCGCGGCCTGCCGCAGCTGCGCGAGGCCATTGCCGGGTTTTACGCCCAGCGTTACGGCGTCGACATTGATCCTCAGCGCATTCTGGTCACGCCGGGTGGTTCAGGCGCGTTGTTGCTGACCAGCAGTCTACTGGTCGATCCGGGCAAGCACTGGTTGCTGGCCGACCCTGGCTACCCGTGCAATCGCCACTTTTTACGTCTGATAGAAGGCGAGGCGCAGCTGGTGCCGGTAGGTCCCCAGGAGCGTTATCAACTGACCCCCGAGCTGGTGGCCAAGCACTGGAACCAGAACAGTGTCGGCGCGCTGGTGGCATCGCCCGCCAACCCGACCGGCACTCTATTGAGTCGTGACGAACTGGCAGCCTTGTCTCAGGCATTGAAAGCCCGCAATGGCCACTTGGTGGTGGACGAGATCTATCACGGCCTGACCTACGGTGTGGACGCCAGCAGTGTGCTGGAGGTGGATAATGACGCTTTCGTCCTCAATAGCTTTTCAAAGTATTTCGGCATGACCGGGTGGCGTCTTGGCTGGCTGGTCGCGCCAGAGGATGCTGTGGCCGATCTGGAAAAGCTGGCCCAGAACCTTTACATCAGCGCGCCGAGCATGGCGCAACATGCTGCGCTCGCCTGCTTTGAGCCGCAGACGCTGGCCATACTCGAGCAACGGCGTGCCGAGTTCGGCCGCCGCCGGGACTTTCTGCTGCCAGCGCTGCGCGAACTGGGGTTCGGTATTGCCGTCGAGCCGGAAGGGGCCTTTTATTTGTATGCCGATATTTCCGCGTTTGGCGGTGATGCCTTTGCCTTTTGCCGGCACTTTCTGGAAACCGAGCACGTCGCCTTTACACCGGGGCTGGACTTTGGCCGTTTTCAGGCAGGGCACCACGTGCGCTTTGCCTATACGCAAAGCCTGCCGCGCCTTGAACAGGCGGTCGAGCGAATCGCTCGCGGTCTGCGTAGCTGGGGCGTCTGATGCGTTTTTCTCCGCAGCTTGAACAGGGTCGTCTGCTGGTGCGTTATAAGCGTTTTCTCGCTGATATCGAAACCGATAGCGGTGAGTTGCTGACCATTCACTGCCCTAACACCGGTTCGATGCTCAACTGCATGATGCCCGGCGGGCGCGTGTGGTTCAGTCGCTCGAATGACCCCAAGCGCAAACTGCCGGGCACTTGGGAAATCAGCGAAACCCCGCAGGGTCGCCTGGCCTGTATCAATACCGGACGGGCCAATACGCTGGTTGACGAGGCCTTGCGCGCCGGGGTCATCAGCGAACTGACGGGGTTCACGGCGCTCAAGCGCGAGGTGGCCTACGGACAGGAAAAAAGCCGTGTGGACTTTCGTCTGGAGTATCCGGATGGCTACCTGTATCTGGAAGTGAAAAGTGTCACTTTGGGGTTCGATGGCTCCAGCGTGGCGGCATTCCCCGATGCGGTGACCCAGCGAGGCGCGCGGCACCTGCGCGAACTGGCGACGCTGGCGCGCGAAGGCGTGCGCGCCGTGCTGCTGTATTGCGTCAATCTCACCGGTATCGACGCTGTGCGGCCTGCGCAGGAGATTGATCCTGCCTACGCGGCGGCGTTGCGTGAAGCTATTGATGCCGGTGTGCAAATCCTTGCCTACGGTGCGCAACTGACATCGGAAGAGATTTTTATCGACCGTCGCCTGCAGGTGCACGGACTGGATTGAGGCATCTGGCTACAGGCGGTTCAGACTCCGTCATGCCTCCAGATGCAGCGACACCCAGATGCCCTCGGCGTCTTCACGGCTTTTGATGACCGTCAAGGACTGGCCTTCGCAAGGCCCGGCAACGCATTCGCCGTTCTCGATCAGAAACAACGCCCCATGCGTAGCGCACTGGATCAGGCTTGCACTGCTGTCCAGAAATTGATCGGGTTGCCATTCCAGCGGAACACCGCGATGCGGGCAGCGGTTTTTGTAGACGAACACCTCGCCCTGGCGGCGCACGGCAAACAGCGCATGTTCGCCCAGCGCGAAGCCTTTGCTGTGGGCTTCGGGCAGGTGGCTTGAAGTGCAAAGGAATATCAAGAAGCCTCCATTGGCCAGTTCTTCGGGGATCGTTTTAAGGGTGCCAGTTTTCCGGGGCGGTGCCTGATCGGACAAGTCTGGCATCTTCTTCGGATTGATGCGCTGCGTTACGTTGAAGTCATTACAGGCTGCGTCGGTTCTTTCCTGTCTTTTTGTAGCCTTCGTCTCTAAGCACGTCACTCGTGCCTGTAAGCGTGGCAGCCGTATATCGTCCGCTCATGTCTTGCAGAGCGGAAACACTATGAAAGAGATGACAGCAGATGATGAGCGACTGGCGCGTCAGGTCATCGGGTTGCTTGAGCTGTTCGCCCTCAATACAGACGACACGGAGCAGCGCATTGTCGGCATCTGTCGGCGTGCATGTACGCCTGTGGGGCCGGTTGCCGCGGTCAGCGTCCAGCAACGTTTCGTGTGTCTGGCACGCACCACGCTGGATCGCCTACAGGCTCGTCATATCAAGGTCGTCGCCGTGGTCAATTTTCCTCATGGCAGCAGCAATGTTCAGTCAGTCATCGCCCAGGTACGCGCTGCGCTGATGGCTGGCGCGGATGAGATCGACGTCGTGTATCCCTTTCGCGCGTTGCTCGGCGGAGATCGGCAGCCCGGCCTGGCGATGATTTCGGCGTGTTCGGCTTTGTGTGCCGGGCAGGTCAGGCTTACCGCGACCCTTGAAACCGGTGACTTGCGTGACTCGCAAATGATCCTCGATGCGTGTCGCGATGCGATTGTTTCGGGCGCTGACTTCATCAAGACCAGCACGGGCAAGGCCGCCACGCATGTCACGCCGCAGGCTGCACGGATCATGCTGGAGTCCATTGCTGACGTAGGTGGACAAGTGGGGCTCAAGGTTGCAGGCGGGATCCGTACGTTCGACGAGGCGCGTGTTTACATGGCACTGGTCCGCGCGCGATTTGGTCTGCAATGGATCAGCGCCGGACGTTTACGGCTGGGAGGATCGAGCTTGCTGGACGATTTGCTGGCAAGGCTCGGCCTGCTCGAATCCCATGGTGGCGGCGCTGGCTTTTGAATGACCGGTGGTTTTGTGCCGGGCAAAAAAAGACCCGGCAAAGAGCCGGGTCAAAAACCGTGATTAGCCTGATGAGGAGATAATCTGAAAGTCCGAACCAAGGTCTTTCAGGCTACCGTCCAGTCTCGCGACCGGATGTGATAATCATAACGATTCTCATTTGTAAGTCAACATTTCTTTTGGTGGCCCGGACGCCGGTGCCTGCGCCTGATTCAGCACGCATATTTGAGGGCTAAAAAGTGCTGAGCACAGCGAAGACCGGGTTGCGCATGCAAGAGAAGGGGGGCATGAAAAGAGTGCGATACATCGCCAGCCCGCTATGCATCGCGCATGCAGGCTGCAACGTTTTTGCGGTATCAGTGGGTACGGTAGCGCAGGCGCGTGCCGAAATTCACCGACATCAGGATCTCGTCAGCCGAGAGTTCGGCCGGGAAGAACACCCCTGAAATCTGTGCGTGAGCGATGCTCGCACCTTCCATCGGCGTATTGCGCAGGTCCAGGCCGCGAAGGTCGGCAGAGCGAAAATAGGCGTCGGTGAAGTCGATGCCGGCTGTGTCCAGCTCGCGCAGGTCCAGCCCTCTGAAGTCGCCCCCGACCATGTCGATGGTGCCGGTTCGTGGTTTCTCTTGATTGAAACCTTCGACGTCATCTTTGCGCAGCAGCATATAAAGCGGTGAGTCGATCTGTTTGGGGTGGCTCATGATGGCCTCGGACATGTCGTTGCGTTGGAATTATGGCGCCAGTATATCGCCATCATCTTGAGGCCGTGAAGCATTAACCGCTCAACGGCCATGCGTCTGTTTACAGGCCCGGCAGGCGCTGACGCAGGTTGTCGATAAGGCTGTCCAGGTCGCTGCTGACGTTGGTTGCAACCTTCTTGCTGCGCAGGATTTCGTCGGCGCCTAGCGGCTCGCGACTGGCCTGCTGAGCCTCGATGACTTCCAGTGTGGCGTCGGAGGGGTCGTTGTTCTGTGCCTGACGCTGCGCAAGCCAGCCAGCGATCACTGCCTGTGGTGCTTCGCAATCCAGAATCAGGAACGGCACACCGGTGTTTTCCGCAATCTTTGCCGCCGCATCGCGTTGCTCGCGCTTCAGGTAGGTCGCATCGATTACCACCGAGAAGCCCGCGCGCAGTGTTGCGGAGGCCAGCTCATGCAGGCGTGCATAAGTTGCGCTGCTGGCTTGCGCGTCATACAGATCCTGGCCCTGGCCGGCAAACAGGCGCTTGCGCTCTACGTCCGAGCGCAGGCGGATGGCGCCCAGCGATTCCACCAGACGCATTGCTACGTGGCTTTTGCCGACGGCAGAGACACCGTGGGTAATCGTCAGAAACGGCGAAGGGATGGCGCTGTAGCTCTCGGCCAGATTGGCATAATTGCGGTATTGACGAAGCGTCGCCGCGCGCTGTAAACCGTCGGCATTGGCCGGCTGGGTGAACAGTGCCACCTTGGCGCGGACCATTGCGCGGTAGGCCTTGTAGAAGTTCAACAGCTCAAGGCCTGCGTAGTCGCCGGTGACTTCGAGGTACTGACTGATCAAGCGCCGCGACAGCGATTTCAGGCCACGGTCCTCAAGGTCCATTGCCAGAAAGCCTATGTCGGCGTAGACGTCGGTCTTGCGGAACGGCTCGTTGAACTCGATGCAGTCGAACAGTACTACCTTGCCGTCAATCACCGTTGCGTTGCCCAGATGGATGTCGCCATGGCATTCACGGATGAACCCGTCGGCCTTGCGGTGAGCCAGCAGCGGCTTGAGTCGCGCAAAGCTCGACTCTGCCCACGCCTGCAGGGCATCAAGCTGTGCCAGGTCGGATTTTTCGCTCAGCAGAGGGCGAATCTGCTCGAAATTCTGTACCACCGGGGCCATCACGCTGTCAGGCGAGCCGAGTTCGCTTTCGGCCCCGACCTGCGGTGAGGTCAGGTGAAAGCCGGCAATCTGGCTCGCCAGTTCGTCGATGTGCGCAGTCGTCACTTCACCGTTGGCCTGCAGCGTGCTCAGCAGACCATCCTGCGAGAACTGCTTCATCTTCAGCGCGTACTCGATGGCTTCGCCGTCGCCGCCCAGTTGTGGCGCGTTCTCTGTGCCAGTGATCGGCAGGACTCCGATGTAGAGGTCGTCGGTCAGACGCTGATTCAGGCGCAGCTCTTCTTCGCAGAAATGCTTGCGCAGGGCCAGCGTGGTGAAATCCAGAAAGCCGAAGTTCATCGGCTTTTTGAATTTGTAGGCATACGGACCCGTCAGCAGCACCCAGGAAATGTGCGTTTCGATGACCTGGAAACTCTCCACCGGATGGGGGAAGAGGGCAGGGTTCTGCAGGGCAGCAATCAAAGACTGGCTCACGGTCGATCCTTCAGGAATGTGTTCAAAATGTAAGTACACGATGCTGCCATTATGGCCGCTTGGCGCGAGGCTGCAAACCGCTGACTCGGGCGTCTGTCGATCCTCGGTAAAGTGCGTATAATCCGCGCCCATGACTCGATCCCGCACCTCTCGTTCTGCAAAAAAACAACCTCCCCGCAGCCTTAACAAGTGGCTGGGCTGGGCGTTGAAGCTCGGTATTGTCGGCCTGGTTCTGCTCGGCGGCCTGGCCATTTATCTCGATGCAATCGTCCAGGAAAAATTCTCCGGCAAGCGCTGGACCATCCCGGCCAAGGTCTATGCACGGCCGCTGGAGCTGTTCGTTGGACAGAAGCTGAGCCGTGATGACTTTCTCATCGAACTGGACGCCCTGGGCTATCGCCGCGAAAGCGTGGCGAACGGCCCCGGTGCCGCAGCCGTGAACGGCAATACCGTCGACCTCAACACGCGTGGTTTTCAGTTCTACGAAGGCACTGACGCAGCGCAGCAGGTGCGCGTGCGCTTTTCCGGTGACTACGTAGCTGACTTGTCTTCGGGCAATGGTGCAAAGCTTGCGGTGGCGCGGCTTGAGCCGTTGCTGATCGGCGGCTTGTACCCGAAGAACCTGGAAGACCGGATCCTGATCAAGCTGGATCAGGCGCCGCCCTATCTGCTCGACGGGCTGGTAGCGGTCGAGGACCGGGATTTCTATCACCACTTCGGCGTGTCGCCCAAGTCCATTGCCCGGGCGATCTGGGTCAATACCTCGCAGGGGCAGATGCGCCAGGGCGGCAGTACGCTGACCCAGCAGTTGGTCAAGAACTTCTACCTGACCAACGAACGCAGCCTGACCCGCAAGCTGACCGAAGCCATGATGGCCGTTTTGCTGGAGATCCATTACAGCAAGCAGGAAATCCTCGAGGCCTATCTCAACGAAGTGTTCGTCGGCCAGGACGGCCAGCGTGCTGTTCACGGTTTCGGTCTGGCCAGTCAGTATTTCTTCAGCCAGCCGCTGTCCGAACTGAAAATCCATCAGGTGGCGATGCTGGTCGGTCTGGTCAAAGGGCCGTCCTTCTACAACCCGCGTCGTAATCCGGAGCGTGCTCTGGAGCGTCGCAATCTGGTGCTCGATCTGTTCGAGCAGCAGGGCGTCGCCACGCCGGAAGTGGTTGCCGCGGCGAAGAAAATGCCACTGGGTGTGACCAAGACCGGGACCCTCGCCGACAGCTCGTTCCCGGCGTTCCTCGATCTGGTCAAGCGTCAGCTGCGCGAAGACTATCGCGACGAAGACTTGACGGAAGAAGGGCTGCGGATCTTTACCAGCTTCGATCCGATCCTGCAGATGAAGTCCCAGGCTGCCATGGACGATACGTTCAAGAAGCTCGCCGGGCGCAAGGGTTCTGATGAGGTGGAGTCGGCCATGGTCGTCACCAACCCGGAAACCGGCGAAGTGCAGGCGTTGATCGGTGGGCGTGAGGCCGGGTTCTCGGGCTTCAACCGGGCGATCGACGCGGTTCGGCCGATCGGCTCGCTGGTCAAGCCGGCTATTTACCTGACGGCACTCGAACGGCCAAGCCAGTACACCTTGACCAGTTGGATCGCCGACGAACTGTTCCAGGTCAAGGGCGCCGATGGCCAGATCTGGAAACCGCAGAACTACGATCACAAGTCACACGGCAATATCTTCCTGTATCAGGGGTTGGCGCATTCTTACAACCTGTCGACCGCCAAGCTGGGTCTTGAACTGGGCATTCCAAACGTGTTCAAGACGCTGGCCAAGCTGGGTGTGACGCGCGAATGGCCGACCTATCCGTCGATGCTGCTGGGTGCGGGTGGCTTGAGTCCGATGGAAGTGGCCACCATGTATCAGACCATCGCCAGCGGCGGGTTCAATACGCCGATGCGTGGTATTCGCAGCGTGCTCACCGCTGAAGGCGAGCCGCTAAAGCGTTATCCGTTCCAGATTGAACAGCGCTTCGATCCGGGTGCCATATACCTGGTGCAGAATGCGATGCAGCGGGTCATGCGCGAAGGTACAGGCAAATCTGTTTACAACGTGTTGCCGAGCTCGTTGAATCTGGCGGGCAAGACCGGCACCAGTAACGACTCGCGCGACAGCTGGTTTGCCGGGTTCAGTCAGGACCTGCTGGCCGTTGTGTGGATGGGTCGCGACGACAACGGCAAGACACCGTTTACCGGTGCCACCGGTGCCCTGCAGGTCTGGACCAGTTTCATGCGCAAGGCCGGTCCGCTGCCGCTGGACATGGCGATGCCGGACAACGTCGTTCAGGCGTGGGTCGATGCGCAGACCGGTCAGGGTTCGGATGCAAGCTGCCCGAATGCCGTGCAGATGCCGTATATTCGCGGCAGTGAGCCCCAGCCTGGCGCGACATGCGGCGGCGCTCCGGCACCTGCCACTGAGGTGATGGACTGGGTCAAGGGTTGGTTGAACTAGGCAATCGAGGTTTTGAAGTGAATAAATGGTGGATTCCAGCTTTAACGGCACTGGCCTTGCTGAACGGCTGCGCCAGTGTGGAACGCGGCTCGATTCCGGTCGTGGATTCGAGCTCCAAGGTGTCCAACGGCGAACGTGCGGCAGCTTCGCGTAACGGTACTTACCGCACCAACACCGCTCCGGTGCAACAGCAGCCGCAAGCTGTACCGCAGGATTCGGGCGTCGTAGTGATGGTGCCGGGCGCGGGCGGCGCCGATGCAGGACAGAGTTACTCTGCGCCCGCCAGTCAGGCACCGTTCAGTGTCAACACTCCGCCTGTCGATGCCGCTCCTGTCAATCAGGCCCCGGTCAGTCAGGCTCCCGCGAACAACAGTTACAGCATGCCGGCCGCCTCTGCCCCGACCGGAATTCCGTCCAGCGGTGGCGGTCTGTCAGAGGACGAGCAACTTGACGGGCCTGTACTGGCATTGCTGACCACCGCACAGCAACAGCAGACCAGTGGCGACCTCAACGGCGCGTCGTCCAGTCTCGAGCGGGCGCAGCGAGTTGCACCGCGCGAGCCGCAAGTGCTTTATCGTCTGGCTCAGGTGCGTCTGGCTCAGGGCGATGCGGCCCAGGCCGAGCAACTGGCACGTCGTGGTCTGACTTACGCCAACGGGCGCACCAGCCTTCAGGCCAGTCTGTGGGGATTGATCGCTCAGTCACGCGAAAAGCAAGGTGATGCGGCCGGTGCTGCCCTGGCTCGTCAAAAGGCTCGCTGATGGACGGACGTTTGCCTGAGGTTGCCGAACAACTGTTGTTGATAGAGCGCGAGTTGCGCCTGCTGGGCTGGTGGGATGCGACACCGCCCAGTGAGCAGGCGCTCGCCAGTCAGGAGCCGTTCAGCGTCGATACCCTGGAGTTCGCCCAGTGGCTGCAATGGATTTTCCTGCCGCGGATGAAGGTCATCCTTGAGCGTGACCTGCCATTACCCAATGCTTCCGGCATTCTGGAAATGGCCGAGATGGTTTATGCCGGGTGCATGAGTGAAACCCGGCAACTGCAAGCGCATCTGGCGCGGTTCGACCAGCTGATTACAGCAGCGCGCTGATCGGCGCGCTTCTAGCGGCAGTATTCGCTGATAGCCCTGTTGGTTTCGTCGATACGCGTCCTGCGGTTCTCATCCGTAAGGCGCCTCGACTCCCCTCCAACCTGCTCGCGCACGCGTGGATTGTTCTGCAACTGCGCAAGATTGGTGCGCAAGGTCTCGCAATTTTCCGCGCGCTTGGCTTCCTGAGCCTTCACCTGGCTTTTGACTTTCTGGTCAATCTCGCGTTGCTGCGCAGCCCCATCGTCCGCTGGCATGCCCGGCGCGGCAGCGGGTGGCGGTGTCTGCACATTGATTTCCTGCACCGGCTGGCCAGTGGGCGGCTGGGCATCAAAGTGCGTCACGCCCTGGGCATCCACCCACTTGTAGATCGAAGCGGCCTGGCTGGTTGCGCTGATGGCCAGCGCGGCGGCGAGAATCATCCAATGCATGTCGGGTCCTTGAAAGTCTGTGCATGCAGAAAGCTACCATAACAGTGCATTTCAGTCCGAAACGGTGCGATTTCACTCGCCGGGTTTCAAGAAAGCGCACGGATCGCTTGACTTGAAGGGGGGGAATCACAACAATCCAAAGTTCGCTGTAGAAGGACTGCCAGAAGCAGACCCTCTCGGTAGATCATGAGGCGCACACCCGCGCCGACCTGTAACACCCGCAACGCGTTACCTCGCGCTGGGTGGGAATGTTCCGCAACACTCAGGGACCTCCCAATACTTGCTCAGTCAGTGCTGACGTAGTCGGCGACCACCGTCGCTCATGCTCTGCTGGCAGTAAACCTATTAAGACCCGTCCCGGAGTGGGCGGTATTCTGGCGTTTTAGAGGTGAACAACGTGGAGCTTTTATCTGGCGCTGAAATGGTCGTCCGCTTTTTGCGTGACGAAGGCGTTGAGCATATCTATGGGTACCCCGGTGGTGCCCTCCTGCATGTCTACGATGCCCTGTTCAAAGAACCGGCGGTGAGCCACATCCTTGTTCGCCACGAGCAGGCTGCCACGCACATGGCCGATGGCTATGCGCGGGCTACCGGCAAGGCGGGCGTGGTGCTGGTGACTTCGGGTCCTGGTGCAACCAATGCCATTACCGGTATCGCTACGGCGTACATGGACTCGATTCCGATGGTGGTCCTGTCCGGTCAGGTAGCCAGTACGCTGGTGGGCACCGACGCGTTCCAGGAGACCGACATGATCGGTATCTCCCGGCCGATCGTGAAGCACAGCTTCATGATCAAGCACCCGTCGGAAATCCCGGAAATCCTGAAAAAGGCTTTCTACCTGGCGCAGTCCGGTCGTCCGGGGCCGGTGGTCGTCGATATTCCGAAAGACATGACCAACCCGGCCGAAAAATTCGAATACGTCTTCCCGAAAAAAGCCAAGCTGCGCTCCTACAGCCCGGCGGTTCGTGGCCATTCCGGTCAGATCCGCAAGGCCGTCGAGATGCTGCTGGCTGCCAAGCGCCCGATCGTCTACGCCGGTGGCGGGGTGATCATGGGCAATGCTTCGGCGCAACTGACCGAACTGGCGCAACTGCTCGATGCACCGGTAACCAACACCCTGATGGGGCTTGGTTGCTATCCGGGCACGGATCGTCAGTTCGTCGGCATGCTCGGGATGCACGGTAGCTATACCGCCAACCTCGCGATGCACCATACCGATGTGATCCTGGCAGTCGGCGCGCGCTTTGATGACCGTGTCATCAACGGCGCCAGCAAGTTCTGCCCGAACGCCAAGATTATCCACATCGATATCGACCCGGCTTCGATCTCCAAGACCATCAAGGCCGATGTGCCTATCGTCGGTCCTGTCGAAAGCGTGCTGACCGAAATGGTCGCCACCTTGAAAGAGATCGGCGAGACACCCGACAAGGCATCCGTTGCCGCGTGGTGGAAGCAGATTGACGAGTGGCGCGGTACGGGTGATCTGTTCCCGTACAACCGTGGCGATGGCACGGTCATCAAGCCGCAGGCCGTTATCGAAACGCTGTGCGAAGTTACCAAGGGCGACGCTTATGTCACCTCGGACGTCGGTCAGCATCAGATGTTCGCTGCGCAGTACTACCGCTTCAACAAGCCGAACCGCTGGATCAACTCGGGTGGTCTGGGCACCATGGGCTTTGGCTTCCCGGCGGCGATGGGCGTCAAGCTGAACTTTCCGGATGCGCACGTCGCCTGCGTGACCGGTGAAGGCAGCATCCAGATGAACATCCAGGAACTGTCGACCTGCCTGCAGTACGGTCTGCCGGTGAAGATCATTCTGCTCAACAACGGTGTGCTGGGCATGGTCCGCCAGTGGCAGGACATGAGCTACGGCGCGCGTCACTCGCACTCCTACATGGAGTCGCTGCCTGATTTCGTCAAGCTGGTCGAGGCCTATGGCCACGTCGGCATGCGTGTCACGGACCTGAAGGATCTGAAGCCGAAGATGGAAGAAGCCTTTGCCATGACTGACCGGCTGGTGTTCATGGATATTCAGGTCGATGTGACCGAGCACGTCTATCCGATGCAAATCAAGGACGGCTCCATGCGCGATATGTGGTTGAGCAAGACGGAGCGGACATAATCATGCGCCATATCATTTCCCTGCTGCTGGAAAACGAACCGGGTGCACTGTCGCGCGTCGTTGGTCTGTTCTCCCAGCGTAATTACAACATCGAAAGCCTGACGGTTGCGCCGACCGAAGACCCGACCCTGTCGCGTCTGACGCTCACCACCGTGGGTCATGATGAGGTGATCGAGCAGATCACCAAGAACCTCAACAAGCTCATCGAAGTGGTCAAGCTGGTCGACCTGTCGGAAAGCGCCCACATCGAGCGCGAACTGATGTTGGTCAAGGTCAAGGCCACTGGCGCACAGCGGGCCGAGATCAAGCGCACCACGGATATTTTCCGCGGACAGATCGTCGACGTCACCGCCAGCGTTTACACCGTGCAACTGAGCGGCACGAGCGACAAACTGGACAGCTTCATTCAGGCCATCGGCACCGCCGCTATCCTGGAAACAGTACGCAGTGGCGTAACGGGCATTGCCCGTGGCGACAAAGTGCTGAGCATTTAAATCAATTAAGCAAATGGCCTGCGTGGCCAAGATAACAGGGGATTTCCATGAAAGTTTTCTACGACAAAGACTGTGACCTTTCGATCATCCAGGGCAAGAAAGTCGCCATCATCGGCTATGGTTCGCAAGGCCACGCACAGGCGTGCAACCTGAAAGACTCCGGCGTTGATGTCACTGTTGGCCTGCGTAAAGGTTCGGCTACTGTCGCCAAGGCGGAGGCTCATGGCCTGAAAGTGACCGACGTCGCTTCCGCCGTTGCTGCTGCCGACGTGGTCATGATCCTGACCCCGGACGAGTTCCAGTCCCAGCTGTACAAGAACGAAGTCGAGCCGAACCTGAAAAAGGGCGCAACACTGGCGTTCTCCCACGGCTTCGCGATTCACTACAACCAGGTCGTGCCGCGCGCTGACCTCGACGTGATCATGATCGCGCCGAAGGCTCCAGGCCACACCGTGCGTACCGAGTTCGTCAAGGGCGGCGGTATCCCTGACCTGATCGCGGTTTATCAGGATGCTTCCGGCAACGCCAAGAACGTTGCCCTGTCCTACGCTTCGGGCGTTGGCGGCGGCCGTACCGGCATCATCGAAACCACTTTCAAGGACGAGACTGAAACCGACCTGTTCGGCGAGCAGGCTGTTCTGTGCGGCGGTACTGTCGAGCTGGTCAAAGCCGGTTTCGAAACGCTGGTTGAAGCTGGCTACGCGCCGGAAATGGCTTACTTCGAATGCCTGCACGAACTGAAGCTGATCGTTGACCTCATGTACGAAGGCGGTATCGCCAACATGAACTACTCGATCTCCAACAACGCCGAGTTCGGCGAGTACGTGACCGGTCCTGAAGTCATCAACGCCGAATCCCGTCAGGCCATGCGTAACGCTCTGAAGCGCATCCAGGACGGCGAATACGCGAAGATGTTCATCACCGAAGGCGCCACTGGCTACCCGTCGATGACTGCCAAACGTCGTAACAACGCTGCGCACGGCATCGAAATCATCGGCGAGAAACTGCGCTCGATGATGCCTTGGATCGCGGCGAACAAAATCGTCGACAAAGACAAGAACTAAGCATTCAGCTTCACAAAAAAACGCGGCCCATCGGTCGCGTTTTTTCGTTATGGGTCAGGCTCTGGTATAAAGCTGCAATTGTTTGCTGGCGAACCCTCGCTGCAGACCTGTGTCGAACCTTTTCATACCGCTGCAAGGTAATCTCCATGAGCGAACGTCCTGAAGAGCCCATCAAGGCCTCTGACGCTGAAAGTCTGCTACCGATCGATGAACATGTAGAAGAAGGGCATGATGCCGAAGGCCGGCAAGTCCGGCATCGCGGTATCTACCTGCTGCCTAACCTGTTTACCACTGCAAATCTGTTTGCGGGCTTCTATTCCATCATCAGCTCCATGAGCGCTCAAAGCGCGATGAGTGCAGGTGACACCGCCGGTGCGAGCAAGTATTTCGCATTCGCTGCGATTGCGATCTTCGTGGCCATGGTGCTCGACGGCCTGGATGGTCGTGTGGCGCGCATGACCAATACGCAAAGCGCGTTTGGCGCCGAGTACGATTCGCTGTCCGACATGGTTGCCTTTGGTGTGGCCCCGGCGTTGCTGGCGTTCGGCTGGGCACTGGGCGACATGGGCAAGGTGGGCTGGATGGTTGCCTTCATCTATGTAGCCGGCGCTGCATTGCGTCTGGCACGGTTCAATACTCAGGTCGGCAAGGCTGACAAACGCTACTTCATCGGCTTGGCCAGTCCGGCAGCGGCAGGTGTAGTGGCCGGCACGGTCTGGGCATTCAGCGATTTCGGGATTCAGGGCTCCAAGCTGTCGTTTCTCGTTGCGTTGCTGGTCGCCGCCGCCGGTATGCTGATGGTCAGCAACATCAAGTACAACAGCTTCAAGGAACTGGACTTGAAGGGGCGTGTGCCTTTCGTTGCGATTCTGGCGGTGGTCTTGGTGTTTGCTGTCGTATTCAGCGACCCGCCGCGCATTTTGCTGCTGATATTCCTCGCTTACGCTCTGTCCGGCCCCATTCAGTATCTATTACGTCGCCGCAAAGCCTAGTCAATGATCTAATTTCCACCATACTCCGTAGTCTATTGGTGCATCAGTTCCCTGGCCTGCGGAGTCATCATGCTAATCAAACTTCCTTCTGCGTCCGACTCCAAAGAGTCGGACGTCACGCCTGAATCCATTTATCTCTCGCGACGCACACTGCTCGCCAGCTCGCTTGCAGGTCTTGCCGTCACGGCAATGCCGCGATGGGCCGGTGCCGCCGATGCTTCGCGGTATGCCGATGTCGAGCCAGGTAAAGCGCCGGGCTGGTTCGCGGACAAACTGCCTGCGACGAAATGGCAGGCGGTCAACGTCAAGGACGAGGCGATCACTCCGTTCAAGGACGCGACCCATTACAACAACTTCTATGAGTTCGGTACTGACAAGGGCGACCCGGCAAAGAATGCCGGCTCTCTGCAGACCGAGCCCTGGAGTGTCGTGATCGATGGTGAAGTCGCCAAGCCTGGCCGCTATGCACTCGAAGACTTCATGAAGCCTTACCAGCTGGAAGAGCGGATCTACCGGTTGCGTTGCGTCGAAGCCTGGTCGATGGTCATTCCGTGGATCGGCTTTCCTATATCTGCGTTGCTCAAGCAGGTAGAGCCGACCTCCAAAGCCAAGTACATCCGTTTCGAAACGCTGGAGGACGCCAAGTCCATGCCGGGTCAGCGCTCTGATTTCGCACTGATCGACTGGCCTTATGTAGAAGGGCTGCGTCTGGATGAAGCGATGAACCCTCTGGCGATTCTGGCGGTGGGCATGTACGGGCGTGAACTGCCTAACCAGAATGGCGCACCGTTACGCCTGGTGGTGCCATGGAAATATGGTTTCAAGAGTGTGAAGTCCATCGTGCGTATCAGCCTGGTCAGTGAGCAGCCGAAGACTACCTGGCAAAGCATTGCGGCAAACGAGTATGGCTTCTATGCCAACGTCAACCCGACTGTCGATCACCCGCGCTGGACGCAGGCGCGTGAGCGTCGCTTGCCGAGCGGCCTGTTCAGCCCGAATCTGCGCGACACGAAGATGTTCAATGGCTATGAAGAAGAGGTGGGTGCCTTGTACGCCGGCATGGATTTGCGGAAGGACTATTGATGCGATATCCGTTTTTGCGTCTGGCTGTATTTCTTGCCGCTTGCATTGCGCCTGTGTGGTGGTTGTACCAGGCATGGATCTTTGCGCTCGGGCCTGACCCCGGCAAAGTCCTTGTGGAGAACTTCGGAGTGGCGACGCTGGTCATGCTGCTGATCACGCTCTCCATGACACCGTTGCAGCGCCTTACCGGTTGGTCCGGGTGGATTGTGGTGCGTCGCCAGCTGGGCCTGTGGTGTTTTGCCTATGCGTTGCTCCACCTGGCCATGTATGCACTGTTCATTCTGGGGCTGGATTGGGGGCAGTTGGGTGTCGAGCTGGTCAAGCGTCCTTATATCATCGTCGGCGCGCTGGCGTTGCTGGGGCTGCTTGCGCTTGCGTTGACATCCAACCGTTATAGCCAGCGCCGTCTGGGAGCACGCTGGAAAAAGCTGCATCGGATCATCTACGTGATTCTGGGGCTGGGTTTGCTGCATATGTTCTGGATTGTCCGGGCCGATCTTAAAGAGTGGGCGTTGTATGCGGGGATAGGTGCATTCCTGTTACTGCTGCGGATTCCCGTGTTTGCTAGGCGAATCCCACGTCTAGGCGGCGCCGCG
>NZ_JAFIBG010000001.1:497500-4725000 GCF_017832995.1 Pseudomonas sp. PvP009 | reverse complement strand
TGTATGGAAGGGCCATCGCTCAACGGATAAAAGGTACTCCGGGGATAACAGGCTGATACCGCCCAAGAGTTCATATCGACGGCGGTGTTTGGCACCTCGATGTCGGCTCATCACATCCTGGGGCTGAAGCCGGTCCCAAGGGTATGGCTGTTCGCCATTTAAAGTGGTACGCGAGCTGGGTTTAGAACGTCGTGAGACAGTTCGGTCCCTATCTGCCGTGGACGTTTGAGATTTGAGAGGGGCTGCTCCTAGTACGAGAGGACCGGAGTGGACGAACCTCTGGTGTTCCGGTTGTCACGCCAGTGGCATTGCCGGGTAGCTATGTTCGGAAAAGATAACCGCTGAAAGCATCTAAGCGGGAAACTTGCCTCAAGATGAGATCTCACTGGAACCTTGAGTTCCCTAAAGGGCCGTCGAAGACTACGACGTTGATAGGTTGGGTGTGTAAGCGCTGTGAGGCGTTGAGCTAACCAATACTAATTGCCCGTGAGGCTTGACCATATAACACCCAAGCAATTTGCGTCGAATGAGCAGATTGCGGTGACTGTGAAGATGACACGAACCGAAAGTTTGCGTCACGAACGACACCTGAAACAGCTTGCTATCACATACCTGATTTGCTGAAGCGCGCCGCAGGGCACGATTCGGTACCCGAATTTCTTGACGACCATAGAGCATTGGAACCACCTGATCCCATCCCGAACTCAGTAGTGAAACGATGTATCGCCGATGGTAGTGTGGGGTTTCCCCATGTGAGAGTAGGTCATCGTCAAGATTAAATTCCAGAAACCCTCATCGCTTACGCGTTGAGGGTTTTTGTTTGTCTGGGGTTCCAGAAACCTCTGCATTCTCTATCTGGCTCATCTCATTGCAATGCAGCCGCATTGGCGCCAGATACCCCCAAGGTTTAGTGAAACGCCCCCATCCCTGCCAGTCTGCTGCCCGCTCGCAGGTGGAAGCTGCGCAGCACCGGCAGGCTTCCGTCCGGCTGACGTGGCGCATCCCATCCCGTCTCCGAGACATCTTCAAAGTCTGCTTCGGTTACCGGCGTTGGCAATGTCCAGGAGTTGTGTGCCATATCCAGTCCTTCGGTGTTAACGGTCAAGCGTCCCTTGTAGGCGATGTTGTTGAACAGGTTACCGAGAGGGATCAGCGAACCATCCGGGGCGATACCTGCCATGTTGTAGTTCACGCCATTTGCAAAAGCCGTGTTGTTGATGAAGTCCAGTGCCAGGGTATGGTGATTGGCATAGAAACCAGCGGACTTATTGTCGAAGGCAACGGAATTACGGACGATGTGTTTCACGCCGTCAGGCACATACTTGCCTCCGTAGCCGCCGGCTTTGATGCCATTACCATTGCCTGCTTCAAGTTTTGTGCGCGTGCCAGGCAGGTAGCCCTGCTGCCATGCCCATGAGCTCTCGATGGTCACTGGCGAAAAGGCATTGATCAGGTCAAAGCCGTCGTCGGAATTGGCCCACGCTCTGCAACCTCGGAATACATTACCTGGATGGCCTGCCTTGATATGTGCACCGAAGCCGTCTGCACTCTGACCTGCGCCGTTTGAGGTGTAAGGATCGTAGTTGTGGTGAGAGTCGGTATTCAGCACCAGGTTATAACCGCCGTTCTGAATGAACAGGCCGGGTCCCATATTGTGATGCA
Organism: Pseudomonas sp. PvP009; assembly: GCF_017832995.1. NCBI lineage: Bacteria > Pseudomonadati > Pseudomonadota > Gammaproteobacteria > Pseudomonadales > Pseudomonadaceae > Pseudomonas > Pseudomonas sp. PvP009. The sequence goes on along the minus strand of NZ_JAFIBG010000001.1, from coordinate 4,723,338 downwards.
GATTGAGTTGCTCGAAGGTATTGTGGCTTCCGCTGTTCCAGATGCCCCATGACTCGTGGTTGAGATGGTTTTCGGGCTGTTGCGGTACGCCGGTCACCTCCAGCCCCTTCAGGTGTAGCCAGCTACCGGTAACGTTGAAGCCTTTGACGCGACAATCGTCTTTCATGGCCGAGAAATCGAAAACCGGTGTTTCGCCCGGATAGGCCCAGTAGCGTATGGGTTTGTTTTCGCTGCCGCTGTTGTTCAGGGTGATGGCATTCACGGTGTCTGTACGGGTAGCGCAACGGTTGACGCCGGCTGTGTAGGTATAGACGCCGCCGCGAAAGTAAACCGTGTCGCCGGCTTTTGCGGCTTGCTGCGCGCGCATGATGGTGCGCAACGGTGCACCTTTGGTACCCGCAGCGTGATCATCGCCATTGGGGGCCACGTAGTAGTCAGTTGCCTGCGCTGTTGCAGCAACGGCCAGCAAGACCGTCAGCAATATCGTTCTCATGGGGTCACTCCAAGCTTGCCTGGTGTAATCGTATGCGTGTTCGCTGCACCTCATTATGAATTCGATGAATAAAGAGTCTGCCCGCCGGAGGCCTGCAACAGGGCCTCACTCAATTCAAAGACAATAAAAAAGGCCGCATTCTCATGCGGCCTTCTGACGGCAACTTAAAGCGCTTACGAGGCCAGTTCCGGGACCTCTGGTTTCACATCGTCACGACGCTGAATGTATTTCCAGTCCGCTTCATCAATGTAGATGCCGTTGGGTCCGCTGCCGCCTTCCAGGTCGATGGCAACGTGAGCCGAGACCTGTGGCTTCACACTGGCCAGAATTGGAACGAAGCCCAGTTGCAGGCTGGTTTCCAGCAGGGCTGCCTGATTCTTCTCGTCGATGTCTGCGGCTTCGTCGAGGTAGTAAGGCAAACGCACCCGACCAGCCTGATCGCGATCCATCAAGTGCAGCAGCAGGTACATGTTGGTCAATGCCTTGATGGTCATCGTGGTGCCGTTGGAGGCAGCCCCATCGATATCGGTGTGGATAACCGGCTGACCGTTGACCTTGGTGATTTCGAATGCCAGCTCGAACAGGTCCTTCAAGCCCAACTGGTTGTGGTTGGCAGCCACAAGCCGGGCCAGATATTCCTTGGCTTCTTCGTTCTTGTTGTCCTGCTCTGCGCTCTGGCTCAGGTCGAAGACCGACAGCGTCTCGCCTTCCTCGTACTGCCCGGCGCTGTGGATGATCTGGTCGATGTGCTTGAGCGCTTCCTTGTTAGGGGCGAGCACAATACGGAAGCTTGCCAGGTTCGAGACCTGACGCTTGTTGATCTCGCGGTTGAACAGCGCCAGTTGATGCTCAAGGCTGTCATAGTCGCTACGGATATTGCGCAGGGTACGTGCGATATCCGTGACCGCAGCGCGACGAGCCTTGCCCAGCGTAAGTGCTTCGTCGGTACGGTGCGCGTAGGCATTGATCAATAGCTGCAGGCGACGCTCCATGTCGTCCTCGCTGTCGAACTTGGCCACACCCTTGAGGCGAACCTGTGCGTACAGCGCCTCGATCTGTCCATCGCTGCGCAACAGACCCTGCCAGCTGTCCTGGTAGTCGTTGAGCAGCGGCAACAGGTTATCCATGGAGTCGTCGATCGGGTCCATGAACGGTGTGCCGAATGGCAGATCCGCAGGCAGCAACTGACGGCGACGTAGCGCATCGTCCAGCGTACGTTGCTTGGATTCCATATCGCCGATCTGACGTGCGATCAATTGCAGCTTGGCGGACAGTTGCTGCACGCGCTCGGTGAACGCGTCGCTGGAGCGTTTCAGTTCATCCTGAGCGGCTTCCATCTGCGCCAGTTCTTCCAGTTTGGTGGATTCCTCCGCGCTCAAGGTCTGGCAGCGGCGGAAGTCTTCAAGCGCCTTTTGAGCATCCAGCACCTGCTGATACAGCGCTTCGGTCTGGGTCTTGCTCGCCGAACGGTCGGCAGCGACAGCCTGCTGGGTTTTCAGTTGTTTGAGTTCTTTCTCCAGTCGCTCTTTCTGATCGCGCAACGCGGCACGATCGGCCAGCGCCTGCAGGGCAGGAGGCTCGATGCTCGACAGGTTGATCGTCAGCCCCGGTACCGCGAACTGATCGCCCTTGAAGCCGTCCAGAATGGTCTCCAGCGATTTGACCCACGCATCGCCATCATCCAGCGCAATGCCTTGCTCACCCAACGGCAGGCTGAACAGCGCGCTGTTGAACAGACGCATCAGACGTTCTACGTCCGGCTGGGAAAACTCTTCACGCAGACGGGCATAGCTGTTGTTGTCCGCATGATCAAGCTGCTGCTTGACCGACTTGAGGCGTTTTTCCAGATCACGCAGACGCTCGTCCAGGTCTTCGGCGCTGAACTGCCGGGACTGGGCCAGCGCACCGGCCAGCTCATCGTGAGCGTCCTTGGCGGCGAGCAGCTGTTGCTCCAGCACCTTGACGTCATCGACCAGCGCAAAACGGTTTTTCAGTACCGACAGCTCGCCGACCCAGCGCTGGATGCTGCTGATCTCGCGCTCCAGGCGCATCAGTTCCTGAGTGCTGCTGCGCTGATCGTTCTGCATCTCATCCTGCTGGGCACGGTAATGCTCGGCCTGAATGACCAGCTCTTCCTTGCGCGCACCGGAGTAATCCGACCAGGTGCCGAGCAGTGAATCGAGGATCGGTGACAGACGATGCAGCTTGCCGCGCAACACATCGCGCTGCTTGACGCCAGCGGCCAGCGCCTCGACCAGGGGACCCGCCAGCACCAGCGAGTTGTAGTCCTGTTCCATACGCCGCACATCGCGGAAGGCTTCTTCACAGGCGGCAATATAGTCGACGCTGCCCGAACGCAGGCTGTGCTCGAAAGCATCCAGAAACAGCTGCTTGAGTTTGGCGGCGGTGATTTCACGCATGTGCAGCAGGTTGATGAACAGTGCGCGGAAGGTCTTGAGGCTCTGCTCGCTGGTGGAGCGCAGCGGGATCAAGGTCAGGTCCAGCGGAATCGACGTGTGCCCGCCGACCAGCAGACGGCGCAGTTCGTCAGGCTTGAGCTCGTAGGCTTTCAGGCCTTGGCTTTCCAGGTTGCTGAACAGCTCTTTCTGACGCAGGCAGGTGTCGTTCTTCTGGTAATGACCCAGATCCAGCTCGCCGGCATAGGCGAAGAACTGGTGGCCGAAGCCGCCGCCCGGACCGCGACCCACGACGCCGATGACATGCGGGCCGTGAGGCAGGGAAACTTCCACCAGAATGTAGCTGGTGTCGGAGGCGAAGTAGAAGCGCCGCGATTGTTCCAGACTGTACTTGCCGAAGCTCATGTCCGACATGCGCGCCAGAATCGGGAATTGCAGGGCGTTGATCGAGGCGCTTTTACCGAGGTTGTTCGCGCCGTATACCGACAGCGGATTTTCCAGCGGGAACAGGCCAAGGCTGTAACCGGCAGTGTTCAACAGGGCAAAGCGGCGGATGCCATAACGTTCCTGGCTCATGTGTCCATCTCCTGTCGTTGCTCATCGGCGATTGCCCGGGCCAGCGCCTCTTCCTCGGTCTCTTCGCCGAATTCAGCCAGGTCCAGCGGGTCATCGGTTTCCAGCAGCTTCTCGTCGCTGTCGTCATCGATGAGCACAGGCGTCGGCAGGGGCAGGGCGCTATGCAGGCTGGCGGCCAGATCGCGGTCCTGTTGCACCGACAGGCACACATCGAGAAAACGGTGCATCGGCGGCAGGAAGCGGTAGATACCCACTTCCTCACTGGCAAAGCCCAACTGCGTCATGCGGCGCATGATCTTTTCTTCGAGCTCTTCCGGGGTCTGTACTTCAGCCTGGAGAAACAGGTCGCGGTACTTTTCCAGCATCGAAGGCAGCTCGTCGCGGCCCAGGCTGCCACCGTCGAGCACCGACATGGGGTCACGGCCCTGATCTGCCAGATGTTCAACGAGGATGAAGGTGAACAGCGCCAGGCGCTGGGCGGTCTTGTTGACCTGCGCAGCAGCCAGTTCAGGCACGAAATAATAAAAGCCACGCGTATCGCAGACCAGTTCGAAGCCCAGTGCCTTGAACAGCGTGCGGTACTGGTCCTGGCAATTGGAGAGCTGGGCGTACAGCTCCGGGTCGCGGCGGCTGATGTGATAGCCCTTGAACAGCTCGCGAAAGATCGGCGCGAGCTGGGACATTTCGGATAGATCAAGATGCATGAACGGTGCTCTCGGAATGCTCGGCCTGCTCGTCTTTTGCAGCGAGCAGGGCAAAGGAGCGCAGGCTGACGCGGTGCTCCCGGGTGAAATATTCGCGACGCTCGAGGCGTTCACGGGCGAAGCGCTTGTCGCGCGACAAGCGCGAGAACCAGTAGAGCAGCTCGTCGGTTTCGCCGGTCGGCTCCTGCTCCAGCAACCAGACCATCAGGTCAGGCATCGGCAAGGCGTCTTCGCAGCGCTCGAGCATCTCCTTGACCGTACGCGGTGCGCGTGGCGCCTGGCCCTTGCGGGTGCCGCTGGCCTTGGGGAATCTGGCGGGTTTGGGTTCGAAGCGCGCCAGGGCATACACGTAAGCCTCGACCTGACTGGCACTGCCCAGAAACGTGCTTTGCGGACGGGTAAACATCGGCATGGCAGCCTGAGGCACCGCATCCAGCCCCTTGCGGCGAATGGCAGACAAGGCCAGCGCCGCGCCGCGTGTAACCGCGTTATGGCGACGCGCTTCTTCACGCAGTGGCAGCAGCAGTTCGCGCGCATGGCGCAAGGTCAGCTGGGCGCTGGTCTGCATTTCCAGAATGCGCGCATGGGTACGCAGCAGCATGTCGTCGTCGACCAGGTGACCGAGACGTTGTTGCTCGGTCAGCAGGCGCAGCAGGACGTTTTCGACCTTGCGCACGCCCTGCTCGAACGCACCGTCTGCGTTGACCAGTTGAATCATCGGCTCGACGTATTCGTCCCACGTCGCCAGCACTTCGGCATAACGCTGGCGCAACGGGATCTGCCGGTCACTGGTCTTGGCCCGGTCGGCCACGGCGACCAGCGCCTGTTCGTCGTTGGCGAGCTTCTTGAGTACGTCGCGCACGCGCATGTCCAGCAGGCGCAGCTGTCTGGCCAGGTCGTTGGCGTCGCGAACCTCGAACGCGTCCTGAATGTAGCCGGCCAGTCGCTCCAGGTGGCGCAGGTAGGCTTCGATTTCCAGGCACAGGCCCAGACGGTGCTCGCGGCGCAGGTACGACAGGAAGTCATGGATCTGTGCATTGAGCTCGAAACGGTTCGGGCTTTTCGCGACGGGCACCAGAATGTCCAGACGGATCCACACGTCCAGCAGATTGGTGATGTCTTGCGGAGTGCTGTCCTGCTGCTGAGCGCCCAGTTGCAGGCGCAGCTCGCTCAGGCTCAACGTACCCTGGTCGAAATGTTCGCATAAGGGCTCAAGAAGCGCCCAGTGCTCGGCAAGGGCGCGCAGAACGCGCTTGGGTTCGATCATCGTTAGGCCGACTGTTGGCAAGTGAAAAGCGGCAATTGTACTGCATCAGCCGACTGATATTTCACCTGCGGGCGATATGCTGCAGCGCAAAAAGGCGAACAACGCTAGAATTGCGCGCTTAACTTATCCACAGGTGGCTGACCCTTGCTCAACGAGTCCCGTCGCCGCGCTTATTTGACTGCCATGCAGGTGGTCAACTGGCTGCCGCGCACAGAACTGCCATTCGCCGCGCCGTCGCGTCCGCAACTGCTTATGCCGTTGCCGCCGCCGGTCGAGGTGCAACGTGTCGCGCTTGCTGCTTCGCCAGCGGAGCACACTGCGCCTGCCGAAACGTCGAACGTCGAGCCGATTGCCCGGCAGCCCGAGCGTCCGAGAGTCGAGGTGCCGCGCCCCTCACTGGCCAGCACGCGCACAGCCACCCCGGCCGCCGAAGAGTCCGAGCCGGCGCCGCCCAAGGCGCCGGTGGTACCGCCACCGCGCTTTGCCCTGCAATTGTTGCGCGCCGGACGCTGCCTGTTACTGGTCGAACTCACCACGGGTCAGCCGTTTCAGAGCCGTGATCCTTCCTACCTGCTGCTCAAGGACATGCTGCGCGCCGCCGGTCTGCCCGACAGCCCGCAGATCATCGGCGAGCCCGTGCGCTGGCCGTTGCTGGTCCGCGGCCAGATGGACCAGGGCCCGGAAGCTGCGCGAGATTTCGTGCAGGGCTTCGTCGGGGCGCGGCTCGAGGACGAGCCTTGTGCCTGCCTGTGGCTGATCGGTCTGCCGTCGATTAAGTACGCCGGTGAAGCCGATGCCGAGTCTTACCACCGTGAACTGCAGATTGAAGGTCTGGGCACTGCCTGGGCGCTGCCAGGTCTTGAATTACTGATGGACGAGCCTGAGCGCAAGGCGGATGTCTGGAAAGCCATGCGTCGGCTGATGACGCGCTGGAAATCGATCGATGAGTGATGCCGTAACCTTCCGCCGTATGACCGAAGCCGACATGGACGCAGTGCTGAAAATCGAATACGCAGCGTTCAGTCATCCCTGGACACGCGGCATCTTTCTCGACGGGCTCAAGTCCTATGAGATCTGGTTGATGTTCGAGGGCGCGCAGCAGGTCGGACACGGCGTCATTCAGGTCATCATCGACGAAGCGCACCTGCTCAACATTACGGTCAAACCTGAAAATCAGGGGCGGGGTCTTGGCCTGTTACTGCTCGACCACCTGATGAAGCGCGCTTACCAGCTCAATGCACGAGAATGCTTTCTGGAGCTGCGTGACAGCAACCGCCCAGCCTATCGTCTGTATGAAAACTACGGTTTCAACGAGATAGGCCGGCGTCGTGACTACTACCCGGCATCCGACGGCGGCCGTGAAGACGCAGTGGTCATGGCCTGCACGCTGCTGGACTGAGTGTCCGGATCAGCGCTGGTTGCCGTCCAGCGGGTCGACGATTGCCAGTTCTTCTTCGTCCAGGCCGTTGCCACCGCCAATGTCATCTTCATCGACGACCGTAACATCCAGGTCGGCCGGGAGGTCTTCGCCTGGCTCGTTGGGTGAGCGGGCGCCGTCTTCATGGATCAGGGTTTCCGGAGACAGATCATCGTCGGTCGAATGATGGTCATCGGTGGAAGCCCCCGTGAGGCCTGCTTCGCGCACTCGCTGATCCGGAATTTCATGTTGCAGCTCGCCTTCAGGGATAAGATCGCCGATACGGCCCGGTTCTTCCTCGTCGAAATCGAGTGTTTCCATGGAGCCCATGCGGTCTTCGTTATCGTCGATAGGTTCCGGTTCGGTAGCACCAAACGGGCGGCGTGAATCGTTCATGAGAAATCCTCATTTCAGGTGGTCGTAAAAAGTGGACCGACCGTGACTTTGAAGATTCCTTTTTGTTGACGACAGGCATTCGTAACGCGTGGCATCACAGCGTGACTTGAAGGATCGGACACCAGTCCAAGGCTGGGCATCATTATCGAGATCGAGGCGTCAAAGCATGAACGAGCTACAAGACCTGATTGATAACAATGCACGCTGGGCCGATGCGATAAAGCAGGAAGACCCTGAGTTCTTCGCCAAACTGGCCCGCCAGCAAACCCCTGAGTTCCTGTGGATCGGTTGCTCCGACGCACGCGTGCCGGCCAACGAAATCGTCGGCATGCTGCCGGGTGATCTGTTCGTTCACCGCAACGTGGCCAACGTCGTACTGCACACCGACCTTAACTGCCTGTCAGTGATTCAGTACGCAGTGGACGTGTTGAAGGTCAAACACATTCTGGTCACAGGCCACTACGGTTGCGGCGGCGTGCGTGCGTCCATGCAGGACCGCCAGTTCGGCCTGATCGACGGCTGGTTGCGCACGATTCGTGACCTGTATTACGAAAACCGCGAGTTGTTGGCCAAACTGCCGACCGAGGAAGAGCGCGTCGACCGCCTGTGTGAATTGAATGTGATTCAGCAAGTGGCCAACGTCGGTCACACCAGCATTGTGCAGAACGCCTGGCACCGTGGGCAGAGCCTGTCTGTGCATGGCTGCATCTACGGCATCAAGGATGGCCGCTGGAAAAGCCTCGACGTAACCATCAGCGGCTTCGAGCAACTGCCGCCGCAGTACCGCCTGCGTCCGCAGGACTGATAGCCGTTGTTCGCCAGCCAGCCTCTTGTTGCAGGCTGGCTGGCGAGTTTCAACCCATCACAACACGAAACGCTGCACCATCAGGTTCAGATCATTCGCCAGCATCGACAGTGCGTTACTCGCGACGGTGGTCTGCTGCGCGCCTGAAGCGGTCTGGCTGGACAGCTCGCGAATACTGCTGAGGTTGCGGTCCACTTCAGTCGCCACCTGGGCCTGCTGTTCTGCGGCACTGGCAATCAGCAGGTTGCGGTCGTTGATGGTGGCGGTTGAATGAATGATCACTTGCAGGGCTTCGCCGGTCGAGGCGGCCTGTTCCATCGTCAGGTTGGCCTGCGTCGCCGTGTGGCGCAGCGAGCTGGCGGTTTGCTGGGTGCTTTGCTGCACGCCGCTGATCAGCCCTTCGATTTCCGCGGTGGAGGCACTGGTGCGTTGCGCCAGTGAGCGGACTTCATCGGCCACCACGGCAAAACCACGCCCGGCTTCGCCTGCACGAGCCGCTTCGATAGCCGCGTTCAGCGCCAGTAAATTGGTCTGATTGGCGATTGCACGAATCACATCGAGGATGCTGCTGATGCTCTGGGTACGTTCGGCCAGCCCTTCAGCCTGATGCGACGAATCCAGCACATTTTCGGTCAGCTCCTTGATCGACAGAATGGTTGCCGAGAGCTTGTCCTGCCCTTGTGCTGCCGCCCGGGTCGACGCCTCCGATTCGGTCACGGTATTGCTGGCGTTGCCTGCCACTTCGATGGCCGCCTGGCTCATCTGATTGACCGCGACAGCGGCCTGTTCGATTTCAGTGTTCTGCAATTGCAGATTGAGCGCACTGGCTTCGGCGATGCTGCCCATCTCCTGAACCGACTGCGACAACTGCGTCGCCGCTGCGTAGATCTGGTCGATCGTAATGTGCAGGTTGGTGCGCATGCGCCCGAGGGTGATCAGCAATTGCGCGGTCTCGTCCTTGCCGTCCGGTATCGGGTGCTCGCTCAGGTCGCCATCGGCAATGGTGCTGGCGATGTGTAAAGCCTGGCGCACCGGGTGGATGATGCTGACGCTCAGGCGCCAGGCCAGCAACAGGGTCAGTGCCAGAACCAGGCCGATGGCGCTCAGCGCAATGATCCGTGTTTGTTCATAGCTGGCACCTGCGGCCTCTACGGCGGCGGCCGCACTTTGTTTGTTCAGCTCCCGCAACAGTTGCACCTGCATGTCCATCAGGTCGCCTTGCAGCGAGAGCATGGTGTTGGCCAGCATCCTGGCCTCGTCCAGCTTGTTCTGCTCGATCAGTGCGATCTGATTCTGCAAACCGGGCATGAAAGCCTTGTAGGCATCCTGCAACGCGACAATGGAGTCATGCTCAGTGCCCGACTGGACACGCGCCAGGTATTCCGAGAAGCCTTTCTCGACCTCGTTCCTGAGTTGCTCGACATTGATCTTGCTGTTGATGACGGCGCCCGGATCGTCGGCGTTGGCGATCAGACGGGTGGTTTCGCTGCGCAGCTTGACCAGGCCGATGGCGATGGCATCGGCGGTGGCGATACTGGGCAGGGCGCCGCTCTCGACTGCCTCACCCTGGGTGCGGATCGCTTGCATCTGCAACAGGCAGAACGCGCCAAGCGCGACCATCAACAGGGAGGTTATGGCAAAGCAGATGACCAGGCGCAGGGTGATTTTGAAGCGGCGCAAGAGTGTTGTCGTTGTGGCTTGCCGGCGTAGGAAACGAGGCATCAATCTTTTCACGGCACACAACCCCTATAAACACGCGGACCTTCTCGGAGAGCCGTTTATAGGGCAATTGTGTGATGTCTTTGTGACATCTACTGAATGATGGGTGATCAGCCGACGATTCATGGCTGCAGGGGAGCAATTTCCTCCATCAGTTCATCCAGAAAGCGCTTGACCCGGTGGTGCCGGGCTTTCGCCAGCTGTGCGCCGGTAGCGGTCTGAAAACCGTCAGCCAGTTGCAGCAGCTTGGTGTGGAAGTGGTCGACGGCGAAATTCAGGTCGTCATAGGGGCGCTGGCTGGCATACGGATCATTCGGGTCGTAGAGCGCTCTGCCGAGGCGCCCTGACACGTAGAAGGTGCGGGCCACACCGATCATGCCCAGCGAGTCCAGACGGTCGGCGTCCTGCAGTATTCTGGCCTCGAGGGTCAACGGCGTGATCGCCGCCGAGAAGCTGTGCGCTTCGATGGCGTGGGCGACGGAGGCGATGCTCTGCTCATCCCACCCCATCTCGGTCAACAATTCGCTGGCCCGCGCCGCCGCCAGTCGCGATGCGCTGGCGCGAAACGGCGAGTCTTTCTCGACCGAAACGCAGTCATGCAGCAGCGTTGCCGCAATCAGCACACGGGCATCGCCGCCTTCACGGTCACGAATGGCGCAGACGTTCTTCCAGACACGCAGCAAGTGCGAGACATCGTGCGAGTCGTCGATTTTCTCTGCGTGGGTGTGGGGTATCAGCAGGTTGGCCAGATCCTCGAAGGGGGTGAAGCTGGCGGCGGTCATGCGGTGGTCCTCGGAGGCTGGGCAGGCATCAGCATTACAGACAATGCCGCCTGATAAAACCCTGTCACTGGTCAAGAATATGGCTGATCTGGCCGGCAAGCAGCCCCGCACCTCTGGCGTTGAGGTGGTTGAAGTCCTTGTAATACGAATGCAGGTCGCCGATCAGGCATTGCCTGTCCTTGCAGAAGGCGTCATCCAGCGTGATCAGGCTGATGTGTTTTGACTGGCTGGCACGCAGGAACAACTGGCGGGTGAAACGCTGCAACAGGTCGTGTTTTTCCACCGGCACCGACAGTTCGCTGACCCGCTGCAAGGCTTGCGCATCGTCTTCCGAAGCGTCCCGCGCCAAGCGATAGTAGAGACTTTCAGGGTTGATCATTTGCTGCGGCACCTGCGCGATGATGAACACCTCGGCGCCGATACTGCGGTAGGCCTCGATCGTGTGTTCAAGGGCCTGGCTGAATACCCTGCGCGAGGTTTCGCGACTTTTCTCCGGATCGGCGCGCGAGGTCAGGAAATACGTGCTCATCGTCCTCTCGCTGTAATCGTCGCCGGTATACAGCGTCCAGCGCGCCACCAGCACGACCTTTTTGATCCGCTGCTGTTTCACGTATTCGAATTCCCGTTCGGCCAGCGCCTCGCAGACCCCGGCAGCGTAGTTGCCGTTGGCCACGTCCACGCTGAGCAAAGGCAGGCAGCCGCCCAGACCGATATGCGCGAGGGTTCTGCCCTGATCCCGGGCGGCGGCGTCGAACGTCGATAACAGCGCTTCGGAATGGCTGTCGCCGAACAGCGCCATGTCCGGTACTGCCTCCTTGTCAGCAAGGCCGAACAGGCAAAAGTCGACGTTGCCGCTCTTGCCGTCCAGAGGCTGGTCGCATTTGTCGCGTATCAACGGGTCGGCGAATGCTTGATGCAGCTCCGGGTCGACAGCGAAGCGCTGGGGAAAGCCGTTATTCACATAGCCAACCAGCCCCAGCGCGATAAACAGCGTCGAGGCAGCGCCTGCCGTGGTGAAAATCTGACGGCGATTGAAGGTGCCGGCCTTGCGAAACGGCTGCTCGACGAAACGCCAGCTCAGCCAGGCCAGCGCCAGAGACACAAGGGTAAGCGCCAGCATGAGTGGCAGGCCTGGCTCATTCAGGTTGTACTGGCGGGCAAAGGCAAAGACGGGCTGATGCCACAGGTAAGCGCTGTAGCTGAGCATGCCGATCGCGACGGGCGCACGTGAACTCAGGGCGCTCCCTACCCAGGTCTTGCCATGGGCGAAGACGATGATCAACACCGCACCCAGTACCGGCACCAGCGCATTAAGACCGGGGAAGGGCGTGCTGCTGTCGAAACCGACCACGGCATAACCGATCAGCGAAATCCCCAGTAAAGTCGCCGCCTGATCGACAACGCTCGCGCGCCCGATGCTGCGCGGTCGCCAGGCAAAGTAGAAGGCGATGAACGAGCCCGCCAGCAATTCCCAGGCACGTGCCGGCAGCAGATAAAACGCGTTGCTGGTGGCTTGATGGGCGCCCAGTTGCGCCAGCGCCAGGCTGGCCAGGGCGAGGACGATCAGCAGCCCAATCAGCCGCTTGCGGCCCAGGCCCCAGGCCAGCATCAAGAGCAGCGGGAAGAACAGGTAGTACTGTTCCTCCACCGCGAGCGTCCAGGTATGCAACAGCGGTTTGAGTTCTGCCGTGGCGTCGAAATAGCCGCTTTCCAGCCAGAACAGCACGTTGGATGAAAAGGTCGGCACCGCCACCAGGCTCTTGGCGAAGTATTTCAGGTCAGACGGATCGAGCGTCAACCACGCGACAGGCAGGCAGATCAGCATCACCACGAACAGCGCAGGCAGGATGCGCCGCGCACGTCGTTCATAAAAGTTGATCAGCGAGAACCACCCTCTGATCTTCTCCGCGATGATGATCGAAGTGATCAGATAGCCGGAGATCACGAAGAAGATATCGACGCCCACGAATCCGCCGCTGAACAGCGGCAAGCCCGCGTGGAACAGAATGACCGGGATGACCGCGAGCGCGCGCAGACCATCGATCTCGGGCCGATAGCCGAGTGCCGGGTTGTGAGGGATGCCCATGTGATGTGCTCATGCAGTAAGTGGCAAGAGACGGTAAATGCACGCTGCAATAGCTACCGCCAACGCGAGGCGCAGGGGTCGTGTACGAAGAGGGCGAAGAGGAGTGGCCGGACAGAGCGTGCTGTATTTTTTAGTTCAGGTCCTCGCTTCTGTCCAATGACTGAAGCAGGTTTATGACGACAGATCGGTCTCTTCCCACCTGAAACGGGAAAAGCCCTTTATAATGCATGGTTTTACCCCTCCTCGATGCGAGAACCATTGTGAGCTTACCGTCCTGCCCGAAATGCAATTCCGAATACACCTACGAAGACGGCAGCCTGCTGATCTGCCCGGAATGCGCCCATGAATGGTCTGCCGACGCCGCTGGCCCCGATGCGTCCGACGACGTGAAAGTCATCAAGGACTCAACGGGCAACGTGCTGCAGGACGGCGACACCATCACGGTGATCAAGGACTTGAAAGTCAAAGGCTCCTCGCTGGTGGTCAAGGTCGGCACCAAGGTCAAGAACATCCGCCTGGTCGATGGCGACCATGACATCGATTGCAAGATCGATGGCATCGGCGCGATGAAGCTGAAGTCGGAGTTCGTCCGCAAGGTTTGATTCTGCCGGGTAATGGCTTTAGCCTGAACGCCTCGCCGGTCCTTCGACTGGCGGGGCGTTGATGTTTCCGGGCGCGCCAGGGCTGTTTTTCCTGAACAGGTGAATACCGTGCCGAACACCCCCGCCCCTTATTTGAAACCCGATGAATGTGTCGTGCTGTTCGATGGCGTCTGCAAGCTGTGCAATGGCGTGGTGAAGTTTCTGATTCGCCATGATCCGCATCGGCGTCTGCGCTTGGCCGCAGTGCAGTCGGAACAAGGTCAGGCGTTGCTGAAGTGGGCCGGTCTGCCGCTCGACGATTTTCATACCATCGCGGTTATCGTCAACAATCGGGTGTTCGTACGCTCGGACGCCTTTCTGCACATCATGGGGCTGTTGCCCGCGCCGTGGCCGCTGCTCAAAGTGCTGGGGATTTTTCCACGCTTCCTGCGCGACTGGGCCTACAACCGTATCGCGCTCAACCGATATCGCCTGTTCGGGCGCTATGATCACTGCCTGTTGCCGTCGCCCGAGCACCGGCAGCGCTTCCTTGACGGCTGACGACCGGCGGTCATTTGTAAAGTCTGTCAGGTACGCACGGGTTGTGATCCACTCTTGTGGTCCGTAGAATTCGTGTCATCTGGCTTCACTCCCCATATCCACAATAATCCACTTTGCACACTGCGCCCGATTCAGAAGGTCGAGCGGAGCGTTTTTGCGTTGGTTTTTCAGTGGGGCGAGCCGCGGTTTTGCATACAGGTGTCAGGCGTGCGTGTGCACGCGTGGCGGTCGGCCTTCGGGTCGGAACATTTTCAGGGCGTTGTGATTCTTGATAACTTCACCTCCAAACGAGCAGGCAGGTAGCTGGCTTGGCGTATTCGCGCTGGCCTTGGCGGCCTTCATTTTCAATACCACCGAGTTCGTGCCGATTGGTCTGCTGAGTAACATCGGTCAGAGCTTCGAGATGACCCCGGCCCAAGTCGGGCTGATGCTCACGATCTATGCCTGGGTTGTGTCGCTGATGTCGTTGCCGATGATGCTGGCGACGCGCAACATCGAGCGCCGCAAGCTGCTGATGTTCGTGTTCGGCCTGTTTGTGGTCAGCCACGTCCTATCCGCGATCGCCCCCAGCTTTGCGATCCTGCTGGTGAGCCGGGTCGGTATCGCGTTTGCACATGCGGTGTTCTGGTCGGTTACGGCGTCGCTGGCCGTACGCATCGCACCGCCCGGCAAGCAGGTTCAGGCGCTGGGCCTGCTGGCGACCGGTACGTCGTTGGCGATGGTATTGGGTATTCCGCTGGGCCGCGTGCTGGGTGAAGCCTTGGGCTGGCGGACGACCTTTCTAGGCATCGCCGGCATCGCTGCGCTGGTAGTCTTCCTGCTGGTTCGCGCGCTGCCTTTACTGCCCAGTCAGAACTCCGGTTCGTTGCGCAGCCTGCCGATCCTGTTCAAACGCCCACGGCTGATGGCGATCTACCTGCTGACTGCCATCGTGGTGACCGCTCATTTCACCGCCTACAGCTACATCGAACCGTTCACCCAGACCGTGTCACAGCTCAGCGGCGAAATGACCACAATTCTGCTGCTGGTCTTTGGCGGTGCCGGGATCATGGGCTCGATCATCTTCAGCCTGTTCAGCGACCGCTTCCCGAACGGGCTGTTGATCACCGCCATTGGGACGCTGACCCTGTGCCTGCTGATGCTGTTGCCGCTCTCCGGCGATGCTACGACGCTCGGCACGCTGACCATTATCTGGGGCATGGCGATCATGTGCTTCGGCCTGACCTTGCAGGCGCGCGTGCTGTCGCTGGCACCTGATGCGACCGATGTGGCGATGGCGCTGTTCTCGGGCATCTTCAATATCGGGATTGGCGGCGGCGCGCTGCTCGGCAGCGTGGTCAGCAGCCATCTCGGGGTTGCCAATGTCGGCATCGTCGGCGGCCTGTTGGCCCTGGGTGGGTTGGGTTTGTGCTGCTATACCACGCATTACTTCGGCAAGGTCCGGCCTGCTGCCGAGATGCAGGCCGAGAGCAAATAGGGCGCGCATAAAAAAGCTCGCTGACCGCGCAAGGCGTTCAGCGAGCTTTTTGGTCTGACTTGCAGGTCAGGCTTTAAGCCGACCGAGCCACTCCAGCGACGTTCTCCAGATACAAATCCCCAGGAAATACGCCGACATTGCCAGCCACAGCCCCATGACCACCGGGCCGTTGTGCGGATGGTTGATGATCAGCAGTGCGCTGGACAGCAACCATACGGTGGTCACCGCGATATTGAGCGGCATGAAGCGGCGCACGCGGAACGGGTGCAGGAACTTCATGCGGGTCATGGTCAGCAGCGCCAGGGCGATGATGGTGATGAACGTCAGCCATGGCGCCGGTGACAGAATGTAGAGGCACAATGCAACGACGTTCCAGGCGGCGGGGAAGCCCTGAAAGTAGTTGTCCTTGCTTTTCATGTCGACGTTGCAGAAGCAGAACAGCGACGAAACCAGAATGACCGAGATGCTCAGTAGCAGCGTGTAATCCGGCACCGGTATATAGCGGTAGATGAACAGTGCCGGGATGAACACGTAGGTCAGGTAGTCGATGACCAGATCCAGTACCGAGCCGTCGAAGTGCGGCAGTACCGACGTGGTGTTGACCTTGCGAGCCAGTGAGCCGTCGACTCCATCCACGATCAGGGCCGCGCCCAGCCATAACAGGCAGGCTTTGGGTTCGTTGTTGAACAAGGCAATGGTCGCCAGGAACGCAAGGACTACGCCGGTGGCGGTGAAGCCATGTGCCCCCCATGCGTTGAGTCTGGCTATGCGTTGATTGGTTATCACGGGGGCGCTCTCCAGGAAGTAATGCTTGCCAGGGTGTGCCGCAACCTGACCGGTAGCAACTATCGACCCGGCAATTGCCGATAAGTTTAGCGGTGACTATCCCTTGTTTCCCGGTTGTTTTCCAGAAAGCCACGCTCTTCGTCTGATCGCTGGTCTCTGTATTCTTCCGGTTCGACGAAACAGGTAGGCGCGTCACCGTTGGCATTGAGTTGGTTGATCAGGGTCGGCTGGCCCTGTTCATTGAACAGTACCTGCCCGACACCTGCCGAGTTCCATAAGCGTTCACCGGCCTTGCTGTGCTCGGGCGTGCGCGGAACAACCTTCATCAGGCGGCGCTTGGTGAACCAGTTAAGAGGTGAGCGGGGAGAGTATAACCAGCGATTCAGCCGATCAAAAGTGTCGAGTAAACGACGGGGGAATTCATTCTTGATGCCACTGCTGGTGATTTGCCAGATGTGAGGCCCGCCGCTGCGCTGGCGGATCAGGATTTCGTAGACGAACGAGTAATGCACATCGCCCGACAGGATCACATAATTGCCCGGGGTTCTGGAGTGGCGAAAGATGTTCAGAATCACGTTGGCAGCACCACGGTGCGCCATCCAGTTCTCCGCATCGACCAGCAACGGATAGCCACACCAGCTGAAGATACGTTGTATTGCCTCGATCAACTTGACACCGAAAACGGGGGCAGGTGAGACGATAATCGCCGATTTATGGTCGATCAGCTCCTGTTGCAGCTCACTGAGCGCTTCCCAGTCGAGCAGCCCGGACGGGTGATTGAAGTTCGACTCGCTGCGCCAGCGTCGGGTGCGGGTATCCAGTACCACCAGCGCCGGGCTGGTCGGTAGCACGTAATGCCATTGCTGAAACTTCAACAACTGATCAATCAACTGGTCCTGGGCCTGGCTGTCCAGCCAGTTGTCGTTGGACACGGCCTCGCTGCTCAGGGCATGAGCCTGTTTGACCAGCCCGTTGAGCGCATCCGGGTTATTGCCCCAGCCCTGACACAGCAGATAGGCAAGCAGGGCGTTACCGATGATGCGTTTGGAGAATGGATGGCCGTACGCCGTTTGCTCCCAGTTCGCCGACAGGTTCCAGTCATCGGTGATGTCGTGGTCATCGAAAATCATCATGCACGGCAGATGCGCCATCGCCCGTGCTACGCCGCCCAGGCCCTCGGCAAACGCCTCGACTAAGTGCTGCTCCTTGGCGTAGCGCTCGACTTCCCCGTCTTCCAGTTGGGGCCTGCCGGGTTCGATCAGGGTCCAGGGCGTCGGTGACCACACCAGCAGGTACATCGCCATGACTTCCGCCAGGGTGACCAGATGGTTATCCGCTGTGCTGCTGGTGAATACCGGCTTACTGGTGCCGCCGAAGAAGCGCTCGCGCAGTGTGTCGTTGCTTTTCAGGGCCGGCAGCAGGTCGGCACGCTGGTAATAGCTGGCCGGATGCGCATATAGACGAGGGCTGTCATCGACGATGGCACCGTCAAGTCGCTCGTCGAACAACCCCAGCCGTTCGATCAATACATGGATGGCGCGCAGCATCGGTCCGGCGACATCGTCGGCGTAGATCTGATCGCCGCTCATCATCAACAGCGCAGGACGTTGCAGCGGCTCCTTGATGTCGGCCAGCAGGCGGTCCACGCAGAGCAGACCTTCGGCCGCGCTGTGGTGCGGCTTGCGGCACGAGCCATGCAGCAGATGATCGATGCTGCTGCGCACCACGAAGTTCGGGTAACGGTGGCCCTCGTACAGCAGGTGCGGCGCCCATTCGGCAATACCGCCTTCGCCGTCCACCAGCAGGTCGTAATCGATCCAGGTGTCGCGAGGCAGTTCGGCGTCCAGTTGCAGGTCGATCAGGTGAATGAACGCATGGCGCCCAATTGCGATGACCTGACATTGACTGTCGTCGAGTACGTAATCGTTGAAGCCCGCAGTGGGGTCATCAGTAGCGGCATGACGCAGGCGCATTGTCAGGCGCAACGGACGAGACCCCACCAGCCACAACACCAGGCGGCTGGCTTCCTGACGGCGCAACAACGGGCCGGCAAGGATGGACGGCAGCGAAGTGAATGGTTCGATGGAAGAAGCGGACATCCTGACTCACGGCTCTGGGGGACACAGGCCGGGATGGTAACGCAACAGGCCTGGAAAGTTCTTGTTACGCCACGTGACTGCATGTTTCCGGACAGTGCAGGCAACGCGAAACGCCCGGCTCAACCGTGCTCATATGAAGACTTTGTTAACCGCCTGCAGAGTGCGCTGAAAATGCCGATATACACCTATGCAGAGGGCATCAGAATTCCATAAGGTTTTATGGCGTTATGCCATATTTGCTCATGAGGGTTCCGCTATGAAATGGTTTTACAACGCAAAGCTGTCCGCCAAGCTTTTTATGGCTTTTGCGCTGTGCGCGCTTTTCACCCTTGGGGTGGGCGTAATAGGCAGTCGCGGCATCAGTGCCTTGTCCGTCAGCCTTGATAACGTGTTTACCAACAGCCTGCTGTCGGTTACAAAAACAGGCGAGGTCAAGGCCTCGGTCATTGCTCAGAACCGTGATCTCTATCGTTTATTGGCCGCCATGGCAGGCAATGCGCCGCAAAGCGTCAAGGACGATATTCTCGCGAGCATGACCGCCAACAAGACTCAAGCTGAAAAGAGCTACGCCACCTACCGGGCTACGCCGCTTGACGATGACGAGCGCGCTGCCGGTGATCAGATGGACAGAGACTGGCCTGGCTATCAGGCACTCATCGAGCAAGCCAAAGGTGTTGCCCTGTCCGGAGATATTGCAGGGGCAAGAGCGATCATCGACGGTGATGTACGCAGCGGTTACCTGAAGGTCATGGATCAACTTACCACCATCGTCAACTCCAATAATCGTCAGGCAGGGGAGGCTGCTGTAGCTTCCGACCAGACACAGGACGCTGCGCAACGAAATCTGTACATCGGCATAGGTTTGTCATTCTTTGCTGCGTTTGTGATGGGCCTGTTCATCAGTCGTGCCATCAGCACGCCAATCAACACTGCGGTGACCAATGCCCGGCGAATTGCAAGCGGTGACCTGACCCTGCCGATTGTCAGCCAGTATCACGACGAAGCTGGCATGATGCTGGTTGCCCTGAGCGATATGCAGGACAACCTGAAAAGCACGATCGGGCAAATATCCAGCGCTGCCGACCAGTTGGCCTCGGCTGCTGAAGAGCTGAATGCCGTGACTGAAGAAAGCAGTCGCGGTCTGATACGTCAGAACGATGAGATTCAGCAGGCCGCTACGGCTGTGAACGAGATGACCGCTGCGGTCGAAGAGGTCGCGCGTAACGCCATGTCGACGTCGGAAGCGTCCCGACAGACCAGCACCGACGCGGCTGCCGGTCGTGATCAGGCCCGCGATGCGGTGAATGCGATCAATACCGTCAGTGCCGAGATCAGCAGTTCGACCACCATGGTCGAAGAGCTCGCCGGGCGCGTCCGTGAGATCGGGCAGGTACTGGACGTGATCCGTGGGATCGCCGAGCAGACCAATTTGCTGGCCCTCAACGCCGCCATCGAGGCTGCGCGTGCAGGTGAGCAGGGTCGCGGCTTTGCGGTGGTGGCAGACGAAGTGCGGGCGCTGGCTGCCCGAACCCAGGCGTCCACCGGCGAAATCGAAACCATGATCGGCAGTGTCCAGGCCAGCGCCGATCAGGCCGTGCGGGCCATGGGCAACAGCCGCACCCTGGCCAGCAACACGCAAACCCTGGCTCAAGCCACAGGGCAGTCGCTGGAGCGCATTGCGCAGAGCGTCGCCGAGATCAACGACCGCAACATGCTGATAGCGACGGCCTCTGAAGAGCAGTCCCACGTTGCGCGTGAGGTTGATCGCAACCTGGTCAACATTCAGGATCTCTCCGCCCAGACCGCCGCAGGTGCCAATCAGACCAGTGCTTCAAGCCAGGAACTGTCGCGTCTGGCCATTTCCTTCAACAATCTGGTGGGCAGGTTCAAGGTCTGACGCAAGTCTCAGGCCGTTGTGTTCGGCAGGCGCTTCTGGAAAAAGAAGCGCTTGTTGCCGGGCGGATAGTCGTCAATCTGGCCAAACTCGGTGTAACCGTGGCGGCGATAGAAATCGGGGGCCTGGAAGTCGAAGGTATCCAGCCAGATTCCCGTGCAGCCCTTTTCAACCGCCAGATCCTCGGCCATCTGCATCAAACGCGAGCCCATGCCTTGCCCACGGGCTTGTTCCGGCACGACCAGCAGCTCGATGAACAGCCACTCATAAAAAATGCGAGCGTGCAGCCCGCCGAGTACTTCCCGGGTTTGATCATCGCGAATGAACATCGCCACTTTCTCGGACTTGCCGTCGCCCGCCTGCTCGGCGTTGAAACGTTTCAGTGGTTCCAGAATCGCCAGACGATCCTCTTCCGTAGGGTTGGTATTGACGTCAATGTGAACGCTCATGCGATGGCTCCCAGCCTGGGTGTGCACCGAGATTAAAGTGGCAGGGGCATGGCGTAAAGCAGGATCCTGCGGGATGTCATTTCACGCGAAGCACACGCAATTACGTCCGGCACGCTTGGCTGCATAGAGGGCATTGTCAGCCGCGCCAATCAGGTTCTCGGCACTGGTCATAGGCGCTGTCGCACACGCCACGCCGAGGCTGACGGTGACCAGCGCGTTTTCGCCGAGCACCGGGTGCGGCAACTTGAGTTCGGCAACCGAGGTCTGCAGTGCCTCGGCCACTTCTCTGGCCTGCACGGGATTGCCGATCATCAACACCAGCACCTCTTCGCCGCCGAACCGGAACGCCACAGCACCATGGTCATGCGCGCTTTGCTGGACTTTCTGACAGAGCAATCTGAGGCAGGTATCCCCTTGCGGATGCCCGTAGTTGTCGTTGTAGGATTTGAAGTGGTCGATGTCCAACAGGATGATGGCCACGTTCTCCGGCGTATTGCGAGCGTGCTCCCAGACTGATGTCATCACTTCGTCCTGGTAGCGTCGGTTGAACAGCCGGGTCAACCCATCGGTACGCGCGAACTCCATCAGTTGCACTTGAAGCAGGCGTCCGCGAAGCGCAAACAGGTAGCTCATACGGCCTGCCCGCTCCAGAAAGTAGGAGGCCATCAGCAGCAATGCCACGGTCGAGACGAACAACACAGCGTTGGCCTGCCAGATCACAAAGTCGGCGAAGCTGGCAATGTAGGTAGTCGCCAACTGGATGATCAGCATGCAGGACATGGCGACAGCGGCATGGCGCAACGGCAATTGCTGGATCATGGTGCAGTAGACCATGATCAACAGCATGCCGAGTTGATAAAAGATTTGATAAGGGCTGTTGCTGTGAATCATCACCAGCAGTGGCATGAGCGAGCACGCTACCGTGGCGAATGCAGCGATGGTTTCCAACGCCCAGCGCGTGGAAACCCGTTGGGCCAGCGTCAACAGCGCGATAAACATCGGCGTTATCAGGCACAGACGGCCCACGGCTACATAGAAAAATACATCCCGCAGTATCAGCCAGTCGCTGATCAGGAACAGGTTGTAGATCAGACAGCCGCCAATCCCTACCGCCGTCAGGAATTCGCGCCGCGGCAGCCGGGTTTCTTCCTGGTAGCGTTTCTCAAGAACACGGCTGAAGCGCAACGAGCCGACACCTGAAGTGATCGTCTGCTCGACCTCGGCAAGGAGTTGCGCATCTTCAAGGCTGGGGCGTTCAAGGGCAGAAACGAGCATGTGACACCGGGACATTAACATCGAGAAACATAGGACATCACGGATGATGTCTTAGTGCTATCAATGTATCGTGTCGCCAGTCCAAAGTCGACCGGTGGTGGCTAACGGCGTGGCCTGGGTGACAAATGGGCGGGCTGTCATCACTGAAAACATCTCGCAGCAATGCGCGAGATGGCCTTTAGAGGAGCGTTTTTTCTGTCGCAACCGCCCTGTAATTCAATCTGCCACCATCAGACGAAATGCCTTAAACCCGTCTACGCTTGTGTCGATATATACGTACAACCTCACTATGGGTGCCGTCATGTTCAACGCTCGCTTGAAAAAGGAATTACAGGCACAAAAGGCCGAGTTATCCATGTACCGGCAGATGCAGAAAGGGATGGATGCGCAAATGGTCTGTCTGACTCTGGACGCCAACCACCACATCGTCCACGCCAACGAGAACTTTCTCAATACGCTTGGCTACTCGCTCGAGCAATTGCTGGGTAAGGACCTGGACCACTTGGTGCCCACTTACGTCAAACAGCTTGATTGCTATCGCAGTCTCAAAGTGGCGGTGCAGAAGGGTGAGTCGGTCATCGACAGGTACCGTTTTCTGCATGCCGATGGCCGACTGGTTTGGATTCGCGCCCTCTGGCAGCCGGTGCTGGATGAGCAGGGCAGGCTGATGACGTTGCAATGCTACGGATCGGACATCACCCAGATCGTCGAAACGGCTGCCGAGAACTCTGCGTTTATTCAGGCATTGTTGCGCTCCACCGCCGTGATCGAGTTCAACCTGAGCGGCCAGGTACTGACTGCCAACGATCAGTTCCTGCGCGGCATGGGTTACAGCCTGGCGCAGATCAAGGGTAAGCATCACAGTATGTTCTGTGATCCGGCAGAAACCTCTCAAGCGTCGTACCGGGAATTCTGGGCGATGCTCAACCGTGGCGAGTTCGTGGCCGGACGCTTCAAGCGTATCGATAGCAACGGGCGTGAGGTCTGGCTGGAAGCAACCTACAACCCGGTCCACGATGCTCATGGCAGGCTCTACAAAGTGGTCAAGTTCGCCACAATGGTGACCGACCAGGTGGCCCGCGAAGAAGAAGTCAGTCAGGCCGCCAGCGTAGCGTTTGAAATCTCCCAGCAGACCGACGTCAGCGCCCAGCGCGGCGCGGACGTGGTGCAAAACACTGTCCAGACCATGCGCAAGATTTCCGAAGAAATGCAGACGGCCTCCTCGGGCATTGAAGCGTTGGGCAAACAGTCACTGCTGATCAATTCCATCGTGCAGACCATTGGTGGCATTGCCCAGCAAACCAACCTGCTGGCGCTCAACGCTGCCATCGAGGCCGCGCGTGCCGGTGAACAGGGCAGGGGCTTTGCCGTGGTGGCTGACGAAGTCCGCCAACTGGCAGGCCGCACAAGTGCCGCAACCGAAGAAATCGTCAGCGTCGTGCAGCAAAACCAGGCGCTGGCCGATGAGGCGGTACGCGGTATGGCCAACAGCCGCACCCAGGCGGAACAGGGACTGGTACTGGCCAACGAGGCCGGTGCGGTGATCGTCGAGATTCAGGAGGGGGCCAAACAGGTGGTGGGCGCCGTGGGGCGGTTTGCCAATCAGTTGAAGTAATCCTGCTGTGCCCTTGTTGCATGGCGCAAACGCCTGAAGCCTGTCAATGCGAGCTTCAGGCGTTTCAATGGCTCATGCTCAGGCCTCACACCGCAACAGCCCCCGCCTTGCCAGCCTCCACCACAAACCCCTTGAGCGTCGACACGCTCGCCGCAGGGTCCAGCACATCCGACACCACTTGAAAGCGGGTCTGCATGTGCTGCTCGTTAAGGTCTACTGCCACATAACCGCGTTGACGGCTGTCGAAGAACTTCACGTGTGGGTTGAGGCCGAGAATGCTGTTGAAGGCGTCGAACGGTGGTCCGCTGGAGGTTACCGAGGTGCCGACGAATTCGGTGGCGACGATGGCTGAGTCCGGATTGCCGGCGTCGGCGTGCAGGTCGGTGGTCCAGAACGAATGGATATCGCCACCCCAGAACACCGGGTTGCGGGTCTGGTGGCGTTGCAGGGAGGCCAGCACGCGCTCGCGGGTGGTCATGTAGCCGTCCCAGCCGTCGGTCCAGTGGCCCTGCGCCTTGGTCTTGAGATCGCGCTGTTCCAGTGGCGCGACCAGCAAATCCTGGGCAATGACATTCCACTGGCCGGAAGACTCGGCGAAGCTGCGGTCCAGCCAGGCTTCCTGTTCCCAACCGAGCATGGTGCGTTTCGGGTCACGCAGATCCGGGCAGTCGCTGGGCGCGACATGACCTCGACGGCTGCCGTTGGCCTGGATGCAGGGTTGCTCTGAACGGTACTGTCGACCGTCCAGCACGTGAAAACGTGCCAGACGCCCATAGTCGAGGTTGCGGTAAATACGCATTTCCTGTCCTTTGGGCAGGCTGCTGGCGCGCAACGGCATATGTTCGTAAAAGGCCTGATAAGCGGCGGTCCTGCGGCGCAGGAAACTGTCCACCGGCACGTTGGGGTCCTGTGACCACTGGGCGGCGTAGTCATTTTGCACTTCGTGGTCGTCCCAGGTGGCGACGCTCGGCGCACAGGCATGCAGCGCTTGCAGGTCGGGATCGGTCTTGTACTGCGCGTATCGATTGCGATAGCCCGCCAGGTCCATGGGGTCAGGTGTAGCGTGGTGACGCGGGAACCGAGGGTTTTCCGCGGACACGTTCATCTCATAGATGTAGTCGCCAAGGAAGAACACCAGGTCCGGGCGCTCCGCCGCCAGGTGTCGATAGGCGCTGAAGTACCCGGCCTCCCAGTGCGAGCACGACACGAAGCCGAACCGCGCCGAGACCATGGCGCTGTCCAGCGGTGCCGTGCAGGCCTGCCCGACAGCGCTTTGCGCCCCCAGGCTCTCGAACTGATACCAATAAGGACGCCCAGGCTGCAAGCCGCTCACTTCGACATGCACCGAATGGGCAAGGCGTGGGTGGGCGGTGGCCTGTCCTGTGCGGACTACGTGAGCCATGGCCGCATCGCTGGCGATCTTCCAGCGCACCTCAACGGGTTTGCTCAGCCCGCCATCGCCCGAGGGCGTCATCACCTTGGGCGCCAGACGTGTCCATATCACGAAGCCGTCCGGCAACGGATCGCCAGATGCCACGCCGAGCGTAAATGGATAATCGACCCCCGCGCTGCGCGCAAACGGGCTGAGGATCGACAGCAATGTTGCACTGGCCACTCCGGTGATGATGCGTCGACGGTCGGGGTTGAAATCTGTCATGACGTGGCCTCTGACGATGCGTATTCCGAGCGCAACAGGCTGAACAGCAGCATGTTTTTGAACACACCGTTTTTCAGAAATGCCTCTCTGGTACAGCCCTCATACGATAACCCGCACTTCTTCAGGACCCTGGCGCTGGCCGGGTTGTCGCTGAAGCACTGGCCGGCGATGCGGTTGAGGTTCATGTCCGTGAAGCCATGCTTCAGCAAGCCTTTAGCCGCTTCGCAGGCATAACCCTGATTTTGGTATTCCTTTCCTGTCCAGTAACCCAGATGGCCGCTGCGATGCGACATCGAAAGGCGCAGCGAGACGATCCCGGTCAACTCTCCGGTTGCCTGGATGTGAACCCCGAGGCTCACCGTCTGACCGGCGGCATATTGGTCGTGGGTCTGTGCGATGAATACCTGCGCATGCTCAAGGGTGTAGGGGCTGGGCAGTGCTGCGGTCATGGCCGCAATGGTCGGCTCGTCGGCCAGGCGTGACAAGGTAAGCGCCTGTTCAGGCTGCAACGCGGCGAGCAGCAGACGCGAGGTTCTGATAGTGGGCAGCGGGCGACTCATCCGTATTTTCCGTCGGGTTGAATGCTCAAACGCTGGCGCGTTGTTATGGCATTTCCGTGACGGCCTGAAGAATCATTTAAGTGCCATGAGATGTACAGGTAACCGCCATGTAACGGTCATGTATCGGTCTTGTAAAACAAGCCGGTCGGTCACGTTCGGTTGCTAGATTCTCGGCCTCTAAGAAGAGAGCGAGAGGCTGGCATGAGAACGTGGGACGAACCTAAAAAGCGCAAGGCGCACATCGAACTGATCCCCATGATCGACGTGATGATGTTCCTGCTGGTCTTTTTCGTATTGGTAAGCCTGAACGTGATTCCGGCGTTGGGGATGAAAACCCAGTTGCCGAGTGCCAGCAGTTCACAGCAGCTCAAGCCGCAGAACAAATCGATCCTGACGCTGGGGCTCAACGGCGAATTACAGCTTGATGGCAAGGCGACCACGGTCGACGCCCTGGTGCCTGCCTTGAAGGCGCTGGAAAAACCCGACAGCAAAACCACGATCATCGTTAACAGTGACAAGGGCGTGGAAGTCGCCCGTCTGGTCGAGATCATGGACACCCTGCGTCTGGGTGGTTTCACGTCAGTCTCCATCGCCACGCGCAAATCCTGACTATGTATTTCCTGTTTCGTGTACGTCAGTGGCTGGGTGGCTTGCCTGCGCTGGTGGCGCTCATCGCAATCGTGATCGGTGTGCAGACCCGTCCTCTGAAAATGGAGCCGGTCTACGACGAGTCGGCCGTGGAGCTGGCGCTGATCGAGCCCGAGCCGCCTGCGCCCGAGCCCGTCGTACAGCCCGAGGCGCCTGCGGTACAACCTGACGAGCCGCCACCTCCGCCGCCTGTAGTCGAAAGCGAAGAAGCCGAGCCGGCGCCACCACCACCGCGGCCCAAGCCTGTTCCCAAGCCAAAACCCAAGCCGGAGATCAAGCCAGAACCAAGGCCTAAACCCTTGCCCAAACCGGCAGTGGCAAAACCCGTCGAGCCGGTTCAGGCACCCAGCAAGCCGATCGCCAGCGCCCCGGTTGCGCCGCCGTCACCGCCTGCGCCACCCGCAGCGCCGAAGGTCGACACCCAGGGTATGGAAGGTGGCTACCTCAAAGGGCTGCGCAGCGAACTGGACGGTTACAAACAATACCCTACCGGCCGCCAGGCCTCACTGGAGCGCCCGAGTGGCGAGGTTGTGGTGTGGTTATTGGTCGACCGCCAGGGGCGAGTGCTGGACTCCGGCATTCAGACCCAGGCCTCCAGCATGCTGCTCAACCGCGCAGCCGCCAACAGCCTGCGACGCATCAAGCAGGTCAAGCCATTTCCCGAGCAAGCCTTTGGTGGACGCAACGAACAGCGCTTCACCGCCACCTTCAACTACAGCGTGCAATAGCACTGACAAGGAACAAAGTGATGAAGTTTTCCAGAATTCACCTTGCGTTGGTCGCCGCGGGCATGAGTCACGGCATGGTTATGGCCGACTCGAGTGCCAGTGACGTCGGCACCATTGGTGTGCAAGGCAGGGCGACGGTTGGCGGTGGCTACATGGTGCAGGAGGAGAGCATCAAGGCGCGCTCCACGGTGACCAAGGAGGCGCTCGACAAGCAGACCGCGACAGGTAACGCGATCGACAAGCTCAAGTACACACCGGGCCTGAATATCTCCAGCGAAGACGCCACCGGTCTTTCCGGTTTCAAGTTCACCATGCGCGGACTCAACTCCGATCAGGTCGGCATGTCGGTAGACGGCATGCCGATCAACGACTCCGGCAACTACGCGCTGTACTCCAACCTGCTGGGGGACCCGGAAAACATCGATCAGATTTTCGTGACGCAAGGCTCTGCGGAAAGTGACGGCCCGCATATCGGTTCCAGCGGCGGCAACATCGGTATCGTCACCATCCGGCCCACTAAGGAAACCGGCGCATTCGTCAAGCAGGTGGCGGGCAGCAACGGCACTTACAAGACCTTCGCGCGACTCAACACCGGAGAAATCAACGGGCTGAGCAACTGGCTGTCGATGTCTCACACCGAAGGTCAGAAATGGCGCGGCGATGGCGCGGTGCGTGCCGACAAGGTGGAGTGGAACAGCTTCTTCGACATGGGCTCGGGCAATACCGCCAACCTGATCCTCAAGTACCACGAACAGGACAACAACAGTTACAGCCAGCTCACCAAGAGTCAGTTCCAGCAGAACGGGCGCAAGTTTGACCCTTATCCTTCGACGCCAGCGCTGGGCAGCAACGGTAAATTGTCCAGCTACTACGAGCTGGCGCAGAACCCGTTCCAGACATTCACCGGCGTGCTCAATACCCAATTCAAACTGGCCGACAATCTGTCTCTTTCCGTCGTCCCCTATTATTTCTGGGGTAACGGCAGCGGCGTGAACAGTTCTTCCTATGCGCTCAACCGCGGTTCGAATCAGAACGGTGTATTCGACCTGAGCAACCTGCCGACGGCGGCGGCTTATAACGCAGACGGGTCATCGACCACTGGCGTGTATTACCGTCCTTCGCGCACCCAGACCTGGCGTCCGGGGATCACCACCAAGTTGAACTGGGACGTCAACGACGAGCACAGCGTACAGGTCGGCTACTGGTATGAACGCGCGCGTCAGTCGCAGACTCAGCCCTTCATCCGCCTGAAGAGCAATGGCAAGCCTGAAAGCATCCAGCCTGATTCGGACTACATGGTCGATGCCAACGGCAATGAGATCCAGGGCCGTGACCGCTATACCGTGACGCCTGCACAAAAAGTCTGGGCTCAGGACACCTGGTATTTCGCCCCGGACTGGACACTGGTCGGCGGCCTGGCCTTCATGAACGTCGAACGCGAAGGCACCAACCACGGCAGCCTGACCGAGCGGCCGGAAAAACGCGACCAGACCTACAACAAGCTGTTGCCGAACGTCGGCCTCAAATACCAGCTGGATGAGCGCGACCAGTTGTTCTACAGCCTGTCACGCAACATGCGCGTGCCGCAGAACTACGTTCTGTATGACCCGGGCACCGGCTCCATCGACAGCAAGCCGGAAACCAGCTGGAACCACGAACTGGGCTGGCGCTACACCGAACAGGACATGACGCTGGCGGCCACGCTGTTCTACCTGCAGTTCAAAGACCGTCAGGTGTCATCAAAAGACGTCAATGGCGACTTTGCCGACATCAACGCCGGTGCAGTCGACAACAGCGGTCTGGAACTGGAATGGAGTGGCCTGCTGCCGCACCATTTCAATTACTACACCTCGTACACCTACACCCGCGCCAAACAGAAAGATGACCTGACCGTCTTCAATAACGGCGCCGCCATCGAGTTGCCCACCAGTGGCAAGCAATTTACCAACGTGCCGAAAAACATGCTGGCCGCCAACATCGGCTACGACGACGGCAGTTATTACGGGACCTTTGGCGCCAAGCTCACCAGCAAGCTGTATGGCGACCTGACCAACGACGAAAGCATTCCGGGGCGCACCATCTTCAATCTGGGCGCAGGGATCTACCTTCCGGTGGACAAGAAAATCGTCAAGGACGCCACCTTGCGTCTGAACGTCGACAACCTGTTCGACAAGGAATACTTGGACGGCGTGTACACCACCAAAACCAACGCGGGCACTTACAGCGGTTTCCGCGATGGCGACCCGGCCT
Organism: Pseudomonas sp. PvP009; assembly: GCF_017832995.1. Classification (NCBI taxonomy): domain Bacteria; kingdom Pseudomonadati; phylum Pseudomonadota; class Gammaproteobacteria; order Pseudomonadales; family Pseudomonadaceae; genus Pseudomonas; species Pseudomonas sp. PvP009. The sequence goes on along the minus strand of NZ_JAFIBG010000001.1, from coordinate 4,694,096 downwards.
ACATCGTCGGGGTCGAGCGTACGGTCACCGTTTCTCTTGAAGCCAATTTCTAATCTTCATTGACCAGAGGTCCTTGCCATGGACATGAATCAGCTCCACGACATCACGTTCTATGTGATGTACGCCGCCATCGCGATAGCGATCTTTGTCGCGATCGAACGAGGCATCTACTTTGCCTACGTGCGTCGCCAGTCACGGGCGCTGCAAACGGCACTCGGTGCCTCGGTACACAGTGAAAAGGATCTGCCGGAGACGCTGACACGGCGGACCAGCCTGCCACTGGAAATGGTCCTGCCGGTGCTTGCGCAAAAAAATGCGCAGGGATCGCGCAGGGATCTGGATGACGTCATCGAAACCCAGTACCTGAGCACTCGCGCACCGCTGGCCCGCAGCCTCTGGCTGATCGAAACCATCACCACCGCTGCGCCACTGTTGGGCTTGTTGGGGACGATTCTGGGCATCATCGACACCTTCAAGGCCCTGGCCAGTGCCGGGGTGTCCGACCCCGGGCAGATTTCCGCCGGTATCGGTACAGCGCTGTTCGCGACTGGGCTGGGTATTGCCATCGCCTTGTTCTGCGTGGTCTTTCACAACTACTTTCAGGACAGCCTGGAACGTATCAACGACCAACTCAAGATCCTGCTGATCCGCGCTTCCAGCGGAGCACGTGTGCATGACGAAGCCGAGCATCCGGTTGCGTCGGCCCAACCGAAATACCGGACGGCCTGATCCACTTAACGGCGCGTGCTCTGGCATGCGCCATCTTGTCTGTGTCTGGCGATGAGGCTCGCAATGCCCTTTTACCCTTCGTATCGTCGACTGTCCCTGAGCTACCGCGCCGTGATCGCAGCGTTACTGCTGGGCAGTTCGTGCGCGCAAGCAGACTTCGCCATCCCGGGTTTCGAACTGGTACACACCGTGCCGGTCGGGTCTGACCTGCAGACGCCTGACCTGCGAGCGCCCGGCGAGGTCTGGCGCGAGCTGTTTGACGGGGCTCGCCAGCGTATCGACATCGAACAGTTCTATGTCGCCGACCACGCAGGCTCGGTCATGGACAAGGTGCTTGAAAGCCTGACGGCAGCCGGGCAGCGCGGAGTGAAAATCCGGTTTCTGCTGGAAGAAAAAGGCCTGAAACTTTCCGACCCGCAGACCCTTGAGCGACTGCGCGCCATCCCCAACCTCACCTTACGCGTACTGCCCTACGCAAAGCTCACGGGCAGCGGCATCATTCACGCCAAATTCCTGGTCGTGGATGGCCGACAGGCGTTCATCGGCAGTCAGAACTTCGATTGGCGCTCGCTGGAGCATATCCATGAAACCGGCCTGCGCATTGACGAGCCGACCGTCGTACGCCAGACGCAGGCCATATTCGATCAGGACTGGCTTGCCCAGGCCGCCATTACCGAGGGCAAACCGGTTCCTGTACCGCGCCCCGTCGATAGCACTTTGCCCAACGGCAATTACCTGATCGCCAGTCCGCAGCGTTATAACCCGCCGGGGGTCGTCGACTCCCAGACCGAACTGCCCCGTTTGCTGGCGCAAGCCAAAAGCGAGGTTCGTGTCCAGTTGCTGGACTACGCGCCCCTGTCCTACGGGCCCGACAAAACCCGGCCTTACTATGCGGTCATCGATAATGCCCTGCGCAGCGCAGCCGCCCGCGGCGTGTCGATCAAACTCATGGTGTCCGACTGGAACACCGGTATGCCCGAAGTCGCCTACCTCAAGAGTCTGGCCCTGGTGCCCAACGTGCAGGTGCGCATCGTCACATTGCCGATGGCGGCTCAGGGTTTTATCCCCTATGCACGCGTGATCCACAGCAAGACCATGGATATTGATGATCAGGTTGCCTGGGTAGGCACTAGCAACTGGCTGGGCGGCTACCTCGACAACTCGCGCAATCTTGAAGTGGTGATGCACAACGGCTCGATGGCCAAACGCATCGGCCAACTGCACGAGCAGCTTTGGGATGGGCCGTACGCCAAGCCCATCGACATCAATCGCGACTACCCGGAACCGCATCCGGGTAAGCCTTGACAGTAAACAGATGGGCAGCCGAAAGGGCAGGGCAGCGTTAGTGAGGGGGCTGAAATGAGCTTGATCGTCCGTGCCATGGCAGACAGTGACTGGTCTTCGCTGGCTGATATGTTTGAACAGCCGGTATTCCGTTGGTGGACGCTTCGTATGCCGCACCAGTCAACCAACGACGTAAAAAAGCTTGTCGAAAGTCGAAGTGCTTCTGGGCTGTCCCTCGTTGCCGAGTGCGATGGCATGGTTGTCGGCTGCGCCATGCTCTATCGTTTTCAGGGGCGCAGGCAGCATGTAGCTGATTTCTGGATGGGGGTTGCAGACAGTCATCATCGCCAGGGTATTGGTGACTTGTTATTGAACGAGCTCACCGCCACTGCCTCTCGATGGATGAATTTAAAGCGCCTGGAGCTTACTGTTTTCGTTGATAACAAGCCTGCTATCGCACTGTACGAAAAGAATGGCTTTGTCATAGAGGGCACGCACAGGAAATTCGCCTATCGAGATGGCGAGTACATAGACGCTTTCAGCATGGCAGCAGTCTACTGACGTATTTCAAAAGACCCTCGGAATGCAGCCTGGTTGTTATCAGGTACGAAGTCGGGGCCGTGCAGCACCGGCCCAACGCGTACCACTCATGAGCGCTGACTTGCTCGACTCCATCTTTCTCTTACGCCGCGTCTCCACATCATCCAGGTCGACTTTTCAGACAAACCCTAGGCCCCTCTGCCCGCTTCAGCCACAATGACGCCTTTCACCCACCAGCCTGCTGCGGGCTGTAAACGGATTGGTGCTACTGATGATGCTCTCTTTCAAGCCATGGTTGCGGGGTCTGGCGCTGGTTTTGCCACTGGCTGCGTTGCTGACCGCGTGTGACAAGTCCGATAAGTCCGACAAGCCGGTGACGCCGCCTGCGCCGCCGCACACCACGTATAGCCAGGCTGGCTGGGACGCGCTGCCTGCGGTGTCCGACGCGGATTTGCAGGCCGGTTTTGCCTCTTGGCGCAGTGCGTGTGTGCGTTTGAAATCTGATGCGGTGTGGGGGCCAACGTGTGCGGCGGCTGCGAGTCTTGCGGCTGCGCCGGATGCTGCGCAGATCCGCACCTTTTTGCAGGAGCAGTTGCAGGTCTACAGCCTGCGCGCCGACGGGGGCAGTGCCGATGGTTTGATCACCGGCTACTACGAGCCTGTTTATCCGGGCAGCCTGACGCAGACCGCCACGGCTAATGTGCCGGTGTATGGCATTCCGGACGATCTGATCGTGGTCAATCTGGACAGCATTTACCCCGAGCTCAAAGGCAAGCGTCTGCGCGGTCGGCTTGAGGGGCGGGTGCTCAAGCCTTACGACGACGCTGCGACGATCAGCGCGCAAGGCTTGAACGCGCCGGTGATTGCCTGGCTGACTGACCCGATGGATCTGCAGTTCCTGCAGATTCAGGGCTCGGGGCGCGTGAGTCTGGAGGATGGCTCGCAGCTGCGTCTTGGCTATGCCGATCAGAACGGTCGTCCGTATCGCGCGATTGGTCGCTGGCTGGTAGAGCAGGGGCAGTTGAAGAAGGAAGATGTGACCATGGGCAGCATCGCGGCCTGGGCCAAGGCGCATCCGGAGCGGATCAGTGAGCTGCTGGCGAGCAATCCCAGCTACGTGTTTTTTGCCCGTAACCCCGACAGCAACGAAGGTCCGCGCGGCTCGCTGAATGTGCCGCTGACCCCAGGCTATAGCGTGGCCATTGATCGCAAGGTGATTCCGCTGGGCAGTCTGCTCTGGCTCTCCACCACGCGGCCGGATGGCAGCAGCGTGGTGCGTCCGGTCGCTGCCCAGGACACGGGCGGTGCGATCGCCGGTGAAGTACGCGCCGACCTGTTCTGGGGGACCGGCGACGAGGCGGGCAAGCTGGCTGGCGACATGAAGCAGAAAGGTAATATCTGGCTGTTATGGCCCAAGGGCATGCCGTTGCCTCAGTCCGCAGAAACAGTTCCTGCAACAACCTCGGCTGCCGCTAGTCACTGAAATCCCTTCACCTCGATAGCTACCGTCCTGCTCAATGGATAGGTAGCTATCTTCTTCATGCCCCCGTTTTCCTTCCAAATACGCCTGGAATAGCCAAATGCAATGGGGCGAGAGTGCTGCCAACAGCGCCGCCAGAGCCATAGGTTGGATATACGTCCGGGGCTTCGTATTACTCATTATCGCAAGCGTGCCGTAATAGCCTTTGCTGTGGATGCCGCGCAGGTAAAAATCCTGGGTATTTTCTACGGTGGACAGGACTTTGAGGCTGTCTTTCAAGCTGATCTGAATGAGTGATAACACGTGGGGCAGGCAGTGGACTGACCTTTAGCCAACTCACTTCAAACGCGGATCAACCACAAAATCCAGCTCTTTCGCCGTTGCCACAACGGCTCTGAACTCCGGGTGCTGGACGTTGAGCAGGTAGTTGGACTCGCGTGGGATGATCACGCTGGGCACCGCCAGTGCCAGGCTTTGAGCGGAGGCCAGCCAGTCGTCGCCGAACGAGGCGGTTGCCGGTGGCGCGGGCTCTTCGCGCCAGTCCCGGGGCAGGGTGTCCGGGCGTGCATTGAGGACGTGCTCCTCGGCAATCTGCAGTTCAAGCATCGTGTAGTGCTGAGCCACAGTGGCGTTGTTCAGGTGCACCAGCACTTCCAGCAGGGCCAGTGACTCGCTGCCCGCGCAGTACACGCAGGCGTTGCCCTTGCTGTTCCAGCGTCCGCCGTAGAGCTTGGCGCCTTCACCGTCGAAGGCCTGCGCCAGCCATTTGCGCTTGACCAGTCGATAGACCGCTATCACGCCACGACCCCGTGCTCCAGGCGGCCGATCAGGTCAAGCACTGCCTGAGCCTCGGCCGAGGTCGCGAGCATTTCCAGCGGCCTGCGATTGCCCAGCCCATAGACCGGGTTGGCCAGCCACAGACGAGTCGCTTCGGCGTCGTTTTCGAACAGGTCCAGCGTCGCCTTGTACACCGCCGCCAGGCGGAACAGCCGATCGCTTTCCTCGGCATTGAAGCGGCGTACCTTGAGGCGTCGCTGCAAGGTCGCCGGAGCGATGCCCAGATGTTCGGCCAGGGTCGAGCGGTTCAGGTCGGTGTAATGCGCCAGACGTTCGAAGACTTCATAGGGCAAGCCGTCATGCAGCGCCGAGTACAGCCGCGCACCTCGTGCAGGGATTCCCAGGTGTTGCCAGAAATCGTCCTGCCGGGGCACGGCCGGATGGTAGTCGCTTATGGGCAAAGACATGGCACACCTGCCTATCGAGTGATTACTATTAAATCTATCACTTGATAATAGGCACGTTTCCGACGTCGCGACAGTGATTTACAGCAACGGACAGCGAATAAAACTACAGAAACTCCAAAAATCACCGACTTAGGCTATAGGTTTAGTTTGAATGTTACTGATCTCGCGTTATAGGCTCGATGCCAGTCGCTTCCGATGGTGCCGCTAAACGTATACGTGCTGTCCGCCGTGGTCAGCCTGATTTTCCTGCAGTGAGAACCACACGATGTCCACGCTTGCGCTATTGATATGCGATGACTCGAACATGGCGCGAAAGCAGCTGTTGCGCGCGCTACCTGAAGACTGGGATGTCTCGGTCACGCTGGCCACCCAAGGGCAGGAAGGCCTGGAAGCGATTCGTAAAGGTCAGGGCCAGGTGGTCCTGCTCGACCTGACCATGCCGGTGATGGACGGTTACCAGACGCTGACGGCGATTCGTGCCGAAAACCTCGACGCCAAGGTGATTGTGGTGTCGGGCGACGTGCAGGACGAAGCCGTGCGTCGGGTCATGGAGCTGGGCGCGCTGGCGTTTCTGAAAAAACCTGCCGACCCGGACGAACTGAAAAGCACACTGGAGCGCCTTGGCCTGCTGGGCAAGCCTGCGGCGTCACCGGTTGCACTGCCGGCTCTTAACAACAAGGGCGGGGTGATCAGCTTTCAGGATGCCTTCCGCGAAACCGTCAACGTCGCCATGGGCCGTGCAGCAGCGTTGCTGGCCAAGGTACTGGGTGTGTTCGTGCAGTTGCCGGTGCCCAACGTCAACATGCTTGAAGTTGGCGAGCTGCACATGGCGCTGGCCGATGCGCACAGCGATCAGCGCCTGACTGCGGTGTGTCAGGGCTACATCGGTGGCGGTATTGCAGGTGAGGCGTTGCTGATTTTCCACGACTCGGAAATCTCCGGAATCTCGCAGCTGATGGGCGGTGATCACTCCGACAGTTCCGACATGGAGATGCTGCTCGACCTGTCCACGATCCTGATCGGCGCCTGCCTGAGCGGCATTGCCGAACAGATCGACATTGCCTTTTCGCAGGGCCATCCACAGTTGCTGGGTGCGCAGGGCGGCATCGACGAGCTTATCCGCATCAATCAACAGCGCTGGAAAAAGACCCTGGCGGTCGAAATCAGTTACAGCGTGGAAGGCCACAATCTGCATTTCGATCTGCTGATGCTGTTCACCGAAGATTCGGTCGAGCTGCTTACCAAAAAACTCGCCTACATGATGAGCTGACCCATGAGCAACGCTATTGAAATCAACGAGCTTCATTGGTTGCTGGCCGTCACGCAGAACATTGACGTAGGCATCGTGGTGCTGGACCTGAACTACCGCGTGACGGTCTGGAATACCTTCATGGAAAACCGCTCCGGCGTGGTGCCCTACGTGGCAGTCGACAAGACCTTTTTCGAGATTTTTCCGGAGGTCAACGCGAAGTGGTTCAGCAAGAAAATCGACAATGTCGTGACCCTCGGCACGCCGGCGTTCACCATCTGGGAGCAGCGGCCGTATCTGGTGCGTTTCAAGAATTATCAGCCGATTACCGGGCAGGAGGAGTTCATGTATCAGAACACCACACTGTTCCCGCTGCGTTCGACCACCGGGGCGATCAGCCATGTGTGTCTGGTGATCTATGACGTCACCGACGTGGCGGCCAACCGCAATCAGTTGCTGGCGGCCAACGACAAGCTGCAGCAACTGTCGGGCTCAGCGAAAAGCTGACCCGCGCCCGGGCTTGGCGATGAATGAAACCGGCACTGCGGGCTTGATCCCGCTCGTGCTAGGATCGCGATTTTTCCGCTGACGCTCAGGGACATCATGCGACCTCAAGCCACCCTCACTGTTTTGCCTGTCGAGCGCCCGCTGGTCGGGCGTGTCAGCCCGCCGGGCTCCAAGTCGATCACCAACCGCGCATTGTTGCTGGCCGGGCTGGCCAAAGGCACCAGCCGCCTGACCGGCGCGCTGAAGAGTGACGACACGCGCGTGATGTCCGAAGCCTTGCGTCTGATGGGCGTGCAGGTCGACGAGCCGGATGACAGCACCTTCGTGGTCACCAGCAGCGGGCACTGGCAGGCGCCGCAGCAGGCGCTGTTCCTCGGCAATGCCGGGACTGCGACACGCTTTCTGACCGCGGCACTGGCCAACTTCGAAGGCGACTTCGTGGTCGATGGCGACGAATACATGCGCAAGCGCCCGATCGGGCCGCTGGTCGATGCCTTGCAGCGTATGGGCGTGGAGGTCAGCGCACCCAGCGGTTGCCCGCCGGTGGCGATCAAGGGCAAGGGCGGTCTTGAGGCCGGTCGTATCGAAATCGACGGCAACCTGTCCAGCCAGTACGTGTCGGCACTGCTGATGGCCGGCGCCTGTGGCAAGGGGCCTGTGGAAGTTGTATTGACAGGCAGCGAGATCGGCGCGCGTGGCTACCTCGACCTCACGCTGGCGGCCATGCAGGCGTTCGGTGCCGAGGTTCAGGCCATCGGCGACGCCGCCTGGAAAGTCTCGGCTAGCGGTTATCGCGCTACGGATTTCCACATCGAGCCGGATGCCTCGGCGGCCACTTACCTGTGGGCTGCGCAGGCCCTGACCGAGGGCGCTATCGATCTGGGCGTGGCCAGCGACGCGTTCACTCAGCCCGATGCGCTGGCCAGCCAGATCATCGCCAGCTTCCCGAACATGCCGGCCGTGATCGACGGTTCGCAGATGCAGGACGCGATTCCGACGCTGGCCGTACTGGCCGCCTTCAATCGTCAACCGGTGCGCTTTGTCGGCATCGCCAACCTGCGGGTCAAGGAGTGTGACCGCATCTCGGCACTGTCCCACGGCCTGTGCGCCATCGCACCCGGCCTGGCGGTCGAAGAGGGTGACGATCTGATCGTCAACGCCAACCCGGCGCTGGCAGGCACTACGGTCGATGCCTTGATCGACACCCACTCCGACCATCGTATCGCCATGTGCTTTGCGCTGGCGGGCCTGAAGATCGCCGGCATCCGCATTCTCGACCCTGATTGCGTCGGCAAGACCTACCCGGGCTACTGGGATGCGCTGGCCTCATTGGGCGTAACCGTTCAGCGCTGACCGCAGGTGCAGCAGCCGTTTTTCAAATCCCGAAAAACGGCTGCATCATCCGCGCCAGCAGTCCCTGAAAACGCAGCTTCGATTCAGTGGCCAGCACGCAAATGCATTCCCGGTCAGGGTAGGCGATGGGCTGGTGATGGATATGGCTGTCCAGATCGGCCACATCGTTGAGTCCGAACTCTCCCTGTACGTCGTAATACGCACCCTTGAGGACCATGGTCATCTCGCCGCTTTCGTGGCTGTGGACCGGCATGCTCACGCCGGGGGCGATCTTCAGCAGCATCAGGTTGCCCTGTTCGATGCCTTCGGCGCGTACTCGTTGTACGCCGGGGATCAGGGTCTTCCACTTCAACGTACTCAGGTGTCGACCAAAATGCGCCTGCATGCAGACCGGCATCAGGTCCGGGTCCTGATTGGCCGCCGGCATCGAGTGCAGGGCAGGCACAAGCCCCGCTTGCTGCTCGTCAAGCCGCGCCAGCATGGCCGATCTGCCCTTGAGCGGCACCACACTGCTGGTGTGCTGCTGCATCAACACACCGCCAATTGCCTCGGCCTGCCTGAGCCGCGCCCGGCACTCGGCGCAGCGCTCCAGATGCGCGGCAGTGACTAACGAGATGACCTGCGACAGCGCCCCTGCGGCATAACTGACCAGCGTGGCGTCGTCCGGATGATGTTGTGGACCCATCATGATTCCTCTATCCGCGAGCGCAATTTTTGAAACGCCAGGCGCAGGCAGGACTTCACCGTGCCGAGCGGCATACCCAGGCGTTCGGAAATCTCCCGGTGGCTGAGCGCTTCGAAATACGACATTCGCAACACTCGGGCCTGATCGGCGGGCAGGTTCTGGATGGCGATGTTGAGTTGTTGCTCCTGGCGCTGGCTGTAATCGAGTGTTCGATCTACCGGGGCCTCCAGACGCTCGAGTTGTTCCAGTGAGTTCTGCACCTGCACCCAGCCACGGTCCTTGCGCACACTGTCGATGTACAGGTTGCGTGCGATGCGAAACAACCATGTCCCCAGGCTGGCCTTGGCCGGGTCGAACGAATCGGCCTTGTGCCACAGTTTGAGCAGCACCTCCTGCACCAACTCTTCGGCCTGACCTTCTGGCACATTCAGCCCGGTGAGGTAGCGCAACAGGCGCGGAGCGAAGTGATCGTAAATGCGCATGAAGCTGTCGCGGTCCCTCTGGCGGGCCACGGCGGTGACTTCATCGATCCAAAGTCGGGTGATTGTCGATTCGCTGTGAGAGGGGGACAAGTGACAGAAGGTCCTGAGACTGGCAGTTATGCGCATGATCCACCTTCTGATCACCATTGTGTGGGTTTGGTTCGCTATGCAGAGGTGTTACGTAACGGGGTGGGGGGTGGATCATAGGATGTGACGAGCGGCGCATCCGTTCAGGTGCAAGAATCCTTGGACTTGGAAGGTGTGTTTAGCGAGTTGCTCGGTCATCCAGACGAAGACCATCAGTGCGCTGAAATTCTCGCAGGTTGTGGGTGGCAACGATCAGCCCAGGAGAACGGGCCTTACGACCATTAGCTGTCATTTCTGACAGTAGAGTGAAAAATGCTTTTTGCTTAATCTGACTTTTGGAGACCATCAACGTCAGGGAGACAATCATGGATACTCATGTCACGCACGCTTCGTTCTCGCAGGTCCGACTCGCCAGCCTGTTGTTATTGGTCATCGTTTGCACGGGGCTTTTTTTCGCGCCAGAGCGATCACAGGCTGAGGTTGCAAACCTGGCGACTTGTCCGGTAGGAACTCACACCGCAACTTGGTCGCCAGGAGTGACCAATACCGCCAAGACTACCGACGTGGTGACGACAAGCAATTGGGGACCGTGTGTTTTACCTTCATTTCCCCTGGTAGTCAGCGCTTCGTCCATACAAAGTTTTCAGGCCCCTTTATCCTGTCAGTCTTTACTGCTGCAAACGTCCAATGTGGTATGGATCATCACCTGGAGCGATGGGGTGACCAGCACTTACACGTTCAATACGAGTTTCAATACTGTGAACGGTCTGATTACAGCCGTTCTGGGTGTCGGGACAATTACAGATGGCCGTTTCAAGGACGCCACTGCGTTGAGTACATTTGAGCTTGTTAATTTTCAGGCCGCGTTGAATAACAGCTGCGGCACTACGACCGGTGTCACAGGTGTCAGCGGCCTTTCAACGCTGGTCATTACCCCGTAATGACAGACGCCAGGCTCGCACGCATGAGGCCTGCTACAAACTCTTGTCTTGCAGGCCGACCCCCAACCTCATCTACCCCCCATGCCTTAAAAAGGCTCAATCCCGGATGCCTCGACAGGTGATGGGCGTTCACCGGGTGGCTGACGGGCTCAAAACATAAGAGGCGTTGCAGTTATCGTGTTGAGGTCATTGGCTTACCCAGTCTTCTACCCTCAGCCCCTCGACGCGTCGGAATTCACGCTGATTATTAGTGATCACCACCAGGCCTAGAGAGCGGGCGTGTCCTGCAATCATTTGATCGTACGGGCCGATCGGTGTGCCCGATCTAGCCAGTTCGGCTCTGATCATGCCGGTATGAGCCGCAGCGTCGCTGTCGTAAGGGAGCACTTCAAGACGCGCTGTGAAACCCTCTACAACGGCAAGGTTTCTTTCGGGGCTCAAAGACTTTTCTGCGCCGTAGACAAGCTCCATCAACGTGATCGCGCTGATACATAGCTGTCCATGATGGAGGTTGAAGGCTTCACGCACCGAAGTTGGCTTGTTCTTTATAGTGAAAATGCAAATATTGGTGTCAAGCATGTACTTGAGCATCAGAGCGATTCGCGCTGCTGTTCGGCTGGTTGTTCACGCTCTGCCATGAAATCATCACTGACACTTTCACCATCGAACCAGCTGTTCCACATTTCACCGGCGGGGGAAATAATGCGGGTTCTGCCCACGGCTACGACATCGACACGTTTCACGTCGTCTGGCAAGGCGACCGCTTTTGGCAGTCGGACAGCCTGGCTTCGATTGCTTTTGAAGACTGTGGATTGTTCCATGAGTGCTTCATCCTTGGCTGATGTATCAGATGAATAAGAATATGTTTTTTTGGGGATATGTCAACGGGATATCCCGGCCTGTTCTGTAGCTTGAAATGAGTCAACAGGACACTTATTCATGACCCCCGCCTCAGGTCTTTGTAACGAAGACTGAACTCCAGCGTCACTGATTCCCTCTGCCGCAACAGCTTCAACCCCGGCCGTCCTGGCAAATGATGCGCGTTGACCGGGTGGCTGACCGGCTCGAAGCAAAAGAAATCCAGCCCCGGCGGGCAAAACACCAGAAAGTATTCGCTGCCGGTGGCCTGGCAGTGCAATTCGTAGCCCAGATCCGGCTGGCTGATGATGCTCTGGCCATCCCAGCCGGTGAAACCGTTGTCCAGACGTGTGTCGGGCAAAGCGTTGCCGTGACGGAAGTCCCACTCGGCGGGCAGGTCCTGCAAGGCGCGGGGCAAACCGGCTTCGTCGCACAGCCAGACCTGCGCAGCCTTGGCCTGCAAACGAGTGTGGGCGGTGCGCGGCAAGTACGGGTGCAGGCCCAGCCCGTGCCAGACGGCGCGGCTGTCCTGATGAGTGGTGGTCAGTTTGATGCTCAGCGTGCCCTCGCGCAGGGTGTAGCGCAGCTGTGCGCGGTAGGCGAACGGCGTCTGGCTGTCGAGTTGCAGGCAGACCTGCTCTGCGCTCTGTTCGATGACGGTCCATGCCTGCTGCCAGGCGCTGCCATGGATCGGCAGCGGGTCGTTGGCGCTGTTTGGCTCCAGGGCCAGCCAGCCGTCTGGTGTCTCGAAACCGCCGTTGCCGATCCGGTTCGACCACGGCGCCAGCGGGTAGCAGGCCAGCCGACGGGGCGTCCCGGCCGCCAGAGCCTGTTCGTCGCTGGCGCGCAGCAGCGGTTGCCCGCTGGCCAGGACGGTCCAGTTGACGATACTGCCGCCGATGTCGGGGGCCAGTGTCAGGCGGGTCAGGCCATCTTCAAGGGTCAGTACGTTCGTGGACATGCTTCAAAGCCTTTTTGGATGATTGAGAGTCAGGCGACTGGGCGCGCCGCCAGGTCAGCAGCACGATGCCGCTGACGACGATCAGCCCGCCGACCACCTGACCGCTGCTGAGCAATTGATCGAGAATCAGCCAGCCAAACAGCAGGCTCGCTACCGGCTCTATGTTCATCACTGGCGCGTTGCGGGCGATGTCCAGCCGTGCCATGCAGATGAACAGCAGCGAGAAACCCAGACCATACAAAACCACCAGACTGGCCAGTGCGGTCCAGCCGACAGAACTCGTCGGCAGACCCACGCCACCGCGCAGCACGCCGCTGCTGCCGGCGATGGCCGCGACGACGAACACCACGGCCATGGTCAGCATGCTGCGTACGCTGCCGCGCATGCCCGCCAGTTTGTTATCGGTAATCCACAGCGCAAAGGCGAACACCACCGCAGCAGTCGATGCGTAGGCGACACCTTCCAGCCATTGCGGCTCGCTGCTGCCGGAGTTCGACAGGCGCTGCGGCACGTCCAGCGCCAGCGTCAGGCCAAACAGAATCAGGCCCATCAGGCCTGCGGCGCGCCGCGTCGGCCGGGCACCGCCCAGTACCCAGGTCAGTAACGCCAGCAGGATCGGCGAGACATTGACCACCAGCAAGGCCAGAGCCACCGGAATACGCGCCACCGCCGAGTAGATGCAAAAGCTCTGAGTGGCGATCAGCAACCCCAGAAGCAGCTGCCAGCGCCAGGTGCTGGCGGGCAGACTGAGCCTTTCACGCTGCCAGAGCACCAGACTGGCCAGCACCAGCAAGGTCACACCGGAGCGACAGAGAATAGCCAGCAGCAGGCCGGTGTCATGATCGAAGGCAATGCGTGCCGCAATGTGGTTGCCGGCAAACGAACAGGCCAGCAGCGCGAGGATCAGCACGGCGATGTGGCGCGGAAACAGGGTAGGGGCGGACATACGCAAACCAGCCTCCTTGGCTGGATAACAGAGGTGCATGCCGGAGCGCTTTCAAGCGCTCCGGCAGCTTTGCAACGGGAGACGTCAGAGCACGACGCTCGGCAGCCACAACGAGATGGCAGGAATGTAGGTCACCAGCATCAGCACCAGGAACAGCGCGACATAGAACGGCACCAGTGCTTTTACTGTGGCTTCGATGGTGACTTTACCCACCGCGGCACCGACAAACAGCACCGCGCCCACTGGCGGGGTAATCAGCCCGATCCCCAGATTGACCAGCATGATCATGCCAAAGTGCACCGGATCGATACCGACGCCAACGATGACCGGCAACAGAATCGGGGTCAGGATCAGAATCAGCGGCGCCATGTCCATGACCGTGCCGAGCAGCAGCAACATCACGTTGATGCACATCAGGATCACGTAGCGGTTGTCCGACAGGGTCAGGAACGCGGTGGTGATCTTCATCGGGATCTCCATCAGCGTCAGGATGTAACCGAAGCTGGCGGCAAAACCGATCAGGATCATCACGATGGAAATGGTGCGTGCCGCCCGGTGCATCAGTTTGGGCAGGTCGCGCCATTTGTAATCGCGGTAGATGAACATGGTGACGAAGAACGACCAGAGCACGGCAATGGCTGCCGACTCGGTGGCCGTGAAAATCCCCGACAGAATGCCGCCGAGAATGATGACCATGGCCATCATGCCCCAAAGCGCTTCACCGGCAATTTTCAGTGCCTGGCGCAGCGGGATCACTTCACCCTTGGGGTAATTGCGCTTGCGCGCGAAGATCATGCACAGGCCCATCATCACTGCGCTGAGCAGCAGGCCCGGGAGGATGCCGGCCATGAACAGCGACGCGATCGACACCGTGCCGCCTGCCGCCAGCGAATAAAGCACCGAGTTATGGCTGGGCGGCGTCAGCAGCGCCTGCACCGAGCCGCTGACGGTCACTGCCGTCGAGAAGTCCCGCGGGTAGCCGTTGCGTTCCATTTCCGGGATCAGCACCGAGCCCACCGAGGCCGTGTCGGCCACCGAAGAACCCGAAATCGCGCCGAAGAAGGTCGAAGCCACGATATTGACCAGCGACAGGCCGCCACGCACGAAGCCCACTAGCACCGCGGCAAAGGCGACCAGGCGTCGCGACATGCCGCCTTCGGCCATGATCGCTCCGGCCAGCACGAAGAATGGAATCGCCAACAGCGAGAATTTGTTCACGCCACCCGCAATCTGGATCATCAGCGCATCGGCCGGGATGTCGATCCACCAGGCACCGATCAGGGCTGAAAGGCCCAGCGCGTAGGCCACCGGCATGCCGATCAGGATCAACGCGATAAAGCTGCCCAACAGTATAAAAGCGTCCATTTATGCGGCACCTTCGCTTTCTTCAATGACGTCGAAACGCATGACCGCGCGATGACTCTGGTCACCCAGCAATAACCTTTCCAGGACGAAGACCAGGGTTACGAGGCCGCCGAGGGGAATCGGCAGATAAGAGATCCCGACACGCAGAAACGGCAGTTCGCCGACGAATTGATTCCAGGTGGTGGCGCACAGCTTGAAGCCCTTGAAGATCATGAACAGGGCGACGATCGCCATCAGAATCTGCACCACCACACTGGCGAATCTGCGCACCTGCTGAGGCATGCGGTCCACGGCCATCGACACGGCCATGTGCGCACCGGCACGGTAACTGGCCGCTGCGCCGAAGAAGGTAAACACCACCATCAGCAGGATGGCGGTGGGTTCAGGCCAGCTGGAGCCGCTGCCGAGTATGTAGCGGGCAAAGATGCCCCAGGGGATGATCAGGGTCATGATCAACACCGACAGGCCGGCAATGCCGATGCAGACCCGGTAAAGCGTATCGTTGATGCGCAATAGCGTATTTTTCATAAGGCTCACCACTGCGGCGGCGAACGAGTTGGTGCTCGTTCCCGCTGCTTGATCGGGACAGGCTTATTGGGCCGCTTGGGGGGTGCTCGCCGCCAGTGCAGGATTGGTCTGGACCGCTTCGATGCGGCTGATCAGATCCTTGTAAGGCGCGCCGAATTTGTCGCGTACCGGCTGGGTCGCGTCGTAGAAGGCTTTCTTCTGCTCAGGCGTCAGCGTGATGAACTCCACGCCAGCAGCCTTGAGCTTGGTCTCGGCTTCGGCCGACGACTTGTCCCAGAGCACGCGTTCTTCCATCTGCGCTTCACGCGCCAGCTTTTTCACCAGCGCCTGCTGCTCGGGATTGAGCTTTTGCCACGTGGTTTTCGACATCACGATGGGCTCGGGCAGAATCAGGTGTTCGGTCATGGTGAAGAACTTGGCGTTCTGGTAGTGGTTGTGCTGGAAATACGTCGGCGGGTTGTTTTCCGCACCGTCAATGACGCCGGTCTGCAGGGCGCTGAAGATCTCGCCGGTGGCCATGGCGATGCCGTTGCCACCCATGTCGTTGATGGTTTCGATGAACACCGGGTTGCCCTGAACGCGGATTTTCATGCCTTTGAGGTCGGAAATCTGGCGTACCGGCTTCTTGGTGTACAGGTTTCGGGTGCCGCCATCCATCCAGGCCAGGGCGACCATGTTGAATTCGGAGTTGGTGATCTTGTCGAGGATTTCCTGACCGATCTCGCCATCGATGATGGTGCGCATGTGCGCCTGATCACGGAACACGAACGGCAGGTTGAAGACGTTGACGTCCGGCACTACCGGGCCGACGATGCCGAGGCTGACGCGGGTCATCTGCACGGCGCCGCTCTGCACCTGCTCAACGACTTCCTTCTCGGAGCCAAGCACACCGCCCGCGTACATCTTGAAACTGATCTCGCCTTTGGATTGATCTTCGAGTTTTTTGCCCATGTTCTGTTCTGCCACGACCGGCGCATAGCCAGCGGGATGAACCTCGGCGAATTTGATTTTGATGTCAGCGTGGGCCATGCCTGACACACAGAAGGCCAGCGGAAGAGCTGCGATGAGAAGCGTGCGTTTGAAATCCATGGATATCTCCGATTTTGTTATTTTTGGTCGAGCTACGGGATTTTCGGTAGGGCGCTGTCAGCCTTGAAATGTGGGTTCCTCCAGGCCCTGGACGCCAGGTCGCAGGGCGAACACGCCACCGGCCAGTGGCTGATCGCCAATATCGCCACCCGGGCGAATGGACGTCACGAACAGGGTGTCCAGGTTAGGGCCGCCAAAGGCGCACATGGCTGGCTTTTTCACCGGCACGACCAGAGAGTGGTCGAGTTTGCCGGCGGGGGTGAAGCGATGAACCAGGCCTTCGTCGTTGCCACAGATCCAGTAGCAGCCATCGGTGTCGATCGCCGCGCCGTCGGGACGACCCAGGTGTTGGTTCATGTCGACGAACAGGCGGCGATTGCGCGGCGTGCCGCTGTCAGTGTCGTAATCGAACGCCCAGATCTGCTGCACGCTGGGGTGCGAGTCGGACAGGTACATGATCTTGCCGTCGGGGCTGAACGCCAGGCCGTTGGGGACGATGAAGTCCTTGAGCTGTGCGTCCAGTGTCATCTGGCCGGCACTGTAGCGATATAACGCACCCACCCTCGCACCGGCGGCCATGTCCATGAACATGGTGCCCGCCCAGAAACGACCCTGTCGGTCGCAGCGGCCATCGTTGAAGCGCATGCCAGCCTGCGCGTGTTCGACGCTGGCCAGAAGCGTGCTGATCAGGCTGCCGTCTTCGCAGGGCTGCAAATGAAAGATTCCGTTCTCCATCCCCGCCACCCAGCCGCCCCGGCTATCGGCGGCGATACAGGCAAGCATTTGCGGCGCTTTCCAACTGCGTGTGCTGTTCTGCTTGAAATCCCAGCGATGCAACTCGCCCTTTGGAATATCCACCCAGTACAACGCTTGATCACGCACGCTCCAGACCGGGCTTTCGCCGGTGGCGTTCTGTGCATCGACAATCAGTTCGGCATCCATGACGGTTCGTGTCTCCAGAGTGCTGCGAGAGGAAAGCGCTGCTTATTGGTCGCCGAACGGTCCTGACGCCACAAAGGCTCCGCCCTGGTACAGCATTGCCGGGTCATCGGCTGCCGGCAGAGGCTGTGCTTCGACCTTCTCGCGAAAAACTTCCGAGCTGTCTTTCGGGGTGTAGTCCAGTTTGCTGGCCAGGCGGTTGTCCCACCAGACGGTCTTGTTGTCCGAGACGCCGTAGACCACGGTATGGCCCACGTCTGGCGTGTACAGCGAGCGCTCGATCAACTGGGTCAGGTCAGCAAAGCTCAGCCAGGTGCTCATCATTCGGCGGTTTTGCGGTTCGGCAAACGACGAGCCAATGCGGATGCTCACGGTTTCGATGCCGTAGCGATCGAAGTAGAAGCTGGCCATGTCTTCGCCGTAGGACTTGGACAGACCGTAGTAGCTGTCCGGGCGGCGAGGGGAGTGCGCGTCGATGGTCTCGGTCTGCTTATAGAAACCGATCACGTGGTTGGAGCTGGCGAAGATCACGCGTTTCACGCCGTGCCGGCGGGCGGCTTCGTAGATGTGGAACACGCCGCAGATATTGGCGCCGAGGATCTCCTCGAACGGTCGCTCGACCGATACACCGCCGAAATGCACGATCGCGTCGACGCCTTCTACCAACTGGTGTACGGCATCCTTGTCGGCCAGGTCGCAGACCTGAACTTCTTCACGGTCGTCGACAGCGGGCGCCATTTCGGCAATGTCGGAAAGCCGCAGCACGTTGGTGTAAGGGCGCAGTGTTTCGCGCAATACCTTGCCCAGGCCACCTGCCGCGCCGGTCAGCAGGAGGCGATTGAAGGGAGTTTGAGTGGTATGAGCCGATGCCATGAGAGAAGTCCCGATTGTTATTTTTGTCATCTGTTGTCGTATGACTTGCCGGATTATCGGCACCGCATACGCTGATTGTCAACGCGGCCAAGGTCTAAAAACGGGCTGGGCACGCACTTGGCCGGATACATTTGTAACAAGGCAAAACCTGCCGCTGCCGACAGGCTCTGCCACCGGTTTCAGAGCAACGAAATAGGGTAGCTGACGAACACGCGGTTCTCGTCGAATTCGTTGGTGCTGAAATCACGACGCAGGCTGGAGTTGCGCCATTTGACGTTCAGATTCTTCAGCGCACCGCTTTGTACGGTATAGGCCAGTTCAGACTCCCGACCCCACTCCTTGCCGTCAGTGATGTTGCCGGTGTGTACATTGTCGCCGCTGATGTAGCGGTTCATCAGGGTCAGACCGGGTACGCCCAGCGTCGCGAAGTTGTAGTCATGACGCAGCTGCCAGGATTTCTCTTTGGCGTTGTCGTAGCTGGAGTTGTAACTGTCGTTGGCCAGCGTACCGCCACTGGTGCCGTTGACGCGCATCCACGCCGTGTCGCCAGTCAGCTTCTGCAGACCGACATAGAAGGTGCTGCCGCCGTAGCGGGCAGAGAGCAGCGCGTAGGCCGTCTTGTTATCCAGATCGCCGGCCAGTTTGTTGCCGTCTTCCTTGCCGATGAAGTAACCCAGGTTCGCGCCCAGGGTCCAATCGCCGAGCGGCTGGCTGTGCAGCAGGTTGAAGAATTGCTGTTGGTAGATGTCCTGCAGCTCCGAGTACCAGACGCCTACCTGAGTGCGCTTGTCGTTGAAGACGTACTCGCCGCCGCCGAAGTTGAAGCGGTCCGAAGTGAATGCGCCTCGCCCGTTCAGCGACATGTCTTCCATGCTCGCATCGTTGCGCGGGCTGTTGCCGCGGAATTGCCCGCCGTACAGCGTCAGGCCGTCGATTTCCTTGGAGGTGACCTGGCCGCCGCGAAACGTCTGCGGCAACGAACGACCGTCATCGGAGCGCAGGATCGGCAGCACCGGCATCCACTCGCCGACCTTCAGTTCGGTCTTGGAAATCCGCGCCTTGCCCGCCACGCCCAGACGCCCGAAATCATCGGCCGGACGACCGTCGCTGTGGATCGGCAGCAACTGAGTGCCACCCGTACCCTTACCGCCATCGAGCTTGAGCGAATACAGGCCCAGCACGTCAACCCCGAAACCCACCACACCCTGGGTGAAGCCCGACTTGGCGTCGAGAATGAAGCTCTGCGTCCATTCCTCGGCCTTGTTCTGTGGGGCCGCACTGTTCGGGAAAGCCGGGTTGGTGAAGTTGCGGTTGAAGTAGGCATTACGCAGGTTGAGCGTGGCCTTGGTGTCGTCGACGAAACCCTCGGCCATGCCGAGCATCGGGAAAATCAGCGTCATGCCGCCGACGCCCAGCAGGATGCGTGAGCGGGTAGTGTGAGATGTCATTATTGTTGTGCTCCCTTGTTTAGTGAAACCGTCCCCTTTCCTGGCCGCGCGCGAGCGGCGGCCGACACCTTCGAGGATTACGTGATGCCTGTCGCCAGGCATGGCCTCGACCTGCAGGCGGCCGAGTACCGTTCGCTGTGTTTCAGCGAATGTTGTGAATCGAGAAGGGTGTCTGGTCGTGCGAGTTTTCAGTAAACGAGGCGTCACTGATCAAGGCTTCGATGATTGAGCCCTTGCTGATCGAGCGGGCAGGCGCGGCGTGAGTGTTCATGATGGACTGGCCTCGGTGTTGTTTTTATTTTTGGCGTTATAGGTTGTCGTACAACTGCGGGGATTATTTGCAGACCGTCGCCGCGTTGTCAACGCACCCATGGTCGAGGTTTAACGATTCACCGGCCATTTGAAGCGCCACTGATACCAAAATTAAATGCGAGTGAACGCTGCGGGCGGATGTGCAGTCCACCCGGTAATCCCGTTCATTTTTTGGAGACTGCCGAATGAATCGTTTCACCCAGAAAGTCATCGTCGTCACAGGTGCCGGTTCCGGAATCGGCGAAGCGACCGCCAAACGTTTTGCCGAGGAAGGCGCAAGTGTCGTGCTGGTCGGCCGTAATCGCGACAAGCTGGCCAAAGTAGCCGCCCAACTGAAGGGCGAAGGACACTTGATCAGAGCCACGGATGTGGCCGACCCGAGCGACGTGGAAGCGCTGTTCAAGGAAGTGGCGACCCGCTTTGGGCGCCTGGATGTGCTGGTCAACAATGCCGGCATCGTCAAGTCCGGCAAAGTGACCGAGCTGGGCATAGAGGACTGGAAAGAGCTGATGTCGGTGGACCTGGACGGCGTGTTCTATTGCACCCGCACCGCCATGCCGGCACTGATCGCCAGCAAAGGCAACATCATCAATGTCTCGTCGGTGTCCGGTCTGGGCGGCGACTGGGGCATGAGCTTCTATAACGCGGCCAAGGGCGCCATCACCAACTTCACCCGTTCGCTGGCCATGGACCATGGTGCTGACGGCGTGCGCGTGAATGCCGTCTGCCCCTCACTGACCCGAAGCGAGCTGACTGAAGATATGCTGGGTGACAAAGCATTGATGGCCAAATTCATGGAGCGCATCCCATTGGGTCGCCCGGGCGAAGCCGAAGACGTCGGCGACGTGATCGCCTTCCTGGCCAGCGATGACGCGCGCTTCGTGACCGGCGTCAACCTACCGGTAGACGGTGGCCTGTCGGCGTCCAACGGGCAGCCGCCACAGGCCTGATTGTCAGCGGTGCAGAAACAATCAAGCCCGGTAAAGACCGGGCTTGATGTCAACGCAGGGTGATCAGATCCGGAAGTGGCTGACCATCGTCTGCAACTGCCCGCCCAAGCGCGCCAGCTCGACGCTGGACGCGGCGGTTTCTTCGCTGGCCGAAGCGGTCTGCTCGGACACATCGCGCACGTTGACGATGCTGCGGCTGATTTCCTCAGCGACCGCGCTTTGCTCTTCAGCGGCGGCGGCAATCTGCTGGTTCATCGCCTGAATGCTCGACACCGTTTGCGTGATGCTGCCCAGTGACGTGCCAGCCTTACGGCTGAGCGTTACGCTGCTGACGGTCAGTTCACGGCTGTTGAGCATGATGCTGGACACCTGACGCGTACCGCTCTGCAACGCAGCGACCAGTGTTTCGATCTCCACGGTGGATTGCTGCGTACGTTGTGCCAGGCCGCGGACTTCGTCGGCAACCACGGCAAAACCACGTCCGGCTTCACCCGCACGGGCCGCTTCGATAGCAGCGTTGAGCGCCAGCAGGTTGGTCTGTTCGGCCACCGCCTTGATGACGTCCATGACCTTGCCGATCTTGTCGCTTTCCTGCTCCAGCTGAGTCATGGCATCGGCGGAGCGACCCACTTCGTTGGCCAGACGCTCGATCTGGGCGATCGCTTCACCTACCACCTTGTCACCGTCACGCGCTTCGCGGTCAGCGTTGGAGGCGGCCTGCGAGGCCTGTTCGGCGTTGCGCGCCACTTCTGCAACCGTCGCCGACATTTCGTGCATGGCGGTGGCGACCTGATCGGTTTCGACTTTCTGGCTGTTGACGCCAGCGCTGGTCTGTTCGGTAACCGCCGACAGCTCTTCGGCGGCACTGGCGATCTGTACGACGCTGTCGCGAATACCGCCAATCAGCTCGCGCAGGGTGGTGCCCATGCGCTGGATGCCTTGCTGCAGAACGCCGAGCTCATCGCGACGTGTCACGGCCAGGGTCTGGGTCAGGTCACCGGAGGCAATACGGTCGACCACCGCCAGGGTTTCCTGCAGCGGACGGGTAATCTGCCGTGTGATGATCACTGCGGCAATGATGCCCAGAATCATAGCCAGCAATGTGCAGGTGATCTGAGTGGTACGCGCCTGTGCGCTTTCCTGATCGCGGCGATCCAGTTGCAGCTTGTACATGTCCTCGCTGATCTTGACGATATCCTGCCCTTGCGTGGTCATTTCCTTGCGCGCCTGGACAATCGTGCCCGTGGCCGCCTTGAAGTTTTGCAAGGTCGTCCGGTACGCCATCAACGAGGTTTCCAGCTGCCTGAGCTGATCGGCCTGAGTGCCACTGAAGGTCGTCTTGAGCGCGTCCAGATCCTTGATGGCCGAATCCAGTTTCGAAACAGCTGTCTGCTCGGTCTCGGGCGTGGCATTGGTGGTGTAGCCGCGCACTTCATAGCGCGCGACTCTCAAGTCATCTTTGGCATCGGTGACGAGTCGGTACTGCTCGAATCGGTTGGCGTCAGCCGGGTCCATGTTTCTGACTTCAGTCACGAGCTGCTCGAACACCGCGAGGCTTTTGCTCGCGTGGGTGGTCAGTTCATCGCGTGCAGCGGTGCTGGCCTTATAGCCACTGCGCATGTTGTTGAGGGACTTCTGGTAGTCAGCGATCACGATGCCCAACTGATCGAGCATTTTCAGGTTTTCGGGACTTTTGAACGAGGCCCGCAGTTTTTCCTGATACGCCTTGAAGCTGTCCAGCGAGGTCTGCACGGTTTCGGCAACCTTCTCGTCGCCGTCGGCCACCATGTACTGCAGGCGCGTTACGCGCAGTTTGGTCAACTGTGCATTGAGTGAAGTGATGTCACTCATCCAGTTGCTGCGATTGATCAGCCCGCCCATGCTGGTCCAGCCAGTCAGTGCAAGAATGGCTGTAAAAACAAGTACCAGACCGAAGCCAAGAGCCAGTTTCATATTCACGCTGATGTTTGCAAACCAGCTACTCATTAAATTCTCCAACAACTGCCATTAAAACGGTTTTATCCCTGAAAGGCATGGCATACAGGTCAGGGTGAGGTGAGGTACACAGACACTATCGGCAGGGAATGGCCAAGCTGAAATAAAAAATAAAGAAAGTTCCTACACGCTCCGAATATTTTTCCCCGGGCATATCATTTGCGCCGGCACAGCGTTATAAAGCAACGCGTAAGTCATTGAATTAGAAACGCCGCATTCCAGGAGGAGCGGCACACTGTCGGCTGTGTTTGCGAGATTAAAACCCTATCCGTTGCAGGCTCATTGTGGGTGCAGGGCATGACATTTTTTGTGTCGTAACTTGCTTTGACATTCGAGCCTGCTTCCAGCAGTCCTGTTGAGATGCCTTGTCATGAATTTGAAGTTTCGTCATAAGATTCTGCTGGCCGCGGCCGGTGTAGTGGTGCTGGCGTTCGCCTTGTTCACCTTTTACAACGATTACCTGCAACGCAAGACCATCAACCAGAACCTCGAGTCTTCCGTGGGCCAAGCGGGTCAACTGACTGCCAGCAGCGTCCAGAACTGGCTCAGCGGGCGCATTCTGGTGCTGGAAAATCTCACCCAGAACGTAGCTTTTCAGGGCGTCAATTCCGACCTCAGCGGGCTGGTATCGCAGTCTGCGCTGGTATCGACCTTTCAGTTCACCTATGTCGGTGACAGCAAAGGCGCGTTCACCCAACGGCCCAATGTGGACATGCCTGCGGGTTACGACCCTCGCCAGCGGCCGTGGTACAAGTCCACCGTCGACGCAGGCAAGACCATTCTCAGCGCGCCGTATCTGGCTTCCGTGGGTGGCCTGGTGGTAACGATCGCCAGCCCGGTCAAGGCGGCAGGTCAAGTCACGGGTGTCGTCGGCGGCGACCTGAGCCTCGACACGCTGGTCAAGATCATCAACTCGGTCGAGTTCGGCGGCCTGGGTTACGCCTTTCTGGTCAGTGGCGACGGACAGATCATCGTCAGTCCGGACAAGGAACAGGTAATGAAAAACCTCAAGGACGTCTACCCTGGCCAGACCATTAGCCTGGACGCGCGCCTGCGTGAGGTGACCCTTAATGGTCAGCAAAGGCTGCTGTCATTCACCCCCATCACCGGGCTGCCCTCGGCTGACTGGTACATTGGTCTGTCGATCGACAAGGAAAAGGCCTATGCGCCGTTAAGCCAGTTTCGCAGCTCGGCGATGGTTGCCGTGCTGATTGCAGTCGCCGTGATTGCGTTGCTGTTGAGCCTGCTCATTCGTGCGCTGATGCGCCCGCTGACCGACATGGGCCGTGCGATGCAGGACATCGCCCAGGGCGAGGGTGATTTGACCCGGCGCCTGAGTATTCAGGGCAAGGACGAGTTTGCCGCACTGGGCGGTTCGTTCAATCAGTTCGTGGAGCGCGTGCACGCCTCCATCGTCGAAGTGTCCTCCGCGACGCTTCAGGTGCATGACCTGTCGCAACGGGTGGTCAACTCCTCCAACTCGTCCATCGTCGGTTTCGATGAGCAGAGTGCCCGAACCAACAACGTCGCTGCAGCGATCAACGAGCTGGGTGCTGCAACCCAGGAGATTGCCCGCAACGCATCGGACGCCTCGATCCAGGCCAGTGAGGCCCGCAACCAGGCAGAAGACGGTCAGGTAGTGGTCGAGAAAACGATCCACGCCATGAGCGCGCTGTCGGCCAAGATCAGTGATTCCTGCACGCAGATCGAGCAACTCAACGCCAGCACCGAAAACATCGGCCATATTCTGGATGTCATCAAAGGCATCTCGCAACAGACCAACCTGCTGGCCCTTAACGCCGCCATCGAAGCCGCCCGCGCGGGTGAGGCCGGACGCGGTTTTGCGGTAGTTGCCGACGAGGTACGCAACCTCGCGCATCGTACCCAGACCTCTGCCGACGAGATTCACAAGATGATTGGCGGCCTGCAGACCGGCTCTCAGCACGCCGTACTCAACATGAATGAAAGCCAGACGTCGAGCCAGGAAAGTGTCGAAGTTGCCAATCAGGCGGGCAGTCGGCTGCGCGAGGTAACACGGCGCATCGGCGATATCGATGGCATGAATCAATCGGTCGCCGCTGCGACAGAAGAGCAAACTGCTGTTGTGGAAACACTCAATATCGATATCAATCAGATCAACACGCTTAATCAACAAGGCGTGGCCAACCTTAATGAAACGCTCAAGGATTGTGCTGCGCTTTCGCAACAGGCCGGGCGTTTGAAACAACTGGTCGACAGTTTCAAAATCTGACCGTATATCCAGTAACAAAGGTCGGGCCACTGACACTTGGTAGTTGGCCCGGTCTTCAAAAGCGAAAGAGTAACAGCACCAGTGCGTGGATGTTTCAGCAGCCCTGCTGGACCGTCCAGCGCAATCCGCCCATGAAAAAGCCTGCTCGGTGGCAGGCTTTTTGATCAGAGATCCTTTTTAACCTCTTTATCGATGTGCTTGTCAGCCTTGTGACGCTCTTTGTCGTCATGCTTCGCACCTTTGTCGACTTCGTCGGCGTCGTGCTTCACGCCCTTGTCCACTTCCTTGGCGTCATGATCGACACCTTTATCCAGCTCACGGTTATCGTGCCGGACACCCTTTTCCAGTTCACTCTCTGCAAAGGCGACTGGCGCTACAGCACCTATCAGGAAGAGGGCGGCAGTCATTGAGAGTACAAGTTTACGCATGCTTTGCTCCGTCATGAGAAATGCTGGCTCGTCTTGAACCATCATTTTCGAGCATAGACCAGACATTCAAAGTGAAAAATGCAGTTCGTCGAAAGGCCGACTCAAGTCACGATCCAGTCCAGCCGCGGCTGTCAAACAGCTGATTTAACCAGAATGCTTTCGTCGATCTGTTCAATCGAAGTCACCCCGGTTAACGTCATCGCCACATGCATTTCCCTGGCGAAAATATCCAGCATATTCTCGACGCCACGCTGCCCATCGGCGCCCAGCGCATAGGCCATCGAACGTCCGAGCAATACGCCCTTGGCGCCGAGGGCGAGCATGCGCACCACATCAAGACCCGAGCGAATGCCGGAGTCGGCCAGCACCGTCAGGTCACTGCCGACCGCCTGAACAATCGGCGGCAAAGCCTTGGCGGTGGACAGCACGCCATCCAGCTGGCGCCCGCCGTGGTTGGATACCACAATGCCGTCCGCGCCAAAACTCAGCGCATCCCTGGCATCCTGCGGATCGAGAATGCCCTTGATGATCATCGGGCCTTGCCAGAACTCACGAATCCACTCCAGATCCTTCCAGCTGATGGAAGGGTCGAAGTTATTCGCCAGCCAGCCCACATAATCTTCCAGCGTGGTGGCCTTGCCCAGGTATCTGGAGATATTGCCCAGATCATGAGGGCGACCGAGCAGGCCGACATTCAGCGCCCAGTCCGGCTTGGTCATGGCTTGCAGAATGCGTCGAGGCGCGGCATAAGGCCCGGACATGCCCGAGTGCGCATCGCGATAACGCGCGCCGGGTGTTGGCATGTCGACGGTAAAGACCAGCGTCGTGACGCCCGCCGCCCTGGCACGCTCCAGAGCGTTTTTCATAAAGCCACGGTCTTTGAGCACGTAGAGCTGAAACCAGATCGCCTGCTTGCTCTGCGACGCTACCTCTTCAATCGAACACACCGACACCGTCGACAGGCAGAATGGAATCCGCTTGTTCGCCGCGGCCTTGGCTGCCTGCACTTCACCCCGGCGCGCATACATTCCGCTCAGGCCCACGGGGCTGAGGACAATCGGCATGGCCAGGGTTTCGCCAAACAGCCTGGTTTCAAGACTCACGTTATCGACATTTTTCAGGACGCGCTGGCGCAGGCTGATATCGGCCAGGTTCGAACCATTGGCACGCAGCGTGTGCTCTGCATACGCACCGCCGTCAATGTAATCAAACAGAAAACGCGGGAGTTTGCGTTTGGCCGCTGCACGGTAATCGGATGCCGAAGAAATAATCATGACGTTTTCCTGAGCGAATAAATCTACGAACCAAGGCCGCCAGGGGGGAGCGGCAGGTTCAGATTACGGAAAAACCGACTATGATAAAAACAACTAATATAACTTGAATTCAGTCGGAAATCGAATACTTGTGAACCTTCGAACATTACGCACTTTTGTCGAAGTGGTACGTCAGGGTAGCTTCTCCCAGGCCGCTGACGTGGTATCGCTCACCCAGTCCACCGTCAGCAAGGCCGTCAAGACCCTTGAAGACGAATTGGGCACGCCGCTGTTGAGCCGCATTGGCCACCGCAGCGAACTGACCGCCGCCGGCGAAATCGTCTACCGCCGCGCCTTGACCCTGTTGGCCGAGCGCAACGATCTGCTGACCGAGCTCAACGACCTGCGTGGTTTGAAGGACGGCGTGCTGCGCATCGGTCTGCCCCCCGTGGGCAGTGGTGCGCTTTTCGCCGCCATGTTCACTCAATACCGCGCCCGCTATCCGGATATCGATATTCAGCTCACCGAACACGGCGCGAGCAAACTGCATGAGTGCCTGGCTTCGGGAGAAGTAGAGCTGGCAGCACTGCTGAAGATGAACTCGTTCAGTGAAGAGTTTGATTACCAGGATGTGCGTATCGAGCCCGTGGTGGTGGTCATGGCAGCGAACCATCCATTGGCCAAGCGCAAACGAGTCGTCATTGAAGACCTGGCCGAAACGCCGTTTATCCTCTTCGAGGCGGGGTTTGCACTGAACACCATGATTAAACTGGCATGCGACCGCAAGGGCGTTACGCCCAAAGTGACTGCACGCAGTGGTCAGGTCGACTTTATTGTAGATCTGGTCTCGGCAGGGTTGGGTGTCGCATTCTTGCCGAGAATGCTGGCGCTGAAGCACTATCACGACGGGATTCGATTGGTTGCGCTGAACGAGCCGGATACGGATTGGCATATGGTGTTGGCATGGCGCAAGAACGCGCACTTGTCACCTGCGGCCGAGGCCTGGTTGACCCTCGCCAGGGAAACCCGTCTCCCGACGACGTCCTGAATTTGCGCGGATCATCCAGGAGGCGTGATTGAAGCATGCGCATGGGGGGCATAAGAGTGGTGACAAAACAGGAAGGCCAGAAACAAGAAAGCCCGCACGAGGCGGGCTTCTTGTTGATTCACAGTTATCAGAAGAAAACTGTGAATCGGTACTTGGTGGCTACACAGGGACTTGAACCCCGGACCCCAGCATTATGAATGCTATGCTCTAACCAACTGAGCTATGTAGCCAAGTGGCGCGCATTATTCTCGGAGAACGCATATGTGTCAAGCGTTGTTGTGAAAAATAATTGCGTGCGATCAACCGGTTAGGTCGAAGCCCGGGTTGGAGTCAGGTTTTTCGGGCTTTCAGCGCAACAGGGTCTCCAGCATTTCCAGGTCATCGAATTCTTCTACTCTCTCCAGCATCTCGGCCATCTCCCGTTGATCCCTGAGCCAGACTTTAAGGCTTTTCGGGTCGGTCAGTAACTGCAGTTCGTCCTGTTCCTCGTCGAGATGCTCCCGTATGGCGTTGACCTGCCTGGCACATTTTGTGTTGGCAGTCTTGGGTTTGAGGTCCTCGTACGGGTCCATCAGGAATTGTTCCCGGATCAGCATCTTGCGATCATGGATCTCGTCTTCCAGCTCTCTGAGCTGTTCGCTCAGGATCCGGTTGAAATGCTTGAGGCGCTTGTCGGAGATGCTGTCGATGTGGCTCTGATCGATTTGCTCGATCTCCATTTGCATCTGTAGCAGCGCCAGCAGGTTGTCATTTTCATAGGCCTCGTTGACCCGTTGCATGAGCGCCGTTTTTCGCTCGCGCTCATCGGCATCCTGTTCACGGTCCGGGTGCAGCGCGCTGGCCAGCTTGCGGTAAATTTCGCGCAGTGACTGGCTGCCTTCAGCCTCTTCCTGCTCACGACGCAGTTCGCTGGCCGTCGGCTTTTTCGGCTTCTGTGCGCCTTGCGCCTGCTCGGCCTGTTCTCTCAGCTTCTCTTCAACATGCCGAGTCACGTCTTCGAGGGAGTCCAGGTCGACATCGTCGTCCAGTTCCACGCCCAGATCTTCTTCCAGCGATGATTTGAACCGCTGTCTTTGCAGGCGCTCCTCCTCGTCGTAGTCGTTGCCGGTGTATTTGAAGTAGAGATGCTTCAGTTCTTCATCGTGTTCGCCGCCAATGAGCGATGTGGTCAGGTCGCAGATAATATCGAGCAGCGTGGCTCTGTCTTTTTTGGCCAGGCGGAACTGATCGAAAGCTACGTCAAGCAAGCGCAGCTTGTTCATCTCGTTCGCGGCCTGCTCACTGAGCATCGGAACCAGTTCTTCGATCCACAGCTTTTCGCAGGTGGCTGAAATCGAGAGCCACTGCTGCAAAAGCTTGCGCCTGGCTTCGAGCTTTTCCATCAGCGTGTTGAATTTCTTCTGACCGGCGCTCAATTGCGGCCTGGACGGTTGCGCGACGATACGTGGCGAGGCGGGTGGGGCGGTCATGAAGACCTCCTTGATGGCGAGAGCACTGCTGCGTGGTGGTCGATTGTCGTTCTCCAGTCTACTTTTTTAGACCTTTTTGCGGGATGAATAAATGGCTGCCGTAAAGCACTCTTTCGTCTGCCGAGCGGTCCGGTTCTTGCTTGGATGTGCCTGATAGCTCGTTTGAGAAGCTTTTTGACGCCAAAAACAATGAATGGCGACACTTTGCGTACCAATCTGAGGCGACGCGTATCGCCATTGAAACAAGAACATGGCATTTTGCTGTTAGTGTTTTTCCAACAAAAGGCATCGCCTCTGTTTTTGCAGATCTGGCAGGTGTTCACCGGGAGTCGCAGGACATGAACAGTCTTTTGTCACCAGGCATGCGCCTGATGGGACATTTTGGTTTTGCTCGCAAGTTTCAGGTCTTGTTCCTGCTGTTCATGTTGCCGCTGGCGGGCAGCGCATGGGTCATCACCAAGGAGTACAGCAACAAGCTCGATGTCATTTCCGGGGAGCAATCCGGCGTGCGTCAGTTGCTGGCGCTCGACGATCTGAACGTCGAGCTGTCCGCCCAACGCGATCATGCCGCACGCTGGAAAGCCGCCGACATCCTGCGCGAGCCGACTCCGGCTGCAAAGGCTGCCATGGCCAGCGTCGATGCAGGCATCCCTCGCATTGCCAAGGCGCTTGAGGGTGTTCAGGCGGTACTGGTCGAAGAAAAAGCACCTGCCGATACCATGAACCGTTTCAAGGCGCTTCAAGCCGCCGTCACCGGTCTGGACACGGCATCATTGCGCACGGTGGGCTGGTGGCCTGATGGCTACGACCGATTCACTACGGTGCTGAACCTGGTGCAGGCACTGCGCGAGCAGATCGCGATGGACAGCGGTTTGATTCTCGACCCCTGGCTTGAAACCTACATGCTCATGCAGCTCTCCACCCAGCAAGTGCCGGACCTGATCGAGCGTATCGGTCGTCTGTCGAGTGTGGGGCAGACGTCAGTGGCATCGGGTCAGTTCAGCTTGCAGAGCCGTCTGCAAATGCGCGACCTGCGTGGTCGCATCGATGACTCCAAGGACCAGATGCAAAAGGCTGCCGGCCTGCTGCTGTCCAAGCTTCCCGAGCAGTTGCAGCCGTGGGCCGACAAGTACGCTGCAGTAATGCAAGTGCTGGAAGCACAGCTTAAGGTGATTGATGACGGTGTTTTCGGCGGCAGTATCAAGCTCAAGCCGGAAGAGTTCGAGAAGAGCATCGACACCCTGACCGGCAGCACGACGGAGTTGCGCAGGCAGTCGCTTGAGGCGCTCAACGGACGCCTCGATTACTACCATGAGAGCTCCAACACGGAGTTCATCCCGATGGCGTTGGTCTTCTGTGTTCTGGTGATCATGGCGATCTATCTGTTCGCCTGTCTGCAATCCTCGATTCGCAACAGCGCTAGAGGCATCACCACGCTGGCTGAATCCCTGCGTGACGGCAATCTGTGTGTGGAAGTCGCTGTGCAAGGCCGTGACGAGCTGGCTGCCATCAGCCGCGCGCTGAACGTCGCAGTGATGCAACTGCGTACCAGCCTGCTGGGCGTCAATCAGGAAACGGTTCGCGTCGGCGATGCGGTGCTGACGCTAAATGCCCAGTCCAGTGGAACGCTGAGCGAGGTCGAAGACCAGCAACAACAGATCAGTCAGATCGCCGCCGCAGCCACCGAGCTGGCTGCCACTTCTCAGGGCGTGGCCAGAAGCTGTGAGCAGGCATCGGAAAGCGCCAGGCAGACCCGTCAGATTGCTCAGCAAAGCAGCCAGGACAGCCAGCGCACCACTGACAGCATTCAGCAGCTCAATCAGCGGCTGACCGAAACTGCCGCTGCGCTGGGCCGCGTCAGCGAGCAGGGCCAGCAGATCCAGTCGGTGGTGGATGCCATTCGCGGCATCGCCGAACAGACCAACCTGCTGGCCCTCAACGCAGCCATCGAGGCGGCGCGCGCCGGTGAGCAAGGCCGCGGGTTCGCGGTGGTTGCCGATGAAGTGCGCAGCCTGTCCCAGCGCACCCAGGCCTCGACCGCTCAGATCGCCGGCACGGTCGACAGCCTGCGCTCCACCGTGACGCAGGCGGTCAACCTGATGGAAGCGGCCTGTGGACAAGCCGTCAACGATGCGCAGTCGGTGACCGGTCTGGGCGTCCGCCTGGGCGAAATCGCCATAGCAGTGCAAGGTGTGACCGATACGCTGGCGCAGATATCGACCGCCGTGGAAGAACAGGCGACGACCGCCGATGAAGTGAGCAGCAACATCCAGCAGGTCGATCAGGCCGCAGGGCGTTTGCTGGAAGGTGCCCGTGCGGTCAATCAGGCGGCGGATACGCTGAGTCAGGGCAGTCGGGCGCTGAATGACAATACGGCGCGGTTTCGCTTGGGGTGATACGCCAGGTGTGGTCAGTAAAAAGCCCCAGTGATGGGGCTTTTTTATTCGTCGAGAGACGACATTCATTTCAGCAGGTCGTGATAAACCTGCACAGTCGACGCGCACATTCTTTCTGCGGTGAACACCTCGTGGAAACGTGCCAGCGCATTCTCGCCGAAGCGGGCCGCTTGCTCCGGGTCTTCCCACAAGCGGCGCATCGCTTCGCGCAACGCCAGCGGATTTTCCGGTGGTACTGCCAGACCGGTTTCTTCGTCGATATTCACGTAGGTAGTGCCGGTGCCGATCTCGCAGGAGATCATCGGCTTGCCATACATCGAGGCTTCAAGCAGCGAGATGCCGAACGCTTCCGAGCGTAGGTGGGAAGGGAAGACCAGGGCATAACACATCTGCAGCAGACACGCTTTGTCTTCATCGTCCAGTCGACCGAGAAACAGCACGTTGCGCAGTTGCAGTTTCTCAGCCTGCTCCTTCAACTCGGCCTCCTGAGGCCCGCCGCCGAGGATCACCACCGGGTAATCAACGCCCTCCAAGGCACTGAGCAGTGTGTGCAGGCCCTTGTAATAGCGCAGCACGCCGACGAACAGAAAGAACTTGCCCGGCACGCGCTGTTGCCATTCTGAGCGTTTCTGCGCCGGGACCACCGGATAGGCCGACTGATCCAGCCCGTAGGGCACGACTACGGTCCTGTCGGCGAAGGGTTTCAGGGTCTCGCTGGTCTGCAGGTAATTGGGCGAGGCCACCAGAATGCGGTCCATGCGTTTGAGAAACTGGTTCATCAACGGGCTGTACAGCTTCAGCAGTGTGCGCTGCTTGATGATGTCCGAGTGATAACTGAGCACCGTTGGCCGGCCATGGCGGGTGGCGAAATGCACCAGATCCATCAGCGGCCAGGGGAAATGAAAATGAACCAGATCGGCTTCTGCGGCCATCTCTCTGAACTGACTGAAAACGCTGGCAGAAAAGCCCGTGGACGCCAGATTGAAGTTTTCCTTCACGCGCGTGACCTGATGGTCGGCGACCTGCAGGCGAGCGGGTGAGGGGGATGGGCTCAGCGTCAGCACCTGGCTTTCTACATCCAGCGCACGGCAGCCCTGAGCGAGCTGGAAAATGACCTGCTCTATCCCGCCGGTGGTGTCCGGGTAGTAGGTTTTGAAGAAGTGAAGAACCTTGATCATCGTCTGCCTGATTCAGCCATGCGTGCTGAGTCGTTCACCACGGGCTTTAAGGGTGTTTAAAAAGGAAAGGCCTGTCTACCAGGTAGACAGGCCTTATTTTGTAACTGCCCACCAATCAAGCGGAGGGCAACATCCAGCTCAGGGTTTCCCGAAGCGGCGGGGTCTCCCAGTCGTGGACCAACGCGCGCAGGCGAGCGTTGTTGCCGCACAAGGTCTTGACCTCATTGGCCCGGACAAACGCAGGGTTCACCTGAACGTCGATATCCTGGCCCGTGATGTCCCGGCACATGTCGATCACTTCGCGCAGCGAGTGGGTCACGCCAGAGCTGACGTTGATCGTCTGCCCGACCGGGCGGGCTTCCAGCAGACCGCGGTAGGCGCTGACAACAGCGCGCACGTCACTGAAATCACGCCACACATCAAGGTTGCCCAGTTCGATGGTGCTGGCCTTGCGTGCGAAGTGCGAAACGATCTTGGGCAGCAGAAAGTTCTCTGCCTGCCCGACGCCGGTGTAGTTGAACGGCCTGGCGATGACGATGGGCAACCTGGCGTGCCAGAGGCTCGCCATGTATTCCATCGCCAGTTTGCTCACGGCATAGTCGTTGGCCGGTGCGGGCGGAGTCGTTTCATCCAGCATGCCGGATGAAGCATTGCCGTAGACATTGGCGCTGCTCGCCAGCAACACACAGTCAGGCACCTTGCCGCAGGCATCGATCGCCTCAAGCAGGTTGCGGGTGCCGATCAGGTTGACCTGATAGAAAGCATCCGCTGCTCCGTGCCCGACGAACGCCAATGCTGCGAGGTGCACGACGATATCCGGCTGAGTGTCTGCCAGCAGCTTGCGAAGACCTGCCACGTCTGCCAGATCCACCTGGTAGTAGCCGGGACTGTCCGAAGGCTGACTGCCGACGCCGAGGACTTCACAGCCCTGGGCGGCAAGCTCGTTCGCCATGAAACGGCCTGTAAAGCCGTTGATTCCGGTGATCAGTGCGCGCTTGCCAGCAATACTCATCAGAACGAAAAGCCTTTTTCATTACGACGCAGATCCGCTTCGACCATCATGCGGCACAGCTCTTCCAGATTGGTCTTCGGTTCCCAGCCCAGGACTTCCTTGGCTTTTGCAGGGTTACCGATCAGCAGCTCGACTTCGGTTGGGCGGTAGAATTTCGGATTGACCGAAACCAGTACCTTGCCAGTGTCTGCACAAATGCCTTTTTCCGACTCGGCTTCGCCTTCCCACTTGATGGTCACGCCAGTGGCCTTGAATGCCATGCTCACGAAGTCGCGTACGGTTTCGGTGCGGTTGGTGGCCAGGACAAAGGTGTCCGGCTCATCAGCCTGCAGCATGCGCCACATGCCTTCGACGTATTCCTTGGCGAAACCCCAGTCGCGCTTGGCGTCCATGTTGCCCAGTTCGAACGACTCGATCAGGCCCAGTTTGATCTTGGCAACCGAATCGGTGATCTTGCGGGTCACGAACTCACGGCCACGCAGT
This sequence comes from Pseudomonas sp. PvP009, assembly GCF_017832995.1. Lineage (NCBI taxonomy): Bacteria > Pseudomonadati > Pseudomonadota > Gammaproteobacteria > Pseudomonadales > Pseudomonadaceae > Pseudomonas > Pseudomonas sp. PvP009. The sequence goes on along the minus strand of NZ_JAFIBG010000001.1, from coordinate 4,659,733 downwards.
GGCGACTCGTGGTTGAACAGGATGCCGCTGGTGGCGAAGATGTCGTACGACTCACGGTAGTTGATGGTCATCCAGTGCGCGTAGAGCTTGGCGACGCCGTACGGGCTGCGCGGGTAGAACGGAGTGCTTTCTACTTGCGGGATGGCCTGGACCTTGCCGAACATCTCGGAAGTCGATGCCTGGTAGAAACGGATCTTGGTGTTGACGATGCGGATGGCTTCCAGCAGGTTGACTGCGCCGATGCCGGTGATTTCGGCAGTGGTCAACGGCTGTTCGAACGACACGCCCACGAAGCTTTGTGCCGCGAGGTTGTAGACCTCGGTAGCGCCAGTGGTTTGCAGCAAGCGAATGCTGGCAGACAGGTCAGTCAGGTCATACTCGACGAGATGCAGATTAGGGTTGTTCTGGATCCCGAGCTCTTCTATACGCCAGAAATTGACGGAGCTGGTACGGCGATAGGTGCCGTAAACGGTATAGCCTTTTTCGAGCAGCAGCTCAGCCAGGTAAGCGCCGTCTTGACCAGTAATGCCGGTAATGATTGCTTTCATGCTATGTCTTTTAACTCCATCGAAGAACGGGGCCCCGGATTATTATCGAGGCTTGTACTGTATGTCTGGTGTGCAATGATACAGGTTAGAAAGCCTATATACGACTGTTTCACCCATAGATCCTTAGCTTTCAAGAGTGAGTGATCCGCGATCCCGAGTGTCTGGTGGTGCAATCGCTATGGCCATGAGGCATCATTGGGAGTCTTCAATCTCCGTCATTTTTCAAACGGGCGCTGGCTTGCCAGAAAATAGCTGATTTTTCGATGTTTTCTACCGTCAGACCCGGCTGGGCTTCATGAACAATTCAACTATAAAGCGGGGATTTGTAGACTAGACGGTGACTATTCCAGCGAAGGCGATATAGTGCGCCCCCAGAAACCTTTTCTGCTTTTTACGTATCGCGGCTTCGTATGCCTCTCACACGGCGAGCCTCGACCGAGACCCTGAGTAACGTTGCGCGAAACGGAAACACTCAGGGTAAGCACGACTTCACCCTTTTCAGGAGTCATCAATGTTGGAGCTGTTCAGAAGCCTTTGGGGTTACCGGGGATTCGTCTTTTCATCTATACGCAATGAGTTTTCCGCACGATTCTCCCGCAGCCGCCTGGGTGGCCTGTGGATGATCATCAACCCACTGGCACAGGTTGCGATCTACGCGCTGGTTCTCTCCAACGTTCTGGCTGCCAAACTACCCGGCATCGACAACAAGTATGCGTACGCGGTCTACCTGATGGCCGGTATGCTGGCCTGGAGCTATTTTTCAGAGATCATTGGTCGTTGCCTGACACTGTTCATCGATCAGGGCAATCTTATGAAGAAGATGCGCTTTCCGCGCATTACACTGCCGGTGATTGTCGCGGGTTCATGCCTGCTCAACTACGTACTGTTGTTCGCAGCCATTTTGCTGGTCTTCGCTGCGTTGGGACAATGGCCACACTGGCAAATGTTGTGGCTGATCCCGCTGACTATCGTGATCACTGCGCTGGCCGTAGGGCTGGGGTTGATTCTGGGCGTCCTGAACGTATTCATACGCGACGTTGGTCAGGTCATTCCCATTCTGCTGCAGGTATGGTTCTGGTTTACCCCGATTGTCTACCCGCTCAACATCATCCCTGAACAATTCAAGAGTGTCATGGGCATCAATCCCATGTTCCCGATCGTCAGCGCCTATCACGATGTTCTGGTTTATGCGCGAGCGCCTGATCTGCAAAGTATGGCCGTCATCGCCGTTGTCGCTGCTGGGTTAATGCTGTTGGGTCTCTTCATGTTTCGCCGGGCGGCGCCGGAAATGGTGGATGTACTATGAGCCTGCTAAGTGTCAGTAATCTGGGAAAGGCGTATCGCGTCTATGCCTCTGAGTTTCAGCGTATCGCTCGCTGGTTTGGCATACCCACCAAGCCAAGTGAAGAGCACTGGGTGCTTAAGCACATCAGCTTCTCGATCGAGCCTGGTGAGGCAATAGGGATTGTCGGGCAAAACGGCGCGGGTAAGTCGACGCTGCTCAAGATGATAACCGGGACTTTGCAGCCTACTAAGGGGCATGTTCAGGTCAACGGTCGTATTGCCGCTATTCTCGAGCTGGGGATGGGCTTTACTCCCGACCTGACCGGGCGTCAGAACGTCTATCATGCCGCCGGCTTGATGGGGTTCAGTGCCGCACAGATCAACGGTGTCATTGATGAGGTCGAGGCATTCGCGGAAATTGGCGATTACTTCGACGAGCCAGTGAGGATGTATTCGAGTGGTATGCAGATGCGGGTTGCGTTCGCGGTTGCCACAGCGATCAGGCCTGAAATACTTATCGTTGACGAGGCGTTATCTGTTGGCGATAGCTACTTCCAGCATAAAAGCTTCGAGCGTATACGTCAGTTCCAGGCTCAGGGAACGACATTGCTTATCGTGTCTCACGACCGAGGTTCCATTCAGGCGCTTTGTAGCCGAGCAATATTGCTTGAAAAAGGTACGGTGATAAAAGACGGCAAGCCTGAAGAGGTCATGGATTTTTATAATGCATTGATTGCTGAAAAGGAAAACGCAACGGTTCAGGTCCGAGAGCTTGAGGATGGTTCGATGCAGACTCGCTCAGGCAGCGGAGAGGCCACTATCGGCTCCGTCAGCCTGCACAATGCTGCCGGCGAGCGTATTGAGTATGTGTCTGTCGGCGAGCCAGTGTCTTTGCGCATCAATGCTCAGGTCAATAGTGCAATTCCTGAGCTGGTCGTAGGCTATCTCATCAAAGATCGCCTGGGGCAGCCTGTCTACGGCACCAACACCCATCACATGGACTGCAAGGTCATTGATCTGCAGGGAGGAGAGTCGCTGGATTACTCCTTCAATTTTCCAGCTAACCTGGGGGTGGGCTCGTATTCGGTTGCGGTGGCACTCCACACAACGGACAGTCACTTGTCACGCAATTATGAATGGGTAGATCTGACGGTCGTGTTCAATGTAGTCAATATCTCGCAAAGCGAGTTTGTTGGGTTGGCATGGCTGCCGCCTGTTGTGGAGTGCAGTAGATGACCGTTCCTTTCTATCGTGCTTTTGAAGACCGTTATCGTGGCTCGCGTGAGTTGATCCATGAGCGTCAGCAGGTTTACATTCCTTTCCTGGAACCCTTAAAGCAGATTTATCCGGAATCTCAGGCACTGGACTTGGGGTGTGGCCGTGGTGAGTGGCTGGAAATTCTTATTCAAAACGGCTTTCAGGCGCTTGGTATCGATCTTGATGTGGGTATGCTTGAGGCCTGTACGGCGTTGGGATTGCCGGTCGAAAACATGGATGCGCTGGAAAAGCTGAGAAGCTTGCCAGATGAAAGCATGACAGTTATTTCTGGTTTTCATATCGCCGAGCATATCCCGTTTGGCGATCTTAAAGTGTTGGTTGCCGAGGCGCTGAGAGTACTAAAACCTGCCGGTCTGCTTATTCTGGAAACGCCCAACTCGGAAAATCTTGTGGTGGGCACGCAGACATTTTATCTGGACCCTACCCATACTTGCCCCATACCGCATTTGCTGTTGAGCTTTCTGACTGAATACGCTCGGTTTAGTCGCTCTCAGCTGCTGCGTCTTCAAGAGCCCGTCGCGCTGTCCGAAGGCGGAGCTGTCGATCTATTCAGCGTTCTGCACGGCGTCAGTCCGGATTACGCGATCGTCGCGCAAAAAGCGGCAGCTCCCGAACAGCTGGAGATATTCGACGCCGTTTTCGGTAAAGAGTACGGCATGTCGCTGGAGTCACTTTCGCGTCGCTATGACTCCCAAGTGGCAGGCTGGGTTGAAAAGAGTGACGCTACATGCGCTGAGCTGCGTGAGCAGTTGAATCAGGTTCAGCAACGCGGTCAGGAACTTGAGCAAATTGTGCGTGCGCTTGAAGAGTCAGGTACTGCGACCGAGACTGAACTGCGTGAGCAGTTGAACCAGGTTCAGCAACGCGGCCAGGAACTTGAGCAAATTGCGCGTACGCTGGAAGAATCGGGTGCTGCGACCCACGCTGAACTGCGTGATCAGCTCTCTCATGTTCAGGAGCAAGGCAAGCACCTCGAGAGCAGTGTGCATGCTCTGCAAAATAACGACGAAGTTGAAGCCAGGATACGTGAGGTGACACTGCGTGCCGAACTGGCTGAGTCGCGCGTTCATAGTTTTCAGCTGGGTCAAGAAGCTGCACAGTTGCGTATGAATGAATCGGAAGCGCGCTTGAGTGAAGCGTTTTCTTACCTGAAAGAGCTTCAGGCGCAGGTTACGCAACTGCAGCAGGATACCGGCGTTACTAAAGTGACAGACGCAGTCTCTGCGCAGGAGCGGGTCGATGAGCTCCAGGCCCGTCTCAAGGAATCGTTGGATAATGCGCATCACTGGTGGCTGAAAGCCAACGAGAACCAGGTCGAACAAGCGCAGATGCATGAGATTCAAGCCCGACTGGATCAATCGCTTAACAATGCGCATCATTGGTGGCTTACAGCGACCGCTTATGAGGCGCGTATTGCACAGTTTGAAAATAGTAGGTCATGGCGGATAACTCGGCCGCTTCGTACGTCGGCCAGTTTATCCAGCAAAGCGTCCAGAGTACCTTCGAGTCTCTTCAAGCGAGTGGTACGTTCTGTGTTGGCCCGCTCGATACGCTTTGTTTTGAATAGGCCGCGCCTACGCACGCGTCTTGTCAATAAAGCTCAGGCATATCCCAATTTTTTGAATAGCGTCAGGCAATTTGCCTTGCGTCACGGAATTATTCAGCCCCGGCCTCATGAAGTGACTCCTGTTACGGCTGCAACAGAGGCGACTGACGATGGTTTTCCGACAGCAAGCCCAAGGGTGGCGCGTATTTATTCCGATTTGAAGCTGGCTTTTGAGCGCAAGGAAAACCGTTAATGCGTATTGTCATTGATCTACAGGGCGCTCAGTCCGAAAGTCGTTTTCGCGGTATTGGTCGCTATTCTCTGTCATTGGCTCAGGCCATCGCACGAAATGCCGGGAGCCATGAGATATGGCTAGCCCTGAACAACTGCATGTCGGAAAGCATTCCTGACATAAGGGCTGCCTTTGCTGGTCTTATTCCTGAGAGCCGCATACGTATATTTGACGTGCCGGGTGATGCGAACCCGACTCCTTGGGTGGCGAGAGCATCTGAAGTCATCAGAGAGTCCTTTTTGTCCACGTTGAAACCCGATGCGGTAGTGGTCAGCAGTCTGTTTGAAGGCTATTGGGCCAACGCAGTGACGTCCGTTGGGGCTGTGCCGGCAACGCATCAAACCGCAGTAATCCTCTATGACCTGATTCCGTTCATGAACGAGGATGTCTATCTTCCTACTGCAGAGCTGAAAGACTATTACCACCGTAAAATAGACTGGTTGAAGAAAGCCGATACTTTGCTGGCCATTTCCGATTCCTCGCGTCAGGAAGCGGTGACTCACCTAGGCATTGACCAAGCAAAGATAGCCAATATTTCCGCGGCTATTGGTGAGCAGTTTATTCCCGATGATGTGAATCTGAGCAAGAGTTCGGCGATACTTGAGCGTCTGGGCGTGAAAAGCGAGTTCATTCTTTATGCGCCGGGCGGCTTCGACCCCAGGAAGAATTTCGCTCGCTTGCTTGAAGCCTATAGCACGTTGCCCAGCGCGCTTAAGGCCAGGCACCAGTTGGTAATCGCAAGCAAGCTGCATGCTCAGCAGCGAATGGAGCTGCTCGCCTTCGCAGAGCAATATGGCGTCAAGGCCTCCGAGTTGGTACTGACTGGTTACGTCAATGATGCAGACCTGATTGCCCTCTATTCGTTGACCAAGCTGTTTGTCTTCCCGTCGACCCATGAAGGCTTTGGTCTTCCGGTGCTGGAAGCCATGGCGTGCGGCGCTGCGGTTATCGGTTCTAACTGCAGCAGTGTTCCGGAAGTCATAGGGTTCGACGAAGCGCTGTTCGACCCGTTCTCAGTCGGCTCCATCGCTGCGAAAATGCTAGAGGGTCTAGAAAGCGATGGCTTCCGCTCAAGATTGCTTACCAATGCAGGGGAGCAGTGCAAGAAGTTTTCGTGGGATGAGTCTGCGAAAAAAGCCATAGAAGCTTTGGAGTCGAGGCATTCGTCGGTTGCTGCTGATCAGCCTGACCTGCCTGATCCTGGAGCTGCATTGCTGGAGCGACTGATTTCACTCTCGGACACTGCGCCTACTGACATCGAGCTTTTTCAGGTTGCGAAAAGTATCGCATTCGACTTTGCAGGTGCTGATCACAGGCAGTTGTTGCTTGATGTATCCAGCATCGTTCACAGTGATGCCAAATCAGGTATTCAACGCGTCGTACGCAGTCTGCTCCACGAGTTCTTGAATGACCAACCAGCAGGCCTGACTGTTCGTCCGATCTACTTCGCGGATGGCCAGTATTATTATGCTAATGCCTTTGCCTCCCGCATCTATGATCAGTTTTCCGAAACGACAGATGCAATTATCGACTTCGCCCAAGACGACATCTATCTGTCTCTGGACTTGAACATGCACTTGGCCAGTCAGCTCTATCCGCTGCACAGTCAGATGCGGCAGATGGGCGTACAGGTCAGTTACATCGTGTACGACTTGCTGCTGTTCCACCGCCCTGACTGGTGGGTGGCGCCGAATGCTGAGTTGTTCAACGACTGGCTGCAGAAAATCAGCATGGTAGCTAGCAGTCTGATTTGTATATCGGGTGCAGTTGCGGATGAATTGAAGCAGTGGCTTGCTGACAATGTGGACAAGTGCGCAGGCAACAAGCCAAGTGTAAAAAGCTTCCACCTGGGGGCCGATATCGACAACAGCCTGCCTTCTGCAGGTCTGCCCGATGATGCAGGGGAGCTGTTGGCACGTCTGGCGCAGAAGCCAAGCTTCCTGATGGTCAGTACCGTAGAACCGCGCAAAGGGCATGCGCAAACGCTCTCTGCTTTTGAAAGTCTCTGGGAGCAGGGGCAGGACATTAACCTTGTCATCGTCGGGAAACGGGGCTGGCTTGTCGACGAGCTGGTCGCACGCCTTGAAAACCATCCCGAGAAAGGCAATAGGCTTTTCTGGCTGGAAGGCATCAGTGATGAGTACCTCGAAAAGATTTACTCAGCATCTACCTGCTTGATCGCAGCATCCGAGGGCGAGGGGTTTGGCTTGCCACTGATTGAAGCTGCTCAGTACGGGCTGCCGATGATCGTTCGTGATCTTCCGGTTTTCAGAGAGATCGCACTTGATCATGCATTCTACTTTAGCGGTATGAACGATTCTGATATCAGCGCCGCGATCACGGCGTGGCTTGACCTTCACAAAGACGACAATCATCCGGGCTCCGGTGACATGCCTTGGCTGACTTGGGAGCAAAGTGCTGCGCAACTGAAAAAAGCACTGATGTTCAGCGTTTAGTACCCGTCCTGGAAAATACTGCCATACAGCCGATTTGAACCTGGGCGCCGCATCGCGCCCAGGACTGAGCCGCTTTCGGGGGCCAATGGCTGGTGCTGCAGCCGCAAATATCCCATCAGAGCGGCTATCTGACAGCCTTTAAATACCGCTACACGGTAGGCATGTAACGCCATGTTGCTTGCTTAAAGACGCTAAAAACTCTATCCTCCGCGTCTATTTTTGGGCGATTTCTGCGCGTTAATCAGCGCTTGTCAGCGTCAAAACCTTCAATATGGTAGTGAGCAGCGTGATACCTACATTAATACGAAGAATCGCCAACCTCGTTTACAGACTTACTCGAGGGATATTTCCCTTATCACTCATCTCCTTCCTGATCGTCGGATCACTTGGCGTTCTGGTACACATGAGCATTCTCAAGACACTCATGCTGACCTCGACGGACAGCTTCCGGTATGCCAACGCAGGCGCGATGATCGTTGCTGCCAGTTTCAATTATCTGATGAACAATAAGTCGACTTATCGTGAGACAAGTCTGGCAGGCAAGCGAATCATTGCCGGGTATTTGATCTATCTGACGATCACTTCTCTTGGGCTGGGTTTGAGCTTGCTGATTTCTGGAGAGGTTTACGACCGTATACAGATGCCTATGATTTCCGCGCTGTGTGGCATCGTGGTTGGTTCGCTCTGGAATTATTTCATGTCCTATAACTTCGTTTGGAAAATGCTGTCTCCAAAACCCAAACCAATTGAACAGAATTAAGCAAAAATAATGAAAAAATTGATTTTTTTTGCCACCTATAACGAGGCAGGCAACGTAACGTCCATGATCGAGCGGATCACCGCTGCCGCACCCGATGCGGATATCCTCGTGGTCGATGACAGCAGCAAGGACGGCACCCTCGATATTCTGGCCACGTTGGCCAGGCCGAGCCTGAAAGTGATCGTACGCCCAGGAAAACTGGGTTTGGGCACTGCGCATCTTTTGGCATGGAAGTATGCGATTTTTCATTCATACGACATTCTTGTCACTATGGATGGCGACCACTCCCACGATCCCGCCGACATCCCGAAGCTGATTGGCGCTCTGGATGCCACGACTGACCTTGTCATCGGCTCTCGTTACGCTGAAGGCGGAAAGTGTGATTACACAGGTTATCGTCTGCGTGTCAGTCAGGCGGCGAACAAAGCCGCCAGGCTGTTGCTGGGCATCAAACTGACCGAGTTTACTACCTCTTTTCGCGCGTTTCGCGTCAGCCGGTTGAATGCAATCGACTTCGACACGCTGGTCGTGGGTGGCTACTCATTCTTCCTCGCGGTGATTGTTCAGGCTTATCGACATGGCCTGAAGCTATCCGAGCGTCCAATCCATTTCCATGAGCGCAATGCAGGTGTGTCGAAGATCCCTCCACTGGAGATCTTCCGCGGTATCGCTAATTTGCTCAGGCTGACGGCAATCAGTCATTTCACCAAAGTTTCTCCTGCTGTGAGCAACGTGATAATGAAATGCGAAAAATGCCAATGTGAATTCTCGTTGATCAAAGCCGATCAGCCGGGTGCAACAGGCACCAAGGACGAAGTGTGTCTGAGCTGTGGGAATCGTCAGATCGGTGCGAAAGGCGCATGACGGTCGTATCAACCAGCGATAATCGTAGCCAGCTACTGCTAGGCGTTCTGCTTATTATTCTGTCGGGGATTGTTGCGGGTGCGGTACTCCCGCTAACCCAGGCGCTGGCAGGGTTTCAGGACGGAGACGGGATTCTTACGTCGCTTATTTCGACTCAGAAACTGACCTGGTATTTTTGGGGTCAGGATCGCTTGCTGAATGTCATACCTGCACTGGCCTCTCCATTTTCGGACGTGGACACCAATCTCAGGGTACAGGTTTTTTTTAGAAGCATGTTTGCGTACCTTTCTCCGTTGGGAATCTTGATCTTCTTTAACCGAAGCCCGAGGTTTCTGCTGGTCGCGATTGCAATCACCAATATCATCGTCCTCGCCTGCCTGAGCCAATATGGTAAGTTCAATTTCTACGTCCAGCACAATACATTTGGCACTTCGATGGTCATGCTGGCATTCGCTTATGCGCTGACCTATTCGCAACTGCCTAAGGCGGCCATTATGGTCATCGCCTTATTCGTATGCAGTGTTGCTTACGCTACAAACTACGCGTTACTGACCTACGCCATTCCGGTCATCTTTCTGTTGGGTGTCTTGCGCTGGCCTGACTGGAAACGATACCTTTCGTTCTTTGTTATCAACGGTTTGGCTATTCTGATTGCTCGTTACCACAGCCAGACATTTGGAGTGGCTTCTACAGACTTTGGTATGTTGATTTCGCTTCAGGGAATTATTGAGTCCCTGAATAGCATCTACCAGAATCTGAATTTAGGTGCGTTCCTTATCTTCTTGGCGATGACAGCTATCAGTTATCAGGTGTCGGCCGAAAAGAAATTTCTCGAACTGAGTGCTGTGGTTTGCGTTGGATTAGGAATTATTGTCCTTTTAGCCAACACCGTATGGCTGCAGATGAATCTTTATAACATTCGTTACTTCCTCACCAGCGAGCTTATTATCGCCAGTGTTATGGGGTTTGTTATAACGCGCATGCTGATGCTCGGTCAGTATAAATATGCGTTGATCATCCCAGGTCTTGGTTTGATCTATTGTGTATTTGTTTCTTCGCGTGGCTTCGGTGCAGACTATGACGAGCTGGTTGCTGCACCTTGGCGCTCTAACTCCGAGGCCGTAGCCAAGCGGGCTGTAGAAGAGAAAGCAGAGGTGATTACCGGAGGTTTCTGGGATGTCTGGCCTGCTCTGTTCGAAACCAAGCATCTGCAGCCTGATTTGCCGGTCTACGGCGCTGCGTTTCGTGGCGGAGTCCTCAGAGATGACTTCCTGGCAACGACAAAGGGCAAAGGCGAGTTTACGGCGCTTTGCTTCTTCGACACCACTGAGCTTTGCGTAAACGAGATCGTTGGTAACTTCGGTATCACAGGTGATAACCAACTGGTTGTCAAGAAGGCCGAACCTATCGTTGTAGGTGAGAAAAAACTGCTCAAGATGGTGCTTGAAGTCAACTGACTCCAGATGTAACTCCTGTCAGCAGCGCTAAACAGCGAAAGGGCGCGATACCGTTAAAAACGGTATCGCGCCCTTTATCGATCTGGCATCTCGAACCGCCAGACTCAGGTCAGAAGACCTTTTCCTTCAGCACATTCTTCAAGTACTGGCCGTAGCCATTCTTGATCAACGGCTGCGCAAGCTTTTCAAGCTGTGCGGCATCAATCCAGCCCGCGCGGTAGCAGATCTCTTCCGGGCAGGCGACTTTCAAGCCTTGGCGCCTTTCCAGCGTGGCAATGTACTGGCCGGCCTCTAGCAGGCTGTCATGCGTGCCGGTGTCCAGCCAGGCATAACCACGACCCATAATCTCGACGTGCAGCTGTTTCTGCTTCAGGTACAGCGTGTTGAGATCGGTGATCTCCAGCTCGCCGCGTGGGGAGGGCTTCAACTGGCGGGCCAGATCGACCACTTGGTTGTCGTAGAAATACAAACCAGTGACGGCGTAGTTCGACTTGGCAATCGTGGGCTTCTCTTCAAGCGACAGCACTCGGCCGCTGTCATCGAATTCGGCTACGCCATAACGCTCGGGGTCTTGCACGTGATACGCGAAGACCGAGGCACCCGACTCACGGTTGCTGGCATTGAGCAGCAGCGACTGGAAGTCATGCCCGTAGAAAATGTTGTCGCCCAATACCAGTGCCGATGCATCGTTGCCAATGAAGTCCGCGCCTATGGTGAACGCCTGAGCCAGCCCATCCGGGCTTGGCTGTACGGCGTAGGTCAGGTTCAGGCCCCATTGGCTGCCGTCGCCCAGCAACTGCGAGAAGCGCGGCGTGTCCTGCGGTGTGGAGATGATCAGAATGTCACGGATCCCGGCCAGCAACAGCGTGCACAGCGGGTAGTAGATCATCGGCTTGTCGTACACCGGCAACAACTGTTTGGAGACAGAGAGCGTGGCCGGGTGCAAACGGGTACCCGATCCACCAGCCAGAATGATTCCTTTACGAGCCATGAGAGTCCTTAGCGCTGGATTTCGTCCAGCATGCGTTGTGCGCCTTGTTGCCAAGACGGCATCTTCAATTGAAAAGCAGTTTCGAGTTTACTCAAAGCCAGCCGCGAATTGCGCGGGCGCGGTGCCGGCACTGGATACGCTTCTGTGGGGATGGCGCCGATCTGGTCGGGCGCGACCTTCAATGCCACGCCATTACGTGCGGCGTGTTCCAGAACGAACTGTGCAAAGCCGTGCCATGACGTCTCACCGGCAGCAGCCAGGTGATAGATACCTGCCAACGCTGCCGGGTTTTGATCTGCGCGTACTCGATACAGAATCTGCGCAGTGACGTCGGCGATCAGCTCGGCACCGGTGGGGGCGCCATATTGGTCCGCTACCACGTTCAACGAGTCGCGTTCGGTGGCCAGGCGCAGCATGGTCTTGGCAAAGTTATGGCCGCGCGCCGCATACACCCAACTGGTGCGCAGTATCAATGCCTTGGCACCACTGGCCTGAATCGCCTGCTCGCCCATCAGCTTGCTGCGGCCGTAGACCGACAACGGACTGGTTGGCGCGCTTTCCTGCCATTGTTCTTCACCACTGCCATCAAACACATAGTCAGTGGAGTAGTGAATCAGCCATGCGCCCAGTGCGGCAGCCTCTCTAGCCAAGACGCCCGGAGCTTCGCCGTTGATCAACATCGCCAGGTCCGGCTCGCTCTCTGCCTTGTCCACAGCTGTATAGGCCGCTGCGTTGACGATCACATCAGGCGCCAGCGCACGAACCGTGGCGGCCAGGCGTTCCAGATCGGCCAGATCACCACACAGGCCATCGGCACCCTGACGATCCAGCGCAATCACCTCGCCCAGCGGTGCCAGAGCGCGCTGCAGCTCCCAGCCAACCTGCCCATTCTTGCCCAGCAGCAAAATCTTCATGCGTCGCTGACCTCATACTGTTGCACGATCCAGTCACGGTAACTTCCGTCCATGACACCAGTCACCCATTTCTGATTGGCCAGATACCATTCCACGGTCTTGCGAATGCCGGTCTCAAAGGTTTCCGCAGGCTTCCAGCCCAGTTCGCGTTCTATCTTGCGCGCATCGATCGCGTAGCGGCGGTCATGGCCCGGGCGATCGGTTACATAAGTGATCAGCTCGGCGTAAGCGCTGACCGGCTGACCGGTCTTCTGATTGATGACCTGACGCGCGGCGGCGGGAGCCAGTTCATCGAGCAGGGTACACAGGGTCTGCACGATATCGATATTGGCCTTCTCGTTCCAGCCGCCAATGTTGTAAGTCTCGCCCAGCGCACCGGCTTCCAGAACACGGCGAATACCGGAGCAATGATCTTCGACGTACAACCAGTCGCGGATCTGCTGGCCATCACCGTAGACCGGCAGCGCCTTGCCAGCCAATGCGTTGACGATCATCAGCGGGATCAGCTTTTCCGGAAAGTGGAAAGGCCCATAGTTGTTCGAACAGTTGGTGGTCAGTACCGGCATGCCGTAGGTGTGATGGTAAGAACGCACCAGGTGATCACTGGCAGCCTTGCTGGCTGAATAGGGGCTGTTCGGCTGATACGGCGTGGTCTCGGTAAAAGCCGGATCGTTCGCGCCCAGCGTGCCATAGACCTCGTCTGTAGACACATGCAGGAAACGGAAGGCAGTTTTGTCAGCCGTCTCCAGACCGTTCCAGTACGCACGAGCCGCTTCAAGCAAACGGAACGTACCCATCACGTTGGTCTCGACGAATGCCTCGGGGCCGGTAATCGAACGGTCCACATGCGATTCCGCAGCGAAATGCACCACCGCGCGCGGACGATGCTCGGCGAACAGCCGCTCCAGCAATGCCGCATCACCGATATTGCCGTGAACGAAACGATGCTGCTCGTTGCCTTCCAGCGACTGCAGGTTGGCCAGATTGCCAGCGTAGGTCAGCGCATCGAGGTTCAATACCGGCTCGCCATTACGAGCGCACCACTGCAGAACGAAATTCGAGCCGATGAAGCCGGCTCCGCCTGTGACTAGGATCATTGGGAGTCTCTGGGTTGAGCAGTTCTAATACAGTGAAAACTGAAACCACACGCTTGAATGTGGTTCCAGATCAGATTTCTTATAGACAGGTGGATCACTCTGGATGAACCACAGTGATAGTTTTTCCTGTTTTTAACTCACAGCTAAAATGGCGATTTTTAGCATGGATCTTGAAGGGAAGTTCAGTAAGGTTAAGCGTGCCGAGCTCCGAGCTGTCAAGTGTTATAGATATTTTAAATCCACAGTCAAGGTGGGCGTCAGGATGAACATTCAAGACGTCCGGGCGCTCTACCATTTCTACGGAAACTTTATTGGAGGGATGGGTGATTACCTCGATCTGAATCCTGTCACTTGAAAGAGGATCATGAATCCAACCGCGTACATCCAAAACGTCCGTAAAAAGCTTTATAACATCAATGTGGTAGTAAGGAGATTCAGACTTTAAGCGAGTGTCTTCAAGCTTCTGAAGCTGCACGCCCCGCAGCTGTTGATCGTGGGTCCCTAGCAGTGACGGGTCCTGATCCAGCAAGTCGAGTACCCTGTTGCATTTCTCATATACAAAACGCTGCGCGTCCTTGAGTAGGGCGCGTAAATTGTTGCCGCTTAGGAAGTCCTCGTATTCCTTGTTATAGTCTTGAATATGGGACGCGGGAAAGTGGATTAAAAGCTGATCGTCATTGACGTATGGGGAGTAGCCAAAACGATTGAGTTTGAAGATATTAGTATCGTTTACATGCACTCGACCACGCATCAGAGACGCGACATACTCTGCTTGTGACTTATAGACTAAATGCAGTATGAAGAAGGGCTCGATGTTCTTTTTGGTTTCATTGAAGTACTCATTGGACACCTTCTGCTTGTGTTCCTGCTCTGGGTGCGTTTCAACGAGTTCGTCACCATTTCCCAAAAGAGTGATACCGCCATCCACAATGCTGTTGTGGATGAGGATTTTGGTTTTCTTGTCGGAAAATGCAATCAATGTTTTAACGTGACGGTCTTTTTGTAAAATATTCTCTTCCGACAAGATGGGCGTAAAGATATCTCTTTCGTAGTTCGGGATGTCGATAAGCCACTGGAAAGAAACCGTATCGAAATTTTTCTGGCGGGTGATAAAATCCTTTATCGATATGCTGGGGTCTAGGGAGATCCAGTACTCATCAAGGTCCAGAAAGAAAATGTGAGTAAACTCGCCTGACGCTTTGGTTTCAGCAAAAACTTTTGCATACGTTTCAATTTGAAAATTGACGCTGCGGGTTTTGCATTCTTCCAGCAAGCTGTCAGCATTTCTTACGACTAGCTTGCCAGGATTGTGAGCGCTGATCTCTTCTATGATCTTCAAAGAGTTATCAGTGGTCCCATTTATCCATATCTCTATTTGATCGAAACCAACCTTCAAGTGGTGAAAAATCCACTGTGGGATATAGGCTCCTTCATTTTTCGCAATAGCAGCCAATTTTATTTTGGGTTGCATTATCGTTGTCCTCGGTTCCAATCTTTGAATTCTTTAATTGATATTTTAATGTTTCAAGCATGAGGTCTTCATATAAACGGTAAGCGACCGACGGTGCTGACGAGCCTTCCCCATTTTTGTATTTCGTACTCGTTGAGTGTAGACGAGTTTTCTTTGAGTTTCGGAAAGCCCAAGGCCTGCCATTTGTCAGTCGGGTGCAGAATGTGCATGGTGGTCAAGCCAAAATCGCCAGGTATCTGGCAATCGGCGACTACGTTGTCTCCGATGTGGATATGGGTGGTCACTCCGTGGTGCTGAAGATCATTTTTTACCATGTGCCACATCGTGCCATTGTCCTTGCGCTTCTGCTCTTCGCTAGAGACTAGCAGACGATAGGCGCCTGTCACTCCAGCCTTGCGAAGCATGAGCCCTACTTGATCTCGACTGTAGTAGGTATCAGAGATTACCCATAGCACATGACCGTGACTGCCCAGTTCATTGAACAGGTCAACCATTTCATCTTTGGCGAGAATCATGCTCAGGTCTGTTTCGAATTCGCGACGCATCAGGTCTTGAGCTTCGTCGTCGGTAATTTTTAACGTCATGCCGATATTCGAATAAATATCACTTAAACGAACATCTCCTTGAAAGTTTGAGCGCTTGCGAAGTTCGTACTCCGCTTCGTTACGGAGGTTTACGAACCCCTGTGCGGACGCAATAAGACCTCCTGCCTCAAGCTTCTGGCCAAGTAGAAGTTTGGCATAATCTGCAACCGTATATTGGCGACGTACCAACGTGTCGAAAACGTCGAAACTGATGGTTGAAAAATTTCTCAGCTGATTTCGTACCTCTTCCATACGCTGACAATAACTGTGAGTTGTATAACTCTGGTCAATGGTGAACTGCCCTGAGGTAGGGAAATAGAAGAATTGCTTATAACCATTTTTTTCAGCAAGCAATCCGATAACCCGTTCCAACGCATGAAGCATTGACCCATCATTTGGCAGAGGTTCCTGCGGGAAGAAATCATAGTCATATTCTTTCTCCAGCATGTCTTTGAGCGCTTCAGGGCGAGCCCAGAACATCCCGCCGGCCGGGTAGCTTAAAAAACCGTCACAGGGGGCTATTTGCCACTCATTATGCCAAGCAGCCATAAAGCTTTTATTCATGGTGACATGATTAACCCAAGACGGCATCATCCAAAAAGTCGTAGGGTAATAGAGCCCCAGGTCTTTGTGATCGGCAAAAGCATTTAACAAACGTGTGATAATGTTAGCGTCGCGCAGCAGATACTCGGTCAGGTAATCTGCCCACTGGGTCTGCTCCCTTCCTGAGTACAAAGATTTTTTGGAGTGTAAATGGCAAAAAAGATCATAGGCCATCAAGTCTTTTGAAAACTCAACCAGCAAGGGGCCAAAATTTCTGCCGCGGTTAGGGACGCAACGAACTTTCAGGTTTTTTACACGAGGGTGCTTGCTAAAAACTGCGATTGTTTTTTTCTGGTGTTTTGCGTCAGCCAGGGTAATGAATACATCAACCTGTGTTGGGAAATTTGCCAGCGCATGTGAGAACTTCTCTATGTAATCCTCATAGAATATGTGTAGACAAACCGCTACATTGAGGCGAGCTGCTTCTGGCTTTAGAGTGGCCTGAACGTCCAGAACGCTGTTGGGCTGCCATTTTTTTATATTGGCGTGGTAGGTTCTACCCTCTTGACGACCCGAAATAAGATAGTGATATAAAGGGCTGATCTGCGCATGATAAACGTCGGTGTTCATGCGGTGGTAAGTTTCAGTATCAAAATAGTTTGACGGATTTACAGGGGAGAACCGAGACTTGTCAAGGTAGTCCGCAAAAGCATCCTCGCTGCTATTGAATTGTTTTCCATAGCGTTCGCTGTACCATTGGCTGTCAAACAGACCCAGCTCGATAGCCTGCTCAGAGAGGGTCCTGATATCCGACTCGCTCAAATGTTGAGACTTGATTACTGGCGGCGGCGCTACGACGTTTGAAGCCGGCTCGTGCTGGCCATATTTTTTGGTAAAGTGTTTAAATGGGTTGATACCGGTTTTTTCAATTTCAGGGTGTTGCTCTCTGTAGTGGCTAAGCGAAAAACCTTCTCGAGTGAACCTGTTTTCCTTATACCCATACATGACGAAATGTATAAATGGGTGAGCATTGACCTCTTGAACGTCTTTGTTGTTTTCAAAATAGAAATTGGTCACAAAGCAAGGATGCGGCTCCAAGCCGGTTTTACAGCCTTCCAAGAGATAGTGTTCAATAGGGTTCTTTGTTTTTTTTCCGGCGTTTTTAAGCTGGTAGGTATAATATTTCTTGTCGAAGGATCCACTGTTCTCAATAAGTTGAATGACAGCCTGTAATTTCTTGTTTGCAGTGGTTTGATTTGTGTTCATGTTTACTTCTCGTCAAATGAGTTTTTGGTCGTGGGGCCTGAATTCACAATCCAAATAATTGTGTCGGGTTGATAACCCCATTTCCTGAGAAGTCATCATCAATACTAAAAAGGTGGAATACTGCACTGGGTATGGCACTGGGTGAAAGAGCGAAGCCTGCATAGATCGCTTCTACTTCCTCCACGCTATATTCGATACCGTTACGAAAGGACTCCTCAACGCCATCAATAGCACCTTGCATCACTGTCTCAAGGTCTTGGTAGTAACGCTGAGGGGCCGCTGCACGGCCATAAAAAAAGTCGAGTTGATTGTCTGTACGCAACCTAATATCGACCACCTGTCCATGAGGTGCCGTCATTAAACTTTCCAGTAGAAGAGATCTTTCCAGCATTAAATAGCCCTGTGACCAGTCTACGTTCTCCTTAAAGACGCCCCTCATTCGAGCGGTCTTTTTTGAGATCACAGTATCGCCTGCTGCACTGGCAATGAAGTAAAGCCCTAAGGTATCTCGATCTATCATTTTCGTAATCAGCTTTTGAATAGTCCCCGCATAACCCAGATCAAGCATGATCGCAGTAGGACCATCGTCCAATAGCTGCTCCTGCTTAAAGTAGTGCTTCAGGGCGGTGCGAGTAGGGGACACATACTCCTGAAGTCTGGTTTTATGAGGTGTCAGCCATTGGATAACTTTTGCCTTGTCATCAGGCAGTGTCAGATTGAAATCCAAAAGCATCTGTGGAAGCAAACCGAATGCTTCGTGCAACTGTAATCCAAAGCGATTTTTCAGTAGGTCTAGGACAGACCCTTTGAATTTACTTTGCAATGCCATGTCCCAGGTATCCGGGTCCCCTAGATTGCTTCGAAAGAGCAGCGTTCGGGATACTTTTAAATAGACCGGTTTATGAGGGAGCTGGATTAGCCCTTTTGATTCTAATTGATTGAGCAGTTTGAAGAAAATCCAGCCTTCCCGTGCCAGGCAAACAGGGCGATGGGTCGTTGCGTATTTTTCTAACTGGCGAACGTAATGATTGAGCACAGGTGATAAAAAACTGTATCCGAAATCGTAGAGCGCTTGATAAGAACTTCTCATTGTATCAACCTTGTGTCTTTAAATTTAATGATGTTGTCAGCGCAGGGCATCCGGTCCAAGATGCCGGTCCTCCGCTGCGAACGCACCCATAAAAAGCCATATTCTAATCTTCGCCGTACAAATCGCGGGTGTACACCTTGTCACGCACGTTCATTATTTCTTCGGTGATTCTATTCGCGACGACCAGGTCAGATTTTTCTTTAAACTCTTCAAGGTTCTTCATGACACGTGCTTCAAAAAACACGTCTTCTTTTAGTACGGGTTCGTACAGGATGACTTCAATGCCCTGAGCTTGTAGTCGTTTCATAATGCCCTGAATCGAAGAGGCACGGTAATTGTCGGATCCAGACTTCATAATGAGTCTGTAGATTCCGACGGTAGTCGGGTTTTTCTTTAGTATGGATTCGGCGATAAAGTTCTTGCGTGTCGTATTGGAATCAACGATGGCGCGGATGATATCGTTTGGTACATTGGAGTAGTTTGCCAACAACTGCTTTGTATCTTTAGGTAAGCAATAGCCGCCGTAGCCAAAGGACGGATTGTTGTAGTGGTTGCCTATGCGTGGGTCCAGGCTGACCCCATCGATTATCTGTCGGGCGTCTAGTCCGAGATGCTCTGCGTAAGTATCGAGCTCGTTGAAGTACGCAACACGCATCGCAAGATAAGTGTTTGAAAATAGTTTTATTGCTTCTGCCTCTGTAGAGTCTGTCAATAAAACTTTTATGTTTTCTTTCGATGCGCCTTGGACTAGCAGATCTGCGAATGCCTGCCCGACGGCCGAGGTGTCGCCTACCACAATACGTGAAGGGTGCAAGTTATCATGAAGTGCACGTCCCTCTCGCAAAAACTCAGGAGCGAAAATCAGGTTTTTGCACTTGAATCTTTCACGCATTGTTTTGGTGAAACCCACCGGAACCGTCGAGCGAATAACGATCGTGGCAGCGGGTTGTATTTCCAGAATGTCTTGAATGACAGATTCAACTGATAATGTATTAAAGCAGTTCGTTTCTGAGTCGTAGTCAGTAGGCGTTGCAATGACTACGAACTCGGCACCGTCGTACGCTTCGTATTTAGACGTGGTGGCCAACAGGTTGAGTTTTTTCGTTTTGAGAAAATTCTCTATTTCCGGGTCGATAATGGTGGCCAGTCCCTGGTTGATGCGTTCAACTTTTTCTGGAAGTATATCCAGCGCAACAACCTTGTTGTGCTGAGCCAAAAGTACAGCGTTGGATAAGCCCACGTAACCTGTACCGACAACAGCAATTTTCATCAAAGCTTTTCCTTGAATGCAGGCGTACCATCAGGGTATTCCTGATAATGGCTATGTACTCTCTCCATGTGATTTCGAGGCGTTTCACTCCTTGGCGGCATCGCCAACCCCCCATAAGGCCCGCTCAAATAATCCAGGCTCAGCGCCGGGTGATAGTACGGGTCGCTTTGGCCAGATTGGGACCAGCGTTCGATAAAGCCTTGCTGTTCGCGCTGGCCGCGGGCTCGCTTTTCCGGAGTCTGGTCTTTGCCGCGGCTGGCCGATTCGGCGTGGATGAGTTCGGCGAATGGCGTCCATATGATGCTCAAGCCTTGTTGTCGAATACGCAGGCACAGATCCACGTCATTGAAGGCCACCGGGAAAGCCTGTTCATCCAGGCCTTGCAGCGTATCGAAGACCGATTTGCGCAGCAGCAGGCATGCCGCCGTAACTGCGCTTTGGCGTCTGGTGATCTGATTCATGCCCAGGTAGCCGGGGTCGCGTTGTTCCAGGTGGTTGCCAGTGTGCGCGGCCAGTCCATTGACACCGACCACCACGCCGCCGTGCTGTACCATGCGGTTGGGCCACAGCAGTTTGGCTCCCACTGCGCCGACGTTCGGGCGCAGCAGTTGGCTGACCATTTCCTTTAACCAGTCGGCCGCTATGATTTCGATGTCGTTGTTGACCAGCCCGATCAGTTCACCGGAGGCGTGGGTGGCGGCGTAATTGTTGATGGCCGAGTAATTGAAAGGGTGAGGGTAGGGTAGAACCTTCACACCGCGCCCAGACAACTGTTGCAGATAAACCAGGGTGTGCGGGTCGCTGGACTGGTTATCGACAACGATTATTTCCAGGTCAGGATAATCAGTCGCGGTCAGCAGGCCTTCGATACAGGTGCGCAGCAACCCGAGTTGGTCGCGGGTTGGAACGATCAGGCTGACGCGGGGCAGGGTGGCCGGCAAGGGCCACTGCGTACGCAACAGCGTCGGGAATTTCGGCAACTGCGTGACGATGGCACCTGATGCAAGGCTCTCGCTCAGCCAGGCAATCGCTTGCAGGCGTTGCGCAGAAGGTTCGGCTTGCTCCGGGCTGGCGGCTGCTAAATGGCTGCGGTGATAAAGCACGTGCGGCAAATGCGCGACGACGGCCTGGCTGGTCTCGGTGGCCAAGGCGATGGCCGCGCTCAACTGGTGCCAATCAAGAGTTCGCTGGCCATCAGTGGCGGGTATCAGCGCCAGTGCCTTGTCGATGATCGCAGCACTGAAGATGGCCCCGGGGGTGAAGATATCGGCCCCCATAAACAGGTCGATGTCCCATACCGGTTTCAACCACGGCAGGCTGCGCTCGCCTTGCGGACCATCTCGATCACAATCGGCATAACCCCACGCACAGCCATTGTCGAGCAGGGTGCTCAGGTGTTCCAGTGCGTGCATTCCCAGATGATCGCCGGCCATCAGCGGGACCACTGCATCGCAGCCGGCTTCAAGTAACTGCTTGAGTGCGGGCAGCAGGTGAGCGGCGTCTGCTTTGGCCAACTGATCAGGCGCTGTTCGCTGGGAGTTCAGGCTCGCGAGGCTGATGGCTTCGAGCGTGCTGTCGCCGTCACTGATCAACAGCAAACCGATCCTGCAGTGCTGCAGTTGATCGTCTTTTGGCGCAGCAGGACGGAAGCGTTCAAACCACTCGGCGTAATGATGAAAGCCTGCGCTTTTCGGCAGGCGCATTGCCTGGTCCGCTGCAATCCGGGTCAGCAATGTCAGATTTTGCTCGGTGGGCGTGCGCTCATGCTGCTTGAGCAGACCTTCCAGCCCGTCGTGCCAGCAGCACAGGGTTATCGGGCTGCCGGATAGCGTATGGCCGAGGTCATTTTCGATGTCCAGCGTATGTGGCTTACCATCGGCCAGTTCCCAGGGCAGATCAAAACTGAAGCCGTGATCGCTGGTGGCGCGATAGACCAGCGCCTGGTGATGAACATTGCACGTAGCTTGGCCCAGTACCCGACTGCCTTCACGCACGGTGATTTGCACATGCCGCTGCGGTGCATCCGGGTCCCAAGACCAGCCGCCGAGCCGCAGGCCACCGCTGTGCCATACCTGAGACGCGATGGGCGCCGGCTCTGCGCTGGGCGTGGTCGGTAATTGCAGGTCGCCCGCAAGCCAGCAGTCACTGTTGGCCACCCGGGCGCTGATGTGCTTTGCATTATCCAGCCAGCCTTGGCGTAGCTGTACACCAAAGCCATGGAATGGATCATCCGCACCGGCACGGGGATGAAACTGGTCGGCCCGCACCAGTGAAACGCAGGCGCCGTCGACGTAGACCTCGACAACCAGGCGTTCATCCACGTGCAGGGTATCGAGCGCCCAGCCTTGCAGCACATCGCCATACAGGCCGGTGATGGCACCATTGAAGCGGGTATTGCCGGGGGGCTGAGTGGTCGGGTCGGAGTTAACCAGTGGGTGTTCTGAGATCATGTCCGACTCAATGAAGTAAGCAGTGTGTTGATCGGTAATGCTCCGGCTTCCTGGGCGAGCGGCCCTGGCATGGCGTACAGCGGCAGACCCAGTTCGACGGCAAGGTCCGCAGCGCGCCAGGATGCGCCTGGGCTGCGCTCCAGGCTCAATGCGGCGGAGCATCCAGCAAGCAGGACTGAGTCGGCCTGGCTCAAGCCTTGCGCACTGGGCAATGCATGAATTGCGCCAGTGGCGAGCAAGGGTTTGACCCACGGGCCGTCCTCTGCAACGAGCAATACCAGTGATTGGTTTTCGTGTGTGATGCGTCTGCCCAGTTCCAGCCACTGTTTGGCGATGTCAGGGTTTGAAAGGCGGTCGGCAATCAGCAGGGTGGTTGGCACAGAATCGTTGTTCGGCAGCGCTTGAAGGGCTGACCGGATCAGAATATCGGCCTGGGGCAGAGCGGCGGCGTAACGCTCGCGCAGGGCCTGCCACGGCAACTCGATGCTCTGCGCCTCGCGTGCGAAATGCGGCCAGTCGAAGCGGCTGTCTGGCGTGAGCAACGCGTCATCGCGGCAAACGATTCGGTAAGGTCTATCCAGTTGCTCGGCCAGTGCGCAGAGCGCTTCAGGGCAGTTGGCGAGGTTCTGATAGATCAGTTCGTCCAATGGCAGGCTGCGCAGGTCTTGCAGCAGTTGCTCGGTGTCGGCAGGCAGTTCGTAGTCAAGGCTGAACGCCAGCGGCAGCACGTTGGCCTGCAACGTTGCCTGGGCATGCTGGCCCCTGTTCCGCCAGGTAAGGCTTAAAGGTGTTTGCGATGCTGTGCTGTTGGCAATATGCAACTGCCGTAATGCTGGTGTCGACAACTGCTCGGGTAGTTGCGCAAGGCGCGCGCGTTGCAGAGCCTGACGCGCGGGCCTGATGGGGTCGCGCAGGCAGAAGTTTTCATAGCGCGATGACGCGTCCGGGTAGCGACGCTTGAGGATGGCGTTATTGTGCGCCACCCGCAGCGCCTTTTCGGCGCCGAATGAAATGCCACCCTGGTGCGCAACGAACACATTGGGCGCGCCCACATGACGCCAACCCAGGCCGCGTGCCCTCAGGCACCAGTCAGTTTCCTCACCATAGCCACGCAGCAGTTCGACTTCGTCCAGATAACCCACACTGTCCAGAGCGCTGCGTTTGATGTACAGGCAAAAGCCGCAGCCGGTTTCGAGCTCCATGGCCGGGCTGCCAGTCATTCGCGCCAGATCGTCCAGGCGGGCCTGTTCTGCTGCGCTGGGCATCGGATGGCTGAAGCGGCTTTCAGGAAAGCTCATCAACTCGCCGTTATTGGTGAACGGGGTGACTGAGGCGATGGTCTCGTCGGCATAGGCAGTCGTGCGCAGCCGGTCCAGCCAGTCACCCTGCACACGGGTGTCGGCATTCAACCAGACCACGTCCTGCCTGGGGCTTAACGCCATCGCGCGGTTCATGCTGCGGATGAAGCCCAGGTTGATGGGGTTCTGCACCAGAGTAATTTTGCCCTTGCCCGCGAGAACCTTGAGGGCTTTGCGCAGCGCGGGGACCGGCGTTGCGTCTTCGATCACCACCAGGCGATGAGGTGTGCGATTGCGTTTGCGCGCTTCCAGCGCACTGTTGATGCACTCAAGGGTTTCTTCCAGCCCGTCGTAAACAGGGATGAGTACATCCACCGGCTGCTTGTCACCAACCTTCAACGCCGCAGGTGGAGCAACGAAAACCGGCATCGCTGACAGTGGGCTGCCCAGCAGCGCGGTGCCGTTATCGAAGCGCACATGCACGGCAGGGGTGGCGTTGGGTACCTTGATGCGAATACCGCCGTGAGTCGCAGGCAATCCTGCCGCTGTCAGTAACGGGTGCGGGGCGCTGGCAACCATGCTGATCAAGTGACCGTTGGCTTCCAGTTGCAACGACACAGGCGTCTGCACGTTGTGCACGTCGATGGCCCAGCCGTGGATCTCCTGCACATCAGGCAGGTAACGGACCACGCCCAGCGTGCCTGGCAATCCGGTCTGCGCAGCCAGCAGTTTGAGTACCAGAGCGAGTTCGTTGGCAGCGGTAATATCAGGAAGGTGCGCGAGAATGATGCGGCGCAAGTCTTCAGGTGTTTCCGACAGGCTGCGTGCCTGCCAAAGCATCATGCGTAGCGAAGCGTCGGCAGGCAGCTTTTGCCAGACATTGCTCATGTAACGGTTGGCCAGTAACGGCTGACCCTGGGCAATGATGCTGCGCCCGAGGAGGGCGTGAATGTCCGCACGTAAAGGAAACGCGTGCGCGGCGTTGAGCAAATAAATAAAGGCAAGCTTTGGGTCTTGCGGCAGGGCCTCGATACCTTTCCAGATAAGTGCTTCCGGACGGTATTCAGGGGTCTGCAGCGCACACTCGAGTGCCACGGTGGCAAGGTCGTGCTCATCGGCCTGGCGGTGGCGATGAAACATATCCATGAGCGTTTCTCGCCCACGGTCGAGGTGTCTGGACATAAGCTGGCGTGTTCACTTTAAAAATAAAAGAGGGGCGACCCGAAAGTCGCCCCTTTTTGCATACGATCCGGCCTTGCGGCCGGGCGTATTTGTTACAACGACGGGGCTAGTTACACCGCGCCGTGCAGCACGATAACGTTGTCGTTATGTGCTACTGCTTCTGGAGAACCTACGATGCCGATAGCAACATCAGCGTGGGTACCGCCACCGGCCAGTAGCCCGGACCAGGCAGCCTTGCCACCTGCGTCAGCGGCGCGGCCAATTGCATTCTGGTACAGACCATCGATGAAATCGCTATCTGCCTTGGCTGCTGCTTCTTGTGAGCCAACGATGCCTTGAGCTACTTCTGCACGGCTAGCGCCATTGAACAGTTGCGATACCCAGCTATCCAGACCGCCTTGGTCAGCTGCACGACCCAGCGCGGAGGTGTAAAGATCGCGGACAAAGTCACCATTCGACTGGTCGAGAGCTTGCGCCTCGGTGGAAACGGCGAGGCCTGCTGCAACGTCAGCCAGAGTGCCGCCGTTAGCTACCACTGCTTGCCAGTTGGCAAGGCCACCAGCGTCTGCCGCACGGCCCAGCAGTTCGGTGTACAAGCTACTGATAGGAGCCGCCGAGGAGGTAGTGGCGAACTCGGAGGAGTTCAGGAAGCTATTGGCGATGTCGGTCAACGATGCACCGGAATTTGCCAGGCCAGCGAACGCCTGAGCGCCACCCAGATCTGCGTCACGACCCAGAATGCCTTCGAACATGCGCAGAGCTGTAGCTTCTGTATCGTTCTGTGCCAGAACAACAGTTTCAACAGCGCTGGTAGTAGTGTTGACGAAGGTCAGGAACTCAGCGCCAGTGATCGAGGCAGTTTGCGCACCGGTCAGGTTGACGTTGAAGTTGTTGCCAGCGGTGAAGGTGTAGTCAGCAACCGAACCGTCCAGCTGAACAACGTCGTAGCCTGCGCCCGCATTGACGACGTCTGCGTGGTTAACACCACTCAGAACGATGGTGTCGTTGCCGGTACCGGTGATGATGTTGTTGTTGCCAGCACCAGCGATAACAGTGTTGTTACCGTTGCCAGTGATGATGGTGTCGTTGCCTGCACCAGCGTCAATGAAGTTGTTCTGATCGCCATTAACGATGATCACGTCATCGCCCGAGCCAGTGGTCAGCAAGAACTGAGTGGTGGCGGAAGCATCAGCCGAAACAGCAACGCGAGCCAGCGACGAAACGTCGGCAGCAGCATCAGTAGCGATGGTCGGAGTGATGTTAACGTTCAGGTTAGCCAGGCTGTCCAGAATGATTGCCTTGGCAGCAGCTACTTCAGCAGTAACATTCAGAGTAACCAAGTCACCACGTGCGCCAGCGATGGTGCCAGTGATCACGTCGGTAGTAGCGGTTTGACCAGCAGGTACTTCCAGGCTGTTCACGCCATCCCAGCTAGCCAGGTTTACAGTAGAAGCGCTGTCCAGAGCCAGCAGAGTGCTGATTGCGGCAGTGGTGCTATCGGTCAGGTTGGTAGCGGTCAAGAACGAGCTGAACTCGGTTGCTGTTACCGGGGCATCATATTGCATGGGAAATTCCTGTTACTTCAAGCCATCTGGCCTGTGCTGCTAATTTTCTGCGTCAATGCAGAGTTTTCCCACGGAGACTTATAGCGGGCAGCGTTCATCTTCGTAGCGGGTGCGATGCAAATGTGTAACGCCACCAGGGGCTCTGTGCCGGTGGGGCCGTACATCATCTGGTTGGCGACAATGACCTGCGGCGCAGCGCCGCGAAAGACAAGGTGGCCAGACAATTCGTAAAAATGCCGATCGGGTCCTACCAGGCTGAAACCTGCTGAAACCAAAGGTAAAGACTTGCCACGGGTACCGGTGAAGGCTCCCGTAGCGACATTAGGGCTAGGGCCGGAGCCTGCGACAGTGGAGGTGTAAACCAGGTCCACGCCTGCCGGCTTGTCGTCCCACAGGATGGAAAATCCTTCAAGGCGCCGGGTGCCGTCAGGTTCACCGGTCCAGCCTTCCGTAGACATCACATCACCTTCGCCTTGCAGATGCGCGACCAGCTTCAGCGCGACGGGCGTGAGAGTCGACGAGATTGCCGCGCTCGGTTCGGCAGTCGCAGCGATCGTGAAATTGCGCATGATGGCGGTGGAGGTGTCGATTCGGTCGATGCGCAAGTCGATAGGGTCGATGACTGCGTCGAACATATGGTATTCGGTGATCAGAACCGTAGTGATGCCGCCCTTGACGCGAGCAACGATAGTATCGCCCAACCGGGTCAGCATGTTCTTGCTGACACCTTCGGCTGGAAAGAAATCAATAGAACCTTTACCCAGTGGGGCTTGCTGCAGTGCGATGCACACAGGCTTGTCCGCGGGTGGCTGCGAGGCATAACGGAATATGTACATTCCTGGCTCGAGCAGCGTCACGCGAGAGCTGATCTTTAATCCATCGAGTTCTGGAGACTGCACCCAACAAGCTTCCTTCTTATCCTGAGCGGCTACACCGTCAATCCCGTTAGAGGTCTGACAATAAGCTGCTGGGGTACTGCTACATAGGGTTAATGGCCGTGTGCTAGCCAGACTGCGAGAGTAGTCCTTTGGTAGGAAAAGTCAATTTGAATCCGATGATTTTTCGTCGGCTAATGTGGGAAATTTCTGACACTCATATTTCGCTCAAGAACGGTGCTGCTGGGCCGGTAGGTGGCCGAAAGCCATAGGTTTTTTAGGTCTCTGCTTATGCTCTTTAGTAGTGATTCTAGATGTTTCCAAGATGACGTAAGCCCGTTCGTCGCTGAACGCTGGGTTTGAGGTCAATAGTTGTAATCGTCCTACAATCCGCTGCAGGAGAAACGTTTAAGCTTTTAGGGTTGAGCGTCTTGCTATGCTGACGTTCCGCCCATAAAAACTATATTTGGGTCTTATCCATAGCCCGTTACTGCACTCATACGTATATGACAGTTTTTGCATTGCACGCTTTTATTTGCGCTGTAAGATTGAAAAAACGAAATTTCAACGTTTGTGCAAGTATCTGGCGCCGCGTGGGTGATGCGGACGAACCTTGACGTCCAGGAAACCTTCACTTGTATCTGGCTGCCTTTTGCGTATTTTGATCGCGCCTTAATGCTGCGTTGCTTTAAAAGCAGGTGCTACACTGCCGCGCGTTCACCGATCTCTCATCAGTACGGATTCTATGAGTCGTTCACACGAAAATAATTTGCAGGTAGCCCTCAAGGCTTGCAGAGGCAGCTTTATCTCAGTCGGTTTCTTCAGTCTGTTCGTAAATGCCTTGATGTTGGTCCCCACTTTTTACATGATCCAGGTTTCCGGGAGGGTGGTGCCCAGTAGCAGCGCCCCCACTCTGATCATGCTAACGCTGATCATGACTATTTTGATGGTGACGCTGGGCTCTCTGGAGTGGGTACGCTCCAGAATAATGGTCCGCGTCAGCAATCGACTGGATGTTCTCCTCAGTCGCGACGTATACCGTGCAAGCTTCAAAAGGGCTTTGAGCAGTGGTGGTATGGACGCTTCGGCTCAGTCGCTCAATGACCTGACGTCGCTTCGCCAGTTCCTTACTGGCAATGGCCTTTTCGCTTTTTTTGATGCGCCATGGCTGCCCATCTATACCGCCGTTATGTTCATGTTTCATCCCTGGTTTGGGTGGATGACCGTAGGCTCTGCGCTAGTGCTTGTAGTGCTGGCTTACCTGAACCAGCGCTACACTGGTAAAGCACTGGTAGAAGCTAACCAGCAAAACGTCACGGCGAACCTGCAAACTACCAAGAACCTGCGCAATGCCGAAGTCATTGAGTCGATGGGCATGCTCGACACGTTGATGGCCCGCTGGGGAAAGCGCCAGCGCAGAGTGTTGGTCCTTCAGTCTGATGCCAGCGACAAAGGTGGCGTAATAAGCTCGATATCCAGGACGTTCAGAAACTGGTCGCAGTCGATTATGCTGGCACTAGGTGCTTACCTAGTGATTACTCACCAGATCAATCCCGGTTTGATGATGGCTGGTTCGCTGCTGTTGGGGCGAGCCTTGGCTCCGGTCGATCAGATTATCGGCAGTTGGAAAGGTTTTGTTGCTGCCCGCGTGCAGTACAACCGTTTGAACGAAACGCTTGAAAAGCTGCATAACGAGCCGGATCGCATGGCTTTGCCTGATCCGGAAGGGCATATTCAGGTCGAAAATCTGGTAGTCACTCCCCCTGGCGGCAAAAATCCGATTATTCGCAATATCAGCTTCGTAACGCCAGCTGGCACCATCGTGGGTATTGTCGGGCCGAGCGCGGCAGGCAAATCGACACTGGTAAGAGCCCTGTTGGGCATCTGGCCCGCACAGCACGGTACGGTGCGCCTGGACGGAGCCGACATCAGTGCCTGGGACAAACAGAAGCTTGGCCCGCACCTGGGTTATCTACCGCAGGACATCGAACTGTTCGAGGGCAGCATCAGCGATAATATTGCCCGGTTTACCAAGGTCGATCCCGAGAAAGTCGTTCTGGCGGCGCGTACTGCTGGTGTGCATGAAATGATCCTGCAACTGCCCGACGGCTACGACACCGTGATCGGCAGTGAAGGCGTCAACCTTTCCGGTGGGCAGCGGCAACGCATCGGTCTGGCCAGGGCTATCTACGGCAGCCCGCGGTTGATTGTGCTGGATGAACCCAACTCCAATCTCGATGAAGTCGGCGAGCGCGCTCTGAGCGTGGCGCTGCAACTGATCAAGGAGTCAGGTGCCACGGTATTCATCGTCTCTCACCGTCCCAATATTCTGTCGCGGCTTGACCGGGTAATGGTCATGAATGCCGGCACCATTACTTTGTACGGCGCGCGTGATCAGGTCATTGCCGAGCTGGCACAGCAACAGGCCAAGGCTCAGCAAGCCCAGCAGCGGGTGGCTCCGGCAGCCACCGGTGTGGCACCGGCGCAACCCGCGCAACCTGGCGCGTGAAAGGAATTCATGAATGAGCATTAAGACAATATCCACGCTCGATACGCACACGGATGACATGCCCACCTCCGATCGCGGGATTCGCCGGATCGGTGTGGCGATCGTACTGGTCACCTTCGGCCTGTTCGGTACTTGGGCGGCGCTGGCCCCGCTGGGTAACGCGGTTTACGGCTCAGGTGTCGTGATGGTGCAGAGTTATCGCAAGACGGTTCAGCATCTTGAAGGCGGGATCGTCAAGGAACTGCTCGTCCGTGATGGGGACACCGTGCATAAGGGTGATCCGCTGATCGTATTGGACGACTCGCAATTGCGCTCTCAATACGAGTCGACCCGTAATCAGCTGATTTCCACCCAGGCCAGGGAAGCGCGACTGCGCGCCGAGCGCGACGAACTGCCCTCGATTCCGCCACTGACCATCAGTGGTACGGACAGCGTGCGCGCCAAAGAAGCCATAGCAGGCGAGCAACAGGTATTCAGCACCCGGAAAAATTCCCGCCTGACCGAGATATCGGTACAACGCGAACGCATCGGGCAATTGAAGCAGCAGATAAGTGGTCTGCGAGACATGATCCGCACCAAGATCAGCCTTGAAAAATCCTACAGCAGTGAGATCACCGAGCTGAAGGATCTGCTGTCCCAGGGCTTTGTCGACAAGCAGCGCTTGCTTGAGCAGGAGCGCAAGCTAGACATGCTCAAGTCCGAAGTGGCCGATCACGAGTCCACTATTACCAAGACTCAGTTGCAGATCAGCGAGACCGAACTGCAGATCATTCAGTTGAACAAGAACTTCAGCTCTGACGTGGCGAAAGAGTTGAGCGATGTGCAGGCCAAGGTATTCGATTTGCAGGAGACTGCTACCGCGCTGCAGGACCGTCTGTCTCGCGTGGTCATTCGGGCTCCTGAGGACGGTATGGTTCTGGACATGAAAGTTCATACGGTGGGCGGAGTAGTCAGCGCCGGTACGCCATTGCTGGATATCGTGCCGGAATCTTCCGAGCTGGTCGTTGAGGCTCATGTGGCTATCAACGACATTGACCGGATTTCCATCGGCAAGCTGACAGACGTTCACTTCAGCGCCTTCAACAGTGCTACCACTCCTGTCATCGAGGGGGAGGTGACGCGTATCTCCGCTGACCGTTTGAAAGACGATGCCGGTGAGCCGTATTACCTGGTTCGGGTAAAGCTTACCGAGAAAGGCATGAAGCGTCTTGGCGACCGCAAGTTGCAGCCGGGCATGCCCGCTGAAGTGCTGATCAATGCTGGAGAACGGACCATGCTCCAATACCTGTTGAAGCCGGCGTCCAATGTGTTTATCAAATCGATGATCGAGGAATGATCGTGCTGCGCTTCGTTCCTGTGTTCCTTTCTCTCGGGCTGGCCAGCGTTCAGGTCCATGCAGACCCTACGCAGCCCGCTGCACCCCAGGTCACCAGCGCTTCGGCATACGCCGTGGATCTGATGAAGCTGTATCGCGAGGCGCGTCTGGAAGATCCGCGCATGCTGTCCGCCTATCTGCGTGCCCAGTCTGCAGTCGACAGCGAGCGCGATGCGTTCGGCGGGCTGTTGCCGCAGGTCACTGCAAACGGCAGTTACAACCGGATCCTGCGCAAGGACGACACGCAGCGCGAGATCTATAACAACTCCAGTTATTCGCTCAATCTGACCCAGTACCTGTACAACAAGCAGGCCTGGGAAACCTACCAGAAGGCCAAGAGCACGACGGAGCAGAAAGGCCATCAGGCTGAAGATGCCCAGGCTGAAGCCACGGTGGACCTGGCCAAACGGTATTTCCAGGCGCTGTCTGCCGACGATGAACTCGAGCTGATCATGGCCGAGCGCCGGGCGACGCAAAAGAGCCTGGATCGGGTCAGTGCGATGTACGAAAAAAAGATGGCCGTGGTCACTGATCTGCTGGACTTGAAGGCGCGTGTCGATTTGCTGGCCGCACAAGAGGTTGATGCCCGCAACCAGATCAGGCTCAGCCGTGCTGCGCTCTCTGAAATTGTCGGCCGGCCGATCACTGAGCCGCTGAGCCGCATCAGAAACGACATTGCGCTGCAGGTGCCGTCCAAATCGATGGACACCTGGGTGGCGCAGGCCATCGACAGCAACCCGTTGCTCAAGGCGCGGGAAAGCAGCCTCGACGTCGCCAACGCGGCGGTACGTGAAGGCAAGGGCGGGCATTATCCGACCCTGACCTTTACTTTGGGTGCCCAGCAAAGTGACGTGGGCTATGACAACACCCTGTCACCGCGCAGCGACAGCTATGTGGCGACGATCGGTGTGCGCGTGCCGATTTACAGCGGCGGCTCGACCTCTGCGCGGGTGCGTGGACTGTACAACGAGCAGCTGGCTACCGAGCAGGATGTGGAAAGCGTGCGCCGTCAGGTGGTCAAGGAAACCACCAACGCCTACCTGACGGCGTTTTCCAGTGTCGAGAAGATCCGCGCCAACAAGAATGCGCTGGCATCGTCAGAGCAATCGAGCATTGCGGCGCAAAAAGCCTTTTCTTATGGTGTCGTTAACGCGGTCGATGTGCTGACCAGCGTGCAGAACGAGTTCAAGGCGCGGCGTGACCTGCTCAAGGCGCAGTACGACTTCATCACCAACCTGTTCATCCTCAATCGATGGGCAGGCCGCCCGCCACAGGAGAGTGTCGACAGCGTCAATGTCTGGCTGGGCGGTACCAATCCGGCAGTCGAGAAGGCTGCGGACTCGGCCTTGAAAAAGACGCCCTGATCGCACCCGCGGCGCGCTGCAGGGCTTGTGCCTGGTGGCTCTTCTAGCGACGAGCCGCCAGCACCTTGCGGTAGATATCCAGCGTGTTCTGCGCACAGGCATCCCAACTGAAATGACGCGCACGCCCCAGCCCTGACTGAACCTTGCGCTCACGTTCTTCAGGCTGTTCCAGGACGGCGAGCATTGCAGTGCTGATGCTTTCTGCACTGTGCGGGTCGACAGCCCATGCTGCATCGCCGGTCACTTCCGGCAGTGAAGAATTGTTGGATGCAATTAGCGGACATTGTGCCGCGAACGCCTCGATGGCCGGCAGGCCGAACCCTTCATACAGCGAAGCAAACACCAGCGCTCCGGCACTTTGCAGCAGTGCCAGTACTTCATTCTGTGGCAAATAACTCAGCCAGCGACCTTCGCCACGTTGCTGCAACGCCTCAAGCTGCGGTAACAGTTCTTCGTTGCTCCAACCGTCACGCCCGACAATCACCAACGGATGCTCTTTACGTACCTGTGCGGGCAGTTGCTGGAAGGCTTCAAGCACGCGCTGCAGGTTCTTGCGAGGCTGCAGTGTGCCGACTACCAGAAAAAAGCCGGGTTTGAGGCCATACATGCCCAGCACACTGTTGCGCTCGGCGGCGCCGATGCGCTGGAAATACACAGGGTCCACGCCCAGGGGCGTGACGCTAATGCGCTCTGGTGCGATGCCCAGGTGGCTAATCATGTCCTGCTTGCTGTATTCGGAGATGGTGATGATGTGATCGGCACGTTTAATGCTGGTTGTGAACAGCCAGCTTTTCAGGCGCTTGAGGTCTTGCTTGATCCATTCCGGGTGTAATACCGGAATCATGTCCATGATCGTGGCGACGACAGGCACGCCTTTGATCCGCGGTATGTGATGATCCGTGGCATGGAACAGCTGAACGTCTTTGGCGATGCTTGCTGAGTTACCCAATGGCAGTTTGAGTACGCTGCTGAGCACCGCATGAATGCGGTAGTCGCTGGACAACTGTTGTGGCTGACCACAGGCCAGCACTGGCAGTTGCTTGCCGAAAGCGTAAGGTTTGACGTGGATATCTTCAGCCTGACTCAGCTTGTCCAGGTTGTGCCAGAGCGCCCGGGAATATATGCCGATGCCGTCCAGATGGCCGGCACGTTCACCTTTCGCCCAGACAGTACAACTCAAGCCTATATCCATGTTCTGTCGTTCTCGATGTCGATCAATTACATCACTTCTCAATGGTGTACCAGGGCAGCGGATTACGCTTGCGTGCGGCGGATATGCGGAATCGGCTGCGGAATCGGGCGCGCAGACTAACATGGGGCGACCCGGCTCGCACGGGGTGGTGAGCAGTTGCGGCGGCGGAGTTACTGAATGGTAGGCATATTGTTGTGGCCTTCATGTTGCTTAGCAGCCAGAGCACCCGGATAATGGGCCTTTGCCACGCCCTAGTGGCCCAAGAATGGAGCATCTATGTTCACCCCTGTAATTCTGGCTGGCGGTAGTGGTTCGCGGTTATGGCCTTTGTCGCGGCAGAGTTTCCCGAAGCAGTTTCTTGCCCTTGATGGCCAGGATCAGGGAACCATGTTTCAACGCACACTGGCTCGCCTGAAAGGTCTTGAACACGCGCCTGCGGTTGTTGTGAGCAACGAAAATCACCGCTTCATCGTCGCCGAGCAGCTACGTGTTGCGAAGATGGGCAGTCGTCGTGTCATCCTCGAGCCGCTCGCCCGCAACACCGCGCCGGCCATCGCTCTGGCTGCGCTCGAAGCAACGGCTGATGGCACTGACCCGATCCTGCTGGTACTGGCTGCCGATCACCATATCCACGACGAAGAAGCTTTCCGACAAGCGGTAGCGGTTGCTCAGGTGCATGCCGAGGCGGGTCGTCTGGTGACTTTCGGTATTACACCGACTCACGCTGAAACCGGTTTTGGCTACATCCACTGTGGTGAATCCATTGCTCAGGGTGGCTTCGCGATCGAGGCGTTCAAGGAGAAGCCTTCGCCGGAAATGGCTGCCGAATACCTGTCCTCGGGTGCTTACCTGTGGAACAGCGGTATGTTCATGTTCCGTGCCTCGGTGTTCCTGGCTGAGCTGAAAAAGCATCGCTCCGACATCTTGTCTGCATGCCGCGTAGCCTTGGCTGACTCCGATGCCGACAGCTACTTCCTGCACGTCTCGTCCGAGAAGTTTGCCTTGTGCGCTGATGAGTCAGTGGACTACGCGGTCATGGAGCACACCGATCTCGGTCTGGTCGTACCTTTGGACGCAGGCTGGAACGATCTGGGCAGTTGGGCAGCGATCTGGGACGTGGGCCCGCACGACGAGAACGCCAACCGCCTTGAAGGCGACGTGATGGCCATCGACACGCGCAACTGCCTGGTGCAGTCGCACCATCGACTGGTAGCCACTGTCGGCGTCGAGGACTTGATCGTCATCGAAACCAAGGACGCCGTCCTGGTTGCCAACAAGCACAACAGCCAGCAGGTCAAGGACGTGGTCAAGCGTCTGCAGGCAGAAGAGCGTCCCGAGTTCGTCACTCATCCACTGGTCAACCGCCCGTGGGGCCACTACGACACGATCGATCTCGGCGAGCGTTATCAGGTCAAGCGCATCAGCGTACTACCAGGCGAGTGCCTGTCGCTGCAGATGCACTACCACCGCGCCGAGCACTGGATCGTTGTATCCGGTACCGCCAAGGTTATCTGCGACGATCAGGAACTGATCCTTTCCGAGAATCAGTCCACTTACATCCCGCTGGGCGTCAAGCACTCGCTGGCCAACCCTGGCAAGGTGCCGTTGGAGCTGATCGAAGTGCAGTCCGGCTCGTACTTGGGCGAAGACGACATCGTGCGCTTTGAAGACCGTTACGGTCGTCTGAAGAAGTAATCCGGCATCCGCTGCATGCTGGTCCGAACGCGCCGCAAACCTGTTTGCGGGGCGTTTTTCGTTTCCGTGTGCCAGCACCGCGTGGGTATGGATACTCCAAAGCCCCGATTGCGGGGCTTTGTGATGTAGCGGGTGAGGTAGTACCCGACCCTCCTGATGATGCTGATTGCAGTAACTGATGGAAAGACCACCCATCAACTACCTTTGCAAAGGCTTAGGCGTTGTAACCGCATCCAGTGTGAAGGCTTCCCCGTTACTCACTCTGTCGAGTAAGGACATGTCTGATTGCAGTCGCGTACGGCAACTGCGCGGCGTTGCTCACTTCTTGTTGCAACTCCTGTATCCATTCCTCGTCTTCAGGAAACGCTTCGGCGATTTCAACAAAATATTCCAAGGTCTGGAGATAGCCGCTAAGTTCCGCACGCCGAATTTCGTTCAGCGCGCCTCCCAGCCCGAGAATACGGATTGTTTCGCATGCGCGAAGATGATCGCCTGCGCTCAAGCCTGCCCGTGGTTCCACCGTTCCGCCGGGCGTGAACACCAGAAAAGCATCCGGGTCTTCTATGTCTGGTTTAATCAGTACTTCCGGTGGGTAGATTCCGCATCGGTCCTTGGCCTTTCCACAGGTGCTGACGCGCTCGCAAGATCCGAACAGATTGTTCCAGTCATAAGTACCTTGCGGATACCGATCCCGTTGGCGAAAGTGCTCGATATGACGGTTTTGTGGGGCAATCGGTCCTTCACAGTAAGCACATCGTGGACCTTGCATGAGCTCTAAAGATGCCCAGATACCGTCGCGTTCCTCTTGTGTCGGGCATGTACGAGTCCACTTATCTTTGCCGTGTCGGTAACGCCTTAGCCCAGAAGGAGGTTCATCCTGTCGACATAGACGACGCATCTCAATACTCCCGGTTGCCGAGATCGCGTGGAAGACGTTGCTTAATGGCCTGCAAGCGTATTTGTCGCTCACATTCGCGAATAATTGGGTGGTCAGCACCGAAATGAGATTCTAGCTTTGTTCTCAACTCGACTCCTTCGGGTTGCTCGTGGAGGTTCTGTTGAATCAGTGCCTGATAGTCGGAAACCCATGATGCTTCAGGCACGTTAGGAACTGGGTCCACACCCATGATACGAGCGAGCAGGTCGGAGCTGGCAACGCCCCGAGTCTGCCACTGCGGCTCGCTGACGCTGGTAATTCGACTAGAGGTCTCCGGATCGATTTCGGTGCGCAAGATTCGAACGCTGTTCGAGGATACTGTGCTCAACACCTGAGGACTGTGGGTGGTAACGATAAGCTGCATGGCCGGAAATGCTTCGGTCAGATTGAGCAGCACCACTTGTTGCCATTCCGGATGCAGATGCATGTCGACTTCGTCTATCAGCAACACGCCGGGAGTTTCTTGAGCTGCCTGCGCGCCGAGATGCCCGTTGAGCTTGGTCGCACGGAACGCGATATCGGCAACCATACCAATCATATTGCGAATGCCGTCGCTAAGCCACTCGACGGGCAACTCCCCAAACTGCTCATGGCGGGCGACCAATGTGTCACGAGTGAAAGAGTATTGAATGCCGCTCCAGCCTGCTGGCTGGATACAAGCATTCACTGCGCGACTAACTGACTGGATGTAGTCGTCGAATTCAGTTTTGGCAATGCTGACCCCGGCTTCAAGCGCTTTGAGTTGGGCTTCTTTGGCATTCAGGCTCCAGTAGCGAAACCACTGCACAAACGATTTATAGCTAGAGGCTGGATCCAGGCAGTCGGTATAGCCCACGGTTCTGGAAGTGCGTTGAATGTTCTTTGCGTCTGTCAGTTTCTTCTGCTGCCACAGCCGCCCTGTGCCGTAGTACGCAATGAGTGGCAGAACGACCTCGGTGTCCGGTGTACGCGCCGCTTCCTGCATGCGCTTGCCATAGTTCACCAACTCCTTGGCGTCTTTGATCGAGGTTTTAGTCTTGGTCGTGCTTGATAAATGACGACGCCAAATGGTGGGCAACAGATCATCGGACAACTGATCCGGCAAGCTGCCAGGAATGACCCCTGTCGCCTCGATCCGAGCACCTTGAGGTGCGTATTCCATTTCGTTTGTAGTGGTTCGCCTAGCACGAAATTGGCGGATATCGCTAGGTTCCAGATGTTTGCCCACCGCCTCGTCGAACGCCCCTACGTAGGGGCCGAAGGCAACAGCGATGGCGTCTAGGATGGACGTCTTGCCTGTTCCGTTGGCAGCAACCAGAACGGTCAAGCGCGGATGAAAGTCTATATCAATTGTTTCGAAGCTGCGGAAATCACGTAGCCGCAACCGCGAAAGCCGAAGCGAATTTATTCCGGCACTCGCCATATTGTCCTGCGTGCCCATGAGATCTCCAGACCGGCGCCTAAAGCCATAGTCTACCTGTTGACCAAGCCCCCAGCGTAGCCACATGCAGGAAATCCTGAATAGATTTCCTGATTCGCTAAAGTGCCAGTTTTATCCCCCAAGCTGCCAATGCGAAGTGAAAGCGCAGCCGAGTAGCTCTGAAGCCAAAGACCTACTAACTCATAAGGGAACGCATAGCCTATCGACGAGTGTGGGGGCGAAAAAGCTTTTCACATACACCGGTGTGGCCGATTTTTCTGCATGCTGGCACAAACGCATGCAACTCATAGAAACGCAAAAGCCCCACAAAGCGGGGCTTTCTGCGCAAGTTTCTAGCGGCTACACGCGCTTACGCAATCACCTGCAATGTTATTTACAACTTACACGTTAAACCGGAAATGCATCACATCACCGTCTTTAACGATGTATTCCTTGCCTTCCAGACGCCACTTGCCGGCTTCCTTGGCACCTGACTCCCCCTTGAACTGGATGAAGTCGTCATACGCCACCACTTCGGCGCGGATGAAGCCTTTTTCGAAGTCGGTGTGGATCACGCCTGCGGCTTGTGGTGCGGTGGCGCCGACGCGGACGGTCCAGGCGCGGACTTCTTCGACG
The DNA here is from genome assembly GCF_017832995.1 of Pseudomonas sp. PvP009. NCBI lineage: Bacteria > Pseudomonadati > Pseudomonadota > Gammaproteobacteria > Pseudomonadales > Pseudomonadaceae > Pseudomonas > Pseudomonas sp. PvP009. The sequence goes on along the minus strand of NZ_JAFIBG010000001.1, from coordinate 4,621,545 downwards.
CCTGCGGTGAAGTAGGTCTGCAGGTGGAGCATTTCGTAGCCAGCGCGAATCACGCGGTTCAGGCCGGGTTCTTCGAGGCCCAGGGCTTCGAGGAACATGTCCTTCTCTTCGCCGTCATCGAGCTCGGCGATTTCGGCTTCGATCTTGTTGCAGACCGGCACCAGCATTGCGCCTTCTTCTTCGGCGATGGCGCGGACCACGTCCAGCAGCGGGTTGTTCTCGAAACCGTCTTCGGCGACGTTGGCGATGTACATGACCGGCTTGGTGGTCAGCAGGTGGAAGCCACGGATGGTGGCTTTCTCGTCGTTGCTCATGCTCTTCATCAGGCTGCGTGCAGGCTTGCCTTCGCTGAAGTGTGCAATCAACTGTTCCAGCAGGCCTTTCTGGACCACTGCTTCCTTGTCGCCGCCCTTGGCGTTACGGGTGACCTTTTGCAGTTGCTTCTCGCAGCTGTCGAGGTCGGCGAAGATCAGTTCCAGATCGATGATCTCGATGTCGCGCTTGGGGTCGACGCTGTTGGAAACGTGAATCACGTTCTCGTCTTCAAAGCAGCGCACCACGTGAGCGATGGCATCGGTCTCGCGGATGTTGGCGAGAAACTTGTTGCCCAAGCCTTCGCCCTTCGAAGCGCCTGCCACGAGGCCGGCGATGTCGACGAACTCCATGGTGGTCGGCAGGATGCGTTTCGGGTTGACGATGGCTGCCAGGGCCGCCAGGCGCGGATCGGGCATCGGCACGATACCGCTGTTCGGTTCGATGGTGCAGAAGGGGAAGTTCTCGGCCGCGATACCAGATTTGGTCAGGGCGTTGAACAGGGTGGACTTGCCGACGTTAGGCAGGCCGACGATGCCGCAATTGAATCCCATGGTGTTTCCCCTCGAGTGATGTCAGGCCTTCTGGCTGTGCAGGTTTTTCATCGCCCGGTTCCATTCACCGGCGAAGATATCCGGCAGCACGCCGAGGGCAAAGTCGATACTGGCGTCCAGTTTTTCCTGTTCGGCGCGTGGCGCTCGACCCAGGACAAAGCCGGATACCTTGCTGGCATCGCCCGGGTGGCCAATGCCAAGCCGCAAGCGATGGAATGTGTTCTGGTTGCCGAGCTGCGCAATGATGTCGCGCAGACCGTTATGACCGCCATGGCCGCCGCCCACTTTGAGTTTGGCAACGCCCGGAGGCAGGTCAAGTTCGTCATGCGCCACCAGAATCGACTCGACCGGGATGCGATAAAAGCCGGCGAGTGCCGCGACAGCCTGGCCGCTGCGGTTCATGTACGTGGTGGGAATCAGCAGACGAACATCCTGACCCTGGTGCGTGAAGCGCCCGGTCAGGCCAAAGAATTTGCGCTCGGGAACGAGGTTGACTCGTTGCGCCGCAGCAATACGCTCAACAAAAAAAGCCCCTGCGTTATGCCGGGTCTGTTCGTATTCGGCGCCTGGATTTCCCAGGCCCACGATCAGTTGTATGGCGGTCACGACAGGGGCTCTTCCTTTGGAGTTGAGGGTTGAACCGCTGGCGACAGCGGCAATGTGGACGAAAACTGCTCATTTACCATGATGTAAACTCAGCGATCTCGCCCGCTTTGCCTGCTATCGCTCGCGATGTCTCCTGAGCAACTCCGACGTTACCAAGTAATGAATTACTCGGCAGCGCCTTCTTCCGCTTCACCTTCTTCTTCGTCTTTGACGATACGCGGTGCGTGGACGTTGGCGATTGCCAGGTCAGTACCGTGTGCCAAAGCGACGAACTCAACGCCTTTAGGGGCTTTCAGTTCGGACAGGTGAACGTTGTCACCTACTTCCAGCGCGCCCAGATCAACTTCGATGAACTCAGGCAGGTCTTTCGGCAGGCAGGTCACTTCCAGTTCAGTGGTAGTGTGCGAGATCTCGCCGCCTTTCTTGACCGGAGCTTCTTCGTTCAGGAAGTGGATCGGCACGATTGCGGTCAGTTTCTGGCCGGCAATAACGCGCACGAAGTCAGCGTGCATCACGTGGCCTTTGGCCGGGTGACGTTGCAGCGCCTTGATGATGACGTTTTGCTTCTTGCCACCAACGTTCAGCTCGATGATATGGCTGTAGGCCGCATCGTTTTCCAGCAGTTTGGCAACTTCTTTGGCCAGCATGCTGATGGACTCGGGGGCTTTGTCGCCACCGTAGACGACAGCTGGAACCAGGCTAGCGAGACGACGCAGGCGGCGGCTCGCACCTTTCCCCAGGTCGGAACGCTGTTCTGCATTCAGGGTAAATTCGTTCATGTTGTATCTCCAAATTAACCACATCCACCGTTGCGTTTGCGACCAGCGCTCGGATGGTATGGGCAAAAAAGCCCCGCCCTGACCGGATGTCAGGGCGGGGCGCTTTTCGTCTGCGTGATGTCAGTTAACGGAACATCGCGCTGATCGATTCTTCGTTGCTGATGCGGCGAACCGCTTCGGCGACTACAGGGGCAATATCCAGTTGACGGATACGGCCACAGGCTTGAGCAGCGGCGGACAGCGGGATGGTGTTGGTCACCACCAGTTCGTCCAGCACGGAATTTTCAATGTTTTCGATCGCCCGACCCGACAGCACAGGGTGTGTGCAGTAGGCGAAGACCTTGGCAGCACCATGCTCTTTCAGGGCCTTGGCCGCGTGGCACAGCGTGCCGGCGGTATCGACCATGTCATCGACCAGAATGCAGGTACGCCCTTCGACATCACCAATGATATGCATCACTTCGGAGTGATTGGCTTTCTCACGGCGTTTGTCGATGATACCGAGATCGACACCCAGGGATTTGGCGACAGCACGTGCACGCACGACACCGCCGATATCCGGGGAAACGATCATCAGGTTTTCAAAGCGCTGATCTTCGATGTCATCCACCAGAACGGGGGAGCCGTAGATGTTATCTACCGGAATGTCGAAGAAGCCCTGAATCTGGTCAGCATGAAGATCAACCGTGAGCACACGGTCGATTCCCACTACGGTCAGCATGTCAGCGACAACTTTTGCGCTGATGGCAACACGTGCGGAGCGCGGACGGCGATCCTGGCGGGCATAACCAAAGTAGGGAATCACAGCAGTGATTCGGGACGCTGAGGAGCGACGGAAGGCATCAGCCATCACGACGAGTTCCATCAGGTTGTCGTTCGTGGGTGCGCAGGTCGGCTGAATGATAAAGACGTCTTTACCGCGGACGTTTTCATTAATCTCAGTGCTGATTTCGCCGTCGGAGAATTTTCCAACAGAAACATCACCCAGTGGGATATGCAGCTGACGTACTACACGCCGAGCGAGATCGGGGTTGGCATTCCCCGTAAAGACCATCATCTTGGACACGCGCAGTACCTAGAGGCTGAGGGTAACCTGGATGAGTATAGAAAATGGCAGGGGCGGCTGGATTCGAACCAACGCATGGCAGGATCAAAACCTGCTGCCTTACCGCTTGGCGACGCCCCTGTATTGAATCAATCGAGTGCCTGGCACTCAATTCCTGCTACAGAATTTGCAGCTTGCGATGCAACATCGAGATGTTGCTTCCTTTCGCTACGAACCCCGTAAGGGTCTCTGTAAGAAGGGCCGAGACTTTATCAGCTTCAGCTTTGTTTGGGAAGGCCCCAAACACACAACTTCCAGTTCCGGTTAATTTTGCTTCGGTAAATTTACCTAACAAATTCAAAGCGTTACGTACTTCTGGGTAACGCCTCTCTACAACCGCCTTACAGTCATTTCGACTGTTTCCCTTGGGAACGGGGCGCACTTTAATGGGCGGCGTGTCGCGTGTCAACAACGGATCTGAAAAAATTTCTGCTGTACTTACAGATACTTGCGGGACGAGCACCAAATACCAGAATTCTTCCGGGTCAACCGGGGTGAGAATTTCGCCGACGCCCTCAGCAAAAGCGGCATGTCCACGCACGAAAACCGGTACATCGGCGCCCAGCGTCAGCCCCAGTTGCGCCAGACGATCCTCATCCCAGCCGAGCTGCCATAAATGATTCAGGGCAAGCAGGGTGGTCGCTGCGTCCGAGCTGCCGCCGCCGATACCGCCACCCATGGGCAGGCGTTTTTCCAGCCAGATGTCCATGCCCAGTTTGCAGCAGGACTGTTTTTGCAGCGCTCGGGCAGCTTTGACGATCAGGTTGCTGTCATGCGGAACGCCGGGAACGTCGGTCTGCAGGCAAATCTCGCCATCTTCGCGAACGCTAAAACCCAGTTCGTCGCCGTAATCGAGAAACTGAAACAGGGTCTGCAGTTCGTGATAACCGTCAGGACGACGTCCCAGAATGTGCAGCATGAGGTTGAGTTTTGCCGGGGCAGGCAAAACCAGTTGTGGCGTGCTCATGGTCATTGCCCCAGTTTGCGAGGCTGCCAGTCCTTGATGACCAGCGTGACATCAAGGTCCTGTCCGTGCAGCTTGACGCGCTCCGGCAGCCAATAGCCATTCTGTTCGACGTAGCTGAGGTATTCCACCTGCCAGCCATCCTGTTCAAGGCTGGCCAGCCGGCTGTCGCCATCGAGTGTCAGGTTGCTTTTGCTATCCGGTGCGGGCAGACCGCGTACCCACCATACAAGGTGAGACACGGGCAGTTTCCAGCCCAGTTGATCCTGCAGCAGTGATTCTGGCGAGGTGGCTTCGTAACGGCCCTGATTGGCGACTTCGAGCACCACGGCGCCGGGCCTGCCGGTCAGGCGCGCTGCGCCACGACCGAGCGGGCCGGACAGGCGGATATCGTAGTAATCCTGGCGCTGCAGCCAGAACAGGGTGCCGCTGCCGGAGTCTTTCGGCGCGCGGATACCGACCTTACCGTTGATCTGCCAGCCATCGAGGCTGCTCAGTTGTTGTTTGTGCTCGCGCCATTGCGCGGGGTCACCCTTGCCCTGAACGGCTTCGCGGGAGGTGAGGCCGGCGCAGCCGGTGAGCAGGGCGATGAGGCTGAATACTAATACGTGGCGCAAAAACATAGCGTCAAAGGGTCTCTGATCCGGTCAAGCGTCGCAGTGTGCTGCGCAGGACGGTGCTGTCGGGTTGTTGTTCCAGGGCCTTGGCCCAGACTTTTTTGGCTTCGCGCTGCTCGCCCTTGGCCCAGAGTACTTCGCCCAGGTGGGCGGCGACTTCGTGGTCGGGGAAGCGCTCGAGTGCCTGACGCAGGTAGCGCTCGGCATCGTCCAGATTGCCCAGGCGGTAGTTCACCCAGCCAAGACTGTCGAGCACTGCCGGATCGTCAGGGCTGATCTTGTGGGCTTTTTCGATCAGTTCGCGGGCTTCGGTATAACGCGTGGTGCGATCGGAAAGGGTGTAGCCCAGCGCATTCAGCGCCATGGCATTTTCCGGTTCGCGCTTGATGATGGTTCGCAGGTCTTTTTCCATCTGCGCCAGATCATTGCGTTTTTCAGCCAGCATGGCCCGGGTGTACAGCAGGTTGGCGTCGTCCGGGTATTGCTTGAGCGCTTGATTCAATACCTGCCAGCCACGATCCAGTTGATCATTGCTGGTCAGTGTTTCGGCTTCGATCAGGTACAACTGCACAGCATAATCGGGCTCTTCGGCGCGGGCTTCTGACAGCCGTTTGGCGGCTTCGGCACCGTTACCGTTGCTGACCAGAATATCGGCCTGGCGCAATTGCGCCGCGAGGAAGTCCGGGCCGGGGCCTACCTGAGCGTATTCGTTGAGCGCGCTTTGCGGGTCATCGCGCTCTTCGTGGATGCGGCCCAGATTCAAATGCGCCGAATCGACATGCGCGCCGCGGGCGATCAGTTCTTCCAGATAACCTGCTGCTTCGTCCCAGGCCTTGGCTTCAAGGCACACCAGCGCCAGCGAGAAGCGCAGCTCGTCATCATCCGGATACTGCTGCAAGAGCGCAGAAAACTGCACTTTGGCGTCTTCCATACGGTTCTGCTCGACGAGCATGCGCGCATAGGTCAGGCGCAGACGCTTGTCGTCGGGATATTTCTTGATGCTTTTTTCCAGCAGGGGCACCGCTTCCTTGCCTCGGTTCATGCTTTGCAGCAGACGGGCGTGGAGCAGGATCGGCGCGATTTCACCTTCTTTCGGCGGGTTGTCTTCGAGCAGTTTCAACGACTGTTCGGAATCGCCGTTCTGCTGCAGCAACAGCGCCTTGCCGAAAATCAGCTGGCCATTGTTCGGGTATTTGCCCAGCAGTCGGTCAAAGCTCTTGAGCAGACCATTGCGGGTGTCCGGATCTGTTTCGGCCGCCGACAGGGCCAGGAAATCGAAGTGCGTGTCGCCCTGGCCTTGCAGGACTCTCTCCATGTACACAAGGGAGTCATCGTAACGTCCGGCGCGCGCCAGTTGAATGGCGGCGGCTCGTTGCGCTTCAAGATTGCCCGGTGCGTTCCTCGCCCAGATCAGCGCGGTATCCAGCGCCGACTGATCGGCACCCATGTACTCGGCAATCTGATAAGCGCGCTCCGAGACTCCCGGATCCTGAGTCTTGATCGCCTGGGTCACGTAGTTGTCCAGGGCGATGTCGAAGCGGTTGCGCTGGCCAGCCAGCTCCGCACTCAACAGGCTGACCAGGGTGTCCTGAGTGAACGAGCCATAGACCTGCGGCTTGGCTTCAGGCGCAGGCGGGGCGTCCTTTTGAGCGGGCACAGGCTGTGACGAGGCGGGGGTCATGGACTGACAGCCGCCTAGAAAGGCAAGAGCAAGGAACAACGCGGAGGATCTATTCATATATAAGAAGGGCGGCTTACCTGCGGTGGGAGCATCATGACACAAGGCTGTTGGCAAAACCCACAGCCGTCGGAAAAACTGATGCAATGCGTGTGTTTGCAGTGTCGCGGACCCAAAAGCACGGTCTGCGACGAGCGATTGTAGTGGGACAATAATATGTGGTGGTTGTTCTGAGCTTATCGAAGTAGGACAATTACCGGCTTCACGTCACCACCTGCGACCCTGAATGGCCTTCCTTGCACTCGGTATCAACCATAAGACCGCCTCGGTCGACGTTCGCGAGCGTGTGGCATTTACCCCGGAACAGCTGGTCGAGGCATTGCAGCAGCTCTGCCAACTGACGGAAAGCCGCGAGGCTGCGATCCTTTCTACCTGCAACCGCAGCGAGTTGTACATCGAACACGAGCACCTCGGCGCGGACAGTATTCTTGCCTGGCTCGCCAATTATCATCACCTCAGCCTTGAAGAGCTGCGCGCCAGTGCTTACGTGCACGAAGATGACGCTGCCGTGCGGCACATGATGCGTGTCGCCTCGGGGCTCGATTCGCTGGTGCTCGGCGAGCCGCAGATTCTCGGCCAGATGAAGTCCGCCTACGCCGTTGCCCGCGAAGCCGGCACGGTCGGGCCATTGCTCGGTCGACTGTTCCAGGCGACGTTCAGCGCCGCCAAACAGGTGCGTACCGACACCGCCATCGGCGAAAACCCGGTCTCTGTGGCCTTTGCCGCAGTCAGCCTGGCGAAACAGATTTTCAGTGACTTGCAACGCAGCCAGGCCTTGTTGATCGGTGCAGGCGAGACCATTACGCTGGTCGCCCGGCATCTGCACGATCTGGGCGTCAAGCGTATCGTGGTCGCCAACCGTACGCTGGAACGCGCCAGCATGCTTGCCGCCGAGTTCGGTGCGCACGCGGTGCTGCTGTCGGACATCCCGGCGGAACTGGTCAACAGCGATATCGTGATCAGCTCGACGGCCAGCCAGTTGCCGATTCTGGGCAAGGGCGCCGTGGAAAGTGCACTGAAGCTGCGCAAGCACAAACCGATTTTCATGGTCGATATCGCCGTACCGCGGGATATCGAGCCTGAAGTCGGCGAGCTGGACGATGTTTACCTGTACAGCGTCGATGACCTGCATGAAGTGGTGGCAGAGAATCTCAAGAGCCGTCAGGGCGCGGCGCTGGCCGCCGAGCAACTGGTCAGCGTGGGTGCCGAGGACTTCATGTCGCGCCTGCGCGAACTGGCTGCAGTCGACGTGCTGCGTGCCTATCGTCAGCAAAGCGAACGGCTGCGTGACGAAGAGCTGAGCAAGGCGCAACGTATGCTGGCCAACGGCAGCAATGCCGAGGACGTACTGATCCAGCTGGCGCGTGGCCTGACCAACAAATTGCTGCATGCACCCAGCGTGCAGCTCAAGAAGCTGTCTGCCGAAGGCCGCGTCGATGCGCTGGCCATGGCCCAGGAACTATTTGCCCTCGGTGAGGGCTCGACGGATAAAACCCCGCAATGAAAGCTTCACTGCTCAATAAGCTGGATGTGCTCAGCGACCGTTTCGAGGAACTGACCGCGCTGCTTGGCGACGCGGAAGTCATCAGCGATCAGACACGCTTTCGCGCCTATTCCCGTGAATACGCCGAAGTGGAGCCGGTCGTTACGCTCTATGCGCAGTTGCTCAGGGTGCAGGGTGATCTGGAGGGCGCACAGGCGCTGCTCAAGGACAGTGATCCGGACATGCGCGAAATGGCCGTCGAGGAAGTTCGCGAAACCAAGCAGCAACTGGTCGAGCTGGAAGCGCAATTGCAGCGCATGCTGCTGCCCAAGGACCCGAATGACGGTCGTAACGTGTTTCTGGAAATCCGCGCGGGCACCGGCGGTGACGAAGCGGCGATCTTCTCCGGCGACCTGTTCCGCATGTATTCGCGGTACGCCGAGCGGCGTGGCTGGCGGGTCGAGATTCTTTCCGAAAACGAAGGCGAGCATGGCGGCTACAAGGAAGTCATTGCGCGCGTCGAGGGTGACAGCGTCTACGGCAAGCTGAAATTCGAGTCCGGCGCGCACCGTGTGCAGCGTGTCCCGGAGACCGAATCCCAGGGCCGCATCCATACCTCTGCCTGTACGGTGGCGGTGTTGCCGGAGCCTGACGAGCAGCAGGCGATCGAGATCAACCCTGCCGACCTGCGTGTCGACACCTATCGCTCTTCGGGCGCTGGTGGTCAGCACGTCAACAAAACCGACTCGGCGATCCGCATCACCCACTTGCCGTCGGGTATTGTCGTCGAGTGTCAGGAAGAGCGTTCGCAGCACAAGAACAGAGCCCGGGCAATGTCCTGGCTATCTGCCAAACTGAATGATCAGCAGACCAGCGCGGCGGCCAATGCCATTGCCAGCGAGCGTAAGCTGCTGGTCGGCTCGGGTGACCGTTCCGAGCGCATACGTACGTATAACTTCCCTCAGGGGCGAGTGACGGATCACCGCGTGAACCTGACTTTGTATTCGCTGGATGAAGTTCTGGCGGGCGGAGTCGATGCAGTGATAGAGCCGCTACTCGCTGAATATCAGGCTGATCAACTTGCGGCACTGGGTGAGTAAATGACCATCATCGCAAGTGTACTCAGAAGCGCCGAGCTTCCCGATTCACCCACTGCACGGCTTGATGCCGAGTTGCTGCTGGCGGCAGCGCTGGGCAAACCGCGCAGTTTCCTGCACACCTGGCCCGAGCGCATCGTCAGCACCGAAGCCGCAGTGGCATTCGCCGGCTACATGGAACGCCGCCGCAAGGGCGAACCGGTCGCTTACATCCTCGGCCAGCAGGGCTTCTGGAAACTTGACCTGGAAGTCGCTCCGCACACGTTGATCCCGCGCCCCGAGACCGAAATGCTGGTCGAGGCGGCACTGGAACTGGTGCCTGCCTTCGCGCCGGCTCAGGTGCTGGACCTCGGCACCGGCACCGGCGCGATTGCGCTGGCGTTGGCCAACGAACGCCAGCAATGGAAGGTCACTGCGGTTGACCGTGTACCAGAGGCCGTCGCGCTGGCCGAACGTAACCGGCAGCGCTTGCAACTGAACAACGCCGAAGTCTTCGAAAGCCACTGGTTCGGTGGCCTGCAAGGTCGACAGTTCGACCTGATCATCAGCAACCCGCCGTACATCTCTGATGCCGATCCGCATCTGTCGGCTGGCGACGTGCGTTTTGAACCGAGCAGTGCGCTGGTGGCCGGTTCCGACGGGCTGGATGACTTGCGCACGATCATCGAACAGGCGCCTGCACACCTCAACGCGGATGGCTGGCTGCTGCTGGAACACGGCTACGATCAGGGGCCAGCGGTGCGTGAGCTGCTGATTCGCCAGGGCTTCGAGCGTATCCAGACGCGCCGTGATCTGGGCGAGCATGAGCGCATCACGTTCGGATGCAAGCCGTGCTGAGTGACCAGGAGCTGCTGCGCTACAGTCGCCAGATTCTGCTGCAACACGTTGATATCGACGGCCAGCTGCGACTCAAGCAAAGTCGTGCGCTGATCGTGGGCGTCGGCGGGCTTGGCTCGCCGGTGGCTCTGTATCTGGCCGCCGCAGGGGTCGGCGAACTGCATCTGGCGGATTTCGATCACGTCGACCTGACCAACCTGCAACGCCAGATCATCCACGACACTCAGAGCATCGGACAGGCCAAGGTAGACTCGGCCATCGCCCGGCTCACCGCGATCAATCCCGAGATCACCCTTGTCGCTCATCGCGCAGCGCTGGATACCGATTCACTGGACGCGGCGGTACAGGCCGTCGATCTGGTGCTGGATTGCTCGGATAATTTCGCCACTCGCGAAGCAGTCAATGCCGCCTGTGTCGCTGCCGGCAAGCCATTGGTCAGCGGAGCAGCCATCCGGCTCGAAGGGCAGTTGTCGGTGTTCGACCCGCGTCGTGCGGACAGCCCTTGTTACCATTGTCTGTACGGGCATGGCAGCGAAGCCGAACTGACCTGCAGCGAGGCCGGTGTCATCGGGCCGCTGGTCGGTCTGGTTGGCAGCCTGCAGGCGCTGGAGGCGTTGAAACTGCTGGCCGGCTTTGGCGAGCCCATGGTCGGTCGCCTGTTATTGATCGACGCCTTGAGCACGCGTTTCCGTGAACTGAAGGTCAAGCGTGACCCGGCGTGCAGCGTCTGCGGTGCGGCCAGCGTGCAGGGCGAGCATGCGTGACGTGCATATGAGCCATGGCAGCGATGCGCCAGTCGGAATCTTCGATTCCGGGGTCGGTGGTCTGTCGGTGCTCAATGAAATCCGTCAGCTATTGCCCAGCGAGTCGCTGTTGTATCTGGCGGACTGCGGGCACATTCCCTACGGCGAAAAAACTCCCGAATTCATCATTGAGCGTTGCCTGACGATTGCCGGGTTTTTCCGCGAGCAGGGTGCCAAGGCGCTGGTCGTCGCCTGCAACACGGCCACGGCAGCAGGTGTGTCACATATACGTCAGCGCTACCCGGACTGGCCGATTGTCGGCATGGAGCCAGCGGTCAAACCGGCTGCCGAGGCAACCCGCAGCGGCGTTGTCGGTGTGCTGGCGACCACCGGAACGCTACAGAGCGCCCGCTTTGCGGCCTTGCTGGACCGTTTTGCCAACGATGTACGGGTCGTGACCCAGCCGTGCCCCGGGCTGGTCGAGCTGATCGAAACCGGCGACCTGGTCAGTCCGCAAATCCGTCAGTTGCTGCAGCACTATGTCGAGCCATTACTGGCAGCACGCTGTGACACGATCATTCTGGGCTGCACGCACTATCCGTTCCTCAAGCCATTGCTGCGCGAAATGCTCCCGGAGTCGGTCACCCTGATCGATACCGGAGCCGCAGTGGCGCGGCAGCTGCAGCGTCTTTTGGCGCGGTCCGGCCTGCTTGCCAGTGGTGTCTCCCGAGACACTGTGTATTGGTCTAGTGACATACCGGACAATTTCAGAAAAATCCTACCTTTTTTGTCGCAAAACGTCGGCGATGTGAGAAGCTTCCGTTTGTAAAAAAAACGTGAAAAAAGGCGCTTTTGGGGTGAACTTACGTCGCCTCCGCGGCTTCTATAAAAGCGGCTGATGAATTCCAACACTTTTCGTACAATTTAATATATTTAGGACGTTTCTCATGAAGAGACTCTTTTGCCTGGCCGTGATTGCGGCCGCTTTGGCAGGGCAAGCTTCAATCGCGCAGGCTGATGGTGTTGAGTTTTCGGTCGGTCAGACCGGCGAGTCCACCATGACTTATCGTCTGGGCGTGCAGTTTGATTGGGATAAAACCTGGCTGCAAAGCGACATCGGTCGTTTGACCGGCTACTGGGATGGCGCTTACACCTACTGGGATGGCAAGGACTACAAGGATAACCACAGCCTGTCGTTCTCCCCGGTTCTGGTCTACGAATTCGGCAACGGCAACGTCAAGCCATACGTAGAAGCCGGTATCGGCGTCTCGGTGTTCTCCAACACCCAGGTTGAAGACCGCAAGTTCGGTTCTGCCTTCAACTTCGAAGACCGTATCGGTTTTGGTCTGCGCTTCGCGGGCGGGCATGAAGTCGGTATCCGTGCGACCCACTACTCCAACGCCGGCATCAAAGAGCCGAACGATGGTATAGAAAGCTACGCACTGCACTACAAGATGCCGTTCTGATAAAACAGCTGCCTCTCATGCCAGCGCCCCGCGTTGGCATGCATTTCGTGACGCTCCGCTCCGGACCATCCCCCCCCCCCCCGCAGAAGAGCCCGGGTGACGGCGCTTTCAGGCTTCTGCCCGCAGGGCGTAGGAGCGAACTTGTTCGCGAAAGGGTCGGTATATTCACCGAAAATACTTCGTCTGAACTGACGCCTTCGCGAACAAGCGAAGCGTCGCCCGGTCCGCTCCTACGGCCTTCGGCCAGAATCAAGAACAGATTTGTGTATAACGCTTAGCACAGCGCGTGGGGACGATAGTGATGAATCAAAGATAAGCCGTCGCAATCCCTTTGCGTTCATTCAGGCAATCTTCCGCACCCGCTTCGAATTCACGACAGATCAACGGGCGTTTCTCGTAGATCGTACACATCATCGTGTTGCGATCCAGCGCAGCGCACCAGCCGTCATCCAGACGCAACATGACTTCGCCACCCCACTCATCGGTATCTATGTAACGCTCAGGCACGCCCGTGTCGGTGATCAGCATCACTTCCAGCTGGCAACAGCAGGCTGCGCAGGTCGAACACGTGACTGCCGGTTCTTCGCCGTGGATCTCTGCGAGCGGAATGAGTGTAGCGTTCAGAGCGGTTCTCCCGAGTGTCTGGCGGCGCGGGCTGCCAGCCATTGCAGCAGGGGAAATACACCCGCCCAGACCAGCCCCAGCACCAGCATGCCTGGCCACACTCCGAGGGGAAGATGGACCTGTGCCAGTTGCGAGCCGGCATAGTACGACATCGGGCCGCCAATAGCGCCCAGCACGACTGCGCGCCATAGCGGCTTCGCTGTCCAGGCCAGGCAATGATTGAGCGTGGTGCCCAGCACCGCCCACAACAGTGCCAGCCACAGCGGCAAGAGATAGCCGCCCGTGCCGAAATCAAAAACGCCGAGTGTCATCAAGGCACTGTCCAGCACGATACCGATCAAGGTCACGGTCAGAATCAGCCGGCCTTCGGCTGCCCATGAGCTGATCCACAGAAAATGCAACGCCAGGACGCCGACAGCGATCAGCAGCCAGAAACTGTTGCCGCCCAGTACGCAGGCGAACCAGCCGATCTGAAACAACAGCGCATTGGCGATAGATTTAAGCATTGAAGCGCCCAAGCAAGGGTTCGCGCAGCGCTTCGGGTTTGGCGAGCAGCAGCTGCGCGGTGCCAATGGTCCGCTCCAGGAAGCCGCCTTCGCAGTAACACAGGTAAAACTCCCACAGGCGCAGGAAATGCTCGTCGTAACCCAGTTCGGCGAGTTTGCCGTGGGCGTCTTTGAAGTTGTCGTGCCACAGGCGCAGGGTGCGCGCGTAGTGCAAGCCGAAATCTTCCATGTGCAGCAGGTTCATGTCGGTATCGCTGCCGACGATGTCGAGCATCTTCGCCACCGAGGGCAGCGCGCCACCGGGAAAAATGTAACGCTGGATGAAGTCCACATTGCTTTTGGCCTGTGCGTAACGCTGCTCGCGGATGGTGATCGCCTGCAGCAGCATCATGCCGTTGCTTTTCAGCAGGTTCGCGCATTGCTTGAAGTACGTGGGCAGAAAGCGATGGCCGACCGCTTCAATCATCTCGATGGACACCAGCTTGTCGTACTCACCGGTCAGGTCACGGTAGTCGGTCAGCATCAGCGTCACCCGATCCTGCAGGCCCAGTTCGATCAACCGTCGCTCGGTGTAGGCGAACTGTTCCTTGGACAGGGTTGTGGTGGTCACCCGGCAGCCGTAGTGCTGCGCCGCGTAAATAGCCATGCTGCCCCAGCCGGTGCCGATTTCCAGCAGGTGATCGGTGGGTTTCAGGGCGAGTTTCTGGCAGATGCGCTCGAGTTTGTTCAACTGCGCCTGTTCCAGCGTGTCGTCTTCGCTGAGGAACTGTGCGGCTGAGTACATCATCGTCGGGTCGAGAAACTGCTCGAACAACGTGTTGCCCAGGTCGTAGTGGGCCGCGATGTTTTTCTGCGAGCCTTCGCGTGTATTGCGGTTGAGCCAGTGCAACGCGTGAATCAGCGGTCGGGTCAGGCGCGCCATTCCGCCCTCCATCGCATCCAGCACATCCAGATTGCTGACAAACACCCGGACCACCGCCGTCAGGTCTGGTGTCGTCCAGTAGCCGTGAATGAAGGCCTCGCCCGCACCGATGGAACCGTTGCTGGCGACCATGCCCCAGGCTGCCGAGTCCAGAATATGGATTTCAGCCTGAATCAGCGCGCCGTTCTTGCCGAACACATGGCGCTCACCCCGTTCGACAATCACCAACTGGCCGTTGCGCAGTCCTGCGAGTTGCCGCAGCACACCTCGGCGCAGGAGGTTGGCAGTCAAACCATTGGTGCCCAGATTGGCAGAAAAACTACTGCTACTGCTTTTCATGGAGTGAGTCCTTGGATTGCGCGGCGGCAGCACGGTACTCGCCGTCAGCGGCCTGATGGGAAAAGATCGGTATGCGTTTGACCAACAGGCGCATGGCCTGCCAATAAATGGCCAGACAGGTTTTCGCGGTCATCCATGGATAAGCGATCAGATAGCGATGCAGCGTCTTGCGGTTCAGATTCTGGCGGGTCAGATTGAGCGTGGCGTCAAACATCTTCAACTCGCCTTGCCAGTCAGCCATGTGCACACCGATCCGTTCGGCGGGCTGGCTGAAGCTCATGCGGTATTCGAGATCACGTGGCAGGAACGGTGAAACATGAAAGGCCTTGGCCACGGCAAAATGCTGATGGCCTTCACCGGTGGCGGGCAGCACGTAGCTGTAGCGCTCGCCCCACGGGGTATTGGTCACTTCACACAGAATGCCGGCCAGTGTGCCGTCAGCCTCGTGGCAGTAGAAAAAACTCACCGGGTTGAACGACAGGCCCCAACTGCGTGCCTGGGTCAGCAGGCAGACGCGACCCGAGGGAGTACGCCCCAATGCTTTGCCGACCCGCTCGCGGACCGCCTCGATGAGCGTCAGCCCTTGCCCGGTCAGCTCTGGCAGATAGTCTCGCTCACGAAACGAGAACGGCGCAAAACGCCCCCGGCCTGCCAGTGGGGAGAGCCCCAACACGCTGTCCTGTTCATCCAGATCCAGATAGAGCAGGCCTATCCGATAGGTGAACTCATGGGCGCGCGGTGCAAACCGCCGGTGGCTGATCCAGCCACTGTAGAGCGCGCTATTCACAGCGTTTCACCAAAAGCCTGGGCGACACGCAGGCCGCTGACCACGCCGTCTTCGTGAAAGCCATTGGCCCAGTAGGCGCCGCAGTACCAGGTGTTATCCACACCATTGATTTCCTCCCAGCGCGCCTGTGCAGCGATCGCACCGAGGCTGTATTGCGGATGGGCGTAGCGGTAGTAGCCGAGGATTTTGGTCGGGTCAATGGCCGCCGTCTGGTTGAGGCTGACGCAGAACGTCGTGTCGCTCTCGATCCCTTGCAGAATGTTCATGTCATAGGTGACGGCGGCCGACTGCTGTTCGCCGCCGCCCAGGCGATAGTTCCAGCTCGCCCAGGCCAGTTTGCGCTTGGGCAGCAGTCGCGTGTCGGTGTGCAGCACCACATCGTTTTCGGCATAGCGCAGCGCGCCGAGAATCGACTGCTCGGCACTCGATGGCTGCGCCAGCAGGGCCAGGGCCTGATCGCTGTGGCAGGCAAACACCACCTTGTCGAAACGTTCGCTGCCCATGGCGCTATGCAGCGTCACACCTTCGCGGTCACGCTCGACACGTGTGACCGGGCACGACAGACGAATGCGCTCGCGGAACGAGGCTGTCAGCGGTTCCACATAACTGCGGGAGCCGCCCTGAATCACGCACCATTGCGGGCGGTGGGTGACCGAGAGCAGACCGTGATTCTTGAAAAAGCGCACGAAGAACTGCAACGGGAAGCCGAGCATGTCGGCCAGCGACATCGACCAGATCGCTGCGCCCATGGGCACGATGTAATGATCAATGAAGCGCTGGCCATAACCGCCGGTCTTCAGGTACTCGCCCAGCGTGGTATCTGCCGCTATGCGCTGGTTTTCCAGATCATCGACCGATTGGCGATTGAAACGCAGGATATCGCGCAGCATGCCCCAGAACCGCGGCGACAGCAGATTGCTGCGCTGGGCGAACAGGCTGTTGAGGTTATTGCCGTTATATTCCACGCCAGTGCGCGGATCATGCACCGAAAAGCTCATTTCCGCAGGCTGGAAGCCGACACCCAGCTGGCCTAGCAGGCGAATGAAATTGGGGTAGGTCCAGTCGTTGAAGACAATGAAACCGGTGTCAATGGCGTAGGCGCGGCCCTCGACCTGCACGTCCACCGTGTGAGTGTGCCCGCCGATCCAGTCCGAAGACTCGAACACGGTCACCTCATGCGCGCGGTTGAGCAGGTAGGCACTGGTCAGGCCAGAAATCCCGCTGCCAATGACTGCGATCTTCATTGCGCGTCCTTATTCGACGATTCGCTGCGCGCCATACGTTTACCGAGGGCGAGTCGGGCGCGTGCCGGAAGCAGGGCCAGTAAGCTCATGCTGAAGATGAACAGCGCCGGAAAGGCGATATCCAGTGGGCGTTTGTTGCGCCCCAGTTTGCTGGCGATGTGCTTGGCTGCCTTTTCGACAGGCCAGCGCATCGGCATGGGGAAATCGTTTTTCTGCGTCAGCGGTGTGTCGACGAACCCAGGGCTGACCACTGTCACGTCGATGTTTTCGCTGGCCAGGTCCAGACGCAGCGCTTCGAGCAGATAACGCAGGCCGGCTTTCGACGCGCCGTAGGCTTCGGCGCGGGGCAGGGCCAGGTAGGTCACCGCACTGGCCACGCCGACCAGGTGCGGCTGATGACCTTTGCGCAGCAGCGGCAACGCGTGCTCGATGCAGTAACTGCTGGCCAGCAGGTTAGTACGCACCACGCGTTCGACCATGGCCGCTTCAAACTGCCGGGCATCGATGTATTCGCAGGTGCCGGCGTTGAAGATGGCGGTATCCAGGGCTCCCCATTGCTGGGCGATGTCGTCGGCAATCGCCTTGACTTGCTCGGGGTCGGTGATGTCACCGGTCACCAGCAGCACCTGCGTGGGATAAACGTTCGCAAGGTTCTGCAATGGCTCAAGCGTGCGGGCGGTCAGCGCGAGCCGATGACCGGCGTTGAGCAGTTCTTTGGCCAGCGCCAGGCCAATGCCGCTGCTTGCCCCGGTCAACCAGATGCGTCGTGCAACAGGAGTGCTCATCCCAACCTCTTCTTCAACCAATGGATGACTCGACCCATGATGGGCAGATGTTCGTAGAGCAATGCACCGGCATCGAAGTAGTCCCGGTGTCGATAAACCTTGTCGCGCCACTTCAGGTGCGAACAGCCTTCTACCTGAATTGTCCGGCCGGCGGCCAGACGCGGATGCGAATAACTCATGGTCCAGACCAGATAGCCCTCGCCGGGGCGCACTTCGTCGAAGGCGTGGAAGTCGAAACGCAGGTCCTGGACGTTGGCGTACAGCTCGCCGAAATAGCGGCGCATGGCGGCAAGGCCATGGATATCGTGCATCGGATCGCTGAACGACACGTCTTCGCTGTACAGCTCGGCAACCTGGTCAAGGTTGTCCTTGTTCAGCGCGGCAAAACCTTCGGCGAAGCGATGCAGGAAATCAGCCATGTTCGACTCCTGCGGCCGGCTGTCGAGCCGGGAGCGCCTTGAACGCTGCCAGGGCGCGGGCGCGGCTCTTGCTCAGGTCGACGATGGGTTTCGGGTAGTCGGCAGCGCCAAACAGGTCACCAATTAATGACGGGTCGTGAATCTGCTTTTTATTCATATCCGCCAGTTCCGGCAGCCAGCGCTTGATGAACACGCCTTCGGGGTCGAAGCGTTCCGACTGCGACAGCGGATTGAAAATACGGAAGTAGGGCGCCGAGTCGGTGCCGGTGGATGAGCTCCACTGCCAGCCACCATTGTTCGACGCCAAGTCGCCGTCGATCAGGTGGCGCATGAAAAAGCGCTCGCCTTCACGCCAGTCGATCAACAGGTTCTTGGTGAGAAACATTGCAACGACCATCCTTAGCCGATTGTGCATCCATCCGGTTTCCAGCAACTGGCGCATCGCTGCGTCAATGATCGGCAGCCCGGTGCGCGCCTCTTGCCAGGCGCGCAGTTCTTCAGGGGCATCACGCCATTTCAACGCCTCGGTTTCCGGGCGAAAGGCGCGATGACGCGATACGCGTGGGTAGCCGACCAGCGTGTGTTTATAGAACTCTCGCCATAATAGCTCGTTGATCCAGGTCACGGTGCCCACGTCGCCAGTCTCGAACTCGCCCTGATTACTGGCCAGGGCCGCGTGCAGGCACTGGCGTGGCGAAATCACCCCGGCCGCCAGATAGGCCGACAGCTGGCTGGTGCCGGGCTTGGCCGGAAAGTCGCGTTCGGTCTTGTAGTAGCTGATCTGCTCGTCGGCGAAGGCGTCCATGCGCCGTCTGGCTTCCGCCTCACCGGCCGGCCACAGGTCACGCAACGCTTTCGATGGCGTGGCAAAGCCCTTGACCTGATCGGGAACCGCATCGCTTTTTATCGACTGTGCCGGCTGCGCTTTCGGGGTGCGCACCGGGTGCGGCATGGCCTCGTGCAGTCGGGTATAGCAGACCTTCTTGAACTGGGTGAATACCTGAAAATAGTTGCCGGTCTTGGTCAGGATGCTGCCGGGCTTGAATAACAGCTGATCGAGGTAGCTGTTGAAGTGCACACCGGCTTTTTCCATCGCCTTTTGCACCGCCTGGTCGCGGCGAGTTTCGTTGATGCCGTACTCCTGATTGAGGTGCAGGCCCTCGACCTTGAACTGTGTGCACAGCTTTGCCAGCACTTCAGGCGCCTGGTCCCAGCTGTCCGCCTCGCGGATCAGCAAGGGAACATTCAACGCGCCCAGCGCCTTCTCGAGCTCGACCAGATTGCGCAGCCAGAAGTCGACCTTGCAGTCGGCATCGTCATGGCTGCGCCACTGCGCAGGACTGAGCAGGTAGACCGCCAGCGTCGGACCGCGCTCCATGGCGGCGGTCAGGGCAGTGTTGTCTTGAGCGCGCAGGTCACTGCGCAGCCAGATCAGTTGCATGAGAAGTCCTTAGATAAGTCCGAGCTTACCCAGCTCGATCTGAGCGCTGAGTACGTCGTGGGCAAGGGTCAGTCCAGATATCTCCTTGGCCTGTACGAGCAACTCGGCATTATGGATCTGCACCGTTGGTCCGCCCAGCACGACAGGGCAGGTGATATTGGCCAGCAATCGGGGCAAATGGGTCACGTTCAGCGACTTGCTGGAATACAGCAATATGCCGCGTGGCTTGAGGTATTCGGCTGCCAGCGCCAGCTCGCCGACCGGCAACGGCCAGTCGAACACCTCGACCGGACAGTCGGCGCTGCTCACCAGCCAGGCCGCGAGCCACAGATGCGGCTCCAGCGGCAGATCGGACTGATTGACCAGCAGCAACGGGCTGCCATTGAGCTGGCGGTTATTGTGATAGATGCGCGCGCCGAACTTGCTGCGCAGCCAGGAGTAGAAAAACGTGCGCTCCAGTTGTGCGCCGAACTTGCCTTGCCAGCGTTGTTCAAGTTCGGCCAGCAGCGGCAGCAGCAGCTGTTCACACAGCGTGCGCGGCGGGTACAGCGACATCGCCTGATTGAACACATCATCGACCCGGCGTTCGGCCAGCTCGCCGATCGCGACCAGCAAGGTCTGACGCAAGGCGTCCCAGTCGTTGGTCGGCGGCAGGGCGTCCTGGCGATTGTCATCGATCAGCCCCTTGACTTGACTGACGGACACGCCACGGTTGAGCCAGGTCAGAATCTTCATGACGCGCTGCACATGCTCGTCCGAATACAGCCGATGACCTTTGGCGGTGCGGTGCGGGACGATCAGTCCGTAACGCCGCTCCCAGGCACGCAGGGTGACGGCGTTGACGCCTGTCTGCCGTGCGACCTCGCGGATCGGCAGCCAGTCGCCCGGCACCTCTGTGTCTGTATCATTCATGAGTCAAATCGCATTGCGCAGGCTGAGGTTTTCCGGGTGGGGCTGCATGTACACCTGCAGTGCCACATACGGGTCCGGATGTTGGCGAAAATGATGCTTGAGCAGCGTCAGCGGCACAATCAGCGGCACGATGCCCTGATGATACTGGGCGATGACCTGCTGGATTTCCTGCTTGTCTTCACTGGTAATGGTTTGTTTCAAATAACCACACAGGTGCTGCAGAACGTTGGTGTGAGTACTGCGCGTGGCGCACTTTTTCAAGGCAGCCATCAGTTGGCTGAAATACAGCGGCGCGATTTCATTCGGGTCGGTGCGGCCCATGCTGCCGAGCATCTTGCCCAGCGCCTTGTATTGCACCGGGTCATTGGCCATCAGTTGGTATTTGTAGCGCGAGTGGAATTCGGTCAGAGCGCGCCGGGTGACGCCTCCTTTCAGCAACTGTTTCCAGGCGGCGTAGGCAAACACGCGGGTGACGAAGTTTTCGCGCAGCACGGCATCGTTGAGCCGCCCGTCTTCCTCGACCGGCAGATCAGGATGACGTTCGCAGAAGGCCTGCGCATAGATTCCGCGACCACCGCCATCGACCGGGGCGCCGTTTTCGCGGTAGACCTTGACGCGCTCCAGGCCGCAGGACGGGGATTTCTGCATGAAGATGTAGCCGCAGATATCACCCAGCTCAGCGGCCATCTGTATGCCGTAATCTGCCAGTGCCTCGGTAACGTCCAGGTCACGATTGACCGTGCCGAGCGCCTTTGGGTTTTCTGCGTCGCCTACCAGCCTGATCGGCTCGCGGGGGATGCCCATGCCGATAGCAACTTCAGGACACGCCTGGACGAAATCGAAATACTTGCTCAGCGCCTGTGTACACAGATGAGATTCCTTGTGTCCGCCATTGAAGCGAACCTCGGCACCCATCAGGCAGGCACTGATGCCGAGTTTGGGTTTTTCGATTACGGACGCCGCCATCAGTCACCTCTACAGAAGACTTGTACAGATAGTTCGTGCTGTACAACTTGTCTTCATCATAGGGGTGTAACTGTACAAGTCAAATTCTTTGTAGAGGGCGGTAAGGGCTGATTCCAGCTACTTCCAGCCCATCCGCCAGGTATCCGCCTGTTGCAGCACTTGCCACGGCAGTCGCTCGCTGCGCTGGGTCAGCACGGCCTGCAGCTCGACTTCCAGAATGGTGCCTTCTTCGTCCTTGAACAGTTCGGTCACCAGAAAGTGTTTTTCCCGATTGAGCGGGGTGGCGGCTGTCCATTTCGACAGCAGCAGCTTGCGCGGGTTGATCTGATTCATTGCACATGCTCCAGCAGTCGGCGCGCGGCTTCCTGGCCACTCAGCCAGGCACCTTCCACACGCCCGGACAGGCACCAGTCGCCGCACACGTAAATGCCCAGATCGGCGTCCGACAGGGCGCCCCATTCGTGAGAGCCGGCAGGTCGTGCATACAGCCAGCGATGGGCGAGGCTGAACACCGGCGCGGGCATGGTGCAGTCGATCAACTCAGCGAATGCGCCGTGCAGCTGCTCGGTGACCTGTTCTCTGGAGGCGTCGATATTCTGCTGGCTCCACTGGCTGGTGGCGTGCAGTACCCAGGTATCGAGCGTGGCGTCGCGCTGAGGTTTGCTGCGGTTACGGGCCAGCCAGTCCAGCGGGCTGTCCTGCACGAAACAACCTTGCATGGGCGTCTGCAGCGGGGTTTCGAAGGCCAGCGCCACAGCCCAGGTCGGGTCCATCTTTACGCCTGCCACGACGCTGGCCAGTTTCGGCGCGGCAGCCAGCAGGGCAGTGGCCTGAGGGGCCGGAGTGGCGATGATCACATGGCTGAAAGGGCCGTGGCTTTCGCCGTCGGCATCCAGCAGGTTCCAGTGTTGTTCGCCGCGAAATACGTCAGTGATGCGGCACGAGAACGACACCGGCAGATCGCCGCGCATTGCCCGCGTAATGGCGCTCATGCCCGGTGTGCCGACCCAGCGTACTTGCTCGTCCGGTGAAGGGCTGAGCCTGCCGTCATGAAAGTTGTAGAGTGAGGGTGTCCACTCGGCGACATGGCCCTGGGTTTGCCACTGCTTGACTGCGGTGGCAAAGCGCCGGTCACGGGCGGTGAAATACTGTGCGCCCATGTCCAGCGAACCTGCGTCGCTGCGCTTGCTGGACATACGACCGCCGCTGCCGCGGCTCTTGTCGAAAAGGTGCACCTGATGCCCGGCGGATGTCAGCGCCTGAGCTGCTGAGAGTCCGGCGATACCGGTACCGATGATTGCGATAGGGACAGTCATAGGGGCCTCGTTACCTTGTCTGTACAGACTACGCCGTAGTTAAAACCTGTACAATCTTCTTGTTTGGTATAACTTGCAGTGGTTTTGGCATTTAGCGATTGAGTCACATTGCCACCGGCAAGGTCGAACCGTTCAGCGACTCGGGCAAAGGCCTCGGAGGCTGCGTTTCATTCTGCTGTGGCCTATGGTTCAGCTAACAGTTTCGTTTTCCGGACCAACGTCACGGACAGCGTTATTGGTAAAAATAAGACTACCCAATTGTCACCTACGCCACGCGAGGTTATCTGCCATGCACATATTGCTGACCGGTGGTACTGGTTTGATAGGACGAGCGCTCTGCCGTTCCTGGTCTGCTCAAGGCCATGAGTTGACGGTATGGAGCCGAAAATCCGCCGACGTCGCCGAGCTGTGCGGCCCCTCGGTACGTGGCATTGCCAGCCTTGATGAGCTGGGTGCGCAGCCGGTGGATGCAATCATCAATCTGGCAGGCGCGCCCATTGCGGATCGTCCCTGGACCCGCAAACGCCGTCTGTTGCTGTGGGAAAGTCGCGTCGGCCTGACCGAACAACTGCTGAAATGGCTGGGCACTCGCGAGCAAAAGCCTGCGCTGATGATTTCCGGTTCCGCAGTCGGCTGGTACGGCGACAGTGGCGAGCGCGAAATCGACGAAACCTCGCTGCCTGCCAAGGAAGACTTTGCCAGTCAGCTGTGCAACGCCTGGGAAGAAACCGCGCAACGCGCCGAGGCGCTGGGTGTGCGGGTGGTGCTGATACGCACAGGGCTGGTGCTGTCCGATCGTGCCGGTTTTCTGCAGCGTCTGTTGCCACCTTTCAAATTCGGCATGGGCGGGCCGATCGGCAATGGCAGGCAGTGGATGCCGTGGGTTCACATCCAGGATCAAATCGCCGCAATTGATTTTCTGTTGAATCTGAATGAAGCAAAGGGTCCTTATAATGTGTGTGCGCCTTCACCGGTGCGCAATCGTCAGTTTGCCAAGTCACTGGCCGGCATTCTGCACAGACCGGCATTCATGCCCATGCCTGCGCTGGCCCTGAAGGTATTGCTGGGTGAGCTGTCGGTATTGCTGCTCGGTGGTCAGCGTGCGCGGCCGGAGCGTTTGCAGGAAGCTGGTTTTACATTCAAGTACACCGAACTCGACATTGCCCTGCAGGATTTGCTGGGTCGCCACTGAACGCTGTTGAAATGAATAGGATGTTGCATGACCGATCACGCTTTGTTGCTGGTCAATCTGGGTTCGCCTGCTTCTACTCAAGTGGCAGACGTGCGCAGCTATCTGAACCAGTTCCTGATGGATCCTTATGTGATCGACCTGCCATGGCCCGTGCGCAGGCTGCTGGTCTCGCTGATTCTGATCAAGCGGCCCGAGCAGTCCGCACACGCCTATGCGTCCATCTGGTGGGATGAAGGTTCGCCCTTGGTGGTGCTGAGCAAGCGTCTGCAGCAGGCGATGAAAAAGGAGTGGTCGCACGGGCCGGTCGAGCTGGCCATGCGTTATGGCGAGCCGTCCATTGAAACGGTGCTGACGCGGCTGGCAGAGCAGGGCTTCAAGAAAGTCACCCTGGCCCCGCTGTACCCGCAGTTTGCCGACAGCACGGTGACCACGGTCATCGAAGAAGCCAAACGGGTGGTGCGCGCCAAATCGTTGAAGATGCAGTTCTCGGTTCTGCAGCCGTTCTACGATCAGCCCGAGTACCTGAGTGCGCTGGTGGAAAGCGTGCGGCCGCATCTGGATCAACCTTACGACCATTTGCTGCTGAGCTTTCACGGTCTGCCTGAGCGGCACCTGCACAAGCTCGACCCGACCGGCAAGCATTGCCTGAAGGACGACTGCTGCATGACCGCACCCGCCGAAGTGCTCGCGACCTGCTATCGCGCGCAGTGCATACAGTCGGCGGCGGCATTCGCCAAGCGTATGGGCATTCCTGACGGTAAGTGGTCGGTGTCGTTCCAGTCACGTCTGGGGCGCGCCAAGTGGATCGAACCCTACACCGAAGCGCATCTGGACGAACTGGCGGCGAAAGGTGTCAGGAAGCTGCTGGTCATGTGCCCGGCGTTCGTGGCTGATTGCATCGAGACGCTGGAAGAGATCGGTGACCGAGGTGCCGAGCAGTTCAAGGAAGCCGGGGGAGAGGAGCTTATCCTGATCCCGTGCCTGAACGATGACCCCAACTGGGCGAAAGAGCTGAACCGACTGTGCGAGCGTGCGCCGTTGATGTTGTGACGAGCAGAAAATCAAAGGCGGACGCAGAGCGTCCAGAAGTGCATGCCCACGCGGAGCACTCATCGTTATACATAAGTTCGCTTTTGATTCTGGCCGAAGGCCGTAGGAGCGAACTTGTTCGCGAAATGGCCGGTATAGTCGCCAAAAATGCAGCGCCTAAAACATCGTCTTCGCGAACAAGCGAAGCGTCGCCCGGTCCGCTCCTACGCCGTGCGGGCAGAGGCCTGAACGCCGCCATTTTCCAGGCTTTTCAGGGCTGTGTATAACGATGAGCACGGAGCATGGGCACGATAGTGGTCCTGCAGACGTCTCTCGTTCCCCACGCTCAAGTCTTACGGCAACTGATCATCCAGTTGCTTGTTCTTCCAGCTGTCATTGCCCGGCAGGATCAGGTTCAGGGCGATGGCAGTCACGGCGCACAGGGCAATGCCTTTCAGGCCGAAATCGTTCGGGCCGTTGCCGGTGCCGATCAATACGCCGCCAATCCCGAATACCAGAGTGACCGAGACGATCACCAGGTTGCGCGCTTCGGCCAGGTCGATCTTGTGGCGGATCAGGGTGTTCATGCCCACCGCGGCAATCGAACCGAACAGCAGGCACAGAATGCCGCCCATTACCGGCACCGGAATGCTCTGCAGCAGCGCCCCGAACTTGCCAATGAACGCTAGCGTGATGGCAAAGAACGATGCCCAGATCATGATCTGCGGGTTGTAGTTCTTGGTCAGCATCACCGCGCCCGTCACTTCGGCGTAGGTGGTATTGGGTGGGCCGCCGAACAGACCGGCAGCAGTGGTGGCGATGCCGTCGCCGAATAGCGTGCGATGCAGGCCCGGCTTTTTCAGGTAATCGCGTCCGGTCACGCTGCCGACTGCAATCACCCCGCCGATGTGCTCGATGGCCGGGGCCAGAGCGACCGGGACAATGAACAGAATCGCCTGCCAGTTGAATTCCGGAGCGGTGAAGTGCGGCAAGGCCAGCCAGGCGGCGTCAGCGATTTTTTTGGTATCGACCACACCAAAGTAGAACGACAGCGCGAAGCCCACCAGCACGCCGGAGATGATCGGCACCAGACGGAAAATGCCTTTGCCGAACACCGCCACGATCAGCGTGGTCAGCAAGGCCGGCATCGAAATCAGCATGGCGGTCTGATAAGGAATCAACTGCGC
Source organism: Pseudomonas sp. PvP009 (assembly GCF_017832995.1). Lineage (NCBI taxonomy): Bacteria > Pseudomonadati > Pseudomonadota > Gammaproteobacteria > Pseudomonadales > Pseudomonadaceae > Pseudomonas > Pseudomonas sp. PvP009. The sequence goes on along the minus strand of NZ_JAFIBG010000001.1, from coordinate 4,595,575 downwards.
GCCATCGCCAGACTTGCCCATCGCCATGTTGGCTGCAATCGGAGCCATGGCCAGACCGATCGAGATGATGACCGGCCCGATCACCACGGGAGGCAGCAGGCGGTCGATGAAACCGGTGCCCTTGATCTTCACGGCCAGGCCGAGAAAGGTATACACGAAGCCTGCCGCCATGACGCCGCCCATGGTCGCGGCCAGACCGAACTGGCCCTTGGCGAGGATGATCGGGGTGATGAAGGCAAAGCTCGAGGCCAGAAAGACCGGCACCTGACGCCCGGTGACGATCTGGAACAGCAGCGTGCCCAGGCCTGCGGTGAACAGTGCCACGTTCGGATCGAGCCCGGTGATCAGCGGCATCAGGACCAGCGCGCCAAAGGCCACGAAGAGCATTTGCGCGCCGGATAGAATCGTGCGCCACAGTGGATCGTTGAACTCCTGCTGCGTCATCGGGTTACGCGTCCTTCTGCTTGGTGCCGAAAATCTTGTCACCGGCATCGCCCAGGCCCGGAATGATGTAGCCGTGTTCGTTCAGACGCTCATCGATGGAAGCGGTGTAGATCATCACGTCCGGGTGCGCTTGCTCTACGGCAGCGATGCCTTCGGGCGCAGCGACCAGAACCATGGCGCGGATTTCCTTGCAGCCAGCCTTCTTCAGCAGATCGATGGTGGCGACCATCGAGCTGCCGGTGGCCAGCATCGGGTCGATGATCATCGCCAGGCGCTCGTCGATTTCCGGGACCAGTTTTTCCAGGTAGGTGTGCGCCTGCAGGGTTTCTTCGTTGCGTGCCACGCCGACCGCGCTGACCTTGGCACCTGGAATCAGGCTGAGCACGCCGTCCAGCATGCCGATACCGGCGCGAAGAATCGGCACGACGGTGATTTTCTTGCCCGCGATCTTCTCGACTGACACCGTACCGGCCCAGCCTTGAATGTCGTAACTTTCCAGGGTCAGGTCGGCCGTTGCTTCATAGGTCAGCAGCGCGCCGACTTCCTGAGCCAGCTCACGGAAGTTCTTGGTGCTGATGTCGGCGCGGCGCATAAGGCCGAGCTTGTGGCGGATCAGTGGGTGACGGATCTCACGAATGGGCATGGGGAAAGGCTCCAGCGGGGCAAAAATCGGTCTAGGTTAATCTATTCGGCACTGACTGTCTTAAAGCACATGCAGTATCGTTACGAAGCTTCGACGTTCGCGGCTTTTGCAAGACACTCGCAACGTTAGTCCAGAATCACTTGCTCTGGCTTGAACGGATGCGTACCTTTGCCCGCTTTTCTCAAACTGCCTTACCTGGAGAGCGTCATGTCCGCTGATCTCGAGCATATCCGTCAAGTCATGCGCGAAGCTGACTGCTTGTACACCGAGTCCGAAGTGGATGCGGCCATTGCCCGTGTCGGCGCGCAGATCAATGCCGAACTGGCCGAGCGCAATCCTGTTGTGTTCTGCGTCATGAATGGCGGCCTGATTTTCTCCGGCAAGCTGCTCACCCACCTGAACTTCCCGCTGGAAGCGTCCTACCTGCACGCAACGCGCTATCGCAACGAAACCACCGGCGGCGATCTGTTCTGGAAAGCCAAGCCGGAAGTCTCGTTCATGGACCGTGACGTGCTGATCATCGACGACATCCTCGATGAAGGTCACACCCTGGGCGCCATCATCGACTTCTGCAAACACGCCGGTGCCCGCGCTGTGCACACTGCCGTGCTGATCGACAAGGACCACGACCGCAAGGCTCGCCCGGACCTGAAAGCCGACTACGTCGGCCTGCCGTGCATCGATCGTTATATCTTCGGCTTCGGTATGGATTACAAAGGTTACTGGCGTAATGCTGCCGGTATCTATGCGGTCAAAGGGATGTAAGGCATTCTGACGACCGCTTCTGCGAACAGGGGCGGTCGTCGATTGGCAATTATATGGAAACCCTCAATGAAGCTACTGATTCCCGGCGCTGTGGCGTTGGTGCTGTTGTCTGGTCTGGCAGTTGCCGCACCTGCTGCGCCGGTATCGGCCAGCCCCATGCACGATCAATACCTGCCGCCTGACGATCTGAGCCTGCGCGAAGGTGTGCCCGAGCAGCAACAGTTGATGCGGGTCACTGAGTACACCATCGTTGCCGGTAACCAGCGGCAGTCGAGTCAGCAGCCGATTCCAGTCACCTCGCCCTTGTCGCTGCGCCTCAAGGGCAAGTCGCTGAACAAGGGCGCGTCCATCTCCCAGGTGCTCGTGCACTTCGACGGCGGTGATAGCAAAAGCCTTAAAAAGCCGACCTATGATGAGCCGTCGAGCACGTTGACGCTTTATTACCCGTTGTCCCAGTACCGCGTGCTGGTGGACTTGCTGCGCAACGAGAAGGTCTATTGCCAGTTCCTCAGTTATGCCAACGGGCACATCTGGGCTGATCTGCACACCACCTCTGCACGTGCGCGTTGAGCGCGGCGCTCGCCGGAGGGTAAACTGCCCGCCCGTGAAAGTGTCTGCGACCTGCTGGAGCCTGTAATGCGTAAAGATAAGAAGCAGTTGATTGGCGATGAGATCGGCGATGAGCAGATCAAACTGTTCCTCAACTTCGAGCCGTATGATGCTACCTCGCCGTCGCTGCACAAGCTGATCAAGGCCTACCGTGGGCTGCGCATCAACGATTTCGAACGCTTTCTGGTGTTCTTCAAGGAAGCGGGCCATGACTTTGATGGCAAGGACGAGCATGGCAACGACTTCATCGCCCTGATCAAGGATCAGCGCAATGCTGATGAATACATCGAACTGATCGAGAAAGCCCGTACGTAATTGCCGTTTGACTGTCGTGCCAATGCTCCGCATTGCCAGAGCTGGACGCAGAGCGTCCGGAACTGCATTCCCACGCGGAGCTCTCAGTCGTTATACACACGTCCTAGAGCGCCCGGAATAACGGGCTTCCGAGCTTCTGCCCAGAGGGCGTGGGAGCGAACTTGTTCGCGAAGACGGTGTTTTAGTCGATGCATTTTCGGCGATTATACGACCCCCTTCGCGAACAAGTTCGCTCCCACGGCCTTCGGCCAGAATCAAAAACAGACTTGCGTATAACACTGAGCGCAAAGCGTGAGGACGAAAGCTGCAGTCACTTGCGCGCCTGATACGCCTTGCCGTAATGCCGCTCCAGTCGTGACTGCAACAACTCCAGCCCGATCGACATGATCCAGTACAGCACCGCTGCGGTGGTCAGCATTTCGATGTATCGATAGCTGGAGCGGCCGTAAGACTGGGCCAGAAACATCACTTCCCAGACGCCCATCACTGAAATCAGTGAAGAATCCTTGAGCATGGAGATGAACTGGTTGGTGGTCGGCGGAATGATCGTGCGCATGGCCTGGGGCAGGGTGACGCGCCAGAAGATCTGCGCCGGGCGCAATGCCAGGGCCAGTGCGGCTTCACGTTGTCCTGCAGAGACGCCGATGATGCCTGCACGGAAAATCTCGCTCAGGTACGCCCCGTAGTTGAGCGACAGCGCGATCACTCCCGCCGTGATGGCTCCGGGCACGATGCCGAGTTGTGGCAGACCGAGATAGATCAGCAGGATCTGAATCAACAACGGCGTGCCGCGAAAGAACGAGGCGTAAAAGCTGGCGATGCCGAACGCCACCGCGCTGCTGGAAAGCCGCGCGAGTGCCGTGACAAAGCCGAGTGCGACCGAAACCACGATCGAGCACACCGACACGAATAATGTCAGCGCCGCGCCCTGCAGAAAGCCGTTGGGGGCCAGATGCAGCCCGATCAGGTTCGGCAGCTTGTCGAGGATGATCGACAGCTTCAGGTCGAAGCTCAGGAAGAAGCCGGCGAACAGGACGAACATGACCAGCCAGGTCAGGTAAAGCCGTGTGCGGAAGCCGAAAACTCGCTTGAGCAGGCTCTGTTCGGCCTGCTCGGGTGGGCGCTGGGGCTGAAAGGAAGTCATTTGCTGATGTCAGCACCGATCCACTTTTGCGACAGCTTGCTCAGGGTGCCATCGATCTTCAGTTCGGCAAAGACTTGGCGAACCTTGGCGTCCCATTCCGGATCGTCTTTTTCGATGGCTACGGAGTTGGGTTCTTCATACAGCGGCTCGCCTGCCAGTTTGAAGCGCTTGTCCTGATCCAGGCGCGGTTTTGCGGTCACCAGATTGGTAAGTATCGCGTCCAGCCGCTTGCCGGCACCCAGCCCGAGGTCTTGAAAGGCCACGTTGTCGTTGTCGTACGGAGCGATCTGCACGTCTTCGAACGGGTACTGCAGTGGCTTGTCTTCGGCGCCATCGATAACCAGATTCTTGTTCAGGTAGCTTTCGTAGCTGGAGGCGCTGGTCAGGCCGACCTTCTTGCCGCTCAGGTCCTTGGCCGAATGGATACGATCATCCGAGGCGTTGACCACGATCACCGCAGGCGAGGCGTAGTACTCGACCGGGAAGTTGAACACTTCGGCGCGGGCCTTGCTCGGCGTCATCGAGCAGACGCAGATGTCATAACGGCCGCTCCAGTGGCCCGCGGCGATCACGTCCCAGGACGGTGTTTCGAGGCGCAGTTTGACGCCCAGTTTCTGCGCCACGGCCTTGGCGACGTCGACATCGAAGCCGTCCAGTTCATTCTTGTCATTCAGGAAAGAGAAGGGCGGGTAACTTTCCATGAGGACGTTGACCAGCTCTTTGTTTTTCTGCACGCGATCCAGCGTGGCGCCGGCCAGAACTTGCGTGGAGGCTGCCAGAGTAACCAGGCCGATGCCCAGCAGAGCGCGATAGTTCACAGATATCCCCTGAAAAAGTGTTTGTAGTTTGATGAAAGGGCCGTATTAAATACGTTATACAAGACTGACTCATAATGAGTTTTTTTCATATACATATAAGCAGATCACATATGAAGCAAGGCACAACTGTAATTCTCGATGGCGGCATGGGCCGTGAACTGCAGCGTCGCGGAGCCCCGTTTCGCCAGCCTGAATGGTCGGCGCTGGCATTAAGCGAAGCACCGGAAGCCGTCAGTGCGGTACACGCCGCTTATATCGAAAGTGGTGCTCAGGTCATTACCAGTAACAGCTACGCCGTCGTGCCGTTTCATATTGGCGAAGAGCGTTTTGCCCGCGAAGGTCAGGCATTGGCAGCACTGGCCGGGCAACTGGCGCGCGAGTCGGCCGATGCGTCTGGCGGACGCGCCCGGGTGGCCGGCTCCATTCCGCCGCTGTTCGGTTCCTATCGCCCTGACCTGTATCAGCCGCAACTGGCTGCCGACGTTCTGAAACCACTGGTTGCCGGGCTGTCGCCGTATGTCGACCTGTGGCTGGCCGAAACCCAGAGCTGCATTCTCGAAGCGCAGACCATCCGCGCCGGGCTGCCCAATGACGGTAAACCGTTCTGGCTGTCGTTCACCCTGCAGGATGAGGACACTGACGAGGTCCCGCGTCTGCGCTCAGGCGAGCCGGTCGCCGACGCCGCCAGGGCTGCCGCAGCAATGGGTGTCGCCACGCTGCTGTTCAACTGCAGCCAGCCAGAGGTGATCGGTGGCGCAATCGATGCGGCCCGTGAGGTGTTCACGTCGCTGAACGTCGACATTGCCATCGGCGCGTACGCCAACGCCTTCCCGCCGCAACCCAAGGACGCCACCGCCAACGACGGCCTGGACGAGCTGCGCGAAGACCTTGACCCGCAGGGCTATCAGCAGTGGGCGGCAGATTGGGTCAAGCGCGGCGCCACGCACATCGGTGGCTGCTGCGGGATTGGCCCGGAGCACATTGCCGTACTGTCCAGAAGCCTCTGAACGGCGCCTGAAATAAACGCAATAAAAAGCCCCGTGGCTGTTAAAGGCTCACGGGGTTTTTTGTGACAGCACAGCAGCAGTCGGGTCAGGCGAAACTGTGTTCCTGGCTGCTTTTCTCGACCAGTTCCAGCGCCTCGTCGTTCTGCGCGCTGATGCGCTCGTAGAGCGGCGCATCGGTTTCGAGGATCTTCTCCCGTGCCGGGAAAATCTCTTCGAGCTTGGTCGCCCATTCCGTGCGGGTTTTCTCCGGGAAGCAGCGCTCGAGCAGCTCAAGCATGATCGACACAGTCACCGAAGCGCCGGGCGAAGCGCCGAGCAGGGCGGCCAGCGAGCCATCCTTTGCAGACACCAGCTCGGTGCCGAATTGCAGGACGCCGCCTTTTTTCGCGTCTTTCTTGATGATCTGCACGCGCTGACCGGCGATTTCGAGGCGCCAGTCTTCGGCTTTCGCTTCCGGATAGAAGCGGCGCAGCGATTCCAGGCGTTGCTCCATCGATTGCATCACTTCGCTGACCAGATACTTGGTCAGGTCCATGTTGTCGCGCGCCACCGCCAGCATCGGTTTGATGTTGGCTACGCGGACCGACAGCGGCAGGTCGAGATACGAACCGTGTTTCAGGAACTTGGTGGTGAAACCGGCATAAGGTCCGAACAGCAGGGATTTCTTGCCATCGACCACGCGGGTATCCAGATGCGGGACGGACATTGGCGGCGAGCCGACGGCAGCCTGGCTGTAGACCTTGGCCTGGTGGTGCTTGACTACTTCCGGGTTGTCGCAACGCAGCCACTGGCCGCTGACCGGGAAGCCGCCAAAGCCCTTGCTTTCTTCAATGCCCGACAACTGCAACAGCGGCAACGCTGCGCCACCGGCACCGAGGAACACGAACTTGGCATCTATCTCACGCGTGCCGCCGCCATTCACGTCCTTGACGCTGACGGTCCAGCCAGCACCGTTGCGGGTCAGGTTGGTCACCCGGCTGCGGTACTTGATCTGCGTCCCTGGAGCGCTGGTCAGGTGGCCGAGCAGTTGGTTGGTCAGCGCGCCAAAGTTGACGTCGGTGCCGTTCATCATCCGCGTTGCAGCAATTTTTTCGTCCGCAGGCCGACCAGGCATCATCAATGGCATCCACTCGGCCAGCGTTGCCTTGTCCTCGGTGTATTCCATCGAAGAGAAGGCGTGATGCTTGCTCATGGCTTCAAAACGGGTCTTGAGGAACGAGACGCCTTTTTCGCCCTGCACGAAGCTCAGGTGTGGAACCGGGTTGATGAATGATCGGGCTGAACCAAAGGTGCCCTTGCGTGCCAGGTAGGCCCAGAACTGTTTCGAGACTTCGAACTGGGTGTTGATGTGCACCGCTTTCTTTATGTCGATTGAGCCATCAGCCGCTGGCGGCGTGTAGTTCAGCTCGCACAGACCGGCGTGGCCGGTACCGGCGTTGTTCCACGGGTTGGAACTCTCCGCAGCACCGGAATCCATCAGCTCAACGACTTCCAGCGTGATGCCGGGGTCGAGCTCTTTTAGCAATACCGCCAGAGTGGCACTCATGATGCCCGCTCCGACCAGTACTACATCAACTGCTTCGTTATGCGCCATTAACGCGTCTCCAAAATCTGCAGCACCAAATTGACGGCATACGATCCTGAGGCTGGTTGCCAGGTATTCGTGGGCTGGATCAAATGTCTACCCTCGTTTGCCTGGCCAGGATCGCCTCACCGATTCTTCGCAATTTTTCGCATCCAAAGCGCAGGTCCCGGTCAGGCCCGGTCATGGTTCATCAATACTTCATGAACGCATTTCCAGGCCTGCGAGGCCATTCGACCATCGTCAGGGAGCCCATTGTGCAACGGGCGCCTGTCGATGGCGTCAGGCTCCGGTCATGGAGGCGCAGTCGCGGTCAGTCCTGTTCAAGAGAGCCGGTTCAGACGCTGATGGTGCATGTACAAACGCGTACCTATTCATTTGCTCGCCACACTCTTGTGAAGTAGTGAAACCCGTTTTTCACGTCCTTTTGGGAACGCGAACCAAACCTCGAAATGGCTGCGATGACAGCGCTGGCAGGTCAGGCGCATAAAGAGTGAGGCGCTGGCCGGCGAGAAAGGTTCGATACGATTCGAGCATTCTTCACCTTTCATCGAGCACACTCGTGCGCAAATGACCTGTGTGGGCGGCTCTCTGTGGGCATTACGAAGGCGCTAATACGGCGATTAGCAGTGCTGCGAGGCCCGATCAGGAGACGTCCTTATAATCGGGGGGAGATTATAGCGATGAAATGGCAGGAATTGATCGCTTTAAATGACTTTTATTCGCTCTCCGGTCAGGCGGTGAGCAACTGGCCGCGCGCTGAGCGTTCGCTACGCTGCGTCATGCGTGCGCTGGCGGGCAGTGGCTGATTCAGCCAGCTGAGCCGTTGCTCGGTCACTTCGACCCATTCCACGCCGGTCGGACGTTGTGCGCAGTGTTTGAACGCACGGCAGACGCCCGCCTGATCGATACGCGCGTAGTGGCGATGCTGGGGGCGTGCAGTGAACAGAGACCGGAACAGATTCATGGCGCAGCTCCTGTGACGTGAATGAGCGTCTGTGCGATGGAGGCGAGTCTGCCGTGTGGATGTGACGCCCTGATTACACCGTGCCGGATGAATCTTGCCCTGCGTTGCGGCGTGAACCCCGATGCGTGGCGAATGTCCGAGGCTTAACGGTCAGTGGCCTCTGGTTAGCGGCTGTTACAGGCCGCTATACTGCGGCACATTCAGTGTCTGGCCCATGGAGAAATGAGCATGCTGCGTCGCATTTTGTTCGGTTTGCTTGCTGTAAGCAGTTTGACCCTGGTGGGCTGTGCCCACAGTCCGCAACAACTCAGCCCCACGCCCAAGCTAAACGCGCAGCTGGCGGCGGTAGGGCGTGGTCAGCCTGTGGTGGTGCGTGTCGTCGACGGCCGTCCTGGGCCGACGCTGGGCACGCGCGGTGGCATGTACCCGGAAACCAGCGCAATCAGCGTCACCGGTGCCGACATCGTTCCCAAGCTTCAGGCTCAGGCTGAAGCCGCCGTACGCCTGCTGGGCTTTACGCCGACCCAGGGCGGCAGCGCTCCGCAGTTGACCGTGACCCTGGCAGACCTGAAGTACCAGTCGCCGAAGGAAGGTCTGTACGTGACTGAAGCCACCATCAGCTCGACGTTCCGCGCTGACGTGCGCAATAACGGCCGCACCTACAGTGGTCGTTACGCCGCATCGCTGGACCAGCGTTTCGGTATGGCACCGAATCAGGAAACCAACACCAAGCTGGTGAGCGACGTGTTGAGCGACGCACTGACCCGCGTCTTCCAGGACCCGACCATCGGTTCGACCCTGTCGCAGTAAGCATGCGATAAAAAAAGCCCGGCCCCTGTTGAAGGGGCCGGGCTTTTTGCTGTTCAGGGTTTGGTATCAGGCTGCCTGCTGGTAAAAGTCCAGAAAACTCAAGCCCGTGTCCTGATCCAGATCCGGCAGATCATGATGAACATGCCCGCCCAGTGCGCAGTAGACCAGCCAGTGGCGGTCCTGAACATTGAAGGCCAGGCCATCGATCAACTCCTGCTGCTCATCGCTTGGGGCAATGAGATAAAGGCGATCCTGATTTTTTGCATGCAGCATGACAAGCTCCAAAGAGAGGGAAGTCCGTTTCTCGAGGAGCCACACAATGCAGGTGAAGTATGACGTTGGGGTGACAGCGGCAGAGAATTGTCGTGCAGGATATTTCGGGGGGTCATGACCACGTGTAGCCTGGGCATGACACGTGCTCGCCCGTACACCTATCGCGGTCCTCACGCACCGAGTGGGAATACCTCGGGTGACGCTCTGCGTCACGGCGCGTTGACGCGCTCCAGACTGGACACAGAACGTCCAGAAGTGCGTACCCACGCGTAGCATGGGCACGATAGGCGTTCCAGGTCTTAAAGCGCCAGCCCTGCCTTGACGCGGTACTGGTTGCGCACTGGAGTCGCGTATTGCTGAATCATGTAAGGGCGGTGCTCGATCGGCGTGCCTGCCAGGCGGCTTTCCCACTCTTCCCTGGCGCGCTCGAGTTCATCGGCCGGGAACAGCGCTTCAGCCTTCGGCACTTCAAGCGCCGGATCGGCATCGCTCCACTGCGCGTACGCCAGGTAATGCACCGGGAACAGCCGATAGCCGCCGAGAATCTGCCGATCCATCTCGATGGCCAGTTGCTTAGTGTCCTCGAAATGCTCGGTGATCGGCGGTGCGAAGTTCACATGCACACGGCCTTTATAGCCGGTGATCCCCAGGGCAATGCTCACGTCGTCTTCGCCCGGCGTCTTGGTGTAGGCGCCGGTTGTCGCACGAATGTACAGCTCGCGGGCCTTGGCGCTGTCGCACGGATCATACTCATAGCTGATCGACACCGGGATCAGGTTCAGCGAACGAATCACGTCGCCAAATGGCTCATCCTTGCGGCTCATGTGGAACATCTTGAGGATCGCCGACTCGGTACGGTCGTCACCGTCTTTGGCGCGGCCTTCGGCCTGAGCGATCCAGATCGACTGGCAGTCCTGGGTGATCGAGTGATTGATGTACGCCGACAGCAATTGATAAGCCGCCATTTTCTCGCGCCGCCCGATGATCGAGCGGTGCACGATGAAGCTCTTGTTCAGACGCATCAGGTCGCTGACGAATGGCTTTTGCAGCAGGTTGTCGCCAATCGCGATGCGCGGAGTGGGCAGGCCTGCGTGGTACACGGCGTAGTTGACGAACGCCGGGTCCATGACAATATCGCGATGGTTGGCCAGAAACAGGTAGGCGCAACCGGACTTCAGCTGTTCGACGCCGGTGTAGGTGACCCCGTCCGTGGCGCGTTCGATGGTGTGGTCGACGTAATATTCGACCTTGTCCTGCAGCGTGGCGACCGAGTCGATACCGGCAAACTCGCGGCGCAGCTTGCGTGCCAGGGTTGGCTGCAGCAGCCAGCCGAACGCGCCCGCCAGGCGTGGAAAGCGGAATCGGGTCAGAATGGCGAGAAAGGCTTTGTCGCTCAGCAGACGTGCCAAGACGGCGGGGACTTCTGCATCGTTGTAAGGTCGGATGGCATCAAATTCGCCCATCATGCTCTCTTGTTTGAATCGAATAGGGTAAAAAGAAGACGGATTTGTTAAAACTGCCTTCTGAAGAATGGGTCAATTATACGCATAACTGATCCCGGAGACCGTGATGCAGGAATTACAGAGTTACGACTGCCCTTATTGCGGCGAACCTGTCGAAGCCGTACTGGACCTTTCCGGCGGCGATCAACAGTACATTGAAGACTGTCCGGTCTGTTGCCGCCCGATCGTTTTCGACCTGCAGACCGACGGCGAAGACTGGAATCTGGACGTTCGCAGCGAGAACGAGTGATGCAGAAGATCTACGAGCCCGAGAACCTGATGGAGGCCGAGTTGCTGCTGGCAATGCTTGCCAGCGAAGGTGTCAACGCGCACCTGGCCGGTCGCGATCTGCTCGGGGCGATGGGCGAGCTACCGGGGCTGGGGCTTCTGGCACTCAAGGTCGAAGATGCGCAGGTCGCCCGCGCACGAGCGTTGATCACTGCGTACAATAGCGCCTCGCCCCTGTCTGGCGATGAGCCGGACGACTTCCCCGATGTACTGGTGTGCTGAGCACCTTAAAAGAGTCTGATTAGCCCCCATGTGTGGACGCTACGCCCTGTTTCGCTGGACCCCTGCCTTTGCCGCCTTGCCCGGTTTTCCTGCCGATCAGCAGGCGCAATGGAATATTTCGCCAGCCGACTGGGTGTTGATCATGCGTGCCGCCGAAAACGCTGATGGTATCGAACTGGTGCGCGCGCGCTGGGGCCTGACCCCGGCCTGGCTCACCGACCTGTCGAAAACGCCTGCCCACGCCCGCGCCGAAACCGTGGCCGAGCAGCCGATGTTTCGCGATGCCTTCACCCATCGCCGCTGTCTGCTGCCCGCCAACGGCTTTTACGAATGGCGTGGCACGGTGCGCAAGCGTCCTTTCTGGCTGACGCCGGGGGAGGGCGCCGCGCTGTTTTTCGCCGCGATCTGGGAAGCCTATCCGGTGCAGGGGCATACCTACCTGAGCGTCGCGGTGGTCACCCAGGCGGCTGCGACCCAGCGTCGGCCGTTGATTCTGGATGCCAAGGGTCAGAAAGACTGGCTGGCCGCCGACACGCCGCTGCCGACCCTGCAAGCGTTGCTGGCTGCCCCGCAGACGGCGCTGCGCGAACGGCCTTTGGCCAATCTGGTCAATGATCCGAAGCTGAATGCCCCCGAGTGCCTCACGCCGCTAAGTTAGTAGGGCAAGGCAAAAAACACCGAATCGGACAAATCCGATATCCGCGTTGAAGGACATCTGATACAAACTGGACACACCTGCGGGAACCATCCATCCCTGTCAAAGACCAAGATGCCAGTTTGCCGGTATCTGGCGCAGAGGTCTGCCCCGGGACTGACCGTTTCATACACAAGGAGATACACCATGCGTCCTTCATTTGCCTTCTGTGCCTTGAGCGCTGCGTTGCTGCTCGGCGGGTGTCAGGCAGTCAATACCACGAGTGGCGACTCGGTCGGTGTGGAGCGCAAACAGTACATGTTCAGCATGCTCTCCACGGATGAAGTCAACAAAATGTACGCCCAGTCCTACCAGCAGACCGTTGGCGAGGCGACCAGCAAAGGGGTGCTGGACACCACCAGCGCCAATGCCAAGCGGGTTCATGCAATCGCCGATCGACTGATTGCCCAGGCGCCCAAATTACGGCCTGATTCGGCGCAGTGGCAGTGGGAAGTCAACCTGATCAAGAGCGACGAGCTGAACGCCAACTGTGGTCCTGGTGGCAAGATCATTGTCTACAGTGGCCTGATCGATACCCTCAAACTGACCGACGATGAAATCGCGGCGGTCATGGGCCACGAGATCGCCCATGCCCTGCGCGAGCACGGGCGTGAAGCGATGTCCAAGGCATACGGTGTTTCAATGGCCAAGCAGGGCGCAGGTGCCTTGCTGGGACTGGGACAGGACAGCCTGGCGTTGGCAGATACCGTGGTCAACTACAGCCTGACGCTGCCCAACAGCCGCAGTAACGAGAACGAAGCCGATCTGCTCGGTCTGGAACTGGCCGCACGCGCCGGTTACAACCCGAATGCGGCGATCACCCTGTGGCAGAAGATGACCCAGAACTCCGGTGGTTCGCAGCCTGAGTTCATGAGCACTCACCCGGCCTCGGAAAGTCGCATCGCTTCGTTGCAGGCTGCGATACCGAAAGTCATGCCGCTGTACCAGAAAGCCGCTAAATCCTGAGTGGATGAGTCGCCCGTAGCGTTGCGAGGGTTTTCGCAACGCTACGGGCCAGCATCACACCCAGCCGCTGACTTGCATTGCCTTGTAAACCGCTACCAGCGCCAGCACGAAGAACGCGCAGGCAGCCAGTCGGCGGATCAGGGTCAGCGGCAGCTTCTCTGCGGCGAAATTGCCCGCCAGCACCACCGGCACATTGGCCAGCAGCATGCCCACCGTGGTGCCCAGAATGACCAGCCACAGATAGGAATACTGCGCCGCCAGCATCACCGTGGCGATCTGCGTCTTGTCACCGATTTCAGCGATGAAGAACGTGATCAGCGTGGTCATGAACGGGCCGAACTTGCGTGCCGTGCTGGCCTCGTCATCGTCCATCTTGTCCGGAACCAGTGTCCACAGCGCCGTGGCGGTAAAGCTGGCGGCGAGGATCCAGTGCAGCACTGCGTCTGACAGATAGCTGCTGAACCAGGCACCTACAGCGCCGGCTGCCGCATGGTTGGCGAGGGTTGCGGCAACGATGCCGGCAATGATCGGCCATGGCTTGCGAAAGCGCGCGGCGAGAACGAGCGCGAGCAACTGCGTCTTGTCACCGATTTCGGCGAGCGCGACCACTGCGGTAGGGACTAAGAATGATTCCAGCATCAGGTTTCCTAAGGGGCGGGTCAACACGGCTATGACACGTACGACCTCCCCGCCCCGGGTAAGGTGTTCGTGTCATAGGTCTTGTCAAACCACCGATCCGTCTGAGCGGATTCCGGGTCGCACGTACCATGGTCTGAGGACCAAGTATGTTGATACGTGCCGGACGAGCATGGCGCTCGTGGGAGACTACTCCCCTAGGACGGAGCGGATTCTGCCTCCGCGAAAACGTTTCGGCAAGTGCTTATTTCAGGGGCGTTTGGCGCTGTAGATTTTGAAACCGTTGCCCTGCGCCCTGACTTCGCACTGGCCGACGTGCTCTTCGATCAGCGGCTGATAACGCAGGAAGTTATTCGCCACCAGGCGCAGTTCGCCGCCTGATTTGAGATGTTGGCGTGCTTTTCTCAGCAAGTTTTCCGTTGCCATGTAATCGGTATGAACGCCGACATGGAACGGCGGATTGCTCAGAATGGTGTTCAAACCCATCGGTGCTGCGTCGATGCCGTCACCGGTCAGCACTTGGGCTTGCAGGCCATTGGCGGCCAGGGTCAGGCGTGAACTGGCGGTGGCGAAGGCATCGACATCGAGCATGATGACTTCGTTGTGCGGGTAACGACGCTTGATCGCCGCCCCCAGTACTCCGGCGCCGCAACCGAAGTCGAGCAGGTTGCCGCTGGGCAGCTTGTCGATGTTTTCCAGCAACAGGGCTGAGCCACGGTCGAGGCGGCCATGGCTGAAAACGCCGGGCAGGCTGACGACGGTGAGCGGTCCGTCCTGCAATTCGATCTGGTAGGGCTTGGCGAGGCTTTCCAGGCTGACGGCTTGCGGTGCGTGCTCGACGGTGACCTGCCACAGTTGGCAATGGCGAGCGCTGTCCAGCTTGCGCGCGCGGCCGAAAGGGCTCAGTTGCCTGGCAGCCGCTTCGATGCCGCCGCGTTTCTCGCCGACCAGAAACAGCTCGCGTCCGGCCAGTCGCGAGGCCAGTGCATTGAGCAGGTAGTCGGTCAGGTCACGCGCCTTGGGCTGGAACAGCACAGCGGCTTCGAAGTCAGTCTGTGGCGCTTCGACACCGAAATCCACGCGCCCTTCAAAACGTGCGTCCAGAGCCGCCTGATCACCGGCGTGCCAGCACCATCCACGGGCATCCGGCAGTTTTCCGAGCAGGTCATCGGCGGGCAGCCCGACCAACAACAGCGAGCCCTGAAACAGCTCGGCCTGACGGAGTAACACTTCACTGCGCGGGTCCATGGAATGGCTCCTGAAAAAGCGCGCAGTCTAACAGGATATGGGCCAAGAGGACGCGGAGCGTCCAGAACGGCATGCGACGCGGAGCGCCGCACGATAGTTACGATGATCGTTCCTCACGCTCCAGCGTCGCACCATAGTTAGAGCAAGCTCTGCATCGTATCAATGCCGGCACCTGTTGCGAGGACACCAGACAGCGTAACCTGCCGGGTCAGACGTCAATCCTCCAGGAGGTCCCACATGTACTTGGCAGAATTTCTTACCGTTGCGCTGATTCACCTGCTGGCAGTGGCCAGTCCCGGTCCGGATTTCGCGGTGGTGGTGCGTGAAAGTGTCGCTCATGGGCGCAAGGCAGGGACCTGGGCGGCGTTGGGCGTCGGCTCGGCGATCTTTCTGCATGTGGGCTATTCGCTGCTGGGGATCGGAATTATCGTTTCCCAGTCCATCGTGCTGTTCAACGCGCTGAAATGGGCAGCTGCTGCTTATCTGCTGTACATCGGCATCAAGGCGTTGCGCGCCAAGCCAGCCGCCGCGACGGACGATGCCGCCATCAAGGCTACTCCCTGCGAGCGCACGGCGCGCGGTGCCTACATCAGCGGTTTTGTCACCAATGGCCTGAATCCCAAGGCGACGCTGTTCTTCCTCTCGTTGTTCACCGTGGTGATCAATCCGCACACCCCATTGCTGGTGCAGGGCGGTTACGGCGTGTACCTCGCAGTGGCGACGGCGGCGTGGTTCTGTCTGGTGGCGCGACTGTTCAGCCAGGCCCGGGTGCGCGCAGGATTCGCGCGCATGGGGCACTGGTTCGACCGGGCCATGGGCGGCGTGCTGATCGCGCTGGGCATCAAGCTGGCGCTGACCGAGGTCCACTGAACGCTGAATTCAGGCCTGCATATGCAGCAGTCCGGACGCCCCTTGCAGACAGCGCGGGGCGTCTCGGCAAATCATCCCTTTTACTGATTTCACTGGCAGCCCGAGGCCCTAGAGTGCATATTTTCAGCACGCCTATGGACTTTGAAAAGGGCTTCATATGTTACAGACTCGCGTTCTTGCGCCCGCCGATGGCGCGTATCAGTGCCCTCTGTTGATCAAGCGCCTGCTGTTGTCGGGCGGTCGTTATGAAAAGACGCGCGAAATCATCTACCGTGATTCGGTCCGCTATACCTACGCGACCCTCAACGAACGCATCTGCCGCCTGGCCAACGTGCTGACGGCGGCAGGCGTGAAGGCCGGCGACACGGTGGCGGTGATGGACTGGGACAGCCACCGCTACCTGGAGTGCATGTTTGCCATCCCGATGATTGGCGCGGTCATCCACACCGTCAATGTGCGGCTTTCTCCCGAGCAGATCGCCTACACCATCAACCACGCCGATGACCGTCTGGTGCTGGTGAACAGCGAGTTCACGGCGCTGTATCAGGCCATGTCCGGACACCTGAACACGGTCGAAAAGACCCTGTTGCTGACCGACTTGCCAGACAAGAGCGCCGACCTGCCCAACCTGGTGGGCGAGTACGAGACCCTGCTGGCTGCGGCCAGCCCCGAGTACGTGTTCGAGGATTTCGATGAAAACTCGGTCGCCACCACGTTTTACACCACCGGCACTACCGGCAACCCCAAGGGCGTGTATTTCACCCACCGCCAACTGGTGCTGCACACCATGGGCGTGGCGACCATCATGGGCTGTATCGACAGCACCCGACTGCTGGGCACCGATGACGTTTACATGCCGATCACACCGATGTTTCACGTGCATGCCTGGGGCATTCCCTATGCGGCAACCATGCTCGGTCTGAAACAGGTGTACCCCGGCCGCTACGATCCCGAGTTGCTGGTAGAGCTGTGGCGCAGGGAGAAAGTCACCTTCTCCCATTGCGTGCCGACCATCCTGCAAATGCTCCTGAACGCCAAGTCTGCTCAGGACGTCGATTTCGGCGGCTGGAAGATCATTATTGGCGGCAGCTCCCTGACTCGCAGTCTGTATCAGGCCGCCAAATCCCGTGGCATCCAGCTCACTGCCGCTTACGGCATGTCCGAAACCGGACCGCTCATTTCCGTAGCGCACAT
This sequence comes from Pseudomonas sp. PvP009, assembly GCF_017832995.1. Lineage (NCBI taxonomy): Bacteria > Pseudomonadati > Pseudomonadota > Gammaproteobacteria > Pseudomonadales > Pseudomonadaceae > Pseudomonas > Pseudomonas sp. PvP009. Next base: position 4,578,578 of record NZ_JAFIBG010000001.1, on the reverse strand, counting down.
CAACGAAGAGTTGAAAGCCGGCAGTGAAGACGAGCGCATCACCTACCGGATCAAGGCCGGCGTGCCGGGGATGCTGGTGGAGGCCGCCATCATCGATCAACAGGGCAACTCTCTTCCGGCCGACGGCGAAACCCAAGGCGAGCTGGTCTTACGTGCGCCCTGGCTGACCGGAAGCTACTTTCGCGAGCCGGAAAAAGGCGCCGAGTTGTGGGCGGGGGGCTGGCTGCACACCGGCGATGTGGCGACGCTGGACGGCATGGGTTTCATCGACATTCGCGACCGCATCAAGGACGTGATCAAGACCGGTGGCGAATGGGTTTCCTCGCTGGAACTCGAAGACTTGTGCAGTCGCCACCCGGCAGTGCGCGAAGTGGCAGTGGTCGGCATCGCCGATCCGCAATGGGGCGAACGTCCGTTTGCCTTGCTGGTGATTCACGATGGCCACCAGCTCGACGCCAAGGGTTTGAAGGAACACCTCAAGCCGTTTGTCGAGCAAGGTCACATCAATAAGTGGGCCATTCCCAGCCAGATCGCGCTTGTTACCGAAATTCCCAAGACCAGCGTCGGCAAGCTGGACAAGAAGCGCATGCGCCGGGACATCGTGGAGTGGCAAAGCAGCAACAGTGCCTTTCTCTCGACCCTCTGACACCTCGGACGTGCCGTATCGGTCGGCGACGGCACGTGTCTGCGCTGCAGGTCCTGCTCTGTGACTTGCCAAATTTGCAAATTACGCCATCCTCCCCGCACATGTTTTTTGGCGGCTTCCCGGAAACGGGCGGTCCAGAGGCGTTGGTCGTGCAAATCACACTTTAGAGGGATCTAGCGTCAGAGCGTGCTGGCTATAGTCTGCACCGGGAATGGCAAGAACGGACCTGGCGCGTGTGTTGATTCGATGACTGATTCGTTTCTGGATTTCCCCACCGCCATAACAATAAAACACAAGGAGTAGCGTCGATGACAAGCACATCCCCCTTCTGGCGTCGGGCCAGGCTGCCTCTGGCTGTCAGCCTTGCCTCTTCGCTCGCCGGCCCGGCTTTTGCCGTGACCTTCAACGTCGGCGAGATCGAAGGCAGTTTCGACTCGTCGCTGTCGGTGGGCGCGAGCTGGTCGACGGCCAATCCCAACAAGAACCTGATCGGCGCCAACAACGGCGGGCGTGGTTTGTCGCAAACGTCCGATGACGGTCACTTGAACTTCAAGCGTGGGGAGACGTTTTCGAAGATATTCAAGGGCATTCATGATCTGGAACTTAAGTACGGCGATACCGGTGTTTTCCTGCGCGGCAAATACTGGTACGACTTCGAACTCAAGGATGAAAACCGCGAGTTCAAGGACATCAGCGACTCGGGCCGCAAGGAGGGCGCCAAGTCGTCCGGGTTCCAGTTGCTCGACGCCTTCGTCTATCACAACTATTCGATTGCCGATCAGCCGGGCGCGGTGCGCTTTGGCAAGCAGGTCATCAGTTGGGGGGAAAGTACCTTCATTCAGGGCGGCATCAACAGCGTCAACCCGGTCGATGTCTCGGCCTTCCGGCGACCCGGGTCGGAAATCAAGGAAGGCCTGATTCCGGTCAACATGTTCTACCTGTCGCAGAGCCTGACCGACAACCTGTCTGCCGAAGGTTTCTACCAGCTGGAATGGGATCAGACGGTCGTCGACAACTGCGGCACCTTCTTCTCGCAACCGGATGTGATTGCCGATGGCTGCAACAACAACCTCGCGGTCTTGCGCAGCCGCAGCGGCCTGAACAGCTCGCTGACGGCGGCCGGTCTGCCAGCCGGGGCGCGCGGTGCGGTGTTCAATTCACTGTCGCAGCAGGGCGTGGTGTTCGGTAACCCGGATGAGGGCGCGGTGGTGCGCCGAGGCCCTGACCGCGATGCGCGTGACAGCGGCCAGTTCGGTTTCGCCTTGCGTTACAACTTCGAACCGCTGGACACCGAGTTCGGCGCGTACATGATGAATTACCACAGCCGTGCACCGATTTTCAGCGGGCGCGGCGGCTCTGCTGCTTCGTTCAGTCCGCAAGGGCTGGTCGGTTCGCTGGTTCGCAATGGCATTCCTGCCAGCACTGCCGCCGCGCTGGCCCCCAGCCTGCTGCCGGTGGTTGTGGCAGGCAACTCCAGTTACTACGTCGAATACCCCGAAGACATTCGTCTGTACGGCCTGAGCTTCTCGACCACTCTGCCCACCGGTACGGCGTGGAGCGGCGAGATCAGTTATCGCCCCAACGCGCCGATTCAGGTCAATACCACCGACATCCTCTATTCGGGTATTTCGCCGCTCAACCCCAACGTGTCGCTACTCAGCGGGCAGCCGAATACGGATCAAGCCGGTTATCGCCGCAAAGAAATCACCCAGATGCAGACCACATTTACCCAGTTCTTCGATCAGGTCATGGGCGCCGAGCGTCTCACGGTGGTCGGTGAAGTGGGCTGGACCCACGTGGGCGGGCTCGAAAGCACCTCCAAAATCCGTTATGGACGCGATCCGGTGTACGGCCCAGGGCCGCTGCCTGGCGGTCAATGCGCAACCTTGAACGCCGGCACGCTGACCGGTGCCGAGCAGAACAACCTGACCCGCTATTGCGAAGACGACGGCTTTACCACCGCCAACTCCTGGGGCTACCGCGCCCGCGCCATCTGGGATTACAACAGCGTGTTCGCCGGGGTCAACCTCAAGCCGAGCGTGGCCTGGTCGCATGACGTCAAAGGCTATTCACCCGGCCCTGGCGGCAACTTCGAAGAGGGGCGCAAGGCCGTCAGCCTGGGGCTCGATGCCGAGTACCAGAACACCTACACCGCGAACCTTTCCTACACCAACTTCTTTGATGGCAAGTACACCACGGTCGACGACCGGGACTTCGTGGCGCTGAGCTTCGGCATGAACTTCTAAGAACATGGTTTTCAGGATGACGACGAACATGAAAATAACAAAAAATCTGTTGCAGGCTGGGGTTCTGGGGATGTCGCTGCTGGCGACCGGTGTGATGGCTGCGGTGTCCGAGTCCGAAGCTGCGAAGCTGGGCACCTCACTGACGCCGATGGGCGCCGAAAAGGCCGGTAATGCGGCCAACACCATTCCGGCCTGGAGCCCGATGCCGAAAAACGCCGGGGCGGTGGACAGCAAGGGTTTCCTTGCCAACCCGTACGCGAGTGAAAAACCGCTGTTCATCATCACCGCGGCCAATGTCGAGCAGTACAAGGACAAGCTGGCGCCGGGCCAATACGCGATGTTCAAGCGTTACCCGGACAGCTACCGGATTCCGGTCTACCCGACCCATCGTGGTGCTACCGTGCCGGATGACGTGTTCGCCGCGATCAAAAAGAATGCCACCACCACCAAGCTGGTCGGTGGCGGCAGTGGTCTGGAAAACTTCGATACGGCCATCCCGTTCCCGATCCCGGCCAGCGGTGTCGAGGTCATCTGGAACCACATCACCCGCTACCGGGGCGGCAGCGTCAAGCGTCTGGTCACCCAGGCCACGCCACAGCCCAACGGCTCCTACAGCCTGGTGTATTTCTCCGATCAGTTCGTGTTTCGCGACAAGATGAGGGATTTCGACCCGAAAAATCCAGGCAACGTGCTGTTCTACTTCAAGCAGGAAGTCACCGCCCCGGCGCGTCTGGCCGGTGGCGTGCTGCTGGTGCATGAAACCCTCGATCAAGTGAAGGAGCCGCGCTCGGCATGGCTTTACAACGCCGGTCAACGCCGCGTCCGTCGTGCGCCGCAGGTGTCCTATGACGGGCCGGGTACTGCGTCCGACGGGCTGCGCACGTCTGACAACCTCGACATGTACAACGGTGCGCCGGATCGCTATGACTGGAAACTGATCGGCAAGCAGGAAATGTACATCGCCTCCAACAGCCACAAGCTGGACGATCCGACGCTCAAGTACGCCGACATCATCAAGGCCGGCCATATCAACCAGGACCTGACCCGCTACGAGCTGCGCCGCGTCTGGCACGTGACCGCCACCCTCAAGGAAGGGCAGCGTCATATCTATGCCAAGCGTGACTTCTTCATTGATGAAGACACCTGGCAGGCCGCGGTCATCGACCATTACGACGGACGTGGTCAGCTGTGGCGCGTGGCCGAGGCGCACTCGGAAAACTACTACGACAAGCAAGTGCCGTGGTACGCGGTAGAAACGCTGTATGACCTGCAATCGGGTCGCTACGTGGCGCTGGGCATGAAGAACGAAGAGAAGAAAGCCTACGAGTTCGGCTTCACGGCCGGCACCAGCGACTTCACCCCCAACGCGCTGCGTCAGGAAGGGGTTCGTTGATACCTGATCGATACACGCTGTAGCTCAGCGTCTGCCTCGTGCTCCTGAAAAGCCCCTTGAACGGGGCTTTTTCGGTTGTGGGAAGTGGCCTTATAAGTCGTAGGAATTTTGTTACAGTCTTTTCGGTGATGGCCTTTCAAAAGTAGCGATTTACCCGCTAGTCTCCGAACACCGCAATGCCGAAACAACGATTCCTACACGAGCCGGCCATGACTGATCTGTCCCGAATTCAAGGGTTTGCAGACGGCGCGATTCCTGCGTTGGAAAGGCGATTTTTCCGTCCACCTCTGCCCGAGGGTTATGTTCCCCGTTCGCGCCTGTGTCAGCGTCTCGATGCAGGGCTTGGCTGCAGGCTGCTGCTGATCTGCGCCCCGGCCGGGTTCGGCAAGAGTTCGCTGGCTGTCGAGTTCTGTCAGGGGTTGCCGGACAACTGGCAAAACGTATGGCTGGGTCTGAGCGCGCGGGACAGCGACCCGGGCCGTTTTCTAGAGCGGTTGCTGGCCAGCCTTCAACAATTCTTCCCGCAACTGGGCGCGCAGGCGATGGGCCTGCTGAAGATGCGCCAGCGCCACCAGCCGTTCGCCTTCGAGGAGTGGCTCGACAGTCTGCTCGACGAACTGGCCATGCACCTGATGTTGAGCAAACCGTTGTTGCTGGTGCTCGATGACTATCATCTGGCCCAGGGGCCGGTACTCGATCGCTGCCTGCAGTTCCTTCTCAACCACCTGCCGGCCGGGCTGGTAGTCATGGTGACCAGCCGACAGCGCCCCGACTGGCATCTGGCACGCTTGCGTCTGACGCGGCAGCTGCTGGAAATCAACGAACAGGACCTTCGCCTCACGCACGCCGAATCCATGGCAGTACTGGGCCAGCACAGCGGCTCGCTCGACAGCGAGGCGTTGCAAAGCCTGATTCAGCGCAGCGAAGGCTGGGTCGCCGGGCTGCGCTTCTGGTTGCTGGCGGCGTCCGAGGCCGGTGATGAAAGCGCCTTGTCCCAGGCGCTGCGCGGCAGTGAGGTGCTGATTCGCGAGTACCTGCTTGAAGAAGTGATCGACTGCCTGCCTGCCGATGTTCAGGCGTTTCTCTACGACACCGCCTGCCTGGAACGCTTTTGCGCCGAGCTGTGCGATGCCGCGCGGGATGGTCATGACAGCGCCGAGATGCTGGGTTATCTGCAGGCGCATCAGGTTTTTCTGGTGCCTCTGGACGAGCAGGGCCACTGGTTTCGCTATCACCATCTGTTTTCCGATCTGTTGCGCGCTCGTCAGGCGGCCGGCGCACCACCGACCCGCCTGCACCTCAATGCCTGCCGCTGGTTCAGCGCTCAGGGCCAGTTGGACGAAGCGGTCGAGCAGGCGTTGCGCGCCGGGCACCTGGATGTGGCAGCCAATCTGGTGCAGAACCTCTCCGAAGAACAGCTGCTGGCCGAACAGAACGTCGGCATGCTGCTGCGCTGGAAGATGGATTTGCCGGATGACTTGCTGACCAGCACACCCCGCTTGATCGTGCTCTACGCCTGGGCGCTGGGGCTGGCCTGCCAGCTGGATGCCGCCGAAGAGCTGGCCAATCAGCTGAGCCGGTTTCTGCCGGCGCCCTCGGCAACCGCTCAGAAATCCATGCTCGCCCAATGGCTGGCGCTCAGCGGCATCATCGCCCGCGGCCGCGGAGACAGTGACAAGACTCAGCGCTATTGCACCGAAGCCCTGCTGAGCCTGCCGGAAAGACGTTATGGGCAGCGGCTGGTGTGCCTGTCGACACTGGCCAACCTCGCGGTCGCCAACGGTGATCTGTGGCGCGCCCGCGTGTTGAATCGTGATGCGCTGGAACTGGCTCAGCGGGTCGCCAATCCGTTGTTCGAGGCGCTGGCGCATTACGACCGCGCCCGAGTCCTGCAGGCGCGGGGCGAAATTCTCCGCGCGCTCGAGGAAGTACGGCAGGGGCAGCAACGCCTCAAAGGCTTGTCCACCGTTCGGCTGTACGCGGTCCGCGCGCGTCTGACGCTGTATGAGGGCTACTTGCTGACCCTGCGTCTGCAGGTGGACGAGGGGCGGGTGTTATTGCTGGCCGGCCTGGCCGAGGCGCGCGCCTGTCGCGACATCAGCGTACTGATCGGTCACTGCGTGATCGCTACCATGGAAGGCTGCGCCGGCCGCTTTGCCGAAGCCTTCGCTGAACTCGCCGAAGCCGAACGGCTGATGCACATCTGGGACGTGCCGCCGATCTATTATCTGGCGATGATTACCCTGGTCAAATGCGAGCTGTGGCTGTTGCAGGGGCGCATGGACCTTGCCGAAGCGTGGCTGCTGCGCCTGACGCAGACCTACAACGGCGGCCTCGGCGCTGCGGCCCCTGAGTGCCATCCACAGCTGCCGCAGCACATCGAGTTGCAGCGTGCCGTACTCGAGCGACTGCAGGGTGACGGCGTTGCCTGCGAGCAGCGCTTGCAGGCGCTCGAACGGCACGCTCAGGAGGTGGGGGCGAAACTGCTTGGACTGATCGCCATGACCCAGCAGATCGGCCTGCTGCTGAGCCAGGCGCGATGCGACGAGGCGCGGGCATTGTTGCTGCGCAGCCTGCCCGCAGCGTCCGGCGGCGCACTGATACCGTTCAAGGCGCTGATTGGCGAGCACCCCCGGTGGCTGCATGAGCAACTTCTGCACCTGCCACCCTGTCGGGTTCAAGCTGCATTGCTGGAAAAGCTCCCGGCCTGTTGCACGCCGTCGCCCGAGCCGGCACATGGCGGCGATTGCCTCAGCGTGCGCGAACTGGGTGTGCTGCAACTGATTGCACAGGGCTGTTCCAATCAGGAGATCAGCGAGCAGTTGTTCATCTCCCTGCACACCGTCAAGACCCACGCCAGCCACATCAACAGCAAGCTGGGGGTCGAGCGTCGCACTCAAGCGGTGGCGAGGGCCAAGACGCTGGGCTTGCTGGCTTGACGACGATGGAGTTTACCGGGCCACTCAGGCCGGAATGCCCGCCCACAGCGTATCGACTTCTTCCAGCCCCCAGTCGGTGTTTTTTTCGATTCTGAGGATTCCGTCCGGGTCGGAAGGGCAGTCCAGGTCGATGACTTGTGCGGCGAACGTCTTGCCGGTGCGCGCCGACATGAAAACCTTCACTTTCGGTTTCAGCAGCGACGCCTCACCTTGTTCGACCACCACGCCGAGGCGCCCGCTTTCCAGGCGTACCAGTGTGCCGATCGGGTAAATACCCACGGTCTTGACGAAGCTTTGAAAGACCACGTCGTCAAAATGTCCCTGCCACGACGCCATCTCGCGAATCGAATGGGCAACGCCCCAGCCCTTTTTGTAGGGGCGGTCAGAGGTGATGGCGTCATACACGTCGCAGACCGCGCCCATGCGCGCGAAGATGCTGATCTGGTCGCCTTTCAGGCCGTGCGGATAGCCCGAGCCGTCGACTTTCTCATGGTGATGCAGGCAGACATCGATCACCGACGCGGCCACGGGCTGCGTGTCCATGAGTATCTTCACGCCCAGCTCGGGGTGGGCCTTAATGATCTCGAATTCGTCGAGGGTCAGGCGGCCCGGTTTGTTGAGCACCGCCGAGGCAATCATCATTTTGCCGACATCGTGCATCAGCCCGGCCACACCGGCCTCACGGACCTGATCGTCAGGCATGCCCATGCGTTTGGCCAGCGCAACCATCAACGCGCAGACCGCCACCGAGTGCATGTAGGTGTACTCGTCGGAGGTCTTCAGGCGGGACAGGCTGATCAGCGCGTGCGGATGGCGCAGGATCGAATTGGAGATTTCCTCCACCAGCAACTGCACATTGCCGACATCCATGGCCCGGCCCATGCGCGCTTCGGTAAACATGGACATGACCGCGTCTCTGGCCCGTCCGCAGATCAGCCTGGCGCGTAGAACTTCCGTTTCGAGACTGGCCGGAGTTGTATCCTCGCTGGCCGATGGCGATGCGGGTGAGGTCTGGGGTGTCACTACACGGCTTTTACCGGTTTCGATCCAGACTTCTTTAGTGCCCGATTGCTGAATACGCTTGAGCACTTCAGCGTCATCGAGCATTACTTCGACCAGGCCTATCCAGAACGGATCATTGGTCCAGCGGCGGCAGATTTTGTGGATGTGCATGCCCAGGGCAAGCTCAGCCACAGGTATTTTTTTCAGCATGCTCAGCCACCTGCGTGCGTAGGCATGCCAGGCAGCGGGTAAGCGCAACGAGCATACGAAGGGCTGCTGGCGGGTATCAGCAGAATGCAGGCGCTATTGATCGACATGACGTCACCCCGTTGACTGCAAGGATTGTTCTAATCTCACAATGCCAGTATACGGGGCTGTCGCAAAAAATCATGTCTATTTGGTGCATTCTGGCGAGTTCATTCTCGACATCCGCCAGTCAACCGGCAAAGCCTTCAGGCCACTGGCGTTTCGCTCGGCAGGTGATGATAGCGACGGCCGAAGTAGACCAATGCATCTGCACCGCTCTGATGCCTGATATCCACCACCTCGCAGAACAGAATGTCATGCGTGCCGACGCTGACCGACTGGCTCACCTTGCAGTCGAGCGCCAGCTTTGCGCTGTCGAGGATCGGCGCGCCGGTCACTCCGGCCTCCCACTGGCCGCAGGCAAAGCGCTCCTGCTGGGAGCTCTTGCCGCCGAACAGGTTGGACAAATCCTGCTGACCATTGCCCAGCGTATTGACGCACAACCTGCCGTTTTCGATGAAGGCGTCATACACCGATGCACTGCGGTTGATACACACCAGCAGCGTCGGCGGTTGATCCGTCACGCTGCACACGGCGGTCGCGGTAAAGCCGGCGCGTCCGCCAGGGCCGTCGGTGGTGATCACGTTGACGGCGGCGGCCAGGCCGGACATCGCATCGCGAAACGCCAGCTGGCTGACAGCAGCGATGGGCAGAATGGCGGGAGCTGCAGAGGAGGTAGGCATGGGATGAGTCCTTTCAGGGTTGTGTGCTGAGAAAAGCGAGCAGGGCGCGTTGGAAGGGCTGTGGATCGGTAATGTTCGAGGCATGGCCGCCATAGTCCAGCACCACCAGCGTTGCGTTCGGCAGCGCATTGGCTAGGCGCCGGGATTGCTGCCAGGGCACCAGCATGTCGTCGCGGTTGGCAATCAGCAGGGTCGGGGTGTGGATGCGCGTGAGATCGGCCTCCACGTCGAAGGTTTCCAGCGCATGGATGCGCCGCAGTAGGTTGTCGGTGTCGGGAAAGTGCGCCAGAGCGTGGGCTTCGTCGTCGGCCAGCCGCGGGCCGTTGGCGGCGATCCAGTCTGCCGGGTAGAGGAACAGCGCCTGGGCCTGCACGTAGGCTTCCGGTCCGCTGTTCAACAGCAGTTTTTTGCGCACTGAAAAGCAGCGCGCGCTGTGCGGGTTCGGACTGCTCCAGGCATTGATCAGTACCAGACTTTGCAGCAGGTCCGGGCGCAGCAGGGCCAGTTCCAGACCCACCAGGCCGCCCAGCGCATGGCCCATGAAATGGCAGCGCTGGATGTCGAGCGAATCAAGCAGGGCCAGCAATTCGACAGCCATGTGCCGGATCGAATAATCCCCTGGCAGCACCGCAGGACTGCGTCCGGTTCCGGCATGGTCGTAGACGAGCACGCGGTAGTCGCGGGTCAGCAGTGCCAGGTCATCTGCCCAGTAGCGGCCAGACCCGCCCAGCCCGGAACTGAGCACCAGGGTCGGTGCATCTGCATGCTGGCAGGCATGAAACTCATGGAACATGGGTTTTCTCCGGGTGGGCGTCAACTGCCCACGGTCGCGATTCAGCCGATGTGGGCGATGCTGGCGATTTCGATCAGCGCCTCGGGTTTGACCAGGCCGCACTGGATGCAGTAACGGGCTGGCTTCTCGCCCGCGAAATACTCGGCATACACTTCGTTGACCTTGGCGTAGTCGGCCCAGTCCCGGATCATGATCATGTTGAACGTGACATCGTCCATCGTTCCGCCTGCGGTCTCGACCACGCTTTTGATGGCTTCCAGCACGTGACGGGTCTGTGCGGTGGCGTCGCCGACGTGTACCACGTTGTTGTCCTTGTCGAACGGCAGTGTGCCCGAGACATAGAGTACGCCGTCGGCCATGGAGCCCGGTACGAACGGCGCGATGGGCTTGCTGGTGCCGGCAGGAATGATCGCTTTCTTGGTCATGCTGGTGTCCTCACGAAGGTTGCCCGACAGGGCTGAAAGTGGTGCAGAAGTCATCGACGCTGGATACCCAGCCAAAGAAGGTTTCGATGTTGAACAGCGCGGCTTGCTGAGCGAATTCGGGGCCTGCCTGATGGGTCGCGTCGGCCAGCACCACGCCGAAATATTCCAGGTGAAAACCGTCGCGCAGGGTCGACTCGACACAGACATTGGTGGCGATGCCGGTGAACACCAGGTTGCGAATGCCGCGACTGCGCAGCACGCTGTCGAAGCTGGAATTGAAGAAGCCGCTGTAGCGGATTTTCGGCACCACGATGTCGCCAGGCTGCGGCGTCAGTTCGTCGACAAGCTGGTAGTCCCATCCACCCTTGGCCAGCAGTTGCCCTTCGAGTTCCGGGCGCTTGCGCATGGTTTTCAGGGCGTTGGACTTGTGCCAGTTCGGTGAGCCGGGGCCACCGGCCTCGACGTAGGCCGGGTCCCAGCCATTCTGGAAAAAGATCACCGGAATGCCCGCCGCACGTGCGGCGGCACAGGCCTTGTTGATATTGGCGATGACCGGCCCGGTGCTGCTCACATCGAACCCGGCGAGGTCCAGATACCCGCCGAGCGACGCATACGCGTTCTGCATGTCAACCACCACCAGCGCGGTTTCGCCGGGTTTCATGCGCAGCGGTTCGGGACGGGCGGGTAGTTCGCGGGCGGGTTGCAGGTCCGGCAGGTCAACGCCTGCGACGGTTGCCGAGGTCGTCATCAGACCACCTCCTTGAGCTGCGCAATGTGCTTGCGGCTGGTCATCAGTGGCTGGATCTTCTCGCCGAAATCTTCGACGCCTTTGACGAAATCATCGAACGTCAGCATCACGCCCTGAGTCCCCGGCACACTGGCAACCTCGTCGAGCATTCTCGCCACTGTGGCCCACGACCCCACCAGCGTGCCCATGTTGATGTTGACTGCTGAGGTCGGGTCGGCCATCTGCCGCAGGTTGGAGCCGGCGCTTTTATCTGCCGAACCTTTTTCGCTCAGCCAGGCGATGGCTTCTTCATCGGCACCGTCCTTGATGTGCTCCCAGCGAGCCCGTGCAGCTTCGTCGGTGTCGTCGGCGATGATCATGAACAGCACGCAGGAAGTGACGTTGCGGCCGGTCTTTTCGTTGGCTTCGAGCAGTTTCTGTGCAGTCGGCGCGAACGCTGTGGGTGTGTTGACGCCTTTGCCGAAGCAGAAGTTGTAGTCGGCATATTGTGCCGAGAACGCCATGCCCGCTTCACTTTGACCGGCGCAGATCAGCTTCATGTCGCCCTGTGGGCGAGGGCTGACGCGGCAGTCCTGCATGCTGAAATGTTCGCCCTTGAAGTCGCTGCTGCCGGTGGCCCACAGGTCACGCAGAACCTGAGCATATTCGGCCAGGTATTCATAGCGGGTGTGGAAGAACTCGTCGCCCGGCCACAGCCCCATCTGCTCGTATTCCGGCTTCTGCCAGCCGGTGACGAGGTTGATCCCGAAGCGGCCATTGGAGATCGAATCGATGGTCGAGGCCATGCGCGCGGCAATGGCGGGCGGGATGGTCAGGGTGGCGACGGTGGCGAACAGCTGGATCCGGGTGGTGACTGCGGCCAGGCCGGCCATCAGCGTGAACGACTCCAGGTTGTGTTCCCAGAACTGCGTCTTGCCGCCAAAGCCACGCAGTTTGATCATCGACAGCGCAAAGTCGAAGCCGTAGCCCTCGGCCTTCTGCACGATCTGTTTGTTCAGCTCGAAGGTCGGCATGTACTGCGGAGCATTGCTGGAAATCAGCCAGCCGTTATTGCCGATGGGGATGAAGATACCAATGTCCATATGAGGCCTCTCTGCGTGGGTCGATGCGTGCCAAAGCGCGACTGGCGGCACTTGAATCGTCTTTCAATCGTCTCTCGATCACCTTCTGCATTAAGCGGGCCAGAAATATTTATCTTTTTTATTCAAGGGGTTGTGGATTTTTAATGTTTGTTTCAGACCATTTGGTCCGAATCAGAGCACTTGGTTTGTGCAGGGCGCACGCAGATGGGGCAGGGCGGACGGCGCAGGCAATCCGTATCGACAAAACAGCTGCGCCCGTTAAGATGCCCGCTCATTTCGGCATCACTGGATGGATGTGCGTGAACAAGAAACCTCCCCTGGCTGACCCGGCGAACAAACGCGTACGCAAGGCCAAGCCAGAGACCGTGGTCAAGACGACCCGCGAACCCAGTGCGACGTCCCTGAAGCGGCGCATGCGCCTGATGGAAGGCAAGCGCACGCTGATTCTCGATGCGGCGCTGGAGATATTCTCTCGCTACGGCGTGCACGGCAGCAGCCTGGATCAGGTCGCGAGCCTGGCGGACGTCTCCAAGACCAACCTGCTGTATTACTTCAGCAGCAAGGACGACCTGTACCTGAATGTGCTGCGTCAGTTGCTTGCGGTATGGCTGAGCCCGCTGTTGCACTTCACCGCCGACAAGGACCCGGTGCAGGCGATCAGCGCCTATATCAAGGCCAAGCTGGAAATGTCCCGCGATCACCCGGCCGAATCGCGGCTGTTCTGCATGGAAGTGATGCAGGGCGCACCGCTGATTCAGGGCGAGTTGCAGCACCCGTTGCGTGACACGGTGCAGGCCAAGGTGGCGGTGATTCAGCACTGGATCGACAGCGGCCAGTTGGCCCCCGTCAACCCGCACCATCTGATTTTCACCCTGTGGGCAACCACTCAGCATTACGCCGACTTCCGCACTCAGGTCGAGGCCGTGACTGGCAAGACCCTGGATGATCCGGCGTTTTTCGAAGAGGTGCTGGCGAGCCTGCGCAGCATGGTTCTGGACGGGATCCTGCCGCGCAAGGCGTGACCGGGCTTCGCCTGACCTGACCCGCGCACCCCGCTCGCGCAGTGCGCGGGCTTCCTGCACAAACCAAGTGCTCCGATTCAGACCATTTGATCTGTTTTATTCGTCTCGATAGCCTCAGGTCGTTGTTCCATAGCGCTTTTCCTGTAATGGCATGGATGCTGCTAATGCCTGCCTGTGCGGTCCTCATCGGCCATTACCCTCAGGAAAACGTCTATGTACAAGAAACTGTTGCCCGGGACATTGTGTGCGGCCGTAGCGTTGGGAGCGGTCAGCCTTGCTCAGGCTGAAGGATTGACCCTCGAAGGGAAGCCGAAAATCGCCATGGTGTATATCAGCCCGCGCAATGACGGCGGCTGGACTCAGGCCTTCGACGAAGCACGCGTGAAGCTGGAAAAGGATCTGGACACAAAAATCCAGTACGTCGAGAGCGTGCCCGAGAACGCCGCGGCTATTACGCCGGTGGTCGACCGACTCATCGCACGCGGTGCCAACATCATCGTAGGCACTGCATTTGGCTACTCCGACACCTTTCTTGCACTGGCCAAGAAATACCCGAAAGTCGCGTTCCTCAACGGCTCCGGCACCACCAATGCACCCAACCTCGAATCGTTTTACGGGCGTACCTACGAAAGCCAGTACCTGTGCGGCATGGCCGCAGGGGCGGCCTCGAAGACCGGCAAGCTGGGGTTTGTCGCCGCCAACCCGTTTGGCCAGGTCAACTGGACCATCAACGCCTATGAACTGGGCGCCCGGCAGATCAATCCGAAGGCCACCGTCAACGTGGTCTATACCGGTGCATGGAACGACCCGGTCAAGGAACGCGCAGCAACCATGGCGCTGATCGACAACGGGGCCGATGTGGTCGGTCAGCACGTCGACAGCCCGACACCGCAGATCGTCGCACAGGAGCGCGGCATTCACGGCACCGGCCACCATCGCGACCTGAGCGAGTTCGCTCCCAAGGCGACGGTCTGCTCGTCGCTGTGGGTCTGGGATCGCTTCCTGGGGCCGGAGCTGAAGAAAATCATTGCCGGCAACTGGACGCCGCCCGCCAACGGCGCGCTGCTGTCGATGCAGCAGGGCGGCACCGATATCAAGCTGACTGCGGATGCGATCATTTCCGATGCGGACCGCAAGAAGATCGAGGCCGAGCGCGCCGAGCTGCTGGCCGGCAGAAAAATTATCTACAGCGGCCCGCTGGCCGATCGTGACGGCAAGGAGCGGGTCGCGGCCGGTCAGCAATTGTCTGACCCGGACCTGTGGAAAATGGACTGGTTCGTCGAAGGCGTGAAGACTCAGCAATGAGTCAGGTCAATGCGCTGCAACTCACCGGCATCAGCAAGTCGTTCGATGGCTTCAAGGCGCTGATCGATGCCGACTTCACCGCCTGTTGGGGGGAAGTGCATGCCCTGCTGGGCGAGAACGGTGCAGGCAAGTCCTCGCTGATGAATATCGCCGCCGGGCTGTACGCACCGGAAACCGGCACTCTGCTGTTGGACGATAACCCGGTTCAGCTTCAGGGGCCCAGGGACGCCAGCCGTTATCGGATCGGCATGGTCCACCAGCACTTCAAGCTGGTGAAGCCATTCACAGTGGCGCAGAACATTCTCCTGGCACTGCCCGAGCAACCCGGCGAAGGCAGCTATCGCAAGCGGCTGCGTGCGCTGGAACAGGAGATCGTCGGCAAGGCCGAGGCGCTGGGGTTTGCGATTGACCCGGCGCGCACCGTCGACAGTCTGTCAGTCGCCGAGCAGCAGCGGGTCGAGATTCTCAAGGTGTTGCTGGCCGGTGCGCGGATTCTGATCCTTGATGAACCGACAGCAGTGCTGACCGATCAGGAGGCCGAGCGTCTGCTGCTGACTGTTCAGGCATTCGCCCGGCAAGGCGCGGCGGTGGTTCTGGTCACGCACAAGATGGCTGACGTCAAGCGCTATGCCGACCGGGTAACCGTGATGCGTGGCGGGCGCACCGTGCAGACCCTGGACCCGCAGAAGGTGAGTGTCGAGCAACTGGTGCAGCTCACGGTAGGCGAATCGGTGCCGGTTGCCGAGCATCAACCGGCGACACCAGGCGAGGTGCGTTTGCAGGTCAAGGACTTGCGCAGCGTCGGCAGCAGTACGCTCAACGGCGTCAACCTGAGCCTGCACGCCGGGCAGATTTTCGGCATCGCAGGCGTGGGCGGCAACGGTCAGGCCGAGTTGGCCAACGCCCTGATGGGGCTGCCGCAAGCCACTGAGGGTGAAATCCACATGGCCGGGTTTGGCGATTTGCGCGGCGCGTCGGCCGACCAGCGTTGGCAGTTGCGCATTGCCTCGATCCCGGCCGACCGCTACGGCGCGGCGCTGGCCGGGTCGCTGTCGGTGGCCGAGAACTTTGCCATCGGCAATATTCACAGCGGGCAATACGGTTCTTTCTGGCGTCTCGGCTACAAGCGTCTGAAACAGGATGCGCAGCGCGCCGTGGCGGACTTCGACGTACAGGGCGTGCGCTCTCTCGATCAGAAAGCTGCGCTGTTGTCGGGAGGCAATGCCCAGAAGCTGGTGATCGCCCGCGAATTCAGCCGCGACCCGCAACTGGTGCTGGTGCACAGCCCGAGTCGGGGCCTGGATGTACGTGCCACACAGGCGGTGCATGCCCGTTTGCGGGCGGCGCGGGACGCGGGGGCTGCGGTGCTGGTGATCAGCGAGGATCTGGACGAAGTATTGGCCCTGGCTGACCGTGTCGGCGTGATGAACGGCGGGCGCATTGTCGCCGAGTTCGCGCACCCCGCCGACCGGCAAGCCATTGGCAAAGCGATGGTGAGCCATGACTGAATCAGCGCAACCAATGAAGTCCGCACGGCAACCTTTGCTGGCGCGGCGCTACACCCTGGAGCTTCGTCAGCAGACCGGCTGGCTGTTGCAGGCGCTGATCATTGCCCTGGCGTTGCTGATCGGACTGACGATCTGCACTGTGATTCTTATTCTTGCCGGCGTGCCTGCCGACGAGCTGCTCAACGAGTTCGTCGTGCAGACAGTGTTCGATGCACAAAACTTCAAGGCAGTGTTGTTTCAGGCATCGCCGATGATTATGGTCGGGCTCGCCGGGTGCATGGCGTTTCGGGCACGTTTCTGGAACCTGGGTCTGGAAGGTCAGATGATCTGGGGGGCGATTGGCGCCACGGCGATCTCGCTGTTTCAGGTGGGCCCGGAGGCGTTGCGTCTGCCGCTGATGATGGCGGCAGCCGTTATCTGCGGATTGTTGTGGAGCCTGGGCCCGGTGCTGCTGAAGCTCAAGTGGCAGGTCAACGAGATCATCTCGACGCTGATGCTCAATTACATCGCTGCCAATTTCCTCCTGCACCTGGTGTACGGCAGTTGGAAAGACCCGCGAGACAACTTTCCCTATTCCCCCGCGTTTCAGAGCTTCGAGCGGCTGCCCGATCTGTTTGCCGGGTATAACGCGGCGATCCCTCTGGCGCTGCTGGTCACCGGTCTGACCCTGTGGTTCGTCGGTGTTTCGCGGGCCGGGTTGTATCTGCGCTTCGTCGACGCCAATCCGAAAGTCGCCGGCGCGGTGGGCGTGCCGGTGCGCAAGATGATCATCGGCACCGTGCTGCTGTCGGGTGCGCTGGCGGGGCTCGCAGGCTTTGTCGTGACCTCGGGACAGGAAGGGCGCCTTACTCAGTCGTTCTATCAAGGCTACGGGTTTTCCGGGATTCTGATCGCCTTTCTGGCCCGCAACAATCCAGTGGCCGCAACCGTGGTCGCGCTGCTGATCGCCATGTTGTTCGTGGCCGGACGCAACCTGCAGGTGTTCTATCAGATTCCGTTTTCGATGGTGCAACTGATCCAGGCGATTCTGGTGATCTGCGTCGCGTCGTCGGACTTTTTCATCCGCCATCGCCTGCGGCGCATTCAGGCAGGAGAACGTTGATGGAGCTTATTTCCCACTGGCTGGGCAGCGCACCGGATTTTGCCGTGCCGTTCGCCCTGGCAGCGCTGGGCCTGATCCTCATCGAGCGCAGCGGTGTACTGGCGCTGGGCGTCGAAGGGCTGATGCTGGTCGGCGCACTGGCGGGCATCGGTATGCAGTTGAGCCTCGGCTCGCCTGGCCTTTCGCTGCTGGCGTCGATGGCGGCGGCAGGTCTGGTGTCGTTGCTGTTTGCGCTGATGGTGCTGGTGCTGCGGATCAATCAGGTGATCGCCGGGCTGGCGCTGGTGTTCTTTTGTCAGGGCTTGACCGGGCTGCTGGGCACTCTGCTGGGCTGGACCAACCGCCCGGTCAGCGGCTTGCAGGCTGTCGAGCTGTGGCCGTTGTCCGAGCTGCCCGTGGTAGGCCGGGTATTTGTGCAGAATCCGCTGGTGTACCTGACCGTGATTATTTTCATCGCGGTGGTCTGGCTGCTCGATCGCACGCGCACCGGGCTGCGCCTACGCGCGGTGGGCGAGAACCCGCAGGCCGCCGATGCCGCAGGTATTTCCGTGCTCGGTTATCGCCTGGCGGCGATTGTCGCCGGTTCCGCGTTGATGGGGCTGGCCGGCGGTTTCATCGCCGTGCTCAGCACCAAGATGTGGATCGCCGACATGACCGGCGGGCGCGGCTGGATTGCCGTTTCGCTGGTGATCTTTGCGCGCTGGTCGCCCTGGCGCGCGTTGGCCGGCGCTTTGCTATTCGGCGGTATCGAGGCGCTGATTCCGCAATTGGCGGCAACCGGCGTGCGCCTGCCCCAGTATTTCGTCTTGATGACACCCTACGCTGTAACCCTGTTGGTCATGGTCTGGGTGGCGAGCGGCAAGCGTCAATCGAGCAGCCAGCCCGGTGCGCTGGGCGAACCTTACATTCGTGAGGAGCGCCGCTGAGCGGTGCGCGCAGAAGCCCGCAATACGGGCGGTTCAGCACGGGTTAAGGAATTTTTGATAGCGTGTATGCTCTAATCCGGTTATTAGCGTTCGTCAAAACCAGGAGCTCCTGAATGTTTACCTCGCGTCGTTTGATCATTGTCGCCACCGCCGTAGCCATGCTTTCCGGCTGTGCAACATCCAATCCCTATGACAATCAAGGCCAGGCGCAAAGCTCCGGTGGTATGAGCAAAACGGCCAAGTACGGCGGACTGGGCGCATTGGCCGGTGCGGTAGCCGGTGCGGCCATCGATCACAATCATCGCGGCAAGGGCGCCCTGATCGGCGCTGCAGTGGCGGGTGCCGCATCGGCGGGCTACGGCTACTATGCAGACAAGCAGGAAGCTGCGTTGCGCGAGAGCATGGCCAATACCGGTGTCGAGGTGCAGCGTCAGGGTGACCAGATCAAACTGATCATGCCGGGTAACATCACGTTCGCGACGGACTCTTCGGCCATTGCCAGCAGCTTCTATTCGCCGCTTAACAATCTGGCGAGCTCGCTCAAGCAGTTCAATCAGAACAACATTGAAATCGTCGGTTACACCGACAGCACCGGCAGCCGCCAGCACAACATGGACCTGTCGCAACAGCGCGCCCAGAGCGTCGCGACTTACCTGACCTCGCAAGGTGTCGATCAAGCGCACCTGTCAGTGCGCGGTGCAGGTCCTGATCAACCGATTGCCAGCAACGCCGACGTCAACGGCCGCGCCCAGAACCGCCGCGTAGAGGTCAACCTCAAGCCGATTCCGGGTCAGCAGTACTGATCGATGCCGCTCCGCTCGCAGACGGGTTGAATGCGGGCAAAGTGGGAGCGAGCTTGCTCGCGAAGGCGATGGTCTCTTCGCGGGCAAGCTCGCTCCCACCAGTCAATATCAATGTCGCGCTGGATACTGCTCATGCAGGCTGTCCAGCAGCCGGTCTTTCTCTTCCCATAGCGTATTGATCCACTGCTGGAATTCCAGACGGTATTCTCCGTCCTGGTCGTAATTCTTGCCGAGAAACTGCTGCGGGATTTTGATCTCTTCGAAGTGCGCAACCACTTCCTTCACATTCCCGCACAGCAGGTCCCAGTAGCCGGGTTGTCCGCCAGGGTAGTGGATGGTCACGTTGATGATCGATTCCAGCTGTTCGCCCATCGCATCGAGCACGAAGGCAATGCCGCCAGCCTTGGGTTTGAGCAGGTGGCGGAACGGTGAGTTCTGTTGCGCGTGTTTGCCGGCGGTGAAGCGCGTGCCTTCGGCGAAGTTGAAAATCCCCACCGGGTTATGGCGAAACTTCGCGCAGGTGCGGCGGGTGGTTTCCAGGTCCTTGCCTTTCTTTTCCGGGTGTTTGGCAAGGTATGCCTTGGAGTAGCGCTTCATGAACGGGAAGCCCAGCGCCCACCACGCGAGACCGATCACCGGAACCCAGATCAACTCCTGCTTGAGGAAGAACTTCAAGGGGCGAATACGTCGGTTGAGCACGTACTGCAAGACCATGATGTCGACCCAACTCTGGTGATTGCTGGTGACCAGGTACGAGTGATTGTAATCCAGCCCTTCCAGACCGCTCAGGTGCCAGCGGGTGTGGCACAGCAGTTTGATCCAGGCATTGTTGTTGCCGATCCAGGTTTCATGGATGTGGCTCATCAACCAGTCGGTGAAACGCTGTGCCGCAGAGAAGGGCAGACAGATCTTGAGGATCGTGACCGCGAACAGCACTGTGCAGCAGACGATGGTGTTCAGCGCCAGCAACAGCGAGGCAATGACGCCGCGTAACGGGGCAGGCAGAAAATCCATGAAGAAGACGGCTCCGCAAGTTATCGGAAGCCGCAGATTGCTCTGCGGCACTCGGGTCAGGCATCAGGACAGCGTGTCGGCCTGTATGGCTGTCAGCGCGATGGTGTAGACAATGTCGTCGACCTGCGCGCCGCGCGGCAGATCGTTCACCGGTTTGCGCAGGCCTTGCAGCATCGGGCCGAGGCTCACACAGTCGGCACTGCGTTGCACCGCTTTGTATGTGGTATTGCCGGTGTTCAGGTCCGGGAACACGAACACGTTGGCGCGTCCTGCGACCGCGCTGTCCGGAGCCAGCTGCCGGGCGACCTGTTCGTTGGCGGCCGCATCATACTGCAGCGGCCCGTCGATCAATAGATCGCGGCGGGTTTCGCGTGCCAGCTGCGTCGCTTCGCGGACCTTCTCGACTTCTTCGCCGCTGGCCGAATTGCCGCTGGAGTAGCTGATCATCGCCACACGCGGCGAGATACCGAAGGCAGTGGCCGAGTCGGCGCTCTGCAAGGCAATCTCGGACAGCTCGCTGGCACTCGGATGCGGGTTCATGATGCAGTCGCCGTACATCAGCACCTGCTCGGGAAAGAGCATGAAGAATACTGAAGACACCAGCGTGCAGCCTGGCGCGGTCTTGATCAGCTGCAGGGCCGGCCGGATGGTGTTGGCGGTGGAATGAATGACGCCGGACACCAGCCCGTCGACCTCGTCCAGCGCCAGCATCACCGTACCGATCACCACCGGGTCTTCGAGCTGTTGCTCGGCCATGGGCGCGTTCAGGCTTTTGCTTTTGCGCAGCTCCACCATCGGCGCAACGTAGCGTTCGCGAATCAGGTCCGGGTCAAGAATTTCCAGCCCCTGCGGCAGCTCGATGCCGTGCGCCTGCGCAACGGCGTGCACGTCCTCGGGCCTGGCCAGCAACACGCAACGCGCGATACCGCGTGCCTGGCAGATCGCGGCAGCCTGAATGGTCAGCGGCTCGTTACCTTCAGGCAGCACGATGCGCTTGTTGGCCGCTTGCGCGCGCTGGATCAACTGATAGCGAAACACCGCGGGCGACAGGCGCAGCTCGCGGGGTGTGCCGCAGCGCTGGTGCAGCCAGTTGGCGTCCAGGTGACTGGCAACGAAATCGGTGATGTTTTCCGCGCGCTCGCGGTCATCGATGGGGATTTCCTTGTTCAACTGATTCAGGCGATTTGCCGTGTCATACGAGCCGCTGCTGACCGACAGCACCGGCAGCCCCGCCTGCAGTGCGCCGCGGCACAGCTCCAGGATGCGTGGGTCGGGCACGGTATCGCTGGTCAGCAGGAGGCCGGCGAGCGGTACGCCGTTTATTGCCGCGAGGCTCACCGCCAGGATGATGTCGTCGCGGTCGCCCGGCGTCACCACCAGCACACCCGGCTTGAGCAGTGGAACCGTGTTGAGCACCGTCCGCGCACAAATGATGATTCTGGTCATGCGGCGCTGATCGTAGTCGCCTGCGTTCAGCACCTGCGCACCGAGCAGCTCGGCCACATCGCGGGTACGCGGCGCGTTGAGTTCGGCGCGATACGGGATACAGCCCAGCAGGCGAAAGTCACCACTGCGCAGCAACGGCGAGTGTTCTTTGAGGCGCGAGGCGAAGACTTCCATGCTCTCTTCGGTGCGCACCTTGTTGAGTATCACCCCCAGCACCTTGGGGTCCTTGGGGCCGCCAAACAGCTGGGCCTGCAATTCGACCCTGCCCGACAGATCGGCGAGCACTTCGTTTTCCGGGGCAGAGACCAGAATGACTTCGGCATCCAGGCTCTTGGCCAAATGCAGATTGACCCGCGCGGCATAGCTCGCGCTGCGGGTCGGGACCATGCCTTCGACGACCAGCACGTCCTTGCCGACAGCTGCCTGCTGATAAAGATTGATGATCTCTTCGAGCAGTTCATCCAGTTGACCATCACCGAGCATGCGCTCGACATGCGCCAGCCCCAAAGGCTTGGGCGGCTTGAGGCCGTGGGTGCGAGCCATCAGCTCGGTCGAACGCTCGGGGCCCAGATCGCCGGGGTGTGGCTGGGCGATCGGTTTGAAAAAGCCTACTTTCAAGCCGGCGCGCTCCAGCGTGCGCACCAGTCCCAGGCTGATGGAGGTCAACCCCACGCCAAAGTCAGTGGGGGCGATAAAAAAAGTCTGCATACTGGCTTCTCGATTGAGCAGTGCAAGGGGTCGCAGCACATAGGGAACCGCCGCCGACCGAAAAAGTCCGGAAACCGTCTAACGCGATTTCTCTGCGGCAAGACTATCGTTATCTGCGGCATTCGCACACCAGCCGCAACAAAAGGCCTGACCTCTCATCTGACTGCGTTGCAGCGGGTCCAGCACCCAGGGGCGTGACTGCCACGGAGGGTCATGACGCAGGTGCTGGGTATGGCCGCACGATAGCAGCGCAAACCAGTGACCGTGCTCGTCCTGTCTCAAATCGATAACGATTGAACCTTTCAAAGCGGGCCGTCCGTCAGAGTTGCGTTCGCTTTCGGGCGATTGCTTGGTTAAACTTGCCCGTTCTTCAATCTTAAGCAAAAGGTCTTGTCCCCATGCCGATCGCCGCCAATAAGGCTGTCTCCATTGACTATACCCTGACCAACGACGCTGGTGAGGTCATCGACAGTTCTACCGGTGCTGCGCCGCTGGTTTACCTGCACGGTGCAGGCAACATCATCCCGGGCCTGGAAAAGGCACTGGAAGGCAAGGAAGTAGGCGACCAGCTGAACGTTGCCGTCGAGCCCGAAGACGCCTACGGTGAGTACTCGGCCGAACTGGTCAGCACCCTGAGCAGCAGCATGTTCGAAGGCGTCGACAAGCTCGAAGTCGGCATGCAGTTTCACGCTTCCGGTCCGGATGGCGGCATGCAGATCGTGACCATCCGTGATCTGGAAGGCGACGATGTTACCGTTGACGGCAACCATCCGCTCGCGGGTCAGCGCCTGAATTTCGACGTGAAGGTTGTGGCCATCCGTGATGCCAGTGAAGAAGAAATGGCTCACGGCCATGTTCACGGTGAAGGCGGTCATCAACACTGATTTGTACTGCTAAGCTCAGGCACTGAAAAGGCGCCCTGGCTGTTCTGCGATGACGACTTTCGTTACGCGTGCGGTCACGGTGCCTTTTTTCGGGTTATAGCCTGGGGCGACTTGTTTCAAAAGGGGTTCTCATGAGTGCTTTTCACGACATCAAATTGAAAGCGCTGGGTGGCCAGGAACTGCCGCTGGCGAATTTCAGGAACAAAGTGGTTCTGGTGGTCAACGTCGCGTCCAAATGCGGGCTCACACCGCAGTACGCAGCACTTGAAAACCTCTATCAGCAGTACAAGGACAAGGGCCTTGAGATACTGGGGCTGCCGTGCAACCAGTTTGCCGGGCAGGAACCGGGTACCGAGCAAGAGATCGCCGAGTTTTGCCAACTCAACTACGGCGTGACGTTTACGCTGGGTGAAAAACTCGACGTCAACGGCCCTAACCGTCACTCGCTTTACCGTTTGCTCGCGGGCGAGGGTGCCGAGTTTCCCGGGGATATCACCTGGAACTTCGAAAAGTTTCTGGTCGGCAAGAACGGTGGTGTAAGCGCACGTTTTTCTCCGCGTACCACTCCGGATGATCCTGCCGTGATCCAGGCCATTGAAAAGGCCCTGGCGCAAAGCTGATCATGTGGCCGGGGTAGCATTTTGCGTTCGCCCGGCTTTCTTGCGCGCTCGTCGCTTCTGAACTCAGATCAGCCAGATCAATAGTACTGGGCCACCGCTAACGCCCGGCGATATTCTGCGCGCCTGATGGCAATCGACCATTTCACAGGAGTTGCGCATGTCGGCAGAAGCCTTGTTCACGCCTTTCCGTCTGGGCAGCCTGGAGCTGTCTTCGCGTGTGGTCATGGCTCCCATGACCCGCTCGTTCTCGCCAGGGCACGTGCCCAACTCGAAGGTCGTCGAATACTACCGGCGGCGCGCTGCTGCAGGTGTCGGGCTGATTATCACCGAAGGTACGACGGTCAATCACAAGGCCTCCAACGGTTATCCGAACGTCCCGCAGTTTTTCGGTGAAGCGCCACTGGCCGGCTGGCGCAAGGTGGTCGAGGCAGTGCATGCGGAGG
Organism: Pseudomonas sp. PvP009; assembly: GCF_017832995.1. Taxonomy (NCBI): domain Bacteria; kingdom Pseudomonadati; phylum Pseudomonadota; class Gammaproteobacteria; order Pseudomonadales; family Pseudomonadaceae; genus Pseudomonas; species Pseudomonas sp. PvP009. Next base: position 4,554,534 of record NZ_JAFIBG010000001.1, on the reverse strand, counting down.
GCGGCAGGATCGTCCCGCAACTCTGGCACGTCGGCGCTGTTCGCCGTCCTGGCACCGAGCCGGACGGCAGCGTGCCTGCCTATGGGCCGATGGAAAAGGTCAAGGACGCTCAGGTGCTGGTGCATGGCATGAGCAAGCAGGACATCGACGAGATAGTGGCTGCCTTTGCCCAGGCTGCCGTCGATGCCAAGGCGATGGGCATGGACGGTGTCGAAATTCATGGCGCTCACGGTTACCTGATCGATCAGTTCTTCTGGGAGGGCAGCAATCAACGCAGCGACGAGTACGGCGGCAGCCTCGCCAACCGCTCACGTTTTGCGCTCGAACTGATCAAGGCCGTGCGCGCCGCTGTGGGCCCGGATTACCCGATAATTTTCCGTTTCTCACAATGGAAACAGCAGGATTACACCGCGCGCCTCGTGCAAACGCCTGAGGCGCTGGGCGAGTTTCTGCAGCCTCTGGCTGATGCTGGTGTGGATATCTTTCATTGCTCTACCCGGCGTTTCTGGGAGCCTGAGTTCGAAGGCTCCGACCTGAACCTGGCGGGCTGGACGCGCAAGCTGACTGGCAAACCGACCATCACAGTCGGCAGCGTCGGACTGGACGGTGAGTTCCTGCAATTTATGGTCGACACCGACAAGGTCGCTCAACCGGCCAGCCTGGAAAATCTGCTGAAGCGGCTGGGCAACGACGAGTTTGATCTGGTGGCGGTGGGGCGTGCGCTGCTGGTCGATCCGGATTGGGCACTGAAAGTGCGCGAAGGCCGCGAGCAGGACATCCTGCCTTTCAGTCGAGACGCACTGGCGACACTGGCCTGATCTTCTTGCTGGCTACCGGCCTGATCTCTTTGACGCTTGCCGCGTTCTGGCTCGGGCAGGCCTCGCGCAATTGACGCTCGAACTGATCGATGACTGCTGTCCAGCCCTGGCGACTGGCATGTTGCCGGGCATTGAGGCGCACGCGGCGCAGTGTCTCACTGTCCTCCAGCAACCAGCGCGCCGAGTCGATGAACGCCGCCTCGTCCCCCGGCATGGCCAACGCACCGTTGTGGCCGTGGCGGATATGCTGCCCGGCTGCGGCTTCATCGTAGGCGACCACGCCCAGGCCTGAGGCGAGTGCTTCGAGAACTACGTTGCCGAAGGTTTCGGTGAGGCTGGGGAACAGAAACATATCGGCCGAGGCATAGTGCGTCGCCAGCACCTCGCCGCGTTGAGTGCCGCAGAAAATCGCATCCGGGATTTGCTGTTCCAGCTGCGGGCGTTGAGGCCCGTCACCAACCACCACCAGTTTCAGATTACGTTGCGGGTAACTGTCCTTGAGCGCCTCGAAGCAGGCTTTGAGCAGGCTCAGGTTTTTTTCGGGGGCAAGCCGGCCAACATGCAGGACCGCAACATCATCGGCTTGCAGACCCCAGCTCTCGCGCAGAGGCTGCGAGCGCCTGGACGGGCTGAACAATTGACTGTCGACGCCACGCGACAACAGCTCGATCCTCTCAAAGCCACGTCGCTCCAGCTCGACCTTCTGACTGATGCTGGGTACCAGCGTCATGCGTGACCGATTGTGGAACCAGCGCAGGTAGTGCGTCAGCAAGCGGGTGATGAAACCCATGCCGTACTGCTGCGTGTACTGCGGGAAGTTGGTATGGAAGCCACTGATCACCGCAATCCCCAGCCGTCGCGCTGCGCGCAGTGCCGAGAGCCCCAGCGGACCTTCCGTGGCGATGTACAGCACATCCGGCCGACGCCGTTGCCAGCGCCGCAGCAGCTTGTGCATCGAAGACTGACCCCACTGCAACCCCGGGTAACCCGGTATCGGCCAGCCCCGGCAGAGCAGCAGATCCTCTGCAGTGCCCGCGCCGATCTCGTCGTTCTGACGTGGCCGGACCAGCTCGACCCTATGCCCGCGCAACCGCAACCCTTCACACAGCCGTCCCAGGGTATTGGCGACGCCGTTGATCTCGGGAGTAAAGGTTTCAGTGATCAGGGTGACATTAAGAATTTGGCTCATGAGAGCAGTGTCGACTGATTATATTTCGGTTATGTGGCGGTTATGTGATGGATTGGTGATGGGGCGTCGGTAAGGTGAGCAAGTTGGCGTGAGACTGCGCGGAATAGTTAATAGGTAAACGCATAGGCTGTACAATGATTTTAATAAAACTCACGATAAAGTTCATTGGCTTCCTACAGGTGTTCACATCGTTTCCTAAAAGCGCGTAGTTCGTTCTGATACGTGTTGATATTATCTGTTTGCCTAGTAATGTCGGGTTATCGAACTGTGTGGTTCGTTAGCGTTGGTTTGGAATGGCTGGGTTTTTAGTTGTTCCTGTTTATCAATATACTAGGGAAGTAAAATGAAATTTAACGACAATAAATTGAAATGGGCTCGTTCGGAAATTCAGGAATTGCTTTGGCACTGTTAGCCTTTTCGAACCTTGCACTGGCTGGGAACTATCAATCGTCGGTTGCTCTGCCGGTTATTCATTCAAAAGGCTATGTTCACACCGCTGAGCTGCCAGTAAGCAGGCATGCGCCTGTGACAGCGACGATCAAAAGTGTCAGTTGGAACTGGAACGTGGTGGGCTGGCCTCAGGGGCTTGAGGTCTACTTGTGCCAAGGTGTCAGCGTATGCCTGAACGTATCACGTCAGCGAACGGGGTCCACAACGTTTTTCGGTAATCAGTCGGCAAGTCGCAAGTTCTATTACACGATGAAGGTTGGAGATGCGGGAAGGGTGCCAGTCGCTGGACAGCAAGGGCGAATAACTGTCGATTGGTAATCTCACAAGCGCCTCCCCCCGACAGGGAGGGCGCTCAGGCTACCAATTTGCCATGTCACGAAATGCGAGAGGAAGAGCGTCGTTAAAGTTTAGTATCTTTTCAAGTATCCTGGCCGCAGGCGTACCTTTCAAATATTCTTCTTCATAAAGGGCTGTTCGCTCTTTTTGCATACACCCCCCGATGTTCTGAAAGTAAGCGCTCGACTCGGGTGTGACTATCTTGCCCGTGGCGCAGTAACGAATCACGGGGTAATCAGATAGATCGACTCCCTCGCCAGTCAATGAATTGTACGCATAGTGTCTGGCCAGGAAGCTCGCTTCGACCGGGCTGCTTTGAGCCTGTTCCATCAGCTTGTGCCTGAGTTCTCCTCCTCGCAGGATTGTCCTTGCGCAATGAGGTGTTTCTTTTTCGCGGACGGCTTCTTGAAGTACGTTAGCGAAGCTTTCAGGTGTTGATGCCGGGGGGCGTGGTGTTGTTTTGTACCGTACACCTAACGGTGTGACGTTCAGGAATGGCGAAATATTGTCGGTATGGGTCATTTGAAAGTCCCTCGCGCACGTTCCATTGCCGCTGGCATAGGCACGAAGTCTTTATCCTCCACAATGGATCTGCGTTGTTCGATAGTCATGCTATCCATGAAGCGATTTGAGCGGGAGATTACCGAGCTGCCGAGTGTTGCGGGTAATGCGACTGGAGGTTTTTTCTCCGTCTGTGTGATGGCAGCGTTCAACAGGCTTGCAAACTGACCTGAACGGTTTTCCGGTAGTCTTTCGAGGGATGCCGGTCGGTAGGAGGAGAGTTGTTCTGCGGCAGATTCTGTTTTTATTTCCATAGCGATTACTCCTGTTTTTTTTTAATCAGGAGAGCAAGGATAATGCCATATTTAATGTATTGGTTGTTCCTACGCCTTTGCAGTCTTGTATTAGAGGTCGGGAAGATATGTCCTACACAATATTCCTACGTGTAATGTTTTTTCATATCTCGGCAAGCAGTGTCTGGTTGTGGCAAGTCGCTGCCGTTGCACGGAATGGAGTTCTATAGGCTGCTTGTAAGAATGCTGATATATCACTGTAAGAAGTTTCTCTTTAATGCTGAAGTGCCGAACAGATAACTCATTACCTGTTCGGCACGCTCTCAGGCCGAGTCGTCACTCAGCCAGTCAAGCAGGGCACTCAGCCCAGATCACGAACCAGTTGGCCGATCACTTCGCCCACTTTGGCCAGATCCGGTGCTGCCAGACGATGTTCATCGGCGTACGAATACGCCACGGTGAACAGGCCGGCGGTGCGGGTGGAATAGGCAGGGATGTCTTTTTCGAAAACACGGTTAGCGGCTTCGGCAGTCAGCGAAGTGGAGCCGATGACGATGCGCTCTTCGGGGTCGTTCACACCGTTGATGTAAACTTCGTCCGGGTTGATCGACCATTCGGCCAGCTCGCTGACCAGAAAGGCGCGGATCTTTTCCTGAACGGTTGCGTTGTCAGCGGCCAGTGCAGCAGGGTTTACTTGAGTATTCATGATTTAACTTCCTTGTTAAGTTCATGTGTCGCCGGGTTTCATGGAAGCTGGCTTCACATGAACGGATTGATTGAGGCCCTATTTAGCCTCAGGCGGCAGAGTGAGTTGCGGTACATATTTATATGCGTGTGATTTTTTCTTCGGGTGTGCCGAACCGCTTTGCGCGGTCCGGCAGGTTGGCATTCAGCCGCGTGCGTGGGGCACCGGCAACGCATCCGCGCCGCGCTCGCGCACCCAGAACAGCGTTGCAGCGGCCACTGCAGCAGGCATCATCAGCAGATTGACCACCGGGATCAGCAAGGCAACGTAGACGATGCCGCCAAAGCTCAGGCTCTGCCAGCGTTTGCTCTTCAGCCAGCCGAGCATTTCGTTCCAGCCCAGTTTGTGGTTATCGGCGGGGTAGTCGATGTACTGGATCGCCATCATCCACACCCCGAACAATAGCCATAGCGGGGCGGCGATGATGTTGGCGACCGGGATGAACGACAGGATGAACAGGCCGAGCATGCGCGGCAACATATAGCCCAGCTTGCGTGCTTCGCGGGCCAGGGTGCGGGGCACCATGGCGACCAGTTCGGCCCAGCTGAAATCGGGCGATTCGTCTACACCGCGAATCACGGCTTCGACCTTTTCGGACAGAAACCCGTTGAACGGTGCGGCGATGATGTTGGCGACCATGGTGAAGGTGAAAAACACCATCAGCAGCACCAGCGCCACGAACAGTGGCCAGAGGATGTAACTGAGAAAACTCAGCCAGTGAGGCAGGGTCGGCATGAAGGTGTCGACCCACAGCTCGAACTGGTGCACCGCCAGATAGATCAGGCCGCAAAACAACACCACATTGATGCTCAATGGAAGTAGAACGAACAAGCGCAAACCAGGGCTGAGGACCAGTTTCAGGCCCTCTCTCAGGTATTGCGGGCCAGTAAGGGCGGGAGCGGGCATGGGAGTCTCCGAGTGCTTGAAAGGCGTGACCTTACCGGCTTTGTGATGGCCATGAAAGAGCAGAGCGCTGACGGTTTTTGAGCATGCCAGACTTGTGGCGTATCCTTGGCGAAGGAAGACTATCCGATTGGCTCGCCACTCGTGCGCCGCTTCCAGGCGCCTGCGCTATAGAAGTGACCTATAGGGTGGATTGTGAAACGATATTTCCTTAACCTCTGCGGCCCCGATAGGCTGTTCGGCAATCTAAGACCTGTCCTTAAGGTCAGAATTTTCAGGACCTGCCGAACCAAATGACGCTTCCCCAAGCGTTTCGGTGGTCCTTTTTATCCAGCCGTCCCGACCGCGGCGTAAACGGTCGGTCGATAGGAGTGTGTCATGTCAGACGTACGTCATTCCCGAGTGATCATTCTCGGTTCCGGCCCTGCCGGTTACAGCGCTGCGGTTTACGCCGCTCGCGCCAACCTCAAGCCCCTGCTGATCACCGGCATGCAGGCCGGCGGCCAATTGACCACGACTACAGAAGTTGATAACTGGCCAGGCGACCCGCACGGCCTGACCGGTCCTGCGCTGATGGAACGCATGCGTGAGCATGCCGAGCGTTTTGAGACTGAAATTGTCTTTGACCACATCAATTCCGTTGATCTGGCCGGCAAGCCGTTCAGTCTGCAGGGCGATAGCGCAACCTACACCTGCGACGCTCTGATCATTGCCACCGGCGCCAGCGCCCGCTACCTGGGTCTGCCTTCAGAAGAAGCGTTCATGGGCAAGGGTGTTTCTGCCTGCGCCACATGCGACGGTTTCTTTTATCGCAACCGTGAAGTCGCGGTGGTCGGTGGTGGTAACACGGCGGTTGAAGAGGCGCTGTATCTGGCCAACATCGCCAGCAAGGTGACCCTGGTTCACCGTCGTGAAACCTTCCGCGCCGAGAAGATCCTGATCGACAAGCTGCATGCACGTGTCGCCGAAGGCAAGATCGAGCTCAAGCTCAATGCCACGCTGGACGAAGTCCTGGGTGACAACATGGGCGTGACCGGTGCGCGTCTGAAGAACAACGACGGCAGCAGCAGCGAGCTGAAAGTCGACGGTGTGTTCATCGCGATCGGTCACACGCCGAACACTTCGTTGTTCGACGGCCAGCTGGCCTTGAAAGACGGTTACATGGTTGTGCAGGGTGGCCGCGAAGGCAACGCTACGGCGACCAGCGTCGAAGGCGTATTCGCTGCCGGTGACGTGGCTGACCACGTGTATCGCCAGGCCATTACTTCGGCTGGTGCAGGCTGCATGGCGGCGCTGGACGTCGAGCGCTACCTGGACGGTCTGGCTGACGTATCGTTCTGATTTGCTCTCGTGCCCAAGCGCTCAGCGCTATACACAAATCTTATGGGAGCGATCCGCATTGCTCGCGAAGAGGTCAGTACATCCCCCAGAAACAGGGTGTTTGAACCGATGCCTTCGTGAGCAAGCTCACTCCCACAGTGGGCTGTACTCTGCCTCATGCTGTGTTTAACCCCGTTTTCCGGGCTTACCAGGACGTGTGTATAACGTGGAGTGCCCAGGTATGGGCACTAGAACGATGTGATTTCAACTCAGCCGATCAAGCCTTGCGCTTGAGCGGCTCGCCTTCAAACTTGACACCTGCCAGACCCTTCGCGATCAGTGCACGGATATTGCCGTGATCGCTGCCTTCAGGCGTGGCTTGCACCGAGCGGTAATGCTCGCCGAACGCCAGCAGTGCCTCTTCGTCAGTCAGGCCTTCCAGTAATGCCAGGCCCAGGGTCTTGCACGACCCTTCGTTTTGCCCGGCAGCATTGTCGACGTCGCCGTTTCTGAAGGCCTGAGGCTGGTAGTCGTAGCCTTCGGCGATGAAGGCCAGGGTGTCGGCAAACGCATGCTCGCCGCTGCGCAGTCTGGTACGCAGGGAATTCAGATCAGTCATGTTGTTTGGTTTCCTTGACGAACGCCGCCTGTTGTTCGGCGTTCGCTTCTTTCTGGTAGCTGGCTTTCCACTCGCTGTACGGCATGCCATAAACCACTTCACGCGCATCATCGAGGCTGAGGTCGATCTGCTTTTCGTCAGCGGCGGCCTTGTACCACTTGGACAGGCAGTTACGGCAGAAGCCGGACAGGTTCATCAGGTCGATGTTCTGGACATCCTTGCGGCTGTCCAGATGCGCGACCAGTCGGCGGAAGGCTGCAGCTTCGAGTTCGAGGCGTTCTTGCTCGGTCATGACGGGCTCTTTTCAGTAGACGGTTGACGTCATGATAAGAGTTTCAGCGTTGACCGGCGAGCGTGATCGACACCGATTCGGCAAAGCGCAGGGCATGCGGCTTGTCGACTTCCACTTCAGCGTAGGTCACCGCCTCGTGGCTCATCACCAGATCCAGCACTTCCTGGGTCAGTCGTTCCAGCAGGGCAAAGCGATTGCCCTCGACATGCTGGATGATGGCCTTGGTGATGGTGCGATAGTTGAGGGCATGCTCGATGTCGTTATCCCGAACGGCTTCCTGAGCGGCATAGAGAATCGTCAGGTTGATCAGCACGTCCTGTTTGTTGAGGATTTCGTCCTCGTTGATGCCGATGAACGTGCGCAAACGCAGGTCCTTGACCCGGATGCGCGCGGTGCCAGGTTCGAGTCTTGCCATTATTGTCTGCTCCGTCCGATCAATTGCAGAAACTCCATGCGCGTGGTGCTTGAGTCACGGAAGGCGCCCAGCATCACTGACGTGTTCATGGTCGAGTTCTGCTTTTCGACGCCGCGCATCATCATGCACATGTGCTGCGCCTCAATGACCACGGCCACACCGGCGGCTCCGGTGACTTTCTGAATCGCATCGGCAATCTGCTTGGTCAGATTTTCCTGAATCTGCAGACGTCGGGCAAACATGTCGACGATGCGTGCGATCTTCGACAGGCCCAGCACCTTGCCGGTCGGAATGTAAGCCACATGTGCCTTGCCTATGAACGGCAGCAGGTGGTGCTCGCAAAGCGAGTACAACTCGATGTTCTGGACGATGACCATCTCATCGTTTTCGGAGGCGAACAGGGCGCCATTGACGATCTCTTCGACACTCTGGGTGTAGCCGTGACACAGGTACTGCATGGCTTTGGACGCGCGTTTCGGGGTGTCCAGCAGACCTTCGCGGTCTGGATTTTCACCAAGGCCGAGCAGAATGTCTCGATAGTGCTGTGGCAGGGACGAACTCATCAGAATGATCCTCGGGGCGGCTTACTTGACGTGCCGTCCGCCGTTTACGGTCAGTGTTGTGCCGGTGACATAGGTGCTGTCCAGAAGATAGCGCAGGCTCTGGTAAATCACCTCTGCACCAGGCTCTATGCCCAGGGCCGACTTGGCCAGGGCGTTGGCGCGGTAGGCCGCATCGTCCTTGGGTTGAAACATCAACAGCGCCGGTGCTATGCCGTTGACTTTGACAAGCGGGGCGAATCTGGCAGCGAAGGACAGCGTCAGGCTTTCCAGGCCGGCCTTGGTTGCGCAGTAGGCGATGTGCTTGCTGCTGCCCTTGCGGGTCACGTCATCGCTGATATGTACGATGTCAGCGATCTCACTGGCGGTCAGCAACGACTCGCAATGCAGATTGATCAGGTAGGGCGCGAGCATGTGCACGCTGAACATGCGGGTGAAGTTTTCGGCTTCATCGCCCGGTGTTTCTGCCAGCCACTCGGAAGCGTTGTGGACGATGGCTCGCAGGCTCGAGGTATGGGTTTTCAACAGCTCGACAAACGCCATGATCCCGGCCTCACAGGAAAAATCCCCGTGGATGGCCACTGCTCCCGCCTGGCGCAGTTCCGTCACACTTTCGTGCTCGGTGCGATAACTGATGATCACCCGCTGCCCGTGTTCCAGCAGACGCAAGGCGCAATGCAGGCCCACGCGCTGGCTGGCGCCGGTGATCAGGATCGGTGCAGAAGACATTGCCATCGACAGCTCGCGTATCGGTTATCCGTAGTGGACGGGGATTGTACGGTCGATTGTTTCTTCCGGTTTACAGGCAAAGTTATACCAGAGAATTTTTTTGTACAACCCTGGACATCATGAAACTCGCCGACGCAGTGCTCGCAGGCGCTGAGCACAGGGAGGTTTAGGAAACGGGCGGGGCTGGGAAGCGACCAAGACCTGTACCGAGGTGTAAAGGTGTACAGGTCTTTATGCGTTTAGCGAGGTGAAGGTGATTGTGTCGGGCGTGCCGGTGCAGGCGTGCTCTGCAGCCAGGGTGCCAGCAGGCGCGTGGACAGCGGGATGAACAGGTAGACCATTAGTGGGGTGAGCACCGCCGTGCTGATCATGATGCGCGGCAACAGGTCCAGATGGTTGAGCAGGGGGCCGAGTAGAAAATTGAAGATCAGCGACACGGGGAAAAACGCCAGCCAGATTGCGACAGCCTGTTTCCAGCGTGGCGGACGCTGGTCGATTGCGCCGAACCAGCCGTCGATGCCGCTGACCCGATGCTCCGAGGGTTGTGCGAAAAGACCGCTGCCGCGCACCAGCCAGGAGCGTCGAGAGGCGGAATGCTCCCAGGCGTGCATGGTGTGCTCATCGGTAAAGCGGAAAATGATCTGAAATTCGTCATCGCCGGGCGGGGGCGCCAGTACCCCTGAACCCAGATACCCCGGAAAGTCCGTGGCCAACTGTTCGCCTTCGTGCAGCCAGGCCATCATTTCATGGTAGCGACCCTGCGCCACGCGGCGGGCAACCATCAAGGTGACGGGTGAGGTAGACATTGTATATCTCCGGTAGAGGCGTGAAATTCCCGGGTAGGGAGGTCACGTGCCGCGATCCGGGATGGTGGATCGCGACAGCTTCACGTGAACAGCAAGCAAGGATTATTCCTGAAACGCGGAGAGACCGGTAGAGCGTTGCCGGGCAGGCGGGTTACTTGTGCAAGGATGGATGTTTGCGACGATGCTCTTGCAGGATGTACTGGCGCAGGCGTTCGGCATCGTCTTTGCCGTGCTTGCTGAAATGATAGGCGCCGACGTTCTGCCCGATCATTCGCTCCAGCTTGCCGCGCATCGGAATGGGCGCTTGCCCTGGCGGGTTGAACCAGGCGGAAAAGTTTCTCGGCAGCTTGCCTTCCTTGCGGTACTCGAGCAGCGCACCCTTGAACGACAGCTCATGAACCCAGAGCGCCGTGAGTGCGCCCTTTTCGGTTTCCAGAGGGATCGGCTCTTCCAGCACAAGCCGCCATGGGCGGATCTTCGGACCTTCCTCGAAAATACTCGGCGCGCCGAGCTCCAGATGCAGCGCGTGGAATTCGTCCTCGACCAGGTGCAGAGGGAAATTCATCTGCTGATTCTCGAACTGCGCATGGATCGTGACCTGCTCATGAGCGGCCAGCTTTGTCAGCAGATCCTGGATCTGGATGCCGCCATTGACCAGCAGACTGCGCGTACTGTCACGTACGTTCAACTGGGGGTTGCGCTGCATGCTCTGGATAAAATCCAGCTCAGCCTGGGTGAGAAGTGAATCAGGTTGCATGGGCGGAGGCTCGGTCTAACCGGTTATTGAGAACAAAGACCATTGATTCCGCAAAGTGTTCTGGCCATCCGTCATATTTTTTCATTCAAGTGTTTCAACGCTGCTGTGCTTCTTCGGGCAGACCGAAGGCAGAATGGTCCGTAGAAAATTCAGACGGCATTCTAAGGCATAATGTTTCACTTTTTTAAGCTGCTGCAGGAATAACCATGAAAGTCGCCATCGTGTGTGGAACGGTCTACGGATCGGCCGAGGAAGTTGCCAGACACGCCGCTGCACTGTTGCGTGCCGCCGGCCATGAGACCCTCGTCAATCCGCGCCTCATGTTGCCGGAGCTGCTCGCCTTCGAGCCTCAGGCGCTGCTTGCTGTGACGTCGACTACCGGGATGGGCGAGTTGCCCGACAACCTCATGCCTCTTTATGCAGCGCTGCGCGACAGTCTGCCAGGCCAACTGCGTGGATTGCCTGGCGGGGTGATTGCACTGGGCGATGCCAGTTACGGCGACACCTTTTGCGCCGGCGGTGAGCAGATGCGTGAACTGTTCGTTGAGTTGGGCGTTAGCGAAGTACAGGACATGTTGCGTCTGGACGGAAGTGAAAGCGTCACCCCGGAAACCGACGCCGAGCCGTGGCTGGAAGCGTTCATCAAGCACCTGGGCTGAAAACATCGCGCTCCTTTATGGGGAATGATTCAGCACTGCGGGTGTTGATTGTGGCTGTGCAGGGCGTGTACGACACTCATCGCAACGTATTCTTGAGGCATGGAGCCAGCGATGAGCGAGTCAGTGCGTTTTGACGATAAAGTCGTGATTGTGACCGGCGCAGGGGGTGGGCTGGGTCGGGCTCATGCGCTGCTGTTTGCGAAACACGGTGCGCGAGTGGTGGTCAACGACCTGGGTGGCTCGGCGCATGGCGAAGGGGCCAGCGCGTCTGCCGCCGATCGCGTGGTGGCCGAGATTCGCGCGGCAGGCGGCACTGCGATAGCCAACCATGATTCGGTGACCGAGGGCGGCCGCATTGTGCAGCATGCGCTGGACGCATTCGGGCGCATCGATGTGCTGGTCAACAACGCTGGCATTCTGCGTGACAAGACCTTCGCCAAAATGGAGGACGCCGACTGGGACCTGGTCTATCGCGTCCATGTCGAGGGAGCCTACAAAGTCACCCATGCCGCCTGGCCTTATCTGCGCGAGCAGAATGACGGGCGGGTGATCTTCACGTCATCGACGTCCGGTATCTACGGCAACTTCGGGCAAGCCAATTACGCGACGGCCAAGCTGGGGCTGTACGGACTGACCCGCACCCTCGCGCTGGAAGGTCGCAAGCACCGCATCTTCGTCAACGCCATAGCGCCAACGGGCGGCACACGCATGACCGAGGGGCTGATCCCCGCCAATGTTTTCGAGCTGCTCAAACCCGAACTGGTCAGCCCGTTGGTGGTGTACCTGGGCAGTGAACAATGCCAAAGCAGTGGCGAGTTGTTCGAAGTGGGTGGTGGCTGGATCGGCAAGGTCCGTTGGCAGCGCAGTCAGGGAGCCTGTTTCGACCCGCAGACGGGTTTCAGCCCGCAAGACGTTGCGGCGCAGTGGCAGGCGATTGGTGATTTCGCCAACGCAGTGCACCCTGCCGACACTGGCGAGGCGTTGAAGGAAATGATGGCCAATCTGCAGAAATACGTTAAATAAACAGCCTATGGCCGTTGATGCAAGACACGAGTGTTCGTTGAACTTGCGCACCTGTTTAAGCGGGTTGCTTGGTTGTATAAGGGCGTTTCGCCGATTTATGTAAAAACTGTCTTTTGCCTCTGTAGGACGAGTATGGATTTTTGCAGACCTATTCATTAAGCATCTTCCACTCCGATATGAAGTCCGAACACATTCATATCTGGAGTGACACATGGCCAGATTAATAGGGGGCGAGCTTCCTCAGGTAAGCATTGCGGCGCCTCCTGAACGGGTCAAGGTCAAGCAGGCTGCGGCACGCTGCACGGCATAAGCGCGGAAAGCGTTAAAACCTGCGGGCAATAAAAAAGGCCGCTGCACAAATATCTGCACGGCGGCCAAACAAAACGCAGGATCAAGGGAGCTTGCAAATCCACGTCGATTTAACGCGCGCAGATTAACCGCCATCGCGCGTCTGAAAAATCCCCGCGCAGGATATGCAGCATTACCCGGCAGGTAACAATTCGCAGCGAATGAGTAGTGCGCTCAATGAACGCGGTGGTTTACCGGCAAGCGGCTCAGGCGCTCGGCCAGCTTGAGTCTTTGCATTGGGTCTTCACTGAGCAGCAGCGCGCGTTCCAGATCGAAGCGTTCGGCCTGCGGGCATTCGAGAAACTGGTACAGACTGGCGCGGGCCAGGTGATCGCTGCTGGTGGCTTGGCCCAGTTCGACGATGCGGTCGGCATCCTTGAGCGCCGCGAGAACATTATCGTTGATCTGATGCAGGTGCCGCAGGTTGCGTGACAACCGTTGCAGCATGCTGGTCGGGGTGGCGCGTGTCATATGCTCGGCGCGCAGCTTCATGGTCGGGCCGAACTGCCTGATCAACAGCTCGCGGCAGTCGGCGGGATAGAGCCTGCGCCCGCTGCAGGGGTCGAGCAGGTGATCGGCACCCGGCACGCGCAGCAGGAAGTGACCCGGGAAGTTAACGCCTTCCATGGCGATGTCCAGGCGCCGTGCGATCTCCAGCGCGATCATTGCCAGCCCCAGCGGCTGGCCTCGACGCTGCTCCACGATCTTGTGCAAAAGGGCCGAATCGGGTTTGGGAGGGTTCCAGTCATCCTGCTGAAAACCAAGCGCGTTGAGCTGCCGTAACAGCGGTTGCGCGAGTTCAGGCGCAGGCAGGACAGGCAGCGCCGCGCTTATCTGGCGCTGCAACCGATCCATTTCGCTCATTACCTCATGCCACGCGAAGTGCGCGTCATGTTCGGTCGACACCCATAACGCAGCTTCAAACACCGCGGGCGGTGTCTGTTGCAGGCAGGCCAGGCAATGCTGACGTGGCGTCATGGACCACTCCGTGCGGCTCGAAATCCAGTGCGAAGACTCTTTGTAGCCCTGTGCGCGAATTTCGTCCAGCGCCACTTGTTTCTACTTGTTCAGGGCTTCTATCAGGTCGGGTGTCACATAGTGCGGACCGTCGAACAGATACAGCGGATAGCCATCGAAGGCGGCGATCTGCGGTTTCAGTTCCGCCGCCGTTGCCGGGCGGAAGCCGCCGCCTAGCTGCGGGCGAAAGGCTTCGACGATGATTCTCACGCGATTCTTGCCCAGCCGCTGGCGCAGGGCGTCGGCGTAGGTGCGGGCAACCGGAGCGGTGCGCGCATAGACCCCCACGCCATCCTGAAAGAACACGCCGATATCGTCCGGCAGCCAGGTTTTCAGCCAGTCCGCCGTGGCGGCGGGTCCGATATTGCCGCCATCGTAGACGCTGATCCACAACGGTCTGGGCAGTTTCGCCAGCAGAGCGGGTAACTCCTTGGCACGACTCCAGCTGGGATCGACTTCGGCGGGGAAGTACCAGCCGGTGACATTGAGCGGCGTTTTCACCTTGGCCAGTTGTGCCGAAAGCACCGCCAGTTGCTCGATATTGTCCCGTGAACGGGTTTCGCTGAAATACCCGGCCAGCCCGAGGATTACCTCCTGCGCCCACGGCTCCTTGCCGATGCGTGTCCAGTCCGGCAACATGGGCACGCTGGTCATCGGCGTGCCCGGTATGAACGCCTGGTCATCGACCGCCGTCCACTGCACGAGCAATTGCCGTGCGCCGAGCCTGTCCCAGTTGCCGCTTATGCCAACCGTTGCGTTATCCGGTTGCCAGACGATGCCGACCACGCCCGGGCCCTTGGGCTGGATCAGCACATACAGCTCGCTGGTGCCGAGAGCGATTGCCCCCACCAGCAGGGCGGCCAGCGAGGTCTTGACCAATGTTGCCTGTCGCAGCAGTGCGGCCAGAGCCTTCAAACATTACTCCCTGATGGGGGACGGGCGCGGATCACCACGAGAACGTCATGCGTGCGAAAACGCCTTCTGCGCGGTCATCGCCAAACACTTTCTCGCGGTACTGCACGGAGAAGTCGACATACGACTGCGGCGCCTTGTATTTGTCCTCGCGGAACCAGTAACGCACGCCCGTACCGACGCCAAGTCCGCCAGCATTACCCGATGATGTGCTGCTACGGCCGAGACTGTCGACCTCACTGCGCATCTTCGAATCGTAGTCCACTGCGGCGACCACATGGGGAAACACCACCAGCCGCGGGCTGATGCTGTCCAGACGGAAGCTGCGCCCGACCTGCCACTCACTGTTGAAGTAGTTGCGCTTGTCCTGCAGATAGCGCCCGCCTTCAGCGTACAGCTGCGAAGTCCACCAGCTCGGTACATCGACGCGCAGGTCGGTGCCGATGCTCGAGCCGTAGCCCAGGCGCACCAGCCAGTCGCCGTCGGCGTTCGAGTTGCCCAGCGGAAAGGTGCGTTCGAAGGCGCCGATCACGTTGACTGCGCTGAACGGCTTGACCCGGATACCGAGCGCGCCCTGCAAGGCGTCCGCGCCTGTGTCGGAGTCGCCTTCCTTGCTCCACAGCGTGTCGGTGACGCGTCCGTAAAGCTCGACGAAGCGCGCGTTACGGTAACCGAAGGGGCGCCAGAACACTTCGGTGCTGTTCTGCACGCTGTCATTGCTGCCGCCGGGTGCGCCGCTCAGGCCGCTGCTGGTGCTGGCACCCCGATAAGTCGTGGTGTTGGTCAGGCCCCATTCACGGGACAGATCAGACACGGCACGTCGGGTGTCGAACACCTGTTGCGCGGGCATCTGCAGATCGCCGGTCTGCTGATAATCGAGCACGCGCTTGAAGTAGGCGATGGCCTGCGCATCGTTCGACGTGCGCATCGCGCTGTAGGCGGCATCCTGTACTTCGCGGGGCTTGAGACCGGACTGACGGTCAACACGCTTGAAGGTATCCAGCGCACCTTGATCATCGCCCGCCTGGCTGAGGAAATAGGCAATCTGCACTTCATCGCCGGGTTGCAGTTGGCCTGCATCGCGAGCTTGCTGCAGACGTTGCAGCGCCTCACTCGGCTGGCCCATGGCGGCATACAACGATGCCTGTTCACGCAGGGGCAGGTTGCCGACCGCCATTGCCTGGGCGAAGTCCTGACGTGCACCGTCCTGATCGCCCAGGCGTTGACGCATTTGTCCGCGCTGGACGAGCAGGGTGGCGTCGTTGCCATTCAGCGCCAGCGCTTCGGTGGCCGCAGAGCGCGCTTCGGCATACTGCCCTTGGGCAATCAGGGCGCTGACCAGCAGCTTGCGGTAAGCCATCTGTTTCGGAAAACTGCGAACAGCCTCCCGCGCCTCGCTGACTGCGGTGTCGTTATCGCCGCGTGCCAGTGCCTTATAGCCGGTGGCTGCCTTGTCGACCGCTACCTGCTCCTGAATCGCCTGCCGACGACGCGTCAGGACCTCTTGCGGCCCCAGTGCCTGCTCGGCATCGTTGATGGCTGCCTGTGCTTCGTCCAGACGCTGCTGACGTTGCAGCGCCTCGATCAGCATCATGCGGTAATCAAGGTTCTTCGGTGCCTGGGCAATGGCCTTGCGCGCATGACTCGCCGAGCCGTCGTAGTCATGCCTGGCATAGGCGCGTAGCGCCTGATTGCCTTCCAGGTAGCCAGGTTTGGGCCTTGTCTTGTAAGCGCGTTGCGGGTGATCACGGCGGTACTTGTCGCGTTCGGCCAACGTAATGAGGTCACGCAACTGCTGAGCGTCACCGCGCTGACGCAACGCTTCGTTCGCCTTGGCGATGGCCAGGTCGTAATCCTTGCGGTTGTAGGCCATGTAGGCTTCGTTGGCGATGGCATAGGCGGGTCCGGTCAACGGCAGGGGCAGTGTCTCCGCCTGGCTGAGCGGTGCGACAAGACCCAGGCCGCTCACCAGCAGCGACAGGATGAAGGGGCGCTTCATAGTGGCTGCTCCGTTTGATCGTCAGATCGGTAATGGTTGTGCTGACGTGCCACAGCCTGTTCGATGGTTTCTCTGGGCAGCACGCCGATGTCGACCAGGTAGTCGCCGATGCGGCCATGCACATGCGGGCGGTAGCCGAGCATGGCTTTCTGGAACACGTCGCGGTCCAGCAGGCCTTGCTCGATGAGCAGATCGCCCAGCAGCGGTGCTCTGGCTGGAAGCGGCTGACCCTCGACCACCTGAAGCTGACGCAACTGCGCGACGATGTCGCTTTCACGGGCAATCAACTGCACCGGCTCGGCGCCCAGCTGTTCGGTAATCTGCTGCAGACCATCAGGCGGCAGCGGGCTGGCCACTGCAATTTCCTGGCGCCCCAGCGCATTCATTTGCAACGGCACGACACGCCAGCGCAGGCAGAACTCATCGGCCAGCACATCGGTTGTCGCACGTTTGCCGGCGATGTCGAACACCCGCGGCAGGTCGTTCTGAAAAGCGATGGCCTCGGCAAGGGTTTCATCGTCGAGCCAGCCGTGGCTAAGCAAAATCCTGCCCAGGGGCACCTGACGGGTTTGCTGTTCAGCCAGTGCGGTCTGCAGTTTTTCGTCGTTGATGGCTTGCCAGGACAACAGCACGCTGCCCAGACGGCGGGGCGCGACGGCAATCAGGTCGGAAGACGGGAAGTCGTGCATGGTCTTGTCCCAGACCAGCTTGCGGTTGAGCACCTTGCCCACCAGAAACATCCGCCAGGCCCGCGCCGCAGCCATGAAGTTGACGAAGTTGCCGACCACCATGCGCGGTATCGACAGCAAACCGTGCTGCCAGCCGTAAAGCACGGTGGTGAAGTAGCAGCGATGCAGGATCCGCCACAGCAATGCGATGCCGTTGGCCACCAGCAGATATTGAATCAGCCCGGTGGTTTCAAAAGGTGTCGGAAAGCTGGTGTTCCAGACTCCGCTGGAGCGCAGCACAATCAGCGCCAGCAACTGAATGAGGATGGCATAAGCAAGGATGCTGACAAATGACGTGACCACACCCTTGCGGTCCCGAAACAGCAGGTATCGGTTGGCCAGCGAGCCGGTCCAGCCCATTTGCTCCCAGCCTTGCAAGCCGATACCCAGCGTCCAGCGCGCTTTCTGGCGAAAGGCGGTGCGGAAGGTGTCCGGGAAGAATTCGCGCACGCACAGCGGCATTTCCAGCGTCGACTCATAAGGCTTGCGGAACCACGATTTGCGCAGCACCCGAAATTGCACCGGGAAGCGTACGAAGATCGCCTGCATGCCGTACTTCGCCAATCGCGCGCCGACGTCGTAGTCCTCGGTCAGGCTTTCGGTATTGAACGGCTGGTTCTGGTTTTCATCCGCCAGCACCATCAGCGCACGTCGCGAGAAACAAGTGCCGACGCCAGCCGAAGGCACGGTGTCAGTCATGCTTTCGCGTACCACCAGGTCCTTGCCGTGCCATTCGGCGAACTCGTCCATGTAGGTGCCGGCCACCCATTCGTACCAGTTGCGTTCCAGCGACACGACCGGCAACTGGATCATGTCCTTGCGTGGCAGCAGGTAATTGAACAGGCGCAGTTCAAGCGGGTGCAGCACGTCTTCGCTGTCGTGCAGGATGGTCCCGGCGAACTGTACGGAATGAGTCTTCTCGTACAGAAAAATCGCCTGGATCACCCAGTTCAGGCAGTCGGCCTTGCAGGTCGGGCCGGCGTGCGGCACCTCCACGCGGTGCAACTGCTTGTAGCGGCGACGCATACGCTCCACTTCATCGATGGTGCGCTGGTCGTTGATGTAAGTGCCGACGAACACCACGTAGTTCTGATAGTCGAGCGTCGACACCATGTTTTCGATCATCGGCGCGATGACGTCGTATTCCAGCCAGGCCGGGACCATGATCGCCAGCGGCTGCTCGTCGCGGGCAATCAACTGCTCGGCAGTCAGCGGCCGGTAGCGGCGTTCGGCGGTGAACTTGCGGTACAGCCGCCGCGACCAGTACCAGATATCGATGAACAGGTCATCGATACTCGATACCAGGATGATCAGCCCGACAACGATCGTCGCGACTTCCAGCACACTGTAGTAATGGGCCAGCCAGTAAGGCCAATAGAGCGACGTCATTGTGGCGGCCTGTTACGAGCGATTGCGACGGGCGCTACGGCCAGCCAGCAACAGAATGAGAAAAAGTACGATGCCGCCCGGGATCAGCCACAGCAGCGAAGGTTTGCGCCAGGCGTCGATGCCGGTGCTTTCCTCCTCCTCGATCATCTGGCTGCCGGTCGGGTCCTTGGCGTCGAAGGTAGCGATCGGGCCGCTGTCAGCCAGCACTGCGGCGTTGCCACGTTCCAGCAGTACCGGACGTTCGAAAACCGGGGTCTGACCGCCCAGCGTGCGATAGATCATGCCGTGCTGGCCGCCAGCTTCGATCACTTGCAGCGAAGCCAGGTGGTGGAGCGACTTGAGGTCGAGCAGCGTCTGCTCTTTGTGGTTGATCAGCAGGTGTCCGTCGTTGCTGGCCTTGACCGACTCGGCGCCGTCCTTGATGGGCAGTTCGAAGGCCAGGAAAGACTTGGCCGGGGTTACGGCTACGCTGGCGTCATCGCTGACGCTGAGCTGTGCGCGCAATGGCGAGACGCCGGAGGCGCTGGCGATACGGATGACTTGCGGCAGGCTGCTGGCCGGGTGCTCAAGGTAGCCCTTGGGCACCATGATCTGCGTATCGGTGGCGAAGCGTGCCGCCATGCCCGAGAAGTTTTCGTCAGGCGTGACCTTGTCCAGCACGATGTGGCTGGTTGGCAATACCGAGATCGGGAACGCCTGCGGCGTCTCCAGGCACTGGTTGCTGACCGGCTGACGCTGGAAGGACACGCGCAGTACGTTCTGCGCCGCCAGTGCGTACTGCGGAATGCGAGCTTCGATGCGCTCTTTCTTGCCATCGGCCGTCAGTTGCATCGCGCCGATCAGGTAATCGTTGAGGAACAGCGTGGCAACCGGCGGGGTACCCGATGCGCCGGGGGCGGCAGCGATATCGATCATCGCAGTCACCGGTACACGACCGTCATAGGCAACGCTGCCCAGCGGGAACGAGGCGCTCCAGTCGGTTTTTGCCAGCACATCCACCGTGCCGGGCTTGCCGCCCAGGCGGGTCAGTGCGACGCGACCGTCTTCGCTCAGAGGCATGGCGGCCTCTTCGCCGATGGTCAGCTGGCGATTGCGCGCCAGTTTGTTCCACGCCGAACTGAACAGGCCGATAGCTTTGTCGGCCGACTCCGGCTTGATCATCAGCAGTGCGCGATTGCCCAGCAGGGCCAGACTCACGTCATCCCCGGTGCTGTTGGCGAGCGGCTTCTTGATGTGGCGTTCGCGCCATTGGCCCAGTGCGCTGGCCGCCGAAGCATCCAGACCCTGCACCTGCACCTGGAGAGCGTCCATGGCGTCGTCGATTGCCTTGAGCAACTGCGGATCGCTGATCGCCATGTCGGCCTGCAACGCAGGTGTCTGGCCGAGCATCAGCAATGCACCGATTTCCGCCGGGTCGCGCAGGGTGTACTGACCCTTGCCTTCGAGCCCTGCAAACGCCGGAATCTGTTTGAGTTCAGCCGGAATAGTCAGGCCGCTCAGGTCCACGCTGTCCTGCACCGCAGGGAACGGCAGAATGCGTGCCTGCTTGCCGATGCGTTCCAGCGCTACGCCCAGACGCCAGGCGGCATCGTAGCTGGCGTTCGACAATGTGCCGGGTGCGACCAGCAGGCCGGGTTTGCCGGGCAGTGCGTTCCATACCGCGCCGACGTCCTGCAACTGGCTGGCGTCGTAGCTGTATGTCAGGCGCGTGTGCGGATCGATGCGCAACACGTTGCCGATCGCGCGTTCGTCTTCGCAGAGCACTTTCGAGATCACCGACGACCAGGCAATCCCCAGCCGCACCGAGCCGTTTTCGCGCGCTGCCTTGTCGACGCCCAGCGTCGCACTGGCGTTGCCCTGTTCTTCATTGAGGCCCAGCGCACGTACCGGATAACCGTCCAGCGACAGCAGCAGCGTGTTGCGGCCTGCCTCGCCGTTCAGGTAGCTGGCATCGAAATTCAGCGTGGCCTCGGTCAGCGGCACATTGGCTGGCACCGGCAGGTACAGCTCGCGGCGGGCGTCGGTGGCATTGAGGATGATCGGACGATCAATACCCAGCTCCCTCAGCTCGACCACGCGCTCCTGGCGATTGTCGGCAGTGATTCGGTTGATCGCCTGGGTCAGCGGGCTGTCGGCAGCCAGGGCGAATGCAGGCATCAGAGCCAGCAGGCTAATCCCGCAGGCAAGTACGCCAAACGCGCCCATGTTTACGGCAACGGAAGATTTCATCGTGCAGATCTCGGTAAAGGCTCAAGGCCATTGGGTCTTGATACAGGCTGCCGGTCTGCTACAACGTTTTTCGGGCACTCGGTCTGAACCGGGTGCCCGTATTGTTTGCGGACTGCTTCCTGCGGATTTTTTAGGGTGTGTCTGCGCTATCTGCGCGACCGTTGTGCTAGCTGGCCATCGAGCGCAACTCTGCATGTTCGTGCTGCGGCTTGATTCGTGTATCCATGTGCCTGTCCATCGAGTCCTGGCGCTGACGCGGCAGCTCGGCGACAAACTCATCCACCGGGCGACCCATCAGCGCATCGACGATCCGTGAACTGGCTTTGCCGTCGCCATAAGGGTTGGCCGAGCGGGAGGCGTTGTGCCACAGGGCATCATCGTCAAACAGGGCGTTCACGCCACGAATGATGGCGTCCGTTTCGGTGCCCACCAGGCGCACGGTGCCTGCCGCGACCGCTTCCGGGCGCTCGGTGACATCGCGCATGACCAATACCGGTTTGCCCAGCGACGGCGCTTCTTCCTGCACGCCACCGGAGTCGGTGAGGATGACGTGAGCGCGTTGCATCAGGCGCACGAACGACAGGTAGTCCAGCGGTTTGATCAGGTGCACGTTGGGCAGCTCACCCAGGTGCTCGGTCACCGGCCCCAGTACGTTGGGGTTCAGGTGCACCGGGTAGACGATCTGTATGTCGTCGCGTCTGGCAAGCTCGCCCAGAGCCTTGCAGATATTGAGGAAGCCGTCGCCGAAGTTTTCGCGACGATGACCGGTCACCACCAGCACCCTGCGTTCGGGCACCAGGAACGAAAACTGACGATCAAGGGCATGGCGCAGCTGACGGTTGCTGTCGATTCGTTGCGCGGTCAGGTGTAGGGCGTCGATCACGGTATTGCCGGTCACGAACGAAATGCCCTGCAAACGCTCGCCCAGCACGTTGCGGCGCGACTCGGCGGTGGGAGCGAACAGGTGATCGGAAATCAGATCGATGCAACGACGGTTCATCTCTTCAGGCCATGGCTGACGGATGTCACCGGTGCGCAGACCCGCTTCGACGTGGCCGATGGGGATGCGGCGATGAAAGGCCGACATGGCCGCCACCATGGCTGATGTGGTGTCGCCGTGAACCAGCACTTTGTCCGGCTTCAGCTCGTCCAGAATCGGGTCGATCGCCGCGTAAAGCGCAGCAGTCAGCGAGTTCAGTGTCTGATCGGGGCGCATCACATCGAGGCTGTAGTCGGCTTTGAGCTCGAACATGTCCAGCACCTGTTGCAGCATGCTTTGATGCTGCCCGGTAATGCAGATTCTTGAGTCGATACCTGGCTCTGCAGCCAGTGCTCTGACCAGGGGAGCCATTTTGATGGCCTCCGGACGAGTACCGAAAATGGAAAGGACCTTCATTCTGGGGTGCAGACCAGCCATTATTTCCTCCCGCGCACTTAGCGCGTCGCACAGCAGCAAGAACCAGGCTGAGAACAGCTTGGTCAGCTAGCGAGTTGATGAGTTTCTCGGGCGGAAAGATCGGAGTTTGTGGCTCGATGTTCACTTCAGTGTGAATGTAGCAATATGCCTTGTTACCCGGAGTTGTCGGGATTATTAACAGAACAGGATAATAAAGCAAAATTTTTTATTAAGTATTTTTCAAAGTAACAATGAGTATGAACTTTAGAATTTCACCACGGTCAGTAGAGGGTTAAATTTTTTAGGAAGGGCCTTTTGGTCAATGAATTCGGGGCTTTTGAGGGGGGTTGGAACGTTTTTCCAGCTGTTTTGAATGCCTGTTTGCCACGCGTAGTTATGAGTGATGGCAAAAAGTTCCAACAAAAATAGTGGCGCTGAGACGGGCGTCACTACAGCAGAATCCTGACGCCTGTTTAATGACAGGAAGAGAGAAGGGGTTCACAAAAATGACGCTAATATAATGACGGTTGGCAACTTTGATTAGGTGTCGAGTTTGACACGCTGACGAGCGGGCGGGAGGTTAGGAGTTCGCTTAGATGCTGTTCAAGTTGTACGGCATATACAGTATTGAGTTGTAGCAGCAATACGGGCGATTGCCCAGCCATTAAATGAGAATGATTGGCGACCCCCTCGCATGAGGGGAGTCGCAGCTCACAGCGAAATCAGCCTTTCGCCTCGGCCGGTTCCGACAGCTCGCTGAGCGCGGTCGCGTTGTTCTTGAACGCCGCTGCGAACACGGCGCGATTCTTCGCCATGTAAATGCTCGCGTCCTCTGCATGCTTCTCCGAGATCCCCGGCACGTTCTTGATCAGGACGTCGGTGAGAAGCTCGGCCAGCTCGAGCATTTGGTCGTGCGCATCGGCGAGTTTACGGTCCACGAAAGTAGTCTCCAGATCGCGGGTGCTGCGGTAAAGGGTTTCAACAGCCATTTTGGCCTCGTCGTCTTATCCAGTGTTGAAAGGGCTAGACCCGGACGTTCAGCGCTTTGTGCTCTGACCAGCGGGTATGCAAAGCATCGATCGTGCATGACCAGCGCGCCGGTCAGGTGTAGCGGGCACTGCGTGAAGGCCTTTAGTGAGGCCGGCCTGCGACGCAACAGCGAAAGCGATTTCTCGATTACTGTGTTTTTATACAGTAAAAGCCATGTGCCAATCAAGCCCTGCCTGAATAGTGGCGTTTACGCATCTTTTTACGCTGCAAATGTGCCTTGCGACAACCCGCCGCGCTCTCAACCATAGCCTATGGCCCTGTTCCTGCTTTCAAAAGCAGGCCACAAGGGTGTCACGAGTACCCGGCATCATCCGGTCGGCATAAACGAAGGTTCAGAGGTAACGCGTCATGGGAAACAAATGGGCAGTAAAGATAAGACACCGCGTGCATGCGCAGGCCGAGTCACTGGGCAACCTGTGTGTGGAGAGCTTCCACTTTCTGGCGCTGTTCGCAATCGGCGCGATCACTGCCTGGGCGTCGGTGGTTGCATTTCTGGGGATGGTCGAGAAAGGCAACGTCACGGTCGATGACATCCTGCTGCTGTTCATCTATCTCGAGCTGGGGGCGATGACCGGGATTTATTTCAAGACCAACCACATGCCCGTGCGCTTCCTGATCTATGTCGCAATCACGGCACTGACGCGCCTGCTGATTTCCGACGTGTCCCATCACAACCCACCGGACATCGGCATTATCTACCTGTGTGGCGGCATTCTGTTGCTGGCGTTTGCGATTCTGGTGGTGCGCTATGCGTCTTACAAATACCCTTCAGCGAAGATTCCCGACTCGTCCAGCACCGTCAAAGGCGCGGTGACGGAAGAGAAGGGCGAAATCTGATCGAGGCAATGGCGGCATCTGTGCAAGATGCCGCCAGCACGCTGCTTATAGAAGAAGGCAATCAGTTCAGCCAGACCCCGGCACGCCAGTGCCAGCCGTCACCAGCGCTTTCCCAGTGCGGATGCACATAGTGATAGCCGGGTCGTTCTGTTTCCCAGTGGCCATGTACCGGCACGAATCGCTGGCCGTTCCAGTGCCAGTAACCGCGTGCCCATATATAGCCGGGACGAGGGGCCGGTTCCACCTCGACGACGCGTTCCGGTGGCGGTTGCGGCGCGATCACTTCTTCGACGTATTCATGATGGGCATGCGATCGCTCATGGACCACACGCTCTTCAACACAGCCTGACGCTATCGCAAGTGATGCGATCAATACCCCATAACGTAAATACATGTTGCCTCCTCGGAATCACCCGCAGGTGCAGTGGCGCTGAACTCAGTGCCCAGTCGCTCGAATGTTTCTGCGCAAGGATTGTTGTAGCAGGATGTATCTGTACTTTTGCTGAAGAGGAGGGAGGGGGGGATGGTAGCGAAAGGCCGGTTTTACTGGGGGGAAAGCCCGATCAGGCAGGCTGGAGGGTATTGAACGGCATCAATCTGTTTTTGCTCTATGCAGCGCCGACAACGGCACTGCATAGAGCGGAAGGGCCGGTGCATCAGACCCCGGCACTGGCGGTTGCCTGACTCTGCGGCCACAGACCATTGGCCGGGACAGGTGCCTTTTTCAGGGTCGCGCCGTCGGTCAGCGCTGCAAGGATCTTGATCGCGCTGTCGCCACGTTCGATAGCGATGCCGAATTGCACGCTTTCTATCAGCTTGCGCAGGCGTTGTGGGTCATTGCGTTGGGCAGCGCTGATCAAACGCTTGGCAACGACGCCGCATTCGTTGGACAAGGTCAGCATGATGCTGCCGTCCAGCCCTTGAATGCTCAGATTCACCCGATAGTCGGGGTGAAACGTGTCCGTGATCATCTGAAAAGGATTGTCCATATCATTCACCTGCTCAATGGTCTGCATAAGTTGACCGGGTAGTAGTCCTTTTGGTTCTCGACGACTGATCAGCGGTTGCGTTACTCCTGCGCTGGGTGCTGACGGGGTTGCTGTCGTCTTCCGCGTTGATGACAGGGTTTCTTTTCGAGAAGCTTTGACGCATTCACGACGTTCAGTCCGCGCCAGAAAGTGGCCGTCCTGATGGCCTGCCTCGTGGCGCGTACTACAGGGCTTTGCATGGTTCGGGCCATATTGCAGGGGCGATGCGCTAGAAGGCGCCGGGCGGGAGCACTGCGCAGCCGCTTCGTGGTTGGCTTTGCTGCAGGGCGAGCCGTTCAGTTCGGTTGAAAAAAGTGCTCTCCAAAGCGGGCGAAAAACAGCTCCCGTACATGGCCTGCTCCTCTCGCGAAAGCGTTTTGCTCATGACTTTTTCGAGTGATTGTCTGACACTCCGACAACCGAATCTTGACGTCAGAGATTCGTAAAGACGGGGTCGAAACCGTAATCGCCCACTGTCCAGTTTCTGACGTTGAGCGTTGTGCTGCGGAGCGGCTGGATGAGTGTTGAACACCTGTCGGTATGAACGGCAGACCCGCACCCTCATCGAGGGGACGCGGGATGATTTTTGCTCGCCGATGGCTGTCAGGTGCAGCGCTCGGGCTGCGCGGCGCTGGCTGTTAAATTCGATGGACGGCACCCAGCGATCAAAATGGCTGCGAGGCGAGGGAAGGGTCAAGGTGGCCAAAACTGTGCAGCGACCGTTTGTGGTGCGCTTGCCGGCCCGTGGCAAACAAAAAGGGCGAACCGTCGCCGGTTCGCCCTTTTCTTGCAAAACGTGTCAGTGAAGCATCAGGTCAGACGAGCGGCTTCTTTCTCCTGCTCTTTTTCCAGAAATTCTTCTTCGAGCAGCGCGTCCGGGCTGACCGGATCTTCATCCTGTTCGGCAATGATCGGTGCGGCGCCTCGTTTGCCGCGCAGTTTGCCAAACAGATGCTCGAGGGCGTGATCGAGTTTTACAGCAGCGCCATCCACAGCCTGATCTACCGTATCAGCCTTGTGGGAAACAGAAATAGGTTGGTGTCCTTTGGGGCGAGCTTCCATCTGGCACTTGATGTCGTGCGGGCCAGGCTTGTCGCCGTTTTCGTCGCGGATGTGGACTTCCACGCGGGTCAGGTTTTCATCGTAGTGTTCGAGCGTGCTTTCAACGGTGGTACGAACCCACTCCTCCAGTCGGATACTGCTTTCGATGTGATTATCGCTATTGACCTGGATTTGCATAGTTAATCCTTATTAGGGCTTGCTCGTGCGAGGCTGGACTGCATGATTCCTGTCGGAATCGTTTTCGTTTGCGCTCATTCACAGTGTTGGCGGCAATGGCCTGACAATTCAACCCCAATGTGTAAGAAATATTTCGCAGCAAAAAAGGGATGCCTTGCCGCGAGGCTGCGAATCAGCAGCGGACGCAGAGCGTCCAGAACGGCATTCCCATGCGAAGCGTGAGGAACGAGAAGTGTCCGGGCGAACACTTCTCTTGCGCTCTGGCGTCCGAAACTAGAATGCGACCGACGTCTGTACGTACACCGTGCGCGGTTCGCCGACGTATTTGCCGCGGTTGTTGTCGTCGAACGAGCGGGTGTAGTACTGGCGGTTGAAGATGTTCTTCATCCCGACCGCTACGTTGAGGTCAGACAGTTGCGGGCCGAAGTCGTAGTTGGCGCGGGTGCTGAACAGCATGTACCCAGGGATCTTGCCGGTGCTGCCGTCGGCGCTTTCAGCGGAAGTATTGGCGTTGTCGGCAAACTGGTCGCTCTGGAAGGAACTGTCGAAATTGAGCTTCCACGGCCCTTCGGTGTAGCTGACGCCCATGGTGCCCTTGTGCTTTGACGAGAACGGCACGCGGTTTCCCTTGTTCGGGCCGTCTTCGCGGATCGTGGCGTCGACGAAGGCGTAGGTCGCGTAGACATCGTAGCCGGCCAGCACCGGGCTAAGGCCCTCCAGCGCATAGTTGACGCTGGTCTCGATGCCCTGATGGCGCGTCTCGCCGCGTGCGATCACCGTGTCGTTGGTCTGGTTGCTGTCGTACTGGTTGTCGAAATTGATCAGGAACGCGCCGATCTCGGCCCGCAGGTTGCCATTGTCGTAGCGTGTGCCCAGCTCCCAGGTGCGGGCTTTTTCCGGTTTGACTTCATCGCCGGTGACGCGGTTAGGCATCTGGCTGTACTGCACGCTGCCGAACGAGCCTTCGGTGTTGGCGTACAGGTTCCAGGTGTCGGTCAGGTGGTAAAGCACATTCAACGCGGGCAGTGCGGTGCTGTAGTCACCCTGGTATCGGGCGTTGGTCAGGTTGTTGTTCTGTGCGGTGTCGATCATCTCGTAGCGAATGCCCGGCGTGATGGTCCACTTGCCGATATCGATGCGGTCGTCGATGTAGAACGCATGCGCTTCGGTCGCTCCGCGTGTGTCGCGGTCGTTGCGACTGGCGGTGGTCGGCAGTTCGCCGGTTACCGGTTCGCGATAGCGCAGTTCGTGACCGGCCTCGTTGACGTAACGGTAGCCAACGCCGACTTCATGCCAGGTTTCGCCCAGCGCAAAGCCTTGCGAGAAGCGTGTTTCCAGGCCACGCACCCAGTATTCGCGGGGCGACAGGGAAACGAAGCTGCCCTGATCCAGATAGCCGCTGCGCAGGGTCTTGGTGAAGAACGTGTTGGCGGTGAAGACGCGCGCGTCCTGTTCGTAGCGATAGCCGAAGTTGAACATGGTGCGACGGCCCCAGAACTTGTCCTTCAAGCGTGTCGACTGGTACGGATCGGCATCGTAGTCCGCGACGCTGAGGCCGCCGGGCATCTGCGCTTCGCCATCGTAGTACTGCGCCATGGCGTTGAGGCTGTTGGCGTCGTCGATCTGGTATTTACCCTTGAGGATCAGGTCGTCGATTTCGGTGTCGCTGTGCTCGCGCCAGTCGCCGCCGCGCACGCCGGAATACAGAATCGCGCCGCCCAGACCGTTGTCCGCAGTGCCGCCGGCCAGCAGGTTGCCGGTGGTCTTGAAGCCATCGTGGCTGGACGACGGGCTGGTCTCGGTTTGTATGCCGCCCTTGAGGGTAGGTGCATCGGGGATCGCGCGGGTCACGAAGTTGACGATGCCACCCACGTTCTGCGGACCGTAACGGACTGCGCCACCGCCACGCACCACATCAACTGCGTCCATATTGCCCATGCTGATCGGCGCAAACGACAGTTGCGGCTGGCCGTAGGGCGCGAATGGCACCGGGATACCGTCCATCAACACGGTAGAACGCGACGCCAGGCGTGGATTGAGGCCGCGAATGCCGAAATTCAGCGCCATGTCATGGCTGCCGGTGCCGTTGTTGTCCGGCGCATTGACGCCCGGAATGCGATTGAGCACTTCACGCGCCGATGTCGCGCCGACCCGCTCGAACTCCTCACGGCGAATCACGTCACGTGCGCCGGGATGTTCGAAAACGTTGGTTTGCTGCGCAGCGCCCAGCCAGTCACCGACCACCGTGGAAACCCCCAGCTCGATCGGCGCGCCAGCCGTATTTGCCGATTGCAGGGTGAAGCCGTTATTGCCATCGGCCATGGCCTGCAGGCCGGTGCCTTCGAGCAAGGCGTTCAGGCCCTGCTCGGGTGTGTACTGACCTTCCAGGCCACGGCTTTTCAGGCCGCTGGTCATCTGCGAACCATAGGAAATCAGCACGCCGGACTCACGACCGAACTGGTTCAGCGCCGCTTCAAGCTCGCTCGGCGCAATGTGATACACCTTGGGTGCGACCTCGGCGGCCTGCACCATCGACAGGCTGCCGACCGAAAGGCTCGCGCCGAAAATGACATGGCGCAATGTGCGCACCAGCGGTGAAAGTTGAGTAGGGCGGGCTGACATGCGGGAGTCCTTTGACCGGAAGGTTGAGAGAGGCTTTCCCTGTCTGTCACGCGAGGATCGAAAAACAGCTCACGCTTTTTGAAAAATTTTGGCCGGCCAGCGCAAATCCACCTGACATCTAAACACCGCTGTGTGACGCAGAGCGTCACGAACGGCATTCCCACGCGGAGCATGGGAACGATAGTTAGCGTAGTGTCAGCCCTGTATTTCGGGCTCTCCAAGACGCGTATGTCCACATGAGCACTGAAAAGTGGGAACGAGCAATCACGATCAAACCCGCGCCTGCACGTTCACCCAATACCGCGTGAAGCGCTGCACGCGCACCGGTAGGGCGAGTTCGAGCATGTCGAGGATGCGCTCGCTGTCGGCCAGCGGGTAGCTGCCGGAAATCAGCAACCCTGCAACCCTCGCATCGCAATTCAGACGACCGCGGCGGTAGCGGCTCAACTCTGCGAGAAAATCGGCCAGCCTCATGCGCGACGCCACCAGCATCCCGTCCACCCAGGCACCACTGCCTGCGTCCAGCGGACGAACCTTGTCCCAGGCATCACGGCTGAACGTCACCTGTTGGCTGGCCTGCAGCATCAAACCGGGGCCGCTCTTTCCGGCAGGGGATATTTCGAGGGCGCCGGCAAACACGGCCAACTGCGTGCGCCCATTCAGTTGGCGCAGGTTGAAACGACTGGCGCCGGTCGAGGCCCTGACCGTGCCTTCGGCACTTAACAGGTTCAGCGGGCGCGTGTCTGCCGAGGCTGTCATGAGTATTTCGCCCTGCAGCAGTTCGATCAGGCGTTGTTGTGCATCGAAACGCACATCCACCGCGCTGGCAGTATTCAACTGCACCTGACTGCCGTCGCTCAACGCCACTTTGCGCTGTTCGCCCACGCCACTGTCGTAGTCGGCCAGCAAGGGTTGCAGGGCAATCTGCTCGCGCAGGCCCCAGCCCGCTGCCGAGCCTGCGCCGAGCAGCAACAACAGTTTCAACGCATGCCGACGGCTGGCGGACTTCGGCGCATTGAGTGCCGCATGTGCCAGCGGCGAGGACAGCCCACTCAAGCGCTGGTTGACCCGCTGCATGTGCGCCCATGCCCGCTGGTGCTCGGCGTTGCCATTGAGCCACAGCTGCCAGGCGTGCTGACGACGGGCATCCAGCGTGCCTTCCTGCATTTCCAGCAGCCAGCCAACGGCCTGCTGTGCCACGGCAGGCGAGATGTCGGATTTGTTCAGGGACTCGTTGTTCGGATTCATAGGGCGAAATAGCAGCGCAGGGCAGCCTTGTGCAGATGGCGCTTGACCGTCGCGATGGAAATATCCAGTTCGGCAGCGATCCGGCCATGGCTCAAACCGTCGACCTGCGACAACAGAAACGCCCGCTTGACCAGGGGCGGCAGGCCGTCCAGCAGTTGATCGAGTTCGACCAGGGTTTCGAGAATGATCGCCCGCTCTTCTTCCGAAGGCGCCACGCGCTCCGGCAGTTCGGCCAGTGCCTGATGGTAGGCGTGCTCCAGGTCCTGACGCCGGTAGTGGTTGCACAGCACGCGTTTGGCAATCGTCGTCAGAAAGGCACGCGGCTCGACGATTTGCGCTGTATCGCGTGCGCCCAGCACCTTGATGAACGTGTCCTGCGCCAGGTCTGCCGCGCTGTGCGGGCAGCCGAGTCTGCGTCGCAACCAGGTCGTCAGCCAGGCGTTGTGTGCCCTGTACAGGCCTTCGACAGTGTGATTGAGAGCGGAGTGGGCGACGGGTATCACGGGGAACAATCCACGGGGACTCATTGGTGGCGTGGATTCTGGCAGACTCTTTTGCGTATGAGAATATTTATCATTAATATTGCGGTTCATTTGTCCCGTTCAGGATCAATGGCGCATACCGCCGGCTTTTGTTGCGACCGCTTCCCGGTCGCCCATGAACGGCTTCCCAGGTTTCCTGAATCAATGCAGACCCTCTGATGGATGTCACCAGCGCAAGCCGCCCTCTGCCGCAAAAACGCACGGCAAAAGCCAGAGCCAGGGGCGTGACGGCGGCCTATCGCCTTGCCATTGCCTCGCGGGCACTGGCTGCGGTATTTGCCGGTTACCTGCTGGCCTCGTTGGTCAGCACCTGCATCGCTCAATGGCTGCCGATTACCCGCGCCGAAGCGGTGGTGACGGGGATGATGTTCTCGTTTCTCGCCTATCTGGGCGCGGTGCTCTGGTGTTTTGCCTGCCGTACGGCGCTGCAGGCGTGGATCGGGGTGCTGACGCCCTGTGCGTTGCTGGGGGCGGCCTACACCTGTGGTCGGTGGTTGCTGTGAAGGAGGGTTTTCGCCAGTCGATGGCCTGGCTGCACACCTGGGTCGGCTTGCTGTTTGGCTGGCTGCTGTTCGCGATTTTTCTGACCGGCACGCTTTCCTATTTCAAGGACGAGATTACCCACTGGATGCAGCCGGAGATTCCGGTGCGCGCGCTCGATGCAGGCGCCAGCGTGCAACAGGCTCAGCATTACCTGCAAAGCCATGCAGCCGGGGCCACGCGCTGGTTCATCAGTCTGCCCGATCAGCGCACGCCAGGCCTTGTGGTCGGCTGGCTGCCCGAGGGCAAGCAGGGCCAGCGCAATAACTTCGTGCGCAAGCTGCTCGATCCGCAGACCGGCAGCGAGGTGCAGGCGCGTGACACACGCGGTGGTGATTTCTTCTACCGGTTTCACTATCAACTGCAGATGCCTTATCCCTGGGGCCGCTGGCTGGCAACCAGCGCCGCGATGGTGATGCTGGTCGCACTGATTACCGGCATCATCATTCACAAGAAGGTTTTCAAGGAGTTCTTCACCTTCCGTCTGCGCAAGGGCCAGCGTTCCTGGCTGGACGGGCATAACGCGCTGGGCGTGCTGGTGCTGCCGTTCCACCTGATGATCACCTACAGCAGTCTGGTGATCTTCATGTCGATGGTGATGCCCGCGAGCATCCTCAGCCAGTACGACACAGTCCAGGCCTTCTACAGCGAAGCCTATCCGTTTCCGGAAACGGTCAAGCGCGAAGGCATCGCTACGCCGCTGGTAGCGCTTGCGCCGTTGGTCAACGCTGCGAACGCGAAATGGGACAGCGGCCAGGTCGGTCGGGTCATCGTCAACAATCCGGGCGACAGCAGCGCCTCGGTTCTGCTGACGCGTGATGACAAGGGCAGCATCGTGCCGGACCGGGGAGGGGCGCTGACGTTCAGCGGTGCCAGCGGCGAGCTGTTGAACGAAGTGCCTGAGCGGCCGCTGGCGTTGCTGATTTCCAGCGGGATGTACGGCCTGCACGTGGGCCATTTCGCCGCGCCGTTGCTGCGCTGGCTGTACTTCATGTTCGGTGTCGCCGGGACTGCAATGATAGGCACCGGGTTGGTGATGTGGCTGGGCAAACGTCAGCTCAAACACGCAAAGACCGGTGTGCTGCCACTGGAATTGCGGGTGGTTGAAGTGCTGAACATTGCCAGCATGTCCGGGTTGATGCTCGCGGTGGCCAGCTTCTTCTGGACCAATCGCTTGCTGCCTGGCGGATTCGCCGGGCGTGCCGAGTGGGAGGTCAGCGTGTTCTTCACGTTCTGGGCCTTGTCATTCATGCACGCTGCGCTGCGCAAGGGGCGTAATGCATGGCGAGAGCAACTGGGGCTGGGCGCGCTGCTGTTCGCCGGGCTGCCGTTGCTCGATCTGCTGATCTGCGGTCGCTATCTGCTGGATTCGTTAATGTCAGGAAACTGGGTACTGGCGGCCTTTGACCTGACGGCGCTGGTCACCGGGCTGTTTCTGGGCTGGGCGGCGCTGAAGTTTAAGGCTGTACCTGCTGATAAAACCGCCCGCGTCTCGTTGCCGGTTGCTGCGCAGGAGATGCCCTGATGCTGCTGGCGGCCTTGCTCTGCTATGTGGGGTTTACGTGCCTGTGCCTGTCCATGGCCCGGCATTACGGCGAACTGCTCAAGGGCCCGTTGACTGAACAGAGGCGTCGCGCCCTCAAACTGGCCGGCTGGAGCGCGCTGTTGCTGTCGTCGTGGGCGGCGGTTGATGACCATGGCTGGATGATGGGGACGGTGCACTGGTTCGCTGCGCTGATGGGCAGCGCGGTGTTACTGGTTGCTTTGCTGTCGTTCCGGCCGCGTTGGGTGCTGGCGCTGGCGGGGTGTGGCGCGCTGCTCAGCCCGTTGGCAGCAGTGAGTCAGCTATTGGCCTAAGGCCGTTCTGTATTCACCCGGTGTCGCCCCCGTGGCCTGACGAAAACGGTTGCTGAAATGGCTGGCGCTGGCGAACCCGCAAGCCAGCGCGATTTCGCCCAGCGGCTTGCCGGTGCCGCGCAGTAACTGGCGCGCCTGCTCGATACGCCGCGACAACAGATACTGGTGCGGCGGCAAACCGAAGCTTTCGCGAAACATGCGTGCGAAGTGATATTCCGACAGCGCACACAGGCCGGCCAGTTGACCAAGGCTCAACGGGTCGGCGAGATGCATTTCGATGAAGTCCACCAGATGCCGGCGCAGGTGCGGCGCCAGACCGCCTTTCAGGCGCAGCCCTTCGCGCAGGCCTGCCTGATTGAGCAGCGCATGGCTGACCATCTCGTGCGCCAGGCTGCTGGTCAGCAGGCGCTCGCCGGGTTCTGCCCAGTTCAGGCGAATCAGCTGCCGGAAGCGTGCGGCTTGTGCGGGGTCTTCCAGAAAGGTGTTTTCCCGCAGTTGCATCTCGCGTGGCTCGCGATCCAGCAGGGTCACGCAGCCCAACGCAAACTGTTCCGGGCTGAAATACAGATGCGCCAGACGGATCTCGCCGTTCACCACCCAGGCGGACTCATGGCCGGCAGGCAAGATGCACAACTTGCCCGGCGCGCCTTTCTGGTCCGGTCTGCCGCGGCGAAAGGTCCCGGTACCGTCCTCGATATAGCACGACAACGTGTGGTGGGTCGGTGCGTGATACTCCTGCGAGTCATGCCGATTGTTCCACAACGCCGCCACGAGTCCGTCGCCCAGCGGCGCGCTCTGCTCCAGATTGGCATTGGGTGAACTGTTAAGGGCCTGAAAGACCTGGATGGATTCAATGGCGGGCATGACGATTCCTCTAGGATTTGTATCCTACTCGCTGGCGACGTCGCTGCCAGTAGCGCTTGAAGCAAATGCGCAAGATTGTGCAAGCGCTGGCAGACCGGCACGCAGCAGACTGATGGCTCATCAAGGAGCCTGCACCATGAACCTCTCGCTTTATCTGCTGACCGTGCTGATCTGGGGCACCACCTGGATCGCCCTGAAACTCCAACTCGGCGATGTCGCGATTCCAGTCTCAATCGTCTATCGCTTTGCCCTGGCAGCATTGGTGCTGTTTGCATTCCTGTTGCTGAGCAAGCGTCTGCAGCCGGTCAATCGTCGCGGCCAGTTGATTTGCCTGGCGCAGGGCGTGTGCCTGTTCTGCGTCAACTTCATGTGCTTCTACACGGCCAGCCAGTGGATACCCAGCGGCCTGATCGCGGTGGTGTTCTCGACCTCGACGCTGTGGAATGCGCTGAACGCACGGGTGTTCTTCCGCCAGAAGATCGCTAGCAATGTGCTGGCCGGTGGCGCCATGGGTTTGATCGGTCTGGCGTGTATGTTCTGGCCTGAAATGTCCGGGCATGGCGCGAGCCGGCAAACCCTCATCGGCCTGGGACTGGCCTTGCTGGGCACGCTGTGCTTCTCGGCGGGCAACATGCTGTCGAGCCTGCAGCAGAAAGCCGGTCTGCGTCCGCTGACCACCAATGCCTGGGGCATGTTCTACGGGGCGACGATACTAGGCATGTATTGCCTGCTGAGCGGCACGCCGTTCAGCTTCGAATGGAACACGCGCTATGTAGGCTCACTGCTGTTTCTGGTTATCCCCGGCTCGGTGATTGCGTTTACGGCCTATCTGACCCTGGTCGGGCGCATGGGCCCGGAGCGCGCCGCTTATTGCACGGTGCTGTTTCCGGTCGTGGCGCTGAATATCTCCGCCTGGGTGGAGGGCTATCAGTGGACCCTGGCTGCCTTACTGGGGCTGGTACTGGTGATGGTCGGCAACGTGCTGGTGTTCAGGAAGATCAGGCCGGTTGCCGTCGTGGTCGGCGGCAAACTGGCCTGAGTCGGTGTTGATCGTGTCTATCCTGCACAGCGGCCCTGCACTTCGAGAGAGGCGGGGCCTCAGCCTTTCCACACCTGCGGGTTGACCAGATCCTGCGGTCGTTGACCGAGCAGCGCGCTGCGCAGGTTGCCGTAGGCGCGATCAGCCATGGCCTGACGGGTTTCGGTGGTGGCTGAGCCGATGTGCGGCAGGGTTACCGCGTTCTTCAACTGGAACAGCGGCGATTCGCTCAGCGGCTCTTTTTCGTAGACGTCCAGACCGGCGCCGCGAATGGTGCCGTTCTGCAGCGCTTCGATCAGCGCAGGTTCATCGACGATCGGGCCGCGGGCGATGTTGACCAGGATGGCGCCGGGCTTCATCAGGCTCAACTCGCGGCGGCCGATCAAGTGTTGGGTCTTTTCGCTCAGCGGTACGACCAGACAGACGAAATCCGCTTCGGCCAGTAACTGATCCAGGCTGCGAAATTGTGCGCCCAGCTCCTGTTCGAGTTCGGTCTTGCGGCTGTTGCCGCTGTACAGAATCGGCATGTTGAAGCCCAGACGACCACGGCGGGCAATCGCTGCGCCGATGTTGCCCATGCCAACAATACCCAGCGTCTTGCCATGCACATCGGTGCCGAAGTGCGGCGGTTCGATGCTGCGCGTCCACTGTCCGGCCTTGGTATAGGCGTCCAGTTCGGCCACTCGGCGCGCACTGCTCATGATCAGCGAGAAGCCCAGGTCAGCGGTGCTTTCGGTCAGTACATCCGGCGTATTGGTCAGCAGAATGCCGCGCTCGCTCAGGTACTCAACGTCGTAGTTGTCGTAGCCCACCGAGATGCTGGACACCACCTCCAGTTTGGTGGCGTTCTGCAGCTGTTCGCGACCCAGCTTGCGGCCTGCGCCGATCAGCCCGTGGGATTCAGGCAAGGCTTCTGCAAACTGCGCGTTGATATCACCCTGCTTGGGGTTGGGCACGATCACGTTGAAGTCTTGCGCCAGGCGCTCGGCCATTTCAGGAGAAACACGGCTGAAGGCGAGTACGGTTTTTTTCATTGGGCAGTCACTCTTGAGCGGTTGAATGAGTAGCACGCTAACATTCCTCCCCGCTCTTTGGCAGCCGCTTTTTGCAGTTGTACGATGTCAGAACGATGACTTGAGGGCCTGCACATGCAGATCCGCTTCATCGGCAGCGAGAATTTCCGGCAGGGAACCGCGCAGGTATTCAACCCAGGTTCTGATCTTCGCATCCAGATACTGACGTGACGGGTAGATGGCGTACAGGTTCAGCTCTTGCGAGCGGTAATCGGACAGCACGCGCACCAGTGTGCCGTTGCGCAGCCCCTCGATCGCCGAGTAGATCGGCAAGATGCCAATCCCCATGCCGCTGGAAATCGCGGTCTTCATCGCATCCGCAGAGTTGACCAGCAGCGGCGAGCTGTTGATGGTGACCATCTCCTGGCCTTCAGGACCATCGAACAGCCATTTGTCCAGCGGGAACACCGGGCTCACCAGACGCAGACATGCATGATTCAGCAGGTCGGCAGGCTTGTGGGCCATGCCGAACGTTTTCACGTACTCGGGCGACGCGCACACGATGCTGTAAGTAATGCCCAGGCGCTGGGACACAAAGCCCGAGTCGGCCAGTTCGCTGGCGAGCACGATCGACACGTCATAGCCTTCTTCCAGCAAGTCCGGCACGCGGTGGGTCATGGTCAGGTCGAACGCGACGTCCGGGTGGTTGCGCCGGTAACGGGCAATCGCATCAATCACATAATGCTGGCCGACGCCGGGCATCGAATGCACCTTGAGCTGCCCGGCCGGGCGGGCATGAGCGTCGCTGGCTTCGGCCTCGGCTTCTTCTACCGAGGCGAGAATCTGTTCGCAGCGCAACAGATAACGCTTGCCTGCTTCAGTGAGGGCAATGCGCCGGGTGGTGCGATTGAGCAGGCGCGTTTGTAAATGTGCTTCAAGGTTGGACACCGCACGCGAGACGTTGGCGGTGGTGGTATCCAGCACGGCGGCGGCAGCAGTGAAGCTGCCCGCTTGCGCCACGCAGCTGAAGGCACGCATGTTTTGCAGGGTGTCCATGGGTACTTCTCTGAGTAGATGGCAAATTGTGACATGAAGTAACGGATGGATGTATCCAGACCAAAGGATTATCGCCGTTTCAGTAACAAAGATTCACAAATCTCCCCGCTTATCGCCGCGTCGAGTGCCGCCTAGAATCGCCGCCATTCAAGGTGTTTCACCTTCGTTCGGGAACTTGCAGCTGTGCCGCGTCGCATCATCAGAGGGCTCTGGCCCGTAGGTCTTCTGGCTTTTACGCTGGTCCTCAGCGGCTGTATCGGAACACATGGAATCACACCGCAGGGCAGTGTTCTGCACGCTGACAGCCTGGCCACCGATCAGGCGATTCAGAGCGCTGCCCTCGACGCCCATTGGCCCGCAGCGCAATGGTGGCGTGCCTACGGCGACGCGCAACTGGACCGCTGGGTCGACATGGCGACGCTGGGCAGCCCGAGTCTGGCACTTGCCGCTGCTCGTGTGCGCCAGGCAAAGGCGATGGCACAGGTGGCCGAGTCCGCCGAGTCTGTGCAAGTGCAAGGCAACGCCAGCCTGATGCGTCACGACTGGCCCGAGGATCAGTTTTATGGCCCTGGAGCGCTGGCCGATACTCGCACCTGGGACAACAATGCGTCGCTGGGCCTGAGCTACGCACTGGACCTGTGGGGACGTGAACGCAACGCCAGCGAGCAGGCCGTTGATCTGGCGCACGTGAGTGCTGCCGAGCAGCGCCAGGCGCAGCTCGAATTGCAGGAAAACGTGGTCCGCGCCTACATCCGGCTGTCCCTCGACTACGCCCGACTGGATATCGCCGAGGCGGCCCTGGCCCAGCAGCAACAGATACTCGACCTGGCGCAGCGTCGCCTCAAGGGCGGGATCGGCACGCACTTCGACGTCAGTCAGGCGCAAACCCCGCTGCCTGAGGCACATCGGCAGATCGACGCGCTGCAAGAGGCCATCGCGTTGAGTCGCAACCAACTGGCCGCGCTGGCAGGCAAGGGACCGGGGCAGGGCGCGGGCGTGCAGCGGCCTGCGCTGTCGTTGCACACCGCACTGACATTGCCCTCGGCACTGCCCGCCGAACTGCTCGGTCAGCGACCTGACGTGGTGGCTGCGCGCTGGCAGGTGGCGGCGCAGGCACGTGGTATCGACGTTGCACATGCGGGCTTTTATCCCAATGTCGATCTGGTCGGCAGCCTGAGCTACATGGCCACGGGCGGTGGCATGCTCGAGTTTCTGACCGGCAGCAAGCTGGGTTACAAGGTCGGGCCGGCCATCAGCCTGCCGATTTTCGACGCTGGACGCTTGCGTGCGGAGATGGGGCGGGCGTCTGCTGCTTATGATCAGGCCGTGGCGCATTACAACCAGACGCTGGTCATGGCGTTGAAAAATGTCTCCGACCAGTTGATTCGGCGCGCCTCGATGGACAAGCAGCAGGCACTCGCCGCCGAGTCGGTGGCGTCGGCGCAAAAGACCTACGACATTGCCCTGATCGCCTGGCAGCGCGGCCTGACCGATTACCTGAACGTGCTCAATGCGCGCACGCAGTTGTTTCGCCAGCAGCAGGTTCAGCAACAGGTCGAGGCCGCGCGACTGGAAGCCTACGCCGGACTGGTGGTAGCGCTGGGCGGTTACGCTGACGGGAACAACAATGGCAATGGTCATTTCGCACACACCGTCGCCGAGTCTGAGGGCGGGCAATGATCGCCTCGCTACAGCGCATCACCGACCTGCCGTGGCGTCGCGAATTGCACAGCTGGGCGCGCAGTGACGGGGTGACCTGGGTTTACATCTTCAAGGTGCTGCTCGCCGCATTTCTCACCTACTGGCTGGCGCTGCGCCTGGAACTGCCGCAGCCGCACACGGCGATGATCACCGTGTTCATCGTCATGCAGCCACAGAGCGGGCAGGTGTTCGCCAAGAGTTTTTATCGCCTGCTGGGGACGCTGGCCGGGTCGGCGATGATGGTGCTGCTGATGGCCCTGTTTGCGCAGAGTCCGCTGCCGTTTCTCGGCAGTCTCGCGCTCTGGGTCGGCCTGTGTTCGGCCGGCGCGGCGCGCTATCGCAACTTTCGCGCGTATGGCTTTGTGCTGGCCGGGTATACGGCAGCCATGGTCGGGCTGCCTGCGCTGGCGCATCCGGAAGGTTCGTTCATGTCGGCGGTGTGGCGGGTACTGGAAATTACCCTGGGCATCCTGTGTTCCACGGCCATCAGCGCAGCGGTGCTGCCGCAGAGTTCCAGCGCTGCGATGCGCAACGCGCTGTATCTGCGCTTCGGCGGGTTCGCGCGCTTCGTGGTCAACGGCCTGCGCGGCGATATTTCACGCGCCGAATTTGAAACCGGCAACGTACGCTTTGTGGCCGAGGCCATCGGTCTTGAAGGACTGCGCAGCGTCACGGTATTCGAAGACCCGCACATGCGTCGCCGCAACGGTCGACTCAACCGTTTGAACAGCGAATTCATGGCGGTCACCACGCGCTTCAATGCCCTGCACCAATTGCTCGAACGTCTGCGCCTCGAACAGGCCGATCAGGTGTTGAAGCATATCGATCCCGGCCTTGAAAACCTTGCGCAACTGCTCGACGGGTTCGCCGACCGCGCCTTGACCAACGATGACGCGGCGCTGCTGGTCACGCGCCTGGAGTCGTGCAGGGCTTACTTTCCCGAGCGGGTCAGAAGCCTGCGCACCGAGCTGGAGCGCACCCTGCCCAGCGACGCCGAACGATTGGACTTTCACACCTCGTTCGAGCTGCTGTACCGCCTGCTCAGCGAGTTGCTCGACTACGCACGAACCCATGCATCGCTGGCCGACCACAGCCATGAGCGTGAACAGTGGAAGGGCTCGTTCGTACCGCGTACCCACTGGATGACCGCGCTGGCAGCCGGCGCCCGGGCGACCTGCGTAGTCGGCCTGATGAGTCTGTATTGGGTGCTGACGGCGTGGCCCAGCGGCGCGAGCATGATCCTGGCCTCGGCGGCCACCGTTGCGCTGTCGTCGACCACCCACAACCCGAGGCGGATGTCGCTGCAAATGGCCGGCGGTACATTGCTCGGCGCGCTGTCGGGCTTTATCGAAACGTTTTTTCTGTTCCCGCACATCGACGGTTTTCCGCTGCTGTGCCTGCTGTTGGCCCCGGTGTTTGTGCTCGGCGCGTATCTGGGCTCACGTCCGCAGTGGACGGGTTACGGCCTGGGGCTGCTGATCTTTTTCAGCCTGGGCTCGGTGCCGGACAACCTCACGGTTTACAACCCTTACACCTTCATCAACGATTACATCGCGATGGTCGTGGGCATGCTGATCTGCGCCGCTGCCGGGGCAATCATCCTGCCGCCCAATAGCCGCTGGATGTGGCAACGCCTGGAGCAGGCCTTGCGCAATCAAGTGGTGTTTGCGATCAGCGCGCCGCTCAAGCGTCTGGGCTCGAGCTTCGAAAGCCAGACCCGCGACCTGATGCATCAGGCATATGGCCTGGCGACTGGCAAACCGCTGGTTCAGCGCGAGTTGTTGCGCTGGATGTTCGTGGTGCTGGAAATCGGCCACGCCATTATCGAGCTGCGCCATGAGCAGGCGCTGCTGCCGATTCACCCTGCCTACGCCGAGTACCAGCCCTGGCGCATCGCGCTGCGAGTCATGGGGCGCGCCTTGGTGCGGCTGT
This sequence comes from Pseudomonas sp. PvP009, assembly GCF_017832995.1. Taxonomy (NCBI): domain Bacteria; kingdom Pseudomonadati; phylum Pseudomonadota; class Gammaproteobacteria; order Pseudomonadales; family Pseudomonadaceae; genus Pseudomonas; species Pseudomonas sp. PvP009. The sequence goes on along the minus strand of NZ_JAFIBG010000001.1, from coordinate 4,513,533 downwards.
TCATTCAGCCTGATGCGGTCAATCTGCAGCGCTGCCTGTCGGCAGTCGATCAGGCCATCAAGCGGGTGCAGGAGGCTGATGAACCCTTCGCCTCGCACTTCGATACGTCGGTGCTGCGCCGGGTAAAAAGCTACCTGCACTTTATCCGCACCTCGCTGCTGGACCCGCAATCGCCGCTGGCCGCTTACAGCGTTGCGCGAACCGTTTCAGGAGTCGTCCATGCCGCCGCGTGAAATAGCCTTCCACGGCCTGTACATGCCGACCCTCACGCTGATCTTTCTGCTGGCCGTGGTTCTGGCATGGGCGCTGGATCGACTGCTGGCCGGTTTTGACCTGTATCGATATTTCTGGCACCCGGCCTTGCTGCGTCTGAGCCTGTTTATCTGCATCTTCGGCGCGTTGGCGCTGCCCCTTTATCGTTGACGCCTGAGTCGGGAAAAATCTCTGGATGAAAAAGTTCTTCAGTCTGTTTGCCACGTTGCTGGTGCTGGCAATCGCGCTCTGGATCGGTCGCACGCTGTGGGTCGACTACATGGATAGCCCATGGACCCGCGATGGCCGGGTACGTGCCGATATCATCAACGTGGCCGCCGATGTGTCCGGCACCGTGGTCGAGGTACCGGTGCATGACAACCAGTGGGTAAAACGTGGCGATCTGCTGATGCAGATCGACCCGGAGCATTACCGGATCGCCGTGAAGCAGGCGCAGGCATTGCTGGCTTCACGCAAGGCGACCTGGGAGATGCGCAAACTGAATGCCAGGCGGCGTGCCGACATGGATGAACTGGTCATCTCGGCGGAAAATCGTGACGACGCGAGTAACGTAGCCACCTCGGCCCTGGCCGATTACCAGTTGGCCCAGGCGCAACTGGAGGCGGCCGAGCTTAACCTGGCACGCACGCGGGTACTGGCGGCGGTGGACGGTTACGTCACCAACCTCAATGTTCATCGCGGCGACTATGCGCGCATCGGTGAGGCGAAGATGGCCGTGGTCGACATGAACTCGTTCTGGGTCTACGGCTTCTTCGAGGAAACCAAGTTGCCGCACCTGAAAGTGGGTGATCCTGCGGACCTGCAACTGATGAGCGGCGAGGTGCTCAAGGGGCATGTCGAAAGCATCGCACGCGGCATCTACGACCGTGACAACCCGCAAAGCCGCGAATTGATCGCCGACGTGAACCCGACCTTCAACTGGGTGCGTCTGGCCCAGCGCGTGCCGGTGCGTATTCATCTGGATCAGGTACCGCAGGATGTGTTGCTGGCGGCGGGGATGACCTGCACTGTGATCGTCAGGCCGGTAGACGGCTGATCAACGCGGAGGACGCAGAGCGTCCAGAACGGCATGCCAACGCGGAGCATTGGCACGATAGTGACAAGGCTCGGCTACAGATCAGCGTTCAGCCCAAAGCGTTTTCTCAGGGCCATATCCAGTAGCCCTTTGGGTAGCAACCACGCCATCAGCGGCAGTAGGCGTGAGCCGTTGCCCAGGCGCAGCAGGCGTGGCGGACGGGTGTGTTGCACGGCCTTGAGCAAGTCGCGAGCGAATTCGGTGACGGGGGTAGGGTTGTCCAGAGAGGCCCTGGCGCGTGCACGAATGCCTTCGCGAATCGGCCACCAGGGCGATTGTTCGCTGATCAGTTGCTCGGCTTCGTGGCTGGCATTCTTCGCGAAGCTCGACGCAATCGCGCCGGGCTGAACCTCCATCACCTGGACGCCGAACGGCGCCAGTTCCAGACGCAGCGCATCACTGAGCGCATGCACCGCCGCCTTCGACGCACAGTAAGCCCCCGCAAACGGCGTGACCAGCACACCGGATACGCTGCCGATGTTCACCACCAGCCCCTTGTTGCGGCGCAGTGCCGGAAACAGCGCCCGGGTCACCCCGATGACGGAAAATACATTGGTTTCGAACTGGCGCTGCAAGGCCTGCACACCGCCGTCGAGCAGGGGACCCATCGCGCCATAGCCAGCGTTGTTGATCAACACATCCAGGCCGCTGTGCTCCAGACCGGCGGCCAGTTGCTCCAGTGCCATGCTGTCGTTGACGTCCAGTTGTACGGCGATGAAACCCGCTGCACTGAGTGCCGCGACATCGTCGGCCTTGCGCGCAGTGGCCCAGACCTCGTAGCCAGTGGCCTTGAACGCGTCGGCCAGAGCACGGCCGATTCCGCTGGAACAGCCTGTAATCAAAGCGATGGGCATGTGGAATCCTTGTGGTCAGTCCGAGAAACTGCCTTGTAGATGTTCTGCGCGAAATTCCAGGGTTTGCGGGCGGTAACCGTTGCGCAGTGCCGGCACCGGCACGCAATCCTGCCATGTGCCTTTGGCCTGAAGTTCACCGGGGCCGCGATAGCGTGCGGACGCGTAGGTGTTGTCGGTCAGATTCACTGAATCACCGGGCGCATACGCCGCGATTCGCCAACGCAGTTCCTGCAGGGTCACCTGATTGGTGTTGGTGATGCTGACCTGCAACGGACGATCTGCCGGGCAGCCTTGCGGGTTGTAACTCAGGCGGATATCCAGATGCTCAAGCTGGCGCGTTTCCCGACTGTCCTGCCAGATGACGATAGCCGCCACCGCCCCGAGCGCGACCGCCGCAGCCAGCGAGACAGGCAAGGCCTTCGCCGGATAACGGAGCAGAAGGATCAGCCAGGTGAGGATTAACAGGATGCCGATCAACATGCGGGTCTCCAGCGAGGGCAATGCTGGACATCCTACAGAAACCGAAGAGGGATTGACCAATGACCGGCCTGAGACAGGTCAAATAAACTTCGATGGTCACTGAAGTCTTTCTGACGCCAGACTGATATTACTGAACCAGGCTGTAAATGGCAGATTCCGGGGTATCGGACCACGTGTCCATGCCCGTCACCTGCACCGAGCCGGTAATCCTGGCTTCTTGTTTCGGTTGAAAGCTCATGGATGGGTCCGTGCCTTTATTCTCAAGCGTTATGATGGTCGGATCACCTGAGGTTATGGGCGATGAGCCTATTAACAGCGGACGGTTGCTATTGTCTGCGTTGACCAGGTTGAGTATGACGAACGTGCAGCGTGGGTCTTTGAATGCGGGTAATTCCAGAACGATGCCTTTACTCAACGAGATTTCGTTTTTTGCTGACGCTCCTTTTACAACCGGGATCGGGAGGGTTGGTGCAGATGGCGTAGCCATATCTGATAACTCCTGTTTGAAGGCGTAGGTTGGGCGTAAAGAGAAAGCCGATTACGTTCAAACACCCTAAAGATGCCGGGCAAAGGTATCTACTGACAGATATGACAGTGACCCTTGGCGGTGCATTTTCAGAAGGCCGTTACTTGAGGATTGCAACGCAGAGAGCAGCACGCCTTCCATGAATGGATAAGCATGAATGGATAGGGCGGAGCCATAAAAAAGCCCCCGGCAATAATGTGCGCATGACACTGCGCAAAGAATTACCGAGGGCTGTTTCACTTGCAGCTAAAAGCGTCTGTTAGCGAGCGATAGTCTGTGTTTTCACACCCGCTTCAAGCGCGTTCGAGCGACCGTAGATATCTTCGAAACGCTCGATGTCGTCTTCGCCCAGGTAGCTGCCCGATTGCACTTCGATGATTTCCAACGGGATCTTGCCCGGGTTGCGCAAGCGATGGACCGAGGCGATCGGGATGTAAGTGGACTGGTTTTCGGTAAGCAGGAACACGTTCTCGTCACAGGTGACCTGCGCAGTACCGGATACCACGATCCAGTGTTCGGCGCGGTGGTGGTGCATCTGCAGCGACAGGCAGGCGCCCGGCTTGACGGAGATACGCTTGACCTGGAAACGACCGCCCATGTCCACCGAATCGTAGGAGCCCCACGGACGGTACACTTCGAGGTGGTTCTGGGTCTCGGTGCGGCCCTGTTCGTTCAGGGTAGCGACCATCTGCTTGACGCCCTGGACCTTGTCCTTGTGGGCAATCATCATCGCGTCCTTGGTTTCGACGACCACGATGTTGTCCAGACCGATCACCGATACCAGTTTGCCGTTGCCGTGGATCATGCAGTTGCGGCTGTCCTGGATAACGACGTCGCCCTTGGTGACGTTGCCGTTGGCGTCCTTGGCGTTGACTTCCCACAGCGACGACCAGCAGCCGACATCGCTCCAGCCGGCCGACAGCGGTACGACGCAGGCGCGCTGGGTTTTTTCCATGACTGCGTAGTCGATGGAATTGTCCGGGCAGCAGGCGAAGGTCGAGGAGTCGATTTCAAGGGCGTCGCCGTCCTGTACGCTGCGCTCGAGGGTCAGCAGGCAGGTGTCGTAGATGTCCGGATCGTGCTTTTTCAGCTCTTCCAGGAAGCGGCTGGCGCGGAACAGGAACATGCCGCTGTTCCAGTAGTAACCACCGGCTTCGACGAACTCCTTGGCGCGTTTTTCGTCCGGTTTTTCGACGAACTGCGACACGCGGCTGACGCCTTCCGGCAGCAGGGCATCGGCGGTGGACTTGATGTAGCCGTAGCCGGTTTCCGGCTTGTTGGCCGGTACACCGAACAGCACCATTTCGCCGCGTTCTGCGGCGACGGTTGCCAGAGCCAGTGCGCGTTGCAGGGCTTTCTGGTCTTCGATGACGTGGTCGGCTGGCAGCACCAGCATCAGGCCGTCATTGCCTTCGTTGACCAGCTTCATGGCGGTCAGTGCAACGGCGGGTGCCGTGTTGCGGCCGAACGGTTCCATGAGGATCGCCTGGGTTTCCAGGTTCAGTGCAGCGAGTTGCTCGTTGACGATGAAACGGTGGTCCTTGTTGCAGACCACGATAGGCTCCTGCATGCCTTCGAACACCAGACGCTCCAGGGTTTGCTGGAACAGGGTGTGCTTGCCGGTCAACGCCAGGAACTGTTTAGGGAATTGTTTACGCGAAAGCGGCCAGAGTCGTGAACCACTACCGCCTGACAAGATAACTGGAATCATTTTGTTTCTCCAAAAGCATTCAATTAGGGCCGTACGAGGTGTCTGTCGTTTCTGTCTTGTTCTTATTCCGCGCTGGCCGGTTCAGTGCTGACGCCCTGAACCGACCGGCATAATCCGTTTAGCGGGTAGCGACCGGTGGCTTGACCCACACTGGCGAGAGGCTGCTGCCACTGCCGGTGATGTAGAGCACAGCGGCTTCGCCACGCTCCAGTGCCACAGGTTTCACATCGGTGACTTTCTTGTCGCCGTCGTACAGCGCCAGGCTGACCTTGACCGGGTTGATTTCACGCTCGCCGGTGCCTTTGGCCGCTACAGCCTTGACCACGTCGGTCTTGCCATCAGCGGTTTTCAGGGTCAGGGACTTGTCGCTCAGGTTTTGCACACGAACCAGGGATTTCTGCTTGTTCTTGAACGGTGGCTCTTCGACCAGCTGTGGTTTGCCGCTGGCGTTGTTGACGATGGTGTAGTAGTGATCACCCGCCAGTTTCACTGGCAGGCTCTGGCTGCCCAACTTGGCGGTGTAGTCGCCCTGCGGCATGAAGCTGAACGCAGTGCTGCCCAGTGGCGCCACTTCGTTGAGGTTGGTGTTGCCGACGGTGGCGCTGATTTCGGCGTTGCTGGCGTTGTAGACACGCACGAAGGTCGAGCCTTTTGGTGCTGTCGGGCCGTACAGGGCGGAGTCACCGGCGAAAGCTTGCAGGGACATCAGGCCCAGACCTGCGGCCATTGCGCAGGTTTTGAACAGGCGTTTTGCGGCCGAACGGTTGGCAGTAGTGTTAAAAGTCATGAGTCAGTCCTCTCAGTTTTGCGCCCGGTTGGGCGACTCGGATTGTTTGGCGTTGAGCGCCACGTTTTCTTGGGTATCACGCGATTTCTTCAGCTCGGCGATCCACTTAGGATCGAACTCGCCAAGGTCGTTGTGTGCCGGCAGGTAGCGCTCCGGGAATTCCCAGATCACCACTTGCGGCGGGGTGTTCTTGAAGGCATCGGTCTGCAGGTACTTGAGCATCGGCAGGATCGGGCCATGGCCGTCTTCGGCGTAGTTGACGACATCGCTGCGCAGCGCTTCTTTCAAGGCGCCGACGAAGTTCCAGTTAGGGTTGGCGCTGTAGCTGGTGCCCACCAGACCCACCGGGATGTCGCTGTCTGCGAACAGCGCGTCACCGCCTGCCGCTTCGCCTGCTACTGGATCGGTGCTGCGTTTCTGCAACTCGTCCGGCTTGGGCAGCATGTTGCTGAACAGCGGATCCAGCGGCAGGAATGTAGTCAGGTCACCCTTGTAGGTTTCGGTTCCCTTGGCTTGTGTGACGAACTGCTCAGGTTCGCCTTCCAGTGGCGTTTTCTGGGCAATCGCGGCGCTCAGTTGCTGCGCGGCGACTTCGGCACCCATTGGCGTCCAGTGAGTGTCGGTGCGCAGGAAAACCTGGCCCTGTTGCTTGGCAGCTTGCAGCGGCGCCAGCAGGTCCGGGGCAAAGATCCCGGCCTTGGCGACCTGAGCGTGGAACTGCTGATACAGGTCGGTGTGCAGGCTGGCAGGCTTGCTGTCACCGATGTGCTCCGGGTACAGACGGGTCTTCGCCGGAACGATCGCCAGGACCAGTTTGGTGCCCTGTTTTTCCAGTGCGTCACGCACACCCTGAATGATCGCCAGGTTGTCGGCTTCGTTCTGCTCGCCGTTGGCAACCGCGTCGAACTCTTCGTCGGTATACAACCACTGGTCCTTGCCGAGTACGACGCCCGGACGACCTTCGTTGAACAGTTTGAAATCCAGCGCCGCCCAGAGGTTGGTGCCCAGACGCTTGATGGGGAACTCATCGTCATAATGAGTTTCCGCCGCCTTGGTCCATTTGCCGTTGAGCACAGTGGTCTCGGCCGACGTCGAGAAGGTGCTGAAACTGCGCAGCGACCAGATCCCGAGGGCCAGCAGAATGCCCAGAAAGATAGCGATGTAGAGGATTCGTAATGAACGCGTCATGTCAGTCTCCTCAGAACTGGAAGTAAAGGAACGGCGAGAAGCTTTGCGCCGAAAGTTTGAGAATCGAAGCCACGAACAGCAGCAGGATCAGTGCGCGCATGGCGTAACGTGGCCAGTCGGCTTCCCAATAGGCCGGTTGCACCTGAGCTTCGCTGCCCACGGTGTAGCCAGGCATATGCAGGCTGCCAGGCGCGTCGCCAGGAACCGCTTTGATGGTGCCCGGTTGCGCGGTTGCAGGACCGTCAGCCTTGGTGCTCTTGCCGGTGTCTTTTTCGCGGTTCTGGTAGAAGTCGCGCAGACCGAAGAACGCCAGTGTCAGATAAGCCACCACCAGCGTTGCGACTTGCAGACCGGTCAGGCTGGCGCGGTTGAGCTCGGACAATTGCCATTCGCCGAAGCTGAACATGGCGCCGTACATACGACCGGCGACATGCAGGTTTTCAGCGCGGAAGATGACCCAGCCGATGATCACGAGCAGGAAGGTCAGTGCCCAGCGGATCGGGTTGAAACTGTAGGGTTTGGTATTGATACCGACCGCTTTTTCGATCGCCAGCCACATGCCGTGCCAGGCACCCCAGATGATGTAGGTGACGTTGGCTCCGTGCCACAGACCGCCAAGCAGCATGGTCAGGAACAGGTTGCGGTAGGTCGCGACTTTGCCGCCTCGGTTGCCGCCCAACGTGATGTACAGGTAGTCACGCAGCCAGGTGGACAGGCTGATGTGCCAGCGACGCCAGAACTCGGTGATCGACTGGCTGATATAGGGCTGTTTGAAGTTTTCCATGAAGCGGAAACCCATCATCAGACCCAGACCGATGGCCATGTCGCTGTAACCGGAGAAGTCGAAGTACAGCTGCGCGGTGTAGGCCAGCGCACCCAGCCAGGCATCGCCGGTGGTCGGGTTCTGCAGAGCGAAGCAGTGGTCGGCGACCACGGCCAGGGTGTCGGCGATGAACACTTTCTTGATGAAGCCCTGCATGAAGCGCGTGGCACCTTCAGAGAACTTGTCCAGCGTGTGGGTACGGTTGTTGAACTGGTCGGCCAGATCACGGAAACGCAGCACGGGGCCGGCGATCAAGTGCGGGAAGATCGCGACGAATGCAGCGAAGTCGATCAGGTTGCGCGTGGCCGGGGTATCGCCGCGGTAAACGTCGATGATGTAGCTGATGGACTCGAAGACATAGAACGAGATACCGATCGGCAACAGCACGTGAGTCAGGATGAACGGTTCCAGACCCATCGAGGTCATGGCTGCGTTGATGCTGTCCACGCCGAAGTTGGCGTATTTGAAGTAGCCCAGAATACACAGGTCCACGATCACGCCAAGCAGCAGCCATTTCTGTGCCGGCTTGGTCCGCACACCTGCTGCGCCTACCTTGAGACCGATCCAGTAGTTCCAGACGGTCACGCCGACGAACAGCGCCAGGAAGTCCACTCGCCACCAGGCGTAGAAGACATAGCTGGCAATCAGCAGCAGCAGATTACGATAGCGTTGCCCGCTCAGATAGTACAAGCCGAGGAAGATCGGCATGAACAGGAACAGGAACACGTTGGATGAGAAAACCATCCTTATCTCTCCGTTTGTCCAACATTCAAGGGCTCACAGCCCCCCCAAACCCCCCGCAAAAAAGGAGGGGCAAATCACTTCACAGCTTGTTCGCGAAGCTGGCCAGGCGAGATCCGGTTTTATGGATGCATCGCCTGGACATATGTCTTCGCGGACAAGTCCGCTCCTACAACCAACGGCGTATCACTCGCTGACGTTGTCTCCCTTGTCGCCTTTTTCGTGCGACGGGTCGAAGACCTTGGTCAGGTCACCGCCCAGGCGGAACGTCTTGAACGGCTGCTTTTCGTGTTTCTCTTCCAGCACATCCGGGCTGCAGGTGTAGAGCGAGCAGTACGGTTCGAGCCAGGCGAATTTCGGATCTTTCTTCAGGTCCGTCATGTCCTGTTTCTCGCCGTTGTGGTCAGCGAATATCGAAGGGTCTTTGACGCCGGCCAGAACCCGGTCACCCAGACGCTTCAGGGCACCATTGTTTTCCGGACGCAGGTCCACGCCGTTGGCCTGGGCGAAGCTGGCAATCATCGCGAGCGGTGGCAATGCGTAGTTGTGATACGACAGTGCACGCTGACGACGCTTCATCTCGTTGGGCAGGAAACCGTCCTTGTCCACTTGATTGGCAGCGACCTTGTATTCCTTCACGGCCCAGTCGAACAGGTCCTGACGATTGGTGGCGACAGCGGTTGCCATCACTGACCAGGCAGCCCAGTACGAGTGGTTGTTGATTTTTTCCAGCGGCAGATTGCTCCAGTCGCTGACCACCTGATCGGCCAGCTTGCTGAACCAGGTCTCGATGATCTTTGCGTCCTGCTGACGGTTAGCCAGCGGGTGCGACTCGGAGAACTTCAGGCGCAGGTAGGCGGAGGACATACTGCCCAGTGCCCATTTGCGCATGGATTTGCCGGTGTGGTTGAACTCGCGCGACTCCAGCGCATCGGCCTTGGCCCAGGTGGTCATCATGTTCAGCGCGCAATCGAGCTGTTCCGGACGACCGTCGCGCATGTACTGCATCACGACTTTGCTGACGCCACGCTCAAGGGTGGTGATGTCCTTGGTCGCATCGCGGAACGCTTCTTCGGATACCGCGTTGAGCGTTGCGCGCGCCTTGTCCGAACCCTCGTACTTGCTGCGGAACACCAGCTTGTCGGTGTAGGGCTTTGGAATGGCTTCACAGCTGAAGTTGTGATCGCCAGTCTTCATTTTTTCGATCGGGGCGTCATAGCCCTTGGGTGGAACCAGTGCGGCGGACGCACCCGTGGCCCAGGCCATCGATGACAGGATTGCCATCGACAGCAGGGTAGGGCGTATCAGTTTAGGAGTCTGCATAAGTCACCTCATAGTCCGGCTTGAGCGGTGTGTGTCGCAGCGCTCGGGAACACGTTGCGTTTGCATACTTTGGCTTCGACTTTTTGTGGTGCCGTGCCTGCTTCCGGTCCCTGGATTTCCAGTGCCAGCAGTTGCTGGTTGGCCCAATCCTCATCCTCGCGCAATTCAAAGGCGAAGCGTCCATCGGTGTCTGACGTTTCAGGTTTCTCGATTTTCAGATCCTCGTGGCGACCGTTCATGTACCAGAGTCTGGCCTGAAGGACTTTCACCGAGGTGTCGTCAAACTTGATGTCGATCTGATTGCTGCCGTTGCGGATGTCCTTGATGCCATTCTTGCCGTTGACCAACACTTCGTTGGTGCCCGGCTTGAGGGTGGTGCTGGCGCTCATGACGGCAGGCTTGCCTTCACAGCCGTTGTCCAGCAGCGACATCATCTGGCGATAGATGGTCTCCTGATCCAGGCGATACAGCGGCGAGAATTCCCAGATGAGAATCTTCGGCGGACGCTTCTGGAAGTCTTCACTGCCCAGGTACTGCAGCATCGAACCTTCCAGGCCACCACCAGGGAACGCTACGTTCAACACGTCGGCACCCATGTACTCCTGCAGGAAGCCAGCGAAGTTGTAGTTCTTGCCGCTGTGGCTGGTACCGACCAGGGTGATTTCCGGGTTACCGGAATCGCCGAACAGGTCGCCGTCGCCCGCCTCACCCTTGGGCTCGGTGGTGAACTGGTCCATGTACTGGATCGCGTAGCTGGTGCCGCACAATTGACCCGCCATATTGTGCAAAGTGCCCGTCTTGCCCATGCGTCCGGAAATATGGCTTTCGAACTCACGCTTGGGGATATCGCTGTAGCCCGGAACTTTCTTCACGGTTTCGGCAACGATTTTCGCCGTACGCTGCGCGCCATACGGCGTCCAGTGCTGGTCACCGCGGAAGTAGAAGTCGTGCGCCTGCTGCTCGTTGGTCAACGGCGACAAGTCAGGGACCCAATAGCCCATCTTGCTGAAGCGGCCGAGCATGGCCTGATAGTTTTTCAGCGCCTTGTCGTAGTCGAACTTGTCACGTTCGGCGGGGAACAGCTTGTTGCGATCCACCAGACCACGGGTCGGCTGATACACCACGACCAGCTCGACGCCTTTGCTCTTGAACGCATCGTGCAGTTCTTTCATGCGGCGATAGCCGGCAGGCGTGGTGTCGAACTCGGTGCGCAGGTCTTCCTGAGTCCGGAACAGCCAGTCGCCCTGGGCCTGGACCAGCGTGGTGAAGTTCTGCTGATAGCGCGTGGTGTAGTTTTTCGCGTCATGCGCGGCCGGGCACAGTGAGCAGCAGGGCTCGGCCTTGAACGTCGGTGCTTGCGAGTCGTCTGCCCGAGCGACACCCGCGGCGGCCATCAAGGCGGCGGTGAGGCTGGACAGGCTCAACAGCTTGATCAGATGTGCGTGCATAACAATACCCTTCCTCATTCCCGCAGCTCGGTCTGGCTTTCGACGGGGTCGATCAATACGGCTTTCTTCTGGCGTACCAGCAGGTCGAGGATTTCGTCCTGGCGCTCACCGAGGACGCCGTTGAGGCTGATACCGACTTCTTTGGTAGGCATCAGCATCGAGACGCGATACAGCTCGACACTCAGTGGCGAGTCGATGGACAGCGGGCCGGAGCCATTGCTGGACAGTTCGCCGCCGACCATGATCAGCGAGACCTGAGCGTCGAACGGATCGAGCTCGATGTCGCGGTCGGTGTCGCTCAGGTCCTTGATGTGGCCGTAGACGCCCATCAGGCCGTTGCCCATGGCGACGTTCTCGTACAGCTTGATGTTCACACTGTTACGTACGCGGATACCGTGGCGGCGGTTGGCGATCACGCGATTGCCCCACAGCAGGTTGTTGCCGCTTTCGTACAGGGTGATGCCGTCGGTGTGGTTCTGGTAAATCTCGTTGTAGGCGACGATGTTGCCGACGCTGTTACGGTCCAGAACCACGCCGGACAATTTGTTGTTGTGGCTCTTGTTGCGGAAGATGAAGCTGTTGTCCACTTCCCGGGAAATGATGATCCCGTGCTTCTTTTTGGTCCCGTAAACGTCGTTTTCGGCGATGATCAGACCGTGCGAGCGGTCGTGCGGGTCGATGCCGTAAATGATGTTGTCGCGGTAGGTGTTGCCCTTGACCACGAAGTCGCGGGTTTCATAGCAGTAGAAGCCGTACCACATGTCCGAGAACTCTGAATCGATGATCCAGCCCGTCGGTTCGGGACGCTTGAGCACCTTCGCGGTGTTGGGCGTGTACTGGGAAATACTGATGCCGTAGGACTTGCTCTGGTCGTAACCCAGGCTCGCCATTTTGGTATTGGCGATCCAGGTTTCCGAGCCACCCCAAGTCAGCAGGAAAGGGCGAAACTCGTCAGGCTTGCGATAGGTCGCCAGGCTGTTGCGGGTTTCACTCCAGCCATTGACCTGAGTGTGAGTGATCAGCATCTTGCCTTCACTGACGATGAACGAGCCCTTTTCCTGAGACAGACGCAATTCCTTGGTCTTGCTGTCGATCTCGAAGGTCCCGGTTTCCTTGATCAGGATCGGCAAGCGCGCCACGTAGACACCTGGCGAGACCTCGTTGAGGAACTGCTTGGGCACCTTCTTGGCCAGGTCCTGCAGGTTCACGTAGCCGTCGGAAATCATGATCGCTTGCGGGATACCGCGCTGACGGTTCACCCATTCGGCCATCTTGTTGTCACCGCCGATGAATTCCTTCAGGCCGGTTTCTTCCATCATCCGCGAAACAGTGACCTTGCCCGGCTTGTTGCGCACGATCTTTTTCAGGGCGGCTTCGGCGGTGTAGCCCTTGAGGTCGGGCAACACCGGCTTGGCCATTTCCAGCGGCGCGGTCGGCGGGCTGGTGATGGTGTAGGTCTTGGCCTGATGCAATTCCTTGACCAGCGCCTTCTGTGTGTCGGGTACGACAGGCGCGTTGGCCAGCGCCACACCGCTGGCCATCAGCAGGGCGCTGGTCAGCAGTGCGCTTTCGAGCAGGGCGTGCGGCCAGTGCCGGCTACGCCCGTTGCTTGTATGACTGTTCATCTCTGGCACTCCTTTGGCGGTTCGCATCAGAAGCGCCAGATGACGTCGACAACAGCGCGGTGCATGTAGCTGTCCACGTTGCTCTGATACGCGTCGCCTGGCTTGAAGACACCTGCGCGCAGACGCACCAGTGCCGAAGGTTCATCGAACGACTGGCTCAGCGAGGCGGGCAGCAGGCCTTGCTTGAAGTACTTGGTCACGACCAGGTCCATTTCCTGACCCAGGTCCTTGCTGCCGTCTTCCAGTGGCAGCGAGCTGAAGGTACCGTCCTGATTGTCGTTCACCGCATTGATGCCCGAGCCGCCGATACCGGTGTTGCCGTCCACGCGACGGAACTTGTGGTAGATCAGCGACGCGTCGTATTCCTCGTTCATCTGCCAGGAGGCGAACAGCGAGCCGGTTTCCACGTTGGCCATTTCGCCCTGGAAGGCTTCACCGAAGCGATGGATGCGCGAACGCGTGCCGGTCCAGTTGGAGCGGTTACTTTCCAGACCGTTCTGGACGTAGTCTTTGCTGGCGCGCGAGTAGGCGGCGCCGACTTGCCATTGCGGGTCCAGACGCAGACGCAGGCCCAGGTCGGTGGCCCAGCCGTTCATGTCACGGCTGTTCTTTTCGCCGGCGATGAACTGGTCGTTGGCGGCGGAGGTCACGCCGATTTCGTCGCGCGTTCCGTTCAGCCAGGTCAGGCTGCCCCAGTAGTTGAGCTGATTGGTGTTGCTGCGATAGTTGTAGGCATCGCTGTCAGCCTGCAGGCCGACCCAAGTCAGATCGCCATTGGAAGTCTTGTCCAGATCATCCAGCACCTGGCCCTGGGACTTGAGCTTACCGTCGTCAGCACTGTGGTGAGCGCGGATGCCGGCCCAGTTGCCCGGTGTCCACTGATAGCTGACCGAGCCGAACAGGTGCTTGCGATCTTCGTCGTCAGGTGCCAGTTCGGTCAGGTCGGTGCGGTACTCGCTGAAACGCTGGGCAGCACCCAGTTCAGCGCGCAACAGTGTGGTATCGAATGACCAGTTGATGGCCTCGATGTTGGTGTCGTGCCATTGACCGTCGTCGTTGCGCAGACGCTGACGACCGATTTTCAGGATCTCGCCAGGGTAGGGCGTGAAACCGCTATAGCCGATCCAGAATTCACGCAGTGCCGCGTAGGTCTTGTCGGTTTCGCGCTCGCTGGCGGTGCCGCGCGAGGTCTGCGTGCCGCTGCCGTCGCTGTTGCTCTGCTCCAGCGGGTCGGTCTGAATGATGTCGGTGGCGGTGACCACCTGGCCCATCGCGTAACCGCTCCAGTCGCCGCGTTCGCCATAGACCCAGGGACGCAGGTCCAGGCCCACACCGTTGACGTCGCCGCCCGAACGGGTGCCCAGATCGCGATCATCCTCGGCCTGCGCCGTGGCTTTGATTTCGATACCGAAATTTTGCGGTTGTTCGGTCAGCGCTGCCAGCGTCGGGCAGGCCCACAACAGGGTGAAGCCAAGGCCCATGCCGGCGGCCATCAGGGGATTCAACTTCATAATGCTTCCTCACCGTCTTTTTCTTCTTGCAGGGCCTGCAATGCCATCGCGTTCTGAGTGGCGTTAGCGCCCCGGACTTTTTGCTCGCGTGCCAACAGGTCTTTGGCGGTGGCGAGCTTTTCAGGCGGCAGTTGTGTGTTGAGGGCCTCGGCAAGCTCGGTCGCTTGCGGGGTCTGACTGGCCAGCGCCAGTTGCGCGAACACCCAGGCGTTGACCGGGTCGGGCATAGTGCCCTTGCCCTGCGAGAACAGTTGCGCAAGGGCGAAGTCGGCGCTGTTCTGGCCACCACGGGCTGCAGTCAGCAGCTCGTCCACGGCTTTTTGCGAGTAGACCTGGCCCAGGTAGCCGCGGCGGTAGATCTGACCCAGGTAGTAATGGGCAGAGATTTCCGTTGCGGTGGCTTTCTTCAGGTGCTCCTCGGCCTTGACGGCATCGGGCGTGACCCATTTGCCTTCGTAGTACAGGCGGCCAAGCAGCAGTTCGGCGCGAGGCTGGTCCGCCGCGCGGCCGTTGTTCAGGTATTCCATCATCTTGTTGACGTCGCCCAGTTCGGGGAAGTCGTAAAGCAGTTTGGCCAGCGTGACCCACGAGACCGGGTAGCCCGGCGCAACGCTTTCCAGCAATTGCTGAGCGGTCTTTTCGTCCGGCGTACCGATGGTGGAGTCACCCAGTACGCGCGCGACGCTGTCCACTCGTTGTGCATTGACGCGGCCAGCGGCGTATTCGCTCTTGAGCTTTTCGATCAAGGCCGTGCGTTGCTCGGCCTGGCCGCGTGTCTGGTAGACAGTGGCCAGTTCGACGTAGCAGATATCGGTGGCCGACAGCGCCTGTTTGCAGATGCTCTCGACTTCATCGAGGTGTTGAGCATAAGTGCCTTGGGTGCGATACAGCAGCACTTGAGCCAGACCTGCTTCCGGATAACCGGCGGCGCGCCACTCACTGATCTTCTGCTGCGCATTCACTTCAGGGAAGGTGTGCGGGTATTGCAGATAAAGCATCGCCAGCGGGATCAGCGTGCCGGATTCGCCATTGGCGAAGGCCTTTTTCAGCAGGCCTTCGGCTTCGCGGTGTTCGGCTTCGGTAGCGTCGGGCTTGGCAGCCAGCAGACGGCCCAGGCGCGACTGCGCCCGGGGGGAGGTCTGCGCGGCAGCGCGGTAGGTCGCTTCGGCCTGCTTGAGCTGAGCCGGGTCGCGAGTCGCGACCTGAATATCAGCCAGGCCGACTTGTGCGTCGCTATAGCCCAGGTCCGCCAGCTGCCGATAGTTCTGCTCCGCCAATGCCGTGTCGCCGTTTTTCAGGGCTTCATTGGCAAGGCGTTGATCAGGCAGGCCGGCACAGCCGCTCAGGCCGAGCGCGACGGCGAGGCTCAATAGCGTGGGGGTCGACAGGCGTCGTAGTGGGCTGTTCATGGTTACAGACCCGCAGCCATGGCTTTATCGATCAGCCAGTTCACGGACGGGCCGCGATCGCTGACCACTTCGACAGGGCGACCGGCAAGCGAGCTGCTCAGGCTTTCGTCAGGCTTGATCTGCACGCGGATGTCGGTGGACAGGTCGGCGTCGCTCAGGTTGGTGCTGCTGACGATCTGACCGGTACGCAGTTTGTCTTCGCCAGCGATCTGGAAGCTGACACGTGTGCCTGGCTTGACGTCGTTGAACTGGCGATAAGTGAAGCGTGCTTCAACGGTAGCCGGCGCGTTGCGTGGCACCAGTTGGAAGATCACCTGACCTTTGGACGCGAACTGACCGTCGGCAACCAGCTGGCGAGCCACGACGCAATCGCACGGGCTGGTCATGGTGCCGCTCATCTGCTTGCCGTACAGCTCTTCGATCTTGGCTGGCTGCAGGTCTTCACCGGTCAGGCTGCCCTTGAGCATTTCCAGCATGCTGGTGTTGAAGGAGGCCAGTGGTGCGCCTTTGGCGGCTTCGCCGTTCTGGGCGACCAGGCTTTGCACGGTACCCTCACGTGGCATGGTCACGTCCATGCTTGGAATGGTGACCAGACCAGCCGATGCATGGCTGACGAAGTACAGGCCGTAGATCGTCTTGAAGATAAAACCGAAAGCGGCCAGACCGACAATGAACACGCCCAGGCTGAAGGTCACAGCGCGCAGGCGACCCATGGCGCTCATGCCGCTGTCCTTGCCCTTGACCTTGCGTGCCTTGGTGAAGTTGTCGCGCTGCAGCGTGGCCAGCACTTCGCCCAGGGTCACGACTTCGCCGGACAGGTGCGAGGTGATCAGGTGGCGCAGGGTCGCGATGTCCTGCGGTTCCAGGTTCTGGAACTGGCAACCGATGCGGTTGCTGGCGTTGTCGATCGAGCGCACTTGCAGGTCGACGTCCATGGCCAGGCCAAGGTTGTCGATGATGAATTGCAGGCGTCCCTTGACGATCTGACCTTCGCTGAATTTCTGCCCGGACGGAGCAACGAAGCTCAGGCCGCCGGCCGACAGGTCTTCGACACGTACCAGTGGCGCGTTAGGCTGATCATTCAGCAGGCGCAGCTTGGCAGGGATCTTGATCCGCGCGTGTTGGCGCTGGGCTTCGGATTCATGTACGACGTTCGCATTCACGGCTGTATTCATGGCTATTTTTCCTACTTAAGCAATTAATCCGTTGGCCCGGTCAAACCATCGTCAACAGCACAGCGACGAAGATGGTGCCAGCCGAGAAAGTCATGGTTCGGGACGACCACGTGTTGAACCAGCCCTGAAAGCTGGCCATGTCGCGGCTTAGTTTGGTGTCCTGGCGAGTCCAGGACTGGCGGTCCAGGCGGAAGAAGACATAGATCTTCATCAGCGCGCCGACGATCTGGTTGTAATAGAGAATGATCGGGTAGGCAGGCCCGATCCTGTGTCCCGACAGGGACAGCAGCAGGGTGAGGATCAGACGGGTCATGCCGATCCACAGCAGATACATCAACAGGAACGCGCCGCCATACTTGAAGCTGGCGATCAGTGCGACGGTCAGACCGAGAATGGAGGTCCACATCGACACACGCTGGTCGAACAGCACGATGCTGGTGAAGATCCCCAGGCGACGTACGCCTAGACCCAGTGCACGCGAGTTCTGACGCAGGTTGTTGCCGTACCAGCGATACATCAGCTTGCGGCTGGCTTTCAGGAAGCTCTTCTCGGGCGGGTGTTCCACGGTATTGATCGCTGCGTCCGGCACGTAGAACGTGTCGTAACCCAGGCGCATCAGGCTGAACCAGCTGGACTTGTCGTCGCCGGTCAGGAAGCGGAAGGTGCCCAGACGCCAGTGATTGAGCGAGTCGCTTTCCACGTCGGCAATGAACTCGGGGTCGGTTACCACGGTCGCGCGGAACACCGACATGCGACCGGTCATGGTCAACACGCGTTTGGACAGGGCCATCGAGCACATGTTGATGTGACGCTGAGCGAAACGCAGCTTGTGCCACTCGCTCATGATGTAGCCGCCACGCACTTCACAGAACTCGTTGGTGGTCAGGCCGCCGACATTGTCGAACAGCTGGAACCACGGCACGGTCTTGGCGACCACACCTTCGTTGAGCACCGTGTCGCCGTCGATCACCGCAACCACCGCGCGGCTGTCTGGCAAGTGACGCGAGATGGCGCGGAAGCCATAGGCCAGACCATCGCGCTTGCCGGTGCCCGGAATGCGCACGAAGTCCAGCTTGACGCGCTCTGGCGGATTGAACTTGGCCCACATGCTCTTGACCAGCAGCTCATCGGACATTTCCACCAGCGAGCAGACGATCGTCGTCGGCAGGCCGCAGTCGATGGCTTCGCGGATAACCGAGTTGTACACCTGTGCGGTGGTCAGCGCGTCGATACGGAAGCTGGTGACCATCAGAAACACATGGGACGGGTCTGCTGCACTGCCCAGCTTGCGAACCTTGCGGCGCAAGTGCGGGTAAACGATGTACAGGAAAATCATCCCGCGTACGAAGTGCGTGATCCCCATTGAGTAGCGCCAGATACCAACGGCGCCAATCAGGAATATAAAGTTCTTCGACTGCGAGTCGAAGATACTGGTAGGCAATGCCGCGGCAAGGCCCATGAGTAAACTTAAATAGAACAGCCAACCTGCGGCCTGTAACAGGCCGTGCTTGAGCCTCTGCATAATCGTATCCCTAAGTCAGTTGCGAGCCTCAAGCCCCAGGCTGCAAGCACATTGCTTGAGCCTGTGGCCTGGAGCCTGGCGCTTGTGGCTTGCGGCTGATTTACCAGCAGATACCTTCGGCACGACCGTCTTCGCTGGTGGCGTTGGCCATGAAGCCCACCAGATCGATGACGCGCTTGCCTTCAGGGGTCTTGTTGGCGAGGGCGCGGAAACGCTCGTCGCGGTTGCCGAGGATGATGACGTCGGAGTCATTGATGACCTGGTCGAAGTCCGAGTTCAGCAGCGAGGAAACGTGCGGAATCTTGGATTCGATGTAGTCCTTGTTGGCACCGTGAACGCGTGCATATTCAACGTTGCTGTCGAAGATGCTCAGGTCGAAACCCTTGCCGATCAGCATTTCGGCCAGCTCTACCAGCGGGCTTTCACGCAGATCGTCAGTGCCGGCCTTGAAGCTCAGACCCAGCAGTGCAACCTTGCGGGTGTCGTAGCTGGCAACCATGTCGAAAGCGTTCTGCACTTGCGAGGTGTTACTGCGCATCAGCGAGTTGAGCAGGGGCGCTTCAACGTCCAGGCTGCTGGCGCGGTAAGTCAGGGCGCGAACGTCTTTCGGCAGGCAAGAGCCGCCGAATGCGAAGCCAGGGCGCATGTAGTACTGGGACAGGTTCAGCGCCTTGTCCTGGCAGACCACGTCCATCACTTCACGGCCATCGACGCCGACGGCCTTGGCAATGTTGCCGATTTCGTTGGCGAAAGTAACCTTGGTGGCGTGCCACACGTTGCAGGTGTACTTGATCATCTCGGCGACGGCGATGTCCTTGCGGATGATCGGTGCATCGAGTTCTTCGTACAGCGATTGCAGAACGTCGCCCGACGCTGTGTCGAACTCGCCGATGACGGTCATTGGCGGCAGGTCGTAGTCCTTGATCGCAGTACTTTCGCGCAGGAACTCAGGGTTGACGGCGACACCGAAGTCAACACCGGCTTTCTTGCCGGAGCAGTCTTCCAGAATCGGGATAACGACGTTGGCAACAGTGCCCGGCAGAACGGTACTGCGAACCACGATAGTGTGGCGGGTGGCTTTGTCACGCAGGACATAACCAATTTCGCGGCACACCGATTCAATGTAATCCAGTTCCAGATCGCCGTTCTTCTTGCTCGGCGTACCGACGCAGATCATCGACAGATCGGTGGCGCGAATGGCTTCGGCGAAGTCGGTAGTGCCGCGCAGTTTTCCGGTACTGATACCTTTCTGCAACAGCTCTTCCAGACCCGGTTCAACGATAGGTGATTTGCCGTTGTTGATCAGGTCGATCTTGGTGCTGGAAATATCCACACCCACTACTTCGTGACCGCGGGCAGACAGGCAACCGGCACAGACTGCACCGACATAACCCAAACCAAATATGCTGATACGCATCGTATTCTCCTCGATTTTTCACGCCATAGATTGGCTGGATATTAATTTTGGCCAGCAGATGTCACGCGCTATCCCTTACGGCTAACAACGCCGTAGAACTAACGCAGGCATATTTAATGAGTGAGTGCCCAAAACAAGTAAGGCGAACTCAAATGACACTATGTGCAAGCGGCAAGTAACCTGTCCTTTTGGTCAGGGCCCTGCTCTCCTTGGATGCAGTAAACCACTCCTTGTTCGACGATTGACGGCGGACCTCGATAAGCCTGCCGCTGGCGCTAGCCAGGGCCGTCCTGTTCGAATCCTGCGCGTCGCACCGGGCTGGCGCTTCGCCTGTCTACAACATCAACTAGTGATGTGAGTTTATTTCTGGTACCTGACGCCAGGGTCATGTGGGCCTGGTTTCCTTGTCGGTAACTTCCCGTTCTTCAAGGCAACCTGTAAGTGATCTCTTACAGGTCAGCCCAGAATTGTTACGGGATGTAGGAGCGCACCAATTCCCATTTAGTTCCTGGCCACTCGTCCTGATTTGCAGATTTTGATGTATCCGGTTTGTCACGGGGACAATATCGAGGTGATGGCTTTTTTCTTAAAGGCCTCGAATTGTAAGGGGTTTGGCGGGGTGGTAATTAAAGTGCCACTACTGCAAAAAGCTGAAACGCCACTACTTAAAAAAATGGATTTTTTTTTTAGAAAAAAACGCACGTGAGTCAACCGTCTGAAAGTTGACGTTTGGCTGGCGTCATGAAGTTGTCATTCGTTGTTGGATCGTAGGACAGGTCGTGTAACAGCGCCCCGTTACACGACGGTTACAGCAGCTAGTCTTCGGCGACGTTGCGCAAAAACACTAACTTGTCGGGGGTCGACTGTTCGCGGTTGTAACGGTAGCCCTGTACATCGAACGCTTGTAATGCCTGGGGATCGTTGATGCGCTCTTCTATAACGAAGCGGCTCATCATGCCGCGGGCCTTTTTCGCATAGAAGCTGATGATCTTGTACTGGCCGTTCTTGAAGTCCTTGAACTCGGTGTCGATGATCCGCGCCTTGAGCGACGAACGTTTGACGGCAGAGAAGTATTCGGTCGATGCAAGGTTGAGCAGCAGGTCGTCGCCCTGATCTGCCAACGCTTCATTGAGCCATTCGCTGATCCGCGTGCCCCAGAAGGCGTAGAGGTCCTTGCCGCGAGCGTTGGCCAGCCGGGTGCCCATTTCCAGGCGGTAGGGTTGCATCAGGTCCAGTGGGCGCAGCAGGCCGTAAAGACCTGACAGCATGCGCAAGTGGCCCTGTGCGTAGTCAAGCTGCGCTTCGCTCAGCGTTTCCGCTTCCAGGCCCGTGTAAACATCACCCTTGAAGGCCAGCAGTGCCTGCTTGGCGTTGTCGAGGGTGAAGTCCGGGTTCCAACTGCCAAAACGTGCCGCGTTCAATCCGGCCAGCTTGTCGGACAGGTGCATCAGTTCGCTGATCTGCGCCGGCGTCAGTTCACGCAACTGGTCGATCAGCTCCTGGGAATGCTCCAGGTACTGCGGCTGAGTGAAGCGGCCGGTCGTAGGCGGTGTCTCGAAATCGAGGGTTTTTGCCGGGGAAATCACCATCAGCATGAAGTCGTCTCCTTTTATCGTCCGGGGATTCTAGGGGCTGATAGCCTGCGACTCCAGCTATGGTGGCGATAGAGGTCGCTTCGCTGGTAATGGTCGTAGCGCCTGCGGCTTTGTATGCGCGCCAACATAAGAAGCCTGGCGCATATCAGCTATAGTGGCGCGCTGGTGATGACGTTAATGGTTGATCGAGAGGGCATCGGGTTTGCGTATCGTTTTAGCAGTGTGTGCAGGTCTGTTCTGGCTTCAGGCGCAGGCGGCAGCGCCGGTCATTGCCACCATTGACCGCAGCGTCTGGCCTGAGCGTCTCGAGACGCCGGGGTTGTTCGACGTCGCGTCGCGTGCGGAGATCCTCGCCTTTGCCCACGAGCTGTACCTGAGCGAAAAGCTCGACGAAGAGGGCCTCAAGGAGCGCCTCGGCCTGCGCTTCGTCAATGTGCCGTCGTTGAATGTGGTTCGTCATCGGCTGTGGCTGCGCTTGCTGGAGAACTACCAGAACGCACAAAAGAGCTGCGAGCAGGACGCCAATTTCTGTGTGCTGGTCGAGGACATGGACCAGTTGCGACAGCGCGCCGAGGAATATCAGGTATCGAACGATTCGTTCTATGCCAACTGGGCCAGACCCGGCGCCGCATTCCACCAGCGTTATTTGAACGAGCTGCTGTTCATGGCGGCCCTGTTTCCGCAGACCAGCAGCGAGATCGAGCGCTACAACTCCGATGAGATGAGCGGCGACGAGATGCCGGATCGCACGTTCATGCTCAACTTCGAAAGTGGCCCGAGCCCTGCCGACGGTGGCACCGACTGGCTGGCCGACTTCATGCGCCAGCAAAAAATGACTGCCACCTTCTTCGTGCTGGGCAAGAGTCTTCAGGAGCGTCTTGACAGCACGTCGGTTGCAAGTGTGCAGGCGCTGTATCGCCAGCAGTGTGTGGGCATTCAGGGTTGGGAGTACCGCTCGCACAGCCAGTGGCTGGACTGGCAGGACTCGGTGCGACGCAGCGCGGCACTGGTTCAGCAGGTGTTGCCGGACAACTTCGTGCCGCTGTTTCGCCCACCTTATGGCCATCGACGTGCCGATAGCGGCGACTTCTTCCGCGCCGAGCATTTGCGCGTGTCGTTGTGGAATATCGACGCTGAAGACGACACCGGGCGGCTTTCTGCGGAGCAGGTGGGCGACCGTGTACTGACCCTCATGCTGCTCTGGCGCAAAGGGACGGTGGTATTTCACGACGTGGCCAACAAGGCGCAGTCGGCGCTGCCATTGCTGCTGGCCAATACCGCGCAAAGCGAGTTGATCTGGGACGATTGCCGAAATATCTCTGAAGCGCCCGAGGAACAAGGGCTGCAGAGCAGTGACGAGGCTGCGCCGGAAGGGGAATGAAGGCAGATTCGGCGTGGGCGGACTTCCGACTTTAAACGTGACGGGTACGTCCGCCAAGCCCTATTCGTCAGGCTGTGAAATAAACTTCAAAAAACTGTCAAAGAGCTTTTTTCTGTCATCCCTTTTGCTGTATTACGAATACAGACCGCCGAAACCTGCAACACAGGTGGCGTCTTCCAAGACCCACCTTGAGCGACATTTCTGCCCTGCCTGAAGGGGAGAATCCGGCGGCCTTTTCGTGGCGCAGTACTGTCGTGGTTCTGCGTCGCCCGGCTTCTACAAAGGTGAGCGAGTATGGATGACCACGGACGCACCCCTTCCACCAACCAGCCAATCCTTTACGTGCTCGATACCAACGTATTGATTCATGATCCAAACGCACTGCTGAACTTCGAAGAACACCACGTCGCCATCCCCATGACGGTTCTGGAGGAACTGGACAAACTCAAGGCCGGTAAACATTCGGTTGCTGCCGAATGCCGCCAGGCCATCCGCCTGATCGACAAGACCCTGGGCGAAGCTTCGCCGGAGGAAGTCGAGAAGGGCGTGCCCATCGATCGTGGAACAGGCGTCTTCAAGGGCTACCTGTCGATTTTGATGAGCAAGCGCGAGGAACCCAACAGCCTGCTGCCCGAGCACCTGAACGACAACATCATCATCAACCAATTGATTGACCTGCATGCGCGCAACAAGGACTTGAGCGTCGTGCTGGTGACCAAAGACATCAACATGCGCCTCAAGGCGCGCGCCTGCGGCATTGCTGCCGAGGATTACAGCACCGACCAGCTGGTCGATGACGTTTCACTGTTGTCGCGTGGCTACCATGACATGACCGGTTCGTTCTGGGACCGCGTCAGCAAGGTCGACACCCGTCAGGAGCGCGGCCGTACCTGGCACCGCGTGCAGCTCACTGAAATGCTGCCGGCGGTTCATATCAACGAGTTCATTGTCGATGAACAGGGTTTCGTCGGCTGGATCAAGGGCGTCAAGAACGACGAACTGCTGATTCTGGACATGCACCAGGAGCCTTTGCTGCATCAGGAGGCCTGGGGGCTGAAACCGCGCGATATCTATCAGGGGCTGGCGCTGTTTGCGTTGCTCGACCCGGATATTCATCTGGTCAACCTGTCGGGTGCCGCAGGCTCGGGTAAAACCATTCTGGCCTTGGCCGCTGCCATCGAGCAGACCATGGTCACCAAGCGCTATAGGCGCATCATCGCTACCCGCAGCGTTCAGGGTCTGGATCAGGAAATCGGTTTCCTGCCCGGTACCGAGGCGGAGAAGATGGAGCCATGGCTCGGTGCGATCACCGATAACCTCGAAGCGTTGCACATGGATGACGAAAACACCCATGGCAGTGTCGACTACATCCTCAGCAAGGTGCCGTTGCAGTTCAAATCCCTCAACTACATTCGAGGTCGCAGCTTCCAGCAAAGCCTGATCCTGATCGATGAATGTCAGAACCTGACCCCGCACCAGATGAAAACCATCATCACCCGTGCCGGCGCCGGTTCCAAAGTGGTCTGCCTGGGCAACCTGGCGCAGATCGACACCCCTTACCTGTCAGCCACCAGTTCCGGGCTGACCTACCTGACGGAGCGCTTCAAGGACTTCCCGAACGGCGTGCACATCACCCTGCAGGGCGTGCCACGCTCGATACTGGCCGAATACGCGGAGAGTCATCTTTAGCTGAAAAGCAGCTGTAAGCTTCAAGTGGGGGACTTCGGTGTACGAGAGCCCTCGCTTGCAGCTTTTGATTGTCGCGCCCATGCGCCAAGCTTATCGTCACACACAAGTTCGCTTCTGGCCGAAAGGCGTAGGAGCGAACTTGTTCGCGAAGGCTATATTGTGGGCGATAAATCATTTGTGCATGTACAGCCCTCTTCGCGAACAAGTTCGCTCCTACGCCCTCCGGGCAGAAGCCAGGATTTTCGTACGCTTTAAAACCTGTGTAAAACGCCGGGCACTTTCAGCTTGTAGCTTGCAGCTTGCAACTGCCACACTTCTTGCTTCTGCCAAGGAGTAACGTTGTGCTCACTCATCTCGATTCCCAGGGTCGCGCCAATATGGTTGATGTCACGGATAAAGCCGTGACGTCCCGTGAGGCGGTGGCCGAAGCCTTCGTGCGCATGCTGCCGACGACGCTGCAAATGATCGTCAGCGGTGGTCACCCCAAGGGTGACGTGTTTGCCGTCGCGCGTATCGCCGGTATTCAGGCGGCGAAGAAAACCAGCGATCTGATCCCGCTTTGCCATCCGTTGATGCTCACCAGCATCAAGGTTCACCTCGCCGCCGAGGGCGATGATGCCGTGCGCATCACCGCGAGCTGCAAGCTGGCCGGGCAGACCGGTGTGGAAATGGAAGCCCTGACGGCCGCCAGCGTTGCTGCGCTGACCATTTACGATATGTGCAAGGCGGTAGACCGCGGCATGGTCATCGAGTCGGTTCGGCTGCTGGAAAAATTGGGCGGCAAGAGCGGCCACTTCATTGCCGATCAGGCACAGGTTTCCTCATGAAGGTTCAGGTTCAGTATTTCGCTCGTTACCGTGAACTCCTGGGCCTCGACAACGAGTCTGTCGAAGGCGAGTTCGCCACGCTGGACGCGTTGCGCCAGATGCTGCTGCAGCGCGGTGAGGCCTGGCAGGTGCTTGCCGAGCAGAACCTGATGTGCGCTCGCAACCAAGAGCTGTGCAAGCCGAGCGAGCCTTTGTCCGATGGTGATGAAGTCGCGTTTTTTCCGCCCGTGACCGGAGGTTGATAATGAGCGTTCGCGTCCAGGCGGCAGCCTTCGACCCAGGCACTGAAGTCAACGCGCTGCATGCTGCCAACCTGGGCATCGGCGCGGTGGTCAGTTTTGTCGGCTATGTTCGGGATTTCAATGAGGGGCGTGAAGTGTCCGGCATGTTTCTGGAGCATTATCCGGGGATGACCGAGAAGGCACTGGCAAAAATCATTGCCGAGGCCGAACAGCGCTGGCCGTTGCTGCGCGTTGATGTGCTGCATCGGGTAGGGGCGCTGGAGCCTGGCGAGCCGATCGTGTTCGTCGGCGTTGCCAGCGCGCACCGTCAGGCAGCGTTCGAAGCCTGTGACTTCGTCATGGATTACCTCAAGACCCGCGCGCCGTTCTGGAAGCGTGAAAACACGTCAGAAGGTACGCACTGGGTCGAAGGTCGTCACAGCGATCACCAAGCGGCTGATCGCTGGAAGTAAGCATCAGGCGTTGCTGCGCACCACGGCCCTGAGCAGATGAGTCGGCGGCGTCTCGCAGCTGATCTTGCGGCCCAGTTTTTCCTCGATGGCGGGCAACTGGTAAGAGTCATCCTCACCGGCAAAACTGATCGATACGCCATCGGCGCCGGCGCGGCCGGTACGGCCGATGCGGTGCACGTAATCGTCCGGCACTTCGGGCAGGGTGAAGTTGATCACGTGGCTGATGCCGTCGATGTGAATACCGCGACCGGCCACATCGGTGGCGACCAGCACGCGGATCTTGCCTTCGCGGAAGCCTTCAAGGGTCTTGATGCGCTTGTGCTGAGGCACATCGCCTGAGAGCTGCGCCGCGTTCACGCCATCGCGCACCAGACGCTCTTCGATGCGTCGGACTTCGTCCTTGCGGTTGGCGAAGACCATCACCCGTTCCCAACCATTGTCGGTCACCAGGTTGTAGAGCAGCTTGTACTTGTCGGCACCGGCGACGGCATAGATATGCTGTTCGACGTTGTCACTGGCAACGTTCAACGATTCGATCTCGACGATCGACGGGTCCGTCGTCCACTGCTTGGCGAGGTTCATCACGTCTTCGGTGAAGGTCGCAGAGAACAGCAGGGTCTGGCGCTCACCCTTGTGCGGCGTCTGACGGATGATCTGACGTACCTGCGGGATGAAGCCCATGTCCAGCATGCGGTCGGCTTCGTCGAGGACCATCACTTCGACCATGTCCAGATGCACTTCGCCGCGCTGGTTGAAGTCCAGCAGGCGGCCTGGCGTGGCGACCAGGATGTCGCAGTGCCGTGCTTCGAGTTGTTTGAGCTGCTTGTCGAAGTCCATGCCACCGACGAACGTCATGACGTTCAGGTTGGTGTACTTGGTCAGGTCGGCGGCGTCCTTGGCGATCTGTACCACCAGCTCGCGGGTCGGAGCGATGATCAGCGCGCGCGGCTCACCCATGTAGCGTTCAGCAGGCGGCGGCGTCTGGGTCAGTTGCTCGATGATCGAGATCAGAAACGCAGCGGTCTTGCCGGTGCCGGTCTGGGCGCGTCCGATCGCATCCTTGCCCTTGAGGGTGAAGCCCAGTACGCCCGCCTGGATCGGTGTGCAGTATGGGAAACCCAGGTCCTGAATCGCGTGCATCAGTTCAGGCGCGAGGTTGAAATCGTGGAAGCGGGTCTTGCCCTCCTGGGGTTCGACGACGAAATCTTCGAGCTTCCAGGCCGGCGCTGACGGTTTTGTCACACGCTCGCGACGCGGGCGCTCGGCCCTCGGCTTATCGGTGCGCGGCGCTCTGGCTTTGGAGGGCTCGCTGGTCGTGTCCAGAGCCTGAGTCTGGACAGCATGATCCGGTGTGTCGCCTGTGGCAGCGGGAGAGGCGGGAATAGAGGTTATCGGAGTAGGCGCAGGCTGCTCAGCCTCGCTCTTACCGAACATCTTTTTAAGTGCTTTGAGCACGGTCATCTCATCAATTGGTTAAGGAATGTACGCCGAGCAGTGTAAAGCAAGAACCGTGCTCGGCGTAGTGCCATCCATGGCGAGCTACAAAAGCGGTCCGTCGCAAGGGGTCAAGAGCGCTTCAGCGAAGCCTTTCAGCCAGCCAGACGCCGATATCGCGAATTTCCTCCGGTAACACTTGATGCTCCATTGGGTATTCCTGCCATTCAACGGTTACACCCTGGGCGGTGAGATGGTCGTAGACGGCGCGGCCCATCGGATAAGGCACGACCGCGTCATGCTTGCCATGCAGGCAGTAGGCCGGGATGCGTTGCTGACTCGCCGATAGAGTCATTTCGCTGCTGAATGTGGGGGCATAAGTGGACAGCGCGAGTACGCCGCCCAACGGGCCCTGCCAGCGTCGGTAGCCGGCGTGCAAGACCACCGCGCCACCTTGGGAGAAGCCGGCCAGGAAGATTCGCGCCGGGTCGATGCCGCTGTCGCGCTGCTGCTCGATCAGGTCCAGCACCTTCTGCGCCGAGGCCTCCATCTGATCATGGTCAATGGCCCGGGCCTCTGAACTCATGGACTTGATGTCATACCAGCTGGGCATTGCATAGCCGCCATTGACGGTCACAGCGCGTGTCGGCGCCTGAGGCAGTACGAAGCGGGTGCTGCGCAACGACTCCTGCAGTGCTTCGGCGACCGGCAGAAAATCATAGCGGTCAGCGCCCAGCCCATGCAGCCAGATAACGCAGGCGTCGGCGGGACTGGAAGGTTCGATGATCAGAGAATCGCTCATGTCTGCTCCATTTGTGTGCGCGGGCTCTTTTTGAGCGCATTAATAAGGTGCGCGGTTAGATTAAAAATGAAAGAAGATGTCGCAAGGTTACAAGTTTTTGTCTTGACCTGTCGCTAATTCGACTTAGCCAGCATGCTGGTACGGGCTTTGCTACAGCAGGACTGGAGCCGAGTCGCTCACCTCGTTCGGTAACACTATAAGGCTATTACTTATAGCGATCGAAAAGCAGCTCGGGAGTCCATGCGTCAGGATTCGCGGCACGATTCAACCTGGACCGCTCAGGTCCGGGAAAATCATGGAGTTTCAGTCCACGGGGCCGATTCTGAATGATGAACACGCATGACGGGATGATCCTGCAGGCAATTCATCATTCAGGCCCAGCGTCGCATGACCCAAAAATAAGCCAGCACGGGTCATTAGCGCCTCACAAAGGTGCGACGCGACTGAGACACCTACACAACAAAGAGCAAACTGGAGGTTTTTGAATGAAGATGTTGAAATCCACCCTGGCTGTCGTCACTGCCTTGGCCGCATTTGGTGTGATCGGGGCTGCAAATGCCGGTACCACCCTTGACGCTATCAAAAAGAAAGGTTTTATCCAGTGCGGCGTCAGCGATGGCCTGCCAGGGTTTTCCGTTCCCGACTCCACCGGCAAGATCACCGGTATCGACGCTGACGTCTGCCGCGCAGTAGCCGCCGCAGTATTTGGCGACGCCACCAAGGTCAAGTTCAGCCAGTTGAACGCCAAGGAGCGCTTCACTGCACTGCAATCGGGCGAGATCGACATCCTTTCGCGTAACACCACCTGGACCAGCTCCCGTGATGCGGGCATGGGCCTGGTGTTCACCGGCGTGACTTACTACGACGGTATCGGCTTCCTGGTAAACAACAAACTCGGCGTCAACAGCGCCAAGGAACTGGACGGTGCAACCATCTGCATCCAGGCCGGTACCACTACCGAGCTGAACGTCTCCGACTACTTCCGCTCGAACGGCCTGAAATACACCCCGATCACCTTCGACACCTCCGACGAAAGCGCCAAGTCGCTGGAAGGCGGCCGTTGCGACGTACTGACTTCCGACCAGTCGCAGCTCTACGCACAGCGCAGCAAGCTGGCCAAGCCGGACGATTACATCGTTCTGCCTGAAGTGATCTCCAAGGAGCCTCTGGGCCCTGTCGTGCGTAAAGGCGACGAAGAGTGGTTCTCGATCGTTCGCTGGACCCTGTTCGCCATGCTCAACGCCGAAGAAGCCAAAATCACTTCCAAGAACGTTGAAGCTGAAGCCAAGTCGACCAAGAACCCTGACGTAGCCCGTATGCTGGGTGCTGACGGTACTTATGGTCAGGACCTCAAGCTGCCGAAAGACTGGGTCGTGCAGATCGTCAAGCAGGTCGGCAACTACGGCGAAGTGTTCGAACGCAACCTGGGCGAAGGCACCCCGCTGAAAATCAAGCGTGGCCAGAACGCTCTTTGGAATGCCGGTGGCATTCAATACGCTCCACCTATTCGCTGATTGACCCGGCGCCCGGCAGGCTTCCCAGCCTGTCGGGCGTTGTTCTGTTGGATTTTTCCTGGGGCATTTCATGGAAAAGCAAATCGTCGCACCCAAGCAAAAGCTCTCTCTGAGCGATCCGAAAGTGCGCGCGTGGTTATTTCAGATCATCACTGTCGTGGCGGTGATCGCGTTGGGCTGGTTTATCTTCGATAACACCCAGACCAACCTGCAACACCGTGGTATCACCTCGGGTTTCGGTTTTCTTGAGAACAGTGCCGGTTTCGGTATCGCTCAGCACCTGATCGACTACAGCGAAGCGGACAGCTATGCCCGTGTGTTCGTTATCGGTCTGCTGAATACTTTGCTGGTGTCGGTTATCGGTATTGTCCTGGCGACCTTGCTGGGCTTTGTCATTGGTGTCGCTCGCCTGTCTCCGAACTGGATGATCAGCAAGCTGGCCACCGTGTATGTCGAAGTCTTCCGCAACATTCCGCCATTGCTGCAGATCCTTTTCTGGTACACCGCCGTATTCCTCACGCTGCCTGGTCCGCGTCAGGCGCATGGCTATCTGGACATGTTCTTCGTCAGCAGCCGCGGGCTCAACATGCCCAGAGCATTGCCTGCCGAAGGCGCCTGGGCATTCCTGGTCAGTCTCGTTGTTGCCGTGATCGTCATCGTCATGATGGTGCGCTGGGCCAACAAGCGCTTCGAAGCCACCGGCCAGCCGTTTCACAAGTTTTGGGTCGGCCTGGCGTTGCTGCTGGTCATCCCTGGCCTGAGCGTGCTGATCTTCGGCAGCCCGGTGCATTGGGAACTGCCACAACTGAAGGGCTTCAACTTCTCGGGCGGCTGGGTGCTGATCCCTGAACTGATCTCCCTGACCCTGGCACTGACTATCTATACGGCGGCGTTCATCGCCGAAATCGTGCGCTCCGGCATCAAGTCGGTCAGCCATGGCCAGACCGAAGCTGCTCGCTCATTGGGCCTGCGCCCTGGGCCGACGCTGCGCAAGGTGATCATCCCGCAGGCGCTGCGCGTGATCATTCCGCCGCTGACCAGTCAGTTCCTGAACCTGGCGAAGAACTCTTCGCTGGCAGCCGCCATCGGCTACCCGGAAATGGTTTCCCTGTTTGCCGGTACGGTGCTCAACCAGACCGGGCAGGCCATTGAAGTCATTGCCATCACCATGAGCGTGTACCTGGCGATCAGTATCAGCATTTCCCTGCTGATGAACTGGTACAACAAGCGCATTGCGCTGATCGAGCGGTGAGGAAAAGCGCATGACAACTCATACTTTCAAACCTGATATGCCACCACCGGGCAAAGTGTTCGGCCCGGTAGCGTGGATGCGGCAGAACCTGTTCTCCAGCTGGATCAATACCCTGCTGACCCTGTTCTCGCTGTACCTGATCTATCTGGTCGTGCCGCCGATCATCAGTTGGTCCCTGCTGGACGCCAACTGGATCGGCACGACCAAGGCAGACTGCACCAAAGCGGGCGCCTGCTGGGTGTTCATCGAGCAGCGCTTCGGTCAGTTCATGTACGGCTACTTCCCCAATGAACTGCGCTGGAGGGTCGACCTGACCGCCATTCTGGCGATCGTCGGTGCTGCGCCGCTGTTCATTTCGAAGTTTCCGCGCAAGGCTGTCTACGGTATTGCCTTCCTGGTGATTTACCCGGTTGTCGCGTTCTACCTGCTGCATGGCGGTGCGTTCGGTCTGACCAACGTACCGACCAGCCAGTGGGGCGGTCTGATGCTGACTCTGGTGATCGCCACCGTGGGTATCGTCGGTGCGTTGCCGCTGGGTATCCTGCTGGCGCTCGGTCGTCGTTCCAATATGCCGGCCGTGCGTGTGGTATGCGTGACGTTCATCGAGTTCTGGCGCGGCGTGCCGCTGATCACCGTACTGTTCATGTCGTCGGTGATGCTGCCGCTGTTCATGCCAGAGGGCATGAACTTCGACAAGCTGCTGCGTGCGCTGATCGGCGTCATCCTGTTCCAGTCCGCTTACATTGCTGAAGTAGTCCGTGGCGGCATGCAGGCTATTCCCAAGGGCCAGTACGAAGCAGCCTCGGCCATGGGCCTGGGTTACTGGCGCAGCATGGGGCTGGTGATCCTGCCGCAGGCGTTGAAGATGGTCATTCCCGGCATCGTCAACACGTTCATTGCCTTGTTCAAAGACACCAGCCTGGTGATCATTATCGGCCTGTTCGACCTGCTCAACAGCGTCAAGCAGGCTACCGCCGACCCGGCATGGCTGGGTATGGCCACTGAAGGCTACGTCTTCGCGGCCCTGGTGTTCTGGATCTTCTGTTTCGGTATGTCCCGCTATTCCATGCATTTGGAACGTAAGCTGGACACAGGCCACAAGCGTTAGGAGTTTTGTGATGAGTGAAGTTATCAATAAGCCTCTGGGCGCTGAAGGCATGATCCGCATGGAGGGCGTACACAAGTGGTACGGCCAGTTCCATGTACTCAAGGACATCAACCTGAATGTGCGCCAGGGTGAACGTATCGTGCTGTGCGGCCCGTCGGGCTCGGGCAAGTCGACTACCATTCGCTGCCTCAACCGTCTGGAAGAGCACCAGCAGGGTCGCATCATTGTCGATGGCACCGAACTGACCTCGGACCTCAAGCAAATCGAGACCATCCGCCGCGAAGTGGGCATGGTGTTTCAGCACTTCAACCTGTTCCCGCACCTGACCATCCTGCAGAACTGCACCTTGGCACCGATGTGGGTGCGCAAGATGCCGAAGAAGAAAGCCGAAGAAATCGCCATGCACTATCTGGAGCGTGTGCGGATTCCGGAGCAGGCCCACAAGTTTCCGGGTCAGCTTTCCGGTGGTCAGCAGCAGCGTGTGGCGATCGCCCGTGCCTTGTGCATGAAGCCGAAAATCATGCTGTTCGATGAACCGACGTCGGCCCTTGATCCGGAAATGGTCAAGGAAGTGCTCGACACCATGGTGGGCCTGGCTGAAGAAGGCATGACCATGTTGTGCGTGACCCACGAAATGGGCTTTGCCCGTACCGTGGCAAACCGGGTGATCTTCATGGACAAGGGCGAAATCGTCGAACAGGCTGCGCCGAACGACTTCTTCGATAACCCGCAGAGCGACCGTACCAAGCTGTTCCTCAGTCAGATCATTCACTGAGTGGGCTTCTGCTGAACAAGGAAACCGGGCCATGTGCCCGGTTTTTTTGTGCCGGCCGTCGCGGTGCGGGTTGTATGCAATTGAGCTGAACCTTGTATTCGCGATGATTCTCCAACAGGATACCGCCCCCCTGAAAAGGGTCGACACACCTGATGACCGAGAAACTGATGACTGCCAAGGCTCAACCCAGCCCCCAACCGAATACCGATCAACCTCATTCCGCTTTGAAGCGCCCCTGGCTGTTGCTGCTGGGCCTGGTGCTGGTCGCCCTCAACCTGCGCCCGGCGCTGTCCAGCATCGCGCCACTGCTTGACACGGTGTCCGACAGCCTGGGCATGTCCGCTGCCGAAGCCGGACTGCTGACCACCTTGCCGGTCCTGTGTCTGGGCCTGTTTGCGCCGCTGGCACCGATCCTTGCCCGCCGGTTTGGCAGTGAACGGGTGGTTATGGTGGTGCTTCTGACACTGGCCGCAGGCCTGGCAGTGCGCAGCCTGTTCGGTCAGGTCGGGCTGTTTGCCGGCAGCCTGCTGGCGGGTGCCAGCATCGGGATCATCGGCGTGTTGCTGCCGGGTATCGTCAAACGTGATTTCCCGCACAAGGCCGGAGCCATGACCGGTGTCTATACCATGGCCTTGTGCCTGGGCGCGGCGATTGCAGCCGGTTCGACGGTGCCGCTGAGTCAGTACGTCGGTGGCAGTTGGCAGATTGGCCTGGGTTTCTGGCTGGTTCCGGCACTGATTGCCGCCGCATTATGGTTTCCGCAGGCGCGTGAAGTGCATGGCACGCATCGCGATGTCTACCGGGTCCGCGGTCTGCTGCGTGACCCGCTGGCCTGGCAGGTCACGCTGTACATGGGCCTGCAGTCGTCGCTGTCGTACATCGTCTTCGGCTGGTTGCCGTCGATCCTCATCGGTCGCGGCCTGACGCCGACCCAGGCCGGTCTGCTGTTGTCCGGCTCGATCATCGCGCAGGTCATCAGCGCGCTGGCGGTGCCTTATCTGGCCACACGCGGCAAGGATCAGCGCCTGGCGATCATGCTGGTCATGTCGCTGACCCTGACCGGTCTGTTCGGCTGCCTGTACGCGCCGCTTGGCGGGCTGTGGGGCTGGGCGATTCTGCTGGGGGTCGGGCAGGGCGGCACGTTCAGTCTGGCGCTGGCCTTGATCGTCCTGCGCTCGCGCGACTCACATGTCGCCGCCAACCTGTCGAGCATGGCGCAAGGCGTTGGCTACACCATCGCCTCGACCGGCCCGTTTGCCGTGGGCGTGGTGCATGACATGACCGGCAGCTGGAGCGCGATCGGCTGGATCTTCGCGGTGCTCGGGCTGGGCGCCATCATCGCGGGCATGGGCGCCGGTCGGGCGCTGCAGGTGCAGGTCAGTAGCGAGAAGGTTTGATTTTCGATGATTGTTGGTCATTCGGACCAGGCTTGAGCTGCTTCAGGTCTGAGTCAGATTGGCCAGTGCCCATTGTTCGGCACGGGTGACGCTCAGCCCTGATTTCGCGTTGTAGGTACTGGCGACGTCCCATGCCACGCCTCGGCCCATGGCAAAGACTGCCCGGTATTTGCGCAGATTGTCATCCGGCATTTCCGTCAGCTCGGCCTGCAACTGCGCAACACTCCATACGTGCCGCTCGATGTCGCGCCCCGTCACACGCTCCACAACATCGGCCAGCCCGGCGTAGGTCAATGTGTCGCCAGCGGTGTACACCACCTGATTCACGATGCGCGGCTCGTGCATCACGATGGCGGCAGTCAGCCTGCCAATGTCCTGTGCGGTGGTGACTGTGACGGCAGTATCGAGGCTGCCCAGCGCATTGATCCGCCCGCCTTGCAGATCGACGACACCGAACGCTGGCTCGAACAGGAAGCTTGTAAACATGCCGGTCGAAACGATCACCCATTCGGTGCGCTGCTGGGCGCGCAGCTTTTCCCGCACATCGAGTTGCTCATCGAACAGATCCTGAGGGCTGCCCCGGCCGATAAGGTCGTAGTCAACGCCGAACTGCCAGGGCAGGTAGCGTTTTATGCCGGCCTTGAGCGCCGCATCCGTCAGTTTGCGTTGAGTGCCCCGGCCAGCGGCAAACCCCACACAACTGATTACCGTGTCGTAGCGCGCCATGACAGCGGCAAGTTCGTCCACGGTGGCATCGGCCAGATCGGCTGTTTCGATGGCAATGTCCAGCGCGCGGACTTCTTCGATTTCCACACGCTTGGCAGGCGTCTGAGTACTCAAGCTGCTCTGGCGTAGCAGCACGGCAATGCTCAAGCCATGTGCCCCGGCTTTCTCGACCAGCCCTCGCAACACAGCGAGCCCAAGCTCTCCTGCACCTATTACCAGAATGCGTTGTTTGACGTTTGCGTTATCGGCTTGCATGGTGACCCCTTTGGACAGCCTTTCAATTCAGGCGGGAGAGATGCTGGCATGCCTGTCGACATACAAAAAGTAGGCACATCGGTGATACCGGGCGGGCTGGACGCGCAGGAAGTGGTCAGACGCTCCGAAGCGGCCTGTGCTGCGCTCAGCGATGATGAGGATGGTCTCAAGCGCGATATTCTCGGCCACGCCGGTAACCGATGGTCACTGGGCGTGGTACATGCTCTTGGCGTCAGCAGCCCTTTGCGCCATGCCGAATTGCGCCGAAAGCTGCACGGTGTCACCCAGCGCATGCTCACTCATACCTTGCGCCAGCTTGAGCAGGACGGGCTGATCACCCGCCACGACTACCATGAGAAGCCGCTCAGGGTGGAATATTCGTTGACCGACCTGGGCATGGGGCTGCTGGTACAAATGATTCCGCTGTGGACTTGGGTGATTGAAAATTCGGAGGCGTTCAGTGCGGCGCGAAATCGTTATCTGGACAGGTAAAAGTGATGGCTGATGCGCCATCAACCCCTCGCCATTTTCCGCAGCGCCGCTTATCGTGCACGGATAATTCGCCAAGGGATGTGCACGCATGAACTACGAAGAACAAAGTCAGGCCAACAGCGCACTGATCACGCGCTTTTACGAGGCATTCGCGCAGCTCGATGCCGAGGCGATGAGTGCCTGCTATACCGATGACGTACTGTTCAGCGACCCTGCCTTTGGTGAGTTGCGCGGCACTCAGGTCGGCGATATGTGGCGCATGCTGACTTCCCGGGCAAAGAATTTCTCGGTGGTCTTCGATCAGGTGCGGGCCGATGACCAGACTGGCAGTGCACACTGGGTGGCGACGTATCTGTTCAGTCAGACCGGGCGCACGGTGGTGAACGATATTCAGGCTCGCTTTGTGTTTCGTGATGGCAAGATCTGCGAGCATCGTGATCAGTTCGATATGTGGCGCTGGTCGCGTCAGGCCCTGGGTTTGAAGGGCCTGTTGCTTGGCTGGACGCCTTTGGTGCGCAATGCCGTGAGGGCTCAGGCGCTCAAGGGGCTGAAAACCTTTTCAGAGAGCCGCCGTGCCTGAGGTCGTCAGCACTTCGAGTGCGTCGACTGCCGAACAGGTGGCCGGCAAACCCTGGTTTGTCTATCTGGTGCGCGCTGCCAACGGCTCGCTGTACTGTGGCATCAGTGATGATCCGCAGCGTCGATTCGCTGCGCACCAGAGTGGCAAGGGCGCGCGCTTTTTCTCTTCGAGTCCGGCGATGGCGCTGGTCTACGTTGAACAATGGCCCAGCAAGGGCGAGGCGTTACGCCACGAGCGGCTGATCAAGAAGCTCAGAAAAAGCGCCAAAGAGGCGTTGGCTGCCAGCTACGCAATGTCATCGATCCATGAGCGTGATGCCGTCCCATCAGTTTGAGGCTGTGTGCGGGCAGGGTGGTGCGGGTTAAGCTGTATTTTTCCCACGTGCACAGAGGCTGAACATGTCCGAGTTGATCCTTCACCACTACCCCACGTCGCTGTTCGCCGAAAAAGCGCGTCTGATGCTGGGTTTCAAAGGCCTTGCGTGGCGTTCGGTGACTATCCCTTCGATCATGCCCAAGCCTGACCTGACTGCATTGACGGGTGGCTACCGCAGGACTCCGGTATTGCAGGCCGGTGCGGATATCTACTGTGACACGGCGCTCATGGCTCGGCGTCTGGAGCAGGAAAAAGCGTCGCCAGCGTTTTACCCAAAGGGGCAGGAATTTACGGTTGCCGGCCTGGCCGCCTGGGCCGATTCGGTGTTGTTCATGCATGCCGTGAGCCTGGTGTTTCAGCCAGAATCAATGGCTGTGCGCTTTGCCAAGGTGCCGCCAGACGCCGCCAAGGCGTTCGTGGCTGACCGTTCGACGCTGTTCAACGGCGGCACTGCGTCGCGCCCGCCCGTGGAACAGGTCAAACACCAATGGCCTACGCTGATGTCGCGCCTGGAGCTGCAACTCTCGCACGGCGGTGACTTCCTGTTCGGCGTACCGTCGATTGCCGATTTCTCGGTCGCGCACACATTGTGGTTTCTCAAGCAGACGCCGGTCACCGCACCCTTTGTTGATGATTATCCGAGTGTCAGGGCCTGGCTCGATCGCGTTCTGGGTTTTGGTCATGGCACGTTCAGCGACCTGAGCTCGGCAGAGGCCATCGAAATCGCCAGAAACGCTACGCCTGCGCCATTGCCCGCTGAAGCTCTCGTCGATCCAAATGGCTTCAAGGTGGGTGAAAAGGTCGCGGTTTCTGCAGTCGACTATGGCGTCGAAGCAGTTGAGGGCGAGCTGGTATTTAGCGGCCGCGAAGAGCTGATCCTGCGTCGCGAGGACGAGCGTGCAGGCGTCGTACACGTACATTTCCCGAGAATGGGTTATCGGATCGAGAAGCGCTGAGGTTCAACGATGCTCTACGTCGCACGGACGACGCAGAGCATTGGCACGATAGTCTGGCGGGCTACTTCAATGCCGCCAGTATCTGATCCGGGTCAAACCCCCGGATCAGCGTGCCGTTGACGTCGATCAGCGGGATGCCTCTGCCGCCCAGCGCTTCATACGCCTTGCGGCCTTCTTCCGACTTCTCGATGTCGAACTCCTGATACGCAATCCCCTTGCTGTCCAGAAAACGCCGGGTCTGCTTGCAATAGCCGCACCAGTCGGTGGCGTACATCACCACTTTTGCCTGGCTGTAGCTCTGTGCGACGTCTGCCGGGGGCGGGTTGATGACGTTCTCGATCCTGCCCCAGTTTTGATAAATCACCACCACCAGCATGATCAGGGCAAACTTCTTCAGGGTGCGCAGCAGCATGTCGGTTACCGTCGCTTCAACTGGTCGGTCAGCTGCGTCGGCAGCCCTTTGATGATCAGGGTGCCGGCGGTTTCGTCGTATTCGATCTTGTCGCCCAGCAGGTGCGCTTCAAAACTGATCGACAGGCCTTCGGCGCGGCCGGTGAAGCGGCGGAACTGGTTGAGGGTGCGCTTATCCGCCGGTATTTCCGGAGACAGGCCGTAATCCTTGTTGCGAATGTGATCATAGAAGGCGCGCGGACGATCTTCGTCGATGAGTTCGGACAGCTCCTCCAGGCCCATCGGTTCGCCCATCTTGCTCTGACTGCTGGCGTAGTCGACCAGGGTCTTGGTCTTCTCGCGGGCCGATTCTTCCGGCAGGTCTTCGCTTTCCACGAAATCACTGAACGCCTTGAGCAGGGTACGGGTTTCGCCGGGCCCATCCACGCCTTCCTGGCAACCGATGAAGTCGCGGAAGTACTCGGAAACCTTCTTGCCGTTCTTGCCCTTGATGAACGAGATGTATTGCTTGGACTGCTTGTTGTTCTGCCATTCGGAAATATTGATCCGGGCGGCGAGGTGCAACTGGCCAAGGTCCAGGTGTCGGGACGGCGTCACGTCCAGCTCGGCATTCACTGCCACGCCTTCGCTGTGGTGCAGCAGGGCGATGGCCAGGTAGTCGGTCATGCCTTGCTGATAATGGGCGAACAGCACGTGGCCACCCACTGACAGATTGGATTCTTCCATGAGCTTTTGCAGATGCTCGACAGCCACCCTCGAGAACGCGGTGAAGTCGCTGCCACCGTCGATATATTCTTTGAGCCAGCCGCTGAAAGGGTGCGCGCCGGACTCGGGATGGAACAGGCCCCATGCCTTGCCCTGTTTGGCGTTGTAGCTTTCGTTGAGGTCGGCCAGCATGTTCTCGATGGCCTGGGACTCAGCGAGTTCGGAGTCGCGTGCATGGAGAACAGCGGGCGTACCGTCGGGTTTCTTCTCGATCAGGTGGACGATGCAGTGACGGATCGGCATGGGCTTCTCGGCTGAAAAAGGTGAAGAGCGTGCAGCTCGTTGCAAGATGCCCAGTGTAACGCACGCATGCGCCTGATGGCCCCGGACGGGCTGGTTTTCGCCAGCAGCGAGTGTTTGCTGGGTGTTTTTTGTGCAATTAGCATTAAAACCTGACCAAAAGGATAGGTAGAGGCGGATATTTGCCCGGCTCTGTGCTAGTTTTGCCCGGTCTTGCGCACTTAGCGCGTCAAGCGTGCAGTTAGCGCACACGTAGGTCGAACCATTACCCGGTTTCAGTATCTACACTTTCGCGATTAATCGTGGCTGCTAGCGGGTGGCCAGGTTCATTGCCTGGCCACGGGCCGACGTTGCGCTCTGCAATCCAAATGAATTTGATAGGGAAGGAACACCACCATGGCTCTTACTAAAGACCAATTGATCGCCGATATCGCTGAAGCTATCGACGCGCCAAAAACCACCGCGCGTAATGCTCTTGAGCAATTGGGCCAAATTGTTGCCGACCAATTGGAAAACGGCGTGGAAATCACTTTGCCAGGTATCGGCAAACTGAAAGTTGCAGAGCGTCCAGCTCGCACTGGCCGCAACCCTTCGACTGGCGCTGCCATCGAAATCGCTGCCAAGAAAGTTATCAAGTTCGTTCCAGCCAAAGTGCTGACCGACTCGATCAACAAGTAAGCAACCGCTTGCTGTGAAAAAGCCGTGCACCGGTTAACCGGGCACGGCTTTTTTGTGGGCGCTTGGTTTGCGGATGCTATCGTTTCTCACGCTCCGCGTGGGAATGCCGTTCGTGACGCTGTGCGGCACATGGCTGAGCCGCACTGCATACTCTGGACCGGACGCCGAGCGTCCGCAGCATGCCAGTCAAAACTGTGCGCGTTGAGCCTTGTCGAGAAACGTCCAGGCCACAAAACGGCTTTGCTTCTGGCCTTGGCCCATTTCCACCACCTTCACTTCAAGCACGCCGGCTTTTTTCAGGGCGCTCTGGATCGGCGGCAGGTTGGAGGCCTTGGACACCAGTGTGCTGAACCATGCCACCTGGCTCGGCAGCAAGGCGCTTTCCTGGATCAGTTGGGTCACGAAGCCGATCTCGCCGCCGTCGCACCACAACTCTTGTGACTGGCCGCCGAAATTGAGCACCGGCAGCTTGCGCTTGGGATCAGCCTTGCCCAACGCGCGCCACTTGCGCTGGCTGCCACGCTGCGCTTCTTCCAGCGAGGCATGGAAGGGCGGGTTGCAGAGGCTGACGTGGAAGCGTTCGCTGCTGTCGAGCAGCCCGAGCAGGATTTGCTTGCGATTGCCCTGCTGGCGCACGCTGATGGCCTTGCTAAGGCCGTTAGCCTTCACAATCGTAGTGGCTGCGGCGATGGCGGTGCTGTCGATGTCCGAACCCACGAACTGCCAGCCATAGTCGCTATGCCCCAGCAACGGGTAGATGCAATTGGCGCCAGTGCCGATGTCCAGCGCCTTGATGGAGGCGCCGCGTGGTATCACGCCTTCGTTATCTTCGGCCAGCAGGTCGGCAAGGAAGTGCAGATAGTCCGCACGCCCCGGAATCGGCGGGCACAGGTAATCGGCCGGAATGTCCCAATGGGCGATGCCATAGAACGCTTTGAGCAGCGCGCGGTTGAACACCCGTACCGCCTGCGGATTGGCGAAGTCGATGCTTTCCTTGCCGTAAGGATTGAGGATCACGAACGCTGCCAGCTCGGGGCTGGATTTGATCAGCTTCGCAAAGTCGTACTGGCCCTGATGCCGATTGCGCGGGTGCAAGGTGGCCTTTTCACGCGGCGCAGCAGGTTTGGCTGGCCGCTGAGGCTTCTTGCGCGGTGGTTTGCGGGTATCGGTCATGGATTCGATTGTCAGCCGTGAGGTTGAGTTGCCTGGCTTATTCGCGAGCAAGCGCAGCGTCGCCTTTGGCGTAG
Source organism: Pseudomonas sp. PvP009 (assembly GCF_017832995.1). Taxonomy (NCBI): domain Bacteria; kingdom Pseudomonadati; phylum Pseudomonadota; class Gammaproteobacteria; order Pseudomonadales; family Pseudomonadaceae; genus Pseudomonas; species Pseudomonas sp. PvP009. The sequence continues at coordinate 4,472,452 of NZ_JAFIBG010000001.1, read as the reverse complement.
TACGCGTTGCTCGCGAATAAGTCAGTACAGAAGTTCAGATAACAAAAAGCCAGCCCATGATCGGGCTGGCTTTTCTGGCCACCTTACAGGCTGGCGATGCGTGCGTGTTGCTCGGCCAGCTTGCCCAGCGCCTGTTCGGCTTCGGTCAGCTTGGCGCGTTCCTTGGCGATGACTTCAGGCGGTGCCTTGTCGACGAAGGCGGCGTTGGACAGCTTGCCGCCGACGCGTTGCACTTCGCCTTGCAGGCGCTGGATTTCCTTGTCCAGGCGCGCCAGCTCGGCCCCTTTGTCGATCAACCCGGCCATCGGCACCAGCACTTCCATGTCACCGACCAGCGCGGTGGCGGACAGCGGTGCTTCTGCGCCTTCGGTCAGTACGGTCATGGATTCGAGCTTGGCGAGCTTCTTGAGCAGGTAATCGTTTTCGCTCAAACGACGCTGATCTTCGGCGCTGACGTTTTTGAGGAACAGTTGCAGCGGCTTGCCCGGACCGATGTTCATCTCGCCACGTATGTTACGCACGGCGAGCATCAGGCCCTTGAGCCATTCGATGTCGTCTTCGGCGGCCTGATCGATGCGCGCTTCATTGGCCACCGGCCAGGGTTGCAGCATGATGGTTTTGCCTTGCGCACCGGCCAGCGGCGCGAGGCGCTGCCAGATTTCTTCGGTGATGAACGGCATGAACGGGTGCGCAAGACGCAACGCGACTTCCAGAACGCGAACCAGCGTGCGGCGTGTGCCGCGCTGACGCTCGACCGGCGCTGTTTCGTCCCAGAGTACGGGTTTGGACAGCTCCAGATACCAGTCGCAATACTGGTTCCAGATGAACTCGTACAACGCCTGGGCGGCGAGGTCGAAGCGGAACTGGTCCAGCTGGCGGGTCACTTCGGCTTCGGTGCGTTGCAACTGCGAGATGATCCAGCGATCAGCCAGCGACAGTTCGACCGCTTCGCCGTTCTGACCGCAGTCTTCGCCCTTGTCCAGCACGTAGCGCGCTGCGTTCCAGATCTTGTTGCAGAAGTTGCGGTAGCCTTCGACGCGGCCCATGTCGAACTTGATGTCGCGACCGGTGGATGCCAGCGAGCAGAAGGTAAAGCGCAGGGCGTCGGTGCCGTAGCTGGCGATGCCGTCGGCGAACTCCTGGCGGGTCTGCTTCTCGATCTTTTTCGCCAGTTGTGGCTGCATCAGGCCACTGGTGCGTTTCTCTACCAGCGTTTCGAGGTCGATACCGTCGACGATGTCCAGCGGGTCAAGCACGTTGCCCTTGGACTTGGACATCTTCTGGCCCTGGCCATCGCGCACCAGACCATGCACATAGACAGTCTTGAACGGGACTTGCGGCGTGCCGTCCTCATTCTTCACCAGGTGCATGGTGAGCATGATCATCCGCGCGACCCAGAAGAAAATGATGTCGAAGCCGGTGACCAGCACGTCGGTGGAGTGGAAGGTTTCCAGTGCCTTGGTCTTTTCCGGCCAGCCGAGCGTGGAGAAGGTCCACAGGCCCGAGCTGAACCAGGTGTCCAGTACGTCATTGTCCTGCTGCAGCGCGACTTCCGGCCCCAGCTTGTTCTTGGCACGGACTTCGGCTTCGTCGCGGCCGACGTAGACCTTGCCGGACTCGTCGTACCACGCAGGAATGCGGTGGCCCCACCAGAGCTGACGGCTGATGCACCAGTCCTGGATGTCGCGCATCCACGAGAAGTACATGTTTTCGTATTGCTTGGGCACGAACGCGATGCGGCCGTCTTCGACAGCGGCAATTGCAGGCTCGGCCAGCGGCTTGGTGGAGACGTACCACTGATCGGTCAGCCACGGTTCGATGATGGTGCCGGAACGGTCGCCTTTCGGCACCTTCAGTGCGTGATCATCAACGCTGACCAGCAACCCGGCGGCGTCGAACGCGGCAACGATCTGCTTGCGCGCTTCGAAGCGGTCCAGCCCGGCATAGGCTGCAGGCAGGCTGCCGTCGACGCTTTCGTTCAGCGTGCCATCGAGGTTGAACACCTGAGCGGCAGGCAGCACGTTGGCATTTTTGTCGAAGATGTTCAGCAGTGGCAGGTTGTGGCGTTTGCCGACTTCATAGTCGTTGAAATCGTGGGCCGGGGTGATTTTCACGCAGCCGGTGCCGAACTCGGGATCGCAGTAATCATCCGCGATGATCGGGATAAGGCGGCCTACCAGAGGCAACTCGACGAACTTGCCGATCAGCGCCTTGTAGCGCTCGTCCTGCGGGTTCACCGCAACCGCGGCATCACCGAGCATGGTTTCCGGGCGGGTGGTGGCTACGATCAGGTAATCCAGACCTTCAGCGGTCTTTGCGCCGTCAGCCAGTGGATAACGCAGGTTCCACAAATGACCCTTCTCGTCGTGGTTCTCCACTTCGAGATCAGAAATAGCGGTGTGCAGCTTGGTGTCCCAGTTGACCAGACGCTTACCACGGTAGATCAGGCCGTCTTCATGCAGGCGCACGAAAGCTTCCTTGACCGCTTCGGACAGGCCGTCGTCCATGGTGAAGCGCTCGCGGCTCCAGTCGACGGACGAGCCCAGGCGGCGGATCTGACGGCTGATGTTGCCGCCGGACTCGGCTTTCCATTCCCAGATCTTGTCCAGAAACTTCTCGCGGCCCAGTTCATGACGGCTTACGCCTTGCGCTTCGAGACGACGCTCGACCAGCATCTGCGTGGCGATACCCGCGTGGTCGGTGCCCGGTTGCCACAGCGTATTGCGGCCCTGCATGCGACGGAAACGGATCAGTGCATCCATGATCGCGTTATTGAAACCGTGGCCCATGTGCAGGCTGCCGGTGACGTTCGGCGGCGGGATCATGATGGTGTACGAGTCACCCACGCCTTGCGGAGCGAAGTAGTTCTCGGACTCCCAGGTCTGGTACCAGGAAGTTTCGATGGCGTGCGGCTGGTAAGTCTTGTCCATGCGCGGCGGGAACCTGTGGCATTGATTCGGAAACCGGTAAGTATAGACCTGACGACCAGCGACAAGCCACAGGAGTAGCTGTGAGCTTCAAGCTTCAAGCTGGTAGTTCTGTCAGTAGGCGGCGAGTGTTCCGAGGGTCGGCTGGCGGCTCTGATACGCTCGCAGCTAGATACGTGCCGACAAAATATCCAGTTACCCGAGGTGCAGGTCCCGAGTCAGAAACTTCACTTCTGCTGCTGCGCCAATAACCGCTCCAGCCTTGCCTCCAGCCGGCGCTTGATCTCGTTTTCGATATGCGGGGCGAAGTCGTCGATGACGTCCTGCATGATCAATTGCGCGGCTGCACGCAATTCGCTGTCCAGATGCAGCAGCGCATCAGGGTTGGGCAGCGCTTGTGGCTGATCTGCCTGCTGCACCTGCAGGGCGGGCGCTGTATGGGCATCAGGTGTCAGCGTCGGGATGTCGTCTTCGTCGAAGTCCTGTTGATACGCCGCGTCGGGGCGAGCGCCGACGACATCGAACAACAGGGGAATCTGCCCTTCGGGACGAGCGCCGTCGTTCGACTGGGGAGAATGTGCGGGGTCATCGCCGAGCAATTGGCGGATCGACTCAAGGTCGTTCAGCAAATGCGCGGATTCAGCTTTTTTTGAAGTATCCATCGTGTCCTCAAAGGCGCTGCAGTCGGTGATCTTGCGGAGGATAGCCCTGTTCGCGGTAGGAGCGGAAACTCTCGCGTGCGGCAAGACGTATCGCCGGGTCTTCGACAACGACTTCGGCCACGCGGGCGAAGCGTTTGAAGAAGGCCGGAATGCTCAGGTCGAGGTTGACCAGCAGGTCGCTGTGTTCGCCCGAGTCGTCGCCCAGGCCCAGTACCACGGCAGCATCGTGATCGCTTTCGGCGTCGCCATGGGGTAGAAATACTTCGCCTCTGAAACGCCAGAGCCGGGCATCGAGGTCCTCACGCTGCGCAGCATCGCTGCAATGCAGATAGACCTTGTGACCCAGGCGCCAGGCCTTTTCCGTCAGCTTGCAGGCAAAGTCCAGGCGGGCCGCAGGATCGGCGCTGGGCAAAATGTAGAAGTCGACTTGAGTCATGTGGGTTCCAGAACCGGAGGCGTATCGACTGTGCTGCCGATACGCCAGGGTCTCTTTTTATACGCCGGCGCGGTCGAGCAGGTATTGGGTCAGCAGCGGAACAGGACGTCCGGTGGCGCCTTTTTCCTTGCCGCCGCTCAGCCATGCAGTGCCGGCGATGTCCAGGTGAGCCCAGTGGTAGGCCTTGGTGAAGCGCGACAGGAAGCAGGCTGCGGTGATGGTGCCGCCTTTCGGGCCACCGATGTTGGCGATGTCGGCGAACGGGCTGTCGAGCTGCTCCTGGTACTCATCGAACAACGGCAGCTGCCAGGCACGGTCATCGGCCTGTTTGCCCGCGTCGAGCAACTGATTGATCAGCGCGTCGTTGTTGCCCAGCAGGCCGGAGGTATGACCGCCCAGTGCAACGACGCAGGCGCCGGTCAGGGTTGCGATATCGATGACCGCCTGCGGTTTGAAGCGCTCGGCGTAGGTCAGTGCATCGCACAGCACCAGACGGCCTTCGGCGTCGGTGTTGAGGATTTCGACGGTCTGGCCGCTCATGGTCGTGACGATGTCGCCTGGACGTGTCGCGGTGCCGCTCGGCATGTTTTCGGCACAGGCCAGAATGCATACCAGATTGATCGGCAGCTTCAATTCGAGGACTGCACGCAGGGTGCCGAACACGCTGGCTGCGCCGCACATGTCGAACTTCATCTCGTCCATGCCCGAGGCAGGCTTGATGCTGATGCCGCCGGTGTCGAAGGTGATGCCTTTACCGACCAGCACAAAAGGCTGGTCGCCTTTTTTGCCACCCTGGTAGTTCATGACGATGAGGCGCGGCGGCTGGGCGCTGCCCTGTGCTACCGCGAGGAAAGAACCCATGCCCAGGTCGGCCAGTTTCTTCTCGTCGTGGACTTCCACTTTCAGGTTCTTGTGGGCCTTGCCCAGCGCCTTGGCTTCTTCGCCCAGGTAGGTCGGGTGGCAGATGTTCGGCGGCAGATTGCCGAGGTCGCGGGTCAGCGCCATGCCGGTGGCGATTGCCTGAGCGTGAGTCGAAGCGCGTTCGACGTCAGCCGCCTTGATCTTGTCGGTCAGCAGGGTGATTTTCTTCAGGGCGCGAACGTCGGCTTTCTGGGTCTTGAAGCGGTCGAAGACGTATTCGCCGTCGGCCAGGGCTTCGACCAGCAGGCGAGCCATGCCATAGGTGTCGCGGTTTTTCACCGAGAGGTCATCGAGCGCAATCGCTGCATCGGTGCCGCCCAGGCCCTTGAGGCAGGTGAGCGCTGCGCCGACGATTTTTTTCAACTGACGGTCCGACAGCTCGTCTTCCTTGCCAGTGCCGACCAGCAGGACGCGCTCGGCCTTGATGTTGGGCAGGTTGTGCAACAGCAGGCTCTGGCCGACCTTGCCGGCCAGATCGCCGCGCTTGAGGATCAGCGAAACGGCTCCGCCGCTGAGGATATCCACAGTCCTGGCAGCACCGGCCAATACACGGCTTTCACCGACGGTGACCACCAGCGTTGCGGTTTTCAAGGTTTCTGGGCTTACGCTTTTAACAACCAATTCCATGTGGGGTCCCCGAATAGACGATGAGAGTCGCAATATGAATGTCGTACGCGGCATGGCCTGAGTGTTTTCAGGGGCGATGCCTGCGCTAAGCCTTGCAGTTTGACCCCGCTGCACGACTGCTGACAACCCCGCAGAGCTGCCTGTCTGGCGTCTATGTGCGAACTATCCCCGGTGCGCAGTGACAGAAACACACATTCACAGGATAATGCCGCATATTTTTTGAGGCCCACGCCTTTTTTCGGCGTGAAGCTCTGGTTGCCGTGGCTCACAAATTTTCCCTGTTTGGCTGCCTGAGCCTGACAACTCTGGAGTGTCTGGTTTGATTGTCTTCCGTTATCTGTCCCGAGAAGTGCTGCTTACCTTGAGTGCGGTCAGCGCCGTACTGCTGGTCTTCATCATGAGCGGGCGCTTTATCAAGTACCTGGCGCAGGCTGCGTCCGGTGCGCTCGATCCTGGCGTGCTGTTTCTGATCATGGGCTTCCGTCTGCCGGGCTTTCTGCAGGTGATTCTGCCGCTGGGCCTGTTCCTCGGCATCCTCATGGCGTACGGGCGCCTGTACCTGGAAAGCGAGATGACCGTGCTGGCCGCAACCGGCATGAGTCAGCAGCGTCTGCTGGCCATCACCATGGGGCCGGCCACGCTGGTCGGGCTGCTGGTTGCCTGGTTGAGCTTCAGCCTGGCTCCGCAGGGCGCTACGCAGTTTTCGCTGCTGATCAATCAGCAGGACGCCATGACCGAGTTCGACACGCTGGTGCCGGGCCGTTTTCAGGCGCTGCGTGACGGTACGCGTATCACCTATACCAAGGAGCTGTCGGAAGACCGCTCGCAACTGGCCGGTGTGTTCATCTCGGAAAAGCGCATGTCCAGCGACAAGAGCAAGGACAACGGCATCACCGTGCTGGTCGCGGAGAAGGGCCATCAGGAGGTCCGGCCCAATGGCAGTCGCTTCCTGATCCTCGAGAACGGCTATCGCTATGACGGTAATCCGGGGGCGGCCGACTATCGCGTGATCAAGTACGACACCTATGGGGCGATGCTGCCCAAGCCGGAAATCAGCGAAGAAATCACCGACCGTGAAGCCATTCCGACCAGCGAACTGATCGGCAACCCGGCCCCGCGTTCAGTGGCCGAGTTGCAGTGGCGTATTTCGCTGCCGCTGTCGGTGTTCATCGTGACCTTGATGGCCATTCCGCTGTCACGGGTCAATCCGCGCCAGGGTCGTTATCTGAAACTGCTGCCGGCGATCCTGCTTTATATGTCGTACCTGGCCATTCTGATTTCGGTGCGCAGTTCGCTGGAGAAAGGCAAGTTGCCACTCAGCCTGGGGATGTGGTGGGTGCATGCCATCTACCTGTCCATCGGCCTGCTGTTGTTCTATTGGGAGCCTCTGCGTCTGAAGATGGCGAGTCGTCGCAGCGTCACGGAGGTGACTCGTGGTCAAGCTTGATCGATACATTGGCAAAAGCGTCCTGCTGGCGATTCTCGCCGTTCTGGGCATCATTCTGGGGCTGGTCTCGCTGTTCGCATTCATCGACGAGATGGGCGATATCAGCGACACCTACACGCTGGCGGATGCCCTCAGCTACGTCATGCTGACGGCGCCACGTCGCGTCTACGACACTTTGCCGATGGCCGCCCTGATCGGTTGCCTGATCGGTCTGGGCACGCTGGCCAGCAGCAGCGAGCTGACCATCATGCGAGCGGCGGGCGTGTCCATCGGGCGCATCGTCTGGGCGGTCATGAAGCCCATGCTGGTGCTGATGATCGCAGGCGTGCTGGTCGGCGAGTACGTTGCTCCCTATGCCGAGAACCAGGCTCAGGCTGCGCGATCGCTGGCTCAGGGCTCAGGTGATGCGCAGAGCGCCCGCCATGGTCTATGGCACCGCCAGGGCGATGAATTCATCCACATCAACACGGTGCAGCCCAATGGCCTGATGCTCGGTGTGACGCGTTATCGTTTCGACGACCAGCGCCACATGCTGACGTCCAGCTTTGCCAAAGAGGCCCACTTCAAGACCGATTACTGGGAATTGAAGGACGTCGCCACCACGCACTTCAATGACGGCAGCACCGAGGTCGTCAATACGCCGGTAGAGCGCTGGGACGTGGCATTGAGCCCGCAGCTGCTGAGCACGGTGATCATGCCGCCGGAGTCGCTGTCCATCAGCGGCCTCTGGAGTTACGCGCATTACCTGGCTGATCAGGGCTTGAGCAATGGCCGCTACTGGCTGGCGTTCTGGACCAAGGTCCTGCAACCGGCGGTGACCGTCGCGTTGGTGCTGATGGCAATCTCGTTCATCTTCGGCCCGCTGCGCTCGGTTACGCTGGGGCAGCGCGTGTTCACCGGTGTAGTGGTGGGCTTTACTTTCCGCATCATTCAGGACCTGCTCGGCCCATCGAGCCTGCTGTTCGGCTTCCCGCCGTTGCTGGCAGTGCTGCTGCCTGCCGCAGCCTGTGCGCTGGCCGGGATACTTCTGTTACGCCGTGCCGGGTAATGCACCGGCAGGACTGAAAAAGCCGACCCCCGGGTCGGCTTTTTCATGGGCGCTTTCTTAGCCCTGAAAATCCCGCATGCAAAAAAGCCCCTGGCATCGCTGCCAGAGGCTTTCTTGTATTTGCGTAGGTGCGTCGTTATCAGCCTTCGGCTTGAACTTCGTCAGCCTGCATGCCTTTCTGGCCTTGCACCGCAATGAAGGTAACTTTCTGACCTTCTTTCAGGCTCTTGAAGCCGTTACCCTGAATGGCGCGGAAGTGTACGAACAGATCCGGCCCGCTCTCAGGAGTGATAAAACCAAAACCTTTTTCGTCGTTGAACCACTTGACGGTACCGCTCTGACGTTCAGCCATTTTCTTATTTCCTTGACGCTTGACTTGAATTGGTTACAGCCTCTTTCACATGAAAGAGCACTGGGGCTGGTTGCAGGAAGTAAGAAACGTAGAACGGGTTGTAGCAAACCTTGAGCTACTGCCCAGGTCCAGATTCAGCGACCCATGCAAACACAGTTCGGAAACTCTACGCCAAGTCCCGTTACAAATACAACCCCCTTGCCTGGTACCCTGTTTCCGGGGCTTTGGCCTGATAAACGCAGTGTTTGCGCAGCGTGCACGGTGTTCGATCTGTCATAACATTTTGCACTTTATAGGTGCATTTTTGGCATATATGACAGGCTGTTCATGCGGGTGAAACATTGACGAAACACTGCGGGGAACAGTGCTACAGCAACAACGAAGTGTTGCTGTTTTTTTGACGCCGCTATTTAACCGCGGAAGTAACGTTGCGCAACGAAAGGCATTTTTGCGACGAGCATGGGCACTCTCTTGCCGCGCACCAACGCCCACACAGGTGTGTTCAGCGCCGTGTAATCGTTAGGCAGATAACCCATGGCCAGCGGGCCAGCCAGCGAAGGGCCAAAACCGCCGCTGCATACCGTACCAATAACAGTGCCTTGTTCATCGACGATCTCTGTACCTTCACGCACGGGCGTGCGCTCTTGGGGGAGCAGGCCGACTCGCTTCTTGCTAACGCCGTTCTGTTGCTGGGCAAAGATTCGCTCGGCTCCAGGAAAGCCGCCTGCACGCGCACCGTCGGCACGACGCACTTTGGAAATGGCCCATAACAGGCTGGCCTCGATCGGCGAGGTCTGCGTGTCCATATCATGGCCGTACAGGCACAGACCGGCTTCCAGTCGCAGCGAATCACGTGCGCCCAGGCCGATCGGTGCCACTTCCGGCTCTTCCAGCAGGCGGCGCGCCAAGGCCTCAGCCTGTTCGGCAGGTACTGAAATTTCATAGCCGTCTTCGCCGGTATAGCCCGAGCGACTGACGTAGCATTTGACGCCGAGCAGCGTAACGCTGGCGAACTGCATGAAAGTCATTTTGGCGACTTCCGGGGCGAGGCGTGCCAGCACGGTCACAGCGGCCGGCCCTTGCAGCGCGAGCAGGGCGCGTTCTTCAAACAGCGGTTCGATCTTGCAATGCCCGGCCAGGTGCTTGCACAAGTGCGCCAGGTCCTGATCCTTGCAGGCTGCGTTGACCACCAGCATCAACTGGTCGTTGCCGAGATTGGCAACCATCAGGTCATCGAGAATGCCGCCGTTCTCATCGGTGAACATCGCGTAACGCTGCATCCCGACCGGCAGGTCAATGATGTCCACCGGCACCAGGGCTTCCAGGGCCTTGGCGGCGTCTGCACCGGTGAGGCGAATCTGGCCCATGTGCGAGACATCGAACAGACCGGCCTGAGCGCGGGTGTGCAGGTGCTCTTTCATTACTCCAGCCGGGTATTGAACAGGCATGTCGTAACCGGCGAAGGGCACCATCTTCGCGCCGAGTTCGCGGTGCAGGGCGTGCAGGGGAGTGGTCAGAAGTGATTCTGTGGACATGTTCGATTCCTTGTTGAGCGGGCCGTGCCAATGGGCATTACCTGTGCGCGCAGCGCGATCAGGCAATGCCAGGCGGGGGCTGTCACGCTTCCTGATAGTTCTCGATGGACGGGCAGGCGCAGACCAGATTGCGGTCGCCGAAGACGTTGTCGACACGACCGACCGGAGGCCAGTACTTGTTCTCGATCAACGAATCGACCGGGTACACCGCCTGTTCGCGGCTGTAAGGATGGCTCCACTGGCCGACGATTTCGGCAGCGGTGTGCGGCGCGTTTTTCAGCGGGTTGTCATCCTTGTCCAGGGTGCCGTTTTCAACCGCGCGAATTTCCTCGCGGATCTTGATCATGGCATCGCAGAAGCGATCCAGTTCTTCTCTGGACTCACTCTCGGTCGGCTCGATCATCAGCGTCCCGGCGACCGGGAACGACATGGTCGGGGCATGGAAGCCGAAGTCGATCAGGCGCTTGGCCACGTCGTCGACGCTGATGCCGCTGCTGTCCTTGATCGGGCGCAGGTCGAGGATGCACTCGTGGGCGACCAGGCCGTTGCTGCCGGTGTAGAGCACCGGGTAATGCTCCTCCAGACGGCGCGAGATGTAGTTGGCATTGAGAATCGCCAGCTGCGAAGCGCGTTTGAGGCCTTCACCGCCCATCATGCGGATGTACATCCAGGTAATGGGCAGAATGCTGGCGCTGCCGAACGGTGCTGCGCAGACTGCGCCTTCCTTGCGCTCCATGCGGGCATGGCCGGGCATGAACGGGGCGAGATGTGATTTCACGCCGATCGGGCCAACGCCCGGGCCGCCACCGCCGTGGGGGATGCAGAAGGTCTTGTGCAGGTTGAGGTGCGACACGTCGCCGCCGAACTTGCCCGGTGCGCAGAGACCAACCATGGCGTTCATGTTTGCGCCATCGATGTAGACCTGGCCACCGTTGTCATGAACGATGCCGCAGATTTCGCGAATGCCTTCTTCGAACACGCCGTGGGTCGACGGGTAGGTGATCATGATCGCCGCCAGCTGGTCCCGATGCTGAACGGCCTTGGCGCGCAGGTCTTCGATGTCGACGTTGCCGCGTGCATCACACGCGGTCACCACGACGCGCATACCGGCCATATTGGCGGTCGCCGGGTTGGTGCCGTGCGCCGAGGAAGGGATCAGGCAGATGTCGCGATGTTCGTCGCCACGGCTCTGGTGATAGGCGCGGATAGCCAGCAGACCGGCGTATTCACCCTGCGAGCCGGCGTTCGGCTGCAGCGAGATCGCGTCGTAACCGGTGGCGGCACAGAGCATGGCCTCCAGCTCATCGGTCAGTTGCTGGTAACCAGAGCTTTGCTCGGCCGGAGCAAACGGGTGCAGGTTGCCGAATTCGGCCCAGGTCACCGGGATCATTTCGCTGGCCGCGTTGAGCTTCATGGTGCACGAGCCCAGCGGAATCATGGTGCGATCCAGCGCCAGGTCCTTGTCGGCCAGCTTGCGCAGGTAGCGCATCAGCTCGGTTTCCGAGTGATAGCGGTTGAACACCGGGTGACTGAGGATCGGCGTCTGACGCAGCAGCCCGGCCGGCAGGCGCGACTGCACGCTGTCTGCCAGCGCGGCGAAGTCCGGCAGGCTCTGGCCTTCGCCAGCGAAGATCGCCCACAGGGTTTCGACTGCCGACTGCGAGGTGGTCTCGTCCAGGGACAGACCCAGACGCTGGTCATCGATTTCGCGCAGGTTGATGTGCCTGGCGCGTGCGGCGGCATGCAGTGCAGCGGTTCTGCCGCCGGTGTGCAGGGTCAGGCTGTCGAAGAAAAATGCCTGCTCGGCCTTCAGGCCCAGCGTGCTCAGGCCTTCGGCAAGAATCGCGGTCAGGTGGTGAACGCGCTTGGCGATCTGTGTAAGGCCGCGCGGACCATGGTAGACCGCGTACATGCTGGCGATGTTGGCCAGCAGCACCTGTGCAGTGCAGATGTTGCTGGTGGCCTTCTCGCGACGAATATGCTGTTCGCGGGTCTGCATGGCCAGGCGCAGGGCCTGCTTGCCGTGACGGTCCACCGACACGCCGACCAGACGGCCCGGCATGTCACGCTTGAACGCATCGCGGGTCGAGAAGTAGGCCGCATGCGGGCCACCGAAGCCCAGCGGCACACCAAAGCGCTGGGCGCTACCGATTGCCACGTCAGCGCCGAACTCGCCTGGCGGGGTCAGCAGGGTCAGGGCCAGCAGGTCGGCAGCCACGGCGACCAGTGCATTGGCCGCGTGGAAGCGTTCGACCAGTTCGCGGTAATCGAACACGTCACCATTGCTGGCCGGGTATTGCAGCAGCGCGCCGAAGTAATCGCTGACATCGCCCAGCTCGTGCTCATCGGCCACGACCACGGTGATGCCCAACGGCTCGGCGCGAGTACGCAACACATCCAGGGTCTGCGGGTGGCAATGGCTGGACGCGAAAAACTGCTGGCTAGCCTTGTTTTTGCTCAAGCGTTTGCAAAAGGTCATTGCCTCCGCGGCTGCGGTGGCTTCGTCGAGCAGAGAGGCGTTGGCAATCGGCAGGCCGGTGAGGTCGCTGATCAGTGTCTGGAAATTGAGCAGTGATTCCAGGCGGCCCTGGGAAATCTCTGGCTGATAGGGTGTGTAAGCGGTGTACCAGGCCGGGTTTTCCAGCAGGTTGCGCAGGATCGGTGCTGGCGTATGGGTGTTGTAGTAACCCTGGCCGATGTAGGTCTTGAACAACTGGTTCTTGCTGGCGATCGCCTTGATGGACGCCAGCGCATCGGCTTCGCTCTGCCCGGCAGGCAGGTTCAGAACGCTGGTGCCCTTGATGCTTTCCGGAATGACACTTTCGCTCAGCGCATCAATGGAATCGAAACCCAGCGTTTGCAGCATGGCCTGCTCGTCGGCCGCACGCGGGCCAATGTGCCGGGCAATGAATTCGTTGGCAGTGGTCAGTTCAATACGGTCAGTCATGGCGTGCTCCTCAGGCTTCGGCGTTGGCTTTGATCAGGCGGTCGTAGGCGTCCTGATCCAGCAGGCCGTGAATGGCGTTGGCGTCTTGTGGAATGAAGCGAAAGAACCAGCCCGCACCGAGGGCATCTTCATTGACCAGCTCGGGCGTGGCGTCGAGGGCGGAATTGACCTCGACGACTTCACCGTCCAGCGGCATGTTGATGCTGCTGGCAGCTTTCACCGATTCCACCACCGACACTTCAGCGTGTTGAGTGTAGGCCTGTAATTCCGGGAGCTGCACGAAGACCACATCGCCCAGCGATTCCTGCGCGTAGGGCGTAATGCCGACCGTAACGCTGCCGTCGGTTTCGGCACGCAGCCATTCGTGGTCAACGGTGAATCGCAAATCGCTCATACAAACTCCTCGGAGAACAGGGCTCGCGCAGCACGCGAGCAATATGAGTTATGACTTAGCAATTTAGCGGCCATGTTTTATTTTTATAATTAAATCAAAGGGTTGTGTGTTTTCTAGATGTGCCTGTCGATTCTGGCTGTAGCGAAATCGCTACAGTCTTCGGGTATTCGAAAATACCTGACTGATCAGGGCCTTGATACGTAGGGAGTGAGGTGTTTTGGAGCGAAATCGTTACGGTGGAGCGTTTTCGTTACGTTCAGATCGGAGTGATTGCATCTGGCGGGCACTGGCTATCGCCGCTAAACACAGCGGTAGCGCGTCGGCAGTTAGCCGACGCGGCTTTCCGGTGAGCGTAAAAACGTTTCGAGCTCGTCAAGCGGCAGCGGCTTGCTGATCAGATAGCCCTGGATTTGATCGCAATGGTTTTCGCGCAGGAACGCCAGTTGCTCGGGGGTTTCCACGCCCTCGGCGATCACCAGCAGGTCGAGGCTGTGAGCCAGTTCGATGATGGCTCTGGCGATGGCCGCGTCCTGTGGGTTGCTGGTCACTTCGCGAATAAATGCGATGTCGATTTTAAGCTTGTCGATAGGGAAGCGGCGCAGGTACGCCAGGCTTGAATAACCGGTGCCGAAATCGTCGATGGAAATACTCACGCGACTGGCCCGCAGCGCCCCGAGAGTGGCGATGGTGTGCGCGGTGTTTTCCATCAACGAACTTTCTGTCAGCTCGACCTCAAGCCAGTGCGGCGCAACATTGTGTTTTTCGAGTGCCTGGCGGATGTCGGCGACCAGGCTGCTGTTGGAAATCTGTTGCCCTGAAATGTTGACCGCGACCTGAAACGAGCCTAACCCGGAGCGTTGCCAGCGCGCGATCTGGGCGCAGACACTGTCGACGACCCAGTTGCCGACTTCACCGATCAGGCCGAGGCTTTCCAGCACCGGGACAAATACGGCGGGCGAAACGCCTGGATGGCCAGGGCGTGGCCAGCGCAACAGCGCCTCAAGCCCGCATATGCGGTCATTGTTCAGGTCCAGCTTGGGTTGGTAGACGATTTCGAAGGCCTGGTTGCGCACTGCTTCGCGCAGCGCGGCCTCAAGGTCCAGGCGGGCGGAAACGTCGGCGTTCATCTGCGGCGTATAGAACCGGTAGTTGTCCGGCCCGATCTTTCGCGCGCTGTTCATGGCGGTGTAGGCGTGCCTGATCAGTTCGCGCGAGTCTTCGCCGTCCTCCGGGTAGAGGGCAATGCCGATGCTGGCGGTCATGACCAGGCTCTGGCCTTCTATGTGGAAAGGCACTCGCAATGCGTTGCGGATGCGCTCTAGCGTCTGCCGGGTACCCGCCTGTCCGTCACGCAGCATCAGAATCATGGCGAACTGATCGCCGTCCACGCGGCCAAGGGTATCGCTGGCATTCAGGCAGTTGGACAGTCGGCGGCTGACTTCCAGCAGCACCTCATCGCCCAGCACATGCCCCCAGGTTTCGTTGATATTCTTGAAATCGTCGAGATTGATCGTCAATGCCGCCAGCTTCCAGCGACTGATGGCCGCCTGGGTCATGCCCATTTGCAGGCTGATAAAAAACAGGTCCCGATTGGGCAGGCCGGTCAGCGTGTCGTAGTGGGCCATGGTCAGCAGGCGTTGGTCGCTTTCCTTGCGCCGGGTGATGTCGCGCACGATACCGACGATGACCCAGTCTTCGCCGGTCCGGTAAGCCTGACGATGGATTTCCACCTCGACATCGCGGCCGCTCTTGTCGCGAATCTGGGTTTCCAGGGGCTCGCTGGGGCCTTTGCCGGCAATGATCCGGTCGTACACGACCTCAAGCTTTTCCATGGACGTTTCGCCCAGTTCGGCAGGCGTCTTGTGTGACAGCTCTTCGGCGGTGTAGCCCAGCAACTGGCAGGCCCGGCGGTTGAATTCGATGAGGCTCATGGTATTGCGGTTGATCAGGAAGATCGCGTCTTCGGAAGCGTCCATCACCGTGCGGAAACGCTCGAGATCGATGGTGCGCTGCTGCAATTGATCTTCGAGGATCAGGCTGTGGTTCTTCAGGTAGTCGCCGAACGCCTTGAGGCGCAGCATATTACGCACGCGCAGCCACAGTTCGGCACTGTCCACAGGCTTGTTGAGGTATTCCTCGGCGCCCGCTTCCAGTCCTGAAAGACGCGAGCTTTGGTCGTCGAGGGCCGAGAGCATGATGATCGGTATATTGGCGGTGTTCTTTTCGGCCTTGAGCTGGCTGGCGACTTCATAGCCGTCCATGCCCGGCATCATGATGTCCAGCAGGATCAGGTCGGGTGCCTGTCGTTTGATCATGGCCAGCGCCAGCTCGCCTGATTCCGCGGTCAGTGTCCGATAACCCTGGTTCTGCAAGAGCACCTCCAGCAGGTCCCGGACATGGACGTCGTCATCGATAATCAGGATGGTCGCGGCGCTCTGGGTCATATCGAATGCTCAGGTAATGGGCTGTTGAGGCAGATTTTTTTCCAGCAGTGTGTCGATGACCCGGTACAACTCCTTGTAGCGCAACGGCTTGATGACATAAGCGTTGCAGCCTGCCAGGCGGATCTTCTCTTTGTCTTCCTTCATGGCCATCGCAGTCAGTGCGATCACCGGGATCGCAGCTGTGCTGGCGTCTTTCTTCAACAGCGATGTGGCGGTCAGGCCGTCCATTTCCGGCAGATGGATATCCATCAGGATCAGGTCGGGCTGGCGCTCGCGAGCCAGTTTCAGGCCGCTTTCGGCATCGACGGCCGACAGCACAGCGTGCCCGGCGCTGGTCAGCAACAGCTCTGCCAGACGCATGTTCGCCGCATTGTCTTCAATGATCAGGATTTGGGCCATCGTGCCTCCGCTGATTCAGGTGAGCGGATGGGCAGCCAGACCACGAAGCGTGCGCCGAGGTCCTTCACGCTGGCGACTGCGACGCAGCCGCCGTGCAGTTCGGTAAGCTGCTTGACCATCGCCAGACCCAGTCCGGTGCCCTCGAATTTGCGTGCCAGGCCACTGTCGATCTGGCTGAACGCCTTGAACAGCTTGTTCATGTCGCTCTGGGCGATGCCGATTCCGGTATCGCTGACACTCAGTTCCAGAAACTGCTCACAGTCACCGGATGGAAGCGCAAACCCGTAGGTCGGCCAGTCACCGTCGATAAGACCTGCTTGTGAAGCCGGTACCAGACGCACCGCCAGCGTCACCCAGCCACCGGGCTCGCTGAATTTCACGGCGTTGGCCAGCAGGTTGTAGACGATTTGCTTGGTCTTGCGCCGATCAAGCTCAAGCTCACCAAATTCGGCCTCTGTTTCCAGCTTCAGCTGAATATGTTGCAAGGCGGCTTGCTCGCGCACGATCAGCAGGCTGTTGCTCAGCAGTTCGTCCAGATCGACCGACTCGAGCTCCAGCGTCATCATGCCGGCCTCGACCTTGGACAGGTCAAGAATGTCGTTGATCAGCGACAGCAGGTGCTGGCCGCTGTTGAAGATATCGCCGATGTAGCGTCGCTGGGCATCGGTCATGTCGCCGACCATGCCGTCCCTGAGTGCCTCGGAAAAACCGATCACGGCATTGAGCGGCGTACGCAGCTCGTGGGACATGGTGGCAAGAAACTCGGACTTCATGTGGCTGGCGTGTTCCAGCTCGATATTCTTTTCTTCCAGCGTCCGCTCGAAACGCTTGCGCTCGGTCACGTCGCGGGCTGCGGCGAAGACACCCTTGAGCTTGCGGTCCCGGTCATGAAAGGTCGCAGCGTTGTAGGACACCACGGTTTCGGTGCCGTCATAGGCGCGCACGGTGAGTTCGTAATCACTGACCTTGTGCTCGCTGAGCACGCGCTTGATCGCGGCATCGGCGCTCGCCGGGTCGGTGAAGAAGTTCTTGCAGGGCGCACCGATCAACTCGTCGCGGGTGCGTCCGGTCAGCGCCATCATCTGCTTGTTGACGTCGGAAATGATGCCTTGCGGATCAGTCATCATCAGCGCATCGATGTTCGACTCGATCAGCGAGCGGGTATAGAACTGTTGGTCCCGCAAGCGCTGATCGAGCAAGGCCTGAGCCTCTTCCTCCTGCTTGCGTGCAGTGTTGTCGGTGCCGATCAGCAGATAACCGATGATGGTTTCGGCGCTGTCGCGCAGTGACGTGACCGAGACCATGGCCGACAGTCGGCTGCCATCCTTGCGGATGTAGGTCAGTTCGTAGATGTCTTCAATGCCGCGCGAAGCCTTGAACACCAGCGCCTCGAAGCCCGGCGTGATGGGCGTGTTGAGTTCATGGCTGAGGGCTGCTGCGCGGATGATGAGCTCGGCGGGGTCGGAGATGTCCGCAGGTGTGATTTTGTCGACCACGTCCTCGGAGTGATAACCGAGCATGCGTTCGGCGCCGACATTGAATATCTGGATAACGCCGTGTTCGTCGGTTGCGATGCTTGAGAAGTAAGCGCTGTTGAAAATTGCATCCTGCAGTGCGCCGGTCTTGAGGAGGATTTTCTGACGGCGAGTTTCGACGATTTTTTCAGCGCGAGACTGAGCGTCGACGAGCGGGCGGTCCACTGGCGAGGTTGGCATATGACTTCCCGGTACTACCTGACCTTTTTGCCATTACGGCCGTAATAACACTACGGACATCCATTCAAATGGATGATAAGAGGTTTATGGACGATACCAGATCGTTATCGGCAGATTAGTTATTAAATGAAACTTTTCGGAATATATTTTCGAGACACGACATTAAGCGACTAACGCTTGTCGGGAATTCCATATTTTCGAAGGCGATGAGCGATGGCGGTGTGCGAAGTATGCAGGCGATTGGCCAGTTGGCGAGTGGAAGGGTAGTCCGCGTAAAGCTTTTCCAGCAGATTCCGCTCAAAGGCTTCGACGGCATTTTCGAGGCTGTCTATCGAGCTGTCGTTCTGACGAGCCACGGCAGTGCCGGCGATATCCAGGTCACCTATATCCACTTGAGTGTGTTCGCAGATGGCGGCCGCGCGAAAAATCACGTTTTGCAATTGCCGCACATTGCCTGGCCAGCGGTTGCCGAGCAGCGCAGGGTAGGTGCCGGGTGCCAGCCTGCAAACCGGGCGCTGAATCTGTGCGCAGGCCTGCTCCATGAAGTATCTGGCCAGCAACAGAATGTCCTGACCGCGCTCGCGCAACGGCGGAACCTCCAGATTGAGGACATTAAGGCGGTAGAACAGGTCCTCACGGAAGGTGCCTTCGCTGACCATTTTTTCCAGATCGCGGTGGGTGGCGCTGAGAATACGCACATTGACCCGCACTTCGCGATCGCCCCCGACGCGCCGGAAGCTGCCATCGTTTAGGAAACGCAGCAGTTTGGCCTGCAGATAGGGTGACATTTCGCCGATTTCATCGAGAAATACGCTGCCCTGGTTGGCCAGTTCCATCAGCCCCGGTTTGCCGCCGCGTTGCGCTCCGGTAAAGGCCCCCGGGGCATAGCCGAACAGTTCGCTTTCGGCGAGGTTTTCCGGCAGCGCTGCGCAGTTCAGAGCCAGGAAGGGTTCGCCGTGGCGAGCGCTGCTGGCATGACAGGCCCGGGCGACCAACTCTTTGCCAGTGCCGGTCTCGCCCTGAATCAGCAGCGGGGCGTCCAGCGCCGCCACCCGTTGCGCTCGCGCCTTTAGGGTGCGGATAGCGGCTGATTCGCCGAGCAGGGCGTCGAAACCTTCGGCGTGATCATGGTGCAATGCCGACAGGCGTTCGCCGATTCGGCTGGGCAGGTACAGGGTAATCAGCGCGCCGGCTTCGGTGATGGGCGTGGCATCCAGCAGCAGCGCTTCACCGTTCAGGGTGATCTCGCGCAGCGGCAGGCGAAAGCCGTTTTCCAGCAACGCGACGTGCAGGCTAGGGTCGCTGAACAGCTCACCGATGGACTCGCCCGCCGGCTCCCGGCCAATCAGCGCGATGAGTGCCGGGTTGGCCAGCAGCACATGCCCGGCGCTGTCGAGTGCCAGTACCGGGTCGGTCATGGCGGCGAGCAACGCGTCCAGCTGCAGGTGGCGACGCTGCCCCGGAAGGATATCGACCACAGTGATCGCTTCCACGCCTCGGACCCGAAACAGCGCGTCCTTGAGCTCTTCGAGCATCTGATGGCTGAGCGTTGGCGCATCGATGTACACGTTGGGCGGCACCATCTCCACCGCATCCAGATTCAGATTGCGTCCACCCAGAATCGCCAGCACTTCCTGGGTGATACCGACGCGGTCGATGAAGCTGACATGGATGCGCATGAGGCGTTGACGGTTCGCGAATGAGAAGGCGGCAAGTATGCCTTGTGGCGACAGGTTTGGTGAAATCCGCTGGTGTTCTTGCGCACGGCTATCGTTCCTCACGCTCCAGCGTGGGAAAGCCGTTCGTGACGCTCCGCGTCATGGATTCACGACGCCCCGCACATTCAGGAGAGGACGCAGAGCGTCCAGAACGGCATACCCACGCGTGGGCACGATGATCTTCTCCGGCCTCGACAGCGCTGGCTTACTCCAGATGCTCCGGCTTCACCGGGTCGCCTGACTTGGCGTGGAGTTTGTCGCGAATGTCCGCGAACATTCGGTCGTAGTCCTTGTGCTGGGCGATGGGCAGTGCGGCCGAGTTGGGCAAGCCGTGCCTTATCGCGATGCGACTCGCGTCGTGGGCGAAGTTGAAGGCAAGGTCACGGGGAAGCTGGAATTGCTCTTCAAACGACTTGCCATTGATTTCGCCCTGCATGGTGAAGTGCATGGACGTGCCTTGTTTGGGATCTTCCTCCACGTTGTAGCGCAAGTGGATGTCATAGCTGATATCCGACGGTTGGAGCGCCACGTGGGTGAGGTGCAGATGGCCTGGCTCGTACATGAAGTGACTCCATCAAGGGGTGAGTGTGCTCAGTCAGACACTGACCGCGACCTTACGGTTCAGCCTTGCGCAGGGTGCCGCGCACCGCATGCCTGCGCTCAACGGTCGATCTTGTCCGGTTCCGGCCTCGACCAGATCCATAGATTGCCCAGCGCCATCCCCGTGAGTGCCAGGTACAGCCACCAGGCATGACCGATCAGGCTCAGCATCACCACGGCGCAGACAAGCATGCTGATGGTTGCGCTGATCTTGGCCTTGCGCGCGACCAGTCGGCCGTTACGCCAGTTGTGCAGTATCGGCCCGAACACCCGGTGGTTTTCCAGCCAGGCGTTCAGCCGCGGCGAACTGCGTGTTGCCGCCCAGGCAGCCAGCAGAATGAACTCGGTGGTTGGCAGGCCGGGAACGAAGATCGCAACGATGCCTATGCCCAACGCGGTATAGGCGAGGATGCCGTATAAAAGGCGTGAAAGTCTTGAACCGGGTGGTTTGTACGTCATGGTCTCTACAGGCAGGTTCGGGGAGCCCGGCCAGCTTAACAGCACCGGGCGCTTTTTCATGCCTGCACAGTTTTACCCACCGCAGTGCATCGATCTGCCATGCGCTGAGCATGTTCGCGAGCGACATCTCTCGCGCCACATGCTCCAGCGCAGTTTCGCC
Organism: Pseudomonas sp. PvP009; assembly: GCF_017832995.1. NCBI lineage: Bacteria > Pseudomonadati > Pseudomonadota > Gammaproteobacteria > Pseudomonadales > Pseudomonadaceae > Pseudomonas > Pseudomonas sp. PvP009. Next base: position 4,451,661 of record NZ_JAFIBG010000001.1, on the reverse strand, counting down.
ATTACTGCGCGTTATGCAGTGCCAGGCAGTTGTCGAGCATGCGATTGGAGAACGCCCATTCGTTGTCGTACCACGACAGTACCTTGAGCAGCTTGCCGCTGACCTTGGTGTGGTTGGCGTCGAAGATCGACGACAGCGGGTTGTGGTTGAAGTCGTGGGAGACCAGCGGCAGCGTGTTGTAACCGAGCACTTTGGAGTGCTGACTGGCTTCTTTCATCAGCGCGTTGACTTCATCGACGGTGGTTTCGCGCTTCAGGGTCACGGTCAGGTCGACCAGCGAAACGTTGATGACCGGTACACGCACAGCCATGCCGGTCAGTTTGCCTGCCAGCTCCGGCAGCACCAGACCTACGGCTTCTGCAGCGCCGGTCTTGCTCGGGATCATCGACTGCGTGGCCGAGCGGGCGCGGTACGGATCGGTGTGATAGACATCGATCAGGTTTTGGTCGTTGGTGTAGGCATGAATGGTGGTCATCAGGCCGTTTTCGATACCCAATTCGCGATGCAGCACTTGAGCGACCGGGGCCAGGCAGTTGGTGGTGCACGAGGCGCTGGAGATGATCTGGTGCGATTGGCGCAGCGTGTCGTGGTTGACACCATAGACGATGGTGGCATCGGCACCGCTGGCTGGCGCGGAGATAATCACCTTGCGGGCGCCGGCGGTGAGGTGCGCAGCAGCCTTGTCGCGGCTGGTGAACAGACCGGTGCATTCGAACACCACGTCGATGTCCTGCGCTTTCCACGGCAGCTCGGCCGGATTGCGGATGGCACTGACCGAAATACGGTCACCATTGACGGTCAGGCTGTCCTTGTCACACTCGACCGTGCCGCTGAAAGGGCCGTGTACGGTGTCGAAGCGCAGCAGGTGTGCGTTCATTTCGCTGTCGCCAAGATCGTTGATGGCGACGACCTGCAGGTCCTGACGGTAGCCTTGGGTATACAGTGCGCGTAGGACGTTGCGGCCGATTCGGCCAAAACCGTTGATTGCGATACGAAGAGTCATACAGCCGTCCTTCTGAATTTGTTGTTGGAATTACAAGATTATTCTCATAGAAATAGAAAACAAGCCTTTTTAGTGGCAATATTTTGTTTTATCTACAACTACAAGCCTGAAAGTCACTCCCAGTTGATCGAGATCAGGGTTTTGCTCCCTGACAGTCACTGCTCGAAAACCGGAGCCGTCTTTACGGGTGACCTTAGACGTTAGCCTGGAGTTCATCACATGCATCCCCGCGTCCTTGAAGTAACCGAGCGTCTCATCGCCCGCAGTCGCGATACCCGTCAGCGCTACCTTCAATTGATTCGCGGCGCAGCGAGCGATGGCCCGATGCGCGGCAAGCTCCAATGCGCCAACTTTGCCCACGGCGTCGCTGCCTGCGGCCCGGAAGACAAGCAAAGCCTGCGTCTGATGAACGCCGCCAACGTGGCCATCGTCTCTTCCTACAACGAGATGCTCTCGGCGCATCAGCCCTACGAACACTTCCCAAACCAGATCAAACAGGCTTTACGTGACATTGGTTCGGTCGGTCAGTTTGCCGGCGGTGTGCCGGCCATGTGCGATGGCGTGACCCAGGGCGAGCCGGGCATGGAGCTGGCCATTGCCAGCCGTGAAGTGATTGCCATGTCTACCGCGGTTGCCCTGTCGCACAACATGTTCGACGCCGCGATGATGCTGGGCATCTGCGACAAGATCGTGCCCGGCCTGATGATGGGCGCGTTGCGATTCGGTCATCTGCCGACCATTTTCGTGCCAGGCGGACCGATGGTTTCAGGCATCTCCAACAAGGAAAAAGCCGACGTACGGCAGCGGTATGCGGAAGGCAAGGCCACCCGTGAAGAGTTGCTCGACTCGGAAATGAAGTCGTATCACGGTCCGGGAACCTGCACGTTCTACGGCACCGCCAACACCAACCAGTTGGTGATGGAGGTGATGGGTATGCACCTTCCGGGTGCATCATTCGTCAATCCCTACACACCCTTGCGTGACGCACTGACCGTCGAAGCGGCTCGCCAGGTGACGCGTCTGACCATGCAGAGTGGCAGCTTCATGCCGATCGGCGAGATCGTCGACGAGCGCTCGCTGGTCAATTCCATCGTTGCGCTGCATGCGACAGGTGGCTCGACCAACCACACGCTGCACATGCCGGCCATTGCCCAGGCTGCGGGCATTCAACTGACCTGGCAGGACATGGCCGACCTGTCGGAAGTGGTGCCGACCCTGAGTCACGTCTATCCCAACGGCAAGGCCGATATCAACCACTTCCAGGCGGCAGGCGGCATGTCGTTCCTGATTCGCGAGCTGTTGGCTGCGGGTCTGCTGCACGAAAACGTCAACACCGTGGCCGGTTACGGCCTCAGCCGTTACACCAAGGAGCCGTTCCTGGAAGACGGCAAACTGGTCTGGCGTGAAGGACCGCTCGAAAGCCTCGATGAAAATATCCTGCGCCCGGTTGCCCGTCCGTTCTCGCCGGAAGGTGGTCTGCGGGTCATGGAAGGCAACCTGGGCCGTGGCGTGATGAAAGTGTCCGCCGTGGCTCCGGAGCATCAGATCGTCGAAGCGCCGGCCAAGGTGTTCCAGGATCAGAAAGAGCTGGCCGATGCCTTCAAGGCGGGCGAGCTGGAGTGCGATTTCGTCGCCGTGATGCGTTTCCAGGGGCCGCGCTGCAACGGCATGCCCGAGTTGCATAAGATGACGCCGTTTCTGGGTGTCCTTCAGGACCGCGGGTTCAAGGTCGCGCTGGTCACCGATGGACGCATGTCGGGCGCGTCGGGCAAGATCCCGGCGGCGATTCATGTCTGTCCGGAGGCGTTTGACGGTGGCCCATTGGCTCTTGTGCGTGATGGCGATGTGATTCGCGTGGATGGTGTAAAAGGCACGTTACAAGTTCTGGTCGAAGCGTCAGAATTGGCCGCCAGAGAACCGGCCATCAACCAGATCGACAACAGTGTCGGCTGCGGTCGCGAGCTTTTTGGATTCATGCGCATGGCCTTCAGCTCCGCAGAGCAAGGCGCCAGCGCCTTTACCTCTAGTCTGGAGACGCTTAAGTGAAGTTGGCCCTGGTCGGTGATATAGGCGGTACCAATGCACGTTTTGCCATTTGGGAAGACGACACGCTGCATTCTGTCCGGGTGTTCCCGACCATTGACTACGCCGGCCCGGAGAAGGCCATTGAAGTCTATCTGCAGGACCTGGAGCTGCAGCGCGGTGATATCGGCCATGTGTGCCTGGCGGTGGCCGGGCCGGTCGATGGCGATTTTTTCCAGTTCACCAATAGCCACTGGCAGTTGAGCCGCAAGGCGTTCTGCGCCGACCTGCAGGTCGATGAACTGCTGCTGATCAACGACTTCACCGCCATGGCGCTGGGCATGACCCGGCTCAAGGACGATGAATACCTGACGGTCTGCCACGGCGTCGGCAAGCCTGATCGGCCGCGCGTAGTGGTGGGGCCGGGGACCGGGCTGGGCGTCGGTACACTGATCAAACTCGAAGGCAATCGCTGGATGGCGTTGCCGGGTGAGGGCGGTCATGCCGATCTGCCCATCGGCACCGCACGTGAGGCGCTGCTGTGGACACGGCTGATGGCCGAGCACGAGCATGTCAGCGCCGAAGTCGTGCTCAGCGGTGCGGGCTTGCTGTTGCTGTATCAGGTCAGCTGCGCGCTGGACGACATCGAACCGGTGCTCAAATCACCTGCGGCGATCACCACGGCTGCGCTCTCGGGTGACCCGGTAGCTGCGGCGGTGCTTGAACAGTTCTGCGTGTTTCTCGGCAGAGTGGTCGGCAACCATGTGCTGGCCCTGGGCAGTCTCGGCGGGGTTTATATCGTTGGTGGCGTAGTTCCGCGATTCACTGAGTTCTTCATCAACAGCGGCTTCAAGCGCGCCATGGCCGAGAAGGGCGTCATGAGCGACTATTTCAAAGGCCTGCCGGTGTGGCTGGTCACGGCCGAATACCCGGGCCTCATGGGTTCGGGCGTGGCCCTGCAACAGGCGTTTGGTGCGCAGATCTGAGTGATATGGCATAACAACAAAAATTTACAGCCAGACAAGGACGCTTCAACTTGAGCCCAGTCAGTAAATCGATCCTGTTGGTGGACGACGATCAGGAAATTCGCGAGTTGCTGGACACCTACCTGAGCCGCGCCGGTTTTCAGGTGCGTACGGTGGGCGATGGCGCGGATTTTCGTCGGGCGTTCAATGACGAACCGAGCGATCTGCTGATCCTTGACGTCATGCTGCCCGATGAAGACGGTTTCAGCCTGTGTCGCTGGATCCGCCAGCATCCGCGTCAGCCGCATGTGCCGATCATCATGTTGACCGCCAGTTCGGACGAGGCCGACCGGGTCATCGGTCTGGAGCTGGGGGCCGATGATTACCTCGGCAAGCCATTCAGCCCGCGTGAGCTTCAGGCCCGCATCAAGGCGCTGTTGCGGCGTGCCCAGTTCGGTCAGGAGCGTCCGGGTGGCGACGTGATCCTGTTTGATGAGTGGCGACTGGACATGGTCAGCCACCGGCTGTTTCACAGTGACGGCGAGGAGGTGATTCTGTCCGGCGCCGACTTCGCACTGCTTAAACTGTTTCTCGACAACCCGCAGCAGATACTCGACCGTGACACCATTGGCAACGCCACGCGTGGGCGTGAGCTGATGCCGCTGGAGCGAATCGTCGACATGGCGGTCAGCCGCCTGCGCCAGCGTCTGCGCGACACCGGCAAGTCACCGCGTCTGATCCGTACCATTCGCGGCAGTGGTTACCTGCTGGCCGCAAACGTCAACTCGCAAGCGGGCAACGGCTATTAAACCGACAGGGGCAGTCGCGAAGAGAACCGGCCTGCCGCTGCCGCGCTCGTTGCTGGGGCGCATGTTGCTGCTGACCTTGCTGGCGGTTTCGCTGGCTCAGGCACTGTCCAGCGTGATCTGGCTGTCACAGCTGCGTGCCACGCAGATGGAAGGCCTGGTGACCAGTGCGCGCAGCCTGGCGTACTCGATGGCGGCCAGTGTCAGCTACTTTCGCTCATTGCCGCTGGCCTACCGGCCCATGGTGCTCGACCAGTTGCGCAGTATGGGCGGCACACGGTTCGTGGTGTCACTCAACGATCACCCGCTGGACATGCAGATCATGCAGCCCACCCCTCGCAAGCAGGCGGTGCTGGACGTGGTGGGCGAGGTGCTGCGCCAGCGTCTGGGTAGTGGGCCGGACATCACCGTATGGTTCGCGCGGCCCGAGGAGCTGAGGATTTTCAACAGCGGCCTCAAACTCGATGAGCTGCCGCGTTCGTGGGCGCATTACGCGCTGACACTCGAGCCGGTGAACCCGCCGGTGCTGGTCACGCAAATCGAAATGGCGCCTGGCGAGTGGTTCTACATCGCCTCGCTGCTGCCCGAGCCCTACACCTCGCTGGAGGAGCAGGAGCTGCCTCTTCAACAGGTCTCGTTCATTGTCCTGACCAGCGCATTTCTGCTGTTGTTCATCGGGTTGCTGGTGCACTGGCAGAGCAGGCCGCTCAAGCGTCTGGCGCGGGCCGCACGGGACATGTCGCTGGGCGCGGACGTCGAGCCTGTGGTCGAGGGCGGCGGCAGCGAAGTCATCGAGGTCAGCCGGGCGTTCAATGCCATGCGCACGCGGATCAGTCGCTACCTGACCGAGCGGGGGCAGTTGTTCAGTGCCATTTCCCATGATTTACGTACGCCCATCACCCGTTTGCGCTTGCGGGTCGAGCTGCTCGAGGATGAGCAACTGCAACGCAAATTCAGTCGTGATCTGGATGAACTGGAGCTGCTGGTCAAAGGCGCGCTGCAGTGCGTCAAGGACACTGATATTCATGAAAACATCGAGCCGGTAGACCTCAACGCGCTGCTGGAATGTCTGGTTGAACCTTGGCTGCTTGCTGATGGCAATGGGCGGGTTACGCAGCAGGGGGAGGCGCACGCTGCCTATTCAGGCAAACCGCTGGCGCTCAAGCGCTGCATCGGCAACCTGATCGATAACGCACTCAAATATGGCTACCGCGCGCACCTGAAGGTCGAGGACGATGCTCATGCGTTTGTGCTGCATGTCGATGACGAAGGCCCTGGCGTTCCCGAGCAGCGTCTCGAGCACGTGTTCGAACCGCATTTCCGCCTGGCAGGCAATCAACAGCAGGGCTATGGTCTCGGCCTGGGCATCGCTCGCAACATTGCCCACAGTCATGGCGGCGAAGTCAGCCTGCAGAACCTGCGTGACGGGGGGCTGCGGGTAACCTTGTACTTGCCGAGAACGGCGGAATGACGCGCTGGGCAGTGACTTTTGGCTAGAAATTGCACGGGGATTTCAATTGTCACCATCCTGTGACAATCGCGCGTCCCTTCGTTACTGTTGCCGCGTCAGGCTTGGTTAGACTCCCACGAAGCGCAAGCACCAGACTTGCTCATGCATAACAACAAGAAAGGTCAATTCGATGAATTCCATGTCACGTCTCGCTGTTGTCATCTCTCTCGCTTCGTTGTTCCCTCTGAGCGCTAACGCCGCTGACTCCAAAGGCACCGTAGAAGTCGTGCACTGGTGGACGTCGGGTGGCGAAAAGGCTGCAGTCGATGTTCTGAAAGCTCAGGTTGAAAAGGACGGCTTTACCTGGAAGGACGGCGCCGTTGCAGGCGGCGGCGGCTCCACGGCCATGACCGTGCTCAAGAGCCGTGCGGTTGCTGGCAATCCTCCCGGTGTGGCCCAGATCAAAGGCCCGGATATTCAGGAATGGGCCTCTACCGGCCTGCTCGATACCGATGCGCTGAAAGAGGTCGCCAAGTCCGAGAAGTGGGACTCCCTGCTGGACAAGAAAGTCTCCGACACCGTGAAGTACGACGGTGATTACGTAGCAGTACCGGTGAACATTCACCGCGTCAACTGGCTGTGGATCAACCCTGAAGTCTTCAAGAAAGCCGGTATCGACAAGGCGCCTACAACGCTCGAAGAGTTTTACGCGGCAGGCGACAAGCTGAAAAAAGCCGGCTTCATCCCGCTCGCCCACGGTGGCCAGCCTTGGCAGGACAGCACCGTCTTTGAAGCTGTCGTGCTCTCGGTGATGGGGGCTGACGGCTACAAGAAAGCTCTGGTCGATCTGGACAACGGCGCGTTGACCGGCCCAGAAATGGTCAAGTCGCTCACCGAACTCAAGAAAGTCGCGACCTACATGGATGCCGACGGCAAGGGCCAGGACTGGAACCTGGAAGCTGGCAAAGTCATCAATGGCAAGGCCGGCATGCAGATTATGGGTGACTGGGCCAAGAGTGAATGGACCGCAGCCAAAAAGGTCGCTGGCAAGGATTACCAGTGCGTAGCCTTCCCGGGCACCGAAAAGGCGTTTACCTACAACATCGACTCGCTGGCCGTCTTCAAGCAGAAAGACAAGGGCACGACTGCCGCACAGCAGGATCTGGCCAAGGTCGCCATGGGCGAGGACTTCCAGAAGGTCTTCAGCATCAACAAGGGTTCGATCCCGGTTCGTGAAGACATGCTGTCCGACATGAGCAAATACGGTTTCGACTCGTGTGCGCAAACCGCTGCGAAGGACTTCCTGGCTGATTCGAAAACCGGTGGTCTTCAGCCAAGCATGGCGCACAACATGGCAACTACGCTGGCAGTGCAGGGCGCGTTCTTCGATGTGGTGACCAACTACATCAATGACCCGAAAGCTGATCCGGCCGAAACAGCCAAAAAGCTGGGCGCTGCGATCAAGTCTGCCAAGTAATTCGTTCTGAACCGCCTTTAACCGTCGTCCGCAGTGTTGAAATCCCTGGTTGATTTCACCTGCGGCTGCGGCCTGGATTCGATACACCGCATGGGATACTCCCGATGAGCTCTGTCGCTGCGAACAGCAAAGCCTCGCCAATGGATGCGCTGCAACGCTGGCTACCAAAACTGGTGCTGGCCCCCAGCATGTTCATCGTGCTGGTGGGTTTCTATGGCTATATCCTCTGGACATTCGCACTGTCGTTCACCAACTCGACGTTCCTGCCTTCCTATAAATGGGTCGGTCTGGCGCAATACGCGCGTCTCATGGACAACGATCGCTGGTGGGTGGCAAGCAAGAACCTTGCGGTCTTTGGCGGGATGTTCATTGCAATCAGCCTGGTGATCGGGGTCCTGCTGGCCGTCCTGCTGGACCAGCGGATTCGTCGCGAGGGCATGATTCGTACTATCTACCTGTACCCGATGGCGCTGTCGATGATCGTCACCGGTACTGCCTGGAAGTGGTTGCTCAACCCAGGCCTGGGCCTGGACAAGATGTTGCGCGACTGGGGCTGGGAAGGTTTCCGTTTCGACTGGCTGATTGACCAGGACCGCGTGGTGTACTGCCTGGTCATCGCCGCGGTATGGCAGTCCTCCGGCTTCGTCATGGCGTTGTTTCTGGCAGGTCTGCGTGGCGTCGATCAGTCGATCATTCGCGCGGCCCAGATGGATGGCGCGAGTTTGCCGATGATCTACTGGCGCGTCGTGCTGCCAAGCCTGCGTCCGGTGTTCTTCAGTGCCGTGATGATTCTCGCGCACATTGCGATCAAGAGTTTCGACCTGGTAGCCGCGATGACCGCCGGTGGCCCCGGTTACTCATCCGACCTGCCGGCGATGTTCATGTATTCGTTCACCTTTAGCCGCGGCCAGATGGGCATGGGTTCTGCCAGTGCGATTCTGATGCTCGGCGCGATCCTGGCGATTCTGGTGCCGTATCTGTATTCCGAGCTGAGGACCAAACGCCATGACTAGTCATGTTGGCAAACCGGGCATCAGCTTCAGTCGTGTTCTGATTTACGCCGTGCTGATGCTGGCCTGTCTGATTTATCTGGTGCCGTTGGTAGTGATGCTGTTCACCAGCTTCAAGACACCCGAAGATATCGGCACCGGCAACCTGTTGAGCTGGCCGAGCGTAGTGACTGCAATCGGCTGGATAAAAGCCTGGGACCTGGTCGATGGTTATTTCTGGAACTCGATAAAAATCACTGTTCCGGCCGTGATCATCTCCACCGCAATCGGCGCGCTCAATGGCTATGTGCTGTCGATGTGGCGCTTCAAGGGCTCGCAGCTGTTCTTCGGTCTGTTGCTGTTCGGTTGCTTTCTGCCGTTTCAGACCGTCCTGCTGCCGGCATCCTTCACACTGGGCAAGATGGGCCTAGCCAACACGACCACCGGGCTGGTGTTTGTTCACGTGGTCTACGGACTGGCATTTACCACGCTATTCTTCCGTAACTACTACGTCAGCATTCCCGATGCGCTGGTCAAGGCTGCACGATTGGACGGTGCCGGCTTCTTCACCATCTTCGGGCGCATCATTCTACCAATGTCCACGCCTATCGTGATGGTTTGCCTGATCTGGCAGTTCACCCAGATCTGGAACGATTTCCTGTTCGGCGTTGTGTTCTCCAGCGGCGATTCTCAGCCGATCACTGTGGCTCTGAACAATCTGGTCAACACCAGCACAGGTGCCAAGGAATACAACGTTGACATGGCGGCGGCGATGATTGCCGGCCTGCCGACACTGCTGGTCTACGTACTGGCTGGCAAGTATTTCCTGCGTGGGCTCACGGCCGGCGCGGTCAAGGGGTAATCATGGCGACTCTCGAATTACGCAACGTCAACAAGACCTACGGCAGCAACCTGCCGGACACACTCAAGAACATCGATCTGTCGATCAAGGATGGCGAGTTCCTGATCCTGGTCGGTCCATCGGGCTGCGGTAAATCCACCCTGATGAACTGCATTGCCGGTCTGGAAAGCATCAGTGGCGGGGAGATTCTGATCGACGGCCAGGACGTCAGCGGCACCAGCCCCAAGGACCGTGACATTGCGATGGTCTTTCAGTCCTACGCCTTGTATCCGACCATGAGCGTGCGTGAAAACATCGCGTTCGGGCTGAAGATCCGCAAGATGCCGCAAGCCGACATCGACGCTGAAGTGGCGCGCGTTGCCAAGCTGCTGCAGATCGAGCACCTGCTCAATCGCAAGCCGGGTCAGATGTCCGGTGGCCAGCAACAGCGTGTCGCGATGGGGCGTGCCCTGGCACGTCGACCGAAGATCTACCTGTTCGATGAGCCGCTGTCCAACCTCGATGCCAAGTTGCGCGTCGAGATGCGTACCGAAATGAAGCTGATGCATCAGCGCCTCAAAACCACCACCGTTTATGTGACCCACGATCAGATCGAGGCCATGACGCTGGGTGACAAAGTGGCGGTGATGAAGGACGGTATCGTCCAGCAGTTCGGTACGCCCAAGCAGATCTACACCGATCCGGCCAACCTGTTCGTCGCCAGTTTCATCGGTTCGCCGCCGATGAACTTCATCCCGCTGCGCCTGCAACGCAAGGATGGCCAGTTGATCGCTGCGCTCGACAGTGGCCAGGCACGTTGCGAACTGCCGGTGGGCGTGTCCGATGCAGGCCTTGAAGATCGAGAAATCATTCTCGGTATTCGCCCTGAACAGATTATGCTGGCCAGCGCTGAATCGACCGGGCTGCCGACCATTCGTGCCGAGGTTCAGGTGACCGAACCGACCGGTCCGGATACGCTGGTGTTCGTCACGCTCAACCAGAGCAAGGTCTGCTGTCGCCTTGCCCCGGATGTCGCACCGCAGGTGGGCGAGAGCCTTACCTTGCAGTTCGACCCTGCCAGGGTGCTGATTTTCGATGCCCAGAGCGGCGAGCGTCTTGGCGTGCTGGGAGCGCGGCAGGCGGCCGAACGGGAAAACAATGTGTCACCGGTCGAGCCGCAAGTGATAAATTGATTCAGCAACGAGTATCGCTGGCTGGCCGTTGGCTGCCAAAACGCACGGTCGACCAGCGAACACAGGGCAGTGAATGAAGCAACACGTCTACCAAAGCTAATAACAATAAAACGAGGATTGATGGGATGAAGAAGATCAACAAAGGTAAATCGCTTTCCCGGCTCCAGTTGGTATGCAAGCTGTCGGCGTTGGGTGCGATGGGTCTGGCAGGCAGCGTTCACGCCGCCGAGCCATTTGCCGCAGATTCACCCTGGATGACGGGTGACTGGGGTGGCAAGCGCACCGAGTTGCTGGACAAGGGTTATGACTTCTCGCTGGAATACGTTTCCGAGATGGCCAGCAACCTCAAGGGCGGCTACAACGACGACACCACCGGTCGTTACAGCGACCAGTTCGCGCTGGGCATGAAAGTCGATTTGCAGAAGGCGTTTGGCTGGCAGGACGCGGAGTTCAAGTTGGCGATCACCGAACGTAGCGGTCGCAACATCTCCAATGACCGTATCGGCGATCCTCGCGCCGGTACACTCAGCTCCTCCCAGGAAGTCTGGGGCCGTGGTCAGACCTGGCGCCTGACCCAGATGTGGATCAAGCAGAAGTACTTCGACGGCGCGCTGGACGTCAAGGCCGGCCGTTTCGGTCCGGGCGAAGACTTCAACAGCTTCCCGTGCGACTTCCAGAACCTGTCGTTCTGCGGCTCGCAGGTCGGTAACTACGTAAGCACCTGGTACAACTGGCCAATCAGCCAGTGGGCGTTGCGCATCAAGTACAACATCACGCCTGAAGTCTATGCACAGGTCGGTGTCTACGAGCAGAACCCGTCCAATCTGGAAACAGGCAACGGCTTCAAGCTCAGTGGCAGTGGCACCGAAGGCATGATTCTGCCGGTCGAGCTGGTCTGGACTCCATCCTTCAACTCGTTGCCCGGTGAGTACCGCGTCGGTTACTACAAGAGCACGCCGAACGCCAATGACGTCTATGAAGACGTGAACGGTCAGCCGCAGGCTTTGACTGGCGCAGCGTTCAAGTCGCACAGCAGCAAGCATGGCTGGTGGGTCGTAGCTCAGCAACAGCTCACCACTCATGACGGCGATGCGTCGCGTGGTCTCAGCATCTTTGCCAACGCCACCGTGCATGACAAGGCGACCAACTTCGTCGACAACTACCAGCAGATCGGTTTCACGTACAAAGGTCCGTTCAACTCGCGTCCGAAAGATGACATCGGTATCGGTATCGCCCGTATCCACGTCAACGACGATGTGCAGGATCGCGTGCGTCTGGCCAACCAGATCAGCGGTATCAATGACTACGACAACCCTGGCTACCTGCCGGTCCAGAGCACCGAGTACAACTCTGAAATCTATTACGGCTTCCATGTCACCAACTGGCTGACCGTGCGTCCCAACCTGCAGTACATCAAGCATCCTGGTGGCGTAGATCAGGTTGATGATGCGCTGGTAGCGGGCATCAAGATCCAGTCGAAGTTCTGATTATTGACTGACGCGTAACGCGATCAAGGGTCGTGTGTGCTTTGCGGGCAGCCTGGCTGCCCGTTTTTTTTGGCTTGATCCTTTTATTTTTCAGGGACGCGATTGGCGATGACCACTCACGACGCGCAACTGCCTGAACATCCATTGCAACGCTTCTTCCGATCCCGACGTGCCAGACCGACTTTCGAGTGGGAGCGCCATCAGCTGCGCGATGTACTGGTCATCGACCACCCGCAGTGTCAGGCCGTGTTCAGTCGCCAGGGCGCGCAATTGCTGCATTTCCAGCCACAGGGCCAGAAACCCTGGCTATGGTGTGCCGCGCAGTGGCCACAGGTGGGGGCCATTCGTGGAGGCGTGCCGGTCTGTTGGCCTTGGTATGGCCGACATCCCGGCGAGAGCGGCTGGCCGGCGCACGGCTGGGGGCGTTTGCTGGACTGGAAGCTGATCGACAGCAGTGAATGCGAAGAAGGCGTGAGCCTGCACTGGCGCTTGCAACTGTGGGACTGGCAGGTCGATCTGCATGCCGAACTGGGGCAGGGCATGGAACTGCGTCTGAGCACGTGTCACGAGGACAGCGAACCGTGTCACTTCAGCCATGCGCTGCACGCGTATTGGCGGATCGGCGATGTGGCTGAAGTCGCACTGGAGGGGCTCGACGGCGCACAGGGTTACGACGAACTCAGCCGACAGGCGTGTCAGCAACAAGGCGAACTGCGCGTGGCAGGCGCCTGCCAGCGCGTATTCGAACACGCCGGTGCCGTACAGCTCCAGGACCCGATCTGGCAGCGCAGGCTGAACATCGACACCGGCGACAGCCCCAACACCGTCGTCTGGCATCCCGGCAGCAGACCGCTGCTCGGCGTATGCGGCAGCGAAACCACAGGCTTCGTCCGCGTCGAAGCCGCCTCAGGCTCCGGCGACACCTTCAGCCTACGGCCCGGAGAACAGGTGCAGCTCAAACTGCAAGCCAGCCTGGCAGGGTGAGTTGCAGATGACGCGGAGCGTCGGCACGATAGTCAACGACACCCAGTCAGCCCTGATCCTCGATCGGATAACGGCTGTCATTCAGACTTTCCTTGATCTTGCGCAAATGCGGCTGAAAATCGACGCCGCGGCGCAACGTCATACCCGTTGCCAACACATCGAGCACCGTCAACTGAATGATCCGCGACGTCATCGGCATATAAATATCCGTATCTTCCGGCAGAGGAATGTTCAGGCTCACCGTACTGGCCTGAGCCAGCGGCGAACCGGCTGCCGTCAGCCCCAGCACCGACGCGCCGTTGGCCCGCGCGATACGCGCCACCTCCACCAACTCACGGGTACGCCCCGTATACGAAATAATCACAAACAACTCGCCGGTATGCGCCACCGACGCAATCATCCGCTGCATCAGCACATCGGCATGCGCCGTCACCGCCAGATTGAAGCGGAAGAATTTATGCTGCGCATCCAGAGCCACCGGCGCAGAGGCGCCCAGCCCGAAAAAATGGATCTGCCGCGCCTGAATGAGCATGTCCACAGACTTGCTGATCAAGGCCGGGTCCAATTGCTGGCACGCGCTGTCCAGTGACGCGATGGCACTGCCGAAAATCTTCTGGGTATAGGCCTCAGGATTATCATCCGCTTCCACCGCACGGCTGACATAGGCTGCGCCGCTGGCCAGGCTCTGGGCCAGTTGCAGCTTCAATTCCGGATAGCCGCTGACACTGAACGAACGGCAGAAGCGATTGACCGTCGGCTCGCTGACCTTGGCGGCCTGGGCAAGCGCTGCAATGCTCAGCCGCGTTGCCATCTGCGGGTTGAGCAGGATGACCTCGGCCACTTTACGTTCGGCCTTGTTCAGCTCGTCGAGTCGGCCCTGGATTTGCTCCAGGAGGTTTCTTACGCGGTCCATTCAAAGTCCTTGTCGGGGCTGATTTACCAACGGTTTTGCCTTGAGCTTTTATTAGCCCTTTAGCCTGTAGCAAAGGTGGCCTATCGTACTGAGGGCCTGTGTTGATCACCACTGGAATATGCTTTTAGGCAGAATGTTGTGGTTATTACTACATATGGCCTTGAGTAACGCCTTTAAAAAAGGTATTTGTAGCCTAACTTGATAAAAGAACCAACATTATGCCCTTGATTACGGTTGAACCGTGCACATTTGCCCTGTTTGGTGCCCTGGGGGACCTGGCGGTACGCAAGCTGTTCCCGGCTCTTTATCAGCTTGATCGCGCTGGACTGCTGCATGAAGACACAAAAATTCTTGCCCTGGCGCGTGAACCGGGCGACGAAGAGTCGCATCTGGCGTACATCGAAAAATCCATGCGCCGTTTCATTCCCGAAACGGAACTGGAGCCGGACAACCTGGGCCGCTTTCTGGCGCGCCTCAGCTACCTGCATGTCGACTTCCTCAAGGCCGAGGATTACGTCGCACTTGCCGAGCGGGTCGGCACTGCCGAAACCCTGATCGCCTATTTCGCCACGCCGGCCTCGGTCTACGGTGCCATCTGCGAGAACCTCGCGTCGGTCAACCTCGCCGAGCGCACGCGTGCCGTACTGGAAAAACCCATCGGCCACGACCTGGCCTCTTCGCGCCGTGTCAATGACGCCGTCGCGCAGTTTTTCCCGGAAAACCGCGTTTATCGCATCGACCACTATCTGGGCAAGGACACGGTACAGAACCTCATCGCTCTGCGCTTTGCCAACAGCCTGTTCGAAACCCAGTGGAACCAGAACCATATTTCGCACGTAGAGATCACGGTGGCCGAGAAGGTCGGCATCGAGGGCCGTTGGGGCTACTTCGATCAGGCCGGCCAGCTGCGTGACATGATTCAGAACCACCTGCTGCAGCTGCTCTGTCTGATTGCCATGGACCCGCCCAGCGACCTGTCTGCCGACAGTATCCGTGACGAGAAGGTCAAGGTGCTCAAGGCACTGGCCCCGTTCACCCCCGAGCGTCTGGCGACCCAGGTGGTGCGCGGCCAGTACACCTCCGGCTACAGCGAAGGCAAGGCGGTGCCTGGCTATCTGGAGGAAGAAAACTCCAATACCCAGAGCGATACCGAAACCTTCGTCGCGTTGCGCGCCGACATCCGCAACTGGCGCTGGTCGGGTACGCCGTTCTATCTGCGCACCGGCAAACGCATGCCGCAGAAGCTGTCGCAGATCGTGATCCATTTCAAAGAGCCGCCGCACTACATCTTCGCGCCTGAACAGCGTTTGCAGATCAGCAACCGCCTGATCATCCGCCTGCAGCCTGACGAGGGCATTTCCTTGCAGGTGATGACCAAGGATCAGGGCCTGGACAAGGGCATGCAGCTGCGCAGCGGTCCCTTGCAACTGAATTTTTCCGACACCTACCGCAGCGCTCGTGTCCCCGACGCTTATGAGCGGTTGTTGCTGGAAGTCATGCGTGGCAATCAGAACCTGTTTGTCCGCAAAGATGAGATCGAGTACGCCTGGCAATGGTGTGATCAGTTGATCGCTGGCTGGAAGAAGGCGGGCGATGCGCCCAAGCCTTACCCGGCCGGAACCTGGGGGCCGATGAGCTCCATTGCCCTGATTACTCGCGACGGGAGATCCTGGTATGGCGACATGTGACCTCAAGCTGCCAGCAGGGCTGGTAGCACACGATTTCGACACAGCGCAGCAACTGGCCGATGCACTGGCTGAAACTGTCGCCGAGCGCCTCAAGCAGGCGATCAGCAAGAACGGTCTGGCGACGCTGGTGGTGTCCGGTGGACGCAGCCCGGTGGCCTTCTTCCAGCGTCTGGCGGCACAGCCGCTGGAGTGGTCGAAAGTCGTCATCAGTCTGGCGGACGAGCGCTTCGTGCCGACCGAACATGCCGACAGCAATGCCGGCCTGTTGCACCGCCACTTGTTGCAGGGGCCTGTGGCGAAGGCGAAGTTTCTCGGCCTGTACAGCGTGGCGAGCAGTGTCGAGGAAGCCGCGCAGGCTGCCGATCAGGCACTGGCCGAGCTGCCACCCATCGATGTACTGATTCTGGGCATGGGCGACGACGGGCATACCGCGTCGCTGTTCCCCAACAGCCCGAATCTGAGTGAAGCCCTCGACCTGCAAGGCGAGCGCCGCTGCCTGCCCATGCTCGCACCGAGCGTGCCGCACCAGCGCCTGACCCTGACCCGTCGCCTGCTGGCGTCGGCACGTTCGCCGATTTTGTCGGTATCCGGTCAGGCCAAACTCGACACCTTGCGCACCGCGCTGGCAGGCGATGACCTCGCCGAAATGCCGGTACGTGCCTTTCTCAACCCGTCTCTCGAGATTTACTGGTGCCCATAAGCCCCGATAAGCCCCACAAACAAAGGAACCGTCGCCATGACACAGAATGAAAATAATCAGCCGCTGACCAGCATGGCGAACAAGATTGTCCAGATCGACGAACTCTGCGCCAAGGCGAAGATTCTGCCGGTGATCACCATCGCCCGTGACCAGGACGTACTGCCGCTGGCCGATGCACTGGCCGCTGGCGGTATGACTGCGCTGGAAGTGACCCTGCGCTCGGCGTTCGGCCTGAGCGCCATTCGTATCCTGCGTGAACAGCGCCCCGAGTTGTGTGTAGGCGCGGGAACCATCCTGGACCGCAAGATGCTGGCTGACGCTGAGGCGGCCGGTTCGCAGTTCATCGTCACCCCTGGCAGTACGCAAGACCTGCTGCAAGCTGCGGTCGACAGCCCTTTGCCGCTGTTGCCGGGCGTCAGCAGCGCTTCGGAAATCATGATCGGTTACGCCATGGGCTATCGCCGCTTCAAGCTGTTTCCGGCTGAGATCAGTGGTGGTGTGGCAGCGATCAAAGCCCTGGGCGGGCCGTTCAATGAGGTGCGTTTCTGCCCAACGGGTGGCGTCAACGAGCAGAACCTCAAGAGCTACATGGCCCTGCCCAACGTTATGTGCGTGGGCGGCACCTGGATGATCGATAACGCCTGGGTCAAGAATGGTGACTGGGGCCGTATTCAGGAAGCGACTGCGCAGGCAATGGCGCTGTTTGACTGATTTTCAGGATTTCGGCGTCAGCCCATTGCGGCTGATTCCGACAAGGAAGTTGTTGTTGGTTGTATGGCTTTTCGGTGCTCCCTGGTCCGGAGCACCGTTTTTTTCTCCCCGGACCGTCTCTTCGCTTTTACCCTTTGTCCTTGAACGACTGACGTGGACGCGTACGCAGCGGGTCCAATAGCGCGCCAAGGCCGTTGTGATCGATTTCCTGCATGAGCGCCAACAAACCTCCCAGCTCTCCTTTGGGAAAGCCTTCCCGCGCAAACCAGTTCAGGTAATGCCCCGGTAAATCAGCGATTAGCCGGCCCTTGTATTTGCCGAACGGCATTTCCTGTGTCACGAGCAACTTGAGTTTTTCCGGATTCATTCGCGATAAGCCTGCGTTTCTCTCTCAGCCCGTACGATACGTGCATTCTGCATGCAGGCCAAACCGCCGATCATGCAGAAGTCACGAACGGTAAATTGTGAAAATTTCGTAAGATATTGATTTTAAACAATTATTTTCATATCAAAAACTGGCACGGTGCCTGCAATTACCTATACATCGAACACTTTCGTATCAACCTGCCATTAGGAAATTATCAAATGACTGATATCAACAAAGAAACGATCTCTATCCTGAATGACCTGATCGAAACCAGCAAAGACGGGGAAGAAGGTTTCCGTACCAGCGCAGAACACGCAAAAAGCGCTCAGGTAAAATCGTTCCTTGCAAACCGCTCTACTGAAGTGGCTGCAGCCGTCCGTGAACTGCAAGCTGAAGTAACCGCACTGGGTGGCAAGCCTGAAGATTCTTCCAGCGTATCTGGCGCACTACACCGCGCATGGGTCAACCTGAAGTCGATGGTTACTTCCGACGACGACAAGGCTGTACTGGAAGAAGTCGAGAAAGGTGAAGACGTTGCCAAGAAGGCTTATCGCGAAGCTCTGGAAAAAGCTCGTGCCAAGAACGTTTCCCCTAACGTGATTGCTTTGATTGAAAAGCAGCAGGCTGGCGTTCTGGCCAACCACGACAAAGTTAAAGCACTGCGTGATGCAGCCCGCGCCGCATCGTAATTCGATGCCTCAGCGGTAACTGAAAAAACGCCAGCCAGTCTGGCGTTTTTTTATGCCTGAAGGCAGCCCTTCAAACCTGATCCATCACCTTTCGGGCAACCGAACTGCGGTACTCGACCCGGTTACGTCCATTGTCCTTGGCCTGATACAGCGCCTTGTCGGCCACCCCGAAAAATGCCTCCAGTTTGTCGCCCTGGCGAACGACCTCCGAAGCGACCCCGATGCTCACAGTGATGGGATGCTCGGCATTCCTGAACAGAGGCAGTGACTCTGCGGCCTTGCGGATTTTTTCCGCGATCAACATGGCGCCCGGCAAGTCTGTTTCCGGCAGTACCACCACGAACTCTTCGCCGCCATAGCGTGCAATCCGGTCGCCTGGACGGCGGATGCAGTATGAGATGGTCTGCGCAATCAGCCGCAGCGCCTCGTCCCCGCCCTGATGGCCATGACGCTCATTGAATGCCTTGAAATGGTCTACGTCGATCATCAGCAATGACAGCTGTTTGCCAGAGCGTTGCGCTCGCGCCCACTCGATTTCCATGGCTTCGTCAAGCTGACGGCGGTTATCGAGCCCGGTCAGACCATCTGTCGCGGCCAGGCTGGCCAGTGCATCTTCGGCACGGTGGCGTCTTCTCAGTTCGCGACACAGCAGCCAGGTCAGCCACAGAATGCCCAGACACAAGACGCTGGTGGCCGAGCCGACCAGCCAGGCGTTGCGCTGCCAGACGGCATACACCTCATCCTCTGACTGCCCGATGACGACGATCAGCGGCAAGTTGCCGACTCTGGAGAAGGTATACAGCCGGCGAGCGTTCAACTGCGTCGACATCGCGGCAAAGCTGCCATCGCCTTCCTGAAGAATCCGCTGAAAGTTGGGGCTGTGGCTGTAATCTTTGCCGATCAGCTCCTGGCCTTCCATTTCCGGGTAGCGAACGACCAAAATGCCCGAGGTATTGATCAGGTTGATGCTGCTGTCAATGCCCAGATTCTGGCTCATGAACAGGTGCTTGAAATACACCAGACGCATCTCTGCGCTCACGATCCCCATGAACTCGCCGTTGGGCCCTGATAGACGGCGGCTGAAACTGATGCACCAATCCTTGTAGCCCCAGCGAGTCTTGTACGGCGCGCTGACATGTAGCGTCAAAGAGCGGTCTACGGCATGGTCCTTGAAATAGGCACGGTCAGAAAAGTTGTCGTGTCGAGGGGTGACAGACAAAGAATCAGCCAATAGTTCGCCGCGGTTATCGAGCAATACCAGATCGCCCTTGTAAGAGGCGGCAGTGGCGCGATCGAACAGAACAAGTTGGCGCAGTTCAGGTGACAGTTGCTGAAGGTCCGGACGCTGCCACGCGCTGATCATGCCTTGCAGTGAAGAGTCGTAAAGTTCTGCGTTACGCATGACGTCGGCATCGATCAAACGCACGATATTGGACGCTGCGCGTGCTGCTGTCTGTGCTGCGTCGTCGCGCTCCTGGGCCAGTAGAGACGCCACGATCGCCAGAATGGCGAGCATTGAAACCGAGCTGCCAAAAATCAATATCAGCTCCGGACGGGTCCATCTGAGCCGGGCTCGCCGAGAAAACGCAAACACCATCATCGGTTGTTCTACCTGCAGACGAATGATTCTTGATAACCGGTTAATAAAATTATCATTTATTTGGGGAACTTATTGGCGCGTGTATAACACGCTCCTTATAGCCTCATATGAATGGAATGTGAATAAAGCAAGTGTATTTAAAACGCTGCGGACAGGCGCACACTGAGGGCCGTGAAAATGGTCAGTGTAGTCAGTATTTTCGGTGTCAGCGGGGCAACTGGATGCCGAAGGTATTGGCGCCCTTGCCGCTGTTCACGAACACGGTGCCGCCGTGCATCAAGGCAATCGCCTTGACGATGGCCAGCCCCAGGCCGTGATTGGCGCCGCTGTTGCTGCGTGAGGCATCCACCCGATAAAAACGCTCGAACAGTCTGGGCAAATGTTCCTGAGCGATTTGTTCGCCCGGATTGGTCACGCTGACAGTGACATAGGCGTCGCGGGATTCGATGTTGACTTCAATGACTTCGCCAGCGCCAGTGTGCTGAACGGCGTTATGCAACAGGTTGATCAGCGCGCGGCGCAAGTGGGGCTTTTCAATCGGCGCGCTGGCGTCGCCGTTGACACGGACTTGCACGTGCGCGTCTTCCAGAATGAAGTCCAGGTAATCCAGCGTCGTAGCGACTTCTTCAGCCAGTGAGGTGCAGGTCTGTGCCTTGACCTTGGTGCCCTGATCGGCGCTCGCCAGAAACAGCATGTCGTTGATGATCGAGCGCAGGCGCTCCAGCTCTTCGAGGTTCGACTGCAGCACCTCGAAATAATGCTCGGCAGAGCGGCCACGGGTCAGCGCCACTTGGGTCTGACCGATCAGGTTGGTCAGCGGCGAGCGGAGCTCGTGCGCCACGTCGGCATTGAACGACTCCAGCCTTGAGTAGGCTTGCTCGACGCGTTCCAGCGTGGAGTTGAACGAGGCGACGAATTGTTCGAGCTCCGGTGGCAGCGGCGATAGCTGCAAGCGTCCGGACAGCCGCGGCGGGGCGAGCTTCTGGACTTCCTGCGAGAGGCTGGTCAGCGGTCGCAGGCCAATTCGCGCGACCCAGTAGCCCAGCGCCGACGCGAGCAGAATGCCCAGCGTGGCGAGGCTGATCAAGGCGACCAGCAGCGAGTGCTGCGTGTGCCAGAACGTCTCGGTGTCGATGGCGGTCAGAAAGCGCAGTGCCGGACGCTGTTCCTTGGCGGGAAACTCGCTGACCAGCACTTTAAACGAAAACGGGTGATCCGCCAGTTTCAGGTCGTGCATGCCCAGCGGCCCCTGCGCAAAACGACGAATGTCAGCGCCAGGGTTGCCGAACTCGTAGAGCGGATTGTCACTCACCACCCAGAAGCGCAGGCGTTTATCCTCTTCACTGAGCAAGGTGAGCTTGGTCTTGATCTTGCCCCAGTGCTCCGGGTTGCCGAAACGATTGACCGCCGATTCCAGCACGCTGTAGCGCGCATCCACTTCCGCGCGGGGCAGCAGGTCGAGGCTCTTGTCGACCTGAAGGTACAAGGCCCAGCCGATCAGCAGAAAGACCACCAGCGCCACCAGCGCGAACAGCCCGCTCAGGCGCAGGGCAATTGAATCAACCCGCACTGCGGTTCTCCAGCACATAGCCCATGCCGCGAATGGTGTGCAGCAGCTTGTGTTCGTAAGGACCGTCGAGCTTGGCCCGCAAGCGCTTGATCGCGACTTCGACCACATTGGTATCGCTGTCGAAGTTGATGTCCCAGACCATCTCGGCGATGGATGTCTTGGAGAGAATGTCGCCCTGACGCCGGGCCAGCACGCTGAGCAGCGAAAACTCCTTGGCGGTCAGGTCAAGGCGCAGGCCGGCGCGGGTCGCCTTGCGGCTGATCAGGTCTATCCACAGGTCGGCGATGGTGATCTGCACCGGTTCGTGGCCACCGCTGCGCCGGGTCAGGGCCTGCAGGCGGGCGACCAGTTCCAGAAAGGAAAACGGTTTGCCCAGGTAATCATCCGCGCCTTCGCGCAGGCCGCGAATGCGGTCGTCGACCTGCTCGCGCGCGGTCAGCATGATCACGGGTGTCTGTTTGCGCGCACGCAACGCACGCAACACACCAAAACCATCCAGGCCTGGGAGCATCACGTCGAGAATGACAATCGCGTGGTCATTCTCCAGCGCCAGGTGCAGGCCTTCGATCCCGTCTCGCGCCACGTCCACGGCATAGCCCTGTTCGGTCAGGCCCCGACGCAGGTAGTCGGCGGTTTTCTCTTCGTCTTCGATAATCAGCACGCGCATCGGGCGACTCTCACTTGTGCAGGGCCAGCGCCGGTGCGTCGGGCGCCGGGTGACGTCGATGAAACAACCGCTCCAGTTGCAGATAAATGACCGGCGTCGTGAACAACGTGAGCATCTGGCTCACCAGCAGGCCGCCGACCACGGCAATGCCCAGCGGCTGACGCAACTCGGAACCGACGCCGAAACCGAGCATCAGCGGCAGCGCGCCGAGCAGCGCGGCGAGGGTGGTCATGATAATCGGTCGGAAGCGGGTGATGCAGGCCTCATAAATGGCTTCGTGGGGCGTGAGGCCCTGCTCGCGCTGGGCCTGCAGGGCAAAGTCCACCAGCAGAATACCGTTCTTTTTGACGATACCGATCAGCAACACCACGCCGATCAAAGCCATGATCGAGAAGTCCTGGCCCATCATCCACAGCAGCAACAGTGCGCCGATACCTGCCGAGGGCAGGGTGGAGATGATGGTCAGCGGGTGCACGAAGCTTTCATAGAGCACGCCCAGAATGATGTACACCGCCACCAGCGCCGCAAGGATCAGCCAGGGCTGGTTGGCCAGCGAACTCTGGAACGCCTGTGCTGCGCCCTGGAAGCTGCCGATGATCGAGGCGGGCATGCCGATTTCGTTCTTGGCCTGATCGAGCATGCGCACAGCATCACCCAACGCGACCCCGGGAGCCAGGTTGAATGACAGGTTCGCCGCCGGGAACATCCCGTCATGGCTGATCGATAACGGCCCCATGCGCGGCGCACTGACTTTGGCCAGTGCCGACAGCGGCACCATTTCGCTGGTCAGCGGTGAGCGCAGGTAGAAGTACGCCAGGCTTTCGGCCTTGCCGCGCTGCTGGGCGTCCAGTTCAAGGATTACCTTGTACTGGTTGACCTCCGTCTGATACTCGCTGATCTGCCGCTGGCCGAACGCGTCGTACAGCGCCTGGTCGACATCGGCCGTGGTCAGGCCGAAGCGCGCGGCAGCACTGCGGTCGATGTCGATGTGCGTGACGCTGCCGCCCAGTTGCAAGTCGTTGGACATGTCACGAAACGCCGGGTTGCTGCGCAGCTTTTCAGTCAGCCGTTGTGTCCAGGTGTTGAGTAGTTCGCCGTCGTTGCTCTTGAGCACGTACTGGTACTGACTGCGGCTCGGCCCGGAACTGAGGTTGATGTCCTGCCCGGCGCGCAGATACAGAACGATGCCCGGGACTTTGGCCAGTTTGGGGCGCAGGCGGTCGATGAACTCGCTGACCGACACATCGCGTTCGGCGCGTGGTTTGAGCGAGATCCAGAAGCGGCCGTTGGCGATGGTCTGGTTGCTGCCCGAAACACCGACCGAATGCGAGAACGCCAGCACGGCAGGGTCTGCGCCGACGATCTTTGCCAGCTCCAGGTGTTTTTCCACCATGTCCGGGTAGGAGATGTCGGCAGCGGCCTCGGTGGTCCCGAGTGCAAAAGCGGTGTCCTGGACCGGGAAGAAGCCTTTGGGTATGAGGATGTAACCGACCACTGCCAGCGCCAGGGTCAGGCCGAACACGCCAAGCATCAGCCGCTGATGGGCCAGGGCCTTGCGCAAGCCACGCTCGTAGGAGGCGAGCAGGCGTTCACCGAATCCCGGTTTCTGATGCGGGTGATGGGTGGGGGCGCGCATGAACAGCGCGGCCAGGGTCGGCGCGAGGGTTAGGGAGACGACCACCGAAATAAGAATGGTCGCGGTTGCGGTCAGTGCGAATTCCTTGAACAGTCGCCCGACCACGCCGCCCATGAACAACAGTGGAATGAACGCCGCTACTAACGAGAAGCTGATCGACACCACGGTAAAGCCGATTTCCCCGGAGCCCTTTATCGCGGCTTCGCGCATGCCCTGGCCGGCTTCGAGATGACGGTGGATGTTCTCGACTACCACGATGGCGTCATCCACCACGAAACCGACCGCGACCACGATGGCCACCAGTGTCAGGTTGTTCAGGCTGAAGCCGAACAGGTACATCATCGCAAAGCTGGCAATCAGCGAGACCCCGAGTACCGCACTGACGATCAGGGTGGCTGACAGTTGGCGCAGGAACAGCGCCATGACCGCCACCACCAGCAGCACCGCGATCATCAGGGTCAGTTCCACCTCATGCAGCGAGGCACGGATGGTACGCGTACGGTCGTTGAGTACCGAGACATCGACGCTGGCCGGGAGCATTTCCTGCAGGCGTGGCAGCTCACCCTGGATACGGTCCACGGTGTCGACAATGTTGGCGCCCGGCTGGCGGAAGATGGCGATGTTGACGCCTTGCTGATCGCCGGACCACGCCTTGACGTAGGCGTTTTCCGAGCCCGCGACCACCCGAGCCACATCCTTGAGCTGGACGGGCGCGCCGTTCTTGTAGGAAACGATCAGTTGCGCGTAGTCCTGCGGCTTGAACAACTGGTCGTTGGAAGACAGGGTTGAAATACTGTCCTTGCCGTACAGGGCACCCTTGGCCAGGTTCAGGCTGGTCTGTTGCACCGCCTGGCGAATGTCCGCCAGAGTCAGCCCCAGCGCAGCCAGTTTCTCGGGAGCGGCCTGGACACGAATCGCCGGCCGCTGCTGACCGGTGATGAAGACCTGGCCCACCCCTTCGATCTGGCTGAGCTGGCGCGCCAGAATGGTTTCGGTGACGTCGCTCAGCTCGGTGCCGGGGATCAGGCTGGAGCTCACGCTGAGAATCAGCACCGGGCTGTCGGCCGGGTTGACCTTGCGCCAGGTTGGCAGACTGGGCAGATCGGCCGGCAGGCGTCCGGCTGCGGTATTGATGGCGGCCTGGACTTCCTGCGCCGCAGTGTCGATGCTTTTGTTGAGGGTGAACTGCAGCGTCAGGTTGGTGGAGCCCAGTGCGCTGCTGGAGGTCATCTGGGTCATGCCCGGTATCGCGCTGAACTGCACTTCCAGTGGCGTGGCAACCGAAGACGCCATCGTCTCGGGGCTGGCGCCGGGCAGCTGCGCTGTGACCTGGATGGTCGGGAATTCCGCTTCCGGCAACGGCGCGATTGGCAGCCGCGGAAAGGCAATGACCCCCAGCAGGACCAATGCAAAGGTCAACAACAAGGTGGCCACCGGGTGGTCGATGCACCACGCCGACACCGAGCCCCGGCCGTTCATCGTGCAGGCTCCGCTTGCGCGCTGGCGACATCCGCAGCAGGCGCAGTGATCACTTCGACCGTTGCTCCCGGGCGTAGCCGCGACTGGCCGTCGCTGACCAGTACATCGCCAGCACGTGGTCCGCTGATCAGTGTCTGTTCGCTGTCCTGATAGAGTACTTTGACGGGTACGACTTCCACCTTGTTGTCGGCAGTGAGCCGATAGACGAAGTGCAGGTCAACACCGCGCTGCACTACTTGTGGCGGCACTTTCAGCGAGTTGAGTTCGATACCGGTCTGGATCTTCACGGTCACCAGTTGCCCTGGCCAGAGTTGCTCGCCGGGGTTTTTGAACTGAGCCTTGGCGCGGATCGTACCGGTGCTTGCCGACACCTGATTGTCAATCAATGAAAGCGTACCTTCACCCAAAAGCAGTCCATTGGCCGCGCCGTCGCCCTGATACGCCTTGACGGTCGCAGCGTTGCGCTCGGCAATCAGCCCCTGCAGGGTCGGCAACATCTGCTGTGGCAGGGAAAATTCCACGGCAATCGGGTCGATCTGGGTCACTGAAAACAGCCCGGCAGCATCGCTGACGCGCAGGAAGTTGCCTTCATCGACATTGCGAATACCGACCCGTCCCGTCACCGGCGAGCGAATCTGGGTGTAAGACAGCTGCACCTGTGAGGCGTTGATGCTCGCTTCGTTGCCTTTCGCCGTGGCTTCGAGCTGCCTGACCAATGCCTGTTGCTGATCGAATGTCTGTCGCGAGATGCCATTTTCCTGGGTGAGCTGGCGATAGCGCTTGAGGTCCAGTTGCGCCACGTCCAACTGCGCCTTGCTCTGCGCCAACTGGGCGCGCGCCTGCTCCAGCGCGGCCCGGATAGAGCGGTCATCCAGCGTTGCCAGCAGGTCCCCGGCCTTGACCTGCTGACCCTCCTTGACCAGCACACGCGTCAGCACCCCATCCACCTGAGGGCGGATCACGACGCTTTGCAGCGACAGCACTGAACCTATCCCTGTGACGAAACGCGGCACGTCCTCAAGACTGACCGTGATCACTTTGACGGGCACAGCGACAGCGGCATGTTTGGGGAGTGTGGCCGGGCGGGTCAGTTTCCAGCCGGCAATTGCCGCACAGGCGATCACCAGGACGACGGCGGTGACGGTCAGGGTCTTTCTGCGCATATGAAGAAAACGCCAAGTGTCGGTACGGAAGTAATGTTTTTTACAGCTTCCTTATAGCCTGCAAACCCGGTCAACAAAATGACTTTCAGCTGTCAGGTTTGTCAGAAAGCCTCCAGCGGGTGTGGCGTGCAGTCAAGAAAAGTCGGAATTGGACGATACCTATGTTGAAGAGATAGTTGTCCAGATGTTTATAAAGTCCTAGGAGTTTTCCTACATTTTCCTAAGTAGGTTTCTGGCAGGTCATTCTCTCATCAACTTAAATTATCGTATGAGTCAGTGAATGGAGTACGCCATGAGCAGTCAGAAAATGAACGGAAAAGTGATGTGGAAGTTACGGACCCTTGATAAACGCTTGTGGGTCGTAATCCTGTCGGCGCTGTGGCTGACTGCTCCCGCTGTGTCATGGGCAAAGGACGGTGCAATAACGTTGCGTGGCAGTATCGTCAACAGCAGTTGCAAGGTTTCCAGTACAGAGATGATGGCGCCCGGTGTTCAGTCGAGAACGCTGGAAGTTGCACCCGGGGTCACTATTTATGTGAGCACCGAACGTAATGTCTGTGGTGAGCAGGCAATGCCCTTCTTGACGCAGTATCAGGTGTTGCCTGCAGCCGTGGTCATCGACGGAGAAGCCCTGCAGGCGCGCGCTGCGGTGGTCACGTTGAGCTATCAGTAAATACCGGTCTGTCGTGTTTTTTCGTCCGGACTGTCACGTTCTCAAGTGGCAGTCCAGTGCCAGTTAAGTTTGAGCGATAAATAATCTCGGCCACAGTGAAGGCGTCGGTAGTCTGTACCTGATTAAGGGCGCGCTTCTGTGTGGAAAAGGGTTTTTATCAGTGTGCCCGGCACACCTTATAATTATTCCTACAGACCTGTCCTGCGTGTCGTGTTGTGTTGTCTGCGGGGTGAAAGTTACCGAGCTGACAGCACTGAAATAGACCTGGCTCTATAGTGCTCACCGTCCGATAGCGGGCACACACGAAATAACACAAGGAAGGTCGTTAGCATGAAAAAGCTTTCTCTTACATTGGCAGTTCTGGGCGTAATGGGCGTTGGCATGGCAGGTACCGCCAGTGCGGCGAACAACGGCACAATGGTCTTCAACGGAACACTGACCAATATCTCCTGCGATGTGGGGCCGGGCACGGGTGTCAGTGCGGGGACCAACCCTGGCGAAATCAATATCGACCTGGGCAACGTGTCCTTCTCCGATATCGGTGTATCGAGCGAAAGCCGATTCGAGACGGCTGCCCCCATCCAGTTGCTGGTCAACTGCAGTGCAGGTGCAGACCAATACAACATGGTGAAGATGCGCCTTATTGCCCGTAACGGCAGTGGCCTGGACAACAACGACGCGAAACTCCTGCGCACCACCGGTGCGGCAGATGGCGTCGGTATCGGCCTGCTCAATGCGTCCAGTGTGCTGATGGATCTGAGTGGTGACGAAACCGTCGACACCACGCTGATCAAGGATGGCGCCAACGGTGCCACCGCTGAAATCAATTTTGGCGCGGTGTATGTGCTTAACGGCACGCCCACCAATCCTGGTAATGCCGACGGCTTCCTGCCGTTCGTGATGGATTACGAGTAATCGTGTCGGACAGGGCGGGCAGCGCTCGCTCTGTCCTTTACCGAATTCAAGGTGAACGTCAGCATGTTTCCCGATTTTTTCCTCTACACGGTGCTCGCCGCGTTGTTGTTCTGCGCATCCACTGCTCAGGCGGGCATCGTATTGAATACGACGCGAGTCATTTACCAGGGCACTGATAAAGAGGTCAGTCTGGGTGTTCACAACAGTGGCGGTGGAGAGATTCTCCTGCAGTCCTGGCTTGAATCGCCTGTGGCGGCGGCCGGCACTCACGAAAGTCTGCCGAACTTGCCGTTCATTGTCACACCCGCACTTACGCGTATGGCCGGGGGTGGCAGGCAACTATTGCGGATCATTCATTCCGGTACCGACATGCCCACCGATCGTGAGTCGGTGTTGTGGCTCAATGTTCAGGAAATACCCCAGACCGCAGCAGAAAACACGCTGCAGATCGCGGTACGTCAGCGCATAAAAGTCTTCTTCCGGCCTGATGGTTTGCAGGGTGATCCACAGCAGGCTCCGGAAAGACTGAACTGGCAGTGGATCGATGACACCGGTGTACAGGTCGAAAATCCCGGCCCCTACCATGTCTCCATGCTCCGGATTTCCATACGCCAACATGATACTGAGCTTGCCCTTCTAGACAGTCAGATGCTGGCGCCGCATCAGCGTCTGCGTATTCCGTTACAGCACACCCCGGCAAGTGCGCCGTTGCTGCTCAGTTTCGTCAGTCTCAATGACTACGGCGGACAAGTGCCTTATCAGGCAACCCTTACCCATAAACAACCGGTTAACGCCGGCAAGGCGTCGCCCCGATAAGCTGGCTTATCCACTGTCAGCGTTCACCATTCAAACCGTCGGGCCTCAGTGACAAGCAGCCCGGCAGACCTGCGTCTGTGTAAAAGGATTGCGCGGCGCGCGCGACAGCCGAAGTAGAGTGAAGACCGCTATGGAATGGCGCAAAGAAGTTAACAAGGGAGCCATTGCCCAGTGCGCGCTCCCTCACCCCCGACGCTGTGCGCTGGGTATCGGTTTCGGATTGACGTTGATGTTTGTACTCAACGCGTCAGCCGCCTCGTCGGGTAGCGACGGGGCAGCCAGATTCAATACGGCTTTTATCCAGGGAAGCGATCAGCCGGCTGACCTTCAGGAGTTTCTGCGCTCCAATAGCGTGCTGCCCGGTACTTACCGGGTTGATATCTACGTCAATCGCAAGCTGAGCGGCAGGCGGGACATCCGCTTTTTGAAAAATCCTCTGTCGGGCCTGATCGAGCCCTGCCTGTCGCTCGATATGCTACAAAGCTTTGGTCTGGACTTGAGTCGTCTGCCGTCAGGTGAGGTATCTGCCCAGGCCTGTTTCGACCTGCCTGCGCGTGTCGAATTTGCTCGCGTCGACTATCAGCCCGGTGCGTTGCGACTGACGATCAGTGTGCCGCAAGCGGTGATGTCGCGCGGTGCCCGTGGTTATGTATCGCCGGAGCTTTGGGATCAGGGCGAGACCGCAGGCTTTATCAATTACAACTTCAATGGCAGTCGGCGGCGTAACAAGGGCCTGGAAACGGATCAGTACTACGTAGGGCTGCGAAACGGCCTGAACGTCGGCGCCTGGCGTTTGCGCAACGAGTCCTCTCTGGTGGGCGGCAGTGACAGGCCATGGCGTTATCGCAGTAATCGTACGTTCGCGCAGCGCGACATCACTACCCTGAAAAGCCAGTTCACGCTGGGCGAGACGTTTACCGATTCGCAGGTCTTCGACAGTGTCCGCTTCAGGGGCGCGGCCCTGGCCTCTGACGATGGCATGCTATCTGACAGTGAGCGCGCCTATGCCCCGGTCATCCGCGGGATTGCCGAAACCAATGCGACCGTGGAAGTTCGCCAGAACGGTTTTCTGCTCTACAGCGGCAGTGTGTC
This sequence comes from Pseudomonas sp. PvP009, assembly GCF_017832995.1. NCBI lineage: Bacteria > Pseudomonadati > Pseudomonadota > Gammaproteobacteria > Pseudomonadales > Pseudomonadaceae > Pseudomonas > Pseudomonas sp. PvP009. Next base: position 4,421,765 of record NZ_JAFIBG010000001.1, on the reverse strand, counting down.
GCCCGGGCCTTTCGAGATTGCCGATATCTATCCCAGTGGCTCCAATGGCGACTTGTCGGTGTCTGTCATCGAAGCCGACGGGCGCGTACGAACCTTCACCCAGGCCTATGCGTCGCTGCCGATCATGGTTCCCGCAGGCTCGTTGCGCTACAGCCTGGCCGGCGGGCAGGTCGACAACAACGACGACCAGCAGGCCTCTCCGGCGTTTGCCAGCGCAGCTCTGATCTATGGTCTTTCCGAACGGATTACCGGGTTCGCCGGGGCACAACTGGCCGAGGATTATCAGGCCGCGAATATAGGCACCGGGGTCAACACCGGGCTGGGCGCGGTGTCGATGGACCTCACCCGCTCGGTCAGCAAGGTGGATCGGCAGGCGCGCAGTGGGCAGAGCCTGCGGGTGCGTTATGCCAATACGCTGGACGTCACCGACACCACGCTGGCAGTGGCCGGTTATCGTTATTCGACCGAGCAATACCGGACCCTGAACCAGCACGTCAGCGACAGCGGCGCGCAGCGGCGAGTGTTGTCCTCCGGGCTGGCGCGGGATCGGCTGGAACTCAGTATCACTCAGATAGTGCCCGGCCAGTCGGCGTCGCTGAGCCTGACGGCGTCCGAGCAGCGCTACTGGAACCTGCCCGGCAAGACCCGGCAACTTTACCTGTCCTACAACGCGGCCTGGCGTTCGCTTAATTACAGCCTGTCCATGGAACGCAACGAGGATTTCGGGCGAGACGGTGACGCGAGCACCGACAATCGTATTGCCCTGAGCGTGACCCTGCCGCTCGGACCCAGCCCCGGCTCGTCGCGATTGTCTTTCAACGCGGTACGCGACAGCCGCGGCGAGTACAACGCGCAGGCCGGCCTCAATGGCCAGGTGCTGGGCGACCGCGACACGTTCTATTCGGTACAGGCTGGACGTGACAGCACCTCCGGCAGTTTCGGTGCCGGCAAGGTCAGCACCAGCACGGCATTCGGCCGTTTCGAGGCCGGTTATAGCCAGGGCCAGGACTACGATGCATTCAGCCTGTCCGCCGCGGGTTCGCTGGTGGCGCATGCCGGTGGTGTGAACCTGGGGCAGGCCTTGGGAGAAACCTTTGCGCTGGTTCAGGTGCCGGATGTCGGTGGCGCCCGCTTGAAATCGTTCAGTAACGTCGAGACCGCCGGCAACGGCTATGCGGTTCTGCCTTATGCGCAGGCCTACCGCACCAACTGGGTCAGCCTGGATACCCGGCAGCTGGGCGCTGATGTCGATCTGGAAAATGCCATCACCCAGATCGTGCCGCGCAGGGGCGCGATACCGGTGGTGCGCTTCAAGGCCAATGTGGGCCGCCGGGTCCAGTTCGAACTGGTCCGCACCGATGGCAGCAAGGTGCCGCTGGGCGCCAGTGTCGAAGATGAGCAGGGCAGGGCGCTGGCAGTGGTCGATCCAGGCAGCCAGGCGCTGGTGCTCAGCGAGCAGGATGCCGGCAGCCTGTGGGTGCGCTGGTCCGATCAGCGATGTCAGGCGACATACTCGCTACCGCCCAGAGATCCGTCGCGTGCCTACGAGCGGATCAGGGTGATATGCCGATGAGCGCTTTCGCTGGCGCATGCAAGGTGCTGTTGACGGCTGTGCTGTTGACGAGCGGCCTGGCGGCGCAGGGCGCTGTTTCGCTGAGTGGAACGCGGCTGATTTTCGACGGACAGTATCGCGAAGTCACGCTCGAAGTGCGCAATCGCGGCAAGTCCGAGGCACTTGTACAGGCCTGGCTCAGCGACGCCGCGGATGACGACGACACCCCGGGTGAGTTGCGCAAGGCGCTGTCATTCGTGGTCACACCACCACTTTCACGCTTGGCAGTGGGCGGCAGGCAGGCCTTGCGCGTGCTGTATCAGGGCACAGGCATGCCGCAGAACTACGAGTCGCTGCTGCATCTTTACGTGCTTGAGATACCCCGACGCCAGGACGGTGCGGGGCAGTTGAACATCGCCGTGCGCCAACGCATCAACGTGTTCTACCGGCCCCCCGGCCTTGACGGTGATCCGGCCGACACCCCCGCGCGGCTGCTGTGGACACTGACTCATGACCCGTCGCACGCCTTGGTGCTGACGGTCATTAACCCGACGCCCTATCACGCCGCTCTGCAAGCGCTGCGCATCGACGGTGTGCAGCTCGGCGATCATCTGCTGTTGGCGCCGGGCGCCCAGATTTCGATGGTTGTACCGGCGAGTGTCGAGCCCTCTGCCACGCATCGTTTTTCATACCAGGCGCTGACCGACTACGGCGGCCGACGGACCCATTGCGCACAGCTCACCGGGCAGACGGCCACTACCGCCAGGCTGCCGAAAAACAATTCCATTCAGGACGAATGCTGATATGAAACATCTCTCTGCCAGAGGCTGGCTGCGATCCCTTGCCGTGTTGCTGTTACTGCAGCCGGCTTCCACCTTCGCAGTGGTTTGTACCACTCAAGGGACGGGCGAGACCGAAATTCACGATGATCTGAGCAGTACGGTGGCAATCCCGGAGTCGATGCCTGACGGGGAAGTGGTATGGCGTTCCGAACCTCTGACTGTTCAGGTCGAGTGCGCCAGAGAGAGCTGGCAGTCCGAAGCGGAGGAAGTTTTTATCTACCTGAATCCGGACAATCGTTCGATCGGTCAGGGGATTCGTGCCGGAATGACGTTGCAGGGCATCGATCACCTGCAAGGCAGTGGTCGGGTCGGTACCGGTAGCTACGTGCCGGTGTGTCACGAGGGTGAGAGCACGCTCGAAAACTGCCCGAAAGTGCGCTTTAGCCTGGCGTTTTCGGTATTTATCCAGAAGTTCGGCGCTACACCGTCTTCCGGCGTGGCCAGTGATTTGCTCGATTACCGGTTTTTTCAGCTGGGCGGCGCGACAGACCCGAGTCTGCTGTCAGGGCGCAGCCTCAGTTATGTGATCAATAACCTACGGGGACTGAGGTTCGTGGCCTGCGATGCCGATCTGCAAGTGCTCCCGGAAACCGTGGAATTTGGCGACGTTGCGATACACCAGGTGGCCATTGGCAAAGTGACTGCCACCCAGACATTCTCCCTGCTGACCAGCCGCAGCTGTGATTCGCCGTTCAGCATCGATGCACGTTTCAGGCCGGTGACAGGCAATCTGTCTGGCGAGCTGCTGATCCCCGTCGGTAATGATTCATTGGGGATACGCATTACCAGTGCAGTCAACGGTCAGCTGCTACGTTACAACGAGCCATTCCATCTGGCGGAATTGCTCGGCGAAACCAACACGGCCAGGGCGGACTTCAATGCCGAACTGCTGTGGAACACCAACATGCCAAGGCCTGGACCGTTCAATGCCGAGGTGATGGTCGATCTGTTCTACAAATGACGGCGACAGGAGGCTCGGGCGGTTGTGCGGCGATTGATGTATGCTGCGCGGCCGCGGGCATCTGCCCGGCCAATTCGACTTTCTGGTGACACCATGACCACGCCTGAACAACCTCCTGTTCAAGACGCCGCAGCCGACTCCGTCGCAGACACTGAAAACAAGGCTGTCATTGCGCCTTTCAGCTTTCCGTTCAAGCCTTCGGAGTTTGCCCAGGCCAAAAAGGAGCCGGCGTGGCATCAGAAAAACAACAAGCACGGCCACCACAAGACCCCGGGCGTCGCGCCGGCTGGCACCCGCAGGTCGATGGGCAAGCGCTGATCGCCTGAATGATCCTGCTCAGGCCGCCTGCAAGGGGATGAACAGGTAGGAAACCGGCTGCCGGTCAGTCACCTCGGCACCTTCTTGTTGCAGGGTGTCCAGGACGTGCTGGCCGGCGACGTGAAACGCCCACTTCGAACCTTGGGTCCGCTCATCCTGCGCAGGATTTGCGACCTCTTCGATGGCAGCGGCAAACGCGCCCATGTCAGGCAGGTAAGCGACGAAACCATTGCCCTTGAGGGCGGTGGTACGAATGCCGAGCTTCTGGCAAATCAGCTGTTTGGTCTCTATCTCATCCCGGTCGGCCTGACGCGACTGTTCGATCAGGTCTATCAGTTGCGTATCAACCAGCCTGTCGTTGACGATAAGGTCAGGACCCTGCTCCCAGGACTCCGGCGGGCAGCCTTTGTTCTCCGGGCGTAACGGGATGTGCGGGTTGATCTCCATCGGATAGATTCGGCACACCAGTGGCCGGCGCTCGTAGATGCGACACAGGTTCTTCTCGTCAAGATTCCGGCAGCGCCCCACGTTGTAGGCCGCGAAGGTGATCGCCACAAAGGCTGTCGTGCTGCCAGTGCTGACCTCGGCCGAGCGACGGCTGGCATGGGTCAGCTGCGTCTCGGAAACCCCGTAGCCATTGCTCAGAAATGCCTCGGTCAGCACGATGACGTTGCCGCCATCGGCCGCCCACTGCGCGGCTTCGTCGAGCGTCAGCGGTACGTGATGGTCGGTGCAGCAGCCGCCACACCCTACGCAGGAAAACTTGGTGTCCATTATCTCGATGACCCGTCCAACAGGTAGGCGGCAAGCGACAACAATTGGTCACTCACTCGCTTGATGTGTCTCGGGAAGCAAGTTGCGCGCCAGACGTTGGCCGGGTCGGTCGCGGGTTCAGGCTGCAGGGATGTCGAAACGCTTGAGATAGACCATTGCGGATTTTTCATAAAGCCGCCGCGCCGCCAGGTTGTTTTCCATGACGTGAAGGTCGACCGATGCTTCATTACGCGTACGCAGATGGGTGAACAAATGATTGAGCAGGGCGTGGCCGATCCCGCTGTGTCGCACATCAGGGTGCACCACCAGATCCCTGATGAATGCGCTGGTCCAGCACACGATCACACCGACTACCGTTTCGCTACGCATGGCCAGAAAGCACAACGACGGATCGCATTCGGGATCGTGTTCGAATGCAGCCAGCCAGTCCGGATAATCCGCTACGCAGCCTGCCGCGCTGCCATACCCCAGGGTCAGCAGGCTGTGAATCTCTGCGGCTCGCTCAAGCGTAAGGGGATGTGGCTGGATGCCAGGCGGCCAGGCCGGGATGGGCACTGGCACTGCAAGATCCCGACGCATCAGCCAGTAATGCGCGGCGGATGCATCGGTCATGTTCGGACATTGTGTCGCTGTGCGCTCAGGGATCAGAGCCCTTGGGCGACCACCGTACGTGCGGCCTCGATCAGGCATTTGGTCAACTCGGGTGACGAGAACTTGGTCAGCACGGCATTGGCCCCGGCGATCTGCGACTTCTCGCTGTTCATCGCGCTGTCGAGCGAGGTGTGCAGCAGGATGTACAGGTCACTGAAGTCCGGGGTATCCCGAAGTGTGCGGGTCAGGGCGTAGCCGTCCATCTCTGACATCTCGATATCGGACACCACCACGTTGATCTGCCGCGCAGTACCCTGCAGATCGAGCAGAACATCGATGGCCTCTTTGGCACTGCGCGCCGTGTGGCATTCGAGACCGAGATTGCGCAAGGTGATGATCGATTGCTGCAGCGCAACCTGACTGTCATCGACGACCAGAATCCGCGCTTTGCTCAGCAGTTCCGCATCCTCTTTGGCCAGCTCTGTGGACTGCACGACGATCTGCGCAGGGGCGATACCGTGGATAACTTTCTCGATGTCCAGTACCTGCACCAGCACGCCGTCGACCTGGGTGACCCCGGTGATGAACGACTTGCTGCTCGACCCGTAGGGTGGCGGACGGATATCGGTGGTCAGGCAATGCACAATCTTGCTCACGGCCTGAACGTGCAGGCCCTGTTTCGAGCGGCTGACATCAGTGACGATCAGGCAGCCACCGTCGGGATCGGCCAGCGGCCGCTCGCCGATCGCACGACTCAGATCGATAACCGACAGCGACGAACCACGTAACGTCGCGATGCCTTTGACGTGTGGGTGCGATTCGGGAAGATGGGTCAGAGGCGGGCAGGGAATGATCTCGCTGACCTTGAGCAGGTTGATCGCCATCAGCTTGCCGCTGCGCAACGTGAAGAGGAGCAGCGAAAGTGAATCTGCTCGGACGTTCTTGGACATATGAACCTTCTGGCTGTAGGTGTTTCGTCGCCTGGTAGCGGCAAACAACTTTCTATGACAGGTTATCGACCTGAGGCGCGCTGGCTTGAGGATTTTTAACCGACAGCCGAGCGTGCCGTTCGCTTGCCATTGGAAGTCGTTGCACTGCACCGTGGCGCGCCCGACAAGCGGACTGCCCACGTGCCGATGGTGGCAGTCTGGCTTCGGTTGCGTCAAACCTGGGGAGGGCGGCAGATTGTCGCGCTCTGTATTCCGACAACCTGCGTAGCGGGTTCCCACGCCATAGTGCTTTGCCAGAAAGGCGCCCTGCGACAAAATACCGCAGCTATATATAGAAGAAGAGCTGCGACAAACTGACGCACCCTTCTATATATAGAAGGGCTTTGCATCCGGCCCCTGCAAAAAACGTCCTGGCGGTCGTGGATCTGCTGCCATGCAGACCACCTGGCCGGCAAATGCGTCCGTATGGCTGGCCAATGCTTGAGTTGCCGAATCAGACAGATGATCATCGCGCACGCCTCGGCCCAGTCAGGCCGTCCCTACCGTTGAGGCTGCGCAGGCTGCACGGCGCAGGCCAACCCTTTCATCAGTTCAGTAAGGTATGTGAATGAGCGACAACACGTTGTACCTGAGACGCGAAAAGCGCTTTCTGGTTTTGCTGGGCATCATCTGCCTGGCCCTGATCGGCGGCGCCCTGTACATGCAGATCGCCCTGGGCGAAGCGCCGTGCCCGCTGTGCATCCTGCAGCGTTACGCACTGTTGTTCATCGCCATTTTTGCGTTCATCGGCGCCGCCATGCCCGGACGCCGCAGCGTTACGGTGTTTGAAACCCTGGTCACCCTCAGCGCCCTTGGCGGCATTGCTGCTGCCGGCCGGCATGTCTGGATCCTCGCCCATCCGTCCGACAGCTGCGGCATCGATGTGCTGCAGCCGATTGTCGACGGCCTGCCATTGGCTACACTGTTCCCTACCGGGTTTCAGGTCAGCGGTTTCTGCACGACGCCATATCCGCCGGTTCTCGGATTGTCACTCGCGCAATGGGCGCTGACAGCGTTTGTCCTGACTGCAGTTCTGGTACCGGCGTGCATCATCCGCAACCGCCGCAACCCTTACTAACTACAGGGGCTTTCGCAAAAATGCCCCGTGAATGCGGGGCTTTTTTCGCGTGTAATGATGCGTTTGAAGAGCGATTGTTACGCATATAGAGAATAACTGTTACAAAATTAGGCATAGTCATTAAAAATTTACGTATCTACAATCCCCGTCAGTTGTCGTTCAGCTTGGCCGAACGATCAGCATTTTGAGGCTTGGAGCGTCCCCTGTGCACTCTGAACAGGCAGCGCAACGCTTGCCTCTGAGGGCGTATAATGGCCGCGTCGAAAGCGTCTGCCCGAAGTTTTGGGCAGTTCCAGCAACTCAAAAAACAAGAATCCATAGCTAAACCCGGACTTGTCGATACGCCGCTGTGCGTACTGGCGGCCCTTGTTCAATTCAAAAAAATTAGCCGGCACTGGCAGGGCGAAGTGTTGGCGGTCGAAACCCAACTGCACCGCGCAAGCTGCTTTTAGAGGTCGTGAAATGAGTAAAAAAAGGTACCCCAGGTTTTTTGGCTTCTTGGCCCTTTTCTGTATGCTTTTGCTCAGTGGATGCGATGGCGTACCTCTGCTCGATCCAAAAGGGCAGGTGGGTATCGAGCAGCGGAACCTGATCATAATCGCAACGCTGCTGATGCTGATTGTCGTGATCCCGGTCATCCTGATGACCCTGATCTTCGCCTGGAAGTATCGCGCATCGAACAAGGCCGCCAAGTACACGCCGGACTGGTCTCACTCCACCAAGATCGAAATCGCAGTCTGGGGCGTACCCATGTTGCTGCTGGTCTTTCTGGGGTACATCACTTACGTCTCGACGCACTCGCTGGACCCTTACCGTCCGCTTGATTCGGACGTCAAGCCGGTCACCATCCAGGCGATCTCGGTTGACTGGAAATGGGTATTCGTCTATCCGGACTACGGCATCGCTACGGTCAACAAGATCGTGTTCCCGGCCAAGACGCCGATCAATTTCCAGGTCACTTCGGACAGCGTGATGAACTCGTTCTTCATCCCGGGTCTGGGTGGTCAGATCTACGCGATGGCGGGCATGCACACCAAGCTGCATTTGATCGCCAACGAGAATCACGAATTCAACGGTATTTCGGCCAACTACAGTGGCGCAGGCTTTACCGGCATGAAGTTCAAGGCCATCGCTACCAGCCAGGCTGATTTCGACAGCTGGGTCAGCGAAGTCAAGAGCTCGCCCAAAAAGCTTGGCACGGCCGAATACGCCGAGTTGATCAAGCCGAGCGAACGCAACCCTGTCGAACTCTTTTCCTCGGTCACCCCGAACCTGTTCCAGATCGTCATCGACAAGTATGAAGGTATGAATCCAGGCAAGAAGGTTGTTGCTGGTGAGAAGGAAGTAGCCGGTGAGGCTGGTGCGGAAAAAGGCAAAAATTCAGCTGCTGGGGCAGAGGAGTAAACGATGTTTGGCAAATTAAGTCTGGAAGCGGTGCCGTTCCACGAGCCCATAGTCATGGTGACACTTGCCATGATCGCGCTCGGCGGCATTGCGGTTGTCGGGTTGATCACCTATTTCCGCAAGTGGACGTACTTGTGGTCTGAGTGGCTGACCTCTGTCGACCACAAGAAAATCGGCGTGATGTACATCGTCGTTGCCATGGTCATGCTGCTGCGCGGTTTTGCCGACGCGATCATGATGCGTACCCAACTGGCGATGGCCCAGAACGGTGCTGAAGGGTTCCTTCCGCCTGAGCACTATGACCAGATCTTCACCGCTCACGGTGTGATCATGATCATCTTCATGGCGATGCCGTTCTTCACGGGCCTGATGAACATCGTTCTGCCTCTGCAGATCGGCGCTCGCGACGTGGCGTTCCCGTTCCTGAACTCCCTGAGCTTCTGGTTGCTGGTAGCAGGCATGCTGCTCATCAACCTGTCTCTGGGTGTCGGTGAATTCGCCAAGACCGGCTGGGTTGCGTATCCGCCTCTCTCCGGGCTGCAATACAGTCCTGGTGTCGGGGTTGACTACTACATCTGGGCGCTACAGTTATCCGGGTTAGGTACGACGCTGACGGGGGTCAACTTCCTCGTGACCGTTCTGAAAATGCGTACGCCTGGCATGAAACTGATGGACATGCCGATCTTCACCTGGACCTGCACCTGGGCAAACATCCTGATCGTGGCTTCGTTCCCGATCCTGACCGCTACCCTGGCGTTCCTGACCCTTGACCGCTACCTGGACTTCCACATTTTCACGAACGAAATGGGCGGTAACCCCATGATGTACGTGAACCTGTTCTGGGCGTGGGGCCACCCTGAGGTGTACATCCTGATCCTGCCGGCATTCGGCGTGTTCTCGGAAGTCATCTCAACGTTCTCCGGCAAGCGTCTGTTCGGCCACAAGTCGATGATCTTCGCCTCCGGTGCGATCTGTATCCTGGGCTTCATGGTCTGGCTGCACCACTTCTTCACCATGGGTGCGGGTGCCAACGTCAACGCCTTCTTCGGCCTGGCGACGATGCTGATCGCGATCCCGACGGGTGTGAAGCTATTCAACTGGCTGTTCACCATGTATCAGGGCCGTCTGCGCTTCACTGCGCCGGTGCTCTGGACCCTGGGCTTCATGGTCACCTTCTCGATCGGCGGCATGACCGGCGTTCTGTTGGCGATCCCAGGTGCTGACTTCGTGCTGCACAACAGCCTGTTCGTAATCGCTCACTTCCACAACGTCATCATTGGCGGTGCGGTATTCGGTTACATCGCCGGCTTCGCGTTCTGGTTCCCTAAAGCGTTCGGTTTCACCCTGAACGAGAAGTGGGGCAAGGCAGCGTTCTGGTTCTGGATCGTCGGCTTCTTCGTCGCATTCATGCCGCTTTACGCGCTGGGCTTCCTGGGCATGACCCGTCGTCTGAACGCTACTGACATGCCAGAGTGGAACATCTACCTGGACGTCGCGCTGTTCGGCGCCGTGCTGATCGCCATGGGTATCGCTTCGCAGCTGATCCAGCTGTTCGTGAGTATCCGTGACCGCGACAACAACCGCGATCTGACCGGTGACCCATGGAATGGCCATACCCTGGAGTGGTCCACTTCATCGCCTCCACCGTTCTACAACTTTGCCGAGCTGCCAAAAGCTGACGACGTCGACCCGTTCACCGATGCGAAACGTGCCGGTACCGCTTACAAGGTTCCTGCCCGCTACTCGGCGATCCACATGCCTAACAACACGGCGACCGGCCTGTACATGGGTATGTTGCTGACGGTCTTCGGCTTTGCATTCATCTGGCACATCTGGTGGCTGGTAGGCGCAAGCCTGGTTGCGACCATTGCCGTCTTCGTTGCTCACGCCATGCGTGACGACCAGGGCTACATGGTGCCTGCTGAAGATGTAGCGCGTATTGAAGGTGAGCATCACAAGGTCCTGGCGGCCAACGGTGCATACACTCCTGTCAAGTCCTCGCTGGAACAGGTTTAAACAATGTCAAATATTGCAATCAACTCCGGAGCCCACGATCACGGTCACGACCATGATCATGGGCATGACGATCACCACGACAGCGGTGGCATGACGGTCTACGGCTTCTGGCTGTACCTGATGACCGACTGCGTGTTGTTCGCCTCGTTCTTCGCGGTGTACGCCGTGATGGTCAACAGCGTCGCGGGCGGCCCGTCGGGCCAGGACATCTTCCTGCTGCCATTCGTGGCTGTGGAAACCGCGTTCCTGTTGGTCAGTAGTATCACTTACGGCTTCGCCATGCTGGCACTGTACAAGGGCAATAAAAGCCAGGTACTGGGCTGGCTGGCACTGACCTTCCTGTGTGGTGCCGCGTTTATCGGTATGGAAGTCTATGAGTTCCATCACCTGATCGAAGAGGGCTTCGGTCCTAGCCGCAGCGGCTTCCTGTCAGCGTTCTTCGCGCTGGTAGGTCTGCACGGCGTGCACGTGACCAGCGGCCTGATCTGGATGGCGATCATGATGTTCCAGGTCCAGAAAAAGGGCCTGACCAACACCAACAAGACGCGCCTGAGCTGCCTGAGCCTGTTCTGGCACTTCCTGGACGTTGTCTGGATCGGCGTGTTCACCGTTGTCTATCTGATGGGAGCTTTGTAATGTCAAATTCGCATCACTCCGCTGAAGACAATAGTCACGGCTCAGTGAAGTCGTACATCATCGGTTTCGTACTGTCGATCATCCTGACAGCCATTCCGTTTGCCCTGGTGATGTCACCTTCGCTGCCGAAGGACATGACGATCGCGATCGTTCTGGTCTTCGCGATCATCCAGATTCTGGTGCACCTGCATTACTTCCTGCATCTGGACTTCACAAGCGTGCAGCGTAACAACGTGATGGCCTTCGCCTTTACCACGATGGTTATTGTCCTGCTGGTCGGCTTGTCGCTGTGGATCATCTTCAGCGTCCACCGCGAAATGATGGCGCATTGAGGAATACCAGATGTCACTGAAGCACTTTATCCAAATCACCAAGCCGGGGATCATTTTCGGTAACGTGCTTTCGGTGGCAGGTGGCTTTTTTCTGGCTTCCAAGGGAAATATCGATTTCGGCGTGTTCCTTGCGGCGGTCATCGGTACTTCCCTGGTCGTTGCGTCCGGTTGTGTGTTCAATAACTGCATCGATCGCGATATCGATCAGCGAATGGAAAGAACCCGTAACCGGGTTCTGGTGCAGGGTCTGGTTTCTCTGAAACTGGCGCTGCTCTACGCAACCCTGCTCGGTATCGCAGGCGTTGGCCTGCTGTACACCGAGGCCAATCCGTTGGCCGCACTGTTTGCAGTGATCGGGTTCGTGATCTACGTCGGCCTTTACAGCCTGTACCTGAAACGCAGATCCGTTCACGGCACGCTGGTGGGCAGTCTCTCGGGGGCCATGCCGCCGGTGATTGGCTACTGCGCAGTGAGCAACAGCTTCGACTTTGCGGCTCTCACGCTACTGGTGATGTTCAGCCTGTGGCAGATGCCGCATTCGTATGCGATCGCCATCTTCCGCTTCAATGATTACCGTGCTGCGAAGATTCCGGTTCTGCCGGTCAAGCGCGGCATTCTGGTTACCAAGCGCCACATCATGCTCTACATCCTGGCGTTCCTCGTAGCGACCCTGATGTTGACCGTGGGTGGCTATGCGGGCCTCAACTACCTGGCTGTTGCAGCGGGTATGGGTATGTACTGGCTGTACATGGCCTGGAAGGGCTACAAGGCCGTTGACGATACTGTCTGGGCTCGCAAGCTGTTCGTGTTTTCGATCTTCACCATCACTGCCTTGAGCGTGATGATGTCGGTCGACTTTCAGGTGACAAAAGAATTGCTGGTGACTTACGCTTTCTGATTCCACTTGATGCGCAACATGAAAACCCCGTTCTGCGAAGAACGGGGTTTTTTTTTGAGTGCCGATCTACACTGAATGAAAGACAGGGCATGTCGGCAGTTTTTCCGCGGCTATAAATGCCTGTTCACAGGACGTTTTTGACCTTTCATGGAAAATCAGGAGCGCTTGCCGCATGATGTGCCGTTTTCAAGCGACCTGTTACAGATATTCGGTTTCCGAGCCCGTCAGGGCTGATCATGATTATGGCTGCTACCCATGATGTCTTCAGAAAGTCAGAACCCCACGCCCAGCCCTTTGGTTTCCATCGTTGCCCCTTGCTACAACGCCGAGCGATTTCTCGAGGTCGCGATTCAGAGTATTTTTGCTCAGGACTACGAGAATTTCGAGGTGATCGTCGTTGACGATGGCTCGACCGACAACAGCATCGCGATGCTGGAGTCCCTGCAGCAACGCTATCCTTTCCAGCTCTATCGCCAGGCCAATCAGGGCGTCAGTGCTGCCCTCAACCATGGTCTGCGTTACGCCAAAGGCGTGTACCTCTCTACGCCGGATCTGGATGACATCATGCTTCCCTCATCGGTGCGGATTCGTGCCGAGTATCTGGACAATCATCCCGCGGTAGGCTGTGTCGGCGCACTGGTCAGCTACATGGATGGCGACGGCAAGGAAATCAAACGTCAGTCCCGCGATCACATCGAGCGGCTGACGTTCGATGACATATTGCGCGGAGCGGTGGTCGTTGGCGCGCCGGTCGCTCTGTACCGCATGAAGGCCATTAAGGATGCGAACGGCTATGACCCGCAGATAAGGGTGCAGGATTTTCAGGCAACACTGAAAATCGCTCATCTGGGCTATGAAATTCATGTGCTCCCCGAGATCGTCACGCGCTATCGACGTCACCCGAACAACCTTTCGCGCAAGTACAAGGTGTTGCTTGAGGCTGACCTGAAAAGCATCGAGCCCTATCGGGATCATCGCGAATACCAGAGCGGTCGTACTCAGGCCATCAACAAAGCCTTGAAATATGCCGCGGTCGCGGACAAGCGATATGCCTGGGGGCTTTTGTTTTCCATCCCATGGAGGCAGATCAACAGAACGACCTTGCGGCGCTGCAAGCGTTTACTCCTGAGCTATCGGTAAGTGCTGCCTGACTGTCCAAAAAAATGTGATTGAAGATATGAAATTTATCGAGCTGTTGAAAAATAGAAAAATACGCAAGCAGTTGCGCAAGATGGACAAGCTGGACAGGCACGCCGAAAAAATCAGATTGAAATACCCGCGTGCGGTCGTTGGCGTGGGGACTTATGGCATTCCGGATATTGTCGACTTTGGTGACGATTCGGTGTTCAGGGTCGGTGCTTATACCTCCATTGCCGAGGGTGTGAAAATTCTACTGGGCGGTGAGCATCGCACGGACTGGATTACAACGTACCCGTTCCCGGCGATGGTCGCGCAAGTCGCGGATATTCAGGATTACGCGCCGAGCAAGGGCGATGTGGTGATCGGCAGCGACTGCTGGATTTGCGCCAATGCAACCATTGTGTCGGGTGTCACCATCGGCCATGGCGCCATTGTCGCGGCAGGTGCGATGGTCGTTCGGGACGTGGCTCCCTATTCGGTGGTGGGAGGCAACCCCTGTAAATTCATCCGTTGGCGATTCGACGAAGACATTCGCCAGTTGCTGCTTCAGGCGGCCTGGTGGGACTGGCCTGTCGAAGAGGTCAAGTCCGTTGCACGAACGTTGTGCAGCTCGGATATGGACACGTTTATCGACTATATCCGCGAGCGCCAGGTAGCGCCTCCGCTCCCGGTCGGGTGAGCTCTGGACTCATGAGGCTCCTGCCCGCAAGCCTGCTTCAGAAATGCCATGTCGGTTTGCATTTATTTCGAGCCTCATGGCCCGAATGATCTGGCAGAATAAGGCATTGGCCTGACTCGACCAGGCAGTCGCTAAAATGATAGAGGGCGTTATGAGTCAAGAAAGCATCAACTGGGACACTCTGGGTTTTGATTACATCAAGACCGACAAGCGCTACCTTTCTCATTGGCGCGACGGTGCCTGGGATCAGGGCTCGCTGACCGAGGACAACACGCTGCATATCAGCGAAGGGTCGACCGCGCTGCATTATGGCCAGCAGTGCTTCGAGGGCCTCAAGGCTTACCGCTGCAAGGATGGCTCGATCAATCTGTTCCGTCCCGATCAGAACGCTCAGCGCATGCAGCGCAGCTGCTCCCGCCTGTTGATGCCCCACGTCCCGACCGATGTATTCATTGAAGCCTGCAAACAGGTGGTCAAGGCCAACGAACGTTTCATTCCGCCTTACGGTTCCGGCGGCGCGCTGTACCTGCGCCCGTTCGTCATCGGGGTGGGTGACAACATCGGCGTGCGCACGGCGCCTGAGTTCATCTTCTCGATTTTCTGCATTCCGGTGGGCGCCTATTTCAAAGGTGGCCTGAAGCCGAACAATTTCGTCATCTCCGGCTACGACCGCGCTGCGCCCAACGGCACAGGCGCGGCCAAGGTCGGCGGTAACTATGCTGCCAGCCTGATGCCCGGTTCCGAAGCCAAGAAGCACAGCTTTGCAGATTGCATCTATCTCGATCCGCAGACCCACTCCAAGATCGAGGAAGTGGGTTCGGCCAACTTCTTTGCCATCACCAAGGACGATGTGTTCCTGACGCCCAAGTCGCCATCGGTGCTGCCGGGGATCACCCGCCTGTCGTTGATCGAACTGGCGAAATCCCGTCTGGGCCTGACGGTCGAAGAGGGTGATGTGTTCATCGACCAGCTCGGCGAGTTCAAGGAGGCGGGCGCATGCGGTACGGCTGCTGTCATTACTCCGATCGGCGGAATTTCCTACAAGGACAACCTGCACGTGTTCTACAGCCAGACCGAAGTCGGTCCTGTGACTCAGCGTCTGTACAAGGAGCTGACCGGCGTTCAGTCCGGTGACATCGAGGCGCCAGCCGGCTGGATCGTCAAGGTCTGATGAGCTGACCCGGATCGTTCCAGCGTCGAACGCTGGAACGATCCTCGACCCAATGCTCAGGCTTCAGGTGTTTTCCCTTCCTCAAGCGGCTCCTTCGCCGGCCCCAGCACGATCGCCAGATGCCGCAAGTCGTCGACCTCCAGGCCATAGCTTTTGCCTGACGGGCTCTGTGTGACCGTTCCCAGCGCATACACCGTGAAAAACTTCACGTCATCCGCATGGCTCAGCAGCTCACTGATGTAGCGGCTGGAGCGATAGGCCTGCATCTGCGCGGGCGATACGTAGAGCGTCACCAGTTTGCCGTCCAGACGGTCGAAGAACCTGAACTTGAAACCCAACCCGTACCGCTGCTCGACCAGACCGCCTCCGAACAGCACCCGGCCGTTATCGCCTGATTGCGCGTATTTGATATGGCGAAAATACGAGCGCAACGAAACCTCGCCCTGGCCTGGAATTTTCAGCTTCAGCAGCTTGAAGTCTTCCAGTGACAGCTCGGCCTTGGCCTGCCGATAGCTGTCTACCAGCCGCTCTAGGTTATTGGTGCGCGTTTCGCTGTAGCGAGCAGTTGGTGGCTTGGCTGGTTCTGTGACTGGAAGCGTTGCAGCAGGGCGCTGGGCGCCAGCATCGGGTTTTTCCGGGCTGGACGCGTCTTTGGTCGGCGCCTTGATGACCGGGTCGAAGATATCGATGTAGTCGTCCAGCTTGCGTTTGGCCTTGCGCAGGCGTGTCTGTACATCGGTTTCTTCGGCCGGATCGTTCTGTTCTTCCTCTGCTTCTGTGCGCTCATCCACCCATTCGCAGCCCGAGTGATGGTCGTAATGCGGGTTGGCGCGAAAGTGCGCGGCGACGAAGGTCGGGTTGTCCTGTGGCTTCACGTCATAGCGAACCCCGGTAACCTTCGCCCCCATTGTCCTGCACGCCTCGGTCGAGCAGAGAAACTCGAAGCGTGCGCGTGGCGGCTCCTGAGAGAAGTATTCGCGTCGGGCAGCGGCGATCGACAGCTCCTGCTGCAGTTCGACACAGTACGCACGGGTGATGGGTTTGCTGGGCTTCATGCTCGTTTGGCTGCCTTCCAGTGAGAGTTGCCGTAACACGCTATTTCACCCGGACACGCCTTGCAACCATTGCACAGCAGGACGTCGAAGGCAGTGCCCGGCAAGACTGCTTCACACTCACTCGGCGGGCACTGCCAGCCATTCTCCCAGCGCTTGCTGATACTCGCCGGTGGCCTTGCTCAGGTGCAGCCATTGGTCCACGTAGCCTTTCCAGGTCACATCATCGCGTGGCAACAGGTAGGCCTTTTCGCCGTATTGCATGTACCGGGTCGGATTGACCGCACATAGGCCGGGCATGCGTTTCTGCTGGTAGAGCGCTTCGGAAGCATCGGTGATCATCACGTCAGCTTTCTTGTCCAGCAGCTCCTGGAAGATGGTCTTGTTGTCGTGAAATGCCAGGGACGCCTTTGGCAGATGAGCGCGAGCGAAGGCTTCATTGGTGCCACCGGCGGGTTCGATCAAACGCACAGAGGGCTGGTTGATCTGCTCGACAGTCTGATACAGGGCCTGATCGGCGCAGCGCACCAGCGGGATTTTGCCATCAACGTCCAGCGTGTTGCTGAAAAACGCTTTTTTCTGGCGTTCCAGACTCACCGAGATGCCGCCCATACCGATGTCGCATTTACCGGCGACCATGTCCGGCATCAGGTTTTTCCACGTCGTGGGCACCCACTGCACATTCACCCCCAGGCTCTTTGCCAGTGAACGGGCCATGGTGATATCAATGCCTTCGTACTCACCGTCTTCGCGCAGCAGGGTATAGGGCTTGTAGTCGCCAGTGGTGCAGACAGCCAACTGGCCAGTTTGCAGCACCTTGTCCAGATGCGAGGTGTAGTCCTGAGCCTGAGCCATGTCTGTGATGCCCAGCAGCAGGGCGGTCAGGGCGCTGTATTTAAGATTCATCATGAGTCTGGATGCTCTCAGCGGTGCGGTCGATTTTATTGGAGTCGACAGATTGCTTCATTTGTCAGGTCGATGTGAAGCTGTAATCAAAACATGCCGTTGGCCGGAGGAGGGTAAATCAGGGGTTGAACATTTCGTAAAAAAGCGTAATGTTGTGCCCCATGATTCTTGAGCAAATCAAAGCGGTCGGCAATGACACTCGCATGTTGATCATGGAGTGGCTGAAAAACCCGCAAGCCCATTTCCCTCCCCAGGACCACGGTGATCCGGCGATAGGCGTGTGTGTGTCGCACATTCAGGCCAAGGCCAACCTGTCGGCTTCTACCGCGTCTGCGCATCTGGCCATCCTGCAACGTGCCGGGCTGGTTCAGGCAACGAGGATTGGCAAGTGGACCTATTTTCGCCGTGATGAGCAGGCCATCGACCGGTTTGCCGACAGGCTCAAGAAAGAACTCTAGGCTTTGAGCGTTATTTACACATTTCGTCATTTTGCGTAATGTTGAATTGATAGGAGATTGACCATGAGCAATACAACCATCTACGTGCAGGCTGGCGGCGGCTACGATCAGGTCAGCGTTGGCGAAAGCGAAGTGCTTGCACCTAAAGCCGGTGAGATCACTGTGCGTCTGCACGCCAACTCGCTCAACTATCACGACTTCGCGGTCGTCACCGGCATGTGGGCACCGACGGAAAAACGCATTCCCATGGCCGATGGTGCAGGCGTCGTCACGGCAGTAGGCGAGGGCGTCAGCGAGTTCGCGGTTGGCGACTCCGTGGTCAGCACGTTCTTCCCGGAATGGATCAGCGGCGAGCCACTGGTTGAAGGTTTTGTCACGGTGCCGGGTGATGGCGTCGACGGTTATGCCCGCGAGCAGGTCACTGCCCGTGCCACCTCGTTCACCCTTGCGCCAAAGGGCTACAGCCATGCCGAAGCGTCCACGCTGACCACCGCTGGCCTGACCGCGTGGCGTGCGCTGATGGTCGATGACGCGTTGAAAGCCGGCGATACCGTTCTGGTGCAGGGCACTGGCGGTGTATCGGTTTTCGCGCTGCAGTTCGCCAAGATGGTCGGTGCGACCGTTATCGCCACGTCGTCGAGTGATGAAAAGCTGGAGCGTCTGCAAGCCATGGGCGCCGACCACCTGATCAACTACCGCAAGGACAGCAACTGGGGCGAGACTGCCCGCAAGCTGACCGGCGGCCGTGGTGTGGATCACATCATCGATGTGGGCGGTCCATCGACCCTGCAGCACTCCATGAATGCGGCACGGGTCGCTGGCCACATCTCGGTCATCGGCATCCTGAGCGGTGTTGCCGGTCAACTGGAGTTCGTCCCGGCGCTGGTCAAACAACTGCGCATGCAGGGCGTGCTGGTCGGCAGTCGCACCCAGCAACAGGATATGATCCGCGCCATTGATGCCAACGGCATGCGTCCGGTCATGGACCGTTCCTTCCCGATGACCGACATCGTCGAAGCGTTCCGTTATCAGGAAACCAATCAGCATTTCGGCAAGATCTGCCTGGATATCTGATCCGCACCACTGTGCTGTTAACTGAGCACAGGTGAACAGCGCTGGCCTGCCGACCTTGGTGTCGGCAGGCCAGTCGTGATGTTTTGCATTACTTTCCCCGGCGACCCCCGTTCATTTCCTTGCATCAAGTTCGCAGGTCTGTGGTCACATCCTCTGTGGCATGAAAGACGTTCGTGCTGTGCAGCCTCCGCGCTGCCTGGTGCCACGTTCAATTCGATTATCAGATCAGGGACGCATTGAAATTATGAAACCTCATCTTTTGCTAGGTCTGCTTGGCGTTTTCTCTTTCGGTGTTCAGGCTGCATCGCTGGACGTTCCGGTCAATCTGGTCAGCGCTGATGGCGCGCCCAAACCTATCGGCAGCGTTACGGTGAGCGAAACGCAATACGGTTTGCTGTTCACTCCGAATCTGAAGGAGCTGCCTGCAGGCATCCACGGTTTTCATGTGCATGAAAACGGCAGTTGCGAAGCGGGTACCAAAGACGGCAAGAAGGTCGCAGCCCTCGCGGCAGGCGGTCACTTTGACCCGGCCAAGACCGGCAAGCATCTTGGGCCTTACGCCGATGGCCATCTAGGCGATCTGCCTGCGCTGTACGTGGCTGCTGACGGCACCGCGAGTTATCCGGTGCTTGCCCCACGCCTGAAGAAACTCTCGGAAGTCAAAGGCCACGCGCTGATGGTTCACGCCGGCGGCGACAACCATTCCGACCACCCCGCACCTCTGGGCGGTGGCGGTGATCGTGCTGCCTGCGGCGTGATCTGATGCCGCGTGCCTGCATCCGTTTCGGATGCAGGCACGCCAATGGTTACAGCTTTCTCGCGTGAGTGAGAAGGGCGCTACACCGTTCTCTCCACGACGCGGCGCAGAGCAATCACGCGTGCTTGAGCGCATCCCCATGATGCATCGCCGAATGACCGGTCTTGTCGCTTTTCACTTCGTACTGCGGATCGTCCTTTGAAGCGGGCCGATGTTTGCCCATGAACTCCACGTCCTGCACATGTACTTTGGTGACTTTGCCATGCACCTGGCCTGCCTCGGAGTTCCAGTGTACGGCGTCGCCAACTTTGAATGCGGTGGTCATTCAGATTTCCTCGAGTGGAGAGCGACTGATCTGCGGCGTTCGCTCGGTACTGTTCGGAGTGTTCGGCGGGGGAAGAATTCACTGTGTTTGATCGGGTGGTTGGCCTTTATCTTGCTCATGTATCTGCAGTTCGTTAAGAAGGAAGTGCTGACATGATGAAGTGGCTTACAGGTGCCCAGATTGCTGATGATCAAACTCGGGTTGTTGCTGACGGCGTCTTGCAACACGGCCGCGCATTGTCCGAGGCGAAAGGGGGAATGGCTGATCCTATTGCCTGCATGATCATGGAGAACGATCTATTGATTGGCGGCGCCACAGGCCGAACCGAGTTCCAGCGGCTGTTTGTGAGTTACCTCTGGATCGATGCCGGGTCGCGCGGAAAAGGGCTCGGGGCGCAGACCCTGCACAGGCTTGAAGCGTTGGCCATCGAGCGAGGCTGTACTGACGCTCTGATCGAAACGCTGGATGACGATGTCGCCAGATGGTACGCGCGTTACGGTTATGTGCCGATCGCATGCCTTCCACGCTACTGTGGCCCCTGGAGCCGGCATACGCTGTTGAAGTCGTTCGGTGCACAGGAGCGCATGTGAAAGAAGTACGATGGGCTCTGCCATCGCCCGGCACACCGCCTGCTTGCCGCGAACTTCAATCTTCGCGCAACACCGCCAGCCTGCGCAGGATCTTCAGCACGTAGCCTTTTTCAATCATCGCGCCATGGTGTCCATCGCAAAAACGCTCGCCTCTGATGCAGTACGTCAGCAGCGTTTGCATATCAGCGAGGTTTGCCTGGGCGATATAGATGTCGTCATTGAGCATGTCCGCCGCGCCATGATTAAGGTAATCAATGTCACACCAGCAGTCTTTGGCCACCACGCGATAAAACGCTTCGACTACCGGAAAGTAGTCTGGCCAATAGGTGTTTTCCTTGATGATATAACTCTTGATCGCCACGCCGTCTGGGTACAGCAGTGGCAGGTAGGAGAGTAACTGGTCAATATCGTCGGCCCCCGGCGAGGGTTCATCAGGCAAACGTGTTTCGCTTGAGGGATGTGGCAGAAATGTCCTGACCTGTCTTGGCGTATGTTCGGCCACATAAATATCAAACGCCCATACTTGCCCGGCCGTCAGTCGCTGGTCTTTGTAGTGCTGCACATATTCTTGATAGCGTTGAAACGCGTCCGATTGCGCGCCGTCGGCAAACAGCGAAGCAATAGCAGCGGATTGAGTCAGCCAATAAACATCCGGCGAGCTTTCGGCTTTTGACGTAACGATGTCGATTGCCGCTGACTGCAGCTCTCTGGCCAACTGCCGTCCTGTTTCACGGCATGACTCGTCCTGACTGGCTGGATCAGCCTGTTCCGTTTGCGCAACGTAGGCGTGGTAGCGGGCTCGCAGCGGTTCGTCCTGTTGCCTCAATGGGGGGCAGGCAGGCGGCTGCAGACGCAGTGGCTCCGGCTCTCTATAGACTGGCAGCCAAGCCAGATTTTCCTGCACGCGTGACATGGATTCTTGCTGATCGGCAGGCTGCGCAGGCGGCAACCGATCAGACTGCTGCCCCTTGGACTTTCGGTCGAAGCGCGCTTTCAGGCGCATCAGCAGCTTGATCATATGGGCACTCCAGTGCATCGCGTCGATTCAAAAGGGGATTCTCGCATCATTGCTCTTGGTGTAAGTTGAAATGCTTCCTGATCAAACGATCAGAAAAATTCGCGCTTTGCCTGCCAAGGAATGCCTTCAACCATGAACCTGTCACTCAAAAAACTGGCTGCTTCCACCTTGATACTCGCCAGTCTCTCGTCGTTCACCAGTCTGGCAAACGCCACTGTCACTGCACAACAGAGCGCCGTTATCCTCAAGACATTCAATGATGCATCGGTAAAGGATTTCAGGCAGTTTCTGAACAATCTTGCCAGTACTGATGTGGTTAAAACTGCCGATTTTGGCTCGGCCATCAGTGCCTTTCTCGACAACAAGCAACTTTCCGCAGCGCAACAAAACGACATTCATCGCTTGCTCGGATTGTATACCCGCATGAAGTACGGCAGCGCGGCCACTGAAACCCTGCGTGAGCTAGTGGCTATTCCCACGGTTCGTGTCGACGGCGTTGCCCAGCATGAAAACCCGGCGTTCATAAAGATCGCCGACACGATCAAGCGCCTGGCCGAGGGCTTCAATCTGAAGTTTCGCAACGTCGATAACCGTGTGTATGAAGTCTCGCTCGATGGCGCGGGTGATGAAGTAGTTGGCATTCATGTGCATGCCGATGTTGTACCGGTCACGCCGGACAACTGGGTCTTGCCTGACGGCACTCGTCTGGACCCGTTCAAGGTGACGCTGATCGGTGATCGCATGTATGGACGCGGCACCGAGGACGACAAGAACGGTATTGTGGTTGCGCTCTATGCCATGAAAGTCATCAAGGAAGAAAAGCTGCCGCTGGCCAGAAACTTCAAGTTGCTGATCGATACCACGGAAGAAACGGCCGGCGACGCAATCCCTTACTATTTTGAGCGTAACCCGACGCCCGCCTACAACCTGGCGCTGGATGGCGGTTACCCGGTCGTGATTGCCGAAAAAGGTTACGGCACGGTCATGGCCAGCTTTGCCCGACGCGAGGCTGAAGGCGAGGGGGCCGAGATTGTTTCAATGACCGGGGGTATGGCCACCAATCAGATTCCGTCGAAGTCGGTCGCCACTCTGCTGACTGACAAACCTGCCGAGCTGGCTGCAAGCTTGCAACAGGTCAGTGCCGAGTACGTGAAAAGCAATGGCGGTGACTTCGAGGTCGATGCCAGGGTCGACGGCAAGGACGTCAAGCTGACTGTTACCGGCGTGTCCGCGCACTCATCGGCACCCCAGTCCGGCGTCAACCCGGTCGCGAGGATGCTGGATTTCATTAACAGTCTGCAGGGCAAGGTTGCGCTTAAACACAACCAGATCACCGATGCTGCTCGCTATGCCGCCGACAACTGGGGACTCGATTACCTGGGAAGCAAGTTGGGCGTGGGGTTCTCCGACGACTTCATGGGGCCTCTCACAGCATCCTTGACGTACGTCGCAATGGATGAAAAGGCATTCAAACTAGCGGTCAATCTGCGTGTGCCGAAAGGCAAGTCCCCGCAGGAGCTCAAATCCGAAATCGCCGAAAAGCTCGCCGCCTGGAGTACGAAAACCGCTATCAGGCCAGTGTTCGACTATTCCATCGCCGAGCCGATGTACCGCAACCCCGAGGGTGAGTGGGTCAAGGCGCTGCTCGCTGTGGCCAGTGAAAATCTCGGTATGGAACACACCTTTGGCACGTCGGCTGGCGCTACGTCGGTCCATTCATTGCCCAACGGGGTGCAGTTCGGCCTGGCGAGACCCGAAGTCAAATACACCGGTCATACGGACAACGAGTTCAAGACCACCGGCCAGTTCTTGCTGGATCTGCAGATCGTCACTGAGATGATGGGGCGTATCGGACAACTGCCGAAGCTCTGACACGGCGTCCGGGCCTGTCGCAATGACAGGCCCGGGTTCAATGCGCAGGCAAACGAGGCGGGCAACGAGTAAAACCGAGTCTTGGTCTAAGCGCATTCCACCCGGTTGCGGCCCAGGCGCTTGGCCTGATAAAGCGCCTTGTCTGCACGCTGAATGAGGCTGGCGGCCGTTTCCCCGGCGCTGAGTTCTGCAACGCCCAGAGAAATGGTCACCGATCCGGTTTCCGGAATCACCAGGCTTTCAACGCTTTTGCGAATGCGCTCCGCGAGTTCGGCCGCCTGTTTCAACGAGCTGTCGGGCACCAGGATCAGAAACTCTTCTCCTCCCCATCGAGCGGCGACGTCCAACAGGCGGATACGTTGTTTGAGGATGGCCGCAACGCTGGTGATTACGCTGTCCCCGGCAGGATGGCCATACCGGTCATTGACCGCCTTGAAATGATCGATATCGCAGATGATCAGGCTGAACGGCTTGCCCGACATACTCACCGCAGGTATCTGTCGCTCAAGCGTATGCTCGGCTGAGCGACGGTTATCCAGCCCGGTCAGCGGATCGCTGTGAGCAATCTCCAGCAACTTTTGTTCGCGGCCCAGGCGTGTGGTCACATCCTGGCTGATGCTGACATAGTGGGTGACTGCGCCTTCAAGGTTACAGAGCGGCGAAATGCTGTGTTCCGCATAGAACAGCGAGCCGTCCTTGCGCTTGTTGATGAAGGTCGTGCGAAGCGGGGCGCCACTCTTCAGCGCTTCCTTGAATTGCGCATAGAACGCCTCATCGTGTTTTCCAGAGCTCAGCATCCGCGGGTTTTCGCCGAGGATTTCGCTGCTGCTGTAGCCAGTGATCTGCTGAAAGGCTTCATTGGCAAACACGATGGTGGAATTGCAGTCGGTGATGATAATCGGATCAAGCGCAGCGTTCAGTGCCTGCGCCAGCAGGTGTTGCTCACGCTCGGCGCGGATGCGCGGGCTGATGTTCTGCTGCACAGAGACAAAGTTGCACACCGTACCTGCATCGTCGCGCACGGGAGAAATTTTCCACTCGACGATGTAAGGACTTCCGTCCGCGCGGTAATTGACCGTCGACCCTTCGAAAAAAAGACTTTCGCTCAGGCATTCGCGCATCCGCTCGATCACTTGAGGATCGGTGTCCGGGCCTTGCAGGATCCGTGGTGAGGCACCGATCAATGCCTCTGCCGTGTAGCCGGTCATGGAGCAGAAGGCCGGATTGACGTACACGATGAAGGGGCCGCCATTGGCCAGATTGGCGTCGGTGATCAATACGGCATTGAATGACTGTTCAACAACGGCTTCAAGCAAGGCAAGACGCTGGCTGGATGAGGTCATCTGATTTCCTGTCGAGTGATCCGTTAATTGATCGCGGCTCTGATCAGATAATGTGTGACGCAATGCCGGTTGGACAATGGATGCAGTAAGTTGGACCGCAGGCACCGAGCACTGGTTGCACAGGCACTATACCGCCATGAATATACGGGTGCATGACGCCCATCACGACGGTATTCAGTACGCTGCGCAGAGCTTCCTGGATCAGTTACCAGGTCATTGGCAAGATTTTACAGGTAGAGACACATTACAAGACAGCGTGCTCACGCTCAGACTACGGGATGGCCGGGAGTCATTCCGGCCCATCAACGTCGGGGTAGATCAGGCCGTGCACTCGGCAGCGGACTTGATGATGTGCAGCAGTGCCTCTGAGCGCATCGGCCTGTTCAGCAGATAGCCCTGAAAGTAAGGGCAGCCCATTTTGCGCAGCAGGTTGTATTGTTCCGCTGTCTCCACGCCTTCCGCCGTGATATCCAGATTCAGCGCTCGGCCCAGCGACAGGATGCTGCTGACAATGGCTTTGCTGCGCTCATACGTCATCATTCGGGACACGAAGGACCGATCGATCTTCACGGCATCGATCGGGTAACGGTCAATGTAGCCGAGCGAGCTGTAACCCGTGCCGAAATCATCCAGCGCCACTCTCACGCCAAGCTGCCTGATCTGCCGGAGAACCTCGGCGATCGCGTCAGGCTGATAGAGAAACACTGATTCGGTGACCTCGATCTGAAGCTGGCCCGCGGGCAGGCCGGTGGTGGCGATGATCCGTGTCACCTGATCGACGAATCCAGGGTGGCTCAGCTCTTTCCCGGACACATTGACGTTGAGCCTCAGGTCCAGGTGAGAGAACTCCTTGCGCCAGGCCTGCACTTCGCTACAGGCCTGATGCATCACCCAGGCCCCCAACTCATGAATGATCCCGAGGTCTTCGGCAATCGGGATAAAGGCATCGGGGTAAATGATGCCCATGGTGGCATGGTTCCACCTGACCAGCGCCTCGACCCCGACCAAATGCTCACAGTTGCCGCTGTAGATCGGCTGATAAAAGACCAGGAAATCCTTGTCTTCAAGTGCCTGGCGCAGCGCGTTCTGAATCACCAGCGTGTCGATCGCCGCTTCGCGCATCGAGGTGTTGAAGATGCTCCAGCGCCCTCTGCCCTGTTTTTTTGCGGAGTACATGGCAACGTCGGCGTCACGCAGCAACTCTTCGGGTTTGGTATGGCTGTCACCTGCGGTGACGATACCGATGCTGCACGAGATGAAAATGTCCTGGTTTTCGATCTGTATTGCCGTGTGCAATTGACTGACGATACGTTCAGCCATCTTTACGGCAGTCTCCGGCTGATCCTTGCCCATCAGCAGGATCGCAAATTCGTCGCCGCCGATTCGCGCTAAAACGTCATTAGAGCGAACGCAGGTCTGCAATCGATTCGCGACCGCCTTGAGCAACTTGTCACCGGCCAGGTGCCCCATGCTGTCGTTGACTACCTTGAAGCCGTCCAGGTCCAGAAAGAGTACCGTTGCCCGTTCGTATCGGGGGTCGCGGATTTCAAAGGCCGTGGTCAACTCGTTCATCAGGTAAGCGCGGTTGAACAGTGAGGTCAGCTCATCGTGAAAAGCGATATAGGTCAGCTCTTCGGAAATGCGTTCGCGCTCCTCCAGCCGGCTCTGTAGCGCAAGCTTTTCCTCCCACTCCAGACGGGCTCGCTGAGCCAGTTGCTGAGACTCCTTGCGCTCGGTGATATCGCGCTGCACGGACACCCAGTGGGTGAACCAGCCTTTTTCGTTGGCCACCGGCACAATGCTCAACTCGACCCAGAACTTGCTGCCATCCTTGCGGGTGTTGAGCAGTTCGACCTCAACCGCCCGCCAGTGACTGAGTGCCTCACGAATGACGTCCAGTGTTGCCCGACTGGTTTCCTCGCACTGCAGGATGCGGGGCGTGCGACCTATGACTTCCTCTTCAGTGAAGCCGGTGATCGCCAGAAACGCAGGGTTGCAATAGACGATACGCGGGCCTGGCAGATCGATGGGTTCCGCTTCGGTGATAAGAATCGCGTCATTGGCGTTGATGACCACCGACTCAAGCAAGCGCAGGCGTTCGAACGAGGTGACCAGCGGGTTATTGGCTTCGGGATCACGTCCCGGTTGCAGGTAAGTACGAATATGAGCCGCCTGGGCCTGCAGCGCATAGCGTTGCGCAGCGCTCAGCACCATTGCTTGATCGCTGTTGCGCAACAGCATTGCGCCGAGCAATTCATGCCTGAAGCCACGGATAGCAACGTAGATCAGCGTAGACCCCGAGCTGTTGGTTTCCATCGTATTCGCCGGGCTGTCCTGACCGACCAGCACCACGTCGCCATACGACGAGATCATCCTCAACCATGCCTCATCCGCTTTGGGCAGGCTTTGACCGGAGCTGACCAATTGCTCCCAGCCTGTTGCGCTGGATACCATCAGCAAACCGGCGGTGCACGAGGCGGAGTGAGCAGCGGCCTGCAATACCTTGGCAACATCTTCAATATTCGTCGGTATGACGTGGTCGTGCTCATAGCCCTGTGGGTTCATCGATCACTATTCCTGAGTGGTGCGCATGTGTGGCCCCGATCATGTTTGGCAGCGCATAAGCGGCGGATCCGTCCTGTGGACCTCTTCCAGCTGCGCGCAGACATGGCCTGGTTGACTTAGCAGTTTTCAGCTGCGACTACGTACAGACTTGAAGTTGCTCACGATGTTTGGTCGAGGCGACGACTGACCCATTGCATAACGAGCCAGACGGTCATTCACCGGCGAATCTGCAGTAGGGAGTCATGTGTCAATACATCGAATACGAGATGATGGTTAAGTGCCATTACGTACTAATGGCTAGGGCAGGGCTGGTTTGAAAAGGTTGCATGGGATCATATCTATCCGCATGGAGTGCTAGCGCTACTGTGGCGTGATAGCGTCAGACGGAGAGTCGAAGTTGGCCTGCTCATATGAATGGCCAGTACGGGGAAGTTGGAGTCGTTCGCAGCCATGCTATTTGTAGCGTTACGGTGCTCCTAACGCTCAGCTTTAAAGACACCCGCTTTCTCAAGCGTTCTGACTAGATCATCCGGTTTGATGATTTCCGTCGTCGAGTTCAGTTCATGGGCGGACCACCACCGATGCTCCGTCATCACCTGGGTTTCCTGCAGCGTCCATTCTGATCGAGAGAGTACCTGGCTCTCTGCATATACAACGTAATAGCGTTCAACAGCGAGTACGCTCTCACCACTAGGGAGCAGCATTGGAAAACGTCTGTTGGCAATATGCTCAGCGACCGAGTTGACCCTGATACCGGTTTCTTCGCGCAATTCACGTATGGCGGCGGCCTCATAAGTTTCGCCGTCTTCGACGCCTCCACCAGGCGTTGCCCAATAATTGCTGCCGGCCAACGCCCCTTTTGTGTGCTGAAATCTGAAAAGCAGTATTCTCATCGACGGGCTGACGATTAACAGCCTCGATGATTTGCGCTCACGCAATGGTTTGTCTACCTGGAAATTTGACATGAAACCTCACGCCTCATACCGCCGCCGCGCATCACTGAGCATGGAAATCGTCAGTTTGCGTACTTCCAGCTTGCTGATCTCTACATGGGAGCGCAGCAGCAATAATGCTTCGTCACGTTTACGCGCCTGAAGGGCATTGAGGATCGCGGCGTGTTCGAGGTAGGTATGTTCGATGCGCGCGCTTTTGAAGAAGTCCAGACGGCGCACGATCCGGATGCGCTCGGTCACTTCCTGGTGGATGCGGGCCATTTCCAGGTTGCCTGAAGCGGCCACCAGTTGGGTATGGAACTGTTCATCGAGGTCGGCGACTACTTGCATGTCTATCTGCCAGCTATCGCGATCGATCAACCAGTGTTGGCGCAGAACAGTGAGTTCCGGATGCACTTCGGCCGATGCACAGATGCGCTCGACCGCTGCGCACTCCAGGACGATGCGCAGATCGTAGAGCTGGTCGATCTGGTTGAAGTCCAGAGGCTTGACTGACCAGCCACGCCGGAACTCGACATCCAGATAGCCTTCGCGCTGCAGGCGGTAGAGCGCGTCACGCACTGGTGTTCGCGAGACCTGATAACGGTCGGCCAGTTGGGTTTCGGTGAAGCGGTCGTAGGGCAGTAGGTAGAAGTCGAAAATCTCCTGCTTGAGCCGCCGATAGACGTCTTCAGCCAGCGCGTTGGTGGTGTTCGGGGAATTCAAGGGCGTGGCTCCAGGCTGCTCAGGTCAATGCTGACATGTGCGGCAACGACTTTCCAGCCGCCCTCCAGTCGCGCCCAGGTCTGCATCTGCCGACCAAGGCGCTGGGTGACGCCATCATGAAACTCGGTACTGACCGTGGCGAAGTCTTCACCGAAGGTGCTCACCACGGTACGCAGCAGCGTGCGTCCCGGTCCGACCGGCTGACACTGGCGTCGATAGCGAGCGATCGTGTCCGCGCCCAGCAGGTTCTCCGCGACGCCGTAGCGGACGGTCTGTTCGGAATTCCAGAAATACGCATCCAGCGTGCTCAGCTCATTGGCCAGCAGGGCGCGTTCGTAGTCGTGAAAGGCGTGGGTCACTTCAGCGACCACGTGGGGGAGGTTGATGTCCATCAAAGTGTGCTCCTTGTCAGCAGCGCCTGCTCCAGGTCCGTCAATGAGGCAACCCGGCCGACAATCCCGCCCTGTGCGGTGATCATCTCCAGCGTGGCCTTTTTGAACGCGGGAAAGTAGCTTTCGGTTGCGTCCTCGATCAGCAGGCAGCGATAACCCCGGTCGTTGGCTTCGCGCATGCTGGTCTGCACGCAGACTTCGGTGGTGACGCCGGCAAAGATCAAATGCGTGATCCCCGCTTCGCTCAGCCGTTGTTGCAGGTCGGTGGCGAAGAACATGCCTTTGCCGGGTTTGTCGATGACCCACTCGCCAGCGCGCGGCGCCAGGGTGTCGATAATCTGATTGCCGGGTTCGCCGCGAATCAGGATGCGTCCCATCGGGCCAGGATCGCCGATGCGCAGGCCCGGCGAGCCATGGTCACGTTTGGCTTGCGGGCAATCGGCAAGGTCCGGGCGGTGCGATTCACGGGTGTGGATCACCGCCATGCCCTCGTCGCGGGCCAGCGCCAGCAGGCGTTGCACGGACGGAACGATGGCCTGCAACGGTGCGACATCGTTGCCCAGCGCGGCACCAAAGCCGCCGGGTTCGAGGAAATCGCGCTGCATGTCGATGATCACCACAGCGGTACGGGATGTATCGAAGGCGAAGCGGTCAGGGCGCGCATTGACCTTGATCATGCCGGTTCCCCCGCGAGATGCTCGGCCCCGGCCATGTGTCGGCCCAGCTCGGTACGGTCGGCGTCCGCTGCGCGGGTTTCAAACACCAGCTCGCCGTCGTGAATGACCACGATACGGTCTGCCAGGCTCAGCAGTTCGTCAAGGTCTTCACTGAGCAGCAGGACCGCTGTGCCGCTGTTGCGAGCGTCGATCAGGCGCTGGTGAATGAGCGCGACACTGGCGAAGTCCAGACCGAATACCGGGTTGGCGACGATCAGCACCGCGACGTCGTGGGTCAGTTCACGGGCCAATACAGCGCGCTGTACGTTGCCTCCGGACAAGGTGGCGATCGGCCGGTTCGGGTCGTTGGGCGATACCTGAAATTGCTCAATCAGGCTGCGTGCCTGGACATCTGCTGCGCGACGATCCAGGCGCCAGCCCTGGCGGCAGAGCGGCGGCTGGTCGAAATTGCGCAGGGCCAGGTTGTCAGCCACGCTGAATGTACCGATGCAGGCGTTGCGCAGGGGTTCTTCGGGCAGGCTGAACACGCGCAGGCGCTGCATCTGTTCACGCCGCGCGTCGTAAGGCTGGCCGTCGACCGCTATCTGCCCGGCGCTGAAGGCGCGCTGGCCGAGCAGCGCTTCGGTCAGTTCGCGCTGACCGTTGCCGGAGATACCTGCAACCCCGACGATCTCACCCGGGTGAACCGCCAGAGACAGGTTTTTCACCGCCAGCGTGCCTTTGTCGCCAGGCACATCCAGGCCTGCCACCTGCAACTGCGGCGGGCGGGGCGCCATCGCCGGGCGCTCGGTGCTCACCCCGCGTACTTGGGCCTCGCCCATCATCCACGCCGCCATCTGTTGCGTGGTGGTGTCAGCCACTGCCGCGCTGCCCACCCAGCGACCCTTGCGCAACACAGTGACGTCATCGGCGTAGGTGCTGACTTCGCGAAACTTGTGGGTGATCATCAGGACGGTCAGTTCGCCACGATGCGCCATTGCCTGCATCAGCCCCAGCACTTCGTCGGCTTCCTGCGGCGTGAGCACCGAAGTGGGTTCGTCGAGAATGACCAGTCGACGCTCCAGATACAGCTGTTTGAGGATTTCCAGTTTCTGCTTTTCGCCGGCCGCCAGGCTGCTGACCGGCCGATGGATGTCCAGCCGAAAAGGCATTTTTGCCATGAACGCTTCCAGGCGCTGGTGCTCGCCGGCCCAGTCGATACGCCACGGCAGATCGCCGCGCGACAGCACCAGGTTTTCCGCCACGCTCAGGCCCGGCGCGACGGTGAAGTGCTGATACACCATGCCGATCTGCAACTGATGAGAGTCGCGCGGGGTGCGAATCTCGTGTTCGCGGTTGTTGATAAGAATGCTGCCCGACTGCAGCGGGCTGTAGCCGATGATGCCTTTGACCAGTGTGCTCTTGCCGGCGCCGTTCTCGCCGAGCAGGGCGTGAACGGTGCCGGCGCGGACCTTGAAGGACACCTCGTCGAGTGCGCGAAACGCACCGAAATGCTTGCTGGCACCAATCGTCTCAAGGCTCGGGGCGCGCATGTTCATGCTCCCAACAGGTCGCGAAGCATCGAGGAATGGCCGACGGCGCCGAACACGCCACCCTGCATTTTGACCATGCTCAGCGCCGCCGCATGGTTGCCAGGGTCGGTCGCCCCGCAGCAGTCTTCCAGCAGCAGGCACTCGAAGCCACGGTCATTGGCTTCGCGCAGGGTGGTGTGCACGCAGACGTCGGTGGTGATGCCGGTCAGGATCAGATTGTCGATGCCGCGGGTGCGCAGGATAAGTTCCAGATCGGTGGCGCAGAAGGAGCCTTTGCCGGGCTTGTCGAGCACGATTTCGCCGGGCAGCGGTGCCAGCTCGTCGATGATTTCCCAGCCCGGCTCGCCACGCACCAGAATCTTGCCGCACGGACCCGGGTCGCCGATTCCCGCGCCGATGCGCTGCGAGCGCCAGCGTTTGTTGGCGGGCAAGTCACTGAGGTCCGGGCGATGGCCTTCGCGGGTATGGATGATGGTGAAGCCCAGCGGGCGCATCGCGGCGAGCAGCGCCTTGATCGGCTCGATGGGCGCTCGGGTCAGTGCCAGGTCGTAACCCATGCTGTCCACGTAGCCGCCGACGCCGCAGAAATCGGTCTGCATGTCGATCACGATCAAGGCCGTGTTGTGCGCATGTAATTGCCCGTTCCAGGGCCAGGGGTAGGGCGCCGATGCAATATGACGTTCGCTCATGGCGTTACTCCTTCCAGCTGCTGGGGGTGGGGTTGAAGTCGCGCTCGGGGGCTGCAAAACCACACGAGCTGCCATCGGTATGCACGACGTCGTCTTCCCACGGCAGACGGTACTGGCCTGCGCTCAGATCGTGCATGTAGGTGTAAGGACAGTCGCGTGCGCCGCCCTTGACCGCCACATAGCCGCGATGCCCGAATTGATAGATGTTGTTCTCCACGCCCCAGTTCACACGGGCTTCGCGGACCAGATCGGGGCGCAGTTCGCAGCAGACGATTTCGTCGGCCCGGCCACCCCCTTCAGCCATGATCGTGCCGTCGAAGTCGACAAACATCGCTTCGCCCATGGAGTCGAACGTGCCGTCGGAGCCGCACATGCAGACGCTTGCGGTCTGCATCAGGTTGGTGAAGGCGTTGCTCTGATTGGTGATCTTCCACGAGTGGCGGATCGGTGCGGTGTAACCCGCAGTGCGCAGCATGATGTCGGCGCCCTTGTAGGCGCACTCGCGGGCCATTTCCGGGAACATGCCGTCGTGGCAGATGATCAGCGCCAACTTGCTGCCGCGCGGTCCGTCGCAGACCGGAATACCCAGATCGCCCGGCTCCCACGGTTCGACCGGCACCCACGGGTGCAGCTTGCGGTAGTACAGGCGAATCTCTCCAAGGTCATCGACGATCAGGCCGCTGTTGAAGGGGTTGCCGTGCGGGTTGGCTTCCATGATCGAGAAGCAGCCCCATATCCGGTGCGTTTTGCACGCCTCGCGCAGCGCGATCACTTCCGGGCCGTCGAGGCTGCACATGATCTCTGGTGCCGTGCTCATCGACAGGCCGTGCAACGAGTATTCGGGAAATACGATCAGGTCCATGCCCGGGTTGCTGCGTCGTGCCTTGGCAACCATGCCGACCACTTTCTGCGTCTGTGCCCACAGCGCCTCGCGCGTATGCGGATCGGGCAGCGCCAGTTGCGCCAGGCCGATCACCACGCCATTGGGCGACTTGTTCAAACCACCAAGACCACTGGCCATGCAATGCCTCCTCGAAAAGATCAGTTCATCGCGTCAGGCTGAGTTCGCCAGGCGCGCCGTTCAACGTGCGACCACGGCGACAGGTGGCGTACATC
This sequence comes from Pseudomonas sp. PvP009, assembly GCF_017832995.1. Taxonomy (NCBI): domain Bacteria; kingdom Pseudomonadati; phylum Pseudomonadota; class Gammaproteobacteria; order Pseudomonadales; family Pseudomonadaceae; genus Pseudomonas; species Pseudomonas sp. PvP009. Next base: position 4,388,360 of record NZ_JAFIBG010000001.1, on the reverse strand, counting down.
ACCACCAGCGTCAGCGCATAAGGTGCTGCGGCAAACAGGTAATAGCCGCTGCTGATACCGACCGCTTGCAGGGCCGGGCCGATGGCTCCGGCCGCGCCGAACAGCAACGACGCCCACAGACATGCCAACGGGCGCCAACGGGCAAAAATCACCAGCGCCACGGCCATCAGTCCCTGACCGCTGGACAGCCCTTCGTTCCAGCTGCCGGGGTAGTAGAGCGACAGGTAGGCGCCGCCGATACCGGCCAGCCCGCCGCCGACCGCAGTGGCCACAATGCGTACCTTGAGCGGTCGATAGCCCAGCGCCTGAGCGGTTTCGGCATGGTCGCCGACCAGACGCAGCATCAGCCCCCAGCGCGTGGTGCGCAGCCCCCAGTGCAGAACGAACGCCAGTGCTGCACCGACGAAGAACAGCACATTGATGTTCAATGCCGAGCGCACCCGTTCTTCGCTGCTCCAGGCGCCCAGCGCCAGTGAAGGCAGCATGGGCGCCTGTGGCTGGATAAAGGCTTTGCCGAGAAAGAACGCCAGGCCGGTGCCGAGCAGGATCAGCGCGATGCCGAACGCAATGTCGTTGACCCGTGGCAACGAGCACGCCAGCCCATGCAGCAGGCCCAGCAGAACGCCGACCCCGGCAGCCGCACCGACGCCCAGCCACGCCGAGCCGCTGAGGCATGCGACGGCATATCCGGACATGGCGCCAGCCACCAGAATGCCCTCCAGCCCCAGGTTGATCCGGCCGCTCTTTTCGGTCAGGCATTCGCCCAGGCTGACGAACAGAAAAGGTGTGCCGACGCGGATGGCTCCGGCCAGCAGGGCGAGCAGAAAGGTAGTCAGGTCGATATCAGCCATGTTGCAGTGCTCCCTTGTCGAGCGGCGCAGGCGCCGCCGTCAGCCTGATCTTCCAGGCGGCGATACGCCCACCCAGGGCTTCCCAGAGCAGCAGATTGGTGAACAGCAAACCTTCAAGAATCAGTGTGGTGGCGTCCGGCAGACCGAGCCGTCGCTGCAGCAGTCCGCCACTGGCTTCCAGCCCGCCGAGCAGGATGGCGCAGACGATAATTGCCAGCGGATGATGGCGAGCGGCGAAGGCCACGAGGATGCCGCTGGTGCCATAGCCTGCGATCAGCGCGGCGTTGGCGCTGCCTTGCACTGCGGTGACCTCGAACATGCCGGCCAGACCCGCCGCCGCACCGCCCAGCAGGCAACTGAGCATGATCAGCCGGTCCACGGGCAAGCCGATCATCAGCGCAGTACGCACGTTGCCGCCGACCACGGCGAGGGCAAAACCCTTGACGCTGTGGCGCACCAGCACATACGCCAGCAGGCAGGCGACGACACCCGCCACCAGGCCCCAGTGCACCTCGAAACTGTCGCTGATCGTGCCGATCATATAGGCATCGTCCAGCGGCGGCGTCGAAGGCTTGTTCAGGCTTGCCGGGTCGCGCAGGGGGCCTTCCACCAACTGCCGGAACAGGGCCAGGGCGATGTACGAAAGCAGCAGGCTGCTGATCGTTTCATTGACCCCGCGCCGCTGGCGCATCCAGCCACTCAGGCCGATCCACAGTGCGCCCACGGTCATTGCCGCGACGGCCATGCAGGCGAGCATCAAAGCGGCTGGCAGATGGCTGAGCCACAAGGGTGTCACTGCGGCAGCCAGCCCGCCCAGTACCAGCGCGCCTTCACCGCCGATGATGATCAGCCCGGCCCGTGCGGGCAGGGCGACGCACAGCGCGGTCAGCATCAGCGGCGCGGCGCGTTGCAAGGTGTTTTCCAGGGCGAACCACGAGCCGAACGCGCCTTCGCCGACCAGGTGCAGCGCCTGCCAGGCAGGCTTGCCCTGAACCGCCAGAAACAGCCCGAACAGCATGCACGAGGAAAACACCGCCAGCACTGTAGGCAACCCTGGCAACAACGCGCTGGCCAGGCGGCGCAGACTTATCGATGAACTCATGAACGTTCCTCAGAGCTGGCCAAGCACGCCTTCGACCAGGTAATTCATGCTCTCCAGAGCAATGTCGGTCTGGCCTTGGGCAACACCATCGGCAATCACCACGTTGCCCTTGTTGTCCTTGAGCGGGCCTTTGAAAATCACGAACTGACCGGCCATCATCTGCGCCTTGATGGCATCCGTTTTCTGCTTGGCGTCTGCCGTGACCGCAGGCCCGTAGGCAGACGTTTTCACGAAGCCTTCCTTCAGCCCGCCGCGCAGGAAGTTGATCATCGGCGCGCCGCTCTGGGCTGCTGCGACGTGAGCACGATAAGGCGTCTCCCAGTTCCATTCGGCACCGGTCAGGTAGCCCTTGGGCGCCAGCGCAGCCTGGCTGGCGTGGTAGCCACAGGTCATCACGCCGCGTTTTTCAGCCGTCTCGACGATCACCTTGGGCCCGTCGACATGGCAGGTCAGCACGTCACAACCCTGGTCGATCAGGCCGTTGGCAGCTTCTGCTTCCTTGACCGGCAGCGACCAGTCACCGGTGAAGATCACTGTGGTGACGATGCTCGGGTCGACCGAGCGGGCACCCATGGCGAACGCGTTCAGGTTGCGCAGCACTTGCGGCACAGGTTTGGCGGCGACGAAACCGAGCTTTTTGCTCTTGCTCATGTGCCCGGCGATCACGCCGTTGAGGTATTGCGCTTCGTCGATGTAACCGAAAAAGCTCCCCGCGTTCATCGGGTCGCGACCTTTCTGCCAGAGACCGCCGCAGTGCGCGAAACGGACGTCGGGGTACTTTTTGGCGACCTTGACCACGTGCGGTTCGAAATAGCCGAACGAGGTCGGGAAAATCAACGTGGCGCCGTCCTGACGGATCATGGCTTCCATGGTCTTCTGTACGGCCACGGTTTCCGGAACGTTTTCTTCCTCGATCACTTTGACGTTGGGCAGCGTCTTGATGATGGCCGCTGCCTGAGCGTGGGCCTGGTTGTAACCAAAGTCGTCGCGAGCGCCGACGTAGATGAAACCCACTACCAGCGGCGCATCGGCTGAATAGGCGCGACCGAAAGGCAGCGCTGCGCTCAGGCCGATAATGCCCGCCAACTTGATGAAACTGCGACGATCAACATTCGACATGTGTGCTACCTCGGGTCAGTGAGCGATGGAAGATGTGTGCGCGGCGCGGTAGGCGCGCCAGCCTTTGTAGTCGGTGATGTCCAGCGCGCCTTCAAGGCCGCCAGGTTCACAGATGAAACCCTTGACCCACTGGCCGTCGGCCAATTGCAGGGAGCCGATGCCCAGTGGCGCGGGAATGGCCGCGACGAAAGCGCCGAACTGGCTCAGCGGCATTTCCCAGACTTCTATCTCGATGCTCGCGCCCTGTTCAGCGACGCGCACCAGTCCCGGCTTCGGCGGCGACGTTGCTGCCAGCGCATACAGGCGGTAATCCGCGCTGGTGGTTGTGCTGCGCAGCAGACGCGCGCCGCCTTCGAGCAATTGCCAGTTGAGTGGCTGGCCAACGAGGTGGGCACCGACCACCGCAACCTGCACGGTCGGGCTGTTATAGGGCAGGGGAGCCATCGCCACGGCGTCACGCTTGTCAGCCTGGCCGAACAGCGGCTGCCAGGCCGCGGCGATCTCTGCCAGGCGCTGATCGGCGCCGGCCGGGCCAATCAGCGTGATGCCCGCGGGCAATCCGTCCGCGCGACGATCTGTCGGGATGGCGATGGCGCACATGTTCATCAGGTTGACGAAGTTGGTGTAATAGCCGAGCTGTGAGTTAAGCGCGACCGGGTTGCCGAGCACCGCTTCGATGGTCGGCATGCACGGCGCGGTCGGCACCACCAGCACATTGATGTCGGTCAGCAACTGCTGCGCAGCGCGGGTCAGCTCTGCCAGGCGATAGCGAGCGTTGAACGTGTCCACGGCGTCGAATGAATCCGCGCTCTGCACAATGCCGCGTACCACAGGATGAATATCGGCCGCGTTGCTGGCGAAGAATTCGCCGATCGCAGCGCGGCGTTCCGCCACCCACGGGCCTTGATACAGCAGGGCAGCCGCCTCGGCGAACACGTCGAACTCGATGGTGCTGACCGTCACCAACGGGTCGTTCTGCAGGGCTTCAAGGGTTTTGAGGTAAGCCGCCTTGGCCTGCTCATCGCCGAAGAACTCGCAGTGCCGCGCGACGGCGACACGCCGAACCCTGCGCTGCACCGGCAATGCCTGCACGGCCACACTGGACGCATCCAGCGGGTCGTAAGCTGCAATGACCTGCGCTACCTGCCAGGCTTGCATGACATCCTTGGCAAAGATGGATGGGCAGTCCAGCGTGCGGCAGGCAGGCACGACTCCGCGGCTGCTGAACAGGCCGAGGCTGGGCTTGAGCCCGACGATGCCGTTGAAGCCGGCCGGCACGCGGCCTGAACCTGCGGTGTCCGTGCCCAGTGCAAAACTGACGTAGCCACGCGCTACCGCCACTGCCGAGCCGGAACTCGAGCCGCCGCTGACGTAGGCCGGATCATGCGCATTGCGCACCGCGCCGTAGGGCGAACGGACGCCCACCAGGCCAGTGGCGAATTGATCGAGATTGGTCTTGCCCATCAGGATCGCGCCGCTGTCGAGCAGCAGTTGCACAACGTGAGCATTGTCCTCGGGCACGTAGGCGAACGCCGGGCAAGCAGCCGTGGTCGGCATGTGCGCCACGTCGAAATTGTCCTTGACCGCAAAGGGCACGCCGAACAGCGGCAACCGGTCATACAGCGCATCGCCCAGTTGTTCGGCGATACTCTCCAGCGCCTTTGCCCGCTCGACAAGCTGTGCCAGCGGGACGCGATGAATCCAGACCTCTGCCCGGTCATCCGCATCGATGTGTGCGGTCAGGGTGTGCACCAGTGTCGTCAGCGTGGTGTCGCCCGAGCGGAGCGCCGACTGAAGTTCAGGGATATCGAGTGCAGTCATGGTGGTGTTCATTCATGTATACAAGATGAACTGACGGGTTTGCACGTTACGGGCCAAGCTTGGTCAGAGGGCGATTTACAGGGAGGTTACCGGCAGTTGGCAGGGTGTTATTCAGCAGTCATGCGTCATGTTTGCGCTTGAACGTGTCTGTGTGCACAAAGATGGGTCGTGTCAGCCGCAGGGCGAATGTATCGCCGCACGGCTGACATCAATGCAGGTTTCTCAGCTCTCGCAGAACCTGAGCCGGTTACCGAACGGGTCGCAGACTTCCAGGGTTTTCCCCCAACCTTGCTGGACGATGTCCGGGCGGGCATAGCCGTACTGCTTGCCGATCAGCTCATCGCGCAATTGCTCGATGTTCTGCGTCGGGATGAACACCGCCGCACCTGGACAGGCGTCACCGTGATGCTCGGAGAGGTGCAGGTTCAACCCGTTACGGCTGATGCCCAGATACAACGGCAGATCCGCTTCGAAGCGGTGCTCGAACTCGATGCTGAAACCGAGAAAGTCGATGTAAAACTCACGCGCTTTGCGTTCATCGAAGATCCGCAGGATCGGGATGGCGCTGGTGAAGGTCACGGTGGCTGGCTCGGTCGCGGGCATGGCTATTCCTTTATTTGAAATGATGGGCGTGCAGTCATTGATGCCAATGCACGCATTTATGCTATGCGGGCTGCTTTACCGGGAACGAGACGAACGGTTTTATTTCCTTGAGGACGAACATGCTCTGCATTTCCTTGATGCCGGGTAATCGTCTGACCACGGTCATGGCGAAGTCAGCAAAGGAATCCAGATCGGGCGCTACGACCTGAAGCAGAAAGTCCGCATCGCCACCGATGCTGTAGCACGCCACGACATCTTCCAGCTGCATGACTTCCTTCTCGAACTTTCTGGCCTCGGCCTCACTATGACTGTCGATGCTGATACGAATGAACACCATGACGCCCAGCCCTATCTTGCGGCGGTCCAGTACGGCTCTGTAACCCTGGATATAGCGATGTTCTTCCAGTTGCCTGACCCGTCGCCAGCAGGGCGAGGCAGACATGCCGATCTGGTCGGCCAGGGTCTGATTGGTGATACGGCCATCCTGCTGCAGCGCCGTGAGGATCCTTACATCTATCGGGCTTAATGTCGGCTGGGTCATAAATACCGTTACTCCTCATGTTGCAGGAAATTTATACCGGTTTTAGCCGCCCAGCCAGTAAGAACAGATAATTCTTTCCGCGTTGAAACACGTAATATTTTTCGACAGGGGTTTGCCTGCTGGATCTCAGGCAAGCTCTTCAATCAGCGTCAAGTCTCAAGGAGTGCAACATGCTTGATCTGACTCAGGTTCTTACGTATTCGGCAGCGTTGGGTATTGCCGCCGCCATTCCTGGCCCCGGTATGGCAGCGCTGGTCGCACGGAGTGTCAGCGGCGGGGCGGTGTCAGGCTTCTGCCTGCTGTCCGGGCTGATCCTCGGTGACCTGACCTATCTTTCATTTGCGGTATTTGGTCTTGCCATGATTGCCGAACACTTCAATGCGTTGTTTCAGGTAGTGCGATGGGGGGCGGCGATTTATCTGTGCTATCTGGCCTGGCAGTTCTGGTTCGCAGATCATCAAGCCATCGAAATCGGAAAATCAGCGAAGAAAAAAGAGTTGCTGTCCGCGGCCGCGTCCGGACTGACCATTACCTTGGGCAACCCCAAGACCATTGCCTTTTATCTGGCGCTTTTGCCGTTGGTCATCAATCTTGAAACGGTCTCTTTGCAGACGTGGGGGCTGGTTCTGGTGCCGCTGACGGTGCTGGTACTGCTGGCGGTCGGGGCCGTGTTCATATTTGCCGCCTTGCGCATTCGACATTTGCTGTCGAGTGAGAGTGCGCAAAGAAAACTGTTTCGTGGTGCGGCGGCAATCATGGTAGCGGCGGCAGCTTCGATGCTGGTGCGCTGATCTGCCTGGAGGGTGGATGAGGCCGTTGACGACCTCATCCGGTCGCCGTTACAGCTCCTTCTTCAAATGCTTTTCGATCTGCTCCAGCGACTTGCCCTTGGTTTCCGGCAGGCACAGGAACACGAAAATCAACGAGCCAATGTTGATGGCGGCGAAGATGAAGAACGTCGGGTTACCGATGGTATCGACTGCAATCGGGAATGTGAACGCTACCGATGCGTTGAACAACCACTGCATCGATACCGCTGTGCCGGTCAGCAAGCCGCGCACCTGCATGGGGAACAGTTCTGACATCAGCAGCCAGTAGACCGGCGAGATGCACATCTGCATGAACAGCAGAAACACCAGAATGCAGGCGAGGGCGGTGTAGCTCTGGGTCATGTTCTGCGGCATGAACTGCAACACGCAACCGAGCGCTGCCTGCATCAGAATGACGATGACCAGACCGGTCATCAGCAAATGCCGACGCCCGTAACGGCCGATGGCCCAGATGCCCAGCAAGGTCGCGATGACTGACACCACGCCGTTGCCTATTGTCGCAGTCAACGCAGCGTTGGTGCCCATCCCGGTGTTCTTGAGAATGATCGGCGTGTAGTACATGAACGCGTTCACCCCGGTGAACTGCGCGGTAAAGCCCAGACCTACGCCGATCAGCAGCAACTTGATGACCCAGCGCTGACGCAGCAATTCTCTTGCTTTGGGACGATGGCGAGCTTCTTCGTCCTGCGCTTTCATCTCGTCGATTTCACGCTGCGCGTCCTGTGTGCTGGGGCGCAGTTGCTCCAGCACATCCTGCGCTTCGTCGAAACGCCCTTTGGAGGCCAGCCAGCGCGGCGACGCAGGTACGAAGAACGTACCGACCAGCAGCAACACGCCTGGCACCATGGCGACGGCCAGCATGTAACGCCAGATCCCCGGTGTATGCAGCAAGGCCGCCATGACCGCACTCAGCACATAGGCGAGTAACTGGCCGCTGACGATCATCAATTCGTTACGGCTGACCAGCCGCGCACGCCTTGACGGGCCTGCGATCTCGGCGATGAACACCGGCACTGTGGCAGAGCCGCCGCCCACTGCGATACCCAGCACGAAGCGCGCTGCAATCATGAACGGAATCGACGGCGCAATGGCGGTGCCCAGTGCGCCGGCGATAAACAGCATTGACAGCAGGCGTAATGTGAGGCGGCGTCCGAAGCGGTCGGAGATATAGCCGCTGGCAAGCGAGCCGAACGCGGCGCCGACAATCAGTGACGCGGTGACCATCCCTTCGCTGTACGCATCCAGACCCAGGCCTCCCTGATCGGCGGGCAGGGTCATGAACGGCAGGGCTCCGGCGATGATGCCAGTGTCATACCCGAACGCCAGTGCGCCCATGGTCGCCACAAGCACAGAGATAAAGATGAGTCGATTCGATGCAGCGCGTTGCCGGCCTTGCTGACCCGCCGCTGCTGAGGTGCTACTAGAAGACATGAATCTGAAGTCCTTGGCTTGAAACCAGCGTTGCGCCAGTACGTGGATGTCACGCTTAGGGCGGTGTCGGCCGTGCTAGTTCCCTACAAACCCGCTCAGGATTGTTTTCCTGGCGAAAGCCTTGAGCGTCAGACTGCTGAAACGATTAACTTTTGCTTGTCATAACGCCCCTGTTTTCCCCTTTTGCTGTCAATGAAATTCAGTTTTTTTGACTGGTAAAAGAGGCTTTTCATTGATTTACAAGCCGTTTTTATCTGGCACATACGCTGCTGTCATTACTCACTCTCTGCGCCGCTCATAAGCGCTACAGTAAGGCCGCAATTGTTCGCAGCCTTTTCAACGAGGCTGCGTCGGTATCTTTTGAAAAGGAGGGCGCCATATGAACCTGGCTGAGCAGTACCGTGCCTACATCGCCTGCCTCAATGACCGTCGCTGGCAGGACTTGGGCAATTTCGTCGACGACGGCGTGCACTACAACGGCGAGCGGATCAGTCTGGCCGGTTACCGGGCGATGCTGGAAAATGACGTCAGGATCATCCCCGACCTGCGTTTCAATATCGACCTGCTGGTGGTCGAAGCACCACAGGTTGCCGCCCGTCTGCTCTTCAACTGCTCTCCGCAAGGCCGTTTTCTCGGGCTGGAGGCGCTTGGCAAGCGCATTGCCTTCAGCGAAAACGTGTTCTACACCTTTGACGACGGCAAGATCGTCGGCGTCTGGTCGATCATTGATAAAGCGGCAGTGGAGCGCGAGCTTCGTGGCGAAGCGGCGAGCGTTTCGAGTGATAGAGCTACCTGAACGATTCCACTACGTTCATCGAAGTAAAATCATTTCAGGGCACTCCGGGGTGGTAGCGCAGTCTTTTTTAGACACTCTCACCCGGCGGAGCCCGACATGATCACTGTCCATCACCTGAACAACTCACGTTCGCAGCGTATTCTGTGGCTGCTCGAAGAGCTCGACCTGCCCTACGAAATCAAACGTTATCAACGCGACCCGAAAACCAACCTTGCGCCACCCGAGCTCAAGGCGGTGCATCCGCTGGGCAAATCACCTGTCATCGAAGATGGCCCGCATGTGGTCATCGAGTCCGGTGCCATTGTCGACTACCTGATTCGCCGCCATGGCGACGGTCGTCTGCAGCCGGACCCTGCCAGCGCAACCTACGACGAATACGTGCAATGGCTGCACTTCGCGGAAGGCTCGGCGATTCTGCCGCTGATGCTCAACCTGTACGTTGGGCGTCTGGGGGACGCAGGTGCGCCACTGCATCCGCGTATCCAGTCGGAACTGGCCAACTACCTGGGCTATCTGAACGAGGCCTTGGGGCTGACTCCGTATCTGCTTGGCGACGAGCTAAGTGGTGCGGACATTCAGATGAGCTTCATCGGCGAGTTCGCCAAGGCCCAGGCAATGCTGCAGCCGTACCCGAACGTGACCGCGTGGGTTGAAAGACTGCAGGGCAGACCTGCGTACCGCAGGGCTTTGGAGCAGGGCGGGGAATATTCTTTCGCCAAGTAACCGCGGTGCCTGATATTCGGGCTGATCCTTCCTCACGCTCCAGCGTGGCAATGCAGTTCCCGACGCTCTGCGTCGCAAGAGGACGCAGAGCGTCCGGAAAGGCATACGACGCAGAGCGTCGCACGATAGTTGAGATGATCGTTCCCTACGCTCCAGCGTGGGAATGCAGTTCTCGACGCTCTGCGTCGCAAGAGGACGCAGAGCGTCCGGAAAGGCATACGACGCAGAGCGTCGCACGATAGTTGAGATGATCGTTCCGAACGCTCCAGCGTGGGAATGCAGTTCTCGACGCTCTGCGTCGCAAGAGGACGCAGAGCGTCCGGAAAGGCATAAGACGCGGAGCGCCGCACGATAATTGAGATGATCGTTCCCTACGCTCTGGTGTGGGAATGCAGTTCCCGACGCTCTGTGTCGCAAGAGGACGCAGAGCGTCCGGAAAGGCATACGACGCAGAGCGTCGCACGATAGTTGAGATGATCGTTCCGCACGCTCCAGCGTGGGAATGCAGTTCTCGACGCTCTGCGTCGCAAGAGGACGCAGAGCGTCCGGAAAGGCATACGACGCGGAGCGCCGCACGATAGTTGAGGTTATCGTTCCGCACGCTCCAGTGTGTGGATGCAGTTCCCGACGCTCTGCGTCGCACGATGGCGCTTACGTGGTGGGTCAGCCTTCAGACGGGCTGTTTGAGTCCTGATCCGCTTCGGCCGCCAGCTTCACGCGGTCGGCCTTACTGATGTATTTTTCCTTGCTCTGCGGGGCCAGTTTGGCGTTGGCCTTTTTGGCATGGGCTTTCAGCAACTGCTGGATTTTCTTGCGACGATTCATGTTCTTCAACTCGCTTGCACAGGCGCGAATCATAGCAGTTTGCCTGTCGCGCCATGCATGCGACTACCCGCCGTTCTGAACCATCTGCCACAACGACGCACCGACGCCGGTAATGCTCTCGCCGGCAATCAGGCCAGCCGCTGCGGTGATGGCGAAGCGTTCGGTAAGCGATGGCCAGCGACAGTTCACCAGCCAGGTGAGCACTGCTCCGAGCGCCATCATCAACGACACCGAGGCGGGCAGTACGAAGGCCAGGCCCAGTGCTGCGGCGCTGGGCAGGTACCGGGCGCGGTGCGCGGGCAGTGTGCTGTCGAGGATGCCCAGCAGCAAACCGGCCAGACCACCGATGAAAATTGCCCAGCGGATGCTCGCCGACAGCGAGTCCAGACCGTGCGTCAGCGTCTGCGCCACCGCTTTCCAGGTCGCCACTGCCGGGGCTGGCCACTCTTCGGTGAGCAGCATCGATTGCGGGTCCGGGATCAGCGCCATATAGGCAAGGACCCCGACGATACTGCCGACGAAAATCCCCAGGGTCTGGGCAATCAACTGTTTGCGCGGCGTGGCGCCAATCGCCCGGCCTACCTTGAAGTCGTTCATCAAATCGGTGCATTGCCCGGCTGAACCGCCGGCCGTGTTGGCGCTCATCAGGTTGATCGGCACCTGACCCGGCGCGACGATGCCGAAGCTCAGTTGCGATAACTGCCCGATTGCGCCGATGGGCGGAATACCCGTGGCACCGACCACGCGCGCCGCCACGGCTGCCAGGCAGATCGCCAGAGGAATGGTCAGCAGGGCCATCCACAGGTTGATACCGAACAACAGCGCCTGCAGGCTGACGACCAGCAGGATCGCCAGCGCAAAACCGGCGGCCGGCCCGGGCTTGGGCATTGACCAGGGTGTTCCGCCGCTGGCTTTGGTAGAAGCGTGCAGTGTCCACAGGCGGATGGCCAATGAGGCCAGCGTCGAACAGACCATCAGGCTAACGCCCGGCCACAGCAACCATTCCACCAGCGCGGCGAACTGCGGGCCGCTGCTGTCGGCCGGTAGCGTCACCAGCCCCTGTTCCAGCAGCCACGGCGCCAGGCCACCCCAGGCTAGCAAGGCTCCGATCAGCAGGGTCAAGCCGACGCGAATACCGATAATCGCCCCGAACCCCACCAGCAGCAGCGAAGGGTCAGCGGTAAAGGTCAGGCGCTCCAACTGAGCGCTCGGCGACCAGCGCGGGAACGCCCACACGAACGTGTCGACCCACTTGGCCAGCGCCGACAGCAACGCAGTACTGAGCAGCACCTTGAGGCGCGTCGCAGCTTCACGGCCATGATTGTAGATGTGCAGGAGGGTTTCCAGAGTGGCCATGCCCTCGGGAAATTTCAGCGATGTGTCATTGAGCAGTGACGGCCGCAAATACCAGGCAATCCAGATCCCCAGAAAGCTCACCGAGAAGACCCAGGCGATCATCGGGATGGCATCCAGTTGCTGGCCGGTCAGCAAGGTATAAGCCGGAATCGGCGCGACCAGCCCGCCGGAAATGATCGACGCAGCGGCGGAGGCGACCGTCTGATTGATGTTGCTCTCATGCAGCGTCCACGGCAGCTGCGCGGACGAGCGCTTTGACAGCCCTTGCCAGATCGCATAACCGATCAACAGCGCAATGATCGACATGTTGAACGACCAGCCGATCTTCAACCCGGCGTACACATTGGAAGGCGTCAACAGGATACCGAGCACAACCCCGGTAATCACCGCGCGTAGACTGAGCTCACGCTCGACAGGGCTGGCAAGAGGGGTCGATGGTGAGGTCGAAAGCATGCGAATTCCTTTCGGCAATGAGACAAGGCAACCTATAAAGTGAGCGCCATATCGGCTGAAGGTTCATATAGCAGGCATCGTTGGGTAGTGGCGTTAAGGCATCCGTTTGCTCCGGTTTTCGCCGACCGGTTACGCAGGGTGCCTGTTGCAGGAACCTCAGAAATCAGGCTGTTGAAAGGACGTCGTCACGCGCTCTCTGATGAATCACAGGCGGTGAACCAGAATATCCAGCCCCTCGTCAGTGTGCGGAATCTGGAAGTGGCCTGTGATCAGCCTGAACTGCGCATCTGTAGCCGCAAAGTCATGCTCGGCTCTTTCGTTGCGGGCATGCAGTCTGGCAAGGCAAATATCGTCCTCCACATCAAGATAGTGCAGTCGATGCTTGACCTGCGCGTCATCAGCCAGGCTGCGAAGCCACTGGCGGTCGGCGAGCGTATTGGCAGGGAAATCCAGAACCACGCACATGCCCGAATTCAGCATGTCGATAACCAGAGGGCCGATGATGTCGCGAATCCGATGGGCCAGGCGCACGTAGTCCGCCACTGATGTGATCTCGTCAGGGTAGAGCCGAGAGAGCCATTGATCTTCACTCAGCAGGATCGCTGAATGTTCGGTCGCGATTGATTTTGCCAGTGTCGATTTACCGGATGCGATCTTGCCGCACAGGAGGTGAAGTCTGGTGGCGAGCATCAACGTGTCCTTACTCTATGGGTGCCTGTCAACCAAGCACATTCAGCCCATCATTGAAATGGCACTCGCGATCATCACCGCCAAGGTTTTCCGGCAGGAAAGCGGTGAGGTCGTAGGGCAAAAACAGCGTATCCAGCGCCAGAGAGAACGGCACGTCTATCAGCCATGGCCAGGTCGATGTCACATCTTTAGTACCCCATGTCCAGCCGTGTCGTGTGCCGGGATAGACGCAACGCTCACCATCGAGGTGATACATCAGGCTCCAACAGCCGCTCAGTGAGATGGCCGTAGCGAGTAACAGGCATTGTTTGAACATACATTCCTTTGTTTCCGAGTTGATGCAACATGCGCGTCATTCTAGTCGCATAACCCGGCGGCGATCATCCTGCGCACGGCCCGGGCCATATCTTGCGCAGCCTGCGCGGTCTGCTCGCCTGGCAACTGATCGAACATATGCGGCACGCCTGGGTAGACATGCAATTCCACAGGCACCCCCGAGCGCGACAGGGCCAGCCCGAATGACAGGTCCTCTTCCAGAAACAGATCGAGTGCGCCGACGCAGATGAAAGTGGGCGGTAGATCGCTCAGGTCGGTGGCCAGTGCGGGGGAGAACAGGGCCTTGCGATCATCGTCCACTGCGTAGGCACCGCGCAGGCATTCCCAGCAAAAATGATTGGCCTGACGCGACCAGCTGAAAGTGCCGGTAGTCGGGTTGGCTGGCGGAGCGTCGGGTGTGCCTGTGCGGTGATCCAGCATCGGGTAGATCAGCACCAGGCCGGCGATGGTCCGCAGACCTCTGTCTCTTGCCAGCAGGGCGAGCGCGGCAGCAAGCCCGCCGCCGGCGCTGTGGCCCATGATCACCAGATTGCTGGTGTTCATGCCCTGCGCCGCTCCGTTGCAGAATATCCATTCCAGCGCTGCGTAACAGTCCTCCAGCGGGATCGGGAACGGATGCTCGGGGGCAAGCCGGTAATCGACGGCAATGATGATTGCCTGGAGCTCGACGGCCAGCTTGGCCAGGTCATCATCGGCCATCTCCGGGCTGCCCAGTACAAAGCCGCCGCCATGGATATACAAAATGACCGGGAGGTCAGTGTGAGGGTGTGAAAGGTCCGGGCGATAAAGACATAGCCTGATGCCATTGTCCGAATCGGAGGAGGTCCAGTGTTGCTCGCCGCGCGCTGTGGCGGCGGTGGCCCAGGTGGCGCTGACGCGAGCCCTGATGTCGGCAAGGGTGTGCAGCGTCCAGTTGCTCGACGGCTCGTCCATGAACCAACGATAGGCCGGGTCCAGTAATTCATTGGCGTTCAATACGTGCTCCCGAGGCGCAGGGAGATCAGCCCCTGCGCCTGCCAGTGCTTAAAGCCACGCCTTGATTTGCGTACAGACGGCGGGCGTGGAAATGCCATAACGGTCATGCAGTGTAGGCAGCGCGCCAGCGTCGAGAAAAGCGTCTGGCAGGGCGATCTGCCTGAACGTGGGCGTCACGCCATTGCGCAGCAGCACCGTCGCCACTGCCTCGCCCAGCCCGCCAATGACCGAATGGTTTTCGGCCGTCACCACCAGCCGGCCCGGTTTTCTGGCTTCAGCGAGTATGGTCTGCTCGTCCAGCGGTTTGATGGTGGGGACGTGCAGCACTGCCACGTCGATACCGTCAGCCTGCAGCTGCTTGGCAGCTTCCAGTGCACGCATGGTCATCAGGCCGGTGGCAATGATCAGCACGTCGTTGCCAGTGCGCAGTGTCTTGGCTTTGCCTATCTCGAACGTGTAGCCGTACTCGTCCAGCACCAAGGGCACGTTACCGCGCAGCAGGCGCATGTAAACCGGGCCTTGATGCGCTGCGATCGCGGGAACCGCCTGTTCGATTTCCAGTGCATCACAGGGATCGACGATCATCAGATTGGGCATGGCGCGAAAAATCGCCAGGTCGTCGGTGGCCTGATGGCTGGGACCGTAACCGGTGGTCAGGCCCGGCAGGCCGCAGACGATTTTGACATTGAGGTTGTCTTCGGCAATCGCCATACAAATGAAGTCATACGCGCGTCGGGAGGCGAATACCGCATAAGTGGTCGCAAACGGTACAAAACCCTCCCTGGCCATGCCGGCCGCTGCGCTCATCAGCAACTGTTCGGCCATGCCCATTTGATAGAAACGTTCGGGATGCGC
Source organism: Pseudomonas sp. PvP009 (assembly GCF_017832995.1). Classification (NCBI taxonomy): domain Bacteria; kingdom Pseudomonadati; phylum Pseudomonadota; class Gammaproteobacteria; order Pseudomonadales; family Pseudomonadaceae; genus Pseudomonas; species Pseudomonas sp. PvP009. The sequence goes on along the minus strand of NZ_JAFIBG010000001.1, from coordinate 4,373,053 downwards.
CTTGGCGAAGATGTGCAGGTCTGTGTATTTCGACAGGTCAGCCGACAGTCCGACGATGTCCTGACGTTGCTCAGCGAGCGCCGCCAATGCATGGCCGAACGGAGCCGGTCGAGTGGCCTGACCCTCGGACGCAATGGACGCGATCATCGCCGAGGTGGTCAGTTTTTTCTTCGTGGTGCCGGACGGAGCCGGTGTGTGATTGGCAGAGCTCATACGGTTTTCCCCTCGTCGAGGTTATTCAGTGCGACGTCCCATTCATGCTCATCCACGCGGATGAAGTGGGTCTTTTCGCGGGTTTCCAGAAACGCCACACCCTTGCCCATTTTTGTGTCGCAGATGATGACCCTGGGCTGCGTACCGGCGTGCTGGCGCGCGTTGTCGAAAGCTGCGACGAGCGCGTCCAGATCGTTACCGTCGACCCGTTGGGTAAACCAGCCAAACGCCTGCCAGCGATCGACAATGGGTTCGAACGCCAGTACTTCACTGGAGTGGCCATCGGCCTGCTGGTTGTTCACATCGATGATCGCGATCAGGTTGTCCAGCTTCCAGTGCGAGGCGGACATCGCCGCTTCCCAGGTGGAGCCTTCGTTCAGCTCGCCGTCCGACAGCAGGTTGTAGACGAAGGCACTGGAGTTCTTGCGCTTCAAGCCCAGGCAGGCCCCCACCGCAATGCCCAGCCCATGACCCAGTGAGCCACCGGTGATTTCCATGCCGGGGGTGTAGGTGGCCATGCCGGACATGGGCAATCTGCTGTCGTCCGAGCCGTAGGTTTCCAGCTCATCGAACGGAATGATTTCCGCCTCGATCAATGCCGCGTACAGCGCAATGGCGTAGTGGCCGATCGACAGATAAAAGCGGTCGCGCTGTTCCCATTCAGGGTCTTCAGGGCGATAGTTCAGCGCGTGAAAATAGGACACGGCGAGCAGGTCCGCAGCGCCCAGCGCCTGTCCGACATAACCCTGGCCCTGAACCTGGCCCATGCGTAATGCGTGCCGGCGAATGTTATGAGCGCGCTGCGCCAGCGAGGTAGAAGGCGCAGATAAAGTAGTGGCTGTCATGGTGATTACTCCGTTGACTCAACGATTGACCGAGGCGGCAGGGATGCGCAGTACCAGATACGCGCCGATGAACAGCACGCCGGTAATCAGGTACATACCGATGGCGCTTGAGCCGGTTGTGGTGGTGATCCAGCCGATCAGATAGGGCGAACAGAAGCCCGCGAGATTGGCGAAGCTGTTGATTCCGGCGATCCCGGCGGCCGCCGATACCCCGCCCAGCAGGGTGGTGGGCAGCATCCAGAACATTGATGATGCCGAGAGAATGCCCGCTGCGGCGAGGCACAGGCTGAGCACCGACAGCAGCAGATTGCCGCCGAACAGCGCCGCCAGACTCAGCCCGAGCGCGCCTGCGATCATCGGGCCGACCAGGTGCCAGCGGCGTTCTCGATGCTTGTCGCCGCTGCGCCCCATCAACAGCATCACGACGATTGCGCACAGGTAGGGAAGGCTGGTCATCAGACCGATATGCAGCGGGTCGGAAACGCCTGCATTGCGAATCAGCGTCGGCAGCCAGAAGGTGATCGCGTACTGGCCCATCACCACGCAGAAGTAGATGCACGCCAGCAGCCATAGACGCTTGTCGCGAATGAAGGCGCCTACCGACGCGTGTACCACTTTCTGGCTGTTGTCCTCTTGCAGCTCTTTGTTGACCAGTTCCTTTTCTTCAGCGGACAACCATGTCGCCTGATGCACGCCATCCTTCAGATAGCTGAGTACCAGCAAGCCGACGATCACCGTCGGGATCGCTTCGAGGACGAACATCCATTGCCAGCCGGCCCAGCCATGAACGCCTGCGAAGCGGGTCATGATGTAGCCCGACAGCGGGCCGCCGATCATCCCCGACAGCGGGATGGCGATGAACCACAGCACGGTCATGCGCGCGCGGCGATAAGAGGGGAACCAGTACGTCAGGTACAGCAGCAGGCCGGGTGCCAGACCGGCTTCCGCCACCCCGAGCAGAAAGCGCAGGGCGTAGAACTGCCAGGCAGTTTCGACAAAGGCGAAGAGCGCGGAAATAATCCCCCAGGAGATCATGATGCGGGCGATCCAGCGTCTGGCACCGACCCTGTGAAGGATCAGGTTGCTGGGCACCTCACAGAGGAAATAGCCGATGAAAAACATGCCTGCACCCAGCCCGTAGACGGTTTCGCTGAAGGCCAGGTCGTTCATCATCTGCAGCTTGGCGAAGCCGACATTGACCCGGTCCAGGTACGCGCACAGGTAGCACAGCATCAGGAACGGCATCAGTCGCCAGGCGGTCTTGCGGTAGGCATTGGCGCGCGTGGTCGACACCGCGTCGAGGGTCATGGTGGTTATCATGATGGTCTGATCTCTTGTTTTTATAGATCGCCAGGCAACCGCCTGGCGTATCGTCGATCCAGAACAAACACAGGCTGTTTGCCAGCCCGTCCACTCGCGGTCAGTGAATCAGCATGCCGCCGTTCACATCCAGCGTTATACCGGTGAGGTAGGACGACAGGTCGCTGGCCAGAAACAGCGCAGCATTGGCCACGTCCTGCGCCGCGCCCAGACGACCCAGCGGGATGCCATCGATGATCGCGTGACGTCGCTCGTCCTGCATCAGGCCGCCGGTGATATCGGTATGGATCAGGCCGGGGGCGATGGAGTTGACACGTACCTGATCGGGTCCGAATTCCCGCGCCATTGCCTTGCCAAGTCCCAGCACGCCGGCTTTCGCGGCGCTGTAATGAGGCCCGCCGAAAATGCCGCCGCCGCGCTGGGCGGAAACCGAAGACATACACACGATACTGCCCGAGGACTGGGCACGCATGGTCGGGATCACCGCTTGCGACATGAGCAAGGTGCCGCGCAGGCTGACGTCGAGTACCTTGTCGTAATCAGAAGGGCGGATGTCCAGGGTCTTGATGGGCTGTGTGATACCGGCGTTATTCACCAGGATGTCAATGCGACCGTAGTGCGCGATGATTTTGCTGACGGCCTCGTGAACCTGGTGTTCGTCGGCGACGTTGGCTGCCAGGCCCAGATGACCTTCGCCCAGTGCGGCGGCGGCATCGCGTGCTGCGGACTCGTCGAGATCGATGATCACCACACGTGCGCCATGGTTGGCGAAGGTGATCGCGGTTGCGCGACCGATACCGCGCGCCGATGCCGCACCGGTGATCACTGCAATTTTGCCTTGAAGAAGCATGAGGGTTACCTCTGATTATTGTTATGGGTTCGATTCGGGTGATCGATGACTTCAGAGTGTTCCCGGTGCCGGCCCTGAGCAATGCCGCAAAAATCACTGGATGCTGAAAAAAATTCACCTCTCGTCAATTCGGCAGGTGAGTGGTTGAATGAACGAAATTCAAATAATCGGACACAGCGGAGCATCCATGCGGCCTGATGACGAGGCACCTCTGAGCCTGCCACCGCTGAAAGCGCTTCAGGCCTTCGAGCAGACGGCGCGTTTTGGCAATCTGGCCAGAGCCGCCGAAGTGCTGGACCTGACGCCGTCGGCAGTCAGCCACCAACTGGCTCGTCTGGAGGCCTTGATTGGTCGCCAGCTGTTCGTTCGGGCCGCCCGTGGTGTGACCCTTACGCCGGTGGGTGAGCAGTATCTGAAAGATGTCTCTGGAGTGCTGCACAGCCTCGCCGTCGCCACCGAGCGTGCCGCCAGCGATGTCAGCCTCGATTGCCTGCGTCTGCATTCTGCGCCCAGTTTCGGGCTGCTGTGGCTGATGCCGAGGCTGGAAGCCTTTCGGGTAAGCCACCCGGACATTCAGATCAACCTGTCGTGTTCTTACGAGTCGCTGCATTTCAGCAGGGACAAAATCGACGTGGATATCCGGCATGGCAGGCCGAACTGGCCGAGTTATGAAGTGCGCACCTTGCGTGACGAGAAGTTCGCTGTGCTGGCGTCTCCGCAATTATTGGCGCGCCGTCCGGTGGAGAGCGCCGCTGGCTTGCTCGACCGCGAATTGATTCTGTCCGAGGCCACACTGCTGAAATGGCCTGAATGGTTTGCCCGGCATGGCCTGGCTCGCCCGGAAAAACCCTACGCGCTGAGTTTCGACCGCTCATACATGACACTCGAAGCGGCCAGCCACGGGCTGGGGTTCGCGCTGGAAAGTACGCTGCTGGCGCAAAAGTACCTGGCCACGGGCGAGCTGATCGAAGTTGCCCCTCAAGCCCTGACTGCACCGGTCGCCGCGCACCATCTGGTATTCCCCAAGGCGCACTCGAGCTTCCCCAGAGTCAGGCGATTTCTTGAATGGATGGAAGGCGAACTGGGGCAGGGATTTGTGTTTTGAACCGTGCTGCCTGTGGTCTGGCAATGTGATGCTCAATATCCCGGATGGCGTGCCAGCGTGGAATATAGGCACGCCAGTCAAGCGCTTCTAAACCACCAGCCGATGCGGTTGCCAGGCGCTGCCCTGCTGGTCTTGCGCGTCAATCACCAGACTTTGCCTTGCCGGTGCGTCAAACATCGAGCGCAGGTTTTTTTCGATGGTGTTGCACAGGTCTTCCATGCGGATCCGGTGCTGGCTGGCGCCGAACGGAGCTTGCAGGTCAGTGCCGATGCGGTCCATTGCCAGCAGCATGCAGCCGACCACCGTGGATATCGCCGGGGTGAACCAGCCCAGAGTGGTCACCATGCTCAGCGGCATGATGATGCAGAACAGCGTACTGAACAGTCTGGGGAAATAGACATACGGGTAAGGCAGCGGCGTATTGGCGATACGTTCCATGCCGCCCTGGCAGTTGGACAGTTCGACCATGGTCGACTCCAGTCGCGCCAGACGGATACTGTCGATTCGCCCTCCGGCAAACTCTTCGGAGATCATGGCCGCCGAACCATTGAGGATGTCATTGGGAAAGTTATTGCTCTCCTTTGCGCGCTGAATCTCGGAATCCGGTAACAGCCCTTCGAGTTTTGCTGTGCTGACATCGCCTTTCAAATGAGCGCGCAGTACCCGCAGGTAAGCCACGTGACGATTGAACAATACCTCTTTCACCGGGTTGCCACGCTCGTTGGCATTGCCTTCAATCAAGGTCAGTACCTGGCGGCCATAGCTGCGCGAGCTGTTGACCATCGCGCCCCATAACGTGCGAGCTTCCCACCAGCGGTTGTAGGCGCTGGTGTTGCGAAAACTGATCAGCACGATCAATGCCGAGCAAAGCAGCGTGAGCGGCATCAGTGGGAGATCTATCCCCGCACCCTGGATCAACATGAAGTCCATGGTCACGGCCACGTCCCAGAGCAGAAGCCAGAACAGTGACCAGCCAACGTAGGTGACCGTTCTGCTGATGCACCGCCATTTTTTTTCAAAAGGACCAGGCATTGCGGCACTCCTTTGCTGGGTTGGAAGAGGTTTGGCGCGGTCAATCAACACACCACGCTGCAAACTTACTGACCGAGGCTTAAAGCTCGCTTAATTCTCCATGGTGGCGAAACAGTTACGCCTGTCTTGACCATTTCAACAGCTGGAACCCCCGGCACCCTTGCGACCACACAGCCTTGTCGGTCCTCTTCGCTGACGGGCTCCCGGACGTTTGCAATTGTTACCACTCTCGGACCGACGCCCCATTGCCGTGCCTGTTCGCAGGCCAGTCGTCCGGCCAGACCCGTCTCGTCGCGTTGCTACGCAACTTACGCAATAGAGAGGGAGTTTCAATGCACATCAACCGAACCGGCAGTCCGCAGCCCAGCATCGAGCTGGAGCTGGAGCGCTTTTATTCCGCATCGCAATCATTGGCCTCCAGTTCCGTACGCGAGCTCAGCCCTGCCGAGCAGACAATGTTGGATTCCATTACCGATTACCTGAAAGATCATGTGTTCGCTGCGCACAAACTGCCGTTGAGTGAGTCGTCCGTTGACCAAGACGCCGTTCATGCGCACAACGAGCAGATCGACAACATTATCGACTCTCGCGCCAGACGTTTGCTGGACGAGGGCGAAACGCCTGCCACCATTGCCGACACCTTCGCCAAGGCGGAGAAGTTCGACAGGATGGCAACCACCGCTTCGACCGCGCTGCGCGCCACGCCGTTTGCCGCTGCGTCAGTGCTGCAATACATGCAGCCTGCCATCAACAAGGGCGACTGGCTGCCGACGCCGCTCAAACCCCTGACGCCATTTGTGTCCGGAGCGCTGTCCGGGATCATGGATCAGGTCGGCACCACGGTCATGAATCGCGCCACGGGCAACCTGCACTACCTGAGCACCTCGCCTGAGAAACTGCATGATGCGATGGCTGCTTCCGTGAAGCGTCATTCGCCGGGTGTCATGCGTCAGGCGGTCGATCTGGGCATTGCCGTTCAGACTTACAGCGCGCGTAATGCGGTGCGTACCGTACTGGCGCCAGCATTGGCATCCAGACCCGCCGTGCAGGGTGCGGTCGACATCAGCGTGTCGGCGGCAGGCGGCCTGGTGGCCAACGCGGGGTTCGGCAATCGGATGCTCAGTGTGCAGGCGCGTGATCACTTGCGCGGCGGTGCATTCGTGCTCGGCATCAAGGACAAGCAACCCAAGGCAGACTTGAGTGAAGAAACCGACTGGCTCGATGCCTACAATGCGATCAAGTCAGCCAGCTATGCCGGCGCGGCGCTGAACGCCGGCAAGCGGGTGGCGGGTCTGCCGCTGGACGTCGCTACCGACGGCCTGAAAGCAGTGAGAAGCCTGGTGTCGGCCACCGGTCTTGCGCAAAACGGGCTGGCCCTGGCAGGCGGCTTTGCCGGCGTGGGCAAATTACAGGAGATGGCGACCAAAAATATCACTGACCCGGCCACCAAAGCGGCGGTCAGCCAACTGACCAATATGGCCGGCTCGGCAGGCGTTTTTGCGGCCTGGACCACCGCAGCGGTCGCAACCGATCCCGCAGTAAAAAAAGCCGAGTCGTTCTTGCAGGATACGGTTAAATCGGCGGCGTCGAGTTCGACCAGCTATGTCGCTGACCAGGCTGTCAAGCTGGCCAAGGCGGGCATTGACGCGAGTGGTGAAGCGATTGCTGCGACGGGGGCATCCTTGCGTGACACATTACGTCGTCGCAATGCTCGTGAGCCGGACATCGAAGAGGGTGGCATTGCAGCGGGTTCACCGAGCGCGGTGCCGTTCCAGCCAGGACGCGCATAAGCGTTTCCCATCATAGCCAGTAAAGGAAAGGGGCGCCCTACACGGAATGCGCCCCTTTCCTTGTTACTCATGTATGCGTCGTATCAGAGCTCGGTGTGCTGGGTAGACGCCTTGGTCTTGTCATAGGCGTGTTTGACGTCGGTCATGGCGATGTCGCCAGTGGCCAGTTTCAGATCGTCACTGTCGCTTTTGACGAGTGCGAACTTGCCGTGGGTTGCGTCCACGCCATTGAGCTCGACACTCATGTCATCAAACTGCTTGCCACCATTGGTACGGACCAGCGTGCCGAAATCGGTGGCCTTGAAACCGTCGACTTTCAGGTGGGTATCGGCATTGAGCTGAATGACCTTGTCATCGGCACCGTTGGCGCTGCTGTTAGTGATGTTCAGATTGGTGACCTTTGCGCCTCCTTCGCCCTTGACCGTGATCATGTCTTCACCGACGTTCTGGGCGTGCACGTTATCAATGGTGACTTGCTCCGAATTTTTGGCATTCACGTGGATGCCGTCGGCTTCGTTCTCACCCAGGTTCACGTTTTTCAGCACAGCGCCTTCGGCCAGTTCGAACAGGGGCTTCTGATGTTCGTCCTGGTCGCCGGTGCCCATCGACTTGTCGGCGGTAAAGGTTGCACCGTGACCGTCAAACACCTGGCCAGCACCTACTTTGATGGTGTCTTTCACGACATTGACTTCGCCTGATTGCTCAAGGGATCCCGTTGTATCCGAAACCGTGCCGTTGCCCGAGTTGCGGCCAGGGTTGGCCAGTTGCGGGGTGACTTGAGGTGTTACGCCATCACCGCTGTCGCTTCCGTTGTCGGTCGAAGGCGTGCCGCCGCCGTCACCTTCAGTGGTTGGGGATGTACCGCCACCATCGCCACCACCCGTCGCTGCCGTTGTACCGCCGCCGCCGTCGTCACCGCCTGAAGTCGCCTCAGTACCGCCTCCGCCTTCTTCCCCGCCTGAAGCCGCCTCAGTACCACCGCCACCGCCTTCGGTCGATGGCGTACCGAGTCCGCCATTGTTTTGAAACGGGTCTTGCCACTCGTTGGCGTCCTGACCCGTGTCCTGTTTTTTATTGAGGTTCATGAGCATTTGCAGCAGCGATGTGACGAGCGCGCTGAGCAGCTTGACGACATTGGATTGAGGGTCAGTTGCAGCACTGCTGTCGGTGGGGCTTTGAACCGTATTGTCGGGTTTTCCGAAACTGACGTCTTTCTGGCTGGCAGTGTCGAACAGCAGGGCACTCGGGTCGACGGCCTGTGCAGTGCTCTCCTCGCTGAACGTATTGGTCTGCGGGCTCTTGCCGCTCAGCGCCGAGAAGTCCAGCTGGGTTGAAGCGGGTTGGTAGGAGGTGGAGGAGTTGATACCGATGCTCATGGTGCTTTACCTCGATGGGATGGACATATGAACCAGCGTCGTCTTCCGGAGTTACCGGCGTTGATCGCCGCGTCCTTGTCGGGTTCTATAGGTCGATGAGGACTCTGCCTTGGCGTTGCCCGAAGTGAGTGGCAGCACGGGGGGATGGGTTCCCGTTTGTGTGCGTTGACTGGCGATGACTCCGCTGCACCGGGCTGGAGAGGCCGACTCGCGCCAAGGAACCAAAACGCCTTGCCCTCCGACTCAGTGCGCACACGCCAGCAAAAAAATGGTGTGGACCCACAGCGCACCGAGAGGCTGTTAAATGAATAAAAATGATGAATATCAGACGCTTATCAATGAGATTTGCACGCTCAGCCTGATCTCCGAACCCGAACGTTTTTACGAGTCAGCCAATTTCAAAATCAGCGACGTCGACTTCACCCTTCACTATCAGGACCGCGACGAGGGGCGTGCGATTCTGATCTACGGGGATATGGGCGCGCTGCCCGCGCGCAATCGTGACAGCGCCTTGCTGGCGTTGATGGACATCAATTTTCATATGTTTGCGGGTGCCCACAGCCCGGCTTTCTCCTGGAATGCCCAGACCGGCCGAGTGCTGCTGATGGGATCGATAGGCCTTGAAAGAGCGACAGCCGAGGGCGTGCTGCTGCTGATGAAGTCCTTTGCCGACCTGGCCAGAGAGTGGCGCGAGCACGGTTTCATGGGACCGGTGGGTACTGCGAGCGCCCCGGTCAATACGCCTGCCTCCAAGGCAACCATGCGTGATACGCCTGCGAGCTCCGGGAGGTTCCAATGACTGGCATACGAGTCGGCGGATCAGGCAGTACCGAGATCGTTCAGGCGAACCAGCCGCAGCCGTCTGCCGCTGTCGCCCAGGCTCATCCACACGCGGTAAGCCCGGGCAGCAACCCGCCGCTGACCGCTAGCCAATCGGCCGCACAAGCGCCGGAAAGCTCGGCGGCCGGTGCCGCTCGCCTGCCAGTCGCGCCGCGACATCTGCCGACATTGGAGAAGTTTCGTGCCGAACAGCCCACCGTAAAGGGCACCTCCACGCCGACCATCAGCGCTAACGCGGCGCTGCTGATCGGCAGTTTGTTGCAATCTGAAAAACTGCCCTTCGAGGTCATGGCCGCCCGTTTGTCGCCTGAGCGTTATGCGTTGCAACAGTTTCACGGCTCAGATTTACAGCAAATGCTCGGACGATTCGCTGAGCCAGGGCATGAGCCAAGCAAGGCCGAGACCGAACAACTGATCAAGGGCTTTGCCCGGTCGCTCGCAGACCAGCTGGAACACTTCCAGCTCATGCATGACGCGACGGCTGAGGCATTCGGCCCAGGAGGGCTGCGCGACCGCAACACGCTGGCGGTCAGTCAGGCGGCGCTTGGCGAATACGCCGGTCGGGCGAGTAAGTCCATCGAAGCGGAGCTGAACCACAGTCTTGCGGTGCTGGACGAACGCATCGCCACGCTGGACAGCCAGTTGGAGGGCGCCACTGAGGGCAGCAGACCGGTTTTGCTGATGGACCGGCAGGCGCTGGAAACGGCCAGGGCGATGCTGAGCGACCTGCACGCCGACTTCTGCAAATCGCCTGAAGCCAAGCGGCTGAATGCCGTTGCCGCTCACACGCAAATGGATGCTCTGATCGACAAGCTGAACGTTGATCGCAACTCGGTCGGCGGCTGGAAGGGGTTCGGTCCGATCGTCGCGGCAGCGGTGCCGCAGTTTATGGTGTCCATGCTCCACCTGGGGTATATCCGCACGGCCACCGGTGACGCGATGAAAGATGCCGTTCCCGAAAAAAGCGCCGACGCGAGCATGAAGAGGGCCTTGGCCGTAGGGCTGACTGCCGGGGTGGCTCACGAGGGCGTTACCAACCTGTTGAAGCCTATGGTTCAAGCCGGGTTTCAGAAAGCCGGCCTCAACGAGCGGCTGAATATGGTGCCGCTCAAGGGGATTGATACTGACTCGGTGATTCCCGACCCTTTCGAGTTGAAGAACGACAACGGCGCACTGGTCAGAAAAACGCCTGAGGAAGCCGCTGAGGACAAAGCCTTCGTCGAAAGCGAGCGAGCGGTTTTGAATCAGAAAAAGGTTCAGGTTTCGTCTACCCATCCACTGGGTGAGATGATCCCCTACGGCGCCTTTGGTGGCGGGCAGGCGGTACGTCAGATGCTCAATGATTTCAATCTGCTCAATGGCCAGACCCTGTCGGCCAGAGCGGTGACCTCCGGGATCGCCGGGGCCATATCAGCCACCACCCAGACCATTGCACAGCTGAACTCGACCTATGTCGATCCGCGCGGGCGCAAGATCCCGGTCTTCACCCCGGACCGCGCCAATGCCGATTTGGGCAAGGACCTGGCCAAAGGCCTGGACCTTCGCGAACCGGCGGTACGCACCGCGTTCTACAGCAAGGCTGTTTCAGGTGTGCAGAGCGCAGCGCTGAATGGCGCGCTGCCACCGGTTGCCGTCCAGCCCCAAGGTGCATCCGGCACGCTCAGCGCGAGGAATATCCTGCGCAACATGGCGCTGGCGGCGACCGGTTCGGTGTCTTACCTGTCGACCCTGTATGCCAACCAGTCGGTTACGGCCGAGGCCAAGGCCTTGAAAGAGGCGGGCATGGGCGGCGCAGTGCCGATGCTGCCGCGTACTGAAAGCGCCTGGAACACTATTCGCCATCCCGACAGAGCTTCACTGCCGCATACGTTCCAGCCGGATACCCTGGGTGGTGTCCCCAGAGCCGTTGAAAGCGCTTATCACATGGGCAGAGGGGCGTTGCAATTACCGACCCAACTGGTGGTGGATACACTCCGCGGGGTGGAGGACGGCGTATCGAAAGGTGTTTCGGCCTTGCGCAATTCACGCAACGCGCCAGAGACACCTTTGCCTGCGGACAACGCTGACCCCGTCGATGTCGAGCTGAGTTCGATGGAGGAGGGCCGTCGAGGCTGATAAACACACGGGGGGGCTTGTCCCTGGCGGCCCCTTTTTGTGGAACCGACAACGCCAGGCAGCCACTCACTGCCTGGTCAGCTCAGGCTTTTCTTAAAGGACTATGACGATGAATACCTCGCAACATGAGTTTTCCCGTTTCATCACTGCGCTGGGTGCCCAGCTTGGCACTTCGCTTACCTGGCAGAACGGGGTATGCGCGCTGTATGACGGCCAGGACAACGAAGCCGCCGTCATCGAGTTGCCCGAGCACAGTGAGATGGTCATCTTTCATTGCCGTGTCGGGCGCTGCCCTGAACGCTCTGCCGATTTGCAGCACTTGTTGAGCCTGAACTTCGACGTCGCCCGCTTGCACGGTTGCTGGTTTGCCGTCGATCAGGGCGATGTACGCTTGTGTGCGCAACGTGAGCTGGTGTCGCTCGATGAGCCAGCCTTTTGTGACGTGACACGTGGCTTTATTGCTCAGGCACGCGAAGCCCGCGCATTTCTGCACGCCTGAACAGGCGGGGCTGCACGTAAAAGCGTCGCTTCCATGCGGCGCTTTTGCGTTGTTTCAGCTATCAGCTTTTGACTTCGAAGCCCGACAGTTTCAACTCGCCTGCCGCCTCTTTCAGCGACGCCGAGGGCCGCGACAGCTCCCCGTCGAACGTGTAACCGATGGGTTTGTCCTGGTCTTCGCCATAGATGAAATTGATCCGCCCGAGGGTCTTGTTCACGCTCAACGATGCGCCGCTGTTGTAGCTGATCAGTGGCGTGGGTGACGTGAAATTCTCGGTCTGCGGTGGGGCATGGAACACCACCAGCCTTTTGATCCTCATGTTATTGCGATTTTCCAGAAGGCCGGAGAGTTGGGTCTGCGTCAGCGTACCCCTGCGGCTGCCTTCGTCGATGTCGTCGATCAGCGAGTCTTTTGGTTCAAGGCGTACCCGGGCGAGGGTGCCCTGGCTGTTTTCAAGCTGCTTGACCATGGCGCTGAGCGTCGGGTCCTGACGCATGTACTCCGCGACCCTCGCCGCGTTGCCTGGCGCACTGGCTTCGCGTATCGAACCCATGATTCTGGTGAGGATGCTTTCCTTGCTCAGGCCTGACAGGCTGGTCTTGCTGGTTTCGAAGCGGGCATTGTCCAGCACGCTGTGATTGTTGACCGACGCTTCGTGTTGCACGACCGCCCGTTTCAGGTCTCGAAGCGCCTTGTATTGCGTATCGTTCTGCGACGGCTTGTCGGCAAACAGCGCTTTGAGCCCGTCAAGTCGAGCCTGAATGGCCTGCTCAGGGTTCATGTCGGCGTAAAGAGCGTTCAGCGGATCCTTCAGGTCTGCAAGGCGGGCGGTCGTGGCTTTATCCTTGAAGGCCGCACCGAGACTTTTCGATAGTTTGTCCAGGCTCTCGGTGGTCATCGGGGTCGCTACGTTAAAGCGGAACTTGACCCGTTTGACGGTTTTGTCATCAATGGTCACGTTCGCTGCGACCCCCAGGTTATTGGCTGCCGATTGCGTCGCTGGCGTCGGCCCGGCAGCGGAGGCGGGTGTCGCTGTGGCGTTGGTATGTGTGCCACTGATTTGCCCGCGTGCCTGCCCGCCGACGTTCAGGCTGTTGAAAAAGCGCGGCCGGTTCTTGCCGCCTTCGCGCAGCTCTGTCTTGTCGTTCTTCTGGGTCAGGGAGTAATCGGTGTAGCTCAGCAGGTTGACCGTGACATTCGCCGCCACGCCCAGACGCGCAACTGCGGAAAGCGGCGCGCTGTCGGCCTCCGACAGACCGAAGCCGACGCGCATATCAGCGCTGAAGCCTGTCGTGATATCGAAATTGAAGCGGCGCGCTTCATAGGTTTCGTGGTCCTTGACCTTGTTCAACAGCTGCAAGGGGTTGAGCTTACCTTCGAACAGATCGTCGACGAACCCGTCGATTTCGTCGTCCGCCACATTGAAGATCACCCCGGCACGCTGGCTGGCGGCAGCCGTAGCGGTCACGTCTCCGCCAAGACGGAAGTTCGGAGTCATCTTGCGGTTGTTGCCGATATCGACGCTGCGGGCAGGGTGGTTGTCTTCGAAGAACCCCGGCCAGTAGTCCTTGCCGCCGCCCACGCCGCCGCTGATGTTGCCGGCCGCTTCTCTCATCAGGTACAGGGTCACGCCACCTTCGCAGCGTTCGGCACTGAAGAGGTAGTTGCGATTGCCGGTAGCGCCGGCGGTCGGCCACGGGCCTGTCGACTTGTCGGCAAGGACGGCGAACGGGCTGGTGAGGTTCAGCCCGTAACTGCGTTGCACGCCGATTTCATCGTCGCCATGCTCCAGATTTTTGAGCATGGCCTTGAGCGTGTCGGCCAGTTCGGACTGATCCTGGCTGCCGGTTGCCGCGCGCATATTGACGCTGACCGCGTGGTCGGATTTCTTGAGCGCGTTCGAGAACGCCTTGACTGCGTCATACGCGCCTTCCAGTGCTGCGTTATCGGTAAAGCCCATGTCGGTGACCTGCTTGACCGGGTTCTCGCCATAGGTCACATCGCGTAACGAGGTCAATTCCGCTTGCAGCCTGGGCAGGTCGCTGCTGCGTGTCAGCAGCTCAACCTTGCTGATCAGCGCGCCGAGGTCTTTCAGGGTGACCAGATCCAGCGCCAGACGGGCCTTGCTCAGCCCGTGATCTTCGTTGGCATCGCGGCGCTGGCCCAGACCGATATCGGTTTTGGTGTGAGAAAGCTTCACTCCGTTGTCTTTCAGCCGCTTGAGCGTTGTGGCCGTCGGATTTTCTGCGGATGGGGCGACTTGCGTCAGGGCGTCATCCAGCTCTTTCACGAAATCATGGCCGGAGCTTTTGAAGTTAAGCATTGAGCCCAGTTCAGCCAGCTTCTTGCCGAGCTGGGTGCGTTTTGACGACTTTGCCACTGCGCTGTGCTGGTTGAGCACACCGTCGTTCTGCCTGAGATTTTTGAGCTTGCCGTAGTCCTTGCCAATGTTTTCCAACGCAGTTCTGGCGTGCTTTTCCAGTTCGTCGCGGAAGACTTCGAGTTCTTTTGCCAGCTCAGCGCCCTCAGGGCCAAGCTGCAGGCGCGCAATGCGCGCTTTCAGATCGTTGCCCGGGGTTGGCGGTGCGCCGCCGGCTTCATGAATCAGTTCGAGTTGTTTGAACGCGATCAGCTCTTTCTTGTAGAGCTCCGTCAGGCCCTCGCGACCGTGATAGCGATGCTGGATGTTGTTGCCGACGTTCTTCATCCAGCGAGGCGGTTCCAGTGTGTGCTTGTAAACGTTGGCGCGAATGGCCTCGCTGGCGGTGGGTCGATTGCTTTTCTCCATGCCGCTGCGCCCGAATGCATTGATGTCCAGCTTTGCTGTCAACCCGGTGCCTGGAATCCGCCAGGTCTTGTGCGCGCGCGTGATGCGGTTGTAAACGTCGTTCAAGCCGTTTTTTTCTACGGGACGCTGTTCGAACGCTTGCCACTGCCCCTCTTTGAGTTGCATCAGGCCTTGACCGGCGGCGTCCTCGACCTGGACGCTCAAGCGATTGTCATCATTGCTGTACAGCGCTTTGACCGGTTGGCCGTCAGGCGCTGCAAGAGGCGTCCATTTAGCGGCCAGCTGGCCTCCGAATCGGGTTGCCTGCCATGCCTCTCGGGGCATGCAATACAGCTTGCCGGTGCTGCTCAGCGCGTAAAGGTTGTGCTTTTCGTCCAGTGCCAGTTCCTTGATGTCACCGTCAATTGCGGACGTATCCAGATCGATGGGTTTGTGGTCCTTGCTATGGGCCGTCAGCCTGTTCTGATCATCGAGCGCGACAAAGCGCTTGTCGCTGACCATGGCAAAAGCGGTCACGACCCGATTCTCCAGCCCTGCGATTTCTTTGCCCATCGCCACTTTGGTCGAGCGCGCTATCTGGGCCAGTGCCGTATTGTGGTCGAAGGCGACATTAGGGTGTTTAGGGGCCACGTCGAGCCTGAGCAACTTGCCACCTTTCAACACGTAGGCGTTGCTGTCGGCTCCGCGTTGCAAGCGATCGACATCCTTGATGCCTGCGTCTTTCCAGCACTGCGGCGTCGCGTCCCAACGCTGGATGCGACCGGCGCTCAAACCGACCAGACCGGCACGGTCGAGGTGCAGGCGGTCGGCCCCGACGGGCGCAGGCATAACCGTCAGGCCGCGTGTGTTGTCCAGAACCAGCGCATTGGTCAGGTTCCAGCCGCTTTCCAGCTTCGCACCCTGCTCGTCGAGCGCATGGGAGTGCACCTCGCCCTGACGATTCCTGATCAGTGCGTGCACGCGACCGTCATCGCCGCTGATGAATCCGCTGACGCTGTTGTGGCCGCCCATTGGTTGGTCGTCCAGCCTGTAACCGGCCCGTTCGGGCATCAGGCGCAACGTTGCGTCGTTGCTTTCGAAGGCGCTGCGATCAGTGCTGTAAAGCCTGCCCTGCGTGTCGGCAATAAATAGCCTGTCGTTGCTCAGGGCGACTTCGGCGGCCTGTGCCTGACCGCCGTCGAGTTCCAGGGTTTTGGTTTTTTTCGGGGTCAGCCCACCAATCACCGGACTCATGTCGGTCAGCAGGACGGTCTGTACATCCGAGCCACTGAGCAGTGCCGCGCTATCGTCAGGTGCGACCGAAAATGACTTCAGGTCTTTGAAGTCGGCATGCGGCATGAACGGGCTGGAGAGATCGACGACCACATCGTCACTTTTGGCGTAGACCGAGCCGTTGCCTCCGGTTATCAGGCGGTTGAAAGCGATGTTCTCGATTTCATCCACCGGCTTCCAGCGTGCGGCGAGCGGTTCGAACTGGTACAGCCGGTCTTCGTGCACGCGCAGGCGGTCGCCGTTGGTGGTCTGATGGACGTCGGTGAGGTGAGCGATATGGGCCTTGCCCGGCAACTCCTGGCTGCGCCGCCCGTCAAGGGTGTCGAGATGAATGTGGTTTTCTTCACGCTGCATGTTCACCGGCGGAGGTTTTCCGCCCGGTACCGGCAGTGTTGGCTCGCTGCTGCGGATGACGGCCAGCGAGCTGTCGCCCTGCGCCAGATGCAGCAGATGCCCGTTGGCTTGCAGAAGTTGGTGGCCCTGCGCGCCTTGCTCACTCTGCTGCGCCAGATAGGTTTGTCCGGGCTTGGCGAGTATGTCGTCCAGCAGCGCGGCCATGCCGGGCGTCTTGAACGAAGAGAAATCCGGCTTGCCGTCGGCACTCAGCCTGACAGTGGGCTGTGGTCGCGCATTGCGTATCAGTTGCTCACTCCTGAGCTCGGAGCGCCCGCTGGTGCCATGTTCCAGCCCGGGGTTGCGCAGCGCGAGCGGCCCGTCAGGATCGTCGGCTTTGGTGCCGGAACTGCTTGCCGTGTTCGTGTCGACAGGTTGCATTGACTGGCGTGTACCATCGGAGCCTTTCAGGCGGCCGCCGGGGTTACGGCGTTCGCGCATAGCGCTGGCGACGGCCTCTTCGTCAGTCATGGGCTCTGCGGAGAGTTGCTCTGAAGCGCTGCGCGTGAGCTGATCCTGCGGAAGATTGAACGTGACACGGCGATTGTTACGGGGGGGAGTGTCTGTCCGCGTCGATTCTTCTTCTATTTCATGCGTCGTCGTTCCTGAAGCGTTCGCCCTGTTCGTACGGGTGCGCAGAATGGACTTGGGGAGATGATCGCTGTGCGGTGGCGGGTTATCCGGCAAACGAGTGCCACGAGCGGTGTTTCTGCTGGCCTCGCGACTGGAGCGCGGCGCTGAGCTTGAGTTGGGTTGTGTACTGGGCGGCCTTGCTGCCGACTGCCGGGGTGTCCTGGATTTCTGGAAAACCTTGCCGACACTTTTCAGCAGCCGTTTTCCCATGCTCCCTAGGGAATGTGAGGAGCGCTGGGTCGGCTGTTCGGTTTGCTGCCGGAGATTTGAAGGGTTGTCGGCTCTTGCTGTCGCTTCTGGCGCAATGACGTTTCCGGTATTGCGTTTGACCGTTGGTACCTGCACGGTGCATCTCCCTTTCCTTTTGCCGCCCGACGACGGCGATTGTGTAACCCTTTGAAAAGTCCTTCAGTTCCTGTGTGGCATGGGAAAGGCACCGGTTCCAAAGAAAAACAGCTGGCTGAAACGTTTCAGGCTCGTGGGTACGCAAGCGAAATATGCCTTGCAGGGAACTGGAAAGGCGGGCGTGCCACGTAGGGGGACACGTTCAGGACATTCCGCACATGGCCGCCGTTGCCCTCCACGTTTCGTCCCCTCGCTTGCTGACGCGTTCGGTACAGATCGCCGTTCTGGCCCTGGGGGCGCTGTGCGTGGGCTGCCAGTCAGTCGATGACTCACAGTCGCGCCTTGACCGCTTGCCGCGACTGGTCGCCGGGCTGGGGCACAGGTCTGACGACGCGCAGGCCGACCCTCGAGCTGTAACGACTGTTTCCGATTTGCCCGTCTACAACGGTGAAGACGTTTGGCAAAGGGTGGCGCAGCGATGCCGGCTGGTGGACGGGCAGGGCGTTAATGAACGTATCGCTCGCCAGCGTGACTGGCTGCTGAACAATCGCGGCTTCCTGGCCGGGGCCAGCAAGCGTGCCACGCCTTACCTGCATTTCATTGTCGAACGTCTGGATGAGCGCAACATGCCATTGGAGCTGGCGCTGCTGCCCATGATCGAGAGCTCTTACAATCCCTTGGCCAACTCCCCGGCAGCCGCAGCGGGCCTCTGGCAGTTCATCCCGTCTACCGGTCGCCAGTTCAACTTGAACCAGAGCGCTACCTACGACGCCCGCCGCGATGTCGTCGCGTCAAGCAAGGCGGCGATGGACTATCTGACTCGCCTGCATGATCAGTTCAATAATGACTGGCTGTTGGCACTGGCGGCCTATAACGCAGGCGAGGGTACGGTTGCACGAGCGATTGACGCCAACCGTCGGCGTGGCATGCCTGTCGACTATTGGCATTTGAATTTACCCCGGGAAACCCAGGACTACGTTCCGCGCCTGCTGGCACTCTCGCTGGTGGTGCGCAATCCAGGCGCCTACGGCGTGCAACTGACGCCGGTCGCCAACATGCCGTATTTCGATGTGGTTGAGCTCAACCACACGGTAGACCTGACTCAGCTCGCCGCCACCACCGGGGTAGACGAGGCACAGTTGTTGCGCCTCAACCCGGCATTCCTGCGAAAAAAGACCCCGGATGGGCCGGGACGTTTGCTGATTCCCAAGACCCACACGCAGGTGTTGACGGCAGGTATCGAGCGGATCACCGGAGAGTCGCCGACAACCGCTGTGATCCCGGCAAGCCCCGGAAAGCGTGTGATCGAGCGTCAGCCAGCGTCACAGGTGGCCGAGCGCGCTCCGGTGCCTGGACCGTTGCAAGCAGCAGGGCGCGAGCAGACGGCAGGCCTGAGGCAGGTGCTTGAGCGCGAGCCTGCACCGGAATCGGTACAACCGGTCAGGCGTGAACCGCAACCGAAAGTCGTCCAGGTTGCCAGGCAGGAGCCCTTGCCTGGCCCAGCGCAACCCGTTCAGGCTGCCGAACAGGTGACTGTGTCCGAATCCATCCAGCCAGCGCGTCAGGCGCCACCGCAGGCGACAAACGAGCGTTCGCTGCTGGACCGCCGGATTCAAAAGAGGCTGTACATTGATGACCGTTCGTCGCCACGCAAGCGCGACGAGATCGCGTATCGCGATGAGCCGCGTGAGCTGCCGAACGGTCCTCGTGTCGTGGTATACGCAAGCGATCCACGCCAATAACCTCTCGATTTTTTTCTCCTGAGCACTTAAAGCACCTGAAAATTGCCCTTTTTTAGTGCTTTTTCGCGTTACCAGCGCGTGCCCGAAACCTGCGAATGAAAAATTCTGCTCCTTTTTTTGCCTTTATAGGGGCGTAAAAAGGGGGGCGGACCAAGCTTTACCAAATATGTTTCTCAATGGCTCACGCAAACTTTGTAAAGAATTGTAAGGAAATACTTACACATTTTTTGAAACAATCTCAGTGATGATGAGGTATCAGCACTGCTTATGGTGGTAGGCCTTCACAGCGCTATAAGCGTGGATTGCCAGATTGTCCTACAGTGAATCCTTTCAGCTAATTAGCCATTTTCATAACCTGCAAATCCGCATTCTGAAAAGGCGCCGCGTTCGGATTGCCGAATGCGAGGGTGGCAAAAAGCTATCGCGAGATGCCCCCAAAAACTGGGACACTTCAGGATCCAACCAAGCCAGAGATGCGACCTCGTTCGGAAATCCGACTGAACTCTTGTTTATATCAGCCCAGTGGTCGAGTACTGTCTGGCCACCGGTACTGCCTATTCTAATGTGTGAAATAAGTTAAATTTTTACAGGCTTTTTGTTTGAGTGCATTAGTTGTGAGTGTCATGAAAGTTAATACAGTCAGTTCGTGTGGCTGGCTCTCCTGTTTTGGAAAAATATAGTGCAGTACACAACTAAGGTGCTGCGGGGCCTATTAAGTGCATCGTCCGGTTCGCGGAGTGGCTATCTGTTTTTTCTGCGATTGGCAAGTTACAAATTTTTCGATTTCATTATGACCCATGATCGGGCATACGGCTGGATTCCCGTGCAGCCACGGGGGCTGCAGCGACGATTAGCCAGCGTAAGTCTATGATAATTTTGGAATAAGGATATATTAATAGGGTCATTTCAAAGCGCTTGCGCTATACCGAGTGGATCTTAACGCGCTGTCGCTACTTGATAGTGATTCTCGAGTTTGTGAAATTTTTCACAGTCGCTGGGGAACTAAATGGCTATATGTGTGCCTTGTAAGACGTGGTATTAATATCCCGCCTTCCTCCCGCTATGAGAGTGATCGATGAGCACAGACATTGATAACGACGTTCGAACGTGTTGGAACGTAACTGCATTATCGGCTGGTCATCAAATTGCAATGAACAGCGCGCTACTGGATATGGACTTGCTTCTTTGCGGGGAAACCGGCACCGGCAAAGATACCCTGGCCAGCCGGATTCACGAGCTGTCGAGCAGGACCGGGCCCTTTGTCGGCATGAACTGTGCGGCCATCCCCGAATCGTTGGCAGAGAGCCAGTTGTTCGGCGTGGTCAATGGTGCGTTCACCGGCGTGTGCCGGGCTCGCGAGGGCTACATCGAAGCCTCCAACGGCGGCACCCTCTATCTGGATGAAATCGACAGCATGCCGTTGAGCCTTCAGGCCAAGCTCTTGCGGGTGCTGGAAAGCAGGGGCGTCGAGCGGCTAGGCTCGACCGATTTCATACCACTGGATCTGCGAGTGATTGCTTCGGCCCAGCGTCCGCTGGATGAACTGGTGGAACAAGGACTTTTTCGTCGTGACCTGTTTTTCAGGCTCAATGTGCTGACACTGCAGTTGCCAGCCTTGCGCAAGCGTCGCGAGCAGATTTTGCCATTGTTCGACCAGTTCACCCAGGACGTCGCCGCAGAAGCCGGCCGCTCCGTTCCAACGCTCGACAATCGACGTGTACAGATCCTGTTGAGCCATGACTGGCCCGGCAACGTGCGCGAACTGAAGTCGGCTGCCAAGCGATTTGTCCTGGGGTTGCCGTTGCTGGGCGCCGAGCCGGTCGAAGCGCGTGACCCGGTAACAGGGCTGCGCATGCAGATGCGCGTCATCGAGAAAATGCTCATTCAGGATGCCTTGAAGCGACATCGGCACAATTTCGACGCTGTGCTCGAGGAGCTCGAACTGCCCCGGCGCACCCTCTACCACCGCATGAAAGAGCTGGGTGTTGCTTCGCATATCGACCTGGTAGCCGAGTCCTGAATCGCTGCTGCGCTCGCGCAACGCTGATGCCATTGGAGTCATGAAATGAATCTCGACGATGAGTTTGACGATCACCTGGATGCGGAGCGCGTACCCAATCTGGGGATCGTCGCCGAAAGTATTTCGCAGCTCGGCATTGATGTCCTGCTGTCGGGCGAGACCGGTACCGGTAAAGACACCATTGCCCGGCGCATTCACAACATGTCCGGGCGCCAGGGGCGCTTCGTCCCGATGAACTGCGCAGCCATTCCGGAATCGCTCGCCGAGAGCGAGCTGTTCGGAGTGGTGAGTGGGGCCTATACCGGCGCCGACCGCTCCCGAATGGGCTACATCGAGGCGGCGCAGGGCGGAACCTTGTACCTGGATGAGATCGATAGCATGCCGCTCGCCCTGCAGGCCAAGCTGCTGAGGGTGCTTGAAACCCGTGCACTGGAGCGTCTGGGTTCGACCTCCACGATCAACCTGGATATCTGTGTGATTGCCTCGGCCCAGGCCTGTCTGGACGACGCCGTCGAAGAAGGCAAGTTTCGGCGCGACCTGTACTTTCGCCTGAACGTGCTGACCCTCAAACTGCCGCCGCTGCGCGATCAGCCCGAGCGTATCCTGCCGTTGTTCACCCGATTTGTGGCGGCGTCGGCCAAAGAACTTAACCTCGCGATTCCCGATGTATGTCCGTTGCTTCAGCAGGTACTGACGGGGCATCACTGGCCCGGCAATATCCGCGAGCTCAAGGCCGCTGCAAAGCGCCATGTGTTGGGCTTTCCTCTGCTCGGGGCTGACTCGCAGACCGAAGAGCACCTGGCGTGCGGGCTCAAGTTCCAGCTGCGAGCGATCGAAAAGGCCTTGATTCAGCAAGCGCTCAAGCGCCACTGCAATTGCATCGACGCGGCCAGCCTGGAGCTCGATATTCCACGTCGTACGCTCTACCGCCGCATCAAGGAATTGAGCATCTGATTTTTTGCAGAAGATCTGGAACCGATTCCCGGGCACAGGCCACCTAGCTGTACCAAGCAATTACGCTGGTACAGACGAAGGGGTATGACGTTATGACTATCATGAGTTCTCTGGCGGGTGCAGGTCGCGGTGTCGTCAACACGATCGGTGGTGCCGCTCAAGGCATCAACAGCGTAAAGAGCAGCGCCGACCGTAATGCTGCACTGGTGAGCAACACCGGCAGCACTGACAGCATCGACGCTACTCGCTCCAGCATCAGCAAAGGCGATGCAAAAAGTGCCGAGCTTGACGGCACCGCGAACGAAGAGAACGGCCTGCTGCGCGAGTCGAGCATGCTGGCGGGCTTTGAGGACAAGAAAGAGGCGCTTTCCAACCAGATCGTCGCAAGCAAGATCCGGAACTCGGTCGTCCAGTTCTGATTTCTTGAAGCCCCTTCGCACCTGAGGGGGCTGCTACTTTGAGGAGGTTGTGATGCAGAGTCTCAGTCTTAACAGCAGCTCGCTGCAAACCCCGGCAATGGCCCTTGTTCTGGTACGTCCTGAAACCGAGACGACTGGCGCCAGTACGTCGAGCAAGGCGCTTCAGGAAGTTGTCGTGAAGCTGGCCGAGGAACTGATGCGCAATGGTCAACTCGACGACAGCTCGCCATTGGGCAAACTGCTGGCCAAGTCGATGGCCGCGGATGGCAAGGCAGGCGGCGGTATCGAGGATGTCATCGCTGCGCTGGACAAGCTGATTCATGAAAAGCTGGGTGACAACTTCGGCGCGTCTGCGGACAACGCCTCGGGTACCGGACAGCAGGACCTGATGACTCAGGTGCTCAGTGGCCTTGCCAAGTCTATGCTCGATGATCTTCTGACCAAGCAGGATGGCGGGGCAAGCTTCTCCGAAGACGATATGCCGATGCTGAACAAGATCGCGCAGTTCATGGATGACAATCCCGCACAGTTTCCCAAGCCGGACTCGGGTTCCTGGGTGAACGAACTCAAGGAAGACAACTTCCTTGATGGCGACAAAACGGCTGCGTTCCGCTCGGCACTCGACATCATTGGCCAGCAACTGGGTAATCAGCAGAGTGGCGCTGGTGGTCTGGCGGGGACGGGTGGAGGTCTGGGCACTCCGAGCAGTTTTTCTAACAGCTCGTCCGTGACGGGTGATCCGCTGATCGACGCCAATACCGGTCCCGGTGACAGCGGCACTACCAGTGGTGAAGCGGGGCAACTGATCGGCGAGCTTATCGACCGTGGCCTGCAATCGGTATTGGCTGGCGGTGGGCTGGGTACACCCCTAAACACCCCGCAGACCGGCACGGCGGCGAATGGCGGACAGTCCGCTCAGGATCTTGACCAGTTGCTGGGCGGCTTGCTGCTCAAGGGCCTTGAAGCGACGCTCAAGGACGCCGGACAAACCGCTACCGACGTGCAGTCGAGCGCTGCGCAAATCGCCACCTTGCTGGTCAGTACGCTGCTGCAAGGCACCCGCAATCAGGCCGCAGCCTGACCGACACCCGCCTGACGGAGAACTCACGTGACCATTTCCCACCTTGGTAATGTTAAAAGCATCTCGCCGGAACTCGGGCAGGATGTGCCACAGGGGCTCGTTTCAGAACCGGCCCAGGCGGATGTCGACATCTTCACCGCTGCCACGCAGCCGGACGGCGTTTCGAGCGGAGCGCCGCTTTCCGAGCATATCGCCAGCGCAATTTCCGGCGGTCTGGGCGAAACCGAAAAAATGTCTCAGCAAGCAATGCGGTCGATGAAGAAAGCCTCCGGCACGGGAGACGCGCTGGATATCGCCGCGATGACCAGGACCCTGTCGCAATGTTCGTTGCAGACTGCGCTCACGACCAAGGTGGTGAGCAAGACTGCGCAGGCGCTCGACAAGCTGACTAACTTGCAGTAGAGGTTTCCGTGAAATTTCTGAGCGCAGGGCTGCTGCTGATTTGCATGGTGTTGCTCGGCGGCTGCAGTGATGAAACCGATCTGTTCACCGGCTTGTCCGAGCAGGACTCCAATGAGGTCGTTGCCCGTCTTGCCGATCAGCATATCGACGCGCGCAAACGCCTGGAAAAAACCGGCGTTGTCGTCACCGTCGCGACCAGCGACATGAACCGCGCCGTCAGAGTGCTCAACGCTGCCGGCCTGCCACGCCAGTCTCGCGCCAGTCTGGGGGATATCTTCAAGAAAGAAGGGGTCATTTCGACCCCGCTCGAAGAGCGCGCCCGCTACATCTATGCCCTGTCTCAGGAACTCGAAGCGACGCTTTCGCAGATAGACGGCGTCATCGTGGCCAGGGTGCACGTGGTACTTCCGGAACGCATCGCACCGGGCGAACCAGTGCAACCTGCCTCTGCTGCGGTGTTCATCAAACACTCCGCAGCGCTTGACCCGGACAGCGTGCGCGGACGCATTCAACAGATGGTCGCCAGCAGTATCCCCGGCATGTCGACGCAATCGGCAGAGTCGAAAAAGTTTTCCATTGTGTTCGTACCGGCTACCGAGTTTCAGGAAACCACACAGTGGGTCAGTTTCGGACCGTTCAAGCTGGACAGCGCCAATCTGCCGTTCTGGAACCTGATGCTTTGGCTGGTGCCGGTTGGCCTGGCGGTGTTGCTGCTGATCATCGCGCTGCTGTTGCGCAGTGACTGGCGCGCCTCGGTGCTTCGGCGGATCGGTTTTGCCGGCCGTAGCCGCTCGACCGTACCGGCGCGCGCGTGATGGACCTGACCGCCGAGGACTATTGGACTCAGTGGTGGTGCAATCCCTGGCCATGGGCGCATGCGGGCTGGCAAAGCCGGTTCGCCGAGCGCTGCGGACTGACCGTCAGCGACTGTGAGGCCCTGATGGTCAGCCGTCACAGCGTGTTCCTGCAGAGTGTCGGCATCACGCCAAGTCAACCGCCGATGCCTGCAGCGCCGGTGTTGAGCTGGCTGGCACTGACGACCGTGCAGCGTGATCAGGCGCTGGATCTGGCGCAACGCATCTGTTTTTCCCGTAACGAAAGCGACGGACATGACGGACAGTGGTGCTGGTCCCTGACCAAGGCGTTGCGCCCCGGTGTCTGGCTGGATCTGGAACATGAAGATGTGCGCTTGCTGTTGGGTGCCTGGCTCGGGCCTGAGTATTGGCCGCGATTGCGTCTGGCCTGGGCGCCCGATGAGGTCGCCGACAGCCCTTGCTCGGCCCCCGAAAATAAACTTCAGACGCTGTGGCAGGCTGTTCTATGGCGTGTCACTGCGGCCTGAATATCCGCTTTCCTCTGCACCAGGAACTTTCCCATGCTTGCCAAACGCAGTATTACCTTGACTGCCGACGCGGTGCTGCCCGAGCCGGTATTGCGCCGTGAAGACATCGCCAACAGTCTGCTGGCTCGCGATATTCTGATGGACGCGCAACGTCAGGCGGAGCAGTTGCTGGTACTTGAGCAGGCTAAAGCCGATCGTCGGCATCAGGAGGCGCTTGCGCAGTTCTGGGAGCGCGCTAATGCCTTTCTGGACGAGCTGCACGTCCAGCGCGAAGCCTTGCAGCAGCAAGCCATGACTGCTGTCGAGGAGTTATTGACTGAGGGATTGCGCCAGTTGCTCGACGAAACGACCCTTGCCGAGCGCGCTCGGGCACTGGTCAGGAACCTGGCAGCCAGTCAGCTCAACGAAGCAGTGGCCACGCTCAGCGTTCATCCGGAGATGGCCGAGCCAGTCGCCGAATGGTTGGCAGAGAGTCGTTTTGCCGAGCACTGGGAGCTCAAACGTGATGCGACGCTGGCCACTGAAAGCCTGCGCCTGAGCGACGCCAACGGCGCGTTCGAAATCGATTGGGCAACGCTGCGCAACGGGCTGGCAGGCACTGAGCCAGCTGCCTGAAACAGACTCTTGCGGCGAAAATGGAACCGCTCCACCTGTTTGCTCCACTCAAGGTTTGAACCTTTCTGCTGGAGCATCCGGACATGATAAATTTCAAATCCCTGCAAAATAACCTCGATTCCACGCTCACTCGCGCGTTGTCCGACGTGGATGACGTGCTGGACGGGGGCAATGGGCATTTCACCGCCGACGACATCGATGCCTTCAGTGAGGCGAGCCAGCAGGCTGCGGTCAGCTCCAACATC
This sequence comes from Pseudomonas sp. PvP009, assembly GCF_017832995.1. Classification (NCBI taxonomy): domain Bacteria; kingdom Pseudomonadati; phylum Pseudomonadota; class Gammaproteobacteria; order Pseudomonadales; family Pseudomonadaceae; genus Pseudomonas; species Pseudomonas sp. PvP009. The sequence continues at coordinate 4,346,817 of NZ_JAFIBG010000001.1, read as the reverse complement.
GCTGATCAATGCCAGCAGGCTGGTTATAAAATGACCAAAAATGTCATCGATGGATTTCAGTGAGTTCGAGGAGGTCGTCGGCCTGTGGCGTGATCAGCGCCCGGCGAGCCCGCTCGACTGCTGGGTCGACGACGCCAACGCACGGCTGGAAATGGTGGGTGGCGGAGTCCGTTGCAGCATCGAGTTACTCGACCCCTATGACGCCAACGACCCTCAGCGTATCGAAGCATTGCTCAGTCATGGCGGTGCCAGCCTGGCGTGTGCCTGTGACGGCGCGTTCGCCATCGATCCGCAAACGCGCTGCATGGTGCTGGTCAGCTGGATGCCTGGCCCCTGCAGCCTTGCCGATCTGCTGAACCGTCTGGAAAGCCTGGCCAATCAGCGCGCGGCCTTGCTCAGCCTGATGCACACCACTCTGGTCAATTCTGTGCCCGCCTTAGCCGGGCGCACGACCCTCAATCACCGGCAACCGGGAGTTTGAAATGCGCAAGGCCTTGATGTGGTTGCCTTTATTGTTGATCGGGCTGTCCCCCGCCACGTGGGCGGTGACCCCCGAAGCCTGGAAACATACGGCTTACGCCTACGATGCCCGGCAGACCGAGCTGGCGACAGCGCTGGCCGACTTCGCCAAAGAATTCGGCATGGCGCTGGATATGCCGCCCATTCCCGGGGTCCTTGATGACCGGATACGCGCTCAGAGCCCGGAAGAGTTTCTCGACCGTCTGGGCCAGGAATATCACTTCCAGTGGTTTGTGTATAACGACACGTTGTACGTCAGCCCCTCTAGCGAGCACACCTCGGCACGCATCGAAGTGTCATCCGACGCGGTAGATGACCTGCAGACTGCTTTGACCGATGTGGGGCTGCTGGACAAGCGCTTTGGTTGGGGTGTACTGCCGAACGAAGGCGTGGTTCTGGTTCGCGGCCCGGCAAAATATGTGGAACTGGTGCGCGATTACAGCAAGAAAGTCGAAGCACCTGAAAAGGGCGACAAGCAGGACATCATCGTATTTCCGCTCAAATACGCCAGTGCCGCGGACCGCACCATTCGCTATCGCGATCAACAACTGGTGGTCGCCGGTGTCGCCAGCATTCTCCAGGATTTGCTGGATACCCGTTCTCATGGCGGGTCCATCAATGGTATGGATCTGCTGGGGCGAGGCGGTCGCGGTAACGGTCTGGCGGGCGGTGGCGCCCCGGACGCTCCGAGTCTGCCGATGAGCTCCAGCGGCCTCGATACCAATGCGTTGGAGCAGGGCCTCGATCAGGTACTGCACTATGGCGGCGGAGGCGGCAGCAAAAGTGGTGGAAAAAGCCGCTCTGGCGGTCGGGCCAACATCCGCGTAACGGCCGATGTCCGTAACAATGCTGTGCTGATCTATGACTTGCCCTCACGCAAGGCCATGTACGAAAAGCTCATCAAAGAGCTGGATGTTTCGCGCAACCTGATCGAAATCGACGCCGTGATTCTCGACATCGATCGCAACGAGCTGGCAGAACTGTCCAGCCGCTGGAACTTCAATGCCGGGAGTGTCAACGGGGGTGCCAACATGTTCGACGCGGGCACCAGCTCCACCCTGTTCATTCAGAACGCCGGCAAGTTCGCTGCCGAACTGCATGCGCTGGAAGGTAACGGCTCAGCCTCGGTGATCGGCAATCCATCGATTCTTACCCTTGAAAACCAGCCGGCCGTGATTGACTTCAGTCGCACCGAATACCTCACTGCGACGTCGGAACGTGTGGCCAATATAGAGCCCATCACCGCTGGCACCAGTCTGCAGGTGACTCCGCGCTCGCTGGATCACGATGGCAAGCCTCAGGTGCAACTGATCGTCGATATCGAGGATGGTCAGATCGACATCTCCGACATCAATGACACGCAGCCAAGTGTGCGCAAAGGCAATGTCAGTACCCAGGCCGTCATAGCCGAACACGGTTCACTGGTCATAGGCGGTTTCCATGGCCTTGAAGCCAACGACAAGATCCACAAGGTTCCGTTGCTGGGCGATATCCCCTACGTCGGCAAGCTGCTGTTCCAGTCCCGCAGCCGTGAACTGAGCCAGCGCGAGCGCCTGTTCATTCTGACGCCAAGACTGATTGGCGACCAGGTCAACCCGGCTCGCTATGTGCAGAACGGCAACCCTCACGATGTCGATGACCAGATGAAAAGGATCAAGGAACGGCGTGACGGCGGTGAGCTGCCTACCCGCGGCGACATTCAGAAAGTCTTCACGCAGATGGTCGATGGCGCTGCGCCAGAGGGTATGCATGACGGCGAAACACTGCCCTTTGAAACCGACAGCCTGTGTGACCCGGGTCAGGGCCTGACCCTCGATGGCCAGCGCTCGCAATGGTATGCACGCAAGGACTGGGGTGTGGCCGTTGTGGTAGCGCGTAACAATACCGACAAACCGGTGCGCATCGACGAGAGTCGCTGCGGTGGTCGCTGGGTCATCGGCGTCGCCGCCTGGCCCCACGCATGGCTGCAACCGGGCGAGGAGAGCGAAGTGTATATCGCGGTACGTCAGCCACAGATATCAAAAATGGCCAAAGAGAGTCGGCCATCACTGCTCCGGGGGGCAAAGCCATGAAGATCAGCAGCGTTGCAGTCGTGTTGGTGGTGTTCGCTACCCTGACCGGGTGCGCCACCCACGGTTGTTCGGGAACTGCCTGCAAACGCCCGGACTCCACCAGCCGTGAACTGGTCATCTGGTGGCCTCCGGACATGCGTGACGGTCTTGATGATCAAGACCACGAGCGCGATTACACCGTCGTGAAGTTAAGGGACTAGACATGATCGAGGTCGAGGAGAAAACAGCGTTCTACTACAACGTTGCGGCGCAGAGTCCCGCGGTGTGGCCGGTGGCAAACGGAGTCTCTTTTGTCAGCCGGCGCGAGCATCATGACTGGGGCATTGCGCTGCACATCGAGGGGCGAGCGCTGCGTCCCGAACAACTTAGAGAGGCGCTGCAACTGAGGTTCTCAGAAGCCGAACGATTCAATGACTACTTTCTGTTCCTGGATATGCGGCGTGATTTCGTCGTATGGCACGCGGTGAGCGACGCCCCCCATGCCGTCACCAACCTCGACGATATCCGGCGAAACGAATTGATACTGGCAGGCCTGGATCATCTGGTTTAAGAGATAACACCCGCATGAAAAAAAGACCGCTCCAGTGCAGATGGGGCGGTCTTTTTTTGCGCAGATGCAATCTACAAGCGTCAGGCAGTCACTGGTCGTGCGGAGCTCGGTCGGTTTTCGACACTGCACAGCGGTCACCCCGGCAGCGAGCACTGCCATCCGGATGGGGCAACCAGGCCAAATGCGGACGCCAGCGACAAAAAAGACGATAGCCAATATCAAGTAGCGGCCTGGTCAAGCGCCATGACAACGGTGCAGCCCAGACACCCAGCCCTGCTGCTCGCCAGCTCCAGAGCGTAGCGTCCAGGCCTGTGACCCATGTCCCATCGTCAAATCGGGCGTGCAATGATGATTCCATCTGCGCAAGTGTGAACCCCACAGATCCGGCATCAAACGCTTCACCACTAATATCGACAAAACGAAGGCGATCGGGTTTGGCGCGCGCACGCAGGATCTTGATTTCGCGCGCGCAGAGTGGGCATTCACCGTCGAAATAGAGGGTCAGGGGCCAATGGGTTATCTTGTGCATCGATGCTGTGTCCCGTACCGGTTGTGCACAAGGTAGTCGCAAACATCCAGGCCGACAATGGGCAATGCGGCCCGGTGTGACTCTGTCGGTTATTCATGCGGGTTTCGACGCTCACCAGATGACGTCGGTTCAGGTGACCTGGCCGGAAGTACGCCTGTGGCTAAACAGCCATCACAGCTCGACTTCGACCTGAATCACTTCATCGGTGACTTCGTCCAGTTGCCGAACCACTTTGTAGATGTGGCCGACAGCCTGCAGGGTGGGGCGGGGGATGTATTTGCCGACCTTGGAGCGGTACAGCGTCCGGGTCAGCCAGATGCTCTGCACCACCGGGATGCCGGCTTTTTTGGCGCGGGCAATCAATGCCAGGGCTTCCTCGTCTTCACCTTTGCAATGAATCAGAGGCAGAGGCGTTTCGCCTGGTCGGTAATACAGGGCCACCGCATAGTGGGTCGGGTTGACCAGCAGCATGTCGGCATCTTCCACAGGCTTGGGCGCAGCACTGGGCTCCTGATTGAGGATCTCCTGGGCCAGTTGCCGACGATGGCCTTTGACGTGGGGGTCGCCTTCCGACTGCTTGTACTCTTTCTTGATGTCTTCGTGGCTCATGCGCAGTTTTTTCGCATGGAAGTATTTCTGCATGGCGAAGTCGATCATGGCGATCGCCAGCAGCAGCCCCAATATCACTCGCAAAATATGCCTGAACAGCTCGACCAGGGCATGCCAGTAGGTCGTCAGATCGCTGTTGGCCAGCAACACCAGGGTGCCCAGCACAGGTTTGACTTGCACATACAGCGTCGCGCCGATGGCAATGGCCTTGAGAACGCTGAGCAGCAGGTTGAGCAGGTTTTGCCCGGAAAACATCTGTTTGGCGTGGGAGAACGGGTTGATCTTGTTGGGATCGATTTTCAGCGCCTTGGGCGCGAACAGAAAGCCGATCTGCATCCAGCTGCTGATCAGGCGCATCAGCATCGCTATACCGACGCTGCACAAGGTGAAGCTGAGCAGTACGGTGAGGCCTTCGCTGGCGATCAGCTCGACCGATGCGGCAAAGCTGCGGTCGATGCCTTTAAAGGACAGCGACAATAGCGCCTCCAGTCGGCTGACGCTTTCATCAGCCAGGGCCAGAGTGATTTCACTGACGGCCATCAACACCAGCAGTTTGCCGAGGTCCTGACTCTGCCCGACCTGACCCTTTTCCCGCGCGTCGCGCAGTTGCTTGGGCGTGGCCTTTTCGGTTTTTTCGCTCACGGCACTTGCACCAGAAGCGTCAGCAGCGACTTCAGATCAACCAGCTTCAACAATTGACCTGTGCCCAGTTCCAGCAGCGTCGGCAGATAGATCAGCAGAAAAGCGAGGCCGGCCATACTCTTGGCTGGCATGGCGAGGATCGAAACGTTCAGCTGTTGCGCATACAGGCCGATGATCGCGAACGCTGCTTCAATCAACAGCAGCAGCGCGATGAAGGGCGCGGCGTACAGCAGCATGTGCTGCATCGTCTGGTTCAACTGCTCCAGAAAGACATCCAGGCCGCCAGCGTTCATGCCCGGCATCCAGGCCGTCGGAGGCCAGACGCTGTAGCTGTCCCAGATGATCTGAGTCATCAGCGACAGCCCCCCGGTGAGGATTACCAGCATGATCAGGGTTTCTTGAAACAGTTCGCCCAGTGGCGTGGCGTCAGGGCCCAGCGCCGGGTTCAACTGGCCGCCGCTGAGCGCACCGCGCTGGCTGTCGAGCAGCGCGCCCACCGAGGCGAACATCCAGAATGGCGCATACAGCAACAGCCCCAGTAGCGTGCCGAGTACCGCTTCCTTGATCAGCAGGCCGCCGATTGCGAACCAGTTGTCGTCGAGGGACTCCAGAGCCTTGCTGATGGCCGGTGCCGGGATCATCGCCATCACCGCCACGACGGCATAACGCAACGGGCCTTTCAGGTATTTGAAGCAAAAGGCTGGCACCAGCAGCATGCAGGGCATCAGCCGTGCCATTGCCAGTCCCATGCCCAGCATGAATTGAAAGGCGCTGTGCGCGTCGAAGGGCATTTAGTGACTGACCCCGGAGCGTGCAATCAGGTCGAAGGCCATATTGATGAACTGGATCAGCTCGACGCCGATCCAGCGGCCGGTCATGGCCAGGGTCAGTCCGACGGCCCCCAGTTTGATGCCGAAGGGCAATGTCTGATCCTGAATCTGCATGAGTGCCTGCAGCAGCGAGGTGACCACACCCACGAGCACCGCAACGGCCAGCGGCGGGGCGGTCAGGATGACGACCAGAAACATGCCTTGCTTGAACAACGCCAACGCTTCCATGACCGCCTCACATGTAGGAATAGAACAGGCTGTCGAGCAGACGCGACCAGCCCGATACGAGCACGAACAGCAGCAGTTTGAGCGGCAGCGACAGTGTCATCGGCGAGACCATCTGCATGCCCAGTGCCAGCAACAGGTTGGAGACAATCAGGTCAATGACGATGAAAGGGATATAGATCAGAAAACCGATCTCGAAACCGGCCTGCAGCTCCGACAGCACAAAGGCCGGGATCGCCAGCAGAAGATCGTTTTTGTTGGCCTGATCGGCCATTTCCTTGGGCCACATGCGCTGGGTATTTTCCAGCAGATGGGCTACGACATCCGGGTCGGTGTTGCGTGTCATGAAGCGTTGCAGCGGCCCGATGACCACTTTGAGGCTGCTCTGCAGTTTGTCGGCGTTGCTTAGTTCCAGCGGGTGTTCATGAACCCGCTGCTGTATGTCGTGCGCCACCGGGGCCATGACAAACATCGTCGCGGCCAGGGCGATGCCATACAACGCCATGTTCGGCGGCACTTGCTGAACGCCGATCGCGTTGCGGGTGATCAGCAGCGTCATGGCGATCTTCAGAAAGGCGGTGCAGACGATCAACAGGAACGGGATCAGCGACAGCGAGCCGAGAAACAGCGCCAGCATGATCGGGTTGACGCCCTCCATGATCATGAGCGCGCCACCAGCCGGGTAATCTGCAAACCGAGGCGGCCTTCGACGTCGACCAGCTCGCCTTCGGCAACCACCTGCTCGCCATGGCACAGCGTGGCGTGGCCTGGCGCGATGCCGCTGACTTCGAGAATGGTTCCGGCGTCCAGTCGGCGCAGTTCGGCAAGGGTCAGTCTGAGCTCGCCGCAGCGCAAGGTCAGGGCCAGCTCCAGTGAGTCGAGCATCGGCGACTCGTTGTGTTCTCCCGACGCCTCTTCATGCTCCGCTTCGCTGTCCGCATAGCCGAATGCGTGCTCGGCATGCTCGTCGTCACGCAGTTGCTGATCAGCCTGTTCAGGCACCGGTTCTTCATAGTCGTCGAGCATCTCGACGTCGTCCTGATACAGATCTTCAGTACTCATGGTGACTGTGCTCCTCATGACCGAGCTGCAGAAAAAGATGCTGGGCCTGTTGGTCGGTGCGGGCCGCCCATTGACGTCCAGCGAGTGTCACGGACCCTTGTCCGGCGCTGTCGAACCGGCAGCGGGCGGGTAGCACCACGTCACCGGGGCGTAGCGAGGCGATTTGTTCCCGAGTCAGTGACAGTTCGCCGACGATCAGTGGTGTCGCCACCGACCAGGATTCGTCCACGTTACGATTCAAGACTTGCCAGTCAGCCGAACCCAGAAGCCTGAGCAGGGTGGCGGGTGCGGCGTGCAGGTGGGCATCGAGTCGTTCGCTGCCCAGTCGCACGAGAATCCTGCAGCCGATGGCTGGCTCGGTCGGTGCGTCTGAAAACGGCGCAACAGGCGCCAGCAGATCGGCGATCACCGGGCTCAGGCGCTGGTTGAATAACTGCCAGTACCAGGCCTGGTACTCGCCGCCGAGCGTTAAGGGCACTTCGCCCAGCAGGCTGAGCAACGCTTCGGCATCGCTTAGCAACAAGGGGCCGACCGCCGTATTCAACCAGACACCGTCTGCCGGTATCCGCGCGTCTTCGTGCTGCGGCAGCAGGCTCAGTTCGGCGTGCCAACCGCGGGCGCTGAAGCCCAGGCGTCGTCCGGCGCCGAGTGCGCGTGTGGCTTGGGCCAGCAGAGCGTCGACCTTGCGCAGACGCAGGGCGCTCATGCTGTGAAGTCTTCATGCATGTCCAGCTCGACGTCCTGGCCAAGTGCCTGCGCCAGCGATTCCCGGCATGCGCCGACCTGGCCCTGCAAGCGCTTGAGAACGTCACGTCGGCCAAAGCCCAGTTGAATGCTCCAGCGGTTTTCGGATTTGCTGGCGTTGACCCGCACGCTGCCCAGATTGGGCATGAGCAGGCTGAACGCCAGCGGACCGTCCGGCTGATCGGGCAAACGCTGCGCCAGCTCGTCGATCAGCTGAGTCGGTACGTTTTCGGACTGTGCAGAGAAGGCCACACCGCTGCCTCCGAAGCCCTGCTGATCCGGCTCTTCGCCTACCTGCGGTATCAGCAGTTGCGAGAAGAACATGCCGTCGGCGCTCATCGGGCTGTCGGCCACTGAACGGTTCAGCGCGAAACGAACCTTCTGCACATCGCCCCGTGGTGCTCCGGTAAAGGCTGGTGGCTGGTCATCGGACCTGGCGGGCTGACGCAGCGAAGGCAGGGGGCGCGAGGTGGCTGGCGGGGCGCTCGGCGCGGGTGGCGCTTTGGCAGGGGTTTTGATCGGTGCGGTCATCGTCACTTAACCTTCTTCGTTGAGCGTCTCCTCCATGCAGACGAGTTTCTCGACCGCGCGCTGAGACGCCTTGGCTTGCAGCCGTTTCTGTTCAAGCAACGCCTGTTGTTCAGCTACTCGCATTTGCTGTTGCTGCACGTCCTGGCGGATGTAAGCCAGGCGGTCGAGCATGGTTCTTTCCTTTTCGTGCCAGCCGTCGACATCAGTCAGGCTGAGCGTCTTTTGCAAATGCGCATGGGACAGACTCTCGCGGCGGCGCTTATGGTTGTCGCGTTCCTGATTCAGCGACGCCCTTGTCTCTGCTAAGTGGTCGAGCATCGATTTCAGTTCCAACTGCGCTTGGCGATGGGCCCGCTCGGCACTGGCCTGACGGTGTTGGCGTAATGGCGTGAGCAGACCGATCACCTGCTGCAGAGCGACCTGTTGCGGGTCGTCTTCCAGTGGTTCGTCCATGGCTACTCCGGCAGTTGAGAGGTGAGTTGCAGCAGCCTGTCGAGGGTTTCCTGCAACGGCACGGGTTCACGCAGGTCCTGGCGCAGGAACGCGTTTATGGCCTCGTTCAGTTGCACGGCACAGTCGGTGACCGGGTCGGCCCCGGCCTGGTATTCACCCAGGCGCAGGAGCATTTCCACTTGTTTATAGGCAGCCAGTAACTGGCGCAGGCGATTGTTCGCCCGTTGATGTTCGCGACCGGTGACGTTGCTCAGGATCCGGCTGATGCTGGCTGACACATCGATTGCCGGGTAGTGCCCGCGTTCGGCCAGTTTGCGCGACAGTACGATGTGCCCGTCGAGCAGCGAGCGCACTTCGTCGGCGACCGGATCGTTCATCGAGTCCTGTTCGATCAGCACCGTGTAAAGCGCGGTGATCGAACCGTTCTCGCTCATCCCGGCGCGTTCCACCAGGCGTGGCAGCAGGGTGTACACCGAGGGTGGCAGACCGCCGCGCCCCAGCGGCTCGCCCGAAGCAATGCCGATTTCCCGTTGCGCGCGGGCGAAGCGGGTCAGCGAGTCGAGCAGCAACAGCACTTTCTGGCCTCGGGCGCGAAAGGCTTCGGCGATGGCGGTCGCGGTGAACGCAGCGCGGGCGCGCTCCATGCTGGAACGATCGGATGTTGCACAGACCAGCACCGAGCGGCGGCGCAGGGTTTCGTCCAGTTCGTGGTCGAGAAACTCGCGCAGTTCGCGGCCCCGTTCGCCAATCAGGCCGAAAACGATGACGTCACAATCCATGTTGCGCGCCAGTTCGGCCATCAGCGTGGTCTTGCCGCAGCCTGCTCCGGCGAACAGCCCGACACGCTGGCCCTCGCCGAGCAGAATCGCACTGTCGATGGCGCGTATCCCGGTGGGTAACGCCCGGGTGATACGCGGTCGCTGGGTCGGGGGCAGGGCGTCGGCGATCACCGGCAGAGTCGTGCGGCGGTCCTCGGGGCCGGCGAAAGCGCCGAGGCAATCGCCCATCAGCGGGCGCCCGAAACCGTCCAGTACACAGCCGAGCAGGCTGTCATCGACGCCGATCCGGTGTGCCACGCCCAGCGGGCGGATCGGTGCGCCGACCTGAATACCGTCGGGTGGGCCCAAGGCACTGAGCAGCGTGCATTCCTGGGTGAAGCCGACGATTTCGGCCAGCAGCAACGAGCCGTCGGCTTTGCTCACTTCACACAGATCGCCGACCTTGGCCGATGGAATCTTGCACTCCAGCAGAATTCCGCGCACGGCGCTGACGCGGCCAATGACGCGCACCGCGCAGTACTGGCTCAAACGCTTGGCGTGCGCGTCTTTCCACAGGTTCAGTGCTGCATTCACCAGTTCACCTCGATATGGCGATTACCGTCGAATTGCAGGCGCTGATTATCGATTCGGGTGAGGCGCAGGCCATCCACTTCGTCACCTACGTAAACCCGTCGACCGTCGGCAGTCACCAGATGCGCATGCGGCCCGGTCATGATCTGAACCACCACAAAGGGCAGGGTGTTGCGATTGCTGCCCACGTTGTCCAGAACGGTTACCGGCGAGTCGTACAGGGTCTTGAAGCGCTGAAGCATGCGCTGGTAGACCAGCAGCGATTCTTCTTTCAGATCGCCGTTGAGGACCAGCCCGTCGGGCGTCTCTTCTACGCTGACATCAGTCAGCAGGCGGTCGCTGAGCATGGTGCTCAACTGGTGGCGGACGTCATCCGCGCTGCTCAGACGTATGCGTTTGTCGGTCACAGGGTTTGCAGCCCTGGCTGGCGCCTTGGGTGTATCGGGCGAGGCCTCTGTCGTGGCGGCCGCCAGGTGTGCCGGGCTCTGATCCATCGCAATAGCGGGCGGGCGGGTCAGGCTCCAGGCGCTGCCGATGACGCCCACCAGCAGCCCGGCGATGATGCCCGTGGTGCGGTTGAGAAACTGCGAGCGGGACTTGACCTTCTCCAGCGGCACGTCGTTGCGTGCCGGCCCGGATTCGGCCTCAGGCTGTTTGGGAATCACGGCGGGCACGGAGGGCCATTCATCGCCCGCAGACGAAACGCACAGCCACACCGAACCCAGCATGAAGGCGTTGTTGAGCGTCAGGTCGATGCTCGGCCGGGCGTTGCCCTGTTCGTCGCAGACCGCGCCTTGTTCAGCGTTCAGTGTCCAGTTGTCGTCGACACGTTGCAGGCGGCAATGCAGGCTTTCCACGCCCGCATCGTCCAGCGCCAGATCGTGTTGTCCGGCAGAGCCAATCGACCATTGCTCACCGATCAGCGGTAATGCCGCGCCTTGGTGCTGGCCGTTCAGTACGCGTAATTCAAACATCTGAAAGTCTCCGTGCGTTCAGGCCTTGCAGGCTCAAGCAGCATGCTCGTTGTCCAGCGGCTCGAGATCGTCTTCAAGGTCGAATCGACCCATGACCTTGACCTTGGCCGCATTGCTGATTTCCGCGAAAGATAGTACGGGTACATGGTAGAACTCCTCCCTCAACAAGGTACGCAGAGGGCTGCGCAGATCCTGTGCCACCAGCAGAACCGCCTGTTCGGGAGCTCGTACCGGGAAGGCAATGTGCAGCTGTTGCACGAGCATCTGGCTGATCTCGTTGCTCAGCGCGAAGAATGTTTCGGTTTGCGTCTGGCGCAGGCCATCCCGCAACAACCCCTCGCTTTCCGGCGTCAGCAGCCACACTTGCAGGCCTTCGGCACCGCAGTACTGGTGGTAGATCTGCGACTTGAGCGCAATGCGTACGTAGTCCGTCAGCACATTGGTATCGCGTTCATGCTGACAGTGCTCGATCAGGGTTTCGGCAATGACCCGGATCGCCCTCAGCGGCACACGCTCCGAGGCCAGGCGTTGCAGGACGGCCGAGAAGCGCGTCAGGGTGAGGACCCGTTGCATTTCCTGAGCGAGTTCCGGTTGCTCGGACTCTAGCCAGCTGAGGATGGCTTTGGTTTCCTGCAAGCCGATGAACTGCGGCGCGCAGGACTGCAATGTGCGCTCCATGCGTTCGATGATCAGGGTCGTGGAGCTGACCGGGTTCAAGTCGCCAGACTGCTCGGCCGGCAGCCAGACCCATTGATCTTCCTGGCGGTCGGTGTTGCCCGGGATGGCCGCCGGAAGGTTTTCGCCTGCCAGCTGGCGTGCTTCCACGGCGACATGGCTCTGCGTGAAGGTGGCCTTGAGCATCGGTACGTCATAGACGGTGAAGCGAAACTCGTCCGGGGCAATGTCATCGACATGCTCGATGATGAACGAAGGCAGGGTCAGGCCGTACTGCACCACCAGACGGTTGCGGCGCTTGCGTATTTCGCTGACCAGCGCTTCGATCTGCGCGCTGTCCTGGCCGGGATGGAATTGCAGCACAAACTGCCGGCTGGGGGAAAAGGTACGCAGGTCTTCCTTGCCGTTCATTTCTGGCGCCACAGCGGCTGTACGTTGCTCATCGGCCTTGGGTTTTGCCCGTTGCAACTGCAGCAGTCCACCGGCACCGCAGATAATCGCGATGGTGATGAACACACCGGTCGGCATTCCCGGCAGTGCAGCGAAGCCGAGCATGGCCACCGAGGCGATGATCCAGGCCTTGGGCTGACTGGTGATCTGCTCGGCAATCTCGCGGCCGATATTGGCTTCCGCCCCTGCCTCGGTGTTGGGCACGCGAGTGATGATCATGCCGCTGGTGACGGAGATCAGCAGCGCAGGAATCTGGGCGATCAGGCCGTCACCGATGGTCAGCACGGTATACAGCTGCAAGGCGTCGCCCGCTGCCATGTTGTGCTGCAGCACGCCGATGGATATGCCGCCGATCATGTTGATGGCCACAATGATCAGGCTGGCGATCGCATCGCCGTTGACGAACTTCATGGCGCCGTCCATCGCACCGAACAACTGGCTTTCTTTGTTCAGTTCGGCGCGTCGTTTACGGGCCTCGTGGACGGTGATCAGGTTGGCGCGCAGGTCACTGTCGATGGACATCTGCTTGCCGGGCATCGCGTCCAGGGTAAAACGCGCGCCGACTTCGGCGACCCGTTCCGAGCCTTTGGTGATCACCAGAAAGTTGACCACCGTCAGGATCAGGAAGATCACCAGACCCACCGCCAGGTTGCCGCCCACCACGAACTGCCCGAACGCCTCGACGATGTGCCCGGCGTCCTGGTTGAGCAGAATCAGCCGCGTCGTAGACACCGACAGGGCCAGGCGAAACATCGTGGTCAGCAGCAGCACGGCAGGGAAGGTCGAGAACGCCAGTGGCCTGGGCAGGTGCATCGCCAGCATGATCAGCAGGCAGGAAATACAGATGTTCACGGCGATCAGCACGTCGATCAAGCCGGTGGGCAGCGGCGTGATCATCATGAACACGATGGCGATCACAAAAAACGCACCGACCAGTTCCGAGCGGCGCATGGCCGACAGCGCGACCATGTTCAGAAAGTTGATGACCCGGTTCATCAGGCAAGCCCCTCGTATAATTGCTTCTGTTCCTTATGCGTGAGCTCGGCCATCAGCGTGAGTAGATTATTCAGCGCGGCCTGACGGCTTTTCAGGTCCCGCCAGAGCAGGATCGGCAACTGCATCAGCATCGGCCGCAGGCCATTGAGAAACGCCAACTGGTGTTCGAGCCTGTTGCCCCCGATGTGCTGGGTCAGTTGCAAGGTCTGATTCACATTCATGCCATTGGCCGTCAGGGTCAGCATGTGTTTGAGGAAGGCCGGTGGGTCCACCGTCAGTTTGGGATTCTTTTTGCGCATGCGCCCCAGCAGGTGTTCGCAGCCGCGCAACAGCGTAGTGACATGGCGCGCGGTGGTCAGGCCATGCATCAGCGTGCGCAGTTGTTCATGAGAAGCCGACGGGGTAATCGCCGAAAGATCGTCGGCGATGGCGATGCGCATGTCGCGCAGGTTCAGGTCGAACTCGCCGGGTTCCTGTTGCTCGCCAATCAAGGCTTCGATCAAGCCCGTGACGTTGGGTTGTCCGGAAACCGCTACGCCATACAGATTGCGCAAGGCCGTGCGGCGCTTGTTATCGATGTTCTGGCGCCCGAAGGCTCTTGCGGTATTGATACCGGCGCGTGCGCGCGGGCCGAATCGGCGGCGCAGATGTTTGAGCGTCTGGGTCAGCGCTGCATATTCTGCTTCAGCCCCATCGTCTTCTGCCTGTTTGCGCGCTGCCTGCAACACCACGTGAGCCTTGGCAGCGTCGCCGTCAGCGAATTCCAGAACCTGTTCCAGATCGGCGTCGTTGTCCTGCAGCAGTTTTTTGCGCAGCAGTCTGGCGGCGTTATCCAGCCCGGTGTCGCTGGTGCTCATCAGCAACTGATAAAGCTCGCCCAGCTTGACGGCCCGCGACTGCAACGCGTTCCTGCTCGCGATCAGTTCTCGCTCACGCAATATCCGGCTGTGCTGCACCAGAGCCGCAGCGAAGCGCGAAACCTGCAGTGACGAGGTGCCTTTTTCATCAGGCAACCCGCTGCCGGGAATCGCTCGCGCAGCCGGTGTGATGGCGCGGATTGGCGCTACCGGACGAATGGGCAATGTAGGCGGGGCGACAATTTTCATAGGACGATTCTGGGCCTGGTGTGACCGCTGAGTGGGTCGTTGGCCCGGTTCGGTTCCCTGGTGCCGAAGGCTCATGCGTTTGTGCCAAAAGCTGCAGAGCTAAAAATCATGTTGCGCAAAAAAATGTATTACAAAGAATTTCACATTTTAAAATATTTATATAAATCATGTGGTTATGATTATTTTTGGACTGGCATGGTTATCGCTATAGGACTTGCACTCCATCAATTGAGGCAAGCCCATGCTCCCGAATCTTGTGATCCTTGATGCAACCGAACCACGCCAACCATCGTCGTCCGCCGGTATCCGGCAATTGACGGCCGATCAGGTCCAGATGCTCAGAGCGTTCATCCAGAAGCGGGTGAAGAACGCTGATGATGTGGATGACATCCTGCAATGCGTGTTTCTCGAGGCGTTACGCAATGAGCACAAGTTTCAGCACGCCAGCAAACCGCAAACCTGGTTGTGTGGCATTGCGCTGAATCTGATCCGTAATCACTTTCGCAAAATGTATCGTCAGCCCTATCAGGAAAGCTGGGAAGACGAGGTCCATACGGACCTGGAGTCGAACGGCGATATCACCCATCAGGTAGACGGGCACCGACAGCTGGCACGCGTCATAGAGGCCATCGACTGCCTGCCGACGAACATGCAGAAGGTTCTGGAAGTTTCTCTGGAAATGGATGGCAATTATCAGGAAACCGCCAACATGCTCGGTGTTCCTATCGGCACCGTCCGCTCCCGACTGTCCCGGGCACGGGTGCAGCTCAAGCAACACATAGACCCGTTCGCCTGAGTGAATATCTGTCTGGAACCAACTTGCGCGCAAAACCACACAGTTGCCATCCCTCACCACTTGGATGGCAACCATGCGTATATCCAGTTCTCCCAGTCCTGCCCTCGGCAGCATCGTGAATCAACCCACCTCTGGCGAACTGGCTGCTGAGACGCCATTGGCCAAAGCTTCGCTTACGCAGGGCAGCGCAGGTGGTGGTCAGGCTTTTGTGCAGTTCGGCCAGGCCAACGACAGCCCCTCTTCCTTTTCGGTAACCGAGCAAAGCGGTTCATCGCTGATGAGTCTGCTGACTCGCAGCAGCAGCAGTGAAAGCACCTCCAGCGTCGATCAGGACGGTGATCAGGTGTCCCCGATGACATCGGTCTCGGCCACAGCGAGCTCGGCATCCACGGCGGCCTCCAGCCCGGCGAATGCCCCAAGCGCTACCGATGCAGCGTTTCTCGATAACTCCGAATATTCTTCGCCCGAGGCGCTCAAGCGCTGGGAGCCGATGGTTGCCAACCTGCCGCCCGAAGAACGCGAGCAGGCGGCCAAAGAACTCAACCGGCCCATCGCCGCAGCGTGGATGGCCAGAGAGGATGGTCCCAATGCCGAAAAGGCGATGGCGTTCATCAATGCCAACCCTGCGTTGAAGACGGCGGTGGACGTCGGCAAGGATGGCGGTAATGCGGATGGCAAAATCACCAACAAAGACCTCAAGGCGTTCGCCAAAAATATGGAGAAGGCGGCCGACAATGCCGACAAGGACGTGGCCAAGTACATGGAAGATAACCCCGGCGCCGATCCTCAATCCCTTGAAATGGTACGCAGCGCAGCGGTGATGCGCGCCAATATGCCGTTGGCGACGGCAGCCGACCCTCATCATGCCGTCGGGGCGGCGGACAAAACCGATGTCGATGGTAATGTCAGCGCCGAGGGTCTGAAAGCGCTGATTAAAAGTAACCCCGGGTTGTCAGGTACGCTCAAACAGTCCTGCAACATGTGGTCGCAGGCGGGCTTCCTCAGCCAGGTGGATGAAGCCGGTCTGACCGGGCGCAAGAAGGCTGCGCATAGCCCCGACCAGGTGTTCGATGCGTCCAATATGAGCGAGTGGATCAGGAAGAGCGCCCCCAAAAATGGTGGCCAGTTCGCCAGCATGCTCAGCGATGCCGCGACGTTGAATTCGGTAGCCGGTATCGATATCAGCAAACTCAATGCTCAGGTTTTCGAGAAGCCCGAGGCTTACACAGGCGCGCAGAAAGCCGCTGTGATGATCAAGTTGCAGCAGACCCAGCAAAGCGTGATAGCCGGGCGGGATTTGCGCAATACCGAGAAGACCGAGGCGGGCCTTAACGACCGAATTGCCCGGTTGCAAGAGGATCCAGACGTTCAGGAGTACCTCAACAAAAGCATTCCCGAGCAGGAGCGCAGCCTGGTTCGCAGCGATTCGGCGCTGCAGAAGGCCGTGACTGAGCAGGCTCAAAACGTCAACAGCGGAAAGGCCTTGCAAGCCGACATGGCAACCGCAGACAAGGCCGTCGACAAACACAACCCCAACCCCGATTACAGCGGCGCCATCACCGGCCTGTCGGCTCAACTGCAACTGCAAAAAGACCTGTTTCCCGATACCCAGGTGCCCACTGCCCAGCAAGTATTCAACAACCAGTCTGATGAACTGCAAACGAAGATCGCCGACTCCTACGTTCGCAATTTCAGCGAGGGGGGCGCTCTGAAACAACTGCTTGGCCAGAAAAAGTCTGACGCCGGCGAGTCTTTGCAAACCGCAGATAACCAGAAAGCGGCGTATGAAAGCGTGCTCCCCGCTGATTTCGTTAATGATGAGCGTGAGAGCTACACGGCCAGCACCTTGTCCGAACTGCAGAACTCCAAAAAAGGCCGCAAGTTGCTGGAGGGCAAGACCGATGAAGAGGGCGGCCCTTCGCTGGCCGAGCAGCTCGCCGAGCAAGGTATCGGAGGCAAGGCATTCAACTCGGTCATGGGCTTTGCGTCAGTATCTGACAGGCTCGCCAGCGGTGACAAGCTGGGCGCTGCTCAAGGCATCATCGACAGCTCCAGGTTGGGCGCGGAGGCAATCAAGGGCGGCATAGACACCGGCGCGAAAATGATGGGCCGCGAGGCGTCCGCGGGTCTTGGTCGTCTGGGCGGACAGATGATCGGCCGCGCTGTCGGTCTGGTTGCCGGTGAAGCCACAGGGCTTGCCGCAGGCGCAGCGCTGGGTGCTGCTATCCCGGTCATCGGCTGGGCCATCGACGGTGCCATGGCTTTGGGTTTTGGTATTTCGGCGATTATCGACGCAGTCAAAAAGCACAAGGCGCAGAAGGCGTTTGATCATAATGTTGACCCGGTGCTGGATCAGTTCGGGATTGACAGGGCGCATTGATTGAATTGAATCGGCTCAGACGCCTTGAATGCTGAGCCTTCATTTCTACAGATCCGTGTGAGCTGTTTAATCGGCCGCATGAAAGTTTATGGACAGCGTTAGCGCTAGACGCTAAAAAACCGAGGCTATTTGACAAATATCGGCCTTTTGTCAGGCCTGACATTAAATTAAACAGTTAAAAAAGGTGAGCCCGAAGAGTTGCGTATCGTCAAAAGCATCTGTCATTTCTTCGGACAGCTTTCGCGCATCATATACAAACTCTCCAGAGGCATCCTCTGTCCATCAACGAGCCAGGACGCCAAGGTGCGGTGAGCTTCAGGGGCCCCAAGTGAGCGGATTGATGCCTTGCCAGCAGGCGTTAGTAGGAGTGGCCCGATGGCCTGATCCGCATTTTAACAGCCTGCTGAATCGTGGGACGGTGGTGCCCTTGGTTTTCGGATTCGAAAAAGTCAAAGGTCTTTCTGCCCATGAGATCAGTACCTCTATACCGGGCAAGAATAATAGGTTTATGTACTAGGCAAATGAGCATCGCCTGGCCGGGGAGGCAGACGGTGGCAATCGAGGAAGTGGAGATCAGAAGCCTTGGCGATCTTGTAACGCTGTCTCTGGGATGTGAGCTCAAGAATATAAAGCTGCCTGAAGATCTGCTTGTAAGGCTGAAAATAAGCAAGAAAGAGAAAGCCGAGTATCTGGATGCGTCAGCTGTTGACAGGTTTCGCAAGAATCTTCTTGATCAGGTCTCGGAAATGTCCAATGGTGCGCCCTTGAATACGCTGAGTCTTGAGGCGCTACAGGATATAAACGCGGAGTTGCGTGTGCGTGATCTGCGGACTTTTCTTCGGCAGTCCTGACAGCGTTGGCGCTCTTTCAGCAAAGTGACGCACGTCTTTCTATAACCTGATTCGTCTTGCAGTGGAGCTGAGGCCGCGATACACGGCCCCGGCTCCAATAGGGGGGCTGGCCAAACCCGTTACTCCAGCTTTTCGTTTGCTGAGCAAGCCGAGCCTCGACTCGTTCCTCCTGCCTCTTGAGGTGACAACCTTTATTCTTCTCGAACACCTGTCCTCGGACAAAACGCGCCAACCATAAGGCGCGTTTTTTCAGAGGACGTGAGTCAAGGCTTGGCCCGGACCCTGTTTGCGGCAAGGAAGTCACCTGCTCGCTTTATTTCCTGCATTCTGAAACCTTCAATAGAGGTAACGTGCTGACCGGCAGATCGTTGCGCCCGGTAGGCACGGTTTCTGTGTAATAGCGTTTCCATATGCAGACCGCCCTGGTCTTTAGTGACGGTGGTATCTTTTTTCGGGTGATTCTCCACGAAGCTTTTTGACTGAGCATGTTTCAAGAAGGTCGCCGGGATAGGCACCTGCTTTTCTCCATTGTGCAGACGGGAGGTATATTCTTCGTGATGTTTAAAAGCTTTCAGGGCGTTATTAAGCGCAAACATGGTGCAGTCAGTTTTCGAGTATTGAAGAAAATTTCCTACCATTTTGAGTTTGACGTTGCCTAATGCTGAAAATATTTCCCTTTCTGCAGCATCTATAATGTTCCCCGGGGCAGACTCAAAGCCGACAATCGACGGTCGATGGCCGTATCTCAGTTGGATATCCAAGGCTATATGGTGGTCTGGCATCTTTTTGAATGGGGGGTAAACAACTCGCATACTCAGCGATTGCTTGTTTTTTTGAATATCCCTGTTTTGCTCTTTTATCGCCTGGTAACAGTCTTTATGACTTTTGAATGTATACAGATTCAAGCCGGGATTTCTTGTATTTTCCGCTTTGGCGAACAGCGGCAGTAACTTGATATCTCCTTGCGTAATATTGGAGTTCGGACCTTCACCCTTTTTCACTTGGTTACAGACCATTACGGCATATTCATGCAGATCCTTATCACGCAAAGCTAACTGGGCCAGGTTAATCGGTTCCATCTTCTCCAGTAGGCGCTTAGGTATTGCTTCGGGCTTCTCAGGTATAGCATCTCGCCGTGATGCTTTCGGTGAATTCAGCATCATTGTATGAAAATCTTCCAGCTCAGAATGGTTCCGCCCGCCGGGGAGGCGAAATTGTAAAAGGGCGGACGACGAAGGCATTGAACCTTCAGCCTGCGGAGTATCATTCGCGCCGGATGAGCTGGCCCCTGATTCATATCTTCCTGCCGCGCGCGCGTTTTGCGGTGATGCCGCTGTCTGGTTGGCGTTGTATCTGATATCCGTTGGCAGCGCATCCTGACGTCGCAGACGTCTGCCCTCGCTACGCTGTAGCGGTGGGTTAGTTACCGATGATGACGAAGCGCTTTCAGTGTTCTCTGCCTGAGTCCCCTGACGTCTGTTCGGACCTGAGATATTCATCGAATAGTCCCCGCCATGGTTAGCATTAAACCGGCTTTCGTCAGCCTGGTTGAGGAGGCGAGCGGAGCAGAATGGCCATGCAGTAACTTTGCCCGCCATATTTTCGCCACTTCGATCATCTGAACGCAGGCGCTGACAAAGTGATCCTCATCAATCCGTAACGGATCAAACCGCTGAAAAAGCAGCACTTCATTATTTTTTTCGTCCAGCCCGAAGGCCGCACCATCGCTGGAGCCGTAATGAAAGAGGTTGGCGGCCAGAATATCGCTCAGAAGTGTGCTGCTGGCTGGAGTAGAAAGCGTGCCCACGCACAGATAAACAAACAGCGTATTTTGCTGTTCAATCCGTTCCAGCGTCATGTCCAGTTCGTTGACCTTCAGACAGCACAGGTGATTCGCATCCAGAGAAAGCGGTCCACTTTCAAGCCTTATCGCCAACGCATTCAGCAAGTCTTGTATCGTCATAATCGGAACTCTGCAGGTCAGGAAAATGTGCACCAGCCGCTATCGAGGCCAAACCTCGCCCTGTCATGGCCAGGTCCTGTCCGGCTGGCCCGGTGCTCTATTACTGATCGTTGAGTGGTTGAGGCCTTCAGTCAGTTCCCCAGGCATTGATCGACTCAATGAAAGATCTTTTAGGGGGCGCCTTAGAAAAAGGATTTTAAAGTACGTTAAGCTGAACTGATTTCAGCTGTTGTAATGGCCGGAATCTTGGCGACGCCAGCTAGGGCATTACTAACCGGTCTAGCCTAGCAAGCTCTTCAGTGAATCCGTAAACGGCGTTTTTCAGCGCCTTGAATCGCTCATTCGCTGCCAGAATCGCTGTTTTCGTACCAAATCGGCGGGGTTGGCAACCACTTGGCCTAGTAGTCCGGGTCGAGAGTCGGCGGGCAGGCCCGCAGCGGCTCGATCGCGTCCTGATGGCTCATGCCTCTGGCCAGTAGCGTGTCGATTTCCTTCCGGATCTGATCGCGGCAGGCTGCCTGGTAGAGCAGGGGCCGGCTGTGAGCGATCTGGTTTAGCGCTCGCTGAATCGGCTTGGGTAGCGTTTCAGGTTTGGTGATGCTCATGGCGGTGGTGGTGTCGAGAATCAGCGCTTTACCCTCGGGCATTCCCATGGTGACAACTACCGGCGTACCCCACAGGCTCGGTGACGCTGGCGGGCGTCACGGTGGGGTAGGCGCCAAGCCCCATCATTTTGGCTTTGCCGCCGAGACGGTAACGGAACCGCCAAAGCTTCGAGCCGCCACGTGTGATCTCAAGGCAAAGGCCAGCGGTATCCGTCAGACAGTAGAGTTTTTCGCGGGGCTTTGCGGTACGAACGGCTGTGTCAGTGAGAGCCAAGACAAACCCTCTGGGCTGGCGCTGGCGGGGGATTTTCCCGTCAGAGTGTGAGTAGAAATCTGGACCGAACTCGATCTACTCACAATAAACTGGGCTTACAAGGGATTCGCTGGGAAAGCTGAGCACAAAAAAACCGGCTCGTGGGCCGGTTTATCTGGTGTTCCGGGTCTGGTTGGGACCTCTGGATACTGCTATGTGGTGCCCCGAGGGAGAATCGAACTCCCACTTCTTTCGAAAACGGATTTTGAATCCGCCGCGTCTACCAATTCCGCCATCAGGGCTCAATGGCGGCGAAGTATAAGGATGAGTTTTCTGTTGGTCAACAGGGATTTACGCAGGTTTTTTACTAATGCCGTCAAACCGGATAAACTTCCCGGCCCTGCTAAACGAACCCGATCATGCGCGTCGCTGACTTTACCTTCGAACTCCCCGATTCCCTGATTGCTCGCCATCCGCTGGCCGAGCGTCGCAGCAGTCGTCTGTTGACCCTCGATGGGCCGACGGGCGCGCTGGCACATCGTCAATTCACCGATTTGCTCGAGCATTTGCGCCCGGGCGACTTGATGGTGTTCAACAATACCCGGGTCATTCCTGCACGCCTGTTCGGGCAGAAAGATTCCGGCGGCAAGCTGGAGATTCTGGTCGAGCGCGTGCTGGACAGTCATCGGGTGCTGGCGCATGTTCGCTCGAGCAAGTCGCCCAAGCCTGGCTCGTCGATTCTGATCGATGGCGGTGGCGAGGCCGAGATGGTGGCGCGGCACGATGCGCTGTTCGAGCTGCGTTTCTCCGAAGAGGTGCTGCCGTTGCTGGAGCGTGTCGGCCACATGCCGTTGCCTCCTTATATAGACCGTCCGGATGAAGGTGCGGATCGCGAGCGCTATCAGACCGTTTACGCGCAGCGTGCCGGTGCTGTGGCTGCGCCGACTGCCGGCCTGCATTTCGATCAGCCGCTGCTCGAGGCGATTGCCGCCAAGGGTGTAGAAACCGCGTTCGTCACCCTGCATGTCGGCGCTGGGACGTTCCAGCCGGTGCGCGTCGAGCAGATCGAAGATCACCACATGCACAGCGAATGGCTGGAAGTTGGCCAGGACGTGGTCGACGCTGTGACGGCGTGTCGTGCACGGGGCGGGCGGGTGATTGCAGTGGGGACCACCAGCGTGCGCTCGCTGGAGAGTGCCGCGCGTGATGGCGAACTGAAGCCGTTCAGCGGCGATACCGACATCTTCATCTACCCAGGCCGGCCGTTTCACGTGGTCGATGCCCTGGTGACCAATTTCCATTTGCCTGAATCCACGCTGTTGATGCTGGTTTCGGCGTTCGCCGGTTATCCCGAGACGATGGCGGCCTACGCGGCGGCCATCGAGCACGGCTACCGCTTCTTCAGTTACGGTGATGCGATGTTCATCACCCGCAATCCCGCGCCGACGGCCCCACAGGAATCGGCACCAGAGGATCACGCATGAGTCGCACCTGTCGTATGTCTTTCGAGTTGTTGGCCACCGATGGCAAGGCCCGTCGCGGTCGGCTGACCTTTCCGCGTGGTGTGGTGGAAACCCCGGCGTTCATGCCGGTGGGCACCTATGGCACGGTCAAGGGCATGCTGCCCCGTGATATCGAGGCGACCGGTGCACAGATGATTCTGGGCAACACGTTTCACCTGTGGCTGCGTCCGGGTACCGAAGTCATCAAGGGCCACGGCGACCTGCACGATTTCATGCAGTGGAAGGGGCCGATTCTGACCGACTCCGGCGGCTTTCAGGTGTTCAGCCTGGGCGCCATGCGCAAGATCAAGGAGGAGGGCGTGACGTTCGCTTCGCCGGTCGATGGTGCCAAGGTGTTCATGGGGCCGGAAGAGTCCATGCAGGTCCAGCGTGATCTGGGTTCGGACGTGGTGATGATCTTCGACGAATGCACACCGTACCCGGCCGACGAAGATGTGGCACGTGTCTCCATGGAGTTGTCGCTGCGCTGGGCCAAGCGTTCCAAGATCGCCCACGGCGAAAACACTGCCGCGCTGTTCGGCATCGTTCAGGGCGGCATGCACGAGAACCTGCGCAAGCGCTCGCTGGAAGGCCTGGACGAAATCGGTTTCGACGGTCTGGCGATTGGCGGTCTGTCGGTGGGCGAACCCAAGCACGAGATGATCAAGGTGCTGGACTACCTGCCAGGCCTCATGCCGGCAGACAAACCTCGTTACCTGATGGGTGTAGGCAAGCCGGAAGATCTGGTCGAAGGTGTGCGTCGTGGCGTCGACATGTTCGACTGCGTGATGCCGACCCGCAACGCCCGCAACGGCCATCTGTTCACCGATACCGGTGTATTGAAAATCCGTAACGCGTTCCATCGCTACGACAATACGCCGCTGGATCCGACCTGCGATTGCTACACCTGCCAGAACTTCTCGCGCGCTTATCTGCATCACCTGGACAAGTGCGGGGAAATGCTGGGGAGCATGCTCAATACAATCCACAATTTGCGGCACTACCAGCTGCTTATGGCTGGTTTGCGCGAGGCTATTCAACAGGGTACATTGGCCGCCTTCGTCGATGCCTTCTATGCCAAACGCGGCCTTCCAACGCCGCCTCTGGGTTGAAACAGAACGAGTTTTTCCTGCTTTTTATACTAATTATGTAACTGGAGCGACAAATGAGCTTTTTCATCTCTCCCGCTTTTGCGGATGCTGCTGCACCGGCTGCCGGTCCTGCGGGCAGTGGTTTCGAGTGGATCTTCCTGGTCGGCTTCCTGGTCATCTTCTACCTGATGATCTGGCGTCCACAGGCCAAGCGTGCCAAAGAGCAGAAAAACCTGCTGGGCAACCTGCAGAAAGGCGATGAAGTTGTCACCAGTGGCGGTATCGCGGGCAAGATCAACAAAGTGACCGATGACTTCGTGGTCATCGAAGTGTCTGACACCGTTGAGCTGAAAATCCAGAAGGGCGCCATCGCGGCCACTCTGCCTAAAGGCACCCTGAAAGCGATCTGAGCAACAACTTTTTACCCATCGACGGGGCGCGCAAGGCGCCCCGCGTTTTAAGCGGGCGGCGTGATGCTGAACAAATACCCTCTGTGGAAATACGTACTGATCCTGGCGGTGCTGGTGGTCGGTTTTATTTATTCCGCACCCAATCTCTACCCTGATGATTCTGCCATCCAGATCAGCGGCGCAAGCACTGCGCTGCAAGTCAATCAGGCGGACGTGGATCGTGCAGCCAAGGCGCTTGCCGATGCCGGCATCTCGGTCAAGGCTTCTTCTCTGGCCGAGAATGGCAAGGGCGGTTTGTTGCGTCTGAGCAAGCAGGAAGACCAGTTGCCAGCCAAGGATGTCGTGCGCAAGGCGTTGGGTGACGATTATGTCGTCGCACTGAACCTGGCGCGTACCACGCCGACCTGGTTGCGTAAGCTGGGTGCAAGCCCGATGAAGCTCGGTCTCGACCTGTCCGGCGGTGTGCACTTCCTGCTGGAAGTCGACATGGACAAGGCGATCGATGCACGTCTGAAAGTCTACGAAGGCGAAGTCAAATCCCTGTTGCGCAAGGAAAAGGTGCGTTATCGCAGCCTGCCGCAGCTGGGCAATGTGATTCAGCTGGGCTTCACCGACGACGCAGAGCGTGAGCAGGCGCGTGCACTGGTACGCAAGACCTTTACCGATTTCGAAATCACGCCTGCCGAGCTGAACGGTATCCCGGTGCTGCGCATGGCGTTGACGCCGGCCAAGCTGGCCGAGATTCGCGAATACTCGATCAAGCAGAACCTGACCACCGTGCGTAACCGGGTCAACGAGCTGGGTGTTGCCGAGCCGCTGGTTCAGCGCCAGGGTGCCAACCGCATCGTGGTCGAGTTGCCGGGTGTGCAGGACACGGCCGAAGCCAAGCGTATTCTGGGCAAGACCGCCAACCTCGAATTCCGTCTGGGTGCAGGCCCGGATGATTCGAAAGGCACCACCGAGATGTTCGAATTCCGCGAAGGCGGTCGTCCGGCAGCGGCGGTGGAGCGTGGTCTGATCATTACCGGTGATCAGGTGACTGACGCCAAGGCCAGCTTCGACGAGCATGGTCGTCCACAGGTGAACATCAACCTCGATGGTCACGGTGGCGAACTGATGAGCCGTGCAACCCGCAGCAATGTGGGACGCAGCATGGCGGTGATCTTCATCGAACAGCGTCCGACCACCACCTACACCAAACAGATGGTCAACGGCGTCGAAAAAGACGTGCCGGTCCAGACCTTCAAGGAAGACAAGAAAATCATCAGCCTGGCGACCATTCAGTCGCCACTGGGCAGTCAGTTCCGGATTACCGGTCTGAATGGTCAGGGTGAGTCTTCCGAGCTGGCGCTGCTGTTGCGTGCCGGTGGTCTGGCGGCACCGATGTACTTCGCTGAAGAGCGCACCATCGGTCCTAGCCTGGGTGCCGACAACATCACCAAGGGTATCGATGCATCCCTGTGGGGCATGCTGTTCGTCTCGCTGTTCATCATGGCGATCTACCGCTTCTTCGGTCTGATCGCGACCGTGGCACTGGCCCTCAATATGGTCATGCTGCTGGCCTTGATGTCCTTGCTGGGTGCCACACTGACCCTGCCGGGTATCGCCGGTATCGTGTTGACCATGGGTATGGCGGTGGACGCCAACGTGCTGATCTTCTCGCGGATTCGTGAAGAGATCGCCAACGGCATGACGGTTCAGCGTGCTATCAACGAAGGTTTCGATCGTGCCTACACGGCGATCCTCGACGCCAACCTGACGACGCTGCTGGTCGGCGGCATTCTCTTTGCGATGGGCACCGGCCCGGTCAAAGGGTTTGCGGTGACCATGTCGCTCGGGATCTTTACCTCGATGTTCACGGCCATCATGGTGACCCGCGCTATGGTCAACCTGATCTACGGCGGTCGTGACTTCAAGAAGTTGTGGATTTAAGGGGCTGCCATGTTACGTACCATCAACTTCATGGGCGTTCGCAATGTTGCGTTCGCCATCACGATGCTCCTTACCGCACTGGCGTTGTTCAGCTGGTTCCATAAAGGGCTCAACTTTGGTCTGGACTTCACCGGCGGTACGCTCATCGAGCTGACCTACGAACGTCCCGCCGACCTCGGCAAGGTCCGTCAGGAGCTGGTTTCGGCGGGCTATCACGAAGCCGTTGTACAGAGCTTCGGCGCTACCACTGACTTGCTAGTGCGCATGCCGGGTGAAGACCCGCAACTGGGTACTCAGGTTGCCGAGGCGCTGCGCAAGGCTGGTGCCGATAACCCGGCAGTGGTCAAGCGTGTCGAGTTCGTCGGCCCGCAGGTCGGTGAAGAACTGCGCGATCAGGGCGGCCTCGGCATGCTGATGGCGCTGGGCGGTGTTCTGATCTACCTGGCATTCCGCTTCCAGTGGAAATTCGCAGTCGGTGCGATCGTCTCGCTGATTCACGACGTGGTGGTGACGATGGGTATCCTGTCGTTCTTCCAGATCACCTTCGACCTGACGGTGCTGGCGGCGGTGCTGGCGATCATCGGTTACTCGCTGAACGACACCATCGTGGTCTTCGACCGGGTACGCGAAAACTTCCGCCTGCTGCGCAAGGCTTCGCTGATCGAGAACATCAACATCTCCACCACGCAGACACTGCTGCGCACCATTGCCACCTCGGTTTCGACCCTGTTGGCGATCGTGGCATTGTGGGTGTTTGGCGGCGACAGCCTGGAAGGCTTCTCCATCGCGTTGTTCATCGGTGTACTGGCGGGTACCTACTCGTCCATCTACATCGCCAACGTAGTGCTGATCTGGCTGAACCTGACCACCGAGGATTTGATTCCGCCAGTGGTCGTCGAGAAGGCTGACGACCTCCCGTAGGTCCGGCCATCATAAAAAAGGCGCGAGTGCTGAACTCGCGCCTTTTTTTATGCTCCAAGGCTAGGCATTGCGCAGCCATGCTGCGTTTCGATTGGTCAGGAGGTTCAAGTGAACAAGTCTATGCTTGTTGGTGCTGTGTTAGGTGCTGCTGTCGTGACTGCTGGCGGCGCCGTTGCCACCTATAGCTTGGTCAAGGGTGGTCCTGAGTATGCGGATGTTTTGGCGGTAGAGCCGATCAACCAGCAGATCAAAACCCCCCGTGAAGTTTGCAAGGACGTAACCGTTACCCGTCAGGCGCCGGTCAAGGACCAGCATCAGATCGTCGGTAGCGTTATTGGCGCGGTTGCCGGTGGTTTGCTCGGCAATCAGGTTGGTGGTGGTAATGGCAAGAAAATCGCAACGGTCGCAGGCGCGCTCGGCGGTGGTTATGCCGGTAACAAGGTTCAGGAAGGCATGCAGGAGCGTGACACCTACACCACTACGCAGAACCGCTGCACAACGGTCAACGATGTGAGCGACAAGGTTGTGGGCTACAACGTCAAATACAAGTTGAACGAGAAAGTGGGTCAGGTTCGTATGGAGCGTGATCCGGGTAGCCAGATTCCGGTCGACAAGAACGGTCAGCTGATATTGGGTCAGGCGCAGTAACGCCAGCCGCTGGGCTTCACAAGACATAAAAAAACCGGCTTGCGCCGGTTTTTTTATGCCTGCAGCTTAACGCTTGAGTGAAGCTGGCAGGTGCGGTGCGATCGCGGTCAGTACCGCCTTGAAGCACTTGGTGTTGCCAGCAACGATGTGGCCTTTCTCAAGGAAGTCGTGACCACCGGTGAAATCGCTGACCAAACCGCCTGCTTCCTGAATCAGCAGGGCGCCTGCAGCCATGTCCCACTCGGACAGGCCTGACTCCCAGAATGCATCGAAGCGACCGGCAGCGACATAAGCCAGGTCGAGGCTTGCAGCACCTGCACGGCGGATGCCGGCGGTCTGGCCTACCAGGCTGCGGAACATGCCCAGGTAGTTCTCGATGTTGTCCATCTGGTTGTCACGAAACGGGAAGCCGGTGCCGAGCAGGGCGCCTTCCAGGCTCTTGCGCTGGCTGACGCGCAGACGGCGACCGTTCAGGGCAGCGCCACGACCACGGCTGGCGGTGAATTCTTCCTGGCGGACCGGGTCGAGAACCACGGCGTGCTCGAGGCGGCCGCGGTATTTGCAGGCGATGCTGACGGCAAAGTGCGGGATACCGCGAACGAAGTTGGTGGTGCCGTCCAGTGGGTCGATGATCCACAGGTAGTCAGTACCCTCGCCGCTGCCTTCGTGCAGGCCGCTTTCTTCGCCGAGAATGCCGTGAGTCGGGTAGGCCTTGCGCAGAGCGGTGATGATGCTTTGCTCGGCAGCGCGGTCGATCTCTGTGACGTAGTCTTTGGCTTCTTTTTCGTCAACCTTGATGGTATCCAGGCGCTCGATGGAGCGGAAAATCAATTCGCTGGCGCTGCGGGCGGCGCGCAGCGCGATATTCAGCATGGGCTGCATGGATAATTCACCTAAGGTTGTTAAAGAGAGCCGGGCATTCTATGGGCTGATTCGAATTATTTCCAGCCTTGCGTTGTTACGGTTGTCGGGTTCGTGTGTGTTTTTTTGCGTCCGGTGCGGTCGCTTCTGCGGTTGCGCTCCGCACAGCTTCATAGCGTTAGCCGAGCCGTTTCTGTAAGATTTGCCCCCCTAATTCGTGTCAGTGAGCGTTCGCTTTGTTGCAGAACATTCGTGTTGTCCTGGTCGGCACTACCCATCCCGGAAATATCGGCGGGGCTGCTCGCGCCATGAAAAACATGGGGCTTTCGCGTCTGGTGCTGGTTGATCCGCGCATTTTCCCTTCGCCCGATGCCGATGCGCGTGCGTCCGGGGCTACCGACATTCTCGAGGGCGCGCAGGTGGTGGCGACCCTTGAAGAAGCGCTGGTCGGCTGCCGTCTGGTGCTGGGCACCAGCGCGCGGGATCGAAGCCTGCCGTGGCCTATGCTGGATCCGCGTGCCTCGGGTGAAAAAGTCATCGAGCAGGCCGGCGAGGGTGCCGAGGTGGCGCTGGTGTTCGGTCGCGAACATGCGGGCCTGACCAACGAAGAGCTGCAGCGCTGCCACTTCCATGTGCACATCCCGTCAGACCCTGCGTTTAGCTCGCTCAATCTGGCGGCTGCCGTACAGGTGCTCAGTTATGAAGTGCGCGTGGCCTGGCTGGCTGCCACGGAGCAGGGCGAGGCTTCCAGACCTGCGTCGGCGCACAATGCCGAGCTGGCGACGATGGACGAAATGGAAGGTTTCTATACCCACCTTGAGGCCACGCTTGTGGCCATCGGCTTTCTTGATCCGGAAAAGCCGCGGCATCTGATGGCCCGGCTGCGCAGGCTGTACGGGCGTAGCGAAGTCGAGCGATCCGAGCTGAGTATTCTGCGCGGTGTGCTCACCGAAACCCAGAAAGCCGCACGTGGTGAACCCTACAAGCGAAAGGATCAGTGATGTTCGAGCGTCTGCGAGAAGACATTCAAAGCGTATTCCACCGCGATCCTGCGGCGCGCAATGCCTTTGAAGTCCTGACCTGCTATCCGGGGATGCATGCCATCTGGCTGCACCGCTTCGCCCATATCCTGTGGTGCACCGGCTGGAAATGGCCGGCGCGTGTGGTGTCGAACTTCGGGCGCTGGATGACCGGTATCGAGATCCATCCAGGTGCGCGTATAGGTCGCCGTTTTTTCATCGATCACGGTATGGGCATCGTGATCGGTGAAACCGCCGAGATCGGCAATGACGTCACCCTCTACCAGGGCGTGACCCTGGGTGGCACCAGCTGGAATGCCGGCAAGCGCCATCCGACGCTGGAAGATGGTGTGGTGGTCGGGGCGGGTGCCAAGGTGCTCGGGCCATTCACGGTGGGGGCGGGCGCCAAGATCGGCTCCAACGCAGTGGTCACCAAGGCTGTGCCTGCGGGCGCAACCGCAGTGGGCATCCCGGGGCGGATCATCGTCAAGTCGGACGACGAGGTTGAGGCCAGGCGCAAAGCCATGGCCGAGAAGCTCGGCTTTGATGCCTACGGTGTCAGTGCAGATATGCCTGATCCGGTCGCGCGCGCCATTGGCCAGTTGCTTGACCATTTGCAGGCTGTCGACGGTCGTCTTGAAGGCATGTGTGATGCGCTCGGCAGGCTTGGCAGCGACTACCGCGCCAAGGAGTTGCCGGAGCTGCGCGATGAGGTGTTCGACTGCGTGAAAGACCGTCAGGACGACAAGGTCGGCTAGGTATTGCAGCGGGCGAGCGCGTGCCATTACGCCGCACCTTTGCTATGATGCAGCCCGCACTTTTCGCTAATCCCGACTGTTTTACTTGGTCTAATAGTTGACTCTTTTACTCGGGAATAGCATACTCGCTCTCATTCCGAATCTCTGCGGTATACGCCATGCGACTGACTACTAAAGGCCGATACGCTGTAACAGCCATGCTTGACCTGGCGTTGCATGCGCAGAACGGGCCAGTGTCTCTGGCCGACATCTCCGAGCGGCAGGGTATTTCCCTGTCCTACCTCGAGCAGCTGTTCGCCAAGCTGCGTCGCGGCAATCTGGTTTCCAGTGTTCGTGGTCCGGGTGGTGGTTACCAGCTGTCGCGCGACATGAAAGGCATCCAGGTTGCTCAGGTTGTCGATGCAGTCAATGAATCGGTCGATGCTACGCGGTGTCAGGGTCTGGGCGATTGCCACGCTGGCGATACCTGCCTGACCCATCACTTGTGGTGCGACCTGAGCCAGCAGATTCACGAATTTCTAAGCGGTATCAGCTTGGCGGATCTTGTCACTCGCCGTGAGGTACAAGAAGTCGCTCAGCGCCAGGATATGCGCCGTGGTCATAACCACATGTCGCAACTGGGTAAGATCGAAACGTCCGCCGTCGAATGAACGCAGATGAATGAGCGGTGCGCCTGCCTGATAGGAGAGCTTCAATGAAATTGCCAATTTACCTCGACTACTCCGCGACGACCCCGGTCGATCCGCGTGTCGCGCAGAAAATGATCGATTGCCTGACCGTCGAAGGAAACTTCGGCAACCCGGCCTCGCGCTCCCACGTCTTTGGCTGGAAAGCCGAAGAAGCGGTCGAGAATGCCCGTCGTCAGGTCGCTGATCTGGTCAGCGCCGATCCGCGCGAAATCGTCTGGACCTCGGGTGCTACCGAATCCAACAACCTGGCTATCAAGGGTGTTGCGCATTTCTACGCCAGTAAAGGCAAGCACCTGATCACCTCCAAGGTTGAACACAAGGCTGTCCTCGACACCACTCGCCAGCTGGAACGCGAAGGTTTCGAAGTGACCTACATCGAGCCGGGTGAAGACGGCCTGATCACGCCTTCCATGATTGAGGCGGCACTGCGCGACGACACCATTCTGGTTTCGATCATGCATGTGAACAACGAGATCGGCACCATCAACGATATCGCCGCGATCGGTGAACTGACGCGCTCGCGCGGTGTGCTGTTCCACGTCGATGGCGCGCAGTCGACCGGCAAGGTTGAAATCGATCTGGCCAGCCTCAAGGTTGACCTGATGTCGTTCTCTGCACACAAGACCTACGGCCCTAAAGGCATCGGCGCACTCTACGTAAGCCGCAAGCCTCGTGTTCGCCTTGAAGCGACCATGCACGGCGGTGGTCATGAGCGGGGCATGCGTTCCGGCACCCTGGCGACTCACCAGATCGTCGGCATGGGCGAAGCATTCCGTATCGCCAAAGAAGAAATGGCTGCTGAAAACGTGCGCATCAAGGCACTCAGCGATCGTTTCTTCAAGCAGGTCGAAAATCTGGAAGAGCTGTACGTCAACGGCAGCCTGACTGCCCGGGTACCGCACAACCTGAACCTGAGCTTCAACTACGTCGAAGGCGAGTCGCTGATCATGGCGCTCAAGGATCTGGCGGTATCGTCCGGTTCGGCCTGTACCTCGGCGTCGCTTGAGCCTTCGTACGTGCTGCGTGCCCTGGGTCGCAACGATGAGCTGGCACACAGCTCGATTCGTTTCACCTTCGGCCGCTTCAGCACCGAAGAAGAAATCGATTACGCCGCGCAGAAGGTTTGCGAGGCGGTTACCCGGCTGCGCACACTGTCGCCGCTGTGGGACATGTTCAAAGACGGCGTCGACATCTCCAAGATCGAGTGGGCGGCGCACTAATTTAAAGTCGCCTCCAATACAGGTCATGGGCAATTGCGCGTGACCTGCAGAGCGGCTCCCTGATGTGAGAGGAATAGAATCATGGCTTACAGCGAAAAGGTCATCGACCACTACGAAAATCCACGTAACGTCGGCAAGATGAACGCGGAAGATCCTGATGTGGGCACCGGCATGGTCGGCGCTCCTGCGTGCGGCGACGTGATGCGTCTGCAGATCAAGGTCAACGAGCAGGGCGTTATCGAAGACGCCAAGTTCAAGACCTACGGCTGTGGTTCGGCCATTGCGTCCAGCTCCCTGGCGACCGAGTGGATGAAAGGCAAGACTCTGGACGAAGCAGAGACCATCAAGAACACTCAGCTGGCTGAAGAGCTGGCGCTGCCGCCAGTGAAGATTCACTGCTCGGTACTCGCTGAAGACGCCATCAAGGCGGCCGTTCGCGACTACAAGCAGAAGAAAGGTCTGCTGTAAGCAGGCTTTTCAACAGAAGCTTGCGACAGAGTTAACTGCAACAGGCTAATGCAACAGGCTAAGGAGTTCCGATGGCTATCAGCATGACAGAAGCTGCCGCTAACCACGTACGACGTTCCCTCGAGGGGCGCGGCAAGGGTGACGGCGTTCGTCTGGGTGTTCGCACCACAGGCTGTTCAGGTCTTGCCTATGTGCTCGAGTTCGTCGATGAGGCGGCCAGCGAAGACACCGTGTTTGAACTGCACGGCGTCAAGGTGATCATTGACCCGAAAAGTCTGGTCTATCTGGATGGCACCGAGCTCGACTTCGTGCGCGAAGGGTTGAACGAAGGCTTCAAGTTCAATAATCCCAACTCGCGCGGTGAGTGCGGCTGTGGCGAAAGCTTCAACGTCTGAGGCTTTTATTGTGGGTACTCCCTGTCACTTCGCCCTGTTCGACCTCAAGCCCGAGTTTCAGCTTGATCTTGACCAGTTGGCCACGCGTTACCGTGAGCTTGCGCGCAACGTGCATCCGGATCGTTTTGCGGATGCCCCCGAGCGTGAGCAGCGTGTGGCGCTGGAGCGCTCGGCCAGTCTCAACGAGGCCTATCAGACCCTGAAAAGCCCGCCGAAAAGGGCGCGTTATCTGCTGGCAATGAACGGCAACGAAGTGCCGCTCGAAGTCACGGTGCATGATCCCGAGTTTCTTCTGCAGCAGATGCAATTGCGCGAAGACCTCGAGGACTTGCAGGACGAGGCCGATCTGGCCGGCGTTGCGACCTTCAAGCGTCAGCTCAAGATCGCTCAGGACGAACTGAACCAGAGCTTCGCAGCCTGTTGGAATGATGCTGCACAACGCGAGCACGCTGAAAAGCTGATGCGGCGTATGCAGTTTCTCGACAAGCTCTCTCACGAAGTGCGCCAGTTAGAAGAGCGCCTCGACGATTAACCCCGCGCGGCTTCTGCCGCGCGCCAGTGATTATTCTGAACAGCATGGCTTTACTGCAGATCGCCGAACCCGGCCTGAGTCCTCAACCGCACCAGCGTCGTCTGGCTGTGGGTATCGACCTGGGCACTACCAATTCTCTGGTCGCTGCAGTACGCAGCGGCCTGTCCGAACCGCTGGCCGATGCAGAGGGGCAGGTCATTCTGCCGTCTGCCGTGCGCTATCACGCTGATCGTGTCGAAGTAGGGCAGTCAGCGAAGATCGCCGCCTCCCAGGACCCGTTCAATACCGTTCTTTCGGTCAAGCGTCTCATGGGTCGTGGTCTGACCGACGTCAAGCAACTGGGCGAGCAGCTGCCGTACCGGTTCGTCGGCGGTGAGTCGCACATGCCGTTCATCGACACCGTGCAGGGGCCGAAAAGCCCGGTCGAAGTGTCTGCCGACATCCTCAAGGTCCTGCGCCAGCGCGCAGAAGCCTCGCTGGGTGGCGAGCTGGTAGGTGCGGTGATCACCGTTCCTGCCTACTTCGATGATGCTCAGCGTCAGGCGACCAAGGACGCTGCCAGACTAGCGGGCCTCAATGTACTGCGGCTGCTCAATGAGCCTACGGCTGCGGCGGTGGCCTACGGCCTGGATCAAAAGGCCGAAGGCGTGGTTGCCATCTACGACCTGGGCGGCGGGACCTTCGACATCTCTATCCTGCGCCTGACCGGTGGTGTGTTTGAAGTACTGGCCACTGGCGGCGATACCGCTCTGGGTGGCGATGACTTCGATCATGCGATCGCCAGCTGGATTGTCGCTGATGCCGGTCTGTCTGCCGACATCGACCCTTCTGCGCAACGCAGCCTGCTGCAGGCTGCCTGCTCGGCCAAGGAAGCGCTGACTGACGCCGAGTCTGTCGAGGTCGCCTACGGTGAGTGGCGTGGCACGCTGACTCGCGAGGCGCTCAATGCGCTGATCGAACCTATGGTTGCGCGCAGCCTCAAGGCCTGTCGCCGAGCAGTACGTGATACCGGTATCGAGCTTGAAGAAGTCGAGGCGGTGGTCATGGTCGGCGGTTCGACCCGTGTTCCACGAGTGCGCGAAGCGGTGGCCGAGCTGTTCGGTCGTCAGCCGTTGACCGAGATCGACCCGGATCAGGTGGTAGCCATCGGGGCTGCGATCCAGGCCGATACTCTGGCCGGCAACAAGCGTGACGGTGGCGAACTGCTGCTCCTCGATGTGATTCCGCTCTCGCTGGGGCTGGAAACCATGGGCGGGCTGATGGAGAAGGTCATTCCGCGCAACACCACCATTCCTGTGGCACGTGGTCAGGAATTCACCACGTACAAGGATGGCCAGACGGCCATGAAGATTCATGTCCTGCAGGGCGAGCGTGAATTGATCAGCGACTGTCGTTCGCTGGCGCGCTTCGAACTGCGTGGCATCCCGCCGATGGTCGCGGGTGCGGCAAAGATTCGTGTCACCTTCCAGGTCGATGCAGACGGTTTGCTCAGCGTTTCGGCGCGTGAAATGGGCTCGGGTATCGAGTCGAGCATTCAGGTCAAGCCGTCCTACGGGCTGACCGATGACGAGGTCACTCGTATGCTCAAGGATTCCTTCGAGTATGCCGGCGACGACAAGGTCGCTCGTGTGCTGCGTGAGCATCAGGTTGATGCCGAGCGCCTGCTCGAAGCTGTTCAGGGTGCCCTGGACGCCGATGGCGAGCGTCTTCTCGACGAAGAAGAGCGCCTGGTCATCAACCTGCAGATGGACGAACTCCGTGAACTGATGCAAGGCACCGATGGTTATGCCATCGAGCAGCAGACCAAGCGTCTGTCGCAGGTGACCGATGCATTTGCTGCCCGACGCCTCGATTCGACGGTAAAAGCCGCACTGGCCGGGCGCAACTTGAATGAAATTGAGGAATAACTGATGCCGCAGGTGATTTTTCTGCCCCACGCCGAGCATTGCCCGGACGGGCTGGTTGTAGAAGTGGAGCCCGGCACGTCTATTCTCGAGATTGCCCACGAGCACCACATCGAGATTGAAAGCGCCTGTGGTGGCGTGTGTGCGTGCACTACCTGCCATTGCGTCATTCGCGAAGGGTTCAATTCGCTGGATGAGGCCGATGAGCTGGAAGAAGACATGCTCGACAAGGCTTGGGGGCTGGAGCCGCAGTCGCGTCTGTCCTGTCAGGCCATTGTCGGCAACGAAGACCTCACGGTCGAAATACCCAAGTATTCGCTCAACCACGCCGCTGAAGCGCCGCACTGATTCAAGGATTGCTCATGAGTCTCAAATGGGTTGATGTGCAGGAAATCGCCATCCAGCTGGCTGAAAGCCACCCGGAAGTAAATCCGCTGACCGTAAATTTCGTCAAACTGCGCAATCTGGTCATCGCCTTGCCCGAATTCGATGATGTCCCGGATCGCGGCGGGGAAAAGGTTCTTGAGGCGATCCAGGGGTTATGGATCGAAGAGGCCGATTGACGTTCAGTAACGCGCGCAGTTAGGCAATACACCAGAACCCGCGTATAATTCGCGGGTTTAATTTTTCGCTTCAATCACTGCTTCTGGAGTTTCACCATGGCTGTTCAACGTACTTTCTCCATCATCAAGCCTGACGCCGTTGCCAAGAACGTAATCGGCGAGATCACCACTCGTTTCGAAAAAGCCGGTCTGCGCGTTGTCGCTTCCAAGCTGAAGCAACTGTCCAAGGCCGAAGCTGAAGGTTTCTACGCTGAGCACAGCGCTCGCGGTTTCTTCGGCGACCTGGTTGCTTTCATGATCTCCGGTCCGGTTGTCGTTCAGGTTCTGGAAGGCGAAAACGCTATCGCTCTGAACCGTGAGCTGATGGGCGCTACCAACCCTAAAGAAGCTGCTGCCGGCACCATCCGTGCTGACTTCGCTGATTCCATCGACGCCAACGCTGTTCACGGCTCCGATTCCGAAGCAGCCGCCGCTCGCGAAATCTCGTACTTCTTCGCAGCTACCGAAGTAACCGCTCGCTAAGTCATTTTTGACTGACGAGTGAAGGGTGAATTCATGATTGCATCGACTGGTAAAACCAACCTGCTGGGGCTGACTCAACAGGAAATGGAGAAATTCTTCGACTCTATCGGGGAGAAGCGCTTCCGTGCCGGTCAGGTCATGAAGTGGATTCACCACTTCGGCGTCGATGATTTCGACGCGATGACGAACGTCAGCAAGGCCCTGCGCGAAAAGCTCAAGGCCTGTGCTGAAGTTCGCGGTCCTGAAGTGGTCAGCGAGGACATCTCCAGCGACGGCACCCGTAAATGGGTGGTGCGCGTAGAGTCCGGCAGCTGTGTCGAGACCGTCTATATCCCGCAGGGCAAGCGCGGCACCTTGTGTGTTTCGTCCCAGGCGGGCTGTGCTCTGGATTGCAGTTTCTGCTCCACGGGCAAGCAAGGCTTCAACAGCAACCTCACCGCCGCCGAAGTCATCGGTCAGGTGTGGATTGCCAACAAATCCTTTGGCAGTGTCCCGGCGACCGTCGACCGTGCCATCACCAACGTGGTGATGATGGGCATGGGTGAGCCGCTGCTGAACTTCGACAATGTCATTGCCGCCATGCATCTGATGATGGATGACCTGGGGTATGGCATTTCCAAACGCCGGGTGACCTTGTCCACTTCCGGTGTGGTACCGATGATCGATGAGCTTTCCAAGCACATCGACGTGTCCCTGGCCTTGTCGCTGCACGCACCTAACGATGCGCTACGCAACCAGTTGGTGCCGCTCAACAAGAAATACCCGTTGAAAGTGCTTCTCGAGTCCTGCCGTCGCTACATGTCCAGTCTGGGCGAAAAACGTGTGCTTACCATCGAGTACACCATGCTCAAAGACATCAACGACAAGGTAGAGCACGCGGTCGAGATGATCGAACTGCTCAAGGACACGCCTTGCAAGATCAACCTGATTCCGTTCAACCCGTTTCCGCACTCCGGTTACGAGCGTCCCAGCAATAACGCGATACGTCGTTTTCAGGACCTGTTGCATCAGGCCGGTTATAACGTCACTGTGCGTACCACACGTGGTGAGGACATCGATGCTGCATGCGGCCAATTGGTCGGGCAGGTGATGGACCGCACACGTCGTAGCGAACGCTATATAGCCGTGCGTGAGTTGAGCGCCGAGGCCGATGCGGTCCCTGTCGCGGTGACTCGAACCTGACTGCGAACCTGATCGAGAGAGACTCCATGCCTGTGCGTGCCTCGCTGCTGCTCTGTGTTGTCGTTTTGCTGACAGCGTGCGTATCCACCGGCAATGTCAACCCGCTGACGACGGCCCAGGGGCGCGAGGAAGCGCGCAAGGCTTACGTGCAACTGGGGCTGGGTTATTTTCAGCAGGGCCAGACCGAGCGAGCCAAGGTTCCGCTGAAAAAGGCGCTGGAACTCGACAACTCGGATGCACAGGCCAACGCCGCGCTGGCCCTGGTGTTCCAGACAGAGATGGAGCCAGAGCTGGCCGAGCAGTACTTTCGCAAGGCGTTGGCCGCCAGCAATAACGAAACACGCATCGTCAACAATTACGGCAGTTTTCTGTTCGAACAAAAGCGTTACAAGGAAGCCTACGAGCGTTTTGAACAGGCGGCTGCCGACAACCTGTATCCTGAGCGGTCACGGGTTTTTGAAAGCCTGGGCATGACCTCGCTGAAATTGGGCAACCGCGAGCAGGCTCGCGAGCATTTTACCAAGGCATTGCGCCTGGACCGTCAGTTGCCGTTATCCTTGCTGGAAATGGCTCAGCTGTCCTACGAAGACAAGCAATATGTGCCGGCGCGTGACTATTACGACCGTTTTAGCCAACTCAGCGAGCAAAATGCACGTAGTCTATTGCTCGGTACACGGCTGGCGAAGATATATGATGATCGTAACAAGGCGGCCAGCTTTGGCCTGCTGTTGAAAAGACTCTATCCCGGTACGCCGGAATATCAGCAATACCTGTCGGAGCAATGATGAAAGCGGCGCATCCCGAAGTTGTAGCAACCAATCGCGTGAATCCTGGAGAAACCCTGCGCCAGGCCCGCGAGAGCAGGAGCTGGTCGCTGCCAGATGTGGCCTTGAGACTCAATCTCACCGTGACCTCCCTGACCAATCTGGAGAACGGCCAGTTTGAAAAGCTGCCTGGGCATACGTTTGCCCGGGGCTACGTGCGTGCCTACGCCAAACTGCTTGAGCTTGATCAGGCGGCGCTGGTCGAACAGTTCGACCAGTTCACCGGCACTGACGGTAAAGGCAGTTCGGTTCACGCGCTGGGCCGTATCGAAGAGCCGGTCAGGCTGTCGCACAACATTCTGCGTATCGTCAGCCTGCTGTTGCTGGTGATCCTCGTCGGCGGTGGTTTCTTCTGGTGGCAGGATCAGGCGACCTTGCGCGGCAAGGATCAGTCCGGGCTGAACATGGAGCACGTCGAAGTCGAAAGCGCTGACGGCACCACGCAGATTCACCCGCTTGACGAACCGGACGAGCCTGCTGTGGCTGAAACGCCTGCCTCCGGGCAAACTTCCTTGCCGTTGAATACCGGTGCGCCTGCCAGTGAGGCGCCAGCTGCTGCGCCTGCGGCACCGGCTTCCAGCGTCACAGGCCACGCAACCGCACAACCACAGACACCTGCTGCCGCTACGCCACCGGCGAGCGCGCCTCAAGCCCCCGTTGCTGCGCCGAACGTGCCGTCGATGCCGACTGCACCTGCCGAGCAGCCGGCGCCTGTCGTAGCGGGTGCCGGTCAGGTGACCGTACAGTTCGTTGCCGACTGCTGGACCCAGGTCACTGACGGGAACGGCAAGGTGCTGGTCAGCGGCCTCAAGCGCAAGGGCGAGAGTCTGGATGTCAACGGCAAGCCGCCGTTGACCCTGCGTCTGGGTTACGCGCGCGGTGCGCAGGTCAGCTACAACGGTCAGCCTGTGGATGTAGCACCTTTTACCAGCGGCGAAACTGCTCGCCTGAAGCTAGGGCAATAAGTCATGCACGGCGAATCTCCAATCAAGCGTCGCGAATCCCGGAAAATATGGGTCGGTTCCGTACCGGTCGGCGGTGATGCGCCGATCGCGGTGCAGAGCATGACCAACAGTGATACCAACGATGTCGCCGCTACCGTGGCACAGATCAATCGTCTCGAAGCGGCAGGTGTCGACATCGTGCGTGTTTCGGTGCCGGACATGGACGCTGCCGAAGCATTCGGCCGCATCAAGCAACTGGTCAAGGTGCCGCTGGTCGCCGACATTCACTTCGATCACCGCATCGCCTTGCGTGTGGCGGAGCTGGGCGTCGACTGTCTGCGTATCAACCCGGGCAACATCGGTCGTGAAGACCGTGTGCGGGCCGTGGTCGATGCTGCGCGCGATCGCGGCATCCCGATCCGTATCGGCGTCAATGCCGGTTCGCTGGAAAAAGATCTGCAGAAGAAGTACGGCGAGCCCACGCCAGAGGCTCTGGTAGAGTCTGCGCTGCGCCATGTCGAGCACCTGGAGCGCCTGAACTTTCAGGACTTCAAGGTCAGCGTCAAGGCTTCCGATGTGTTCATGGCGGTCGCTGCCTATCGGCTGCTGGCCAAAGAGATCGTTCAGCCGCTGCACCTGGGCATCACCGAAGCCGGTGGCTTGCGTTCGGGTACGGTGAAATCGGCTGTCGGTCTCGGTATGCTGCTTGCCGAAGGAATTGGCGATACTATCCGCATCTCGCTGGCGGCTGACCCGGTCGAGGAAGTGAAGGTCGGGTACGACATTCTCAAATCGTTGCGCCTTCGTTCGCGTGGAATCAACTTCATCGCCTGCCCGAGCTGCTCGCGGCAGAACTTCGATGTGGTCAAGACCATGAACGAGCTGGAAGGTCGCCTCGAGGATTTGCTGGTTCCGCTCGATGTCGCGGTCATCGGTTGTGTGGTCAACGGTCCGGGCGAAGCCAAAGAGGCGCATATCGGCCTGACCGGTGGCACGCCGAACCTGATCTACATCGACGGCAAGCCCGCGCAGAAACTGACCAATGACAATCTCGTGAATGAGCTGGAACGCTTGATTCGCGAGAAAGCGGCTGAAAAAGCCGAAGCCGACGCCTCGGTCATCGTGCGCGGCTAACCCGGATTGCTAAGGATTTTCTGTGAGTAAGTCTCTACAAGCCATTCGTGGCATGAACGACATTCTGCCCGAGCAGACGCCGCTGTGGCGTCACTTCGAAGGCACTGTTGCCCGTCTGCTGGATAACTACGGTTACCGGCAGATTCGTATGCCTATCGTCGAATTCACCGAGCTGTTCAAGCGCTCCATCGGTGAAGTGACCGATATCGTCGAGAAAGAGATGTACACCTTCGCCGACCGTAACGGTGACTCTCTGACCCTGCGCCCTGAAGGCACTGCCGCGTGCGTGCGTGCGGTCCTCGAGCACGGCATCACTGGCGGCGGCCAGGTTCAGAAACTGTGGTACATCGGTCCGATGTTCCGTCACGAGCGTCCGCAGAAAGGCCGTTATCGTCAGTTTCACCAGATCGGTGTCGAGGTCTTCAACCTGGACGGTCCGGATATCGATGCCGAACTGATCGTCATGACCTGGCGCCTGTGGGGCCTGCTGGGCATTCGCAACGCTGTCAAGCTCGAGCTGAACAGCCTGGGCACCACCGAGGCGCGTGCGCGTTATCGCGATGCGCTGGTCGAATACCTCTCGGCACGTCTCGACCAACTGGACGAAGACAGCCAGCGCCGACTGAAAACCAACCCGCTGCGCGTGCTGGACACCAAGCACCCTGAAACCCAGGCTGTGCTGGTCGATGCGCCGAAACTGGCGGACTACCTGGATGACGAATCCCGCGTTCACTTCGAAGGCCTGAAGGCCCGTCTGGACGCCGCCGGTATTCCTTATGTGATCAATCCCAAGCTGGTGCGTGGCCTGGATTACTACAGCAAGACCGTTTTCGAGTGGGTCACCGATCAACTCGGTGCCCAGGGTACGGTCTGTGCGGGCGGTCGTTACGACGGTCTGGTCGAGCAGATGGGCGGCAAGCCTACTGCAGGCGTCGGTTTCGCGATGGGCATCGAGCGACTGGTTCTGCTGCTCGAAACCCTTGAGCAGGTGCCGGAAGAAATTGCCCGTCAGGTCGATGTCTACCTGTGCGCATTCGGCGAAGCGGCTGAGCTGGCCGCACTGGCACTTACCGAAAAGGTCCGTGATCAGTTGCCGACCCTGCGCTTGCAGGTCAACGCCGGTGCCGGCAGCTTCAAGAGCCAGTTCAAGAAAGCCGACAAGAGCGGTGCGCTGTACGCGCTGATCCTCGGCGAAGAAGAACTGGCGGCGAAGGTCATTGGCGTCAAACCCCTGCGTGGCCAGGGTGAACAACAAAATATTGCCTGGGATGCTCTGTCAGAGCACCTGGCCTCCTGCGTCGTGCAGGGTTGAAGCTGATTTAACAGCCGTTTAGCGAATAGGAGTATTGGGGTGTCGGGTACCGAAGATGAAGAGCTGGCGGTAATGAAGGACTGGTGGCAGCGCAACGGCAAACCTCTGTTGACCGGCGGTCTGCTGGCCCTGGTCGTGGTTCTGGGTTGGCAGTTCTGGCACAGGTATCAGGCCAGCCAGTCGCAAGGCGCCTCGATGCTTTATCAGCAATTGCTGGAAACCGCACTGACGCCCAGTGGCCAGGCAGACACCGCACGTGTCGCCGAGATCTCCGGCAAACTGAAAAGCGAATTCGGTGGCACTACCTACGCACAGTTCGGTAGCCTGTTCGTCGCCAAGGTGGCGGTCGATGCCGGCAAGCTGGATGATGCTGCAGCCGAGCTGAAACCCGTGGCCGACAAACCTGCCAACGACACGCTGGG
The DNA here is from genome assembly GCF_017832995.1 of Pseudomonas sp. PvP009. Classification (NCBI taxonomy): domain Bacteria; kingdom Pseudomonadati; phylum Pseudomonadota; class Gammaproteobacteria; order Pseudomonadales; family Pseudomonadaceae; genus Pseudomonas; species Pseudomonas sp. PvP009. The sequence goes on along the minus strand of NZ_JAFIBG010000001.1, from coordinate 4,304,400 downwards.
CGAGATTGCCCGTCAGCGTCTGGCACGCGTGCTGGCTGCGCAGAACAAGACCGATGACGCGCTGAAGCTGCTCGACGGCGATGCCGACAAGGCTTTCCTCGCCAGTCGTGAAGAACTCAAGGGTGACCTGCTGGTACAGCTGGGTCGTACCGACGAGGCGTATGCTGCATACCAAAAGGCCAAATCTGCTCTGTCCGAAGATGCAGCAGTGGGTGGCCTGCAAATGAAGCTCGACGATCTGGCGAAAGGGGATGCGTGACGTGATTCGTTGGAAACATGCAGCATTGCTGGCTCTGGCCATTCTGGCCGCGGGTTGCAGCAGCAACAGCAAAAAGGAATTGCCTCCGGCCGAGCTGACCGACTTCAAAGAAGAAGTGGTTTTGCACAAGCAGTGGAGCCGTTCCGTTGGCGACGGTCAGGGCAAGACTTACAACATGCTCGTGCCGGCCATTGATGGCGACCGCATCTATGCGGCTGACGTCACGGGCGAAGTCGTGTCGCTGGACCGTCTGACCGGCGACGTGATCTGGAAGAAGGATCTCGACCTGCCCGTTTCCGGCGCAGTCGGCGTGGGCTATGGCCTGGTAATGATCGGCACCCTCAAGGGTGAAGTGATTGCCATGGACGCCACGTCCGGTGAGGAAAAGTGGCGCGCTCGTGTCACCAGCGAAGTGCTGGCTCCACCTGCCACCAACGGTTCTGTGGTCGTTGTCCAGACTCAGGATGACCGTATCGTCGGTTTCGACGCCTCTACCGGTTCGCAGCTCTGGATCTACGAAAGTACCCCAGCGGTGCTGACCCTGCGCGGCACTGGTGCTCCACTGGCAACCAACCGTCTTGCCGTAGCGGGTCTGTCGACCGGCAAGGTCGTCGCTCTGGACATCACCAACGGCGTGCCGGTCTGGGAACAGCGCGTTGCCATCCCGCAAGGTCGCTCGGAACTGGATCGTGTCGTCGATATCGACGGCGGCCTGTTGCTGTCCGGCGGTACGCTGTACGTCGCTACCTATCAGGGTCGCGTCGCCGGTCTCGATCTGGAAAGCGGTCGTGTGCTCTGGCAGCGTGATGCTTCGAGCTACTCGGGTGTCGCCCAGGGCTTTGGCAGCGTCTATGCCACTCTGGCCTCCGGTACTGTCGAAGGTATCGACGAGCGTTCGTCCTCTGCACTGTGGAGCAACGAATCACTGGCTCGCCGCCAGCTCGGCGCGCCGGAAGTGTATTCCAGCTATGTAGCGGTCGGTGACATGGAAGGCTACCTGCACCTGTTGAGCCAGGTGGACGGTCGTTTTGTCGGTCGCGAACGTATCGACAGCGACGGCCTGCGTGCGCGTCCGCTGGTGGTTGGGGACATGATTTACGTGTATGGCAACAGCGGCAAACTGGAAGCCCTGACCATCAAGCAATAAGTGTCCATGCCCGGGGCCATTGGCCTCGGGTGCCCTTGCTTCGGCAAGGCTGCGGTGCCTTTGTGGCATCGCCCCGAACTCCGGCCGCTGCCCTGCAGCGGCTTTTGTATTTTCTGAAATAACGAAGTGGAGAGCCGCATGGTTCCCGTAATCGCCCTGGTGGGTCGACCGAACGTCGGCAAGTCCACCATGTTCAACCGCCTGACCAGGACTCGCGACGCCATTGTCGGCGATCTGTCCGGTCTTACCCGTGATCGCCAATACGGAGAGGCGAAGTGGCAAGGGCGCTCCTATATTCTGATCGACACCGGCGGTATCTCCGGTGACGAGCATGGCATGGACGAAAAGATGGCCGAGCAGTCGCTGCTGGCCATTGAAGAAGCCGATGTGGTGCTGTTTCTGGTGGACGCCCGTGCGGGCTACACCGCTGCTGATCAGATGATTGGTGAGCACCTGCGCAAGCGCAACAAGCGTTCCTACGTGGTTGCCAACAAGATCGACAACATCGACGAGAACCTGGCACGCGCCGAGTTCAGCCCGATGGGTCTGGGCGACGCCATTCCGGTGGCCGGTGCCCATGGCCGTGGCATCTCGCAGATGCTCGAAATCGCCCTGCGGGAATTCCCCAGGGACGAGGACGAGCTTGAAGAAGGCGCTGAGGTCGAGGAAGTCGCCGAAGGTCAGGAAGCCAAGCGCATCCCCGGCCCGAGCGAGAAAGACGGCATCAAGATCGCCATCATCGGTCGTCCCAACGTCGGCAAGTCGACGCTGGTCAACCGCATGCTGGGTGAAGACCGGGTTATCGTCTATGACGAGCCAGGCACCACGCGCGACAGTATCTACATTCCCTTCGAGCGTAACGAAGAGAAGTACACGCTGATCGACACCGCCGGTGTGCGCAAGCGCGGCAAGATCCACGAGGAAGTCGAAAAGTTCTCGGTGGTCAAGACGCTGCAGGCCATCAAGGACGCCAACGTGGTGATCTTTGTGATGGACGCCCGCGAAGGAGTGGTCGACCACGACCTGAACCTGCTGGGCTTCGCCCTTGAAGCGGGTCGTGCGCTGGTCATCGCGCTGAACAAGTGGGACGGCATGACGCCGGGCGAACGCGATTTCGTGAAGATCGAGCTGGAGCGCCGCTTGTTCTTCGTCGACTTCGCCGACATCCACTTCATCTCCGCGCTGCACGGCACGGGCGTGGGCAACCTGTATCAGTCGGTACAGAACTCGTTCAAGTCAGCGGTCACACGCTGGCCAACCAGCCGCCTGACGCAGATTCTCGAAGATGCGGTCAGCGAGCATGCACCACCGATGGTCGGCAGCCGCCGCATCAAGCTGCGCTACGCCCACTTGGGTGGTGCCAACCCGCCGCTGATCGTGATCCACGGTAACCAGGTCGAGAAGGTACCCAAGTCCTACGTCCGCTACCTGGAAAACACCTATCGGCGTGTACTCAAACTGGTCGGTACGCCGATCCGTATCGAGTTCAAGGGCGGCGAGAACCCGTATGAAGGCAACAAGAACACGCTCACTGACCGTCAGGTCAACAAGAAGCGTCGGATGATGTCGCACCACAAGAAGGCCGACAAGAAGCGCCGCGACAAGCGTTGAGTCAGCATCGGGAAAAAGGCGCTTCGGCGCCTTTTTTTGTGGCCGTTTAATGGGCTATCCTGCTTGACCCGTGCCGCCCGGTGCCGGGAGATTGCAGGGAAAGGGTTCCATGATCGACAGCAAGTTGCCCAACGTGGGCACCACTATCTTCACCGTCATGTCACAGCTGGCCGCCGAAACCGGGGCTATCAACCTGTCCCAGGGGTTTCCCGATTTTGACGGGCCGCAGGCGCTGCGTGATGCGGTCTGCCGACATGTCACCCAAGGCCACAACCAATACTCCCCGATGACCGGGCTGCCTGCGCTTCGTCAGCAAGTCGCGGCAAAGATCGCCCGCAGCTATGGGCGTACGGTCAATCCGGACAGCGAAATCACTATCACGCCGGGTGCCACGCAGGCTATTTTCTGCGCGATCCACAGCGTGATTCGCGCCGGCGACGAAGTGATCATTTTCGACCCTTGCTATGACAGCTACGAGCCCGCCGTCGAACTGGCCGGTGGGCGCTGCGTCCATGTGCAACTGGGGCTGGATGACTTCGCCATCGACTGGCAAAAGCTGAGCGATGCGCTGAGCCCGCGTACCCGCATGATCGTCATCAACAGCCCGCACAACCCCAGCGGCGCGTTGATCAGCCGTGCAGAGCTCGATCGGCTGGCCGCGCTGATCGCGGATCGTGATATCTACCTGCTCAGCGATGAGGTCTATGAACACCTGGTGTTTGACGGCGCACGCCATGTCAGCGTGCTCGACCACGAAGCGTTGTATCAGCGCGCCTTCGTCGTCAGCTCGTTCGGCAAGACCTATCACGTCACAGGCTGGAAAACCGGTTACGTGGTCGCGCCGCCTGCGCTGACGTCCGAGCTGCGCAAGGTGCACCAATACGTGAGCTTCTGCGGTGTCACGCCGTTGCAGTACGCGTTGGCCGACTTCATGGCCGAACACCCGGAGCATGTCGACGAGCTGCCAGGCTTCTATCAGGCCAAGCGCGACTTTTTCTGTGGTCATCTGGCTGAGTCGCGTTTCAGCTTCCGGCCGGTGGGCGGGACTTATTTCCAGTTGGTCGATTACTCGCAGATCAGGCCCGACCTCAACGATGTCGACATGGCCTTGTGGATGACCCGCGAGCATGGCGTGGCGAGCATTCCGATTTCTGTGTTCTACCAGAGCCCTCCAGCAGGCCAGCGCCTGATCCGCTTGTGCTTCGCCAAACAGGAAGAGACGCTGCGTCAGGCGGCGGAGAAACTATGCGCGATATAAGCGGGCTACCAAACCTCAACCTCGCGCTGATCCAGACCACGCTGGCGTGGCATGATCGCGAGGCCAATCTCGAGCATTTCGAGCCATTGCTGGATCAGGCGCGCGGCGCAGACCTGGTGATCCTGCCAGAGATGTTCACCACCGGGTTCTCGATGGAGTCCGAGGCCCTGTCAGAACCGGAAGCCGGGCCTACATCGGTATGGCTATTGGCTCAGGCCAAGCGTATCAACGCCGTGGTGGCGGGCAGCGTCATGATGCGCGCCGCCGATGGCAGTCATCGCAATCGCCTGCTGTGGGCGCGACCGGATGGTGAGCTGCTGCATTACGACAAGCGCCACCTGTTTCGCATGGCCGGTGAGCACGAGCATTACACGCCGGGTGATCGCCAGGTGATGTTCGAACTCAACGGCTGGCGCGTGCGCCCGCTGATCTGCTACGACCTGCGCTTTCCGGTCTGGAGCCGTGACGCTCAGGACACCGACCTGTTGCTGTACACCGCCAACTGGCCGGGTGCGCGGCGTCTGCACTGGAATCGCTTGCTGCCTGCCAGAGCCATTGAAAACCTGTGCTATGTGGCGGCAGTCAATCGCGTTGGGTCGGACGGCAAGGGCTTTGCGTACACCGGTGACAGTCAGGTTCTGGATTTCCAGGGCGAGAGCCTGTTGAGCGTGGGCGAAGCGGACGGGGTGTTCAAGGCGACGCTTGGCGCGGCAGACTTGCATGCCTACCGCACACGGTTTCCAGCCGGGCTGGATGCTGATTCGTTTAATATTGAGTAAAAGTACTTCAGAATGTTTCTGATCGGCCGATAGCCTCTCCAGAATTCCTGGAGACCGCCATGACTACGATCAATACATCCACACTGAACAGTTACTCGAGCTCGTTGACCTTAGCGATCAAACCTACCGAGGCTGAAACAGCCAAGGCCGCAACTGCTGCTGCCACCACGACTACTGAAACAGAGAAAAGCTCTGATCAGGCGTCCACCGAAGGTGGCAAGGCCGGTGCGGCGGGTGGCGGCGGCAGCGTGGGTGGCTCCAGCGAATCTTCGCTCAATCAGACCATCGAACAGATAAAGCAGCAGATCAAGGACGCTCAGAAGCAACTCGCCGAGCAGAAGGCGCAGTTGGCTGCTGCTCAAAGCGGTAACGGCTCAGCGGAAGAAAAGGCTCAGAAATCCATGGCGATTCAGGGCCAGATCGCGACCATCAGCGCCAACCTGCAGACGTTGCAGGCCTCGTTGCTGCAGCTGGAAACCGGTGGCGGTGTAAACACCACCGCGTGATATCGCCTGCCTTGCGTCCGAAGTGACGCTCATCATGCCCGCGCACAGTGTTGCGCGGGCATCCAGCTGCTTGCGCCCCTGATCAGGCGGCGCAGCGTCCAGCGTTGCCTGTCACTCGTTGACGTTCATGAACTTGCGGGCCCACTCTACGTAGTCTTCAGGCTGTGTATAGGTGTGGGTCAGTTCGGTCGCGCTCATGTTCGATTCGCTGCCCAGGATCTGACGCTGCTCGCGCAGGCAGTCATAGGTGGCCTTGATCGCAGCGAAGTACGCCGCATGACCATGCACGCAGACCCTCACGCCCATCTCGGCAAGACGCGCGTTGTCGTGCAGTTCCGGGTTGCCGTATGTCACCAGCATCAGCGGCACGGTCACGCCTTCGGATATCTGCGCCAGGTGATCGAAGTCGCGAATGCCGACGATGGTAATACCGTCAGCCCCGGCAGCCTGGTACTGCTGAACCCGGCTGATGGCTTCCTGAACCGGAATGATTGCCGCGTTGGTGCGAGCGAAAATCGACATCTCCGGATCGACACGCGCTTCCAGCGCTGCGCGGATCTTGCCAACACCTTCTGCAGTGGAAATCAGGTCAGTGGATTTGCGTCCGAACTGCGCCGGCAGCAGGGTATCTTCGATCGTCAGTGCAGAAATACCGGCACGTTCCAGTTCGACAACGGTGCGCATGACGTTAAGGGCATTGCCATAACCATGGTCTGCGTCCGCGATGACCGGGAGCTGTGCGACGCGGCCGATGCGCGTGGCCTGTTCAACGAATTCGCTCAGGGTGATCAGGGCGAAGTCAGGGGCTGCCAGAACTTGCAGCGACGCCACGGAGCCGCCGAGGATGCCTACTTCAAAGCCCAGGTCCGCTGCGATTCGCGCTGACATGGGGTCGAACACCGAGGCTGTGTGAAAGCAAGCGTTCGACGAGGTGAGCGCACGGAAGCTGCGGCGCAAATCTTGATGGGAAGCCTTGGGCATAATCGCTCCAAATGTGATTGGATCAGCTCAGCGTACCGAGGCCGATGGTAATTTCAATGCACGGTGGGTCTGCCCGAGCATTCTTTTCGTCCGGAAATCAATGCAATAGTCGTCTTGGTTTTATAGGAAAGGTGCAGCTGGCAGGTAAGTCCGAGCAGGCATCGTCAGCATATGAATTGCTGTTGGATTGGGCGCGCTCTGGAGTAAGGGCAGCATGCTACCACAGCATAAATGAAAAAGATTATGCCGAAACAGGCAGGGTCATGCGCGGAATGCAAGAAGCTGGCGCAGCGTGAGGCGGGGAGGGAAGAGTGCGATGCGGATGGCGGACCTGCGTCCGCCATCCGGCTATTGAATCAGGCAGCCTTGGCTTGCGTCTGACTGATTGAACGATTCAGAGCACTGAACAGGGCGCGGAAGCTCGCCGTGGTGATGTTTTCATCGATGCCCACACCATGCACGGCGCGTTCGCCATTCACACGCAGCTCGATGTAGGCAGCTGCCTTGGCGGTGGTACCCGAGCCGATCGCATGCTCGTTGTAGTCCATGATTTCCACGGCCAATGGCAGGCCGGCCACCAGTGCTTCCAGGGCGCCCTTGCCCTTGCCGCGCCAGTGCTGGGTTTCACCGTCGACGTGCACCTCGGCATCCACCGAGCTGTTGCCGTTCTCTTCCTGCAACTTATGGCTGATCAGCGCATAAGGAACGTTGGCTTGCAGGTATTCACGACGCAACAGCGAGTGAATCTGCTCGGCCGTCATCTCCAGACCCAGACGATCGGTTTCACCCTGAACCACCTGGCTGAACTCGATCTGCATGCGGCGTGGCAGGGAAATGCCATATTCCTGTTCCAGCAGGTAAGCGATGCCACCTTTGCCCGACTGGCTGTTGACGCGGATCACCGCCTCGTAGCTGCGACCGATGTCAGCCGGGTCGATCGGCAAGTAAGGCACTTCCCACAACTCGCCTTCCTTCTGCTGGGTGAAACCCTTGCGGATCGCATCCTGGTGCGAGCCGGAGAACGCGGTATGAACCAGGTCGCCAACGTACGGGTGACGTGGGTGAACCGGGATCTGGTTGCACTCTTCGACGACCTTGCGCACGCCGTCGATGTCCGAGAAGTCCAGCCCGGGATTGATGCCCTGGGTGTAGAGGTTCAGCGCTACGGTGACCAGATCGACGTTGCCGGTCCGCTCGCCGTTACCGAACAGGCAGCCTTCGACGCGATCCGCACCGGCCATCAGGCCCAGCTCGGTGGCGGCAACGCCCGTGCCACGGTCGTTGTGGGTATGCAGGCTGATCAGCACGCTGTCGCGGCGGGTAATGTTGCGGCCGAACCACTCGATCTGGTCGGCGTAAATGTTGGGTGTCGCTACTTCCACGGTCGCCGGGAGGTTGAGGATCACCTTGTTCTCGGGCGTCGGGTTCCACACCTCGATCACCGCATCGCAGACTTCCTTGGCGAATTCCAGCTCGGTCGCACTGAAGGTTTCCGGCGAGTACTGGAAGGTCCACTGGGTTTCCGGCTGTTGTGCTGCGTATTTAACGAACAGCTTGGCCGCGTTGACCGCGATCTCTTTCACCCCGGCCTTGTCCTGATTGAAGACAATGCGGCGGAACGACGGGCAGGTCGCGTTATACAGGTGAACGATGGCTTTCTTGGCGCCGCGCAGCGATTCGAAGGTGCGGGCGATCAGGTCTTCGCGAGCCTGGGTCAGTACCTGGATGGTGGTGTCATCCGGGATATGGCCGTCTTCGATCAGGGTGCGCACGAAGTCGAAGTCAGTCTGCGAAGCCGATGGAAAGGATGCCTCGATTTCCTTGACGCCGACGCTGACCAGGGCTTTCCAGAAGCGCAGCTTCTTGGCCGCGTCCATCGGCTCGATCAGCGACTGGTTGCCATCGCGCAGGTCGGAACTGCACCAGATCGGCACTGCGTCGATGGTCTTCGAAGGCCAGGTGCGGTCAGGCAGATCGATGGTCGGGAACGCACGGTACTTCTTCGAGGGGTCTTTGAGCATGGTCATCAGGAAATCCTTTTGTATTCACGGGGCCGGGGTTGGGCGGCCTGCCGTTCTGGATAGATAGCACAGGGAGTTGCGAACACAGGGACGAGGCACAGCATGCTAGCCAGGCAGTCGGGCGCTGACCAGGCTGAGGCACCGATGTTGGCGCAACAGAATAAGGGTTTGAGAGGTTTTCATGAGGCCAACCGTAACCATTGGCATGGATGATGGCAAGCATTTGAAAAAGATTGGAATAAATTCTCGAAAAGGCGCTTTTGGCGATTTTTTATAGCGGGATATTACGCTTTATGTACAGGTTGTTGTTGGACGAAAGCGATGTGCGCAATGAGGGGGCAGGTGAGCGAGCGGGGTAACACTCGCTCACCAACAGGCTTACGGCTGAAACGCGCCGATGAAGATCGCCGGGTCCACGCGCGCATCGTTGAGGCTGACGTTCCAGTGCATGTGCGGCCCGGTTGCGCGACCGGTTGCGCCGACTTTGCCAACCACTCCGCCACGCGGGACGAGGTCGCCGACCTTCACGTCGATCTTCGACATATGGCAAAACATGCTGATGAAGCCTTGCCCATGATCAACGAATACCGTGTTGCCATTGAAGAAGTAATTGCCGGTCAGGATGACCTTACCCGCTGCCGGAGATTTGATCGGCGTGCCTGCAGGAACCGCGAAGTCGAGGCCCGAATGCGGGTTGCGCTCTTCGCCGTTGAAGAAGCGACGCACACCGAACTTGCTCGACAACGGGCCGTTGACCGGCTTGTCCAGAATCAGATTGCTTGGCGTGCCCGGGCTGAAACTGCGGTAGGCACGCAGTTGCTCGGCCAGTTCGCCCTCGATACGTTTGTTGTCTTCGGGGTTGGGATTGACCTGACGTTTGTTCTTGAGCGTGATGTGCTGTTCCGGGTACTTCTTGCTGCCAACGGTGAAGTTGAGCGTGCGCCCGCCGGACGTGACTTGCTGGGTACCGGGTTTGACGGTCAGCGGAATGCCGATGATGGCCAGCCAGCGTGTGCCCTGTTCCTTGACCACCAGCACCGGTTTGCCTTGATAGGTGGCGGTCGGTGCCTGAGCGCCCGTGCCCAGGTCGATAACCGCGACACCGCCGGGCACCGGCTTGTCGAGTGCGCGAGTGATGAAACTGTCGGCGTGGGCGGGGAGACAGAGCAGCAGGGCGAACAGCGGGGCGATAAAACGTAGCATCAGGCAGTCAGTCCAGAAGGGAGAGGGTCACGGGTGTGAGGTGATTGTCTTCGACGCGCACGTGCAGTTCGCCTTCGCCGAGCCTGGCGGTAAGCCGTTGGCCCGTTTGCGTCTGTGCAGCGTTGCGGATCGCGTGGCCGCGCTCGTCGAGCAGGATGCTGTAACCGCGTCCCAGTGTGGCGAGCGGGCTGACCACGTTGAGGGTCTGCACCTGACTTTGCAGTTGCAGCTTGCGCGCCTTGATCTGTTCGCGAATGGCTCTCGGCAGACGCTCGGCCAGGGCATCCAGACGCTGGCGCAAAAAGGCCAGGGTCCGGCCTGGATGCTGGGCAGCAAGGCGGCTCTGCATGTGCGCCAGACGCAGCTGACGTTGATGCATGTTCTGTTCGAAGGCGCGGCGCAGGCGCATGTCCAGGTCGTCCAGCCGTTGCGACTGCTGACGCAAACGTTCGCCAGGGTGGCGCAGACGCCGGGAAATACCCTCAAGACGCAGCCGCTCGCGCATCAGGCGGTCCTGCATGCGGCTGACCAGTCGCCGGTGCAGGTTGTCGACGCGTCGATGCAGGTCGCTTGAATCCGGGGCGAGCAGTTCGGCGGCAGCTGAGGGCGTCGGTGCGCGCACGTCGGCGACAAAGTCGCTGATGGACACATCGGTTTCATGCCCGACAGCGCTGACGATCGGCGTCACGCACGCGTCGATGGCACGGGCGACGGCTTCTTCGTTGAAGCACCACAGGTCCTCCAGCGAGCCGCCGCCACGGGCCAGGATCAGTGCATCGAAGCCTCTGCTGTCGGCCAGCTTCAGTGCGCGGACAATCTGGTTGATCGCCTCGCGACCCTGAACGGCTGTGGGAATCAAGGTCAGCTCGACCCGTGGCGCGCGACGGCGGAACACGCTGATGATGTCGCGGATCACCGCACCGGTCGGAGAACTGATAATCCCGATACGTTGCGGGTGCAGCGGCAGCGCGACCTTGCGCTCGGCGCTGAACAGGCCTTCATCGCTGAGCTTGGCTTTCAGCGCATCGAACGCCAGGCGTAACGCACCATCACCGGCAGGTTCCACCGTATCGAGAATCAGCTGATAGTCGCCACGACCTTCAAACAGCGAAACCTTGCCGCGCACCTTGACCTGCAAGCCGTCCTTGAGCGCCTGACGCACCCGCGCTGCGCTCTGCCGGAACAACGCGCAGCGTACCTGCGCGCCAGAGTCCTTCAGCGTGAAGTACACATGGCCCGAGGCCGGGCGCGAGAGGTTGGAGATCTCGCCCTCGACCCAGATGCTGCTGAACACGTCTTCCAGCAGCACGCGGGCGCGGCCGTTGAGCTGGCTGACAGTAAGGACTTCCCGGTCGAGGCCGAGTCTTGCGAAAGGGTCTTTGATCATGTCGGGCATCATAATGGCAATGCCGGTCTGGCGCACAGGTCTGTCTCGTTGGTAAAGGCAGGATTGCTTCTTGACCTGAATGGCCAGCCCATTAAGCTGCGGCCTCGAACAGCTTTAAGCGACGCTCCGTTATGAACACCCAAAGCATCATCGTCCCGCAAATCTCCACCTTTCCCGGGCACGAGGCCAGGGCGCGGCTGATCCTGCGCTGGTTGGTCAAGCTCAATGTGGTCGAGCCAGAGCTGACCACGTGCGGACGCACCTATAACAAGATGGCCTACGCAGTGGCACCGGGAGCGAGGCGGGTGGTGAAGAATCCCGATGCGTTGCCGTTCGGACAGGTCGTCAACGGGCTGGAAATCGTCACCAAGCGCTGCATCTATACCCCGCTGAACGACTTTGCCGAAGAGGCCGGTTGCCCGGAGTGTCGCCGCGAAGTGGGGGAGGCGCTGTTCGACAGCCTGGAAGACTGGATGCCCGGTCACACCGATAATTTCACCTGCCCCGAATGCCGCCATGAAGATGACATCAACGGCTTTCTTTTTCTCGACGCCTGCGGGTTTTCCAACCTCGGTTTCATCTTCAATAACTGGCTGGATGCGTCGTTCACGCAGACCTTTCTGGATGACTTCGCCGAACGTCTGGATCGCCCGGTCTCCTGCGTTAATGTGCGTCTATAAACAGCTTTGATAATAGGCTGAGGTTTACATTGAGCCGGGCGGGGTCTGTGGGTATAATGGCGCGCTTCCAATTTCCCGCCCGGGAGCCCCCGCGATGCTGCGTATCAGTCAAGAAGCCCTTACATTCGACGACATTCTCCTTGTGCCCGGTTATTCCGAGGTACTTCCCAACGAAGTCAGTCTGAAAACCCGTTTGACCCGTGGCATCGAGCTGAATATACCTTTGGTCTCTGCTGCAATGGATACAGTCACCGAGGCCCGTCTGGCAATTGCCATGGCCCAGGAAGGCGGTATCGGTATCATCCACAAGAACATGACCATCGAGCAGCAAGCTGCCGAAGTGCGCAAGGTCAAGAAGTTCGAGGCCGGTGTCGTCAAGGACCCGATCACGATCGAAGCCGACGCCACTGTCCGCGATCTGTTCGAACTCACCCGCATGCACAACATTTCCGGCGTACCGGTCCTGCACAATGGCGACCTGGTCGGCATCGTGACGTCCCGCGACGTACGCTTCGAAAATCGTCTTGATGTCCCTGTCCGCGAAGTGATGACGCCCAAAGAGCGTCTGGTCACCGTGCGTGAAGGCGCCGACAAGAACGAAGTGCGCGAACTGCTGCACAAGCACCGCCTTGAAAAAGTCCTGATCGTGGATGCTAATTTCGCGCTCAAGGGCATGATGACCGTCAAGGACATCGAGAAAGCCAAGGCTTACCCGCTGGCCAGCAAGGACGATCAGGCTCGCCTGCGTGTCGGCGCTGCAGTCGGTACCGGCAAGGACACCGGCGAGCGCGTCACCGCACTGGTCGCGGCTGGCGTTGACGTCGTGGTCGTCGATACCGCTCACGGCCATTCCAAAGGCGTGATCGACCGCGTCCGCTGGGTCAAGGAAAACTTCCCGCAGGTGCAGGTCATCGGCGGCAACATCGCCACTGGCGAAGCAGCCAGGGCACTGGTTGCCGCAGGCGCCGATGCAGTCAAGGTCGGTATCGGCCCGGGCTCCATCTGCACCACGCGTATCGTTGCCGGTGTCGGCGTGCCGCAGATCAGCGCCATCGCCAACGTCTCCGCTGCCCTTGAAGGCACTGGCGTGCCGATGATCGCCGACGGCGGTATCCGCTTCTCCGGTGACCTGTCCAAGGCCATCGTGGCTGGCGCCTCCTGCGTGATGATGGGCTCGATGTTCGCCGGTACTGAAGAAGCGCCAGGCGAGATCGAACTGTTTCAGGGCCGTTCCTACAAGGCCTATCGCGGCATGGGCTCGCTGGGTGCGATGTCCCAGGCGCAAGGCTCGTCCGATCGCTACTTCCAGGATTCGTCCGCAGGTGCCGAGAAGCTGGTGCCGGAAGGTATCGAAGGCCGTGTGGCCTATAAAGGTCCGTTGTCGGCCATCATCCATCAGTTGATGGGCGGCCTGCGTTCCTCCATGGGCTACACCGGCAGTGCCGACATCGAGCAGATGCGTACCAAGCCCGAGTTTGTTCGCATCACCGGTGCCGGTATGGCTGAGTCCCACGTCCATGACGTGCAGATCACCAAGGAAGCGCCGAACTATCGCGTCGGCTAAAGCCTCCAGCTTCAAGCCCCAAGCAATCAGCTACAAGCGGTAGTTACGCACATGTAACTACCGCATTGATTCCGACAACTTGCCGCTTGCAGCGTATAGCTTGCAGCTGCTCAGAGAGTTTCCATGGCCCTCGACATTCACGCCCACCGTATCCTGATCCTCGACTTCGGTTCCCAGTACACCCAGCTGATCGCCCGCCGCGTGCGCGAAATCGGCGTGTATTGCGAGCTGCATCCGTTTGACATGGACGACGAAGCGATTCGCGAATTCGCTCCAAAAGGCGTGATCCTCGCCGGCGGCCCCGAGTCCGTACACGAAGCCGACAGCCCGCGCTGCCCGCAAGCGGTATTTGACCTGGGTGTGCCGGTTTTCGGTATCTGCTACGGCATGCAGACCATGGCCGAGCAGTTGGGCGGCAAGGTTGCCGGTTCCGAGCTGCGCGAGTTCGGCTACGCTCGCGTTGACGTAGTCGGCAAAAGCCGTCTGCTCGATGGTATCGAAGACCATATCGACGCCGACGGCCTGTTTGGCCTCGACGTATGGATGAGTCACGGTGACAAGGTCACCAAACTGCCGGAAGACTTCCACATTCTGGCCAGCACCCCGAGCTGCCCGATTGCCGGTATGGCTGACGACGCTCGCGGTTACTACGGCGTGCAGTTCCACCCGGAAGTGACCCACACCAAGCAGGGCGGTCGCATCCTGTCGCGCTTCATCCTCGACATCTGCGGCTGTGAAGCGCTGTGGACCCCTTCGAAGATTGCTGAAGACGCTATCGCTCAGGTTCGCGCCCAAGTGGGTACTGACAACGTGTTGCTGGGCCTGTCCGGCGGCGTTGACTCCTCTGTCGTTGCCGCGTTGCTGCACAAGGCCATCGGCGATCAACTGACCTGCGTATTCGTCGACAACGGCCTGCTGCGCCTGCATGAAGGCGAGCAAGTGATGGCCATGTTCGCCGAGAACATGGGCGTCAAGGTGATCCGCGCCAACGCCGAAGAGCAGTTCCTGAACAACCTGGCAGGCGAGAGCGATCCAGAGAAGAAGCGCAAGATCATCGGCCGCACCTTCATCGACGTGTTCGATGCCGAGTCCTGCAAGCTGGACAACATCAAGTACCTGGCGCAAGGCACCATCTACCCGGACGTCATCGAGTCGGCTGGCGCGAAAAGCGGCAAGGCCCACGTCATCAAGTCGCACCACAACGTGGGCGGCCTGCCGGAAGAAATGAACCTCAAGCTGGTCGAGCCACTGCGCGAGCTGTTCAAGGACGAAGTCCGCCGCCTGGGCCTCGAACTCGGCCTGCCCTACGACATGGTCTACCGCCACCCATTCCCAGGCCCCGGCCTGGGCGTGCGCATCCTCGGCGAAGTGAAGAAGGAATACGCCGACATCCTGCGTCGTGCCGACCACATCTTCATCGAAGAACTGCGCAAGGCCGACTGGTACCACAAGGTCAGCCAGGCATTCGTCGTGTTCCAGCCGGTCAAATCAGTCGGCGTCGTCGGCGACGGCCGCCGTTATGCCTGGGTCGTCGCACTGCGTGCGGTGGAAACCATCGACTTCATGACTGCTCGTTGGGCACACCTGCCTTATGAGCTGCTGGAGACGGTGAGCGGCCGGATCATCAATGAGATCGAAGGGATCTCGCGGGTGACTTACGACGTGTCGAGCAAGCCGCCGGCTACTATTGAGTGGGAATGATTGGACGTCCGGCATTGTCCGGCACGATCTAGCAAGAAATGCCCTGGAGCCCGCTTAATTGCGGGCTTTTTGGGTCTGGCCGATCTCTTTTTGAGAATGATGTGATTACTTTTCACGCAATATGCTCACTCCCAGCCTACCTGCGAGCCGAGTCAGGTTCGCGCGATCCAGATTAAGACCTCTAGCTGCAGCAGAAACATTGCCTTCTGAAAGCCTGAGAGCCTCTTCCAATATCGCTTTCTTGTATCCGTCGACAGATGATTTGAAATCGTGAGACGGGAGCTGCTGTGCAAGGATAGTGCCTGACTTTTCCGCAACCCTCTCGGAGGGCGATTCCAGGAGGTCAAGGTCCTGCAATTCCAGCGACAAGACACTCTGCCTTTTCAAAGACGCCGCTCTTTTTTTTGCCTTCAGCGCCGCCCTTGCCATCAGGTGTTCCAGTTCCCGGATATTCCCTGGCCACGAGTAGCCGACTAATGCTTGGCGGGCAGAGTCGGAAAATCGCAACGAAGGTACGCCGACCCTCCAGCGGTTTTCTTCCGCGAAAGCTCCGGCCAGCAACATGATGTCGTCCCGACGTTCTTTCAAAGAGGGGACGCGTAATGGGTAGACGCTTAGTCGGTGATACAAGTCTGCTCGAAAGCGACCCGCACGCACTTCCTCAATCAGGTCTCGGTTGGTGGCGGCAATCAAACGAATATCGACGACATGGAGCTTGTCGGAACCGACCCGCTGAAGCTGGCCGCCCTGAAGTACGCGAAGCAGGGTGGCTTGCGCGGCCAACGGCAGCTCGCCGATCTCATCGAGAAATAGTGTGCCAGTGCTGGCCACTTCAAATTTACCCAGCCGATTTTCGATGGCTCCCGAAAAGGCGCCTTTGACGTGTCCGAAAAGCTCGCTTTCAATCAGGTGCTCAGGAAGGGCGGCGCAATTGACCGTTATGAACGGTTTGTCCGCTCGCGCCGAGAGATCGTGCAGCCGCTGGGCGACCAGTTCCTTACCTACTCCGGTTTCGCCGGTAATCAAAACCGTGAGGTCGCTTGAAGCGACCAGATCGATTTCAGAGAGGAGTTGCCTGAAACTGTCGCTGTTCCCAATCATTTCAGGCTTGGGCCTGCGTGCAGAGAGTCGATAGGCTTCTGCTCGTTTCCGTTCTCCGGCAACGGTGCGCAATAGATCATCAAATCGGGATGCCGCTACGACGGTCGCCGCAGCGAACATGGCAAAGGTCTCGACGGTTTGAAGATCCTGCTCAGAGAACTGCCCCACGGTCAGGGCGTCCATTGTCAGAACCCCCCAGGTTTTGTCATTGATCCGCAACGAGCACCCCATGCAGTCGTGTACGGGCAAGGCGCTTGAACCGATCAGTCCGTCATAGGGGTCTGGAAGATCACAGTTCGGTGGAAACAGAACGGCTCCCTGCGCTTCAATGATCGCCTCCAGTCGCGGATTGCTTGCCACGCGGTAGCGTCGCGCCATTGCGTCACTGGCCAAGCCATGCGCGGCAACCGGAATGAGTTCGCCCTGCTCCAGGCGCAGTAATGCCACAGCATCCGAGGGGACCAGCTCTCGTAACGCGTCCAGAACACGGTAGTAACGATGCTCGGCAGGCAGCTCTACTGCTAAATCCCCCAAGAGCGGAAGAAGGGCATGCAACGCCTTCAACTGATGAGTCGAAATGACATCTTTTTTCATGGATCAGGTCTTAATAACACAGTCATAAAGACTCTATACGCCTTCGGCTTGCTGTTTTACAAGGCTTTTATGCTTGGCACGGCGGTTGCTCTAGCCAAGGGTATAGATTCCTACCCTCTGGAGCCCACCATGCTGACCTCAGCCCAGCGCGACATCATCAAAGCAACTGTGCCTCTGCTTGAAACAGGAGGGAAAGCGCTGATCACTTATTTTTATCAACTCATGCTCGATACGCACCCTGAGGTGCGTCCGTTGTTCAATGAGGCGCATCAAGCTAACGGGGCGCAGCCCCGTGCGCTTGCTAATGGCGTGCTGATGTATGCCAGGAACATCGACAGGCTCGAAAATCTGGGAGGGCTGGCGAGCCAGATAATCAACAAGCATGTGGCGCTGCAGATCCTTCCCGAGCATTACCCTATTGTCGGCTCCTGCCTTTTGCAGGCTATCCGCGAGGTGCTGGGCGCAGAAATCGCGACAGATGAAGTCATCGCAGCGTGGGCCGCAGCCTATCAACAGCTTGCAGATATCCTCATCGCCGGTGAGCAGAGTGCCTATGACGCCATTGCTGCAGCACCGGGCGGATGGCGGGGTGCCCGCCCATTCACAGTCCTGAGAAAGGTGGCCGAAAGCGCTGAAATTACGTCATTTTATCTTGCGCCCACTGATCATCAGCCCGTTATCCGGCATAAAGCCGGCCAGTACATCGGCGTACGGCTCATGATCGATGGTAAGGAAGTGCGGCGTAACTACTCTTTGAGTGAGCAGGCTAACGGTGTTCGATATCGAATCAGCGTCAAGCGTGAGCTGGGGGGGCTCGCGTCTACTTATCTGCATGATTATGTGGAAGAGGGAAGCACCCTCGATGTGTTTCCTCCCTCCGGGGATTTCACGCTTAACGACCATATCAAGCCACTGATACTTATCAGCGGCGGCGTCGGTATCACGCCAACGTTGGCAATGGCCGAGCAAGCGCTGGAGTCCGGGGAGCGACCATTAACCTTCATTCACTACGCACGTAATGGTCAGGTGCATGCGTTCTCAGACCTCCTGCGAGACTGGCAACAACGCTATCCGCTGTTCAGGGCTCATGTCGTTTATGCAGAGCGAGCCGATCATGAGGTCTACACGCCAGACGCCATTGGCTTTCCCTTAATCACTCACCTTGAACAATGGCTGCCGGCCGACCGCGATGTCGACGTTTATTTCCTGGGACCCAAACCATTCATGGCATTCATGAAACGGGCCTTAAAGGATCTGGGAGTACCAGAGAAACAGGCCCGGTATGAGTTTTTCGGTCCCGCAGAAGCCTTGGCGTGAGGTTGTAAGGCAAACGTCTAACCAGGCAACAATGCTGCTGATGTGCGGCGCTTCAAGCTCTATCTGCGCTGACCTTTAAGCGCACATGGATCCAGGTAAGCGGTTAGAGTTCGAACCTGTTTTGGCCTATTTGACTTTGCTGATCGCCGTAGGCGTTGGCCTACTGCTCTCAACGCTGCTGACCGTTCGACTTCCTTCACCACTCCAGACAGGCAGGTAGTGACATGAACACCACTAATTTCTGGTCCAGCATAGGGGTTCGGCTACCCATTATTCAGGCGCCGATGGTTGGCGTTTCAACTCCTGTACTTGCTGCCGAGGTTAGTAACGCAGGAGCCCTGGGATCGATCGGCCTTGGCGCCAGCACCCCGGATCAGGCACGAGCCCTTATAAAACAGACGCGCGAACTGACTGACCAACCGTTCAACGTGAACATGTTCTGCCATAGACCTGCCTGTTTTAGCCATACGCAGAATGATGCCTGGCTGGCCTATACCGCAAAATGGTTCTCCGAATTCGATGCAGCGCCTCCTCAAGAAATACGCGAAATTTATAAAAGTTTTCTGAGTGACCGGGTGATGCTTGAAGTGCTGTTAGCCGAGCGGCCCGCCGTAGTCAGCTTCCACTTCGGCACACCCGACTCGGCCTGGGTAGCTGAGCTACGAGAGGCGGGCATTGTTACGCTGGGTTGTGCCACCACGCTTAAAGAAGCACAAATGCTTCAGAAGGCCGGCGTAGATGCCATTGTCGCGCAAGGCTATGAGGCAGGTGGGCACCGTGGCGTATTCGACGATGCGCCCAATCAGGACCACGAGCTTGGGTTGTTCCCATTGACCCGCATGCTGACAACGCACATACGCTTACCGGTGATCGCAGCCGGTGGGATCATGGACGGCGCAAGCATTAATGCAGCATTGGCACTAGGGGCCGCAGGGGTACAAATGGGAACCGCCTTTATCCTGTGTCCGGAGTCCTCAGCTACGCCCGAGCATCGCGCAGCGCTTATCTCCGCAAGAGCCCATGAAACTCGAGTAACCAGCTATGTATCCGGCCGTCCTGCCCGTGGCTTGGCGAATCGTTTGTACCTGGAAAGCACTGGACAGCAGATCCCTGTCCCAGCCGAATATCCCTTGGCTTATGATGTGACCAAAGCACTGCACGCCGCCGCTGTTCTAAAAGGCTGTCATGATTTTGCCGCTCAGTGGGCCGGGCAAGGGGCGCCGCTCGCACGCGCACTCCCTGCAGCAGAATTGATCAAAACCCTGGTGGAAGAGATGCGTTCAGCGTCTAAATCCACAACCTTCCTGTAGAGAGACAATCAATGCCATTGCTGAAAATTGATGTAATAGAGGGCCGTTCGGATCAGGAAATCGAGACGTTGCTGGATGCGATCCACGACGCGATGGTGAACGCATTCCAGGTTCCTGAACGTGACCGATACCAGGTGTTGAATGAACACAAAAGAAATCGACTGGTCATTCAGGATACGGGGCTTGGATTTACGCGGTCCGACAAAGTCGTTGTCATCACCGCCATTAGCAGGCCGCGTCCAGCAGAGATGAAAAAGCGGTTTTATGCCCTGATAGCAGAAGGATTGGAGCGCAACTGTGGCATCGCAGCAGAGGACGTCATGGTTTCGATAGTGATCAACAGTGATGAAGACTGGAGTTTCGGTCTGGGGCGCGCTCAATTTCTAACAGGTGAGCTATAAAGGCACTTCCGCCAATCACCACCTCGAACTTCACGCTAGCTGCTGGGCAAAAATCAATCAGGGTTGCGGCTTATGTGATCTATCAAACGGCCCGAGAACGCAAAGGAATCAGCGCTACTTTACCCGCTGGTGATACGTCCCAATGAGCACTTTCGCATAAGAGGCTGCCGTCGTGACGGACGTCTCAGCTCCTTACCGACCGCAAAGCACCTCATTTGAAACTGGCTTGAAGTTCGAGGAAAATCCGCTCAAAGGCACCCCAAGCCCCAAGCCCCAACATCGACGCAGGGGGCGCCCAGCAAAAAGATTCGATATTCACATCCCCAAAAACCAAGGACCCCCGTTCATGAAATCCCGATTTTCTCTCAGTTCATCTTTCCTGATCCTGTTGTCGCTGACAGGATGTGCAGCGAATATGGATGCTCCAAAGCACGATCAGCCTGGAGAAAGTGCGCTTTACGGCAGTTGGCATGTTGCAGGCGTAGCGGTATCAGACTCAGGCGTGCAGGCACTGGGGGATGATGATCCGAGCTTTATGGGGCGACGTCTCAGCTTCAGTCACGACCAGCTGGCATGGAAAGCGTCCACAGACTCAACGGAAGATGTGTGCAAGGGGCCTGTTTTTCATAAGCTTCCGGCGATGACTGGAGCTGAACTGGAGCCGCAGCTCCACAAGCTTGGCATCGAAAAAGCTGTGCGCTATAGCGTTGAATGCAAATCTGGAAGCTGGGGTCCTTTTGATAAAGAAACGCCGGCATTTTTCCTGGCACAGGACGGGTCGTTAGCTCTTTCCTGGTATGACGGCGGACTGCTGAAGCTCGTGCGAGACTGATCACGGGCAGGCCCTTCGCATAGCGCTGTGAAGGGTCTCCTGAAAAAGGTGCTCGCGCTGTAACCAGTGCGATAAGGACTCAAAGTCGGCTAGCGGGTCCAAGCGCAGCGCTCGGCAACCGAGCCATGCGTGCTCGACGAGTGTGGGGCAGGCTATGTCACCGCCAACTCTTCAACTATCCGCTTGCCGCTTTCCCCGGGAAGCAACCCACCTGAACAACCTGCTCAGCCACCAGCGGGCGCGAGCGTCGCGTATCTCATCGATTTGCATGAAGGTGTAAGGCGTGAGCATCGTCTTTTCCTGGACGCGCAGGGTGCGCAGGCCTCTGATGAGGTGACGAGAGTGGATGAGCATGAACGTGCATCCAAATACAAACAGCAGAATAATAAGGATGCCTGTTGTCAGTGGCGTGAAAGACTTTATAACCGCTGAAGCGACCAGTGTTCCAAGGCCTGCGATCACTCCGCCGCTGACGCTGGATGTGTCGGGCGAACTGAAGGAAACTTTATTGCCGGATACCTCGAATGGAAACTCTTTTGTCGGCGTCAGATAGATAAACAAATAGAGCAGCATCACGGCAGCCAACAGCGAGGCAGCGGCAAACCCGCCCGCAAGCCTGGAACCGCTCAGGTCATCTGTGACAACGCTATAGCTGACGCACGCGGGCGCGAATGCCAGGAGAAAGATCAACAGTGTTAAGTAGCCAGAGGCGAACAATGTGTAGCGCTCACACGCATACTTTATATAAAGCGCGTAAATGAATGCCGTCAGCAACATGCAGCCGTAAATCCACCAGCCACCTGAAAAGCTCACTGGACCCATGACGCCAACGGTCCCGGTGAGCAAGAATATCGCTGTCGATACTTGCCTGACCGTTCGTGCGTCCGGATCGTAAATAGTGCTCATCTCGGCCAATAATCCTTTGTTGTGTCATCCAGCAGCTTGTCCTGGCCGACTCTGGGCGTGCAGCATTGGCATCGCGCGAGCAGGTCGACCGCTGTAACTGTACTAGGCTATGACGGCTGCTCCCTGGGTGCCAGCCTGACCGGGTCCAAACGCCACAATATCTTTAGTGGCGAATTCAAAAGCTGACCCTCCGCACACGTTATGACCTGAAGCACCTGAAACCACTTGCCCACTAACCCCAAACCGCGGCGACTCCATTTATGTTCAAACGCATTCTGTCCGCCCTCAGCGGCAAGAAATCTCAAGCTTCAACAGATAACTCGCCTGCTGATACGAAGTCGCCAGAAGCTCACGACGGCGAATTGATCACCGCCTACGACAGTTACGGGCGCGAGATGAAGATCACTCGGAGCGAGTGGCGCGAGAAGGTGTTCCTGCCCAATCTGAAACAGCAGTGGGGTGATGCTGACGAGCTTTACAACCTCATTGTTTCGGGGCTCAACGATGGATTTGCGACTGACCTGATACCTGCCGCCGAACGACTGGTCGAGATCGACGCTAATCCCGAGCGCAGTTATGTGGTGAACGGCATCGTGCTGATGCATAACGCCCGGCTCGATGCTGCAGAAGCCACGCTGCGCCAAGGGCTGGCTAAAGTCGGCGTGTCGGGAATCATTCTGACCAATCTGGCCAAGGTGTTTGCCGAGCGTGGTGATCAATCAGTTGCAGAGGCAACACTTTGGCAGGCGGTTGAGGCCGATCCGAATCAGGAAAACGGCCTGTTGTGGTGGCTGAGCATCCAGCAGGAACGGGGCGGTGAGGCCGCCTATCTCGATGCTCTACGCACTGTAGCGGCGTTGCCGGACAGTTGGCGTGCGCAGTTGTGGATGGCGCGGCACTACCTGCAACAGCAGAACGTCGCGCAGGCGCGTGTGTTGTATGAGGAGGTACTGGCAGGTGGTCATTTCGACCGCAGTGCCTTGCAGATGATATCGGGTGACTTGGGCAACAATGGCCACATTCCGCTGATCATCGAGCTTGTCGGGCCTGCTTATGATGAGCACAAACATGATTCGACGGCAGGTCTCAACTTGCTGCGTGCCTATCAGGAACTGGGCAGGGTGGATGAAGGCGAGGCGTTGCTTACTCGCTTGTATGCACTCGGCTTTGCGCCAATCAAAAGTCATCTTGACCAGTTTGCGCACGCTTTCGAGGACGTGCGCAGGCAGGAAGACAAAGGCATTCCGATTGATCCTGCCAGCGTGACGATCAATACCTTGGCGCTGAACAAGCCGGTCTGGCACTACGGTTTGCGCAATGCTGACTGGCTCTTCGCGCAAAAACCGGAAGGTGCGCCAGAAATCGGTTTCTTCGCCTTGTCCAAAATCATGGAGAAAGCAGAGCCTGCCGAATCGCAGCGCGAGGATGATGTCGGGCGCTATACGCGTGCCATCTCTCTTTACATGGCGGAGTCGGTTCACTACTGGAACGACTATGTAGCCAATTGTTATGTTCAGGTCGCGGAGGGCGCGGGGCCGGTTGTATCGGGGGTTGAGGTCGACGGAAACACACTGTTCGATATCGTCCCGCCAACAACGAAGTATTTCGTGACGGGCGAAGTGGGTTGTTCGGGTGAGGGCGATCAGGCCCAGTGGCGGATTTCACTGAGCCTATGGAATTGTGCGACCCGCACCCGGCAAACCGTTGAAAATGGTAGTGCAGGCAAGGCAGAACTTGGTGCGTTGGTACTTGATCTTCAGCAGCGCTTGCTGGCCGGTATCGGACTCAAGCGTGAGCAGCCACTGGATGTGTTTTACCAGCAGCCTGCAGCCGAGGTTTTGCCGGTGTATCTGACCCAGTTGGGCCAATCATTCATGCTGACGTTGCTTGCGAACGACCATTTGCCCAAGTCGTCAATGTGGGGTGAGCGGGCCATGCTCGAATGGCCCCTGAATATGGCGCTCCAGTGGCCTGAGATGGAGACCGCAAAACTGATGTACATCTCAGGGCTGGGAAAGGCGTTCGGTTACAAGTCGGAGACAGTGGCCGAGCACCAGCAACGATGCCTGCAAGTGCTGAGCGAACTGGAACGGGCAAACAGCCCGGCATGGCGCCTTGCACCGTTGGTGTGGAAGGTGTTTGGCATGCAGGAAGAGCTGGAGGATTACCGCGCCAATCTACCGCTTGACGCAGAGCCGGCCTATATCGAATGGCTGGAGCGGGTTAGTCAGGCATAGCGGTTGATGGATACAAAAAGCCGGAGCGGGCGTCACTGCCTTGCCCGGCTTTTTTACGCCTCGACTTCAGTTCGTGGTATCCACCCTTATCTTTACGCAAATGCAGGTGTATCGTATTCGCCCCTCGCATTTGCATCGCAGATGCGCTCAGTCGTCGTTTTCGAGGTTGCGCCGTTCATGTCCTTTACCCGTCGTCAAATCCTTACAGGCATCGCCGGTCTGGCCGTAGTCGGCCTAGGCGCGGGTGGGGCTTCGCGTTACTGGATGGGGCGTCGCGAGTCTGAAGCTGGTACGGACTTTGTGCTGATCGCCGCGCCGCTGGATGTGGAACTGGTGCCTGGCCACAAGACGCCTGCCTGGGCCTTCGGCGGTTCTGCGCCGGGTACTGAGTTGCGCGTGCGGCAGGGTGAGTGGCTGCGGCTGCGTTTCATCAATCAGTTGCCGGTCGAGACGACCATTCACTGGCACGGTATCCGCTTGCCGCTGGAGATGGACGGCGTGCCGTATGTGTCGCAGTTGCCGGTCAAGCCGGGTGAATACTTCGATTACAAATTCCGTGTGCCGGACGCCGGTAGCTACTGGTATCACCCGCACGTCAGCAGCAGTGAAGAGCTGGGCCGCGGGCTGGTCGGGCCGCTGATTGTCGAAGAACGCGAGCCGACCGGTTTTGCCCATGAGCGCACGGTCAGTCTGAAAAGCTGGCATGTGGACGAAGTGGGTGCGTTCACCGAGTTCAGTGTGCTGCGTGAAGCGGCACGTGAGGGCACGGCTGGTCGATTGTCGACGCTGAACGGCATTGCGCAGGCGGTAATTGAGTTGCCTGCCGGGCAGATCACTCGCGTGCGCTTGCTCAATCTCGACAATACCGTGACCTATAGACTCAATCTGCCGGACGCCGAGGCGCAGATCTATGCGCTGGATGGCAACCCGGTGAAGCCGCGTCCCTTCGGCGACGAATACTGGCTGGGGCCGGGCATGCGCATCTGTCTGGCAATCAAGGCCCCGCCGGCGGGCGAGGAAATCTCCTTGCGTAACGGCCCGGTGCGCCTGGGTACGTTCCGCTCGGTCGCCAATAACGACGCGCCTGGCCAGTGGCCGCCCGAGCTGCCGGCCAATCCGGTGGCCGAGCCTGACATGGAAAACGCCGAGAAGATCAATTTCAACTTCGAGTGGGTGGGCTCGATGTCGGTCAACACCGGCAATGGCAAGCCGCCGAGCCTGTGGCAGATCAATGGCGAAGCGTGGGACATTACCGACAAGACCTGCGCAGATCGGCCTATCGCCAGGTTGAAGCTGGGCAAGAGCTATATCTTCGAGCTGAAGAACATGACTCAGTATCAGCACCCGATTCACCTGCACGGCATGAGTTTCAAGGTGATTGCCTCCAATCGGCGCAAGATCATCCCGTACTTTACCGACACCTTCTTGCTGGGTCGTAACGAGCGGGCGCGAGTGGCGCTGGTGGCGGATAACCCCGGTGTATGGATGTTTCATTGCCACGTGATCGATCACATGGAAACCGGCCTGATGGCCGCCATCGAGGTGGCATGATGCGGCAACCGCAGATCATCGACCGCAGCAATGATCAGTACTTCATGCGCGAGGCGCTGGCGCTCGCCGCGCAAGGCGCACTGTTGGGTGAGGTGCCAGTCGGGGCAGTGGTGGTGCAGAACGGCGAGATCATCGGTCGTGGTTACAACTGCCCGATCAGCGGCAGCGACCCCAGCGCGCATGCCGAAATGGTCGCGATTCGTGACGCCGCCAAGGCGCTGGACAATTATCGCCTGCCGGGCAGCACGCTCTACGTGACGCTAGAGCCGTGCAGCATGTGTGCGGGGCTGATCGTGCACTCACGGGTGGCGCGTGTGGTCTACGGAGCGCTCGAACCCAAGGCGGGCATCGTGCAGAGCCAAGGGCAGTTTTTCAGTCAGGCATTTCTCAATCACCGCGTGCTGTTCGAAGGCGGAGTGCTGGGCGAGGAGTGCGGGACGATGTTGAGCGAGTTTTTCAGGATGCGACGGGCAGCCAAGGACGCTGGCAAAGGCCAAGGCAACGTTTAGAGCGCAGATTCGTCCGTGCTATTGCTGGACGAGGGGACGGGAGAGGCTGGCGGGACGGGCGGTTGGGTCTTGTCGACACCAGGAACATGCAGGTTGCCGTCGGCGACCTGACTGCCTTCAAGCTGTGGCTGCGTCACCCAGGTCAGAATGTCGTAATAACGGCGGATGTTGGCCACGAAATGCACCGGCTCACCGCCTCGGGCATAGCCGTAACGCGTTTTGCTGTACCACTTCTTCTGTGCCAGACGCGGCAGCATTTTTTTCACGTCGAGCCATTTATCAGGATTCAGCCCCTCGTTCTGGGCCAATTTGCGCGCATCTTCCAGGTGACCGCTGCCAATGTTGTAGGAAGCGAGAGCTAGCCAAGTGCGATCCGGCTCTTTAATTGAGTCGTCCAGTTGATCCTTTATGTAGGCAAAGTACTTTGCCCCGCCCTGAATGCTCTGGCGCGCGTCCAGCCGGTTGGATACACCCATCGCTTGCGCGGTGTTCTGGGTGAGCATCATCAGGCCGCGTACGCCGGTTTTCGAGGTCACGGTCGGCTGCCACATCGATTCCTGATAGCCAATGGCGGCCAGCAGTCTCCAGTCGACCTGTTCTTTCTTGGCCGATGTCTGGAAGTGTTTTTCGTATTTGGGCAGGCGCTCCTGAAGGTGCTGGGCAAAGGTGTAGGCACCCACATAACCGAGTACATCGACGTGACCGTAGTAGCGGTCTTTCAGGCGTTGCAGCGTGCCGTTCTTTTCAACCTTGTCGAGGTAGGCGTTGATTTCGTTGAGCAGGCTGTTGTCTTCACCCGGCGCGACGGCCCAGCGTTGCGCGCGCGCTTCGCCCAGGTCGAAGGCGACGCGCACGTTCTGGAAGTAGACCTGGTTCATTGCCAGCTCATTGGAGTCGACCAGGGTCAGGTCGAGCTGGCCTTCGTCGACCATGCGCAGGAGATCAACGACCTCGACCGCGTCAGATTCTTCATATTCAATGCGGGGATTCTGCGCCTTCAGCGCCGCCAGTTGCTCGGCATGCGCGCTGCCCTTGAGCACCATGATGCGCTTGCCCACCAGATCGCCGGGATCGGTCGGCCGCGACTGGCCGTTGCGATAGACCACCTGAGGGGTGACTTCCAGATAAGAATGCGAGAAACGCGCCTGCGATTTGCGCTTTGGTGTCTCGATCAGGCCGGCGGCACCGAGTACCGGACCGCCTGGTTTGTTCATCTGGTCGAAAAGATCGTCGAGATTGTCAGCCGTTTCTATCTTCAATTCGACGCCCAGGTCCTTGGCAAAACGCTTGACCAGCTCGTATTCGAAGCCGGTTTCACCGTTGCGATCCTGGAAATAAGTCGCCGGGCTGTTGCGAGTGATCACCCGCAGTACGCCGTCCTCCTTGACTCGCTCCAGTGTGGTGGGTTTTTCCACACAGGCGCCGAGCATCAGGAAGAGTCCGGTTGCGATGAGCCATTTGGCGCAACGTGGGCGGAAGTCTGGTTTGAAGAACATCGGTGCAGTATACGCAAAGCGCACCGGGCGCCATATCTCGACAGTGAAGCTTGCGTCTGATAGGCGAGTGGCTTTTACAGGCATTTCCGGAGTTTTTTTGCCTGGGGCGACATTCGGGCGCAGCGGATGCCGCCGTTTTGGGTGATCAAATGCCCGGTTTAGGCTAGAATATGCGGCCTCAAAGCACACCCCCTTCTCGAGGCTGTCCCGAAGATGTTGATCCTGCGCGGTGCTCCTGCCCTTTCTGCTTTCCGCCACAGCAAATTACTAGAACAACTGAAACAAAAAGTTTCAGCTGTCAGTGGCTTGTACGCCGAATTCGCTCACTTCGCTGACGTCAACGACGTTCTGACCAGCGAAGAACAGCAGGTTCTCGACCGTCTCCTGAAATACGGCCCCAGCGTGCCGGTTCAAGAGCCGAGCGGCCGTCTGTTTCTGGTGTTGCCGCGTTTTGGCACCATTTCACCCTGGTCGAGCAAGGCCAGCGACATCGCTCGCAATTGCGGCCTGAGCAAAATCCAGCGCCTCGAGCGCGGGATTGCCTTCTATGTAGAAGGCCAGTTCAACGAGACCGAGGCTCAGGTAATCGCCGACAGCCTGCACGACCGCATGACGCAACTGGTATTGGGCGACCTCGAGCAGGCTGCCAACCTGTTCAGCCACGCCCAGCCCAAGCCGCTGACCGCGGTGGACATTCTGGGTGGCGGCCGCGCGGCGCTGGAAAAAGCCAACGTCGAGCTGGGCCTGGCTCTCGCCGAAGATGAAATCGATTACCTGATCACCAGCTTCAATGGTCTGGGGCGCAACCCGCACGACATCGAGCTGATGATGTTTGCCCAGGCGAACTCCGAGCACTGCCGCCACAAGATTTTCAACGCCAGTTGGGACATCGACGGCCAGAGCCAGGAAAAAAGCCTGTTCGGCATGATCAAGAACACCTACCAGATGCACAGCGAAGGCGTGCTGTCCGCTTACAAGGACAACGCTTCGGTGATCGTCGGCAACGTCGCCGGTCGCTTCTTCCCGGACCCTGAAACCCGTCAGTACGGCGCGGTTCAGGAGCCGGTGCACATTCTGATGAAGGTCGAGACCCACAACCACCCGACCGCCATTGCGCCGTTTCCTGGCGCGGCGACTGGCTCCGGCGGCGAGATTCGCGACGAAGGTGCAACCGGTCGCGGTGCCAAGCCCAAGGCGGGGCTGACCGGTTTCACCGTCTCCAACCTGCAGATCCCCGGTTTCGTACAGCCTTGGGAAGTGCCGTACGGCAAGCCCGAGCGCATCGTGACTGCGCTGGACATCATGATTGAAGGCCCGCTGGGTGGCGCGGCGTTCAACAACGAATTCGGTCGCCCGGCGCTGACCGGCTATTTCCGTACCTTCGAGCAGTCCATCACTACGCCGCACGGTGACGAGGTTCGTGGTTACCACAAGCCGATCATGCTGGCGGGCGGTATGGGCAATATCCGCGAAGATCACGTCCAGAAGGGCGAGATCACTGTAGGTTCCAAGCTGATCGTACTGGGTGGCCCGGCGATGCTGATCGGCCTGGGTGGCGGCGCGGCTTCCTCGATGGCGACCGGCACCAGTTCTGCAGACCTGGATTTCGCTTCGGTTCAGCGTGAAAACCCCGAGATGGAGCGTCGTTGCCAGGAAGTCATCGACCGCTGCTGGCAGTTGGGCGACCGTAACCCGATCAGCTTCATCCACGACGTGGGTGCCGGTGGTCTGTCCAACGCCTTCCCCGAACTGGTCAACGATGGCGACCGCGGCGGACGTTTCGAACTGCGTAACGTACCCAATGACGAGCCGGGCATGGCCCCGCTGGAAATCTGGAGCAACGAATCCCAGGAACGTTACGTGCTGGCCGTGGGCGTCGAAGACTTCGAGCGCTTCAAGGCTATCTGCGAGCGCGAGCGCTGCCCGTTTGCGGTTGTCGGCGAAGCCACTGCAGAGCCGCAACTGACCGTCACCGACAGTCATTTCGGTAACAGTCCGGTAGACATGCCGCTGGAAGTCCTGCTGGGCAAGGCGCCGCGCATGCACCGTTCGGTCGCCAGAGAAGAAGAGATCGGCGATGATTTCGACCCGAGCACGCTGGACATCGAAGAAAGTGTGCAGCGCGTATTGCGCCACCCGGCCGTCGCCAGCAAAAGCTTCCTGATCACCATCGGTGACCGCAGCATTACCGGCCTGGTTGCTCGCGATCAGATGGTCGGTCCATGGCAGGTGCCTGTGGCTGACTGCGCCGTCACCGCCACCAGCTTCGACGTCAACACCGGCGAAGCCATGGCGATGGGCGAGCGGACTCCGCTGGCGTTGCTGGATGCTCCGGCTTCGGGCCGTATGGCGATCGGCGAAACGCTGACCAACATCGCGGCCTCGCGTATTGAAAAGCTTTCTGACATCAAACTGTCGGCCAACTGGATGTCGGCGGCTGGTCACCCTGGAGAAGACGCGCGTCTTTATGACACCGTGAAAGCGGTCGGCATGGAGCTGTGTCCGGAACTGGGGATCACCATTCCAGTGGGCAAGGACTCGATGTCCATGAAGACCCGCTGGAGCGACGAAGGCACCGAAAAGAGCGTGACCTCGCCGCTGTCATTGATCGTGACGGGCTTTGCGCCCGTAGTCGACATCCGTCAGACCCTGACGCCCGAGCTGCGCATGGACAAGGGCATCACCGACCTGATCCTGATCGATCTGGGGCGTGGCCAGAACCGCATGGGCGCCTCGATTCTTGCGCAAACTCACGGCAAGCTCGGCCGCGTCGCTCCGGACGTCGACGACGCTGAAGACCTCAAGGCCTTCTTCGCGGTGATTCAGGGCCTCAATTCCGACGGTCATATCCTGTCCTATCACGACCGTTCCGACGGTGGTCTGCTGGTCAGCACGCTGGAAATGGCTTTCGCCGGCCACTGCGGTCTGAACCTGCACCTCGACGGTGTTGCCGACAACGTCTCCGAACTGAGCGCGATCCTCTTCAACGAAGAGCTGGGCGCGGTCATTCAGGTGCGTCAGGACGCTACTCCACTGGTGCTGGCGCAATTCAGCGCGGCTGGTCTGGAAGACTGCGTGGCAGTGATCGGTCAGCCGATCAACAACGATGAAGTGTCGATCAGCTTCCATGGCGAGCCGGTATTCACTGGTCAGCGCCGTCTGTTGCAACGTCAGTGGGCCGAGACCAGCTATCAGATCCAGCGCCTGCGTGACAACGCCGAATGCGCGGATCAGGAATTCGATGCGCTGCTGGAAGAAGACAATCCGGGCCTGACCGTCAAGCTGGGCTTCGACGTCA
The DNA here is from genome assembly GCF_017832995.1 of Pseudomonas sp. PvP009. Classification (NCBI taxonomy): domain Bacteria; kingdom Pseudomonadati; phylum Pseudomonadota; class Gammaproteobacteria; order Pseudomonadales; family Pseudomonadaceae; genus Pseudomonas; species Pseudomonas sp. PvP009. Next base: position 4,273,751 of record NZ_JAFIBG010000001.1, on the reverse strand, counting down.
ACGAAGATATCGCCGCGCCGTACATCAAGACGGGTGTTCGTCCTCAGGTTGCCGTTCTGCGCGAGCAGGGTGTCAACGGTCAGGTCGAGATGGCGGCAGCCTTTGATCGTGCCGGCTTCAACGCAATCGACGTGCACATGAGCGATATCCTGGCCGGTCGTGTCGACCTGAACGACTTCAAGGGTATGGTCGCCTGCGGTGGCTTCTCCTACGGTGACGTACTGGGCGCCGGCGAAGGCTGGGCCAAGTCGGCATTGTTCAACAGCCGTGCGCGTGATGCGTTCCAGGGCTTCTTCGAGCGTTCCGACAGCTTCACGCTTGGCGTGTGCAACGGTTGCCAGATGCTGTCCAACCTGCACGAGCTGATTCCGGGTAGCGAGTTCTGGCCGCATTTCGTGCGTAACCGCTCCGAGCAGTTCGAAGCGCGCGTGGCCATGGTCCAGGTTCAGGAGTCGGCGTCGATCTTCCTGCAGGGCATGGCCGGTTCGCGCATGCCAATCGCCATCGCGCATGGCGAAGGGCACGCGGAGTTCCGCAATGACGACGCACTGCTCGAGGCGGACGTGTCCGGCACCGTGGCACTGCGCTTTGTCGATAACCACGGCAAGGTCACTGAAACCTACCCGGCCAACCCGAATGGCTCGCCACGCGGTATCGGCGGCATGACCACCCTCGACGGTCGTGTGACCATCATGATGCCGCACCCGGAGCGTGTATTCCGTGCCGTGCAGAACTCGTGGCGTCCCGAGGACTGGAACGAGGACGGTGCCTGGATGCGCATGTTCCGCAACGCGCGGGCCTGGGTTAACTAAGGCGCGTGTACAAGCTCGCCTTCTTCGTTCCGCCGAGCCATGTGGACGAGGTCAAGAGCGCCGTATTCGCTGCTGGTGCAGGGCGAATCGGCGCTTACGATCACTGCTCGTGGCAAGTGCTCGGCCAGGGCCAGTTCCGCCCGCTGGATGGCAGTCAGCCGTTTATCGGGCGGAGCGGTGTGGTCGAGTCGGTGGAAGAGTGGAAGGTCGAGCTTGTCGTCGCTGACGAGCTGATTCAGCACGTGGTGGTGGCGCTCAAGCAGAGCCATCCTTACGAAATGCCTGCTTACGAAGTATGGCGGCTGGCAGAGTTCTGAATCTGGACGCAGAGCGTCCGGAAATGCGTCACCACGCTGGAGCGTGGGGACGATAATCATCCTGTAACTATCGTGCCAATGCTACGCACTCAGACTTGTACATAAATCTTGTGGGAGCGAGCTTGCTCGCGAATGCGCAACGCCGCACATTCAAGGTCGAATTTCAATCATCGTCCCGTCTTTCACCAGATCCCATATTTCCCGCATGTCGTTGTTCTTCAGCGCAATGCAGCCGTTGGTCCAGTCCAGCGTGTGGAAATACCATTCCGGATACTCTTCATCCACCGGTGTGCCATGAAGCATGATCATGCTGCCCGGTTTCACGCCCTCGGAGCGTGCGCGTGCCGAGTCCGAGACATTCGGGTAGGAAATGTGCATCGACAGGTTGTAGTTATTGCTGGGTTTGCGCCAGTCGATCCAGTAGAAACCTTCCGGCGTGCGCTGGTCGCCTTCCTGCAGCTTGGTGCCCTTGGGGTTCTTGCCCAGCGAGATTCGGTAGGTCTTCAAGGCCTCACCACCGCTGATCAACTGCAATTGGCGCGCTGACTTGAGCACCAGCACCTTATCGATCGGCTTGCTGGCGATACTCTCTGTATTGATGACCTTGTTATTGATGATTTTCTGTTCGCTGCCCTTGGGCACGATGGTTTGAGTAAACGCGGCCTGCGAAAGCGGCATGAACGACATGCAAAAGAAAGCGAGCAACCAGCGCATTACAATTTCCCTGAAGATACTTCTTTGACAAAAAGCGCCGATGTTGTATGCGACCCTGGCGTTCAGGTGTCCAGCAACGGACGTGACGGGGGAAGGGCGCTAGTATGAACCGGGTAGGCTTGGCGACGCCGATCCGCGAAGAAGTATTCTAGGGTACGCCCGACTGTCATGAAAGCCAGGTCCGACCACGGAATGTCTGCTTCGTCGAATAACTGCACTTCCAGGCTCTCGATGCCTGCGGCGAATGCCTCATTCGCCATCTCTCCACGATAGAACACATGTACCTGATTGATATGCGGCACGTCGATCAAGGTGTACAGATGCAGTTCACTCAGGCTGGCGCAGGCTTCCTCCATGGTTTCGCGCCGTGCAGCCTGTTCGATGGTTTCGCCGTTTTCCATGAAACCGGCCGGCAGCGTCCAGAAACCCAGGCGCGGTTCGATGGCCCTGCGACACAGCAGCACTTTGCCGCCCAGCGTCACCAGGCAGCCCGCAACGATGTTCGGGTTCTGGTAATGAACGGTGTGGCAATGCTCGCAGACATAGCGCAAACGGCTGTCGCCTTCGGGAATGCGCTGGATAACAGGGTTGCCGCACTGGCTGCAAAATTTCATGGGATCAGTCGATAGTGAACGCAGTCGCTATCTTGGCCTGTCGTGCAGCGGCTCGGCAACCCTCTGTGTGACAGGAGTTGTCCTACAAGGGCTTGGGCGCAGCGTTGCTTTGGTGCATGATGCCAGACAGGCAACAGATCGAGATTTCCCATGCTGGATGAGCTACTTCGCCGTGTAGTCAGGCACACGCCAGAAACCCTCGACTCGGATCGACAATTCCCCGAGGCGGCTGTTCTGGTGCCGATTACCCGCAGCGAGCAACCCGAGCTGATTCTGACCCTGCGCGCCAGTGGCCTGTCGACGCATGGCGGTGAGGTGGCGTTTCCGGGTGGCCGGCGCGACCCCGGCGACCCTGATCTGATTTTCACAGCGTTGCGCGAAGCCGAGGAGGAAATCGGCCTGCCTCCCGGGCTGGTCGAGGTGATCGGGCCATTGAGTCCGCTGATCTCCAAGCACGGTATCAAGGTCACGCCTTACGTGGGGGTGATACCTGACTTCGTCGAATACCAGCCCAATGACGGCGAGATCGCTGCAGTATTCAGCGTGCCGCTGGAATTCTTTCGTCAGGACACACGCGAGCATACTCACCGCATCGATTACGAAGGCCGCAGCTGGTACGTGCCCAGTTATCGTTATGGCGAGTACAAGATCTGGGGGCTTACCGCGATCATGATCGTCGAGCTGGTCAACGTGCTGTACGACACCAGAATCAGCCTGCATCATCCGCCCGAACGGTCGACGATCTGAGCCGCTGGCACCTTAAGCGTCATTGTTTATAGTTCGTCCCCATGAGTACGACCCGCCCGAGGAGGCTGCATGAAATTTCGCCTGGGAGAATCCCGTGTCCAGACCGATCCGCAGAGCTGGGTGGCTCCCAATGCAACGCTGATCGGCAATGTCAGGCTCGAGGCCGGCGCGAGTGTGTGGTTCAACGCGGTATTGCGGGGCGACAACGAGCTGATTCACATCGGTGAAAACAGTAATGTGCAGGACGGTACGGTGATGCACACCGACATGGGGTCGCCGCTGAGTATCGGCAAAGGCGTGACCATCGGCCACAACGCCATGCTGCATGGCTGCAGCGTTGATGATTACAGCCTGATCGGTATCAATGCGGTCATCCTCAACGGGGCGAAGATCGGCAAATACTGCATCATCGGCGCCAATTCGCTGATCGGGGAAAACAAGGTCATTCCTGATGGCTCGCTGGTCATGGGGACACCGGGTAAAGTGGTGCGCGAACTCACCGATGTGCAGAAGAAGATGCTGGAAGCCAGCGCAGCCCATTACGTACACAATGCCCAGCGTTACGCCCGTGACCTGGCGGTGCAGGAAGAGTGATGAGCACTGATACCCCGATCGAAAAACCGGTCCGTTCCCCATGTGTAAGTATTTGTGCACTGGATGAGCAGGATATATGCACCGGTTGCCAGCGAACCGTCACCGAAATCACCCGCTGGAGCCGCATGAGCAACGACGAGCGCCGCGTGGTGCTCGGCCTCTGTGACGAGCGCGCCCGAGCCAGCGGCCTGATGTGGACAGTGGGCGAAGCACGCTGATGTTCCGATGGCCTTGTAGCCGCGAGCTTTTGTAGGAGCGAACTTGTTCGCGAAGAGGGCGGTGCAGTCGATGCATTTCCTGCGTCAGAAATAGCGCTTTCGCGAACAAGTTCGCTCCTACAGGTTATCCGCGAGCTTTTGTAGGAGCGAACTTGTTCGCGAAGAGGGCGGTGCAGTCGATGCATTTCCTGCGTCAGAAATAGCGCTTTCGCGAACAAGTTCGCTCCTACAGGTTATCCGCGAGCTTTTGTAGGAGCGAACTTGTTCGCGAAGAGGTCGGTGCAGTCGATGCATTTCCTGCGTCAGGAATGGCGCTTTCGCGAACAAGTTCGCTCCTGCAGGTTATCCGCGAGCTTTTGTAGCGAACTTGTTCGCGAAGAGAGTGGTGCAGTCGATGCATTTCCTGCGTCAGGAATAGCGCTTTCGCGAACAAGTTCGCTCCTACAGGTTATCCGTGAGCTTTTGTAGCGAACTTGTTCGCGAAGAGAGTGGTGCAGTCGATGCATTTCCTGCGTCAGGAATAGCGCTTTCGCGAACAAGTTCGCTCCTACAGGTTATCCGCGAGCTTTTGTAGCGAACTTGTTCGCGAAGAGGGCGGTGCAGTCGATGCATTTCCTGCGTCAGGAATAGCGCTTTCGCGAACAAGTTCGCTCCTGCAGGTTATCCGCGAGCTTTTGTAGGAGCGAACTTGTTCGCGAAGAGGGCGGTGCAGTCGATGCATTTCCTGCGTCAGGAATAGCGCTTTCGCGAACAAGTTCGCTCCTGCAGGTTATCCGCGAGCTTTTGTAGCGAACTTGTTCGCGAAGAGAGTGGTGCAGTCGATGCATTTCCTGCGTCAGGAATAGCGCTTTCGCGAACAAGTTCGCTCCTGCAGGTTATCCGCGAGCTTTTGTAGGAGCGAACTTGTTCGCGAAGAGGGCGGTGCAGTCGATGCATTTCCTGCGTCAGAAATAGCGCTTTCGCGAACAAGTTCGCTCCTACAGGTTATCCGCGAGCTTTTGTAGGAGCGAACTTGTTCGCGAAGAGGTCGGTGCAGTCGATGCATTTCCTGCGTCAGGAATGGCGCTTTCGCGAACAAGTTCGCTCCTGCAGGTTATCCGCGAGCTTTTGTAGGAGCGAACTTGTTCGCGAAGAGGGCGGTGCAGTCGATGCATTTCATGCGTCAGAAATAATGCTTTCGTTTTCGCTTGGGCGCGGCTCTTGTCCGCGTTTGCTATCATTGCCGCTCGCTTGCACAGGCCCAAACCCTCCATGCTTTTCCTGATCGCCTACATCAGCAGTGTCGTGCTGATCAACTTCGCCTTTTCCAGTGCGCCGCATCTGGACATGATCTGGTCTGCCTGGGGCGGGTTGGTGTTCGTGTTGCGGGACATGGTGCAGATTCGCTTTGGCCACGGCGCGATCATTGCCATGCTGGTGGCGCTGGTTCTGTCATATGTCACCAGCGACCCCACCATCGCCCTGGCCAGCGCCACGGCGTTCGCGGTTTCCGAATGCATTGACTGGCTGGTGTTCAGCATTACCAGACGCCCGTTACGTGATCGGTTGTGGATCAGCTCGGCACTCAGCATTCCACTGGATACCTTTATCTTCTTCGGCATGATCGACGCCCTGACGGCGCCGGTCGTGCTCACCGCGCTGGCATCGAAGTTCGCCGGCGTTACCATTGTCTGGATGATCATGGCCTGGCGGGCGCGCAACAGTGCCTGTCCAGGCTGAGCGCCCATTTGCCGGGGCTTCGTGGTAAATTGCGCGCCTTTCTTCACAGCGGTTGCTTGCATACGGCGGGCAGCCCTCGACATCTGCTTCACGAGGACCTGAGATGACTCAAATCGGAACTCCACTGTCGCCCACCGCGACGCGCGTACTGTTCTGCGGCAGCGGCGAACTGGGCAAGGAAGTCGTGATCGAGCTGCAGCGCCTCGGCGTTGAAGTGATCGCTGTTGACCGTTACGAGAACGCGCCGGCCATGCAGGTCGCTCATCGCAGCCATGTGATCAACATGCTCGACGGTGCGGCACTGCGCGCAGTCATCGAGGCCGAGAAGCCGCATTTCATCGTTCCGGAAATCGAAGCGATCGCCACCTCGACGCTGGTCGAGCTTGAGGCCGAAGGTTTCACCGTGATCCCGACCGCACGTGCCGCGCAGCTGACCATGAACCGCGAAGGCATTCGTCGTCTGGCAGCCGAAGAGCTGAAGCTGCCGACCTCGCCTTACCACTTTGCCGACACTTTCGAGGCGTACAGCAAGGCGGTCGAAGACCTCGGTTTCCCGTGTGTGGTCAAGCCGGTCATGAGTTCTTCGGGCAAAGGGCAGAGCCTGCTCAAGAGCACCGATGACGTACAGAAAGCCTGGGATTACGCGCAAGAGGGCGGTCGTGCTGGCAAGGGTCGCGTCATCGTCGAAGGCTTCATCGACTTCGATTACGAAATCACCCTGCTGACCGTGCGTCACATCGGTGGCACCACGTTCTGCGCGCCGGTTGGGCATCGTCAGGAAAAGGGCGACTATCAGGAATCCTGGCAGCCGCAGGCCATGAGCCCGGTTGCACTGGCAGAGTCCGAGCGTGTTGCCAAGGCGGTGACCGAGGCATTGGGTGGGCGCGGGATGTTTGGCGTCGAACTGTTCATCAAAGGTGATCAGGTGTGGTTCAGCGAAGTCTCGCCGCGCCCGCACGACACCGGTCTGGTGACACTGATTTCTCAGGACCTGTCGCAGTTTGCTCTGCACGCGCGCGCGATTCTTGGCCTGCCGATTCCGTTGATCCGCCAGTTCGGCCCGTCGGCTTCGGCAGTCATTCTGGTCGAAGGCCAGTCCACGCAAACCGCTTTCGCCAACCTCGGCGCTGCACTGGCCGAGCCTGATACTGCATTGCGTTTGTTTGGCAAGCCGGAAGTCAACGGTCAACGGCGCATGGGCGTTGCCCTGGCGCGTGACGAGTCCATCGAAGCGGCTCGGGCCAAGGCGACCCGGGCATCCAGTGCGGTAGTCGTCGAGTTGTAGGTTGGTAGCTGCAAGCCTCAAGCTACAAGAAAGAGCACCACGCTTTTTCTTGAGGCTTGCAGCTTGCAGCTCAAAGCTCTCTATCTCTCGTCTCCTTCAGGCTCAACACCGCCAGCACGCTGATCAGCGCTGCTGCAGACACATACCCGCCCACCCAGCTCAGGCCACCCATCGCCACCAGTTTCTGGGCGAAGAAGGGGGCGACCGACGCTCCGACGATTCCACCCAGGTTGTAGGCCGCCGATGCCCCGGTGTAGCGGACCTGCGTTGGGAACAGCTCCGGTAGCAGCGCGCCCATCGGGGCGAACGTGATACCCATCAGAAACAGTTCGATGCACAGAAACAGCGCCACAGCCCAGGTGCTGCCGTGGGTCAACAGCGGCTCCATGGTGAAACCTGACAGGATCGCCAGCACACCACCCGCAATCAACACTGGCTTGCGCCCGAAGCGATCACTCGCCAGTGCGGCCAGTGGTGTTGCTGCCGCCATGAAAAGCACCGCAAAGCACAGCAGCCCCAGGAATGTCTCACGGGTATAGCCCAGAGTGGCCACGCCGTAGCTCAACGAAAACACCGTTGAGATATAAAACAGCGCGTAGCAGACCACCATCGACGCTGCACCGAGCAGCATGGGTTTCCAGTGCTGGCTGAAGGTCTCCACGATTGGCAGGCTGACCCGTTGGTGACGAGCCATGGCCTTGGCGAACACGGGTGTTTCTTCCAGCTTCAGGCGCACGTAAAGCCCGACCATGACCAGTACGGCACTGAGCAGAAATGGAATCCGCCAGCCCCACGAACGGAACTGCTCGTCATCCAGGGTCATGGCCAGCGCCAGAAACAGGCCGTTGGCGGCGAGGAAGCCGATCGAAGGGCCCAGTTGCGGAAACATGCCGAACCAGGCGCGCTTGCCTTTCGGGGCATTCTCGGTCGCCAGCAGCGCCGCGCCACCCCATTCGCCACCCAGGCCAAGTCCCTGACCGAAACGCAGCACACATAACAGAATCGGCGCCCATGCCCCGATCGTCGCGTAACCGGGCAATACGCCGATCAGCGTGGTGCAGATACCCATCAACAGCAGCGAGGCCACCAGCGTCGACTTGCGTCCGATCCGGTCGCCGAAGTGACCGAACAGCGCCGACCCCAGGGGGCGAGCGAGAAAGGCGATGCCGAAGGTCAGAAATGACGACAGCATCTGGGCTGTGCCCGAGGTCTGTGGGAAAAATACCGGACCGATCACCAGAGCGGCGGCGGTGGCATAAACGTAAAAGTCGTAGAACTCGATGGCCGTGCCGATGAAGCTGGCCGTAGCGACGCGGGTCGTCGAATTCACCGGCTTTGCGGGCGCGTCTTGGTCTTCGCGAGAGAGCAGGGTGCTGGTCATGCGGATTTCCTGACAGTCGACTCGCCGATCGGCAACGACCGTACTCCGGCAAGCGTGCATTTATTGTGATTGTGGTTACAGCGTCGAGCAGAGTAACCCGAATGGGTCGAGAGGCAAGGGCGGTGCAGGAATCTATTTGAAGGCAGACAGCTATTTAGCTATTTGAAGGTGCGGACCAGCGTGTTCTGCCACATGGCGACACGCTTGACGCGGTTGTCCTCGGTCTCGAGGATTTCCAGTCGGTAAGGCCCTATCTTCAAGCACACCGGAGCGTCCGGGATGGTCTCGAGTGCTTCGGTAACCAGCCCGTTGACAGTTTTTGGACCGTCTGAGGGCAGGTGCCAGCCAAGGCTCTTGTTCAAATCGCGGATGGACGCTGCGCCTTCGACTTCCAGACGCCCGTCGTCCTGTTGTTTGACGTGCGGGTTATCCAGTCGCTGCTCGCTTTCGAACTCGCCGACAATCTCTTCGAGAATATCCTCAAGGGTGACGATGCCCAGCACTTCGCCGTACTCATCGACCACCACGCCGAGACGCCGTTGCTGTTTGTGGAAATTCAGCAACTGCAACTGCAACGGGGTGCTTTCCGGCACGAAATAAGGCTCGTAGCAGACCGCCAGCAACTGCTCCTTGGTCAAGGTGCCCTTGGGCAGCAGGTGGCTGATGTCACGGGTATTGATGACGCCTTGCACCTGATTGATGTCGTTGTGATAAACCGGCAGGCGCGTGTGCCGTGAAATGATCAGGCGTTCGATGATCATTTCCATGGGGTCATCAAGGTTGATGCCGTCCACTTCGTTGCGCGGGATCAGGATGTCATTGACCGTAATGCTGTCCAGCGCACGAATCCCTGAGAGCACGCTGGCGCGTGGCGAATATTCCTGGGCAGCATCGTTGCGTGGAGTGTTTTGCGTATCGTCTTCGAAGGCCTGATCCTGCTGCTGTACAGCACGTGACAGGAAGGGGCGCAGCAGCGTCTTGGCCAGAACATTGAACACGTAGGCCAGCGGCCAGACGATCTTCATCGGAATGCGCAGCACACTGTTGCCCAGCAGCAGTGTCGAGACGGGGTGGCGGTTCGCCAAGCGACGCGGCATGTATTCAGCGAAGACCAGCATGACGCTCATGGTAGCGAGCCAGGCCACGGTCGGACCGTTGTAGAACCAGTAATTGGCGGCGATAAGCGTCGCGATGACGGTGATCAGTACCCTGATCAGGGTATTGCCCAGAATCAGACTGTTCAGGTTGAACGCCAGCTCGGGGAGCGGCGCCGACTTTTCCGGGCGGCTGGCGGCGCGCATCGCCTTGACCTGATGATGAGCGGCCTCGACCGCGGTCAGCAGGCCGGCCCACAGCAGCAGTAGAGCGAGGACACCGAGCAACGGGCCCAGGGGCAGATTATCCATGATCAGGGCCCGTCAGATGTGCAGGATGAATTCGCGTACCAGCTTGCTGCCGAAATAGGCGAGCATCAGCAGGCAGAAGCCGCCCAGGGTCCAGCGAATAGCCTTGTGCCCACGCCATCCAAGGCGGTTACGGCCCCATAGCAGCACACTGAACACGATCCAGGCCAGGCAGGCCAGCAGGGTCTTGTGCACCAGATGCTGGGCAAACAGGTTTTCGACGAACAGCCAGCCGGAAATCAGCGACAGCGAGAGCAACGACCAGCCAGCCCACAGGAAGCCGAACAGCAGGCTTTCCATGGTTTGCAACGGCGGGAAGTTCTTGATCAGCCCGGAAGGGTGCTTGTGCTTGAGGCGATAGTCCTGCAACAGCAGCAGCAATGCCTGGAATGCAGCAATGGTAAACATCCCGTAAGCCAGCAGCGACAGCAGGATGTGGCTGAGTATGCCGGGCTCTTCCATAATCGGCTGCACGGTGCCGCTAGGGGCGAACTGGGCGAGCAATACAGTAACCATGCCCAGCGGGAACAACAGCACCAGCAGGTTTTCCACCGGGATGCGCGACGTGGCGATCAGGGTGACGACGATCACCGAAGCCGCGATAAGGCTGGCGGAGTTGAAAAAGTCCAGGCCAAGGCCGACCGAGTGCGTCAGTTGGGAAAACAGACCAATGGCATGTGCGATGACCGCCAGCGTACCGAGCAGGCAAAGCAGCCGCTTGTCGGGCTTGACGGCCTGGCTCAGGCGCAGGCTCTGATAGACGGTCGCAGCGGCATAAATGATGGCGGCGGCGAGGCTGGGAAGCAGGCTGGGTGGCAAAGGGGACATAGATCCTGATGGACGGGCCTGAAAAGACGCTGAGTTTGGCATAGAACCGGTAAATCACGAAAGACCACAGAAGCAGTCTGCGTGGTGTCCGTGCGACGGAGTCTTCGCTATAATCTGCGACCTGCTCAAGCCGCAGGCTCGCCGAGCGCCATTTCTGCATTACGGGCCGGGCCGCATCAACCGGGGTTCGACGAGAGCCTGAAAGGATCGCGCATGTTTGAAAATCTGACTGACCGCCTCTCGCAGACGCTGCGCCATGTTACTGGCAAGGCCAAGCTGAACGAGGACAACATCAAAGATACCTTGCGCGAAGTGCGTATGGCGTTGCTCGAAGCCGACGTCGCCTTGCCGGTGGTCAAAGACTTCGTCAACAACGTCAAGGAACGCGCCGTCGGCACTGAGGTGTCGCGCAGCCTGACCCCGGGTCAGGCGTTCGTGAAGATCGTCCAGGCCGAACTCGAAAGCCTGATGGGTGCGGCCAACGAAGACCTGGTGCTCAACGTCACGCCGCCTGCCGTCATCCTGATGGCGGGTTTGCAGGGGGCGGGCAAGACCACCACTGCTGGCAAGCTGGCGCGCTTCCTTAAAGAGCGCAAAAAGAAAACCGTGATGGTGGTGTCGGTCGACGTTTATCGTCCCGCGGCCATCAAGCAGCTCGAAACCCTGGCCAACGACATCGGCGTGACGTTCTTCGCCTCCGACATCAGCCAGAAGCCGGTGGACATCGCCCAGGCGGCCATTAAAGAAGCCAGGCTCAAGTTCATTGACGTGGTCATCGTCGACACTGCCGGTCGTTTGCACGTCGATGTCGAGATGATGGGCGAGATCCAGGCGCTGCACGCGGCGGTCAAACCGGCCGAGACGCTGTTCGTGGTCGATGCCATGACCGGCCAGGATGCGGCCAATACCGCCAAGGCCTTCGGTGACGCACTGCCGCTGACCGGCGTGATCCTCACCAAGGTCGACGGTGATGCGCGCGGTGGTGCGGCGTTGTCGGTGCGTGCCATTACCGGCAAGCCGATCAAGTTCATCGGTATGGGCGAGAAGAGCGAGGCGCTGGAGCCGTTTCACCCGGACCGCATCGCGTCGCGCATCCTCGGCATGGGCGATGTGCTCAGCCTTATCGAGCAGGCCGAACAGACCCTCGACAAGGACAAGGCCGACAAGCTGGCGAAAAAGCTCAAGAAGGGCAAGGGCTTCGACCTCGAAGACTTCCGCGACCAGCTGCAGCAGATGAAGAACATGGGTGGCCTTGGCGGCCTGATGGACAAACTGCCGAGCATCGGCGGCGTCAACCTGTCGCAGATGGGCAACGCCCAGGGCGCAGCGGAAAAACAGTTCAAGCAGATGGAAGCCATCATCAACTCGATGACCCCTGCCGAGCGCCGTGATCCGGATCTGGTCAGTGGTTCGCGCAAGCGCCGCATTGCGATGGGTTCGGGCACTCAGGTTCAGGACATCGGGCGTCTGATCAAGCAGCACAAGCAGATGCAGAAGATGATGAAGAAATTCTCCGCTAAGGGCGGAATGGCCAAAATGATGCGCGGCATGGGTGGAATGTTCCCCGGCGGCGGCATGCCAAAAATGTAATTGCGTCGCGTGCAAGAGGCTTTGCACGCGTCCCATCTGGGGGGTGACCCCCAGTCAGCCCGCACTATGCGGGCTTTTGCCGGCTGTCATACCGACAGCTCCCTCGCAAATCTGGAAGGCATGCCGATAGGCGCCGGAAAAAGACATTTGCAAAAGTCGGGATATTCCTTAGAATATGCGGCCTTTCGGGCACCTATGCCCGCTGTGCATCTTAGATTTGCAGCACCGACTACAGGAACGATGTTCAATGCTAACCATCCGTCTTGCCCTTGGCGGCTCCAAAAAGCGCCCGTTTTACCACCTGACCGTAACCGACAGCCGCAACGCTCGTGACGGTTCCCACAAGGAACAGGTTGGTTTCTTCAACCCGGTTGCCCGTGGTCAGGAAATCCGTTTGTCCGTTAACGAAGAACGCGTCAACTACTGGTTGAGCGTGGGTGCACAAACTTCCGAGCGCGTTGCCCAGCTGCTCAAAGAGCACAACAAGACCAAGGCCGCGGCCTGAGTCTTATGAGCGCGACGCCTGCATCTGCCGACGATCTGATCGTCATTGGCAAGATTTACTCGGTTCATGGCGTTCGCGGCGAAGTGAAGGTTTATTCCTTTACTGATCCGATTGGAAACCTGTTGGACTACAAAACCTGGACGCTTCGGCGCGAAGGCAGCGTTGATAAACAGGTGGAGCTGGTCAGCGGACGCTTGCAAAGCAAGTTTCTGGTCACAAAGCTCAAGGGTCTCGATGATCGTGAAGAAGCACGTCTTCTGTCCGGTTACGAAATCTGCGTGCCGCGTAACCTGTTCCCTGATCTGGACGATGGCGAGTACTACTGGTACCAGCTTGAAGGCCTGAAGGTCATCGACCAACTCGGGCAATTGCTCGGGAAAATCGATCACCTGCTCGAAACCGGTTCGAACGATGTAATGGTTGTAAAGCCCTGCGCGGGTAGCCTGGATGATCGTGAACGCCTGTTGCCCTATACAGAGCAATGCGTGTTGGCAATCGATATGGCTGCTGGCGAGATGAAGGTGGATTGGGACGCGGACTTCTGAATGCCATGGCCAGCCTGCGCATAGAAGTCATCAGTCTGTTTCCCGAGATGTTTTCCGCCATCAGCGAATACGGCATTACCAGCCGTGCGGTGAAACAAGGGCTGTTGCAGCTCACTTGTTGGAATCCGCGGGATTACACCACTGATCGCCATCACACTGTGGATGATCGCCCATTTGGCGGTGGTCCGGGCATGGTGATGAAGATCAAGCCCCTTGAAGATGCTCTGGTTCAGGCCAGGCAAGCGGCAGGGGATGCGGCGAAGGTGATTTACCTGTCGCCACAAGGCCGCCAGCTGAATCAGTCTGCGGTACGCGAACTGGCGCAGGAGGAAGCGATTATCCTCATCGCCGGTCGTTATGAAGGCATTGACGAGCGTTTTATTGATGCTCATGTCGATGAAGAGTGGTCGATTGGTGACTATGTTCTTTCCGGTGGCGAGCTGCCGGCGATGGTCCTGATTGACGCGGTTACGCGGCTGCTGCCTGGAGCTTTAGGGCATGTGGACTCCGCGGAGGAAGATTCCTTCACGGACGGTCTGCTGGATTGCCCGCATTACACCCGACCTGAGGTGTATGCGGATCAGCGTGTTCCCGACGTGTTGCTAAGTGGCAATCACGCGCACATCCGGCGTTGGCGTTTACAGCAGTCCCTTGGTCGGACCTATGAACGACGCGCTGATCTTCTGGAAAGCCGCTCGCTTTCTGGAGAAGAGAAGAAGCTGCTGGCGGAATACATCCGCGAGCGGGACGATAGTTAACGTATCGATGGTCGATCCAGACGGATTACCTTAGGAGCACCAGCATGACTAACAAAATCATTCTTGCCCTCGAAGCAGAGCAGATGACCAAAGAGATCCCTACCTTTGCACCAGGCGACACCATCGTCGTCCAGGTTAAAGTGAAGGAAGGCGACCGCGCTCGTCTGCAAGCATTCGAAGGCGTTGTAATTGCCAAGCGTAACCGTGGCGTGAACAGTGCTTTCACTGTTCGTAAAATCTCCAACGGTGTTGGCGTTGAGCGTACTTTCCAGACTTACAGCCCGCAAATCGACAGCATGGCTGTGAAACGTCGCGGTGACGTTCGCAAGGCCAAACTGTACTACCTGCGTGACCTGTCCGGTAAAGCAGCGCGCATCAAGGAAAAACTGTCCTGATACAGTTTTTCGATGCATAAAAAAGGCAGCCTCAGGGCTGCCTTTTTGCTGTCTGTTGTTTGATGATTCATCCCTTGTCTACCGACACATGCACTGAGTGAACATGGCTGCCATCGACCACCCGCTGATTGACCGGTTTCTGGACGCGCTCTGGCTTGAGAAGGGGCTGTCCGACAATACCCGGGATTCTTACCGCAGTGATCTGGCGCTGTTCAACGGCTGGCTGCAGGAGCGCAACGTTGACCTGATCAGTGCCGGGCGCGAAGTCATCCTCGATCATCTTGCCTGGCGCGTTGAGAATGCCTACAAGCCTCGCTCCACGGCGCGTTTCCTGTCCGGCGCACGTGGCTTCTACCGCTATCTGCTGCGCGAAAAGCTGATTTCCGTCGATCCTACCCTGCAGATCGACATGCCTCAGTTGGGCAAACCGTTGCCCAAATCGCTTTCCGAAGCCGATGTCGAAGCATTGCTTGCTGCTCCCGACCTGAGCGAACCCATCGGCGAACGTGACCGCGCCATGCTTGAGGTGCTGTATGCCTGCGGTCTGCGCGTGACCGAACTGATCAGCCTGACCCTGGAGCAGGTCAATCTGCGTCAGGGCGTGCTGCGCGTGATGGGCAAAGGCAGCAAGGAGCGACTGGTGCCCATGGGCGAAGAGTCCATCGTCTGGGTCGAGCGTTACCTGCGCGGTGCCCGCGACGAGTTGCTGGGCGGAAAGCCCAGCGACGTACTGTTCCCCAGCACGCGCGGCGACCAGATGACCCGCCAGACCTTCTGGCACCGTATCAAGCATCAGGCGACGGTTGCCGGCATCAGCAAATCTCTGTCACCGCACACCCTTCGCCATGCCTTCGCCACCCATCTGCTCAATCACGGCGCTGACTTGCGTGTAGTGCAGATGTTGCTCGGGCACAGCGATCTGTCGACGACCCAGATCTACACCCATGTGGCGCGCGCGCGGTTGCAGGAATTGCATGCCAGGCATCATCCTCGCGGTTGATTCACGACGTATTTTGCGAAGCTTCTTACGTCGCTCCGAGTCGGCCCCGCGAGCCTTATGTGGTAGGCTTTGCCGGTTTCGCCTATCAAGGCTGGCACGCCTTTTTTCGACAGTTGCCAGCCTGTCCGCCGTCATAGGAGTTTTCATGCGTTTGCCACAGATTTTCGCTGCCGCCGCTTTGATGCTGGCCGGCACCTTCAGTATCTCTGCCCTGGCGGATGCAGCCCCCGATCAGGCCATCCGCAAGACGCTCGACTCGCTGGAATTGCAGCTGCCGGTCGAGAGTATTTCGCCGAGCCCGCTCAATGGCCTCTATGAAGTGAAGCTCAAGGGCGGCCGCGTCCTGTACGCCAGCGCCGACGGTCAGTTCGTGGTGCAGGGTTACCTGTTTCAGGTGCAGAACGGCAAGCCGGTCAACCTGACCGAGAAGACCGAGCGTCTGGCCATTTCCAAGACCATCAATGCCATTCCTGCTTCCGAGATGGTGATCTATCCGGCGGTGGGCGAGACCAAGTCTCACATCACGGTATTCACCGACACCACCTGCCCGTATTGCCACAAGCTGCATCAGGAAGTCGCTCAGTTGAACAAGATGGGTGTCGAAGTCCGTTACCTGGCCTTCCCGCGTCAGGGGCTTGGCTCTCCGGGTGACGAGCAGTTGCAGGCCGTCTGGTGCTCCAAGGACCGCAAAGGCGCGATGGACCGCATGGTCGATGGCAAGGACATCAAGGCCGCCAAATGCGACAATCCGGTCAGTAAGCAATATGAGCTCGGCCAGTCGATCGGCGTCAACGGCACGCCTGCGATTGTCCTGGCCGACGGTCAGGTGATTCCGGGCTATCAGCCTGCGGCGCAGGTTGCCAAGCTGGCACTGGGCGCCAAATAAGCCGGTGTTTTCAGACGCGCCTTGTGCAGACAGGGCGCAAGCAGCCGGAGTGTCGTCAAAATTTCAGCCGCATGGCGCCATGCGGCCGTTTTTCCACAGCCGATTCAGGTTCGGCTGTTTTTCGGGGAGTTCATCAGTGAAACCGGTCAAAGTAGGCATATGTGGGCTGGGTACTGTCGGTGGCGGTACTTTCAACGTACTTCAGCGTAACGCCGAGGAGATTGCCCGCCGTGCCGGGCGTGGAATCGAAGTTGCGCAAATTGCGGTTCGTACACCAAACCCCAATTGCCAGATTACCGGTACGCCGACCACCAGCGATGTGTTTGCCATTGCGACCAACCCTGAAATCGACATCGTCGTGGAACTGATCGGCGGCTATACCGTTGCCCGCGACCTGGTGCTCAAGGCCATCGAAAACGGCAAGCACGTGGTAACCGCCAACAAGGCGCTGATCGCTGTGCATGGCAACGAAATCTTCGCCAAGGCGCGTGAGAAGGGCGTTATCGTCGCTTTTGAAGCAGCTGTTGCCGGTGGTATTCCGGTCATCAAGGCCATCCGCGAAGGCCTGTCGGCAAACCGCATCAACTGGGTTGCGGGCATCATCAACGGCACTGGCAACTTTATCCTCACCGAAATGCGCGAGAAGGGCCGTACGTTCCCGGATGTGCTGGCTGAAGCTCAGGCGCTGGGTTATGCCGAGGCCGACCCGACATTCGACGTCGAAGGTATCGACGCAGCGCACAAGCTGACCATCCTTGCCTCCATTGCCTTCGGCATTCCGCTGCAGTTCGACAAGGCCTACACCGAAGGCATCACCAAGCTGACGACTGCAGACGTCAATTATGCCGAAGCGCTGGGCTATCGCATCAAGCACCTGGGCGTTGCACGCAGCACGTCTCAAGGGATCGAACTGCGCGTACACCCGACGTTGATCCCGGCCGATCGCCTGATCGCCAACGTCAACGGCGTCATGAACGCTGTGATGGTCAATGGCGATGCCTCCGGCTCGACGCTGTTCTACGGCGCAGGTGCCGGCATGGAGCCCACTGCATCTTCGGTGGTGGCCGATCTGGTCGATGTGGTCCGTGCGATGACCTCCGACCCCGAAAATCGCGTGCCTCATCTGGCCTTCCAGCCAGATTCGTTGTCCGCCCACCCGATCCTGCCGATCGAAGCCTGCGAGAGCGCCTATTACCTGCGCATTCAAGCCAAGGATCACCCGGGCGTGCTGGCTCAGGTCGCGAGCATCCTGTCCGAGCGTGGTATCAACATCGAATCGATCATGCAAAAGGATGTCGAAGAACACGATGGCCTGGTGCCGATGATCCTGTTGACTCACCGGGTAGTGGAGCAGCGTATCAATGACGCCATTCAAGCCCTGGAAGCCCTGCAGGACGTGGTTGGCCCGGTGGTTCGTATCCGCGTCGAGCACCTTAATTAACATCAACTGCAAGCTCTCAGATCCAGGCTGCAAGCCGGTCGTTTCGACCTTGCAGCCTTGGAGCCCTGGCTTTCAGCACAGACCAAAGGTTTGATCCCATGCGCTATATCAGTACTCGCGGCCAGGCGCCGGCCCTGAATTTCGAAGACGTGCTGTTGACTGGTCTGGCCAGCGATGGCGGCCTCTACGTGCCGGAAAACCTGCCGCGCTTCACACAGGAAGAGATCGCTTCGTGGGCAGGTCTGCCTTATCACGAACTCGCCTTCCGGGTGATGCGCCCCTTCGTGGCTGGCAGCATCCCGGATGCCGACTTCAAAAAGATTCTCGAAGAGACCTACGGCGTGTTTGCCCACAGTGCTGTTGCGCCGCTGCGCCAGCTGCATGGCAACGAGTGGGTGCTCGAACTGTTCCATGGTCCGACGCTGGCCTTCAAGGACTTCGCACTGCAACTGCTTGGCCGCCTGCTCGACTACATTCTGGCCAAGCGTGGCCAGCGTGTCGTGATCATCGGCGCGACCTCGGGCGACACCGGTTCTGCGGCAATCGAAGGCTGCCGTCGCTGCGATAACGTCGACATTTTCATCCTGCACCCGAACAACCGGGTATCGGATGTACAACGTCGGCAGATGACCACCATCTTCGGCGACAACATTCATAACATTGCAGTCGAAGGCAACTTCGACGACTGCCAGGAAATGGTCAAGGCCAGCTTCGCTGACCAGAGCTTCCTGAAGGGCACACCGCTGGTCGCGGTCAACTCGATCAACTGGGCGCGGATCATGGCCCAGATCGTTTACTACTTCCACGCGTCGCTGCAGCTGGGCGGACCTGCGCGTTCGGTATCGTTCTCGGTACCGACCGGTAACTTCGGCGATATCTTTGCCGGTTATCTGGCGCGCAACATGGGGCTGCCGATCAACCAGTTGATCGTCGCCACCAACCGCAACGACATCCTGCACCGCTTCATGAGCGGCAATCAGTACGTCAAGGAAACGCTGCACGCCACGCTGTCGCCTTCCATGGACATCATGGTGTCGTCCAACTTCGAGCGCCTGCTGTTCGACATGCACGGTCGTAACGGCGCTGCCATTGCCGAGTTGATGAGCACGTTCCGCCAGGGCGGCGGTTTCAGCGTCGAAGAAGAGCGCTGGACCGAGACCCGCAAACTGTTCGATTCGCTGGCGGTCAGTGATGAAGACACCTGCACGACCATCGCCGAAGTGTTCGCCAGCACCGGCGAGTTGCTCGACCCGCATACTGCTATCGGGGTGAAGGCTGCGCGCGAATGCCGCCGCAGTCTGGACACGCCGATGGTGATTCTGGGCACGGCGCATCCGGTCAAGTTTCCGGAGGCGGTGGAGAAAGCCGGTGTAGGAAAAGCGCTTGAACTGCCTGCACATTTGTCTGATTTGTTCGAGCGGGACGAGCGCTGTACGGTTCTGCCAAATGACCTGAAAGCCATACAGGCGTTTGTCAGCCAGCATGGTAATCGCGGTAAACCGCTCTGACAGAAGCGTCGTGTAACAACTTTAGGCCCGCCATCTGGCGGGCCTTTCTGTTTCTACGTGCCAAACTTCGCTGGTTTTTCGAACCATAGAGTTGAGTCATTCGTAGTGAAGCAGGCAAGTATGCAGAGCGTAGTCAGGGAGGCAGGCAGTACATCGGGATGCAGCGCATGGCGCAAGGTATGGGTATTGCTGGCGCTGATTTTTGCCGGAGCAGCCAATGCGGCGCAAAGCTTGCCGTTTTCACTGACCGCCCCTTTTGTGGTTTCCGCGGATCTGGCGCTCAAAGATCAGGACCGTGCCTGGCTCGACCAGCTCAAGGTACTTCGGGTCGGCATTGCGATCGCAGACTACGAGCCGATCGATATCACCAGTGATCGCAACCGTTATCAGGGCATCAGTGCCGATTACCTGGGGCTGGTCAGCGACCAGTTGAACCTCCCGGTGCAGGTCACCGGGTACGCCAAGCGTGACGAGGCTATCGAAGCGCTGCGCGGCGGCAAGATAGACCTGCTGACCAGTGCCAATGGTTTCGAGCGGGGTGTGAAGGGGCTGTCCTTCTCAACCGAATACATGCCCGATCGATCGGTAGTCGTTGGCCGCGGTAACGATCTGAGCCCGCCGTCGAGCCTGGCTGGCAAGAAGGTCGTGCTGCTTGATGGCTATGCCGATTCGGAGGTGCTGCACCGCGTTTATCCCGACAGCCAGATCATTATTGCGCCTAACCTCTACAGTGCTCTGGAAGCCTTGAGTCAGGGTGAAGTGGACGTTTTCATCGGCAACGAAGTCATAGTCCGTGCCTACACCGCCCTGCGGCCCTACCTCGGTTTGCAGATCAAATTCGAAAGTCGTTTGCCCCCGGTGGGGTTTTCCTTTGCGGTGCGGGGTGACGAGCAGCGCTTGCTGACCTTCATCAATCGCGCCCTGGACAGCATTGCACCCTCGACCAGTCGTGAAGTGCTCGGCCGCTGGACTATGGGCCTGGGCGCTGACGTTGAAGGACAACGCATTCGCCTCACCAGTGCCGAGCGACGCTGGCTGCTCAAGCATCCGAGTGTGACCATCGCGACCGTGCAGCACCCACCGTATATCTACAAAGACAAGAACGGCCACTGGGTGGGGTTGAACGCAGATGTGCTGTCACGTATCTCGCGTATGACCGGCTTGCAGTTCGTCCATCAGGAATTGCCCTCCACGCAGCTGAGTATCGACATGCTGCGCGCCGGTCAGGCCGACATGAACACGACGCTCGCGGAAAATACCGAGCGCCGACGGTTCCTGGATTTTACCTATTCGTTCGGCGGCAATAGCTGGATGTTCGTAGTGCGCTCCGACCGCTCGTCGCACATATCGCTCGACAGTCTGACCGGGAAAGTACTGGCACTGCCGGCCAGGCATGCGCTCGAGGACCTGATCAGGCGCGAGCACCCCTTGATCCAGCTGCGTCTGGTGGACACCTACGATCAGGCCCGTGCGCTGGTGGAAAGTGGTGCCGCCGACGCGACCATTCAGAATGAAGTGGGGGCTTACCTGTTTCCGTCCGGACAACTGAAAGTTGCCAGAAGTGTCGAAGGCCAGTGGTCGCCCGACAGATTTTCAGTGATCAAGACTCAGCCCGAACTGCTGGGGATTCTGAACAAGGCGCTGGAGGAGTTTCCGGTGGCCGAGTTGCGCTCGATCCGTCTGAAGTGGCTGGGCTCGGCGCTGCCTCAACCGTCGCTCTGGGGGCGCATACCGCCGTGGGTGTTCTGGGTCGTGTCTCTGGCTTTGCTGATCGGGCTGGTGTCGCTGACCTGGAGCAGTCGCCTCAAGGTACAGATTCGCCAGCGCCAAAGGGTGCAAAGGCAGCTCAATGATCAACTGGCCTTTAAACACGCTCTGTTCGACGGTATCCCCAATCCGATTTATGTGCGCGATCTCAAAGGGCGCCTGATTTCCTGTAACCGTAGCTACGAGCAGAGCCTGGGCATCAGTTTCGAACAGATGAATGGCCGACGCCTCACGGATGTCAATCTGATCCCGCGTGCGTTGGCCGAGCAGATGCATACCGATTACCTCACTCTGCTGGAGAATCATCAGCCGGTCTTTTCTGATCGCACCATCGAACTGCCGGGCAAACGTATGGACGTCTGGCAATGGACGGTGCCTTTCTTCGCTGCCGATGGACAGTTGCAGGGGCTGCTCGGCGGCTGGATCGATATCACAGAGCGCAAGCAACTGGAACAGCAGCTTCAGGAAGCCATGCATCTGGCTGATCAGGCCAACGAGGCAAAAAGTGCTTTTCTGGCCAGCATGAGCCATGAAATTCGCACGCCGATGGGGGCAATCATTGGTTTGCTGGAACTGGAATGCGAACAAGCCTTGCGCCTGGGCAAGATTCCATCGCAGGGCCTGCAAGTGGCTCACCGCTCGGCTACGGAACTGGTCGCGCTGATTGGCGAAAGTCTTGACCTGGCCAGAATCGAAGCGGGCGGCATGCAGTTGTCACTGGCTGTGACGTCCCTGCAAGGACTTTTCGACGGCGTGATTGAGCTTTTTTCCGCGCAGGCTGGGGAAAAGGGCGTGGAACTGCGCCTGGAATTCTCCGGGCAGGCGCGCGGCGACTACTGGCTGGATCCCTTTAGATTGCGTCAGGTGCTGCATAACGTGCTGGGCAACGCCTTGAAGTTCACCCGGCAAGGTGCGGTAGTCGTGACGCTCGACGTGACCCATGACTCGCCTGAGTCCACGCGTGTGCGCATTGTTATTCAGGACAGCGGCGAAGGTATCGATCCGCAGCGTCAGCAGCAGGTATTTCAACCTTTCACCCAGGCAAGCGATGACACGGCCGCACACTACGGAGGCAGCGGGCTGGGGTTGAGTATTACCCGGCAACTGGTGGAACTGATGAAGGGCGACATCAGCCTGCACAGCGAGCCGGGCAAGGGGACCCTGGTCACCATCGATCTGCCGTTGACCAGGGTGAGCGAGCCGGTTTTGCCCGCGGACGATGTAACGGATGTGCTTGTCGACACGCGTAGCCTTCATCTGTTGGTGGTTGATGACATGTCCGCCAATCGTCTGGTGTTGACCCGGCAGCTGGAGTTTCTTGGCCATCAGGTAACGGCTGTCGAAGACGGCAAGGCGGCGTTGTCGAGCTGGTGCGAAGGTGTGTTCGATGCGGTCATCACCGACTGCAATATGCCGGGTATCAGCGGCTATGCATTGACCCAGGCCATTCGCCAGATCGAAGAGAAAGAGCAACGTCAGCGCTGCCCGGTGATCGGCTGTACCGCCAACGCAATGAGTGACGAGGCGGCACGTTGCGAGCAGGCAGGCATGGATGGCCTGCTGATCAAGCCGCTGTCACTGGCGCGTCTGGCCCATGAGTTGGCGGATCGGGTACGTGAACCGACGTTCGACATCGGCACGCTACAAACCATGACTCAGGCCAACCCGCAACAGATGCAACGGTTGCTAAGCGAATTATGGAAGAACCTCAGGCATGAGCACGCGTTGCTGGAGCCCGCGGTGTCGGCCAGTGACTGGGAGACCCTGAGCGCCTGTCTGCATCGGCTCAAGGGCGCTGCGAGTCTGGTTGACGCAGTGCCGCTTGCCAAGGCCTGTGCCGCGCTGGACGACAGTGTTCGGCTGCAGAGCACGGCCAGCCTGGCCGAACGCTGGCAGGCACTGGAAGTGGCCATGACCGGTCTGCGCGCGGATATCGAATTGCAACTGGTGGCCGTGCCCGAGCCCGCAGGGCCAGGCAATTGAATCCAGCGACACAGTGTGGCGGGTTTAGGACATGTCCTATGGGGCGGATGTCCGGGACGAGCTACAGTTGGCGTTATCCCGGGCCGATGGCTCTGACTCCGCAGGCGTGATCGTGCACTCACTCAAGGTTCTCATTCTCGAAGACCATCCTTTCCAACTGATGGCTCTGCATCAGATGCTCAACGCCAATCAGGTGTTCGATGTGCTGGCGGCCGACAGCGTCGAGGTCGCCAGGCTTTCCCTGCAAAGCCGCGGCCCTGTCGACATCGCGATCTGTGACTTGCAGATGGAAGGGCCTGATGGTCTGGAGCTGATCCGCTTCATGGCTGAGAACGGCCTGGCGCGCGCGCTGATCATTGTCAGCTGTTCTGCCGCCTGCGTGTTGGAAGGGGTGGCGCAACTGGCGCTCGCCCAAGGCCTGAACGTTCTGGGCTACATGCAGAAACCGGCCTCCGCGGGGGCGTTGTACGAGCTGCTCGAGGCGTATGGACCCGGCCGCTCAGACTGTATAGAGCAGGCAGCGTCGGGCAGCACGTTCAGCGCTCTTTGCGCCATCGAATTGTTTGACCCGACCGGCAGCGGACCGATAGACGTGGCGTCCATCGCCGAACAATGGATCACCTATTTTCAACCCAAGGTCAGTCTGCAGGGCGAGTTGCTGGGCGCCGAAGCGTTGGTTCGCTGGCAGCATCCGGTGTACGGCCTGCTGGCACCCGGGCGATTTATCGAGGCCATCGAGGCTGAAGGACTCACCGTTGCGTTGACCTGGCGGGTGCTTGATCAGGCGCTGCAGTTTTCTGCGCAGGCCATGCGCGAGCAGGGTAAGGCGCTGTCGGTTGCCGTCAACATTGACCCACAAGTGCTGCAACAGCTGGATTTCGCCGAGCAGATCACGCAAGCGCTTGCCCGTCATGGCGTGCCGGCCACCGCGCTGACCCTGGAAATTCTCGAGCAGGACGCCGCGCGCCCGGAAACCTGGCAGCTCGAAGGCCTGCTGAGGTTATGCATGCAGGGCTGCAAGTTGTCTATCGATGACTTTGGTATGGGCGCCTCGAATATCGACCGTCTTCTGCAATTACCTTTCAGCGAGCTGAAAATACCGACCGAGTTCGTGCGCGGCATGGCCGACGACGCGCGTAAATCGGCGGTGGTGGCCGGTGCCTTGCTGATGGCGCAGAGGCTGTCGATGTCGGTCGTGGTTGAAGGTGTCGAGACGATTGAAGACGTCCACAGTCTGCTGGCGTTGGGCGACCCCGCCATTCAAGGGTATTTCATCGCTCGCCCGATGTCGGCCTCGGCGTTCATGCGCTGGGTCGCCGAGCGTGACAGCGGCCACCTGCACGCCGTTTGCAGAGACGACCCGCTTCAGGACATGCCGCTTTCCTGCAAATAAATGAACAGGGCTGCGTCATTGGCCAGTCCGAGCTTGCGCATGGCGGCGACTTTCTGAGCGCTGACGGTCTGTTTGCTGCGATTGAGTTGCGCAGCGATCTGGCCAACCGTATGGCCCGCCGAGAGCAGGCGTAACACTTCCAGCTCCCTTGGCGACAAGCGATCTGCCGGCAGTAGCGCATCGGGGCCATGCTGACGGGCTTCGCTCAGCACGCTGCGTACCGAATCGGCGACAAAAAGCTCACCGCGCCTGACCCCCTTGATGGCAGCAGGCAGCTCTCCGGCAAGGCTGGCCTTGCTCAACAGACCTCGGACATCCAGGTCGAGCATGGACTGAAACAGTCCGGCATTGCTCAGGGTTGTGACAACGATCACCGGCAGCGTCGGAAAGTCCCGGCGGATGCGCTGCAGCAGACGCAGGCCATCGTTCTGCCGTTCGACGGGCATCATGAAGTCGGTCACCAGCACATCGCATGCGTGGCGTTCGAGTGCCTGGAGCAGTTCGTCCGGATTGCAGGCCTCGGCGACGACGCTGGCCAGATTGTCCTGCTCCAGGACGACGCGCAGGCCGATGAGAAAAATCGGGTGGTCATCAGCCACGATGACCCGCAGCGGGCGATCAGCGGACTCGCTCAAGAGGTGGCTCCGTGAAAAAGGCTATACGGGTATTGCACGCGCTGGAGGTGTTTAGCGCAGTGATCAAGAGCATAGGCACCTTGTAGGACGCGTAGCGAAATTATGTTGGATTCTTCCTACAAGCTCGCTTTCTGTTGTCATTGGCGTCCGGTTTTTTCCTTGTCACATTCAACAGGCATGCTCGAAATGACAGACAGGTGCTGCGATTCGGCGATAGAAAGAACTTTCTGCTGTCGCCGATGGTCATTGGTTAGCACCTTTGCATTCAAACTGTTGAGTGGTGATCCGGATGGAAAATATCAGCTTACTGCTAAGCGAAGCGCTGGCTCCCTATCAGGCCAGTATTGGCCCGGCCGGCTCTCGGGGCGAACGTCTGGTGACTCTGAAAGACAAATCGGGCACCAGTGTGATCGAACGCGCATTTGGCGCTGATCAACTGAGCGACAAGCGTCAGCTCACCGACGTGGTAGACGGTCTGCGCCGCGATCTGATGGTTGCGGAGGGTCGAATCGAACCCTGCGTCATTGCCGCCATGCGCAATGCTGCAATCAGCCGCACGTTTGTCGGCACTCCATCATTTGCTTAACAGTTGCTTAACCGACGTCTCCGATACCGGAACCTGACGGGTTCGCTGCACTCCTATCGATTACGTCAGGTTTGATCATTGTGCTCCGGTGATCAAGGGCTGACGTACTGACCACAATGGTCATGTTTACCCCGAGCAGGTCCCCCTCTGCCCGGGGTTTCTTTTGTCTGATCATTCCTTGTCCAGCAGTGCCTTGACGTCCTCCAGGTAGCCGGCCCGTTGCGCAGGCTCCAGCCACTGCGCATAAAAGCCCATCAGGCTGGTTTCGCGCAGCACGCGCATCACGCGGTTGACCAGTGCGATGGCCTGCTCGCCCTCGGGCGAGCTGCTGCAGCTGACGTAGACGAACTGGTATGCAGGATTGCCCTTGATCGGCAAGAAGGCCAGTTCCTCCGGCCTTATGCCTTGTTGCATGGCATGATAGCGCGCCTCCGGCCAGAAGCTGATAAAGGCTTGCAGACGCTCCAGACGCTCCATTTGCAGCAGGCTGCCGACGGCATCGTTACCGTAGTGCGGGACGAGGGTGCCCTCATCGACGTCGTGCAACGTGTGGTCGATCATCTCTCCGTAGCTGCGTTCGGCAACGATGCCCAATTTGATCGTCCGGCTGGCCATCAAGGCCGCGACGTCGATTTTTCCGTCCTCGACGTAGGGCTCGAACTTCGACATTTCCTCCTTGCGCACAATCAGACCGCTGCTGAGGATGGCGCCGATCGGTATGGAAAAAAGCAGGGTTCTGGCTCTTTCTGCCGTCCACAGCATGGTGGGATCACAACTGAGAGACGTGTTGTCGCTCAGCATTTGCAGAGCCCTGGCGCGGTTGACCCGCATCAGCACATGATCGTATTCGGGCATTTGCGCGGTCAGCAAGGGCATCAGCTGATCAATTGCTCCTTGCCCGCGCATGGAACCGGAAAAAATCGTCGAAGGAGGGATGTCGCGCATCAGCCAGGTCAGCGTCTCCCTGGCCTGGCTGACACACGGCATGGCAGCCAGCGACAGGGCGAGCATCAATCGAGCCGTTGTACAGTACGAGGCAGGAAGGGGCATTCGCGGGTGTCATCCTCGAAAAGGGTTCAACAGTCTGAGGTAGGGTTGGCAGCTCTTTGAATGGCGCTGCGCCAGTGGCGTCACATTCAGGTGCCCCGGTTGGGAGTCCGGGTGCTCGCCGCATATCGTCATTAGCACAGATATGTATCAGAAATTTGTTTCAAACTATCGATTTTTGTTCGTCCTGCAAATGGGGCGCAAACACATCCTTGCGCGAGCAAGTTCGTTCACAGGCCCGGCATCGGGTAGACTTGCCGTCTTCCCTCCAGACTCTAGAAGCCCGTTCATGGCCCAGCCGTCCACGACCTACAAATTCGAACTCAACCTCACCGACCTCGATCGCGGCGTGTACGAGAGCGTCAAGCAGACCATCGCCCGCCATCCTTCGGAAACCGAAGAGCGCATGACCGTGCGTCTGCTGGCCTATGCCTTCTGGTACAACGAACAGTTGTCGTTCGGTCGCGGCCTGTCTGATGTCGACGAGCCCGCTCTGTGGGAAAAAAGCCTGGATGACCGGGTTCTGCACTGGATCGAAGTGGGCCAGCCGGACGCCGACCGACTGACCTGGTGCTCGCGCCGTACCGAACGCACCAGCCTGCTGGCCTACGGCAGCCTGCGCGTCTGGGAAGGCAAGGTCATCCCGGCGATCAAGAACCTGAAAAACGTCAATATCGCCGCCGTCCCGCAGGAAGTGCTGGAAGTGCTGGCCAAGGATATGCCGCGGGTCATCAAGTGGGATGTGATGATCAGTGAAGGGACGGTGTTCGTCACTGACGACCGCGGCCAGCATGAAGTCCAGTTGCAATGGCTTGCGGGCGAGCGCGGCTGACAGCCGCCGGTTCCGATCGAAATCACATTCATCGACACTGCAAAGAGAATCAGCTGACCCGCATGCGCATCGAACCTCGTCTATTGCCCGACACCTTGCCGTTCCTTGGCGACCTGCCGCCCCTGCTCACACGTCTGTACGCAGCACGAGGTGTGGCCTGCGAGGCCGAACTGGACAAAAGCCTGGCGCGGCTGATCCCCTATCAGCAACTCAAGGGGATCGATGCGGCAGTAGACCTGCTGGTCACTGCGCTGCGCGAGGGCCAGCGTATGTTGATCGTCGGCGATTTCGACGCCGATGGCGCGACTGCCAGCACGGTGGGTGTCCTGGGCCTGCGTCTGCTGGGCGCGGCGCATGTGGATTATCTGGTGCCCAATCGGTTCGAATATGGCTACGGCCTGACGCCGGAAATCGTCGAAGTGGCGCTGCAGCGCGAACCTCAGCTGTTGATCACCGTGGATAACGGCATTTCGAGCGTCGAGGGCGTGGCGGCGGCCAAGGCGGCCGGCTTGCAGGTACTGGTGACCGATCACCATTTGCCTGGTCATGAGCTTCCTGCCGCAGACGCCATCGTCAACCCGAACCAGCCAGGCTGCACCTTCCCCAGCAAATCGCTGGCCGGTGTCGGGGTCATTTTCTATGTACTGATGGCCTTGCGTGCGCGTCTGCGCGACACCGGCTGGTTCGAGAGCAATCAGCGTGCCCAGCCCAATCTGGGCGAGCTTCTGGACCTGGTCGCGTTGGGCAGTGTGGCCGATGTGGTGCCGCTGGATGCCAACAATCGCATTCTGGTCCATCAGGGGCTGATGCGCATTCGTGCCGGGCGTGCCCGACCGGGGTTGCGCGCCATTCTGGAAGTGGCCCGGCGTGAGCCTTCGCGCATCACCTCCACCGACCTGGGGTTCATTCTCGGGCCACGCCTGAACGCGGCGGGGCGCCTGGATGACATGAGCCTGGGGATTGAGTGCCTGCTCTGCGACGACCCGACCCTGGCGCGGGAAATGGCCGTGCAACTGGACGAGCTGAACCAGGATCGCAAATCCATCGAGCAGGGCATGCAGCGTGAGGCGCTCGCCCAGCTCAAGGACCTGCCGCTGGAGTCGATGCCGTTCGGCCTCTGCCTGTTCGACGCCGAGTGGCATCAGGGTGTCATTGGCATCCTTGCTTCGCGGCTCAAGGAACGTTACCACCGTCCCACCATCGCGTTCGCCAGCGCCGGGGAGGGCGTGCTCAAAGGTTCGGCCCGTTCGGTACCGGGGTTTCACATTCGCGATGCGCTGGACGCCGTGGCGGCCAGTCATCCGCATCTGATCAGCAAGTTCGGTGGTCACGCCATGGCGGCAGGCCTCTCGCTGCCTGAAGAGAACTTTCCGGCGTTTGCCGAAGCGTTCGACCAGGAGGTACGTCGTCAGCTCGACGAGCAGGACCTGACCGGGCGTCTGCTGTCCGACGGCTCGCTGGCCGTCGAGGAATTTCATCTGGAACTGGCCCGCGCGCTGCGCAATGCCGGTCCCTGGGGGCAGCACTTCCCCGAGCCCTTGTTCCACGGCGTGTTTCAGCTGGTCGAGCAGCGAGTGGTGGGCGAGCGTCACTTGAAGATGGTGCTCAAGACCGAGTGCGGCAGCGTCAAACTCGATGGCATTGCGTTTGGCGTCGACCGGGATATTTGGCCCAACCCGAATATTCGCTGGGTCGAGCTGGCCTACAAACTCGACCTCAATGAGTTTCGCGGCAACGAAACCGTGCAACTTCTGGTGGTGCATATCGCGCCACGCTGACGATAGCAGGAACCCCTCTCGCTACCGGGTTGTCGACACTACACAGTCTGCCAAACCTGTTCTTTGAATGAACGGAACCTGGACACCTGAATTTTCATTACGAGAGGTTGCCATGAGCCTGCTGCTTGAACCCTATACCCTGCGCCAATTGACCCTTCGCAATCGCATCGCAGTGTCGCCGATGTGCCAGTATTCCAGTGTCGACGGCCTGGCCAATGACTGGCACCTGGTTCACTTGGGAAGCCGTGCCGTTGGCGGCGCCGGCCTGGTCATCACCGAAGCGATGGCGGTGACGCCGGACGGGCGCATCACTCCCGAAGACCTCGGGTTGTGGAACGACGAACAGATCGAACCGCTGCAACGTATCACCCGTTTTATCAACGCTCAGGGTGCGGTTGCAGGCGTCCAGCTGGCGCACGCCGGCCGCAAGGCCAGCACCTGGCGCCCGTGGCTTGGCAAGCACGGCAGTATTTCCCTGAATGAAGGCGGCTGGACCCCGGTCGGACCTTCGGCAATTGCTTTCGATCCGCAGCACACCACCCCTGTGCAACTGAGCGAAACGCAGATTCAGGAGTTGATCAAGGCGTTTGTCGATTCCGCACGGCGTGCCTTGGAGGCGGGCTTCAAAGTGGTGGAAATTCACGCCGCCCATGGTTATTTGCTGCATCAGTTCCTCTCGCCTCTGAGCAACCAGCGTACCGACGAGTATGGCGGTTCATTCGAGAACCGCATTCGCTTTACGCTGCAAGTCACCGAAGCCGTACGCGCGGTGTGGCCTGCAGAGCTGCCGGTGTTCGTTCGTGTGTCCGCCACCGACTGGGTGGAAGACGGCTGGAACGCCGATGAAACGGTCGAGCTGGCGCGTCGATTGAAAGCCATCGGGACCGATCTGATCGATGTATCGTCGGGCGGTACGTCAGCCAACGCGGAAATTCCGGTCGGTCCGGGCTACCAGACGCGCTTCGCCGAGCGGGTTCGCAAGGAGTCCGACATCGCGACAGGCACGGTGGGCATGATTACCGATCCGGCGCAGGCAGAGCACATTCTGCGTACCGGGCAGGCCGATATCATCCTGCTGGCGCGTGAGCTACTGCGTGATCCGTACTGGCCTCTGCGCGCCGATGAAGACCTGGGTGGCCGCCTGGCAACCTGGCCTGCGCAGTATCAACGCGCGACGCACCGAGATCAGCCGATTCATGAGTCTGACTTGCGCGACTGATCGCCAATCGCTTCGCTGCTGGCAATACCGACAAATGAGCGCCGCACGGCGCTCATTTTTGTTACTCGCCTTCCAGCAGCTCGGTGACGCGGCTGATCAGTTCGGCAATCGCAAACGGCTTGGGCAGCACATGCATGCCCGGCTCGAGCGTGTCATGCGCCAATACAGCGTTTTCAGCATAACCGGTCACGAACAGGATTTTCAGGTCGGGCCGGACGTCACGAGCCGCGTCTGCGACCTGACGACCGTTCATGCCGCCCGGCAGACCGACGTCGGTAATCAGCAGGTCGATGGCCGCTTTGGACTGCAGTATGGTCAGCGCATCGGCGCCTCGTTCAGCCTGCAAAACGATATAACCAAGGTCTTCAAGCAACTCTGCAATGAGCAAGCGCACCGCGGGTTCGTCATCGACAACCAGAATGGTTTCGTCGCCGGTGCTCGAGGCGGGGACTTGCAACGGGCTGTCATCGAAGGCCACCGTTTCAGCTTCACCTTCGTGCATCGGCAGCAGAACGCAGACCTTCGAACCCTCACCCAGCTTCGAGGTAATGTGCACGCCGCCGCCTGACTGCCGTGCAAACCCGTAAATCATCGACAGCCCCAGCCCGGTGCCCATGCCTAACGGTTTTGTGGTAAAGAACGGGTCGAAGGCCCGCGCCATGACGTCGTTGCTCATGCCCGTGCCGGTGTCGCTGACGGAGAGTTCCACGTAGCGGCCTGCGGGCAACTGATACCTGGTCGCAGTGGCGGCAGTCAGGTGACGGTTGCCCGTCTGGATCAGCAGTTTTCCACCATCGGGCATGGCGTCCTTGGCGTTGATGCACAGGTTGAGCAGCGAGTTTTCCAGTTGATGCGGATCAACCAGGGTCGCCCACAGCCCGTGCGAGGCATTGACCTGCATGTCGATCGCCGGGCCCACAGTGCGCCGGATCAGCTCGTCCATGCCCGCGACCAGCAGGTCGATATCCGTAGCCTTGGGCGCCAGTGTCTGACGGCGCGAGAATGCCAGCAGTCGGTGTGTCAGGGATGCCGCGCGTCTCGAACCTTCCAGGGCTGCGTTGATGTAGCGATCCAGTTCAGTGAAGCGCTCCTGTCTGATCCTCGACAGCAGCAGCTCCATGTTGCCGGTGACGCCCATCAGCAGGTTGTTGAAGTCATGGGCCAGCCCGCCGGTCAATTGCCCGACCGCTTCCATTTTCTGCGATTGAATCAAGGCCTCCTCGGCAATACGCAGGGCCTTGATGCGGTCCTTCTCGTGGGTCAGGTGCTTGCCCAGCGCAAAAATGATTCCATTGCCAGGCGCAGCGGTCCAGCCGAACCAGTGGTAGCTGCCGTCGACATGCTGGTAACGATTTTCAAACAGCGGCAGTACGTGGTTGATGGTGTGTTTCAAGGCGTTCTGCGTGCTGCTGACATCATCCGGATGCAGCAGGGTCATGATTGACGTGCCCAGCAGCTCGTGTTCCGGGTGGCCCAGCAGCGCTGTCCAGGCCGGGTTTACCCGCAGAAAAATACCGTTGAAATCGAGTATCGCCAACGGGTCAGGAGAAATCTCCCAAAACGTGTCCAGCTCCAGCGTGCGTTGTTCAAGTCTGGCGGTCTGCTGTCGTTCCAGGTTGACCAGGTCATCGATCAGTTTCAGGCGCTTGCGCTCGCTTTCCTGCAGCGCTTGCTGATTGAGGACATGCGCGGTGGTTTCGTTGGTGATGCAGAACATGCCAACCACCACGCCGTGCTCATCGATTACCGGTGAAAACGAGAATGACCACCATGTCTGTTCGATCTCGCCGTAGCGCGCCATGCTCAGCGGCATATCCGTGTAGCGGCAGGGCTTGCCGGCGAACGCATCGATCACCAGCGGCGCGACCTGATCCCATACGTCTGCCCACAGATCCGGGATCAGCGCACCGATGGCGTTGTCCTTGCGCGGTCCGAGGATCGGGGTATAGGCGTCGTTGTGGAAAAACACCAGCTCCGGCCCCCAGAGCAGGTACATCGACTCCGGGGAATTAAGGATCAGATTCAGGGTGTTTTTCAGCGATACCGGCCAGTGTTCGATCGGTCCGAGTGGTGTCTGGCTCCAGTCCCTGGATCGAATAATCCCGGCGGCTTTGCCGTTGGCGGTCGGGAAACCAGTGGGCGATGTCACGTCAGACAAACTCCTGAAAATCTGAATCGGAGTGCAATGGCATTCATATGAATGTAAGTGTGTATTGGGTCAATTCAGAAAAGGGTTTGCATACCTGCTTTTACCTGCAGCTTGTACATTATTGACTCTTTGCTACAGGTACGGGTTTCATGCATTTCGCTGTCGCGCGGGGCAGATTGACGAACGGGTAGTGCTTTTAGCCGTAACATCCGGAAGCAAACCGGTAATAGCCAGGCAGTGACTTCTCTTCAAGTTGTTGGTCAATGAACTATCTGACAAACCTTGTAGGAGGCTTCCTGTGAATACGCGTGGTTTACTCGATCAATTGCTCAAGTCCGGACAAAGCATGTTGCAGGACAAGAACAAAGGCAAATCCGGCAAGCAATCGTCGGGCAGCGATTCACTGATCAACGGTCTCGGCAGCCTGCTTGGCGGTGGCAAAGGGCAGGGCGTTTCCCAGAATGGATTGGGCAGTCTGCTATCTGGCGCCGGTGGTGGTGCGCTGGCCGCAGGTGCCATGAGCCTTCTGCGCGGCAAACGCTCACGCGGGATGGGCGGCAAGGTGCTGACCTACGGAGGTCTGGCGGCGCTGGGGGTACTGGCTTACAAGGCGTACAACAACTGGCAGGCCAGTCAGGGACTCACCGCTCAGCGCGAACCGCAAACCATCGACCGGCTGCCCGAGGCTGAAGCCGAGCAGCACAGCCAGGCGATCCTGCGCGCACTGGTCGCCGCCGCAAAGGCCGATGGCCATGTCGATGAGCGCGAGCGCGAACTGATCGAGGGAGAGTTCACCAAGCTGAACAACGATCAGACGCTTCAGCAGTGGCTTCATGCCGAGTTGAACAAGCCGCTGGACCCGGCCGAGGTGGCCCGGGCCGCGACCACGCCGGAAATGGCTGCGGAGATGTACATTGCCAGTGTGATGCTGGTGGATGAAGAGCACTTCATGGAACGCGCCTACCTTGATGAGTTGGCGCGGCAGTTGAAGCTGGAACCCGGCCTCAAGACCGAGCTGGAAGGCCAGGTGCGGAACGCTCAGTAAACTGGCGCTCCGGCCGCCGGCTGCCTGGCACGCATTGCGTGCCAGGCAACTCGATCGATCAATGATGTTCCATTCCTTCGGCGTTGGTCAGCTCCCTGATCAGCGCTGTCTGCTGCTCTTTGAATGTGGCTTCAAATTCTAGAATCCGTCCTTCGTATTCCGGGTCGTCAAGGCTGATATTGCGTTGCTCGAACTCGTCGGTGAGTCGATGCAGTTCAGTCCTGTAGTTACGTTCGAGTGCTTCGAAGCGTCCAGAGTGGGTTTCGCGCAAGTAGTTGATCCAGTAATCCTGCTGCCCGGCAAAGCGCAGGAAGGGCTCGCCGCGTTCACCGCTTTGCACACGAAGCAGTGCCGTCTCGAACTCCCCCGGCCTGATGGCGGCGTGGGCCGGGTACATCATGCCTTCCGGCGGCACGGGCAAGTCCAGCGTGCTGGCCCAGTGCGTGCGATACGCCAGACGTACCTCGGCTTCATCACGGTTTCCGGCCTGTTCGCGGGCTGCGACATCCAGCTCCGACAGGCGATACAGCCGCACGGTCAGTCGATACAACAGGGCTCCACGCTGCTCCGTTACGACGTCCTGCAACGACTGGCGGATGAACACCAGCACCTCCATCTGGTTAAATTCCAGAAGGATGCCGTCCGAGCAAGTGTCGTTGTGATGAAACAGCCTGAGCGGTTCCTCGGCGATGGCGTTGAGGGTCAGTGCCAGTTGAGGGTCCTCACTCACGGTCGCCAGTACTCGCCAGACGCGTTCGCGCAGCGCTGCACGGCTGGCGATGTTGCGATAATCGGCGCTGTGACGCAGCGAATCGATCAGGTCGAGCAGGTGGCGGGTGTGCTCTCTCGCTTCCAGTTGCTCCCAAATCTCGCGCCGTCCGGTGCTCAACGGGTTGCTGTCGTCCAGCCAGGGCTCTACCGTGACGGGTTCCGGAGTCGCTGCCCGGCTGTCCTCTGATGACTCGTAATCTGATATCGATGAGTCCGAATCATGGTGTTCCGTCCAGTCCATTGCGCTGAGTTCGGGCGGCAGGTCCATGTCGAAAGTGAATGAGCGTCCATAACGCTCCGACAAATGCGCCCGCCGCATGGTGTCGTCGGAAAGCGGATTGCTCAGCAGGCTTATTTCCGTGTGCGCAAACTCGCTGCCGGGATTGGCGAGTATGTGCTCTGGCAATTCGCTGATCAGATTGCCCTCCAGCGACAGTGTCCTGATTTGCGCCGGCACCATGCTCTCCACCCAGGTTGGCCATTCGACCAGCCCTGCATTGTTCAGTGATAGCCAGTTGAACGCTGTGCCACCGAGGCTGTTCAGGTTGTTGATGACGCCTATCCGGTTGCCATCCAGTTCCAGCCGCTCAAGCGTGGCAATCCGGCCGAAGAAATCGATGTGCTGTTGATCGACCAGCATTCCCTGATCCATCAGCGATAGCGAACGAAGTGATCGAAGCTCGAGCAGTGCCGGTGGCAGTTGCAGCAGGGGCGCGACATGCCCGTTCAATTCCAGCGAGGTCAGGTCAGTCATGCGGCGCAACAGTTGATCAAGATCAGCGGCCGTGCCGGTGATTCTGCTCAGATGCAGATAGCGTACCTGGCGATAAAAGAAATCCGGCAGTTGGCGCGGAAAGTCGGTCAACGCAATGTCTGCAAGGCGCAGGGGGCTGTGGATTTGTCCCAGGCTGAAGGTTCGCCAGTGATTGATCAGGATCCTGCCGATCTGACGGCGCGATTCGATGAGCTGCTCGCTCGGTGCGGCCATTGAGCTGGAGGCATGCGTCCACTGATCAACGGCGGCAAATAGTTCGGCGCCTTGTGTCAATTGCCTGTTTACAGCGGCCCTCACGGCAAGCGGAGTGTCCATGACAAAACTGAAGGAACTGCCAGCGACCGCTTCGTTGATACGTGCGTGTATTGCGGTGTGTCGGGACAAGGCGTTGCCGCGCAAGTCAATCACGGTTCGATGCTCTGCGCTGGGGGGATTGTCGAGGATCCACCCGGGCAGTTCCGTCAGGTTGTTGTGGGCCACCGACAGTTCGCGGATGTTGTTGGGGATCATGTCGGTCAACCAGGACGGCCAGCGGTGCATGCCGACCCGCTCCAGCACCAGCCGATCGAGGTGCAGCCAGCTCAGGTCCATGGGCAATACGCTTATCAGTCGATTGCCACTGAGGTCCAGCATCCTCAGGCCGGGCATGTTGCGTAAATGATTCATCTGCGCCTGATCCAGAAAAATCCCCTGGTTGATCAACCCCAGTTCGGTCAGTTGTGGCAGCACACGGGACACTTGTTGAGGCAGGTTGAAAAAGACCGAGGTCTCGGGGGCGAGCCCTGCAGATGGCTCACTGACCAGGTTCAGTGCACGGGTATGCGGGAAGCGTTGCAGGAAGACTCCCAGTTCGGCGCTGTTGTTCAGTTGCCGGGGCAGGTTCATGCCGGCAGGCGCCAGGTCAATTGCGTCCGGCTCGACCGCTATGTTTTCCAGATGCAGCGCAGTAACGCGGCTGAAGAAGAAATCCGGCAGATGTCGCGGAAAGTCACTCAACGAGACCTGCTGCAGGCGCAGCGGCTCAAGCGTGCGTCCTATCTCGGGGAGATTGTTGAGGCGCCAGTGGCTCCAGATCGCGTCGTTGAGACGCCTGCGACTGTCTATATGAGTCTGACTCATAGCGGGCATTGCCACGGATTCATAAGCCCAGGCATCGAGACTTGCGCGCAACAGCATTTGCTCGCCCAGCAGGTCGTTGAGGCGCGCATCAATGGTTCTGTTGTCCCAGCCGGTGTGGCGCAGGCGGTTGAGAATGTCGTCGGGAAACGCGTCTTCCAGTTCAAGCATGCGGATCTTGTCCAGCAGGCTCTCGTCGGTCATGTGCCAGTCGACCCTGGCGCCGCCGCTTAACGGATAGCCAAGGCGACCGTCGGCCAGGCGCATGGGAGATTTCGTGCCTGGCTTGATCGCCTGCATGTTCAGCAATGGCGCGAGGTGCCGGCGGGGCAGGGGGTTTTCCTGGATCAGCGCTGCCAGCGCCTGACCCTGGCCGGGGTGGGCAAAGCCCAATTGGTTGCGCTCGGCATCGGGCAGGGCGTGCAGCACGGACGAGTAAAGATCGTCGAGCCCGTGCAGGTGCCGGTCGTCGGCGTCACGGGTTTCGTAGCGATTGCCGTCCTTGATCAGCACTTTGCGTACCGGCGCATCCGTCGGGCCAATGCTGTCGATCAAACGGCCACCGAAATACCGGTTATGGACCTCAAGCCTGACCTGTGCAGGCCATTGCGGCAGGGCTTCAAGGCTGTGCAACGCTAGACAGTCGCTGTCGGCGCTGGAGACCGAGGTCAGATAAAGCCCCTCATAGGCCCGCGCCAGCCTCACTTGTTGTAAATAGGCGCTGGCCTCTTCGGCAATGGGCAGTGGCACACGGCGTTCCGTCGTCAGTTGCAGTCGCTCTGCCGACGAGGCGTGGCTGGCCAGCTCCTGAGCGACCAAAGGTGGCAGGCCGGGAAATGCCTTCTGCAAAGTTTGCGCTCCGTCCGCCTCGGCAACGTTCAATGCGCGGTAACGGGACTCGAACAGCCAGCCTCTGGTGACGCGGGCGCGTGCCGCCAATTGCGCCCGTAGCGTGATCAGTCGCGGTGACATGCCAAGCTGACCTGCGCCGAACTCTTCATTGAGCAGGGTGCGGATTTCGTTGTTGCTGAGCTTTTCCAGCACCTGACGCAGGGCATCCGGCTGATCGGCATGTACAGTGATGTCGAGGGTGTCAGCCGCGACCGGCTGGTACGCCGGGGCGAATGTCTGGAGCTTTTGGCCCTCGGCATCCACCAGCACCAGCGCGCGATTGCCCGGCCAGCCACGGTCCTGGCTCAGCAGTTCAAGTTGAAGCGGTGCCGCCGCGTTTACATCGTTGGTTTCCAGTTGCTCTATGCAACGCTCGATCTCCTGGTCCAGTTGGAACCGGCGCGCAGTGTCCTCAAGCAATGCGGGAGGGCGACGCTGATCGGTCAGTGCCTCGCGCATCACCGATTCAGGCGTGTTGCTGACATTGACGATGCGCCTGGCGGTGCTGTCGGAAAACGTATCGCTGGAATAGCCCAGCCGTCGAAACAGGTTCAGTCCTTCCATCGCCAGCGGCTGATCGAGCTCATGCAGCCATGCTCCGGCGCCGTTGTGTCGCAAGGCGGGCCGGTAGCTGTCCACGCGGGTCGGATGCTCGATCAGGTAACCGTCGCCGTTGGCGGCAGAGCTGACCGAATAGGTGCGTCCTTCAAGTGGCAACCATTGTTTACCCTGCCATGTGTACAGGCCTGTAGCGTCGGGCTGCAGACCCTTGGGCAGGACGATGTCATGGGCAAAGGGGGTCAGATCAGGCTTCCACAGGCGGGTCATGCCGCCCGGCAAATCCACGGGCTTGAGGCTGTTCACGAATTCGGGCGCCTGTACCGCCGGGATGCCTGCTGCGCTCGTCGCCGCAGCGCCAAGCGCCGATATCAGCGCAACGTTCTCGACCACATCGAACAGGTAGGCGAACGCCTGCTGCTTCTCGTCCCTGGCCCAGCTCTCCACGCCCTCATACACTTCGTGAGCCAGCTGGATAGCGGTGACCGCCATCATCACCTCGCCCAATACCGGAACCACGAAGCCTGCAATATTCAGAACATTGAAGGCGGTGTCCATGAAGTACTGCACGCGCTCATCGAAGGTCTTCTGGTCCTGTGCCGCAGTAGGCACACCATGAAACAGTGCGTCGTCGCGCAAGGCTGCGCGTTTGCGCTCGTGCAGGTTGTCCAGCAGCGGACCTTGCAGCACGGTTTCTCTCAGGTCGAGTCGGGCGTTTCTGTCCGCCTCACGCTCCAGCCACTGACGCTCGAAAATGCCGCCTTTCTTGACTTTGGGGTGCAGGCGCTCGGACAACTTTTCAAACAAGGCACTTCGATGGCGCGCAGGTATGAAGCGCATGAAGAAGTTCAGGTAGCCGTTAATGAACATCCGGTCGCGCAATGCGTTTATAAACACTTCGACCGAGTCGTACTCCTTCAGCGGCGCAACCGGATCATCCGGGATATACACCACAATCCGTTCTGTCTGCGTGGCCATCTCCCGGTCTTTGCCAATCACCAGAATACCGGTTAGTTCGATATCGCCCAGGCACAGTACGCTGCAACTGACCGGCCGGTTATCGAGTCGGACATGCTGTTTGCCGTCGAGAAGCTCCAGTAAGGCGCCTTGCAAACCCCGGCTGATCAGCTGTTGCAATGACGCAATCTGCAACTGCAGCCGGATCGACGATGCTTCCAGTTGCATGAAGCTCTGGCGCAGTCTCGATGCCGCAGCGTCTGCCGCTTCGTCGGGTGTCGAAGGCCTGCTGAAGGCGGCCTGGATATGCGCCTGATATTGGCCGCCCAGATCCAGCTCACGGCACAGCGCCGCAAAGCCGGTCGGGGGAATCGGCAAGGACGTGCCGCTGATCTGTTGGCCGATGATGTCGAACGAAGAGAACACCTGGGCCTTGATGCCGGTGCTGGAGTCCATTGCGCCCGGAGCTGTTTCCCAGGCTTCGAAATTCTGCAATGCGGCCTTTAGCAGGCTCTGGGTCGACGCCCTCAGGGCAATGTTTGCCTGCGTTATCGGGTCTCTGGATGCCGTATTGAATGATTGGTCGACCCGTGCACGGCTGGCGTGGAACAGCCAGGTGTTGGCGACGTCCACTTCCAGCCCGAAGCGATCCTTGATGGCAGCTGTCAGCAGGGGCCTTGCGAAGTTCTCCAGCGTCGACAGACTGTCCAGCGTCGGACGAACCTGTTGTTCGTACTTGCGATGCTCGGCATACAGGCGCTGCAGCTCGGCGAGCTGATCAGGGCTGGACTTACGTGCGCCTGCCAGCCATCGCAACGGGCGCCGAAGGGCTTTGCGCAAGGTTGCATGGGTTGCCGGCGCTGCGTGAAGCAGCCACTCGGGGGATTTGTCTTTTATCAGTTGCAGATGCGGGAGCTCAGGAGCCTTGCCCGACAGAGATAGATCCAGCATTTAAGTGCCTTGTCGTGAATGAACAGGCGACAAAGCTTACGGCCGCGACTTGCCGTGCAAGTGCTAACTATCTATGTACTCTCGCTGTTTCTGAAGGCCATTGCTCAAGTAGTGGTCGCGATGGCCGACAAGACATGAAGAAGGGTGAAAGAGCGGCGTTCGATAGCGGCCGTGACTTCATTTTGTATTACCCATGTAACGTTTGACGGCTGGGCTATACTCACGCCGTTTGGACCGTCCGTCGGTCCGCTTCTTGAACACGGCCCGACGCCGTCGTTGAACTCTTGAGGGCTGACTGTGAAGAACTGGACCTTGCGCCAACGGATTCTGGCGAGTTTCGCCGTCATCATCGCAATCATGCTACTGATGGTCGTTGTATCTTATTCACGGTTGTTGTCCATCGAGTCCAGCGAGGAAGATGTACGTCTCGATGCGTTGCCCGGTGTCTACTACAGCACCTTGGTGCGCAGTGCCTGGGGCGAGAGTTACATCCGCACGCTGGAGCTGATTGCCGAAGGGCAGGGGCGGCCGCTGACCAAGCAGGAACGAGACCAGTTTCAGGGCTTTGACGAAAACCTGCAGGCCCAGATGGACGGCTACAAGAAGTCCATTTTCGATGATTCAGACAGAGACAGCTTCGCGCTTTTCGAAAAGCGCCGCGAAGCTTATTCGCGCATGCTCGCCGAGGTTCACGCCAAGTACGATCGCGGCGACTACGCAGGCGCGCGTGCCGAGTTCTATGGCGATGTCAACCCGGTCTGGCTCGCCGGCCGCAAGCAGCTCAATGAGCTTATCGTGGCCAACAAACAGCTGGCTGATCAGGCCACCACCAACATTGTCAACGCCGTGCTGGCGGCCAAGATCAGCATGATCCTGTCGCTGTTGGTTGCTGTGCTGGCGGCTGCGGCCTGCGGTCTGTTACTGATGCGTTCGATCATGGCGCCAATGCAATTGATCGTGAGTATCCTGGACGTCATGCGCAAGGGGGATTTGAGCACC
Source organism: Pseudomonas sp. PvP009 (assembly GCF_017832995.1). Taxonomy (NCBI): domain Bacteria; kingdom Pseudomonadati; phylum Pseudomonadota; class Gammaproteobacteria; order Pseudomonadales; family Pseudomonadaceae; genus Pseudomonas; species Pseudomonas sp. PvP009. The sequence goes on along the minus strand of NZ_JAFIBG010000001.1, from coordinate 4,233,039 downwards.
CGTCTGAGCCTGTCGCGCAAGGACGAGTTCAATGCGGTCGAGACCGGTTTCAACGACATGGTCACCGAGCTCACCGCGCTGGTTGCGCAGGCGCAGCGCTCCTCGGTACAGGTCACTACCTCGGTCACCGAGATCGCTGCAACGTCACGTCAGCAGCAGGCCACCGCCACCGAAACCGCTGCAACCACCACCGAGATCGGCGCTACGTCGCGGGAAATCGCCGCTACCTCGCGGGACCTGGTGCGGACCATGACCGAAGTCACTTCGGCGGCAGACCAGGCGTCGATTCTCGCCGGCTCCGGTCAGCAGGGCCTGGCACGCATGGAAGACACCATGCATCAGGTGATGGGCGCTGCCAATCTGGTCAACGCCAAGCTGGCGATCCTCAACGAGAAGGCCGGCAACATCAATCAGGTCGTCGTCACTATCGTCAAGGTCGCCGACCAGACCAACCTGCTGTCGCTCAATGCCGCCATCGAGGCCGAGAAGGCCGGTGAGTACGGTCGCGGTTTTGCAGTGGTGGCCACCGAGGTGCGTCGCCTGGCCGACCAGACTGCCGTTGCCACGTATGACATCGAGCAGATGGTGCGGGAAATCCAGTCGGCGGTGTCTGCTGGCGTGATGGGTATGGACAAGTTTTCCGAAGAGGTGCGCCGCGGCATGTTCGAGGTCACTCAGGTCGGCGAGCAATTGTCGCAGATCATTCATCAGGTTCAGGCGTTGGCACCCCGTGTGCTGATGGTCAACGAAGGCATGCAGGCCCAGGCCACCGGCGCCGAACAGATCAACCAGGCGCTGGTGCAACTGGCGGATGCCAGCAGCCAGACCGTCGACTCACTGCGTCAAGCCAGTTTCGCCATCGACGAGTTGAGTCAGGTCGCGGTCGGGCTGCGCAGTGGCGTTTCGCGTTTCAAGGTCTGAAGGATCAATGAGCGATCAATCGCCGAGGCGCAATGGCACGCCACTGACCGCCAGCAAGCTCTTTCTGCTGTTTTGCATCGGCGAAGACCGCTATGCACTGGACGCGACCGAGATCGCTGAAATTCTGCCGCGGGTAAAACTCAAGGCGATTGCCCAGGCACCACACTGGGTGGCGGGAATCTTTGCCCACCGCGGCGAGATCGTCCCGGTGATCGACATCAGTGCGCTGAATTCCGGTCAACCGGCCCGCTCGCGGACCAGTACGCGCATGGTGCTGGTGCATTATCGCTACGACGACGCGCACCCGGCGCAGTTGCTGGGGCTGATTCTGGAACAGGCCACCGAGACGCTGCGCTGCCCTGTTGCGCAGTTCAAGGCGTACGGGCTGGACAATCGCTTGTCACCTTACTTGGGGCCGGTGCGTGAGGATGAGCAGGGCCTGTTGCAGTGGATTCATGTCCACGAGCTGTTGAGCGAGCCGGTCCGCGAGTTGTTGTACCCGGTGCCGCCGATTGACCTCGAATTGCTTGAGGACGCGCAATGAAGGTGGATGATTCGCGCTTCTTCAGCTTTCTCAAGGAGCGTATCGGCCTGGATGTGACGTCCGTCGGCGAGGCTATTATCGAGCGCGCCCTGCGGCAGCGGGCGGCGGCCGCCCACTGCGCTGACAGCGATGCCTACTGGCATCTTCTGGTCTCGTCGCCACAGGAGCAGCAGGCGCTGATCGAGGCGGTGATCGTTCCCGAGACCTGGTTCTTTCGTTATCCCGAATCGTTTCTCAGCCTGGGCATGCTGGCCCGTGAGCGTATCGCCAGCCTTGCCGGTGCGCGCCCCTTGCGCATTCTCAGCCTGCCGTGCTCGACCGGTGAGGAGCCATATTCCATCGCCATGGCGTTATTCGACGCCGGGGTCGACGCCAGGCAATTCAAGGTCGATGCCATCGATATCAGCCCTGTTTCGATTGCCAAGGCCGAGCACGGCGTTTACGGGAAAAACTCCTTCCGTGGCAGCGACATCAGTTATCGCGAGCGGTATTTCAATCCGGTCGCTGACGGCTTTGAAATCGCTGACAGTGTGCGCGCCTGTGTGAGTTTTCAGCCGGGCAACCTGCTGGACCCAAAACTCGCCTCGCACGTGGCCTATGACATCGTTTTTTGCCGCAATCTGGTGATCTATTTCGATCGACAGACCCAGCAACATGTGTTCAAGGTGCTCAAACAACTGACCCGCGAAGACGGCCTGCTGTTTATCGGTCCGGCGGAGGGCAATCTGCTGGCCGCTATCGGCATGCGCTCGACGGGGATCGCTCAGTCATTCGCTTTTCGGCACGCGCCCGTCGATGCGGCGGTGCCGGCCCCGGCGCCAAAACAGGTCGCTGCACCCGTTGCCCCGCGTCCTGTCGTCGAGGCGCCTGCCAGAGCGGTCGCGCCACGACCTGCGCCGCGCACATCAGCTGCATTTGCGCCTATTGCAAAACCAGTCGCTGCGCAGGCCAATAGCGAGGTGTCGGCAGTGCTCGACAAGATTGCGGGGCTGGCCAACGAAGGCAAAACTGCCGAAGCGCGGGCTGCATGCGAGCGTTACCTGCAACAGCATGAGCCGGTCGCGCAGGTGTTTTACTGGCTGGGTCTGCTCAGTGAAGTGGAGGGCCGTGTGCCACAGGCGCAGGGCTTCTATCGCAAGGCGCTGTATCTGCAACCGCAGCACTCCGAGTCGCTGGCCCAACTGGCGGCATTGCTGGCGGCCCAGGGTGACACTGCCGGCGCGCGCCGCTTGCAGGACCGCGCTGCGCGTGGCGCGAATAAACAAGGAAACCACTGATGACGGGCGTGTCCGGTTTTTCCAGTCTGACCCATGATCAGGCCCAGGATATCGATGATTGCTGGAACCGCATCGGCATTCATGGCGATCGCTCCTGCCCGCTGCTTGCAGAGCACATCCACTGCCGCAACTGCGCGGTTTATTCTGCCGCCGCCACCCGACTGCTGGACCGCTATTCGCTGGCCCAGGAGTCGCATGAACATTTTCAGGGCTCGGTGTTGCTGCGCGACCTCGAGACCCGCTCGATTCTGGTATTCCGTCTTGGCGAAGAGTGGCTGGGGCTGGCGTCGCGCTGCCTCTCGGAAGTCGCCCCCAGCCAGACCATCCATTCACTGCCACACCAGCGCTCGCGTGCGTTGCTGGGTGTCGCCAATGTACGCGGCGCTCTGGTAGCGTGCATCTCACTGGTCGAGCTGCTCGGGCTGGACAGCACAGCGGTGAGCACCCCGTCTACGCGTGTTGTGCCGCGCATGCTGATCTTGAGCGCCGAAGGCGGCCCTGTGGTGGTGCCGGTCGACGAGGTGGACGGCATTCACGCCATTGACGAGCGCGAGCTGGAAGCCGCTTCGGCGTCCGGCTCGCACGCCAATGCCCGTTTCACTCGTGGCGTCCTGCAATGGAAGGGCCGCAGCCTGCGCTGGCTGGACGAAGATGAGTTGTTGTCGGCGGTGTATCGGAGCCTCACATGACGCCAGATCAAATGCGTGACGCCTCGCTGTTCGAACTGTTCACGCTGGAAGCCGACGCGCAGACCCAGGTACTGAGTGCGGGCCTGCTGGCACTCGAACGTAACCCGACCCAGGCGGATCAGCTGGAAGCCTGCATGCGGGCCGCTCATTCGCTCAAGGGCGCAGCGCGTATTGTCGGCGTCGATTTCGGCGTGAGCGTCGCGCATGTCATGGAAGACTGCCTGGTCAGCGCCCAGGAAGGCCGTCTGCTGCTTCAGGCCGAGCACATCGACGCGCTGCTGTCGGGGACCGATCTGTTGATGCGTATCGCCACGCCAGGCAGCGACAGTATTGGTCAGCCTGATATCGACAGTTATGTCGAAAGGCTCAATACGTTGCTGACTTCCGGCGCTGGCGCAGCACGCACGGTGAGCACGCCGCTGTCAGACCCGGCCTCGGACGCTTTGCTCGCCAGCGCGATGCTTCAGCTTGAGACTTCCAGCGGTGCGGCTGTGCCCGAGCCCTTGGTCGCAGCATCGCCTGCGCCCGCTCAACCAGCCGTCATGCCGGAACCTGAAGCGCCGTTCACGCCATTGCGTGAACGGCGTGTGGCCGAAGGTGGCGAGCGTGTGTTGCGAGTCACTGCCGAGCGCCTCAACGGGTTGCTGGACATGTCCAGCAAATCGCTGGTCGAGACTCAGCGCCTCAAACCGCTGCTGGCCGGTATGCAGCGGCTCAAGCGTCTGCAAAGCAGCAGCGACCGTGCGCTGGAAGTGCTGGGCGCCAGTTTTGGCGAGGAAGGTCCTTCGGCCGATGTGCAAAAAGCCCTGGAAGACGCACGCAACCTCTTGTCCCAGGCGCAGCAGGTGTTGGCCCGGCACACTGCCGAGCTGGATGAATTCGGCTGGCAGTCGGCACAACGTGCGCAACTGTTATACGACACAGCACTGGCCTGCCGCATGCGGCCTTTCGCCGATGTGCTGAACGGCCAGGCGCGCATGGTCCGCGACCTCGGGCGTGAGCTGGGCAAACAGGTCCGCTTGCAGATCGAAGGCGAGAAGACGCAGGTCGATCGCGATGTGCTGGAAAAGCTCGATGCACCACTGACCCATTTATTGCGCAACGCCGTGGACCATGGCATCGAATCGCCCGAGCAGCGCGTGGCGTCCGGTAAGGATCCGGAAGGCCTGATTCGTCTGCAGGCCTCGCATCAGGCCGGCTTGCTGGTCGTTGAGTTGAGCGATGACGGTGGCGGCGTGGACCTTGAACGTGTGCGCCAGAGTATCGTCGACCGCAAGCTTTCGCCTGCCGAGACCGCTGCGCAGTTGAGCGAGGAAGAACTGCTGAGTTTTCTGTTCCTGCCGGGCTTCAGCATGCGCGACAAGGTCACGCAGATTTCCGGCCGTGGTGTCGGCCTCGATGCCGTGCAGCATATGGTTCGCCAGATGCACGGCAGCGTCGAGCTGCAGCAATGGGCGGGCGAGGGCAGTCGCTTCAGAATTGAAATGCCGCTGACGCTTTCAGTGGTGCGCAGTCTGGTCGTGGAAGTGGGTGGTGAAGCCTACGCCTTTCCGCTGGCTCATATCGAACGTATGCGCGACCTGCAGCCTGACGACATTCTGCAGTTGGAAGGGCGTCAGCATTTCTGGGATGAAGAGCGCCATGTAGGCCTGGTCTCGGCCACTCAATTGCTGAACCGGCCGCCTGCGCAGAAGGCCGGAGAGACGCTCAAGGTCGTGGTGATTCGCGAGCGCGATGCGGTTTATGGCGTCGCCGTCGAACGCTTCATTGGTGAGCGTACGCTGGTGGTGATGCCGCTCGATACGCGCCTGGGCAAGGTGCAGGACGTGTCGGCAGGGGCTTTGCTCGACGACGGTTCGGTGGTGCTGATCATCGATGTCGAAGACATGCTGCGCTCGGTGGAAAAACTGCTGAATACCGGCCGCCTGGAACGCATTGATCGACGCAATCGCCAGGTAGACCAGGTATCACGCAAGCGCGTGCTGGTGGTCGATGATTCGTTGACCGTGCGCGAACTGGAACGCAAGCTGCTGCTCAGTCGCGGCTACCAGGTGTCGGTGGCCGTGGACGGAATGGACGGCTGGAACGCCCTGCGCGCCGAGGACTTCGACCTGCTGATTACCGACATCGACATGCCGCGTATGGACGGTATCGAGCTGGTGACCCTGTTGCGCCGCGATACCCGCTTGCAGTCCTTGCCGGTCATGGTCGTGTCCTACAAGGACCGCGAAGAAGACCGGCGTCGCGGCCTGGACGCCGGCGCCGATTATTACCTGGCCAAGGCCAGTTTTCACGATGATGCCTTGCTCGACGCTGTCGTCGAATTGATAGGAGACGCGCAAGGATGAAGATTGCCATCGTCAACGATATGCCCATGGCCATCGAAGCCCTGCGCCGTGCGCTGGCGTTCGAGCCCGCGCATCAGATCATCTGGGTGGCGTCCAATGGTGCCGACGCCGTGCAGCGTTGCGTCGAGCATACCCCGGATCTGATCCTGATGGACCTGATCATGCCGGTGATGGACGGCGTGGAAGCCACGCGCCGGATCATGGCCGAAACACCCTGCGCTATCGTCATCGTGACCGTCGACCGCGAGCAGAACATGCGCCGCGTGTTCGAAGCGATGGGGCACGGCGCGCTTGATGTGGTGGACACGCCGGCCATTGGCGGTCCCAATCCAAAAGAGGCGGCGGCGCCCCTGCTGCGCAAGATCCTCAATATCGACTGGCTGATCGGCCAGCGTGTCGGCGTTGAACGTGTCGCGGCTGCACCGCGGGCCGCGCCGTCCAGACGTGACCGGCTCGTGGCGATCGGCTCCTCGGCGGGCGGGCCTGCGGCGCTGGAGATTCTGCTCAAGGGGCTTCCGGTGAGCTTCCCGGCGGCGATCGTCCTTGTGCAGCATGTCGATCAGGTCTTCGCCGCCGGTATGGCCGACTGGTTGAGCTCCGCCTCCGGCCTGCCGGTGCGTCTGGCAAGGGAAGGTGAAACGCCACAGCCGGGTGTGGTGTTGCTGGCGGGCACCAATCATCATATTCGATTGCTCAAGGACGGCACGCTGGCGTACACGGCGGAGCCGGTGAATGAAGTTTACAGGCCCTCGATCGATGTGTTTTTCGAGAGCGTTACGCGTTATTGGAATGGCGAGGCGGTCGGCGTTCTGCTGACCGGGATGGGGCGCGACGGTGCACAGGGACTCAAGGCCATGCGAGAGCGGGGGTTTCTGACCATCGCTCAGGATCAGGCCAGTTCTGCTGTGTATGGCATGCCCAAGGCTGCCGCAGCCATTGATGCTGCCGTGGAAATCTGTCCGTTGCCCGCCATAGCACCTCGCTTGATCGAGGTATTTACTCAATGACTGCAGTGCTGAACTCAGCGGCAGTCGGCGATCAGGAGAAAGATCATGAATGACCTGCAAACGGATGAGCTCAAGACACCGGATGAAAACAGCGCAATGGTGCTTCTGGTGGATGATCAGGCCATGATTGGTGAAGCCGTACGGCGCGGCCTGGCTGGCCATGAGTCTATCGACTTTCATTTTTGTGCCGACCCGCATCAGGCAATTGCCCAGGCCGTGCAGCTTAAGCCGACGGTGATTCTGCAGGACCTGGTGATGCCGGGCCTCGACGGGTTGACGCTGGTTCGTGAGTACCGCAGCAACCCGTTGACCCGCGATATCCCGATCATCGTGCTGTCCACCAAGGAAGACCCGCTGATCAAGAGCGCGGCGTTTACGGCGGGGGCCAACGACTATCTGGTCAAGCTGCCGGACAACATCGAGCTGATTGCGCGTATTCGCTATCACTCGCGCTCGTACATGACCCTGTTGCAGCGCGACGAGGCCTATCGCGCCCTGCGCGTCAGCCAGCAACAATTGCTCGATACCAACCTGGTGTTGCAGCGCCTGATGAATTCCGATGGCCTCACAGGGCTGTCGAACCGTCGTCATTTCGATGAGTATCTGGAGCTGGAGTGGCGCCGGGCAATTCGCGAGCAATCCCAGTTGTCGATGCTGATGATCGATGTCGACTACTTCAAACCCTACAACGATAACTTCGGCCACCTGGAGGGCGACGAGGCCCTGCGTCAGGTCGCCAAGGCCATCCGTAACAGTTGCAGTCGTCCATCTGATTTGCCAGCACGCTACGGTGGTGAAGAATTCGCCATGGTCCTGCCCAATACCTCGCCCGGCGGCGCACGTCTGCTGGCAGAGAAGCTGCGCCAAAGCGTGGCGGGCATGAACATCCCGCACATTGCGCCAGTGCCCGGCTCCAGCCTGACGGTGAGTATCGGTGTAGCAACCATGACGCCACAGGTCGGGATGCAAAGCCGTCAGCTCATTCTGGATGCCGACAAAGGGCTTTATCAGGCCAAGAACAACGGACGCAACCAGGTCGCGGCTGGCTGACGCCGATAAAATAGGCTTCACAACGCCTGCCCGACGGGCTGCTTTCGTGGCCCGGCCTGGGGTATACTCGTCGGCTTTGAAAATTTCGCCTGCGAGTGCTGCCTACCATGGAAATCAACCCGATCCTAAACAGCATCAAGGATTTGTCCGAGCGCTCCGAAACCATTCGGGGGTATCTTTGACTACGATCACAAACATGATCGTCTGACCGAAGTCAACCGCGAGCTCGAAGATCCAAACGTCTGGAACAACCCGGCCTACGCCCAGGAACTGGGGCGCGAGCGCTCCCTGCTGGCGCAGATCGTAGAAACCCTGGACGAAATGTCCTCGGGGCTGACCGATGCCAAAGACCTGTTGCTGATGTCTGCCGAAGAAGAAGACCAGGCTGCCGTCGATGACGTAGCAGCCGAAGTCGAGCGCCTGCGCGAATCGCTGGAAAAGCTCGAGTTCCGCCGCATGTTCAGCGGCGACATGGACCCCAACAATGCTTACCTGGACATCCAGGCCGGCTCCGGCGGTACCGAAGCGCAGGACTGGGCCAATATCCTGCTGCGCATGTACCTGCGCTGGGCCGACAAGCGCGGTTTCGACGCCACCATCATGGAACTGTCCGCCGGTGAAGTCGCCGGTATCAAGGGCGCTACCGTGCACATCAAGGGCGAATACGCCTTTGGCTGGCTGCGTACCGAGATCGGCGTTCACCGTCTGGTGCGCAAGAGCCCGTTCGACTCCGGCAACCGTCGCCACACCTCGTTCTCGGCTGTATTCGTTTCGCCGGAAATCGATGACAACATCGAAATCGACATCAATCCGGCGGACCTGCGTATCGACACTTACCGTTCCTCCGGGGCCGGTGGTCAACACGTAAACACCACTGACTCGGCGGTGCGTATCACCCACGTTCCGACCAATACCGTGGTCAGTTGCCAGAACGAGCGTTCCCAGCATGCGAACAAGGACACCGCCATGAAAATGCTGCGGGCCCGTTTGTATGAGCAGGAAGTGCAGAAGCGTAACGCGGCGTCCCAGGCGCTCGAAGACACCAAGTCCGATATCGGCTGGGGTCACCAGATTCGTTCCTACGTACTGGACGCCTCGCGTATCAAGGACCTGCGGACCAACATCGAACGCAGCGACTGCGACAAGGTGCTTGATGGCGATATCGACGAATACCTGATCGCGAGCCTCAAGCAAGGGCTGTAAACCGTCAGCCGACACCTCAAGTCCCTCGTCGCAAGGCGAGGGCGAACCTGTGATGGAATATTTAAAGACATGAGCGACCAACAACTCGACCCGCAAGCCCTGCAACAGGAAGAAAACACCCTGATCGCCTTGCGCAAGGAAAAGCTTGCTGCAGGCCGTGCCAAGGGTCAGGCCTTCCCCAACGACTTCCGCCGCGACAGCTACTGCAACGACCTGCAGAAACAGTACGTCGACAAGACCAAGGAAGAACTGGCAGAGGCAGCGATTCCGGTCAAGGTTGCCGGTCGCATCATGCTCAACCGTGGCTCGTTCATGGTGATCCAGGACATGACCGGGCGCATCCAGGTCTACGTCAACCGCAAGACCCTGCCTGAAGAAACCCTGGCCGAGGTGAAAACCTGGGACCTGGGCGACATCATCGCTGCCGAAGGTACGCTGGCACGCTCCGGCAAGGGCGACCTGTACGTCGAGATGACCAGCGTTCGCCTGCTGACCAAGTCGTTGCGTCCGCTGCCCGACAAGCACCACGGCCTGACCGACACCGAACAGCGCTACCGTCAGCGTTACGTCGACCTGATCGTCAACGAGGAAGTGCGCGAGACCTTCCGCGTGCGCTCGCAGGTCATCGCCCACATCCGCAGCTTCCTGATGAAGCGCGACTTCCTCGAAGTCGAAACGCCGATGCTGCAGACCATTCCCGGCGGCGCGGCGGCCAAGCCGTTCGAAACCCACCACAACGCGCTGGACATGGAAATGTTCCTGCGTATCGCCCCGGAGCTGTACCTCAAGCGTCTGGTGGTCGGTGGTTTCGAGAAGGTCTTCGAGATCAATCGCAACTTCCGTAACGAAGGTGTTTCGACCCGGCACAACCCCGAGTTCACCATGCTCGAGTTCTACCAGGCCTACGCCGATTACGAAGACAACATGGACCTCACCGAGGAACTGTTCCGCGAACTGGCGCAACTGGTGCTGGGTACCACCGACGTGCCTTATGGTGACAAGGTGTTCCACTTTGGCGAACCGTTCGTGCGCCTGTCGGTGTTCGACTCGATCCTCAAGTACAACCCCGAGCTGACCGCTGCCGACCTGCAGGACATCGACAAGGCGCGCGCCATTGCGAAAAAGGCCGGTGCCAAGGTGCTGGGCTTCGAAGGCCTGGGCAAATTGCAGGTGATGATTTTCGAAGAGCTGGTCGAGCACAAGCTGGAACAGCCGCACTTCATTACCCAGTACCCGTTCGAAGTGTCGCCGCTGGCGCGTCGCAATGACGAAAACCCGAACGTCACCGACCGTTTCGAGCTGTTCATCGGCGGTCGCGAAATTGCCAACGCCTACTCCGAGCTCAACGACGCCGAAGATCAGGCCGAACGCTTCCAGGCGCAGGTGGCCGACAAGGATGCCGGTGACGACGAAGCCATGCACTACGACGCCGACTTCGTCCGTGCGCTGGAGTACGGCATGCCGCCGACGGCAGGCGAGGGGATCGGTATCGACCGGTTGGTGATGCTGCTCACCGACTCGCCGTCGATCCGCGACGTGATTCTCTTCCCGCATATGCGCCCGCAAGCGTAATCAGTGTTAAAACAGCCGCCTTCAATGGGCGGCTTTTTTTTAGGTGTTTTTCAGATCGACTCATTTCAGAGCGACTTATAAGGAAGCTGTCGTGACGATTGCCAGAGAAGGGGCCGCCGGAGTAGCGAGCGCGGTGGCCAAAAGTGTCAAGTATCAGGGCCGCAAGGCTGCGCGCGAGGGCAGTGAGCAGCGCAGGCAGGTCATTCTCGATGCCGCCATGCGTATCGTGGTGCGTGACGGCGTACGCGCCGTGCGCCATCGCGCAGTGGCCGCTGAAGCCAGTGTGCCTCTGTCGGCAACCACCTATTACTTCAAGGACATTGATGATCTGCTGACCGATGCCTTCGCCCAGTATGTACAGCGCAGCGCTGACTATCTGGCGCGGCTGTGGCAGAACACCGAAGGCATTCTGCGCGAAATGATGAGCCGCAGTTCCGGTAGTCCGACCGACCGTTTTCGTCTGGCGGACGACATCGCGCGTATGGTGATGGAGCACATCCGCCATCAACTGCTGACCCGGCGTGACTATCTGATCGCCGAGCAGGCGTTCTACCACGAAGCACTGATCAACCCGCGCCTGACGCCATTGGTCATGGCACACCAGGAAATTTTGCTGCAAGGCAGTTGTCAGTTTTTCCAGGTGCTCGGTTCCCTGCAGCCCTATCAGGATGCTCAGGTGTTGACGGGGCTTATCCGTCGCATTGAGTATCAAGGCCTGCTGCATGGGCCGCAGCGTCAAGCCGACGAAGAAATGCTCTGTATCCTGACCCGGCAGATGCGTCTGGTCCTGGGGACCCCGCAGCCGCTTCGAGGGTGACTATACTGCTGCGCGAGTGCCCCGGATCGGCTGCTCAGACGGTTTGACGATCCTGCCAGTTTCGATATTTTTCCAGCGGTGGCGTGTTGTTCCGCGCCGCCAAGCAGTAGCGTGACAGCCAGCCAAGGAGTACCGGTGGACGAGTATCAACAGACTATTCGTGCTTTATCGGATCGGATCGTCGTTGCACAGACGCCGATTCGCATTCTGGATGCAGTTAAATGGGATGAGAACGTCCGCAAGGAGTTTCTGGCCGCCAAGGGCAAGGCGCTGCCTGCCGTGGACCGTGCCTATTACGAAAACCGTCCGCTGGGTTTCGACTCTTCCGCCTTGAAGCAAGAGTTTCAGAACATCGAGCGGGACGTCACGCGTCAACTGGGGCAGTTCAACCCGGTCGGGCAGATCATGCGCCGCATGTGCCGTGAGTACCGCATGGTGGTGCGTATGCTTGAGGCACGCGGTACGTCTGACTTCGGGCTGATTTCTCAGGAATTGTACGGCGCTGCATCCGACGCTTTTCATGCGGGTGATCCGACGCTGGCCGATCTCGGCTTGATGCTCTCGGATTACCTGAACAACATTGCCGGGCGCGGTGACCTGAAGGACGAGCCGAAAACGCTCACCGCCAAGGACGCTGTTTCGCTGCTGCAATCGCGTTTGAACCGCGTGTTCGGTGAGGCCGAGGAGACCATCCGGGTTTTCGAATCCGACGGGATCGTCGCCGATGCGGCTGCCGGTGCCGACTACATCAAGATCCGCACCGACGCGATGTTCAACGAGCGCGATGTACGCGCGCTGGAAGTTCATGAAGGACTGGTGCACGTGGGCACCACGCTGAACGGGCAAAACCAGCCGATCTGTACGTTCTTGTCCAAAGGCCCGCCGTCGTCGACGGTGACGCAGGAAGGCCTGGCGATTCTCATGGAAGTCATCGCCTTTGCATCCTATCCGAGCCGCCTGCGCAAGCTGACCAATCGCACGCGCGCCATTCACATGGCCGAGCAGGGTGCCGATTTTCTGCAGGTGTTCGAGTTTTACCAGGAGCAGGGCTTTGGCATGTCGGAGAGCTACGGCAATGCCAGTCGCGTCTTCCGCGGCTCGGTGCCCAATGGCCTGCCGTTCACCAAGGACCTGTCCTACCTGAAGGGCTTCATCATGGTCTACAACTACATTCAGCTCGCCGTGCGCAAGGGCAAGCTCGAACAGGTGCCGCTGCTGTTCTGCGGCAAGACCACGCTGGAAGACATGCGTACCCTGCGCCAACTGGTGGACGAAGGGCTGGTGGTCGCACCCAAGTACTTGCCCGAGCAGTTCCGTGACATGAACGCCCTGTCAGCCTGGATGTGCTTCTCCAACTTCCTCAACCACCTGAGCCTGGACCGTATCGAAGCGGATTACTCGAATATTTTGTAGGCAGCGATCTTCGCTGTACGCCAGCCTGTTTTTGACTCTGGCCGAAGGCCGTAGGCGAACTTGTTCGCGAAGGAGAGGTACATTCTCCGAAAGCTCATGACTATGCCTATCGGCCAATGCTCGCGGAACATGGGAACGAGAATCTGAGTCTCGCGCCAGCACGGCAGTGATGTGGCGATGAAAACAACAAGGAAACCTCATTTGAAACTGCTCGGCATCTTCACCCTGGTCCTTGCGCTCACCGGTTGCAGTTCGATGTTGTTCTATCCCGAGCAAGGTGTTCCGTTCACACCCGACAAGGCGCGCCTGCAGTATCAGGACGTGAACCTCACCGCTGCCGACGGTACGCGCCTGCATGGCTGGTGGCTGCCCGCCAAGGAAGGCGTGCCGGTGAAGGGGACGGTGCTGCATCTGCATGGCAACGGTGGCAACCTGTCCTGGCATCTTGGAGGCGTCTGGTGGTTGCCCGAGCAGGGTTATCAGGTATTGATGCTGGATTATCGGGGCTATGGCGAGTCGCAGGGCGAGCCAAGCCTGCCAGCGGTCTACGAGGACGTTCAGGCCGCTTTCGACTGGCTGAACACTGCGCCGCAAGTGCAAGGCAAACCGCTTGTGGTGCTGGGGCAAAGCATTGGTGGGGCGCTGGCGGTGCATTACCTGTCCGAACACCCGCAGGAGCGCTCGCGGCTCAAGGCGCTGGTGCTGGACAGCGTGCCGGCCAGCTACCGCAGTGTCGCGCGAAACTCGCTGAGCAAGTCGTGGCTGACCTGGCCATTGAAAACGCCCTTGTCCTGGCTGATCCCGGAGGCCGACAGCGCGGTCAACGGCCTCCCAAAACTGGCTGGCACACCGATGCTGATCTTTCACAGCATGGACGACACGCTGGTGCCGCTCGCCAACGGCATCGAGCTGTACAAGGCCGCGCCGCCACCGCGCGTATTGCAATTGACCCGCGGCGAACACGTACAGACGTTCGCAGACCCTCTCTGGCGTCAGGTCATGCTGCGCTACCTGGACGACCCGACGCATTTCAACGGCCTGCGCCGCCTCGCGGAAGTGCCCAACTACCCGACCCCTGCAACACCGCCAGCGCCATGAGCCGCGAGCGTAACCTCAACGGCATGATCCTCAGCGCGGTGGGTGCCGTCATCGGCACGGTGGGCTGTCTGTGGTTTTACGGCTACCTGCACTTCGCAAAGCCCGAGGATGCACTGCTGCTCGGTGAATTCACCCTGCTCAAAACCGTCCCCGGCGAGGATTACAAGGTCGCTGCCACGCCAGCCGCCGAGGTGGCGCAGTGCGTTGATGGCGTACTGGTGTTGTTCGATACGTCGCGGAAAGGTCTGTCGGGCGTATTGATCGATGACCGTAGGCAGGCAGTGCGTTGCCTCGACCAGCAAACGCCTCGGCAATAACGACAGCCGTAAAAAACCTCGCCCATGAAAAAGCCCCGCCTGTATGCGCAGGCGGGGCTTCGGTGCAGCAGCTCAGTCGCTTATTTCATCGAAGAGCGTGGTGCAACAGGCTGGTTGTCGTTGGAGATGGTGACTTCCACACGACGGTTCATGGCGCGGCCCGAGTTGCTGGAGTTGTCAGCAACCGGGTATTCCTTGCCATAACCCATGGTCACAACGCGCGCTGGGTCTACACCCATGCGTACCAGAGCCATACGCACCGAGTTGGCGCGACGCTCGGACAACGACTGGTTGTAGGAAGCCGAACCGGTGCTGTCGGTGTAGCCTTCGACAATCACTTTACGGTCCGGGTTTTCCTGCAGGAAACCAGCCAGCTTGCCAATGTCGCCCTGGGCGGTTGGCTTCAGTTCGGCCTTGTTGTAGTCGAACAGCACGTCACCGAAAGTTACCAGCGTACCGCGTTCGGTCTGCTTGGCGTTCAGGCTGTTTTTCAATGCGGCGATCTGTGCGTCACGTGCTTCCAGGCGTGCTTTTGCACGGTCGGCAGAAGCGTTTTGCAGCGCTGCTTCAGAAGTCCGCAGGGCGATGGTCTGCTTGGCCAGCTCGATACGCTGGTTGGTCAGGTACGACAGTTGGTCGACTTTCTGTACGTCGTCATCGTTGCGGAAGGCTTGTTCTGCCTTGGTCAGCCATTCGCTGGCGTCCTTGGTTTCAAGGGCTGCGACTTGAGTGGCCTGAGGGTTGGTCTGCAGCGCGGTGAAGTTGCTGCGAGCCTGTTCCAGGTTAGGGTTTGGCTTGGTTGCACAGGCTGCCAGGGCAACGCTCATGGCCAGCAGAGCAGGGATCATCAATTGTTTGCGCATAATAAGGTCGTCCTTTAATCAGTTACGAATTCATGAAAACGGAAGGGTGTGCGGGGCAATCACTGCACCTGACGCAGGCCTTCTTCACGGAGTTCGTTGACGCCTTGACGAGCGTCCTGCACGGCCTTGGCAGCTTTGGCGGCCTGAGATTTACGTTCTGCTACACGAGCGTCCCACTCGGCCTGTTCAGACAGTCGGCGTGCTTCTTCGTATTTGTGATCCTGCATGGCCAGATCAGCAGCTTTGAGCTTGTCCTGAGCCGACTTCATTTCCACCGCCGCGAACTCGGTACCGCCAGCGCTGACAGCGCTGTTGACGGCCGATTGCGAAACCGCGTACTGCTCGGAAGGCGGGTTACCGGCACAACCGGCCAGGATAAAGGTGCTACCGAGTGCCAGCGCAGCTAACTTGAGACCGCGCAGGCCTTTGAATTTGGTTTTGGCAGTTAAGGTGTTCATGTTGATCAACTCCAATGTCTGACTCCAACGTGGTTATCCATGACAGTCGTTGCATCAAGTCCGGGCATCAGGTTCTACAACCGCCTACTGCCTTTCGGGCTTTCCTGTAATGGTTAAATGTTCCGACCTTCACGGTTTTTGAATAGTTCAGATAAATATCTACTGGCCGGTCAGGAATTTTCAGAAGCATTCAGATGAATGCCAATATGTTGGCCATCATATGAAGGGGTGTGGAGCCACAATCAATGACCCTGATGGCGTTCAGGTTTTTGCTGAAGCATTTGTCCAATTGCAGGCTTTTGGTGCACTGTTGGCACAGCGGATTTGAATTCACGTACGCCCGTGCTGCCGAGCGGGTACGCAACTGAGCCCAGATAAAAAACGGGAGAGGAACGATGGCCGATATCGATGCGCGTCTGCGCGAAGACGTTCACCTGTTGGGTGAGCTGTTGGGGAATACGATTCGTGAGCAGCGAGGCGCTGAATTTCTCGACAAGATCGAGCGTATTCGCAAAGGTGCCAAAGCGGGCAGACGTGGTTCGGCGGAAGGGGCTGAACAGCTCAGTTCCAGCGTCGACGGGCTGGGTGATGACGAACTGCTGCCGGTTGCGCGTGCCTTCAACCAGTTTCTCAACCTGGCCAATATTGCCGAGCAGTATCAGCTCATGCACCGCCGCGACGATAAACAGCCGCTGCCATTCGAATCGCGAGTACTGCCCGAGCTGCTTGATCGCCTCAAGGCCGAAGGCCATTCACCCGACGCCCTGGCGCGTCAGCTGAGCAAGCTGGAAATCGAACTGGTGCTGACTGCGCACCCGACCGAGGTAGCACGTCGTACGCTGATTCAGAAATACGACGCCATCGCTGCGCAACTGGCCGCACTGGATCATCGCGATCTCAACAGCAGCGAGCGCACACAGATTACTTCGCGCCTGCAGCGGCTGATTGCCGAGGCCTGGCACACCGAAGAGATCCGGCGCATCCGACCGACCCCGGTCGATGAAGCCAAATGGGGTTTCGCGGTCATTGAACACTCCTTATGGCACGCCATTCCAAACTACCTGCGCAAGGCTGACCATGCGCTGCATGCGGCCACCGGCCTGCATCTGCCCCTGGAAGCCGCGCCGATCCGTTTTGCTTCATGGATGGGCGGCGATCGTGACGGCAACCCGAATGTCACGGCTGCGGTCACCCGCGAAGTGTTGTTGCTGGCGCGCTGGATGGCGGCTGACCTGTATTTGCGTGACGTGGACAATCTCGCCGCAGAACTGTCGATGCAGCAGGCTAGCGACGCTCTGCGTGCCAGCGTGGGTGACAGCGCCGAGCCTTATCGGGCGGAACTCAAACGCCTGCGCGAGCGCTTGCGTGCGACGCGCAACTGGGCCAATGCCTCACTAAGCGAAACCCTGCCTGCGCCGGAAGCGGTGCTGCAAGACAACCGTGAACTGCTCGACCCGCTGATGCTGTGCTTCCAGTCGCTGCACGAATGCGGCATGGGTGTGATCGCCGACGGGCCGCTTCTGGATTGCCTGCGTCGGGCCGTCACATTCGGTCTGTTCCTGGTGCGTCTGGATGTTCGCCAGGATTCCAGCCGTCACTGCGCAGCGATGACCGAAATCACTGATTATCTGGGGCTGGGTCGCTACGAAGAGTGGGATGAGCAGACCCGTATCGACTTTCTGTTGCGTGAATTGAATAACCGCAGGCCGCTGCTGCCGAGCTACTTCAAGCCGGCAGCCGATACCGCAGAGGTGCTGGCAACCTGTCGGGAGGTGGCGGCCGCTCCGGCGGCGTCGCTGGGGTCTTATGTGATCTCGATGGCCGGCTCGGCCTCGGATGTGCTGGCCGTGCAACTGCTGCTCAAGGAATCCGGGCTGCAGCGGCCCATGCGTGTGGTACCGCTGTTCGAAACCCTGGCCGACCTGGATAACGCCGGTCCGGTGATCGAGACACTGCTCGGGCTGCCGGGCTATCGCTCGCGTCTGCACGGGCCACAAGAAGTAATGATCGGCTATTCCGACTCGGCCAAGGATGCCGGCACGACGGCGGCAGCCTGGGCTCAGTACCGCGCGCAGGAAAGGCTGGTGGAGATCTGTCGCGAGCAGCAGGTCGAATTGCTGCTGTTTCACGGCCGCGGCGGTACAGTCGGTCGTGGCGGCGGTCCGGCGCACGCGGCGATTCTGTCGCAGCCGCCGGGTTCTGTGGCCGGGCGCTTCCGGACCACCGAGCAAGGGGAAATGATTCGTTTCAAATTCGGTCTGCCGGACATCGCCGAGCAGAACCTCAACCTTTATCTGGCTGCCGTGCTGGAAGCGACCCTGTTGCCGCCGCCACCTCCACAACCGGCGTGGCGGACGATGATGGACCAGATGGCCGGCGATGGGGTCAGCGCCTACCGCGCGGTGGTGCGCGAGAACCCGGAATTCGTCGAGTATTTCCGCCAGGCGACACCCGAGCAGGAGCTGGGGCGTTTGCCACTCGGCAGCCGTCCGGCCAAGCGCCGCGAGGGCGGTGTAGAGAGTCTCCGTGCCATTCCGTGGATCTTCGCCTGGACGCAGACGCGTCTGATGCTGCCCGCCTGGCTGGGCTGGGAGGCTGCACTGAGCAAGGCACTGGAGCGCGGGGAAGGCGAGGTACTGGCGCAGATGCGTGAGCAGTGGCCGTTCTTCAGAACGCGCATCGACATGCTGGAAATGGTCCTCGCCAAAGCCGATGCGGACATCGCCCGACTCTACGACGAACGTCTGGTCAGCGCCGAGCTGCAACATTTGGGCGCACATTTACGCGACCTATTGTCGCAGGCGTGCAATGTGGTTCTGGGGCTGACCGGGCAGACGCAACTGCTGGCCCACAGCCCTGAAACGCTGGAATTCATCAGCCTGCGCAACACCTACCTTGACCCGTTGCATTTGCTCCAGGCAGAGCTGTTGTCGCGTTCGCGTAATCGTGAAGCCAGTCTGGACAGTCCTTTGGAACTGGCGCTGCTGGTGTCTGTAGCGGGGATTGCTGCCGGTCTGCGCAATACGGGCTGATGGATCAGGCCGATGCCATCGTCGGGCCTTTTTGGTCCGGCGATGGCCAGCGCGGGATTTGCAGGCTGGCCTGCCGTAAACCTTGATACAGGTCATCTCACTCTGAAATCAAGGCTGACAAGCCGGTACGCCTGCGGTTACTGCGACTTTCGGCGGCTTGTGCGGCCTCGGTCTGCTGTGTATCTTGATCAGCCTTTCGGCCTATTGGCCTGATTCATTTTTTAGATTGGCCCCCGAGGCGAATCCGATGATTTCACTATAAAAAATTTGAGGAGCATGACGATGCGCGTGATTCTGCTGGGAGCTCCCGGGGCCGGTAAAGGTACTCAGGCAAAATTCATCACTGAAAAGTTCGGCATCCCGCAGGTTTCGACAGGCGACATGCTGCGCGCTGCAGTCAAGGCTGAAACCGAGCTGGGCCTTAAGGCCAAAAGCGTTATGGACTCGGGCGGTCTGGTTTCCGATGACCTGATCATCGGCCTGATCAAGGACCGTCTGGCCGAGCCGGACTGCGCGAACGGCGTGCTGTTCGATGGTTTCCCGCGCACCATTCCACAGGCCGAAGCCCTGTTGAAAGCCGGTCTGGAAATCGACCATGTACTGGAAATCGCCGTCGATGATGAAGAAATCGTCAAGCGCATGTCCGGCCGCCGGGTTCACGAAGGTTCCGGGCGCATTTACCACACCATCTTCAATCCACCGAAGGTTGAAGGTATCGATGATGTGACTGGTGAGCCGCTGCTGCAGCGCAAGGACGACGTCGAAGAGACCGTGCGTCATCGCCTGTCGGTGTACCACGCCCAGACCAAGCCGCTGGTCGAGTTCTACAGCAAGCTGGAAGCGAAGAACGGCAAGCCCAAGTGCAGCCATATTCCGGGCGTCGGTTCGGTTGAGGACATCACTGCAAAAGTACTGGAAGCTCTTAAGTAAGGCTCTCGGTCTGAACAATAAATGGCCCGCTTGCGGGCCATTTGTCATTTATACTGCTGCACTTTTTCATATTGACCACGACGGAAACACCGATGACCACCTTGCTGGCCCTGGACACCGCCACTGAAGCCTGCTCGGTCGCTTTGCTGCATGACGGCAAGGTGCTGAGCCACTACGAGGTGATTCCGCGCCTGCACGCCCAGCGGCTGCTGCCCATGATCAAAACCCTGATGGCTGAGGCGGGCATTGCCATGTCGGCGCTGGACGCCATCGCTTTCGGACGCGGGCCTGGTGCATTCACCGGTGTACGTATTGCCATCGGCGTCGTGCAAGGCTTGGCATTCGCCCTGGAACGTCCGGTACTGCCTGTTTCGAACCTCGCCGTACTGGCGCAGCGCGCCTGGCGCGAGCACGGCGTGTCGCAAGTGGCATCGGCCATCGATGCGCGCATGGACGAGGTGTACTGGGGCTGCTATCACGAGACCGCTGGCGAGATGCGTCTGTTGGGCGACGAAGCTGTGATGGCGCCCGAACTGGCCACGCTGCCTGCGCAGGCCAGCGGTCAATGGTTTGGTGCCGGTACGGGCTGGGGCTACGCAGAGCGTATTCCGGTCAGCCTGGCAGGTCATGATGCAGCCATGCTGCCGCACGCGCAGGATCTGTTGACGCTGGCGACCTTTGCCTGGCACCGCGGCGAGGCCCTGCCTGCAGATGACGCTCAGCCGGTTTACCTGCGTGACAAGGTGGCTACGCCGAAGGCGCGTTGAATGAACGGGGGGCGGGAATTGCACGACAGCCTGCCGCTTTCATGAGGATGTCTTTTCGATACCCGCCAACCAGTCAGCCAGTTTTTGAAAAATATCAGTTTGCCATCTACCGTTTATCGTGCAAATGGTCTTTAATCTCATTTGGCGATAACAGTTTGCAATATATGTGGTCTAGTTATCGTTACGCAATTTGCGAACTACAAGGCAGTAACGCTAAATTGCCACTATCGACGCCGAGTACATAATCGATGCGCATAGACGGAACCTCATCACGCTCGTATCCCATCAAGCGAAAGCCGCAGAAAACGCCTTCGACCGTCGAAGGTTCTTTTGAGGAAGTCGTAGTTGATGCCGAGCTGCCGCCGCCTCCAGCGCGCGCTCGCCGTGAAACGGGTGATTCAACGATTGGCAGCACTGCCAACGTACCTGCGCGTCCGCAAGACATCATTTTCCCGCGCTCCATGAGCTCTCGTGTCGCCCATGCGCTGGCCAGTTATATGGCCACTGCCAGTTTTGTCGATTGGGACCTTGAAGTATCGGGGCTCGATCTGCACGTCTGATTGTGTCTCGTCTGCCTTACTACGTCGGTTGTCCGTCATGGAGTGAAAACGCCTGGCGAGATTCGCTGTACCCCGCAGATGCCCGCCCCAATGATTTCCTGAATCTCTACACTCAGGTATTCAACGCTGTCGAAGGCAATACCACGTTCTATGCCCGTCCCGCCGCCACCACGGTGCAGCGTTGGGCAGAAACAATGCCCGACGATTTTCGCTTCACCGCCAAATTCCATAAAGACATCAGCCACAACGGCGATCTTCGTGAGCAGGTGGGCGCCGCTGAAGAGTTTATTCGCCTGCTTGCGCCGCTGGGTGGGCGTATCGCGCCGTTCTGGCTGCAGTTGCCCGCCAGCTTCACGCCGCAGCGTCTGGCCGAGCTGGCCGGCTTTCTCGACGAGCTCAACGTGCCGCTGGCCGTGGAAGTGCGCAATATGGCGTTTTTCATGAAGGGTGACGAAGAGCGCATGCTCAATCGCCTGTTGCTGGACCGAGGCGTCGAGCGCATCTGCCTCGATTCCCGGGCATTGTTCAGCTGTGTATCGACTGATCCTGCAGTCCTGCACGCCCAATCGAAAAAGCCCAAGGTGCCGCCTCGTCCGGCTGCGCTGACCCTGTTTCCCCAAGTGCGCTTCATCGGCGGTCCGGACCTGGAGGCCAACGATCAGTTTCTGCTGCAGTGGGTTGAGAAGGTCGCCGTGTGGATCGAAGAGGGGCGCACGCCGTATGTGTTCCTGCACACCCCTGACAACATCAGGGCTGCCGAGCAGGCCATGCGCTTTCATCAGCAACTGATGGCGCGATTGCCTGGCTTGCCGGCATTGTTCGAACTGGATCGCGGGCCTCAGGTGGAACAGTTGGGCTTGCTCTGAGGTCTTCCAGGTGTGGGCTGATGAAGTCCGACCTTGTGGAGAGCCCGCTTATGGATTCGCAACTGCGCTGTTTTGCCCCTGTTTGTAAACGCTTCATCCGATTCGCACCTGTTGCCCGGTTCAAGGGTTGAGCATGCGCATGCTGCTGGTATTCCTGCTGCTCTGCGCAATGGCTGCATTCGCAGTCTGGCGTGGCTGGGTCGATGTCCCCGAGCGCTGGAACCCATGGGCACCGCTGGATGTGCGGGCCGAGCCCAACTTTCTGACGTCTTACAAGCTGTCGCGACTGCGCAACGATCCCGCACTGTGCGATCAGGTGCTGAGTTCGTCTGGGTTGCGTTTCAGTCGCCAGGCCGACAGTGATCCTTCTGCTCGTTGCCCTCTGCAAAATACTCTGCGTATTCAGGGGGGCGACATGGCGCTGAGCAGTAGCTTTCTGGCCAGTTGCCCGTTGGCGGTCGCCTATGCGCTGTTTGATATCCACACATTGCAACCTGCCGCTCAGGCCGTTTTCGGCCAGCGCGTAGCGCGGATCGATCACTTGGGCAGCTTTGCCTGCCGCAACATCTACAACCGCGCCAATGCTCGGCTCAGCCAGCACGCCACGGCCAATGCGCTGGACATGGCAGGTTTTCGCCTGGCAGACGGTCAGCGCATCGGTGTGCTCAAGGATTGGGGCGATGAGGGGGACAAGGGGCGTTTTCTAAGGCTGTTACGTGACGGTGCCTGCAAAAACTTCAGTACGGTGCTCGGGCCGGAGTACAACGCGGCGCATCGCGATCATTTTCACGTCGACATGGGGCGCTGGTCGGTGTGTAAGTAAGCGTTCGGGGCTTATGCCGCCATCCGCAGGTTTTGCAGGATCAGCGGACGTGCCCAGCCGTTCTCGTAGTCGAACTGACGCTGTTGGGCGGCAATGGTCTGCTCATCCAGCGGCTGGGCAGGCTTGTCGGCCAGTTCCCATTCGAATTCGGCAATCGGCAGATGCAGCGGGCGTGGCTGCGGGCCAGGGCCTGGTTTGACGCTATCGTCATAAAGGTTCAGGACGGTAGGGCGCACCCAATGGCTCTCGAATTCCAGATGGCGTTGCTGTTCGATCATTTCAGCCATGCTGAACGGCTCGGCAGGCGGAGGCAGCAGATCAAGGTCGAATTCGGCAATCGGCAGGAACAGCGGCTCTGGAGGCTTGACCTCGGTGTCGGTGACCGGGCAGGTACGTTGCTCGACGATCTTGCTCAGGGTTTTTGCGCCAGCGACCGGTTCGCCGGTTTCTACATCCACCTCGACAGCCGTCGGGTGGACGGGTACTGAAGCGCTTTCACTGACCTGATCCGCCATCGCCCGGGCAAATGCATCCGACCACAGCTGCGTCACACCACCCAGTGTGCGGCTGTTGCGTACGCTAAAGTCGCCTGAGTGCGACAAATAGCCTATGGATGATTGAACAATCTCTGACATAGCGATCAGTACTGGCCTTGGGTCTGGCAAAATGCCGGATACTTGGTTATCGGCAGATTTTGCCGATCATTAACAATTTTTGAGTGTGTAAGCGCAATGATTGATCAGCAAGCAGGCAGTCGTATCCGGGTCGAAGCCCTGGCCGTTGGCGAACAGGAGCAGGCGGCACAGTGGGCGCAGCGCCTGGGCCTGCCGTTGAGCGACGCGCACGCTGATTTTGCACTGCAATTGACTGAACACGGGCTGCAATTGCAGCAGTTGGGCGATGATGCACCTGGCGCCGTACGTGTCGATTTTGTCGAGGGCGCGGTGGCTCATCGGCGGTTGTTCGGTGGCGGGACCGGGCAGATGATTGCCAAGGCGGTCGGTATTCAGCCGGGCATTCGCCCCAGCGTGCTGGACGCAACGGCAGGTCTTGGCAAGGATGCATTCGTGCTGGCAAGTCTGGGCTGCGACATGAGCCTGATCGAGCGTCAGCCGATCATCGCTGCATTACTGGAGGATGGTCTGGCTCGCGGGCGCGGTGATCGTGATGTCGGCTCCATCATTGCCCGTATGCGCCTGTTGACCGGCAACTCGATCGACATCATCCGCGCCTGGACAGGGGAGCCGCCCCAGGTGATCTACCTGGACCCGATGTTCCCGCACCGGGAAAAGACCGCGCTGGTGAAAAAGGAAATGCGTCTGTTCCGGCCGCTGGTCGGTGATGACATGGACGCGCCTGCGTTGCTGGAGGCCGCACTGGCGCTTGCCACCCACCGCGTGGTGGTCAAACGCCCGCGCAAGGCCCCCTGCATCGACGGCGTCAAGCCGGGCTATGCGCTGGACGGCAAATCCAGCCGCTACGACATCTACCCGAAGAAGGCTTTGAAGCCCAAGGCAGCCACAGACGAGAGCGGTGCATAGCGCCTATCGTCGACAGCCCGAGTCAAACGCAGATGCGCCTGTGAATACAGGCGCAAACACCGCACTCAAAGCGCGCCAAAGACCTTCTTCGCCAGGCCCGTAGCTGCAGCAGCAGGGTTGGCGCGAATGCTTTCTTCCTGTTTGGCGATCATTTCGAACAGCCCGTTCAGCGCCTGTTCGGTCACGTAGCCTTCAAGATTTGCACTTTTGCTGTCAAGCGCGCCAAGCGCCGCCGCCTTGCCGGCAAAGGCGTTGTACTTCTGCGCCAGACCGACCTGATCGGTGGACTTCTTGACGATAGGCAGGAACTTGGCGCGGATCTGCTCGCGGCTGGTGCTGCTCAGGTACTGGGTGGCCGAGTCCTTGCCGCCGCCGAGAATGGCCTTGGCGTCGGTTACGCTCATCTTTTTCACTGCATCTACAAGCAGTGCCTGAGCTTGAGGCACGGCGGCTTCGGCGGCCTGGTTCATGCTGGTTTCCAGCTGATCGACTTGAGCGCCCATGCCGAGCATTTTCATCTTTTTCGCGATCTGGCCGAGTTTGCCCGGCAGCTCGATACGCACCTCTTCATTTTTGCTGAAACCGCCGGGAACGCCGAGTTGTTTGACGGCGACCTGTGCGCCTTGAGTCAGGGCATCCTTGAGCCCACCGGTCGCGTCCGATTGCGAGAGGTCGCCCAGCGATAGAGCGAAGACGTTGGCCGACAGTAGAAGGCCTGCGCACAGGCCGGCCAGGGTGAACGAAAAACGAGGCATGAGAGCGTCCTTGTTGAAGTGGGTTCTGACCTGAACCCGGATCGATAATGGTGCGGTGCGTGATCAAGCGTATCAGGAAGTCGCGACAGGCACTTGCACCTGCGAGCGATGGACGTCAATCGATGTTGAGGGGGAGGAAGCCTTGTGAAACGACAACGGCGCGCCGAGGCGCACCGTTGAAGGGAGCAATCAGTGCTGAACGGATCAGCCGGCTGCCTGAATGACCTTGATCAGCAGGCCTTTCTGGTCTTCGTGGGTCAGCTCGACCGAATGAACGGTATCGTTGATCCATACCAGCGTGCCGTTGTGTTCGATTCGTGCCGACAGGGAGTAGCTGTGGCCCTGAACGGGATAGCGGTCGGCGGCGTAGTTCAGTTCAAACGGCAGCGGCACCTGGTGAGTAATCTCTGTTTCGCTGACATCGATGACATGGGCCGGTGCGTCAGCAAGGCTGATGTCATTCAGCGCAACAATCAGCTTGCAGCCAGTTGGCAATGCGATGCGTGGCAGGTAATAAACTTCACCCTGAAGGCGTACTAGGGGTTCGCTGGACATTTCAATTTCCTTATTTGATAAGTACCAGTCATTGGTACCCACCAAACCCTAGCAGGGGCCAGAGAGCAGAAAACAGCTGTCTAAAGATCCCTGCCAGGTTACGGAAAAGCCCTACGTTTTCTCTTGATCGCTTCCCACATCCTGCTCCTCTTCATTGCTGTGCAAGGCCACTTGCCGTATCGAAAGACGGATTTCGGCAGACAATACTCGCTTGGCCGCACCTTCCGCCAGTTCTCCCAGCATCGGGTGATAGCTCAGCTTGCCGGCACTGTCCTTGCGCAGCACACCCAGGTCCAGGAGGGTCTGGATGAAGTGCCGGAACAGGCTCTTGTCGAAGAACTCCGGCGCATTGAGGCCATGCAGAATCGACAGGCGCTGGGCCATGACCGTGCACAGGTCCTCGAGCTGCTCGGGGCTCAGCGTGTTCTGCCCGCTGTTGAGCAACAAGGCAATCGCCATGTAGAAGCGCTGCAGGGTCTGGGCGATGGCGCGGGACAACAGGGTCAGCAAGACGAACTCGCGTGAACTGGGCTCCGGGCGCACGTAGGCGTCCTTTTTGAAGCGCAACAGACCTTGTTCCACGAACGCAGCCAGCCATTGATCGACCACTTCATCCAGCTCGTTCAGCGGCCAGCGAATGAACAGTTCCGATTGCAGGAACGGGTACAGCGCACGTGTGTAGCGCAGGATCTGTTCGCGGGTCATGCGCGACGAGCTCTGGAAAAAGCTCGCCAGCAGCGAGGGCAGGGCGAAGATGTGCAGGACGTTGTTGCGGTAGTAGGTCATCAACACCGCATTCTGTTCGTTCAGGTACAGAATTTTGCCCAGCGCGTCTTTTTGTTCGGCGAGCAGGTCCATGCCTTTTACGTGCTCGATCAGCGAACGGCCATCACCTTCCGGCAGTGTCGTGTGCGGGGAGTACGGAACGGCGCGTAGCAAGGTCAGGTACAGGTCGAGAACCCGCTCCATGGCCTGATCGTCCAGCGCCAGTCTTTGCGTCGACAATAACGCCACGGCAACCAGGTTCATCGGGTTGACGGCAGCGGCTTCGTTCAGATGCTGGGCCACACGCTCACCCAGGCGGTGCGTGGTCTCGCTCAGCCATTCGGGGCGAAATTGCGGGTCCAGCTGCTGTTCGCGCCAGTCCGGTTGTTCGCCATCGAGAAACTCGGCCAGTTTGATCGGCGCACCGAAGTTCACCGAGACCTGACCGAAGCGCTGCTTCAGCGCGCCGATGACTTTGAAGATATCGAAGATCGACTCTTTCTTCTTGGTTGCGCCGCGCAGTTCGCCCAGGTAAGTACGGCCTTCCAGAACACGCTCGTAGCCGATGTACACCGGGATAAAGACGATGGGCATCCGCGAGTTGCGCAGGAAGCTGCGCAGGGTGATGGCGAGCATGCCGGTTTTCGGTTGTAGCATGCGTCCGGTGCGTGAACGGCCGCCTTCGACAAAGTATTCGACCGGAAAGCCCTTGATGAACAGCGTGTGCAGGTACTCGGTGAACACCGCCGTATACAGCGGGTTACCCTTGAACGTGCGGCGCATGAAAAATGCCCCACCACGTCGCAGCAGGCCGCCGACCACAGGCATATTCAGGTTGATGCCGGCGGCGATGTGCGGCGGCGTGAGGCCGTTGCGAAATAGCAGGTAAGACAGCAGCAGATAATCGATATGGCTTCGGTGGCAAGGCACATAAATGACCTCATGTCCCGGTGCGACTTCCTGAACGCCTTCGATGTGGCTGACCTTGATGCCGTCGTAGATCTTGTTCCAGAACCAGCTGAGCACCACCTCCATGAAACGGATCACCGAATAGGTGTAGTCCGAGGCGATCTCGTTGCCGTAGCTCAGCGCCCGTTCCCGGGCCTTTTCCTGGGTGATGTGTTCACGCTCGGCCTCTTCGATGATCGCCTGCTTGACCAGCGGTTCGTCCAGCAGACCTTTGACCACCGTGCGCCGGTGCGACACGTCCGGGCCGATCACGGCGCTTTTCAGGTTGCGAAAGTGCACGCGCAGCAGACGTTGGGTCATGCGCAGCGTCAGCTCGTAACCTTTGTTTTCACCCACCAGTTCGCGCATGTGAATGGGCGCGGAAAACTGCACGCGGGTCTTGCGGCCCAGAATCAGAATGCTGACCAGACGGCGCAAACGGCCGGTCACCGCCCAGCTGTCGGCAAAAAGCAGCTTCCAGGCACTGGATTCGCGGTCAGGTGACTGGCCCCAGAACACGCTGACCGGGATGATCTGCGCGTCTTCGCCGGGGTTCTGGCTGACGGCTGCGACCACACGCTCCAGCGTCGGGGGCGCACCACGCTTGTCCTGGCGACCGAGCCAGTCGGGGGAGGGGGTCAGGTAAAAGAATGCGGCGGGCTCGATCAGGTTGCCAACCGCTACCGACAGCATCGGACGAGGTAGACCGGCTTTACGGCATTCTGTATCGATCACTGCCAGGTCGCTGATTGAAGGCGATTGCAGTGCATAGAACACCGGGCGACTGCGGTCCAGATTCAGCGTAAAAGACGATTGATTGATGGTTTCCGAGCGAACCCAGAGATACAACAACCGGCGCAGGGTGCCGAACACAAGACGACGGAATGGAGAGCGGGTCATACGGCTTCTGCTGAGTGAGGGGCGGGCGGCTGCCCTGGATGGGCGCCAGTGTGACGTATCCCGAAGCGATCGGCAAAAGCGCCGGTGTGCCCGCTGAACGGATCAAGTCCGAATGACCGCTTGCCGAGCCAGGCTCACCTGACGACGGCACGTATCAGGAACGTCGCGGCGAAAAGTCTTACGCGGTTCGCCAGGTAATCTCTTCCTCACCGTCGGCACTGACGCGTATCCAGCGGTCAGCAGTTTCGTCGCTTTCTTCTTCAACCCAGGTGCCCGGGGCGCAACGTACTTCGACGTTCAAGGCCTTGAATGCGGCGCGTGCGCAGGCGATGTCGTCTTCCCACGGGGTCTGATCGCTGTCCAGATGCAGGCTGTTCCATTTGCCGACTGCTCTGGGCAACCAGGTCACGGCTACAGTGCCCGCTGTGCATTTCCAGGTCTGGCCTTTCTGCTTCCAGTCGCTGCAGGAGCCCAGCGCGTCGCCGAGCCACTGGGCGATTGCCTTGTGATCGACGTCTTCGTCTTTCAGGTAAATCTCGATATCGGGTTGGCGCATGGGGGCCTCTGTTGAATGCTTATTGCAGTACGAAATAATCGTAGCGCATGGAAACGGTGACCTTGAAAGGTCCTGGTTGCTCGATGACCGCTGCCCGACGTTCGGCGCTGGCGCGCCAGCCGTGAGGTGTCATGGCCAGCAGATCGGCGCGGGACTGGCTGTCGATCAGCTTCAGCGTATAGCGCAGGGTTTCGCTGTGTTGCAGCTGCATGTCTTGTGGCACCAGCGACAGGTGCTTGTCGTCGGCGTAATCGCGCACTTCATCATAGAGCCGCTGACGCAGCTCCATCAGATGCTCATTGGTCGGGCCGACCCGCATCAGTCCGCCGCCCGGGGTCAGCAAGCGCTTGGCTTCCTGCCAGTCCAGCGGGCTGAACACACTGGCCAGAAACTGGCAACTGGCATCCGGAAGTGGCACACGGGCCATGCTGGCGACCATCCAGGTCAGCGTCGGGTCACGACGGCAGGCGCGCTTGACCGCCTCGCGGGAGATGTCCAGCGCATAGCCATCGGCATGGGGCAAAGCTTCGGCAATCTGCGCGGTGTAATAACCTTCGCCACAGCCGATGTCCAGCCAGCGCGCCGGGGATCGCTCGGCGGCCAGTTCAGCCAGACGCCGGGCTACCGGAGCGTAGTGCCCGGCATTGAGAAAGTCGCGTCGCGCCTCGACCATGGCCTGATTGTCGCCAGGGTCGCGACTGTTCTTGTGCTGCACCGGCAACAGGTTCAGATAACCCTGACGGGCTCGGTCGAAACGGTGATTGGCCGGGCACACCACGCCGTTGTCGGCAGTGCTGAGCGGCGCTGAGCAGATCGGGCAGGTCAGCATCAGGCGAGCAACTTGACCAGAGTCTGGTAGTAGATCTCGGTCAGCACATCGAGGTCGCTGGCCAGAATACGTTCGTTGACCTGATGGATCGTTGCGTTGACCGGCCCCAGTTCGACCACTTGGGTGCCGAGGGTGGCGATGAAACGACCATCGGAGGTTCCGCCGCTGGTCGAGGCTTTAGTCTCACGGCCCGTTACGCTTTTGATGCTGGAGGACACAGCGTCCAGCAACGCGCCCGGCTCGGTGAGGAACGGCAGGCCGGACAATGCCCAGTCCACGTTCCAGTCGAGTTCATGCCTGTCGAGGATATCGGCCACGCGCTGTTGCAGGCCTTCTACGGTCGACTCGGTGGAAAAACGGAAGTTGAAGACCGCCACCAGATCGCCGGGGATGACGTTGGTGGCGCCGGTGCCAGCGTTCAGGTTAGAAATCTGGAAGCTGGTTGGCGGGAAGAAATCGTTGCCGTGGTCCCAATGCTCGGCAGCCAGTTCGGCCAAGGCCGGAGCGGCCAGGTGAATCGGGTTCTTCGCCAGATGCGGGTAAGCCACATGGCCCTGCTTGCCGCGCACCGTCAGCGTGGCCCCCAGCGAACCGCGCCGACCGTTCTTGACCACATCGCCGACCAGCGTGGTGCTCGACGGCTCGCCGACGATGCACCAGTCCAGGCGTTCCTTACGTGCTGCGAGGCGCTCGACCACGGCTTTGGTGCCGTGATGCGCCGGGCCTTCTTCGTCGCTGGTGATCAGGAATGCCACCGAGCCCTTGTGATCAGGGTGATCGGCGACAAAGCGTTCGGCCGCCACCAGCATGGCCGCCAGACTGCCTTTCATGTCTGCCGCGCCACGTCCGCAAAGCATGCCGTGCTCGTCGATCAACGCATCGAACGGATCGTTCTGCCAATTCTGCAGCGGCCCGGTCGGAACCACGTCGGTATGACCGGCGAAACACAGTACCGGGCCGTCGGTGGTGCCGTGGGTGGCCCAGAAGTTGTCGACGTCTTCGATGCGCATCGGCTCCAGCTTGAAGCCGGCATCGCCCAGGCGCTGCATCATCACGGCCTGGCAATCGGCATCGACCGGCGTCACTGACGGACGGCGGATCAGATCGCAGGCGAGTTGGAGGGTGGGCGAGAGGTCGGCTGGGGCCGTCATGTACAGAACTCCGGTAGCAAGACTTTGGGCGCGAAAAGGCGGATATCTTAAAGCAAAACGACGACCTGAGGCCGTCGTTTATCGCGCCCGGTGGATATGTCAGGCAGTGGATGTGGCGGGGCGGGTTGCGCGAGCGGACAGGACGGCCATGGTTATGGCTGCCAGATAAGGGACTGATTGTGCGAAAAGCATGGTTATCCAGAATCCCAGGTCTGGATCGATGGTGTCTTTTCGGATGCAGAGAAGTATGATCGCAGCCCACCAAAGCAATATCATGCACACATCTTCTGCGGCTTCCTGTACGGCTTGGCCGAACCGGGTGTGTGCAGTCTGCTTGGGCGTGCGAAAAAACGGCAATCCTGACGTGAACAATGCTGACAGCACGGCTTTGCCTATGACGGAATAGAGCGCCGTGCTCGCCAGCATCGCTGCCAGTGCGTCTTTGATGTCTGTATTGGCCAGCCGCTGGTAGAGGGTAAACGCCTTGAATATTCCCAAAACGAACATCAGCAATAATGAGGCCGAAAACAACCAGGGCACCGGTTCAAGCAGGTCGGGCTCAACGATCATTGCCATCGACCACAGCAGCACGGCCAGTGCCAGGAAGTAATTGACGCCGCCTGCCATCCACGGCACCCACCCGGCGATAAAGTAATAACGCTGGACAGGCGTCAACGCGGTACCGGTTCCCGCCAGCAAACTTCCTGCATGCCGCTTGAATATCTGCATGGCACCATAGGTCCAGCGGTAGCGCTGTTTTTTAAAGTCCATGAAAGTGTCGGGCATCAACCCTTTGCCGTAACTGATGGCGGCATAGCCGGTAGAAAAGCCGTTCTCCAGTATTCTCAATCCCAGTTCAGCATCCTCGCAGATACACCATTCTGCCCAGCGCAGCCGCTGCAGTACGGATTTGCGAATCAGGGTCATGGTGCCGTGCTGAATGATTGCGTCGTGGTCGTTGCGGATCACCATGCCGATATTGAAGAAAACGCGATACTCGGCCTCGCAATAACGTTTGAACAGACTCTCGTCCCCGTCACGATAATCCTGAGGTACCTGAATGACGGCGATGTCCGGGTCCGCAAAGTGCGACACCATATGTTTGAGCCAGTGCCGATGCACGCAATAGTCGGCGTCGATGGCTGCGACTATTCCGGCGTCCTCGGCCGTGTATTCCAGCAGGTAATTCAGGGCGCCGGCCTTGAAGCCGCTTAGCCGATTGACGTGAAAGAACCGGAAGCGAGCTCCCAGCTGTCGACAGTACGCCTGGACGGGTTTCCAGATGTTCGGGTCTTGAGTGTTGTTATCGATTACCAGCACTTCAAAATCCGGATAATCCAGTTTTTGCAATGCGTCGAGAGTCAGCTTCACCATGTCCGGAGGTTCGTTGTAGCAGGGTACATGTATGGAAACCTTGGGCCACGGGCCTGGATAGGCACGTATTGGCGGAAAGGATCGCGGATTTTCCGCTCCCCAGAACGACTCCAGAAACTCGTAACCCTGTGTGACCACGACGATCATTAGGCAGGTGGCCCATGCCAGAGCAATGGGCAGGGCTATCCATGCGGATAACGGCTGCGCGTAACTCATACCGACCCAGACCAGCACGGCGTACGCCACAGCGCACATTACCGCTGTTGTTCGCCAGGCGTCAGGCTGCAAACCGGCGATTATTCTCGGAATTTCCGACTGCCAACTGGCGCGTGTTTTCACAGGACCCTTCAGTTGCAGCTTCATGTTGCGCTGTGCATCAAACAGGCCCCAGTGCGGCCCTGGCAAACCTTGCGAGGTCTTCCACGGCTGATCGAACGCTTCCATGACAAAGTAGTCGTGGCCTTGCTGTTCGAGTAGAGAGAGCTGATGACGCAGATAAATCGACTGTTCTGCACGATACGTTGTTATGCGCCTTCTGAAGTTGCCTTTGCCGGGCCAGCCAACTTCGGAAATGATCAGGGGTTTGTCGGGAAACATCAGCTTCAGTTCGTTAGCCCGCGCAAGTACTCGTGCGCTTGCTTCGGTCACCGGCACAGCCTCTTTGAACGGCAGTATATGAGCCGCTATGAAGTCCGCATGTTCGGCCAGTTCAGGCGTCTCGTGCCATTGCTGCCATCCTTCCGAGGTCGACACCGGAACTTCGACATAGCGTCGTGCAGTGTTCATATAGGCAATCAGTTGATCGACGGTCACATCGTTGCGCAGCAGTGCTTCATGTCCGATGAGTAAGCGCTGGACGCTGGAGAATCGATTGGCCAGGTCTACGCCGGTCAGCAAGTCCCGGTCATTATGTTTCTCGTCCCAAGTGATCCATACGCCGAGTGTGACGCTCATGCCCAATGCCTCGGCGATCTCGGGAATACAGGCCAGCGTACCCTCCACTGAATAGGTTCTTATGTGTCGAGTCAAAGGCCGGATCAGCAGCAGGTCTTCGGTAATTTGCTCGCGGGTCGGATAGAGGTGCGTGTACGGACTCTGCCCAGGACGAAAAGGGCTGTATGAGACCCCCGGGATATTTTCAGGCCAGTCCGGAACCTCGCTGGCCATTGTTGTTAATGAATGGGCTGGCCATATGTTCCCCTTGGATAGATTGTCATCCATGTCTGCAATGTGCTCCATGCTTGTTGCGCTGGTGCCGCGAGTTCCCTTCGCGTTGGTTAACCTTAGTCGCCTTCGTTCATTGCCGTTTGCAATGCTTAGACTCTTTTCCTCGGGCGTTTCCAAAAACGGAATGGCGTTTAAGCAGTCAGCGTTGATCGTTCTAACATCATTATTTTTTACTTCCCTTGAATCTCTGGGTCAGCTCGTCAACGGATAAGGACCTTGCCTGCCGGGAACAAGTCAGGTGTCTTGTCGTCGACAAACCCCTATAATGCGCGCCGGTTTTTGAGGTATTGGTCATGAGCGCAGAAGATCCACGTTTCGCTGGCATCGCCCGTCTTTATGGCGTCGAGGGGCTGGCACGCCTGCGCGCGGCTCATGTGGCCGTGGTCGGTATCGGCGGCGTGGGCTCCTGGGCTGCGGAAGCGATGGCGCGCAGTGGCGTGGGTGAGATTTCGCTGTTCGACATGGACGATGTCTGTGTCAGTAACAGCAACCGCCAGTTGCATGCACTGGACAGCACGGTCGGTCGGCCGAAGGTCGAGGTAATGGCTGAGCGTATCCGCGCGATCAACCCCGATTGCATCGT
Organism: Pseudomonas sp. PvP009; assembly: GCF_017832995.1. Lineage (NCBI taxonomy): Bacteria > Pseudomonadati > Pseudomonadota > Gammaproteobacteria > Pseudomonadales > Pseudomonadaceae > Pseudomonas > Pseudomonas sp. PvP009. The sequence continues at coordinate 4,199,300 of NZ_JAFIBG010000001.1, read as the reverse complement.
GCACGCGGTGTCTGATTTCGTGACCCGCGACACCATGGCCGAGTGCATTACCCCGGACATGGACTTCGTGATCGATTGCATCGACAGCGTCAACGCCAAGGCTGCGCTGATTTCATGGTGCAAACGACGCAAGATTCAGATGGTCACCACCGGGGGCGCCGGCGGGCAGATCGATCCGACCCTGATTCAGATCGCCGACCTCAACCGCACCTTCAATGACCCGCTGGCCTCCAAGGTGCGTTCGACCCTGCGTCGGGATTATGGCTTTTCACGCACGCCTAACCGTCACTACAGCGTGCCTTGCGTGTTTTCCACTGAACAACTGCGCTACCCCAAGCCGGATGGCAGCATTTGTCTGGAAAAGAAATTCGTCGGCGAAGGCGTAAAGCTCGATTGCGCCGGTGGTTTCGGTGCAGTGATGATGGTGACCGCAACCTTTGGCATGGTTGCCGCCACCCGAGCGGTGGACAAACTGGTAGCGGGCACGCGACGGCCTTCGGAGCGGATCAAGCCAGCGCTTGTAACACCCGATCAGGCTTGAGTCAGCTGGCGCATCTTCTGCAGTACGGCATTCAGGCCGTTGCTGCGCGAGGGTGAGAGCTGGCGGGCGAGGCCCAACTGATGGAACCAGTCAGGTAAATCCACGGCTGTCAGCTCCCGTTCCGACAGGCCGTTGACACGCGCCAGTAGCAGCGCCACCAGGCCGCGAATCAGTCGCGCGTCGCTGCCGGCCCGAAACAGCCAGGCGTCGTCGCTGACTTCGCCGGTCAGCCAGACCTTGCTTTCACAACCGTGTACCAGATTGTCGTCGGTCCTTTCTTCGTCACTCAGCGGCGCAAGTTGATCACCCCATTGCATCAGCAGGCGTGCGCGCTGTTCCCAGCCTTGCGGCCGGGAAAAACTGTCGAGCGCAGTTTGCGCTAAGGGCGGCAGGCTCATCGAAGCAGCTCCAGTGCTTGATCCAGTGCGCTGAAGAACTGCAGCAGATCGTCCGAATCGTTGTACAGCGCCAGTGACACGCGAATCGCGCCGGGCAGGCCAAGGGTCTTGAACAGCGGCATCGCGCAGTGATGGCCGGCGCGTACGGCAATGCCCTGCTCGGTCAGCAGGTGGGCCACATCAGCATTGTGAACGCCATCGACGACGAAGCTGACCAGTGCCAGATCCGGCGAGCCCAGAACTTGAATGCCGTCCCGCTGCTGCAGGCCCTCGAGCAGGCGACGGTGCAGTCTGGCTTCATGTTCTGCAACCGCCTGATGGTCGAGACTGTCCAGGTAACTCAGGGTAGCGCCCAGACTGATCACACTGGCAATGGGCGGGGTGCCCGCCTCGAAACCCAGTGGTGCCGGACGAAATTTCGCGTGCTGATAATCGGCTGTCAGCACCATCTCGCCGCCGAACTGCCAATGCGCGAGGCTGGGCAGCGCCTCGTTGCGTCCATAGAGCACGCCGAGTCCTTCCGGGCCATACAGTTTGTGGCTGGAAAACACATAAAAATCGCAGCCCAGCGCCTGCACATCATGGCGTCCGTGCACCACGCCCTGCGAGCCGTCCACGACGGTGAGTGCGCCTTGGTTCTTGGCCAGTGCGATGAGGCGGGCAAGGGGTTGCCAGGTGCCGAGCACGTTGGAGAGCTGGGTGACTGCGAGCAGGCGTGTGCGCGGTCCGATCAGGCTGGCTGCCGCGTCGCAGTCGATCACGCCGTCGATGTCCAGCGGCAGAACCACCAGTTTCAGGCCCCGACGCTGAGCCAGTTGCTGCCATGGCAGCAGATTGGCGTGATGTTCCAGCGCGCTGATGGCGATCTCGTCGCCCGCCGCGAATTCATGTTCCAGCCCGTAGGCCAGCAGGTTCAGCGCAGACGTTGCGCCGTGGGTGAAGATGATCTGGCCGTTCTCGCCGGCATTCAGCCAGCGGGCGACCTTGCCACGGCTGGCCTCGAACGCTTGAGTGGCGTGTGCGCCGGGCAGATGCTGGGCGCGATGCACATTGGCGGCACCGTTGGCGTAGTAATGAGTCAGGGCGTCGAGGAGTGCCTGAGGCTTTTGCGTCGTGGCGGCGTTGTCCAGATAGGTCTGGCCTTGCCGTTGCAGCGCAGCGATGGCGGGGAAGTCGCCGCGCCAGGGAGAGAAGAGGGGCATTGTTCGTCCAGCGTGTGGAGGCGGGTTCAAAGCCGTCAGCCTTGAACCCGCACACAGCATCAGTTATGAGCGTGCAGTGCTTCGTTCAACTCGACGGCCGACTTGTGGGTTTTGCATTCCACTGCGCCGGTCTGAGAGTTGCGACGGAACAACAGGTCGGTCTGACCCGCCAGCTCGCGAGCCTTGACGATCTTGACCAGCTCATTGTTTTCGTCGAGCAGCGCGACCTTGGTACCCGCGGTCACGTACAGACCCGATTCCACGGTGTTGCGATCACCCAGCGGGATGCCAATGCCGGCGTTGGCGCCGATCAGGCAGCCTTCACCGACCTTGATGATGATGTTGCCACCGCCGGACAGCGTACCCATGGTCGAGCAGCCTCCGCCCAGATCCGAGCCCTTGCCGACGAATACGCCAGCGGAAACGCGGCCTTCGATCATGCCCGGGCCTTCGGTACCGCCATTGAAGTTGACGAAGCCTTCGTGCATGACGGTCGTGCCTTCACCGATATAGGCGCCCAGACGCACGCGAGCGCTGTCAGCGATACGAACGCCGCTCGGCACAACGTAATCGGTCATCTTCGGGAATTTGTCGACCGAGAACACTTCCAGCAGCTCGCCCTTGAGGCGTGCTTCGAGCTGACGCTCGGCCAGTTCGACCAGGTCGACCGCGCCCTGGCTGGTCCAGGCCACGTTTGGCAGCAGAGGGAAGATACCTGCCAGGTTAAGACCGTGCGGCTTGACCAGGCGGTGTGAAAGCAGATGCAGCTTGAGGTACGCCTCGGGAGTCGACGTCAGTGTGGCGTCTTCAGCCAGCAGGGTCGCGACCAGCGGCTTCTGGCTTTCGGCCAGACGAGTCAGCAGTGCGGCTTGAGTCGCGTCAACGGATTTGGCCGCTTCGGCCAGCTTGTAGGCCAGGTCGACATTGAAGGTGATTGCCTGGTTGCCGCCGGTGTAACCCAGAACCGGTGCGATAGCCGCGACCAGTTCCGCAGAAGGATTGATCAGAGGCTGAGCATAAAATACTTCAAGCCATGCGCCTTGACGATTTTGGGTGCCGACGCCGAAGGCCAGGCTGAACAGGGTGGTGGACATGTAAATACCTCGTGGCTTTATCAAGGGGCTTTCAGTAGCGCTCTGGCTTACTGTAAAGCCGCTGCATACAGGTCAGGCTTGAAGCCGATCAGGGTTTTATCGCCCAGATCAAGCACTGGACGCTTGATCATGGACGGCTGCGCGAGCATCAGTTCTATGGCTTTCGCCTGATCGAGATCGGCCTTTTGTCCGTCTTCGAGCTTGCGAAAGGTCGTGCCTGCGCGGTTCAGCACAACCTGCCATCCGTGTTCATTGCACCACTGCTCGAGGTGCACACGGTCGATGCCCTGGGTCTTGTAGTCGTGAAATTCGTAGCTCGCCGAATGCTCGTCGAGCCAGGTACGAGCCTTCTTCATCGTGTCGCAGGCTTTGATGCCAAATAGAGTGTAAGTCATTGTTTAAGGTGGGGTGGCTGATCTTGCTCGATACTCCCCACGTCCTCTCCTCGCAATTTAGCCGGCTATTATGCCACGTCAGTCAGTTCAGTGTCGTGACAGCGCCAGTACGGTGGCTGAACGAAAATTAGATAATAAGGCTAACCGTCATTAAGAAAACTTCACCCGCTCACGCTTGAGTCGCTGGCTGCTGCGCGCAATTATTACCCGTCATTTGAAGTTTGGGTGCGTTATGTCTGAGCAAGAGAAGAAGCGTCAGGAAGCGCTTGTACGGCAACGTTATTACAGGGAGCGTCAGCGTGCCGAGGGATTCAAGCAGAGTACCCTCTGGATTCACGGTGAAGCTGAAGCCCAGGGCCGGCTGGCTGCCCGCGAAGGAAAGCCGTTGCTGCCCATGCAGTCCCATGATCCGGTCAGTTGGGCGGTCGGCTGGGTGGCGGAAAAGCTGCGAACCCGAGAGTAGTCAGCACTTTTTTCGGGCGGTCACGCCACACGTTGGAAACGTATGGCGCTGTTGATTGCCGCATGATCAGCACGTGCCCCGACGCTTTCCGTCAGGGTGTTTCAAATTTCGAGTTGCCACGGTCCGGGTAGATAGCGCCCATCACGGCGATGTCATTGCTGCTGAGCGTCTTGCCCACATTGATGATCTCGAATTCGCCGAGGGTCAGGCCGTTGGGGATATCGAAATGCATGACCGAGTCACGGTCGTAAGGCGAGTGGTGGAAGTCGGCGGCCTCGTACCTGTCGAAAAAGTTGGTGTTGATCTCTTCGTCACTCAATCCGGTTTGCGAAAGCAGTGAGCGCACGAGCGGTTCGTTCCAGGGGATGTTTGCCTGCGGATGCTGATGCTCGTGAACCGCGCCCAAGGCGTGACCGAATTCATGCAGCACGATGCGCGTCAGTTCCGGCATGGGTTTCAGATCCGCCGTATACAGCTCTTTGAGGTTGAACTCCATGGTCGACTCGTCAGGCTCGGCCAGCAGGATATCGGTGCCTATGGCGCTCCAGTTCAGGTGTTCATTGAAGCCGATTCTGATATCGCTTGCCCCGTCCGTAACGAACTCGAATTTCAGATTTATATGAGGCAGCCATTTGCTTGCCGCTTCTACGATGGGCGCTGTGAGGGTGGCTGGAGGGTTCTTGAGGAAAAGAACTTTCAGGGTTCGCCCGCGAGCCCAGTATTTGCTGAACGAAACCAGCAGGCGCGCCTGGTGCCTTGACTGGCCGGTGTTGTTGCCGGTTTCCGATTGGTAAGCAGGGGTGGTTTCCGCGTTAGCGGGGTTTTCGCGAATCGCCGCTTCATACGAAGCCTGGTGATTTCCAGCGCTGCGCATGCAGCAGGATGCGGGCAGTTTTAAGCCTTTGGGAGCAGTGGATGCGGGCATGAGATTGGCCTTCATGGTTGTTCGCTTCCTGTCTGGAAGCATGAAAAATGAAGGTTGAGAGTACGTTCACGCACCGGGCGGGAGGTGGTAACTAATTACCCCGCCGCACGTTGCATGCGGCGGGGCAATCTTTTGGGGTTTGGCTTTTACTTGCTCAGGAAGGCGCGGATACGTTCGGCCGCTTCTATGCATTCGGCCAACGGTGCCACCAGCGCCAGACGCACCCGGCCTGCGCCAGGGTTGACGCCATCCACTTCGCGGGAAAGGTACGAGCCCGGTACTGCGGTGACGTGCTGATCGACGAACAGATCGCGGCAAAATGCAGCGTCATCGGTGCCAACATTCGGCCACAGGTAAAAGCCGCCGTCCGGGCGCTGAACGTCGAGCACCGGGCTCAGGATGTCGAGCACCGCAGCGAACTTCTCGCGGTACAGATCACGGTTGGCGCGTACGTGCTTCTCATCATTCCAGGCCGCGATGCTGGCCAGTTGAGTCTGAACCGGCATGGCGCAGCCGTGATAAGTCCGATACAGCAGGAAAACCTTGAGGATCTCCGCGTCACCCGCCACAAAACCGGAGCGCAGGCCCGGCAGGTTGGAGCGCTTGGACAGGCTGTGGAAGACCACGCAGCGCTTGAAATCCTTGCGGCCCAGCTCGACGCAAGCGCTGAGCAGGCCCGGCGGCGGGGTTTGTTCGTCGAAGTACAGCTCGCTGTAGCACTCGTCCGCAGCAATGACAAAGTCATGTTCGTCAGCCAGGGCAATGAGCTTTTTCAGGGTTTCAACCGGAATCAGTGCCCCGGTCGGGTTGCCCGGCGAGCACAGAAAGAGGATCTGGCAACGCTTCCAGATGTCCGGGCTGACCGCATCGAAATCGGGATTGAAACCGTTCTCGCTCAGGCATGGCAGGTAGTGTGGCTGGGCTCCGGCCAGAAACGCAGCGCCTTCATAGATCTGGTAGAACGGATTCGGGCTGATCACCAGGCCGTCATCGCTGCGATTGACCACGGTCTGGGTGAAGGCGAACAGCGCTTCGCGCGTGCCGTTGACCGGTAGTACATTGCGCGCCGGATCGATCCAGCCCTGTGGTACGCCGAATCGACGGCTGCACCAGCCGGCAATGGCTTCGCGCAGTGCCGGAATACCCAGCGTGGTCGGGTAAACCGCCATCTGATCGAGATTGTCTGCCAGCGCCTTGGCGACGAAATCGGGGGAGCGGTGCTTCGGCTCGCCAATCGACAGCGCTACCGGACGCTTTTCCGGATTGGGCGTTACGCCGGCCAGCAAGGCGCGCAGCTTCTCGAAAGGGTAAGGTTGAAGCAGTTGCATGGCGTTATTCATGGAACGTGTTCCTCAATGAGCTGCGTTGAGTCGATTCGTAGGAGCGAATGTTCATATGCTGATCCGCAAATCGCCGCCTTGCTCTGAGTTGACACTCAGTTGCTTGACGATTGCATCCTGCAACTGGCGGCACAATTGTGGATCGGACAGCGGGTGATTGTTGGCGTCGGTGATGAAGAACACGTCTTCCACGCGTTCGCCCAGCGTTGCAATCTTGGCGTTCTGCAGGGACAGGTCGAACTCCAGGAAGATCTTGCCGACGCGCGCCAGCAGCCCGGGACGATCCGGTGCCAGCAACTCGAGTACCGTCACTGGGCGCTGGGCGTCGTTGTGGATGGTGACTTGCGGGGCGAAGGCAAAGTGCTTGAGCTGACGCGGCACGCGGCGCTTGATGATTGTCGGGTAATCATCCGGGTTGCGCAGGGCTTCGGTCAGGCCTTCGCGGATGTCCTGAATGCGCTCCGGATTATTGCCGATCGAACCACCCTCATGGTCGAGGACGATGTAGGTGTCGAGTGTGAATTTGCTGCTGGAAGTGATAATGCGCGCGTCGTGAATGTTCAGGTTCAACTGGTCCATCGCCGCCACGGTCACCGCGAAGAAGTCATGCTGATCCGGGGCGTAAATGAAAATCTGCGTCCCACCCTCGAATTCACGCTGCGTGGTCTCCTTGATCAGCACCAGCGGACCGCCGTCGGCCGGTTGCTGCAGGATTGCATCGCTATGCCAGGCCACGTCGCCGGCGGTGTGACGCAGGAAGTAATCGTCGCCCAGTGCTGACCAGAGTTGCTCGACGTCATCAGGATCGGTGCCGTTGCGTACCAGAATATCCAGCGCGGCAGTCTGTGTGCGACGAATCTGCTCTTCGCGGTCGACCGGGTTTTCCAGGCCGCGGCGCAAGGCTCGCTTGGTCTCGGTGTACAGTTGGCGCAGCAGGCTGGCGCGCCATGAGTTCCAGAGCGTCGGGTTGGTCGCGTTGATGTCGGCGACAGTCAGTACATACAGGTAATCCAGATGCACTTCGTCGCCCACGAACTGGGCAAAGTCGTGGATGACCTGCGGGTCGGAGAGATCCTTGCGCTGTGCGGTGGTCGACATCACCAGGTGGTTGCTCACCAGCCATACGATGAGTCGGGTGTCCCAGGCAGGCAGATGATGGCGCGTACCGAAGGCCTGCGCGTCGACGGCGCCGAGCTCCGAGTGATCACCGCCACGACCCTTGCCGATGTCGTGATAAAGCCCGGCCAGGTAGATCAGCTCCGGCTTGGGCAGGCGGCCCATGATCTTGCTGGCCAGCGGAAATTTCTCGGACACTTCGGTGTACTGCAGCTTGCGCAGGTGCTTGATCAGATTCAGCGTGTGCGCATCGACCGTATAGATGTGAAACAGGTCATGCTGCATCTGGCCAACGATATGGCCGAACTCCGGCAGGTACAGGCCGAGAATGCCGTAGCGATTCATTCGGCGCAGGTTGCGATGAATGCCTATTTCGCACTTGAACAGCTCGATGAACAGGCTGGTGTTGCGAATATCGTTGCGGAACTCGTCGTTGATCAGATGCCGATGTTCACGCAGCAGGCGAATGGTGTCGGCGCGCACACCTTTTATCTCCGGGTGCTGGGCCATGAGCACGAAGATTTCGATCATGGCAAACGGGGTGCGCTTGAAGACGTGCGGATGGGTGGCTTCTATATAGCCGTCGTGCAGTTGAAAGCGTGAATTGATCGGCTGTGGTATACCGCTGTCGTCGGAAAGAATCACTTCTTCGAAATGCTGGATGATCAGATCGCTGAGTTCGGCGATGCTCATGACCACTCGGTAGTACTTCTGCATGAAGCGCTCTATGGCCAGTTTGGCATCATTGTCTTCATAGCCAAGCAATCCGGCGATGCGCACCTGATAATCGAACAGAAGCCGGTCCTCTGAGCGCCCGGCCAGCATGTGCAACGCATAACGCACCTTCCACAAAAACTCCTGGGAGGAGGCGAGCAGGGCGTTTTCGCTGCCCAGCAGGAAGCCTTCGCCTGCCAGCGCATGCAGGTTAAGCGTGCCGTACTGACGTCGCGCGACCCAGAGAATGGTCTGAATATCGCGCAGGCCGCCCGGAGAGCCCTTGACGTTGGGTTCCAGGTTGTATTCGGTGTCGTTGTACTTGTGGTGGCGTTTTTTCTGCTCCGCGTGCTTGGCGAGGAAGAACTCCTTGCTCGGCCACATATGCTCGGTGCTGGTGACTTCCAGCATGCGCTGGCGCAGGCGTTCGGGGCCGGCGATGGTGCGGCTTTCCATCAGATTGGTGATCACGGTCAGGTCGGCGCGGCCTTCCTGTGCGCATTCGTTGACCGAGCGTACGCTTTGCCCGACTTCCAGGCCGATGTCCCACAGCAGCGTCAGAAACCGCTCGATGGGTTCGCGGAAAACTTCGTGGTCGTCGCTGTCCAGCAGGATCAGCAGATCGATGTCCGAGTAAGGATGCAGCTCGCCGCGCCCGTAGCCACCCACTGCCAGAAGCGCGATGTCGGCGTCTTCACTCCATTCGAACTGATCCCAGGCCTTTTGCAGGATGTTATCGACAAACCATGCCCGGTCCTCGATCAGTCGTCGAATGTCACGGCCCGACCTGAAGCGCTCATCAAGGACGTCTCTCGCTCGGCGGATGGCCTTCTTGAACGCAGCGATGGGGCTGGCTTTCAAGGCCAGTTCGGCCTGGAACTGGCCACGATCGAACAAGTCTGGATCTACTTGCGGCATTGAGCAGTATTCCTCGTGTCGGGCTGTGCAGTGACGGGCGGGCGTTCAGCCGGGCATGATCGGGTCAGGGAGCTTTTTGGGCAATGGTGTCATCGCTGCGCAAGGTGAAGATTTCGTAACCGTCAGCGGTCACCAGCAGCGTGTGCTCCCATTGCGCCGAGAGCTTGCGGTCCTTGGTGATCGCCGTCCAGCCATCGCCGAGAATCTTGGTCTCAGGGCGACCCTGGTTGATCATCGGTTCGATGGTGAAGGTCATGCCTTCCTGCAGCTCGATACCGGTTCCGGCCTCGCCAAAGTGCATGACCTGTGGCTCTTCATGAAACACCTTGCCGATGCCATGACCGCAGAACTCGCGAACCACGGAGAAACCGTTCTTTTCAGCGTGTTTCTGGATGACGGCACCGATGTCACCCAGGCGAGTGCCGGGTTTGACGATTTCGATGGCCTTGTACAGGCACTCCTGAGTCACCTTCGACAGGCGTTCGGCCCATACCGGAACGGTGCCGACATGGAACATCCGGCTGGTGTCGCCATGGTACCCGTCCTTGATGACGGTGACGTCGATATTCAGCGAGTCGCCGTCCTTCAGCTTCTTGTCGCTCGGGATGCCGTGGCAGACCACCTGGTTGATCGAGGTGCAGATCGATTTTGGGAAGCCCTTGTAGTTCAGCGGGGCCGGGATCGCCTTCTGTTCGTTGACGATATAGTCGTGGCAGAGGCGGTCCAGCTCTTCGGTGGTCACACCGGGCTTGACGTGCGGCGCTATCATTTCCAGAACATCGGCGGCCAGGCGACCGGCGATGCGCATCTTTTCGATGTCTTCCGGGGTTTTGAGGGTGATGGTCATACGAATTCTCTCGGCGTGGCAGGCACGCGGTGGGTGCGCAAAGGCGCAATTCTATCAGACCACCGATGTCGGGTAATCATCGCTTCCTTCTATAGGCTGTCCGTGAAGCTGCAAAGTCGCCGCAAAACAAGCACTTGATGGGAGTTCCGTTCTCTTCCCTTTTGTGATATAAAATGCGCCGCTTTCCAAGGTCCGTCCTTGGAAGCACAAACCCACACACGTGTCGACACGATGACCTGGGTGCCCTTGGCAGATGCCATTGGTTGGTCATTGGGATACGTGGAGGCCTAACCCGACTTATCAAGGAACTATTTATGTCCCAAGTCAATATGCGCGATATGCTGAAGGCTGGTTGCCACTTCGGTCACCAGACCCGTTACTGGAATCCGAAAATGGGTAAATACATTTTCGGCGCGCGCAACAAGATTCACATCATCAACCTTGAAAAAACCCTGCCTATGTTCAACGAAGCGCTGACTTTCGTTGAGCGCCTGGCTTCGGGCAAAAACAAGATTCTGTTCGTCGGCACCAAGCGTTCCGCTGGCAAGATCGTTGCTGAAGAAGCAGCACGTTGCGGTTCGCCGTACGTCGACCATCGCTGGTTGGGCGGCATGCTGACCAACTTCAAGACCATCCGTCAGTCGATCAAACGTCTGCGCGAGCTGGAAGTACAGGCTGAAGACGGTACTTTCGCCAAGCTGACCAAGAAAGAAGCCCTGATGCGTACCCGTGATCTGGAAAAACTGGATCGCAGCCTGGGTGGTATCAAGGACATGGGCGGTCTGCCAGACGCTCTGTTCGTTATCGACGTTGATCACGAGCGCATCGCGATCACCGAAGCCAACAAGCTGGGCATCCCGGTTATCGGCGTCGTCGATACCAACAGCAGCCCGGAAGGCGTTGACTACATCATCCCGGGCAACGATGACGCAATCCGCGCCATCCAGCTGTACATGGGTTCGATGGCTGATGCTGTTATCCGTGGTCGTAACAATGTTGCTGGCGGCACCGACGTTTTCGTCGAAGAAGCTCCAGCTGCAGCCGCTGTAGAAGGCTGAGTACAAACGCCTGGCGTTTACTCAGTACGCGAAAAGGGGGCTTAGCCCCCTTTTTGCCACCTAGGAAATGATTTGTCGGTCTGTAACCATGGCCTCTCTGTCATGTGTTGCTGCCACCCTGATTTTTCAAGAATTGCACGCCCGGCCTGCCGGGTGGAATGGTTGAAGACCTATCCAAGAGGATTTTGAAATGGCAGAGATTACTGCAGCGTTGGTCAAAGAACTGCGCGAGCGTACCGGCGAAGGCATGATGGATTGCAAAAAGGCCTTGACCAAGGCTGGCGGCGACATCGAAAAAGCAATCGACGATATGCGTGCTTCCGGCGCCATCAAGGCCGCCAAGAAAGCAGGTAACGTGGCTGCTGAAGGCGCTATCGCCATCAAGGACGACGGCAAAGCCGCTGTCATCATCGAAGTCAACTCGCAGACCGACTTCCTGGCCCTGCAAGACGACTTCAAGGCTTTCGTTGCTGCAAGCGTCGAAAAAGCCTTCGCTGACAAGCTGACTGATGTCGCTCCGTTGATCGAAGCTCAGGAAGCTGCACGTCTGGTACTGGTCGGCAAGGTTGGCGAAAACGTCAACATCCGTCGCCTGAAGCGTATCGAAGGTGACGTGGTAGGGACTTACCTGCACGGCAACAAGATCGGCGTGGTTGTTACCCTCAAGGGTGGCAACGTCGAACTGGCCAAAGATATCGCCATGCACGTAGCAGCAAGCAACCCCGAGTTCCTGTTCCCTTCGGAAGTTTCTGCCGAAGCGATCGAGCGCGAGAAGAACGTCTTCCTGCAATTGAACGAAGACAAGATCAAAGGCAAGCCAGCTGAAATCGTTGAGAAGATGGTTGGCGGTCGTATCACCAAGTTCCTGGCAGAAGCCAGCCTGGTCGAGCAAGCCTTCGTCAAGAACCCGGAAGTCAAGGTCGGTGATCTGGCCAAGAAAGCCGGCGCTGAAATCGTTTCCTTCACCTACTTCAAAGTAGGCGAAGGCATCGAGAAGCCAGTTGATAACTTCGCTGACGAAGTGGCTGCTCAACTGGCTGCCGCCAAGCAGTAAGACGGTTTTTCAACTGTCGCCCCAAAGAGGCTGCCCGCTCACGCGTGCGGCCTCTTTGTCGAAAGAGAAAAGGAAATTTTCCTTGGAGATTGTGCTCACAAGGCTGCATTCTCCCGACGCGCGCATAGCGTCAAGCTAAAGTAAGCGCAGGCTTGAAATAGCCCGCACAGATTTTTTTCAGAAAACGCCGCAGGAGAGATTCGCAATGGCTCAGCAGGGCAGTGGTTATCAGGCTCGCTATAAACGCATTCTACTCAAGCTTAGCGGTGAGGCCCTCATGGGCTCAGAAGAGTTCGGCATTGATCCCAAGGTGCTGGACCGCATGGCGCTGGAAGTCGGCCAGCTGGTCGGTATCGGCGTTCAGGTCGGTCTGGTGATCGGTGGCGGCAACCTGTTCCGTGGCGCGGCCCTGAGTGCTGCGGGCATGGATCGGGTGACAGGCGACCACATGGGCATGCTGGCCACTGTGATGAACGCCCTGGCAATGCGCGATGCGCTGGAGCGCGCTAATATCACCGCCATCGTGATGTCGGCCATTTCCATGGTGGGTGTGACCGATCATTACGATCGTCGCAAGGCCATGCGCCATCTCAGCGCCAAGGAAGTGGTGATTTTTGCTGCCGGTACCGGTAATCCGTTCTTTACGACCGATTCTGCTGCCTGTCTGCGCGCGATCGAGATTGACGCCGACGTGGTGCTCAAGGCCACCAAGGTGGACGGTGTGTACACCGCAGATCCGTTCAAAGACCCGAATGCCGAGAAGTTCGATCATCTGACGTACGATGAAGTGCTGGATCGCAAGCTGGGTGTGATGGATCTGACCGCAATCTGCCTGTGTCGCGATCACAAGATGCCGTTGCGCGTCTTCAACATGAACAAGCCGGGTGCTCTTCTGAATATCGTCCATGGTGGCGCCGAAGGGACCCTGATCGAGGAAGCACAATAATGATCAACGAAATCAAGAAAGATGCTCAGACCCGCATGCAGAAGAGTCTGGAGTCGCTGACCCATGCCTTCACCCGTATCCGTACCGGCAAGGCGCATCCAAGCATCCTGGGTGGCGTCATGGTTCCTTACTACGGTGCTGATACCCCGCTGGCCCAAGTGGCCAACGTGACCGTCAAGGACTCGCGTACCCTTCAGGTCGTGGCGTTCGAACGCAACATGCTGGCGGCTGTCGACAAGGCTATCCAGAGCTCTGGTCTGGGTTTCAACCCGACCAACCTGGGTGAGCTGCTGCTGATCTCCATGCCGGCGCTGACCGAAGAAACCCGCAAGGGCTTCACCAAGCAGGCGCGCGATGCCGCGGAAGATGCCCGTGTGGCCGTCCGTAACATTCGCCGTGACGCCTTGAGCCAGTTGAAAGACCTGGTCAAGGAGAAGGAAATCAGCGAAGACGAAGAGCGTCGTGCGGCTGACGACGTACAGAAGCTGACTGACAAGTTCGTTGCGGAAATCGAAGTTGCGGTCAAGCAGAAAGAAGCCGATCTGATGGCTGTTTAAGGTTTCGGACGCTTTCATGGAAAAGATAAAACCGGCCGTGCCGTCTTCGGTGCCGCGCCATGTCGCGATTATCATGGATGGTAATAATCGCTGGGCGAAGAAACGCCTGCTGCCAGGCGTTGCAGGCCATAAGGCGGGTGTCGATGCTGTGCGGGCCGTTATCGAGGTCTGCGCTGAAGCCCGGGTCGAAGTACTGACACTGTTCGCGTTCTCCAGTGAAAACTGGCAGCGCCCGGCCGAAGAGGTTGGCGCGCTGATGGAGCTGTTTTTCACGGCGTTGCGCCGTGAGACCAAGCGCCTGAACGAGAACGAGATCAGCCTGCGGATCATCGGCGACCGCTCGCGCTTTCATCCTGAGCTTCAGGCTGCCATGCGCGAGGCGGAAGTGCGCACTTCAGGCAACAGCCGCTTCGTGCTGCAGATCGCTGCCAACTACGGTGGGCAGTGGGACATTGCGCAGGCTGCGCAGCGGCTGGCGCGTGAGGTTCAGGCCGGACACCTGCAGCCGGAGGACATCACTCCCCAGTTGTTGCAGACCTGCCTGGCCACCGGCGACTTGCCGTTGCCGGATCTGTGCATACGCACCGGCGGCGAGCATCGCATCAGCAATTTCCTGCTTTGGCAGCTGGCCTACGCCGAGCTGTACTTCTCCGACCTGTTCTGGCCGGACTTCAAACACGATGCCATGCGCGCTGCGCTGGCAGATTTCGCTTCTCGCCAACGTCGCTTCGGTAAAACCAGCGAACAGGTAGAAGCTGGAGCCCGGGCTTAATGCTGAAACAACGGATCATCACGGCACTCATTCTGTTGCCGATCGCCTTGTGCGGGTTTTTCCTGCTGACCGGCATGTACTTCGCCCTGTTCATCGGGGTGGTTGTCGTTCTGGGTGCCTGGGAATGGGCGCGGCTCGCTGGTTTCGCCGCGCAGTCGATGCGTATCGGTTATGCGGCTGTGGTCGCCGTTCTGCTATTTCTCATGTACCTGCTGCCGGGGCTGGAGCCCTGGGTGCTGGTTGCCGCGGTCATCTGGTGGAGTGTTGCGACCTTTCTGGTACTTACCTATCCGGACTCGAGCAGCCACTGGGCGAGTGCAGCGTGCAAGCTGGTCATCGGCCTTCTGATTCTGCTGCCTGCATGGCAGGGCCTGGTCCTGATCAAGCAATGGCCGCTGGGTAACTGGCTGATTCTGTCGGTGATGGTGCTGGTCTGGGCCGCCGACATCGGCGCTTATTTCTCCGGCAAGGCTTTTGGCAAGCGCAAGCTGGCACCCAAGGTAAGCCCTGGCAAGAGCTGGGAGGGCGTATATGGCGGTCTGGTCGTCAGCCTGGGCATCACGGCAGCAGTGGGCGTTTCCCGCGACTGGACGGTTGCGCAGTTCATAGCAGCGCTCTTTGGTGCCGCGGTGATCGTATTCATCTCGGTGATTGGCGACCTGACCGAAAGCATGTTCAAACGCCAGTCCGGGGTCAAGGACAGCAGCAATCTGCTGCCTGGCCACGGCGGGGTGCTCGACCGTATCGACAGCCTGACGGCGGCCATCCCGGTATTTGCGGTGCTGCTCTGGGCCGCTGACTGGGGTGTCATGTGAGTGGGCCGCAACAAATCACCATTCTGGGTGCAACCGGTTCCATCGGGCTAAGCACTCTGGATGTCGTTGCCCGTCATCCAGCGCTTTATCAAGTGTTCGCGCTTACCGGCTTCAGTCGCCTGGACGAATTGCTGGCCTTGTGCATCAGGCACACGCCGCAGTACGCCGTAGTGCCTGATCAGGTGGTCGCCCGCAAGCTGCAGGATGACCTCGCTGCGGCCGGGCTCGATACCCGGGTGCTGGTCGGCGAAGGCGGTCTGTGCGAAGTAGCCGCAGACCCTCGGGTAGACGCAGTCATGGCCGCGATTGTCGGAGCTGCCGGCTTGCGTCCGACGCTGGCTGCGGTGGAGGCGGGCAAGAAGGTATTGCTGGCCAACAAGGAAGCGCTGGTCATGTCCGGTGCCTTGTTCATGCAGGCCGTTCGGCAAAGTGGCGCTGTGCTGTTGCCGATCGACAGCGAGCACAATGCGATCTTCCAGTGCCTGCCCGGCGACTTCGCTCGCGGGCTGGGTGCCGTCGGTGTTCGGCGGATCATGTTGACTGCCTCGGGCGGGCCGTTTCGCGAAACGCCGCTGGAGCAGTTGCACAATGTCACGCCTGAGCAGGCCTGTGCCCATCCGGTATGGTCGATGGGGCGCAAGATCTCCGTCGATTCGGCAACTATGATGAACAAGGGGCTCGAGCTGATCGAAGCCTGCTGGCTGTTCGATGCGCGCCCGGATCAGGTCGAGGTGGTCATTCACCCGCAAAGCGTGATCCACTCACTGGTCGATTATGTCGATGGCTCAGTGCTGGCTCAATTGGGCAATCCCGACATGCGTACGCCCATCGCCAATGCACTGGCATGGCCTGCACGTGTAGACTCTGGCGTTGCGCCACTGGACCTGTTTCGTATCGGTCAGCTCGATTTTCAGGCGCCGGACGAAGAACGATTCCCTTGCCTGCGGCTGGCCCGACAGGCGGCAGAGGCTGGAGGCAGTGCGCCTGCCATGCTCAACGCGGCCAATGAAGTGGCCGTTGCGGCATTCCTCGACGGGCGTATCCGCTATCTGGAAATCGCCGGTATTATCGAGGAGGTTCTGGATCATGAGCCTGTCATCGCGGTCGAAGGACTCGATGCGGTGTTCGCCGCCGATGCGAAAGCGCGTTTGCTGGCGGGCCAATGGCTTGAAAGAAACGGGCGATAGCGATCTGACAACCCGACAGATATGAGTGAATGGGTTGATGTGGTGCGTCAACGGCGGGCCTGGAGGCCTGCAATGATTAACACACTGGCCGACCAGTCGGTACCCGGAGAAGGCTGATGAGCGCTTTATACATGATTCTCGGCACCCTGATTGCGTTGGGCGTGCTGGTGACCTTCCACGAATTCGGCCACTTTTGGGTGGCTCGTCGCTGTGGCGTCAAAGTGCTGCGTTTTTCAGTAGGCTTCGGCACGCCTCTTCTGCGCTGGCATGACCGTCAGGGCACCGAGTACGTCGTCGCTGCCATTCCTCTGGGCGGCTATGTGAAAATGCTCGACGAACGCGAAGGCAATGTCCCGCCCGAGCTCGCCGACCAGTCGTTCAACCGCAAGACAGTAGGCCAGCGCATTGCAATCGTGATCGCCGGTCCGACAGCCAATTTCCTTCTCGCCATCGCATTTTTCTGGGTGCTGGCGATGATGGGCAGCGAGCAGGTTCGCCCGGTGATCGGCGCAGTCGAGTCCGGAAGCATCGCCCAGCAGGCTGGCCTGACGGCCGGACAGGAAATCGTCGCTGTCGATGGCGAGCCTACTTCTGGCTGGTCCGGGGTCAACCTGCAGCTGGTCCGTCGCCTGGGTGAAAGCGGTACCATCGCTTTCAAGGTCCGGGATCAGGGTTCTACGGTCGACACTTCCCGTGAGCTGGTACTCAATGACTGGCTGAGAGGGGCAGAAGAGCCTGATCCGATCAAGTCGCTGGGTATTCGCCCGTGGCGTCCGGCGCTGCTGCCGGTGCTGGCAGAAATCGATCCGAAAGGTCCGGCGCAGAGCGCAGGACTTAAATCGGGTGATCGTCTCGTTTCGATGGACGGCCAGCCGCTCGATGAGTGGCAGCAGGTTGTCGATCGGGTGCGCGAGCGCCCCGAAGCGAAGATTTCGCTGCGCATCGAGCGCGACGGCGTGCAAATGGACGTGCCGGTGACGCTCGCGGCCAAAGGCGAGGGCAAGGCTGCCACAGGTTACCTCGGCGCTGGTGTGAAAGCTGTCGATTGGCCACCCGAAATGCTGCGCGAGGTCAGCTACGGGCCTTTCGCGGCGATGACCGAGGGTGTGAAGCGCACCTGGAACATGAGTGTGCTGACCCTGGACTCGCTGAAGAAAATGTTGTTCGGCGAGCTCTCGGTAAAAAACTTGAGTGGACCGATAACCATTGCTAAAGTGGCGGGCGCTTCGGCCCAGTCGGGCATCGGAGATTTTCTGAACTTCCTCGCTTATCTGAGTATTAGCCTGGGTGTTCTGAATCTGCTGCCCATTCCCGTCCTGGACGGGGGGCATTTGCTGTTTTATCTGATCGAGTGGGCGCGTGGTCGTCCCCTTTCGGAAAAGGTTCAAGGTTGGGGGGCGCAGATCGGTATCAGTCTGGTAGTGGGCGTAATGTTGCTCGCGCTGGTCAACGATCTGGGCCGACTGTAAAGCGTTGCCGAGTTGCGAATCTGCCGCATTTTGCGGCAGTTTGTTTATTGCCAGTTGGAATAAGAAAGGACTTCATGAAACGTCTGCTGCTAACTGCGGTTCTTTCCGCACTGATGATCGCTGAAGTTCACGCCGAGTCCTTCACCATCTCCGATATCCGTGTCAACGGCCTGCAGCGGGTTTCCGCCGGCAGCGTCTTTGGTGCACTGCCGCTGAACGTAGGCGAGCAGGCGGACGATGGTCGTTTGGTCGATGCTACCCGTTCGCTGTTTAAAACCGGTTTCTTTCAAGATATCCAGCTGGGTCGCGACGGCAACGTGCTCGTCATCAACGTCGTCGAGCGTCCTTCGGTTGCGAGTATCGAAATCGAGGGTAACAAGGCCATCTCCACCGAAGACCTGATGAAGGGGCTGAAACAGTCCGGTCTGGCCGAAGGTGAGATTTTCCAGCGTGCCACCCTCGAAGGCGTGCGTAACGAGCTGCAACGTCAATACGTTGCCCAGGGCCGTTACTCTGCCGAGGTTGACGCCGAGGTTGTTCCTCAGCCGCGCAACCGCGTAGGCCTGAAGATCAACATCAATGAAGGCACCGTAGCCTCCATTCAGCACATTAACGTGGTGGGCAACAAGGTCTTCTCCGACGAAGACCTGACCGACCTGTTCGAGCTCAAGACCAGCAACTGGCTGTCGTTCTTCAAGAATGACGACAAGTACGCCCGTGAAAAGCTGTCGGGTGACCTTGAGCGTCTGCGTTCGTACTACCTCGATCGCGGCTATATCAACATGGATATCGCCTCGACCCAGGTCTCGATCACGCCTGACAAGAAGAACGTGTACATCACGGTCAACATCAACGAAGGCGAGAAGTACAGCGTCAAGTCGGTCAAGCTCAGCGGTGACCTGAAGGTCCCTGAAGACCAGGTCAAATCCCTGCTGTTGGTGCAACCTGGTCAGGTCTTCTCGCGCAAGGTCATGACCACGACGTCCGAACTGATCACCCGCCGTCTGGGCAACGAAGGCTATACCTTCGCTAACGTCAACGGCGTGCCGACACCGAACAATGAAGACCACACGGTCGATATCACCTTCGTCGTCGACCCGGGCAAGCGTGCCTACGTCAACCGTATCAACTACCGCGGCAACACCAAGTCGGAAGACGAAGTGCTGCGTCGCGAAATGCGTCAGATGGAAGGCGGCTGGGCATCGACCTACCTGATCGACCAGTCGAAAACCCGTCTGGATCGTCTGGGCTTCTTCAAGGAAGTCAACGTCGAAACGCCACCTGTTCCTGGCACCGACGATCAGGTCGATGTGAACTACGCCGTTGAAGAGCAGGCGTCCGGTTCGATCACCGCCAGCGTGGGCTTTGCGCAAAGCGCCGGTCTGATCCTCGGTGGTTCGATCAGCCAGAACAACTTCCTCGGTACCGGTAACAAGGTCAGCATCGGCCTGACCCGCAGCGAATACCAGAGCCGTTACAACTTCAGCTACGTCGATCCGTACTACACGCCGGACGGTGTCAGCCTGGGTTACAACGCGTTCTACCGCACCACCAACTACGATGACCTCGACGTTGATGTTGCAAGCTATGCGGTTGACAGCCTGGGTGCCGGTATCAACCTCGGCTACCCGATCAGCGAGACCTCGCGCCTGACCTACGGCCTGACCGTGCAACAGGACGAAATCAAGACCGGCAAGTACACCGTTGACGAGATTTTCGACTTCGTACAGAAGGAAGGCGACAAGTACCTGAACTTCAAAGGCTCTGTTGGCTGGTCTGAATCGACTCTGAACAAGGGCGTGCTGGCGACCCGTGGTCACTCGCAAAGCCTGGTGTTCGAATCCACCTTGCCGGGTAGCGACCTGTCGTTCTTCAAACTGGATTACCGTGCTCAGTACTTCCACCCGATCACCGATAACTACACCCTGCGTCTGCACACCGAGCTGGGTTATGGTGACGGATACGGTTCGACCTCGGGTCTGCCGTTCTACGAGAACTACTATGCGGGCGGCTTCAACTCGGTACGTGGCTTCAAGGACAGCACGCTGGGTCCTCGAAGTACGCCGAGCTCGGGTAAAAATGGAACAGCCGTCGATCCCGACCAGGACCCACTGCCGTTCGGTGGCAACGCCTTGGTTCAGGGTGGCGTAGAAGTCATGTTCCCGCTGCCATTCGTCAAGGATCAGCGCTCGCTGCGTACCTCTGTGTTCTGGGACGTGGGTAACGTGTTCAATACCAATTGTGACTCGAAGAAGAAGAATGACGCTGGCAAGACTATCGAGTGCAACAACATCGACCTTTCCGGCATGGCGAGCTCTGTGGGTATCGGCGTCACCTGGATCACCGCACTCGGCCCGCTGAGCTTCGCTCTGGCGATGCCGATCAAGAAGCCGGACGACGAAGCCGAAACGCAGGTCTTCCAATTCTCCCTGGGTCAGACCTTCTAAGAGTCTGATCTTTGATAACGCAACGAATTTTGTAGGAGTTGTATTGTGCGTAAGTTGACTCAACTGGTAATGCTGGCAACCGTACTGGTCGCAAGCCCTGCATTCGCCGACATGAAAATTGCGGTACTGAACTATCAGATGGCCTTGCTGGAATCGGACGCTGCCAAGCGTTACGCAGTGGACGCCGAGAAGAAATTCGGCCCGCAACTGACCAAGCTGAAAAGCCTGGAAAGCAGCGCCAAGGGCATTCAGGATCGTCTGGTCAGCGGTGGCGACAAGATGGCTCAGCCTGAGCGCGAGCGTCTGGAGCTTGAGTTCAAGCAAAAGGCCCGTGATTTCCAGTTCCAGTCCAAGGAACTGAACGAAGCCAAGGCCGTTGCTGACCGCGAAATGCTCAAGCAGTTGAAGCCGAAGCTGGATCAGGCTGTAGAAGAAGTCATCAAGAAAGGTGGTTTCGATCTGGTTTTCGAGCGCGGTGCGGTGATCGACGTCAAGCCACAGTATGACGTGACTCGCCAGGTCATCGAGCGCATGAACCAGCTGAAGTAACCATGAGCATAACCATCAAGCTCGGCCAGTTGGCCGAGTTCCTTGGTGCTACGTTACGTGGCGACAAGGATATCGAAATCACCGGGCTGGCCACTTTGCAAGAGGCCGGCCCTGGTCAAGTCAGTTTCCTGGCAAATCCCAAGTATCGTAAATTGCTGGTCGATACCCAGGCCACTGCCGTGCTGCTCAAGCCGGCAGACGCCGAAGGTTACACCGGTAATGCGCTGGTGGTTCCTGATACTTATCTGGCCTATGCGCGCATTTCGCATTTTTTCGATCCCAAGCCTAAAAGTAGCGCAGGCGTTCATCCGACGGCAGTGATTGCCGCAGATGCACTGATTGATCCAGCTGCCAGCATTGGCGCTTTTGCTGTGATCGAGAGCGGTGTGCGCATTGCAGCAGGTGTCACCATCGGTGCTCACTGCTTCATCGGCGCTCGCTGCGAGATCGGTGAAGGCGGCTGGCTGGCCCCGCGGGTAACGCTTTACCACGATGTGCGCATTGGCAAGCGCGTGGTCATCCAGTCGGGTGCCGTGCTGGGTGGCGAAGGCTTTGGCTTTGCCCAGGATAAAGGTATCTACCACAAGGTTGCACAGATCGGTGGCGTCACCCTCGGTGATGACGTCGAGGTTGGCGTCAATACGGCAATCGATCGGGGTGCGCTGGCTGATACGCGAATTGGCAATGGCGTCAAACTGGACAACCAGATTCAGATTGCCCACAACGTGCAGGTCGGCGACCACACGGCGATGGCTGCGTGTGTTGGTATCTCTGGAAGCACTAAAATCGGCAAGCATTGCATGCTGGCGGGCGGGGTTGGTCTGGTGGGGCATATCGATATTTGCGATGGTGTTTACATCACGGGTATGACCATGGTCACGCACTCCATCACCGAGCCTGGTTCTTACTCCTCAGGTACGGCTATGCAACCAGCGGACGAATGGCGCAAGAGCGCAGCTCGTCTGCGCAAGATCGACGACATGGCGCGACGTCTGCAAAAGCTCGAAAAGGTTGTAGAGACGGTGACCTCCTCGGGTAATCGCTCATCTGATGGCTGATACCTTTTTAATATCAAGCGTGCTCAGTCGATAAACTGCCTCCTTGATGTAGAGGGGTGCTGCGCAGTCGCGACGCACTCCTAATCTTTACTACAGGCTTCCCCTCGAAATGATGGACATCAAAGAAATTCGCGAATACCTGCCTCATCGTTACCCGTTCCTGCTGGTGGATCGCGTAACCGAGCTGGATATCGAGAACAAGAACATTCGCGCCTACAAGAATGTCAGCGTCAATGAGCCTTTTTTCAACGGTCATTTCCCTGAGCATCCCATCATGCCGGGTGTGCTGATCATCGAAGCGATGGCGCAGGCTGCTGGTATTCTTGCGTTCAAGATGCTCGACTCCAAGCCGTCGGACGGCACGCTCTATTATTTCGTCGGTTCGGACAAACTGCGTTTCCGTCAGCCGGTTCTGCCGGGCGACCAACTGGTTCTGGAGGCGAAATTCCTGAGCAGCAAGCGCCAGATCTGGAAGTTCGAATGTAAGGCTACAGTTGATGGCAAGGCAGTCTGCTCTGCTGAAATCATCTGTGCGGAACGCAAACTATGAGTTTGATTGACCCTCGCGCAATCATCGATCCGACGGCCGTTCTGGCCGACAATGTTGAGGTCGGCCCTTGGTCGATCATCGGACCCGGTGTGGAAATTGGCGAGGGTACAGTCGTCGGTCCTCACGTTGTCCTCAAGGGGCCAACCAGAATCGGCAAGCACAACCGCATCTACCAGTTTTCATCGGTGGGTGAGGACACGCCTGATCTGAAATACAAGGGCGAGGAAACCCGCCTTGTCATCGGCGATCACAATGTGATCCGCGAAGGCGTGACCATTCACCGTGGAACCGTTCAGGACCGTGCCGAAACCACGCTGGGCGATCACAACCTGATCATGGCCTATGCCCACATCGGGCATGACAGCGTGATCGGCAACCACGTGATTCTGGTCAACAACACCGCCCTGGCAGGCCATGTTCACGTGGATGACTGGGCTATCCTGTCCGGCTTTACTCTGGTGCATCAGTTCTGCCACATCGGTGCGCACAGCTTCTCCGGCATGGGCACTGCGATCGGCAAGGATGTACCCGCGTTCGTCACGGTCTTTGGCAACCCGGCCGAGGCGCGCAGCATGAACTTCGAGGGCATGCGCCGTCGGGGTTTCTCCGAAGAAGCCATTCATGCGCTGCGCAGAGCCTACAAGACGGTTTATCGTCAGGGTCTGACCATCGGCCAGGCGCTGGCCGATCTGGCAGAGCCTGCGGCGCAGTTTCCTGAAGTGGCGGTATTTCTTCAGTCCATTCAGACGTCGACTCGCGGCATCATTCGCTAATCATGAGCAGCCCACTCTGTGTCGCTCTGGTCGCGGGTGAAGCATCCGGCGATATCCTCGGATCCGGTCTGATGCGTGCCCTCAAGGTGCGCCATCCCGATATCCGCTTCATCGGTGTCGGCGGTCCGTTGATGGAAGCCGAAGGCATGCAGTCCTCCTTCCCGATGGAACGTCTATCGGTGATGGGGCTGGTTGAAGTGCTCGGGCGACTGCGCGAACTGCTGGCCCGGCGCAAGTTGCTGGTCCAGACCCTGATCAATGAAAAGCCGGATGTCTTCATCGGCATCGACGCCCCTGACTTCACGCTCAACATCGAACTTCAACTGCGTCGCGCCGGCATCAAGACCGTACACTACGTCAGCCCGTCAGTCTGGGCCTGGCGTCAGAAGCGTGTGCTGAAGATTCGTGAAGGCTGTGATCTGATGCTGACCCTGTTGCCGTTCGAAGCGCGTTTCTACGAAGAGCAGGGCGTACCGGTGCGTTTTGTCGGTCACCCGCTGGCAGATACCATCCCCCTGGAGTCCGATCGTGCAGGTGCTCGTGCTGGCCTGGGATTCGCGCAGGATACGCCGGTTGTCGCGCTTATGCCGGGCAGCCGGGGCGGTGAGGTGGGGCGTCTGGGCGGGTTGTTTTTCGACACGGCCGAGCTGCTGCTTGCCCGGCGCCCTGACCTGCGCTTCGTCCTGCCCTGCGCCAGCCCACAGCGGCGAGCTCAGGTGGAGCAATTGCTGCAGGGTCGTGATCTGCCCGTCACGCTGCTCGACGGCCAGTCGCACGTTGCCCTGGCTGCGTGTGATGCGGTACTGATCGCCTCCGGCACCGCGACCTTGGAAGCCCTGCTTTACAAGCGCCCCATGGTGGTTGCCTACCGCCTGGCGCCGCTGACCTTCTGGATCCTCAAGCGAATGGTCAAAAGCCCTTACGTGTCGCTGCCGAACCTGCTGGCCCAGCGTCTGCTGGTGCCTGAACTGCTGCAGGACGACGCTACGCCAGAAGCCCTGGCGCGTACGCTGCTGCCATTGATCGAAGACGGTCGCGAGCAAACCGCCGGTTTTGATGCCATTCACCGGATCCTGCGCCGCGATGCGTCCAATCAGGCCGCCGATGCGGTATTGAGCCTGCTCGGACGGTCGCCTTCACTGTGAGGTCGCCCATGATGCAAACAGGTCTGGATTTTACCCTCGTCGAGGACCTGGTGGCGGGTGTTGATGAAGTGGGTCGCGGCCCGCTGTGCGGTGCAGTGGTAACCGCCGCCGTCATTCTCGACCCGACCAGGCCCATTCTCGGTCTCAATGACTCGAAGAAACTGACCGAAGCCAAGCGCGAAAAGCTCTACGTCGAAATTCAGGAGAAGGCCCTGTGCTGGTTCATCGCCAGGGCTGAAGTCGAAGAGATCGACCAGTTGAATATCCTGCACGCCACGATGCTGGCCATGCAGCGCGCAGTCGAAGGCTTGAGTATCACGCCCAGACTGGCGCTTATCGACGGCAACCGCTGCCCGCAGTTGTCGGTGCCCTCGGCGCCGGTGGTAAAGGGTGACTCCAAGGTACCTGCCATCGCTGCCGCTTCGATTCTCGCCAAGGTGAGTCGGGATCGAGAAATGGCGGCGTTTGAACTCATCTATCCCGGTTATGGCATCGGTGGGCACAAGGGTTATCCTACGCCGGTGCATCTGGAAGCACTGGCCCGGCTCGGGCCTACGCCCATTCATCGGCGCTCCTTTGCACCGGTGCGTGCAGCCCACGAAGCGCGTGCAACGATAATGATGGGCGGCTCGCTTGCGCCGTCAGTCGGTTTGCTGCAGGACTGACGTTTCACTCCGGGCCAGCTACAATCCTGCCCTTCGTTTTTTGTATTTTCGCGTTTTATAGGATCACCATGCCGGCTTCTTTCGTTCATCTACGCCTGCACACCGAATATTCGCTGGTTGACGGCCTGGTCCGGGTCAAACCGTTGATCAAGGCGCTGACCGGCATGAACATGCCCGCCGTGGCGGTGACCGACCAGAACAACATGTGTTCGCTGGTCAAGTTCTACAAGGCCGCTCAGGGCTCCGGCATCAAGCCGATCTGTGGTGTCGATCTGTGGCTGGCGGGCAGGGACGAAGATGCCGCGCTCAGCCGCATCAGCCTGCTGGCCATGAATGCCCAGGGCTACCGCAACCTGACCGAGCTGATTTCCCGAGGCTTTATCGAAGGCCAGCGCAACGGTCAGATCGTCATTCAGCGCCAGTGGGTCGCGCAGGCCAGTGAAGGCGTGATTGCGCTTTCTGCGGCCAAGGAAGGCGAGATCGGCATGGCCTTGCTTGGCGGCAATCCGGGGGAGGCCGACGAACTGTTGCGCGAGTGGCTGGAAGTCTTTCCTGACCGCTTCTATATCGAAGTGCAGCGTACCAACCGCGCCAACGACGAAGAGCATCTGCACGCTGCGGTGGCCCTGGCCGAGCGTCACGGCGCGCCGCTGGTGGCGACCAACGATGTGCGCTTCATCAAGCAGGCCGATTTCGAAGCCCACGAAACCCGCGTATGCATCGGTGAAGGCCGTGCTCTGGACGACCCGCGTCGTTCGCACAACTACAGCGATCAGCAATACCTGAAAAGCCCGGAAGAAATGGCCGAGCTGTTCAGCGACCTGCCGGAAGCGCTGGAAAACACCGTCGAGATTGCCAAGCGCTGCAACATCGACGTCAAGCTGGGCACGCACTTCCTGCCCAACTTCCCGATTCCCGATGGTATGACCATCGATGAGTATTTCCGCAAGGTCTCCTTCGATGGTCTGGAAGAGCGTCTTGCAGTCCTGTTGCCCAAGGACACGACCGAAGATTACGAAGCCAAGCGTCAGGTGTATGTCGATCGGCTGAATTTCGAACTGGATATCATTATCCAGATGGGCTTCCCCGGTTACTTCCTGATCGTGATGGACTTCATCCAGTGGGCCAAGAGCAACGGCGTGCCGGTGGGGCCGGGTCGTGGTTCGGGTGCCGGATCGCTGGTTGCTTATGTCCAGAAGATCACCGACCTCGACCCGCTGGAATACGACCTGCTGTTCGAACGCTTCCTGAACCCGGAGCGGGTTTCCATGCCTGACTTCGACGTCGACTTCTGCATGGATGGTCGTGACCGGGTGATCGAATATGTGGCCGAGAAGTACGGTCGCAACGCGGTCAGCCAGATCATCACCTTCGGTTCCATGGCCGCCAAGGCGGTGGTGCGTGACGTGGCGCGGGTGCAGGGCAAGTCTTACGGGCTGGCCGATCGTCTGTCGAAGATGATCCCGTTCGAAGTCGGCATGACCCTCGAAAAGGCCTACGAGCAGGAAGAGATTCTTCGCGATTTCCTCAAGGTGGATGAGGAAGCGGCGGAAATCTGGGAGATGGCGCTCAAGCTCGAAGGCATCGTGCGTAACGTCGGCAAGCACGCCGGTGGTGTGGTTATTGCCCCGACCAAGCTGACTGACTTCTCGCCGATCTATTGCGACGAGGCCGGTGACGGTCTGGTGACCCAGTTCGACAAGGACGATGTCGAGGCTGCGGGGCTGGTGAAGTTCGACTTCCTCGGTCTGCGTACCCTGACCATCATCGACTGGGCGCTCAAGACCATCAACCGCGACCGCGCCAAGGTCAACGAAGAACCGCTGGACATCGCGTTCATCCCGCTCGACGACATGCCGACCTATCAGTTGCTGCAGCGTGCCGAGACCACGGCGGTGTTCCAGCTCGAGTCGCGCGGCATGAAAGAGCTGATCAAAAAGCTCAAGCCCGACTGTCTGGAAGACTTGATCGCACTGGTGGCCCTGTTCCGTCCCGGCCCGCTGCAATCGGGCATGGTCGACGACTTCATCAACCGTAAACACGGTCGCGCCGAGCTGTCCTATCCGCACGTCGACTACCAGTACGAAGGCCTCAAGCCGGTACTGGCACCGACCTACGGCATCATCCTGTATCAGGAACAGGTGATGCAGATCGCCCAGGTCATGGCCGGTTACACCCTTGGCGGTGCGGACATGCTGCGTCGTGCCATGGGCAAGAAAAAGCCCGAGGAAATGGCCAAGCAGCGCGGTGGTTTCATCGATGGCTGCAAGACCAATAACATCGACCCGGACCTTGCCGGTAACATCTTCGACCTGGTGGAAAAGTTCGCCGGTTACGGTTTCAACAAGTCCCACTCCGCAGCCTACGGGCTGGTGTCGTACCAGACTGCCTGGCTGAAGACTCACTACCCGGCGCCGTTCATGGCGGCGGTGTTGTCGGCGGATATGCACAACACCGACAAGGTCGTGACCTTGATCGAAGAAGTGCGCACGATGAAGCTGCGCCTCGACGCGCCGGACGTGAACACCTCGGAGTTCAAGTTCACGGTAAGCGACGATGGCCGTATTCTTTATGGCCTTGGTGCGATCAAGGGCGTAGGCGAGGGGCCGGTCGAGGCGATTACCGATGCGCGCCAGGACGGGCCGTTCAAGGACTTGTTCGACTTCTGCGCTCGCGTCGACCTCAAGCGGGTCAACAAGCGCACCCTGGATGGCCTGATTCGCAGCGGTGCGCTGGATCGTCTCGGGCCGTACTTCGAACTGGAGCCCAAGGCCTATCAGGCCAATATCGACCGTAACCGTTCGGTGCTGCTTGCCGCGCTGGAAGAAGCCATTCAGGCGGCAGAGCAGACTGCACGCAGTCATGACAGTGGTCACGCCGACCTGTTCGGCGGTCTGTTCGTCGAAGCGGATGCCGATGTCTACGCCAATCATCGCAAGACCCGCGAGCTGAGCCTCAAGGATCGTCTGCGTGGTGAAAAGGAAACCCTGGGGCTGTACCTGACCGGGCACCCGATCGATGAGTATGAAGGCGAGATCCGCCGTTTCGCTCGTCAGCGCATCATTGATCTCAAGCCGGCAAGAGACACCCAGACAGTCGCGGGCCTGATCATTGCCCTGCGCGTCATGAAGAACAAGAAGGGCGACAAGATGGGGTTCATTACCCTGGACGATCGCTCGGCGCGCATCGAGGCGTCGCTGTTTGCCGAAGCGTTCCATTCGGCTCAGTCACTGTTGCAGACCGATGCTATGGTGGTAGTCGAGGGCGAAGTCAGTAATGATGACTTCTCCGGTGGGCTGCGCTTGCGGGCCAAGCGTGTCATGAGTATCGAGGATGCCCGCACCAATCTGGCCGAGAGCCTGCGTGTGACGGTGCGTGCCGAGGCGCTCAAGGGCGACCGGCTGCGCTGGCTGGGCGATCTGTGCAAGCGCCATCGCGGTGCCTGTCCGATCACGGTGGACTACACGGGGCAGGACGCCCGCGCATTGCTGCAATTGGGAGAAGCATGGCGGATTGATCCTGCGGACAGCTTGATTCAAGCTCTGCGTGACCAGTTCGGACGTGAGAACGTCTTTCTCCAGTATCGTTGAACGTCGCAGGCTCGACTTGCGCTCAACCCTGAATTTTAATTTCGACCTGAACGCGCCGGTTCCGAACAGGAACGGCGCAGACGGATCAACCGGCCGGCCTCTTGGCCGTCGACCCAAGACGGATGCCTATGAACCCGAATTTTCTTGATTTCGAACAGCCTATCGCTGACTTGCAGGCCAAAATCGAAGAACTGCGCTTGGTGGGTAACGACAACTCGCTGAACATCGGCGACGAGATCTCCCGGCTGCAAGACAAGAGCAAGACGCTCACCGAAAGCATCTTCGGCAACCTGACCAGCTGGCAGATCGCGCGCATGGCGCGCCATCCGCGTCGTCCTTACACGCTGGACTACATCGAAAACATCTTTACCGAGTTCGATGAGCTGCACGGTGATCGGCATTTCTCCGATGATGCGGCGATCGTCGGCGGTATTGCCCGTCTGGACAACCAGCCAGTCATGGTCATCGGTCATCAGAAGGGCCGGGAAGTGCGCGAGAAGGTTCGCCGCAACTTCGGCATGCCGCGCCCCGAAGGCTATCGCAAGGCCTGCCGTCTGATGGAAATGGCCGAGCGCTTCAAGATGCCGATCCTGACCTTTATCGATACGCCGGGCGCCTATCCGGGTATCGACGCGGAAGAGCGCAACCAGAGCGAAGCGATTGCCTGGAACCTGCGCGTGATGGCCCGTCTCAAGACGCCGATCATCGCTACCGTCATCGGTGAAGGCGGTTCTGGTGGTGCGCTGGCGATTGGTGTCTGTGACCAGTTGAACATGCTGCAGTACTCGACCTACGCGGTGATCTCTCCGGAAGGCTGCGCGTCGATTCTGTGGAAGACCGCCGAGAAGGCCCCGGATGCTGCAGAAGCGATGGGCATCACCGCTGACCGCCTGAAAGGCCTGGGTATCGTCGACAAGGTCATCGCCGAGCCACTGGGTGGCGCGCATCGTGATCCGGTCGCTGCCGCTGCCTTGATTCGCGAAGAGCTGAGCAGTCAGCTGGCGATGCTCAAGGAGTTCGATAACGACGAGCTGCTGGCGCGCCGTTATGACCGCTTGATGAGCTACGGTCTGTAAGCTGCGTCGCCCCGATTGTTCCCACGTCTTGCGGGTGTCTGCCCGAAGGGCGTGGGAGCGAACCTGTTCGCGAAAGGGCGGGTTTGAGCATTGCAGCACTTAGTGTGCGAACCCGCCAAGCCGGTGAAAAACATTCATGACCACTCCCTCACGCACCGGTCATGATCTTTCTGCCAGGCTTCTTCAAGTCCTGGCCCCATGGCGCAATGCGCCTGTCTGGCATGTCGGTTTCTCCGGCGGCCTCGACTCAACCGTGCTTTTGCATCTTCTGGCTGAACTCGCCAGGCGCGAAACCCTGCCTGCGCTCAACGCCATCCATGTGCACCACGGTCTGCAGACTGCTGCCGATGGCTGGCCAGAGCATTGTCAGCAGGTCTGCAAGACGCTCGGGGTGGCATTCGAGTCTGTTCGCGTTCAGGTCGAGCCCGCTGCGAGTCTCGAGCAGGCTGCCCGGCAGGCGCGTTACAGCGCCTTCAGTGAGCGGCTGGTTGAGGGCGAGGTGCTGCTGACGGGGCAGCATCGCGATGATCAGGCCGAAACCCTGTTGTTCCGTCTGCTGCGCGGCGCAGGCGTACGCGGTCTGGCTGCCATGCCCGATCAGCGCGTGCTGGGGTGTGGGCATCTGCTGAGGCCGCTACTGGATGTGTCGCGAAAGCAGCTGGAAGACTACGCGCATCGGCACGGCCTGAACTGGATCGAAGATCCCAGCAATGACGATCAGCAGTTCTCGCGCAATTTTTTGCGCAGTCAGGTATTGCCGTTGCTGACCTCCAGATGGCCGCAGGCAGCGGCCAGTCTGGCGCGTACTGCGCGCCACCTCGGCGAAGCGCAGCAATTGCTCGACGAGCTCGCGCTGCAGGATATTGCCAACGCGCAGGCTGCAACGTCGTTCACTTGGGTTGGCCTGCCGGTGTTGAGTCTTGGGCCGATTGCCGCATTGTCCGCAGCCCGGCAGCGCAATGCACTGCGTCACTGGCTTGCGCCACTGACGCGCCTGCCGGACACCGATCACTGGGCTGGCTGGGAGGCATTGCGCGATGCGGCGCATGACGCAGGTCCGTTATGGCGGCTTGCTGATGGAACGCTGCACAGGGCGCAGAATTGTATCTGGTGGGTGCCCGCTGACTGGCAGCCGCTCTGTCGTCAGGCAATGGACTGGCCGGACCCTGGTGTGCCGCTGGACTTGCCGGGTAATGGCTGCGTGGTTCTGGAAGGCGAGGCGCCGTCGGGGTGTCTGCAAGTCCGCTATCGGCAGGGTGGTGAAGTGTTACGCCTGAACGGGCGTGGCAGCCGTGATCTCAAGCGCTTGCTCAACGAGCAGTCAGTGCCGGCGTTTCTGCGCGGCAGATTGCCGCTGCTGTACCTCGATAACGTGCTGCTGGCCGTCGCCAACCTGCCTGGACTGGACGGTTCGCCCAATGAAAACTGGCGTTTGCGCTGGGTTACGCCGACCGGCGACCAAAGTTTGAGCTGAAAGGCCCTTTCAGGTAGACTACGCTCCCTTCTTGATACAGCTTCTGTCGGCTCTTTTGAAACGACATGAGTTGCCGGTTACCAACCAGTGTTTACTGGGTAATTCTTAAAATGTAGCGCACACCACACGGGCTTCGGCCGGTCGGTTTCAACGCAGCAGTTTCGGGAGTGCACCGTGAATTTTGTCGGTAATCGGGGGCTTCGGCCTTCCTTCGCTATCCCCGGCGGCTCTGACCGCTTTAACGCAGACTTCTAGGGTTTTTCATGACGCGCTACATCTTCGTCACGGGCGGTGTTGTTTCTTCATTGGGGAAAGGCATTGCCTCGGCTTCATTGGCGGCCATCCTGGAGGCGCGGGGACTCAAGGTCACCATGCTCAAACTGGATCCGTACATCAACGTGGACCCAGGCACCATGAGCCCGTTCCAGCACGGTGAGGTGTTCGTCACTCACGACGGCGCCGAGACCGACCTGGACCTTGGTCACTATGAGCGGTTCATCCGCACCACCATGACCCAGAACAACAACTTCACCACCGGCCGTGTGTACGAGCACGTCCTGCGCAAAGAGCGCCGTGGTGATTACCTGGGCGCGACCATTCAGGTCATCCCGCACATCACCGATGAAATCAAGCGCCGCATCATCAAGGGTGCTGGCGATGCCGACGTGGCGCTGGTCGAGATCGGCGGTACGGTAGGCGACATCGAGTCGCAACCCTTCCTTGAAGCCATCCGCCAGTTGCGCTTCGAAGTCGGCGCACGCCGCGCGATGCTGATGCACCTGACGCTGGTGCCGTACATCGCCACTGCCGGCGAGACCAAGACCAAGCCGACCCAGCATTCGGTGAAGGAATTGCGCTCCATCGGCCTGCAGCCTGATGTGCTGGTCTGCCGTTCCGACCACCCGATCGACGTTTCCTCGCGTCGCAAGATCGCTCAGTTCACCAACGTCGAAGAGCGTGCGGTCATCGCCCTCGAAGACGCGGACACCATATACAAGATCCCGGGCATTCTGCATTCGCAAGGCCTGGACGATTTTGTGGTCGAGCGCTTCGGCCTGCAATGCGGTGGTGCCGACCTGTCCGAGTGGGACAAGGTCGTCGACGCCAAGCTCAACCCGGAACACGAAGTGACCATCGCGATGGTCGGCAAGTACATGGAACTGCTCGACGCCTACAAGTCGTTGATCGAAGCCATGAGCCACGCCGGTATCACCAATCGCACCAAGGTCAACCTGCGTTACATCGACTCTGAAGACATTGAAAACCAGGGCACCGGCCTGCTGGAAGGCGTGGACGCGATCCTGGTTCCGGGTGGCTTCGGTCTGCGCGGCGTCGAAGGCAAGATCACTGCCGTTCAGTTCGCCCGTGAGAACAAGGTTCCGTACCTGGGCATCTGCCTGGGCATGCAGGTCGCGGTCATCGAGTTCGCGCGTAACGTGCTGGGCTGGAAAGACGCCAACTCCACCGAGTTCGATCGCACCAGCGCGCACGCTGTAGTGGGTCTGATCACCGAATGGGAAGATGCCACCGGCGCAGTCGAAACCCGTACCGAAAGCTCCGATCTGGGCGGCACCATGCGTCTGGGCGCGCAAGAGTGCCAGCTTGAAGCCGGTTCGCTGGTCCACGACTGCTACACCAAGGACGTGATCGTCGAACGTCATCGTCATCGCTATGAAGTGAACAACAACCTGTTGCCGCAACTGATCGAGGCGGGCCTGAAGATTTCCGGCCGCTCCGGCGACGGCGCGCTGGTCGAAGTGGTCGAAGCACCGGATCACCCATGGTTCGTCGCTTGCCAGTTCCACCCGGAATTCACCTCCACGCCCCGTGACGGTCATCCGCTGTTCAGCGGCTTCGTCAAGGCGGCACTGGCTCAACATCAGAAAAATTCCTGACAGGGACTGCAGACATGGCTCAGAAAATCATCCGCGTAGGTTCGATCGAGATCGCCAACGACAAGCCAATGGTGCTGTTCGGCGGCATGAACGTACTCGAATCCCGGGATATGGCCATGCAGGTCTGTGAAGAATACGTAAAGGTCACCGAAAAGCTCGGTATCCCTTACGTGTTCAAGGCCAGCTTCGACAAGGCCAACCGCTCTTCGGTGAACTCCTACCGTGGGCCGGGCCTTGAAGAAGGCATGCGTATTTTCGAAGAGATCAAGCGCACCTTCAACGTGCCACTGATCACCGATGTTCACGAGCCGCATCAGGCCGCCGTGGTGGCTGAAGTCTGCGACATCATTCAGCTGCCGGCTTTCCTGTCGCGGCAGACCGATCTGGTTGTCGCGATGGCGAAAACCGGCGCAGTCATCAACATCAAGAAAGCCCAGTTCCTTGCACCCCAGGAAATGAAACACATCCTGACCAAGTGCGAAGAGGCCGGTAACGATCAGTTGATTCTCTGTGAGCGGGGTTCCAGCTTCGGTTACAACAATCTGGTCGTGGACATGCTCGGCTTCGGCATCATGAAGCAGTTCGAGTACCCGATCCTGTTCGACGTGACCCACGCCCTGCAGATGCCGGGCGGTCGTTCCGATTCTGCCGGCGGCCGTCGCGCCCAGGTGCTGGATCTGGCCAAGGCCGGTATCAGTCAGAATCTGGCCGGTCTGTTCCTTGAAGCCCATCCGGATCCTGACAACGCCAAATGCGACGGGCCATGTGCCTTGCGTCTGGACAAGCTCGAGCCGTTCCTGGCGCAACTCAAGTCACTGGATGAACTTGTAAAGAGTTTTCCGATCGTAGAGACCGCTTGAACAGGGTTCTCCGGTAAAGTGCCGTTCCCCGTCATTCGTGACGGGGTTGTCGCATTCAGACCTGCCTTTTTCTGCGTCTGATTGCGAGCATTGTTTCCCCAGCTGCGTCGTTTTCGTCAATCTTGGAGTGTTTACAACAATGGCAAAAATCGTCGACATCAAAGGTCGTGAAGTTCTCGACTCCCGTGGCAATCCCACCGTAGAAGCAGATGTGCTCCTCGATAACGGCATCATCGGTAGCGCCTGCGCGCCGTCTGGCGCTTCAACCGGCTCGCGCGAAGCGCTGGAGCTGCGTGATGGCGACAAGAGCCGTTACATGGGCAAAGGCGTTCTGAAGGCTGTTGCCAATATCAATGGTCCGATCCGTGACCTGCTTCTGGGCAAGGACCCGGTTGACCAGAAGGCGCTGGATCACGCGATGATCGAGCTGGACGGCACCGAAAACAAGGCAAGCCTGGGCGCAAACGCCATCCTCGCGGTCTCCCTGGCAGCTGCCAAGGCGGCGGCACAGGATCAGGACCTGCCGCTGTACGCGCACATCGCCAACCTCAATGGCACACCGGGCGTGTACTCCATGCCGGTGCCGATGATGAACATCATCAACGGTGGCGAGCATGCCGATAACAACATCGACATCCAGGAATTCATGATCCAGCCTGTCGGCGCCAAGTCCTTCGCTGAAGGCCTGCGCTGGGGCACCGAGATTTTCCATCACCTCAAGGCGGTCCTCAAGGCGCGTGGCCTGAACACCGCAGTAGGCGACGAAGGTGGTTTTGCGCCTAACCTGGCGTCCAACAAGGAAGCGCTCGACGCTATCGCCGAGGCTGTTGCCAATGCGGGTTACACGCTGGGCACCGACGTGACCCTGGCGCTGGACTGCGCAGCGAGCGAGTTCTACAAGAACGGCAAGTACAAACTGAGCGAAGAGGGCGAGTACAGCTCTGCCGAGTTCGCCGAATACCTTGCCGAGCTGACTCGCAAGCACCCGATCATTTCCATCGAAGACGGTCTGGACGAGTCCGATTGGGATGGCTGGAAAATCCTCACCGACAAGATCGGCGAGAAAACCCAGCTGGTAGGTGACGACCTGTTCGTGACCAACACCAAGATCCTCAAGGAAGGCATCGACAAGAAGATCGCCAACTCGATCCTGATCAAGTTCAACCAGATCGGTACGCTGACCGAAACCCTGGAAGCCATTCAGATGGCCAAGGCTGCCGGTTACACGGCGATCATCTCTCACCGTTCCGGCGAGACCGAAGATTCGACCATTGCCGACCTCGCTGTGGGCACCTCTGCCGGTCAGATCAAAACCGGTTCGCTGTGCCGCTCCGATCGCGTGTCCAAGTACAACCAATTGCTGCGCATCGAGGAGCAATTGGGCTCCAAGGCTGTGTATCGTGGTCGTGCCGAGTTTCGCGGCTGAGCCATAGATGGTAAAAAGACGCAGAGTGCTGCACGGATTCGAGTCCCCTGACTCGCCTGTGCAGCTCCGATGCTGACGCTCCGCGGTAATCTGGAGTGATTGAGCCTGGCTTATGTCAGGCTCAATGCCCTCAGTCGTTTGTTGTTCACGTTGGCTCTGCTGTCTTTTTTACTGGGTACCTGATATTTCAATGCGCAGTCCTAACTGGTTGTTCCTCGTCCTGCTCCTGTTGCTGGCTGGCTTGCAGTACCGCCTTTGGGTCGGTAACGGAAGCCTCGCGCAAGTGGCCAGCCTGACTCAGCAGATTGCCGACCAGCACGCTGAAAATCAGGTGCTGCTTGAGCGCAACCGCGTGCTTGATGCCGAGGTCATGGAATTGAAAAAAGGTCTGGAAACCGTCGAAGAGCGTGCCCGACATGAATTGGGCATGGTCAAGGACGGCGAAACCCTTTACCAGCTCGCGCAATAATCAAGTTGGTGCGATGAAAGACTTTCTTCCTGCCTTCTGGGCAGTGATACCTGCAGCGGGCATTGGTGCTCGCATGGCAGCCGACCGTCCCAAGCAGTACCTGCCACTGGGCGGCCTGACAATTCTGGAACACAGCCTGCTTTGCTTTCTCGATCACCCCCGGCTCAAGGGGCTGGTGATCAGTCTGGCTGTGGACGACCCTTACTGGGCTGCATTGCCCTGCGCGCATGACACCCGCATTCAGCGCGTGGACGGCGGCAGCGAGCGCTCAGGCTCGGTGCTCAATGCGCTGCTGCACCTGCATGCGCAGGGCGCCAGTGACAATGACTGGGTGCTGGTTCATGACGCTGCGCGTCCGAACCTGGCGCGCAGTGATCTGGATAATCTGCTCGGCGAACTGGCCGATGATCCTGTTGGCGGCCTGCTGGCCGTGCCGGCCCGCGACACGCTCAAGCGTGCCGACAGCAGCGGTCGCGTGTTGGAAACAGTGGATCGCAGCCTCATCTGGCAAGCCTTCACGCCGCAGATGTTTCGTCTTGGGGCCCTGCATCGCGCCCTGGCGGACAGCCTGGTCTCTAACGTCAGCATCACCGATGAGGCATCGGCCATCGAGTGGGCGGGTCAATCGCCACGCCTGATCGAGGGGCGCTCCGATAACATCAAGGTCACTCGCCCCGAGGACCTGGAATGGCTACGTCAACGCCGCAGCGAATTCGGCCGCTGAACACGTCTGCTACTGGCGATACTCATCGCGCATCGCCAACCCTGCCTTAAGATAATCCACCAGCTTGCGCACCTTGGGTGACAGGTGCCTTTGCTGCGGATAGAGCCCCCACACGGCGGTGTTGGGCGGTTGATGCGCCTCCAGCAATGAGACCAGCGTGCCGTCGTTGAGATGTTTCTGCACGTAGTAATCGGGCAACTGACACAAACCGACGCCATGCAACGCGGCATCCAGCACGGCCTGGCCGCTGTTACAGCGCCAGTTGCCTTGCACGCGCTGGGAAAATTCACGCCCGTTCTGCTGGAGCTGCCAGGTATCGCTGCCTCCGATCAGGCAATTATGGCGATTGAGTTCCGAAAGGCTGTGCGGCCTGCCGTAACGCTCGATGTAGGACGGCGAGGCGCACAGGTACATCTGCCGTGGCGCGAGGCGGGTTGCGACCAGGCGCGAATCCTGTAACCGGCCAAGACGAATCGCCAGGTCCATGCCTTCATGAACCAGGTCCAGCGTTTCATTGCTCAGCTCAATATCGACCCGCAGGTGCGGGTACAGGTCCATGAAGCGTGTGACCAGCGGCGTGATGAAGCGCTCGCCATAGGCCACGGCGCAGGTCATGCGCAACAACCCCTTCGGTTCGCTGGCCAGATCGCCCACCGCGCGCAGTGCTTCTTCGCGGCCGTCCTGCAGGCGCTGGCAGTGATGCAGAAAGGTCTGACCGGCTTCGGTGAGCGCGACCTTGCGGGTACTGCGGTAGAGCAGTCGAGTCTGCAGGCGTTCTTCAAGGCGCACGATCTGACGGCTGACATGCGACGAGGAGACCCCGAGCCGCAGAGCCGCGGCGGTGAACTGCCCGCATTCCGCGACGGCAACGAACTCATCCAGACCTTCCCAGCGATTTGTGTACATCAATTATCCCTGTACAGCATTAATGTTTTGCTTTTAGCCGTATTACTCGTCAATTGGCACTGTACTACACTGCAATCCTTGTTTTTACCCGTCGGAGAAGATTGATGATCAAGTCGCGCGCTGCTGTCGCTTTTGAAGCCAAAAAGCCATTGGAGATCGTTGAAGTCGATGTGGCCATGCCCAAGGCGGGAGAAGTGCTGCTCAGAGTAGTGG
Source organism: Pseudomonas sp. PvP009 (assembly GCF_017832995.1). Lineage (NCBI taxonomy): Bacteria > Pseudomonadati > Pseudomonadota > Gammaproteobacteria > Pseudomonadales > Pseudomonadaceae > Pseudomonas > Pseudomonas sp. PvP009. The sequence goes on along the minus strand of NZ_JAFIBG010000001.1, from coordinate 4,161,669 downwards.
CCTCCGGCGTCTGCCACACCGATGCCTACACACTGTCCGGGGCTGACCCTGAAGGGATTTTTCCATCGATCCTCGGCCACGAAGGTGGTGCGATTGTAGAGGCGGTGGGTGAGGGCGTGACCTCGGTAGTGGTCGGTGACCACGTGATTCCGCTGTACACCCCGGAATGCCGTCAGTGCAAGTTCTGCCGCTCGGGCAAGACCAACCTGTGCCAGGCGATTCGTACCACTCAGGGTAAAGGCCTGATGCCGGATGGCACTACGCGTTTTTCCTACAAGGGCGAGCCAATTTTCCACTACATGGGCACCTCGACCTTCTCCGAATACACCGTACTGCCGGAAATCTCGGTGGCCAAAATCGACAAGCAGGCACCGCTGGAAAAAGTCTGCCTGCTGGGTTGCGGTGTCACCACCGGTATCGGTGCGGTGCTCAACACCGCCAAGGTCAAGCCTGGCGATACCGTAGCCATCTTCGGTCTGGGCGGTATTGGCCTCTCGGCATTGATCGGTGCGGTCAAAGCCAAGGCGGCTCGCATCATCGCCATCGACATCAACCCTGCCAAGTTCGAGATCGCCAAACAGCTGGGCGCGACTGATTGCGTCAATCCGAAGGATTTCGACCGTCCGATCCAGGAAGTCATCGTCGACATGACCGATGGCGGCGTCGACTTCTCGTTTGAGTGCATCGGTAATGTGCAACTGATGCGTGCAGCGCTGGAATCCTGCCACAAGGGCTGGGGCGAGTCGGTCATCATCGGCGTGGCCGGTGCCGGTCAGGAAATCGCTACCCGTCCGTTCCAGCTGGTGACCGGGCGCGTCTGGCGCGGTTCTGCGTTTGGTGGCGTGCGTGGCCGTACCGAATTGCCGAGCTATGTGGACATGGCGCAGACCGGTGAAATCCCGCTGGATACGTTCATCACCCACACCATGGGCCTGGAAGACATCAACAAGGCGTTCGACCTGATGCATGAAGGCAAAAGCATCCGCACGGTCATTCATTTTTAAGGAGCAGCGGCAAGCTGTCAGCTCCAAGCGGCAAGCACGAAGGTCTCTTACCTGCTTGTAGCTTGCGGCTTATAGCTTGCAGCTGGAGGACATCACATGCCTTTGGAAAATATTTCCTGCCAAAAGAGCTTCGGCGGCTGGCACAAGCGCTACAAGCACCATTCTCAGGTGCTCGGTTGTGACATGGTGTTTGCCGTCTATCTGCCGCCACAGGCGGAGCAGGGCGGCAAGCTGCCGGTGTTGTACTGGCTGTCCGGCCTGACCTGCACGGATGAAAACTTCATGCAGAAAGCCGCCGCCCATCGACTGGCGGCCGAGCTGGGCATCATCATCGTGGCGCCTGATACCAGTCCACGCGGTGCTGACGTGGCAGATGACCCTGACGGCGCCTGGGACTTCGGTCAAGGCGCGGGCTTCTACCTCAACGCCACCGAGCAGCCTTACGCGCGGCATTACCAAATGCATGATTACGTGGTCAAGGAGCTGCCGGCGCTGATCGAGGGGCATTTCCCGGCGTCACAGGTGCGCAGCATCAGCGGGCACTCGATGGGCGGTCACGGCGCGCTGGTCTGCGCATTGCGCAATCCAGGTCGCTATCGGTCAGTATCAGCGTTCTCGCCGATCAGTAATCCGATCGATTGCCCGTGGGGGCAAAAGGCATTCTCCCGTTATCTGGGCGAAGACCGTTCTCGCTGGCGCGAGTGGGATGCCAGCGTGCTGATTGCGCAGGCGTCCGAAAAGCTGCCGACCCTGGTCGATCAGGGCGATCGTGATGATTTTCTGGTCAACCAGCTCAAACCCGAGGTGCTGGTTCAGGCGGCCAAGACTGCGGACTATCCGCTGACCCTGCGCATGCAGCCAGGTTACGACCACAGCTATTTCTTCATCGCCAGCTTCATCGAAGACCATCTCAGGCATCACGCAGCAGCCTTGAACAGCTAACGCGCGCCAAAGCAGGTAGAATCACGCCCTGACTTTTTTCAGGGCGTTTTTTTATGCGTATTGGCCATGGCTTTGATGTGCACCGTTTCGCTGAAGGCGACTTCATTACCTTGGGCGGCGTGCGGATTGCACACGGGTTCGGTCTGCTGGCCCATTCCGATGGCGATGTCCTGCTGCATGCCTTGAGCGACGCGCTTCTGGGTGCCGCAGCGCTGGGTGATATCGGCAAGCACTTTCCCGACACGGATCCGCAGTTCAAGGGCGCCGACAGTCGCTTGCTGCTGCGTCATGTCCTCACGCTGATCCATGGCAAAGGCTGGAAGGTCGGTAATGTCGACGCCACCATCGTCGCTCAGGCACCGAAAATGGCGCCGCACATTGATGCCATGCGTGCATTGATCGCTGCAGACCTTCAGGTTGAGCTGGATCAGGTCAACGTCAAGGCCACGACGACTGAAAAGCTTGGCTTTACCGGGCGTGAAGAAGGCATCGCGGTGCATGCCGTTGCGTTGTTGCTACGCGCATGAATGAGCGTGAACTGCTGGGCCCGCGAGCTTACGGCGAGGCATTGGGGCGTGCAGTCCTCAAAGCGACTGCCGAAGACTTTCAGGTCGACGAAGTGCTGGACATTCCGCTTTCCGGGGATGGCGAGCACTTGTGGCTATGGGTCGAGAAACGCGGTCTGAACACGGAAGAGGCGGCCCGCCGACTGGCCAGGGCTGCGGGCGTCCAGCTGCGCACAGTCAGCTATGCCGGGCTCAAGGATCGTCAGGCACTGACCCGCCAGTGGTTCAGCATTCAATTGCCTGGCAAGGCCGATCCTGACCTGTCCGCTGCGCAGGACGACACGCTGCAGATTCTCAAGAGCGGCCGCCACAAACGCAAACTGCAACGCGGCGCCCATGCGGCCAATGGCTTCACGCTGCGTCTGACCCAGCTGGATGCAGACAAGGGCGCCTTGAATCAGCGTCTTGAAACCATTGCCCTGCAGGGCATCCCTAATTATTTCGGCACGCAGCGTTTCGGCTATCAGGGTGGAAATCTTGGCGAGGCACGCGATTACGCCGCCCGCAAGGCGCTGCCTGAGCAACGCGCGGTGCGTTCGCGACTCTTGTCCACGGCGCGCAGTTACCTGTTCAATCGGGTGCTGGCCGCTCGGGTTGTCGATGGCAGCTGGCAGAAGGCTCAGGTCGGTGATTTGCTCGCGTTCACCGACAGCCGCAGCTTTTTCCCGGCCGGGGTGGATGAATGCAGCGATCCTCGTCTGGCGATCCTCGATCTGCACCCCACCGGACCTCAATGGGGTGAAGGCCCTTCGCCAGCTGGCGGTGCGACGGCAGCGCTGGAAAATACCGTTGCCGACGACGAATCTGTATTGCGTGACTGGCTGGTCAGAGCGGGCATGGAGCACGAACGTCGCATCCTGCGACTGCCCATTGGGCGGCTGACGTGGCATTATCCCGAGTCTGACATTCTGCAACTGGAATTCGTCCTTCCGCCCGGATGTTTCGCGACCGTTTTGGTCCGCGAACTCATCGATCTGGTGCCGGTTGGGCAGACGGACAGCTCATGCGTATTCTGATATCAAATGATGACGGGGTGAATGCGCCCGGTCTTGTCGCGCTCCATGCGGCGTTGGCGAACTACGCCGACTGCGTGGTGATTGCGCCTGATCAGGACAAAAGTGGTGCCAGCAGTTCTCTGACACTCGACCGGCCCTTGCATCCGCACACCCTGGAAAATGGCTTCATCAGTGTCAACGGTACGCCCACCGACTGCGTGCATCTGGGCATTCACGGGCTACTGGAACGTCAACCGGACATGGTGGTTTCAGGCATCAATCTGGGGGCCAATCTGGGCGACGATGTACTGTATTCCGGAACGGTCGCTGCAGCCCTTGAAGGGCGTTTTCTGCAGCGCCCGTCGTTTGCCTTTTCGTTTCTGTCACGTCAGCCGGATAATCTGGCGACGGCGGCGCATTACGCGCGCTTGCTGGTCGAGGCCCATGAGCAACTCGACCTGCCACCCCGCACGGTATTGAACGTGAATATTCCCAACCTGCCGCTCGAGCATATCCGCGGCATTCAATTGACCCGATTGGGGCATCGTGCCCGCGCTGCGGCACCGATCAGAGTCGTCGATCCGCGTGGCCGCGCCGGCTACTGGATCGCTGCTGCAGGCGACGTCGAGGACGGCGGTGCCGGGACCGACTTTCATGCGGTCGTACAAGGCTACGTATCGATCACGCCGTTGCAGCTGGATAGAACCTATCAGGACGGATTCAGCAGCCTGAACACCTGGCTGGAGGGACTTCGTTGATGTCACGCGAGCAGGATGATCTATTGCGTCGAGGGATCGGAATGACGTCGCAGCGTACCCGCGAGCGTCTGATTCAACGCCTCTGCGAAGAGGGCATTTCCAACCAGCGGGTACTGGACGTCATTCGCAAGACGCCCCGGCATCTGTTTGTCGATGAAGCGCTGGCGCATCGCGCCTACGAAGACACCGCATTGCCCATCGGCCACAACCAGACTATTTCCCAGCCTTACATGGTCGCGCGGATGAGCGAGTTGCTGTTGGCAGCCGGGCCGCTGGACAAGGTCATGGAGATCGGTACAGGGTCCGGCTATCAGACTGCTGTGCTGGCGCAGCTGGTAGAACGAGTGTTTTCGGTAGAACGCATCAAGGTGCTTCAGGATCGCGCCAAGGAGCGTCTGGTCGAGCTCAATCTGCGCAACGTGGTGTTCCGTTGGGGTGACGGTTGGGAAGGCTGGCCAGCGCTGGCGCCGTATAACGGCATCATCGTTACGGCGGTGGCCACCGATGTGCCGCAGGCATTGCTCGATCAACTGGCACCGGGAGGCCGATTGGTCATCCCCGTGGGCTCGGGAGAGGTTCAGCAGTTGATGCTGATCATTCGTGAAGAAAACGGTTTTTCCCGACATGTGCTGGGGGCTGTGCGCTTCGTGCCACTGCTCAATGGACCCATCGCTTGAAGATTGTCTGCGGTAAACAATGAATTCTGGCGTCAGTCATCGGTCTACAGCGCGCGGCCACAAATGTTAAATGGCCTGATGGCATCATTTCCATGCAGCTGATTGATACTTAACAGCGTTTTTCAGCGGATATCACTGGCTGCCCGTCGCTATTACGGCACAATAGGCATCTTTTTTGAATTCAGTCACCAGTAAAGGGAGTGGCGGGTGAGTCTCACAGTCATTCAGCAGCTCAGGTCTTCAAGAAGTTATCAGCGTCTGGTGATTGGCATTGCTCTCAGTGTCCTTTTGGTCGGCTGCTCCAGCTCGCCTTCAGGCGGCGTTCGCGTCGTTGATCGCAACGGCAACGCCGTGGCCCAGCGCCCGACAGTGACCACTGGCCAATATGTGGTCAGGCGCGGCGATACGCTTTTTTCCATTGCATTTCGTTACGGCTGGGACTGGAAGGCGCTGGCTGCCCGCAACCAGATCCCCGAGCCGTTTACCATCAAGCCAGGTCAGACAATTCGCTTTGACGGGCGCTCCTCGTCAACGCCGAGCGTCGCTTCAACGTCGGGCGCCGGGCGTCCAGTGACGTCCACATCGACCACCACCAGCAGCTCCGGATCCGTCAAAACCACGGTCATGTCCAAACCTGTTGCGGTTGTACCTGTGGTTATACCGCCGTCGGCGACCACCGGGACAGGCCCGGCCGGCAAGTCTCCGACGGGTTGGACCTGGCCTTCGAGTGGCATTTTGATAGGAAAATTTTCCTCAAACGGCAGTTTGAATAAAGGAATTGATATCGCTGGTGATTTGGGACAGCCTGTTTTGGCAGCGTCTGATGGTTCAGTTGTTTACGCCGGAAGTGGATTACGGGGCTACGGCGAATTGATCATCATCAAACACAGCGATACCTACGTCAGTGCCTACGGTCATAACCGCAGGCTTTTGGTACGGGAAGGACAACAGGTCAAGGCAGGGCAGACGATTGCCGAAATGGGGTCAACAGGAACTGACCGGGTGAAACTGCATTTTGAGATTCGCCGCCAAGGGAAACCTGTAGATCCGTTAGGATTCTTGCCACGTCGTTGATAGTTGTCAGCCTGTTCCTGGCGTAGTAGGAACAGGCTCAAGCGTTGCCATGGAATCAGGCGATGCTGGAGCTTGAGGTCGAACTCACCAAAGGACTAAAACAATGGCTCTTGGCAACGAAGCGCCGGAGTTTGACATCGATGATGAAGTGCTCCTTATGGAAGCCGGCATTGTCCTGAAGGAAGCGTCAAACGAGAAGCAGCCAGCCGCTGTCTCGGGACGTACCAAGGTCAAGCATTCAACATCGCTCAAACAACACAAGTACATTGACTACACGCGGGCGCTCGATGCTACCCAGCTGTACCTCAATGAAATCGGTTTTTCTCCTCTATTGTCCCCGGAAGAAGAAGTTCATTTTGCGCGCCTGTCGCAAAGTGGAGACCCGGCCGGGCGCAAACGCATGATTGAAAGCAATCTGCGGCTGGTAGTGAAAATTGCCAGACGCTATGTCAATCGTGGGCTGTCATTGCTTGATCTGATCGAGGAGGGCAACCTGGGGTTGATAAGGGCGGTCGAGAAGTTCGACCCGGAGCGCGGCTTTCGTTTCTCTACCTACGCCACCTGGTGGATTCGTCAGACCATCGAACGCGCGATCATGAATCAGACACGGACCATCCGACTGCCGATTCATGTGGTCAAGGAGCTGAACGTTTATCTGCGTGCGGCCAGAGAGCTGACCCAGAAGCTGGATCACGAACCTTCTCCTGAAGAGATCGCCAACCTGCTGGAAAAACCGGTAGGCGAGGTCAAGCGCATGCTGGGCCTCAACGAGCGTGTCTCGTCAGTGGACGTTTCGCTAGGACCGGATTCGGACAAGACGCTGCTTGATACGTTGACCGACGACCGTCCGACAGACCCCTGTGAGCTGCTGCAGGACGACGATCTCTCACAGAGCATCGATCAATGGTTGTCTGAACTGACCGAGAAGCAGCGCGAGGTAGTGATTCGCCGCTTTGGCTTGCGCGGACATGAAAGCAGCACTCTTGAAGATGTAGGGCTTGAAATCGGTCTGACGCGTGAGCGTGTAAGGCAGATTCAGGTCGAAGGACTCAAGCGCCTGCGCGAGATCCTCGAGAAAAACGGTCTGTCCAGCGAGTCTCTCTTCCAGTAGTCCCCTTCCTCAGCATCCATCCAGGGCCGATATAACACAGTGCGTGTATATCGGCCTTTTTATATGTCTTTCGTCATCTCAACGTTACTGAGCACCCTGCCAGCCAACGCAGTTCTGCTTGGACGGCAGCGGCATGCTTGTACTCAGAGAGCTCAAAGCCTGTAAGTCATTGCGCACGCTTGCTGTAAGTCATTCAGGTAACCGGAGTGAGGCTTGTCGCCAATTCATCGGTTTTTTTATCGCAAGATATTGTTTTAGAATGGATTTTAATTCTGAAAGGCAATTGTCCAGGAAATATTCTGGAGCGTTTCGGGTGTTGCTCTCCAGCGTGATATCTCTAATATCGGAGCTGTGCCAACGGACCGGCACAGGCTATCAAGGATGACGGCCAAGGACATCGCGGGATGCGATTCATCAGGATGATGACAAGGGAATACAGGGATCAAGGAAAAATGTGGGCGGTTCATACCGCCCCTTTTTTTGTCTGCAGAAAAGCGTATCCAACAAAAAAGGCCCTCTTGGGGGCCTTTTGTCTGCGTGGAATCTAGCGTTCCAGTTCAGCGATCTTGCCGGTTTTGCCATCCCACTCTGCCGCATCCGGCATAGCGTCTTTCTTTTCGGTGATGTTGGGCCAGACTTCGGCAAGCTCGGCATTCAGCTCGATGAAGTTTTCCATGCCGGCAGGGATCTCATCTTCCGAGTAAATGGCTACGGCAGGGCACTCTGGCTCGCAGAGCGCGCAGTCGATGCACTCGTCCGGGTGGATCACCAGGAAATTCGGGCCTTCGTAAAAGCAGTCCACCGGACAGACTTCTACGCAGTCGGTGTACTTGCACTTGATGCAGTTGTCGGTGACGACGAAGGTCATTTCTAATTTTCTCCTCAGGCGGCTGCGGCAGAGCCCTTCCAGACAGGGGTGCCAGGTTCGGGAGGTTTCCCGGCCCTATGAAAACACGTGCTTTTGGTGGGTGGCCTTGAGGCAGTAAGACCGCGTCGTCTACTACCTGTCCTGCTACCTACCGGCGGTTCGCTGCATTTTCACGCGGCTCGAAAAACGTCTCGACCAGGCTAAAAGCCGAGAGCGTCCCAAACCGCGCGGGATTCTAACAGTATGTAACGCTTCGCGTCACAGGCGAGTTTGCAATGTGTATAGCAAATCCAGCGCCTGCCGCGGGGTCATATCGTCGACCTTGACCTTCGACAGCTCGTCGAGCACCGGGTGCGGCAGACTTGCGAACATATCGCTCTGTTGCGGGACTGCGGGCTTGCCGGGTTTGGCGCGCGGCTGCTCGTGCGGCAGGCTGGTGGTTTCCAGACGCTGCAAATGCTCCTTGGCGCGGCTGATGACCTTGCCCGGCACGCCGGCCAGTTGCGCCACGGCCAGACCGTAGCTCTGGCTCGCAGGCCCTGGCAGGACGCGGTGCAGGAACACGATGCGCTCATTATGCTCGGTGGCGTTGAGGTGCACATTGGTCACCAGCGGCTCGCTTTCCGGCAACACCGTCAGTTCGAAATAGTGCGTGGCGAACAGTGTGTAGGCGCGCAGTTGTGCGAGGCACTCAGCCGCCGCCCAGGCCAGCGAAAGGCCGTCGAAAGTACTGGTGCCGCGCCCGACTTCGTCCATCAGCACCAGACTTTTATCGGTCGCGTTGTGCAGAATGTTTGCCGTTTCGCTCATTTCCACCATGAACGTCGAGCGTCCGCCCGCCAGGTCGTCGCTGGAGCCGATGCGGGTGAAGATCCGGTCGACCAGCGACAGTTCGCAGCTGGCAGCAGGGACGAAGCTGCCGATATGGGCCAGCAGCACGATCAGCGCCGTCTGACGCATATAGGTCGATTTACCGCCCATGTTCGGGCCGGTGATGACCAGCATGCGCGTGCTGTCGTCCAGCGCCAGGTCGTTGGCAACGAAAGGCGTACTCAGCACCTGTTCCACGACCGGATGGCGGCCCTGCTCGATGCGCATGCAAGGTTCGGCGACAAAGCGTGGGCAATTGAGGTCCAGGTTCAGTGCGCGCTCCGCAAGGTTGCTCAGCACGTCCAGTTCGGCCAGCGCCGCCGCTGTGTCCTGAAGCGGCGCAAGATGACCGATCAGGTCTTCGAGCAGTGTTTCGTAGAGCATCTTTTCCCGACCCAGCGCGCGGCTCTTGGCCGACAACGCCTTGTCTTCGAACTCTTTGAGCTCGGGTGTGATAAAGCGTTCGGCACCCTTCAGGGTCTGGCGGCGTATGTAATCAGCCGGCGCCTGCTCGGCCTGCTTGCTTGGCAGCTCGATAAAATAGCCATGCACGCGGTTGTAGCCAACTTTCAGGTTGCCGAGGCCGGTGCGGGCTTTTTCGCGGGCTTCCAGGTCGATCAGGAACTGACCGGCGTTTTCACTCAGCGACTGCAGATCATCCAGTTCAGCGTCGTAGCCGGTCTTCAAGACACCGCCGTCACGGATGACCGCAGGCGGATTGTCGATGATCGCGCGCTGCAGCAGGTCGGCCAGCTCGGGATAGGTGCTGGCAGTCTGCGCAAGTTGCTGCAGGTGCGGCGCGTCCAGATCGGTCATCGCCTGTTGCAGTTCGGGCAGGGCGCTCAGGGCGTCGCGCAGGCGGGCGAGGTCACGTGGCCGCGCATTACGCAGGCCGATACGCGCCAGAATCCGCTCGATGTCGCCGATTTCCTTGAGCTGTGGTTGCAGGTTTTCGAAGCGATAGCGTTCCAGAAAGCAGGTGATTGACGTCTGGCGTGCCTGAAGGATGGTCAGGTCGCGCAATGGCCGGTTCAGCCAGCGGGTTAGCAACCGTGTCCCCATTGCGGTCTGGCAGCGGTCCATCACCGATTGCAGGGTGTTGTCACGGCCCCCGGACAGGTTGGTGTCCAGTTCCAGGTTACGGCGACTGGCTGCATCGAGGATCACGGTATCGTCGAGACGTTCGTGACGCAGGCTGCGTAAATGGGGCAGGGCGGTGCGCTGGGTTTCCTTGGCATAGCTGAGCAGGCAGCCGGCAGCGCCGATGGCCAGCGTCAGGTTTTCGCAACCGAAACCCTTGAGGTCCTGGGTTGCAAACTGCTGACACAGACTTTTATGGGCTGAGTCGCGCTCGAAATCCCAGGGCGCGCGACGTCGAGAACCGCGGCGCTTCTCGGCAGGCAGACCTTGTGGCCAGTCATCCGGAATCAGCAACTCGACCGGGTTGATGCGCTCGAGCTCGGCCAGCAGGTTCTCCCAGCCCTTGATCTCCAGCACACTGAAGTTGCCACTGGTGATATCCAGTACCGCCAGGCCGAACAGGCGTTCGTCACCCAGCACGGCGGCGATCAGGTTATCGCGGCGCTCGTCGAGCAGGGCCTCATCGCTGATGGTCCCTGGCGTGATGATCCGTACCACCTGACGATCCACCGGCCCCTTGCTGGTGGCGGGGTCGCCGATCTGCTCGCAGATCACCACCGATTCGCCCAGTTTCACCAGCTTGGCCAGATAACCCTCGGCTGCGTGGTAGGGAATCCCGCACATGGGAATGCTCTGACCTGCCGACTGGCCGCGTGCGGTCAGGGTTATATCCAGCAGCTTGGCGGCTTTCTTCGCGTCTTCGTAGAAGATCTCGTAGAAATCGCCCATGCGATAAAACATCAGTTGATCCAGGTGCTGGTTTTTGAGTTTCCAGTACTGCTGCATCATCGGAGTGTGTGCGGAGAGGTCGGAAATTGCTTTATTCATCAGTGGCTTAGGCAAGTTCTTGAGAGGAGTGAGGCAACCTTGAGACGCGACGGGTGGCCCTTGTCTGAAGCAAGGGGCGTCTGCCGGGTATGTGCGATGGCGGCAAGGTTATCACGCTAGACCGGGTGGTGCAGTGACAGCGTGGCTTCCCGCGTATTGGTGACCGGGCGTTTCCAGACAGCCATGCATCCCGATTTGCCGTATAGACTTTCATCGCTGCCACTCGATCACCGGGCGGTAACTTATAAAAAAGGACTTTTATATGAAGAACAAACGAGCAAGGGATTCTGTCAGCGGGCGCTTCATCCCTTTGGAAGAAGCCAGAAAAAGGCCGAGAGAAACCACGGTGGAAACGGTCAAAAAGCCCGGGCGCAGGAAAAATGACAAGTAAAGCAGCATGCTCAGCCCTGTTGCGCGGCAGGTGCGCCGCCTCAAGATTCACCTTTACAGGCTTTCCAGCATGAATGATTACACCGTGAATGAGATAACCGGGCTTGCCGATACGCTTGGCAGGCTTCTGGGTGCAATGAACGCGCAGGTGACTACTGCCGAATCCTGTACGGGGGGCGGAATCGCTGAAGCGATCACGCGCATTGCCGGAAGCTCGGCGTGGTTCGAAGCGGGCTACGTGACCTATTCGAATGCCCAGAAGACCCGCCAGCTGGGAGTGCCCGAGATGTTGTTCGAACAGGTCGGGGCGGTCAGCCAGGCGGTTGTCGAAGCTATGGTGCGAGGCGCACAGCGTGAAAGTGGTGCACGATTCGCCGTTGCGGTCAGCGGTGTCGCAGGGCCCGGCGGCGGTTCGCCGGACAAACCGGTCGGTACCGTGTGGCTGTGCTGGGGCAAGGATGATGCGCTGATCGCCCGGCGTTGCCACTTCGATGGCGACCGTGATCAGGTCCGTCGACAGACGGTTGAAGCCGCGCTGCACGGGCTGATACAGCTTGCACGCGGAGAAATGCCAAAACAGGGGTAGGCGCGCGCTCACTGCTGTGGAATAATACTGTCTACTTATACAGGTGTTGTGGCCATCAAGGCCCTAATTGAATTTGATTACGTGAGGACTTCAATGGACGACAACAAGAAGAAAGCCTTGGCTGCGGCCTTGGGTCAGATCGAGCGTCAGTTCGGTAAAGGTGCCGTGATGCGCATGGGCGATCATGATCGCCAGGCGATCCCTGCCATCTCCACCGGTTCGCTGGGTCTGGATATCGCTCTCGGTATTGGTGGTCTGCCGAAAGGCCGAATCGTGGAAATCTACGGTCCTGAGTCTTCCGGTAAAACCACGCTGACACTGTCGGTCATCGCTCAGGCCCAGAAAATGGGTGCTACCTGCGCCTTTGTCGACGCCGAGCACGCACTGGATCCGGAATACGCCGGCAAGCTGGGCGTCAACGTCGACGACCTGCTGGTTTCGCAGCCGGACACCGGTGAGCAGGCGTTGGAAATCACCGACATGCTGGTGCGCTCCAATGCCATCGACGTGATCGTGGTCGACTCCGTTGCTGCGCTGGTGCCCAAGGCAGAGATCGAAGGCGAAATGGGTGACATGCACGTGGGTCTGCAGGCGCGTCTGATGTCGCAGGCGCTGCGCAAGATCACCGGCAACATCAAGAACGCCAACTGCCTGGTGATCTTCATCAACCAGATCCGCATGAAGATCGGCGTGATGTTCGGCAGCCCGGAAACCACCACCGGTGGTAACGCGCTGAAATTCTACGCTTCGGTACGTCTGGACATCCGCCGTACAGGCGCGGTCAAGGAAGGCGATGAAGTTGTCGGCAGCGAAACCCGCGTCAAGGTCGTGAAGAACAAGGTAGCTCCGCCGTTCCGTCAGGCCGAGTTCCAGATTCTTTACGGTAAGGGTATCTACCTGAACGGTGAAATCGTCGATCTGGCTGTTCTGCATGGTTTTGTCGAGAAGTCCGGCGCCTGGTACAGCTACCAGGGCAGCAAGATTGGTCAGGGTAAGGCCAACTCGGCCAAGTTCCTGGCAGATAACCCGGAAATCTGTAAAGCGCTCGAGAAGCAGATCCGCGACAAGCTGCTGACCCCTGGCGTCGATACCAAGGCTGTCGGCTCCCGTGAAGCAGTGGCTGCCGATGATATGTCTGAAGCAGATGTCGATATCTGATAGCCATGCCTGCCGTGCTCGATACACCCGTCGCCGTCAGGCGCACTGCAATGGACCTGCTCGCACGTCGCGAGCACGGTCGAGTCGAGCTGACGCGTAAACTGCGTCAGCGCGGCGCTCCCCCCGAGCTTATCGATGCAGCCCTTGATCGTCTGGTCGAGGAAGGACTGCTCTCTGAATCCCGTTACCTCGAAAGCTTCGTTTCTTACCGGGCACGTTCGGGCTACGGTCCCGTTCGTATTCGCGAAGAGCTTGGTCAGCGTGGCTTGCAACGTGCCGACATTGAGCAGGCTCTAAGGGAGTGCGGCGTTGATTGGCAGGAGAAGCTTCACGAGCTCTGGCAGCGCAAGTTTGCCGGTGCTTTGCCTGTCGATGCGCGCGAGCGAGCCAAGCAGGGGCGTTTTCTGAGTTATCGCGGCTATCCGCTGGAAATGATCGGCCGCTTGTTAAGCGGCCGTGGCGGAGATGACTGATATATCCGGGGGGCTTACTGTGGCGTCCGGTTCCGAGCTGCGTCCCTTGTCGCTGAAGCGTCTTCCCAGTTTTCCTGTTGATTGATGTAATCCACCAGTTCCCGAAGTCTGCCCTGATTGCGCCCTGTGAAGGTGAACGCCAGTCGTGTCAGGTGACTGAATTGCGCTTCATCGTGCTCTTCGCCCTGATAACTGTGTTGATGAAAGTTTTCATTGATGCACAGGTCAGCGAACGCTTCCTGCATGTGCTCCAGGGCCTGTTCGTTCAGCGCATGATGCATACGGATCACGAACTTGTTTTTCAACCAGCGGCTGGAATGGAAGTTGGCGTAAAACCGGTTGATCTCTTCCACCGCTTCGTCGGCGCTGTAAACCAGCCTCATCAGCTTCATGTCGGCTGGCAGAATGTAGTGATTGTCCTGCAACTGATGCTTGATGAAGTCCAGCGCACCTTGCCAGAAACTCCCGCCAGGCGTATCCAGCAATACAACAGGCACCAATGGGCTTTTGCCGGTTTGTATCAGCGTCAGCACTTCCAGGGCTTCATCCAGAGTTCCGAACCCGCCTGGGCATAGCACCAGCGCGTCGGCTTCCTTGACGAAGAACAGCTTGCGCGTGAAGAAGAAGTGGAAGGGCAGCAGGTTTTCGCTGCCTTCTACCGTCGGGTTGGCGTGCTGTTCGAAAGGCAGGGTAATGTTGAACCCGAGGCTGTGTTTCAAGCCTGCACCGGCGTGAGCTGCCGCCATGATGCCGCCGCCTGCGCCGGTGATGACCATCATGTCGGCGCGGGCCAGTTTTTCACCCAGCTCTGTGGCTTGTGCGTATAGCGGATGTTCCATTGGTGTACGGGCGGAGCCGAACACAGTGACTTTGCGGCGGCCCTTGAAGCGTTCGAGCACCCGAAAGGCTTTGTCCAGTTCGCGCAGGGTTTGCAGCGTTATCTTGACGTCCCAGCGGTTGCGGTCATCCTGGGCCATGCGCAGCACCGTGAGCATCATGTCGCGGTACAGCGGCAGGTTTTTCGTGCCCGGAGCCACCTCATTGATGTGCTCTTCAATCTTGCTGGTCAGGTCGAGACCGTCGCTTTGAAAGTGTCGGGATAGAAGATCGTCAGGTACATACGGCATTCGGGATTTTTCCTCCTGCAGGATCAATGGCCCAGTGGGGCGTGTTGAACCGATGATGTCCCGGTTTGCAGAGAAAGGCTACCCATTGCCTGTTCATTGCCAGGGTGGATTAGTTGCAGGATGTCTTGAGTATTGATCGACTGACGCGCCTGAGGGACAGGCGCGCGGGGGCGGCTACATGTCGGGCGTGGCTTATTGCTTGGGCTTTACAGTGCAGTCGGAAGCCTGAAAGGTCTGCGTCACAACCGGGCGGTTGGTCTTGTACTCGGTGAACTGATACTTGAGTACGGCCCCCTTGGTCATCAACTGGCGGAAACCATTGTTGTGGCAAACGCTATTACCCAACTGGTTGCGCATCACGTCCGGATTGGCGCGCATCTGCTGGGCCTGGCCTTCACGAACGCTCAGGTGGTTGATCAACTGGTTGCCGCTGACGGTATAGCCCTGATCGAGGATGTCTTCGTTGATCGCTCGCGGCGTGCCGACACTGCTTTCCTTAGCGACTTTTTCCAGCATCTTGCTGAGTTCGAACTCCTGTTTCGACGCCGCTTGGGCGCACAGTGGAGCAACGAGCAAAAGCGTAAGGGTGGGTACGATAAGGCGCAGCATTAAACTCTCCTGATTAAGTCACTGGCCGTTGGACCAGCGACTTCAAAGTGCGTTCCGGGCAGCCCACCGATAGCGCGGGGTGCTGTGGCGCAGCAGTATAGAGCAGGAGCCTTGATCGGGCCTAGGCTCTGTGCGAAAAGAGGCCTCGGTACCGAAAGCGCGTTGAAGTGCCGGGCCTCTGATAAACTGCGCGGACTTTAATCCTGCCGAGTCTTTGTGGTGTCGATGTCTTTCCCCCGCAGGCGTGTCCTGTAATGAGCCATGCCGTTTCCCGCCTGCGCGATGAGCGTCTGGCCCGCAGTACCAGGCCTTTTATTGCCCGTGGCTCGCGCGCGCCGCGCTGTCCAGAATGTCGGGTTATCTCCAGCTATTGTCTGTGCGAATGGCGACCCAGCGTCGCTGCCGACTCAGGCATCTGCCTGCTGATGTATGACACTGAGCCCTTGAAGCCGACCAACACCGGTTGGCTGATTGCCGATGTCATCCAGGACACTCATGCCTTCCTCTGGTCGCGGATAGAGGTCGATGAGCAATTGCTCGCCTTGCTGGACGACCCGCAGTGGCAGCCCTACATCGTCTTTCCCGGAGAATTTGTCGCCGAGGAGCGCGTGGTCAATAAGGTCTCGCGCCTGGATGGCAAGCGCCCGTTGTTCATTCTGCTGGATGCTACCTGGACCGAAGCGCGCAAGATGTTTCGCAAGAGTCCTTATCTGGAGCGGTTTCCGGTCTTGAGTCTGGAACCCGAGCAGATCTCGCGCTACCGTTTGCGTCGATCCAGGCGCGACGACCACTTCTGCACGGCGGAAGTGGCCGCCCTCTGTCTGGAACTGGCTGGTGACGCCAGTGCCAGCGGCGTGCTGGATGCTTATCTGGACGTGTTCAGCGCTCATTATCTGGGCGCCAAGTATCAGAACCCGATTGATCCCGACGACGTGGCGCATACCCATTTGAAGGCCTTCATTTGAAGGCTGTTCATAACCAGTGGCGGTCGAACTGCGCGGGTTTGGCTAATTGCCATCTATGTTCCCGGGTATCGACGCTTCGCGCTTGACCGTCATGGCCATGCTGGGCATGCTTGGCGCCGCCTGGAAGCCGATTCATCTGGTCTGGCAGTGCGCCGGAGCCCGCTACGGGTTTCGCGCCGAGCGTTCGCCAGCCTCGCTGGGCGGCCGATTCTTCGGCCCCTCACTATAAAAACAGGATCATTACATGACCTACGACATCCTGATCGCTGATGATCATCCCCTGTTTCGCAGTGCGCTGCATCAGGCGCTGAGCATCGGCCTGGGGCCTGACGCAAGGCTGGTCGAGGCAGAAAGCATTGCCCAGCTTGAGTCGCGCCTAGGGGAAAAGGCTGATTGGGATCTGGTTCTGCTGGACCTGAACATGCCTGGTGCCTATGGCTTCTCCGGTCTGGTCCTGTTGCGTGGCCAGTACCCGCAGATACCGGTGGTCATGGTCTCGGCGCAGGAAGAAGCCTCTATCGTGGTGCGCTCCAGAGAGTTTGGTGCCAGCGGCTTCATTCCCAAATCCAGCTCGCTGGAAGTCATTCAGCAGGCGGTACGCACGGTGCTTGATGGTGACGTCTGGTGGCCGCCGCAGGTCAATGAAGTGATCAGTGTTTCAGACGAAGCAAAGGCTGCCAGCGCAGGCCTTGCCAGCCTGACGCCGCAGCAGTTTCGAGTGTTGACGATGGTCTGTGAAGGCTTGCTGAACAAGCAGATCGCTTCCGAGCTCAGCGTGTCCGAAGCCACCATCAAGGCACATGTCACGGCGATTTTCCGCAAGCTTGGCGTACGCACGCGTACCCAGGCAGCATTGTTGTTACAGCAGCTTGAGTCCATTTCGTCCAGCTGACGGCTTTCAGGTTGCGAGCATTCACGCTTTTTTGACCTTTATTGCCTTAGCTTTCCTCATCTTTTTTACACAGCAGCCTCTCTATGTCGCCCTTCAAAGGCCAAACCGGTCTGAAACGTATTCTTAACGCCGCTGGTTACTCACTGGACGGTATGCGCGCAGCCTTCAAAGGTGAAGCGGCCTTCCGCCAGTTGGTACTGCTCAACGTGGTCCTGATTCCGCTGTCGTTTTTTCTGCACGTCAGCAAGGGCGAGCATGCCCTGCTGGTAGCCGTGTGCCTGCTGGCGCTGATCGTCGAGCTGCTTAATTCGGCCGTAGAGGCGGCCATTGACCGTATCTCCCTGGACTTGCACCCGCTGTCCAAGAACGCCAAGGACATGGGCAGTGCTGCCCAGTTCATTGCCTTGAGCATGATCGGTCTGGTGTGGGCGATCATTTTGCTGGGCTGACGCCTTTCGATACAGACCGTCAATACAGGCTGGGCAGCACGATCTCGTCGCTGCGCTGCACCCCGGCGGTGAACGCGCGGCACAGCTCGAGAAACTCGCGCATGGCCGAGGTCTGGTATTTCTGTTTATGCCAGATGAAGTAGAACTGCCTGGCCAGGTCCAGCTCCGGCGTGGCCAGTTCGACCAGATTGCCGCGACGAAAGGCGTCGCGCAGCGCCAGTCTGGAGATGCAGCCAATGCCCAGCCCGGATTCGACTGCGCGTTTGATGGCTTCGGTGTGCTCGAGCTCCAGTCGGACATTCAGCCCGTTACGATGATGACGCATCGCCTGATCGAAGGTCAGGCGTGTGCCGGAGCCCTGTTCCCGGAGAATCCAGGCTTCATGGGTCAGCTCTTCCAGGGTTACCTGGGCGCGCTTGGCCAGCGGATGCTGCGGGGCGCAGAACACCACAAGTTCGTCTTCGACCCAGGATTGCACTTCGATGTCCGGGTGGCTGCAATCGCCTTCGATGAGGCCCAGATCGATCTCGTAGTGCGCGACCTGTTGCACGATATGCGCGGTGTTCTGGACATGCAGCTTGACCTGGCTTTCCGGATGCCGCTGCATGTAGCCGCCGATCAGCAGGGTCGCCAGGTAATTGCCGATCGTCAGCGTCGCCCCGACCGCCAGCGAGCCGAAGCCTGATTTACCATTGAGCAGGTCTTCGATTTCCTTGGCCTGATCGAGCAGCGCGACGGCTTGCGGCAGCAATTGCCTGCCGGTGGCGTTAAGGCTGAGGCGCTTGCCGGCGCGGTCAAACAGCTGGCAGCTCGACTGGCGCTCCAGCTCGGTGATGGAGGTGCTGGCAGCCGACTGCGAAAGCGAAAGCAGTACCGCGGCTTTGGAGACGCTTTCTTGCCGGGCGACGGCCACAAATACCTGGAGCTGACGGAGAGTAAATCGCATATCTATATAACCGATAACCTATATCTTGATAATTCATTTAACAGATATTGTGTCTGCCACTAGAATGTCGCGCAATAGCGCAGTGCTTCTGCGCGCACTATTTTTTCAGGAGTCCTCACGTACATGAGCAACATGAACCACGAGCGTGTCCTCAGCGTCCACCACTGGAACGACACCCTCTTCAGTTTCAAGTGCACCCGCGACCCTGGTTTGCGTTTCGAGAACGGTCAGTTCGTGATGATCGGTCTGCAGCAGCCAAACGGTCGTCCGCTCATGCGTGCCTATTCGATTGCCAGCCCGAACTGGGAAGAGCATCTGGAATTCTTCAGCATCAAGGTGCCGGACGGCCCGCTGACCTCCCAGTTGCAGCACCTCAAGGAAGGCGATGAGATCATCATCAGCAAGAAGCCTACGGGTACGCTGGTGCTGGACGATCTCAAGCCGGGCAAGCATCTTTACCTGCTGAGCACCGGTACCGGCCTTGCGCCGTTCATGAGCGTCATCCAGGATCCCGAAACCTACGAGCGTTTCGAGAAAGTCATCCTCTGCCACGGCGTGCGTTACGTGAACGAAGTCGCCTATCGCGAGTTCATCACCGAGCATCTGCCGCAGAATGAGTTCTTCGGTGAAGCGCTGCGTGACAAGCTGATCTACTACCCGACGGTCACCCGCGAGCCCTTCGAGAACGAAGGCCGTCTGACCGACCTGATGCGCAGTGGCAAGCTGTTCAGCGACATCGGCCTGCCGCCGATCAACCCGCAGGATGACCGTGCGATGTTGTGCGGCAGCCCGAGCATGCTCGACGAGACCAGCGAAGTGCTCAACAGCTTCGGCCTGACCGTTTCGCCGCGTATGCGTGAGCCGGGCGACTATCTGATCGAGCGTGCGTTCGTCGAGAAGTAAGCCGGCTGCACAAGACCCGCCTCGTCCTTGAGTGGATCAGGCGGTTTTTTTGCGCGGATTTTTTCGCCCCAATCAGTTCAGACCAGCAGCAGCTTCAGGCGAGCAGTACTTCCAGCACGCAAATCACGCCGGCCTGCGGGTAGTGCCAGCGCACGTCCAGATCCCAGAACTGAGCGCCATAGCGACGTTCCGGCGTGGGTAGCTGGTAGGCCGGGCGCGGGTCTTGGGCCAGACACTGCTCGATCAGTTCGACCAGCGGCTCATTCAGGCGCAGCGCGTGTTCACGAGCCTGTTGCAGCGCGGCGTTTTGCCAGTGCACCGGTATCAGGGCTGGCGCAGCACTGGCGATGTGGTTGGTCGCATCGCCAATTGCATCGGCGTAGGGTACGTAGGGCTTGATGTCCAGCACCGGCGTGCCATCCAGCAGGTCGATGCCGGACAGCCAGAGTCGCCCGGCCTCGACCTTGTCCAGCTTGACCACCGACTGGCCGATGCCATTGGGGCGATGGGTTGCGCGGGTGGCGAACACACCCATCGACTGGTTGCCACCCAGGCGCGGCGGGCGCACCTTCAGGCGGGGCTTGTCTTCCAGCGCCAGGTGGAACAGAAACAGCAGCCAGACGTGACTGACTTGTTCCAGCCCCTGAACCGCTTCACCCTGATCGAAAGGTGCCAACAGCTCCAGCACCCCGCGTGCCGCCGGGGCCAGCTGTGGCTGGCGCGGGATGGCGAATTTCTCCTTGAAGCAGGAGCGCACGAAGCCGACAGGGGAGACGTTGTAGCTCATCGAGGCTGGTTCAGCCGCGCACGCGCAGGGTCAGGCCCTTGAGGAAATTGCGCAGCAGTTGATCGCCACAGGCGCGATAGTTGGTGTGTCCGACCTTGCGGAACAGAGCGCTCAGTTCTGGTTTGGAAACCGGGAAGTCGACCGATTTGAGGATGGCGTGCATATCGTCTTCTTTCAGTTCGAACGCCACGCGCAGTTTTTTCAGGACGATATTGTTGGTGATCGGCAAATCGATCGCCTGTGGCGGGCGGCTGTCGTCCTTGCCACGCTTGAAGTAGACCAGGCCATCGAGGAAGTGCGCCATGATTTCATCGCTGCAATCCAGGTAGCCTTCTTCTTCCTCTTTTTTCATGAAAGCGATGACATCGCTCTTCGACACTTCAAAACCGGTCAGTGCGGTGATTTCGACAATCTTGCTGTCGCTGATATCGAGCATGTAGCGCACGCTGCGCAGTACGTCGTTGTTCATCATGAGGCGTGGTTCCTGATAAGTCGTAGGGCAGCGCATGACGGTGGCCATGCGCGCTGTAATAAGGTGGGTGGCGCGAGGATCAGAACTTTTCCTTGGCCGTCATGTAGCGCCACTGGCCCTCGGGTAGTTTGCCCATGGACACGCCGCCGATGCGGATGCGGCGAATGGCGACGATCTTCAGGCCGACGGCCTCGCACAGCAGGGCGATGATGCCGGGCTGCGGATTTTTCATCGCAAAACGCAGGCGGTTCTCGTTCTGCCAGCTGGCTTTCACGGCTGGCAGCTCCTTGCCTTTGTAGGTCAGACCGTGGTTCAGCCGGTTGAGGCCATGAGCAACCATCTCGCCCGAGATCTCCACCACGTATTCCTGCTCGATCTTGCTGCGGTCATCGGTGAGCTTGCGCAGGATCTTCCAGTCCTGGCTGAACACCATCAAGCCGCTGGCATTGGCCTGCAGGCTTGAAATCGCCTCAAGGCGCATGAAATGACCCTTGAGCGGACGCTTGCTGTAGCTGTGCTCTACGGAGAGCGTGCCCGGCGTAATCATCTGCAAAGCCTCTTCGGCGCTTGCCGAGGCGGGTTTGTGCAGGATGATCGTCACAGGCTCCGGGGAGTCGGCCTTGGCGTCCGGGCTGAGCTCGATTTTCTGGGTGCTGACCTTGAAGTGCGGCTCTTCGATGACCTCGCCGTCCACAGTGACCCAGCCACCCTCGATAAACAGTTCGGCCTCCCGGCGGGAGCAACCGACCAGCTCGATAAGGCGTTTGGAAAGGCGAATGGGGTCTGTCATGACAAAAAAGCCGTTTGCTAAAATAAAGTCGCCATTGTAACCGCCCGGCGACGGTTAATCGCGGCAACATTGCATTTGCGCTGCAATCGATGTCAGTGACGGCCGGTCAGGCGCATTCTGAGCATGGGGTAAGGCTGGCCCAGACCATCGACTTCAGAGCGGCTGACAACCTCGAAACCATGCCTGCGGTAAAACCCCAACGCCTGCGTATTCTGCTCGTTGACGTCCAGTTCACGGATATTGAACTGCTCGATTGCATGATTCAGCAGCTGTGTGCCCAGTTTCTGGCCGCGATGGTCAGGTTCGATGAACAGAATATCCAGACGGCTGTTACGCGTGCCTGCAAAGCCGGTGATGTTGAGCTGCTCATCCCGGGTACAGAACAGGGTCACACTGCCCAGATATTGCGGCAGCAGCACCTTGAGCCGGGTGATGTAGGCGTCTGGCAGAAAGTCATGGGTCGCGCGCACCGAGCGTTCCCATACCTCGGTCAATTCCGGGTAATCATGGGTATCCGGCGTATACAACGGCATCTCGTGTCCTCCTTTCAGCTTGTCCTGGATAGACAGCAGCCAGAGACGAAAAAGCCCTGCCGGTTAAAGGACAGGGCTTTCGCTTGCGACCAGGGAGAGCGCTTAGAGCATTTCGGCCCACAGGTCGTATTCGTCGGCATCGGTCACCCGGCACATGATCTTGTCGCCGGGCTGAACGGTGCTGCCGTCTTCCAGGCCGATGAACACGTTGCCGTCGATTTCCGGGGCGTCGAAGAAGCAGCGGCCCACGGCACCACGATCGTCGACTTCGTCGATCAGCACTTCGATCTCCTTGCCGATCTTCATCTGCAGGCGAGCAGCGCTAATTGCCTGTTGATGAGCCATGAAACGATCCCAGCGATCCTGTTTGACGTCGTCCGGCACGATGGCCGCGTCCAGCAGATTGGCAGGCGCGCCCTCAACCGGCGAGTACTGGAAGCAGCCAACCCGGTCCAGCTGCGCTTCGGTCAACCAGTCCAGCAGGTACTGGAAGTCTTCTTCGGTTTCGCCGGGAAAGCCGACGATGAAGGTCGAACGGATGATCAGGTCAGGGCACTGCTCGCGCCAGTTCTTGATGCGTGCCAGGGTCTTGTCTTCGAAGGCCGGACGTTTCATAAGCTTGAGGATTTTCGGGCTGGCGTGCTGAAACGGAATGTCCAGGTACGGCAGGATCTTGCCAGCGGCCATCAACGGGATCAGTTCGTCGACGTGCGGGTACGGGTAGACATAGTGCAGGCGCACCCAGACACCCATCGAGCCCAGCGCCTGGCACAGCTCGGTCATGCGGGTTTTGACCGGCTGGCCGTCCCAGAAACCGGTGCGGTATTTGACGTCAACGCCATAGGCACTGGTGTCCTGGGAAATAACCAGCAGCTCCTTCACACCGGATTTGACCAGGCGCTTGGCCTCGTCCAGCACATCACCCACCGGGCGGCTGACCAGCTTGCCGCGCATCGACGGGATGATGCAGAAGCTGCAACTGTGGTTGCAGCCTTCGGAAATTTTCAGATACGCGTAGTGACGCGGGGTCAGCTTGACGCCTTGTGGCGGCACCAGGTCGATCAACGGATTGTGATCCTTGCGGGGCGGCACGACATCGTGCACCGCGTTGACCACCTGCTCGTACTGCTGCGGGCCGGTCACCGACAGCACGCTCGGATGCACATTGCGAATGACACTCGCATCGACGCCCATGCAGCCGGTCACGATGACCTTGCCGTTTTCCTTGATGGCTTCGCCGATCACTTCCAGCGACTCGGCCTTGGCCGTATCGATGAAGCCACAGGTGTTGACCACTACTACGTCGGCGTCCTCGTAGGTCGCAACGACTTCGTAACCTTCCATGCGCAGTTGGGTCAGGATGCGTTCAGAGTCAACGAGTGCCTTTGGGCAACCCAGTGAAACGAATCCAACCTTGGGGGCGGACGGCGTGGTGACGGTGGACATGGCAAACCTCGGCGTGAAGGGCGCCCGGGCGCGAAGCGCAGGCGCTGACTGGGCGCTTGCTGCGCCTCTGATCAAAAAGTGCGCAATTCTAGCGGCGAGTGGGCAGGATGACCAGCGTTTGCATGAGAATTACGACGTACGCGAGAGGCAGCCGGGGCCAGCGCGTGCTTAGCCGATTGCATCACCACCGACAATAAGTCGGTTACACGCAGTGTATCGAGGAGGATGGCCGATGTTGCAACGGGTGACGGTGACATTTTGAATGAAGTCCAGGCCCACCTGTGCAGGCCTGAACTGACTTTCACATGCTCTCAGCGGCGCGGCTCATGCATCGGACAACCGTTGTGCTGACTGCGAAAGCCCGCCGAGTGTTCATAGGCAGGTTTGCGTACGCGCATGACGCCGCCCAACGGACGATGCGCCTCAAGGCCATGCCATGGGCTGAATGCCATGGCTTCGTCGATTTCCTGGATGTTTTGCTCGGACCACGAAGACTGGCGGGGCACATCGATTCGAGCGACGGCTACGTAAGGGCTGAGGTCTTCCGGCCAGATCGCCGAGGCGTCCTCGATCGGCATTTTCTCCAGGTCCGTGGCCAACTGGACGCGGACTTCCCAACTGGCATCGTGCTCAAGAAAGAACGCTTTGACCGCTTCGCGCAGACCGTCCGGGTTGTCTTTCAGGTCCACAGCCTTGTCGGTCAGCGCAGTCAGCTCGGCAGAGACGGGCACGACGCTGAGTTTGGCGTAGTAGGGGCCGTATAGAAACGGTACGACGGTGTAGAACGTCTCGCCGAGGATATGGGTCATCGGGTGCCCGCCGAGACTTCTCAGTGTGCCACTTTCGCCACCGGCAGACTCGATCACCGACTCGATGCCGCGCAGGACGGCAGACAGCGCGCGTTTCATGCTCGGCGCCTTGTCGGTCGTCTTGGCCAGCAGCTTCAAGGTCTTCAGGAAGGCCTTGGGGTCCTTGGCGGTAAAGGCCTTGGCGTTTTGCATGACGAAATCCTGAGTGGTTGCCTCTGCGCTGCCAGGCAAGCGCGGGCCTTCGACGCCGACCAGTTTGATGGCCAGGCCTCTGGGCGTGGACACTTTGTCGTCGAGGATGTCGCCCGGGTTGGTCGAAAAGCGCATGACCACCGGGAAGTTGCCGGGCCTGGCAAAGGCCCCCTGGGCCAACGGCTCGGGCAGGTCGCCGTAGACCTGAATCTGACCGTGGAGCAAGCCATGGGCCTTGGCGTGCACACTGCGAATGGCGTGCCCTGTGTCTTGATACGTGGTCTCTAGGATGGAGTGCATGGCTTCGACCAGCTCTTTGCTGGTCTGCGCTTCATCGTCCGGGACGACTTCAAATGAGGGCTGGAAGGGCAAGGGCTGGACAGTCAGGTTTTGTGTAGTCATCAGGACATCTCGGTCAGAGGTAATCAGGGTGCCCGGGCGTCGATGCGGTTCTTGAAGACCCCTGATGCGGCAGGCTTAATTAATGACCGGCCGATATTTTTGTCGTTCCATGAGAAACGTTGCCTCGAAAAACGCCTTCAACAGAGAGTGATCAAGGCAGGGAGGCAGGCCGGATCGTTGCGATGATCTGCGTTTCACCAAGAATTACGACGAGTGCTGCGTTATGCTTCGCGCCATCGCGCCGAGGCATGTCAATGTCTGGCTGAATCTGAATTGTTACGCCTTGTGATGTTCTCAGTGTTGAACCTCATGTCTGGTTTCCGGGAGTAGTGGATGAGTCAAGCAAACAGTCATGCGGAGGCCGGAGGCGCTGCCAAGCCCATCGGGTTGCTGATCGCCGCGGTAGGGGTGGTTTACGGCGACATCGGCACCAGTCCGCTGTACACCCTCAAGGAGGTGTTTCAGGGGGGGTATGGTGTGGACGTGACCCATGACGCGATTCTCGGCGTGCTGTCGCTGATCTTCTGGTCGCTGATCTGGGTGGTTTCCTTCAAATACATGGCGTTCGTCCTGCGTGCCGATAACCAGGGCGAGGGCGGCATCATGGCGCTGATGGCCCTGGCGCGGCGCGCGTCGGCCAAGCATCCCCGGCTGCAAATGATGATGGTGGTGTTCGGACTGTTCGGCGCCGCATTGTTCTACGGTGACAGCATGATCACCCCGGCAGTTTCGGTGTTGTCGGCGATGGAAGGGCTGGAACTGGCGTTCGATGGCCTCGATCACTGGATCGTGCCCATGGCGCTGGTTGTGCTGGTAGGGCTGTTTCTGATTCAGCGTCATGGCACCGCGCGCATCGGCGTGCTGTTCGGCCCGGTGATGGTGACCTGGTTTCTGGTGCTCGGCGCGCTGGGTGTCTACGGCATCATGCAGTCGCCGGAAGTGCTGAAAGCGGTCAATCCGGCATGGGGTGTGAATTTCTTCATCATCCATCCGGGCATTGGTGTGGCCATTCTGGGTGCTGTGGTGCTTGCCCTGACGGGGGCCGAAGCGCTGTATGCCGACATGGGCCACTTCGGCCGCAAGCCGATTTCACGCGCCTGGTTCATCCTCGTGCTGCCTGCGCTGCTGCTCAACTATTTCGGCCAGGGTGCGCTGGTGCTGGGCAATCCTGAAACGGTTCGTAACCCTTTCTACCTGCTGGCGCCGGGCTGGGCGCTGCTGCCACTGATCGGTCTGTCGACGATGGCCACCATCATTGCCTCGCAAGCGGTGATCTCCGGCGCCTTCTCGATGACACTGCAGGCGATCCAGCTGGGCTACATTCCACGCATGCACATCCAGCACACCTCCAGCGACGCACAAGGCCAGATCTACATCGGTGCCGTCAACTGGGCGCTGATGGCGGGCGTGATTCTGCTGGTGATCGGCTTTGAGTCGTCTGGTGCGCTGGCGTCTGCCTACGGCGTCGCGGTGACCGGGACCATGCTCTGCACCACCATTCTGGTGTCGACGGTCATGCTGATGCTCTGGAAATGGCCGCCATTGCTGGCCGTTCCGCTGCTGATCTGCCTGCTGCTGGTGGACGGTCTGTTCTTCGCGGCCAACGTGCCGAAGATCTTCCAGGGCGGGGCTTTCCCGGTACTGGCGGGCGCGGTGCTGTTTATCCTCATGACCACCTGGAAGCGCGGCAAGCAATTGCTTGCGGAGCGAATCGACGAGGGCGGCCTGCCATTGCCGATCTTCATCGGCAGTATTCGCGTCCAGCCGCCGCATCGGGTACAGGGCACGGCAGTGTTCCTGACAGCACGTTCGGACGCCGTGCCCCATGCGCTGTTGCATAACATGCTGCACAACCAGGTGTTGCATGAGCAAGTGGTGCTGTTGACGGTGGTGTATGAAGATTCGCCGCGTGTGCCGTCCGCTCAGCGCTTCGAAGTCGAATCCTATGGCGAAGGCTTCTATCGGGTGATCCTGCACTTCGGCTTTATCGATGAGCCCGATGTGCCGGCTGCACTGGCCTTGTGTCACTTGCCGGAGCTGGACTTCAGTCCGATGCGCACCACGTACTTCCTCAGCCGCGAGACGGTGATCCCGTCCAAGATGGATGGCATGGCGCGCTGGCGTGAAGCGTTGTTCGCCTTCATGCTCAAGAACGCCAACGGCAACCTGCGCTTCTTCAAGCTGCCGTTCAACCGGGTGATCGAGCTGGGTACCCAAGTGGAGATGTAAACGTTGGCCGGGTTGTCCGGCAGCGCAGATAAAAAAATCCCGGCAACCTCACGGTGCCGGGATTTTTTTGGGTCGCAGACTGCAGCGTTACTGAGCGGTAGTCTTGCCCTGACGCTTGTTGATTGCGTCGATCAGGCGTTTGGCCAGCGCCGGATAGTCCTCATCGAAGTGATGACCGCCTGGCAACTGGACCGCTTCGCCCACGGCGGTGGTGTCAGTGCAACCGCTGTCTTTCTTCTCTTCGACGCCGTAAACGCAGAACACCTTGGCGGCTGGCAGCTTGGCCATTTCCTGTCCGGTGGTGGCTTCCTTGCCTGCGTTGCCAAGCCAGCCGTCAACGTGAATCTCGAAGCTGCCGGTGCGCGCGAAGGCCAGCAGAATGATTGCGTCAACCCGGTTCTGATCGTCCGCTGCCAGGCGATTGTAGATCGCCGGCATGACGTCCGCACCGAACGAGTAGCCAGCCAGAATGAAGCGCTTGGTGCCCCATTTCTGACGGTAATGGTTCATCAGGTCGGTGAGGTCGACGGCGGTCTGTTCCGGCGTCTTGTGTTCCCAGTAGTAACGCAGTACGTCGATGCCCACCACCGGGTAGCCCATCTTGGCCATATCACCGGCCACGACTTTGTCCAGGTCGCGCCATCCGCCGTCACCGGACATGAACAGCGTCACGGTATCGGAAGGCTGGCTGGCCGGGACTTCGACCGTCGGTATGCCCAGTCCGCCACTGTCATTTTCGCCGAGCAGCAGATGACGAAGTTCGGTGTTGAGCACCTGAGGCAGCGGAATGTCGTAGTCGCTGATGCTGGTGTCGGCGTTGGTCTGGTCGCGCACGAAGGCTGCGCTCGGATCATCCGGCGCGTCGTTCCAGGCGGCCAGCCAGTGCCCGTGCGCAGCCTTTTGTGGCAGCGGTACGTCGCAGATCTGTGGCGGCTTTTCGTCTTCTTCCAAAACGGGCGGTGGGTTCGAGGCATGCTCGAGCGCGAAATCTACTGAAATGGCCTGCGCCTTGTCATCGGTCTGTCCGGCCAGCCAGCGCCAGGCCAGTGTCGCGCCAGGGCCTATGCCACCGACGACCGTTGCCGGGCCGTCGAGCTTCGTCAGAGCGTCCTGAAAGGTCTTCTGCTGCAGGACGCAGTCGTCCTTGGGCAACACCACCTGAATGATGCGTGCCGACGCATCCTTGCTGATCGCCAGCAATTGCTTGTCGGTCAGCATGTCTTCAGCGGTGACGGCCAGTGCGATACGGGTTTTGATGCTGGTGGCCGGCGTTACGCTGGTCAGCGGCGCGCCACCGTCAAGGTTGGAGTGCTCCAGTGACGCGGGCGGAGCGGGGCGGGTCCAGACCCAGACTCCCAGCGCCACGATTAAAAGAACAATTACCAGAGCTGCGAGCAAAAGGCGCCAGGAGCGTCGAATCATCAGCGTTTCACCAATCCAGTCAGGCCGCCCGCAATCAGGGCGGCGGTGTCAGCCAGTGCCACAAGCGGATCAAGTCCGGCAGGCACGGCCATATAACGAGGTTCCCAATCGGGCTGAAACTTGTCCTTGAAGCGACGCAGCCCCTGGAAGTTGTACAGCTGTTCGCCACGGCGGAAGATCATCGAACCCAGACGCTGGGTGATGGGTGCGCCGCGTCGTGGCTGCAGGCCCGACAAAGGCACCATGCCCAGGCTGAAGCGCGCGTAGCCTTGGGCTTTGTAATGCAGGATCAGGCCTACCATCATGAACTCCATGGTCAGCTTGGGTGCATCCGGGTGAGAGCGCATCAGGTCCAGGCTGGCCAGTTCCGGGCTGGTGGTTTCCAACAGGTTGGAGAACGCGACCGGCTTGCCCTGGAAGTGCACGATGGCAATGCGGAAGTACTTCAGGTACTCAGTACTGAAGCGGCCCAGCGAGAAGCCTTTTTCACGGACATTCTTGCCTGTCAGCCAAGCGTCGGAAATCACTTTCAGCTCGTCGATCGGCGCCTGGCCCGGTTCGTAGATTTCCAGCGAAAGCCCGTCGCGGCCACCCCGGTTCCAGGTGTAACGCAGGTCTTTCATCTCCTTGCCCTTGGCGTCGATGTCGAAGCGACGCAGGTCGACGCGCGCCTCTTCACCCAGCTTGATGGCCGTGAGACCGATGTCCATGTAGAACGGCAGGTTTTCTGCACGTACCTGGTAGAACACCGGACGCGCATGGTGCACGTCGCACAGGTCGCGGAATTGCCAGATCAGCTCGGCACGCTGCTGTGTGGGGCCGATCGGGTCGTAAAGCGCTACCAGGCTGCGGCCGCGATGCGAGTACATCAGGAACGCATTGCCGGCCGGATGGAACAGGATTGCCTTGTCGCCGGTCAGCACCAGGCCGCCATCCGGCTGTTTGGATGCTTTGAGGATCTCGGCTGCCTTGTCCAGGTCTGCCGCGTCGGGCAGCTTGATGACCGGTCTGGCGGTACGCAGCAACCAGGTCAGCGAAACCACGACCAGCAGCACTGCGCTGCCCAGCGCCGAACGCAGGCCGCGCGGGGCGTCTGCATCGAGGGTGAACTGCCACCACAACTGATGACTGTAGGGCACGTCCTGATAGGCGAACAGCAGCAGCCAGATCGAGGCACCGACCACACAGATGCTGGCAATCAGGTAGACCGGCGAGAACGGCAGCTCCAGCAGGCGACTTGGACGGTAGAACGAACGGCGGAAGGTCAGCAGCAGGCAGGCGGTCAGCAGCAGCATGCTGGCTTCCTCCCAGTCGAAGCCCTTGAGTATCGACAGCACTGCACCGACCAGCAGCAAAATAGAGGTCAGCATCCATGCAGCCGACAGTCGACGACGCAGGCCTTGGGCGAGCAGCAGGCACAGCACACCCACCAGACTGGCCCCGAAGTGCGACGCATCGATCAGCCGATGCGGGATCATGAAGCCGACGTTTTCCAGACGGGTGTCGATTTCAGGGGTGGCACCAGAGAAGAGCAGCACCACCCCCGACAAGAAAACCAGTAGTGCCAGAATCGGTGCCGCCAGCCCTGAAGCGACGCGCATGGCCTGCCGGGTCGGCAGCAGGCGCTGGGCCTCGGTAAACAGCAGGGTAAGGCAGGCCAGCAGCAGCGGCAGGATCACGTAGATCAGGCGATATAGCAGCAGCGCAGCGGCGAGCGGGGCGGCACCCAGCTCGTTGGCAAAGGCCGCAAGCAGAATCGCCTCGAACACGCCGACGCCGCCAGGCACATGGCTGAGCACGCCGGCCGCGAGCGCCAGCAGATAGATAAGGATGAATGCACCCAGCGGCGGCGCATGCGGCAGCAGCAGGTACAGCACCATCGCTGCGGCGGCGACGTCCAGCGCGGTGATCACCAGCTGAATCAGCGTCAGCTTCAAATCCGGCAGGCGCAAGGTGCGACGACCGAGACGAACCAGAATATTGTGCGGGATGTCCTGTTCCGGCAGGCGGCGACGGTAGACGAACACCGCCAGCAACAGACTGCCGATCAACACCGCTGTAGCGACTACAGCCAGCACGTCCACGGGAAGTTTGAGTGCCAGTGACGCGCCTGACAGGTTGCTCAACGTGGCCAGTGCAGCCAGTGGAGGCAACGCACAACCCAGTGACAGGCTGGCGAACACGGTCATGCGGGCGATTTCGATTGCGCCTACGCCATGGCGTGAATAAAGCCTGTAGCGCACCGAGCCACCGGACAGCATCGACAGGCCGACCGCATTGCCGATGGCAAATGAGGTGAAGCCGCCGAGAAGCAGCGTCTTGATTGGCAGGTCGACATTGGCGTACCGACTGGCGGACAGTTCATAGCCCATCAGGATGATATAGCCGACGATTGCCGCGAGCAGCGCACCGCCCAGGGCGGGCAGGGGGACTGCGAACAGCGAATCGTGCAGCGCATACCAGTCCATTTCGACCAGCATGTGGCGGCAGGCTATAAGGGCCAGGCTGAACAACAGCAGCATCACCGCCAGCCCTATGGGCTGTCGGTATTTGCTCAGCAGCTCCCGCCAGTTATGGCGCGGTGGGCTGACGGGTTGCTCTGCATCAATGGTTTCATTGGAATCGGACATGTTGTCGCGCATCAATCACTCCTTGGATCGTGCGCGACAGGATGGAGGTATGCAGCCAAGTTACCAATCCCTACGCAGAAAATATTTCAGGATGTTAGCGCGTCAACGTCTAACGAGCGAATAGCGAATCGAGCCGGGTGATGCTGTTCAGCTACGGTTCAGTCGTGATTCAGCTTAGTAACACCTATCGGCAGCGCACGCAAAAACTGTCGTAAATGCACGTATTACGTTACAGATGTGATGATAGGGTTTCAAAGGGCTTTGGAAATAGTCTTTTTTGTCAGACAGTTAGCCGTTGCCCGCGCTGCTTTTCTACCGGAAACAAAAAAGGCCACTCTTTCGAGTAGCCTTTCTTGATGTTTGGTTGCGGGAGCCGGATTTGAACCGACGACCTTCGGGTTATGAGCCCGACGAGCTACCAGACTGCTCCATCCCGCGTCTGTGTGGCGGCATTCTACAGCCGAACGCTGAAGTGTCAACCCTTAATCCGCAAAGCATGCAAATGAGTAGCGGATTTTGCAGATTTTGCACGCTTGGGGGCGGGTGACCGGTTTTCAGAGCAGCATGCCTGCGTGGAGCATTATCAGGAAAGTGTACGGCCAGGCCGTCAGGATTCGCCGCAGGGTGCCGGAGAGCGCTGTATATCTGCGCGAGGCATGGCCCAATGTCCGGGCTTGAGAAGGGTGCTTTTCAGGCGCGCACAAAAAAGGCCACTCTTTCGAGTAGCCTTTTTTGATGTTTGGTTGCGGGAGCCGGATTTGAACCGACGACCTTCGGGTTATGAGCCCGACGAGCTACCAGACTGCTCCATCCCGCGTCTGTGTGGCGGCATTCTACAGAGAGATGACGAGGTGTCAATGGTTAGTTTCAAAAAAGTGCTTTTTCTTCAAATGCTTAGCGGATCCAGATGATCGGTCTGCATGGTATTGGCGCTTGCATGACGGGGCTTTGCAGCTGTTTCGGTCATGCATGATGGGCGTTTGACTACTTTTCATGGCGACCTTTCGCATCATTGGATGTTACTTGACGGTACGAATGAGATACTGCGCGGCCATTGATTGCAAAATCCCATCAGGTCATGACGCAGCGCAAAATCATCCACATCGACTGTGACTGCTTTTATGCAGCCATTGAAATGCGTGACGAGCCCGACCTCGCTGGCAAGCCGCTGGCGGTAGGCGGCTCTGCGGAGCGGCGCGGGGTGATTGCGACCTGTAATTACGAGGCGCGCGCGTATGGCGTGCGCTCGGCCATGTCCTCCCGGCATGCGCTCAAGCTCTGCCCGGACCTGACCATCGTCAAGCCGCGCATGGATGCTTATAAAGAAGCATCGCGGGAAATCCACACGATCTTTCGGGATTACACCGACCTTATAGAGCCGTTGTCTCTGGATGAGGCTTTTCTGGACGTGTCCGAGGCCGGGCACTTTTCCGGCAGCGCCACGCGCATCGCGCAGGACATCCGTCGCCGTGTCTCGAATCAGTTGCACATCACTGTGTCGGCGGGCGTTGCGCCCAACAAGTTTCTCGCCAAGATCGCCAGCGACTGGAAAAAGCCCAACGGCTTGTTCGTCATTACGCCGGATCAGGTCGAGGATTTCGTCGCTTCCTTGCCGGTCACCAAGCTTCATGGCGTAGGAAAGGTCACCGCAGACAAGCTCGGCCGGCTGGGCATCGTCGACTGCGCCGACCTGCGAAGCCGCAGCAAGCTCGCGCTGGTTCGGGAATTCGGCAGCTTTGGCGAGCGCCTCTGGAGTCTGGCGCACGGGATCGATGACCGACCGGTGCAGAATGACAGCCGACGTCAGTCAGTCAGCGTTGAAAATACTTACGACACGGATCTGCCCGATCTGGCGGCCTGCCTGGAAAAACTGCCCGACCTGCTGGAAACCCTGAGTGGCCGTATGGCCAGAATGGAAGGGCAGTACCGGCCCGGCAAGCCGTTCGTTAAAGTGAAGTTTCACGACTTTACGCAGACGACTCTCGAACAATCCGGAGCCGGAAGGGATCTGGGCAGTTATGAGCAGCTGCTGGCTCAGGCGTTCGCCCGCGGTGGCAAGCCGGTGCGATTACTGGGCATAGGCGTGCGTCTGCACGATCTGCGTGCAGCCCATGAACAGCTGGAATTGTTCTCTCGATAATGACTGGCCGCGGTTATACGCCGCGGCCTTTCATGTTACAGGCACTTGTTACTGGCTCTGGGCAGGAACGGCGACCAGGCGGCCAGCGTCTCTGGCGAGTGACTT
The DNA here is from genome assembly GCF_017832995.1 of Pseudomonas sp. PvP009. NCBI lineage: Bacteria > Pseudomonadati > Pseudomonadota > Gammaproteobacteria > Pseudomonadales > Pseudomonadaceae > Pseudomonas > Pseudomonas sp. PvP009. Next base: position 4,128,381 of record NZ_JAFIBG010000001.1, on the reverse strand, counting down.
GAGAAATTCACCCTGCAACTGTGGATCGTTGCGCGTCAGTTCGATCAGGTTCTGTTCCAGCTCGCTGGCTTCTTCTTCCAGCCCCATATCAGAAAGACGCTTGACCCGATGCACCCACTGGCTGACCTCATCATCTTCAAGGTCGTCGTAGATCAGGGCGTGCGCCTCCAGCAGCTTGCCGCGTAGCGAATGGCTGATGGGCAAACTGGCGCTCGTGTGCGCGCTGTCCTGATCGTCTTCGACGTTGATATAAATGCGAGTGATGCGGCTGAGGTCCTGTTCGGCAAACGGACTGTCCAGCAGGTTCAGGCGGAGGATGCCGTTGCGGTCAGTGCTCATTTCATGAGTTTCATTGCCGGCCTTGACCATCACCGGGCGTTCATTCCAGGGCAGGGTGGAGTTCTCGATCCGCTTGTCCTTCTGAACCTCGTCGATGCTCGCCAGATTCTGCTCGGCGCGACCGTGGGACGGGGCATTCATGAACGGGTTGAGACCTGCCACGCCATAGTGAATCCAGTCCTTGGTCATGCTTTCCGGCAAATTGCCCAGCGCAAACACGTTGACCACGTTGGCCCCGACACCTGCGACAACAGCGACTGCGCCGAGCGGGATCTCGTAGACCTCCCGCCACGGTTGGTAAGGCGTGTAGCGGTCATAGTGGCGGGTGACTTCAAAGTCGGTGACCTCGAACGATTTGTGCTCGTGAATCCGCACGCGGCGTTGCGGCAACTCCAGTGTCTTGGGTTCGCCGATATCGACTTGCAGGGTATGTTCGAGCAGTTTGCGTTCGACTCGCTCCTCGTGCTCGCTGCGCTGAGAGAGCTGGTTGGCACAGCCGCCGACGAGAAATGAGCCGCACAGAACGGCGCTGCCGAGGCTTAAGGTGCTTCGTTTGAGCATGGGATCTCTGATGCGGATTGGGCGAGTGAAGAGCGGCGCACCTGCGAGCAGGTGCGCCTTTTGACTCAGCGGTTCACTTTGCCCTGGATGAACGACAGCACGTCCGCGACTGCAATGGCTTGCGGTTGCGATTCGGTACGGCTCTTGTATTCCAGATTGCCTTCGGCCAGGCCTCGGTCGCTCACCACGATGCGGTGCGGGATACCGATCAGTTCCATGTCGGCGAACTTGATGCCCGGGCTGGTCTTCTTGTCGCGGTCGTCGAGCAATACTTCAAAACCGGCAGCCGTCAGGTCAGCGTACAGTTTGTCCGTCGCTTCACGAACGGCGTCTGTCTCGTAGCGCAGCGGGACCAGCGCAATCTGGAACGGCGCGAGGGTATCGTTCCAGATGATGCCGTTTTCGTCGCTGTTCTGTTCGATGGCAGCTGCAACCACTCGGGAAACACCGATGCCGTAGCAACCCATCGCCAGATTGACCGGCTTGCCGTTCTCACCCAGCACCTGGCACTTCATCGCTTCGCTGTACTTGGTGCCCAGCTGGAAGATGTGACCCACTTCGATGCCGCGCTTGATTTCCAGCGTGCCCTTGCCATCCGGGCTCGGGTCGCCCGCAACCACGTTGCGCAGGTCGGCAACGGTCGGAACCGGCAGATCGCGCTCCCAGTTGACGCCGAAATAGTGCTTGTCGTCGATGTTGGCACCGACGCTGAAGTCGCTCATCAGCTCGACGGAGCGGTCGATGATGCACGGCAGTGGCAGGTTCAATGGGCCCAGTGAGCCCGCGCCTGCGCCGATGGCGTCGCGCAGTTCGGCTTCGGACGCCATGACCAGCGGGTTGGCGACCTGTTCCAGCTGACTGGCCTTGATTTCATTGAGCTCGTGATCGCCGCGGATGATCAGGGCGATCAGCTTGCCTTCTTCGGCAGCATGCACCACCAGCGTCTTGACGGTTTTCTCGATTGGCAGACCGAAACCTTCGACCAGTTGGGCGATGGTCTTGGTGTTCGGCGTGTCGATCAGACGCAACTCTTCGGTCGCGGCAGGGCGCGTCTTCTCGCGAGGAATCGCCTCGGCCTTTTCGATGTTGGCTGCGTAATCGGAGCCGTCGCTGAACACGATATCGTCTTCGCCGGATTCGGCCAGTACGTGGAATTCGTGCGAGCCTGCGCCACCAATCGAGCCGTTATCCGCTTCGACCGGGCGGAACTTCAGGCCCAGTCGGGTGAAGATGTTGCTGTACGCCAGATGCATGCGGTCGTAGGTGACCTGCAGCGATTCGTGATCGGCATGGAACGAGTAGGCGTCTTTCATGACGAACTCGCGTCCACGCATCAGGCCGAAGCGCGGGCGGATCTCGTCACGGAATTTGGTCTGGATCTGGTACAGGTTGATCGGCAGCTGTTTATAGCTGTTGAGCTCATTGCGTGCCAGATCGGTGATGACTTCTTCGTGGGTCGGGCCCAGGCAGAACTCGCGGTTGTGGCGGTCGACCAGACGCATCAGCTCCGGGCCATACTGCTCCCAGCGTCCGGATTCCTGCCACAGTTCTGCGGGTTGAATGCCGGGCATCAGAATCTCGAGTGCGCCTGCGGCGTCCATTTCTTCACGAACGATGGCTTCGACCTTGCGCAGTACGCGCAGGCCCATGGGCAGCCAGGTGTAGAGGCCGGAGGCCAGCTTGCGAATCATGCCGGCGCGCAGCATCAGCTGATGGCTGACCACGACCGCATCGGAAGGGGTTTCTTTCTGTGTGGCGAGCAAAAATTGACTGGTGCGCATGGTTGGCCGTTGTCGGTTGCTGAGACAGGAAATGACCTGGCATTGTACGGCGCTGTGCCGGTCGCGTACAGGGCGCGGCTGGCTTGCAGGTGGCGTTGAAGCGCTTTCATGGGCTCATGAAAAAGCCCGGCATATGCCGGGCTTCTTCTATTAACGAGTGCTGAGCGGTGATTACAGGATCGAGATCGGGTAATCGACAATCAGGCGGAACTCGTTGACGTCGCCTTCGCCCTGGTCGGCGTTGGCGCGGTGCCATGCCTGACGCATACGGAAGGACAGGTCTTTGGCCGGGCCAGTCTGTACGACGTATTTGGCTTCAAGGTTGGTTTCGTGGTGCTCGCCGTCTGCACCGTACAGGCCAGCATAAGCGCTGCCGGTAGGTGTTTTGGTGCCGTCGATGTCAGTACCCTTGATGTAACGGGTCATGAAGCTCAGGCCTGGAACGCCGTACGGAGTCATGTTCAGGTCGTAGCGGACCTGCCAGGATTTTTCACCCGGACCGTTGAAGTCGGAGTACTGGATCGAGTTGTTCAGGAAGATCGAGTCGCCACCGCGGTTGTTGTCACCGATACCGATGTAGTCGAACGGAGTGTCACCGTTGATCTTCTGGAGCGCGAGGGTAACGGTATGCGCAGCAAGGAACGAGTAGGCTGCGGAACCGGAGAACGCGGTGTTGCTGATCGAGCCGGCTTTGGCGCTGCCTTCGTCAACGGTGCGATAGATGTTCGCATCGAATGCCAGAGACTGATCTCCACCCAGTGGCAGGGCGTAGTTCACGTTGGCGTAGTATTGATCCCAGATGTCTTCCAGCTTGGCGGCATAGAATGCAACGCCCAGGCTGTCGGTAATTGCGTATTTGCCACCAGCGAAGTCGGCACTGTTCGCACGAACACCCGCGTAGTTGGCGAAAATGCTGCCGTCGTGGCTGGTGTCATCCTGGCTGGTGCCGGAGTAGAAGTGACCTGCTTCAACGTCCAGGCCTGCCAGTTCACTGCTCTGCAAGCTGATACCGCTTGCGGTCTGAGGCAGCAGGCGCGAGCCGCCGACTGCGAACACTGGACTGGTCGGCTGCATGTCGCCCACTTTCAGCTCAGTCTTCGAAACGCGGAACTTGACTGCGCCGCCAGCTTTGGACAGCGTATCTTCGTTGTTACCGGCTGCGTCGGTGATCAGGTTGCCGGAACCCGAGTATTTGTCCGGGCCCCACAGCTTGACGCCAGCGTAGGCGAAAGCCTCGACGCCGACACCGATAGTGCCTTGGGTGTAGCCGGTGCTGAAGTTGGCCAAGATCCCCTGGGTCCAGTCGCGATCGTCGTCAGCGCCAGCTTTCTTGTCACGGTTGTAATAGTAATTGCGCAACTTCAGGTCAAGCGTGCTGCCTTCCACAAAGCCCTTGGCATCAGCCTGATCGCTGACGAAAGGTGCGGCTGTTGCCATTTGGGCGCTGGCTGCCGTAACGGCCAGTGCGATTGCGCTCCACTTCATCACTCTCATCGTGATTGCTCCTTTGGTTTTTAGAAGAATTGTCTGCCGTCCCACCTGTTTTTTTGTCTGGGCGGCTCTTTCTATTTTTGTCGGCGGAATCTATATCACGCTGACTTGGGTTGCTATAGCTACAGCCTTATCCTTTCAGAATCTTTACGACGCGCAGCCGAGCTAGCCTGTAGTGGCATTCTGCACCTTGTTGGATCGATCAAAGTGCGGTCCGTCACGGCGTCCCTCAGTGTCGCAAGCCTTATTTTCCCTTGATTCTGTCACCCCTGTTTTCCGCCAGGGATGTCGTGATCATATGGGTGATAAAGCAACAAGCGTGCACAAAGTTTCCGGAAATGAAAAAATTTTGTGAAAAATCAGAATCAAGATCGCATTTTTGCTCCATCTATCTGTTTTAAATGACTATTTTTATTTTTTTAAAATGCCTCTGGTTTTTCTGCGCCAAGGGTGTTCTCTGCCCCTCTCGCCCAAAAACGTTACCGGTACAGGCTTACATTGAGTAGAAAACGAATCCGTTGTGTTGCTGACGCAACAGCAGTGTGTGATTTTGGTGCATTCCCCATCGGGTTCGCCTGAACCTGGAGCATTGCTCTGGCTGGCGGTCATGGTGAGGCAATGAATGTTTCATTTTCATGTACGCGAGGCAGGCAATTGTAAGGCGGTGGTTTAAGGTGAGGCTGTTTACAGCGGGATCCGCGGTCAGTCAGTGGCGTCAAATCGGTGCGGCGACCGTTGCAGTGGATGCATTCTGGTGCACAGGTGAAGCCTTACGCGAAGCCTAGTATCCTGACTGCCTATCGCAGCACCCTGTTATCGACAGGGCAGGTGCATTCACCTGGCAGTCAGGAGCTTTTTATCGTGTTCGTTCTGGATTCCCGCCTTCAACAAGACACCCTGCCGATCGGCGACTTTCCGCTGTGCCGGTTGCTACTCTCCAATGACAGTCATTACCCATGGTTCATCCTGGTGCCGCGTCGGGCAGACATCACCGAAGTCTTTCAGCTCAATGCTGCAGATCTAATGCAGTTGTGGCAGGAGACGAGCGCGTTGTCCAAGGTGCTGAACGAGCTCTTCGATGCGGATAAAATCAATGTTGCCGCGTTGGGCAACGTGGTGAGCCAGCTGCATATGCACGTCATTGTGCGCAAACGTGACGATGCCGCCTGGCCTGCGCCCGTGTGGGGCAAGCATGCTGCCATTGCTTATACCGACGAACAGCTCTCGGCAATCCGTCGGCAACTGAAGCCGGTACTGACAAATGATTTTCGATTTGAGGAGGAACAATCATGAGCCTTGAAGAGCGAGTCATGGAGCTTGAAAGCCGTATGGCCTTTCAGGACGATACGATTCAGGCACTCAATGACGTGCTGGTAAAGCAGCAGCGCGAGCTTGATCATCTGCAACTGCAGATGGCGGCGATGCTCAAGCGTCAGGAGGAAATGGGCAGTCAGTTCGAGACCTTCGAGGAAGATGCGCCGCCACCTCATTATTGATGGGCTGCCATAAAAAAACCGCGACCTCCGTCAGGAGGTCGCGGTTTTTTTGTTGCTTGAAACAATCAGCGGCGGGGCAGGGCTGCAATGACATCTTCGGCCTGCAGGCCTTTGTCACGGTTCATTACGGAAAACTCGACGCGCTGTCCTTCGACCAGTACGCGATGACCCTCACCGCGAATGGCTCGGAAATGCACAAAAATATCGTCGCCGGAATCCCGGGAGATGAAGCCGAAGCCCTTGGAGGTGTTGAACCACTTTACGGTACCAGTATCACGATTTCCCATGTCGTGGCTTTGTGGCGCGGACGAAGGGGTGTAAGACCTGTAGAAGCTGACGCTCAGGTGCAGGGCGACGGCTACGATGGCGACAGCCAGGCTCACCAGAATAGCCGGTTGACCGGCGATACCGGGTAGAGGAACAAGCAAGGTTAGCGTTTGTACGATTACCGCAATGACAAGCAATGCACTGACCAGATTTTGCAGATTATGACGCGGACCTCTATTCCAGTAAGGAATGACCGGAGCGAGTATCAAGTTAAGCAGCCCTAGAAAAGCCAGGCAGATCGCGTCAGGATTTTGCAGGTAGAGAGATGCCGCTTCACTACGCAGGCTCGGTATGAAAGAAAGCAACAGGGCTGCTGCTCCCGTTACCAGATGGACAATTTTCAACATTTTAAAAAGCTCACATGCAAGAAGGATTACAAGAAATAGCTGGTAACGCCCGGTACGCTTCTGAAAAAGATGAGGCGTGATGCACGGACGCTGGGCCGGCCTATGTGCCAGCGCTGGATCACAACTCGTTGGCGACACGGCGTGTATTTAACAGCAAAGCCTGATCCTACTCAAATCAGCAATCGATAATGGTGCGCGTGCCTGTCCGGCGCTGGCAGCCCGCTGTCCTTTAGTGGCTCTGCCGCTAGCTCTGTAGATGCGCGAAACAGAGCGTCTCACGGATTTTGCTGACGACTCCTTCAGGCACGCAGGTATTTTCTGCCCCGGACGCCCGCTGCAGCCCCGTGTGAATAGCCCTGGCAGAGGCGTAGTCCGCTGCCAGCAGATAGCATCCTGCCAACGGAAAGCTGCGCCATTCGGGTTCTCTTGATAGAGTAGTCGTCTTTACTGCTTTTCAATCCTCACCAAAAGGGCATGAAACATGGCAATCGATATCGGTATCAGTGAAGAGGATCGCAAATCGATCGTGGACGGTCTGTCGCATCTGCTGTCGGATACTTATGTGCTTTACCTCAAGACTCACAACTTTCACTGGAATGTCAGCGGGCCGATGTTTCGCACGCTGCATTTGATGTTCGAAGAACAGTATAACGAACTGGCACTGGCGGTTGATTCCATCGCCGAGCGTATTCGTGCTCTGGGCTTTCCGGCGCCGGGTACTTATTCGACATATGCGCGCCTGTCTTCCATCAAGGAAGAAGAAGGCGTACCCAGTGCTGAAGATATGATCAAAAGTCTGGTGCAGGGTCAAGAGGCTGTTGTCCGTACTGCTCGTAGTATCTTTCCTCTTCTGGATAAGGTTAGTGATGAGCCGACGGCTGACCTACTGACGCAACGCATGCAGGTGCACGAAAAAACCGCCTGGATGCTGCGCTCGATGCTCGAGTCCAAGTAACGGCCAGGGACGAGTGGCTTCAAGTGCCACTCGTCCCGTTCCTGAGTTGTTCTTCGCCCGTCACACCTGTCACTTCCTGCACCCGCTTTCATCGCGCAATTGCTCGGGCAAGCCGAGGCCCAACAGTCGCGCGCTGCTCTGCAGTTTTCCTCGCTTTTATTGGCGTCCCCTTCAAGGTTAATAACGATATTCCGTTGTTTCCTGTAGCCATCTCCTACAGTGATAAGGTGTAGGGGCTTCTGGCTATAAAATCGCCAATCATGTTTTATACATCGGGACATTTATTTGTTTTTGAATATTTCTTTTGGTGTTTAAAATTCAATGATTCGAAGGTGGCGGTTATGATGTTACGAAGTGCTGAGCGAGAGCTTAAGTTGCTCCACCGAGAGGTGGAAATACGCCATGATCCTTTTGTCGAGGATTTCAATATGACGCTGGCGCAGCCGCACTCAAAATCCGTTCGACTTAACGGCCTGGCGACGTGCCTGCGTCTGGAGAAAGTGTACTGGAACATTCTTTCAGGCATCGCCAGTAGTAATGAGTGCTCCGTCAATGCGGTGCTGTCCTACATTGATCGGGAGGTTCACTTACGGTACGGGGGCGTGAAGAATTTCAGTGGTTTGATTCGTGTTGTCTGTGTGGCGCATCTTTTGAAGGGCGACTGCCTGGAAAATTCTCACGTCTAGCGTGGCTTTATCCTCATTCCTGTGGGCTCGCTCAGGTGGGCCTGCGCTTTCCCCCGCGGCGCGAGCGAACGGCTCGGCTGCGCGGGGTGATCATGAGCTTATCCGGTCGTTAATAGGTTCGTCCGGCTGCACGGTGCCAATTAACTCTATATAATCCTCCGTCTTGCTAGCGGGCGTGACTCTGCGTGGGCCAGGGCTGGCTTTAGTCTTGTGCCGGTGCCTTGTACCTCTGAGCGCAAGCCAGGAGCGAAATCGCCACCGAATTCGAATTACGAGAAGTGAAAACACCATCATGATGCGCAGCCATTATTGCGGCCAACTGAACGAGAGTCTGGAAGGCCAGGAAATTACCCTTTGCGGATGGGTCCACCGTCGTCGTGACCACGGGGGCGTTATCTTCCTCGATATCCGCGACCGTGAAGGCATGGCTCAAGTCGTGTTCGACCCGGATCGTGCCGACAGCTTCGCTGCCGCTGATCGCGTGCGCAGCGAGTACGTGGTCAAGGTCGTGGGCAAGGTTCGTGCTCGCCCGGCAGGTGCCGTGAACGCGAACATGGCGTCAGGCGCCATCGAAGTTCTGGGTTATGAACTCGAGGTGTTGAACGAGTCCGAAACGCCGCCGTTCCCGCTGAACGAGTATTCCGACGTCGGCGAGGAAACACGCCTGCGTTATCGCTTCATCGATCTTCGCCGTCCGGAAATGGCCGAGAAGCTGCGTCTGCGTTCGCGCATCACTACCAGTATCCGTCGCTATCTGGATGACAACGGCTTCCTCGACGTCGAGACGCCGATCCTGACCCGCGCCACCCCGGAAGGCGCTCGCGACTATCTGGTGCCAAGCCGCACACACCCGGGCAGCTTCTTCGCCCTGCCGCAATCGCCTCAGCTGTTCAAGCAACTGCTGATGGTGGCTGGCTTCGACCGTTACTACCAGATCGCCAAATGCTTCCGCGACGAAGACCTGCGTGCTGACCGTCAGCCGGAATTCACCCAGATCGACATTGAAACCAGCTTCCTCAACGAAGAGGACATCATCGGTCTGACCGAGAAGATGGTTCGTCAGCTGTTCAAGGAAGTTCTGGACCTGGAGTTCGGTGATTTCCCGCACATGACTTTCGAAGAGGCCATGCGCCGCTACGGTTCCGACAAGCCGGACCTGCGCAACCCGCTGGAACTGGTGGATGTTGCCGATCAGCTCACCGGCGTGGAATTCAAGGTGTTCAGCGGCCCGGCCAACGACCCCAAGGGACGCGTTGCCGCACTGCGTGTACCGGGCGCCGCCAGTATGGCGCGCAGCCAGATCGACGACTACACCAAGTTCGTCAGCATCTATGGTGCCAAAGGTCTGGCCTACATCAAGGTCAACGAGCGTGCGAAGGGGCCGGAAGGCTTGCAGTCGCCGATCGTCAAGTTCATTCCGGAAGACAACCTGAACGTCATCCTCGATCGCGTTGGTGCGGTTGATGGCGACATCGTTTTCTTCGGTGCGGACAAGTTCAAGATCGTCAGCGAGGCCCTTGGCGCGCTGCGCATCAAGATCGGCAATGACCTCAAGCTGCACACTTGCGAGTGGGCACCGATGTGGGTCGTTGACTTCCCGATGTTCGAAGAAAACGACGACGGCAGCTTCACCGCGTTGCACCACCCCTTCACGGCACCCAAGTGCACGCCTGAAGAACTGGAAGCCAACCCGGCGACCGCGCTGTCCCGTGCATACGACATGGTGCTCAACGGCACCGAGCTGGGCGGCGGTTCGATCCGTATCCATCGCAAGGAAATGCAACAGGCGGTCTTCCGTCTGCTGGGCATTGCCGAAGACGAGCAGCAGGAGAAGTTCGGCTTCCTGCTCGATGCCTTGAAATACGGCGCGCCACCGCACGGTGGTCTGGCTTTCGGTCTGGACCGTCTGGTGATGCTGATGACCGGCGCGCAATCGATTCGTGAAGTGATTGCGTTCCCGAAAACCCAGAGCGCTGCCGATGTCATGACCCAGGCGCCTGGCGTTGTCGATGCCAAAGCGTTGCGCGAGCTGCACATCCGTCTGCGCGAGCAGCCGAAGGCCGAGTGATGCCGGGCAGGGCGTATCGTCGATACGCCCTGTATCTGCCCTTATTGAGTGAAGCTTTTTGCCCGGTTTTTCAGGGCGAAAGGTGAAGGTGTTTCAAAAAGAATCTGGAGCGAAAAATGGCAGGTCATTCTAAGTGGGCGAACATCAAGCACCGCAAAGAGCGTCAGGATGCCAAGAAAGGCAAGATTTTCACCAAGTGGATCCGTGAGCTGACCGTTGCTGCGCGTCAGGGTGGCGGTGATCCCGGTTCCAACCCGCGTCTGCGGTTGGCGCTGGACAAGGCGCTTGGTGCGAACATGACCCGTGACACCATTGATCGTGCGGTGGCGCGAGGAGTAGGGGCCTCCGACGGTGATGATGTCGAAGAGCTGGGTTACGAGGGCTATGGTCCGGGCGGCGTGGCGGTCATGGTTGAAACCATGACCGACAACCGCAATCGTACTGCGGCGGCTGTACGCCATGCGTTCACCAAGTGCGGCGGCAATCTCGGCACCGACGGTTCTGTTGCGTACCTGTTCGATCGCAAGGGCCAGATATCCTTCGCCGCCGGTGTCGATGAGGATTCGCTGATCGAGGCTGCCATGGAGGCCGATGCTGACGATGTCGTGACCAACGAAGACGGCTCGATCGATGTGTTCACCTCGTTCTCCGGGTTTTATGCGGTGCGTAACGCATTGGAGGCAGCAGGCTTCAAGGCAGCAGATGCAGAGATCGTCATGCTGCCGACCACCAGCGCTGTGCTTGATCTGGAAACCGCTGAAAAGGTACTCAAGCTGATTGATATGCTTGAAGACCTGGATGACGTGCAGAACGTCTATTCAAACGCGGAAATCCCGGACGAAGTGATGGAACAGCTGGGCTGATCGCTCACAGGCAACACCAGGTCGGAAGCCGGGGGAACGAAGCTGTGAGCAACACGCAGCTATCGGCCCCCGGCTTCTGCCTTTATGCTGCACCTATTGTTTTGCGTGACCTCCTCAAGCTGCAGGCGTTATGACTCTTATTCTTGGTATCGATCCCGGTTCGCGAATCACCGGCTATGGCGTGGTACGCGACACCGGACGCGGCTGTGTCTATGTTGCGTCGGGCTGCATCCGCACTGGCAGCGGCGAGCTGCACGAGCGTTTACAGATCGTTTATCGCGGTGTGCGGGAGGTCATCAAGACCTACGGACCGGTGACGATGGGCATCGAGAAGGTTTTCATGGCGCGTAACGCCGATTCGGCATTGAAGCTGGGGCAGGCCAGGGGCGCAGCCATCGTGGCGGGTGCCGAAGAAGCGCTGGAAATTGCCGAATACACCGCAACCCAGGTCAAGCAGGCCGTTGCAGGAACCGGCGGTGCCAATAAAGAACAGGTGATGATTATGGTCATGCATCTGCTCAAGCTGACCCAAAAGCCGCAAATCGATGCTTCCGATGCCCTTGCCATCGCCCTGTGCCACGCGCATACGCGCTCCAGTCTGATTCCTCACGGGTTGGCCACTGCGCGCAGTCGCGGCGGCCGCTTGCGGCTCTGACTGGCATTATGTGTCCGCATATTTTCTATGATGACGGTGTTCAACTTCTTCGCGCGAGCGACAGGCAACACGAAAGGATCTGAAACGTGATTGGACGTTTACGCGGCTCTCTCGCCGAAAAGCAGCCTCCGCATCTGGTGCTGGATGTCAACGGTGTCGGCTATGAGGTGGAAGTGCCGATGACCACCCTGTACCGGTTGCCGCATGTTGGCGAGACGGTGACGTTGCACACCCACCTGGTGGTCCGTGAGGACGCGCACCTTTTGTACGGCTTCTACGAAAAGCGCGAGCGCGAGCTGTTTCGTGAGCTGATCCGGCTCAATGGCGTCGGCCCCAAGCTGGCACTGGCGCTGATGTCCGGTCTGGAAGTCGATGAGCTGGTGCGTTGCGTGCAGGCGCAGGACACTTCGGCGCTGACGCGCATTCCCGGCGTGGGCAAGAAGACCGCCGAGCGTCTGCTGGTCGAGCTCAAGGATCGTTTCAAGGCCTGGGAGTCCTTGCCAGGCACCTTTACGCTGGTTTCCAATGGCCCCAATCAGGCTGAGCCTGTAGCGTCGGCAGAATCCGATGCGGTCAGCGCACTGATTTCGCTGGGCTACAAACCTCAGGAGGCGAGCAAGGCTGTCTCCGCCATCAAGGAAAAAGATTTGAGCAGTGCGGATCTGATTCGCCGTGCGTTGAAGGGGATGGGTTAAGTGATAGACGCCGACCGCCTGATAACCGCCACTGGTGGCCGTGATCGTGATGAACAGATGGACCGCGCGATTCGGCCACTGAGCCTCGCGGACTATATCGGCCAGCCGACCGTGCGCGAGCAGATGGAGTTGTTCATCCAGGCTGCCCGTGGTCGCAGCGAAGCGCTGGACCACACGCTGATCTTCGGTCCGCCCGGCCTGGGCAAGACCACGCTCGCCAACATCATTGCCCAGGAAATGGGCGTGTCGATCAAGAGTACGTCCGGCCCGGTCCTCGAGCGGCCTGGCGATCTGGCAGCGATCCTGACCAATCTCGAACCCAATGACGTGCTGTTCATCGACGAGATCCATCGTCTGTCGCCGATCGTCGAGGAAGTGCTGTACCCGGCAATGGAAGACTTCCAGCTCGACATCATGATCGGTGAAGGCCCGGCAGCGCGTTCGATCAAGCTTGATCTGCCGCCGTTCACGCTGGTCGGCGCGACCACTCGCGCCGGCATGCTGACCAATCCGTTGCGCGACCGTTTCGGCATCGTGCAGCGACTCGAGTTTTACAACATCGCCGATCTTTCGACGATTGTCTCGCGCTCGGCAGGCATTCTGGGTTTGGTCATTGAGCCGCAGGGCGCTTTCGAGATTGCCAGGCGCGCCCGTGGCACGCCGCGTATCGCCAACCGCCTGTTGCGTCGCGTACGGGATTTTGCCGAGGTTCGTGGCAATGGGCAGATTACCCGGCAGACAGCCGACAAGGCCCTCAACCTGCTGGACGTCGACGAGCACGGCTTCGATCATCAGGACAGGCGTTTGCTGCTGACCATGATCGAGAAGTTCGACGGTGGTCCGGTGGGCGTGGACAGCCTGGCGGCGGCCATCAGCGAGGAGCGTCATACAATCGAAGACGTACTCGAGCCCTATTTGATCCAGCAAGGCTATATCATGCGCACACCTCGCGGGCGTGTGGTGACCCGGCATGCGTATCTGCATTTCGGCCTGAATATCCCGTCGAGGATGGGCGAGATACCGGTACCGGACGATTTTGGCGATGGGCCTGTGGATTTATAGCGATGGCTTGCAATTTATTTGCGGTCTCTGTGGTCACATTGCCAGTCCTGCCGCCGATACCTGTAACTAAGTGGCAAAAGGTTGAAAAACAGTTGCCTGACCCGATTGGCAACCTGAGGAGTAAGCTCTAGAGTATGCGCGCGCAAAACGGGGTTCAGTCGTTCGCACATCGCTGTCGCGTTTATTACGAGGACACCGATGCCGGCGGCATCGTCTACTACGTCAATTATCTGAAATTCATGGAGCGGGCTCGTACCGAGCGGCTACGGGAATTGGGCTTTGCCCAATCCGAACTGGCGCAGGAAAACCTTTTATTTGTCGTGCACTCCAGTGAGGCTCGTTATCACAAGCCGGCGCGGCTGGATGACGAGTTGCTCGTCAGTGCAGAAGTAACCGAATTGAATCGCGTCAGCCTGCGCTTTAAACAGCAGATCAGGCGGGCGTCGGATGCAACGCTGCTCTGTGAAGGGCAGTTTCTGGTGGCGTGTGTACGCGCCGATAGTTTTAAACCCCGGGCCATTCCCGAAGCTCTGCGAGCGGCCTTCGCCGACCAGGGCGGCGCGGGCATACATTCAGAGCAGGAGATAAAGCGTGGAAGCTAACGTCGTCGACCATTCCTCCATGTGGAGTTTGGTCAGCAATGCCAGCATTGTTGTTCAGTTGGTAATGCTGATTCTGGTAGCTGCTTCGGTCACTTCGTGGATCGTGATTTTTCAGCGCAGCAACATGCTGCGCGCAGGTCGACGTGCACTGGACAGCTTTGAAGAGCGTTTCTGGTCGGGCATCGATCTGTCCAAGCTGTACCGTCAGGCGGGCAGCAATCCCGATCCGGACTCGGGCGTCGAGCAGATCTTCCGTGCCGGTTTCAAGGAGTTCTCGCGTCTGCGTCAGCAGTCCGGCGTCGATCCTGATGCGGTCATGGAAGGTGTGGCGCGCGCCATGCGTGTTGCCATCTCCCGCGAGGAAGAGAAACTCGAAGCCGGTCTGCCGTATCTGGCGACCGTCGGTTCTACCAGTCCTTATGTCGGTCTGTTCGGTACTGTCTGGGGGATCATGAACTCCTTCCGCGGTCTGGCGACTGCGCAGCAGGCAACGCTGGCTACCGTGGCACCGGGCATTGCCGAAGCACTGATTGCAACGGCCATCGGCCTGTTTGCAGCCATTCCGGCCGTTATTGCCTACAACCGTTTCGCCGCGCGCAGTGAGACCTTGATCAGCCGTTATTACACGTTTGCTGACGAGTTCCAGGCCATCCTGCACCGTAAAGTGCACACCAGCGAAGAGTGAGCAGGTAATTCCCCATGGCTTTAATCGCTCGAGATCGTCGCAGAAAACGCAAGCCGGTCGCCGAAATGAACGTAGTGCCCTACATCGACGTGATGCTGGTGTTGCTCGTGATTTTCATGGTCACGGCTCCCATGATCAACCAGGGCGTGAAAGTCGACTTGCCCAAGGTCTCCAGCGAGGCTTTGCCGCAAGACAACAACAATCAGGTCCTGACCATTTCGATCAAGGCTGACAAGACCTATTACTGGAACCTTGGCAGCGAAGTCGATACCGACAAGCAGATGGACAAGGCAATGACCCTGCCACAGCTGACCGCCGCAGTGACCAAGATCGTCGCCGCCGGTCGTGACGCAGGCAAGCAGACGCAGGTTTTCATTCGTGGTGACAAGACCGTCGATTACGGCTCGGTCATGGGCACGATGGGCGGGCTGCAGAAGGCTGGGGTCGGGAATGTTGGCTTGATTACCGAGGCACCCTGATGCAGCCGATTCGAGAGCCGTCCGCCTCGGAAAGCTACTTCTGGCCCAGTGTCTGGGCCGTGGCATTGCATATTCTGATTTTCGGCATGCTGTTCGTCAGCTTTGCCATGACTCCGGATCTGCCCGAAGCCAAGCCTATCGTTCAGGCAACGCTCTATCAGCTCAAGTCCAAGAGCCAGGCCACTACCCAGACCAACCAGAAGATTGCCGGTGAGGCGAAGAAAACCGCTGCGCGACAAACAGAAGTCGAACAGCTGGAGCAGAAAAAGATCGAGCAGCAAAAACAGGAAGCTGTAAAAGCTGCGGAACAAAAGAAAGAAGAGTCCGCTCAAAAAGCCGAAGAGCAGAAAGCTGCCGACGAAGCCAAAAAGGCCGAACAGAAAGCAGAGGAGGCCAAAAAGGCTGACGATGCCAAGAAAGCCGATGAAGCCAAGAAGGTCGCCGACGCCAAAAAGCTTGAAGATAAGCAACAGGCTGATATAGCCAAGAAAAAGGCCGAAGAAGAGGCGAAGAAAAAAGCCGAAGAAGACGCCAAGAAAGCTGCTGCCGAGGAAGCCAAGAAACAGGCTGCTGATGAGGCCAAGAAAAAGGCCGCAGAAGACGCCAAGAAAAAGGCTGCCGAGGACGCGAAGAAAAAAGCCGCTGCCGATTCCGCCAAGAAGGCGCAGGAAGCAGCTCGCAAATCCGCTGAAGACAAGAAGGCGCAGGCACTGGCCGATTTGCTGTCCGATAAACCGGAGCGGCAACAGGCTTTGGCTGACGAGCGGGGCGATGAAACGGCTGGCAGTTTTGATGACCTGATTCGTGTCAGGGCTTCCGAAGGCTGGAGTCGTCCACCATCGGCACGTAATAACATGTCGGTAACGTTACAGATCGGGATGTTGCCCGACGGTACGATTGCCTCTGTATCGATTGCCAAATCCAGTGGCGACGGACCGTTTGACAGCTCTGCGGTTGCTGCGGTGAAGAACATTGGACGTTTGACAGAAATGCAGGGTCTGAAGCCGGCTGACTTCGCGCCCTATCGTTCATTCAAGATGACATTCACACCTGGAGATCTAGCCTTGTGATCAACCTTTTTCGAGGACTGCTGGTCGTTCTCTGTTTCGCATCCGCAATGGTGTCGGCAGAAGAAAAGAACATTCTGGTCACCAGCGGCAGTGACCGTGCAGCGCCCATCGCTGTTGTGCCTTTCGGATGGCAGGGCGGTAACGTCCTGCCTGAGGACATGGCCGAAATCATAAGCAACGATCTGCGCAACTCCGGCTACTACGCGCCGATCCCGAAGCAGAACATGATCAGCTTGCCGACCCAGGCCAGTGAAGTCATTTTCCGTGACTGGAAAGCGCTGGGTGCCCAGTACGTCATGGTCGGCAACATCACGCCTGCCGGCGGACGTCTGCAGATCCAGTACGCACTGTTCAACGTGGCCACCGAGCAGCAAGTGCTGACCGGCAACGTGTCGGGTACCAATGATCAGCTGCGCGACATGGCGCACTACATTGCAGACCAGTCGTTCGAGAAGCTCACCGGTATCAAGGGTGCGTTTTCCACTCGTATGCTTTACGTGACGGCCGAACGCTTCTCGGAGAACAACACGCGTTACACCCTGCAGCGTTCGGATTACGACGGTGCTCGTGCGGTAACCCTGTTGCAATCCCGTGAGCCAATCCTGTCGCCGCGTTTTGCGCCGGACGGCAAGCGTATTGCGTATGTCTCGTTCGAACAGAAGCGTCCACGCATCTTTGTTCAGCACATCGACACCGGTCGTCGCGAACAGATCACCAACTTCGAAGGCCTGAACGGTGCGCCTGCCTGGTCGCCGGATGGCAGCAAGCTGGCGTTCGTGCTGTCCAAGGATGGCAACCCGGAGATCTATGTGATCAATCTGGCGTCGCGTCAATTGAGCCGCGTCACCAACGATTCTTCGATTGATACTGAACCTTTCTTCGGCAAGGACGGGTCTACGCTATACTTCACGTCGGACCGTGGCGGCAAGCCACAGATCTACAAGACCAATATCAATGGCGGCGGTGCCGAACGCGTGACGTTCGTGGGTAACTACAACGCCAACCCGAAATTGTCAGCCGATGAAAAGACGCTGGTAATGATTCACCGGCAGGACGGCTTCACTAATTTCAAGGTAGCAGTGCAGGATTTGGCCCGCGGTAGCGTAAAAATCCTCACAGATAGCAACCTTGATGAGTCGCCTACTGTTGCGCCCAACGGCACCATGGTAATCTACGCCACCCGCCAGCAGGGCCGGGGAGTCTTGATGCTCGTGTCCATTAACGGACGCGTAAGGCTCCCGCTTCCTACCGCTCAAGGCGAAGTCAGAGAACCTTCCTGGTCCCCTTACCTGAACTGACGCGGCGCTACACGATTTGCTTAACACACTGGGGTTCATTAGGAGTTTCAAGATGGAAATGCTGAAGTTTGGTAAATTTGCTGCGCTGGCTCTGGCCATGGCTGTAGCTGTAGGTTGCTCGTCCAAAGGCGGCGACAATGCCGGTGCAGGCGGTGCTGCTGTTGATCCTAACGCTGGTTACGGCGCCAACTCGGGTGCTGTTGACGGCTCCCTGAGCGAAGAAGCTGCTCTGCGCGCAATCACCACCTTCTACTTCGAATACGACAGTTCGGACCTGAAGCCAGAAGCCATGCGCTCCCTGGACGTGCACGCCAAAGACCTGAAAGCTAACGGCGCTCGCGTTGTTCTGGAAGGCAACACCGACGAACGTGGTACTCGCGAGTACAACATGGCACTGGGCGAGCGTCGTGCGAAAGCCGTTCAGCGCTATCTGGTACTGCAAGGTGTTTCCCCAGCTCAGCTGGAACTGGTTTCCTACGGCGAAGAGCGTCCAGTTGCTACCGGCAACGACGAGCAGTCCTGGGCTCAAAACCGTCGCGTCGAACTGCGTAAGTAATTTGACATGCGAACGTGCCGACGTGCTCTAACCGTTTTGGCCCTCGCCCTTCCGCTTTCAGCGTTGGGTGCGGCACCTGTGGTCGATAACAATTCTGGCTCTGGCAGCAGCAGTTATCCGCCAGCGGGTTATGGCACGTCCGGCGCCTATGCCGGGGGAGGGGTTACGGCCCCTGCCTCGGCACAAGGTCAGCTGTTCATGCAACTGCAGCAAATGCAGGACGAAATCGCGCGTTTGCGCGGTGTTGTCGAGGTCCAGCAAAATGACATCCAGCGCATGAAGCAGGAAGCTCTGGAGCGTTATCAGGAACTCGATCAACGTATAGCCAGTGGCGCAGCCGCTCCGGCTACCAATAATTCCCAACCTGCTGGTGGCGCTATCGACGCCGGCGGGACGCCTTCGGCCTCAGCGGCTCAACAGGCACCGGCAGCAGGCACCGAGCCTCCTGATCCGGTGAAGGAAAAGCTTTATTACGAAGCAGCCTTCGATTTGATCAAGGCAAAGGATTTCGACAAGGCCAGTCAGGCCTTCACCGCTTTCCTGCGCAAATACCCGAACAGCTCGTATGCGGGCAACGCCCAATACTGGCTGGGTGAAGTAAACCTGGCCAAAGGCGACCTCCAGGGCGCTGGTCAGGCGTTCGCCAAAGTCAGTCAGCAGTATCCGAAGCATGCCAAGGTGCCTGATTCGCTGTACAAGCTGGCTGATGTCGAACGCCGTCTGGGTCATACCGATAAGGTAAAAGGCATATTGCAGCAGGTCGTTGCCCAGTATCCGGGCACTTCAGCTGCACAATTGGCGCAACGAGATCTTCAGCGCCTTTGATGTTCTGACCCGCTGATCAAGAAAGCCGCGCTAGTCGCGGCTTTTTTCGTTAGAATCTCGCACCCGAAATTCCGGTACACCTTACGCTTTTCTGGATTCCGCGATTGCCGAGTCCCTTGAAGTGCCTGACGGAGGCGGACGGCCTGTTTAGCTGTTACGCCCGTGGCTGATATGCAAGACACATTACGCATCACCGAAATCTTTCACTCGTTGCAGGGTGAAACCCGTACGGCTGGCCTGCCCACCGTATTCGTTCGCCTTACCGGCTGCCCTTTGCGCTGTCAGTACTGCGACAGTGCCTACGCGTTCAGCGGCGGCACTATTCAGACGCTGGACGACATTCTTGGGCAAGTGGCCTCCTATCGCCCTCGCTACGTCTGCGTCACCGGCGGCGAGCCGCTCGCCCAGCCCAATGCCATTCCATTGCTGAAGCGTCTTTGCGACGCGGGCTATGAAGTGTCTCTGGAGACCAGTGGTGCTTTGGATATCTCGGCGGTGGATCCTCGTGTCAGTCGCGTAGTAGACCTCAAGACCCCAGGGTCAAAAGAGGTCTCGCGTAATCGTTACGAGAACATGGAGCTGCTGACGGCCAACGATCAGGTCAAATTCGTGATCTGCTCGCGTGAAGATTACGACTGGGCCGTTTCCAAGCTGATTCAGTACGGCCTCGATCGTCGTGCGGGCGAAGTTCTGTTCTCGGCCAGTCACCACGAACTCAAGGGTCGCGATCTGGCGGACTGGATCGTGGCTGACAACCTGCCGGTACGCCTGCAGATGCAGTTGCATAAAATTCTTTGGGATGACGAGCCGGGGCGCTGATATGAGTGAATTGACCAAGACTGAAAAAAGAGCCGTGATCCTCCTGTCAGGTGGCCTGGACTCTGCGACCGTCGTAGCCATGGCCCGTGCCGAGGGTTACGTCTGTTACACCATGAGCTTCGATTACGGCCAGCGTCATCGCGCCGAGCTGGATGCCGCTGCACGCGTTGCTGGTGATCTCGGCGCCGTGGAGCACAAGGTCATCGGCCTTAACCTCAACGGTATTGGCGGCTCGGCATTGACCGACAGCTCCATTGCCGTGCCTGAGTCGCCTTCTGAAGGCATTCCGGTCACCTACGTACCGGCACGCAACACCGTCTTCCTCTCGCTCGCCCTGGGCTGGGCAGAGGTCCTGGGGGCGCGGGATATCTTCATTGGCGTCAATGCCGTGGATTACTCGGGCTACCCGGATTGCCGTCCCGAGTTTGTCGAGTCGTTCGAGCGCATGGCCAATCTGGCTACCAAGGCCGGTGTGGAAGGGCAGGGCTTCACCATCAGAGCGCCGCTGCAGAATCTGAGCAAGTCGGACATCGTCAAGGCAGGCACTGCGTTGGGAGTCGATTACTCGCTGACGGTTTCTTGCTACCAGGCTGACGACCAGGGCCGTGCCTGCGGCAAATGCGACAGCTGCCGCTTGCGCGCCGAGGGCTTTACCGCTGCCGGTATCGCAGACCCGACTCGCTATTTTTAAAGTTTTTCAAAAAAAGTGTTGAATTACTGATAAAAATCAGTAATATACGCGCCACACAACAGAGGGTCGTTAGCTCAGTTGGTAGAGCAGTTGGCTTTTAACCAATTGGTCGTAGGTTCGAATCCCACACGACCCACCATTTCGAAAATCTGGAAGGCCCATGAAAATGCGGATTTCCAGATTTTTTTTTGCCTTGCAGATTATCCGGCCTGAGGTGGGGTAGCTGATTGGGCTTCCGTCACGGCATTGAGGCAACGATCTGTAAGGCAGCTGGCTAGTCTTTCGAAGCTGAAGGCAGGCGATACCGTTTGAGCGCGATGCGCACCCAGACAAGCAGCCGTCTGTCGCGAAACATAGCGCCGGCAAGCCGTGATGTCAAATTGCAAGGCGGAGTGCAGCTTCAGAGCTACTGGAGGCCACGCATATTTTTTCATCCTGACGCAGTGCGTGGCTGTTATCGGCTATCTTGCACGTTTACTGAAACTGAATACATGCTCTGGCGAGCGCTCATGATGATGGCATTTAGGGATCCGCCGCACCGTCGACTCACTTTACAGATCCACTGCTCCAAGGGATCCTGTAATAGCCGTCGGGCGATTGAATAGATGCCTTGCCTTCGCTGATTGTGCCTATGTCTTCTCCGGCTGCAATCTGAACAACCATCTCGCCAGCAGCATTTTCCCTGATCCAGCGAGCAATATCCTCCAATTCGCCGAACTCATATTCCATCTCCGGTGCGTCCGATATCAAACTCAATGCCTGCGCTTTGGCCTCGTTTGAGGTGACGGGCTCGCTATGAACAGAAACTGGTGTGGATTTTAATACATTGACCAAAGGTGCGGTCGACATCAGTTCGAGACGCTCCGCTACAGGGGGATTGGAGGCCGTATCGTCGGCTTTTTTGGCCTCACTCGATTCGGTCGTCGCCGGTTGCAGCTCTGTCCCGGATACCAAGCTCACCCCCGGTACTGCGCTGCCAGCCGCAGGGCCTGAACTTTTGGGGATTATCGGTCTAACTAGATAATTGATTTTGGCCTGTTGTTGACCTCTTTCATTCATAACTTCTCGCATCAGATCGTAGTCTGGTTCTATGTACTCCATCGTCGTTGCTATATTTGAATGATTCAGCAGATTCTTTGTGATGTGAATATTGCGCTCTGGCTGCCTCATCAGTTCGCTGGCTATCGTGTGCCTGAAGCGGTGCGGTGTCATGCGCGTGCCAGTCATATTGGTCAGCTTTTTGTACATGGCCTCCACCTGATCAGAGTTCATATGCTCCCGCTTGTAATGACCAGAGAATCTGTTGATATTGAAAACCTGGTCAGTACTAGAAAAGCCAACCTTCTTGGCTGTGTCCATCACCAGCACTAGATGCGGCATCAGTCCATCAGGTATCGGAATCATAAACTCCCGGTGCGTTTTCTCTGTTTCTCCCCTCACTCTTATCAGTCTCTGTCCCAGATCTACGTTTTGGTACCTTAAGCACAGCAA
This sequence comes from Pseudomonas sp. PvP009, assembly GCF_017832995.1. Taxonomy (NCBI): domain Bacteria; kingdom Pseudomonadati; phylum Pseudomonadota; class Gammaproteobacteria; order Pseudomonadales; family Pseudomonadaceae; genus Pseudomonas; species Pseudomonas sp. PvP009. The sequence continues at coordinate 4,106,539 of NZ_JAFIBG010000001.1, read as the reverse complement.
CGCGTTGAGTCTTATGCCTGTGTAATAGAAGGTTTCAAACACTGCCAGCCAGAACCATGCCGGAGTGATCTCTGATCGTTTTCCAGTCGATAGTTCCTCTTGTACGAGAAACCTTAGCCAGTTGCGTGCCCGAACAATGACGTCGTTGCCAATCGTCTTCTTCGGACGTTTGGTAGGCATGACACGGGTATCCTTTAGCGGATTCACTTTCAGCTCGACAAGCCCGTGCTCCATTGCGTACCTGTACACCGTACGCAGATGGCTTGAGTAAGTATTCCAGCTCCGCTTGGAGATCCGTGCCAGTTCTGATCGGCGCCATTCGAGCATGTCTCGATGAGTGGTTTCGCAGGCTAGGCATTCGCCAAAAAAGTTCACGTACGCTTTTGTAGCCGCTCTGTAAATCTTTACTGTGTCAGGACGAAGGTCATGGGTGAGGATGTACTCCTGGGTCAGTTCCGGAAGCGTCATCGGTTTCATTCAGATGTGTCCTTGTCTACCAATTCTGCCAAGCTGATGACCGGGTTGTCATAGGGCACCTCGCTGAAAACGTCGGTAGGCTCTATGAGCAGATAGCCCCGCAGTTGCTTGCTTTTTCGTGGTCCTTTGACCAGGCATGTCCAGATGTTCAGGCCTGCGCCAGTCTTGCGATGTTTTTTCAGTTTCTCAAAAGAACGCTGAACGACCTGCCAAGCTTCCAGATCCCGCTCTTTAGCCTCACGCTCTATGTCTGGGTGCTCAAGTGCGTAACGTTTGAATATGTCCGGGCTAACCAGGAACGCAGTGCCATCCACGGTATGCACACGAGCCTTGGCGTCATTGATGATGATCCTGTGGGAGATCACGCCCCCCTTCAGCCAGGTGAGGAAATTCAAGCCGTGGCTTGAGCTACCTTCCGGCGAGACTTTTGCCGGCTCTTCGACCGGAGCTTTGTCGTTCGTTGCCTTGATACCCACTAGCTGCCGAGGTTGGCTAAGACTGGTAGCTGCCGGAGGAGGGGGCAAAAAGGGAATCTGATCATCATCGTCTAACGGCTCGGGTGCTGGTTGAGTCGGTGCTGTCGCTACCGGGTCGGGGAACAGATCGAGCAGCTCGTCCAGTGCATCAAAATCTTTTGCTGCAGCAGGCGCTTGCTTAGGTGTCGGGGGCGCTGCTGATACTGCAGGCGTATTTTTGCTGTTCACGGGTTGAGACTCTTCGCCTCCAGCAGGAGCTGGCTCGTTTTCATCTGCCGCTGGTGCAGATTCCACTGTCAGAGTGCCGGTATAGGTCTCAGGCCTATCAGTGGTGTTCGGCCAAATCAGCGCCGGCGCTATTTTCAGTACCGTGAACGTGTTCTTCCAGCCGCGACCATTGTCGATGCTGGCCTTCCAAATGGCTTTTCCCTCTCCGTTGGGCTGAATGATCGCCTGATCCTGGAGCAGGTTGAACATCGGGGCGTTGGATGAGGGGATGTGTTCGATACCCTGAGACAGTAGAAGAGCTCTGAGCTGATCTACGGCCGGCTTGCTGACAAGCCACAAGCCTTCCTGGGTCAGCCATCCGTCTGAGGGACCGTCGGGCTGGTTCAACTTGAATTTATCCGCAATGAGCATTCTCAGGCCTTCAGCCAGCTGCCGTTGGATAGACTGCTTGGGCGCTGACATAGCTCGGCCTGGATTGCCTCCGAGTTCCTGTGCCACGGAAGCCTGGTCAGCTTGGGAGACAATTTCACCAAGGATATCGGCATGCTCATATTGACCTGCGAACGCGAACACGAGTTGAGACCAGAGCTCGGGAAACCCGCTGAGCCAGTCCAATGCCTTCGCCGGAATCACATTGGAGTAGATCAGCGACGAAGCGGCTCCATGCAACCGATAGTCTCGACCTTTCACGTACTTGAATCGGTATGGCTGATCCAGAGGCCCGTGCCATGGATGCCAGATAGTGCCATCTGCGAGTTCAACCTTGACGTCTACCGCAATCTTGCCCAGGTCGTGGACGAGCGCACCATAGGCGGATGCTGCAGACCATGCTTCTGACTGGGCCGCCTGCGACTCGGGCGGTGCTCCGATGGGGAGCAGATACATTTGCCGTATCTTCAGCGCGTAGGCGACGATCTCAAGACCGTGATCCAGCATGCCACCATGATATGCATGGTGATGATTCTCAGAGGCAGGGAGATGCTGCACCAAGGCTGCGTAGCTCTTGAATGCCTGCATGTAAAGCGTCTCGAACTGCTCACGGGGCAGAGAGGTCCGCTGCCAGATGTTTTCAATCAACTGGCGCCGTCGGGAAGTCGACAGCAACGCGTCGGGAGATTCTGGTTTGAAAAAGCCTGCAGCAGTATTGGACGAGATCGGAGACACTTTTCTTCGCGTGAAGAAACTAAGCATGTAGGCACCCATGATGAAGTCATTGGTGGGCCTTTTGCTTTATATGGCTCAGCGTGACAAGTCGAAACCTATATCCATCCTGGAAAGGTTATATACACAAGCTGTCACTTGATTGGTTGGGATCCAAACAGTGCCAGTAATCGGATGTTGCCACGCTTGCGTCGAAAAATGTAGTCTCCAAGTACCTGTTAAGTAACATTTTTTTGAAATACATTTTTATGGAGGCCGCTTTCGAACCCTTTCGTCATCCATTTCCGGCGGACTCGCCGGCCTTTTCGGGTAAGGCACTTACCCTTATTCCCCCATTCCATTCAAACCCTTCGCTTTGCCATTTGCTTCAGTCCATTTCGCCCTTTCGGTGCGGACTACAGGGGGCAGACGAATACGGACAGCCGTTGGTCGGGTCGAAGTCAAAGGCGTGGGGCAGTCAAAGCTCAACGGGCTGGATGAGCTCCGGTCCTTGATTCCGCACGTTCCCCACTGCGCGATCAACCGGGAACCATTCAAAATCGTCAACAATCCTGCAGTGCTCTTTTGCCAAAGCTTCGGCTTTCTGCGGTGTAGTTTCGGAATCAAGCCATGCCCGCGCATCTTCTGCCGTCAGTACCACCGGGCGGCGATCATGAATGTCGACCATTCCCGAGTCGCTTGCCGACGTGATGATGACAAACCCGTCGCCATCATGGGGCTCAAGCCCTCTGTGGACCTGAGCCAATGCCGCGAAGAACATAGGCTTTTTACTCTTGAGACGGATGAAGTAGGGCTGCTTTTTCTTGGGGTCATCCGGGTCCTTCACCCATTCAAACCAACCGTTCGCTGGGGCAACTGCCCGTCCGGTAGGCCAGAGCTCTTTGAAGAACTTTCCCGTCATTACGGTTTCGACTCGAGCGTTGATTGGGGCTGGTCGCTTGTCTTTCGCCCAGAAAGGCTCCCACCCCCAACGAACCTTGTCGACACTCAGACCCTCCTCGGTGGGACGGATGATCTCAACCCGAGTGCTAGGAGCCACGTTGTAGCGCTCTATGGGCAGGAGGTCGTACCCATTGATCACGATCTGCTCTGGTGCAAGCTCCTTGAGGTAGTGGTCCATGGATTCGTAGATCGAGTAGCGTCCGCACATGATGTCGCCCCTAATGTCACTCGTCGAAAATGCCTTTCAGTACGATTGACCGCGCGCGGGCCGAAGAGTTAACTGTATATCTATACAGATAACTTATCGAAAGGTCTTCATCATGAGCGTAGTCATTCTTGGTCCGTTGTCTGAAGGGGGTATCAAGCTACCGCTCTACTCATTTCAGGTGCCAGCTGGGTTTGCTTCTCCCGCTGTCGATTACATCGAGAAGCACGTGTCCCTGGACGAGCTGGCCGAGGTACGGGCACCGCATGTGTATCTGGCGAAAATTCTCGGAGACAGCATGATTGGGGCAGGTATTTTTGATAAGGATCTGATCGTCGTAGACCGCAGCCGCACTGCCGAGCATGGTGAGATTGTCGTTGCAGCCCTCAATAATTCGGACCCTATTTGCAAGCGGCTCTTCATGATGGATGGGGTTGTCAAACTTCAATCCGAAAATAGTGCCTACCCGTCCAAGCACATCCTTGAGGGTGACAACCTCGTCATCTGGGGCGTAGTGAACTACAGCATGCGCCGTCATGGAAAAGCGTGAGCCCATTTTCGCGCTTATCGATTGCAACTGCTTCTATGCCAGCTGCGAGCGTGTTTTTCGTCCAGATCTGGAGAAGACGCCCATCGTGGTACTCAGCAATAACGACGGTTGTGTCATCGCTCGAAGTTACGATGCCAAGCCGTTTGTAAAAATGGGGGCTCCCTATTTTCAGATCAAAGAGGTGTTGCGCCGCAACGGCATAAAGGTGTTCAGCAGCAACTACGCGCTCTATGGCGACATGAGCGAGCGTGTCATGTCGATCATCGAGTCGATGGTGCCAGCCTCCGAGGTCTACAGCATCGATGAGGCGTTTGCAGACCTAACCGGGGTCCCTGGCGATCTCACAGCGTTCGGTCGACGCATCCGGGCGAACATTCTCAAATGCACTGGCATTCCTGTGGGTGTTGGCATCGGTCCTACGAAAACGCTAGCCAAGCTGGCCAATCATACTGCGAAGAGACTGCTATCCCATACAGGCGGTGTCGTAGACATTTGCGACCTGCATAACCGCAACTGGGTACTGCGTAATACGGCGGTCTCAGAGGTCTGGGGGGTAGGGAAGAAGATGAATGCCCACCTGGAGGCTATGAACATCCGCACCGCAATGGACCTTACAACCGCCGACCCGCGTACTCTGCGCGACCGGTTCAGCGTGGTCATTGAAAAGACCGCACGTGAGCTGGCAGGTACTTCGTGCCTGGAGCTGGGCGAAGCTGCACCACCCAAGCAGGAGATCTGTTGCAGCCGAATGTTCGGCAAACGGCTAACCACCATTCAGCCTATCAAAGAGGCGGTGGCCACCTACACTCAGCGTGCGGCCGAGAAGCTCCGTTCTCAAAACTCGCTGTGCAAGAAGATCCGCGTCAGCATCCGTACCGGCATGTTCAATCCGGAAGAAGCCAAGTACGCCAACGGCGCTTTGGTTGAATTGCCATACCCCACCAACGACGTGCGCTTGATGACCAGGGCGGCGACTGAGGCAGTGAATAGTTTGTTTCGACCAGGGTTCAAGTACAGCAAAGCTGAGGTTCTGTTGCTGGATCTGAGACAGCCTGGCGAATTTACGGATGACATGTTCGCAGCTTCGCAGCCGGCATCTTCAGAGAAGGTGATGGGAGTCCTGGACGAGATCAATACACGCTGGGGCAGAGGGACTTTACGAGCTGGGAGTGTTCCTTCCAATCCGGAGTGGGCTATGCGTCGCGTACTGATGAGTCAAAGTTATACGACCAGGCTCGATCAGCTGTGGGAGGTGAAAAGTCTCTAGTAGCTCTGTAACGTGCGTAATCGCATGGACTTGACCACCCATTTGCATTCGACTTGACCAATTGTTTGCATCGGATCTGACCCGCGCAATGGGCGCGCCTTGACCGGCAGGAGTCGACCCAAAGCGGACACCAGTTGCTGGAAGCAGTCGGCCCAAAGCGGCTTCAGATCAACAATGGGATTTCAGCTTCTGCGATTCACACCTACAAGCCGCATAGAATTTCGCGTCTCATCTGGAGAGCAATTGCTGCGAAGCCCTTTCCAGTGCCACGCTTGCGGGGCGCGTAGTCTTGATTAGCAGAAACATCCTCCCACTGAATCACCGATTCCACGTACCTATGAGAGCTATCGGTTTCAATTTCAAACTCTAGGAACCGCTCTGTGTGAGTGAGCAAAAGACCATAAAGGCTTGGCATTCCGGGAAAGTCGACTTCAAGGTCGAGTACGACGGTTTCTGACCATATAATGCCTTTTGACTCGCCATAGTTTTTTAAGGCGAGTGGAATACCTCTGGCCAACCAAACTTTGGCGGTTAGCATGAGCCTGTGGGCCACAAGAGCATTTTGCTCTTGCACGTTCACTTGCCGCTTTTTTAACAGACGGTCAATGTCCACTTCAATCTCCCCTAAAATGGTCGCTTCCAGAATGGCGATGACCTGCCAAACGCGCAACGACTCAGGCGATTCCCATCTCCACGCTGCTACCCAGTCCGCGCGCGGCGTAGCGAGGTCCCAATGTCGTTACCGAAAGACGCCTTTCGACCCAAAGCTTTCATCAAATTGAGGTAACGAAGCGCGTTTCGAGGCCCACGTTTACTGGCGGTAGGGCATTAATCAACACGACGGCATCGTCGCCTTGATTAAGGTAAATCAAGAAGTCACCAGTCTCGAACGTAACTCTGAATCCGGCCAACCAAGGCTCGTGTCCGCTGAAAGAGTCAAGAATTCCCTCGACTGCGCAAATTTTTGTGTTCCCAAGGTGCGTTGCTGATAAACCTGCGAGCAGGTTCTCCCTTTTCCAAGAGCAGGTCGCGTTCGGCTCTATCTCGAAAGCCGTTGGCGTATCGGACGGCAACCAGTCCGCGCCTACTCTCTCGCCGTCACTCAAGAGATACATTGATAAAACTTCTCGCTCGCCAAAATGCCACTCTAGAGAACCTATGTCTCCCAGTTCTTTCTCGTCGTTGAAATAATACTGGTCGTGCAGCAGCTCGCTCAGGCGCTTTCCCAAAAGCGAGCGTGCGTTTTGAAGGTCTTGTACAGCCCTTGATGGGGACGGAGAGTAGCGGCCAGACATCGTGTATCTCATACAGGTGGGAAGAGTGGCAGATACTACACAAACGCCATCACGTCTGCTTTTGGCCGGTTTCTGCCTATGCTGGCGGCGGGAGGGATACCGTCGCTATGCGACCCATAGCTGCCATCACTGACCTCATCGCCTAAGGGAACTGCTTACCTGCCTTTAGTAAAAATCATAATAAAGCGCCCACTTCCCCGTTTCGACATGCTTCCAGAACATCAGGCTGCCGCTGTCGATTACGTTCAGGTTGATCTTCGCATCCGACGAAATCTGGAACACAAATTTGAAGCCTTCACCGGGATCAACCCCTGATTGGCAAAACGAGGGGTAGCCGCCGATTTTATGTTCGTAGGTGTGGGTGATAAGGTCGTAATAGCTTTGTATCGCGCCCTTGCTTTCCAGCTTCAATATCTCTTGCTCAAGGTCCGCCGGGACACCACCGCCATCCCACAGCGGAAAGTCCTCCGCCACCAACTCTGCGTTTAGTGGGAAGGGTTTGAGGAACGACCCTTCCACGGGCAATGCCTTGCGTACCAACACGTCCTCTGGCCCATATTCACGGATGACCCAGTTTTGTCCCATCGGCTCAAAATGCTCGGGAAACGGGTTTGAAATAAACACCGTCAGTACACTGATTCCTGTCAGTAACGGGCTGGTAAAGGGCAGGCTGGGCAGATAGAACTGTGCATAGGGAAGCATCGGTTGCCCGGCTTGATTGGTCGGTACATCTTCATCAGGACGAAACAGAAAGATGCGACCTAGCCAGCTTTCTTCGTCAGTACCGGCAGGGCGGAAGCCACCGGCGCTGAACTTTACAGCGGGACGGGCCAAGAGCTGCTTTATTTGCTGAATTTCCATGGCGGTATAAAGCTCCTTTGCGACTCAGGCGTTCTGTACCGGGCCTCACAGAGGGCTTCGGCCAAGAGCAGACTTCAGCTATCTACCAGGCGATATAGCGCTTGAGCGTGGGATGTCGCTAGCCCTGTAAGCTGCAAATTTCGGCGACTTTGCGAGCTGGGAAGCGCGGTTGCGGCGATCACAAGACTGCCGTGTTTTTTTGCTTGCTCTATCCGATGAGATATCAGGGCTCCATGGTAGCCTTGGCCTCGTGCATTTTTTCGGGTGGCAGCCGTCCCTAGGTAGGCAACTCCATTGCAGGCCAAGTACATCAACGCTCCTGACACGACCTTTCCATCAACTTTAAGGACGTAGATTTTCAGACGATCATTTGACATCAGTCCTGCGAACGAAGCCTGGCTCAACTGAAGATGCTCTGGCTTGGTATGAAATCCACTCGCATGCACGGCTGCGAACTCAGGAAGCGTTTGTGAGGTGGCTTCTTCGATTTCGAATGAGTGGTGATTCAAGACCACATTTTCGATGGTGCACGCGAGTTGCAGATGCGTCCACCCCCTCAGACGCTCCAGCCGCTTCTCACCCACCAAAGCGTACTGTTCCAAAGTCGAGGCCTTTCCGATAAGAGGCGTTACTGTCGAATAGGCTGCTGATTCCTTGAGCAAGCTCAATAGTGACTTGGGGCTGTCGGTACTATCGCCGTAGATGCGATTGAGCATCGGGCTAGGTGATGCCTTCACCTGAAAGCATGGAAAAGCTTCGTTGAAAAACACACGAGCACCAAAAGGGTTTCCACTTATCCGAGACAAACTCTCGACGCGGGCACACAAATACTCGCTTTCTGCGGCCTCAATCGCATGAGCCATTCCGACATTCATGTGCAAGTCCTTATTGCGTGATGTCCAAAAGGGTAACGGCAAATTCAACAATACACACCTCCAAACCCACTGCTGGTAGAAAACCTGCTCCGGTGTCCCTTTGAGATCGATAACTGCCTGTCGCGAAGGGCTGCAATCGACCCAAAGCGGACGTTATCCGCAGGCAGAAATTGGCGGAAATCTCCAGTAAAGTTAGGGATCAAGGCGCGGATGCACTTGGATTACTGTGACAGTATTTCATTCGAAAACACTGTCGAACCGAACATCTGAACGGTTTGTATCAGTTGGTCGGCTATTCGCCGGGAGGTTGATTTCTAAGGGGAAGTAGGTTGAATATAAGATGGGATAGGTCTATAAATGATGTCAGAACGATATGTTCTATGACTGGTTCAAGGGGTGGGCTATGACCACAAACGCTGGCAAAAACGGTAGTGCTGCAATGCGCGTAGGGCATGTGCTCGGCCGAGGCGTGGGTGGGATTCTTCATACTGAAAAAGCTATATGGACCACATTGGTTCGAGCCGGTGTACCTAATGCAATCTTGACTCCAGTAAAGTGGGCCGCTCGCGCTTCAGCAATGGTGCTCACTGTAGGATTCGCAGCATGGGGGCTTCTTTACGCCGCAGGATTGCTTGCAATGGTGTCTGTTGCATTCGCTTTGCTCTCTGGCAGTAGAGGATCTATCTCAGGGTCCGGATCCTTGCAGACGAAGTCTTCCAACGCTGAGCTGCAGGATGGGTATGAAGGGTGCGGTCTATACGTAGACGATGTCCGCGTAGATTGATCCCGGTGTTGATCATTGGACCTGATCAACACCAGTCTCACGTCCAAGATTTTAAATCCTTCCCTTCGCGATTCCAATTGCGACATCAGCGCCTTTACCTCCTGCATCTTTAGCCCCGTTGGTGCCGATGGTAAGTCCTGTCATGAGTGAACCAAGTTGCATCCCGCTCCAGCCCAGCGCGACTACCCAAAACCCCGGAAGTGCTATAAACATTGCGCCCATCACAAAGTCCAGCAGTAAGTCTCCTTGGGCATTGCTGGCCCCAAACACTGGGTCAAAATTGGAGTGGGGGACGTTGCTGCCGATCCCGTTTCCATAAAGGGCGTCTAGAATCGTGCTGTCCACCCAGCGGGCCAGCTGGAACCAGAAGTCGACAAAGATCAAAGCGAACGCCGCAAAAGTAATCGTCATCACGACCTTCAGATCAAACATTCCGATTACCATGACAAATGGAATGCTGATGATGAGAGCCATCTTTAGGAAGGCCATCACCATGGGCGCTGCTTGCCTTACACTGTCCATGGCTGGATACATCACAAGAGATCCTGCTGCCTGACCAGCTGTAGCTGCAAGGCGTGTGAAGTCATTTAGCACAGAGCCACCGACTTGACCGCCATAGTCTGAATAAACCTGACCCTGGGTCAGTTGCTGCTTCCTCGGAGAGACCAGATCCCGGATGACCGAGTCGCTCACTTCGGTCTGGGTCATGAATTTTGCCCACTGAGCAAGCTTGCTCAGCAGATCTGGACTGACCTGTTCCAGCAGCCTGGTTCTGAGCCCGACGCTTTCATCCGACCACCATTGAGTGCATGTAGGAAACCCACCACCACCAGTGGTTTGTGGCAGGCCCGCGTCCCGGGTTGCGTCATAGGGCCATTTGGTTCGGGGAGTGTGTGACCTGAACCCAGAGAAACCATCGCTGTAATAGCCGGATGTTTGCAGAAAGAAGTGCGAACCGATCCAGTTGACGTCGTTGAGTTGATCATTGCTGAGGGTAGGCTGGGTCATGAACAGCTTTGCGCGCGCACGTGCGTAGCAATTGTTCGTGAAGTCAGCGACCTCCTGGGCAAGCAGCGGGTCGTTAATACGAGCCTTGTTGACGTCCATCCGGACCTGTTGCAAGTCCACTCCACAGGGAATAGCTGCAACTGAGGCTGCAGTTGCTGCCTTGGACATCGCATGCACAAATAGCCACCAGACGGGCACGGTGGCGCTTTTGCCGTTCAGCGTACTGAAGGAGGTTTCCCAGCCTGTGTCAGCTGGATTAGGTATCGAGTATTGGCATTGATCAGAGCGGCTTCGGTCGAACTGGATGGTATCGATGCTGACGTTCACCAGAGGCATGCAAGCCAGGATGATGACTAGGATTGCCGTGTAGAACCGGTTTTCTACTCGGGCCAACGAGAGGACGCCCTTGTTGCCCTCATCAGCTCCCTCACCGCGGGCTCTGAGCCATTCGCTGATGACAATGGCGGCAAAGGGGGCTGCGAAGAGTCCGCTGTCCTCGATCATGTTCCAGATGCCGCCGTTGATGAGCCATCCGACCAGCGTCAGGTAATACTCAAGGTAGTCATTCGTGTGCAAGATCATGGCAGGTCAACTCCCGCTACATTGGCGGCGCGCCGAAGCTCGAAAAGGAGGATGACGAAGATGGCCATGACCTCGCAGCGACGAAGTCCCGAGGGGAATAGATTAGTGTCTAATGCTCGCTGTTTAAGGGTGCGCCTTAGCATGTACCAGCCGAGCCCTATCGCCGCATAAAGCGACAGCCGCCAGGCCAGCATGTAGTTGTAGTGCGCTTTTTGCCATTCCCTGAACTGCTCAATATCTCCAAAGAAATGTACGATGGCTGTCATGAAAATCACAGCCAGAACAATGGTCAGCAAGACCGGCCAGGTGAACGACACTAGCGCCTTTGCGCCCCTACGTAGCCATCCCTTGGCAACCGGCAATGAACTCATGATCAGTTACCTTTCTCAGGGTTCTGCAGCTGATCGAGGCGGTCGGGCGTTGGATCCCCTTGAAAGATGCCTTTGGAGCTGTCCTTGCGGCTCTGAGCCCTCTGTAGGATGGCTGTCGGTGAGTTGCTGGCCAAGCTGCGACGCATATCCAACTCGGTCTTGAGGTTATCAATTTCCTGTTGCAGGCTGCTGTTCTGCTGACTGACCGCCTGCAGGGCCACATCGTTGGCGGCAATGTTCGGTTCTTTGCTGCCGGTGAACATAGTGCGCTGAAGCAGTAGCGCTTTGCCGAGAACCTCAGATAACGCTACCTCTGAAGCAAGACGTTTTGCGAGAATGTCCTGGTCATGCTCAGTCCTGAGTGCCTCGACCACTCCACGGGTAACAGGCAGAGAATCGCTGCTCGCTGCAGTCAAGTTTTCTGAAGTGAGGGCCTTGCTGCCCGAGATCAATTCCTGCAGCGCCTTGAGCTTGGAGTCGTAGGATTCCTGTATGAGAGGTGTGAGGCCAACGCCGGCAGTGGAGGTTGTTTTGGTGCAATCCTCACAAGTGCGTTGTTGTTGCTCTCCCAGTACCCGGTTGGCGAACGTGGTAGCTGCCTGAGGTGAGGACCAGGTGGAACACACCATGCCGTTGTTGCAGGCCGAAGGACTAATGGAGGATGTATCGGCAGCACTGCGTCCGTTCAGCAAGTTGTATCCCGCGCGAGTAACGTCGCCTACGACCTTAATAGGTTGCTGGCCAGATCCGCCGGCCTTATTTCCTCCGAGCCACGTGATCCCGTCATTCCCTCCTTGTTTTTCGACCTGCGCAACGGCTGAGACAGCATCTGTGTTCCCGTTTTTCACCGCCTGACTCATAGCCTGGCCTTCGGCGATCTTGTTCCAGCCCATCTGACCTCCAGCGACATCGAGCATCTTGTCGGCAATGGCGCGGCATGTGCCTTTGGAGCGGTCGAAGTCAAGACGACCTTGCAGAATGCCGTTTGTGAGGAGGTTGTACAAAGCCGGGTTAGCACGCTGAATAATCAGTCCTGGCAGTGATGAAACGGCGCTGGTTGCGTTAGAAATCATCGACCCCATGATCGTCTGAAATCCAGAAGTTGCTCCATTCAACTGATTCTGGAGCGTGTTGTTCATGCTCATGTTTCCGCAGACCAGGTTGCTGTTCCAACCTCCGCCGATGTTGATGCTATCCATATTCCCCGCCGTACCCATCGTCACTGCGTTGCCGCCGCCAACGCTGTACAGCACATCGTCACCGATCACACTGCCTGACGAGCTTGCATTGATTCCCGGGGTCTCAGCGAAAGCACTGTGGGCTGTCAGAGTGCTCATGAATGCAATAGTCAGAAAGGCAGCGCGGCGCATAGTTGAAGTCCTCTTGATCATCATTGAAAGTCCGTACTGCCAAGAAAGGTTTGTCCTTCCCGCTTGCAGCAGGAATACGGGCGCCATAACGCCCAGGCGTAACCACCATCGGTTGCCTGCACACGGGGTTGGGAGTTTGGAAATACCGCGCAGCTTTGACTGAGGGTCGGCGTGAGCTCTTGCCACTTACCGGTGGTAGCGTCGGTCTCGATCAATTCTCCTGCCGGCCAGTAGCCTGGCTGCGGCTGTGCCAGAAGCGGTTGATAGACGTGGACCTGACCGCTGCGAGTGACCACATCACCGGCACGCTGCGCGATCACGGATGCTGCCTTATAATCGTCGGCTTGATGGATAAAGCCACTGCGAGGGTAGACGCTTCCCCACATGTCCCCTGAGGTGAGGCCACCCACCTCTCGCCGGCCGGGAATCAGAGCTTCCGGATACGCAGATTCTGGAACGCCGTAACGCCAGGCGACAGTGTCCAAAGTGCTCAGCAGGTAGGGCATGTAGGGCGTGGCAGCACCCTGGCAGGCATAGCCCGAGGCGCTGGCAAACTTACTGAATGTTGCTCCTCCGGGGTGGCCTATGACGTCAGCGTTTTTGAATTTAGCCAGGCTATCTTCATTGTTGTGATTGGTGGTTCCGTCACCGCCGTCCTGGGCAAACGAAGTTGATGAGCTCAACGAAGAGACCTCAATCCACGGGTTTTCACCGGTATTCGAGTAGCTTGAGACCACGGCGTCTGGAACGAAGTGACGAACCTTGGTCGACGTCTTTACCTTGCATCCAAACGGGGTGCAGAGCAGCCAGTAGCAGATTCCGACCACCTTATACTCCAGGCAGTCAGGCGACAGGGTTGAGGCGACCAGGGTGGCAGATGTCACCGTGCCCGCTGCTGCCGGCCAGGTTGAGATCGACAAGGCCAAGGCTGCCCAGGCTGGAGGCTTTCGCAGGTTCATCGCGGGGCGTCTCCCTGGCCAGATGCGTTCTGAGGTTTGGCGGCGGCGCGCCAATGGGCAATGCGATTTTCGGCTGCCGTAGCGTTGGTTTCCCCGTACACAACAAACTTGCGGTCGACCACCACTGCAGGCACCTTAGTTACCCCCATGCTCCAAGCGTCTACGAGGTCTTGTTGAGCTAAAGCCAGATCTCGTTGCAAGCGCTGCGCGTCATTGCTTTTGAGGCGTTTATGCATGATCGATATGGCTTGTTGCTGATTTGCCGGCAGTCCTTCAGATAGCTTGGCCTCAAGTCGTTCTGATTCGTCCAGGAGGATCACCCGGACATGTGCAGGTGCCTGAACTGGGTGGTTCCGGTCAGTAATGATCCACGTTTCCGCGTTCGCGAGGGGCACCTGTGGGGCCGCAATCAAGATCAGGAAGGCCACGCGGTTTTTGCAACTGAAGCTATAGGGTCTGGATGGGGGCATGAGGCAGTACCTGCAGGTGGTGTCAGGTACAGAAAACGCGATTAATCAACGGTCTTCATTAAGCAACCGTTATCGGAACGGTTGGGGTTTGCGTACGTGCGATTTGACCTCACACGCGCCAGTGATCTATTACCCCAGTCCCTAGAACTCAGATGGATAGGTCACCCATTGTGATTAGCGTTCTATCTGACTATTTCTATTGGGATGGACATGGCATAGGATACAAAAAACACAGGGAGTGGCATTTTGCTGATACTTCATCTATCCGACATCCATTTCCGCAAGCAAGAAGTCGGAACCGTGCAAGACCCGAATTTCCATCTTCGGCATGAGCTGGTCCTTGACGTGGTTGAACAATGTGATCGTCTCGGTCCCCCTGACGCCATCGTTATTTCTGGGGACGTCGCCTTTGCAGGGGATCCAGATGAGTTCACCTTCGCCACCAACTGGCTTCGGGACCTTTGTAATGCCTGCGGGTGCCCGACGTCAGCTGTTTTCGTCGTCCCTGGAAATCATGATGTGGTTCGTTCATCTGCAGATCACAATCTTGTTCAGATGGTTCACGAAAGCATTAAGCGTTCTGACAACCCTGCGGCTGAAATCACTAGGCAGCTCAGAGATCCGGAAGCATGCAACTTGCTTTATCGGAGTCTGGATAATTACAACCAGTTCGCAGGTCAGTTTTTTTGCAGCCTGCTTCCACCTGAGAGAACTCGCGCTAAACGCGACTTGAAGATGAATGATGGTTCTACCCTTCGCCTCTGGGGGCTGAATACCTCGTTCGTATCAAGCAGCCGGGATCAACCTAGAAGTTTGTTCGTAGACACAGCTTCGATGCAGATTCCCCGTGAGACGGGTGTAGTCAACCTAGTAATCGCGCATCATCATTTATCTTGGCTGGCTCAGGCGAGGGAGCTGGAAGATCATCTAAATCATGTGGCTTGCCTGCAAATGTTCGGTCATGTTCATACCAATCGAGTAGAGATGAACCGTGACTACTTCAGGCTAACCGCAAGCGCTGCCAACCCTGACCGACACGAGCAAGGCTGGGAGCCGGGCTACAATCTAGTCGAATTAGCCGTTCAGACAAGGGCGACAGGCAGAATGCTGGACATCAAAGCGCACGTCAGAGTTTGGCAGACTGGTCCAGATGGTTTTTTTGCTAAAAGAGACAAGATGGGCGTTGATTATTTTGCCCATACCCTAACACTAGGGAGTTGGCGACCGCCTGCCGCTCCAGCGAGCGTTCCTGACATGCGAACTCCCTCCACGATCGAATCGGAGGCAATTCCAGTGGGGGAAGGTGACGTCATGGATACTCTCCGAGACCTGGGACTGCGTTTTTATCGCCTGTCTTTCAACAAAAAGTCTGAAATTGCTGGTCGGCTTGACCTTTTGCAAGAAAGTGATATGCGTCTTCCGGACCATGAACGATTCCGGCTTGTCATTATTCGCGCGCACGAGCGTTGTCAGCTTGACGCCCTTCGTGACGCAGTATACTCCGCCGAACAAGGATGAAATAAAGGAATATGAGTCAACCTACACTTGCGGACCGGTACGCCGAGGCTGGTTTGGTAACAACTGGCCCGATCATTAATGCTCGGGGCGAGTCAATCAAACGCATTGTGGCTGGCACGACACCAGCACGTATTTTTGACCTGGTCGGAGCTTATTATGAAATACCGGATATAGATTTGAGCTGGTTCCGGGACGAAGTAGCCCAGGACGATCCGACATTTAGCCTTATGACTGGGGCGCGTGAAGCTTGCATTCTTGCGGCAATTGCACTCGACCAATTGATTAGCAAAGGCAACGCTCGAGCAATTTTAGCTGTAAACACCACACATGTAGCTGGGAAGTTTCGTCCGGCTCAAGCTGACTGGTTGATTACGGTCGCGAAGGACGCCCTCGCAAAATTTTCAGTTGCCAATCGTACTCCGAAAAAAATTACCACTGCTATCACCGCTCCTACACCCGCTAAAGCGTTAGGGGAGCAATTGGAGGGGGTGGCAATAAATGATTGGGCTGGACTGTTGTCTGTGCTGAGCGACATGAGGTCTGAGACGCAGTTACTTGTAAAATCTAACGCTACTCAGACAACTAGTGCCCTTGTTGAACTTGATAGGCATGTAAAGCTCATGCGCGAAGAATCCCAAATGCTGTGGTGGATTTTTGGTGGTCATAGTAGGTCTCTTTGTCGAGGATTTAGCTGCCTAGATTCTTATCAAGCAGCGCTAGTGGGCGCGGTAGATCTAGCTAACCTGACAACCTTTACGCTACTCGGCCCAATTGCGGCGCCTGCGATGCTTGAGCGAGTCATCGCATCTTCAAAAAAACAAAAAGCGCCATCGGCGAAGTCGTTGCTGGCGACGCTTGAAAGCTTCGATCAGAGCGACCTAAATAACCTTGAGATCAGTACTGAACTCCCGGCAAGAATTACCCCCGTTTCAAGTGCCATCGATTTGGCTCGAACTCTTGGGAAGGGGGCATGGCATCAAAGATTCAAAACCTTGACAGGCGTTGATGCGTCTATCGAGCTCGAGCCAATTTCGCTCGCCGTCCAGCTGTACCATGAACATCTCTTAGGACAATTACTGTAATGGACCAACATGACGAGGTCGATGCGCTGGAGGATGTGGACGAGGACATTGATGTTTTTGAGCAGTCTCAAGGCAACGAACCGTCTGACACCGATAGCGATTGGATACAGCTTCCTTCTTCTGAGCTGTTGACAGCTGAAACCGCCAACGAATTTCTGAGGTGGCGTGCTGCTTCGATTGTCGCGGTGGTCGGTGAGCGCAATGGCGGAAAGACCACGTTAATCTCTGAGATTTATGAAAGGTTTCTTCGTGGAACCTTTGCAGGCACATGCTTCTCCGGAAGTTGGAGTTTGTCTGGCTTTGAGATGAAAAATTTCCAATCCCGTGCCGAATCGGGCGCAGAGCGTCCGGATACTCCTCGGACTTCTGCCCGCGATGGTCTCAGATTCTTCCACCTTGCAGTAGCGGACCTAGAAAATCTTCAAAGTCGTACAGACTTGCTCATCTCAGAGCGCGCTGGCGAAACTTATCGTGACGTTAGAGATATTCCTGCTCGCGCCACAGAGATGTTGGAGTTACAACTAGCCAAAGCAATCGCGTTCGTAGTAGACGGGGAACGAATATTAAACGACCGGAAACGAACCGAAGTGTTTGCGTCCGCGCGAAGTATCGTGCGTGCTCTTATCGAGACCGGCACAATCAGGCCAGGTGTTAAACTTCAATTTGTGACCACGAAATACGATTTATTAGATGGGGATGATGCTGTCGACGCGCGTGCTGCTCTAGATGGCTTTGAGAATCAAATGCGGACTCTGTTTGGGGAAATATACAGAGTTGAGTCTTTTCGTACAGCTGCTCGCGATCCTTCTGGAGGGCTACCCGCAGGAACTGGAATTGCACCGTTGTTTCGCAGCTGGCTAGAGCCGTCCCCCATAGTCGAACTGGTCGAACCGGCTCTACCTGAGTTAACTGATGAGTTTGATCGCTTGATATTACGAAGAGCTCTGTAATGAACGCAAAATTTGTTGTGATGGGGCTACCTGAGTCGGGAAAAACTACCTTTCTAGCTGCTCTTTGGCACCTGGTTGAGGCTGGAGACACCGACTGCAATTTAGCGCTTGATGGTTACAGAGGTAATCTGAAATACCTTAACAAAATATCGGAGGCATGGCGTACATTTCAACACGTGCCCCGAACTACCTACGGAGAAGAGGTCGATGTCTCTATCGGCCTTCGCAACCAAAAAACCGGAGAACGTGGCATTGCATTCTTCCCTGATGTTGCTGGCGAGGTGTTTGATAGGCAGGTGATTGAGCGTCGTTGTCGGTCTGAGTTTGTTGATGCTGTGTCGGCAGATGATGGCGTTTTGTTCTTCATCACTGCAAATACGTATGAGGATTTTCTTTCGCTTGCAGAGTTAAATGCACGACTGGGGTTTGCAGGGACTGAGACACCCATAGATGCTGATCAAACTCAAACTGCGGAAAGAAATGATGAGAGCGGAAATTCTGGAGCTAGCCCAGCAGGCCATGGGCGTGCTTGGCGGCGAGAAGATCTGCCAAGGCAGGTAAAGATTGTACAAATACTAAGCGATCTACAGCGCAGTCCCTTTACTCAGCGCCGCAGGCGTGTCGCAATTATGATTTCAGCGTGGGATTTGGCTAGGGGCATGAATATGACTCCGCGTGATTGGCTTGCCTGTCACATGCCATTAGTCAACCAATATTTGAAAACTAATAATGTATATTTTGAGCATGAGATTTACGGAGTCTCGGCCCAAGGAGTTGATCTCCGAAATGCTGATGCCGTTGATGCAGCGGCTAAGCTTCCCCAGTCAAGCAGACGAATCTCTATCGTCGGTCCAGAGGGTGATGGGCACGATCTTACCTTACCCTTGGTCTGGTTGATGTCGGCTATAAAATGAAAATTGATCAATGTCTCTTTGGCTACGACGATGGGCATAAACTCCTGTCATCTTCGCTTTCATTGGGAGGGGAGTTATCCCTGCTCACCGAGCTCAGCGATCTTGCGCCCAACACCATGTTTGGGGTATCTGAAGGTTATTGGACAGGGATTCCGGCGCCTAGCATAGGACGCTATGTGCTTATGCGCACATGGACAGCGCCTGAGATGTCACGGCCGGGATGTGTGTGGACACATGCCTTGTTAATTGAGCCCTCACTTCTTGAATCATTAGATCATTTGTCCAAACTGCAGCGATTGTTCTCACGGCCACGGGGAAGTATAGATTTCGGTCGATATAACGACGCGCTTCATAGCCGCGATATTCCAATTTGTGAACTTACGAATCTCCCCAGCGATAATATGGTCAAAAAATTAATCAATGCGCTGTATGGCCGGGGAGACTCATCAATTCATGTAGCAGCGCCCGATGATCTGGATATACCACTTTTTGCCGTTTGGTCACAACAGTGGCCGCGACTGAGGAGGAATTTCCGTTTTCAGACTGCTGCAGTCCGCAGCACCTCTTCTATCGGTAGTGCTCGTTTTGATATAACGGCCTCAATCGAGAGCCCGCTAGAATCACTAGGTGCTCTTAGCGATCGCTATCCAGAGTGGGTGACCGCAGCATGTAAAGATTTAGTGGAGTTCTCAAGAGGAGAGCTACGTAAGTTTCTTTGGCATTATGGGCTGGACGTCAGACGGCAGAAAAGCTCTTTCAAACCCCTTGTTGAGTTGTGGCTCGATTCCACTCGAATGTCTAGTGTAGATGGGGAGAAAATAGGTGAGCTGTTGAAGAGGAATTTTCCGAACCTGGAAGATGCACTTGATCTTAAATTGGACCTTTTAAATGGTGTTTTGATGCCTGCAGCGCAACCTGCGCTAATACGTCGATGGGTTCAGCAAAACAAGATTCCATCTTTGCCAGATCCTTCTATTGAAGGTGTCAGGCGTATTAAAGAGCTTTGGGCTAGTTGTTCTCAACAATTGCTTGAGCTCGCGGAGCTATCTGCCAGTAAAAACGGTCCCATCGAAAGCGAGATATTAAAATCCGTGACTGATAATATATCTTCTGCAGAGTTTTGGGAGTTGACTCGACACTTTGCAGATCTGCAGGGCCGTATGCTTGATGAGCGGCCAGAACTGTTATTTGAAACTGGTGCGCTTGAGCTAGAAGATGAAAACTTAGCTAGCAAGCTATCCCTCTTCGATGAACGGGATTCCAGGCTGGATGACTTTATTCAATCCCTGATACATAGGGGGAGTGAGAAGCTGATTGTACCCATATTCAATTACTTCCCACTGCGTGCAGCGAAGCAGGTTATAAAGGCTGAGAATAAAAACAGCGCTGCATGCGCAAAAGCGTGGCGTGCAGAATTGGTCCGTCGCCCAGAGCTACTCTTGACAAGCGAAGTCTTGGGGGCTGTCTCGCATAAAAGCACGTTGTATGATTTTCTTCAGCTTCTGGGGTTGTCTTCCCAAGCGGTTCTGTCAGTAGGCTCAGAGCCATGGGTTGTTGCTCTTTCAAGGGCTACCATCGACTTAAATGGCGAGCGTGATGACATTTTCAACAGTTCATTATTGGTTCTTTCCCTAGTTTCGAGTGCCACTGGACAGAAAGGAGTCGAGTTGCTTTTTGAATCAGTTCATGAAAAACTCATGGACAACTGTCTACACGGAAAAGCCTGCGAAATTTTGGATTCTTGGTTACCTAAGTCAGGTTGGTTTTCCAACTGGGACTTAGGGCTGCGATTAAGATTGATGGTTCTAAATGCATATATTAAAAATCATTGGCCTATCGAAAGTTTTATTGCCCTGTCCCACGACCCTCAAACTCGGGTAATGCTTTCTGAAACAGCATCTGATGTTCCCGGCGGTAAAAACTTTGCACGGGCGCTTAAGGGTTAGTCTCCCGGTTGTAGTTTGGATTTTCGTCTGTAACGCTTTAGGTTTGCACTGGCGTATCTGAGAGATCGAATTCACTATAGCGACAACGCATAAAATTTAAAAAGCGGTTACCTCCTACCCTCCTAGCCACTTAAACTGCCCGAGAATCGGATTATAAGCGCTCACTCAGTGACGCCGCTTGATCTCGTGGTGGCCAGCCAGTCCATTGCGGAAAGAAGCACGTCACCGTCAGGTGCTCCCTGCAGCTTGATCGAGCGGCCAGATTGTTTGTCCTTGATGACTAGCGTAGGTGTGGCCGTGATGCCGTCCTGGCTTGCCTTGTGAGCCTGGCTAATGACTGCCTGTTGCACGGACGGGTTGCTCGCAGCACAGGTATCGATGAAGTGCTGTCGATCTTCGAGCCCAGGGATCTGCGGATTGCCAGCAGTTCCAGCACCGTTCGACCGAGTACGCTGATAAATGAGCTCGACTGCGAGCCAAAAAGCGTCATTGCCTCTCTCAATCCCCGCGCACTCAGCCCACCGGGCCTCATAGCCCGCTGCAGGCTCATGCATAGGTAGGGGCAGATGGTGCCACTGAAGATTCACGTCTGGATGCTGATCAACCCAGGCTTTGAGATGTGGGAAGTAATCCTTGCAGTAGGGGCATTCCAGATCTGCATATTCGACGATGGTGAAACGGGCGCCACGGCTCCCGTATACCCATCCGCCACTATGTCTCTTCTGATCGGCTGCCGGCGCCACGGGGCCACCTGTGACGCCAGGCTTATTCTGCAGCTCGGTCAGCAGAAAAGCTGAGATAGCCAAGGCGACCGCACCGATGCAGTAGAGGATTTGCCGGCGCGTCGGTCGCTTCATGCGGAGGCCTCTTTGTCGAAAATCTGTTTTGCCAGCAGCTCCTGATCCAGCAGCGTCAGAAGAGCTTTCTGAGCGCTTTCAGGCTGAGGGTGATGCTCAAGCCACTGATCCAGTGCTTTGTGCAGTTGGGTTTGGATCTCTCGACGATCAACCGCTACATGTTTCACGACTTGCAAGTGCTCAATCAGTACCGGCGCGCAGATCTTCAATGCAATCAGGGATTCTTCCTGCGGGTTCGTAAGAATTTGAGTCAGACTGTCGATCAGGTTCTGAGTCAGGGCATCCATGGCTCTCATGCCAGGTTCTCCAATGCAGGGGGGGGTGGGAATGTAATGTTCAGGGGTTCAATACCTCGTTTCCGGTCGAGATCTGCAGCTACTTCCAAGGCAGCTCCCAACTCGTCGACACCCATGGACTGCATCAGGTCGTAACGTTGTTTTTTCTCTTCCGGCTCGGTCATGGCCAATGCCAGGTACAGGCTCGGCGGAACAGCGCGAAACAGGACTTCCATCGATTTCGAAAGAACCACGCCTTCGGTGTATTTACCGCTCTCTTTGCGTGCTGACAGCATCAAGCCCTTCTGTGCAGGTGTGAGCTCACGGAAACGGGAGATCTTTTCCACTTCGTCAGGCGGCATGTTCAAGCAGATCCACCACTCGATCATGTTGAGCATTGGTGCAGTCGAGGGAGGAAAGTCATCCATGTTCTGTGTTGCCAGCCAGAACCAGGCCCCGAGCTTTCGCCACATTTTGGTGATCTTCATAATGTAAGGGGCGAGGAGGGGGTTTTTGGTAATGATGTGGCCTTCGTCTGTCACGTTGACCAGAGGACGGCCCTTGTACTGATCACGCTCCGCTATGTTGTTCACGGTGTTGATCAGCGAGATGTAAGCGATCGACAACTGGGCGTTGTAGCCCTCACGTGCGTAGGTGGCCAAGTCGACGATGGTCAGATCTGCCTCAGGCCAAGGCGTACCGGTACGGTTGAACATCTCCCCGTCGGCGCCCATGCAAAACATGTCCATGGCTTCGGCCATTTCAAGCATCCGATTGCGTCTGCCCTCCGGGATGGAGGTGTCTTCCCCGGCCGCGCGCAACGCATTACGGACATCTTCCGTCAGGACGGTGCGATCGGCGTCGGAGCAAATTCTGGCCGCTGCAAGGATGCACTGTCGGATTACGCTGCGGTCAGCCCGGGTCAGCCGAGCTTCCTCTTTTTCCTCACCGCCGGTGATCATCAAACGGGCTACGATTTCCATCTCGCCGAGGACATCCCGTTCATCATCGTCTTCATCGGGCTTGGCATTCATGTCCTCGTCAGAGCTCTCTAAGTCATCAGCGTCCAAGGTCTTGACCTGGCTCGGTGTGTTTACCAAGCGAATAGCGTCGGCGAACGGAGCCAGGCTAACGCCTGAGTTCGGGGCCAGCTTGATCCTGTTGACTGTCAGCCCAAGCTTTTTCGCGAAATCCCCGAGTAGACCGAAACTGTTACCCGCCTCGACGATGAACAGGCGCGGTGCGTAAACCGCAATGAGCTGGTTGAGCAGGTTATTCAACGTGGCGGACTTACCTGCACCTGTGGGGCCGAACAGAAACATGTGGGCATTCATCTGACGATCCAGCTTGTTGAATGGATCAAATGTCAGTGGAGCCCCACCACGGTTGAATAGCGTGATGCCAGGATGCCCAGTACCACTGGAGCGACCCCACACCGGGCACAGGTTTGCAACATGCTGGGCGAGCATCATCTGCACGTACCAGTCCATGGCTCGCTTTTGATTGACGTCGAAATTCCCGGGAAGCCAACGCAGGTAGCTGTTGAGCGGGGCCACCTCGTCGTCAGATGCTACGGGTTCCATACCGGCACCCAGCAATGCGTTGGTCAACTGCATGCTGCGCGCGGTGAGCTGTGCTTCGTCATTTCCCTTGAGGTAAAAGGCGATGCTGCCTCGGTACAGCTTGTGCTCACGACCGATCAGTTTCCTGGCATCGTTTACCGCTTCGCGGGTCAGTAGTGAAGCCTGGTTGTCACCCACCGACTTGCGTGCCAGCTTTTCAAGATGAGCCTCCAGCACGTCTTGAGGTGTGATGACCAGGGTGATGGCCAACACAGTGTCCTCAGGCAACTTGTCGAACAGGGCATGCAAGGCATCACCGCCTTTACGTGTTTCGCCAGTCAGGTGGCCGGTCTTCGGGGCTTCGCGCAGCCGATCCAGCATGATGACTCTGTGAGGCTGGCCATCGAAGTACCACAAGCCTTTTTGACTGTCGGATTTTGGCTCTCGATAAAAGAGTCCCTGGGCGAAGTCGTCGCCAGTGACCAGTGGGAGATCCTCGCCTGCATCCTCTGTGCGTTTGTTCACCAGTTGAAAGAAGCGATCAAAGTCTTTGAGCGTCGTGCCCAGGTGATCAGGGTGAGGGTTGAACCACTGCAGGAGCCAATGTCGGATGTCGTAACCGTCCATCCGTTTGCTTTCAATGCCGGCGTTGGCCAGACCTCCTGTGAAACGCTGACAAATGTTGTCCAGGTGCATGGCAGGGGTTTGGCCACGGAACGCTGCATCACCGACTACCCGGCGATATACGACTACCCGCACTCGGCGCTGCTGGCCACGCCAAGGCAATTTTGAAACTGTGGTGTCTTCAAAAAGACCACCAGGTTTGGCGATTGCATCGAGGTGATGCTTGAAAAGATCCAGATACAGCTCCGAGAACGGGCTGCCTTTAGCCTGTGGTCGGATGTATTCACGCAGGTTACGAAGGTAGTCATCCCAGCTGGTTTCGTCCTTCGCGTAGAACTGCACAACCCAAGGTGAAGTATCGAGCTCGTCAAAACTGTTTTGCAGCGCGTTCTCCAGGGCATCGCGCACCTTGCGAAGCCATTCGGGATCACGGCCTTCAGTGCCGATCGGAGTCAGTTCGAAGAATGCTGCCAAGGATTTGCCATCCTCAAGCAGCATCGCTTGCTCAGCTGGCAGGTACTCAATCCATGGAAGGAGGTCGACAAAGCTCGGCTTGACGTCGTACAGCGCGGCGACGTCGCCAACTGTGGCAGGCTTCTGCTTCGGGTTTCTCCAATCGCCCGGCGCGGGTATGCCCTGATCCTCCAGTCGCTTCAGGTAACGTTCAAGGGCAGCATCCACATCGTTTTGATCTGAAGCTTTCAAATCCCCAACCAGATCATCCTCAGGCTGTTCAAGTTCGACCGCTGGAGGCTCGCTCAGCAGAGGGTCGCCCGCTATATCCGTCTGCGTAGCTGAATTGAGGGACGCGCGGCTTTTGAGCCGTTGAAAAAGAGTCATCAGTAGTCCTCGACCCGCTCGCCAGGCATGGCGTACTGCACACGCTGATAGAGAGGGAACACAGTGGTGTAGCCAGGGACTGGTGCTGGATCGGAGCCCGCAAGGTGCGGAAACACATACATGACAAGATCCGGATTGGGCAGTCGTTTGAACTGGCTGTAGATCTCGTTTTGAGCGGTACGGGTGTAGGCCGCGCTGTCCTGCAAGGGCTGGGTTGCGCGTACATCGATTGGACGGCGCAACTCCGAACGCGCATCGAGCAGCTGCCGGCCACTAGCGCTGCCGGCCGAACCGGTCGTGCCTTGATTCCAGACGTCCATCATGGTGTTTTGACCATGCGGCAGCATTTGCTCTTTGTTTGTCGAGCATCCAGCCAGCAATCCCGCCGTGAGAACGCAATACAACAGCGCGCTGCGCGCTGAGCCCAAGTGATCAATCCAGGTTGGCATTGGCATGGTTCGCTCCTGAGGCGTACTTGACCTTGCGGCCTTT
This sequence comes from Pseudomonas sp. PvP009, assembly GCF_017832995.1. Lineage (NCBI taxonomy): Bacteria > Pseudomonadati > Pseudomonadota > Gammaproteobacteria > Pseudomonadales > Pseudomonadaceae > Pseudomonas > Pseudomonas sp. PvP009. The sequence continues at coordinate 4,081,598 of NZ_JAFIBG010000001.1, read as the reverse complement.
GAGTTCGTAGTCAATTTCCAGCTCTTGATCGATGTGCAGTGAGACTTGCGCACCAGGCAGGACATAAATGGCCGCGAACGCTTGTCCGTAGAGTTTGTTAACCCAGCTCGAAACGTCCGTGACTCCTTGGGTCAGGATCTTCCCCATCGCCTCGTTACCAGACAAACCGGTGCTACCCAGCGTCCCAGATGCGTTCGAGACGTATGAGGAGGTGCTTCCCTCGGTCTTGATCAACGATGCTGCTCCAGCGCCTGCTGCGGTGATGAGGGCTTGTGAACCGATGTACTGCTGCGCATTGCTGCGTCGCTCGCCCGCAATACAGGGAATGCCATATGGATCACTGATCCAGCCAAGACCACCCTGGATGGGTTGTTGGTCTCCAGAGTTGTTCTGGTTGTTGTTCTGTTGATTGCCACCCTGAACCGGTGCCGGCAACGTGCGGACAGTGCCGTCGGTAAACACGAAGGTCAGACTTTTGATCTGCCCCCGCACGCATGAGAGGGTCCAGTCGCCGGACGCTGTACCGCTGGCCACCGCACCGGCTACGTCAGGAAGGTCGATGCCATTGGCAGTCAGGTTGTCCGGACCGATCAGAACCTTGAACGGGTAGGGGTCATTAACCGTCCCATCAACAGGAACCCGGCCGATCAATGCGGACATGGCCACCGAGCCCATCAACGTCGAGTTTTGAGGGAGGGTGTAGGCACGTCTTACCTTCTTACGCTCCTGTTGCTGGCCACCCATGTCATCGCGGACAGACTGAGCACCTGTCGTGAGCGCTTTCTGTCCTCGGTCTACGGACTCGCCGAAGGCTGTAGGAAAGCTGTAGGCGCTGGCTGGGACGCTATTGCCGGCAGTGATCGGTTTACCGTTACTGTCCAGGGCCGTCGCGTCCTGTGGATCAATCCACACGATGTCTGAACCGCTTGTTTCCGATTTGAACTGTTGGCCATCACCAGGCTGAACACCCAAACCAATCGGTAGGTCCGAATTGGAATTACTGTTTTGTCCCATTCGGGTCAGTTCATCCATCTGTTTGCGCAAGCCCTCCAACACGCTCTGCTGTTGCTGCTGACTATCCAGCTTGAACTGCTCCTGGGCGTTTTTAAGGCGCTGGTCGACGGTCTGATCAATGTTTGCCAGTCGTTGTTTGAGTGTCTCGTTATCCTGTTTGACCGCAGTGTTCTGTGCGATGACGTCGGTGATCTGTTGCTTGAGCTCGCGTCCTTCAGCGACGACCGTGCGCAGCGTGTCGCTCGGCGTGTCGCCTTCCACACCCAGGGCTTTGGCTTGCTCAGCCGTCAGTTTTGGAGCAGGGGTTTCGGTACTTGGTGCGGGGGCACTTCCCAGTGATTTGATGCCGACGAAAATCACAAGCAGGAGGAATGGAATCACCAGGTACTTGAGCAGCGGATTACCTTTCATGCTTCGCTCCTTGCGCTGCACGCGGATCTGTTTGGGTCGCCGAGAATACGGCCGCCTGTGTCAGCCCGTGTCCCCGCGTGACCAGGTACAAGGTCGTGGTGTCACTGGCATCGCCGCGTGATCCAAGATAAGGATGTTGGAACGCTGCAGTGACGAATTCACCCATGAGCTCTCGAGGATCAAGCGTGATCCGCTGCGCCGTCTGATTCTGCAGCTTCACGGCAGTCACCCAAAAATCATCCAGACGCCATGCGCCTAAGGGTGTGGACTTCACAGGTAGAGTGGGAAGCAAGGTCGCCAGATCAAGGCTGCGCTCAACCTTCACCTGGGCGATGCCGTCTACAGGCTCAACGGTGCGCAACGGCGCATAGAGCATCTGGGCTGCATAGCGGGTGAGGACGACTGGGACGGGCGTTTCTCGCTTGACCACTTCCTCTGGTTCATCGTCTTCATCGCTTGAACGGCTGGTTGAGTCCGTGTTCTTCGTAGTGGCGTTGGCTGAGCGTGCTGTAGCAGCCCCTCCATAGCGTGCTGATGATGTTTCACCTTCGACTATCTTCACCGGCTCGAGCGGCGTTTGATCCGTAGATGCCTCTGTAGCAGCGATGTCGACTAGAATGATCTCACCGGTCTTGGCGTTTTGCAGCTGAAGTCGAGTTGGCTCTATCGCTTCCTTCGCATATAGGTAGATCGCGCCCCCCGTACTCTGCACCCGCAGCTTTTCAGTCAGCGAACGCGGGAGTCCAACACGAACATTCTGATCAACGAAGACGATGCGTTCCTGATTGATGCGCAGAGGAATGGCCAGCGGCAACCGCTCCCAGCGCAGAATCTCGACCGCTGAGGCGACTTGGGCGTTGCCAGCCAACACCGCCAGTAATGTCGAGCATGTGATTACTCGCAAAACACTCATTTGAAGACTCCTTTTGACGGAGTTGCAGGAGCTTCAACGTTGCCCTCGATGCGTTGTGGTGCGCCGTTGTAGCAGTCCCAGGCCAAACCGAAGGGATTGGTTTCGGGGTCGACGTCCATACGTACAACGTGGAGCGGATATCTCGCGAGGGCACGCTTGACCAACTGCCCGCCGTAATACTCGTCTGCTGTGATATCCAGCGTCACGGTCCAATCGTCGATAGAGTTGGTCACCGTCCTAATCTCTGGCGAATCTCCATAGCCTCGGCCTGGAATTTCGTACACGCCCCGGACGCGCTTGCGTAGCTCACCGCTGGACCTGCGCAGTTCAAAATCACTCTGCAGGTAATGCTTGCAAGATGGCGTGATGTAAGCATCCAGACGGGTGATATTGGCTTGGTAGTCCTGCTCGCCGTCGACCGGCCACCGGTTCATTTGCTGAAAGATGTACAGGCCGAATGTGTATACCGATTGGGGAGGGACATCCCACCACATTCGCGTGCTTCCAGACCTCAGATCTGGCGGAACGTGAACGGTCAATTGCTTGGGGGCGCTCCACCAGCCGACACCGAGCCCGGCATTAATAAGCGCGAGCAATACAATGGCTATTCTCAAGCTTGTGATGTGGGCGCGTTGTGAGTCGGCCAACTTCAAGAAACGGCTCATCGGTGCTCGCTCCGGCGGCAAGTCCAGTTGCCTGATCGAAGGACCAGGTTGGCTTTGTTGAATGAGGTCGGGCCGAGCATCGCCGTTTGTAGCTGCAACCTGCGGTAGACCCATGTCTCTGGTCTACCGCGTTTAAGGCGTCGCAAGACCCTAGATGCGATGAGCATTCCCAATACTCCTCCTATGAGGGCGCATACCACCGGCATGGATGGAGTCACCATGAAGGCCAGCGGCAGACCAATCACAAAGCCAAACCCACCACAGCCAAATACAGTGACCCACATCTCGTCCGCCGTAAGACCGCCAATCACCACTGGCTGATTGTTCAATCGACTTGGCAGAAAACGCAGGGTGCCGTCTTCATGCTGATCTTGCTGGAGCTCAGTCATGGAAGCCTCTGCGACTCAAAGGATGTTGGAAGCTGTAGTGACCAGGTAGATCGTGACGCCAATCAAGCACACACCGACTATGGCAGTGCTGCCCAAGTCAGCCCATTTGGCTTTGCCCATATGGATTTCGTGGAAGACGCCAAGCGCATGGCGTCCGACCATCACGATGCCGTAAGCGCAGAGACACAACCCCAGTAGTGTGAAGCCATCAAACGCGTAGTTTTGAATCGTCTGTATGAAGCTGGTCCCCGTGCCGCGCGTCGGAGCCTGTGCGCCTGGTAGCGCTGCAAAAGCACTACCTGGGGTTACCGCCATCAGGACGATCGAGCGGCGGGACTGAAAAAGGGCAAATGCCTGGGAAAGTAATCGATACAGCGTCATCTTTGTCTCCTTGGAAAAATCAACTCAACAGCATGAAAGTCATAATCATGAACAGCACCGCCCAGCGAGTAGCTGCTACTGCAGCCGCTGGAGCTGCAAGATTTCTTGTCGCCCAACCGCGATAAATGCTTGTAAACACCCAGACGCCCCACAGAATCAGGATGCCCATAGCAAGCCCGGTCCACAGCGTGTTGCTGTTGGCCGGTGAAAAGCCGGCAGCGGCCTGAAAGGCACTGATCTGGGTGGAGGACATCGTCATCGCGTGTGATCACCGCTGACGTTGTATTGGCCTGATATCTCGACTGGGTCGCGGGGCTGTGCCCGAGAGGGAGTCAGATAATCCTGCAGGCCTTGGCGAATGCGTGCGATATCGCTGACTAATCTGGAGTAGTCCAGGTGATAGCGCTGGGCCGATTCACTGGGTAGGTCAGCGCTGCGCTGTGCTACGGCCTCAAGCGCATTGAGCTGGCGAATCATTACTTCCACGTTGGCCTGTTCAGAAGCCGTGCCGGCCGCCCGGGCATACGTGGAGAGCATCGGCGTGCACAGGAGGACTGCGGTCAAGCAGATCTGCACGTGTGAAGACGTTGATCTGATCGCGGGGAGTTTGATTTTCACGTCGCGGGCCTTGGAAGCTGTAGGAATCTATGTCCACAGCATGCCCATCGGCCCGGATGGAATCAGTACGAAACCCTTTTTAGGTCTGAGGGGGTTTGTCCAATGAAGTTAACGGTGTGGTGCAGCGTTTGAAGAAGAACAAAAAACCGGTGCTGATCGCGTAGCCAAACGCCCAGCCCTGCGCGTTTTGGTTGCCGATCTGTTCATGGCCGCGGTTGATCTGCTGAACGCTCACCAGATCCCATCCTTCTTTGCCATGGCGATTCAATACGGCCAGAGTTTCAGGGTTGCTCAGATACCTCTCAACATCCGGTTGAGTTGTCTCATCTGTCGACTTGAACATAAACACGCCGCTGGTCACGGTTTTGTAAGGGAGGGGGACGAAGGTCTGGGTGTATTCAAAAGTGCTCATGGGTCAGCCTCACGCTATGGCCGCGATTACGGATCGGTTGTCTTTGAAGCGTTGCATGATGTCGATGACCAGCGAGTTGACGGCCAGAATCTTCATGGCCCGTGTGACAGCGACGTATAGAAGGTTCAGCTCATCGTCGCGCTTGCCGGCATCGATGTCAGGCGAGAGCGGATCCGCAGAAAAATCCTCATAAAGCCCAACGAAGTCCCACTCCAAACCTTTGGCTCTATGCGCGGTGCTGAGGGTCACGGTTGCATCGAGCTCCGACGTGACTGAAGCAGCACGCAGCTGCTCGATTCGGTGAGGTAGGTCTGGGTAGTTTTCGATGATTTTGATCGAACGCAGCATCTCAGGATCCTGCGTGGCCTTCGCGATCACGACATACTGGTCGTAATCGGCATAATCAGTGAGCAGTTTTCGCTGCTGAATCTGGTCATTCATGTGCCGGCTGAAATAGAACAGGTCCTCCAGATCGCGCAAGGAATAGCTGTCGATCCCTCCGATCCACTGCATGCGGTGGTTTTGGTTGACCAGGCGCAGCGCGTTCTCGATCACACCGCTCACAGTGCGGTGCAGGTAGGTTCGGTGAGGTAGATCCTCCGGTAGGGCTCGTTTTACCAATGTTGGCTGTCCCAGGCCTTGCAGGGGGATCTTTTCACCCTTGAAGGACAGGATGACGTTGGCCACGTAGGCAACTGCCGGCCCAAATCTGAAGCTCTGGGTCAGAAAGTGTTTCTCAGCGTCCTTCATTGCGGGGCTGTTTAACGCATCAACAGCGCCCCTGAACCGATAGAGCTGCTGATGTCGATCACCGACGGTGACTTGCGTGATTTTTTGGATCTGGACCAGATTCGCAATGACCGGGTTCACGTCTTGCCCTTCGTCGAGCAGGATCGCACCGAAGCGCTGGCTCAGATCTGGTTGGCTCATCTGGTAGAGCTTCAGATAGCCATCGTGCGTCATGGGGACTGAGCGATCGTTGATATCGACCATCTTCTCCCAAACGTCTCTGGTCAGGTTGAGCGCTTTACTCATGTACTGCTGCTGGACCGAGGTCAGTGTGCGGTTGCTCTGGAATCGCACAAAGTGGTCTTCAAGCAGCTCCAGATCCTTGCTGGCCATGAAGGCATTGAGGGTAGAAACGATGTCTTTGGCCAGCTCCCAATCCTGGGTATTGATCGTCCTCGCGACGTCGGTCAAACGCAGATTGCCTGCCTGCTTGTGTTTGTACTGGCTGCCATAGACAGCGTAGGCGAGGCCGTGAGCTGTTTTGCAGGTCACATTGCGTGGAAAACGGTTCTTTGCCGCGATCTCAACGGCTTTGTTGTAGCAGAGGTACAGCATTTTGACCGACGAGTTATGTGTGGCGTAACCGACGAGTGTCGTTGTCTTCCCGGTACCGGCAAACGCCTGGACCAGTAGCTTCTTTGCGAAGGAGTGAATAGCTGGCAGTTGTTCTTCTGTCCATTGCATGGAGGGCACCTAAAGGTATTTTTTGAAGCTGGACGCCGTAATGCTGACCGCCAGGCCGAGCAGTGCTGCGCATGGCAGGAGCACCAACAATGGGCTCACGCTGAATGGCAGAGCCAGGTAGAGGCTCCAGGGGATGATCACCAGCGGCACCATCGTTGCTCGAGCTTTGTGATACAGGTAGCTGGACTCACGGCCGGCACCGAACCGCCGCAAGTCTCTGCGCACCAGTCCGTCCACAAAACCAACAAACGCCGTCATCACAAATAACGGGATTGCGAGGGTCAGGATCACCAGGCGCACGCAAAACACCAGTGTCGTGTAGAGCGCCGCAAGGCCGTAATCTTGAAACTTGCTGACTCCCACGCCGAGCATGTAGCGCATATCGACACCGCGTGATCGTTGTCCTGTCGCAGCATAATCAGCGGTATGTTGAACCCAGTCCTGAAGCCCAGTCTTGACCACTAGCCAGTCATATGTGGTTTGGACCAGCCATGTCGCTGTTCGGCCTGGCTCTTGAACAACCACACTCTGCAGGAACCCCTTGGAGAGCCAACTGAGTTCATGATTGAGCATCGCACGAGCATGCTGCCAACCGGCCTCCGGCCAGAAGAAGTACATGCAGATCCATTCGACGATAATGGCTCCCCCCAGAGAGAGGAACATAACTGCAGCGAATCGGAATGGCAGGGTGAAGAGAGATCCTATGAACGACTGTTCGTGGTCTTGTTGCTGTTTCGCGCGATCGGCAACGTCAGCCATATCAGATGCCCCCTTGCCGATCGCTCAAACCGCCGAGAGTCATGCCACATCCTCAGGTGCAACAGCGATTTTTTTGAAGTCGTCGAGCAGATCTGCAGGCAGCGACTCGTTGAGCGTCTGATAACCAGGCGCTGACCACCAGCCAGTGTCGTCGACCTTGCCCACCTGATACGTCTGACGCATGCTTTCCGCCAAGGCCTGCAGATCTGCCGGCATTACTTCATCAGGATCATGGCCAGGCAAAGGCATTCTGATTTTCCACAGATTGCCGCCTTCCATGAGCGCAAAGCATTGGCCCTTGGGGAGGCCGACGACATGCGCTGGCTCAATCATTGGCACGCTGACCTGCTGCACCTGGTCATGACTGGAGGATGTGAACGCGGTATTGCCCGTTGCACTGTCATTCGCCGAGCTGGCCGGGGTGGATGTGAAAACCTGAACCTTAGGCAACTGGTTTGTCAGCAGCTCGGCAGTGGACGTTTCGCGGACGCGCAGCATGAACACGTTGTTGAAGTTACCGATCACTTGGCCAGCCTTGGCCTTGTTGCCGATCTTCGCTTCGATATCGCTCATTGTCTGGGTGTAGGCAGTCACCTGCATGCCGGCACCGCCACCCTTGTTGATCATCGGAATGAATTCCTCACCCATCAGCTCGTTGAACTCATCGGCATGGAGGTTGATAGGCACTTTGGTGCCAGGGACGCTGTCCGGTAGTCCGTCGTCGACACCGAACTTGTAGATATGGCCAGCGACCGAGACCAGGTCGGAGAACATAGAGTTGCCGACGGCAGCGGCGACCTCTGTGTCCGACAAGGCGTCCAGGCCGATATAAACCACGGCCTTTTTGCGGACCACTTGCATCCAGTCAAAGATCGGTCGAGGATCGTTCACGTCCTGATAGTCGGGCGAGATCAGTTCCGCCATGCGGCCTGTTGTCAGCTTCTCAAGCAGTGGCAGCAGCGAGGCGACGATCTTGTCGAAATAGGTCTTGTCGTAGCGGACCGCGCTGCGCAGTCCATCCATCACTGGATCTGCCACGCGCGTCTGAGACAGGTATTGATCGATGGCCACCACACGGAACGGCCGGCCCTTCATGTTGAACGGTACGTTTTTTTCGTTGAGCTTGCCTTCAATAGCGACGATCGCCTCCCAGGCCTTTGGATCATATTCATCAAAGTATTTAGAGGCATACTCCTGGAAGATCCCTTCGATGTTGATCACGTGCTGCTGGATCTGCAGGTAGTCAGGTCGACGGCCCAGCGCGACGAGGGCTCTTGCGATGATGTTCACGAATCGCCAAGCGAATTCACGGAATGCTGCTGAGTTACCTTCCCCGGAGAGTTGCCCAGCGATCCTGGTGGCCACCTCTGAAATCCGCCCAAAACGCCCAACGGCGTTGTAGCGTGCCGAGTGATCTGGCCAGCCCAGGTGGAACACATAAAATTCGTTCAGGCGGCCGGCGCGTTTGGCTTCGAGATACATGCGCTTGAGCAAATCTGCATCGCCCTTTGGATCAAAGACGATGACGACCTCGTGCTTGCCGTGCTTTTTCCGCCGAATGTCCTGAGTGATGAACAATTCAGCCAGGCGCGTTTTTCCGACACGGGTGGTGCCCAGAACAATCGAATGGCCTACTCGCTCGCCCAACGGGAGAGAGACGTTCTCCTCGTATGGCTCGATGCCGTGCAGCCTTGGCAAGCCGCCTACGGGTGGCAGAGGTCGCACAGGATTGATGGGCACGTCCCATGATGTTGCTCTGGCCAGAAGCCGGACAGGGTATGGAGCGAACTCAGCTCTCTCCTCAAAGCGACGCGCTGCGCGGAACAGTGAGGTGGCCTCAACGTAGCTGGCGTACTTCGGCAGGTAAGTGTCCATCAGCCGCTGGGTATGGCGCTGCTGCCAACGGAAGCCAAGACCGATGAAGAGACGTTGATTGCTCACCGGCACTTCTTTACTGGTCATCGTGTAATGAGGCAGTCGACGGATGTTTAGACGATAGCGCAGCACCTGCCAAGCTTGTTTCAGACGCACTAAGCCCAAAGCGAGAAAGCCCGCGGAGGTCACGATGCCGAACAGCGGAGTAAGCGCAAACGCCCAGGGAGCGAACACGCACAGGAATGCACCTGCAGCGCACACGTACACGGTGTACAGCTCTACAGCGGGTCTGAGAAGTGATTCAATGGCGTAATCGTGAGCCATAACCCGACCTCCTATTGCTCGATGGCGGTTGGGGTGATCAACACCGGATAGTGATTCAGGCCGAGTCGTTGAGAAAGCTCGTCACCTGATGCGGGGGACACCAGCGCGTCGGGCAACCAACTCCTGACTACGGCAAGTCGTTCTTGTGTGGCCACGTTGACCACCAGTCCTACGGCCTGCATCTGCTTCAGCACCGCACCGCGTTCTTGTAGCCATCGGCGTGAAGTTTCATCGTCCCCGACCAGGAACAAAGGCTGCAGGCCTGGCGCGTTGATGATTCGGCCCTGAACTGTCCCCGGAGTCATTCGAGTGGTGCGTACCGGCAAACCCTGTGCTGCTACAGGATCCAGTTGCGAGGTCAGGTCATTTGAGACAGAAGAGGACGGCTCGGGATTGAGAGATCGATAGTAAGGCAGCGCTGAGTCACCACCTTTGTCTTCAACCACGGTGAGCTCTGCAGCTTGGCAGATCACAAATGGCAGGCAGAGCGCTGCGCCGAGGATCACTGATCGGGTCATGGATTGGTCACCAGCATTTGGATGCCGGTTACCCGACTGAGATGTTTGGCAAAGGCCTTGCGGTAATTGGCTGCTGGAGCGCCGCCGGCAGGGCGGTGATAGCGTCCGGCTACGGTGATCCAGTCACCGCCAAGCGCGCGCAGTTCGGCGAGCATTTGTGCAGCTACATCGAGGTTCTTGTAGGGATTGAGCGCGTCGCACGGATTGCTTGATTTAAATCTCTGGCCGTTCCAGCCCATGTTGACCTGACCTAATCCGACGTCGACCCGCTTGGGACCCGCCTGCGCGAGTGCGATGATAAGTGCGGTGCAGGCATCGGCACGGGTTGCAAAACGATAACTAGCGCCGGCAACGTTCAGCGTCCAAGGCCACGGGACCAGTTGGCCCCGCAGTGGGGTCCCACTTTCCTGCAGTGCCACCGAGTAGAGCACTTCCGACGGAATGTTCGCTGCGCGGGCAGCCAACTGATAAGCCGGCGGGGGAAGCTCGGCTGCATGGCTTGTCAACACGAAGCACAGCAGGGCAAGGCCTGCCCACGTCACTGACGCAGCCATTGCCCATTCACCTCTCGCACAACGGCCGGTAACTCGCCACCCAAGCTCAGGCCAAGCCAACGTCCACCGTCATGGTTGAGGGTGATTTGTCGGGTTCTGACATTCGCAGGGTCGATCCCCGAGACAATCGCCCAGTTGCGAATTCGCTCATCGTCGTTCTGGCTACCCACCATGTACACGTCAAACGGCTGCTTCTGAGCTTGAAGGGCCTTAACCCGAACTGAGCACTCCGGGCAATCGTCCTTGACGAACACTGCCAATCGGCCATTGCCCTGGTTAGCAGGGCTTGCGGTCGCCCCTTGGGGCGCCGAACTGGCGATGGGCATCAGATTGGGATAGAGGCGTTTAAAGGCATCGTCATATGCGCGTTGATACGCCAATTCTTTTGCCGTGCGCTGCGCCTCGGCTTTGACCTGGAGCTCTGCATACCGCCGGCGCTCTTCATCATTGCGGGCTTCGATACCCAATGCAGTCAGCGGATCCAGCCCGGGGGAATACACACCTCGTGAACTCTGCATCAGCGTTTGATAGCGCTGCCATTCCTGAGGACTCAGGTTCCAGTCTCGTGCCAGCATCTCGTCGCTCGATTGCGACTGGCTGTCCAGCAAAGCGCTCTGGTGCTCTCTACTGGTGGACTGTGCGGAGGTGTTGGTTGCAGCGTTGGCCATGCCAGCTGCTGTGATCAGGATGACTCCCGTCATTGTGAACATTCGCAGGTTGTAAACGGTCATGTGAACCTCTAAAGGCGCAGGGGCAGAATGCGGGTTGAGCCGTTGATGCTGAACAGGGCGCGCGAATCATCCAGGCTGTTGAGCTGCCAGTTGCTCCCCGCGACCATGTCGCCCGGGCGTATCAGGTTCAGTTGACTCAGTTGAGTGCTGCCAGGCGGGGCAACTGACAAGAAACGTTCGCCTCCGCGATACTCCACACCCACTACCGAAAACGGTGGAGGAGCCTCCGGAACTTTGCTTTGTGCTGTTGATTTGCGGGAGGGGGGTGGAGTCTTTGGCTTGGCTGCCGAGATTTGAACAGATGCTGGTTTAGCCGCACGCAGGTCCTGAAGTTTCACCTGCAGCTCCTCGATCCGAGCGTTCATGACCACAACTTCTTGCATTGAGGCACCCTGTTGGGCAGCGTCCTTCGCCGCCTCCTGCACCTGCTTCAGGAGGGCTTGAACGGCATCGATGCGGTTGGAAAGAGCCTGCTGGCCAGCCCTGAAATCATCGATGGTCACGGACTTCAGCTGGCTGGCAGCATCGAGCCGGTCATCCACGCCATTGATGCGTTGGGTAATGGCGTTGACGGTTTCCAGGTTCGCAGCTGATTCAAAACCTGTCTTCAGGTGGAGAATCTGCCACTGCTGGTAGACCAGCATGCCGATCAGGACGATCAGGGCCAGGATTTGCAGTACGGTGGCGCGGGAAAGAGAAGGGCGCAGTGGCAGCTTCATGGAGGACCTCACTCAAGATGTGAGGTACGTTCGCAAAAACCATGATTTGAAGCATTAGGAAACCCTTTTCCTATCGGATGGGGTTTCATGAGGGGCAGGTCTGGCTTTGAGCATTGACACCGTTTTGATGTATAGCCGAAGAGTGTTTGCTATGAATCGCGGACTCGTCAAAGCCATCTTCAGAAGACTCCAATGGATGAGTTTTCCCCTGATAGCACCTCGTAAGGTCCCGCGGAGAGCCGTCACACTTAATCGCCAAGTCTGGCAGTCAAAACCATCACCTACAACGGATTGGAAGAAGCACAATGGACTGCAATTCAAATTGTAACATTTTGTAAAGAAAACAGACATCAGTAAAAGGTATTCTGAAGTTCTTGAATCGCTCATTTTCTTAGAGGCTTAATAGCAGATGAGTGTTTTCAAGAACAACCAATCAATCAATCGATAGAGGGATTATCTATGAACGCTGATATGGATGCAAAAAAACTGACACTCGTGCCTGAAGACACTTTGACAGCCGATACGGTCTCCTACCCTTCAGAGGAAGAGATGGAATTATTCCAGCACGCTACAACCATGATGATTGATCGTGGTGACAACGACTGGATGGGTAACGGCATACAGAAAGCTGCATAATTTCATATGCAGGCGCGTCACCCCACCGGGTGACGCGTTGGAGATAAATATGAATAATGCAGAATTAATAGCTACTGCTTTTTGTGACGAAATAATACGTACGCTACACGGTTTGCGTTTTTCAATATATGTAGGTGGGTCGATAGCTTTAAATAAACATGACAAGTTTTCGGATATAGATATCTGCATCATACATGATGGGGATATTAGCATTGCGGATATTCCAAATGCAGAAAGGATTTTAAAAACGCCACAGGGGATTCAATCAAGCGTTAATTTTAAAGGTGAGAAAATTGATTTAAGGCTGGATTGTTTAAAAACCTTGACTAATAGCGTTGAGGATTTTATATCCCGAAATGACCTAACGCCCCGAGGTCAGCTCTATTTGTCTGCATTGAAAGCAGGGCGTTATTGCAAAGACGATCTGAACGTTAAAGGGCTAACCAGAAACTTGAGTATTGACGAAGAAGCCAGATCTAAGGTTATCGAAGATAATTGTCGATTTATTAGAGATTACGGATTTTTAATATATCTTGAGCGAGGGGATTACGCAACATTGGCAGATACGTTGCTGTTTACTTACCGTGCTTTCATTCATGTGTATTATGCTCTTGATTTCAGTCTGTTTCGAGGTTACAAACACGCAGCAGCCTTCGAGACGAATAAAAACAAAGGTGGGCAAGCAGTTATAGAAGCGTTTCAAAGTATATTTATGCAGCCAGAGGCAGGCAAGCTTAAAACTCTTTCACGCCATTTAAATTCTTTTTTTCAGCTTCACTTGCCTCAGTTGGAAATGAATTTTGACTTCCAAATCGGTCGATAACTATGATGGACAAGGAAACGCCAATAGTAGTAATAAATAGAGCCGAATGGAGTATTCCATGTATTTCCATAGATTGGCTTAAATTGATTCTTCAGCGAGACTGGGACTTAAGGGATTTTTTAGTTATAAAGAAAGGCAGCACATGTAAAGAGTCTGTTTATATCAGGCCTTGTAAAAAAGAAATGCTTTCCTTGATAGATAGACTTTACCTTGCCGAAGGATGTACGCTTTACTTGAGGAAAATTGAAAATTACGACCCTTCTTTCTTTAAATTCAAAACAGAGCTGGAAAAAGAATTTCCAAACTGTGCAATACAACTAAATGCATTCTTCACACCCCCTTGGTCGTGTGCATTAACTGCCCACGCAGATGACCATGATCTTCTAGCAATACAAATCGCAGGCAAGAAAAAATGGTCTTTCTGGCGACCTCTGTATGAGGTAGCTTGTAAGGGGCTAGATGCTCATCAAATAAGTGTGCTTTCCATGGAGCATGCAGGCAATTTTTCAGAAGAGCAAGAGCATGTTTTAGAAGCCGGCTCGTACTTTTTTATGGGTAAGGGCACCATTCACAAGGCTCAATGCTTCGATGAGCCATCTATTCATGTAAGTGTATGGCTTGAATATGATTAACTTTTATTTGTCTCGAGCAAGATTTGCAAATGAGAGGCTAGATTTTATCAGCCACATGAAAGTCTCCTCGCCGTTACTGTTCGCAAACTTGATTTCTAGCACTCAAGCATTTGTGCTACTTGCAATATCCATATCACTACTTTCACACCAAGCAATTATTTTTACTTATGCTGCAAGCATCGGGTTATTTTACACCTCGATGGTGCTAGCGGTCACTAATCCTGTAGGATACCGAGTAAGCTCGCATGTCGCTAAAAAAGACCATAGAGCTGCATTGATAACAATTGCGCGAGCTTACCCTTACTTGTTAATACTTATAGGTATTCTATGGCTTGCATTGGTGTATTGTCACGCATACACTATAAAGCCCATATCGGCTAGTGTTGATTTGGCTGTTTCAGCACAGTACATGAAGATTTACTGGGCTGACTCTGCTATCCTTACACTTTCTGTACCACTATACTTACTAGCACTTGCGCTCAAGAAAAATTTACTGATTTTGATGATTGCTATCTTTGGTGCGGTGGTAACATTAGTATATGCCTTTTACCAGGTATTCATCTTGCACGCACAGATACCCAGCCTGGCTGCTGCATCGCTTTATGGGAGAATCGTAATGGCTTTGGCTTACGCCATTATTTTTCTTACATATCTGAAAAGTGTTTGGCATGACCTAACGGTCGACGCAAATAGAAGTGATGAGAAAAGCAAAGACTTATTTTCGGACATAGTTGATTATGTTTCTGCTTCTCTCGCTAGTAATGGCTTGAGCCTTACTCAAGCTCTGGTGCTCTCTTTGACGCCTACGATACTTATTGTTAACGCAGCAGTTAGTAGCGTGTCCAATATTTTCAACTCGCTGGGACTTGCTTTGGGAACATCCGGCGGCATAGCTTTGGCGAGAGCAAATGCAATCGGCGAACCGTATTGTCTAGAAGTTTCAGAAGCGATAAAGATATATGCAAAAATATTTACTATAATTGTTTTTCTTTGTGGCCTTGTCATCTTAATTGTTCAACTTGGCCTGACAAAGTATTTTGATGGTCTTAAGTTGATTTATATAAGCGTTGTAACTTCGCTTATCGTATGTACGGCTTTTTTTACTAGCTACACTTCCAAAGCTATTTTAAGGGGGGACGCTCGCTTTCAAAAGAACCTGACTTTTCGATTTGTTAAATTCAGAGCCGTGGCGCTCGTTTTTTTCTATGCACTAACGCTCAGCGACATGCTTACTGAAGTTGTTTATTTCAGTTTGATGCTGCTTATGGCATTCTACTATGCACTAGCTATTTCAAAACGTATTGACAGTGGCTTGTGGGTGGAGAAATTCAAAAGGATATAAAAATGAATATATTACGGCCTACGCTAACTACACCTAGATTGAAGATTCGAGCGTTCCGTCCAGAAGATTTTGAATCGTTTTACACTGCGATCAATGAACCGAAAATAGCAACCAGTATGGGGGCCTTAAGCTACCCCTACCCAAAAGAAGAGGCTATTAAATGGTTTGAATCTCACGAGGAGATGGAAGTGTCAGGGCGGTCGTTGGTAATGGCTATTACCTTTGAAGAAAAAGTTATTGGCGCAGTGAGTTTGGTAGGTATTTCTTATCAACATTCGAGGTGCGCAGTGACATATTGGATTTCTACGCCGTACTGGGGGAACGGATATTGCACTGAAGCTCTGGAAGCCGTAATCCAATTTGCGGCTAATGAACTGTCGATTCACCGGATATTTGCACAATGCTTTGAAAGAAATTATTCATCGAGAAGAGTGCTCGAAAAAGCTGGCATGACTTTTGATGGGCTTTTTGTCGACGACTATAAAAAAGACGGTGTATTTGAAAATATTGTGCAAATGTCATTGATTAATAAAAAAGACTGACGCATTCATTAGCTGGCAGTCCGGCTAAGGCGTCTCGTAAAGCCTATAACGCAAATAGATGTGTCATACGCACGATGAACTTGGAGCCACCTGAAGGTTGATCCATCTACATATATACCAAAAAATGTAGGAGGTAGTGCGTTCAAAAAGCACATCAGGTCGTCGATGCGGTACCTTGCACAGCGCGGTGTGAAAAGGCCACCCGAAGGTGGCCATGTTCAAGCGTTGATGAGTTGTCTGGCGAGTGCCATCTCTACGGAATCGCCATCCTGGTTCAGTGAATCCAATCCAGACTCTGGAACATCCCCTGAAGTGCTCTGCGATACGGCGATCTTCTTGGCCATCAGCTGCAGGCAGGTGATCTGAGAGCTGCCGATGTAGCCGAAAAAGATCACTCGGACGTCCTGCTTCTGTCCGATCCTCCATGAGCGCCTTGCCGCCTGTTGCACCGTGTAGACGTTGTAACCAGTCTGCATGAAGGCAATGGTCGGAAAGTCGAGCAGATCCAGACCTGTTTTTACGAGCTCCGGGTTGGTGATCAGTACGTCGACACCTCGATCAACCTGGTCGAGGATCCAGTCCTCGCGCCTGGCGGTGTCCACTGATGCACGCAGCACTGCCACCTTCAGCCCCGATTGCTCGAGCACCCGCTTCATGCGGCTCGTGGTGTCTCTGGTACCCGTGTAAACCGAGTAGGCCAGAACCTTGCGGTTCCGGGCGTTTTCAGCAAGACATAGGTCCAGAAGGGCCTGTTCCTTCGGCATGAGCTCGTCGTCATCGAAGACCGACGGCACGAAAGCCAACGTGTCTCTGGATCGAGGATGTTTTACCACCTCAGGTCGAAAGCAGCAGTCCGGCCATGCCAACAGCACGTTCAACACCACCCCTAACAGCGTTGTATCTCTTCGGGCCAGCGCCTGCCGAAGCTCGACGGTCAATGTCTGGGCAAGCTTACGGTGAGCCGCCTCCTGGTCTGGAGACATCGGTACGTCAATGAACTCCTCCCGGTAACCAGGTAGCACGTTGCCGCCGATATCCTTGAGTTTCAGGAACACAGTGAAGGGTAGAACGAAGCGGTGAATGCCTTTCGGGCCGAACCCCGGAGCTTTGACCGTCCGCACTGAGAGTTTCTTGCCTTTGGCAGTCTTGTGAGAACTGCCATCACGCTCGGTGTAGATATCCTTCAATACCCCATGATCTCGCATAAAAGACATCGCCGCCGGCGCCATGCTTCCTCGCACGTTGGGCTGATAGCCGTCCTCGATCATACGTCTGGTGAGGATCCGGAACAGTAGGTAGAACAGATCGTCCGCATAGCCGCCCATGAGAGTGCCGGTCAGCAGCACAGTCTTTCGTGCTTTGGCTGCGAGCACGCCCATAGCCTGACCTTGTGCCGATCCACTGTTTTTGTACTCATGCCCCTCGTCCACGACCAGTAGGTCGAAGCACCCATCAGGCAGGTAGCGCTTGATGAACTCGGTGGGTTGGTAACCCCCCTCGCCGAACCCGAACTCGATGTTGGCCATCGCACGCTCCATGCGCTTGGCTTGGCGGTCGCTGAAGATGAAATTGCCTTTGGCGTCCATCAGGTTGATGAACTCAGAGACATTGTCCAGAAGCATCGAGGCGAGAAAGTCTTCGCCGAAGTCAGATAAAAGCCGTTCTGCACGAACAGGTCCGATTGTAGGGATGCGACACATCGACTTTAGGATCGTGTTACGGCGGCTGCCGCCATCCGATTTGCCCGGACGCATCAGCGTCCATAAAGCGGCATCACAGTGGTCGCAGCGTCGACGTCGCTCTTCACGCTGAAATTCCTCAGCAGTGATCAGATTGCCTTCCTGGTCCTGGAGCAGACGTCCACAATCTGGACACGCTGCCAGGCTCCTTCCACCGCCGGCACGTCGCTGCCAAAAGGCAAGACGCCAGTGAAACCCCATCCGCATTCGCACGCGGCCGAGAATAAAGAACTCCTGACGTCCGTCGTAGGTATCACCCAGTTGATCGCGCAGCTTCAGCAGCTTGACCAGGGTATCCGGTCCGTTGAGCACCCAGACGCGAGCGTCAGGGATGGTTTCGAGGATCTCGCGCCGCCACTTGTAGACCAGGTGCGGAGGCGCGATGACCATCGTCCTGCGATAACCAGCTCCATGCATGACTGCAGCGAGAGCGATGGCCATCATTGTTTTGCCTGTCCCCATCTCGGCATTGATGATGCCAGCCTGCTCATTCTGATCGAGCAAAAGCGCGGCAATTGCCTGGACCACTTGAGCCTGGGCAGGGAAGGGCTGTCGTTTGAGGCCGTCCAGCACCCACTGCCGAGCCGGATTGTCGATGCCGGCGTAGAGCGGTGGGTTGGAGCGGTTGAGTGACTCCAGGAGTTCGTCGCCAAACTCTTCGATAAACTCAGTGAGCCCGATGTTCAAAGTTGGCACACAAGGGTGGCCTGCAGGCGCAGCCAAAGGCAGGTCGTTCATGATGTTTCTCCACTATAGGGTTAAACAGGGCATGCACGACACCACCAAGGGTATTGTTCATACCCTGAGGTGCGGTTAGATGATTGAAAGGTCTTGGTAAAGTTTCTTAGTAGTGAGATGGCAACATGACTGTTGTTGCTGAGCGATCAGACTCGGTAATGATCCAGAGTCTGGTCTCATCCTCTGCGTCGATGTCATACCCTGAAAACAATCGACCTTCAGCACTCAGTGCTTGCTGATTGCTGTCCCAGTCGTCGTTTGAAATCTCGCCCCAATCGCCCGTCGCGTGACGCTTTAGGTACTGCATCACGTCGAGAGAGTTGTTTTCGAGCAGACTTTGAACGCTATGCGTGAGCACCACACGGCCCAGTTCAAATAAAGCGTCCTGGCTACGTGCTTCAGTGTTTGAGGTGGTTTCGTGTGCCGCTGGTGTTGTCGCATCCGAGCTGATGGTCAGTGCGCACCCGAGATAGGATGAGCCTGGCGTCATGTCCCATGCCCGGATTCTGGGCACAAAACGATCAGTCAAGATCCGAGTCTCAAAAACGTTGCCGTCCTCGTCCTCAGTGAATTCGGTCTTGGGAACCTTATCCTTGTAAGTGTCGCCCTTGAGCACCAGGACACGCCCGGAACGAGAGGTCACTACACCAGTTATGGCTCCAGCAGCGAGTGCCAGTGCCAAGTGCCACCGTGAAAGTGCCTTCACCGGGGCCCGCGGTTGAGCGCCAGTCTGGCCAAAGTGCAGCGTGAAATCAGGCCATAGGCCTCTCAGACGAAGAACCTCTTCACTGAATTGCTCGGGTTCAAGAGTGATTCGGTAGAAGTGTTCCAAGTCATTAGCGATCGGTAGGACAGCGTATTGCTCCCATGGCCAACTGGCGGGTAGCAGATCAGCAGCTTCTTCCCCGGATCCGATTGCCCGCAGATACTCACGCATCGCCGCCAGTTCCCGGGATCTTGCCAGATCCTGACGCCGTACCCTGATTCCGAATATCACGACCTGTTTGAACGTCCGGTCTACCGCGGCGCAGATCCGCAGCCCGGTAAAGTGATTGGTGAGCCAGCCACACAGCTCGTCGTCCAGCACGTAGTGAGGAACGATGAATACCATCACTCCTCCGTACTGAAGCAACGGCAATGACCGTTGGTAAAATGCCTTCTCCAGCCTTTTGCGGCCGCTACCCTGGTACTGTGAAGCGCCAGAGTGATCAGCGACCAGATCCCCGTAAGGAGGGTTGAGCCAGAGCAGTCCGAAGGACTGTCGAGAGATCATGGTGTCCATCAAGTCACCCTGCAGCACTCGGTCCAGCAACGTTTTCGAGTGATCAGCGCGCTCTTTGTCGTACTCAACTGCATACGTCTCTGTTCGGTCTCGCTCCAGTCGGTGTGCGACCTCAGCCAAAGCCACTCCTTCTCCCGAGCACGGATCAAGAATCCGCATCCGTCCGGAGGTCGCCGGCAACAATGCCTGCAGAGTGCGCTCCAGAGTCAGTTCGTCAGTCGGGTAATAGCCGTTGCGTGCAAAATTACGGGCAAGCCGTGAGAACATCAAAGCCATGGTTGGATCCTTGGACTGGTGGGCGTGAACTACGCCGTAACGTCAGTGGTGAGTTTCCCTGCGCGAATGAGTTCGCCGAGAGCTTTTTCGAGCACGTCCAGCTGCAGCGACAAACGCCAGGCTGTCACCGAGCCAATAGCTCCCGGTAGCGGGTGCAACATGTTGTGCGCAGTAAGGACCTCCATCACCGGCTCACGCCAATGTGGAAGGAACGGAAGAGGGCAAGTGTCTACGATCAGCGGCCACAACCTATCGAACGGGTCTTGGGCTTGATTGATGAGCGCGTAAGCAGAATGGTTTGCTCTATCCGGCTGCGAGCAACGCTGATCGAACAGCCATAAGTGCAGCAGGCTGCCGAAGAGCGTTCCGCGAAGCTGGCGAGTGGTGCGTTTTTCCAACAGATCCGTATCAGGGAACACCGGGATGCGTTGGTCATTCATGACGATGTGGAACTGGCCCAGGCCGTTCTCGGTGGTACCGAGTGTGAGTCTGGCCAGAAACTCCTGCATGGCCGTGTCGCGGCCCCAGGCTGATAGAAATATCAGGTTTCGCTGCTCGTCACAGACGCACGCGTCGACGTACAGATCCGGGCATTCTTCGATGTGAAAGAGTTGAGTGCGGTTCGGCATTAGGTCCTCCAAAACAGGAGGGGAACCGCCCTGAGGGGCGGTGATGCCCCTCGGGATTCAATGTGTTTAGCGGATAAATTCGGGTTTATAGATTGCCGCCCGAGTTTGTTCTTCTGTCTCGTACTGCCAGCGACCATCAACGAATGCATCGCGGTCGAAGTCGTAAACTTCAAACATGACGTTTTTGTCGCATGGGTTTAGATGGGTGCAATACAGCTCACCCTCTGAATTCAAACCGGCTGCCCAGTGAGCCCCCAGTTTGAGTCGGTAACCCGGTCGACTCTTCAGCAGCATCGTGTATATCTCTAAGATCTGATCGAAACTCAAAGGCTCAGCAGCCACGAGTTTTTTCTCAAGCGGATCGAAGGTTACGGTGTTTGTTTGATACAACGGGCTTTGCCCAGCAATGAATATCTCGCATCGGAAGCGCGGTCGCATTGCTATGGCCGCGTCTGCCTGTTCTACGGTCAAGTCAAGTTCGTCGACCAGAATGTTCCAGATTTCTGAGTCAGGCGCTTCTTCGTTGTTGGTGAGTTGATCCTCAATGATATCCAGGATCGCTTTCTTGATATTTATGAAAAGCGGATGCATGTGATGCTCCTTCAGTTAGTAATGAGGAGCACCCATGAGGGAGCCCTCAGGGGATGTAAAAGTAGAAAACGCTCAGTTCTGAGCAAGGTCAATAAGTGCTGAGATTCCAAATCTGCAGCTTGAAGTCAAGCTCATACCCGAGCTCGCCAAGGCGAACACATTGTTGCCGCAGACGCTTACGGTCTACAGTTGTGTCCAGCTTGACTGAAGGTCCAATCTGCCAGATCGTGCCGAACAGCTCTGCATCAGCCTCATGTGCGGTGACCTGTTTCTCAGGCTCGGATCTCGTCATCCCGAACGGTGCGTCACTTCCAGCAGAAACTGATCTTCTCGGAGTTGTTTGAATAGTCGGGCGAGGTTTGGTTGACGACGAGCCTCCCGAGGCTTCTTCGTCGAGTGGGTCAGTTTCGTTGTTGGACAGCCTCTCAGCCTCGTCTGCGCTCAGGTTGGCCACATCGTCCAAAGACATGCTGTCCAGCCTGGCGCGGACTTCGACCACCAATCTGCCGCCGTTTGTGTAGTAGGAGGGACGAATTTCGGTGATAACAAAATCACCTCGATATTTGCCCTCGTGGTACTGGTCCAGCAGCGCGTCCTTGATAACGAACTCACCGATGGACGTCGAAAGTCGCCCAACGTTGAAAGCGCCGTTGCGACCGCTGATGGTGCGTATGGCCAAATAGCCGGGCAGGTTGATCATGACTACTCCGGATTATCGGGCAGGCCACTAATATGGGAGCCCGAAAAAAAAGCCCGAATATTCGGGCTTGTTCGTGGTTGCAGGTTGCTAACTGGGTCAGCAAAGATAGAGCGGCTTTTCATCCCTCAGCGAAATACACAGGTACGAATTACCGTGTGCATCAATGCGATGGAGTTTTAGCTCCAGCCATTCACGCCCTGAGCGGTCACCGTTAGGTGGGAAACGATAGATACCGAAGTCTATCTGGGTTTCATCGGGTTGCAGGTGGAGTTCGCGATACGCTTCGAGTACGACGTCGCCTAGGCGAGTGCCGACTTCTGCAATATGTGATGGGGCTTCCAGGTGAACAGATTCATTCCATGCGGAAGGCGTCAGCACAACTGGCAATTTCAGCAAAGTGGATGGCAAGTGGTTTATGGCGGTGGACATAGTAGTTCTCCAGGTGCGGGTAACCACCTGGCCCGACCGGGTGGTGAATTACCCGGTCAGGTTGGTTTTCGTTCTTGAGAACGTTTGGTTAGAGTCTTTCTGTTACAGCGGATGGGCTATCAGGATATATATCTATCCCGCACCATTCCCGAAGAGTCCAGTAAGACCTGAGGAGTGCAGCATCTTCAATATACGAGCTGTGGTCCGGTGTGAAATTCTCAACGTGGTCCAATAGGGCCAAGTCTTCGAGCTTGTCCAGGACATCCTCCCAATACAAACTGGAAAAGCGATCCGGCGGCGTATCTTTGTTCAAAACCTGTTGATAGATACTATCTTGAGTGTGTGCTTTTGAGATCAGCAAAGCGAGCTCAAGTCGCAAGGTAAGTCTATTAGTATTACTGTCCATAGGAGCTCCAATATAAGGGCCCCGGTCCCTTAAGGGTGGGGGCCTTAAGGGTAAAGTAGAAGGTTTAGTGTCAAGAAGTGATCACCATACCTGCCATTGCAAGAAAAGTGGCGACCAGTCCTCCTGCGCCGATCTGTGTCAGTAGTTGAGCGGAGAGCTGTTGTCCAAATTCCAGAAAAAATATGCTTAGCACTGTAAGCACGAGTGTAGCGATAGCGAATTTCATGAAGTCGTTACCTACTTTGTGGAGAAAAGAAAAGGCGCCTGCAGGGCGCCTTGAGGTTGTAAAAATCTATCAAGCGGCTTGTTTCTCTCCTCGTCCTGCGCGAGCTGGTTTTGCTCGTGTTGGCTTAGGGGGAGTAGCAGCTGGAGTAGCCACGTCAGTTGGTTCGCTGGAGGCAGACGCCTCGGATTGAACGACTGGGGTAGCTTCGGACTCTGAACTTTCAGAAGAGGCAGGTGCTTCTTCTTTCTGCGGAGCCTGATAGACGTATTCACCTTCAACTTTGATCCAGGCAAGGTACAAGAGACGGCCTTTGAGGCTGACACCTGCTTGGCCCTGCTTAGCACCACTGCTGTAAGTAAAAACATCAGCCCAGATATCGCCGATCCGGAAAGAGACAAGAACCTTCTTCTCGGCAGCAACAGCTTCCTGGCAACGGCGAATCAGCTTGTCAGCTTCAGCACCAACCACGTTGCAGTCGATGTAGGCGTACTCAGGTTTCTCAGATGTGCCTTTGAGGGCAGCTACTGTCACAGCCATGAAAGGAGCGCCCTTACGAGGCTTCACTTCACGAATGCGGTTGAGATAGCCAATGCCGACGGTGTGCAGGTCGAAGTATTTGGTTTCGTTGGTAGAATTGCTCATGATGTATCTCCAGTTTTGAGTGTTCAAAGCGGAGATACACTTCGCCCAGGGGGAAGGTATTCCCCGCATGGGTGGTAAAGCGAAATTTTACGACAATCAATGCATGAATCTGAACGCAGTAAGCATAACGCCTACAGCAGCAGTCAGCATGACGGCCATACGAATGGTGAGTTTCAGTTCGAGTCTAGACTCGAGAGTGTCGATGTCGGCTTTTGTCGCGAGTTGCGTTTGCATATCCGACTCCAGAGCATCGACGACTGCAGCGGCGCGGTCTTCCGGAACATCGATTGAAATCAATGCTTGGTACAGCGCAATACTGCTTTTCATGAAGGTCTCCTGCTGGGCACGAGACCAACCCTACGGGAAAGGTCCCGATGGGGTGAGAGAATCATTGTGCATCCATCAACCAGATAAACTGGTCAACCGTTCGCGCTTCCGAATGCTTTGCGAACTGGGGGTTGGATTAATGCGAAAAACGCATCGTAGTCATGAAATCCAGACTACCTCGGGCATGTTGCTGACAACGTCAGCAGTACATGGCTTTAGAATCCTTTAAGGGCGATTAGTTTGTCAACCCTCCAAATGAAAAAAGCCCCTCAATACATGAGGGGCTTGCCAAGGGTGGGGAGTATTAGGCAATGAGCTGGTCCAAAGGACCCATGACAGGGGCCTTGACTGGTGGTTCAGCATCCTGCTTTTGGGATGTTTCAAGCGCCTTCGATGCGCGAGATTTCCGGGGTTTCTTTACGGGTTTGGCTTGAATTTCTTGCATGTGGTGATCATACCAGCCAGCAAGATCGACGTGTTTGCATCGAGCCAATGCCGGCAGGCGGTATTGTTCCCACTGTTCGTTGGACATCACAGGTTCAGGCATTGTCCTGACTTGCTGTGGTGCGACTTGCACTGGTTCAGGATTAGGCTTATGAGTGACTGCACGGATGCATTCACGCAATGCTGTACCAACCATAACGCCAAAACGAAAGCTTGCTGTAC
Organism: Pseudomonas sp. PvP009; assembly: GCF_017832995.1. Lineage (NCBI taxonomy): Bacteria > Pseudomonadati > Pseudomonadota > Gammaproteobacteria > Pseudomonadales > Pseudomonadaceae > Pseudomonas > Pseudomonas sp. PvP009. Next base: position 4,057,216 of record NZ_JAFIBG010000001.1, on the reverse strand, counting down.
TCATGATGTTTCTCCAGGGAAAATTACGGAGAACACCGCCCGAGAGGGGAGTGATTCCCCGCTGGGTGAGTGACGCGTTTAATGTGCATCCATCGGCGTTTGAAACACCGATCGTTCGCGCCTCCGGAAGCTTTGCGAACTTTAGGTTGGATCAATGCGTAGAACGCATCGTAGTCGTGAGATCCAGACTACCTTCGACGAATAGTTGATAACTTCAACGCCTTAATCCACAAAGCTTTGAGGAAGTTACGGATAGGTCTTCTTGCGTATAACATTTCTTGTTGACGCCATTGTTCATTCATAAGCTCCCATTCCTCATCACTCATCGCGAGGGCTGGATCACTTATTTCAAAGACTTCAGCATCAGTAAGGTCACAATCTTCAGGTCCATAGTGCTCATAAACCTCTGGCCCAGTGAACTCAAAACAACCGCATGGGCAGGTGTCTTCAGTAAGGCCGTGACTGCAGATTCCATGGCTTCGATTAGCTTCCCTTGCCGCCTTGATTTCTGACGGGGAAAGATAATCATAGTCCAAGCGTGCATAGCTAAACGCATCTGCTGCTTCAAGCGCCAGTTCGTCATCGCCGAAAGTCTCAATCATCTGAGAGCAGAAATGCTCAAAGACCATTGTTTCGTATGTCGGAAATTGACGGCATGCCTCGCCATAAAGCATATCAACGCGTTTCGTGATTTCAGCATTCTGAGATGCTGAGTGCATAGCCGTGCGATTCGACATGGTCAGTCTCCGTTCAAATAGTAGAAAACGGAGACACTTGTCCCTAGGGGAAAGTATTCCCCGAGGGCAGGTGAGTTGTGTGACATGACTCAGCCAAGCCGAGTGCAGCGTTGCGGGCGATGTGAAATATGCATCCATCGGTAACCAATACCGATCGTACGCGCCTCCGGAAGCTTTGCGAACTTTGGGCGGGATCAATGCGTGGGACGCATCGTAGTCGTGAGATCCTGACTACCCGGGCATGTTGCTGACAACGTCAGCGGTACATGTCTTGAGAATGTGAATTCTTTGAAGGCTTGTCAAGCACGAGCTGTCGGGTTTGGCCACGACCAGCGTGAGATGCTTGTTTCAGAGCTCTCTACGACAGTATCTTCCTTCTGCTTGACTTGGTTCGCAGGCAGCAACCACGGCATTTGTCGCATCAATCACGGACTGCAGTCGACGTGTGATCATCGGGATCTCATCATGCTCCAAGGCTCCCCCAACTCTCAGAATCGCAGCGAGTTCTAAGGCTGCCTGAGCCGCTTGGTTCTCAACTGTTTCTGGTCTTACTGGAGACTGCTTAGACGCAAGTTTAGTGATCATCCAGTCAAGCACTCCCTTCAGCACACTCATGTTAATTCCTAATATTGATGAACGCAAAATACAGCGTTCCTTACTGACTCAGCCCCGCAAAAGCGAGGCGTAATTAGAGCTTGTTTTATTCACGCGAAAGAACAACCTGTTGGATGAATTTCACGCGAACAGACGCTTTATCTGGCTGGAGAAACAATGTTGTTCTAACGCTGACTCACTGGGAATCGTGCTGAGAGCTATCTCATTGAAGACGCTAGCTCTCAGCCGATGTGTACTTTGCAACAACTTGTAAAGTTTGCCACCTGTGAGCGCTAGCTCAGCGAGGATCCCTGGGCATTGATCGCACGCATTGCTACATCGACATCACCCGGCCCGTTGTCGTGGCTTGGGCCAGTTATCAAAAGGCACGCATTCGCGCACAAAGGGAACCCGTTTTTTCACCGGTGGGCGCCGGCAGCGAAAAGTGGCTACCTCGGAAGGTAACCTGGTCATCCAGCGTTGCGAGATGACCAGGTTACCTGCCGAGAGAGTCGGAAGCGTTTTTAAAAAAAAGTGGACCGCAACACCAGTGCGGCCCTGAGACGACTATGCATCGAACCTTCTGTGAACTCTGTGTGCCTATGAACCCGCTTTCACGAGTTAGACGGCTGCGTGTCTGCTACTGAACAGGGAGACACAGGGAGAATTCACAACAAGATCTGTACGCCCCTCCCGATGCTTTGCGTACTTTGGGGGAGGAGAATGAAGGCAAGGCCGACTTCTCCAGGGTGTCACTGATGACCGTCAGTGACCAGCGGGGTGGAACTGGTAATAGCCCCATTGTGGCACATCATTTGTAACCCCGCTATCACCAGCCTCTCAGCTGCTCTTGACATTAGCGGCTCGGGGCTTGGCTGACTTGCCAGGTGATTTTTTCTTCCCTGTACCAATGTTCACCGTACCTTTGCATTCGGGGTAGCGGGAACACGCCCAGAAAACGCCTGAGGATCCTTTACGCTGCGAGGTTTTCGCACTGCACAAAGGGCACTTGGGACCTTCGGGCACTTTGATCGACAAGGTGGTGCCTTTGTATTGTTCGACGAGCCTGGTGATCCAGCTCGATTGTCTGGCGATAAAATCATCGAGCGTCAGCGTGCCTTGCTCGATCATCGTAAGCGCTTGCTCCCATATCGCAGTTGTGCCGGGATCGGCCACAGCAGGAGGGACCGCATCAATTAGCGAGAATGCTGCTTCAGTTGCTCGCAGCGCGCTACCTTTCTTGATGAGTGACCCTCGGTCTATCAAGCCCTGAATCGTGCCTGCGCGAGTTGCTTCAGTACCAATCCCGGTGGTTTCCTTGAGCTTTTGAGCCAGTCGTGGATCCTTCACCAGCTTGGCAATGGTTTTCATCGCTTTGATCAATGTACCTTCGGTGTAAGCCTTGGGCGGCTCGGTTTTCAGCGATTTGAGATGCAGGTCCTGAACGTCACACCGAGTGCCAATTTGCAGCACTGGCAGGATCTGAGAGCGGCCGCCACTGTCATCAGCCTCTTCTTCGGACGATGCAGAAAAAAGAACCTTCCAGCCTGGGACCACGATTCGCTTGCCCACTGCTTGCAGTAGAACTGCATGGCATTCGAAGGTGGCCACGGTCCGGTCGTACTCATGGGTAGGCAGGAACTGCGCAAGGAAGTGGGCGCGGATCAATTCATAGACCTTGCGTTCCTTCTCAGACATTGCTGAAAGGTTTGCAGGTTCAAGCGTGGGGATTATCCCGTGGTGGGGACCAGTGATTTTTTTGTCATTCCATGCCCGGGAACGTTGTTCCGGGTCGATCAGTTGCAGCGTCTTGCCGATGGATGGATCAGTTCGGTTCAGAGCATCGAGGACCATCGGCACTTCATCGAACATGCTCTCCGGCAGATACCCGCAATCGGTCCTTGGGTAGGTCGTCGCCTTGTGAGTTTCGTAAAGTGACTGTGCTACGTCCAGCGTCTCTTGCACACCCATCCCAAACTTTGCAGAGCACACCTCCTGCAGGGTGCTCAGATCGAACGGGAGCGGAGCTGGATCCTTGCCACGCTTTGTATCAACAGAAACAGTTGTTGCAGCCTGACTATTTTTCAGCGCGGCCAGTGCTGCAGCTGCAGCGGCTTGATCAAGGCAACGGCCTTCCTCATCTACCACGTACTCGTCTGCGACCCATTTCGCCAGGAACGATTGTCCTGCCGTCCAGAGCTGAACCTCGACACTCCAGAACGGTTTGGGTATGAAGTTTGAGATCTCCCGGTCGCGGTCGACCACCAGGCGAAGGGTCGGCGTTTGAACACGGCCCACCGAGAGCACACCGTTGTACCCTGCTTGTCGGCCAAGCAAGGTGAATAGCCGCGAAAAATTCATACCGATGAGCCAGTCCGCTCTGGACCGAGCGAGCGCCGAGAGATACAACGGGTAGGTTTCAGAGCCTTGTTTGACGGTGTTGAGCGCCTGGCGGATGGATGCTTCATTGAGCGCAGACAGCCATAGCCTTTGAATCGGTCCGCGGTACCCACAATACTCGATCAGTTCGCGCGCGATCATCTCCCCCTCGCGGTCAGCGTCTGTCGCAATGACGAGCTCGGTAGCCTGCTTGAGAAGCTGCTTGACGATCTTGAACTGACTGGAGGTTTTCGGCTTTACGAGCACTTTCCATTCAGCAGGCAGGATTGGAAGTGTGTCCAGGCTCCAGTTTTTCAGGTGATCGCCATAGGCATCCGGTGGAGCCGTTTCCAGCAAGTGCCCAATTCCCCAGGTCACGGCCACACCATTGCCCTTGATGCAGCCGTCACCTCGAGTCTTGGCCCCGAGTACGGCGGCGATGTCTTTACCCTGGCTGGGCTTCTCGCACAGATACAAACGCATAATGACTCCGATGAGGGCTTGTACTCAAAGGAGAAACATTGCCTGCTTGAGAAGGAACGCGCCTTAGAAAACCCTACATTGATGCAACTGGGTTATCGAAACCGCCTTTTGTGGGCAGTAGGAGGCCATCATTTAGCCGATTATGCTAATTTGAACCTGCTCCAGTTCAACTCTATAAAATTTTGACACCGCCAGCTTCGCTTCGCTCAACGACATGGAGCTTCTCAACACTCCTTCAAAATATGGACGCGGTGGAGCTTGAGTACCTTCTAATAATAGATCTTTCAATCTTTTGACGAATGTAGGTGTTAGGTCTTGGCCGCTGGCATAGTCCTTCATCAAAATTTCGAAATCGGGTTTGTGTAAACAGGCGTTGATACCCAGCTGCAAAGTCCATTTGCTCTTCACGCTTTTAGTTTCAACCGTGCGTACCCATCCTGTGACACCGTAAAGTTCAGCGCCACCATGTTCATCACGAACTACAACATATTCAATCCTCCGTACATCATCGCCTTGAATCTTCTCAGGTAGTCTCAAAGTCCAATCCGCTTTCGAAAACAATCCATCTGGATTCTCTCCTTCTTCTACAAATTCAATTACCTGAACTCTAGCTGACATTTCGGCAGTCCCTTTTATGATGAAAAATGATCGTAGCAGTTATGTGTGGGTTAGCAATTCGAGATTCAGCGGCTGGCAGGTAATGACTGGGTTTGTCCATTGGCAGCAGCCATTCGTTGGAAAAAAAGCATCTCGGGCCATTTTCGATAAAGGGGTGATAAAATAGGTTATCACCACTTATTGCCGTTTATCGGTTTTAGCAACGGCGGACTGATATAGCGATGATTTTGTGACCGAAAGCTTTGAGAGCGATTGCAGGATAGCCAATGATGAGAACGATATGCAGGAACTGACGAAAAACCATACGAATGATCAGCGTCGGCTCACGGCGGTCGAATTTCAGACGCTGGCCAAGGTTCCAGCCGCGGTCGAGTGGTTTGCCAACCTGGACAACCCTCGAACACGACGTGCTTACCAAAACGACCTGGAAGACTTCTGTAGTTTTATCGGCTTGGCTTCGGCCGATGAATTTCGGGTCGTGACCCGATCGCATGTTTTAGCCTGGCGAGCCCACCTCGAGCATCGCGGTTTGGCCGGAGCCACGATCCGGCGCAAATTGGCCGCGCTGGCCAGCCTCTTTGATCACCTCCTGGAGAACAATGCGATCGCCGGCGGCAATCCAGTGCATGGGGTAAAACGTCCCAGGATAGAAAGCAATGAAGGCAAGACGCCGGCGTTGGGTGACCACCAGGCGAAGGCGCTGCTCGAGGCGCCGGATGAAACAACACTTAAAGGGCAGCGCGACCGGGCGCTATTGGCTGTTCTTCTCTATCACGGACTGCGCCGTGAAGAAGCGGCGCTGCTGCAGGTGAGCGACATTCAGGAGCGCCGCGGTATTCAGCATCTGAAGGTTCACGGCAAGGGCGGCAAGGTGCGATACCTCCCGTTGCACCCGATCGCAGCCGGGCGTATTCATCAGTACCTGGAAAACTCAGAGCATCATCTGGCCGAACGGAAGGTGCCACTGTTCATGCCGCTGCGAGGTAAATTGACCGGCGCCGGTATCACGGCAAACGGCATCTATGCCGTCGTCACGGCCTACGCGAAAAAGGCCGGGATTGAGGTCGACGGCCTTGGGGTTCATGGACTCCGAGCAACGGCAGCCACCAACGCCTTGGAGCATGAAGCCGATATCGCCAAGGTCCAGGCCTGGCTGGGTCATGCCAACATCAGCACGACCAAGATCTACGATCGGCGGGAGAACCGGCCGGAGGATTCACCCACCTATAAAGTGAAGTATTAATTGAAGTGATCGAGGCCTAAGCGGCAGCTCACCCACGCGCACTGCCAAGGATGTGGTGCAACGCTGCCCATGGATGATGACCTTCCACATCGCTGGCTGGACAGGTGTCGGCATGTAGAAAGGGGCTTTCGCAGTCTTCCAGCGCTTGGCTTTCCATGCAGCCAGTGCATACAGCACGTCCGGCAACGATCGACCATCGACCGTTCCGTTCCTCAACACCTCGTTCAGTCTCCACTGTTTCGACTCCTCAGCGTACGTTTGTTAGATGCTGAAGGTAGCGCTGTGCGGGCCGATTTGATACGCCCAAAACCATACCCTTGTTTGAGTTGTAAGCCATGCGCACCAACCAACAAAGCGACGCCTGTTGGTCGGCTTATTAACGGCAGCTTTCGGCCATAAGCAGACCTTCGCCCGCATATTTACGATGCCCTACCGTTCTAATTGGCGTTGCCTCAGAATATCGGTCCACTAGCGGCTGGATGGAACCACCATGCGCATCGTCACAGACTCCCGGCCAAACGAAATCCTCAGGCTGGCGTTACGGGAATACGTCCAAGGTGTACCGTACCTCGGCCCCATTTTTCGTTGAAATGATCCATCAAAGATTTATGAGGCGCGGCGGCTGTATGTTGGCGAAAATATCAGGTGTGTATTCTTCTGGTTTGCGCCACTGACAAAGCCAGTGGCGTAAGCCAGCCTATTAATTATTTGACGTTACGGCTTGGCAACGTGCCAGACTTGGTTGACGCCGTCACCGGTTGTATCCCCTGGCTTGGTATCTTTGACCCAGCTGTAAAGTGGCATGCCTTTGTATGCCCATTGTTTTGTGCCATCGTCTCGAGTGATGACAGAGTAATCATGACCCGCTTTCGCGTCTGCGGATACCGGTAGAGGTGGCCAGTTTGAAGCGCATGGCCCATTGCAGACCGACTTGCCCGAGGTGTCCTTACCGAAGGTATAAAGAGTCATACCTTTTGCGTCTACGAGTACTTTTCCCTTGTCCGTTTCAGCAAGCTTGACTGGCGCATCGGCGAGCGCCAAACCCGACATGCAGCTGGCGGCAACAGCGACGGTGAGAATCATCTTTTTGAACATATGTATTTCCTTTGGTCATTTTTAATTTTTAGAAGACCCACCTGCCTCTGAAACGGCAAGCGATCAGACAATAGACGAGCCACAAACAGGTTAATTCGACTCCATAGAAAAAACGTCCCGATATCATTTTTTGCTGGAATGCTGGGCTCTCCCCCCCCCCGGACCCTGTGCCTTCCTCAATTGAGCAAAGCGACGCTCACGGTCAAGCATCATTGGCTCATCTCAATGAGCGACGGCGATCCATCATCCAGGACTCATCATTTTCACTCATTATTATTCACTTGGTCGTGGAGTATCAGCAGGCCCCCATGAAGGCCTGCGCTGTTCAATCAGTCGGCCTTGAGCGTCGACACCACCTTGTTGCTGGCGAGATCGACTGTGGAGATACTCAAGTCCTCATTGAGGACATACGCCTTCGACTTGTCTTTGGTGAAGACAATGGCCTGGCGGGGTGCCTTCAAACCGGTCACAGTGGTGGTCACTTTCAGCGTTTTGGTGTCGATCACTGAAAGGCTGTTGTCACCGAGGTTACCCGAGTAGACGTGCAGCCCGTCTGGAGTGAGGGCTGCGCCGTAGGGGTCTTTGCCAACAATGACGGTGGTTGTGATGGCGCGTTTTTGAGTGTCGACAACTGCGATGCTGTTACTGCCGCTGTTAGCCGCGTACAGCGTATTGCCGTCCGCCGATATGGAGATGGCGCGCAACTTGTTGAAGCCAGTGATCTCACCTTCAATCGTATTGGTCTTGCTGTCGACCAAGGTAATTTTGTCCCCAAGAAAGTTGGTGACATAGACGGTTTTGCCGTCAGGACTTACTCGGATGCCCTGGCGCGGTTGGGAGAAGCCAGGTACCACAGCTACTGGCCGCTGGTGATCAAGGTCAATGACCGACAGCGTGCTGGCCGCTTCATTGTTGACGTAGAGCAGGCTTCCGTCCTTGCTGAGTGTGGTACCAAAAGCACCTGCGCCCAACGGAATATCTGCGATCACTTTTAAAGTCTTGGTGTCAATCTTGCGCACGACCCCCAAACTGCTGTCGGAGAGGTAGAACACATCGCCAGTTGGCGAAAACACAATATTTCGCGGCGTGACGTAGCCGGTGAGAACCTGGCGAACCTTACCGGTTTTCAAATCATAAACCACTACATCTGGACGCTGACTGTAAGAGACCACCGCCGTCGTTTCATCAGGGCTGACGGCCAGCGAGTTGTTGTGAATATCGCCGTCAAACGTCCAGCGATCTTGCGCGGCCCACGCGCTCATCGATGCGGCCAACGCAACACCCAACGTCAGGGCTGTGACGGTTTTCTTTATCACATTCATCAGAATTTCCTCATAGGGTAAGCAAGGCACCCAGTCGCGCCTTGGCATATACAACTCGTTCATCGCTGCAGGGCAATGAGTTGACTTTATGCGTCGTTGATAAATTCCGCAAACAACTTGTTTTGGTAGCTCTTACCTGTTTTATAAATAGGTCTAGCTACTCCTGGCTCACGAATTGACTGCATTTTTCCCAGAATCGCTCAAGCCCAGGCGAGATGTATTTGTCCCGGTGACGGATCAGAAAAAAACGTCGGGTCAGTGCAGGCAACGCGTGCGGCAGTTCAACCAAGACTTCAGAGGCCAGTAGATCCCGAACGACCCAGCGGGACAGGCAACTGATGCCGATGCCTTGTGCGAGGGTATGCTTGATGGCCTCTGAACTGCCGATCTGGCGCGTTTCGGCGAGATCGTGCAAATGACGCAGCAGCAATTGTTCGACTTCTTCACGGGTACCAGAACCTGGCTCGCGCAGTAGCCATTCAGCGGTACGAAGATCATCAAGTGTGACCTGCTGCTTTAGTGCCAAGGGGTGCCGTTGGCCTGCGGCAATAAGCAACTCATCAATTAGCCAAGGCTCGGCACTGAGTTCGGGCAGGTGGCAAGGCCCCTCGATCAGGCCCATATCAATCTCGAAATCAGCGACTCTTCTTGCGATAGCCATGCTGTTGGCCATGTCGACATCGACCCTCAAATGTGGTGTTGATTGACGTAGCTCACCGAGAATCAATGGCAGAACATAATTGCCTATCGTGGTACTGCATCCTACCCGCAAGCGTGTCTTCAGCCCGGCATGGCCGGGTAAGAAACTGGCCTCTATCTGTTGTGCATTCTCAAGCATCCTTCTGGCTTGAGGCAGTAAGGCATGGCCGTTATCGTTCAGCACTAAACGCTTGCCTACACGGTCGAACAGCCTGGTATCCAAGGCGCTTTCCAACTCGTTCAGTGCGGCGCTGGTTGCAGATTGGGACAGTGACACCGAAATGGCGGCGCTGGTGGTGCTACCGTGCTGCGCGACGGCGCAGAAAATTTGTAGCTGGCGTAGGCTTAGCTTCATGTAATCTACCTTCTTTATAGGTCATATAAACCTATACTATCCGTTTTTACCGCTATTCCCATCAAGCTATACTTCAACCATGTCATATCGAAGGCACACTGAAGCGGGAGCGCGAAAATGAGTGAGACACGACTCGCAGCTATAATGGGCGGCAGCCATCCACTGGCGGCTTTGTCCAATCCACGAGAAGCGATCCGGCAGTTCACACCCAACTGGTTCGCCGCCACGATGGGCACCGGGATTCTGGCGCTGGCTCTGGGCCAACTGCCCTTTGTTGCGCAGTGGCCCAAAGCGTTAGGGGAAGCCTTGTGGTTTTTTAATATCGTGCTGTTTTGCCTGTTTACGCTGATGTACGCGAGCCGTTGGGTATTGTTCTTCGATGAGGCCAAACAGATCTTCGGCCACTCCACTGTATCGATGTTTTTTGGAACTATCCCCATGGGATTGGCGACCATCATCAACGGTTTTCTCCTTTATGGTTTGCCACGCTGGGGGGGTGGGGTAGTCGCTTTAGCCGAAGTGTTGTGGTGGATCGATGTCACCATGGCATTGGCCTGCGGGGTGCTGATCCCGTATATGATGTTTACTCGCCAGCAGCACAGCATTGATCAGATGACAGCGGTATGGCTGCTGCCAGTAGTTGCGGCTGAGGTGGCTGCCGCCAGTGGCGGTCTATTGGCTCCGCACCTCGCTGATGCGAGCGCACAGTTCACCATGCTCATCACCAGCTACGTGCTGTGGGCCTACTCGGTGCCCGTCGCCTTGAGCATACTGGTGATCCTGTTACTGCGCATGGCTCTGCACAAACTACCTCATGAAAGCATGGCAGCATCGAGCTGGCTGTCTTTAGGGCCGATCGGTACCGGGGCTTTGGGGATGTTGCTGCTGGGCAACGATGCTCCAGCAATCTTTGCTGCCCATGGAATGGCAAGCATCGGCGGCGTAGCCGAGGGCATTGGCTTGATCGGTGGTGTGCTGTTCTGGGGGCTGGGATTGTGGTGGATGGTATTGGCGCTGCTAATTACCGGGCGCTACTTCAGGGAGGGCATTCCCTTCAACCTCGGCTGGTGGGGCTTCACCTTTCCGCTGGGAGTGTACGCCGTAACAACCCTCAAATTGGGCTCTATGCTGCACCTCACGTTCTTTAGCTTCTTTGGCGTGGTGCTGGTGTTGATGCTGACTGTCATGTGGATGATCGTCGCGGCTAAAACCCTGGCTGGTGCCTATCGCGGCAACTTGTTCGTCTCGCCGTGTATCCACTCGCTGAGCAAGGCGAGCAAAACCTGAGCCTTTGGCTACTTGATCGACTGTTTGGCGTGACGCAGTGTGGACAAAATGCGCTGCCTAACATTCGGGTGAGTGCAAACGGAAAGGGGGCTTGGGTGTGGCATTTCCAGCAATGAAAAATTAGGGAAGGCGAGCCGAACACGCGGTATGGCTTTCTGGGCAACACGTCCGGCAAACACGATAGTGACGAGATCAGGGAAAAGCGTCAGTAGCGTGATCAGCATCTCGATACCTTCCTCAATTTGCGCTCTGCGGAGCGGACCCTTGGGCTTATCGAGATCTGGTAACCAAGGGTACAAATTCCAAAGGACGGTTTTGTGACGTGCCAGTCCAACCTGCTCAATGAAACCTTTCAGGTTGCGTTGTGCAGGCCCCGGATTGTCTCTTGAGACATACCGTGGAAGACTGACCGTTCGAGCGGGCGATTCCAACAAGATCAATACCCTTGCGAAGACGCCGCCATCCAGTGGATCGAAATACGGTAATGTTCTTTCGCCCGTGGACTGGGCCATTACCCAGCGCGTCAATTCAGCAGTTTTCGGCAGCAGCAAAAAGTCTTCTCTTACCTTAAGAGAAATTTCCTGCTCTGCGCTTTTCTGATTGAGTAACACTACTTGGAAGCCTCCTTCTTCAGGTTATAGGCCGCTACCGATTTACGAATATCTTCCCGCGCTTCGTCTGCGCTCCCCCAGCGGCCCATTTTCACCCACTTACCCGGCTCTAACGCTTTGTAGTTTTCGAAGAAGTGCTGAATCTGTGCGAGGAGTAACGCAGGGAGGTCAGAGCATTCCTTTACATTGCTGTACATAGAGCTGAGTTTTTCATGAGGCACTGCGATTACCTTGGCATCCGCACCAGCTTCGTCCGTCATGTACATCACACCTACTGGGCGACTGCGGATGACAACGCCAGGTGATACCGGGTAAGGGCAAATCACGAGGACGTCCAAAGGATCGCCGTCATCGCTCAAGGTATTTGGAATGAACCCGTAGTTAGCCGGGTAGAACATCGGCGTGCTGAGGAAGCGATCAACGAAGATCTGTCCACTTGGCTTGTCCACCTCGTACTTGATCGGCGAGTGGTTTGCAGGAATCTCGATAACGGTGAAGAAGTCATCGGGGATCGCGTTACCAGCTGGAATATCCGTGTAGCTCATGCTCATATCTCCAAGCGTCTAGGAAAGGCCAATGCCACTGACGTTTTTGCCAACAGCTATACGTGGTTCGTTTTTTTACGGTAACCAGTCCAACAGGTTTACCGGCGATAGGCCGTCAGCGCACGAATGCATCATGTCCTGCATAAAACGCACGGCTGCCAAGATCCTCTTCTATTCGCAGAAACTGATTGTATTTCTCGACCCGCTCCCCCCGGCATGGAGCTCCTGTCTTGAGATGGCCAGTCCCCATCGCGACAGTCAGATCAGCGATGGAGCTGTCCACCGTCTCCCCGCTACGATGAGAAACCATCGCCCCCCAATTTGCCCCATAGGCCATTTCGATGGCGGCTTTGGTCTCAGTCAGCGTTCCGATTTGATTAGGTTTGATCAATACGGCATTGGCGACGTTTTCTGTGATGCCTCGCTGAATCCGTTCGACATTGGTGACAAATAGGTCATCTCCAACCAACTCGATCCGGTCACCCAGAGCTGCATTCAATAGCTTCCAGCCTGACCAATCGTCTTCCGCGAGTCCATCTTCCAGTACCGCAATCGGATACTTGTCGACCCAGGAGGAATAGAGATTAATCAGCTCTTGAGCATCGACCTTACGACCCTCAGAGCGCAGATGGTAAAGGCCGTTTTCATAGAAGCCGCTGGATGCTGGATCGATAGCGATCTCGATCTGAGATCCAGGGGTGTAACCAGCCCTCTCGATTGCCTTGATGATCAGCTCAATGGCGTCTGAGTTTTTCTTGAGTGCCGGCGCAAAGCCGCCCTCATCTCCGACCGCTGTTGAATAGCCGGCGTCCTTAAGCACCGCTTTCAGCTCGTGGTACACCTCGGAGCCCCATCGCAAGGCTTCCTTGAAACTGCCAGCCCCTGTAGGTGCAATCATGAATTCCTGAAAGTCAGGGCCTTGCCAGTTGGCGTGAACACCGCCATTGAGAATATTGAACATCGGGACGGGCATTCTTGCTGCTTGCTCGCCGCCCAGATATTGGAACAAGGGCAAGTTCAGCGCAGAAGCCGCCGCTCTGGCAACGGCGAGGCTCACGCCCAAGATCGCGTTTCCTCCAAGCCTGGATTTATCAGAGGTTCCATCCAGCTTAATCATCAAATGATCAATTTGTTCCTGGTCAATCGCATTCATGCCCCTCAGAGACTCAAGTATTTCGGTATTCACATTGCTAACGGCCTTTAACACTCCCTTGCCGGAGTACCGCTGTGTATCTTTGTCACGCAACTCAACTGCTTCGTGAGCGCCTGTAGAGGCACCGGACGGTACTGAAGCCCGGCCCATGGCGCCGCACTCCAAGGTGACGTCGACTTCAACGGTAGGGTTACCGCGTGAATCGAGAATTTCACGTGCATGAATGGCCTGGATTTGCGTTTTCATTGATCTTCTCCAAGTAACGATTCGGGAGCGTCATTAACCATTTGAATCCGTTGAGAGGCCTCTATGTCGGACGTCAGCTCTCCATGAGTATCCTGAACAGCTGCACTGCCGACACCGCAATTGCGGGAACCAAGAAGCCTCCAATAATTAGTTCAGGAATCTCTCCCACCAAGGGCATGAACTGCCCTCTTTTTGCCATCTGGAAAAGCTCCATCATTTGGTTTGAAGCAACCATTACAGAGCAGCAATACGCCGTCTGGGCTTGTAGCCTGACGCGCCTTTGATTTAGCAGATGAAAGGTCAGCAAGGACACTCCAACGCTTACGATGAAAAGCGCGGCGAACTCATAGACGGATCCTGTGAAAAACCTGCCCATCACAAGCCCGAATACGATGCTCAGCGTCACTGCGCTCATGTGGTCTCCCAATTCTCTAAAATGATTTTGATGAGCCGACGTCGGTGAGCTCCATTTCGCGATCTCATCTTTGGATTGCCAACCGCCATCGCGCTCAATGTTGCTGTGCTCTCAGCTCGTAGCCCGGTACGCAGGTCTGGGCTACGTCGGCCTTGCAGGACTTTTCACTGGGCATACGCATCGTGACTAATGCGCCTTCGAGCGGGGTGACGACGTACCACCCCTCGCTCGAAATCTTTTGATTGTCTGCGATGCCCGCCAGAAAAAGCGACCAAAAAACCAGTCCTACGAGGAGCTGCCTGTTGTCATGAGCCCAGTTAGCGGGGGCTGGCTGTGGACGTAGGTTATAAACTCGGTACATGGCGTTTATCCTTTTTATCGGTTGTCCAACAAGGTGCGTTTTTTAGTTTTTCGCCTGGCCCACTCGACCGTATTCGATGGGCAATTTGATATAGCTCAGTGAAAACGACTCCTTGGCCAATGCCTCCAGCAACCTGTCGCACCCAATTTCATCAGTGGATATAGTCACCGTGACGGGATGGTCGGCACCGCCGAGGAAATGCGCCGTATGCAAATGCCCCAAATGATCTAGCCCCTCTGTACCGCTCACCAACGTCGCACCCAACGCGCCCTCTCGCTTGGCGAACTCGACCAACCACTCTCCCAGTGGAAGGTGCTGGTAGTTGGTACTCTGTTCGGTGAAAAACGTCAGTTGAAAGCCGTTCATAGCTACATCCTCTAATGTCGCGAGTGACCGACGCTTCGGTCGGCCTTACCTCTTCATTTCCGAGCTGTTTTCAAACTGAATTACGACGCGTCAGTGAGCGGTAACTCACATAAGAGAAGAACTGCTCGCACCTTGCGTAACTCGTCAGCGTGGTCGCGCAGGTATGCGCGCAGCTTGTCCTCTGTATCTAGCAATTCCAGACACTGGGGATGACGCATATCGCCAAGCTCCGGGTGATGATGGGAGATGCGATGGCCTGGCAAATAACCTGCAGAAATCGTCTTGAGCATGACCTGCTCAATTCTTGCTTTTTGAGCAACTTTAAGGAGGTGCTGGGCTAGTGCAGGTGCGCTTAGGTGGTGCCAGAAGCTGGTCACGCGAGCCCGGCTAGCGCCAGGAAAATAGAGTTGCAAAGCTGTCAGGCGATCTTGGTGATGTTCAATCATTTCTCTTCCCCCGCAAGAGTCACTTTCCGCTCGCTGGCGGATTCACTTTGAGCATGAAATTGCTTGATATCAGAGAGCCGGATTTCCTCCGGAAGAGGACGGTGATGCTTGCTGTGGCCGACGCGCTGGGCGTGATAGATCCCGGTGTGTCCGGATACGAGGTAACTTGCGATACAGGCAATGGCTGCAAGCGGAGCAATTTCGGGCCCGAAGAGCTCCATGGCCATAACGATGGTTGCCAGTGGCGTATTAGCTGCACCGGCAAAGACGGCGACAAAGCCGATACCAGCCAGCATGCCGAAGGGAAGGTGCAAGAGGGGAGCCAGCGCATTCCCCAAGGTGGCACCGATGTAAAACAGCGGTGTGACTTCGCCGCCCTTGAATCCAGTCCCCAGGGAGACAACGGTGAACACCATCTTTCCAAGCCAGTCCCAAGGGGCCATTGGCATTTGAAAGGATTGGACGATGCTCGGAATGCCTAGCCCGATGTACTTATCAACGTCGATGTAATGGTTACTACCGAGCGCCCACACTGCGACTGCGATCAGCAGGCCGCCGGCGAAGGGTCTTAATGGTGAATAGGTGATAAGCCGCTTAACGAAGGCTCCGAGCTTGTGGGTCGCAGTCGCGAATAGCAGGCCGGTAAGGCCAAAGACAATCCCAGCTGCCACCACAGCCATGACGCTCCACAGCTGCACCGGAACCACTTCGCCAATGACGTAATGCGTGTGAACCACGCCCCAGGCTTGCCCCACCTGGTCAGCAACGATTGCCGCAACCACGCAAGGGAAAAGCGCGTCGTAACGCATACGTCCAATGGCCAATACTTCAAGTCCGAATAAAGCCCCGGCAAGAGGGGTGCCGAAGACGGACGCAAAGCCAGCACTGATACCGGCCATGAGAATCACCCGACGGTCTTCGCGGCGCAGACGGAAGACATGCGTCAGTTGATCGGCAAGGGCACCGCCCATTTGCACCGCCGTCCCCTCACGTCCCACAGATGCACCAAAAAGGTGGGAAACCACGGTTCCGATCAGCACCATCGGCACCATGCGCAAAGGCACGATCTTCTTAGGATCATGGATCTCATCGATGATCAGGTTGTTTCCGGCATCAACGGGTTTGCCTATCAAGTGATATGCAAGTCCCACAGCAAAGCCGGCCACTGGCAGGAGCCAGATTACCCAGGGATGGGTTTCTCGCCACTGGGTGGCATGATCCAAAGAAAGCAGGAATAACGCAGAAGCAGAGCCTGCCAAAAGAGCTACAAGACCAGCAAGCGCAAGCCATTTCGCTATATAGGGCAGTAAGTCGAGTTGTTCAGGTCGTCGAAATTTAGACATTTGGCCAGCCACAAAAAATAAGTGGGCCTGACCAAAGAAGGGATTCTAAGCGCGAACGCCTACAGACCTGGTTTGATCAGGTTTCTGTAGGCATCATCAGCTGCTACGGGCGCAGCGGTTTGTTAATGGAGGAATGCCATCTCCAATGCGCCGATCTTAGCTAGGTCTGTCCAAAATGTAAAATCGTGTTTCGGAGTACGAGGCAAGCGAAGGCGTCTTCGAGTCACCGCTTACGAAAGAGGGCCAAACTAGGTGACCTCTGTTCCGACGAAGCCCAGCTCAACTGGGGTTTTTATGTAAAACAACGAGATATCTTCAAGCTCCAATCGCTTGAATAACTGTTCAGATTCGTCCTCGGTAATGGCCATACGAATTTCGGTAGGCTGATCCGCTAGTTCAAAAAAATGCGAGGAATGCAGCCGGCCGGTATGCCCAAAGCCTTCGATACCTGTGGACAGAGTCGCACCCCGCAGTCCCATTTCTTTCGCCAAATCAACGACCCAGTCGCCGAGCATCTTTCCCTGATAGCGACGATTCTGTTGAGTAAAGAAGGTCACCAGAAAAGCTTTCATGTTCCTCTCCTCAGCGCGTGTTGATTATTTGATAGGACAGAAGCCCGGCAGCCGTCATTACCAGCGAGCCCACGACGTGTAGTGAAACTGAGCCTAGCGCCCAGGGCAGCCTACCCATCACGACCAATACAGCCGCCATAGCCGGTACAGGCATCCAGGCCCATGCGTTGTTCCAGCTTTCAACGATGCGTGATCTCTTTGCCCCGGCAGCTGTTGCTACCGCTAAGACCAAAGGCAAAGCGATCAGCATCACAAAGGCCTCAACAAATGGGCCTATAGAAATGACCACTGTTGAGTCGTTACCCAGCATGAAGGTCAGGTACACCGGCAGCAGTACAAGCTGCATCAAAAGAAGCAATGGGGTGGCCGCCAGAGTGAGTTTGGAGTCGCCTTTACCGATATGGGTAAAAACCACCACATAGTCGATACAAGGCGTCAGCAAGACCAACAGGGCACCCACCAAAATCGCCGGGTGATTGGTTATCCCCATCGTCAATGCCCAAACCAGCAAGGGGATGGCCACGAAGTTGGCTGTGAGCAGCGCCGCCATGAAACGCTTATTTGCGAGGCCATTACGGAGATCCAAGAACGGGATCTGTAGAAACATGGCGTACATCAGCACTGCGATGGTGGGTGTCACCGTCGACCCTAATGCTTCAGACGCATTGGGGGCGAGCAGGCCTCCGAGGGCCGCGACAATGACCGCGACGAAGTAAATGGGAATCTGGTTAGTCTCTAGCTGTTCTCTGTCCACAAAATGCCCTTCAAGCGCGTGAAATTATTTTCTGAAGACAGGTTAATATCTGTAGCTGCTACAGGTTCAAGAAAATGCTTGGGGAGTTTGCATGTCAGGAATCGGGGCGCTGTCGAAATCAACGGGTTGCCACATTGAAACGATTCGCTACTACGAGAAAATAGGCCTTTTACCTCCCGCCCTGCGGTCGACTGGGCGTCATCGAATCTATACTGAAAAGCATCGATCAAGACTCGTCTTCATCCGGCAGAATCGTGAATTGGGTTTCCCGCTCGAAGATATCCGAGAACTCATCGCGCTCGCAGCAGATGCTGATCGTCCGTGCGCTGACGCGCTTTCGGTGGTCAAGAAGCACCTAGCGGAAGTAGAGTCGAAGGTAGCAAAGCTTCAGCAAATCCGGGTAGAGCTGCTCTCAATGGCAGGTATGTGTGAGTCAACATGCTTAGGTTCGAACACTCCAGACTGCACGATTGTTGAGTCACTTTTTGAACCTGCTGCTGGGGTTCGCTCTGGTTGCTGCTCCTAGACGAGTCAAGAGCATAGGGGGAGCAAGCTGCCATCGAAACCGAATAGCGCGATAGCCTCGACAGGGTGTTTCGAGCGTCCGTCTACACCAAACGGGCTGGTACAAGATGTGTTCGGCAGACGCTTACGACCTGATCAATTCCTGGTGGAATGAAAGGCGTGACGCTGGCCCGGGAAGCCAAGCGCTTTTACCCCACTCCAAAGGTGTCGCTGAAAACTGGTTATTCCGAAAACTCGCTAGAGCCTACGGATGCGGGGGGATTTTGATGTTATCCAAATCTTACGTGCCCATCGATCTGGCTAAGAAGGTGAGGCAAGTGCTGGAGGGGCCCAACGGGGTCAGATGACTATTCGTTCTTGTTCAGTGCAGCCGTCAAAGCCCGCCAGCTTGCTCTAATGGTGCATTGATACACCATGCGAGACTGAGCTGACTACTAAGCGTGCGACCACTGCACCTGGACAATACCGTGCCGCTTGGCGAGTGGCTTGCTAACGATCTGGACCCTGTCTCGGCGATATTTCGGGATCTGCGCTACCCCCGAATCCACTGCAGCCCAGTGCCAGGCCTCAGCATTGCTCATGATTTCCGCGCTGACGTAAAAGCTCTTGTCGGCACCATTGTGCACGTACTCGATTCGATAATGAGCGGAGTGTGGCATGGGCAATTCCTTTCCCGGAATGTGACGAAGTTCCCTTATTCGGAAAATCCCCAAGTTCCTAAGTTCCGTCTCTTTGAATCACCTCACCAGCTCCGGCAATGGCGGCATAGTGTTTAGTCCACACTGAGGCCTAAAGGCAAGTGGCGAATCCCCGATCTGTTATCAACCAATCTTCAGGCCATGAAGCTCAATTGCTGTGGAGTCACTCAGATTGCTGACCGGGTGGAGCGACTGGCTCATACCCATGGCAAGACGTGGCACACCTGGCACACCGATCAAGACAAAACACTTCCCCTAGGTGTTCCACAACTGATGATGGGGTTCACAGCTGACGGCCAGGCTGATCCCGCAATGCAGCAACAACGCAACCAACGCTTGGGAATCGTCAAGTCGGCAATCAAAGCTCAACGAGCCGATATTCAGATCCCCAAAGCAGATCCAGGTGCGGATGGATGGCAGCATGGGAAGACAATTCAGATCAACGATCCTACGGGACATCTTCACGGGCCCGCAACGTCACCCACCCCACAAAACACAAACAGCCGATCAACCCAATAGCCAATAGACTGTGCAATCCCTGCAGGCTCACGCTCAGGGAGGACGGTATATCGCCAAGGCACAGTCGACAGTCTAGGTCCGATATCCAAGGACATCGGACGAGTCCGCTGACGTACGTGAATACCTTAAACCTTGAAACGATTGACCAGCTGATTCAGACTAACCGCAAGCTTCGACATCTCGTTGCAAGCGCTTGCAGTCTGGCTTGCACCTGCAGAACTTTGGGAGGCCAGCTCGCGAATGCTAACCAGATTGCGATCGACTTCCCGGGCGACGTGCGCCTGTTCTTCCGAAGCGGTGGCGATGAGAATGTTACGCTCGTTGATGCCCGTAATAGCTGTCGCGATCTGGTCAAGCGAACTGCTGGCATCGCCTGCGACGCTTAGGGATTCTGCAGCCAGTTCTCTGCTGGTGGCCATCGCCTTCACGGCCTGGTCAGAATCGTTCTGAATGGCCTGAATCATCTGCTCAATTTCTTGCGTAGACACTTGCGTGCGGTGAGCGAGGGCTCGAACTTCGTCAGCAACGACTGCGAAGCCTCGGCCTTGTTCACCCGCCCTAGCGGCCTCGATCGCGGCATTGAGCGCAAGCAGATTGGTCTGCTCAGCAATGGCTCTGATCACCTCAACCACTTTGGAAATGTTCTGTGCACGATTGGACAAGCCAGTGATCTGCTCGCTGGTGTCGCGCACGTTGCTCGACAGCTTTTCGATGGACTTAAGCGTCTGCGATACACGCTCCAAACCAACCTCCGTATAGCCCTGACCTTTCCTGGACTCTTCGGAAGCTGATTCGGCATTGCGTGCTACCTCGTCCACTGCAGCGCTCATCTCGGTGACAGCAGTTGCAGCCTGATTTACTTCATCATTCTGCGACACCAGGCCAAGGCTGGATTGCTCAGTCACCGCGGTCATTTCTTCCGAGGCGGCAGCCAGTTGGGATGAGGAGTCAGCGATCTGCATGATCGTGCTTCGAAGGTTCTGCTGCATCGTGGCCAACGCGCTCAAAAGCCTGCCTGCCTCGTCGGTACCGCTTACCTCAACCTCCTTCGTCAGATCGCTTGAGGCAATGCGTTCGGCGACGCTAAGGGCGCTCCCGATGGGCGACGTAATCGTTTTGGTTAGAAGAGTTGCCAAACAAAGAGTCAGGAGCGCGACGAAGATAATCAGGCCGATGACGATGTAAAGACCTGAATCATAAACTTGCGTCGCTTGAACACCGGCAAGCGCAGCGCCTTTGTTATTGAATTGTGTTAATTCCTCGACCTGAGTTTCCATTTGGTTCGTGAGGGGACGTATACCGGTAGCGACGAGTTTGACAATCGAAGCGGTGTCGCCTGCCTTCAACAAAGGTTCCAGCAGATCCAGTTGGCTTGCGTAATCGTCGTAGGACTTTTTCACGGCCAAGAACAACTGTCGCTCCTGGTCACTCGCAATGAGGGTCTCATAGTTATAGACCGCATCCTTCATGGCTTTCCGGTAGGCAGGAAATTTGACGATGGTCTGCTGAACGGTTTGAGGATCGGCAACGGCCCGCTGGGTCTCCAACCGGACGCGAAGGACGGTGGAGTTCATCATCGCGGTTTGCCGAATACTGGGTAGCCAATTCAGTTCGACATCCTTTTCCGTATCGCGAAGCTTGCCCATCTGCAGTATGGCGATGACGCCCAAGACCACGACCAGCAAAATGATGGCCGAAAAAAACAAGGTGGCGCGTGGAGCGAGGTTTATATTTCTGAGCCGCATAGGACTTCCCACTGCAAGATGGCCAGAGGCCTGGTCTTGAAGCTATCGGCTAGAAATCGTGAAGGATTATGGCTGTTCGTCAGCTCGTTGACACCACGTCCCCCGGCGGCGCATGCGTACCATTGTCGGTTATGGCCGTTACTTACCAATGTAAGAAATACGTTATCACGCTAATTCAGGAGGGCTGACCGTATGTCTATCATTGAGCCAGTTCGGCATTATTTTCATAGACGCGAAGCTGAAATGATGATTCAGGTGGCGCACAAGTTGAGTTTGTTGGTTCAGGAGCAAGCAGCGCCACGAGGCAACTTCGTTTTCCCTGGGATGGACTATTTGGCCAGGCTGGAGGTCGAGGGCAAGCGAGTGGGCCACATTGATTACTGCATCAACCCGCTGCAGGACCGGCTCTACATCGACAAGATCGAAATCGACGCAGATTATCGACGACGCGGGTTCGCCTTAAGCGCGCTCTGGCAACTCTGGCAAAAGCACCACCTGCCCATAGTGCCCCTGTATCAATTTGGCACATCAGATGGATTCTGGCACAAGGCGCGGATACGTTTTGCGGCGGTGGGAGCCGTAATCGGAGATGAGATTCGTAGCATGGAAATGATCGCCGAAATGGATCGCTGGCAGCACCTAGTGCCTGAGCCGATCCATGAGCGCTTGCAGCGTGAGCTCATGGCATCGGATGAGTGGCCTGCTATTAAGGCTAAATGGGACGCGGAGTACGGTCCATGCCGGGAGAATTGATCTCAATTGAGGATGGCGGACGTCGGCTTACGGCGGCGGAGTTCCAGCAACTGACGGCTGTACCCTCAGCCGTGGAGTGGTTTGCCAATATCGATAATCCACGTACCCGCCGGGCGTATCAGATCGACCTACAAGACTTCTGCAGTTTCGTCGGCTTGGCCGGGGCCGAAGAGTTTCGGGCCGTGACGCGCGCACATGTCCTGGCCTGGCGCGCTCGGTTGGAGCAGCGTGGTCTGGCCGGAGCAACGATCCGGCGTAAACTCGCCGCGCTTGCCAGCCTGTTTGATCATCTGCTCGAGAACAATGCAGTGGCAGGGGGCAATCCGGTCCACGGCGTCAAGCGGCCCCGGATCGAAAGCAACGAAGGGAAGACGCCCGCGCTCGCGGACCACCAGGCCAAGGCGCTTCTCGATGCGCCGCCGGCTGACAGCCTCAAGGGACTACGAGATCGTGCTGTGCTGGCCGTGCTGCTGTACCACGGCCTGCGCCGGGAGGAGGGCGCGCAGTTGAAAACCAGCGACTTGCAGGAGCGACGGGGCATTAAGCACCTGCGGGTGAACGGCAAAGGCGGCAAGCTGCGCTGGCTACCGCTGCACCCCGTGGCCGCCGAACGTATCTACGCATATATGGAAAAGGATCTTGAGCGAGGAGCAGGGAATGGGTCGCTGTTTAGGTCACTACGAGGTCGCGCCTCTGGTACCGGGCTGAGCGCCGATGGCATTTATAAGATCGTGTGTCATTGGGCGATGTCTGCCGGCATCAAGGTTGATGGTCTGGGCGTCCATGGTTTGCGGGCCACGGCGGCGACAAACGCGCTTGAGCATGACGCGGACATTGCCAAGGTGCAGATCTGGCTGGGGCACTCAAACATCAGCACGACGCGTTTGTATGATCGGCGCGGCCAGCGACCGGAAGACTCTCCGACGTTTAAAGTCAAATACTGAGAACCGCGGATTGTGGGCCACCCTTCAACCACTACCACTCGTCGGAGAATTAAGGTTGGTAATTACTGCTCACTCCAAATCTCGAAATTTGACGGAAAGGCTCGTAGAGGTCTCCCGGATGCTTCCAGATACCTCAAAACACCATTTCTACGAAAATCGCGTAGTCATAAAAACCCCCGCGCGAGGCGGGGGCAGAGTGCATCACTGTCTTTATCAGGTGGCAATGCAATTTTCTTGCGTTTAACATCGGTGCAACACATGACGCATACAACGGGACCTAGGAAATCTCAGAGTATTGCTGGTAACCCTCTGCGTCAACTCCTCTAGGGGGTTTACTCGCTGTCGTGTGGATATGTCAGGAGCCTAATCCTGATCCCATTCACTCTGCGAGGACATCGCCATGCTGCGATTCATACCTGAAGAGTTGATTAGAGCGCTGCAGACCGTTTACTGGTCTATTCGTCTGATTCGACTAATTCAACAAGTCTAAGCAACACCAGCAGGGGCATGCGCCCCTGCTGCCTTTCTGTTCGCATCTGTGACGATCCGTCAATTGACTCATTGGTACGCCACGGCTGCGCCGTTGGGTACTGTCGCCGGCAGTGCGACCCCCACGTTACCAGATGACGGGGTGACAAGGCTGCCAGACGACGCCGTTCCGATGGCCAGCGACCCCCCAGTCAAATTGATCATCTCTGAAACAAGACCGGGAGGAGGGGATCCGACGAACGCGTAACTTCGTCCAGCATCGATCACTCCCTCCACCCCAGGGTAACGCGCGTACCAGGTGGGCAGTGCCAACTGGTTATCGGCCACCGTTCCTGATGCAGCTTTGTGAGCGTAGGCATACTCGGCCAAGGCATTTCTGTAGACGAGGACGTTATGAGCAATCAAGGAGATTTCTACGGTCTGGGAGCTCTGTTCTGCCTGGTGTGACTTCTCATAAACCATTCCGAGCACTGCTGTAATCACCACCATTGCAAGCCAGTAAATGTTCACTCTACGTCCTCGATGACAGTTATGAGCCTGGTCAGAACTGACAACAGAAAATGGTGGCGTAATCGTTCTGGCCGACCACGATTCCTGGGGTGCTGCTGAATCGTTGGCCTGAGCCGGCCGTGTCCCAACCAACTTTTGTGTAGCCGACTGGGCAAGCGTAGGTAGTGACGTCGTTTGCGTCGTAGCCGGGGATGGTTTTTGCCGTGCAGGTAGGGGCACTGGAACCGTTCACCACCCAGACCTGGTTATCACAAGAAAGGGATCGACCCGTACTGGTTCGACCAACCATACCGTTTGCAGCACAGGCAGTGCCGGCAGTTGCAACGCCATTCAGCTGCAGGTATTCACCGACGGTCGCGCGACCTTCCGAAGTCACTGTCCCACCCCGGATGTTCCCGGCTGTGTAGAGGTTCTTGTCGCCGTAGACCCGAACCCAGTCCGAGTCACTCATGTACCAGCCACCACCCCATTTTTCGCTGTACCAGCCGGTGTCGCCCTGAGTGCGAAACCAACCGCCTGTGACAGTCTCGCCTGATATGCGGGCAGCCGCCCCCGTGAGGTTGGCCGAGGCATTCACCGACTGCGCGTATACATCACCTGCAGCGATGACGTTGCTCTGGGCTGTGACGCTCCCCGACGCACTCACATTCCCCTGGGCTGTGACAGATCCCGAGGCACTCACATTGCCAACGGCGTTCACTGACCCAGCAGTGTCGACATTACCTCCAACCGTCACTGTTCCAGAGGCGTTCAATGCAGCCACATCGTTGACATTGTTTCCTCCCATACTGAGCGCCGTGTTCATGCGATTGAGTTCAGGCTTTCCTGGGATGGCGTTGCGGTACAGGTAGTCGTTGGAGAGCGTGCCATCCTGGAGAAACAAGGCACTCGCAGTGTGGCCAACGCCTGGGTTGATCCCATAGTTGCTCAGCGCAAGTTGCCAGCCGCCTCGTACTCCTTGGATAACGCCGGTGTTGTTGAACGGGATGAAGCCACCCGGCGCACCCATATTTTCCGCAATCGTCCGGGTACCGATCTCATCGATAGCCTGGCCACCGGTAGTGATCACGATGGATTCGAGCTGGTTGACGTTGACCCTTCGAGCAAGCACCACGAAGCTTTGACCGAATGCATTTGTGTCACTGAAGCTGGCTGGCAGATAGTTGGTGTTGCGTAGCATCTGAGGGGTAATCGTCGCAGGCGTGGTTGTGCCCGCCGATCC
Organism: Pseudomonas sp. PvP009; assembly: GCF_017832995.1. NCBI lineage: Bacteria > Pseudomonadati > Pseudomonadota > Gammaproteobacteria > Pseudomonadales > Pseudomonadaceae > Pseudomonas > Pseudomonas sp. PvP009. Next base: position 4,032,187 of record NZ_JAFIBG010000001.1, on the reverse strand, counting down.
ATAGACCGTTGCGAAATTGTCCTTCAAGTATTTAGAAGCGGCCTCTGCGATCTGCTGCTGTTGCTGAGCTGCGATTTGATAGTTCTGCGCATCCATCCTGTCGGCCATCAGCGAGACGCCTATGGCCGACGCAATGGCGAAAATGATCAGGCCGAAGAGCAGCTCGATCACCACAAAACCATTCTTTCTGGTCTGGCCATGCTTGAGAACATTCATCCCCAGAGGCTCCTGTTCGATTGTTGATCCACATCCTGGCTAAGCATCGCGATCTGATTCGAACGGATCTTCTCGCGAATACCAGGGCCGTCAGGTCCAGTCAGTGAAAGGCTCTGGATCTTCAGATGTCGCATTTCGCCTTCACCTTCGAGGGCAAGCGCAGCTACAGCTACCAAACCCTGTGACAGAATTGATCGGACGTTGCTGATGGCCGGCTCCGCAAGAGTCGCTACTCGCTCGATCGCCTGCGGTACTGTTCCCGCGTGAACTGTGGTGATGATGAACAGGCCATTGATTGCCGCTCGCACTGCCTGAACTGCCGTGGGGGTGTCTCTGATCTCACCGATAAGCATCATGTCCGCGCCAGAGCGGAGGCCTCTCATCAAAGCCTCCTCATACCCGCCATTGCGTCTCGAAACCTGCATCTGGATGCAACGACCAGGTCCGTGACGACCGTTCAAATCTGTCTCAGCTGGATCCTCTGCAGCCAACGCGATCCCACCGCACGCATTTAGCCTGGCGATGATCAGCGAAGCTGCGCTTGACGTCTTACCGGTGCAAATCTCGCCGCAAAAAATCACCAGGCCGCGCACCTGCTTCGTAAGCAGCGATTCGACAAGGTCTTCAGGAAAACCCAATTGGTCGAACTGCCGGACCTGCGCATTTGATCTGCGCAGTACGAACACGGCCTGGCCAAAGGCATCGGGTATCTGAGTGACGCGAAGCACCGTTCCTTCTTTGATCAACGAGAACTCAGGATCCTGATGCACTTCAAAATGCTTTGCGCATTCCTCCCGTAATAGCAGGGCGCTTTCTTTCCAGTTTTCCGGAGCCTCGACACGTCCGCTCTGGCCATCCAGGCCTTTTACGTCCGTAAAATCCGGCCCCAAGTAGAGGTCACTAAAAGGCGTGTCGATAATTGGGTTCATGCTCAGTAGGCCGTCCAAGCCAACGTGTTGCTATCAGTAGAGCAGCCACTGGTGGCAGCAGCTGAACTCACCTCGCCGTTCACAGCTGTGCCGCCATTGATAGAGGTGGTGACCTTCTGCCCGCGTCCAATCTTCGTGGCCAGTGTCACACAGGCATCTTGGGGCAAACCGGCCTCGGTCACGGTGAATGTCATCCCGTTGGCAACCACAGTGACCTGGCCACTCCAGGCGTTGTAGAGCTTGCCGCTGGAGAACGACATATTGGGCAGGCCACGTATCGAGCTGAGCTGGGCGATCAGATCGGTCCCTGACGCTCCGTAACCGGTACTGCCTTTGAGCTTGCGAGTGTTCGCGATCAATTGACCGACGTTACCCTGTTCGTTGTTGACGTCCGAACTGCCCATCGCGCCCCAACCGTTGTAAAGGGCGTAGCCCATCCCGATCAGGATAACGATGAGAACGAAGAGCAATTCAATCGAGATATAACCGATCTGGTTCGCCCGAGCGGAGTGAGTGGTGTTTTGCATGTGTGTGGTCCTGGGTATGTGGGTAACGGGTGTAGTGCTCAGTGCGTCATGCCTTGTGTGGCATTGCCGGTCATGCTGTAGGCCCCGACCATGACCAGAATCATCAACAGGCCGATCAGAACCATGGATACGAGGGACAGTGTCTTTGCGTAACGCTCGACCTGTTTCAGTGATATCTCCAACCAGCGAAGGCTGTAGCGGTGCACTGCAGCCGAGAAGCTCTGCGTAGTGGAGAGAACAATCAGAAATTGAATCGCTTCGTGGTCTGGGAATTCATGCCCGGAAAGATCTAAAGCCTCCCCAAAGTTTTTACCCATCCGAACCCCGTAGTGGGCGGCTTCCAGGCGTTCACGCAGCCACGGATTTGCCCCACGCTTTAACGTGTCCAACGCTCCGAGCGGATCGATGTTTGCTCGCAGCATGACCGCGATATTGAGGAGGAACGTTGAGCCGTGGAGCGCTTTGTAGATTGACCAGGGAGGCAATATCTCCAGCCTTGTCCGCCAAGGGCCACGGAAGTAAGGCAGAGTGACGACACTGGTGACAACCAGGACTACCACAAGGCACAAAGTCAGAAGTCCCCAGTTAGTCACAAAGGTGGCGATCATGTGCAGAACCATGGGTGCGCCGGACCAGGCTTCTGGGTTGGATGAGCGGCTCATGGCCGGCACCACCCGGGTGGCGATTACGTTCAGCAAGTAGGCCATCAGGCTCCAGACAAAAACCGGGTACGAGGCCGTTGAGACCACCAGCTTCATCACTTTTTGCCGAGCTTCGATGATCCGCACGCAGTCGCTGAATGCCTGGATCAAGTTCCCTGACTTCTCGCCGGCGCTGATTACGGCGTGCTCCTGATAAGGCACCCAGTTAAGGCAGGCCTGGGCTAGCGTCTTGCCGCCGTCCACAGCCTTGCCTATGCCATAGCTGGCAAGGGCAATCGGATGTCGAGCACGGCGGCCACCGTCACTGTAGATCGATCCGATACGATCAAGAGCCAGGTCGAGAGGCACCCCGTTCTCCAGCAGGGCGGTCATGCTCTCGTAAAGCCGGATACGCTCATTGCCTCCGAACTGGTTTCTGTAAAAGCCTTCTACAAGCCCTGACCAGGCGTCCATCGCCTTACTCAGCATGGGCTTCAACCTCAGGTGGCTCGGCATCCAGCATGTAGCTGTCAAAATCCACTGGCCCGACTACGGCCTCTGCCATGCGCGGATCGATCAGCCCCGCATTGATCTTGATGAGCGTGTGGGCAACCTTCGTGATACCACCCATGTGCTTGACCCAATACTGGCGCGCTGCGCTTGGTCCGTTCTTGCGGATCTCCTCCATGAACCGGTGGGTCGGGAGAAGAATCTCTGCGACAGCGACCCTGCCGTTGACCCCGTCACGGCATAGAGAGCAACCTGGCCCAGCCAAATAAACCTGATCGAGCACGGTCATCTTTTCAAGCCTCTCGACCAGCTGCGGATCCAGGGTACTGATCTGGCTGCGCGCAGGCACGCGACACTTCTTGCACAGCGTTGGCAAGAGTGACTGGTTGATAAGACCGACAATGAGTGTTGGGTCGGTGACCAGGCTTGTATCTGCACCCATGTCGATCAGGCGAGGAATTGCTGCTACAGCGTTGTTGGTGTGCAGAGTCGATAAAACGAGGTGGCCGGTCATCCCCCCGCGCAGTGCCCCCTGAGCTGATTCAAGGTCGCGAATCTCCCCGTACATCAGTATGTCGGGGTCGAGTCGCACGGAGTTTGTAATGGATTCTCCCCATGTCTCATTGCTGCCAAGAGGGGACTGATTTGCACGCATCGGATACTCGGGCGGGTCCTCAACGGTCAGGATATGTTTCGTGCCTTTGCACTCTTCAGCCAGAAGGTTGATCTGCACCTGGAGCGACTTCGATTTCCCTGATCCAGTTGGACCGGTCAATATGATCACGCCGTAAGGAAGGCTTCGCAGCCGCTTGAACAGCAAATTCTGTTCTGGCAGAAACCCCAGATCGTCGACTGACTGTTTCTCCTGATCGTCATAGATCAGTCGCAGCACCATCAAAGGCCCTTCGACCAGAGGGCGTGTAGCTACACGGGCTCCGGACAGTCCCAATTGATCGAGGAAGGTGCGAGCCATGCGCGCATCTTGTTTCAATTCCGGTTGATAGTAGCCCTCAGATTTGACGTCGCACATTGAGTTGAAGAGTGAAGAACAGAGCTCGTTACCTACGGCGCTCTGGATCTGCCCGTATTCCCGCAAGAGACCGTCCTCACGGAACTTGATGTAGGTGATTTCGTGGCCAACGATGAAGTGAACGTCGGAAGCACGGCGTCCATGGGCCGCGCCGATGATGCGAATCACCTCTTGTTGGCGCTGGGTACTGTCGATAGATCCGGCGAAAGCTTTGCCCGCATTCTGGTACAGAGACTTGATATCGCTGAGCGTGCTGCTGATGGTCTGAAACGGCACGCCAGCTCTGTCCAGGCGGTCCATAAATGCCATCACATAAGGGTCGTGCATGTGCTGAGACGAGACGAGCAGTTCAGCTTCATCAGCCTCTGGGGCAGGTGCCAACAAGGCAACCAGCTGACGCAACTCGCTGGTAATGTCCCCCCACCGCTGTCCCTCAGCAGTAAGGACTGTTCCGACCACGTCAGATTGCATGGCGATGGTTATCGGTTGCACGACTGCGGTTGGCCGGGTGACCTGGCGTGCCAACGGATCAGCCTTGATGTCTGGCTCAATTCGTACCGCGCCGCTCATCGCTGTAACTCCTGCGACATGCTGGACAGCGGACTCGTAACCGAGGGCTGGCCGGGAGCTATAGGCTTGAGTGTCTGCAGTGACATTTGGGGTGCGTCGACCGAACCAATCGGCGCCCGGGTCGAGAACCCTAGTGGATATCGGCGTCCGTCATGGCCCAGTACAACGCTGTCGAGAGACACGCTGATTACCTTGAACCCTCCTGGCAACTCGGCATTGCCAACTGATGCATCGACCTCGAAACCACTTCCGTACAGCAACGTTGCATACAGAGCGTTATTCGTCCTGAACACGGTCTTGACCACTGGCAACTGCGGTGTGCTGTTGCTGGCCGGGGCGGGCGTCGTGTAAGCGTTCTGCGTAACCTGAACCGGCGCGGACGTGGTCGTTTTGGCCCCGTTTACGATGTCTTCCTTGGCACGAGCTCGCGCCGCCTGTGCCGTGAAGAGCAAGGTTTCACTCTGCACCTGGGACAACTCGCCAATGTTGATCCGACTGAGGTCGTTGGGGGATGGATCCGCCGCGACGGCCATGTTGCCGGCAGCCACGCACGACAACAGTAGGGTCAGCAGAGTTGAGGCGCGAGTGTTAATGCACATAGAGGTCACCTATGACGTTCCAGGTTAATTTGCCGTCTTGAAAGTCGGTTTTGATTTCACGCAGGCGCATTCCAGTGCTTTGCACGCCTTGAAGAACAGTCGCTGGCGGCAACAGGCTCGTGTAGCGGATTTCGAAGTGTCGGTAATCCGGGGGAGGTGGTGGTGGAGGCGCGGGTTGGCCAGGCAAAGCTGGTGGCTGGACAACCGTCACAGGTACTTCCGTGATCTTGGGCTGCAGGTCTTGGGCTTGCAGCCATGAAGTGATGCTGTCCAAAGCTTGCGTTGCCGGGTTCAGAGCGTCATCACCCGCCAGCGGCAGCTCGAACGTGAGCTTCACTGCGGCCATGTTGCCTTCGTCGTAAAACGCTGGCGTATCAGCAAAGTAGCCCGCCGTAGCTGCGCTGAAAGCCATCGTGGTGCTGTTGCCGGTGCGGTTGTAGTTGGCCGACATCAGCGTTCCGTCGCATTTAGCGGAAACGAATAACCACCCTTCGATTGCCGGTGGTAACTGGTCAATTGCGCCGTTACAGCCTTCAAGAAATACTGGGACAGAAGGCTGTTTCACCCACGGATGTACAAGCGCCTCGATCACAACTGGTGCGTTTGTTCGCTGGTTCAGGGCATCCAATTCAGCTTGCCTTGCCGCCTCTGCCGCTTCCTGCGCCTGGCGAGCAAGTTGCAGCTTATGTTCGTTCCACTGGTGCCACCCAATCAGGCCGGCCACGACCAAGGCACCAATCACCGCGGCTTTCATCAACTCCTGTCTGGACAGGCCGAATGCCAGCGGTGTCAGCTTGTATTCGCGCTTGAGGTTTGATGGCTGCAACAATGTTTCAGGGTCAAATTGTTCGCCACCGCGACCAAACTCCGGCGGGAGAAAGATCTTGTCGAAGCTCATGGAGCGGCTCAGCTGCTGAGCCACTTTCTTTTTTATTTCCTCACTGCTACCTACCAGGTCAGCGCCCGGGATGACCGCGCCTCGGTACACTGCGACCAAGGCGTATCTGTCCTCGGTATTTTCGATCTTCCAGGCAGCAAGCCACGATGCGCCCAGCTGCCCAGCGAGTGCGGCTGCAAGCGAGTACATGCCTTTGACTGCACCGTCATTCTGCGAAACGAATCCAGCCTGAATCACAGACTCGGTATGCCTGATAGCAACGATGTCCATTTGTTGGGTGCGACCGAACTGGCGTGCTTCTTTCATGTAGCCGGTAAGGCTGCCCAACGGGTGCCACAGCAGGCCTGTCACGAAAGATCGACCGTGATAAGTCAGAATCTGAACTTTGCCGTCACTGGGCATTTGAGCGCGCGGCGCGCGTTTTCGTAACAGGGAGAGCAGGTTCGCCATGTCAGTTGGTCACAATCGGGGTGATCAACACCACCAGAACGCTTTTTGACGAGGTGCGTTTACGCCCACCTCCAAGACCGAAGAATCCCGGTGAGCCTGTGCCGATCTTGTCCGTGTTGTCGCTGAGCTCCTCAAAGCCCGACAGGATCAATGTCTGGCCGCTGCGTAGCTTCACCTTAGGTGACAGACTTTTCGCATCGTAGTTGGGGATCTGAACGCTGGAGCCGTTGCTAGTGAATGGCTCGAAGGTAGGTTTGGAGCTCATATTGATCGACACCATGAGCAGCATCTCATCGTCGTCCATCAGGCGCGGTTGCAGCGTCATGTTGAAACCGGAGGTGATCGTGCCAGGAGTAATTGCTGTGCTGGAGCCTACTGATGCCGTGGTGTTGGTCTGAACCGATGGAATGTAGCCTTGAACGTTGCCGATCTGCAGCGGAGCAGGCTGCAGGTTCAATGTGGTTACAGACGGTGAGCGAACATTCGAGATCCGGGCCTGTTCTGCGATTGCCTGGATGATCGCGTTGGAACCTGCCCAGGCGGAGTTGGCTGTATCGACAATGCCGACAGAGCCAGAGATTGCGCTGGAGCTGATGCCTGGCACAGTATTCGAGAGAGACAGGCCCCACTTTGTGCTCAGCGAGTTGTAGACGGCCGCCCAGTTCAAAGCCAACTGATCGGTGTCGGTCAGAGTCGCCTCAAACACCTTCACATTGAACAGTACCTGTTGGGTGATCGCGTGGTTGGTCTTGGCCAGATAGGTCTCAACGTTTGCAAGCACGTCGGGCCGGTCTGTCACGGTCAACGTCCCTGTCGAGGGCGACAGATACATACGGCCAGGCGGCGACGTACTCAGCATGGCTCTCACGTTGCTCTGGATGTCAGTCAGGATCGATGTGTTGAGCGTGACGGTCGTGCTCTGGTTGCTGCCCGAGTCACCCGAAACGCCTGAAGAACTGCTGCCTGACGACGATCCGCTCGACGAACCGCTTCCCGAGCCTGAGGAGGTGGTCATACCGGATCTGACGGTGCTTTTGATTTCCTGCACGTCTCCAAATGCGTAGACGTCGAACACCTTGGTATCGAAATAGCTGACCTGCACTGACCGTGATGTGGGATTGAATCGATAGGTGAGTCCCAACCGCGCGGTGACCTCATCCAGCAGACCCGAGGCTTTCCCTGAGTAGCGCAACCCACTGACGAGGTTCGGTGTCAGCATGGATGCGAAGTCAGAACTTCTCCCCTGAGAGGGCTGCGCCAGGTTGGAGCTGCCTGTAATGCCAGCAGGCAGCAACCCAGCGAGACTGTCAGGGTTTGGGGCCGTGCTGATTGGAGGCGCATTGTTGCCCGGAGCGGGTGCATTAGCGTTCAGCAGACCTGGATTGAGGGCATCGGGCGAGACCAGTACAGGGATCTCGCACTGTCTGGAAATGTACTGGGCAATTTCAGCAATTCCGACACTGCCAGCAGGCCGATATGCGACCTCACAGTCATACTTGGAGGGGATGCCTCGTCTCGCAACAACTGGCTGCGTTGAAACCCAGGGTTTGTCGCTGAATATCACTGTGTCCCGACGTTCCTGTTGCTGCTTGTTACGCTGTATAGCCGCGTAACGGCCGGCAGAATCGGCGGTAGCCTCTGCCCGTGCAGCGGCTTCATCCACCCGTTGGACTGAGCAGGCTGATGCCGATAGAACAGCGAGACTCAGAGCGGTCTGACGCATGAAGGGCATGCTCATTTTTTCCTCTCCGATACGTGCAGAACCTGCTGACCATTGCCCTCATTACCGTCCACCACAAAGGACCGTTTGGCGTTGTCGTACAGTGGGAATATCTGCCTGACCGCCGAACTGAAGGAGCCTGTGAAACTCAGCGGTGCTTCGATGGGGTAGTCCAGGTCCTCCGGTACCCAGATAACCTGCCAGCCGGCCCGCTTGGCCCAGTCTTCAACCGATTGACGCAAGGTACTGCCCACAGGTGCATTCCACGTTTGCTGTGGCGCAGCGGTTGCTACGGGTTTCGCTGCTGGTTCAGGCTTCATAGGAGCCTGGCTGGTCGAAACGATGCTCTTGGTGACGGTGGTCTGAGATGTGGCCTTCGCCGGAGCCGCGCTCACAGGAGTCGGCTTTTGCTGTGTAGGGGTGCCTTCCTTGGCTGGGGTGCTGATGGATGCAGCTGGTTGCGCTTTTGCCTGCGTGACGACCGTGGTTTGCGGTTGCCCTGCAGGCGATGTGTCCTTGCTGAATGGGGTTCCGGTTGCCGGGGCAGTTACAACAGTAACGGCAGAGGAGGTGCTGGCTACCGAGGTTGATCCAGTGCTGGCCGGTTGCGCAGGTTGAGCCAGTGCCACGGGCTTAGACGTCTCTGGCAGTTGGTAACCTGGCCGCAGTACAAAACACACACCGCGCGTTACTTCGTTGACCTTGACCTGCCATGCCGGACCGGCCAGTACCTGCAGCGTGTTGCGCAGGCTCATTGGGCCGAGCTTGTACTGGGCAGCCGGAAGAGGACGTGTGAACAAGATGTTTACGTGACCGGTGCTCGGTGGGCACAACGTGTAGCCTGAGCGGCTGACCACATACTGCATCGCGTCCTGGACGGACGGATGCATGTTGGCGGGAATGCTGACATCGATGATCTGGGCCATCAGATCGCGTTGCTCCGCTTCCGGAGCGGTATTCACCAGGGCGTAGCGACCATAGCGGACCATTGGCTCCTGACCGGACTTTGCGCCACTTGAGTACAGGTCTGGCGAGAGCAGCTCAGGATTCTGGCTGCTGTCGAAAGCAGGTCCAACCGGTTTGTCCGCTACAGACGTGCATCCGGCGAACAGCGCGAGTATGGAAAGTGTGGAAAGCTGCCTGATCATGTGTGCCTTGACCCCATTTCTTGATGGTGGCCAAGGTGCCAGCGCTCAGGTTGCAAAGCACTGCTAAACCCTTAACGGATCGATTCAGGTTATCCATGGTAGAGATGCATGAGGACGGAAGCGGTCCTCAATTACGCGACAACTCCACAGCTCAATGCATGCCGGTAACCATGCAGCACTTTTTGTATTTTTTCTTCGATCCACACGGACACGGGTCATTACGTCCGAGATCCGCGCCAGAGTTGGATGTTTGGATCACTCTTTCTGAAACGTGATCGAGGATGTGTAAGGTCTTCATTGCATGCTGAGCCATCTTTCGGCCCTCGCTTGTGAGGGGAACACTCGCATCAACGGCGATGATTGTCTCAGATGCAACTTGGCTGCCTTTTGTGTCAGCTCCGAAAATCAATATTTCCTTCGCCTTCTGATATTTGTACATCGCCACGCTTGCGTACAATTGCATGCAATCCCTCCGTGCCTCACGGTATTCCTGATATGACGCAAAGCTGTCATCCCAAGGGAAGAACAGGAATATGTACAAACGGTCTGGCTTGGCAGTGGACGGTGCTGTTCGCGCAGAGCGCATGCCTTTGGGCACCTGGTTGAACTTCTCGAACAAGGAAGATGCTAGAAAGCTGCTTGAATACAGGTTCTCAGAAGCCAGGATTTGAAGAGCATCTGAATGCCCAAGCAAAGGAACATCCTTGGCCTCTCCCACACATGCATCAGTAATGGCATCAGCGAACCGAGCAATGATCTGGTTCCAGAGCTTTGCGTTTTTCTTGTGGGCATGGCGGAGCGCGTATGCAACAGTCTGCCTGTAATATTTCCATTCCCCTTCTGGGATCCTGAAGCAGTGGCCTTCATAGCCAGCTGTTACCCTGAGATCGCCGAAGCCGTGTTCACTTTCTTCTTGCAAATACGACGCGAGCGTCTCCTCCTCCCCAGCGCTGGATAAGAAGGCTCCTCTTCTGATAACCCGTTCCTTTGTGTCTAGGAAGTGGATGAAATCTTCCGGTGTACAGAGCTCCTCAAACAGGAGCTTCAGACCGCTTTCATCGAGTACGTGGACGAATGTTTTTCGTGGATCGACATCCCCTACTAGAAACGGCTTCTCCAGCAAATAATCTTCAGCTGCCTCGTAGCTATACACAAGTGTTCCTCTACTACCGGCCCCTTGTGAATCATAGTACCGCTGGGCGTGCTGACCAATCCCGCCAGTGACCGCTACCAGATGGATCTTCAACCCTGGTTTAGTCAAATCGAACGGGAACGGATCCTCCAGCTTACTGTTGAGAAAGAGCTTGTCGGGATGGTTTCTGACCAAACTCTCAGCCCCATGCAGCTGCTTTGCAGACTCCTTGACTGCAGCCCGGTACCAGCGGCTCCAGGCCAACTGGATATCATTGTGCTCCTGAAAGTTGACATGGCCTTTGTCCGAGAAAATGACGAGAGTGTTGTTGAAATAGATCGTCAGGTCGGCGAACTCCTTACCCTTGCCTGTTGAGCGGAACAGGCTCGGATAACACCAGAGACTGAAGAACGTGTTTGACACGATGGCAGACAGGACCCTCTCACTCTCGTTGACACTGGGTTCTTTCAGAATTGGTTTCAGCACTCAGATCGTCCTTTTTCTTTGGCGCGCTTTGAAGGGGCATGGCATGTATCGACTCCATGCGGCTTGGCTAAGCAACATAGCTCGAAGTCATGGCCTCCTGCCACAGCCGGTTAAAGAATCTCGGCAAGGGCTTTTTTGCTCGACTCCTCCGCTTCCGGATCGATCAGATCGCTGGCCAGGGCGCGCTTGTCCATGAGCATCTGCCACAGCTGCTGGTCGATGGTGTCCTCAGCTAGAGGGATTTTGACGACAACCATGCGCAACTGCCCGTTGCGATAGGCTCGATCCTCAGCTTGGTCCTGCAGCCCCGGTGTCCATGGAAGCCCCAGAAAAAAGACATAGTTCGCAGCAGTCAGGTTGTAACCTGTTCCGGCGGCCGATCTGGTCCCGATGAACACCCTGCAGTCCGGGTCCTGCTGGAAAGCATCAATCGCCTTCTGGCGCTTCTTGGGCGAGTCACTTCCCACCAACGTCACGCACCCGACGCCCAACTTGAGGCAGTGCTCGCGCAACGTGGCGACGGATTCCTGATACTCGCAGAAGAGGATCACCTTGTCGTCGACGTCCAGCTCGGCCATCAGATCCGCAAGGATCCGTACCTTCACGCGCTCGAGCAGCTGACGCAGTGCGCCCAGCCTTGCGAATCGGTGCTGGTCGCTGCGCATGATCTGATTGTACTCGTCACGTTCTGTCTGGCTGAGTATCACCGGCACAGTCTGCCGCTGCTTCCCCTTCAGGTTGGGCAGCACATCCTTGCGGCGACGAAGCATCCAGTCGGATATCTCATCTCTAAGCGTCTTGCGAAACTCAGGACTGCCGGCGAATCGCTCGCAGAACTCATTGAGGGGCAGTTGTCCGATTGGATGGCCTGAAAGCCTGAGGAGTGTGTGCAGCTCGGCTTCGCGATTGAGCACAGGCGTGCCCGTCAACAAGTAGCGGTTTTGTACCTGAGCCGCGATGTCGAAGCCGTGGCGTGTCCATGCAGCAGTGGGTTCCTTGAGTCGGTGAGCCTCGTCAATGACCATCACCGCGAAACGATTCGCGTGCATGACAAAATCACCCAGCCTCTCGTAGTTCACGATGATCCAGCCAGCGTTCGCATCAAAAGTTTGCATTGCGATTTGAGCCTGAGGAAACACCATCAGGATCTCACGCTGCCAGTTGATGATCAGGCTGTTGAGCACAATCACCAGAACCGGTTTACCTTGCGCGCGTATACCAGCGGCGATCACAGCCTGGCGAGTTTTACCCAGTCCCATGTCGTCGGCCAAAAGCGCGCTCGTGCGCTGCAGCAGGTGCTTGATTCCTGCTGGCTGATGATCCATCAGCGAGAATCCTTCCAGCGCCTTATCGATATCGGCACTGGTCAACTCGGTGTTTCTGATGGATGGGACAGATGCCAGGTAGATACCTGAATCTGAAACTTCCTCTTCGCTTTTGGTCGACTCCGGAGAGTGGCCACCCAGACTGATACTGGTGACCTCATTCACCGCCTTGACCGACCCGTCAGCGAGCAACTCCTGCAGCGTGTCCAGAATTTCGAACTGATCTTCGTCCAATCCCAGTTCCAGAATCAGGTTACTGCGAACCAATTCTGGTGTGCCCTGCACTCGCCAGGCTTTGCCCGCCGAGAGGAACACCCCACGCATGCGCTTGGCGATCGCTACAGCACCAGGATGAAAATCTCCCGACAGGATCACACCGCCTTCCGCCAGCGGCGCGAGCCTGAACTTCATCCCCCAGGTGAATGCGTCACGGTGCACGTCGGACTGGGCAGAGGTAATCCTGTCTCTGAATGCTTGCCAGCTTTCGATGTGTTTGCCATCTGCGAGCTCTGCCAGCTCCCGATAGAGCACATCGAGGTCATCGAGTAGCTTGTCTTTGGGCACACGCCAAAACTGGTTCAGTGGGTGATCAGACCTGCGTATGAAAAAGCCCCTCCGGCGAAGCAAAAGCTTGTTTGCACCCTGTAGGTAACTCAGGGACAGCCCGAAGTCGTAGCCATCGAAAATGGCTTTGCGAAGCAATACCGGACGCTTGTTCATCAATTGGGCCGATGCCATCTTCAGAGCCCCTTGTCCAACAAACTGTTAGCCCAGCCCACGATCTCTTCCCCAAAGCGGATGTTGAACATCGATTTTTCATCAGCGTAACGCGCCATCTTCATCGCCATATTTGGCCATTCCAGGAGCACGGGCATACGACCGCTTCTGACTGCGGCCATGAATAACTCAAAAGCGTTCATCACTGCCGAGTGAGCATCTGGGGTTTTGTTTTCGTGTTCTCTAATCTGAGCGATATGCAAATGCTGAGGTGTAAAATCGCCAGTCACTCGCTCATTGCGGCCTGTTCTGAGTGTGAGCTCGACCGATGCCAGCGGCAGCCCTTCAGATCGGATGGATAAGAGTCGGCAGTTGCCCGAATATGCACGGAAGTCGTATGTGTCGATGCAGTGACCCAGAGAGCGATGCTCCTGGTCTAAGTCTGCTGGGCAGCGTAATTCGACGATCTGCAAACCGGTCGTACTGCAGGTGATTGGATCACTGCCCAGCAGCAGCCCCGGCCACCTTGTGAAACAGTCAGATGGCTCAGGCGGGAAATCCCGCTCCAGCCCCGCTCTGATGTCTGCGAGTGCGCCATGGAACGCATCGACTACATTGGATATTTGGCGGAAGTTTAAACCGCTTAAGAACGCGTACAGCCGGCGCTTGGTGTTACGAGCCTCGCAACTTCCAGCGCGGTCTAGATTGTCGAACAGCTCTCTGAAATCAACAAGTTTGGTCGCTATGCCTGACCAGGCGGGGTCCGCCCAGTCAGTAGGGCAGCCCGCCAAAAGATTGTTCATATCACGCAATGGTCGGAGTAATTCCCATGGAATCGCTGATCTGAACGAATAGAAAAAACGCCATTCTGCTTTGGTTCTCGGGCGACGATTGCCTAGCAGAGAGCCCGCGATCAAATGCTCCCAGCCTGCCTCAAGGCCCTCAGAATTCAAACGACTGAGCGCGCTGCCGGTGTCGTAGACCCGCTGCTGGCCAAGGAAACGGATCGAGGACGTCGGTACCGAGAACAGCCATGCCAGAACCCTGTTAAGCGGCAAGCCAGTGTCGGCTGCCTTTCCCACGAACCCGGCCCCGTCCATGATGGTTTCACCCTCCCAGGAGCAGCAAAACCCCTGAAGTTCGAACCATGGGCATTCCACCAGCAGTCCACCTGCGATCATGGGCCACGGCATTCCAACCCCAACGATCAACACCGGCACCAACACCGGTTGTGCTTTCAAGGCCTGTAGTCGACGTGTGCGATCGCCTTGAGCGAGCCAGTTGTAAAGTTTGGCAGAAGGGCACTGCACAGAACGCACTGCATGCAACAGCTCCTGGTCGAGGTTCTGACAAAACCTCTTCAGTGCCGCGCCGATACAGGTGATGTAAAAGCGGCCGCGTGGCGCGTAGAAACGTTTGTTCCGGCCCTCTGAACTAAGCGCGCCCATATTGTATTTCACCAGCGGTCTTATACTAAGTTCCGCTTCACCCCGCGCCAGGTCCCGTGCTGGTTTGCAGAATGAGGTCAGAAGTGCATCCGCGCTGTCATGATTAATCAACTGATGAGCCAGCTTCAAAGCTTGGCTCGGACTTGGTGCGTGCCCGGGGACTTTTCTCTTCTCATCAAATCGCACAGCTGAAATCAGCTGGCCATCGAAATATTGCAGCTGCCTGCCGAGCCGCGCCACAGTTGGACGTGCAACCGAGTCATCGTTATGGAGAGCAACGCACCAGCATCGAGTTGATGAGGTGTGAGTCAGGTAGTGCAGTATGAACTCGTCACGTCCTTCCGCCGGTACGTCGAAATGATCAGCCCAAGTGTTGGCAACAGCCCGGTGCCGCTCTGGGAATTTCGCAATGTCGAGAAGAGTTTTGACGAAAGTTGTTTCGCAAATAGGCTCGGCAGTCATGAATCAATGAGCTCAAAGTGACTTGAGGCAGCACTGTCCTAGACCTGATGTGCGCTCGCCATGCGTAACCGTAAATGTGGGGGGAGTGGGTTAATCGCCCTGAGTCAAAACTTGAAGCTTTGCTGTTGCTCCTGGGCAAACCCCTTTAGCCACGATGCGCGCATGGCTGGATGCCGGTAGGGGCATTCGTGTAAGGGGACGCCTTTACGCGCCGCGTCAGCACCCGCGAGCATTACGGCATGATGAGGGTTGTTGAAACGACGCCGATCGGAAGTCTCATGCGTCGCTGCAGGGGCTGCTCTCACAACTGAGGATTCCCGTGGAGTAGATCGGATACATCCAAGGCTTCACGAACGAGGCGAATTTTTCAATCTTCAAGGTATTCAGCTGCCGCCAGCTCCCTAGCTTCCCGCCGGGCTTCTTGGACATCCAGGTCGTTCATACGTGCTTCAAACAGCTCATTGAGCGTGATTTCATCCTCTAGTGATGTTCCGGTCAACTCCCCACCATTCCTGATAACCGCCTCATTCAATTCAGTAGTCAGGGCGGTCCTTGATGCGGTGTCGTCCGGCATGCGGATGACATAGGTAACGAAGTTGTTGATGTCACTCATTGGATTCGACCTGTAAGAGAATAGTCGTGAAGTTAGCTTCCCGATTCGTAGATTCATTTCACCAGTAGATCCACGAGAAGGGCGTTTTTTGCTCCAGCGGTTGAGCAATTCAGAATTACCCGCCTGCTGATGGAGAACAACGTAGATCAGTGTCGTTTCCACCAGCAGCATCACGCAGAGGGCGCGATTTTTCAGAGGGTTTGGCTACACAGGAATGTCGTCGTCAAAATCCAGAGCAGGATCACTCTGGGTTGATCCCTGGTAGCTCTGACTTGAACCCTGATCGCTCTGCTGCTGGTTGGTCACCCTAGATGGGGCCAATTGGACCATTTCCACCCTGTGCGGAAGAATGGCCACCCGCGATGCCTGCACCTTTAACGCAGAGAACTCTTTTTCGTCCTTGGTCCAGTTATCAATGATCGCTCGACCTTGGATCATGACCCGCATGCCTTTTTGGAATAAGTTGGCATAGTGTTCTGCATCGCGGTGCCAATATTCTACGTTGGCCCAGAAACCGCCTCTGTCCTCAAAGCCTGATCCATCGGCTTTCGGAATTGAATTGTCAAAGTAAACGTTCAGCTTTAGCAAGCGGCGCGGATCTTTGTTGCCGTTGGGGAATTCCTTGAATTCTGGAGCAGAGCCAAGGTTACCTTCCCAGTCTACTGATGTGCCCATGTTAGGACTCCTTCTACGTGTGCGGTGAAATGCCGCTGGATTGTGAGATCTGTTGCAGCCGTCCTGAGTAAACGGCATCTGCCTGGGCCATCTTTTCGGCACATTCGGCGGCCTGCCGGCCGATGGTATGGACCAGACTTATTTGCATATTCAAAGCGACGCGTTGCTGTTCCATGGAGTGCAGATCCTGGAGCAGTGATTCGGGTGTTCTGGGGTCGGCCAGCAAGCTGGACCAAACATTGACGCCCATCTGCCGCGTTCCCATTTCCTGCCAGCGGAGAAAAACTGTGCCAGCGCTTGTTCTTTGCCGGACCATCCGAACAGGCAGAAGAGTGAAGGGATGTCTGTTGGCCTGGGCAAGCACTTGATCCTCGGCCAGCGCGTTCAGATCACCTTCAAGGGACCGGCATAACTCTGCCAACTGGAGCATCCCCCCCTTACCTTTAAAAGGTTTTAAAAGGCCTTTTAGGAAGGGCGCATGTTGCAGTGCTACGAAGGCATCCTGTTGCAGGGGTTGGAAGGCACCCTGTTGCAGGCTCTGGCGCTCTTGATTCTGGTGCGCGGGGTTGGCCGTCACGTTAGTCACTCTGCGGACTCAGGTTCAGGCTTGTCAGGGTGCGGCTGGCCCAGCGTGATGGTCTCCTCGAAGCCGTCGTCATCACCGTCTTCACTGACCGCGGCATTTGATGCCGAAGAGGGGGACGGCGCGAAGCTTGATTTGCGAGTTCCTTCCAAAATGTCTTGGGGGATTTCACCAAACGATGCGTACATCTCACGAGCCTGCTCGGAACGTGCGTTCTTGGCCGCAAAATCATCTCGGCTTGCTCCCGAGAACTTCCAGCGCTGACTCAAACCGAAAAGACGACGCAGGATTGCAGCCCCCTCATCGAGCCACTGGCCTTTGGCGTTGTTGTCTATAAGGCCGACGTGGCTGGCCAGAAGAATGCGCCGCACGAGCTCGTCGTAGGCAGTGAGCAAAAAGACCGCTTTGAACGCCAGCGGCGTGGACAGGAACAGCGGCAGTGTCACCGGCTGCACGGATAGGTTTTGACCTATTGAAAGCATCGGCGGCAGTGAGGCCATAACTTCGTCCAGCCTGGCGTCGATATCTTTCATTTCCTGTTCAGAGGCTTCGATCTTTTCTTCTATAAGGATCAGAAACCAGTCTGAATAAGGATCGTCCTGTTCACAGCCACGCTTGATGCGATTGAGGATGTTGGCAAAGCCGCTCAGGCCGATCATGCCAGGCTTGCCTTCGGTGCGTTGACGCCCAAACCAGAGGCGCGAAGCATGGTGGGTGTGCAGGGTCAGGTTGACGCTGCTTCGCAATGAACCGAGGTTGAGCTGAAAGTTGTCAGCCATGCTGAGCGCTTCCTTTATAAGAAATGATTGATAGGGCGAGGCAAGACTGCCTGCGCGTATAACTCAGGGTCAGTAACAAACCGTTTCTTGATCGGAATGGTTTTTTGGCGGAGACCCTGATTTTCGTGGGCTTGCGTGTGGAATGACTCAGAGCGGTGCTGGAAGTGATTCCCGGGGAATCACCCTGATCGGCGCTGAAAGTGATGCCAGTGGCATCACCCAGACTGGAGCTGGAAGTGATTCCCGGGGAATCACCGTGGTCGGTGCTCAAAGTGATTCCAGTGGAATCACCCTGATCGGCGCTGAAAGTGATGCCAGTGGCATCACCCAGACTGGAGCTGGAAGTGATTCCCGGGGAATCACCGTGGTCGGTGCTCAAAGTGATTCCAGTGGAATCACCCTGATCGGCGCTGAAAGTGATGCCAGTGGCATCACCCAGACTGGAGCTGGAAGTGATTCCCGGGAAATCACTGTGGTCGGTGCTCAAAGTGATTCCAGTGGAATCACAGTGCTTGCATTGATTGCAGCATTCAGCTGATCTGTTCAACCCTGTGATCTCGGTCGAATTATCCGCTTGATGTCCATCATTGAGCTGCGCCCGGCAGCCAGTGAAGACTCGTCACGATCTTGCGGCGAGACTTTTTTGACGGGAGGCGGGGGAGTTGGCTTTGGTTGATCAGGCGCGTTGCTGAGATGTTTCGGCTGGGGGGAGTGCGCCTGTGGATTTTGAGCTGACGCTCTAGGAGCCTGCCACTGGGCATTGAATTCCCCACTCAGGGCTTTCTGCATGCAGCTCAATAGATAACCGAATGGGTTCTTCACGGAACCGCTATTGCAACGATGGCGCCATTGATCAAGTAACGGTTCTCGCAGTGTCGGCTCGACGCTCTGCAATGCGGTCATCGCCCTGAAGCGTTGATCCTCTGTAAACCTTTCAAACCCTGGAGGTAGATCGACTGGAGCGCTCACAGCCTCGCGCGGTACAGAGCTTTTACATACAGATGTATTTGTATTCGTATACGTACTATATGAGTTCGGAATCCGAACTGTGCCGTATGACGCTGATTTTAGACTGAGTTCGGATTCCGAACTCGGTCTATCGAGATTCGCTTTCTCGCTGATTTTACTGAGTTCGGAATCCGAACTCAGTGCTGAGGGCCGGCTTTCTTGCTGAGTTCGGATTCCGAACTCAGGCTGGTTTTCTTCGCGATCCACGGCATTCGGTGCATCATGCCAACCCTGACTACGCCATCTACCCTCAATGACATCAAGTCGCGTGGGCAGCACACCTGTCGATTGATTAGGGTCGGCTGCGAATTCTTTGAATGCCAAATCTGCCACGGTCCTGACAGCTTTATTTGCATGCTCGAGGGAATGGCCTACAAGCAACAGGTAGTCGCGATCAAGCTCCATAGCCTCAACACACCCGACCGGTTCGTCATGCAGGATGTAGACGTTTCCCTGCATTCGACCGCTCAGAGAGTCTCTTACTCGGCGTCCAAGACTAAGCCAGCGCGTCAAGCGAAGCACTGTCAGAGCCTTCGCTACAGTCTCTCTGGATGCGAATTTTCCTGGGACGGAGCCAAGGTAGGGACGAAGTTGTTCATAAGTCGGAAAGGCTGTGATGCCATCTGCGTTAATAAGCAATCTGAAGACTTGCCAAGCATTGCGCTCAAGCGGTGAAAGTCGATCATCAAGCAGGAGGCTTCGCGGCACCGTCTCATGTGGATTTCCACTGAAAACGATACCGTCGAGTGTCTCCTCAGTATCTGAGCCAGCAACCGACTTTCTATTATCTGAGCCAGAGCTCTGCTGTTGGGCCAGCTTTAATTGCTGGAGCAGCAGATGATTTTGTAGAGCCCCGGCAGCGGCATTAATGGCTCCCCCCAGAGAAGGGCGCCGGTTCATCCTTATCACATCCGGTCGCCTTCTACCTTGCCCACGGGCTTGTTCGCCTGGCTTTGACCCGGCCGGCTCCGATTAGCGTTTGCTTTCGACTGTTGCCGAGACTCCCCCAGCATTACGAGGCTTGCCGATTTACGCTTCTTGCCAGTCGGGTATAGGTCCTGAGCCAGCCATCCTTGAATCTTGTTCCAGACGAGGCCCAGGGTGATCTGATCCGGAGGCACGATGTGGGGCTCTTCAGGAGGGACGTTTACCTCCTCCGTCAGCATCATCGCGATATCAAGTAATGCGACACCATCCGTATGATCCACGTTGTACTCTTCCATCAACTGCACAAACCTATGCCACAGAGGTGCGTCATCGGGAATGTCTCTGAATCGCCCAGGGCGTCCAGGAACACCTACCAGTACCCGTTGCAAGGAAACTTCTTGGGGGGACATGCCGAAGAACTCCTGCAGCATTGGGGTCGTCGCCCCCAAACGAAGCGCGCGCTGCACGATTCGGTTTTCCTGATCAGTGCGCTCCTTGTTCGCCAGCAGACGCTTCACCATGTCCGGATCAACTGCCACGCGGCACCAGATAACTGCAGAGTTCAGCAACACACTTTGTGATGAGGGATGCTGGAGCAGTGCCAGAATTTCTGGGTCCAGTCCCATATCAAGGCAACGCCTCACTTCACCGTTGCGCAAGTGATGCAGAATTTGCGCGACCATGGCTTCGTTGAGGGGGTTATGTTTTTTCGACATGACCAAACTCCTGTCTCACAACGTCGGAAAAAAACCTCATGGGGTCTGAACCACGCTGACGCTTCCCATCTCCAGCTCCACCAGCCGTCGGCCGAGGCGAATGAGTCGGAAAAGCTTCACGATGCAGGTATCGTCCAAGCGTCCCTGGAGAATTGCTTCACGGTCTTCGTATCTCGGGCTACCTAACAGCAACTGGGCCAGCGCTGCGGTGAACTGAAACTCGGACACATCCAGTGGTTGCTCTGGGGACTCTTTGATCAAGGCAATTGCGTATACGCCACTAATCGACTGGAGAAGGGTCAGTACGTTATTGGCCAGATCGCTGAGGTCTACATCCTCAGGAGGGTCTTGGCAGAGGAAGCCCAAACCACCTGGTACATCAATCACGCTGTCAGGATTGATGCCTGACAGGTGGGCGATTTCCCGGGCGAGCTGAGCGATTACCGGCCGCAATTCATCCGGCTGATCGAGGATACGTTCGATGTACCAGACGTCAGAGATAGGATGTAACCCACCCGCTTGGACGGGTATCGAAATCAGTGCATTTGTCTTGAAGTCGGGCAGATTTTCCCCATCGAGGGCTGCCAACTGCCGCTTTACATCCTGCACACGTTCAGTGGTGGATATCGGGCTAACGATATGCCCGGCAACCCTTGCTGCGCGCTCCTCCTCTGTGAGTTCAGGAGCCTGAGGCGGCTTGTCAGCTTCGTTTTTTGAGGACTTCGGTGAGACGTCCTGTTTGCCCTTGGTTTTGTCAGCCTCAGATGGGGGAGCCTGAATGCCTGGTTCCTGTTGCTGATCGATACCCGGAACGTCACCCTCAGGCGGAAGACCGTCAGGTCGAGGCTGTTGAGCTGGCGTCAAACTCACTGGCGTGTCGATCACAGATGAACGCCGTGCTTGGTTCTGATTTTCACTCAGTGTGAGCAGGAGCTGCTCGTAAGATAGCCCCGTTCCCGACTGCATGTGACTGATCAGCTCATCCTGAACCCGCTCGTATACAAACTCGCTTGCATCTCCATCGAACAGCGAAAGTACGTCCTGGAACAAACCTTCGAAGTCAGGGATGTGTTCTTTCCCCTCTGTATGCGTGAGCCAGGTCTGGCCAGCAGCCTTGCGTAGCGAAAGGAGACGCTCGATCTGAGGTTTTCCTAACCCTGAATAAAGCGCACTGGGTATTACTGGAAGAAGGCAGCGAACCGTATCCTGCATCTTGCTGATATGTGACTGGGAAACCGGATAGCCGTCGGCACTTAGCCTTCGAACCAGCTCCCTTTGAGATATGGACTCACCGGCTTCTTTCTCATAAATGGCGCGGGCACTTTCTATGCCCACAGCCCTTTCTATGAACATTAGAGAACCGCGAAGATCGTTCTCCGAAAGGTGACCTGTGAGAGCGATAATCTCCCCACGTGCTGAGTCCCAGGGCCGAAACAGAACATTGTGTCGATAGAAACGGTCTTCGCCGGTTTCGCTGTATAGCTCCCGGAGAATCTGCAGGCGTGTGTTGCCACCGTTGTTGATTGTGAATTTAATTTCGCCAGGTCGACGCGTAACTGTAGGGCGATGATCCAGGCCGCGCTGCCTGATGGAATCTTTGATCTCTTTGTACTTCGCATTGGTCACGGTGCGCGGGTTTTGCTCGAAAGCTTTCATCTCGTCCAGGGTGAGAACCATGGGCGTATCTACAATCGGATCCGGCAGCTGATCGACCGCGGGGCCAGATCGACTGAATGAGCCTTGTAACAACTTGCCCGAGATGTCATCTGCAGTCAGTTTGCTTGCCATGATTATTGGCCCGCCTCAGGAAGTTGGATGACGTTGCTGGTGGGTGTTCCGCCTTTGAGCAGCACATCGATCACAGCCGTAAGCCTCGCAATCTCCTGCTCGTGACGAAGCGTCGCTTCAATACGGCTTATGATTTCTGAGTTCATTGAGCGATGGTTTGCTTTTGCAGCCCCACGGACCCGGCCCCTCATTCCGGTAGGTAGGCGGATGACGAACTTCTCGTCTTTGTCGTCCTCACGAATATTCACAGCTTCGTTATTCAGCATGGCGATCTCCAATCTGGCTTTGGTTTTGTGCGCGGCGCAATTGAGCGCGAGCATTGAGGCCGGCCCTGTGGTCGCTGGGTGTGAAAGAAGTGAAGATGGGTGAACACCCACCTTTGGTGAACTTGATATGCCCACCATGAGTGCGATGCACTGCCCATCCCTGTGAGATGGCGAAGTCAGCCAAGTCCTGCAGAGACTTTTTCCTGCCTCGAAGAGACGTAGATGTATTGCTCATGACCGCGCCCTCGCTTTTGTAAAAGCAGCAGAGCGGAAGGGGATCTGATAGCGACGAGCTATGGCTTCACAACGCTTCCGCGTTTGATTGAGCGTCGCAGCGGCGGACGCCAGTGATGCCCCTGCTGTGCAGTGGGCTTTCAGCAGTCGCGCCAGCTCTGTGTCGGTCAGATCGTTTGTTTTTTTCCGCCCACGAGCGCTGGTATCCGCCTTCAACTGTGCGGTTTTTTCAGAGTTGATAATGAATGAGCTGTCATTCGAGCGCTGGCTCGCTTCAACCTGGTTGATAGCGCCCCCACGACTTAAGTAATCAGCCATCGCCTTCTCGATATCGCTCCGGAGGCGCTCTTTTTCCCGGTCCGACTGGACCGGCAGATCTTCTTCAGTAGTGTGATATAGCTGCATGTCACTGGCCTCCCAATCCGCCGAGCTTGTCACCCGACTGGATCTCTAGGATTTCAACCTCGTGGTCGACAAAGGTGTCAGTGAGTTTTTTCATGAAGGCTTTTCTGGAAGTACCTGGGCTCATGCGGAACACGACGGTGTACTCCTTGCTGTCTGGTGCCTTACTGGAGGCCACAACGCTCCACTGTGGGTGCACCAGCTCCAGTTCTACGACTTCACCGCTATGGCACGAAGGGCACTCGGGCGCACGTTTTCCTGCTGGCATGACCGCGGTGAAAGGGTGGTGGTGGCCGCACGTGCGGCACTCATGAGTTATGCAAAGAGGTTTATTGCGCGCGCTCATGATCGAGCTCCTTGCCATGCGGCGGCCGAGAGGTTTTCGAAACGGGTGTGTTGGGGGATGAAGGCCGTTCGGACGGTGCCGAGCGCGCCGTTTCGGTGCTTGCTGAGAATGAGTTCGGCGACCCCTTTTTGCTCGCTGTCGGGGTTGTAAACCTCGTCCCGATATACGAACAGAATCAGGTCAGCGTCTTGCTCAAGCGCGCCCGACTCACGGAGGTCTGCATTGATAGGTCGCTTGTTCGGACGCCGCTCAAGTTCTCTGTTGAGCTGAGAGAGCGCCACGACAGGACAGTCGAACTCTTTGGCCAAAGCCTTGAGTGACCGAGATATCTCACTGATTTCATTGGTCCGATTTTCTTTACCTGGACATTTCATCATTTGCAGATAATCGATCAATATCAGGACTGGCTTTCCGAAACGCCGTGCGCCTCTGCGAGCCCGCGCACGAATTGCCGAGGGAGTGAGGTCAGCTTGATCATCAATTACAAGGCGATCGCCATACGAGTTGATCTTTTGCACTGCCATCGCGAGCTTCGGCCAGTCCTCATCCTCCAACTGCCCGCGTATCAACTTCTCCAGGTTCAGGTGCCCCAGGATCGAGATGAGCCTGTAAATGATCGCCTCTGCCGGCATCTCGAGGCTGTAGACCTGAACAGTGGCCTGAGTATCTTTTTGAAGCGCAGCGTCTACCAAGTTGAGCGCCAGGCTGGTTTTGCCCATGGAGGGTCTGGCCGCAATAATGATCAGATCGGCTGGTTGTAGTCCGCCCGTCAATTCATCAAGATCGGAAAGCCCTGTGGGCAATCCAACGACCGACTCCCCAGCGTTGAAGCGAAGATCGATCTTGTCGACCACCTGCATAAGCATCTGGTTGACGTCCACAAAGTCGGAAGTCTGCCGTCCTTGCCCCAAAGCAAAAAGTTGCTGCTCGATGACGTCCTGAACCTCAGACGCATTCGCTTGAGGATCTGAAGCCTCCCGGGTACATGCATAGCCGTGTGAAATAATCCGGCGTAGATGAGCTCGGTTACTCACTGTTTCTGCATAAGCCTTGATGTTGGCCACAGAAGGCGTGTTTTTGGCGAGCTCACTGAGATAAGCCAAGCCCCCAGCAGCATCTATTGCTGTAATGGAGTCGGAAACCGTGACCACGTCAAATGGCCTATTCGATTCAGCCAGCCCAGCAATGCTCTGGAATATCAGACGGTGCTCGGCCCGGTAGAAATCATCGGCTTTAATACGGTCTGCGATCAGGTCCCAGGACTCGTTATCAAGCATCAGTCCGCCAAGCACAGCTTGTTCGGCTTCCACGGAGTGGGGAGGTGACATATGAGAAATGTCCATCAAGCCCTCCCGATTCTTGCCGGGGACTGGGAGTGCTGATCGACGCCTCTGTGCAACGCTGCTCTAGAACCTTGCGTCCAGCCCTGATGTTGAGATTTCAGGTCGTGGCCCTTAACAGAGGTGGGCTCAAGCTCTTTTTCGACTACGGTGGGGTGGTGCAGGCTGAGGTAAGCGCTTATCGCTTGCTGAGCTTCAGCATTTTGTCGACCGGCGAATTTGTAAACGTTGGTGGCCACCGCATTGATCCATGCTTCGGCAAAAATCCGTCCACGCCGTCTTTTGGTGGTTGGATTGCAGCGTTTGAGCTGCGAAACGTGCTGACGACGCGCCGAAACAAGCTGCAGATGAAGCGCGGAATAGGCATAGCACGCCAGATCGGGCGATACACCTAACCCGACGAACTTGAAATGCCAGTCTCCAGGCCGTGAGGGGAAAGCAAAACAATCGCAGTCGAAAGCGCTCGCGCACGTGCCTGCCAGGCTGTGCAGCCAACTCGCTGGCGCTCGCTTTGTGCCGGCAGATACTGACGCCTCACGTGCGAGGTGGGCGTCCACCTCAAGCTCTTCGAGCTGGTACTGCTCCATAAGCTTGCGGCCTTGCCGCAGGGCTGTCTCAGCCTCATTAGGAGAGGCACCCGCAGAACGTGCCAGTGCGAAGCATTTGATGACTTTGTCGATTATCCGTTGGCGGTCAATGCTCATGGCCGTACCTCCGGTACTGCCTCAACTGCCAGAGCCTCTTTCCAGAGTCTGAGGGTTTCATGTTCTTCAGCTGTGAGCGCGGCTTTAGCATTCGCATCACGGACTTTTGACTGCAGAGCGGCTAGCCGATCCTCGACCTCAGATCCATCGTCGTAAGAGATGTCATTAGTCAATGCCTCAACGAGCCGGATACGAAGCGAGCCTAGGCAACTGAGTCGGTAAGCGGTCAGGCTTCCCCAACCTATCAGTCTGCTGAACGGCGTCAGTAAGGTGCTTCGGATCTCGCTATTAAGCTCGACTGCGGAGTAGAAACTGTCATATGCGCCGATGCGGTTGAATAACAGCGCCGTTTTCAGGAGCTCAAGTTTCTGGTCCAGGCTCTCAGTGGGTAGGGGATATGTGGCCGCAATCAGTAGTTTCGCTCTTGCGTTCCGAGCCTCCTGCCGACGTTTAACCGCTTTCTCGTCGCGTACACGTTTTTCCTTGGCATGCTCGACATGAGAGTTCACTGATTCAAGGAGCTGCGCGGCCTGTGAGAGCAGTTCACGCTGTTCCACGCTCAAGTAATCACCCAGTCGACTAATCAAGCCGCGGCCCATCTTATGGCCGGAGCTTAAATTGCGGAGCTCACGTGACGTGTTCGTAAGCTTGGTCTGAGCGGCGCGCAGTTGTGATGAGTCGTACTGCTCGTTGAGCTTCTGCATCAACTGAGGAGTAATGCCGGAAGCTTCCGTGAGATTTGTCTTTGCCATCTCATTGACCCCCTTTTACCAGGGCCTCTACAGCGGATTCAGTCATCGCCTCGAAACGGTCGGTCCACTGCGGAAAAAGCTCAACCACAAGCTCTCGAATGACCTGTAGCGCGCTCGGCGCGCGTCGATTGGAAGGTTTTTTGTATTCGAGCCGATGTGCCGACATGCCTGCTGTAGATCCCTCGCGGAAAATTACTGAAGCAGGAACTGTGCTGTTGAGGACATCGACTTCCATGTTGTCTGCGAAGGTCTTTCTGATGGCGTCATGAATCCCGCGAGCGTCAACGGTCTGGTCGAGGCAGTTGACTACAACCTTGATTGGAGGGACGTGCAGTCCAAGCCTCGAGTAAGGACGCAGTCCTTCAAGCATTTGCAACGTCCCACGGTTAAACTCGCGGGCGCTGAGCATGTTCGGTGGCAACGGGGATACAGCAAGATCTGACGCTAAAACCACCATCTCCAACATGACGCTTCGTGCGCCCTGGGTATCAATGAGAATCAGGTCGAATTGACCCTCGAAAGCTTTCAGCAGAGAAGCCAATCGCAGACGACCATCCGCAGCCTGAAGCAGGAGGCTAATCAACTGGTTGTTGGGGTCGTTCGACAAGATCAAGGACAGGTTCGGGATGCTTGTCCTCGATATGATTCGCTCTGGATCAGTCAGGTTATGTGCGATGAGGTCGAATATGCCGCCGCTGACTTCCTGTGCCATTGGGTAATAGGAGGACAGTGAAGGCTGGACAGGGTCCATGTCGAGGAGGAGGACCCTCAAGCCGGCGTCGGCGCAGAAGCCGCCGATGTTGGCAGCCAAAGTGGTTTTACCGACACCACCTTTGGTGGACAAAAGCGAGGTTATATACATGATTTAAAGCCTCTAATGGGGACATTAGAGACTGCGGTTTGGGATACTGAACGATCTCAAGCGGGGTCCTGCCTCAGCGTTACGACCAATTGGCTTTTAACCAATTGGTCGTAGGTTCGAATCCCACACGACCCACCATTTCGAAAATCTGGAAGGCCCATGAAAATGCGGATTTCCAGGTTTTTTTTTGCGTTGCGGATTGTCATGCTCGGATAGCTACTCTGGGCTTCCGTCATGGGGTTGATGCAGCGATCTGTGAAGCAGTTGGCAGGTCTTTCGAAGAAGACCGTTCAAATGTCGCGTACCCAGATACGCAGTCACTTATCGCGATACATGCGCCGGCAAGCGGTGATGTCAACTGCCATTTCTGATCCGTCCGATATCAAACTCAATGCCCGAGCTTTGGTGTCGTGGGCGCTGATAGTCTTGCCAAAGCCAACGGCGAGCGTGCCAAACGACAGCAGCGTTCATTACGTCTTTTTAAAATGAGTGCGCCAGCGATGGCAATAATGCAAACGGTTTGTTTGATAACAAAGTTAATTGTCGCTGCCTCTCTGTGTAACTCATTATTATCATGAGCTGTGGCTTTCAGCATTGAGATGCATGTGCCGAGACGAATTTTATTCGTCCGTTCGTCGACATGCCTCAAAAAAATTATAGAAAATGAAAAGTGTGACGACATAATGGCTTATAGCCATGGACCGGCCTTTCATCTTTAATTCGAGATCCTCGGTTATGAACAGGTTTATCCTGCCTCGGCACCTCTTTGTCCAGAAAACACATACAGTTCGAGTATTTACTCAAGTACTTCAATGGCCCTCCGGATGACGCCGCAGTGAGTTCAGGTCTGTGACGTGACCTTTTTACCGAGCGTGTCGAGGGTTTCAGCAGATTCACATTATCAATTCATCCTGATGCGTATCGGACTCTATGTTCCGCTACCTGTCCGGCGGACTTTTGTTTTCAAAAAAATCAATGAGTAAAGATATATGTCCAGCGCAACATCTGGTGTGTTAAGTAATATGACGGTTCGGGCGAAGCTATTGGTGGGTTTCGGACTGTTGATTTTAATGATTCTGTTAATGGCTTACACGGGAAAGGACGCCACCGATACATTGAAGCGTCGAGCTGATTTGTCTGGAGACATTGCTCAGTTCAGTTCAATCGCACGAGACATGCGTATCGAGCGTTTGGTGTATTTTTTAAAGGCGGATGATGCACAGGCTTCAAAATGGCTGGAGGCACTCGAGCGAACGGAGCGCCAGTTGGTGAGTATCTCGCCACGTTTCAAAACAGCCAATAACATCGCGCTGCTCAAAGAAGCCCAGACAACGATGCAGCTTTACCGTGGGTTCTATACTCGATCAGTCGAGGCTACTCGAGAGCGTGAGCAACTGCGAACCCTTGCCGGAGCTTCGGGCGAAACGATTAACGGTTTGTTGCTGAAGATCGCAGACGCTGCCAACGACGAGAGCGGGAATGCAGCGGATCGTCAGAAACTGCCGGCACTGTTTATCTCGGTCCAGAAGATGCGTACGGCGTTTCGCTCTTATACGGCATCCCCGATTAAAAGCGGTGAAGACACTGTTCGTCAGGCGATAGCGCAGGTCGTGGCCAGTATAGATACGCTCAAAAATACCCGTTTGCCCAGTGCTGACGTTCAAGCGTTGGCGGCAGGAATGGCCACCTATAGCGGGCAACTGGAAACATTAGTCGCCGCTCAAGCCAAAGTTGATGAGGCTCAAGGCGGTATCACAACGTCGATCGCTACCATTCTTGGCATTACGGACAAGATGACCGCTATCCAGAACGAGCTTCGTGCCTCCGATGCAGAGAAAGCCCAGGAGAAGATTTTGCTCTGGCTGGCCCTCTCTGCCCTGTTGGGTGTTCTTGCTGCCTGGTTGATCACCCGATCAATTGTTCATCCTCTCAAAGAGACTGTTGAAATCGTTGAAGTCGTTGCAGAGGGAGACTTTACGTACAGAACAGAAGTGACTCGAAACGATGAACTTGGCGCGTTGCAGGGCAGCATGTTGCGCATGACGTCCGGGCTTCGAAGCTTGATTGGGGAAATGAAAGACGGAATCGTGCAGGTGGCAAGCGCGGCAGAGCAGCTTTCAGCCGTAACGGAGCAGACCAGTGCGGGCGTGAACGCGCAGAAACTGGAGACTGAGCAGATTGCCACTGCGATGCAGCAGATGACAGCCACTACTCATGAGGTATCTCGTAATGCAGCTCAAGCCGTAAATACTGCGCAAATCGCCAGTCAGCTGGCCCAAAAAGGTGGGCAAGTCGTTGACAGGACTCGTACCCAGATAGAGACCCTGGCGCGTGAGATGAACATGACCAGGACGGCGATGGCGGCGCTTAGAGGGAATACTCAGAGCATCGGTGGCGTACTGGATGTGATAAAGACGGTAGCTGATCAGACGAACCTTCTGGCGTTGAACGCGGCCATTGAGGCTGCGCGTGCCGGGGAGGCAGGACGTGGTTTCGCTGTCGTCGCGGACGAGGTAAGAGGCCTGGCCGTGCGCACCCGCACGTCGACAGACGAGATCGCGCTGCTTATAAACGAACTGCAAACCAGTACCGATCATATGGGCCAGGTTCTAGAGCAAAATCTGGCACTGACGGACAGCAGTGTCGAACTGTCCACGCAAGCCAGTGAGGTGCTGCAGAGTATTACCGCATCTGTTCATGAGATTGAGGTGATGAACGAACAGATCGCCGTTGCCACTGAGCAGCAAACTAACGTCGGTGAAGAAATAGGCAGGGGCGTCACAAATGTCAGGGACATTTCAGACCAAACGGCTTCCGCCAGTGAAGAGACAGCGACATCAAGCGTTGAATTGGCCAGAGTCAGCGCCAGGCTGCAGGAGATGACCAACCGATTTAAAGTCTAGCCTGAAGGTCTGGCCCAATGCGTTTGCAGCTTGGGTCAGGCCTCAAATTCAATGACCCAACGACCGCTTCATTGCCCCCGCTGTCCTCGTAAACGCTCACTTCTATTCAACAACCATGACATCAGCAGCCCTGGAATCAGGAAGCCTGACGAGACCAGAACCCCGTGAAGTATATGCGTCAGAGGTTCATCGAGAGTGGCAACAAACTTCATGGGCGAAGCGAACGGGGATAGCTGCAAGAACAAGACAAGCAGCACCACACAAGGCCAGGTCAAACTCACGCCACGTTGCCTACTTAGCCGCCATGCATAGGCTGCCAGCACGGCTGAAAAAGCGCCTTCGAGAATCCAGGAGGCAGTCCCCAGCTTGCCCCATAGGCCATAACCGTAATGCTCAACTGCGCGGGGATAAAGCGCCAGATCGCTGTTGTGCATCGGCCAGTCCGCGATGAAGTGAGAGAAAGCTGCCAGCGCTGCCACAATGGCTACTGGTCGATGCTTTACGAAAAGCAGTCCCCAAAGCACTGACCAGAACACAGCGGCAAGCAATGAGTGATCCCAGTCGATAAAGGTCAGATCGAAGAACAGATACGGCCCGCTGTTTAAATTCGGGGTGACGGTGTTGAAGCCAAGAATGATGAATATCCCATCCAGCAGATCCAGGAAGCCGACTCCCATCATGATGGGGAGCGCGGGGATCCTTGGATAGCGTGCCTTGATTGCCAGGCCTATGGCGAAGTGACCCACGTACATTCTACGTTCCTGATTCAGGTATGCCTGTCGTCTACAGGCCAGATGCGTCTGATACTATCCGAGCCTTCAAACCAAGATTGTCGGGTTTTGGCAATGTCTGAGTTGTCTGCTAAAGCTATTCCCTCATCCTTTTCCCTCCCCCCGGATGTGGACGCGATTTTGCTTGAGGCCTCGCGGGTCAGGACGTTGGTAAAATCAGAGGCAGTCTTCCCTCAAGGCTCTGAACCACTGGGAATGTTTCGTCTGATTCAAGGCACTTTGCGAGTGAGTAGCCTGGGCGCTAACGGACGCCAACTCTTTCTTACTCAATTGGTGTCCAGAGATTGGTTCGGAGAAGTGCCACTTTTAGATGGCTTACCCAGGACGTATGACGTTCGAGCCGCCTCGCAAGCGCGTATTGCAGTTCTTCCGGCAAGCGCATTCTGGCAAATCATTGAGCACCGACCGGATGTTCTGCTAGCCATTACTCGTTTGGTGTGTGGCAGATTTCGAATGGCGCTCGAGTGGGCCGGGAACACGATCCTGAATCCTCTGCCTGTCAGATTGGCTAACCGACTCATTGCCTTGGTCAAACGTCCAGGTATCGAAGAAGCGGCATACCTGAAGATAAGCCAGGAAAATATCGCCCAACAACTGGGCGTTTCTCGTCAGAGCGTCAACCGCCAGCTGAAAATGTGGGAAGCCGAAGGCGTTTTGGTCGTTCGATACGGTGCCGTCACAATTCTCGATCTGCAAAAACTCAGCAATGCAGCACGAGGGGATTAGCCTGGCGGCAAAGACTAATTACCGGCGGGTTACCCCAGCGACAGGGCAGGTTGGGCTGATCTTAGGCACGCGTTCCAAGCGCTGGAAAACTTATTGAATGTTGCTCTCAAGGGGTGATCTATAGGGGCGGCGTTTTTGAATGTTGCGAGGCTGTATTCATTGTCGTAGTGGGTGGTCACGGCGCCGCCATTCCGGGTGCCAATTGGGTTCACCACCCCATCAAAAGATTCAGGAAAAGTGGAAATGGAAAAAGAGGCTTTTTTGCAACTGCTTGCTGCCGAAGGGTTCGGCACCGTTGTTGAAGTTGAGCGCGAAGCGTTTGGTACGCTCGATTCGCATGCCCATAACTTCGAGGCGATGGCGCTGGTTTTGCACGGTAGTCTGGTCATCCGTAAATCTGATGGCGATTTCACCTACAACTCAGGAGATATTTTTCACCTGGAATGTAACCAACCCCATTCGGAAGTGTTTGGTGAGCATGGCGTACGGTACCTGGTGGGAAGAAAGTGACGAAGCTGGCATTTCAGCCTGGATTCAAGTGATGTCAGACGTACAGGAAAGACCATGTTCGAACATCTCGACCTCAACGCGCTGATCGCCGCCTACGGCTATTGGGTGATTTTCCTGGGCTGTTTGCTGGAAGGCGAAACAGTGCTGATCCTTGGCGGTATGGCGGCGCACCAAGGTGCTCTGCAGTTGCTGCAAGTGATCGGCTTGGCCACGTTGGGCGGTATGCTCGGCGATCAGTTGCTATTCTGGACCGGACGTTATTCCGGGGAGCGTCTGCTGCCCAAGCTCAAGCGTCACCAATCTGCCATTAAGCGGGTCGAGGGTCTTATCCAGCGTTACCCCACGACCTCGGTATTCGCTGTTCGCTTTCTCTACGGCATGCGCCTGGTGGGGCCTATGGTGATAGGTGCAAGTCGCCTGTCGCCTTGGCGTTTCGCGCTGATCAATGTGCTGAGCGCGGCAGTCTGGGCGACCCTGTTCGTCTGCGCCGGCTATTGGGCCGGAGAAGCGTTACAGCATTTACTTGGTGACCTGAAGCCGTATCGCCTGCCGATCTTCCTCGCGGTGGTAGCACTGGTGACTGTTGCGGCGTTGGTGCGGTATCTGCGCCGCCGATCCAGGGCGACGCATGATTGAGGTGGTGGAGTCGGCATGCAAGGCTGTAGCGCGCCTGCGCACTGCCGTGCAGTGCTCAGCACCTCACTCTTTCGGAAAGTCCGCGCCGATGCTGATGTCACGAACCTGCTCGATCTGCTTCAAGCGTGCCTGACGATCAGCCACCACGGCGTCATATCCCCAGCTGCCCAATACAAGATGACGCGGCGCATTGGCTTTTTGGGTCAGGGCGATCATCGCCTCTGCGGCGCGTACCGGGTCCCCGGCCTGATTGCCGCTCGATTGTCTGGTCGACTCCAGACGCTTGGTGGCAGTGTCCTTGTAGTCGTCGATACGCGATGGCGTCTGGCGTAGTGAGCGTCCCGCCCAGTCGGTGCGAAACGGCCCCGGCTCTACGCACGTGACGGAAATCCCCAGTGGCTTGACCTCCGCGAGCAGCGCGTCAGAAAAACCTTCGACGGCGTGCTTGGAGGCTGCGTAGTAGCCTGATCCTGGAAAGCCGATCAGGCCGGCAACCGAAGTGATATTGATGATGTGGCCGCTGCGTTGCTCACGCATGATCGGCAGCACGGCGCGGGTGATGGCGAACAGACCAAACACGTTGGCATCGAACTGGGCACGGATTTCAGCGTCTTCGCCTTCTTCGATCGAGCTCTGATAACCGTAACCTGCGTTGTTGACCAGCACGTCGATTTTGCCGAACTGCGACTTCGCGGCGGCCACGGCGGCTTCTATCTGGTCTGCCTTGCTGACGTCGAGGTCGACAGCCAGTACCTGGCCTTGCGTGCCCTCGGCCAGGTCAGCGACTCGCGACTTGTCCCTGGCCGTTGCGACGAGACGCCAGCCGCGAGCGATGACGAGTTTGGCCAGTTCGCGGCCGAAGCCGGTGGAGCAGCCGGTGATGAGCCACACCGGGGTATTGGTCGATTCGCTTGCCATGTCATTTTCTCCTTCATAAGGGGGACTGATGCTTGTGACAGGGCATAACGGGTGTCGTTTCATTGAGTCGCCGGTCGGAATCACGCCTCGGCAAGCGGGTTTTCAGGAACGCTTCTCATCGCTGCCTGCTGAGCCAGAAACAGCTGTTAAATCAGTTTTTTGGCGCTAGAATCGGCGCGCCTTAAGAAGTCTGGCCGATATCCACCGGATATCAGCCATAAGCCTTGGTGCAGATGGCGCAGCCTCTGTCAGGCTTTTTTTATTGCCTGTATTTCGGGTGTAAACTTGCCTTTCGCGCACTGGCGCTTTCAGGTCCCGTGAACATGACACAGATCTCCGAACGTTTCCTGGTGCAGGCGCATCTTGATGCCAAACAGCCCAGGACGTTGAGCCCGGCAGAGCAGGCGCGTTACCGTGCCGACATTGCAGAGGAACTCAAGAAGCAGGACGCCGTGCTGGTCGCTCACTATTATTGTGATCCGGTTATCCAGGCGCTGGCCGAGGAAACCGGTGGTTGCGTGGCCGACTCTCTGGAAATGGCGCGCTTCAGCAATAACCATGCGGCCAGCACTGTGCTGGTGGCGGGTGTACGTTTCATGGGCGAAACCGCGAAAATTCTCAACCCGGAAAAACGCGTGTTCATGCCGACACTCGAAGCCACCTGCTCGCTCGATGTGGGGTGCCCGGTCGACGAGTTCTCCGCTTTTTGCGATCAGCACCCGGAGCGTACCGTGGTGGTGTATGCCAACACCTCGGCAGCCGTCAAAGCCCGTGCGGACTGGGTGGTGACCTCTGGCTGCGCGCTGGAGATCGTCGAGAGCCTGATGGACAACGGTGAGAAAATCATCTGGGCGCCAGACAAGCACCTGGGTCGTTACATTCAGCGTGAAACCGGTGCCGACATGCTGCTGTGGGACGGTGCCTGCATCGTCCACGAAGAGTTCAAATCCAAGCAGCTCGAAGACATGAAAGCCCTGTATCCCGAGGCGGCGATTCTGGTTCACCCGGAGTCGCCGGAAGCAGTCATCGAGCTGGCTGACGTGGTCGGCTCCACCAGTCAGATGATTGCCGCAGCGCAACGCTTGCCCAACAAGACGTTCATCGTCGCCACTGACCGGGGCATCTTCTACAAGATGCAGCAGCTGTGCCCGGACAAGATCTTCATCGAGGCGCCTACGGCCGGCAACGGCGCGGCGTGCCGGAGTTGTGCACATTGCCCGTGGATGGCGATGAATACGCTTGAGCGTACTTTGCAGTGCCTGCGTGAGGGCAGTAACGAGATAGTCGTCGACCCGGCGCTGATCCCCAATGCCGTGCGTCCATTGCAGCGCATGCTGGACTTCACCCAGGCTGCGCGCTTGCGACAGGCTGGCAACGCCTGACAGCAGTGATGAAAAAGCCCGACTAAAGTGTCGGGCTTTTTCATTGCCGGTCGTATCGGGCGCCTCGCGGCGCCGGACGATCAGTTCATCATGTCCTTGACCATCCGCTCCTGCTCGATCAAATCCTTTTGCCGCGCATCGATACGTGATGCCAGCTGAAAATTATTGGCCGCACGGCGTTTAGCGAAGTCCAGTTGCTGGATCGCCTGACGGAAATCGCCGACCAGCGCAAAGTATTCGGCGCGCGCCTGATGCAGGCCGATGGTGTTGCCGTTCAGGCCACGCGTTTCCGCCACGACGTACCAGATGTCCGGATCATCCGGGCGGGTCTTGAGCAGCGCTTCAAGGCTTTTCTCGGCTTCGGCGGTGCGGTTCTGCTTGAGCAGCACGTCGATACGCACGTCATTGAGCGGATAATTGCCGGGGTACAGCGTCAGCATGCGATCGACACGCTGCTGCGCATCGGCCAGCCGGTTATTGGTGATGTCCAGGTCGATCTGCGTCAGGTTATAGGTAATGTCGTTCGGCGCTTTTTCGAGCAGTGGCTTGAGGGTTTCCCTGGCCTCGTTCAGTTGTCCGCCCTTGATCTGCGCGATGGCCAGGCCATAGCGCGCCGGATCGGATTTCGGGTTTTCAACCAGTTGCGCACGGAAGCGTTTGGCGGCGATGCCTGGGGTTTCTTCATAGATCAGTGCCACACGGGCGCGCATCAGTTGATACAGCAGGCTGTCTTCCTTGCCGCCCGGTTTGGCCTGCTCGGCACGGTTGCGTGTATCGGCGATCCGCGACTCGCTGACCGGGTGAGTCAGCAAAAACTCCGGAGGCCTGGCGTCGAATCGATATTGGCGCATGAGGCGTTCGAACATGGTTGGCATGTTGCGCGGGTCATAACCGGCCTTCTCCAGGTTGAGAATGCCGATGCGGTCGGCCTCCTGCTCGTTCTGGCGCGAAAAGCGCCGTTGTTCCTGGATCGCGGCAGCCTGTGAGCCGGCGATGGTGGCGATACCCGCATCACCGGCGCCTGCGGCTGCCATGACGATACCCGCCAGCATCGCGGCCATGACCGGCACTTGCATGCGCTGCTGGGCCTCGATGCCCCTGGCGAAGTGGCGCTGCGACAAGTGAGCCAGTTCGTGAGCCAGTACCGAGGCATACTCGCCCTCGGTCTGAGCATTGAGAAACAGACCACCGTTGACGCCGATGATGCCGCCGGGTGCGGCAAAGGCGTTGAGTTGCGGGCTGTTGATCAGGATGAATTCAAGCCGCCGGTCCTGAACCTGACTGGTCTCGGCCAGGCTGTAGACCGAAGTTTCGACGTAGTCCTTGAGCTGCGGGTCCGACAGCTGCGCCACTTGGCCGCGCAGCAACCCCAGCCACGCACGGCCCAGACGGTGCTCTTGTTCGGGGGAGACAATCGAGGAGCTGGCGTCACCAAGCGAGGGGAGGTCATCCGCCATGCCGTGTGTAGCGAACAGGCAGGCTAGGGTGAGCAGTGTAGGACGCAAAAAATTCATGCACGAAGCTCTGGTCAGAAGAACCTGTACTGTAGCTGGCTCGATGGCGTGCTGACCAGAGTGAGGTATTCTTGCCGCCTTGTTCGTCCTGCCTTTTCGGACCTGCTTTGTAATTCGATGTGTCCGCCTGGAGATAAACGATGTCTGACGCTGTAGAGCGCCCCGAGGCCTGTGACGCCGAACTGGATGCCAGTGGTCTCAACTGTCCGCTGCCCCTGCTGAAAGCCAAGATGGAGCTCAACCGCCTGGCCAGCGGCGCGGTGCTGAAAGTAATTGCCACCGATGCCGGTTCGCAGCGCGATTTTCGAACTTTTGCCAGGCTCGCCGGGCACGAGTTGCTGCATGAAGAGTTCGATGCCGGCATTTATCGTTACTGGCTGCGCAAGGCCTGACCCACTGCAGCGTTTTTTTCCGAAAAGGATGTTTGATGTTCAATGTGCTTCGCAATTGGGTGCAACGCTACTTCTCTGACGAGGAGGCGGTGGTCCTGGCGGTTTTGCTGTTTCTGGCGTTCACCCTTGTCCTGACGCTGGGCGGCATGCTGGCGCCGGTCATCGCCGGTCTGGTGCTGGCATTTCTGATGCACGGCCTGGTCAGTGTTCTGGAACGCCTGCGCATGCCTGAAGTGGCCGCTGTCGGTCTGGTGTTCACCCTGTTCATCGGCGTATTGCTGGTGTTCCTGCTGGTATTGGTGCCGCTGCTCTGGCACCAGCTGATCACCTTGTTCAACGAAGCCCCGGGCATGCTTGCCAAATGGCAATCGGTGCTGCTGTTGCTGCCCGAGCGTTACCCGCATCTGGTGTCCGACGAGCAAGTGCTGCTGGCCATCGAGGTTGCCCGTGGTGAAGTGGGCAAGATCGGCCAGTTGGCGCTGACGTTCTCGATTTCCAGCCTGCCGTTGCTGGTCAACCTGATGATCTATCTGGTGCTGGTGCCGATTCTGGTGTTCTTCTTCCTCAAGGATCGGCACATGATCGGCCGCTGGGCGCGCGGCTATCTACCCCGTGAGCGCGCCCTGATCAACCGGGTGGCGGATGAGATGAAGCGCCAGATTGCCAACTATATTCGTGGCAAGGTCATCGAGATTTTTATCTGTGGTGGCGTGACCTACATTGCTTTCGCCGCGCTCGGGCTCAATTACGCGGCGCTGCTGGCAATGCTGGTCGGCATATCGGTGGTCGTGCCTTATGTCGGCGCGGTAGTGGTCACCGTGCCTGTGGCGTTGATCGGTCTGTTCCAGTGGGGCTGGGGCGATCAGTTCATCTACCTGATGATCGCTCACGGCATCATTCAGGCGCTGGATGGCAACGTGCTGGTGCCGCTGCTGTTTTCCGAGGCTGTCAATCTGCACCCGGTCGCAATCATCTGCGCCGTGCTGCTGTTCGGGGGACTGTGGGGGTTCTGGGGGATTTTCTTTGCGATTCCGCTAGCCACGCTGTTCAAAGCCGTGCTCGACGCCTGGCCGCGCAATGAGCCGACGGTAGCCCCATTACTTTGACGGTATAGCTGCGACAGCAGGGCTGAATCGCTGCGGCACCTTGCGCGCCGCAGCGGGGCACGCTGATCAGCCTTTGTTCAGGGCTTCGGCCTGCGCCAATACTTCAGCCACATGGCCAGGCACTTTCACGCCGCGCCATTCCTGACGCAGTACGCCTTCCTTGTCGATCAGGAAGGTGCTGCGGTCGACGCCCAGGTATTCCTTACCGTAGAGCTTCTTGAGCTTGATGACGTCGAACAGCTGGCAGACGGCTTCGTCCTTGTCCGAAATCAGCTCGAACGGGAAAGACTGCTTGGCCTTGAAGTTTTCGTGGGTCTTCAGGCTGTCGCGGGAAACACCAAGGACAACCGTATTGGCTGCCTGAAACTGCGCGATATGGTCACGAAAGTCCTGGCCCTGCGTGGTGCAGCCGGGCGTGTTGTCTTTCGGATAGAAATAAATCACCACCTGCTGACCCTTGAGCGCAGACAGCTCGACAGTCTGTCCGCTGGTAGCGGGTGCCTGAAAATCGGGAACCGGATGATCTACTGTGACAGTCATGAGGACTCCTTACATTGGGGCTTGTGGGCGCCAGGGTTCGATCAGTGCGTCCAGATTCAACGCGTCGGCGAAATCGAGGAATTGATCACGCAACCAGCTGATCTGTGTCCCGGCAGGCAGTGTCACCGTAAACGTGGCATTGAGCATGGTGCCGCCGGTCTGCGGAGCCTGATAGGTGTCGCAGATCAGGTTCTCCAGCTCGACGTTGTGGTCGATGAAGAACTGGCACAGCTCATTGATGATGTCCGGGCGGTACGCCGAGCTGACGTACGCCACGTAGGGCAGGGCCTCAGGACGGTTCTCCAGCGTGGCGCTGCGCACGACGCTGGTCGTGAACGCATGCTTCTTGGAGAGGCTCGACAGACCGGTTTCAAGGCGCGCCAGAGCGTCCCAACTGCCCGACACCTGAAGAATCAGCGCACTGCACTCGCCGTGGCGGGTGAGACGCGAGGTGACGACCGAGCAGCGGTTTTCATGGCTGGCGCGGCACAGGACGTTGGTCAGCTCCATGGGGTTTGCGCCAAGGGCACTGATGACAAGGAATTGTTCGCGAACTGTGGGGGTGGACGACATGCAGCATTCCTAGACGATGAGCGGTCGGTACTTTTTCGGACTTGCGGGGCTGTTTCGACAATCGATGGCGCAAGATTACTTGCCGGGTCCCTCGGCGCCTGGCTCGCATGGATATACCATGACTGGGCTGGAGTGCGCTGGGGCGGGGCTTCTGGCGACAAATTCGACCGATTGAGCGAGGTGCGCAGGTGACCAGTACCGATCAAAGGACGAAGGGTAGCGAAAACCATCGCTCAG
Source organism: Pseudomonas sp. PvP009 (assembly GCF_017832995.1). Classification (NCBI taxonomy): domain Bacteria; kingdom Pseudomonadati; phylum Pseudomonadota; class Gammaproteobacteria; order Pseudomonadales; family Pseudomonadaceae; genus Pseudomonas; species Pseudomonas sp. PvP009. The sequence continues at coordinate 3,993,156 of NZ_JAFIBG010000001.1, read as the reverse complement.
GGGAATGCTCAGAGCGCGGTACTTCGCTTGTACAAGGCTGATAGCGCCAGTACCATTACGGCTCTCTTTTTCCGGCAGGAGCGGTTGCATGATTGCGGGCAGTATGGTGGCACTGGTCACACCAATGGATGCACAAGGTCGTCTGGACTGGGACAGCCTGAGCAAACTGGTTGACTTCCACTTGCAAGAGGGCACCCACGCCATTGTTGCCGTAGGCACCACCGGTGAATCGGCGACGCTGGATGTGAACGAACACATCGAAGTCATCCGCCGGGTGGTCACTCAGGTTGCAGGTCGCATTCCGGTCATCGCCGGTACCGGCGCCAATTCGACGCGTGAAGCCGTCGAACTGACCACCAACGCCAAAAATGCGGGTGCCGACGCGTGCCTGCTGGTGACGCCTTACTACAACAAGCCGACTCAGGAAGGCCTGTTCCAGCATTTCAGCCACATCGCCAATGCTGTCGACATTCCGCAGATCCTCTACAACGTGCCGGGCCGTACGGCCTGCGACATGCTGCCAGAGACCGTTGCGCGTCTGTCGACGGTAAAAAACATCGTTGGTATCAAGGAAGCCACCGGCAACCTGCAACGCGCCAAGGACATCCTGGCCAGCGTCAGCAGCGATTTTGTGGTGTACTCCGGCGACGACGCTACAGCAGTCGAATTGATGCTGCTGGGCGGCAAGGGCAATATTTCCGTCACCGCCAACGTTGCACCGCGCGCCATGAGCGATCTGTGCGCAGCGGCCATGCGTGGCGATGCGCAAACGGCCCGGGCGATTCACGAAAAGCTCATGCCGCTCAACAACACCCTGTTCATCGAATCCAACCCTATCCCCGTGAAGTGGGCATTGCATGAAATGGGTTTGATGCCAGACGGTATCCGTCTGCCGCTTACCTGGCTCAGCGAAGCCTGTCATGAACCGCTGCGTCAGGCCATGCGCCAGTCCGGCGTCCTGGTTTAATTGAGGAAGTATCACGCAATGAAGCGATTGGCCGGACTTTCCGCACTTGCTCTTATTATCTCCAGCACCAGCGGTTGCGGTTGGCTCTGGGGCGAAGATGGTTACTTCCGTGATCGCGGCAGTGATTACCTCCAGGCGACCCAGACCCCACCCATGCAGTTGCCTGCCGATGTTACGGGCGTCAAGCGTCTGGATCCTTTGCTGCCGATCCCGCGTAACGTGGCTGACAGCACCCAGAAAGACGGCGAGTACATCGTGCCCCGTCCTCAGCCGCTGGGCACGACTTCCGAGTCGAGCGACTTCAGCCTGCAGAAGAGTGGTGATGCGCACTGGATCCTGGCTCAGCGTCAGCCAGCCGAAGTCTGGCCGGTGGCCCACCAGTATTTCGAAGACAACGGTTTCCGTATCGCCGAAGAGCGTCCACAGACGGGCGAATTCAGCTCCTCGTGGCAGCGCCTCGATGAGCTGTCCGCTTCGGTGGCCAAGCGTCTTAGCGCTGCCGGCGTATCGGCCGACTCGGAAACCCGTGTACGGGTTCGCATCGAGCCGGGCGTGCAGCGCAATACCAGTGAAGTCTACGTGGTCAGCGTCGAGCGTCCTGCCGGCAGCACTGCCGACGTGGCCTTCCCGACGCGCACCACCAACCTGGGCCTTGATGCCGCACTGACCGACGATCTGCTGGCCAGCATGGGCCGCAACGCCGAGAAGGGCGGTTCGATTTCCCTGCTGGCGGCACGTGACTACGACACTCCAAGCCGTGTTGCCTTGAGCGAAGACGGCAGCGGCAACCCGGTCTTGAACCTCGGTGCCGATCTGGACCGCGCATGGTCGAGCGTCGGCCGTGCGCTGGATCAGGGCGACTGGCGTGTCGAGGACATCAACCGCAGCCTGGGTCTGTACTACATCAACCTGGCTGAAAAAGCCAAGACGCCTGAAAACGAGCCTGGTTTCTTCGGCCGCATGTTTGGCAGCAAGTCGACCAAGGAAGAGATTGATGCCCGCGCCGAGCGCTATCAGGTCCGCCTGAGCAAGGTCGGTGACAACGTTCAAGTGACCGTCGAGAAGAACATCAACACCGTCGCACCTGCGGATATCGCACGTCGGGTGTTGAGCGTTATTCAAGACAACCTGGGTTAAGTGCGTTTCGCGGTTCTCGGCAGCGGCAGTCGTGGCAACGGCACGCTGGTCGCAAGCAACGATACGTACGTACTGGTCGATTGCGGTTTCTCCCTGCGGGAAACCGAGCGGCGCCTGGCTCGGCTGGGCGTCTCGGCAAGCCAGCTGAGCGCCATACTGGTGACCCACGAACATGCCGATCATGTGCATGGCGTGGGTTTGCTGTCGCGGCGCTACAATGTGCCGGTCTACCTCAGCAGCGGGACGTTGCGCGGAATGCGCAAACCGGTGGAAATTGCCGGCCTGCTGGCAGGCGGGGAGAGTCTGCAGATCGGCGCACTGGACATCGATGTGGTGTCGGTCGCTCACGATGCACTGGAACCGACGCAGTTCGTCTTCAGTGACGGCAAGCGCCGCTTTGGCCTGCTGACCGACCTTGGTTCTTACTGCTCCAACGTATTACAGCGTTATCAAGGCCTGGATGCCTTGATGATCGAGGCCAATCACTGTCGCGACATGCTTGCCCGAGGCCAGTATCCGGTCTTTCTCAAGCAACGCGTCGGCTGTGAAACCGGTCATTTGAACAACCATCAGGCCGCCAGCCTGGTGAGCGAACTGGGATGGCAGGACCTTCAGCACCTGGTGCTGGCGCATCTCAGCAGCAAGAACAACCTGCCGCACCTGGCCCGGCAATGTTTCGTCGACACCCTCGGGTGCGACCCGGACTGGCTGCAACTGGCCGATCAAGATTCAGGGCTCGACTGGCGACATATCGCCTAGCCCAACTACTTAGCAAGCGGAGCCCATCATGGAAAAACGTGAAGAACTCTACCGCGGCAAAGCCAAATCGGTTTACAAGACCGACGACGCTGACCGCTTGATCCTGCTGTTCCGCAACGACACCTCGGCGTTCGACGGCAAGCGCATCGAACAGCTCGACCGTAAAGGCATGGTGAACAACAAGTTCAACGCCTTCATCATGCAGAAGCTTGAAGAAGCGGGTATTCCCACCCAGTTCGACAAGCTGCTGGGCGACAACGAGTGCCTGGTCAAGAAGCTCGACATGATCCCGGTCGAATGCGTTGTGCGTAACTACGCCGCTGGCAGCCTGGTCAAGCGTCTGGGCATCGAAGAGGGCACCAGGCTCAACCCGTACACCTTCGAACTGTTCCTCAAGGACGACGCCAAGGGCGACCCGTTCATCAACGAATCCCACGTTGTGGCGTTCGGCTGGGGCACCGCCGAGCAACTGGTTCGCATGAAAGAGCTGTCGATCAAGGTCAATGACGTGCTGACCAAACTGTTTGACGACGCCGGCCTGCTGCTGGTCGACTTCAAACTCGAATTCGGCGTATTCCACGGTGAAATCGTCCTCGGCGACGAATTCAGCCCGGACGGCTGCCGCCTCTGGGACAAGGACACCCGCAAGAAAATGGACAAGGACCGCTTCCGCCAGGGTCTGGGCGACGTCATCGAAGCCTACGAAGAAGTCGCAAACCGTCTGGGCGTGCCGCTGTAAGCGGAAAAAACACGCAAGCGCTTGATAGCACGAAAAAAAACAGCAGAAGGGCTTCGCCTTCTGCGTTGATGCTGTTATGATGCGCGCCGTTGGAGAGATGCCAGAGTGGCCGAATGGGACGGATTCGAAATCCGTTGTACCTTCACCGGTACCTAGGGTTCGAATCCCTATCTCTCCGCCATTATTTGAAAAGCCCTGTGAATATTTGATTCACGGGGTTTTTTGTTTTCTGCGTATGTCACCTGGTTAACTCAATCTGTAGATTTTGCGTCATTTTCCCCCAGGTAGAGATGATTGAGCAGTACGCCGCATGCCAGTAGCGAATTCTGAAGTTGTACGGTTCCCTCCAGCGCCTCTCGAACCCAGCACGCCGGGTAGTCTTTCTGTTTGTGCCTGAAGCCTTCGACCTTGCCACCCCTGTTGTCATCTATGAATGAAATCGACGCATTGTGAACGATCAGCTGATGATGCTTCACCATGTTCATGAAGGCGTGTGTGTATCCAAACCACTCTGATGTGAGTGCGTCATTCAGGCGATCTTTAAGCTCTCCGGCTGGGAGGGCATCCTTGACGTTGTGGATGTAGAAAGCTCCTGTGAGCGGTACTGGCACCACAAGGCCATTCAGCAACTGCCCGAAGCTGTCATACGAGTTGCGAGTAATTGCGATGCAGGCAATCAGGTTGGCTTCACTGATTAAGCCCGCTTCATGAACGACTCCGTCATCGTCATCACACCCGAATATTCGTTCAGCAAACTTTATTCCGTGAGGATCGTTTTCTGCGTTGAATGCAGTGAAGGCATCGCGAGCGAGGCACTTGTGATAGGTGAAGATATCGCGTGATCGACCAAGCGAGTTGATGATCTGAATAAGCCTCTTGCTTGTGCCAGGCTGGCGAATCTTGACCTGTGCCCGCAACGCTTGCAGGTTCCATGCTTCACTCATATTCATTCCGTAACAAGTTGTATTGATCCAGTTTAGTCCGACTCGCTGCCCAGCAGGCGCGTGTGATGCGTTCGGTACGTCCTGATTGTCTAGGTTTTGTACGAAAAGTCGGTGCGGGTAGAATTGCCGCCATGATTGGCTGGAGGCCCGCATGGCAAAGCGTTACGAACTCTCCGACGCATCGTGGGAATTGATCAAAGACCTGGTTTCTCCAGAGCAGAAAATGGGTCGCCCACGCAGTGATGATCGCCTGGTATTGCATGGAATCCTTTGGATCCTGTGCTCGGGCGCTGCGTGGCGCGATCTTCCTGAGCGCTTTGGGCCTTGGTCAACGGTGTATCAGCGTTTTCGTGACTGGCGCGACGACGGCACGTTCGACCGAATACTGGAGCGCTTGCATATTCGACTGAACCGGGAAGGACTGATCGATCTGGACACCTGGATGATCGATTCCACGGCGGTACGTGCAACCCGAGCCTCTTCAGGCGCCGGGAAAAAGGGGGGGCTGAAGAACCGCTAGACCATGCCTTGGGACGCAGTCGAGGCGGCCTTACTACCAAGATTCACATGGTCTGCGACGCCAATGGTGTTCCCTTACGTTTCATCCTTTCGGCGGGGCAAGCCAGCGATATCGCTCACGCCCAGCCGCTGCTGGATCAGGTGCGAATTCCCGGTAAGCCGGGGCGACCACGCAAGCGTAGTCGCTGGTTACTGGCTGACAAAGGCTATGACGCAGAACACCTGCGACAGTACTGCGACCGTTACCGAATGCAGCCGGTGATTCCGCTGCGCGCCATGCCACGCAAACCCCGGCCAGGCTTGCCCCGGCTCTTTGATCGTCCAAAGTACCGGCAGCGGAACATCATTGAGCGGATGTTTGGCTGGCTAAAGGAGAACCGCAGAATAGGCACTCGCTACGACAAGCTGGCCAGGAGCTTTGCAACCATGGTCACGCTGGCCTGCAGCCTACGTTGTATGCGGCAATACTTTTCGTACAAAACCTAGGAAGCTGCAAGCAGACCAAGGACGCGCTGGGCTGGTAATCTGAGAGCAATTTCAGTTACAGTTTTCTTTTTTTAATTTTGTGAAAAGCAGGGAGCTTCTATGTCTTTTGATGCATTTATGAAGGTTGATGGTGTTGAGGGCGAATCCCTTGACGACGGGCACAAAGGTTGGGTCGAACTGCTGTCCTATCACTATGATGCCATGCAGTCTATAAGTCAGACTGCTAGCTCTAGCGGGGGAGCTACCGCTGGAGGCGTTTCCCTTGGCGATTTCCAAATTAGCAAATATGTGGATAGAGCTACCCCGAAGCTATTTGAGCTTTGCTGCAGGGGTTCACATATAAAAAATGTGACCATCCGAATCCATCGGGCGGGGGCTGAAAAATTTAAGTATCTGGATATAGTGCTTGAAGAGGTATTGATCTCAATGGTTAGCGGGCAGGGTGCCGAACAATCCGGCTTCCCTGTAGAAGTAGTTACTCTAAATTATGGCCGCATCAAATTTGAATACTCACAGCAGCGACGTGCTGATGGTGGGAATGCTGGTATCGTTTCTGGCGGTTGGGACAGGACTGCTAATAAGCCATTTGCGTAAGGAAACGCAGTATGTCCGATGATGGAAGTTTTCGCGTAATCCTAAATACTGCCCAAATGGCGGCAGTTCTGACGCATGAATCTCTTACGCCTGCCGAGATCATGTCAAATCGTATATTTGGTAGCTTGAGGCTGGTAGGAGGAATTATCGAACTGGCTGGCTCTGGCGTGCTGTGTGCTTTGCCTGAGCCAACAATGATTTCAAAAGTGGGATGCGTAGCAATGGGTGTACACGCATCCGATCAGTTAGCAGCCGCTACAAATCAGGTCGTAACGGGTGTGGAAACTAATTCCTATGCCTTTAAGGCGGGATCTTCTGCCGCCGAAGCTCTGGGCGCATCTCGAACCACTGGTCAAGTGATTGGGTTGGCTACTGAGTTCGTAGTTCCTCTAACTACTGCATCCATATACAATGCATTTCGAGTTTCATCAATACGCGCTGGTAGGATGTCCGTCATTACGAGTGAAAAAGAAAAGCACGCTCCAAATAACGGTCCCGGCGGTCATACAGAACGTGACCATTTATACAAAGATGTTCCTGCATTACAGAAGCGGTTGAAAAAATTTCGTACCGCTCAAGCAATGACTCAGTTTTCCAGTATGGATTCCGCTGAATGGGCAGTAAGTCAGGTTTTAAAATCTAATAGGCTGAAGATTCAAATGTATTCTAAAGCCAAATTTTTACTGAAAAAACAACGTCTTATTATGACTATGGAGCTTAATAAAGTCGTTGGTAATGGCGTTATGCGTTCGGCTCCTGACAAATTGGTAGATATGACTAAGGTGAGGGTTATCATCCAGTTTGAAGAATATAACTTTATGCCTGCTTACATCGTAACTGCTTTTCCCATTCCGTGAGGCATAAATGAAAGAGTATAATAGCCTTATTAAATTTATGCTTGATCTAGGTACGGCTATTCAGGATTATCTTCCTGAAGATCAGCGTACTAGTCCTATGTCTCTTATAGATTTTCTTGAAGCTTGGACGGGCAAAAAGTCTTACAACGAAATATGCATGTTAAGAAGCGATATCAGATCATACCTTCGTAAGCATACTCAGGGGGATTACTCGGTTGATGAACTGTTCCTTTACTACGATATCGGTTTCGTAGAAGAGCGGTTTGGTTGTGAGGACTCAGAATTGTTAGCTCAAATTCTCGGTCTGCTTGAAGTGCATATTGAATCCAGAAGAAAAAAAGCTTTAAAAAAATATTTCGGTTGGGTTGGTTTTAAATAGGAAGTGGCATGAAGATTTGGGCGTGTGCGAAGAATTTTAACGGCTTCATAAATCGCGAGGACGGTCGGTACAAGCTGTACTTCATCTGGAAAATTCTCAAGATGAAGCGAGAAAACCCCGCTGAACTCAGCGCTCTGACCTTCTTCAGTACCCATTCCCGTGAGGACAAGCGCCGTGAAATGGTTGCCGTTAAGAACGGGTACTTTCGCTACAAAAGCGCCGAAACGGTTAATTCACGATCTGGTGATAGCGACGGCGAGACACTTCCACAATCTTCAAAAAAAGGTTCCTTTTTTAAAATAATTTTGGTTCTGGTTCCTTCCATTTTGCTGTAATAGCCAATCCTTTCATTGCTTTCATTGATTATGTACACACGGTTATTGTTAGAATGAGAACGCATTTTCTCAATTTTATAGCCTTGTTTCGTAATTTCTTCGTATAAATTCATAATGGTAATTAATTGTTGTGTAATCATCTTACCATTTATTAATTTTTTTCAAGTGATTGGCAGTAATTGGTCACTTATTTGATCAGCGGCTTTGGTTTCAGAGTATTAAAGTGTTTTATTAATTTATTTATACATGAAAAAAATAAAGCCCCTAATGAGGGGCGGACTTCTGTGCTCATGAAGGGCTAGTAGTTTGGGGGTGAGTGCAAGTTTTCCAATTTTTATCGGATCGTTTCCTGCAGTGAAGGTGATGAGGCGATAAGAGCGCTAATGACCATAAGTTATAACTCTGAAGGCTCTATAGGAGCATGATAAGTAACGCCTGCAGTTTTGGGCAATAAGCAGCGTTTTTCGCTGCCTATTACAAAAGCAGAAGGTATGTTCAGTGCAGTGATGCAACGCCTATTCTTTCAGGTTTCCTTGATATAGTCTTGAAGTGATGATTGAGGCCAGCCAGCCAAGTATAGGTACAAAAATCAAAGAGGCGATGAGCAGTACGCTGATTATCAATGTTTCTGCCTGCTCGGATCCATTGACGTTGAAGAGATTGGAGAGAGTTATATACAGCGTGTTACCGATAGAGGTTTCCAGCCCTTTTCGAACCAGTCCGCTTCCAATAAGGTATCGTGTGAGGAGCGACGCTATCAAAAAAACCGCGAAAGATTTTATGATCACTTTAACAATACTCATCATTTCCTTTCTCTCGGGTCTATTACGTCTAGAGTGCCGAAATATTTCTGTCCGGATCCTTGAATTGAGCATCAAGCGCTTCGCCGGGGATACCTTCTATTTTCAAATAAGCGTCAAAAGCCATGAGTTTTTCTTCCTTCCATGTTGGGTGTTTAGTTTTCAGTGCGGTACGTTAGAACAATAATGATTGTGTGCGCAAAAATAATTGAATTGAACCGTATCCTGGACGGTTCATATGTCACGTTCTTGTTTGAATTTAGCCGCCGGTCAACTGGTTGACTGATACGATTGCCCATACTGGATCATACCTAGCCCTTTTTATGTAAGACTAATCTGCTGACCGTGTGCGTATTTTCTTGTTTGAACATTTTGTCCAGTGTCGCCCAACAACCTGCACCGTACTCACAGATACCAAAATTCGAGGTTTGCGACTCAAGCCGTGGCTGTGCGGAGCATCGTCACATACCCGTAATTAGTCGGCTCCGCATGGCGCGCGGTAGCAAACCCTCGTAAGAAATCTCTGAGAAAGATGACCGCTTACCAGTCGATGAAGTGTCTATCAACAAAGGTATGCTCGATTGAGCCCTGCGTGGCAAGAGCGCAAGACGCAGGGCTACAGGCGCGGGGCCTAGCGGAATTGATCCGGGATTTTTGCAGTGTTCAGGCGCTCGTTCCGCTCATGCAGTACGCGAACAATGAATACGACCTGAGTGCGAACCACATAGCTCACTACGAAGGGGTAGCGGGTAAGCACCAGCTCGCGCACGTCCGGGGTTTGGGAAGGGCGTCCCATCCCCGTAAACGTTGCAAGCTGCTCAATGGATTCCAGAATGGTATTTACGACTTCGTCAGCTCTCTGGTGGCCCATCAGCCCCGCGTAATGCTCATGAATCGCTTCCAGATCGCTATCGGCTTTTTCACTTAACTCGATTTGCGGCACGTGCTACCCACTTGGCTTTAACGGTTTCCAGATCGATCGTCTTCCCTGCATCGATGTCGGCCAAGCCTTCATCAATGGCTTTCAAATGCCACGCTTCTGCTTCAACGTAGCGAGACAGAGCACGTTTCAGGTGGTACTGACGATCACGGTCCGTGGCAAGGGCAAGCTGGTCGAGCATTTCGACCAAGCCTTCTTCTACTCGGAATGACAGAACAGGCGATGCCATATTGGCCTCCACGGCTGCTAGCTGTAAACAATGTATACAAAAAATTAAGCGGTATACTCAGTGTACTTGCTCACGCACGGGGTCTGTCAATGTTCAGTCAAAACAGATTTTACTGAGAGTTTACTTTTATCGGCTTCTCATCCATCTAGCGGTTCAGTCAGATGCCGTACAAGCCTATCCCTGAGGACTTCCAACGCGTCGTCATTCAGACCCAACTGCTCACGGCAAGGATATGGCTGCGCTGACATAGTTGCCGGTGCCCGGCTGAAAGGCAGCTTTCACCGCGAGACCAGCCGAGACACCGCTCGAACGCGGCGTCCCGGCCAGTAGGTCAAGCGCGGTAGGGCGCGTAGTCGATGTAGCCGTGCGCATCACCACCGTAGTAGCTGTCACGGTCCGGGGTCGTCAGGGGCCAGCCGTTTTTCAGGCGGGCGACAAGGTCTGGGTTGCCGATGAAGGGCTGGCCAAACGCAGCAAGGTCGATCAGGTTTTCTTCCAGCAGCGCATCAGCGCGTTCACGGGTCATGTCGCCGGCGAGGATCAGCGCGGTGTTGCCCAGTTCGGCCTTGCAGTGCTTGAGCAGTTTGCGTAATGCCTGCTCCTGCGCGGCGGAGCTTTCGCCGGCCATGAAGAAGTGCGTCTGGTCCATGACGTGTACATAGGCGATGCCGCGTTCGCGCATGCCTGCACACAGCGCCGAGTAGGTTTCGTCGATCTCCGGGTAGAGCGGCATATCGAACAACTGACCATAGGGCGAGATGCGAATACCAACGCGGTCGGCACCGATTCTGGCGCAAGCGGCATCGACCACTTCGAAGACGAAGCGCAGGCGATCTTGCAGGTTGCTCGCGCCGTACTGATCGGTGCGATCGTTGACCAGCGGGTTGAGGAACTGCTCCAGCAGGTAACCATTGGCGCCGTGAATTTCTACGCCGTCGAAACCGGCGTCGATCGCATTCTGCGCGGCCTGGGCGAAATCCTCGACGACTCGCGCCACTTCTTCGGTGGTGAGCGGGCGCGGCACGGAGGTAGGCACGAAGCCGGGTTCGCCGTCTTCGCCATAAGCGAATGCGACTGCGCCCTGTGCTTGTTTGGTGGTGGCGCTGACCGGTGCTTTGCCGTCGATCTGGATCGAGGTGTGGGACACCCGGCCAACGTGCCAGAGCTGCGCGAACATGCGACCGCCGACGCTGTGGACCGAGTCGGTCACCAGCTTCCAACCCTTGATCTGCTCCGGTGTATAGATGCCTGGATTGAACAGGTAGCCCTGGCCTTCACGGGAGATCGGCGTACCTTCCGACACGATCAGGCCGGCGGTGCCGCGCTGGGTGTAGTGCAGCGCGATCTGTTCGGTGGCGATGTCCTCGGGGGCACGCGAGCGGGTCATTGGCGCCATGACGACGCGGTTGCTGAGGGGCGTGTTGCCGAGTTTGAATTCATTGAACAGAGTCAAGGCAGTCTCTCCTGTGGAGGGGGAATCAAAAGGACAATGACGGCAGCAGCCTTGGGGGAGGCGGCTGTCAGGGGATGACTGACGACGCGTCAGCAGCAGCGCAACGATCACTCCGAAGCCCATTAGCCACCCGCCAATTTGCCCAGCAGGGATGTTGCGAACGCCATCATCAGGACTGATAGTCCGAGCGTTAGGTGTTGTCCGGGGCCAGTGCAGCGCTGTATGAGGCTTAACTCCGAACAGGTTTTGACATAGTCTATTGGAGAAATGGCGTTTTATTTTTGCTGGTTTCTATCAAGTGAGTGGAATGGAATTCAATAATCGGAGCGTTTATGTTTTCGTCTGAGCGACTCAAGGGTATCGATGTGTTCGTCATCGTCGCCGACATGGGCAGCTTCACGGCCGCAGCTGAACGGTTGAACCTGACCAACTCGGCGATCAGCAAGAGCATTGCGCGATTGGAAGGGCGTCTGCGCACCCGGTTGTTTCAGCGCACCACGCGTCGGCTGTCGCTCACCGAGGCAGGGGAAACCTTCTACCGTACCTGCACGACGGTCCTTTCGGATCTGGAGGAAGTCGAGATTGCGCTGACTTCGACCCAGACCGAGCCACAGGGCAAAGTGCGTATTGATTTGCCTGCTTCGTATGGGCGTTTACATGTCCTGCCGTTGATTCTTGATTTCATGAAGCAGCACCCCAGGTTGCAGCCCCATGTGTCTTTTTCCGATCGGTACGTCGACCCGGTGCACGAGGGCATCGATATCGTCGTCAGGATTGGTGGTTCAGATGCCTGGCCAGCCGCCATGGCTCATCAGTTTTTTGGAACGCAGAAGCTGATTTTCTGCGCGTCACCCGAGTATGTGAACCAACACGGCGAGCCCAAAACGGTGTCGGACCTCGATGATCACCAGTGCATCGGCTATGGGCAAAATGACGGTATGGCGATCCCCTGGTATTTCAAGGGCCGCCAAGCGGGGGACATGGAGCGCAGGATCATGCATCCGCACATTGCCGTGGGAGACGGAGAGGGTGAGGTGATGGCGGTGTTGGCGGGGCTTGGCATCGCTCAACTACCGACCTGGCTGGTCCAGGTGCATCTGAACAGCGGCAGGCTGGTGGAGGTGCTGCCGGATCTTGCCACCGAAGGCCTTCCGATGAATCTTGTCTGGCTTCGAAGTCGCGAGGCGCTGCCAAAAGTCAGCGCGTTGGTCGCCTACCTGGGAGCCAATCTCACGCCTGCCGGGCGTGTTGAGCGGGCTTGAATAATCATTGAATCGGGGATGATCGCAAAGCCGCTGACAACCCAGAAGCGCGAAGCTGTCCCTGTCTCCTCAGCCTGACGTAATGGAAAACTCGGGGAGGATGTGCTCCTGGAGTTCATCGATCACCTCCACAGAGGGACGCCGCGTGGGCTTGAGGTTCAATGCGACATGATTGATCCCGGCTTCGCGCTGCCGCGAGAAGAAGTCTTTCAGCGCCTTTCGACCGCCCTTTAGCACTCGACCCGTTTGTAGCGGCGCGTCAGGATTGGTGTCGAGGTCGAACATCGCGCCGTAGCCGAAAGGCACGAATCCTCTGGAAGCGGTTGCCTCACGCCAATGCGGCACAGCCTCCGGCATGCGCAGCGCGTCGCCATGCCAGATCCAGGCATCTACATTGGCTGCAAGCCACTCCAGGCTCTGTCCAGCGCGACCGATAGCAATGATAGGGACCCGTTGAGCTGCGGGTTTGGGTACCAGATCGATATCGCCCCGCAACTGGCCGAAATGCTGTGTCTTCAGGCGCGGAAATGACTCTGAAATCAGCGTTTTGATCAGCGTTAGCGCTTCCCGATAGCGTTCCGCTCGGCTGGCAAAGTCGACCCCGAAAGCCGGGTACTCTGTTGCCCGGTCACCCGAAGCCATGCCAGCGAGAAAGCGGCCTCCCAAGAGTTGGTCCGCCGTAGCGATCTGCTTGGCGGTGATAACCGGCTCTCGCAACGGGCTGACGATGCCGGCAGTGCCGATGGCGATTCTATGAGTGAGCGCTGCCAGCCAGCCCGCGTACACCAGCGGATCGAGGACCTGGCCGGTATCGCCAAATGACGGATCGTAAAACGGCACATCGCGCAGCCACAGCGCCGCAGCATCGCTCTGATCGAGGCGCTGCACGATCTCGGCTTGGTCCTCCAGGCTGGGAAAAGGGCCGTCAGGATAGCCGCGCGCGGGCGAGATGAATCCGATGGTCAACTGATCGGGCTGGAATGTACCGCTGAACACCGTATGGTTCTCCAGGCCGAGCGATTGATTGTTCTGAGTCATCGTTTTACTCCGTTTCGGAAATCGATCATTCGATTCTATAGATGACCTTTAGGCGGATCTCCGATCTTTTGGATCAGTCATTGTGAAAAAAAATCACCAATATTCGGTCTGCAACACTTAACCGAGCCACTGGCATCCCGCGCAGAGTAGAAACACTGTCATCATCCTCCCGCGAAATCGCCTGGTTTCACACTTACCCTTCGGCGATTCGCAAACTAATCCTGCCTCCCGGTTTCGCTTTCGCCCGATCTGATCTATACCTTGGGTTCAACGTTTTGTGAGGCGAGGAGCTTTCAGATGTCAGACGCAGATCAGGTACAAAAGTCGCAACCTTCTCCCAGCCAGAGCCACGATGACGTGATTGCTCAGTTCAAGTGGCAGGGCAAGCAGATCGACTGGTTGCTGCAATGGCTGGTCAAGTTTGTTGCCAACACCAAGGTTGAGATGGGCGTGACGCTGTCAGTGGGCGGGAATCTGGTTTCCGGGCATCTGATTTCTCACGATGCGTATTTCGAGCAGTTGGCCGACGATATCTCGGCACCGTTCAGCTCGTTCGCCAACGGTACTGACGCGACCATGAAAGAGATGATCCTGTCCTTCAAGCCCGGTGAGTCGTCTGAAGACACCCCGGCCTTCCATTTCCTTCACCTGAAGGACTGCCGCACCTACTCTACTGACGGCAACCCGATTTGTGATGCCGGTGTGCTGTGGCGGGGCCGGATCTCGGCCGTCGATGGGTTCACCATCGGGCTTATCGCCGAAAAGCCTGACGCAGCCTGACCCTTTGAAGCCTCGACGTCCGTCGGGGCTTTTTCACTCAGTCTCATGATCGCTTCCGGAGTGCTGAATGCACTGGCTGGTCATGGGACGCTGCGTCTGTAATAGCGTCACTTAGCCACTCTTTGCGCGACAAAATGTCGCAAGCCGAGGTCAGGCGAGTAATATGTTCGCCCTGACCTTATCTGCCGAATGGTTTTCGGCATGGCCTGATAGAGAGCTGGCGACAAGAAAAAACAACAAGAACTGAGCCAGGCTGCCCGCCCCGGTCGACATAAAGAATTAATGAGTAGACGAAAAAGGCGATTAGAGAAAATGACCAAAACTTCGCGACCTTTGTACATTTCCTACGCAGGACCCTCACTGCTGGAAATGCCCCTGCTGAACAAAGGCAGTGCCTTCACCCCGCAAGAGCGGGTCGAATTCAATCTGATCGGGCTCCTGCCGCAGAACGTAGAGACGATCGAAGAGCAAGTCACCCGGGTCTACAGCCAGTACAAACAGTGTGCCAGCGACCTGGACAAGCATATTTACCTGCGCTCCATCCAGGACAACAACGAAACCCTGTTTTTCCGCCTGCTCGACTCCCACCTGGACGAGATGCTGCCGATCATCTACACGCCGACGGTGGGGCAGGCCTGTCAGGAATTCTCCAAGATCTACCGCACGCATCGCGGCCTGTTCATTTCCTACCCTGAGCGCGACCGTATCGATGACATTTTGCGCAGCGCGACCAAGGACCGGATCAAGATCATTGTCGTGACCGACAGCGAGCGAATTCTCGGTCTGGGCGACCAGGGCATCGGCGGCATGGGCATTCCGATCGGCAAACTGTCGCTGTACACCGCTTGTGGCGGGATCAGCCCCGCGTACACGCTGCCGATCGTGCTGGATGTCGGCACCAACAACCGTGAGCTGCTGGACGACCCGATGTACATGGGCTGGCGTCACGAGCGGGTATCGGGCAAGGAATACGAAGACTTCATCGCGCTGTTCATCGACGCGGTGCAGCGTCGCTGGCCTGACGTGTTGCTGCAGTTCGAAGATTTCGCCCAGTCCAACGCCATGCCGTTGCTCGAAAAGTATCGGGACGAGCTGTGCTGCTTCAACGATGACATCCAGGGCACCGCTTCGGTCGCTGTGGGTACGTTGCTGGCGGCCTGCAAGGCCAAGAATGAAACCCTCGGCCAGCAGAAGGTGGTGTTTGTCGGTGCCGGTTCGGCAGGCTGCGGGATCGCCGAGCACATCATCGCAGCGATGCGCATCGAAGGTCTGAGCGAAAGCGAAGCGCGCAAACGTATTTTCATGGTTGATCGTTTCGGCCTGTTGACCGAAGGCATGGACAACCTGCTCGATTTCCAGAAACGACTGGCGCAAAAGACTGCCGACGTGTCTGGCTGGACTGCCGGTACAGAAGCCTTCCCGCAGTTGCTCGACGTGGTCGCCCACGCCGGGGCCACCGTAATGATCGGTGTGTCCGGGCAGCGCGGTCTGTTCACCGAGCAAGTGATTCGCGAACTGCACAAGCATTGCGCCAAACCCCTGGTAATGCCGCTGTCCAATCCGACGTCCAAAGTGGAAGCCACTCCGGAAGAAATCCTGCGCTGGACCGACGGCAATGCACTGGTAGCCACCGGCAGTCCGTTTGCGCCAGTGGAGATCAACGGTCGCACGGTGCACATCGCGCAGTGCAACAACTCCTACATCTTTCCGGGCATCGGCCTCGGTGTGGTGGCCTGCAAGGCATCGCGCATCACTGACCGGATGCTCATGGCGGCGTCCAATGCGCTGGCCGAGTGCTCGCCGATGGTGACAGGGAAGGGTGATGCGGTGTTGCCGCCGCTCAAGGAAATCCAGCAGGTCAGCCGCAAGATCGCCCTGGCTGTGGCCAGGGAAGCGCAAGCCGAAGGGCTGGCACTGGAAACCACCGAAGAGGCGCTGCTTGAGGCCATCGAGCGCAATTTCTGGTTGCCGGGCTATCGGGCCTATCGTCGTCGCTCGGTCTGATCAGGCGCGTTTGAACGGCTGATGTCTCCTCAAGCTTGCTTGCGGAGACACGCTGCTCGCAAATGCGTTAATGCTGCAACGCATTTCTTTACAGTGAAATAAGCTTCATTCAACCCAATCCTCTCACCGTTTTCACATAAAATTGATGATGCGCTGCCTACAGTGCGCGCCATCGGGGCGTTCACTGGCTCCTGAATGCCCGATGCATATTAATTCGATAAGCAGACCACGATGCCGACACCCAGAACTGTTCGTCCAGAGGTTGTAACCCTACTTGCCAGTGCGTTTCTGTTACTGGGTTTCAATATCAATCTCTGGCAGCATCTTTTCTCGATTACCAGCGCCGATAGCAAAGGGTTGGCCATGCGCTTTGCGTTTGGCTTGATGATTTTCTGCGTGTTCAATATCGTTTTGACGCTGTTGGCATTCCGTCGTGTGTTTAAACCGGTGTTGATCAGTCTGTTTATGATCAGCGCGGGGGTGGTTTATTTCATGACCGAATACGGGGTCATGATCGACGCCGGCATGTTTCGAAACTTCGCCGAAACCAACGTGACGGAAGTGCAGGGGCTGCTGTCTTTAAAACTGGCCTTGTATATCCTTCTGCTGGGCGTAGTGCCCTCGTTGATCCTCTGGAAACTGCCGATCAGCTACCGTCGCTGGCACCTTGAACTGTTCAGCAAACTGTTGGTGACGGTGGCGTGCTGCGTGGCAATCGGCGGCGTTGCACTGGCCAATTACCAAGGACTGTCGTCATTGTTCCGCAATCACCATGAATTGCGCCTGATGGTGGTGCCAAGCAATTACATTGGTGCGTCGCTGGGCTACCTGAGTGAGCAGGTGATCTCCGCAAGGCGCCCGTTCGTCAAGATCGGCGAGGACGCCAAACGTTCTGCGGACTGGGCCATGCATGCCCGCAAATCCTTGACCGTGCTGGTGGTCGGCGAAAGTGCCCGGGCCGAGAACTTCGGGATCCTTGGCTACGGTCGTAACACCACGCCCAACCTGAACAAGGAAAGCGGGCTGGTGGCGTTTACCGATGTGTATTCCTGCGGCACCGAAACCGCCGTGTCGGTGCCTTGCATGTTTTCCAACATGGGACGCAAGAATTACAACGCTACCCAGGCGCGCAATCAGGAAGGCTTGCTGGACGTACTGAAGCGCGCGGGCATAGACGTGATATGGCGTGACAATCAGGCTGGCTGCAAAGGCACCTGCGATCGAGTGACCTTCCAGGACGTGAGCAATCTCAAGGACCCGCTGTTGTGCAACAACCATGAATGCCGGGACGAGATACTCTTGCAAAACCTGCAGACCTTTATCGACAGCCTCGACAAGGACACCGTGCTTGTTCTGCACCAGATGGGCAGCCACGGGCCTGAATACTACAAACGTTACCCAAAAGAGTTTGAAAAGTTTACCCCGGTGTGTGAAAGCAATGCGTTGAACAATTGCAGCCGGGACAGCATCGTCAATGCGTACGACAATACGTTGTTGTACACCGACCATGTACTGGCCACGCTGATTGATCTTTTACGCGCCAATCAAAACAAGGTCGATACCGCCATGGTGTATCTGTCGGACCATGGCGAGTCGCTGGGCGAGTACAATCTGTTCCTGCACGGCACGCCTTATGTGCTGGCGCCTGATCAGCAAAAGCATGTGCCGATGATGGTCTGGTTGTCCGATAACTATCAGAAGTCCTTTGCCGTCACGCCGGAGTGCCTGGCCAAACAACGTAATGCTCCATTGAGCCAGGACAATCTTTTCCATTCCATGCTCGGCCTGTTGAAAGTCGATACCAAGGTTTATGACCCCAGCCTCGATATGTTTGCCGGATGCCGCAGCGAGTTGGCGGCCACCGACAAGTAACCACGTGCGCGGCGTTCCGGGTATTGATCGTCCTCTCACGTTATGGGGACGATCATCGGCAGCGCGTCTGCCCGGTAATAGCTCCTCCTGTCCGTCATTTGCATGAAGATGCGCCAGACCCGGACGACAGACGCGCGATAATCTCCCATGACGATATATACTGCGCGCCATTGTTGAAGGGAGAGCCGTGTGGCCATCGATATTCACTGGATTCGCGACGACGACAGCCTCGCCCGGCATTGCGCACAATGGCAGTCACTGCCTTTCGTGGCGCTCGACACCGAGTTCATGCGGGTCGACACTTTTTATCCGATCGCCGCGCTGCTGCAGATCGGCGACGGGCAGAGCGCCTGGCTGATTGATCCGTTGCTGATCAACGACTGGCGGCCGCTGTCTGCGTTGCTCGAAAACCCCGACGTCATCAAAGTGGTGCACGCGTGCAGCGAAGACCTCGAGGTGTTGCTGCGCCTGACCGGCAGCCTGCCGGTTCCGCTGTTCGATACTCAGTTGGCAGCTGCCTACCTGAACCTCGGTTTTTCCATGGGCTACTCGCGTCTGGTGCAGGAGGTGCTCGACATCGACCTGCCCAAGGGCGAAACCCGCTCCGACTGGCTGCAACGCCCGCTGTCGGAAACGCAGATCAGCTACGCGGCCGAAGATGCCGTGCACCTGGCCGAGCTGTTCACCATCCTGCGCCCGCGCTTGTCCGACGACAAATACGCCTGGCTGCTGGATGACGGCGCCGAACTGGTCGCCAACCTGCGCCGTGAGGTGGACCCGTACGAGGTGTATCGCGACGCCAAGCTGGCTTGGAAGTTGTCCCGCGCCCAGCTAGCCGTGCTGCGCGAGTTGTATGCCTGGCGCGAGCGCGAGGCGCGTGCCCGCAACCTGCCGCGCAACCGTATAGTGCGTGAGCACTCGCTCTGGCCATTGGCCAAAACCCAGCCGGACAACCTCGGCGCACTGGCACGGATCGAAGACATGCACCCGCGGACGGTCCGTCATGACGGCGAGTTTCTGCTCGAGCTGATCAAGACTGCGAGCGTGCTGCCTCCAGAAGAGTGGCCACCTGCGTTGCCCGAGCCGTTGCCCATTGATGCGGCCGGGTCGATCAAGCGTCTGCGTGCCATCGGTCAGCAGTACGCCGAGCGACTGGACATGGCCCCGGAGCTGATGCTGCGCAAGAAGACCCTCGAAGCCCTGCTCAAAAGCGGCTACCCCGACGGTCCTTACCAATTACCCGACTCGCTGCGTGGCTGGCGTCGCGAGTTGATGGGTCAGGCGCTGCTGGACAGCCTGGCCACCCCCGGAGAACCGTCTTGAAGCGCATCTGCTCGATTTATCGCAGCCCGAAAAGAAACGAGATGTACCTTTACGTCCTGAAGAGCGACGTCCTCAAGCGTGTGCCGCCCGAGCTGATGGTGGCCTTCGGCAAGCCGGTTCATGCGTTCGATCTGGTGCTGAGTCCCGAGCGGGCGCTGTCGCGCGAAGATATCAATGTGGTGCTGGAGAACCTCGACAGCCAGGGCTATCACTTGCAGATGCCGCCGGCTGAAGACGATTACATCGAGCACTTGCCCGAAGAGCTGCTGCGCCGCAACGATCCCATGTAATCGTTGCTCACGTTGTAAAGCGGCCCACATCGACGTGGGTTGCCTGTCCTGTTTTTAAGGTTTTTGAAACATGCGCGTTCTGATTGCCGAGCACGATTACCACGTTTACACCCAATTGTTGCGCAAGGCTGCGCCTGATCTGGAAGTTTTCAGCACTGGCGATTCTGCCGAGTTGTCGCGCATGGCCAGCGACTGCCCGGTCTGGCTGGGACAGCCCGACCTGATGGCCAATCTGCTGCGGCAGGGGCACACGCCGCAATGGCTGCAATCCACCTGGGCGGGCATCACGCCGCTGCTGGCTGACAGCCTGTCGCGGGATTATCGCCTGACCCGTGCAGTCGGGATTTTCGGCCAGGTCATGGCTGAGTTCGTTTTGACCTACATGCTCGGCCATGAGCGTGAGGTGTTGGCGCGCCTGATGAGTCAGGTCGAGCGCAAGTGGGACAACCGTACCGGGCAGAGCCTGTCGGGCCGCAAGGCATTGATCGTCGGTGCCGGTGATATAGGCCAGCGCGTTGCCGAGTTCCTCCTGCCGTTCGGCGTGCAGGTGTACGGTGTGGCCTCCAGTGCGCGCACTCAGGAACCGTTCATTGAAGTGACAGCGTTGTCAGACATGACGCGCCTGCTCGGCGACATGGATTACGTCATCAACCTGCTGCCCAATACGCCCGAGACGCACGACCTGTACGACGCCAAGTTGTTCGCCAGCTTCAAGCCCACGGCGCTGTTCATCAACGTCGGACGCGGGGTGGCTGTTGTCGATGCAGATCTGGTCGAGGCGTTGAAAGAAGGGCATCTGGCTGGCGCGGTGATTGACGTCTGCCGTCAGGAGCCTTTGCCGCAGCGGCATCCGTTCTGGACTGCCTACGGTCTGCTGTTGACCGGTCACAGCTCGGCGCCTACCTCGCCAGTGGCCATGACCGAGCTTTTCGTGCATAACCTGAACGCTTTTCAGGCGGGAGAAGCGCTGCGCGGAGAGGTCGATTTTTCGCGAGGTTACTGACGCCCTCGCCAACGAGCCGACGTTTCAGGCGTCGGCTCGCAGGCATCGATTACAGCAAACAGTCGGTTACAGCGAAAAATCACCTTCGGCGGCCAGTTCTGCCAGCGGCTTGCGCGGGCTTGGCACTTCGCGGCCTTGCAGGTAGTCCGGCAAGGTCGATTTGTCACCCAGCTTGCCAATCGCGATGGCCGCATGCACTGCGTAGCCTTCGGGAATATTTAACTCCTTGCGGGTCAGATCCTGATCGAAACCGGCCATGCCGTGGGTGTGCCAGCCGCTCAGGCTGGCCTGCAGTGCCAGGTAACCCCATGCCGAACCCGTGTCGAAGGTGTGCCACAGGGCAGGGCTCTCTTCGCTTGCGCCGGGGGCGACGAAGGTGGTCTTGGAAATGACGATCACCAAGGCCGCTGCGTGTTGTGCCCAACTGCGGTTGAACTCGTTCAGCAAGCCGAGGTAACGCTCCCAGTTCGGCGTATCGCGACGTGCATAGAGAAAGCGCCAGGGCTGCGAGTTATACGCTGAGGGCGCCCAGCGTGCGGCTTCGAAAAAGCTCAGCAGGGTTTCCTGGTCGATGCTTTCGCCGCTGAAGGCACGTGGCGACCAGCGTTCGGTGAATTGCGGGTCGATAGGGTGATCGGCGATGCGAGGGTTCGTGCTCATGAGAGTCCTTGATAGCGAAGGTTGAAAACGAGCGTGGCTTGATGGGCCGTGGTCGGCAGGCATCGCTTGAACGCACTGAAAACCCGTTAACGCTACTGTTTTGCCCCGTCGCTGACAAGTCCCGGCTACCGGCAGTCGCAAGTGCTTGGCCCGCACCCCTTGTACCTCTAGACTGGCGGCCTTTTCATTCTCGATACCGTTGTCCGAACCATGGCCGCTAAAGTTGAACCCTTCTGGATTCGCAAGACCCTTGACCAGCTCGACACCCAGGAGTGGGAGTCGTTGTGCGATGGCTGTGGCCTGTGCTGCCTGCAGAAGCTTGAGGATGAGGAAGACAACGCGGTTTATTACACGCGAATTGCCTGCAAGCTGCTGGATCTGAAAACCTGCCAGTGCTCCGACTATGCAAACCGACGTGCCTCGGTGCCCGATTGCATTCAGCTGACGCCTGGTCAGGCAGATGAATTCAAATGGCTGCCACCGACCTGTGGCTATCGTCTGGTCAGCGAGGGTAAGGATTTGCCGCTCTGGCACCATCTGGTGTGTGGTGATCGCACGGCCGTGCATCACGAGCGCATCTCCCAGTCAGGCCGCATGCTCAGCGAGAACAATGTGGCCGAAGACGACTGGGAGGATTACCTGATCTTTCGCGCAGGTTGAACGCTTAAATGACCGGCTTCGGCTCGGTCAGCGCGTCCACGCCTTTGGCAGCCGCCGTCTTCACGGCATCTTCAGCGTCGTCCTTGAGGTTATTCAGTTGCGCACCGGCACGTTCGATGGTCGAGCGTGCGCTTTGCAGATCGCTGTGGCCTTTTTCCATCAGGCTCTTGGCCGAGCAGTGACCACTGATGCCGCGCGCCAGAGCCGCGCCGCCGATGGCCAGTTGAACCAGGCCCAGAAAGCCGCCACGACGGACGCCTTTACCCATCAGCAGTACGCCGCCAGCCAGCGAGCCAATGCGCTCCCAGCCGTTTACGTTCTGCTCGGGGTTGCGTTGAAGCAGTTCAGGTGTGTCAATGCGTTCGATGATTGGGGTGTCGCGCATGATGGCTCTCCATGAGGTAGTAGGTCGGAGTTGGCAAATTGGAAGCAGTTGCTCGATTCAGAGAAACTGACTGCCCGTGCGCGACACAGGTTCAATGCTTTTCCGTCAGCGGTCGCTGGCCGGATCAATTTTCTCGCGACCGAACTGCGGGCCCGAACGGGTATTGATACCTTTGGCCATGCGGTCATAGAGGACCACATTGACGGTCGCCGCCAGATTCATGCAGCCCTCGGTCGGGATATAGACCACGTCTTCACACCAGTCGCGAATCTCCTGATCCAGCGAGCCATCTTCCGGGCCGAAGATATACAGTGCGCGATCAGGGTGCGTGTATTCGGGCAGCGCACGGGCGCCGTCGACCAGTTCGACAGCCACCGGAATGCAACCCAGCGGCAGAATGCTTTTGAGGTCTTCGATGCCGATCAGCGGGATGTCCTGATGGATTTTCTTGGTGTCGGTGATGAAGTCCCGCGCGCGCTCATAGCGTTTACCGGTATAGAACACCGACGCCACGCCGTAACAGCCGGCGGCACGCATGACGGAGCCGACGTTTTCCGGGGACTTGGGGTTGTAAAGACCGATGCAGGCGTACCGTTTGTTGGCCACGGGGAGGGTGCTCTGAAGAAAACCGGGGATTATACGGCAGCCTCAGAGCAATGCCATTGACTGTGTTCAGAACCACATGCGCACGCCGACCACCAGTCGCGCGTCCTGGGTGTCTTCGTCGTCCTCGCGCGCGTAATCGGCGGTCTTGCCGTAGGAGCGGTCCCAGCTCACCCCGACATAAGGCGCGAATTGCGGGGTGATCTCGTAGCGCAGTCTGAGGCCGAACTCGCTGGTCGACAGGCCCGAACCATTGCCGCGTTGCGGGTCGTTCTTGCCGTAGAAGTTCAGCTCCGCGGTGGGCTGCAGCACCAGATTGTTGGTCAGCTGGAGGTCGTAGTCGGCCTCCAGGCGAGCGGCGGTCTGCCCGGCTTCGCCGATGAACGCGGTGGCCTCGATATCCAGATCCGAAATGGCTTGGCCCTGCAGGCCGAAGGCGGCCCAGGTTTGCGGCGCGCCCGGTTTGAAATCCTGACGCGCTCCGGCGACCACGTCCCACCAAGGGCTGATCGAGTGGCCCCACAACGCCTGGACTTCCGCTTCTTCGGTCTTGCCGTTGGTTCGCTCACCTTCGGAGCGCAGCAGCAGGCGGTCGATATCACCGCCAATCCAGCCGGACAGGTCCCAGGCCAGCGCGCTGCCGTCGTTGGCGTCCTGCCATTCCAGCTTGTCAGCCAGGAAGTAACTGTTGATGGCGCTGTCATGGACCTGATGGCCGGCGTGGCTGGTGTACACCGCAGCCCGGTCCGCATCAGTGATCGGCGGGATCGGGGTTCGGCTCTGGGCGGGCGCAGTCTGTGTTGAGGGCGCGTCCTCGCTGTCGCTGGCGTCCATGTGCATCGCATGGCTGCCGTGGTCCATGCCTTCCATCCCGGCGGCCATGCTCGAGGTCCACGGTGTAGCGGTCAGCCCGGCGGCCAGCAACAGCATCGGCAGGCGGGGCGAATTCAGCGTTCTGCTCAACATCAAGGTCCTCATTCTTCCACCCGCACTTCGCGGAACATGCCCATTTCCATGTGGTACAGCATGTGACAGTGATAAGCCCAACGGCCCAGCGCATCGGCGGTCACGCGGTAGCTGCGGCGTGACCCCGGTGGCATGTCGATGGTGTGTTTGCGCACCATGAACCGGCCGTTTTCATCTTCGAGGTCGCTCCACATGCCATGCAGATGGATGGGGTGGGTCATCATCGTGTCGTTGACCAGCACGACACGCACCCGCTCGCCGTATTTGAGCATCAACGGTTTGGCGTCCGAGAACTTCACACCGTCGAATGACCAGGCGTATTTTTCCATGTGCCCGGTCAGGTGCAGTTCGATCGTGCGGCTCGGCTCACGGCCGTCCGGGTCTTCGAAGGTGCTGCGCAGGTCAGCGTAGGTCAGGACTCTGCGGCCATTGCCCCGGAGGCCGATGCCCGGATCGTCGAGCTTGGGCGAGGTGCTCATGGCTTGCATGTCGACCAGTGGGTTGTTGTTTTCGCTTTCTGGGTGCGATTGCGGGGTCGGCGTTTTGTTGGCCGGCATCTGCGCGTGGTCCATTGCGGGCATCGCGTCGTGGCCCATCTTGCTGTGGTCCATGCCTGACATGTCGTGCGTTGCCGGGGCTGCGGGGTGGTTCATGCTGCCATGCTCCATGCCCGCCATACCCATATCGTCCATGCTCAACAGCGGGCGTGGATCGAGGGGCGGAACGGCAGCCTGCAGGCCGGGCCTGCTGGCCAGGGTGCCGCGGGCGTAACCGGTGCGGTCCATCGACTGGGCGAACAGGGTATAGGCACCTTCCGCCGGTTCGACAATCACGTCGAAGGTTTCCGCCACTGCGATGCGCAACTCGTCGACGGTCACCGGCTTGACGTGCTGGCCGTCGCTGGCCACCACGGTCATCTTCAGGCCTGGAATACGCACGTCGAAGTACGTCATTGCCGAGCCGTTGATCAGCCGCAGTCGGATCCGCTCGCCAGGCTTGAACAGTCCGGTCCAGTTCATGTTCGGCGCCTGACCGTTCATCAGGTAGGTGTAGGTTGCGCCGCTGACATCCGCCAGATCGGTCGGGTCCATTCTCATCTTCGCCCACATCCAGCGATCCCTGGTGGTCTCGCTCCAGCCTTTTTCACCAACGTCGTTGATGAAGTCGCCGACGGTGCGCTGGTTATTGTTGTAGTAATCGGACTGTTTCTTGAGCGTTTTCATCAGCTGGACCGGCTCTTCGTCGGTCCAGTCGCTGAGCATGATCACGTGTTCGCGGTCGTATTCGAACGGCTCTGGCTCTTTCGCGTCGATCACCAGCGGCCCGTAGACCCCCGACTGTTCCTGGAAGCCAGAGTGGCTGTGATACCAGTAGGTACCGTGCTGCCTGACCTTGAAGCGGTAGACATACAGGCCATCCGGCGCGATGCCGTCAAAGCTCAACCCCGGAACGCCGTCCATGTTGGCCGGCAGGATGATGCCGTGCCAGTGGATGGACGTGGCTTCGTCGAGCCGGTTCTTGACCCTCAGCGTCACGGTGTCGCCTTCGCGCCAGCGCAGCAGCGGGCCAGGGATGCCACCGTTGATGGTCTGCGCGGTCTTGGCATTGCCGGTGATGTTGACTTGGGTTTCGCCGATATACAGATCGAACTCGGTGCCGGACAACCCGTTTGGCTGACCCGGATTGGCCACTGCCCACGCCGGGCTGCGCCACAGCCCGAGGCCGCCGAGCAGGCCACTGGCGGCCAGCCCTTTCACAAAGGTTCGTCTTGAGGTTCGGGTGGGCATGACAAAGTATCCGGTCGGTCGGGTGGCCGCAGGCCAGGGGAAGTGCGGGTCGGGCGGGGGAGCGTGGCTGGTCGGAGGTACCGGGGTCACTCGTCCTTTTTCATCAGCCCGGCCAGTGCAGCGAACGGGTTGTGGGTGGCCTTGGCGGTTTTCGGACTGCCCAGAGAGCCATCGGCGAAGTACTGCTGATCGGTGTAGCGCGAGTGCTCGTTATCGTGGCAATACAGGCACAGCAGCTCCCAGTTGGAGCCGTCCTGCGGATTGTTGTCATGGTTGTGGTCGCGGTGGTGTACGGTCAGTTCGCTGAGGCGTTTGCCTGCGAACTCGCGCGCGCAGCGGCCGCAAACATGCGGGTACATGCGCAGCGCCTTGTCGCGGTAGCCCATCTCGCGATCGCGCTGGGCGTCGGCCAGGATGCGGTCCAGCTTGGCAGTATGGGAAGGGGGATTGGCCGTGCTCATGGTGTCACCTGTGCGTGTGCGCATTGAAAGCGGAATGTCGGCAAGTTTAGCGCCAGATGGGCAAACTCACACCTGCTGGGAGAGTAATTGACCATCGACCATGCGCAGGCGCTTGGACAACGAGATGGCCAGGGCGCGAATGATCTTGGCGGCGATTTTTGGCGCGTCCTCGAGCATCTTGTCCAGTGAATCACGGCCCAGGTTCAATAGCTGGCAACTGGTGGCTGCAACACAACTGGCCGAGCGGCGCTCGCCATCCAGTACCGCCATTTCCCCAAAGGCGCGTCCGCGCCGCAGAACGGCGATTTCCACCTGTTGGCCGTCTGCAGCAAGCTTCTGCACAGACACGGTGCCCTGATGGATGATGCACATGAAGGTTCCGGCATCGCCCTCGGCGAAAATAGTCTCGCCCTTATCGATATCGGTAATGCTGAAATAGCCGGCTACGGTAAAGAAATCGCCCGGCAGCAGCGTGTCGAACAGGCCGCAATCCAGCAGCATGTCGCGTATGGCGTTGTTCAGGTTGGACAGTGGTTCTGACATGTTAGGTCTGGTAATCCTGACAAAGGGGCAACTCCGCTGCCCCCGATCCTAGTAAGACAGGTGTTTCACACCAAGTTCATTCAGCGATCTGCAATACCTTGAAGATAAACGCGTACTCCAGCGCCACGTCACGCAAGCCCTGATAGCGACCGCTCATGCCACCGTGCCCGGCACCCAGTTCGGTCTTGAGCAGCAGCGGATGGTCGTCGGTCTTGGTGGCGCGCAATTTCGCGACCCATTTGGCGGCTTCCCAGTACTGCACGCGGCTGTCGTTGTAACCGGCGATGACCAGCATGGCCGGGTAGGCCTGGGCCGTGACGTTTTCGTAGGGCGCGTAGGCCTTGATGCGCGCGTAGACCTCGGGCTCCTGCGGGTTGCCCCATTCGTCGTATTCGGTGACGGTCAGCGGCAGGTCCGGGTCGAGCATGGTGTTCAGCACATCGACGAACGGCACTTCTGCTATCGCTGCCTTGAACAGCTCGGGCTGCTGGTTGAGCACCGCACCGATCAGCAGGCCGCCGGCGCTGCCACCGCTGATCACCAGTTGTTCAGCGCTGGTCAGACCCTGGGCGACAAGGTGTTCGGCGCAGGCAATGAAATCGCCGAAGGTGTTCTGTTTGTGCTCCTGCTTGCCGTTGCGATACCAGGCCTCGCCCAGCTCGCCGCCGCCGCGCACATGGGCAATGGCGAACGCTACGCCACGGTCGAGCAGGCTCAGACGGGCGTGGGAAAACCACGGGTCGAGGCTCTCGCCATAGGCGCCGTAGCCGTACAGATACAGCGGGGTGGCCTGTCCGGCCAGTTCGCGCTTGACCACCAGGCTGATCGGCACTTGGGTGCCATCGCTGGCCGTGGCCCACAAACGCTGGCTGACGTAGGCATCGGCGTCGAAGGTGCCCAGTACCGGGGTTTCCTTGAGCACCACCTGCTCGCCGCTGGCCAGGGTCAGTTGACGGACCTGGGCCGGCCGGTTCAACGACTGGTAGCGCAGGCGGATTTTGTCGCTGTCGAATTCCAGCGTGTCCTGCACATACAGGCTGTAGGCGGCATCAGGCAGCTGCACGCGATAGGTCGGCAGCGCCTGAGGACGTACTTCGATGATCGGCAGGCCGCCCTCGCGCAGGCTCAGGCTGATGCCTTTGGCGTTGAGGCTGACGCCTTCGAGCATGACCTTGTCGTCGTGCGCGACCAGCGTCTGCCAGTCCTCGCGCACCGGTACACCACTGGCGTCTTGCGCTGCTTGATATAGCGCGAAGTTGATGCCGCTCTGATTGCTGCGGATGAACCAGGTCCAGATGCCATCGAGCAGTCCGTGGTCCGGGTAGTATTCGTGACCTTCGCTGCGCGGTGCGAGGCAGGTGAAGGCCTGTTGCGGATGATCGGCGTCCAGCACCCAGGCTTCGCTGGTGGTTTTGCTGTTGAGCAGAATGATCAGTTGGCGCTCTGAGCTGCTGCGGAAGCAGTGCAGGAAGAAGCGGCCGTCCGGCTCGTCGAACACCAGCTCGGCCGATGCCGTTCCCAAGGTATGGCGATGCAGCTTGCCCGGGCGATGGGTTTCGTCCAGCTCGCCGAAAAACAGGGTCTGGCTGTCGTTGGCCCAGGTCATGCTGCCGTCGCAGTTTTCGAAGGGCAGGCTGCTGATCTGACCGGTGCTCAGTTCCTTGACGTAAAGCTCGTACACCTCGTCGCCACTGGTGTCCAGGCTGTAGGCCAGACGCTGGTGGTCAGGGCTGATGCTGAATGCACCCAGCGAGAAAAAGCCGCCATCGGCCATCTCGTTAGGGTCGAGCAACAATTCCTCGGCGCTTTCATCCACCGTGTTGCTGTCGTCGGCCGGGCGCGGGCAGCGGTAGTGACGGGCGTATTCGTCGCCTTGTGTGGTGCGGGTGTAATAAAGGTACGGCCCCCAGGGGGAGGGCAGCGACAGGTCGGTTTCGAGGATGCGGCCCTTGATTTCCTCGAACAGGCTTTCGCGCAACCCGGCCTGCTCTGCCAGTTGCTGCTCCTGCCAGGCGTTTTCGGCCTTGAGGTAGTCGAGCACTTCGTCGGTGTCGCGGTTCTGCAGCCAGGCATAAGGGTCGGGACCGTCGGCCTTGCGAGCGATCGGGGCGCTGGAGGTTGCATTCGAGAAGGACATGCTGGGCTCTCTGTTAAGGCATCAATCAGGAAAATATCGGTACACGCTGAACCGAATACTGAAGCGAGGCAAGCCGCGTCAGGCAAAAGCCGTTATCATAAGCGCCTCTTTACCTGGCTTACCACGGACGTCATGACCGAAAACGACTATCTGATCGCCTGGAGCGTCTACGCCTTCGCCGCGTTGGGTTGCCTGCTGGTATGGTTTCTGATGACCCGCTGGATGTGGCGGTATCTCAAGGAGCCGTTGCTGGTGGCGGTCGCGGTGCTGCTGTTTACGCCGACCATGGTCGACCCTGCCAAGGATGCGATGGCGCCAGCCGTGGCGATCACCGCGCTTGACCTGATGTTCAAGGTCGGCAGCAACGTCTGGACCGCCGTGTCGGACCTGGCCATGTATGGCATGTTCGCCTTCGCCGCGTACCTGCTGTTCGTGCTGATCCGCTGGCCGATCGAACGCAGCCGCAAGGCACGTCAACCGCAGCCGGTTGCTCAACCCGTCGAAACAGACCCCGCTGACGAGCCGTTTGCCGAGGATGACTCGTACGCCCGCAGATCCGCTGCGCCCATTCCTCCGGCCAGAGGCACGCGGGTCGAGCCGCGGTTGTAGATCCCGCTTCGTTGGCAAGCGCCGTTCACTGCGGCGCATGACCCGCTGCAAAACGTCTTGAAGCGAGAACCTGAGCATGTGTGAACTACTGGGCATGAGCGCCAACGTCCCGACCGACATTGTCTTCAGCTTTACCGGGCTGATGCAGCGTGGCGGCCGCACCGGTCCGCATCGCGATGGATGGGGTATTGCCTTCTACGAGGGCCGTGGACTGCGCCTGTTTCAGGACCCGGCAGCCAGCAGTGAATCGGAAGTCGCCCAACTGGTGCAGCGTTATCCCATCAAGAGCGAAGTCGTGATCGGCCATATTCGTCAGGCCAACGTCGGCAAGGTCTGCCTGTCCAATACCCATCCTTTCGTGCGTGAGCTCTGGGGCCGTAACTGGTGCTTTGCCCATAACGGCCAATTGGCGGATTTCACCCCGGGCGTTACTTTCTACCGGCCGGTGGGCGATACCGACAGCGAAGCGGCATTCTGCGACTTGCTCAATCGCGTCCGCGAAGCCTTTCCCGAGCCCGTCGACGTCGAGGAATTGCTGCCTACGCTGATCCAGGCGTGTGCCGAATATCGCAGCAAAGGCGTGTTCAACTGCCTGTTGAGCGACGGTGACTGGCTGTTTTGCTTTTGCAGTACCAAACTGGTTCAGATCACCCGTCGTGCTCCGTTCGGTCCGGCAAGGTTGAAAGATGTCGACGTGATTGTCGATTTTCAGGCTGAAACCACACCGCATGACGTGGTCACGGTCATCGCGACCGAACCCTTGACCGAAAACGAAAACTGGAACCGCTATGAACCGGGCCAGTGGAGCCTGTGGCGCAAGGGCGAGAGCGTAGCGCAAGGTTCGGTCGACACCGCGACCGAGACGGTCAGGCCGTAAGACACCATCACATTGGCTTAATGGATAAGAAAGAAGAGGGATATTGATGCTGCGAAGTTATCTGCGATTGGTCCTGTTCACCATGGGCCTGCTGTTCGGGGTACAGATTCCCGGTTTCATCAGTGATTACAGCAAGCGTGTCGAAGCGCATCTGATCGAGGCGCAGCAAGCCGTGAAGGGCTACACCTCCACCGCGCAGCAGTTCTTCAAGGGCGATATCCAGGCGCTGATCCAGCACTATCGCAGCAGTGAGGACCCGGTTTTCCGCAGCGATGCGGACACCATCGACACCCTGATGAACCGCACGCACATCCTTGAGCGTCAGTGGCTCGGGCTTCAGGGGCCGTGGTATTCCAAAGCCATCTTCGTCGCGACCTCTTCCGATCCGGATATCCGTCGCGAAACCTTCAATGGTTATACGTGGCAAGTTCTGCTGGCCCCGGAAGTGATTGCCTGGGGCATCATCAGCGCATTGCTGCTGGCGCTGCTGATCGAAAGCTTTGTGCTGTTGCTTGGCTGGGTTTTCAACGGCGGACGACGCAAGCCTCAGCTGGAACGCGACTGGAATTGACTCTGGGTCGGGGCGTAGCGAAACATCGGTGGGCAGTTCATATGACTGCCCGTGTTTCATTACGTAGATAGGCGAGTACTGTTTCAGGTGCGTTCCACATCAGCACGTCGATGATTGAAAGGTTTTCGACGAAATTCATAGGTCCCGTGGAATAACTGAATGAAGCGGGCTCGAGAAACCTCAGTTCTATGCCTCTTTCCTGCCACTCGCCGGGTATGAAGATTTCGCGTCCACCTGTGGCGTTGATGTACTGACGCGCTTTCAGCACCGTGCTTATTTCCAGCGCCCATTGGCCCGCATGTTCAATGGGCGGCAGATCAAGGTTCATCGCTGCACAGCTTTCCCAGTCAAAGCTCATGCCTAAATATTCGCAGACCACTTTCAGCGCGCGTGTATTGAGTTCACACAGGTGGGTGGCAGGTGTGCCGAATGTCTGCTCGACCACCTGCAAGGTTTCCCGAAAGTAGGGTGCCTTGCTTCGATAGTGTTCGAGCTGATTCGTGATTCGTCGGTGGGCACAGGCAAGGTCGATGATGGTCGCGTCCTTGATCAGCGCGCCCTCGCTGACACAGACCGGAACATTGATGTATTGCCAGTCGCCTTTGCTGCCCAGTACCCGATTGCGGTTCATCCAGCTTTTGCGTTTGTATTTGACGATGTCGAAGACCAGCCCGCGCTGGACCGCCGCAATGAGCTGGAAGTAACCGATGTAGGGGAAAAAGTAAGGCTGCATGATCCCGAGCGTTTCGTTCATAAGTAACCCGCGACGTCGCGACGGCTGCTCAGGCAAAACGATGGAGTAACTGCAAAACGACCTACTCAATCAGCACTTTTCCGTCTGATTGGTTGTGTGGAACTGTCAGCGTAGTTCGGGTGTTCAAAATGATCATGCTGCTGGTCGGGTGGTACTGGCCGGTCGATGACCGGCTTGTACAGCATTGGCAGCAGCCTTATTTCATTTCGCCAGGTAACGCATGCCTTCTTCCAGACCGCTAAGGGTCAGCGGATACATCTGCCCCTCGATCAAATCACGCACGATATGCGTCGAGGTGGTGTAGTCCCAGGCATCTTTCGGGTAGGGGTTGATCCAGATGATCTTCTTGAATTTGGCCATGAAGCGCTGCATCCATACATAGCCCGCCTCTTCATTCCAGTGTTCGACACTGCCGCCGGGCTGGGTGATTTCATAGGGCGCCATTGAGGCGTCGCCGATGAAAATCACTTTGTAGTCCTCGCCATACTTGTGCAGCAGGTCCTGGGTGGCGGTCCGCTCCGAGCTTCTGCGCTGGTTGTTCTTCCACACCGATTCATAGATGAAGTTATGGAAGTAGAAATACTCCATATGCTTGAACTCGGTCTTGCACGCGGAGAACAGCTCTTCACAGACCTTGATGTGCGAATCCATCGAGCCGCCGATGTCGAACAACAGCAATAACTTGATGGTGTTGCGCCGCTCCGGGCGCATCTGAATGTTCAGCAGGCCCGCATCGCGTGCGGTGTGATCGATGGTGCTGTCGATGTCCAGTTCATCCGCAGCACCCTGACGAGCGAACTTGCGCAGGCGACGCAGGGCCACCTTGATATTGCGTGTCCCCAGTTCAACCTGATCGTCCAGGTTTTTATATTCGCGCTGGTCCCAGACTTTGACGGCCTTGCCTTTGCGCTCGCCTGCATCGCCGACGCGGATGCCCTCCGGGTTATAGCCACCCGAACCGAACGGGCTGGTGCCACCGGTGCCGATCCATTTGTTGCCACCGGCATGGCGTTCCTTCTGTTCTTCCAGGCGTTTCTTGAACTCCTCGATCAGTTTGTCGAGGCCGCCCAGCGACTGAATCTGCGCGCGTTCCTCGTCCGTAAGCGAACGCTCGAACTCTTTGCGCAGCCAGTCTTCCGGGATCAACGCCTGCAAATGCTCGTCGAGATTTTCCAGACCATTGAAATATGCGCCGAAGGCCCGGTCGAACTTGTCGAAATGGCGCTCGTCCTTGACCAGAATCGTGCGCGCCAGAAAGTAGAACTCATCGATGTCGGCGAAGACGACCCGCTGTTTCAGCGCATTGATCAGGTCCAGCAGTTCACGCAGAGACACCGGCACTTTGGCCGCGCGCATTTCGTTGAACAGGTTGAGCAGCATGGCTGTTGCCCTTTTACATGGCAGGTTGGATAGACACGATCAGCGGTTGCCGCGACGGCTCATGAACGCCAGACGTTCCAGTAAGTGCACGTCCTGCTCGTTCTTGACCAGCGCGCCGGCCAGTGGCGGAATCGCCTTGGTCGGGTCGCGTTCGCGCAGCACGGCTTCACCGATGTTGTCGGCCATCAGCAGCTTCAGC
Organism: Pseudomonas sp. PvP009; assembly: GCF_017832995.1. Classification (NCBI taxonomy): domain Bacteria; kingdom Pseudomonadati; phylum Pseudomonadota; class Gammaproteobacteria; order Pseudomonadales; family Pseudomonadaceae; genus Pseudomonas; species Pseudomonas sp. PvP009. The sequence continues at coordinate 3,959,854 of NZ_JAFIBG010000001.1, read as the reverse complement.
CAGTCGACCAGCTCGGAAGTGGAGGGCTTCTTCTTCAGCCCAGGCACTTTGCGCACGTCGAAGAATACGTCCAGCGCTTCGCTCACCAGGTCTTTCTTGATGTCCGGGTAATGCACATCGACGATGCGTTGCAGCGTGGCCCGATCCGGAAAGGCAATGTAGTGAAAGAAGCAGCGACGCAGAAAGGCGTCCGGCAGCTCCTTCTCGTTGTTGGAGGTAATGATGATGATCGGTCGCTTTTTGGCCTTGATGGTTTCATCGATCTCGTAAACGTAGAACTCCATCTTGTCGAGTTCCTGCAACAGGTCGTTGGGGAACTCGATATCGGCCTTGTCGATTTCGTCGATCAGCAGAATCACACGCTCCTCGGACTCGAAGGCTTCCCAGAGCTTGCCCTTTTTCAGGTAATTGCGTACGTCGTGGACCTTGTCGACGCCCAGTTGCGAGTCGCGCAGACGGCTCACCGCATCGTACTCGTACAGGCCCTGATGGGCCTTGGTCGTGGACTTGATATGCCAGGTAATCAGTTTCGCGCCGAAGGACTCGGCCAGTTGCTCGGCGAGCATGGTCTTACCGGTGCCGGGCTCGCCCTTGACCAGCAGTGGACGTTCCAGCGTGATGGCCGCGTTGACCGCCAGCTTGAGATCGTCGGTGGCAACGTAGGCCGGCGTACCTTCGAACTTCATTGATCCATCCTTTTCGCGTGGGCGCGCGTAACCGGTCGGCACGCACGCCGTAAGAGGGGCAAGCAATGCCCTGACTATAACGTGGCGGCCCGATGGCTGTGAACGAAGACGCCTCATTCAGTTCTTGAATGGCGCGTCACGCTGTGACCGGGTCTAAATTGTAACGCTGCTTCTGGTATGGCTAATTTGGCGATACCATGCGTGCCATGTCGACCAAATACAGATTCAGGGATAAATACAGGATTCAGCTGAGAGAAAAAGACCACCTGCCGCCGCATGTTCACCTGACCGGTGGAGGGCTGGACGTGCTGATTTGCCTTGAGCTTGTAGAGCCCATGCGCGGAACCGCACCGGCTGTTGTGTTAAGGGAAGCTCTTGAATGGATACGAACTCACCGCAACGAACTGATGGAGGAATGGAAACGATGGCATCCATGAAACGCCCACGGCTCAAGGAGGTTCAGGCCCAGTCTGGTTATCGACTGGCCTTGACGTTCATCGACGATCAGCAATTCGTGCTCGACATGAGCGCGGATGTGCAGACTTTTCCTGGGTTACGGCCTTTGATCGCTGCCGATGCCTTTGCCCAGGCCCAGGTGGGCGATGATGGCTGGACGGTTGAATGGCCGGAGCCGGATATCCAGATCGGTGCCGATACCTTGTACCTTGACGCTCAGGCTCAAGCGGCCACCGATGAAAACACGCGTATTTTCATCGGGTGGCGGGCCCGCACGGGTTTGCCCCTGGCTCAGGCCGCAAAAGCATTGGGTGTGAGCCCGCGCAGCATCACCCGCTACAGCAACTCCCGCGAGCCGACACCACGCACCCTGGCGCTGGCTTGCCTGGGCTGGGATGCTTTGCAGCAACAGGCACAGGCCGCCGAAGAGCGGGGCGTCTACGGCAAAGACAAAAAAGCACGCTAGGAACCCTTGCTGCTCTCATAGCGCGCATTGAATGCCTGCACGAAAGCATTGCGCAGGATCTGCAGAAACGCCTGGAAGCCGCTGATGTCCTGCTGATGGACACTGCCGCTGAGGTCGACGCGTGTGGCGAACTGGTTTTCCCGCTGGTTTTTCAATACGGTTTCGCTGGTGCCGACCAGCGCTTCCCAGATAGATCGGAAAACACCCTTGTCCTTGTTTTCCACATCCTGATGCCAGTTGAATACGTCCACGTTGCGCAGCAGCGGTTTTATGTAGCCCTTGAGCTGGCCTTTATCGGCCTGCGCTTCAATCACCACGTCGCCATCGCCAGCGTTGAAATCGAACTTGCCGTAGGCCGACGAGAAATCGTTGAGTTTCTTGAGCTGGATGCCGGTGGCGCGCAGTTTGAAGTCGAAGTCTTCAAAGTTGCTGAACGGGTCGAATCTGGCTGAGCTTTCCAGATCGGCGTGGCCCAGCAGACGCGCCTTGCCCTTGAACTCGGCATCGCGATTGCCTTCCACGTCGACCACGTTGGTCAGGTTGTAGATGCTGGCATTGACCTGGTCCGCCTCGATTTTTACCTTGGGCTTGGAGTTGAAGTTATTGAATGTGATACGCCCGTTGTCGATGCGCAATTCGTTGAGGGTGATAGGCAGCAGCTTGTTCATCTGGGTACGCCAGTCAGTGCCCTGACCGGTCTGCGAGTCCTGCTTGCTGCCGCCGTCCACGAAGTTGATTTGCGGATCGGTGAACAGGGCTTTCGCGACCACCGCATGGTCATACCAGAGTGAATGCCAGCTGACTGCCAGTTCGATCATCGGTGCGTCGAAGAAGGGCACCGGGACCTTGCCGTCGGTCTTGACGATCTTCAGCCCCTTGATCCGGTACGCGCCTCGCCACAGTGCCAGGTCCACATCGGTAATCTCGCCTCGGTAATCACCCATGTCGGCCAGTTTGTCGTTCAGATAGTCACGCACCAGATAGGGCAAGGCGATATTGACAGCGATCAGCAGGACTATCAAAGCGGCCAGGGTCCATAGCGGCCAGCTGTAGCGACGTTTCATGACATGAGTCTCCTGTTTCAATGATGGATTGACTGCTCGCGCCGTCATCCGTTCGGTCAGACTGGACGCCCCACAGTTGGCGGCATAGGCTTTGGGTCTTTAACCGATGTGCACAAGGACACCCTCATGAGCCGTATCTACGCTGATAACGCCCATTCCATCGGTAATACGCCGCTGGTGCAGATCAATCGTATCGCGCCACGCGGTGTCACCATTCTGGCCAAGATCGAAGGGCGTAATCCGGGTTATTCCGTCAAATGCCGTATCGGCGCCAACATGATCTGGGACGCCGAAAGCAGCGGCAGGCTCAAGCCGGGCATGACCATCGTCGAGCCAACCTCGGGCAACACCGGCATCGGTCTGGCCTTCGTTGCCGCTGCCCGTGGCTACAAGCTGATGCTCACCATGCCTGCTTCCATGAGCATAGAACGTCGTAAGGTACTCAAGGCCCTGGGCGCAGAACTGGTGCTGACCGAAGCGGCCAAGGGGATGAAAGGTGCGATTGCCAAGGCCGAAGAGCTGCTGGCAGGTAACCCCGAGCACTATTTCATGCCGGCGCAGTTCGAGAACCCGGCCAACCCGGCCATCCATGAAAAAACCACTGGCCCGGAAATCTGGGCAGACACCGACGGTGCCATCGACGTCTTGGTGGCAGGCGTAGGGACTGGCGGGACTATCACCGGTATCTCCCGGTATATCAAGCACACCGAAGGCAAACCGATCCTGTCGGTCGCCGTCGAGCCGGACGGTTCGCCGATCATCACCCAGGCGATGGCCGGTGAAACGATCACCCCCAGCCCGCACAAGATTCAGGGCATCGGCGCCGGCTTCATCCCGAAAAACCTCGACCTGTCGATTGTCGATCGGGTAGAGCGTGTCACCGATGAAGAGTCCAAGGCCATGGCGCGGCGTCTGATGCAGGAGGAGGGCATTCTGTGCGGTATTTCGTGCGGCGCGGCAATGGCGGCCGCCGTCCGTCTGGCTGAAAAGCCGGAGATGCAGGGCAAGACGATCGTGGTGGTGCTGCCGGACTCCGGCGAACGTTACCTGTCGAGCATGCTGTTCAGCGATCTGTTCACCGATCAGGAGCTTTCCCAGTAACACATCTTCGCAAGTGCGCACTTCATGCGGACAACGCAAGGGTTTATGATGGCCAGCTTACGACTCGCCGGACGATCAGCGCTGTCCGCCCGGCGCTCCGGTCATTATTCAGAATCATGCATCAGCACTGCCCGCGTGACGTTTGGCGTTATCTGCCCGCTTCAAGGAGAGCTTCATGACCCTTTCATTTGTTGCCAAGGCATCGATCCTGATGCTGTTTCTGGGCAGCACGCTGTACGTTCATTTGCGCGGTCGTGCCCGATTGCCCCTGTTGCGGCAGTTCGTCAACCATTCGGCATTGTTCGCACCTTACAACGCACTGATGTACCTGTTTTCCCGCGTGCCGTCCGAGCCGTATCTGGACCGCAGCAAGTTCCCTGAACTGGACATCCTCAAGGACAACTGGGAAACCATTCGCGACGAAGCCATGCACCTGTTCGACGAAGGCTATATTCGTGCGGCGGAGAAAAACAACGACGCCGGTTTTGGCTCGTTCTTCAAGAAGGGCTGGAAGCGCTTTTACCTGAAGTGGTACGACAAGGCCTTGCCGTCTGCCGAGGCGCTGTGCCCGAAAACCGTCGAACTGGTCAACAGCATTCCCAACGTCAAGGGCGCGATGTTCGCGCTGTTGCCGGGTGGCAGTCACCTCAATCCGCACCGCGATCCGTTTGCCGGCTCGCTGCGTTATCACCTGGGCCTGTCGACACCCAACTCCGATGACTGCCGGATCTTCGTCGATGGCAAGGAATACGCCTGGCGTGACGGTCAGGACGTCATGTTCGATGAGACCTATGTTCACTGGGTCAAGAACGAGACCGACCAGACCCGGGTGATTCTGTTCTGTGACATCGAGCGTCCACTGACCAACCGCTTCATGACCCGTATGAACCGCAGTGTCAGCGCGTTTCTGGGGCGCGCCACCGCTCCGCAGAACCTCGACGACGAGCGCGTCGGCGGAATCAACCAGGCGTATGCGTTCAGCAAGCGTTTCAGTGATGGCTTCAGTGGCAAGGTCAAGCAGTTCAAGCGCGCCAACCCCAAGGCTTATCGCATATTGCGCCCTGTTCTGGCCGTGGCGGTACTGACGCTGCTGGGCTACTGGTTGTTTGGTTAAGCGACAGTCCTTTCTGTTACTCCGCACTGATCCGGTTGTTCGTGGCCTCTGCGAACAACCGGCATTCCGTTACCCGTCCAGACTCACATGCCGGCTCAACAGTGCGCGCAGCGCTGCAGGCTTGACCGGCTTGGGCAGGTAATCGAGCCCCGCCGCGTGCACCTGAGCGATCAACTCCGCACGCCCATCGGCACTGATAAGCACGCCCGGCACCGGTTGACCCAGTCGGGTACGCAGCCAGGCCATGAGTTCAGTACCGGTTTCGCCTTCATCAAGATGGTAATCCACCAGGGCAATCTGCGGCCGGACGCCATTGTTCAGCAGCGCTTCGCATTCCTGTCGATTGCGCGCGGTCCAGACCTGACAGCCCCAGCGTGACAGCAGGCTGTGCATACCGATCAGGATGCTGTCTTCGTTGTCGACACACAGCACGTGCGTACCGTTCAGTGCGGGGCGGCTGACTTCAGGCAGTGTTGCGGGGAGTGCAGCCTGGGGCGCGGCCAGCGGTACCCGGACGCTGAATACGCTGCCTTTGCCGGTCCATGAGCGCACCTGTAAAGGATGCTCGAGGATGCGGCACAAACCATCGGCGATCGCCAGCCCCAGGCCCAGCCCCTTGGCCGCGTGAGTCTTGTGGCTGTCGAGGCGTTTGAATTCTTCGAAGATCACCTTGCGCTTGTCTTCGGGAATGCCCGGCCCCCGGTCCCAGACTTCCAGGCTCAGGCTGTCACCGTAGCGCCTGACACCCAGCAGAATAGGACCTTTGGCATAGCGGAAAGCGTTGGTCAAAAAGTTCTGCAACACCCGGCGCAACAGCTTGATATCACTGTCGACGCGCAGTGAACTGCCCCTCACACGAAAACTCAGGCCTTGCTCCTGAGCCAGCGCTTTGAATTCGGCACCGAGGGTGTCAAACAGCGCGCTGAGCGGAAACGGTTGGCGATCCGGGGTGATCTTGCCGTTTTCGATGCGGGAAATATCCAGCAGGTCGCTGATCAGGTCTTCGGCAGAGCGCAGCGAGCTGTCCAGGTGCCGAACCAGTTGCTGGGCGTCGCTGGAAATCCCTTCCTGCTGATGTGACAGCGCGGCGGAGAACAGTCGTGCAGCGTTCAACGGCTGCATCAGGTCGTGGCTCACCGCGGCCAGGAAACGGGTCTTCGATTCGTTGGCGGCTTCAGCGGTGCCCTTGGCTTCGGTCAGCGCCTGATTGAGCTGGGACAACTCGTGGGTACGTGCGGCTACCCGTTGCTCAAGACTTTCATTGACGCCTTTGAGGGCGTGCTCGGCGGCGCGGAACTCGGTGATGTCGGTGAAACTCATGACGAAGCCGCCGCCCGGCATCGGGTTGCCAATCAGTTCGATCACCTGGCCATTGGGAAACAACCGCTCCGAGGTGTGAGCGCGGCCTTGGCGCATCCAGTGCAGACGCCGCGCAACGTGAACCTCTGCCTCGCCCGGCCCGCAGAGTCCGCGCTCGGCGTTGTAACGGATGATGTCGGCAATCGGCCGGCCAACGCCGATCAGGCCTTCAGGGTAATTGAACAGCTCAAGGTAGCGACGATTCCAGGCGACTAGACGCAAGGACTGGTCGACCACGCTGATGCCCTGGGTAATGTTTTCGATAGCACCCTGCAGCAGCGCGCGGTTGAACTGCAGGACTTCGGAGGCTTCGTCGGCGATGCGTACGACGTCTTCCAGCTGCATGTCGCGACCTTCGATAGCAGCCTTGACCACCGCACGGGTCGAAGAGGTGCCGAGCACGCCGGCCAGCAGTCGCTCGGTATGCGCGATCCATTCTCCGTCGGCATTCAGGCTGGGGTTGAAACCCTTGCCCTGCCGTTGGGCGAAGCGGATGAAACTCTGCCGCGCGCGGTCCTCACCGACGAAGCGTGCCGACAGGCTGAGCAGGTCCTCGATCTGTACCGCAAGCAGCGGGCGGCTGAAGTCGCGTCCCTGGGTTTCCTGGCCGATGAAACGACCCGCCTGCCAGTGCTCGGCCACTCGCGTGCGCGACAGCATCGACACCCAGGCGAACAACGTGCAGTTGCCGGCCATCGACAGCACCACGCCCTGGGTCATCGGCGAGATAGGCAGGTCGAACGGGTTGCTGTGCAGCCAGGAGAGCAGTGGGAACGTGCTCAAAGACCAGCCCATGCCATGCGCCGCCACCGGCAGCACGAGGGTGTAGAACCAAATGAAGATACCGGCCGCCAGGCCTGCAAATACACCACGCCGATTGGCCTGCTTCCAGTACAACGCACCGAACATGGCGGGAGCCAGCTGGGTGATCGCGGCAAAGGCGATCTGGCCGATGGTCGCCAGACTGGCCGTCGACCCGAGCATCCGGTAGCTGACGTAGGCCAGCAGAAGAATCATCACGATGCTGATGCGTCTGACGGAAAGCATCCAGTGACGAAACGCTTCGAACGGCCGTTCGGTGTTTTTGCGTCTTAACAGCCACGGCAGCAGCATGTCGTTGGAAATCATCGTCGACAGCGCTACGCAGGCGACGATCACCATGCCGGTTGCCGCCGATGCTCCGCCAATGAAGGCCAGCAGCGCGAGTGAAGGGTGAGCGTGAGCCAGCGGCAGGCTGATCACGAACGAGTCGGGCAGCATGGAGCCCGGCAGGAGCATTTGTCCGGCCAGTGCAATCGGCACCACGAACAGTGCAGCCAGCGCCAGATAGGCCGGGAACACCCATTTGGCGAGATTCAGGTCTTGAGGCTCAATGTTCTCGACCACCGTCACGTGGAACTGGCGGGGCAGGCAGACAATCGCCATCATCGCCACGCCGGTCTGCACGAACATCGACGGCCAGTTGATCGTGTCTTTCCAGTATTCCTCGAGACGTGGCGCGAGTTTGGCCTGATTGAACAAGTCGTCGAATCCGTCATACAGGCCGAACGTGACGAATACGCCGACCGCCATGAACGCAAACAGCTTGACCAGCGCCTCGAAAGCAATGGCCAGCACCATACCGCGATGGTGTTCGGTGACATCCAGATTGCGTGCGCCGAAGACGATGGTGAACAGCGCGAGAATCAGCGACACCACCAGCGCGGTGTCCTGCGCACGGGTGCCGGTGGAGTCAGCCACGGCACCGATCAGGATATTCACCCCAAGCACGATGCCTTTGAGCTGCAACGCGATGTACGGCAGCATGCCGATCAGGCAAATCAGCGCCACCATCACCGCCAGTGACTGGGACTTGCCATAGCGCGCTGCGATGAAGTCGGCAATTGAAGTGATATTTTCCTGCTTGCTGATCAGCACCATTTTTTGCAGTACCCAGGGCGCCAGTACCATCAGCACGATGGGTCCCAGATAAATCGGCAGAAACGACCACAACTGCTCGGCGGCCTGACCCACTGCGCCGAAAAACGTCCAACTGGTGCAGTACACCGCCAGCGACAGGCTGTAGACCCAGGCGCGCATAGTCGGGCGCAGCGACGCGCTGTAGCGGTCGCCGTAGAAGGCGATGGCGAACATGATGGCCATATAGGTAAGAGCAACGGCCGCAATCAGCCCGCTGGACAGCGACATATCAAATTCCACACCGTATCGATAACGCGCAGTCTCGCACGATGGCCGCGCTTCGTCTTTGTCGACCAAGGTCGAGCGTGGCGCGGTGTCGCAGCGGTCCCGGCCAAGCCCGAAGTGATAAAAATAGCGACACAGGTTTTGTAAAAGAAAATGTCCTATCGACATTCGGCGGCGTTACGTCTTCAATGTGCCTCGGATTGGCCGCTGCGTCAGTTCTCCCCAGCCTCTCAGGACCACGGACGATGAGCCAACAGTCACAATTCAGCCTGCTCGGGAAACGCCGTTTCCTGCCGTTTTTCATCACGCAGTCCCTCGGGGCATTCAATGACAACATCTTCAAGCAGTCATTGATCCTTGCCATCCTTTACAAGCTGAGCATCGACGGGGATCGCTCGATCTACGTCAATCTGTGCGCCTTGCTGTTCATCCTGCCGTTCTTTCTGTTCTCGGCGCTGGCCGGGCAGTTCGGCGAGAAGTACCCCAAGGACAAGTTGATCCGGATCATCAAGTTCGGCGAGATTGTCATCATGGTGGTCGGCGCCGCAGGCTTTCTGTTCAATCATCTGGAGTTGATGCTGGCCGCGCTGTTCGCCATGGGCACGCACTCTGCGCTGTTCGGGCCGGTCAAGTATTCGATCCTGCCCCAGCACCTGCGCGAGAGCGAACTGGTCGGTGGCAACGCGCTGGTCGAGATGGGCACCTTTCTGGCGATTCTGGCCGGCACCATCAGCGCGGGTGTGATGATGTCTTCTTCGCACTATGCCTGGGTGGTGGCGGCTGCCATCGTGCTGGTTGCCTGCCTGGGGTTCCTGGCCAGCTTCGGTATCCCGCGCGCCGATGCTGCCTCGCCGGAGATGAAGCTCAACTGGAACATTTTTACCCAGTCATGGGCCACCTTGCGCATGGGGCTTGGGCAGACGCCCGCGGTTTCGCGCTCGATTGTCGGCAACTCGTGGTTCTGGTTCGTGGGCGCTATCTACCTGACGCAGATCCCGGCCTATGCCAAGGAATGGATGTACGGCGACGAAACGGTCGTTACGCTGATTCTGGCCGTATTCTCCATCGGCATCGCGCTGGGCTCGTTGCTCTGCGAGCGCTTGTCCGGGCATAAGGTCGAGATCGGGCTGGTGCCGTTCGGCTCGATGGGCCTGACGATTTTTGGCCTGCTGCTGTGGTGGCATTCGGGCGGTTTCCCACAGAACGTGCAGGCCAACGACTGGCTGGCGGTGCTGTCCTCAGGGCAGGGCTGGCTGGTGCTGTTCGATATTCTGGGTATCGGCGTATTCGGTGGCTTTTACATCGTGCCGCTTTACGCCTTGATCCAGTCGCGCACGCCGCTGAAAGAGCGCTCGCGCGTCATCGCCGCCAACAACATTCTCAACGCGCTGTTCATGGTGGTCTCGGCGATTGTCTCGATCCTGCTGCTGAGCGTTGCCAAACTGTCGATTCCGCAGCTGTTTCTGGCCGTGTCGGTGATGAACATCGCGGTCAACATCTACATCTTCAAGATCGTCCCCGAGTTCACCATGCGCTTCATGATCTGGCTGCTTGGCCATTCCATGTACCGCGTCGAACACCGCAATCTGGATCGGATCCCGGACGAAGGCGCGGCGCTGCTGGTCTGCAACCATGTGTCCTTTGTCGATGCATTGCTGATTGCCGGTGCAGTGAGGCGCCCGATCCGCTTTGTCATGTACTACAAGATCTACCAGCTGCCCGTGCTCAACTTCATCTTTCGCACAGCCGGGACCATCCCCATTGCCGGGCGTAACGAAGACATGGACATCTACGAGAAGTCGTTCAAGCGCATCGCCCAGTACCTCGCGGAAGGCGAACTGGTGTGCATCTTCCCGGAAGGCAAACTGACCACCGACGGCGAAATCAACGGCTTCAAGAACGGCATGAGCCGCATCATCCAGGAAACCCCGGTACCGGTCATTCCACTGGCACTGCAAGGCCTGTGGGGCAGCTTCTTCAGCCGCGACCCGAGCAAGACCCTGTTTCGCCGCCTCTGGTCTCGCGTGGTACTGGTTGCCGGTTCGCCCATTGCCGCCGACGTGGCAACCCCCGTGGACGTGCGCGAAGAAGTGAAAGCGCTGAGAGGGAAAGTGCAGTAGCGTTTACGCTCTGTACAACTGACGTGCCAATCACTTCGGATTGGCACGATGGCCAAAGGTGACCTGAGCTGGAACCCACATCCACCTGACCTCGCAGAACCGCCGTGTGACGCAGAGCGTCACGAACTGCATTCCCACGCGGAGCATGGGAACGATAGTCAACCGTCCAACTTTTTGGGGTCAGTTCACTGGAGCGTGAGGAACGATAGTCAACTGACATCAACGGGCGGACGTATTCTCTTCCTCCGGCATCGTCCTGAAATACGTCGACAGCAACGCCCCGGAAATATTGTGCCAGACACTGAACAGCGCACTTGGCACCGCCGCCAGCGGCGAGAAATGCGCACTGGCCAGCGCAGCGCCCAGCCCCGAATTCTGCATGCCGACCTCCAGCGCCAGCGACTTGCGTTGTGCTAATGGCAGCTTGAAAACCTTGCCAGTGAAATAACCCAACAGAAAACCGAACGTGTTATGCAGAATCACCACCGCCATGATCAGCAGGCCGGATTCAGCGATTTTCGCCTGACTGGCCGCGACCACAGCGCAGACGATCATCACAATACTGACCACCGACACCAGCGGCAGCACGTCCACCGCATAGCTGACCCGCGCGCCCAACAGACGCTGGGCAACCACGCCCAACACAATCGGCAGCATGACCAGTTGCAGGATCGACCAGAACATATCGAGGAAAGACACCGGCAGCCACGCCGAAGCGAGGAACCAGATCAAGGTCGGGGTCAGCAGCGGGGCGAGCAGGGTAGTGACCGCAGCGATCGCCACCGCCAGCGCCAGATCACCCTTTGCCAGCCAGGCCATGACGTTGGATGAAGTGCCGCTCGGACAGCAGCCGACCAGAATCACGCCCACGGCGATCTCCGGCGGCAGTTGAAACACCTGACACAGCAACCAGGCCACACCGGGCATGATCACGAAGTGCGCAATCACACCCAGCGCCACTCGCCACGGGTTACGCGCCACTTCGGAAAAATCGTCGAGTTTCAGGGTCAGGCCCATGCCGAACATGACCAGCCCGAGTAGCGGCACGATCCAGCTCTTAAGGCCAATGAATGCCTGCGGAAACAGAAATGCCAGAATGGCGAACAACAACACCCAGTAGGCAAACGTGTTGCCGACAAAGCGACTCAAGGCTGCCAACGCACGCATGGCCTGTTCCTTCTGGTTGAATAACCGGGATGAAATGAATGCGCCGTCTGACGTGACGGCGCAGTGTTTCGAGCGGCAGTGTTGCAAAAGCGCGTATCAGATGCCTTGCGGAATCTCTTCGCCGCCCAATGCCTCGAACAGCTCCGGCAGAAATTCGCCGAAGGTCAGCATCATCAGCGTGAAGCTGGCGTCCAGTTGCCCCAACGCTTCGTCACCACCGTCCTGTTCGGCCTGATCCTGCAGCAGGTCCTCGAACTTCAGACGCTTGACCACCAGCTTATCGTCCAGCACGAACGACAGCTTGTCCTGCCAGGCCAGCGACAGCTGGGTCACGACCTTGCCTGTGCTCAGGTGCAGCTGGATTTCGTCGCCGGTCAGGTCCTGACGTTTGCAGCGCACGATGCCGCCATCTTCATGGGTATCGCGCAGCTCGCACTCGTCCAGCACGAAGAAGTTGTCGGCTGCTTTCTGAGTCTTGACCCAGTCAGTCATGGTCGCACTCGGTGAAACCTTGACCGTCAGCGGACGTACCGGCAGCGAGCCGATGACCTCGCGCAGGGTGGACAACAGGTCCTCGGCGCGTTTCGGGCTGGAGGCATTGACCAGGATCAGGCCCTGTTTCGGCGCGATGGCGGCGAAGGTGGCGGAGCGGCGGATAAAGGCGCGCGGCAGGAAGGCCTGGATGATTTCATCCTTGAGCTGATCGCGTTCCTTCTTGTAGACCTTGCGCATCTGCTCGGCTTCGATCTCGTCGACCTTTTCCTTGAGCGCGTCACGCACGACGCTGCCCGGCAGAATGCGTTCTTCCTTGCGTGCAGCGATCAGCATGAAGTCCTGACTGATGTGTACCAATGGAGCGTCTTCGCCCTTGCCGAAAGGAGCGACGAAACCATAGGTGGCTACCTCCTGGCTGGCGCAGGCGCGCGCCGGCTTGGTCGCCAGTGCTGTCTCCAGCGCTTCGGCATCAAAAGGCACGTCCTGGGTCAGGCGATAGACAAGCAGGTTTTTGAACCACATGAGGTGAATCTCTCTTTCTATACAAAGGCGGGCATTATTCGCTCCTCAGCCGCTGGGGCCAACCCTGTACAGAGCGTTTGTAAGCCTTTGGAAGGATTATAAAAATTATTTAAAAAAGTGCTTGCCAGAGTACAGGTCGCTCCGTAGAATGCGCGCCACACCGAGAGTGAAGGGTGATTAGCTCAGCTGGGAGAGCAGCTGCCTTACAAGCAGCGGGTCGGCGGTTCGATCCCGTCATCACCCACCAAACTCGCTTTTAGTGTTACGCGCAGCGGTAGTTCAGTCGGTTAGAATACCGGCCTGTCACGCCGGGGGTCGCGGGTTCGAGTCCCGTCCGCTGCGCCATATTCCGCTTCAAGGCCCTTGAACTCCTTGAAGCAAACAGAAAGCCCGCCTAGTGCGGGCTTTTTGCTTTCTGTCGTCTGGAAATCCCGCCCCCCTCGTGCAACGTGCAATGCCCCTGCTGCAGTTCTATTGAAGTTTTGTAAGAATTATTCTGCGCGGATGTAAGTAACATCCTTAATTATTGAAGTTTAAACCAGGCCTGCTAGTTAGCCTTGGTGAACGCTTGATTTATTCTCTTTGCTGGTATTAGCTGAATGGGTTGATGGGGTATTCAGTCATCAGAAGTTCTCTTGATGACCCCAAATAATTAATCCAGACCGACCGCAGAATCGAGGCGGTCTGATACTTCAGTGAGTAAAGGGATGACTATGAAAAATCGTTTTAAACTGTTTATAGGCACTACGGCCTTGATCCTGTCTGCGAGCGCGCTGGCCAAGCCAGTGCTGCACACCGCGACCATCGACCAGCGCGGTAATGTTGTTGCTCAGTCGTCCCCTTGGATCAAGTCTGTAAGTTACAGCAGCCAGAAAGACTACTTCGCAACCTATAAAGTGTTCTTCAAGGAAGGACAGTTTAAGAACTCTCCAGGTTTCTGCTCGGTGTCTTCCATTGATACCAGTGATCATGAACGGCTGTTCTATGGGCACGCCAAGTTGGGCAGCGCGGCAACTACGGAGCAGGTCAATGTATTGGGGCTTATGGTCGGTAAACGGGGGGGCTCGGGTGATTCCTCGATGAGTTTCCAGTTAGCCTGCAGCAATTGATTTAATGAACCCCGCCTGGTGCGGGGTTTTTACGGCGGTCTGGTCTGGCAGCGCACTGTCCGGCTTTCCATCCAGCGCATTTGCGCAGATCATTCCTCCACCTCCCAAACAAGAAAGGACGTGTCATGAGCCTACCTCTTCAGGGCATCAAGGTGGTGGAGCTGGGCCAGCTCATTGCCGGTCCATTCGCGGCGAAGATCCTCGCCGAGTTCGGTGCCGAGGTCATCAAGGTCGAGCCGCCGCTGACCGGGGATCCCCTGCGCAAATGGCGTTTGCTGCATAACGGCACGTCCGTCTGGTGGGCGGTGCAGTCCCGCAACAAACAGTCGGTGACCCTTGATCTGCGCCAGCCTCAAGCGCAGGAAATGGCACGACGGTTGATCCGGGATGCCGATGTACTGGTCGAGAACTTTCGCCCCGGCACGCTTGAAGGCTGGGGGTTGAGCTGGGAAGCGCTGCACGCCCTCAATCCGAAACTGATCATGCTGCGTGTCTCTGGCTACGGGCAGACCGGGCCGTATCGCGACCGGCCGGGTTTTGGCGTGATCGGCGAGGCCATGGGCGGTTTGCGTCATCTGTCGGGCGAGGCAGGGCGCACGCCAGTGCGTGTCGGCGTATCGATTGGCGATTCGCTGTCTGCGCTGCACGGTGTGATCGGCGTTCTGCTGGCGCTTCGTCACCGTGAGCAGAATGGCGGCGAGGGGCAGCAAATAGATGTCGCGTTGTACGAGTCAGTGTTCAACATGATGGAAAGCCTGATTCCCGAGTATTCGGTATTCGATACTGTCCGCGAGCCGGCTGGCAGCAGTCTGCCTGGCATCGCTCCGAGCAATGCCTACCGCTGCAATGACGGCAAGTACGCGCTGATCGCGGGCAATGGCGACAGTATCTTCCGGCGCCTGATGGAAAGGATCGGTCGCATGGATCTGGCCAGCGACCCCGAGCTTCAGCACAACGACGGGCGGGTCCGGCATGTGGCGCGCATCGATGCGGCCATTTCGACCTGGACCGCCGAGCGCTCGATGGACGAAGTCCTTGCGGCGCTCAACGAAGCACGTATCCCGGCAGGCAAGATCTACGACGCTGCCGACATCGCCAGTGACCCGCATTATCAGGCGCGAGACATGCTGTTGCAGGGCACGCTGGGCGACGGAACACCCGTCACCCTTCCGGGGATTGTGCCTAAACTTCAAGACACGCCGGGTCAGGTACGATCGTCTGCGCCGACACTCGGCCAACACACCGATGCCGTGCTTGAAGCCCATGGTATCGATGCTGGCACACGTGCCGAGTGGCGTCGGCTTGGCATTATCTGATCCGAAACGTGGCCGTTGTCGTAAACAGAACTCTATTCCAAACGGAGCTGATCCCGTGATTGATCATCTGGACCACCTGGTACTGACCACTGCCGATATCGACGCCTGTAAGGACTTTTACGTACGCGTTCTGGGTATGACCCCTGAACGCTTTCGTCAGGGACGTCTGGCATTCCGCTTCGGCAATCAGAAAATCAACGTCCATGAACGCGGCAAGGAATTCGAGCCCAAGGCTCATTTGCCGGTGCCAGGTGCGCTGGATCTGTGTTTCATCGCCACCATCCCGCTCGAGCAGGTGATTGTGCACCTGCAGGAGCAGGACTGGCCGATCGTCGAAGGTCCAGTCGAGCGCACCGGTGCTACCGGGCCGATCTGGTCGGTATATGTGCGTGATCCGGATCTGAACCTGATCGAAATTTCCGAGCCAGCGGCTGATGCGTCGATGTAATCACGGTTGATGGAGGCGGCTGCATCACTGCATCAGCAGCCCTTCGCAGACGCTCCGTCCTTCGGCACGAACGCGCCCTTGTCGCCTGGCTTGGTGATGACGTACGCACGTCGCCAAGGCTGATCGTCGATCAGCTTCCAGCGATGGCCGGGGCCTGTGGTGTCCTGCGCCAGCAACACTTCCCCGGGGTGCAGGACAAAGTTTTCGCCGCCAGTGGTGGAAAATTCCAGCGTGCCGGACAGGGTGATCACGTACTGCTCTTCGGGTGCCGGGTGCCAGTCAAAGGTCGAGTGCGCCGGGGTCTCCTTGAAGTGCAGGGCGCTGACATCGGTCATGGCCTGTTGATCGATCGAGCCTTCGATGACGTGTGAAAGCTTGTCGGAGCCTGTGCACAGGCGGTAGGCCTTGATGCCCTCAGTGACAACCAGAGGCGGTTTCTTGGCGGCATAGGCTGCGCTGACCGGCAACATGGCTGCTGCGGCGATCACGGCCAGGCTTGCCAACTGGCGGGCTGTCGTGCGCTTTGAACGAAAACGAGCGGTCGATTGCATAAAACGTTCCTGAACACGACAAACTGCATGAGCCCTGATCGCCAGTCGCGATGGTCGACGCAGGGGCTGGGCAGACTCGCCCACGCCGCGGATCGAAGCACATCCCGAAATGCTTAAAAATTATCTTTAATTTCATGTTGTCCGGCGCCGGCAGACCTAGGTAAGGTCATATTCATCTATGTCACTTGCCGTGTCGGGTTTCCTTACGCTCATGACTCAATCAGTCAGGCTTTCAAGGAGCCCCGGATGTACCCCAGAAAAAGACTCTACAAACGATCCATTGATCAGCACCCCGACATGCCGACGCTCAGCGCGCCCTTCGATCATCCTGACGATGCCGCGCGTTATGCCCATGAGCGGATCGGCGACCGGCGTGATCGCGAATACGGCGGTTTCATCCTGGTTCGCAAGGATGGCAAGTACATTGCGACCGAACCCATGAACGGCAGCCAGTTCAGCTTCGATCCCAACGAGGTTTTCCCGCGCAACGAGCAGGAAGGTTATGTGCTCTACCCGCAAGGGCATGAGGACTATGCGGTCTACCATTCTCACCCGTCACTGCAGGCCGGGCTCGACGAGTGGCCGGACAGTGAAAAGGTCACTTACCCGAACAGTTTTTCTGTCGGCGACATTTATGCGGTGATCGACGATCAGGAGGTGTGTGCGGCGACCTATCTTTCCGGGCCTGACGGCTCCCTGATCAAATACACGCTGTCCCGCTCTGCTGCCGAAGACGCTTTGTTTGCGCGCGTTTCTGGTCCGCGGAGCATGCCGCACTTGTGTGAACTCAGCCAGATCCACAAGGCGTTGCAGAACCTCAGCATGATGCCCAGTGATGTGGTCCGCTTGCTGGCCGGAGCCGGGGATCTGCACGTGATAGTGCCCAGCCGACTGTGGGGGCGGTCAGGCAAAGTGCCGGCCGACTGGCAGCCTTACCCGGACGACGCTGCCGCTCGTACACCTCCCGCCAAATCGCCTGCAAGCTGCGACGCGCAATGGCCACCCCGACCCCTGAGTCTCAGCGCGCCGTTCGACAGCGCCGATGAGGCTGCACGTTATGCACATGGCCGTATCGGCAGTCGTATTCATTCGCAGATCATCGGTTTTCTTCTGTTCAATCCGGTCGAGCGAGCCTATCGGATTGCCGAGCCGATTCTCGATGACGGCATGCCGGTGTACGCGCCGTGTTCGGCGTTCCATCCCGATGCGTATTACCGGCCTGCATTGCCTGACGGCTATCGTGTGGACGGTATGTATTTCTGTTCAGCCAATCTGGCCGTCGAGGGTGGGCGTGAAGTGATGAACGATTTCTTCGAGCCGGATGACCTGCATCGGATGTTCAGCTATCGGCACAAACCGGCACAGCGCCGCAAAGGCTTGCCGATTCGCTATGGTTTCGAGATGTCCGCCGTCTATTTCTCGGCAGCCGACGGCGCGCTGCTCTGTTACACCCCCAGCCAGTCCGCCGAGGAGTTTCAACTGTTGCAAAGCGTATCGCGCGTGTACTCCGGGGCCGAGTCCATTCAGGCGCAACTCGAAGCCGGTACCCTCAGCGTGCAGGATTTCGTCCGTCGGGTGGCGCGGGCCGGGCTTCTGCGCGTGCTACAGACCAGTGCGCGCTGGCCTGATGCCGGTGTGATCAGTCCCGTAGCCTGAGCCCTGTGCAGCGAGCCAGCGCCTTGCCTGTGCGAATCACAAACTGAACTGCAACTGAACAATGCGGTACAGATCCGGGAAAACCTTTGGATACCTGAACTTATCGGCGTTTTCTGCCTCTCATGCCGGTAGCCATTGATCGCGGCGGCCTGATAAGCTCGCGGCTTTACTCGTTTGCCCTTTTGGCGCATGAACAAGGAATTAGCATGAAACAGCATCGGTTGGCAGCGGCGATTGCCCTGGTCGGTCTGGTACTCGCAGGTTGTGACAAGCAAGCCAGCACCGTAGAGCTGAAAACCCCAGCACAAAAAGCGTCTTATGGCATCGGTCTGAACATGGGCAAAAGCCTGGCTCAGGAAGGTATGGATGATCTGGATTCCAAGGCTGTAGCCCTGGGTATCGAAGACGCTGTTGGCAAGAAAGATCAGAAACTCAAGGACGAAGAGCTGGTTGAAGCCTTCTCCGCGCTGCAAAAGCGTTCCGAAGAGCGTCTGGCGAAGATGAGCGAAGAAGCTTCTGCCGCTGGCAAGAAATTCCTCGAAGAGAACGGTAAAAAGGACGGCGTGGTCACCACCGCTTCCGGCCTGCAGTATCAGATCATCAAGAAAGCCGATGGCGCTCAGCCCAAGCCTACCGATGTTGTGACTGTTCACTACGAAGGCAAGCTGATCGACGGCAAGGTCTTCGACAGTTCCGTTGAGCGCGGCAGCCCGATCGACCTGCCTGTTGGCGGTGTGATTCCGGGTTGGGTCGAAGGTCTGCAACTGATGCACGTCGGCGAGAAGATCAAACTCTTTATCCCGAGTGATCTGGCTTACGGCGCACAGAGCCCGAGCCCGGCGATCCCGGCCAACTCGGTACTGGTGTTCGATCTTGAACTGCTGGGTATCAAGGACCCTGCAGCGGCACCAACGCCTGGTGCTGATGCCGACGAAGAAGAGGCAGCTCCTGCCGTTTCGGCTCCGGCCAAGAAGTAACGCACCACCTGGCTACAGAAAACGCCCTGTCTCGACAGGGCGTTTTTGTGTCCGTCTTATTTCCCGAACGCTTAGCCATTCGGGCAGTCCCACTATCATGGATGCATGCAAAAGCATTGTCCGACAGTCCGGCAAGATCAAGGCACTCGTTTCATCGAGGCTGGCGGGTTCACACGTTTGTAGTTTTTTTGTGAGTAAAAAACGCCCGATCTGACTATGGTCCCCCGAAAACGGGGTGTTGAGGCTGGAAAAAAGCCACTGTTCACAAGGTTATCCACAATTATTGTGGATAACCTTATGGCGCTGGCCAGGCAGGTTCAGCGAATCTGCTTTATCGAACGACATTTTGCTGAACGGGAGTGGGTATGAAAGCACCGTGGAACTTTATCCGTTATCTGCCCGGAGCCCGGCGTCTGCTGGCCGCTGGACGATTGCCAGGATTGCTGTTCGCTGTCGCGCGTAAAGGCAACAGTGAAGGCAGTCGTCTGGGCAAACTCAAGGAAGACCTGCGTTTGCTGCAGGCCTTGTGCCTGGCTTACTGGCGGGGCGAATACCGCGCCATCAGCCCTAAAGCGATCCTGTCCATCGTCGCCGGTCTGATGTACTTCCTCAGCCCGCTGGATGCGATCCCCGACTGGATACCCGGCCTCGGCATGCTCGATGACATCGCCGTGCTGGCGTGGGTTACCAAGCACCTGAGCAATGAGCTGGACGCCTTTCGTGCATGGCGCGCGCAGCAATCGCCCGAGAAACTCATCGTGGTCGAGCAACTGCCGAAGACTCAGGCACTGCTGGAGCAAGAGCGAGGCAAGGTGTAAGTCTCACGGATTGAACACAAGCCCTGGCGTTCCGCTGTTAAGATGCCTGCCTATGGATCAAGCCTGATCAGTCTGCAGTCGTGTAGTACAAGGTGACTCTATGGATCTTCAAGTGATATCCCGTGACGGGGAGCCTGAATACGCAGTGCTGCCCTGGGCGCAGTATCAAGCCCTGCTCAAGGCTGCCGGACTGGCTGGCAAGCCTTCCAGCGAGCCGGCTGCATCGACTTCCGGCACCACCACCAGTGAGCTTCCCGGCTTCGATGAATTGCGTGCACTGCGCGAGGCCAAAGGCCTTGAAGCGGCGAGCCTGGCGCGTACCGTCGGCATCAGCCCGTCCTACCTGGAGCTGATCGAGAACGGTACTCGTGAGCCGGACGGTGCCATCAAGCGCAGCCTGGCGTGGGAGCTTGGGGTGCCGGGCTGGCGAGGTGAGTCGTGAGCGTGCGCATCAGTCGTCAGCATTGGGATGGGCTGCTCAATGAGCTCGATCTGGCCCGTCGCCAACGGCATCTGCTGACCTATCGCGCGCTGGTGGAGCGCCTGCAACTGCCCAGCCCGGCCATGCAGACCCTGACCGCCGCCCTTGAGCACCTCGCCGCCATGGATGCCCGCGCTGAACAGCCCTTGCGCAGTTCGCTGGTCATCAGCCAGGGCGCAAGCCGCCTGCCGCGTCCTGGTTTTTTCGAGTGCGCTGAACGGCTGGGCCGCTTCACCGGACCTTCGGACGGCGTCGCGGCAGCCTCATGGCACGCCTCGGAAGTGGTTCGGGTGTTCGAATACAGTTATCCGGAAGTTGAAGCGCAGTAGGGGTATGACACCGGCCCTCACGCCTGCATCAACAAATCCAGCCGCGTCGAATCGATGACGTGAATGCTGGCGCCGGCGACATCCTTGGCGAAGTGCTTGGCCTGTGAAGCGAGGTCGGCCAACTGGCTGGCATCGACCAGTGTGCAGCTTTCTTCATGCAGGTGCACCACGCCAATCGACAGCGATAGCAGGGGAAACTCCTGGCGTTGGCCCTGACGATTGAGGGCGATGAAGCAACCGGCTTCCAGGTGTTCTGCGCGGTAGAAACGGCGGCATTGATTCTGAAAATCATCCAGCAGGGTCTTCAGGCGTCGTTCCCAGTCATCAAAGCCCAGCACCATCAGAAAATCATCCCCGCCGATGTGCCCGACAAAGTCTCTGGCCGGATCGATGCGGTCGTTCAGGCATTGCGCCAGACACAGCAGCACCTCGTCGCCACGCGCATAACCGTAGATGTCGTTGAAGGGCTTGAAGCTGTCGATATCCACGTAGCAGATCATCGATGCACGGCCTTGCTGCAGCAGCCGAGTCAGGCATTGCTGAATCGGAACATTGCCGGGCAGCAGGGTCAGCGGGTTGGCGTAACGTGCCTGCTGGATCTTCATTTCGGTAATCAGCTTGAGCACGTCGATCACCCGGCCCAGCCCAAGATAGGTGCCGTTCGAGGTGATGATGAAATCCTCCTCGATGCGCTGCCGGGCACGGCTGGTCAACAGCCGGCTGACCTGTTGCAGCGACTGGCTGACTTCCACGGCCAAAAAGTCACTGCTCATCAGGCGGCTGATTGGTTTGCGGGCAAACAGCTCGGTGCCGAAGGGCTTGAGCAGCGCCTCGGACAACGAGTGCCGGTGGACGATGCCACACGGTCGGGCGTCGTCATCCAGCACCGCCAGCGAGTTGAGGTTGGCCTGCCTGCGAAACGCTTCCAGCACTTCAGCCGTGGGGGTGGACTGGCTGACCGATGGCTGTGGGTTGAGCAGCGCAGACAGATCGGCCGCTTCTTCGTTGAGCGGCACCACTGTGATCTCTGTTTTTGGCAACATGGCGCGGGTGTCGCGCGGCGGGCGTTCCTGAGGACGCGCCAGCAGATAGCCTTGAACCAGGTTCACGCCCATGTCTTTCAGGGTCGCCAGCTCTTCCGGCAATTCGATGCCTTCGGCAATCACCGTCGCCCTGGAGGCCTTGGCCATCTGCAGCATGGAACCGACGAACTCGCGCTTCACCGCATCCTGGTGAATGCCGTCGATGAAGTGCCGATCGATTTTCACGTAGTCCGGACGCAGCTCCGACCAGAGTCGCAAGCTCGAATAACCGGCACCCAGATCGTCCAGCGCGATGGAAAAACCCATGTCGCGATAGTGGTGCAAGGCGTTGTATAGCAGGTCGAAATCATCGGTGGGCATCTGCTCGGTCAGTTCGATGACTACGTCCTTGGGCGCGATCTGGTAGCGACGCAGCATTTCCAGGGTCCGGCCCGGAGGGTGAGAGGTTTCGAGCAGCGATTCGGGGGAAACGTTGAGAAACAGCTTGCCCGGTAACTTCTGCTGACTGAAACGTCGGCAGGCGCTGTCCCGGCAACTCAACTCCAGCTCGCTCAGGCGACCGGCCTGGCGGGCGATGGCGAACAGGTTCAAGGGTGAGTGCAGGGCGCTGTTGGAGGGGCCGCGGGTCAGGGCTTCATAGCCCAGAATCCGGTGCTCCGACAGCGAGACGATGGGCTGGAACAAACTGTGCAAATCACCACGAGCCAGAATGGAACTCAGTGCGCTCAGCTGCTCTGTTATGGTCATGGTCGTCTCGGAGAGAATGAAAAAGGGCTGAACGATTTCGCGTTCAGCCCCGTATTTCACGACAGCTTCATGACTGTTTGATGACGTTGAAGCTAAATAGCCATCAATGAGCCTGCGTTACTTTTTCGCGACAGCGGCACTCAGGCCCAGGTAGTCGATGAGAATGCGCCCGGTCTCTGCCAGATAGGCATCGTCCTCGGGTTTGGTCTTCTCGTCTTCCACCGGCAGCGCGTCTTCGTCTTCCTTCTTCAGCTCTTTGAGCGGCTCCTCACCCTTGGCCTTGCGGCGGGTGTTTTCCAGCGCAAGTTGCTTGCTTTCGATCGAGGCATGCTCGGCACGACGGTCGGCTTCATTGAGGCTGACGGTCTTCTCGTTCATCAGCTTCTTGGCCAATGCCAGACGATCCTCGATGAACACGAACTCGGCGTCTTTGGCCGAGCGTGCTTCGTGACGTGCCTGCAGCTGGGCAAGGAACGGCTTGAACGGATCAATGGCCGGCTTGATCGCCGGTTTGATGCTGTCCCACGGCATGGCCTCGGGCAGCGCGCTCTCGCCGATTTCCTTGGTGTCGATCAGCGACGGGTAAGTGATGTCCGGTACCACGCCCTGATGCTGGGTGCTCTGACCGGAAACCCTGTAGAACTTGGCCAGCGTCAGTTTCAGTTCGCCGTGATTGAGCGGCTGAATGGTCTGCACGGTGCCTTTACCGAAGGTCTGACCACCGATCACCAGCGCGCGGTGATAGTCCTGCATCGCGCCGGCGAAAATCTCCGAAGCCGACGCAGACAGACGGTTGACCAGCAATGCCATCGGGCCTTTGTAGAACGCGCCCTTGGCTTCGTCTTCAAGCACATCGACCTTGCCGTCGGCATTACGCACCAGCACGGTCGGGCCCTTGTCGATGAACAGGCTGGTCAGTTCGGTGGCTTCCTGCAACGAACCGCCACCGTTGTTGCGCAGATCCAGTACCACACCGTCGACCTTCTCGGCCTGCAATTCGGTGAGCAGTTTCTTCACGTCACGGGTGGTGCTCTTGTATTCCGGATCGCCGGCACGGTAGGCCTTGAAGTCCAGATAGAAGGCCGGAATGTCGATGACGCCGAGCTTGTAGTCCTTGCCATCCTGCTTGATGTGCAGGATCGACTTCTTGGCCGCCTGTTCTTCAAGTTTCACCGCTTCACGGGTGATGGCAACGATCTTGCTGGTCTGGTCATTCGGCGCATTGCTGGCCGGGATGATCTCCAGGCGTACCACCGAGCCTTTCGGACCGCGGATCAGCTTGACCACTTCATCCAGACGCCAGCCGATCACGTCGACCATTTCCTTGTCGCCCTGGGCAACGGCCACGATCTTGTCGGCCGGCGCGACCTGTTTGGTCTTGGCCGCCGGACCTGCCGGGACCAGACGCACGATCTTGACGTTGTCGTTATCGCTCTGCAACACGGCGCCGATGCCTTCAAGCGACAGGCTCATGTTGATGTCGAAGTTCTCCGCGCTGTCAGGTGACAGGTAGTTGGTGTGCGGGTCGTAGGACATGGCGAATGTGTTGATGTAGGCCTGGAAGATATCTTCGGCACGGGTCTGGTTCAGACGCGCCTGCTGATTCTTGTAGCGCTTGGTCAGGGTTTCCTGAATCTTCGCCGGGTCCTTGCCTGCAATCTTCAAACGCAGGACTTCATCCTTGATGCGCTTGCGCCACAGTTCGTCGAGCTCGGCTGTATCCTTGGGCCATGCGGCGTCCTTGCGGTCGACCAGCAGGGTTTCCTTGGTGTTGAAGTCGAGCTTGTCGACACCCTTGCCCAACTCGCCCAGCGCAAAATTCAGACGCGCGTTGACGCGGTCCAGATAGCGCTTGTAGATGATGAAGCCGGCGTTCAGGTCGCCACTTTTCAGAAAGTCGTCGAACTGGAACTGCCATTTATCGAAATCGGCAATGTCGCTGGCCATGAAATAGCTGCGCGAGGGGTCCAGTTGCTTGATGTAGCTCTGGTAAATAATCGCCGAACGCTTGTCGTCAAGGGGCGGCTTGCTGTAGTGATGTCGTTTGAGCAGCTCAACCACGTTGAGGCTGGCAATCACTTCGTCGCGGTCCGGCTGAAGATTATCCCAGCTGTTGGCGGCAAAGGTACTGGCTGACATCGGCAAAACGCTAAGGCCGACAAACAGTGCGAGGGCAGTGCTGGGGAATAATTGCTTCATGCTGATTCGACGCGAGGACAATTGATAACGCATATTAGGCCGTCTTTGAGGTCGCCGGTTCCTTTGGACCCGGCCGCATAATGCAAAAGCCCGGGCAAAACAGCCACGGGCTCAGTCTGGACTCACTATGGAGGCACCGTGAAGGCATTGCAAGGCGTTGAAGGACATGTGGAATGGGTCGAGGAGCCGAGTCCGGCCCTTGATGTGGGGCAGGTACGTATCAAAGTGGCGGCTGCAGGTTTGAATCGTGCCGATCTGTTGCAGCGCGAAGGCAAGTATCCGCCGCCGCCTGGAGTCACTCAGACACTGGGTCTGGAGTGCTCCGGCGTAATCGCCGAAGTCGGTCCGGGTTCGTCCTGGGTGGTCGGAGACCGCGTCTGTGCGCTGTTGGCGGGCGGGGCGATGGCCGAAGAAGTGGTGGTCGATGGGCGACACGTGCTGCCGGTCCCGGAAGGTCTTTCGCTGCACGAGGCGGCGGCCATTCCTGAGGTCTATGCCACGGCGTGGTTGAACCTGTTCGAACTCGCCGGGCTCAAGCCTGGCGAGAAGGTTTTGCTGCACGCTGGCGCAAGTGGGGTTGGTTCAGCCGGGATTCAGCTTTGCAAGGCGTTTGGTAACCCGGTGTGGGTCAGCGTCGGCTCGGCCGAACGGCTGGCCTATTGTGTCGAGCTGGGGGCGCAGGGCGGTGTGGTGCGCAGCGAAAGTCTTGAAGGGCTGAGCGATTTTGCACCGTTCAACGTCATTCTCGACCCGGTGGGGGCGAGCTACGCCGAGCTCAACGTCAAACTGCTGGCTCTGGACGGTCGCTGGGTGCTGATCGGCATCATGAGCGGCCGCGAGGCGCAGGTGGACCTGGCTCACGTACTGGGCAAGCGTATCCAGTTGATGGGTTCGACCTTGCGCAGCCGCGACGACACATTCAAGGCCGACCTGCTCAGCGATCTGGGGCAGCACGTCTGGCCGCTGTTCACTGAGGGTCGCCTCAAGCCGCAACTGGCGAAATCCTTTGCGATCAAGGATGCCGAAGCGGCGTTCGAAGAGCTGGCGACCAACACGGTGTCCGGCAAGATCGTGCTGGTCATCGACGAAAGCCTGGTCTGATCAGGCGGTGCCTCTGGACTCAGCTCCAGTCGTGCACCGGCCAGCCAGCTTTCTGTGCGTGTTCCAGTAACACGGCATCGGGGTTGACCACGTTAGGGTGGTCAACCTTGAGCAGTAGCGGCAGGTCATTGCGCGAATCCGAATAGAAACTCGCACCCTCGAGATTTTCCCCCTCGGCATCCAGCCATTCCATCAGGCGCGTGATCTTGCCTTCCCGATAGGTCAGCACGCCGACGGTTGCACCGCTGTAGACGCCATGCTGCACGTCCAGCTCGATACCCAGCACCTCGTCGATGCCGAGGCGTTCGGCGATCGGCTTGACCAGATGCACACCCGACGCCGAGATCACCAGAATGCGGTCACCCTTAGCGCGGTGCTTTGCAATGCACGTGCAGGCGTCGCTGTAGATAATCGGCTCGATGACGTCCTCGACCCAAGGGCCGACCAGATGATCGATTTCTTCGGGGGTACGGCCAGCCATGGGTTCCAGGCTGAAGGCCATGTAGTCTTCCATCGCGAGCTCGCCCGCGCTGTAGGCGGCCATCAGTTCGTCGTTGCGTTGCATGAACGACGTCGAGTCAACCCAGCCCAGGCGACCCATCTGCTCGCTCCAGAGCGTGGCGCAGTCACCACCGATCAGGGTCTCGTCCAGGTCGAAAATTGCCAGGGGCATGTGTGCTTATCCTCAGTGTTGGTTACGTTAGCTTCAAGCTTCAAGCTTCAAGCTTCAAGCTTCAAGCGAAAGCTCGGCGGTTGCGTCAGTCAAGCGCGCACAGCGCCGACGGTTCGATGTTCAGTGTTACACGCCTTCCGTCCGGGTGCAGGTCGTCGGCGCTGCGGTTCAGTACGTCGACCACAAGGTCTACGCCACGCGCCTGCACCCGGTAGCGGATGACGTTGCCGAGCAGACTGTGACTGCGTACTTCGCCTTCCAGTTCGCCCGTCAGGCTCAATTGGATCGACTCAGGGCGGATCGCCACGCGGCTGTTGATCGGGCGCTGCATCAGGCGAGTGGCGTCGTCGGCTTCCAGCAGGTTGTAGTTGCCGATGAAGCCTGCGGCGAAGACGTCCACAGGCGCGGTGTACAGTGTTTCGGCGTCACCGCTCTGCACGATCCGGCCCTGGTTCATCAGGAAGATACGGTCTGACATGGTCAGCGCTTCTTCCTGGTCGTGGGTCACGAAAATAGTGGTCAGGCTCAGCTCGCGTTGAATGGCGCGGATCTGTTCGCGCAGGTTCTTGCGAATCCGCGCATCCAGCGCTGACAGCGGCTCATCGAGCAGCAGTAGACGCGGGCGAGTGACCAGTGAGCGCGCCAGCGCCACGCGCTGGCATTGCCCGCCGGACAGTTGATGTGGGTAACGCGTGGCAAAATCGTGCAGCTCGACCATGCGCAGAATCTCGGCAACGCGCCTTGCGCTCTCGTCGGTACTGACTTTCTGAATGCGCAGCCCGAAGGCAACGTTTTGCTCGACGGTCATGTTGGGAAACAGCGCATAGCTCTGGAACACCATGCCGATGTTGCGCTTTTGCGGCGTGAGCGGCACAAGGTCGCTGCCATCGAGCAGAATGCGCCCGCTGTTGACCGGGGTCAGCCCGGCGATGCAGCGCAATAAGGTGGATTTGCCGCAGCCCGACGGGCCCAGCAAGGTAACGAATTCGCCCTTCGCGATGCTGCAGTTGATGTCGCTGAACACTGACGTGCTGGCATAGCTTTTCTGCAGGTTTTCAATGCTGACAAAACTCATCTCAGTCTTTGTCCTTGTTCAGTCGATTGGCGGCCCAGGTCAGCACCAGCACGAAGAAGAAATAGGAAATCACCAGCGCACTGTTGAAGTGACCGCTGCTGTTGCGCATGTTGTTGAGGTAGACCTGCAGGGTTTCATAACGCGTACCGACCAGCAGGTTGGCGAACACGAATTCACCGAACAGGAACGAGAACGACAGCAGCAGGGCAATCATCAGACCTTTGCGCAGGTTGGGCAGCACGACCATGAACGCCGCCTGCCAGGTGCTGGCGCCGAGCAACTGGGCGGCGTCCATCAGGTCTGTCAGGTTGATGGCCTGCAGGTTGTTGGTGATGGCGCGGTACATGAAGGGCAGGGCGACCGTGAAGTAACAGCCGATCAGAATCCACGGTGTGCCGACCATCGCCATGGGACCTGAGCCATACAGCTGTAGCAGGCCGACCGATGAGACCACAGGCGGCACGGCGAACGGCAGCAGGATGAGGATGTTCATCAGCCCGTCGAGGCGCGGAAAGTAGTAATGCACGACGAACAGCAGGGGCAGAATCAGCACCACCGAAAGAACCAGTGCGCCGATGCAGACCAGCAATGACTGGCCGAACGCCGTCAGAAAGCGTGGGTCGCTCCACAGCGCCACGTACCATTTGAAGGTCAGGCCGCTGGGCAGAATGGTCGCCGACCAACTGGTCGCGATCGAGTACAGGAAAGTGCCGGCCAGCGGCAGCAACAGGATCAGGAACAGCAGGTAGACCACCGTCTTGTGATAAAAGCTCGCAGGTCCTCGTTCAACGCGTGACATGGTAGCTCCTTCTCAACAACCACTGATGGACCACGGTGACCAGGGTCATGAGCCCCACCAGAATCATCGCCAGCGCGCTGGCCATGTTCGGATCCAGCGTGATATCGCCCGCGACCATCGCCGCGATACGGATGGGCAATACGTTGAAATTGCCGGTGGTCAGCGCGTAAACCGTGGCATACGCGCCTAG
Organism: Pseudomonas sp. PvP009; assembly: GCF_017832995.1. Taxonomy (NCBI): domain Bacteria; kingdom Pseudomonadati; phylum Pseudomonadota; class Gammaproteobacteria; order Pseudomonadales; family Pseudomonadaceae; genus Pseudomonas; species Pseudomonas sp. PvP009. The sequence continues at coordinate 3,931,608 of NZ_JAFIBG010000001.1, read as the reverse complement.
CGCATTGGCCAGCAAAATGACGAAAGTGCCGAGCAGCGCCGGGGTCAGCACCGGCAGGCCGATGTAGCGCCAGAACTGGTAGCTGCTGGCCCCCAGCAGCGCTGCCGACTCGTTCCAGTCTTCGCGGACGGCATCGAATGCGGGGTATAGCAGCAGCACGCCGAGGGGGATCTGGAAGTAGGTATAAAGGATGATCAGTCCGGTCTTGGAATACAGGTTGAAGTCATCGATGATCCCGGTCTGCTTGAGGATCAGGGTCAGCGCGCCGTTGAACCCCAGCAGGATGATGAACGCGAACGCCAGTGGAACGCCGGCGAAATTGCTGGTCATGTTGGCGAACGAGTTGACGAAATCGCGCAGCCGCGAATCCACCTTGCGCAGTGAATAGGCGCCCAGAACGGAGATGATGATGCCGAACAGGCTCGACCAGAAGCTGATCTCCAGGCTGTACTGAATGGCCTGCCGATAGAACTTCGAGCTGAACGCCCGGGTGAAGTTTTCCCAGCCCCAGCCGGCATCGCTTTGCAGGCTGTGGATCGCGACCCACAACAGCGGTGCGATCTGAAACACGATGAAAAATACGGCGAACGGCAGCAGGCATAACAGCCCCAGCCACTTGCCTCGGGAAAGAGTCGTCAATTGAGAATCTCCCGGCAGACCGGTTTGTCGTGAGGGATACCCAGCAGCTCGCAAACGGTGCCGCACAGATCGGTCTGGCGCGGCGCAGCGTCGACATTCAGGCTGAAGGCATCGCCGATGACGAACAGCGGTACTTCACGCTCTTCCGGCAACAGCCCGTTGTGCGAGCGGTCATTGTTCATGCCGTGGTCGGCCGTCACCAGCACTTGATAACCCGCGTCCAGCCAGCGTTGCAGGTAGTCAGCCAGAATGATGTCGGCGCTGCGGGCGCTGTTGCGGTATTGCGCAGTGTCGAGGCCGTGCTTGTGCCCGGCGTCGTCAATGTTCATGGGGTGGATCAGTAGAAAGTTCGGGGCGTGCCTGAGGCGCAGACTTTCGGCGTCGGCGAACAGGTGCGAATCAGGGTAGTGATCGGCCCAGTAGAACAGCCCGTGCTGAATCGGCAGATCCGCGGCCTCGGTGTGGCGATCGCGTGCCGGGTCGAACGGCGTGCGGTTGTACAGCTCGCTGACCCAATGATAGGCCGCCGCTGCCGTGCTCAGCCCGGCGTCGCGAGCATAGTGAAAGATGCTGCGCTGATTCGACAGGCGCGAGACGTTGTTATGCACGATGCCGCTGTCGATGGGCGCGACACCGGTCAGTATGCATTCGTAAAGGGGGCGGGAGAGGGCGGGCAGTTCGCATTCCATCTTGTAGAGCGCGGCCCGGCCTGCAGCGTGCCAGGCTTGAAGGTGGCCCATCGCATGGCGGGCGACTTCGTAATTGAGGCCGTCTAGCACGATCAGGATGACGTTGTGTTTCATGGGCGACTCGCTTTGAAAGAACGGGCGAGACTGGCTCGCCCGGTGTACACGACTTCATCCCTGAGCCGCAGGAGAGAATCAGTTCATCTCGATGATGACCTGCTCGTTCCACATCTGCGGCAGCGCTTTGGAGGTTTTCTCCCACGCGTCTGCTTTCTCGATCGGCTTGGCATTCTTGTACTGGTCTTGCGGCAGCAGTTTGGCTTGAACGTCCTCAGGCAGTTTGATGTGCTCTACGCGAATCGGGCGTGCATTGCCTTCTGCCAGCCTGATCTGACCCGCATCGCTGAAGGTGTACTCACGCGCCAGCTTGGCGGCGTTCGGGTGCTTGGCGTATTTGTTGATGATGGTGGTGTAGCCGGAAATCACCGAGCCGTCCGACGGGATCAGCACCACGTAATCATCGGGCTTGGTCATCTTGGCTTTGTAACTCAGGCCATTGAAGTCCCAGACCACACCGACTTCGATTTCGCCTTTCTCGATGGTCTGAATGGTCGGGTTGGCCAGTGACAGACGCTTCTGTTTGGCCAGATCGGTGAACAGTGCCAGGCCCGGTGCGATGTTGGTTTCATCCCCTTTCATGGCGATGGCGGCTGCCAGTACACCATTGGCAGCCTGAGCCGCAGTGCTCACGTCGCCGATAGAAACCTTGTATTTGCCGGTTTTCAGGTCAGCCCAGCTTTTCGGGATTTCAGAGCCGTGCAGCAGGTTTTTGTTGACGATGAAGGCGATGGTGCCGGTGTAGGCCAGCGCCCAGTGGCCGTCCTTGTCCTTGGCCCAGGTCGGGATTTGCTCCCAGGTGGTTGGCTTGTAAGGCTGGGTAACGCCTTTTGCTGTGGCGATAGGGCCGAACGCTGCGCCTACGTCGCCAATGTCACCGCTGGCGTTGTCTTTCTCGGCCTCGAACTTGGCGATCTCCTGGGCCGAACTCATGTCGGTGTCCATGTGCTTGAGGCCATATTTGGCTTCCAGGTCTTTCCAGATGCCGCCCCAGTTTGCCCAGTCATCCGGCATGCCGAGGCTGTTGACCGCGCCTTCAGCCTTGGCAGCAGCCTCCAGCGTTTTAAGATCTGTGTCCGCAGCCATGACCAGAGAACTCATTGCCATGGCTGAACCGAGGAGTGATGCCAACAAAAGATGTTTCATTCGGAGCTCCTAGTGCACTTCTTGAGAGAAGTGTTCGTTGCGGATTGTTTGGTCTAGATCAGCAATACCTGAGCCAAGTTAGGCGTTTTGCATGACATTTTCGTGTCGTGTTACGCGGACAAAACCGTTTTTCACGGGCTCCGGCAGTGCCTGGCGCTAAGCGTAGACCATCGCAACGTGCCCGCTGAGCAGGGGTTTCAGGGCTGTTTTCGGCACAGTTGGCATGGAACGTGATTTGTCCTGTAACAGGACAGTCATCTACCCGGCCTAGGCTCATCGCAAAGGAGCCAACGGCGTTGGCCGCACTGATGTACGCCTCGTAACAGGGCTGGTCTAGTCCAGATGGATACCGGAATGCGCGAAGATGTGCCACGGGCGGTAACAACGATTTGCCATGCGCTGCAGGAGCAGATCGAACATGGCCTGTTGCCGCATGGCAGCAAGTTGCCCGCAGAGCGCAAGCTCAGCGAGGTATTCGCCACCACCCGCATTACCTTGCGTGAAGCGCTGTTGCAGCTCGAGGCTCAGGGGCTGATCTATCGGGAAGAGCGGCGCGGCTGGTTCATCTCCCCGCCGCGACTGGCCTATGACCTGATCAGGCGCAGCCATTTCCACGCAATGGTCTGTGCTCAGGGACGGGTGCCGCACACCCAGCTTTTGTCAGCACGCCTGCAACCTGCTTCAGCGCTGATCTGCGAAATGCTGGAACTGCCGGCGCTGTCGAGCGTGATCCAGATCTGCCGTGCGCGTCGTATCGATAAGCGCTTGGTGCTCTACGTGGAGCATTACCTGAGACCGGAGTTGTTCCCCGGCATTCTCGAGCATGATCTGAACGAATCACTCACCGAGCTTTATGCTCGCAGTTATGACGTGCATTACGGGCAAGTGCGTTTCGACATGGTGCCGACCGCGTTGCATGCCGACGCGGCTGCCGCCCTGAAGGTTTCGCTTGGCAGCCCGGGCCTGCGCATTGCACGTGTCAATTATGATCGCAAAGATCGGTTGATCGACTGTGACCTCGAATACTGGCGTCATGATGCTATTCATGTGCGCGCCGAGGTGCATGGAGACTGAATGCCGGTGTGGCAAACCGGCTTTGTGGGCACTGACCTGCAACTCGTTAGTTGACTGTTTTTTATAAGTAAATACTCGTCTCGTTGATAAAAACTTGCGCAGTCCACCGCCTCTTTAATAGGTTTTTTATAAGGCCTGCGTTTGATTAACAAAAAAAATCAATGAGCGTTTTTCTATTGCTGCTGGCGACGCAGGGTTAAATTAGTTGGTTTTTTTTCATGAGATTTTCCAGAGTAATTATTCTAATTTTTAGCGAGCTGTAAGAAAAAATCTCAATCTTAATTAATACTTCTTAATAGGGTGTGGTAGGTTTTTAGTGTGGAAGGGGGTGCGCTGCTTAGTTGGTGTTATGTGCACCATCGTTCCACTTTAGGATTAAGGCTGACATGGCGGTTGTCCTGTAAAGCAATGCTTGATAAGTGCAGCTGCTTTTATTTAAAGGATCTATGAGGATGCTGTAATGAATCTCGACAAGGCGTTGGTGCTGCGTACCTGTGCAAATAACATGGCCGATCATTGCGGCCTTATATGGCCCGCTTCTGGCACGGTGGAATCCAAATACTGGCAGTCAACCAGGCGGCATGAGAATGGTCTGGTCGGTTTACTGTGGGGCGCTGGAACCAGCGCTTTTCTAAGCGTGCATGCCGATGCGCGATGGATTGTCTGTGAAGTCGCCGTTGCCGACATCATCAGTCTGGAAGAACCGGGAATGGTCAAGTTTCCGCGGGCCGAGGTGGTTCATGTCGGCGACAGGATCAGCGCGTCACACTTCATTTCGGCACGTCAGGCCGACCCTGCATCAACGCCGACGCCAATGGCCACGCCCACACCCACGCCCGCGGCAGCAAATGTCACGTTACCGGTGGCCGAACAGGCCAGTCATGAAGTGTTCGATGTGGCGTTGGTCAGCGCGGCTGCCCCCCCGGTAAATACCCTGCCGGTGACGACGCCGCAGAATTTGCAGACCGCCACTTACGGCAGCACGTTGAGCGGCGACAACCACAGTCGACTCATTGCCGGTTATGGCAGTAACGAGACTGCTGGCAACCACAGTGATCTGATTGCCGGTTATGGAAGTACGGGCACCGCCGGCTCCGACAGTTCGTTGGTAGCAGGCTATGGAAGCACCCAGACCGCCGGAGGGGACAGCGCGCTGACGGCGGGTTACGGCAGCACCCAGACCGCCCGCGAAGGCAGCAACCTGACGGCAGGGTATGGCAGTACGGGAACAGCTGGCTCGGATAGTTCGTTGATCGCCGGTTACGGCAGTACTCAGACTTCCGGAGAAGACAGCTCGCTCACAGCGGGTTACGGCAGCACGCAAACGGCTCAGGAAGGCAGCAACCTGACGGCCGGGTACGGCAGCACCGGCACGGCGGGCTCCGATAGCTCGCTGATCGCCGGTTATGGCAGTACACAGACCTCTGGAGGTGACAGCTCGCTGACGGCGGGTTACGGCAGCACGCAGACGGCCCAGGAAGGCAGTAACCTGACGGCCGGGTACGGCAGCACAGGCACGGCGGGCTCGGATAGTTCGTTGATCGCCGGTTACGGCAGTACTCAGACTTCCGGAGAAGACAGCTCGCTCACGGCGGGTTACGGCAGCACGCAAACGGCTCAGGAAGGCAGCAATCTCACCGCAGGGTATGGCAGTACCGGCACTGCGGGCTCGGATAGCTCGTTGATCGCCGGTTACGGCAGTACCCAAACTTCGGGCGGCGACAGTTCGCTGACCGCAGGCTACGGCAGCACGCAGACGGCTCAGGAAGGCAGCAACCTGACCTCCGGGTACGGCAGCACTGGTACCGCAGGTGCCGACAGCTCGTTGATCGCCGGCTATGGCAGCACGCAGACTTCGGGAAGCGACAGCGCCCTGACCGCAGGTTACGGCAGCACGCAAACTGCTCAGGAAGGCAGCAATCTCACTGCAGGGTATGGCAGCACCGGCACGGCAGGTTCCGACAGCTCGCTGATCGCCGGTCACGGCAGCACGCAAACCTCGGGCAGCGACAGTTCGCTCACGGCGGGTTACGGCAGTACGCAGACGGCCCAGGAGGGCAGCAATCTGACGGCGGGGTACGGCAGCACGAGTACAGCAGGTGTCGACAGCTCTCTGATCGCGGGATACGGCAGCACGCAGACCTCGGGAAGTGACAGTGCGCTGACAGCAGGTTACGGCAGTACACAGACGGCTCAGGAAGGCAGCAACCTGACTGCGGGCTACGGCAGCACTGGCACAGCAGGTGCCGACAGTTCGCTGATCGCGGGATACGGCAGCACGCAGACCTCGGGAAGTGACAGTGCGCTGACGGCAGGTTACGGCAGTACACAGACCGCCCAGGAGGGCAGCAACCTGACTGCGGGCTACGGCAGTACTGGAACGGCAGGTGCCGACAGTTCGCTGATCGCAGGATATGGCAGCACGCAGACATCAGGCAGCGAAAGTTCGCTCACCGCAGGCTATGGCAGTACCCAGACTGCCCGTGAAGGCAGCACCCTGACGGCCGGGTATGGCAGTACGGGAACAGCTGGCGCTGACAGCTCGTTGATCGCCGGTTATGGCAGCACACAAACCTCGGGCAGTGAAAGCTCGCTCACGGCAGGTTATGGCAGTACCCAGACCGCACAGCAGGGCAGCGTACTCACCTCAGGCTATGGCAGTACGCAAACGGCCGGGGCTGCCAGTAACCTCACCACCGGCTACGGAAGTACAGGCACCGCAGGGCATGAAAGCTTCATCATCGCGGGTTACGGGAGTACACAGACAGCGGGCCACAAAAGTATCCTGACCGCTGGTTATGGCAGTACCCAGACGGCCAGGGACGGTAGCGACCTGATTGCGGGCTATGGCAGTACCGGAACCGCAGGCTCAGGCAGTTCGCTGATCGCAGGTTATGGCAGCACCCAGACCGCGAGCTACAGAAGCATGCTGACCGCCGGCTATGGCAGTACCCAGACCGCCAGAGAACACAGTGACCTTGTCACAGGCTATGGCAGCACTTCGACGGCAGGGTCAAACAGTTCGCTGATCGCCGGCTACGGCAGCACTCAGACGGCGGGTTTCAAAAGCATACTGACCGCAGGTTATGGCAGTACACAGACAGCACAGGAGCGCAGCGACCTGGTCGCAGGCTACGGCAGCACGTCGACTGCGGGCTATTCCAGTTCCTTGATCGCCGGCTATGGCAGCACGCAGACGGCAGGCTACGGGAGCACCTTGACGACCGGTTATGGCAGTACGCAAACCGCTCAGGAAAACAGCTCGCTCACCACAGGTTACGGAAGTACCTCTACTGCGGGCTATTCCAGCTCGCTGATCGCGGGTTACGGCAGTACCCAGACGGCAGGCTACGAGAGCACGTTGACCGCCGGTTACGGCAGTACGCAAACCGCGCAGGAGCGCAGTGACCTGGTGACAGGTTATGGCAGTACTTCCACTGCTGGCTACGCGAGTTCGTTGATTGCGGGTTATGGCAGTACGCAGACTGCGGGGTACGAGAGCACCTTGACCGCCGGTTACGGCAGTACGCAAACCGCACAGGAAAACAGCTCGCTCACCACCGGCTACGGAAGTACTTCCACTGCCGGCTTTGCCAGCTCGCTGATCGCCGGTTATGGCAGTACGCAGACAGCCGGCTATAAAAGTACCCTTACGGCCGGTTACGGCAGTACTCAGACCGCAGAGTACGGAAGCTCGCTTACTGCGGGCTACGGCAGCACTGCAACGGCCGGGCAGGACAGTTCATTGATAGCCGGTTATGGCAGCTCCCTGACCAGCGGAATCAGGAGTTTTCTGACCGCAGGCTATGGCAGTACGCTGATCGCCGGACTTCGCAGCGTTTTGATCGCCGGCTATGGCAGTAGCCTTACATCGGGCATTCGCAGCACATTGACTGCGGGTTATGGCAGTAACCAGATTGCAAGTTATGGCAGCTCGTTGATTGCAGGCCATGAAAGCATTCAGGTCGCCGGAAATAAAAGCATGCTGATCGCCGGCAAGGGCAGCTCGCAGACAGCAGGTTTTCGCAGCACGCTGATTGCCGGTGCGGGCAGCGTACAACTGGCGGGTGATCGCAGCAGGTTGATTGCCGGTGCAGACAGTAATCAGACCGCGGGTGACCGCAGCAAACTACTGGCCGGTAATAACAGTTATCTGACTGCCGGCGATAGAAGCAAACTGACCGGCGGACATGACTGCACCTTGATGGCGGGAGACCAAAGCAGATTGACCGCTGGAAAGAACAGTATCTTGACGGCAGGCGCGCGTAGCAAGCTTATTGGCAGTGAAGGCTCGACGCTCTCGGCGGGAGAAGACTCCACGCTTATTTTCAGGCTCTGGGACGGGAAGAGGTACAGGCAATTGGTTGCCAGAACGGGTGAGAACGGTGTTGAAGCCGACATACCGTATTACGTGAACGAAGAGGACGATATTGTCGATAAACCCGACGAGGATGATGACTGGATAGAGGTCGAGTAGCCCGCGTTATTCCAGCACTCCACGACTGAATCATCGACAGGGTGCGTCGATGGAATTCGGGACATGAAGTCCCTTTATAAACTAACGACTTGTTGTTGCGTACCAGGTGGTTATGCCTGACGCAGGCAAACGCATCTTTTTTATCGTTGTGATTAGAGAAAGTTTTATTTCTTTCCATGGGCATTTTAGCGGGCGTCAACACCAACATGCGGGAGCAGCAGGCCGCTCCCACGTTATCGGTGATCGCCTCAGCCGTTATGGCAACTCGTGGCTGGCATAGAACGCGCTCAATACCTTGACCAGATGCGCCAGGTCATGGCTGCCGGCCAGTTCGCGAATCGAGTGCATGGCGAACGTCGGCAAGCCGATGTCTACCGTGCGAATACCCAGATGACTGGCAGTGATCGGTCCGATGGTCGAGCCGCAACCCATGTCACTGCGCACCACAAAGCTCTGCACCGGGACTTCTTCGGCCATGCACAGATGGCGGAAGAAACCGGCGGTTTCGCTGTTGGTGGCGTAACGCTGGTTGCTGTTGACCTTGATCACCGGCCCGGCGTTGAGCTTGGGACCATGATTGGCGTCGTGCTTGTCAGCGTAGTTGGGATGAATGCCGTGGGCGTTATCGGCTGAGATCAGCAGCGACTTCTGAATCGTGCGCACGTAGTCTTCGCTGCTTGGCAACAGGCGCTGGACGATCTGCTCGAGCATCGCACCGTCTGCGCCACAAGCGGAAGACGAGCCGACCTCTTCGTGATCGGTGCACACCAGCAGGGCGGTTTCGTCGCTCTCGGTGTTGAGCAGTGCCTGCATCCCGGCGAAACACGACAACAGGTTGTCCAGGCGTGCACCTGCCAGGAAGTCCCCGTTGAGGCCGACCACGGCGGCGCCCTGAGTGTCGTAGAAACTCAGCTCGTAATCGAGCACCACATCGGCATTGAGTCCGTGTTCGCGGGCCAGTTGGTCGGTCAGCAGCGCCCGGAAGTCCGCTCGCTCGTCACCGGCAACCTGCGCCAGAATGGGGGGCAGTTCGTTTTGCGCGTTGATCGCCCAGCCTTCGTTGGCCGTGCGGTTCAGGTGAATCGCCAGATTGGGAATCACGGCGATCGGCAGCTTGAAGTCGATCAGTTGGCTTTCCACCTTGCCATCACGGCGGAAAGTGACACGACCGGCCAGCGACAGATCACGATCGAACCAGGGAGCCAGCAAAGCGCCGCCGTAGACTTCGACGCCCAATTGCCAAAAACCCTGACGTTGCAGTTCCGGTTGCGGCTTGACCCGCAGGCACGGGCTGTCGGTGTGTGCGCCGACCATGCGGATGCCGCCAGTGAGTGGCGACTGACGACCCATCCGGAAAGCGACGATAGAAGAGTCATTACGGGTAACGAAGTAACGACCGCCGGTTTCTACCGCCCACGTGTCACGTTCGTCCAGCCGCTGAAAACCTGCGGCTTCGAAGTGTTGCACGAGTGTGGCAGTGGCGTGGAAGGGGGTAGGAGAGGCCTTCAGGAAATCAATGAGGCCTTTGTTCAACTCTGCGCGCATAAATAGCTCCAGACAACAATGGCGCGAGTTTACCGTATTGGATGATGTGCTGCCTTGGGTTGCGCTCATCGCGATACACAAGCCCGACGGGCTCTCGTGCCGACGCTCTATGTTGCATGCATTTCGTGACGCGGAGCATCTGCAAGATAGTCAGCGCATCATTCAGATCAGAACGGCGCAGCACACTCGAAGGTCATTCGCTCGCCAGTCCCAGGATGCGTGAAGCTCAGCATGCTGGCATGCAGACACAGACGCGGATAGGCCGCCAGCGCTTCCGGATGCGCGTACAGACCATCACCCAACAGCGGATGCCCGATCGACAGCATATGCACACGCAACTGATGCGAGCGGCCGGTGATCGGTGTGAGCTCGACACGACAGTGAGTATCATGCCGCTCGACAACCTTCCAGAACGTCAGCGCGTGCTTTCCACCCTCGTGATCCACCACATGCCGGGGCTTGGTAGGCGGGTCATAGCGCAATGGCAGATCGATACTGCCACTGTCCAGTGACGGTTGGCCCCAGCACAGCGCGGTGTAGGCTTTCTCGGTTTCGCGGTCATGAAACTGACGCGACAGCTCGCGATGCGTATCGGCATCACGGGCCAGCAGAATGATGCCCGAGGTTTCCCAGTCCAGGCGATGGACGATACGTGCTTCGGGGTAACCGTTTTCCTGCAGGCGGGTAATCAGGCAATCCTTGTTATCGTCGGCACGGCCGGGAACGGAAAGCAGCAGGGTAGGCTTATCGATCACCAGAACGGCGGCGTCCTGATGAATGATGCGGATGTTCGACAACGGCATGCAACGGCCTCGAAACGCTAGAAACGCCAACGGCGGCAAGGGCGCAGCTTCCATAGAAGTACGCCGATACCGCCGCGAGCGACTGCCTGATCAGCGATCGGGCAGGGTGATATTGAGTTCCAGAATCGAACAGCTGCCCTGGCTTTCCAGAGCGACCTGTACCTGGTCAGACTCGATATTGACGTATTTACGGATCACTTCCACCAGTTCTTTCTGCAGCGCAGGAAGGTAGTCCGGAGTACTGCGTTGGCCGCGTTCGTGAGCAACGATGATCTGTAGACGCTCTTTCGCTACCGAGGCCGTGCTTCCTTTTTTGCGGTCACGAAAGAAGTCAAAAATATTCATTAATTACCCCCGAACAGGCGTTCAAAGAATCCTTTCTTATGCACATCCAGAAACCGGTGCTCAAGTGTTTTGCCCAGCAGGCGGTCAACCGCATCGCTGTAGGCCTGACCCGCGTCGCTCTGGTCATCGAGAATGACCGGCACGCCCTGGTTGGAAGCTTTCAGTACAGCCTGGGATTCGGGAATCACGCCGAGCAGGGTAACGGCAAGGATTTCCTTGACGTCTTCCACGCCGAGCATTTCGCCCTTGCTGACGCGCTCTGGGTTGTAGCGGGTCAGCAGCAAGTGTTCCTTGATCGGGTCTTCGCCACGTTCGGCGCGACGCGATTTGCTGGCCAGCAGGCCCAGCATACGGTCGGAGTCACGTACCGACGAGACTTCAGGGTTGGTCACGACGATGGCTTCGTCGGCGAAGTACATGGCCAGGTGAGCACCGGTTTCGATACCGGCCGGCGAATCGCAGACGATGTATTCGAAGGATTCCTTCAGTTCCATGAGGACTTTTTCAACGCCCTCCTTGGTCAGCGCTTCCTTGTCGCGGGTCTGGCTGGCGGCCAGCACGAACAGGCCTTCGATCTTCTTGTCCTTGATCAGCGCCTGTTGCAGGTTGGCTTCGCCATTGACCACGTTGACGAAGTCATACACGACACGACGTTCGCAACCCATGATCAGGTCGAGGTTACGCAGGCCGACGTCGAAGTCGACGATGACTGTCTTGTGGCCGCGCAGTGCGAGACCGGTACCGATGGCGGCGCTGGTGGTGGTCTTGCCCACACCACCCTTGCCGGATGTAACAACGAGAATCTTGGCCAAGGTGTATCACCCCTAGAGGAAAAGGACATTGAGTCCCTGAAAGGCATCTCTTGGCGCCGCGTCCGCCGAAGCATTCTGGAAGTCCTGGGGTCTGATTCCGGAAAGCTAGCACTAAGCTATTACTTTCGACTCATATACCCGCTGAAAAGCAGTGCTTTCTAGAACTTCCTGCCGCCTTCACGACAATTTCGCGACGAATCAGAGATGCTTTGAAAATTGCGGCAGTATCCGTTAAAGACGAATGATGTTCAACACATCACCTGACAAGCTGATCTGGACCGGCGAGCCCCATAACGGGTCCCTGCGCAAGTCCTCGGACACCTTGTATTGCCCGGCAATCGAAATCAGCTCGGCACTCAACTGCTGACAGAAGATCCGTGCCTTGGTATCGCCCTTTATTCCCGCCAGTGCCCTGCCACGCATCGGGCCGTAGACATGGATGTTTCCATCAGCGAGAAGTTCCGCACCGGGACTGACCGGAGCGACTACCACCAGGTCGCCGCCCTGGGCGTATATCTGCTGACCGCCGCGTACTGGAGCGGTTATCACGCGGGTCGGCTTGATCAGGGGTTCGGGCGGTTTTTCCGGAATTTTTTTCGGTGCTTCGGCTTCAACCGGTTCGATCACGCGTTCACGTGCGCCGGACGGTGGCAGGACCGGGAGGTCGACGGCAATCGCCGCAGCAATGTCTTCGATACGGTTGGCGCGGATCGCCAGGGTTCGCAGGCCGTGCTGGCGACAGATACGCACCAGGCCCGGGAGGTCCACCGGACCCTCGTGCGGTGCGAGTTTGTCCAGAGCCAGGATCAACGGCGTATTGCTGAAGAAGTTGGGGGCTTGTGCAACCTTGGCCGCCAACTGCCTGTCGAGCGCTTCAAGGTTGGTTCGGGCCAGCTCCATCACGGTGATGGCGAGCATGCTGCCCTTGAGCTGAAATACAGGTTCCGGGTTTTGCGATTCAATCTGGCTCATGGTTGATATACACAACAGCTTGTCGCTAAAAGTGCCGAGACTTATAGCGAGAACGCCCGCGAGCCGCAAGCGGCTAGAACCGTTGTAGAATGCGCGGCCTTTGTTCTGACGGAACCCCAAATGGATCGCCCGCGCTTTAAAGCCAGTTTCCTTCACCCCCGTTTCTGGCCGCTATGGCTGGGACTGGGGCTATTGTGGCTGATTGTCCAATTGCCATTTCGCGTTCTGCTGGTCATCGGTCGGGCACTGGGCGCCATCATGTACCGTGTGGCCACTGATCGAAAAAAAATCGCGGCACGCAATCTGGAGCTGTGCTTCCCGCATTTGTCCGCGGCCGAGCGCAAGCGTCTGCTCAAGGAAAACTTCGCCTCCACCGGGATTGCCTTCTTCGAGATGGCCATGAGCTGGTGGTGGTCGAAAAAACGTCTGGCCAGGCTTGCCCACGTCGAAGGGCTCGAGCATTTGCAGAATGCCCAGGAAAAAGGCGAGGGCGTGATTCTGATGGCGCTGCATTTCACCACGCTGGAAATCGGCGCTGCGCTTTTGGGCCAGCAGCACACCATCGACGGCATGTATCGCGAACACAAGAACCCGTTGTTCGACTTCGTCCAGCGTCGCGGGCGTGAGCGCCATAACCTGGATTCGCTGGCTGTGGAGCGCGATGACGTGCGCGGCATGCTCAAGTTACTGCGTGCCGGCCGGGCGATCTGGTACGCGCCGGATCAGGACTATGGCGCCAAGCAGAGTATTTTTGTGCCGCTGTTCGGCATTCAGGCCGCAACGGTGACCGCCACCAGCAAGTTCGCCCGCCTGGGCCGTGCGCAGGTCGTGCCCTTCACTCAGCGGCGTCTGGCAGACGGCAGCGGTTACCGGCTGGTGATTCATCCGCCGCTGGACAACTTTCCGGGTGAGAGCGACGAAGCCGATTGCCTGCGCATCAATCAATGGGTAGAAAGGGCTGTCACTGAATGTCCGGAACAGTATCTTTGGGCCCATCGACGCTTTAAAAGTCGACCAGCCGGTGAACAGAAGCTATATGAGAAGCATAGATAAAAAGCGTCGTTGATCACCGAGGTCAGTCGTAGATGCAGGATCGCGCAGTAACGAGCAGTGCAGTAAGCGGTGTCGAGCCTGTAACCGGGCTGATTTTATCGGGTGGCGGGGCGCGTGCGGCCTATCAGGTCGGCGTACTGGCAGGCATTGCCGATCTGCTGCCTCCCGGTTCGCCCAATCCCTTTCCGGTCATCGTCGGTACGTCGGCTGGCGCGATCAATGCCGTCAAACTGGCCAGTGGCGCGCTGCATTTTCGAATCGCCATCCATCAATTGACCGAGTTCTGGCAGTCATTTCGCAGCCATCAGGTGCTGCGCAGCGACTGGTCCGGGGTGATTCATCAGGCCAGCCGTTTTTTCGGTCGCAGCCTGTTGGGTTTCGGGCGCAATATCCCGGTCGCCTTGCTCAACAGTTCGCCCCTGCGTGACCTGCTCAATGATCGTCTGGACCTGTCCGGAATCGAAGCGGCCATCGATGCTCATCATCTGCGTGCAGTGGCGGTGACGGCCTTCGGTTACGAATCGGGTCAGGCGGTCACGTTCTATCAGGGCCGCGGTACGATTGAACCCTGGCTGAGACATCGCCGCATCGGCCGTCCGACGCAACTGACCGTGGATCACTTGCTCGCCAGCTCAGCCATTCCCTTGCTGTTCGCCCCCGTGATGCTGGACGAGGAATACTTTGGCGACGGGGCCGTGCGCCAGTCGGCACCGATCAGCCCGGCGCTGCATCTGGGCGCCAATCGTGTGCTGGTGGTCGGCGTCAGCGGCAACCCGCGAGGCCTCAAGGCCGAAAGACCGGCACCCCGCGCGCCACGCGGCGCTCAGCCAAGCCTGGCGCAGATCAGCGGCCACATGCTCAACAGCACCTTCATCGACAATCTGGAAAGCGATATCGAACTGCTGGAACGCTTGAACACCGCCAGTGCGTTGCTGCCCGAGGATCAGGCCCGGCAGCCGGGCATGGAGCCGGTGGAAGTGCTGGTGATTTCGCCGAGCCGTCCGCTGGATGAAATCGCCGCCCGTCACCGCCGCGAGCTGCCCCCCGCGCTGCGCACTTTTCTGCGCGGGCCGGGTGCGACCAAGAGCAGCGGGGCCAGTGTGCTGAGCTATCTGCTGTTCGAGTCAGGTTATTGCAGCGAATTGATCGAACTGGGGCGTCACGATGCGATTGCTCAGGGTGCCGAACTTAAGCGCTTTTTGCGTCTGGATTAACGCGGCCAGACAGAGGCGGGGCCCCTGTCTGTTGATCGGCGGGCGCAGGGCCCAGTGACCGACGTCGTCACGCCGTCAGACGATCTTCCCGGAAGTCACGAATCGCCTGCTCGATCTCTTCCTTGGTGTTCATCACGAAGGGGCCGTATTGCACGATCGGCTCACGTAACGGCTTGCCTGCAATCAGTAACAGCCGCGCACCGGCGGCGCTGCTGATCTGCACTTCACCGCTGTCGGACAGGCGTGCCATTTGGCGTTTACCGATCGGCTGGGTGCTGCCTTCCAGCTCGACACTGCCTTCATAAACGTACAGCAGCACAAGGTGCCCTTCGGGTACGTGCGGGCTGATACAGCTGCCGGCAGGCATGTCAAAGTCAAAGTACAACGGCTCGGTGTCCGGGCGCTGTACCGCCCCGGCCTGGCGAACCTGGCCATCGTCGAAATGACCGGCCAATACCACCACCTGCACACCGGCCTGAGTGGTGACACTCGGAACGTTTTCCGGCTGGATGTCCTGGTAGCTGGCATCGCTCAGCTTGTTCTTGCCCGGCAGGTTCAGCCAAAGCTGAAAGCCGCGCATGGTGCCTTCTTCCTGTTCAGGCATTTCGCTGTGAATGATCCCGCGTGCCGCAGTCATCCACTGCACACCGCCGCCCTGCAGAAGGCCGACATTGCCCATATGGTCTTCGTGACGCATACGTCCCTCAAGCATGTAGGTCACCGTTTCGAAGCCCCGGTGCGGGTGAGGTGGAAAGCCGGCGATGTAGTCATCCGGCTTGTCCGACCCGAACTCGTCCAGCATCAGAAACGGATCGAACTGCTCCACGCCACGCCCGCCGAAGACACGCGTCAGTTTGACGCCCGCGCCATCGGACGCTGGTTGACCCGTTTGAATGGACAGGACTTTACGAAATTGAGTCATGGGAGAGAGGGCACTCCTTATCAGGTGATACGAAGTGTCATGGTATACCTGTTTATTCGATAAATTTATTCGAATGCCGGGATTTGATGATCGTTTAAGTCGATGGGTTACGCTGGATAGCGGATTGACGCGGTGTGACAGGCCACCTGCCCGGAATGACCTCCGGAGCAGGCTTGGAGCCAGGGATGCTCAGTGCTTGCTGCCCTGTGTCGACATGCTAAGTAGCTGTTTCTCCTGATTCCAGTCGAACGGTTCTTCGTTCTGCTCGGCTTCGTAACGGCGTTCTTCCAGCGCCTGATACAGCTCGATTTCATCATCCGGCATGAAATGCAGGCAGTCACCGGCGAAGAACCACAGCAGGTCGCGCGGTACCAGGTGCGCGATTTGCGGGTAGCGCTGGATGACCTGACAGAGGATGTCCTGACCCAGGTACTGGCTTTCGATGGGATCCTGCGGCAGCAGCTCGACCAGTTCGTCGAAACGCTCCATGAACAGCGCGTGGCTTTCTTCCGGAACCTGCTCGGCCTCGCCCAGCGCGACCAGAATGCTGCGCAGGTGTGCCAGCAGGCCAAGTTGGTGATCGAGAGTGGCATCGGCCATTGGGTAATCCTCAAATGCAAAAACAGGCGCGAGAGTATAAAGCTCTACGCGCCTGCTGTGTGGTGCGACCTGACTATCAGCGAATCTTGCCGGCTGCCAGGGTCAGTTCTTCCTTGTCGAAATCATCCACATCGATCACCTTGCGGCGCGCTGCCTCAGCGGTACGCAGGGTCTGCGCTTCGTCGGCCTGCAAAACACCGATGCGCAGCGCGGCGTCGATGACAGGCTCGCCAGCGTCCGGCTTGACCTGACCACTCTTGATTGCCACTTGCAGCTTCTTGTGCAGCGGATACGCAGCGCTGAGCAGATCGATGGCTTGTTGCAGCGCGCCGACCGGATCGTCTGCCGATTGCGGGCGATAGCAGCCTGCCAGCAGCTCTTCCAGCGTCGGATCGCCTTTGGCGCGGCCCAGTACCTGAGCAACTTCGGCATCCAGTCTGTCCGACGGCCCCTTGTGCCGGCGACCGAACGGGAACACTACGGCACGCAGCACCCCGCCCAGTATGCGGTTGGGGAAGTTGCTGAGGATCTCGTCCATCGCACGTTCCGAATGCCCCAGGCTTTCTTCCATGGCCCAACGGAACAATGGGCTCATGTGGTCCGGCGATCCGAGGTCGTGATAACGCTTGAGCGCCGCCGAGGCCAGGTACATATGGCTGAGCACGTCACCCAGGCGCGCCGACAGGCGTTCGCGGCGTTTCAGTTCGCCACCCAACAGCATCATGCTCAAGTCAGCGAGCATTGCGAACGCGGCTGCCTGACGGTTAAGCGCGCGGAAGTAGCCCTGGCTGAGGCCGTTGCCCGGCGCTCTTTCGAAATGACCGAAGCCCAGGTTGAGGATGAAGGTGCTGGCGGCATTGCTCACCGCAAAGCCGATGTGTTTGAGCAACAGGCTGTCAAACTCGATCAGCGCTTGCTGCTTGTCCTCACGCCCGGCCAGGGCCATTTCCTTGAGCACGAACGGATGGCAGCGAATCGCGCCCTGGCCGAAGATCATCAGGTTGCGCGAAAGGATGTTGGCGCCCTCGACAGTGATGAAGATCGGCGCACCTTGCCAGTTGCGACCCAGGTAATTGTTCGGGCCCATGATGATGCCCTTGCCGCCATGCACGTCCATGGCGTGACCGATACACTCGCGGCCACGCTCGGTCAGGTGGTACTTGAGAATCGCCGAGAGCACCGATGGCTTCTCGCCCAGGTCGACCGCATTGGCCGTCAGCATGCGCGCACTGTCCATCAGCCAGGCGTTGCCGCCGATACGCGCCAACGCTTCCTGGATGCCTTCGAATGCGGAGATAGGCACATTGAATTGCTCACGCACCTTCGCGTACTGGCCGGTGACCAGGCTGGTGTATTTCGCAGCGCCGGTGCCGACGGCCGGCAGCGAGATCGAACGCCCCACCGACAGGCAGTTCATCAGCATCATCCAGCCCTTGCCCAGCATCGGTTGACCACCGATCAGGTAGCTCAGCGGGATGAACACATCCTTGCCCGAGTTGGGGCCGTTCATGAACGCCGCGCCCAGAGGCAGGTGACGGCGGCCGATTTCCACGCCGGGCGTCTCGGTCGGAATCAGCGCGAGGCTGATGCCCAGATCTTCTTTTTCGCCGAGCAGGTGCTCAGGGTCGTGGGCCTTGAAGGCCAGGCCGAGCAGAGTGGCGACCGGGCCGAGGGTGATGTAGCGTTTTTCCCAGGTCAGGCGCAGGCCGATGACTTCTTCACCCTGCCACTGGCCTTTGCAGATGATCCCGGTGTCGGTCATCGCACCTGCATCGGAACCGGCCAGCGGACCGGTCAGCGCGAAGCAGGGAATGTCTTCACCGCGTGCCAGACGTGGCAGGTAATGATTGCGTTGCTCGTCGGTGCCGTAGTGCAGCAGTAGTTCAGCCGGGCCGAGGGAGTTGGGCACCATCACTGTGGAGGCCAGGTCGCCGCTGCGAGTGGCCAGCTTCATGGCTACCTGGGAGTGGGCGTAGGCGGAGAAGCCCTTGCCACCGAATTCCTTGGGGATGATCAGCGCGAAGAAACCGTGCGCTTTCATGTGCGCCCAGGCTTCAGGCGGCAGGTCCATGGCCTGGCCGATTTCCCAGTCGCTGACCATCGCGCAGAGTTCTTCGGTCGGCCCGTCGATAAAGGCCTGTTCCTCTTCGGTCAGCTGGACTTTCGGGTAGGCCAGCAGCTTGTCCCAGTCCGGGCGACCGCTGAACAGCTCGCCATCCCACCAGACCGTGCCGGCATCGATCGCATCACGCTCGGTTTGCGACATCGGCGGCAGGACTTTTTGAAACCAGCTGAACATCGGCGCAGTGAAATGCTTACGGCGCAGATCGGGCAGCATTACCGGTATGAACACTGCCAGCCAGAGCAACCAGAACACCGTCAGCAGCCATCCTGGCGCGTGACTGAAAATACCCATGGCCAGCAGGTAGACAGCTACCACGCCAAGCGCCGGGAGCGGGGCGGTTCGCCGATGAGCCAGCCAGGCAATGCCGACGACCAGCACAACAATCCACAACAACAGCATAAGTATTCCTCCGTGATGACCGCCGCCGTGGCAGCGTTCAAGAACTGGTCGCCAGGCAGTGGTGGGGCGACATCGATAGTGACCCCTGGTTGACGAGTAAGTTGCCGCCGCTTCGGGGTAGACTGTGAGCCTTTATTTATCAGCGACTGCGAGGGGAACGCAATGCTCAAGATCTGGGGGCGGAAGAATTCCAGCAATGTGCGCAAGGCACTCTGGATTGCCGAGGAAGTGGGCGTGCCCTACGAGACGCAGGACGCCGGTGGTGCATTCGGCCTGGTCAACGACGCGGCCTATCGCGCGAAAAACCCTAACGGCCGGATTCCGATGATCGAAGACGGCGACTTCGTGATGTGGGAGTCCAACGCCATCGTGCGCTATCTGGCCGCCCGCCATGCCCCCGATTCTGATTTATACCCCGCAGATCTGAAGGCCCGCGCCAATGCAGACAAGTGGATGGACTGGACCACCTCGACCATCGCCGCGCCGTTTAGCCCGGTGTTCTGGGGCGTAGTACGCACGCCGGCCGAGAAACAGGACTGGCCGGCCATCGAGCAAGGCATCAAGACGCTGCACAGCCTGCTGCTGGTGGCCGACGAGGCGCTGTCGCGACAGCCCTACCTGTCTGGCAATGCGTTCGGTATGGGCGATATTCCCTTGGGATGCTTCGCCTACGGCTGGTTTGAAATGCCGATTGAACGTCCGCCGCTGCCTCACCTCCAAGCCTGGTATGAGCGTCTCAAGATGCGCCCGGCTTATCGCAAGGCGGTCATGACCCCTTTGACCTGAGCATGTGATGTGAGCAGGAGAAAGGGCTGATCGGGTGCATGTCCGGTGCTCGATATTTACTATTAACAGATGTGTCTGTACTTGAACGGCGCAGCCGAGCACCATTGCGCGGCTGGGTCGTCACGGCAGGCGGCTGGTGACAGTCATCTTCAATTCCTTTTTCTGATGAGTACCTTTCCCGATATGTCTTCCGCTCTGTCCATTCGGCAGTTAACCAAAACCTACGGCAACGGTTTCCAGGCCTTGAATGGCATCGATCTGGACGTCGCCGAAGGTGATTTCTTCGCCTTGCTGGGCCCCAACGGCGCTGGCAAATCCACCACCATCGGCATCATCTCGACACTGGTCAACAAGACCAGCGGTACGGTGAACATCTTTGGCCACGACCTGGATCGCGAGCCTGCTGCGCTCAAGCGTTGCATCGGTGTCGTGCCGCAGGAGTTCAACTTCAACCAGTTCGAGAAGACCCTGGACATCGTCGTCACTCAGGCGGGCTACTACGGCATCCCGGCGAAAATCGCCAAGGAGCGAGCCGAGCAGTACCTGACGCAGCTGGGACTGTGGGAAAAGCGCGATGTGCCTTCACGTTCGCTGTCCGGCGGCATGAAGCGGCGTCTGATGATCGCCCGTGCGCTGATTCACGAGCCGCGCTTGCTGATCCTCGACGAACCCACCGCAGGCGTGGACATCGAGTTGCGCCGTTCGATGTGGACCTTTCTGACCGAGCTGAACAGCAAAGGCATCACCATCATCCTCACCACGCACTACCTGGAAGAAGCCGAACAGCTGTGCCGCAACATTGGCATCATTGACCACGGGGTGATCGTGCAGAACACCGGCATGAAGCAGCTGCTCAGCACGTTGACCGTCGAGACGTTCGTGCTCGATCTCAAGGCGTCTTGGCAGACCGCGCCACAATTGCCCGGTTTCCCTTGCCGCCTGCTCGACAGTCACACGCTGGAAGTGCAGGTCGACAAGAACGTCGGCATCACTGCGTTGTTCAGCCAATTGGCCTTCCAGAATATCGAAGTCTTGAGCCTGCGTAACAAATCCAATCGCCTTGAGGAGTTGTTTGTGTCCCTGGTGGAAAAAAACCTCGCGAAGGTGGCGGTATGACCGTACCCAACGGCGAGTTGCGCCCCAACCTGATTGCCCTGAAAACCATCGTCTACCGTGAAGTGCACCGCTTCATGCGGATCTGGCCGCAGACCCTGCTGCCGCCAGCCATCACCATGGTTCTGTACTTCGTCATCTTCGGTAACCTGATCGGTCGCCAGATCGGTGACATGGGCGGCTTTACCTACATGCAGTACATCGTGCCGGGCCTGATCATGATGTCGGTGATCACCAACTCCTACGGCAACGTGGTGTCGAGCTTCTTCGGTGCCAAGTTTCAGCACTCCATCGAAGAGCTGATGGTGTCGCCAGTCTCGCCGCACACCATTCTGGTCGGGTACACCCTGGGCGGTGTGTTGCGTGGGCTGATGGTCGGTTTCATCGTCACCATGCTGTCGATGTTTTTCACCGACCTGCAAGTGCACCACTTGGGCGTGACCATCATCGTGGTCGTGCTGACGGCGACGATCTTCTCGTTGCTGGGCTTCATCAACGCAGTGTTTGCGCGCAACTTCGATGATATCTCGATCATTCCGACCTTCGTCCTGACCCCGCTGACCTACCTGGGCGGCGTGTTCTACTCGATCAACCTGTTGCCGCCGTTCTGGCAGACCGTGTCGCTGGCCAACCCGGTCCTCCACATGGTCAATGCCTTCCGTTACGGCATTCTGGGCGTCTCCGACATCAAGATCAGCATCGCCCTGGCGTTCATGATCGTGGCGACCATCGTGCTGTATATCGGCTGCGCCAGGTTGCTGGTGAGCGGTCGCGGTATGCGTCAGTAACACATTGGCTTCGACCCGCCAGGCTGGCGGGTCGAGCGTTGGCCGGGACCGGCCGTTCAGATTCTGCAACACACCACCTCTTCCGACATTTCCCCAGTGCGCTGATTCTTGAGGCTTTCCGCTGCAAGGAACCGTCATGCGCACAGGGATGATCGCGCTCGCGCTCGGGCTGCTTGCCCTGCGTTTTCTACCGGCGCTGCCGCCGACCTGGCTATTGCTGCTGATGCCGACACTGGCGTTGATGCTGCTGCCGTTCCGTACCTATCCACTGGCGTTGTTCCTGCTCGGTTTCACCTGGGCCTGCGTGTCGGCGCAGTGGGCGCTGAGTGACCGGTTGGCGCCGCGTCTCGATGGTCAGACGCTGTGGGTACAGGGCAAGGTGGTCGGTTTGCCGAGTGTCGCCGAAGGTGTGGTGCGTTTCGAGCTGGAAGGCGCCTGGTCACGACGTGCCAAGCTGCCCGCGCGAATCCGGGTGGCCTGGTATGGCGGCCAGCCCGTTAACAGCGGGGAGCGCTGGCGCATGGCGGTCAAACTCAAGCGGCCGGCCGGGCTGGTCAATCCCGATGCTTTTGACTATGAGACCTGGCTGCTGGCGCAGCGCATCGGTGCGACCGGCACGGTGGTGGATGGTCAGCTATTGGCACCCGCGCGTGCCGCCTGGCGCGATGCCCTTCGTCAGCGCCTGCTGGCGGTCGATGCGCAGGGCCGGGAGGGCGGTCTGGCAGCGCTGGTGCTGGGCGATGGCTCAGGGCTATCGAGCACCGACTGGCAGGTGTTGCAGGATACCGGCACTGTGCATCTGCTGGTCATTTCCGGCCAGCACATCGGTTTGCTGGCCGGGGTGATTTACGCTTTGGTCGCAGGCTTGGCGCGCTGGGGGCTGTGGCCACGCTCTTTGCCCTGGCTGCCGTGGGCGTGTGCGCTGGCGTTCAGCGCTGCACTGGGCTACGGACTGCTGGCCGGTTTCGAGGTGCCAGTCCGGCGCGCCTGTGTGATGGTCGCGATGGTGCTGCTGTGGCGCTTGCGTTTTCGCCATCTGGGCGTGGTCTGGCCCTTGTTGCTGTCCTTCAACGCGGTGCTGATCTTCGAGCCGCTGGTGACGCTGCAGCCCGGTTTCTGGCTGTCCTTCGCGGCGGTCGGCATTCTGATCCTGATTTTCAGTGGGCGTCTCGGCGCCTGGCGCTGGTGGCAAAGCTGGACACGGGCGCAATGGCTGATCGCCGTTGGCTTGTTGCCGATTCTGCTGGCACTGAACCTGCCGATCAGCCTCAGTGGGCCGTTTGCCAACCTGCTTGCCGTGCCTTGGGTCAGCGTGATCGTCCTGCCTCCGGCATTGCTCGGAACGCTGTTGCTGCCAGTCCCTGTAGTCGGGGAAGGTCTGCTATGGCTGGCGGGCGGGGCGCTGCAGTGGCTGTTCGTGTTCCTCGACGCGGTGGCTGCAGCATTGCCGGCCTGGCTGCCCAGTACGGTGCCGGTCTGGGCATGGTGGTTGAGTCTGCTCGGGGCCTTGCTCTTGTTACTGCCCAAGGGCGTGCCCATGCGTCCGCTGGGCTGGCCGTTGCTGTTGCTGTGCGTTTTTCCGCCGCTCGAATCAGTGCCTGAAGGCCAGGTAGACGTCTTGCAACTGGATGTGGGGCAGGGCCTGGCGATTCTCCTGCGCACTCGCAATCACACACTTCTGTATGACGCAGGTCCGCGTTTCGGTGAGTTCGATATCGGTGAGCGCGTGGTCGTGCCCGCCATGCGCAAGGCAGGCGTCCGCCATCTTGACCTGATGTTGATCAGCCATTCCGACGCAGACCATGCCGGCGGTGCAGCAGCGGTTCATCAGGCTTTTCCGGTAAGCCGGGTGCTGGGTGGCGAGCTGGCCAGACTTGCGCCGCAACTCGACGCCCGATTGTGCGAGAGCGGTGCGCGCTGGGAGTGGGATGGCGTGGTTTTTTCCACGTGGCGCTGGGAGCAGGGGCCTGACGGCAACCCCGCCTCCTGCATCCTCAGCGTCGACGCCGGGGGCGAGCGTCTGCTGCTGGCGGGCGATATCGACGTGAGCGCCGAGCGCGCGGCAATCGACAGCGGGTTCGACCTGCGTGCCCACTGGTTGCAGTCGCCGCATCACGGCAGCCGGACCTCATCGTCCAAAGCGTTTCTTCGCGCCGTCGCACCGGTCGGCGTGCTGATTTCCCGTGGTCGCAACAATGCGTTCGGTCACCCACACCCGTTGGTCATGGCGCGCTATCGAGGCTTGGGCATCGCCAGTTACGACAGTGCCGAGCTGGGCGCTGTGCGTCTGCAACTGGGTACGTTCGGAGCGCCGCAGGCCGAGCGTGCGCAACGGCGCTTCTGGCGTGATTGAGTGAATGGATATCGATCTCGGCGTTCGGCACTTGGCGACCCTATGGTAGAGTGGCGCCAATTTTTCGAGGGAGTGATCACTGTGTGGGAACTGGTCAAATCTGGCGGCTGGATGATGCTGCCGATTATTCTGAGCTCCATCGCCGCCGCCGGCATCATCATCGAGCGCCTGTGGACGTTGCGTGCCAGCCGTATCACGCCACCGCACCTGCTCGGGCAGGTCTGGCAGTGGATTCAGGAAAAGAAGCTGGACGGCGAAAAACTCAAGCAGCTGCGCGCTGACTCGCCGCTGGGCGAAATCCTTGCCGCAGGTCTGGCCAATTCCAGGCATGGTCGCGAGATCATGAAGGAATGCATCGAAGAAGCCGCTGCCCGGGTCATTCATGAGCTGGAGCGCTACCTCAGCGCACTGGGCTCGATCGCTGCCATGGCGCCGCTGCTTGGTTTGCTGGGCACCGTGCTGGGCATGATCGATATCTTCGGCTCGTTCAACAGTTCCGGGGCCACCGCCAACGCCGGCGTGCTGGCAGGTGGTATTTCCAAGGCGCTGATCTGTACGGCGTCGGGTCTTATCGTCGCGATCCCGGCGATTTTCTTTCATCGCTTCCTGCAGAGCCGCGTTGATGAGCTGGTGGTCGGCATGGAACAACAGGCCATTCGTCTGGTTGAAGTGGTGCAGGGCGACCGCGATGTCGATCTGATCGACGCCAAGATCGATCTCAAGTCGCTGGCCAGAGCGGGCGGGGGCAAGAAGAAGTGAAATTTCGCCGTCGCAGACCCCGGGAAAACATCGACATCAATCTGGTCTCTCTGATTGACGTGGTGTTCATCCTGCTGCTGTTCTTCATTGTGACGACCACCTTCACTCGCGAAACCCAGTTGCGGGTCGATCTGCCACAGGCCGTTACCGGAACGCCGGACGTGGACGCCAGCGCCAAACAGCTGGACATTGCCATCAACGCCGACGGGATTTTCTCGCTGAACAATCAGTTGTTGCCGAAAAACGATCTGGCGACGCTGATCGAGGCGCTGCAGCGCGAGTCGGGGGGCGATACCAGCCTGCCGCTGTCGATCAGCGCCGACGGCAAGACCCCGCACCAGTCGGTCATCACGGCCATGGATGCGGCAGGCAAGCTGGGCTTCAGTCATTTGCGCATGACCACTGTCGAGGCCACACCGGCTAACTGATGGCATTCACTGACCGTTTGCTCGATGCCTGGTACAAGGGCCACCCTGCGCTGGCGCTGTTGCGCCCGCTCGAAGGTCTTTACCGGCGTGTCGTAGAGCGCAAACGGGCACGGTTTCTGGCGGGCGAGGGTGATATCTATCGCGCGCCGGTGCCGGTCATCGTGGTGGGTAATATCACCGTCGGTGGCACTGGCAAGACGCCGTTGATTCTCTGGATGATCGAGCACTGCCGCCGTCGCGGCCTGCGTGTCGGTGTGGTCAGCCGCGGTTACGGCGCCACGCCGCCAAGCCTGCCGTGGCGCGTTCTGCCTGAACAAAGTGCCAGCGAGGCGGGGGACGAGCCCCTGCTCATCGTGCAGCGCTGCGGCGTGCCGCTGATGATCGATCCGGATCGCAGTCGCGCCGTACAGGCCTTGCTCGCTGCCGAACCGCTGGATGTGATTCTTTCCGACGACGGCTTGCAGCATTACCGGCTGGCCCGCGACCTGGAGCTGGTGCTGATCGATGCCGCCCGTGGCCTGGGCAATCGCCGTTGTCTGCCTGCCGGGCCTTTACGCGAACCGGTCGAGCGGCTGAGCAGTGTCGACGCCTTGCTTTATAACGGCGCGACGGCGGACAGGGACGACGGCTATGCCTTCAGGCTCAAGCCTTCGGCGCTGATCAATCTGCGCAGTGGCGAACGTCAGCCGGTGGATTATTTCCCGGCCGGTCAGGCGCTGCATGCGGTCGCCGGAATCGGCAATCCCCAACGTTTCTTCAATACCCTCGAAGGATTACACTGGCGGCCGGTGACTCACGCATTCGCCGACCATGCTGTCTACAGTGCCGAGGCGCTGACATTTACCCCCGCGCTGCCTTTGGTCATGACCGAGAAGGATGCGGTGAAATGTCGTGCCTTTGCCGCTGATGACTGGTGGTATCTGGCAGTGGATGCACTACCTTCCGATGCCTTTGTCGGTTGGTTCGACCAGCAACTGCTACGTCTTTCTCCATGATTGCTTCAGGATCTCCTATGGACACCAAACTACTCGATATCCTCGCTTGCCCCGTCTGCAAGGGACCATTGAAGCTCAGCGCCGACAAGACCGAGCTGATCAGCAAGGGCGCAGGTCTTGCCTATCCGGTGCGCGACGGCATTCCGGTGATGCTCGAAAGCGAAGCTCGCACCCTGAGCACCGACGAGCGGCTGGAAAAATGACCGCAGCGTTTACCGTTGTCATTCCCGCGCGCTACGGCTCCAGCCGCTTTCCGGGCAAGCCGCTGAAAACCATTGCCGGCAAACCCATGGTTCAGCTGGTCTGGGAGCAGGCGTGCAAGAGCAGCGCCGAGCGTGTGGTGATTGCCACCGACGATGCACGCATTGTCGAAGCCTGTCAGGCTTTTGGTGCCGAAGTGCTGCTGACGCGCGACGATCACAACTCCGGCACCGATCGTCTGGCCGAGGTGGCCGCGCAACTTGGCCTGGCGGCTGACGCGATTGTCGTCAATGTGCAGGGCGACGAGCCGATGATCCCGCCAGCGGTGATCGACCAGGTGGCGTCCAATCTGGCCGCCCATCCCGAAGCCGGCATGTCTACGCTGGCCGAGCCTATCGACGACGTGGCCGCGTTGTTCAACCCCAACATCGTCAAGGTAGCTACGGACATCAACGGCCTGGCGCTGACGTTCAGCCGGGCTCCCTTGCCGTGGGCGCGCGATGCGCTCGCAGCAAACCGCGACCAGTTGCCTGCCGGCGTGCCTTATCGTCGGCACATCGGTATCTACGCCTACCGTGCGGGCTTCCTGCATGACTTCGTCAGTTGGGGGCCGTGCTGGCTGGAAAACACCGAAAGCCTGGAACAATTGCGTGCGCTGTGGAATGGCGTGCGGATTCACGTTGCCGACGCGCTCGAAGCGCCACCCGGTGGCGTCGATACGCCCGAAGACCTGGAGCGCGTAAGGCGCTTGCTGGAGGGTTGATGCGCTTCGTCCAGTGGTCCGGGAAGGCGAGGGTATGACCTTGCAGGTGCAGTCCGCGATTTCCCTCAAGCCGTTCAATACGTTCGGTGTTGATGTGCAAGCCCGGTTATTTGCCGAAGCGCATAGCGATGATGACGTTCGCGAGGCGCTGGCCTATTCGGCCGAGCACGATGTGCCACTGCTGGTGATTGGCGGTGGCAGCAACCTGCTGCTCAGCGCTGACGTGCAGTCACTGGTGGTGCGCATGGCCAGCCGCGGCATTCGCATCGTGCACGAGGACTGTCTCGAGTCGATTGTCGAAGCCGAGGCCGGCGAGCCCTGGCATCCGTTTGTGCAGTCCTGTCTGGAGCTGGGGCTGGCGGGGCTGGAAAACCTCAGTCTGATCCCAGGCACCGTTGGCGCGGCACCCATGCAGAACATCGGTGCTTATGGCGTCGAGATCAAGGATGTCTTCCATAGCCTGACGGCGCTGGATCGTGAAACCGGCGAATTGCGCGAGTTTTCTTTGCAGGACTGTGCGTTCGGCTACCGCGACAGCGTGTTCAAGCATCAGGTCGCGCGCTGGTTGATCCTGCGTGTACGTTTCAAGCTCAGTCGCGTCGCTCGCCTGCACCTCGAATATGGCCCGGTTCGTCAGCGTCTCGACGAGCAGGGTATCGATCAGCCGACGCCGTTCGATGTCAGCCGTGCGATCTGCGCCATTCGCAGTGAAAAGCTGCCTGACCCCGCTGTGCTGGGCAATGCCGGTAGTTTCTTCAAAAACCCGATAATCGCTGCCGAATTGTACGCAACGATCAAACAGCAGCACCCAGGCGTGGTCGGCTACCCGCAGGACGATGGCCAAGTGAAGCTGGCGGCCGGGTGGCTGATCGAGCAGGCGGGCTGGAAGGGGTATCGCGATGGTGATGCTGGCGTGCACAAGCTGCAGTCGCTGGTGCTGGTCAACTATGGGCAGGCCAGTGGCTTGCAGTTGCTAAGTCTGGCGCGCCGTATCCAGACCGATATCGCCGAACGTTTCGGTATCGAGCTGGAGATGGAGCCGAACCTCTACTGATAGCCTGGAAAGGGGCTCTTGTGGGGGCTCGCTCGCGAAGAGATCAGATCAAGCGCCGCGTATTGAAGATGAACGCGGTGCAATCCTCAACCAGCGGACATGAAAAAGCCCCGCCTGTTTGCACAGGCGGGGCTTTTTCATGGGCCGGGGTTAGACGAGGGGTTTAGGCTCGTTTTCTTTCTCGGCTTCATGTTGCGGTTTAACTGCTGGTTGCTCAGTTGCCGCTTCTTCGGTCTTTTCCTCGGCTGCCGGTGAAGGCTGGGCCGATTCTGCTTCAGTGGCAGCAGGCGCTGCTTCGACGACTGGAGCGCTGGCAGCAGCGGCTTCCTGTTGACGACGTGCTTCTTCTTCACGCTTGCGACGACGAACTTCACGAGGATCGTTCGGTGCGCGGCCCGTGCTGCTGACCACTGGTGCAGGCGCTGCTTCTTCAGCCGCAGGTGCCTGCTCTTGTGGGGCAGGTGCCTGTCCTTCAACGACCGGCTGAGGCGCGACGTAAGGAGCAGGCTCTTCTTTCAGAGCTACCGGCTCGACAACAGCAGCAGGCGCAGGCGTTGGCAGTTCGGATGATTCAGTGGCTGGCACTTCCTCATGAGCCGCTGCTTCGACCGGCGCCTGTGGTGCTGGCTCTGGCGTCGGCTTGAACGGCACTACGCGTTCTGCGTGAGGTGCTTCGAACAGTTCGGACTGTGCCGCAATCGCAGGTGCTTCGACCGCTGCCGGCTGAACTTCAACCTCTGGAGCAGGCTGTGCTACAGGAGCATCGTCTGCCACAGGGGCTTCAACGGCAGGTGCTTCGACAGTCGGTTCGGCAACGGTCGGTGCTTTTTCGGCAACCGGTGCTTCGGTGGCTGACGTTTCAGCTACTGGCGTTTCAGTCACAGGCGCTTCGGCAGCAGTTTCCTGATGCACAGGCTCGGCGTCTGCAGCGGCTGCGTTGCTGTTGGCACGTTCGGCCTGCTGATGCGCGTCGGCTTCGGCAGGCGCGCTGATCACGCTGCTGGCAGCGGAAGCTGCGGCGGTGAAGCCCAGACCCGCCGACAGGTCGGTGGCGCTGCCTTCTTCTTCGTTGCCGTTCTCTTCGGAGCCTTCGATCACGTTGCCATTGGCATCGCGCTGACGCTCACGACGATTGCTGCGACGACGCTGGCCACGCGAGCGGCGGCGAGGGCGGTCGCCTTCGCTACCGTCGTTGCCTTCCTGGTTCTCGTCGTTGGTCTGCTCTTCGTTGAGCAGCACTTCCTCTTCTTCGCTCACGGCAGCCGCGGCCTGTTCGGCGCGTGGTTGACGTTCTTCACGAGGTGCGCGCGGCTGGCGCTCTTCGCGTGGTGCGCGTTCAGGACGCTCCTCGCGAGCGAGGTTCACTGCCGGGGCTGCATCCAGAGGCTCGCGCAGTTCGCGAACCGGGCGATCTTCGCGCGCTTCACGTGGCTTGCGCTCGCGGGTGGTACGGGCTGGACGCTCTTCGCGCGGTGCCGACTCGTCACGGGCTTCACGCGGTTCGCGAACGGTGCGCTCTTCACGAGGTGCACGTTCCTCACGTGGAGCACGCTCTTCACGCGGTGCGCGCTCTGCACGTTCTTCGCGCGGGGCGCGTTCTTCACGAGGCTTGCGCTCTTCGTCGCGGCGATTGTTGCGGCCACGGCTCTGCTGGCGGCCGTTGCGGCGTTCCTCGTTGCGGGCTGGACGCTGTTCTGCAACAGGCTTTTCAACCACGACCGGAGCGACAGGCTCTTCCTTGGTCGCGAACAGGCTGACCAAGGATTTCACCAGACCCTTGAACAGGCTTGGCTCGTGAGCGACGGGTGCCGGTGCAGGCGTTGGCGCAGGGGCAGCGGCTTCTACCGGGACCGGCGCATTGGCACGGGCCGGGGCAGTCTTGACGGCTGCTTCCTGACGAACCAGGGTGCGGGTTGCGGCGGCCAGTGGTGCAATTTCTTCCACTTCGGCAGCGGCAGCAGCAATTTCGTAGCTGGTCTGGCTGCTGTGCGCTTCAGGGCTGTCATCACGCAGGCGCTGAACTTCGAAGTGCGGAGTTTCCAGCTGATCGTTCGGCAGAATGATGATGCGGGCACGGGTGCGCAGTTCGATCTTGGTGATCGAGTTGCGTTTTTCGTTGAGCAGGAAGGCCGCGACCGGAATCGGCACCTGAGCGCGCACTTCGGCAGTACGGTCTTTCAGGGCTTCTTCTTCGATCAGGCGCAGGATGGCCAGCGACAGCGATTCAACATCACGGATGATGCCGGTGCCGTTGCAGCGAGGGCAGACGATACCGCTGCTTTCGCCCAGCGATGGACGCAGGCGCTGACGGGACATTTCCAGCAGGCCGAAGCGCGAAATACGACCGATCTGCACGCGGGCACGGTCGGCTTCCAGGCTTTCGCGGACTTTCTCTTCCACGGCGCGCTGGTTCTTGGCCGGCGTCATGTCGATGAAGTCGATGACGATCAGGCCGCCGATGTCACGCAGACGCAATTGACGGGCGATTTCCTCAGCCGCTTCAAGGTTGGTCTGCAGGGCGGTTTCTTCGATGTCGCTGCCTTTGGTGGCGCGCGCCGAGTTGATGTCAATGGACACCAGGGCTTCGGTCGGATCGATGACGATGGAGCCACCGGAAGGCAGTTCGACAACACGCTGAAAGGCGGTTTCGATCTGGCTTTCGATCTGGAAGCGGTTGAACAGTGGAACGCTGTCTTCGTACAGCTTGATCTTGCTGGCGTACTGCGGCATCACCTGACGGATGAAGGTCAGTGCTTCTTCCTGGGCTTCGATGCTGTCGATCAGGACTTCACCGATATCCTGGCGCAGGTAGTCACGGATGGCGCGGATGATGACGTTGCTTTCCTGGTAGATCAGGAAAGGGGCGGAGCGATCGAGGGACGCTTCCTTGATGGCGGTCCACAGTTGCAGCAGGTAATCGAGGTCCCACTGCATTTCTTCGCTGCTGCGGCCCAGGCCGGCAGTACGAACGATCAGACCCATGTCGGCTGGCGCGATCAGGCCGTTGAGGGCTTCACGCAGTTCGTTGCGCTCTTCACCTTCGATACGACGCGAGATGCCGCCGGCACGAGGGTTGTTGGGCATCAGAACCAGATAGCGGCCAGCGAGGCTGATGAAGGTGGTCAGGGCTGCGCCCTTGTTGCCACGTTCTTCTTTCTCGACCTGAACGATGACTTCCTGGCCTTCGCTCAGGACGTCCTTGATGTTGACGCGGCCTTCGGGGGCTTTCTTGAAGTACTCGCGGGAGATTTCCTTGAGTGGCAGGAAGCCGTGGCGCTCAGAGCCGAAATCGACAAAGGCAGCCTCGAGGCTGGGTTCGATGCGAGTGATTCGGCCTTTATAGATGTTGGCCTTCTTCTGCTCGCGTGCACCTGACTCGATGTCCAGGTCGTAGAGGCGCTGGCCGTCTACCAGTGCAACACGCAACTCTTCGGGTTGAGTTGCGTTAATCAGCATTCTTTTCATGTAGTACCGTCGGTTTCCGGGCTGCCGGAAACGGCGTTCGGCACACACGACTTCTCACGGTCGGTGTCAGGGCACGTCAGGAGTGGTTGGACACTCCAGTGTCTAGCGAGGTCCTCGCCCAGAGGGGGCGGAGGGTCGCGACGACGTTTCCTGCTTGCTGTGGTGGCATAAGACACCCCTTTCAGCAAAAGCTTTGTCAGGAGGAGGAATCGACCATCGGTAGCGGACGAGATGAAGCGTCTAGAACAAGCCTTGTGCTACACAGTCCGATGGTTGTGCGTCTCCACCCTACACGTATCCCTGATAATTCGGGTGCTGCCGCGCGCAGAATCCGCAGCGGGTTGGCATTTACCGCGACCTTCGATAGGGAAGGTCGCGCATCATGGCTTGAGGCGTTGTTCCCGAAGCATTCGCTCGTAGCGTCTGAAAGCGACTGCACTTTGTGAACTGGCCATGAACTGTCCGCACTGGCCGCGAGCTGTCTGCTCTGCTGTCAGGCGTGTTTCCGGCCTCATGTCACCTGCGCTTGTTACATTTTCAGCGTGCTCCGTTGTCACCGAACACTGCGTAGGACGGCCTCCCGTCCTTGTGAATTGCGTTGGTCAGGGCCGGTTGTCAACCGTTGGTCCGCTGTCCGGCCGCTTTTGGCGGCGTTCGCGACTATAGCAGCAATCATTAAGTGCTTCAAATCCATAAAAAATTGTTATCATTTGCGGCATGACGAATATTGCCCCTCCAACCCCCGGCGTCCAGCTGGTTGAGGTTGCCCCGGAACTTGCCGGTCAACGCATCGATAACTTTCTGATCACTTATCTCAAGGGTGTGCCCAAAACCTTGATTTACCGCATTTTGCGCAAAGGCGAAGTGCGTGTGAACAAGGGGCGGATCAAGCCGGAGTACAAGTTGCAGGCAGGCGACATCGTGCGCATTCCTCCTGTGCGCGTGCCTGAGCGCGACGAGCCTGTGCCGGTCGCGCAGGCATTGTTGCAGCGTCTCGAAGCTGCGATCGTCTACGAAGACAAGGCGCTTATCGTGCTCAACAAGCCTGCAGGTATCGCCGTGCATGGCGGCAGTGGCCTGAGCTTTGGCGTGATCGAAGCGTTCCGCCAGTTGCGCCCTGATGCCAAGGAGCTCGAGCTGGTGCACCGTCTCGATCGCGATACATCCGGTTTGCTGATGATCGCCAAGAAACGCAGCATGCTGCGTCATCTGCACGAAGCCCTGCGCGGCGACGGCGTCGACAAGCGCTACATGGCGCTGGTCCGCGGTAACTGGGCAACGGCGTTGAAGCAGGTTCGTGCACCGCTGATGAAAAGCAACCTGCGCTCCGGCGAACGCATGGTCGAAGTGAATGAAGAGGGCAAGGAGGCCCTGACGATTTTCAAGGTGCTGCGTCGTTTCGGCGATTTTGCCACCATGGTCGAAGCCAAACCGGTCACCGGGCGTACTCACCAGATCCGTGTGCACACCTTGCACGCGGGGCATGCCATTGCAGGTGACACCAAGTACGGTGACGAGAATTTCAGTCGCGAAATTCGCGATCTGGGCGGCAAGCGCCTGTTTTTGCACGCCTACATGCTCACGGTGCCGATGCCCGATGGCAGCAAACTTAATGTGCAGGCGCCTGTCGATGACATGTGGGCCAAAACAGTGGAGCGTTTGAGTGCGCCGTGATTACGACCTGTTGATTTTCGACTGGGACGGCACGCTGGCCGACTCGGTCGGGCGCATCATCCTGTCCATGCGTACGGCGGCCATCGAGACTGACCTTGAAATTCGCGACGATACCGCGATCAAGGGGATTATCGGCCTGGGGCTGCCTGAGGCGATTCGAACCCTGTATCCGCAGATCAGCGGCAATCAACTAATCGATTTTCGCCAGCACTACGCAGACAGTTATATGGCAATGGATAACGTGCCGTCTCCGCTGTTCGACGGTGTTGTAGAGTCGATGCAGGCGTTTCGCGAGGATGGTTATCGTCTGGCGGTCGCTACCGGTAAGGCGCGTCGCGGGCTCGATCGTGTGCTGAAGGCCAATGGCTGGCAGGATTACTTCGATGCCACGCGGGCGGCCGACGAGACCGCCAGCAAGCCTGATCCGCTGATGTTGAACGAGATCATGGCGCATTGTGAGGTTACCCCGCAGCGTTCGCTGATGATTGGCGATGCTTCGTTCGATCTGCTGATGGCTCGCAATGCGGGTATGGATTCGGTTGCGGTGGGCTATGGCGCTCAGCCGCTGGAGTCGCTGCGTCAGTTCGAGCCGCGGCTGGCTATCGAGCATTTTTCCGAGCTGCGCACCTGGTTGAACGGGCGCGGCGTCTAGTTTTCGGGTTGGAGTGATTGGAACATGTCTGACGAATGGAAGGCACCCGTTTCGCAAAGCGCGGACGAGGGCATCAATGGCAGGGAAGAGGCAAAAAGCTGGAAGCTTCTTGAAAAGACTCTGCTGGCCAGTGTTCAGGAGCAGCGCCGGGCGCGTCGCTGGGGAATCTTTTTCAAGCTGCTGACGTTCGCGTTCCTGTTTGTTGCAGTGATCATACCGATGCTGGATTTCGAGGGCGGCACTTCGCGCCGTTCCAGCCACACTGCGCTGATCGATGTGCAGGGCGTGATTGCCGACAAGGAAGCGGCCAGTGCCGAGAACATTGTCACTGCGCTGCAGAAGGCCTTCGAGGATGAAAAGACCAAGGGTGTGATTCTGCGTATCAACAGCCCGGGCGGCAGTCCGGTGCAGTCGGGCTATGTCTACGACGAAATTCGACGTTTGCGCGCGACGAAGCCGGACATCAAGGTGTATGCGGTCATTACCGATCTCGGTGCTTCGGGTGCTTATTACATCGCCAGTGCCGCTGATCAGATCTATGCCGACAAGGCCAGTCTGGTGGGGTCGATCGGTGTCACGGCGGCAGGTTTCGGTTTTGTCGGTGCCATGGACAAGCTCGGTGTTGATCGTCGTACCTATACCTCCGGCGAGCACAAGGCCTTCCTTGACCCGTTCCAGCCGCAGAAGGCTGATGAAACGCAGTTTTGGCAGGGCGTGCTGGACACGACTCATCGCCAGTTCATTGCCAGTGTCAAACAGGGTCGTGGCGACCGGCTGAAGGACAAGGAGCACCCAGAGCTGTTCTCCGGGCTGATCTGGACCGGCGAGCAGGCTGTTGCGCTGGGTCTGGTGGATGGTCTGGGCAGTGCAAGTTATGTTGCGCGTGATGTGATCAAGGAAAAGGACATCGTCGAGTACACCGTCGAAGAGTCGCCTTTCGATCGCTTTTCGAAAAAGCTGGGCACCAGTATCGCTGAGCGAATTGCCATGCTGGTTGGTTTCAACGGCCCAAGCCTGCGTTGATGGCTTGATGTAGACATAAAGAACCCGGCCAATGGCCGGGTTCTTTATATGTAAGGGTCAGGGTACGCTGACGCCTTCCTTTATAAGCATGTCCACCAGGCGTATCAGCGGCAGGCCGATCAGGCTGGTAGCGTCGCTGCCTTCGGTGCTGCGGAACAGGCTGACGCCAAGGCCTTCTGCCTTGAAGCTGCCTGCGCAGTCATAGGGCTGTTCGGCGTGCAGGTAGCGTTCGATGCTGGCCCGCTCGAGTGCGCGCATGTGCACTGTAAAAGGCACGCAATCCACCTGGCACTCGCCGGTCGAGCTATTGAGCACGGCCAGGCCGGTCAGGAAGGTCACGCTTTTGCCGCTCGCTGCCGTCAGCTGTTCCAGTGCGCGCTCGAAGCTGTGTGGCTTGCCCAGGACCTGTTCGTCAAGGACGGCGACCTGGTCGGAGCCGATGATCAGGTGGTGTGGATGCTCGGCGGCGAGCGCTTGGGCTTTCTCTCGGGCAAGGCGCTGTACGAGGTCGAATGCGGCCTCGTTCGGTCGCCGGCTTTCATCGATATCCGGAGACCTGCAGGTGAATGGCAGGCGCAGGCGGGCGAGCAGTTCGCGGCGGTATGAGGAGCTGGAAGCGAGGAGCAGGGATGGCATGCGGTTCTCCGTAGGCTGAGCGTTGATTCTAAAGAGTGGCCGGAGTGACGAACAGGCCTGAATTTCCTTTGACATGCCCGGGGGGCATCCCTAGAATGCTGCGCCTATGTTGAATGACCCGATTCCATCTCACGTTGACCCGCGCAAATTGTCCGATCGCGGCACTACCCTTCAGGGTGAAGTGCTGCTGGGCGATCTGAAGAGACTCTGCGACCCGCTTGCCGACACTGTCGGTACGGTGCAGGCGAAATTCGTTTTTGAGCGTGACGAACGCCGTTCTGTGGTTATCCACAGTTCGATAGACGTCCCGGTCAAGATGGTTTGCCAGCGTTGTCTTGAGCTGGTGACCCTGCCGATCCACAGCGAATGCAGTTACGTTGTGGTGAAGGAGGGTGCGAATACCCAGTCGTTACCGAAAGGTTATGACGTGCTGGAACTGGGCGAAGATCCTTTGGATCTGCTGGCATTGATCGAGGAGGAGCTTTTGCTCGCCTTGCCCATTGTGCCTGCTCATCATCCTGAAGAATGCCAGCAACCGGCGGGTCTCGATGAGCCCGAACCGAGCGTGGACGAGGTAACGCGGTCCAACCCGTTCAGTGTATTGGCGCAGTTAAAGCGTGACCCAAACGTTTAGGAGTTAATCAATTATGGCTGTTCAGCAGAACAAAAAATCCCGCTCTGCCCGTGACATGCGTCGTTCGCACGACGCTCTTGAGGCAAGCACTCTGTCGGTAGAAAAGACCACTGGTGAAATTCACCTGCGTCACCACGTATCGCCAGAAGGCGTATACCGTGGTCGTAAAGTGATCGACAAGGGCGCTGACGAGTAATTTCTTGTCCGCTCCGATCATCGCGATCGACGCAATGGGCGGGGACTTCGGTCCCCGCAACATTGTTCAGGCAAGCCTCGCGTGCCTGACAGCTACTCCCTCGCTTCACCTGGCCCTTGTCGGTCAAGCCTCCCTTATTGAAGAACTCGTCTCTGCTCATGAAGCTGTGGACCGTTCGCGCCTGCGTGTCATTCATGCCAGTGAAGCGATCGCGATGGACGAGCGTCCGTCTCAGGCGTTGCGTGGCAAGCCTGACTCCTCCATGCGCGTAGCTCTCGAGCTGGTGGCCAGCGGTCAGGCCCAGGCATGTGTCAGTGCCGGCAATACCGGTGCGCTGATGGCGCTTTCCCGGTTTGTGCTCAAGACCTTGCCAGGGATTGATCGCCCGGCAATGATCGCAGCCATTCCCACTCGCTCAGGTCATTGCCAGTTGCTGGACCTGGGGGCGAACGTTGATTGCAGTGCCGAGGCGCTTTATCAGTTTGCAGTGATGGGCTCGGTGCTTGCCGAGATCCTCGGTGTCGCAACGCCCAGAGTGGCCTTGCTCAATGTGGGCACTGAGGACATCAAGGGCAATCAGCAGGTCAAGCGTGCTGCCGGTCTTTTGCAGTCTGCCTCGGGGCTTAACTACATTGGCTATGTCGAAGGTGACGGGTTGTACAGGGGGGAAGCTGACGTAGTGGTGTGTGATGGTTTCGTCGGCAACGTATTGCTCAAGTCGAGTGAGGGGCTGGCGACCATGATTGCGGCCAGGATCGAGACGCTGTTCCAGCGCAATCTGCTCAGCAGGGCGGTCGGCGCGCTGGCGTTGCCCTTGCTGAAGCGCTTGCAGACCGACCTGGCGCCCGCCCGTCATAATGGCGCGAGCCTGCTCGGGTTGCAGGGGGTCGTGGTGAAAAGCCATGGCTCTGCAAGTGTTTCAGGCTTTCAGAGTGCGATTCAGCGAGCGCTCGTCGAGTCCCGTGAAAACCTGCCACAGCGTTTGAAGGGGCGGCTTGAAACGATGTTCCAGGACGACCGAAGCTGAAAATGTGACGCATCAGACTGGTCAGTCATCCAACCGATCAGTCATATACATTAGAATTCCCGCGTTCGGCCTGTCCGGACGCCCATTTTGGCGACAATAATTCAGAGGCTTGTCAAATGTCTGCATCCCTCGCATTCGTCTTTCCGGGTCAAGGATCGCAATCGCTCGGTATGCTCGCCGAACAAGGCGCGCAACATCCGCTGATCCTCGACACTTTCGAGCAGGCTTCCGAAGCCCTCGGCTATGACCTGTGGGCATTGACTCAGAAAGGTCCTGCCGAGCTGCTCAATCAGACCGACAAGACCCAGCCGGCCATTTTGACCGCTTCGGTTGCCTTGTGGCATGTGTGGCTGGCCGAGGGCGGTGCGGTTCCTGCGTTCGTCGCCGGTCACAGTCTGGGTGAATACAGCGCACTGGTAGCCGCGCAAAGCCTGAGCCTGGCCGACGCCGTAAAGCTTGTCGAGCGTCGCGGCCAGTTGATGCAGGAAGCGGTGCCAGCGGGTCAGGGCGGCATGGCCGCCATTCTGGGGCTCGATGATGCCGACGTTATCGCAGCCTGCGCCGAAGCGGCACAGGGTGAGGTCGTCAGTGCTGTGAATTTCAACTCGCCGGGCCAGGTGGTGATCGCCGGTTCCGCTGAGGCTGTCAAGCGTGCCATGGAGCTGTGCAAGGCCCGTGGCGCCAAGCGCGCTTTGCCATTGCCGGTCAGCGTGCCATCGCACTGCGAACTGATGCGCCCGGCCGCCGAGCGTTTCGCCGAGGCCGTTGAAGCCATCGAATGGCAAGCGCCGGAAATTGCGCTGGTACAGAACGTCAGCGCCAGTGCCGTCAGTGATCTGGCGACGCTCAAGCGTGATTTGCTGGAGCAGTTGTACAAGCCGGTACGCTGGGTCGAATCCATTCAATGCCTGGCCAGTCGCGGTGCGACCCAGCTTGTGGAGTGCGGTCCGGGCAAAGTGCTGGCCGGTCTGAACAAGCGTTGCGCCGACGGCGTGATGACCTACAACCTTGATACCCCGGACGCCTTTGCCGCCGCGCGCGCGGCACTGGCCTGATTAGGAGAAGCCTGCATGAGCCTTCAAGGTAAAGTGGCACTGGTAACCGGTGCAAGTCGCGGCATTGGTCAAGCCATTGCTCTGGAATTGGGACGCAACGGTGCTGTTGTCGTGGGTACCGCGACGTCAGAGTCCGGTGCCGAGCGCATCAGCGCGACGTTCAAGGAAAACGGCATCGAAGGCTTTGGCCTGATGCTGGATGTCTGCGATGCCGAGTCTGTGAATTCGGTTCTGTCCACCATTCAGGAGCGCGTCGGCGCACCGTTGATTCTGGTCAATAACGCCGGCATCACCCGTGATAACCTGATGATGCGCATGAAAGATGACGAATGGTATGACGTCGTCAACACCAATCTGAACAGCCTTTTCCGTCTTTCCAAGGGCGTTCTGCGTGGCATGACCAAAGCGCGTTGGGGGCGTATTATCAGCATTGGTTCGGTTGTGGGTGCCATGGGCAACGCCGGTCAAGTAAACTATGCTTCCGCGAAGGCCGGTCTGGAAGGCTTCAGTCGGGCTCTGGCCCGTGAAGTGGGCTCGCGGGCGGTCACCGTGAATTCGGTGGCACCGGGTTTTATCGATACCGACATGACGCGTGAGCTGCCTGAGGCTCAGCGTGAGTCACTGATTACCCAGATACCCCTGGGCCGTTTGGGACAAGCCGAAGAGATTGCGCACGTAGTCGCTTTTCTTGCGTCCGAAGGCGCAGGCTACGTTACCGGGGCCACAATCCCTGTTAACGGCGGCATGTACATGAGCTAATGTGACGACCTGTTTCAAAAAAATGTCATACGAGCTGTCTAAAATCCGTTATAAAGCTGCAATCTATGAATGGGCAAAGGTACGGTTGGGCATAAGGGGAGAGCGTTAAGCTTGAAATTCGCAAAACCTCTTCTATACACTTACCCACTGGCCAGATGCCTGAACATTTCCACTAGGAGTTAAAACTAGGTATGAGCACCATCGAAGAGCGCGTCAAGAAAATCGTTGCAGAGCAACTTGGCGTCAAACAAGAAGAGGTTGTCAACACTGCTTCTTTCGTTGAGGACCTGGGCGCTGACTCCCTGGACACCGTCGAGCTGGTAATGGCTCTGGAAGAGGAATTCGAGACCGAAATCCCGGACGAAGAAGCGGAAAAGATCACTACCGTTCAAGCAGCAATCGACTACGTCACTAGCCATCAGGCTTAAGATTTGTAATCGCTGACTGCTGTCACGGGAAAACCGCACTGCTTTAACCGGCGTGCGGTTTTTTCTTTAAAAAACGCTGTGATTGTTCCGTAAACAAGAGAGAAGGAGAGTCCTGTGTCGCGTAGACGCGTCGTGGTCACCGGGATGGGCATGCTTTCGCCACTGGGCAATGACGTGCCCAGCAGTTGGCAAGGCATTCTGGCGGGCCGCAGTGGCATTGGCCTTATCGAGCACACGGACTTGTCAGCCTTCACCACCCGCTTCGGCGGCTCGGTCAAGGGTTTCAACGTCGAAGAATACCTCGCGCCCAAAGAAGCGCGCCGCCTCGATCTCTTTATTCAGTATGGCCTCGCGGCCAGCTTTCAGGCCGTGCGTAATGCAGGCCTTGAAGTCACTGATGCAAACCGTGAGCGCATCGGCGTTGCCATGGGTTCGGGCATCGGTGGTCTGACCAATATCGAAAACAGCAGTCGCCTGCTGCACGAGCAAGGTCCGGGGCGAATATCACCGTTCTTCGTTCCTGGCTCGATCATCAATATGATTTCCGGTTTCCTGTCGATCCATCTGGGCGCACAGGGACCCAATTACTCCATCGCGACGGCTTGCACGACTGCAACCCACTGCATCGGCATGGCGGCTCGCAATATCGCCTATGACGAAGCGGACGTGATGATCGCCGGCGGCGCTGAAATGGCCGCCTGTGGGCTCGGTCTGGGTGGCTTCGGTGCAGCGCGTGCACTGTCGACCCGCAACGATGACCCGACCCGCGCCAGTCGCCCCTGGGACAAGGGCCGTGATGGCTTCGTCCTGTCCGACGGTGCCGGTGCCATGGTGCTCGAAGAGCTCGAGCACGCAAAGGCGCGTGGTGCGACCATTTATGCAGAGCTGGTCGGGTTCGGCATGAGCGGCGACGCTTATCACATGACATCGCCACCTGATGACGGCGCCGGTGCTGCACGCTGCATCGTCAATGCGTTGCGTGATGCCAAGGTCAATCCCGATCAGGTGCAGTACATCAACGCACACGGTACGTCGACGCCTGCAGGCGATCTGGCCGAGGCTTCCGCGATCAAGTCGGTATTCGGTGATCACGCCTACAAGCTGGCAGTCAGTTCGACCAAGTCGATGACCGGCCACCTGCTGGGCGCCGCTGGTGCTGTCGAAGCGATCTTCAGCGTCCTGGCAATGGTTGATCAGGTGGCTCCACCGACCATCAACCTGGATGAGCCAAGCGAAGGCTGCGATCTGGACTTCGTGCCTCACGAAGCGCGGCGCATGCCGATCGACGTCGTTCTGTCGAACTCCTTCGGCTTTGGTGGCACCAACGGCTCGCTGGTATTCCGTCGGTTCGCCGAGTAATGCCCGACTGGGTCGATGGCTGCCCCGCAGACGCCTTGTCCCTCAAGGATCGAGGGCTGGCTTACGGCGATGGACTGTTTGAAACCATCGTCGTCAAGGCCGCGCAGCCTTTGCTCCTGGAGCGCCATCTGCAGCGTCTCGAAAGCGGCTGCGCACGCTTGTCGATCGCAACCGATCACGCGCTGATCCGTGCAGAAATGACCCGCTTCGCTGCAGAACTTGGTGATGGGGTCATGAAGCTCATCCTTACCCGTGGCGACAGCCAGCGCGGCTACGCCCCGGCCCCCAATGCCCAATCGCGTCGAATCCTGCAGGGCGGCCCTGCGCCAGCCTATCCCGGTGCGCATGCGGAGCAGGGCGTGCGCCTGTTTGCCTGCCAGACGCGACTGGCGGAACAGCCGCTTCTGGCTGGACTCAAACACCTCAACCGTCTGGAGCAGGTACTGGCCCGCTCCGAGTGGAGTGACAGCGATCACGCCGAGGGTTTGATGCGTGATATGTCCGGGCGACTGATAGAGGGTGTCTACAGCAACCTGTTTCTGGTCAGTCAGGGCCGTATGCTGACTGCTGATCTCAGCCGCTGCGGGGTCGCAGGTGTGATGCGTGCCGAGCTGCTGGACCAAGCACCAAAGCTGGGGTTGGCTGTCGATATCCGTGACCTGCACATGTCTGACCTGGAATCGGCAGACGAAGTGTTTCTATGCAATAGCGTGTACGGCGTCTGGCCGGTTCGCAGCTTTGCAGCGTTGAACTGGCCGGTCGGGCCGCTGACCCGTAAACTGCAAGGTATTGCCCGCAGCCTTCTGGATATCTGATTTTGATCCGAAAAATATTGGTGTTGCTGGAAACAGCGGTTGTCCTGGCAGGTTTGCTGCTCGGCTTTGCGTTCTGGCAGCAGTATCAGGCGCTGAACCAACCGCTTGAGGTGGCTCAGGAGCAACTGCTGGACGTTCCGGCCGGTTCGACGCCGACCGGCGTACTCAATCGATTACAGGCCGATGGCGTGATCAAGGACGCTTTCTGGCTGCGTCTTTACTGGCGTTTCAACCTGTCCGGACAGGCGCTGCACAGCGGTGAATACCGCATGGTGCCGGGTATGAACGTCAAGTGCCTGTTCGACGTCTGGAAGCGCAAGGAAGTCGTGCAATACAGCCTGACGCTGGTCGAAGGCTGGAATTTCCGCCAGGTGCGTGCCGCGCTTGCCAAACAGCCCAAGCTCGATCAAACGCTGGCAGGTCTGTCCGACAGCGAGCTGATGGCGAAAATTGGCCACCCCGACGTGTTTCCTGAAGGCCGTTTCTTTCCGGACACTTACCGCTACGTGCGCGGCATGACCGACGTCGAATTGCTCAAGCAGGCCTACAGCCGCCTGGAAGAAGTACTCGACGAGGAATGGAATGCGCGTTCGTCAGAGGCTCCCTACTCAAATCCTTACCAGGCGCTGATCATGGCGTCTTTGGTCGAGAAGGAGACCGGTGTGCCTCAGGAGCGCGGCCAGATAGCCGGCGTGTTCGTGCGTCGCCTGAAGCTGGGCATGCAGTTGCAGACCGATCCGACCGTGATCTACGGCATGGGCGAGCGCTACAACGGCAAGCTGACCCGCGCCAACCTCAAGGAAGCGACGCCCTATAACACCTACGTGATCGCCGGCCTGCCGCCGACGCCCATTTCGCTGGTGGGGCGCGAAGCGATTCACGCTGCGCTCAATCCAGTAGACGGCAGCAGCCTGTATTTCGTGGCCAAGGGTGACGGCAGCCATGTGTTCTCGGACGATCTGGATGCCCATAACGCGGCCGTGCGTGACTATCAGCTCAAGCGCCGCGCGGATTATCGCTCCAGCCCGGCACCTGCCACACCGGCACCGGCAACT
This sequence comes from Pseudomonas sp. PvP009, assembly GCF_017832995.1. Lineage (NCBI taxonomy): Bacteria > Pseudomonadati > Pseudomonadota > Gammaproteobacteria > Pseudomonadales > Pseudomonadaceae > Pseudomonas > Pseudomonas sp. PvP009. The sequence goes on along the minus strand of NZ_JAFIBG010000001.1, from coordinate 3,888,661 downwards.
GACTCGCCCTCTTCGGAAGCCGTGCCTGCGGATGTTCCGGATGCCCCGCAGTCCGAGCCGAATGCGCAATGATGACGATTAAGGATGACCTGTGACTGGCTTGTTTATCACTCTTGAAGGCCCGGAAGGTGCAGGCAAAAGCACCAACCGCGACTACCTGGCTGCGCAATTGCGTGCGCAGGGTGTTCAGGTACTGCTGACTCGCGAGCCGGGTGGTACTCCGCTGGCCGAGCGTATTCGCGAGTTGTTGCTGGCGCCCAGCGACGAGGTCATGAGCGCCGACACCGAACTGCTGCTGGTGTTTGCCGCGCGTGCCCAGCATTTGGCCGAAGTCATTCGTCCCGCGCTGGCGCGTGGCGAGGTGGTGCTCTGTGATCGGTTTACCGATGCCACCTACGCCTATCAGGGCGGCGGTCGCGGCCTGTCCCATGAGCGTATCGCAGCGCTGGAGCAGTTCGTTCAAGGCGACCTGCGCCCTGACCTGACGCTGGTGTTCGACCTGCCGGTAGAGATCGGCCTGTCACGCGCCGCTGCACGCGGTCGGCTGGATCGGTTCGAGCAGGAAGGGCGGACTTTCTTCGACGCCGTGCGTAGCACCTATCTGGAGCGCGCCAAGGCTGAACCTGCGCGCTATCGCCTGGTAGACGCCGGACAGACCCTGGCCGATGTGCAGGCTTCCCTCGACACCTTGCTGCCCCAGTTGCTGGAGCTGCAACGTGGCTGAAGCCTATCCCTGGCAGGCTTCGCTCTGGCAGCAGATGGCCGGTCGCGCCCAGCACGCTCACGCCTATCTGCTGCACGGGCCTGCGGGTATCGGTAAGCGCGCCCTGGCTGAACGGCTGATGGCCAGCTTGTTGTGCAAGACGCCTGACGGGCTTGATGCCTGCGGGCACTGCAAGTCCTGTCTGCTGTTGGCGGCTGGCAGCCATCCCGACAATTACGTGCTCGAGCCGGAAGAGGCGGACAAGCCGATCAAGGTCGATCAGGTGCGTGATCTGGTCAGTTTCGTGGTGCAGACCGCCCAGATGGGCGGGCGCAAGGTGGTGCTCGTCGAGCCGGTGGAAGCGATGAATACCAACGCGGCCAATGCCTTGCTGAAAAGTCTGGAAGAGCCTTCAGGCAATACCGTTCTGTTGTTGGTCAGCCATCAACCGAGCCGCTTGCTGCCAACGGTCAAGAGCCGCTGTGTACAGCAGGCCTGCCCGTTACCCAGCGAACAGATGAGTCTCGACTGGCTGAGCGGCGCATTGCCCGATTGCACGCAGGACGAGCGCTTCGAGTTGCTGACGCTGGCCGCCGGGTCGCCGCTGGCTGCGGTGGCGCTGCACACGCAGGGTGTTCGCGAACAGCGCGCGCTGGTGGTCGACGGCGTCAAGAAGCTGCTCAAGCAACAACAGTCGGCTACCCAGCTGGCCGAGGGCTGGAAGGATATTCCGCTGTTACTGCTGTTCGACTGGTTCTGTGACTGGTCGCACCTGATCCTGCGCTATCAGATGACGCAGGACGAGGAGGGCCTTGGCCTGGGTGACATGCGCAAGGTGATTCAATACCTGGCGCAGAAGTCTTCTCGCGCCAAAGTGCTGGATATTCAGGACTGGATTCTGGCGCAGCGCCAGAAAGTCATGTCCAAGGCCAACCTCAATCGGGTTTTGCTGCTTGAAGCGTTGTTGGTGCAGTGGGCAGGCCTGCCGGGACAGGCGTAGACTCTGCGTTATCCGGAACCGTTGAGGTGTTGTCATGAATCTGCCGCCGAGCACAGGTCCACGTAATGGCATCCTGTCCCTGACCATCAAGGACAAGTCCGTTCTTTACGCTGCTTATATGCCGTTCATCAGAAACGGCGGGCTGTTCATTCCGACCAGCAAAAGCTACAAGCTGGGCGATGAAGTGTTCATGCTTCTTAATCTGATGGACGAACCGGAGAAGGTTCCGGTGGCCGGTCGTGTTGCCTGGATCACGCCGAAAGGCGCGCAGGGCAATCGCACTGCCGGCGTTGGCGTGCAGTTCAATGACGGCGACAACACCGCCCGCAATCTGATCGAAACTCACCTGGTCGGCGCTCTCAAGTCCGATCGTCCAACCCATACGATGTAGTTGTGTTTTAACCCATGCTTGTAGATTCCCATTGTCACCTCGATCGCCTTGACCTTGCCCAGCACGACGGCTCTCTGGATGCCGCACTCGACGCCGCCCGCGGCAGAGGGGTCGGGCATTTTCTCTGCATCGGTGTCAGCGCCGACAATGCGGGTGCGGTCAAGGCACTCGCCGAACGTTACGCGGATGTCGATTGCTCGGTGGGCATTCATCCGCTGGACGTGAAGCCCGGCGAAATGCCGCCCCTGGACTGGTTGCTCAAGGAGCTGGATCACCCGCGGGTGGTAGCGATTGGTGAGACCGGTCTGGACTATCACTACGAACCTGAAGCGGCCGAGCTGCAACAGGCGTCTTTCCGGGTTCACCTCGAGGCGGCCAGAATCACTGAAAAACCAGTGGTCATCCACACTCGGGGCGCACGTGCCGATACCCTCAGCCTGCTGCGTGAAGCGGCCTTGCCCCACGCCGGTGTCCTGCACTGTTTCACCGAGGACTGGGAGATGGCCAAGGCCGCGCTGGACCTGGGTTACTACATTTCGCTGTCCGGTATCGTGACGTTTCGCAACGCCGATGCCCTGCGCGACGTTGCAAGGCAGGTGCCCGCCGATCGTCTGCTGGTCGAGACCGACTCCCCGTACCTCGCGCCCATCCCGTATCGGGGCAAGCCGAATCTGCCCCAGTACGTACGTGAGGTGGCCGAGTTTCTGGCAATGCTGCGAGGCGAGTCCTACGAGCGCTTTGCCGAGCAGACCACGGCCAATTTCGCTCGCCTGTTTCCGCTGGCGCACGTTCAGCGCTGACGGATGCACACGTTCACGGGCAGACAAATCGCAGGCAAAAAAAACCCGGATTCTGGGGGGTGAAGCCGGGTTAAGACCATTAGGAGTAAAACAAAGGCGCGCTAGTCCTTTGGCGCCTCTACTGCCGAGTCATTTGGGGAATGATGACGCGGCAGCAGCTTAAGTATTGTTCAGGACGGCGCAGCGTCCAGTGTCTTTTGATCGTTTTTTAAACAGTTTTGGAATACTAAAGCGCTCCTTGAGTGCTCGATGAACACTTTGTATCGGGCGAAATGCGGGTGCGCTGCAGTAGTGGAGTGGTGGGGTGGAGTTTTCCAACGGTTTTCTGCTGAGTCTGTCCTTGTGCCTGGACATTGGTCTGGCAAACATCGCCATGATCACGCTGTCCATGCAGCGCGGTTTTTCCAGAGGGCTGTGGCTCGGGCTGGGAACCTGCGTCGGTGATCTGGCCTACGCAATCCTGGCGATGCTCGGCATGGCCGTGCTGCTGCAATATGAAGCCGTGCGCTACGTGCTCTGGATTGGCGGCACGGCGGTGCTGGCCTGGTTCTGCTTCAGAATGATCATGAGCGCTACCACCGTCAGCAACGGTCTCGACAGTCAGGCGGTTGAATCGGAAAAATCCAGCCTGGCGCTGTTCCTGCGCGGGATCTTTCTGGCGATGTCCTCACCCAGCGCCATCCTCTGGTTTGCCGCAGTCGGCGGAGCGCTGATTGCCCGGCAAGGCTCTGATCTTGTCAGCGCTTCGATCTTTCTCGCCGGGTTTGTCGCTGCGGGCGTGGTCTGGTCGATCTCGCTGTGTGCGCTGGCTCATCAGGGTGGGCGTTTCATGGGCGAACGAATGTTGCGCTGGTCGTACATTGCCTCGGCGCTGATCTTTGCCTACTTCACGTTGTATGTGGTGATCACGGGTTATCTGGAGTTTGTCGTTGCCTCTCCAGCGTTGCCAGCGCACTAGGTTGCCACCGCACTGGAACGGTATCGGGCGCCCGGGCTGACCGGTGCGAATCGTTCATGCAGGTCGACAAGTATGGATGAACCGTGCAATTTAGCGCCGATTGGGCATAATACCCGGCTTCGATTTCGATCCTGACAGACCTCTCTATGCAGAAAGAACCTCGTAAGGTCCGTGAATTTCGCCGCCGTGAGCAGGAAATTCTCGACACCGCGCTAAAGCTGTTTCTCGAGCAAGGCGAAGACAGCGTCACTGTCGAGATGATCGCGGACGCCGTCGGCATTGGCAAAGGCACCATCTACAAGCACTTCAAGTCCAAGGCGGAAATCTACCTGCGCCTGATGCTCGACTACGAGCGGGATCTGAACGAGCTGCTGCATTCGGCCGATGTCGACAAGGACAAGGAATCGCTCTCGCGCGCCTACTTCGAATTCCGTATGCGTGACCCGCAGCGCTATCGCCTGTTCGACCGCCTGGAAGAGAAGGTGGTCAAGGGCAACCAGGTGCCTGAACTGGTCGAAGAACTGCACAAGATTCGCGCTTCGAACTTCGAACACCTGACGCTGCTGATCAAAGGCCGCATCAGCGAAGGCAAGCTCGAAGATGTCCCGCCTTACTACCATTACTGCGCTGCCTGGGCGCTGGTGCATGGCGCCGTTGCGCTGTATCACTCGCCATTCTGGAGCAACGTGCTGGAAGACCAGGAGGGCTTCTTCCACTTCCTCATGGACATCGGCGTACGCATGGGCAACAAGCGCAAGCGCGACGGCGAAGTCAACGCCGAACCCACGCCAGATCCTGCCGCCGAATAACGCGCGGGCCTGGCCTTGAGCATCAGCTTCAAGGCTTTGGCGCCGGCTGCGCCAGAGATGGCGCGGAAGCTGCATCCGACGACCATTCGCCGGTTTTCCGTCACCGGTATTTGGGAGGGGATAATGCGTAGCCTGGTTATGCTGCTCGCGCTTCTGGCGTTGAGTGGCTGCATGAAAGTCAGTGACATGGGCGAGGGTGTTCGCGAGCAATTCAGCGACGCAGGTCTGCTCGACCATAGCGAAACCCGGCGTACTGCCAACTGGCGCGTGCAGCCTGACTCGTTCATTTACATCGCTCAGGGCGCCTTTGTGCCGCCAGGCAACGCCTATCCGCGGCCCAACGTGGTGGCTGAAGAAGCTTTCAAGGGCTTTATCGAGTACTTCCCGATGGTCCGTCGTGCCCGAGGCCCATTGGGGCTGGATGAAGCCATGGTCGAGGCGCGTGCTGCGGGCGCACATTATTTGCTCTATGCGCGTTTCGCCAAGGCTGACGACCGCATCGGCAATGGCGATCAATGGGCCGATCAGGAAGCGGTGGATCGTCTGGGCGTCGACAGCGGCGTCATTCAGCTGATGCTGATCGAGACCGGCACCCGCTACCTCATCGACAGCGCACGCATTCGCAGCCGTGGCGGATTGCTGACGCTTTACGACAAAAGCCCCGAGGATTTGCTGGGTCCGCCTCTTGAGGACTACGCTCGTACCTTATTGGGTGTCGAACGCTAGAAGCCGTGTCAGGAGAGTTGAGTGACCGATTCAAACAAGGCGGGTGATCTGTTCGCGCAGATCCCCAAAACCAAAGGGCTACCGCCTGTTCATTTGTGGAATCCGGACTTCTGCGGCGATATCGACATGCGTATCGCTCGCGACGGTACCTGGTATTACCTGGGCACGCCGATCGGCCGCAAACCGATGGTCCGGCTGTTCTCTACCATCATGCGCCGCGATGGCGATGACTATTTCCTGGTCACGCCCGTCGAGAAGGTCGGCATCACAGTTGATGACGCGCCTTTTGTCGCTGTCAGCCTCGAGGTGCTGGGGGAGGGCGAGGGCCAGGTATTGCGCTTTCTGACCAATGTCGAGGATCAAAGCGAAGCGGGACCGGAACACCTTTTGCGGGTTGTAACCGACCCTGACACCCAGGAACCGGCGCCGTACATTCACGTGCGAACCAATCTTGAGGCGCTGATTCACCGCAATGTTTTCTATCAGTTGGTCGAGCTGGCCATCTCCCGCGATATAGACGGACAGCGCTGGCTGGGCGTCTGGAGCCATGGCGTGTTTTTCCCGATAGGGCTCGAGCCTTGAAATACACACCTGATTGCCGGCTTGAATTGCCTGTCGGCAATGCGGCGGTTAAAGTGCCGCTCCCTGATTTTCCTGAGGTTTTTGCATGAGCCAGTCCTTTGATATCGCCGTAGTCGGCGCAACCGGTACTGTCGGCGAAACCGTTGTGCAGGTTCTGGAGGAGCGCAATTTTCCGGTGGGCAATCTGTACCTGCTGGCCAGCATCGAATCTGCAGGCCACTCGGTGCCGTTTCGAGGCAAGAATGTGCGCGTACGCGAAGTCGAAGAATTCGATTTCAGCACGGTGCGCATGGCGTTTTTCGCTGCGGGGCCTGCGGTCAGTCGCAGTCACGCCGAAAAGGCGGTAGCGGCGGGGTGCACGGTCATCGACCTCTCGGGCGCATTTACCTCAGCCCAAGCGCCGAATGTGGTGCCGGAAATAAATGCTACGCTTTTGCACAGCCGTGGTATCGCGCCTTGTCTGGTCGCCAGCCCCAGTGCTTCGGCCACTGCAGTTGCCCTGGCTCTGGCGCCGTTGCGCGGCCTGATCGATATTCAGTCGGTGATGGTAACGGCGTGTCTGGCGGTATCGGCACTGGGGCGTGAAGGCGTCAGCGAGCTGGCACGTCAGACCACCGAACTGTTGAATGTCCGCCCGCTGGAAGCACGTTTTTTTGATCGCCAGATGGCGTTCAACCTGCTGGCGCAAGTGGGTACACCAGACGCGTCGGGGCACCTGCCGCTGGAAAGGCGTCTGGTCGAAGAATTGCGCGAACTGCTTGCGCTGCCATCGCTCAAAGTGTCTGCGACTTGCATTCAGGTACCGGTGTTCTTTGGTGACAGCTTCACTGTCGCGCTGCGCACGGCCGGGGTGGTCGACGTGGCGGCGGTCAATGCTGCACTCGAGTCTGCAGAGGGGATCGAGCTGGTCGATGCGGGTGATTACCCTACACCGGTGGGCGATGCGGTGGGTCAGGACGTGGTTTATGTGGGACGCGTCAGGGCGGGAACCGACGATTCCGAGCAGCTCAATCTGTGGCTTACCTCGGATAATGTGCGCAAAGGCGCGGCGCTCAACGCTGTGCAGGTTGGCGAATTGTTGATAAAAGACTATGTGTAAAAGATACTTGGCAACAATTTGAATAATTGTTTTAGCGGCGATACGCCTTACACCCAAATGCAGGACTACCTCCCCGGATCTCGGGGAATCTTTAAACAAGGGATGGGCTATGGTTCAGGTTCGTAAACTGGTATTAGCAATCGCTGCGGCATCAGCGCTGTCATCGGGTATGGCGCAGGCGCTGGGGCTCGGGGAATTGTCGGTCAAGTCGACCCTGAATCAGCCATTGGTAGCGGAAATCGAGTTGACCGAGGCTCAGGGACTCAACGCAACGCAAGTTGTGCCCAGCCTGGCCACCACGGCCGACTTCGCGCAGGCGGGCGTGACCCGTCAGGCATTTCTCAACGATCTCACCTTTACCCCGGTTATCAATGCCAGCGGTAAAAGTGTCCTGCGCATTACATCCAGCAAGCCGGTGCGCGAGCCTTATGTGAAGTTCCTGGTTCAGGTGCTCTGGCCCAATGGCCGGTTGCTGCGTGAATACAGCCTTCTGCTCGATCCGCCGAAATTCTCTCCCGAGGCAGCCGCTGCGGCTGCTGCCCCGGCACCCGCTGCAGCGCCCGCAGCGCCTGCGCAACTGGCAACGGTAGCCCCGTCGGCTGAAGCGCCGGCAGCCGAGGCACCGGCACCGTCTGCCAACCCAGCCGCAGTGCCGCCGCCAGCCGCGGACAAGCAGTCGCAGTACGTCACCGCCAATAACGACACCCTGTGGGAAATCGCTGCGAAGGTGCGCACTGGCGGGACTGTCCAGCAAACCATGCTGGCGATTCAGGCGTTGAATCCGGATGCGTTCATTGGTGGCAACATCAACCGCCTGAAGAAAGGGCAGGTGCTGCGCCTTCCAACGCCGCAACAGACCACCGCGCTGCCGCAATCACAGGCAGTGGCAGAAGTTTCCCGGCAATACAGCGCCTGGCGTGAAGGTCGCCGTCTGCCGGCCGGTACACGTCAGGTCGATGCTACCCGTCGTGACCGTGCGGGCGCGGCGCCCTCCAAAGTCGATACCTCCGATAACCTCAGTCTGGTGTCGGCAAGTGGCAAGCCTGCGGCTAAAGGTGCGGCGGGCGACAGCGATGTCGGCAACAAGCTGGCCGTGGCTCAGGAAGCCCTGGACACTACGCGTCGCGACAATGCCGAGCTGAAAAGCCGCATGAACGACCTGCAAAGCCAGCTCGACAAGTTGCAGCGTCTGGTCGAGCTGAAAAACGGTCAACTGGCCAAGATGCAGGCCGCTGGCGCAGCTGTGCCTCCTCCTGCCGCCACCCCGGAAGCGGCGACGCCTGCCAACGCGGCGGTGCCTGCCTCGCTGGTCGACGCCAACGGTGCCCCGGTCAAACCGGCCGGCGAGATCGCGCCTGAAGATGCGCTGCCTGCCGGAGCTGCCGAAGTTGCAACGCCGGTGCCAGAGCAGCCGCTGGCGGTAGAGCCGGTTGCTGCAGCAGACGAAGACGAGGACGCGCTGCAGAAAATCATCAACAACCCTGTGTTGCTTGGTCTGATCGGCGGTGCGGTATTGCTGATTCTGGCCTTGCTGCTGTTGTTCCTGGCGCGTCGTCGCGCGGCGAAGGCCGAGGCCGAGAAGCACAAGCGCATGGCGCGTGCGCTGGCCGAGGAGTCGGATTTCGTCTCGGACATGGACATGAATGCACCGCCTGCCAGCTTCGACGGGCTTGATGTGCCGCCGCCCAACGTGCGCATGGGCGGCGCAGCAGCAGCTGCTGCCGGTCGTGAACGTCCTGCCGATCCGCTGGTTCAGGCCGAGATCCATATCGCTTACGGCCGTATGAATCAGGCGATTGAATTGCTGGAAGAAGCCGTCAACGAAGACCCTAAACGCGACGATATCCGTCTGAAACTGATGGAAATCTACGCCGAGCAGGGCAATAACAAAGCCTATGCCGCCCACGAACGTAAACTGGTGGCAGCGGGAAAGCTTGAAGCTGAGGTCGAGCAGCGGGAAGAACTTAACTCGACCCTGAAGCCGGTGGCACCTGTTGCTGCGCCGCTGGCTTCTGAAACCTCCACTGCATCGGCTGCCCCAGCGGTAGCTGCAGCCGCCGCGGCGGCTACAACAGCCGCACTGGTTGCAGAGCTCGATGCCAAATATCTTGAAGAGCTGCTGGCCGATGATTCGGCAGAGCAGGAGGCCGAGCCAGAGCCTAAGCCTGAGCCCGAAATTGTTGCTACACCTGAACCTGAGCCGGAAGTAACCGCGCCGCTGGCCGCAGAGCCTGTTGAAGAGGCAGACCCGTTCGATAACGATTTTGACTTGAGCCTGGACGAGTTCGAAGAACCGTCTGTGCCTGAAGTCTCTACTGTGAACGATCTCGATGACCTGATGCTCGACGAACCCAAGGTTTCGGCGGTAGCGGATGACGAAGAGCTGAGCTTCGAGTCGGTCATGCAGCAGCAGGAAGAGGCCCGTGCAGCGACAACGCCGCAGGACCTCGCCGACTTCGATCTGGACTTGTCCGAGGAAGACCCGGCCCTCAAGAGCGAAGATGACTTCCTGCTTGGGCTTGGCGAGGATCCGCTGGATTTGGGTGAAACCTCGGCTGTACCGCCGGTCAGTGATGATCTGGAGCTTCCAGAGGATTTCGACCTGTCGCTGGCGGACGAGATTGAAACCGATCAGGCAAGTCAGGCGTTCGCGACTGAAATCGATGACGTCAATGCCGAGCTTGAGCGTCTTTCGCAAAATCTCGAGCATCCGCCGCTCGATGAGCCGAGATTCACCGCGGAGGACGCGGCAGCGCTGGATGACGAGCCGGACTTCGACTTCATGTCCGGTACTGACGAGGCGGCGACCAAGCTTGATCTGGCGCGTGCCTACATCGACATGGGCGATGCGGACGGCGCTCGGGATATTCTTGATGAGGTCGTCACCGAGGGCGATGACGGTCAGAAAAGCGAAGCGCGGGAGATGCTTTCGCGGCTGGCTTGATTCAACCCCGGCAACCTGCACACGGCCGCTTATGCGGCCGTTTGCATTTCAGATGTCCGGCTTGAGTAGCGCGTTTTTTTTGCGGCCGTATAATGGCCGACTTTTCGCGAACCGACAGGCTGTACCACTTTGGCGAATATAGATAACCCGGCCGCCGAGATGGCGGCCGAGGGCTTTTCCCGAATCGCGCTGGGCGTTGAATACAAGGGCTCGCGCTATTGCGGCTGGCAACGTCAGGCGTCCGGCGTGCTGACCGTGCAGGAGACCCTTGAAGACGCGTTGTCAAAAGTGGCCGCGTCACCGGTTTCACTGATGTGTGCCGGTCGCACGGACGCGGGGGTGCATGCCTGCGGTCAGGTGGTGCATTTCGACACCCAGGCCGAGCGCACCCTGAAGGCCTGGGTCATGGGCGCCAATATCAATCTGCCCCATGATGTCAGCGTCACTTGGGCCAGAGTCATGCCGGCCACCTTCCATGCACGCTTCAAAGCCATTGCCCGGCGTTATCGTTATGTGATCTACAACGATCAGATCCGCCCGGCGCACCTGAACCAGGAAATTACCTGGAACCACCGCCCGCTGGATGTCGAGCGCATGGCACAGGCTGCCGAATATCTGGTGGGTACTCACGATTTCAGCGCGTTTCGCGCCGGTCAGTGTCAAGCCAAGTCGCCGGTCAAGCAGTTGCACCATCTGCGCGTGACCCGTCACGGCAAGATGATCGTGATCGATGTGCGCGCCAATGCCTTTCTTCATCATATGGTGCGCAATATCGCCGGTGTGCTGATGACCATCGGTACCGGGGAGCGTCCTGTGGAGTGGGCGCGCGAGGTGCTGGAAAGCCGGATTCGGCGCACCGGCGGTGTCACGGCCCATCCTTATGGGCTTTACCTGGTCGGCGTCGAGTACCGTGATGAATTCCCGTTGCCAGAGCGTTATATCGGTCCTCATTTTCTTACGGGCTTTGCGGAATTGGACGGCTGACGATCCTGGCAGCATTTGCTAACATCCGGGACTTTCCGAAAAACCGGAGGTTACTCACGACATGTCAGCCGTTCGCAGCAAGATCTGCGGGATTACCCGCATAGAAGATGCACTGGCTGCCGCCGAGGCAGGTGCCGACGCTATTGGCCTGGTGTTCTACCCGAAAAGCCCGCGCGCGGTGACGGTATTGCAGGCGCGTGCCATTATTGCCGCGCTGCCGCCGTTCATCACCACGGTGGGCCTGTTCGTCAACGCCAGTCGCTGCGAGCTCAACGAGACGCTGGATGCGGTCGCGCTGGACATGCTGCAGTTTCATGGCGATGAAACACCCGAGGAATGCGACGGGTATCATCGTCCTTACATCAAGGCGCTGAGGGTCAAGGCCGGTGATGACATTGCCGGGGTCTGCCGGACCTATCGCAATGCACGCGGCGTGCTGCTCGATACCTACGTCGAAGGTGTGCCGGGCGGTACCGGAGAAACCTTCGATTGGGCCTTGATTCCGGACGACCTGGACAAGCCGGTCATTCTGGCGGGCGGGCTGACGTCGGCCAACGTGGCGCAGGCCATCGCTCAGGTCCGGCCCTATGCCGTGGATGTCAGCGGCGGCGTTGAAAAGAGCAAGGGTATCAAGGATCGGGAGAAGATCCTGGCGTTCATGAGTGCGGTGCACGGCACCTGATGTGACGGCTATTGATCGGCCGCCGTCCATAAGCCTGTCCGCGCCAAGAGGCACGCGGGTCGAATCAAGTAAGCGGTGGGGCCACTGTGCAACGCCGTCGTTGTGAAAAATCGGGGTGAGGGGTGTGCAGGTCCGGCCGTGAGTCGATCGCTATCCTTTCATCGTCGTCCATATACGAATTTATCTGAGGGCATGCGACTGGTGTTTGATTTGTCAGTCGTTCGAGCCACACCGGTACTGGAGATATAAAGCATGAGCAACTGGTTGGTAGACAAACTGATCCCATCGATCATGCGTTCCGAGGTCAAGAAGAGCTCGGTTCCCGAAGGCCTCTGGCACAAATGCCCGTCCTGTGAGGCGGTGCTGTATCGCCCTGAGCTGGAAAAGACCCTGGACGTCTGCCCCAAGTGCAACCATCACATGCGTATCGGTGCACGTGCACGCCTGAACATTTTTCTGGACGTCGAAGGGCGCGAAGAACTGGGTGCCGACCTTGAGCCGGTCGACCGTCTGAAATTCCGCGACGGCAAGAAGTACAAGGATCGTCTGACCGCTGCGCAGAAGCAGACCGGTGAGAAGGACGCGCTGATTTCCATGAGCGGCACCTTGCTGGGCATGCCGGTGGTGGCTTCGGCATTCGAATTCTCGTTCATGGGTGGTTCGATGGGGGCCATTGTCGGCGAGCGTTTCGTACGTGCCGCCAACTACGCGCTGGAAAATCGCTGCCCGTTCGTCTGCTTCGCCGCTTCCGGCGGTGCGCGCATGCAGGAAGCGCTGATCTCACTGATGCAGATGGCCAAGACCTCGGCTGTTCTGGCGCGCCTTCGCGAAGAAGGACTGCCGTTCATTTCGGTGCTGACCGACCCGGTCTACGGTGGCGTTTCCGCCAGCCTGGCGATGCTGGGCGACGTCATCGTCGCCGAGCCAAAAGCACTGATCGGTTTCGCTGGTCCGCGGGTCATCGAGCAAACCGTTCGTGAGAAGCTGCCTGAAGGCTTCCAGCGCAGCGAATTCCTGCTGGATCACGGCGCTATCGACATGATCGTCTCGCGCAGCGAACTTCGTCCGCGCCTGGGTAACCTGCTGGCACAGATGATGAACCTGCCAACCCCTCGCTTTGTCGCACCCGTTATCGAGCCAATCGTCGTCCCGCCGGCACCTGCGACGATATGACCCCTACGTCCCTGAGCGACTGGCTCGCCTACCTGGAGCAACTGCATCCGTCGGCCATCGACATGGGCCTGGACCGGTCTCGACAGGTGGCGCTGCAAATGGGGCTTACACGCCCGGCGCGCCAGGTGATCACGGTGACGGGCACCAACGGCAAGGGCTCGACCTGCGCCTTTGTTGCCGCCTTGTTGCAGGCTCAGGGCTTGAAGGTCGGTGTCTACAGCTCCCCGCATCTGCTTCGCTATAACGAGCGGGTGAAAGTGCAGGGCGTCGAGGCAACCGATCTGGAACTGTGCGATGCCTTCGCTGCGGTCGAAGCGGCACGCGGCGACGTCACCCTGACTTATTTCGAAATGGGCACGCTGGCGGCGTTCTGGCTGTTCGAGCAGGCCAGGCTTGATGCGGTGGTGCTGGAAGTCGGTCTGGGCGGTCGTCTGGACGCAGTCAATCTCGTGGATGCGGACCTGGCGCTGGTCACCAGTATCGGGGTCGATCATGCCGAGTACCTGGGCGATACCCGTGAGTCGGTCGCTTTCGAGAAAGCCGGGATCTTTCGCGCCGGTTGTACTGCGCTGTGCGGTGACCCGGCGCCCCCTGAGCCGCTGCTGGCCAAAGCTCGCGAGCTGGGCTGTCCGTTGTTGTTGCGTGGCCGGGATTTCGATCTTTCCATAGGTGACGACAGCTGGGACTGGCGCGGTATCGCTCACGGCGAACAGATCGAGCTGCGCGGTCTGCCGCTGCTCGACCTGCCCATGCAGAATGCAGCGCTGGCGCTTCAGGCCTTCGCCCTGCTGGGGTATATATTGCAACCGGATGCGACAGGCAAGGTGCTTGCCGAGACCCGGCTCGCCGGTCGTCTCGATCGCAGGTTCGTCAAGTGGCACGGCAAGTCGCTCAATCTGCTTCTGGATGTAGGCCATAACCCCCACGCCGCCCGGTTTCTGGGGCAACGCCTGGCGCGGCAGCCACTTGGCGGCAAGCGTCTTGCAGTGTTTGGTCTGCTCAGTGACAAGGATCTCGACGGTGTGGTCGCGCACCTGGCGCCGGTCATTGAAGAGTGGGCCGTTGCGCCGCTTCCGACCTCGCGCAGCCGGCCGGCAGAAGAGTTGCAGGCGGCCTTGCAGAACCTTGGGGCCCGCGTGACGTCCTATCAGAGTATCGCGTTGGCGCTGGAAGCTCAGTGCGCGCATGCCACGCCCGATGACGAGATTCTGCTGTTCGGTTCATTTTACTGTGTTGCCGAGGCCCTTGAATGGTTGGCCCGGTACACCGATGAGGACGCTGCAAATGGCTTTGCTGGATAACGTATTCAAGCAGCGAATGGTTGGAGCACTGGTGCTGATCGCCGTGGCGGTCATTTTCCTGCCCATGCTTTTCACGCGTGAAGATGAAACACGTCAGGTGCAGGTCGAGGCCCCAGCCGCGCCTCAGGCGCCTGCAACTGCGCAGGTGCGGGTCGATCCGGTACCTGTTCCGGAGCCTCAGGTTCTGCCTCAGGAGCCTGTGCCAGGTGATGATGATATGAGCAGCAACCAGCCGCCTGCCATGCCGATAGCGCCTGCGCCGACCGCTCAGACCGCACCTGCCGCTCCGGCCTCCAAACCTGCTGCCAAGCCGGCACCTGCTCCGGCGCCAGCGACAGCTGCTGCACCAGCAGCGACACCGGCGCCTGCCAAACCTGCGGCACCTGCTGGCGTCGACGCCAACGGCCTGTCGATCAGTTGGTCGGTGCAATTGGCGAGCATGTCCAATCGTGCCAATGCCGACAATCTGCAAAAGACGCTGCGCACCCAGGGCTACAACGCCTACATTCGCACCGCTGATGGCGTGAACCGGGTGTTTGTCGGCCCGCTCATCGAGCGCGCCGAGGCCGATCGCCTGCGCGATCAGCTCGACAAACAGCAAAAGCTCAAGGGTATTGTGGTGCGCTTTCAGCCCGAGCGCGGCTGACCGTTCGGCACCTGGTGCCCCTGGCACAAAGGAAAATGCCTCGCGCCGGTAATCGCTGCTTACCGGCAGGCGGGCGCTCTGCTAAAATGCGCCGCCTTATCCGTCTGCAGGCTGCAACGTGCCATTTACTCCGGTTGACTGGGCAATTCTCGGAATTGTCGCCATCTCCGCCCTGATCAGTCTGAAGCGCGGCTTCGTAAAAGAAGCACTGTCGTTGACGACGTGGATCATTGCAGGTGTTGTGGCCTGGATGTTTGGCGCAGGGCTGTCGCAGTATCTGGTCAACTACATAGAAACACCTTCGGCCCGCGTGATCGCGAGCTGTACCATTCTTTTTGTCGCCACCCTGCTGGTAGGCGCCATGGTCAATTTTCTGATAGGCGAGCTGATTCGCGTCACCGGGCTTTCCGGGACCGATCGTTTTCTCGGCATGGTCTTCGGCGCAGCGCGCGGAGGCCTGCTTGTCGTTGTGGCGGTAGGGCTGTTGAGCCTGGGGCCGGTGCAACAGGATCAATGGTGGCAGCAGTCCAGGCTGGTGCCGCAATTTCTCATGGTCGCTGACTGGTCGAAAAACCTGATTCTCGGGATGTCCAGCAAGTGGCTCGCCAGCGGCATCAGCGTACCCGCTGACATGCCGTTCAAGGAGCAGATCCTGCCGTCTACAATGCCGCAGGATGTGCTCGGTAAATCCAGTTCCACTAAGTAGGGGTTGTGTCGCATGTGTGGCATCGTCGGTATCGTCGGCAAGTCGAACGTCAATCAGGCGCTGTATGACGCGCTTACCGTCCTCCAGCACCGCGGCCAGGACGCTGCCGGTATCGTAACCAGCCACGATGGCCGGTTATTCCTGCGCAAGGACAACGGATTGGTGCGCGATGTGTTTCATCAACGTCATATGCAGCGTCTGGTCGGGCATATGGGCATCGGTCATGTGCGTTACCCCACCGCGGGCAGCTCGACGTCGGCCGAGGCTCAGCCGTTCTACGTCAACTCGCCTTACGGCATCACGCTGGCGCACAACGGCAACCTCACCAACGTCGAGCAGTTGGCCAAGGAAATTTACGAATCCGACCTGCGCCATGTGAACACCAATTCCGATTCGGAAGTGCTGCTCAACGTGTTCGCCCATGAGCTGGCCGTGCGTGGCAAGTTGCAGCCGACCGAAGAGGATATCTTCGCGGCAGTGACCGACGTGCACAATCGCTGCCGTGGTGGTTACGCGGTCGTGGCCATGATCACTGGCTACGGTATCGTCGGCTTCCGTGACCCGGACGCCATTCGTCCTATCGTGTTCGGCCAGCGTCACACCGACGAAGGCGTCGAGTACATGATCGCCTCGGAAAGCGTATCGCTGGACGTGCTGGGCTTTACCCTGATTCGCGACCTGGCGCCGGGCGAAGCGGTCTACATCACTGAAGACGGCAAGCTGCATACCCGTCAGTGCGCGGCCAACCCCAAATACGCACCATGCATCTTCGAACACGTCTATCTGGCGCGCCCGGACTCGATCATCGACGGCATCTCGGTCTACAAGGCGCGCCTGCGCATGGGTGAGAAGCTGGCCGACAAGATCCTGCGCGAGCGCCCTGATCACGATATCGACGTGGTCATCCCGATTCCGGACACCAGCCGTACTGCGGCGCTGGAGCTGGCCAACCATCTGGGCGTCAAGTTCCGCGAAGGCTTCGTCAAGAACCGTTACATCGGCCGGACCTTCATCATGCCGGGCCAGGCTGCGCGCAAGAAATCCGTACGCCAGAAGCTCAACGCCATCGAGCTGGAGTTCCGCGGCAAGAACGTGATGCTGGTGGATGACTCCATCGTACGTGGCACGACCTGCAAGCAGATCATCCAGATGGCCCGCGAAGCCGGTGCCAAGAATGTCTACTTCTGTTCTGCAGCCCCGGCTGTGCGCTACCCCAACGTCTACGGCATCGACATGCCGAGTGCTCACGAACTGATTGCCCACAACCGCACCACTCAGGACGTGGCCGACCTCATCGGTGCCGACTGGCTGGTCTATCAGGATCTGAATGACCTGATCGAAGCGGTCAGCGGCAGCAAGAAAATCAAGATCGACAACTTCGATTGCTCGGTTTTCGACGGCAAGTACGTGACCGGCGACATCGACGAGCATTATTTGAACCGGATCGAGAGCGCGCGTAATGACGCCTCCAAGATCAAGACTCAGGCAGTGAGCGCGATCATCGATCTGTACAACAACTAATTGGGCAAGGAGTGGGCGGCATGACTCAGGAATGGGATGCAGGTCGGCTGGACAGCGACCTTGAAGGCGTAGGTTTCGATACCCTAGCCGTACGTGCCGGGCATCACCGCACACCGGAAGGAGAGCATGGCGAACCCATGTTCTTTACCTCCAGTTACGTATTTCGCACAGCCGCCGACGCGGCTGCGCGTTTCTCCGGTGAAGTGCCGGGCAACGTCTACTCGCGTTACACCAACCCGACGGTGCGTTCGTTCGAAGAGCGCATTGCCGCACTGGAAGGTGCCGAGCAGGCCGTCGCTACGGCGACCGGCATGGCGGCAACCCTGGCAGTGGTGATGAGCCTGTGCAGCGCCGGTGATCATGTGCTGGTGTCGCGCAGCGTTTTCGGCTCGACCATCAGCCTGTTCGACAAGTACTTCAAGCGCTTTGGTGTCGAGGTGGATTACGTTCCTCTCGCCGATCTGAGCGGCTGGGACGCGGCTATCAAGCCCAACACCAAAATGCTCTTCGTCGAATCGCCGTCCAATCCCCTGGCTGAGCTGGTCGACATCGCGGCGCTGGCCGAGATCGCCCACGCCAAGGGCGCGATGCTGATCGTCGACAACTGTTTCTGTACGCCGGCCTTGCAGCAGCCGCTGTTGCTGGGCGCTGACATCGTTGTGCATTCGGCCACCAAGTTCATCGACGGCCAGGGCCGTTGCATGGGCGGCGTGGTTGCCGGGCGCAGCGAGCAGATGAAAGAAGTGGTCGGCTTCCTGCGTACTGCCGGGCCGACACTCAGCCCGTTCAACGCGTGGATCTTCCTCAAGGGCCTCGAAACCCTGAGCCTGCGGATGCGCGCTCACTGTGCCAATGCTCAGGCACTGGCCGAGTGGCTCGAGCAGCAGGACGGCATCGAAAAAGTCCATTACGCCGGACTGAAAAGTCACCCGCAGCACGAGTTGGCCCAGCGTCAGCAAAAGGGTTTTGGCGCTGTAGTGAGCTTCGAGGTCAAGGGTGGCAAGGACGGCGCATGGCGCTTCATCGATGCCACGCGACTGATTTCGATCACTGCCAACCTGGGCGACAGCAAAACCACGATTACTCACCCGAGCACCACCTCTCACGGTCGCCTGGCACCTCAGGAGCGTGAAGCCGCAGGTATTCGCGACAGCCTGATTCGGGTTGCGGTTGGGCTGGAAGACGTGGCTGATCTGCAGGCTGACCTGGCCCGTGGTCTGGCGGCGTTGTGAGTAGCGATGCCAGCAATCCGGCCAGTGGCAAGCCGGGCGAGGAGTGGGCGTTGAAATTTGCCAGCGTCCACAATGGTCGTGTCGCCCTGGTGACCGGTGCCGCTCGGGGTATCGGGCTCGGCATCGCAGCGTGGCTGATTGCCGAAGGCTGGCAAGTGGTATTGACCGATCTGGACCGTGCGCGTGGCTCGAAAGTGGCCAGTGCGCTGGGTGAAAATGCCCTGTTCATTGCCATGGACGTTGCCAGTGAAGAACAAGTCGCAGCGGGCGTCGCCGAGGTGCTTCGGCAGTTCGGTCGTCTTGATGCGCTGGTGTGCAACGCCGCGGTCGCCGATCCGCACAACACTACGCTGGAAAGCCTTGAGCTGTCGCACTGGAACCGTGTGCTGGCAGTCAACCTCGGCGGTCCGATGCTGCTGGCCAAGCATTGCGCGCCTTATCTGCGTGCGCATTGCGGCAGCATCGTCAACCTAACCTCCACACGCGCCCGTCAGTCTGAGGCCGACACCGAGGCTTATGCAGCCAGCAAAGGCGGCCTGATGGCGCTGACGCACGCGCTGGCGATCAGCCTGGGGCCGGAGATTCGTGTCAACGCTGTCAGCCCTGGCTGGATCGACGCTCGCGACCCCTCGTTGCGCAGAGCCGAGCCGTTGTCCGAGACCGATCATGCCCAGCACCCGGCGGGCAGGGTAGGGACGGTGGAGGACGTTGCGGCGATGGTTGCCTGGCTGTTGTCCAGAAACGCCGGTTTCGTCACCGGGCAGGAGTTCGTGGTCGACGGTGGCATGACACGCAAGATGGTGTACGCCGAGTAGTTTGTGCGGGCGAGCTTCAATTGAGCTATTGCTTGTGCTTTTGGTGTGTGGTGAGGGTTTTGTGATTGAGGCGGTTTTTAAAAAAACTTCAATCAGGCTATTGACTTAGGTTCGTTAGGTGCGTAAATTTCGCGGCCTCAACGAAGCAAAGGGTGATTAGCTCAGCTGGGAGAGCAGCTGCCTTACAAGCAGCGGGTCGGCGGTTCGATCCCGTCATCACCCACCATCGTTGAGTTTGAAAGCTGAAGTACGAGGGCTTTCAAAAGTGATTTTACAAAGCTTATACGGACGCAAGTCCACAATGCGCAGCGGTAGTTCAGTCGGTTAGAATACCGGCCTGTCACGCCGGGGGTCGCGGGTTCGAGTCCCGTCCGCTGCGCCATATTTGTACAGATCGGGTTCTCCGGGTCTGCGATTGAAAAGCCCAAGGGTCTTTCAGTCACGTGTACAGGAAGCAAACTACCGAAAGTTTGTTTCAAACAGGTTTACAGCGATACGCAGCGGTAGTTCAGTCGGTTAGAATACCGGCCTGTCACGCCGGGGGTCGCGGGTTCGAGTCCCGTCCGCTGCGCCATACACGGCTTCAAGGCCCTTGAACTCCTTGAAGCAAACAAGAAAGCGGCCCTAGGGTCGCTTTTTTGTTGTCTGCGTTTTGTGTGCCTGCGAGTAGATTGGGTTCGCTTGAGCAAGGGCTGTATCCAAATCCTTTTGAACTGTACGTTGATCCAGCGTCGGCCTTGTTGCAGACTTACCGCCATTTCCCAGTTCGCAGTCTTGCTGGCAGTCTTTTCCTTCCTCAGGATTTTCGATGTTTAAGCTACTGAATGTTCGTACCACCTTCTGGATCTCTGCCGTGCTGATGGCAGCCGGGTGTTCATCGCCCAAGCAGGCGGTGTATGACCATGAACACTTCGACGACGCCGGGACCTTCTCCCGAAGCTACCCTGCGACCGACATGGCCTACTGCGAGGCAGGGCGACGTGCCTTGCTGAGTCAGGGCTATATCATCACCAGCAGCGACCCGAAGATGATTGCCGGTCGCAAGAGCTTCCAGCAGACCGGCGATACGCATATCGAAATCAGCTTCAATCTGGTGTGTGCCGCCGATGCTAAAGATGGCAATTCCACCATGTTTGCCAACGCCCTGCAGGACCGTTACGCGCTGAAGAAGACCAACAACTCGGCCAGCCTCGGCGTAGGCGTGCTGGGCTCCGTGTCGATGCCGATAGGCTCGACTGACGACTCGATGGTCAAGGTCGCCAGCGAGACTGTCTCGTCAGCGAAGTTCTACGAGCGCTTTTTCGGTCTGGTGGAAAACTTCCTGCCGCCCGAAGTGAAAAAGGCTGCGCATATTGTCGAGAAGCCCAAGGCCGACCTCGGTGTGCCTGACACGGCTCCCGCAGCCCCGGCTGCTCCCGCCAAGGCTGCCGAGCCTGCGAAGCTGGCGCCTGCGTCGTCAGAAAACGCGCCTAAGGCCGAGCATGCTGCCGAACCGGTCACGCCTGCTGCAAGCGAACCTGTGCCTGCGCCGTCCGAACCTGCTTCATTCAAGGCAGAAACGGTCGAAACACCGGCCGCAGAACCTGCAGAAAGCACCGCTCCCACGCCAGTCGAGCCCGCCCCGGCGCAGTAAGGAGTGGCGCGGAGCGTCGGTAACTGCGTTCCCGCGCTGGAGCGTGAGGAACGATAGTCGTCAGTCAGATCACCATCGTGCCCATGCTCCGCGTGGGCATGCCGGTCTGGACGCTCTGCGTCCTCTTGCGACGCAGAGCGTGAGGAACGAGAGATATCCACGGCCTCAGCCCAGAAACAACCGGTACGCCGGGTTCTCGCTTTCGTCCCAATACCGGTAACCGATCTCATCCAGCGCAGCGCCGACCAGATGCCGCTCATCCTCCGGCACCACCAGCCCGGCAACCACCCTGCCATCGGCTGCTCCGTGGTTGCGGTAGTGGAACATCGAGATGGTCCAGCGACCGCCCAGGCGGTTGAGGAAGTTGAACAGCGCGCCCGGTCGTTCCGGGAACTCGAAGCGCAGCACCACTTCATCATTGACCCGCTCGGCATGCCCGCCAACCATGTGGCGAATGTGCAGTTTGGCCAGTTCGTTGTCGGTCAGGTCCAGCACCGGGAAGCCTTGCCCGGTCAGGCTGGCGATCAGGGCACTGCGTGGGTCATTCTCCGGATGAGTCTGCACGCCGACGAAGATGTGCGCCTCGCGGTCGGTGTGGTAGCGGTAGTTGAACTCGGTGATCTGCCGCTTGCCGATGGCCTCGCAGAATGCCTTGAAGCTGCCCGGTTGCTCGGGGATGGTCACGGCAATGATCGCCTCGCGACCTTCGCCCAGCTCTGCACGTTCGGCCACGTGGCGCAAACGGTCGAAGTTGACGTTGGCCCCTGAATCAATCGCCACCAGCGTCTGGCCGCTGACACCGCGCTGCTCGACATACTTCTTGATCCCGGCCACGCCCAGCGCGCCGGACGGCTCGGTGATCGAACGGGTGTCGTCGTAGATGTCCTTGATCGCCGCGCAGATTTCGTCGGTGCTGACGGTGATCACTTCATCGACATAATGCCGGCACACTTCGAAGGTGTGATGGCCGATCTGCGCGACCGCCACGCCATCGGCAAACAGCCCGACCTGGCTCAGCACCACGCGCTCCCCGGCGGCCATCGCCGCCTGCAGGCAGTTGGAGTCGTCCGGCTCGACGCCAATGATCTTGATCTCCGGGCGCAGGTATTTCACATAGGCCGCGATACCGGCAATCAGACCGCCGCCCCCGACCGGGACGAAGATCGCATCCAGCTGGCCCGGTTGCTGACGAAGAATCTCCATCGCCACGGTGCCTTGCCCGGCGATGGTGTCGGGGTCGTCATACGGATGGATGTAGACGAAGCCCTGTTCGTCGACCAGTTTCAGCGAGTAGGCCAGCGCTTCCGGGAAGGAATCGCCGTGCAGCACCACTGTTGCTCCTCGGGAGCGCACACCCTCGACCTTGATCTCCGGCGTGGTGCGCGGCATGACGATGGTCGCCTTGATCCCCAGCTCACGCGCCGCCAGCGCCAGGCCCTGGGCATGATTGCCCGCCGAGGCCGTCACCACGCCCCGTGCGGTCTGCTCTGCGGGCAATTGCGCGAGCTTGTTGTACGCGCCACGAATCTTGAACGAAAACACCGGCTGCAGATCTTCGCGCTTGAGCAGCACCTGATTGCCCAGCCGTTCGGACAGCTGGCGAGCGCCTTGCAGCGGCGTTTCGATGGCAACGTCGTAAACGCGCGAGGTGAGGATTTTGCGCGCGTAATAGTTGAGCAGAGCGTGCGGGTCCTGACTCATCGCATCGCCTCTTCATACGTCGTGCCTGGGTACTCGGCGAACGCGCGCGGCAGATCGATAATCAGGTCCAGAGCGGCGAGAAGGGCGATAGAGCGAGGGATGGCGATCATGTCTGACTCCTGATTCGGCAATTGTTGCCCGGGAGACAGAAGAAACCCGCCTCCAGGGCGGGTTTTTTGCAAACGTCGGCTAACCCGCCATGACTGGAATGACGGTAATAATAATCTGGCCGAGGTTGTGCTTGATGAGGTTCATGAGCAGGAGGTTAGGTCGACACTGGCATGCAAGTCAATAGCGCCCGTCCGCTACAGAGGTGAGAGGGCTGCTGAATCGGCCACGGACTTTTTCGTCTGTTTGACAGGAATCAACATTTTTATTTCACATTGGCACTTTAATGTTGATCTTGCGGTCAGTTATTTCAGCTTTGATTATCACCCCACTCACTCAGCCAAGAGGGCGAAGAAATGGACGAATACCAGGAAGAACTACTTGAATACCGTGCATCGGAACTGGACCCGGTAGAGCCTGCCGACGATGCTACCGAGCTGTGAACGGCTTCAAGCGCTTTGACGCTGGCTGCGGCGAAACTCTCCCGGAGTCTGCCCGTTCCAGCGTTTGAAGGCGCGTTGAAAGGCTTCGGCAGAAGCGAACCCCAGCAGGTAGGCGATCTCCCCGAACGCCAGTTCAGTGTCGCGAATATAAGTCATCGCCAGGTCGCGCCGCGTGTCATTGAGCACTGCGCGAAAGCAGGTGCCTTCTTCGGCCAGCTTGCGACGCAGCGTCCAGGTCGGCAGTTTGAGCCTTGCCGCCACTTCCTCCAGATCCGGTTCACTTCCGCCGTTCAATAGCGGCCCCAGCAATTGAATGATGCGTTCACGCAGGCTGCGGGTGCGGGTCTGTTGCTCCAGTTCACCTTCGCATAACTGCAACAGGTGCCGCCAGGTACTTGGGCAATGGTCCGGGTTGCGCAATGCCAGGCTGGTCTGGTCCAGACGCAGTTGATTGGTCGACGCGCCAAACACCACCGGGTTATCACTCAATACGGCGTATTGCGCGGCATAGTCAGGCGCCTCGAATTCGATCTCGACGCGCTGTGCGCGCAGTTCTGTTCCTGCCAGCGTCGAAAGCTGAGCCAGCCAGCCAGCTAAAATCGAGTCCACCACAAACCTGTTGTAAGCGTTATAGGGGCTGATTGAATAGAAGCGCATCCAGGCACCGTCCGCGTCCTCGTGGAAGCTCGACTGACCGCGATAATTGGAGCCATACAAGGGTTCGAAGCGGATCAGGGTACGTGCCGCCTCGCGCACGTTGGGTGCCTGGGCCGCGGTGATACCGGCCAGACCTGCCTGCGCGAAACGACTGAGCTGGCCCATGCGCAACCCCAGCCCTGGCTGGCCGGTCAGCTGGATGGCAGCATGCCCCAAGCGCATGTAGCGCGGGATCGACAGCCGCGCTCTCGCCTGGCTCAGGCGAATCGGGTCAAGACCGTACTGCTCCAGCAGCGCTTCAGGGTTCCTGTCGAAGCTGTTGACTGCATCGGTCAGGCTCTGGATGAAACCCACCGACAGATCACCGAGGCGCAGCGTCAGGGTCGGCATCGTCAAAGCCAGAGGTTGATCAGGCGCGCACCGCCAGCGGCAGCATTTTCCTGCTGCGGCTCTGCGATCGTTTGTCCTGCGTGGCTGGCAAAACTTTGTCCGGCCACACCCTGATTCCAGAACTGCCCGCGCATGAACACACTGATCCCTGCCTGCGCAGTGCTTTGCGGAGCACGTCCGGTCAACGTCAGGTGATGCCAGGCTTCGCCCTCGCTAGGCGTGTCAGTCGGCACGTCGATGTCTGAATGCCGGGGCTTGCGCCACGCTTCGGACCAGGCGGCCTTGCCGATCACAAAGGCCGGCACCGCGATCAGTTGCGCACCTTTCTGGTTCAGGCGTGCGTAATTCTCCGGGTACCAACTGTCGCTGCCAATCAGCACACCCAGACGCCCGGCCGGGGTGTCGATCACATTCAACGGCGCCTCGCTTGCCGTGCGCACATAACGCTTCTGATAGCGCTCGGGGTACAACTGACGTTGCGGCTGACCCAGTGGCAGGCCATCGCTGCCAAATGTCAGACTGCTGTTATACAGGGCGCCGCTACCGACTTTCAGCTGACCGCCTTCAACACTGGGATCGGGCAGCACAATTGAACCGGCCACCAGTGTGACGCCGAACTCTCTGGCCAGACCGCCAAACAGTGTCTGATAGTCCCGCGCCATTGATCGGGCCTTGATCCGCAGGTGGGCGTCATCCAGACGGTCCCGGCCTTCGGCCCCCAGCACCGCTTTGATGAATTGCAGCGGATTGCTCCACGACAGCCACTCCATGGCTTCATCCAGCGTGCCAGCCTGATAGAGCTGATCCTTCTCGCCACTGGCGAACAGCCAGGTGCCGATATGCTCCGGCAGTACCACCACCGTGCGTGGGTTGATCAGCCCCTTGTCACGGGCCTGTTGCAGATAAGCGGCGAGCTTGCGGTGCAGTCGCTCGATGTTCTGGTAATCAGTCGGAAACAGTTCGGGCTCGATCCCCAGCAGGTTGCCGCGTTCACCGGGCTGGCCTTCATTGATGGCCAGACGAATGCGCAGATCGGACAGGTAGTGACCCGCCGGACGTTGATCGGTCCAGATTGCGTAGCTGACGAGGCTGGCAACGCTGAGCAGAACCAGGCAGATGGCGAAGAGTTTGCGCATAAAAAGGATCGAATGACGGCCATCGGGAAGTTGTCGACTAGGGTAGGGCGGCGTCGGGCGCTTGCCAAGTGCCACTGCGCGTTTGGATCAATAACTTGTCACTTTCGGTCATTGAGTGTGTGGCGGGATGCGTCTTTACTGGTGACCAATGAACCAGAGGACCCGCAGAGGTCCTTGCTATTGCGTGATTGACTCGATGGAGCTTTGCCATGACTGCTGCTCATTATCCGCACCTGCTGGCCCCGCTGGACCTGGGCTTCACGACCTTGCGCAACCGCACCCTGATGGGCTCGATGCACACCGGTCTTGAAGAGCGGCCGGGCGGTTTCGAGCGCATGGCGACCTACTTTGCCGAGCGCGCCCGCGGTGGTGTCGGGCTGATGGTCACCGGCGGCATCGCGCCCAATGAAGAGGGCGGTGTGTATGACGGCGCGGCAAAGCTCACCAACGTCGAAGAAGCGGATCGCCATCGCCTCGTGACGCGCGCGGTTCACGAGGCTGGTGGCAAGATTTGCCTGCAGATCCTCCACGCCGGTCGCTACGCCTACAGCCGCAAGCAGGTCGCGCCGAGCGCCATTCAGGCGCCGATCAACCCGTTCATGCCGCGAGAGCTGGACGAAGAAGGCATCGAAAAGCAGATCGCTGACTTCGTGAACTGTTCGGCACTGGCCCGCAGCGCCGGTTATGACGGTGTCGAAATCATGGGCTCGGAAGGCTACTTCATCAATCAGTTCCTGGCCGCGCATACCAACCACCGGACCGACCGTTGGGGCGGCAGCTATGAAAACCGCATGCGTCTGGCGGTCGAGATCGTCAGGCGCGTGCGTGAGGCAGTCGGTGCGCAGTTCATCATCATCTTTCGCCTGTCGATGCTCGACCTTGTGGAAGGCGGCAGCAGTTGGGAAGAAATCGTCGAGCTGGCCAAGGCGGTCGAACAGGCCGGTGCGACGCTGATCAACACCGGCATCGGCTGGCATGAAGCGCGCATTCCGACCATCGCCACCAAGGTGCCGCGCGCCGCGTTCAGCAAGGTCACTGCCAAACTGCGAGGCTCGGTGAGCATCCCGCTGATTACCACCAACCGGATCAACACCCCGGAAGTCGCCGAGCGCATTCTCAGCGAAGGTGATGCAGACATGGTCTCGATGGCTCGTCCGTTTCTGGCCGATCCCGAGTTCGTCAACAAGGCTGCTGCGGGCCATGCCGAACGCATCAACACCTGCATCGGCTGCAATCAGGCCTGCCTCGACCACACCTTCGGCGGCAAGCTGACCAGCTGTCTGGTCAATCCGCGTGCCTGCCACGAAACCGAGCTCAATTACCTGCCCACCCTGCAGGTCAGGAAAATTGCCGTAGTGGGTGCCGGTCCTGCTGGTCTGGCCGCGGCAACCGTTGCCGCACAGCGCGGGCATGAGGTGACGCTGTTCGATTCGGCCAGCGAAATCGGCGGCCAGTTCAATATCGCCAAGCGCGTGCCGGGCAAGGAGGAGTTCGCCGAAACCCTGCGTTACTTCCGCAACAAAGTGCAGGAGACGGGTGTTCAGTTACGTCTTGGCAATCGGGTAAAGGCCGCAGATTTGCTGGGCGCAGGCTTTGACGAGGTGATTCTGGCGACCGGCATCGCGCCGCGCACACCGGCCATCCCCGGCATCGATAACCCCATGGTGTTGAGCTATCTGGACGTCATATTGCAGCGCAAGCCGGTCGGGCGCCGCGTGGCAGTAATAGGCGCGGGTGGCATCGGTTTCGATGTGTCTGAATTTCTTGTGCATCAGGGCGTGGCCACCAGTCTGGATCGTGAGGCTTTCTGGAAAGAGTGGGGCATCGACACGACCTTGCAGGCTCGCGGCGGTGTCGCCGGGGTCAAGCCCGAAGTCCACGCGCCGGCACGCCAGGTGTTTCTGTTGCAGCGCAAGAGTTCCAAGGTCGGCGACGGCCTGGGCAAGACCACCGGCTGGATTCACCGCACGGGGCTCAAGAACAAACAGGTGCAAATGCTCAATGCTGTGCAGTACCTGAAAATCGACGACGCAGGGCTGCATATTCGCATTGGCGAAGATGGCGAGGAAAAGCTGCTGGCGGTGGATAACGTGGTGATCTGTGCCGGGCAGGACCCGTTACGCGAACTGTATGACGATCTGCTCAATGCCGGGCAAAGCGTGCACCTGATCGGCGGCGCGGATGTTGCCGCAGAGCTGGACGCCAAACGGGCCATCGACCAAGGCTCACGTCTGGCCGCCACCCTGTGACAGACAACGCCTGATCAAGGGTTTCGCAACGCAGCCTGCTGACCGGCGAAGACCCGGAAACGGCTTGGCTGTAAACTGCGGCGCATGATGCTCGACGCCCTTGGCTGGCAACCCACTGCTCCCCTGGAACGCTTGAACCTGCCCTGGCTGCAAAAAGCCGGGGTCGAGGTTGCGATTCTGCGCCTGGACCTCATCGACGCCCTGATCAGCGGCAACAAATGGTTCAAACTCAGCGAGCACCTGAGCCTGGCTGTCGACGCGGGTGCGGAGGGATTGATCAGCCTCGGTGGTGCGCACTCCAATCATCTGCATGCTCTTGCCGCAGCAGGCAAGCGCTTCGGTTTCCCGACGGTCGGCCTGTTGCGCGGTCATGCGCAGCAGACGCCGACGGTGCTCGATCTGCAGGCTTTCGGCATGCAACTGCACTGGCTGGGTTACGCCGGTTATCGTGAGCGGCATGCTGCGGGCTTCTGGTCGCCCTGGCAGGCCCGCTATCCCGGTCTTTATCCGATTGCCGAAGGCGGTGGCGGGCTTGCCGGTGCGTTGGGGTGCGGTCGGCTGCGGGTAATGCTCGACGCGCAGCTCGCGCATCTGGGCTGGGACGATTACCACGGATGGTGGTTGGCTGCAGGCACCGGCACCACGCTGGCCGGCTTGCTGTTGGCAGAGGCGGGCGCCCGTCCGGTGTACGGAGCGATGGCTGTGCCCGAGGATCACGGGGTCGCGCCAAACATTATCGCGGTGCTGAATGAGGCGTCTGGCGCTCAGGCCGATGGCAATCCGTGCCTGCCCCCTGGTTGTGTTCTGCTCGATGCCAGCCGCGGCGGTTTCGCCAGAACCGACGCGGCGCTGCTCGATTTCATTGCCGACAGCGAGGCTCAGAGCGGTGTACCTCTAGAGCCGCTGTACACCGGCAAGGCGTTGCTGGCCCTGCATGATCAGGTGCTGGCCGGTCGTTTCGCGCCCGGCACGCGCCTGGTCTTCGTTCACACCGGAGGCCTCCAGGGACGACGCGCCATGTGCCTGTAAGCCACGTGGCAGAGCCTTTGGCATGAATCCTGCGCAGTTCGATGACAAGACGTCGGCCCTGACTACGTGGATGACACTTCTGGAGAGGGGCATCCGGGTCGCTGTCTCGATAATCGATCCATTCCAGATCAAGACGCCGAGGCCCGCCATGACAACTACTACCGTAGAGCAAGTCGATCCTGCCACGCTGAAAAAAGTCATCGTTGCTGCGGCCATCGGCAACTTCGTCGAGTGGTTCGATTTTGCCGTGTATGGCTTTCTGGCGACGACGATCGCATTGCAGTTTTTCCCCACCGGCGACAGCAGTGCAGCGTTGTTGAAAACCTTTGCCGTGTTCGCCGTGGCCTTCGCATTCAGACCGCTGGGCGGGATTTTCTTCGGCATGCTGGGTGACCGGATCGGGCGCAAGAAAACCCTGGCGATGACCATCCTGCTGATGGCCGGTGCAACCACACTGATCGGCCTGTTACCGACCTATGCCGCGATCGGTGTGATGGCGCCGGTGCTGCTGACCATCATTCGCTGTGCGCAGGGTTTCTCCGCCGGCGGGGAGTATGCCGGTGCCTGCGCCTACCTCATGGAACACGCACCACGCACGCAACGTGCCTGGTATGGCAGCTTCGTTCCGGTTTCGACGTTCTCCGCGTTCGCTGCCGCGGCAGTGGTGGCCTATGCGCTGGAGTCGTTTTTGTCGACTGAGGCCATGGGTAACTGGGGCTGGCGTCTGCCGTTTCTGATTGCTGCACCGCTTGGGCTGGTCGGGCTGTACCTGCGCTGGAAGCTCGATGAGACCCCGGCGTTTCAGGCGGTGGCTCAAGAGCACGCTGTTGCTCACTCGCCACTCAAGGACACCTTGCGCCATCATGCCGCCGCGATGTGCTGTCTGGGTGCATTCGTGTCATTAACGGCGTTGTCGTTCTACATGTTCACCACCTATTTCGCGACCTACCTGCAAGTGGCCGGTGGACTGAGCAGGGCAACGGCGCTGCTGGTCTCGTTGATCGCTCTGGCCTTCGCCGCCGCCCTCTGCCCACTGGCCGGTGCCTATTCGGACCGGGTAGGGCGCCGCGCCACCATGGCAACGGCCTGCATCCTGTTAATGGTCGTGGTGTTTCCGTCATTCCTGATGGCCAGCTCCGGCTCGTTCATCGCCTCGATCATCGGCGTCATGCTGCTTGCCGTGGGCGCAGTGCTATGCGGCGTGGTAACGGCTGCACTGCTGTCCGAAACCTTCCCCACCCGTACCCGCTACACCGCCTCGGCGATCACCTACAACATGGCCTACACCCTGTTCGGCGGCACCGCGCCGTTGATGGCAACCTGGCTGATCAGCATGACCGGCAGCAACCTGTCGCCCGCGTTCTACCTCATCGCCGTGGCAGCACTGGCAATGGCCGGCGGCATGGCCCTGCCGGAAACCTCGAAAATCTCGCTGCATGATGTACCTGTTGCAGGCGAGGAGCCGGTGGTGGGGTCAATTGCCTGAAGACTAGGGCCACAACATCGCTCACATCGCAGAACGCTGTGTGACGCGGAGCGTCACGAACTGCATTACCACGCGGAACGCTCATCTTTATACTTAGGTGCTGAAGAGCCGGGAAGACGGCGCTTTCAGGCTCCTGCCCGCAGAGCATGGGAGCAGACCGGGCGACGCTTCGCTTGTTCGCGAAGGCGTCGGTTCAGACGATGTATTTTCGGTGACTGTACCGGCGCTTTCGCGAACAAGTTCGCTCCCACGGCCTTCGGCCAGAATCAAAAACAGATGTGTGTGTAACGCTGAGCGCGGAGCATCGGCACGATAGTCAGAAACAGGAAAGAACCATGCCCGGCAGAGCACTTTTCGACCCGTCAGCAAAAACGCAACAAAACGTGGCACAGTCGCCCCGAAAAATGGCACATTGGCGCGCCCCGGTACGCGTGACACATCTTGTAATCATCCGTACCGGGCGACCCGCGAACCCTTTTACGGATAAATACCATGGCGACCAGTGCTCCGCCCGCGACGGCGAAGGCCTCGACCACCCCTCAAGCCAGCCCGCTGGTGATGCGCATCATCGGCGCCGTTGCCCTCGCGCACCTGGTCAACGACCTGATCCAAGCCATCCTCCCGTCGATCTACCCCATGCTCAAGGCCAGCTACGACCTGAGCTTCACCCAGATCGGCCTGATTACCCTGACATTTCAGATCACAGCCTCGCTGCTGCAGCCCTGGGTCGGTTATTACACTGATCGCCATCCCAACCCGCTGGTACTGCCCGTCGGATCGATCTGCACGCTGATCGGCATCGTGATGATGTCGATGGTCGGCAGCTTCCCCTTGATCCTGCTGGCCGCCGCGTTGATCGGCATCGGCTCTTCGACGTTCCACCCGGAAGCCTCGCGTATCGCGCGACTGGCCTCCGGTGGTCGCTACGGGCTCGCGCAATCGACCTTTCAGGTCGGTGGCAACACAGGCACGGCGTTCGGGCCGTTGCTGGCGGCGGCGATCATCATCCCGTTCGGCCAGGGCAATGTCGCCTGGATTGGCCTGTTTGCATTGTTCTCGCTGGGGCTGCTGTACGCAATCAGCCGCTGGTATCGCGCGCACCTCAACCTGTTCAAGCTCAAGGCCGGTCAGGCCGCCACTCATGGTCTGTCCAGAAAGCGCGTGATCGCCTCGTTGGCAGTGCTGGCGTTTCTGGTGTTTTCCAAGTTCTTCTACATGACCAGCCTGACCAGCTATTTCACCTTCTACCTGATCGAGAAATTTGACCTGTCGGTTGCCAGCTCGCAATTGCACCTGTTCCTGTTTCTGGGCGCCGTGGCGGCGGGGACCTTTTTCGGCGGGCCGATCGGTGACCGCATTGGCCGCAAGGCGGTGATCTGGTTCTCGATTCTTGGCGCTGCGCCGTTCACCCTGGCGCTGCCCTATGCCGATCTGTTCTGGACCAGCGTACTCAGTGTGATCATCGGCTTTGTCCTGGCCTCGGCCTTTTCCGCCATCGTGGTCTACGCCCAGGAGCTGGTGCCGGGCAACGTGGGCATGATCGCCGGGCTGTTTTTCGGCCTGATGTTCGGCTTCGGCGGCATTGGCGCTGCCTTGCTCGGCTATCTGGCTGACGGCCACGGCATCCTGTTCGTCTACACGCTGTGCTCTTACCTGCCGCTGCTCGGCATCCTCGCGATTCTTCTGCCTCGGACCAAATAATGCTGATAGCAACGCTGATTTTCCTGTTCACCATCACGCTGGTCATCTGGCAACCCAAGGGTCTGGGCGTAGGCTGGAGCGCCGTACTCGGGGCGATCCTGGCGTTGCTGACAGGCGTCGTGCACGTCAGTGACATCGCTGTGGTGTGGGGCATCATCTGGAATGCCACGGCAACGTTTATTTCGCTGATCATCATCACGCTGCTGCTCGATGAAGCCGGTTTCTTTGCCTGGGCAGCGCTGCATGTGGCGCGCTGGGGCAAGGGCAACGGACGCCGTCTGTTTGCCCTGTTCGTGCTGTTCGGCGCGCTGGTATCCGCCTTGTTCGCCAACGATGGTGCCGTGCTGATCCTCACCCCGATCGTCATTGCCATGATGCTGGCGTTGCGCTTCTCGCCTGCCTCGACACTGGCGTTCGTCATGGCGGCCGGTTTCATCGCCGATACGGCCAGCCTGCCGCTGGTGGTCTCGAATCTGGTGAACATCGTGTCGGCGGATTACTTCAAGATCGGTTTCAACCGTTACGCAGCAGTCATGGTGCCGGTGAATCTGGCCAGTGTCGCCGCCACCCTGGCCGTGCTGATGTGGTACTTCCGTCGGGATATTCCCGCCGAGTTCGAGCCCGAGCAACTGGACAAGCCGGAAACGGTTATCCATGACCGGGCCACGTTTCTGGCCGGTTGGGCGGTGCTGGTGATTTTGCTGGTGGGCTGTTTCGCCCTTGAGCCGCTGGGTATCCCGATCAGTGCGATCTCGTCGGTGTGCGCAGTGTTGCTGCTGGGCATCGCTGCCAAAGGGCATACGATCAAGACGCGCAAGGTGATGAAAGAAGCACCGTGGCACATCGTGGTCTTTTCGCTGGGCATGTACCTGGTGGTCTATGGCCTGCGTAACGCCGGGCTGACCGATTACCTGGCCAATCTGCTGGACTGGTTCGCGGGCTATGGCATCTGGGGCGCGGCGATGGGCACCGGCCTGATGACGGCGTTCCTGTCTTCGATCATGAACAACATGCCCACGGTACTCATCGGGCTGCTGTCCATCGATGCGAGTCATGCCAGCGGCGCCATCCAGGAAGCGATGATCTACGCCAACGTGATCGGCAGTGACCTCGGCCCGAAAATCACTCCAATCGGCAGCCTGGCCACGCTGCTTTGGCTGCACGTGCTGCAGCGCAAGGGCATCACTATCAGTTGGGGCTACTACTTCAAGGTCGGTATCGTGCTGACCGTGCCTGTACTGCTGGTCACACTGGCTGCGCTGGCATTGCGGTTGAGTTGAGCGGATGACTGGTGTCGGCCCAGGCTGTGTAAAAACTACTGCGCTTGGCAATACTGCGTTAAAAACAGGCGAAAAATGCTCATTTAGAACACCTAAACTCCGCTTTTTCGCCTGTTTTTGCCTTGTCTTGCCTTCGCTCGTGACGTTTTTACACACCCTGGGCCAGATTCGGCCACATGTCCGACACCAGAAACAGCCGCTCGGCTTCCTCCCAGTGACCCTCGGCATTCTCCCTGAGGCGCACCAATAGCTGCGCCGGGGCCAGCGGGTCGAGTTCACTCAGCCATTCGTGCAACTGCTGATCGCTCCAGGCCTGGTTGTAGAGTGCCGGCGCCAGCCAGGCATGGCGCGGCAGGGGCTGCCAGCGTCCCGGGTGGCTTTGCGCCTGAAACGACTTCCAGTCACGCTGATGCAGCCAGCGACCCTTAAGGTGCTGCGGATGAACGCCGGCGGGCGATTGGCATGAGCCTGGCCACGGATACAGCAGGTAGCCGCCCAGCCACAACCGCGCACTGAACGCCTCGACCCCCAGCGCTGCCAGCGTCGCACGGCTTTCCGGACGTGCCGACATCGGCAACTGATGCTGGCTCAGATGAGTCAGCTTGCGGTCCAGCCGATCCTGGCAGCCCGGCCCCAGCCAGTGCGCCGGATCGCGGCCATCGCCGTCCTGCGGCCCCAGGTAGAGCTTGATCGCCAGTTCGACGTGGTGCACGCCGTCACCATCACGGAGCAGCATATCCAGCTCGCCCAGGGTCTGGTTGCCAAGCCTGATCGGCAGGTTGGCGGCGATTATTTCCACCCCTGGGGCATGCTGCACGGCGAATTGCCAGAGCCGTTCGTAATAGCGGCCCAGTCTTCGTGTGCTGGCCTGCGCGAGCCAGTCTTCGAGCGGGCGGCTGTCGCGGTCCAGTTGCTGGAGAAAATCCGTCAGTTGCTGCGGGGCTTTTACCCAGTCGCTGCCCGCCAGTGGATGGCGCTGCGGCCAAGGCGCGGTTTCAAGCATGGGGGGCGCGAGGATCACCCAGGCAAGGTCGCGCACTTCGGGATGCCGCAATTGGCGGGGGAGATCGATCAGGCCGGGGAATAGAGTCATGCGCCGAGGATAGCGTGAGTCGCCGCCGACAGACAGCATGTTTGGCAAGCGGCATATTCGCGCTGGTGTTTCTGCTTCAAAGACAACGTATGACGTATGACGTGCGACAGGATGTTCATCGAATAACGAAAGGTTATCGAAAACTATCAGTGGCCTTCTCTTTGTGCAAACGGTCATTCATATCCAGTATATTGTTTGCGTCAAACAATTCAGGCACTGCTCAATTATGTTCATTGGCCGGTCTGTCTCAATTGTGGTCACCTTGTGGTGAACGTCACTCAATCAGTCGGTCGACGCTTGGGCTGCTTAATTATAGGTGGTCTTCAGGCGGCGGATATTTGACTCGGCAAGTCGGATGCCTGGAGTTTTCTATGAACGGTGACATGCAGACCCGTATAAAACAACTGCTCTCACCCGCCATTGCGCGCGTGCAATGTATTGCCATCGTTTGTTGGCTGGTTGTTCTTTCGGTCACGCCGTATCTGCAATTCGGTCTGCCGGAAATACTGCTGACCCTTGGTCTGCTGGGGGCGTGCGCCTGGCAATATCGCGCAGTCGACTTCAGAGTCTGGCGCTGCGTGGGCATGGCATTCGTGATCATTGTGGCACTGTGCTTTTCAAGGGCGGGGCATTTGCGTACCGGCGCGGACATCAACTGGTCACTCTCGGTCGCCGTGATGATTATCCTGTGTTCGACATTGTTAGTGGTGTATACCCGGGATTATCTGGTGGTGGCGATACTCGCCTGGTGTATTCTCTCTCCCGCTCAGGGGGTCGATACCGACAGTGTCGCGACTGTGTTCATGACGCTGTTCTTTATCACGTCGGTCAGTCTGGGCAGTGTGATGAATCATACTTACACGCGCACACTTCGTACGGTATTGAGTCTGGAACATCAGTTTCGCGAACTGTCGCTGACCGATGACCTGACCGCTATATTGAATCGCCGGGCATTGATGCAGGCACTGGACAATCATGTGCTGAATAACTCGGCCGGTTATTTTCTGATGCTCGACATTGATGACTTCAAAACGATCAATGATCAATTCGGTCACGACGCCGGTGATCAGGCACTTCGTGTTATGGCAGGCTGCCTGCAAAAGACCGTAGGCAGTCTCGCCTTCGGACGCATGGGCGGAGAGGAGTTCGGCGTGATCCTGCCAATGTGCAGTGAAGATGACGCTCGGGATTATGTGCTGAACCTGTTGGAGTGCATCAGAAAATCCCTCGCTGTCAGCCCGTTGACCTGCAGTGCCGGACTGGCCGACATCCCTGCGGCAGCGGACAGCTCGGATGTGCTCAAGACCGCCGATATCAATCTGTATCAGGCCAAGCGGGGCGGCAAGGATCGGGCATTCTGGCGAGGTGCGCAGATAGGCGGCCATCAGGCGGCCGGCATCAGTGTGGAATGCGATAAAACCCGCGTCCTGACACGGTAGGCGGGCATCGGACTTTATCGCGCTGCCCGTACCTTGTTGCAAGGTCCGCGAAACCCTTTTTAAACCCTGGTTTGCTGCGATCAGGCCCTTTCGCCCATAATCACGTTTTTAAAGTCGTCTCGAACCCGCAGCAGGAGCCTCATGGAGCAATTTCGCAATATCGGCATCATCGGTCGCCTGGGCAGTGTTCAGGTGCTCGAGACCGTTCGCCGACTCAAGAGATTCCTGCTGGACCGCCACCTGCACGTCATTCTCGAAGAGACGATCGCCGAGGTCCTGCCCGGTCATGGCCTGCAGACCTCATCGCGCAAGATGCTCGGCGAGGTCTGCGACATGGTCATTGTGGTCGGCGGCGACGGCAGCCTGCTGGGCGCGGCGCGGGCACTGGCCCGGCATAACGTTCCGGTGCTGGGCATCAACCGAGGCAGCCTGGGCTTTCTGACCGACATCCGTCCCGACGAGCTGGAGGTCAAATGTGCCGAAGTGCTCGACGGGCATTACCTGGTTGAAAACCGTTTCCTGCTCCAGGCCGAAGTGCGTCGCCATGGCGAGGCCATCGGTCAGGGCGATGCGCTTAACGACGTGGTGCTGCACCCCGGCAAGTCCACGCGCATGATCGAATTCGAGATCTACATCGACGGTCAGTTCGTGTGCAGTCAGAAGGCCGACGGCCTGATCGTCGCCACGCCGACCGGTTCGACGGCCTACGCGCTGTCGGCAGGCGGGCCGATCATGCACCCCAAGCTCGACGCCATCGTCATCGTGCCGATGTACCCGCATACCCTGTCCGGGCGGCCGATCGTGGTCGACGGCAACAGCGAGCTGAAAATCGTGGTGTCCAAGGACATGACCATTTACCCGCAAGTGTCGTGCGACGGTCAGAATCATTTCACCTGCGCGCCGGGTGACACCATTACGGTCAGCAAGAAACCGCAGAAACTGCGTCTGATCCATCCGCTGGATCACAACTATTACGAGGTCTGCCGTACCAAGCTCGGCTGGGGCAGCAAGCTCGGCGGCGGGGGCGATTAATGCTCGATCCGGCGCGTGGCTATGATCTGATCGGTGACGTGCACGGGTGTGCCCATACCCTCGAGCACTTGCTGGAGCTTCTCGGTTACCGTCTGCAGGCTGGCGTGTGGCGTCATCCCGAGCGTATCGTTATTTTCCTCGGCGACATCATCGACCGCGGTCCGCGTATTCGCGAATCGCTGCACATCGTGCGCGACATGGTTCAGGCTGGTCAGGCGTTGTGCATCATGGGCAACCATGAGTTCAACGCGCTGGGCTGGGTGACACCGGCCCTGTCCGAAAGCGGTCACCAGTTCGTGCGCGAGCACACCCCGCGTCATGCGCGGCTGATCGGCGAAACCCTGGCACAGTTCGAGCCGTATCCGGATGAGTGGAGCGAGTTCGTCAACTGGTTCTACGAGCTACCGCTGTACCTCGATGCCGGTCGCTTCAGGGTCGTGCATGCCTGCTGGGATGCGACGCTGATCGATCCGCTGCGTGGCCTGCATGGCACTGGGTGTATCGACCAGCATTTCGTCCAGGCGTCGGCAGTGCCCGGCAGCTTCGCCAGTAATGTCTTCAATCGTTTGCTGCGTGGCACCGACATGCGCCTGCCGCATGGCCTGACCTTGACTGGCGGTGATGGCCTGACCCGCGAATTCTTCCGCACCAAGTTCTGGGAGGATGATCCGCAGACCTATGGCGACGTGGTCTTTCAGCCGGACGCCTTGCCCGAAGGGGTCGCCAAGACGCCATTGTCCACATCGGAAAAGAACGCGTTGCTGCGGTATGGCATCAATGAGCCGCTGCTGTTTGTCGGTCATTACTGGCGCAGCGGCATCCCTGCGCCTATCCGGCCTAACCTGGCCTGTCTGGATTACAGCGCCGTGCTCTACGGCAAACTGGTCGCCTATCGGCTGGACCAGGAAACACAAATCGATCCGGACAAATTCGTCTGGGTCGACGTGCAGCGTCCCGAGGTTTGAGAATGAGTCCTGTAGCTGTCCTGCGTTTGCCGCTGACCACCGACCTGAGCGGTTTTGTCAGGCTGTTGCTGCGCTTGCAGATCCCTCACCGGGTCAGTGAAGAGGCTGGCGAGCAAGTCCTGTGGGTGCCGGACGCGCCGCGACTGGTCGAAGAAGTCCGCGAGTTGTACACGCGCTTCCCCGAAGGTGACGAGCACGTGCAACTGACGCAAGACACCGGAAGCGCCACCTACAAGCCGCCCGGCCTGATCGAGCAGTTACGCAGCAGTCCGGTGACGGCCCTGGTGTTGCTGGTCACCTTGCTGGTCGCCGGCCTGACGCTGCTGGGCGATAACCTCGAAGCCGTCCGCTGGCTGACCTTTCAGGATTTCCGCATCAATGGCGAGTACGCAACGTTTCTGCCGTTGTCCGAAAGCCTCGCGTCCGGGCAGTGGTGGCGGCTCATCTCGCCCATGCTGATCCACTTCGGCATCCTGCACCTGGCCATGAACGGCATGTGGTTCTGGGAGCTGGGGCGGCGGATTGAAATTCGTCAGGGTAGCCTGTCGCTGCTGTTGCTGACCTTGCTGTTCTCGTCGGTTTCAAATTACGTGCAATACCTGTTCAGCGGCCCAAGCCTGTTTGGCGGACTGTCCGGCGTATTGTATGGCTTGCTCGGGCATTGCTGGATTTTCCAGATGCTGGCGCCCAACCCGGTCTATCGCCTGCCGCGCGGCGTGTTGATCATGATGCTGGTCTGGCTGGCGCTGTGCCTGTCCGGGCTGGTGAGCATGCTCGGTTTCGGCGAAATCGCCAACGGTGCGCATGTCGGCGGGCTGATCATCGGTTGTGTCACCGGGCTGCTGGGTGGTGCGATTGCGCGCCGCAAGGCCTAGAATTACCCGCTATTTTCTGGAGTGCGCCATGTCGTCTTTTATAGAAATGATCGAAAACATCACCCCGGATATCTACGAGAGCCTGAAACTGGCTGTGGAAATCGGCAAATGGTCCGACGGTCGCAAGCTCACTCAGGAGCAGCGTGAGCTGTCGCTGCAGGCGCTGATCGCCTGGGAAGTGCAGAACCTGCCGGAAGACCAGCGTACTGGCTACATGGGGCCGCAGGAATGCGCCTCTAAATCGGCCCCAGTGCCCAATATCCTGTTCAAATCGGATGCTATTCATTGATCGAAATTGGTCGCGGAGCAGTCAACAAAATGTCGGCGCGTCAGGATGACACGTCGTGTGTGCAATACGCTTTTCGCCTCGGTGAGACCGAGATCGCGGTCAACCCGCTGATCGGCAAGACGCTGCGTCTGGAGTTTCTCGGCGCCATTCATTGCAGTCATTGCGGGCGCAAGACCAAGTCCAGCTACAGCCAGGGTTACTGCTACCCGTGCATGCTCAAGCTGGCGCAGTGCGACCTGTGCATCATGAGCCCGGAGAAATGCCATCACGATCAGGGTACCTGCCGTGATCCGGCGTGGGGCGAGCAGTTCTGCATGACCGATCACATCGTTTACCTGGCCAATTCCTCAGGCGTGAAGGTCGGTATTACCCGCTCAACGCAATTGCCGACCCGCTGGCTTGACCAGGGCGCAAGCCAGGCCCTGCCGATCCTGCGCGTGGCAACCCGTCAGCAGTCCGGCTTCGTCGAAGACCTGCTGCGCAGCCAGGTGGCCGATCGTACCAACTGGCGTGCCTTGCTCAAGGGTGACGCTCAGCCTGTCGACCTCAAGGCCATTCGCCAGGCGCTGTTCGACAGTTGCGGCGCAGGGCTGCAGGGATTGCAAGAACGATTCGGGCTGCAGGCCATCCAATTGCTACATGACGCCGAGCCTGTCGAGTTTCGTTACCCGGTCGAGGCGTATCCGACCAAGATTGTCAGCTTCAATCTGGACAAGAACCCGATTGCCGAAGGCACGCTGCTGGGGATCAAGGGCCAATACCTGATTTTCGACACGGGCGTGATCAATATCCGCAAGTACACGGCCTATCAGCTGGCCGTGCATCAGTAGAAGGATTCCAGCATGCGCACCGAACAACCGAAAATGATCTACCTGAAGGATTACCAGGCTCCCGAGTACCTCATTGATGAGACGAACCTGACCTTCGAACTGTTCGACGACCACTCGCTGGTCCACGCGCAGCTGGTCATGCGCCGCAACCCAGAGCGTGGCGCAGGCCTGCCAGCGTTGGTGCTCGACGGCCAGAATCTGGAACTGGTCTCGGTCAAGCTGAGCGATGTCGAGCTGAGCGCTGCGGATTATCAACTGACCGACGACCACCTGACCCTGCACCCACAGGCTGACACCTTTACGGTCGACAGCACCGTGCGCATCCATCCGGAATCCAACACCGCGCTGGAAGGGCTGTACAAATCCAGTGGCATGTTCTGCACCCAGTGCGAGGCCGAAGGCTTCCGCAAGATCACCTATTACCTTGACCGTCCTGACGTGATGAGCAAGTTCACCACCACCGTCAGCGCTGACAAGCAGGGTTTCCCGATCCTGCTGTCCAACGGCAACCCGGTGGCTAGCGGCGAAGAAGAGGGTGGCCGGCACTGGGCGACCTGGGAAGACCCGTTCATGAAGCCGGCTTACCTGTTTGCACTGGTGGCCGGTGATCTGTGGTGTATCGAAGACACGTTCACCACCATGAATGAGCGGAACGTGACCCTGCGTATCTACGTCGAACCGGAAAACGTCGACAAGTGCCAGCACGCCATGACCAGTCTGAAAAAGTCCATGCGCTGGGACGAAGAGACCTACGGTCGCGAGTACGACCTGGACATCTTCATGATTGTCGCGGTCAACGACTTCAACATGGGCGCGATGGAAAACAAGGGCCTCAATATCTTCAACTCCAGTGCCGTGCTGGCGCGTGCCGAGACGGCGACCGACGCGGCACACCAGCGTGTCGAAGCGATCGTCGCCCACGAATACTTCCACAACTGGTCGGGCAACCGCGTGACCTGCCGTGACTGGTTCCAGCTGTCGCTCAAGGAAGGCTTCACGGTGTACCGCGACGCCGGTTTCTCGGCCGACATGAACTCGGCCACGGTCAAGCGTATTCAGGACGTTGCCTACCTGCGTACCCACCAGTTCGCCGAAGACGCAGGCCCGATGGCGCACGCCGTGCGCCCGGACAGCTTCATCGAAATCTCCAACTTCTACACTCTGACCGTGTACGAAAAAGGCTCGGAAGTGGTCGGCATGCTTCACACCCTGCTGGGCGCTGAAGGCTTCCGCCAGGGCAGCGATCTGTATTTCGCGCGCCACGACGGCCAGGCCGTGACCTGCGACGACTTCATCAAGGCCATGGAAGACGCCAATGGCGTCGATCTGACCCAGTTCAAGCGCTGGTACAGCCAGGCGGGCACGCCGCGTCTGGCGGTCAGCGAGTCGTACGACGCTGCGGCCAAGACCTACAGCCTGACTTTCCGCCAGAGCTGCCCGACCACACCGGGCCAGCCTGGCGACCAGAAGCAACCCTTCGTGATCCCCGTCGAACTGGGGCTGCTGGATAGCAAGGGTAGCGAGATTGCCCTGCGTCTGGCGAACGAAACGGCGGCGACCGGCACCACGCGGGTATTGTCGGTTATCGACGCCGAGCAGACCTTCACCTTCGTCGATGTCGGCGAAAAGCCGCTGCCTTCGCTGCTGCGCGGCTTCTCTGCGCCGGTCAAGCTGAGCTTCCCGTATGACCGCGATCAGTTGATGTTCCTGATGCAGCACGACAGCGATGGTTTCAATCGCTGGGATGCCGGTCAGCAGTTGTCGGTTCAGGTATTGCAGGAACTGATCGGCCAGCATCAGCAAGGTCAGCCATTGGTCATGGATCAGCGTCTGATCACTGCACTGGGCAGCGTGCTGGCGGACGATGGTCTTGATCAGGCGATGGTCGCGGAAATGCTCTCGTTGCCGGGCGAAGCTTATCTGGCGGAAATCAGCGAAGTGGCCGATGTCGATGCCATTCACGCCGCTCGCGATTTTGCCCGTCAGCAGTTGGCAGAGGGGTTGTTCGATGGGCTGCTGGCGCGCTATCAGGCCAACCGTGAAGTGTCGAAGGTCACGCCTTATGTTGCCGAAGCCGCTCACTTTGCCCGTCGCGCGCTGCAGAACATCGCGTTGTCGTACCTGATGCTCAGCGGCAAGCCGGAGGTACTGGCGGCCACTATCGACCAGTTCGACACCAGCGACAACATGACCGAGCGCCTTGCTGCGCTGGCCGTGCTGGTGAATTCGCCGTTCACTGCCGAGCGTGACAAGGCGCTCGCCGTGTTTGCCGAGAACTTCAAGAGCAATGCACTGGTCATGGATCAGTGGTTCAGCGTCCAGGCCGCGAGCACTCTGCCGGGCGGCCTGCAGCGTGTGCAGGAATTGATGAAACACCCGGCCTTCAGCATCAGGAACCCGAACAAGGTGCGTGCTTTGATCGGTGCCTTCGCCGGGCAGAACCTGGTCAACTTCCACGCGGCCGATGGCTCCGGCTATCGCTTCCTGGCGGACCTGGTCATCGAGCTGAACGCGTTGAACCCGCAGATCGCTTCTCGTCAATTGGCACCACTGACCCGCTGGCGCAAATACGACAGCGCCCGTCAGGCGTTGATGAAAGCCGAGCTGGAACGCATCCTCGCCTCCGGCAAACTGTCGGCGGATGTGTATGAAGTGGTGAGCAAAAGCCTGGCTGAATAAGGGTTGATGCCATGCTGAGTGCGTGATGGGTGCTCAGAAGGAAGGCGCTATCTGCTGACGTGGATAGCGCCTTTTTTGATTCGCGTGTCAATGCTCGAAGCGTTCATCGCAATACGACCATCTCGTGGGAGCGAGCTTGCTCGCGAAGGTGCCGGTACAGTCCACGAAAAAAGGCGTTGCAACCATCGCCTTC
Organism: Pseudomonas sp. PvP009; assembly: GCF_017832995.1. NCBI lineage: Bacteria > Pseudomonadati > Pseudomonadota > Gammaproteobacteria > Pseudomonadales > Pseudomonadaceae > Pseudomonas > Pseudomonas sp. PvP009. Next base: position 3,846,381 of record NZ_JAFIBG010000001.1, on the reverse strand, counting down.
GCGAGCAAGCTCGCTCCCACAGAGACTGGTGTTTATCCAGTTATCAAGGTTTCAGCCTTGCGGTTTTCAGAGTTCATCTCGTTTTGTTTAGCGACGATAGAAATTCGATCCTTAAAATCTCACATGTGATACATATCTATCTTCAGAAACATCTGCTACGTTGCTCACCGTGATCCACGGCCAGCAACAGAGGGAAGCGCCAATGCCTCGTAAAACCCAGGGCGATAACGCAGCGGTCCCGGCCAAGGTTTCCAAGAGTTCCACCGATTACATGCGTGAAATGCGCCTACGGCTCAAGGAGGCGGGGCTGGTGAAGCGCGAATTCTGGATCCGGCCCGAAAATGTCGATGCCCTGCGGGGTATCGAAAAAGCCTTAAGACAGCCCTTTTTGGGCGACAGAATAAAACTGGAGGACTTCATGACCGAGAATACCCACTGGACCATCAGCTCTCTGCAGAAGGCACTCAGCGAACTGGAGCTGGTGACGAACGGCAAAATCGAGCTCGACGTGACCGAGGGCGATGCCTCGGGGATCAGGCTGACCATGGCTGACTACGGCGACCTGCCGATCTACATCGCCGTGGAAGGCGAGCAGATTCTCGCCGACGCGACTTTGATCGAAGTGAACAAGATCAAGAACGTGCAGGCCTTCAACGACGTTGTGCTGCGCAGTCGCGACCTGTTTCCACTGTCCTCGATCGGCATCGAAAAGCTGGGCGGCGATCAGGAAGTCTACTGCCTGTTCGGCGCACTGAGCGCTGCCTCGTCGCTCACCGTAATCGTGCAGGAAATCCTCACCCTCGCGGACAACGTGATCCGTGCGGCCGATGCTTTTGAAGATCATTTCATCTACTGAACAGCGCTGTCAGGCGGAGAACATTCATGACTACAAGTATCTGGAAAAAACTGGTGACCGCTGTTCGTGGCGGCGCTTCCGAAGTGGGCGAGTCGATTGCCGACGCCAATGCCATCCGCATTCTGGACCAGGAAATCCGTGACGCCGAGAACGCGCTGGTCAAGGCCCGCGACGGACTGATCACTATCAAGGCCAAGCACAAACTCTCGGCACAGCGTCTTGAAGAGCACGCCACCAGCATTGCCAACTGGGAAGGTCGCGCCATGCAGGCCCTGAACAAGGGCGAAGAAGCGCTGGCCGTAGAATGCGCGAACAAGATCGCCGAAATCGAAGCACTGCGTGATCAGGAGCAGGAACTGGCCGATCAGTTCAGCAAGCAGGTCAACTTGTTGCAGGATCAGGTGATCAAGGCCGAGTCGCGAATCAAGAGCCTCAAGCAACAGGTCGAGATGGCCAAGGCCCGTGAAACCGTGCAAAAGGCCCGCGTGGCAACGGCAACTGCAACCGGTGGTGCCAGCGGCGCCGTGGAAACCGCAGTCGGCTCGCTGGCACGCCTCAAGCAGCGCCAGGATGAACAGGACGCCAAGCTTGAAGCCGCTGAAGAACTGGCCAGCCAGTCCAGCGGCAGCGATCTGGAGCGTCGTCTGCAGGATGCCGGAATCGGTGCCAAAAGCGGCGGTGCGCAGGATGTATTGGCGCGCCTGAAAGCCAAAAGTCAGACGCCGGCTCAGTAAGCGCTGCAACAAGGCAGGCGAGGGTGGTGCATGGCGTTTTCCCGACGACTCAAGGTCATCCTCGTCCTGTCGGCCGTGTTGATTGCGGTACAGGCAATCAACTCGATCACCGGCAATAGTCTGCTCCATTTCGGTATCATGCCGCGCAGCCTCATCGGGTTGCGCGGCATTGTGTTTGCGCCCTTTCTGCACGGGTCGATTCAGCACTTGCTCAGCAATCTGTTGCCGTTCATTGTGCTGAGCTGGCTGGTCGCGACCGAGGGTGTCAGGCGTTACGCATGGGTCGCCGGGCTGATCTGCCTGCTGGGCGGGCTGCTGGTCTGGAGCTTCGGTCGCAGCAATATCCATGTCGGTGCAAGCGGTCTGATTTTTGGTTTGTGGGCTTATCTGCTGGCGCGTGCGTGGTATCAGCGCAGTATCGCCAGCGTGCTGATCGCGCTGCTGGTGCTGGCTGCTTACAGCGGGCTGGTATTGGGCTTCGTTCCGGTGGCCGGCGTGTCGTTCGAATCACATATCGCCGGTGCACTTGCGGGCGTTTGTGTGGCCTGGCTGATGCACTCCAGGGCATTGCTGGCGCAGAAGTGAGTCAGTCTCACGCGCGGAGGCAGTGCGCCTGTTGCGCTTGAAGAGCGTTTTATATCGTCACCCGTCACTGCAAGGAAATGGATTATGAGTTGGTTCAAACGGGCCATGGGCCTGGAAGCCCCCAAGGCATCAGGCCGTGACAGCACACAACCGGTCAGCACGGTGAGTCCGCTGGGGCTGGCGTCCGGACGCATGCTGTGCCTGGACAGTTCACTAAAGCTGTTGCTCGACGGTCACTCGGAAGTGGTCGTCCCGGGCGATGAAAAGGTCTGGTCCGTAGGGCACATCGATCTCGGCCAGTCCATGGCGCTGCATCGTTTCTACCTCGATAACGAGGACTACTTTCTGCAAGTGGTCAGCGACGGCCCTAACCCGGAAGACGTGCAGGACATCATCCTGTTCGGCTACTACAGCGCCGAGCCGATCACCAGCAAGGATGAATTGCTGCGCCTGACCGGCCCGTCGTCGAAGATCGGCCTGCCGACCTACGAGCACGATGGCGAGGTCTTCGAGCGGCAATGGGGCACTTCACCCGGCCAGACCGAGCTGACGCCACTCGATGAAGACATTGTCAGTCCTGACGCGACTTATCGCGTCAAGCACCTGAGCATGCTGTACGCCCGCGAGACGGGATTGATTAACCGCCGTGAGTTTCTGCTGTTTTCCGTAGAGGAAGACGAGGAGGGCAGCATCACGCTCACCACGGCGGTCGGCATAACGCTGCAATCCACTGATATCAACGTTCTTTGACAAGGAAATCCTCATGATCGACGCGCTGCGTATGTCGCTCAATGCCACTGCTGTGTTCGGCTTCGTCCTGTACATCCTGGTGGCGGCGATTCTGTTCGCGCTGTTCCAGTTCATCTACAGCCGGATCACGCCACACAAGGAATTTGCGCTGATTCGCGAGAATAACAGTGCAGCGGCAGTTGCCCTCGGTGGTTCGCTGATCGGTTTCGCGCTGCCGGCCAGTAACATCATCAGCTACAGCATCAGCATCCTGGACGTGATCGTCTGGGCAGTGATTGCCGCGGTTGTGCAACTGCTGGCGTTCGGCGTTACCAGCCTGGTGCTCAAGGGCCTGTCGACGCGTATCGCCAAGGGCGAAATGGCGGCGGCCATCTATTCGGCCAGCGTCGCGATCAGCGTCGGTCTTCTCAACGCCGCCTGCATGACCCCGTCGGTCTGACGGCAGCCTTGAACAAGGAGACTCACGATGAGACGTAGTTCAGTAAAACTGGTACTTGCCGGTGCGCTGCCGCTGGCCCTTGCCGGGTGCGGTCCGTCCGAGCAGAAGGACACCGTCAACGCCAAGGCCAACTTCAGTTCGGTGCAGGAATGCGCCGATGCCAAGGTGCCGGTTAATATCTGTTCGGATGCCTACATGCAGGCGCTGTCCGATCATCGCCGCATTGCGCCGACCTACGATGACAAGGCCTCCTGCGACGCGGACTTCGTACCGGATTATTGCCAGGTCACCTCTGACGGCAAGTACATGCCCAAGCTCGGCGGCTTCGAACTGGGCTTTTCCGGGCAAGTGCCGAAAGAGGCGCTGGACCGGGCCAATCAGGAAGTCAACCAGTCTGCTCCTGCAGGCATGAGTGGCACCACCGGGCTGATGGCCGGCTTGCTGATCGGCAATCTGCTCAGCAACGGTTTCGGCAATAACCGCTATTACTCGCAGCCCATCTATCAGACGCGCGATGACCGTGGCGGCTATTACAGCTCCTCTCTGCCCAGCCAGATCGATCGCGGCAAGACCTTCGGGCGCTCGACCCAGGCGCAATCCAGCCCGGATCGCAGCTACGGCAGGAGCACCCTGGGGCGCAACCTGGGCAGCTCGGGTTCCGGCTCGTCCTCGGTGTCATCGACCATCTCGCGCGGCGGCTTCGGCAGCCAGGCTTCGGCACGCAGTGGCTGGGGCGGCAAGAGCAGCAGTGGCAGCGGCAGTTTCGGAGGCTGACGGTTCGCGGCATGAAAAAGATCAGCATCGAGGAACGTCCGGACTGGCGCACGACCGCCGAACGTGAAGGGTTCAACTTTCACACCATCGACGGCGAGCGTTACTGGGACGAGCGCGGGTACTACCTGTTCAGCGAACAGCAGATTACCCGCGATCTTGAAGCGCCCACCCAGGAGCTTCACCAGATGTGCATGGACGCCGTGGCGCGAGTGGTGGACAGCGAAGCGCTGCTCCATCAACTGGCGATTCCGGAAGCGTTCTTCGACCTGATCCAGACCTCGTGGAAGGAGGGACATCCGCATCTGTACGGGCGCTTCGATTTTGCCTACGACGGTACGGGCCCGGCAAAGATGTACGAAATCAATGCCGATACGCCGACCAGTCTGATGGAAGCGGGGGCGGTGCAGCTGCTCTGGCTGGAAGAGCAGATGGCACGCGGCGTGTTGCCTGCGCATGCCACCCAGTTCAACTCGATTGCCGAGGACTTGGTTCGGGCCTTTGCCGAGTTTCCCGGCACGACTCCCTTCTACTTTTCGGCGATGTCCGGTTCCATTGAAGACCGGGGCACCACCGATTTCCTGCGGCGTATGGCAGCACACGTCGGCATTGATGCGAGGCATATCGATATCGAAGACATCGGGCTCGGCGCTGACGGGCGTTTTGTCGATCTGGACGGGCGCTGGATCGAGCGCTTGTTCAAGCTGCATGCGTGGGAGCACATCTTTCACGAGGAGTTCGGCCAGCACGTGTCAGCCGCTGGCACCCAGTTCGTCGAACCCGCGTGGAAGGCGATTCTCAGCAATAAGGGGATTCTGCCGTTGTTGTGGCAGTTCAACGAAGGCCATCCGAACCTGCTGCCTGCGCACGTCGACCAGGACCCGAACAAAGCGGTCCCCAAAGGCTGGGTACGCAAACCGTACTTTTCCCGTGAGGGCGCCAACATTGAAATGCGCACGCCCGGCGATCAGGTGATCTCGGTCGATGGGCCCTACACCGATGCGCCCTACATTCTGCAGGCGTACTCGCCGCTTCCGCGATTCGGCGACAGCTACACGCTGATCGGCTCCTGGGTCATCGGCGATCTTGCGTCCGGGATCGGTATTCGTGAAGACGACAGCCTGATCACCAAGGACACCAGTCGCTTTCTGCCACACGTTGTCATCGACTGAGCCTTGCCTGTCGTCACCCGGTGTTACTGGCCTCAAGCACGTAACACTCTTGTTGTTACCCTCTGTTCATATACCCGCCAATAAGTCGCCGTAATGAGTTGCCTTGTGAGTGCGGTGTCTGACAATCAAACAGGCGCTGTCGTTGTTTTTAATGCTGGTCATAACGCGGGTACGCGATAGTTCAGGTCTGTACCTTATATAAGTAGTGATCTGTTCTTTATCGCGTGTTGGCATTCGCGTTGCATTACTGTGGGCTATTACGGGTGCCTGTTTTATTGGTGTTTAACAACGTGTTGTCCATTCTTCTTGTTCTGTGAAGTTTCCTACAGACGTATACCCGATAGATAACCTGTTCGCGGTAAGAATACGTGGGCAACTCGGTTCGCCTGTTAAACAAACGATTATTGGCCGAGCGTCAATAACCGTGTCGCCCTCATAACCTGCCGTTTACACGGAACCAATCCCGGCCTGGACGCCATACATGCGTCCCGACGTGGCCATGCAAGGAGAGCCCACATGCTCATGAAACAACGGCTGGGCAGCGCGCTGGCGCTGCTGTTCACGATCAACACCTGCCAGGCAGTCGATACCACGTTACTCGGGAGTCGTTTGACCCCGCTGGGAGGCGAGATGGCAGGTAATGCCACGGGGACCATTCCGCCCTGGACGGGTGGAATCACCCGACCGCCGTCCGGATACAAGGGGTCGGGCACTCGGCATGTCGACCCGTATGCCGCTGACAAGCCCCTGTTCACCATCACTCACGCCAATATGCAGCACTACCGCACGCGCCTGACGCCAGGGCAGGTGGCGATGTTCGAAACCTACCCCGACAGCTACCGGATGCCGGTATACCCCACGCGACGTTCCGGATCGGCACCGCAATGGGTGTACGACAACACCCGCCGCAATGCGCAGAAAGCCCGATTGATCGGCGGCGGCAATGGTTTTGTCGACGCCTACGGTGGCATTCCTTTTCCCCTTCCGGAAAAGGGCATTCAGGCCGTGTGGAATCACATTGTCCGGTATCGCGGCCATTATGCGGTGCGGCGCACTTCGGAAGTCGCTATAAAGCGCGACGGCAGTTTCAAACTGAACACTTCGCGTCAGGAAGTGCTGTTTCGCTTCTACGATCCTGCGGGCAGCTTTGCCAGTCTGGATAATGTGCTGTTCTATTACCTGTCGTTTATCCAGTGCCCGACGCGCATGGCCGGTTCTGCCGTGCTGGTCCATGAAACACTGGACCAGATTCAGGAGCCGCGGCAGGCGTGGGCCTACAGTGTGCGGCAACGTCGGGTACGCCGCGCGCCGAGTCTGGCTTACGATATGCCTATTCCGGCCTCTGAGGGCTTGCGCACGGCCGACGACACCGACATGTTCAATGGCTCGCCGGATCGGTACGACTGGACCTTAGTGGGCAAACGCGAGATTTATATTCCCTACAACAACTACCGGATTTCCAGCCCCGACATTACCTATCGGCAATTATTGCAGGTGGGTCATCTCAACCCGGCCTACACGCGCCATGAATTACATCGTGTGTGGGTGGTGGAGGGCACACTCAAACCGACCGCGCGTCATGTCTATTCAAGACGCACGCTGTACCTGGACGAGGACAGTTGGCAGGCCGCAATCGTCGATCAGTACGATGCCCGAGGGCAGTTGTGGCGCGTCTCTATGGCGTACCTGAAAAACTATTACGAACTGCCGACGACCTGGTCCGCACTGGACGTTTTCCATGACTTGCAGGCGCGGCGTTATCACGTACAGAACCTCGACAATCAGGAGCCTGGCACCAGTGACTTCTCTCAGCCGGTACCCAGCGTGAACGCCTTCAAACCAGCGGCCTTGCGGCGCAGGAGCATTCGCTGACCGGCGCCTGGTGAATCCGCCCGATCAACCGTCGTTATGTTTCATCAATCACATCCCGCGCGCTTAACAAAAGATAACGACATGTCGATTGTCAGGCATTTGCAAAGCTGCCTAGGATGGCCGAGCTTCCAGACAGGTAACGCCATAGCGCTGCGGGCGTCGGCATCGATAATAACTGTCCGGCCCCCGCAGCCGATAACAGCCACCTGATAATAATAAGAGCGGAAAAGTCCATGCGTGAGTCTTTCCATCGTCGCACCCGGTTATGCGCGGGCATGTCCCTGGCTGTCGTTGCGTCATCCCTGTTTGCGCTGCCAGCCATGGCCGGGTCCGAGGCGCTAGCCACTGCCGCCGCTGCCGATACGTCTGTTTATGCCATCGAGTCGGCCAAAGCCTCTCGCACGTTATTACTGGACGTCGCCCATGCGGGTGCGCGGCTGGTCGTGGTGGGCGACCATGGGCATATTCTGTTTTCCGATGATCAGGGCAGCACCTGGAGTCAGGCCCGCGTGCCTACCCGGCAGTTGTTGACGGCCGTGTTTTTTGTGGATGAACAGCACGGTTGGGCGGTCGGTCACGACGCGCAGGTACTGGCCAGCAGCGATGGGGGCAAGAGCTGGAACAAGCAGTTCGAGGACCTCAAGCGCGAGGCTCCGCTGCTGGACGTCTGGTTCAAGGACCTCGACAACGGCTTGGCCATCGGCGCCTACGGCCTGCTGCTGAGCACGGCCGATGGCGGGCTGCACTGGGAAGACGTCAGCGACCGGTTGGACAACGAGGACCAATACCACCTGAACGGCATCACTCAGGTCAAAGACGCCGGCCTGTTCATTGTCGGCGAAGCGGGCAGCATGTTTCGCTCCCGCGACGAGGGACAGACCTGGGAGAAAATCGCCGGCCCGTATCAAGGCTCGTTATTCGGCGTGATCGGCACGGCTCAGCCGTCCACGCTGCTGGCCTATGGTCTGCGCGGCAATTTGTTTCGCTCCAGCGATTTTGGTGACAGCTGGCAGCCCATCGAACTGAAGGGCGCGCGCGGGCCGCTCGAGTTCGGTCTGGCCAGCGCCACGCTGCTGGCCGATGACTCGCTGGTGCTGGTCGGCAATGGCGGCAGTGTCATGCGCAGCACCGATGACGGGGAAACATTCGCGGTCTTCAATCGACCTGATCGCATCTCGTTGGCCGGGGTCACCGGCAACCCTCAGGGCAATCTGATTCTGGTCGGGCAGGGCGGTGTTCGCATCGCCTCGCCAACGGGCGCCGAGACGACCCAACAATAAGACCTTTCAGGGCGGGGACATTCAGGCATGAGCAATCTTCAACACACCCAGCACTCCGGCGCAAAAGAGACTTTTCTCGAACGCCTGATCTTCAACAACCGCCCGGCCGTGATCATTTTGTGCCTGCTGGCCAGTATTGTTCTGTTCTGGCAGGCCACGCTGGTTCGCCCTTCCACCAGTTTCGAGAAGATGATCCCGCTGTCTCATCCGTTCATTCAGAACATGATGGAACACCGCAACGATCTGGCGAATCTGGGTAACACCGTTCGTATCTCGGTGGAGGCCAAGGATGGTGATATCTTTTCCAGACAGTACATGGAGACGCTGCGTCAGATCAGCGACGAGGTGTTCTATATTCCCGGCGTCGACCGGTCTGGCCTGAAATCGCTGTGGAGCCCGAGCGTACGCTGGACCGAAGTGACGGAGGAGGGCTTTGCCGGAGGCGAAGTGATTCCGCAGAGTTACAACGGTTCGGATGAGAGTCTGGATCTGTTGCGCAACAACATACTCAAGTCCGGACAGGTCGGACGGTTGGTGGCCAACGATTTCAAATCCAGCATCATTGATGTGCCGTTGCAGGAGTCCTACCCCGACCCGGCAGATCAGGGCAAGTTGCTGGCGCTGGACTATCAGCAGTTCTCGCACCAGCTTGAAGAGAAGATCCGCGACAAGTACGAAGCACAGAACCCCAACATCAAGATTCATATCGTCGGTTTCGCCAAGAAGGTCGGTGATCTGATCGACGGTCTGTTCATGGTGGTGATGTTCTTCGGCATCGCCTTTCTGATCACGCTGGTGCTGCTGATCTGGTTCACCCGCTGTCTTCGCAGCACCATCGCCGTGCTGATCACCACGTTGATTGCGGTGATCTGGCAATTGGGGCTGATGCACGTCGTGGGGTTCGGTATTGACCCGTACTCGATGCTGGTGCCGTTCCTGATCTTTGCCATCGGTATTTCCCATGGCGTGCAGAAAATCAACGGTATCGCCTTGCAATCCAGCGAGGCCGAAAACGCATTGATGGCGGCGAAGCGTACCTTCCGTCAGCTATTCCTGCCGGGCATGATCGCGATTCTGGCCGACGCCGTGGGCTTCATCACGCTGCTGATTATCGACATCGGAGTGATCCGCGAGCTGGCCATCGGCGCTTCCATTGGTGTGGCAGTGATCGTGTTCACCAACCTGATCCTGCTGCCGGTGGCGATTTCCTACGTGGGCATCAGCAAGCGGGCGATCAATCGCAGCAAGCAGGATGCGGTCTCCGAGCATCCGTTCTGGCGCTTGCTGTCCAACTTTGCCAGCCCAAAGGTTGCGCCGGTCTCCATCGTGCTGGCGCTACTGGCCTTCGGTGGCGGCCTCTGGTACAGCCAGAACCTCAAGATCGGCGACCTGGACCAGGGCGCGCCGGAGCTGCGTCCCGATTCACGCTACAACAAGGACAACGCGTTCATTATCGGTCATTACTCCACCAGTTCGGACGTGCTGGTGGTCATGGTCAAGACGCCACCAGAAGGTTGCTCGGCCTATCCGACCATGTCAGCGATCAACGAGCTGGCTTGGAAGATGGAAAACACCCAGGGCGTGCAGTCGGCCATTTCTCTGGTGACGGTGTCGAGACAGATGATCAAGGGCATGAACGAGGGCAACCTGAAATGGGAGAGCCTGTCGCGTAACAAGGACGTGCTGAACAACTCCATCGCCCGCGCCGACGGCCTGTACAACAACACCTGTTCGCTGGCGCCGCTGCTGGTGTTCCTCAACGACCATAAGGCCGAGACTCTCGACCGTGCGGTGCGCGCAGTGCAGGACTTCGCTAAACAGAACAGCACGCCGGACCTGCAATTTCTGCTGGCCGCCGGCAACGCTGGTATCGAGGCCGCGACCAACGAGGTGATCAAAAAATCCGAGCTGACCATTTTGATTCTGGTCTACCTCTGCGTGGCAGCGATGTGCATGATCACCTTCCGCTCATGGGCCGCTACGCTGTGCATCGTCCTGCCACTGGTGCTGACCTCGGTACTGGGCAACGCCCTAATGGCGTTCATGGGCATCGGCGTCAAGGTCGCGACCTTGCCGGTGGTGGCGCTGGGCGTGGGCATCGGCGTCGATTACGGTATCTACATCTACAGCCGTCTGGAAAGCTTCCTGCGCGCCGGCCTGCCGTTGCAGGAGGCCTACTATGAAACCCTCAAGTCCACCGGCAAGGCCGTGCTGTTCACCGGCCTGTGTCTGGCCATCGGTGTGTGCACCTGGATCTTCTCGGCGATCAAGTTCCAGGCCGACATGGGTCTGATGCTGACCTTCATGCTGCTGTGGAACATGTTCGGCGCACTGTGGCTGCTGCCCGCGCTGGCGCGGTTTCTGATCAAGCCGGAGAAGATGGCGGGGAAGGTGGGGAACTCGTTGTTTTCACATTGAGGTTGTGGCGGCCTGTAACTCGGTGTCCTATTCACTATCGTGCCAATGCGGCGCTGGAACGATCATTAAAAAACGTACAGCATCGTAATGCTCTCGTTATTGAGGGTTCACGCGAGTAGGGCGATCACCCATGCAGTCAGTGAGATTGGGGCCGATAGGGATCAGCCCTGAATAAACGAAACCCGAGCCTTCTCCCCAGTCCATTCCCCATGCCCCGGCTTCACGATCGTAAATCTTGGTCTCTGAAATAAGTTTTCCATTTCGTTGATCGTACAGCTTGTAAAAACCGGGGCTACCCCACCCAGGAAACCATTTTGGCGATCCAACTCCGTTAAGGTCCGGTTGTGGGTGGAATATGTTTGGCAGCACCCAAAAGGGCTTGAAAGCTTCCAATCGATAGCACCCGCCAGGACTGATTAGTGGAGCTCCTGATCTTTTGGCTAGCGCTCTTTCCCACCATTCCGATGCGGTCCAGAGACCGCCTGCGATAATAATATAAGCTAGGAAAAAAATTGCGCGCAGCCTCGTTGGTGTCATGGCTGCTGCTCCGAAATGCCTGGCTGATCACCAATACAATCAGGTGCGTTGGGGCCAACGGGGATCATCCCTACAAAAACGGTTTTGGACCCGGCTCCCCATGTTATTTCTCCGCCAGCTATCTCCAGATCATAAATATCAGTTTCGGAAATTAATTGGCCGCTGCGATGGTCATAAAGTTGAAAAAAAGCAGGATATCCCCACCACGGAAACCATTTTGGCGCACTGATGCCGTTAGGGTCCGGTTCGGGGTGAAATATATCCGGCAAAATCCAAAAAGGTTTAAGCGCTTCCACTCTATAACACCCGTTCGGGCTAATGACGGGGTCTCCCAGATTTTCAGCCAAGCCTTTTTCCCATCTGCTAGAGGCAGTCCAGAGGCTGCCAATACCAATGCATGTTAATAATAAGAAATGCCTTTTGGAATGTTTCATGTTTTCGGCTCTACAGCTACTGGCTGGTCGCCTATGCATTCAGGAAAGTTTGGGCCGATATAAATTATTCCTGCTGTCACTTTCGGTATTGATGGATAGCCCCAATTTAATGACCCGCTTGTGTACTGAAGGTCATAGATTTTGCTTTCGCCGATCAATGCGCCGGTATGATTATTATATAAGCGATAAAAACCAGGGTACCCCCACAACGGAAACCACTTGGGCTCGATATCCTCATTAGGATCGGACTCTCGATGAAATATACCGGGCAGTACCCAGTATGGTTTAAATCGTTCAACACGATAGCAACCATTTGGACTGACCGTGTCTGCGCCCAGTTTTGTAGCCAGCGCTTTTTCCCACCATTCCGATGCGGTCCAGAGACTGCCCGCTAGGGTGGCGTACGTTAGAAAAAAGGCTATTCGGCGCGATGAGGTTTTCAAGCCAACCCCTTAAGTTCGATAGTCTGGTTGACTGGCTTCCATAATATATCCGAATAGATTAGAAAGTCGCCTCCGTTACCTGTTTTTTCTCTATATCCACGGAAGTGCATGTTTGTAATTGCGGAAAAAGGCCCGTCCTTCAAGCGTATTACGAGATGCCCTTGTGGTGTTAGAGTAATAATGGATTCTGCCTTAGTCAGTACTCGGTCTTCTGTCCAAGTGCCTAAGTATTGCAGTCCATTAAAGTCATAGTGGTCTCGAATGTAAAAACCAATGTGTTCTATATTGAAATATATTTTTTGTTGTTGCGTGATAATGTTTTCTTTGGTTTTTGTTTTTCCTACTAATCCGACTTTTAATGTTGCTTTTCCTAAGGCGCCATACATGTCATCCAATGCGTCCCATGTGTCTCCAAGTAATGAAAAATTAATTTGGGACATAGAATCCATTTCTCTTGCTGACATACCATAAAATCCCAGATTTATCTGATTATTTTGCTGCCAGCCAGCTTTTCTTAATCGTGTTTCCAACTGCTCCAAGGCGTTAGGTGTACTTAGCCTCGACTCAGCCACCTCAACAGCCTGCCTGCATCGATCAAACTGCATTGCCCATTCCATCTTCACGATGCTTTCATCGCACTGCGCGGGAGACAGGCTCATTGGGTCAGGCTGTGTTTCCTGCTCCTTCCACTCCTCCGGCATCTCCCACGCTGGACTGTCAAACCGTCTTTGCATCAGCGCCGCTGCCGTATTCCACCCCATGTTGCGCATGGCTCCTGGGATGCGGGAGAGGGCGAGGCTTTGGATGATGACTTCTTTGGCCGGGGTGTCTGTCGGGGCGTAGGTGTGTGAGGCGCCTTGGGGCAAGGCGAAGTAGGTGTCGGGGCCCAAGGCGTTGGTGCGCTGGAAATCGTTCAGAGACATTGGGGTTACTCCATGACCGGCCAGGGTGCGGTGGTTGCGAGTTGTAGAGCGGTGACCGCAGGGCTTGCATGGCTGCGGCTGTAGCCCAGCAGGTCAAGCGCGCCGACGGCAGTGCAGCGTTGGTCTTGCATGACCAAATAGCCCAGATGGCCAAGGCTGGAACGCTGTTGGTTGAACAGACGAAATCGTTCGTCGCATGCCATTGAGTTCCGCTGGCTCGGCAACGAATCAACGGCCTGCACACCGCCATCCAACGCACCTTCGCTGGCCACCTCCTGATGATGACCAGCCGAAGTATCGGGCACAGGCTTCACAGCACCGGATCGCCTCTCGACCCGAAAGAAGTTTTGTTGCCTGGATATCAACCGGGCCCCGCAACTGGTCAGGTCGCCTTCCAGTGCGATGATGTTTCCGTCGATATGGAAGTTGTTTTTTTCTCCGAGGATTTTGCTGGCGCCATGCAGCGGACAGATAACGTCACAGCCTCTGTGCGCTAAGGCGAAACCATTGATACGCTTTGTTTGATCGCCGTTGATGACAGACCCTCCGTGGTCTGTGGTATCGCCCTGAACGATGGCCAGAAGTTTCATGCAATGCTCCCTGCACACTTTTTATCAGCTGCACGAATTCCTGACGTCCGATAGGTTTAATCGACGTGTATGAACAGGCGCAGTGTTTTTATTAATGTGCTGGCAGAGATACCATTACTTTATATGTTCGCAAATAGCAGATCGCTATCTGGAGTGATTAAGGACTGAGCTTACGCTGGGCTAATAAAAATCTTACGAATGGGCTGGATATTTCCCACGGAAATAGAACGTTCAGCGGCGGGTACCAGCAATCGTCAGGGTTCGCCATGCCTGATTAATAAACACGACGAATAGACAGGCGCAGGAAGTTATCGATTCGGTCGAGCCTGTCGATCAACCGCCCCCGAGTACCACACTCAGCGCATTGCGCGCATCGTCCAGTTGCACCAGTGAAGCGTGGCGTGCGCCCAGTGCGTCGCGGTTCTGGATGGCGGTGAGGATCGCCTTGTGGCGTGGCATGGCCAGTTCGTGCAGGTTGGGACGCTTGTTGGAGTATTTGAGCGCTTCGCGCAACGCCAGTGACAGCATGTTGCACAAGTGCGCCAGCAGGTCGTTGTGGGTGGCGTCGGCGATGCGGCTGTGGAAGTCGAGGTCGGGTTGCAACAGGTCTTCCGGCGTCGGCGCAGCTTCCATGCGCAGATAGGCTTCGTGGATCGACTCGATCTCTGCGTCAGTGGCATGCTGCGCGGCCAGTGCGGCAACCGCTGGCTCGATGACCGCGCGTACGCTGGTCAGCAGATGGAAGAACTCATTCTGCGGCGAGCTTTGCATGACCCAGTGCAGCACGTCCGGGTCCAGCAGATGCCATTCGCGGCGCGCCTTGACTACCGTGCCCACACGCGGACGCGAATAAACCAGACCCTTGGCCACCAGAACCCGTGTCGCTTCGCGCAGGACCGGGCGGCTGACGGCGTACTCTTCGCAGAGCAGCGCTTCGGCAGGCAGCTTTTCGTCAGGCTTGAAACGGCCGGATACGATCTGCATGCCCAGTTCCTGGACGATACGGGCGTGCATGCTTTTTCGGTCGGAAGGCTTTCGATAATCCATGGGAACGCTGGTCGGTCCTGGCGGTAATTGCTGGGCATCATACCATTGCGTAACACTTGCGGCGGCTGCCTGAGTCAGGCAAACCGCCGCTTTTGTCAGTGCGAGTGGCGGGGCACTTCGGAGCCTCTGCAACCGACCAGGAAGTCGAAATCACAGCCCTGATCCGCCTGCATCACCCGGTCTACGTACAGCTGGCGATAGCCACCCAGCAGCAATTGAGGCGGAGCCTGCCAGTCGGCGAGGCGCGCAGCCAGTTCGGCTTCCGGGATGTCCAGATGCAGACGCCCGCCAGCGCAGTCCAGCTCGATCCAGTCGCCTTCCTTGACCACCGCCAGCGGTCCGCCCGCTGCGGCTTCCGGCGCCACATGCAGAACCACTGTGCCGTAAGCCGTGCCGCTCATGCGCGCATCGGAAATGCGCACCATGTCAGTCACGCCCTGCGCCAGCAGCTTGGCTGGCAAGCCCATGTTGCCGACCTCGGCCATACCCGGATAGCCCTTGGGGCCGCAGTTCTTGAGCACCATGACCGAGTTGGCATCGATGTCCAGATCCGGATCGTTGATTCGCGATTTATACATCTCGAAATTCTCGAACACCACTGCGCGGCCACGGTGCTGCATCAGTGCCGGCGTCGCGGCCGAGGGCTTGAGCACGGCACCCAGCGGCGCGAGGTTGCCGCGCAGCACGCAAATCCCGCCGTCGGCGCGGATCGGGTTGTCCAGCGCGCGGATCACCTGATCTTCACCATAGATCGGTGAGTTGCAGGTGTTTTCACCGATGCTCTTGCCATTGACGGTCAAGGCATCCGGGTTGGGCAGCAGCCTGGCTTCGTTCATGCGGCGCAACACGGCGGGCAGGCCGCCGGCGTAATAGAATTCTTCCATCAGGAAGCGCCCCGACGGTTGCAGGTCGACAATCGTCGGCATGCCACGGCCCATGCGTGACCAGTCATCCAGGTCCAGATCGACGCCGATACGTCCGGCGATGGCTTTCAAGTGGATGACTGCGTTGGTCGAGCCACCGATGGCCGCGTTGACCCGGATGGCGTTTTCGAAAGCGGCCTTGGTGAGAATCTTCGACAGGCGCAGGTCTTCGCGGACCATGTCGACGGCCCGCATGCCGGACATGTGCGCCAGCACGTAACGCCGCGAATCCACCGCCGGAATGGCCGCGTTGTGCGGCAGAGAAGTGCCCAGCGCTTCAGCCATGCAGGCCATGGTCGAGGCCGTGCCCATGGTGTTGCAGGTGCCTGCCGAGCGCGACATGCCGGCTTCTGCGGAGAGGAATTCATCAAGGCTGATGGTCCCGGCCTTGTAGGACTCGTGCATCTGCCAGACGATGGTGCCGGCGCCGATGTCCTTGCCTTCATGCTTGCCGTTGAGCATCGGTCCGCCGGTGACGACGATGGCGGGGATGTCGCAACTGGCAGCCCCCATCAACAGAGCAGGGGTGGTCTTGTCACAGCCGGTCAACAGCACGACCCCGTCGATGGGGTTGCCGCGAATCGCTTCTTCAACGTCCATGCTGGCCAGGTTGCGGGTGAACATAGCGGTAGGGCGCAGGTTGGATTCGCCGTTGGAAAACACCGGAAACTCCACCGGCCAGCCGCCTGCTTCGATCACGCCACGTTTGACATGCTCGGCGATCTGCCGGAAATGCGCGTTGCAGGGGGTCAACTCCGACCAGGTATTGCAGATGCCGATGATCGGCTTGCCCTGAAACTGGTGGTCGGCAATGCCCTGATTCTTCATCCAGCTGCGGTACATGAAGCCATTCTTGTCGGCAGTGCCAAACCACTGGGCAGAACGGAGGGTCGGTTTTTTATCGGAGTCAGACATGATCGGCTCTCTTATTGTAAGACTTAATGGCGATACTGCTGGCTAAGGTAAGCCTAAAAAACGCGTATTGGAAGAGTTGTCAGTTTAAATAGTATTACTATATAGTCGTTCGTAGACGAGGGATCATCCTGGCGCATGTACAGCGTTATTCAGCACCCAGGCACAGAGGCGATCCCCGCAGGTTCCATAACAAAAACAATGGGAGACCGCCTACATGAGCCAGGAACTGCGGCTTATACGCCGCATCACGCTGAAACTGATTCCTTTCCTTATTCTGCTGTACCTGATCGCTTATGTAGACCGCTCTGCCGTAGGCTTTGCCAAGCTGCACATGGGCGCAGACATCGGTATCGGCGACGCCGCCTACGGGCTGGGTGCCGGACTGTTCTTCATCGGTTATTTCCTGCTGGAGATCCCCAGCAACCTGATGCTCGAGCGTTTCGGCGCACGCCGCTGGTTCGCGCGGATCATGATCACCTGGGGCGCGATCACCATCGGCATGGCCTTCGTCCAGGGGCCGCACAGCTTCTACGTGATGCGGTTTCTGCTGGGCGCTGCCGAGGCGGGCTTCTTCCCCGGTGTGCTGTACTACATCACCCAGTGGTTTCCGGTGCGCCATCGCGGCAAGATCCTTGGCCTTTTCATCCTCTCGCAACCCATCGCCATGATGATCACCGGGCCCGTTTCCGGTGGTTTGCTGGGCATGGACGGCATACTCGGCCTGCATGGCTGGCAGTGGCTGTTCATCGTCATCGGCACGCCGGCGATTCTGCTGACCTGGCCGGTGCTGCGCTGGTTGCCGGATGGCCCGCAGCAGGTCAAATGGATGGACCAGGCCGAGAAGGACTGGCTGACCGGTGAGCTGAAAAAGGATCTTGAAGAGTACGGCCAGACTCGTCACGGCAATCCGTTGCATGCCCTGAAAGACAAGCGTGTGTTGCTTCTGGCGCTGTTCTACCTGCCGGTGACCTTGAGCATCTACGGTCTGGGCCTCTGGCTGCCGACGCTGATCAAACAGTTCGGTGGCAGTGACCTGACCACCGGCTTCGTGTCGTCGGTGCCGTACATTTTCGGCATCATCGGTCTGCTGATCGTGCCGCGCAGTTCCGACCGCCTCAACGACCGTTACGGGCATCTGGCCGTGCTGTATGTACTGGGCGCCATCGGCCTGTTCTGCAGCGCCTGGCTGACCATGCCGGTGGCGCAGCTGGCTGCATTGTGCGTCGTGGCGTTCGCACTGTTTTCCTGCACGGCGGTGTTCTGGACCTTGCCAGGACGGTTCTTTGCCGGTGCCAGTGCCGCAGCCGGTATCGCGCTGATCAATTCGGTCGGCAACCTGGGCGGCTACATCGGTCCGTTCGTGATCGGTGCGTTGAAGGAAATCACCGGCAGCCTGGCATCGGGCCTCTATTTCCTGTCGGGCGTCATGGTCTTCGGGCTGCTGCTGACCGGCATCGTTTATCACGTGCTGGAGCGCAAGCATGTGCTGCCAGTGTCCGACTTCGCGGCGAGTGCCAAGGCGAGATAGGTTTTCAGCGGCCCATTATCTGAAAGGAGAATTTCATGCGGTTAGTACAGTTTGAATTGAGCGACGGTCAGCGTCGGGTCGGTCTGGTCGACGGTGACCAGGTGCGTGAGGTCCAGGGCGTCGAGAGTGTTCGCGAGCTGGCGCTGGCGGCGATCGAGGCGGGTTCGGCTCTGGCGCATCAGGTCGAGCAGCGGGGCGTTGGCGAAACGCATGACTATTCACAGTTGCTTGAGGAGCTGCGGATCCTGCCGCCGCTCGACCATCCTGATCCGGCGCACCTGCTGGTCAGTGGCACCGGGCTGACCCATCTGGGCAGTGCGTCGGCACGCGACAAGATGCACCAGCAGTCCGGCGACGAAGCCTCGATGACCGATACCATGCGTATCTTCAAATGGGGCGTCGAAGGCGGCAAGCCGGCGGCGGGGCAGGCCGGTGTTCAGCCCGAGTGGTTCTACAAGGGTGACGGCAGCATTGTCGTGCGCCCCGGACATTCGTTTTCGTTGCCGCCCTTTGCCGAAGACGGCGGGGAAGAGCCCGAGCTGAGCGGCCTGTACGTCATCGGTCATGACCGCAAGCCTTATCGCCTGGGCTTCGCCATCGGTAACGAATACTCCGATCACGTCATGGAGCGTCGCAACTACCTGTATCTGGCGCATTCGAAACTGCGCGCCTGTTCGTTCGGGCCGGAGTTGCGCGTGGGCGACTTGCCACAAAGCCTGTCGGGCACCAGCCGGGTCTGGCGCGATGGCAAGGTGCTTTGGGAGAAAGAGTTCCTCAGTGGCGAAGCGAACATGTGCCACAGCCTGGAAAACCTCGAATACCACCACTTCAAGTACGCACAGTTCCTCAGGCCCGGTGACGTGCATGTGCATTTCTTCGGCACCGCGACCCTGTCGTTTGCCGATGGCGTGCGCACACAGCCTGGCGATCGTTTCGAGATCAGTCAGGCCGAGTTCGGTAAGCCGCTGGTCAATGGCCTGGCACCGAGCGAGCCAGTGTTCCAGCCGGGCGGCATCGGCAAGCTGTAATCACAAACGCGCCGTACCTGTTTGATTGCCCACCGTACCAGCGCTCGGCGCTGGTACGGCTCTACTTGCGCGCCGACTGTATCTGCGCCTGCCTTTTGCCCTATCATTCGCGCTTTTGCTGGCCGGATGAATTTCATGACTACCACACCCACCACACTGCTCGCCGCACTCGAAGCCTCCACCATGCTGGAAATCGACGGTCTGCACGCCTGGGATTTCTCTCTGGGCGAGGAACTGAACGTCGAATGTATGGACGGCCGCGAGCGCAAGGTATGGCGCTTCACCAAGGCGCAAGTCGAGGCTGCGACCTTCGATGAGTCCCTGCAAAGCTGGGTGATCAATGACGGCAACGCCGATCACCGGATCATCTGCCTGGATGCCTTTACCCCCTCCGATGAAGATGATTCTGCGCAGGATTGAGTAAATGCGGGCTGGCGCTGTCATAGACCCCGACAGTGCCGTAACAGGCATCAATAACTTCGATAACAAGGGATGCCCCCATGCCCCATAAATTTCTGCCGTGGCTGGCGATTGCCAGTGCCATGAGCGCATTTACCCTGCAGGCCCAAGCCATGCCCGATACTGAATTGCTGATAGGTTCCTACACGCAAGGCAAGAGTGAAGGGATCTATCGTTTTGCCTTCGACAGCAAAACCGGGATGATCGATGCCAAGCCGTTGCAAGTGGTCAAGGCCGAAAACCCGTCCTGGCTGACCGTCTCCAGAGACCAGCGCTATCTGTTCGCGGTCAATGAAAACGGCCCCGGACAAAAAGACGTGGTCGGTAAGGTCAGCAGCTTTGCGATCGACCCGAAAACCCGTCAGATCACGCCGATCAACCAGGTTCAAAGCCGCGGTGAAGAACCGACGCACTCCAGCCTGAGCTATGACGGTCGCTACCTGTTCGTAGCCAACTATGCGGTAAACCCTGACCCGGGCGGCGCGCTGACCGTGGTGCCGGTGGGCAAGGACGGCACGTTGAGCGAAGCCGTTCAGGTGCTGCCGCTGGGGCCTGGAAGCAAGGTCAACAGTGAGCGGCAGATGTCGTCGCATGTGCACCTGGCCGTACCGACCCCGGATGACAAGTACGTGGTGACTGCCGACCTGGGCGCTGACAAGCTGTTCGTGTATCACTACGACGCAAGCCAGGCCAAGCCGTTGCAGCCAGCCAAGGTACCGTTCGTGCAGTTGCCGGGCGGTTCCGGACCCCGTCATACCCTCTTCAGTGGCGATGGCAAACATGCCTGGCTGGTACTGGAGATGACGGCTCAGGTGGCGGTGTTCGACTACCATGACGGCGCCTTCAAGCAGACCCAACTGGTCGACATGAAGAACAAGGGCGTGGAAGAGAAAAACGGTGGTGGCGCCTTGCACACTTCACCGGATGGCAAGTTTCTGTACGTGACCAATCGGGGTGACGCGAATCAGGTTGTGGTGTTCCGCATCGATCAGGCCAGCGGCAAGCTTGAAGAAATTCAGCGTCGTTCCCTGGAAGGCAAGGAGCCCCGCGAGTTCGCATTCGATCCGACTGGCCAGTTCATGCTGTTCGCCAATCAGAAGAGCAACCAGATCGTGACCGTTCGCCGTGATCCGCAGAGCGGGAAGATCGGTGAAACGGTACAGAAATTCGATGCAGATGCACCTTCTTACCTGCGTTTTCTGACTGACAAGTAAGCCGCCCCGGCTCCAGCCCTTACGATATAAGGGCTGGAGCCGTTATCATTCTTGATGATATGGGTTAGTGCTACAAAAGATTTCTGCTGAACCACCCTCGGGCGTAAGTTTGAGTCACGGCCATAACGGTCAGGACTTCAAACCAGCGTAAAGACAGACAAGAGGGGTGACCGACATGAATTTCAATCTTT
The DNA here is from genome assembly GCF_017832995.1 of Pseudomonas sp. PvP009. Classification (NCBI taxonomy): domain Bacteria; kingdom Pseudomonadati; phylum Pseudomonadota; class Gammaproteobacteria; order Pseudomonadales; family Pseudomonadaceae; genus Pseudomonas; species Pseudomonas sp. PvP009. Next base: position 3,825,272 of record NZ_JAFIBG010000001.1, on the reverse strand, counting down.
TCTCCATCATCGCTGCATCTGCTATCTCGGCAAGCGTCGCTCTCCCGGCCAGCGCCAGTGTCGAAGTGAACGACAAGAAAGCCCACGCCGCTCAGACCTACACTGCGACCTATACAACCAAATACCTGCAACAGAGCGCTAATTTCTACGCAGCGCTGGACCACAAATCCGCCCAGTGATTGATCAGCCGTCACGCTTTCGCGAGCATGTTCGCCCACACAGGTCCCTGCGACTTACTGCCCAATGCGTGGCAGACCATGCACGGAATGTCAGGCGAGCCTGTTCGCGAAAGCGCTGGTGGCGGCACATCCACGCCTGGAAACGAGGCTTCTGCCCAGCGGGCGTAGGAGCGAACTTGTTCGCGAAGGCGGTACTTCGGGCGCTACATTTTCTCTGAATTTAACGTCCCTTTCGCGAACAAGCGAAGCGTCGCCCGGTCCGCTCCTACGCCCTCCCGGGCAGAATCAAAAGCTGGAGACTGCCAGGCGAGCCTGTTCGCGAAAGCGCTGGTGGCGGCAACATTCAAGAGCGGACGCAGAGCGTCCAGAACGGCATTCCCTCGCGGTGCGTGAGGAACGACAACCAACTGCCGTGCCTCACGTTCCGCGTCACAGGTCTCTCAGTGCCCCACCTCGATGGTGCTCAATCCATTGCCCTGACGACGCACCCTGATCTGCACCGGGATTCGTTCGTGCATTTCCTGGACGTGGGAAATCACGCCGACCTTGCGACCCTGCGCCTGCAGGCCGTCGAGGGCGTCCATCGCCAGTTGCAGTGACTCCGGGTCGAGGCTGCCGAAGCCTTCGTCGATGAACAGTGACTCGATGCGCAAGGTGCTGGATGCCATCGAGGCGAGGCCCAGCGCCAGTGCCAGCGAGACAAGGAAGGTTTCCCCGCCGGACAGCGAATGAACCGAGCGCAGTTCGTCGCCCATTTCCGTGTCCATGACCAGCAGACCGAGCATGCTGCCGCCGCGTTTCAGGCGGTAACGGCGCACCAGTTGCCTGAGCTGCGCATTGGCGTGGTGGACCAGCAGATCCAGGTTGTAGGCCTGGGCGATTTTGCGAAACCTGTCGCCTTCTGCCGAGCCGATCAACGACGCCAGACGTGCCCAGCGCAGGTATTCGCTGTTGGCATCGGCGATGCGCGCCTGCAGTTCGCTGTTGGCGTTGCGGCGACGCTGATCTTCACTGAGCTCGGCACGCAGGTCGGCGCAGTGCTGCTCACTGAGCGCCGACTGTTCATGGGCCTGTTGCAGCGCTGCCGCCAGTTGCGCACTGTCGGTCAGATCACTGTGTTGCGCCTGATGCTGTTGCAGGCGCTGATCGCGTTCCAGCTGCAACACTTTTGCCTGTTCCAGCGCCTTGTCGGTGCTGCTCAATTGCACACGCAGTTGCTCGACATGCGCATCGTCGTAGGTCAGCAACGTATCCAGCGCGCTGTCGTCGAGCTGCGGATGCTGAGCGCGCCATTCGCTGATCTGTACATCAAGTTCAGCCAGTTCCTGTTGCAGGGCCTGCTGCTGTTGCTGTCCGGACTTGAGTTCGGCAGCCAGTTGAATCAGTTGATTGTGGATGTCCTGCAGCGCCTGCGCTGCCAGACTTTCTGCCTGTCTGGCCTGCTCGATGGTTTGCTCCAGCGCCTGCTGCCATTGCTCTGCGCTCGCGTGCTCGCCCAGCAGACCGGCAAGCGTCTGCTGACTGTTCTGCCGTTGCTCGCCGAGTCGGGTGACTTCCTGCGCCAGTTCGGTCTGGCGATGCACGCGAGTCTGCTGCTCGACCTGCTGCTTCTCGATCTTCTGCTGGCGCTCGGTTTGCTCTTGCTGCTCTTCGTGTTGCTGCTCCAGTTGATCGAGACGCTGGGTCACCTGCTGTTCGAGCTGCAGCACGGTCGCTGATGCATCACCGCGCAGCCCTTCAAGCACCTGCGACGATACCAGCGGCGTGAATGCCGTCAGTTCTTCTTCCAGTCGCTGCCCGTCGGCCTCCAGTTGCTTGAGCTGCTCGGCAACATGACCCGCAGCGGTCTGGCTGGCTTCGGTCGCTGCCTGAAGCTGCTGCTGCAGGCGGGCAGCGTCTTTTTGCAGGGCCAGCAAGGCTTGCTGACGTTGCTCGTCACGGCTGATGACTTCGCTCAGTTGACTCAATTGCTGGCTCAACCAGCCGTCGCGCTTGTCGGCGTCGCGGTCGAGCAATTGGGCGGCGAGGGGATGTGACTCCAGGTCCGGTGCCAAAGCCTGATGGCGCGCGGTGAGCTGCTCATGCTGGCGCAGCAGCTCTTTCTGCCGGGCGATCACGCCGCCGACCTGTTCACGCAATTGATTGCGTTGCTCGGTCAGTACGTCCACGGCTTTCTGCGCGTTGGCCTGCTCGTTGTCGTCGTGTTGCGTGAGGCTTTCGAGCAGCGCCTCCGGCTGATGCCAGGGGTGTTCGATGCTGCCGCAGACCGGGCAGGGCTGGTCGTCCTGCAACTGCACGCGCAACTCCTCGACACTGGCGCTGCGGGCCAGGCGTTGGCGCTCCAGCAGTTGCCGGGTGACGGTCAGGGTCTGCTCGGCGACGGTCAGTTCATCACGAACGCGAAGGCCTTCGCTGTTGAGCTGTTCGCGTTGCTGCTGGGCGCTCTGCTGTTGCTGGGTGAGGTCGGCAAGCTGCCGGTCGACGTCCTGCTGACTGGCCCACAGACGGGCCAGCTCCTCGAAGGCACGCTGCTGTTTGCGGTTGTCCTGCAACAGGCTGCCGAGAATTTGCACCTGCTCGGTCACTGCCTCCACTTCGCAATCGGCTTCGCGGTACAGCAACTCCAACGCGCTGCGTTGCTCGGTCAACTGCTGATCGGCAGCGTTGGCACGTTGCTGCAGCGCAGGCAGCTCACTGTGGCCGTGCTTGAGACGATTGGCGATCAGCGTGAGGGACTTCAGGCGGTCACGCCACGCGTTCCAGGCCTGAGCCAGTGGCGCCAGTTCGCTGCTGTGCTGCAGTTGCCCGGCAATACGCTCAAGACGTTGCGCTACCTGCTGTTGCTGATCGAGCAGGGTTTGCAGGCTGGTCTGGCCCTGAACGCAGAGCTGCTCGCTTTGCTGGTGCAGGTCGGACGCCTTGGCCAGTTCCTGGGCCAGGTGATTCAGGGTGTTCTGTGCTTCGAAAGCCTGCAGCAACAGCGGTTTGGCGCTGCTGTGCGCTTGCTGGGCGTCCAGCAGGCTGGTCTGCGCCTGAGTACGGCGGCTTTCCAGCTGTTGCTGCTGGTCGTGCAGCGAGGTCTGCTGTTGCTGATACTGGCGAATCTGTTCAGCCAGCGGATCAAGCTGAGCATTCAACGTGACCCGACGCGCGAAGCGATGGCGCTGCGGGCCCAGGCGCTCAAGCTGGCCGAGGGTCTGGCGTGCTCCGCTGTGGTCGTCCCAGGCCTGTTGCGCACTGTTCAGGGCTTCCTGGGCAGCGAGCTGTTCGTCACGCAGGCGGTGCAGCTCGGTCAGCCACTGCTGTTTGATTTCCAGTTGCCGTTGCTGTGTCTGATGGGCCTTGAGCTGCTGCTGCGCGTCGCTCAGGCGTTGTTCCAGTTCAGCCAGCAGTTCCGGGGCCAGCGGGATGATGTTGCTGGCCTGCGCGGTCAGGGTTTTCAGGGCGTCTTCGGCTTCCTTGCTTTTGCTGTAGGCGCGCCGACCGAGCTGGCTGTAGATCGCGGTGTTGGTGAGCTTTTCCAGCAGTTCGCTGCGTTCCTTGTCATCTGCCTTTAGGAACGCGCTGAACTCGCTCTGGGCAAGCATCACGGCGCGGGTGAACTGTTCGAAGTTCAGGCCCAGGCGGTTTTCGATCAGTTGCTCGAATTCGCGTTTGCTCTGGTTGCTGAGGATTTGCTCACTGTCCAGATCGGTGAGGGTCTGGCGGCTGGCCTGCAGCTTTTTAGTGGCATTGTCGCGCGCGCGATTGGTTTCCCAGCGCGCGCGATAACGCCGCTGATCGATGCCGATGAAGTCCACCTCGGCGTAACCGCTGCCCGTGCCGCGGCGCAGCAGGGTACGTGGGTCGCTGGTGGTGATGTCGCCGTCGATGTCCGGGACCTTGGACTGACCGATATTGCTCAGCCGCGGAATCGCGCCGAACAGCGCCAGGCACAGGGCATCGAGCAGCGTGCTTTTGCCCGCGCCGGTTGGGCCGGTGATGGCAAACAGTCCGGCGCTGGCCAGCGGCTCGGCAGTGAAATCGATTTCAAAGGGGCCGGCCAGCGAGGCCAGGTTTTTCAGGCGAATGGCGAGGATTTTCATGGTTGCTCGCTCTCCTGCTGGACTTCACGCAGCAGCGTGGCGAAATCGGTCAGCGTCTGTTCGTCGACCTCGCTGCCGAAGTTGTCCTGCCAGGCACGGCTGAACAGTTCCTGAGGCGTAAGCTGGTCCAGCTCAATCAGCGTGGCGTCACCCTCGCTGCCGTCCGCGCTGCCCTTGCCGGCGTATTCGGCACCGATGCGTACCAGCCGCACAGCCTTGCCCTGTAGGGCGTTTTCGATCTGGTTGCGCAGGTCCGGCTGGGGTTCATCCAGGCGCACGCGCACTTCCAGCCATGGCTGGCGATCCGGGTCGGCAAGCAGGTCGATGTCCGGCAACGCCTTGAGCTGCACCAGCAAGTCGGCCAGCGGCGCAGGCCCGAGGCGCTGCAGATTGACGGCGCGAGGGATCAGCAGCGGCTCGACACTGGTCAGCGTCTCGCCGTCGCAATTGATTTCCAGAATCTGGTGCTGATAGCTGATTTCCGAAAAGGACAGCGGGATCGGCGAGCCGCTGTAGCGAATGCGCTCTTCGCCGTTGACCCGCTGCGGTTTGTGCAGATGGCCCAGCGCAACATAGGTGATGCTCGGCCCGAACAGGCTGGCCGGCAGCGCTTCGGCGTTGCCGATGATCAGGCTGCGCTCGGAGTCTTCCGAGACCGAGCCACCTGCCATGTGGGCGTGACTGATGGCTATCAATGCCTGACCGGGCTGGCGCTTGAGGTCAGCCGCCGCGATCAGTAGCTCATGCACCCGGCCGATGCCACGCAGGTAGTCATCGCCCAGGGTCGGGCCGGTGACCTCGGCGGGACGCAGAAAGGGCAGCGCCAGGCACCAGGCCTTGATGTCGCCATTGGCGTCCGGCAACGGCAACAGCAGGCGTTCGGCATCCAGCACGCCATCGTCCAGCCACATCACCCGGCCCAGCGCGTGGGTGCGCAAGCGGCGCATCAGCGGGGCGGGAAGTTCGATACGCGAGCCGGAGTCGTGGTTGCCGGCGATCATCACGATGGTCAGCAAGGGTTGCTGTTCGTGGGCGTTGACGATGAAGTCGTACAGGCGCTCCTGCGCTTTGACCGGCGGGTTGACGGTGTCGAAGATGTCGCCCGCGATCAACAGTACATCCGGTTTACGGTCGGCCAGACGGGCCAGCAGCCAGGTCAGAAAGCAGGCGTGTTCGAAATCCCGCTCCTGGCCGTGCAGGTTCTGACCCAGGTGCCAGTCAGAGGTGTGAAACAGACGCATTGGTTTACCTTGTCGTATAGGGGTGTTGCCTGAGCTGCATCATTTGGGATACAGCGGCGGCAACCCGGCATCACCTGCCGGGTCCTGAATATGTTCGGCGGCGGGCAGCTTGCGCACCGCGCGCCAGAGGTCCTCGCCCAGCCACAGCTTGCCGGTTTCGCTGTAAAGCGCACCGTTGAGACCGTCCAGAGCATCGGACAGCGGCACGAAACGCGCGGCCATTTCGGCCAGGGTTTCCGGCTGCTGACGTGCCCAGGCGTCGAGCGCCTGACGGGTGCCCTGCGGGTCGTTGGCCAGGCAGGCGCGCTTGAGGTCATCGAGTACGGTACGCGGGCTGGGCCCGGTCTGCACGGCCCGGGCGATTGCCGGCTGTCCACGGGCGCGCCACCACAGGCCGAAACCGAGCAATGTTGTGCAGACCAGCAGCAAGGTGCTCATCTGCCACGGCCAGACTGGCGGGCCGATTACGGTCACGCCGTTTGTGTCGTTGTTCACCGGCGTGTCCACCGCCAGACCCGGGTTGACGCTGATCTGCAGGGTGCGCGCGGGCAGGCTGCTGTGCTCCAGATGATCTTCGCGGGTATTCCACCAGGTCACTTCAACCGCAGGCAGGTCGATTGCGCCGGCGCGGGCGGGCACCAGGGCCTCGCGTTCTTCGCGCGTGCCGATCAGGCCGCGCTCGCTGGGCAGGTTGCGCAGTTGTGGCTGATCCGGGTAACGCCGCAGGCCGGGTACTTCTGTGGGCGGCAAGGGGGGCAGCTGCGCGCCGGCCAGCCCTTCGGCCTTGAGCGTCAGGGTGCGGGTCAGCGAATCGCCGACCTGCGTAGTGCCGGGTTCCGGGCTCCAGTTTTCTTCCAGATTGATACTGCGTGCCGGCAGCCAGGCGACATCGGCCGGGTAGTCGGCAGGCTTGGGCTTGACGGTCAACGGCACTTCGGCGGACTTGACCCGCACCGACCGGCCCGGCTGCGGGCCGAACGGATTGGCGTCCTGGGCTTGCGCACCCTCGGCAGGCGTCTGCACCAGCGTTGCACTGAACACTTGCGCCGGTATCTTCAGCACGCCGCTCTGCTGCGGGTAGATCGCGTAGCGTGTCTCGATCACCCCGTGGCGCACGCCGTTGATCAGCTTTTCGTAGGTGCGCGAATCACCCAGTTTTTCGACCCGCGCGTCCGGCACTTGCAGCGGGCTCAGGCTACTGTCGTCGAACAGTGACACCGAGTGGTAAACGCGCAGGGTCAGCACGGCCTGAGCCTGAACATACACGCTGTCCTGATCCAGGCTCGCTTCGATGAAGATCGATGCCAGATGGTTGCTTTGTTCCTGGGGCTCGCTCTGCAGGACCTGCAGGGTCAGCGGCTGGCTTTTCAGCTCGCCCAGTTGCAGCGACGGAATCAACACGCTTCCGGTCTCGCGGGGCAGCAGGGTCACGATCCAGCGCGTGGTGGCCTGGCTGCTGCCATCCAGAGTTTTCAGGCTGTTGAGCTGACGTGTGTCACGCACCTCGAAACTGCTTTCCAGCGCGCTCATGTCCGGCTTGCCGAACTGCGTCACATCGTCGGTTTCCAGCGTCAGCTCGACGGTCTCCCCGGCGTTGAGGCGCGTGCGGTCAACGCTGGCGGTCAGTTGCGCAGCCTGCAGCGATAAGGTGACCAGGCTTAGCAGCAGGCCGATCAATAAGGTGTACACGCGACTCATCGGGTCTTTTCCTGATGTTGCTGTTCGTAGCGAAATTTGCGCCGCAACAGTTCGCCCGGGTCATCCGGAATCTGCCTCAGCCACTGCTCCAGTTCCTGACGCCGCTCGCCGGTCATGGGGCTGTCGGCGGACTGTAGCGCAGGACGGGTGGTCTGTTCGTCGTCGGTCGACTCGCCCGCGGTGGCCTGGCCGCTGTTGTCCGGCGGCAGGCTTTCGCTGGTGCCGGGTTGATCCGATCGGGACGGATTCTGCTCGGCGGGCGATGCGCTGCTATTGGGGTCTTGCGACGCCTGCTGACCTTCTTCGCCCTGATCGGCCTTGTTCTGTTCATCCTGGGCAGGCTTCTGCTCATTGGCCTGATCCAGCAGGCTTTGCACCAGCGCCCGATTGGTTTGCGCTGCAGGGAAATCGGGCTGTCGGTCCAGGGCCTGCTCGTAGGCATCCAGTGCCGCTGCCAGCTCGCCGCTGCGGGCCAGGGCATTGCCACGATTGTAGTGGTCGGCGGCGCTGTTGCCTTCGGCAAACTGCCGGGCGGCGCTGGCGTAGTCTTGCGCCTGGTACAGCGCCACGCCTTTCCAGCGCGAGTCTTCGAAGCGCTGCGCTGCCTCGGCTGGACGATGCTGTTCCAGCAGTCGCTGGCCCTGTTGATCGGGACGCAGCCAGAGGTCCTGAAACTCGAACGCCTGGCTGTTCTGCGGAAACATGAACATCAGCGGCAGGCAGAACAGCCAGCCGCGCCGGCCGGCCAGTGCCGCGATCAGCAACAGCGGCAGCAGCAACCAGTGGCCCTGGTCAGCCCAGGTGTCGAGTTGCACGACCTGGCCGTCGCGGCTCATGTGTCGAGGGCTGGCCAGCAGACCGAGGCTGCGCAAGTCTTCTTCATCGCCGCGTGCCTGACGATAGCTGCCGCCGACCTGATCGGCGAAGTCGTTGAGGCTGGTACTGTCCAGACGCGGCACCAGAATCGCACCCTGATCATCCTTGAGCAGGCTGCCGTTTTCCTGCGTGACCGGCGCGCCTTCGGCCGTGCCGACCCCGAGAATCAACAGCGGCGGCGATTTTCCGCGCAATGCGGCGCGGATGCCCTGACGTTCCTGTTCGCTCAGCGACGAGGTGATCAACAGTATCCGCCCCTGACCCAATGCGCCCTGTTTGAGCAGGTGCAGCGCTTTCTGCACAGCCAGATCGGCGCGCTGGCCGGTCACCGGCATGATCGACGGTCTGATGGCTTCCAGCAGGTTGTGGCTGGTGACCAGATCATCGGACAGCGGCACCAGGGTGTGTGCGCTGCCTGCATAGACAACGATGGCGGTCTGCGCATCGCTGCGTTTTTGCAACAGGTCCAGCAGCTTGCGTCTAGCCTGTTCCAGGCGGGTAGGGGGCGTATCGGTGGCGAGCATCTGCGGGGTGAGTTCGAGAATGACCACCAGCGGATCGACCGGCTTCTGGCTGATCTGTTCGACGCGCTGCCAACTGGGGCCCAGCAAGGCGAAAAGGGCCAGCAACCAGGCGAGCCCCAGCGCGACCCATGGCAGTTTGCTGTTGCTGCCGCGCCCACCGTTGAGCAACACCTCATGAAAGTGAGTGGGCAGCAGCATTTGCCAGCGTCCGGCGCGTTTCTGCCGGCGCCAGAGTCGCCAGATCAGCAGCGCCAGCAAGGGCGTGATCAGCAGCCATTCCGGGCGAAACCAGTGCGGCCAGAGCCCGCTGATCATCGCGACCTCCACAGGCTTTTGCAGCGCTCTCGCCAGTTAATAGAACGCACCGCCGTCAGCAGGCGTTGCACTGCGTTGTTCGGCCACAACTCACGCAGCACCAGCAGCACACTCAATAGCAGCGCTGTCGCCAGTGGCCATTGATAAAGTGCTTGCGCCGGGCGCGCCTGGGTGGGCTGCTGTGCGACCGGCTCCAGGGCATCGAGGGTGGCGCGGATTTTTTCCAGCTGGTCGCCATCGCGCGCGCGGAAATACTGGCCACCGCTGAGGCTGGCGATTTCCTTGAGCGTCGGTTCGTCCAGATCAAGGCTGGGGTTGAGGCCCAGCACGCTTTGCAGCGCGTCCTTGTCCGGGTCCGAGCCGATGCCGATGGGGTAGATTTTTACGCCTTCTTCGGCAGCCAGCCGTGCGGCGGTGATCGGATCGATCTGACCGGCGTTGTTGGCGCCATCGGTGACCAGCACCAGCGCACGACTGGTGGCCGGACGCATACGCAGACGTTTCAGGGCCAGGCCGATGGCATCGCCTAGTGCGGTGTTTTTGCCGGCAATGCCTATCCTCGCCTCGTCGAGCCAGACCCGCACGGTGCGGCGGTCATAGGTCAGTGGTGCCTGGACAAACGCCTGGCTGCCGAACAGGATCAGGCCGACCCTGTCGCCCTTGCGGCCTTCGAGAAAGTCACCGAGCAGTTGTTGCACCAGCACCAGCCGGCTGACTTCATCGCTTTTCCATTGCATGTCCGGGTAGTCCATAGAGCCGGACACGTCGACCGCCACCAGCAGGTCGCGGCCACTGGCAGCCACCGGCAGTGGCTCGCCCAGCCATTGCGGTCGCGCTGTGGCGATCAGCAGCAACAGCCAGATCAACAGAAACGGCGCACGCTGTCTCCACACCGGTAGGTTGGCTTTGGCGCGGCGACCGCTCAGGCCTTCGAGTTCACTGAGAAAGCTGACCTTGAGCGCCGGCTCGCCACTGTCGGCCATGGGCAGCAGGGCGCGCATCAGCCATGGCAATGGCAGCAGGGCGAAGACCCACGGCCAGGCGAACTCAAACATGTTTGCGGATCCAGGTATCGACCGCCTGAGTCAGGCCGGTGATGGCCTTGTCGTCCAGTTTGCACTCGGGCTTGTACGCGCCTTCGACCAGAATCATCCAGCGCGTCAGGCCGGCAGCCGGGCAGCGGTTGTCGAGGAACGCCAGCCATTTGCGGCCGTTGAGGGTATGGCTCTGGCTGTGCGGGTAATGGTTACGGCACAGGCGTTTGAGCAGGCCGTTGATCTGCTGCAGCCAGGCACCGGCCGGCGCGCCGTCGTAGGGTTTCGGCAGGCTGGCCAGTTCCGCCAGCGCGGCGAGGCGAACCGGGTCCAGCGGCTGTTCGCTGCGCACTTTGCGGGCCTTGACCGGCAGCAGTTTGCGCAAGCGCCACAGGCCCCAGCCTGCCACGGGGATTAGCAACAGCAGCAGCCACCAGCCCGGCGCGAGCGGCCAGAAGCCGACGGCTTCGGGCGCAATCAGCGGCTCCAGCTGATCGAGGGGATTCATTTGCGCTTCACCGGACGACGCGCACTGAGGTATTCGCGCAGTTGTTCGACGAGCTCCGCCTGGGTGCTCAATGGCATGAGCAATACCCGCAGCTTCTGCGCCAGCAACTCCCAACGCGCCGTGCGCTCCTCGCCCTGTTGCCGGTAGGCGCGGCGCAGTTCAGGGTTGAGGGTGTCGATCTCCAGTTGCGCGCCGCGTTCGGCAAAACGCAGCAAACCGGCAGCGGGCAGAGCCCGGTCCAGCGGGTCGGACAGCGGCAGCAACAGCAGGTCGCTGTGGCGAGACAGCAGGCTCAGTTGTTGTTCTGCGGCATCGGACAGGGCGCGCTCGTCGCACAGGACGATGACCAGACTGCCGGGGCGCAGCACTTCCCGCGCGCGACGCAGCGCAGTACCGAACGCATCGCGGTCTGGCGGAATCTCGGTATGCAGCGACTGATTGACCCGTACCAGCCGGTTGAGCAACTGCAGCAGGCTTTGTTTGCTGCGTCGCGGCTTGATCTCGTAGTGTTCGTTATCGCCAAACACCAACCCGCCGACCCGGTCGTTGTGTTCCAGCGCCGCCCAGCCGATCAGCGCGGCCGCCTGAGCCGCGAGTACCGACTTGAACATCAGGCCGGAGCCGAAGAACAGCCGTTGGCTCTGTTCCACAAGAATGAAAATGGGCCGTTCGCGTTCCTCATGGAACAGTTTGGTGTGCGGCTCCTGCGTGCGTGCCGTCACGCGCCAGTCGATGCTGCGCACGTCGTCACCGGCCTGATAGACCCTTACCTGATCGAAGTCCACGCCACGTCCGCGCAGCTTGGAATGGTGCAGGCCGATCAGCGGGCTGCGCTGGCTTGGGGTGGAAAACAGCTGCACTTCCCGCACCCGATGACGCATCTCGATCAGCTCGCTGAGGCTGACGCGGATGCCCGACTGGGGGATCAGGTAGGGTTGCATGGGGTCAGGCGACGGCCACGACGTCGAGGATGCGCTGAATCACGCGATCCTGATCGATACCGGCAGCTTCGGCCTCGAACGACAGAATGACCCGGTGGCGCAAGACATCGAACAGCACCGCCTGAATGTCTTCGGGGCTGACGAAGTCGCGTCCGGCCAGCCAGGCATGCGCACGGGCGCAGCGGTCCAGCGAGATGGAGCCCCGCGGGCTGGCACCGTAGGCAATCCATTCGGCCAGTTCCGGGTCGAACTTGGCCGGGGTACGGGTGGCCATGACCAGTTGCACCAGGTATTCCTCGACCGCATCGGCCATGTACAGGCCAAGGATTTCCTTGCGTGCGGCAAAAATCGCCTGCTGGCTGACGCGGCGCTCCGGCTTGGTTTCGCCATTCAGGGCTTCGCCACGCGCCTGTTGAAGGATCTTGCGTTCGACGGCGGCATCCGGGAAGCCGATCTTGACGTGCATCAAAAAACGGTCGAGCTGGGCTTCTGGCAGCGGGTAGGTGCCTTCCTGCTCGATAGGGTTCTGGGTCGCCATGACCAGAAACAGCGGCGACAGGTCGTAGGTGCTGCGCCCGACACTGACCTGGCGCTCGGCCATGGCTTCGAGCAACGCCGACTGGACCTTGGCCGGCGCACGGTTGATTTCGTCGGCCAGCACCAGATTGTGGAAGATCGGCCCTTGCTGGAACACGAAGCTGCCGGTTTCCGGGCGATAGATTTCCGTACCGGTGATGTCGGCAGGCAGCAGGTCGGGGGTGAACTGAATGCGGTGGAACTGGGCTTCGATACCTTCTGCCAGCTCCTTGATGGCCTTGGTCTTGGCCAGGCCGGGAGCGCCTTCGACCAGCATGTGGCCATCGGCAAGCAGGGCAATGAGCAGACGTTCGATCAGCTTTTCCTGGCCAAGGATCTGCGTTGAAAGAAAAGTTCGCAGCGCAATCAGCGCTTCACGATGTTCCATCGGTGACGGTTCCTGGCAGGGCGAACAGCTGTGTCTGACGACTGCTGAGCTGGGGGCGATACTTTAATCCATCCAGGCAGGTATCGACTAACGACTCCCGCGTTTTTTATTGCATTTAAAGAAGTGCCTGTCATTTATGCAGGTATTGTCCTACGTGATCTATGGGGGGCCATGTAGGAAGGTTGGCTCTGGCTCCCGGAGCCACGGCGTCAGAGTCGATAGAAGCTCGCCGCGTTCTCCCACAGCGCCTGACGAGCGCCGCTTTCGCCCAGTGCGTCGATCAACAGCTCGATATCGTCGGGCCGGAAGGGGCGGGGGGCGCGGGTCGACGGCAGGTCGGTGCCGAACATCAGGGCATTCGGGTTGGCGGCGTGGATATCCCTGAGGGCCTCGCGCACCGGAAAGTCCACTCGCCCGAAACCACAGGCCTTGATCCGTACACCGCGCTCGGCAAGGCGCAGGACCACGGGCAGCCCTTCGGCACTCAGCCCCAGGTGATCGATGCTGATGGCCGGGAGTTTGCGCAGGCGTGTTTCGATGGGCGCCAGTTCCCGCGAGTCGATGTACAGCTCGGAGTGCCAGCCTGCGCGTTCATGGACACGCACGGCCAGTGCCTCCAGCTGGTCGAGCTGCTCCGAGCCGCCGCGCTTGAGGTTGAAGCGCAACGCACGCACGCCTGCCGCGTTCAGGGTGTCCAGCTCTGCATCGGTGACGCTGGCGGGCAATTGCGTGACACCGACGAAACCCGGTCCCAGCAGGCGCAGCGCCTGAAGCAGATAGCCCTGATCAAAGCCCTGAAAGGAGCCGGACACCACCGCACCGCCGTGAACGCCCAGCGGCTGGACCGTCGCAAGGTAGTCAGCGACACCGAACGGCTCCGGCAGATAGCCGTTATTGGCGATCAGCGGGAAATGCGGGTCGATGATGTGGCAGTGGGCGTCGAAAATGCGGTTCATGACACACTCCTGTTCGGCGAAGTGCTCACTCTAGCGCTTTTTTGATCATCAACTGATTGTGCTGGTGTAATTACCGACGTTTTCGAGAATGATCTGTAACGTCTGGTGAACGTCCTGCAACTCGCCTGCATCGGTGGCGTGGAGAATTTCATACTGATGGTGGCCATCGAGCTGCTTGGCGTCCTGCGCGTCGATTTCCACCAACAGGCGCTCGGCACTGAAGGTGACCTTCAGGCTGGACACGTTCAGTGACTTGTCGTCGCTGACGGTGATTTCCACTTCGTTCTCGTCCGGGAAACGGGTCAGGGAAAACAGCATGCCGTTTTCTGCGTGGCAGCAGAGCAGCGCCATATCGTCGTATTCGTCGTCGCACGGGTTGGCGATGAGGCTGGCGGTCTTGATTTGCATGGGTGGCTCCGGGTCTGTCCAGGTAAGGCGTGAGTGAATTTTGCCAGTCCCGGGCAAATAATGTCGGGCGATATTGGCACCATCGTACGCAGTGTATCGCGACCTGATGACCGAATATGTCGCAGCCTCGTAAGCAGTGTGCGCTCAGCTCTCGTTAAGCTGCATGACGGACAAGTGGTGTACGGTGTCGGGTGCGCGTAGCGTTTTTTCACCGCGCTATACAAATGTGACTACCCTGACACAGCGCGCGTTACTACTTTAGCTTTACACTCGATCAGGTGATGCCCACGCGATTGACTGCAAGGGCACCCTGGTTTCAACACCTTCTTCAAGCCTCCCCAATAAAAGCCAAAGCGGAGTACCACAGATGGCGTTCTTCACCGCAGCCAGCAAGGCCGACTTCCAGCATCAACTGCAAGCGGCACTGGCTCAGCACATCAGCGAACAGGCACTGCCACAAGTGGCGCTGTTTGCCGAGCAATTCTTCGGCATCATTTCTCTCGACGAACTCACCCAGCGGCGGCTCTCCGACCTGGCAGGCTGCACCTTGTCCGCGTGGCGCCTGCTGGAGCGTTTCGAACATGCTCACCCGCAGGTCCGGGTCTACAACCCCGATTACGAGCGCCACGGCTGGCAATCGACTCATACCGCCGTTGAAGTGCTGCATCATGATCTTCCGTTTCTGGTCGACTCCGTACGTACCGAGCTGAACCGCCGCGGCTATAGCATCCACACCCTGCAGACCACCGTGCTAAGCGTGCGTCGCGGGGCTGCTGGCGAATTGCTTGAGCTGCTGCCCAAGGGCACCACTGGCGACGACGTGCTGCAGGAATCGCTGATGTACCTGGAGATCGACCGCTGCGCCAACGTCAGCGAGTTGAACGTGCTGGCGCGCGAGCTGGAGCAGGTACTTGGCGAAGTACGCGCGGTCGTCGAAGATTTCGGGCCGATGAAAGCGCGTCTGCATGAGTTGCTGGCCAGTATCGATGCCAACGAGTCCAACACCGATGTCGAGGAAAAGGCCGAGATCAAGGTCTTCCTGCAATGGCTGGTGGACAACCACTTCACCTTCCTCGGTTACGAAGAGTTCGAAGTGCGCAACGACGCCGAAGGCGGCCAGTTGGTGTACGACGAGTCGTCCTTCCTCGGGCTGACCCGCCTGCTGCGCCCCGGCCTGACCCGCGAAGAACTGCACATCGAAGATTACGCGGTGAAATACCTGCAGGAACCGGTGTTGCTGTCGTTTGCCAAGGCGGCGCATCCAAGCCGCGTGCACCGTCCGGCGTACCCGGATTACGTTTCGATCCGTCAGATCGACGCGTCGGGCAAGGTCATCAAGGAATGTCGTTTCATGGGCCTGTACACCTCGTCGGTGTATGGCGAGAGCGTGCGGCAGATTCCGTACATCCGTCGCAAGGTCGCCGAGGTCGAGCGTCGCTCCGGTTTCGACGCCAAGGCGCACCTGGGCAAGGAACTGGCGCAGGTGGTCGAAGTACTGCCGCGTGACGACCTTTTCCAGACGCCGGTGGACGAATTGTTCACCACGGTCATGTCCATCGTGCAGATTCAGGAGCGCAACAAGATTCGCGTGTTCCTGCGCAAGGACCCGTACGGCCGTTTCTGCTACTGCCTGGCTTATGTGCCGCGCGACGTGTATTCCACCGAAGTACGCCAGAAGATCCAGCAGGTCCTGATGGACCGCCTCAAGGCCAGCGATTGCGAGTTCTGGACGTTCTTCTCTGAATCGGTGCTGGCGCGTGTGCAGTTGATTCTGCGCGTAGACCCGAAGATCAACCTGGACATCGACGTCGCCCAACTGGAAAACGAAGTTATTCAGGCGTGCCGTTCGTGGAAGGACGACTACGCCAGTCTGGTGGTCGAAAGCTTCGGTGAAGCCCACGGCACCAACGTGCTGGCCGACTTCCCGAAAGGCTTCCCGGCGGGCTACCGCGAGCGCTTTGCGGCGCATTCGGCAGTCGTCGACATGCAGCACGTACTGAGCCTCAGCGAAGCCAATCCGCTGGTGATGAGCTTCTACCAGCCGCTGGCCGGTGGCCGCCAGCAATTGCATTGCAAGCTGTATCACGCCGACACACCGCTGGCGTTGTCCGACGTGTTGCCGATTCTGGAAAATCTTGGCCTGCGCGTGCTGGGCGAGTTCCCGTACCGCCTGCACCATGCCAACGGTCGCGAGTTCTGGATTCACGATTTCGCCTTCACCTACGGCGAAGGACTGAACCTCGATATCCAGCAGCTCAATGACACCCTTCAGGATGCGTTCGTGCACATCGTGCGCGGCGATGCCGAAAACGATGCGTTCAACCGTCTGGTGCTCACCGCCGGCCTGCCGTGGCGCGATGTGGCGCTGCTGCGTGCCTATGCGCGTTATCTGAAGCAGATTCGTCTGGGCTTTGACCTGGGTTACATCGCCACCACGCTGAACAACCACACCGACATCGCCCGCGAGCTGACGCGTCTGTTCAAGACCCGCTTCTATCTGGCGCGCAAGCTGGGTTCCGACGATCTCGACGACAAGCAGCTGCGTCTGGAACAGGCGATTCTGACTGCGCTGGACGACGTGCAGGTGCTCAACGAAGACCGCATCCTGCGTCGTTATCTGGACCTGATCAAAGCCACGCTGCGGACCAACTTCTATCAGGCCGATGCCAACGGGCAGAGCAAGAGCTATTTCAGCTTCAAGTTCAACCCGCGCCTGATTCCCGAACTGCCCAAGCCGGTGCCCAAGTTTGAAATCTTCGTTTATTCGCCGCGTGTCGAAGGCGTGCATCTGCGCTTCGGCAACGTGGCGCGTGGCGGCCTGCGCTGGTCGGACCGCGAGGAAGACTTCCGTACCGAAGTGCTGGGCCTGGTAAAAGCCCAGCAGGTTAAGAACTCGGTCATTGTGCCGGTAGGTGCCAAGGGCGGCTTCGTGCCGCGTCGCCTGCCGACCACCGGCAACCGCGACGAAGTGCAGGCCGAGGCAATCGCTTGCTACCGCATCTTCATCTCCGGGCTGCTGGACATCACCGACAACCTTAAGGAAGGCGCGCTGGTGCCGCCGGTCAACGTCGTGCGTCATGACGATGATGACCCTTATCTGGTGGTGGCCGCCGACAAGGGCACGGCAACGTTCTCCGACATCGCCAACGGCATTGCCATCGACTACGGCTTCTGGCTGGGCGACGCCTTCGCTTCCGGTGGTTCTGCCGGTTACGATCACAAGAAGATGGGCATCACCGCCAAGGGCGCATGGGTGGGCGTGCAGCGTCACTTCCGTGAACGCGACATCAATGTGCAGCAGGACAGCATCAGCGTGATCGGTATCGGCGACATGGCCGGTGACGTGTTCGGCAACGGCCTGCTGATGTCTGACAAGCTGCAACTGGTCGCAGCGTTCAATCACCTGCACATCTTCATCGATCCGAATCCGGACCCGGCCACCAGCTTTGCAGAGCGTCAGCGCCTGTTCAATCTGCCGCGCTCGTCCTGGACCGACTACGACACCAGCATCATGTCCGCTGGCGGCGGGATCTTCCCGCGCAGCCTGAAAAGTATCGCCATCACCGAACAGATGAAGGCGCGCTTCGACATCAAGGCTGACAAGCTTACCCCGACCGAATTGCTGAACGCTTTGCTCAAGGCACCGGTCGATCTGTTGTGGAACGGCGGTATCGGCACCTACGTGAAGTCCAGCGATGAGTCGCACGCTGATGTCGGCGACAAGGCCAACGATGCGCTGCGCGTCGACGGCAACGAGCTGCGTTGCAAGGTGGTGGGCGAGGGCGGCAACCTGGGCATGACCCAGCTGGGCCGTGTCGAGTTCGGCCTCAATGGCGGCGCGACCAACACCGACTTCATCGACAACGCGGGCGGTGTGGACTGCTCCGACCACGAAGTGAACATCAAGATCCTGCTCAACGAAGTGGTGCAGGCCGGTGACATGACCGAGAAGCAGCGCAATCAGCTGCTCGAAAGCATGACCGACGAAGTCGGTCACCTGGTGCTGGGCAACAACTACAAGCAGACCCAGGCGTTGTCGCTGGCAGCCCGTCGCGCCTACGAGCGGATTGCCGAATACAAGCGCCTGATGAGTGACCTGGAGGCACGTGGCAAGCTTGATCGCGCCATCGAGTTCCTGCCCGCTGAAGAGCAGATTGCCGAGCGGATTGCGGCCAAGCAGGGCTTGAGTCGTGCCGAGCTGTCGGTGTTGATCTCGTACAGCAAGATCGACCTCAAGGAAGCGTTGCTGGAATCCCGTGTGCCGGATGACGACTATCTGGCGCGTGATATGGAAACCGCGTTCCCGCCTTCGCTGGGCGCCAAGTTTTCCACGGCCATGCGCGGCCATCGCCTGAAGCGCGAGATCGTCAGCACGCAGATCGCCAACGATCTGGTCAACCACATGGGCATCACCTTCGTGCAGCGGCTCAAAGAGTCGACCGGCATGAGCGCTGCTGCGGTGGCCGGTGCCTACGTGATCGTGCGTGACATCTTCCACCTGCCGCACTGGTTCCGTCAGATCGAGGCACTGGACTACAAGGTTTCGGCCGAAGTCCAGCTGGCGCTGATGGACGAGTTGATGCGTCTGGGGCGTCGTGCAACGCGCTGGTTCCTGCGTAGCCGTCGCAATGAGCTGGACGCCGGTCGTGACGTAGCGCACTTCGGTCCGCACCTCGCTGCACTGGGCCTCAAGCTTGACGAGCTGCTGGAAGGTCCGACCCGCGAGATCTGGCAAACGCGTTATCAGGCGTATGTCGAAGCCGGTGTGCCGGAACTGCTGGCGCGCATGGTCGCCGGTACGACGCATCTGTACACACTGTTGCCAATCATCGAAGCCTCCGACGTGACCGGGCAGAATGCTGCCGACGTCGCCAAGGCATACTTCGCCGTCGGCAGTGCGCTGGACATTACCTGGTACCTGCAGCAGATCAGCAGTCTGCCGGTGGAAAACAACTGGCAGGCGCTGGCGCGTGAAGCGTTCCGGGACGATGTCGACTGGCAACAGCGGGCAATCACCGTGTCGGTTCTGCAGATGGCCGATGGTCCTTCGGAAATCGATGCGCGTCTGGCCCTGTGGCTGGAGCAGCACACGCTGATGGTCGAGCGCTGGCGTGCCATGCTGGTCGAGCTGCGTGCGGCAAGCGGCACGGATTACGCGATGTACGCCGTTGCCAACCGCGAACTGCTGGACCTGGCCATGAGCGGGCAGGGCATTACCGTGTAACCAGGCTGTAAAAGCTGTACCCATAAAAAACCCGCATCGAAAGATGCGGGTTTTTTTATGCCTGACTGATAGGTTCGATCAGCCGCTTACTGCGCCGCAGACAGGTGCTCGTAAAGAATCGTCGCCCCCACCACGATCAACACGATACCGCCAATGATTTCAGCGCGTTTGCCGACCATGGTGCCCAGCACCCGGCCCAGCATCACGCCGATGGTGACCATGACCGTGGTCGCCAGGCCGATGGCCAGGGCGGCAACCACGATATTGACGTCGACAAACGCCAGGCCTACGCCGACTGCCAGTGCATCGATACTGGTGGCGAATGCGGTAACGGCGAGAATCCAGAAAGAATGCTGCCCCGGCTTTTCCTGCTCTTCGTCATCGTCGTGCTTGATGCCGTTGTAGATCATGTGCAGGCCGAGCACCAGCAACAGGGTGAAGGCGATCCAGTGGTCCCAGCTCTCGGCGAAGCGCGCAGCCACCTGGCCAATGCCCCAGCCGATGACCGGCGTGATGGTTTCGATGGCGCCGAATATGAGGCCCGTGCGCAACGCTTCGAGAAAGCGCGGTTTATGCAGGCTTGCTCCTTTACCGAGGGCCGCAGCAAAGGCGTCCGTGGACATGGCAAGCGCGAGAAAGAGGAGGGAAATCGGGTTCACGGTTATATCCAGTCGGGCTATGAGTCAACGACGCAACCACACGCCCGACTTTAGGCATGGATGCATCGTTGGTCTCGCCAACCAGAAGGTGTTCGCACCACGGCATGCTGCCGAGAATGTTGATACGAACGCTCTGTGACCGGAGTCAAGAGCAGGCTACTCCCCAACAAGGGCCGCCACTATAGCCATGTGAATGTGAAAAATATATGTACGGGGCCGAGTGAGGGCAAAAAAAACCCCATCACGAGGATGGGGTTCTTCTGATGCCTGCTTTCGTGCTTACACTTGAACAGCCGGGATGTTGGCGTTCGCAGCGGCTTCACGGAACTCGGCGATCTGATCGAAGCTCAGGTAGCGGTACACGTCCGCTGCCATGGTGTCGATCTGGTTGGCGTAGCCCATGTACTCTTCGACCGTCGGCAGACGACCCAGAATCGAGGCAACGGACGCCAGCTCGGCCGAGGCCAGGTAGACGTTCGCGCCGTCACCCAGACGGTTCGGGAAGTTACGGGTCGACGTCGACACCACGGTCGCGTTCGGTTCCACGCGTGCCTGGTTACCCATGCACAGCGAGCAGCCCGGCATTTCCATGCGTGCGCCAGCCTTGCCGTAGATGCCGTAGTAGCCTTCCTCGGTCAACTGGTGAGCGTCCATCTTGGTCGGCGGCGACAGCCACAGACGCGTCGGCAGCTGGCCCTTGACCTGATCCAGCAGCTTGCCCGCAGCGCGGAAGTGGCCGATGTTGGTCATGCAGGAGCCGATGAACACTTCGTCGATCTTCTCGCCCTGTACCGAAGACAGCAGGCGTGCATCGTCCGGATCGTTCGGCGCGCAGAGCACAGGCTCCTTGACGTCGGCCAGATCGATTTCGATGATTTCGGCGTACTCGGCGTCCTTGTCGGCTTCCAGCAGCTCTGGATTGGCAACCCAGGCTTCCATCGCCTGAGCACGACGCTCCAGGGTGCGAGGATCACCGTAGCCCTGTTCGATCATCCAGCGCAGCAGGGTGATGTTCGAATTCAGGTATTCGATGATCGGCTCTTTGGCCAGCTTGATGGTGCAACCGGCAGCCGAACGTTCGGCAGAGGCGTCGGACAGCTCGAAAGCCTGTTCGATGCTCAGGTTGTCGAGGCCTTCGATCTCCAGGATACGACCGGAGAATGCGTTCTTCTTGCCTTTCTTCTCTACGGTCAGCAGGCCAGCCTGAATCGCGTAGTAAGGAATGGCGTGAACCAGGTCGCGCAGGGTGATGCCAGGTTGCATCTTGCCCTTGAAGCGAACCAGGATCGATTCAGGCATGTCCAGCGGCATGACGCCCGTTGCAGCAGCGAACGCCACCAGGCCGGAACCGGCCGGGAAGGAGATACCGATCGGGAAGCGGGTGTGCGAGTCGCCACCGGTACCGACGGTGTCGGGCAGCAGCATGCGGTTCAGCCAGCTGTGGATGATGCCGTCGCCCGGACGCAGGGAAACGCCGCCGCGGGTCATGATGAAGTCAGGCAGCGTGTGGTGCGTCTTGACGTCGATCGGCTTCGGATAGGCCGCGGTGTGACAGAACGACTGCATGACCAGATCGGTCGAGAAGCCCAGGCACGCCAGGTCTTTCAGTTCGTCGCGAGTCATCGGGCCAGTGGTGTCCTGGGAACCGACGGTGGTCATCTTCGGTTCGCAATAGGTACCCGGACGAACGCCCGCTACGCCGCATGCCTTGCCGACCATCTTCTGCGCTAGGGTGTAGCCCTTGGTGCTTTCGGCTGGCTGGTCAGGTGTCTTGAATAGGTCGAACTCCGGCAGGCCCAGTTCGGCGCGCGCCTTGCTGGTCAGGCCACGGCCGATGATCAGTGGAATACGGCCGCCAGCGCGGACTTCGTCGAGCAGCACCGGGGTCTTCATTTCGAAGGTGGTGATGACTTCGTCGCTGTCGTGCTTGCAGACCTTGCCAGCGTAGGGATAGACGTCGATCACGTCACCCATGTTGATGTTCGAGACATCGAATTCGATTGGCAGAGCGCCCGCATCTTCCATGGTGTTGTAGAAGATCGGAGCAATTTTGCTGCCGAAGCAGAAACCGCCGGCACGCTTGTTCGGGACGTAAGGGACGTCGTCGCCGAAGAACCAGAGTACCGAGTTGGTCGCCGATTTACGCGAGGAACCGGTACCGACCACGTCACCGACGTAGGCAATCGGGAAGCCCTGACCGCGCATTTCTTCGATCTGCTTCATCGGGCCGATGGCGCCCTGCACGTCAGGGACGATGCCTTCACGGGCCATTTTCAGCATTGCCAGCGCGTGCAGCGGGATGTCCGGGCGCGACCAGGCATCAGGGGCAGGGGACAGGTCGTCGGTGTTGGTTTCGCCGGTGACCTTGAAGACGCGCAGGCTGATCTTGTCGGCCAGCGTCGGGCGCTTCTTGAACCACTCGCCGTCAGCCCAGGACTGCAGAACAGCCTTGGCGTGCGCATTGCCGCTCTTGGCTTTTTCGGCCACATCGTGGAAGGCGTCGAACATCAGCAGGGTGTGCTTGAGTTGCTCGGCAGCGACCGGCGCTAGGGTGGCGTCGTCGAGCAGTTCAACCAGGGTGACGATGTTGTAGCCACCTTGCATGGTGCCGAGCAGTTCGGTGGCGCGTTTTCTGTCGATCAGGGGAGAAGTGGCTTCGCCCTTGGCCAGGGCAGACAGGAAACCGGCCTTGACGTAGGCAGCTTCGTCAACGCCTGGCGGAACGCGATTGGTGATCAGATCGACAAGGAAAGCTTCTTCGCCAGCCGGGGGATTCTTCAGCAGCTCGACCAGGCCTGCAGTTTGTTCGGCGTTAAGCGGCTGGGGCACGATGCCCTGGGCGGCACGCTCTTCGATATGTTTACGGTAGGCTTCAAGCACAGTATTAACCCTCATCAGTGGTCCCAAATGGGTGTCCGGGACGCTCATCCAGAAATCGCCCGTACCCACGCAAGGCTTATTGAGCCTTGTTGGCAGGGTGTCGGTGATTCCTAACAGAAGCTGTTTTCAAAGTTTTACGCCTGCAGGGCGGGGGGAGTGGCGGTCGACACGGCCATTCGTGATGAGGGAATGGCCTGTCGACGCCGCACTGCGGGATTAACTTGACTGTGCTCGTGACGCTTTGAAAACAGCTTCCAACGGACATTGGCGCCTTAAAAGGCTCGCTGATTCTACGCCAAAACTTTGCCAAAGGTAAGTTAGCCCCTACATCTTCGGGGGTGAACTTGCTTAGACAAAGGGCTAACATGAGCCCTTGTTTCGCCTTCCCCAGTCCTGCCTGACATGCCCGATTACATTATCAAAACCCCCTGCGTCGGCCTTTGCTCCACTGTTTACGGGGATCTGGTGTGCCGTGGCTGCAAGCGCTTCCACCACGAGGTCATCCACTGGAACGGCTACAACGAAGACGAAAAAAGAGCCGTCTGGCTGCGTCTGGAGCAACTGCTGGTCCAGGTGATGACTGCCAAGCTCGAAGTCTTCGATGCCGACAAGCTGCGTGCGCAGCTCACCCAGCGCAAGATCCGCTTTGTGCCGCACCAGTCCGAATATTGCTGGGCTTACCAGTTGATCGCCCGTGGCGCGCGGGTCATCAGCCAGGTCGAGGCCTACGGTTTCGTGCTGTTGCCGGAGTTTCGCGACTGGACGCTGCCGGAACTGCGCGATGCGATCGACCGCGAGTTTTTCCTGCTGTCCGAGGCGCACTATCAGCGCTATATCGCGCCAGGGTTTCTGCGCGACGCATTCGGCGCCTGACACACCCGGCATGCTTTTGTGTCGCGAGGCATCGTTACTGCTCGTATAATGCGCGGCCGTGCCTCTCCGTCATTCTGTGAGCCTATGTACCCGATCCCTGAAATCGAAGCCTTTCTGCTTTGCCGCACACCCGACAGCTGGGTCCAGGCCGCGCTGCGCAATCTGGACATCCTGCTGATCGACCATGCGAACAACGAGAAGAAGGCCGCCGGGGCTGCGTTCCAGTTCATGTTTCAGTACAACGACAAGTTCGACCTGTTGAGCAAGATGTCACGTCTGGCCCGGGAAGAGCTGCGCCATTTCGAGCAAGTCATCAGCATCATCAGAAAGCGCCAGATCCCCATGGCCAACATCAGCTCGGCCCGCTATGCCGGAGCTCTGCGCAAGCTGGTGCGCAATCACAACCCGTACCGGCTGACCGATGCGCTGATCGTCGGTGCCATCGTCGAAGCTCGTTCCTGTGAGCGCTTCGCCGCGCTGGTGCCGCATCTGGACGAAGAGCTGGCCAAATTCTATGGCGGTCTGCTCAAGTCCGAAGCGCGGCACTTTCAGGACTACCTCAAGCTGGCTTACAGCTACGGCGACAAGGCTGATGTCGATGCCAAGATCGAGGAGATCCGTCTGGCCGAGCGTGAGCTGATCGAAAGCCCTGACGAAGAGTTCCGTTTTCACAGTGGCGTACCTGTCGCCGCCTGATTCCTCTCGCGTTCCCTCCAAAAACGACCGTCTTGCCAGCGGTCGTTTTTTTATGGGCATTTAGTAAGCAAGCTAATAAATGCTTTGACAACGGCTGCCTAGGCAGTAATATTTTGCAATCACTGCTTAGGCAGCTATCTGGGTCAGTTCATGAAACATTTCAGCCCCGACAATTTTGAATCCAGCCTTATCGGGCTGCTGGTCGGTCGTACCAATGCGCTCAAAGACCGCATGCTCGACAAGTACCTGCTGCCCTATGACGTGACGTTCGCGCAGTTCAAGGTGCTGATCATCATTGCCCAGTTTTCTACCGATACCCCCGTGGAATTGTGTCGGCACCTGTCGCTGGACAGCGGTTCGATGACCCGCATGCTCGATCGCCTGGAACAGAAAGGGCTGGTGGTGCGCCAGCGCTCCGCGACGGATCGTCGTCAGGTGCGTCTGGCGCTGACCGAGCAGGGGCAGGCGCTCTGCGATCTGCTGCCGCAGATTGGCGCGGACGCGATGAACGACACGTTCGCGGCGCTCGACAGTGAAGAGGTCGAGAGCCTGAACAGAATTCTCACCAAGGTGCTGGTGGCGGCTGATGACCACATCACCCTGACTCGTTTGAGCTTCAACCCCAAAGCTAAACGCTGAGCGGCCGACGCATTGGCAGGCGTGAGCCTGATCGCCGTCGTTCCGTCGCTTCGCTGATTAAAGGTAACTGCCATGGCCACTGCTGCCGCTGAAAACACATCTGCCCCGGCTCCTGAACAGGAGCCGAAGTCCGGCAAGCGCAAGTTCATGCTGATCGGGCTTGCCATTGTCGTGGTGATCCTCGCACTGGGCATCTGGGCCTGGTACGAGATCTACGGCCAATGGAGCGAAGAGACCGACGACGCCTATGTCAATGGCAACGTGGTCGAAATCACCCCGCTGGTCACCGGAACCGTCATCAGTATTGGTGCGGACGATGGTGATCTGGTGCACGCAGGGCAGGTTCTGCTCAAGTTCGACCCGAGCGATGCCGAAGTCTCGCTGCAAAGCGCCGAGGCCAATCTGGGCAAGGTTGTGCGCCAGGTGCGCGGCCTCTACAGCAACGTCGATGGCATGAAAGCGCAGCTGGCCGCACAGCGTGCTGCGGTGCAGACCGCTCAGGACAACTACAACCGTCGTCGCAGCCTCGCAGCCGGCGGGGCGATTTCCCAGGAAGAGCTGTCGCACGCCAGAGACAGCCTGACCAGCGCGCAGAGCGCCCTGAACAACATTCAGCAGCAGTTGAGCACTAGCGTGGCACTGGTCGATGACACCGTGGTGTCCTCGCACCCGGACGTCAAGGCCGCCGCCGCGCAGTTGCGTCAGGCCTACCTGGCCAACGCGCGTTCGACGCTGGTGGCACCGGTCACCGGTTACGTCGCCAAGCGCACCGTGCAGTTGGGGCAGCGCATTCAACCGGGCACTGCAACCATGGCGGTCATTCCGCTGGACCAGTTGTGGATCGATGCCAACTTCAAGGAAACCCAACTGGGCAAGATGCGCATTGGTCAGCCGGTGGAGATCAGCTCCGACCTGTATGGCAGCGATGTGAAGTACAACGGCACCATCGACAGCCTGGGGGCCGGCACCGGCAGTGCCTTTGCATTGCTGCCTGCGCAGAACGCCACTGGCAACTGGATCAAGATTGTCCAGCGTGTGCCGGTGCGGGTGCACATCAATCCTGAAGAGCTGGCGAAGTACCCATTGCGCATCGGCCTGTCGACCACGGTTGAGGTCAACCTGCACGACCAGAGCGGTCCGGTCCTGGCGCAACAGCCGCGCAAGCAGGCCGCTTTCAGCACTCAGGTGTACACCGAGCAACTGGCTGACGCCGACGCGCTGATCGCCCGCCTGATTCACGAGAACAGTGCGCCCGGTGGCAAGACTGCCGTTCAGCGCTGAACCGCTAATCCGTGAGCCCCGGCCTGCCGGCCGGGGTGTCGCATTCGTCTTCAGGGATTCGCGATGAGCAACAACGCCCCCGCTTCTTTTACCCCGCCAAGCCTGCTGCTGTGCACCATCGGTCTGTCGCTGGCGACCTTTATGCAGGTGCTCGATACCACGATTGCCAACGTGGCGCTGCCGACCATCGCCGGCAACCTGGGGGTCAGTTCGGAGCAGAGTACCTGGGTGATCACCTCGTTTGCGGTCAGCAACGCGATTGCCTTGCCGCTGACCGGCTGGCTCAGTCGTCGCTTCGGTGAGGTCAAGCTGTTCCTGTGGGCCACCATTCTGTTCGTGATCGCTTCGTTTCTGTGCGGCATTTCCCAGTCCATGCCGGAACTGGTGGGCTTCCGGGCGCTGCAGGGGATGGTCGCCGGCCCGCTGTACCCGATGAGTCAGACTCTGCTGATTGCGGTGTACCCGCCCGCCAAAAGGGGCATGGCCCTGGCATTGCTGGCGATGGTGACGGTGGTGGCACCCATTGCCGGGCCGATCCTCGGTGGCTGGATCACCGACAGCTATAGCTGGCCGTGGATCTTCTTCATCAACATCCCCATCGGCCTGTTCGCTGTGTTGGTGGTACGTAGCCAGATGGCCAAAAGGCCGGTCAGCACAGCCCGTCAGCCGCTGGACTACATTGGCCTGCTGGCGTTGATTATCGGTGTGGGCGCGCTGCAGATAGTGCTCGACAAGGGTAATGATCTGGACTGGTTCGAGTCGAACTTCATCATCTTCGGCTCGCTGATTTCGCTGGTCGCGCTGACCTTCTTCGTCATCTGGGAAATGACCGACAAGCACCCGATCGTCAACCTGCGCCTGTTTGCCTACCGCAATTTCCGCATCGGCACACTGGTCATGATCGGCGGCTATTCCGGCTTCTTCGGCATCAACCTGATCTTGCCGCAGTGGTTGCAGACCCAGATGGGCTATACCGCGACCTGGGCGGGGCTGGCCGTCGCGCCGATTGGTATTCTGCCGGTGCTGATGTCGCCCTTTGTCGGCAAGTACGCGCACAAGTTCGACTTGCGTCTACTGGCCGGGCTGGCGTTCCTGGCGATGGGGCTGAGCTGCTTCATGCGTGCAGGCTTCAACACCGACGTGGATTTCGAACACGTGGCGATGGTGCAACTGTTCATGGGCATCGGCGTGGCGCTGTTCTTCATGCCCACTCTGAGTATTCTGCTGTCCGACCTGCCGCCCAATCAGATCGCCGATGGATCTGGACTGGCAACCTTCCTGCGCACCCTGGGCGGCAGCTTCGCAGCCTCGCTGACCACCTGGATCTGGATCCGCCGCGCCAACCAGCATCATGCCTACCTGAGCGAAAACATCAGCACCTTCGACCCCGCCACCCGCCACGCCCTCGACAGCCTGGGCGGCGCGAGCCCACAAGCCTACGCGCAACTGGAACGCACCCTCAACGCCCAGGCCTACATGATGTCCACCGTGGATTACTTCTACCTGCTGGGCTGGATATTCGCAGGACTGATCCTGCTCGTCTGGCTGGCCAAACCCCCATTCGCCGCCAAGGCCGGGCCTGCGGCAGGGGGCGGGCACTAGTTTCTTGTGCGCCTATCTGAACCGTGCCTTTGGCCAAACTGCTCTAAAGTGCTTTTTCAACCGCGATGGCACTGACGACGCAGAACCGCTATGTGACGCAGAGCGTCACGAACTGCATTCCCACGCGGAGCATGGGAACGATAGTCAACCGTCCAGCTTTTCGGGGTCAGTTCACGCGATCCCGCATCATCAATTCAACAGCGCAAGCGTCTCGGGCACAAAGTCGAACGAACTCAGATTGAAACCCTGCTCATCCACCTGCAACACCCAGCCCTGACGATCCCAGTCACCCAACACAATGCGTCTGGCCGCCTGATCGCCAATCTGCAACTTATGAATCGCCGGACGATGAGTGTGACCGTGGACCAACGTACGCACACCGAACTGCTGCATGATCCGCGGCACCTCGTCCGGCGTCACATCGACAATATCATTGGCTTTCATACGGGTTTGCGCACGGCTCTCACTACGCAACTTGCGCGCCAGCTTGTGCCGAGTGCCCAGCGGCAAATGGCGCAGAATGAACAGCGTCAGCGGATGGCGCAGATAGCGACGCATCCGGATATAGCCTTCATCGCGCGTGCACAGACTGTCGCCGTGCATCAGCAGCACCGGCTCACCGTTCAACTGCACGACGCTGGGGTCACTCAGCAGCGTGCAGCCCGCTGCTTTGCAGAAACCCTTGCCGAGCATGAAATCACGGTTGCCGTGCATCAGAAAAATTCGTGTGCCGCTGTCGCTCAATTCGCGCAGGGCCTTGCAGATCGAAAGCTGGAACGGCGACATCGCATCGTCACCGATCCAGACTTCAAAGAAATCCCCGAGGATGTACAGCGACTCGGCTTCGCGAGCGCGTCCTGCGAGCAGATCCAGAAACGCCCGGGTAATGTCCGGGCGCTCCTGTTCAAGGTGCAGATCGGAGATCAGCAGTATCACTCAACGATCTCGGCTTTCTCGATGATCACGTCTTCTACCGGGACGTCCTGATGGCCGGCCTTGCTGGAAGTCGCCACGCCTTTGATCTTGTCGACCACGTCAGTGCCTTCGATCACTTCACCGAATACAGCGTAACCCCAGCCCTGAACGGTCTTGGCGCTGTGGTTCAGGAAGGCGTTGTCAGCGACGTTGATGAAGAACTGCGCAGAGGCCGAATGCGGCTCCATGGTGCGGGCCATGGCGACGCTGTACTTCTTGTTCGGCAGACCGTTGTCGGCTTCGTTCTGAATGCTCGGGCGCTTGTCTTTCTTTTCTTTCATGCCAGGCTCGAAACCGCCGCCCTGAACCATGAAGTTGCCGATCACACGGTGGAAAACCGTGTTCTCGTAGTGGCCGGCTTTAACGTATTCGATGAAGTTGGCAACGGTCTGCGGCGCCTTTTCTTCGTTCAGTTGCAGCACGATGTCGCCGTGGTTGGTAGTCAGTTTTACATTAGGCATTTGGGAAGTCGCTCTCTAGTCATGCATGAATGGGCAGATTATGACCCTGACGCGCAGTTTACAGACGAGGTTACATTTTTCAGCGCTTTTGCAGCTTTTATGCCTTCAAATACGCAGTCTGTTGTCAGGGACTTGACAGCTTCGGCTATGATAAGCGCTTTGATTTAGTCGGCCTACCCTGGCCGCGCACGTATGTCCAAGGATCCTATGAGCAAGCCCACTCCAGAACCCGCTGCCCATTCAAAGGCAGGTCCAGCCGTACCGACCAATTTCCTGCGTCCTATCGTGCAGGCAGACCTGGACTCGGGCAAGCACAGCAAAATCGTGACCCGCTTTCCGCCGGAGCCCAATGGCTACCTGCACATCGGTCACGCCAAGTCGATCTGCGTGAACTTCGGTCTGGCCAAGGAGTTCGGTGGCGATACGCACCTGCGTTTCGATGACACCAACCCGGCCAAGGAAGACCAGGAATACATCGACGCCATCATGAGTGACGTCAAGTGGCTGGGCTTCGAGTGGGCGGGCGAAGTGCGCTACGCCTCGCAGTATTTCGACCAGTTGCACGACTGGGCGGTCGAGCTGATCAAGGCAGGCAAGGCCTATGTGGACGATCTGACCCCCGAGCAGGCGCGCGAATATCGCGGCACCCTGACCGAGCCGGGCAAGAACAGTCCGTTCCGCGAGCGTGGCGTCGAGGAAAACCTCGACCTGTTCGCGCGCATGAAAGCCGGCGAATTCGAGGATGGCGCGCGTGTATTGCGCGCCAAGATCGACATGGCCTCGCCGAACATGAACCTGCGTGATCCGATCATCTACCGCATTCGTCACGCGCATCACCATCAGACCGGCGACAAGTGGTGCATCTATCCGATCTATGACTTCACCCATGGTCAGTCGGATGCCCTCGAAGGCATCACCCACTCGATCTGCACCCTGGAGTTCGAGAGCCATCGTCCGCTGTACGACTGGTTCCTCGATAACCTGCCGGTGCCGTGCAAGCCTCGTCAGTATGAGTTCTCGCGCCTGAACCTGAACTACACCATCACCAGCAAGCGCAAGCTCAAGCAACTGGTCGACGAGAAGCACGTCAGTGGTTGGGATGACCCGCGCATGTCGACGCTGTCGGGCTTCCGTCGCCGTGGCTACACGCCAAAATCGATTCGCAATTTCTGCGAAATGATCGGCACCAACCGCTCCGACGGCGTGGTCGATTTCGGCATGCTCGAATTCAGCATCCGCGACGACCTGGACCACAGCGCGCCGCGCGCCATGTGTGTACTGCGCCCGCTGAAAGTCGTGATCACCAATTATCCGGAAGGCCAGGTCGAGAAGCTGGAGTTGCCGCGCCATCCGAAAGAAGACCTCGGTGTACGCGAGCTGCCGTTCTCGCGGGAGATCTACATCGACCGCGACGATTACATGGAAGAGCCGCCGAAAGGCTACAAGCGTCTGGAGCCGAACGGTGAAGTGCGTTTGCGTGGCAGCTATGTGATCCGCGCCGATGAAGCGATCAAGGATGCCGACGGCAACATCGTCGAGCTGCGTTGCTCCTACGACCCGGAAACGTTGGGCAAGAACCCAGAGGGCCGCAAGGTCAAGGGCGTCGTGCACTGGGTGCCGGCAGCCGAGAGCGTAGAGTGCGAAGTGCGTCTGTACGATCGCCTGTTCCGTTCGCCGAACCCGGAAAAAGCCGAAGAGGGCGCAAGCTTTCTGGACAACATCAACCCGGACTCCCTGCAAGTACTGACCGGTTGTCGCGCCGAGCCCTCGTTGGGCCAAGCGCAACCGGAAGACCGTTTCCAGTTCGAACGCGAAGGTTATTTCTGCGCGGACATCAAGGACTCCAAACCTGGTCGACCTGTCTTCAACCGCACCGTGACGTTGCGGGATTCCTGGACCTGATGCTGTACGTTTGAGGGGGAGCACGTGCTTTCTATCTACAACACGCTCACCAAGAGCAAAGAAGTTTTCAAGCCGCTGGATGGCAACAAGGTGCGCATGTATGTCTGCGGGATGACCGTGTACGACTACTGCCACCTGGGCCATGGCCGCAGCATGGTTGCGTTCGATCTGGTGACGCGCTGGCTGCGTTTCAGTGGTTATGAACTGACCTATGTGCGCAACATCACCGATATCGACGACAAGATCATCAACCGGGCGCGGGAAAACGGTGAGTCGTTCGACGCACTGACCGCGCGCATGATCGATGCCATGCACGAGGACGAGGCGCGCCTCAATATCCTAAAGCCGGACATGGAGCCGCGTGCCACCGATCATATCCCTGGCATGCACGCCATGATCCAGACCCTTATCGACAAGGGCTATGCCTACGCACCGGGTAATGGCGATGTGTATTATCGGGTCGGCAAGTTTCAGGGTTACGGCAAGCTGTCGCGCAAGAAGATCGAAGACCTGCGCATCGGTGCTCGCATTGAAGTGGACGAGTCCAAGGAAGATCCGCTGGACTTCGTGCTCTGGAAAGGCGTCAAGCCGGGCGAGCCGAGCTGGGAGTCGCCCTGGGGTGCAGGACGTCCAGGCTGGCATATCGAGTGCTCGGTGATGTCGACCTGCTGCCTGGGCGAGACCTTCGATATTCATGGCGGCGGCAGCGACCTCGAGTTTCCGCACCATGAAAACGAAATCGCCCAGAGCGAAGCGGCCACCGGCAAGACCTACGCCAATGCCTGGTTGCACTGCGGCATGATTCGCATCAATGGCGAGAAGATGTCCAAGTCCCTGAACAACTTCTTTACCATTCGCGACGTGCTGGAAAAATATCACCCGGAAGTGGTGCGTTACCTGCTGGTGTCGAGCCACTACCGCAGCGCGATCAACTATTCCGAAGACAGCCTGCGTGAGTCGAAAGCGGCACTGGAGCGGTTCTATCACGCGCTCAAGGGCCTGCCGGTCGCCGAACCTGCGGGTGGCGAGGCGTTCGTCGAGCGTTTCAGCACGGCGATGAACGATGACTTCGGTACGCCTGAAGCCTGTGCGGTGCTGTTCGAGATGGTTCGCGAGATCAATCGTCTGCGCGAATCCGATATCGCAGCAGCGGCGGGTCTGGCGGCGCGCTTGAAGCAACTGGCCAGCGTGCTGGGTGTCCTGCAACTCGAAGCCGACGACTTTTTGCGCGCTGGCGCGGAAGGGCGGGTCGATGCGGCTGAAGTGGAGGCGCTGATTCAGGCGCGTCTGGCTGCGCGTGCCGCGAAAGACTGGGCTGAGTCCGACCGTATCCGCGACCAGATCACCGCCATGGGCGTGCTGCTGGAAGACGGCAAGGGCGGCACCACCTGGCGTCTGGCGGACTGATCAAGGACTATCCCTGAAACACTATCGTGCCCACTCGCGTGGGCATGCTGTTCTGGACGCACCGCGTCCTGTCCTCGATGATGTGCGGCCTGCCGAGCGTCAAACACTAAACGATCCGCTGCTCCCGCAACCGCTTGTACAGCGTGTTGCGGCTGACGCCCAGACGTTTGGCCAGCTGTGAAATATTCCCGCCTGCCGCTTGAAACAATTGGCCGAGGTCTTCGCTTGAGTGAAGGCGCGTGGCCGACTCCTGAGTCCTGACCGGGGCACGGCATTCTTCATACGCGTGAGCATCGAGCAGAAAGTCCTCGGGCAGATGGTCAGTGCCGATCGGCTGTTCGTCGGCCAGTGCCAGTGCTACCTGAATCACACTGTTGAGCTGGCGCAGGTTGCCCGGCCAGGGGTGACGCTCGAACAACTCAAGCACTTCTCTGGAGAAGCCCGCGCGCTGATGAGCATCACGGTGCCGCTCCCAGATTCGCTGGACAAGCGCATGTTTGTCCGTCCGCTCGCGCAGGGGTGGGAGTTCGATGCTCAGGCCGCTGATCCGGTAATAAAGATCCTGGCGAAAAAGCCCCGCCTGGACCTGATCGCGCAGGCCTCGGTTGGTGGCTGAAATCAGCCGTATATCGACCGGATACAACTCGCTGCTGCCCAATGGCTGAACGCAGCGCTCTTGCAGCACACGCAGCAGTCGCGCCTGCACCGGCATCGGCATGTCGCCCACCTCATCCAGAAACAGCGTGCCTTTGTCGGCCTTGCGGATCAGGCCGATGCTGCCTTTCTGGTTGGCCCCGGTGAAGGCGCCTCTTTCATAGCCAAACAGCTCGGCCTCGACCAGTTCGGCCGGGATCGCCGCACAATTGACCGCGATCAGCGGCTGGCTGGCGCGCGCACTGGCCTGATGCAGGGCTTTGACAAAGACTTCCTTGCCGACCCCGGTTTCACCATGAATGAGCAGCGGGATGTCTTTTTCCAGCAGCCGCTGCGCCTGACGCACAGCCTTCTCGACCTTCTCATCGCCCAGGCTGATCGCCTGCAGATCAAGGTTTCGTGGTGCAGCAGGCACTTGCGCAGCCTGGACGCAATGCAGCTTCAATGGTTTGCGAGTCGGACGCTTGAGCAGGCATTGAAAGCGATTGTTGCCAAATGCATGCAGCGCAAACGGACGCGCTTCGGTTTCGCTGAGCAATTGCAGGATCGGACATTTGAACAGCGTCTCGATGCTGGCACCGGCCGGAGCCGTCCCCAGCAAAGTGTCGGCACGCCGATTGGCGCACAGGATCTGGCCACTTTCGTCAAAAATCAGCAGGCCGGCCCACTGGCTGTCGAGGTTGTTCAGACCGGTATTGAAGATCAGCTGGAAGTGGGAGTCGCGAAACTGGTCGAGGATCAGGCGGTTTTCCACCGACTGGCTCATCATCTTGACCATGCCCAGCGTGTGCGAGGGTGGCAGGAAGCTGTCACTGGACACATCCAGCACGGCAATGATGCGCCTATCAGCATCGAAGATCGGTGAGGCCGAACCGGTCATGAAGCGGTTGGCCTTGAGGAAATGCTCGTCCGGTTCGATATGAATGGCCTGCTCGCAGGCCAGCGCTGTGCCGATGGCATTGGTGCCCGTGCCGCGCTCGCTCCAGCTGGCACCTGGCATGAAGCCCTGAGCCTGGGACGATTCGACGAAGCGCTGCGCCCCCCATGACTTGAGCAACTGACCTTGAGGGTCGGCCAGCAGAATCAAACAGCTGGAGTTGCTGAGAATGTTTTCGTAGACCGGCAGGACCTCCTGATGGGTGGTCTGTACCAGTCCGTTATGGCGCTCCAGCAACCTGGAAACCTCCGCCCCCGGTAATTGGCCGAATGACGGGCGCGTCTGATGACTGAGGCCGAAGTCCCGGCAACGGGTCCATGAATCCTGAACGATGATGTCGTGAGCAAGCGAAGCGCTGGTTTGAGACATGAGGATGCCTGCGAATATGACGTATTGTTTTTGTTTTTAGGTCCCGTCGGCGTGACCATCCTTGCCCGCAACGTCCGTCCAGTGTCGTTCAGTTTTGTTCAAAGTCAATGTTCATTTTGTTCAAGTGTTCAGTATTTTCTGTTCATTATTGTTCAGCTGTGAAAGGCGTTTCGTCCCCTGAATACGGGCGAACGCTCTGTTTCGGGCTTCACCGGCAATTTGCCTGAGCTGGCACGAATGTCGCTATCTGCAAACAGTCACGCATTCACCCTTAAGAAAAAAACAACAAAGGGCACGCCATGTCACTCACGCTGGAGCATGTCAGTCGCGCCGTCGATGGCCAGGTCTGGATCGACGACGCTTCCCTGAGCTTTGAGCCGGGATCATTCAACGTTCTGCTGGGGCGCACCCTGTCCGGCAAAACCAGCCTGATGCGCCTGATGGCCGGGCTGGACAAGCCGGATAGCGGGCGAGTGCTGATGAACGGAGTCGATGTCACCAATCGTCCGGTTCGCCTGCGCAACGTCTCGATGGTTTATCAGCAGTTCATCAATTACCCGAGCATGACGGTGTTCGAAAACATCGCTTCGCCGCTGCGCCAGGCGGGTCTTTCCAAAGACGTGATCCACAGCCGGGTGCAGGAAACCGCGAAGATGCTACGCATCGAAAAATTCCTGCAACGCCATCCCCTCGAACTGTCCGGTGGGCAGCAGCAGCGCACCGCGATGGCCAGGGCGCTGGTCAAGGACGCCGAGCTGATCCTCTTCGACGAACCGCTGGTCAACCTCGATTACAAGTTGCGCGAAGAGCTGCGTCAGGAAATGCGCGAGCTGTTTGCCGCTCGCCATACCATCGCCATCTACGCCACCACCGAGCCCAATGAAGCGCTGGCGCTGGGCGGCACCACCACCATCCTGCATGAAGGGCGGGTGGTACAGAGCGGCAAGACCCCCGAGGTCTATCATCGACCTGCGACTGTGCTGGCCGCCGAGCTGTTCTCCGAACCGCCGATCAACCTCATGCCGGGCCGTATAGAGGGTAATGAAGTCAGCTTCGCCAATTTCGTGCACTTCCCGCTCAACGTCGACCTGCGTGCCGTCGGCGATGGCGAGTATCGTTTCGGCGTGCGCCCCAGCCATTTGAGCCTGGTGCCGTCCAACGATGACGATCTGGAGCTGGCGGTTACTGTTGAGCTGGCGGAAATCAGTGGTTCGGAAACCTTCCTGCATGTGCGCAACGAGCTGTTCTCACTGGTCCTGCATCTGCCGGGCGTGCATGCCTACGACGTCGATGCGGCGATCCGGGTGTACATCCCGACCCACAAATTGTTTGTATTCGATCAGCAGGGCGGCCTGATTCAGGCGCCGGGCCTGCGTATGGCGAGGGTTGCCTGATGGCCGAGATCCGCTTGCAGAACCTCGCGCACAGCTACAGCGCCAAGCCTGGTCCTGACGACTATGCAATTCGCGAGATGAGTCACGTCTGGGAGCAGGGCGGTGCTTATGCGCTGCTCGGGCCTTCCGGGTGTGGCAAGTCAACCCTGCTCAATATCATTTCCGGCCTGCTCAGTCCGTCGCAGGGGCAGGTGCTTTTTGACTCGAAAGTGGTCAATGAGCTGCCTCCTGAGCGCCGTAACATCGCTCAGGTTTTCCAGTTTCCGGTGATCTACGACACCATGACGGTGTTCGACAATCTGGCCTTTCCATTGCGCAATCAGGGCATGGACGAGGCGCGGATTCTCATCAAGGTCAACGAAATTGCCGATGTTCTGGACCTGCAGCCGCTGCTGAAAAAGAAGGCGCGCAACCTCAGTGCGGACGAAAAGCAGAAGGTCTCTATGGGTCGCGGGCTTGTGCGCGATGACGTGTCGGCGATCCTCTTCGACGAACCGCTGACCGTGATCGACCCGCACCTGAAGTGGAAACTGCGGCGCAAGCTCAAGCAGATCCACGAGCAGTTCAATATCACCATGGTTTACGTCACCCACGATCAACTGGAGGCGTCGACCTTCGCCGACAAGATCGCCGTGATGTATGGCGGACAGATCGTCCAGTTCGGCACGCCGCGGGAGCTGTTTGAAAAGCCGTCGCATACCTTTGTCGGCTATTTCATCGGCAGCCCGGGGATGAATCTGATTGATGTCACGCCGCAGCCGGGCGGCGTCGGTTTTGCCGATATTCACCTGCCGCTGCCTGAGTCGTTGCAGCAGAAGCTCGCCAATACGCCGTGGAAAACTCTGAAAGTGGGTATTCGTCCTGAGTTCGTGCATGTCTGGGACGGGCCTTACGACGATGCGATGTGCGCCGACGTGACCTATGTGGAAGACCTCGGCACTTACAAGATCATCACCCTGAAACTGGCCGGACAACTGCTGAAGGTGCGTCTGCAGGAAGACAAACCGGTGCCGCAAGGCCAGGCCTGGATCAGCTTTCCGGGGCAATGGCTGATGCTCTATGCAGATGATTACCTGATCGAAGCCGGCCCTGCCAGTGAGGTGTCCCATGCGTAAGGTTCAGAACAACAAGGCCTGGTGGCTGGTGATGCCGGTGTTTCTGCTGGTGGCATTCAGCGCGATTATCCCGATGATGACCGTGGTCAACTATTCGGTGCAGGACATTTTCGATCAGTCCAGCCGTTATTTCGTCGGCACCGACTGGTTCCGGCAGGTCTTGCAGGACCCGCGACTGCACGACTCGCTGTTGCGTCAGTTCATCTATTCGGGCTGCGTACTGCTGATCGAGATTCCGCTGGGCATCGCGATTGCCCTGACCATGCCGACCAAGGGGCGCTGGTCGTCGTTGTGCCTGATCGTGATGACCATTCCACTGCTGATCCCGTGGAACGTAGTCGGCACTATCTGGCAGATCTTCGGCCGTGGTGATATCGGCTTGCTGGGTTACACGCTGAACAACGTGCTGGGCATCAACTACAACTACGCCGCCAATGCCTCGGATGCCTGGGTGACGGTGCTGGTCATCGATGTCTGGCACTGGACCTCGCTGGTGGCCTTGCTCTGCTATTCGGGGCTGCGGGCGATTCCGGATGTGTATTACCAGGCGGCGCGTATCGATCGTGCGTCAGGCTGGGCGATCTTCCGGCATATCCAGTTGCCCAAAATGAAAAGCGTGCTGCTGATTGCGGTGATGTTGCGCTTCATGGACAGCTTCATGATCTACACCGAGCCGTTCGTGCTGACCGGTGGCGGGCCGGGTAACTCCACCACCTTCCTCAGTCAGACCCTGACCACCATGGCGCTCGGGCAGTTCGACCTAGGGCCTGCGGCCGCGTTCTCGCTGGTGTATTTCCTGATCATTCTGTTGGTGTCATGGGTGTTCTACACCGCCATGACTCACAGCGAAAAGAATTGAGGGGCTGGTCATGAGTCTGCGCAAAATCATACCGCTGTGGATTTACCTGTTGTTTCTGCTGGTGCCGATCTACTGGCTGATCAACATGTCGTTCAAGACCAATACCGAGATCCTCGGTGGCCTGACCCTGTGGCCGCAGGATTTCACCCTGGCCAACTACAAGGTGATCTTCACCGACGAGAGCTGGTACAGCGGCTACCTCAACTCGCTGTACTACGTGTGCCTCAATACCGTGATATCGCTAAGCGTCGCATTGCCGGCAGCCTACGCGTTTTCACGCTATCGTTTTCTCGGCGACAAGCACCTGTTCTTCTGGCTGCTGACCAACCGCATGGCGCCACCGGCAGTCTTCCTGCTGCCGTTTTTCCAGCTGTATTCGTCCATCGGCCTGTTTGACACGCACATCGCCGTGGCACTGGCGCACTGCCTGTTCAACGTTCCGCTGGCTGTATGGATTCTGGAGGGCTTCATGTCCGGCGTTCCCAAGGAAATCGACGAAACGGCCTACATCGACGGTTACAGCTTTCCCAAGTTTTTCGTGAAGATTTTCATTCCACTGATTGGTTCGGGTATCGGCGTCACCGCGTTTTTCTGCTTCATGTTCTCTTGGGTCGAGCTGTTGCTGGCGCGCACCCTGACGTCGGTGAACGCCAAGCCGATCGCTGCGGTGATGACCCGCACCGTGTCGGCATCGGGTATCGATTGGGGGGTGCTGGCGGCGGCAGGGGTGTTGACCATTCTGCCGGGCATGCTGGTGATCTGGTTCGTTCGCAACCATGTGGTCAAGGGCTTTGCTCTTGGTCGTGTCTGAGGAGTCGAAAAAATGGAGTGGATGTCCTGGACACTGCCCACTGCGGCCTTCTTTATCAGCATTGCGCTGCTGCTGGCAGGGATGACCGTATGGGAATTGCGCTCGGCAAGTATCGAGCGTCGTGGTTTTTTGCCGATTGCCACCACCCGTGGCGACCGTCTTTTCATTGGGCTTCTGGGCAGCGCTTATCTGCATTTGCTGGTAATCGGCGCGACGGACTGGAGCATCTGGATCGCTTCGGGGGCTTCCCTGGTGTGGCTGTTGGTGGTGATGCGATGGGGTTAGAGAGCGGCCGGGCGCGGTTGCCGGGGTGATCCGGTCGGCGGCATTGGAAAAGCGGGACTACATGAAAGCAACCTGGAGATGACTATGTTCAATAAGAAAAACAAGCTGCAACATAGCGTGACGCTGGCGACCATGATCATGCTCAGCGGGTTGAGTGTGTCGGCATGGGCGGATCAGTACGAAGATGCGGCGAAGAAGTGGGCGGCGAGCGAGTTCAAGCCGAGCACGCTTTCCGATGCCGAGCAATTGAAAGAGCTGGAGTGGTTCATCGAAGCTGCCAAGCCGTTTCGTGGCATGGACATCAAGGTGGTGTCGGAAACCCTGACCACCCATGAATACGAATCCAAGACCCTGGCCAAGGCGTTCACTGAAATCACCGGTATCAAAGTCACCCATGACTTGTTGCAGGAAGGCGATGTCATCGAAAAACTGCAGACCGCCATGCAGTCGGACAAGAGCATCTATGACGGCTGGGTCAACGACTCGGACCTGATCGGTACGCACTTCCGCTACGGCAAGGCCCTGTCTCTGACGGATCTGATGGCCAGTCCGGAAGGCAGTAAAGTCACCTCGCCGACGCTGGACCTGAAAGACTTCATCGGCACCTCGTTTACCACCGCTCCAGACGGCAAGCTTTATCAGCTGCCTGATCAGCAGTTCGCCAACCTGTACTGGTTCCGTGCCGACTGGTTCGAACGTCCCGACCTGAAAAAGAAATTCAAGGACAAGTACGGCTATGAGTTGGGCGTTCCGGTCAACTGGTCGGCTTACGAGGACATTGCCAAGTTCTTCAGCGAAGACGTCAAGGAGATCGACGGCAAGAAAGTCTTTGGTCACATGGACTATGGCAAGAAAGACCCGTCACTGGGCTGGCGTTTCACCGATGCCTGGTTCTCCATGGCCGGCAGCGGCGACAAGGGTTTGCCTAACGGTCTGCCGGTGGACGAGTGGGGTATTCGCGTCGAAGACTGCCATCCGGTCGGCTCCAGCATTACCCGGGGTGGTGACACCAACGGCCCGGCGGCAGTGTTCGCCACACAGAAATACATCGACTGGCTGAAAGCCTATGCGCCGCCGGAAGCTGCGGGCATGACCTTCTCCGAATCCGGACCGGTGCCTTCGCAGGGTAACGTCGCGCAACAAATCTTCTGGTATACCGCCTTTACCGCCGACATGACCAAGCCAGGCCTGCCGGTGATGAATGCTGACGGCACGCCGAAGTGGCGCATGGCGCCTTCGCCAAAAGGCCCTTACTGGAAAGAAGGCATGAAGCTCGGCTATCAGGACGTTGGTTCATGGACGTTCCTGAAGTCGTCCGACGAGAAAAAGCGCCTGGCCGCCTGGCTGTATGCGCAATTCGTGACCTCGAAAAGCGTTTCGCTGAAGAAAACCATCGTTGGCCTGACGCCGATTCGCGAGTCGGATATCAATTCCAAGGAGATGACCGAGCTGGCGCCTAAACTGGGTGGTCTGGTGGAGTTCTATCGCAGCCCGGCACGCGTGCAATGGTCGCCTACCGGCACCAATGTGCCTGACTATCCGAAGCTGGCACAGCTGTGGTGGAGCCATGTGGCCGAGGCGGTCACCGGCGAGAAGACTGCGCAGGAGGCCCTCGACGGTCTGGCCAAG
Source organism: Pseudomonas sp. PvP009 (assembly GCF_017832995.1). Lineage (NCBI taxonomy): Bacteria > Pseudomonadati > Pseudomonadota > Gammaproteobacteria > Pseudomonadales > Pseudomonadaceae > Pseudomonas > Pseudomonas sp. PvP009. The sequence continues at coordinate 3,784,891 of NZ_JAFIBG010000001.1, read as the reverse complement.
GACCAGGATGCAATCATGACGCGCATCGAGCGTTCCAAGGTTCAGGAAGCCAGCAAGTGTGCGCCGAAGATGAACCCGGAAACCACTGCAGAAGCCTGGTACAAGAAGGCCGAAGAGAGCAACGGCAAGTTCCTCGCGCCACAGCGTAAGCTGGCCAACGAGAAACCCAAGGGTGAAACCATCGCCTACGCTGACCTGCTGAAAAGCTGGGAGGCAGCCAAGAAGTAAGGTTTTGTCGAGGTAAAAAAACGGCACCTTCAAGGTGCCGTTTTTTATCGCCGCAGGCTGATCAGTCGTGCAGGGTTTCTGCCGCGTACAGCGTGTTTTCCAGCAGGCAGGCGCGGGTCATGGGGCCGACGCCGCCTGGAACCGGAGTGATCCAGCCGGCGCGGGGCAGGGCAGTCTCGTAAACCACGTCGCCTACCAGCTTGCCGTCTTCCTGGCGATTGATGCCGACATCAATGACGATCGCGCCCTGCTTGATCCATTCGCCTTTGACGAGGCCCGGCTTGCCGGCGGCAACCACCACAAGATCGGCACGACCCACGTGGCCTGCCAGATCCTTGGTGAAACGGTGGGTCACCGTGACGGTGCAGCCTGCCAGCAGCAGTTCCATCGCCATCGGGCGGCCGACGATGTTGGACGCGCCGACGACGACGGCATCCAGACCGTACAGGTCGACACCGGTGCTTTCGAGCAGGGTCATGATGCCTTTGGGCGTGCACGGACGCAGCAGCGGAATGCGCTGGGCGAGGCGACCCACGTTATAAGGATGGAAACCGTCCACGTCCTTGTCCGGGCGAATGCGCTCCAGCAGCAGCGAAGCGTCAAGGTGCGCGGGCAAGGGCAGTTGCAGCAGGACGCCGTCGACAGCGGCATCCTCATTGAGGCGGTCGATCAGATCGGTCAGTGCTGCCTGAGTGGTATCAGCGGGCAAGTCGTAAGCCTGGGAGATAAAACCGACTTCCTCGCAGTCCTTGCGCTTGTGAGAGACATAGACCTGGGAGGCGGGGTCGCTGCCGACCAGAATCACCGCGAGGCCCGGCGTACGCAGACCTTGCTGGCTACGTTCGGCGACACGTTTGGCGATCTGCTGGCGCAGGCTGGCGGCGATCGCCTTGCCGTCGATTAGTTTTGCAGTCATGACGCGTGATTAACCATCGAGAGGAAAAAAATGAGCGCGCATTCTCTCATGACATGGCGCGAGGGCAAAGGCGATTGCTTTGCATATTCAGCTAACTCCTTTATCTAGCTGAATTTTTTTCAAAAAAAGGTTGACGACCCCAGGGGGCGTCTATAAGATTCGTCGCACTTGCCGGGCAGAGCCCAGCACTGGTTAAGCTAGCACTGGTTGATTCGGTCAGGCAGAGTTGCAAATCAGCTCGGTGTGATTGATTGAAAGCCTTTTAGTTTGTTATCGCAAGAGTACAAATTATATAAGTGCCCGTAGCTCAGCTGGATAGAGCATCCGCCTTCTAAGCGGATGGTCGCAGGTTCGAGTCCTGCCGGGTGCGCCATTCAAGGCAGCTTTGGCACAGCAAGTAGGTTGTATCGTCACGCGCAATATGGTGGGCGTAGCTCAGTTGGTAGAGCACAGGATTGTGACTCCTGCGGTCGTGGGTTCGAACCCCATCGTCCACCCCATATTAAGAAGGGCGCCAGATTCATAGTCTGGCGCCTTTGCTTTAAAAGTCTGAAATGCGGATGTGGTGGAATTGGTAGACACACTGGATTTAGGTTCCAGCGCCGCAAGGTGTGAGAGTTCGAGTCTCTCCGTCCGCACCAGATGTACTTTCGTCGGGTTCCAGTGAGCACCGCGAAAGCCAAGAGAAGCCCGCCAAGTGCGGGCTTTTTGTTGTCTCGGGTTTAGCATTTCTGTGGTTTGAAGATTGTTGAGCGGCAGCGGCGTGAGCAGGATGCTCTTGCTCGCGCCGCGATGTGCTGCTGTCTCAAGGCAGGAAGCGGTTTTTCTGATTATTCAATAACCAGCAATACCTTGCCTTGGCACAGGAGAGACGAGTTCGCTCCAGGGATCTCGATGGCTACGCTGTAGCCGCCGGGCTCCATGGAGGATAAATCTGCCGTGAATGAAAAGCCTGATTTCAAGAGTTTTTCATTGTTATAGGTCTTTACCAGGTCAATGCGATCAACGATGGCGGGGTCCTTGAATACAGTGGGAGTTCCTTTGTAGCCCGTCAGGCGAAGTCTCATTTCCTTTGGAGCGTCCTGATTGGCAGTGTCGATCGCCCAGCCGTTGAACACAGCGACGCCTCGCGGTACATAAATGCTCGCTCCTGTTCCTGCGCTAATCTGTCCAGCAATTGAGTCAATATTGCATTTGTCTGATGAATAATAATTGGTTTTGGTGGTTGCTGCGCTTCCCTGGCTTCCTTCTTTATCAGTGCACCCGGTCATTGTTGCTGAGGCTATAGCCAGAAAACTGAATGCAGCAATCATCTTGTACATGGTTTTTCCTGAGGGGTATCAATGTGTAGGGCATTGATTTGTTGAATATTTAAACGCTCTACCGCGCTATCGACGCAGCGCGAAATTGTACGACTCGCCAATCGCGCGGGTCTCTGTCCTTGCCGCTGGAATCTGGCCGGATTATGTAGCGGTTGACAGTGCTGTACAAGGCGCTGCCTTGAGCACAGGAGGCGCCCCGGCGCTTCCTTCTCCCCATGCAGTCGTATCCAGCCAGGCGCTCTGCTCTGGGATGCTGCCGTTCCTTTCGACAGCGTGCGGTGTTTCTATCGATGCGTTTGGCGTGTGTAAAACCTGGCAGGCACAGACGATTTCTCTGGTTGAAGGTAGCATTCGATTACGCATCGGCGTCGCATTCGATACACACCTTCTGGCGGTTGATCAAAGGACTTATTTGCATAAAAAATTGTCAGTCCCGTCAAATGCTTGCAATGGGTGGCGCGTCATCGCCACGTTGTGTACGATGCGCGCCGGGTTGAATCAGGCTGGAAGCTGCCTTGCGCCATTGAATCAGTACATCAAAAAGTGCATTGATTTCAGGCGTCAAGGCTGGAGCCTGGCGTGGCAGGTTTCTGGAGATTTCGTTTTGTACTCTCCGTTCGCCATGACACATGTGACGTCGAGTGAGTGCTCGGGTCGCGAGAAAAAAGCCGCCTCGAGCGGTTTTTTTGTTTCAGCGTATTCGCTTTACCGTCTCGCTGGTCGACCGGCCTTTTCGCCGTCGGTCGAGTGGGGCGCGCTACATGGACGGGGTCGGTCGTCTCCGGTGCTGATGCTTCTTTATATAGAAGCCGTGCCAGACGCGTCGCCGAGGGTGCAAGGCTCTGTTCTTCCTTGCGCCGCTGCGCTCCGCTTTCGTCCTATAAATCCGCCCTTTTTCAGTAGGGTGACTTCTTGAGTATGACCCACTAGAATGCATGCCCTTGATTCTGGGGTCGGAAACGGCCGGCTAACGTCTGTGCAACGAGGAATATCCATGCAAGTTTCTGTTGAAAACACTTCCGCTCTTGAGCGCCGCATGACCATTGGCGTGCCTGCCGAACGCATCGAGACTGAAGTCAACAAGCGTCTGCAGCAGACCGCGCGCAAAGCCAAGATCCCGGGCTTCCGCCCTGGCAAGGTGCCTATGAGCGTGATTCGTCAGCGTTACGAGGACGGCGCACGTCAGGAAGCACTGGGCGATCTGATTCAGGCTACTTTTTATGAAGCTGTGGTTGAGCAGAAGCTGAACCCGGCCGGTGCTCCTGCTGTAGAGCCCAAGTCGTTCGAAAAAGGCAAAGATCTGGAATACGTGGCTACTTTCGAAGTATTCCCGGAATTCACCGTTGCCGGTTTCGACAGCATCTCCGTAGAGCGCCTTTCTGCCGACGTGGCTGACAGCGATCTGGACAACATGCTTGAAGTGCTGCGCAAGCAGAACGTTCGTTTCGAAGTGGCTGATCGTGCTGCCCAGAACGAAGACCAGCTGAACATCGATTTCGTCGGCAAGGTCGACGGCGAAGTGTTCGCTGGCGGTTCCGCTACCGGCACCCAGCTGGTTCTGGGTTCCGGCCGCATGATCCCTGGTTTCGAAGACGGTCTGGTTGGCGCCAAGGCCGGTGAAGAGCGCGTTCTGAACGTGACCTTCCCAGAGGACTATCAGAACCTCGAGCTGGCCGGCAAGGCTGCCGAGTTCACCGTGACCGTCAACACCGTTTCCGAGCCAAAGCTGCCTGAGCTGAACGAAGAGTTCTTCAAGCAGTTCGGTATCAAGGAAACCGGTATCGAAGGCTTCCGCACAGAAGTTCGCAAGAACATGGAGCGCGAGCTGCGTCAGGCGATCAAGTCCAAGGTCAAGAATCAGGTCATGGACGGTCTGCTGGCCGCCAACCCGATCGAAGTGCCTAAAGCGCTGCTGGAAAACGAAGTCAACCGTCTGCGTGTGCAGGCCGTTCAGCAGTTCGGCGGCAACATCAAGCCTGACCAGCTGCCGGCAGAGCTGTTCGAAGAGCAAGCCAAGCGCCGCGTCGAGCTGGGTCTGATCGTTGCCGAGGTCGTCAAGCAGTTCGACCTCAAGCCTGATGACGCTCGCGTTCGCGAAATGATTCAGGAAATGGCCTCCGCCTATCAGGAGCCTGAGCAGGTCGTTGCCTGGTACTACAAGAACGAGCAGCAAATGAACGAGGTACGTTCTGTTGTGCTTGAAGAGCAAGTTGTAGATACTGTTTTGCAGAAAGCTAGCGTGACCGACAAATCGGTCTCCTACGAAGAAGCTGTCAAGCCGGTGGAAGCTCCAAAAGCCGACTGATTTCTCTTTTCGTGCGAAAACACCCACAAGCCAGCCTTCGCGCTGGCTTGTGCGTATTCAAGACTCGACTATTTGGGAGTGAATGCAGGACATGTCCCGCAATTCTTATATTCAGCAGAACTCTGACATCCAGGCCGCTGGCGGCCTGGTCCCGATGGTTATCGAGCAGTCCGCCCGTGGCGAACGCGCCTATGACATCTATTCGCGCCTTCTCAAGGAGCGAGTCATCTTTATGGTTGGTCCGGTAGAGGACTACATGGCCAACCTTATCGCGGCACAACTGCTCTTCCTTGAAGCGGAAAACCCGGACAAGGATATCCATCTCTACATCAACTCGCCGGGCGGTTCGGTGACTGCAGGCATGTCGATCTACGACACCATGCAGTTCATCAAGCCGGACGTTTCGACCATCTGTATCGGTCAGGCTTGCAGCATGGGTGCATTCCTGCTGGCCGGCGGTGCAGAAGGCAAGCGTCATTGCCTGCCCAACTCGCGGATGATGATTCACCAGCCGCTGGGCGGTTTCCAGGGCCAGGCGTCGGACATCGACATCCATGCCAAGGAAATCCTGCACATTCGTCATCGCCTCAACTCGCTGCTGGCGCATCACACCGGCCAGAGCCTCGAAACCATCGAGCGCGATACCGAGCGTGACAACTTCATGAGCGCAGAGCGTGCAGCCGAATACGGCCTGATCGACTCGGTGATCAACAAGCGTCAAATGCCTGCCTAAGCGGCTCAAAATGTAGGGGGTCGGCACAACCGACCGCCTGCGGACTTGAAAAAGCCCGCAATAGCCTTCATCTTGTGTTGCAAGCCTACCGGATTGGATCGATCGAATGACTGACACCCGCAACGGCGAGGACAACGGCAAATTGCTCTATTGCTCCTTCTGTGGCAAAAGCCAGCATGAAGTGCGCAAATTGATTGCCGGCCCCTCGGTCTTTATCTGCGACGAGTGCGTCGACCTGTGCAATGACATCATCCGTGAGGAGGTGCAGGAAGCTCAGGCCGAAAGCAGCGCGCATAAATTGCCTTCGCCTAAAGAAATCAGCGGCATCCTTGACCAGTACGTCATCGGTCAGGAACGTGCCAAAAAGGTTCTCGCAGTAGCGGTGTACAACCACTACAAGCGTTTGAACCAGCGTGACAAGAAGAACGACGACGTCGAACTGGGTAAAAGCAACATCCTGCTGATCGGCCCTACGGGCTCCGGCAAGACGCTGCTGGCCGAGACACTGGCTCGCCTGCTTAACGTGCCGTTCACCATTGCTGACGCCACCACCCTGACCGAAGCCGGTTATGTGGGTGAGGACGTCGAAAACATTATCCAGAAGCTGTTGCAGAAATGTGATTACGATGTCGAGAAGGCCCAGATGGGTATTGTCTACATCGACGAAATCGACAAGATTTCGCGCAAATCCGACAACCCTTCAATCACTCGTGACGTGTCCGGTGAAGGCGTGCAGCAAGCCTTGCTGAAACTGATCGAGGGCACCGTGGCTTCCGTTCCGCCTCAAGGTGGTCGCAAGCACCCGCAGCAGGAATTCCTGCAGGTGGACACGCGTAATATCCTCTTTATCTGCGGTGGCGCCTTCTCGGGCCTGGAAAAGGTCATTCAGAACCGTTCCACCCGTGGCGGCATCGGCTTCAACGCCGAGGTTCGCAGCAAGGAGGAGGGCAAGAAGGTTGGCGAGTCGCTGCGTGAAGTCGAGCCTGACGATCTCGTCAAGTTCGGTCTGATCCCCGAGTTCGTGGGCCGTCTGCCGGTGCTTGCGACGCTGGACGAGCTGGATGAGGCTGCGTTGATACAGATCCTCACCGAGCCGAAGAACGCGCTGACCAAGCAGTATGCCAAGCTGTTCGAGATGGAAGGTGTGGACCTCGAGTTCCGTACCGATGCGCTGAAATCGGTTGCCCGTCGCGCGCTGGAGCGCAAGACCGGTGCCCGTGGCCTGCGTTCGATTCTCGAAGGCGTTCTGCTCGACACCATGTACGAAATCCCGTCGCAGAGCGATGTGAGCAAGGTGGTGATCGACGAAAGCGTTATCGATGGCACGTCCAAGCCGCTGTTGATCTACGAAAACAGCGAGCCGCCTGCCAAGGTTGCTCCCGACGCATAAACGCATGTTCATATGCGTGAAGTAATACTGAAGGGGGCCTTTTTGGTCCCCTTTTGCATTTTTAAGCCGCTCATTCGTTTTGTATGAAGAAACTGATCTTTGCGGGTAGCGCCTCTAGAGCTTGTTTTTTTTGGACGCTACCCCCATCTTGGCTTCAAGCTAATTCCATCTGTCCCGGCCAATTGGCCGCCGTAGAGGCGAAATCATGAAGACCACTATTGAATTGCCTCTCTTGCCATTGCGTGATGTCGTGGTTTATCCGCACATGGTTATCCCGCTGTTCGTGGGGCGCGAGAAGTCTATCGAAGCCCTTGAAGCGGCAATGACAGGCGACAAGCAGATCCTGCTGCTCGCGCAAAGAAACCCGGCTGACGACGATCCTGATGAAAAGGCTCTGTACAGCGTCGGCACCATTGCCACCGTATTGCAATTGCTCAAACTGCCCGATGGCACCGTCAAGGTACTGGTCGAAGGCGAGCAGCGTGGTTCGGTAGAGCGTTTCATCGAAGTCGATGGCCACTACCGAGCAGACGTCGCGCTGATCGAAGAAGTCGACGCACCGGATCGTGAATCCGAAGTGTTCGTGCGCAGCCTGCTGGCTCAGTTCGAGCAATACGTGCAACTGGGCAAGAAAGTCCCGGCAGAGGTCCTGTCGTCGCTTAACAGCATCGATGAGCCTGGCCGCCTGGTCGACACCATGGCAGCGCACATGGCGCTCAAAATCGAGCAGAAGCAGGAAATCCTCGAGATTATCGACCTGTCAGCCCGTGTCGAGCACGTGCTGGCCTTGCTGGATGCCGAAATCGACCTGCTGCAGGTTGAAAAACGCATTCGCGGTCGTGTGAAGAAGCAAATGGAGCGCAGCCAGCGCGAGTACTACCTGAATGAGCAGATGAAGGCCATTCAGAAGGAACTGGGCGATGGCGACGAAGGCCACAACGAGATCGAAGAGCTGAAAAAGCGCATCGACGCTGCCGGCCTGCCCAAGGACGCTCTGACCAAGGCGAATGCCGAGCTGAACAAGCTCAAGCAAATGTCTCCGATGTCGGCCGAAGCGACTGTGGTTCGCTCCTACATCGACTGGCTGGTTCAGGTGCCGTGGAAGGCGCAAAGCAAGGTACGTCTGGACCTTGCGCGCGCCGAAGCGATTCTCGATGCCGACCATTATGGTCTGGACGAGGTCAAGGAACGCATCCTCGAATACCTCGCTGTGCAAAAGCGCGTGAAGAAGATTCGCGGCCCTGTGCTGTGTCTGGTAGGTCCTCCAGGTGTAGGTAAAACCTCCCTGGCGGAGTCCATCGCCAACGCGACCAATCGCAAATTTGTGCGTATGGCACTGGGTGGCGTGCGTGACGAGGCTGAAATTCGTGGTCATCGCCGGACTTACATCGGTTCGATGCCAGGAAGATTGATACAAAAGATGACAAAGGTGGGCGTTCGCAACCCGCTGTTCCTGCTTGACGAAATCGACAAGATGGGCAGTGACATGCGTGGCGATCCGGCGTCGGCACTGCTCGAGGTGCTTGATCCCGAGCAGAACCACAATTTCAACGATCACTACCTTGAGGTCGACTACGATCTTTCGGACGTGATGTTCCTCTGCACGTCGAACTCGATGAACATTCCGCCAGCGCTGCTGGACCGGATGGAAGTCATTCGCCTGCCGGGCTACACCGAAGACGAAAAGATCAACATCGCCGTCAAGTACCTCTCGCCCAAGCAGATTCAGGCCAACGGCTTGAAGAAAGGCGAGATCAGTTTTGACGAGGAAGCGATCCGCGACATCATCCGTTACTACACCCGTGAAGCGGGTGTGCGCGGGCTTGAGCGGCAGATTGCCAAGGTCTGCCGCAAGGCGGTCAAAGAGCACGCGATGGAAAAACGTTTCGCGGTGCAGGTCACTGCCGACATGCTCGAGCACTTCCTGGGCGTGCGCAAGTTCCGCTACGGGCTGGCAGAGCAGCAGGATCAGATCGGTCAGGTCACCGGCCTGGCGTGGACTCAGGTGGGCGGCGAACTACTGACCATCGAAGCGGCGGTCGTATCGGGCAAGGGGCAGTTGATCAAGACCGGTTCGCTGGGTGATGTCATGGTCGAATCCATTACCGCAGCCCAGACAGTGGTTCGCAGCCGCGCCCGTAGCCTGGGCATCCCCGCTGATTTCCACGAGAAACACGACACGCATATCCACATGCCGGAAGGTGCCACGCCGAAGGATGGACCGAGTGCTGGCGTGGGCATGTGCACCGCACTTGTTTCGGCGCTTACACAGATTCCTGTGCGGGCAGATGTGGCAATGACGGGCGAAATTACCCTGCGTGGTCAAGTGCTGGCGATTGGTGGTTTGAAGGAAAAACTTCTGGCCGCACACCGTGGTGGAATCAAGACGGTGATCATTCCAGAAGAAAACGTGCGTGATTTGAAGGAGATTCCTGACAATATCAAGCAGGATCTGCAGATCAAGCCCGTTAAATGGATTGACGAAGTCCTGCAAATTGCGCTGCAATACGCGCCGGAGCCTTTGCCGGACGTGGCTACAGATCTGGTCGCCAAGGAAGAGAAGCGCGAGTCTGACTCTAAGGACAGAATTAGCACGCATTAAGTCTGGGCAGGCTTCCTTGACAGCTTTTTAGAGCCCTTGTTATAAAGCGGCTCTTTAAAGCAATCACCGGCAAGCCTTCCAGCGCTCGTTTTGCTTAACACCTAAAACTTAGAAACATACTCAAAATAGAGATAAGGGGACTTAGAGTGAACAAGTCGGAACTGATTGATGCTATCGCTGCATCTGCTGATATCCCGAAAGCTGCTGCTGGCCGTGCGCTGGACGCAGTGATCGAATCCGTCACTGGCGCTCTGAAGGCTGGCGACTCGGTTGTTTTGGTTGGCTTTGGTACGTTCTCCGTGACTGATCGTCCTGCTCGCATCGGTCGCAACCCTCAGACCGGCAAGACGCTGGAAATCGCTGCTGCCAAGAAACCAGGTTTCAAAGCCGGTAAAGCTCTCAAAGAAGCTGTCAACTAAGCCTCTCGATGCCTTTGCCCGCTGGATCGGGCCTGTCCTGATCCAGTAGCGGAGCGGTGGTGCATTCGGTTGCGACACCGAAGGGTTCGAGCCCTACCGCTTCGTCAGTTACGAGAAGGCGCATCCTCGGATGCGCCTTTCTTCTATCCGCTTTCTACCCACGCTCCGCGGTTGGTTAGTCAGTACAACCGTTTTGGGGGACGCAATGCTGCAGAACATCAGGGACAATTCACAAGGCTGGATTGCCAAGACAATTATCGGACTCATCATCGCCTTGATGGCCTTCACCGGCATCGAAGCAATGTTTACCGCTACCAGCAACAAGCAGAACGCGGCTGAAGTCAACGGCGAGGACATCTCTCAGAATGAGTTGAGCCAGGCCGTCGACATGCAGCGCCGCCAGTTGGCTCAACAGCTTTCGCAACAGTTGGGCAAGGATTTCGATCCTGCCATGCTGGATGAAAAGCTGTTGCGCGAATCAGCGCTCAAGGGCCTGATCGACCGCAAGCTGCTGCTGCAAGGCGCGGCGGATGCCAAGTTCTCGTTTTCCGACGCGGCACTGGATCAGCAGCTTTTGCAGACGCCTGAGTTTCAGGTGGATGGCAAATTCAGCGCAGACCGTTTCGATCAGGTCATTCGCCAGTTGGGTTACAGCCGTCTGCAGTTCCGCCAGATGCTGGGTCAGGAAATGCTCATTGGTCAGGTGCGTGCAGGTGTTGCCGGCAGTGCCTTTGTAACCGACGCACAGGTTGAAGCCTTCGCACGCCTCGAAAAGCAGACCCGTGATTTTGCGTCGCTGACCCTGCCTGCCGATACCTCGGCGGTCAAGGTGACCGATGACGAAGTCAAGGCTCACTACGACGAGCATGCCAAGGAGTTCATGAGCCCTGAGCAGGTCGTACTCGACTACATCGAATTGAAGAAGTCGTCCTTCTTCGACAAGGTGCAGGTCAAGGACGAGGACTTGCAGGCGGCTTATCAGAAGGAAATCGCCAATCTGTCCGAACAGCGTCGTGCGGCACACATCCTCATCGAAGTGAACGACAAGCTGAATGACGAGCAGGCCAAGGCGAAGATTGAAGAAATTCAGCAGCGTCTGGCCAAGGGTGAGGATTTCGCGGCACTGGCCAAGGAATACTCGCAGGATCCTGGTTCGTCCAACAAGGGCGGTGATCTGGGCTACGCAGGCAAGGGTGTCTATGACCCGGCTTTCGAAGAGGCGCTGTATGCCTTGAACAAGGACCAGGTTTCGCAGCCGGTGCGTACCGACTTCGGCTGGCACCTGATCAAGCTGCTGGGCGTTGAAGCACCTTCGGTGCCGACCTTTGCCAGTCTCAAAGGCAAGCTGACCAACGATTTGAAATCGCAGCTGGTCGAGCAGAAGTTTGTCGAAGTGACCAAGCAACTGGAAGACTCGGCGTTTGAATCGTCGGACTTGTCCCAGCCGGCACAGGACCTGGGCCTGAAGGTTCAGACCACTGCACCGTTCGGTCGTGAAGGCGGCGAAGGCCTGACGGCCAACCGCGCGGTCATCCAGGCGGCATTCAGCCCTGAGGTGCTGGAAGAAGGCGCCAACAGCAACACGCTGGAGCTGGATCCGGAAACCGTTGTGGTGGTGCGCTCCAAAGAGCACTTGCAACCGCAGCAGTTGCCACTTGAGAGCGTTGCCAGCTCGATTCGCTCTCAACTGGTCAAGGAGCATGCTTCGGCCGCTGCCAAGGCCAAGGGCGAGGCGCTGCTGGCCGGTCTGCGTGACGGCAAGATTCCGTTGGCGGCCAAGCAGGAAGGTCGTGACTGGAAGATGATGGAAGCGGTCACTCGCAGTCAGGAAGGGGTTGACCCTCAAGTGCTGCAGACGCTGTTCCGCATGCCCAAGCCGACAGGTAAGGACAAGCCGGAGTTCGCCAGCATCACTGCGTCGGATGGCAGCTTCGTGATCGTCCGTCTCAATGGCGTCAATCAGGCGGCTGCGCCGACCGATGCCGAGAAGGCACAATATCGTCGCTTCCTTGCCTCCCGCGAGGGGCAACAGGATTTCGCGGCGTACCGTGCACAGCTGGAAAGCAAGGCGAAGATCGAGAAGTTCTAATCTCGAAACGCGCAAATAAAGAAGGCCGCTCATTGAGCGGCCTTCTTTTTGAGTCCGGGAAAGTGCCGCTCGCGAGGAGCGGCGTTTACCGTATCACTCGTCCATGCTGCCCATCGCGGTGGTGTTGAAGCCGCCGTCGACGTACATGATTTCACCGCTGATGCCCGACGCCAGGTCAGAGCACAGGAACGCGCCGGCGTTGCCGACTTCGTCGATGGTGACGTTGCGGCGCAGAGGAGTCTGCGCTTCGTTGGCAGCCAGCATCTTGCGGAAATTCTTGATGCCTGACGCGGCCAGGGTGCGGATCGGGCCGGCCGATACAGCATTGACGCGAGTACCTTCCGGGCCGAGGCTGCCGGCCAGGTAACGAACGCCGGCTTCCAGGCTGGCCTTGGCCATGCCCATGACGTTGTAGTTGGGCATGGTGCGCTCTGCGCCCAGGTAGGACAGGGTCAGCAGGCTGCCATTACGGCCCTTCATCATTTCGCGACCGGCCTTGGCCAGGGCCACGAAGCTGTAGGCGCTGATGTCATGAGCGATGCGGAAGCCTTCGCGCGTGGTGGCTTCGGTGAAGTCGCCATCGAGCTGGTCGCCAGGCGCGAAGCCGACCGAGTGAACGATCACATCCAGGCCGTCCCATTTCTTGCTCAGCTCTTCGAAGACCTTGTTGATCTCTTCGTCGCTGGCCACGTCGCAAGGGAAGCACAGCTCAGGACCCGAACCCCAGCCTGCAGCGAACTCTTCGACACGACCCTTGAGTTTGTCGTTCTGGTAGGTGAAGGCAAGCTCTGCGCCTTCACGATGCATGGCGGCGGCAATGCCGGATGCGATGGACAGTTTACTGGCGACACCGACGATCAGGACGCGCTTACCGGCGAGAAAACCCATGTGTTGTTCCTCTTCAGGTTAATCGACAGCTACCGGCGCCAAAAAGGCGGCCTCCAGCAGCTGCTGTGTATAAGGATGTTGCGGTGCGGCGAAGATATCCTGCGCTGCACCCTGTTCGACCACTTGGCCTTGCTTGACCACCATCAACTGGTGGCTTAGCGCTTTGACGACAGCCAGGTCATGGCTGATGAACAAATACGTCAGGTTGTACTTGGTTTGCAGCGAGCGAAGCAATTCGACGACCTGACGCTGTACGGTCCGGTCGAGGGCCGAGGTCGGCTCGTCCAGCAAAATCAGCGCCGGCTTCAAGACCAGCGCACGTGCAATGGCGATCCGCTGGCGCTGGCCACCGGAGAACTCGTGAGGGTAGCGGTGCCGGGTATCCGGGTCCAGACCAACCTCTTTGAGCGCTTCGATGATCGCCGTCTGCTGTTCGGCGGCCGTACCCATGCCGTGGATTCGCAAGCCTTCGCCAACGATTTCAGACACCGACATACGCGGACTCAAACTGCCAAACGGGTCCTGGAAAACCACTTGCATCTGCCTGCGCAGCGGACGGATCTGCTGTTGCGACAAGGATTCTAGCGCGTTGCCCTTGAACCGTATGGTGCCCTGACTGCCGATCAGCCTGAGAATCGCCAGGCCCAGCGTCGATTTGCCCGAACCGCTTTCACCCACAATACCCAGCGTTTGCCCTTCCGGCAGGCTGAAACGTATGCCGTCCACCGCCTTGACGTGGTCGACCGTGCGCTTGAGCAGGCCTTTTTTGATCGGGAACCAGACTTTCAGGTCCTCGATTTCAAGCAGCGGAGCACCTGCGGGGTTGGTCGAAGGACCGCCGCTGGGCTCGGCGCTGAGCAACACTTTGGTGTAAGGATGTTGCGGCGAACGGAACAATTCTTCGCACGATGCCTGTTCGACGATGCAACCGCGCTGCATGACACATACTCGATTGGCTATTTGCCTTACGACGTTCAGATCGTGGCTGATAAGCAGCAGTGCCATACCCAGGCGAGCCTGCAACTGCTTGAGCAATTCGAGGATCTTCAGCTGTACCGTCACATCCAGCGCGGTGGTCGGTTCATCGGCAATCAGCAGCTCGGGTTCGTTGGCCAGGGCCATGGCGATCATCACGCGCTGACGCTGGCCACCTGACAGCTCGTGTGGCAGCGCTTTGAGGCGCTTGTGTGGCTCAGGGATGCCAACCAGTTCAAGCAGCTCCAGCGTGCGCTCGGTGGCCGCCTTGCCGGTCAGGCCCTTGTGCAGGCCCAGTACCTCGTTGATCTGTTTTTCCACCGAGTGCAGCGGGTTGAGCGAGGTCATCGGCTCCTGGAAGATCATGGCGATCCGGTTGCCACGGATCGTGCGCAGTTTTTTCTCTTCCACTTTCAGCAGGTCTTCACCCGCGTAGCGGATCGTGCCGCTCGGGTGGCTGGCGATGGGGTAGGGCAGCAGGCGCAGGATCGAGTGCGCGGTCACTGACTTGCCCGAACCGCTTTCGCCGACCAGTGCAAGCGTTTCACCGCGACGAATATCGAAGCTGATGTTCTCCACCACGCGTTGCCGTGAGTCGCCCGTCACGAACTCGACCGCCAGATCGCGGATTTCGATCAGATTGTCATTGTTCATCTTATTTCCTTGGGTCGAAAGCATCGCGGGCGGATTCGCCGATGAACACCAGCAGGCTCAGCATGATGGCCAGCACAGCGAAGGCGCTGATGCCCAGCCAGGGTGCCTGCAGGTTGGACTTACCCTGCGCTACCAGCTCGCCCAGAGACGGCGAGCCGGCGGGCAGGCCGAAGCCCAGAAAGTCCAACGCCGTCAGGGTGCCGATGGCGCCGGTGAGAATGAACGGCAGAAAGGTCATGGTCGACACCATGGCGTTGGGCAGGATGTGGCGGAACATGATCGCGCCGTTCTCCATGCCCAGCGCCCGCGCGGCCCTTACGTATTCCAGATTGCGGCCACGCAGGAACTCGGCGCGCACCACGTCCACCAGGCTCATCCAGGAAAACAGCAGCATGATGCCCAGCAACCACCAGAAGTTGGGTTGTACGAAGCTGGCGAGGATGATCAGCAGATACAGCACCGGCAGACCCGACCAGACCTCGAGGAAGCGCTGGCCCAGCAGGTCGACCCAGCCGCCATAGAAGCCCTGCAAGGCACCGGCGATGACGCCGATAATCGAGCTGAGGATGGTCAGGGTCAGGGCGAACAGTACCGAAATCCTGAAACCGTAGATCACCCGTGCCAGCACGTCACGGCCTTGATCATCGGTGCCCAGCAGGTTCTCCCGCGAAGGTGGCGCCGGGGCAGGGACTTTCAGGTCGTAGTTGATGCTCTGGTAGCTGAACGGGATGGGCGCCCACAGGGTCCAGCCATCCTTCGCGGCGAGCAGTTCCTTGATGTACGGGCTCTTGTAGTTGGCTTCCAGCGGGAACTCACCGCCGAAGGTGGTTTCCGGGTAACGCTCGAAGACCGGGAAGTACCAACTGCCGTCATAACGCACGGCCAGCGGTTTGTCGTTGGCGATCAGTTCGGCACCCAGGCTCAGGCCGAACAGAATCAGGAACAGCCACAATGACCACCAGCCACGCCTGTTGGCCTTGAAGCGTTCGAAGCGACGGCGATTGAGAGGAGACAGCTTCATATCAATGCTTCCTGCTTTCGAAGTCGATGCGCGGGTCTACGAGGGTGTAGGTGATATCACCGATCAGCTTCACCACCAGCCCCAGCAGGGTGAAGATGAACAGCGTACCGAACACCACCGGATAGTCGCGGTTGATCGCGGCTTCAAAGCTCATCAGGCCCAGGCCGTCCAGCGAGAAGATCACTTCCACCAGCAGCGAGCCGGTGAAGAAGATGCCGATGAACGCTGACGGGAAGCCGGCGATCACCAGCAGCATCGCATTGCGAAACACATGGCCGTAGAGCACCTTGTGGTTGCTCAGGCCCTTGGCTTTGGCCGTGGTCACGTATTGCTTGCTGATTTCGTCGAGAAAGCTGT
Organism: Pseudomonas sp. PvP009; assembly: GCF_017832995.1. Taxonomy (NCBI): domain Bacteria; kingdom Pseudomonadati; phylum Pseudomonadota; class Gammaproteobacteria; order Pseudomonadales; family Pseudomonadaceae; genus Pseudomonas; species Pseudomonas sp. PvP009. The sequence continues at coordinate 3,768,992 of NZ_JAFIBG010000001.1, read as the reverse complement.
TCTTGGTCAGCAGCGTCATGGTGGCAAAGTTGCCGATCACCAGCGCAGTGACTGGCAACACCAGATGCCAGAAGTAATCGAACAGCTTGCCCAGCGTGCTCAGTTCGTCGTAGTTGTTGGAGGTCAGCCCGCGCAGTGGAAACCAGTTGAAGTAGCTGCCCCCGGCAAACACCACGATCAGTAGAATCGCGAACAGGAACGCTGGAATGGCGTAGCCGACAATGATTGCCGAACTGGTCCATACGTCGAACTGGCTGCCGTGGCGCGTGGCCTTGGCAATCCCCAGCGGGATCGACACCAGGTACATGATCAGGGTGCTCCATAACCCGAGGGAAATGGACACCGGCATCTTCTCGACAATCAGGTCTATGACCTTGGCATCGCGAAAGAAGCTGTCGCCGAAATCCAGCGTGGCGTAGTTCTTGATCATGATCCACAGGCGTTCCGGTGCCGACTTGTCGAAACCGTACATGCGTTCGATTTCCTTGACCAGTGCCGGGTCCAGGCCTTGCGCGCCGCGGTAGTTGGAGCCGGCCACCGATACTTCGGCGCCGCCTCCGGCAATCCGGCTGGTGGCGCCATCGAAGCCTTCGATCTTGGCGATCATCTGTTCGACCGGGCCACCGGGCGCAGCTTGAATGATGACGAAGTTGATGATCAGGATGCCAAGCAGGGTAGGGATGATCAGCAGCAGCCGTCGCAGAATATAAGCCAGCATGTTATTGCTCCGCGTTCGCAGGCTTGGCCTGATCAGGGGCTGACGGGGTCGCGGTCGCCGGTTTGACATCCGGCTTGGCCCACCAGGTCATCAGGCCGATATCGGAAAGCGCTTTGGCCTTCGGATGGTCGAGGTGATTCCAGTAAGCCACCCGCCAGGTCTTGATGTGCCAGTTCGGGACGACGTAAAAGCCCCACAGCAGTACGCGGTCCAGCGCCTTGGTATGGGTGATCAGGCTTTGCCGTGAGTCGGCGTTGATCAGGCCGGTGACCAGCGAGTCCACCGCAGGGTCCTTGAGGCCCATGAAGTTGCGGCTGCCCGGGTTGTCGGCGCTGGATGAGTCGAAGTACACACGCTGCTCGTTACCGGGCGAACTGGACTGCGGATAGCCCGTGACGATCATGTCGTAGTCGCGCGAGCGCAGGCGGTTGATGTATTGCGACACGTCGGCACGACGAATCACCAGTTCGATACCCAGGTCGCTCAGGTTGCGCTTGTAAGGCAGCAGAATGCGCTCGAACTCGGTCTGGGCAATCAGAAACTCGATTTTTACCGGGTTGCCCTGCGCGTCGACCATCTTGTCGTCGACGATCTTCCAGCCCGCTTCCTGCAACAGCTGGAAGGCCCGACGCTGCTGCGGCCGGATCATGCCGCTGCCATCGGTAACCGGCAGGGTGAAGGGGTCGCTGAACACGCGATCCGGAATCTTGCCGCGCAACGGCTCGAGAAGCTTGAGTTCTTCCGCAGACGGCAGGCCGCTGGCGGCCATTTCCGAGTTGTCGAAATAGCTTTTGGTGCGGCTGTACGAGCCGTTGAACAGCTGTTTGTTGGTCCACTCGAAGTCCAGCAGCAGAGTCAGCGCCTCGCGGACCCTGACGTCCTGAAACACAGGTTTGCGCAGGTTGAAGACAAAACCCTGCATGCCGGTCGGGTTGCCGTTGGGCAGCTCTTCCTTGATCAGCCTGCCGTCGCGCACTGCGGGCGTGTCGTAGGCGGTCGCCCAGTTCTTGGCGCTGGTTTCCATCCAATAGTCGAATTGCCCGGCCTTGCCAGCCTCCAGCGCTACCGTATTGTCGCGGTAGTAGTCGGTGGTCAGCACGTCGAAGTTGTAGAAGCCCTTGTTGATCGGCAGGTCCTTTGCCCAGTAATCCTTGACCCGCTCATAACTCACCGAGCGACCGGCCTTCACGTCGGCGACCTTGTAAGGTCCGCTGCCCAGCGGGAAATCCAGGTTGCCCTTGCTGAAGTCGCGATCGGCCCAGAAATGCTTGGGCAGCACCGGCAACTGACCAAGGATCAACGGCAACTCGCGGCTGCCCTTGTGCTTGAATTTGAACAGCACGCGCAACGGATCTTCGACGATGACCTGATCGACGTCGGCGTAGTAGCCCTTGTACATGGGCGAGCCGTGCTCCATGAGGGTCTTGAAGCTGAACTCGACATCGTCGGCGCGGATCGGGTGACCGTCATGAAAACGCGCCTCGGGTCGCAGATAGAAACGCACCCAGCTGTTGTCCGGGGATTTCTCGATCTTGCCGGCGACGAGTCCGTATTCGGTGAACGGTTCATCCAGGCTCGAGCGGGCCAAGGTGTCGTAGATCAGACCAATGTCGTCTGCCGGCACACCTTTGTTGATGAACGGGTTGAGACTGTCGAAGCCGCCGAAGCCTGCCTGGCGCAGCGTGCCGCCCTTGGGGGCATCCGGGTTCACGTAGTCGAAATGTTTGAAATCAGCCGGGTACTTCGGCGCTTCGTCATACAGTGTCACGCCATGCTGAGGTGCGGCCTGTACCGTGCAGGCGAGGCTGGCCAGCAGCAGGCCGGCTGCCTGCGAGCGCAGGGAGTGCAGAGGGTTCATCGGGGCTTCTCCAGAGTCTTGAGCCACCACGCACGCAGCCCCAGGGTGTAGGGCGGGGTAGTGACCATGGCGAATCGGTTGCGATAGGCAAGCCGATGATTGTTCAGGTACCAGTTGGGAATGCTGTAGTGCTGAGACAGCAGGACACGGTCCAGCGCCCGCGCCGCGGCGACCTGGTCGTCCCGGGTCTGCGCGGCCAGCAGCTTGTTCAGCAGGACATCGACCACCGGGTTGGCGATACCCGCGTAGTTCTTGCTGCCGTTGATCGCGGCCTGACTGGAGTGGAAATACTGCCACTGCTCCAGACCGGGGCTCAGGGTCTGCTGCAGGGTCATCAGAATCATGTCGAAATCGAAACGGTCCAGACGTTGCTTGTACTGGGCGCGGTCGACGGTGCGCAGCCCTGCAATGATCCCCAGGCGGCGCAGGTCTTCGATGTAGGGCTGCAGAATGCGTTCGAGGTTGGGGTTGACCAGCAGGATCTCGAAGCGCAACGGTTGCTTGTCGGCATTGAGCAAACCCTTGTCCGAGAGTGTCCAGCCAGCCTCGGCAAGCAGCTTCAGGGCCTTGCGCAAGGTTTCGCGCGGGATCCCGCCGCCATCGGTTTTTGACGGGCTGAACGGCTGGGTGAACAGGCTGGCGGGCAACTGATCGCGGTAGGGTGTCAAGAGCAGCCATTCGGCCCCGGTCGGCAGGCCCGTCGCGGAAAATTCGCTGTTGGGGTAGTAGCTGGTCGAGCGGTCATAGGCGTCGCTGAACAGTGTGCGGTTGGTCCATTCGAAATTGAACAACAGCCCCAAGGCCTCGCGCACGCGGATGTCGGCGAAGGCGGCGCGCCGGGTGTTCATGAACAGGCCCTGGGTCTGGGTTGGTATGCGGTGCGGAATCTGCGCCTTGATCACCTGACCGCTGGCGACTGCGGGGAAGTCATAGCCATTGGCCCAGTTCTTGGCCTGATGCTCGATGTAGATGTCGAATTCACCCGCCTTGAACGCTTCGAACGCCACGTCGCTGTCGCGGTAGAACTCGACCTCGACCCGATCGAAATTGTATTTGCCGCGGTTGACCGGCAAGTCCTTGCCCCAGTAATCCTTGACCCGCTCGAACACCAGTTGCCGACCCGGCTGCACGCGGGTGATGCGGTAGGGGCCACTGCCCAGCGGCGGTTCGAAGGTGGTCGCCTTGAAGTCCCTGTCTTTCCAGTAATGCTGCGGCAACACCGGCAGTTCGCCCAGGCGCAGGATCAGCAGCGGGTTGCCGGAGCGCTTGAAGACAAACCGGATGCGATGACGATTAAGGATGTCGACGCGCTGCACTTCCTGCAAGGCGGTGCGGTATTGAGGGTGACCGTCCTTAAGCAGGGTCCGGTAGGAAAACGCCACGTCGTAGGCGGTGATCGGCTTGCCGTCATGGAAGCGCGCCTGCGGGCGCAGGTTGAACACCACCCAACTGCGGTCCTCGCTATATTCCACGGACTGGGCGATCAGCCCGTAACTGGAGGTTGGTTCATCGCCGGACGGGTCGTACTGGCCTGTGCCGACCATCAGCGGTTCGTTCAGCTCGTTGACGCCATACTGCAGGAAGTTGCCGGTCGAGACCGGGCTACTGCCCTTGAATGTGTAGGGGTTGAGCGTGTCGAACGTGCCGAAGGCCATCATTCTCAGGGTGCCACCTTTCGGCGCCTCGGGATTGACCCAGTCGAAATGAGTGAAGCTGGCCGGGTACTTGAGAACACCAAACTGCGCGTAACCATGACTTTCAGTGATGGATGCGTTGGCGCAGAAGCTCAAGGCCAGGCTGAGGGTTAGCAGGAAGGGACGTATCACGATCCAGGCGGCTTGGGCTTTCGGGTCGCTAACAGTAACAGCTTGTTCCAGCTGGAAAAAGACTGCAGGTGATGGCGCTGCCAGGGCTGCGTCGGCCACCCGCCCCAAGGTTGTTGAAGGGCAAGTGGCCGCGCTCATCAATGTGGCAGGTAAACGGTCAGGGTCTGGCCGGGTTTGAGAGCCTGACCGCTACGCGGATTCCAGCGCTTGAGATGTTGCATCTCGACGTTGAAGCGCTTGGCGACCAGGTACATCGAGTCGCCTTTCTGGATCTTGTACTGCATGGATTTCTTTTCGCTGTCCTTGCCACCGGTGCTGGCGACCGCCTTGCTGGCCGCTTTGCCGGCAGGCTTGCTGGTGTCCTGCATGACCAGCGTCTGGCCGACCTTGAGCTTCTTGCCGGTCAGCTTGTTCCAGCGTTGCAGGTCTTCGACATCAACCTTGTTGGCTTGCGCGATGTTGGTCAGGTTGTCACCGCTGCGCACCTTGTAACTGCGGGTACGTGACGGCTTGTCGTTGCTGGCCAGCGCTTCGAACACGGGCTGTGAATTCTGCATGCCCGGCTTGACCGGTATGCTCAGCGACTGACCGATCTTCAGGCGGTTGCCGGACAGCTTGTTATTGCCCTTGAGCGAGCTGACCGTGACCTGGTAACGACTGGCCAGGCTTTCCAGGGTATCGCCCTTGCGCACCCGGTAAGGCTGCCAGGCGACCAGTTCTTCCTGTTTCATGGTCAGCAGGCTGGCCGTCAGCAATTGCGCCTTGGAGGTAGGCACCAGCAGGTGCTGGGGGCCATCGACGGTCAGGCGCTTCTTGTAAGCGGGGTTGAGCTGGATAAGCTCGTCTTCGTCGATGTCGGCGGCGCTGGCCACCTTGGACAGGTCGACACGCTTGTTGAGCTCGACGACTTCGAAGTAAGGCTGGTTGGCGATCGGGTTCAGATTGACGCCGTAAGCTTCCGGCGACAGCACCACCTGGGACAGGGCCAGCAGCTTGGGCACGTAATCGCGGGTTTCCTGCGGCAGCGGCAGGTTCCAGTAGTCGGTCGGCAGGTTGAGCTTGTCATTGCGCTCGATGGCACGGCTCACCGTGCCTTCGCCGGCATTGTAGGCTGCCAGGGCCAGCAACCAGTCACCGTTGAACATGTCATGCAAGCGGGTCAGGTAATCCAGTGCCGCAACGGTCGACGCCTGGATATCGCGACGTCCGTCATAAAAGCTGGTCTGGCGCAGGTTGAAGTAACGACCGGTCGACGGGATGAACTGCCAGAGGCCGACCGCCTGACTGCGCGAAACGGCCATCGGGTTATAGGCGCTTTCGATGACCGGAAGCAGCGCCAGTTCCAGCGGCATGTTGCGTTCTTCAAGGCGCTCGACGATGTAGTGCATGTACAGGCTGCCGCGCTCGCCAGCGTTTTCCAGAAAGGAAGGGTTGTTGGCGAACCACAGGCGCTGTTGATCGATGCGGGGGTTCTGATCGTTGCCTTGTTGCAGTTGAAAGCCCTGACGCATGCGCTCCCAGACATCCTGTGGAGGTGCGAGAGGGGTGGCAGGCTTGTGCGACAGGAAAATCGGTTTTTGCTTGATTCCGGCGGCCAGGTTAGGCGCGCGATGATTGCTGGCCGGGTCGACACTGGCGGTGCTCTGGCAACCGGCCAGAAGGGCACTCGCGGTGACGGCCATGGCCTGAGCCAACCGAGTCAATGCGTCCGAATGTGAAGGCTTGCTGGTAGATGACGACATTGTTCGGGGGGTACATCCAGACGAAAATGTCGGGCGATTCTAGGAAGCGGCCTGCCGTCGGTCAACCTTTCAGAATTTTATTGCGGTTTTAGGGTCGGGTCAGAACTTATCTTTCCATGCCCTCAGGCTTGCAAAGACCGCACTCTGCGAGGTGTTTTGCCCGCCGCTCCGTTCGTCCGCTTTTTCTTTAACGGATGTTTCCCCGGTACGCAGGAACGGATTGGTGCGTTTTTCCAGTGCCAGATTCGACGGAAGACTGATGCGATTTTCGCTGCGCCAGCGGGTCACTTCGGCCAGGCGTTCGGCAATATCGACATTGTCCGGCTCGACAGCCTGTGCAAAGCGCAGATTGCTCAGCGTGTATTCGTGAGCGCAGTAGATCAGTGTGCTGTCCGGCAGTTCGGCCAGGCGGCCGAGAGAATCGTGCATCTGTTGCGGCGTACCCTCGAACAGCCGTCCACAGCCGGCTGCAAATAGCGTGTCGCCGCTGAACAGCAGGGGGGTCGTGGCATCCTCATGATAAAACGCGATATGCCCCAGCGTGTGGCCTGGAACCGCATGCACCACAAATTCCAGGCCCAGCACGGTCAGTCGGTCATTGTCGACCAGCGCGATGTCGCGCGCCGGTATGGTCTCGGCCGCGGGACCCAGCACACGCGCCGCGGTCAACTGCTTGAGTTCCGCGACACCGCCCACATGATCATTGTGGTGGTGCGTGATCAGGATATCGGTCAGCCGGTAATCGGGATTCTGCGCCAGCCAGCCCAGCACCGGCTTTGCGTCGCCCGGATCGACGACAGCGCACTGCTGGCTCGAAAGGTCTTGTAACAACCATATGTAGTTGTCATTGAAAGCAGGAAGGGCGTGGATCTGTATCATGGCGCAGTTCGCATAGCGGCAGACAATGGTGCATCTTAGAGTCTGTTGCCGCTGTATGCGAGCACCTCTGGAGGAGAACTCATGACCGATGAAGCGTTCGCTCAGGCTGATCCTGAGTGGCTTGCATTGATCCGCGCTGCCCGTGAATGGCTTTCCGGGCCGCTCGGGCAGCTTCTGCTCGAAGAGGAGCGGCGCATTCTCGACGAAGAACTGGGCCGTTATTTCGGTGGCTATCTGGTGCATTACGGCCCATCGGCGCAAAGCCCGCCGGTGGCTCCCCAAGTGCAGCGCAATGTACGTCTTGGTGCGCCGTTACCGGGTGTCGAGATCGTCTGTGAGGAACAGGCGTGGCCATTGAGTGAGCACGCGGCCGATGTCGTGGTACTGCAACATGGCCTGGATTTCTGCCTGTCGCCCCATGGCCTGTTGCGTGAAGCGGCCAGCAGCGTGCGGCCGGGCGGGCACTTGCTGATTATCGGCATCAACCCCTGGAGCACCTGGGGCATACGCCATGTTTTCGCTCGGGATGCGCTGCGCAAGGCGCGTTGCATTTCATCCTCGCGGGTCGCTGACTGGCTGAATCTGCTGGGCTTCGCGCTGGAGAAACGACGCTTCGGATGCTATCGTCCGCCACTTGCCTCAGCAGCATGGCAGTCGCGTCTTGCAGGGCTTGAACGCCTTGGCGAGGGACGTCAGAGCCCTGGTGGCGGCTTCTATGTACTGGTGGCGCGCAAACTGGTGGTAGGCCTCAGGCCCTTGCGTCAGGTGCGCCGTGACCCTATCGGCAAGCTGATCCCCATGCCGATGGCCAAGGTCAGCCGCAACATTCAGGACCAGGCTTGAATAACGCCTTGCTGCACATGAAGCCCATCATTCTGGAAAGGTCGTAATGAGCGATAGCGTTGAACTCTTCACCGACGGTGCCTGCAAGGGTAATCCGGGCCCGGGCGGTTGGGGGGCCCTGCTGATATGCAAGGGCGTCGAAAAAGAGTTGTGGGGTGGCGAAGCCAATACCACCAACAACCGGATGGAACTGACCGGTGCGATTCGCGGGCTTGAAGAACTCAAGCGCCCCTGCGAAGTGACACTGGTGACCGACTCTCAGTACGTGATGAAAGGCATTACCGAGTGGATGGTCAACTGGAAGAAACGCGGCTGGAAAACCGCTGCCAAGGAGCCGGTCAAAAATGCCGATCTGTGGCAGCTCCTGGATGAACAGGTCAGTCGCCATACGGTGAAATGGCAGTGGGTGCGTGGGCATATCGGCCACCCTGGCAACGAGCGTGCCGACCAGCTCGCCAACCGTGGCGTCGACGAAGTGCGCGGCATCCGGCACGGCTAGACGCACACGGGCTTGCAACGGCCGCTGCGTGCTAGAATCGCGGCCTGTACATGAGGCAACAGTCAATGGCATTGCAAAACCTGGATAACAGATCCATCGTCCTCGATACCGAAACCACCGGTATGCCGGTGACGGATGGTCATCGCATCGTCGAGATCGGTTGTGTCGAGTTGATCGGTCGCCGCCTGACCGGTCGGCATTTTCACGTTTACCTGCAACCTGATCGCGAAAGTGACGAAGGCGCGATCGGTGTTCACGGTATCACCAACGAATTTCTGGTCGGCAAGCCGCGGTTTGCCGAAGTCGCAGATGAATTCTTCGAGTTCATCAAGGGCGCGCAGCTGATCATTCACAACGCAGCGTTCGACGTTGGCTTCATCAACAACGAATTTGCCTTGATGGGGTCGCAGGACAGGGCTGATATCACTCAGCACTGTTCGGTTCTCGACACCCTGATGATGGCGCGAGAGCGCCACCCGGGGCAGCGCAACAGTCTGGATGCACTGTGCAAGCGCTACGGCGTCGATAACTCGGGCCGTGAGCTGCACGGCGCATTGCTCGACTCCGAGATTCTGGCAGACGTCTACCTGGCGATGACCGGCGGGCAGACCAGCCTGTCGCTGGCTGGTAATGCCTCCGATGGCAATGGCTCGGGCGAAGGCTCCGGCAACCGTGCCAGCGAAATTCGCCGTCTGCCGGCCGATCGCAAGCCTTGCCGCATTATTCGCGCCTCTGAAAGTGAACTGGCCGAGCACGAAGTGCGTATGAGCACCATCGCCAAGGCTTGCGGTGCTCCTCCGCTCTGGGTACAGATGCTGGAAGCCGGAGCACAGGCATCTTCCTGACAGCAAGCGGCAAAGGTGAAATGAACGTGGCACATCCTGCTTTGAGCATTCGGGTTGCAGACGAATGCTTCGAGGACTACATCCTCAATAGCGAATTCACGTTTACAGTGCTTGGCTATGCCCAGCCGGTCATCGGCGAGTGCGTGGATTCATGGCCGGTCGAGCTGGTCGAGCCCTACAGCAAGAATTATGGTATCGACTCTCAGGAGTTTGCCGATCATCGTGACGCTGCCACCAGTTCGGTGATGGTCGCCTGGCTGGATGACCACCCCGTCGGCCATATTGTGATGAGCACTCACTGGAGCGGCTTCGCCTACATCGATGAACTGGCGGTAGACGAGTCGGCGCGCCGTCATGGCGTCGCACGTTCATTGCTCGATGCCGCGCAATTCTGGACTCGCAAGCGCAGTCTGCCGGGTATCGTTCTGGAAACGCAGAACAATAATCTGGGCGCCTGCAGGCTGTACGAGAGTTGCGGGTACGTGGTCGGCGGCGTGGATCACATGCGCTATCGAGGCATTGATCCGAACACTCGTGAAACGGCGATCTTCTGGTATCTGATCTTTTCGGACTAACAGCTTCCCGCTGGCGGTGTAGCCAAAGCGGGAATGCTGCCGTTATTACGTGGGTGTACGGGTAATTTTTATGCCCGATTGCACCAGCTCGAAGTCCTCACCACCCAAATGCTTGACCCGGTCGCCGATTGCCAGCCTGTAGGTGATCACCGGCTGCCCGCCCTGCGCCTCATTCGGCTGCGATTCCTGGAACTCATGAACCGGATAAACGCGACCTTCGGCGTCCCTGGCATGAAATTGTCCGACGAGAACTGAAGCCATTTGCTCTGTAACCTCTGAAACTGAATATAACTGCTGGTTTACGAATCCATCGAGGCTAGTAGACCACTGATCTATAGGTGAGTTTGCCTTTGAGGGAAAAAATAATCCCTGCTGTTCAAGTGCGTAGGGAATTGACTGGCGCACAGGTCGTCTAAACCCGGCTTCTGTTCTATACCTAACCTTCCCTTGAATCAGATGACGGATATTTCCATGAGCCAGGTTCACACCATTGCCGTATTGGTCGGCAGTCTGCGAAAAGAGTCCATCAACCGCAAGATTGCTCTTGCTCTGGCAGAACTGGCACCTGCCAGCCTGAAACTGAATATCGTCGAGATTGGTGACTTGCCGTTGTACAACGAAGACATCGATGGCGACTCACCGCCGCCTGCATACACCACCTTTCGCGAGCAACTGGGCGCTGCCGACGGCGTGCTGTTTGTTACCCCGGAGTACAACCGCTCGGTGCCGGGTGCCCTGAAGAACGCTATCGACGTGGGCTCGCGCCCCTACGGCAAAAGTGCCTTCAGCGGCAAGCCGGGCGCAGTGATCAGTGCCTCGCCGGGTGCTGTCGGTGGCTTTGGTGCCAACCATCACCTGCGCCAATCGCTGGTGTTTCTGGACGTGCTGTGCCTTCAGCAGCCCGAAGCCTACCTGGGCGGTGCCGGGAGCTTTTTCGACGAGTCCGGCGCACTGTCCGATAAAACCAGGCCCTTCCTGCAGAAGTTCATCGATGCCTTCGCCGCTTGGGTCGACAAGAACGGCAAAGCTGCCGCCAACTGATTTTTTAACGAAGCGCGTTTGCCGATTGATTGCTTTATGTAACGCAGGCGCGTCGATCCATCCCCATAAGCTGTTTCCTTTTTCTCTGCCACGCGCCTGGGCGCCGTGCGCAGAGGCGCCCTCCAAAGGAAACAGTACATGTCAGCCGCTCCCTATTTTTCCAGCGACGCGCTGCGCGCGCGATTCACACAAGACATTCAGGACGCCGTAACACAGTCTCGAATCAGCCGTGACGACGGCGCGTGGTTGCAGCTATTGGCTGCCGAAAGCACCGAGCCAACCAACGATGCGCTTCCCCGAGTCGACAGACTGCTGATAAACGACCAGTTGCCCGTCAATGCGGAACTGGCCGCGGCCTTGTTCGTCAGCGATGCCGCCAACCCCTCGGCACGGGTCTTTCTCATTACCCTGACCTTCGGCATCGAGCAATTCGAGAGTCGCAGCGCGCTGTTCAGCGCCTTGCAGCAACGATTCGACGATATCACGGCCTTGTCGATCGTCGAGAGCGAGCGCATCGAGGGCTCGCTGTTTGACGCCTGCACGCAGACGGTCATGCGTCAGCAGGCCGGGCATCTGCAGCGTCTGGCGGCCAGACTGGAGGCGCTGCCCGATCTTCGAGAGGCGGCCGGCAAGGCCTTGCAGGATGTGCTGGTAGAAAGGGGCATCGATGTCGTTGCCCAGACTGTCCAGCTTGTGCACACGCCCCCCGGTGCTGCACCTGCAGCGTCAACAGTCGTCGGGACTCAATACCTTGCCGAGGCCGCCATGCAGGCGTTTTCCTACGACGCCCTGCCGCAAGGCCAGACACGTCGCTATCTGGATACCAAGGGGGCGGCGTTGCCCGAGGCACAGGCGATCGTTTTCGATCAGGCACTGGCCGACTCGGCTGCTTCAGTCGGCACCGCGTATGAGCAATTGCTGTCTGACTACTGGACGTCTCAGTGGCAGGGTGGACGCACGCTGCGGGATCTTGGCGCTGATGCGCTTGCAGAGTGCTTTCGCCAGCATCTGTTATCGAGCAGGGCACACCGCACCATGACCGATGCCGAATACCGCTGGCTGCTGACCCTGTTGCCTTCGCCGCCTGGCGCGCCCGCTGCGCGGGTGCCTAGGGTACGCAGGTTATCAGTGGTCGTGGCCGGCGAGGACCCCGTCAAGCTGGTCGGTGTATTCCTCATCGACTTCCCCGGAGAAGCGTCATCGGCGGCGTTTCTCTATTCGTCACAACCGGGCTTCCTGCGCTTTGGTGATCAGGCTCAGGCCATCGAGCATGTGCTGAGGGGGCCTTCACGCGCCGGGCTGTTGTTTTATTCATCGCTGAACGATCATTCCGCGATCAGCCTGGGGGGGCAGCTCAAGCTGCGTCACGACACGCTCACCGAGGACTTTTTCAGCGAGTTCATCGATGCCCTGATCGCCTTGCAAGCGCGCGACTTGCGCTACGTACTTGACCTGCCAGCCCTTCATTCGGAAAAAAATCCGGCGCGGATTGACGATGCACTGGACATCCGCAAGCTGCTCGATGGTCGGTTATTGAACCTGCACGATGCAGGGCGCTGGCGTCAGGACCGGCTGAGCTTTGACAGCGTCTGGGGGGCAGCGGCCCAGAGCAGTATCAGTGAACGGTCGAACATGATTTCAGACCCGTCCTATAACTGGGTGGGCAAGCTGACAAAGCTCGACGCCTTGCTTGGCCACGTTGATGCCATGCATGCCGGTGCAGATGGCTGCATGCATCGCGCACTCAATCTTTATCTGGCCTTGATTGGCGGTCCGCTTCTGGATGCCCGCAAGCTCTGGGTATTGGCGGATGTCGCTGAGGCCAAGCCGGTGCCAGTGCTGACGCTGGCGCTGGACCGGGTGTGCGGTTACACAAGCGCTCCTCTGACTGACAGCGTCGTTCTTGCAGGACGGATCACCCCGGTGGCGGGTCAACCTGTGCAACGTCTGTCCCTGGCTTTGCTTGAGCAGATACTGATCTGCGTGCAGGCAGATTTCGCCCATCGTTTCGAGAGTCAGATCGGCGAGTTCTACTCACGCACGATTCGCCAACGGGACACCAGCATGCATCCCGGCGTGATATCCGCTCTGGTTCGGGAGTACTCGCTGCGCCTCGAATTGCTGGTCGAAAGGCGTACGGCCACGCTGCCTGTGGTTTTCATCGACAACATACAGCAGGTCATCGACAGGCCGTTGCCGGCACTTCGGGAGGGGCTGGGCGAGGCGCGCGTCGATGCATTCCGGGTGACGGTCGAGTATGACCCGCAGGCGCCTGCCATCAAGGTACCCAATGCTTTTGTGGTTACTGGCAGGCGTCCCGATAGCCAGCCCGTCCTGTGGATACTGGAGCAGGGAATCATCTGTTTCGAAACCCGGCAGTTACTGGAAGTGTATGTCGCCGGGCGACTGGCAGGGATAGAACTGGGCTCGCAGGTATCAGGGGTAATCGCCGAACCTGACCGACGCATGTTACTCGACCAGCGTACCCGTCGAGGGACGCTTGAGCTCAAGGTCGTCCTGCAACCCATTGAAGGGCATTTCATCGAGGCATTGCAGCGCGACGAGGTCGAGCGCCAGCAGCGCACGGTGGCCGATCTTTATCGGCAGTCCATAGCCTGGCAGGTGCCATCGGAACTGTTCGTCAACCTGCTGAGTGCTGCAGAGCGGGATGACCGAAATCGCCAGGCCCTCAACTCTTTGGGAGTCGCCATTCAATTCATCATTTACAAGGCGCTCGTACCTTCATGGGTCAGCGATGCGTCGAAGCGTGATCAGGTCATTCTGGTCGAGGTCCTGCGACGGTTTTATGTGACCTGTGTCGGCGAGAAGGACTTTCTGTTCGATATTCCAAGCTTCTACGATTATTCCCTCGAGCAGCTCAAACACAGGTTCGACAAGGACTTCGCAGAGCCCCGTCCTGATCCTGAAAATGTGTGTGTTTCCCTGACGCACTATGTTCCCGCCCCGGTAGCACCAGGCGAGGTGCCGCAGTCGGTGCCGGCGGCAGCCCAAAGCGTCAGCGAAAACCTGGTGGAGTTCGCAATCAACCGGTTTCTGTCCAGGCAGGACGGGGTCATTCTGCTTTCTTCGAGGGACGACACGCCGCTGCACGCGGCCCTGACACCGGCGTATCTGCGCGAACTGGTGACGTCGCTGGACATCGCCGCGAGTTACCGCAGGATGCTGAACTCGGTGCTGTCAGAGACGACGCCGGATTATATCGAACGCCGCAAACTGTTCGTCGAACAGGTTCCTTCGCTGGATATTCTGCGAGCCTTCACTTCCAAGCTGAAAAACGAGCTGTCCGAGCAGGCGTATCGGATTGTCGAAAACGTATTGACCATGCCTGATGCGGTCGCGCGCCTGCCAGTCAATGGCTGCCAGATAATCATCAGCCCCTTGAAACTGCTACCGGCCAAGGAGGGCTGGGAACCGACTGCGGTACTTAATACCTACGTGATGGGGCCAAAGGAAAATCAGCCGGGACCGTGGGTGCTTTACGCGCCCCTGCACGACGAGTTCGTGTTCAAGGAGTATCCCGACCAGGCTGCGCTGGTGCTGGATATTCACACTTCAGCCTATTTTCAAGCGTACATTCTGGACCGTATCGACCCCGATTTGCGCAAGATTTACGACAAGGGCGGTTTTGTGGAGCCGCATCTGCCTTTCAGCACCGAGTCCTCTTTCGATTTACCTTTGGAGCGCCCAGCCCCTGTCACCGTGCAAATCGACCCTTATGAGGGCAACTGCCTGTTGCTGATGTTCAAAGGCGCGCTGGATATCCTGACGCTGCAGGTCAAGCAGTACAGCGTCACCAATGCCGAACATCGCCGCGCGGCGACGCAGTACCTGTTCACGCTGGGCGCAGAGCAATTCATGGCGCTCATGCCCGGACGCCTGGGGGCACTGATTGGCATCATTCAGGGACAGACATTGTTGAATCTGTCACTCATCTCGGCAACGGATCAGCAATGGGGGCAGGCCATTTCGGAGTTCATGGCGGCCCTGAGCGTGATGATTTCTTCCGGACAGAACCCTGCGGAAGTCGCCTCCCTGACAGCTCGAGAGAACAGTACTCTGGTGGATGACGCCACGTCGCCCGACCCGCTGGTGCAATTGATCGAGGGCGCTGATACGCTCGAGTTCTCTTGGGGGAACAGCTCCCTGACACAACAGATACGGGAGCGCTTGCGCGAGTTCGAAGTTCACGACATGGCCTTGTACACGCTGCAGCGCGACGAGCTGTTAAGCGTCTACCGGGATCCTGTTACCGGCAGGTCGTATGCAGCCATCGGTGGGAAAACCTATGAGTTGCAGTCCGATGAAGATGGCTGGTTCATCGTGTCGGGCAGCAAAATCGGTCCCTCGGTGATCCTGGATGCGGATCAGCAATGGAGACTGGACATCCCGGGCGGGCTGCGCGGCGGAGGTGGGGCGCTGACCCGAATGGAAGGCAGCCTGGTCGACGACCTGGTTGACGAGATCATGGTTGTCAGCGCTCGAGGCATGCCAGAGATTCGTCATCGCCACCGGGATATGGCCCAGTCTATCGAAGATGCCTGCCTGCAGGCGCGGAGCTATCTCGAAAACGCCTTGGACAACCTGACCAGACGCTTGCCGGACAATACGCTGGATCCGCGTGCGGAAAAAATATTAAGTGATTTTTTTGCACAGAAGGTGCCCGACGATCGACTGCGTGAAGTCACTAAAAAGGCGGTCACCGACCTGTATCAGGAGTTGATTGACCCTTCGATGTCACCCATCGACTCGAAACGCTATGTAATCGGCGTCAATCGAATGGGTAACGAGTCGGCCAGCGCGTTCATGTTTGAAGCAGACCCGGCGCGACGGATTTTTCTGACAGAGCAGTTCTTTCGACTGCCGACCTATCGATTGAAGCTCAGCGCGCAACGTGCCGGGGAATTCAAGTTTCCTCAGCACTACCGGGCCGCGATCCTGATTCATGAGTTATCGCATATGGTGCTGAAAACGGACGACATTGCTTATGTGGACTCACAGGCCCCGTTCATTGACTTGCTTGAAGATGCCCCGACCTATCGACTGCGGATCAGGAATGAACTGATTTATCAGCAGCAAAAGACGCTGTCCTTTCATACTGATCGCGACAAGCTGTTCAAACAACTGGACGAAGATTCTTGGCGCGACCTGAGGCGTATGGACGGCAACGGAAAACAGACCATTCTGCGCATCTCTGGCAAGAGCACGCTGGAAAAAGCGCGTGACGTATTTTACGAAGACGTTCACAAACGGGCCGACATTATGCTCAAAAATGCCGACTCGGTGGCCTTGCTGGTCACGTTGCTGGGGCGAGAGCGATTTGTGAAGCCCTGACGCGCTGCCCCCTGCATATCGCATTGCCCGGCCGTTGCATCTGCATCAGACCAGATAATGACGCAGTTCCCGGGCGATCAGCAGACGCTGGATCTCGCTGGAGCCTTCGTATATCTGAGTGATGCGCGCGTCCCGGTAGTAACGCTCGACCGGATAGTCCTCCAGATAGCCATAGCCGCCATGGATCTGGATCGCCTTGGAGCACACCCATTCGGCCATTTCCGACGCGAACAGCTTGGCTTGAGAGGCTTCCGACAGGCACGCTTGCCCGGCGCTGCGCAGCCGCGCGGCGTGCAGGGTCAGCAGGCGCGCGGCGTTGATGCGGGTGTGCATGTCGGCCAGCAGATTGGCAATGCTTTGATGTTCGATGATCGGTTTGTCGAACTGCACGCGTTCCCGGGCATACGCCAGCGCTGCTTCGAAGGCAGCGCGGGCGATGCCCAGTGCCTGCGCGGCGATGCCGATGCGGCCGCCTTCCAGATTGGAGAGGGCGATAGACAGCCCCTTGCCACGCTCACCCAACAGGTTGGCGGCTGGGATTCGACAGTTGTTCAAGGTGACCGCGCAGGTGTCCGATGCGCGGATGCCCATCTTGTGCTCGCTGCGATCCACCACGAAACCGGGGTTCTCGGTCGGCACCAGAAAGGCTGACAGGCCTTTTTTGCCAAGCTGCGGGTCGGTCACGGCAAACACGATAGCCAGTTGTGCCCGTTTGCCATTGCTGACGAACTGCTTGGCACCGTTTATGACCCACTCATCGCCCTGCAAATCGGCACGAGTCCGCAGGTTGTGAGCTTCAGAGCCTGCATGCGGTTCGGTAAGGCAGAAGCAGCCGATGGCACGGCCTGTGGCCAGTTTTTCCAGCCAGGCATGTTTCTGGGCATCGGTCCCGTAATTGAGAACCGGCCCGCAGCCTACCGAGCTGTGAACGCTCATCAGCGTGCCGGTGGCCGCGTCGGCGGCGGAGATTTCTTCAACCGCCAGGGCGTAGGCGACGTAATCGATGTAGGTGCCGCCCCATTGCTCAGGCACTACCATGCCCAAGAGGCCTAGCTCACCGAGTTTGGCGACCAGCGCGTCATCGATCCAGCCGGCCTTTTCCCAGGCCTGGGCATACGGCGCAATTTCATTACGCGCAAAGTCGCGCGCCATGTCGCGAATCATTACCTGCTCTTCACTCAATTCAAGGTCGTGCACGGCTCAATTCTCCAGACCGCTGAAGAAACTCTGCACCTGCGCGGCACTGACATCCTGCGCGCTGGCGTGTTTCCATTGCGGCTTCTTGTCTTTATCGATGATCAGCGCGCGTATGCCTTCGATCAGGTCACCGCGTTCGAACCATTGGCGGTCCAGGTGCAACTCCATGGCGAAGCAGGCCGGCAGCGACAGATGACGACCACGGCGCAGCATTTCCAGGGTCACGGCCATACCCAGTGGCGAGTGAGCCTTCATTCGGCTGACGGTGTCCAGCGCCCACTCGCGTGTGTCGCCGATGACCACCTGTTGCAGTTGTTCGAGCATGCTGGGGACATCCGGGAGCCCGAAAAAGTGGTCGATGGCGTGGCGCAGGGCTTCCAGCGGCGGGGTGGGCAGACGCTGGGTAGCCAGCTTGGCCAGTGCACCCTGCAGGTCCTTGAGTGGGGTTGACTTCCACTTCAGGTGATCAAGCATGTGGTCGAGGCGCGGCAGCAGTTCGCTGTTCATGGACCAGTTGGCAAGGCCGCAGTACAACGCATCGGCGGCACCGATCTGCGACCCGGTCACGCCCAGCCACGCACCCAGTTCGCCCGGCAGCCGAGAAAGAAAATAACTACCGCCGACATCAGGGAAATAACCGATGGCCACCTCCGGCATGCCGAGGCGGCTGCGTTCGGTTACCACGCGCAGGTCGGCTCCCTGGACCAGCCCCATGCCGCCGCCCAGCACCAGACCGTCCATCAGGGCCAGTACCGGCTTGCGGTAACGGTGAATGGCCAGGTCCAGTTCGTACTCTTCGGCAAAAAATGTGTGATGCAGATCCTGGCCGTTCTGGTGGCTTTCATACAGCGAACGGATATCGCCACCGGCACAGAACGCCTTGCCCCCTGCGCCGCGCAGGACCACTGCATGAACCGAGGGATCGTCGGCCCAGCGGTCAAGCTGCTGGCGAAGTGTGCGGACCATGTCCAGATCGATTGCGTTCAGGCCTTCCGGACGGTTGAGGGTCAAGTGTCCGATGTGGTTACGCACGTCGATAACGATCGAATCCCGGCTGGCGGACGGTCGAACCGGGCGGGCGGATGAAACCTGTGAACTCATTCTGAACTCCTTGTTCGGTTGCGCTTTTTTCTTATTCGAGCGTCGCAGAAGATCCTAGCAGCGCAAATGTGCAAAGCAAAACTGCGTTTAAGCATAGTCTGAAGTTTCAGATAGCCACTGTTCAACGCCTTCGCAAGTGCCCGATCGTTGCTGTATTGCACTGACCGACGCGAATCATTGCCAGGTAGATGAGTATTATGACTGTCATTAATGTCACAAAAGGGAATTCCTCAGGTGTCCCCCATGAAAGTCCCCGTGTCAGTCGTTTATGAGCGATAAGTATGCCCCGCGCGAGTGGGCCGCCCACGAGCGTCCGACCATGCCAGGCTCACCGTCGACGCCGCTGCATTCGACTGCGCGGCGTTGGGCGTTTGCTGTCGTAGGGGTGATCGTCGCGCTGACCGGCGGGCTCGGCAACGCGCTGGTAGTCGCCAACCTGCCATATCTGCAGGGCGCATTGGGGGCGACCTCGCAAGACATCGCCTGGCTGCCGGCGGCCTACATCATGACTAACGTGTCGATGAATCTGCTGCTGGTGAAGTTTCGTCAGCAATTTGGTCTGCGTGCGTTCACCGAGCTGTTTCTGGTGCTGTATGCGCTGGTGACGCTGGCACATCTGTTCGTCAACGACATCGATTCGGCCATCGCTGTACGTGCGGCACACGGTATGGTCGGCGCTGCGCTCAGCACTCTGGGCCTGTATTACATGATTCAGGCTTTCCCGCAGAAGTGGCGGCTCAAGGCGCTGGTATTGGGGATTGGCACCGCCCAGTTGGCAACGCCGCTGGCCCGGCTGGTGTCGGAGGATTTGCTGCAGATTGCCCAGTGGCGTGGCCTGTATCTGTTCGAACTGGGCATGGCGCTGCTCTCGCTGGGCTGCGTGCTGATGCTCAAACTGCCGCCGGGCGATCGCTTCAAGGCGTTCGAGAAGCTCGATTTCCTGACCTTTGGCCTGTTGGCCACCGGCTTCGCGCTGTTCTGTGCGGTGCTGTCGCTGGGGCGTATCGAATGGTGGCTGGAAGCGCAGTGGATTGGTATTGCCTCAGCAGCATCGATTGCGCTGATCTGTGCCGGACTGGCTATCGAGCATAACCGCAGCAATCCGTTGCTGATCACGCGCTGGCTGGGCAGTGGCGCGATCCTGCGTCTGGGCCTGGCGGTTATCCTTTTTCGCGTGGTGCTGTCCGAACAGTCGGTCGGCGCTGTCGGTTTTCTTCAGGCGCTGAACATGGGCAGTCAGCAGTTGCACACCTTGTATCTGGTGATGTTGCTCGGCAGCGTTTCGGGGCTGGCGGTCAGTGCGCTGACCATCAACCCCGCGCATCTGATCAAACCTTTGTTGATCTCCTTGGCGATGATGGCAATCGGTGCCTGGATGGACAGTCATTCCACCAACCTGACCCGCCAATCGAACATGTACCTCAGCCAGTTTCTGTTGGCGTTCGGTGGCACGTTCTTCCTCGGGCCTACCCTGGTGCTGGGGATCAGCGGGGTGTTGGCGAACCCGCGCAATATGGTCAGCTTTTCGGTGTTGTTCGGGATCACCCAGAACATCGGCGGGCTGATCGGGTCTGCTGCATTGGGCACCTTTCAAGTGGTGCGCGAGAAGTTTCATTCCAGCCACGTCGTCGAACACTTGACCCTCATCGACCCGCTGGTTCAGGCGCGGCTGCAGAGCTACAGCGCCAGTTACAGCTCGGTGATTGCCGACCCTTCGTTGCGCAACAGTCAGGGTATCCGCGCGATGGCCACGGCAGCGACCCGCGAAGCCAACGTGCTGGCCTACAACGATGTATTCATGCTGATCGCGCTGATTGCCGTGCTGACCATGATCTGGATTTCAGCCAGGGTCCTGTGGCTGAAAATGACCACTCAACCTCTGGCGCTGGCACCCGTTGCACCTGCTGCTTCGCCCACCATATCCAACTCCGGCGTTAAATCTTCATGACCGAATCCAAGACCCCAGATACCGAAGCCCCCCGCAACTCGCCGCCACCGGCACCGTTGACGTCCCCGGTGACTAGCAAGCCGCGCTCGACCCGCAAGCGTGTCGTGTCTTCCGTGATTTTCGGCGTCGTTGCCCTGGCCGGAGTGCTGGTGGTGCTGTACGCCTGGCAATTGCCTCCGTTTGCCAGCCCGATCGAGAGCACCGAGAACGCGCAGGTCAAGGGCCAGACCACGCTGATCGGGCCGCAACTGAGTGGGTATGTTTACGAAGTGCCGGTGCAGGACTTCCAGTTCGTCAAGGCCGGTGATTTGCTGGTGCGTCTGGATGACCGTATCTATCGTCAGCGCCTGGACCAGGCCATTGCGCAACTGGCTGTGCAGAAGGCCTCGCTGGCCAACAATCTGCAACAACGGCGCAGTGCTGAAGCCACCATCGGCCAGCGCCAGGCCGAATTGCAGAACAGCATCGCCCAGAGCCGCAAGAGCGCTGCCGATCTGCGGCGTAATCAGGCGCTGGTGACCGACGGTTCGGTTTCGAAAAGCGAGCTGGATGTGACGCGTGCCGCCGACGCGCAGGCAAACGCCGCCGTCGCCGAAGCCAGGGCAGTCTTGCAGATCGCCCGTGAGGACCTGCAAACGGTCATCGTCAACCGTGGCTCGCTGGAAGCGTGGGTCGCCAATGCGCAAGCGGCCATCGAGCTGGCGCGCATCGACCTGGATAACACGCGTATCGTTGCCCCGCGTGACGGGCAGTTGGGGCAGATCGGCGTGCGTCTTGGTGCCTATGTCAATTCCGGTGCGCAACTGATGGCGCTGGTGCCCGAGCAGCGCTGGATCGTGGCGAACATGAAAGAAACCCAGATGGCCAACGTGCGCCTGGGCCAGCCGGTGAGCTTTACCGTCGATGCGCTCGACGGCCACGAGATGCACGGCCACGTACAAAGAATTTCGCCCGCCGCGGGCTCGGAATTCAGCCTGCTGCCCGCCGACAACGCCACCGGCAACTTCGTGAAGATTTCCCAGCGCATTCCGGTACGCATCGTGGTCGATGCCGATCAGCCCATGCTTGAGCACCTGCGGCCAGGGATGTCGGTGGTCGTGAGCATCGACACCAGCGCGGACGGCGACGTGCCGCCTGATCCGGCGGTGCGCTGAGCCTCTGGATGATCGCTGATGCTGGACGCTGGCCGGCTCTGATTTTTGAATATCGTGCCGACGCTCCGCGTCGGCATGCAGTTCATGACGCTCTGCGTCATCCACCTCTGACGCGAAACAATGTCATGCCTTACTCGTGGCTTCTGCCAACGCAGTGCTTTTCAACCGCGATGGCACAGACGACGCAGAGTGCGACGTAAGTGACGGCTGAGTCCTGGCGCTGATCCGGGGGTAGCCTGGCAGGACGCCAGGCTAGCCGCACCGGGCCATGGATGGCCCTTTGCGGCGACCCCCGGATCAGTGACAGGGCGAAGGAACCCGACGAAGTCGGGCCGGAAACGGAGCTTGGGGGTTTGCCTACTTTGGGCCCATCAAAGTAGGTCGCCGAGGGGCGAAAAGGTGACTTGAGTCGAACTCTAATTCACCTGATGTCACAGAACCGCTGTGTGATGCAGAGAGTCACGAACGACATGCCGACGCGGAGCGTCGGCACGATAGTCAAAGGGGGCGGACGCAACAGGCATCAGAACAGCTTGCTGAACACCCAATACAATGAACCTGACAAGAGGATCGCCGCCGGCAGGGTCAGCACCCAGGCCGTGGCCAGATTGCGCAGGGTACGCATTTGCAGCCCCGAGCCATTGGCGACCATCGAACCGGCCACGCCGGACGACAGCACATGCGTAGTGGATACCGGCAGCCCATGCATGTCCGCCGCCCCGATCGTGAACATCGCCACGACCTCTGCCGACGCGCCCTGGGCGTAAGTCATGTGCGTCTTGCCGATGCGCTCGCCCACAGTCACCACGATACGCTTCCAGCCGACCATCGTGCCCAGCCCCAAGGCGATGGCCACGACAATCTTGACCCAGGTCGGAATAAAGCGCGTGGCACTGTCGATCTGCCCCTTGAACGCCTCAAGCTTGGTCTTGGTGTCCGCGTCGAAATCGCCGACCTTGTTTTTCTCCATCAGGCGGATGCTTTCCGAGGTCAGATACATGTCGTTACGCACGTTGGTCACGGCTTCGGCAGGCACCTTGGACAGCGAGCCATAACTGGCGACCTGATCGCCGATCTTGCCAGCCATGACCGCCAGCGCAGGGATCAGCTCAGGACTCGCTTCCTTGCTGACCAGGTAATCCGACAGCGTCTTGCGCGCATCCCCGGGGGCCGGTTGAGGGACGCTGCGGATCAGCGCCTGCTGGGTTACTTCAGCCACCGCAGCGAACTGGGTAGCCTGTTCGGCGGGCATGGTGCGGTTCAGCGCATAAGCCATCGGCAGAGTGCCGACCAGAATCAACATGATCAGGCCCATGCCTTTCTGCCCGTCGTTGGAGCCGTGCGCGAACGAAACGCCCGTGCAGGTCACAATCAGCATGGCGCGAATCCACAACGGTGGTGGAGCATTGCCTTCCGGGGCTTTGTACAACGCACGGTTCTTGATGAACATGCGCATGGCCAGCAACAGCAACGCGGCACAGCCGAAACCCACCAAGGGAGAGAGCAGCAGTGAGTAACCGATCTTGGTGGCCTGCGACCAGTCCACACCGCTGGTGCCGTCGCGGCCGTGCATCAGGGCGTTGGCGATGCCGACCCCGATGATCGAACCGATCAGCGTGTGCGACGAGGACGCCGGCAGACCCAGCCACCAGGTGCCGAGGTTCCAGATGATCGCCGCGATCAATAGCGCGAAGATCATCGCGAAGCCTGCCGATGAGCCGGTTTGCAGGATCAGTTCCACCGGCAGCAGGGCAATGATGCCGAATGCCACCGCACCGCTGGAAAACATCACGCCGAGGAAATTGAAAAAGCCCGACCAGACCACGGCAAAGCCGGGCGGCAGGGAGTGGGTGTAGATCACGGTGGCGACCGCGTTGGCCGTGTCATGAAAGCCGTTGACGAACTCGAAGCCCAAGGCGATCAGCAATGCCACGCCCAACAGCACGAACGGGGTCCAGGTGGTGACCACCGTGCCCATGTCGTCAACGTCCTGTTTTAGGCTGTAGCCAGTGAACAGCAACCCTGCGATGAGTATCGTGAAGAAAAGTATCATGGTCATTCGGCTGGGCTTGCGACCGAATTGACTCGCTGACAGGCTCGCCTTGCCGAGAGCGTCCGGAGACAGTGCGTTTGTAGCCATGTTCGCAATCCTGGATTGAAAGAATATTGACATGGTCATTGCAAAATGTGACAGCGGTGAGACATGTAACAATTGATTGCGCTTTTGCGCCGGTTTTCTGACAACCGGCGGGTGCGGCTGCTTATTCAGTAGTCGCCGCGTTTGCGAAACGCCCAGCGCCCGGCTACCAGTGTGAACGTCGCGACCAGTGCCACCAGAATCCAGAAGCCTTCAGGGTCGGTGGCCAGCGGCACGCCCCCCACGTTCATGCCGAAAAAGCCGGCGACAATGTTGATCGGCAATGCCAAAACAGTCACCACGGTCAGGGTAAACAGGGTTCTGCTGCTCTGTTCGTTGAGGTTGGCGGCAATTTCTTCCTGCAACAGTTTGATGCGCTCGCCCAGCGCCGTAAGGTCGTTGATCACCAGCGAGGACTCTTCGATGGACTGACGCAACGCCTGGACATCCTGTTCGCGCAGCCATTGCGGAGGTTTGTGCAACAGGCGCATCAACGAACCGGGTTCCAGCGCCAGCAGGCGTTGCAGACGTACCAGTACCCGGCGCATGGCGCCGAGTTCGGAGCGATTATTGCTCAGTCGCTGCGAAAGCAACTGGTCTTCAATGCGGTCGACGTTGACGCTGGTCTTGCGCAGGAACTGCGTCAGCACTTCGCCCTGGTCGCTCAGCAGGTGAGCGAGGAGCTCCAGCGGTGAGTCGAATTGTTCGCCGCGCTTGACCGCCGAGCGCAGTTTGTCCACCGAGCGCAGCGGCTGCAGCCGGGCGGTGATCAGCAAACGCTGTCGGGCACAGACCCATAAAGTGGAGATGTCAGTCGAGAGCCTGTTGAAGTCGAACACCACATCGTTGACCACCGCCATCAACGTGGCGTCCACGTGCTCGATCCGCGTCGAGCGCGAGCCCTCGTGCAATGCTTCGAAAAACTCTTCCGGAAGATCCAGTTGGGTTTTCATCCAGCGCTCGCAGGCCGCATGCGAGAGGTTCAGGTGCAGCCAGATGAAGTCGTTCTCTTCGGGAGGGTTTTGCAGGTAATCCAGCGCGGCGGCTGAACCGATTTCCTGGCCACTTTCACCACGGCGAAAACGGAAGCCGTAGAGCAGACCGAAAAGGTCGGAGTCCTGATGGTGGTGAGCGATACTGTGGTTCATGGCTGTCCACGTGCGGCCTGGCCCGGGCAGGGAGGCGAAGGCCGCATGATGACAAGGCGTTATTTCATATTTGTGACAGCTTGTTGCCGGGTGTGTCATCTGTGATATCGGCAAGCGGCTGCATGGGCAGCCGTTCAGTCAATCGACAGCTCGCTATCGCATTGACAGCGATCAGACCATCGCCAGCGGCACCTTGCGAGTGGGCGCAGGCCATGCCAGATCGATATCGGCCAGGTCGCGCTCGGTCAGGCGAATCTGCTCGGCAGCGATGTTCAGACGAATATGTTCCGGGTTGGTCGCCTTGGGAATGGCGATCATGTTGTCCTGACGCAGCACCCACGCCAGGGAGATCTGCGCCGGTGTTGCATCGTGGCGTTTGGCGATTTCGTGCAGGGCAGGGTGGTAGAGCAGATCGCCAGCCTGGCCGATCGGGCAGTACGCCATCAACGGCAGATGACGGTCTGCGCTCCACAGCATCAGGTCGAACTCGATGCCGCGTTGCTCCGGATTGTAGAGCACCTGATTGGTGGCACAACGCGGATTGTTGAGTTCGATCATGTCCGGCACATCAAAGTTGGAAACACCCCAGGCACCGATTTTGCCCGCTTCACGCAGACGCTCGAATGCCTCGACCGTCTCGGTCAGCGGATACTGGCCGGGCCAGTGCAGCAAGTACAGATCGATGTAGTCGGTGTTCATGCGCCGCAGGCTGGCTTCGCACGCGGTCGGAATACCGGCGCGGCTGGCGTTGTGCGGGTAGACCTTGCTGACCACGAATACCTTGTCCCGCTGTCCGGCAATGGCTTGCCCGACAATTTCCTCGGCAGCGCCATCGGCGTACATCTCGGCGGTATCTATCAGGGTCAGGCCCTGTTCGATCCCGAGGCACAGGCCGGCGATTTCTGCCGAGCGCTGATGCCCTTTTTCACCCATGTGCCAGGTGCCCTGACCCAGCACTGGTACGGTTCTGCCTGCCAGTTCCAGTGTGCGCATGTGACCCCCTGCAGTTAAATAAGCAGCTAATGAGCGGTTGAATAAGCAGGTCTCAGGCAACAAGAGGCGCACGAGGTTCCGTGCCACCCCCCAAAATCGCAATGCAGATTTAAACCCGGAACTGCTTCAGCAAGGTGTTCAACTCTTCGCTCAACCCGCGCAGGTGCAGACTGGCCGAAGTCGATTGTTCGGCGGCCAGTGCTGTGCTCTGAGACAGTTGCGCGGCCTGGGTGACGTTCTGGTTAATATCATCCACCACGTGCGTCTGCTGCAGGGTGGCACTGGCGATGGAGGCGTTCAGGCTGTTGAGGTTGCGCAGCGCCTGACTGATAGAGGTCAGGCTCTGGCCGGCCTGATTGGCCTGCTCGATGGTCATCTGCGAAGAACGGCTGCTGTCACCGATCACCTTGACCGCTGCATCGGAATGCTTTTGCAGGCGTTCGATCATTGACTGGATTTCTGCGGTCGACTTCTGCGTGCGCTGGGCCAGCAGGCGCACCTCGTCGGCCACCACGGCAAAGCCGCGGCCTTGTTCGCCGGCCCGCGCTGCTTCGATGGCTGCGTTCAGCGCCAGCAGGTTGGTCTGCTCGGCAATCGAACTGATCACTTCCAGCACGCTGCCGATCTGCGTGCTCTCGCTGGCCAGACTCTGCATCACTTCCACGGCCTGACCGATGGTGCTGGAGAGGTGTTCGATCTGGCGCAGGCTGTTATCGATGTTGATTTGACCCTGCTGTGCCTGCGACTCGGCATCGCGCATTTCGCTGGCGGCATGTTCAGCGTTCTTGGCGACGTCCTGCACGCCGTAGGTCACTTCGTTGACCGCAGTGGCAACCAGGTCCATTTGCTGCGACTGCTTCTCGCTGCGGCTCTGCGCCTGTTCGGCGTCGCTGCCCAGATCGGTCGAGGCCTGGCCCAGCGCCACGGCTGAGTGCTGCAACTGACCGACGACATTGCGCAACTTGGCGACGAAGGCATTGAAATGCGTACCCAGCTCAGTGATTTCATCCTGGCCATGGGTTTCCAGCGTGCGGGTCAGATCACTCTCGCCACTGGCAATGCTGGCCATCGCACCGACCGCCGCTCTGAGAGGGCGCACGATGCTGCGCACGATCGTGACCAGCAGCAAGACCATGATCAGCACGATGCCGGCGATGAACATCCCGGCATTCCACAGCTGGGTCTTGAACTCAGCCG
This sequence comes from Pseudomonas sp. PvP009, assembly GCF_017832995.1. Classification (NCBI taxonomy): domain Bacteria; kingdom Pseudomonadati; phylum Pseudomonadota; class Gammaproteobacteria; order Pseudomonadales; family Pseudomonadaceae; genus Pseudomonas; species Pseudomonas sp. PvP009. The sequence continues at coordinate 3,741,939 of NZ_JAFIBG010000001.1, read as the reverse complement.
CGACGTCATCGACGTATACGCCGGAACCCAGAATCCAGCCCCATGGCTGAAACAGTTGCACGTAGGAGGTCTTTTTCACCGGCTCGCTGGCACCGGGCTTGGGCCAGCGATAATTCACCATCCCGGCACCCTTGGCTTTGACCAGCGTGACCATTTCGTTGAACACCGCAAAGCCATCCGGGTCCTTGATGGTCGACAGATCCTGGCCTTCGAGCTTGGAGTTGGTGGGGTGCATGATCATCACCGGGCGCAGGTCGTTGATCCAGAAATAGTCGCTCTGGCTGTAACGCAGGCTCTTTATCTCTTTCAAGGCCTGCTGTTGCGCAGCCTCGCGGGTCATGCCGCCGGCGGCTTCTAGCCCCTGATAAAACGACAGGATGCCGCTGGCCGTCTGCACCACGTGCATGGTTTTTTCGGCTTTGGCCTGATACAGGTCGTTATGCAGCTGTCTGAGCAGTGTCGCCGAGAGGACAAAGAGCATCAGCACTGAAACCACAAGAATCAGCCACAGACGGCGACTGATGGACAAACTGCGCATACTCATGATCGGCATCCCTTGCATTATTTTTCTTCTGATGACTCTGGCTCGCGCGGCGCGCGATTCAGGGTCTTTCAAGCATCTCGGCGCGTAACGTCCAAACATGAGCGGTCGGTCACATTTTTTAGCGGCGTACACGGGTATGGCAAAAGGCTTACAGCAACAGGCGCGATTGGCTCTATCGACTGACCCTCAGTGAATGTAGGATCCAATTCAGCAGCTGAAGCGAAGGAACGCCGCAGTGATCAGGGAGGATCGACCATTGCCAGGAGGCTACTGACAGGATGTCGGAATGGTCATGTTGCAAAACCACCCGCTTCGGCGGGTTTTTTGCGTCTGCAGGAAAGCAGGGTGGGCTCAGCGGTCCGGCTCGCAGCCCTTGAGTACCAGCCTGAGGATGGTCTGCGTTGCCGCCTCGTAATCGGCATCCTGCAGTTTTGCCTTGCCGGTGACCGTAGCGATCTGCCAATCGAAATCGGCGTAGGTCTGGGTCGCCGCCCAGATGGTGAACATCAGGTGGTGAGGATCGAGCGGGGCGATCTGTCCGCTGTCGATCCAGGCCTGGATGCATTCGATATTGTGCCGTGCCTGGCCGTTGAGCTGTTCGATCTGCTGCGCTGTCAGGTGCGGGGCGCCATGCATGATCTCGCTGGCGAACACTTTCGAGGCGAAGGGCAGGTCACGGGAAATCTGGATTTTCGAACGGATATAGCGGCTCAGGACTTCGGCAGGTACGCCTTCGGGATTGAAGGGCGTAGAGGCACGCAGAATGGGCTCGATGATGCTTTCCAGCACCTCGCGATAGAGGTTTTCCTTGGATTTGAAGTAGTAATAGACGTTGGGCTTGGGCACACCGGCCTTGGCTGCGATGTCGCTGGTCTTGCTGGCGGCGAAGCCTTTGTCGGCGAATTCCTCGCTGGCAGCGCGCAGGATGAGTTCTTTGTTGCGCTCGCGGATACTGCTCATGACCCGGTTATTCCCTTGCCTGCATGGCGGTCGCGCATGTTAGCACCGGGTTTGCGCAGCGCTCAATGTTGACGGCCCGGGGCAGGGTTGCAGCGGGCCATCTACTCAGACGCTCATCAGTTCCTGGACTCTGGCGGCCAAAGAGTCAATCGCAAACGGCTTGGTCAGCACGCGCATTCCTGGCCCGAGCTGTTCGTCACCGATGGCGGCGTTTTCCGCGTAGCCGGTGATGAACAGGGTTTTCAGATGCGGGCGGACCTCGCGTCCGGCATCGGCCATTTGTCGTCCGTTCATGCCGCCCGGCAAACCCACGTCAGTGATGAGCAGATCGATATGCACATCCGAACGCAGCAGCTTGAGGCCGGCCAGGCTGTCGGCGGCTTCGATCAGCGTATAGCCCAGGTCGCCGAGGGCATCGGTGAGCAGCATGCGCACCGTGGGTTCGTCGTCCACGATCAGGATGGTTTCCCCGGACTGGGTGAACTCGAACGGTGCCTTGTGCACATCGCCTTCGTCCTTGGCCGCAGTGCCCTCGTAGCGGGGCAGGTACAGTGATATCGCGGTGCCCTTGCCGACCTGTGACTGAATGAGCACGCGTCCGCCAGACTGATTGGCAAACCCGTAGATCATCGACAGACCCAGCCCGGTGCCCTGGCCAATGGGCTTGGTGGTGAAGAAGGGGTCGAATGCCTTGGCGATGACATCGGGTGTCATGCCGGTGCCGGTATCGGTCACGCACAGCGACAGATAGTGGCCCTCAGGCATATCGTGTGCGCGTGCCACATCACCGTCGATCCAGCGGTTGCTCGCCTCGATGGTGATGCGTCCGCCGTCCGGCATGGCATCGCGGGCGTTGATGCACAGGTTCAGCAGCGCGTTTTCCAGCTGGCTGGCATCGACCAGTGTCGGCCACAGCCCCGTGGCACCGATGGTCTCGACCACGATGCTGGGGCCGACCGTGCGCTGGATCAGGTCAGTCATGCCTTTCATCAGCCTGTTCACGTCGGTCGGCTGCGGGTCCAGGGTCTGGCGTCGAGAGAAGGCCAGCAGCCGGTGCGTCAGGGCCGCTGCACGTTTGGCCGCGCCCTGGGCGGTCACGATGTACTTGTCGACCTCGCCCCAGCGGCCTTGCTCGATACGGGTACCCATCAGTTCCAGAGCGCCGGAAATACCCGCCAGCAGGTTGTTGAAGTCGTGGGCCAGGCCACCGGTCAGTTGCCCGACCGCTTCCATTTTCTGTGACTGGCGCAGCTTCTCTTCGGCCTGCATGAGCTCGGTTGTACGGGCTGCCACGCGTTGCTCAAGCGTGTCGTTGAGGGCACGCAGCGCGGCAGTGGCACGGTCGCGTTCGGCTGCCACGGCGCGTCGTTCGTCGACGTTGATGAGCACACCGGGGAAGCTCAGTGGCGTGCCATCCTCGGCTCGGTCGACCCGGCCGTTGGCTTCGATCCAGTAGTAAATGCCATCATTACGACGAACACGGTATTGGTGGGCGTAAACACGCCCGCTGGTGATAACCGCATTGATCGCATGGATCAGGCCTTGCTTGTCTTCCGGGTGAACAGTGGCAATGACTTGCTCCAGGCTCAGGCCTTCACGGCCCAGCGCGGTGTCCAGACCGAAGGCCTTGGCGAAGGCTTCATCGACGGTAAAGCGATCGGTCGGCAAGTCCCAGTGCCAGGTGCCGATGATTGCACCGGCGGCCAGGGCGAGCTGAACGCGGTCGATGTTTTCACGCGCGACGGCCTCGCTGGTGCGCAAGCGCTCTTCGGCGTCGCGTCGCGCCGTCACATCGCTGAAGATCACCGCAATCTGCCGATCAGCCGGTTCACCGACACGCACCGCCTTGACTTCGAACCAGCGTTCGAAAGCTTTGGCATAGTTTTCAAAGTTGGCTGGCTCACCGGTTTTGGCGACGTTGCCATAGGCTTCGAACCAGAACCGCTCCAGGTCTGGCGCGAACTCGGTCACCCACTTGCCCCGCAGATCGACGCCGGCCTGACGTTCAAAGGCGGGGTTGGCCTCGATGAAGCGGTAGTCCACCGGGCTGTCATCGGCATCGAACTTGACCTGAATGATGGCGAATGCGGCTTCGATGGTCTCCAGCATCGCCCTTGAGCGCTCTTCGCTCTGGCGCAGCGCGGTCTCGGCCTTGCGCATCTGCGACATATCGAGCATTGCGCCGATCATGCGCACCGCCTGGCCGTCGATATCGCGTATCACATGGCCGCGGTCCAGCACGTCGGCATAGGCCCCGTCCAGACGACGAAAGCGGTATTCGTCCGTCCAGGCAGTGCCATTGCCGTCGATCACGGCATGAATGGAGTTGTACACGCGGGTACGGTCGTCGGGATGGATCTGGCCCATCCACCAGTCACCGGAGTTGTCCAGAGTTGCCAGCGGGTAGCCGTAGGCCTCTTCCAGCGCGTCGTTCCAGAGCACCAGGTTGGCTGCAAAGTCCCAATCCCAGATCGCGTCATTGGTCGCCTTGGCGGCGAGCCGGTGTCGTTCCTGGGCTTCTTCGGTCGCGCGGCCCGCCAGATGTTCGGGCGTGCGGTCGCGCAGGATTTTCACGAAGCCGAGGTGCGTATGCTTTTCATCGTAGAGCGGCATCATCTCGCCTGATGCCCAGAACAGCTGGCCGCCCTTGCGCAGGTGCCAGCGCTCGTCCGATGCCCGGCCTACGCTCAGCGCAAGCTGCATTTCATGCTCGATACGATCGTTGGCCACGTCCTCGGGCGTAAAGAAACGTTCGGCGCTCTGGCCAACCATCTCATCCTGGGTCCAGCCCAGAACCTGCTCTGCGCCCGGGTTCCAGTCGGTAATGATGCCGTCGCGATCGGTCAGGATCATGGCGAAATCCATCGCACTGTCAAAGACTGCGCGCTGGCGTGCCTCGCGGCCGATGGCTGCGGGTCGACGGGTATTCGTTGCGGCGTCGATGCCGGCTTCTTCAAGCATTCTGCGCAGGTCCACGATCTGCGTTTCAAGCTCTTCTCTTGTCAGGTCTTTCAGAGCGCCTCCCGCTCACACGTTATGTTTGGCATGGGCGGGCACTTGCCGGTGGCCTGCTTTGCACGTTGAAATCCGCTCGTTAGTAAGCTCTGCATTTGCCCGTTCGCCCTCGGCAGGCTGCACCTGATGTGCGTCATGCTATGTCGGCCATCATACGGTCATTGTCGCGCTTGAACTCACGGCCTGTCTTGACTGCATATCAGTGGCCGTGTCGGTGGACACCTGCCGACGAATCGGGTTTCGACGGATCAAGAATTTAAAGCAGCCAATGTGTCCTGCGCTGATTCAAGGGGCGTGTCCAAAAACAAGGCAATTTGCCCGGGTATTCATCGGCCTTTTTGCGGCTTTCTTTAGAGGGCATCAGGCCATGGGAACAACTTTGTTCGCAGGCTGCGCACATCGCTCATGACCTGATGCGAATTGTGCTTGCGGAGCAGCCTTTTTTCAGGGGTTCTGCGGAGCGCATGCTAGGATTTACCCTTTCGTTATGCGAAACGTGCCCTTCGTATGTCCATCGATGCAAACAGCTCCGGTACACCCAGCGCAGCCAAGCAGCCTCCAGCCAAACGTCGCCTGCCCAAGGGCGAGGTGCGCAAGGCCGAAATCATCAAGGCGGCCATGACCCTCTTCGCTCGGGATGGGTATGCCGGCGCCTCGCTGACCAACATTGCCAAGGTGGCAGGTCTCTCTCAGGTCGGCCTGCTGCACCACTTCCCGACCAAACTGGTGCTGCTGCAAGCTGTTCTCGAACATCGCGACCAGTACATTGCCGGCCGGCTGCAGGATGCCGATCAGGTCGCTTCTCTGCAGGGGTTCCTGTCGTTTCTGAAGCAGGTCATGAGTTTCAGTATCGAAGACGCTGCGGTCAGCCAGGCGCTGATGATCATCAACACTGAAAGCCTGTCGGTCACGCATCCTGCACACCGCTGGTTCAGCGAGCGTTTTGCAATTGTGCACGGTCATCTTCAGGCGCATCTGAAGTTGCTGGTCGAGGAAGGCGAAGTTCGAGCGGATATTGACGCAAGGCAGATCAGCCTGGAGATAGCCGCCATGATGGATGGCATGCAGATTCAATGGCTTCGATCGCCAGGGGATGTGCAGATAGAGGAGGGGTTTGCCAGGTTTCTCGAACGACTGGCGCGGGATCTGGCTGCACGCTGAGCTGCGAGCATTTGCCAGGCAGGCATCGGTGGTCCTGTCGACCACCGATGCCTTTGGCGTGTGATGAATGTTGCTTGGGATGAATGTCGCTTAGTAAGCCTGTTCTGCCTTGACCTGTACGGCCTTGCGCAGGGGAATCGGCAGCGGGTTGGAGTCGCGAGTGGTCAATTTCTCCGGGTACAACGCTACAACCGTGCGGTCGAGCGTCAGGTTTTCCGAGTCCTTGCCTACCAGCACCTTGAACTTGCCAGGGTCAACGTTCCAGCTCACCGAGTTGGCTGAGTAGTACGCGAACGAGCGCGAGTCCAGCGCAATGGTCACGGTCTTGCTTTCGCCAGGCTTCAGGTAAACCTTGGAAAAGCCCTTCAGCTCTTTCTCTGGACGATCAACCAGCGGCTTGGAAGGCTGCACGTACAACTGAGCCACTTCGAAACCGGCCTTGTCACCCGTGTTGGTAACCGTGAACGACGCTTGAATGGTCGCGCCCGGTGCCAGCACATTGCTCGACAGCTTCAGGTCGCTGTACGCGTAGGTGGTGTACGAAAGCCCGAAACCGAATGGGTACAGCGGTTTGGTGTGCTTCTTGTCGTAACCGCGATAGCCCAGGTAAAGGCCTTCGCTGTAGCTCATCTCGACAGGCGGGTTAGGGCTGCTGAAATAGTACGGCACCGGGTTCGAGTACGATGCATAGCTCGGATTGTCCTGCGCCTTCTTGTCCAGCGTGATCGGCAGCTTGCCCGACGGATTGACCTTGCCGAAGAGGATTTCAGCCAGTGCCTGGCCGCCCTGTTGCCCTGGATACCAGGCGTGCAGAGACGCAGCTACCTTGTCAGCCCATGGCTGCATGTCCATGCCACCGCCACCATGCAGTACCACGATGGTTTTCGGGTTGGCTTTCTGAATGAAACCGATCAGCTCGGACTGGAATTGCGGCAGTTCGAACGGACGATCGAGCGACTCACCCTCGTATTCGAAGTTATTGCCGGCGGCTACCACGACAGCGTCGTAATCCCCCAGGTTCTTCGGTGGACGCAACGATGCCCAGCTCATCTGCACGCCGTTCATGCCGCCCAGTACCGGGGTGAAGTTACCCTTGAGCCGGCGGTATTCGAGGCGCACGTTGTATTCGCTGCCGGCCTTGAGATTCGGTGTCTTGACGGTGCGCGGCACGACTGGAATCAGGTCGAACGAGACTTGCGCGCCTTCATCTTCAAGCACCAGCTCATCGTTGATCCAGAGTTTGTAAGGGCCGTCGGCACGTACCTTGAACACCTGGGGCCCGGTGATCGTCGGTTTGATCTTGCCGGTGAAACGGGCAGAGAACGCGCCTGGCGCAGGGGTATAACCGTTGACTGTGCTGGCACCGTTATCGGTCACGTTGGTATTGGTAATCCAGTCCAGGTTGACGCCCGGCTCGATGCGGGTTGCCACCGGGTCGCCGGACAGCGAGGTGTTGGCGTAGTACTCGGCTTTTACGCCGGTGTTGCTGATCGCCTGCTGGTCACTGCCTGGCTGATACCAGACCGATGATTTAGGGTTCAGGCTCATCTGTGGCAGGTAGTCCACATTCGACGGGCTAGACGCCAGTTGCTTGAGTCCGCTCACTTCGGTGACATAGCTGGCCGGCGCCGAATAGGCGGTGCCGAACGGCGCGGTCGGCGGCTGCATGGCCATGTCGCCAATGACGGCGATCTTTGCGTTTCTGGACAACGGCAGCAGAGGTTTCTGCCCGTCTACTGGCTCGTTGCGCAGCAGGACGATCGATTCTCTGGCGACGTTCAAGGCCGCCAGCTGACCGTATTCACGATGCTCCAGTGGCTGCGCCTTGTTGATCCCTTTGTCAAAGCCGTAGCTGACCAGCGCTCTCAGGTTCCTGCGCACCTTGTCGTCGATCACGTTCTGGTGCAACTGACCATTCCAGACATAAGGCAGCAGTTTGGCTTCGGTAAACTGAAGGCCGCTGGGCATGTCGATATCGGTGCCCGCCCAGGCACCCTTGAAGGCGTCCTGAACCGAGTTGAAATCGCTCATGACGTTACCCTGAAAGCCCCACTGGCCTTTGAGGATATCGGTGATGAGGTGGTGGTTTTCACACGCGTATTCGCCGTTGATCTTGTTGTAGCCGCACATGATCGAGGCGATATTCGAGTTCTTGACCAGCGATTCGAAGCCCGGCAGGTACAGCTCCTGCATCGCTCGTTCGTCGATCTTCACATCCAGATAATGACGGTTCGCTTCCTGCTCGTTCATCAGGTAATGCTTGGCGGCCGCCTGGATGCCTTGAACCTGGATGCCGTTGGTGACAGCTGGTGCCAGTACTGCGCCGAGAAACGGATCTTCGCCGCTCATGTACTCAGCTGCCCGGCCGTTGAACGGCGTGCGGTACAGGTTGATGGCCGGCGACAGCATCTGCTGACCGCCTGCGATGCGGGTTTCGTAGCCGATGGCCAGACCGAATTCCTTGGCCCGGTTAATGCTCCAGGTTGCGGCAAGGGCGGATGGCGAGGGGTACTGCGCGCCGAACGTCTTGCCGCCGACCAGTACGCCCATGGCCGAGTCATAGGCGACCGTGCCTTGGAGGTTGAACTTGTCCAGCTTGGGAATCATGCGGCCGTCGTCAACGCGCGAAAAATTGATTTTTTCCGATTGCGTCATGTTGTCCAGCATCGCGCCTACGCGCGCTTCCACTTCATTGCCGCTCATCGGCGTGACAGCGAATACGCTGCCTGCCTGGGCGATACCGAGCGCCAACAGGCTCAGGCCCAGGCCTTGTTTGATCATGGACACGGAGTTATTCCTTACGTCATTCATAGGTTGATCGGTTGCAGTCAGTGGGTCACTCAGCGGTCTTCATTGCCGGCAGGGGCGTCAGCAGTGTCGATCGGTGCATCCACCACCGTTTGCGCGCCATTGGGCGTTTTCTGTACGGCAGCGTCGGCACCCGTGATCTGCTCACGCTGTGCGTCGACTTCTGCGCGGCGCTCGCTCGACGTGGATGGCAGCGGGTTCTGCCCGTCAGCGGCAGACACCGGGAGGGCGGCAAGGGACATCAGTAAAGTGGCAACAACAGGTAGCAGGGGGCTGGCCATCGGGAGAATCTCCAAACAGAAATATGAAACAGGCAGACAGGCAAATCAGCAGCTCAGGGCCGCTGACAGTTCATTCAAGGCGTGCGTGACAAACAGAAAATTGCTGAAAGGTAAAATACACGAATGCAATTTTATTTATTTGATATTGGGTAAAATTCAATGGCAGCTATTTGGTTTTGATTTTGTTTTAATTTCAAAATATATAGTTAATATGCAATATTTTTCTGGTTTTTGTGTTTTTAAAGGCATTAATCTTCTTTTTAAAAAACAGAGTGATCACTCTGTTTTTTGGTTTTTAGATGATTTTCCGTGGGGTCGCGTGCTGATAAGTGAAAGTATTGCTGACGCCTGAATACTGGCAGTGAGTGTCAGCATCATTACGTCGCTGTCAGGCCCGTCGAATAAAGCCCGGACGCCACCGAAGAATGCCTACGCCTATCTGGACTGGAGTGAGCGTCTCCTCACATCGGCGGCGCTGCTGGAACTGATGCTCAAACGAGGTTGGGTAAGCCGCCATCTGGATTCCAGAGCACTGCAGCTGACGCCCAAAGGGGCAGGCGGGATGGCGAAGGCGTTTGGTATGGAAGGCGGTGCGTAACCGCTCAGGTAACCACGCTGCTGTCGGGCATGCCCGGTAGCAGCGTGGCTCAGGTTCAGAAGCTGTACTTGGCCGTCAACGCATAGCTGCGCGGGTTGCCGTAGACGTCGGTGGAGCCCCATACCGAGCTTGCGCCAATTGCCGTGTAGTAGGTGCGGTCGAAGATGTTGTTGGCGTTCAGTTGCACGTCGAGGTTCTTGCTCACCTGATACCCTGCCATCAGGTCGGCGACGGCGTAGCTACCCTGTTCCAGGCGATAGCTGCCATCGGTAAGCGCGATGTCGTTGTACATGCGGCTCTGCCAGTAAACGTTGCCACCGACGCGCATTTTCTCCAGTGCACCCTGCAGACGATAGACCGTCGACACCTTGAACAGATGCTCGGGTGTGTCGGTGTTGAATTGCTGGTTCTTGTTCGCCGGATCGGCGTCCTTGAGGTAGTGGGTGCGGGCGTAGGTATAGCCTGCGCCGACTTGCCAGTTCTCGGTCAGCGCGCCTTGCAGTTCCATCTCGATGCCTTGGCTGCGTACCAGACCGGCAGCGTCGTAACAGGTCAGAACCGCGCAGCCCGCCTGGGTCGGTGACTGGGTCTTGAGGTTTTTCTGGTCGATCTGGAACACCGCCAGGGAGGTATTGAGGGCGCCGTTGAAGTATTCACCCTTGATACCGACTTCATAGTTTTCGCCCACCACCGGCTTGAGCACTTTGCCGGACAGGTCCTGTGCGCTCTGCGGCTGAAAGACGTCGGTGTAACTGGTGTAAAGCGAGTGGTGTTCATCCAGCTTATAGATCAGCCCTGCGTAGCGCGTCAGGTTACGGGTGACTTTGTAGTCTTCATCGCCGACGCGGTCATCGTAGTCGTACCAGTCCAGACGGCCGCCGAGGATCAGGGTCAATGGATCGGCCAGGCTCAGGCGTGTGGTGAGATAGACCGCATCCTGGGTAGCGATGCTATGCGTCTTGCCATTGCGAACGAAGTCCGGCTTTGGCGCGCCGATGGGCAGGCCGGTGTCGTAGGGGCTGTACTCGTTGCTGGTCTGGTCGTACACGCGCCGGCTGGTGCCGACCACCACTTCATGAGTGCGGCCGAAGGCCTCGACCGGCCCACTGGCGTAGGCATCGAAGGCGGTCTGCTGCTCTTCCGGCTTCGACTGGTAGGCCGTGGTTTCCAGCGGGCCGTTGTAGCGAGACAGATAAGTCCCCGAAAACAGGCCGTCCAGCGACGAGCTCGAGCCTGCTACGCGCAGCTTCCAGTCGTTGTCGAAACGGTGCTCCAGCTCACCGAACACGGTGTCTATCTGGATTTTCTTGTTTTCCCAATCCGACCCTGAGTAGGTGGAGCGCGGCAGGTTCAGGTGGTGACCATCGACGCCCAGGGGCAGGCCGCCCCAGAAGTAGTTGGTCTGATCTTCCTGACGAGACAGGCCCAGGGTGGCGGTCGTCGCGTCACTCAGATCGGCTTCGACCACCCCGTAGAACACGCCGTGATCGCTCTTTTCCTTGTCGCGGAAACTGTTGGCATCCTGGTAGGAGCCGACTATCCGGCCGCGAACCGTGCGGCTGTCGTTCAGTGGGCCGGACGCATCGAATACGCCACGGTAATCGTCCCAGCTCCCGACCGTGCCGGTGAGGGTGACCTGTGGCACGGCGGTAGGGCGCTTGCGCACCATATTGATCGCTGCCGAAGGATTGCCAGACCCTGTCGCCAGGCCAGTCGCGCCCCTGATCACCTCGACATGATCGAACATGGCCAGATTGGGTTGAACGCCTGCCGTGTAGCCCGAGTAAGAGGCGGGCAGGCCGTCGTACATGATGTTGTCGATGTCGAAACCGCGGGACGTGTAGGTTTGCCGACCCGGTCCGCTGGACTGGTCCAAAAACAGTCCCGGCGTATACCTCACCACGTCATTGATGCTGGTCATAGCCTGATCGTCCATGCGTTGGCGGGTGACGACCGTTACAGCCTGCGGCGTTTCACGAATGGTCAGCGGCAACTTGGTCGCGGTCTGCATCGGGCCGGTGGTGTAGGACTGACTGCCCTCGGTTGTGGAGCCAAGTTGATCGCTGCTGATCTGCGTGGCACCCAGCTCCATGGTCGTGGCGGGCTGTGCTTCGCCAACCTGTTCTCCAGCGGCAAAGGCTGCCTGTGTGGTGGCAGCCCAGATGCCCATGGCCAGCAGACCCGGTGTGAAACGATTACGGCTTTGCGATTGTTGCCCCGACATGAACCCGACACTCCCTCGACGCCCTCCATGGCAGGATGATAATAATGTTGATAATGGTTCGCATTAGTGTGACAGGTTGTTTCGATCAGAAAAAGACACTGCGAACAAATAGTTAACAAAATTTTCACATTTCCATGCTGAGGCCGGGCGTGGGTCGCCCTGCGGGTCGGGCAGGTATCCCATCGAAAAACGCTATGAAAATCTTGTACATGAAATTACATTGGTACAAGTTTTATGGCTGCGGAGCCTCTTCCATTGACCCAAGCCCCTCGTCTCCACCTGATCCTCGGCGATCAGCTTTCCTTCGATCTCGCATCCTTGGCGGGTCTGATCCCCGAGCGCGATACGGTCCTGATGGTGGAGGTCATGGAAGAGGCGAGTCATGTGCCGCATCATCCGCAGAAGATCGTGCTGATCTTCAGCGCCATGCGGCATTTTGCCGAGGCGCTGCGTGAGCGTGGTGTTCGGGTGCAGTACGTCATGCTCGATGATCCGCAGAACACCGGGTCGGTGCCGGGTGAGTTACAGCGCTGGCAGGCTCTGTTGCGAGCAGAAGAGCTGCACATCACCGAGTGTGGCGACTGGCGTCTGGAGCAGTCGATCAAGGACTGCGGGTTGCCCATCCAGTGGCACGCCGATACGCGCTTTCTCTGTTCCCGTGACGAGTTTTCGTCATGGGCGCAAGGCAAGAAGCAGTTGCGCATGGAGTTCTTTTACCGGGAGATGCGCCGCAAAAGCAGGCTGCTGTTGAACGGCGACGGTACGCCGGTCGGTGGTGCCTGGAACTTTGATGCCGAGAACCGCAAGGCGCTGCCCAAGGGCATGGCCGCGCCTTATCCGCTGCGCTTTTCCGCCGACACCATCACCCGTCAGGTGCTGACGCTGGTGGGCGAGCGCTTTGCCAGTCATTACGGCTCGCTGGATAATTTCGACTATCCGGTTACGCACGCCGACGCTCAGGCGCTGTGGGAATACTTTCTGGACTATGGCCTGGCCGGTTTCGGTGATTATCAGGACGCTATGGCCACTGATGAGCCGTTTTTGTTTCATGCGCGCATCAGTGCTGCGCTGAACATCGGGCTGCTGGATTTACGCCAGGTGTGCAGTGACGTTGAATCCGCATACTGGTCGGGCAGGGTGGGGCTGAATGCCGCCGAAGGTTTCATTCGCCAACTGATCGGCTGGCGGGAATATGTGCGTGGCGTCTATTGGCTGAAAATGCCCGATTACGCGAGCGGCAATCTGTTCGGTAACAGCCGGCCGCTGCCCGAGTTTTACTGGACTGGCGAAACCAAGATGAACTGCATGAGTCAGGCGATTGGCCAGAGCCTGAAGCACGCCTACGCCCACCACATTCAGCGCCTGATGGTGACCGGCAACTTTGCCCTGCTTGCCGGCATCGTGCCGGAGCAGATCTGCGAGTGGTATCTGGCGATCTACATGGACGCCTTCGACTGGGTCGAGCTGCCCAATACGCTGGGCATGGTCATGCATGCCGATGGCGGCTATCTGGGCTCCAAGCCCTATTGCGCCAGCGGCCAGTACATCAAGCGCATGTCTGACTATTGCCGCGGCTGTGCGTACAAGGTCACTGAAAGCACCACTGAGGATGCCTGCCCGTTCAATGCACTCTACTGGCATTTCCTGATGCGCCACGGCGACCTGTTACGTCGCAATCAGCGCATGGCGATTATCTATAAGAACCTTGATCGTATGGCTGAGCCCAAGCAACAGGCGCTGTGGGAGCGGGGCGAGCATTTGCTGGCCAGGCTGGATGCCGGAGAAGCGCTTTGAAAAAGAGTGAGTTGCCGGTCAAAACCTGTGTGGTCTGCGGGCTGCCGTTCACCTGGCGCAAGAAGTGGGCGCGCTGCTGGGATGAGGTGCTTTATTGCTCTGAGCGTTGCCGGCGAAACAAGCGCACGGCACGCGAGTAGCGTCTTCAACATATTTCGAAATGAAAAGCGCTGAACTATCGCTTGCTCAGCATGATCCTTCCTTATGCGCATTCAGCGCGACCCCGACCTGCCAGTGCATCCGCACTGAGTTTTGATCCAGGGTCGCCGAACGAAAAGGAGCCGTCATGACCGTAACCACCCATCCCGTCTACCGCTACACGCCAGGCCCGCTACACGCGACCTTGCTTGCCGGAACCGTGCCTTTGTTTCTTGGCGGCTTGCTGAGTGATATTGCCTACTACCAGACCTTTCAGATTCAGTGGAGCAACTTTGCCGCCTGGCTGATTGCCGGAGGCCTGTTGTTCTGCGGGCTGGCGTTGCTGTTCGCGTTGGTCAATCTGGTTCGCGCCGATCACAAGGCCGGTCGTCCCGTGGTGTACTTCCTGTTGTTGCTGGTTACCTGGGTGCTGGGTCTGGTCAATGCCTTCGAGCATGCGAAAGACGCCTGGGCGGTCATGCCGTCTGGCTTGATCCTGTCGGTCATCGTCACTGTTCTGGCCTGCGTTGCGACGTGGACCGGGCTCACCAGCCTGCGTTCCGGAGGTGCAGAATGAGAAATATCCACGCATTGACTGCATTGAGCATGGCGCTGCTGCTGAGCGCCTGCGGTGGTGAAGCCGACAGCACTCAGGCGCGCGGACCGGATCCGAAACTTCCGGATCCGCAACGCGGCCTGTTGCCGAGCATGAAGATTGCCGAACCGACCGCATGGGGCGATCAGAAGCCTGCCGTGCCTGAGGGTTTCAGCATCACGGCGATTGCCAGTGACCTGAATATTCCGCGCCAGTCCATCGTCTTGCCCAATGGCGACATCATCGTTGCCGAAGGACGCGGCGGCAGCGCTGCCAAGCTCAAACCCAAGGACGTAATTGCCAGCGTCATCAAGGCCCAAGGCAACACCAAGGTCAAAAGCGGTAATCGTCTGACACTGTTGCGGGACGCGGACGGCGACGGCAAGTACGAGCTGAAGACGGTCTTTGCCGAGAACCTCAATGCGCCTTATGGCCTGGCCTTCGCGAACGGCAAGCTGTACGTAGCCAACCAGGATGCGCTGGTGAGCTTCGAATATCAGGAAGGCCAGACCAAGGCCAGCGGTGAACCTGCCAAGGTCACCGACTTGCCTGCGGCGATCAACCACCACTGGACCAAGGCGCTGACGGCAAGCCCTGATGGCCGCTACCTTTATGTCGGTATCGGCTCGAACAGTAACGTGACCGAGCGCGGCATGGAGGTCGAGATCGATCGGGCGATGGTCTGGCAGATCGACGCCGCCACCGGTGCCCACAAACCTTATGCGACCGGTCTGCGCAACCCGACAGCACTGGCGATTCAGCCGGGCACCGGCCAGTTGTGGACGGTGGTCAACGAGCGTGACGAACTGGGGCCTGATCTGGTTCCGGACTACCTGACCTCGGTGAAGGAGGGTGCGTTCTACGGCTGGCCTTACAGCTATTGGGGCCAGAATGTCGACACGCGTGCCCAGCCGCAGAATCCGGCCAAAGTCGCTGCGGCGATCAAGCCTGATTACAGCCTTGGTTCGCACGTCGCCGCACTGGGCGTGTCGTTCTCGATCCCGGCCATGGGCGACAAGTTTGCCGACGGCGTGTTCGTTGGCGAGCACGGCAGTTGGAACCGCGATAACCCAGTGGGTTACAAGGTGATCTTTGTGCCGTTCAGCAATGGACGTCCTGCGGGCGAGCCCGTGGATTTCGCAACCGGTTTCCGCGGAGCTGACGGTAAGACTCGCGGCCGGCCAGTGGGCGTGACGGTTGATCCGAAAGGCGCACTCATCATCGCTGACGACCTGGCAAACACCATCTGGAGAGTGACCCGCAACAAGTAGGTCACGATAGCCGGAAGTCGTTGTCGAATAATCGTTCCCAAGCTTTGCTTGGGAATGCCGTTCCTGACGCAGAGAGTCGGTACGATAGTCGGTGATTGATCGTTCCCATGCACTGCGTGGGAATGCCGTTCTTGACGCTCTGCGTCACCCATGCAACCTCGACGCGGGGCATCGGCCTGATGGCCAGCCTTCGCTGGGCTTACCTTGCGTCATCCACACAAAATTCTTTCGCAAGGTGGCTTCGATACGGACTTACACGTTAGGGTTGGCCGCTTCCACGCGCTGGCCCGAGCGGCCGGTCGCTGACATCCCTGAATTCTGGAACCGCTGTGAGTCGCTTTGAAACCGCTGGAAACGTAGAAACAAAACCCGCTTCATGGTGGGCCGTTGGCAGTGTATCGCTTGGGTCGTTCGCCACCGTCACCACTGAATTTCTGCCGGTCGGGCTGCTGCCCGATATCGCTCGCGACCTGGGAACGAGCATCAGCCAGACAGGCTTGATGATGGCCGTTCCCGGCATCCTTGCGGCCATCTCGGCACCGTCCTGTATTGCCCTGTTCAGTCATGTCGACCGCAAGCGCCTGTTGCTCGGGCTGCTGTCGATATTGCTGGCATCCAACCTGATCGTCGCGTTGTCTACGCACTTCTGGCTGACCCTCGCAGGCAGGGTCCTGCTCGGCTTCGCGCTGGGGGGATTCTGGACGATTGCCGGGTCACTCGGGCCGCGCTTGAGGCCCGGCAAGGAGGGCGTGAAGGCCACTGCTTATGTGCTGGCGGGCGTCTCGATTGGCACTGTCGCCGGGATTCCGGCCGGTACGTTGATCGGTGAAGCCTTCGGCTGGCGGGCAGCTTTTGAAACAGCGGCAGTGGTCACGGTTGCAGTGGGGTTGTTGATCGCAACCTTCCTGCCTGCGTTGCCGGGCGAACGTTCCGCCGGCATCAGCCAGATGTTGTCGCTGGCTGGCGAGCAGCGCATTCGTCGTATGTTCGCTGCCGCACTGTTGATCTATGTCGGGCACTTCGCGGCCTACACTTATCTAGCGCCCTTCGTGCAGGAATTCGCACATATCCAGGGTCAGGCGCTGGGGGCATTGCTCTTCGCGTTCGGCCTGGCGGCGGTTGCAGGCAATCTGGCCGGTGGAGCCCTGGCGGCCAGAAGCGCGCCGTCCTCGGTGCTGATCATGACCCTGCTGATGCTGGGTTCGCTGACTGCGCTGCTGATGTTCGTCGGTAACCCGTGGCTGCTCTGGCCGGTGATTCTGGTCTGGGGGTTCGCTTTCGGGATGATCCCCATCACCACACAGATCTGGTGTTTCGAGGCTTCCAATGATCGTGTCGAGGGCGTTCAGGCGTTGCTGGTGTGTGTGGTGAATCTGTCGATAGGCGGCGGGGCGTTCATTGGTGGTGTGGTGTCCGGTCGGGCCGGCTTTACCGCTGCCATCGTGATCGGCGCGGTATGTGCCGCGCTGTCCATGCTCACCGTGATACTGGCGATGCGCAACTCAAGGCCGGTCAGTTGCATAGACTGATCTGCCGATAATGGGATACCGCGGCGATGCTCAATCCATCGTCGCGATAACTCATCACTCCCTCAGCCTGCCTTGAAAAACGCGACCTTGCGGGTCAGGCGATCCGCAAGCTGTGCGAGCTCCTCACTGGCGGTTGCCACCTGCTGCGATCCATTGGCAGATTTGAGTGTCGAGTCGTGGATGCTGGTGATGTTTATCGCAACGTCTTCTGCCACCGCACTCTGTTGAACCGACGCGCTGGCGATCTGCGCGTTCATGTGATTGATCGCGCTCACTTCCTGATTGATTCTCGACAAGGCGCTTTGGGCATTGCGTGTCTGTTCCACGGCACGATTGACCAGTTCACAGCTGTCGCGCATGTTCTGTGCCGCAGTTTCAGTACCACCCTGCAGCGTGCTGATCATGTTCTGAATCTCCTGGGTCGACAGCTGGGTGCGATTGGCCAGCGAACGAACCTCATCGGCCACCACCGCAAAACCTCTGCCATGCTCGCCCGCGCGGGCGGCCTCAATGGCCGCGTTGAGCGCCAGCAGGTTGGTTTGTGAGGCAATCGAGTTGATCACCTCGATCACCTTTTCGATCTCCTCGCCGTGCCGTGAGACCTGCTCCACGGTACTGGTCGTTTCAGTCAGCGTGGCCGCCAGTTGTTCGATGGCAGTGGTCGTGCCTTCGACGAGCGTGTTGCCGTTCGCCACCTCACTGTCAGCCAGACGTGCAGCGTCTGCGGCCTGCGCTGCATAGCCCGACACTTCACTGACCGTCGCGGCCATCTCGCTGATGGCGGTGGCTACCTGTTCGGCTTCACGGGTCTGCACCATGATCTGCGCATTGTTGGCGGAGGATGCCGCCGACAGCACGGTAGAGGACTGGCTGACCTCTTGAGCGGCCATTCGTACGTCGGTGATGGTTTCCGAAAGACGGTTTAGCGCCGTTCTCAGCACGCCCATGACGCTGTCGGGATACGCCGTGGTGATGGTTTGCTGCAGATCGCCCGCTGCCAGTCGGCGAATGGCCTCGGCAACGTCAACCGGTTCTGCGCCAAGGGTCTTTTTCACGAAGCGGATGATGAACGCCGACAGCACGATGCTCAGCAGCACGGCGAACGCTGTGGCCAGCAGCATCAGGCCACGGAACTGGCTGGCGGTTGCCTGCACATTATCCAGCTGGACCCTGATCGAGGCTTCCTCATGGTCGATGAGCGCGTTGATGCGCTTCAGCCATTCACTGTAGTTACCGGAGGTCTGGCTCAGCAACAAGGCCTGCGCACCGGCGATGTCTCCGGCACGGCGCAAGGCAATCACGCTCGTGGTAGAGCTGAGCGTTTGCTGTTCGATCTCCTTGATGCCGCGCAGCAATTGGCGCTCTTCGGCACTGACATTGGGCTTGGTGAACAACTGCTCCATCGGTACGGCCGAGTCGACATAGTCCTTTTCAAGACGGGTCATCTCTGCCAGATGCAGCGCCAGGTCCTGGTCGTTGTTGACCAGTACTGCATCGCGCAGAGCGATCGCACGGTTATGCACGCTGCCCCGGAAGTTGATCGCATAGCGTTGCACCTTGGCGGCATTTTCGCCTACGTCTTCCAGAGTGCTGTCGATGAACCCGACCCGCTGAATGCCAACGGCGGTGATCACGATGAGCAGCGAGACGACAGCGGCGAATCCCAAGCCGATGCGCGTAGCCAGAGAAACCTGATTTTTCATGGAATGAACCCGAGCGAGGCAAGAGAAGACGTCGAATTAAATAATGGCGAAGAGCCTTTATTCAGAATCGCCTGACAATAGCGCCCAGTCGACTCGCTGCCCAATAGATATTTGCGCACGGTGACATAGACAGGTGTTATTTCAGAACTGTATGACAGTTACGAAAGCGCGCGGTGCGATCTTTAGGGGCGCTCGTCGTCGCTGTGTACCGCGGGTAACCGGCGAGGCTCATGACGTTCGCCGGTTCCGGGATTTTTTACAGCGTCGGTCAGACGAATCCGGTCACTGCATGGGGCACGTACGGAGCCTCGAGGCGTTTGATATCCTCATCACTGAGCACCAGTTGCAGCGCTGCGATGGCATCGTCCAGTTGCGTGGCCTTGGAAGCGCCGACGATGGGCGCGGATACACCGCGCTTGGCCAATACCCAGGCCAGTGCGATTTGCGCCATCGGCACCCCGCGCTCTGCGGCCAGCTGTTCCACGGTATCGATCACCCGACCGTCTTCCTTTTCCGTCGCCTCGTAAAACGACTGGCCGGAAACGTCGGTTCTGGTCCGCTCGGTCTGCTGACCATGGGGCCTGGTCAGCCTGCCGCGTGCCATCGGGCTCCACGGCATCAGGCCGACACCCTGATCGATACACAGCGGGATCATCTCGCGCTCTTCTTCGCGATACACCAGGTTCAGGTAGTTCTGCATCGAGACGAACCTGCTCCAGCCATGCGCGGTCGCGACCTGCTGGGCCTTGGCGAACTGCCATGCGTACATGGAGGACGCGCCGATGTACCTGGCCTTGCCGGCCTTGACCACATCGTGCAGGGCTTCCATGGTTTCTTCGATGGGCGTGTCATAGTCCCAGCGATGGATCTGGTACAGGTCGACGTAGTCAGTGCCGAGTCGCGTCAGACTCGCGTCGATACTGGACATGATGGCCTTGCGCGAGAGCCCCTTTTCGTTAGGACGGGTCGAGCCTTCCCACATGTTTGCCGGAAAGAACACCTTCGTGGCGATGACGGTCTCGTCGCGACGGGTGAACTCTTTGAGCAATTTGCCGACGATGGTTTCCGAAGTACCTGCCGAGTAGCTGTTGGCCGTGTCAAAAAAATTGATGCCTTGCTCGACGGCGTGTTTGATGATCGGCCTGCTTGCTTCTTCGCCCAGTGTCCAGGGATGCGTTCCGGCATCGGGCTCGCCGAATGTCATGCATCCAAGGCACAGTCTGGAAATATCCAGCCCTGTGTTGCCAAGCTTTACGTAGTCCATGAATCCTCCGTCTATCGTTGATTGATCAGCCGTCGAGCCGTTTCGGTGCCGTCCATAACATTTACAGTTGGGGTAATGTCTGCCCGGAACAACTCGCTTTGGCGCGATTGGTTCTATAGTTCTAGTTCTGTAGAACTATAAGCGACTGTGCACGATTCGGGAGAGCAATATGGCCAGACTGGAACAGATAGGGTTTCTCGGTTTCGATGTATTCGGCACCGTTGTCGACTGGCGAAACGGCGTGGCGCGGGCCGCTGCGCCATTTCTGCAGCAGCATGGCGTGAACGTCGACCCCCTTGATTTTGCCGATCAGTGGCGCGGTCTTTATCAACCTTCCATGCAGCGCGTGCGTGCGGGTGAGCGCCCGTACGTGACACTCGACGTGCTCAACCGGGAAAGTCTCGAAACCGTGCTGGCGCGCCACGAGGTGGATTTCGGCAGCATCTCCGACGCCGAGCTCGCCGAGCTGAACAAGGCCTGGGAAAGGCTCGATCCATGGCCCGACTCGGTCGCAGGCCTGACCCGATTAAAGCGCAGATTCTCGATCGGTACGCTATCGAACGGACACATCGCCGGAATGCTCAACCTGGCAAAGTTCGGCGGACTGCCCTGGGACGTCATCGTCGGCGCGGAGATCGCCGGCACCTACAAACCGATTCCCCAGGCCTACCTGAAGTCTGCAAAAGCAGTGGGTCTGGCGCCGCATTGCGTCGCCATGGTGGCTGCGCATAACGCCGACCTGACTGCCGCACGTGCGAATGGCTTCAAGACCGTTTTCGTCCGACGTCCCGCCGAGCACGGGCCAGGCCAGACGTCTGATCTGACCGCCGAACAGGACTGGGATGTGATCGTTGATTCCCTGACCGAAGCGGCTGACGCGCTCGATTGCTGAAGCGCCATTACCCGGGCGGGCCGTTCACCCGCGCAAGTCTTTCCACATGTGCACTTTGGCGACGAACCCGGTGCCTACAGCGACTGCAAGGGGTTCGAGGCCAAAGGTCACGAAGCCCATTCGCTCGTACAGTCCGACTGCTTCGGTGTTGCCCTGCGTGACAGTGAGCTGGACGACCAGAAGCTCGGGCCGGGTTCCGGCATGGTCGAGCACGCTGCGCACCAATCGAGCGCCGATGCCCCTGTTCCTGTGTGCCAGTGGCACGTACATGCCGAACAGGGTCGATTTGTGTCGGGCCTTCTTTCGGGTTTCGACGCAGAGGCCGGCGACGCCCAGCAGGTGACCGTTTTCAACGGCGGCAAACACTACTTCGCTTGCGCCAGCGCTGTCATCGAGCCTTTTCTCCCACCATTGCGCAGGCAGCACCTCGCGCTCTTTCACGTCAGAGGTAAAGGCGTCTGGATGACGTTCATAGGCCTCAAGCATCAAGGCGCGATAGGCAGGCGCATCGGCCGGGGTCAGTCGTAGGTAGTTCAGGGTCATAGAGGCCGGGCTCATGTGAATCAGGTTTCGAGTATTGCATCGGATGCCTGGAAAAGTCGTCGCCTGACACTGGAATTTGAAACAGATCCGGCGGCTGGACGGCCGTGCCGTTTGACGGACACTTTCGCGGTTTGTAACTTTTTGTTTGCCTCATCGCTAAAAATCGTGGTTATTATCCCCGGCGCTCAGGGCCAAAAACCCAGCGCCAATGACTGTCATGGGTCCACAGACTCCGCAGTCACAGCCGATCGGGTCCACCCTGGCGCTGACACCCCGGCGCAGGCCGTTCCCCGTCGTTGACCCTCGAACCGAAGGTGAGGTTTCAATTGGCCACGCGGTATGCAAACGTCAGTTCCAAGGGTAGAGCGATCAGTCTCGTCAACGAGCCAGCCAACCCCCTTTCTGTATGCGATTCGCGCCGTGCCGCGTTCGCCTGTCATCCCTCAGCGATCCCCCCGCGCGCTTGCATGTCAGGTCATGGCATGAGCCCGAGAGCCCGCGCCGCACCCTCTCCCTGAATCTCGATGTTCATCCGGCATTGCTCATGCCGTGCCTGACGGGCTTGCTGCTCTGCGCTCCCGTCTGCTCATAAAAAAATAATCTGCTCACGGACGGTGATTCCTGATGGTCGACAAATCTTCCTCGCGCGGGACGGGCTTCGCTCATCCTGATACAGAGCAACCCTTTGACCAAACCCAGTGTGTGCATGGCCTTTTCGAAGCACAAGCGCAGCTTAATCCTGACGCTATCGCGGCACGCTTGGGGCTGGACACGCTTGACTATGCGACGCTCAATACCCAAGCCAACCGCCTGGCCCATTACCTGCGCAGTCTTGGTGTCGGGCCGGATGTGCGTGTCGGGATTTGCCTGGAGCGCTCGCTGGACATGCTGGTCGGCGTGCTCGCGGTACTCAAGGCCGGCGGTGCCTACGTGCCGCTGGACCCCACGTACCCGAAAGCCCGTCTGGCCCACATGCTGGCAGACAGCGCGCCACGCGTGCTGCTGAGCCACGCCCCGGCGCGCGCGGTGTTGCTGGCGGCGCTGGAGCAAGGTGAGGTCGCAACGCAGGTGCTCGATCTGGCCGATACCTGGCTGTGGGCAGCGCAGCCGACGCACAACCCTGACCCGCACGCGGTCGGTCTGACGTCCCGCCATCTGGCGTACGTGATCTACACCTCGGGCTCCACCGGGACGCCCAAGGGGGTCATGGTCGAGCACCGTGGGCTGATCGCGGTGAGCGCTGCCTGGGAGCGGTTGTATGCGCTGCACAAGCCCCTCAATCACCTGCAAATGGCCGGGTTTTCCTTCGATGTGTTCAGCGCCGACCTGATCCGCGCACTGGGTTTTGGCGGCACGCTCGTGCTCTGCCCGCGTGACACGCTGATGGACCCGCCCGCGCTGTATCGCCTGTTGCGCGAGGCGCGCATCGATTTCGCGGATTTCGTGCCTGCGGTGCTCAACCCTTTGCTGGTCTGGGCGCAGGAGGCGGGGCGCGACCTGTCGTTCCTGAGCACGGTGGTTTGTGGTTCGGACATCTGGACAGCGCACAGCGCGCGCCAACTGCGCGGTTTGTGTGGCGAGCAGGCACAGATCGTCCAGGCCTACGGTGTTACCGAAGCGAGCATCGACAGCACCTGTTTCGAGTTCGAGCCCGACAGCCACGTCGATGCGGTGCTGCCCATCGGACGGGCGTTGGCCAACACGCGGATTTACCTGCTCGATGCCGCTGACGAGAGGGTTCCCCAGGGCGTGACCGGCGAACTGTACATCGGCGGCGCGGGGGTTGCGCGTGGCTACCTGAACTTGCCGGAATTGACCCGCGAGCGCTTCATCGACAGCCCGTTCGTGGCCGGTGAGCGGTTGTACCGTACTGGCGATCTGGCCCGCTATCGGGCTGACGGCCATCTGGAATTCCTCGGGCGCAACGACTCGCAGGCCAAGCTGCGCGGCCTGCGCCTGGAACTGGGAGAAATCGAGGCGCGTCTGGCCGAGGTTGCCGGTGTGCGTGACAACGTGGTGGTGCTGCGCGAGGACAACGCCGGCGTACCCAGGCTGATTGCCTACTTTCGCGAACAGAGCGGCGCAGGGCTGACGCCCAAAGGCCTGCGCGAGCATCTGCAGCGCAGCCTGCCGGACTACATGATTCCTGCTGCGTTCGTGCGCATGGACGCGCTGCCGCTGACCGCCAATGGCAAGCTGGACCGCATCGCACTGCCCGAGCCGGGGGATGACGCGTTCGATCGGCATGTCTTCGAAGCCGCGCAAGGCGCGCTGGAAACGGCCCTCGCGGCCATATGGGCGGAGGTGCTGGGCGTCGAGCGAGTCGGTCGCCAGGATCACTTTTTTGCACTCGGCGGCCACTCGCTGCTGGTGATGCGCGTGCTGGCCAAGGTTCGGCAGGCACTGCATCTTGAGGTGTCACCCTCAGCCCTGTTTACCGCCCCCGTGCTGCAGCAGTTCGCCGAACGACTGAGCACCGCTCAGCAGGGCAACGCTCGCCCACCGATCACGGCTGTAGAGCGTAGCGGGGCACACACATTGTCATCTGCCCAGCAGCGCCTGTGGTTTCTGGCGCAGATGGAAGGCGGCAATGCGGCTTACCACATGCCCTTGAATCTGCGCCTGCGCGGGCCGTTGCAAGTGGCCGCGCTGGAGCGCAGTTTCAATCAGCTGGTGGCCCGCCACGAGGCGCTACGCACCACCTTCTTCGCGGTCGAGGGCGAGGGGCGGCAGCGCGTTTGCGCTGCGGAGACGATCATTCCGTTACCAGTCATCGATCTGCGCGGCGAGCACGATGCCCAGGCGCGTCTGCTGGCGTTGATCGACGCAGAGGGCAGCAAGCCGTTCGACCTGGCGGTAGGGCCGTTGATGCGCGTCAGCCTGGTCAAGCTGGCCGACGACGATCACGTATTGTTGCTGACCCAGCACCATATCGTCTCGGATGGCTGGTCGATGGGCGTGCTGACCCGTGAACTGGGGCTGCTCTATGAGGCGGCTATTCAGCAACCGGCCGCGCACGGGCAGTCCCTGCCACTGCCGCCGCTGGCTGTTCAGTATGTGGATTACGCGGCCTGGCAACGCCAGTGGCTGTCCGGCGAGGTACTGGATGCGCAGCGGCGCTACTGGCGTGAAACCCTGAGCGGTGCACCGCTATTGCTGGAGTTGCCCACCGATCACAAACGTCCGGCCGCCCAGGATTACCGCGGCGGCTTCGTGCCACTGGTCTTTGACCGCGTGCTGACGGCACGGCTCCGAGTGTTGGCTACGCAGCAGGGCACCACGTTGTTCATGAACCTGCTGGCGGCCTGGTCGCTGTTGCTGATGCGCCTGTCGGGGCAGGATGACGTGGTCATTGGTGTGCCCTCGGCGAACCGCAGCCAGCAGGAGCTGGAAGGGCTGATCGGGTTCTTCGTCAATACCCTGGCCCTGCGCATGACCCGCGCCGGCAGCCCGACGGTGGCCAGCTGGCTGCAACAGGCGCGCAGCGTTGCGCTTGCCGCTCAGGAACATCAGGACTTGCCGTTCGATCAAGTGGTGGAGTTGCTCAACCCGCCGCGCAGTCTGGCTTACAGCCCGGTGTTTCAGGTGCTGTTCGCCTGGGAGCAGCATCAGGATTCGGATCTGGAGTTGTCCGGGCTCGACGTCAGCGTGCTGCAAAGCGTCCAGCCAGTGGCTAAATTTGACCTGCAACTGGCACTCAGCGAACGCGACGGGCAAATCGTCGGCGGCCTGGAATACGCGTCGGGGCTGTTCGAGCCGGAGACCGTGGTGCAGATGGGCGAATACCTGCGCCGCATCCTCATGCAGATGGTCGAGGACAGCGAGCAGCCGCTGGCGACGCTCGACCTGCTCAACGCCGAGCAGCACCGACGGATCGTCCACGACTGGAACCGCACCGAACGCGATACCTCGGCGCAGCCCGATTGTGTCAAACGCTTCGAAGCCGTGGCGCAGCGCACACCCGACGCCGAGGCGTTGCTGGCCGATGAGCGAGCGCTGACTTACGCCGAGCTCAATCAGTCTGCCAACCGGTTGGCGAATTACCTGATCGAGCAGGGCGTGAGGCCCGAGCAGCGCGTTGGGCTGTGTCTGGAGCGCTCGCCGCAGATGGTCATCGGCCTGCTGGCCATTCTCAAGACCGGCGCCGCTTACGTGCCGTTCGATCCTGCATACCCGGTCGAGCGTCTGGCGTTCATGTTCGCGGATGCCGCACCGAGCCTGCTGCTGACCCAGACTGTACTGCGTGCCGGTCTGCCGCCGTTGCCCGACACGCTGCCGATCTGCTGCCTCGACGTTGAAGCGCAGCGCTGGTCTGGGTATTCCGAGGCCAACCCGCAAGTCCCCGTCAGCCCCGGCAACCTGGCTTACGTGCTCTACACCTCCGGTTCGACCGGGCGGCCCAAGGGCGTGGCGCACAGTCGTGCGGCGCTGGATAACCTGATCGCCTGGCAACTGGAACAGACGCCTGTTGCACAACGCGTGCTGCAATTCGCGTCGTTGAATTTCGACGTGTCGTTTCAGGAAATCTGCAGCACGCTGTGCCAGGGTGGCAGCCTGGTGCTGATGAGCGAGGCCGGCCGCAAAGATCTTGCCGCGCTGCGCCCGACGCTGGTGGCCGAAGATGTACAACGGGCGTTTCTGCCGTTTGCCGTGCTTCAGCAACTGGCCAGCCTCACTGAAGCCGAGGCGTCGGTGCCGATGCCTTTGCCAAAGGGCGGCTGCGAAATCATCACTGCTGGCGAGGCGTTGCTCGTCAATGACGAACTGCGTGCCTTTGTCTGCGGCCTTGGCGGTGCGCAACTGCACAACCAGTACGGCCCGACCGAAACCCACGTGGTCAGCCAGTTCAGCCTGAACTGCGATCAGGCCGGGCAGTGGCCGGATGCGCCGCCGATTGGCCGGCCCATCGCCAATGCGCGTTTGTATGTGCTGGACGGCGACCTGAACCCGGTACCGGTCGGTGTGGCGGGCGAGTTGTATATTGCCGGTACTTGCCTGGCCCGTGGTTATCTGAATCGTCCAGACTTGAGCGCCGAACGCTTCCTGCCGGACCCGTTCAACCCGCAGCCTGGTGCGCGTATGTACCGCAGCGGTGACCTGGCGCGGTTCGCGGCTGACGGCAACGTTCACTACCTGGGACGCATCGACCAGCAGGTCAAGTTGCGCGGCTTTCGCGTCGAACTGGGCGAGATAGACAGCCTTCTGCACCAGCAACCCGGTGTGCGGGAAGCGGTGGTGCTGCTGCGCGAAGATGTGCCGGGCGACAAGCGTCTGGTGGCCTATGTGGTGGGGCCTGCAACTGCCGAAACATTGCGTGCCGAGCTACACCTGCACCTGCCGGAACACATGGTGCCGACGGCCTGGGTGGCGCTGGCGCAGTTGCCGCTGACCCGTAACGGCAAGCTCGACCGTCAGGCGCTGCCAGTGCCAGAGCGGCAGGCCGCCAGTGCCTATGTGGCACCGCGCGACGAGACCGAGCGGCAGATGGTGTGTATCTGGGCCGAGGTGCTCAAGTGCCAGCAGGTCGGCATTCACGACAACTTTTTCGAACTGGGCGGGCATTCGCTGCTGGCCACGCGAATGATCTACATGATCAACCAGCGCATGGGCGCGCAGCTGTCCCTGAGCAGCCTGTTCAAGACGCCGGTGCTGATGGACCTGGCCGAGCAGGTGCGGCTCGGGCGGGGTGACGGGCCTCCGCTCGACACACCCTTTGCCCCGATTGAAGCCGATCGCAGCGCACGTTACGCGCCGTTTCCGCTGACCGATATCCAGCAGGCGTACTGGTTTGGCCGCGAAGCGTCGGTCAGCCTCGGCGGGGTCAGTGCCCATGGCTATGAAGAACTGCGCATCCCCGGCCTCGACGTGCCACGTTTCGAGCAGGCGCTGAACCGCATGATCCAGCGGCACGACATGCTGCGCGTGGCGTTCCTTGGTGATGGCACGCAGCAGGTCCTCGACAGCGTGCCTATCTATCACATGCCACGCAACGATCTGCGCGGCCTGTCTGCCGCCGCCGCGCAGCAGGCCCTGCAAGTCACCCGCGAACGTCAATCCCATCAGGTGCTGGACGCCAGTCGCTGGCCGTTGTTCGAGTTCAGTCTGTCGTTGCTCGATGAGGGCATCAGCCATCTGCACATCAGCCTTGACGCCCTGATCGTCGATGCCGCGAGTACGCAGATTCTGGCGCGCGAGCTGATGGCGTTTTATGCCGACCCGCAGTTGCAACTGCCCGAACCGGGGCTGACCTTTCGCGATTACGTGCTGGCCGAGCAGCGCTTGCGCAATGACAGCCGCTACGCACAGGCACTGGACTACTGGCGCGAGAAGGTTGCCACGCTGGCACCTGCGCCGGACCTGCCGCTGGTGTGCCAGCCGGAAAGCATCAGCCAGCCGCACTTTACCCGCCGCGACCGCGAGCTTTCAGCGCTGCAGTGGTCACGGCTCAAGGAACTCGCCAGGCAATTTGCCGTGACGCCGTCGGTGATGCTGCTGACCGCGTTCAGCGAGGTGCTGGCGCTGTGGAGTCGGCAGCCGCGCTTCACGTTGAGCCTGCCGCTGTTCAACCGCATGCCGCTGCACCCGGATGTCGATGAGATCATTGGTGACTTCACCTCGCTGGTCTTGCTTGAAGTCAGTCTCGACGGGGCCGCGAGTTTCATCGACAAGGCGCGTGCCGTGCAGGCACGGTTGTGGCAAGACATCGACCATTCGGTGGTCAGCGGCGTGCGGGTGCTGCGTGAACTGTCCCAGGCCCGAGGCGTGCAGCAGACCGCCATGCCGATCGTGTTCAACAGCACCTTGTCGGAAGCTGCGCCGGAACTGGCCGAATTCAACCTTGCCGACGCGTTGAATGCCGAGCACATGCACAGCATCACCCAGACCCCGCAGGTCTGGCTTGACCACACGCTGCTGGAGCTGGAAGGGCGCCTGCTGTTCAACTGGGACAGCATCGACGAGTTGTTTCCGCAAGGCCTGATCGAGCAGATGTTTGTCGCCTACAACGCGCTGCTGGATCGCCTGCTGGACGCCGATGCCTGGAACGCTGGCACGGTGGAGCTGATACCGCGGGCGCGCTTGCCGGTGCCCGATGCCAGCCCCGTTGACTCGGCGCTGATGCACGAACTGTTTGATCGTCAGGCACTCACTGCCCCGGATGCGCTGGCGGTTATCGGCACCCAGCGTCAGTTGAGTTATCGGCAGCTGCGAACCGAAGCGCGACAACTGGCGGCGCTGCTTCAGCGTCGCGGCGTGGTGCCTAATCAACTGGTCGCGGTGGTTATGGAACGTGGCTGGGAACAGGTCGTCGCGACGCTGGCGATCCAGTACGCCGGCGGGGCCTACCTGCCGCTCGACCCGGCACTGCCGACCGAGCGTCTGGAGCACATTCTGCAACGTGCCGAAGCCAGCCTGGCGCTGACTCAGCCGGCACTGCTGCAACGTATCGAGTGGCCCGTGCAGGTCCAGGTCATCAGCGTGAGCGACCCGATCGTTGCCGACGATGGCCTTTCCGATCAATCCGAATTACACGCCGTGCATCTCACTCCGGACAATCTGGCCTATGTGATCTACACCTCGGGCTCGACCGGCCTGCCCAAGGGCGTGGTCATTGATCATCGCGGGGCGGTGAACACGCTGCTCGATATCAACCGGCGCTTTGCCGTCGGCGCTGGGGACCGGGTGCTGGCGGTTTCGTCGCTGAGTTTCGACCTGTCGGTCTATGACTTCTTCGGCACGCTGGCCGCTGGCGCAGCGGTGGTGCTGCTCGAACCGCAGCAAGCCCTCGACCCGGCGCACTGGCTGACGCTGATCGAGCGGCATCAGGTCAGCCTGTGGAATTCGGTGCCAGCCTTGTTCGGCATGTTGCTGGAGTATGTGCAAAGCGAGCGCAGCGCGTTGCCGTCGTGCCTGCGCGTGGCGATGCTGTCAGGCGACTGGATTCCCCTGACGCTGCCCGAGCGTGCCTGGGCGCTGCAGCCGGCGTTGCAACTGGTCAGCCTTGGCGGGGCGACCGAAGCGTCCATCTGGTCGATCCAGTATCCGCTGCAGCAGGTCGACCCCGCGTGGCGCAGTATTCCCTATGGCAAGGCGCTGGATCACCAGCGCTTCTATGTGCTGGATGACGCCTTGCAGGTTCGCCCGACATGGGTGGCTGGCCAGTTGTATATCGGCGGTATCGGCCTGGCCAAGGGCTATTGGCGTGATGAAGCCCTGAGTGCCGGCAGTTTCTTCGCTCACCCGCTGACTGGCGAACGTCTGTACCGGACCGGCGACCTGGGGCGCTGGCTGCCCGACGGCAATATCGAGTTTCTCGGGCGTGAAGACACCCAGGTCAAGGTCCAGGGGCACCGCATCGAGCTGGGCGAGATCGAAGCGGCGCTCAATCGCCATCCCGGCGTGCAGAGCGCCGTGGTGCGGGTGCTCGGCGAAGCGCTGGGCGAGAAGCGGCTTGCGGGCTACATACTCAAGGCCGATCCCTCGTTACAGGCCAGTGATTTTACCCAGTACCTGGCAGACAAACTGCCGGCCTACATGGTGCCGACGTCGTTTACCTTCGTGCAGGAATGGCCGCTGTCGGCCAACGGCAAGGTCGACAAGAAGCGCCTCCCGGAGCCAGCGCAGGTCCAGGATGCCGGTCCTGCGCTGGAAGTGGAGGGGCCACAGGAGCAACAACTGGTGATGATCGTGCAGGGCGTGCTCAAGCGCCCGTCGATCGCTGCCGACGCCAATTTGCTCAACCTGGGCGCCACCTCGATCGACATTGTCAGGATCAGTAATGCGCTGTCCGGCGAACTGCAATTCCGTCCCAACGTTGCGCAACTGCTGGCGCAGCCGACCCTGCTCAACCTGCTCGGCATGTACCGCCGCAATCTGGCCAACGGCAGTGTGGTCGACAGCGTTCGTCAGCGCGCGGGTTCGCCTGAGCAAGTGATCGAGGATCCGCAGCAGCGGGCGCGCTTCAAGGCCGACCAGCGCGGTCGGCGGACTTTCACCCCAGAGGTTGCGGCGCTGAATCTTGCGCGTCCGGATGATCCGGTGTTCGCGCGACGCTTCAGCGATTACCGCTCGGTACGCCAATTCGCTGAGGGGCCCATTCCGACCGAAGCGTTTGCCGGATTACTGGCCAGCCTGGCGCAGGGGCAACTGCACGGCGAGGTCAAATACCAGTTCCCGTCCGCAGGCGGTCTGTACCCGATCCAGTGCTACCTGTATGTCAAACCGCAGCGGGTCACCGGCGTTGCTGCCGGCGCCTATTACTACGACCCGGTTGAGCACCGCCTGCTGATGCTCGACAGCGAGCCGCTCGACCCGGACACCTACGATTATTTCGTTAACCGACCGGTGTATGAAAACGCCGCGTTCTCGCTGTTCTTCATCGCCGACATGGCCGCGATACGGCCGCTGTATGGCGAGCGCAGTCGCGACTTCTGTCATATAGAAGCCGGGGGCATGGCGCAATTGCTGACCATGACGGCGGTGGAGCAGGGCCTTGGCCTGTGTGGCATGGGCTCGCTCGAAGAGCAGCAATTGTCGGCCCTGTTCGACCTGGGACCGAATCATCAGTTGATCTACTCGATGGTGGGCGGCCTGCGCACTGCCGACGAACAACGCCGCGCGCAGGTCGAGGCGTTCGCTTCTGCCGCCGATCAAACGGACGACGCCAGCGACATGGAGGAGATAGAGATATGAATGCCTATCAATTGCTGGAGTTGTTCGATCGCCACGCCGTGGTGCTTGAAGTGGACGGCGACAAACTGCGCTGCAAGGCGCCGCGCGGGTTTCTGAATGACGAGATGTTGCAGGCGCTCAAGCAGCACAAGGCAGAACTGATTGCCTTGCTGAGCGGCACCGACCCCGCCGCGATTCCTCGGCGTGCTGCCGGGCAAACGGCTGTTCCGCTGTCGTTTTCACAACGCCAGCTGTGGTTTCTCGATCAGATGGAACCGGGCAATGCGTTCTATAACGTGCCCACTGCGGTGCTGCTGAAAGGCGCGCTGGATGTGCCGGTGCTGGAGCGGGCGCTGAACGAATTGATCATGCGCCATGAAATATTGCGCACCACCTTTGCCAGCGTGGACGGCGAGCCACGGCAGCTCGTGCACCCGGCGATGCCGCTGGTGATGCCAGGTGTCGACCTGCGTGACCTGTCGCCGACAGCGCGCGATGCGCACGTCAGCATGGCGGTGGAGCAGGAGGCCAAAGCGCCGTTTGACCTGGCCAGCGGCCCGTTGCTGCGGGCCTCGCTGCTGCGCCTTGCCGATGAGGAATACCTCTGGCTGTACAGCGTGCACCACATCATCGCCGACGGCTGGTCGATGGGCGTGATCCTTCAGGAAGTGACTACCGTGTATGGCGATTTTCTGCGCGGTCAGGCGTCCAGTCTGGCGCCGCTGGCGGTGCAGTACGCCGATTATGCCTGCTGGCAGCAACAGCGGCTGAGCGACGAGGCGCTGGCCGGGCAACTGGACTTCTGGCAGCGCACGCTGGCCGACGCGCCGCCGCTGCTCGACATGCCTGCCGACCGGCCACGTCCGACCGTGCAGCGCTACGTCGGGGCGACCTTCAACTCGACGGTCGACGGCACCACCTTGCGTGCGCTCAATGCGCTGGCCAGACAGACCCAAGGCACGCTGTTCAACGTGCTGATCGGCGCGCTGTCGGTCCTGCTCTGGCGCCACAGCGGTCAGCGGGACCTGTGCATCGGTACGCCATTCGCCAACCGCAGCCGTCCGGAAATCGAGCCGCTGATCGGCCATTTCGTCAACACTCAAGTGATTCGCCAGCGTCTCGATCCGCAGCAGACCTTTGCCGAGCTGTTGCGCGAAGTGCGCGCCACTCTGCTGGATGTCCATGCGCATCAGGACGTGCCTTTCGACCGCGTGGTGGAGGCCGTCAACCCGCAACGCGATACCGCGTATTCGCCTCTGTTTCAGGTGATGATGGTGTTGCAGAACACCCCAGGCAACGCCGCACGGATGCCGGGCCTGAGCATGGCCTCATACGGCACCGGGAGCGCCACGGCCAAGTTCGACCTGGCGTTCGAATGGGTCGAGCGCGACGGTGTGCTGAGCCTGCTGGTGGAATACAACACCGACCTGTTCGACCAGACCAGCATCGAGCGTCTGAGCGGGCATTATCGTCAGCTGCTGGAACAGGTGGCGCTGAACCCCAAGCAGCCTGTCGGCGCACTGACGCTGATCAGCGATGCCGAACGCGAACAGATACTGCATGCGTGGAACAGCCCGGCACCGCTGGCCCAGCCCGTCGATTGCGTGCATCGCCTGATCGAAGCTCAGGTCACGCGTCGGCAGGCCGAGTGTGCGGTCATCTTCGAAGGTCGATCGCTGAGCTACAGCCAGCTCAACAGTCAGGCTAACCGCCTGGCGCATCACTTGCTCACCCTCGGCGTCGGCCCGGATGTGCGCGTGGCGGTGTGTATCGAACGTTCGCTGGAACTGCCGGTGGCCGTGCTGGCGGTGCTCAAGGCCGGGGGCGCCTATGTGCCACTGGACCCGGATTATCCATCGGGTCGCCTGCGGCATATTCTCGATGACACGTCCCCGGTGGTGCTGCTGGCCCAAGGGCCGACGCGCAAGATCCTGCGCGAGGCCCTGCAAGGCGCGGACTGTGAAGTGCCGATCCTCGACGTGCAAGCCGATGCCGTGCTTTGGGCCGAGTGCCCGTCGGACAATCCGCAGCCGCAGCGTGTCGGTGTGAACGCCGACCACCTGGCGTATGTGCTGTACACCTCCGGCACCACCGGGCTGCCCAAGGGGGCGATGGTCACGCATCGCGGGCTGAGCAACCTGCTGCTGTGGTGTCAGCAATTCTGCGGCGAACACGGGAGCATGCTGCACAAGATTCCATTCGGTTTCGACGCCTCGGCCTGGGAGATTTTCTGGCCGTTGCTCACCGGGGGCAGGCTGGTCATCGCCCGTCCCGGCGGGCATTTCGAACCCGGCTACCTGACGCAGGTGGTGCGCGAACAAAGCGTCACCGCGATGGTGTTCGTGCCGGCCATGTTGCAACTGTTTCTGGAGGTCGAAGAGGTCAGCGCCTGTCTCTCCCTGAAGGATGTGTTCAGTGGCGGTGGGGAGCTGTCGCCCGCAGTCGCCAGGCTGTTTCAGGAGCGTCTGCCGCATGCCCGCCTGCACAACGTCTATGGCCCGACCGAAACCACAGTGATCAGCAGCGTCTGGACGCTGGAGCCCGGTGCTGACGTTCCGCCACGCCAATTGCCCATCGGCCGACCCATTGCCAACACCCGTTTTTACGTGCTCGACGAGCGTGATGCGCCGGTGCCGGCCGGGGTCACCGGTCAGTTGCACATTGGTGGTGTCGGCGTTGCACGGGGTTATCTGGGGCAGGACGAGCTCACCGCCGAACGGTTTATCGACAACCCCTTCGTTGCCGGTGACCGGCTGTACCGCAGCGGCGATCTGGCGCGTTATCGCCCGGACGGTCAGTTGGAGTTTCTCGGTCGCAACGACTTTCAGGTCAAGCTGCGCGGCATTCGCCTGGAACTGAGTGAAATCGAAGCGCGGCTGGACCTGTTCCCCGGTATTCGCACCAGTGTGGCGTTGATCGTCGGTGATACGGCGCAGAACCAGCGCCTTGTGGCGTGCTGCGTTACCGACAGCACGGTGGACGAATCCGCACTGCGTGCGCACCTGTCAACGACTCTGTCCAGCGCCGTCATGCCCAGCGCGTTTCTGTGGCTGGACGCCTTACCGTTGACGGTCAATGGCAAAGTCGACCGTGCCGCCCTTGCGGCACTGGCCGATCAGGATCTGGCCGACCGGCAGGTCAATCTCGGCAGCCCCCGTGACCATATCGAGCTGACCCTGTATCAGATCTGGAAAGACCTGCTGCTAGTGCCGCAGATCGGCATTCGCGACAACTTCTTCAACGTCGGCGGGACATCGATTGCGGCGATCAAGATGGCCTACGAAATTGGCCGGGCGTTCAGCGTCGAGGTGCCTGTGCGCGTGATCCTCGGCCACCCGACCATCGAGGCGTTGGGCGGCTGGCTGCGTAGCGGGGCCAGCCTGGCCGCGGCACAGGACAACCTGATCGAATTCCGGCGCGGTGCCGGGCAACGCAACGTGGTGTGCATTCACCCGGCGGGGGGCACAGCGTTCTGCTATCTGTCGCTGGCCAAGGAACTGCCGGAAAGAATCGGTGTGTACGGTGTGCAATCGCCAGGGTTGAACCCCGGAGAGAGCACCGAGCCGAGCGTCGAAGCGATGGCCGACGCCTATTTGCGGCGGATCGCGGCGTTGACCTCACAACCGCTGGTGCTCACCGGGCTGTCGTTCGGTGGCCTGGTGGCGTACGAAATGGCCCGCCGTCTGACGGCTGCCGGCCATCGTCAGGTGACGGTGGTGCTGCTCGACACCCAAGGCTCGGATGATCCGGGGTTTCGGCAACAGATCGGGACCGTGGACATGGCGGAGTTTCGCGACAAGCTGGTGCGCTTCAACGGCATGTACCCCGGCATCGAAGACGAGCAGGTCGAGCGATATTTCCACCTCTACAACCACAACCGCCTGGCCATGGCCGCATACGAGTGCGCGCCGCAAGCCGGGCGCATCGTGCTGATTCAGGCTCGCGAAGGCTTTACCCGCCCGCAGTTGCATGAGCTGCGCAGCTTCTGGCGTCGTCGCGCGGGCAATGGTTACAAGGCCCGGCTGGTACATGGCGGGCACTGGGACATGCTGGAAAGCGCTGAGGTGCATCGGGTCTCGCAGACGCTCAGGCAAGAGCTGCAACGTTTCGACACGCAGGAGGCGCAATGATGAACCGGCACGAGGAGAATATCGCCCGCAACCCCCAGACCCTGCTGTCGCGTTTTGCCGAGCAGGTACGCCGTGAGCCCCAGGCGCTGGCCGTGATCGACCGCCAGGTACGGCTGACCTACGCGCAACTGGCCAGCGCCAGTGAACGCATCGCCAAAGGGCTGCTGGCACAAGGCACCGGCCCTGCGGATCCGATTGCCCTGTGCATGCCGCGCTGCTGGCAATGGGTCGCCACGATACTGGCCGTGCTGAAAGTCGGGGCTGTGGTGGTGCCGCTGGATCGGGCCAGTCCGGCCCGGCGTCGACAGCTGATGCTCGACGACGGAGGTTGCGTCGGGCTGGTGACCCTCGGCGAAGACGCGGACAGCCTGGCAGCGCCACAACGTGGCTGGTACGTCAGCGTCGAAGCCCTGCTGGAATTCCCTGATCAACCGGCACTGCCGCTGCCCAAGGACTTCGCCGCGTCGAGCTTCCTGTTCTACACCTCGGGCACCACCGGTACCCCGAAGGCCGTGGACGTAGGGGAGCGCGGCCTGTTGCGTCTGGCCCGGACCGACAGTTGCCTCGACACTCGCGCAGGCGAGCGCGTGGCCTGCCTGTCCAACCCGGCGTTCGACGCCTGTAATTTCGAACTGTGGGCGCCGCTGCTCAACGGCGGTTGCTGCGTCATCATTGCCGACGCAGACCTGCAGGACGCACAGCAACTGGCCAGAGTGCTGGAAACGCAGCAGGTCGATAGCCTATTCATGACCGTTTCGCTGTTCAACACCTTGAGCGCAGATAACCCCGCCTGTTTCGCCAGCCTGCGCCAAGTGCTGATCGGCGGTGAGCAGGTCAGCGCCGCGGCGGTGCGGGCCTGGTATCAGGCCAATCCCGACAGCCGTTGCCGGATTTTCAACGCCTACGGACCCACCGAATGCACCACCTTCGCCGTGTGCTATCCGATCCCCCGCGACTTTGCCGGGGACGCGGTGCCGATCGGTCGGCCATTGCCTGACACCGGCGTGCAGGTGCTTGATGCGCAACAACGCCCGGTTGCCAGTGGCGAGGCGGGTGAGCTTTACCTGAGCGGCAGCGGGGTCGCATGCGGTTACCGCAACCGTCCGACCGAGACTCAACAGCGTTTCCTGCGCCTGCCTAAAAGCGACGCCGGGGATGTACTGCATTACCGAACCGGCGATCAGGTGCGGGTCAATGCCGACGGGCTGATCGAGTACCTGGGGCGGATTGATCGTCAGGTGAAGGTCCGCGGTTTTCGCATCGAGCCGGGCGAGGTCGAGCAGCGTATTCTGGAGCACCCGCAGGTGGCGCAGGTGCACGTCTGTACGCGCCGGCAGGCGGCTGAAGACCACCAGTTGCTGGCCTTCATCGTGCCGCGCGAGGCGCTGGACTATCGCGATTTCGACCAGCACCTGCGTGACAACCTGACGGTATGGATGCGCCCGCATCAGCTGTTTGTGCTGCAGCGCCTGCCGTTGACCGCCAATGGCAAGATCGATCAGCGTGCGCTGCTGGAGCAGCCCTTGAAACCGTGGCGACTGCAGGCGGGTTCGCGTGCAGACGAGCAACACTCGCCCACGCTTGACTGGCTGCTGACTCAGGCCCGCAGGTTGTTGGCGCAACCTGAGCTGAGCGGCGAGGATGACTGGCTGGGCAGCGGCGGCGACTCGCTCAAAGCCATGCGTCTGCGTTCGGCAATCCGCACCCACTGGCGGCGGGAAATCACCCTGGGTGCGCTGCTGAGCGAATCGTTTTCGGCACTGGCCGAGCGACTCGGTGATGAGCAGGGTGCGGCGTCTGCCTATCCACCCGCGCCGCCCGTCAACCGTTCAGGGCGTGCGCCAGCGACGGCCGAGCAAAGTCGCCTGTGGCTGATGCAGCAGCGCACGCCGCAGGCGACCGCCTACAACGTGCCGCTCATCCTGCACCTGGCGGCGGGTGTTCAACTCCCCGCGCTGGCCGACGCCGTGCAGCGCCTGCTGACTCGGCACAGCGGGCTGCGCACGGCGTTCGTCTCCGCTGCCGACGGGCTGCATCAAGAGGTTCACCAACGGGACGCGGTGTGCCAGACCTTTGCTAAAGGGGCGTTCAGTGAACAGACCTGGCGCAGCTTTGCAGCCCTGGTCTTCGGCACACCTTTCGATTTGGCGACGTCGGCGCTGTGCAAGGCCTGGCTGTTGCCGTTTGCCGATGGCAGCTGCCGCTTGCTGCTTAACCTGCATCACGTGGCCATTGATGGCTGGTCGATGAACCTGTTGTTCGATGACCTGGTGCAGCTGTACGACGATGCGCTGCAGGGGCTGCCGAGTGCCGAGCCTTCGCCGGGTCTGGGCACGCTGGAGTTTGCCCTGTGGCAACGGCAATGGCGTGTCGACCCGCGTTACCGCGATCAGCGTCGCGCCCTGGCCGGGTTGCACCGTCAGCACCCGGCGTCTTCTCCCGCGCTGCTGCCGGTTCGCGAGCCTGGCCCGCAGGCACTGCTTTATCGTCAGCCGCTGGGAGCCACGCGCAGCGCTGCACTGGATCGTTTTTGCAGCCGACAGCGCGTCACTCGTTATGAGGTGCTGTTCAGCGTTTATGCCTGGAGCATTTACGCCCTGACCGGCTGTGAACGGCCACGCATCGCCAGCCCGGTATCCAACCGTCCGCTGAGCGAATTCGAAGACGCAATCGGTATGTTCGCCAATACCGTGCTAATCCCCACGGCGTTCGACGGCGACAAGGCGCTCGGCCAGCAATTGCATCAGCAGACCGCCACTGTGCGTGAGGTGCTGGCCTTGCAGGACGTCGCGCTGGCGGATCTGGTGGAAGACCTGCGGCTGTCGTCGAGCAGTGCGCTGTTCGATTTCATGTTCGTGCTGGAAAACACCGACTACGCCAGGCTGGCCCATACCGGCCTGCGGGCCACGCTGGAATTCAACGAGACGGTGCAGGCCAAGTGTCCGCTGACCTTGCTGGTGGTCGATGCCGGGTCGCAGCTGGAATGCTGGTGGGAGTACCAGTGCAGTTATTTCGATGCGGCACAAATGGTCGCCGTCAATCAGCTGTTGCAACAGGGGCTTGATCTGCTGTTGGAGAAACCGTCGGCGACCCTTGATGCGCTGCTCACGCCTTACCGCTTCAGCCTGCCGCCCGCCAGTCAGGGCGACAGCGCTGAGCCACCGTTCAACACCGTGGCCGACTGGTTCGCTTACCAGGTGAGTTGCACACCGGATGCTCCGGCACTGGTCGACAATCAGCAGTGCATCAGCTACGCCGAACTGGATGCACTGGCCGATACGCTGGCGGCCACCCTGATCGAGCAGTGCCCGTTGCCGGAGGATAACGATGCGCCGCTGCAAGTGGTCCTGTACCTCCAAGCGTCGGTCGAGCACATCGTGGCCTTGCTGGCGCTGGCCAGGCTCAACCTGACGGCGGTACCCGTCGATCCTGGCTATCCGCTGGCGGTGCAGCGTCAGGTCATGCAGCAGGCACAACCCGGCTGCGTGCTGTACAGCGCGACCACTGAGGCGGCACTGGAACAGTTGAACGCAGACCGACGGGTCTGTCATCGGGTCGACCTGAGCGCTACGGCACGGCCGTTCGAGCGTCGCCGTCATGCGGGTCAACGACCGTTGTACACGCTGTTCACGTCCGGTTCGACGGGGACACCAAAAGGGGTTCAGGTGCCGGACCGAACCCTTTGCAATCTGTTGCACTGGCAGCGCAACGAGGGGCAGTTACCCGCGAAGTCAGTGACCCTGCAATTCTCCATGCTGTCGTTTGATGTGTCGTTTCAGGAGATTTTCAGCACCCTCTGCGGCGGGGGTTGTTACCACCTGATCAACCCGCGTTGGCGGCAGGATGCCCAGGCATTGTTGAGCTATCTGGTGCAGACGCGTATCGAACGGCTGTTCCTGCCCTGCGTGGCCTTGCAGCATCTGGCGCAGACCGCTGTGAGGCAGGGTGTGTATCCGCAGGCGTTGCGCGAGGTGATCACGGCGGGCGAGCAACTGCTGTGCACCGAGGCATTGCGCAACTGGTTCGGCGGCATGCCGCAGGCACGGCTGTTCAATCATTACGGCCCGACCGAAACCCACGTGGTCAGCGCCTGGCGTTTGCCTGCGGCGGTTCAGGACTGGCCGCTGCGCGCGCCGATCGGGCGGGCAGTGAGCAATGCACGCCTGCTGCTGGTGGACGAATACGACCGGCCGGTGCCGCGTGGCAGCCAGGGCTATCTGCTGGTGGCAGGGCCGATGATTTCGCGCTGCTATCTCGCTGACCCGGCGCTGAATGCTGCGCGCTTTGTCGAGTTGCCGCAGCCAGAGGGCATGACCCTGTTCTATCGCACCGGCGACCTTGCGCGGGCTGATGCAAACGCCTGTCTGCACTACCTGGGCCGGGACGATCAGCAGATCAAAATCAGTGGTCAGCGTATAGAACTGGGGCAGATCGAGGCCGCGCTGTTGCAGGTCGCTCAGGTGAGCAACGCGGTGGTGGCCATACAGGCTGAGCCGCCCCGTCTGGTGGCCTGGTTGCACAGCGAAGGCACGCTGCCCGATGCACTGCAGCTTGATCGACAGATCAGCCTGCACCTGCCGGCGCATGTGCGTATCGACGAGTACCGGCGGGTCGACGCCTGGCCGCGCACGCCGAGCGGCAAGATCGATCGCAGGGCACTGGGGGATCTCGGCGAGGTATTGCAACGGCAACGCACCGGGCTGCCTGCGGCACCGTTGAGCGCACTTGAACAACAACTGAGCGAGTTGTTCGTGGCGGTCATCGGTCGCGACATCGAGCCTGATCAGACTTTCTTCGAAGCCGGCGCCACCAGCCTCGGCCTGATGCGCCTGCATGCCCGTTACAACGAGGTGCTGCCGCAGCCAGTAGCAATGGCCGCGTTGTTCGAGCATGTCAGCGTGCGCCGCCTGGCACAGCATCTATCCATACCGGCAGGGCAACTGTCCGGTGCAGGGAAGGGCAGTGAGCGGGGTGCCAAGGCTGGCGAACAACCCATGGCGATCATCGGCATGTCGGTGAATGTGGCCGGGGCGAGCAACCTTGCCGAGTTCTGGGCGATGGTTCAAGGAAATGGCTTGGGCATCGAGCGGTTCGACGCTGCCGAGGGGCTGGTCGGTGCGCGCAGTCAACTGACCGGCCTGCTGGATTTCGATCCCGACTATTTCGGCATCAGTCTGCAGGAAGCGCGGCTGATGGACCCGCAACAGCGGCACCTGCTGATGGGCTGCGTGCAGGCGCTGCAACATGCCGGGCTGACACCCAAAGCCGACGGGCCGCGCATCGGCCTGATCGCCAGTTGCGGCGAAACCACGTATTTCCAGCAAATGCTGCGCGAAACCGCTGAGGGCGATCTGCCCGACGGTTTTCAGATGGCGCTGCACCACGACAAGGA
Organism: Pseudomonas sp. PvP009; assembly: GCF_017832995.1. Lineage (NCBI taxonomy): Bacteria > Pseudomonadati > Pseudomonadota > Gammaproteobacteria > Pseudomonadales > Pseudomonadaceae > Pseudomonas > Pseudomonas sp. PvP009. The sequence goes on along the minus strand of NZ_JAFIBG010000001.1, from coordinate 3,701,428 downwards.
CTTTCTGGCCACCAAGGCGGCTTACCACCTCGACCTCGGCGGGCCGGCACTCAGCGTTCAGGCGGCGTGCGGCAGTTCGCTGATTGCCGTGCACCTGGCGGCGGCGATGCTGCGTCAGGGCGACAGTGACGTGATGCTGGCCGCCGGGGTGCTGATCGACCCGACCCTGACCGATGGCTATCGTTATCGCCCGCAGCACATTTTTTCCCGCGACGGTTTGTGCCGTCCGTTCAGTGACGACGCCAGCGGCACCATCGGTGCCAGCGGTTACGGGGTAGTGGTACTCAAACCGCTGGAGCGCGCCCAGGCTGACGGCGACCGGATCTACGCGCTGGTCGAAGCCTCTGCGCTGAACAACGATGGCCGCGCCAAGATGAGTTACACCGCGCCATCGGTGGCGGGGCAGAGCGCAGTGATCAGCGAGGCGCTGCGCAAGGCCGGGATCAATGGCGCCGACATGGGCTACATCGAGGCTCACGGCACCGGCACGCTGTTGGGCGACCCTATTGAAGTGGCTGCATTGACCAAAGCGTTCGGCGCGGCACCAGCCGCCGGTTGCGCGCTGGCCTCAGTGAAAAGTCAGGTGGGTCATCTGGGCGCGGCTGCCGGCGTGGTCGGGCTGATTCGCGCGACGCTTGCCGTGTTTCACGGGGTGATCCCACCCAACCTGGGGTTTACCCGGATCAATCCGCAAATCGATCTGCAGCACTCGCCGTTCTACATACCCACCACCTCCGGGCCCTGGCCCGAGGGGCGTCGGCGTCTGGCCGGGGTCAGCAGTTTCGGCATCGGTGGCACCAACGCGCATGTGATTGTCGGCGCCGCACCGCAGCAGACAGCGCGCGTCGAGAATAGCCCGGCGTGCCTGCTGCTGTCGGCGCACAGCCGCACTGCCCTGGAGCGGGACATGCTGGCGATTGAAGCCTGGCTCAACGCCTTTCCCGAGCAGCAGGCTGCGCTGCTGCATTACCTGCAACACGGTCGACGCGCGTTGCCTTGGCGCTTCGCAATGATCTGCCAGCCCGGTCAGACGCCGCGCCTGCAAGCATCGTCGATCAAGCAGGTGCCGCTTTCGGACGTGCGAGTGAACGCCAGCGAGCATTCGCCCCAGGCCGTGCTGGACGCCTGGTATGCGGGGGCCAGCATCGAAGGGTCGACCGGTTCGACGCCGTCCCCCTGGGACTTGCCTCCGTCGGCATTCGATCTGCAGACCTTCCGTTTCAAACCGGCCGCTCGCGCCGAACTGCAGAAGTCGTCAGCCGTCGAGCGCCAGCCGCTGGCGGACTGGTTCTATCAGCGTCAGTGGCAGCGGGTAAACCGTCTGCGTACAAAACCGACTGGCGAGGGTCGTGAAGTGCTGGTGGTGTGCAGCCATGAACGTCTGGATGCCACCATGCTTGGCAGTCTGCAGGGTGTCTATCGGCATGTCATTGAGGTGCAGGCCGGCAATGGCTACCAGCAACTTGGCCCGAATCGTTATGAACTCGACCCGCTGGACCCAGTGGCGTTTGGCCGATTGATCGCTACGCTCGATCAGAATGGGCAGACGGCAAGCGAACTGGACTGGCTGCATGCCTTGCCGCTGTCGGTGGGCGGAGCGGTTGACGAGCAAAGCCTGGCGGCCGCGCAATGGGCTTGTCTGGATACGCTCAGCGCGTTGTTGCAGGCCTGGGGGCAGAACGCACAGAAGAGCGTTCTGCGGCTCTGGCTGTTGTCTTGGCAAGCGTGCCCGGTGAACGGCCAGGTCATGCGCCCTGAACTGGCGGCGCTGGCCGGCATCACCGAAGTGGCGCCGCAGGAGTACCCGATACGCTGTCATTGGCTGGACCTGCCCACGGCGCAGTTGAGCGTTCAGGCTCGGCACCTTGCGGCGCTGCTGGCCGAACCGGCGTCGCTGCCGCGGCGCATGGCCATTCGTGATGGTTATCTGTGGCAGCCTCAGCTGTTGGCCAGTCCGCTGGCGAATCCGATGGCTGATTCGAATCTGCTGCCGGCGAACGGCACGTTTCTGGTGCTCGGCGGTACAGGCGGCATCGGCCGTACCTTGTGTGAACACCTGCTGCAATCCAGCCAGCGGCGGGTCGTGCTGCTGTCGCGAGGTGGCGAGTGTCCGAAACAACTGCACGCCTATGCTTCGCGCATCGATAGCATCGCTGCGGATATCGCCGACCTGGCGCGCTGGCCCACGGTGCTTGAACACTTACGTGAGCGTTATGGGCACTTTGACGGCGTGATTCACGCCGCCGGCACCGGAGCGGGCAGCCTGATCCGTCAGCGCGATGCTCAGGTGCTGTCTGATGCGATGGCCAGCAAGACGCGTGGCATGCTGGCGGTCGAAGCGTTGATCGAGCAGATGACTCCGGGGTTCGTCCTGTATTGCTCTTCGATGTCGGCACTGTTCGGTGGCGCCGGGCACCTGGACTACGCCGCCGCCAGTGCCGTGCTTGACGGTTTTACCCACTACCGCCCGCATGCCGAAAATGGCTGTGTGCGTCTGGGCATCAACTGGGACATCTGGCGCGATGTCGGCATGGCCGCTGCCAGTGGCGTCGGGGATGACGCGCACCAGCGGCATCTGGCGGTCGGCCTGTCGGCGCAGGAGGGCTGCCGGGTATTCGATGCGGCCATGACGGCGCAACTGCCGCAGTTGCTGATCTCGACCACCGATCCGGACACGGCGCGACAGTTTTACCCGGTTCGCCACAGCGCGGGCTCGACGCTGGCCGATACTGCGCCAGCGCTGACGGCAGACACTGAAGCGCCGGACCGTCTGCCCGAGCATCTGCATGACTGCCTGTGCAAATGGCTCGGTGTGAGTGCGCTGCAGCCGGATGCCTCGCTCTATGAGCTGGGCGCCGATTCCCTGACCCTGCTGGACCTGATCGACGAACTGCAGGCCGCGACCGGCGTGGTCTTCCAGTTGTCGCAGTTCAGCCACAAAGTCAGCCTGGCCGAGGTGTTGACGTTGGTGCAGGCGTCAGGGGCCGTAACGGCTGCGGACGAAAACCAGTGGGCCGATGCGGTGCGGATCGATCAGTGGCATGCGGGCGCGGGCCGCGAGCGCCTGTATCTGATTCACCCGGTGGGTGGCGACGTGCAGGCGTACCGCGAGCTGGCCTCGGCGCTGCACCCTGATCTGGGCGTGTGGGTAATCGCCGATCCGGCCTTGCGCCTGCCCGACCTGCCGAACATCAGCGTGGATGAGCGCGCGCAGCTGTATCTCAAAGCGTTGCAGGCCCATCACCCCGACGGCACGGCATGGCGTCTGGCCGGCTGGTCGTTCGGCGCTTGGGTGACACAGGCAATGTGCAGCCTGCTGACGGAGGATTGCGAGCAGCCATTGTTGTACCTGATCGATCCCCCCGCGCCGGATGCGGGTAACGAGCTGGCGCAGATTGGCGAAGCGCAGATTCAGCAAGTTTTCCAGCGCGAGTTTTCTGCACGGCGCGGCGTCAACACGGCCACCAGCACGGCCAGCGAAGATGCATCGAGTTACCTGCAAAGCCTGATTGTCTGCTGCCAGAACAATATGGCGAGCATGGCCGGCCATCAGCCCGAAGCGCTGTTGCGCACTCCAGTGCGACTGTTCATCGCCACACAGCCCAATCCTTATGGCATGGGCAGCGCCTGGCGGATCGCCGATCTACAGCGGGCCTGGCAAAGACTGTTACCGCATATGCTGAGCTGGGAAGCACTGGACACCGATCACTACGGTATTGTCGCAGCGCCCTGGGCGCAGGTGATTGCCGAGATGATCAATGCCGACCTGTCGTCGATAAAGGGCTGAACGTTAACGACAGGCTTTTCAGGCGGGGCTGAAGTACCCGCAGACGAACCACGGGCATGGTGACCGGCCATGCCAACAACTGAAGGTGAGGGATCATGGATCAAATGGCACTCAAGGCCATAGAAGGCATCGCAGGCGCCGTGCGTGCGCCGTATCAGAGCATCACGGTCAACCGCCTGACACCGATCATCGGTGCCGAGGTCGGCGGCGTCGATCTGTCGCAACCACTCAGCGCCGAGCAGCTGACGGAAATCCGCCGGGCCTTTCTGGAAAATCACGTGCTGGTGTTTCGCGATCAGCACCTGACGGTCGAACAGCACAAGGCATTCGGCCGACTGTTCGGTCCTTTGCGCGCCTTGCCGGTGGATAGCATCGATGGCGATGACCCGGAACTGGTCGTGGTGCGCGCCAATGCCCAATCGCGTTTCGCTGCAGGCGAGCTATGGCACACCGACGGCACCGCTGATCTGGAGCCGTCGATGGGCTCGATGCTGTACGTCAAGGAGACACCCGCCATCGGCACCGGCGGCGACACGCTGTTTGCCAACATGCACCTGGCCATTGAAATGCTCTCGCCAGCGATGCAGCAGTTTCTCGGTGGGCTGACGGCCATTCACGATGGCGAGATTCCGTGGAAAGGCTATCAGCCACCTGCCGGCCTGCCGAAAAGCGAGCATCCGCTGGTGGTTCGCCACCCCGAAACCGGACGTCGCAGCCTGTTTGTCAATTCCGGGTTCACCTCGCATATCGTGCAACTCTCACCCGGCGAGAGCCACGCGGTGCTGACCATGCTGTTCGATCTGATCGCCCGCGAACCTTCTCTCAGTTGTCGCGTTCGCTGGGAGCCGAACACCTTGGTGTTCTGGGATAACCGTTGCACCCAGCACCACGCGGTGTGGGATTACTTCCCGCACTCGCGCTATGGCGAGCGGGTGACGATTCTCGGAGGGCGGCCCCAGGCCTGAAGGCGCTTGCGATTGACTGGCGAACGCCGGTCAGCTGCTTCATCAGCGCAGTGGAAGGTGGTATATCAGGTCGTCGAACCACTGATCGCCGATCTGATAGGCCTGCGGGACGCGGCGCTCGAAGCTGAAGCCGCATTTCTCCATCACCTTGCAGGAGGCGATGTTGCCGTCGGTCACGGTCGATTCCAGTGAATCCAGGCCGATGGCGGCGGCGTAGTCGATGATTGCGCGACATGACTCGGTGCCGAAGCCCTTGCCTTGATGTTCCGGCAGCAACAGATAGCCCACTTCGGCATGACCCGGCGACAGGATACGAAAGCCGCTGACCCCCAGTTCGGCATGGCTCTGGGCGTCCATGACCACCAGGCACAGCCAGTGATCGGACGCCGGCGTCCACTCGGGCAGGCGATGATCGAAGCCTTTGCGGATCTGCGGCTCTTCGATTTTTCCGAATACGTACTGCATGGTCTCGGGCTCGGAGTGCAGCCTGAAAAACAACGGCCAGTCACTGGCGAGCAGGGTCCGCAGATAAAGCCGTTCGGTGTGTAGTTCCAGCATCCGTTGCTCCCGGGGCAATCAAAAAAGGCACCGGGTTTTGTACCCGGCCTGCGGCCAATGATCAATAATGCACGCGTATTTCATCGCCGTTGCTCACGGTAATCGTGATGCAACCAGACAGGATCAAATCCTTCGGCAGGTCAGGGACGAGTCAATGGCATTTCGCGTATTGGTCATCGGTGGCTACGGCAACTTCGGCAGCCTTATCTGTAATCATCTGGTGATGATGCCGGACATCGAACTGGTCATTTCCGGTCGTGACCCCCGCAAGCTTGCGGAAAAGGTCGCCGCACTGCAAACGCTGGGGGGCAGGTTCTGCGAGAGCTGGTGCGTGGACATCATGCAGGATGGCGCGGGCAGTGAGCTGGGTGAATTGGGCATCGATCTGCTTATCCACACCGCGGGGCCTTTTCAGGGCCAGTCGTATGCCGTGGCCCGGCATTGCATTGAGGCGGGTGTGAATTATTGCGACCTGGCGGATTGCCGGGCGTTTGTCGCCGGCATCGCCACCCTCGATGCCCGAGCGCGCGAGGCAGGTGTCAGCGTGCTGAGCGGGTGCAGCTCGGTGCCGACGCTTTCGGCGGCGATCATCGATCAGCATCGCCAGCGTTTTCTGCGCATCGATTCGATAGAGCATGGCATCTCCTCGGCAGCGAAAATGCCCGGTCTGTCGACCGTGCGCGGCGTGCTGGCCAATGCCGGGCGGCCGATCAGGCAACTGCGCAACGGCAAGGTCCACGACGTTTACGGCTGGATGGACCTGAGCCTGCGCCGGATGCCCGGCATGGGCACGCGGCTGGTGGCCAATGTCGACGTCCCGGACCTGGATGTATTCGCGACGCGCTACGCCGCGCAGAATCTGAGCTTCAAGGCCGGTTCCGCGCTCAAGGCCGGCGGCATCGCGACCTGGCTGGTGGCGCTGGCGATTCGCTGCGGGCTGCTGCGCGATCCTGCGCCGTGGGCCGAGCGCCTGTACCGTTGGGGCGCGCGCTTTGAACAGTGGGGTGATCGAAAGAGCGCGATGTACATCGATGTCGATGGCGTCGACCTCGACGGCCAGCCGTTGCGCATGCGTGCGCAACTGACTGCACTGAACGACAAGGGGCCGGAGATTCCCGGCAGTGCCGCCGTCGCGCTGAGCAGCAAAATGGCCGGTGGCTATCGTCCACAGCCCGGTGCTCGGGCCTGCGTCGGAGAAATCACCGTGGACGAGTACCTGGCGGCGATTGATGAGCCGGAAAACATCCGGCTGGATGTTCATTTCAATAACCACAACGCCTGACGCAGCAGCAGATGTCCGATGGCTCTGTACAGGCGGCTTGTGTGGCTTTTTGATTGCACTTTTTTGCTGTTTTCTACAGCACCAATCATCGGAAAATTCTGCTCAGGCAACTTAAATAAATCTTAATCATCGATCCCTGACCCCGTAACTCATGGGGTGCGAGGTCCTCTCTCTCGACCGGTCCGTTATTCCAGACACATTAACTATCAAGTTAAATCTTTCAGCGCCGACTCACGGGTATTCCGCAAAAATTAAAGGCACACACGTAATGAGCGCAAAATGGTTGGACAATTTGAACGTCAGCAAGAAGCTCGGGCTGGGCTTTGCCGCTATTTTGCTCGGAGTACTGACCGTCACCGTCATCGGCTACTCCAGTACCAACCTGCTGATCGAGCGCATGGGCAAGAGCAGCAAGGTCGCCGAGATCAAAGCTGACGTCCTGAGTGCCAGGATCGCTGCGCAAGCCTATGCGACCGGTCCTACTGCTGCAGGTGTACAGAACTACGCTGGCGCTCTGGATACCTTGAGCCGCAGTGTCGATAAGGGCCTGCAGGTGTTCGTGGTATCGAGCAACCTGGCCAAGCTGCGCGATATCAAGGAGCAGGTGGGCGGTCTCAAGCAGACCTTCGATCAATTGGTCGGTATTAATCAGAAAGTCGATGAGGCGTTGAAACCGATCATCAAGGTTTCCGATGACGTCAGCGCGACCTTCGAGAATCTGCTGAACAAGACCATTGACGACACCTTGCGCGCGCCGAATGAAACCGGCATCAGGCAGGTCAAGATCGCTGGCGACTTGCGTAACGGCATGACCAATTTCCGTCTGGTGTTTCGCCGCTACCTGAGTGTTCCGAATGCCGACAACCGTCAGGCCACCTATAAGTCCGCCGATGCCCTGATCGCGCAAGTGGATGCCGCTCGCAGTCAATTGCCTGTCGAGGCAAATGCCGCAGTGGATGCTGCGCTGGTCGCGTTGAAACAGTACAAAGTGCTGATGACGTCGATCTCGGACATGCTTCAGCAGACCGAGCAGATCCGCAACGACCTGCAACAGCAATCTATAGCGACCGCAGCCCGCGCCGATGACTTGGCGGCACAGCAGGTCATCAGTGCCAAAAAAGAACAGGAAACCGCTGTGGTGCAATTGCTCAGCGTGGCGCTGGTCGTGCTGCTGGTCGGCATCTTTGCTGCGTTCCTGATCACGCGCCAGATTACCGTGCCGTTGAGCAGCACCGTGATTGCGGCGCGCCGGATCGCCGACGGCGATCTGACCCATGACACCAGCACCACCCGCCAGGACGAACTGGGCCTGTTGCAGAACACCATGCAGCACATGACTGTTTCGCTGCGCGGCTTGATCGGTGGGATCGGCAACGGTGTCACGCAGATCGCCACGGCGGCCGAACAGTTGTCTGCCGTCAGCGAGCAGACCAGCGCGGGCGTGACCCTGCAGAAAAACGAAGTCGACCAGGTCGCCACCGCCATGAACGAGATGGCCTCTACCGTACAGGAAGTGGCGCGCAACACCGAAGACGCTTCGCAAGCCGCCAAACAGGCCAGTGAGCGCGCCGCTCACGGCAGCAGTGTGGTGCAGCATGCCACGCGCGAAATTGGTCAGTTGGCCGGTGAAGTGCAGCAACTGGGCCAAGCCATGCAGCGCCTGACCGAAGACAGCGGCAAGATCGGCAGCGTGATTGACGTGATCAAGGCGGTCGCCGAGCAGACCAACCTGCTGGCGCTCAACGCAGCCATCGAGGCTGCACGGGCAGGCGAGCAGGGTCGTGGTTTTGCGGTGGTGGCTGACGAAGTCCGCTCGCTGGCTCAGCGTACGCAGAATTCCACAACCGAAATCGAAGCGCTGATCCAGGCGTTGCAAAAAGGTACAGGCGCCGCCTCGGGCCTGATGGACGCCAGCCTGCAACGCACTGAAGGCACCGTGGTGCTGGCTCGTCAGGCCGAACAGGCGCTGGTGGAAATCAATCAGTCCATTGGCACCATCGAACAGATGAGTCAGCAGATTTCCGCCGCGGCCGAGCAACAGAGCGCTGTGACCGAAGAAATCAACCGCAGTGTACTCAGCGTGCGCGACATCGCCGATCAGTCGGCTTCAGCCACCGAGCAAAGCGCAGCATCGACCGTCGAGCTGGCCCGTCTGGGCAGCGATTTGCAGAGCATGGTCGCGCGTTTCAAGATTTAACCTGCGCTAGGCTCTGTACGAAAAGTCGGCGAGCGAAGGTCAGGCGAGGCAAAAACAGGCGAGGAACGGCCGGGGTCGCGTTCGACTCTACGTGTTGTAAATGAGCATTCCGATTGGACTCGCATCCGAGCCTGTTTTTAACGAAGCATCACCGAGCGCAGCCACTTTCGTACAGAGCCTAAGCAAAGTCGGCCTCCTGAGCCCATCAGTCGGCCGACTGCTGTTGTTCCGCTCGCACCACCATCCACACGCCGATACCTGACACCGCCATGCCTGAGGCCATCTGCCAGGACAGCGGTTCGTCGAACATCGCCCAGGCCCAGAGCATCGTCACCGGTGGGCTGAGGTAGAGAACGCTGGCGACGCGGGTGGCTGTCGCGCGGCGCAGACACACCCAATACAGTCCGTAACCGCCCAGGGTTGCCAGCCCGACCGTCCATAGCACGCTCAGCGCAAAGCCGGTACTGGCTACAGGCGCCAGGCTGCCCTGTGTGCCCTGAATGATCGCGAAGGCGACGCTGGAGACGGCGCATTGCAGCCACAGATTGGGGAGCAGTGCCATAGGCTCTGCGGTGCCTGACTGTTTCTGCCACAGCGTCGCGATGGCCAGTGACAACATGCCCAGCAGCGGCAGGCCGTAGGCCCACAACGGTGCGTCACCCACCGCAAGCGCGCTGTAGGTCACCAGCACTATGCCGATCAGCCCGACAAACAGTCCCGCCCAGATTTGCCAGGCCAGCCGTTGTCCGAGCACTACTGCCGCCAGGAGTGCCATGCCCATCGGCAACAAATCGGCAAACAGCGCAGCGAGGCCGGCTGGCACGCCCAGCGCAATACCCTGCGTGACACCGGCGACGTAGCCGGTCATGGCCAGCAAACCGATGCCCGCGTTTTTCAGCAGCGTGCCAGCCGGGATCGACCTCAGTTGCCTGGCAACAAAAGGCAGCAGGATCAGGGTAACCACCACACAGCGCCAGAACACCACCAGCAGCGGCGGCGCATGTTCCAGCGAAAAGCGTGCGCCGACGAAGCCCGAACTCCAGGTCAGAATAAGCGCGGCTTCAAGCAGAGGAAGGGGAATGGCCTGATGCCAGGCAGGCCGCGAGACGTTAGGAGCAATCGACAGGTATGGGTTCATGGACACAGGTTACGAAACCGGCGTAGTCTAATAAATCAAAATTAAATGCATAAGTTGTTCAGGAATAATGAATCATGACGGCCATTCTCGACATCGAACTGGTGCGCACCTTCCATGCGGTGGCGCGGATAGGAAAGTTTTCAGCCGCCGCCGAGCAACTTCATAAAAGCCCGGCAGCAGTGAGTGTGCATGTCCAGCGCCTGGAGGCCGTGGCGGGCGGGCGCTTGCTCAATCGGGACAACCAGGCAGTGTCGCTGACGGCGCTGGGCAAGCGCCTGCTGTTGTCGACGACAGAGCTGCTGTCCACGCATGACCGGGTGCTGGCGGATCTGCAAGGCACTCATCTGGCCGGACGCATCACGCTGGGTGTTCCGGATGAATACGCCGTGCATGTCATTCGCGACATCCTGCCGGTTTTCGCGGCCGCGTGGCCCAATGTTGTGCTGGAATTGAAATCCGCACCCAGCTACGCCCTGCGCGAGCAGGTTGCGCGTGGCAAGTTGCAGACAGCAGTGATCGCGCAACCCAAAGGGCAGCTGAGTGCTGATACGCAGTTTCTGGTATCGACCAAACCGGTCTGGGTCGGGCCGGCCAGCGTTGCACTGGCATCCGCTGACCCGGTGCCGCTGGCGATTCACGCAGCCCAATGTCCCTATCGTGAAGCCATGCTGGCGTCACTCAAAGACAACGGCCGCAAAGTCCGCGTAGTTCTCGAAAGCCCGTCCAATCAGGCGATCAAAGCCTGCGTGGAAGCGGGCCTTGCGATCAGCCTCATCGATCGGAGCGGGGTCACAGACGCCATGCAGATTCTCGATGACCTGCCTGAAATAGCCGAGCACGAAATCGTCTTCCTGCGCTCGCCGTCGTCACAGAACGACGAGGCGGTGAGCCTGCTGGCGCAGGCCCTGCAGAAGTATTTTCGGGTTTGATAGCGAAGCTGTGTGCAGTAAACGTCTTTAAACGTCTTTGCGGTTTACCACACGGGTGGCGACTGTCTTCTGGTGTGGAAAATCCGTAGAACCTGTAGTCGGCCGCTACGGATGCGATATGGACTCAGGTAAGGCAGGTCTGGCAGAGGCCATTCTCTGGTTCCGGCAATCCGTCCTTCCCGGCCCATGGCGGGAAAGCTCGCGAGCTGCGTTACGCTTGATTGAATGGCTTTCACGAAAGCAGCGGCAGCAGCTGGATTGTCCAGTGCGATATACGCAGCCTCCTCATCCAGATTCTTTAGTGCTGTTTTGAGCCACTCAACCTGCATTGCCTGACCATTTGTCCATGACAGCTTTTACGTCTTCTTGGCTTGCGAACTCGCCGGCGTCGGCTTCTTCGATGGCACGCTGAATTTCGGCAATCTGCCAAGCCTCGCGTGTCAGGTATTCGCGGAGCGCGTCGAGGGCCAAAAATGACTTGCTGCGCCCGGTCGCCTTTGCAAGGTGTGCAAGGGTATCTGCCATTTCGTCCGGCAGACGTAGAGACATTGTGGACATATGCACCTCACACGTAGTTATTTGTATTACATGAGGGTGCAGTGTAATACATGTGAATACGCCTGTAGATGCCGTTTCCATTTCTGGTTTGTCGGTTTTTTATCGGGTGCAAAATGGCCCGCGAATTCGCGGGCCATTCAAGCAGCTTTCGGGGTGGCTCAACCGTCCTTGAACAGAAAGCTGTAGGCATTCAGCGCCGGCACGCCGCCGAGGTGGGCGTAGAGCACTTTCGAGCCTTCGGGGAATTCGCCGTTGCGCACCATGTCGATCATGCCGTGCATGGATTTGCCTTCGTAGACCGGGTCGGTCAACACGCCTTCCAGGCGGGCGCAGAGGCGGATGGCTTCGAGGGTGCCATCGTTCGGCAGGCCGTATTCCGGATAGGCGTAGCGGGTGTCGAGCACCACGTCTTCGGCGCTGATTTCGCGGCCCAGCTCCACCAGTTTTGCGGTGTTCTGGGCGATACGCAGGACCTGCGCGCGGGTCTTTTCCGGCTTGGCCGACGCGTCGATACCGATCACACGCTGTGCCCGGCCATCGGCTGCGAAGCCCACCAGCATGCCTGCGTGAGTGCTGCCGGTTACCGAGCAGACCACGATGTAGTCGAACTTGAAGCCCAGCTCTTCTTCCTGCTGGCGCACTTCATCGGCAAAACGCACGAACCCCAGGCCGCCATAAGGGTGTTCCGAGCAACCCGCTGGAATCGGGAACGGTTTGCCGCCGCCTTCCTCGACGTCGGCCATGGCCTTTTCCCAGCTCGGGCGAATGCCGATATCGAAGCCTGCCGAATCCAGACGCACATCAGCGCCCATGATGCGCGACATCTCGATATTGCCGACCCGGTCGTACAACGCGTCCGAATAGTTGACCCAATTCTCCTGAACCAGCACGCACTTCATGCCCAGATGCGCCGCTACGGCTGCCACCTGACGGGTCTGGTTGGACTGGATGCCACCGATCGATACCAGTGTGTCGTAGCCACCGTCGATAGCTTCCGGCACCAGGTATTCCAGTTTGCGGGTCTTGTTGCCGCCGAAGGCCAGACCGCTGTTGCAATCCTCGCGCTTGGCATACAACTCGACCTTGCCGCCCAGATGCTCACTCAGGCGTTTCAGTGGGGTAATGGGCGAGGGGCCGAAGGTCAGAGGGTAGCGCTTGAACTTGCTCAGGTTCATATCGGGTCTCCGTTGATAAGTTGTTCCGGACATTGAAGGTGGGTCTCGATATCTTTATCGAGCCGCCCGGCATGGCTCCCATCATAGGAAAACCGCGAATAATCGTGGTTGCAAAGAATTGTCTATCTACAAAATAAGCGTTAGCCTGAATGCAACTAAACAGACTTTTATTGTGTGAATTTCATTATGAAAGCAATAAATGAACGCACTAAAAAGTCCGGTGCTGATGTGACGCCGCTGCTGGACAGGATTGACCGCGCCATCCTCAAGACCTTGCAACGTGACGCGTCCATTTCCAATGTGGCACTTGCCGAGAAGGTCAAACTGAGTCCGCCTGCGTGCCTGCGGCGCGTCGAGCGGCTGAAAGAGGCGGGCGTGATCAAGGGCGTGGTGGCGTTGCTCAATGGCGATGTTCTGGACGCGGGCATGGTGGTGCTGATCGGTGTCGTGCTGGACCGCTCGACACCGGATTCATTCGCCCAATTCGAAGCCGCTGCGCAGAAGGTTTCCGGCTGTATGGAGTTTCATGTCGTCACTGGCGAGTTCGACTACTTCATGTTGTTGCGCACCAGGGACAGTCAGAGCTTCAACCGTTTGCACGCCGAACAGTTACTGTACTTGCCCGGTGTCAGACAGATTCGTTCGTTCATGGGACTGCGTCAGGTCGTTTCCACCACACAGTTACCTCTCTGACGGGGTTTGGCGTGGCCTGTTTGCTGCATGCAGCGTCAAACGTTCACGTTTGACCAAGGTCAGAGTTGCTGACTGCCACACGATTGACTCTGGCGCATGATTCAATCAGTGCCGTTTCCTTTTTTTTACTTGCTCAAGGATTTTCATTTTGGCTGCTGGAAGCTTGCTTACCCTGCTTGACGATATTGCGACGCTGCTCGATGACGTGGCACTGGCCACGAAGAAAACGGCGGGTGTGCTGGGTGATGATCTGGCGCTCAATGCCCAGCAGGTCACCGGCGTTTCAGCGGATCGCGAATTGCCGGTTGTCTGGGCCGTGGCCAAGGGGTCGCTGCTCAACAAGGCCATTCTGGTTCCGGCAGCGTTGCTGATCAGTGCCTTCGCACCCTGGGCGATTCTGCCGTTGCTGATGATCGGCGGTGCGTTTCTGTGCTTCGAGGGCTTCGAGAAAATCGCCCATAAATGGCTGCATCCCGAAACCGGCGAAGAGCATGAGCAGCGTAAGCAGGCGTCGGCGGATGCGTCCGTGGACATGGTGGCGTTCGAAAAGGAACGCGTCAAAGGCGCGATCCGCACGGACTTCATTCTTTCGGCGGAAATCATCGTGCTCGCACTGGGTGTGGTCTCGGCCAGACCCTTCATGGATCAAGTCGGCGTGCTGGTCATCGTTGCAGTGCTGATCACTGTGGGTGTCTACGGGCTGGTGGCCGGTATCGTCAAACTCGATGACCTGGGCCTGTACCTGAAGAAAAGCGCAGCTTCGGCTGCACAAAAGATCGGTGCCGGCCTGCTGTGGTTGGCACCGGTGTTGATGAAAGTGCTGTCGATCGTCGGTACGGCTGCGATGTTCATGGTCGGCGGCGGGATTCTGGTCCACGGTCTGCCGTTCGCTCATCATTGGGTCGAGGGTGTGACCGAAGCGGCAGCGGGTGCGGTAGGCGGTCTGTCGATGGTCGTTCCGACGCTGATCGATGCTGTTGCCGGGGTCATTGCCGGTGCCGTGCTGGTGCTGGTCGTGACATTGATTGGCAAGGTCTGGAAAGCTGCGAAGGAGTGATTGAGGCGGTCATCCACACTTCTGATCTAAGGCCGTGGAAGCGAGCCGGGCGACGCTTCGCTTGCTCGCGAAGGGGTTGGTACAGCCAACCGAAGGGTGGCTGAAACACCGCCTTCGCGAGCAAGCGCGCTCCCACAGAATTCCGCAGTGAGCGTCATCACCGTCAAACAACGTGCTTAGAAGAACACCTTGACCAGCAAGCTCGCGGTGTTCTGATCGGTGTCGAAGGAGCGGGTGTCCTTGATGCCGTATTTGTTGGTCCAGTAGTCATATTCGATACCCACGTACAGCTGCCGCTCCGGGTAATTCAGTGCCTTGCCCAGGTCGTACTTGATCTGCGGGTTGAAGTGCAGGTTGGAGTGGTAAGTGCCACGCGAGGTCTTGTCGTTGTCGACTACCCAGTCCATGAAACCGTCGATCAGCACATCCGATTTGCCCACCGGAATGGTGTAGGACCACACCGGAGTGATCTGCCACACGCCGTCGCCCGGGCGATTGCCTTCGGTCTGGCGCTGGTAGAAGTTAAGCTGGAAATAGTCGAAACCCGGGATCTTCAAGTCGAACGCCGGACCGATCAGGTACGACTCGTTATCGCCCTCACCAAACTCGTAAGTTGCGGCAATCAGCACATCGCTGATCGGCCCGAACTCGAACTTCTGGCCGAAGATCTTGCCCAGCGAAAGCCGTGGCGAGAACTCGCCGTAATAGGTGTTATCGCCAGCGGTTGCGTCTTTCTTGCCGTTGTAGAAGATCTTGTCGACGAAGAAAAAGTTGTCGCCGTACTTCCAGCTGTCCGCGTGCTCAAAGGTGAAGGTCTGCTGATTTTCCGGGTTGACAGCAAAGTCTCGTCCATTGAGATAGGTCAGGCTATTACTCTGCCACTGGAAGATATCTCCTGCCATGGCGGGTGCAGCAGCCAGCAGACTGCTGGCCAGTAATGCACTGGAAATCGTACGGTTCATGCGGTGAGCCCCTTGATGTAGATCGTGATTTTTTCGGACTGGCGTTCTATGCGTGACGCCTTGTCGGTGGTTGCAATAATTTGTCTGTCTGGTCAGCTTTGTGTTGTTAGCAAGAGCTGCGCCAATCAGTGAAAAAAAGTTTAAGTAACCCTTCAAACCGATATCGAAGTGTCGATTTCAGGTTATTTTTTTCAATGGGCTGCGTTCTGAGTGCCGTTCAGCCAGTGGGCCGCCCGGTCAGGTTCAGCTATCGGGAAAAAGAGGGGCGGGTGAGCAGCGGCGGCGGAGGATACTGACTCGCGTCGCCGTGCTCAAGTGCTCCAGAGCAGGGCGTCCGGAGCGAAAACAGGGCAATGCCCGTTGCTTCAGTTGATGTGCGCGCCCTGATCGATCCAGGCGCCTACCAGATCACGTTCCTGCTGGGTCATCTGGGTGATATTGCCCAGCGGCATGATCGGCGCGGTGATTGCCTGCGCCTTGATGCGCGGCGCCTGTTGCTGGATCTGTTCAGGCGTATCGAACATCACGCCGGCCGGAGCGACGCTGAATAGCTGGCTGGTAGGCGTGGCCGAGTGACAGACCGAGCAACGTTGCCGGATGACGTCGTGCACCTTGTTGAAGTCTGCACCTGCCACCTTGGCAGGCTCGGGCTGGGCAGGTGCTGCCTGGGCAGGTGCAGCAGCGGGTTGCGCAGGCTGCTCATCAGCCCGATGCCCGCCGACCGCCGTACCGGGCAGTGGCTGATAGACAATTTTTGCCGGCGCTTGCGCAGGGCCGGTGACATACGCCAGGCACAGCATGCCCAGCGCCGCGACCGGCAGGGTCCAGGCAAATCGATGGCTGTCGTGGCGTGTATTGAAGTAATGGCGCACCAGCACGGCCAGCAGCGCGATGCCTGCGAGAATCAGCCAGTTGTACTCACTGCCGTAGGTGCTTGGAAAGTGATTGCTGATCATGATGAACAGCACGGGCAGGGTGAAGTAGTTGTTGTGTCGTGAACGCAACAGGCCTTTTGCCGGAAGGCTTGGGTCCGGCGTGCGGTTCTCGGCAATCGCGGCCACCAGCGCGCGCTGGGCCGGCATGATGATGCGGAACACGTTGCCGACCATGATGGTGCCCATGATCGCGCCCACATGCAGATAGGCACCGCGACCGCTGAACACTTTGCTGAAACCATATGCCGCCGCCACCAGCAGCACGAACAGGACCACGCCCAACAGGGCTGGGCGCTTGCCCAGTGGCGAGTCACACAGAAAGCTGTAAATGAACCAGCCGACGAACAACGAACCCAGGCCGATGTGCACGCCCTCGGCGCCACTCAGGCTGCTGCCCGGTGCCAGCAGGTACAGCGTCGGGTTGGCGTAGAACACCACGCACAACAGCGCGACACCGGACAGCCAGGTCGAATAGGCTTCCCATTTGAACCAGTGCAGATTCTCCGGCATGGTCGGCGGTGCGAGCTTGTACTTCTCCAGGTGGTAGATGCCACCGCCGTGGATCGCCCACAGGTCACCCGACAGGCCTTCACGCGGGTTGCTGCGGTTGAGGTTGTTCTCCAGCCAGACGAAGTAGAACGATGCGCCGATCCAGGCGACGCCGACAATCATGTGAATCCAGCGCACGCCCAGATTCAGCCATTCCATCATATGTGCCAGCACGGTGTTTACCCTTCCAGTGGGTGGGGATCGAGAACCAGCAACTGGCTCTCGGCAAAGTAATGCTCGTCGCAGTTGTTGCCTTCGCCACTGCGATCAACCACCAGGAAGTCATCCCGCTTTTCGATCGTCAGCACTGGATGGTGCCAGACGCCGCGATGGTAATTGACACCTTGCCTGCCGTTCGACACGAAGGCGCGGGTCGCCTCTGATTCAGGCTCATCGCCAACCGGCGCGACCACGATCAGAAAAGGGTTGCCGAGCAGCGGCACGAACGCCTGGCTGCCCAGCGGATGACGCTCCAGCATGCCGATGGTCAACGGCATCGGCAGCGCTTCAGCGCGGAAAATGCTGATGATCGCCTTGTCCTCCGGCTGCGCGGTCTGCACGTCAGCCAGACGATGAAAGCGCATGGTCGAGCCGTTGTTGATCATGAAATGATCGCTGCCGTCGGTTTCAATCACATCACCGAATGGCGCAAAGGCTTCCTTGGTCAGTGGCTCGATTATCAGTTTGCGCATGCGGGTTCTTCTTCAATGGTTTTGAGGGTGCGCTCATCGTTATACACACATCCGCTTTGGATTCTGGCCGGAGGCCGTAGGAGCGGACCGGGCGACGCTTCGCTTGTTCGCGAAAGGGCCGGTACATTCTCCAAAATGCGTCGTCTGAAACACCGTCTTCGCGAACAAATTCGCTCCTACGCCCTTCGGGCAGAAGCCTGGCAGCCTTTTATTCAGGGCGCTCCAGGACTTATGTATATGATGAGCGCCGAACGTAGGAACGAGAGTTTATGCGTTGTTACCTGGACACCTTGCCCAGCACCCGCAACCGGCTCACACCACCGTCCGGGAATACGTTCAGGCGGATGTGGGTGATCGGGCCGATCGCCTTGATCTGCTCGGCGAACTCGTGTTCGGCGTGCATGGTCAGCTTCTGGCTGGGCAGCAACTCGCGCCAGAACAGGCTCTGGGTTTCGATCTGGCTGTCGGTACCACCCTTGACCAGGGCGCCCTGAATCGAGCAGCTGTCCGGGTAGTTGCCTTTGAAGTGCAGGGTATCGACGATGACTTTCTCGACTTCGCCCTGGTGCCCAAGCGCCACGATCACCCAGTCGTTGCCGGGTGTGCGGCGGCGCGCGGTTTCCCAGCCGTCGCCCATGTTCACACCGCGACCAGGGTTGAGGATGTTGCTCATGCTGCCGTAGTGTTCATCGGAGCAGGCAATCGATCGGCCGCCATTGAGCGCCGCAACCAGATCGATCTGCTCGTCCTCGCTGACTTTCGACCAGTCGCGATGCGGCACACCGTACACGCGCAGACGCGCGACTCCGCCATCCGGGTAGATGTTGAAGCGCAGGTGGCTGAACGCCTGATCGTTGCTGATCTCGTGGTAATGATGGCTGTTGCCTTGCAGCTCCACAGACGGCAGCACTTCGGTCCAGGCGGTGTTTTCATCGGGCTCGCCCGACGCCAGGAAGCACGCTTCCAGCGATGCGGAAGGCGGGAAGTTGCCGGTGAAAAACGAGGTGTCGATGTCCACACCCTTGATGGTTCCCGCCACGCCGAGGCGAATCACCGCGCTGTCGTACCCTTCGAAACGCTTACGGCGCGACTCCCAGCCGTCCATCCACTTGCCGTTGTCGTCGAACACGCCTTCTTTCCAGACGGCCGGTGTCGGCTGGAACAGCCGGTTGGCGTCGGCGAACCAGTCATCGGTGACCGAGAGGATTTTGGTGCCCAGACGCGCGTCGGCCAGGTTCACGAACTTCTCGAACGGTGCGGCGTAAACTTTCATGCTCTTTGTCTGCCTTCTGAATACGGTTATGACTGCGACGCTCAAAGCGCCTGTAGACGAAACAGTGCGATCTTGTTGATCTCGGCCAGGGCGCAAGCGAACTCGACCTCGGGCGAGTGGTGGATGCGTTGCTCGAACGCCGCCAGAATCTTATGTCTGTCGCTGCCCTTGACCGCCATGATGAACGGAAAGCCGAAGCGGGCCTTGTAAGCCTCGTTCAACTCGGTAAAGCGCTGAAACTCTTCAGGCGTGCAATGGTGAATACCGGCGCCGGCCTGTTCATCGGTACTGGCCTGAGTCAGCTCGCCCTGAACGGCAGCCTTGCCTGCCAGGTCCGGGTGGGCATTGATCAGTGCCAGTTGTTGCTCGTGTGTGGCACCGAGCAAGATCTCGCTCATGCGAGCGTGCAGGGCCTCCACCTGATCGAGTTGCGAGCCTGTGCTTTGGTCGAACGCTTGCTGCGCGACCCACGGTGAGTGTTCGTAGATATCGGCGAAGGCCGCGATGAACGCATCCCGGCGCAGGCTTGAAGGTGTCAGTGTCTTGAACGTGCTCATTGCTCGGCCTTGCCGGTAAACGGATGTTCAGTGTGCCAGTGCCGGGCGATATCGACACGACGGGTAAACCACACTTGCTCATGGCCTTTGGCGTACTCGATGAAACGCTTGAGTGCGGCGAGGCGGGCGGGGCGGCCGATCAGGCGGCAATGCAGGCCGATGGAAAGCATCTTCGGTGCGTCTTCGCCTTCGGCATACAGCACGTCGAACGCATCCTTGAGGTATTGGAAGAACTGCTCGCCATTGTTGAAACCCTGCACCTGGGTGAAACGCATGTCGTTGGTGTCCAGAGTGTACGGAATCACCAGATGAGGCTTGCCGGTCGGGTTGTTCGGCTCCCAGTACGGCAGGTCATCGTCGTAGGTGTCGCAATCATAGAGAAAACCGCCTTCCTCCATGACCAGGCGCCGGGTGTTGGGGCCGGTGCGCCCGGTGTACCAGCCCAGCGGCCGTTCGCCGCTGATCTCGGTGAGGATCTGGATCGCCTGGCGCATGTGTTCGCGCTCATGGGCTTCGTCCATGTTCTGGTAGTCGATCCAGCGATAGCCGTGGCTGCAGATCTCATGACCTTCGGCGACCATGGCGCGGATCACCTCTGGATGACGCTGCGCGGCCATGGCCACGGCAAAAATGGTCAGGGGGATATCGAACTGCCTGAACAGCTTGAGAATGCGCCACACACCGGCGCGGCTGCCGTATTCGTACAGCGACTCCATGCTCATGTTGCGCTGGCCCTGGACTGGCTGCGCGGCAACCATCTCGGACAGGAAGGCTTCTGATTCCTTGTCGCCGTGCAGAATATTGCGCTCGCCACCTTCCTCGTAATTCAGCACGAAAGACAAGGCAATGCGCGCATTACCCGGCCAGCGTGGGTGAGGCGGGTTGTTGCCGTAACCGATCAGGTCGCGTGGGTAGTCAGCGCTCACTGCAAGCTTCCTTCTTGTCCATGGGGTGCGTTGGATGCGTTAAGTCAGGTGCAATACCAATAGCGGTCAAGGCACTGTCGAATCAAGATTGTATACAATTTTATTTTCAGCTTGTAACCCTGTACGTTTCTGCACCGAAGCGTCTCGGCAAGAGTAAAACAAGCAAGAAACCTGCCTGACTGGTCAGCTAATCGTAAAAAACCTGATATTTTTCCTCTGCTTCCTTCTTGTATGGCCAATCCCGCGCCCAGCCAGCGTCCTGGCTAAGGGCTGCGGAACGATGAAGAATTTATTGTGTACAGGTTTTCCCGAAAGTGTCTTAATCGGTCGCAATCGCACGATGTAGAGCACTTCATTGGTGCACTGCTTCACCATGGCCGGCTGTGAGGAGTGAAGTTTTGGGAAAATTGACCACACATGTACTGGACGCCGCCCACGGCTGCCCCGGCAGCGCCATCCGCATCGAGTTGTACCGGGTCGAAGACCAGCGACTGCTGCATATTGTCAGTACGCTTACCAACAGCGATGGGCGCTGCGATGCGCCGCTGTTGCAGGGTGAGACTTATCAATCCGGCGTCTATCAATTGCACTTCAAGGCTGGCGATTATTACCGCACGCGGGGCGTGGTTCTGAATAAGCCTGCCTTTCTCGATGAGGTGGTGCTGCGCTTCGGCATTGATGCAGGTCAGGAACACTTTCATGTCCCGCTGCTAATCTCGCCGTACAGCTACTCGACGTACCGGGGCAGCTGAATACCTCTTGCCCGCCCCACACTGCGGGCTTTTTTTTGCGCGTGTCTGCGCGTTTGCCCTGTGTACAATGCGCCAGTCCCGACGCCGTAATTCACCTGCGCACGAGTGCCCATGAACGACCAGTCTCTGCCTCTCAAGAAACAGCCGCGCAGGCTTGGCCTAAGCCGTAACGTCACGCAAGACGATATCGTTTACGAACATGTCTTCGATGCCATCCTGGAACAGCGGCTGGCGCCGGGTACCAAACTGAGTGAAGAGGCGCTGGGCGAGATTTTCGGTGTCAGCCGCACGATCATTCGTCGCGCTCTGTCGCGGCTGGGGCATGAGGGCGTCGTGCTGTTGCGCCCCAATCGTGGCGCGGTGGTCGCCAGCCCCAGCGTTGAAGAGGCGCGTCAGGTGTTTTTCGCGCGGCGCATGGTCGAGAAGGCAATCACGCAACTGGCGGTCGAGCACGCCACTGCCGAGCAGCTGGCCGAGCTGCGTCAGATGGTCAGCGACGAGCGCGACAGCTTTGCTCGCGGTGATCGGGGCGCCGGTATTCGTCTGTCCGGCGAGTTTCACCTTCAGTTGGCCGTGGCGGCGAGAAACGCGCCGCTGATCAGCTTCCAGCGCAGCCTGGTGTCGCAGACCTCACTGATCATTGCCCAGTACGAAATCGGTAATCGCACGCATTGTTCCTACGATGAGCACAGCCAGTTGATCGACGCCATCGAAGCCCGCAATGCAGCGCTGGCCGTCGAATTGATGATGCATCACATGGACCACATCGACAGCAAGCTCAACCTTGATGAAGACAGCACCTCTGACGACCTGCATGCAGTGTTCTCGCATGTCATGAGCCGGAAAAAGACGGAGCGTTAAGGCCTCGCGGATAATTCAACTTTCGTGCGACGTTCCGTGTCGTCATGCCGTTGCGGACGCTCCGCATCCTCTTGACGACGCTGGAACGTGAGGAACGAGGCGCTAGCCTCTGTCATGCACCAATCGGCCACCCGACCAGGTCTGCTTCACCGTCCGGTCATCACCGATAGTCATCAGCACGAAGAGAATCTCTTCGATAGTCTTCGCCTGCTTCAAGCGATACGACAGCAGCGGGGTGGCGTTGTAGTCGAGCACCAGGAAGTCGGCCTCGTTGCCGGGCTTCAGGCTGCCGACCTTGTCTTCCAGACGCAGCGCCCGCGCGCCGCCCAGCGTTGCCAGGTACAGTGACTTGAACGGATTGAGCCGCGCGCCCTGCATCTGCATGACTTTGTAGGCCTCGTTGAGGGTCTGCAGAATCGAAAAGCTGGTGCCGCCGCCCACGTCGGTGCCCAGGCCGACATTCACCTTGTGCTTCTCGGTCATTGGCAGGTTGAACAGGCCGCTGCCCAGAAACAGGTTGGAGGTCGGGCAGAAGGCAATCGCCGAACCGGTCTGCGCCAGTCGGGCGCATTGTTCGTCGCACAGGTGCACGCCGTGGGCGAACACCGAGCGCTCGCCGAGCAGGTTGAAGTGATCGTAGACGTCCAGATAATGCTTGCGCTCCGGGAACAGCGCCTTGACCCACTCGATCTCCTGAAGGTTCTCGCTGATGTGGGTCTGCAGGTACAGACCGGGGTATTCGGTGAGCAACTGGCCGGCGAGGCTCAATTGTTCCGGGCTGCTGGTCGGCGCGAAGCGCGGCGTCACTGCGTAGCTCAAACGCCCTTTGCCATGCCAGCGTTCGATAAGCGCCTTGCTGTCGGCGTACCCGGTTTCTGGCGTATCGACCAGGTAATCCGGTGCATTGCGGTCCATCATCACCTTGCCGGCGATCATGCGCAGATCAAGTGCCTGGGCCGCACTGAAAAATGCCTCGACCGATTCCTTGTGCACACTGCCGAACACCAGCGCCGTGGTCGTACCGTTGCGCAGCAATTCCTTGATGAAGATGTCGGCCACCTGCGCCGAATGCGCGGGGTCGGCGAACTGGCTTTCGCAGGGAAAGGTGTAGGTGTTGAGCCAATCCAGCAATTGCTCGCCGTAGGAGCCGATCATGCCGGTTTGCGGCAAGTGAATATGGGTGTCGATGAACCCCGGTGTGATCAGGGCGTCCGGGTATCCGATCAGCTCGACATCGTCGTCGAGGCGCTCCAGCAGATCGGCAGCGTGACCCACCGAAACGATCTTGCCGTCCTCGACCAGCAACAGGCCGTCGGCAAAGTATTCATAGGATGCCTCCAGCGCCACTTCGGCCGGGTCGGCGAGGCTGTGAACGATGGCGGCGCGGTAGGCTTTACGGCGGGAAACTGAACTCATGGCACTCTCGTTGGGACTCATTGCGACTGACTGCGGCGCGATGCAGGCAGCAGTCTGGCGATAGGTTCGGCGTTGGCGGTGTGTTGGCCAAAGCTGACATTGTAAGTGGCGATTATTTCCGCGGCGATCGACACCGCGATCTCGATGGGTAGCTTGCCTTTGACCTCGGCCAGGCCCATCGGGCAACGCATGCGTTGCAGCAGACTGGCGTCGAAACCGCGCTCCCGCAAGCGATGTTCGAACTTGACCCGTTTGGTTTTCGAGCCGATCAGCCCGAAGTAACCAAAGTCGCCACGCCTGAGGATGGCGGCCGTCAGTTCCAGATCCAGCTGATGGTTGTGGGTCATCACGATGCAATAGGTGCCGACCGGCAGTTGCGCGACCTCGTCGACCGGCTCGTCGTTGATGATCTTCGTCACGCCCTCGGGCATCGACTCGGGGAATTCCTGCTCACGGCTGTCGATCCAGCGTACCCGGCAGGGCAGGCTGGCCAGCAGCGGCACCAGGGCGCGGCCGACGTGACCGGCACCGAACACGGCGATCTGCGCGACGGGCTCGCCCATCGGTTCGAACAACAGCACGTTCACGCCGCCGCAGCACTGGCCCAGGCTTGCACCCAGGTTGAAGCGTTCCAGGCGCGTCTGCCGGGTGCCGCTGGCAAGCATCTCGCGGGCGATTTCCATGGCCTTGTATTCCAGGTGGCCGCCACCGATGGTGTCGTGGATGTGCTCGGCGCAGACCACCATTTTCGATCCGGCATTACGTGGCGTGGAGCCCAGCTCCTCGATGATCGTCACTAGAATGCCGGGTTCTCCACTGGCCTGCAGCTCGGCCAGGGCGCTGATCCAGTTGTTCATTTCTGCTCCAGGACAGAGTGATCCAGGCCAGGCGCCTTCGCGAGCAAGCTCGCTCCCACGGGAGCATCCTGAATAGGTGAAGGCGAGCCTGGAGCCTCTTCATTTGCTCGCGAAGCGGCAGAAACAATCGGCTCGGCGCCTTCGCTGGGTGCGCGACGCGCAGCGCTGTGCTGGCGCATCTGTTCGCAGCCCCACAACACTTTTTCCGGCGTCGCCGGGGCGTCGATGTCTGGTTGATGACGATAGTCACCCAAGCTCGCCACGGCGTCCTTGATGGCGCACCAGGCGGCGATGCCGAGCATGAACGGCGGCTCGCCGACGGCCTTGGAATGGAACACCGTGTCTTCCGGGTTCTTGCGGTTCTCTACCAGCTTGATGCGCAGATCGAGCGGCATGTCTGCCACTGCCGGGATCTTGTAGGACGCCGGGCCGCTGGTCATCAGCTTGCCCTTGTCGTTCCACACCAGTTCCTCGGTGGTCAGCCAGCCGGCGCCCTGAATATAGCCGCCTTCGACCTGACCGATATCGATGGCCGGGTTCAGCGACGCGCCGACGTCGTGAAGGATGTCGGTGCGCAACATCTTGTATTCGCCGGTCAGCGTATCGACGATGACCTCCACGCAGGCTGCGCCAAAGGCGTAGTAATAGAACGGCCGGCCACGCGCCTGGCTGCGGTCGTAGAAAATCTTCGGCGTCTTGTAATAGCCGGTGCTCGACAGCGACACCTGGCCCATCCATGCCAATTGCGCCAGTTCGGCGAACGGCAGGTACAGCTCGCCGATCCGCACATGGCCGTTGCGGAATTCGACCTCTGCTTCGCTCACCTGATAGTGCATGGCAGCAAACTCCACCAGCCTTTGCTTGAGGATTTCAGCGGCATTTTGTGCGGCTTTGCCGTTAAGGTCCGTACCGCTCGAAGCGGCAGTGGGCGAGGTGTTCGGCACCTTGTCGGTGTTGGTCGCGGTGATCTGTATGCGCTCGATGTCCACCTGGAACACCTCGGCCACGACCTGCGCGACCTTGGTGTTCAAACCCTGGCCCATTTCGGTGCCGCCATGGTTCAGGTGGATGCTGCCGTCGGTGTAGATATGAATCAGCGCACCGGCCTGATTGAGAAAGCTGGCGGTGAACGAGATGCCGAACTTGACCGGTGTCAGCGCCAAGCCTTTTTTCAGCACCGGGCTGCCGGCATTGAACGCACGAATCGCTTCGCGGCGCTCGGCGTACTGGCTGCTTTGCTCGAGGTCGGCGGTCATCTCTTCCAGCAGGTTGTGTTCGACCGTCTGGTAATAGTGGGTGATGTTGCGCTCGGTCTTGCCGTAATAGTTGGCCTTGCGCACGTGCAACGGGTCCTTGCCGAGGAAGCGTGCAATGCAGTCCATGACCTCTTCGATGGCGACCATGCCCTGCGGGCCGCCAAAGCCCCGGTAGGCGGTATTGGACGCAGTGTGCGTCTTGCAGCGGTGACCGTTGACGGTGGCTTCGCCCAGGTAATAGGCGTTGTCGGCATGAAACATGGCGCGGTCGACGATGGACGCCGAGAGGTCCGGCGAATAGCCACAGTTGCCGGCCAGATCCAGCTGTATGCCCTGCAAGCGTCCGTCATCGTCGAAGCCCACGTCGTACTCGATGTAGAACGGGTGGCGCTTGCCGGTCATCTGCATGTCTTCGAAGCGTTGCAGGCGCATCTTGGTGGGCTGGCCGGTCAAGCGGGCAATCACGGCGCACAGGCAGGCCGGACTGGCCGCCTGGGTTTCCTTGCCGCCAAAACCACCGCCCATGCGGCGCATGTCGACCACGATGCGGTTCATCGGCACGCCCAGCACCTCGGCCACCAGCTTCTGGATTTCCGTGGGGTTCTGGGTCGAGCAATAGACGATCATGCCGCCGTCTTCGGTCGGCATCACCGAGGAGATCTGGGTTTCCAGGTAAAAATGTTCCTGGCCTCCAATGTGCAGGTTGCCCTGTAGGCGGTGGGTTGCGCGCGCCAGGGCAGCGGCAGAGTCGCCACGCTTGTGGGTATGGCTGTCGAGCACGAAGTGTTTCTGGCGCAGGGCCTGGACCACATCCAGCACCGGTTGCAGGTCTTCGTATTCGATGATTGCCGCCATGGCTGCCTGGCGTGCAATGTCCAGGTCGCGAGCCGCCACCGCGAGCACCGGTTGCCCGACGAACTCCACCTTGTCGATGGCCAGCAGCGGGTCGCCGGGCAGCAACGGCCCAATGTCCTTGAGCCCCGGAATATCCTGATGGGTAATC
The DNA here is from genome assembly GCF_017832995.1 of Pseudomonas sp. PvP009. NCBI lineage: Bacteria > Pseudomonadati > Pseudomonadota > Gammaproteobacteria > Pseudomonadales > Pseudomonadaceae > Pseudomonas > Pseudomonas sp. PvP009. The sequence goes on along the minus strand of NZ_JAFIBG010000001.1, from coordinate 3,675,050 downwards.
GCGATGCGTACACCTTCGAAGGCGTAGCAGGGCGTGGTATCGATGCTGATGATGCGCGCATGGGCTCGGTCGGAAAGGCGTGCGTAGACGTGCAACTGGTTGGGGAATTCCAGGCGATCATCGATGTACACCGCTTCGCCTGACACGTGTTTGTCGGCACTGTCGTGCTTGACGCTGCGGCCCACGCCGGTGTTCAGACCCTGCTGAAATACCGCAAGCATCTCGGCCTGGGTGGTGTTTGGGGAATGCTCAGACATAGTCAGTCACCCGCGTTGGAACGGCTGGGGTCTGTAATTCGATGAAGTACTTGCGCAGCAGGTTTTGCGCGCTCAACAGGCGGTATTCCTTGCTCGCCCGGAAATCCGACAGCGGGGTGAAGTCCTCGCGCAGCGCAGCGCAGGCGCGCTCGACGGTTGCATGGTTCCATGGCTGCCCGATCAGCGCCTGTTCGCAGGCCGCTGCACGTTTCGGAATCGCCGCCATACCGCCGAACGCTACGCGAGCCTCGTGGATCACGCCATCTTCAAGGGTCAGGCGAAAAGCAGCGCAGACCGCCGAGATGTCGTCATCCAGACGTTTGGAGACTTTATAGGCGCGGAAAATCTGTCGCGCAGAGGCGGTGGGCACGATGATTTTTTCGATGAACTCGCTTTCCTGACGGGCCGTGACCTTGTAATCGATGAAATAGTCTTCCAGTGCCAGGGTGCGCTGACTGTTGCCTTTGCGCAGCACGACCTGCGCACCAAGGGCGATCAGCAGCGGCGGGGAATCGCCGATGGGGGAGGCGTTGCCGATGTTGCCACCCAGCGTGCCCTGATTGCGGATCTGTAACGAGGCGAAGCGCTGCAGTAACTCGCCAAAGTCCGGGTATTCGGCCTTTAGCGCTGCATAACAATCGGTCAGTGGGGTTGCCGCACCGATCTCCAGGCGATCGTCGAAACGCTTCACGCCCTTCATCTCGTCAATGTGTCCGACGTAAATCATCACTGGCAACTGTTTGTGAAACTGCGTGACTTCCAGGGCCAGATCGGTGCCGCCGGCCAGCAGACGCGCCTGTGGATGGCTGTCGTAGAGGTCCGCCAGATCCGCAACGGTCAGCGGAATGAAGCAGCGTTTTTCGCCGTCATTCAGTTCTTCGGTGCCGGCCGGGGCGATGGCGCGCAGGCGTTCGACGGTTTGCGCCTGGCGCTGATCGAACTGGTCCGGCAGGCGCTGCGCGCAAGACTGCTCGGCGGCGGCCAGAATAGGGCGATAGCCGGTGCAGCGACACAGGTTGCCGGCCAGGGCTTCGTGGGCCTGATGGGCATCGGCTTCGCTGCTGTTCTTTTGCAGGGCAAACAGCGACATCACGAAACCCGGGGTACAAAAGCCGCATTGCGAGCCATGACACTCGACCATCGCCTTCTGCACGCTGTGCAACTGGCCCTGATGTTTGAGGTCCTCGACGCTGATCAATTGTTTGCCGTGCAGCGACGCCATGAACGTCAGGCATGAATTGAGGCTGCGATAACGCAGCGTTTGCTCGCCGTCGGCGTCACTGTGCAACTCGCCTACCACGACGGTGCAGGCACCGCAGTCACCACTGGCACAACCTTCCTTGGTACCGGGCTTGTGTGCCTGCTCACGCAGGTAGGTCAGCACGGTCATGTTCGGATTCAGGCTGCGCTCGGTTTTTAGCTCTTGGTTCAAAAGGAACTGAATCACGGCGCAAAGCCCTCACGTTTATTGTCATCAGACATGTCGATGAATCTATCAGCTATGTTTATTGGGTCAATTTGTTTCTGACTTCAGAGTCAGGAAATTGAGTTTTTCGGCCATCTGCCGATCAAACAACCTCTGGTTCTTGAATTGCCTGCCGGCTGTATTCAAGGTTTTGCGTATTTCGTGCCAGTTTCCGCGTTTATGGCCCTGCGCCACCGGTGCCGGTTGCGATACACTCCGCGGCTTGCATGCGGAACTGGTTTTTTCTGAAGGATAGTCATGACGTTCAAGGCCCCGGACAGCCTCGCTGAGCAAATTGCTCATCATCTTGCCGAGCGGATCATTCGCGGTGAGCTCAAGCCTGGAGAGCGTATCCAGGAACAGAAAGTCACGCAGGCGTTGAACGTCAGCCGTGGCTCCGTGCGCGAAGCATTACTGATTCTGGAGCGCCGCCACCTGGTGGTGATCCTGCCGCGTCGTGGCGCACAGGTCACGGTGCTCAACGCACACAATGTCACCAGCCTGTGCTGCATGATGAGAGAGCTGTACATTCTGCTGGCCAACGCGGTGGTCGAGCGCTGGACGACCGAGGCGGATCTTGCGCCGTTCATGCAGATACAACAGCGTCTGCAGGCCAGTTTCGAGCAGCAGGACGTCAATGCATTCGTCGAAGAGAGCTTCAATGTGATGCGCGCAGCCTATCCGTTCGCCAACAACCCGTACCTTGAGGAAACCGTCGAGAATCTGCAGCCTTCCATGAGCCGCAGCTATTTCATCGCGCTCGAGCAACGCAAGGCCGATATGGGCGACTACCTGGCGTTGTTCGACGAACTGCTTGGCGCAGTGGTGGCACGGGATATCCCGAAGATTCGTGTTGTGCTGGTCAGCTACTGTCAGCGCAGCTGCCAGTTGGTGCTGGCCGCCCTGGCAGCGGGCTGACGCCGTGCGCCTGAAGTGCATCAAGCTGGCGGGGTTCAAATCTTTCGTCGACCCCACCACGGTGAACTTCCCCAGCAACATGGCGGCTGTCGTCGGCCCCAATGGCTGTGGTAAATCCAACATCATTGACGCCGTGCGCTGGGTCATGGGCGAAAGCTCGGCCAAGAACCTGCGCGGCGAGTCGATGACCGACGTCATCTTCAACGGCTCCACCAGCCGCAAACCGGTCAGCCAGGCCAGCATCGAGCTGGTCTTCGATAACTCCGACGGCACGTTGGTGGGCGAGTACGCGGCGTATGCGGAAATCTCCATTCGCCGCAAAGTGACCCGCGACAGCCAGAACAGCTACTACCTCAACGGCACCAAGTGCCGCCGTCGCGACATCACCGATATCTTCCTCGGCACCGGCCTGGGGCCGCGCAGCTATTCGATCATCGAACAGGGCATGATCTCCAAACTGATCGAGGCCAAGCCTGAAGACCTGCGCAACTTCATCGAAGAAGCCGCGGGGATCTCCAAGTACAAGGAGCGGCGCCGGGAAACCGAAAACCGCATTCGTCGCACCCACGAGAACCTGGCGCGCCTGACCGACCTGCGTGAAGAGCTGGAGCGCCAGCTGGAGCGTCTGCACCGGCAGGCTCAGGCCGCCGAGAAGTATCAGGAATACAAGGCCGAAGAGCGCCAGCTGAAAGCGCAATTGTCGGCCCTGCGCTGGCAGGCGCTGAATGATCTGGTGGGTCAGCGCGAGGCGGTGATCGGCAATCAGGAAGTGGGCTTCGAGGCGCTGGTGGCCGATCAGCGCAGTGCCGATGCCAGTATCGAAAGGCTGCGCGACGGCCACCATGACCTGTCCGAACGCTTCAACCTGGTGCAGGGCCGCTTTTATTCGGTCGGCGGCGACATTGCCCGCGTCGAGCAGAGCATTCAGCACGGTCAGCAGCGGCTGCGCCAGTTGCAGGATGACCTGCGAGAAGCTGAGCGTGCCCGCCAGGAAACCGAATCGCACCTTGGGCACGACACCACCTTGCTCGCCACCCTCGGCGAAGAGCTGGAGATGCTCGAGCCCGAGCAGGAAATGACCAGCGCCGCCGCCGAGGAGTCGGCCATCGCTCTGGAAGACGCCGAAGCGGCCATGCAGGGCTGGCAGGAGAAGTGGGACGTCTTCAATCAGCAATCCGCCGAGCCGCAGCGTCAGGCACAGGTCCAGCAGTCACGCATTCAGCAGCTGGAACAGAGCATCGAACGCCTGGCAGAGCGCCAGCGGCGTCTGGCCGAAGAGCGTCAACTGCTGGCCGCCGACCCGGAAGATGCGGCCATTCTGCAATTGAGCGAAGACCTCGCCACCCGCGACATGACCCTTGAAGAGCTGCACATGGGCGAAGAGCAGGCGGTCGAGCGTCTTGAGCAATTGCGCGAGGCGTTGCAGCACGCCAGTCAGGCGCAACAGCAGGCGCAGGGCGAGCTGCAACGTCTCAATGGCCGGCTGGCGTCCCTGGAGGCGCTGCAGCAGGCTGCACTTGACCCGGACACCGGCACCGCCGAGTGGCTGCGTGACCAGCAACTGGCCGAGCGACCGCGTCTGGCCGAGGGGCTGAGCGTCGAAGCCGGCTGGGAACTGGCCGTGGAAACCGTGCTTGGCGCTGATTTGCAGGCCGTGCTGGTGGATGACTTCGACGGCCTCGATCTGGCCGGTTTTCAGCAGGGCGACCTGCGCTTGCTCAGCGCGGGTGCTGACACGGTTCGCGCGCCGGGCAGCTTGCTGGAAAAGGTCGACAGCACGGTTGATCTGTCCGCCTGGCTGGGCCAGGTGATTCCGGTGGAGAACCTGGATGAGGCGCTGGCGCGACGCGTACAACTCAGCGCCGGACAAAGCCTGATCAGTCGTGACGGCTACTGGGTGGGGCGGCACTTTTTGCGCGTACGCCGCGCCAGCGAAGCGCAGAGTGGTGTGCTGGCGCGCGGTCAGGAATTGCAGCGGCTGAGTCTGGAGCGCGATGAGCGCGAGGCGACGCTGGCCACTTTGGAAGAGCAATTACTGGTCTTGCGCGAGCAGCAGTCGCAGGAGGAAGACGCCCGTGAGCAGTTGCGCCGTCGCGTGCAGGACGAAACCCGTCAGCAAAGCGAACTGAAAGCGCAGCTGTCGGCGGTCCGGGTAAAAGTCGAGCAGTTGACCCTGCGGCGCACCCGCCTTGATGAGGAACTGGCCGAGCTGGGCGAGCAGCGCGCAGTCGAGCACGAGCAACTTGGCGAATCGCGCCTGCAATTGCAGGACGCGCTGGACAGCATGGCGCAGGATACCGAACAGCGCGAGGTGCTGCAGGCTCAGCGTGATGCGCTGCGTGAGCGTCTGGACCGGATACGTCAGGATGCGCGGCAGCACAAGGATCACAGTCATCAACTGGCGGTGCGTCTGGGCTCGATCAAGGCGCAATACGATTCGACCCGTCAGGCGCTGGAGCGCCTGCGCATGCAGTCCGAAAGGCTTACCGAGAAGCGCGAACAACTGAGCCTGAATCTGGAGGAGGGCGAGGCACCGCTCGAAGAGCTGCGCCTCAAGCTTGAAGAGTTGCTGGAACGGCGCATGGTGGTCGATGACGAAATGCGCATCGCCAAGAACGCACTCGAAGACGCTGACCGCGAATTGCGTGAGGCAGAAAAACGCCGCACCCAGGCCGAGCAGCAATCGCAACTGCTGCGTGGCCAGCTGGAACAACAGCGTCTGGAGTGGCAGGCACTGACGGTGCGTCGCAAAGCTTTGCAAGACCAACTGCATGAAGACGGCTACGACTTGCACGGCGTGCTCGCCACGCTGACGCCGGAAGCCAGCGAACAGGCTGCCGAGCAGCAACTGGAAAGCATCGCCGGGCGTATTCAGCGTCTGGGCGCAATCAACCTCGCGGCCATCGACGAGTATCAGCAGCAGTCCGAGCGCAAGCGCTATCTGGATGCGCAGGATGCCGATCTGGTCGAAGCGCTGGACACTCTGGAAAACGTCATCCGCAAGATCGACAAGGAGACCCGAAACCGCTTCAAGGATACCTTCGATCAGATAAATAGCGGAATTCAGGCACTTTTCCCAAAAGTTTTCGGTGGTGGCTCCGCTTATTTGGAACTGACAGGCGAAGATTTACTCGATACTGGGGTGACAATCATGGCGCGTCCCCCTGGCAAGAAGAACAGCACCATCCATTTGCTCTCGGGTGGTGAAAAAGCCCTGACCGCGCTGGCGCTGGTGTTTGCCATTTTCAAACTCAATCCTGCGCCGTTTTGCATGCTTGACGAGGTGGATGCGCCGCTGGATGACGCCAACGTGGGGCGCTATGCACGATTGGTGAAAGAAATGTCACAAACGGTGCAGTTCATCTACATCACCCACAACAAGATCGCCATGGAAATGGCCGATCAACTGATGGGGGTGACGATGCACGAGCCCGGTTGTTCGCGGCTGGTAGCGGTGGATGTGGAGCAGGCGATGGCGCTGGTGGATGCCTGATTCGACGCCTCGTTCTGCGGACAAGTGGCCGCCCGGAGGCCTGAAAATGAGACGCTGGTACATGAGATGGCAATTTGGGCGGCGAAGAGACGTAACAGACGGTGTAAAGTTACCTTTGGTCGTGCTAGTTTAGTGACCACTTTTTATTTTCGCGTGGGCGAATTGCCAGTCAGAACATAGACTTGGCACCACGTATTAAAGGGGTTTAGGCCCTTATTTTCAGATTTCTTCATTAGAGGCACTGGATTACATGGAAATCGGTCTGCGCGAGTGGCTGATCGTCATCGGCATAATAGTCATCGCCGGTATTCTCTTTGATGGCTGGCGCCGTATGCGCGGCAGCAAGGGTAAATTGAAATTCAGACTGGATCGGAGCTTCTCCAACCTTCCGGATGAAGAAGAAACCACGTCTGCCGAAGTGCTGGGTCCGCCCCGTGTGCTGGATACGCACAAGGAGCCGCAGCTCGACGAGCAGGATCTGCCGTCCATGAGCGCCAGCCCGCGTGAAGGCAAGCGCAGCAACAGCGACAAGCGCAATGACAAGAAACGCAAAGATGAGCCACAGCAGGGCGACCTGAACCTGGATCTCGATGGCCCGAGCCTGTTCACCGGCCGCGACGACGATTTTCCGGATGACAAGCCTGCCCAGCGCATCACCGAAGACAAGGACCTGCCTCCGGTTGAGGAAGTACTGGTCATCAGCGTGATCTCGCGCAGCGAAGGCGGTTTCAAGGGCCCGGCACTGTTGCAGAACATTCTGGAAAGCGGCCTGCGTTTTGGCGAGATGGACATTTTCCACCGTCACGAGAGCATGGCTGGCAACGGCGAAGTGCTGTTCTCGATGGCCAATGCGGTCAAGCCCGGCGTGTTCGACCTGGACGATATCGACCATTTCAGCACCCGTGCGGTCAGCTTCTTCCTCGGCTTGCCAGGCCCTCGTCATCCCAAGCAGGCATTCGACGTCATGGTTGCCGCCGCTCGCAAGCTGGCTCACGAGCTGGATGGCGAACTGAAGGATGATCAGCGCAGCGTCATGACCGCGCAGACCATCGAGCATTACCGCCAGCGCATCGTCGAGTTCGAACGTCGTGCGTTGACCCAGCGTCGCGGTTAAGCAAGCCCTTGGGCAGGTCCCCGATCATGAGCGTGCTGCGGCACGCCCTGCCGGGGCCTGACCTGAACAGAACAGAGCCAACAGATTAAGCAGCCTCGGCTGCTTTTTTGCTTTTTGAGAGAACACCGTATGAAGGCCGTCGAAACCCGAATCCTGGAACTGCGTGCAGAGCTGGATCAGCACAACTACCGCTATCACGTTCTGGATGAACCGAGCATTCCGGATGTCGAGTACGACCGCCTGTTTCACGAGCTCAAGGCCCTGGAGGCGGAAAACCCCCATCTGGTCACCCCTGATTCGCCGACGCAACGGGTCGGAAGCGCTGCCTTGTCGGCGTTCACCCAGGTGCGTCACGAAATGCCGATGCTCAGCCTGGGCAACGCGTTCGAAGAAAACGACATGCTTGAGTTCGACCGGCGGGTGACCGAGGGGCTGGACTTGCCGGCCGGCGACCTGTTTGGCGAAGGCAGCAAGGTGCAGTACAGCTGCGAACCCAAGCTGGACGGTCTGGCAGTCAGCCTGCTGTATCGCGACGGCGCTCTGGTGCGGGGCGCGACACGCGGCGACGGAACCACCGGCGAAGACATCAGTGTCAACGTGCGCACAGTGCGTAACATCCCGCTCAAGCTGCAAGGCAAGGGCTGGCCGGATGTGCTGGAAGTGCGTGGTGAAGTGTTCATGTCCAAGGCCGGTTTCGAGCGCCTCAACGCCAGTCAGCTGGAAATCGGCGGCAAGACCTTCGCCAACCCGCGCAACGCAGCAGCGGGCAGTCTGCGTCAGCTGGATTCCAAGATCACGGCCAACCGGCCGCTGGAGTTCTGTTGCTATGGTCTGGGCCAGACGTCGGCGGAAATCGCCGACACTCACATCGGCGTGCTTGAAGCGCTGAAAAAATGGGGCATGCCGGTCAGTCGCGAGCTGAAACTGGCGAATGGCGTCGAGGAGTGCCTGGCCTATTACCGCGATATCGGTGAGCGACGCCTGGCGCTGACTTACGAGATCGACGGTGTGGTGTTCAAGGTCAACAACCTGGCAGCGCAGCGCGAACTGGGCTTCCGCGCCCGTGAGCCACGCTGGGCGATTGCCCATAAATTCCCCGCCATGGAAGAGCTCACCGAGCTGCTGGATGTCGAGTTTCAGGTGGGCCGTACCGGCGCAGTGACGCCGGTCGCGCGGCTCAAGCCGGTCAAGGTGGCAGGCGTCATGGTCGCCAACGCCACGCTGCATAACATGGACGAAGTGGCGCGGCTCGGCCTGATGATCGGCGACACGGTGATCATCCGGCGTGCCGGTGACGTGATTCCACAGGTGGTGCAGGTCGTTGCCGAGCGCCGCCCCGAGAATGCCAGGGCAGTGCAGGTTCCACAGACCTGCCCGGTGTGCGGCTCGCACGTCGAGCGCACGCAGTTGATCAAACGCAGCAAAGGCAAGGAAACCGTCACCGAGGGCGCGGTGTATCGCTGTGTCGGGCGTCTGGCCTGCGGTGCGCAACTCAAGCAGGCGATCATCCATTACGTCTCGCGTCGCGCCATGGACATCGAAGGGCTGGGAGACAAGACCATCGAGCAGCTGGTCGATGAGAAACTCATCGGCTCGCCTGCCGATCTGTACAAGCTGAAATACGAACAGATCATCGACCTGGAAGGCTTCGCTGAAATCTCCAGCAACAAGCTGCTCAAGGCCATCGCCGACAGCCGACAGCCAACCCTGGCGCGCTTCATCTATGCCTTGGGCATTCCCGATGTGGGTGAAGAGACGGCCAAGGTCCTGGCGCGTTCGCTGGCGTCGCTGGAGCGTGTCAAACAGGCTTTGCCGGAAGTCTTGACCTACCTGCCGGATGTCGGCCTGGAAGTCGCTTACGAGATTCACAGCTTCTTCGAGGACGAGCACAACCGTAGCGTCATCGATGCGCTGCTCGGTGAATGCGGTCTGCAATTGCAGGACCAGGGCGAGCTGGGCGCCGAGTTCGCGGCCAGCACCACACTGGAAGGGCTGATCGACAAACTGCACATTCCGTCGGTAGGGCCGGGTGCTGCGCAGAAACTGGCGGACCGGTTCGGTACGCTGGAGGCCATCATCAGCGCCGACTGGCTGGACATGCGTCAGGCACTGCCGGAGAAACAGGCCAAGTCGGTCCGCGATTTCTTCGACGACAGCGCAAACGCCGAGCGTGCCCGCGCCATCGAAGCCCAGCTCAAGGACTTCGGCATGCACTGGCGCAGCGAGAAAAAAACCGTCGAAGGCTTGCCGCTGGCAGGCCAGACCTGGGTGCTGACCGGCTCGCTGGAGCGCATGAGCCGCGATGTCGCCAAGGAAAAGCTCGAAAGCCTCGGTGCCAAGGTGTCCGGCTCGGTCTCGGCCAAGACCCACACCGTGGTCGCGGGGCCTGGTGCCGGCTCGAAGCTGACCAAGGCCAACGAACTGGGTCTTACCGTGCTGGACGAAGATGCACTGCTCAAACGCTTGACCGAGCTGGGCGTGGCGGTTGATTGAGGGAGGCCGACGCTCCGTATGCCCTGATGATCGTGCGACGCTCTGCGTCGCAGGCAGTTCTGGACGCTCTGCGTCCGATCTTGAGTGTGAGGGTGCGGCGTAGATCTGTGACGCGGAGCGTCACGCACTGCATTCCCACGCTGGAGTGAGGAACGATAATCGCAACGACTTTCGACGCACCGTTTTGGCCCATGAACACGCCGTCAGCCTTATCATTCATGCCGCTCGATAATATTTTTGAACCCCTGAAGCGTCGGCATGATCTAGTCCATGCAAGGTCAACGAGAGATCGCCATGTATCGCTTCTTCGAGCAGCTGAGTTCACGCATCACCGCCCCATTTGTCGGCGAATCCAAACGTAACAGCAAGGTCTGGCAGTGCACCTGTGGCCAGTCGGTGTTTTTCCCTAATACCCAATGCCTGGCCTGTTCTGCAGCGCTGGGCTATCTGCCTGAGCAGGGCCGCGTCGCTACGCTCGAAGCAGGGCCTGAGCCCACCACCTGGCGCTTGAGCGATGAGCCAGGTGCCGGGCTGTATCGGCGTTGTGCCAACCTCGGCACCCCGGCAGCCTGTAACTGGCTTTTTCCAGAGCACAATGCCGGCGAATTCTGTGTCGCCTGCAGCCTCAATCACACCATTCCCGACCTGTCCGTGGTTGAAAACGGCGAGCGCTGGCGCAAGGTCGAGACCGCCAAACGGCGTCTGGTCGCGCAGTTGATTTCTCTGGGCCTGCAGGTCATCCCCAAGACCGTCGACGAAGAAACCGGCCTGGCCTTCGATTTTGTCGGTGTCGATCTGGAAGGCAACTTGCCAACCACAGGCCATGCCAACGGCCTGATTACCCTGAACATCGAAGAAGCCGACGACGCACACCGTGAAGCGATGCGCGTACAGATGCACGAACCCTATCGCACCTTGCTCGGCCATTTCCGTCATGAAGTCGGTCATTACTACTGGGATCGTCTCATCGCCAATACCCATTGGCAGGACAGCTATCGCAACCTGTTCGGCGACGAGCGCGCCAGCTATGCCGACGCCCTCGATCACCACTACAAGAACGGCGCGCCGGACAACTGGCAGGAAAGCTTCGTCAGTGCCTACGCGACCATGCACTCATGGGAAGACTGGGCCGAAACCTGGGCGCATTACCTGCACATGATGGATGCGGTCGACACCGCGCTGGGGTTTGGCATGAGTGCTCGCGACATGGAGCTCGATTACCAGCCGTTTCCGCTGGAAGTGCTCTACGACCCTCAGCATCCGGGCGGCCCGGCGTTCCTGTCGTTCGTCAATGCCTGGATCGAGCTGGCGAGCATGCTCAACGAGCTGTCACGCAGCATGGGGCAACCGGATTTCTATCCGTTCGTGCTGCCGCCAGCGGTCATCGCCAAGCTGCACTTCATCCATCTGGTGATTCAGGATGCCGGTGGCAAGGCCGATGAGGTTCTGCAGGCCCAGTAACGCGGGTCGTGCCTAACACGCTTTGGCGGCGAGTCAGGCACTTGCTCAAAAGCGGGTCAAAGCGTCAGGGTCAGCCTGCGCTCGAAACCGATACGCCCGCGATACGCCTCACCGGTATCCACCCAGCCCTGGCCTGTATAAAGCCCGATGGCAGCCAAGTTGTCCGCGTCCACCGACAGCATCAATTGAGTAATGTCCGGCCATTTCAGGCGCAACGCTGCAGGCAGCGCTTGCAGGCACGCCTTGCCCAGCCCCTTGCCTTGCTCACGATGATCGATCTGCAACGCATGCAGTGTCGCCGTCAGATCCTCCTGAGCCCAGTGCGGCAGACAGTCGTCGCGCTTGAGCAGGAAAAAACCCACGGGCTTCTCGTCACCGAGCAGCACGAAGCCGCAAATGTTCGGGCTGGGTCTGACCAGAAGCGTATTGAGCGCTGTGTAGATGTCGCCGGAGAACTGGATCTGTTCCTGCGTAACCTCGAGGTATCCGAGCTGCTGGCGTTGAGAGGCGCTGAGGTCGTGGTAGTCGACCAATCGAGTCTGCATGAGCAACCTGCTGGCTGATTATGTTGAGGCGGGCAGGGTACAGGATCGAATGGGGCCGTTTCGAGGATTTGTCACGCCGCGGAGCAATACGCAGTTGCCTTTCAGCCCCGGCACACAAGTGCTTGAGCCCCCTCGAAATTTTTATCCGCAGCAACGGTTGTAAACTCGCGCAAGACCGGTACAATGGCGCGGCTCGCCAACTGGTGAGTGTCGTTATGGTGACCCCATCGGTCCCCCCGCAACGATTACCCGTGAACCTGGTCAGAGCCGGAAGGCAGCAGCCACAGCGGGAACATTGTGTGCCGGGGTGTGGCTGGTGGGGGCACCACCTATCTCAAGGTCCTTTCTAAAAGGGGCCTACTCGTAAAAATGAAAGCTTATTCCTGTTCCGACGGCACCCTGCGCTGGCGAGAACTTCGTGCGTCTGTAAAAACAGTCTGCCCGCCACGGAGATAAAACCGCCGGATGTCTCTGTCCCGGCGGTTAATCCTGCGTGGCCTGCCTTACTGCCATCGTGCCAGGAAGATGGAGCGACCACTCTGATGTGGCGAGCGGTGTACTAGTTTGGGAATGCTGTCTTCGCAAATACCTTTGCCCGCAAAGAAATAGAAGCGGTCTTGCTTGGCTTCCCTGGTTCTCTGCTCGACAGCCTTGGCGTCCAGAGGCGTCATTTTCCCAAAATACCCCGCTTCAAATATTCCTTCCGATTCTGCGCGCTTCACGTATTCGGTGCCGCGGCCCTCGATAGTGGCGATGCAGATGACCTTTTTCGGCCCCTTATCCTGATGCCATTGGTCTGCGCCCTGATTTTTGGCCCTTCGCAGTTGGAACTCATGAGGCCTCAATTGTTGTTGCTTCCCGGTATGAGTGGTTGCAATGTCCTTCGCTACGGCTGTTGTTGATCGTTCGTAGTCGGTTGCTTTCAAATCAATAACCTTTCCAACGGTCTCCTGTCTCCAGGCGGGGTTACTGAGACTGCTTTGCTCATGCAAAAAACGTCTTGTAGGTTCTGCTATGGGAACGGTGAAATACCCTTTCTCCATGAGTTTTGCCGTCTTTTCCTGAATCTGTTCCGGCTTCAGTTTCAACTCATCAAAAGGCTGGGGCTGGGTGTAGTAAGCCGATGTGCCAACTCCGCCGCGAATGCCGTAGGTCACGGATATTTTCCTCTGGTTGAATGTGGTGTTAACCACGAATTGGCCTTTTGGGCCGCTTGAACGCTTGGGGCTTGGTAGCCCGTCGCTCGGGGCCGTGAGTGGCAACTCATTGAGGAGCAGTTCCATGCTGTCCGATCAGTTTCGACGAACAGTGAAAACTCGGTGTGCGTTCAGGTGATCGATCAATAGCCAATTCAACTGAACCCTCACTTCCACACATCCCCTAACTCCTTACGCGTCGCTTGAAACCGTTTTACGGCAAGGGGCAATTCAAGTCGCTGCGGGTGTCACAGGCTTTTCGGTCAGGCGTCTCGCAGCAGTGGAGCCGGGGGCCGGATGGAACAGGACATCATCAGATTTTTCACAGACTCGCAATTTCTGGGCATATCGCTCGCTAACTGGATACTGGCTATCTTCGCCTCGACCCTGAGTTTTATTCTGGTCAGGGGCGTGATCGGTTTTGTGCTCAGAAAGATGCGTTCGCGTGCGGATGCGCCCAGCACGCATATGCGATACATCGTGGTGCAGGTGCTGTCGGGCACCAGTAATACCTTATTGCTGCTGGCTTCCATTCTGATCGGCATCGGCATGCTCGATCTGCCGGAACGCTGGCTCGGGCGGGTCAGCAGTCTGTGGTTCGTGGTCGCCGCATTACAGGTCGGGCTGTGGGCGAACCGGGCGATCGCGCTCGCGTTGCAGCGCTACTTCGTGCGTCACAACGCTGGCGGCACCTTTCAGGGCAGTGCGCTGGCCACGTTGAGTCTGTGGGGCGCGAAAGTATTGCTGTGGGCCACGGTGGTCATGGCGATGCTGTCGAACGTCGGGGTCAATATCACCGCGTTCGTCGCCAGCCTCGGGGTCGGCGGTATCGCGGTCGCGCTGGCGGTGCAGAACATTCTGGGCGACGTGTTTGCCTCTCTGTCCATCGCAGTAGACAAGCCTTTCGAGGTCGGCGACTTCATCGTCGTCGGCGCGCTGTCCGGCACGGTCGAGCACGTGGGCCTCAAGACCACACGGATCCGCAGCCTGGGTGGCGAGCAGATCGTGATGGCCAACGCCGACATGATCAACAACACCATCCAGAACTACAAGCGCTTGCAGGAACGACGCATTGTCTTCGAATTCAGGCTGACCTATGACTGCTCGGTCGATCAGATAAGGGAAGTGCCGAAGAAAGTCGAAGCGATCATCAACGCGCAGAAACTGGCACGTTTCGACCGTTCGCATTTTCGGGGTTTTGGCGAGACATCACTGGAGTTCGAGACCGTTTTCATCGTGCTCGACCCCAGCTACAACGTCTATATGGATGTGCAGCAGGCGATCAATCTGGACATCATGGAAGCCTTTGCCGAACTGGATGTGCGTTTCGCGTTCCCGTCCCGCACGGTGTACGTGGCGTCCCTGCCACCGGTTAAAACTGCTCGTCCGACTGCGCTGGAGGCAGCCGACGCGACCAGCTGATGGAATCAGGCCGGAAACTGCAGCGCGTTGGTCAGGTCGCCCATCGGTGCCTGGCCACGTGCGATCATGGCCTCGTCGCGGCGTTTCAGACCGTCGAGTTTTTCCAGGCCATGCACGCGAGTGATCAGGCGCAGGATCGAGGCGGTGTCGTAAACCGTGTGGTCGACCTTGCCCTTGCGGGCGAAAGGAGAGATGACCAGAGCGGGAATGCGCGTGCCAGGACCGAAGCGATCGCCTTTTGGCGGCGCGACGTGGTCCCACCAGCCGCCGTTCTCGTCAACGGTGACGACGATTACCATGTTGTCCCACTGCGGGCTCTTGCGCAGCACCTTGATCACCCGGTCGATGTGCCGGTCACCCGCAGCCACGTCGGCGTAACCGGCGTGCATGTTCAGGTTGCCCTGGGGTTTGTAGAAGGTCACCGCAGGCAACTTGCCCGCTTCGGCATCGGCGAGGAAGCGATTGGTGCTCGACTCGTCACCCAGCCCACCATCACGCAGGCGCTTCTTGCGCTCTTCAGGGTGCTGCGGCCCCTGCTGCTTGAAGTAGTTGAACGGCTGGTGATGGTATTGAAAGTTGGGGATTTTCGGGATCCCGGTGGAGTCCTTGAACTCATCCAGCGTCACTTGCCAGGCGCCGGCATACCAGGCCCAGTCAACATTCCTTTTCGACAGCTTGTCACCGATGTGCTCGTGGCTTTGTGGAACCAGTACGTTGGGCAGATCCGGTTTCGAGTAATCAGGGTTCTGCGGGTCGCGCAGCCAGGTTGGCCAGTAGGGCGGAGCCATGGTGTTGACCGCGTAGTTGTCCGGTGTGATGGCGCTGGGGCCGAATTGTGGCGGCCCGTCCATGGCGCTGGCCGGCGACTTGTCGAGCGGTTTGAGACGCGGGTCCAGCGGATTGAAGCTCTGCAGGGTGGCGATTTGCGACTTGGCCGGAGATTCGGCGGCGTTCGGGTAAACAGGCGCGGTGGCTGAAATCAGGTACTGGTGGTTGAGGAACGAGCCGCCGAAAGCACCCTGAAAAAAGTTGTCACACAGCACGAACTCCTCGGCCACGTCCCACAGGCGCAATGAGTACTGAGTCTGTGCGTAGTTGCCCATGGTCAGACCGCCCGCATCCGCCCAGGCCACGAACCGGTCGTTCTTGCCGTCGTTGATCTGCATCTGGTTCTGGTAAAAGACGTGCCACAGGTCGCGGGTCACCAGGCTCAGCGGCAGGTCTTCACCGTTTGGCCCCTTGAGCGGGAACGGCGCGTTGGGCAGGTCTTGCTGAAACTGCTCGCCCACCGGATAGGTCACGCCATCGACGGTTTGCGGTCCGACCTGCAGCACGCCGCCCCAGGCCGGTGGCAGTTTGGACAAGCGCGTGCCGTCGCGGTCGCGCTGCTCGTAATCGGAAGGCCTGAGCGAGGCGAGCGGCTTTTCGACACCGGGGAAATCGCCGAACAGGTTATTGAAGCTGCGGTTCTCGGCGTAGATCACCACAATGGTTTTCACATTTTCGCGCAAGGCGCGATCCAGCGCGGGTCCGGCAAGGTGATGATGCCGTTCGTTGTCGCCAGGCGGCTTCTCGTGGGCGGAAACGTAACTGCTAAGGGTGACACCTGCACCCAAGGCAGCCATCCCGCCCAGAAAACGACGGCGGCTGGGGTTTTCGTTGGTATCTTCGTCGTCTGGTCTGTCGCTCATCGCCAAATACTCGCGCTGGTTAATGTGTTGCCAAAGATTTCAGGCGAGCGTAACGATGGAATATGACGCTATTGCGACAACGCAGATGAAGGGTCAGGGGACGGTGGGCGTGGTGTAGTGATCAATGATCTGCTGGATCTCCCCCGACAGACGCATCTGCACCAGCGTGCGCAAAATCCTGCCCACTGGCAGGTCGGGGTTATTGCGGATCACGCAGGCGGCCGGCTGTTCGGCGACCATTGATATCGGCATGAGCTTCTTGCCGGCAGGCAGGTTGCGGTTGGTCCATTCGAGGATCAACTGATTGGTCACCGCATAGTTGTAGCGCCCGGCCATCAGTTTGCCGAGCGTCTGGTTCTGCGTGCGTGCATCTTCACGGACCAGTTTATGCGCCTCGAAAAGATGCTGCAGGGCCGGGTAGGTGTAGCCCAATACGGTGCCGACGGTTTCGTTGTCGAACTGCTCGGGGTAGGGGCCGGCAGCCGTTGCCGCCGAAGCGACCAGCCAGTCGCGCTGATAGAGAATTGGCAGGCTCCACAGGTAGTCCCCGGACAGGTCCGGATACCACGCCTGGGCGCTGTAGCAGTGCATGTCGACTTCGCTACGCTCTAGCGCCGACTGGATGCGCAGGCGTGGCATCACGTGATAACTGGCTTCGAGGCCCACATGGTGCGCAAGGCTTTGCATGATGTCGAACAGAATGCCGGATTCGGGACGAAACTCGGTGATGTGCATCATCGGCATGGTCCAGCCTTCGTTGACCGCAAAGCTCAAGGTTCCCTGCGCCGCGCGGCCGGTTTGCGGCAACAGCAATAGCAGACAGAGCGCCGCTGCACAAGGCAGCGGCGGTGTGGTGAAGGCCCGAATAAAGCGCATCAATTGAGTCATTTGCACAGCTTAGCCACAATAGAGACGGACACCAGATGCAATTTTGCCCCTGCTCGGCTAGCATTGGCGGTCTTCCGCTTACCAGTTGCGACGGTTTTAAATGAGTTATCAGGTTCTTGCACGTAAATGGCGTCCGCGCTCGTTCCGCGAAATGGTCGGCCAGGCTCATGTGTTGAAGGCCCTGATCAACGCGCTGGACAGCCAGCGCCTGCACCATGCCTATCTGTTTACCGGCACACGGGGCGTTGGCAAGACGACTATCGCGCGCATCATCGCCAAGTGCTTGAACTGTGAAACCGGCATCACCTCGACGCCTTGCGGCACCTGTTCGGTGTGCAAGGAGATCGACGAGGGCCGTTTCGTCGACCTGATCGAAATCGACGCCGCCAGCCGCACCAAGGTCGAAGACACGCGCGAGCTGTTGGATAACGTGCAGTACGCGCCAAGTCGCGGTCGCTTCAAGGTCTACCTGATCGACGAAGTGCACATGCTTTCCAGCCACTCGTTCAACGCCTTGCTCAAGACGCTTGAAGAGCCGCCGCCCTACGTCAAGTTCATCCTCGCCACCACCGATCCGCAAAAGCTGCCGGCGACCATTCTTTCGCGCTGCCTGCAGTTCTCGTTGAAAAACATGACGCCTGAACGCGTGGTCGAGCATCTGACCCACGTGCTGGGCGTCGAGAACGTGCCCTTCGAAGACGACGCGCTGTGGCTGCTCGGGCGCGCCGCCGATGGTTCGATGCGTGATGCGATGAGCCTCACCGATCAGGCCATTGCCTTCGGTGAAGGCAAGGTAATGGCTGCCGATGTACGAGCCATGCTCGGCACGCTGGACCACGGCCAGGTTTTCGATGTACTGACGGCGCTGCTGGAAGGCGATGCCCGAGGGGTGCTGGAGGCGGTGCGCCACTTGGCCGAGCAGGGCCCTGACTGGAATGGTGTGCTCTCGGAAATCCTCAACGTGCTTCACCGTGTGGCGATTGCCCAGGCGTTGCCGGAAGGCGTCGACAACGGTCATGGTGATCGTGACCGGGTGTTGGCGCTGGCGCAGGCCCTGCCTGCCGAAGACGTACAGTTTTACTACCAGATGGGCTTGATTGGTCGCCGTGACCTGCCGCTGGCCCCTGATCCGCGTGGCGGCTTCGAGATGGTCCTGCTGCGCATGCTGGCGTTTCGTCCTGCCGACAGCGAGGACGCGCCGAGGCAGCCGCTAAAGCCAGTGGGGATCAGCCAGGCCACGGTTGATTCCCGAAAAGCAGTGGCTGATGCGACACCTGTTGCATCGGCAGCTCCCGCAGTGTCTACCGCCCCGGTGATGGCTGCGCCCGATCCGGCCTTCGAAGCGCTGCCGCCTGCAGCAGCTCCGATGCCGGTCTCGGCTGCCCGGCCAGAGCCCGCGGTACAGCCGGAATCGAAGCCAGAGCCACAAGCCGCGCCAGTCGAAGACCTCGACCTGCCGTGGAATGAACCGAAATCCCCGGCTGCCGAACCCGCCGCCGAAACTGCGCCCCCTACCGAATCTGAGGGCGAATCTGATGCTGAGCCAGTAGCCGAGCCGGTTCTGGAGACCGTTTCCGAGCAGCCCGACCTGACGCCCATGCCGACGCCTGCACCCGCCAGCCCGGTGCCGGCCGCACCTGAAGCCGAGCCTGCACAGCCGGCCGCCGAGCAGCCGGTCACGCCGGCAATGCTCGAAGCCATTCCGGACTCTGCGTATCTGTCCATGCACGCCAATTCGATGTCTTCCGACTCCGGGCCCATGGGGCGTGACGACGAGCCGCCAGCGGACGACGATTATGTCGAGCCGGATATCGACATAGACCCGGCGTCCTACAGCTATCTGGATGAGTTGGCCCACGAAAGTGTCGTCGAGCTTGAAGCCGTCGAACCGGAGCCTGCTCCGGCTGCCAAACCGGCCACCGGTCTTGCGGCCGAGTGGCTGGACGTGTTTCCCAAGCTGCCGATCTCCGGGATGACCGGCAGCATCGCGGCCAACTGCACACTGATCTCGGTCGATGGCGACAACTGGCTGCTGCACCTGGACCCGGCGCACAGCGCGCTGTTCAACTCGACGCAGCAGCGGCGTCTGAACGATGCGTTGAACCAGTACCATGGGCGCACGATCAATCTGAGTATCGAGCTGATCAAGCCCGAGCAGGAAACCCCTGCGCAGGCTGCTTCACGGCTGCGTGCCGAGCGCCAGCGCCAGGCCGAAGCCTCGATCCAGGCCGACCCGTACATCCAGCAGATGCTGCAACAGTTTGGCGCTGTGATCCGGGAAGACACGATCAAACCGGTGGACGCGCCTGCGGTGCCGGCTCAATAACTGAACACAGGGCGCCGCTGGCGCCACGCAAACGAACCATCCATTTTCGAGGAGATATCCCATGATGAAAGGTGGCATGGCTGGCCTGATGAAGCAGGCGCAGCAAATGCAGGAAAAAATGGCCAAGATGCAGGAAGAACTGGCCAACGCGGAAGTCACCGGTCAATCGGGCGCAGGCCTGGTGAGCGTGGTGATGACCGGTCGTCATGACGTCAAGCGCATCAATCTGGATGACAGCCTGATGCAGGAAGACAAGGAAGTGCTGGAAGACCTGATCGCCGCCGCCGTCAACGACGCTGTGCGCAAGATCGAGCAGGCCAGCCAGGACAAGACGGCTTCCATGACCGCTGGCATGCAGTTGCCGCCCGGTATGAAGCTGCCGTTCTGACGGTCGCCCGGCTTATGAACAATGCCAGGCCCTGTGCCTGGCATTTTTCTGTCTGCTGTCTGTATGCCATGCGCCGCCACCCGACCCCAGTAAAACCATCAGCATTTGGCCTGATCGACTGAATTGAGCGACAATCTTCCCCCGTCTCTGGAGTGCCCCATGTCTGAGCCCATTGAAAACCTCACTGTCGACGCCGAGCTGGATGCCGTCGGGCTGTTCTGTCCGGAACCGGTGATGATGTTGCACCAGAAGGTGCGTGATCTGCCTGCGGGCGGTCTGCTCAAGGTCACTGCAACCGATCCGTCCACGCGTCGCGATATCCCGAAATTCTGTGTATTTCTTGGCCATGAGCTGGTTGCGGAGCAAGCCGAAGAGGGTACGTTCCTCTACTGGATCCGCAAGAAGTCCGACTGATCGCCACATCGCTGCAACCCGCGCCTGTTCACGACGCACCTGTTCCCGATTCGAGCAGGTCCCTGTTCGCCAGACCCAGAGAGTCCTCCATGCGCATTGTTGCTGACGAAAATATTCCCCTGCTCGACGCCTTTTTTGCTCATTTCGGTGAGATTCATCGTTTGCCGGGCCGCGCCATGGACCGAGCCGCCGTGGCTGATGCAGACATCCTGCTGGTTCGCTCGGTCACTGCAGTGACCCGCGAACTGCTTGAGGGTAGCCCGGTGCGTTTTGTCGGGACCTGCACCATTGGCACTGATCACCTCGATCTGGACTGGTTTCAGCAAGCTGGTATCCAGTGGGCCAGCGCTCCGGGCTGCAATGCGCGCGGTGTGGTGGACTACGTGCTCGGCAGCCTGTTGACCCTGGCTGAAATCGAGGGTGTCGACCTGGCGCAACGCACCTACGGTGTGGTCGGTGCAGGGCAGGTGGGTGGTCGGTTGATCAGCGTATTGAAAGCTCTGGGCTGGAACGTGCTGGTCTGCGATCCGCCACGCCAGGCTGCCGAAGGCGGTGACTTCGTCAGCCTCGACGAGATCCTGCAGCGCTGTGACGTTATCAGCCTGCACACGCCGCTGAGCAAAACCGGGACGTCACCGACCTGGCACCTGCTCGACGACGCGCGTCTGCGTCAGCTCCGGCAGGGTGCCTGGCTGATCAATGCCAGCCGTGGCGCCGTGGTGGATAACGCAGCATTGCACGATGTGCTGCTTGAGCGAGAAGACCTGCAGGCCGTGCTGGATGTGTGGGAGGGCGAACCGCAGGTCAACATCGCGCTGGCTGACTTGTGCGTTCTGGGTACACCGCATATCGCCGGTTACAGCCTGGATGGCAGGCAGCGCGGTACGGCACAGATCTATCAGGCGCTGTGTGGCTTTCTTGATCAGCCTGCGACGATCGAGCTGGACGATCTGCTGCCAAGACCCTGGCTGGCGCAGGTCAGTCTCGACGCGGCCTGCGACCCGGTCTGGGCGCTTAACATGCTGTGCCGTGGCGTGTATGACCCGCGTCGTGACGATGCGGATTTTCGCCGCAGCCTGACCGGTGACACCGCCAGTCAGCGTCTGGCCTTCGATGCACTGCGCAAGCAGTACCCGCCACGCCGGGAAATCGAAGGGCTGAAGGTGCACCTGGAGGGAGAGTCCGAGGCGTTGGCGCAATTGGTGCGGGCGCTGGGTGCGGTGCTGGTCTGATCGCCAGGCGGGCTATCGTGCAATAAAAAACCCGACCAAGTGGTCGGGTTTCAAGTGTCTGGTACGGCTCGGTCTTATTTTTCCGGGGTTACCCAGTTCTTATCGCATTCCTGGCAGGCAGCCTGAACCATTTCTTCGGTGATCAGGACTTCTTCCCCGTGCTGGTCGAGAACGGCACCGCCAACCGGCAGATTGGGCGTGGCTCGAACGACTTGAACTTCGTTGCTGCGCTCTTGCGGGTTCATGGTGTTTCTCCTTTCATCAGGTAACGGCGTTAAGTTAACCGCGCTTGATGACCGGTCCGTGACAGGTACTGTCAGCCGCTCAAACGCGCTCCAAGTGCAACAGATATGATGCAAATCTGCCAGCAGGCGCTTAGATCGATGTCTTATAGCGGCCTCTGTAAAGCAGTCATAACCTGACTCTTGAAGCCAGCCGCAAGTTCATTCGAAATGATGTTCGGCGCGCCCGGCAACACCGGTGTAGGCTTTGCAATTCAGACAGATCGGGCAGACAGGCAGGTTCATCGTTCATGATTTCACGGATTACCCGACGTCATCGCCAGGCCTTGCGTCTGGCTGTGAGTTTCATCGCGCCGTATCGCTGGCAGGCGCTCGGCGCATTGCTGGCACTGGTCATTACTGCGGGCATTACTCTGTCGATCGGGCAGGGCATCAAACTGATGGTCGATCAGGGTTTCATGACCCGTTCACCACAGTTGCTCGAGCGCTCGATCGGGTTTTTCATGCTGCTGACGGTCGGCCTCGCCGTCGGAACCTTCGCCCGTTTCTATCTGGTGTCGTGGATCGGCGAGCGTGTGGTTGCCGACTTGCGCAAGAAAGTATTCGATCACCTGATCGAACTGCATCCGGGCTTCTACGAGAACAATCGCAGTTCGGAAATCCAGTCGCGACTGACCGCCGACACCACGCTGTTGCAGTCGGTGATCGGCTCGTCGCTGTCGATGTTCCTGCGCAATGCGCTGATGGTCATCGGCGGCATCGTGCTGCTGTTCATCACCAACCCCAAACTCACCAGTATCGTGGTGGTGGCGTTGCCGCTGATCATCGCGCCCATTCTCATGTTCGGGCGGCGGGTACGAAACCTGTCGCGCGAGAGTCAGGACCGGGTCGCCAATGTCGGCAGCTACGTGGCTGAGGCCTTGGGGCAGATCAAGACGGTGCAGGCCTACAATCATCAGCAGCAGGACAAGCAGCGCTTTTCGCATACGGTGGAGCAGGCGTTCGAGACCGCTCGTAAACGCATCCTGCAGCGCTCCTGGCTGATCACGCTGGTAATCGTCCTGGTGTTGGGTGCGGTGGCCGTGATGCTGTGGGTGGGCGGCATGGACGTGATCAGCGGTCGCATCTCCAGCGGTGAGCTGGCAGCGTTTGTGTTTTACGCGCTGATGGTCGGTATGGCGTTCGGTACGTTGAGCGAGGTGATTGGCGATCTGCAGCGCGCCGCCGGTGCGGCGGAGAGGATCGGCGAGCTGCTTCAGGCGCGCAGTGAGATCAGCGTGCCGACCACGGACCTGCAGAGCCTGCCGCAGCGCATCAGTGGGCGCCTGGCGCTGGAGAATGTCACCTTCGCCTACCCGTCGCGTCCCGAGCGCAACGCGCTGGATGATCTGACCCTGAGTATCGAGCCCGGTGAAACCCTGGCGCTGGTCGGGCCCTCCGGCGCGGGCAAGTCGACCATCCTCGATCTGCTGTTGCGTTTCTACGACCCGATTAAAGGGCGCATCCTGATCGAGGGCGTGCCGATCGCGCAGCTCGATCCCCATGACTTGCGTCGCTGCTTCGCGCTGGTTTCACAATCGCCCGCACTGTTTTTCGGCAGTGTCGAAGACAACATTCGCTACGGTAACGCCACCGCGAGCCTTGAGCAGGTAGAGGCGGCGGCGCGCATCGCCCATGCGCATGAGTTCATTCTCGACATGGCCGACGGCTACCGTACGCATCTGGGTGAGGGCGGGGTGGGATTGTCCGGCGGACAGCGGCAGCGTCTGGCGATTGCCCGCGCTTTGCTGGTCGATGCGCCGATCCTGTTGCTGGACGAGGCGACCAGTGCGCTGGACGCACAGAGTGAGCATTTGATTCAACAAGCCCTGCCGAGCCTGATGCAGGGGCGTACCACACTGGTCATCGCCCACAGGCTGGCCACGGTGCAGAATGCCGACCGGATTGCCGTCATGGATCAGGGGCGGTTGGTGGCCGTGGGCACCCATCAGCAGTTGATCGCCAGCAACCCGCTTTATGCGCGACTGGCGGCGTTGCAGTTCAATGCCGGGGTTGAGTAGGAGAGGGCGAGAAGGGCTTGTGGGGAACGTGGGAGGTTAAGCCTCCCACTCGCTCAGCCTCAGCGATATTCGCACAGGTAGGCGGTATCGACTTTGACCTTGATCTGGAACTTGCTGTTGGCCGGTACGTTGAACTGGTTGCCGGTGGCAAAGGTTTCCCAGTCAGTGCTGTCCGGAAGCTTCACGCTCAACTCGCCGGAGATCACATGCATGATTTCCCGTTGCGCCGTACCGAACTCATATTCGCCCGCTGCCATGACACCGATGGTTGCCTCACCATCGGCCTGGGTGAAGGCGATGGATTTGACGGTGCCGTCGAAGTACTCGTTGACCTTGAACATGGGCGGTTCCTTTTGAAAGGGCTGAAAATGGCTCGCCAGTATGCCCAACACGGTAAAACTCGTCACGCCCCTTGCACGTGAACGCTGACGAAACGTCGACCTGCAGCGGCATTCAATTGGGCAGGATCAACGGCAGCAGCCTGGCAGTATTGCGCGCATCGACCAGGGCGCGGTGCTGTTGCCCGCTGAACTGCATGCCTGCCAGTTGCAAGGCACTGTTCAGTCCCATCGGTTTCTGCAAGTGACGGGCCTGGGCGAAACGCTGTTTGAGATTGACGTGCGGCATGCTGGACAGCGCACTGTCGAGGTGATGGTGGCGCCATTCCTCTTCCAGTTGCTGACGATCGTAGTCCCCCCAACTGGCCCAGCCCACGATGCGTGCACGGTGATGGCTCAACCAGCGCTCGAATTGCGGCCACACCGTCGTCAGCGGCGCAGCGCTGTCGATGCTGCTCTGGTTGATGTGGGTCAGCTCGCGGCAGAAATGGGTCAGCAGCGGCCTGCGTGCCGGGCGCACGAAGCGCTCGAAATGGTCCAGCTCGCGTCCGTCCTGATTGACCAGTGTCGCGCCTATCTCGATGACTTCCATTTCTGCGACTGGCCATCCACCTTCTTCGGTCGTGGCCTCAAGATCAATCACCAGCCAGTGCGGCATCATCAAGCTTCCTTACGATAGTCAATGGCTTCAGCGTAGCCAGATTAACCCGTTGCGCACACTCTGGGCTTTGCATCGGCATGCTTGTTGTTACAACGGCCTCTACAGTGACCACAGGTGATTGCATTGGTGCCTCGCAGGCGGCTGTCACGTGCCTGGATGAATACTGCAAGCGCACCGCAGAGCGCTGACGCCGTCGATTTGACAGTTGTTTAAATCACGGAAACCGCATAGTTTGGACGGCTTTGATTGATGTCGTGTTTTATGAAAAGACTTGCAGTGTTAATTGACGGTGTGGCGCGCAAGCTTGTGACCGGCGTTATGCTCTTCATTCCGTTGATGGCAGCGCCGCAGGTCTTTGCCGCGCAGATCGTGCGGGTGGCCGCAGTGCATTTCCCCCCTTACATGGTGCGCCCTGAAAAAGGTGAGGACGCTGGCCTTTTACCCAAGCTGGTCGATGCCCTGAATGGCGAGCAGGACGAATATGAATTCGTGATGATTCCGACATCGGTGCCTCGGCGTTTTCGTGATTTCACGGAAGGGCGTTTCGATCTTGCAGTTTTCGAAAACCCCGACTGGGGCTGGAAGGACATTCCCCATGAACAGATCGATATGGGGCTCGAGGATGCCGAGGTCTATGTGGCGCGCCGGGTGGAAGGACGCGGGCAGGATTACTTCGACACCTTTGCTGACAAGCGTCTGGCATTGTTCAGTGGCTATCATTATGGATTTGCCAACTTCAACACCGATCAGAAATACCTGAGCGAGCACTTCAGTATTACCTCCACGTACTCCCACGACAGTAACTTGCTGATGGTGGTGCGCGGCCGCGCCGATATTGCACCTGTTACCCGTTCGTACCTGATTGATTTCATGGCGCATAACAAGGATGAAGCGGCGCAGCTGATGGTGTCCGACCGTATCGATCAGACCTACCGTCAATATGCGTTGTTGCGTCCGAATGGCAGCATCGATGTGGCGCACTTCAAACAGCTGCTGGAGCGGTTGCGTGCAGATGGGCAGTTGGCGAAGATTTTCGAGCCGCTTCACATCAAGGTGCTTGCGGTCAATGCCGAGATGCCCGGTAAATAGCAGGGGGGGCAGGTTTTGCGCCTGCCACCCAGAAGCACTCAACGGTCGTTGGCGTCCTTGGCATCCATTTCTGCGTTGCGCTCATGGACGCGCTTGAGCTGTTCTTCAGTGAGGGGCAGTTTCTTGGCTGTGTCGCGCAGCATCATCAGACCGCCGACGACCGAGCCAATGGCTACGAGCAGAATTAACCAGGCATACCAGGGCATAGCGCTCTCCTTGTTGTGATACCGGTTGGAGCAGCAAAGCTGCCCAATGGTTCAAGTGTATGCGCCCTGAAGGGGGTGCGTACGAAAGCATTCGCCCGCAACCCTAAGATTCTGCCAACTACTTCCCGGTCAGCATCGCGTCGGTCGGCGCGTCGGCGCGCGATTTGGCGGTCAGGCTGAAATAGATGAAGCCGATGGCCATCAGGCCCAGAAAAATCAGGCCGATCAATGCGTTGAACCAGGCCATTGCCACCAGGCACACGACGGCCAGCGCCAGCGCGATGCCGGGCACTACCGGATAACCGGGGGCGCGGAACGTGCGTTCCAGGTCAGGCTCGGTCTTGCGCAGTTTGAACAGGCTGAGCATGCTCATGATGTACATGACGATCGCGCCGAACACGGCCATGGTGATCATTGCAGCGGTCAGTGTCATGCCGCTCAGGTTGATCAGCCCGTCGCTGTAGATCGCGGCGATGCCGATCAGGCCGCCGGCGATGATTGCCCGGTGCGGTGTCTGGAAGCGCGAGAGTCTGGCCAGCGAGGCGGGCAGGTAGCCAGCGCGGGCGAGGGCGAAGAACTGGCGCGAGTAGCCCATGATGATCCCGTGGAAGCTGGCGACCAGACCGAACAGGCCGATCCACACCAGCATGTGCAGCCAGCCGGAGCTGTCACCGACCACGGCTTTCATGGCCTGCGGCAGCGGATCGTTGATGTTGGCCAGGGTGCGCCAGTCGCCCACGCCACCGGCAAACAGCATGACGCCGATAGCCAGAATGACCAAGGTCAGAATGCCACTGATGTAGGCCTTCGGAATGGTCCGTTTAGGGTCCTTGGCTTCTTCGGCGGCCATAGCTGCACCTTCGATGGCCAGGAAGAACCAGATGGCAAAGGGGATGGCAGCGAACATGCCGGCAATGGCTTCGGGTCCGAAAGTTTGTGAACCGGCCCAGCCGTTCAGGGCGAAGTTGCTGAAGCTGAATGCAGGTGCGACGACGCCCATGAACACTAGCAACTCGGCCACAGCCAGAATGCACACCACCAGCTCGAAAGTTGCCGCGAGCTTCACGCCCACGATGTTGAGCGCCATGAATACGATGTAGGCGCCGACTGCCGCATGCTTGGGGTCAAGACCCGGGTATTGCACGTTAAGGTACGCACCGATCGCCATGGCAATGGCCGGTGGTGCAAAGACGAATTCGATCAGGGTGGCCATTCCGGCGATCAGTCCGCCTTTTTCGCCAAAGGCGCGACGGCTGTAGGCGAACGGACCGCCGGCGTGCGGGATGGCCGTGGTGAGTTCGGTAAAACTGAAGATGAAACAGGTGTACATGGTGGCAACCATCAGGGCTGTTACCAAAAAGCCCAACGTACCCGCGACGCCCCAGCCGTAGCTCCAGCCAAAGTATTCGCCGGAAATCACCAGCCCTACCGCGATCCCCCATAAATGAATCGTGCCGAGCGTCGGCTTGAGTTGTGTGCTCATTGTTTTCTCCCTGGGATTCGATAATCGTTGAAACATCCTGTTGCAGAGGCCGTGCCAGTGCACTGTTCAACGTCGTGTTGCTTCAAAACAGGTCGTTTGTGGAACGTTTGGGTGAACTGATTCACCTTGTTGTGCAGATTCGGTGCAGGCTAGTGCAATGACGGTCGCTGCAGGTGCAGGAAATCGTGACCTTTTAAGACCGCCATTGGACAAATGCCGACCTATGGGTCCCGCCTGTGCGCCGGTTCGGCTACAATGCGCGCCGATTTCGACTTACCTGAGACCACGCTCATGTCCGCCTGCCAGACTCCTGTCATCGTCGCCCTGGATTTTCCGACCCGCGAAGCCGCCTTGCGCCTGGCTGATCAGCTCGATCCCAAGCTGTGCAGGGTCAAAGTCGGCAAGGAACTGTTCACCAGTTGTGCGGCCGACATCGTCGAGACCTTGCGCGACAGAGGCTTCGAAGTGTTTCTGGATCTCAAATTCCACGACATCCCCAACACCACGGCAATGGCGGTCAAGGCGGCGGCCGAGATGGGCGTGTGGATGGTCAATGTGCACTGCTCGGGTGGCTTGCGCATGATGGCGGCCTGTCGGGAAGTGCTTGAGCAGCGCACCGGTCCACAGCCGTTGCTGATCGGTGTGACCGTTCTGACCAGCATGGAACGTGAAGACCTGGCCGGTATTGGTCTGGACATCGACCCGCAGGTGCAGGTGCTGCGCCTCGCTGCTCTGGCCGAGAAGGCCGGGATGGATGGTCTGGTCTGCTCGGCGCTGGAAGCGCAGGCCTTGAAAGCCGCTCACCCGTCGTTGCAACTGGTGACACCTGGCATCCGCCCGGCGGGCAGTGCGCAGGACGATCAGCGTCGTATCCTGACCCCTCGTCAGGCACTGGATGCAGGCTCTGACTACCTTGTCATCGGTCGCCCGATCAGCCAGGCGGCTGACCCGGCTAAAGCTCTGGCGGCGGTGGTTGCCGAGCTGGCTTGAGTGGATGGATGCGTAGCGTCACGGCGCTTTACCCGCATAGCGGAGAAGGGCTGTGACGCTGCGAAAAGCCTGCGGGTTTATTCCACTTTCAAGATCAGCTTGCCCTGATTCTCACCGCTGAACAGCATCTGGAAGGTTTCCGGGAACGTCTCGAGACCGTCCACGATGTGCTCCTTGCTCTTGAGCTTGCCTTCTTTGATCCAGCCGGCCATGACCTGGCCCGCTTCTGCAAAGCGCTCCGGGTGGTCCAGTACGATGAAGCCTTCCATGCGGGCGCGATTGACCAGCAACGACATGTAGTTGGCCGGGCCTTTGATTGCCTTGGTGCTGTTGTACTGACTGATGGCACCACAGATCACGACGCGCGCGCCGACCGCCAGCTGGCTGAGTGCCGCGTCGAGAATGTCGCCACCGACGTTGTCGAAGTACACATTCACGCCATCCGGGCAGTGGCGTTTCAGACCGTCCATGACGTCTTCGGATTTGTAGTCGATGGCTGCGTCAAAGCCTAGCTCCTCGGTCAGCAGACGACATTTTGCCGTGCCTCCCGCGATGCCGACGACCCGGCAGCCCTTGAGCTTGGCGATCTGCCCGGCCACGCTGCCGACAGCACCTGCCGCACCGGAAATCACCACGGTGTCACCGCTTTTCGGTTGACCGACGTCCAGCAGCGCCAGGTAGGCAGTCATGCCGGTCATGCCCAATGCCGATAGATAAAGCGGCAGGGGCGCAAGGCTGGTATCTACCTTGTAGAAGCCCTTCGGTTCACCGGCAAAGTAGTCCTGCACGCCCAGGGCGCCCTGGACGTGATCACCTACGGCGAACTTGGGGTTTTTCGATTCAAGTACTTCACCCACGCCGAGGGCGCGCATCACTTCGCCCAGCTTCACGGCTGGAATGTAGGATTTGCCGTCATTCATCCAGCCACGCATTGCCGGGTCCAGTGACAGGTATTTGTTCCTGACCAGAATCTGCCCGTCGGCAAGTGCGCTGACCGCGGCTTCCTGATAGGTGAAGTCATCACGGCGCGCATCGCCCGAAGGGCGCTTGGCGAGCAGGAACTGGCGGTTGGAAAGATCGGTCATGGCAGGGTCTCCTGAAAAGGGTTCAAGAATGGATTCAAACGCTCATCGCGCCATTCGGGCAAGAAGCGATCACCCAGCGAATGCCGTTTGATCCATGTGGTTGATAGGAGTCCGTTGCGCCGCTGGCGTTCAGACGGATCTGCGGATGAAACATGCTGATGACGGATATGGCTTGAGTCGCCCCCCCTCAGTGCTCTAGGCTCTGCACGAAAAGTGGCTGCGCTCGGTGATGCTGCGTTAAAAACAGGCTCGGATGCGAGTCCAATCGGAATGCTCATTTACAACACGTAGAGTCGAGCGCGACCCCGGCCGTTCCTCGCCTGTTTTTGCCTTGCCTGACCTTCGCTCGCCGACTTTTCGTACAGAACCTAGATTCCTTGTTCGATCAACGCTTGGACGACATTATGCCTGCCACCTCTTCAAACACTCTCCACCCCGGTGCTCTGCGAACTGGCGACGCCGTGGCACTGGTGTCTCCGGCAGGGCCTGTGGACCCCGGCAAGATCCAGGCGGCGGTGGCGGTACTCGAAGGGTGGGGGCTGCGTCCACGGGTCTATCCGAATGCGCTGGGCAGCTACTCGTTCTATTCGGGGACCGATGAAGAGCGGCTCGCCGACCTCAACGCCGCGCTGGCTGATCCGGAAATCCGCGCGGTCATCTGCACTCGCGGGGGTTATGGCGTACAACGGATCGTTCAGCAGGTGGATATGGACGCGGTGCGTCGCGACCCCAAGCTGGTGACCGGCTTTTCCGACATCACCGCGTTGCACGGTGCGCTGTGGAACCACGCGCGCCTGGCGACCATTCATGGGCCGGTCGCTTCGCAGCTGGAACGAGGCGGCCTGTTCGTCAGTGGTATGCGCCATGTGCTGATGAGTAGCGAGCCGGTGTTGCTCAAGGCTGATCCGGCCTCGCCAACGGCCAGGGTCAGAACTGGTGGTAGCGCACAGGGCCTGCTGTTGGGCGGCAACCTGTGCATCCTCGATACCTCTGTGGGTACGCGGTTCATGCCTGACCTGAGCGGCGCGATCCTGCTCATCGAAGAGGTCAACGAACCCGCCTACCGGGTCGACCGCATGCTCACCCACTTGGGTAACTGCGGAATTCTTGCGTCTCTGGCGGGCGTTGCCGTCGGCGAATTTACGCCTGCCGCCAACACTGGCCGCACCATCAGCCCCGCCGATGTGCTGCTGGAGCGGCTGGGCAGTCTTGGCATCCCGGTGCTCGGCGGTCTGCCGGTAGGCCATGGAGATCTCAATCAGGCAGTGCCACTGGGCACTCAGGCGATACTTGATGCCGACGCCGGAACCCTGTTGGTAGCGGCTGCCGCGCGTAGCTGATGTCTCTGCCACGCTGCTGGTGGTTGGCCTAGTCGGTTTTGCGTGTGTTCAGGATCAGTAAGGTCAGCAAGCCCGCGACGATGCCCCAGAACGCCGAGCCTATGGAGAACAGCGTCAGTCCCGAAGCAGTGACCATGAAGGTGATCAAGGCGGGTTCGCGTTCCCTCGGTTCGGCCATCGCAACGGTCAGGCCATTGGTGATCGATCCGAGCAGCGCCAGCGCAGCAATCGAGAGCATCAGTTCCTTGGGGAACGCACTGAACAGACCCGCCAGGGTGGCACCGAAAATGCCGGCTATTGCATAGAAAATCCCGCACCAGATCGCCGCTGTATAGCGTTTGGATTTGTCCTCATGGGCATGAGGGCTGGTACAGATGGCGGCACTGATCGCCGCCAGATTGATCCCGTGACAGCCAAACGGTGCCGTGAGCAGTGAGGCAAAGCCTGTCACCGATATCAGTGGTGAGGTCGGCGGGAAGTAGCCGTCGGCTCGCAACACGGCCACACCGGGCATGTTCTGCGAGGTCATGGCCACCACGAACAGCGGGATGCCGATGCTGACCGTCGCCGCCCATGAAAACTCTGGAGTGGTCCAGACCGGCATGGCGGCTTCCAGCGCCAGGCCATCAAAGTTCAGCAAGCCCAGCAGGCCTGAGAGGCCGATACCGACCAGCAGCGCGAGCAGCACCGAATAGCGTGGCGACAGGCGCTTGACCAGCAGGTAAGTGAAAAACATACCCAGCACCAGGCGGGTGTGGTGCTGTGCGGCAATAAAAATCTCACTGCCGATCCGGAACAGAATTCCTGCCAGCAAAGCCGCGGCCAGCGAGGCTGGCAGGCGCCGCACGATGCGCTCGAAACTGCCGGTCACCCCGCACAGAGTCACCAGCAGCGCGCTGGTGATGAACGCGCCAATGGCCTGCGGGTAGCCGACGCCGCCCAGGCTGGTGATCAGCAGGGCGGCGCCGGGTGTCGACCACGCCACGGTAATCGGCATGCGGTAGCGCAGCGAGAGGCCGATGCTGCACACCGCCATGCCCATGAACAGCGCCCACAGCCAGGATGAAATCTGCACGCTGCTCAGCCCTGCCGCCTGGCCCGCCTGGAACATCAGCACCAGCGAACTGGTGCAGCCGGTCATCATGGCGATGAAACCGGCAACCACCGCCGACGGCGATGAGTCTGTCAGCGGGCGCAATGGCACCTTGAGGGATTGGTTCATGCAGGGCGTTCCTTGAAACGGGCAGTTAGCAAAGGGCGCCAAGCCTAAACGCATGGCCGCTCGGCCTTGCAATACAGCGACACAAGTAAACGCCAGCACAGTTGCAGACGTGGCGTTTACTCGGCGTCAGCCCCGGTCGGGCAGGCGCCGGATTGCAGGGTCTGCCCCAGCGCCCGATTGACCGTCAGCCAGCCATCCACGGCATCCTGACCCGCTTCGGCGAACACCCGCTGCAGCAGTTTGACCTGTTCGCGGCGCAAGCCCTGTTCAAAAAGGGCGCCTTCATCGGTGAGGCCCAGCAGTCGTTTGCGCTTGTCATTCTCGGGGGCCGCGCTGTGCACCAGATTCATGGCGATCAGCTGGCGCAGCGGGGCATTGAGGGCCTGTTTGCTGACGCCCAATACGGTGAGCAGCTCCTTGACGCTCAGGCCGGGGTAACGGGCGATGAAAAATACGATGCGCTGGTGCACACGACTGAAGCCGCGTCTGGCCAGCATTTCATCAGCCTTGGCAGTGAACGCCTGATAGCCGAAGAAGAAGGCTTCCATGGCCATTTGTTGATTGGCAGGTTTTTTAAGGTCAAGCATGTTGACGTATCCGGGTTGGTCGTCGTAATTTGAGTCAACCAGTTTGACGTATTTCCAATTGTCTCGGCTACAGGTAACTGCCATGGCTTTCTCCGAACGCGTTTCCCGTCTGAAAAGTTCTCTGATCCGCGAGATCCTCGCCGCCGCTCAGCGTCCGGAAGTGATGTCGTTCGCCGGTGGTCTGCCCGCCGAGTCGATGCTGCCCAAAGTAGAGTGGGCCGACATGCCTGTTGCGCTGGGCCAGTACGGCATGAGCGAGGGCGAACCTGCGCTGCGTGAAGCGCTGGCCGCCGATGCCCGTGCCTTGGGTATCGAGTGCGACGCCAGTCAGGTCATGGTGGTCAGTGGTTCTCAGCAGACACTGGACCTGGCGGCCAAGCTGTACATCGACAAAGGCACCGAAATTCTCCTCGAAGCGCCCACCTATCTGGCGGCGTTGCAGATATTCCAGCTGTTCGGCGCCGACTGCATCACTGTGCCGCTGCAGGCCGAAGGCCCGGACCTGCTTGCCATGCGTCAGCGTCTGGAGCAGCACACGCCAGCGTTCGCTTACCTCATTCCGACGTTCCAGAACCCCTCGGCGGTGCGCTACAGCCAGGCCAGTCGCGATGCCGTTGCGGCCTTGCTTGACGAGTTCGGTGTCACGTTGATCGAGGACGAGCCGTATCGTGAACTGAGCTTTGATGGCGGCAGTGCCAGGCCGATCGTCAGCGGTTTGAAGACAGCCAGCTGGATTTACACCGGCACCGTTTCCAAGACGCTGCTGCCGGGCCTGCGAGTGGGCTATCTGATCGCCAGCCCCGATCTGTTTCCGCACTTGCTGCGTCTGAAACAGTCGGCCGATCTGCATACCAATCGCCTCGGCCAGTGGCAGGCCTTGCAGTGGATTGGTACTGAGCACTATCGTGAGCATCTGGTGACGCTGTGCGAGTTTTACCGGGGCCGTCGTGATGCGTTCGAGAGCGCCTTGCAAACGTATTTTTCCGACCTGGCCACCTGGAACAGCCCGCAAGGCGGACTGTTCTTCTGGTTGACGCTGAAGCAGCCGCTGGACACGCGCACCTTGCTGGATACAGCGCTGGCGCACGATGTGGCGTTCATGCCGGGCGAACCTTTCTTTGCCGATCCGGACGCCAATCACGGTCACTTGCGGCTCAATTTCAGCCATATCGACCCTGCACGGCTCGATGAGGGTATAAAACGTCTGGCGTCGGTGGTCCGCGCAGCACACCTTCTGCAGGCCGCCTGATTCAAGACGTCAACATAGACGCAGCAAGGGAGCAGTCTGATGTACAAGGTTTATGGCGATTACAACTCGGGCAACTGTTACAAGGTCAAGCTGATGCTTAACCTGTTGGGCAGCGAGTACGAGTGGATGCCGGTGGATATTCTCAACGGCGAAACCCAGACCCCGGCGTTTCTGGAAAAGAACCCCAACGGTAAGATTCCGGTGCTGGAGCTGGAAGACGGCACTTGCCTGTGGGAGTCCAACGCGATTCTCAACTTTCTGGCTGATGGCTCTTCATACCTGCCGAGCGAACCGAGGTTGCGCACCCAGGTGCTGCAGTGGCAGTTTTTCGAACAATACAGCCATGAGCCGTCGGTCGCGGTGGCCCGTTTCATCCAGTTCTATCTGGGCCTGCCGGCCGAACGCATGACCGAGTACCGCGCCATGCAGAAGGCCGGCTATCGCGCACTGGCAGTCATGGAGCAGCAGCTCGACCGTACGCCGTTTCTGGTCGGCGAGAATTTTTCCATCGCCGACATTGCCTTGTATGCCTACACCCACGTCGCGCATCAGGGCGGTTTCGATCTGGCACCCTATACCGGGATCCGCCGTTGGCTGGATCGGGTCAAGGCGCAGCCGGGTTATATCGGTATGCTGGACTGACACATCCGTCATGTGAGCAAAGGGAAATGTATGCGCGTTCCAATCGTACTTCTGGGCGCTTTCATTGCGCTGGGTATCGGCTGCTCGGCCCAGGCTGAGGACTGCGATGCCAATCAGGCCAGCATGAACCGCTGCAAGGCCAATGAGCAGGCAGCGCTCGATGCCGATCTAAACAAACAGTACAACGCGCAAATGGCGTGGTTGAAGACCCCGGCGAAAAAGCAGGCACTCAAGGATGCACAACGAAAGTGGATAGCCCTGCGTGATGCCGATTGCCTGTATCAGGCGGGCAAGGCCGAGGACTCAGGCTCTATCTGGCCCTTGCTGCAGTCGCAATGCCTGGCCGAGCAGACCCGTGTGCGGCTTAAGCAGTTGCAAGCCTATGTGGCCTGTCGCGAGGAAGGTTGCCCGCGCTGAGATGCGCCGGGCAAACAGGCGTCAGATCGCTCCGAAGCGCTGGTTCAGGTAGTCGATGATCACCTTGGATTCATACATCCACACGGTTTTGTCGCCTTCCTCGATGCGCAGGCAAGGCACTTTGATCCTGCCGCCCTCGTTGAGCAGGGTCTGGCGATCGAGCTCGTTGTTTTTCGCATCGCGCAACGCGACCGGAACATTGAGGCGGCGCAGGGCGCGACGCGTCTTCACGCAGAACGGGCAGGCATGAAACTGATACAGCGTCAGGTCCTGAGCCGCTTCAGCGACAGCCGCTTGGGCCTGCGGGTCACGTTTTTTCCTGCTCGGGCGAGTCAGGAAATCGATGCCGATGACGAGTTGGCCGAGGCCGACTCTTAACGCTTTCATGAACAAGGTCATACCTCTTGCGGGCGGTGGCGTGCTCAGCCGTGCGTTCAGCTTGCCTCATGGCAGGTGAACGCAGGCTGAACGATCACTTGATCAGGCTGAGAAACTCACTGCGGGTGGCCGCGTTTTCACGGAACTCGCCCAGCATCACCGAGGTGATCATGGCCGAGTTCTGCTTCTCGACGCCACGCATCATCATGCACATGTGCTTGGCTTCGATTACCACCGCTACACCCAGCGCGCCGGTGACCTGTTGGATAGCCTCGGCGATCTGGCGGCTGAGATTTTCCTGGATCTGCAGACGGCGCGCATACATGTCGACGATTCGCGCCACTTTCGACAAACCAAGCACCTTGCCCTGCGGGATGTAGGCCACATGTGCCTTGCCAATGAACGGCAGCAGGTGGTGCTCGCACAGCGAGTACAGTTCGATGTCCTTGACCATCACCATTTCACTGGCATCGGAGCTGAACAGTGCGCCGTTGGTCACTTCTTCCAGGGTCTGCGTGTAACCGCGACACAGATACTGCATGGCCTTGGCGGCGCGCTTGGGGGTGTCCAGCAGACCTTCGCGCGAGACGTCCTCGCCCAGTTGCCCGAGGATGGCGGTGTAATTCTGTTCCAGTGTCACAGAGGGTGATTCCGTATAGGTTTCAGAGCGGTACGTTTGGGGCTGTACCGATTTTTTACCAATCGAGCTGGTGTCCCGTTTGCCGATCCCGCTCCAGTGGAGTTGGGCGATTTCGCATACGTAACCTACGGATCTCGTTGATTGGCGATGAATGCGGGGTTTATCCCGGCGATTGGGCACATGGTAGCGTAGGTGTGCTCGCAGTTGTACTGCCGTGGCCTCGTAATGCTTTCGCAATCAGCGCCGGTTTTTAGACTTTGCCCGGCGTTGCGCTATAGCCCGGTGCTTTTCAGTGTCGCAGAAAAGCGAATGCAGGGAGCATGCGTTTTGGCTTGGGCTCTCCGACATGCGTTTCTGTTGCCTTGATTGGAGCGCTGGAATGAAATACGCCGTAGCTTTTTCAAGCGTTTGCAAAGCAGATGTGAAGCGTATCCTTGCTTCATGAAGGCGGCTTGTGAGATGCAGGCCAGAGTCTGATAGGAGGTTGGATGCCGAGTCAAAAGGACGAGCTGGAACTTGAGAAACTCCAGGCTGAGGTTCACAAGTTTGTGGCTGAGGCACGAAAAATGATCGCGGAGACCAATAAGCTCCAGCGCGAAACGAGCTTTTATCCATTTGTGGCGGCTGGTGGGTTGATCACCGTAATCGTTACTGCTGCCGCTTTCATCCACAAGCTCCAGGCAGCCAGTATCCAGTAGCGGACAGCGACTTGCAGCGCTTGAGATTCAGTCTGGACCAAGCGAAAGTGTGTACGCAACGCATGAATCGGCATTTCGAGAGAAGATGAGTATGAGTCACGA
Source organism: Pseudomonas sp. PvP009 (assembly GCF_017832995.1). NCBI lineage: Bacteria > Pseudomonadati > Pseudomonadota > Gammaproteobacteria > Pseudomonadales > Pseudomonadaceae > Pseudomonas > Pseudomonas sp. PvP009. Next base: position 3,638,318 of record NZ_JAFIBG010000001.1, on the reverse strand, counting down.
TCAAGTCATAAAGCGGATGCGCGAAGACCTCGAGCAGTTGGGCAACGAGGTCCGCAACATGCCTGCCCATGAACCACGAAACGTTCTGGTGTCTGCTGCATCCGGTGCAGTATTTGCTCTGGTTTTTTCATGGCTTGCATTCAAGGTCTGGTTCTGAACGCCTGCGATAGCTATGCCAGGGCAGTGAGTCGTCTGAGTCAGGTCCAAAGTCGTATGGCTTTTTTGTGTCTGGCGGTTGTTTTGTTTGCCCTGAAAAATCCGCTTTTACAGCTTTTGTATCCTCTCGCTTACACGTTGGCGACCAGATCGCTACCCACTTCCGGGGTCCATTGCGGTCTGAGTAGGCAGGTTATCAATCCATTGCCTGTCTAGAGAGTAAATCCGGATGTTGAGTCGAGTAGCAAAAATAGCGTTGTTCGCGATTGTACTGTCGTCGGTTTCCGGTTGCTGGCCGTTCTGGCCTGGTCCGGGTGGACATGGCGGTGGCGGTGGCGGGCATCATGAGGGCGGTGGCCCTGGCCCTGGCCCTGGCGGTCCTGGCCCGGGTCGCTGAGTCACCAGCGGGGCGGCGGCTTGCTGCCCGGCGTAGAGGGGCGGACTGACTGCAAGGGCGCGGCGGGTTCTACTCGTCGCGCCCTTCCATCATGATGCGCCTGAGGATCACGTACACCGCACCTGCACCGCCGTGTTTGGCCAGGCAGGAGCAAAAGCCCAGCACCTGCGAATGCTGACGCAGCCAGGTGTTGACGTGGCTCTTGATCATGGGTCGCTTGCCGTCCAGGCGTACCGCCTTGCCATGAGTGACGCGTACGCAGCGTATTTCCAGACGGGTCGCTTCAGCCAGAAATTCCCACAGCGTCTCACGCGCTACTTCCACGCTCATGCCATGCAGGTCCAGGCTGCCCTCGAAGCTGATCTGCCCGAGTTTGAGCTTGCGCATCTGACCTTCCTGCACGCCGTCACGCGACCAGCTCAGGACATCTTCAGGGCCGACATCGATCACGAATTGATCCGACAAGCCGTCGACGGTCACCGAGTCGGTGCGCACAGTTGCAGACTGGCGCAGGCGGGCGAGCATTTTTCGATCAGTCTTGGGTTTGCCGACATCGGCGTGTTCATGCTTGAGCGGCTTGACGCCGCGCGTCTCGCTTCTGAACAGGGAAAAATCGTCGTCTTGCATGGGGCCTCCGCGAAGGAGGCCATTCTAACCGCTCAGGCGAGGGGGTCAGTTGTGTTTTTTCATCAGATGCGAAGAGATGCTCAAGCCGCCGCCACTACGCTGACGACGGCAGCGGCGCCACAGCCAGACGCCGATGTACAGCACCAGCAATCCGCCGATGGCGACAAACGCCGCGCCGCCCGGGCTGGCATTGAGTTCGCCCAGCATTTGCGGATGGACCGTGAGGCTGGATGCACCGGCAACCGCCAGCAACAGGCCCGCGACCACAAGGAGCAGTGCGATCAGCGTGCCGATGCGTTTGCCCCAGTTGCCCTGACCCCTGGGGCGCAGGCGACGTGCATCGAAACCATCTGACGTTTTCATGCCTTTTCCTCAACAGGTATCAGCTCAATGGAGTATCGGCGCTCTGACCCGGGGAAGGAGGGGTGGTTCCCGCCTCCGGGACGATCCATAACGGCACAGGATGGGCGGTTATGTGAGCGGTGTCACATGCTCCCTTACCCGTGCAGCTTCAAACAAGGTCTTTGGTCAGCGCCAGGGTGGCGAAGTTGTCGGCCATGATTGCCATCTCGGTTCTGTGCACGACCTCTGCGCTGACCACGCCGTGCGGGCTCGGCAGGTCACGGGTTGCGCAGGCATCGTCGACCAGGGTGCAGCGATAACCGTAGTCCTTGGTGGCGCGAACCGTGGTGCTGATACTCGAATGACTCATGAAACCACAGACGATCAGGTCCAGATGCCCGAGACTCTGCAGCAGTTCATGCAGTCCGGTGCCATTGAAGGCATTGGGCAGGCGTTTCTCGACCAGGTGTTCATCGCCCTGCGGCAACAGCTCCGGCACCAGTTCACCGCGCTCGCCATGTGGGTCGAACGGGCCGCCCACGGTGCCCAGATGGCGGATGTGAACGATCGGGCACTTGACCGCACGAGCCTTCTCGACCAGCCGGCCGATGTTGGCCATCGCTTCCCTGACGCCGGTCAGGGCCAGCGGGCCGCGGAGGTATTCTTTTTGCGCGTCGATGATGATCAGCGTCGCGTTACTCAGATGGGCGGGCGCATGCACCCGGCCGCTGAGCTGAAACATGGTCTTTAAATCGGACATTCACGGGCTCCTTTGTGTGGGGCTTTTGCCACATTGTCCTCTGGCTGAAGCGTTCTGGGAATGGCAACCATCGCAGGCCACGGTTTTTATGGCCTGCAGGGCAGTTGAAGGAGGGGGTGGCTGGCGGTTTGCCTTGATGGCGGTAGACGAATCATGGAAACTTCCCCGCCTATCGGGTACGAAGAATGCACGTTGTTCGTAACCAGACTGTTCACCGGGGCTCGTCTTACAGCAGTTCGTTGCCTTTCAAGGAGTTTGTCCATGATCACTTCCCGTCTGCGTACCGTGCGCGACCATATACGCTGGGCCGTCAGCCGCTTTCACGAGGAAGACGTATTTTTCGGTCATGGCACCGACAATGCCTGGGATGAAGCGCGGCAACTGGTGCTGGGGGCGCTGCACTTGCCTTGGGAAATTGCCGACAGCTACCTGGATTGCCGTCTGGAAGTCGACGAAATATCCGACCTGCAACGCTTGATCAAGCGGCGCATCGACGAGCGTGTGCCAACCCCGTATCTGCTGGGCGAGGCCTGGTTCTGTGGCCTGTCGTTCATTGTCGATGACCGCGTGTTGATCCCGCGTTCGCCCATCGCCGAGCTGATCGAAGAGCGTTTCGCCCCCTGGCTGGCCGATGACCCCGCGCGGATTCTCGATCTGTGTACAGGCTCCGGTTGCATCGGTATCGCCTGCGCCGAGGTGTTTCCCGATGCCGAGGTGGCCCTGGCCGACCTGTCCTATGACGCACTGGAAGTGGCCAATCAGAACATCGAGCGTCACGGCATGGAGGATCGCGTCTACACCGTTCAGGGCGACGGATTCGATGGCCTGCCGGGTCAGCGCTTTGACCTGATCGTGTCCAACCCGCCTTATGTGGACGCCGAAGACTTTGCCGACATGCCCGACGAGTATCAGCATGAGCCAGAGCTGGCGCTGGCCTGTGGCAGCGATGGTCTGAACCTGGTCCGCCGCATGCTCGCCCAGGCCGCCGATCATCTGAACGAGAAGGGCCTGTTGATCGTCGAGGTCGGCAATAGCCAGGTGCACGTGCAGGCGCTGTACCCGGAGGTCGATTTCGCCTGGCTGGACTTCCAGCGGGGCGGGCATGGCGTGTTCATGCTCACGGCAGAACAGTGCCGCGACCATCAGGCGCTGTTCCAGTCGAAGGTTTGAGGTCAAGAGCCGCGATAAGCGGCTGAGACAAAAGGGAGGCTGATATCAGCCTCCCTTTTTTATCGGCGTGTCTTTTATCGGTGCGTCGCGATCCAGATCAGCAGGCCGGCCTGGAATACCGCGAAGGTCACCAGACAGGCAATCGTGAAGCGCAGGCCGCTGTCTTCACGCTTGTATTTGCTGACCCGGTCTTCATGCTGGCGTATCGTCACTTCTTGCTCGATCAGATTTTTCTCGGCCTTTTCCAGCATCTGCGACGCTTCGAGAATCTCGATGATCTGCACCTTGTCGTTGTTCCAGGTGCTGTGCAGGTTGCCGACGTGTACATCCTTGATCGCGCCTTTCATGTGCTGGGCATCGGCATACGTCACTTCAAAACCCAGAGTGCGCAGAAAGTGATCGCGACGCAGACGTGTGTCTTCGTTCAGACCGTCCTTGCTGGCCAGCGCCACGCCTTCAATCTTGTAGGAAGACCATCTTTTCTGCGCCCAATGCACCGCATGAGCAATCATGAAGCGTCCGATACCGCGGTTCCAAGGCTCGATCTGCAAGCCTGACTCGGGACCGAAGCGCACCATGCGTTTTTCGTGGTCGGCCCAGATATCCAGATGGTTCTGTTCCTTGCGGACCCGCTGACCTGGCAATTGCACCGTGATGCGCAGCAGGCTCAATGCCTTGCTGTGCCGCTCGGCACGGCCGAACTGTACGAAGCGCAGAGGGCGGCCGCCGGTAGCACGGTCGGTGGGCAGTGGCGACAGACGCAGCATTTGAAAGCTTTCGGGCAGAACGTCTTCCCACGGCTGCGGGGGCACCGGCACTGCAACTTCTGCGCTGGCCGGTTCTGCGAGGGTTTCAGTCATGGTATTTGCGTCTGTCATAAGGGTGTCCTTTCCTGGGCCTTGCCCCGGGGCACGTTTGCCGGGGCATAAAGGTGCCGAAACACTAAGGTGCCGGAACACAGGGCCAGCACATTGCTATCGGCCAGATTCGCCAGGACTGAAGGACTTTTAACTAGCGCGCGTCAGATCTTTTTTCCGGGTGGGGCTGCGCCTTGATGAAGCTCAGGATCCGCTCGGTCACTTCGCTGGCCAGCGGTTGGGTCGGATTGCGGTAGGAGAGCAGTTGCTGCTGCAAATCGTCCGGGACGATGCGCAGTACATGATTCATGCCGTCGATCAGGGCCAGTTGGGCATCCGGTTTGGCTTTCTGCAGCAGCAGGGCGTCACCCACACCGACCTGAATGTCGTTGCGACCCTGAACGATCAGCGCCGGAATGTGCAAAGCACCGAAAGCCGCCGCCGGGTCCTGGCGGAACAGCGAGATCAGGTAAGGCTGGACACTGGGGCGGAAGACCACTTCCAGCTCGGCGGGCACGTTGTCATCGGTCTTGCCGGCCTTGAGTTCGTCGAGCAACTGATCGCTGCGCTGCAGCAGGTCCGGTGGCAGGCGCTCCTGAAACTGTTCGCGCAGGACCTGATCCACCGGTCGTCCGGTGCCGGCTACGGAAATCAGTGCGGCTGCACCTACCTTTTTAGCTGCCAGCGTCGCCACCAGCGCACCTTCGCTGTGGCCCAACAGAATCAGCTGGCCCAGGCGCGGGTTGGCTTTCAGCGCTCTGGCCCAGAGCTGCACATCGGCCACGTAGCGCTCGACACTCAGGTTGCGTTCATCCGGTGTAACCGCCTTGCTGGCCGCGACGCCGCGTTTGTCGTAGCGCACGCTGGCGATATTGTTGCTGGCCAGGATCACCGCGAGGCGCTTCATGCTGTCGTTACGTCCACCTTCCGGGTTGTTGCCGTCGCGGTCAGTGGGGCCGGAACCGGCGACGATCAGCACCACCGGCACCGGTTTGTCGGAACGCGGCATGAGCAGCGTGCCGTACAGCTTGCCGTTTTCGGTGTCCACGCTTATCGGTCGCTGCACCGCGCTGGGCGCCGCAGCGCTGGCGGTTGCGGCGGCCAGACTCAGGATCAGGGTTATCGGCAGGGCCAGCAGACGCAGCGCATTGGGAACTCGGAGCAGGGAAATACCGGATAACATCGCAAGGCCATCATTGGGGGAGTCACGCTTGGACGCACGCCGTGACAGAAGGTTCGAGGATGAACTGAACCGCGAGCCTGCGTATACTGGCGCGCTTGGTTTAACGATCTGGTTTTTTGGCTGATTTTTCGGAGCGCCCGCATGTCCGGCAACACTTTCGGCAAGCTGTTCACTGTCACCACCGCCGGCGAAAGCCACGGCCCGGCGCTGGTCGCTATCGTCGACGGCTGCCCGCCGGGGCTGGAGCTGGACCTGCAAGACCTGCAGCGCGACCTCGACCGGCGCAAGCCGGGCACCAGCCGCCACACCACGCAGCGTCAGGAGGCCGATGAAGTCGAGATTCTCTCGGGGGTCTTCGAGGGCAAGACAACCGGTGCGTCCATCGGCCTGCTGATCCGCAACACCGATCAGAAATCCAAGGACTATTCGGCGATCAAAGACCTGTTCCGCCCGGCCCACGCCGATTACACCTATCACCACAAGTACGGCATCCGCGACTACCGCGGTGGCGGACGCAGTTCGGCAAGGGAAACCGCCATGCGTGTGGCTGCAGGCGCGATTGCCAAGAAGTATCTGGCAAGCGAGGGCATCGTCATTCGCGGCTACATGAGCCAGCTGGGCCCGATCCAGATCCCGTTCAAGACCTGGGATTCGGTAGAGAACAATGCGTTTTTCTGCCCCGACCCTGACAAGGTGCCGGAACTGGAAGCCTACATGGACCAGCTGCGACGTGATCAGGACTCGGTCGGTGCGAAAATCACCGTGGTCGCAGAAGGCGTAATGCCGGGTCTCGGTGAGCCGATCTTCGATCGTCTGGACGCTGAACTCGCCCATGCGCTGATGAGCATCAACGCGGTCAAGGGTGTGGAAATCGGTGCCGGTTTCGACTGTGTTGCCCAGCGCGGCACCGAGCACCGCGACGAGATGACGCCACAGGGTTTCCTGTCCAATCACGCGGGCGGCATACTCGGCGGCATTTCCTCCGGCCAGCCGATCATCGCGCACCTGGCGCTCAAGCCGACGTCCAGCATCACCACGCCAGGACGTTCGATCGATGTCGATGGCAACGCCGCCGACGTCATCACCAAGGGTCGGCATGACCCGTGTGTCGGCATCCGTGCCACGCCGATTGCCGAGGCAATGATGGCCATCGTTCTGCTCGATCACTTGTTGCGTCATCGCGGTCAGAACGCCGACGTCAGCGTCAACACACCTGTGCTGGGGCAGGTGTAATGCACGCCGTCACGGTTGCGGACTGCTAGCGTGGCGCAACCTGCCGGCGGACAGCTGCCTTACTGGCGGCTGTCCGGGTTCTACGTATGCTATTTCGCCTTGCTGGGCCTGTCGGCGCCGTTCATGGCCCTTTACCTGCATCATCTGGGTTTTTCCAGCGCACGGATCGGCGAGCTGGTCGCCATCCCCATGCTGATGCGCTGCGTCGCGCCCAATCTCTGGGGGTGGCTGGGTGATCACACCGGTTGGCGTCTGACCATTGTGCGGTCTGGCGCCATCTGCACGTTGCTGGCGTTTTCGCTGATTCTGGTCGAAAAAAGCTATGCCTGGCTGGCGATGGTCATGGCGCTCTATGCGTTCTTCTGGCACGCCGTCCTGCCGCAGTTCGAAGTCATCACCCTCGCACACCTGCAAGGCCAGACCTCGCGTTACAGCCAGATCCGCCTGTGGGGCTCGATCGGTTTCATTCTGGCCGTCGTGGTGCTGGGGCGGGTATTCGAATGGTTCAGCCTGGACCTGTTTCCCTACATCGCGCTGGCGATCATGTCCGGTATCGTTGTCAGCAGCTGGTGGGTGCCGAATGCGCATCCCGCACCGTCGAGCCGCGAAGCCGGGGCGGGCGGTTTTCTCAGGCAACTGGCGCGCCCCGGTGTATGGGCGTTCTACCTCAGTGTCGCGCTGATGGTGCTCAGCCATGGCCCGTACTACACCTTCTTGACCCTTCACCTCGAAGAACTCGGTTACAGCCGCGGCCTGATCGGCGTGCTATGGGCGGTCGGCGTGGTGGCTGAAGTGCTGATGTTCATGGTCATGAGCCGGATTCTGCAGCGCTTTACCGTGCGCCAGGTACTGTTCGCCAGCTTCCTGCTGGCCGCATTGCGCTGGCTGCTGCTGGGCCTGTTTGCCGATCACCTCACCGCACTGCTGATTGCCCAAGTGATGCACGCCGCCACGTTCGGCAGCTTTCACGCCGCTGCCATTCATTTCGTGCAAAGTAGCTTCGGTCCGCGTCAACAAGGTCAAGGGCAAGCGCTTTATGCCGCCTTGTCCGGGGTCGGTGGGGCGTTAGGCGCTCTGTATTCCGGTTACAGCTGGAACGCGCTGGGGCCGACCTGGACCTTTGCCATTGCCAGCCTTGCAGCGTTTGCCGCTGCCGTCATGATTGTCACACCCAAGAAAGAGGAAGGTGTATGAGCCGCGAACAATTGAGCCTGGAGATCATCGAAGCCGGGCGTTTTCTGTATGGCCGAGGCTGGTCGCCTGCCACCAGCAGCAATTATTCCGCGCGCCTTTCTGCCAGCGAGGCGCTGTTGACCGTGTCCGGCAAGCACAAGGGCCAGTTGGGCCCTGATGATGTGCTGGCCACCGATCTGGCTGGCAACAGTCTGGAGCCCGGTAAAAAGCCGTCCGCCGAAACCTTGCTGCATACCCAGCTGTACAGCTGCAGGCCGCAAGTCGGCGCGGTGCTGCACACCCATTCGGTGAACGCGACCGTGTTGTCGAGGCTGACCACGGCCGATCATCTGGTGTTCGAGGATTACGAGCTGCAGAAGGCCTTTAGCGGCGTGGTCACTCACGAGTCGCAGGTCGTGGTACCGATTTTCGACAACGATCAGGACATTGCCCGTCTCGCGGCAAAGGTGCAGCCTTGGCTGGACACCCATCCCGAGTGCGCCGGCTACCTGATCCGCGGTCATGGCCTCTACACCTGGGGGGCTAAAATGAGCGACGCCTTGCGCCAGATCGAAGCGTTCGAGTTCCTGTTCGAATGCGAACTGAAAATGCGCGCGGTAATGAACCGCTGACAACGTCTTGCCAAACCAGTCTGTAAGCCTGACCGGCCTGTAAAAGCCGGAAGGCGTTGCACCAAACCGAGGATTCACGCATGAGCAGCCTGTCCGTTTATCACGTTTCAAGCCCTGATATGCCCAACAAGGTGCTGACCCATCTGGAAGACATCGCGTCGACACTGGCCGAGCACGGCGTGGCGTTCGACCGTTGGGAAGCCGCGACGCCGATCACTCCCGGTGCCAGTCAGGAAGAGGTGATCAGCGCCTATCGCACGCAGATCGACAAGCTGATGACCGAACGCGGTTATGTCACCGTGGACGTCATCAGTCTCAACAGCGATCACCCGCAAAAAGCCGAATTGCGCGCCAGGTTTCTTGAAGAGCACCGCCACGGCGAAGACGAAGTACGCTTTTTCGTCGCCGGGCGGGGCTTGTTCACCTTGCACATCGACGACTATGTGTACGCCGTGCTGTGCGAAAAAAACGACCTGATTTCCGTACCGGCCGGCACGCGGCACTGGTTCGATATGGGCGAGAACCCGCACTTCGTGGCCATCCGCCTGTTCAACAACCCGGAAGGCTGGGTGGCCAATTTTACCGGTGAAGACATTGCCGGCCGTTTTCCACGGCTGGAAGACTGACAGGAGCCCCATTCTGATGCCCATCAAAGCTATCCTCACGGATATCGAAGGCACCACCAGTGCAGTGAGTTTCGTTTTCGACGTGCTGTTTCCGTTCGCCAGAAAGCACCTGCCCGCATTCGTTCGCGAACATGCCGAGCAACCGGCTGTGGCGCAGCAGCTGCAGGCGGTGCGTGACCAGGCCGGTGAGCCTGACGCTGAGGTCGAGCGCGTCATTGCAATATTGCTGGAATGGATCGCCGAAGATCGCAAGGCCACGCCGCTCAAGGCTCTGCAGGGGATGGTCTGGGAGCAGGGCTACAACGCCGGACAGCTCAAGGGCCATGTTTATCCGGATGCTGTCGATGCCTTGAAGCGCTGGCATCAACAGGGTTACCGGCTTTACGTTTATTCCTCGGGCTCGATTCAGGCTCAGCAATTGATTTTCGGCTGTTCCGAGGCAGGCGATCTGTCCGGCCTGTTCAGTGGTTACTTCGATACGACGTCCGGCCCCAAGCGCGAAGCGCAGTCCTACCGGACCATTGCGCAGGCAATGGACTGTCCTGCCGAGGACATTCTGTTCCTGTCGGATATCGTCGAAGAGCTTGACGCTGCAAAAGCCGCCGGCATGGCCACCTGTGGTCTTGCGCGTGATGGCGGGGCGCTTGCCGGGCACACGTATGTGGCCAGTTTTGCGCTTATCGATCCAGCCTCTTTCTAGAAAACTCCCGCCCGCTGTGCGCGGCATCGTCCTGATGCCGCTGCATCGAAGTCCAACGCTTAAACACTTCTTTTGTAAGGCATTTCCTGCTTTTTGGTGAGCGATTGCCTGGTCGAAAGTACGTTGAATCTGTTTGTTCTGTTCGCCGTTTTTCAACGTGATTATTCGTGTAAGTTCTGCGCCATCGTCAACGGGGTCACGGTCAACACCTGTACCGATTTCCCGGCGAAGAAGGAGCGGCAGCGATGGGCAGTGCCATGACAGAAAGCGCAACCAGGGACTTATTGATACAGCAGATGGTGAGCACGATTACCGAGCTCGATGGGCAGGCCGCCATCGAAAACGCACTCGAGTGGTTACGGCGCGAATGCAACAGCGAGCGCGCGATGTTCTTTCAGTTCAAGGGGCCGCTGTTGCTGACGTTCATCACCTCCAACGTCGACGAAGCGTGGGGCGATGCCTACCGTCAGCACGATCTGATCATGCAGGACCCGGTAATCCGTTGTTATCGCAATCAACTGGGCTTCCTTAACTGGCAGGATGCGTTCAGGCAATACCCGGTATCCGCCTTTTATGACGCGCTCGTCGATACCTGTGAACTGCTTCCGGCCATCTCCTACGGCTACACCAATCATTGTCGTGGTGCCGACAGCGTGACATCGGTGTGTACCCTGGGCGAAGTGGAGCGGCCCATCAGCGCTGAACAAAAGTACCTCATGAGCAGTCTCATGCCGGTGCTGCACAGTGTCGCGCGGGGTCTAAAGTTCTGTTCACGCGGTCTGACCCATCGTGAGCTGGAAGTATTGCAGTGGGCCAGGGATGGAAAGACGGCCTGGGAGATCTCGATGATCCGCGACGTGTCGGAGTCGACGGTGAAGTATCACCTCAAGACCATCTACTCCAAGCTGGGCGTTGCCAACAGGGCACAGGCGGTGGGCGAAGCACTTTGTCGGGGGCTGATCAGGTAGCCGACCAGGAAAACGCAGGCAAAAAAAAGCCGCGAGAACAAAGTGTAATCGCGGTAAACAAGGGATGAGAGAGCGTACAGCGGATGCCACCCATCAGGGTGGCGGGCAAATCAACGTGTGTGGTACGTCGGCAGATCAAAACGGTGCTGGCTTTGCAGCATCGAGATAGCTGGCAGCTCGCTGGCTTGTGCAGCCAGATCGCGGCGAATAGCGCTGATTACCCATTCCAGTTGAACCGGAGTGTGCAGCTGAGCATAAGAGACTGAGCGACGGATCTGCTTACCATCCTGAGTACGCAGTGACAACAGAACACCACCATCAGGACGCGGCTGAGTGGTGACGGTGTAGTCGGAGAATACGGAAGCGAATTTTTCTTGAATAAAAGTCATGTGAGGCGGCTCCATTGCTCATGGGATAACAAGCTTGCAAGTACTATTGCAGTGTCTGTGCCAGACTTTCTCTTAAATTAAACCCTTTAAAATCAATAGTTTGAAATATTTTCTATTTTCAGGCTTCGTGCATTTTGCATGAACACCCGTCGTGCGCCCTGCATTTTGCCGTTTCTTGCACGATGGGGATCGGGCAGAAGGGGGATTGCATAGCTTCTGGCGATCAAGAGCAGGCATTGCGCATCCGGATCGATGCTGATCGAACAGCTGGCGAGAGTTGAGGTCAGTGTGTTTATCAGTGCCGGGTCAACATATGTCCGGAGTAACGTGCGCCAAGGAGTAGTTAATGACCGATACAGATATCAGCGCCTCGAAAACCATGACTGAAGACGAAGCCGCCGAGTTCGCCGAGCAGGTATTCGATGTGGCTCGCCAGGGAAATGCCGTCATGCTGGACCGTCTGCTTGAAAAGGGCGTGCCCGCAGATCTGCGCAACCACAAGGGCGATACGCTGCTGATGCTGGCCAGCTACCACTGCCAGGCGGATGCGGTCCGTGTGCTGCTGAACCACAAGGCTGATCCTGAAATCCGCAACGATAACGGCCAGAGTCCCATCGCCGGCGCAGCGTTCAAGGGCGATTTGGCAGTGGTCAGGTTGCTGGTCGAGGCGGGCGCCGATATAGACGGTGCCTCTGCTGATGGCCGTACAGCATTGATGATGGCGGCGATGTTCAACCGCAATGAGATAGTCGATTACCTGATCAGTCAGGGCGCAGACCCGCATGCCACCGATGCCAAGGGCATCACTGCACTGGGCGCCGCTCAGGCAATGGGCGCGACCGTCACCATCGAGCAGTTGACCAAAATGGGCGTGCAGCCAGCCCGGTCCTGACAGCGAGTGCACTGACAGCAAGGCATGAACACATAGAGGCGCGATGGATTTACCGTTATCCTTCGCGCCTCTTTTTTTGCCCGCTATCAGGATCGCCCCCATGAAAGACTCACTGGTCGAATTAATCAGCAAAGTCAGCTCCGGCTGCATGGGCGACGATGAAATCGTGCATATCGCCGATGAAGCCGCGCAGGCGTATGCCGATCCGCAGGCATTTCTGGCCGCCAACCCTGATATCAACTACGACGATACATTCCCGATCCCGCTGGGCGAGTGGGTCGTGGTGGGCAGCCTGCCGGAAACCGTTCTGTTCCAGGCCGACAGCTACATGGACCTGTTCGAGCAGATCGTTCAGTCGTTTGGCAAGGACGTGACCTTCAACATCAAGCCCAAGCAGCTGGCCAAGGTCGAGCCGCTGGTTGCGCTCAATCGCATTCAGATTCAGTTGAGCAGCATGAACAAGGAGATGGGCGGCTATGTGCTGATGAACTTCAGCCAGCCACTGGATGATGAGTTGCAAGCGGTGCTGGTATACGGTTGTGACGAAGCGCGCGTAGTCGAGCTGGCAGCATCGGCCGGCATCCATGCCGCACCTGCACTGCAAGCACTGCGCGGTTAACCCAGCGCCGTATCGAGAAACATCATCACCGCAAACCCGCCCATCAGGCCCAGAGTTGCCGAGGTCTGATGGCCATTGCGGTGGGTTTCCGGGATGACTTCATGGGACACCACGAAGATCATCGCGCCTGCCGCCAGCCCCATGCTCAGCGGGTAGGCGATGGCAAAGCCACTGGAGATACCCAGGCCCACCAGTGAGCCCAGTGGCTCCATGAGGCCGGAACCGATGGCCACCAGCATCGCCTTGAAGGCCGACAGGCCGGTCGCACGCAGGGCCAGCGCAATGGCCAGACCTTCGGGAATGTCCTGAATGGCGATGGCGGTGGTCAATGGCAGGCCGACATTCATGTCGCCGCTGGCGAAACTGACGCCAATCGCCATGCCCTCAGGCAGGTTGTGCAGGGTGATCGCCAGCACGAACAGCCAGACCCGGCTGATCCGTTCCGAATGAGGTCCCTGGCGGCCTACGCTTTCATGCTCGTGCGGGGTGAACTTGTCCAGCCCCAGCATCAGCAGCACACCCAGCCCCAGACCGGCGACAACCGTCGCAGCGGCCCACGGCCCGCTGTCGGTAATGTCCCGGGCGGCTTCCAGGCCTGGAAGAATCAGCGAGAACGAGCTGGCCGCCAGCATCATCCCGGCGGCAAACCCGAGCATGATGTCCTGAGCGCGTTGCGAAACATTGCGCAGTGCAACCGCCATTACTGCGCCTAGCGCCGTCGCTAGAAAGCCCGCGATACCGCCCAGCAAGGCGTGATTGAAGTTGACCTGACTGGTGCCATAGAAAGCGTTGTAAAGACTGATGCCACCCAGGCCGACGACGATCAGCAGGGCGAGGGCGAAGCCCAGGCTTACCAGCGGGCTGCCCTGAAGCTGGTTTAACCAGGCCGCCCAGGGCGTTCGGGATGATGCGGGCGTAGGCATTGATAGGGCTACCTTTGTAAAGGGGGAGAAAGCAATGGTGACTGAAATACAAAGTCGACCCCGTCTGGGAGCCCGAGAATATAAGGTTGGTTCAACGGAACCCCCGAACGGCGCGACTATCCTAGGAGGGTAAGCATTCAATTTAGGGGCAACACCATGGGTTCTAGCTTCAACGGCCTGGTCGGCTTGATCATTCTGGCGCTCGATATCTGGGCCATCATCAACGTCTTGAAAAGCGGTGCCGAGACCGGCAAGAAAATCCTCTGGGTATTGCTGATCGTACTGCTTCCTGTGGTGGGCCTGATCATCTGGGCAATCCTCGGGCCGCGTGGCAACGTACGTATGTGATACGTCCATACGCTGGGCAAACAACGCTTGATTACCCTGGGTAATCAGGCGTTTTTCGTTTCATGCGCCGGGCATTCGCGGCGGCAGTGACACGCTAAGCTGCATAGAGGTTCGACCTGTCATGTTCCTCGACGTAGAATGCGCGCCTTTGTTGTGGGCGGTCGGCCGTCCTGTCATCAGTACCCAGCGGGAGCTTACCCATGAGCGATTATCAGGAAACGTTATACGAAGGCTACGGCCAACGCTTTCGTATTGAAAAAATGCTTCACGAAGTACGTACCGATCACCAGCATCTTGTGATCTTCCAGAACCCGCGCATGGGCCGTGTCATGGCGCTGGACGGCGTCATTCAGACCACCGAAGCGGACGAATTCATCTACCACGAAATGCTCACCCATGTGCCGATTCTGGCGCACGGTGCAGCCAAGCGTGTGCTGATCATCGGCGGTGGCGACGGCGGCATGCTGCGTGAAGTCGCCAAGCACATGAGCGTCGAACATATCACCATGGTCGAGATCGATGCGACCGTGGTCGAGATGTGCAAGGAATATCTGCCCAATCATTCCAGCGGTGCCTTCGACGATTCACGTTTGAACCTGGTCATCGACGATGGCATGCGCTTCGTCGCGACCACCGAAGAGAAGTTCGACGTGATCATCTCCGACTCCACCGATCCGATCGGCCCGGGTGAAGTCCTGTTCTCGGAAAACTTTTATCAGGCCTGCCATCGCTGCCTCAATGAAGGCGGCATTCTGGTCACCCAGAACGGCACGCCTTTCATGCAGTTGAGTGGCGTGCAGACCACAGCCGGGCGCATGAACGGTCTGTTTGCCGACTGGCATTTCTATCACGCTGCGATCCCTACTTACATCGGCGGAGCAATGACCTTCGCCTGGGGCTCAACCAACAAGAGCTATCGCAAACTGCCGCTGGAAACCCTGCGTCAGCGTTTCTCAGGCAGCGGTATTGTTACGCGTTATTACAATCCGGAAGTCCACATCGGTGCGTTCGCCTTGCCGCAGTACGTCCTGCAGGCCGTAGGCAAGGCCAGCAACGCCTGATGAGTCGGTCCGGCTTCGCGAGTCGGATTTTCTCGAGCGTGGCCTGTAAGGCTTTATAAGCGCTTAATTCGCGACAGAAATTTCACACGTTCTGTCACAAAATTGCGCGCGAAGCTGAACAGGCACGCGTCTTCATCGGCCGAGCTGGCCCCTGGCGACCCGCAATCAAGTAATATCTGCGCCCTGTCGCGCGCCGTCTCCTTCAAGAGGAGGGTGGCGCTGCACTCTGAACCTACCCCTGAATCCACCGGATCCTGACAACCATGGCCAAAACGGACGCCCAGATTCATCGGCAAGCCCGCCTGCAAAACCCCACTGTCAAATCGCATCTGGCGTACATCCTGCTCAGCGGCTTCGCCCTGATGGTGATGTACACGCTGTTGCGTATCGGTCTGCTGGTCTACAACCGCGAGATGATTGGCGACACGCCTGCCTCGACGTTCCTTGAAGCACTGTTCAACGGTACGCGCTTCGACCTGCGCCTGACCGTGTACCTGCTCATTCCGCTGGTGCTGTCGCTGTTCAGCG
Source organism: Pseudomonas sp. PvP009 (assembly GCF_017832995.1). Lineage (NCBI taxonomy): Bacteria > Pseudomonadati > Pseudomonadota > Gammaproteobacteria > Pseudomonadales > Pseudomonadaceae > Pseudomonas > Pseudomonas sp. PvP009. The sequence continues at coordinate 3,622,734 of NZ_JAFIBG010000001.1, read as the reverse complement.
CACGCGCCATGGCGGCACGCGGGTTTTTCCGTTTCTGGCTGACGCTGGTTGGCAGCATCACGCTGTTCTTCGGCTTGATGGAAATGGACTTCTACCGTGAGTTTCACCAGCGCCTGAACGGTCTGGTGTTTCAATACGTCAAGGAAGACCCAAAGACTGTTCTGAGCATGCTCTGGTACGGTTTTCCGGTGGTCCGTTACCTGCTGGCATGGGCCTTGGTGACCTGGCTGCTGAGCCTGGTGTTCAAGGGCATTGACCGTGCAACCCGTCCACGTGTCGCTGCAAAAACCAGCCCGGAGGCCACTCGCTCTGTTGCGCCGTGGTATGTGCGCGCCGGGGTGTTCGTTCTGGTGTTGCTGGTCATGGTGGTCTGCATCCGTGGCACTCTGCGTCAAGGCCCGCCGCTGCGCTGGGGCGACGCTTACACCACTGACTCCAACTTCGCCAACCAGTTGGGCCTCAACGGCACACTGACGCTCATCACTGCGGCCAAGAGCCGTATGTCCGAAGATCGCGACAACATCTGGAAAGCCACGCTGCCACAGAACGAGGCCCAGCAGACCGTGCGCGACATGCTGCTGACCCCGAATGACAAGCTGGTCGAGCCGGATATTGCCGCTGTGCGTCGCGACTTCACGCCGCCGGTAGAGAACACCTTGCCGATCCGCAATGTGGTCGTGATCCTGATGGAAAGCTTCGCCGGTCACTCGGTGGGCGCCCTGGGCAACGATGCCAATATCACGCCGTACTTCGACAAGTTGTCCAAGGAAGGCCTGTTGTTCGATCACTTCTTCTCCAACGGTACCCACACCCACCAGGGCATGTTCGCCACCATGGCGTGTTTCCCGAACCTGCCGGGCTTCGAGTACCTGATGCAGACGCCGGAAGGCAGCCACAAGCTGTCGGGGCTTCCGCAATTGCTGAGCACGGGTCGCAACTACGACGACGTCTACGTCTATAACGGCAACTTTGCCTGGGACAACCAGTCGGGTTTCTTCAGCAACCAGGGCATGACCAACTTCGTCGGCCGTGAAGACTTCGTCAACCCGGTGTTCTCCGATCCGACCTGGGGTGTTTCCGACCAGGACATGTTCGACCGTGGCGCGCAGGAGCTCAAGGCCCGTCAGGACGGCAAGCCGTTCTATGCCTTGCTGCAGACCCTGTCCAACCACACGCCGTATGCGCTGCCGGATCCTCTGCCGGTCGAGCGCGTCACCGGGCACGGCTCGCTGGACGAGCATTTGACCGCCATGCGTTATGCCGACTGGGCGCTGGGCCAGTTCTTCGAGAAGGCCAAAAAAGAGCCTTACTACAAGAACACGCTGTTCGTGGTGCTGGGCGACCATGGTTTCGGTAACGACAAGCAACTGACCGAAATGGACCTGGGCCGTTTCAACGTGCCTCTGCTGTTGATCGGCCCTGGTGTGCAGGAGAAGTTCGGTCAGCGCAGCAGCATCGTGGGGACGCAGGTCGACGTCGTGCCGACCATCATGGGACGTCTGGGTGGCCTGAACCGCAACCAGTGCTGGGGCCGCGATCTGCTGAACCTGCCTGAGGGTGACAAGGGCTTCGGTGTGATCAAGCCGTCGGGCAGTGAGCAGGTGGTCGCTATCATCAGCGGCAACCGTATCCTGATCGAGCCGACCGAGATGCCTGCCAAGTTGTTGACCTACACCCTTGGCGCCAAGCCGCATGCCGAAGAAGTGCCTGATGCGCCCGACACGCAGGAGCTCAAGCGCAAGCTGGAAAGCTTCCTGCAGACGGCCACCAAGAGCCTTCTGGATAACACGGCAGGTGTAGAAGCCAGCAAGAACCGCAACTGATGACAACCGACTCGTCCGGGCGACCGGCGAGTCTGTTCAGTCAAGCGACAAGGGCCCTCGGCATTGACTGCGAGGGTCTTTTTTTTGCCCGAAATGCCTGGTCCTGCGGCGTAATCGGTTGAACGAATACACGGGCCAAAAGGTCCAGATCACATAAGCCAGAGTGCCTGGCTTCGTATGGGAGGCATTGATGAAACAGTGGGCCATTTCGTATCTGGACAAGGATGGTGTGCAGCAGCACCGCGAGGCTGGTTTTGATGAGCGTCCGAGTGAGGAGGAGGCGGCGCGTTTCCTGCGCAAGGATCTCTACCCAGTTACCGACGAGCTGAATCTGAATGATCTTGATGGGCGTACTGAAGATCCTACCGTGAAGACGCTCAAGGACCATAACAGTGTGCAGATCATTTCCATTACAGAAGTCGCCTGATCTGCGCTGATCAAAAACCTTTTAGTGGCAACCACTTGGCATCCGGCCCACGATGGGGCTACTCTGCAGATGAGGCTGTTCAGGCAGCCTCTGACATCTCGATACCCGACCGGTGCCAAGCCTGGTCCGGTCAGCTACATGCTTGATTCCCCGCGTCGGATTATCTGTCGCGAGGCGCCCTCCGAAGACTCGGCGGTCGCTCAGGAAGAGTTGAAACTCTATCTATCGTTGCATAGGAGGACGTTTCATGAGCACAGCCTATCAAGAGGACATCAGCAGTAACGTACTGCGCCGCATGAAAGAAGGCGGTTTTGACTTCGCGCGAATCTATCCCATCGAGTTCTACGCCATCTTCCCGGACGAGGAGCGGGCACGGCAGGCCGCAGAGCAATTTCGCGGCGAATCCCTCAACACCCAGGTAAACGTACGTGATGACGGTCATTGGCATCTTCAATTGAGCAAAGTCATGTACGCCACCTATGACGGCATTGGTGACTTCGAGCAGGACTTCCAGACGGTCATTTCACCTATGGACGGCGAAGTCGAGGGATGGGGCGTTACTCAGGAGATCAGAAGACTGCACGCTTGATGGCTGCGGATTGTCAGGCACTACACCAACACCGGCTGATTCGGGATACGTTCCGCATCGGCCGGTTCTGTTTCTGGGCCTGGTTCATAAGCAGTGGTCAAAAAAAAGCCACTCAAACGAGTGGCGCAAAGGGAAGTCTGTTTAAAATCCGCAGGCATTTTTGGCTTGCTGGACAAAATATCGTTTAGGGCAAAATCGGCGTTTGGCGCCCTGTTTGCTCGGTTGCTGTGGAGTGTGGCGAACTAATGCCGTTGGCGGAAATCAACTCTGACTATGCTGATCATAGATTTCACGGTTGAATGACGCTTCCGAATGAGGCGCAAAAGAATTGGCTTGGGCGTTTAGTGCACAGGAATGGTGCGTAGAGCGTCGAGTGTTTACCTAACCTTTTGAAATCAAAGCGTTTATGCCGGTGGCACGGGCTTTGCGATGGTCTTGGTGTCCATGGTGACAAGGAGTACGGCATGATCCGCACCTTTTATGACGAGATGTACGATGCGGCCGGCGTAGTCCGTCCGCACTATCGGGAGTTCGCCCGCTGGCTGGGTGATACACCTCCCGAGCTTTTGGCTCAACGCAGGCGCGAAGCTGATCTGCTGTTTCACCGTGCCGGGATCACATTCACCCTCTATGGTGATGAGCAGGGCACCGAGCGGCTTATCCCTTTCGATACCATCCCGCGCAGCATCCCGGCCAGCGAATGGCGGGTTGTCGAGCGTGGCTGCATTCAGCGCGTCAAGGCGCTGAACATGTTTCTGGCCGATCTGTATCACGACCAGCGGATTATCAAGGCCGGGATAATTCCCGCCGAACAGGTGCTGGCCAACGAGCAGTACCAGTTGGCAATGCAGGGTCTTAATCTGCACCGCGATTTGTACTCGCATATTTCCGGCGTCGATCTGGTGCGCGACGGTGACGGCACCTATTACGTGCTGGAAGACAATCTGCGCACCCCGAGCGGCGTGAGCTATATGCTCGAAGACCGCAAGATGATGATGCGCCTGTTCCCGGAGCTGTTTTCCGCGCAGCGCATTGCGCCAATCGATCACTACCCGAATCTGTTGCTCGACACGCTCAAGAGTTCCAGCCATCTGGACAACCCGAGTGTCGTGGTGCTGACGCCTGGCCGCTTCAACAGCGCCTTTTTCGAGCATGCGTTTCTGGCTCGCGAGATGGGCGTCGAACTGGTGGAAGGTGCTGATCTGTTTGTTCGCGATGACCGCGTGTTCATGCGCACCACCGACGGCCCGAAAGCCGTTGACGTGATCTATCGTCGCCTCGATGACGCATTTCTCGATCCTCTGGCCTTCAACCCTGATTCGATGCTGGGCGTCCCTGGGCTGCTGTCTGCCTATCGATCCGGCAACGTGGTCCTGGCCAATGCCATCGGTACCGGCGTCGCGGATGACAAGTCGGTTTATCCCTACGTCACCGACATGATTCGTTTCTATCTGGACGAAGAACCGATTCTCAAGAACGTGCCGACCTGGCAGTGCCGCAAGCCTGAAGAGCTGTCACATGTGCTGGCCAACCTGGGCGACCTGGTCGTCAAGGAAACCCAGGGCTCCGGTGGCTACGGCATGCTGGTCGGTCCCGCAGCGACCGCCGCCGAGATCGAAGCCTTCCGTGCACGCCTCAAGGCCAAGCCGCATGCGTACATCGCCCAACCCACCTTGTGCCTGTCGACCTGTCCGACCTTTGTCGAGAACGGCATCGCCCCGCGACATATCGATTTGCGCCCGTTTGTTCTGTCCGGTCGTGAAACCCGCGTTGTGCCTGGCGGGCTTACCCGAGTGGCCTTGCGTGAAGGCTCGCTGGTGGTTAATTCGTCACAGGGTGGCGGAACCAAAGACACCTGGGTGGTCGAGGATTAAGGATGCCTGCCAATGTTAAGTAGAACTGCCTCTGATCTTTTCTGGATGTCGCGTTACCTGGAGCGAGCGGAGAACCTCGCCCGAATGCTGGACGTGAGCTATTCGCTGTCGCTGATGCCGCAGGACGGGCGGGGCGACGGGCTGGATGAAATAGCCATGCCGTTGCTGATCACCGGAACGCTGGAAACCTATATCGAGCGTCATGGCGAGCTGCACGCCGAACGCATGCTGCATTTCTTTGCCCTGGACGCCACCAACCCGGCGAGCATCTACAGCTGCCTGGGCGCAGCGAGGGCCAGTGCGCACGCGGTGCGCGGGCGTATCACCGCAGACATGTGGGAGAACATCAACTCCACCTGGCTGGAGATTCGCGGCATCGCCCAGCAGGGCCTGACCCGCTACGGCATGAGCCGTTTCTGCGAATGGGTCAAGGAGCGTTCGCACCTGTTCCGTGGCGCGACCTATGGCACCATCATGCGTAACGATGCGTTCCGCTTCATCCGTCTGGGCACGTTCATCGAGCGCGCCGACAACACGATGCGAATGCTCGATGCCCGTTATGAAATGCTTGAATTGCGTGGGCCACAGGCCAACGCTGCGGCAGACAACTCGGCGGCCGGGTATTACCAGTGGAGCGCCTTGCTGCGCGCGCTGTCCTCGTTCGAGGCTTACACTGAGGTCTATCGGGATGCGCCAGGCGCGCGTCAGGTTGCCGAACTGTTGCTGCTGCGTGCCGATATTCCGCGCTCGCTACGCGCTTGTCTGGAGGAGATGGACGTCATTCTGGCCAGCCTGCCCGGCGTCAACGGTCGACCCGCACAGCGCATGGCGGCCGAGATGGACGCCAGATTACGCTACACCAGCATCGACGAGATTCTGTCTGAAGGCCTGCACGAGTGGTTGAACGAATTCATTCCGATGCTGGCTCAACTGGGTGATGCCATTCACACTTCGTATCTGGAGGCTGCATGAGACTTTCGATAAGCCATGAGACCACCTATCACTACGATGACCAGGTGCGCTCGAGTATCCAGTATCTGCGCCTGACACCTCACGACAGTGAGCGTCAGCAAGTGCTCAGCTGGCAGCTGACGTTGCCACGTCCGGTGCGTGCGCAGATAGACCCGTTTGGCAATATCCTGCATGTTCTGAGCCTGGAACAGCCGCACGAATCGATCATCATCGGCGCGCGCGGGCAGGTGGAGATCGACGAGACCCGCGAGGCCGAGCACGAAAGCCAGTCGGCGTTGCCGTTTTTGCGCGTGACCCGACTGACCGAGCCTGACGAGGCGATTCGCAGTTTTGCGGCGATGGAGTGCCGCAAACGAGCTGACCGCACCGGGTTGATCGACCTGATGCAGGCGCTCAACCAGCACATGACCTACACCCAGGGCGCGACCGAGGTGGACACCAGTGCCGCGCAGGCTTTCGCCGGACGCTCGGGCGTGTGTCAGGACCATACCCACGCGTTTCTGGCCTGTGCCCGCAGCCTCGGGGTGCCGGCTCGTTATGTCTCCGGTTATCTGTGCAGCGAAGACAGCGAACACTTGTCCAGCCACGCTTGGGCCGAGGCCTGGATAGACGACGCCTGGTACAGTTTCGATGTCACTAATCAGTTGGCCATTCCCGAGCGTCATTTGAAACTGGCGGTAGGGCTGGATTATCTGGACGCCTGTCCGGTGCGCGGCATGCGGCGCGGTGGCGGATCCGAGCATATGCACGCCAAGGTCGTGGTGTCGCCCATGACCGGCACGCCGAAAGTGAAAACCCGTGTGCAGGTCCAGGCGCAGCATCAGTAACGCGTAACTGGGCTGTGCATCATGCAATGGCCGGGCTCAAGTTCCCGGCCGTTGCTTATTCGGCGGGGTCGTCGGTGATGTCGTAGAGCGCGTTGTGCAGCTCTTCATAGTTGCCGCCATTGATGACGCTGAAGTAGCCCGCAGCCCTGAGCTGGTCCTGAGCCTTGTCGGCCTTGCTGTCCGTGCTGCTGAAAATCACGAACACCGCATTGCGGTCGTTGAGCACCTGTTTCATCTGATTGACCAGCCGTCGGTCATCGACGCGCACGGCGTTCAGTACCGTGCCTGCGTCATAGTCGGTCTGACTACGCACATCCATCGCCAGCTTGCCTTCCTTCAGCGCTGCCACGGCCGCAGCCTGATCGACCATCCCCGCGTGTGCTGCGAAACTGCTGACAAGTGCACAAACAGCAATCCATTGGCGCATACCTTCAACCTCCCTCAGTGCGAAGGGAAAGAGTGGCACAGTTGAACGTTGATCGAAAGCGCGTGGATCAGCCAAACAATCGATTCAGGTTAGGCACGATCAATAACAGCGCAGTGGTGAAGAGGATCAATCCCGCCTGACGTACTTTGGAGTGTTTGTACTTGAACATGGCTGACCGCCTTTTGTTGTTATTCCTGAGCGACAGAAGCAGGCGCGATCTGCAAAACAGATAATCGACTGCTGGCAAGGTTGTGCATTGAACAGGTGGGTCCGGTCATTCGACCGCTGGCCCGAGCGCTGAAAGGATTTTGCGCGCCTCCTGTTACAGATATAACCATAGAGCCGAGGTGCCGTTCAGCTTAGAACTGTTGGGAATCTAAATTTGTTTATCTAGAAGCGAACGTTATTACCGGGTGCGGCACTGAACGCACAGTCCTTTTCTAGACGCTTCGTCTTTGCCCGTCAGCTATACACCGTTCGTCCGGGACAGAATTTTCCTACATGGAATAAACGGCTGAAACGGGCCGGGGTGCTGCTTGATTTGCCGAGGTCTTCAAGGCAGGCTCTGCCGGTGCGCTATTGCCTCATTACTGCTTCAGGGTCACTTTTATGTCTTTACGCATCTGTATTCTGGAAACCGACAATCTGCGACCTGAACTGGTCGAGCAATACCATGGGTATGGGCGGATGTTTGAAACACTCTTCGCCCGCCAGCCCATCGCCGCAGAGCTGACGGTTTACAACGTGGTGCAAGGGGACTATCCACCTGCAGACGAGCAGTTCGATGCTTACCTGGTCACCGGCAGCAAGGCCGACTCATTTGGCACCGACCCGTGGATTCAGACCTTGAAGGTCTACCTGCTGGAGCTGTATCAGCGCGGCGAAAAACTGCTGGGCATCTGCTTCGGTCACCAGTTACTGGCCTTGCTGCTGGGCGGCAGGACCGAGCGTGCGGCGCAGGGGTGGGGCGTCGGCATTCACCATTATCAACTGGCCCCCGCCAGGCCGTGGATGACGCCGGCGATGGAAAAGCTCACGCTGCTGATCAGCCATCAGGATCAGGTCACCGCGCTGCCCGAAAACGCGACGGTGCTTGCGTCCAGCGAGTTCTGCCCGTTTGCGGCCTACCATATCAATGATCAGGTGCTTTGTTTCCAGGGGCATCCCGAGTTCATTCATGACTTTTCCCGCACCTTGCTTGACCTTCGCCAAGAAGCGCTGGGCGAGCAGATTTACCAGCAGGGTGTCGCCAGCCTGGATCACGACCATCATGGTGCGACGGTGGCGGAATGGATGATGCGCTTTGTGGCGCACAAGCCGGAAAAACAGTCCGTCTGACCCGACGCATGACTCATCGTCATCGGCTCGGCGGACTGTTTGAACGGGAATGCGGTGGCGGGGTTAGAGCCAGCCGGAGCGCTTGAAGCTGGCGAACAGCGCCGTACACCCGCCCAGAATGACGCCCAGCACGATGAAGTAGCCGTATTCCCACTTGAGTTCAGGCATGTTCTCGAAATTCATGCCGTAGATGCCGGCAATGGCCGTCGGGAATGCCAGAATCGCGGCCCATCCGGCAAACTTGCGTTGCACGATGCTTTGCCTCGACGACTCCAGCAGCAGGCCGATTTCGATTGTCTGGCTGGCGATGTCACACAGGTTGCCCAGGTCTTCCATCTGCCGCTTGACGTGAATTTCGACATCGCGAAAGTAAGGACGCATGTTCTTGTCGATGAACGGAAAACTCAGTTTCTGCAATTCCTCACCCACTTCCACCATCGGTGCTACGTAGCGGCGCATGCGTAACAGATCGCGGCGCAGAGCATGAATGTGCTGGATGTCGGACTCGCGCAACGAACCACCAATGACGCTCTGCTCCAGTTGCTCGAGCTCAGCGTGGATGGCTTCGGTCACCGGCTGATAGTTCTCGGTCACGAAGTCCAGAAGCGCGTAGAGCACGAAGTCTTCGCCATGCTCCAGCAGCAGTGGTCTGGCTTCGCAGCGCTGACGCACCAGCCCGTAGGACTTGGAGTGACCGTTGCGCGAGGTGATGATGTAACCCTTGCCGGCGAAGATATGGGTTTCGATGAACAGCAGCTTGCCGTTGTCGCGAACGGGGGCGTAAGTCACGATGAACAGTGCATCGCCAAAGGTTTCCAGCTTCGGACGGCTATGCACCTCAAGCGCGTCTTCAAGGGCCAGCTCATGCAGGTTGAACTGCTCCTTGAGGCTGGTCAGCTCCGCGTTGGTGGGCTGCTCCAGTCCTATCCAGACGAAATGATCGGGCTTGGCTGCCCAGGCAGCGCCCTCATCGAGGGTAATATCACGGACTTTTTTGCCCTTTGTGTACACCGCTGCTGCAACAACTCGGCCCATGGCGCTATCGCTTCTTCAATTTGTCAGTGGCGCAAAAACATGCGCGGTCGCTGATCAGATTGATCAAACGCGTATGAGTTCGCCGATAAACGAAAGCCCGTCTACACGGGCTTCGGTTGGGGATCAGAGCATGTGCTGCCGATCCTGCTCGATCGCTGCCTCCAGCGTGTCGAGCAAGGCCTTTCTGACCTTGAGTTTGGTCTTCTTGTGCGCGTTCATATTGATCTTCTTTAGCTGCCCGGCGACGGCCAGTGCGGTGCTCTGCAGCTCCTCGACGCTGACCACCCGGTCGAGGAAACCGGCGGCCATCGCTGCTTCAGGGTCGAACATCTCGGCGTTGATCACCGAGCGATTGAACGCCGATTTGCGCAGGCGATCGCGCGCCAGTTCTATGCCGGCGTGGTGCATGGTCATGCCGATCTGCACCTCGTTCAAGCCGATACTGAATGGCCCGGCGACACCGATTCGATAATCGGCAGACAGCAGCAGGAAGGCACCCTTGGCAACCGCGTGGCCGGTGCAGGCGACGATGATCGGGAAGGGGTGCGACAGCATGCGCCGCGCCAGCGTCGAGCCCTGTGCGACCAGATCGATCGCGGCCTCGGCGCTGGAGGTCATGACCTTGAGGTCGTAACCGCCCGACAGAATGCCCGGCTGGCCGGTGAGAATAACGATGGCCCGATCCTTTTCGGCCTGGTCCAGTGCGGCGTTGAACGCAACGATCACGTCCGGGGAAATGGCATTGACCTTGCCGTTGTTCAGGGTCAGCGTGGCGACACCGTCGTCCAGATGGTACGAGACCAGATCACTCATGACGTGATTCCTTTATTGAAGTGAGCAGACGTTACTCATCCATAAGGAACAGGTAAAGCGCTGACTGCCGGGTCACTGAATGGCGTGCCGATCAATGGCTGATTTTGCGCCGACTGCGCGTCGCGTCATGGCTGGATATCGTTGAATCCGCAATATTCTTCCCAGTCCATCCCCAGCGCTTCGGCGACCTGGCGGTGTGCTTCCAGGCGCATGCTCTGCAATTGTTCGGGCGACTCGGCAATCAGCTCCAAGGCCAGCTCCCAGGTCTCGATACCCTGGCTCTCTGCCTCGTCTTCGAACGCCCACTGCACTTGCTGCTGTTGCTCCTTGGGGCTCAAGGCGCTGATTTCATCCTTCAGGGTCGGATGGGTCGCGAGGTATTTCGCCAGCGCGGCCTCGTTCCACTCAAGTGTATTCATATGGTTTTGCCTCAAACGTTTCGATAGCCAGGCTGTCTCTTTGAATAGTCTGGCAAGACCGCGTGATTGTGAGGGAGGTGGCTTTTGATGTCAGCACTTGCAAACGGTTGTCCGCACGAATTTATCGATCATTTGAAGAGGAACCTGTCGTTATGATCAAAGTGAGCGTGCTGTATGCGTATGAAGAGGGTGCCCGTTTCGACCACGATTACTATCGTGACAGACACATGCCGCTGGTGCAGGAGCTGATGGGCAAGTACTGCAAGGGCTACAGCGTGGACCGCGGCATAGGCGGAGCAACGCCAGGTTCCGACCCCGTGTATATCGGCATGTGCCACATTTACTGTGATTCCATTGAAGACTTCGAAGCCGGCATGGGGCCGCATTCAAAGCAGATCAATGCCGATATCATCAACTACACCGACCTGATCCCTGAAATTCAGATCAGCGAAGTGCGTGCCGATGTGAAAACCGCTCAGTAGGTTATCGAGCGGTATCCCGAAAGGCCGCCTGTTTTTTCGAGGACATTCCACCCGATGGATCGAAACATTGGCTGTCGTAACGCGGGCTTTGGCACTGCGAAGGAATGTTCGGGGGAGGCGGGCGGTTTCTCTGGAAGGCCTTGTAGCGCTCGGTCTCGATCACCTGCACTCGAGTGCGACCGCCGACCTTCAGGTATTCGGTCGCCTTGAGGTTGGTCTTGTGAACGTAGTCCAGCGGCTCGTCTGCGTGCCGCATGTAGGCTGGGCCTTTGCGTTGCAGTGCGCTTTGCGCGCTTTCATCACACGGGATCGATGCATAACTCACCTTGCCTTGGGGTGATGTGCATTTGAAGATCTCGCCGTACGCTGCGCCGCTGCCCAGCAAAGCGAGCACCGACAGCGTTATTGAAAGCCTTTTCATGAGGTTATCCCTACTGGACGCGAGCATGGCGCAAGGCTACCACTTGCTCTTTGTCGCTGCCATATCCCTCTGCCAGGCCCGTTCGTCAGACACATCGCACGGCTGTGGCCTCAGGCTCTCTTAATATCAGGTCCTGAATTTAAAAACGGAGGCGCATATGACCGGCACCCAGCCAGGCAGCAACAGCGGAAACAAGAACGATCCGGGTTTCGACGAGAAGTCGCCGAACACCCAAGACCCGCAGATCGACCCCACCGAGCCAGCGAAGACGCCTGCTACCGATAAAGGCAGTAAGGATGATTACCCGCCTTACACGCCGGACAAGTAACTGACAGATTGCCCTCGGTGAGTACCGGGGGCGATTTATATCCGGACTTCGCTTTACCCCCTCGTACTACTTGTTGGCATCAAGGTATTCCAGCAGATCTTCCATTCGCTCATCGTTACCCATCCACCACAGCTTCATGCGAGTGCCGGGGACAGCTTCGCTCGGGTCCTTGATGTAAGTGCGTAACTCTTCGCGCGTCCATACCAGCCCCGAGTTCTTCATCGCGTCGGTGTACACGTAGCCTTCCTGTTGCCCCGCCTGACGACCAATGATGCCGTTGAGGGGCGGGCCAAATGCGCTGCGTGCAGAAGGGCCGATCTTGTGGCAGCCCGAGCAGAGGCGGGTGAACACGGCTTTCCCGGCCTCGGCATCGCCTGCGCCCTGAGCAAGCGCAGGCAGGGTCAGTGCCATCAGGAGTAATGCGGTTTTTTTCATCGGTCATCCACTGCGCGTTCGGCCTTGCGCTTAAAAGCGGCAAATTTTAGCGCAATTATCGCGGGATCACTTGCTGGCCGGTATCTGGCTCGACAGTTCGTCGAAGTCACGCTTGTAACTCGCCATCTCGGCTGCGCTGACAAAGCTCTGTTCAAGGACCACCTTCTTCGCTCCGGACTCAATGGTGTCCAGTTGATGAAGGAAGCGCTTCTTCTTTCTGGCCTCCATCCGTGTGCCAGTCTCATCAATAGCCGTGCGTAGCTCAGTTGCTCGCTGGTTTACAAAATCCTGGCCTCGACGGTCAACCGTGAGGCCGTCATTTTCGACATAACCTTCCAGCCCGGTTTTTTTCAAGACCAGCCACAACGCCTGATCCGGGGTAAAGGTGCCCTTGAATTTCTTGACCTTTCTGCTGCTGTCCGCGCCCAGGTTGACCTTCACCGGGCAGCCGGACCGATGCGCCAGTTGCTGCAAGGCCTCGTCCAGACGTTGCGAAGGCATGTCGTACGCCACTGGCGTCATCTGACATGCAGCGAACGCGGGAGCCGCCGCCAGACAAGCCACGGCGAGGAGCAGTTTTTTCAGGGTGTTTTTCATGATTGACGGGTTTCATCCGGGAGGTAGGGCTTGGAAATCGTATTCTGCATGATGTTCCCTGTCTGCCCGACGCTTGCTTGAGCAGTCGTGTCCCTGATGTCTCTTGACCCATGCCAAACGCTGCATGCTCAAATCGCAGACAAAGAAAAGCCCGCGATGGGGGGTAGCGGGCTTAAGGTCTTGCTGGGAATTGAGTTAACAATAAACCCGCGAACGTGAAAAAAGCGTGAACTGCCGGATACAATTTATAAACAATTCAAATCACGGTTCGCCGTCCCAGTAATCGAGGTTTTCCGTGGTCCGCTGGTTGGCGGTGAACACTCGGGTGCCTTGGAGAGAAACCATGGCCTGGTACTTGCCCGAGTCCGGGTATTCACACACTTCGGGTGTTTCCCGGGTGCTGATCGACAGGTATTTCAGCGGCGCATGCGAGGTATTGATTAGCTGATGCGGGTAATCGGCACCCGCAGGGATAAACAAGACGTCCCCCGTCTTGATCGGCAGCATCTCGCCCGCAACACGCAAACTGCCTTCGCCCTCGATGATCACGAACATCTCTTCCTGCACATGATGAAAATGATAAGGGCAGGAGCGCTTGCCCGGCGCCACGACATCAATCGATGCCCCCAGCTTTTGCGCGGCCGTGCCAGTGCCCAGGCGGGCTGCCGAGCTTTCATAGAGCGGTTCACGAACTTCATGTTCGAGGGGAGCCTCGTTGAAATTGCGAATCAGACGAGACGCCAGTTCACGTGCGCGTTCATTCATGTCGGTCGAGGCTCGGGGAGTTCAGGAGAGGGTACTTTAGACCAGAGAGCGTGAGGTGTTGCAGGCAGTTGCCTTGATCAGGCAAAACAGTCCCAGGCAGCCGCCACAAAAAGCCCCACGCGCCGCGTGCATCCGGCGCGCAGCTCGGAAACCTATTCGCCTGAAACTCGTCTACACTTCACATCACGATTTGGCCCCTTCCAGAGGACGCACCATGTTTTCAAAACCCGATATTCAGCGAGTTCTTGAAACAGCCTTTCTGCCTTCAAAGTGCGAGTGCGTCGTCGCGCCAAATGAAACCTTCTCGGTGAAGCTTCTCCACCCCGAGTCAGGTGATATCCAGCTCTACGTAACGGGGCTGTCCCTGTCCGAGGTAGACAGCAGCCGATCCATCGCGCGGCTGGTGCTGTCGCTGAGAGAGCAACGAGACCTGATGGGGCAGATGAATTTGTCCATGAGGCGGATGGCGTAAGGGCTGGGGTCGTAATTTGATTGCGGTTATTTGATCGCATTTACGAAGGCCTATCGTCTCCAGCAGGCTAATAGCGGGCATTCGCTCATGCAACGTCGCACAGCCGATTTTTGAAGCGTCAGAAGCCGCAAAGCCCCTGAATCACCCTCAGAATTTAGGTGCCTTGTGGTTTATCAATATTGCGGTGTAGAAGTCCGCTGTTTTAGCGACCTCTGAAGGTCAGTGATGCGTGGTGATCTCAAAAAACCTCGAAAGATCAGTAGGCTAAGCCAATCTTTCTCTTTTGCGCTCCAAGCTCGGTCAATGAGCAAGCGCTCGCACATACGATTGAAATGCGGTCGAGACTGCTTATAGACGAGGTGATCTTTTCGAGAAGCACCGAAGGATGATGGAGGATTGGGGGCAATATGCCATCGGCCACGTTGTGAAGAGCGCAACAGTAAGATGGATGCCTTTAAAGCGCTTGGTTTGTAAGTCTTGTGAGTACCTTGCTTGACCCCACCCACCTTCACTGGCAAAGAAGCCCTCAAATAAACAGCTGAGCTTGCATGTTAATTTTTTCTCCCTACAATGTAGGTATGGAAAATTGACATCGGAGCCTCCATGCAGAACCTCGATACCATAGTGATTGATGAGCCGAGTGACGTCCAGGCGGCGTTAGCTATGCTTGGGTTGACCAAAGAGAAGGTCGTCATAATTGCTAAAGCTGCGGTGTATGCGAGAGCTGAGTACCTGCCAGGGGTCGACCCTATCAATTTCCCTGGTACGCGGGCTTACCAAGCGGGTATCCGCCAGCTTCGTCTGCTTACTTATCCTGATGGGTGGCGTCCCTGCCGCTATCGGAATATCGAATTGGTTTACAACGAAAGCATGGGGCTCATGTTTAGCTTTCAAAACGTTGATCATGCGTGTCAAAAGGATGAACCTCGGTCAATTTCGTCGAGAGGTGAGGCTACGCGTGAGCTCGTTGGAAGGGGGTACGAGGTGGATCTATTCGGTTCTGCGGTTCCTATGGGTGCGGTCTCGCCGCCCAATGCCTTCCCTACGATTTGGTATATTTGTACCGCGGCGGATGAAAGGCGCCTCCAAGTCGAAGTATCGCGACCTAAGCCATTTGAGGGCGATCAATTTGAAGGCTTCCATGAACGAATCTTTATCGAAGATCAAGATTTAGATACTGACGCTATCCTGTCTGCTCCTACTGAGCCGCTCGATGAGCTTGATACTGAAATAGTGGTAACCAAGAAGAAAAATGGCAACATTTAATTTGTCTAGGTTTGCTTTCGCTAGAAAGCGCAGGCAGCTTACCAAGAAAGAATTGGCCGAAATGGCCGGTGTCGCTCAGGCGACTTTAACTAGAATTGACACTGGTATTACGTCAGCGCCGAGTAATGAAACTGTTGCAGCACTTGCGAAAGCATTGGGTTATCCAGTCGATTTCTTTTATTTGGATGATGTTGATGAACTTGACATTAGGCAGGTTAGCTTCAGAAGTTTAAAATCTATGACGGCCAAGCAAACTGAGGCGGCACTTGCAAGCGGTGCACTGGGCTGCATATTCAATGATTGGATATCCGAGAGATTTAACCTTCCAGCCCCAAACTTACCAGAGCTGCGAGTGGAAGATCCCGTATCTTCGGCTTCTGCTATAAGAAGACATTGGGGTATTGGTTTTAGGCCTATACCAAACCTGGTTAAGTTGCTTGAGTCCAAAGGTGTTCGGATATTTACTCTTGCTGAGGGAAAAGATGTTGACGCATTTTCATTTTGGCGAGATGGCGTGCCATTCATGTTTTTAAATACCTTAAAGTCTCCTGAGCGGAGCCGGTTTGACGCAGCTCATGAATTGGGGCATCTGTTGATGCATGTGCATGGCTACATGGACGGTCGAGATGTTGAGCGCGAGGCAGACCTATTTGCATCTCACTTTCTTGTTCCTCGGGAGGACTTGATTGCTCATTTGCCGTCTGCGCCGTCTCTCAAGCAGGTTATATCCAGCAAACACCGTTGGGGTATATCTGTAGCGGCTTTAGCTAGATCGGCAAAAGACTCGGGGCTTTTAAGCGACTGGCATTATAGGGAATTATGTAAGCAAATTGCAGTAGCTGGTTATCGAACTAGTGAGCCTAATTCGATTGAGCGTGAGAGCTCAGTACTGTGGCGAAAGGTATTGGAGGAACTTTGGAAGGATCGCCACACCAAAGAAACCATCGCCCAAAAACTAAGCTTACCTTTAGACGAGATTAATTCGTTACTAAAAGGCATACTAAGTGATGGATCGCGAACACAGCGCTATGTCCAACAGCCTCCTCTCCGCGTAATTTAAATTTTCCCCGTTGAATAGGCGGGCAGTGCAGCAGCATCTGTCGAGGCCATACGGTATAGCTCGCTTCTGCGCCGCCCAGTTTATTCCCTTAGATGTAAGGCTTGAGCCGACTTGCGTACTTAAAGTGGGAGGAAACTCTATCAAAAGGCTTAATTATTACGTAGGCTTCGTAAAGCCTATGTCAGCAGACAATAAAACTCTGCTTGGATCAGAAAGCCAGCTTCATCTATCCAGCTGTACGATCTGGCAGTTCATAATTCTCACCAGCGATGGCCTGGTTGAATAACCAAGCTTTTCTACTAGACAGCGAAAAACGGCTGAGTGAGAAACAATCAAAGTGACTCCATCGTTGTGGATAGACTCCATAGAATGCTCAATACGACCAACAAAATCCTCTTCACTTTCCACGCCAGAATAACAAGCTAAATCGCCTCTAGCCATCCTAACTTTAACTTTGCCTTCGAGCTCTCCAAAACAGCGCTCTCTTAAATCAGTCAAAATTATAATTTCAGGCAATTTTTTTTGCTTCTCAGCTATAAGCTTAGACGTCTCATACGCCCTAGCTAGTGGACTGCTATAGATTTTATCTATACATATATTTGAAAGCTCTTCAGCCACATTAGCGGCCTGAGTACGACCTTCTCTATTAAGAGGGCGGTCAATGCTTCCCATCCATAGGTTCTCCCTATTGAAATCCGTTTGGCCGTGCCGAACATACAATATCAAAGCTTGTCACTCTACATTAAAAAATTAGCGCATTATGAATTGGGTGAGGGTTATTTTCGTTATCCGGATATTGTAGCTTCAGCCAATTATCAAGGACCTTGGAAAAGTCTTTGCTTTTTTCTCTCATCTGTAAAAACAAGTCAGAGTTCGTGCGATTATCCTTTGTCACGACTTCTAAAAGTTCTCTATTCTTTGGACATTCGATTGTTGCCAAAAAGTCTTGATATATATTAAGGATTTCAAGAGTATGAGGATTATCTGCGCCTATATCTTGAACCCTCTCAAGCACGGTTTTATCCAAAATCTCTACAATTAACCCGTTTTTATCTGCTTGGGCAACAAAAGCTGTCTCGGCCACTGAGATCACGCCTCCAAAATACAGAAGCTTGCGGGAAAAACGAAGCTTTACATTCCGCAATCCCCAAGACTTACTACTCTCAGTAACTTTGAACTCAAAGTCGGTAGCAATTGTTCTATAATATCGAATTATATCATTGAGGAGAAAGCGAGATATTTGTCTCTCCGGATCCCCGGCCTTGATATATTTATTTAATAGATCTGTTCGGTACGCTTTAAAGCGTTCTTCCCCGTACAGCCACTTACCTTCAAGCAGAAACAACATTCGCCGAGTTAGGAGGACGTTGAAATCTTTATCCCCGCCCAGATTCTGCAACATTTCACTGAAATTAACGACTGCTTCAGAGCCAAAAGTCCCAGTATCACCGGCAGGCTTTTTTACATATCTATCAACTACATCCTGAATAGACTTCTTTTCCTCAAGCAAGCTGTCCTCAGGCTTGTCAGAATCGAAAAATATAAACAGATCAAGATCTGACTCTGCCGAAGCCTCACCTCGACCAAAAGAACCAGTCGTAACTACAGTCAACCTATCTTTTAAATTACTTTCTGAAAGCGCCGATTCAAGGTCACGTCTCAAAGAACTGATCACACTCGCAGAATGTTTATATGCTGCGTCTAAAGACTTAAATTTTGAAAATCTTTCAATGTTCATTAATAATTCCATTTAATTCTATTGAGTGCTGTTTGTTTACAGGTTCAATTCTCACATCGAAAATTTTAGTCTTCTTTTCTTTCTTGCAGCCATATCGAGTGCTGTCATCTCTGTCAGACAAAACAAAGTATTTTCTATCAATAAAGCTTACTTGTTCATTCGAAAACCAACTCGGCGCCGACTTGCTTTTTAGTATCTTGTTCAAGCGAGAGAACAAAGATTTATATGTCTGCTGCCAACTTTTCTCGCTTTTATATAAATCACCTTCACTCAAGCAAACTGATGATTCCAGAAAAAATATTTCACTCGTTTTGTCGGATATAAGACCGATTTCATCATTTATCAACCCTGAATAAACCCGTTCTTTCATCATCCAGAAATCGTCTAAAACTCTATGGTCTTTCGACGGAGAACTGACAAACGACGCGCGTGCAATAGCCAATGTTGAATGCGCTGAAGAAAAACCAGTGAAATAAGTGTGCGAACGAGTAATGCCGTCAATTGTATCTATATTGATAGGGCTATAAAAAAGATCGCCGCCGTCTTCTTTTGTAGCTTTCATGTTCAATAATGAATGGATAAAGCTCAGATCGCAATGCCTTTTAAGATTAAGACTTAGATCTTTACCAAGCTGTTGCTTGCCATCGATTATTTGTTCGCCCGCTTCGTGGTGTCCATATCCAATTTTTTTCTTTATCAGTGGCTCAGCACTATGTGATAGTGGTGCATGACCTATATCATGTAAAAGCGCTGCAATTACTAAATGTCTTTTCAGGTCAGGAGCATAGTTACGCTTTTCTGCAACATATGCAGCGAGCGCTGCTACATGCAAAGAATGCTCAGCACGACTTCGATTCTTCTTAGAGATTTTTTCAGTGCCAGGATGAGTGTAATCTAACGCACCAAGAAAAGATATATCGTATAACCTTTTAAAGGCCTTGGATTGCAAAACAAGAGATATGGTCTCGTCATTTATTATTGTATTAATCCAATAATAAATAGTTTCAGGATCGTCTATGGCTGCCGGCCACATTGCGATGCTGTCAATTAATTTATTTGTCATGGCTCAACAGTCGAAGCAAGATGGACGGTAATCATAGTTCACCTCGGAAAAAGACTCCTTTGAGTATATGTCATGATTTGTCATTAGTCCTCTGGATCTAAAATTTGATGCTAAATTGAGCAGCAGACAATTACCCTCAACCTTACCGGCGCCTACAAAGCCGGTAATTATCACACACATTTGACGCTAAACCGCCTAGATTATCCAATCTTCACGTACCGTTTGTCAAAAACACTCAGTCCAAAGCCATGAGGGAGAACGCCTACCGTCAGTAGTTCTAAGTTTTCTGAGGTGTCACAAGGAATTTTGAAAAAAATCTATAGAATTGAAAGAGTTGCGCTGCCCACGAAGCTAAAAGCTGGTGACATTATGATCGCTCGTTACGGGGGCTATGGCAGCGAGTCGTCTTCAGAGTAAGTCTTCTGCAAGTCTGGACATCGCTAAGTCCTCGCTATGTGGGCCGCTATCATGCATATCGTAACCAAATAGTAACAGCGGGTCGCGGTGGAGCTATTTGCCAATTTGCAATTCCAGAACCACAGGATGTGCTGCGTTGCCACTGCCAAGGGTATCGCCCCGGCGTGTGGAAATCGCGTCTTGGATAGCTGCTGTCTGCCTGAAATGCCTACGTCGAGTGACATACGCGCCAGTGAGGATGCCAGCCATGGACACCTTCATGTCAAAGGGCTTGGTCACGCTGCCCCCCCCATTGTATGCCGACACGACCTCAATGCGACCATGTCCTAGCTCAGCACTAATCTGCATGTGCGCCTGCCGATCAAGCAGTGGGCCAGGCCTATGACGCCCGCCGCCATTGACGGGGGCAGGGTGCCCGGTGATATGGCTGTATATTCCCACGCTTACGCCGCCCGTAACTTTTAAAGGCCTATGTATTGCGGTGCTTTTGATTTTTTAGCTGAGATCCATCCAAACAGGGCGGCTTCGCAGCCCTGTTTGGATGATCCCGCGGGTAAGGCAAAGCGCAGGAGTACTTACGGCCCTGTTGTCGCTGGAAGGCGTCCTGCCCTTCATCCAAATTACTGCGATCGATTCGGATATTGGGGGTGACGTCATGTGCGTTAGGAGCCGATTCACGTGGGCATAAAACTGATCTCGAAATCTCGCGATCATCCTGCCACGAAGCGCATCGAGACGGTCGGCCCGCCAACGCATCATGAGTCGCCGCCGGGCATGTAACGCTTGATTGAGCAACGCTCCAGAGAAACCCGGTGGCGACCTATCTTCGTCGTATCCAAGGTATAAACTGTGGTTTTTTCCAAAACGCGGAAACAAAAAAGCCCTGAAATCTGTTCAGAAATCAGGGCCTCGTTGACTATTCAATATGGCGGTGAAGGAGGGATTCGAACCCTCGATACAATTTCTTGTATACACACTTTCCAGGCGTGCTCCTTAAGCCACTCGGACACCTCACCGTATCTCGACGACAACGTTGTGTCTGCCGAGGCGCGCTAATGTAGTCGAAAGCTTTTCCTAACGCAAAACTTTTTTTCAGATTTTTCATGCGCTTAAGCAAATAAACGCTGATTCGCCAGTAAAAGGCCCTGGTGGGGGATGCGGCCCTTGGGCAAAGGGCCGCTTGTGGTGCAGGCCTTAGGCGCTGAAGCCGCCATCGATGGTCAGGCTGGCACCGGTGATGTAGCCCGCTTCCGGCCCTGCGAGGTAGGCGACGAAGCTGGCGATTTCTTCGCTGGTGCCGTAGCGGGGCAGGGCCATCAGCGCTTTCAGGGTTTCGGCGAATTCGCCCTGCGCCGGGTTCATGTCGGTGTCCACCGGGCCGGGCTGGACGTTGTTGACGGTGATGCCTTGCGGGCCGAGGTCGCGGGCCATGCCTTTGGTCAGGCCGATCAGCGCTGATTTGCTCATGGCGTAAGTGGCGCCGCCCGCAAAGGGCATGCGATCAGCGTTGGTGCTGCCGATGTTGATGATGCGACCGCCTTCTTCCATGTGTCGCGCGGCTTCCTGGCTGGCGATGAATACGCTGCGCACGTTGATCGCCAGGGTCTTGTCGAAGTCCTGCATGCTGAATTCATTGAGCGGCGCAATGGCCAGAATGCCGGCGTTGTTGACCAGGATATCCAGCCTGCCAAGGGTCTCGGCAGTGGTCTGCACGGCCTGGCGGATGGCTTTTTCGTCGGCGCTGTCTGCGCGAATGGCCAGTGCGCGGCCGCCATTGGCGACGATGCTGTCCTGAATCTCCAGAGCGCTGACTTCGGAGCTGACGTAGGTAAACGCCACGGCAGCGCCTTCTTTGGCCAGGCGCTGGACGATGGCTGCGCCGATACCACGTGAGCCGCCCTGCACGAGCGCTACTTTGCCGGCGAGTTTAAGGTGTTCGATCATGATGTTCTCCTTGGGGGCAGGTCTCGGACAAGCCTGAGCCTGTCGACGATTGCGACCAGAATAGACCTTGATTGCGATAGTCTTGCTGAACCAAAAGTTCGGACTGATTGATCATGGATATTCAAGACAACAGCGCGCTGATCCTGATCGACCTGCAGCAGGGCATCCATCATCCCAAGCTCGGGCGACGCAATAACCCACTGGCCGAGAGCCATGTCAGCGCTCTGCTCGGTGCCTGGCGGCAATCCGGGCGGCCGGTGATTCACGTCCGGCATTTCTCGACATCACCCGAATCAGTGTTCTGGCCGCAACAGTCAGGGGTCGAGTACCAGCCAGCGTTCTTGCCGCAATCCGATGAGCGTGAGCTGAGCAAGCAGGTACCCGACGCGTTTTGCGGGTCTTTCCTGGAAATGTGGTTACGCTCCGACGGGATCAGGCAACTGGTGATTGCCGGGGTGGTCACCAACAACTCGGTCGAGTCCACCGCGCGCAGTGGCGGCAATCTGGGGTTTGACGTGCTGGTCGCGCACGATGCCTGCTTTACCTTCGATCAACAGGACTTCTTCGGCACGCCGCGCAGTGCCGAAGAAGTGCACGCGATGTCACTGGCCAACCTGCACGGCGAGTACGCTACGGTGCTGTCGACGGCGCAGATTCTCCAGCAGGTTGCTGTCGAATAAGCGCCTGACGGGCTTACTTGCGGGTTTTCTTCGGCGCGGCGGGCAATGGCGCGAACAGGGCCTGCAGGTCTTCATCGCGCAATTTCCAGTCGCCGCTGGTGCGCCCGTCGAGCACGCCCGAGGCCAGCGCTGATTTTTCCCGTTGCAGGCGCTGGATTTTCTCTTCCACGGTGCCGCGCGCGATCATCTTGTAGACGAATACCGGCTTGTCCTGGCCGATACGGTACGCACGGTCGGTCGCTTGGTTTTCCGCTGCCGGGTTCCACCACGGGTCGTAGTGGATCACCGTATCGGCGGCGGTGAGGTTGAGGCCGGTGCCGCCTGCTTTGAGGCTGATCAGGAAAATCGGCAGCTTGCCGCTCTGAAAATCATGAATCGGCGTGCGGCGATCGCGGGTCGAGCCGGTCAGCAGGGCGTAGGCGATACCGCGCTGCTTGAGCTCTTCCTCGATCAGGCTGAGCATCGAAGTGAACTGCGAGAACAGCAGAATCTTGCGACCTTCGGCCAGCAGTTCTTCGAACATCTCCATCAGGCTGTTGAGCTTGCCCGAGGTGCCTTGTTTGCTATTGACCGGCATGTCCTGATTGACCAGGCGCAGGTCGCAGCAGACCTGACGCAGCTTGAGCAGCGCCTCGAGAATGATGATCTGGCTGCGTGCCACGCCTTTACGGGTGATTTCGTCCCTGACCTTTTTGTCCATCGCAAGACGTACGGTTTCGTACACATCGCGCTGCGCGTCGTTGAGGTCGACCCAGTGGATGATCTCGGTCTTGGGTGGCAGTTCGGTCGCCACCTGCTCCTTGGTGCGACGCAGCAGAAACGGCTTGATGCGCGCATTGAGGTGATGCAGGCGGTCCTGGTTGCCATGCTTTTCGATGGCGGTGCGGTAGTTGCTGTTGAATTCCTTGCTGTTGCCCAGCCAGCCGGGCATCAGGAAGTGAAACAGCGACCACAGCTCGCCCAGGTGGTTTTCCAGTGGCGTGCCGCTCAGGCATAGGCGCTGGCGGGCGTTGAGGTTGCGTGCGGCCTGAGCGGCCTTGCTGTTGGGGTTCTTGATGTACTGCGCTTCATCGAGAATCAACACGTGGAAGGGCTGTTTTTCGAGCAGCTCCAGGTCCCGTGGCAGCAAAGCGTAGGTGGTCAGGATCAGGTCGTAATCCTGAAGGTTGCCGGCATCCTGATGCCGGTTTGCGCCATACAGTGCCAGCACCTTGAGGTCCGGGGTGAAGTGCTCGGACTCGTCCAGCCAGTTGGGGATCAGGCTGGTCGGCATTACCGCCAGTGCCGGGCGATCGAGGCGGCCGGCCTGTTTTTCCATCAGCAGGTGGGCCAGGGTCTGCAGGGTCTTGCCCAAGCCCATGTCGTCGGCCAGCACGCCGCCGACTTCCAGCTCGCGCAGCGACTGCATCCAGCTCAAGCCTTCCAGCTGATACGGGCGCAGCGTGGCGTTCAGGCCATCGGGCAGGCTGACCGGCGCGTCCTTGATGTTGATCAGGCGCTCGGCAAAGTGACGCAGGCGGTCGCCGCCCTGCCAGGTCAGCGGCAGGTCTTCGAGCTGGGTAAGGCGCGCGGCATCGGCTTTGCTCATGCGCAGCGCGTTGTTGCCTTCCTGACGCCAGTAGAAGTCCCCCAGCGTCGCCAGTACCGGCTTGAGCCGCCCGTAGGGCAGGGCGATCTGTACCGGGCTGCCGCCGCTTTGCGTGAAGTGATTGAGCT
This sequence comes from Pseudomonas sp. PvP009, assembly GCF_017832995.1. NCBI lineage: Bacteria > Pseudomonadati > Pseudomonadota > Gammaproteobacteria > Pseudomonadales > Pseudomonadaceae > Pseudomonas > Pseudomonas sp. PvP009. The sequence goes on along the minus strand of NZ_JAFIBG010000001.1, from coordinate 3,598,806 downwards.
GCACCAGCAGTTGTTCTTCGTCGCCGCGCTTGGCCACGGCCGACGGGCTCATCAGTTCGGGATGGCTGCGGATCAGGTTGATCAGGATCGGCAACAGGCTCAGGCGCTCGCCGTTGACGATGATACCCAGTTCCAGGTCGAACCAGTCGCGTTCGTTCTCTTCGTCGATGACCGCGTACCAGTCTTCCACCGGCGTAACGTCGAAGCCGAACTCTTCCTGAATGTCGATTTCCCAGCCTTGTTCGCGCAGGCGCGGCAGGTCATCGAGGACAAAATGCAGCCAGGCCTTGTCGTTGGGCAGTTCGTACATGTCGCCGGCGCTGTCGGGCAGTGCCTTGCTTTGCCGGGTGGCGACCTTGAAACCCAGATCGGCCAGTTCCTGACGCAACTGCCGCTCCCGTTCGCCCTGACGACGGATGCGCAGGGTTTCGGTGTCGGTGTGTTCGATGATGTCGCTTTTCTGGTTCACCAGATCGCTGCCCAGCGAACTGACCAGAATGCTGACGTTGGTGGTGCCAACCGCGTAATGCTTGCCGTAGGCAAAGGCCAGCGCGGCACGGTGCTGAATGTGCCGCTGCATGCGCCCGTTGCGCGGCTCGTAGGCACTGAACTCGATGCTGGCCAGAATCAGCCTGGGCCGTGGCTGCAGGTCATCGATCAGGCGCTCCGGCAGCCTGGGCTTCTGCTCGACGGGCTTTTCCGGCTCTTGCTGGTGCGACGCCAGTGCGGCCTGCAGCAGCGGACGGTTGTGCGGATCTTGCAGAAACAGCAGGGCCGCCACGCAATGTTTGCAATCGTTGCGAACCGGGCAGGTGCATTTGCAGGTCAGGTAGTTCTTGTAGCGATCGGGGTCCTTGAACAGCAGCGTCTGGGTGTAGATTTCCAGGCCCGAGCCCCGACAGGCGGTGCGGATGATCTGCGGGCTGGAGTCTTCCAGCACGATGCGTTTTTGCCGGGCGTAGTCGCGCCCTCGCTCAAGCGTTCGCTCGTGGAATAGGTCTGTCCAGGCCGCAGCCAGGACTTTTTCGAGAATGGACGACAAGTTTTAAAAAGCCCTACGCCGCAGCGATGCTCAAAAAGAAAGGGGACGCCTGGGCGTCCCTTGCGTACGTAAAGATCAAAGAGGAGAAACCTTGATCAGCAACGCGAGGTTGCCGTTGTCCAGATAGGTCAGCTCACCGTTCTTTACCCTGGCAGTCTGCTTCAATCGTTCACTGCTGATGACCACGCCATGCGGGTCCAGCTGGTTGACCCAGAATTGTGCACCAATATCGGTGAAGCGTGCCATCGCCAGACTCACGGTGCCCTCGATCGGGTAATGACCAAGCCGCTCGTCACCACTGGTGATGGCGACTTTGCCCGGTTCGATGCCGATGCTCTGCTGCCAGGCGCGCTGCATCAGCACTTCATAGTGGCCGCTGCCTTGCAGTTTGCTCGCCAGATCGTTGAGCGCGGGGCTTCGTTCATCATTCGCGTCGATCTTCTGTGCGCCTTTGTCCCAGTTTTCCGGTACAAGCTGGCGGGTCGAGGCCGGCTCGCCGTTCTGGCGAAACAGCAGAATCTCGACCTGATACAGGCCATCGGCGAACGCTGCCGGCGCGATCAGCGTCAGCAGCAGGATGAATGAACGAAACAGAAGCATGCGTGAATCCTTCAAGCAGTTTTCGGGGTCAGGCGCTCAAGCAGCGCTTCGATCGTGTTGAAGCGCTCTTCCGGGCGCTCCATGGGAACCATGAATTTGAACAGCGTGGCACCTTCGAACTTGTAGCGGTTGGGCTGGCTCTGAATCAGCTTGATCAGGGTCAGTGGGTCAACCGGCGTCTCGGCCGCGAACTCGATACGGCCACCTTGCGGGCCACCGTCGATTTTCCGGATGCCCAGCTGTTCGGCGTGCAGTTTGAGCAGCGTGATACGCACCAGGTTCTTGGTCGGTTCCGGAAGCAAGCCGAAGCGGTCGATCATTTCGACCTGCAGGTCCTTGAGGGCCTCTTCGTCAGCGGCGTTGGCAATGCGCTTGTAGAGAATCAGGCGCGTGTGCACATCCGGCAGGTAGGCTTCGGGGATCAGTGCCGGCACGCGCAGGTTGATTTCCGGTCCGCCGCCCAATGGCTGATCGAGATTGGGCTGCTCGCCCTTGCGAATCGACTTCACCGCGCGCTCGAGCATTTCCATGTACAGGGTGAAGCCCACCGCCTGGATCTGTCCGCTCTGGCCGTCCCCGAGCAGTTCGCCCGCGCCACGGATCTCCAGGTCGTTGGTGGCGAGCACGAAGCCCGCGCCAAGGTCCTGGGTGTTGGCAATCGCTTCCAGACGCTTTTCGGCGTCGTGGGTGATCTGTTTGCGTGGCGGGGTCAGCAGGTAGGCGTAGGCCTGGTGGTGACTGCGTCCGACGCGACCGCGTAACTGGTGCAACTGGGCCAGACCGAACTTGTCGGCGCGCTCGATGATGATGGTGTTGGCGCTCGGTACGTCGATGCCGGTCTCGATGATGGTCGAGGCGATCAGCACATTGAAGCGCTTGTGGTAGAAGTCGCTCATCACCTGTTCGAGTTCGCGCTCGCGCATCTGCCCGTGGCCGATGCCGATACGTGCTTCCGGCACCAGCTCGGCCAGATCGGCAGCGCATTTCTCGATGGTCTTGACGTCGTTGTGCAGGTAATAGACCTGACCGCCGCGCAACAACTCACGCAGCAGGGCTTCCTTGATGGTCGGCTTGTTCTGCTCCATCACGAAGGTACGCACCGACAGCCTGCGCGCCGGTGGCGTAGCGATGATCGACAGATCACGCATGCCAGACACGGCCATGTTCAGGGTGCGCGGGATCGGCGTTGCGGTCAGGGTCAGGATATCGACCTCGCTGCGCAGCGCCTTGAGTTGTTCTTTCTGGCGCACGCCAAACCGGTGTTCTTCGTCGATGATCACCAGACCGAGGTTCTTGATCTTGACGTCATCCTGCAACAGCTTGTGCGTCCCGATAACGATGTCGATCTTGCCCTCGGCCAGATCGGCAACCGCAGCGTTGACTTCCTTGGCCGACTTGAAGCGGCTCATCACTTCGACGGTCACCGGCCAGTCGGCGAAACGGTCGCGGAAACTATTGTAGTGCTGCTGGGCGAGCAGGGTGGTCGGCACCAGAATGGCCACCTGACGCCCGCCATGCACGGCGATGAAGGCGGCACGCATGGCCACTTCGGTCTTGCCGAAACCCACGTCGCCACAGACCAGACGATCCATCGGCTTGGGCGCCAGCATGTCGGCGCGCACGGCGTCGATGGTGGTTTGCTGATCCGGCGTCTCTTCAAACGGGAAGCCTGCGCTGAAGGTCGCGTAATCGGCTTTGGGGTCGGCAAACGCATAGCCTTCGCGGGCTGCGCGACGCGCGTAGATATCCAGCAGTTCGGCGGCCACGTCACGGACCTGCTCGGCAGCCTTGCGTTTGGCTTTCTGCCAGGTTTCCGAGCCCAGGCGGTGCAGCGGCGCGGTTTCGTCGTCGCTGCCGGTGTAACGGGCAATCAGGTGCAGGTTGGCGACCGGGACGTACAGCTTGGCGTCTTCGGCGTAGGCCAGCATCAGGAATTCGGCGACCTGGTTTTCGACTTCCAGGGTCGCAAGCCCGAGATAGCGGCCTACGCCATGATCGATGTGCACCACCGGCGCGCCTTCGCGCAGCTCGGTAAGGTTCTTGATGACCGCGTCGTTATTGCCGCCGTCGGTGCGCTTTTCGCGGCGACGGCGCTGCATGACGCGCTGGCCGAACAGCGGGCTCTCTGCGATCAGCGCCAGGGCCGGTTGTTCCAGCAGCAGGCCTTCGTCAAGCGGCGCGATGGTGATTGCCAACCGGTCCTTGCCGTCGACGAAATCCAGCCAGCTGTCGACGGTTTTGGGGCGCAGCTTGAGACGTTCGAGCAGCTCCAGCAGCACTTCCCGGCGTCCGGCGGACTCGGCGGTGAACAGCACGCGACCGGGGAAGTCATCCAGAAAATTCGACAGGGCCGCCAGTGGTTGAGTGGCCTTGGCTTCGATGGACAGGTCCGGCAGGGACTGCGCCGGGAAGCGCTCGCGTCCGGCACCGGCGTCGACATCCTGCTGGCTGGCGACCACGCGCGGCCAGTTTTTCAGGCGCGCGAAGCAGTCTTCTACCGGTAGAAACAATTCTGCGGGCGGCAACAGCGGCCTTGCAGGGTCGACGCGGCGTTCTTCATAGCGATTGCGCACGTCGTTCCAGAAGTTCTCGGCCGCCTGTTCGATGCCCGGCAGGGAGAACACCTGGGTGTCCTGCGGCAGGTAATCGAACAGCGTCGAGGTTTCCTCGAAGAACAACGGTATGTAGTACTCGATGCCGGCAGGTGTGATGCCGCTGCTCAAGTCCTGGAAAATCGGGCTGCGCCGGAAGTCCACGTCGAAGCGCTCGCGAAAGCGCGCCTTGAAGCGTGTGACTTCTTCTTTCTGCAAAGGGAATTCACGGGCGGGCAACAGGCGCACCGACTCGACCTTGTCGATAGAGCGCTGGGTGTCCGGATCGAAGGTGCGCAGCGTTTCGATTTCATCGTCGAACAGGTCGATCCGAAACGGCAGTTTGCTGCCCATCGGGAACAGATCGATCAGCGCCCCGCGCACGGTGAACTCGCCATGTTCGTAGACCGTGTCCACATACCGGTAGCCGCTGGCTTCCAGGCGCGTACGCATGGCTTCCACATCGAGCTTCTGGCCGACATCCAGCACCAGGCTGCTGCCGAGCAGAAATTTGGTCGGCGCCAGTCTGTGTAGGGCGGTGGTGATGGGGACTACCAAAACGCCATGCTCCAGTTCCGGCAGGCGATAAAGGCTGGCAATGCGCTGGGAAATAATGTCCTGGTGCGGCGAAAACAGGTCGTAGGGCAGGGTTTCCCAGTCCGGGAAGTGCAGAACCGGCAGCGTAGGTGCAAAAAACTTCAGCTCTTGCTCGAGCCGCTCGGCGCTTTGGCTGTCGGCGGTCAGGAGCAGGGTGAAGCGCTTGGCCGCGCTGGCGGCTTCGGCAATGGCCAGGCTCAGTGTGGCACCGGGAAGATTGCCCCAGTGTTGTTTGCCTGCAGCGGCAGAAAGATGCGGTAGACGCAGAACTGGCACGGGAAGGTCGGGCTCCAGGCGTTGCAACAGGGGCGGCGATTGTAACGGGGGAAGGTGGTGGCTGTCAGTTTTCCGGAGTATTACCGAGTATTTACGGGCGAAAATTATGTAGTGCGTGTCGATATGACAGCCGTGCATTGCTCATAAACAAAGGCGCGGTCATAATGTAGCCCCTTTTTTCAGCCCCTACATGTGGAAGGTTCCCGTGACTCAGAAGCCCGACCAGTGTCTTGGTGAATGGATTGATCGTGAAGCTCTCGCCGAAGCGATGATCCCGCTCATCGGTCAGCTCTACCGCAATAATAATGTGGTGAGCTCGATCTATGGCCGTAGCCTGATCAACCGTTCAGTCATCGCGATTCTCAAAGCTCACCGCTTTGCGCGTCATCGTCAGTCCGATGCGGTTGAGTTGTCCGTACACGAGACGTTCCCGCTGATCAAGGCGATGAGCGAACTCAAACTGGGTGCCGCTTCGGTGGACCTGGGCAAGCTGGCCGTGAAGTTCAAGACCGAAGGCAATGGCCGCACGCCCGAGCAGTTCGTTCGTGAAGAACTGGCCAGTGTAGTGGGTCAGCAGGGCACCAGCCCACGCAAGGGCACTGACGTCGTGCTGTACGGTTTCGGTCGTATCGGTCGCCTGCTGGCGCGGATCCTGATCGAGAAGACCGGTGGTGGCGATGGCCTGCGTCTGCGTGCCATCGTGGTCCGCAAGGGCGCGGAAAACGATCTGGTCAAGCGCGCGAGCCTGCTGCGCCGTGACTCGGTTCACGGTCCGTTCGATGGCACCATCACCATCGACGAAGCCAACAGCACGCTCACCGCCAACGGCAACCTGATTCAGGTGATCTACGCCAAGAACCCGTCCGAGGTGGATTACACCCAGTACGGTATCAAGGACGCCCTGCTGGTGGACAACACCGGTGTATGGCGTGATGCCGAAGGTCTGGGTCAGCATCTGGCCTGCCCGGGCATCGACCGCGTGGTCCTGACCGCGCCGGGTAAAGGCAAGCTGAAGAACATCGTGCATGGTATCAACCACGGTGAAATCACCGCGGACGACAAGATCGTCTCGGCGGCCTCTTGCACCACCAACGCCATCGTGCCGGTGCTCAAGGCGGTCAACGACAAGTTCGGCATCACCAACGGTCACGTCGAAACGGTTCACTCGTACACCAACGACCAGAACCTGATCGACAACTTCCACAAGGGCGACCGTCGTGGTCGCAGCGCGGCGTTGAACATGGTCATCACCGAAACCGGTGCGGCCACCGCTGCTGCCAAGGCCTTGCCTGAGCTGGCTGGCAAGCTGACCGGCAACGCGATCCGTGTTCCGACGCCGAACGTGTCCATGGCCATTCTCAACCTCAACCTCGAGAAGCAGACCACTCGCGAAGAAATGAACGAGTACCTGCGCTACATGGCGCTGCACTCGGACCTGCACAAGCAGATCGACTTCGTGAACTCGCAGGAAGTGGTCTCCACTGACTTCGTCGGCTCGCGTCACGCCGGTGTCGTGGACGCCGAAGCCACCATCGTCAACGACAACCGCGTTGTGCTGTACGTCTGGTACGACAACGAATTCGGTTACAGCCACCAGGTGGTTCGCGTGATGGAAGACATGGCAGACGTCAATCCGCCAGCTTTCCCGCAGTAAACGTTGAACGCTTGAGCTGTCCGGTCTGACCAGGGCAGCAGATAAACGGGCCGGACCCTGCGCAAGCAGGCTTCGGCCCGTTCTGTTTTGTGGCGGACCATGAGAATCTGTGGCGCGCAGATTTTCTGGACGATGGAGTATCAAGGATGAGCAATTCGGCCCTGGACGGTTCGCAACACCCCCTCAAAAGCAGCTTCTTCCTGCTGTTTCTGACGATCTTCATCCCCTTCGGGCTGGGGCATTTCGTTTCCTACCTGTTTCGTACCGTCAACGCAGTGATCTACGGCGACCTGCAAACCGACCTGAGCTTGCCCGCCAGCAGTCTGGGTTTGCTGACTGGCGTGTATTTTTTGACCTTCGCCGCCGCACAGATTCCGCTCGGCGTCATGCTGGACCGCTATGGGCCGCGCAGCGTTCAGGCGCCGATGCTGCTGTTCGCGGTCGCCGGCTCGGTCATCTTCAGTATTTCCAGCACCGAGACAGGGTTGTTGATCGGGCGAGGGCTGATTGGCCTGGGGGTAGCGGGCTCGCTGATGAGTGCGATCAAAGCGTGTGCCATCTGGTTGCCGGTCGAGCGTTTGCCGCTGAGTACCGCCTGCCTGCTGTCGATTGGCGGGCTGGGCGCGATGGCGTCAACCACGCCATTACATGCGCTGCTGAACTGGTTGACCTGGCGAGAAGCGTTTCTGGTTCTGGCGCTGCTGACCTTTTGTGTGGCGGTGGTCATACACCTCAGCGTTCCCAAAGCCTACGAGAGCAAAAAAACTCGTTACAGCGATATGTTTGCCGCGGTCGGCAAACTGTACTCGTCGTGGACGTTCTGGCGTCTGGCGCTGTACTCGGTGTTCGCGCACGCCATCTACATGTCGGTACTGTCTCTTTGGATGGGGCCATGGTTACGTGATATGGCGGGTTTGAGCGATTCCGGGATGGCCAATGTGCTGTTGTTCGGAGCTATCGCGATGGTGGCGGGGTCCCTGACGTTCGGCGCGATCACCGATTATCTGCGCAGGTTCGGCGTGCAGCCAATCATGATCTGTGGCACCGGTATGCTGATCTTTATCGGTTTTCAGGCGCTGATGACCAGCGGCTTGCCAGTATCGCCCTATCTGATTGCCATGGGCTTCAGCTTCTTCGGCACCTCGACGACCATGAACTACGCCATTGTGGCGCAATCGGTGTCACCGGAACTGGCGGGCAGGGTGAGTTCTTCATTCAACCTGGTTGTGTTCGTGCTGGCGTTTTTCCTCCAGTGGTTGATGGGAGTCGTACTTAATCTATGGCCAGCGTCCCAGGGCACCGGTCACTCGCTCGAGGCCTACCAGTGGTCGCTGGGTCTCATGATTGCGCTGCAATTGCCTGGCGTGCTGCTCTGGCTCAGCTTTCGTCCCTGGAAACGCAAGGTCTGAAAACGCAAAACCCCGGCCGAGAGACGCTCGAGCCGGGGTTTTCTTTTGCGATGCAGCGATCGATCAGCTGGCTGAAGCCGCCACAGGCGCTTCAAGCTTTTGCCCGCCCTTGCGGAACAGCACCAGCGTGGCCACCAGGCCCAGCACTGCTGCGCCGGTCAGCCAGATGCCTGGCGCTGCCTTGTTGCCCAATTCGTGAATCAGGTAAGTACAGGCCGCCGGGGTGAAGCCGCCGAAGGTCGCGGTCGCCAGGCTGTAGGCCAGCGAGAAACCCGTGGTGCGGACTTCGACCGGCATGATCTCGGTCAGCGCCACGACCATCGCGCCGTTGTAGGAGCCGTACAGGAACGAGAACCACAGCTCGACCATCAGCAGATTGCCGAAGCTCGGGTGTGCAACCAGCCACGACAGGGCGGGGTAGGCAGTGGCGATGGCCAGCACGGTCGCGGCAATCAGCAGCGGCTTGCGGCCGATGCGATCGGAGAACGATCCCATGATCGGCAGCCAGATGAAGTTGGACACGCCTACGCAGACCGTCACCAGCAGACTTTCCAGGTCGGTCAGGTTCAGTTCGTTCTTGCCGAAGGTCGGGGTGTAGGCGGTGATCAGGTAGAACGACACGGTGGTCATCACCACCAGCGCCATGCCGCCCAGCACCAGACCGAAGTTCTGGCTGATGGAGCGCACCACTTCACGCAGCGTCGGGCGATGCGTGCGAGCTTCGAACTCTGGTGACTCTTCCAGCGAGCGACGGATGATGAAGATGGCCGGCACGATCAGGCAGCCGATCAGGAACGGCACGCGCCAGCCCCATTCGCCCATCTGCTCAGGGCTCAGCCAGTGGTTCAGACCCACGCCCAGCAAGCCGGCGAAGACCACGGCGGCCTGTTGGCTGGCGGACTGCCAGCTGACGAAGAAGCCTTTGCGGCCCGGTGTCGAGATTTCAGCCAGATACACCGAAACGCCACCCAGTTCCACACCCGCCGAGAAACCTTGCAGCAAACGACCGAGCAGCACCAGCAAGGGTGCAATGACACCCAATGTGGCGTAGCCGGGTACACAGGCAATCAACAGAGTGCCCATTGCCATCATCGCGAGGGTGATAATCAGCCCTTTGCGACGCCCGTGACGGTCGATGTAGGCACCGAGAAAGATTGCGCCCAGAGGACGCATCAGGAAGCCCGCGCCGAAGGTCGCCAGCGACAGCATCAACGAAGCGAAAGCGCTGTCGGAAGGGAAGAAGGTTTTTGCGATGGCCGTGGCATAGAAGCCGTAGACCATGAAATCGAACATCTCGAGGAAGTTACCGCTGACAACGCGAAAGATCGCTTTGCCCTTACTTGTTGTGGAGGCCATTTAGTTACTCGCTCAGGCTCGTCGGCTTGGAGTCCGTTGTCGTTTTTATCCCGTTCGCATCGCCATTTCGTGTGTGCAGCTGGCGATGCGCACTTGTAACAGTATGTGTAACAGGGCTCAAAGACAACCGTTTCGGCGATTTGCTATCAGTTAACTGACGCTTGACAGGTTAAGAATATGGAAATCGTGCGGCGTGTCATTTTTATGAAACTTGATGAAACTTGATGAACAGGCAGGGCGCGCAGGGAGCATAAGTGGCCGTCGACCACTAATATGCCGGTCGGCCTTGTGTCGGCGCGGTTCATGGGGTGTCAGAGCAGGTTATGGACGCTTTTCTGTCTTGTTCGCCAATGGCAGCAAGTCACTCTGAAGGTTTTTATAGTGCGGGGCATGGGTTTGCGTAGGTTTGGCAAGGTTGCAGGGTGCCTCGTGTTGCTGGTGTGCAGTGGTTGTGGTCAGGAACGCAAGCTGGAAAGCTTTGGTGGGCCGACCATGGGCAGCCATTATTCTGTGGTGTATGCGCGCGCCTCCGGGCAGCCAGAGCCTGCGGCTGTGCGTCCGCAGGTTGAAGCGATTCTGGACGAGGTCGATCAGCAGATGTCGCTTTGGCGCACGGATTCGGATATCGAGCGCTTCAATGCATTGCCTGCCAATAGCTGCCAGGTGATGCCGGAACCGGTCTTGAAAATGATCGGCGTGGGCGAACAGCTGGCGCAGGAGAGCGACGGTGCCTTCGACCTGACGGTCAAGCCGTTGATGGACCTGTGGGGGTTGGGGCCTCATACGCTGTTCGAGCAGATGCCGCTGGTGCGGCAACTGGCCCGGACTCAGGCGCTGGTCGGTTATCGCAACCTGCGCATCTTCGGCGACCGGTTGTGCAAGAGCGCCGCGGTGCAAGTCGACCTCAACAGCATCGCCGCGGGTTATGCGGTAGATCGCATCAGCGAACGGCTGGACGCGCTTGGCTTGCACGATTATCTGGTGCAGGCCACAGGTGAGCTGAAAGTCAGTGGGCTCAAACCCGACGGCTCGCCCTGGCGGGTGACCTTGGACGCGCCGCTCGATGATGGCACTGTCACGCAAAAAGTATTTCCGCTCGAAGGCTACGCCGTGTCTACGTCGGGCGACTTTCGGCGTTACACCGACCATGAAGGATGGCGCATTTCCGATACGATCGATGCCCTGACCGGCAAACCGATCAGCCACAGTCTGGCGTCGGTGACGGTCATTGATCCCTCAGCGCTGATGGCCGACGGTCTGTCCTCCCTGCTGTTGATTCTCGGCCCGCAGCGCGGCTGGGATTATGCGCAAGAACATAAAATCCCTGCTTTTTTTGTGATTCGTGCCGATAAGCGCTTTATCATCCGCAGCAACGCGTCGTTTGATCGTCTGGTTGTGGAGCAGCCGCGATAAGCCAACGTGCCGGATTATCCGGTCACTGGCGTCAGGTGCAGACAAAAATTGGCCTTCGACGCGACCAAGGGTTAATGTTCGCCGCCTCGGTGCAGCGCTAGACTGCGCCGCGTGATTTAGCCAGAGATGCCAAAGTGGCGCCTCGGTCTGTTTAAAGGAGTACGCATGGCTGTCTACAACTACGACGTAGTGGTACTGGGTTCCGGCCCTGCCGGAGAAGGCGCGGCAATGAACGCCGCCAAGGCGGGGCGCAAGGTCGCCATGGTCGACAGCCGTCGGCAGGTGGGCGGCAATTGCACCCATTTGGGCACCATTCCGTCCAAGGCCCTGCGTCACTCGGTCAAGCAGATCATTCAGTTCAACACCAATCCCATGTTTCGTGCCATCGGCGAGCCGCGCTGGTTTTCGTTTCCGGATGTGTTGAAAAACGCCGAACTGGTCATCTCCAAGCAAGTGGCCTCGCGCACCGGTTACTACGCCCGCAACCGTGTCGACGTGTTCTTCGGCACCGGCAGTTTTGCCGACGAGACCAGCGTCAACGTGGTCTGCACCAACGGTGTGGTGGAAAAGCTGGTGGCCAACCAGATCATCATCGCCACCGGTTCGCGCCCTTATCGGCCGGCCGATATCGATTTCAGTCACAAGCGTATCTACGATAGCGACACCATCCTCAGCCTGGGCCATACCCCGCGCAAGCTGATCATTTATGGTGCCGGTGTGATCGGCTGCGAATACGCCTCGATCTTCAGTGGCCTTGGCGTGCTGGTCGAGCTGGTGGATAACCGTGATCAGTTGCTGAGCTTCCTGGATTCGGAAATTTCCCAGGCACTGAGCTATCACTTCAGCAACAACAACGTGATGGTTCGCCACAACGAAGAGTACGAAAAGGTCGAAGGCCTGGATAACGGCGTTATCCTGCACCTTAAGTCCGGCAAGAAGATCAAGGCCGATGCCTTGCTGTGGTGCAACGGCCGTACCGGCAACACCGACAAGCTGGGTCTTGAGAACATTGGCCTGAAGGCCAACGGTCGTGGTCAGATCGAAGTGGACGAGACCTACCGTACCAGCGTCTCCAACGTCTACGGCGCCGGCGATGTGATTGGTTGGCCAAGCCTGGCCAGTGCTGCTTACGACCAGGGTCGTTCGGCAGCGGGCAGCATGGTCGACAATGGCAGCTGGCGTTATGTCAACGATGTGCCGACCGGGATCTACACCATTCCCGAGATCAGCTCGATCGGCAAGAACGAACACGAACTGACGCAGGCCAAGGTGCCTTACGAAGTGGGCAAGGCGTTCTTCAAGGGCATGGCGCGTGCGCAGATTTCCGGGGAGCGGGTCGGGATGCTGAAAATCCTGTTCCACCGCGAGACGCTAGAGGTGCTGGGCGTGCATTGCTTCGGTGACCAGGCGTCCGAGATCGTGCACATCGGTCAGGCAATCATGAGCCAGCTGGGTGAAGCGAACACCATGAAGTACTTCGTCAACACCACGTTCAACTACCCGACCATGGCCGAAGCCTATCGGGTAGCCGCATACGATGGCCTCAACCGGCTTTTTTAAGCGACTCCGGCCGGTGGCCTGAGCCGGCCGGGGAGACCGATTTCAGAGATTCCCGAGCGTGGCGGTGGCCAAACCGGGAAAGTCTGTAATCAGGCTGTCGACGCCGAAATCAGCGAGCCTGCGCATCAGTGCAGGTTCGTTGACTGTCCACACCGACACATGCAGGCCCTGACGCTGTGCTTTCTGCAGCCGCTCCGGGGTACACAGTGTCCAGTTCAATGCCAGAATTTCACAGCCGTAACTCTGGGCGACCTTCAGCGGGTCGAGCCAGGCGTATTCGGCCACCAGCCCGCGCGCGATGTCCGGCGTCAGGTCGAGGGCGGCGCGCAGCACTTCGCGAGAGCTGGAGGTGATCGTCACTTTGTCCAGCAAGCCATGGCGCTGAGCCATTTCACGAATCGCCAGCACGGTGTTGGCGGCACGAGTGCGTGAAGCGCTTTTGACTTCCAGCTGCCAGTGCTCGAAATCGCATTGTTCGAAGAGCTCTTCCAGACGTGGAATCGGGCACGGCGAGACCCAGCCAGGGCCACCCTTGCGCGCGTCATACGTCACCAGGTCGTCTGCCAGGTGTTCGTTGACCTTGCCGCGTCGGTCGGTGGTGCGCTTGAGGGTCGGGTCATGAATGACCATCAACTCTCCATCCTTTGAAAGATGCAGGTCCAGTTCACAGCGGCGCACGCCGTGCTTGAGGCATTCCTGAAAGCTGGTCAGGGTGTTTTCCGGTGCTTCGCCCTTGGCGCCGCGGTGGCCGTAGATAAGGGTCACGTTTACTCCTGGCTACTATTGGTAGTGATAAAGAGGCAGGGTGTTCAATTTCCGGATGTTTGGCCCTGTTCCAGCGCCTGGCGCCGCTGCTGAGCCTGACGCTGCAACACGTGGCGGGCGAGTAACTGGCGCTGGGCGTCCGGGAGATTGACGAACTCGGTACTGATATCGAAATTGCCGTCTGCCAGCGTGTCACATTGGCAAACCCTGGCGCGCAGCATCAGACCCGCGGCCTGAGGCATCAGCACCATCTTGATCGACAGCTGTTCGCCGACTGCAAAAGCCTGTTGAGAATTGAACTGAATCCCGCCTTCGGACAGTTTGACCGGCTGGGGAGCGCCCAGCTTGCCCAGTGCGGTGTGGGCAACCACTTCGCCCAGCAGGTCAATGCGCTTGCTCAGCGACTTGAGAAAACTGTTCAGCACCCGGTCGCGCTCGTCGAGCTGGCGCATCAAATGCTGTGACTCGAACTCGCTCACGTGCAGCTCGCTGAGCAGGTCGAACAGCGTCGAGGTGTCCTGCATGGCATCCTGGCTTGCCTGGTCGGCGGCAGACAGGGGGTTAATTTCCAGTGCGACGCTGTCGTCGATACGGTAGTATTCGCGGCGTCCTGCTTCATCTAATGTCGACATGGCGAACCCAAGCTAGCGGCGGTGGTCAGAGAGTTTCGAGTGTAAAGCTGCACGTCAAGGCCCGCCACACGGACGTCCTCATTCCTGCGAACAAATTCCTACATGTTCAGACCTCTTTTTGTATTTATCGGCACGCGCTACACCCGTGCGAAGCGACGCAATCATTTTGTTTCCTTCATCTCCCTGACCTCCATGATCGGCCTCGCCCTGGGCGTTGTGGTCATGATAGTCGTGTTATCGGTGATGAACGGTTTCGATCACGAAATGCGTACCCGCGTGCTCGGCATGGTGCCGCACGCGACCATCGAATCGGCTGATCCGATCACCGACTGGCGCGGCCTGGCCACGAAGGTTCAGGAAAACCCGCAGGTGCTGGCCGTTGCGCCTTTCACCCAGATGCAGGGTTTGCTGACCCACGACGGCAAGGTGCAGAAAGTGCTGCTCAACGGTATCGACCCGCTCGAAGAGCGCAAGGTCTCGATCATTGACCACTTCATCAAGCAGGGCCAGCTCGACAGCCTGTCGCCCGGCAGCTTCGGCATCATGATCGGCGACAAGGCCGCGGCCAAGCTGGGCGTCGGCATCGGTGACAAACTGACCTTCGTTGCACCTGAAGTGACGGTGACGCCGGCCGGGATGTTCCCGCGCATGAAGCGTTTCGAGGTGACCGGCATCTTTCACGTCGGCGCTGGCGAAATCGACGGTTTTCTGGGGCTGACCAATCTCGATGACCTGGGGCGTCTGCATCGCTGGAAGCCCAATCAGGTGCAGGGCCTGCGTCTCAAGTTCGACGACCTGTTCGCGGCGCCACGTACCTCGTGGGAAATCGCGCAGAAGCTGGGCGAAAACAATTTCTACTCGCGTGACTGGACGCGCACCCACGGCAACCTGTATCAGGCCATCCGCATGGAAAAAGCCATGATCGGTCTGTTGCTGCTGCTGATCGTGGCGGTGGCGGCCTTCAACATCATTTCCACGCTGGTGATGGTCGTCAATGACAAGAAGGGCGACATCGCTATTCTGCGTACTCTGGGCGCTACGCCGCGACAGATCATGGCGATATTCATGGTCCAGGGCACGGTGATCGGCGTGGTCGGCACGCTGATCGGTGCGGCCCTGGGTATTCTGGCGGCGCTCAATGTCAGCGCAGCCATAGCTGCACTCGAAGGGCTGATCGGCCACAAGTTTCTCAACGCCGACGTCTACTTCATTGATTACCTGCCTTCGCAACTGATGGCCCAGGACGTGTTCCAGGTCTGCGGTGCGGCGTTGGTCCTGAGTTTCCTCGCCACCCTGTATCCCGCCTGGCGTGCTGCGCGCACCCAGCCGGCGGAGGCGTTACGTTATGAGTGAGTCGGGCATGTCTGATAAAGCAGTATTGAGTTGCCGCAACCTGGGTAAATCCTACGAGGAAGGCCCGGAGTCGGTGGTGGTGTTGTCCGGCCTGCAGCTGGAGTTGCACCCCGGCGAGCGTGTTGCGATCGTCGGCAGTTCGGGGTCGGGCAAAAGTACCTTGCTCAACCTGCTGGGCGGGCTGGACACGCCATCCGAGGGCAGTGTCTGGCTGGCTGGCGAAGAGTTGTCGGCGCTGGGCGAAAAGGCTCGCGGGCTGCTGCGTAACCGGGCGCTGGGTTTCGTCTACCAGTTCCACCATCTGCTGCCCGAATTCACCGCGCTTGAAAACGTCTGCATGCCATTGTTGATCGGCCGAACGCCGATCCCCGAAGCCCGCAAGCGCTCCACTGCATTGCTGGAGCGTGTCGGCCTCGGTCATCGTCTGGCGCACAAGCCTTCGGAGCTGTCCGGTGGCGAGCGTCAGCGTGTGGCGATTGCCCGTGCCTTGATCAATCAGCCCGGTCTGGTAATGCTTGACGAGCCGACCGGCAACCTCGATCACCACACGGCCCAAGGCATTCAGGACCTGATGCGTGAACTGAGCACGTCGTCGCGCACGGCGTTTCTGATCGTGACCCACGACATGAACCTGGCCCGGCAAATGGACCGCGTCCTGCGTCTGGAAGACGGCCGCCTCGTCAAGGCCTGATCGACTCGGCCCGGCGCAATTCATCGCGCCGGGTTCCAGTTTTTATACGGTGTATTTTCCCACGGTGCTTCGCGAATGTTCAGACCGTTACCCATCTTCATCGGCATGCGCTATACCCGCGCCAAACGCCGCAAAAGCTTCATCTCGTTCATTTCGATGACCTCGATGATCGGTCTGGCACTCGGTGTCCTGGCGATGATTGTGGTGCTGTCGGTCATGAACGGTTTCCAGCGGGAAATGAGCTCGCGGATTCTCGGCATGGTGCCGCACGCGGTCATTGCCGGTAACACTCCGGTCGATGACTGGAAACCGCTGGCCGACGCTGCGCTGAAAAACCCTGAAGTCACCGCTGCCGTGCCATTCACCGACATGGAAGGCATGCTGTCCTACAAGGGCTCGATGCAGCCGATCCAGATCAGCGGCGTAGACCCGGCGCTGGAACATGAAGTGTCGATCGTCACGCAGCACATCACCCGCGGAAGTCTCGAAGACCTCAAGCCGGGTGAGTTCGGCGTGGTGCTCGGCGATATCACCGCGCGCCGCTTTCGCTTGAGCATCGGCGACAAGCTGACGCTGATCGTCCCGGAAGTCAGCAGCGCCCCTGGCGGCATCACGCCGCGCATGCAACGCCTGACCGTCGTGGGTATTTTCAAGGTCGGTGCCGAGCTGGATGGTTCGATGGGCCTGATCAATATCGCCGATGCGGCGCAGATGCAACGCTGGCAGCCCAATCAGGTTCAGGGCGTGCGACTGGCGCTCAAGGATCTGTACAAGGCGCCCCAGGTGTCCACCGCCATTGCCGCCGGTCTGGGTGATGGTTATCGTGCGGATGACTGGACCCACACCCAGGGCAGCCTGTTCAGTGCCATGAAGATGGAAAAGACCATGATCGGTCTGTTGCTGCTGATGATCGTCGCTGTGGCAGCGTTCAACATCATTGCGACGCTGATCATGGTGGTCAACGACAAGGGCGCAGACATCGCCATCCTGCGCACCATCGGCGCCACGCCGCGGCAGATTATGGCGATCTTCGTGGTCCAGGGCACCGTCATCGGCATCGTTGGTACGTTGATCGGCGGCATCCTGGGGATTATTGCCGCGCTGAACGTCAGCAGCCTGGTGGGCTGGCTAGAGCGGGTCAGCGGCCAGCATATCTTCAGTTCCGATGTGTACTTCATCAGCAACCTGCCTTCAGAACTTCAGGCCGGTGACGTGCTGTTGATCTGCAGTGCCGGGTTTATCCTGAGCTTTCTGGCGACCATCTACCCCGCGTGGCGCGCCGCGCAGATCCAGCCGGCGCACGCACTGCGTTACGAGTGACAGGGCCTGAGTCACCTTCGTCGAGGCCGCAGGGCGGCCTGCGAGGGTGGCGGGGCAGAGCGGATTTTCGCTGAAAGCCCCACGCAAACGCTATAAACTCGCCGCGTTAATTCATGATCCAGGTATTGCCATGCATCCCGCAGCCGAACACTCACCGCTGGGCAAGTCCAGTGAGTACATCGCCACCTACACGCCGTCGCTGTTGTTCCCGATCCCTCGTGCCGCAAAATGGGCCGAGCTTGGGCTTACCGCGCAGACGCTGCCTTATCAGGGTGTCGATTTCTGGAACTGCTACGAGCTGTCATGGCTGCTGCCTTCCGGCAAGCCGGTGGTGGCCATCGGCGAATTCAGTATTCCGGCAGAATCGCCGAACATCATCGAATCGAAGTCCTTCAAGCTGTACCTCAATTCGTTGAATCAGACGGCTTTCGCGAACGTCGAACAGCTGCAGACCACTCTCGAGCAGGATTTGTCGGCTGCGGCGGGCAAACCGGTCGGCGTGCGTATTCGCAGCCTGGCGGAAATCGAAGAAGAAGGTGTCGCGGCGTTGCCGGGCCTGTGCATCGACGACCTGGACATTTCGGTCAGCAGCTATGACCGGCCGCAGCCCGAGTTGCTGCGTTGTGATGACTCGCGGGTGGTGGAAGAGAGCGTTCACAGTCATCTGCTCAAATCCAACTGTCCGGTCACCAGCCAGCCTGACTGGGGCAGCGTAGTGGTCGAATATCGCGGCGCAGCGCTGGATCACGCCAGCCTGCTGGCGTATATCGTCAGCTTTCGCCAGCACTCGGATTTTCATGAGCAGTGTGTGGAAAGAATCTTCCTCGACCTGCAGCGCTTGCTCAAGCCGGAGAAGCTCACCGTGTATGCGCGCTACGTGCGCCGCGGTGGTCTGGACATCAACCCGTACCGCAGCACTGAAACGCTTGATGTGGACAACCGCAGGCTGGCGCGTCAGTAGTAGTGTCTGAGGCCTGGGGAGTGGACGCAAAGCATCCGGAACGGCATTCACACGCGAAGCGTGAGGAACGATAGGTGTCAGTGGTGACGATGTTCGATGTTCTGCGTCGCACCGCGCATCAGCGGCCCAACGCAGAGCCAGCAGAGCGGCATTCCCCGATCAGACTCCGATGTTACCCAGCGTCTGCACGATGTTGCGCAAGGTTCCAGCGATGGTCGGATGCTCCAGCTCGAAACGCTCGACGGCCAGATTCACGCCATCAGCCAGGCTGCTGTCCTGCTCGTGGGTGGCCTGTTCCAGCTGAATTTTAGTTTCAATTTGTTGCATGAGCTCGTGCAGGTCTTCCCGCTCAGACTCTGACATCGGCGGGTTAGTCTCCAGGTGCTCGCGCAGGGTATTGAGTTGTTCTTGCAGTTCGCGGGCGGGCATGACGTGCTCCTTGATTGATAAGTCTGTCTCATGGACTTCGCCGGAGAGCTAAAGGTCCCTGTTCAATCAAGACTAATCCAGTCTGCGCCCTGCTGCATATGTATCAGGGTTTTTCGCCCTTGCTGCGTCGCAGGGCTATGTCGGCCAGGCAGGATTCCAGCTCGCCCAGATGGTCGATCACCGAATGCACCCCCAGCGAATAGAGTTTGAGCGTGGCCTGCGCGCGTCGCTGTTCACGTTCTGCATTGCTGAGCGCCTGCCATTGCGAGGGCGAGAGTCCGCACAGTGGTCCGCAGGAGGCCAGGCCAATGGTCCACAGCCCGGCGTTCAGCCCGGACTGCAACAGGCGCGGGTCGCCGCTGATCAGTACGCAGCCATCCAGATGGCTGACTTTCAGGGCCATCAATGCCATCCAGCAGGCATCCGGTGCGGGCCAGCCTGCGGTCGGGCGGGGGGCGGGAATCATCCAGTCACTTACCGGCACAGCCAGTGCGGCGCTCACGCTTTCAGGCAGTTCATCGAGCCAGGCGCAAGGCATGCTCTGGTCGCGCAGGGTCTGCAGAATAGCCTTTGCACCCGGTGTGAACTGCGTGTGCTCATCGCCGGGTGTGCGCGAGTTTGCGGCCTGCGCGCCGAAGTCCACCAGGCAGCCGCTAAGGCCGAACAGCAGTGCAGGGAAGGTTGGCAGAGGCGTGAGGACCGGGGCGAGCATGAGGAACTCTCTGAAATATCGAGAAACGCTACCGATCTTTTGTGACACTTCGATGAATGTGCGATGACGGAGTTTATGCGGAACCCTTTGCTGACAGACCTGCCTTATTCTCGACAGAAGGCTTTATACTCCCTGTCCTAGCGTGTGGGGCGTAGCACCCGCGTCATTATTTCGATATCTCGATCAGGAGTGTCAGCTATGCCCGTGACCGGTGCAGGCTTTATCAAACGTTTGGTGCAATTGTCCCTGTGTGCCGGCATCGCGCTGGTTCCGGTGGCCGTACAGGCCGCTGAAGATGATCCGTGGGAAGGCATCAACCGTCCCATTTTCAAATTCAACGATACCCTTGACGCTTACACGCTCAAGCCGCTGGCCAAGGGGTATCAGTACATCGCACCGCAATTCGTCGAAGACGGTATCCATAACTTCTTCAGCAACATCGGCGATGTCGGCAACCTGGCGAACAACGTGCTGCAGGCCAAGCCTGAAGCGGCGGGCGTCGACACTGCTCGCCTGATCGTCAACACCACCTTCGGCCTGCTGGGCTTCATCGACGTGGGTACCCGCATGGGCCTGCAACGCAACGATGAAGACTTCGGTCAGACGCTGGGCTACTGGGGCGTGCCGAGCGGTCCGTTCGTAGTCATTCCGTTGCTGGGGCCAAGCACTGTACGTGATGCAATCGCCAAGTACCCGGACACCTACACCTCGCCCTACCGCTACATCGATCACGTCCCGACCCGTAACACGGCGCTGGGCGTCAACCTGATCGATACACGTGCCAGCCTGCTGTCTGCCGAGCGTATGGTCAGTGGCGATCGCTACACCTTCATTCGCAATGCCTATTTGCAGAACCGCGAGTTCAAGGTCAAGGACGGCAAGGTCGAAGACGATTTTTAATCGCTACTTTGCCGCTGCATGAATCAATAAAGGCGACCCTGGGTCGCCTTTATTATTTTGTAAAAGTGTGAACCGGTTCCGCCCGTTTTCACTTCATCGAGACGATTGAAAGCCCCAGTTTCTGTCCACCACCTTCTTCATCATTCACCCAGACCACCTCGGTTTCGGCTTCAAGCCCCTTGAGTGCAGGATGGTCAGAATCAATACGCACGTCGACTTTGTCTCCGACCTGGAACGAGCGTGGCGCCTGAACCTGCATGCCAGAGCTGGAAAGGTCAATGCATACGGCAGGGATCACCTGGCCGGCGTGGATCAGGTTGACGTCTGCATCGACGCGCATGCGGATGTAATCCCGCTTTTCCTCGTAGTCGCGATCATTTCGACTCATGTACAGTCCTTCGTTTTAGTTGCTGATTTGTGAGTTCTTATAACTCTGGGTGATTTGCGATGTAAAGAGCGCAAAGTGAGGGTAGGAGCATGCTTGAAACACCCGTCGGATGGGAGTACCGTCTGCGCCTTGAAGGGCACCTCTGAAACACGACAGACTTATCAAGTTGTTGCGTGTTATTGCGGAGAGGCTAGAAGCGAATCCAGTAAGTGGCTTCCGGTAATCCCGGGCCGCCTACGCCAACCTGATCTGGCGCCGTTTGCCCCCATGCCAAAAACCAGTGCCAAGCTGCTGATTATCGATGACGACGACGTAGTGCGCGCAAGCCTTGCCGCCTACCTTGAAGACAGTGGCTTCAGCGTTCTGCAAGCGAGTAACGGCTTGCAGGGAATCCAGATATTCGAGCAGGAGAACCCCGATCTGGTGGTCTGCGACTTACGCATGCCACAGATGGGCGGGCTTGAGCTGATCCGTCAGGTCACCGCCATCGCGCCGCAGACGCCTGTCATCGTCGTTTCCGGCGCGGGCGTGATGAGCGATGCAGTCGAGGCCTTGCGCCTCGGCGCTGCCGACTACCTGATCAAGCCTCTCGAAGATCTTGCCGTACTCGAGCATTCGGTGCGTCGTGCGCTGGATCGTGCTCGCTTGCTCACTGAAAACCAGGTCTACCGCGAGAAGCTGGAAAAAGCCAATCGCGAGCTCGAAGCCAGCCTGCACCTGTTGCAGGAAGACCAGGACGCGGGTCGGCAAGTGCAGATGAACATGCTGCCGATCACGCCGTGGTCGATTGACGCATTCAAATTCGCGCACCAGATCATTCCGTCGTTGTACCTGTCCGGCGATTTTGTCGACTATTTCAGGGTCGACGAGCGGCGTGTCGCTTTTTACCTCGCTGATGTTTCAGGCCATGGCGCGTCCTCGGCATTCATTACCGTGCTGCTGAAGTTCATGACCACGCGGCTGCTGTTCGAGTCCAAGCGTGGTGGAACGCTTCCGGAGTTCAAGCCTTCGGATGTGCTGGGGCATATCAACCGCGGTCTTATCAGTTGCAAGCTGGGCAAGCACGTTACGATGGTCGGCGGTGTCATCGACGAAGAGTCAGGTAAACTGACGTACGCAGTGGGCGGACACCTGCCATTGCCTGTGTTGTATTCCGAAGGGCAGGCGCATTATCTGGAAGGTCGTGGACTCCCGGTAGGGTTGTTCAACGAGGCGACTTACCAGGATCATGAAATCGATCTGCCCGAGTCCTTCAGTCTGACCATGTTGTCTGATGGCATACTGGACTTGTTACCCGGTGATACACTCAAAGAGAAAGAAGCCGTCCTTCCCGAATTGGTCAAGACGGCTGGCGGCAGCCTGGATGGCTTGCAGCGGGTTTTTGAATTGGCAACGCTAGGGGAGATGCCGGATGATATCGCCTTGTTAGTGTTAAGCAGGAATCTTGAATGAGTACCGGTAGAATCCAGTTCGCCGAGCAGGAAGGCACCTTCGTTCTCAAGTTCGTGGGTGAAGTGCGGTTGACGCTGTGTTCGGCACTGGATGCGACTATCGAGCGCATCTTCACTGCGCTGAATTTCTCGGCGGTGGTCATTGACCTGACCGAAACCCGCAGCATTGACAGCACAACGCTTGGCCTGCTGGCCAAACTGTCGATTCTGTCACGCCAGAAGGTAGGCCTGTTGCCGACCCTTGTGACCACTCACGAGGACATCACGCGCCTGTTGCAGTCGATGGGCTTCGATCAGGTCTTCAACATCGTTGACCGGCCTCTGCCGCGGCCTGAGTGCCTGACTGATCTGCCTTCACAGGACCAGTGCGAAGAAGTGGTGAAAGCCAAGGTGCTTGAAGCGCACAAGATCCTCATGGGCCTCAACGACTCCAATCGTGAAGCGTTCCATGATCTGGTCAATGCACTGGAAGGTCAGCGCTAGGCATCAGTTGCGTCTGTCTCTCTGATCTCAGAACGGCAGGCAGCAAAAAGGGCGACACCTGCGAAGGTGTCGCCCTTTTCATGTTCAGGCTTTTTTGGCGGAGAGCAGTGCTTCCAGCTTTTCCTGATCGCGAGCGAACTGGCGAATACCTTCAGCCAGCTTTTCGGTGGCCATGGCGTCTTCGTTGGAAGCCCAGCGGAACTGGCTCTCGGTCAGGCTCTGACGCGCTTCGCCGGCGTTGCCCGGTGCAAGCTTGCGTTCCAGAGTGCCGGTGTCCTCAGCCAGCTTCTTGAGCAGGTCGGTGCTGATGGTCAGGCGATCACAACCGGCCAGCTGTTCAATCTGGTTCAGGTTGCGAAAGCTCGCACCCATGACCACGGTCTTGAAGTCGTTGGCCTTGTAGTAGTTGTAGATGCGCGATACCGACTGCACGCCCGGGTCTTCTGCGCCGGTGTAGTCGGTGCCTGTCGACTTCTTGTACCAGTCGTAGATACGGCCCACGAACGGCGAAATCAGGAACACCCCGGCCTCGGCGCAGGCGACTGCCTGGGCGAAGGAGAACAGCAAGGTCAGGTTGGTCTGGATGCCATCCTTCTCGAGCTTCTCAGCTGCGCGGATACCTTCCCAGGTAGCTGCCAGTTTGATCAGCACCCGATCACGCTTGATGCCAGCGGCGTCGTACAGACCGATCAAGCGCTCGCTGCGCTCGATCAGGGCATGGGTGTCGAAGGAGAGGCGTGCGTCCACTTCAGTGGATACGCGACCCGGAACCACTTTGAGAATCTCCTGACCGATGGCGACTGCAAAGCGGTCGCAGGCAAGGCCGATGTCGCCCTTGCTACCGTCGAACGCTTCGCCCAGCATCTTGGCGTTGTTCGCGTCGGAAGCGGCCTTGAGCAGCAGGGAAGGGTTGGTGGTGGCGTCCTCGGGTTCGAGGCTCTTGATTGCGCCGAAGTCGCCGGTGTCAGCAACAACGGTGGTGAATTTCTTGAGTTGATCCAGCTTGGAAGTCATGAGCGTGCTCTGTCCTGTGCGGTTGGATGACATTACCCGAGCGCTGCCGACCACTCAAGGCCGCAGCGTTTACTGCTGCCGATGATAGGCCCTGAGGGACGGCATTGTCGTGAATACCTTTGTCTAGACTGTTTTTGAGCCTCGCACCGACTGCTTGTTCCCTTCATATGAATTTAACCTCTGCCGAGCGGCCTGCACGCTGCAGGTTTCACAGCGACCACTTCAGCGAGACCATCAGGTTGCGCGGGTCACCGTAAACGCCGCTGCCGGTTGCCAGCGGAATGCCTTGCCAGTATTTTTCGTCGAATACGTTGTTGAGATTGACCCGCGCGTCCCAGTGCTCGTCGAACCGGTAGCCTGCCATCAGCCCCACGACCGCATAGGCATCCTGCACGGAGTGACCGTTGCCGACCCGGTTGTACGTCTCGCTTTGTGCCAGGACATCTGCACCCACGCGCCATTTGTTCAGGTTGCCGGGCAGGTGGTAGGACGTCGCTGCCTTGAACAGGTGTTTCGGCTGATTGGGCGCAAACAGGTCGCCCTTGTCATTGGTTCGGTCCTTGACGTACTGGCTCAACACCAATGTGTAGGAAGCGGAGGCCTGCCAGTCAGGTGTCAGTTGGCCGGTTATTTCTGCGTCGATACCTCGACTGCGCACTTCCCCGGCGGCTTCGTAACAGACGCGATTTTGCTGCTGGCAGGCGGCTGGCGGGTTAACGATGGCATACGCGCGGTTTTCCTGGGTCATGTCGAAGACTGCCAGCGAGGCATTCAGGCCGCCGTCGAAGTATTCGCCTTTCAGACCGATTTCATAACTTTCGCCGGTCATCGGGTCAAGTACGCCGCCTCCCCCGTCCAACTGATTCTGCGGCTTGAAAATCTCGGTATAGCTGGCGTAGGCCGAGTAGGTGTCGTTCAGGTCATAGACAACACCGGCGTAGGGCGTGACTTCGCGGATGACCTTGTAGTCGCCATTATTGGCCGAACGATTCTGGTAGTCGTACCAGCTCACCCGGCTGCCGACGATAAGGTGCAACGGATCAATCGGGTTGAAACGCGCGGCAGCGTAGACGCCTTCCTCGGTGGCGGTGTTCTGGCTGACATAGGCCGTGCGCGTGGCAAGGTCTGGCTTTGCAATCACGTTGGGATTGAAGTGATAGATATCGATTGGCGTGGAGCCGTAGAAGCCGCCTTTCTGATCGAACTTCTCGTCGCGACGACTGACCCCGAGCATCAGCTCATGCTCTCGGCCAAACAGCTGGAACGGGCCGGACAGTGAGCCGTCGAGACTGGTCTGCACATCCGTGGTGTCGTATTGGCCGGCTGCCTGGCCGTAGCCGGTGCCGTTGGCGGTCAGGTAGTTGGAGTACATGTCGGACTCCGCCCAGATTCTGGTCGCTGCCAGCTTGCTGCTCCAGCCGTTGTCGAAATGATGGGTCAGGTCAGTGAAAAGGCTGACGTTGTGTCTGTCCCAGTAGGCCCAGTCGTTGCTCAGGAACGTCGAGCGTGGCAGGTCAAGATTCTCGCCGTTCGGACCGGATGGCAGGCTGCCCCAGTCGGAGGTCGCGTCATCGCGCTGCCTCGAGGCGCCGATGGTCCAGGTGGTCGATTCGCTGAGATCGGCTTCCAGCACGCCATAGAACGTCTGGCGCTCTTTATCGCGCTCATCGACAAAACTGTTGCCCGTTTCGTAGGCCGCCACCATCCGGCCGCGCAACGTACCGGAATCGTTGAGCCGGTTCGACGCGTCCACTTCGGTACGGTAACGGTCCCAACTCCCTGCACTGGTGGTCACGCTCACTTGCGGAGTCGTGGTGGGACGCTTGCGGATCAGGTTCAGCGTCGCCGATGGACTGCCCGCACCGGTCATCAGCCCCGTCGCCCCGCGCACCACCTCGACGCGGTCGTACAGGGCCAGATCGGCACCGGAAATGGTGTCCAGTGTAAAGGTACTGACGATTGTCGGCAGACCGTCATACATCAGGTTATCGATGGCAAAGCCGCGCGCCAGAAATTGCTGACGGTCCGAGCCGAACTTGCGCAGCGTCACGCCGGGTGCATATTTGACGACATCATTGAGGTCGTTCATGCCTTGATCTTCAATGCGCTGGCGGGTGATCACGCTCACCGACTGCGGCGTCTCGCGAATCGACAGGGGCAGCCTGGTCGCGCTGCTCATCGAGCCGGTCGTATACGAGCCACTGCCTTCTGTAGTGGCCATTCCAGCGATTCCCGTTTGAGCGCTGATATCCACGTTGCCCAGCGTCATGGGACCATTGCTGGCTGGCTGGAATACCTTCACGGCATTGCCCTGCACTTGGGCGTCAAGGCCGCTGCCCAGCAGCAGTCGGCTCAGTGCCTGAGCCGGTTCCAGGCTGCCTCTTACAGCCGGGGCCTGCTTGCTTGCAATCAGGGAGTCATCAGCCGATATCTGCAGGCCGCTTGCCTGACTCAGTTGTGTCAGCGATTTGGAGAGCGGCTGTGCGGGCAGATCGAGTTGGACGGGGGCTGCCACTGCGGCGGCTGAAAGCCCGAGGACTACAAGACCGATCAGCGAAGGGGGAAACGGACGAAGCATTAGGGTCATTCCTGCAATGGCTGAGGACGTGGTGATACATCTGGCAGAGGACGCGCCTCTCGACCGGGGTGACGGGCAGCGGCGGGGCGAGACTAACAACTTTTTCACATTTAATTAAATGCTAATCACTCTCAGTTACATTCTCATACATATTTGTTGCACGAGCCTCGCCTGTGGCGTCGAGCAACGCATTGGGGTAAAGATGCTGTTCAACTCGCGATCATCTGAAGGAACCAGCATGCATTCACGACGCTTCCCCATCACTGCCGCAATCGGACTTTTCCTGGCTTCAATGGGCCTGTTTTCCATGGCTGCCAACGCCGCCGAACTGTCGCCCGATCAGTTGCTGAAAAAAGCCCAGGCCGAACAACCGGCCTACCTCGACACGGTCCGGCAACTGGTCGATATCGACACAGGCACCGGCCAGGCAACCGGGCTGAAGACCGTCAGCGCAATGCTGGTCGAACGTCTCAAGGCGCTGGGCGCAGAAGTTTCCACCACGCCGGCAGAGCCTTCGGCGGGGGACAATATCGTCGGTACCTTCAAAGGCAACGGCACGCGGTCTTTTCTGTTGATGGTTCACTACGACACGGTGTTTGGGCCGGGCACCGCCGCCAAGCGTCCCTTCAGACTCGACAGCGAGCGCGCCTATGGCCCAGGGGTGGCAGATGCCAAGGGCGGCGTAGCGATGATTCTGCACGCGCTGCAATTGTTGCAGAATGAGCAGTTCAAGGCGTTCGGTACGCTCACTGTGCTCTTCAACCCGGACGAGGAGACCGGCTCCAGCGGCTCGAAAAAAGTCATCGCCGAACTCGCTCGCCAGCATGACTACGTGTTTTCCTACGAGCCGCCTGACAAGGATGCCGTTACCGTCGCCACCAACGGCATCAATGGCCTGATTCTCGATGTCAAAGGCAAATCGTCACACGCAGGCTCCGCTCCCGAGGCCGGGCGTAATGCCGCCATCGAGCTGGCGCATCAGTTGCTGCAGCTCAAGGACCTCGGCGACCCGGGCAAAGACACGACCGTCAACTGGACGCTGATCAAGGGCGGGGAGAAGCGCAACATCATTCCATCCAGCGCGTCGGCCGAGGCGGACATGCGCTATTCCGACCTCAGCGAGAGCGACCGCGTACTGGCTGATGGCCAAAGGATCGTGAAGAAGACGCTGGTCGATGGCACCGAAGTGACCCTGCGAATGGAAAAAGGCCGACCGCCGCTGGCCAGAAACCCTGGTTCCGAGCAACTGGCGAAAACCGCGCAGACGCTTTACCTGAAGACAGGCCGCACTCTGGAGCCGATTGCCATGCGTTTCGGTACCGACGCGGGCTATGCCTACGTACCGGGCAGTGCAAAGCCTGCGGTGCTCGAAACCATGGGCGTGGTCGGTGCCGGGCTGCATGCCGACGATGAATACATTGAGTTGTCGAGCATCGCGCCCAGGCTTTACCTGACCGTGGCGTTGATTACGCAGTTGTCGAAGGGCGATGCGACACCCTGAGGGCCTGTGAGGTGAGGGCGGCAAGGCGTGGTCTCCGGTCCGCGCCATCTGTCGAGGTATCGGGCTTTGCGATTGACCTGAGCGCCGATAAACGATTAACTGTATATGCATACAGTTAATCAGAAAAGGCTCGCCTCATGAGTGTTACCTTCCTTGGCCCGTTGTCGGCAGGGGGCATCAAGCTCCCGTTCATATCGCTGTCGTCCGTTGGCGCCAGATCGCCAGTGGTCGAGAAGCATGTTTCCATTGCCGAGCTTTGCGAGGTCCGTGAGCCGCACGCCTACCTGGCCAGGATCGAAGATCAAGGTATGCAAGGGGGCGGCATGTGCAGCGGGGACATGCTGGTGGTCGACCGCAGCCAGTACGCCGAGCACGGTGACATTGTCGTTGCCTCGCTCAATGCACGGCAGATCTGCCGGCGTTTGCACATGCGTGGCGATGTGGTGATTCTGGAATCGCAAAACCCGGATTACCCGTCACTGCATGTCACCGACAACGATGATCTGATCATTCTGGGCGTGGTGACCTACAGCCTGAAAAACCTGCTGGAGGGCCGCGCTGCATCATCAGCTCATCGATGAACAGCCGCATGTCCTTGCATTGCACGCCGCTGCGTGATCTGCTGCCCACTCTTTGGCTTTTACCGGAATACCGAGCGCATGCAAGAACGACTTGACCAGTTACGGCTCCCCAAGCCTCTACAGGGAGCAATCAGTGATCTGGTGAGGGCACTCGACGCAACCAGCATCCGCGCCGACGTGGAAGCCGAAGCGGCGTTGCAGATCGAATACATTCACGGTCTTGAGACCAGCAGAAAGCTGCGTCCAGCCGATGCCGAAGCGCTTTACATCATATTCGACGATGCAGTTCAGGCTCGTTTACAGGCACTTGCCGATTAGATTCGGTATTCCGTTATTCTCCTGCCTGCGTGAATTTCACTTCAGACGTTATTTGTCCGCTGGATAGGGACGGATGCATTGGCTTACCCTACGAATCCGCAATCTGCGGGGTTCATGTCAGGTTTGAATGGCTATGCGGTTATCAGGCTTCATCCTCGAGAACATCGAACCTATCGTGCGCGAGTGGACCGATTTCGCGCGCACCCTGTCCACCCTTGGCGAGCCTCTGGATACCACAGAGCTGAGAGATCATGTCGAGCAAATGCTGCGGGCTATCGCTACTGATCTGCAAATGGATCAATCGCTGCAGCAGCAGGTCGACAAATCGCAGGGCCACGCCGTTTCGCACGAAGACACGGCGGCGAAAATCCACGCAATCACCCGATTGATGTCGGGCTTCACCATTGACCAGGTGGTCTCGGAGTTTCGGGCATTACGGGCAAGTGTGATCAAGCAGTGGATGTCGCAAGAGGCGCTGGATACTCAGCAGCAGATCGAAGACATGATCCGCTTCAATGAAGCCATAGATCAGGCCCTTGCCGAGTCCATCACCAGCTACACAGGCGCGGTTCAGGCGTCACGCAATATCTTTCTGGGCATCCTCGGGCACGACTTGCGTACCCCGCTAAGCGCCATATTGCTGGGTGCTGACGTGCTGTTGCGCACCCATGATCTGGGCGCGCGGCCAACCAAGGTCGCCTCGAGGATCTATTCCAGCGTGAAGCGCGCCAACCAGATCGTTGGCGACTTGCTCGACTTCACGCGTTCGCAGATCGGCCCCGGCATCCCGCTGAAAAAGACCGAAATAGACATGCAACCCATCTGCGTCCGCATCGTTGAAGAATCGAGCACGGTCCACCCGGAAGCAGACATTCGCCTGACTTCAGACGAACCGGTCATGGGTCGCTTCGATGGCGATCGCCTCGAGCAGGTCTTCTCCAACCTCATCGGCAACGCCATACAGCACGGCAATAGCTCTGATCCCGTTGAAGTGACGCTGGCCGTCTCGGAGAGCGAGCTGCGCTTTACCGTCCACAACACCGGCAGCCCGATTCCCGAAGACGTGCTTCCGTTCATCTTCAACCCGATGGACCGCTATTCACCCGAAAAGATGACCGACAACGGACCTTATTCAAGCCTGGGGCTGGGCCTGTTCATCGTCGACAGAATCGTCGATGCGCACGGCGGGCGTATCGAGGTGACGTCGAAAGCGGATCTGGGGACTACGTTTGCGGTCGTTATTCCGTTGAATGCGGAGTGAGGTCGCGTAGCGGCGATAGAGTTGCGAGGCAACTGAAGAGCATCCGGATCAGAGCTGCCTGTCCCTGATAACGCGCCCGTCATGGCCTGAAAGTCAGCGCAGGATAATCACACCCTGACGTGCCACACGGATGAGATGCCTGTAGGTGTCCGATCTGCTGCCGTCGGGGGGAAGACGAATGATCAACAGGTCATAAGTATCATCGTCCCATAGACCCATGTCTGCACACCCGTCAAAAAGCCGCATGGCCGGGCTCAGTACCGTCGCCAGGCCTGTCGTTGAAACGGGTAAGTTTTCAACGCCTGCCATCTCAGTTGCCAACTGCTCTGCTTTACCAAACCTCAGCGTCCGCCAAGCCAGACGAAAAGAGCTACGGTTGATCGTCACGCCGTTCTCGAGACCAATAACGGCATTTCGGTTTCTATCGGATATCACATGTATGCTCCATGCAAACACTCGATCCTGGCTAACGCATCACCTCATCGAGCTGATTCAGACTCAGCCCCGATTGAAGAAAATCCAGTCCCTGTGGTTCTTCCAATCCAAGTAAAACAGTGGAGATCTGCCGGTAGGCGTTACGAAACAGCGAGCTGCCCAGGCTGACCCGGCGAACGCCGACTGTCCTGAGTCTGTCAATCGTCATACCGAAAACAGGCAGGACGTTGAGAGGTTTGCTGATCGCTCTCTGAATCGCCTCAAGGTCCTCGATCGACTTCACGCCGGGTGCGAACAGACAATCGGCTCCAGCTTCTTCAAACGCGACCAGCCGTTCAATAACCTCGGTCAACGAATACGCGTGCGCTCCAAGCAGATAGTCGGTCCTGGCGGTGACGATGAAATCGGCATCGAGCGCGTGGGCGGCCTCACTGGCAGCGCGCACCCGATCGCACGCTTCTTCGATGGAGAAATACAGCGGTGTGTTCGGGTCATGATAGTCGGATATATCCTCAATGGACGCACCGGCGCAGCCGACGGTCAGGGCTCTTCTGAAATGCTCCTCGACCTTGCCCAGTGTTTTCGCCAGACCGTTCTCCAGGTCTGCCGTCACGGGTATGTCCACTGCCCGAACGATGCGCTCAATCGCCGCAAAGCGATCTTCATGGTCCATCGAGGGAGATGAGTCGCGGTAGCCCTGTGCATAGGCAATCCCCGCGCTGGTGGTGCCGAGGCTGGCGTAGCCCAACTGCTGAATGAGGCGCGCGCTTCCCTCACACCAAGCATTGGGCATGACGAATAACTCATCGCGTTCATGTAACTTTCTGAATGCCTGGCTGGTGTTCATAGCGCCTCCCTGAATGGCCAAGCATAGTCCTCTTCGCAGCACGCATGATTAAAAAAAAGTGAAGGGGCTTAAAAAAGTTTGAACAGACAACACGCAGCCCCTGTGGAATGCTTTTATCCACTTTATCGCAAGGACGTCGACTGATGAAAAGGATTGCTTCTGCTGCGTTGTTTATTGCGTCCTGTACCACCGCCTTAATGGTGATCGCGGCGCCACTGCCTGCCAGTTCAGCCGCAAATATAGACGGTGTGGAAGTTCATACCGTCACGCTAAAAACTGACGCGATGAAAATGGCCCTCTGGCGTGATTCGCCGAAAGGGACCCACACTCAAACAATGAAAGAGTCACAAGTTGTTCTGTTTATTCATGGCGCAACCATTTCAGGTAATCTCTCGGCCGGGTACGCCATAGACGTTTATTCCTGGGCCCAAGACGTCGCCAATTCAGGGCGCGAGGCCTGGGTCGTGGACCTGCCCGGATATGGTCGTTCTGATGATTATTCGGAAATGCGCGAGGCCAGTCCACACGCCAACGGTGAATCGGTGGGCAATGCCAAAAGCCTGGTGCCCGTGATTGATGCCGCCGTCGACTATGTATTGAAGTTTACCGGTGCTAAAAAACTGACGATTATCGCCACGTCCAGGGGCGCGATACCGGTGGGGTATTACCTGAGCGCGCACGGCGAAAAAGTGGACAAGGTCGTGTTCAACTCGCCCATCGTCCGGCGTGATACCACAAGCCCGGAGATTGTCCGAGGCTTGTTCGGCAGTGCCGAAAGACCCGACAAGAGCTTTTATGAGATTCCGGTCGACAAGCGATTGTCCATGATAGAAGAAGACCGTCCGGCGGGCACCGAGACGCAGCTTGAACAAGGGTTTATAAAAAACTGGCCTGGTGATGCGGCGCTGGAAAGAGCGCATCAAAAGAACATGATTAAAGTACCCGGAGGCTTTGCCCAGGATATCTACGATGCCTGGCATGGCGTGTATTGGGACCCTGCCACAATCACGGTGCCCGTATTAATTACACGCGGGGATTATGATCATGTGCTGACCACCGCGGCGGATATCGACTGGCTGTACACACACCTGAGCAATGCTTCCAGTAAACGGTACGTGCTGATCGATAAAGGCACCCACGCCATGTTATTTGAAAAAAAGCGTTTCGAACTCTATCGCGAAGTACGGGTTTTTCTGGAAGGCTCATATAACCGATTGTCACTGGCCTGTAGTTTTTGCGGCGGCCGCAACTAAAGCAAGGAGCAGATCATGTTGAAGAAAGCACGCATTGTTAAATTTCCAGGCGTTTTCGACGAGCAGGTATACAACGAGCGGGTTTCACGCAGCGGTTGTTTTCTCGGCAATTCGAAACTGGAGCAAATGGCCAATCAGGGTAAGCTTTCCAATGCCGTTGTCGGCGTCGCAGGCGCAGGGGGTATTGGCGGTGCCGTGGCACTCGGGCTGGCACGGTTGGGGGTAAGGCATATCAAAATTGCCGATCCCGATTCTTTTGAAATCAGCAATATCAATCGACAGTTCGGTGCTTCAGTGGAAACCGTCGGTCGTAACAAGGCATTGGTAGTTGCCGAACTGGTTCACCGGCTGGCGGGTGACGTGAGCGTTGATGTGTTTCCTGAGGGTATACAGAAGCACACCGCTGAAGCGTTTGTAGAGGACTGTGATCTGGTGCTGGATCAAATGGACTTCTACAGCATTGCCGAGCGCTACGCACTGCACAGGGCGTACCGTCACTCAGCCAGGTGCAAAGGCTTGTTGGCATCCTCGGTGGTCGGTTGGGGCGCCAACATCTACAAGTTCGATAAGGCAGGTCTGACGCTGGAGGATTTTTACGATATTCCGGAAGAGGCGCAGATGACACCTGAACTGGTCGAAAGGCTGGTCATGCTCCAGGCCTCTTATCAGCCTCGTTTTCCGAGCATTCCCGATATTTTCAGCTGGATGAAAGAGACAGGAAACGTGCCTATTCTTTCCGTGGCACCGACGGCCTCGCACTACCTGATTCTCTGTCGTTCAGCGCTGATGCTTTGCGACCTGGAGGGCGCACCGTACAGCACCGAACTTCCTCCCATGCCCAAGTATTACTGGTTCGACGGCTCTACGTTCGACAACGGTATTTATGAATTCGACGGCACGTGGGCAAACCCCGAGGAGCATCGCAAACACTTCAATGTCAATTGAACCAGCTGGCCCCGATCGGGGCCAGCCCTTTGAGGAAGGCGCCGTGAACGAAGTGCTCGATACTCAGGAACGGCACAATATTTCCAGGTTCCTCCTGGCCTCCAGTCTGTGGTTCATTTGTGTGGGGATACAAAGCGTATTTCTGCCCTGGGTACTGATCAGCGTCGTTCATGCATCGGCCTTTCAATTTGGCATCGCCCAGATGTGCCTGATGTTGCCGGTGCTGCTGCTGGTGATCTATGGGGGTTATGTTGCCGATCGCAAACCGGTGCGCAGGTTATTGGTCTGCGTGTACCTGGGTGGCGCGCTGACGGCATTGGTCTTCGCCGTCTGGAGCTACCAGTCCGCAATAACCTACGCCAACGTGCTGGTGTATGCGTTGGCCTTTGGCGTGCTGTCGGCCTTTTGTGCGCCCGCCAGAGAACTTTACTTGAATGTACTGGGCAAGAAACAGTTGCAAAAGATCGTCACTATAAACATCGGGATTGAGTTCGGGATTCAGACAGTGGGTTTCGCCATTGGAGGTTTTGCACCGCAGGTGGGCGTCGGTCTGATGTTCTTGTTGTTGTCGCTTCTGTTCGGGATGTCGTCCTTGGCCGCCTCTTATATTTCGGTGACCACGCCCAGCAAGCCTCATTCCGGCCTGATCGCTGAAACCCGTACCGCGCTGCGGTTTTCCATTCAGCACCCGGTCATCTTCCCGGTACTGTTATTGAACGGCCTGATCGGTGTGTTCTTTCTGGGCTCGTTTTTCGTCATGCTGCCCCTACATATTTCCCGGTTGCCGGGGTACGACGCCTCGTTGTTGGCGCTGTTCAATATCGTGTTTATGGTCGGGTTGATCGCTTCCGTCATTGTCTTGACCGTCAAGGGCGGGATAGAAAATAAATTACGGGCACTGATCAGTTCCTGCCTGCTCGCGTCGTTACTGCTGGCGGTTATCCCGTCCGTGCTCACAGAGTGGATTCTGTTTTTAGGGGTATTGAGTTGGGGGTTTCTGGGCGGTATTGCCCTCAGCATGGGGCAGACGCTGATTCAGGAAAATGCCCCTTCAGGTAATAAAGCTCAGGTGTTAGCGTTACTGATGTTGTTTTTCATGGGGGGCAGTCCGATAGGTTCTTTCCTGCTGGGAACACTTCTCGAGTTCGTTGAAGCGCCCGTCGTAGGTGTCATCAGTGCAGTCGCAATGATTGTTTCAATAATGGCAGTTTCCTATACCTACACGCTATGGAATGCACAACATGAACGGATCGACACTGTCCTTTGACGATGCCACGTCGAAGGATTTCAAAGGTAACGTGTTACTTGCAAACTCTGATATCGAACTCGCCCTGGTCAAGGCTGTTTGGCAGGAAGTGTATAGCGAGGAGTTAGGTTGGCTGGACGGGGATGACACCGATCCTCGCAATGATCGCTACCATGCCAACTCGGTCTACTTGCTCGCCACTGACGAAGAGGGAGCCGCCGTGGGGGTCATGCGCATGATTATCGACGGGGACCAAGGTCTGCCCATCGACAACTTTGCCGATATTTCCGGGATACGGGCAACCGCGCAAGGCGCGCTGATCGAATGTGCGCGACTCATGGTTCCGGCCAGGCACCGCGATCAGATATTTTCGGCTTACCCCTACGGTATTTTTGCTGCCTTGGTAAAAGCGGCTTTGCAGTATTGCCTGAAAGAAAAAAACCACGACGTCCTTGCCAATTGTTTTATCGATACACCGCACACACCGATAAAAGCACTGGCCCACATGGGGTTCCGTGACTTGAACATTCGCTTTCGAGACGAGTTGCATGAAACGTCAGAGTGTACGGTTCTGCATTTGGACATCAAGGACATGCTGTCGATATTTTACGGGCCCGAGAAAAGCCTGGGCCATTACATCATGGCGCGAGCGTAGTTTAATTTTTCTGGGCAAGGGAAGCAGGCATGAACCCATCAATGGCTATCTACGAGCGTGAATCGAATGTGCGTTCTTATTGTCGCGACTGTGACGTTGTGTTTGCGACGGCGCAAGGCGCAGTGATCGAAGACGTCGAGGGGCGGCAGTTCATCGACTTTTTTGCGGGGGCCGGATCACTGAACTATGGCCACAATAACCCGCGTTTGAAAAAAGAGCTGTTGGACTATATTCAGCAGGACGGCATCACGACCACCCTGGACTTTCACAGCGCTGCGAAGTCTCGGTTTATCGAACAGTTCGAACGGATTATCCTCACGCCGCGGGGGATGAACTACAAACTGCAGTTCACCGGGCCCACGGGGACCAATGCAATCGAGGCCGCCTTGAAGCTGGCCCGCAAGATCACCGGACGCACTTGCATCGCTGCGTTTACCCATGCATTTCACGGCGTCACGCTGGGCTCGCTGGCGCTGACCGCCAACGCCGATAAAAGAGCCGTCTCTGGCGTAGAGCTGTCAAACGTCGTTCGACTACCTTATGACGGATTTCTGGGGCGTGACATTGACAGCGCGCATATCATTGAAACGATGTTCTCCTCAGCAGGCGCAGGTTTCGAGCCGCCGGCGGCCATTATTCTGGAAGTTGTGCAGGGCGAGGGCGGTTTGAATTGCGCGCGGCCGCAATGGTTACAGAGAATTCAACAGCTGTGCCGGGCCTCAGGTGCGCTGCTGATCATTGACGATATTCAAGCCGGTTGCGGTCGTACGGGCACGTTTTTCAGTTTTGAATCTGCCGATATATCCCCCGACATCATTTGCCTTTCAAAGTCCATCAGCGGTTATGGTCTGCCGATGTCGCTGGTGCTGATAAAACCGGAGCACGATCAGTGGGCGCCCGGTGAGCACAATGGCACCTTTCGTGGAAACAACACTGCATTCGTGACGGCTGCGGCGGCACTGAGCTATTGGCAAGACAACGCGTTCGAGCGCTCGATAGCGCAACGTTCCGCCGTCCTGCGCCTTGCACTGGAAAAAATAATTGCTCATTCACCCCCCGAGGCTGTCCGCATTGTCGGGAGAGGGCTGTTCATGGGATTGAGATTTGGCAACTCACGGCGCGCGAGCAGACTGTCTGCAGAATGCCTGTCCCAAGGTCTGCTTGTGGAAACCTGTGGCCCCTTGAATGAAGTGCTCAAGCTGATGCCGCCACTGACCATCGATCTGCCTGTACTAGAGCGCGGACTGGACATCTTGAAACGTGCCTACCTTTCTACCTTACACAACGAATCATCGCGAGGGATTGCCTGATGGATTTAATGGTTGGAGATACCCGTACATTGTCTGCCTGTGCGTTGGGCGATGAGTTCATCCTGCAAGAGCTTGCACAATTAAGAGACGAACTGATCCAGCAGGTTTTCGATCATCCTTTTCTGGTTCAGTGCCGTGCAGCAAGCATGCCGATAGACCGGCTGAAGAACTTTCTCGTGCAACAAGGAAAATACAGCCGTTATTTCACGCGGTACATCTGCCAGTTAATGAGTCATCTTGAGGGTGATGAAGATATTCTGGCAGTGTTCGAAAATCTTTTCGAAGAACTGGGTTTTGGTGAAGTCACCGAACCCACTCATTCGGCTATCTACCGTGAGATGTTGTGCTCCTTCGACCTGAACCTGGAGGCGCACGCCACGCTTCCTTCCACGCAGCACCTCATCGATACAATGATGAACTTTTGCAAACAGCCCAATGGTATTTATGGACTCTCGGCGTTGTGCCTGGGGGCCGAGGCCATTGTTCCTCATCTGTACAGTGACATTGTCACTGGCTTCTCGGGTCAGGGCGTTGCTGCAGAGAGGCTCAGGTTTTTCACGTTGCATATCGAATGTGACGATGGTCACGCGGACACCCTGTTGGCGATTCTGTCGCGTCTGGTGATGGAAAAACCGACTCGTTTTGAAATAGTCCGGCACGCCGCCGTCATGATGATCAAGGCGCGACTTGAGTTTCTCGATAAACTTTGAGGTGAGCATGAATAACCATACTTTTTCGTCCAGTGATTTCGTGCATGTTCCCACCAGTCTGGCCGTTGGCGAGGACGTGGGCACGCTGTTACATGAAGGCGTCAGAACAACCACGCTGGACGCGTTCAGCAAAACAAGAAAGCACGAAGTTCATGTTGTCGACCTGCCGTCCAGGTCGATAAGCATGACCTTCGGTGCGCTACAGCCGCTGCAAGGGTCGGGCCTGCATCGGCATAACTATGAAACCATCATCTATATTATTTCCGGCACCGGTTTTTCGATGGTAGGAGAGACGCTCGTTGCCTGGACAGCTGGAGACGCCGTTTATATTCCCGTCTGGCGTTGGCACAAACACGTTAATACATCAGAGGACGCAGAGGTCACGTACATCGCCTGCGAAAATACACCTCTGCTGCAGGCGCTTGGCGTCGCGTTGCGGGAGGAAGCTTCCTGAACGAAGCTCGGTATCCGTGCCGCGGATGGGGGGCTGGACGTACCGAAGTTTTCATCCGTAAATGAACGGTCAGAAAGATGATCGGAACGCAGAAAATCGATTCAGCCCGCCGTTTTTTAACCCTATTTTCTCTGATGCTCAGGAATACTTTGCGAATACCCGCCAAATGGCCTAACTATAGAGGGAAGGAAAGCCGGGGTGCAGTGGAAAAACCCCGGAGCGGGAAAACACCCGGTCAGCAAAGTCGACCATCCGCTTTGCACCGGGTAAACAGGGAAAACGGATGTCTCGAATCTTTGATGTTGATACGCACCTCTGGCGCACGTTCAAATCGGTGAGCGAAACTCGAAGTATCACGCGGTCTGCGGTTGCGCTGTGCAAAACTCCACCTGCCATCAGCATGCAGATAAAAAAGCTGGAAGCACTTCTGGAACTGAAATTGTTCGTCAGAGGCGACGACGGTTTTCGGCTGACGGTCATTGGCGAAGAAGTATTGGCGGCCGCTGAAAAGATTCTCGCCATGCAGGACAATCTGTTCCGCTTGAAGAACAAGAACCCTGATAGCGAATTGCGTCTGGGCATGCCGGATGATTACGCACTCTTTTTCCTTCACGGGATTGTAAAAGCCCTGTCTCGATCAAACCCCGATCTCAAGATAAAGCTGGTCTGCAAGACGTCGTCGTTATTGATAGACGACGTCGACCAGGGTCTACTGGACATGGCCGTTGTCGCAGTGCCGGAATCTCGGGTCATGGAGCATTCTGAATACATCAGGCGTGAAGAACTGCACTGGATCGGCGATGCCAGGCTGATCAGGGCAGGGCATCCGATACCGTTGGTGCATTTTCCCGATGGTTGTATATGCCGAGAGGTCTCTGTCCAATCCTTGCAGTTTGCCGGGATGGCGTCCGAGATACGATTCACATCAGAGTCCAATTTTGCCGTTTTCAATGCCATCAGTGCTGGTGTAGGTATCGGCGTGGGCGAGTTATCACTCATTCCGGGCGATACGCCCATTATCACAAGCTCGCTGCTTCCCGCATTGCCCGCCATACGGATGTCTGTCCTCTACAGCGACGATCGCATTTCCAAAGCTGTCCTTTCCAGAATAAGCACCAGCATTGTGAGGAGCGTTAATGCTGTCTGCGAGCAGAATATCCTTGGAAAAGCGCTCCCGGAAAATGCCTTTGCCGTTGGGGCTTTTTGACGCGTTAAATTCCTGTGCCTGAAATCCGGCTGCGAATCAGCACGTCATCAGAACTGTCGCTTTCCTGATAAACTATCGGCCGTTCCCGATTGACCGCGTCTCTGCGTGCGGGCCACTGTGTGGTCCCGCGCATCGCTCGATTCAATTGAGCCATTTTCTCGCTGACCGCCTCTCAATGATGCATGTTGTTGAGGCCAGCTAAGGGATGGCGATAACCCGCCGCGTAAAAGACCAATCCACATGAACATCGAAAACAACGAAGCCTCAGCAAACATAGGCGATCCGCTTGCAACAGTGTCCCGCCGCTTCTCCGTCGCCCCGATGATGGACTGGACCGACCACCATTGCCGCTACTTCATGCGCAAGCTCTCAAAGCATG
The DNA here is from genome assembly GCF_017832995.1 of Pseudomonas sp. PvP009. Taxonomy (NCBI): domain Bacteria; kingdom Pseudomonadati; phylum Pseudomonadota; class Gammaproteobacteria; order Pseudomonadales; family Pseudomonadaceae; genus Pseudomonas; species Pseudomonas sp. PvP009. The sequence goes on along the minus strand of NZ_JAFIBG010000001.1, from coordinate 3,559,529 downwards.
CCTTGCTCTACACCGAGATGGTCACCACCGGTGCCTTGCTGCATGGCGACCGTGAGCGGTTCCTGCGGCATGATGAAAGCGAGCATCCGCTGGCATTGCAGCTGGGTGGCAGTACGGCGGCGGATCTGGCTGCGTGTTCGCGTCTGGCGGAAGAGGCGGGGTATGACGAGGTCAATCTGAACGTCGGTTGCCCGAGTGACCGGGTGCAGAACAACATGATCGGTGCGTGCCTGATGGCGCATCCTGAGCTGGTGGCGGATTGTGTGAAGGCGATGCGCGATGCGGTTGGTATTCCGGTCACGGTCAAGCAACGGATCGGTATCAATGGCCGTGACAGCTACGCCGAGTTGTGTGATTTCGTCGGCAAGGTTCAGGAGGCGGGTTGCCAGAGTTTCACGGTTCACGCGCGTATCGCGATTCTCGAAGGGCTGTCTCCCAAGGAAAACCGCGATATCCCGCCATTGCGTTATGACGTGGTCGCGCAGTTGAAGTCTGACTTTCCCGATCTGGAGATTGTGCTCAACGGCGGCATCAAGACGCTGGAGCAGTGCAGTGAGCATTTGCAGGCGTTCGATGGTGTGATGCTGGGGCGTGAGGCTTATCACAATCCCTATTTGCTGGCGCATGTGGACCAGCAGTTGTTCGGCAGCACTGCGCCGGTCATCAGTCGTTACGATGCGTTGGAGTCGATGCGGCCGTACATTGCGGCGCACATTGCCAGCGGCGGCAACATGCACCACGTCACCCGGCATATGCTCGGTCTTGGCCTGGGTTTCCCTGGCGCGCGACGCTTCCGTCAGTTGCTGTCGGTTGACATACACAAGGCCGAAAACCCGATGCTGTTGCTGGATCAGGCCGCGGCGTTTCTGCAGGGGCATTGATCGCCTGTGCCGTGCGTTGATCTGAGCTGAATCAAAGGAACCGCTTATTCCAGTAGCGGCGTTATCGGGCTGCGGTTATGTTGAGCGCATAATCCAACAAGGAAAACGCCCATGCACAAAGTCCTGGTTCCTTTCGACGGCTCCGAGCACGCCATGCGTGCCCTGGGCTATGTCATCGAGTTGTCTGGCGAGCTCACCAAGTCGCTCGAGGTACATATCCTGAATGTGCAGGCCAGCCCCATCGATTACAGCCTTTATCTGGCTCCCGACATGATTGATGGCGTCAAGGCCGGCCTGACCAATGAAGGCAAGCGGGTGCTGGCTGATGCGGTTGCGTTGTTGACTGCTGCTGGTGTGCCGTTTCTGGCCCACGTCGATCTGGGTAATGTGGCCGAACAGGTCGAGGCCGCAGTTCAGCGACTCGACTGCGACGCCGTGGTCATGGGCACCCGCGGGCTCGGCAACTTTGGTGGCCTGCTGCTGGGCTCCGTGGCCACGCGGGTGATCCATGAAGCATCGGTGCCGGTGACGCTGATCAAATAATCACTGCTGCGCCAGCGTGCGCGGCTGGCGCAGCAGTTCGATATTTTCCGCAGGCACCAGCTCGCGCAGCGATTTATACAGCGCGCGGGTCTCCAGCAGGTTCCAGATGCGCAGCATGGTTTCCAGGGCATCCAGCGGCTTGCTGATGAAATCCCGCGCGCCCAGCGCCAGGGCGCGCAGGCGGGTATCGCGTGTCGCGTCGGCGGTCAGGACCATGATCGGCAGGTAGTCATTGGCCGGTATGCGCCGGTTGAGCTGCTCCAGCACCGCGAAGCCATCGAATTCGGGCATGTGCAGATCGAGCACAACTAGGTCGGGCTCGAAGCTGTTGAACAGGTCCAGCGTACGTAACGGCTCGGTGCTGCTCAGGACATTGGTCAGCCCCTCGCGGGCAAGCAGTTGCTCCATCAGATCAAGGTTGGGCCGTTGGTCATCGATGATCAGAATGCGAAAGTCGCCGGTCATGTGGGCTCCGGTAAATACTGGTCCAGGAGGGCAAGGAACACTGGCACCTGGATGGGTTTGATCACAATGGCCGTGGCGCCGGCCTGTTTCAGTTCGCGATGGGCTTTATCACTGGTGTCGGCAGTGATCATCAGCACGGGCGTGTGGGCGGTGGCCGGCAAGTGGCGCAGACGTTGCAGCACCTCAAGCCCTTTGATGTCCGGGAGGTTGAGGTCGAGAAGAATCAGCTGTGGCGCATGCTGGCGCGCCAGGTCCAGCCCCAGTTGGCCCTGCATGCTCGACAGCAACTGGATACCGGGTCTACGTTGCAGCAGCGTTTCAATCAAGGCCATGCTCGACAGGTTGTCTTCGATGCACAGCAGCTTGCCATGATAGACCGGGCGGGCAGGTGAGCGTGCATCAGGCTTTATCTCAAGGGAAGTTTCAGCTTGACGGGGCAGTTTAGCGGCAGGCGGCTGCACCCGCACAAACGGCAGCGCCAGTATGAACCGGCAGCCTTCGTCCGGCGTGTTCTGTACGGAAAGCGTGCCGTGCATCATCTCCAGCATGCTTTTGCTCAGCGCCAGTCCCAGCCCGGTCCCTTCGACACTCGGGTTGGCGTCCAGGCGTTCGAACGGTTTGAACAGCTGCCCGATACGCTCTGGCGCAATCCCGTAGCCAGTGTCCACTACGCTGACCGTCACCTGCTCGGCGGTCTGCTCGATTTCAATCCGCACCTGGCCGGCGGGCCGGTTGTATTTGATGGCGTTGGACAGCAGGTTCAGCAACACCTGAATCAAGCGCTGGCGGTCAGCCACCACGCCGATCTCGTCAGGCAGGTTCGGCAAGGGCTTCAATTCGATGTTGGCGTCGGCAGCCATCGGCGAGACCAGCACCAGCGCTTCTTCAAGCACGCTCGACAGGGATACGGGCTCGAGGATCAGGGAAACATGCCCGGCTTCGATTCTGGCGATGTCGAGCACTTCATTGATCAGCTTCAGCAGATGCTGGCCCGCCCGCAGAATATGACCGATTTGCGGGCGCTGGCTGGCGGGGGAGTCCATGTCCAGCAACTGGGCAAAGCCCAGAATCGAGTTCAGCGGCGTGCGCAGTTCATGGCTCATGCGCGACAGGAATTCACTTTTGGCCCGGCTGGCGCGTTCGGCTTCCTCGCGCGCAGTGCCCAAGGCAATTTCGGCAACGCGACGATCACTGATGTCACGGGTGATCTTGGAGAAACCGCGCAGCTCGTCATTGCTGTCGTATTGCGCGGTGATCACCACACTGGCCCAGAAACGGCTGCCATCCTTGCGTTGGCGCCAGCCTTCTTCGGTATACCGGCCATTGACGGTGGCCTCATGCAGCGCCATGTCGGGGTGTTGCGGACACTCCTGTTGCAGATAGAACACAGAAAAGTGCTGGCCGATGATCTCCTGCTCCGTGTACCCCTTGATACGTTCGGCCCCTGCGTTCCAGGTGGTGATGTAGCCGTTGCGGTCCAGCGCGAAGATGCCGTAGTCCTTGACGCCTTCGATGATCAGCCGCAAGCGCTCTTCGTTGTCGCGCAGAGCGCGTTCGCGTTCGGCGAGCAACTGACCGGCTTCGACCAGCCGGGTACCGAGCTGGCCGATTTCATCCTTTTCAGGCGGCTGGGGCAGCAGCGGATGCCCGAGCGCCAGACGCTGCGCGTTGCGTTGCACCTGATGCACCCTGGCGACGATGCCCTTGGACAGCATCAGCACCGCAAGGATGGCACCGAAGATTCCGCAGGCCGCTGCCAGCAGGGTCGACAGCAGCAGGCGCTCGCGGGTGGCTGCGGCAGCCTCGGTGCGTTCGGCGAGCAGCGCGTCTTCACGCTCGCGCATGATGCCGATGCGTTCGCGCAACTGGTCGAGCACGTACTTGTTTTCGATCAGGATGCGGGCGACGGTTTCCTGATCTTGCCTATTCATAGAGCGCAGTTTTCCCAGGCCTTCGACCTTGGTGTTGATCAGCGGCTCGATGGCTTTCAGGTGTTCGCGCATCTGCCCGTCACGCACATTGGTGTTGAGCCGCGTCAGCGCCGCCTCGATCAGCGGTTGCGCGTTGAGGTAGCCAGGCAGGAAGTCTTCCCTGTGAGTCAGCAGGTAGCCACGTACGCTGGCCGCGCCTTCTGCGATCTGGGTGTGGAGGGTCTGGATGTCGCCTTGCACGAGCAGCACACGCCGTACATCTTCCTCCGCCCGAGCGGTCTGGCGCTCGGCGATATAAATCAGCACCAGCGAGAACATGAGAATCGTCAGTGGCAGCGAAATGGCCACCAGCGCCTTGCCGCGTAGCGGAAGGTCTTCCCAGCGACTGCTGGCGTGTGCCGTCATTGCCAGTCGCTCGTCGATTGACTCACCAGCCCCAGTGCCACACCGCGTACGGCAGCCTGCGTGCGGTCCGAGGCGCCGAGTTTGCCGATGACCTTTTCCACGTGGGCCTTGGCTGTGCCGGTTGTGATGCCAAGCTTTTCGCCTATTTCCCGATTGCTGAAGCCGCCCGCTACCAGGCCGAGTACCTGGCGCTCACGCGGGGTGAGGGTTTCCGGCAGGGCTGCGCCACTGGTGTTGCGTTCGGTCATGCGCCGCAGCAGGCGCGCGCTGACGGCGCTGTTCAGTGCCTCTTCACCACGCGCCACCCTTTGCAGGCCGTCGATCACTTCGTCGCGGCTGGCATCCTTGAGCAGGTAGCCCACGGCACCGGCACTGATCGCGGCTTCCAGGTGATCGGTGCTGTCATCCATGGTGAAAATCACCACTTTCAGCCCCGGCATGCGCTGTTGGAGAATCCGCGCAGCGCCCAGCCCGTTGAGTATCGGCATACGAATGTCGAGGATGGCGATGTCCGGTTGCAGTTCCAGGCACAGATCGATGGCTTGCTGGCCGTCGGCTGCCTGACCGACCACTTCGAATTCCGGATGCCCCGCCAGAAGCGAGACGAACCCGGTACGCGTCACTTCATGATCGTCCGCTAAAACCAGTCGCACAGTGTCTGTCATGTCATTGCCTTGTCTGCGGTAAAAGGAACGATGGCGCGCAGTCGGGTGCCGTGCCCGGGCCGACTGACGCAGGTCAGACGGCCGCCGAGGAGGCTGGCGCGCTCCTGCATGGCCACCAGGCCCAGTTTCTGGACGCCTTTGCCATTAAACGGTTTTTGGGTGATGAAGCCACTGCCGTTGTCTTCCAGCAGCAGTGAAATGTGCTCTTCACTCAGTTCCAAGGCCAATTCTACGCGGCCTGCACTGGCGTGTTTGAGCACATTGTTGATGCCTTCCTGGGCAATACGGAACAGGGCGATTTCCAGATGGCTGGGCAGGCGGGTCAGGGAGCGCGAGCGCCAATGCACCGCGACTCCCGCTTCGCGCAACCGGTCGGCTTCCTTGTCGACCGCCTGCAGCAGACCGAAATCGTCGAGCACGCTAGGACGCAGACCGCTGATCAGTTGTCGACCTTCACCCACGCAGTGCTGCGCCAGTTTGAGAATGGCTTGCAGATCGGCGTCCAGTGGCGCAGGCAGCGCCGGACAGCGACCGGCAAAACCCTGCAATCGCTGGTGCAGACCGGCCAGGGTCTGAGCCAGACCATCATGCAGGTCGTAGGCCATGCGTTTGCGCTCGTCTTCCTGAGCGGTGAACAACTGGCGGACCAGTTCGGACATGGTCTGCTCTCTGACCACCAGCGCGTCGAGCAGCCGATTGTTTTCCAGGTGCGCCGCCAGCAACGTCGCCAGCAATTGCAGCGACTCGATGTCTTCGTTGTCCGGCGCATTGATGCCCACGCTGTTGGCCAGCAGCAGGGTGCCAAAAGACCCTTCGTCGGCGCCGCGCAACGGTAACAGCAGCATGCACGGCAGGGCAGTATCGGGCCGCTCCAGCCACTGCGGGCCGATGGCCAATGGGTCGGCAGCGGTTTCAAGCGTGGCGAGGCGTTCTGCACTGCCATGGCTGGCGGTGGTCTGCACACCGTTGTCGGCACTCCATTCCAGCAGCAGGCCATGGTCCATGGCTACGAATGCGCACGCGCGTTGCAGCACGCACTGGCGCATGGCCTGAGGTGGCAGATGGGTCAGCTCCTGACCGGTATCCACCAGCAGGCGAAGACGTGCGGCGCGGCTTTGCGACTGGCGATACTGGTTACGGATGGCCAGTGCGCTTGCCGGATCATGGGGAGGACTTTGCATGGGGTGCTCCAGCGAGGGTTGATGCCCGCGCGGGCATAAACAGAAGTCAGGCTATTAGAACTGTATCAGGAGGTGACGCCTATCTGCCGATCGGCATACACAGTTAACCCCGGTTGGCCGATGGCGAGCCGTGGCGGGGAGGGCAAAGTGGCACTCACTGAATCCCTGAACAGATCCCCGTAGGAGAGTAGCGATGAAAACGAAATTGACCGCCCTGGCCCTGTTGCTGGCTGTAAGTGCACCGATGGTTCAAGCTGCTGCCGAGCCGTCCGGCTACACCTACCGCATGGTGGCCGAGACGCCAAACAATGTGAACGACAAGGAAATCGCCGGTCTGTTTGATCGCTGGAACAAAGCCCTGCAGACCGGAAACTCCACTACCGTCGCATCGTTGTACGCGTCGGACGCTGTCCTGCAGCCTACGGTCTCCAACAAGGTGCGTGCCACTCCGGCAGAGATCAAAGATTACTTCGATAAGTTCCTGGCGCTCAAGCCGGTTGGCGAGATCAACTACCGGGAGATTCGTCGCCTGGGGCCTGATGCCGCTGCGGACAACGGTGTTTACACCTTCACCCTGACGGCGCCGGACGGCAAAAAGACCAAGGTGCAGGCACGTTATTCGTTTCTCTACCACCGCGTCGGCAACGAGTGGAAGATTCTCAACCACCACTCCTCGGCGATGCCGGAAGTGCAGCCCGAGTATCAGGTCAGCCGCTGATCTGTCGCCCGCCAGGCTGAAAACAAAAATCCGGAGCCAATGCTCCGGATTTTTTTGCCTGCCTGAACCGCTCGCAATCAGGCTTCAGCCTGGGCGCCATTGACCTTGCGGCAATGAATCAGCGCATCGCGGATCATGAAGTTGACCAGCGTTGGCGACACACCCAGTTCCTTGGCGATGTCTTTTTGCGGCACGCCGTGCAGGCGGTACATCTCGAACGCATAGCGGGTGCGGGGCGGCAGCTCGGTCAGGGCGTCGGCAATTTTCTCCAGGCTGGAGAAATTGATATGCGAGATTTCTGGCGAGGCACCCTGAATCACCACGTTCAGCCCCTCGGCCTCCGGGCCGGTGTATTTCTGTTCCAGCGCCTGTTTGCGGTAATGATCGATGGCCAGGTTGCGCACGATCTGAAACAGGTAACTGAGCTGTGCCTTGAAGGTCAGCGTGGCCTGAGGTGCCGAGCGCAGTCTGAAAAAGGCATCCTGCACGACGTCTTCGGCGCGTGAGCGGCAGCCCACGATGCGGGCCGCAATCTTGACCAGCAGCAAGTAGTTATCGACGAATGCCTGGAGTAAGGGTGAGTCGCACTTACTTGTGATTACGTGTTCCGTCATGGAATTCACCTTGCTGCTTTAACAATGGAGGGGAGGGCCGCATGGAGGGGGCAGCACCGTCACATGGGGCGACAAATTAGCCTTAATGATAATTATTGTCAAATGCGAAAGCCAATCAGCGCACTTTAAAAGGACGCTTTCGTCGTGCCTGTCCCCGCCGCGTGCATCCGCCTAATTATTTGCAGACGCCATCCGTTCTCATTGGTGACATGCCCGACCACGGTTGCGGCCAGGGAATACCTCAGGAGAACCCCATGCGTTTCGATCACGCGCATCGCCGCTTTTACACCCGCGCCCACAGCCGGACGGTTTCGATATGAGCACGCCGGTGAGCCTGACGCTGTTCTGTCTGCCTTATTCCGGGGCCAGCGCGATGTTCTACAGCCCCTGGCGGCGCAAATTGCCGGAGTGGCTGAACGTGCGCCCGCTGGAGCTTCCCGGCCGTGGCATGCGCATGGACGAGCCCTTGCAGACCGACATCGTGCAGCTGGCCAGTCATCTGGCCGACGAGATCAGTGCCGACCTGGACAAGCCCTATGCGCTGTTTGGCCACAGTCTGGGCGGGCTGCTGGCCTTTGAGCTGGCGCACGTCTTGCGCGAGCGCGGCCTGCCTGCGCCGCTGGCGCTGTTCGCATCGGCGACTGCCGGCCCGGTGCGCCGCGATGTCAGCGAATACGCCACTGCGAAGACTGATGCGCAACTGCTCGACCGATTGCGCACATTAAAAGGCACCAGCGAAAACGTCATCACCAACCAGGAGCTCATGCAGTTGATGCTGCCGATCCTGCGCGCCGATTTTCTGCTCTGCGGCAGCTTTGTGTATGGCAAGCGCGAGCCGCTCAGCGTGCCGATCCATGTATTTGGCGGCAAGCAGGACAGCATCAGCGTCGAGCAGCTGCTCGACTGGCAGGAAGAGACCTGCACCGGCTTCTCTCTGGACATGTTCGAGGGCCATCACTTTTATCTGGTCGACGAGCAAACGCAGCTGCTCCGTCTGCTGCGACGCTATTGCGAACAGCACCTGACACGCTGGCGCAACAGCGCGTCACGGCACATGAACCGGGCCGCCGGTTGACCCTGTTTGCTCCGCGCGCGACCTCCTTGCAGGGCGCGCGTCTTTTTTGAAATTCAGATTTTATCTGGCACGCCGAATCTAGCAGGAACCCCATCATGGATGCGTTTGAACTCCCCGACACTCTGGCTCAGGCTCTTCAGCGTCGCGCCTTGCACACGCCGGATCGGCTGGCGCTGCGTTTTCTCACCGATGAGAAAGACCAGGGCCTGGTGTTGACCTACCGTGATCTGGACCTGCGCGCGCGGACCATCGCTGCTGCGCTGCAATGTCAGGCTGTGCCGGGGGATCGGGCGATTCTGCTGTTCCATAGCGGGCCCGACTATGTTGCGGCGTTCTTCGGCTGCCTGTATGCCGGGGTCATTGCCGTGCCGGCTTATCCGCCGGAATCCAATCGTCGCCATCACCAGGAGCGACTGCTGTCGATCATCGCCTATGCCGAGCCGCGTCTGCTGCTGACCGGCTCCGATTTGCAGCCCGCCTTGCTGCAGATGGACGAGCTGGCCGCTGCCGATGCGCCGCCACTGCTCTGTGTCGATACGCTGCCTGCTGCCCCGGCACAAGACTGGCAGGGCCCACAACTGCAGGCCGACGACATTGCGTTCCTGCAATACACCTCTGGCTCGACCGCACTACCGAAGGGCGTGCAGGTCACGCATGGCAATCTGGTCGCCAACGAGTCATTGATCCGCCACGGCTTCGGCATCGACGTCAATCCGGACGACGTGATTGTCAGCTGGCTGCCGCTCTACCACGACATGGGCCTGATCGGCGGCTTGTTGCAGCCGATTTTCAGCGGTGTCCCGTGCATCCTGATGGCCCCCGCTCACTTCCTCGCCCGGCCGTTGCGCTGGCTGGAAGCCATCAGTGAATACGGCGGCACCATCAGCGGCGGGCCTGACTTCGCCTACCAGCTGTGCAGCGCACGGGTCAGCGATTCGGCGCTGGAGCGTCTGGACCTGAGTCGCTGGCGCGTGGCGTATTCGGGCTCCGAGCCGATTCGCGAAGACAGCCTGAGAGCATTTGCCGAAAAATTCGCCAGTTGCGGCTTCACGCCTGACAGCTTCATGGCGTCCTACGGTCTGGCCGAAGCGACGTTGTATGTGGCCGGGGGCAAGCGCGGCAAGGGTATCCCATCGCTGCGCCTGGATGCGCAGGCGCTGGCGCGCAATGTCGTAGAACCGGGCGACGGTATGCCGGTCATGAGCTGCGGCACGGGCCAGCCAGGGCATGGCGTGCTGATCGCCGACCCGGTCAGCCTGCAGGTGCTCGGCGAGAATCAGGTTGGCGAAGTCTGGGCCAGCGGGCCGAGCATCGCCCATGGTTACTGGCGCAACCCGGAAGCCACCGCCAAGGCGTTCGTGCAGCACGCCGGGCAGACCTGGCTGCGTACCGGCGACCTGGGTTTTCAGCGTCACGGCGAGCTGTACATCACTGGCCGCCTGAAGGACATGCTGATTGTTCGTGGCCACAACCTGTACCCACAGGACATCGAAAAGCTCATCGAGCGTGACGTAGATGTCGTGCGCAAAGGCCGGGTGGCGGCGTTTGCCGTCACTCAGGACGGTAGCGAAGGCATCGGCATTGCTGCTGAAATCAGTCGCAGCGTGCAGAAAATCCTCACGCCGGACGCGTTGATCAAGGTTATCCGGCAGACCGTGGCCGAGGCGTTTCAGGAAGCGCCGAGTGTCGTGGTGCTGCTCAATCCGGGCGCGCTGCCCAAGACCTCCAGCGGCAAATTGCAGCGCTCGGCCTGCCGTACGCGTCTGGCCGACGGCAGCCTGGACAGCTACGCGGTGTTTCCCGTGAGCAATGCCACTCTTTCAGGCTGTGCCCCAAGCAGTGGCTCGGACCTGCAAGCGCAGATCGCCACAGTCTGGTGCGAACAGTTGCAGTGTGAACAGGTCAACGCCGACGACCATTTCTTCCTGCTGGGCGGCAATTCGATTATCGCGACCCAGGTCGTGGCCCGCCTGCGCGAAACGCTGGGGATTGACCTGAGCCTGCGACTGCTCTTTGAAGCGCCGACGCTGGCGGTCTTCGCGGCACAGGTCGAAACGCTGCAGACCGCCGCATCGCAAGGCGACAGCCAGACGCAGAGCGCCATCGTGCGATTGCCCGGCAATGAGCATCTGCCACAGTCCATGGCCCAGAACCGTCTGTGGTTCCTCTGGCAGCTCGACCCGCACAGCAGCGCCTACAACATTCCCGGCGGGCTCCATCTGCGCGGTGAACTGGACAGCACTGCGTTGCGCACCAGCTTCCAGCGCCTTATCGAGCGCCATGAATCGCTGCGCACGCGCTTCTACGAACAGGACGGCGTGGCCCTGCAACGTATCGATGCGCCGAGTGAATTTCACCTGGAGACCCTCGATATCAGCGATCTGCCCAGCGACGAGCGTCAGGCACGGGCCGTGGCAATTCGCGAACAGCAGGCGCGCTTGCCGTTCGATCTGCAACACGGCCCGTTGCTGCGCGTCACGTTGCTCCAACTGGACGAAGAAGAGCATCAATTGCTGGTCACGCTGCACCATATCATTGCCGATGGCTGGTCGCTGAATGTGCTGATCGACGAGTTCTCGCGCCTCTATGCCTCGGCTGTTCAGGGCCAGACGCTGGAGCTGGCACCGTTGCCGCTGCGTTACGCCGATTACGGCCAATGGCAGCGCGAATGGCTGGCGAACGGCGAGGCCGAGCGCCAGCTGGCTTACTGGCAGCAGCAACTGGGTGATGAACAGCCAGTTCTGACGTTGAGCACCGACCATCCGCGTTCGGCCCGCCAGCAGCACAGCGCTTCGCGCTACAGCCTGCGCTTGACTGCCGAACTGAGCACCGCCGTGCGCAACACCGCGCAAGCCTGGCAATCGACGTCGTTCATGTTCCTGCTGGCAGGGTTCCAGACCCTGTTGCATCGTTACAGCGGGCAAGCCGACATTCGCATCGGTGTGCCCGGCGCCAATCGGCCACGCCATGAAACCCAGGGCCTGATCGGCTTCTTCATCAACACCCTGGTGCTGCGCGCAGAGCTGGACCCGCGTCTGCCATTCTCGACCCTGCTGGCCCAGACCCGGCAGGCGGCGCTTGAGGCCCAGGCCCATCAGGACGTGCCGTTCGAGCAACTGGTCGAAGTGTTTCCGCAGGCGCGCGAGCACGGTCTGTTTCAAGTCATGTTCAACCACCAGCAACGCGACCTCGGCGCTCTGCGTCGTTTGCCGGGGCTGCTGGCCGAAGAGCTGCCGTGGCACAGCCGCGAGGCCAAGTTCGATCTGCAACTGCACAGTGAGGAGCACCGCAACGGTCGCCTGACGCTGTCCTTCGATTACGCCGACGAACTGTTCGAGCACGACACTATCGTGGCCATGGCTCAGCACTATGTGCGCCTGCTGACGCAGGTCAGCCAGCAGGCCCAGCTCGCGCTGGGTGACGTGCAACTGCTCAGCGCCGAGGAGCAGGAGCAACAGGCGCAATGGAGCGCCGCGCCTTGCGCACCGGCCACGTTGTGGTTGCCGGAACGGCTGGACCGCCAGGCGCGACAGACACCGGAACGTATCGCACTGGTGTGGGAGGGCGGCAGCCTAGACTTCGCCAGCCTACACGCTCAGGCCAACCGCCTGGCGCATTACCTGCGCGACAAGGGCGTTGGTCCGGACATCAAGGTGGCGATCGCCGCCGAGCGTTCGCCGCAGCTGTTGATCGGGCTGCTGGCGATCCTCAAGGCAGGCGGGGCTTACGTGCCGCTGGACCCGGACTATCCGATGGATCGACTCGCCTACATGCTGCAAGACAGCGGGGTCGAACTGCTGTTGACCCAGAGCCATCTGCTGGGCGACCTGCCGAGCGCCGAAGGCGTGTGCACCGTCGCGATGGACACGCTGCACCTGGACAACTGGCCGGTCAGTGCGCCGCGTCTGAACCTGCACGGCGACAACCTGGCGTACGTGATTTACACCTCCGGCTCGACCGGTCAGCCCAAAGGCGTCGGCAACACTCACGCGGCCCTGGCCGAGCGCCTGCAATGGATGCAGGACACCTACGCACTGGATGAAAGCGACGTGCTGATGCAGAAGGCACCGATCAGTTTCGACGTCTCGGTGTGGGAGTGCTTCTGGCCGCTGGTCACCGGCTGCCGCTTGTTGCTGGCAGGCCCTGGCGAACACCGCGATCCGCAGCGCATCGCGCAGCTGATCAACGCGTATTCTGTGACCACGCTGCACTTCGTGCCGCCGCTGCTGCAACTGTTCATCGATGAGCCGCTGGCGCAGCAGTGCAGCAGCCTGCGTCGGCTGTTTTCCGGCGGCGAAGCGTTGCCCGGCGAGCTGCGCAACCGGGTGCTCGATCAACTGCCCGGCGTACAGCTGCACAACCGCTATGGCCCGACTGAAACCGCGATCAACGTCACCCACTGGCAGTGCCGGATCAGCGACGGCCTGCGCTCGCCGATCGGCCGGCCATTGGGCAATGTGCTGTGCCGGGTGCTGGACAGCGAACTCAATCCGCTGCCACGCGGGGTGGCCGGGGAGCTGTGCATCGGCGGCATCGGTCTGGCGCGTGGCTATCTGAGGCGTCCCGGGCTTAGCGCCGAGCGCTTTGTCGCCGATCCGCTGGGGCAAGCGGGTGAGCGCCTGTATCGCACCGGGGACCTGGTGCGCTGGGCCGCCGATGGCGTGCTGGAATACCTTGGCCGTCTGGATCAGCAGGTCAAACTGCGCGGTTTCCGCGTCGAACCACAAGAGATCGAAGCGCGTTTGCTGGCCCATCCAGGCGTAGGCCAGGCAGCCGTCCTGCTGCGCGAAACCGTTGCCGGGCCGCAACTGATCGGTTACTACACCGCCGAAGCGGGGCAGAACGTCGAGGCCGAGCGGATCAAGTCGGCACTGGCCCTGGAACTGCCGGATTACATGGTCCCGGCGCAGCTGGTGCGCCTCGACAGCATGCCCCTGAGCCCGAGCGGCAAGCTGGATCGTCGCGCCTTGCCCGAGCCGCAATGGCAGACCCGCGAGCACGTCGAGCCGCAGACGGATCTGCAAAAACAGATCGCCGCTGTCTGGCGACAGGTGCTGGGCGTGCCGCGTGTCGGCCTGCGCGATGATTTCTTCGAACTGGGCGGGCATTCGTTGCTGGCCACGCAAATCATTTCCCGCGTGCGTCAGGCGTGCGACATCGACCTGCCGTTACGGACGCTGTTCGAAGCCAGCGAACTGGGCGCGTTTGCCGAACAGGTTGAGGCCATTCAGCAGTCCGGCGCACGCAGCAGCCTGCAACCGATTGCCCGTGTCGACCGCAGCCAGCCGGTACCGTTGTCCTACTCCCAGCAGCGCATGTGGTTCCTCTGGCAGATGGAACCGGACAGCCCGGCCTACAACGTCGGCGGCATGGCGCGCCTGAAAGGCGTGCTGAACATCGAGTGTTTCGAGGCAGCGCTGCAAGCTTTGATCCTGCGCCACGAAACCCTGCGCACCACGTTCCCGAGCGTCAACGGCGTAGCGTGCCAGCAGGTCAGCGAGCAGTCCGGCCTGCGCGTGCAGTGGCAGGATTATTCTGCGTTGCCCGCCGAGGCTCGTCAGCAAAGCATTCAGGCACTGGCCGACAGCGAGGCGCACCAGCCCTTCGATCTGGAAACCGGACCGTTGCTGCGCGCGTGTCTGGTCAGGTCAAGCGACCTTGAGCATTACTTTGTCCTGACCCTGCACCACATCGTCACCGAAGGCTGGGCGATGGACATTTTCGCCCGCGAACTGGGGCAGCTTTACGAAGCCTTCCTCGAAGGACGACCATCGCCGCTGGAACCGCTGGCGGTGCACTATCTGGATTACAGCGTCTGGCAGCGGCAGTGGATGGAAGCCGGCGAACGCCAGCGCCAGCTCGATTACTGGACCGCGCAATTGGGCAGCGAGCATCCATTGCTGGAGCTGCCTGCGGACCGGCCGCGGCCGCCGGTGCAAAGCCATCAGGGCGAACTGTATCGCTTTGACCTGAACGCCGACCTGGCCGTGAAAGTTCGTGCATTCAATGCGCGCAACGGCCTGACCCTGTTCATGACCATGACCGCCACCCTGGCGGTATTGCTCTACCGCTACAGCGGCCAGAACGACTTGCGCATCGGCGCGCCGGTGGCCAACCGCATTCGTCCGGAAAGCGAAGGGCTGATCGGCGCGTTCCTCAATACCCAGGTGTTGCGCGTGCAGCTTGACGGGCAGATGAGCGTCGCCCAGCTGTTCGAACAGGTTCGCCACACGGTGATCGAAGGCCAGTCGCATCAGGACCTGCCGTTCGATCATCTGGTCGAAGCCCTGCAACCGCCACGCAGCGCAGCCTACAACCCGCTGTTTCAGGTGATGTGCAACGTGCAGCGCTGGGAATTCCAGCAAAGTCGCGAGCTGGCGGGCATGACCGTCGAGTACCTGGTCAACGATGCGCGAGCCACCAAGTTCGACCTCAATCTGGAAGTCACCGAACTGGACCACCGTCTAGGTTGCTGCCTGACCTACAGCACCGATCTGTTCGACGAACCGCGCATCGCGCAGATGGCCGAACACTGGCTGAACCTGTTGCAGGCGCTGCTCGCTGATCCACAACAGCGTTTGAGTGAATTGCCGCTGCTGCAGGACACAGAGCGTCAGCAACTGCTCGACAGCCTCGGTGTCGAAGCGGGTGAACAACGGCTCGACCAATGCATTCACAGCCTGTTTGCCGAACAGGCACAACGGCGTGCAGACGCGCCGGCGCTGACGTTCGCCGGGCAAACCCTCTGCTACGCCGAGCTCGACGCCAAGGCCAACCAACTGGCCTGGATGCTTCGCGAACGCGGCGTCGGCCCGCAGGTTCGCGTTGGTCTGGCGCTGCCGCGTTCGCTGGACATGGTCGTCGGCCTGCTGGCGATCCTCAAGGCCGGTGGTGCCTACGTGCCGCTTGACCCGGAATACCCGCTGGAACGCCTGCACTACATGATCGAAGACAGCGGCGTCGGGCTGCTGCTGAGCGATCGTGCCCTGTTTACCGCGTTGGGCGAGTTGCCTGCCGGTGTTGCCCGCTGGTGCCTGGAAGACGATCAGCCGCTGCTGGAGTCTTTTTCGTCCGATGAACTGCCGTTTATCAGCCTGCCGCAGCATCAGGCGTACCTGATTTACACCTCCGGTTCGACCGGTAAACCCAAGGGCGTGGTGGTGTCCCATGGTGAAATTGCCATGCATTGCCAGGCAGTAATCCGACGCTTCGACATGCGCCCTGACGACTGTGAGCTGCATTTCTACTCGATCAATTTCGATGCCGCTACCGAGCGTCTGCTGGTGCCCTTGCTCAGCGGTGCGCGTGTGGTGCTGCGTGCTCAGGGGCAGTGGGACGCCGAAGAAATCTGCACGCTGATTCGTCAGCAGCAGGTCAATATTCTCGGCTTCACGCCCAGTTACGGCAGCCAGTTGGCGCAGTGGCTGGCGACCCAGGGCCAGACCCTGCCGGTGCGCATGTGCATCACCGGCGGCGAAGCGCTGACCGGCGAACACCTGCAACGCATCCGTGCGGTGTTCCAGCCCGAGCTGTTATTCAATGCCTACGGCCCGACCGAAACCGTGGTCATGCCGCTGGCCAGCCTGGCCCCGCAGCAACTGGAGGACGGTGAAGCCAGCGTGCCGATCGGGCGCGTGGTCGGTGCACGGGTGGCGTACATTCTCGACTCCGATCTGGCCCTGGTGCCCCAAGGCGCGAGCGGCGAGCTGTACATCGGCGGAGCGGGCCTGGCGCAGGGCTATCACCAGCGCCCCGGCATGACTGCCGAACGCTTCGTGGCCGATCCATTCGCCAGCAACGGCGGGCGTCTGTACCGTACCGGCGATCTGGTGCGCCAGCGCGCCGACGGTTTGGTGGAATACCTGGGGCGTATCGACCATCAGGTGAAGATTCGCGGCTTCCGCATCGAACTGGGGGAGATCGAGACCCGTCTGCTGGAGCACGCAGCAATCCGCGAAGCCATCGTGCTGGCGCTGGACACGCCGTCAGGCAAGCAACTGGCAGGCTATCTGGTCAGCGATGTGGCCGGGGAGGGCGACGAGCAGCAGGCGCAATTGCGTGAATCGCTCAAGTCGCACCTCAAGACGCAACTGCCGGACTACATGGTGCCGACCCACCTGATTCTGCTCGACAGCATGCCACTGACCGCCAACGGCAAACTCGACCGCCGTGCCTTGCCTGCACCAGACCCGGAGCTCAATCGTCAACACTACGTAGCGCCCGCCAGTGAGCTGGAGCAACAGTTGGCGGCAATCTGGTGTGCGGTGCTGAACGTGGAAAAAGTCGGCCTCAACGATAACTTCTTCGAGCTGGGCGGCGACTCGATCCTGTCGATTCAGGTGGTCAGCCGGGCGCGTCAACTGGGTATTCATTTCAGCCCGCGTGATTTGTTCCAGCACCAGACCGTGCAGACCCTGGCCGCCGTGGCGACCACTCGCGAGCTGATTCAGGCCGAGCAGGGCCAGCTTGACGGTGCTTGCGGCCTGACGCCGATTCAACACTGGTTCTTCGACACGCCGATCCCCGAGCGTCAGCACTGGAATCAGTCGGTGCTGCTGGAGCCGCTCAGCGCGCTGGACCCGAACGTCCTTGAGCAGTCGTTGCGTGCGCTACTCGAACAACACGATGCCCTGCGCCTGAGTTTCACCGAGCATGAGGGCACGTGGCAGGCAGAACACCGCGCAGTGTCCGCCGACACCACCCTGTTGATTCAGGCGCAGGTCAGCGACATGGCCGAATGCGCAGCCTTGTACGCTGACACCCAGCGCAGTCTCGACCTGCAAGACGGTCCGCTGCTGCGCGCCTTGCTGGTCGACGGTCCGCAGGGCCAGCAACGGTTGCTGATGGTCATTCATCACCTGGTGGTCGATGGCGTGTCATGGCGCGTGCTGCTCGACGATCTGCAAAACGCCTATCGTCAACTGCGCGACGCGGCGCCGGTGCGCTTTGCGGCGAAGACCAGCGCCTTCCGCGACTGGGCCGCACGCTTGCAGGCTTATGCGGGCAACGAGTCGTTACGTGAAGAACTGCACCTGTGGCAGCGCCAGCTGGGCGGTCCTGCGACGAGTCTGCCGTGCCATAACCCGCAGGGCGGTCGGCAGAATCGTCATGCGCAGACGGTCAGCGTGCGCCTGGATGCCGAACGTACCCGGCAACTGCTGCAACAGGCGCCGAGTGCCTACCGAACCCAGGTCAACGACCTGCTGCTGACCGCGCTGGCACAGGTGGTCTGCCGCTGGAGCGGGCAGCCGTCGACCCTGATCCAGCTTGAAGGTCACGGCCGTGAAAACCTGTTCGATGACATCGACCTGACCCGAACGGTGGGCTGGTTCACCAGCGCCTATCCGCTGCGCCTGACGCCCGCGCCGGCTGTCGACGCGGCACCGGGCGATTCGATCAAGGCGGTCAAGGAGCAACTGCGCCAGGTGCCGCACAAGGGGCTGGGCTATGGCGTGCTGCGCTACCTGGCCGACAGTGCCAGCAAGGCTGCCATGCAGGCATTGCCGGTGGCGCCGATCACCTTCAACTACCTCGGCCAGTTCGATCAGAGCTTCGCTGACGACGCGCTGTTCCGTCCGCTGCAAGAGTCGCCAGGCGCGGCCCACGATCCACAGGCGCCGCTGCCCAACGAACTGAGCATCGACAGTCAGGTGTACGGGGGTGAACTGCTGCTGCGCTGGACCTTCAGCGCCGAGCGCTATGAACCCGCTGCCATCGAAGCGCTGGCGCAAGATTACCTCAAGCAGTTGCAGGCGCTGATCGCCCATTGCCTGGCCGATGGCAGCGGCGGCCTGACGCCGTCGGACTTCCCGCTGGCTGCTCTGGATCAGGCGCAACTGGACGCGCTGCCGGTTCCGCCAAGCCACATCGAAGACGTCTACCCACTGACCCCGATGCAAGAGGGCATGCTGCTGCACACTTTGCTGGAGCCGGGAACCGGACTGTATTACATGCAGGACCGCTACCGCATCGACAGCGCCCTGGACCCGCAGCGTTTCGCCCAGGCCTGGCAAGCGGTCATCGCCCGTCACGAAGCGTTGCGTGCCTCGTTCTGCTGGAACATCGGCGAAACCATGCTGCAGGTCATTCACAAGCCGGGCAGCACGCCAATTGATTACCTGGACTGGCGTGAGGTGCCGGCGGAGCAGCAGGAGCCGCGCTTGCAGGTTCTGCTCAAGTCCGAGCGCGAGGCCGGTTTCGAACTGCTCGATCAACCGCCGTTCCACCTGCGTCTGATCCGCGTCGACGAGGCGCGCTACTGGTTCATGATGAGCAACCACCACATCCTGATCGATGCCTGGTGCCGCTCGCTGCTGATGAACGACTTCTTCGACATCTACACCGCGCTGGGCGAAGGCTGCGATGCGCAACTGGCCCCCGCACCGCGCTATCGCGACTACATCGGCTGGCTGCAACGCCGAGGCCTGACGCAGGCGCGTGACTGGTGGCGAGACAACCTGCGCGGCTTCGAGCGGCCCACGTCGATCCCCAGCGACCGGCCGTTCCTGCGTGAACATGCCGGCGACAGCGGTGGCATGGTGGTGGGCGACTGCTACACCCGTCTCGATGAACGCGACGGTGCGCAACTGCGCGAACTGGCGCAGCAGCATCAACTGACCGTCAATACCTTCGCCCAGGCGGCCTGGGCGCTGACCCTGCGGCGCATGAGCGGTGATCGCGACGTGGTGTTCGGCGTGACTGTGGCCGGGCGGCCGGTGGAACTGCCGCAGATGCAGCGCACGGTCGGGCTGTTCATCAACACCATCGCCTTGCGTGTCGGCATGCCGGCTGACGATCAACGTTGCAGCGTTCGCCAGTGGCTCAGCCAGTTGCTGGACAGCAACATGCAACTGCGCGAGTACGAGTACTTGCCGCTGGTGACCATTCAGGAAAACAGCGAGCTGCCCAAGGGCCAGCCGCTGTTCGACAGCCTGTTCGTGTTCGAGAACGCGCCGGTCGAGGTCTCGGTGCTGGACCGTGCGCAAAGCCTGAATGCCACCTCGGATTCCGGTCGCACCCATACCAACTACCCGCTGACCGCAGTCTGCTATCCGGGCGATGACCTGGGCCTGCACCTGTCCTACGACCAGCGCTATTTCGACGAATCCACCGTGCAGAGCATGCTCAGTGAGTTCAAGCGCCTGCTGCTGGCGCTGGTCGAAGGCTTTCATGGCGACATGGCCGAATTGGCGCTGGTCAGTGAGCAGGAGCGCGCTTTCCTGATCGACGGCTGCAATCAGAGCGACCATGCTTACCCGCTGGATAAAAGCTATGTCGAACTGTTCGAAGCGCAGGTCGCGGCGCATCCGGAGCGCATTGCGGTCAGTTGCCTGGAACGCCAGCTCAGCTATGCCGCGCTGAATATCGCCAGCAACCGTCTGGGCCATGCCTTGATCGGGGCCGGTGTCGGTTTCGATCAGCCGGTTGCCGTGCTCGCCGAGCGTGGCCTTGAACTGCTGGGCATGATCATCGGTAGCTTCAAGGCCGGTGCCGGTTACCTGCCGCTGGACCCGACGCTGCCGAACGCCCGGCTGAGCGGCATCATCGACCAGAGCGCCACGCCGCTGCTGGTGTGCAGTGCTGAGTGCCTGGAACAGGGCAGGGCGTTACTTGATGCGCTGCCTGAGTCGAGCCGACCGCAGTTGCGGGTCTGGGAAAACGTGCAGCAGAGCGATTCCGCGCAGCACAACCCTGGTCGCTACAGCGCGCCGGACAACCTCGCTTATGTGATCTTCACCTCAGGCTCCACCGGGCTGCCAAAGGGTGTGATGGTCGAGCAGCGCGGCATGCTCAATAACCAGTTGAGCAAGGTGCCTTACCTGAGCCTGAGCGACCGCGATGTGATCGCCCAGACCGCCTCGCAGAGTTTCGACATTTCGGTCTGGCAGTTCCTCGCCGCGCCGCTGTTTGGCGCTCGGGTGGACATCGTGCCGAACGACATCGCCCGCGACCCGCAGGCCCTTTTGGCGCATGTTCAGGCGCAGCGCATCAGCGTGCTGGAAAGCGTGCCGTCGCTGATCACCGGCCTGCTCGCCGAACCGCAGGCAGCGCTCGACAGCCTGCGCTGGATGCTGCCGACCGGTGAAGCCATGCCGCCGGAACTGGCCAGCCAGTGGCTGCAACGTTACCCGCAGATCGGCCTGGTGAATGCCTATGGTCCGGCCGAGTGTTCCGACGATGTGGCGTTCTTCCGGGTCGATGTGCAGTCCACTCGCAGCGCTTATCTGCCGATCGGTTCGCCGACCGACAACAATCGTCTGTACCTGCTCGACGATGCGCTGGACCTCGTGCCGCTGGGTGCCGTCGGTGAGCTGTGCGTAGCCGGGGCCGGTGTCGGTCGCGGCTATGTCGCTGATCCGCTGCGCACCGTGCCGGTGTTCGTGCCGCATCCGTTCGGTGCGCCGGGCGAACGTCTGTACCGCACCGGTGACCTGGCGCGGCGGCGCAAGGACGGCGTGCTGGAGTACGTCGGTCGGGTCGATCATCAGGTGAAGATTCGTGGCTATCGCATCGAGCTGGGTGAAATCGAAACCCGTCTGCTGGAGCATCCGGCCATCCGTGAGTCAGTGGTGCTGGACGTCGACGGCCCATTGGGCAAGGTGCTGGCGGCCTATCTGGTGCCGCGTTCCGCGACGCAGGATCACGAGGCTCTGCGTGACGAGGTGAAAAGCCACCTCAAGTCCGGCCTGCCGGACTACATGGTGCCGACGCATCTGGTGTTGCTGGAGGCCATGCCGCTGACCCCGAACGGCAAGCTGGACCGCAAGGCCCTGCCGGCGCCCGACGTCAGCCTGGCGCAGCAGGACTATCTGGCGCCACAGACCGAAATGGAGCAGCAGCTGGCGACGATCTGGGCCGATGTGCTCAAGGTCGAGCGCGTGGGCATTACCGACAACTTCTTCGAGCTGGGCGGGCACTCGCTGCTCGCGACCCAGGTGGTGACCCGTGCGCAGAAGCGCTTGCAGCGTAACGTGCCGTTGCGGGCAATGTTCGAGTTCAACACCGTTCAGGCGTTGGCGCAGCACCTGGAAAGCCTTGGCGGAGCACAGGTCGACGAGCAGAAATTCGACCGTCTGGCGGACTTGATGGCGGAACTGGAAGGGCTCTGATCAGCCTCTCGTCGGGGCGCCGGGGCTGCGGATAAAAAACTCGTTGGCAGGTGTAAATCCGCAGCCCGCTGGCGCGTTTTCAAAGCAACGAACACATACCTGAAGCGGCATGCGCCAACGCCCATGCTTCAGGTCATTCAAGCAGCGTATTGAGGGTTGCACAGATGTCAGTCGCTACCAGGTTTATCGATGATCAGCCGACTCAGGTTGCCCCGGCTGCGGCTGAGACGCTCTACCAGTTCGACGAATCGCCACTGCTGGCCCGACAGAGTCGCCAGGAGTCCAATGCTCGCAGCTACCCGCGGCGCATACCGCTGGCGCTCAAACGCGCCAAGGGTATTCACATCGAGGACGTCGAAGGGCGACGCTTCATCGATTGCCTGGCAGGCGCGGGCACCCTGGCGCTCGGGCATAACCATCCAGTGATTATCGAAGCGATCCAGCAGGTGATCGCCGACGAGTTGCCGCTGCACACCCTGGACCTCACCACGCCGGTCAAAGATCAGTTCGTTCAGGACCTGTTCGGCCTGCTGCCCCCAGCGCTGGCCGATGACGCGAAGATTCAGTTCTGCGGCCCGACCGGGACCGATGCGGTGGAAGCCGCGTTGAAGCTGGTGCGTACCGCTACCGGACGCAGCACGGTGTTGTCATTTCAGGGCGGTTATCACGGTATGAGCCAGGGCGCATTGAGCCTGATGGGCAGCCTGGGGCCTAAAAAGCCGCTGGGTGCGCTGCTCGGCACAGGCGTGCAGTTTCTGCCTTACCCCTACGATTACCGCTGCCCGTTCGGGCTTGGCGGCGAACCGGGCGTGCGCGCCAACCTGCACTATCTGGAAAACCTGCTCAACGATCCGGAAGCCGGCGTGCAATTGCCCGCAGCGGTCATCCTTGAAGTGGTGCAGGGCGAGGGCGGAGTCATCCCTGCTGATCTGGACTGGCTGCGCGGCGTGCGAAGCATCACCGAAAAGGCCGGCGTGGCGCTGATCGTCGATGAAATCCAGAGCGGTTTCGCCCGCACCGGCAAAATGTTTGCCTTCGAGCACGCCGGGATCATCCCGGACGTGGTGGTCATGTCCAAAGCCATCGGCGGCAGTCTGCCACTGGCGGTGGTGGTCTATCGTTCATGGCTGGATACCTGGCTGCCAGGCGCTCACGCCGGGACTTTTCGCGGCAATCAGATGGCCATGGCTACCGGTTCTGCCGTCATGCGCTATCTTCAGGAGCACTCCATTTGCGAACATGCGATAGCCATGGGTGCGCGTCTGTCCGGGCATCTGCGTGCCTTGCAGCGTGACTTCCCGCAACTGGGCGATATTCGCGGGCGCGGCCTGATGCTCGGTGTCGAGCTGGTCGACCCATCCGGTGCGCGTGATGCACAGGGTCATCCGCCGCTATTTGCGCGTCTGGCCCCACTGATCCAGCGTGAATGCCTCAAGCGCGGGCTGATTCTGGAACTGGGCGGTCGACATGCCAGCGTGGTACGTTTTCTGCCACCGCTGATCATCACCGCCGAGCAGATCGACGAAGTGGCAGAGATCTTCGGCCGTGCGCTGAACGCCGCTGTCGCCCAGGTTTAATTTTTCGACGTAGTGATACGTTCAATCCCTATAGCTGCCATGAATTGGCACGGCAGCCCTGAACACACATGGAGAGCAGCAATGACTTCAGTATTCGATCGGGAAGACATCGTCTTTCAAGTTGTAGTCAACCACGAAGAACAGTATTCCATCTGGCCCGACTACAAGGCGATCCCCAACGGCTGGCGCACCGTGGGCAAAAGCGGCTTCAAGAAAGAATGCCTGGCCTACATCGAAGAAGTCTGGACCGACATGCGCCCCCTGAGCCTGCGCCAGAAAATGGAAGCGCAGACGGTCTGATTGACGGTCTGGACGGATACTTCGATTATCGTGCGACGCAGAGCGTCGAGACCTGCATTCCCACGCTGGAGCGTGCGGAACGATAATCTCAACTATCGTGCTGAAGCTCTGCGTCGGTCTGCGCGGACAACTCATTATCGTGCGACGCTCCGCGTCGTCATGCCGTTCTGGACGCTCCGCGTCCTCTTGCGACGCAGAGCGTCGTGAACTGCATTCCCACGCTGGAGCGTGCGGAACGATAGTCTCAACTCCGTGCTGAAGCACTGCGTCGGTCTGCGCGGACAACTCATTATCGTGCGACGCTCTGCGTCGCATGCCTTTCCGGACGCTCCGCGTCCTCTTGCGACGCAGAGCGTCGAGAACTGCATTCCCACGCTGGAGCGTGCGGAACGATAATCTCAACTATCGTGCTGAAGCACTGCGTCGGTCTGCGCGGACAACTCATTATCGTGCGACGCAGAGCGTCGAGACCTGCATTCCCACGCTGGAGCGTGCCGAACGATAGTCTCAACTCCGTGCTGAAGCTCTGCGTCGGTCTGCGCGGACAACTCATTATCGTGCGACGCTCCGCGTCGCATGCCTTTCCGGACGCTCCGCGTCCTCTCTACGACGTAAAGCGTCGCGACCTGCATTCCCACGCTGGAGCGTGCCGAACGATAATCTCACTCCTTACCAGCCAGCACCCCGATAATCCCCTGAATATCCCCCTGCAATTCCGCCAGCGGGTCAGCGCCATCGATCCCCAGCACTAATAGCTTGCTGCCGGCTGCCTCGATGGCCACCTTGACCGGCTCGGGCGGCTGACGATGATCAAGCACCAGCGCCACATCGTTGTCTTTCAGTGTTGCGCTCAATTTGCTCAAGGCTTCCGGCGTCCATTGCTCGTCCGTCAGTGCCTGAGTGTCGATCAGCTCCAGATTCAGCCCGCTGATCAAATAGCTGAAGCGATCCGACAGGCTCACCACACTCAAATTATCGGCACCGGCCAGCGCTGCCTCGCTGCTGGCGCTGAGCTTGAGTAGCTGCTGCTTGAACGCCGCCAGGTTGGCCTCGATTTGCGGTTTGGCGGCCGGAGCCAGACGCACCAGATCCGCTGCCAGCACATCGGCCATACGCCCCATGTTATTGCTCGCCAGCCACGGCTGACTGTTCAATCCGTCAGTGCCCTGACCCGGCTGTACGGCGATGCCCGGCAAACTGCCGTCCACCGGCCGTGCAGCGTCGATCTCGACGATACGAATATTGCTGCGCCGTGCATTGGGGTAAAGCGGGTCATCGGCCCAGATCGAGCGCAAGCCGATCACCGCGTCGGCGTTGTTCGCCAGCCCGCGCAAGGCATCGGCACCACGCCCGGTGAAATACGCCGTCTGACGCGAGCCCGGCAGGTTGGCCGCGGCAGCCCGCTCCAGCACCACACCGCTGTCCTTGAGCAGTATCTCGCCCAGGCCATAGGTAATCGGCAGGCTGGCCAGCACCCTCACCGGTTGCGAACTGTCGGTTTTGCTGTCAGCCGCCTGCAGGCTGTTGCTGAACAGGCCGCTCATGATCAGCGCGAGGGTCAAGGTACGTAACGTAGGCATTTATCCAATATTCCCTTTCAGGCTCGGCAGCGTGCCGCGAGCGATGGCGGCGAGCGCAAAAGCCATGCCCGCCACCAGAATGATTGCCGCGCCGGACGGCACAGGCAGGTCGAAGACGATGGGCAGCAGGATGCCGCACAGGGTGCTGAGCGTCGCAATGGCCACTGAAATCCAGAAAAAGCCCTTGAGCGACTGGCTCAACAGGCGTGCGGCCGCCGCCGGAATCACCAGCAGCGCACCGACCAGGATTGCGCCGATGACTTTCACCGCCGCGACCGTGATCAGCGTCACCA
The DNA here is from genome assembly GCF_017832995.1 of Pseudomonas sp. PvP009. Lineage (NCBI taxonomy): Bacteria > Pseudomonadati > Pseudomonadota > Gammaproteobacteria > Pseudomonadales > Pseudomonadaceae > Pseudomonas > Pseudomonas sp. PvP009. Next base: position 3,534,192 of record NZ_JAFIBG010000001.1, on the reverse strand, counting down.
GAATCACGAACAGGTAATCCAGCGTCTTCACCGCCACGCCGCGCACCGCAGCCAGTTGCGGGTTGAAGCTGGCCAGCATGATGCGGTTGTACAGCGGCAGGCTCAGGCCCATGACCAGCGAACCGACGATCAGCAGCACCAGCAGGTCGTTGCCGTTGACGGTCAGCACCGAGCCGAACAGCACATTTTCCAGAATGTGCACGTTGATCTTGCCGGCCAGCACGAGCAACAGGCTAGCGCCCAGTGCCAGGGAGACCGACAGGAACACGCCGATCAACGTGTCCGGCGCCAGCCCGGTGCGGTTGCGCAGGTAATTGAGGACGATGCCGAACAGCAGGCAATAGCCGAACAGCGCGCCATAGGGGCCGGTGTAGGGTTCGCCGAGCAGAATGCCGATCGCCACCCCGGTCAGTGCCGCATGGCCCACGGCTTCGGAGAAAAACGCGAAGCGCTTGACCACCACCAGTGTTCCCAGCCCGCCCAGCACCGGGCCGATCAACAGCCCGGCGAGCAGGGCGTTGACCACGAAACCGTAGGCCAGCGCCTCGGGCAAGTAACCGGAAGAGGCGAGGCCCTGAATGAACAGGCGAAAGGTTTCGTAATCCATTACGCGATCCTCCCGGCGCTGCTATCCGTCGTGCGCGGGTGCGCGGAAAACAGGGTCAGCAGCCGCTCCGGGGTCAGCGCAGTGGCGGCCGGTTCATCGAACAGGATGCGTCGGTTGAGCCCTGTTACCTGATCGGCCAGACGCCTGACGGCATCCAGGTCATGCTCGATCCACAGGACCGTGACCCCGCTTCGGCGCCAGTCGCCCAACAACCGCTCGAACACCTGAATACCCGCTTCATCCAGCGCCGACATCGGCTCATCCAGCACCAGCAATTGCGGCGCAGGAATCAGCCCCTGCGCCAGCAGCACGCGCTGCCGCTCGCCACCGGACAGCGCGCCCATGCGCCGTTTGCGCTTGTCCTGCATCCCGACCCGTTCCAGCGCCTCGCCAATCGCTGCCGCGTAGTGCTTCGACAAGCCCAAAAACGCCGGGCGTCGCTGACACATCGCAGCCATGAAATCGTCGACGGTCATCGGCAGGCCACGGTCGAACTCCAGCGCCTGCGGTACATAGCCGATAAGTCCTGGAGCTGCAGGCCACAGCAGGCTCAATTGGCCCTGATGCGGTGTCTGCCCGAGCAGGGTCTTGATCAGCGAGCTTTTGCCACCGCCGTTCGGGCCGACCAGTGCGTGTACGCTGCCGGCGCGCACATTGAAGTGAACCTGATCGAGAATCGTGGTGCGCCCGAGGGTCAGGCTGACCTGATTGAATTCGATGCCCGGCCCCTGGCTGACGATATCGAGTTGCTGTGCAGCCGTCATGCGCCCGACTCCTGAATGGCGCGTACCACCGTATCCAGGTTGCCGGCCATCTCCTTTTCGTATTTGTCAGCGGTGTATTCGCCATAGGAGATATGCGACAGAGGGTACAGTTTGACCCCGGATTCACGCTGAATGGTCTCGACGTAGGTGGACGGGAAATCCATCTCCGAGAAGATCACCTTCACGTCCAGCTCACGCAGTTGGTCGATGGTTTTTTTCAACTGGCTCGGGCTCGGCTCGATGCCATGCGCCGGTTCAACCACGGCGGTGACTTCCAGGCCGAATTCGCGCAGCAGGTAGTCGTAGGCGGCATGCACCGTGGCCACGCGCAGGTCGGCATTGGGTGCCTTGGTCAGTTTGGCGAGCGCGTCGGCGCGCATCTGGCGCAGGCGCTTGCCGTAGGCGCGGGCGTTGGCGGTGTAGGTTTTGGCATTGTCCGGGTCCAGCTTGCCCAGCTCGCGGGCGATATTGTTGACCTGCGCAATGGACGCACTGATCGACAGGAATGTGTGCGGGTTGACCACTTTGCCAGCACCTCGCGCCGCCACCCCGGTGGCCGCCAGCAACGGCACATCGGCATTGGCCTCGATGGTCTTGATGTTCGGCGTTTCACTGGCGGCGATCATGCGGTCGGCAAAGTCGTCGTGACCGACACCGTTGAGCACGATCACGTCCAGCGAACCGATGCGCTTGATGTCCTCGGCGCGCGGCTCATAGGCATGCGGGTTGAAGCCCGCCGGGATCAGCGGCACGACGTCGGCCTTGTCGCCGACAATATTGCTCACGTAGCTGTAGTAAGGGTGCAGGGTAATGCCGATACGCAGGCGTTTGGCCGGTTCGGCGGCGAAGCTGGACGGCGCCAGCAGGGCGACCATCAGCCCCGTCAGCAGGCCGCGCAGCAAGGGACGGCGTTTGAATGAAATAGGCATGGGCAAGCGGTCTTCTTTCAAAGGAATGCGGAGTTTCAGTGCGGGTGCTGACGGGTCACGCCAGCATCGAATTGCGCGACGACCTGTTTCCAGCCTGAATCGATCAAGGCCTGGTCACTGAGGTCGCTGACCGTCGCCAGCGAGGCGTTGCGGTTGATCCAGATGTCTGGCTGCTCGCCGGAATCGACACGCATCAGAAACGAACCGGCCACGCTCGGAGTCCGGCTCAGTCCCAGGTAGGACTGCTCGATCATCTGCCAGGCATGGTCGCCACGGCTCACCGAACTGGCATCCCTGGCGAACGGCGCAAAGCCTTCATCGCCCAGTTGCTCTGGGGTGATCGGTGTCTGCTGCTCGCTGGCCAGCAGGCGGATTTCGTCGAGGGTCACGCGCAGGTCGGCGTAAATGCCTTGTTCCGCAGCGCTCAAATCGCGTCGTGCGTCCAGTTGGTGGTTGGCGATGCTGTGCGTTTCCTGAGTATCACGGTGCAGGCTGATCACGCCGGCAGCGCTGCCGAGGATCAGCAGGCACAGCAGCAGGACGTACAGGGTTTCATGCCCGGCGCCTGCCGGACGGACGATGTGTCGGGTTGGTGTGCTCATGGCGCCTGGATGTCCGCCTGATCGATTTCCACCACATGACCGGGACCTGCGTCGAACAGCACGTAGAACTCGGAGGCGGGGCGTTTGAAGGTTACCGTCGAGTCTTCGCCGAGCTTGCCTGGCACCAGGATGGTTTCGTCGTAGCCGATCACGTCCAGGGTCACACCCGGCGCACCACTGCCGTCGGAAAAACCGCCGGTGCAGCGGATCTGCTCGGTGTCGATCTGTTTGCATTCGCACATCGGGTTATGCGCCAGGGCGTTGCCGCTCAGGCCAAGCAGGCACAGGGCACTGGCCGTCAGCCAGCGCACGGAAGGGCGGGCACTCATGGTTGGGCTCCTTGTTTTTTAAGCCACGCCACGGTGCTGGGCGAAGCCTGTTGCAGGGGGATGGAAGTCTGATGCACGGCGCCGTCCCAGCCTTCCATGGTGATCCACAGCTCGGCGTCGGGATCGGTGTTTTGCGCGATCTGCATGAAGGCGCTCATGCGGTAGCCGCCACCGAAGAAAATCACCCCGGCGGTGCGCAGGCTGCGTGGTTTGCCGATGCGCAGATAAGTGGCCTTGACCCGGTCGATGCAGGCGTTGCACAGCGCCGCGTTGAAACTTTTCATGTAGCCCGATGGACCGGAAAGGCGCGGCGCTTCGTTGCGGTCCTCTGCCAGACGCAGGCTCCACGGGCCGACCTGAATCTCGCCGACCTCGCGCTGGCCAAGGCCCTGATCGCCACGATCCAGTGAAACATCGGAGAAGTACTTGGGCATGAAACCGAGCGGTATCAGCACCAGCAGCACGTTGATGTGGAAACGCCATTTGTGCCAGAAACGACTCATTGACGATGCAGGTTGTGCGACAGCGGCGGCCTTGCTCACAGGCTGTTCTCCGGGGTGCGGGCCGTCAGCGGCGAGGTGTTTATCTCCGGGGTGTATGCGGCAGGCTTGGCTCTGGCTTCACGCTTGAGGGCATTGATCGTTGCTATCGCGGTGCGCTTGCTCCAGATCAACAGGCCGCTGAGCACCATCATGCTCAGCAGCAGACCGAAAAACGCCCAGATCAGCTTGATCCAGATGCCGCCGAAATCGCCGGTGTGCAGGGGGCGCATGGACTCGGTGACGAACTCCAGCTTGTTGCGGTCCGACAGCAGGTGCGAGGCGGCAATCTCGCCGCTGTACGGGTTGATTTCGGCGGTCTGGAACATCAATGGATACCAGCTGCGTCCACCCACCTGCATGTTGCTGTAGGCATTGAACGGCGGTGTGATGAAGCTGGCTTCCAGGCCCGGAATCCGCTCCCTGGCGATTTCCACGGCGCGCTCCAGGCTGATGGTCGGCGCAGGACTACCATCGGCAGTCAGTGGCACGGCGCTGTGCGGGATGATCGACGCGACCTGGGATTTGCTGGAAATACTGATCTGGTTGTCGCCCAGAATCGCCTGGATCAGAAACCACGTGCCGGTAATGGAAATTACCGCAATGAACCAGATCGACCAGACGCCGCTGAGGCGATGCAGGTCGCCCCAGAAAATCCGCGGGCCCTGGCTGAAACGCACGGGCTTGAAAAAGCCGCGCCAGAATTTCTTGTAGACCACCAGCCCGGTCACCAGTGACGCCAGCAACGGCAGGCCGAGAATCGACACCAGGTACCAGCCCCACGAATAACCGTTTGTAAACGGCACCAGCCACCAGCCGTGCAGCGCGCGGGTGAAGCGGCGGAAGTCGAACGATGGGGTAATACCCTGAATCACTCCGGTGTAAGGGTTGACGTAAGCCGGCACCGAACGCCCGTCGGGGTAGGTGATGAACACGCTCAAGGCGAAGTACTCGCCGTCCGGCTGCATGATGGTGCCGACGATCAGGTCCGGCTCGTTGCGTTCGATGGTTGCGCGAATCTGTTCGAAGTTCAGGCGCTGGGCGTCGTCGGAAGGGCGGTTGTCACGCATCTCCGGGTTGGCCAGCCACATGATTTCCTTGCTGACCACGGCCAGCGTGCCGGTCACACAAACGATCAGCACGAAGAACCAGATCGGCAGGGCCAGCCAGCTGTGGACGAGAAACCAGATTTTTGAACGGGACTTCTTCGACATGGATAAACAATCTCGATTCACGATGTGGAGCGGCCGCAGGGCGGTGCCCTCTGTCTGTACGCGCGGGCGTAAAAAGCCTCGCATTAAGTTAAAGACGAATGAGAACTGAATTCCTATAGGAAATTTTTGCGTTTAAATGCAAAAAATTGTTTCAGCGCCGCGGTACACCTCCGCATGCCGCATGCCGCATGAATAGGGCGGTACGGCTAATTTTTCAGCAGCGCAGTACGTTCAATCTGGACATTGGTGTTGCGCCAGGCCGCAGGGGCTCGGGCGCTTTTGCCATCAAGGGAGAGACATCATGAGTCATGCGTTGAGTTTGGATATCCGGCCGTTGCTGGCAGGGGCGGGCATCTTGCCGATGCTGGTGCAGGCACCCGAGCCCGGTCTGGACTTGATGGAAGCGCTGGGCGAACTCAAGCCGTTGGTCGCCGAACATCTGTACAGCGCCGGCGGGATTCTGTTTCGCGGCTTCGAGGTGGGCGGTGCGGAAGCGTTTCGCGAGTTCGCCGCCGGTTTCGGCGATCCGCTGCTCAACTACGAGTTCGGCTCTACGCCGCGCAGCAATGTCACCAAAGGCGTGTACACCTCAACCGAGTACCCGGCGCACCAGAGCATCCCTCTGCACAACGAGCAGGCCTACACGCTGGAATGGCCGATGAAGATCTGGTTCTACAGCATGATTGCGGCGCAGACAGGGGGTGAAACACCGATCGCCGACAGCCGCGAAATCTACCGACGCATTCCGGCGCGCATTCGCGAGCGCTTTGTCGAAAAGAAACTGATGTACGTGCGTAACTACGGCAACGGGCTCGATGTGGAATGGAGTCAGGTGTTCAATACCGACGATGAGTCCGTGGTCGAAGCTTACTGCCGGGCGCACAACATCGAGTGCGAATGGAAAGACGACGGCGAACTGCGCACCCGGCAGATTTGTCAGGCGGTATCACGCCACCCGGTGACCCACGACACCGTGTGGTTCAACCAGGCGCACCTGTTCCACATCTCCAACCTGCAACCGGAAGTGCGCGAAACCCTGCTCGACGTGGTGGACGAAGAAGACCTGCCGCGCAACGTCTACTACGGCGACGGCTCGCCCCTCGAAGAAACCCTGCTGGACGAAATCCGCGACGTACTCGACGAATGCACCGTCAGCTTCCCATGGCTGGAAAACGACGTCCTGATGCTCGACAACATGCTCACCGCCCACTCCCGCGCACCCTTCACCGGCAAACGCAAAGTGGTGGTCGCCATGGCGCAGGGGCATTCGGATAAGTAAACGCCGTCAGATCATCGTGCTGACGGAGCGTAGGCACGATAGTTACGTTTGAGCGAGTGGAACGATAAGTGTCCAGCTATTGATTATCGTGCCTGCGCTCCGCGTAGGCATGCAGTTCTGGACGCTCTGCGTCCTCTCTTGAGTGCGCGGTGCAATGCAGAGCCTCACCCCCGAGAAACCTTTCTAAATATTTCCTCGCCAATTCGTTCTTGTTGATACGACCCCGCCCGACGGTCAGCCCCACTCAGCAAGGATCGACCCATGAACCCCGAACACGCCCAGAAACTCGCTCGCCGTTTTGTCGAGTTACCCCTTGAAAAACGCCGCCTGTTCCTCGACGGCATGCGCAAGGAGGACATGGATTTCTCGCTGTTCCCGATCCCTTCCTGTGCCGGGCTGGCCGAGCGTGAGGGTCTGTCCTATGCCCAGCAACGCATGTGGTTTCTCTGGCAACTGGACCCGCACAGCGCGGCCTACAACCTGCCGATGTCGGTGTGCCTGAACGGTCCGCTGGAGCTGCCTTTGCTGGAGCGGGCCTTCAGTGCGCTGGTCGAACGACATGAAAGCCTGCGCACCACCTTCGGCCAGGAGGGCGACCGGGCGTTTCAGCGTGTCGCGCCGCCAGCGCCAGTGAGCATCCGCCTGACCGACCTGAGCGCCTTGCCGTCCGAACAGCGCTGGGCCAGTGCGCGTCAGGCCATGGCCGAACAGGCTGCGCAAACCTTCGATCTGCAGCGCGGGCCGCTGTTCACCGTGCAGGTGCTGCGTCTTGCCGAACAGGAGCACCTGCTGCTGCTCAACCTGCACCACATGATCACCGATGGCTGGTCGATGAACGTGCTGATCGACGAATGGCTGCGCGGCTACGACGCGCTGCTGGCCGGTAAACCGCTGCCTTTTCAACCGCTGCTTGTGCAGTACCGCGATTACGCGGTCTGGCAACGCAGCTGGCTGGAAGCCGGTGAGCAGGCGCGTCAGCTGGACTACTGGCGCAGCCACCTGGGCGAAGAGCATCCGCTGCTGGAGCTGCCCACCGACCGTCCGTATCCGGCCTTGCCCAGTCACGACGGCGCTCGCCTGGAGCAGGCACTGGAGCCCGAGCTGCTGCGCCACCTGAAAAGCCTCGCGCAACGCCAGGGCGTCACCCTGTTCGTGGTGCTGCTGGCGACCTTCAAAAGCCTGCTGCATCGCTACAGCGGGCAGACCGACATTCGTGTTGGCGGCCTGATTGCCAACCGCACCCGTAGCGAAACCGAAGGGCTGATCGGCTGCTTCATCAATACTCAAGTATTGCGCAGTGAAGTGACGGCGCAGACCCGCTTCGTCGATCTGTTGAATATCGTCCGCGACGCCTCGACCGGTGCCCAGGCGCATCAGGAGTTGCCATTCGACGCCATCATCGACGCCCTGCAGCCGGAGCGCAGTCAGAGCCATAACCCTTTATTTCAGGTGATGTTCAATCACCAGCCGGTGGTTGCCGACCTGCTCGACAAACAGTTGAGCGGCGGCCTGCGCGTGGCCAATCTGCCCGCCGAACAACAGGCACTGGCGCAGCGCTCGCACGCTGCCGCCAGCGACCTGATGCTGGCCACCAGCGGTGAAGGCGAACAACTGCATGCCGCCTTCACCTACGCGACCGACATTTTTGACGAGTCGACCATCGCTCGCCTGGCCGGGCACTGGCGCAACCTGTTGGCCTCTGTCTGTGCCGACCCGCTGCAGACCATCGCCGAGCTGTCGATGCTCTCGGCCGACGAGCGCACGCAACTGCTGGATGTCGACAGCGCCACCAAAGCTGACACCACAACCCCCGCGCATCGCCAGTTCGAAGCACAAGTGCAGCGCACGCCGCAGGCCCCGGCGTTGATCCTTGCCAGCGAAGGTCAGTCTCCAGGCCTGAGCTACACCGAACTGAACCAGCGCAGTAACCGTCTGGCCTGGCAGCTGCGCGAGCTGGGTGTCGGCGCGGACGTGCTGGTCGGCGTGGCGCTGGGTCGTTCGCTGGACATGCCCGTGGCGCTGCTCGCCGTGCTCAAGGCTGGCGGTGCCTATGTGCCGCTGGACCTGAACGCGCCGCGCGAACGCTTGCGTCATGTGTTGGAGGACAGTGGCGTGAAACTGCTGCTGACCCATAGCGATCAACTGACCGGGCTGCCCGAACTGGCTGACATTCAATGCCTGTGCATCGATCGGATGAACAGCGAAACCGCCAGCGTGCACAACCTCGACGGCCCGATCGATCCGGCAAGTCTGGCCTACGTGATTTACACCTCAGGGTCGACCGGGCAGCCCAAAGGCGTGGCGATCAGTCATGCGGCGCTGGCCGAGTTCGTCGCCCTGGGGGCGAACTACAGTGACCTGCGCGAAGGCGACCGGGTCCTGCAGTTCGCCACCCACAGCTTCGATGGCTTCGTCGAGCAGTTCTACCCACCGTTGTGTCGCGGCGCGGCCGTCGTGCTGCGTGACGAGCGCCTGTGGGACAGCGCCACCTTCCATCAGGCCATCGTCGAGCACGGCGTGACCCTCGCCGACTTGCCCGCGGCCTATTGGCTGACGCTGGTTCAGGACTTCGCCGCCAGCCCGCCCGCGCATTACGGCGCGCTACGGCAGGTGCATGTCGGCGGCGAAGCCATGGCCGTCGAGGGGCTGCGCCTGTGGCACAAGTCCGGGCTGGGGCATGTACGCCTGCTCAATACCTATGGCCCGACCGAAGCCACCGTGGTGTCGAGCATCCATGATTGCAGCACGCTGACCCCGCAGCAGGTGTCCTGGCGCGGCGTGCCGATTGGCCAGGCGCTGGCAGGACGACGCCTGTACGTTCTCGACGATCAAATGAACCTGCTGCCGCAAGGTGCGGTGGGCGAGCTGTACATCGGCGGTCCTGGTCTGGCGCGGGGTTATCACGCCCAGCCCGGCCTGAGCGCCGAACGTTTTGTCACCGATCCGTTTGTCAGTGGTGAGCGCCTGTACCGTACCGGCGACCGCGCCCGACTGCGTGCCGATGGCGCTGTCGAGTACATCGGCCGGGTCGATCATCAAGTGAAGATTCGCGGTTTCCGTATCGAGCTGGGTGAGGTCGAATCGCGCCTGCAGCAATGCACGGGCGTGCGCGAGGCCGTGGTGCTGGCCGTCGAACTGGCGGGCAGCACGCAGTTGGTCGCCTACGCGGTGCCGGACGTTGCCGCGTCTACAGAGGCCGAACAGTTGGCCCTGCGCCAAAGCATCCGCAGCCAGTTGCAAGCCTTCCTGCCGGATTACATGGTGCCGGCGCACATGCTGTTGTTGCCCGAGCTGCCCCTGACGCCCAGCGGCAAGCTGGACCGCAAGGCATTGCCTGCCCCCGACGCAAGCCAGTTGCAGGCGCGTTATCGGGCGCCGCACAGCGAGGTGGAAATCTGCTTGGCGGCCATCTGGGCGGACGTTCTGCATGCGCCCCAGGTGGGCCTCGACGATCACTTTTTCGAACTGGGCGGGCATTCGCTGCTCGCCGCGCAAGTCATCGCCCGGATCAAGACGCAACTGGGCATCAGCCTGCCGCTGCGCACTCTGTTTGAAAAACCGCTGCTCAGTGAGCTCGCCGTCGAAGTGGCAGCGCTGACCGACAACAGCACGGACAACGACTGGAGCGACATGGACCAGTTCATGGATTCACTGGAGGAATTCGGCGCATGACCGGGACCACTGCTGCACGCATCGCGAAACGTTTTGTCGGCCTGTCGCTGGAGCAACGCCAACAGTTCCTCGCCCGGTTGCGCCAGGAAGGCAAGGATTTCAGCCTGTTGCCGGTGCCGGTCAGTCGGCATGATGTCAGCGCTATTCCGCTGTCCTTCGCTCAGCAGCGCCTGCTGTTCCTCTGGCAGCTCGATCCGTCGAGCGACGCGTACAAGATGACCACCGGCCTGCGTCTGCGCGGCACGTTGAACGAGTCGGCGTTGCGCCGCGCGTTCGATCATCTGATCGAACGCCACGAGGTGCTGCGCACGGTATTTCACACTGATGGCGATCAGGCACAGCAACTGCTGCTGCACGACCAGACAGTCGCATTGGAAAGCATTGATTTGGCCGGTCTGGCCGATGTCGAACTGCGCGATGCCGAGCTGGCGCTGCAAGTGGCCACAGTCACGGGCCAAGCGTTTGATCTGCGCACGGGGCCGCTGCTGCGCGCGCACCTGTTTCGCCTCGCGGACGACGAGCATGTGCTGATCGTCAGCATGCACCACATCGTCTCCGACGGCTGGTCGATGGATGTGATGATTCAGGAGTTCGTGCACTGCTATCAGGCGTACTGCGAGGGCCGCGAACCCGCGCTGCCGGAACTACCGCTGCAATACGCCGACTATGCGATCTGGCAGCGCAGCTGGCTGGAGGCGGGCGAGGGCGCACGCCAGTTGGACTACTGGCGTCACCAGTTGGGTGACGAGCAACCGTTGCTGGACGCCGCACCGGATTTCCCGCGTCCGGCCACGCAGAGCTATCAGGGCGAGCACCTGCGTTTCGATTTCGGTGTAGACCTGTCGCGGCGGCTCAACGCCTTTGCGCGCACGCAGGGCATGACCCTGTTCATGCTGGTGCTGGCCGGCTTTTCGCTGTTTCTGTCGCGCAAGGCCGGGCAGCGTGATATCCGCATCGGCGTGCCGAATGCCAACCGCGGTCGCGCTGAAACCGAAGGCTTGATCGGTTTCTTCATTAATACTCAGGTTTTGCGCTGCCAGGTGGATGAGCGCCTGAGCTACCTTGACCTGCTGGCGCAGATTCGCGACACCTCGTTCGGTGCGCAGGCGCATCAGGACGTGCCCTTCGAGCAACTGGTCGATCAACTGGCACCCGAGCGCAGCCTGGGCCACAACCCGCTCTTCCAAGCCAAGTTCAACCAGAACGTGGTCCTCAAGCAGAAAACCGCGCTCAGGCTGGCCGGGCTGGAGGTCAGCGAATATGCCTTCGACAAACAGGGCGCGCATTTCGACCTGGCGCTGGACATCACGGATGATGGCACACTGATCCACGGCGACATGGCCTACGCCAGCGACCTGTATCGACGCTCGACCGTTGAAGGCTTCATTCCTGAACTGCTCACGCTGTTCGAAACCCTGCTCGACACGCCGCAGGCACCGCTGTTCAGCCTGGGGGCACTCGCAGTCGAGCCGAGGCGCGACGCTCGCGAACCCGCGCCGCACATGCTGCAATTGTGGGACCAGCAGGTCGAACGGCGACCTAATGCCCAGGCAGCCCGCTGCCTGGAGCGTACGTTGACCACGCTGCAACTGGAGCAGGCCGCCAATCAGTTGGCCCATCACCTGATCCGCATGGGCATCAGCGAGGGCCAGCCGGTCGCAGTATTGATGGAGCGTTCGCTGGACTGGCTGACCGCCGTGCTGGCAATTTTCAAGGCCGGCGGCGTGTACATGCCGCTGGACGTCAAAGCCCCCGATGCGCGACTGCAACAGATGCTGGTCAATGCGCAGGCCAGGGTGTTGCTGTGTGCCGAGGGTGATGTGCGGCACACGTCGCTGGGTGTTGCCGGTTGTCAGGGCCTGACCTGGACGCCTTCGCTGTGGCAGGACCTGCCTGTCAGCCGCCCTGACACCCGGCCTTCAGCCGATTCGGCGGCCTACGTGATTCATACCTCCGGCTCGACCGGCCAGGCAAAAGGTGTGCTGGTCAGCCAGAGCGCGCTGGCCAGTTACCTGCGTGGCCTGCTGGAACAGCTGCAACTGGCACCCGAGGCGAGCATGGCGCTGGTCTCGACCATCGCCGCCGACCTCGGCCATAGCGTGCTGTTCGGCGCGCTGTGTTCGGGACGCACGCTGCACGTGCTGACCGAGGCGCTGGGTTTCGACCCGGATGCCTTTGCGGCCTACGTGGCCGAGCATCAGGTGGGCGTGCTGAAAATCGTCCCCGGTCATCTGGCCGCGCTGTTGCAGGCCGGTCAGCCAGCCGATGTACTGCCGCAGCATGCACTGATTGTCGGCGGCGAAGCCTGCTCGCCAGCGCTGATCGAGCAGGTGCGTCAGCTCAAGCCGGGTTGCCGGGTGATCAACCACTACGGGCCGAGCGAAACCACTGTTGGTGTGCTGACTTATGAGGTGCTGATGTCGCCCTGTGGGAGCGAAGCGTCGCCCGGCTCGCTCCCAAAGGATGTGTATCTCCTACAGGATGTATGTGTATCCACTGGGGTGAACTCTGGCGACCCTCTGCGCAGCGTGCCAGTCGGCACATCGTTGCCGGGGGCCAGCGCCTACGTGCTGGACGACGTGCTGAACCCTGTGGGTACTCAGGTCGCCGGTGAGCTGTACATCGGCGGCGACAGCGTGGCGCTGGGCTATATCGGCCAGCCTGCGCTGACCGCCGAGCGCTTCGTGCCGGACCCGTTCGCGCAGGACGGCACGCGCGTCTACCGCAGCGGCGACCGCATGCGCCGCAATCATCAGGGCCTGCTGGAATTCATCGGCCGGGCCGACGATCAGGTCAAAGTGCGCGGCTATCGTGTCGAGCCGGCAGAGGTCGCGCGGGTGTTGCTGGGCCTGGCTTCGGTGGCGCAGGTCAGCGTACTGGCGTTGCCCGTCGATGACGATCAGACCCGCCTGCAACTGGTGGCCTATTGCGTGGCGGCAGGCGGGGCGAATCTGAATGTCGACAGCCTGCGCGAGCAACTGGCTGCGCGCTTGCCGGACTACATGGTGCCCACGCAGATCATGCTGCTGGACAGTCTGCCGCTGACCGCCAACGGCAAGCTCGACAAGCGCGCCTTGCCCAGACCCGGCGTGGTCAAACAGCGTTACACCGCGCCGGTCGGCGAGATCGAGGAAAAGCTCGCTGCCGTGTGGGCGGATGTCCTCAAGCTGGAGCAAGTGGGCAGCACTGACAACTTCTTCGAACTGGGCGGCGATTCGATTCTCAGCCTGCAGATCATCGCCCGCGCCAAGCGCCAGGGCATCAAGCTCAGCCCCAAGCAATTGTTCGAAAAACAGACCATCGGCCAACTGGCCTCAGTGGCGAAACTGATTCAAAAAAAGCCCGCCGCCGTGGCAGAGCAGATCAGCGGTTCGCTGCCGTTGCTGCCGATCCAGGCGCGATTTTTCGAACTGGACATCCCCGAGCGTCAGCACTGGAATCAGGCGTTGATACTCAAGCCGTTGCAAACGCTGGAGGCTGCTCATCTTCAGTCTGCATTGACTGCGCTGATCGAGCAGCACGACGCACTGCGTCTGGGTTTCACCCAGCAGGACGGCCAATGGCAGGCCACCTTCGGCGCGCCGAATACTCGCGAGCTGCTCTGGACCCATGAGCTGGACAGCATCGAGCGCTTGCCTGAGCTGGCCGATGAGGCGCAACGCAGCCTGGACCTGAAAAACGGACCGCTATTGCGTGCCGTGCTGATCCACCTGCCGCAAGGCGAACAGCGCCTGCTGCTGGTGATTCATCATCTGCTGGTGGACGGCGTGTCATGGCGGGTGTTGCTGGAAGACCTGCAACAGGCGTATCTCGCCCTGGCGCAAGGCCAGCCAGTATTACTCGCGGCAAAAACCACGTCGCTTCAGCGCTGGGCCGAGCAATTGCAACAGTATGCGGCCGGCCAGAAGCTGAAGGCCGAGCGTGATTACTGGCTGCAGGCCTTGCAGGGCGAAGACCAGCCGCTGCCTCGCGACAAGCCCGAAGGCACGATGCGCAATCGCGATGCGGCCCATGCATCTTCCTGGCTGAGCAGGGACCTGACCCACAAGCTGCTGAAAGTCGCGCCCGCCGCGTACCGCACGCAAGTCAACGACCTGCTGCTGACGGCGCTGGCTCAGGTCCTTTGCGAATGGAGCCAGCAGCCCTCGGTGCTGATCCAGCTGGAAGGGCATGGCCGCGAAGACCTGTTCGACGACACTGATCTGAGCCGCACCGTCGGCTGGTTCAGCAGCCTGTTTCCGGTGCGCCTCACGCCGCAGATCGCGCCGGGGGCAAGCCTGTGTGGCATCAAGGAGCAATTGCGTGCGGTGCCGGACAAGGGCATTGGTTACGGTGTGTTGCGCTATATGGGCGAGGGGCCTTTCGCGCAGCAATTGGCTGCCTTGCCGCAGGCGCGGGTCACGTTCAATTACCTGGGCCAGTTCGACGGCAGCTTCAACGAACACCAAGGCGCGCTGTTTGTACCGAGTGCCGACAGTTCAGGTACTGCGCTGTGCGAGGACGGGCCGCTGGGCAACTGGCTGAGCCTCAACGGCCAGGTGTTCGACGGCCAGTTGCAACTGGACTGGAGCTTCAGCCGCGAGGTGTATCACGCCTCGACCATCGACACCCTGGCGCGTCGCTACGAGCAGGCGCTGACCACCCTGATCGAACATTGCACGGCGGGGCATCAAGGCGTTACGCCGTCGGACTTCCCGCTGGCGCGCCTCACCCAGGCGCAGCTTGACGGTCTGCCGATTGCGGCGGGCCAGATCGAGGATATCTATCCGCTGTCACCGATGCAGCAGGGCATGCTGTTTCACTCGTTATTCGATGAACGCGCGGGCAACTACATCAACCAGTTGCGGGTGAACATTCGCGGTCTGGATTTGCCGCGTTTCCGCAACGCCTGGCAGGCCGCGGTGGACCATCACGACGTGCTGCGCAGCTGTTTTGTCAGTCAGCGCGAGCAGTCGCTGCAAGTGGTGCAGCGTCAGGTCGAGGTGCCCTTTGTCGAGCTGGATGCGCGTGGTCAGCCAGAAAACTGGCTCGACGACTGGGCGCAGGCCGACCGTCAGCAAGGCTTCGATCTGGCGCAAGGGCCATTGTTGCGCCTGGCCGTGTTGCGTATCGCCGACGACGCGTGGCATTTGGTTTACACCAGCCACCACATCCTTATGGATGGCTGGAGCAGCTCGCGCCTGCTCGGTGAAGTGCTGCAACGCTACAGCGGGCAGATGCCAGCGAAACAGGCAGGCCGCTATCGTGATTACATTCAGTGGCTGCAACATCAGGATGCCGCGCTCAGCGAGCGTTTCTGGACTGCGGAGCTGGCGGAACTGGACGAGCCGACCCGTTTGCTGCAAGCGTTCAAGTCTTCGGCCGAGGGGCAGGGCTACGGCGACTACATCCAGCTGATCGACAGCGACGGCACCCGACGTTTGAGCGAGTTTGCCCGCGAGCAGCGCGTCACCCTCAATACGCTGCTGCAATCGGCCTGGCTGTTGCTGCTGCAACGCTATACCGGCCAGTCCAGCGTGACCTTTGGCGCGACCGTGGCCGGGCGTCCGGCCGAGTTGCCGGGTGTCGAAGAACAGCTGGGGCTGTTCATCAATACCCTGCCGGTCATCGCCAGCCCGCGTGCCGAGCAGACGGTGGCTGACTGGGTGCAGCAGGTGCAGGCGAAAAACCTTGCTCTGCGCGAGCATGAGCACACGCCGCTGTATGACATCCAGCGCTGGGCGCGCAACAGTGGCGAGGCGTTGTTTGACACCATTCTGGTGTTCGAAAACTACCCGGTGTCCGAAGCCCTGCAGCGCGCGCCGGACGGTCTGGTCTTCAGCGACCTGCGCAATCAGGAGCAGGCGCATTACCCGCTGACCCTGGTGGTCGAGGCCAATGAGGTGCTGTCGGTACGTTTCAGTTACGACCGCCAGCACTTCAGCGCCGAAGGCATTCTGCAACTGGCGGCACATTTCGATCATCTGCTGCAGAGCCTCTGCGCATCGGCAACCACGCCACTCGGCGAACTGGCATTGCCGACGGCCTGGACACAAAGCGTGCAGCGCTACCCGAGCGAGCACTGCGCGCATCAACGCATCGAGGCCCAGGCCGAGCGTAACCCGCAGGCTATCGCTCTGAGCTTTGGTGCCGAGCAACTGAGCTATCAACAGCTCAACCGCCGCGCCAACCAGCTCGCCCATAAACTGCGCGAACAGGGCGTTGGCCCGGACATGCGCGTCGGGCTGGCCGCCGAGCGCGGTCTGGAGATGATTGTCGGCCTGCTGGCCATCCTCAAGGCCGGTGGCGCTTACGTGCCGCTCGACCCGGATTATCCGCAGGATCGCCTGAGCTTTCTGATGCACGACAGTGGTATCGAACTGTTGCTGACCCAAGCGCCGCTGCTTGGCAAACTGCCGATCCCCGAACAGGTGCAGACGCTCGATCTGGCTGACGAACTGGACGGTTACAGCACCGAAAACCCGCTCAATCAGACCGCGCCGGCCAACCTGGCCTACGTGATCTACACCTCGGGTTCGACCGGTAAACCGAAAGGCACCTTGCTCGCCCATCACAACCTGATGCGCCTGTTCGCCGCGACGGATGACTGGTTCACATTCAGCGAAAAGGATGTGTGGACGCTGTTCCATTCCTTCGCCTTCGACTTTTCGGTGTGGGAGATTTTTGGCGCGCTGCTGCATGGCGGCCGACTGGTGATCGTGCCCCGCGAAGTGACCCGCTCGCCGGAAGAATTCCATGCGCTGCTGATCGAACAACAGGTCACGGTGCTCAACCAGACGCCGTCGGCGTTCAAGCAACTGATGCGCGTGGCCTGTGATTCATCGCTACCGCTGTCGTTGCAGAAAATCATCTTCGGCGGCGAGGCGCTGGACGTCGCCAGCCTGAAGCCGTGGTTCGAGCGCTTTGGCGATCAGACGCCGCAACTGATCAATATGTACGGCATCACCGAAACCACGGTGCACGTGAGCTATCGACCGATCACGCTGGCCGACACGCAGAACCCTATCAGCCCGATTGGCGAGGCGATTCCGGACCTGTCTTGGTACGTGCTGGATGCTGATTTCAATCCGGTCGCCCAGGGCTGCAGCGGCGAGTTGCACATCGGCCATGCCGGTCTGGCGCGGGGCTATCACAATCGTGCGGCGCTGACCGCCGAACGCTTCGTGCCGGACCCGTTCTCCAACGACGGTGGCCGCCTTTATCGCACCGGCGACCTGGCGCGTTATCGGGCTGGTGGGATGATCGACTACGCCGGGCGCATCGACCATCAAGTGAAAATTCGCGGCTTCCGCATCGAACTGGGGGAAATCGAAGCGCGGCTGCAAGCGCACCCGGCGGTGCGCGAAGTGAGCGTGCTGGCGCTGGACGGGCAGTTGGCGGCGTACTTGGTGCCCTCTGAGCCTGATCAGGATCAGCAGAGCCTTCGTGAAACGCTGAAAAGCGAACTTAAGGCACACTTGCCGGACTACATGGTGCCCACCCATTTCATCGTCCTCGACAACATGCCGCTGACTGCCAACGGCAAGCTGGATCGCAAGGCGCTGCCTGCGCCGGATTCCAGTCAGTTGCAGGCCACCTACAGCGCTCCGCAAGGCGAGCTGGAGCAGCAACTGGCGGCGATCTGGGCCGATGTGTTGAAGGTCGAGCGGGTCGGGCGCAGCGACAACTTTTTCGAGCTCGGCGGCCATTCGCTGCTGGCGGTGCAGATGCTCGTGCGGGTGCGCGAACAGTTGCAGCACGAGGTCAGCCTCAAGGATGTCTTCGAGCAACCGCTGCTGGCGGACTTCTGCGCCACGCTGCAGGAAAAAAATGGCGAAAGTGACCACGCGCAGGACGAATTGACTAAATCACTGGAGGCACTCAAACGTTTATCAGCGGAGGAAATTGATAATTTGATTGCTTAGCAGGAGAGACCCCAGTGCAACAGTTGCTTGACTCCGTTAAATCGCTGTCCGCCCGTGAACGCAAGGCGCTGGCGGTGCTGCTCAAGCGTCAAGGGGTGAATCTCTACGGGGTCACGCCGATTGCCGTGAGGGAGACGCAGGCACCGTCCGCGCTCTCCTACGCGCAGCAGCGGCAATGGATCATCTGGCAACTGGAGCCGCACAGCGCGGCCTACAACATTCCGCTGGCGCTGCGCCTGCACGGTGCGCTGAATGTCGAGGCATTGCGACGCAGCGTGGAGCAACTGATCGAACGCCACGAAACCCTGCGCACGACCTTCGAACAGCAGGGCGATGAAGCGCTGCAGGTGGTGCATCCGGCGTCGCCGTTTGCGCTCGGTGTCGAGCAACTGGCGGCTGGCGAGTCTGTTGAAACCTGGGTGGATCGGCACGTGCAGCAGCCTTTCGATCTGCAGCAAGGACCACTGCTGCGGGTCAACGTGCTCAAGCTGAGCGGGCAGGAGCATGTACTGGTGTTGACCCAGCACCACATCGTCTCCGATGGCTGGTCGATGCCGATCATGGTCGAGGAGTTGATGCAGTTCTATCAGGCCGCCAGCCTCGGTCGCGAGATCACACTGGCGCCGCTGCCGATCCAGTACGCCGACTACGCCCTCTGGCAGCGCAACTGGCTGGAGATGGGTGAACAGGAACGCCAACTGGCGTACTGGAAGCAGCAACTGGGCGAGCAACAGCCGATTCTGGAATTGCCCACTGATCGGCCGCGTCCTGCGCTGCGCAGTTACGAAGGTGCGCGGCTTAACGTCGAGCTGGACGCCGCACTGCTCGACGGCCTCAAGGTGCTGGCGCGTCAACAGGGCATCACGCTGTTCATGCTGTTGCTGGCCTCGTTGCAGACCCTGCTGCATCGCTACAGCGGTCAGGCCGATGTGCGCGTCGGCGTGCCGGTCGCCAACCGTACCCGCAGCGAAACCCAGGGGCTGATCGGCTTCTTCGTCAACACCCAGGTGCTCAAGGCCGGGTTCACCACGCAGACCACCGTGGCCGAGCTGTTGCAGCAGGTCAAACACACCGCCGTGCAGGCGCAGGCCCATCAGGACCTGCCGTTCGAACAACTGGTCGAAGCCTTGCAGCCGCAGCGCGACCTGAGCCGCAGCCCGCTGTTTCAGGTGGCCTACAACCACCAGAGCGAAGGCCACAACCAGAGCCGTGAGCTGGCAGGGCTGCGTCTGGAATATCAGGTGTCCGACAAGCACACCGCGCAGTTCGACTTGACCCTCGACACCTGCGAACGCCCGGACGGCCTGACAGCCGCACTGACCTACGCCACCGACCTGTTCGACACATCGACCATCGAGCGCATGGCCGGGCACTGGAGCAACCTGCTCAACGGCATGTGCCGCGACGTCAACCAACGCATTGCCGACCTGCCACTGTTGAGCGTCGATGAGCGGCAAGACACCCTGCGCGACTGGAACCGCGATCTTGCGGTTTACCCCAGCGCTTATTGTGCCCATCAACGTATCGAAACCCAGACCGAGCGCACGCCGCTGGCCATCGCTCTGAGCTTTGGTGTCGAGCAACTGAGCTATCAACAGCTCAACCGCCGCGCCAATCAGCTTGCCCATAAACTGCGCGAACAGGGGATTGGCCCGGATGTGCGCGTCGGGCTGGCTGCCGAGCGCGGTCTGGAGATGATTGTCGGCCTGCTGGCCATCCTCAAGGCCGGTGGTGCTTACATGCCGCTGGACCCGGATTACCCGCAGGATCGCCTGAGCTTTCTGATGCACGACAGCGGTATCCAGCTGTTGTTGACTCAGGCGCATTTGCTGGGTCAGTTGCCGATTCCTGCACACGTTCAAACTCTGGATCTGGCTGATGCGCTGAACGACTACAGCACCGATAACCCGATCAACCAGACCGCGCCGGACAACCTGGCCTACGTGATCTACACCTCGGGCTCGACCGGTAAGCCAAAAGGCACCTTACTCGCCCATCACAACCTGATGCGCCTGTTTGCCGCGACGGATGACTGGTTCCATTTCAACGAGCAAGACGTGTGGACGCTGTTCCATTCCTTCGCGTTCGACTTCTCGGTGTGGGAAATTTTCGGCGCGCTGCTGCATGGTGGCCGACTGGTGATCGTGCCCCGCGAAGTGACCCGTTCGCCGGAAGATTTCCATGCGCTGCTGATCGAACAACAGGTCACCGTGCTCAACCAGACGCCGTCGGCGTTCAAGCAACTGATGCGCGTGGCCTGTGATTCATCGTTACCGCTATCGCTGCAGACAGTCATCTTCGGCGGCGAAGCACTGGACGTCGCCAGCCTGAAGCCCTGGTTCGAGCGCTTTGGCGATCAGACGCCGCAACTGATCAACATGTACGGCATCACTGAAACCACCGTGCACGTGAGCTATCGACCGATCACGCTGGCCGACACGCAGAACCCGGCCAGCCCGATTGGCGAGGCGATTCCGGACCTGTCGTGGTACGTGCTGGACGCCGATTTCAACCCGGTTGCCCAGGGTTGCAGCGGCGAGCTGCACATCGGCCATGCCGGTCTGGCGCGGGGTTATCACAACCGTGCGGCGCTGACTGCCGAACGCTTCGTGCCGGACCCGTTTTCCAGCGAGGGTGGCCGCCTGTACCGCACCGGCGACCTGGCGCGTTATCGCGCTGCCGGAATCATCGAATACGTCGGGCGTATCGACCACCAAGTGAAAATTCGCGGCTTCCGTATTGAACTGGGGGAAATCGAAGCGCGTCTGCAAGCGCACCCGGCCGTACGCGAAGTGAGCGTGCTGGCGCTGGACGGGCAATTGGCGGCGTATCTGGTGCCGACTCAGTCCGATCAGGACCAGCCAACCCTGCGTGAAATGCTTAAAAACGAACTCAGGGCGCACCTGCCGGATTACATGGTGCCCACCCATTTCATCGTCCTCGACAGCATGCCGCTGACTGCCAACGGCAAGCTGGACCGCAAGGCGCTGCCTGCGCCGGACGCCAGTCAGTTACAGGCCACCTACAGCGCCCCGCAAGGCGAGCTGGAGCAGCAACTGGCCGCGATCTGGGCCGATGTGTTGAAACTCGAGCGGGTCGGGCGCAGCGACAACTTTTTCGAGCAGGGCGGGCATTCGCTGCTGGCCACTCAGGTGATTTCGCGCATTCGTCAGCAGCTGGATGTCGAGCTGTCGTTACGCGACCTGTTCGAAGCGCGTGATCTGGCGGCCTTCGCGCTGGCAGCGGGCGCAGGGCAGGGCAACGGTGCGCCGCGCTTCATCAAGGCCGACCGCACGCAGCCGCTGGGGCTTTCCTATGCGCAACAGCGGCAGTGGTTCCTCTGGCAGCTTGACCCGGAGAACACGGCGTACGTTATTCCCGCAGCCCTGCACCTGCGCGGTTCGCTGGACATCGCGGCACTGGAGCACAGTTTCAGCGCGCTGATCGCACGTCATGAAACCCTGCGCACGACCTTCCGCCAGCAGGGCGAGCATGCCGTACAGGTCATTCATGCGCCACGCGCCTTGACCCTGTCGGTCGAGTCGCTGCCCAGCGGCCAGAGCCTTGAAGCTTGCGTGCAGCAGGAAATGCAGCGCCCGTTCGATCTGGAGCAGGGGCCGCTGTTGCGGGTCCGTTTGCTGAACCTGAACACCGACGAGCATGTGCTGATTCTGACCCAGCATCACATCGTCTCCGATGGCTGGTCGATGCCGATCATGGTCGATGAACTGGTGCGCCTTTACGAGGGCTACAGTCAGGGCCGTGAGGTGAGCTTGACCGCGCTGGACCTGCAATACGCCGACTACGCACTGTGGCAGCGGACCTGGATGGAGGCTGGCGAACAGGCCCGGCAGCTGGATTACTGGAAGCAGCAATTGGGCGATCAACAGCCGACTCTGGAGCTGCCCGCCGATTACCCGCGGCCCGTGGTGCAAAGCCATGCCGGTGCGCGGCTGGCAGTCGAGCTTGAGCCTGCGCTGATTGATGGCTTGAAGCAGGTCGCGCGGCAACAGGGCGTGACCCTGTTCATGCTGTTGCTGGCGTCATTCCAGAGCCTGCTGCACCGTCACAGCGGTCAGTCGGACATTCGTGTCGGCGTGCCGATTGCCAACCGCAACCGCGCTGAAACCGAAGGCCTGATCGGCTTCTTCGTCAACACGCAGGTACTGCGCGCCGAGTTTGACGTGCACACGACGTTCAACGAGTTGCTGCAGCAGGTCAAACACACCGCCCTGCAAGCTCAGGCGCATCAGGAGCTGCCCTTCGAGCAACTGGTCGAAGCCCTGCAGCCCCAACGCAGCCTCAGCCACAGCCCGCTGTTTCAGGTGATGTTCAATCACCAGAGCCAGGCCAGCGCCGACGTCCGCGCGTTGCCCGGTCTGCAGGTCGAAGCGTTACTGCCGGACAGTTACCCGGCGCAGTTCGACCTGACCCTGAACACTGCTGAACATGACGGTGGCCTGAGCGCTGGCCTGACCTACGCGACCGCGTTGTTTGACCCGCGCACTATCGAGCGCATGGCCGGGCACTGGCTGGCCTTGTTGCAGGCCATCTGCGCCAATGCCGCGCAGCGGATCGCCGAAGTGCCGATGCTCGACAGGGCTGAACGGCAGCAGATTCTCCACGGCTGGAACACCACAGCCGCAGACTTCCCCAGCGAGGACTGCCTGCACAGCCTGATCGAAGCTCAGGTGCGCGCCACGCCGGAGGCTCCGGCACTGATCTTCGCGGCCGAGCAGATGAGCTACGCGCAACTCAACGCCCGCGCCAATCAGCTTGCGCATCGCCTACGTGAGTCGGGCGTCGGCCCGGACGTGCTGGTGGGGATCTGCGTCGAGCGCAGCCTGCAACTGGTGATCGGCCTGCTGGCGATCATCAAGGCCGGTGGCGCATACGTGCCGCTGGACCCGGATTACCCCGAGGACCGTCTGGCCTACATGATGCAGGACAGCGGGATTGGCTTGCTGTTGACCCAGGCTTCGTTGCAGGAACGCCTACCAGTTCCTGCGCAGGTACACAGTCTGTGTCTGGATCAGGACGGCGACTGGCTGGAGGGTTACAGCACCGCCAACCCGGTCAACCTCAGCCATCCATTGAATCTGGCTTACGTGATTTACACCTCGGGTTCGACCGGCAAACCCAAGGGCGCGGGCAATAGCCATCGTGCGCTGGTCAACCGTCTGCACTGGATGCAGAAGGCTTACGCGCTGGATGGCAGCGACACGGTTCTGCAGAAGACGCCGTTCAGTTTCGATGTGTCGGTCTGGGAATTCTTCTGGCCGCTGATGACCGGCGCACGCCTGGCCATGGCGCTGCCGGGCGATCACCGCGACCCCGAGCGGCTGGTGCAGACCATCCGCGAGCATCAGATAACGACGCTGCACTTCGTGCCGTCGATGCTGCAGGCGTTCCTGACCCATCCTCAGGTGGAAAGCTGCAACACGCTGCGCCGAGTGGTGTGCAGCGGCGAAGCACTGCCTGCCGAGCTGGCCGCTCAGGTGCTCAAGCGGCTGCCGCAGGCCGGTTTGTACAACCTGTACGGGCCGACCGAAGCGGCCATCGACGTGACCCATTGGACGTGCACCACCGACGACGTGCTCAGCGTGCCGATCGGCCGGCCGATCGATAACCTGAAAACCCACATTCTCGACGACGGCCTGCTGCCTGCCGCACAGGGCGTGGCGGCGGAGTTGTACCTGGGTGGCGTCGGTCTGGCACGCGGTTATCACAACCGTGCCGCACTGACGGCTGAGCGCTTCGTGCCGGATCCGTTCGACGAGCAGGGCGGCGGCAGGCTGTACCGCACCGGCGATCTGGCGCGTTATCGCGACGTGGGCGTTATCGACTACGCCGGGCGTATCGACCATCAAGTGAAGATTCGCGGCTTGCGCATCGAACTGGGCGAAATCGAAGCCTGCCTGCTGGAGCACGACAGTGTTCATGAGGCGGTGGTGATCGACGTTGACGGCCCGTCCGGCAAACAGCTGGCGGCGTATCTGGTGGTCGAGCACCACGACGATCAGTTGCGTGATGCGCTCAAGGCCTTCCTCAAGGAGTCGCTGCCGGATTACATGGTGCCCACGCACTTCATCATCGTCGACAGGATGCCGCTGAGCGCCAACGGCAAGCTCGATCGCAAGGCCCTGCCGAAACCGGACGCCAGCCAGTTGCAGCGCCAGTACGTCGCTCCGTGTTCCGAGCAGGAACAGCAGATGGCGGCGATCTGGGCCGATGTGCTGAAGGTCGAGCGTGTCGGCCTGAGCGACGATTTCTTCGAGCTCGGTGGCCACTCGCTGCTGGCGACGCAACTGATTTCCAGAATTCACAGCGGCCTGGGAATCGACATTCCGCTGCGCCTGATCTTCGAGAAACCGCAATTGAACGAATTTATTCAGGCCTTCGCTGGCAGTGGCCTGTCGCTGACCGAGGACGGCTTGTCCGATATTGAAAAAATGATGAATGAAATGGCGGGTATCTGACATGGACAAGTCTGCAGCAGAGCGTATCGCCCAGCGTTTCGTCGGCTTGCCCGTCGAACAGCGCCGGCAGATCCTCGCCAAGATGCACGAGACCGGGCAGAGCTTCAAACTGCTGCCCATCGCCGTGACCCGACACGCCGCAGCGCGTATTCCGCTGTCCTACGCGCAGCAGCGCATGCTGTTCCTCTGGCAGATGGAGCCGGGCAACGCGGCCTACAACGTGCCCATGGCGGTGCGTCTGAATGGCGCACTGGACCGGCAGGCGCTGAGCGCGGCGCTGGACCTGCTGGTGCAGCGTCATGAAACCCTGCGTACCCGCTTCGTTTCAGAGGACGGCGCGTTCTCTCAGGAGATTCTCGATCAGGCCACGGTCGCCCTTGAGTTCGCGTCGGTGGCGCCCGCAGACATCGAGCAGCAGGTGCGCGCCGAGTTGCAAAAGCCTTTCGATCTGTTGAGCGGTACGCTGCTGCGGGTCAAGCTGTTCCAGCTGAGTGAAAGCGAACACGTACTGACCGTGTGCATGCATCACGTGGTGTCCGATGGTTGGTCCAGCGAAGTGCTGATTCGCGAGTTCGTGCAGTTGTATCAGGCGCAGGTATCGGGGCAGCCAGTGCCGTTGCCTGCGCTGGCGATTCAGTACGCCGACTACGCGATCTGGCAACGCGCCTGGCTGGAGGCCGGGGAGGGCGAGCGGCAGCTGCACTACTGGAAACAGCAACTGGGCAGCGAACATCCGTTGCTGAGCCTGCCACTGGATCATCCGCGTCCGCTGCAACCCAGCCATCGCGGTGCGAGTGTGCGCGTCGACCTGCCGCAGCAACTCTCCGCGCAACTGAAAGGCCTGGCGCGCAACAACGGCCAGACCCTGTTCATGGTGACACTGGCGGCGCTGTCGGTAGTGCTGTCGCGCTTCAGCGGACAGTCCGACCTCCGCATCGGCGCACCCAATGCTGGGCGCACACGCAGCGAGCTGGAAGGGCTGATCGGCTTTTTCATCAACACTCAGGTGCTGCGTGTGCAGGTGGACGAGCGGCAGAGCTTTGCCGAGCTGCTGGATCAGGTCAAGCAGGTGGTCACGGGCGCGCAGTCGCATCAGGAACTGCCGTTCGAGCATCTGGTGGATGCCTTGGCGCCGGAGCGCAATCCGGGTCACAACCCGCTGTTCCAGTTCAAGATCAATCAGCACGTGCTGGCGGCCGATGGCAACGGGCAGCGCGTGTCGGGCCTGACGGTCGATGAGTTCCCGATGGGCAGTAGCGATGCGCGTTTCGACCTGGCCTTCGACTTCACCGACACGCCCGACGGGATACGCGGTTATTTCACCTACGCCACCGACCTGTTCGAAGCGCAGACCATCGAGCGTATCGCCGACGCGTTGCGTAGCGTGCTGCACGCACTGGTTTCGGACACCGACCGGCGTCTGGCCGATCTTCCACACGCGGTATCCTCGCTGGTCGCCGAGCAAACCCAGGACTTTGCCTGCACCGATTTTCTCAGCCTCTGGCAACAGGGCCTGCGTGCCGGGCGTGGCAAGACTGCGTTGCGTGTGGGCCAGCAGGTGTTGAGCTTTGACGAACTTGAGACACGCAGTAACCAATTCGCCCGCTACCTGCACGCCCAGGACATCAAGCCGGGCATGACCGTCGCGCTGTGCCTGGACCGCTCCGTGGAATGGGTGGTCAGCCTGCTGGCGCTGCTGAAGCTGGGCGCGGTGTACCTGCCGCTGGACAGCGCGCAACCGGACGAGCGCCTGCAGCAACTGGTCCGTGACAGCGGCGCGGTGCTGCTGGTGCATGCGCCCGATGACGACAAGGCCGCGCGGTTGGGCGTGTGCCCGGTGCTGGCGTTCGACGCTGCACTGTGGGCCGCCGTCGACAGCCAGGCGCTGGACGTTCGGGTGCTGCCCGGGCAAGCGGCGTACATCATCTACACCTCCGGCTCCACCGGGCAGCCCAAGGGCGTGGTGATCAGCCACGGCGCGCTGGCCAACTATGTGCAGGGCGTGCTTGAGCGCCTGGCATTGAACGACGGGGCGAGCATGGCGATGGTGTCGACGGTCGCTGCCGACCTGGGGCACACGCTGTTGTTCGGTGCGCTGGCGTCCGGCCGGACGCTGCACCTGCTGTCTCACGAACAGGCGTTCGACCCTGACGGTTTTGCGCGTTACATGGCCGAGCATCAGGTTGACGTGCTGAAAATCGTGCCCAGCCATTTGCAGGGCCTGCTGCAGGCCGCCAACCCGGCGGACGTGCTGCCTGGGCAGGTGCTGATTCTGGGTGGAGAGGCCAGCGCCTGGGCGTTGATCGAGCAGGTGCGTGCGCTCAAACCGGGCTGCCGGATCATCAACCACTACGGCCCGACCGAAACCACGGTCGGCATCCTGACCCACGAAGTGGTGGGGCCTATAGACGCCTGCCGCAGTGTGCCGGTCGGTCAGCCGCTGACCAACGGCAAGGCGCGGGTGCTGGATGCCTACCTCAACCCGGTGGCCGAACGGGTGGCCGGTGAACTGTATCTGGGCGGGCGCGGGCTGGCGCAGGGTTATCTGGGCCGTGCGGCAATGACCGCCGAACGCTTTGTCCCGGACCCGGACGCCAACGGTCAGCGCCTGTACCGAGCAGGCGACCGTGCGCGATGGGTGGATGGCGTGCTGGAATACCTGGGCCGTGCTGACGATCAGGTGAAAATCCGCGGTTACCGGGTCGAGCCGGGCGAGGTCGGCCAGCTTCTGCAAACCCTGGAAAACGTCGCCGAAGCCGTGGTGCTGGCGCAGCCGCTGGAAAGCGATGAGACACGCCTGCAACTGGTGGCCTATTGCGTCGCGGTAGCCGGCACGAGCCTCAACGTCGACAAACTGCGCGAGCAATTGGCGGCTCGCCTTCCGGAGTATCTGGTGCCCGCGCAGATCATGCTCCTGGAGCGTCTGCCGGTGACCGCCAATGGCAAGCTCGACAAGCGCGCCTTGCCAAGGCCTGGCGTGGTCAAACAGCGTTACACCGCACCGGTCGGTGAGATCGAGGAAAAGCTCGCCGCCGTGTGGGCGGATGTGTTGAAACTGGAGCAGGTCGGCAGCACCGACAACTTCTTCGAACTGGGCGGCGATTCGATTCTCAGCCTGCAGATCATCGCCCGCGCCAAGCGCCAGGGCATCAAGCTCAGCCCCAAGCAGCTGTTCGAAAAGCAGACCATCGGCCAACTGGCTTCGGTGGCGAAATTGATTCAGAAAAAGCCCGCAGCCGTGGCAGAGCAGATCAGCGGTTCGTTACCGTTGCTGCCGATTCAGGCGCGTTTCTTCGAGCTGGACATCCCCGAGCGTCAGCACTGGAATCAGGCGCTGATGCTCAAGCCGTTGCAAACGCTGGAGGCTGCTCATCTTCAGTCAGCATTGACTGCGTTGGTCGAACAGCACGACGCACTGCGTCTGGGTTTCTCCCAACAGGATGGCCAATGGCTGGCCACCTTTGGCGCGCCGAATACTCGCGAGCTGCTCTGGACCCATGAGCTGGACAGCATCGAGCGCTTGCCTGAGCTGGCCGATGAGGCGCAACGCAGCCTGGACCTGAAAAACGGACCGCTATTGCGTGCCGTGCTGATTAACCTGCCACAGGGCGAACAGCGCCTGCTGCTGGTGATTCATCATCTGCTGGTGGACGGCGTGTCCTGGCGGGTGTTGCTGGAAGACCTGCAGCAGGCGTACGTAGCTCTGGCATCAGGCCAGCCAGCGCTGTTGCCGGCGAAAACCAGCTCGCTGAAAAGCTGGGCTGAGCACTTGCAGGCCTACGCGCAAAGCCCGGCGCTGGAGCAGGAGTTGGGCTACTGGCAGGCGCAATTGCAGGACGTCAGCGATGCCTTGCCGTGTGATCATCCGCATGGCGGCCAGCAACAGAAGCACGCGCTGTCGGTGGTCACGCAACTCAATGGCGAGCTGACCCGACAACTGCTGCAGGACGCCCCGGCGGCGTACCGCACGCAGATCAATGACCTGCTGCTGACCGCGCTGGCGCGGGTGGTCAGCCGCTGGACCGCGCAGCCCCATGCACTGATTCGTCTCGAAGGCCACGGCCGCGAAGACCTGTTCGACGCACTGGACCTGAGCCGCACGGTGGGTTGGTTCAGCAATGTGTACCCGGTCAGGCTCACCCCGCAGGCCTCGCTGGCCGATTCGATCATGACCATCAAGGAGCAACTGCGCGCAGTGCCCGACAAGGGCATCGGTTACGGCGCGTTGCGCTACCTGGGCCGCGAATCGGCGCGGCAGACCCTGCAAGCCCTGCCGCTGGGCAGCATCGTGTTCAATTACCTGGGGCAGTTCGACGGCAGCTTCGACGCACCAGAGGCACTGTTCACGCCCTCGGCCGACAGCAGCGGTGCCTCACAGAGTGCCGCTGCGCCGCTGGCTGCGCCGATCAGCATCAACGGTCAGGTCTATGTCGGTGAGCTGCGCCTGAGCTGGACCTTCAGTGGCGCGGTGTTCGAGCGCGAGACCGTGCAGCGCCTGGCCGATGAGTACGCCGCCGAATTGCAACAATTGATTGCCCATTGCACCACCGAAGGCGTGGCTGGGGCGACTCCGTCGGACTTTCCGCTGGCGCGCCTGAGCCAGTCGCAGTTGAGCCGTTTGCCGATATCTGCCGGGCAGATCGAAGACCTCTACCCGCTGGCACCGATGCAGCAGGGCATGCTGTTCCACACCTTGTTCGAGCAGGAGGCGGGCAATTACATCAACCAGATGCGCATCGAGGTCAGCGGCCTGGACGTGCCGCGTTTCCGCGCCGCCTGGCAGGCCACGCTGGATGCCCATGAGGTGCTGCGCAGTGCTTTCATCAGCCATCTGCAGCCAGCGCTGCAAGTGGTCTTGCGTGATGTGCGCATGCCTTTTGTCGAGCTGGATGCCCGGGGGCAGTCGTCCGGCTGGATCGACCAATGGGCCGATGCCGACCGCCAGCAAGGTTTCGATCTGGCCCAGGGGCCTTTGCTGCGCCTGGCCGTATTGCGCACCGGCGAGCAGAGCCATCAACTGATCTACACCAGCCATCACATCCTCATGGATGGCTGGAGCAGCTCACGTCTGCTGGGTGAAGTGCTGCAGCGTTATAGCGGCCAGACACTGCCGAGGCAGGTCAGCCGCTATCGCGACTACATCGAATGGTTGCAGCGCCAGGATGCTGGTCTCAGCGAGCGTTTCTGGACCGATCAGCTGGCCAGACTCGATGAGCCCACGCGGCTGGTGCAGGCCTTCAAGACGCCTGAGAATGGGCAGGGGCACGGTGATTACCTGCACTCGATCGACGCCGAGAACACCCTTCAACTGAGCGAGTTTGCCCGCGAGCAGCGCGTGACCCTCAACACGCTGGTGCAATCGGCCTGGCTGCTGGTACTGCAACGCTACACGGGGCAGTCCAGCGTCACCTTCGGCGCAACCGTGGCCGGGCGTCCGGCGGATCTGCCGGGTGTCGAGGAGCAACTCGGGCTGTTCATCAATACCCTGCCGGTGATCGCCAGCCCGCGTGCCGAGCAGCGCGTGGCGGATTGGGTGCAACAGGTGCAGGCGCAGAACATCGCCTTGCGAGAGCACGAACACACACCGCTGTACGAGATTCAGCGTTGGGCACGCAGCGCTGGCGAGGCGCTGTTCGACACCATTCTGGTGTTCGAAAACTACCCGGTGTCCAAAGCCCTGCAACAAGCTGCGCCGCCGGGGCTGGTGTTCGGTGGTCTGTACACGCAGGAGCAGACGCATTATCCACTAACGCTGGTGGTCAATCTCGGTGAAACCCTGTCGTTGCGCTTCAGTTACGCCCGTCAGGCGTTCAGCGAGCAACACATGGCGCAGTTGTCTGCGCATTTTCAGCAGGTCCTGCAGGCGCTGGCGCATGATGCGCACGCGGCGCTTGGCGAACTGGCGCTGTTGAACGACAACGAGCAGCAGCATGTTCTGCGCGAGTGGAACGCCACAGCTGCAGACTTCCCCAGCGAGGACTGCCTGCACAGCCTGATCGAAGCCCAGGTGCGTGCCACGCCGGACGCTTCGGCGCTGATTTTCGCCGCCGAGCAACTGAGCTACGCACACCTCAACGCCCGCGCCAATCAGCTTGCGCATCGTCTGCGTGAGTCGGGCGTCGGCCCGGACGTGCTGGTGGGGATTTGCGTCGAGCGCAGTCTGCAACTGGTCATCGGTCTGCTGGCGATCATTAAAGCGGGCGGCGCTTATGTACCGCTGGACCCGGATTATCCCGAGGATCGTCTGGCCTACATGATGCAGGACAGCGGTATCGGTCTGCTGCTGACTCAGACGGCGCTATTGGAACGTTTGCCGGTTCCGCATCAGGTGCAGAGCCTGTGTCTGGATCAGGACGGCGACTGGCTGGAGGATTACAGCACCGCCAACCCGGTCAACCTGAGCCATCCATTGAATCTGGCTTATGTGATTTACACCTCGGGTTCGACCGGTAAACCCAAGGGCGCGGGCAACAGCCATCGTGCGCTGGTCAACCGTCTGCACTGGATGCAGAAAGCTTACAAAATTGATGGCAGCGACACGGTTCTGCAGAAGACTCCGTTCAGTTTCGACGTGTCGGTCTGGGAATTCTTCTGGCCGCTGATGACCGGTGCACGTCTGGCCATGGCGCTGCCGGGCGATCACCGCGACCCCGAGCGGCTGGTGCAGACCATCCGTGAGCATCAGGTCACGACGCTGCACTTCGTGCCGTCGATGCTGCAGGCGTTCATGGCTCATCCTCAGGTGGAAAGCTGCAACACGCTGCGCCGAGTGGTATGCAGCGGCGAAGCACTGCCTGCCGAGCTTGCCGCTCAGGTGCTCAAGCGTTTGCCGCAGGCCGGTTTGTACAACCTGTATGGCCCGACCGAAGCGGCCATCGACGTGACCCATTGGACGTGCACCACCGACGACGTGCTCAGCGTGCCGATCGGCCGGCCGATCGATAACCTGAAAACCCACATCCTCGACGACGGCCTGCTGCCTGCTGCACAGGGCGTGGCGGCGGAGTTGTACCTGGGCGGCGTCGGTCTGGCGCGGGGTTATCACAACCGAGCAGCACTGACGGCTGAGCGCTTCGTGCCGGATCCGTTCGACGAGCACGGCGGCGGCAGGCTGTACCGTACCGGCGATCTGGCGCGCTACCGCGACGCGGGCGTTATTGACTACGCCGGGCGTATCGACCATCAGGTGAAGATTCGCGGCTTGCGCATCGAGCTAGGCGAAATCGAAGCGCGTCTGCATGAGCATGCCGCTGTGCGCGAAGCCACGGTGATCGACATCGACGGGCCGTCCGGCAAGCAACTGGTGGCTTATCTGGTGCCGACCGATGCCGCTCAGGCGCCGGACGTTCTGCGCGAGCATCTGCAGACCCACCTCAAGGCTCAGGTGCCGGATTACATGGTGCCAGGCTACTTCGTATTTATCGATTCGATGCCGCTGACCGCCAATGGCAAGCTGGATCGCAGGGCTCTGCCGAAACCGGACGTGGCCCGCTCACAGCGGGGTTACGTGGCGCCGCGCAGCGCATTCGAGCAACGCCTTGCTGCGTTGTGGGAGCAGGTGTTGCACGTCGAACGGGTCGGGCTCAACGATAACTTTTTTGCCCTGGGCGGGCACTCGCTGCTGGCGGTTTCACTGGCGGGCAGGATTCGCGAGACGTTCGATATCTCCATCAAGCTGCATGACTTGCTGTTGCTGCAGACCCTGGGCGAACTGGCCGATTTCATGCGCGCCGATGAAGCCAGGGTCAAATCGGCGGTCATCGCCATGAACGCCAATGGCTCGGCGCATGCGCCACTGTTCTGCCTGCCTCCGGGCGGTGGTGGCACCTATTCGTATTACCCGCTGGCGGGCAGGTTGAGCGACAGCCGAAGGGTTTACGGGTTGGTCAACAAGGCCTACGTGGTGCCGGGCTGGTTCGATACGTCGTGGCAGGACATGGTCGATTACTATGTCGAGCAGATCCGCATGACCCAGCCGCACGGGCCGTACAACCTGCTGGGCTGGTCGATGGGCGGCGCGCTGGCCGTCGAGGTCGCGCATGTGCTGGAGCGTGCTGGCGAGGTGGTGAGCTTTCTCGGGCTGGTCGACACCCAGCTACCGGCATCGGTCGGCATGCAATGGGTCGAAGAGGACCCGCACGTCACCACGCAGCAGCAGGGCGAAAACTACTACCGCAGCCTGATCAAGAGCCTGCAGGCCTTTGTGCCGGGCTTGCAGGAGCAAACCATTGTCGACCTGATCGAAACGGCCCGGCAGTCGGTGACCGGGGAGAGTGAGGTGATTGATCGAGTGATTGAGCAGATCGCGCTGCAACACGCAATGAACGTCGACAACCTGCGCAGCATGTTCCAGGACATCGCGGTGCAGGACGAAATCGAAACCGGTTACACATTGCTGGAAGCCAACGCAAAACTCAGCCAGGCGTTTACCTTGAAGACCCTCAATGTACAGGTCGATTGCTGGTGGGCAGGGCAAAGCCGCAAACCGGGACAGATTGCCAAGGCTGAAGCGGTGCTGCTGGAACAGTGCTCGGTCAACGGACTGCGCAGCTCGACGACGATCGATCAACGACACGACAACCTGGTGATCGCGGAAGCGTTTCTGCAGGGGCTTGCCGAGCGCTTGGTGTGACGCAGAGCGGCACGAACTGCATTCCCACGCGGAGCGTGAGGAACGATGGTCGTCTGGGCCGGAGTGTGAGGGATGATACGCGTCCTGAAGAACACCATCGTGCCCATGCTCCAGCGTGGGCATGCCTTTCTGGACGCTCTGCGTCCTCTCTTGAGTGCGCGGAGGGGCATCGATTGTGACGCAGAGCGTCACGAACGGCATTCCCACGCAGAGCGTGAGGAACGATGGGTATCTGGGTTGGCGCGTGCCTCTCTGGGCGCTCTTGGGTACGAAGCGCTTAAAAATCACCGCGCAGGGTCAGGACGTAGTTGCGCGGGTCGCCGTAATAGTTACCGCGGTCGATGTCGCCGGTGGCCTTGTAGTATTTGCGATCCAGCAGGTTGTTGCCGTTGAGGGCCACCGACCAGTGTTCGTCGATTTTCCACGCGATCCGGGCATCCCAGATGGCCCGGCCAGCGTTATCGATGGGTTGGGTCGACTCGTGTTCCGAGTAGCCGCTCTGCGCCGAAACCCCGCCGCCGACCGTCAACCGACGCCAGGCGCCGGGCAGGGTGTAGCGGCTGGTCAGGCGCAGCATATGCCGGGGTGTTTCTGCTGAAATCGATTGCCCGTCGCTGCCGCGGGTGATGTTGAACGTGTAGCCGGCCAGGGTCTGCAATCCCGGTAAAGGCTCGCCGCTGATTTCCATGTCGACGCCCTTGCTGCGCCGGATATCACCGTTCAGGTAGCAGGTCCCATAGGCATCATTGCTCAGGCACTGACCCGCATTGGCATCATCCTCGACGGCCACGTCCTTCTGCTTCACATAGAACAGCGCCAGTGACACGTTCAGGCGTTTGTCGAACAGCTCGCCCTTGATTCCGGTTTCATGGCTGGCGCCGATGGCCGGATCAAGCAGCGTACCTGAGGCGGTTCGATAGGCGCTTTGCGGCAGAAAAATATCCGTGTAACTGGCGTACCACGACCAGTCCCGGCTGAGGTCGTAGATAACCCCCGCAAACGGCGTGACCTGGTTGTCCTCATGCGCGCGACGGTTTACGCCTGCGGACGTGGTCTGATAGTCATAGCTGCTGACCCGGCCACCCATCACCAGGCTCAAGGATTCTGTCAGGCTCAGGCGCAGGTTGCTGTAGACGCCATAGCGCTTGTCGCTGTAGTACGTGCTACTCCAGGCCGGGCGCGCAGGTTCGGCAATCGCGTCGTGGTCGGGGTTGAAGATAGCCAGCGGCTGATTGGCGTTGACCGTGGCATAGCGCGACTCGCGTTTCTGCACGGACCCGTTGCCGCCGACGGTCAACTGGTGAGTCAGGCCAAAGGCGTCGAACCGGCCGTCCAGGTGCGCGTCGATGCCATTGCTATGGATATCGTCCGAGCGGAACAGGGTTCGGACCAGTCGGGAACCGCTCTGCGTCGCTGGATCAATAGCGCCCTGTGCGTAGGCCACCTTCTGATCGAAAGCGCCATCGGAGTGGGTTGCCGACAGTGTGCCGCTCCAGCTCTCGTCAAAGCGGGTTTCCAGCTCGCTGAACACTTCGTCGGTGCGGGTCTGGTGGCGGTTCCAGTCCTGGGCCAGCGACGTGGAGCGCGGCAGGTCGATGGCCTTGCCGTTGCTGTAGCGAGGTAGACCGAAGATCGAAAAGCCTTGGGTGTCCGCGTTCTGATGGCGCACGCCCAGGGTCAGGGTGGTGTCTTTGCTCAGGTCGGTTTCCAGGATGCCGTAGAGCAACGGCGCGGTTTTCTGCAGACCATCGGTGAAATAGCCGCGGTCTTCATAGGACGTTACAAAACGCCCGCGGATGCTGCCGGAGTCGTTGAGTTTGCTGCTGCCATCCAGGTCGACCCGGTAGTTGTCCCAACTGCCTGCGCGGGTGGTGATCGACAGCTGCGGCAGGGCGGTCGGGCGCTTGCGCACCAGATTGACCGCGCCACCGGGGTTGCCTGCGCCGATCAGCAAGCCGGCCGCGCCGCGCAGCACTTCAACGCGGTCGTAGATTTCCATGTCCGGGGTCATCCAGCCGGTCACGCTGTAACCCTGACCGGCCACGCCATCGATGATGTAGCTCTCGTCCTCCAGCGCGAAGCCCCGCGAACTGAAGACATGAGAGCCGAAGTTACGTTGGGAAAAGGTGATGCCGGGCGTTTGGGCCATCACTTCATCAAGGCCGGTGAGGTTTTTGTCGTCCATCACCTGGCGGGTCATGACGGTGATCGACTGCGGCGTTTCGCGCAGCGACTGAGCGGTCTTGTTGATGCTCACGCCAGTGGCCGCATACGAGCCGCTACCCTCGGAGGTGATGCCGAACGAGTCGCCCTTGATCGCCACCGGCCCGAGATTCATGGTTTGTGCGGAGGCAGCAGCGCCAAGGGTCAGGGTGTTGTCTTCAAGACTGTGCGCTACGTTGGCTTTTTTCAGCAGATCGGCAACTGCCTGTTCGGGCGTCAGCCTGCCATGCACCGGGCTGCTGAGCTTGCCGTTCAGGTCGTCGGGGTTATAGAGGATTTGCAGATCGCACTGGCGGCCCAATTCCTTTAGCGCACTGCTCAGGGTCTGGGCCGGGATATCGAACTCGAATTCCTCTGCCAGTGCCTGTCCCTGAACACTCAACACCAGCAACAACCCCACACCGCCCAGACGCAGGCCGAGCGTTTTCACGCGGCCTGTGCGCAGACGGCTGGAGGATGTTTGCATGGGAGGGATGGCTCGTTGAGATCAATGGCGAAGGATAATGCATTTGCGGTGGAGTTGGTGGTATGCAGATGTTTGCTGAGTGTCCCGGCCCCCAGCGTTCCGCTCGCTCAAACGCTCATGGGCCAGTATGTTGTCCAAAAATGCATCGTCTGAACTACAGTCTTCGCGAACAAGTTCGCTCCCACGGCCTTCGGCCAGAATCAAAAGCGGGCTTGTGTATAACGCTGAATGCAGAGCGTAGGCGCTAGAATCACGCCTATCGTTTACTTATTTCAGAAATCCCCCCGCAAGGTCAGGACGTAGCTGCGCGGTTCGCCGTAGACGTTGGAGCGGTCGGTGGCGATCGAGGTGGTGTAGTACTTGCGGTCGAACAGGTTTTCGGCGTTGAGTGACACCTTCCAGTTTTCGTCCAGCTTCCATGACGCCCTGGCATCCCAGATGGCCCGACCGGCCACGCCCAGTTCTTTGTTGGACGGCACTTCGTAACCCGAATCCGCCGACACTCCAGCGCCCAGGGTCAGGCGGTTCCAGGCACCCGGCAGGTTGTAGCTGGTGTTGAGGCGCAGCATGTGTTTCGGCGTTTCGTAAGCCACATCCGAATCACCGTTGTTGCGCAGCATGTTGTAGGTGTAACCGCCGAACACTTGCAGCCCCGGTAGCACTTCACCGCTGGCCTCGACGTCGACGCCCTTGCTACGGCTGATGCCGTCCTGCAGGTAGCAGGAACCGTCGGAACTGGTAGGGCACAGTTCAGTGGTGTTCACATCAACGGCAGCCACATCTTTCTGTTTGATATAGAACAGCGCCATCGACAGGTTCATGCGCTTGTCGAACAGCTCGCCCTTGAAGCCGGTTTCGTAGTTGGAGCCGATGGCCGGGTCCAGTGGCGAGCCGCCAGCGGTGACGTAGTTGGCCTGTGGCGTGAAGATGTCGGCATAGCTGGCGTACCACGACCAGCTGTCGTTGATGTCATAGATCAGGCCGGCGAACGGGGTGAATTCCTGAGTCTGCTTGGATTCGTAACTGTTTGCCGCACCGGTTTTGACGTCGTACTTGTAGTCGTACCAGCTGAGGCGCGTGCCCAGCACCACGCTCAACGGTTCGCTCAGGTGAATACGCGTGTTGGCGTACAGACCCGCGCGTTCTTCGGTGGTGTCGATGTCATTTTGCCAAGCGGGACGGGCCGGTTTGGCAAACGCATTCTCGTTGACGTCGAAAACGTTGACTGCGGTGCGTCTGGTCACGGTCGCCTGATGTGTGTTGGCGTCCTGCTTCGACCAATCGGCCCCCAAGGTCACTTGATGTTCAAGGCCGAACGCGTTGAAGTTGCCTTCCAGCTGGCTGTTCAGACCGACGCTGTCGACCTCGTCCTTGCGAAACAGCGTGCCCTGAAAGTTGGAGCCCGCCAGCGTCACGGGATTCACTGCGCCCCTTGCGTAGGCAATGTTCTGATCGAAGCCACCCTGGGAATAGGTCAGCGACGTCCGGCTGGTCCAGTCTTCATTGAAGCGATGCGCGACTTCGGTGAACACCTCGGTCATGTCGCTTTCATGGCGGTTCCACTTCTGCGCCAGGTTGGTCGAGCGCGACAGGCCCAGCGACTGGCCGTTGCTGTAGCGCGGCAGGCCATAGATCGAGTAGCCGTTGATGACCTGTTCCTGACGACGCAGGCTCATGGTCAGGGTGGTGTCATCGCTCAGGTCGGCTTCGACGATGCCGTACAGCAGCGGCGTGCGGCTGTCGCGACCGTCCAGGTAGGAACCGCTGTCATCGTAGGCCGCGACCATGCGCCCGCGCAGGGTGCCTGAATCGTTGAGCTTGCCGCTACCATCCAGGTCGACCCGGTACTGGTCCCATGAGCCGGCGCGGGTGGTGATCGAGAATTTGTTCTCGGCGGTCGGGCGTTTGCGCACCAGATTGACCGCGCCGCCGGGCTGACCGGCACCGACCAGCAGCCCTGACGCGCCGCGCAGCACTTCCACACGGTCGTAGATCGCCATGTCGGGCTGCATCCAGCCGGTGATCTGATAGCCCTGACCGCCAATGCCGTCGACCAGGAAGCTCTCCGCCAGCAGCGAAAAGCCGCGCGAGGTGTACACGTGACCGCCGAAGTTGCGGTACTGGAAGGTGATACCCGGAGTGTCTTCCAGCACGTCGCTGAGGCTGGTGAGGTTGTTGTCATCCATGACTTGCCGAGTCACCACGCTCACCGATTGCGGTGTTTCGCGCAGCGATTGCGGTGCGCCCTTGCCGATACTCACTGCGCCGGTGGTGTAGGAACCGGTGCCGTCGGTGCTGGTGCCCAGGTAATGCGAGTCGATTGCGGTCGGGGCCAGATTGAGCGTGCCCGTCGTGTTCGAATCGTCTGCGACAGTTTCCTGCGCCTGGCCGGCCACCGGCATGCACAGCGCAAGACCCATGGCCGCCATGGATGGCCGGGAGCGGAACATCTGACTGAGCATCAACGCTTTGCTGAGCGGGGTGAGTCGTGATGGGTTGTGCATGAATTGGCTCTTTCCAGTGAGTATCGGCAAGGAGATCGGGAGCGTCGTTCAGGTCTGCGCAGTCGGGTCCAGCCGTCGACCGGGCAGGCGTGAGCTACTTTTTTATGGGGCGTTGCGCGAGAGATGGCTGGGCGCGCAATTCGCTGTTAATGAGAACGAAAGCGAATAACGTTTATTTAATGTTTTTTTCACAATTCACGAAGAAAGATGGCGCTTGGCTAGTAATTGAGCTTAGCGCGGAGTGCACAGGCAAAAAAAAGCCCCGCTCGCGGACGGGCCGGGCGGGGCGTTCAAGGCGTGGGTGAATCACACTGGAATGGTTTTATCGCGGGTTTTGCTGTGAACCTGTTCGACCTGAATCTGCCCGGCCTGCATCCGCACCAGCTGGTCGGCGACGTAGAAATAGCGGTCGTCATGGGAGATCACGATGATGGTCTTGCCCTGTTGCTTCAATTCTGGCAACAGCTCGGTGTAGAACACGCGACGGAACGCCGGGTCTTGATCGGCGGCCCACTCGTCGAACACCAGCACCTGCCGCTCGTCCAGCCACGCATTGATCAGCGCCAGACGCTTGCGCTGACCGGTCGACAGATCGGTGGTGGTGAAGGCCCCGTTCTCGATCCTGACCTTGTGCGCGATGTCCAGGCGCTCCAGGTATTTGCCCGCGTCTTGCGGCAGCGCGGCCTGGCCCTGCAACGGCTCGTCGAACAGGTAGTAGTCGGCGAAAATCGTGGTGAACAGCTGGCGGTAGTCATCCAGCTTTTCCGCAGTGACGGCCTGGCCATTGAGGCGGATCTCGCCCTGTTGCGGCGTGTATAAGCCCAGCAGCAGCTTGATCAGTGTGGTCTTGCCACAGCCGTTCTCGCCGACGATGAACACGATGTCGCCCTGTTTGATGCTCAAGTCGACCGGGCCAAGGTGAAAGGCGTCGCTGCCCTCGACCGGCGGGTAGTCATAGCGCAGGTTGTGCAGCTCCAGCGTGTGCATGCTGGCCAGCGAAGTCGGGCGGTCACTTACCAACAGGTGCGGTTCGGGGCTGGAGAATTTCCATGACAGCTCGGCAATGCGGCGCATGGCGACCTGCGCACGGCTGATGCCGGGCAGGGCAGTAATCAGGCGTTCCAGCGGGCCTTTCATGTACAGCATCACCAGCACGAAGCCGCCCAGTACGGTCTTTTCGGTCGTCGGCCAGAGCGCCTGAAAGGCAATGGCCATGCCGATCACCGCAAAGAACAGCATCGAGCCGAAGGTTTCCGCGCTGACGAAGATGTTGGCAGCGCGAATGTTCGAGCGGCAGATGTGTTCAGTGGCACCGTGAATCTTTTCGTCGAGCATGTGCTGACGACGTTTGCGCTGAATGCGCAGCTCCTTGGCGCCTGCGGACAGCGCCTGATAGTGTTTCTGCAATTCGTCTTCGCTGTTGCGCGCGGCCAGAATGCTGCGCATGCCGAACGCATGCGCCAGGTATTGCGCGCCGGTGCCGAGCACCACGGTGAGCACCGTCAGCGCCAGAATCTGCCAGGACAGCACGGCCAGATAGGCCAGGCAGCCTAGGGTGACGGTAAACGAAATCACCATCGGCGCGACCGACAGGGCAAAGGTGCTGATGGTGTTAACGTCATTGAGCAGCACCGGGATCAGGCGGTGCGCGCGATAGCGTTCAAGCTGCTCGATGGGCGCGACCAGCACCTTGGCCGCCAGCTCGCGGCGCAGGTTGGCGACGACTCGCTGGCCGACGTAATTGGTCGACAGGTTGGACAGGGTCGAACACGCCAGGGTCAGCACACACAGGCCGGCAAACAGCAGCGCGGTCTGCGTGTCCGGCCCGCCGGGCATGTTCATCGCGTTGTTGATGGTGGCCAGCAGGCCGGTCACGCTCAGGCCGCTGACAATCCCCAGCAAGGTCGACAGCGCCACCAGCCACCAGAACGGCTTGAGGATTCTCAGGGTTTCCTGGGCGAGGCTTTCAGTTGTGCGGGTCATGGTGTGTCTCGTCAGTGTCCGTGAGTGCGGCGTGGGCTTGTTCAGGCCGGGGGCGCATGAAGTCCGTCAGAGGTCGCGGGCGACCCGGAAACCCAGCCAGTCGCCCCGTACATCCGGCTGGCGGCTGTTGCGGTTGCCGGAGCGCGAGAAAATCGGCGCTTCGGTCCAGTCATTGCCGCGAATCATCTTCCAGGTGCAATCACCGGCCAGCCATGCGCTGCCATCGGTGGGCGCGCCGTTGTAGTTGCTGGTCTCGCAATCGGCAGTCCATTCGTAGACGTTGCCGTGGGCGTCGTAGATGCCGAAATCGTTGGGGCTGTAGCTGCCAGCGGGCGCTGTGTAGCTGAAACCGTCTTCCGGGCCGTAGGTGTTGGCGTGTTTGGCGATGCTGTAGGGCTTGCCTTCGTCCATCGGAAACGGGAAAGAGCCCTTGCTGCCGCCGCGTGCCGCGTATTCACGCTGGGCTTCGCTGACCATGTGGTAGGACTTGCCGGTCTTTTTCGACAGCCATTCGACATACGCCTTGGCTTCGTTCCAGTCCATGCACACCGCAGGCTGACGCGGGCTCAGCGGGTAGCGCGGCGTGCCGGCCTTGCACTCGCGGCCTGGCCGGGTATCGCCGTCCGGCATTTTGTAGCCGGAGCTCTTGATATAGGCATTCCACTCGCCGCTCAGCACCTGAAAACGGCTGATGGCGAAGGGTTTGGCGAAGGTCACGTCGTGCAGCGGGCCTTCGTCCGGCTGACGACCCAGTTCCTCTTCGGGCGCACCCATGGTGAAGGTGCCCGCAGGCAGCACGACCATTTCCGGGCAGTCCTTGCAGTCTTTGAACACTTTTCCGGGCGCGGGCACCGCTGCGGGCGTGGCGGCGAGGGTGGTGCCGCATAGCAATAGGCCGAGCAGGGCGGACAGGGGCAGCAGTGTTTTTTTCATGACGGGTCTCGATGGAAAACGGAAAACAGGTGATCAGTGCATTTGTGTCAGGCGCGCCGGGCGAGCAGCGTCATGAAACGATCGATTTCGGCTTCGCTGTTCAGCAGCCCCGGCGCGGTGCGCACCACCGGGCCGACGTCGCGACTCACCGCGTCAACGACCATGCGCTGCTTCATCAGCCAGGCCGCCACGTCGTCGCATGACTGGCCCTTGAGCCGGAAGAAGCTGAAGCCCGCCGACAGCGCAGGGTCCATGGGCGTCACCAGCTCGACATTGGGCTGGGCCTTGAGGCGCTGCTTGAGGTAACTGTTGAGCTGGTGAATGCGTGCCTGAACATCGGCCTTGCCCAGTTGCAGGTGCAGTTTGAAGGCTTCGTTCAACGCCCAGCGGTGTTCGAACGAGTGGTAGCCGCCGGGCGTCATGATCGTGCTGAAACCGCTGGCTTCCGAGAACGTCGGGATCAGCGGCGTGAGGTCCTTGACCTGTTCCGAGCGGGCGCAGACGATGCCGGTGCCGCGTGGACCGAACAGCCACTTGTGGGTGCCGACGACATAGAAGTCGCACTTCATCTCCGGGAAATCGAGGTTCTCGACGCCAAAGCCATGCACGCCGTCGACCACGTAGAGGATGCGGTCCTGGTCGTCACGGTTGCGGTTGTGTTCCTCGACCAGATCGCCGATGGCCCCGATGGGCAGTTTCACGCCGCTGCCGGACTGCACCCAGGTCATGCCCAGCACCCGCGTCTTCGGCTGGATGCTGCGCGCGATGGAGCCGATGATTTCATCGACCGAGACGGTAGTCGGGTCCTTGAACAGGCGAATCTTGCGAACCTGCGTGCCGTCGCGCTGCTGGCGGAATTTCAGGATGTCGCGGACGCAGGAATGCTCGTGTTCGGTGGTCAGAATCTCCTGATCCGGGCGCACATGAATACCGCCGTAGATGATCGCCAGGCCTTCAGTGGTGCTGCCGGTCAGGGCGATCTGGCCGGGTTGGGCGTTCAGGTACTTGCCCGCCCAGACGCGAACCTCGTGTTCGCGGCGCTCGGTCTCTCCCAGGTCCCAGTCCATGGCCAGACCGGGATTGCGGTCGATATGCGCGCGATGCTGTTCGATGGCCTG
The DNA here is from genome assembly GCF_017832995.1 of Pseudomonas sp. PvP009. Taxonomy (NCBI): domain Bacteria; kingdom Pseudomonadati; phylum Pseudomonadota; class Gammaproteobacteria; order Pseudomonadales; family Pseudomonadaceae; genus Pseudomonas; species Pseudomonas sp. PvP009. Next base: position 3,492,015 of record NZ_JAFIBG010000001.1, on the reverse strand, counting down.
GCGAACCGGTGCAGGGTGCGAGGTGACCAGAAAATTGGAGAGGTGAACGTAGTCCGGGTCCTGATTGAACAATTGTTTCAGGCGCGTCCATTTATCGGTGGAGGCCGGTTGAGTGGCTGGCGTCATGGCCGCCGTTGCCAGGCTGGAGCCCAGTGGCAGGGCTGCGGCCAGCACTCCGGCATGTTTGAGAAAGGTTCTGCGATCAGTCATGAGCGTCTGCGCCTGAGGGTAGGGTAGCGGCGTTTGAGAGATTCATGTGCTTCACATCCGGGCGAGCGGCAGCCTGAACCTGCTCCCAGACACGCAGGAAATTGCCGCCCCACAGCTTGGTGATATCCGCCTCGGCGTAGCCGCGCTCGATCAGTTCGGCCGTCACGTTGCGGATCTCGCTGACATCGTTGAAGCCTTTCACGCCGCCGCCATCGTTGAAGTCGGAGCTGATGCCGACGTGGTCGATGCCGATTTTGCGGACGGTGTAATCGATGGCGTCGACGAAGTCCTTGACCGTGGCTTTGGGCTCCTCCTCGATAATCGCGTACAGCTTGCTGGCATAGGCGCCGAAGCGTTGTTCCGGCCAGACGGTGATGATCGGGTCGCCGGGCATCAGCGCCATGGCCAGGTTCGGCAGCGGTGGCAGGTCGAAGTCCTTGCGCAGCGCGTTGAGCTTGTCCTGGGTTTTCTGGCTCAGCGGCTTCAAATAGGCCGGGAACGCTACGATCTGCACCACGCCGCCGCTGCGCTTGATGAGCTGCAGTTCCTCGTCGCTGAGGTTGCGCGGGATGTCCACCAGCGCACGCGGCGCCGAGTGCGAGGCGACCATGGGCGTACGGCTCAGCTCGCTGACCTGTTGCAGCGCCTTGCTCGACATCTGCGACACGTCGATGATCACACCCAGGTCGTTGAGGCGGCGCACGGCCTGCCTGCCGATCTCCGACAGGCCGCCCAGTGCGTCGGGCGTGTCATTGAGAAAGGGCAGGGGGCGTGAAGAATCGGCCCAGCTGTTGTTGCCAACGTAACTGAAACCGAACATGCGCATGCCGCGTGCGGTCCAGTGGTCCAGCAGGCTCAGGTCACTGCCCAGCGGGTAGGCGTTGAGCATGCTGATGAAGATCGCAAACTTGCCTTCGCCGTGCAGGCGGCGCATGTCGTCCGGGGTGTAGGCGATGCCGACCTGATTGGGGAAATTTCGAACCATGCCGGTGATGATCTTGTAGCGCACTTCCTGCTGATGGCGTGCTTCGTCGACGAAACCGGGTGTCGGACGATGCGGGGCGTTGTCGCCGTTCCAGATTTCCGGCCAGCCGAATACCGTCAGTGCAGCCCCGGACAGGCGTCCGCGCGCGGCTTTCACCAGGTCGAACTGCCCCGAGCCGTCCTTGTCGGCTTCGTTGCCCTCGCTGCCGAATTTCATCGGCACGGTGATGTGGCTGTCGAAGGAAATGATCCGCTCCTGCAGGTCGTCGGCCTGTTGCATGACCTTGACCGGGTAGCCTGCTGGCGACCAGTAATTCCAGGCCAGAAAGCCCGTACCTGCACTGATTGCCAGGGCCAGCGGCAGGCCGATGAAGAGAGCTTTTTTCCAACTCGGTCTTGTCATTTCCGTCTCGTGTGATTAACCGTTGCGCAGCCTGCGACGGCTGTTGCTATCTGGTGGAGAACGAGCGGATCGCCGATAAATTTAGCGCGGGGTAATGGATGTAGGTGCAGCGCTAAATTTGTCTGCCGGGTTTACGTTCTAGCTTGGATAACGGCTGTCTCGGGGCTGGAACAGGTAGGGTAATGACGATTTCTCGACGAGGGTTCATAGCGGGGCTGGCGCTGACCGGTGCGGCAGTTCCGGCAGCGTATTACGCGCATCGGGAACTCACCCGGGTCGACCTGCCGGAAACGCCGGGCGAAGCGACGGCTGGGCCTGCCGATACCGCCACCCAGCGCCTGGCCGACAAGTTGCGCGGTGTGTGGACTCTGCGCTTTGAGGGGCGCGATGCCGGGCTGAGCGGTGCGCCGCTCGAAGGCCTGGAAATGTTTCTCGATATTGCCCCGCGCGGTCGCGGTCTGCGCGGCTATATCGACACGGCCGGGCAATTGCGCGGCGATGTGCTGCCGCGTTTTCGGGTGATTGGCGATCTGCAACCGGCCAACGCCGCAAGACTCTATCTGCGGGTCATGGACGGGCATGCCGGCAATGATCCGCACAGCGACAGCCCGGATTACGAATTCAGCCTGACCCTCGATGAAGTCTGGGGCGCGTTCGGTAACGCAGGCAGCGGCACCTTGAGCGGGCGTATTGAGCGTCTGGACCGACCGCTGGCTCTGCCGGAACTGGACAACCGTCTGATCGCGATCAAACAGGTGTTTCCAGAGGCGCGGGAAAGGGTTGGTCTGAGTCCGCCGTTTCTGGCCTGGCTGGTTTCCAGGGAGCATCGTCTGTTCCATCAGCTCTGGCATGCCTCGCGAGACAAATGGCACAAGTTGCCGGAAGGCAAGCGTGACGCATTGCGCGGCATCGGCTGGCAGCCGGGGCCGCGTGATCATGAGCGCGATGCGCGTGGCCCGCACAAGGACCGCAACGGCTCGGGTGAAGACTTCTTTTATATGCACCGGCACATGCTGATCCAGGCGCGCAGGATTCAAGACTTGCCGTCCTGGCCGCGTTTTCCGCTGCCGCAGCCTGAGCTGGAACGCGACCGCCTGGGCTTTGCCCGCTATTTCGACAATCACGACGGTTGTTCGCTGCCGCCCAACTGGCTGGCGCATGGTGACGAGGAATACACACAGCTGGTCAGCGATATCAAAAGCCACGAGACGTTTCATACGCATTTTCAGGTCTGGGAATCGCAGTATCGCGATCCGCGCTTTTTGTCGAAGCTGACCCTGGGCCAGTTTGGTTCGCAGGTCGAACTGGAACTGCACGACTGGCTGCACATGCGCTGGGCCTCGGTGGCCCGAGATCCGGCCAACGGCCAGCCGGTGCCGATGGCACGTCGTTCGGATGATTTTGCCGAGCGCTGGTTCGAGCCGGAAAACGACTTTCTCGCCGACCCGTTTTCATCGCACGTGAACCCGGTGTTCTGGATGTTCCATGGCTGGATCGACGACCGCATCGAGGACTGGTTCCGCGCCCATGAGCGCTTTCATCCGGGCGAGGTGACGCGCCTGGAGGTCAACGGCGTGCCGTGGTTTGCGCCAGGCCGCTGGGTGAATGTCAGCGATCCCTGGCTGGGGCCGGACACCCACGGTTGCAGCACAGTGCCCGGCCAGGCTGCAGGCACGACCATGGAAATGGACCCGGAAGTCATGAAGCTGGCGCTGCGGATTACTTTTGCTGCGGATGACAGGTTGAGCAACCTGCTGCGCCGTGTGCCGCGCCGGCCGTGGTATGCCCGGAATCTGTTGCCGGACAGGTGGTTTTGACGAACGACGGTTGAGATTGTCGTTCCGTACGCTCCAGCGTGGGAGTGCAGTTCTCGACGCTCTGCGTCGCAAGAGGACGCAGAGCGTCCGGAACGGCATGACGACGCGGAGCGTCGCACGATAATTGAGTTATCCGCGCGGAGCGTCGCACGATAGTGGTGGGATTATCGTTCCTTGCGTGACGCTCAGCGCACCTGCCAGCCCCCACCCAGTGCCTTGTACAGCACGATGCTCGCCTGCAGGCGCGCCAGCCGCAGTTGCACACTGACATCCTGCGCCAGGTACAGCGTGCGCTGGGTTTCCAGTACGGTGAGCAGGTCCTCGGCGCCTTCCTGGTAGCGGCTCTGGGCGATGCGGAAGGCGGTCTGCGCTTGCTTGAGCTCTTCTTCGTGCCAGTAGCGCTGCTGATCCAGGCCACGAATGCTGTTCAAGGCTTTTTCCACGTCGGCGAAGCTGTTGATGATTGCGCCGCGATAGGTTTCCAGCAGCTCTTCCTGACGCGCTGTGGCCTTGTCGCGCTCTGCAGCCAGGCGGCCATTGTTGAAGATCGGTCCGACCAGCCCGGCAGCGAGGCTGCTGAACGGTGCGCGCAGCCAGTCTTCGGCGCGGGTGTTTTCGGTGCCGAGCCTGGCGCTCAGGGTCAGTTTCGGCAGCATGGCGGCGCGGGCGATGGTGACATTGGCCTGTGCCGCCGCCAGTTCGGCTTCGGCCTTGGCCAGATCAGGGCGGCGGGTCAGTAGTTCGCTGGGCAGGCCGGGGCCGATGTCCGGCCAGTTCAGGGTGTCGAAGGGCTGATCCGCGAGATGCAGATTCTGCACCGGCTGACCGAGCAAGGCCGCCAGGGTGATCAACTGCTCGTTGGTCAGTTGCTGAACACGGGGCAGTTCACGCTGCTGGGTCGCAACCAGATTCTTCTGCTGCGCCAGCTCCAGAGCGGTAGCTGAACCCGATTCATAGCGCGTCTGCACCAGACGCAGCACGTCTTGTGCGTTGGTCAGGTTCAGTTCGGCAATTCGCCCTTGCTCGCGCGCCGCCAGGGTTTGCGCATAGCGATCGGCGACGTTGGCCAGCAGGGTCAGCTCCACGGTCGCCTGATCGAACTGGCTGGCGCGCAGGCCCTGTAGTGCGCTGTCGCGTCCCGCTGCGATGCCGCCCCAGAAATCCACTTCATAGCTGGCGGTCAGGTCGCTGGTGAAGTTGTTGGTGTTGTTGTCATCTGAAGGGTTGGCCTTGCGGTCGCTGTTGCGCACGAATTTGTTGCGTTCACCGCGCACGTCAAACGCCAGCTCCGGCAGTAACGGCGCGCCGCCGATGATAGCGCTGGCCTGCGCCTGACGAACCCGCGCCATCGCCGCAGCGACTTCGTGGCTGTCGCGGCTGGCCTGTTCGATCAGGCGATTCAGCTGCGGACTGCCGAACTGCCGCCACCAACGCACATCGCTGCGCTGTGCGGCGGCGTTTTCGGCAAACGCCCAGCTTGCTGGTGGCTGGATGCCGCTGTCCAGCGGCGGAGCAGGCGTCTGGCAAGCGCTCAGCAACAGGCAGGCAGTCAAAACGGAGAGACTGGTCTTCATTGATCGATCATTCACTGGTGAGGGCCGCGACCGGGTCGAGGCGAGCAGCTTTGCGGGCCGGCATGAAGCCGAAGATCACGCCGGTGATCAGGGCGCAGGCAAACGCCCCGGCCACAGCCGGCAGGGTGAACGCCACCGCCACCTTACTGAGCAGCAGCGCTGCGCCCATGCCCAGCGCCAGCACGATACCGGCCAGCCCGCCGACCACGGAAAGCATCACTGCCTCGGTGAGGAACTGCCGCAAGATGTCGCTCTGCCGCGCGCCGGTGGCCATGCGGATGCCGATTTCACGGGTGCGTTCGCGCACCGTCATCAGCATGATGTTCATCACGCCGATACCGCCGACCAGCAAAGAAATGGCGGCAATCGAGCCGAGCATCAGCGACAGGGTATTCTGGGTGCGTGCTTCGGCCTGGATCATCGCGGCGTTGTTGGTCAGCTCGTAATCCTGTTTGCCGTGATGCAGTTGTTGCAGCAGGTTGCGTATTGATTGTTCGGCCTGTTTGACGTTGTTGGCGTCGCGGGTGGCGATGGTGATGTACTCGGGGTCCTGCGTGCCGAACAGGCGGATGCTGGCCGACGAGTAGGGGATGGCGATGCGATTGTCGCTGTCCAGATCGCCCGACGTGGCGCCTTTTTCCTGCAGCACGCCGACCACCTGAAAAGGCACGTTTTCGATCAGGATGTACTGGCCGACAGGGTCGGTCTGCTCGTCGAACAGTTTCTGGCGAACCTTGTGGCCAATCACAGCCACTGCCGCTGCGTTCTGCTCATCCGCCTCGCTGAAATAACTGCCTTCCACCACCGGCCAGTTGAAGATCGCCGGAAAGTGCGTGTCATTACCGCCGACGTAACTGGAGTGATCGACGTTGCCGTAGCGCACCCCGGCCTGGCCGCCGTTGACCGGCATGATCATTTTTACCTCGGGCAACTCGCCCAGCGCGGCGACTTCCTCCAGGGTGATGACGCCCTTGGGCGCACGCGGATTGGGCGCCTTGCCGTTGAGGTAAATGATGTTGGAGCCGAACGACGACATCTGTGCCATGACCTGACGCTTGCTGCCCTCGCCGACGGCCAGCATCACCACCACCGACGCCACGCCGATGACGATGCCCAGCAGCGTCAGCGCAGTTCGGAAGCGGTTGATCCACATGACGCGCCACGCCGCCTGAACCGCATCGAGCAGTTCGCCTTGCCAGGCGCTGTGACTGCCGCTGCCCTCGCTCAGGCGCTTGCGCAGGTCGACCGCTTGCAGCGCGGCTGGATTGTCTACAGGCGGCGTGGACCGGTCATTGGCGGTATCGCTGATCACCAGGCCATCACTGATCTCGATGACCCGTTTGGCGCGCGCCGCCACTTCCCGGTCATGGGTGATGAGGATCACCACATGGCCCTGGCTGGCCAGTTCGTCGAGCAGGGTCATCACCTCCGCGCCACTGTGGCTGTCCAGCGCACCGGTGGGCTCGTCGGCGAGGATGATGTGCCCGCCATTCATCAAGGCGCGGGCGATGGAAACCCGTTGCTGCTGGCCGCCGGACAACTGATGCGGTCGATTGCCGGTGCGCGACGCCAGGCCCAGCCGGTCGAGCAGGGCGGCGGCCCGCGCGTGACGCTCTGCGGCGGGCGTCCCGGCATAGATCGCCGGCATCTCGACGTTTTCCTGCGCCGAGCCGGACGGAATCAGGTGATAGCCCTGAAACACGAACCCGAACGCTTCGCGGCGCAGCCAGGCGAGTTCGTCGCTGCCCAGCGCGGCGACGTTTTCTCCGGCGAACAGGTATTCGCCCGAGGTCGGACGGTCCAGACAACCGAGGATGTTCATCAGTGTCGACTTGCCGGACCCGGAAGCGCCGACAATCGCCACGAACTCACCGGCATGAATCGACAGATCGATGCCGCGCAGCACGTTGACCAGCGGGCTGTCGCCTCCGCCGTAGGATTTGCGGATGCCTCGCAGGTCGATCAGCGGCGTGCGCATTCAGCCCCCGCTGCCGACGGAGGCGGGCACCAGCAGGCGTTCACCTTCATTCAGGCCGTCGAGTACCTGCACGCGCAGACGGTCGCTGATGCCGGTGCGCACCTGACGGTTCTGCACCTCGCCATTGGCAGATAGCACCTGGGCGGTCTGCCTATCAGTCTGCGCCCCGTTTCGCAACGCCGCGAGTGGTGCGGTGAGGGTGTTCTCGGCTTTTTCGGCGACGAAGAATATCTGTGCGGTCATTTCTGCCATCAGCGCCTGATCGCTGTTATCCACGTCCAGCAGCACGGTGTACAGCACCACACGGCCACCGCCGTTCTTGCGCGAACTGCTTGGGCTGCCACCGCCCTGATTGGCTTGATCCAGCGGCCTGGGCGGTACTGGCAGGATCTGCCGCACGGTGCTGCTCCAGCGCCGGTTGCCGCCGCTCAGGGTGGTGAAATAGGCAGTCATGCCGGGTTTGACATGGCCGATATCGGCCTCCGAGACCTCGGCCCAGACCGTCATCGGCGACAAGCGGGCGATGCGCAGAATCAGCGGTGTCTGTTGTTGCGCGTTCAATGTCTGGCCTTCGCGTGCGTCGAGTGCCACCACTGTGCCGCTCATGGGCGCGAAAATACGGGTGTAGCCCAGCGCCGCTTCGTCGCTGCGCAGGGCGGCCTGGGCTTCGAGAATCTGCGCCTTGAACATATCGACCCGTGCCTGGGTGGCGCGAAATTCCGATTCTGCAGCCTGCACGTCCTCGGCCCGTGTGGCACCGCCTGCGGCGAGGCGCTTCTGGCGCTGCTGCTTCTGTTCGGCCAGTTCGTGCAGCGCACGCTGTTCCTGCAATTGCGCCTTGAGGTTATCGATGGCGTAGCGTGCGGCGTCGAGCTTGGCTTTTTGCGTCGAAGGGTCGATCTCGACCAACAGGTCGCCTTCCTTGACCTGGTCGCCGACCTGAGCGTGGATTTTCATGATCTGCCCACTGGCCTGCGAACCCACGTCCACGTAGCTGCGCGGCTGCAGGGTGCCGAGCGCCGTGACGCTGTTTTCGATCGTGCCGCGGGTCACCGTCACAGTCGCGGCGCTGCCTTTGCTGTCGGGCAGGATCTGCCAGGCGCATACGGCAATGACCGGGAACAGGCACAGCGCCACCAGGAGGGCGCGTCGAGGATGTCGAGAGCGTTTCATGCAGATTCCTGCGCTGGGAGATCAGTCGGTCGGTGAACGACGGCCACGAGAGCTGCCCTTTAAACGAGGCATGCCGGCAGGAATTTAGCGTCGAACACGGGTTATCCGCTTCGGCTAAACATCAGCGTCCGTGCTTCGTTTAACGGGAGCGGCTAATTCGGGTCGTCTTGTCGAGTTGGAGTCAGCGTGAATATGTCCAGACCCCTGTGCGGTTTTCTGTTTGCAGGTCTTTCATTGGCTGTGATTTTGCCCGCGCAGGCCTTGGTTGAGCCTGGAAATCAGGCGGCCAGGGCCGAGATCCGGCGGACCGGTTTTGGCGTGCCGCATATCGTTGCCGCCAATGAGCGCGGTCTGGGCTACGGCATCGGTTATGCCTACGCGCAGGACAACCTGTGCCTGCTGGCCAATGAGGTCGTTACCGTAAACGGCCAGCGCTCGCGCTATTTCGGCCCGGACAAGGCGACCCTTGAGCAGCGCAACAACATGGCCAGTGACCTGCTGTTCCAGTGGCTCAATACGCCGCAGGCACTGGCGGATTTCTGGAAGGCGCAGCCGCTGGAGATTCGCCAGTTGATGCAGGGCTATGTCGCCGGTTACAACCGTTCGCTGGCCGAGCAGACCACCCAAGGCCTGCCGCAACCCTGTGCGGCCGAGTGGGTCCGGCCGATCAGCACTGATGACCTGGTGCGTTTGACCCGTCGCCTGCTGGTCGAGGGGGGCGTGGGGCAGTTCGCCGAAGCGCTGGCCGGTGCCACGCCGCCTGCGCTGCAGAAGCCACTGCAGGTAAATACTCAGCAGGTTCAGGCGCTGCAACTGGCCGCAGCGCGTAATCAGCGTTTTGCCCTGGAGCGCGGCAGCAATGCAGTGGCAATAGGGCGCGAGCTGTCCGCCAACGGGCGTGGCATGCTGCTGGCCAATCCGCATTTTCCATGGGCTGGCGGCATGCGTTTCTATCAAATGCACCTGACCATTCCCGGCAAACTCGACGTGATGGGCGCAGCGCTGCCGGGCCTGCCGCTGATCAATATCGGCTTCAATCAGCATCTGGCCTGGAGCCATACCGTCGACACGTCGAAACACTTCACGCTGCATCGCCTGCAGCTCGACCCGAAGGATTCCACCCGTTACCTGCTGGATGGCCAATCGGTTGCCATGGGCAAGCAGCAGGTGAGTGTCGAGGTGAAGCAAGCGGATGGCAGCCTGAAGTCGGTGCCACGCATCGTCTATTCGTCCATATTCGGTCCGGTGGTGCAATGGCCGGGCAAGCTGGACTGGGATAGTAAGTTTGCCTTCAGTCTGCGTGATGCCAACCTGCAAAATGATCGGGTGTTGCAGCAGTGGTATGCAATGGACAAGGCCGACAGCCTCAAGGCGTTTGAGGATTCGGTGCACAAGATCCAGGGCATTCCGTGGGTCAACACCCTGGCAGTCGATGCCAAGGGGCAGGCGCTGTACATGAACCTCTCGGTGGTGCCGAACGTTGACGCCGCCAGGCTTGCCCGATGCAGTGATCCGCGCATCGGCACGGAACTGATCGTGCTCGACGGCTCGCGCAGTGAATGCAACTGGAAGGTCTCCGCAGAGGCGGCACAAGCCGGTATCTATCCGTCCTCGCGCCAGCCGCAACTGCTGCGGACCGACTTAGTGCAGCACTCCAACGATTCGGCGTGGATGGTCAATCCCGCAGCGCCGTTGAAGGACTTTTCGCCGCTGATCAGCCAGGACGGCCAGCCGCTGGGACAGCGAGCGCGTTTTGCGCTGGATCGGCTGGAGAGCCTGAAGAAGGCGGGCAAGATCAGCGTCGAGAACCTGCAAGCGATGGTCATGGACAACGAGGTCTATCAGGCCGGGCAAGTGCTGCCGGATCTGCTCAGTTTCTGTGCTTCGGAGCTGGGTGATGATGCGGCGCGTCTGACGCCGCTGTGTACCGCGCTGGAAGCCTGGGATGGACGCGCTGACCTGAACAGTGGCATCGGCTTCGTGTACTTCCAGAGAATCGTGACGTCCATGCAGGCTGTTGCCTCGCGCTGGCGCGTGGAGTTCGACCCGCGGGACCCGGTTCACACGCCGAGCGGGCTGGCGATTGAGAACCCTCAGGTCGCCACTGCATTGCGCGCTGCCATGTTGGCCGCAGTGGATGAAGTGACCAAGGCAGGCAGTAAATGGGGCGACATTCAGGTCTCCAGCATCAGCGGCAAGCAGATCCCTATTCATGGCGGGCCGGCCGGGCTGGGCGTCTACAACGCCATGCAGACAATCGCTGGCAAGGACGGCAAGCGTGAGGTGGTCAGTGGCACCAGCTACCTGCAGGTGGTGTCGTTCGACGAGCAGGGCCCCAGGGCGCAGGGTCTACTGGCGTTCTCGGAGTCGAGCAATCCACAGTCAGCCCATTCAAGCGACCAGACTGAGGCGTTTTCAAAAAAGCAGTGGCAAGCATTGCCGTTCACTGATCAGCAGATCAAGGCTGATCCTGCGTATGAGGTGCAGGTGATAAGCGAGGGGGCCAATCGCTGAAAGAGGCAAGAAAAGCGTTTGGGCCATGCGGCCCAAATGCGTTGCCGGGAATCAGCCGCCGGGTGTATCAATGTCAGCGTCAACGCCAGTGGTGGGCTGATGATTGCGTAAATCCTCGGTTTTTTCTTCCGGCTCATGGTCAGGCACATAGGCGCTGTCGCTGGTTGACTGGCTCTGCGACTGAGTCTGTGGCTGGCTTGGGGAAGGCGTCTGGCCCTGGCTCTGGCCATTGCCCTTTTCAGTCTCGGGTTTTACGTCCCCGACCTGCGGCTCGATTGCCGGATCGTTGCGGTCCGGGCCCGGGCTGGCAGGTGCGTCCTGATTTGGCGTCGGTTCTTTCTGACGTTGCGGTTCGATAGACATGAGTACCTCGATATCTGGTTCAGAAAATGTGCTGACAGAGTTTCGAGGCAGGTTTTTTCAGATCGTTCGATGGAAAGTGCCCAGCGGAGCAGGGAGCTGGGAGCTACAAGCCGCAAGCTACAAGCAAGAGCGGTTCTGCTTTTGCTTGCAGCTTACGGCTTGCAGCTTACGGCTTGCAGCTTAAAGCTTAAAGCTTAAAGAACCTGCTTGATCGCGTCACACACTACGTCGATGTTCTTCTGATTCAGCGCGGCCACGCAGATACGCCCGGTGTCCAGCGCGTAGATGCCGAACTCGCTGCGCAGGCGCTGGGCCTGTTCGGCGGTCAGACCGGAGTAGGAGAACATGCCGCACTGACGCGCGACGAAGCTGAAGTCCTGACCGGCCGGGTTATCAGCCAGACGCTCGACCATCGCCTTGCGCATGCCCTGGATGCGCAGACGCATTTCGCCCAGTTCCTCTTCCCACATTGCACGCAATGTCGGGTCGTTAAGCACCGCTGCGGAGATGATCGCACCGTGGGTCGGCGGGTTGGAGTAGTTAGTGCGGATCACGCGTTTGACCTGGGACAGGACGCGAGTGGTTTCTTCCTTCGATTCGGTAATGATCGACAGCGCGCCGACGCGTTCGCCATACAGCGACAGCGATTTGGAGAACGAGCTCGAGGCGAAGAAGGTCAGGCCCGACTCGGCGAACAGGCGCACTGCCAGCGCATCTTCCTGAATGCCCTGACCGAAGCCTTGGTAGGCCATGTCCAGAAACGGTACGTGGCCCTTGGACTTGACCACTTCCAGCACTTTTTTCCAGTCATCCAGGCTCAGGTCGACCCCGGTCGGGTTGTGGCAGCAGGCGTGCAGCACGACTACCGAGTTGTTCGGCAGGTTGTGCAGGTCTTCGAGCATGCCGGCACGGTTCACGTCGTGACTGGCAGCGTCGTAGTAGCGATAGTTCTGCACCGCAAAGCCCGCGGTTTCGAACAGCGCGCGATGGTTTTCCCAGCTCGGGTCGCTGATGGCGACGACGGCATCGGGCAGCAACTGCTTGAGGAAGTCGGCACCGATCTTCAGTGCGCCGGTGCCGCCGACCGATTGGGTGGTCAGCACACGGCCCGAGGCGATCAGCGGCGAATCGGCGCCCAGCAACAGTTTTTGCACGGCCTGGTCATAGGCGGCAATACCGTCGATCGGCAGGTAGCCACGCGGCGCATGCTGGGCGACGCGGACCTTCTCGGCTTCGGCCACGGCGCGCAGCAGGGGAATGCGCCCGTCTTCATCACAGTAGACGCCTACGCCAAGGTTGACCTTGGTGCTGCGGGTGTCGGCGTTGAAGGCTTCGTTGATACCCAGGATCGGATCACGGGGTGCCATTTCGACAGCGGAAAACAGGCTCATTGTGCGGCGGCTCTTGGTGAAGAGTGGGAGGGGACACGCTGAGGCTCGATGCGCCAAAGCGGTGCGCAAACAGAGCGTAGTATAGAGAGCATCCCCTCGGTGATCGACAGTGCAGGGCGGGTTTTTTACAGGTTTTTGCGCATATTTGTAGAACGTTCGTTCAGTTAAAACCTCAATGCTTTAAGTGGGTGGCTTGAAAGGCTGATATATGACTCCATCTATTAGCCATCACTTCAAAACATCGCACGCCTGCTTCCCGGTGGGAATGGCCGTTTGCGATGGATTCGTCGTTGCGCGCCGTCATGCGCCGACGAATATTTCCAGTTGTGCCGTCGAGGCGGTCAGGTCGCGGAAAGATTCACGCGAACCCGTCACGCGCACCATTCAAGAGGTCAGTTATGTCCGAGTTCCAGCTCGTTACCCGCTTTGAGCCAGCCGGCGATCAGCCCGAGGCCATTCGCCAACTGGTCGAAGGGATCGACGCCGGGCTCGCGCACCAGACCTTGCTCGGGGTGACCGGCTCGGGCAAGACGTTCAGCATCGCCAACGTGATTTCGCAGATCAAGCGCCCGACGCTGGTGCTGGCGCCGAACAAGACCCTGGCCGCGCAGTTGTATGGCGAATTCAAGGCGTTTTTCCCGAACAACGCCGTGGAATACTTCGTTTCCTACTACGACTACTACCAGCCCGAAGCCTATGTGCCGTCGTCCGACACCTTCATCGAGAAGGATGCGTCGATCAACGACCACATCGAGCAGATGCGTTTGTCGGCGACCAAGGCGCTGCTGGAGCGCAAGGATGCGATCATCGTCACCACGGTGTCGTGCATCTACGGTCTGGGCAGTCCGGAAACCTACCTGCGCATGGTCATGCACATCGACCGCGGCGACAAACTCGATCAGCGTGCCTTGCTGCGCCGCCTGGCCGACCTGCAATACACCCGTAACGACATGGACTTTGCCCGTGCGACATTCCGGGTGCGCGGTGATGTGATCGACATCTACCCGGCCGAATCCGATCTGGAAGCGATTCGTATCGAGCTGTTCGATGACGAGGTCGAGAGCCTGTCGGCGTTCGATCCGCTGACCGGCGAGGTGATCCGCAAGCTGCCGCGCTTCACCTTCTACCCGAAAAGCCACTACGTCACCCCGCGCGAAACGCTGATCGAAGCGATGGAAAACATCAAGGTCGAGCTGCAGGAGCGTCTCGAATACCTGCGCAGCCAGAACAAACTGGTGGAAGCCCAGCGTCTTGAGCAGCGCACCCGTTTCGACCTGGAAATGATGCTGGAGCTGGGCTACTGCAACGGTATCGAAAACTACTCGCGCTACCTGTCGGGCCGTCCGTCCGGTGCGCCGCCGCCGACCCTGTTCGACTACCTGCCCCCGGATGCCTTGCTGGTGATCGACGAATCCCACGTCAGCGTGCCGCAGGTCGGCGCGATGTACAAAGGTGACCGTTCGCGCAAGGAAACCCTGGTCGAGTACGGCTTCCGCCTGCCATCGGCACTGGATAACCGGCCGATGCGCTTCGACGAGTGGGAGGCGATCAGCCCGCAGACTATTTTTGTCTCGGCGACCCCGGGTAACTACGAGGCTGAGCACGCCGGGCGTATCGTCGAGCAGGTGGTGCGTCCGACCGGCCTGGTGGACCCGCAGATCGAGATTCGTCCGGCGCTGACCCAAGTCGACGATCTGCTGTCGGAAATTCACAAGCGTGCTGCCCTCGAAGAGCGGGTGCTGGTGACCACGCTGACCAAGCGCATGTCCGAGGATTTGACCGACTACCTGAGCGACCACGGGGTGCGCGTGCGTTACCTGCACTCGGACATCGATACGGTGGAACGCGTCGAAATCATCCGCGACCTGCGCTTGGGGACGTTCGATGTGCTGGTGGGCATCAACCTGCTGCGTGAAGGTCTGGACATGCCGGAAGTGTCACTGGTGGCGATTCTCGATGCCGACAAGGAAGGCTTCCTGCGCTCCGACCGTTCGCTGATCCAGACCATTGGCCGGGCGGCACGGAACCTCAATGGCCGGGCGATTCTGTATGCCGACCGGATTACCGGGTCGATGGAGCGTGCCATCGGCGAGACCGAGCGACGTCGCGAGAAACAGATCGCCTTCAACCTGGAACATGGCATTACGCCCAAAGGCGTATTCAAGGACGTCGCCGACATCATGGAAGGCGCCACCGTGCCCGGCTCGCGCAGCAAGAAGCGCAAAGGCATGGCCAAAGCCGCCGAAGAAAACGCCCGCTACGAGAACGAACTGCGCTCGCCGAGCGAGATCAACAAACGCATTCGCCAACTGGAAGAAAAAATGTACCAACTGGCCCGCGACCTGGAATTCGAGGCCGCCGCACAAATGCGCGACGAAATCGGCAAACTGCGCGAGCGGTTGCTGGCGGTTTGATGGGCTAGCCGACGCTTGCGTCAATCCGCGCTGACCTGCATGCCAATGCTCCGTGTTGGCAGGCAGGTCGTTACGCTCTGTGTCAAAAGTCTTCAGTGCCGCACAACGTCATGCCGCGCCTCTATGAGGCCGCCATACGCGCTTTTCGATCACGATGGCACAGACGACGCAGAGTGCGACGTAAGTGCCAGGGCGAAGGAACCCGACGAAGTCGGGCCGGAAACCGGAGCGAGGGGGTTTGCCTACTTTGGCCCCATCAAAGTAGGTCGCCGAGGGGCGAAAAGGTGACCTGAGCCGAACCCCAATCCACCTGAAAAAGAAAAACCGCCGTGTGACGCAGAGCGTCACGAACTGCATGCCAACGCGGAGCATTGGCACGATAATCAGCTGAATTTGTTTACAGCTCCGGGCGCGGAGCATGTGGAACGAGAGACGTCCGGGCAATTGCCTTTCTTGCTGGAGCCCCATGCCCCCGGCCTGTTAACATTCCGCGCTTGATCGACCTAATTCGGGATTTTCCATGACCACCGTTCGTACCCGCATCGCGCCATCGCCCACAGGCGACCCCCACGTCGGCACGGCCTACATCGCGCTGTTCAACTACTGCTTTGCCAAACAGCATGGCGGCGAGTTCATCCTGCGCATTGAAGACACCGATCAACTGCGCTCTACCCGCGAGTCCGAACAGCAGATCTTCGACGCACTGCGCTGGCTGGGCATCGACTGGAGCGAAGGCCCCGACGTCGGTGGTCCTCACGGCCCCTACCGCCAAAGCGAGCGCGGCGACATCTACAAGAAATACGCGCAGCAACTGGTCGACATGGGTCATGCCTTCCCGTGCTTCTGCACCGCCGAAGAGCTGGACCAGATGCGCGCCGAACAGCAGGCCAAGGGCGAAACCCCGCGCTATGACGGTCGTGCCTTGCTGCTCACCAAGGAAGAAGTCCAGCGCCGCCTGGATGCCGGCGAGCCACACGTGATCCGCATGAAAGTGCCGACCGAAGGCGTCTGCGTGGTACCCGACATGCTGCGTGGCGAAGTCGAAATCCCGTGGGACCGCATGGACATGCAGGTCCTGATGAAGACCGACGGCCTGCCGACCTACTTCCTCGCCAACGTCGTCGATGACCACCTGATGGGCATCACCCACGTATTGCGCGGCGAAGAATGGCTGCCATCGGCACCCAAACTGATCCTGCTGTACGAATACTTCGGCTGGGACAAGCCGCAACTGTGCTACATGCCGCTGCTGCGTAACCCCGACAAGAGCAAGCTGTCCAAGCGCAAGAACCCCACCTCGGTGACTTTCTACGAGCGCATGGGCTTCATGCCCGAGGCGATGCTCAACTACCTGGGGCGCATGGGCTGGTCGATGCCTGACGAGCGCGAGAAGTTCTCCTTGCAGGAGATGGTCGACAACTTCGACCTGTCGCGTGTTTCGCTGGGCGGGCCGATCTTCGATATCGAGAAGCTTTCCTGGCTCAACGGCCAATGGCTGCGTGATCTGCCGGTCGAGGAGTTTGCCTCTCGTCTGAAGACCTGGGCGCTGAATCCTGACTACATGATGAAGATCGCACCGCATGTGCAGGGCAGGGTAGAGACCTTCAGTCAGGTCGCACCGCTGGCCGGCTTCTTCTTCGCAGGTGGTGTCACGCCTGATGTGAAGCTGTTCGAACACAAGAAGCTGTCCCCGGAGCAGGTTCGTCAGGTGATACAGTTGATCCTTTGGAAGCTGGAATCGCTGCGTCAGTGGGAGAAGGACCGCATCATGGGTTGTATCCAGGCGGTGGTTGAACATCTCGAACTCAAGCTGCGTGATGCCATGCCACTGATGTTCGCTGCGATCACCGGTCAGGCCAACTCTGTCTCGGTGACCGATGCGATGGAAATTCTCGGTCCGGACCTGACCCGCTTCCGGCTGCGTCAGGCCCTCGATTTGCTGGGCGGTGTTTCCAAGAAAGAAAACAAGGAATGGGAAAAGCTTCTGGGCTCTATCGCTTGAGGCGTTACCTGTTCCTGTGAATCGCCCCCGGTTTTCCGGGGGTTGAATGGTAAGTGGTTGTATTACCGACAAAAAAGTTTGCAGATTGTAGAAAATAAATTTGACAGCCCTGTCGCTCACGCTTAATATGCGCCCCGTCCACTGATGTGGGGCTTTAGCTCAGCTGGGAGAGCGCCTGCATGGCATGCAGGAGGTCAGCGGTTCGATCCCGCTAAGCTCCACCAAATTTAGCGTTGCAGAGTGCTGCTACACTGCTCTGGAATGATGTGAAACAAGCGGATCCAGCGACCGTTTGCTTTGCGAGAAGGTTTTGTCCCCTTCGTCTAGTGGCCTAGGACACCGCCCTTTCACGGCGGTAACAGGGGTTCGAGTCCCCTAGGGGACGCCAGTTTCACCGAGTGATGCCGGAAGGTTGATCTCCGCCGAGAGGCGTAAATCCGGGGCTTTAGCTCAGCTGGGAGAGCGCCTGCATGGCATGCAGGAGGTCAGCGGTTCGATCCCGCTAAGCTCCACCAATTTTGCCAGGGTTCATCGTTCGATGAACCTGACTGAAGGTTTTGCGTCCCCTTCGTCTAGTGGCCTAGGACACCGCCCTTTCACGGCGGTAACAGGGGTTCGAGTCCCCTAGGGGACGCCACGATTTCCCGCTCTGCGGGACCAAGGGTCATTCGATTATTGAATGGCCCTTTTGTTTTTTCGGGGTTTGAAAACCCCTCCTTTCTGTTTTTATCTATTGCCACACTCAACTGTAACCGACTCTCTTGCCGATACTGCGTTGGCATGCCGTTCGGGACACTCCGCGTCCTCTATGCGTTCGCAACGCAGTGCGCCGCGAACTGCATCCTCGCGCTACAGCCCTCATGGTTATACATAAGTCTTGTGGGAGCGAGCTTGCTCGCGAAGAGGCCGGTATAGCTCCCAGGAAATAGGGGTTGGATGCATCGTCTTCGTGAGCAAGCTCACTCCCACAGGTCTGTGTCCAGTCTGCACGTACGGTTTCAGGCCTTTTATCCGGGCTTATCCAGACTTGTGTGTGACTCTGAGCGCTGTAGCGTGAAGAGCAAAAGGCGTTCCGAGGGGCGCTTTTCATGCCAGCGCGTGTGAACGCGCGCCATGACCCGCTACACTCCCGCCAATCACATCTACTCAAGCAGGAGCACGCATGGTCTGGGACCGGGCAACGCCGTTTGTCATCGATCTGAATGTCGCCGCCGAAGACATCGACGGGCTGGGGCACGCCAATAACGCCGTCTATGTGTCCTGGCTGGAACGCTGTGCCTGGCGTCATTCGCAGTTCCTCGGGCTGGACCTCACCGAATACCGACGCCTCGACCGTGCGATGGCGGTGGTCAGGCATGAGATCGACTACCTCGCCAGCGCCTACGAGAACGACGAGCTGCAACTGGCGACCTGGATCGTCGACTGGGACCGCCGACTGAAAATGACCCGCTGCTTTCAGCTCAAGCGTCCTGCCGACAACCTGACCTTGTTGCGCGCGCAAACCACCTTTGTCTGCATCGAACTGTCCACTGGTAAGCCCAAGCGTATGCCTGCCGAGTTCATTGAGGGCTATGGCGCAGCCATCGCTGACAGCGCCGTTCCCAATCCGCACGTCGGGCAGTAAACTGCCGGACTTTTTTTCGAGTGTGACCCATGCAAATTGCTCTGGCGCCCATGGAGGGGTTGGTCGACGACATCCTGCGTAATGTGCTGACGAAAGTCGGCGGCATCGACTGGTGCGTGACCGAATTCATCCGGGTGTCCGAGCGTTTGATGCCTGCGCATTACTTCTATAAATACGCATCGGAATTTCACCAAGGCGCGAAAACTGACGCAGGCACGCCGTTACGCCTTCAATTGCTGGGCTCTGACCCCGTGTGCCTGGCCGAGAACGCCGCGTTCGCCTGCGAATTGGGTGCGCCCGTACTGGACCTCAACTTCGGCTGCCCGGCCAAGACCGTCAATCGCTCGCGTGGCGGCGCAATCCTGCTCAAGGAGCCGGAATTGCTGCACTCGATCGTCAGCCAGGTACGCCGTGCCGTGCCCAAACATATTCCTGTCACAGCCAAGATGCGTCTGGGTTACGAAAATACCGATGGCGCGCTGGATTGCGCACGGGCATTGGCTGACGGCGGGGCAGAGCAAATCGTCGTTCACGCCCGCACCAAGGTTGACGGCTACAAGCCTCCGGCGCACTGGGAGTGGATTGCGCGCATTCAGGAAGTGGTCAAGGTTCCGGTGGTCGCCAACGGGGAAATCTGGACTGTTGACGACTGGCGCCGTTGCCGCGAAATCTGTGGCGCGCGGGACATCATGATCGGTCGCGGGCTGGTGGCGCGTCCTGATCTGGCCCGGCAGATCGCTGCAGCGCAAAAGGGCGAAGAGGTCGTGCCAATGACTTGGGACGAGCTGCAGCCGATGCTGCGGGTCTTCTGGCAGGACTGCCTGGCGAAGATGACGCTGATTCAGGCACCGGGTCGGCTCAAGCAGTGGCTGGTGCTGCTGACCAAAAGCTACCCCGAGGCGACCCTGATGTTCAATACGTTGCGCCGCGAGACCGACTGCGACCGCATCAGCGTATTGCTGGGCTGCGCGCCCGGTTGCTTACCCAGAAGCTGATCCCGACGAACGGTCAAAAAAATCCTGAAAAAAGTCTCTTGAAAAGCGAAGGGCTGTCCCTATTTTGGTGATCAAGCGATGCCGAAAACGGGTCGCGTAAACCACTCGCTGATAAACAGGAGAATTGTTATGGCTACTGCATTTTCTCTGGCTCCACTGTTTCGCAACTCAGTGGGATTCGACCGCTTCAACGACCTCTTCGAGTCGGCGGCACGAAATGAGACAACCAGCGGTTATCCGCCCTACAACGTCGAGCGGCACACCGATGACCATTATCGAATCGTGATCGCTGCAGCAGGTATGCAAGAGCAGGATCTCGAGTTGCAGGTCGAAAAAGGTGTGCTGACCGTAGTTGGCAACAAGCGCGAGCAAGAAGCCGAAAACGTGACGTATCTGCATCAGGGTATTGCCCGGCGTGAATTCAAGCTGTCGTTCAGGCTGGCGGACAATATCGAAGTCAAAGGGGCCGATCTGTCTCACGGCCTGCTGAATATTGACTTGGTGCGCAACGTGCCGGAAGAAGCGAAACCAAAGCGTATTCCGCTCAATAGCCAGAAAGCGCTGGAAAACTGATCCGTCAGGTGATGTTGAGTCAGCGGCACGTAACAAAGAAGGCGCCTGCGGGGCGCCTTCTCTTTTTTCAGTCCTGCTGTGCGGTTTGCTGCGCAGGCCGCTTGAGCTGCAGCAAGGACTCGAACTGCGGGCCTGGCAGCGGTTCGCTGAACAGATAGCCTTGATAGGTGTAGCAGCCGACTTTTTCCAGAAATGCCAACTGCTCTGAGGTTTCCACGCCTTCCGCGATCACGTTCAGGTTGAGGCTCTGCGCCATGGCGACGATGGCACGGATGATTTCCGCGTCGTTGGGGTCGTTGGTGGCGTCCTGGACGAAAGACTGGTCTATCTTCAGCGTATCCACCGGCAAGCGCTTGAGGTAGGTCAGTGACGAATAGCCAGTGCCGAAATCATCCATCGCAAAGCTGACGCCCAGCGCCTTTAAGCTGAGCATCTTGAGGATGGTGTCGTCCAGATTCTGAATGACGATACCCTCGGTGATTTCCAGCTTGAGCATGGACGCAGGCAACTGATGCAGGGTCAGGCTGCGTTCCACGCGCTCGATGAAATCGTGCTGGAGAAACTGTCGCGGGCTGATATTGACGCCCATCAGGAATCTGTTTTCCGGGATCAGCCCCTGTCTTAACAGCAGGCCACCGGTTTTGCAGGCCTCGTTCAGAATATGGCTGCCGACCTCCAGAATCATCCCGCTTTCTTCAAGTATCTGCACGAACTGATCGGGTGCCAGCAAGCCGTATTCGGGGTGTTGCCAACGCAGCAGGGCCTCGGCCCCGGTGATGTATTCGTTGCGACAGTCGACCTGGGCCTGGAAGTGCAGGTGAAATTCGTTGCGGGTGAGGGCCAGGCGCAAGTCATTTTCCAGGCGCAGACGCTGGCTGACGGCCTGTTGCATCGATACATGGAAAAACTGCGAAGCGTTGCGCCCGCCATCCTTGGCCCGATACAGGGCAATATCGGCGCGCTTGAGCAGATCGGCCGGGGTCAGCCCATCATCCGGAATCAGCACCACGCCGATGCTCGGTGTGACCTGCAGGCGATGGCCGTCGAGAAACATCGGTTCGGCCAGCAGGTTGCGCAGGTTGTCCGCCAGCTCCCGCACTTGCTGGGTGACCTCGTCCTGTGAGCCTTCCAGGCCGCAGATCAACACCACGAATTCGTCGCCGCCCAAGCGGGCCACGGTGTCTTCCTGGCGCACGCTGGCTTCCAGGCGCGCGGCGATGATGCTCAGGACGCTGTCGCCTACCGGATGGCCGAGCGAGTCGTTGATGTGCTTGAAATGGTCCAGATCGAGAAACAGCAGGGCACCGCGCAGGTTCTGGTGCTGAAGCAGCGACACTTGCTGGCTCAGGCGGTCGAGCAGCAGTGCGCGATTGGGCAGCCCGGTCAGCGGGTCGTGATAAGCCAGGTGCTGAATCTGCGCCTGGGCATTTTTAAGCGCGCCGATGTCGCGGGCATTCATCAACAGGCAGGCGGTGTTGTTCAGGGTGATGAATTCGACCGATATATCCAGTACCAGGGGCGCGCCGTGCTTGTCTCGACCGTCCATTTCCCGATGATGCACGCGGCCTTTCTGGCGCAATTCTTCAAGCATGTGTTCGCGCTGCAAGGTGTCGGTCCAGATACCGACCTCGTGCGCTGTACGGCCGAGCACTTCCTGCGCGCTGAAACCGGTCAGGCGAGTAAAACCATCGTTGACCTCGACATAGCGGCCCGAGTCGATTTCAGTGATGGTGATCGAGTCGGGGCTTGAATGAAACGCCTTGGCAAATTTTTCCTCGCTGGCCTCCAGGGCGATCTGCGCGCACTGTTGGGTAATGTCCATGAGGGTGCCGGACAGCCTGACGGGCTGGCCCTGTTCATCCCGGTAAATCCGCGCGCGGCCTTCAAGCAGGCGTGACGCTCCGTTTTTCAACTTGAACCGGTAGGTGACTTGCAGGCAGTCCTGCCCGGTTTCGAGTGCCACGGCATAGATCGCGCGCATTCGGCGGCGCTCTTCGCCGGGCAGGCTGCCAAAGAACTGCCCGCCAGACTCATCGAAGGGCAGCGCCGGCATGCCGTGCAGCAGCGCCGCGCGTGCCGAGGCTTGCAGTCGGTTGCGGATGATATCCAGATCCCAGGTGCCCATTTGCGCCAGGTCCAGCGCCAGCTCCAGGCGATCACGGGTTTCCTGCAGGGCCCGCTCTGCGTCCGTCAGCGGCAGCCTGGCGGAGGCCGACTGTGCGGTAGCTTTCGGCACGGCGTAATCCGGTAGGTTGGGCATGTTATCCGAGCCTTTAATCGATAGAACCGCCAGAGCGATCTGCCTGCGGCCTGCAGCAGCATCTACTCACTGTGTCTGCGCATCGAGCAATTTCATGAATGCCCGTGCCGCATTCGACAGCGTGCGTTCGGTGTGCAGGATGTAGCCTAGCTGGCGATTGAGCTGTACGCCCGGCAGCGGTATGCGCGCGACCTGCTCGTCGAGCATGGTGCGTGGCAGAACACTCCAGGCCAGGCCGATGGAAACCATCATCTTGATGGTCTCCATATAGTTGGTGCTCATGGCGATGTTGGGCTTGAGGCCCTGGGCCTCGCACAATCCGCTGACAATGTGATGGGTAAACGTGTTACCGCCGGGAAATACCGCCGGATAGCGCACAATATCCTCCAGCTTCATCGGGCCGCTGTTGGCCAGCGCGTGCTCGGGTGCCGCGACGAAATCCAGCGGATCGTCCCAGACGGGCACGGCGCGGATCAGTGCATGCGGCTCGGGCGCCAGTGTAATGACTGCCAACTCGGCGCGCCCGTGAAGAATTTCTTCATAAGCGATTTCCGAATCCAGGAACTGAATGTCCAGTGCAACCTTCGGGTAAGTACGGGTAAAGGCCCGCAATATCGGCGGCAAACGGTGCAGGCCTATGTGATGGCTGGTCGCCAGAGTCAACCGCCCGGTGACTTCCCCGGTCAGGTTGGTCAAAGCACGGCGGGTGTCATCCAGCACGTTGAGAATCTGGTAGGCGCGCGGCAGCAGGGCGCGTCCGGCCTCGGTCAGACTGACTTCGCGGCCCAGGCGGTCGAACAGACGCACGTTGAGTTGCTGCTCCAGACCGGCAATCCGCTTGCTGATGGCCGGTTGGGTCAGGTAAAGGCGTTCGCCTGCCCCGGAGAAGCTGCCGGTCTCGGCGATGGCGATAAAGGCATTGAGGTTGGCCAGGTCCATGGTTAGATTCCAGTTGGTTATCCAAAGTATGAAAATTATGAATTTGAGTTATTTAAGCATATTCCATAGGATGACCGCACAAGCCAAAGGGTCATCGCCACGATTGCCCAAGGCATAGAAAGAAGCTGATGAGGAAGTACGTCCGATGGCCGGGAAAACGCTCTACGACAAGCTCTGGGATTCGCATTTGGTCAAACAGCGCGACGATGGTTCGGCGCTGATCTACATTGATCGTCATATCATCCACGAAGTGACCTCGCCGCAGGCGTTCGAAGGTCTGCGGCTGGCGAAGCGCAAGCCTTGGCGGATCGACTCGATCATCGCCACGCCTGACCATAACGTGCCGACCACCGCGGAACGCAAGGGTGGCATCGGTGCCATCGAGGATCAGGTGTCGCGCTTGCAGGTGCAGACCCTCGACGACAACTGCGACGAGTACGGCATCACCGAATTCAAGATGAATGACCCGCGCCAGGGCATCGTCCACGTGATCGGCCCGGAGCAGGGCGCAACCCTGCCAGGCATGAGCGTGGTCTGCGGCGACTCGCACACCTCGACCCACGGCGCATTCGGTGCGCTGGCCCACGGCATCGGCACTTCCGAGGTCGAGCACGTGCTCGCTACCCAGTGCCTGGTTGCCAAGAAAATGAAGAACATGCTGGTGTCGGTCGAAGGGCAATTGCCGTTTGGCGTGACAGCCAAGGACATCGTACTGGCAGTGATCGGCAAGATCGGCACTGCCGGCGGTAACGGTTACGCCATCGAGTTCGCCGGCAGCGCGATCCGCGACCTGTCGATCGAAGGGCGCATGACCATCTGCAACATGTCCATCGAAGCGGGCGCGCGGGTGGGCATGGTGGCCACTGACGAGAAGACCGTCGAGTACGTCAAAGGCCGTCCGTTCGCGCCCAAGGGCGCGGAGTGGGACCTCGCTGTCGAAGCCTGGAAGGACCTGGTGTCCGACCCGGACGCTGTGTTCGATACCGTGGTCAAGCTGGACGCCGCACAGATCAAGCCGCAGGTCAGCTGGGGTACTTCGCCGGAAATGGTCCTGGCGGTCGATCAGAACGTGCCGGACCCTGCGCAAGAGCCGGATCTGGTCAAGCGTGGGTCCATCGAGCGTGCGCTCAAGTACATGGGCCTGAAAGCCAATCAGCCGATTACCGATATCCAGCTGGACCGGGTATTCATCGGTTCCTGCACCAACTCGCGCATCGAAGACTTGCGCGCCGCTGCGGACGTTGCCAAAGGTCGCAAGGTGGCTTCAACCATCAAGCAGGCCATCGTGGTGCCGGGCTCGGGGCTGATCAAGGCGCAGGCCGAGAAGGAGGGGCTGGACAAGGTGTTCATCGAAGCCGGCTTTGAATGGCGTGAACCGGGCTGCTCCATGTGCCTGGCGATGAACCCGGACCGCCTGGGTTCCGGCGAGCACTGCGCGTCGACCTCCAACCGTAACTTCGAAGGTCGTCAGGGGGCCGGTGGCCGCACGCATCTGGTGAGCCCGGCGATGGCCGCTGCCGCTGCGGTGAATGGCCGTTTCATCGATGTTCGCGACCTGATCCAGCACTGAGGAGTCCCGTATGAAAGCCTTTACCCAGCACCGTGGCCTGGTCGCTCCTCTGGATCGTGCCAACGTCGACACTGACCAGATCATTCCCAAGCAGTTTCTCAAGTCGATCAAGCGCACCGGTTTCGGTCCGAACCTGTTCGATGAATGGCGTTATCTGGACGTGGGGCAGCCTTACCAGGACAACTCCAAGCGCCCATTGAACACTGACTTCGTCCTCAACCACGAGCGGTATCAGGGTGCCAGTGTTCTGTTGGCCCGGGAAAACTTCGGCTGCGGCTCGAGCCGCGAACACGCGCCGTGGGCACTGGAAGAGTACGGTTTCTGCGCAATCATTGCGCCGAGCTACGCGGACATCTTCTTCAACAACAGCTTCAAGAACGGCTTGTTGCCGATCATCCTGTCCGAGGAAGACGTCGATCAACTGTTCAAGCAGGTGGAAGCCGTGCCCGGTTATCAGTTGAGTATCGATCTGCAGGCGCAGACCGTGACCCGCCCGGATGGCAAGGTCCTGAGCTTTGAAATCGATGCGTTCCGCAAGCATTGCCTGCTCAACGGTCTGGACGATATCGGCCTGACGCTGATGGACGCCGAGGCCATCGCCGGTTTCGAGAGCAAGCATCGCGCCAGCCAGCCGTGGCTGTTTCGCGACTGATTGATTGCCAGCGGATGCATGTTTGCCAGTAAGGTGCAATTGCCCCTTGCTGGCAAAAGTGTTTTCGCGGCACGCTAAATTTTCTGTGGTATCGAGCGTTTCAAGCAGGCGTTGTCAAAGACGCCGATGCACAAAATCGAGGATGTTATGAGCAAGCAGATTCTGATTCTCCCTGGTGATGGTATTGGTCCGGAAATCATGACCGAAGCGGTCAAGGTGCTGGAGCTGGCCAATGAAAAGTATCAGCTGGGGTTTGAGTTGACCCACGACGTGATCGGCGGCGCGGCCATCGACAAGCACGGCGTGCCGCTGGCCGATGAAACCCTGGAGCGTGCCCGTGCGGCCGATGCCGTGCTGCTGGGTGCAGTCGGCGGCCCGAAATGGGACACCATCGAGCGCGACATCCGTCCTGAGCGCGGTCTGCTGAAAATACGCTCGCAACTGGGCCTGTTCGGCAACCTGCGTCCGGCGATCCTTTATCCGCAACTGGCCGACGCGTCGAGCCTGAAACCGGAAATTGTCGCCGGCCTGGATATCCTGATCGTTCGCGAGTTGACCGGTGGCATCTATTTCGGCGCGCCACGCGGCACGCGGGTGCTGGATAATGGCGAGCGTCAGGCTTATGACACGCTGCCGTACAGCGAAAGCGAGATCCGCCGCATTGCCAAAGTCGGTTTCGACATGGCCATGGTGCGTAGCAAGAAGCTCTGCTCGGTGGACAAGGCCAACGTACTGGCGTCCAGCCAGCTGTGGCGCGAAATCGTCGAGCAGGTTGCCAAGGATTACCCTGAAGTCGAACTGAGCCACATGTACGTCGACAACGCTGCCATGCAACTGGTGCGTGCACCCAAGCAGTTCGATGTGATCGTGACCGACAACTTGTTCGGCGACATTCTCTCCGATCAGGCGTCGATGCTCACCGGCTCCATCGGCATGCTGCCGTCGGCCTCGCTGGACACGGCCAACAAGGGCATGTACGAGCCATGTCACGGTTCTGCGCCGGACATCGCCGGCAAAGGCATTGCCAACCCGTTGGCGACTATTCTGTCGGTGTCGATGATGCTGCGTTACAGCTTCAATCTGACCGATGCGGCCGACGCCATCGAAAAGGCCGTCAGCCTGGTTCTGGATCAGGGTATCCGCACCGGCGACATCTGGTCGGAAGGCAAAGTCAAAGTCGGTACGCAGGAAATGGGCGATGCTGTAGTCGCCGCGCTGCGGAATCTGTAATCTCTCTGGCCCGCCGCCTGCTGTGTACGCGTAGAGCGGCGGTCCCACTTTTATTCAAGGTGTAGTTGCGATGAAACGTGTAGGTCTGATCGGTTGGCGTGGCATGGTCGGTTCCGTGCTCATGCAGCGGATGCGGGAAGAGCAGGACTTCGATCTCATTGAGCCGGTGTTCTTCACTACTTCCAATGTCGGTGGCCAGGCGCCTTCGGTGGGCAAGGATGTTGCGCCCCTGAAAGATGCCTACAGCATCGACGAGCTGAAAACCCTGGACGTGGTGCTGACCTGCCAGGGTGGCGACTACACCAATGAGGTGTTCCCCAAGCTGCGCGAAGCGGGCTGGCAGGGTTACTGGATCGATGCGGCGTCGAGCCTGCGCATGCAGGATGACGCGGTCATCGTGCTTGACCCGGTGAACCGCAAGGTCATCGACCAGCAACTGGATGCGGGTACCAAGAACTATATCGGTGGCAACTGCACCGTCAGCCTGATGCTGATGGGCCTGGGCGGCCTGTTCGATGCCGGTCTGGTCGAGTGGATGAACGTCATGACCTATCAGGCGGCCTCCGGCGCCGGCGCGCAGAACATGCGTGAGCTGATCCGGCAAATGGGCGCGGTGCATGCCTCGGTGGCCGATGATCTGGCCAACCCGGCCAGCGCCATTCTGGACATCGACCGCAAGGTGGCTGAAGCCATGCGCAACGAGTCGTTCCCCACCGAGAACTTCGGCGTGCCGCTGGCGGGCAGCCTGATCCCGTGGATCGACAAGGCCCTGCCAAACGGCCAGAGCCGCGAAGAGTGGAAAGGCCAGGCCGAGACCAACAAGATCCTCGGTCGCTTCAAGAGCCCGATCCCGGTGGACGGCATCTGCGTGCGCATCGGCGCCATGCGCTGCCACAGCCAGGCGCTGACCATCAAGCTGAACAAGGATGTGCCGATTGCGGACATCGAAGGCTTGATCAGCCAGCACAACCCGTGGGTCAAGCTGGTGCCGAACAACCGCGAAGCCAGCATGCACGAGCTGAGCCCGACGGCGGTGACCGGCACCATGAGCATTCCGGTGGGGCGTCTGCGCAAACTGAACATGGGTTCGCAATACCTGGGCGCTTTCACCGTGGGTGACCAGCTGTTGTGGGGCGCTGCGGAGCCGCTGCGTCGCATGCTGAGAATCCTGCTGGAGCGTTGAGGCTTCGGTTTCACAGCAAACCCGCTTTCCGAAAGGGAGGCGGGTTTTTTAATGGCTGATACTTTTGATTGATCGCCCTTTGTCCCTATATATGGGGTTGAAATTTACATATTGAGATAAGTGTAACAACGGGTTTATAGTCGTCCTGCACTCACTTTCAAAAAAACAACAGGTGACGCAATGCAGGCGCAATTGATCGCGCTCGATTGGGGGACAACCTCACTTCGTGCTTATCGACTTGGCGAAAATGGCCAGGTACTGGAACAGCGCGCATTGAGCGCGGGCATCATGCAGTTGCCAACCACGCCGCGGCTGATCGCGGGGCAGTTCTGCAGTGACGGTTTCGAACTGGCCTTTGACCAGGCGTGCGGCGACTGGCTCGATGCCCAGCCAGACCTGCAGGTGATTGCCTGCGGCATGGTCGGCAGCGCGCAGGGCTGGCGCGAGGCGGCTTACCGGGAAACGCCGGCCAGCGTCAACGAACTGAGCGCAGCGTTGCAGACCGTGCGCAGCGTGCGCGGTGTAACCGTGCACATCATCCCCGGTGTCCTGCAGCGCTCGACCCTGCCTAACGTCATGCGTGGCGAAGAAACCCAGGTGCTGGGTGTGCTGGCGGGGCTCGAAGACGGGCAGGGCAGCCAGCCTCTGCTGATCGGTCTGCCTGGCAGTCACTCCAAATGGGTGCAGGTAGAGCGCGGGCGCATCGTTCACTTCGACACCTTCATGACCGGCGAGGTCTACGCCGCATTCTGCGCACATACCATTCTCGGACGCACCATGCAGCCTTCGCAGGCGTTCGACGAGCAGGCGTTTGACCGCGGCCTGTCGATTGCTCTGTCCGACGCAGGCTCCGCGGGGCCACTGTCGACGATTTTCAGCACGCGAACGCTCGGCCTGACCGGGCAATTGGCTGCCAGTGCGCAACCTGACTATCTTTCCGGCCTGTTGATTGGCCATGAACTGGGGGCCATCGCCAGGCTGCACCTGCACAACCACGAACAATTGCCTGCGGTGATCCTCATCGGCAGCGATTCGCTGTGCACGCGCTATGCACGCGGGCTGGCCGTTTGTGGCTTTCCCGGGGTGACATTGGCCGAGCAGGCGACCGAGCGTGGCCTGTGGCAGGTCGCCGTTCAGGCCGGTCTGATCGCGCGCCGCTCGTCCCAACACATTCGAGAGGTTTGACATGCTCAAGCAAGCATTGAAAGAAAATGGCCTGGTCGCGATTCTGCGCGGCCTGCGTCCCGAAGACGCGCCTGCCGTGGGCGATGCGCTGTACGAGGCGGGGTTTCGGGTCATCGAAGTGCCGCTCAACTCCCCGCAACCGTTCGACAGCATCCGCTTGTTGCGTCAGCAATTGCCTGCCGATTGCCTGATCGGTGCTGGCACCGTGCTCACCGCTGAGCAGGTGACTCAGGTCAAGGATGCCGGCGGGCAAGTGATCGTTATGCCGCACAGTGACGCCAAGGTGCTGCGTGCGGCCAAGGCGGCCGGGCTGTTCCTGTCGCCAGGGGTCGCGACGCCGACCGAAGCCTTTGCGGCACTGGCCGAAGGTGCCGATGTGCTCAAGCTGTTTCCTGCCGAGCAAATGTCGCCTGCGGTGGTCAAGGCGTGGCTGGCGGTCTTGCCCAAGGGCACGATTCTGCTGCCGGTCGGGGGGATTTCGCCGGACAACATGAAGGTATTTCTCGATGCGGGCGTGAAGGGGTTTGGCCTGGGCTCCGGGCTGTTCAAACCCGGCATGAGCGTCGCAGACGTCACCGAGCGTGCCCAGGCCTATGTGGCGGCCTGGAAGCTGCACAGCGCAGCGCCTGCAGACTGACCGGCGCAGACGCCGTCGTGCAGTAGCCGCTATCCAACAAGAGAATCAACAAGAGAAACCGCAATCATGAAAATCACCAAACTCACCACGTTCATCGTTCCGCCGCGCTGGTGCTTCCTCAAGGTCGAGACCGACGAGGGCGTTGTCGGCTGGGGCGAGCCAGTGGTCGAAGGCCGCGCGCACACGGTCGCTGCCGCTGTGGAAGAGCTTTCCGATTACCTGATCGGCAAGGATCCGCGCAACATTGAAGACATCTGGACCGTGCTGTACCGCGGCGGCTTCTATCGCGGCGGCGCGATTCACATGAGTGCGCTGGCCGGCATCGATCAGGCGTTGTGGGACATCAAGGGCAAAGCGCTGGGGGTGTCGGTCAGTGATCTGCTCGGCGGTCAGGTGCGTGACAAGATTCGCGTCTATTCGTGGATTGGCGGTGATCGGCCCGCCGATACGGCGCGCGCCGCCAAGGAAGCGGTCGAGCGCGGTTTTACGGCGGTGAAGATGAATGGCACCGAAGAGCTGCAGTTTCTCGACACCTTCGACAAGGTCGACCTGGCACTGGCCAACGTGGCCGCCGTGCGTGATGCAGTGGGGCCGAATGTCGGCATTGGTGTGGACTTCCACGGCCGGGTTCACAAGCCGATGGCCAAGGTGCTGATGAAGGAGCTGGACCCGTACAAGCTGATGTTCATCGAAGAGCCGGTGCTCAGCGAGAACTATGAAGCACTGAAGGAACTGGCGCCGCTGACCAGTACGCCGATTGCGCTGGGCGAGCGGCTGTTCTCGCGCTGGGACTTCAAGCGCGTATTGAGCGAAGGCTACGTCGACATCATCCAGCCGGATGCCTCGCACGCCGGTGGCATTACCGAAACCCGCAAGATCGCCAACATGGCTGAAGCCTACGACGTCGCACTGGCGCTGCATTGCCCGCTGGGGCCTATCGCGCTGGCGGCCTGCCTGCAACTGGACGCGGTTTGCTACAACGCCTTCATCCAGGAGCAGAGCCTGGGTATTCACTACAACGAAAGCAACGACCTGCTCGATTACGTCAAGCACCCGGAAGTCTTCGACTACGACAAAGGCATGGTCAAGATCCCCAACGGCCCCGGCCTGGGCATCGAAATCAACGAAGAATACGTCATTGAACGCGCCGCCATCGGCCACCGCTGGCGCAACCCGATCTGGCGTCATGCGGATGGCAGTTTTGCCGAGTGGTAGAAAAGCAAATCCGCTAGCCATCGTTTCGGCGCTCTGCGCTCATCGCCATACATAAGTCCTGAAGAGCCTGGAAAATGGGCGTTCAGGCTTCTGCCCGCAGGGCGTAGGAGCGAACGTGTTCGCGAACAGGCTTACCTGTTCTCTGAAAATGTTTCGTTTGAACAATTGTCTTCGCGAACACGTTCGCTCCTAAGGCCTTCGGCCAGAATCAAAAGCGCACTTGCGTATAACGATGAGCGCTCTGCGCGGGAACGAGAATCGGCGTGCCTTCAGCTCGGTTATATCGAAACACAGACCTCAATAAATCCAACAAGAGGCTACATTCCATGCGCACTCGAACTCTGGAGGGTGCGGCATCCCTGGTGACGCCGTCCCGCAAGCGTTTCTTTATCATGGTGCTGCTGTTCATCACCGTAGTGATCAACTACCTGGACCGCAGCAACCTGTCGATTGCCGCACCAGCGCTGACCTCCGAGCTGGGCCTCGACCCGGTGCACGTCGGGCTGATCTTTTCCGCGTTCGGCTGGACCTACGCCGCCATGCAGCTGCCCGGGGGCTGGCTGGTGGACCGCGTACCGCCGCGCATTCTCTATACCGCAGCCCTGCTGCTGTGGTCCATCGCGACCATCATGCTCGGCTTCGCCGCCAGCTTCATCGCCCTGTTCGTACTGCGCATGGCGGTCGGTGCGCTGGAAGCACCTGCTTATCCGATCAACAGCCGCGTGGTCACCACCTGGTTTCCCGAGCGCGAGCGGGCTACCGCTATCGGCGTCTACACCTCCGGACAGTTCGTCGGTCTGGCGTTTTTGACCCCGGTACTGGCCTGGTTGCAGGCGCATTACGGCTGGCACATGGTGTTTGTCGCCACCGGTGGAGTCGGCGTGTTGTGGGCGTTGATCTGGTACACGGTGTATCGCGAGCCACGTGATTTCAAAGGCGTCAATCAGCAGGAAATCGAGCTGATTCAGGAGGGCGGCGGGCTGGTGGACATCCAGAAGGATGTCGAAAAACAGAAGCAGGCGTTCAGCTGGCTGGACCTGGGTATTGTGTTGAGCAGGCGCAAGCTGTGGGGCATCTACCTGGGGCAGTTCTGCCTGAACTCGACGCTGTGGTTTTTCCTGACCTGGTTCCCGACCTACCTGGTGAAATACCGGGGTATGGACTTCATCAAGTCTGGCCTGCTGGCGTCGTTGCCGTTCCTCGCCGCATTCGTCGGTGTGCTGTGCTCGGGCTTCTTTTCCGACTGGCTGATCCGTCGCGGGCATAGCGTAGGCTTTGCACGCAAGTTGCCGATCATTGCCGGACTGCTGATCTCGACCTCGATCATCGGTGCCAACTTCGTCGACTCCACGCCGCTGGTGATCACCTTTCTGGCGCTGGCGTTCTTCGGCAACGGTCTGGCGTCGATCACCTGGTCGCTGGTCTCGACCCTGGCACCGGCGCGCCTGCTGGGCCTGACCGGTGGCACGTTCAACTTCATCGGCAACCTTTCTGCCATCGCCACCCCGATCGTGATTGGCTTTCTGGCGTCGGGAGACTCGTTCGCGCCTGCCATCACCTACATTTCGGTCCTGGCACTGCTGGGCGCGCTGTCGTACATCCTGCTGGTAGGGAAAGTGGAGCGTATCGAGCTCTGATGTCGACGCATCCGGACGCAGGCGGTGATAATGCCGCCGGTTTTCGATCTGAACCCTTTTGATCCGAGCAAGGCCTCTCATGCACAACGATTCGATCACCCCTGAAAAGATTACCGGCAAGGACTCCGTACCCACCGGGACTCAGACCTTGCTGCGCGGGCTGGGGGTGGTGCAGGCGGTTGCCGGTGGCGCACGGGACCTCAAGGAGATCGCCCGGCTGATCGGCACCACGCGCAGCACCACGCACCGTCTGGCCAGTTGTCTGGTAGAGGAACGTTACCTGCGCATCGTTCCTCAGGTGGGCTACCTGCTTGGGCCGAAATTGATCGAGCTGGGGTTTCAGGCGCGTGAAGAGGTGCCCCTGGCGATGCTGGCCCGGCCGTATCTGGATCGCTTGTCCGAGCTGACCGGCGATACCGTGCATCTGGCAGTACGGGAAGGGGACGACGTGCTCTATCTGCACAAGAATCCCGGTCGCAATGGTCCGGAAATGCGTTCGCGGGTCGGGCATCGGATGCCGATGGTGCGCACCGGTATCGGCAAGGCGCTGCTGCTGGACAGTGCTCAGTCCGAGTGGCAGCGGCTGTATGAAATCAGCATGCCGAGCACAGGCAGAAATCCGCTATGGCCTGCTCATGAGCAGCAAACCTGGGAACAGTTGAAGGCACGGCGGGAGGAGTACGTAAAAGGAGGGTATGCATTCGATCTGGAGGACAACGAGCCGTCGATCCGTTGTGTCGCAGCGCCGGTACGTGATGCCAGCAAACAGATCGTTGCCGGCATCAGTGTCGCCAGTACCGTGCCCTACATGCCGTTGGAGAAGATGGCCGAGCTGGTTCCGCTGATCAAAACCATCGCAGCGGAACTCTCGGCCGATCTCGGCGGCTGATCGGCAGTCGATCAGGCCTTCAGCGTGGCCATGTCGATCACGAAGCGGTACTTCACGTCACCGGCCAGCATGCGCTCGTAGGCTTCGTTGATGTTGCGGATATCGAGCATTTCGATGTCGCAGGTGATGTCGTTCTCGGCACAGAAATCCAGTACTTCCTGAGTTTCCGCGATACCGCCAATCAACGAACCGGCCAGCACGCGACGGCTCATTACCAGGTTGGCGGCGTGTACTGGCGGCTCGATCGGCTCGATCAGGCCGACCAGAATGTGGGCGCCGTCGAAACGCAGTGTTTCCAGGTAGGGGTTCAGGTCGTGCTGCACCGGAATGGTGTCGAGCAGGAAGTCGAAGTGCCCGGCAGCAGCCTTCATCTGTTCAGCGTCGGTGGATACGATCACATGATCGGCGCCTTGACGATGTGCTTCCTGAGCCTTGGCGGCGGAGCGGGTGAACAGGGTCACTTCAGCGCCCATGGCCTTGGCGAACTTGATGCCCATGTGGCCCAGACCGCCCATGCCCAGAATGCCGACCTTGTCGCCAGCCTTGACGCCGTAGTGCTTGAGCGGCGAATAGGTGGTGATACCTGCGCAGAGAATCGGCGCAGCAGCGGCCGGATCGAGTTTTTCCGGGACGCGCACGACAAAGTGCTCGGCGACCACGATGCTGTTCGAGTAACCGCCCATGGTGTTGCTGCCGTCCACGCGGTCCGGCGTTGCGTAAGTCATGGTCGGGCCTTCCAGGCAGTACTGCTCGAGGTCCGACTTGCAGGCCGAGCATTCGCGGCACGAATCGACCATGCAGCCTACGCCGACCATGTCACCGACTTTGTATTTAGTGGCATTGGCGCCAGTGGCAGTGACGCGGCCAACGATTTCGTGGCCTGGCATCAGTGGGTAAACAGCAATACCCCACTCGTTGCGCGCCTGGTGAATGTCGGAGTGGCAGACGCCGCAATAAAGGATTTCGATGGCAACGTCGTCGGCACGCAGAGCGCGACGTTCGAAGGTCATCGGGGCGAGGGGAGCGGTAGCTGACTGTGCGGCGTAACCGATAGCTGTGTACATGTTTGACCTCGCAAGATGTAACGGAAGAGAGGCGAACCATTGTCCTGATACAGGCCCTTCGCGGCTATGGTTAATCCTCCGTGTTTCATGCCTATTCCTCCGGCCTGAAATTTCAGGGTCGGCGCTGAGGCGCAAATCTGCGATGATACGGCTGTCTGTTTCTCTGTCAGGCTGTGCCCATGACCTTACCTGTTGTGCCAGATGGCAATGCAACCCTCGTTTCCCTGATCCAGCCGCTGGCAGTGCGCCCGGGGTTTGTCGCTACGCCGTTGCCGGAGGTCCGCGTGCTTTCGGCGTTTGGTTATGTCGCCAGCAGCCCGCAGATCTACGAGCCGAGCCTGATGATCGTGGTGCAGGGCAGCAAGGTCGCGTGCCTGGGGCCGCGCACGTTCGAATACGGCACCGGGCATTACCTGATTCAGGCGCTCTCTGTGCCGTTCAAGTGCGAAACCTTCGCCACTCCGGAAAAGCCGCTTTACGGCGTTTCAGTGGCCATTGACCGCGTGTTGCTCGGTGAACTGGTGCAGGCGATGGGCCCGGTCACCGGGCACGAGAGTCAGGTGCAGACGCCGGAGTCCATGACCTCGGTGCGCATCGACAACACCATGCGCGACAGTGTCGAGCGTTTGCTGCGTTGTCTGCATGATCCGCTGGAGTGTCAGGCCATGGGCCAGGCACGGATTCGCGAGGTGCTGTATACCGCGCTGCGCGGACCGCAGTCGGGGGTGCTACGTGCGCTGGTCGAACAGCAGGGGCAGTTCGCACGAATTGCCTCGGCCGTGACCTACCTGCATGAGCATTATGACCACGCGTTGAACGTCGACACGCTGGCCAGTTGCGCGAACATGAGCACGTCGACCTTTCATGAGCATTTCAAGCGCAGCACTCTGTTGTCGCCGGTGCAGTACCTCAAGCGCCTGCGCCTGCTCAAGGCTCAGCAATTGCTGGTGGCCGAGGGCCTGGGTGTGGCGCAGGTCGCGTTGAAGGTCGGCTATCAAAGCGCGTCGCAGTTCAGTCGTGAATACAAACGTTACTTTGAGCGCAGACCGGGCGAAGAGGGATGTAGGGGTTAGCTGCAAGCTTCAAGCCGCAAGCTTCAAGATCAAAGCTTGTAGCTTGTAGCTTGTAGCTTGTAGCTTGTAGCTTGTAGCTTGTAGCTTGTAGCTTGTAGCTTGTAGCTTGTAGCTTGTAGCTTGTAGCTTGTAGCTTGTAGCTTGTAGCTTGTAGCTTGTAGCTGCTTCACCTCACATATTCGGGTAGGTCGGGCCGCCAGCGCCTTCCGGTGCCACCCAGGTGATGTTCTGCGACGGGTCCTTGATGTCGCAGGTCTTGCAGTGCACGCAGTTCTGCGCGTTGATCTGGAAGCGTTTCTCGCCGTCTTCCTTGGTGATGACTTCATACACGCCAGCCGGGCAATAACGCTGAGCCGGCTCGTCATACAGCGGCAGGTTTTTGCTGATCGGGATGCTCGGATCGGTCAGCTTCAGGTGGCAGGGTTGTTCCTCTTCATGGTTGGTGCTGGAGAGGAATACCGAACTGAGCTTGTCGAAGCTAAGCTTGCCGTCGGGTTTCGGGTAGTCGATCTTCTTCGAGTCGGCTGCGAGCTTCAGGCAGGCGTAGTCCGGCTTGGTGTCGTGCAGCGTGAACGGCAGCTTGCCACCGAAAATGTTCTGATCGATGAAGTTGAATGCGCCGCCCTTGATCGCGCCGTATTTGTGGATCGCCACGCCAAAGTTACGGCTGGCGAACAGTTCTTCATGCAGCCAGCTGGCCTTGAAGGCGTCCACGTAGGCGTTCAGCACGTCGCCGCCTTCCTTGCCGGCGAGCAGCGCGTCGGCTACCGAATCGGCAGCCAGCATGCCGGACTTCATCGCTGTATGGCTGCCCTTGATCTTGGCGAAATTCAGCGTGCCCAGATCGCAGCCGATCAGCGCGCCGCCGGGGAAGACCATCTTCGGCAGGGAGTTCAAGCCGCCCTTGGCAATCGCGCGGGCACCGTAGCTGATGCGCTTGCCGCCTTCCAGGTACTGCTTGACCACCGGGTGATGCTTGTAGCGCTGGAATTCGTCGAACGGCGAGAGGTACGGGTTGCTGTAGGACAGGTCGATGATCAGGCCGACCACCACCTGATTGTTTTCCAGGTGGTAGAGGAACGAACCGCCTGGATTGTCATCGTTCAACGGCCAGCCTGCGGTGTGTACCACCAGACCCTGTTCATGTTTT
The DNA here is from genome assembly GCF_017832995.1 of Pseudomonas sp. PvP009. Classification (NCBI taxonomy): domain Bacteria; kingdom Pseudomonadati; phylum Pseudomonadota; class Gammaproteobacteria; order Pseudomonadales; family Pseudomonadaceae; genus Pseudomonas; species Pseudomonas sp. PvP009. The sequence continues at coordinate 3,455,316 of NZ_JAFIBG010000001.1, read as the reverse complement.
GCCGGATCGACTTCCCAGATTTCCTTGAGGCCGATAGCGTAATGCTGCACGTCGGCTTCGTCGTCGAGCTTGAAGCGCTTGAGCAGCTGCTTGCCGATGTGACCACGGCAGCCTTCGGCGAACAGCGTGTACTTGGCGCGCAGTTCCATGCCGGGGGTGTACAGGCCTTCCTTCGGATTGCCTTCGCGGTCGACACCCAGGTCGCCGGTGACGATGCCGCGTACCACTCCGTTTTCGTCGAACAGCGCTTCCTGGGCGGCAAAGCCCGGATAGATTTCGACACCGAGGTTTTCAGCCTGCTGCGCCAGCCAGCGGCACAGGTTGCCCAGCGAGATGATGTAGTTGCCATGGTTGTGCATGGTCTTGGGGACGAAAAAGTCCGGTATTTTCTGGGCTTTTTCGGCGTCGCGCAGCACATAGATGTCGTCGCGCTTGACCGGCGTGTTGAGCGGAGCGCCAAGTTCCTGCCAGTTCGGGAACAGTTCGTTCAGTGCGCGGGGCTCGAATACGGCACCGGAGAGGATGTGCGCACCGACTTCGGAGCCTTTTTCCACCACGCAGACGCTGATTTCCTGGCCAGCTTCAGCGGCCTTCTGTTTAAGGCGGCAAGCGGCAGAAAGCCCGGACGGGCCGGCTCCGACGATAACGACGTCGAATTCCATGTATTCGCGTTCCACAGGCTATCTCCTACTCTCAAGGCTCACGGTGTTTTTATGGGCACTGCTTTTTTGGTTGCTGCAGGCCGACGCATGGAGGTATTGAACCGCCCCGTCTTTTAATGGTTCGCATTATATCTACACCACTGCGCGGGTCCAATACAAACGTTTGTTTGAATCGGCCGCAGGCCAGATAAATCAAAGACACCAGACTCGGAACTGGCCGATTTGGCGTATTGACCGGAAAAGGCGTTGCGGTCAATATACGGGCGGTTTTGCGTTTGCCGTAGGCTGAAACGAGGTTCCCGGATTGCGGGCAATCTCTCAAAAGGCATCAGGCAGACGCGCTGCAGGCAACAGGTCAACGTCGCACGGCGCATTTTACACACCCAGCCGCTGCTTGACGGGTGACTCCCGGCTTTTATATGGCTTTTTAAAGCCGTCCGAATGGCCTGCACGCATAGCGATTGCTTGTTGAGGACACATATCGATCGCCTGGTGCCGCCGGGCGACTTCTTTTCACCGGAGAGTGAGGAATCCATGAAGGTTCTTGTAGCTGTCAAACGAGTGGTCGACTACAACGTCAAGGTTCGCGTCAAGGCGGACAACTCCGGCGTCGATCTCGCCAATGTCAAAATGTCCATGAACCCGTTCTGCGAAATCGCCGTTGAAGAGGCGGTTCGCCTTAAAGAGAAGGGTGTAGCCACCGAAATCGTCGTCGTCACCATCGGCCCGACCACCGCTCAGGAACAACTGCGTACCGCCCTGGCTCTGGGTGCCGACCGTGCCGTGCTGGTCGAGTCCGCCGAGGAACTGACTTCTCTGGCCGTGGCCAAGCTGCTCAAGGCCGTGGTCGACAAGGAGCAGCCACAACTGGTGATCCTTGGCAAACAGGCCATCGACAGTGATAACAATCAGACCGGCCAGATGCTGGCTGCATTGAGCGGCTACCCGCAGGGTACGTTCGCATCCAAGGTTGAAGTGACTGGCGACAAGGTTGCCGTGACCCGTGAAATCGACGGCGGCCTGCAGACTGTTTCCCTGAGCCTGCCAGCCATCGTGACCACGGACCTGCGTCTGAACGAGCCACGCTACGCTTCGCTGCCCAACATCATGAAGGCCAAGAAGAAGCCGCTCGAAGTGCTGACCCCGGATGCACTGGGCGTTTCCACGGCCTCGACCAACAAGACCCTCAAGGTCGAAGCGCCGGCTGCACGCAGCGCCGGCATCAAGGTCAAGTCGGTGGCTGAACTGGTCGAGAAACTGAAAAACGAAGCGAAGGTAATCTAAATGACGATCCTGGTTATCGCTGAACACGACAATGCGACCGTAGCCCCGGCTACGCTCAACACCCTTGCTGCTGCCCAGAAGATCGGCGGTGACATTCATTTGCTGGTGGCCGGTTCCGGCGTGAGCGCCGTTGCCGACGCAGCCGCCAAAATTGCCGGTGTGACCAAGGTCCTGGTGGCCGATCACGAAGCCTACGCGCACCAACTGCCTGAAAACATCGCACCGCTGGTCGTGGAACTGGCTGCGGGCCATAGCCATGTTCTGGCTGCGGCAACGTCCAATGGCAAGAACATCCTGCCGCGTGTGGCTGCGCAGCTGGATGTTGACCAGATCTCCGAGATCGTATCGGTGGTTTCCGCCGACACCTTCACTCGTCCGATCTATGCCGGTAATGCCATCGCCACCGTTCAGTCGACGGCTGCGGTCAAGGTCATCACCGTACGCGCCACCGGCTTCGACCCGGTGGCTGCAGAGGGTGGCTCGGCCGCTGTTGAAGCGGTATCGGCTGCTCACGATGCCGGCAAGTCCAGTTTCGTTGGTGAAGAACTGGCCAAATCTGATCGTCCGGAGCTGACAGCAGCGAAGATCGTCGTTTCCGGTGGTCGCGGCATGCAGAACGGCGACAACTTCAGGCACCTGTACACGCTGGCCGACAAGCTCGGTGCGGCAGTGGGCGCTTCCCGTGCTGCGGTCGATGCCGGTTTCGTACCCAACGACATGCAGGTCGGTCAGACTGGCAAGATCGTTGCTCCTCAGCTATACATCGCGGTCGGTATTTCCGGTGCCATTCAGCATCTGGCCGGTATGAAGGATTCCAAGGTGATCGTTGCGATCAACAAGGATGAAGAGGCGCCGATCTTCCAGGTCGCCGATTACGGTCTGGTGGCTGACTTGTTCGAAGCCATCCCCGAGCTGGAGAAGCTGGTTTAAGCCACGCGCTTCCACTATAAAGAGAACCCGTTCCATTCGGGGTTCGCACACCAGCGGTTTATGGTGCGCCTGCCCGGGTCGAACGGGTTTTTTATTGGGTATCGAAAGGACTTCTCATGGTGCATTCCCGGCTGCTGTCTTCGCTTCTTTTCGGGCTGATCGCGCTGCCGTCGCTGGCCTTCGCCGCAGGCAAGTGCGAGCGTCTGATCGTGACTGGCAGCCCGGACGCGCCGCCTTATCTATGGCGTGATCCCCAGGACCCGCGTCACCTGATGGGCGCCAATGCCGATCTGCTGACTCAGGCAGCAGGCGAACTGGGTATCAAGGTTGAGTTTCTGTATGGCGGCAAGCGCAGTCAGGCACTCGAAGAGGTGCGCACCGGACGCATGGACCTGCTGGCCGACGCGCCGTTGAATGCTGCACAACTCGAAGCGCTGGATTACATTTATCCGCCGATTGTGCAGAACGAGATCATGGTCTGGACGCGTCACGATCACAATGTGCCGTTCAATGCCGTCAGCGAGCTGCAGGGTCATCCCGGCGCCATGTCGGAAAAGACCCGCCTGACGCCTTCCTTTGATGCGCTGGCCAGAGAAAATCTGACCCTTGAGCGCCTGCCTGCACTCACGCCCGCGTTTCAGAAGCTGGCCCTGGGTGAGGTGGATTACGTGCTTGCCGGGCGTTATGCCGGTCTGGTCATGGTGAAGACGCTGGGTCTGTCCAAAGACCTTACAGCGCAGCCTCTACCGGTCGATATGCCGGGGTTTTATCTGGCCTTGTCGTTCAACTCGGCCTGCAATGAACCATGGTTGCGCGGACAGCTGGCGAAAAAGATGACAGAATCGGCCGCCTCTGGCCTTGCGGGGGATGTCATCAGGCACAACCTGGAGTTGTGGAAAGCCCAACTGCTGCAACCTGCCAGCGCCAGCGCACCCAACAAGTAGGGATGTTTTTGTGAGTATTCGTTTTTCAATTGCCGTCATGGCAATCGCCACGCTGGCCGGTTGCGCCAGTGATCCGGTACCAACCGAGCAGTTCAAACTGACCGAGCAGGCGCTGGAGCAGGCCAAGGCAGTCGGCGCCAGTGACGATCAGCCCGAGATGGAAGTCGCCCAGGCCGGATTTGCCGAAGCCCGAGCCTCCATGGCAAGCCACGCCTACAAGGACGCGCGCATGAAAGCCGAGCAGGCCGAGCTTGATGCGCGCCTGGCCGAAGCGCGAGTGCTGACCCTCAAGAGCCAGGAGCAGGTCAATCAGTTGAATACCCGCCTCAATCGCTTGCGCAAGCAGCTGGGGGAGGCGCAATGAACCGTATCCCTCGTGTTCTGAGTGTGTGTCTGTTGCTAGGGTCGGCTGGCCTTTACGGTTGTGCCGGTCACAAGGACAGCGGCCAGGCGTTGCAGCAGGCCAGTGCTGACTTTCAGAAGGTCAAGGAAGATACCGATGTGCTGCGCAGTGCGCCCAAAGATGTCATCCGCGCGGGTGAGTCGCTGGCCCGCGCCGAGCGTCTGTCCAGTTACCTGGGGAGCGGCGCCGATGTTGCTCACTACGCCTACCTCAGCAGCCGTTATAGCGAAATCGCGCGTGAGCACAGCAACCTGATGCTGAGTCAGGAGCGTCTGGCGAAAATGGACATGGAGCGTCAGCGTATGCAGCTGGCACTGCGTGAAGCCAAGCTGGCCAGCGCCCAGCAGCAGGGCCGTTGGCTGGAGGATCAGATCCTCAGCCTGGCTACCACCGAAACCGACCGCGGCCTGGTCATGACCCTGGGTGATGTGCTGTTCGACGCCGGACATGCCGAGCTGAAAAACTCCGCAAGCCGTACCATCCTCAAAGTTGTGCAGTTTCTGCAGATCAACCCGCGCCGAGTGGTCCGGATCGAAGGTTATACCGACAGTACGGGCGATCGTCAGGACAACCTGAAGCTCTCGAAAGACCGGGCACAGGCCGTCGCTGACGTGCTGATGGACCTGGGTGTCGATGAAAAACGTATCCACGTCGAAGGCTATGGCCAGGAGTTTCCTGTGAATGCCAATACCTCCGAGCGGGGCCGTGCGCAAAACAGGCGTGTCGAGATCGTTTTCTCGGACGAGAAAGGTCAGTTGGGCGCAGCTCGCTGATAAAAAGCCGATAAAAAGCCCGGCGCCGGAAACGGCCTCGGGCTTTTTTGTCTTTAATCACATTGATTATGGCGTTTCTGCCCGCGTTTATTTTCACTCAGCAATCATCAATGCTGGCCTGATTTCAAACTGTTCCCGTACACTTCCGATCTGTGCCGGTTATTACGCATCTGTATTTTCAAAAATAATAAATCACCGGTCTTTTTGAGGCTGTGTCATGACCAATCTCTTGCTCTACCAGCGTATCGCTCAGCAGTTGGCCGAAGACATCCGTCGAGGTGTCTATCAGCCCGGCGAGCGGGTGCCGTCCGTCCGCAAAATGAGTTCGCAGCTCAACGTCAGCCATGCCACTGTATTGCAGGCTTACGCGAATCTTGAAGATCAGGGGCTCATCCGCGCGCGTCCTCAGTCCGGCTACTACGTCCATCAAACCCCCGCGCTGACAGCTTCGACCCCGGATATCGCGCGGGTCGAGCGGCCCGGCCTGGTCACACGCAGCAGCATTATCCAGCAGGTACTCGAAGAGTCCCGCCGCGAAGGTGTGTTCGCCCTTGGAGCTGCCGTGCCTCATGTGGATTACCTGCCGGTGCGCGCGTTGCATCAGCAGTTGGCCAAGGTCACGCGCTTTCACAGCCCGCGGGCCTTCAGTTACATGTTCAGCCCCGGCTTCGAACCCTTGCGCAGGCAGGTCGCCATCCGCATGCGCGACGCCGGCGTGGTGGTCGACCCGTCAGAGGTGGTGATCACTCACGGCTGCGTGGATGCGCTGCAGATGGCCCTGCGGGTGTTGACGCGGCCCGGCGATCTGATTGCCGCCGAATCGCCAGCCTATTACGGGTTGCTGCAACTTGCCGACCTGCTGGGTTTGAAAGTCATCGAAATCCCCAGTGATCCGGCCACCGGCATCAGCCTTGAAGCCTTGCAGCTGGCGGCCAATCAATGGTCCATCAAGGCACTGGTACTGACCTCGCGGCTGAGCAATCCACTGGGCGGCACCATGCCTGAGGAGCGGCAGAAAAACCTGCTGCGTCTGACCTCGGATTTCGATATCCAGGTGGTTGAAGACGACGTCTACGGCGAGTTGATGTTCGAAGTAGGGCGGACCAAGGCGCTCAAGGCGTTCGACCGGCTGGGGAGGGTGATTTACTGCTCAAGCTTCTCCAAGACCTTGTCACCGGGTGTGCGCATCGGCTGGATGATAGCCGGCAAGTACCAGGCGGAAATTCAGCGTCTGCAAACCTTCAGTACTCACTCGGCGTGCAGTGTCACGCAAATGGCCGTCGCGGCTTACCTCGAAAACGGTGGCTACGATCGGCACCTGCGCTTCATTCGTCTCGAATACCGCAAGAACCTCAGTGCGTATCAGCTGGCGGTGCAGCAGTTCTTTCCCGAAGGTACGCAGATGAGTCGTCCCGCAGGGGGCTTTATCCTCTGGGTCAGTCTGCCGGGCAGGGTCAATACCCAGGAATTGCACGTGCGTGCGCTCGAGCAGGGCATCAGTATTGCACCCGGGCTGATTTTCAGTAATACCGAGCAGTTCAACCACTGTATTCGTTTGAATTGCGGCATGAAATGGAACAAGGAAGCCGAGCGGGCATTGATGACACTGGGGATTCTGTCCAAGCAGTTGTGTCAGGAGGCTGTTCAGGCTTATTGATTGGCAAAGATATTTGTCAATTCTTCGGAACTCTTGTCTTGTCAGGTTGGCCTCAAAAGGACAGCATGTGTTTCTTTCCGGCTTTTTGCCACTGTCTTGCCTGACTTTTTGCCTATGAATGTTTTTCGCTGTCTCGGATTGCTTGTCGTCGTACTTCTGAGTGGTTGTGACGCTCCGGATACTTCTGTGCCCAAACCCAAGACCGAGGCGGTCATCACCGCGCCGGTATCGCCCGAGGTGCATCTGAAGACTGAGGCACCTGCGCAGGCAGCCGCCACCGATGCTAAGCAAATCAAGGCGCCGGACACCATGCATCAGCTGATGCCGGGCGTGCCAGTCGTGCCTGTGGTGGTCGGAAAGGAAAAATCAGAACCTGCAGCACCCCAGAGCGTCAAATCGGCGACTTCCGAAAAATCCTCTTCCAGGGTTGCGGCAGCCAAGGCACCTGCGAGCAAGCGCAAGAACGCCAAGGATGCCAAGACCGCCAGCGTCAAGGATGTGCGAATCAAAGCACCCAAGCTGGACCTGAGCCTGCCTCCCGAGCTGGTCAAGGAGCTCGACCCGCCTGCCAAGGTGATTACCAACAAGCGCAAGCCGATATTGCCGCAGATGTTCAGCGACAAGGGCGATTCTGCGAACCCTGGCCCGTTCGAGCTCGAGGGGCGATTGCTGACCAACGAAATGCAATTGCAGATGCGCAATGACAACCGTCGCGATGTAGAGGGCGCCGCGCTGGACTTCAAATTCAAGCAGTAAGTCCTGCCTGTCGTCCGATACGGCGTTTTCAAACAGACGTTTTGACGGTTAATATCCTTCCTCTTTTTTAATTTTCACAAAAGGGTGTCTGGTCATGGACTGCCGTTCCGGTTGTGGCGCGTGCTGCATAGCGCCTTCCATCACGTCTCCCATACCCGGTATGCCTGACGGAAAGCCTGCTGGCGAGCGCTGTCTGCATCTGTCGGTCGAGTTTTTGTGCGCCTTGTTCGGCAGGGCTGAGCGGCCGGGGGTGTGCAGTCAGTTCAAGGCGGCAGAGGATGTCTGCGGTGCCGACCAGGCGGATGCCGTTCGCTTGATCGGTTGGTGGGAAAAAGCCACTGCGGTGGCCTGAAAAAGTGTTTTCGAGCACAAATGCTTCTTCGGAACTTCAAAACAAGGAATAGAACAATGGGTCCGCTGTATCGCATGGCTGTTGTTTGTGGCTTTACTGTAATGCTTGCCGGAACGGCGCAAGCTGAAGAGTGGAAAGAGGTCAAGAATCAGGATGGCATCAAGGTCTCGTTGAGCGACGTGCCTGGTTCCGATTACAAGGCGTATCAAGGTATTGCGCTGATCAATGCCAGCGTAAGCAAGTTGCGTGCGCTCCAGGAGGATGTCACGGGGGCCTGCGCCTGGATTCATGAGTGCAAGTTGCAGAAAGTGCTCAAGCACGAAGGCAACAAGACCTGGACCTACAGCCAGTTCAATACGCCCTGGCCGGTGACGCCTCGCGATTCGGTGCTGTTGATCACCACTCAGGAAGGCCCTGACGGGAGTGTTACCCGTAACCTGGAAGAGCAGCCCTCGTATATCCCCGAGGAGAAGGGCTATGTGCGGGTGACCGAGGTCAAAGGCTTCTGGAAAATGGTGCCGAAAGGGCCGAACCAGACTGAAGTGACCTATCAGGTTCACACCGAGCCGGGTGGCAGTGTGCCGTCGATGCTGGCCAACAAGTTCGTTGTGGATGCGCCGTTCAATACCCTGAAGGCCCTCAGGGAGCGTGCCGCGCAAACCAAATGATCCGCACCGGATAGCGCGCACAAAAAAGGGCTGCCAATGGCAGCCCTTTTTTTGCGCGTTGCGCTTACTTGCGGTCTTGCAGGGCGACGATGTCGCGTTGCACGTTGCCGGTGTACAGCTGACGGGGGCGACCGATCTTGTAAGGGCTGGAGAGCATTTCCTTCCAGTGCGAGATCCAGCCGACAGTCCGCGCCAGGGCGAAGATCACGGTGAACATGCTGGTCGGAATGCCGATGGCCTTGAGGATGATGCCCGAATAGAAGTCGACGTTCGGGTACAGCGAACGCTCGATGAAGTACGGGTCGGTCAGGGCGATCTCTTCGAGGCGCATGGCCAGTTCGAGTTGAGGATCGTTGGTGATGCCCAGCTCTTTCAGTACTTCGTCGCAGGTCTGCTTCATTACGGTCGCGCGCGGGTCACGGTTCTTGTACACGCGGTGGCCGAAGCCCATGAGCTTGAACGGATCGTTCTTGTCCTTGGCCTTGGCAATGAACTTGTCGATGTTCGACACATCGCCGATTTCATCGAGCATGGTCAGTACCGCTTCGTTGGCGCCGCCGTGGGCAGGGCCCCAGAGCGCTGCGATACCGGCTGCGATACAGGCGAACGGGTTGGCGCCCGAAGAGCCTGCCATGCGCACGGTGGAGGTCGAAGCGTTCTGCTCGTGATCGGCGTGGAGGATGAAGATCTTGTCCATCGCCTTGGCCAGCACCGGGCTGATCGGTTTGATCTCGCACGGGGTGTTGAACATCATGTGCAGAAAGTTTTCCGCGTAGCTTAAGTCGTTGCGCGGGTACATCATGGGCTGACCCATGGAGTACTTGTAGACCATCGCTGCCAGGGTCGGCATTTTGGCGACCAGGCGGACCGCAGAAATCTCGCGGTGCTGCGGGTTATTGATGTCCAGTGAGTCGTGGTAGAACGCTGACAGGGCGCCGACTACGCCACACATGACGGCCATCGGGTGGGCGTCGCGGCGGAAACCGTTGAAAAAGGTCTTGAGCTGTTCGTGAACCATCGTGTGGTTCTTGACCACGGCCACGAACTGGGCTTTCTGCTCGGCGGTGGGCAGTTCACCGTTGAGCAGCAGGTAGCAGGTTTCGAGATAGTCGGACTGCTCGGCCAGTTGTTCGATCGGGTAGCCGCGGTGTAGCAGAATGCCATTATCACCATCGATGTAGGTGATCTTCGAATCGCAAGAGGCCGTGGACATGAAACCAGGGTCAAATGTGAAGCGGCCGGTGGCGGTCAGGCCGCGTACGTCGATCACGTCCGGACCCACTGTACCGGTCAGAATTGGCAGCTCGACGGGGGCAGCGCCCTCGATGATCAACTGCGCTTTTTTGTCAGCCATGTGGCCTCCTATTTATGCTTCAAATCATCAGACAGGCCCCCCACGCAGGGCCCGCATCACTATAGTGAGATAAATTCTAAAGTCAATTTGCCTAAAGTCGTGTTCCGCAAGGGCTCGGCCGTGGATTTTGCAGACGGTTTACTGCCGTTTACGCCTTTTGTCGCGGCAACGCAATCCGCTATTGGCGGTAAGTCTGCGCGTTGTCATTAGTAACCTAACTGTCTATACTCGGCGTCCGACCGCCAGAGGCTTTTGGCCTGTTTCAAGGGGGTCGTCACTTCCTGGGTGGTGGGTACCTGACCAGTGCACTTCCCAACAACTTGCCCTGATTGTTAGGGGCTCTTCAGTGTGAAAAAAAGCCGTGAATAGCCAACGACCTGTAAATCTAGACCTAAGGACCATCAAGCTCCCAGTCACCGCTTACACGTCCATCCTTCACCGCATCTCCGGTGTCATCCTCTTTGTCGGTATTGCAATCATGCTGTATGCAATGGACAAGTCGCTGGCCTCCGAAGAGGGATTTGGTGAAGTCAAGGCGTATATGACCAGTCCGCTGGCCAAGCTGATCATCTGGGGACTTCTGTCTGCCCTGCTGTACCACCTGGTGGCCGGTATTCGTCACCTCATCATGGACTCGGGGGTAGGCGAGACGCTTGAAGGCGGCAAGCTGGGCTCCAAAATCGTTATCGCGGTCTCCGTGATTCTGATTCTTCTGGCGGGAGTATGGATATGGTAACCAACGTCACCAACCTGTCGCGTTCGGGCCTCTATGACTGGATGGCTCAGCGTGTTTCCGCAGTCGTGCTCGCGGCTTATTTCATTTTCCTGATCGGTTACATGGTCTTTCACCCGGGTCTGAGCTACGCCCAATGGCATGGTCTGTTCGCTCACAACGGAATGCGTATCTTCAGTCTTCTGGCTCTCGTTGCCCTTGGCGCTCACGCCTGGGTCGGCATGTGGACCATCGCGACCGACTACCTGACGCCGATGGCGCTGGGCAAGTCCGCAACTGCAGTACGTTTCCTGTTCCAGGCGGTATGTGGCGTTCTGATGTTCGCCTACTTCGTCTGGGGCGTGCAGATTCTTTGGGGTATCTGATCCATGGCTAACATTAATGCGCTTTCTTTCGACGCCATCATCATTGGTGGTGGCGGTGCCGGCATGCGCGCTGCGCTGCAGCTCGCCCAGGGCGGTCACAAGACTGCCGTGGTCACCAAGGTCTTCCCGACCCGCTCGCACACCGTATCCGCCCAGGGTGGCATCACCTGTGCAATCGCTTCCGCCGATCCAAACGATGACTGGCGCTGGCACATGTACGATACCGTCAAGGGCTCCGACTACATCGGTGACCAGGACGCTATCGAATACATGTGTTCCGTAGGTCCGGAAGCGGTCTTCGAGCTCGAGCACATGGGCCTGCCGTTCTCCCGTACCGAGCAGGGCCGTATCTACCAGCGTCCGTTCGGTGGCCAGTCCAAGGACTTCGGCAAGGGCGGGCAGGCTGCCCGTACCTGCGCTGCCGCCGACCGTACCGGCCACGCGCTGCTGCACACCCTGTATCAGGCCAACCTGAAGGCCGGCACTGTATTCCTCAATGAATACTATGCAGTGGATCTGGTGAAGAACAACGATGGCGCCTTTGTCGGCATCATCGCGATCTGCATCGAGACGGGCGAAACCTCGTACATCCGCGCCAATGCAACCGTGCTGGCGACTGGCGGTGCAGGCCGTATCTACTCGTCGACCACCAACGCCCTGATCAATACCGGTGACGGTATCGGCATGGCGCTGCGTGCCGGTGTTCCGGTTCAGGACATCGAAATGTGGCAGTTCCACCCGACCGGTATTGCCGGCGCAGGTGTACTGGTCACCGAAGGTTGCCGCGGTGAAGGCGGTTACCTGATCAACAAGCACGGCGAGCGTTTCATGGAGCGTTATGCTCCTAACGCCAAGGACCTTGCCGGTCGTGACGTTGTGGCACGTTCCATGGTCAAGGAAATCATTGCCGGTAACGGCTGTGGTCCCGATGGCGATCACGTGATGCTCAAGCTCGATCACCTTGGTGAAGAAGTGCTGCACAGCCGTCTGCCAGGCATCATGGAGCTGTCCAAGACCTTCGCTCACGTCGATCCTGCAACCGCGCCGATTCCTGTCGTACCGACCTGCCACTACATGATGGGCGGCGTTGCCACCAACATTCATGGTCAGGCGATCACTCAGGATGCGGCGGGCGTCGATCAGATCATTCCAGGTCTGTTCGCGGTAGGTGAAGTGGCTTGCGTATCGGTTCACGGCGCCAACCGTCTGGGCGGCAACTCGCTGCTCGATCTGGTGGTGTTCGGCCGCGCTGCGGGTATCCACCTCGAGCAAGCTCTGCGTGAAGGCGTCGATTATGCGCGCGCTTCCGAGTCCGACATCGATGCTGCCCTTGCACGCCTTGCCGGCCTGAACGAGCGCACCACCGGTGAAGACGTTGCAACCCTGCGTAAAGAACTGCAGAGCTGCATGCAGAACTACTTCGGTGTATTCCGTACTGGCGAATACATGCAGAAGGGTATTGCCCAGCTGGCTGATCTGCGCGTACGTATCGCCAACGTCAAGATCAACGACAAGAGCCAGGCGTTCAACACCGCCCGTATCGAAGCGCTGGAACTGCAAAACCTGCTGGAAGTTGCCGAAGCTACGGCGATTGCCGCAGAGCATCGTAAAGAGTCCCGCGGCGCTCACGCTCGTGAAGACTTTGAAGATCGCGATGACGAGAACTGGTTGTGCCACACCCTGTATTTCCCGGGTGACAAGAGTGTGACCAAGCGTGCCGTGAACTTCTCGCCGAAGACTGTCCCGACTTTTGAACCGAAGATTCGGACTTATTAAGGGGTGACCGATATGTTGCAAGTCAGTGTTTATCGTTACAACCCTGATCAGGACGCTGCACCATTCATGCAGGAGTTTCAGGTCGATACCGGTGGCAAGGACCTGATGGTGCTGGACGTGCTCGCCCTGGTCAAAGAGCAGGATGAAGGCTTTTCGTACCGTCGCTCGTGCCGTGAAGGCGTGTGCGGTTCCGACGGCATGAACATCAACGGCAAGAACGGCCTGGCCTGCATCACGCCGTTGTCGGCTGTCGTTGCCAAGAACAAGCTGATCGTACGTCCGCTGCCTGGTTTGCCGGTTATCCGTGACCTGGTCGTCGATATGAGCATCTTCTACAAGCAATACGAGAAGGTGAAGCCGTTCCTGCAGAACGATACGCCGGCTCCGGCTATCGAACGTCTGCAAACGCCGGAAGAGCGCGAAAAGCTCGATGGTCTGTACGAGTGCATCCTGTGCGCTTGCTGCTCGACTTCCTGCCCGTCCTTCTGGTGGAACCCCGACAAGTTCCTGGGTCCTGCTGCACTGCTGCAAGCCTACCGTTTCCTGGCTGACAGCCGTGATACTCGCACCAGTGAGCGTCTGGCTTCGCTTGATGATCCGTTCAGCGTATTCCGCTGCCGCGGCATCATGAACTGCGTCAACGTCTGTCCGAAGGGCCTTAACCCAACCAAGGCTATCGGTCACGTACGCAACATGTTGTTGCAGAACGGCGTCTGATTCATCGCTTTATCTGTTACACCGTTACACTGAAGTGGCTACGGCGCAGGCTTCAACCGGCGCCGTAGTTTTAACCTGAGCAGCAGCTCGCAAAGCTGCGGCTCTTATTTTGAAGAAATGAGACCAGCAGGGGCATCCGGGCTGGTACCCGGACTATCTGCGTGATCCCTGGTGACTTGATACAGTCGCTGCACACGACTATTTCAGGATTGCTCTGGTGTCTTCGCCGGTGGTGTCCCCTTACCGAGGGTGACCAAGCATGCAAGAAAGCGTGATGCAGCGCATGTGGAACAGTGCCCACCTATCCGGTGGTAACGCTGCCTATGTGGAAGAGCTCTATGAGCTTTACCTGCACGACCCTAACGCTGTGCCAGAAGAATGGCGCACCTACTTTCAGAAGTTGCCAGCAGACGGCAGCTCTGCCACTGATGTATCGCACTCGACCATTCGCGATCATTTCGTGTTGCTGGCCAAAAACCAGCGCCGCGCTCAACCGGTGTCCGCCGGCAGTGTGAGCAGCGAACACGAGAAGAAGCAGGTTGAAGTGCTGCGACTGATCCAGGCATATCGGATGCGTGGCCACCAGGCTGCCCAACTCGATCCGCTGGGCCTGTGGCAGCGCCCTGCGCCTGCGGATCTGTCGATCAATCATTACGGCTTGACCAATGCCGATCTCGATACGACCTTCCGTGCCGGCGACCTGTTCATCGGCAAAGAGGAAGCGAGCCTACGCGAAATTCATGAAGCGTTGCAGCAGACATATTGTCGCACCATCGGCTCCGAGTTCACTCACATCGTGGATTCCGAGCAGCGCAACTGGTTCATGCAGCGTCTCGAGAGTGTCCGTGGCCGTCCGGTGTTCTCGGCTGACATTCAGAGCCATCTGCTCGAGCGTGTTACCGCGGCTGAAGGCCTCGAAAAATACCTGGGCACCAAATACCCGGGCACCAAGCGTTTCGGTCTGGAAGGCGGCGAAAGCCTGATTCCGATGCTCGACGAGCTGATTCAGCGTTCCGGGTCCTATGGCACCAAGGAAGTTGTGATCGGCATGGCCCACCGTGGCCGCCTCAACGTACTGGTGAACACCTTCGGCAAGAATCCTCGCGACCTGTTCGACGAGTTCGAAGGCAAGAAGAAAGTGGAGCTGGGTTCCGGTGACGTCAAATACCACCAGGGCTTCTCTTCCAACGTGATGACCGCAGGCGGTGAGGTCCACCTCGCCATGGCCTTCAACCCGTCTCACCTGGAGATCGTGTCTCCAGTGGTCGAGGGTTCTGTGCGTGCGCGTCAAGATCGTCGCAACGATCCGAACGGCGACAAGGTTCTGCCGATTTCCCTCCACGGCGACGCGGCCTTTGCCGGCCAGGGCGTGGTCATGGAAACCTTCCAGATGTCGCAGACTCGCGGCTTCAAGACGGGCGGCACGATCCACATCGTCATCAACAACCAGGTGGGCTTCACCATCAGCAACCCGCTGGACTCGCGTTCTACCGAGTACGCCACCGACGTTGCCAAGATGATTCAGGCACCGATCCTCCATGTGAATGGGGATGATCCGGAAGCCGTGATGTTCGTGACCCAGCTGGCCATCGATTACCGCATGCAGTTCAAGCGTGACATCGTGATCGACCTGGTTTGCTACCGTCGCCGTGGTCACAACGAAGCTGACGAGCCTAGCGGCACCCAGCCTTTGATGTACCAGCAGATCACCAAGCAGCGCACCACCCGCGAGCTGTATGCCGAGCATCTGATCAAGATCGGCGTTCTCGACGATGCCCGCGTTCAGGCCAAGGTCGACGACTACCGCAGCGCGCTGGACAATGGTCTGCACGTAGTGAAAAGCCTGGTCAAGGAGCCGAACAAGGAATTGTTCGTCGACTGGCGTCCATATCTGGGTCATGCCTGGACTGCGCGTCACGATACAAGCTTCGATCTCAAGACCCTGCAGGAACTGTCCGCCAAGCTCATGGAGCTGCCGGAAGGTTTCGTCGTGCAGCGTCAGGTTCAGAAAATCTACGAAGACCGCCAGAAGATGCAGGCCGGTGGCTTGCCGATCAACTGGGGTTACGCCGAAACCATGGCGTACGCCACACTGGCCTTCGAAGGTCACCCGATCCGCATGACGGGGCAGGACATCGGTCGCGGTACGTTCTCGCACCGTCACGCCGTGCTGCACAACCAGAAAGACGCCGGGACCTATATCCCGTTGCAGAATCTGTACTCCGGTCAGCCACGTTTCGACCTGTACGACTCGTTCCTTTCGGAAGAGGCTGTACTGGCATTCGAATACGGCTATTCGACCACCCAGCCTGATGCGCTGGTTATCTGGGAAGCCCAGTTCGGCGACTTCGCCAACGGTGCCCAGGTGGTTGTCGACCAGTTCATCACCAGCGGCGAGCACAAGTGGGGCCGTCTGTGCGGTCTGACCATGCTGTTGCCTCATGGCTACGAAGGGCAGGGGCCAGAGCACTCGTCGGCACGTCTGGAGCGTTACCTGCAATTGTGCGCCGAGCACAACATTCAGGTGTGCGTACCGACGACTCCGGCGCAGATCTATCACTTGTTGCGTCGTCAGGTCATCCGTCCGCTGCGCAAGCCGCTGATCGTGCTGACACCGAAGTCGCTGCTGCGTCACAAGCTGGCTGTTTCGACCCTGGAAGATCTGGCCGAAGGCTCGTTCCAGACCGTCATTCCGGAAATCGATACCCTCGATCCGGCCAAGGTCACGCGTCTGGTGCTGTGCAGCGGCAAGGTTTACTACGACCTGCTGGAAAAACGCCGTGCCGAAGGGCGTGAAGACATCGCCATCGTTCGCCTCGAGCAGCTGTATCCGTTCCCTGAAGATGATTTGATGGAAACCATCGCGCCTTACACCAACCTGCAGCATGTGGTCTGGTGTCAGGAAGAACCGATGAACCAGGGTGCCTGGTACAGCAGTCAACACCACCTGCGTCGCAGCATGGGCAACCACAAACGTGAACTCGTTCTCGAGTACGCCGGTCGTGATGCTTCTGCCGCTCCGGCTTGTGGTTACGCGTCGATGCACGCCGAGCAGCAGGAAAAACTGCTGCAAGATGCCTTCACTGTTTAACGCCTTCGAGCATTAGAAACCGAATTAAGGAATTACAGATAATGGCTATCGAGATTAAAGCCCCCTCTTTCCCGGAATCCGTTGCCGACGGCACCATTTCCAAGTGGTACAAAAAAGAGGGCGATGCGGTAAAGCGTGACGAGATGCTGGTCGATATCGAGACTGACAAGGTTGTCCTCGAAGTGCTGGCCGAAGCTGACGGCGTGATGGGCGCGATCACCAAGGAAGAGGGTGCCATCGTACTGTCCAACGAAGTGCTTGGGACATTGAATGACGGTGCTACAGCATCTGCCGCTCCGGCACCGGCTGCTGCGCCTGCCTCGGCGCCTGCTTCGGCACCCGCCGCTGCGCCGGCTGCATCTGCTGGCGAAGAAGACCCGATTGCTGCGCCTGCTGCGCGTCAACTGGCTGAAGAAAACGGCATCAACCTGGCCAGCCTCAAGGGCACCGGTAAAGACGGCCGTATCACCAAGGAAGACGTGGTTGCTGCAGTTGAAGCGAAGAAATCCGCTCCGGCCGCTGCGCCTGCTGCCAAGCCTGCCGCCGCCGCTGCTCCTGTCGTCGCCGCTGGCGATCGCACCGAGAAGCGTGTACCGATGACCCGCGTGCGTGCAACCGTTGCCAAGCGTCTGGTCGAAGCTCAGTCGAACATGGCGATGCTGACCACGTTCAACGAAGTCGACATGACCGAAGTCATGGCGCTGCGTTCGAAGTACAAAGACCTGTTCGAGAAGTCGCACAACGGCGTACGTCTGGGCTTCATGTCGTTCTTCGTCAAAGCAGCCACCGAGGCGCTGAAACGCTTCCCGGCCGTCAACGCGTCGATCGATGGTTCCGATATCGTTTACCACGGCTATGCCGACGTCGGTGTCGCGGTTTCCAGCGATCGCGGTCTGGTCGTACCGGTTCTGCGTAACGCAGAGCACATGAGCCTGGCTGAAATCGAAGGCGGCATCGCCACCTTCGGCAAGAAAGCCCGCGACGGTAAGCTGTCCATCGACGAGATGACCGGCGGTACGTTCACCATCACCAATGGTGGTACTTTCGGTTCGATGATGTCGACGCCGATCGTCAACCCGCCACAGGCTGCAATTCTGGGTATGCACAACATTCTGCAGCGTCCGATGGCGGTCAATGGTCAGGTTGTGATTCGCCCGATGATGTATCTGGCGTTGTCGTACGATCACCGTTTGATCGACGGCAAGGAAGCGGTAACCTTCCTCGTGACCATCAAGAACCTGCTGGAAGATCCGGCTCGTCTGCTGCTGGATATCTGATGGAGTAGCCTCGAACTGCAAGCCTCAAGCTTCAAGTCAGAAGCGAAAGACGAGCAGTCGGGGCTGATGTGTTTCACCTAATTCAATAGGTCGCAAGTCGGCCTCGCGATGAAACGCGGACTGACTTGCAGCTTGCAGCTAAAAGCTCGCAGCTATAGAGGAATTCTTTTTTATGTCCCAGAAATTCGACGTGGTAGTGATTGGCGCAGGCCCTGGCGGTTATGTTGCCGCCATCAAGGCTGCGCAACTTGGTCTCAAGACTGCCTGCATCGAGAAGTATCAGGACAAGGAGGGCAAACTGGCCCTCGGCGGTACCTGCCTGAACGTAGGTTGCATTCCTTCCAAGGCGCTGCTCGACAGCTCCTGGAAATTCTATGAAGCCAAGAACGGCTTCAGCGTACATGGCATCTCGACGTCTGAACTGAACATCGATATCCCAGCGATGATTGGCCGCAAGTCGACCATCGTCAAAGGCCTGACCGGCGGCGTCGCCAGCCTGTTCAAAGCCAACGGCGTGACCACGTTGCAGGGTCACGGCAAACTGCTGGCCGGCAAAAAGGTTGAGCTGACTGCAGCCGACGGCACTGTCGAAATCATCGAAGCGGACCATGTGATCCTGGCATCGGGCTCGCGTCCTATCGACATTCCGCCTGCTCCGGTTGACCAGAAAGTCATCGTCGATTCGACCGGTGCTCTTGAATTCCAGCAGGTTCCACAACGTCTGGGCGTCATCGGCGCTGGCGTGATCGGTCTGGAACTGGGTTCCGTGTGGGCTCGCCTGGGTGCTCAGGTCACCGTTCTGGAAGCGCTGGAGAAGTTCATCCCTGCAGCCGACGAAGCGGTCTCCAAGGAAGCGCTGAAAACCTTCAACAAGCAAGGTCTGGACATCAAACTGGGCGCTCGCGTGACCGGTTCCAAGGTCGAAGGCGAACAGGTTGTGGTCAGCTACACCGACGCTGCCGGCGAACAGTCGATCACATTCGATCGTCTGATCGTTGCCGTGGGCCGTCGCCCTGTGACCACTGACCTGCTGGCTTCGGACAGCGGTGTGGATCTGGATGAGCGCGGTTTCATCTACGTTGATGACTACTGCACCACCAGCGTACCGGGCGTATACGCCATCGGTGACGTGGTTCGCGGTCTGATGCTGGCGCACAAGGCCTCGGAAGAGGGCATCATGGTTGTCGAGCGCATCAAGGGCCACAAGGCCCAGATGAACTACAACCTGATCCCGTCGGTTATCTACACCCACCCGGAAATCGCCTGGGTCGGCAAGACCGAGCAGACGCTCAAGGCCGAAGGCGTTGAAGTCAATGTCGGTACGTTCCCGTTCGCAGCCAGTGGCCGTGCCATGGCAGCCAACGACACCGGCGGTTTCGTCAAGATCATTGCCGACGCCAAGACCGATCGCGTACTGGGTGTTCACGTTATCGGCCCGAGCGCCGCAGAACTGGTACAGCAGGGCGCAATCGCGATGGAATTCGGCAGTAGCGCAGAGGACATCGGCATGATGGTCTTCTCGCACCCGACCCTGTCCGAAGCGCTGCATGAAGCTGCACTGGCTGTGAATGGCGGCGCCATCCATATCCAGAATCGCAAAAAACGCTAAGACAACAAGAGAAACCACGGCGCAGTGCCCGTCGTTGGCCTTGCAAGCAGGGCTTACCGCGGAATCTGCGCCGGACTCGACCTCTCAGGCGGCTTCATGAGTGTCCCACGGCACTTGCGGAGTCCACCCGGAGTAGCGGTCACAGGTGGTGCGGCACGCTGACGTGCAGCACCGAATGCGCAGTACCTAAACGAAGACGGTAATAAGCATGAATCTTCACGAGTATCAGGGTAAGCAGCTGTTCGCTGAGTACGGCCTGCCAGTATCCAAGGGTTACGCGGTAGACACCCCGGAAGCAGCAGCAGAAGCCTGCGACAAGATCGGCGGGACCGAGTGGGTCGTCAAAGCCCAGGTTCACGCAGGTGGTCGCGGTAAAGCGGGCGGCGTAAAGCTGGTTCGCAGCAAGGAAGACGCTGCAGCGTTCGCTCAACAGTGGTTGGGCAAGCGTCTGGTGACTTACCAGACTGACGCCAACGGTCAGCCAGTGACCAAGATCCTGGTCGAGTCCTGCACCGACATCGCCAAAGAGCTGTATCTGGGCGCTGTGGTCGATCGTTCCAGCCGTCGTATCGTGTTCATGGCTTCCACCGAAGGTGGCGTGGACATCGAGAAGATCGCTCACGACACTCCTGAAAAGATTCTCAAGGCCACCATCGATCCACTGGTCGGCGCTCAGCCGTTCCAGGGTCGCGATCTGGCCTTCCAGCTGGGTCTGGAAGGCAAGCAGGTCACTCAGTTCGCCAAGATCTTCACCGGTCTGGCCAAGCTGTTCCAGGACCATGACCTGGCACTGCTGGAAGTGAACCCGCTGGTGATCAAGGCTGACGGCGATCTGCACTGCCTGGACGCCAAGATCAACATCGACGCCAACGCCATGTACCGTCAGCCAAAGCTGAAGGGCTTCCACGATCCTTCGCAGGACGATCCTCGCGAAGCTCACGCCGCCAAGTTCGAACTGAACTACGTTGCGCTGGAAGGCAACATCGGCTGCATGGTCAACGGTGCCGGTCTGGCCATGGGTACCATGGACATCGTCAACCTGCATGGCGGCAAGCCTGCAAACTTCCTTGACGTTGGCGGCGGTGCCACCAAGGAACGCGTTACCGAAGCGTTCAAGATCATCCTGTCCGACGCCAACGTCGCTGCAGTACTGGTCAACATCTTCGGCGGCATCGTTCGTTGCGACATGATTGCCGAAGGCATCATCGGTGCAGTGAAAGAAGTCGGCGTTAAAATCCCGGTTGTTGTTCGCCTTGAAGGCAACAACGCTGAGCTGGGCGCTAAAGTACTGGCAGAAAGCGGTTTGAACATCATCGCTGCTACCAGCCTGACCGACGCTGCTCAACAAGTTGTCAAAGCCGCGGAGGGCAAGTAATGAGCGTCCTGATCAATAAAGACACCAAGGTTATCTGCCAGGGTTTCACTGGTTCGCAAGGTACCTTCCACTCCGAGCAAGCCATTGCCTACGGCACCAAGATGGTTGGCGGCGTGACACCAGGCAAGGGTGGCACCACGCACCTGAACCTGCCCGTGTTCAACACTGTGAAAGAAGCGGTAGACACCACTGGCGCAACCGCCAGCGTCATCTACGTTCCGGCTCCTTTCTGCAAGGATTCCATCCTTGAAGCAGCGTTCGGCGGCATCAAGCTGATCGTGTGCATCACCGAAGGCATCCCGACCATCGACATGCTGGAAGCTAAGGTCAAGTGCGACGAGCTGGGTGTGGTCCTGATCGGTCCTAACTGCCCAGGCGTCATCACTCCGGGCGAGTGCAAGATCGGCATCATGCCAGGTCACATTCACTTGCCAGGCAAGGTAGGCATCGTGTCGCGTTCCGGCACCCTGACTTACGAAGCTGTGAAGCAGACCACTGACGCCGGTTTCGGTCAGTCCACCTGTGTTGGTATCGGCGGTGACCCGATCCCGGGCTCGAACTTCATCGACATCCTGAAGCTGTTCCAGGAAGACCCGAAGACCGAAGCGATCGTCATGATCGGTGAGATCGGCGGTTCGGCTGAAGAAGAAGCGGCTGCCTACATCAAGGCACACGTAACCAAGCCGGTTGTTTCCTACATCGCTGGTGTGACTGCTCCTCCGGGCAAGCGCATGGGCCATGCCGGTGCAATCATCTCGGGTGGTAAAGGTACTGCAGACGAGAAATTCGCTGCACTGCAGGACGCTGGCGTGAAAACCGTGCGCTCCCTGGCAGATATCGGCAAGGCCCTGGCCGAGCTGACCGGTTGGCCGACCAAGTAAGTCCCGCTTGCTTTTCGGGTAATCGACAAAAGCCACCTTCGGGTGGCTTTTGTTTGGGCGTCTGAAAAAGGCCACGGGGCGTCCTGGTCCTGTTTTCGTCTATCGATGGTTATTCATCTGCCATTCCTGGCGGGTCAATTCCCATATTTGCTCCTGGGTGGTCCCGCAAACAAACTGCGCTTCCTGCACAGTCACAAGACGCATACCTTCACGCCGCGACAGGCGGCACGACGCTTCATTCAAGGCCGATTTGGCTACACGCAAAACAGGACGTTTCAAGGTTTCAAACCAGAAACGGTCGATGGCCACGCAGACCTCCGACATCAGGCCCAGCCCTTGATAGGGTGGGGAGAGCCAGAATCCGCGATTGTTGTCTGGCTCATCCATCATGCACGCGGCCCCGATCAGATGATCCTGTTCGCCGCAAAGACGAATCGACCAGTGCCACTCTTCACCGTCCTGCATGGCTGGCAGGGCGTCCTCGCGAAGATAACGCAGCGCTTCTCCGTCAGGGTAGGGCCAGGGCACATGGTGGGTCAGATAACGCACCACTTCCCACTGGTTGAACAGGTGTTGCATCGCTGCGGCGTCTGCAAGCTGCAAGGGCCGCAGGACCAGGCGTGGCGTATACAGGGTCGGCGTGAGTATCGCGCTCAGATGGGTGATGTCAGGCATGGAAATAAGCTGCCGGGTATAGAGAGGAGGGCCAATCTATCCGCTAGGAAACGCCTGGTCTGTCAGGCATTTCTGGTTTTACAGCGGCTTTTGCAACTGCCAGTTCAGGGTGCGTCGTCGGGTGGCTCGCCCTGAGACAGTGCATTTTCGAGCGAAGTTGGCTACCCTGTCCGCCGTTTTTGCGTTGCCCTCACGAGGGGCGTTTCGCAAGGTACTGCCACGTCTTACGCCGACGGGCTGCGTCTGCCCCATTCATGGGTGACGTCCCATCCCTTATTTCGATTCCGTGTGGTCCCTCGTAATGAAAGTGTTGAAAGGCCAGGACATCCTGGCACTCGGTTTTATGACATTTGCCCTGTTCGTCGGGGCTGGCAATATCATCTTCCCCCCTATAGTGGGTCTGCAGGCCGGGCCGCATGTCTGGATGGCGGCGCTGGGCTTTCTGGTCACCGCAGTTGGCTTGCCGGTCATTACCGTGATTGCTCTGGCCAGGGTCGGGGGCGCGATGGATGCCCTGAGCAGTCCGATTGGCAAAATCGCCGGCGGGGCGCTCGCTGCCGTCTGCTATCTGGCGGTCGGTCCATTGTTCGCCACGCCACGTACCGCCACGGTCTCGTTCGAAGTCGGACTGGCGCCTCTGACCGGCGACACGCCGATGGCGTTGTTCCTCTACAGCCTGGTGTACTTTCTGGTGGTGTTCTGGGTGTCGCTGTACCCGGGGCGCCTGCTCGATACAGTGGGACGCTTTCTGGCACCGCTGAAGATCATCGCGCTGGCGGTACTGGGCATCGCGGCATTCGCCTTGCCGGCAGGCGGAATAGGGGAGGCAGAGCCGGCGTACGCCGTAGCGCCGTTTTCCCAGGGCTTCATCAATGGTTACCTGACCATGGACACACTGGGGGCGCTGGTCTTCGGTATCGTCATCGTCAACGCGATCCGCTCTCGCGGTGTCGAATCGCCCAGTCTGATCACGCGCTACGCGATCATTGCCGGGCTGATCGCCGGGGTCGGGTTGGCGCTGGTGTATGTCAGTCTGTTTCGCCTAGGTTCCGGCAGCCACGCCGTGGCCGCAGGTGCCAGCAATGGCG
Source organism: Pseudomonas sp. PvP009 (assembly GCF_017832995.1). Lineage (NCBI taxonomy): Bacteria > Pseudomonadati > Pseudomonadota > Gammaproteobacteria > Pseudomonadales > Pseudomonadaceae > Pseudomonas > Pseudomonas sp. PvP009. The sequence goes on along the minus strand of NZ_JAFIBG010000001.1, from coordinate 3,431,946 downwards.
CAGCGGTTTTGCATGCGTATGTGCAGCACACCTTCGGTTCGCTGGGCAGCGGTTTTCTTGCCGTGCTGATTTCCCTGGCGTGCCTGGTGACTGCAGTAGGCCTGACCTGTGCCTGCGCCGAATACTTTGCCAAGGTGCTGCCGCTGTCCTACAGAACGCTAGTGATAATCCTCGCCGTGTTCTCGTTGCTGGTGTCCAATCTCGGGTTGACCAAACTGATCCAGTTTTCGATTCCGGTGCTCACGGCGATTTATCCGCCGTGCATCGTTCTGGTCGCGCTGAGCTTCTGCAAGGGGCTCTGGCAGAGCCAGGGACGTGTGGTGGCACCTGTGATGCTGGTTTCGCTGGTGTTTGGCCTGATCGATGCGCTGAAGGGCGCCGGTTTCGGCGACACGTTGCCCGCTGTTCTGAGCCACCTGCCGCTGGGTGATCAGGGGCTTGCGTGGCTGGTGCCTGCTGTTGTCACGCTGGCAGTTGCAGTGGTGGTCGACAGGGTCATGGGCAAGCGCAGCGAAGCACTGGCTTGAAGGCCGTGCTTTAGACGATTGCGCAGGAAAAAACGTGTTGCATGAAAAGGCCCGCTATAAGCGGGCCTTTTTAGTTCTGCGAGCGTGTCAGCCTTATTTGGTGGCTGGTGCTGCTTCTGGCGCCTTGTTGGCGTTTTCATTGGTGCGCTGCTGAGCGGCTTCAGCGTTCTTCTGAGCGGCTTCCTGGCTTTCCTTGGCCGCGTCATTCACTTTTTCCTGAGCCTTTTCCATCGACTCCTGGGACTGCTGAGCTGCCTTGTTGGCATCTTGCTGAGTGTTTTCGGACTTTTTGTCACAGGCGGCAAGGCCCAGGGTGGCAGAAAGCATCAAGGCATAGGCTAAAGATTTACGCATGGGGTGTTTCTCCTTATTAAGTATTCACGAGCCTAAGAGCCTGCCCCCGAGGGTTAAGTTCCACCTGTGACGACAATAATGGAGGGGGCCGTTTCACGGTCGTTACAGGCTGATGCAGGTGGCCTGATGATGAGTCGTTTCTGCGAGCCCCAGGCAGGCTGTTTCGCCTCGTGCCCGGTGAGCGAAAAACGCTCCAGGCATCATAGCTCTTGAAATCCTCGACCCAGCCCCCACCTTGATGACTACCCGCTGTCACACAGGCTGCTGCCTGACCGTGACGGCTTATACCATCCAGATCGGAGTTTGATGATTATGAGTGTGGAAACTCAAAAGGAAACCCTGGGCTTCCAGACCGAGGTAAAGCAACTGCTGCACCTCATGATCCATTCGCTGTATTCCAACAAGGAAATTTTCCTTCGCGAATTGATCTCGAACGCGTCTGACGCGGTCGACAAATTGCGTTTTGAAGCGTTGTCCACGCCCGAGTTGCTGGAAGGCGGCGCGGAGCTGAAAATTCGTGTGAGCTTCGACAAGGACGCGAAGACCGTTACGCTTGAAGACAACGGCATCGGTATGAGCCGTGAAGACGTGATCACCCACCTGGGCACGATCGCCAAGTCCGGTACCGCCGATTTCATGAAAAACCTGTCCGGCGACCAGAAGAAAGATTCGCACCTGATCGGTCAGTTTGGCGTGGGCTTCTACTCGGCGTTCATCGTTGCCGATCAGGTCGAAGTGTTCAGCCGTCGTGCCGGCACGCCAGCGAGCGAAGGTGTGTACTGGTCTTCCAAGGGCGAAGGCGAGTTCGAAGTCGCCACCGTCGACAAGGCTGATCGTGGCACCCGTATTGTTCTGCACCTGAAAAACGGTGAAGAAGAGTTCGCTGACGGCTACCGCCTGCGTAATATCATCAAGAAATACTCCGACCATATCGCCTTGCCGATCGAGCTGCCCAAAGAGCAGCCTCCGGCAGCCGAAGGCGAGGAGGCACCGGCGCTGGAGTGGGAAACCGTCAACCGCGCCAGCGCACTCTGGACCCGTCCGCGCACCGAGGTGAAGGACGAGGAGTACCAGGAATTCTACAAGCACGTCGCGCACGACTACGAGAACCCGCTGAGCTGGAGCCACAACAAGGTCGAAGGTAAGCTGGAATACACCTCACTGCTGTACGTGCCTGCGCGTGCGCCGTTCGATCTGTATCAGCGTGAAGCACCGCGTGGTCTCAAGCTCTACGTGCAGCGCGTGTTCGTGATGGATCAGGCCGAGTCGTTCCTGCCGCTGTACATGCGCTTCGTCAAGGGCGTGGTCGACTCCAATGACCTGTCGCTGAACGTTTCCCGTGAAATCCTGCAGAAAGACCCGATCATCGACTCGATGAAGTCGGCGCTGACCAAGCGTGTGCTGGACATGCTGGAGAAGCTGGCGAAAAACGAGCCCGAGAAGTACAAGGGTTTCTGGAAGAACTTCGGTCAGGTCCTCAAGGAAGGTCCGGCAGAAGACTTCGCCAACAAGGAAAAAATCGCCGGTCTGCTGCGTTTCGCATCGACGTCCGACGACAGCGGCGAACAGAGCGTTTCTCTGGCCGAGTACCTGGCGCGTGCCAAGGAAGGTCAGGACAAGATTTACTACCTCACTGGCGAATCCTACGCACAGGTCAAGAACAGCCCGCACCTTGAAGTCTTCCGCAAGAAAGGCATCGAAGTGCTGTTGCTCACCGATCGTATCGACGAGTGGCTGATGAGCTACCTGAGCGACTTCGACGGCAAGGGCTTTGTGGATGTGGCGCGTGGTGACCTGGATCTGGGCAAGCTTGACTCCGAAGAGGACAAGAAGGCTCAGGAAGAGATCGCCAAGGACAAGGAAGGCCTGATCGAGCGCCTGAAAGCCGCGCTGGGTGAGTCGGTGAGCGAAGTGCGGGTTTCCCATCGTCTGACCGATTCGCCTGCGATTCTGGCCATTGGCGAGCAGGATATGGGGCTGCAGATGCGTCAGATTCTGGAAGCCAGCGGTCAGAAGGTGCCGGACTCCAAGCCGATCTTCGAATTCAACCCTGCCCACCCATTGATCGGCAAGCTCGATGCCGAACAGAGCGAAGACCGCTTCGGCGATCTGTCGCACATCCTGTTCGATCAGGCCGCACTGGCCGCTGGTGACAGCCTCAAGGATCCGGCCGCTTACGTGCGCCGTCTGAACAAGTTGCTGGTAGAGCTGTCGGTTTGATAGCCGGTTGACAAGAAACCCGCCTCGGCGGGTTTTTTGTTTCAGTTCCCGCGAAACGTCCTTCATCTCTCCAACGATCAGGAGTCAGTAATGAGCAGCAATATCGAAATTCGTTCTGTGGTCTATCAGATTGATGGTCAGCCTTATGAAAGCCGTCTGGTGTACGACACAAAAGCTACTGCTGCACAGCCGGGTCTGTTGATGGCGCCTAACTGGATGGGTGTCAGCAAGGGTGCCGAAGACATTGCCAAAGCGGTCGCAGCCGAGGGCTATGTAGTGTTGCTGGCTGACCTGTATGGTCAGCAGATTCGTCCAGGTAACAATGACGAGGCGGGCGCTGCCATGACGCCGCTCAAGAACGATCGCGGCCTGCTGCGCAAGCGTATGCGGGCAGGACTTGACCAGTTGTTGGGCCAGGGCGGTGCGTCTCTGGACTCAAGCAAAATCGCAACCTTCGGCTTCTGCTTCGGCGGCTGCTGCTCTCTGGAGCTTGCGCGTACCGGTGCCGAACTGAAAGCCGCGATCTCCTTCCACGGCACGCTGGACACACCCAATCCGGCGGACGCAAAAAACATCAAGGGCTCGGTGCTGGTCCTGCACGGCGCTTCTGACCCATTGGTGCCGAAAGAGCAACTGCCGGCTTTCGAAGACGAGATGAACGCCGCTGGCGTGGACTGGCAGCTGTACAGCTATGGCGGCGCATTCCATTCCTTCACCGATCCGCACGCCAACGTGCCGGGCATGATGATGTACGACGCCAAAGTGTCGGATCGCGCGTTCAAGTCGATGCATGATTTGCTGAAAGAAGTGTTCGGCTGAAGGAACAACGATCTTCCCCTAAGGCGTGTCGGATGACACTACCGTTCCGTGGGCATGCCGGTCCGGACGCTCTGCGTCCTCTTGCGACGCAGAGCGTCGTGAACTGCATTCCCACGCTGGGGCGTGAGGAGCGAGAGGTGTTCTGAAAATCCATCGTCCCCGCAGATATACCGAAGAGCACTAGCCACGTTTTTCCGACTCACAAAAAAGGCGCCTCGAAAGGCGCCTTCTTTGTTTGTGGCAAAGGCAGTATTACTTGCCCGCCCAGCGCTTCAAGACCAGCGTGGCGTTGGTGCCACCGAAACCGAAGCTGTTGCTCATGACCAGATCGAGCTTGGCGTCTTCCTTGGTTTTGAGCAGGATAGGCATGTCGGCAACCACCGGGTCCAGCTCTTCGATGTTGGCCGAACCTGCGATGAAGTTGTTCTCCATCATCAGCAGGCAGTAGATCGCTTCGTGGACACCTGCGGCGCCCAGCGAGTGCCCAGACAGGCTCTTGGTGGAGCTGATCGCCGGAGCGTTGGCGCCGAATACTTCGCGCACGCCTTCCATTTCCTTGGCGTCGCCGACCGGAGTCGAGGTGCCGTGGGTGTTGATGTAGTCAATGGCACCAGAGTCGATGTCGCCCAGCGCCATCTTCATGCAACGAATGGCACCTTCACCGCTGGGTGCGACCATGTCGTAGCCATCGGAGGTCGCGCCGTAGCCGACGATTTCTGCGTAGATCTTCGCGCCACGCGCCAATGCGTGTTCGAGTTCTTCGACAACCACCATGCCGCCACCACCAGCAATGACGAAACCGTCACGCTTGGCGTCGTAGGCACGCGAGGCTTTATCCGGCGTTTCGTTGTACTGGGTGGACAGTGCGCCCATCGCGTCGAACAGGAACGACTGGCTCCAGTGCTCTTCTTCGCCGCCACCGGCAAAGACGATGTCCTGTTTGCCCAGCTGGATCTGCTCGACAGCGTTGCCGATGCAGTGTGCGCTGGTGGCGCAGGCGGACGAGATGGAGTAGTTCACACCCTTGATCTTGAATGGTGTGGCCAGGCAGGCCGAAACGGTGCTGCCCATCGTCCGCGTGACGCGGTAGGGGCCAACGCGCTTGACGCCTTTCTCACGCAAGGTATCCAGCGCTTCCATCTGGTTCAGGGTCGAGGCGCCGCCGCTGCCGGCGATCAGGCCGGTACGCACGTTGGAAACCTGCTCTTCGGTCAGGCCCGAATCGGTGATAGCGTCTTTCATCGCCAGGTAGGCATAGGCTGCCGCGTGGCCGACGAAGCGGAAGATCTTGCGATCGATCAGCTCTTCCAGATTCAGGTCGATGGAGCCGGAAACCTGGCTGCGCAGACCCATTTCGGCATATTCCGGGTTGAAGCGGATGCCAGGGCGGTTAGCACGCAGGTTAGCGGTGACGGTCTCTTTGTCATTGCCCAAGCAGGAAACAATACCCAGACCAGTGATAACGACGCGGCGCATGCGAGTACCCTTAGAAATTTTCAGTGGAAGTGAACACGCCGACCCGGAGGCCTTCGGCGGTATAGATTTCGCGACCGTCGACACTCACTGAACCGTCGGCGATGGCCAGGTTCAGCTTGCCCTTAAGGACGCGCTTGATGTGGATGTTGTAAGTGACTTTCTTGGCGGTAGGCAGAACCTGACCGAAAAACTTCACTTCGCCTGAACCCAGGGCACGGCCACGGCCGGGATTGCCCTGCCAGCCAAGATAGAAGCCGACCAGCTGCCACATGGCGTCGAGGCCCAGGCATCCAGGCATGACCGGATCACCTTCGAAGTGGCAGGCAAAGAACCACAGGTCCGGATTGATATCCAGTTCGGCGACCAACTCACCCTTGCCGAACTTGCCGCCCTCATCGCTGATGTGCGTGATGCGATCAACCATCAGCATGTTGGGGGCGGGCAGTTGCGCATTACCTGGGCCGAACAGCTCGCCACGACTGCAGCGCAGCAGGTCTTCCCGGGTAAAGGCGTGTTGTTTGGTCATGCGAGCTCCTCAATAATCTTGTGCGGCAGGTTGTGGCGCCACTGGCCCGAACGCCAGTCCTGGCGCGCTAATTTCGCCAGGACCCTGTCCGGCAGCCTACTCATAGACTGTTGCGTTGTAATGAAAGTCACAGCGCAGGTGAAATCAAGGTACACCTGTACACTGAATTTTGTCATTCAGCCGATTTTGCTGGCCGATCTGGATGCCAAGACTGCCGCAATTTAACATTTATCGCCAGTCACAGGTGCTTCAAAGGACAGCCAGCGCTGCAAAACCTGCTGTAAATCAGCATGTTTGAACGGTTTGGGCAGGTAATCATCCATCCCTGCCTGCAAACAGGCGTCCCGATCACCCTGTAACGCGTTGGCGGTCAGGGCAATGATTGGGATTCGCTCCAGCCCGGAAAGTTGCCTGATTCGACGGGTGGCCTCATAGCCGTCCATGACCGGCAGTCGGCAATCCATCAGAATCAACGCGTGATTGCCTGCGCTTGCCTTCGCCACTGCTTCGGCACCGTCGACAGCGATGTCGACCTCGCACCCCAGATTACGCAACATGGCCTGCACCACGGTGCGGTTCACCGGGTTGTCTTCGACCAGCAAGATGCTGCGCTCCCGGCCGTGTGAGTCGAGTGTCGACAGCGGCTTGGCAATAGCCACCGAAGCGTCGCGCGAGACGGGCAGGGGGATCTGCAGCGTGAATAATGAGCCGGACCCTTCCTCGCTCTCGGCGTGCAAGGTGCCGCCCATGCGTTCGGCCAGAGTCCGCGCAATCGGCAGCCCCAGCCCCGTGCCGCCGTAACGTCTGGAAATAGAGCTGTCGGCCTGCTTGAACGCATCGAACATCGATTCCAGTCGCTCGGCGTCGATACCGATGCCGCTGTCCTGTACCGCACAGGTAAAGTGCAGCAGCTCATTGTCGAGCATTGCCCACCTGGCGTCGACGCAGACCTTGCCTTGCTCGGTGAATTTAAGCGCGTTGCCGATCAGGTTCACCAGAATCTGGCGAATGCGGGTCGGGTCGCCTATGACGTTCAAGGTTTCCAGGCCTGGCTGAATATGCAGTTCCAGCAGCAGCGTGCGTTGCGCGGCGCTGTGGTTGAAGGCGTGGGTCGAGGCGCTGACCAGTTCCGCCAGGTTGAACGGTATGCCTTCCATCTGCAGGGCATCGCGCTCGATGCGGGAAAAGTCGAGGATATCGTTGATGACCCGCAGCAGATGCTCGGTGGATTCGGTCGCCAGCGTCGCATACTCGCTCTGCTCATGGGTCATGTGCGTGGTTTCCAGCAGCTGCAGCATGCCCAGTACACCGTTCATGGGCGTACGCAGCTCGTGACTCATCATGGCCAGAAAATCAGATTTGGCGCGGTTGGCCTGCTCGGCTTCTTCCCGGGTCTGGATCAGCTGTGCCACCGAGCGCTGCTGCTCGAGGCTGGCGCGGTGCAGGTTCTCTGCCAGGTTGTTGATGTGCCGCGCCAGCGCGCCCAGTTCGGCGTCGTCGCTGACCGGCATGGGCGTGTGGTAATCGCCCTGTTGAATCGCCTTGAGCGCTTCGCCCATATCACTGATGGGCCTGGACAGGCTCAAAGCCAGGCTACGCGCCAGCAGAAAGGCGAACAGCAAAGCGACCATCGCCAGGACGCCAGCCTTGAGCAGTATCTCCTGCTGACGTCGGCTGAATGCTTCGCTGGACATGCCCACCAGCACCCGCCCCAGATAACGCTGTGAAGCGCCCTGCGCGGGTTGGCTTTTTCCTGGGGCAGGCGTGCCGGGATTGCCGTGAATGGTGGTGCGCTGCGGCTGAACGGGGGCCAGGAACACTTCCATCTGCCGGGCCTGCTGCTCGTTGTCGCGCGGCTGATCTATGTAGATCACGGCGGTATTGGAGCTGTCCTGAATTTCCACATAGCGAACGCTGGGCATGGACAGGGTGGCGCGCATCAGCGCCTTGAGCCCCTCGATATCACCCGTGGTCACGCCCGGCTCGACCGCGGTCGCCAGCTGATTGGCGATCAGCTGCCCGGTGTGATTGAGCTCCTGACGCAGATCCTGAATACGCACGAAAGTAAAAAAGCTGATCAGCAAAGCCGTCAGCAACAGGGCAGGGCCAAGGCTGATGATCTGCGTGCGGGTATTGATGTCCCAGTGCCGAAACTTCATCGGCTGTGCGCCTCGCGCGCAAGGCACTGCTGAGGTTGTTCGATTGATGCGTCCATGCCTGTTTGCCCGGTGGTCGCGAATCGGTCAGGCTGCACAAGGCAGGGCCGGCCATCACGATGATTCATGCTGTGCGCGCATGTTAACCGAGATGGCGCGTGTTTCCAGCGAACTTGTTTGATTGATGCTGTCCTGACTGCGTAACGGATCAGCTTTGTCGCTAGCTGATAACGTGTTGCTCCGTATAATGATCACATCGCCACTTGAATGGCTCTGGATGGATAGTTTTATGACCACACAGCAACCCGTCGCGGTGCTTGGCGGTGGCAGCTTCGGTACGGCCATTGCCAATCTGCTGGCCGAGAACGGCCATCAGGTTCGTCAATGGATGCGCGATCCGGAGCAGGCTGAGGCCATTCGCGTCAATCGTGAAAACCCCCGTTACCTCAAGGGCATCAAGATTCGTCCTGAAGTCGAACCGGTCACCGACCTGACGGCGGTGCTCGACGCCAGTGAACTGATCTTCGTCGCCTTGCCATCAAGTGCCTTGCGCTCGGTGCTGTCGCCTCACGTCGAGCGCCTGAATGGCAAGATGCTGGTGAGCTTGACCAAGGGTATCGAAGCGCAGAGCTTCAAGCTGATGAGTCAGATCCTCGAAGAGATCGTCCCGCAAGCGCGTATCGGCGTGTTGTCCGGGCCCAATCTGGCGCGGGAAATCGCCGAGCATGCGTTGACCGCAACGGTGGTTGCCAGCGAAGACGAGGCGTTGTGTCAGGAGGTTCAGGCGGCATTGCACGGGCGGACCTTTCGCGTCTATGCCAGCAATGACCGGTTTGGCGTCGAGCTGGGTGGGGCACTGAAGAACGTCTACGCAATCATTGCCGGCATGGCGGTGGCGCTGGACATGGGCGAAAACACCAAGAGCATGCTGATCACCCGGGCGCTGGCGGAAATGACCCGTTTCGCGGTCAGCCAGGGTGCCAACCCGATGACCTTTCTCGGCCTGGCCGGGGTGGGCGATCTCATCGTCACCTGTTCCTCGCCGAAAAGCCGCAACTATCAGGTCGGGTTTGCCCTGGGCCAGGGGCTGACGCTGGAAGAAGCGGTCACACGCCTGGGCGAGGTGGCCGAGGGTGTGAACACCCTCAAGGTGCTCAAGGTCAAAGCGCAGGAAGTGCAGGTCTATATGCCATTGGTCGCCGGGCTGCACGCGATTCTTTTTGAAGGCCGTACGCTCAGCCAGGTCATCGAGGCGCTGATGCGGGCCGAGCCCAAGACGGACGTCGATTTCATTTCGATTACCGGCTTTAATTGAATTCAGTCTGATCAGGAGAAGGTCTTGAACGAGTCGAAAATCCAGCACAACGAATCGATCCTGCTGCGCATTCTGTGGATGCTGCTGTTTCTGGGCGTATGGCACGTTGCCCAGATCATTCTGGCGGGCGTGGTGCTGGTGCAACTGGTCTACCGCCTGATTTACGGTGCGCCGAATGGTGGCCTGATGAACTTCGGCGACAGCATCAGCCAGTACCTGGCGCAGATCGGTCGTTTCGGGACGTTTCACAGCGACCATAAACCCTGGCCTTTTGGCGACTGGCCAGCACCGCGTGCGCCCGAAGGCGAGGTGCCTCATCATGTCCCGCCAACGGTACAGCCGGTGCGCGATGAGGAACCAAAGCCATGAAGGTCTGGGTATTGCGTCATGGCGAAGCGCAGTCGCGGGCGCGCAGTGATGCCGAGCGCGAGTTGACTGCACATGGGCGTGAGGAGGTGCTGAAAAGTGCACTGCAACTGACGGACAAGCCTGTGCGACGGATCATCGCCAGCCCCTATGTGCGTGCACAACAGACTGCCGAGCTGGTGCGTCAGTCATTGGCCTTCGATGGCTCGATCGTCACCGCACCCTGGCTTACACCCGAAAGCAGCCCGCTTGAGGTGCTGGCGCAACTGGACAAGCTGGGTATCGATGAAGTGCTGCTGGTCAGCCATCAGCCTTTGGTGGGCGAGCTGATCGGGGTATTGGCACACGGCAGTCCGCGACAGGCCGAGCCGATGAGCACTGCCAGTCTTGCCGAGCTGGAAGGCGAGTTTGTAGTGGCAGGCGGGATGCGCCTCAACAGCGTCAGGCACGTCTGAACGGTCTGTACGCGCAATGAATAACCGCCGCGAATGCGGCTCTCCCGGGAAAAGGATTCAGCATGAGCATATGGCGTCAGGCTCCCGATATCGAAGCCCTTATGGCGGCTCAAAAAAACACCATTGGTGAAGTGCTGGACATTCGCTTCGAGTCTTTCACCGATGACTCCCTCACGGCCAGCATGGTGGTCGATCAACGTACCCACCAGCCTTTCGGGCTGCTGCACGGCGGCGCATCCGTGGTCCTGGCGGAGTCGCTGGGGTCAATGGCCAGTTACCTGATCGTCGACCCGAGCAAGTATTTTTGCGTCGGGCTGGAGGTCAACGCCAACCATTTGCGTGGTGTGCGTAGCGGGCGTGTCACCGGTGTGGTCAGGCCTGTGCACATAGGCCGGACCACTCATGTATGGGACATCCGCATCAGCAACGACGAAGGCAAGCCAAGCTGCATTTCGCGCTTGACGGTGGCCGTCGTAGCGCATGGCAAAGAGCCTCCAGTCAATTGAGTGTTCTCAGCTATTAATCCCTCTGCTTAAGCCAAGGCTCTCTTCAGGCAGTCTTTTGGTTTTCAGGTCGCCTATATATAAAGGCTTGCCTGGACCGGTTCACCCAGGCTTTATAGGCCTTAATGCCGCTCCGACCGCCGTATCGGGTGATCCTGATGGCCGGAGTGACACCTGTGATGGCGGTTCCAGTCATTGCCGATCTACGAAGCAACTTGGCACAATCGTGACTCGCCCGCTCATGGAAGTATTGGCATGTCGCAACCCGTGTTCTTTGCTCACGCCAATGGCTTCCCTTCGGCGACGTACAGCAAGCTGTTTTGCGCGCTGGCACCGGAATTTTCGGTGGCCCATCTTGAGCAACACGCCCATGATCCGCGTTTTCCGGTGGATGACAACTGGCTGAATCTGGTCGATGAGTTGCTTCACCATCTGCGCGAGCAGCCTGGCCCGGTGTGGGGGGTAGGGCACTCGCTCGGCGGCGTGTTGCATCTGCATGCCGCATTGCGCTGCCCGGAACTCTACCGGGGCGTGGTGATGCTCGATTCGCCGGTGCTGGGGCTGGCTGACCAGTTGTTCATACGCGCCGCCAAGCGCCTGGGCTTTATCGACCGCATCACGCCAGCGGGCCGTACCCTGGGCCGTCGTGAGGCGTTTGATGATCTGCCGTCGGCACGCGCCTACTTCGCTGGCAAGACCCTGTTCAGCCGCTTCGATCCCGACTGCCTGACCGCGTACCTGCAACATGGTCTGCGCGAGGACGGCGGGCAGTGGCGGCTGCGTTTCGACCCAGCGACCGAGATCAGCATCTACCGCAGCATCCCGCACACCAGCCCAGTGCCGTCACGGCAACTCAAGGTGCCACTCGCGATGGTGCGCGGCAAACACAGCCGGGTGATCATGCCTCATCATGGCTATCTGGCCCGACGCATGCGCGAAGGCGAATACCTGTCCATGCCTGGAGGGCACATGTTTCCCCTTGAACGACCGGATGAAACCGCATTGCTGCTCAAGACGCTGCTGGCTCGCTGGGACGCACGCAGTGCCTCAAGGGTGACGGCGTGACGTTTGCCATGGAAGAGGTGCGTTTCAATCTTGGGCATATCGAACTGGCGGCTCATCTTTACGGCCCCGAAGACGGCCAGCCGGTGATTGCCGTGCATGGCTGGCTCGACAACGCCAACAGCTTTGCCAGGCTGGCGCCGCGACTGGAGGGCCTGCGCATCGTGGCGCTCGATCTGGCCGGGCATGGTCATTCACAGCATCGGCCTGCCGGGGCGTCCTATGCGCTGGCCGACTACGTGTTCGACGTGCTGCAGGTCGCCGAGCAATTGGGCTGGCAGCGCTTCGCCCTGATGGGCCACTCGCTGGGCGCGATCATTTCGGTATTGCTGGCCGGGTCGTTGCCGGAGCGGGTCACGCGGCTGGCCCTGATCGATGGTTTGATTCCCTTGACCGGCGACCCTGAATCCGCCGCCGGGCGGATGGGCTCCGCCCTGCAGGCGCAGCTCAGGCTGTCAGGCAAGAAAAAGCCGGTTTACGAGGATCAGCAACGTGCTGTTCTGGCGCGTATGAAAGGCGTGGTCCCGGTGAGTCGCGAGGCTGCCGAATTACTCGCCCAGCGCGGTCTGATGCCGGTACCCGGCGGCTATACCTGGCGCAGCGACAGCCGCCTGACGTTGCCATCTGCGATTCGTCTTACACATCAGCAGGCGATGTCTTTCGTAAACGCTATCCGTTGCCCGACGCAACTGCTGGTCGCTACAGGCGGCATGCTGGCTAAAAACCAGCTCATGCTGTCCGGGCTGCCTTTCGACGTCGTGCAGCTTGAAGGCGGTCATCATCTGCACCTGGACGACGAGCACGGTGCGAGCGCTGTTGCACACTGTATCAATCGCTTGTTCGCTGCTTCTTGACTTGAGCCCGGCAACTGTCGACGCTGGACGGGTTGAAACAGGAGTCAACCGTGATGGATCAATCCGCAGCCTCTGGTGGCCGCCTCGCTGGCGATCTTTTATATTTTCGTTCCCTGCTTGCCTGCCAATGAGAGCACTCATGCGTTTATCAAGTGTTCCCGTTGTCGCCTTGTGCCTGTCGATGTTCAGCACTGTGCTCTGCGCCGCCGATGTAACAGGCAGCAGTGATCTGCAAATTCTGCCGCGTCTGGCCGACACGGAAATCGTCGATTATCGTCCGGCTGCCGAGCTCGAGCGGGTCTACCCCATGGGCTCGATCCGCAAGATCAGCGGCCAGTTGCGTTTTGATGGCCAGGTCAGTGCGCGCGGCAATCTGACGTCGGTTACCTATCAATTACCTGCCGAGCGGACTTCCGACGACGCCTTCACTGCAGCTCGCGAATCCTTGCAGCAGCAAGGCGCCGAACTGCTGTTCTGGTGTCAGGCGCGCGACTGCGGAGAAAGCAGCCTGTGGGCCAACGAAGTGTTCGGCAACGCAAAACTGTATGGCGCGGATGACCGCCAGGCTTACCTTCTGTTGCGTCTGGCAGAACCGCGCAGTGACACCCTGGTAGCGCTTTACAGCATCACCCGTGGCAACCGCCGGGCCTACCTGCACGTCGAGCAGTTTGAATCCTCTGCGCCACTGGGCGAACTGCTGCCGACCTCTGCCACCTTGCTGCGCCAATTGCGCAGCACCGGCAAGCTGGAACTGCCCCGACTGAGCGGCGAACCACAGGATGCCTGGGTTACTCTTGTTTCTCGCGCCCTGAACCTGGACAGCAGCCTGCGCGCCACAGTGTCCGGGCCCAGTGCCGGCGCCTGGCTTGACGCCCTGATCGCCAAAGGCGTTCGTGCGGCCCGGCTCGAGGCGGGCGTCACTGAAGGCAAGGGGCTCAAGATCGAGGTTATCCGCTAGAACAGTGATGGCGGACAGGCAGGTTCGCCATTATGCTCGCTTCCTCCGATCCTTTTTAGTGAATAGCGCATGTTCAACAATGACCGTCTGTTGGTGCAGATTCTGCTGCTGGCGCTGTTTGGTGCCTGTCTCTGGGTGATGGCGCCGTTCTGGTCGGCGCTGGTCTGGGGCGCGGTACTGGCCTTCGCCAGCTGGCCGCTGATGCGTTTGCTGACCCGCTGGTTCAAGGACCGTGAGTCGCTGGCTGCGCTGGTGATGTGCCTGTGCTGGATGCTGCTGGTCGCGGCGCCGCTGGTGTGGCTGGGCTTCAATCTTGCCGACCATGTGCGTGATGCCACGGGCTTGATCAAGGACATTCAGGTCGACGGCTTGCCCGACCCACCACAATGGCTGGCGGGTATTCCGCTGGTGGGCGAACGACTGGTCGCGCTGTGGACCACCATCGATCAGCAAGGCGCGGCGTTCATGGCGACGCTCAAGCCGCATCTGGGTCAGGTCGGTAACTGGATTCTGGCACGCAGTGCGCAGATAGGCAGCGGGATTCTGGAACTGACCCTGAGCATCGTCTTCGCCTTCTTCTTCTACAGGGACGGTCCGCGCCTGGCCGCCTTCGTGCTCAGCCTGCTGGAACGCCTGATCGGCGAGCGCGCCCAGTATTATCTGGATCTGGTCGCTGGCACAGTGCAGCGCGTGGTCAACGGCGTCATCGGCACAGCAGCGGCCCAGGCGGTACTGGCGCTGATCGGCTTCCTGATCGCGGGCATTCCCGGTGCATTGGTGCTGGGTATTCTGACTTTTCTGTTCAGTCTGATCCCGATGGGCCCGCCCTTGGTCTGGCTGCCTGCCACTGCCTGGCTGGTCTGGCAGGGCGAGTACGGCATGGCGATATTTCTGGGCATCTGGGGGATGTTCATCATCAGTGGCGTGGACAACGTGCTCAAGCCATACCTGATCAGCAGGGGCGGCAATCTGCCGCTGGTGATTGTCTTGTTGGGTGTGTTCGGCGGATTGCTGGCATTCGGTTTCATCGGCCTGTTCATCGGCCCGACGCTTCTGGCAGTCGCTTACAGCCTGTTGACCGATTGGGTCGGCAGCGAGCGGGCGCGTCCCCGCTAGCGGGCTGGCTACGCAGTCGCTCTGCGTCGTGGCAGATCGAGGATTGCCGTCAGGCCGCCGCCTGGCGTTTGCGTGAGCGATAGCTCGCCGCCGATGCGCCGCGCGGCTTCCCGCGCAATGCTCATACCCATGCCGATTCCGCCGGAGTTGCGGTTGCGAGAACCCTCCAGACGGTAGAACGGTTCGAATACTGTCTCGTGAAACTCGGGCGCAATCCCCGGTCCGTGATCAACGACCAATATGCGCACGTGATCGGCGCTGTCCTCAATCACAATACGCGCGCTACCGGCGTAACGCAGAGCGTTGTCGACCAGATTCTGCAGGCACGAGCGCAGCGCCATCGGCTGCGTCTTGAGCGGTTTGCACTGGCCTTCGTACTGCACGTCGTCGCCATTGTCCTGGGCATTCTCGGCCTGCGATTCGATCAGCGCCTGCAGGTCGAATTGCTGCAGGCCTTCGCTGCGCCGGTGCTCATTGAGGTAGGCGAGGGTGGCGTCGAGCATGCTGATCATGTCATTGAGATCCTGAGTCATCTGGCCATGCAGCCTGGGCTCTTCGATCTGTTCGACACGCAGCTTGAGCCGTGAAAGGGGCGTGCGCAGGTCGTGGGATACCGCAGCCAGCATGCGCCCGCGCTGCTGCATCTGTTCGCGGATCTTGCGCTGCATCAGATTGAACGTCTGCGCAGCCTGTCGGGCTTCCTGCGGGCCGCTGATTTCCAGTGGCGGGCTGTCGAGGTCTTCACTCAGGCGCTCGGCTGCTTCGCTCAGGCTCTGCACGGGACGGCTGAGGGCCTTGGCACCGTACCACGCAGCGATGATCAGGGTGATGAACTGGAAGAACAGCAATATCAGCGGACCGCCGAGCATCGGCGGTCTGTGCATGGGCCGCTGATCGAATTGCCCATGCTCGGTGTTGGACGCGGTAGGTGGCGGCGGGCGCATGCCGTACTGCGTGAACCAGATGAAGGCCAGCAGGTGCGCCAACAGAATAGCCAACAGAGCGCCACCAAACAGTCGCGCAAACAGCGTGTCGAATCTGCGGATCAACCCAGCTCCCTGGCATCGAACAGATAGCCTTCACCGCGCACGGTCTTGATCAGTTGTGGATTTTTCGGATCATCGCCGAGCTTCTGGCGTAGACGCGAGACCAGCAAATCGATACTGCGGTCAAACGCCTCGATTGAGCGGCCGCGGGCAGCATCGAGCAACTGCTCGCGGCTCAGCACCCGGTGCGGCCGTTCGAGAAACACACGTAACAGACGAAACTCGGCGTTGGACAGCGGCACCACCAGGCCATCGGCGGCGGTCAACTGGCGCAGGACGCTGTTCAGGCGCCACGCGTCAAAACGAATGGTGGTGCGCTGATCACTGCGTTCGTCGCGGACCCGGCGCAGAATGGTCTGGATGCGCGCGACCAGTTCACGCGGCTCGAACGGCTTGGCCATGTAATCGTCGGCACCCAGTTCCAGACCGATGATCCGGTCAGTCGGTTCGCAGCGCGCGGTCAGCATCAAAATCGGGATGTCCGACGTGCTGCGCAGCCAGCGGCACAGTGACAGCCCGTCTTCACCGGGCAGCATCAGGTCCAGCACCACCACGTCGAAGGTTTCCGCGGTCAGCGCCTGACGCATCTGTGTGCCGTCGGTGACGCCACTGGCGTTGATATTGAAGCGCGTCAGGTAGTCGCAGAGCAGTTCGCGAATGGCCACATCGTCATCGACGATCAGCGCACGAACGCTCCAGCGCTGATCGGTCGATGTGGCATCCAGGGAGGTATCGGGAAGTGCTTGCATAATGCGTCTGTCGCCTGCTTGTGCCGCCATGGACTGGCCGCTGTTGAAGATCAGCGCTGCCCCTCATGCTACTTCGCCGGGAAGCTCGGCGGTAGGGTGGCGTGATCGAATGTCGGGCGCATGTCATAAATGTATCGAGATTGATACGAGCGCCTGTCGAGCGTGCCTCGCAAAGCGCACCCCTGGTAGTTATGACAGTATCCAGCGTCGCGCGACTACCGTTTAATCGAACGGGCTACCGGCCTGGATGGCCGGTTCTGGCAGACAAACTTTTGTCGAGACGGCCAGGGTTTGTTGCCGTTGTATCGGCTCGCGATGCAACGGCAACAGACCCTGGGTGCATGATCAATCCGCCCGTACGTTTTCTGCATAAACAGGGCGGCAATCGGATAGCAAAGGAGTGCTGATGATGGTCGATTCAAAAACAACAGCAACGTTAGATGACAAAAAAAAAGCGCGTATCGCCTACCGGCTGGCGCGCAGTCAACGCGGTTCAGGGATCGACGCAGACCTTGCCCCTGCACAGGTGGCGGGCATTGTGGACCCGGCCGATGGAACGCTGAACAAGGATGTCCTGGCTGGCGAATTTCTCAAGGTCACCCTGCCTCAGTGGGCAGGACTGGTCACTGACCCGGGCGACTCCGATACTTTTTTCATCGATTGGGCTATCGGTGCAGCGGCGGATAACGACGCGTTTAAAGAAGTGTTTAGCGATACCGTTACCGCACCGGTTGATGCTGAAACCTTTCCAATGGTGATCGATATTCCGCTGAGTAGTTTAATGCAAGGCTTGGCAAAACCTGCAGACGGTGCTTACAGTTTGCGCTACCGGATCAGGCAACCGAATGATCAAGAGACCACCAGCCCGTCGATCGACCTCATCGTCGATACCACGCCGCCGGGCGAGCATCTTGAGCCTGAGCAGATGGTTCTGGCTACAGATCAGTTGACCCAGGCGTTTCTGGATGCAAACCCGGGCGGTCTGGTCGGCACGCTGCCTGACTATGACAACTGGCAACCCGGCGACAAGGTAGCCTTCTACTGGGTTGGCACGCCGTTGCCAGAGAGTGCTGAAGAACTGCCGGCTCCGGTTGGTGTCGTTGAACTGGCCAGCTCGACGAATAATACGGTGACATTCCCCGTTTCGGCCATTGAAGCGTCCAGGGACGAGCCCTACTACGCCATTTACATTCTGGTCGACAAAGCCACCAATCGCACTTCGCTTTCCAGCCCAAAACGCATCGACGTGGCGCTGGGGCTATTGCCCGACAACTTGAAAGAGCCCGTCGTGCCCTTGGCACAGCCTCCAGAAAAGTTGATTAACCTGCCTGATGCGAGACTTGGGGTCGAGGTGTTGATCGAGTCGTTCGATAACTGGAAGCCGGCCGACCGTATCGAAGTCACTTGGGGTGCTGAGGTGCTTCGACCTGACGAAGTCGGCAGCTCTCCAGCGTTTCCGATTTCGATCAGAGTCCCTGATCTGGTTCTGCAGGGGCAATACAATCAAGCGAACGGCGGCGACCAGCCCACCGAAGTGAGTTATCGAATCCTGCGTGGTGTCGTTCCGTCCGAAGTGAAAAGCATCAGCGTCAATGTCAATTTCGCCACTATCGGCCCTGACCCTATAACCGATCCTGGGTGGCCGGATCCGGTCAACGACGCATTACTGCGGGTCGAGGTCTATGGCCAGACGTCCAATCAGTTGAACGTCCTGACAGCGGCGGATTATAACCAGCCTGCCAAGGTCGGTTTCAGGCTGTATGACAGACTTCAAGCGGGTGAAATTATAGATTTCTACTGGGGCACAAGCCATGTAGCAGAGGCTCAATACACCGTGGCTGCTGGCGACCTGGCAGGCGCTGAGCGTGATGTTGAAATACCCTGGAGTTACATCGATTATGAAGGCAATCGCGTTGACTTGCCGGTCCATTACCGCATTCATGGGCCCGATTCAGAAAACACGCAACACTCGCCGGACACTCTGGTCAACGTAGACGCCATTGTCATCATCCCGGAAGCCCCTGTCTTCGAGGGCACCAGTACTAATGGCTGGCTGAATTGCGATTCACTCTTCGCCGACGGCATCGAAAATCCGGGGCAGGGTGAACCAGGTATACGGGTCCGCGTTCCGGATCTTTCGAAATATCTGTCGGACAATGAAACCGTCACTTTGCACTGGTATGGCTCCGAGGGAAATACCGGCGACGCGCCTATTTCCGGCACCGAAAAAGACGAGGTTATCGTGCTGGGAGGCAACCATCCGGCCACCGGTTTCATCTGGCTGGTCACGCCCTACGATAAACACATTCTGCCTATCTACAATCCTTCAGGCCGCAGCCAAAACGGGAGCGCGAGGATCAGGTACTCCTTTAGCATGGGAGGCGAAACCATTACCTCGCTGGAAACCACCGCCCGGGTAGGGATGTACGACGCAAACGGGTCTTGTCCTCTTCGTCCAAACCCGAAGAAAAAGTAACAAGGGTTGCCGATAGAGGGGGGCTGCGGCCAGCCGCAGTCACCCTACCCGGTATAAGCAGGCTCAGGTTGCTCCCAAACGGTTTAGGAAGGCCGGCGCGTGCCGGGTCATGTCACCTACGCTTATCGGTGTTTTCCCCGACGATCATCTGCTGTCAGAACCTCCCTACTGTTATCTAGGAAACGTCCTACAGAGCATTCAGTTGGATCCCGCTAGTCTTGCGGCCTCCCTCCCGAGGCCGCTTTCGGGCAGTCGTCACGGGGTTCAACCTGATTTACCTCAAGGTAATGCATCCTCATGAATGCTCCATTCGTGCTGCGTCCGCTTTCATGGACACTAAAGACCGTTATTTTTTTTTCTCCTTTGCTGACCGGTAGTCATGCGCTTGCGCAAATCCTTGTCGATACGCCGCAGACCATCGATGCAACAGGCCCGCTGGACAGCTATCGGGTTGTCAGCACCGGGAATCTGACCGCCAACGGCGCGACCACCCTGCAAATATCCACGATCACCGGAGCCAAGCTGACGCTTACTGGCAGTCAGGTCAGTGCGGGTACAAGCTCTTCAGCCGTCTCGTTGACCGGGGCAGATGCGTTGATCGTCGGTAGCGTCCTGACAGGCGGCGCGGATGGACTGGGGATGGGCAATGAAAGTTCGCAACTGGTCGGCTCCACGGCCACCGTCATCGGCAGCACGATCACCGCCACCAATCGCGGAATAAATGCCGGCTCACTCAGCAACCTGACCCTGGAAGGTACTTCAGTAACGGCCACTGGCACCAATGGCAGAGGTATGGAGATGTGGGACTCCACGGTGAAGGCGTCCGGCAGCACCATTACCGGGCAGCAATATGGCGTGCGCTTGCGCGCTGACCCGGCCGTGCCCTCAAGCAATCTGCTGGTCCTTGAAGGAACCCGGGTCGAAGGCATCACCGGGTCAGCGCTGATCGTCGGAACGCCCACCGGCGCGCCCGCGACTGCCGATATCCAGGTCAACAATGGTTCTACGCTGACCGGCGGCAATGGCAAGATACTGGAGTTGATCAACGGTTCAACGGCGCACATGACCGTGGACAACAGCCATCTGCTGGGCGATGTATCGGCGGGTGAGGGCAGTACCGCCAGCCTGTCACTGCAAAATAACGCGACCCTGACCGGGCGCCTGGAGAACGTATCCAGCCTGTCGCTCAGTAGTCAGGGCCAGTGGGTGATGGTCGAGAATGGTCAGGTGAATGAACTGTCCATGAACGGCGGCTCGGTCAGGTTTGGCGACGCGGCCGCGTTTTACACCTTGTCACTCGCAAGCCTGTCAGGGAGTGGCACCTTCATGATGGATGTGGATTTCGGTGGCCAGGCCACTGACTTTCTAGACATCACGGGCAACGCGACCGGCAGTCATACCTTGCTTATTGGCAGCACGGGTGTCGATCCGCTCAGCGATACCAGCTTGCACGTCGTGCATGCGGCAGCCGGCGATGCCAGCTTTTCGCTTGCAGGCGGCGCAGTGGATCTGGGCGCCTGGTCCTATGACCTGATCAAACAGGGCGACAACGACTGGTATCTGGACACCGCCACCCGCACCATCAGCCCTGGCGCACAGACGGTCATGGCGTTGTTCAACACCGCGCCGACTGTCTGGTACGGGGAGTTGACGACGTTGCGTTCGCGGATGGGCGAATTGCGTATGGACGAGGGCCGTTCCGGAGGCTGGATACGTACCTACGGCAACAAATTCAATGTGGCCGACGCCTCAGGCTTCGGGTATCAGCAGGTTCAGAGCGGTGTCGCGCTCGGCGCAGATGGCAAGCTGCCTGTGGGGTCGGGGCAATGGCTGGCAGGTGTCATGATCGGGCAGAGTACGTCCGACCTCAGTCTGGATCACGGTGCCAGTGGCAAGGTCGACAGCTACTCGCTGGGCGCTTACAGCACCTGGCTGGACACCGAGAGCGGCTACTACATCGATGGCGTGATCAAACTCAATCAGTTCAAGAACAAGGCCAGAGTCAATCTCAGCGATGGTTCCCGCACGCGCGGCAACTACGACAATCTGGGGGTTGGCGCGTCGCTGGAGCTGGGTCGGCACATCAAACTGGACAACGGTTATTTTCTCGAACCCTACACCCAGCTGGCGGGCTTGATCGTTCAGGGCAAGGACTACGGACTGGACAACGGTATGCGTGCCGAAGGTGACCGCAGTCGGTCACTGCTCGGCAAGGTCGGTACCACAGCGGGGCGCAGTTTCGACCTGGGCAAAGGACGTACGCTGCAACCTTATGTGCGGGTGGCCGTGGCTCACGAGTTCGTCAACAGGAACGAGGTCAAGGTCAATGACAACGTGTTCAACAACGACCTCTCCGGTTCCCGTGGCGAGTTGGGGGCGGGTGTTTCGGTGTCGCTGTCTGGCAACCTGCAGTTGCATGCTGATTTCGATTACAGCAATGGCGATGCCATCGAGCAGCCGTGGGGTGCCAGTGCCGGCTTGCGTTACAGTTGGTAGCGACAGCGAAGCGGGGCGGCTCACGCCTGATCACTGGTGCTGATGCGCCAATGGTCCTATTACTTGTGCCAGTATCCGCAGAAAAAAACAGGGTGTTAACTGATGGGCATGGCGGTCGGCAAACGGGTCGGCCACCGCTTCATTGTGCTGGAGGCCCGGCTCATGCCTGTGATTTCAAAGTGGCTCGAACGGATCAGAATTCTGTTCTGGCCGGCTTCAAGGCGCAAGAGCAGTTTGCTTGCGCCGCCCATCATCGCCGAACTCCTTCCTGATGTACCCGGCGGTGAGCCCAATTTGCTCCCCAGCAGTGCCTGGCTCGCCCCCTTGCGGGTCGATTTTCCCATGTGGCAGAACTCCGGGCCTTCGCCGGGCGATCCCGAGTATCTGCGCGTTTACTGGAATGACATGCTGCTGGAGGAGAAGATCTGGACCGAACCTGTGCAGCCCGCCGATCTGTTCAGCATGATCGCGCAGCAATACCTTATCGAAGGCCAGCATCGACTCCGTTATAGCGTCGAGACCGCCAATCAGGTGCAGACCGAATCCGAAACACTGGTCTTTGTCATTGATAAAACGGCACCGGTATTCGAAGACGAAGGGGCGCTGATTTTTCCGGAAGAAATCATCAGTGACGGTCTCACGGCGGCCTGGCTGGACGCTCATGGCGATACCCTGCTGGCCGAGGTGCCTGCCTATTTTTCGCCGAGCCCAGGGGACATCATTACCTGGTACTGGAGCAGCACGCCGACGGGGTCGGAGCACACCGGAACCTTGACGCTTGAAGCGTCCGATATCGGTAGCGCAATCAATATCGCCTTCGGCAGGCAACTGATTCTCGAGAGCGGCGATGGCATTCGTTATGCGTCCTACAGACTGAAGGATCGTTCCGGCAATGCCGGGCCTCGGGCGCTGGCTGTTTCACTGCTGGTGTGCGCTCAGCCAGTCCCGCGTGTGTTACCGCCCCCGAGGGTTCAGGAGGCCACAGGCTCGGCAAGCGCCAGCAGGCTTGATCCGATAGATGCCTTTCAGGGCACGACGGTATCGATACCTGAGGATGCAGTGATCTTTCCTGGTGAGACCGTCCGCGTTCAATGGGCCGAGCCAGGCAGTGTGGGCTCCTTTCTTACGGAAATCGCAGACTCGAGACTGTTCAGCATTCCTCCGACACAAGTTGCCCAGCATTTCGGCAAGTCAATCCCGGTGTACTACGAGGTGTTCGAAAAAAGCTCCGACTCACCGCATATTTCCGACCGGCATACGCTGAGTATCATGGGCATGACAGGCTTTCCAGTCGTGCAATGTGACAAAGTATCCGGGGGGCGTCTGAGCCTGCATGACATTGCCGAGGGCGGGTACGCACGGTTCACGCTCGACAGTTGGTCATTCATGGGCACTGACCAGTTTGTCAGCGTCGAGGTGCATGGCTTAAGCAGCGCTGATAATGCTTTGCTAGTGGTCAGCGTGCTCGACGAGCACCCGGTGCCGGTAGTGGACGATGAAATCGATGCCGGTCACATCAGCAAAACGGATTTGAACAGATTTATGATCGGCACTCAGCTGGATGTACGAGTGCGGGTGAGTTTCGATCAGACGCTCTCCTGGCAGCCTTTCCCTTCACTGAGAGCGACGTTGTACGCCTGAGAAGGTCATGGACCGCCAGGTCGGCAGTCCACGGTGCAGTGCTACTTGTAGGTCATCGTGAAGCTGAGTGCCCCTTTGGCCTTGCCCGGCCGGATCGCGCTGCTGGCCTGAGTCTGATAGAAGCGGGCGTAGAAGTTCAGCACAACGTTGCCGGGTGTGATCGCAATCAGCGGCACTTCGGTCTGTAGCTCCATGGGCGTAACGCCGTCACCTTTTAGGACCTGAATCCCCATGCCCTTGGCGTCCGAATCACTGGTCAGGCTGAAAACCCCGCTGCCGACTGGGCCCTCGGGAACCGAGCCTTCGACACCATCGAGTTGGATATGCGCCGTTGCCACGAAGCCTGAGCCCATGTCGGTCTCGCAGTTACTCAACGCAATACTGAACGGCACCGCCGGCGTGGTGAAGCCGGGACCGGTGAAGTCAGTGCTGTCCCACTCACCCAACTGCACCGGGTGGGCACTGACCGGATCTGCACCGACGCTGCACTGTGCCTGAAGTATTGTGCCGTTTAGCCCGAACTTCATGATCTTGCCAAGCGTCGTCACGCTTCCGGAGAACAGTTCACTGCCATTGAGCACATTGGGTCCGGGAGGAATCGGCCCGGTCTTGACCAGCGTGAGGTAGTTGTTCAGATGAAGGAAACGCAGGCTCGTGAGCATTTTCTGGTGGTCGTTGATGCCGATGAATGGAACAGAGGCGCTGCCACCTACAGGCGTGAAGCAATTGTTGCAGTTCCTGTCATACGGATACTCCAGTCTTACCCGCACCCCGACGCCCGGAATATTGGTTTGCAGTATCTTGCCGGTGAGGTCTTCCCCGTTTATAGGCTCCACTGTGCCCGAAAATATCGGAGCCGTTGCCGTAGCGTTGAATTCCAGAAGAGCCGTTCCATCATTTTTGCAGGCCGCCTCCAGGCCAGCCTGGTCTGTTGTGGCGTGAAGCATATCGATGCTGCCGATAAAGGTGCCCACTGCAGCGTCTTTTGGGACGTATAGCGTGCCGATGTCGCGCCGGTAATCCTTTATTCCCGGAGAGGAAACCCAGTAGCAATCGTTGCTGGGGGTGTCGTCCTGTACGTCGGAATAAGCCGCAGCGCTATAGCTGGCCCCCAACAGGATCAGACTGGGGAGCAGGGCATTCAATGCAGTGTTCATGGGGTGATTCCTGAAATAACAATGTCGCGAATGGCTCAGACCTGATGTCACTGGGCGCACGTCATGTCTTGCATTCGATAGCCCTTGGTCAGAGGCATGCCGGCGGGGTCGATGTGCAGGCGGCACTGCGGGTCGATTTTCTCTCCCCAGTGGACATCGAGGGTTTGCGCCTGCATGCCGGTGGACAACAACACCTGCCCGCCCTGGCCTGCGATGCCCAGGATGTTGCCCTGCGCGTCGCTGACCTGGGCGCCGAATGGCAGCGGCTTGCCACTTTGAGTGGTCGCATTGATGACCAGGCGTGTCACCGTGCGCGCAGCGAAGGTGGTCTTGATCACCGCCCCCCTGGCAGGCACCACTTGAGTACTGGCGTTATCGATTTCCACCTCGGGGCCCAACTGGTCGGTTTGCAAGGCGATCGGGTTGTAACGGTAGGGGCGCAGATAGGGCATCAATGCGTAGCCGCGGCTATTGGTCCTGACTCCGGTCGCGTTCTGTATGCCAACGCCTGGTGTATCGGGCACTTCGACCAGGGCGATGGTGTCGCCCAGATTCGGGCCAAACTCGATGCCGTCGGCGTGCAGCAACAAGGCGCCGCTGGCATTGACTGATGTACTTCGATAATCATTGCCTTGGGTCACACCGGCGCCAAGGCTGGCAAAGGGCGCCTGATAACCGGCCGCAAGGCTGGCACTTTGCTGCTTTCCATCATCGTTGCTCAGGCTGGCGTGATAATTGACCCGGTTTTCGTAGAGGCTGCCGCTCAGGCTGCCCCGTTGACTGTGGCGATTGGCGCTGTTCTGCAGGTCGAATGTGGCATTACTCGAATGGCCGGTGTCGAGGGGCATCGAGATGCTCAGGCCGAACTGCCGGTCGTTGCCGCGGTTACTGGCTACGCTCAGCGACTGTGAGGCGTAGAAGTTATAGGTGATCCCGGCACGATGGGTGTTGAAGTTGAATTGAAATTGGCGCTGCTCGATATCGCTGCCCCAGTAATCCTGTTGCGACAGCGTCAGACCCACGCTGCTGCGTGCGCCGATTCTCTGATGAACCGAAGCCTCCAGGCGACTTCTGCGGCTGCCTGTGAACGTATCGTCGTCGCTGCGCTGACTGACGGCTTCGTCGAAATCCCGATAGCCTTCGGTGGAGTAGCGGTAACCTGCGAAGCGCAGATTGGTATGGGTCGTGAACGCCTTGCCGTACTTGATGGCGTAACTCATGCCCTGCACGCTGGACTGACCGGGCTGATCGATGCTGGCGCGTGACCGGGTTACATCGAACGCCATCGCTCCCAGGACGCCCATGTCTCGTGACACGCCCAGCGCAGCGGCATGGTAGAAGTCGCTGGTCATCAGTCCGCCATAAAGTGTCGAGTTCCAGCCTGTTCCAACGGCCAGCGTTCCTTGCCATAACCAGGGATGCTCGGTGGCGTAGGCGCCGTTGAAGCGGCCCAAGGCTGCGCTGTATTTCCAGACGCCTTCGCGCAACAGGTTACTCATGGTCGAGTAAGGTTGGGTAAAACGCCGTACCTGCCCATCGGCCTCGGTCAGCACGATCTCCAGTTCGCCGCTGCCTGCAGTGTTCAGGTCATCTATTTCATAGGGGCCGGCACTGACATACGTGGAGTAGATCGGGTAGCCGTTCTGCAGAACTTCCAGTTTGGCCCTGCTTTGCGCAACGCCACGAATCACAGGTGCGTAACCCTGCAGGGAATCGGGGAGCATCTCCTGATCGGTTTTGATCAACCCGCCTTTGATCGGCATGCTCCGGAAGACATCGCCGCCGGTGTAGGTTTCACCGAGGGTCAGGTTGGCGTGCGTGCCGGGCAGGTCGCGCTGTGCATAAGCGTAGGCTCTGGTCCACTCGCGATGTCCCTGTGCATCCTGACGCACGCTTTGATTGCTGCGTAACCGCCATGACCCCAGGTTGATACCGGTGTTGAGGTACAGGTCTGCACTGCTGCTGGTGCCTGTCTCCCTGTGGGTGGTCTGTTGCGCCGAGGTCTGGTAATTGATGAAGGCGGCGTTGATGCCGTAATCCCAAAGCGCGGGCTCCACTCGCCCGTTGGCATCGCGGCGCATGGCGATCTGCGGTATTGAGATCGACAGTTGCAGTCTGCCTCCGTCCAGTACGACCCTGGCGTCCGGAATCAATTGCCCCAGCGCGACACAAGCGACTTGCAACAAGGCCGGGTCGGCCAGACTGTCGAGGCGTACGCCGATCTGCTCCAGCAATTCTCGCGACAGGCAGGGCAGCAGGCCGTTGCCGTGCGGGTCAGCATCGAAACGGATCTGCCGTTGGCCGAAATAGCGCATATTGACGTGGATTTCTACCCAATGATCGCCTGGCCCGAGGCTTTCTACAACTGACAACTGGTTCAGCACGCTGGCCGCGGCCTCACTGTCATAGTCCTGGCCCTGACGCAGGAAGCCGGACTGGAAGTTGACAGGGGGTGCCGCCTTGGTCAGTTCCAGCGGTACGGTAACGCTGCCGCACACAATCAACACCTGCATAAAGCGCAGGCGCACTGGTATGAACCCGGAATCGGGTAATAGGGTCATGTTCAATGTCCTGGGGATGAAACGGGCCAGCGCTGTTTCAGTCAGTCAGCGTGGCTGTAGCGGTCAGCGGCTTGCTGTAGCCGCCGTAATCGTTGATCGCGGAAAACACCACCTGCAGGCCCGGTACCGCTTTCGTTTCACTGAGCTCGTAATGGCGAGAGCTGAACGGGCCAAGCATGGCGACTTCCTTGACCTTTTCAGTTCTGCCACCGCCGGAGACGTCGAGTCGAATGAACGACACGTGAAAGGGCGTCGGATTCATCGCGGTCAGTTCTGCCTTGCCCGCAATCTGCCTGACCGACCATTGCAGGTCCTTGAGGCGGGCAATGGGGTTGTCAGTCAGCAGAGCCGGGCGATAAAACAGTTTGATACGGGTACGCAGGGCAATATTCAGTACATTGCCCTGCGAAGGGTCGGCTTGAGGTATTTCCTGCACGTTGAAGTAGAACAATGATTCACGATCGGAGGGCAGGTCGTGGGGCAGGCCGTTGATCTGTACCTGCTGTTCCTTGCCTGGGTTAAGGCGGAAAAGTGGAGGCGAAGGTGCGAACGGAACGACGGTGACAGTATCGTCTGCCTCCGTATTTACCCAGGTCTGTACCGCGAACGGGCGATCACTGGGGTTGGATATGACCACCGACGTACTGCGCTTGTCGCCGTCGAACACGATGCGAGTTGCGTTGACGGTCAATGCTGCCTGGCTGGCGGGTATATAAGCTGCGCACATGAATAACAGCATGCACCCCGCGATAGCAGGTGGTTTAAAAGCCTGTTGGCAAATCATGGAAAGTTACCTTGTACGTTCAGATCCGAAACGAACCTGAACGTATTGAAGATGCTTCACGTGAAAAGGCTATTGATCCTTACACGGTGAGCGAATGGGTCGATGTATCAGTTAATCGCGACAACAAACTGTACATCTGCCGAAGCGGCGCCGGCTTGTACGGTAGACGCTGTCGAACGGTAGTAGGCGTTGAACACCATGTCGGTGATACCGCCCTCAACCAGTGTATAAGGCGCCGATTGGCCGCCTGGTTTGATGGACGTCAAGGTCTGGTCCTTGATGACAATCGCAACGCCCTTTGCTCCGTCTTCAGTAGGGGTGACAGCGAAGTAGTCGCCGCTGCTGTCCGCGTTACCGATGAAGGTGACTGTGGCCGCATTCGGGCCGCCGCCCGTCAGGCCGCAACTGCCGTCGTCATTGACGCGCAGGGCAAAGCTCTTGCCAGAGAGTTCCTGACCGATGCCGGTGAAGCGGCTGGCCTCGACAGAGCCCATGTTCACCAGGTTGCCGATAGAGCCATCGCCCGGATTGACCACTTCGATAGGGCACGTGGTGGCGGTGATCTTGCCTTCGAAACGGATGGTGCCGGTGCCGGGGTTGGCGGATACGACAGTGGCACTCAATGTAGTCGCCAGAGCAAGGCCCAGTACGGATAGCATTTTGTTCACGATAAAAACCTTATAAGTATTAACGTTACAAGAGTGGAAATGTAACTATTTATGGTGTCTTGAGAGACCGTTTGTGTTGCGTGTCATGACGGGGCGGGAGTTTACAGCAGAGGCGTTAGTTGCAAAGTCTCTGGAAGGCTTTGTTTAATGGCGGGGGGTGTAGGATATTTCCTAAATTAGTGTCATATTTTAAGTCTTAGGTTTTAATGTTGTTCCGGGTTTTTCGTAAGTCTCCAGTTTTTATTTGAGCAGAAAATGCAAGGGGAAAACGGTAACGGTTGGAGAAGTAAAAAGCGTTGAGTGAAATGCCGCCGACAGCGATGAGCTTTTTATCGGCGGCGGGAAGTTCGGTTCTCTCACCTGCGAATTTGTGTAACCCGGTATACGTACGGTCCGAGTTTGGGAAGCGGTATTGTAAAAGCCGTCCTTAGTGCCAGCAATGAAGGGCCGCTGGATGATGCTTCATTAGTGGTCGATCGCCGGTCGACCCTCGCGTTACGCCCTGTCCTCGGCCGCGGGTTTGGTTGAGGTGGCACAGGCCTTGAGGTGCGCGCTCTTGGAATCAACCCATCCCCGCCCAATCCTCCGGGTACGGCAAGATTCGCTGGAGCAGACCCGCTTCGCGCAGCTGTTCCAGGCGCGGTCGGCAAATCGTCAAGTGCCCTCAGTGACGAGCTCCTCGCTATCCCCTTGCTTCCCTGGCCTAAAGCCTTGGTCCCAGCCTTGATCGCGCTTTTAACCGCACTTTGCAAGAACCCCCCACCGAACTCTAAAGCTCCCCCCGCGTAGGCGAGGTACTGCCCTGCTTGAATTGCTGTATTGTTTCCCGTCGCCGCACCATAAGCACTGGCAACAGTGGATGCCGCACTGAGAGTGGTCCCTGTCGCCAACACTCCGGCTGTAACGTAGGCAGCCGCCTGTGCGCTCATCGATAAACCCAGAACCGTTACAGGGCCCGAGACGGGTGTGGCCAATCCAAGCGTGGCAACTGTCGCGTAGACACCGAGTACGGTGAACACTACGCCAACCGCCACCATGGCCCAGGACGCTATTCCCATGCCCCCCGGCATCTCTGCCGGTATCGCATCCTCATCGGGCCGTCGCAGCCTGCCGCTCTGGGAGCTGGCGTCATGCCCGGTGGGGTCGCGCCAGGCGATGGGATTGCCCAGGCAATAGGTATAGGGGTTGAGCCCGCCTGCGCCAAAGGGGCTCAAGGAGTCGGGGCTGTGAAAACGCATCATGCCGGGGTTGTAGGCTCTGTAGCCATTGCCGAGCAGGTACCAGCCCGTGTCTTTTTCGCATACCTCGCCGTTGAACCCAGCGACGCTGAGCAGCGCGTCATCGCTGTGGCGTTCTCCGTAGGCACTGTATACAGCTGTTCGCAATGTGTTCTGCTGGAGCTCGGCGAGAACGCTCAGGTTTGCATCTGTCAGCAACAGCAGGGTTTCTGCCGATTCTCCGACGGTCTGCTGGCCGACAGGTTGCTCATCGATGTGCAGAAACAGAGTGCGTCGGTTGTCTTGCACCGTGCTGCTCAACTGCTGGTCCTGATAAAAACGCAGTATTTCGCTGTCACTGCCATTGCGGGTGGTGACCAACTGTTCATGGCCGTCGTAAGCGTATGTATTGATCGGCTCCCCCGTCGGTTTCGCCACCCGTGAAAGGCGGCTCTGGCTGTCGTAGTCCAACTGGTTGCCGTGCTCGTCATTGAGTTGATTGCCGTTGGCGTCATAGCGGAACGTCGGATCCGGTGTGCTCCGCGCAGGCCGGTAGGTGATGCCGAGTAACTGGCATCGGTCCCTGGAGTCGGGGTCACCCTCTTTGCCATAGCGGAAGATAGCTGTCTCGGTGCTCTCATCGGCAAATTCGGTATGGTTCAGGGTCATGTTGTCCAGCTCGTCGAAGTTGAACGTCTGCTTGAGTATCGCCCTGCCGGAGGCGTGCACCGGCAATTTACTGCCTGAATAGCTGACGCCGGTCAGACGACTTCGAGCGTCATACCTGAATTCTTCCAGCAGCAGCCTGTTGCCCGCTTCCTGCAGGTGACGGCTTTGCATGAGTCCGTCGGGCTGCCATTGCTGTTCCAGCGTACGTACCGGGTGATCGCCTGCAATCTGCGTCCTGAGCACTTCCTGGCCCTGGTCGTCATACTCCATGCGGGTTATCAGGCTGGTTCCTGCGGCCTGATCGTGGGTTGTCATCTCGCTGGGCTGACCGAGTGGGTCATACATGATGGTTACCTTCACGTTGCCCTGGACGACGCTTTTAAGCTGGCCGAACCCGTCGTACCTGTAAGTCGTTTCTACACCTTTGACGCGATGCTTTACGCCGCCTTTGAGCCGGCCTTTGACGACGCCTTTCCCCGGGCTTTTGACTTCTTTCTGTTCGACATCGGTGCGAGACATCGTGCGGCCCTGCAAGGATGTCCGATACTGGGTTATCCAGGTCCGGTCTTGTCGATCTTTCCAGGTCTCTTTGGTCAACTGGTTGTGCGCGTCATAAGCGTAACCGCGCTTACCCTGCTGATTGGTGGCAGAGGTCAGGCGGGCGCTGACCTTGTCATAGCCAAACCCGGCGGTTTCATCCGGTGCGGTACTGGAGACGATCTGGTCGGTGAGTGCCAGGTTGTAGGTGTAGGTGATGTCGTCACCCTTGGCCGTTTTGCGTGTTTTGACCTGCCGGTGACCGTCCTCATACTCGTAACGCTCGATACGTTGCCCAGCCTGGGCCAGTGTCAGACGCCCGAGCCCGTCGAACGTCTGTTTACCTGCCGGAGTTTTGGTAATACCGTCCGGATGAATCATCTCCAGGCCAATCGGCAGCTCGGTGTTGCTGTGCGGTGCATAATCACGGCGTGCCACGCTGCTATCTGGCAAGCGTGTGCTGACCATGCGCGACCAGGCGTCATAACTGAACTGCGTTTTGTGGTCTGACTCGTCGGTCTGTTCAGTGCAGCGTCCCAGTCCGTCGTAGAGAAAGCTTTGTGAGCCAAGGTCCATCCCAGCTGCGTTCTGGCTCTTGATCCTGACCGGCTTACCGAACATGTTCAGCCAGGTCTCGCTGCGGCCACTGATCAGAGGCTCTGCTTCACCGCTTTGCACCCAGCGCCTCTGAATAGGACCATCATGTTCTTCATTGCCAATGGGGTCGTAGTACTGGTGGGTCTGCACGCCTTGATCAGTGGTAATGACAGACTGGCCGTTCCAGTCGTCGTAGGTGTACGTGTTACGCGTGGTGAACCGTTGTTGGTTGTCGAACCAGTCGTAATCCGTTTCGTATTGCACGTTGTTCCAGGCGTTGTAGTGCGCGGTATGGATCATGTGCATCGCGTGCGGATTATTGCTGTCGATGTGGTCCCTTTCTTCGAGTATTGCCCGGCCCAGACCGTCCATGACAGAACGGGTCTTGACCTTGCGGGCATCGACCAGCACTTGTTCTGCCTGCTGCGCCGGAGCGGAACACAAGGTGTACAGGTACTCGCGACTGGCTTCATGGCCGGCAGTCGAATTTGGTGCGATCGTTTCTTTGATCAGCCGGTTGAGCGCGTCATGGATATAGCGGGTCTCCACGCCTTCTTCCAGGGTCAGCAGCACCTGGCCTGTCAACAATGACCGCTGTTGCTGCTTGCTTATGCGGGCGTTGTCGAAACCGATAGTGATGATGTCGATGAGTTGTACCGGGACTTTCAGTTGCTCGCTCTCGCTATTGCTGTACTCGTAGACGGTAACGGTGTCGTTTCCATTCAGGGACTCGATATTTTTCCCGGTTCGACCATGCTGGAAAGGCGCGTCCGGCTGGTTGATGTACTCCAGCAGGATCCTCTGCAGCTCCACAGAGGCTCCATCGCTTTCAAGCTGCAGCAGTGTTTCGCCTTCCGGCACAATCCAGTCGGGTGAGCCGCTGCCGGTCAGTGCGGGCAATATGCGGTAGCGATAACGCGTGGACAGGGTCGGGGCCCCGGGTTGCGACGACAGGGCGGGCTTGAACACTTTTTCTTTCAGTCGGGAGACAAACCCTTCCGCATCGGCCGGGCAACCATCGTCACCTCCGGCCGGGTACCAGCTGCTGATTTCTGCCATCCCGTCAGCTCGTGTATGCACCAGCAGATTGCCGTAGCTGTCATAGGTATCGGTGACGGTCTCTGTGCGGGTCCGCTCAGGCTCGTCGAGCCGTTGCCAGCGGGTGGTGACCTTGCTGGGTAGCTGACAATCGTTGGGCTGTCTGGAGTAATGCTCGCCCTGCAGGATGTTGTAGGCGGTCGTGACCGTTTGCTGATTTTCCTTCTGGGTGGTGACTTCAATGGTCTGCAGGTGGAAGCGGTTGAAGGTCCGCTCTATGCTGCGCACGGCCTTGTTGTCGACCCACAGGCTTTCGGTGCAGACATAGTCGTAGTCCTGCAAATATTTATAGAGGTTGTCCAGGCCGTTGTCTTCCCAGGCGATGGGCAACCCTGCACCGAGAAAATTTCGTGAGCGTTGCTGGCCGTCCTTGTAGGTATATCGCACATCGAGCTTTGCTAGCTTGAGACCGGGATCGATGACGTGTCTTGTCACTCTGGGTATGGGTAGGCGAGCGGCGCTGGATGGAAACGTATGGCCCTCGTCCTGGTAGTAAACGTCTTCGCTGCTTCCTGTAGGTGTCTCTACATGCTTGACGCATAACTGATTGCCATTCTCCAGGCCATATTCGAAGCGCCAGGACGCATTATTGTCGGTGGGCAGGGTGATGCGCGACACGCGTTTGTCGCTGCCGGCAAGGGTCATTAAGAAGCGTGCCAGCGGAGTGCCGCCGGTGCCGGCATGCGGGTGCAGGTTCAGCTCGACGGAGGTGCTGCTGCGTGCGATTTCCAGCAACGTCTGACCCAGGTCGTCAGTGATCGACTCAAGCCTGTAGGTGCTGCTGTTGAACGCCGTGTGTTTGAGCGCAATGCTGTGCCCCGACGGCGCGATGATTTTTACCGCCCAGGCCATTTTTTTATTGCCGCTGCTGTGCAGTCTAAGGATTTCCACCAGACCTGATTTATGCACCACCCGGTAAGACTCTTGGTCCAGCTTGTAGAAGTGGAAGGTGTCGAGTTTCTTCTCCGTCATCGTCAGCTGACCGGTGCTGCTGGTGCCGTCGACCCGGAAGGTCTCGCCCGTGCTGAGGGACAGGATCTGAGTGGCAGGATCGTATTGTGACAACTGCAGGTTCCAGCCCAGGC
This sequence comes from Pseudomonas sp. PvP009, assembly GCF_017832995.1. Taxonomy (NCBI): domain Bacteria; kingdom Pseudomonadati; phylum Pseudomonadota; class Gammaproteobacteria; order Pseudomonadales; family Pseudomonadaceae; genus Pseudomonas; species Pseudomonas sp. PvP009. The sequence continues at coordinate 3,398,458 of NZ_JAFIBG010000001.1, read as the reverse complement.
CATAGCCACTGTCCAGCGTATTGAGCTGGCTGTAGGACATGTCGAGTCGGAACCCTGGCCCGCGCAGGTCATTGCTTTGCAGATCGGGCATGCTGATCGATATGTTGTACAGCCCGGTGCGTGGGTCAACGCCGCTTTTCAGACAACTCATGAAATTGAGCGCGTTGGAGTGCACGGAAGTAGAAGCAGCCATGGAGCGGACCTCGCTGATTGATGCGTGACAAGCGCAGCGGTGTCTGACGATTGTGCAGTCCTTGCGCTCTGGTCAATGACGACCCCCAAGCCTGAACACCTTGGGCGTCGGTGTGGCGGGAGGTCTTGCCTAACCCTAACAGTCCGTACCCGGGCAACAACCTAGCAGTAGTGCTAGTGGGCAATTGATGTGCACCGGCGTAAAAAAAATCCTATCCGCATCCTCAGGGGCAACCCTTGCGATATACCCATTTCAGGCGGAAACGAAAAAGGAGTCTCACTCATGGCGCTGGATCTTCCCGCCCCCAAGGTGCCCGACCTGCAGCCCGGGAACTACCTCGATCTGGAACAGTTGGGCAGTGCCGACCTGATTACCTGGATCAACTACCCAGGCATCAAGAACGGCGATCGGTTCTGGCCCAACTGGCGAGGTTGCGGCGCTCTGGGCGCAGTGGAGGACTATATCAACGATTTGATCGAGGTCGTGGGATTGCAGCCTGAAGGCATGCCCGTGTTGATTATTAATCCGTTGCTGGTGAGGCTTGATAAGGGGTGGGTGTTTTACTCCTACATAGTCGATGGTCGCCCCGATGAATCCCTGCGTCTGTTCTTCTATGTCGGTAAACCGCCGTCAACGGCCGCCGGGCTGGGGGTGCCGCAATGCAGGGAGTCTCACGATCTGAAGCTTGATCCCGACCTGCTGTGGGAAGTCGATGAGGTGCTGATCGTAACGCCGCCGTATCTGGCCATGCGCGAGGGCGACAGGGTGACCCTCACGCTGGATCTTTATTTCGCTGAAGGCGAGTACTTGAACCCTCTGTTCTTTTCCCAGGTATTGACACTGAAAGAGGTGGGCCAGCCTTTGCAGTGGCCGATAGAACCCAGCGAGTTTGTCGCAATTGGAAATGGCTTCGCTCTGATGAGCTACTGCATCGAGTATGCCGATTCCACATCGACAACGGCTTCGGTCACCCAGTCTCTGGCCATCGTCGCACCCTCAGCGGCGTTATTGCCCGCCTTGACCATCAAGGATTTCAGCGGCGGCTCACTGGACCCGGAGGCCTTTCCTGACGGCATCACCCTGCTGATCGACCCTTTCGGCATTCAGATCGATGACGATGTCGTGGTTTACGTCTCCAGCGGCAATCGGCTGGTGCAGACCCTCAGGGCTGACCTCTCTAATCTCGACAGTGGCGTACTGCAGTTCTCGCTGACTCAGGCCTGGCTTTATGCCAATAACGACAAGGAAATCGAGCTGGTGTACCAGTACGCGCGACCCGGCCATGCAGCCAGCTCGTTGCCGCGCAAGGTCATTCTGCGTCGGCCACTCAATCTACCGGAGCCCATTATCGAAGACGCGACCATTGAAAATCCCGTTGAAGGGGGCGTGAAGGGCTATATCTTTGCCTCGCAGCTGGAGAGTGGGGTGACGATTCGCATACCGAAAGACGCGGTCATCGGCGACGACTCCAGGGTACAGATGTACTGGGATGGTTACGGAAGCACGGGCACCTTTATCGCTGATCCTTCGCCAGACGATTCGCGCCTGTTCCTCATCCCGCCCACAGCGGTCCCGGCCAATATGGGCAAGCGTCTGGCCGTGTATTACAAGGTCGATTCAGCGTCGCAATCGGGCACCTCGAAAGTATTCGATCTGGAAGTCAGAGGCCTGGGCTCCGGTTGGCCTTCCATCCAGATCATGCGCCCACGCGCCACTGATGGCCGGCTCTCGCTCGCTGAGGTATCGCCAGAAGGTGCCGGTCTTGACCTGGCTTCCTGGGTCTACATGGCGCCCGGACAAAGGGTACGAATCAAGGCCATTGGCTTGTTGAAATCGGGATCGGAGCAGACGGTCGGGCTACGTACCGGTGCAGCCGAACCGCTCAGTGAGGCGGAATACGATGCCAGGAAGGTATCGGTGATTATCCCGAGGGATTTTCTGGAAAGTCTGCAAAGAGACAGTCAGACCAACACCGTGAAGGTTGAAGTCAGCTTTGATGAAGGGGCGAATTACACGCAGTTTCCGTCCATCGGTTTCACGGTGCTGGAAGATCTTTTTTTTGGGCCGGCAAGCGGACGCACGACGCGATAGCTACCGGCATGACCCGACACTTGCATGGACGCAATCCTATGACCAATAACACGCTGAACAGCCTGACCGAGTGGATGAAAAACCCCGACAACAATGTTATGTGGGGCTGGGATTCCATCGCCGCAATGGCCCGGGGCAAGGTGAATAACCTGTTGCTTCAGGAATACATCGCGCGATTTTCGTCGAACGCTTATCTGAAGCCTGTGAGCGGAGAGGTGGCACTGAGCGACGGCTTCAGAGAACGTATTCACAATTTTATTCTGGATACGCCCAGGCTGACGTTCTCGAACAATGACCTGGGTCAGTCTCATGCGACATTGACCTGTTCCATTCTGGGCGGAACGCAATTGACGATGAGAAATAACGTCGATAATTGGGAAGCCGACAGAGTGATTCATATCGATGCGCTTCAAGGTCCGAAACTGACACTGGATCTCGCGCTGGAAAAGGTTCCTGGCAGTGTCCAGAGTGATGGGCGGGTGCGGCTCGACCTCAAGGACAGTGACAATTTCATTCTGACCTTCGCGGTTGACAGGGCTGACCGGGTACTCGGCGGAAATTTTTTCAAAGCCCTGTTCACTGCATTGCCGGACGAGGAGCGCGTATGGACGTTGGGCGTGATCAAGCGTGGCACCAATAATCTGATGCACCCCCAGTCCTTCAAACTGCGCACCCAGACCAATCCTGCCGCGCCTCTCGACCCGCAGGCCGCCAACTACGGCGACGGGGCCGTGCTGGTGTTCATTCGCCTGGAAGGCAGTCAGGAAGGCGGCGACATCCCGGTAGAGTACCAATACCTGATACCGGATGATGTGGGTAAAGATTATTCGGCCACGGTGTTGTTCAGTGCGGAGCGTACATTCAAGGCGGCACTGTTCATCGGTGAAGTGACCAGGACCATTGCTTCGATTATTGAAGGCGTGGTGTTCAACACGTTCCATGATGGCTCCGGCCGACCGGTCAAGGCGACGGCCACGTTGGGCAGACTGAAAACGTCCGAAATGAGCAGCCAGAATGTCACGGTTCAAATCGATTTCGTGCCAGTCCAGGCAAATGTCTTCAAAAGCGAGACCTCGCTTGACGCGTTCGGGAAAACACCTTTGTCGGTGGAACTCATTGGCGATGGCATGGTGGAACTGACCTGGAAGCCCACAGCGACCCCCAGCGTAGTACTTACGTTGCCAGGCGGTGTGCTGCTACTGGTCATGAGCAAGGTCATCACGGTTGAGATACGGTGCATTTATAACTTCGCCGAAGAAAACAACGACCTCGTTCTGATCCCCAGTCTCACGATAAGTACCACCAGCAGCGAACCGACTGTCGCAGAGAACGATCCACCAGTATGGAGCCTCTCATTAGCTTCCTTGATATATAGGGTAAAGAACAATTTCGAGACGCTGGATACGCAGCCGTTCGAGTCCGACATCAGGGCCGTACTGGAAGGCAAACTCGCTACTCGTGTGCCGATCAGCTCGTTTATCCGGGACAGTATCGACCTCAATTTCAACGAAGCCATTGTGCCTGACGTACTGCGTGCGCCCAGAGACATTGCCGTCTTCGGCCGTATCAACAGTTCCGGGGCCGACTTTGTCGTCAGCCCGGCGGAGCATCTGATGGTCGTCGACAGTTCCACCACGTTTGCCATTCAACCACCGGGTGCGAATGTGAGGTGGACTTCCGAACTTCTGCAGGGTGATGTACAGAACTACGGCGCCATCAACAACTCCGGCAGGTACTACGCGCCAGAAACATCTCTAACCGAGCTTCCATTCACACGTGTTCGGGTGACGGCCACTGACACCGACTCGAACTATCAAAGTTCGGCTCTGGTCACGATCGTGACCAATCCGATCACTCTCAATCCGTTGATCCAGGTGTGTGACGCCAGGGCGACGGTGGAGCTGGAGGCAGGTTCGCTCGGCACAGAGGAAATGGACTGGTCGATCAAGGATCCGGTGACTGGCGAAAGCGGTGTTCTGGAGCCCAGCGCACTGGCTGATGGTGATCACCGTTATGTCGCAGCATCAAAAGTGCCCGGCAAAACCTACGTATTGGATCAGATCGTCGTGACCAGCGGGCAGGCGAGTGTTTCTTCGTGGGTACTGGTAAAGCATCAGACACCCCCGTTAACCGTGAAAGTCGTCAACACCGTAAAGGTTTCGGAAGTTCTGGACGTGGTGAGAACATTAAAAGTTTTAAGGGGTGTGAAAGGCACGAAAGGCCCAAAAGTTGTGACCCTCTGGAAGCGCGTGAACGCTGTGAACATTCGCGCCGATCAGGTTCAACTGGAAGCGTTTGCCAATGGCGTTCCGATGCCAGACACCCGGTGGAGAGTCGGTGTCGGGGGCGGGAACGTCCTTAACGGCCTGTACACCCCCGACGTACCTTCGACTGACCGGTTTGTGCTGATCTTTGTCGAGGCCCCGCATTCAGTCTTTGGCATCATAGAAGGGCATATCATATTGCCGCTGCCGCTGGACGGGTTTGCCGAAGATCTGGAATTGATGAAAGACAAAAAAGTACAGACGTCATAACCGAGCGTACGTCGGTCTTATGTTTATCTACATCACAGGAGGTGATGTCATGGCTGGTTATTCAGCGGAAAGTCTGCTGGCATGGATGAAAAATACCACGCGTCTGAGAGGTTGGGACGCGATCATTGCTCTGGATGGCGACAAGGTCAACGAGCTGCTTGACCACCTTTACCAGAAGAGTGTGGCTCAGGGGCTGTCGCGTCCGGTGCCGGACGGAAGTGTCGCGATTCCCGATACGCATGACTCTCACTTTTTCTCGGGCTGTGTTCTCGGTGCGCCAACCTTGTCGTTCAAACACAGTGCCCTGGAGCATTCCCTGCTGGCCTGGCGCATTTCAGTAATCGCCGGTTTGCATACCGTGCTGGAGAACGTTCAAGGACAGCACAATGTTCACAGAATCGCTACCTACGATCCGCTGAACGCGTCGCACCTGGATTTTGATCTGCAAATGAGCAGTCAGAGCGCGGATCTGGTTGTGGATCTTGGTCTGGCTGAAAACCTTACGCTGGATTTTCCGGGCGGGACTACCGAACAAAGCAAGGTCGGCGAGTTTTTTCAGGGTTGGTTGATCAACCCGGAAAATCCGCAGCAGCTGTTCAGGTTGGGCATTTTCAACGAGCAGAGCAACGAATTGCTTAACGTACGCAGAATTGATGTGCGCTCGCAGCTTGAAAGCTCCGATGCCACATCGGTGCATAAAAAAGGCGCCTTGTTACTGTTCACGACCATGGAGTACGGCGTCAGTGGCGGGATTCCGGGTGACGAGTCCGACTTCCGTTACCTGATTCCCAACGATGCTCAGCTTTCGTATTCGGCGACCGCCGTGTTTTCCTCCCACGCGTTGCACCGTGCTGCCTTTGGCCATGCGGTGATGCAAATGCTCCAGGCACCCGACTTCAGCTTCATCGTTTCGGAGGATAAACCGCTGCAGCGGATGGTCGCCCGGGCCGGCACGTTTGCAGTTCCTGCTGGAGACTATCGAAGTGCGGAATATGTCTTCGAATCGGAGCCTTTCAGTGTCCAGGCCTTCAACACCCAGCATCCCCTGACCATTGATTTCGAGTACACCCAGACCATACAGACCTGGGAGTTCCCCTGCACGCTGGGCTTTCGCTACAGGGCGCTGGACAGCGATCAATGGCAATCGCACAACGCTACGTTCAACATCAGCCTCAAGCATGAGTTTCATCTGATTGAAAGTGAGTCAGATGATCAGGCAATGGAAGGGCAACTTTATGCGCCTTATCTGTTCGATCATGAAGTCAGCGCCATGCCTGGAACGCTGGACAACCTGAGTGCCGGGGAACTGGAGCAGATCAACGGTTTCGTGGCCTACACCGTTAAACACGCACTGTTGCAAGGGTTGAGCAAAACCCTGGATGCAACCGGCGCCGAGCGTTTTCTGGGCGGCTGGTTATTGCCTGACGAGCAAGCACTGCACCCTTTACTCAAAAGTCTGCCTTATGACCTGGCGGTGTTCGGTCGTATTGAGCCCGGTGCGTCCACATTCAATATCGCCGAACAAAAGGCATTGATCGGCACGGGAGAAACGCTGCAATTTACCACCCGGCCTGTGCGCGAAGGCCTCATCTGGTCCCGGACGAATGCAGCGGACGGCGATACTGAAGGTCCGGGAGAAATTGATACGCAAGGCATGTATACGGCTCCTGCAGCGCTGCCCGTGAGGCAGGGTTTTCAACGCGTATTGATCAAGGCAACGGACCCGGTGTCTGGACATTGCAGTACGGCATTGTTGACGGTGATGGCCAGCAGCGTCAGCGTCAGCCCGTTGATTCAGGTGTGTAATTACGGTGAACGGATAGCGCTCTCAGCACGCAGTTCGCGCACAACTCCCCTGAAATGGACCGTGGTCGATCCGGTGCCCGGACAAAGCGGGACGCTTGAGGATGGCATTGATGCGCCGCATGAGAAGTTTTACATCGCCGGCCCAGGGGGCGCTGGGAATACCTATGTTCTGGACACAATAACGGTCAGCGACGATCAGCACACCCAGTCAATCCAGGTACTGGTTCTTCGCCACTCACCGATGCTGCCCATCACGCTGGTTAGCGTCAACGATCAGCGTGCCGAGCTGAAAGTCGTCGTCAACGGCAGAGTCCTCCCGGTTACCTGGAGTTGGAGCGGGCCGGGCTGGATAGATCCCGAGGGTGTGTACAGCAGTGATGCCAACGCACCTGAGCGCTTCGTTGTCGTGTTCGCAGAACTTTTCGATGACACACTTGGCATGATGGCCGGGCACCTGATTCTGCCGCTGCCATTGAGTGACTCGACCGGGGTGCTGCAGGCACTGACCGGGCAGCCAGCGTTGGGTACGGCGGGCACTGCAATGCCTCGTTCATTGAGCGGTATTGTGCAGCGCGCCGGTGCCGGTGCTTTGACCCAGGGCTGGGGAGCCGTCGCAGCGGTCAGTCGCAGCGATCTCAACCGGCATATGGAACAGCAATACATTGAGCGCTATCAGGAACTGGACTTCTTGCCGTTGTTCACCGGCGACATCGTTGTGGATGAGCGACAAGGCGACACTGTTCGTCTGAAGCAGGTCGAACTGGGTGTGCCGGTCCTGTCGTTTCTGCCTGAGTCGCCGGGCTACAGCAGTGTTCTGGTCACGATGCATATCGTGTCTGGCCGCTACAGCGGCCTGCATCAGCCGCAGGGAAGCGCGACCACCGTGTCCGGCAGCTTCATCATCAGCGAGCCGATGGGCTTCAGGCTGGCGATGACGGTTGACCTCTTCGTGGGTGAGGAGGGCCATGTGCTGCTCGATCTGGCGGGCGGGGCGGGCGTTACCTGTAATCTGGGGGGCATCGATGCTGTGATCAATCAGCGACTGGCAGATTTTTTTGCTCAGGAGCTCAAGCAGACCGCACTTCATCGCCGGGTTTTCTCAGTGCTGCAGGCACAGCTCAATCGCTACCACGTTCAGACGCCAGGCAGCTTGCGGCTTCTTGCCCGCGCCGCGCCGCGTTCAAGCGATGCGCGCATGGAAAGTGCGGGGGATGGCGCGCTTATGCTGTTCATGCACGCACAGGATGGCGAAGGCGAAGGCTTGTTTCCGCCAACAGACGATTTCGTTTATCCAATACCTGATGATCGCGGGGCAGACAATCAGCCAGCATACGGCACGGTGTTGATGCTCGCGCAAAAGACCCTGTCGATGATCGAACGTGAACGCTTGCAGATGCTGGACACCCTGAAGTTCACCGGTGGGCGCGTATTTGAACCGCTTGAGCAGCATCGCGCGCATGACCTGCTGTTGTTTGGCAGCCTTCGTGCAACACAGGCCAGCATTACGCCAATGTTCTCGACCCTGGCGGCCGGGCAGACCCAGCGTTTCGTCCTGCGCAACTCACAAGGCGAAGAAATACCGGCCACCAGTTGGAGTGCGTTAAGCATTCAAAGCCACGTGGCTGCCGGAAGCGGCAGCATCTCTTCCAGCGGCGTTTACACGGCAGCGGATCTTGAGGCGATCGGCCATGACGCGATTCGCGTGGTGATCACCGCCGCCTATCAAGAGTCAGGCGCTGTCGTCAAGGTCTCGGCGCTGGTCAGTGTGGTATCACGGAGCATGGAGTTGGTGCCGCGTGTAACGGTAGTACCGGGAGGGGCTACGCTGCAAACGGTCTCTCTGGCTGCTTCGACGCTTGACGGCAGCCCGGTGAGCTGGACGCTGCTGGGCGCTGAGCTTGGCAGGTTGAGTCAGGCCGACAAGGGCGCGCTCTTCAGTCCGGACGCCAGGTCCGGAAAAAGAGCGCTGGCCGTGCAACAGATAGAGGCGTTGGGCAATGATTATGGCATCGCTACCGTGCTTGTCGCCAATGGGCAACAAATGCTGCGCATCGAGCCGGCTTTCGTCCCCAGAGCACGGCCAATGGTGGCGGTGCAGTTACAGGATGACCGTGCACTGCTGCCCGGTCTTGAGCGACGCTGGAAGGTGGTGGGCGGACCAGGCACGGTCGATCGGCAGGGGCTTTTCATGCCGCCCGACCAGACGCTTGTCGCCAGCAGCGTGGTGAGCTGTGAAGTGGTGAACAACGGGGTGGTTCTTGCGTGTGGCTATAGCGTCATCGAATTGTCTGAAGTGATCGACGAAGGTCGTTGGGAAGAAATGTCGATGTTCACCGTTATGGTCCCCGGCACGTCGTCGGGTGAGCACAGGATGGGTAGTCTGTACCCCAACGGTTATCAGCAGCTCAGGCTGCAGGTCACGACCCAGGTGATGCCGGTGGACGGTGTCGATTACCAGCTGAGCCCCACCGAAATGGCCTCCATGCGTCTGGTAGACAATATCACCGGACAAAACATCGAGTCAGTGCTCCCCACTCTGGACGGCATGCCCGAAGGTGATGACCAGGCTTGGCGCGTGCGTAAACAACATAACCGTTTCGAGTTGTCCGGGGCTGGCGTTTTCGCTGCTGAGTCGGGTCTGGATGTTGCACGGCCAGTCGCCCAGGACTTCTACCTGCATAGTCGGGCAGAACCCGGTTTCAGCGGTGTTTTCTATGCGACCTTTCAGGATGACAACGGCAAGTGGTGGACCTCGGTGCAGTACGAAGAGGTTAACAGCAAGGTCGAAATCAACCCGCGACGTTTGCCCACGTTCGACACCCGCAATTACACCTTCATTCCGAAACGTCTGGATGACAATGGCACAGATCCTTCGGTTGATCCGCCTCCAGAAGGCTCTCCAGATGATCCTTTCGATTTGCACTTCAATACCACCGATTACTGGAAGCTGAATGTCACTAACCCCGATACCCAGCAAGAGGTAAAGTTCGAGACGCTGAAGTTTCTGCCCTCCAGGCCCGGCAGTGACGTGATCAATACCTCGATCATTCTCTGGGAGAGCGAGCAGGCAGCAGAAATAATGTTCAGTTGGACGGGGTTTATCTTCGACGACCCGGCGGTCAAAGGCGATGTGAGCAAGGTGCGCTTTGACGAAGCGCTCAAGGATGTGATGGGGAACGTTCACACGTTGGACATTGACGTCGATACGTCCGTATTCGAGACCGGCAAACTGGTTATCAGCCTGCATCGCCTCCGGGGCCTTACATATATCCCGGAAGGTGATCCCGCCCGCGACAAGTTGATGGGCGTACTGGTAGTCCTGTTGATCGATAAGCAGGGCAATGCCCATAAACGGCGAATCAGTTTTCTGCCCAGCGGCTCCGGCAGGCGCAACCGTATCATGCATACCTTGTATTCGGAAACCCGGCCCCAATGATGCATTGACGCAACAAATTGACAGGGAGTCATCACCATGAATGCGCTGAATAAAACCCTCGCGTACCTGGCTCTTGCGGGGTTGGCAGGCTGTACGTTAGTCCCGTCCCACAGGCCCGTACCCAAGCCCCCGGCAGAGCCGGTTCGTCTCATCATGCTCGCAGAAACCTCCGATGGCGGCGGCAAGAACTGCACCTTTACTGCTCAGGATGACGTGGTGCATCTCAACAAGGGCGATCATGCGTGCACGAACGATCAGATGAGTTATATCAAGCTGGATAACGTGCGCTCAGCCATGAAGATATACCTGGAGTCCAGAGATTGTGATGACGCGGGAGGCTGGGTATTTGGGCTCGAAACCTATATAGATCCCGTTACAACACCCTGGATCTCCATCGACCAGCTCAGAAGCAAGCCGGTCGACAGCATTATCACTCGCGGCGTTATTGTGATCCGGGCGTATGACGGTGATGAAAACATAAAAGGCAAGTTGTCCTGCGTCCGTGTCGATGTCTCGGATTAGTCCTCAGTGCAACCAGGCCTGTCAGGCCTGCTTGACCGTCGCCTGCCTTGGGTGACGGTTACCCCACTACATAAAGTTCGAGGTTCATGGATCATGACAGCATCGACTTCCGTACACTCCAACGCGTTCAACTTCCTGAGTTATGTACAGAGCGGCGTTGACCCCCGTACCGGGCAATACACGGTGGCGATTACCTTGCCCGACGTCAAGACCAACGGATTACGTGGCCCGGGCGTGCCGCTGGCACTCCACTATAACCCTCTCAACCGACAGGACAGCGGCTTTGGTCTGGGCTGGAATCTGCAATTGTCGCAGTACGATCCGGGTAGCCAGATCATATCGCTGAGCAGCGGTGAGACATTCAAGGTCGATGGCATCGGCAACGGCCAGATGCTGATGTCGGAAAAGAAAATCGACAGCTTTCACTTTTACAAGGAGGACGAGACCCACTACCGGGTGATGCACAAGTCGGGTCTGGTGGAGCAGCTTGAAATGCGTGGCAGCGGCATCAACAGAGTCGCGCTGCCGGTGCGCGTACTTGCTCCTGAAGGTCACAGCGTCACACTGGATTACACCTCTTTCGGCGGGCATCAGATGCTCAGCGAAATCAAGGATGACTCGGGCCAGATATTGCTCGGTGCCAGCCGCGAAGAGACAGCGGTGACCCTGCGTATGGGAGCTGGCGAGAAACCGGATGCGACATTCGTAATGGTGCTGGGCGGATCGGATCACCGTGTCAATCGTATCGAATTGCCGACTGACAATGCGGCCTCCTGGCGTTTTGCATACAGTCGGATCCGTGACCATTTGTGCATGACGTCGGTGGAAACACCCGTCGGCGGTCGGGAGGAGATCTTTTACACCGACAGCGGCCATCAGTTTCCTGCCAAGGCGGCACGTGACCCTTTGCCCCGAGTCACGCGTCATCGCACAACGCCCGGATTCGGTCAGGCACAAATGGACGTCCATTACACCTATCAGGACAGCGCCGGGCGCCAGCGCAACTTTCTGGGCGCCGGGCTGGATATCGCCTGGGAAGATAACGGTCTGGACAATCTGTATCGATATCTCGGGGCGGAGCCGTATGAGTATTCGTCGACCGAGACATTGTGTGTTCAGGTTGCAGGCGAGGCTGACGCCGAGCGCAGCATCGAACGGACGTTCAACCAGTTTCACCTGCTTACTCGAGAAACCACGCGCAAGAACCTTACGGTCATGCAGGTGGACACTCGCTACTACATCGAGCCGGGGCAACCCTTTTTGACTCAGCCCGCCTATTGTCAGTTACCCAAAGAGGTCGAGACCACCTGGCGGCTGTCATCAGACGGCAGTGTGCCGCGCAGTGAAGTCGTCAGCAGCACCTATGACAAGCACGGCAACCTGCTCACTCAGACTCAGGCCAACGGTGTGGTCGAGGTCAGTGAGTGGTATCCGGCCGACGGTGAGGACGGATGCCCGCCAGACCCTGAAGGCTTCGTGCGCTGGATGAAAAGCAGCCAGGTTATTCCGGCGGCATCCGGCTACGGCGATGCTCCGGTCCTGATCACCCGTTATCGTTACCTGGCATTGCCTGCGGTGGATGGCGGTCAGCTGCAGGAATGGCTTGCGCCGCAAAGCGAGACGTTACTGATGCAGGCCGCTGATGATGAGCACGAGCAGCGCCTCACCACCTATGAATACTTCAATGAGCCGAACAACGCACTCCTGCACGGCCGGCTCAAACTGCAACGGGTGATCATGGGTGAGAATGCAACCAGCACAGAGTATGCCTATAGCACCCCTGACAGCGAGATTTATGGCAAGACTGTGTTGCAAACCGAACAGACCGTGACCGGCTTCGATAACACGAAGAAGGTCATTACGCTGGAGGACTCTTTGCTCAACGGCGAACCCTTGCTCAATCGCGACGACAACAACGTGGAAATCCGTTATGTCTACGACAGTCTGCGCCGTGTACTGAGTGAAACCGTGGCGCCAGATGATGATCTCTATAAGGCGACCAGAAGTTATGAGTATCGCCTATGTGCCAAGGCCACTGATCAGGCCATGCAGACGCTCATCGACGTCAAGAAGGTAAAAACCTGCAGTCACTTCGATGGCCTCAACCGGGTTATCTACGAGGAGCGGGATGACGCAGATACCCCTGCACGTGTCGACATACCGCGACAGACCTACGCTGCCGTTTATGACGCATGGGGGCTGATGATCAGCGAAACCGAATTCGACTGGCTGGATGAGCAAAACCTGGCTCTGAAGAGCCTCTTCGAATACGACGATTGGGGCGAACAGCGTTCCGTCACCGGGCCGGATAACGTCAAGACGGTCGAAGAGACCGACCCCATTGGTACGTCGCAATCGCAAGGGCCAATTCAGCGTAGCTGGATCGAGGGCCCCGGTGGCGTCGGCAAGAGCGAGTTCACCGAGACCTGGATGAACCTGTTCGAACAGCCGACCCGTAGTGAGCGCCTGGATCAGGCGGGCAACTCGGTCAGTCTGAGCCAGTACCATTACGACGGTCTTGGCCGCCGTGTCGAGGAGGTTATCGGGGTGGCAAACGGCGGCCGGCGCACCACCTATCTCTATGACGTCTTCGATCGGGTGATCGAGTCCACATTGCCAAGCCGGGCCATCGTGCGTCGCAGCTACGCAAGCCACAGCAGCGAAGACTTGCCCGTCAGTATCGGCATCGAGCACAACGGCAAAAGCATTGTGCTGGGAGAGCAGGCGTTCGACGGGCTGGATCGCCTGGTCACGTCTGTCACCGGGGGGCGTAAACGTGAACTCGTTTACGACATCGGTCTGCTGCAACCCAAAACGGTAACCCTGCCCAGCAAGCGGAAAATCGACTATGAATACAAGCCCCAGGTGGGCGATGAGCCGTGGCGCAGGGTGCAGTCCGAAGCGGAGCCTGAACCTCAAACCACCTGCAAGGCCGGTCTGCCGAAAGAGTCCGTGACGACGCCAGCGCCTGGCAAGACCGCGGAGCCGGGTGTGGCTGCCGATTACAGTTACGATCAGCAGAACGCCCGTCTGATTCATTCCGAGGAGCAGGGCGAGATACTGGATCGCGCTTATTACAGTACCGGCTCGCTGAAAAGCGAGACGCGCACCTCTGCAGGCAACGCCTACGAGATGTTTTACAGCTACAGCCGACAGGGCCTGTTGCTGTCTTACACCGATGTACTGGGACAGGAGCAGGTCAATCGTTATGACAACTGCGGTCGTCTTTACGAAACTTCGCTGGGTGAGGTGTATTCAACGTTCGACTATGACACTGCCTTTGGTCGCCTCGCAAAAATCACCACCACCGACAAGACCGACGTCAGCCGCGAGAGAACCGTCGCGATCTGCCTTGAATATGATGATCTGGGACGGGAAGTCAGTCGTGTATTCGACCTCGATGGTGTCAAGCAACAGATGGTTCAGGTCTATGACGATGTGGATAACATGGTCCAGCGCACCCTGAGCCAGGGCACGGAAATACTCCGTAATGAAAACTACAAGTACGATGCCTCCGGCCGCCTGACTCAATATCAATGCACGGGCACTCAGCGGCCGGTGGACCCCTATGGCAGGACTCTGCTGGCGCAGAACTTCATTTTCGATGGCGCGAACAACCTGACGGTCGTCACGACCAGCTTCGATGGCGGCACCAACAACGCCCGGTATTTTTACGAAGGTGACGACCCCGTGCAGTTGAGCCGGGTAACGAACAGTAACCACGCGCACTACCCGCCTGAAATCAAGCTTCACTATGACCTGGACGGCAATCTGGACATCGACGAAGCCGGTCGCACGCTTAAGTACGACCCCCTCGGCCGCCTGATCGAAGTAGGCACGCCCTCAGCCGGCATTCACTACCAGTATGACCCCCAGGACCAACTGACAGGGGAGACCCGCGGAGAGGACAGAGATCTGCGCTTTTATCGTGACGGGGAGCTGGCCAATCAACTCGGTAGCCATGCCCAGAGCACCTTCATGCGTGGCGACGACTACCTGCTGGCCGAACAGCAGATCGATCGGACGGTACTACTTGCCACCAACGACAGTGACAGCGTGCTCGGTGAAGTCGATGCCAACGGGATCAATCGGAGGTGGTATACGGCCTACGGCCACGCCAGCGGCGAAGATCCGCCGCACGGCAGACTGGGGTTCAACGGCGAAATGGCCGAGGCGGATACCGGCTGGCAAATGCTGGGCAATGGCTATCGTGCCTACAGCCCGGTGCTGATGCGCTTCAACAGCCCCGATAGCTGGAGTCCGTTTGGCGAGGGCGGGGTGAATGCTTATGCGTATGTTGAGGGGAATCCGGTGGGTAGGCGGGATCCGTCGGGGCATGCGCTCGGCCTCGCGGCGGCTATTAAAGTAACCTGGAAGAAGTTGATTATGAGGGCGCCTAGCACCAAGTCGGAGTTAGCAAGTCAGATCCATGTGCAGTTGAAAGCCGTACGCCCCAAAAACAAGAGCTCCATTTTTCGGCGAGTGAACGATACCGATGTTGAGAGGCTGACGACGATAAACGATTTTTATGACGGGCAACGTACATTTCTTAAAGAGCAAATTACGAAAGCTAGTCGTGAAGCACGGGCAAAGGGTTGGTCTAAAGAGGCCATTGACGCAGCGCCCCTTATGAAAAACTCTAAAGCTGAACTGGCTAGTCTGCAGGTGTTTGAAGACACGTTAAAAAATGCAAAGAGTAATCTTGGGAAGTATGGCATCACTCCTCAAAGCCGTCTGAATATACAAGGGAAATTGAGCGAGCTTGCCAAGTTGGATGGTATGCAAAAGCCGGAGATCAACGCGATCAGGGAGCCCTTGCCAAGGCCGCAGCGAAGACACATGTTTCTAAACCCAGGCAAGAATAGATATAACAGTGATGTTCTTCAGTAAGGTATGGAGGGAGTAACGTTCTTCCTGCTTGACTCATGGGCGGTTCCAGCAGTACCGCCCATCTGAGTGTAGGCAATAGTTCATCTTTATTCGTTCGCACGAGCCGCATCACTCCACCAAAATAACCCCCTGCCTGATCGCCATCACCAATGCCGCCTTCAATGACGTCACCCCGAACTTGCGGCGGATATTGCTGGTATGAAAGTGCACGGTCGCTTCCGAGCACCCTTGTATTCGGGATATCTCCCAGGCGGATTTGCCGATCGCCACCCATTCCAGGACTTGTCGTTCCTTGACAGTCAGCTGGACGGTGGCGGGGGGGGCTGGGGAGGGCGGCGTGGTGCCGGGTGGTTTTCCATTGTCGCGAAGCATGGTGAAGTCCTTTCCCTGAAGATCGCCGCACCACGATACCCCTGCAACCCCTAACGCGAACCTGACATAAATGACAGCGCCGCAGGACCGTGAAGGCCTTGCGCCGTCAAGGCTGTAGCGCTTTTTTACAGCTTCTTTACGCCCCGGCCAGCCTGTCGATCTCGCGCCTTTACACCCTGCCTGCGGACAATCACCCCACGCGGCCTTCGCCGTACCGGTGTTGCCTGATGGGGGAAATTTCAATGAGCGTTATGGATGGTATCTCTCTGTTGATGGGAGTCGGGCTGTTCATCTATCTGCTGGTGGCGCTGTTGCGCGCCGACCAGAGTCAGGAGTGATCATGCACAGTTACGATTATCTGTTGATCCTGGCCTTTCTGGTCCTGCTGCTGGCCCCCGCGCCGTGGCTGGGACGTTTCTATTACCGGGTCATGGAAGGCGAGCGCACCTGGCTGAGCCCGGTGCTGGGGCCGGTCGAGCGGGCCTGCTACCGGATTTCCGGCGTCGACCCGAAAACCGAACAGTCCTGGAAGCAATACGCCTGGGCCTTGCTGGCGTTCAACCTGGCGGGCTTTGTCGTGCTGTTCGCCATCCTGATGCTGCAAGGCATGCTGCCGCTCAACCCGCAGCAATTGCCGGGCATGGAGTGGTCGCTGGCCTTCAACACTGCAATGAGTTTTGTCACCAACACCAACTGGCAGGCCTACAGCGGCGAAGCATCGCTCAGCTACCTGAGCCAGATGGTCGGCCTGACCGTGCAGAACTTTGTCAGCGCCGCGACCGGCCTGGCAGTGCTGGTCGCGCTGTGTCGCGGCATCAGTCGTCGCTCATCGCAGAGCCTGGGTAACTTCTGGGCCGACATGACCCGCGCCACGCTCTACGGGCTGTTGCCGATCAGTATCGTGCTGGCGGTGTTTCTGGTCTGGCAGGGCGTGCCACAGAACTTTGGCCACTACATCGACGCACTGACCCTGCAAGGCGCTGACCAGAGTCTGCCGATGGGCCCTGCGGCCAGTCAGATCGCCATCAAGCAACTGGGCACCAATGGCGGCGGCTTCTTCGGCGTCAACTCGGCGCATCCGTTCGAGAACCCCACGGCCTGGAGCAACCTGTTCGAGCTGGTATCGATCCTGTTGATCCCGGCGGCGCTGGTGTTCACTTTCGGCCACTACGTCAAGGACATGCGCCAGAGCCGCGCAATCCTCGGCTGCATGCTGGCGCTGCTGTTGATCGGCGGTGCGGTCTCGCTGTGGGCCGAGTACCAGCCCAACCCGGCGCTGAACATCGCCGGTGTCGAGCAGACCGCACCGCTCGAAGGCAAGGAAACCCGCTTCGGCACCACCGGCACGGTGCTGTGGTCAGTCGCTACCACTGCGGCCTCCAACGGCTCGGTCAACGGCATGCACGACAGCCTCAACCCGCTGACCGGCATGGTCGCGTTGGTCAACATGATGGTCGGCGAAGTGATCTTCGGCGGCGTCGGTGTCGGCCTCAACGGCATGTTGCTCAACGTGCTGATCGCCGTCTTCCTTGCGGGCCTGATGATTGGCCGTACCCCGGAATACCTGGGCAAGAAGCTGCAAGCGCAGGAAGTCCGGCTGCTGGTCGCGACCCTGCTGGTGATGCCGGTCGGCGTACTGGTGCTGGGCGCGATTGCCGCGAGCCTGCCAGGCCCGGCCGGTGCCGTCAGCAACCCTGGCCCGCACGGCTTCAGTCAGTTGCTGTACGCCTACACCTCGGCCACGGCCAACAACGGCTCGGCGTTCGGCGGCTTCAGTGCCAACACCGTGTTCCACAACCTGATGCTCAGCCTGGCGATTTTCATCGGCCGCTTCGGTTACATCCTGCCTGTGCTTGCCCTGGCCGGTAGCCTGGCCATGAAGAAGGCCGCGCCGCAGGGCCAGAACAGCTTCCCGACCCACGGCCTGCTGTTCGTCACCCTGCTGACCGTCACGATTCTGCTGGTGGGTGGTTTGACCTTCCTGCCGACCCTGGCACTGGGGCCGATTGCCGAACACCTGAGCCTGGGTTTCTGAGGAACCGATCATGAACTTACCTATTGATCCTGCAAAAAATGCTGCTGCGAAATCTACTGAATCGCAGGCCACTGAATCGGCAAAAACCGGCATCGCCGCCCTGTGGCGTCCGGCGCTGGTGCAGGCGTTCGTCAAGCTCGACCCGCGTCAGCTCAAGCGTTCGCCGGTCATGCTGGTGGTGGAACTGACCGCCATCCTGACCACCGTGCTCTGCGTGATCCCCAACCCGCAGGTGCCGACTTCGGTCTGCGTACAGATCGCCCTGTGGCTGTGGTTCACCGTGCTGTTCGCCAACTTCGCCGAAGCGCTGGCCGAAGGCCGCGGCAAGGCCCGCGCCGATAGTCTCAAGGCGGGCAGCGAAGGGCTCAAGGCACGTATCAGGGACGACAACGGCAGCCTGCGCATCATCAATGCCAGCGAGTTGCGCAAGGGTGATGTGGTGCGCGTCGAGATCGGCGAAATGATTCCCGGTGATGGCGAAGTCATCGAAGGCATCGCTGCGGTCAACGAGGCTGCGATTACCGGCGAATCCGCGCCAGTGATTCGCGAATCCGGTGGCGATCGCTCGGCCGTGACCGGCAACACCCGGCTGGTCTCCGACTGGCTGCTGATACGCATCAGCGCCAACCCCGGTGAATCGACGCTGGACCGCATGATCGCGCTGGTCGAAGGTGCCAAACGGCAGAAGACCCCCAATGAAGTCGCGCTGGATATCCTGCTGATCGGCCTGACCCTGATCTTCCTGCTGGTGGTCATCACCTTGCAGCCGTTCGCCCACTTTGCCGGTGGCAGCCTGCCGCTGGTGTTTCTGGTAGCGTTGCTGGTCACGCTGATCCCCACCACCATTGGCGGCCTGCTGTCGGCCATCGGCATTGCCGGTATGGACCGCCTGGTGCGCCTCAATGTGATCGCCAAGTCCGGTCGCGCCGTGGAAGCCGCAGGCGATGTGCATGTGCTGCTGCTGGACAAGACCGGCACCATCACCTTCGGCAACCGTCGCTGCGCCGCCGTCTACGCTGCTCCGGGCGTGACCCCGAAGGAACTGGGCGAGGGTGCTTTGCTGGCCTCGCTGGCCGACGACACGGCAGAAGGCAAATCCATCGTCGAGTTTCTGCGCAACCTGCACCCGATGAACGAGCCGACCCTGAGCTCGGTGACGGCCGTGCCGTTCAGCGCTGACACACGTCTGTCCGGCGTTGATTACCAGGGCCACGTGTACCGCAAGGGCGCAGTGGATTCGCTGCTGGCTTTCATCAACATGCAGCGCAGCGAGCTGCCGCCTGTACTGGCCCGTGAAGTCGACAAGATCGCCAAGACCGGCGGCACACCGCTGCTGGTCTGCGCCAACGGTCGGTTGTTGGGCGCGATCCATCTCAAGGACGTGGTCAAGCCAGGCATTCGCGAACGTTTCGAAGAGCTGCGCAAACTGGGTATCCGGACCGTGATGGTCACCGGCGACAACCCGCTGACTGCCGCAGCGATTGCTGCCGAGGCCGGTGTCGACGACGTGCTGGCTGAAGCCACGCCGGAGAAGAAACTGGAGCGAATTCGCCAGGAGCAAGGCGAAGGGCGTCTGGTGGCGATGTGTGGCGACGGTGCCAACGATGCACCTGCACTGGCCCAAGCCGATGTCGGCATGGCGATGAACGACGGTACTCAGGCCGCTCGCGAAGCGGCGAACATGGTCGACCTCGACAGCGACCCGACCAAGTTGCTGGACGTGGTGCAGATCGGCAAGGAGTTGCTGGTTACCCGCGGTGCGCTGACCACCTTTTCGATTGCCAATGACGTGGCCAAGTACTTCGCCGTGCTGCCCGCGCTGTTTGCCTCGATCTACCCGCAACTGGGTGTGCTCAACGTCATGAAGCTGGCCAGCCCGCAGAGCGCGATTGTCTCGGCCATCGTCTTCAACGCGCTGATCATCGTCGTACTGATCCCGCTGGCCCTGCGTGGCGTGCGTGTGCAGGCGGCCAGCGCGGCTCACCTGCTGCGTCGCAACCTGCTGATCTACGGCCTGGGCGGCATCGTCGTGCCGTTTATCGGCATCAAGCTGATCGACATGCTGCTGGTCGCACTCGGCCTTGTTTGAAGCCTGTGCTGCACGCCGGTCGGCGTGCAGCCTCACCTGATTGAGGATGTGCAGATGTCCAATGTATTGCGTCCGGCCTTGAGCCTGATCGTGTTGATGAGCCTGATCACCGGCGTGGCCTATCCACTGGTGGTCACCGGGGTTGCGCAAGTGGCGTTTCCGCAGCAGTCCAATGGCAGCCTGGTGTATGACGCGTCGGGCAAGGTGCGTGGCTCGGCGCTGATCGCCCAGTCGTTCACCGGCGATGAGTGGTTCCAGTCGCGCCCCTCGGCTGGCGCATTCGCGACCGTGGCCAGCGGCGCGAGTAACTTCGCGCCGAGCAACCCGGCGCTGGCGACACGCGTGAAAGAGGACGCCGCGAAACTGGCCAACGTCTCGCAGGAACCGATACCAATGGCCTTGCTGACCACCTCCGGCAGCGGACTTGACCCGCACCTCTCGCCTGAAGCGGTGGCCTGGCAGGCCGGGCGTGTTGCAGCGGCGCGCCAGTTGCCGCTGGACAAAGTGCAGGCGCTGATCGACGCCAATACTCAGCGTCCGCTGATCGGTCCACCCGTGGTTAACGTATTGGCCTTGAATATGAGCCTGAATCAGTTACCGTCTGCACCGCGCAACGCGCAGCTGTAACAAAGTGCGCCGTGTCCGCAGTAGATTCACTAAGCTGTAGCTGATCAGAAAGAGGGTGGTAACCAACGTGAGTGATTCCGGTCGAGCTGACGCACTGCTGGCCCAGCTGCCCCGCGAGGGGCGCGGGCGGCTGAAGGTTTTTCTCGGGGCTGCGCCAGGCGTCGGCAAGACCTACGCCATGCTCCAGGCGGCTCACGCGCAGCTGCGCCAAGGGGTGAAGGTGCTGGCGGGCGTGGTCGAAACCCACGGCCGCGCAGAAACCGAGGCACTGCTCAACGGCCTGCCGCAACAGCCCTTGCTGCGCACTGATTATCGCGGCATGACCCTCGAAGAAATGGACCTCGACGCGCTGCTCAAGGCTGCGCCGAGCCTGGTACTGGTCGACGAACTGGCGCACACCAATGCGCCCGGCAGTCGACACGCGAAGCGCTGGCAGGATATTCAGGAACTGCTCGCCGCCGGCATTGATGTGTATACCACCGTCAACGTCCAGCATCTGGAAAGCCTGAATGACCAGGTGCGCGGCATCACCGGCGTGCAGGTGCGTGAAACGCTGCCGGACTGGGTGTTGCAGGAAGCCTTTGATCTGGTGCTGATCGACCTGCCGCCCCGTGAACTGCTGGAGCGCCTGCGCGACGGCAAGGTCTACGTGCCGGAACAGGCACGCGCGGCCATCGACGCCTTTTTCACCCAGACCAACCTCACCGCGCTGCGCGAAATGGCCATGCAGACGGCGGCGGCGCAAGTCGATAACGATCTGGCGCAGGGCTATCGGCAGTTGGGCCAGTCGGCCCCGGCGGTTCGCGGGCGGATGCTGGTGGGCATCGACGGTGATATCCATGCCGAGCGTCTGGTGCGTCACGCCAGTCGGGTTGCCCAGCGTCGCCATCTGCCTTGGAGCGCCGTGCATGTGGACGACGGCCAAACCCTCGACGAGCAGTCCCGCGCGCGTCTGCAAAGCGCTCAACAACTGGCCGAGCGGCTCGGCGGCGAAGCGGTTTCGCTGCGCGCCGGGGAGGTTGCTCGAACGCTGGTGCAGCATGCCATCGAACGGCGTGCCAGCGTGGTGCTGGTCGGCCAGTCGCGTCGGCACTGGCGGCGTAAGATCTTCGGTGGCGGTGTGGCTGCGCGTTTGCTGCGCGAAGGGCACGGGCTGGAAATCTCGGTGCTCGACGACAGCGAGGAATTGCCCGATCAGCCGCCGCGTGCGCGCCCGGCTCGCGAAGTGGTGTGGTTCGATTACGGCCTGGCTTTCGTCGCCACGTTGATCGCCAGTCTGGTGGCCTGGGGCGTTGCAGGCGTGCTGGCGCTGCCGAACATTTCCCTGATCTTTCTTGCTGCGGTATTGCTGGTCGCCGTGCGCAGCAGCATGGGCCCGGCGCTGGCCTGTGCCGGGTTATCGTTCCTGGCGTATGACTTTCTGTTCATTCCGCCGAGCTTTTCCCTGAACATCCAGCGCGAAGAAGACGTGCTGACGCTGTTGTTCTTCCTGCTGATGTCGGCCCTGACCGGCAAGCTCGCAGCACGTCAGCGCAGGCAGTTGCAGGCGTTGCGCGATACCCAGGAGCAGACCAGTGAGCTGCTCGACCTGTCGCGCAAGATGACTGCCGCCACTGACGGTAAAGCGGTGTTCAGCGCAGCAGAACAGCATTTCTCCGGCTGGAAGGAACTGCACCTGTGTCTGGTCGACCGCGACGGAGAGGGCGGCTGGGTGGTCGAAACCGGCGGGCCGCTGACCTTCTCGGAAGCCGAGCGTGCCGCTGCCGACTGGGCCTGGAAGCACGATCAACCCGCGGGCAGTGGCACTGGCACCTTGCCGTCCGGACGCTGGTGGTGGTGGCCGATCACCGCAGAAGAAGGGCCGTTGGCTTTACTTGGGGTCTGCGCGCGGGAAGGCCAGTCGTTCACTGCGCAGCATCGACGTCTGCTGGCGGCGCTCACCCAGCCACTGGCGCAGGCGCTGGCGCGTGCGCAATTGGCCCAGGAGCTTGAAGCCGCGCGTCTACACGGCGAAACCGAGCAATTGCGCAGCGCCTTGCTGGCTTCGGTATCCCACGACTTGCGTACCCCGCTGACCTCGATGCGCGGCAGCATCGACAGCCTGCTGGCCTTGGGTGAAGCCATTCCACTGGAGGATCGCCGCGAGCTGCTGGAAGGCACCCGCGATGAAGCCGAGCGCCTGGACCGCTATATCCAGAACCTGCTGGACATGACGCGTCTGGGGCACGGTGCGCTGAAGCTGGCCCGCGACTGGGTGTCGCCCGCCGATATCGTCGGCAGCGCGCTCAATCGGCTGCGTGCCGTACTGGCGCCATTGCAGGTCAGCACCCAGGTGACTGGCGAGCTGCCGCTTTTGTACGTGCATGCGGCGCTGATCGAGCAGGCGCTGGTCAATGTGCTTGAGAACGCTGCGCGCTTTTCGCCGGTCGATGGACGCTTGCAGGTAGCGGCCGGTGTGCTCGACAGTGAACTGTTTTTCTCGGTCAGTGACGAAGGCCCCGGTATTCCCGAGGACGAACGAGCGAAGATTTTCGACATGTTCTACACCGCCGCCCGCGGCGATCGCGGCGGGCAGGGCACGGGGCTGGGGCTGGCGATCTGTCAGGGTATGATCGGCGCGCACGGTGGGCGGCTAACGGTCGAGGAGGGCATCGACGGGCTGGGTACACGCATCACTCTGTTTCTGCCGCTGCAGGCGCAGCCGGATGTGGAACTGGAGGAGTCCGCTTGAGCCAGGCGACTACCATTCTGGTCATCGACGACGAGCCGCAGATTCGCAAGTTCCTGCGCATCAGTCTGGTGTCGCAGGGCTACAAGGTGCTGGAAGCCGCCACGGGCGCGGAGGGGCTGACTCAGGCGGCGTTGAACAAACCGGATTTGCTGGTGCTCGACCTTGGGTTGCCGGACATGGACGGTCAGCAGGTGCTGAGCGAGTTTCGCGAGTGGTCGGCCGTGCCGGTGCTGGTGCTTTCGGTGCGCGCCAGCGAGGCACAGAAAGTTCAGGCGCTGGACGCCGGCGCCAACGACTACGTGACCAAACCGTTTGGCATTCAAGAGTTTCTGGCTCGAATCAGGGCGCTGCTCAGGCAGGCGTCGGGCAGTGAAAAGCCCGATTCTGCGCTTGAGTTCGGGCCGCTCACCGTCGACCTCGCCTATCGGCGTGTGCTGCTCGACGGTCAGGAAGTGGCGCTGACCCGCAAGGAATACGCGGTGCTGGCACAGTTGGCGCGGCATCCCGGACGGGTCATTACCCAGCAGCAATTGCTCAAGGATATCTGGGGGCCTACGCACACCGAAGACAGTCACTATCTGCGTATCGTGGTGGGGCATTTGCGGCAGAAGCTGGCAGATGATCCGACCGCCCCGCGGTTCATCCTCACCGAGCCTGGAATAGGGTATCGTCTGCTGGCTGATCACTAGATGAAAAAAGCGAGCATAGCCCCGTGCTGCGGCACTTTTACTGCCGCCCACCGTCAAAGCCGCACACTCCCTGTTCTCTTTTGAGGTAACACCCGCATGAAAGCCCTTATCTGTCTGCCATTGCTTGTTTTGGTTCTTGCGGGTTGTGCTGGCAAGACCGGATATCGCGACAGCTGCGCCACTCAGCTCGACGCTGCCTGGCATGAGCTGGATCTGGCCAAGGCTGAAGGTTTCGCCGGAACGGTCAGTTACTCCAAGGCCTTGTCGCTGTTGACGGGTGCCAAGACCCAGCAGCAGTTCGAGGCGTTTGAAGGCTGCACCGAGAAGTCCGAGAAAGCCCGCTTCTACATCCGCGAGTCCCGCGCTGGCCGTTGATCGCTGACGATACACAGGTCTGCTCTTGATTCTGGCCGAAGGCCGTGGGAGCGAGCTTGCTCGCGAAAGAGTTTGCACAAACGCCGAAAATGCATCGACTGAAACACCGTCTTCGCGAGCAAGCTCGCTCCCACAAGGTCATCAGTGCCGCAGGGCATTCGCATGGCTCGAAACACAGCCGACCTGTGTGAGTAATCCACATGGCTTGAAAACACCCCGGCCCTGTGTGAGTGTTTCACATCGCCCGAAAACACCCCGTACCTGTGGGAGCGAGCTTGCTCGCGAAAGAGTTTGCACAAGCGCCGAAAATGCATCGACTGAAACACCGTCTTCGCGAGCAAGCTCGCTCCCACAAGGTCATCAGTGCCGCAGGGCATTCGCATGGCTCGAGACACAGCCGACCTGTGTGAGTAATCCACATAGCTTGAAAACACCCCGTACCTGTGGGAGCGAGCTTGCTCGCGAAAGAGTTTGCACAAGCGCCGAAAATGCATCGACTGAAACACCGTCTTCGCGAGCAAGCTCGCTCCCACAAGGTCATCAGTGCCGCATGGCATTCGCATGGCTCGAGACACAGCCGACCTGTGTGAGTAATCCACATGGCTTGAAAACACCCCGTACCTGTGGGAGCTTGCTCGCGAAAGAGTTTGCACAAGCGCCGAAAATGCATCGACTGAAACACCGTCTTCGCGAGCAAGCTCGCTCCCACCAGGTCATCAGTGCCGCATGGCATTCGCATGGCTCGAAACACAGCCGACCTGTGTGAGTAATCCACATAGCTCGAAAACACCCCGGCCCTGTGTGAGTGTTTCACATCGCCCGAAAACACCCCGTACCTGTGGGAGCGAGCTTGCTCGCGAAAGAGTTTGCACAAGCGCCGAAAATGCATCGACTGAAACACCGTCTTCGCGAGCAAGCTCGCTCCCACAAGGTCATCAGTGCCGCAGGGCATTCGCATGGCTCGAAACACAGCCGACCTGTGTGAGTAATCCACATGGCTTGAAAACACCCCGGCCCTGTGTGAGTGTTTCACATCGCCCGAAAACACCCCGTACCTGTGGGAGCGAGCTTGCTCGCGAAAGAGTTTGCACAAGCGCCGAAAATGCATCGACTGAAACACCGTCTTCGCGAGCAAGCTCGCTCCCACAAGGTCATCAGTGCCGCAGGGCATTCGCATGGCTCGAAACACAGCCGACCTGTGTGAGTAATCCACATAGCTCGAAAACACCCCGGCCCTGTGTGAGTGTTTCACATGGCCCGAAAACACCCCGTACCTGTGGGAGCGAGCTTGCTCGCGAAGACACCAGTAAAGTGCCAGTGCGTTGGCATGCCGTTCGTGACGCTCTGCGTTACAAATCTTCAGTTTGGCGAGACGGTAGGCCTAACCAACTCTGGCGAAACGGCCTACGCTCACTTTAAAGTGTTCGGACACTGGCATCGCTTGCAGTCCCACAGTCATGAAGCAGTTGCCGGAAGGGGCTTTCGATGGGTAGAAAACTCGATGCGTGCCTGAGCGCGATCAATGAGGTGGTGCTGGGCAAGGAGGCGCAGGTACGCTTGGCGATGACGTGTCTGGTCGGCGGCGGGCATTTGCTGATCGAGGACTTGCCGGGGATGGGCAAGACCACTCTCAGTCATGCGCTGGCGAAAATTCTCGGTCTGAGTTATCAGCGTATTCAGTTCACTTCTGACTTGTTGCCAGGTGACATCCTGGGGACTTCGGTATTTGATCGGGACAGTGGGCAGTTCACCTTTCATCCTGGGCCGATTTTCGCCGAGCTGGTGCTCGCCGACGAGATCAACCGCGCCACGCCCAAGAGCCAGAGCGCGTTGCTGGAAGCAATGGAAGAAGGGCAAGTGTCCATTGAAGGCGCGACGCGTCTGTTGCCCGATCCATTCTTTGTGATCGCGACTCAGAACCCGTTCAGTTCCGGCGGCACTTTTGCCTTGCCCGAGTCGCAACTGGACAGGTTCATGATGCGCATTTCCATGGGCTACCCGGCCAGAGCCGCAGAGAAAGCCTTGCTGCTGGGTGAGTCGCGCCGCGAGCTGTTGCCGCGTCTGCAACCGATTCTGGATCACGCCCAGCTTGGTCAGCTCCAGGCGCAGGCGCGGCAGGTGCGTGCCAGTGATGCCTTGGTTGATTATGTCCTGCGACTGGTCGAGGCGACGCGCAGTCAGCCGCAGTTCGCCTACGGGCTATCACCCAGGGCGAGCCTGGCGATTCTGGCCGCAGCACGGGCCTGGGCAATGTTGCTGGGGCGTGATTACGTGATTCCCGAGGACGTGCAGGCGGTGCTGCCGTCGGTGATCGGCCACCGCTTGCGTGAACGCAGCGATCCGACCGGGCATGGCGGCGGTGCGCTGGTGCAATGGCTGTTGCGCGAGGTGCCCGTGCTTTGATCGAACCGCTCAAACCGCTCTGGCAACGCTGGCTGTCGAGGCGAATTCCTCCAGCGTCACGCATTACCCTCGACCACCGGCGCATTTTCATCATGCCGACACGCACCGGCATGATTTACGCGTTAGTGCTGGTGCTCATGCTGCTGGTGGCGATCAATTACCAGAGCAGCCTGGCCTACGGGTTGACCTTTCTGTTGCTGTCGATAGGCGTGCTGGCCATCCTGCACACCTACCGCAACGTCAGCGGTCTGGTTCTGAGTGCGGGCGTTGCGCGTTCGGTATTCGTCGGCGAGCCGGTGCAATTGCGCCTGCGCCTGGAAAGTGCCGGGCAGGCTCACCACGCATTGGGCTTGGGCTGGAGCGCGACGGCGTTGCAGTCAGGCGACGTGCTGCCTCGCGGCTTGACCGACCTGGAGCTGACACTGCCCGCCGAAAAGCGCGGTTGGCTGCGTGCGCCAAGGCTGCGCATCGAGAGTGTGTTTCCGCTGGGCATCTTTCGCGCCTGGAGCTGGCTCGATCTGGAGCAGAGCGCCTTGATCTATCCTCGGCCCTTGTCCGGGACCATGCCGCTGCTCAAGGGCGTGCAGCCGCATGCCGAGGACGATGGCCATGCCACTCAAGGGGCCGGTGTCGATGATTATCAGGGCCTGCGCAGCTACCAGCCGGGTGACAATCGCAGTCGTCTGCACTGGAAAGCGTATTCCCGCGGGCAGGGACTGCTGATCAAGGATTTTACCGACCTCAGTGGCCATGACCTGTGCCTGGACTTCATGGCGCTGGGGGGGGATATCGAAGAGCGCCTGTCGCGCCTGTGTTACTGGGTGCTGGAGCTGTCGCAACGGCAGCAGCCGTTTGCCCTGCGGTTACCGGGCTTTTTGTCGGCGGTGGACAGCGGTGATGCACACCGCGAAGTCTGCCTGCGCGCCCTTGCGCTGTACGGCCATCGATCATGAACGAGAAGGTCCAGGCAGTTCCCGCCGCGCCCATTCCGCGTGTCAGCCTGACTTGGCTGCTGGTGGCGCAGGCACTGGTGGTGTTGCCGTTCGCGCTGCATGTCCCGGTGTCGATCATGATCCTCTGGCTGGGCTGCACGGTGTGGCGCGTTCAAGCGTTCCGCATGCGCGTGCGACTGCCTGGCACCTGGGTCAAGTCCGGGCTGCTGGTGGGCACCGCAGGTGGCGTGTATCTGGCGCGCGGCAGCCTGGTCGGGCTGGATGCCGGGGCTGCGTTACTGGTGGCGGCATTCGTTCTGAAAATGCTGGAAATGAACAATCGCCGTGACGCGCGTGTGCTGATTTTTCTTGGTTTCTTCTGCGTGGCGGTCGGCTATCTGTTCGAAGACAACCTGCTGTGGGCGCTCTTCAGTCTGCTGCCGGTCAGCGCGCTGCTGGCTGCGTTGATCGGCCTGCAACACACGGACCTGGCGGGCACATCAGCCGACACGCTCAAGCTGGCGTTCAAGCTGATGGCGCAGGCACTGCCGTTGATGCTCCTGCTGTTTCTGTTCTTTCCGCGTCTGGACCCACTCTGGTCGCTGCCGCAGCCGAGCAACAAAGGCGTTACCGGCCTGTCGGACAACATGGCACCCGGCGACATGGCGGAACTGAGCAAATCACCTGCGCTGGTGTTCCGCGCCAGTTTCGAAGGGCCGATCCCGGCGCGCAACCAGCTGTACTGGCGCGGTCTGACCCTTGAGCAGTTCGATGGACGTCGCTGGTCGCAGTCGGCACGTGCCCAGACCGTACAGATTGCGCAGTGGGAGAAACGCGGTGAGCCGCTGGCCTACAGCGTTGTCATGGAAGCCAGCGGCCGGCCCTGGCTGCCGAGCCTCGACGTGGCAGAAACCACGTTGCCGGATGTGCGGCAGATGAGCGACTTCCGCCTGCAGCGCAGACGCCCCGTCGAGCAGTCGCTGCTGTACGCCGTCAACTCATGGCCGCAAAGCGTCCGGGATCCGCTGTTCAGCGAACAGATCCAGCGTCAGGACCTGCAATTGACTGCCAAGGGCAATGATCAGGCGCGGCAATGGGCCGATGACCTGCGTCGCCGCTACACCACGCCAGACGCCATGGTCGCGGCGATGCTCAGTTACTTCAGCGATCAGCCGTTTCACTACACCCTCAAGCCGGTACCACTGGGCAATGACAGCATCGATGAGTTCCTGTTTGCCAGTCGTCAGGGGTTTTGTGCCCACTATGCCGGTGCCATGACCTTTGTCCTGCGCGCGGCGGGCATACCGGCGCGGGTGGTGGCTGGGTATCAGGGCGGCGAACTGAACCCCGATGGGCAGTACCTGACGGTTCGCCAGTTCGACGCGCATGCCTGGGTGGAATACTGGCAGCCGGGCGTGGGCTGGCGCCGCGTCGACCCGACTGCAGCGGTGGCGCCGCAACGTATCGAGCAAGGCCTGGAGCAGGCGCTGGCGGCGGACGAAGCGTTTCTGCAGGACTCGCCCTATTCAGCGTTGCGCTACCGTAACGTGGCTTGGGTCAACGCCCTGCGCCTCAGTTGGGATAACCTCAATTACGGCTGGCAGCGTTGGGTGCTGGGCTATCAGGGACAACAGCAGTTACAAATTCTCGGTCGCTGGTTTTCAGGGTTCCAGGCGCCGGTTTTTGTCCTGGGAACCCTGTTTTCACTGGGCCTGGTCGCGTTATGGCTGTTCAAACCCTGGCAACGCGAAAGCGACTCGCAACTGCGTGTGTTCAACGCATTTGAACGCTTGCTCGCCCGCCATGGTCTGCGTCGTATGCCGGGTGAAGGCGCTGACGCATTCTGCCGCAGGGCGGTGCTCTACTTTCCGCAGCATGCCGAGGCCATTGAAGGTTTCATCCGCGAATTTCAAGCGCAGCGCTACGCTGGGCGGCTGGCTTCGGCAAGCCGCTTGAGGCAGGCACTGAGCACGTTGCGCCGGGGTTTGCCATGGAGGTTGTCAGCCGTCAGGGACAGGCATTCATGAATCAGTTTGTCGAAGGGGAATTGCATGTCTTCAATGGTGGATCATCTGGTCGCCGAAGTGCTGGCGCTGGATGTCAAATTGCTCGCGTGTCAGGCACGTCTTGCCGTTTCGACTGACAGCGAAGCGCTGCACGATTTACGTACCACGGTGCGCCGTCTGCGCAGCGTACTGCGGCCCCTGAGGGAAAACCCGAGTGCGGCAGAGCTGGAAGACGCGGCCAAGGCGGTCGGCCAACTGACCACGCCGCTGCGTGATATGCAGGTGCTCGCCGGGTTTCTTGAAGAGCAGGGTTTGAACGAGGCCGCATTCACACGCAACCGCTACCTGGAAAGCGCCTGCCCAAAGGTCGCCAGCTCGCCCGAGTTGACCCGTCTGCTCAAGCTGATTGACCGGTTCCCGGAATTGCTGCGCCTGCAACAGCGTCAAGGCATGTTGCGGGGCCTGCGCAAGACCATTGAAAAACGCATGGACAAGCAATGGCACAAGCTGCGTGTGGCCATCGCCGAGCCGGGGCACGATCGGCATGACCTGCGCTTGCTGATCAAGCGCGTGCGATACGCTGCCGAAGCCTATCCGCTACTCAGGCATCAGCCGAAAAACATGCAGGCCCGGCTCAAGTCCGCACAAGGCGAACTGGGCGACTGGCATGATCATCTGCAATGGCTGGCGCAGGCTGCCGAACAACCTGATCTGGCTCCCTGTGTGCCGGGCTGGCAAATCGGCATAGTACGTGCCGAGCGCAAGGCCGAAGCCTCGCTCAAACGCCTGGCCAAGGCCTGCTTCTGATCCAGTAATTTGTTGTGGATCAAGTCATTCAGGCCGCAAAAATGGCCATTATGCGGCGTGTCGTTAACTAAGAGGATGGTTATCATCCATCCACTTGTGTGTTGACGTGTGGAGTGAGCATGACCTTTTCTGAACTGATCGATGCGCTGCATCGTGATCCGCGCTCCGTCACGATCCCTGCCGAATGGTCGCAGGGACGTGCCTGCTTTGGCGGACTCATGGCTGCGCTGACCTACGAAGCGATGCGTGCACAGGTGCCGGAAGGGCGGCCGGTTCGTTCGCTGGCGATCACCTTTGTCGGGCCGGCCGCGCCCGGGGTGCCGATTGCTTTCGAGGTCGACATCCTGCGTCATGGCAAGGCAGTCAGTCAGGTGCTGGGACGCGCCATGCAGAACGGTCAGGTAATGACCCTGATACAAGGCAGCTTCGGTGCCCCTCGGGAGTCAATGATCACCTTTTCCGCGGAGGCCGCGCCGGTCCTCAAACCGGTTGAACAATGCCCGGAGTTGCCGTTCGCCAGTGGCGTAATGCCTGACTACCTGCGTTTCATGGACATCCGCTGGGCGTTGGGCGGCATGCCGTTCAGCAATACCCCGTCGCCTGCGATAGGCGGCTACGTGCGCTTTCGCGGTGAGCCGCACGCCACGCCCATGAGCGAAGCGCACATTCTGGCGCTGGTGGACACCTGGCCGCCTGCGGTATTGCCGCATCTGGACAAGCCGGCCCCCGGCAGTTCACTGACTTGGACCATTGAGTTCATCCAGCCGCAGCCATCGCTCGATACCCTGCAGTGGTGCAGCTATCGCGCAGTCATCGAGCATGCCCGCGATGGCTACGGTCATACCGCCGCGGCATTGTGGAGCCCCGACGGCGAGCTGATCGCGATCAGTCGCCAGACGGTTACCGTGTTTGGCTGACCGGCAACCGGATCAAGGTTTGCGAGCGGCCCGTGCGGCGTTCTGGCGCTGAAAGCCCAGCGCCGCCACCAAGCCAATCACACCGATTGCAACCGATGAAAGGCTTTCGGAAAACAGGCCGTTGAGGATCAGCAGGGCCGCCAGAATGAATAGCGGTACGGCGATCAGGTACAGGGCCAGACTGGTCGAGTGCTCCTGACTGTCGTTGCTGTCACGCCATTGATTCAATTGCAGATCGGAAAGTGGCTTGTTCATGATGCGGTCCTCTTCAGGTAACGCGTAAAGCGTCGTTCAATGCCTGAAGGATAGGCCCGCGCGCAGAGGGCTGACGAGTCAAGCCTGTCTATCGCGGCGATAGCCTGTTACAGCTTGAGCTGGCCAATGGCGGCATTCAGTTCGCCTGCCAGCGTAGCCAGCTCGTCACTGGTGCTGGCCGAGTCAACCGTCTGGATCACTGTGCGTTCGGTGACATCGCGGATACTCACCACTGCACGGTTCATCTCCTCGGCGACCTGGCTTTGCTGCTGGGCCGCGACGGCGATCTGCGTGTTGCTTTCGCGCATCTGTGCCACGGCACCGGCAATCGCCGCCAGCGCATCACCGGCTTCCCGCGCCTGCTGCACGCATTCGTCGGCTTTGTAGGAACTTTCCTGCATGAAATCCACGGCATCGCGGGTGCCGCTTTGCAGGGTCGAGACCATCGTGGTGATTTCATCGGTGGAGGTCTGCACCCGTTTTGCCAGATTGCGTACTTCGTCGGCGACCACGGCAAACCCCCGACCCATTTCCCCGGCGCGTGCGGCTTCGATGGCTGCGTTGAGGGCGAGCAGATTGGTTTGTTCGGCAATGCTGTGGATGACGTTGACCACGCCGTTGATCTTCTGGCTGTCTTCGGCCATGCGCTGGATCATTTCCGCCGTTTGCTGCACGCCGCTGGAAAGCCCCGCGATGGACACCTGCACACGGTCGACCACTACTTTGCCGCTGCCCGCCAGTGCGTCAGCCGTCTGCGACTGATCGCGGGTGGCTGTAGCGTGCTGGGCAATGTGATGGACCGTGGCCGTCATTTCGTTGATGGCCGTGGCCACCTGATCGGTTTCGCTTTGCTGACCGAGCATGCCTTGGCGCACCTCCTTCATGCCCGCCGCCAGATGCGCTGCGCCCTGATCAAGGCGGCCAGCGGTTTGCGAAACAGTGTTGACCACTCGCTGATAACCGGCCTGCATGGCGTTGAAGGCCTTGGCCATCTGCCCGACCTCATCGTCACTGCGGTTGGGAACACGGGCCGCCAGGTCGCCGCTTTTTTCGACGTGCAGCATCACGTCTTTGAGTGCGTTGAGCTGGCTGAGCAGAAAGCGGATCAGCAGCTGCGAGGCACAGAGCATCAATAACATCAGCACAAAAACCGCCATCGCGTAGTGCGTGAAGCGATCCAGCAGGATTTGCATGAAGGTCGGGGTGAATGCCAGTAGCGCAATCCGTTGCTCGGCGCCTCGGGTGATGATCTGCGCACCGCTCAGCCATTGATCGCCAGCGGGCTTGTCCAGTGTCACCCAGTCGCGGGCGTCAGCCAGTTCCTGCAGCGCAAGGCCATCGACAACCGGTGTCTGACCCTGACGGTACGTCAGCAATGTATTGCTGGAGGGCAGGGCTGCGTCGACGGGCCAGGCGGCGAGCAGGCGCGCCTGCGCTTGTGCTGCCTGACGCGACGCATCCGTGCGCGCGTGTTGTTCAGTTTGCATGGCGTACAGCACCAGCAACAGGGTGGTGACGAAAGCGACCGCGTTGACGGCCCAGAACTTATATTTCAGTGACAGGTTGCCAAGCCATGAGCCCATGAGTGGTCTTCTTCGGTAATCGGTTGAGATAGCAGCAAGATGCCATCACTGTGCCTCAGTCAACGAAGAGAGCCTTGATGCGGGTCAACAAAGCTGCAGATTTTCATCCTCTGAGGTGTCCTTCAGCACCGGCAAGGCAAAAAACTGCCGCGCGCAATCAGTGCTGTGGCGTGCGAGGTCTTCCTGCGTTTCGCCCCGGTGCAAGGCTACTTCGCGCAAGACTTCCGGCAGGTAAGCCGGCTCGTTGCGACCGTTTTTCGGCTTGGGACGCAGGCTGCGTGGCAGCAGGTAGGGCGCATCGCTTTCCAGCATCAGCCGGCCGCGAGGGATGTTGCCCACCAGCGCATGCAGGTGGGTTCCGCGTCGTTCGTCGCAGATCCAGCCGGTGATGCCGATATGCAGATCAAGGTCCAGGTAACTGAACAGCGCGGCGCGCTCACCGGTGAAACAGTGCACGACTGCCGCGGGCAGACGGTCGCGGTAGTCGCGCAGAATCTCCAGCAACCGCTGGTTGGCGTCGCGCTCGTGGAGGAACACCGGTAATTGCAGTTCCACGGCCATGGCCAGGTGCGCCTCCAGGACCTTTTCCTGCTGGGGGCGAGGCGAGAAATCGCGATTGTAATCCAGGCCGCATTCACCCACGGCGCGAACGCGATTTTCCCTGAGCAGGGCATGCAACTGTTTCTCGGTGTCGCCGGTCCAATCGCTCGCTGAATGCGGGTGGATTCCCGCCGTGCAGAACAGGCGTTGCGCGCTTTCATCCAGCTCGTGACACAGCTGCAGGGCGTGTTCGCTGCCCTCGACACTGGTGCCGGTCACCACCAGTTGTTCGACGCCTGCGGCGTAGGCGCGGTCGAGTACCGCCTGTCGCTGCGAGGCGAAGCTTGCATTGGTCAGATTGACGCCGATGTCGATGAGTTGCATGGTGCTACCTCCAGCTGAAGGCTGCCGAGCATACCAGAGCTCTGGCCACAACAAGAAAACGCTGGGTATTCAAGCGATTGAACCTGAGGGTTCAACGATTTCCTTCGCTGCTCGATGCTGCTGCGTGACCTCAAGATTTCCTTTTTCCTGTTTCTTTCCGGCATTGCCCTGGGGAAGTGAATGATCCGATCCGCGCTTGTGTCTTTGATGTGCCTGTTACCGCTGCTGCCCTTGCAGGTTTCTGCTCGTCAGACCGGTCCCGAGGTCGTGCAGCACACGGTGCAGGTGCGCGATTTACCGGCGATTCGCAGCAGCAAGGTGCTGCGCGTGCTGGTCAATCAGAGCCGTAACAGCTCCGGCGACGTCAAGGGTCAGGAAATCGGCGTCGAATATCATCGCCTGCAAGCCTTCGAGCAGTACCTCAACAGCCACTCCCGTGCGGGGCAGAAGGTCACGATCAAGGTCATCCCCAAGGCCAAGAACCAGCTGCTCACCGCCTTGCAGCGCGGAGAAGGCGACATGATCGCGCCCGGCGAGCTGCTCGATGTCAGCGACGCCAAGGGTATTCAGGCCAGCGCACCGATCGTGCACGACGTGCCTCTGGTGCTGGTCGGCGTTCGCGGTCAGCGCAGTGTGCGCCGTGTGGATCAATTGTCCGGAAAGACCCTGAGCCTGCCCACCGGCAGTGCTGCCGACGAAGCCTTGCATCAGGTCAATCGACAACTGGAGCTGCGCAAGCTGCCTCTGGCAAAAATCGAATGGGTCGACCCCAGTCTGGCCGTCGAGGATGTGCTGGAAATGGTCCAGGCCGGAATCTATCCGATGACGCTGGTCGAGCAGCCGATTGCCGAGCGCTGGGCGAGGATCATGCCCAAACTGCGCATCGAACGCGGCCTGACCTTGCAGACCCACGGTGATATCAGCTGGTTTGTACGTGACAACGCCACCCAGTTGCGGTCCAGTGTCGACGATTTCCTCAAAGACTATAAGCCGTCGGCCCAGCAGGATCAGGTGTTCGCCAACGCGTACAAGAACACCTACAAGGTCAACAACCCGCTAGTGCGCAACAACCTGCAGCGTCTTGAACAACTGCGTCCGATGCTGCAGCGCCATGCCGATGCGCAGGGCATGGACTGGCTTGACCTGGCAGCCCTCGCGTTCAAGGAATCCAAACTCGACCCGTCTGCCAAGGGCAGTGGCGGCGCGACAGGCTTGTTGCAGATCACGCCTTCGGCAGCGAAAAGCGTTGGCGTGCCGAGCATCCAGAGCGCTGACGACAACATCCGAGCCGGTTCGCGCTACATGGCGCTGATCCAGCGCAAGTATTTCTCCAGTAAACGGGTCAACGAACGCGA
Organism: Pseudomonas sp. PvP009; assembly: GCF_017832995.1. NCBI lineage: Bacteria > Pseudomonadati > Pseudomonadota > Gammaproteobacteria > Pseudomonadales > Pseudomonadaceae > Pseudomonas > Pseudomonas sp. PvP009. The sequence continues at coordinate 3,362,886 of NZ_JAFIBG010000001.1, read as the reverse complement.
GCGCATGGCATTCGTGATGGCCGCCTATAACCTGGGACCTGAGCGCGTGCAGGGTATGCGCGAGGAAGCGCGGCGTCGCGGGCTGAATCCGAACCAGTGGTTCTTCCAGACCGAGCGCGTTGCGATGGAGCAGGGCGGTGCCAATGTCGTGGCGTTCGTGAACAGCGTGAACAAGTACTACCTGGCCTTTGATCGCGAGCGCGACTCGCTGGAAAAGAGCGGGCCCAAACCAGCGGTAAAACGCTAAAGATCGATTTATTCGATTTTTATACGCCGTTATTTGCGGTTTTTACATGAGTGAATTTGATTATCATGGCGCCACTCGCTGTTAATCACCCATCACTCACGGAAAGTCCTCCATGAACACATTGATCAAGTCGGTCCTCACCACTCGCGCCGGTTACGGCCTGACTGTCCTGCGCGCCATCGTCGGTATCGCGTTCATCGCGCACGGCAGCCAGAAACTGTTCGGCGCCTTCGGTGGTTATGGCCTCGAAGGCACCGCGCAGTACATGGAAAGCCTGGGCCTGACGCCGGGTTACCTGATGGCGCTGATGTCGGGCAGCGCCGAATTCTTTGGTGGCCTGGGCCTGCTGCTGGGGCTGCTGGCTCGTCCCGCTGCGGTCGTGGTGATCCTGCTGTTGCTGGTGGCGATCTTCACCGTGCACATCCACAACGGCTTCTTCATGGCCAACAACGGCTACGAGTACGCGCTGGCACTGCTTGGCGGTGCCGTGGCAGTACTCATCGAAGGTGCAGGCAAGTTATCGCTGGACCGTATCATCGCCCGATAACCGGCTACGCTTGCTGTGCAGTGCCCGCTCTTGTAGCGGGCCTTGTGCGTTTGCAGGCACCCGCCATGAATGGCAATTGACAATGAATGGGACGTTTCTCTAGGATGCGTGCTCAAGCGCCGATTTAACAACTACTTGCGGGGCGCCTGGCAAGGCTGAAGTCTTGTCGAAATACCGCTAAAACGTTGGTTCGGTGTTGCCTCTCACCGCTGCCCAGCGGATCTTGCGAGGCAGAGAAACCACCATGAACAACCTGCGCCCCCTCATTCGTCTTTCTCCGATCAGCACGGTCTTGTCCCGCAAGAACCCGAAAATCCTTCTCAGCGGTTCCCATCAGCCCACGTTGTTGCGCTATCTCGACGGCTGGCCGCGTCGGCGTGGCGGCTCCTGTGCGTTTCTGATTCAGTTCGCCGAGACCCACCAGTCGCTGAGTCATTTTGCCGACGATCAATTCGACCTCGCCGTGGTGCAATCGCCGCAGGCAGATGATGTCGGGCAGGTGATTCATGACCTGACGCGCATCGCCCGGCAGGGTCTGATTACGCTGGGTTGAATCGCCTGATTCAGCCAATGGGCATAGAAGGCATATTGCTGGCCCCCGACGCGTGAATGGACAGGCAAAATCGCCGCCTTATCAAAGGATTAGGTGGTTTTCGCATGCGTTTGGTCTATTGTGCTCTGGCGTGCCTGACGCTTTTCGGGCTGGCGTTTTCCGTACAGGCCAGAAACGCCACGGAAAACGAGCGTTATCTGTGTCGTTGGGGCTCGGCCATTGCGGGTGGTGCGCAGGCCTCCAAGTTGTCAGGCGTTACTCGCTATGGCGCGCGGCAGAAGCTGCAGGCGCGCAAGTTTGCCAAACAATGGATGCGGCCCATGGCATTGCGTATCACGGAACAGACCTACGACAGCGAGTCGCGGCTCAAGCCTGATGCGGTGACCAAGGTCTATTACGACGGCTGCATCCAGCATGAGGTGGCGCGACGTTGAGTCTTTGTCGCCTGTCGAACTGATTTTTGCCGGGCCGGAGAAACTTCTTGAGTACAAAGATCATCACCCGTGACGGGCATGAAGCCCTGAAGAAAGAACTCGACTACCTGTGGCGAGAGCACCGGCCCGACATTACGCAAAAGGTCGCCTGGGCGGCATCGCTCGGGGATCGCAGCGAAAACGCCGATTACCAGTACAACAAGAAGCTGCTGCGTGAGATCGACCGACGCGTGCGCTATCTGCGCAAGCGCCTCGAAGACATGCGTGTCGTGCAGTATTCGCCGGAGCAGGAAGGGCGGGTGTTCTTCGGTGCCTGGGTCGAGATCGAAAACGAAGCGGGCGATCTCAAGAAATTCCGCATTGTCGGTTATGACGAAATCTATGGGCGCAACGACTACATCTCCATCGACTCGCCCATGGCTCGCGCCTTGCTGAAGAAGGAAGTGGGCGACGAGGTGCTGGTCAATACGCCCGAAGGCGAGAAGCTGTGGTTCGTGAACTCGATTGATTACGAAAAGTGAGGCCGGACGCAGAACGTCCGCAATTGCATTCTCACGCGGAGCGCTGATCGCTATACACAACTCCCGATAAGCGCGGAGAGTGGGGCTAAAACTTAGCGTCAGGCAGGATGCAGATCTCTGTGTGGAGTGACCGGGGCGGCGATCCGCATTGCTCACGAAGACGTTAGCCCAAACGCCCTGTTTCTGAAGGCTGTACCGGCCTCTTCGCGAGCAAGCTCGCTCCCACTGGATTTGTGAGTAGCCTCACCCCTCGCGCAGCACGGTCAGCGGGCTGACGTTCAGTGCGCGGCGGGTGCCGAATACACCGGCACCACCGACCAGCAAGGCGCCGATCACCGGGAGCAGCAGTAGCCATGGATGTGGCTGCCATTCCAGCGAAAAGGCGTAGCGGTACAGCACGAAGCTCACCAGCTCACAGCCCAATGCCGCCAGTACGCCACTGGCAGCCCCCAGCAAACCGAATTCGATGCGCCGCGACTTGATCAGCAGCGCTCGCTCTGCGCCCAGTGCGCGCAGCAGTGCGCCTTGCCGGATGCGTTCGTCCAGCGTGGCCTGCAATCCGGAAAACAGCACCGCGATACCTGCGGCCAGCACGAACAGCAGAACGAACTGCACGGCCAGGGTCACCTGATCGAGGATGCTGCGTACCTGCGCGAGCAGGGCCTCTACACCCAGAATGCTGATGGACGGGTAGGTGCGCGACAGCTCGACGATCTGCTTGTCCTGGCCGGGTGGCAGGTAAAAGCTGGTCAGGTAAGTGGTCGGCAAGTCGGCGAGGGTGCCGGGCTGGAAAATCATGAAGAAGTTGGGCTGGAAGGTATCCCAGTTCACGTCCCTGAGGCTGGTGACCACGGCGTCGCGGGTCAGTCCGCCGACGATGAAGCTCAGGCGGTCGCCCAGTTTGATTTTCAGGCTGTCGGCCAGTTTGGCCTCGATCGAGACACCGGGCATTGCATCGCTTTGCCCGGAATCAGGCAACGCTTTCCACCAGTTGCCGGCAGTCAGGGTATTGCCCTCGGGAAGCTCGGCGGCCCAGGTCAGGCTCAGGTCGCGACGCGTGGCATTTTCACCGCGCGAATCCTTGGTCACGAAGTTGCTGACAGGTTCGCCGTTGATGCTGGTCAGGCGTCCTGGCACCACCGGGTAAAGGGGCGCCGCGTGAGTGGACAGCTTGCTCAGCGTCTGGGCGAAGTTTTCTTTGTCGGCTGGCAGTACGTTGAGCACGAAATAGTTCGGTGCATCCTTGGGCAGCTGATTTTGCCAGGTGTCGAGCAGCTCACCGCGCAGCAGCGCGATCAAGCCCATCGACAGCAGAATCAGGCCGAAAGCCAGCGATTGTCCGGCAGCGGCCAGCGGGTAACGCAGCAGTTGCCCCAAACCCAGCCGCCAGGGCAGCGAGGCGCCGGACAGCAGACGGCGCAGGCTGTTGAGCGCCAGTAACAGCAGACTGCCGAGCAGCAGCGCGGCGACGATGCCGCCACCCAGCAGGGCGAAGGTCAAGACCAGATCCAGGCTCAGACGCCACATGATCAAGCCCAGCGCGAGCAGCGCTGCGCCATACACAAGCCAGGAGCTGGCGGGGATTGGCAGCATGTCGCGGCGCAGGACGCGCAGCGGCGGCACGCGACCCAGTGCAGCCAGCGGCGGCAGGGCGAAACCGGCCAGCGCTACCAGCCCGGTGCCCATGCCGGCCAGCGCAGGCAGTACGCCGCCTGGCGGAACGGTCGCCGGAAGCAGATTTTGCAGCAGCGCGAACAGACCGAGCTGTGCCAGCCAGCCCAGCAAGGCACCGCTCAGGCTGGCCAGCAAGCCGATGATCGCCAGTTGCAGGCTGAACAGGGTCATCGCCTCGCCGCGCGACAGTCCCAGGCAGCGCAGCAGGGCGCTGGCATCGAAGCGCCTTGCTGCGAATCGGGATGCCGACAGCGCCACGGCAACGCCCGCCAGCAACACGGCGACCAGACTGGCCATATTCAAATAACGTTCGGCCTTGCCCAGTGCGCCGCCAATCTGCTGGCTGCCATCGCGGGCGTCCTTGATTTCCTGATGCGGCTCAAGACCCGGCTCGATGGCTTTGCGATAGGCCGCCAGTGCCTCCGGCGGGCCGCTCCACATCTCCCGATAGGTGACCCGGCTGCCCGGCTGTACCACGCCGGTGGCGGCAAGGTCCTGCAGGTTGATCATCACGCGCGGGGTCAGGCTGTAGAAGTTGCCTGCCCGGTCTGGCTCGTAAGTCAGTATGCGGGTCAGTTTCAAGGTTTTGGAGCCGACATCGAGGTCGTCTCCGACCTTCAGGTCGACCGCAGGAAGCAGGCGTGCCTCGACCCAGGCTTCACCCGGTTGCGGACCGCTGCCAGCCTGTTCCGACTGGTACAGGTCTGCGGCGCTTTTCAGTTCGCCGCGCAATGGGTAAGCGTCGTCCACTGCCTTGATGCTCGACAGCTGGATACCTGCGTCGGTCGCGATCACGCTGGAAAAGACCACGATCTGCGCATGCTTGAGTTGCAGGCGTTTGCCTTCTTCGACCTGCTCGGCACGCGCCGGGCTCGAGCCTTCGAGGATCAGATCGGCACCCAGGAACTCGGTCGCCCGCAGCAGCATCGCGCCGTTCAGACGGGCGCCGAAATAACCGATGGCGGTGCTCGCCGCCACGGCGACCAGAAGGGCGAAGAACAACACCCGCAATTCTCCGGCGCGGGCATCGCGCATCAGTTGGCGGACAGCAAGGCTCAGCAGGCGGGCAAAAGGCAAACGTGCCATCAAGGCTCCAGCGGGGCGACCAGTCGGCCCCCTTCAAGACGGATCAAGCGACGGCAGCGATGCGCCAGACGCTCATCGTGAGTGACCAGCACCAGCGTGGTGTTGCGCTCCTTGTTCAGTTCGAAGAGCAGGTCGCTGATGCGTTCGCCAGTGTGGCTGTCGAGGTTGCCGGTGGGTTCGTCGGCGAACAGCACGTCGGGGTCGGCTGCGAAGGCGCGGGCAATGGCGACCCGTTGCTGTTCGCCACCCGACAACTGACGCGGCGTATGGGTCAAGCGCTGGCCGAGGCCCACCCGTTCCAGCAGGTCGCGGGCTTTTTCACGGGCGTCTTTGCGGCCTTCGAGCTCCATCGGCAGCATGACGTTTTCCAGCGCGTTCAGACTGTCGAGTAGCTGGAACGACTGAAACACGAACCCGACGTGCTCGGCCCGCACTCTGGCGCGCTGGTCTTCATCCAGCTCGCTGAGGTTGCGCCCCGAAAGGATGACTGAACCGGCGCTCGGCAGGTCCAGCCCGGCCAGCAAGCCGAGCAGGGTGGATTTGCCCGAACCGGAGGCACCGACGATGGCCAGCGTATCGCCCTTGTTTAGTTCCAGGGAGAGTTCGTGCAGGATGGTCAGGTCACCTTCGGTGCTGGGGACTACTTTGCTGAGGCTTTGGGCACTGAGAATACTTTCACTCATGGAGAATCCGATGCGTGCGTTGTTTTTAAGTGCTGGCCTGGGGTTACTGCTGCTGTCACAGGGCGCGTTGGCGGGCACGGTGTTGATCGTTGGGGATAGTATCAGTGCGGCTTTCGGGCTGGATACCCGCGTGGGGTGGGTCAGCCTGCTGGAACAGCGTCTGAGCAAGGAGGGTTTCGACGACAAGGTGGTCAATGCGTCGATCAGTGGCGACACCAGTGCAGGCGGCCAGGCGCGTTTGCCTGCGCTGCTTGCAGAGCATAAGCCGGAACTGGTTATTCTGGAGTTGGGCGGCAACGATGGCCTGCGCGGCCAGCAGCCTGCTCAATTGCAACAAAACCTTTCATCGATGATCGACCGTTCGCAGGCGGCAGGTGCCAAAGTGCTGTTATTGGGCATGCGTATCCCGCCCAACTACGGGCCACGCTACACCAAGGCTTTTGAAGAGGTTTACAGCAACCTGGCCAAGGAGAAAAAGGTTCCCTTCGTGCCATTCTTTCTCGAAGGTGTAGGCGGGGTGCCCGAACTGATGCAAGCCGATGGTCTGCATCCGGCGGCGGCCGCTCAGAGCAAGTTGCTAGAAAATGTCTGGCCGAGCCTGAAACCGCTGCTTTGAGGCTTTCCCGGGCGGGGGCTTTCGGCTAATGTGGCGCCCCCGATCTGGAGCCCCCCATGCCGCGTCCCGCCTGGTCCCTGTATGCCTATCAAATGCTTGAACCCGATGAGCAGCTGGATCTGTTCGCCTGTCAGGAAGTGCGCGTCCATCTGATCGCTCGCCAATTGGAGCTGGGCGGCTCGATCGACCGTACATTATGTGGCACGTTGTTGCCGGCCCAGCCGCAAATGCGCGCCGTCGAACTGCAGGCCATGCGCGATGAGCGTCTGTGTCCCTTGTGCAAGGCCATCATGGATGCGCAGCGCAGGGGTATGAATCCGATCTGGCCTGAACTCTAGCTGTCATCACTGCCGGAAGGCTAGCCGCAGATATCCCCGATCTGGCAAGGGCCGGTGTACACTTCAGTTCTTGCTTCCATCTCTTTAGTCGTTACCCGAAGGATCTCCCGGATGTTGTCGCGCATTCCAGCCGTTACCCGCTGTCTGTCGCTCGCTGCTCTGTGCGCGGCGAGCTCTGTCCATGCACTGGAGTTTCCGTTGCCGCCGCCCGGCGAAGACATCGTGGGGCAGGTGCAGGTCATCAAGGCCAAATACGAAGACACCTTCGCCGATCTGGGCACCCAATATGATCTGGGCTACCTGGAAATGATCGCTGCCAACCCTGGCGTCGATCCCTGGTTGCCGGGTGCAGGCAAGGACATCGTGCTGCCGACCCGTTTCATTCTGCCGCCGGGTCCGCGCGAAGGGATTGTCATCAACCTTGCCGAATACCGCATGTATTACTACCCCAAGGGGCAGAATGTCGTGCACACCTATCCGCTGGGTGTCGGTCGTGAAGGCTGGGGGTCGCCGATTGGCGTGACCAAGGTGACGGCCAAGACGCCGAACCCGACCTGGACGCCGCCGGCCTCGATCAAGGCCGAGCATGCGGCCGATGGCGATCCGCTGCCGGATGTAGTGCCGGCTGGCCCTGACAATCCGTTGGGGCCGTTCAAGTTCGGTCTGGGGCTTTCCGGCTACCTGATCCACGGCTCGAACAAGAAGTTTGGCATCGGCATGCGCACCAGTCACGGCTGTTTCCGCATGTACAACAATAACGTGCTGGAACTGGCCGACATGGCCCCGGTCGGTACGACCGTGCGCATCATCAGCGAGCCTTACAAGTTCGGCATCAGCGGTGGCAAGGTCTATCTCGAAGCGCACACGCCGGTTGATGACCTGGGCAACCCGTCGGTGGTCGACAAGCACACTGCGGTGATCAATGCGCTGCTCAAGCGTGACGACTTGGCCAACAACCTGCGCATGAACTGGGATGTGGTACGTGATGTGGTTGCGGCCGAAGACGGCATGCCGGTGGAGATCGCAGAACCGGGCAAAGCGCCTGCGAATGCTGAAGAACCGGTGATTTTTCAGTAAACCGTCGCCAGCAATTGCTCTCGTGCCAATGCGGAGCTTTGGCAAAAATTAGTTATCTTCCTGATACAGCAGAACAGTCATTCAGGCTTGCGCAGGCAATCACCCAGCCAGAAAACAGGCAAAAAAAAGCCGACCCGTTACCGGGTCGGCTTTCAATAATCCCGGGGGATTATTACTTGCGGCTGGCTTTGTCCAACATGCGCAGAGCGCGCTCGTTGGCTTCGTCAGCAGTTTGCTGAGCTTTTTGAGCAGCAGCCATAGCTTCGTCAGCCTTGCGGTAGGCTTCGTCGGCACGTGCTTGCGAACGAGCTGCTGCGTCTTCGGTAGCTGTCAGACGAGCTTCGGTTTCTTTGGATACGCTGCTGCAACCGGTAGCCAGAACTGCGGCCAGAGCCAGAGCAGAGAATTTCAGAACGTTGTTCATCGTGTTCACCTTCAAGGAATTTTTTTTCAAATTAGTCATCTCTCGAAAATGAGAAAACGACCGGCGTACATAGTACCCATTGTTTGTAGTAAGTAAACGGACCCGGCGCAAGAAGCTGCTAAAATTCCTCGCTTTGAAAGCGTTCCGCGTTACTTCTCAAGCGTTCTGTACAAAAACTATCCACTTTAACTGGACCTTTGCCTTGCTAAGGCGTTCCGAACAGTACGCGTAAGACCATGCCTGATTGACTGTCGGTCGGCACGTGAGCATTTCCAGGTGTTTTTACATCGACCGCGCTTGAGCATAGTCGCTAATGGCGCCTACTATCTCAATGTGATGTCCGTCGAGATCGGCAGTGCTCTACCGGTGTCGAAAACAGACACTGGGTGGCGTAGATGTTCCTTCGCCTGAAAAAGACCGGTAAGGTAGGGGTCAAATTCCAAGACCCGCGAGGAGTAGCGATGAGCGAGGCGTTGTCCATCCACCATGACGAAGTCGGCCACCATTTCGAAATCATTATCGACGGCCACCGTGCCTATCTGACGTATATGGATCTCGGCAAGCAGACCCTGGACTTCTATCGGACCTTCGTACCGGACGCCTTGCGGGGCCGCGGAATTGCCGCCGCCCTGACCAAGGAGGCGCTCGACTATGCCGACAGCATGGGCTATTCCGTCATACCGTCCTGCTCTTATGTCGAGCGCTATATGGAGCTGCATGATCTGCAGTCGCAGGCGGCTAAGCTCTGAAGACCTGTAGCTACCGACAGCGAGCATAAAAAAAACGCCGAGCATTTGCTCGGCGTTTTCGTTATTGCAGTGCAGTCGGTCAGGCAATTACTTGCGCTTGCGAGCTGGCAGCACGTCCTTGAGTTTCGCGTGCATGCTACGCAAGGTCTTTTCAGTGCTTTGCCAATCGATGCAGGCATCGGTGATGGACACGCCGTACTGCAATTCCGACAGGTCCTTGGGAATCGCCTGGCAGCCCCAGTTCAAATGGCTCTCGACCATCAGGCCGATAATCGATTCGTTGCCTTCGAGGATCTGGTTGGCGACGTTTTCCATCACCAGCGGTTGCAGCGCCGGGTCCTTGTTGGAGTTGGCATGGCTGCAGTCGACCATGATGTTCGGGCGAATGCCGGACTTGTTCAGCGCCTGCTCGCAGAGCGCAACGCTGACCGAGTCATAGTTGGGCTTGCCGTTACCGCCGCGCAGCACCACATGACCGTAGGCATTGCCTTTGGTGGTCACGATCGACACGCCGCCTTCCTGGTTGATACCCAGGAAACGATGCGGGCTCGACACCGATTGCAAGGCGTTGATGGCAACCGTCAGGCCGCCGTCGGTGCCGTTCTTGAAACCGACTGCCGAGGACAGGCCCGAAGCCATCTCGCGATGAGTCTGGGATTCTGTGGTGCGCGCGCCGATGGCCGACCAACTGATCAGGTCCTGCAGATACTGCGGAGAGATCGGGTCCAGGGCTTCGGTCGCGGTGGGCAGCCCCATCTCGGCCAGATCCAGCAGCAGCTGGCGACCGATGTGCAGGCCATCCTGGATTTTGAACGAGTCATCCAGGTACGGGTCGTTGATCAGGCCTTTCCAGCCTACCGTGGTACGTGGCTTCTCGAAATAGACGCGCATCACCAGATACAGCGTGTCAGACACTTCCGCAGCCAGCGCCTTGAGACGCTCGGCGTACTCCTTGGCTGCCTTCAGGTCGTGGATCGAGCACGGGCCGATCACGATGAACAGGCGGTGATCATGGCCATCGAGAATGTTGCGAATCACTTCGCGGCCCTGGCTGACGGTGTGCAGGGCAGCATCGGTCAGGGGGATGTCGCGCTTGAGCTGATCCGGAGTGATCAGAGTCTCGTTGGAGGCAACGTTGAGGTCGTCAATCGGTAAATCAGCCATCGTGTTACTCATCAGGTCGCGGGTACTGGCCGCCAACGGTCCCCCGTGCGGCGGTGCCCAGCAGGTTTGAGCGCAGCGGGGAGCCGAACCTTAGCGCGTTATCGCGTTGTTCGACAATAAGTAAACGAGGTATCGGCCAGGTCTTTGGCCGAGATGCGCTGCCTTATTGCAAGACAATCCGCTGCGACGGATAGTGTACGGCCGCAAATAGCGAGACAGTCAAGGGAGAGGTCATGAGTGTTGATTCCCGTCGTCCGCGCGTCGGCATCATAGGTACGGGTGCCATCGGGGGCTTTTACGGATTGATGCTGGCGCGTGCCGGATACGATGTGCATTTTCTGCTGCGCAGCGAGTTTGACACGGTGGCACGCGAAGGTTTGCAGGTCAAAAGCGCCGTGCATGGCGAGCTGTCCCTCAAGCCTGTTCAGGCGTATCGCTCGGCGGCTGAAATGCCACCTTGTGACTGGCTGCTGGTCGGCACCAAGAGCACCGGCAATGCCGCGCTCGGTCCGATCATTCGCCAGGCGGCTGCGCCGAACGCCAGCGTGCTGCTGTTGCAGAACGGTCTGGCTGTCGAAGACCAATTGCGTAACGTCCTGCCCGACAGCCTGCACATACTCGGCGGGCTGTGCTTCGTCTGCGTCAACCGGGTTGCGCCCGGCGTCGTCGCCCATGAAGCCTTCGGCGCGGTCAGTGTCGGCTATCACAGCGGCCCGGCGAAAGATGAGGCGAGCCGCATGGCGGTTGTCGAAGCCTGCGCGGCCCTGTTCAGGACAGCCGGCATCGACGCGCCGGTCATGGCCAATCTGCAACAGGCCCGCTGGCAGAAGCTGGTCTGGAATGTGCCCTACAACGGGCTATCGGCCTTGTTGCAGACCAGTACCGGCCGATTGATGGCCGACCCTGACAGCCAGGCCTTGATCCGGTCGCTGATGGACGAGGTCGTGCAGGGCGCCGAGGCCTGTGGGCATGCGTTGCCGCCGGGTTTCGCGCAGCATCTGTTTACGGTGACCGAAAGCATGCCGGATTACAGGCCCAGCATGTACCACGACCTGGCCGAAAGACGCCCGCTGGAGCTGGACGCCATTTATGCCAGGCCCCTCGCAGCAGCGCTTGCCGTCGGGTTTGACATGCCTCGCGTGCGGGCGCTTTATCAGGCACTGGCGTTCATTGATCGGGGCAACCACCCGGCAAGCAAGGAGTGATTCATGACAGAAGCTGAAGACCACAAGCTGGTACTGGCGATTTCATCGCGTGCGCTGTTCGATCTGCGCGACAGTCATGAGGTGTACATGGCCGATGGGGTCGAGGCCTACCGCAAGTATCAGATCGAACATGAGGACGAAATCCTCGCGCAGGGCGATGCCTTCCCGCTGGTCGAAAAATTGCTGAGCCTCAATGCCAGTCTGCAAAAGGCGCGCGTCGAAGTGGTGCTGGTGTCGCGCAACAGTGCCGATACCGGGCTGCGGGTCTTCAACTCGATTCAGCACTATGGGCTCGACATCAGCCGCGCCGCCTTTGCCGGCGGGCGCAGTCCTTATCCTTATCTCGCAGCGTTTGGCTGCCACCTGTTTCTCTCCACGCATGCCGAGGATGTACGCAGCGCCCTGGATGCCGGGTTCGCGGCCGCGACCATCCTTTCGGGTGGTGCACGGCGTGCAGCCAGCGCCGAGTTGCGGATTGCCTTCGATGGCGACGCCGTATTGTTTTCCGACGAATCAGAGCGGGTTTACCAGAGCGGCGGGCTGGCAGCCTTTCAGGCCAGCGAGCGTGAGTGGGCTCGCGAACCGTTGCGCGGCGGACCTTTCAAGCCGTTTCTCGCCGCACTCAATCAGCTGCAGCGCGAGTTTCCCGACGCGAGCTGCCCGATTCGCACCGCGCTGGTCACGGCTCGCTCGGCACCTGCTCATGAGCGCGTGATTCGTACCTTGCGCGAATGGGATATTCGTCTGGACGAGTCGCTGTTTCTCGGTGGTTTGCAAAAGTCGGCCTTCCTTGAAGCGTTCGCCGCCGATGTGTTTTTCGACGATCAGCCCGGCCACTGCGAGAAGGCGCGTGATGTGGTCGCGACGGGGCACGTTCCGCACGGCATCAGCAACGAAATAGTGCCACTTGCCGACGGGGGCTGAGAAGTCCGCCGTCACAGCCGATGATGCGCTGCTACGCTGAGTCAATCTCCGCCATTCCGGTTGTACGGGAGGTTGTATGGTCCGTTCGATGCTGTATGCCGCAGACCTCGGTCTGTACGCGCCTTATGTAACGCAGCACGCGCTGGCGCTGGCTCGAACGTTCAACGCCGAGCTGTACGTCATCCATGTCGTCGAGCCTCTGGGCCTGTTCGCCGAGTCGGTGCTGCAGAGTTACCTGGGCGAGGACGCGCTGAAAGAGCTTCGCGGCAAAGGTGTGAATGCGTTTCTGAGTGGAATAGAGCAACGAATGCTCGACGGGTTTCGTGAAGAATTGGGCGAAGGGCACTCGGACCTGTCCCTGATTCGTACGGTGCGTGTCGTTCAGGGCGAGCCTGCCAGCGTGATTCTCGAACAGGCGCACAGGCTGAATGTGGATTTGCTGGTGGTCGGCAGTCACAGCCGCAGGATGGAAGAGGGCACCTCGGTAGGCCGCACGGCTGCCAGGGTCCTGCAGTTTTCCGATGTGCCGGTCTACATGGTTCCGATGATGTTGAAAAAGGGGCGGGGGTAAGGGGGAAGGTCCAATTGGTGGTTTTAATGAAATCGAGCGTGCGATCACCTTACAAAGGTGATAAAAAGTTCTAGAATTATTCGTCTCACCATTAATCCAGTTATATACCGTCGCCGATACCCATAGGGTTTATCTGCTTTGAGGGATACATATGAAGCTCCAACAACTGCGCTACATTTGGGAAGTGGCGCACCACGACCTCAACGTTTCCGCGACGGCCCAGAGCCTTTACACCTCCCAGCCCGGCATCAGCAAGCAGATCCGTCTGCTTGAAGATGAACTGGGCGTCGAGGTTTTCGCCCGCAGCGGCAAGCACCTGACGCGTGTGACACCTGCAGGCGAGCGCATCATCACGACAGCGGGCGAGATCCTGCGCAAGGTTGAGAGCATCAAGCAGATTGCCCAGGAATTCTCCAACGAGAAGAAGGGCACGCTGTCGATTGCCACCACTCACACTCAGGCGCGCTACGCCTTGCCGCCGGTGATCAGCAACTTCATCAAGCAATACCCTGATGTCGCGCTGCACATGCACCAGGGCTCACCGATGCAGATCGCCGAAATGGCTGCTGACGGGACGGTTGACTTCGCCATCGCCACCGAGGCGCTCGAGCAGTTCAGCGATCTGGTGATGATGCCGTGCTATCGCTGGAACCGTTGCATTGTCGTGCCGCAGGGTCACCCGTTGACCAAGGCGCCGAAGCTGACGCTGGAACTGCTGGCTGAATACCCGATCGTGACTTACGTCTTCGGCTTCACCGGTCGTTCCAAGCTGGACGAAGCGTTCAGCCATCGCGGGCTGGTGCCCAAGGTCGTGTTCACGGCGGCGGATGCCGACGTGATCAAGACCTACGTCAGGCTGAACCTGGGGGTGGGTATCGTGGCAAGAATGGCGATAGACGAGGCAGTGGACAGCGACCTGGTGGTGCTCGATGCCAGTGATCTGTTCGAGTCCAGCGTGACAAAAATCGCCTTCCGTCGCGGCACCTTCCTGCGTGGCTTCATGTGCGATTTCATCGAGAAATTCGCGCCGCACCTGACCCGTGAAGTCATGGCCAAGGCGATTCAGTGCCATAACAAGCAGGAAATGGAAGAGCTGTTTGCCAATGTCGAGCTGCCGGTGCATTAGAGGCAGTTTTGAGCTACAAGCTACAAGCTACAAGCCAGAGCCCTACGCGCTTTGACTTGAAGCTTGAAGCTTGCCGCTCGCGACATTAGTCGCGCGCTATCAGGTTGCCCGCATGCAGTCCGCATTCCTTCTGCGTGGCTTCCTCCCACCACCAGCGACCCTCGCGCTCGTGCTGGTTCGGCAATACCGGGCGGGTGCAGGGTTCACAGCCGATGCTGATGAAGCCGCGCTCGTGCAGGCTGTTGTAGGGCAGCTCCAGCATGCGGATGTAGCCCCAGATTTCCTCGCTGCTCATCTGTGCCAACGGGTTGAATTTGTACAGCGTGCGCTCGGCTGTTGAAAAGGCGCTGTCGATTTCCACTGCGGCAACGGCGCTGCGGGTGCCGGGGCTCTGATCACGGCGCTGGCCGGTTGCCCAAGCGCTGACGCCAGACAGTTTGCGCCGCAGCGGCTCGATCTTGCGGATGCCGCAGCATTCGCCATGGCCGTCCCGGTAAAAGCTGAACAGGCCCTTTTCCTTGACGAAAGGTTCAAGCTTGCTGTGATCGGGCGAAACGATCTCGATCTCGATCTTGTAGTGCTCGCGGACCTGCTCGATGAAACGATAGGTTTCCGCATGCAGGCGCCCTGTATCGAGGCTGAAGACCTTGACGTTCTTGTTCAGCTTCCAGGCCATGTCGACCAGAACCACGTCCTCGGCACCGCTGAAAGAGATCCACAGTTCGTCGCCGAAGTGCTCGAAGGCCAGTTTCAGAATGTCTTGTGCAGATTTGTTCGCATAGGTCGTCGCCAGTTCAGCGACGTCGAAAGGTTGGCTCATCAGGCGGCTTCCTAAAATGCAAGAGTGGCGCTTAAGCGCTCGTGATGGCGGCAATGGTAACAAAATCCGCTGTTCAGTGGCCGTCGCCAGCGGCTAGAGTGCCGCTTCCGTCGAGAGTGAATGGTCTGAGGAGTGTGCTGTGGAAATTGCCTGTCTGGACCTCGAAGGTGTGCTGGTCCCGGAAATCTGGATCGCCTTTGCCGAGAAAACCGGCATTGAATCGCTGCGTGCCACCACGCGGGACATTCCCGATTACGACGTGCTGATGAAGCAGCGCCTGCGCATTCTCGATGAACATGGCCTGAAACTGGCGGATATTCAGGAAGTGATCGGCACCCTCAAGCCCCTGGAGGGCGCCGTGGAGTTCGTCAACTGGCTGCGCGAGCGGTTTCAGGTGGTGATTCTCTCGGACACGTTCTACGAATTCTCTCAGCCGCTGATGCGACAACTGGGTTTTCCGACCCTGCTGTGTCATCGCCTGATCACTGACGAGACCGACCGGGTGGTCAGTTACCAGTTGCGCCAGAAAGACCCCAAGCGACAGTCGGTGCTGGCCTTCAAGAGCCTGTATTACCGGATCATTGCTGCCGGCGATTCGTACAACGACACGACCATGCTGGGCGAGGCCGACGCTGGTATCCTGTTCCACGCTCCTGACAACGTGATCCGCGAATTCCCGCAGTTTCCGGCGGTGCACACTTTCGATGACCTGAAAAAGGAATTCATCAAGGCCTCGAATCGGGATTTGATGCTTTGAGGGCGAAGCCTCCGTTGCGCGCGACTGGAGACAGTTGACGCAGAGCGTCACGAAATGATCTGGCTATCGTGCCGACGCTCTGCGTCGGTATGCCGTTCTGGACGCTCTGCGTCCTCTTTGCGACGCAGAGCGGTTCAGAGTGCTTCAAGCGTCTCCAGCAGTACACGGACTTTGGTGAAGGTTTCCTGATATTCCGCCTCGCAGTCCGAGTCGGCGACGATGCCGCCACCGCCCCAGCAGGAAATCTGTCCGTCCTTGACCAACAGGCTGCGGATGGCGATTGAGCTGTCCATTTCGCCGCGCACGTCCAGGTACATCAGTGAGCCGCAATACAGGCTGCGGCGGGTCGGCTCCAGCTCGTCGATGATCTGCATGGCGCGGATCTTCGGGGCGCCCGTGATCGAGCCGCCGGGGAAGCTGCCGCCGATCAGGTCCAGTGCATCGTTGCCAGCGGCCAGCTCTCCGGTCACGCTGCTCACCAGATGGTGCACGTTGGGGTAGCTTTCCAGGCTGAACAGCTCGGGGACTTTCACCGAGCCGATGCGGCAGCTGCGGCCCAGGTCGTTACGCAGCAAATCGACGATCATCAGGTTCTCTGCGCGGTCCTTGTCGCTGGCCAACAATTCGGCGGCGAAGGCAGCATCCTGCGCCGGGTCGGCGCTGCGTGGCCGCGTGCCTTTGATCGGGCGGGTTTCGACCTGCCGGGCGCTGACCCGCACGAAGCGCTCGGGAGAAAGACTCAGAATCGCATCGGCCCCCGGCAGGCTCAGGTAGCCGGCGAACGGCGTCGGGCAAGCTGCTCGCAGCGCACAATAGGCGGCCCATGGCTCACCGACGCACTGCGCCTGAAAGCGTTGTGCAAAGTTCACCTGATAGCAGTCACCGGCCTGAATGTAGGCCTGAATGCGTTCGAAAGCCTGGCGATAGTTATCCGCGCTGATGCTGGCCTGAAACGGTTGGCTTAAGCGGAATTCCGTGTGCGGCTCAGGGATATCGACAGAGAACAGCTCAATCAGTCGTTTGCGCTCGCTGGCGGCTAGGGACGGGTGAAAAATCAGCTGGCTGGTCTGCTCCTGATGATCACTGATCAGCGCCCAGGCGTAGAGCCCCAGACGGGCCTCTGGCAGTTGCAGGTCGTCAATGGCCTGATCCGGCAACGGCTCCAGGCGTCGACCAAATTCATAACTCAGATAACCGATCAGGCCGCCAGCGAAGGGCAGCTCGCATCCGTCAGGCAGCTGCGCTGCGCCGAGCGCTTTGATGCTGTCGCGCAAGCGCTGGAGGTAGGCGGCGCCGTCTTCATCATCGGCAACGCTCAGTTCCTGCAGCGGCCATGCACTGAGCAGGTCATGTCGGCCCCGCACGGCTGTCGGCCTGCCGCTGTCGAGCAGCACCGCACCCGGCGCTTCGCGGATTCGCGCAAAGAACGCGATCGGGTCGGCGCTGTAGGGCAGGGGGTGTATCGAACAGATCGGCATCGTCGAATATCGGTCTTGGAAACGCGGCTGGCGATTGTAGCCTTGCCGGTGCGGCAGTCCTAGCGGTATGTCGGTTCAGACGCCGGGCACGTGACCGAACAGGTCCTGAACAAAGCTGACCCGCTCCTGCGCTGATTCCTGGCGTCCTTCGAGAGCCAGTTGCTCCAGACGCGCCTCGACGGCCTGAGTGCGATGGGTCAGGCCGCTGTCGTTGGCGATCTGGATGTTCAGGCCGGGACGGGCGTTGAGCTCCAGAATCAGCGGGCCTTTGTCCTGGTCCAGCACCATGTCGACGCCGATGTAGCCCAGGCCGCACAACTCGTAGCACTCGGCGGCAAGCTTCATGAAGCCGTCCCAGTTGGGCAGTTGCACGCCATCCACCGCGTGGGTGGTGTCCGGGTGCTTGCTGATGATGTTGTTCAGCCAGGTGCCTTGCAGGGTGACGCCGGTGGCCAGGTCCACACCCACGCCAATGGCGCCCTGATGAAGGTTGGCCTTGCCGCCTGATTGGCGGGTAGGCAGACGCAGCATGGCCATCACCGGATAACCCATCAGCACGATGATGCGGATGTCCGGTACGCCTTCATAGCTGATGCTTTTGAAGATCGGGTCCGGCACGACCCTGTATTCGATCAGTGCGCGGTCGCGGTGGCCGCCCAATGAATAAAGGCCGGTAAGGATGCTGGATACCTGATGTTCGATTTCCGAGTGGCTGATGATGCGTCCCGAGACGGTGCGAAAGCGCTCCTCGAAACGGTCGGCGATCACCAGAATGCCATCGCCGCCTGCGCCCTGTGCGGGTTTGATCACGAAGTCGCTGTGCCCACCGATGATCTCGTCGAGCCTGTCGATTTCCTTTTCCGTGGAAATCACGCCGTACATCTCCGGCACATGAATGCCTGCGGCGATGGCCCGCTCCTTGGTGATGATCTTGTCATCGACGATCGGATAGAGGCTGCGCTTGTTGTACTTGAGCACGTAGTCGGCGTTACGTCGATTGATGCCCATGATGCCGCGGGCTTCGAGCGCCTTCCAGGTTTTCCACCAGCCGATCACTTGGCCTTTTCCTCTTTCAGGAATGCCTTGAAGCGCACCAGTTCGGTCAGCCGGTAGCCACGGTATCTGCCCATCGCCAGCATGAAGCCGACCAGCACCAGCAGCACTGCCGGGAAGGTGAAGACGAAATAGGTCAGTTCCGGCACGCTCATGATCAGGTGCGCCAGCGACGCGGCGAACAGCGTACCGATGGCGACCTTCATGGCATGGCTGCCGCCACGCTCTTCCCAGGTGATCGACAGGCGTTCGATGGTCATGGTCAGAATCACCATCGGGAACAGCGCAACCGACAGGCCGCGTTCCAGCCCGAGCTTGTGGCTGAACAGGCTGATGGCGGCGATCAGCACCACGACGAAGGTCAGTACCACCGACAGGCGCGGCAGCATTTGCAGTTTCAGGTGCTCCAGATACGAGCGCAGTGACAGGCCCAGCGCGGTGATCACGGTAAACAGGGCGATGCCGAAGCCCAGTTGCGTTTCCCGGAAGGCCAGCGCAATCAGCACCGGGGTGAAGGTGCCCAGTGTCTGCAGGCCGATCAGGTTGCGCAGGATCAGGATGACCAGTACGCCAATCGGGATCATGACCATGATCATGAAGGTCTGCTGGGTCTGCAGCGGCAAGCCGTACAGCGAATAGGCCAGGAAGTCCGAGTCGGTGCTGGCGTCGGTCAGTTTGGCGAGGCGCATCGCGTTCATTTCACTGTTGTTGAGGCTGAACGTGACTTGCACCTTCTTGCCGCCTTCGACGCTGACCAGGCCTTCCTCGCCTGTCCACCAGAGCAGGCGATCGTCCGGCAGGCCGGCTTCGCCGGTGTCAGGATTGAAGTACAGCCATTCCTTGCCGTTGAAGCTGCGCAGCCAGAGTTCCGGTGTCTGCTGCTCGGCATCCAGGCGAATGGTGTGGGCTTTTTCCAGCGGTACGTGGGCGATCGACAGCAGCAGCTCGGTGACCCGGGCCTTGTTGGACGCCGAGTTATCACCGGCCAGCAGCAGTTTGACGTTATCGTCATTCAGGTTGTTAACGCGCTTGATCGCCTCGGTGATGAACGTCTCAACGTCCGCCGAATGCTGGCGAATGGGTGCCAGCAGCGCTTCCGCGGCGATCTTTTCCGGGCCTTCGACGGTCATGCTGTCGCGAAAGATAGGCCCTTTGACCTTGGGTTTTTCACCGCTGTAACGCTTGGTCAGCACCAGTCGGTAGTAAAGGGTCTGGTTGCCGGTGGCGCGACGGGCCGACCAGGTGACCTTGCGGTTGCCGTCAGCGCGGTTGACGCTGACGCCGTAATTGTTCGAGATGAAGCTTTCATTGAGGCTGATGTAGTCGTGGGCCAGCGGCGGCACGAACATTTGCACCTTCACCGAATCCTTGGGATTGGCGACGAACTCGACTTTGGCGTCGATATTCCACAGGTCATCGGTTTCGTCTTCGCTGACGGGTATGCCCAGCGCCAGAATCTGATAGGCCGTGATCGCGATGCCGAGGGTCACCAGGGCAGTGATCAGGATCTTCAGATGGAGTGTAAGAGAGCGCATGGATTTACTCTGCGTTTTGAGCGACGGAAGCGCAGCCGGGCTTCCCTGCCGCATATTTAAGACTTGGATCGACCAGCGCATCAAAGCGTTTCAAGGCTTCGGAGCCGATCAAAAGCGGGTATTGGAAAGCACTTCGGTCAGTCAAGTTCACTTCTATGGTGCGTAAAGATTCACCCATGCAGATATCGAGGCTGATTACCGGGCGTGACGAATACCGATTGTCATCATCCGGGTCGAGATCGTCGGCACGCCGCTTGATCTTGCTGACCCGCGCCAGGGGGCGCTCGATGGGGTGTACATGCTTGCTGTCGCTGGCCAGATAGAAGCGCACCCAGCTTTCGCCATCGCGCTTGAAATGTTTGATGTCGCGGGCGCTCAGTGAGGCGGTCTTGGCGCCGGTGTCGAGCTTGGCGGCGATCTCGATATCGACTTCGCTCAGCCTGGCGTATTCATTGAGGCCATAGACTGTCTTGTTGGCGGCCAGGGTCAGGCCGGGCAAAAACAGAAGGCCGAGCAGTGTGGGGAGGGTAGTCAGTCTCATAAATCCTGGCGCGATGAGCGAACAACTTCAGGGTCAGGGCGCAAATGGAATTGACCTGATGATGGTAGGGCAGGCGGTTCGCAGACGCTGGCTCCGCTGCGGAGCGCGCTGTACGGACGCGACGCATTCTAGCATGAAGCCCTGCAGCTGCCAGTGATCAACCTGTGTGGCTGTTCAGGTTGCTGTGTCGAGCAGCGCTTGCTCGTTTTGGCTGATTGTCGACAATGCAGGGTTTGGCTTTGACGTATTGAGCAAATATCGCTAGATTTGAGCGCATATAGTCATGAGGTGTCGACAATGCTGCAGGTGGTCGAAGAAACAATGACGGTTGCCGACGACTCGGAAACCCTCTCCGAGAACGTTTTCCGACGCATTCAAGCGGCCATCGTGAAAGGCGAGATTGCCCCCGGCAGCAAGATTTCCGAGCCGGAACTGGCTCGCACCTATGGCATCAGTCGCGGACCGCTGCGCGAAGCGATCCACCGGCTCGAAGGGCAGCGCCTGGTGGTTCGTGTGCCGCATGTGGGCGCCCGGGTGGTGTCGCTCAGTCATGCCGAACTGATCGAACTCTATGAAATTCGCGAGTCACTGGAGGGTATGGCCTGTCGTCTGGCCGCCGAACGCATGACCCAGGCTGAAATTGATGAGCTGCGCGGCGTTCTGGATACCCACGAACGCGACGCCGCGTTTCAGGCTGGGATCGGCTATTACCAGCAAGAGGGTGATTTCGACTTTCACTACCGCATCATTCAGGGCAGCGGCAATCGCACCCTCAGCCAGATGCTCTGCGGCGAGCTCTACCAATTGGTGCGCATGTACCGCATTCAGTATTCCACCACGCCCAACCGGCCTCGCCAGGCCTTTGCCGAACACCACCGCATTCTCGACGCCATCGCCGACCGCGACGGTGAGCTGGCCGAATTGTTGATGCGCCGCCATATCGGCGCGTCCAGACGCAACATCGAGCGCCACTATCAGGCGGCTTCTCAGACGACTTCCGACCGAGGTAAACAATGAGTCATAACAACAGCACTCCCGGCCAGCGTTTCCGCGATGCAGTCGCCAGCGAACAGCCGCTGCAAGTGGTCGGCGCGATCAATGCCAATCACGCACTGCTCGCCAGGCGTGCCGGTTTCAAGGCCATTTATCTTTCAGGTGGCGGAGTCGCTGCAGGATCACTGGGTATTCCGGACCTGGGGATCACCGGTCTTGAAGACGTGCTGATCGATGTGCGGCGCATCACCGACGTTTGCGATCTGCCGTTGCTGGTGGACGTCGACACCGGTTTCGGTTCTTCGGCTTTCAACGTGGCGCGGACCGTGCGCTCGATGATCAAGGCCGGGGCGGCGGCGATTCACATCGAGGATCAGGTCGGTGCCAAGCGTTGCGGGCACCGTCCCAACAAGGAAATCGTTTCTCAGCAGGAAATGGTCGACCGGATCAAGGCTGCCGTGGATGCCCGGACTGACGACAGCTTCGTGATCATGGCGCGTACCGATGCGCTGGCCGTTGAAGGGCTGGAGTCGGCGCTGGAACGTGCCGCTGCCTGTATTGAAGCCGGCGCCGACATGGTGTTTCCCGAGGCCATCACCGAACTGGCGATGTACAAGCAATTCGCCAACCGCGCAGGCGTGCCGATCCTCGCCAACATCACCGAGTTCGGCGCCACGCCGTTGTTTACGGTCGATGAGCTGCGCGAGGCGGATGTCTCGCTGGTGCTGTATCCGCTTTCCGCATTCCGTGCGATGAACAAGGCTGCGGAAAATGTCTACGGCGCTATCCGCCGTGACGGCAGCCAGAAAAACGTGATCGACAGCATGCAGACGCGCATGGAGCTGTATGACGCGATCGATTACCACACATTCGAGCAGAAGCTGGATGCGCTGTTTGCGCAGAAGAAGGGGTGATGCCTGTGAAATACCGGGCTTCTGGCCGCAGGCCGTAGGAGCGAACTTGTTCGCGAAAGGGCCGGTATATTCTTCGAAGATGTACCGTCTGAACCACAGTCTTCGCGCCCCATCACAAAAAAACGAAATTGGAGAACACCATGGCTGAAGCAAAAGTATTGAGCGGTGCCGGGCTGCGCGGTCAGGTTGCCGGGCAGACGGCGTTGTCCACCGTAGGCATGGCCGGTGCCGGGCTGACCTATCGAGGCTATGACGTGCGCGATCTGGCTGCCGAGGCGCGTTTTGAAGAAGTGGCCTACCTGCTGCTGTACGGCGAACTGCCCAATCAGGCCGAATTGTCTGCCTATATGGACAAGCTCAAGCGCCTACGCGATCTGCCGCAGGCCCTGAAAGAAGTGCTGGAGCGCATACCCGCCGACACGCATCCGATGGATGTGATGCGCACCGGTGCTTCCATGCTCGGCACCCTGGAGCCGGAGCGCAGCTTCGATCAGCAGCGCGACTCGACCGACCGTCTGCTCGCAGCGTTCCCGGCGATCATGTGTTACTGGTATCGCTTCAGTCACGACGGCAAACGTATCGACTGCACCTCGACCGAAGACTCCATCGGCGGGCATTTTCTGCACCTGCTGCTCGACAAGGCACCCAGCGAACTGCACCGCAAGGTCATGGACGTCTCGCTGATTCTGTACGCCGAGCACGAATTCAATGCCTCGACCTTCACTGCTCGCGTCTGCGCGTCGACCCTGTCGGACCTGTATTCCTGCGTTACGGCAGCCATCGGCACCTTGCGCGGCCCGCTGCACGGTGGTGCCAACGAGGCTGCAATGGAAATGATTCAGCGCTTCGCCTCGGCTGAAGAGGCAACCAAAGGCACGCTGGGCATGCTGGAGCGCAAGGAAAAGATCATGGGCTTTGGCCATGCGATCTACAAGGAGTCCGACCCGCGCAACGAGGTGATCAAGGGCTGGTCGAAGAAGCTCGCCGAGGAAGTGGGCGATACGGTGCTGTTCCCGGTCTCCGAGGCCATCGACAAGGTCATGTGGGAGCAGAAGAAACTGTTCCCCAACGCCGACTTCTACCATGCCTCGGCGTATCACTTCATGGGCATCCCGACCAAGCTGTTTACGCCGATCTTCGTCTGCTCACGCCTGACCGGCTGGGCCGCGCACGTTTTCGAGCAGCGCGCCAACAACCGCATCATTCGCCCGAGCGCCGAGTACATCGGCGTCGAACAGCGCGCGTTCGTACCTCTGGAACAGCGCTAGGCTCTGTACGAAAAGTCGGCGAGCGAAGGTCAGGCGAGGCAAAAACAGGCGAGGAACGGCCGGGGTCGCGTTCGACTCTACGTGTTGTAAATGAGCATTCCGAGCCTGTTTTTAACGAAGCATCACCGAGCGCAGCCACTTTTCGTACAGAGCCTAAAAGGGGGCAGGGGAGCCGCTGAAGCTCCCCACCCGTATTCCGAACACTCCGTGATCGAGTCCCGCAATGAACAGTGAATTTCGCAAACCGCTCCCTGGCACCCGACTGGATTATTTCGACGCTCGGGCAGCCGTCGAGGCGCTCAAGCCCGGTGCCTATGCCACGCTGCCCTACACCTCACGGGTGCTGGCCGAGAACCTGGTGCGCCGTTGTGATCCGGCGACCTTGAATGCCTCGTTGACCCAGCTCATCGAGCGCAAGCGTGATCTGGATTTCCCCTGGTTCCCGGCACGCGTGGTCTGCCACGACATTCTGGGTCAGACCGCGCTGGTCGACCTTGCCGGGCTGCGCGACGCTATCGCTTCGCAGGGCGGCGATCCTGCGCTGGTCAATCCGGTGGTTCCGGTGCAACTGATCGTCGACCACTCGCTGGCAGTGGAGTCCGACGGTAATGACCCGCAGGCGTTCGCCAAGAACCGCGCCATTGAAGACCGTCGCAACGAAGACCGTTTTCATTTCATCGACTGGACCAAGCAGGCGTTCAAGAACGTCGAAGTGATCCCGCCGGGCAACGGCATCATGCACCAGATCAATCTGGAGAAAATGTCACCGGTGGTGCAGGTGCTCGACGGCGTAGCCTTTCCCGACACACTGGTGGGCACGGACAGCCACACGCCACATGTCGACGCCCTGGGTGTGATTGCCATCGGCGTCGGCGGGCTCGAGGCCGAGAACGTCATGCTCGGGCGCGCCTCGTGGATGCGCCTGCCGGACATCATCGGCGTCGAACTGACCGGGCGCCATCAGCCAGGCATCACCGCCACCGACCTGGTGCTCGCGCTGACCGAATACCTGCGTCAGCAGAAAGTGGTCGGTGCCTATCTGGAGTTTTACGGCGCAGGTGCGTCGAGTCTGACTTTGGGCGACCGGGCGACGATCTCCAACATGGCGCCTGAATATGGCGCGACGGCGGCGATGTTTTCGATTGATTCGCAAACCATCGACTACCTGCGTTTGACAGGTCGCGAGGACGAGCAGGTCAAGCTGGTCGAGCTGTATGCCCGGCACACCGGTCTTTGGTCGGACAGCCTGAGCGAGGTGCAGTACGAGCGGGTGCTGAGTTTCGATCTGTCCAGTGTGGTGCGCAACATGGCTGGACCCTCCAATCCTCATGCGCGGGTCGCCACCGCCGATCTGGCGGCCAGAGGGATTGCCGGGCAATGGGACGAGGTGCCGGGCCAGATGCCCGACGGCGCGGTGATCATCGCTGCGATCACCAGTTGCACCAACACCAGCAACCCGCGCAACGTCATTGCCGCCGGTCTGCTGGCACGCAACGCCAACCGCCTGGGGCTGCTGCGCAAGCCGTGGGTGAAATCATCGCTGGCACCCGGCTCGAAAACCGTGGCGCTGTACCTGGACGCAGCAGGGCTGACCTCTGAGCTGGAGCAACTGGGTTTTGGCGTCGTAGCCTTTGCCTGCACCACCTGCAACGGCATGTCCGGCGCGCTCGATCCGCTGATCCAGCAGGAAATCATTGACCGTGATTTGTACGCCACGGCAGTCCTGTCCGGTAACCGTAATTTCGACGGGCGTATTCACCCCTATGCCAAGCAGGCCTTTCTGGCCTCGCCGCCCCTGGTGGTGGCGTATGCCATTGCCGGAACCATCCGTTTCGATATTGAAAACGATGTGCTGGGCGTCGCCGAGGGCCGGGAAATCCGTCTCAAGGATATCTGGCCGAGCGATGAAGAGATTGATGCCGTCGTGCAGGCGTCGGTCAAGCCGGAGCAGTTCCGCCAGGTCTATATCCCGATGTTTGCCATCGAAGAGCACACCGGGCCGAAGGTCGAGCCGCTCTACGACTGGCGTCCGATGAGTACCTACATCCGTCGCCCGCCCTACTGGGAAGGCGCGCTGGCCGGAGAGCGCACGCTCAAGGGCATGCGGGCGCTGGCCGTACTGCCGGACAACATCACCACCGATCACCTGTCGCCGTCCAACGCGATCATGCTCGACAGTGCGGCGGGCGAGTACCTGGCGAAAATGGGCCTGCCGGAGGAAGACTTCAACTCCTATGCAACCCATCGGGGCGACCACCTGACCGCTCAGCGCGCGACCTTTGCCAACCCGCAACTGATCAACGAGATGGCAGTGGTCGACGGCAAGGTCAAAAAAGGCTCGCTGACCCGTATCGAACCCGAAGGCGTGGTCACGCGCATGTGGGAAGCCATCGAAACCTACATGGCGCGCAAGCAACCGTTGATCATCATTGCCGGTGCCGACTATGGGCAGGGCTCGTCCCGTGACTGGGCGGCCAAAGGCGTCAGGCTGGCGGGCGTCGAAGTGATTGCTGCAGAAGGGTTCGAGCGTATTCACCGCACCAACCTGGTCGGCATGGGCGTGCTGCCGCTGGAGTTCAAGCCGGGCACCAGCCGTCTGACCCTGGGCATCGACGGCAGCGAAACCTTCGATGTGATCGGCCAGCGCACACCGCGCGCGACGTTGACGCTGGTGATTCAACGCCGTAACGGCGAGCGCGTCGAGGTGCCGGTGACCTGTCGTCTGGACACCGCCGAAGAGCTCTCTATTTATGAGGCGGGCGGCGTATTGCAGCGTTTTGCTCAGGACTTTCTGGAGGCTACTGCATCATAGCTACGCTGGAGCGTGAGGAACGCCAAGTGTGCGCAAGAGCACTATCGTGCCCATGCTCCGCGTTGGCATGCAGTTCTGGACGCTCTGCGTCCGATTTTGAGCGCGCAGCGCGCTCTTTGAACAGGACAACGAATTCATGGCTCATTCACCCCAGATCCGCATCCCCGCCACCTACATGCGCGGTGGCACCAGCAAGGGTGTGTTTTTCAGGCTGACTGATCTGCCCGAAGCTGCACAGGTTCCGGGCGCGGCGCGGGATGCGCTGCTGTTGCGGGTCATCGGCAGCCCTGACCCCTATGAAAAGCAGATCGACGGCATGGGCGGGGCAACGTCGAGTACCAGCAAGAGCGTGATTGTTTCGCGCAGCAGCAGGCCCGACCACGATGTCGATTACCTGTTTGGCCAAGTATCCATCGATAAGCCGTTTGTCGACTGGAGCGGCAATTGCGGCAACCTGTCAGCGGCCGTAGGGCCGTTCGCGATTACCAGTGGCCTGGTCGACCCGGGCCGTGTTCCGCAGGACGGCGTCGCGGTGGTGCGTATCTGGCAGGCCAACATCGGCAAGACCATCATCGCCCACGTGCCGATCAGCAACGGCGCGGTGCAGGAAACCGGTGATTTCGAGCTGGATGGCGTGACCTTCCCGGCAGCTGAAGTGCCACTGGAGTTTCTCGACCCGGCGGCGGACGAAGAGGGCGCGGGCGGCTCGATGTTTCCGACGGGCAATCTGGTGGACGAGCTGGAGGTGCCCGGCATCGGCATTCTGAAGGCGACCATGATCAATGCCGGCATCCCGACGATTTTCGTTAACGCCGCCGATATCGGTTACTCCGGCACTGAGCTGCAGGGCGTTATCAACAGTGATCCGCAGGCGCTGGCCCGCCTGGAAGCCATTCGCGCCTACGGTGCTGTACGCATGGGCCTGATCGGCAACATCGATGAAGCTGCCGCACGCCAGCACACGCCCAAAGTGGCCTTTGTCGCTGCGCCCGCCGATTACGTGGCGTCGAGTGGCAAGCCTGTCGCTGCGCAGGATATCGAGCTGCTGGTCCGCGCCGTGTCGATGGGCAAGCTGCACCACGCGATGATGGGCACGGCTGCGGTGGCCATCGGCACAGCGGCGGCCATTCCAGGCACGCTGGTGAATCTGGCCGCTGGCGGTCAGGCACGCAGTGCGGTCAACTTTGGCCATCCCTCCGGCACATTGCGGGTCGGCGCCCAGGCCGTTCAGGAGGGCGGAGACTGGAAAGTCACCAAGGCCTTGATGAGCCGCAGCGCCCGCGTGCTGATGGAAGGCTGGGTGCGGGTGCCGCAGCCAGCCGAGTGAAGTCGTCAGCTTGACGGGGTGACCGCAGCGCCTACTTGAAGCGTCGCTCCACGCCTTTTTCGACCAGCACCTTGGCGGAGATTTCTTCCACCGAAAAATGCGTGGAATTGATGTGCGCGATGTTCTCGCGGCGGAACAGGCTTTCCACCTCGCGCACCTCGAATTCGCACTGCGCGTAGCTGGAGTAGCGGCTGTTGGGCTTGCGCTCGTGGCGAATCGCGGTGAGGCGGTCCGGGTCGATGGTCAGGCCGAAGAGCTTTTCGCGATGCTGCTTGAGCGCTGCAGGCAGTTGCAGCCTTTCCATGTCATCTTCGGTCAGCGGATAGTTGGCGGCCCGGATACCGAACTGCATGGCCATGTACAGACAGGTCGGGGTTTTGCCGCAGCGCGAGACGCCGACGAGGATGATATCGGCCTTGTCGTAATAATGTGTCCGTGCGCCGTCATCGTTGTCCAGCGCAAAGTTGACCGCCTCGATGCGCTCCATGTAATTGGAGTTATGCCCGATGGAATGCGATTTACCCACGGAGTAGGACGAGTGTGAACTAAGCTCCTGCTCCAGCGGGGCGAGGAAGGTCGAAAAGATATCGATCATGAAGCCATTGGACGTCGCCAGAATCTCGCGAATGTCCTGATTGACGATGGTGTCGAAGATGATCGGCCGCACATCGTCCTTGTCGGCGGCATTATTGATTTGTTGTACCATCGCCCGCGCCTTCTCGACGCTGTCGATATAGGGCCTGGTGAACTTGTTGAACGTAATGTTTTCAAATTGTGCCAGCAAGCTCTGGCCCAGGGTTTCGGCGGTGATGCCCGTGCCGTCCGAGATGAAGAAAGCGGATCGTTTCATTTTTGCCCCAGGCCTTAAGCAGTTGACGAATTCTGGCTATGATAGGCGTGCTGGCCTGCCATGAGAGCCCGCAGGTGCAGCTTTTTTGCACGCCTGGTTTTGCACACTCGGTTTTGAACGCCCGACCTGTACGTCCGGGCAGACACGCCTGAAGCCACACCGCATGTGGCGCAGGTGAATGAGCTTTTCCCAACAACAAACACAGTTAGTGGAGAGATCACCTTGGTAGAGTACGTAGTTTCCCTCGATAAGCTCGGCGTCCATGATGTAGAGCACGTGGGGGGCAAAAACTCGTCCCTCGGCGAGATGATCAGCAACCTCGCAGGTGCTGGTGTTTCGGTGCCCGGCGGCTTCGCGACTACCGCCCAGGCCTACCGTGACTTTCTCGAGCTCAGCGGCCTGAACGAGCAGATTCATGCGGCGCTGGACGCCCTTGACGTCGATGACGTCAACGCGTTGGCCCGCACCGGTGCGCAGATTCGTCAGTGGATCATGGAGGCCGAGTTCCCCGAGCAGCTCAACGCCCAGATCCGTACTGCGTTTGCCGAGCTCTCTGCGGGTAATCCGAACCTGGCCGTGGCCGTGCGTTCCTCCGCAACGGCCGAAGACTTGCCGGATGCCTCGTTCGCCGGCCAGCAGGAGACCTTCCTGAACATCCGCGGCGTCGAGAACGTGATCCGTGCCGCCAAGGAAGTCTTCGCTTCATTGTTCAACGACCGTGCGATTTCCTACCGTGTACACCAGGGCTTCGACCACAAGCTGGTCGCGCTGTCTGCAGGCGTGCAGCGTATGGTGCGCTCCGAAACCGGCACGGCTGGTGTCATGTTCACCCTCGACACCGAGTCCGGCTTCCGCGACGTGGTGTTCATCACCGGCGCTTACGGCCTGGGCGAGACGGTTGTACAGGGCGCCGTCAACCCGGACGAATTCTACGTGCACAAGGACACGCTGGCGGCTGGCCGCCCGGCGATCCTGCGTCGCAATCTGGGCAGCAAGGCGATCAAGATGATTTACGGCGAAGAAGCCAAGGCCGGTCGTTCGGTCAAGGTGATCGACGTCGAGCCTGCCGATCGCGCGCGTTTCTGCCTGAGCGATGCCGAAGTGTCCGAGCTGGCCAAGCAGGCGATGATTATCGAGAAGCACTACAAGTGCCCGATGGACATCGAGTGGGCCAAGGACGGTGACGACGGCAAGCTGTACATCGTCCAGGCGCGCCCGGAAACGGTGAAGAGCCGTGCTTCGGCCAACGTTATGGAGCGCTATCTGCTCAAGGAGACCGGCAAGGTGCTGGTCGAAGGCCGTGCCATCGGTCAGCGCATCGGCGCGGGCAAGGTACGCATCATCAAGGACGTGTCCGAGATGGACAAGGTCCAGCCCGGTGACGTGCTGGTGTCGGACATGACCGACCCGGACTGGGAGCCGGTCATGAAGCGCGCTAGCGCAATCGTCACCAACCGTGGCGGTCGTACTTGCCACGCGGCGATCATCGCCCGTGAGCTGGGCATCCCGGCAGTGGTCGGCTGCGGCAACGCCACGCACACCCTTCAGGATGGCCAGGGTGTCACGGTTTCCTGCGCCGAGGGCGACACCGGTTATATCTTCGAAGGCGAGCTGGGCTTCGATATCAAGACCAACTCGGTCGATGCGATGCCTGATCTGCCGTTCAAGATCATGATGAACGTCGGCAACCCGGACCGTGCCTTCGATTTCGCCCAGTTGCCCAATGCCGGTGTCGGTCTGGCGCGTCTGGAGTTCATCATCAACCGTATGATCGGCGTGCACCCCAAGGCGCTGCTCAACTACTCGGTGCTGCCACCGGAAATCAAGGAAAGCGTCGACAAGCGCATCGCCGGTTACGATGATCCGGTCGGTTTCTATGTCGAAAAGCTGGTCGAGGGCATCAGTACTCTGGCCGCCGCGTTCACGCCGAAGAAGGTCATCGTGCGCCTCTCGGACTTCAAGTCCAACGAGTACGCGAACCTGATCGGCGGCAAGCTCTACGAGCCTGAAGAAGAAAACCCGATGCTGGGCTTCCGCGGTGCGTCGCGCTATATCAGCGAGAACTTCCGTGACTGCTTTGAGCTGGAGTGCCGTGCGCTCAAGCGTGTGCGCGAAGAGATGGGCCTGACCAACGTCGAGATCATGGTGCCGTTCGTCCGCACCCTGGGCGAGGCGAGCCAGGTCATCGATCTGCTGGCCGCCAATGGCCTGAAGCGTGGCGAAAACGGCCTGCGCATCATCATGATGTGCGAACTGCCGTCCAACGCGATTCTGGCGGAAGAGTTCCTCGAGTACTTCGACGGCTTCTCCATCGGCTCCAACGACCTGACCCAGCTGACGCTCGGTCTTGATCGTGACTCCGGGGTGATCGCTCACCTGTTTGATGAGCGTAACCCGGCGGTAAAGAAGCTGCTGTCCAATGCCATTCAGGCGTGCAACAAGGCCGGCAAGTACATCGGCATCTGCGGGCAGGGGCCTTCCGATCATCCGGACCTGGCGCGCTGGCTGATGGATCAGGGCATCGAGAGTGTGTCGCTGAACCCCGATTCGGTACTGGAGACCTGGTTCTTCCTTGCCGAGGCACAGGCGCCTGTCTGACCGGCGGCGACGTACCTGAGGCACGGCCCTTAAACGACCGGGCTCCCGTGTGACGCGAACGCGGCCTGAGCCGTCATGTGGTTCAGGTGTTTAAATGAGGCGGTTTCTTCGGAAGCCGCCTTTTTTATGGCGCACCGCGAGACCCCGGAACGCGTGGTTTCATCCCGTCTGTCAAACCAGATAAAGAGTGATATGCAGAGCAGCAGCCAGCTTTTCCCCGTGGCCTTGATCAGCGCCGAGCGTCGTGGCGATCTGGTCGAGGACGTCTACCGTCTCAAACCTGCCAACAGTCCCGACGCCAGTGTCGAACTGGCGGTGACCCGGCTGGGGCGCGTCGATCAGCCCGACGTGCGTGGCACTCCGGTCATACTGCTGCATGGCAGCTTTTCCAACCGGCGGTTCTGGTATTCGCCCAAGGGCATCGGTCTGGGCGCTTATCTGGCGCGGGCCGGCTATGACGTGTGGATTCCTGAAATGCGCGGCCATGGCTTGTCGGCTCGCAACCTGAGTTATCGCAGCAATTGCGTGGCGGACTACGCGCGCTTCGATTTGCCAGCCATTGCCGCGTTCGTCGTCGAGCAAAGTGGCCAGGTACCGCACTGGATCGGCCACTCGCTGGGCGGCACGAGCCTGGCGGCAGCCTTGGGCGGTCAGTATCTGGGGGCTGACACTGCGGCGTCTGTGGCGCTGTTCGGCAGCCAGGTCAGCCGCACCTACTGGCCGCTGAAAGTCCCGCCACTGCAATGGTCTGCGAAGTTGCTGTTGAGGTCCTTCGAGCATATCTCCGGACCGCGTTTCAAGCGCGGGCCGGAAGACGAGCCGATCGGTCTGGTTCTGGAGAGCATGCGCTGGCACGGGCTGTTCGGACGTTTCGGTGAGCGTGACAACAACTGGTGGGCAGGGTTGAGCGCGGTTCAGGTGCCGGTTCTGGCTGTCGCTGCGGCCGGCGACCATCAGGACCCGGTGTGGGCATGCCGTGAACTCTTCGAGCAGATCGGCAGCGAACACACGCAATTCCTCTGCCTGAGCCGCGAACACGGCTTCAGCGAGGATTTCGATCATGTGCAGATGCTGGTCAGCAAGGCCGCGCAGCAGCAGGTCTGGCCGCGCGTGATCGAGTGGCTTGGCGAGCGCTCGGTTCCTGAACAAGTTGCAGAGTTTCAGGTCGCGGTGGGCAGTTAGCCGGTAAAGTCGCTATGGTTAGGCTCATCCGGTCGTGTCTGTTTCACTAAACCGTCTGTATCAATCGCGTCCCAATAGCCGATGAAAGGAGTTGTCTCATGCACTACCTCACCCCCGATCTGTGTGACGCCTATCCGGACCTGATTCAGGTCGTGGAGCCGATGTTCAGCAATTTTGGCGGCCGCGATTCGTTTGGTGGCCAGATCGTCACGCTGAAATGTTTCGAGGACAACTCCAAGGTCAGGGAGCAGGTTGAGCTCGACGGCAAGGGCAAGGTACTGGTCGTCGACGGCGGTGGCTCGCTGCGTTGTGCGCTGCTGGGTGACATGCTGGCTGACAAGGCTGCAAAGAACGGCTGGGAAGGCATGTTGATCTACGGCTGCGTCCGCGATGTGGATGTCATCGCCCAGACCGACCTGGGTGTCCAGGCGCTCGCCAGTCATCCGAAGAAAACCGAGAAGCGCGGCATAGGTGAGCTGAATGTGCCGGTGACCTTTGGCGGCGTGACGTTCCGCCCCGGTGAGTACCTGTATGCCGACAACAACGGCGTCATCATTTCCCCATCACCTCTGACCATGCCGGAATAAGCGAAGTATCCATGTTCGATGAAGCAAACGCGCAGTGGGGGCTGGTTCATGCCCTCGTTTTGGACGGTAAGGGTGGGGCGCGTTTCATCGCTCGAACCGAGTTGCAGGACCTTGCATTGCAGCCAGAAGAAAGCCTCTGGCTGCACTGGGATCGTAGCCATCCGCAGACGCATGCCTGGCTGCGCACCGGCAGCGGTCTGAGCGAGTTTGCCTGCGACCTGTTGCTGGAAGAGAACACCCGGCCGCGTTTGCTGCCGTTGCCGGAGCAAGAGCTGCTGCTGTTTCTGCGCGGCGTGAATCTGAATCCCGGTGCTGAACCTGAAGACATGGTCTCGGTGCGTATCTTCGCTGCCGCGCAGCGGGTTATCTCGCTGCGCCTGCGTCCGTTGCGCGCCACTGAGGAACTGATTGAGCTGCTGGGGCAGGGCAAAGGCCCGAAGGGCGCCTCGGAGCTGATCCTGCACCTGGCGCAGCACCTTACTGACAAGGTTCAGGACCTGGTGGGTGAACTGACCGAGTCGGTCGATGAAGAGGAAGAAAAGAACGACGCCGACGAACGGTACAATCCCGAGCATGGCAAGCTGCTGCACATCCGTCGACGTGCTGCCGGCCTGCGCCGGTTCCTTGGGCCGCAGCGGGATATTTATGGTCAGCTTTCACGCATCAAGCTGTCCTGGTTTGCCCATGACGACGCTGATTACTGGAATGAGCTGAACAACAGCCTGACCCGTTATCTGGAAGAGCTCGAGCTGACACGCGAGCGGGTGGGGCTGCTGCTGGAGTCCGAGGACCGGCGCCTGCGCGAGCACATGAACCGCACCATGTACCGCTTCGGGATCATTACCTGTATCTTTCTGCCGATGAGTTTTCTCACGGGTTTGCTGGGTATTAACGTTGGCGGCATTCCGGGTTCGGCCAGTTCGTACGGCTTTCTGGTGGCCTGTCTGCTGATCGTCGCACTGGGCGCAGGGCAGTGGTGGCTGTTCCGCCGTTTGCGTTGGGTATAGGGTGAGCCTCGATGGTTTTTTGGTGAGCTTGTGTGACTTGTTGTTTTCGCGTCGCGTCTTTGAATGACATTACGTGAGGTGCCTGATGCACGATCCGTTTGAAGAATCTTTACGCGACATGCTCAATTCTTCATCCTCCAGCCGGGATGATGACGCATGTCTGGGACGCGTCCTGAAGACCGCCAATCGCCAGGTCGGCGCCGGTGTGCTATTCGGGTTGCTGGGCCGCTGGTCTGAGGCGCTGATGATTGCCGTGAACAACGGCTCGGCCCACGTCTCTCCCGTTTCTCGTCGCACCTCGACAGGTGCGCGTTCTATCGATAAGGCTGATTGAGCATGGAATTGAACCTCTGGACCCAGAGCCTTCTTGCTGCAATGACTGCATTGTGGACCAAAGTCGCAAACTTCATCCCCAACCTGTTCGGCGCCCTGGTTGTGGTGTTGCTCGGTTTTGTCGTCGCCAAGCTGCTCGACGCACTGCTTTCCAAATTACTGGCCAAACTGGGCCTTGATCGTCTGGTCGGCGGTACCGGCCTGACCAAGATCATCGGCCGCGCTGGCGTCAAGGTGCCGGTCTCCACGCTGATCGGCAAGGTCGTCTACTGGTTCGTTCTGCTTATATTCCTCGTATCGGCCGCTGAATCATTGGGCCTGCAGCGGGTCTCAGCTACGCTCGACATGCTGGCGCTGTATTTGCCTAAGGTATTTGGTGCTGCGCTGGTGCTGCTGGTCGGTGTGCTGTTGGCGCAACTGGTCAATGGCCTGGTACGAGGTGCTGCCGAAGGCGTAGGGATCGATTACTCTGCCGGCCTGGGGCGAATTGCCCAGGGGCTGGTCATTATCATCAGTATTTCGGTCGCGATCAGCCAGTTGGAGGTTAAGACCGACCTGCTGAACCACGTTATCGTGATTGCGCTGATTACCGTTGGTCTGACAGTGGCGCTTGCCCTGGGCCTCGGCAGTCGCGAAATTGCCGGGCAGATCATTGCCGGAATTTACGTCCGCGAGCTGTTTCAGGTCGGGCAACAGGTACAGATAGGCGATACGGAAGGGCAAATCGAGGAAATCGGTACGGTCAAGACAACGCTACTGACAGACGAGGGGGAGCTGGTGTCGTTTTCCAACCGCATCCTGCTCGAGCAGAGAGTAAGCAGCCGTTAAGCGGTTAACCTGCTAATGTATGCCGCCAGGTTGCCGATACAGGCCATGGCGGACATTGACCTGACTGTCGGCAAGATTTGTTTTGAATAAACCTCAACCGTTTTCGACGCGCTACGACCCACGCGAGCTCTCAGATGAGGAGCTGGTTGCGCGCGCCCACGTTGAGCTGTTCAATGTGACGCGGGCCTACGAAGAATTGATGCGCCGTTACCAGCGAACACTTTTTAACGTGTGCGCGCGGTATCTGGGGAACGATCGCGATGCTGACGATGTCTGTCAGGAGGTGATGCTTAAAGTGTTGTATGGGTTGAAAAATTTTGAAGGTAAATCTAAATTTAAAACCTGGCTGTACAGCATCACCTACAATGAATGCATCACGCAGTACAGGAAGGAACGGCGTAAGCGTCGCTTGATGGACGCGCTGAGTCTGGATCCACTTGAGGAAGCGTCGGAAGAAAAGGCGCCCAAACCTGAAGAACGGGGCGGACTTGATCGCTGGCTTGTGTATGTGAACCCGATCGATCGGGAGATTCTGGTGCTGCGTTTTGTTGCAGAACTTGAATTCCAGGAGATCGCTGACATCATGCACATGGGCTTGAGCGCAACGAAAATGCGTTACAAGCGGGCTTTAGATAAATTACGAGAGAAATTTGCGGGAATCGCCGAAACTTAATACGGTGCAAATATCTCTAACAAACTGGCAAGGTCTGGTAGACTTGCCGCTGAGTTGTCCCCATGTGTGGGACTGCTTAATAATCATCAGATGGGGATTTAACGGATGAAACTGAAAAACACCTTGGGCTTGGCCATTGGTACTATTGTTGCCGCAACTTCGTTCGGCGCGCTGGCTCAAGGCCAAGGCGCGGTCGAAATCGAAGGCTTCGCCAAGAAAGAGTACTACGACAGCGATCGTAACTTCAAAAACGACGGCAACCTGTTCGGCGGCTCCGTTGGCTACTTCCTGACTGACGATGTTGAGCTGCGTCTGGGCTACGACGAAGTCCACAACGTCCGTAGCGACAGCGGCAAGAACATCAAGGGCGCAGATACTGCTCTGGACGCTCTGTACCACTTCAACAACCCAGGCGACATGCTGCGTCCATACGTATCTGCCGGTTTCTCTGACCAGAGCATCGGTCAAGACGCTCGCCGTGGCCGTGACGGTTCCACCTTCGCCAACATCGGCGGCGGCGCCAAGCTGTACTTCACTGACAACTTCTATGCCCGTGCAGGCGTTGAAGCTCAGTACAACATCGACCAAGGCAACACCGAGTGGGCGCCTAGCGTCGGTATCGGTGTAAACTTCGGCGGCGGCAGCAAGAAAGTTGAAGCAGCACCAGCTCCAGTAGCTGAAGTGTGCTCCGACAGCGACAACGACGGCGTGTGCGACAACGTCGACAAGTGCCCGGACACCCCAGCCAACGTTACCGTTGACGCTGATGGCTGCCCAGCAGTTGCCGAAGTGGTTCGTGTTGAGCTGGACGTGAAGTTCGATTTCGACAAATCCGTAGTCAAGCCTAACAGCTACGGCGACATCAAGAACCTCGCTGACTTCATGCAGCAGTACCCACAGACCACCACCACTGTTGAAGGTCACACTGACTCCGTCGGTCCTGACGCTTACAACCAAAAACTGTCCGAGCGTCGTGCAAACGCCGTTAAACAGGTTCTGGTTAACCAGTACGGTGTTGGCGCTAGCCGCGTAAACTCGGTTGGTTACGGCGAAAGCAAGCCAGTTGCTGATAACGCAACTGAAGCTGGCCGCGCAGTTAACCGTCGCGTAGAAGCAGAAGTAGAAGCTCAAGCTAAGTAATTAGCCGCTTGTACTGAAAAGCCCGGCTTAGGCCGGGCTTTTCTTTGCCTGCGATTTGGCATTGCGTCTGTTCAGGCGGGCTTGATGTCAGCCGGCATTCAGCTGTGCGTGGTCCATCAGCGTTTGATTCAGCAGCTCATTGCTGTACGCGGC
The DNA here is from genome assembly GCF_017832995.1 of Pseudomonas sp. PvP009. NCBI lineage: Bacteria > Pseudomonadati > Pseudomonadota > Gammaproteobacteria > Pseudomonadales > Pseudomonadaceae > Pseudomonas > Pseudomonas sp. PvP009. The sequence goes on along the minus strand of NZ_JAFIBG010000001.1, from coordinate 3,326,098 downwards.
AACCGCGCCGATCACCAGAATGGCGGGGCTCTTCAATTGGAAAGCGGCTGCGTCCTGTTGCATGTCATTCAGGGAGCTGCGGCATTCGCGCTGCCACGGCAGCGAAGCGTTCTCGATCATCGCCACCGGCATCTCGCCACTCATTCCGCCTGCCAGCAGGCTCTCGCGAATTTCCGCCAGTTTCGCCACGCCCATGTAAACCACCAGGGTGGTTCCGCCTTGCGCGAGCGCCTGCCAGTTGAGGGTGCTGTCGTCCTGAGTGTGAGCGGTGACCAGCGTCACGCCACGGCTAATACCACGCAGGGTCAGCGAAATGCCGCATTGTGTTGCACCGGCAAGACCCGCTGTAATGCCGTTGACCAGCTCCACGGCCACACCGCGCTCCTGTAGCCACTGCGCCTCTTCACCGCCCCGTCCGAAGATGCAAGGATCGCCGCCTTTAAGGCGAACCACGCATTTGCCCTGACGTACATAGCGCAGCATCAGGCGATGGATAAACGCTTGCGGCGTCGAACGGCAACCGCCGCGCTTGCCGACCGCGATGACCCGCGCTCCCGGACAATGTTCCAGCACTGCGGGGTTGACCAGATCGTCGATCAGCACCACGTCGGATTCAGCCAAGGCACGCACTGCCTTGAGGGTCAGCAACTCCGGGTCACCGGGGCCTGCGCCCACCAGCCATACTTTTGCGCTCATGCCGCATTCCTCATTCTGTAACCGCCACGGTATGGATCAGTCTTCTTATTTCCGGCACGCACGAGCCGCACTGGGTGCCGCAGCCCAACTGTGTCTTGAGTTGATTCAGGTTCAGGCCACGCTCGATGGCGCTCATTACTGCGTTCTGGCTGACGTTCATGCAGTTGCACAAGGTCTTGTCGCGAGCCTGTGTCGAGTCTTTGCCCGGTTCGCTGCTCAGCGGTGCCAACAGCCAGCGCCGCAGTGAAGCATCGACGCGCTGTTCCAGCCACAACGTCTGCAGCCAATGCCGGGCAAGTGTTTCACCGGCCAGACGAATCGCGGTAATACGTTGGTTGTCGATACGTACTCGCTTGCCGATCGAGCGTTTGGGGTCGTCATACGCCATGACCGGTCCTTCATCCAGGCCCAGTACACGATCAATCTGCTCTAGCAGCGCTGAATCGGGTGCTTGTGCGCTGGCGGCGCGTATCAGCAGAGCCGGTCGCTCGCGTCCGGCAAGGCCCATGCTCAGGTAGGGGAAGGCGTCGCACAAGGGGCGCAGCTTTTCCATCCGTTGTTGCACGTTGCCCTCGACCAGCGCAAAGAATTGCCAGGGCAGGTAGGCTTTTTCGATCCTGACGCCGGCGTGCTTGAGTTCCGGTTGTTTCGAGACCGGGTCGAAGGCTGGCTGGGTGAGCACGTTGATCCCCCCCTTGAGGAACCTGTCGCCCCAATGCATCGGCACAAAGGCCTGTCCGACTGCAACGCTGTCCTCGCTGCCGACCGGCAACAGCAGTTCGCCGCGCCGGCTGATCAGTTTGATCAGGTCGCCGGGTTGCAGGTCATGGCTGAGCATGTCCTGCGGATTGAGGCTCAGCACAGCTTCGCTGACGTGTCCGAACAAACGCGCAGCGGTGCCGGTGCGACTCATGCCATGCCATTGATCGCGCAGCCTGCCGGTGTTGAGCGTCAGCGGGTAGTCGGCATCGCGCAATTCCCTGGCGGCAATGTAAGGCTCTGACAGGAACTGCGCCCGGCCTGAATCGGTGGGAAAGACTCCATCGCTGTAAAGGCGCGGCGTACCGCTGCTAGCGCCACGCGGGAAGGGCCATTGTTGCGGGCCCTGCTGGTCGATGAGCTCGCGGTCGATTCCGGAGATGTCCAGATCGCGTCCGACCGTCAGGCCCTTGAACTCATCGAACAAGGCCTTGGGTGTGGCGAAATCGAACAGCGCGGGCGCGTCGGGTTGCAGGCGTTTTTGCAGGCGCTGAGCGAAATCCACCGTGATTGCCCAGTCCGAGCGCGCTTCGCCGGGCGCCTGAATGGCCTTGCGCACGTTGGAGATGCGCCGTTCGGAGTTGGTCACCGTGCCTTCTTTCTCGCCCCAACTGGCGGCAGGCAGCAACAGATCGGCATAACGCGCGGTTTCGGTGGTTTTGAACGCTTCCTGGAGTACCACGAACGGGCAGGTTTCCAGCGCTTGCCTGATGCGGGTCTGGTCGGGCAGTGACTGTGCCGGGTTGGTACAGGCGATCCACAGGGCCTTGATCGTTCCGCTCTGCAATTGCTCGAACAGTTCGATGGCTGAAAGGCCGGGATTGGCAGGCAGGCTGTCGACGCCCCAGTAGTCTGCAACCTCCTGACGATGCTGAGGATTTGCCGCGTCGCGATGACCAGGCAACAGGTTGGACAGGCTGCCGGTTTCACGTCCGCCCATGGCGTTGGGCTGGCCAGTGAGCGAGAAGGGGCCTGCGCCGGGTTTGCCAATCTGCCCGGTCGCCAGGTGCAGGTTGATCAGCGCGCTGTTTTTCGCGCTGCCGGCTGTGGACTGATTCAGCCCCATGCACCACAGCGACAGAAAAGCCGGAGCTTCGCCCACCCAGCGGGCGCAGGTGTGCAGCTGTTCAAGGCTAATGCCGCAGAGGGCGGCCACGTATTCAGGTGGGTAATCACGGGCCAGCGTGGCCAGTTCCTCATAGCCCTGCGTGTGCGCGGCAATGAACGCCGAGTCGATCAGGCGTTCGTTCATCAGTATATGAAGGATGCCGTGAAACAGCGCGACGTCAGTGCCGGGCTGAATCGCCAGGTGCAGGTCGGCCAGTTCGCAGGTGTCGGTGCGCCGTGGGTCGATGACGATGAGTTTCATCTGCGGACGACAGCTTTTTGCCTCTTCCAGGCGACGAAACAGAATCGGGTGCGCGTACGCCATGTTGCTGCCGACGATCATCACGCAGTCGCTCAGTTCGATGTCTTCGTAGCTGCAGGGCGGTGCATCGGCACCCAGGCTGCGCTTGTAGCCAGCTACGGCCGAGGACATGCACAGCCTTGAGTTGCTGTCGATATTGTTGGTGCCGATCAGTGCGCGCGCCAGCTTGTTGAAGGCGTAGTAGTCCTCGGTCAGCAACTGGCCGGAAATGTAGAAGGCGACGCTGTCGGGACCGTGTTCGCGAACGGTCTCGGCGAAGACATTGGCCGCGTGCTCCAGCGCGGTATCCCAATCGGTGACGCTGCGCGCCAGGCCCTTGCCCAAACGCAGTTCCGGGTACAGCGCGCGGGCTTCGATGTCGCCGGTCAGGTGCAGGCTCGAACCTTTGCTGCACAGCTTGCCGAAGTTGGCCGGGTGCTTCGGGTCGCCGCTGACACCAAGAATATGCTCGCCGTCATGTTCGATCAGTACGCCGCAGCCCACGCCGCAATAGCAGCAGGTAGACGCCGTGACCCGAGGGGTGTGGAGGGCGAGGCTGTTCATGCGCAGGCAGCCTCTGGAGCAACGGGTTTGCCGAACATCAGGTGGTCGCGTATGGCGTCGATACCCTGGCCATCACGGATCTGCTGCAGGTACCAGTTGCCGTCGGCGGTGTCGCCGTACAGGCAGGCGCCGACCAGTACATCGTTCTTTATTACCAGCTTCTTGTAGACACCGCCGATGGGGTCGGAAAGGGTGATGCTTTCAGTGCCTTCACCACCCAGAAAATCTCCGGCGGAAAACAGGTCGATGCCGGTGACTTTCAGCTTGGTCGAGGTGACCGAGCCCTGATAACGCGCAAAGCCCAGTTGCGCAAGGTGATTGGCGCACACTCGGGCCTGCTCGAACAGCGGCGCCACCAGTCCATAGGCGATGCCTCTGTGGCTGACGCATTCGCCAATCGCGTAGATGCGCGGGTCGTAGGTCTGCAAGGTGTCATTGACCAGAATGCCGCGGTTACAGGGCAAGCCGGCTTGCTCGGCCAATTCGGTGTTGGGTCGTATGCCTGCTGCCATGACTACCAGATCGGCGTCGATCCTGTCGCCGTTGTTGAATTGCACTGCGGTTACACGGCCCTGATCATCGCCGAGCAGGGCGTTGGTCTGTTCGTCGAGGCGAAAGCTCAGGCCGCGCTTCTCCAGTGCCGCTTGCAGCATCCTTCCGCTGGTCTTGTCCAGTTGGCGCTCCAGCAGCGTCTGGCCGTTATGAATCACCGTGACGTGCATGCCGCGCAGGCTCAAGCCGTTGGCCGCTTCCAGGCCGAGCAACCCGCCGCCGATGACGACTGCGCGTTTGTGCGTGACGGCGGTGTCGATCATCTGCCGCGTGTGGCCGATGTCGCGATAACCGATGACGCCGTTCAGCGTGTTGCCGGGGATCGGCAGTATGAACGGTCGCGAACCGGTGGCAATCAGCAGCCGATCGTAATGGGCCTGGGTGCCGTCATCGGCGATCACCAGGCGTTTGATGCGGTCGATCTTTACCACGCGACGGTTGAGCAACAACTGGATACCGTTGCGTTCGTACCACTCGAGGTCGTTGAGCACGATGTCTTCGAAATTCTGTTCGCCGGCCAGTACCGGCGACAGCAGGATGCGATTGTAATTGGGGTGTGGCTCGGCGCCGAAGACCGTGATGTGGTAAAGGTCTTCGCTCAGTTTCAGCAACTCTTCGAGTGTGCGCACGCCGGCCATGCCGTTGCCGATCATCACCAGTTTGAGTTTGGTCATCTTGCCTCCGAGTCACTGCAGCGCGTGCTCGACACATTTCGCGCAAACAAAAAAAGGCGTCCCGTCAGTGGTCTGACGAGGACGCCTTTGTCCGGTCCCGTTCTCTCGGGAGACGCAGCCTTCAGCGTTGAGGGCGGCGTTTTATGAATTATCTAACAAGGACCATGCAGCGCTTGTGCCAACTCGGATTTGCCGGCCTGCGCGGCGTGCAGCCGATAATGCAGACCCTTTCTGCACTGCGTTGAGGCGCGTTGCACAGAAGCGGGGCGCAAGGGCTCAGTGGCGGCCCATCAACCAGATCATCAGCACCAGATTGAACAGCAGGGAGAGCAGGGCTAGTGTTCGCCAGACTTTCAACGGTTCGCGTTCCAGCAGCGGACGCGGCTTTGCCACCAGCGGACGATGCTCGGCCTGCTCCAGTTCCAGCAACCACTGTTCGGCGGTTTCATAACGCTGGTTCGGGTCGGCGTGCAGTGCCTTGTCCAGGCTGTGGCTCAGCCACTGCGGCAGATCCGGCCGATAACGGCTGGCGGGTATCGGTGCGCCGAAGCGACGGTGCTGAAAGGCTTCGATCTCACCGTACGGGTATTGCCCTGTCAGCAGGTAATACAGGGTGACGCCTGCCGCGTAGAGGTCCTGCTGCGGATGCGGTTCGGCACCGTTGAAGGCCTCCGGTGCTATATAGCTCGGTGTGCCGGGCAGGTCTTCGGTATTGACCGCCGAAAGGCCCGGGCAGAACGCCAGGCCAAAATCCAGCACGCGCAACTCGCCGTCGTCGGCCAGCAGCAGGTTTTCCGGTTTGATATCGCGATGGATGATGTTGCGTCGATGCAGCAGGCCCGTGGCCCGTAGCAGCCGCGTGGCGAGGTCCTGCCACTGGGCCAGCGGCAACGGCCCTTTGCCAGTGAAAAGCTCGGCCAGTGTGTGCCCGCGGTACTCGCGCATCACGTAATACAGATGCTGTCGGTCTGGCAGCGGGTGTATCTCGGGAAAGAAGCGCCCGGCGACCCGGCGCAGAAACCACTCTTCCAGCAGCAGCCCCTGACCGGCACCGGTCTCGTCATGGCGACTGGCCGGCAGGGTTTTCAGCAGCCAGGGCTGCTCATTGATATCGGTGACGCGGTAAACGATGGACTGGCGTGACTGCGCCACGATGCCACCGACTTTCCAGCCCTCGAATGCCTGATCGGCCTTGAGCGCGGGTGGCAGCGGCCATTGTTGCAGTTGCAGCAGCGCATCCCCCAGATCATCCTCGCCGAGCATGTCGACCTGAATCAGCAGGGCGCTGGCATTGTCCTGACTGCCGGCCAGGTGCGCCGCGCTGACCAGGGTTTTGACTGCCGCGTCGAGGTCGTGCTGTTCGCCCAGAATCGAGCGAATGCTCGCATCGCCCAGCGTCGCCCAGACCCCGTCGCTGACCAGCAGCAGGCGTTCGCCCTCACACAGCTCGCCGTCCAGGTAATCCATGACCACGTACTGGTCCAGACCCAGCGCACGCTTGAGCACATGCTGCATGTCGGCCTGTTCCCAGACGTGATCTTCACTGATGCGTTTGAGCGTCCCGGGCTGCCAGCGATAGGCCCGGCAGTCGCCGACGTGGGCGAGGGTGAAGCGCCGACCGCGCAGCACCAGAGCGCTGAGGGTGGTCAACAGGCCGTTGGCAAGCAGCCAGCGATTCTGCGCCAGCAGCAGACGATCAAGGGACTGCGCCACGCCCCAGGTTTCCGGCGTGGCGTAATAGTCGAGGGCCAGCGCCTGCAGGGTCGACTGCGCGGCCAGTGCGCCGTCGGCACACTGGCTGACGCCGTCGGCAAGGGCGAACAGATAGCCCTTGCTGGCCGCCAGCGCCGGGACTGGCGTGACCAGGCGCACGGCGTCCTGATTTTCCGCTCGCGGTCCGCTGGCGCTGAATTGCGCGAACTGCAGTTGCAGGGTCATCGGCGCTTCAGACCCGAGCCGCCGTGACTGCGGCCGAACCCCAGGTGGTTCTCCAGCGCCGCTTGACGTTCAGCAGGCCGAACCAGGCCAGTACCGCCAGGCCAGCGAACAGCCACAGGCCCAACTGGTAGTCGCCGGTGTTCTGTTTGATGGTGCCCAGGCCTGCCGCCAGCAGGAAGCCACCGATGCCACCCGCCATACCGATCAAGCCGGTCATGACCCCGATTTCCTTGCGGAAGCGCTGCGGTACCAACTGGAATACCGCGCCGTTGCCAGCACCCAGACCCAGCATTGCAGCCACGAACAGCGCCAGCGCTGCCCACGAACTCGGCAGGTTGAAGCCCACGGCGGCAATGCCGATTGCGGCAACCGCATACATGACGGTCAGCGTGCGAATCCCGCCGAAACGGTCGGCCAGCGCGCCACCCAACGGACGCATCAGGCTGCCACCGAATACGCAGGCAGCGGTGTAGTAACCGGCAGTGATCGGGCTCAAGCCATATTGGTCGTTGAAATAGCCGGGCAGGGCGCTGGCCAGGCCAATGAAACCACCGAATGTCACACTGTAGAAAAACATGAACCACCAGCTGTCACGGTCACCCAGCGCCTTGAGGTAGTCCGCCACGGATTTGGGTTTGCTGCGTTGCGGGGCGTTGCGTGCCATCAGGGTGAAGGCAATCAGCGTCAGAACCAGCGGGATCAGCGCCAGGCCGAAGACGTTGCCCCAGCCGAAACTGGCCGCCAGCACCGGCGCGATCAGCGCGGCCAGGACAGTGCCGGAATTGCCCGCACCGGCGATGCCCATGGCCTTGCCCTGATGCTGGGCTGGATACCATTGCGACGCCAGGGGTAGTGCGACAGCGAACGAAGCACCGGCCATACCGAGGAACAGGCCCAGCACCAGCACCTGGCCATAGGTGTGAATGCCCAGTTGCCAGGCAACCAGCAGTGCGCCGATAACGATCACCTGGCCGATGACCCCGGCAGTCTTGGGCGACAGCTGGTCGGCCAGCAGGCCCATGAAGAAGCGCAGCACCGCGCCCGCCAGAATCGGCGTGGCGACCATCAGGCCACGTTGCTGAGTGGTCAGGTGCAGGTCAGTGGCAATCTGCACTGCCAGCGGGCCAAGCAGGTACCAGACCATGAAACTCAGGTCAAAATAGAGAAAGGCCGCGAACAGGGTCGGTTTGTGGCCTGCCTTCCAGAAGCTTGTATCCATGTGCACACCTCATCATCTGCTAGTTAGTCAGTCGGGCCATGACCGCGACACGGGTATTCAGACGCTGTGGTGGAGTGTTCCGAATGACGGCGACTCCACCGGCCCCTTCGCCGGGGCCAAAACGCAAAAACGTCGCCTCTCTGTCCACGGGGGCGGAAAGAGATGAGCGACGTCTTTGTCGTAAAAGGTGATAGCCGCCGTTGGCTACCGGTGAGATTGCTTTAGCAATAGATGGGCCAAGGGCGGTGCAAGCGTGTCAGCCTTACGTCGCAGGCAGGTTGTATGGCTTTCAGGATCTGCGAGCAGACTGATGTATGACCCCGAACCGGGCGTGGGTCGGCAGGCGCGCTGCAAAAAAGGGCGTGGCGGCGAAAAGCCAGATAACCGCTTGCACAGTCCATATCAGTCAACAGAAACAGGCAGTTAACAGGATTCAAGAATATTTTATTAAAGTTCAAACTATTTAATATTATTTAATGTGCCATCAGTTTTACGTGTAAGTACTGTCATTGTGATGCTGTTTCGATACGCAGCTATGATAACCTTAATGTATATAAGTTAATACGCAGCTCGCACAGTTGTACGATAACAACGCTGCAAATATTTAATTTACTTTGCGTGGTATGTCTGAGAGCATCGCTTCTGTCGCAACCTGTGACGCTTATTCAAAAGAAGTGATTTCACTTTTCAATCCGGTAATCTGTAGTTGCAGTTTGCCAGTCAATTTCGATAAATGCTTACTTTGTAAGAAGTTCTCGGCTACTCGCTCTTTTATCGGCTTCCGGTTGTCCTCGACACCTGAATGCCCGACACACTCTGCACCTCGGCATTGCACGCATGCCTGCCGTGTTGCCTTCCTATCCGCGCTGCTTGTACAGGCGCCTGCAAAGGACATCATCATCATGAGTAACATCAATTACGCACCTACCATCTGGTCCCGTGCCGATGCGTTGAAGGTCAATGAAAATGACCCGACCACCACGCAACCGTTGGTAAAAGCAGACTTTCCGGTCATGAGTGATAAGGTCTTCATCTGGGACACCATGCCGTTGCGCGAGCTTGACGGCACGGTGGTCTCGGTCAACGGCTGGTCGGTCATCGTCACGCTGACAGCTGATCGCCACCCCGACGACCCGCAGTATCTCGGCGCCAACGGCCGCTACGACATCAAGCGCGACTGGGAAGATCGTCACGGGCGGGCGCGCATGTGCTACTGGTATTCGCGTACCGGCAAGAACTGGATCTTCGGTGGCCGGGTCATGGCCGAAGGCGTGTCGCCCACCACCCGTGAGTGGGCGGGCACACCGGTACTGTTGAATGACAAGGGTGATATCGATCTTTACTACACCTGCGTGACACCGGGGGCGACAATTGCCAAAGTACGCGGCCGTATTGTAACGTCCGATCAGGGCGTGGAGTTGAAAGACTTTACCCAGGTCAAAAAACTCTTCGAGGCCGACGGCACTTATTATCAAACCGAAGCGCAGAACTCGACGTGGAACTTCCGCGACCCGAGTCCGTTTATTGATCCCAATGATGGCAAGTTGTATATGGTCTTTGAAGGTAATGTCGCCGGCGAGCGCGGTACGCATTCAGTGGGTGCTGCGGAACTTGGCCCGGTGCCACCCGGCCATGAAGAAGTGGGCGGTGCGCGTTTTCAAGTGGGCTGTATCGGTCTGGCGGTTGCTAAGGATCTCAGCGGTGAAGAGTGGGAAATATTACCGCCACTGGTCACTGCGGTGGGTGTCAATGATCAGACCGAACGTCCGCATTATGTCTTTCAGGACGGCAAGTATTATTTGTTCACCATTAGTCACAAGTTTACGTATGCCGACGGTGTGACCGGGCCGGATGGCGTTTACGGTTTTGTGGGCGAGCATTTGTTCGGGCCTTACCGGCCGATGAACGCATCCGGACTGGTGCTGGGCAATCCGCCTGCACAGCCTTTCCAGACGTACTCCCACTGCGTGATGCCGAACGGCCTGGTGACTTCGTTCATCGACAGCGTGCCCACCAGCGGCGATGACTACCGTATCGGCGGCACCGAGGCGCCGACGGTCAGAATCCTGTTGAAGGGCGACCGCTCGTTCGTGCAGGAAGAATATGACTACGGCTACGTCCCGGCGATGAAGGATGTACAGCTGAGCTGACAGGCTGTGCCCCTGTAACCTGTGAAGAACGCCTGTGCGGACAGGCGTTCTTCGTGGCTTCAGCCCAGCAGTTCGCTCATCGCGATAATCTGCTCTGCCACCTGAATCAGCTTCTGCTGACGACTCATTGCCTGACGTCGCATCAGCGTGTAAGCGTCCTCTTCGTTGCAATCCTTCATCTTCATCAGCAGCCCCTTGGCCAGTTCGATGCGCTTGCGCTCGGCCAGTTGCTGGTCGCGGGCATGCAATTGCGCGCGCAGCGCCTGATCGCTTTCAAAGCGGGCCATCGCCACATCCAGAATCGGTTGCAGCCGTTGCGCCTGAATACCCTCGACGATATAAGCGCTGACCCCGGATTTGATCGCCTGGCGCATCACGCCTGGATCGTGCTCGTCGGTGAACATCACGATGGGACGTGGCTGGTCGCGGCTGACCAGCACCACTTGCTCCATCACATCGCGACCTGGCGATTCAGTGTCAATGAGGATGACGTCCGGGCGCACGGCTTCAACGCGCGCGGGCAGGTCGATGACCAGTCCGGATTCGTCGATCACGTCGAAACCGGCCTCTATCAAGGCTGACCTGAGGCGACCGACCTTTTTGGCCGTGTCATTGATAAGCAGGATACGCAGCATGGTTACGTTCTCCTTCAACGACTGGCCACAGCGGGCGCGTCGTCGGCCAGCGAGTGGAGCTTGAAGCTACGCGCGTAGCCCGCCGGATCGCTGCCGTCCCAGACCCTGCCATCGATCAGCTGGCTGCTGCGCAAGGTCGCGGCAGGTACGTCGATGCCCAGCGCACTGGCGGCCTGACGGTACAGGTCGAGTTGCTGCACACGGCTGGCCACCGCCAGGTAATCCGGGTCTTCGCGCAACAGGCCCCAGCGTCGGAACTGGGTCATGAACCACATGCCGTCAGACAGCCAGGGGTAGTTGACCTGTCCCTGGGCATGGAAGCTGACCGCGTGAGGGTCTTGCCAGCGATTGCCGAGACCATCGCTGTACTGGCCGAGCAAACGCGGCTCGATGCAGTCCACCGAGGTGTCCAGGTAATCGGCACCGCTGAGTAGTTGCGCGGTGCTGCGCCGGTTATCGTCGTTTTCCTCGATGAAGCGGCTGGCTTCCAGTACGGCCATGATCAGCGCTCTGGCAGTGTTGGGGTTCTGCTCGACAAACTCACGGGTACAGCCCAGCACCTTGCCCGGGTGATCCGGCCAGATCGACTGGCTGGTCGCCATGGTGAAGCCCAGTTGCTGCTGTACGGCGCTGGCGCCCCAGGGTTCGCCGACGCAGAAACCGTCGATGCGCCCGGCCTGCAGGTGTTGCGCCATTTGCGTGGGCGGCACCACGACACTGGTCACATCATCGAGCGGATGAATGCCTTGGCTGGCCAGCCAGTAGTAGAGCCACATGGCATGGTTGCCGGTGGGGAAGGTCTGCGCGAAGGTCAGCTTTGAGCCGCTTTGGTGCGCGCGTTTGTCAAGTGCTTCAGGAGTGATCACGCCGGCCTGCTGTAATTCGCGGGACAGGTTGATGCACTGGCCGTTCTGGTTGAGCCCCATGAGGATGGCCATGTCGGTCGCCGGGCCACCGCTGATGCCCAGTTCCACGGCGTAGATCAGGCCGTACAGGCTGTGTGCCGCCTGCAACTGCCCGCTGACCAGTCTGTCGCGCAGCCCGGCCCAGGAAGTCTGACGCTCAAGGTTCAGGCTCAGGCCGTAAGGCTGGGCGAAACCCTGCGTGGCCGCGACCACCAGCGGGGCACAGTCGGTCAACGCCATGAAGCCCACGTCCAGGCTGTTCATTTCCGGGGCGTCGCTACCGGCCACCCAGTCCAGCGCATTACCGGTTCGTTCGTTCATCGCGCGTGCTTCATCAAAGGTCCGTCCAGAAAAAAGGCGTCGTCCGACCCATTGCAATGCAAGTGTCGAAGCGACGCCGTTGTCCATGCACCGCTCCGCCGTTGGAGCGAGTGCCGATAGCGGTTTCAAGCAAGGCATATGCCATCGCCGGGGGAGGGCGAGCAACAAGTTTTTCGCGCGCCTCGCCTGACAGGCCCGCACACGTCTATAATCGCCACCCTGAATTCAGCTGCTCACGAGCCCATCCCGCCATGTATAACCTGGCCCGCCAGTTACTGTTCAAACTTTCCCCGGAAACCTCTCATGACCTGTCGCTGGACCTGATCGGTGCAGGCGGACGGCTGGGCCTCAATGGCCTGCTGAGCAAGTCCCCGGCGAAGTTGCCGGTCAGTGTGATGGGCCTTGAGTTTCCCAACCCCGTGGGGCTGGCAGCCGGCCTGGACAAGAATGGTGCGGCCATCGATGGTTTCGCGCAACTGGGCTTCGGTTTCGTCGAGATCGGCACAGTGACGCCACGTCCGCAGCCGGGCAATCCCAAGCCGCGTATTTTCCGCTTGCCCAACGCCGAGGCGATCATCAATCGCATGGGCTTCAACAATCTGGGCGTGGACAATCTGGTGTCCCGCGTCGAAGCGGCAAAGTATCGCGGCGTTCTGGGTATCAATATCGGCAAGAACTTCGACACGCCGGTCGAGCGCGCGGTCGACGATTACCTGATCTGTCTGGACAAGGTCTATGCCCATGCCAGCTACGTCACGGTCAACGTCAGTTCGCCCAACACGCCGGGGCTGCGCAGCCTGCAGTTCGGCGATTCGCTCAAGCAACTGCTCCAGGCCCTGAGCCTGCGTCAGCAGGAACTGACGCAACGGCATGGCAGGCGTGTGCCGCTGGCGATCAAGATTGCCCCGGACATGACCGACGAAGAAACCGTGCTGGTGGCCGCAGCCCTGATCGAGTCCGGTATGGACGCAGTCATTGCCACCAACACCACGCTGAGCCGCCAAGGCGTCGAAGGCCTTCCGCATGCTGATCAGGCAGGCGGTTTATCGGGCGCTCCGGTTCGGGAAAAAAGCACGCACATCGTCAAGGTTCTGGCCGGTGAGCTCGCGGGTCGTCTGCCGATCATCGCCGCCGGGGGGATCACCGAAGGCCGGCATGCCGCCGAGAAGATCGCTGCGGGTGCCAGTCTGGTGCAGATCTATTCGGGGTTCATCTACAAGGGCCCTGCGCTGATTCGCGAGTCGGTGGATGCCATTGCGGCGATGCCTCGCGCCGCACGCTGAACCCGGGTAAAAAAAGGGGCTCTGCAAGAGAGCCCCTGGGCGTTGGCCCGCCGCCCGGGTCGGGCGTGCATGGTGCAGGTGTGAATCAGTCAGTCATGTATGGCCCGACAGAGGCCTGAAAGTCTTTGATGTGAATCGCCTCATCCGACCGCGTGAAGTTCGTTGAGTCTGTGGATGCCCGCAGTGCCGGTCATACCGTCCCAGTTGTCGCCGCGTCCTTCGCGCCAGCCATTGATCCATGCCTGGCGTACTGACGGTAGAGTAAAAGGGCAAAGCTCACGGGATTTACCATGAACGCCGTATTGATAACCGCGTAAAAATGCTCTTTCCAACGGATCACGCTTAAGTCTTCTCATAGGGTAATGCCCTCGTCTGTTGACTGTAATATCCCTGAGACCCCGTGTTGAGGTCGGGCAGAATCTTCTGCCGTTGGGGCCCGCTGCCGGCGTCGCGGGCCTTGATGCCATCACCGTTGCGGCGATGACCTGAGACGATTTCTAACCAAAGCGCAGGGCGGTGTGAATGATCGTTTTGTCATAAGCACGTCACATTCAGGTCTGTCGAGCAATAAGCGCTGACCTGTTTCAACCACGATTTTTTCTGCAGCCCCGTGAACATGGGGGTTTGCGAGCTCATTGAGATCGCTTATCAGGCTCATATACTGGCTCAATGCCTTGGCTGCTTAAGCGACGAAGGGTCACAGTAAGGCTGCGAAAATGTGACTTTTCAAAAAAAGACTTTTGACTGCGCGCCTTTATTGCCGACATCGCCTTGCCTGATATCTGTTCTAATACGCGCCAAAACTGCCGCAATGACATGACAGGATCATGCGGTGGACCGGCACACATCACGTGCCACGCAGGCGTTCTCCATGAAAGACGCCTGTTCAAATCTGGCAGGGCAATGCGTTGCCCGCCGCAGACGGCTCAGGCCCTGGAATACACATGTCGGATCGCTACGAACTTTTCCTCACTTGCCCCAAAGGCCTCGAGGGCCTGCTTGCCGAGGAAGCCACTGCGCTGGGTCTGCAAGAGACCCGCGAGCACACTTCAGCCATTCGCGGCTCGGCTGACATGGAGACCGCTTACCGGCTGTGTCTCTGGTCGCGCCTGGCCAACCGCGTGTTGCTGGTGCTCAAGCGCTTCCCGATGAAGGATGCCGAAGACCTTTACCACGGCGTACTGGATGTCGAGTGGCAGGACCACCTCGAATCCGACGGCACCATTGCCGTGGAATTCAGTGGCCATGGTTCGGGCATCGACAACACCCATTTCGGTGCACTGAAGGTCAAGGATGCGATCGTCGACAAGCTGCGCACCCCGGATGGCGAGCGCCCTTCGGTCGATAAGATCAACCCCGATCTGCGCGTACACCTGCGTCTGGATCGCGGTGAGGCCATTCTGTCCCTCGACCTGTCCGGGCACAGCCTGCACCAGCGCGGTTACCGTCTGCAGCAGGGCGCCGCACCGCTGAAGGAAAACCTCGCTGCCGCCATCCTGATCCGCGCTGGCTGGCCGCGCATCGCTGCCGAGGGCGGCGCGCTGGCTGACCCTATGTGCGGTGTCGGTACGTTCCTGGTCGAGGCCGGTATGATCGCCGCCGACATCGCGCCGAACATCAAGCGTGAACGCTGGGGCTTCTCGGCCTGGCTGGGCCATGTCCCGGCGCTGTGGCGCAAGCTGCACGACGAAGCGCTGGCCCGCGCCGAGACCGGGTTGGCCAAAACACCTTCGTGGATTCGCGGTTATGAGGCCGATCCGCGGCTGATCCAGCCAGGACGCAACAACATCGAACGTGCCGGCCTGAGTGACTGGATCAAGGTCTATCAGGGCGAAGTCGCGACCTTCGAACCGCGTCCCGACCAGAACCAGAAAGGCCTGGTGATCTGCAACCCTCCGTATGGCGAGCGTCTGGGAGACGAAGCCAGCCTGTTGTATCTCTACCAGAACCTCGGTGAGCGCCTGCGTCAGGCCTGCCTTAACTGGGAGGCTGCGGTATTCACCGGCGCGCCTGATCTGGGCAAGCGCATGGGGATTCGCAGCCACAAACAGTATTCGTTCTGGAACGGCGCCTTGCCGTGCAAGCTGCTGCTGATCAAGGTCACGCCTGACCAGTTCGTGACCGGCGAGCGACGCACCCCTGAGCAGCGTCAGATCGAACGCGAAAACCCTGTCGAGGTTGAAGTCGTTGAGCGCAAACTCAACAAGAACGGCAACCCGATCAAGCCGGAACCGGTGGTGGTCGAACAGGCGCGCCTGAGTGAAGGCGGGCAGATGTTTGCCAATCGCCTGCAAAAGAACCTCAAGTTGATGGGCAAGTGGGTGCGTCGCGAAGGGATCGATTGCTACCGCGTGTATGACGCCGACATGCCTGAATACTCGCTGGCGATCGATCTGTATCACGACTGGGTGCATGTTCAGGAATACGCAGCACCCAAATCCATCGATCCGGAAAAGGCCTCGGCGCGACTGTTCGATGCGCTGGCGGCCATTCCGCAAGCACTGAACATCGACAAGAACCGGGTGGTGATCAAGCGTCGCGAGCGTCAGAGCGGCACCAAGCAGTACGAGCGTCAAAGTGCTCAGGGCCAGTTTCTGGAAGTCAGCGAAGGCGGCGTCAAGTTGCTGGTCAATCTGACCGACTACCTGGACACCGGGCTGTTTCTCGACCACCGGCCGATGCGCATGCGTATCCAGCGCGAGGCGGCCGGCAAGCGCTTTCTGAACCTGTTTGCCTACACGGCGACGGCCAGTGTGCATGCTGCCAAGGGCGGTGCGCGCAGCACCACCAGCGTCGACCTGTCGCGGACCTATCTGGACTGGGCGCGTCGTAACCTGTCGCTGAACGGTTTCTCCGACAAGAATCGTCTGGAGCAGGGCGACGTGATGGCCTGGTTGCAGGCCAATCGTGACGAGTATGACCTGATCTTCATCGACCCGCCGACGTTCTCCAACTCCAAGCGCATGGAAGGCATTTTTGATGTCCAGCGTGATCAGGTCGAGCTGATCGATCTGGCCATGGCACGTCTGGCGCCGGGTGGCGTGTTGTACTTCTCCAACAACTTCCGCAAGTTTGTGCTCGATGAAAACCTGAGTCAGCGTTATGCGGTCGAAGATATTACCGCGCAGACCATCGATCAGGACTTCGCCCGTAATGGCAAGATCCACCGCGCCTGGAAAATCATGGCGCGTAGCTGATCCGGTACGCGATGAACGGATCGGTAACGGTCCGTTCATCGCGCCTCGCGACACCTCCTGCACTCGTTTGTATGTCCTTGCGGACAGACCAACGGATCATCCCGAAACAGCCATAAACCTATGAAAATTACTGGCGAATAGCTATAACAGAAGTCATAGCCAGCCTGACGCTTCCGTATGTTGGCGTCACGAGTTTGTGTGTATGACAGTGAAACGCTTCAAACTCAGAATTCTGAGTTTCATCAATGGTCAGCTTTCAGCGTGGCTTATCGCCGTCCTGGCATTGCTGGTCGGCGCGGCACTGACGATCATGCTGGCGCTGGCCGACAATGAGTTGTATCAGCGCCAGTTGCGTCAGCGTTTCGACATCATTGCTGCGGAGCGCTTCAGTCGCCTGCAGGAGCGTCTGGACAGGCAGGTTACCCGGCTCGACACCCTGGCTCGCTTCTTTATCTACTCCCATCAGG
This sequence comes from Pseudomonas sp. PvP009, assembly GCF_017832995.1. Classification (NCBI taxonomy): domain Bacteria; kingdom Pseudomonadati; phylum Pseudomonadota; class Gammaproteobacteria; order Pseudomonadales; family Pseudomonadaceae; genus Pseudomonas; species Pseudomonas sp. PvP009. The sequence goes on along the minus strand of NZ_JAFIBG010000001.1, from coordinate 3,309,330 downwards.
TTGAACCGTCCGAATTCGACGGGTTCGTCGCGCCGTTGCTGATTGGGACACAGGCGTATGCCTGGAACCCGAGGGTGCTGCAGGCCGAGCGGGCGGCTTTTGAAAGGCAGTCGCGTGAGGACGGCTCGCCCGGATATGCCATACGCGAGATGGATGAAAACGGCGCCTTGAAAGTCGCTGCCGTGCGAAATGAGTATTTCCCGGTTCGATTCATCCAGACCCTCAGCAACATTCCGACGCCAGCGGGGTTCGATATTGCCTCGGAGCCGGTGCGCCGTGCCGCGCTGGAACGTGCGCGGTTGCTGAAACGAACCGTCGCAACGCCGCGTATCCGCCTGTTGTCTCTGGAGCCATCTGACACCTACGGCATTTTGCTGGTCGCGCCCGTGTTCTCGATTGGCCAACCGGTTGCACAATTGAGGGGCTACGTCACCGCAGTGATCAGCCTGACGCAATTGATGAACGTCGGCACGGCAGATCAAGACAACCTTGCCGTGACCATGCTGGACCTGAGTTCGCCGGAAACACCCGAGCAGGTCTACCAGTCGCCGCTCCCTGCGATAGGCAGTCCGCTGTACGCCAGCAGCCTGCTGAGCCTGGGCGACAGGGATTATCTGGTCGAGGTTCGCCCTACGCAGATTTTCAGCCTGAACAACCAGATCATGATGCCTGGCCGAGTGTTGTGGCTTGGAGGGCTTTTGAGCCTGATGCTCAGCGCCTTGCTCTACAGTCTGATCAGCCAGCGTCAGCGCGCCCTGCAACGGGTGGCGCAACGCACCCGCGAGCTGCGCCAGCGCGAGCAGCAATTGAGGGCTGCGCATGGGCAGTTGCGCAGTGTGTTGGACGCGGCGACCGAAGTAGCGATCATCGCGACCGATCTGGACGGGCTGATCAAGACGTTCAATGTCGGTGCACAGAAAATGCTCGGCTATGCACAGGAGGATGTACTGGGTAGGTTCCGCCTCATGGACTTTTACCAGTCAGCCGATCTGGAGGCCCGCGCGAGCCGCTTGAGCAAAAGCCGTGGGCAACCTATCAGCGCCTCGCAACTGATGTTTCTCGATGCCGTGCAGGACGGTAACCACCCTTCGCAGGAGTGGACCCTGCAGCGCAGCGATGGCAGCACGTTGGTGGTGAACATGCTGGTCACTGCGGTGCGTGACGATCAGGGGCTTTGGACCGGGTACCTGGCGGTGTGCATCGACGTCACCGAGCACAAGCGCGTCAATCAGGCCCTGGCCGAGAAGGGGCAATTGCTGAAAAAGCTTGGCTCGCAAGTGCCAGGCGGCATTTACCAGTACCACCTGGCCGTCGATGGCAGCGCACGTTTCAAGTACGCCAGCGCCGGCATGTGCGAACTGTTCGAGGTGGACGAAGAGCATCTGCTGGGCGATTCCGAAACTATCCTGCGACGCATACAGGCGGTGGACCTGGTGCGGGTCAGAAGCTCCATCCTGATCAGTGCCGAACACCTGACACCGTGGAGCGAAGAGTACCGCGTCGAGCTGCCACGCAAGGGGCTGCGCTGGTTACGTTCGGCGTCGACGCCTGAGCGCCTGGCCGATGGCAGCGTGCTCTGGCATGGCTTTGTGTCCGATATCACCGACCTCAAGCGCGTCGAGCAGGAGCTGCGTGCGCTGTCGGTCACCGATGTGCTCACCGGTGCCTACAACCGGCGCTACTTTCAGGACCGGATGCAGGCCGAGTTGAAAAGAATCGACCGGCACGGCGGTAACCTGTCGATCATCATGCTCGATATCGATCACTTCAAGCGGATCAATGACCGCTTCGGGCATGCCGCAGGCGATCAGGTGCTCAAGGCCATTTCGGAAAAGATCAGCCAGAGGCTGCGCAGCGACGATGTGTTCTGCCGTTTGGGTGGCGAAGAGTTCATGGTGATCTGCCCCGGAACGCGCGGTGCCCAGGCCTATCAACTGGCACTGAGCCTGCGCGAGGAACTGCGCAGGCAGGTTATCGAAGGCGTCGATCAGGTGGTCACAGGCAGCTTCGGGATCGCCAGCTGGCGCGAGGGTGAGGGGATTGACGCGATGTTGCTGCGCGCCGACTCCGGAGTCTACGCCGCCAAACAGGCCGGTCGCGATCGGGTCGAGCCCGAGCAGGACTGATGCAGACAGACCCGCTGCACAAGCGGGCCTGCCGATTGCCGGTATCGATTGGTTACTGCTGGATCGAGACCGTGGTGTTGGTCAACTTGGGCTGCCGGTACAGATCGACCAGTACCTCGTCGAGTATCGACGATGCGCCAAACGGACGCGGGTCGTTGAGGATCGCCACGACGGCCCAGGTGTTGCCGTTGCTGTCGCGGCTGAAGCCGGCAATCGCACGCACGGTATTCAGGGTGCCGGTCTTGATGTGTGCCTCGCCGAGCAGCGGGGTGCGCTTGAGTCGCTTGCGCATGGTGCCGTCGAGGCCGGCCAGCGGCATGGAGCTCATGAACTCGGCAGCATAGGGACTGCGCCAGGCCGCTTGCAGGATCACCGCCATTTCACGCGCGCTGACACGCTCGGCCCGCGACAGCCCGGAGCCATTCTCCATGACCAGATGCGGCGCGGTGATGCCTTTCTTCGCCAGCCACTGACGGATGACACGCTGTGCGGCCTTGCCGTCGTCACCGTCGGCTTCGTTGCGGAACTCTTCGCCCAGGCTCAGGAACAGTTGCTGGGCCATGGTGTTGTTGCTGAACTTGTTGATGTCACGAATGACTTCCACCAGATCCGGGGAAAAGGCCTTGGCCAGCAGCTTGGCATTGCCGGGCAGCACGCCAACGCGGTCCTTGCCCTGAATGGTGCCGCCCAGTTCCTGCCAGATGGCCCGCACTGCGCCAGCCGCATAGGTGGGGTGGTCCAGCAGTGACAGGTAGGTCTGTGAATTGCAGCCATTGCCCAGCTGGCCGGTGACCGTTACGTTGACGCTGCCATCGGCCTGGGTGACCGGGTTGTAGCGCACATCCCCGGTGCATTGCTTCGAGGCGCTTGCCTTGACCTGATTATCAATGCGGATGCTGGCAATAGGCGGCTCGACCGAGACCAGAATCCTGCCGTCGTCATTGCGGGTCACGAAGCGCAGCGCCTTGAGGTTGACCATCAGTGCGTCGGGCTTGACCAGAAACGGCTTGTTGTCGTCATTGCCGTCATCGTTGAACACCGGCAATTGCGGTTGCACGAAATGACTGCGGTCCAGTACCAGGTCGCCGGTCACCTGCTGCACGCCATTGGCGCGCAGGTCACGCATCAGCAGCCAGAGCTTTTCCATATTCAGCTTGGGATCGCCGCCGCCCTTGAGGTACAGGTTGCCGCGCAGCACGCCATTGCTCAGGGTGCCGTCGGTGAAGAATTCGGTTTTCCACTGGTGGGTCGGGCCGAGCATTTCCAGGGCCGCGTAGGTGGTGATCAGCTTCATGGTGGAAGCCGGATTGACCGAGACGTCGGCGTTGAACACGGTGGGCGTGCCGGGGCCATTGAGTGGCAACATCACCAGCGACAGTGCGTCATCGCCGAGTTTGCTGGCTTTCATGGCCTGTTGAACCTTGGGGGGCAGCGTGGTGTTGATGACGGCGGCGTAGGAGGGCAGAGCCAGGGGCAAAAGGAGTGACGCGAGCAACAATGGACGTAGCGACTTGATCATTGACTAAAACCCTACTGCAAAGAGGGAAACGAAAAAGAGGGCATGGATGAATTCCCTCGGTAACTATTGCAAATGTCGATTCGATTTCGATAACTATAGTAGTGAATGCGCGGCGGGCTTTTTTTGTAACACACAATGCCACGCATGAAACGAGCCGCATTATGCCCCAAGCGGGGCAGGCTTGTGACCGGGGGGCAAGCCGGTAAATGCTATTTTTTATTGAATCGGCATGCACGGCGGTCGCAAAGCCGGATATCCATCACACGCCGCAATTGTCGGGCTTTTAAGTCGCCAAGCTGGTAAAGTGCCGCCCGATATTTATTGATGAGGATTGTCCCATGGCCACTAACCGCTCCCGCCGTCTGCGCAAAAAACTGTGTGTGGACGAGTTCCAGGAATTGGGTTTTGAACTGAACCTGGACTTCAAGCAAGAGCTGGACGACAAGGCAATCGATGCTTTCCTTGACGCTTTCCTGAAAGAAGCAATGGAAGCCAACGGTCTTGGCTATGTGGGCGGCGACGACTTCGGTCTGGTTTGCCTGAGCAAGCGTGGCTCGGTCAGCGAAGAGCAGCGTGCTGCTGTCGAAGCCTGGCTCAAGGGCCGCAGCGAACTGACAGAAGTCACTGTCAGCCCGCTGATCGACGTCTGGTACCCGGAAAAGGAAATCAATCCGGCCGCCTGATGTAACGGGAAGCAGGCCAGCGCCTGCTTCCCTTGCTTGTTCCCCGCACGTCTCCCGTCTATACCCCTTCGTTGTATCGTCTCCGGCGCTCGCTCAGTCAGGTTTTGCCTGTTGCAGCATCAGTGCGTCCTCAAGCTCGATCATGGCCAGTTCGACTGCCTGCTGGCAGGTGTAGAACTGTTCATCGGGTGTGTCCGGTTCGCAGGCCAGTTCGAGCGCATCACAGGCATCGACCACCCGTGAAGCGGTGATGATGCGTGCCGCGCCCTTGATCCTGTGCGCCAGGTCGCGGGTTTTCTGACGATTGTTTTCCGGCATCAGTCTGGCCAGCAACAGCCGGTCTTCGTGGTTACTGTGCAGCAGTTGCGCGAGCAGACGCTCAACCATTTCAGGACGGTCACCGGTCAGGTTGCTGACGCTGTCGAGGCTGAAGGGCAGGGCTCGTGTGGGCGCCAGCGGGGCGATGGCTGTCAGCCGTTCGCTGAGCATCGAGAGGCTGATGGGTTTGAACAGGCAGTCGTCCATGCCCGCCGTCCGGCAGCGCTCGATCTCGTCAGGCTGCGCGTTGGCCGTGAAGCCCCAGACAGGGCAGCGTTGGCGTTCGCAGGTGCGCTCATGTTCGCGGATCGCAGCGGTCATGTCGTAGCCGTTCATGATCGGCATATTGCAATCGGCGACGACCAGATCGAAGGCATCTGTTTTCCAGCGATCAAGCCCTTGCGCGCCGTTTTCGGCCATTTCGCAGTGATGGCCGAGAAAGCCGAGCTGCTGGCAAAGCAGCAGTCGATTGGCTGGATGATCGTCGACGATCAGGATCCTGAGGGCCTGATGAGCGACGGCTGCCGGTTGCGCAACGACGGGCTGCCCGGTCAGAGGCTCCAGTGTGGTCAGCACCAGATTCATGCTGATCCGAGTGCCGTGCCCCGGTGTGCTGTAGAGCGAGAGATTGCCGCCCATCATCATGCACAGGTTGCGGCAGATCACCAGCCCGAGTCCGGCGCCGGTACGCGCCATTTGTCCAGTGTTATCGGCCTGGGCGAACGGCTCGAACAAGCGTTGCTGGTCTTCGACACTGATGCCGATGCCGCTGTCCTGAACGGTGATGTGCAGATGCAGCAGTTGCGGGTTCGGGCTTTCGGCTGCTTGCAATACGACCTTGATTCGCCCCATCGGGGTGAACTTGATGGCGTTGCTGACCAGGTTGGACAGTATCTGTTTGAAGCGCAGCGGGTCGATCAGCACGTCGGCGCTGATTCTGCTGTCCAGTTCCAGCACCAGCTCGAGGTCCTTCTGCCGCGCCAGACCGTCGAATACCCTGAGCACCGACTCTACCAGCCGGCGCAGATTCGCCCGCTCGGGGTTGAGTGACAGCCGCCCGGATTCGATGCGGGCGATGTCGAGGATATCGCCGATCAGGTCGAGCAGGTCGTTGGCCGAGCTGTAGGCGACTTCGATGGCGGACCGATCCAGTTCGCCGTGATCGGCACGTTTGAGCGCCAGCTCCAGCATGCCGATCACCGCATTCATCGGGGTGCGGATTTCATGGCTCATGGTGGCAAGGAAGGTGCTTTTGGCTCGGCTGGCGGCGTCGGCCTGTTCCTTGGCAGCCTGCAGGTCTTCGATGAGCTGGCGACGCTCGCTGATGTCGATCCAGCCGCCGATGATGCCCTGTACTTCGCCCAGAGAGTCACGAAACGGCAGGATCCAGTGGTAGATGGTCAGCTGTCGATCGCCAATGCGCAGAGGGCGGTCGAGGATCAATGCGGTATTGCTGGCCATGACCCGCTGATAGTCGGCAGCGTATTCCCGGGCTTCGAAGGCGTTGCCCAGCACCCCTTCGGTAGCGCTCTTGCCGATGATGTCTTCCCGTTGCGCGGAGAACACCCTGAGGTAGCTGTCATTGCACATGCGCAACATACCTTCGCGATCCCGCACGTAGATCGGATGCGGCGTACCCTCGACCAGGGCGCGCATGAATTCGAACTGATCGCCCAGAGCCCGTTCCGCCGCTTCACGCTGACGTATCTGCCGGCGCATCCAGGCATTCCAGGCCAGCAGGCCCAGCAGCAACAGGCCTGCACCCACCACAATCTGATAGATCAGCCGTTCATAGTCATGCCAGTTGGCACGTGAGGGTGTGTAAACGCGCCAGCGGTTGTTGATCGCTGCCATGTCCTGCGGAGCGATGCTTGCCAGGGCCTTGTCGAGAATCGAGCTCAGCTCGATGGCATTGCGTGAGGTCGCCATGGAAATCAGCGCCGGGTCCTCGCCGACGGTAGCGGTCATCTGCAAACGCTCCTCGAAGATCCCGGAAGACAGGAAATAGTCTGCGCTGAGCAGCGAGATGACCGCACCTTCCGCCCGGCCCAGTGACAACATGTCCAGCGCCTGGAACGGGTTGTCGATTTCCAGCGGCACGACCCTGGGGTATTTGCGGCTTAGCCAGTCGAGCACCGGGCTGCCCTGAGTGATCGCCAGACGCTTGCCGTCCATTTGCTCCAGATAGCTGGGGGCACCCTGGTCCTTGCGGGTGACCAGCACGAACGAATTGTCGATGTAGGGGCGGGTGAAGCTGAATCGGTCCTCACGCGCATCACTGGACACCAGCGCGCCGATCATGTCTGCCTGACCTTCGCCGACCTGATTGAGCATGTCGGTCAGGCTGGGCGAGCGTTTGACGTCGAACCTGAGCCCGGTACGCAGGCGCACCAGTTCGAGCAAGTCGGCGGTGATGCCGCGAAAGTTACCCTTGGCATCGAAGAATGTCAGCGGCGCGTACGCTTCGTTGACGACCACGCGCACGGTCGGGTGCTGAGCGATCCAGCGCTCCTCGCGTTGCGTCAGTTGCAGCTTCTGGTCGGTGAGCATCAGGTCGCTGCCCGTGCTCCAGCGTCTGGAAATATTGATCCGTTCATCGACGGGGATGGCTTTCAGCGTCTGATTGATGATGCCCAGCAGTTGCGTGTTTTCGTTGCTGACCGCGAAGCTGAAACCGTTGGGCTCGTGCTTGCCGAAATTCGACATCTGCACGTTGTTCAGATAACCCTTGTTGATGATGTACTGGGTGGAAATCGTATCGCCCAGGAACACGTCCGCCTGATTGAAGGCGACTGCGTTGATGGCGTTCTGAAAAGAGGGATAGGTCTTCAGCGTTGCGCCGGGATAGGACGCTTCGACCTCGGCAGGCGGCAGGTAGTGATAGACCATGCTCAGCCGCATGCCTTTCAGGCCCTCGTTCAGGGGGCGGGTGTCTCCCACCCGGGTGACCAGGACGGGCTGGTCCACCGAGTAAGGCTGTGAAAGCCTGATGTTGCGATCGACGGCTTCAAAACCGTTGGCGGTGCCCAGCAGGTCGATCTGGCCTGCGGCAAGGGCCTTGATCGCCGCATTACGGGTTTCGAAACGCTGGACCCTGACGGGCAGGTCCAGCGCATCCGAAATGATCCCTGCGTAGTCGGCAGTGATGCCTTCGTAATCGTTACCTGAAATCGTGATATCGAAGGGCGGGTAATCGGGGCTCGAGGTGCCGAGAATCAGTTCGCGTTGCCCGCGCACCCACTGCCACTGGTGACTGTCCAGCTTCACGTCCATGTGCGCCGGGCTCGAACGGCCGAGCAGGGTGTAGTGATCGGCCGCATGAATACCGGCCTCAGCACCCCAGCCCAGGCACAGGCTTGTGGCCAGTATTAATAATTGTCTGAAGCGCTTGGGCATCCGTTTTCTCACACTAGCGCGTTGCGTTTTGCCATCTCGATAAGTTCTACCAAGGTTCTGGTTTTCAGTTTTTGCATAAGCCGTGTTTTGTAAGTGCTGACGGTTTTGTTACTGAGAAACATGCCCTTGGCTATTTCCTTGTTGGAACGGCCTTGGGCAAATAACTGCAAGACCATCAGTTCGCGGTCATTGACCAACTTGAACAGCTCCAGCTCGTTGGTCTGGCCATCTTCACGAACTGCGCACGTCAACGCCTGACTGGGAAAGTAATTGTAGCCGGATAATACCGCTTTCACCGAACTGAGCAGTTCGCTAAGGTCTTCCTGCTTGCACACATAACCCGAGGCACCTGATTGCATGCAGCGAATGGCAAACAGGTTGGGGGTCTGCGACGTCAGCACCAGAATCTTGGAGGGCAGCCCCATCGTATTGAAGCGGGCCAGCACCTCGAGGCCGTCGAGCTTGGGGATGCTGATGTCGAGGATGATCAGGTCGGGCATGCATTCACGCACCATCTGCATGGCGTCGACACCGTTGTCGGTTTCGCCGACCACCTCATAATTTTCATTCTCCAGGAGCATTCTGACCGCCATCCGGATGACCGGATGATCGTCGATGATAAAAACTGAGTTCATATTCCATTCCATAACAAGCAGTGAAGAAAGCGCGCACCTTAGCTCAGATGTTCGGGCAGGCACATAAAGAGACTTGCTCGGCAGGCATATATAGGAAAAGTCCTACAAAAATTAGCGTATCGGAGTACGTAAAAGCCTACGTAGAACACAAGTGTGTTTAAACGTTAACGCTTATTTCAATGTGTATTTGACGAGTGATGCATCAAATGTTTATTACTTTCTGGAATCATCATTCATGTTGACTGCTGATTTCCTACGCGTCTGAACGTCGTATTTAATCGGTACGGTTTGTCGGTGTTAAGGTATGTATCTGTTTTTACACGGCCTATCTGAAAGCGGATAAAGCCGGTTTACCGACGTCAGTCAATGAGGTGCCCCAGCAGGCGGCTGAGGTCGGGCCCGTGCAGGGGCTTGCTCAGGCAGCCGAGCAGGGGCAGATCGCGCTGCAGGGCGAGTTGCTGCAGGTTTTCAAGCTGTTTATCCGGCAAGCCGCTGAGCAGAATCGCCTGGCGCAGCAAGCCTTGTCGGGCTGCCTCGTCGATCAGGTCGAGGCCTGACATGTCCGGCAGGCACTGATCGCACAGCACAAGCCCGTACGGTTCGGCGCTGCGTTGCATGGCGGCCATGGCCTCGGCAGCCGTCAGCACGGGCGTCAGCAGGAAGTAGCCATGGTTGTTGAGCAGCACCTGAGTGGCGATCAATTGAAACGGGTGATCTTCCACCAGAAGGATGCGCAGGCTATGTGTGGACATGAGCGTTCCGGAAAGGCCCTGGCGAGGCGTTCAGGCATCGGCAGGCGGCGTGCGGACCCGTGAGTATCGCAGGCGGATGGATGACGTGCCGGGTGGCAGTTGAAGTGGCTGGAATTATTGAGGGATGCAAGAAAAGCTGCGATAGGACTCGTCTGACATGCATGTAGGGCCTGTCTGAGTTTTGCGAGGCAATCAGTCTGACCAGCCTTTTGCCTGCATCCGTTCAGGCAGCGGGCGGGTCGATGGAGGCTATATTTGGCCGGAGCGGCCAGTCATTTCCCGGGCCATTTCACTGGCGTAGCTGTCGGTCATGCCCGCAATGAAGTCGATCATGCGCAGGAACGAGGCATGCAGCGGTGCCTTGGGATCGGGCGCGCTGTTACCCAGTAAATCGAGGATGCGTCGATGCTTGAACGATGGCGTCCTGCCGCCGAACTGTTCGACGGCCGCGCCGCAGAATGCGTTGAGGAGGATCTCCAGCGTGGTGTAGGCACCGATTTCATGCAGTGTCTTGCGCTTGTCCTGAAAGATTTTCTTGCGCGCCATGTCCTTGGCGTTGAGCACACAGCGTTTGGCCGGACCGTGCATGTGCTCGACCAGGTCGCCAGGCAGGGTGCCTGCCAGCAAGGCGTCCTGCTGCTCGACGAAGGCTCTGGCGGCCGCGTTGGTCAAGTGCTCGATGGCCTTGCCACGCAGGATTGCCAGTTTGCGCCGTCGTGAGTCGCCCGGGCCCAGTTGTCGGTAGGTTTCCGGAAGATCGTCGCCGACCAGCCCGAGCAAAAGCGATTCCACTTCTGCGTAGTTGAGCAGGTCCATCTCCAGGCCGTCTTCCAGATCGATCAGGGCGTAACAGATGTCGTCGGCCGCCTCCATCAGATACACCAGCGGATGACGCGCCCAACGCTGGTCTTCGAGCTGCGGCAAACCCAGCTTGCCGGCGATCTGCTCAAGGATCGGCAGTTCACTTTGATAGCAGCCGAACTTGTGCTTCTTGTAGCCCAGCGAGTCCGCGTGGCGGGCGGTCCACGGGTATTTGAGGTATGTGCCCAATGTGGCGTAGGTCAGGCGGGTGCCGCCGTCGAACTGGTGGTATTCCAGCTGCGTCAGCACCCGGAACCCTTGGGCATTGCCTTCGAAATTGAGAAAGTCATTACGCTCGGTATCGCTCATCGCGTCGAGCCAGCCACGCCCGGCCGCCTGATTGAACCAGTTGCGAATTGCATCTTCGCCCGAGTGACCGAACGGCGGATTGCCGATGTCGTGTGCCAGACAGGCCGATTGCACGACCATGCCCAGATCGCTGGGGTCGCACCATTCAGGCAGGGCAGAGCGCAGCGTTTCGCCGACGCGCATCCCCAGCGAACGGCCGACACAACTGACTTCCAGCGAATGGGTCAGGCGCGTATGGATATGATCATTGCTGGACACCGGATGCACCTGGGTCTTGCGTCCCAAGCGGCGGAAGGCCCCGGAAAAGATGATCCGGTCATGGTCCTTGTGAAACGGACTGCGCCCCAGTTCCTCGGGGCTATGCAGGGTCTTGCCCAGTCGTTCGCGGTTAAGCAGTGTTTGCCAATCCAATGCGTTCACTCCGTCAGTAATTGGGGCGTAGCTTCCCGCTTCGACACGCCTGCCGCAAGGGGCGCATTGATGAAAACAGGTCCCGTAGAAAAACAAATGCCTGCACCGGAATTCCGGAGCAGGCATTTATATTAAGGCCAGTACAGTCAGGCCAGGATCATGCTAGACGCGTGGCGCAATCAGACTTTGCGATTGCGATTCTGCAGGGCGCGTGCTTGCATGGCGACCTTGACCACCGGCGTCAACGTGATGCCCAGCTTTAACAGGCGGCCCAACAGGCTGGTACGTCCGGTCTTGGCACGTTTGCCGCTCAGGAAGCCCAGCAGGGCAACCGAGCCCACGCCCCAGAGCGGCGCGTGGCGAAAGCCCAGCGCGCTTTTCCAGTCATGGCGGATACCGCGAAAGCGTTGCAACGGTTGCATCAGTTGCGCCGATTCGTGGCGAATTTCCTGGCGGTGCATCTCCATGCGCAGGCGAATCAATGCCTTGCGCAGTTCTCGACGCGTATTGCTCTGGTGCGACTTGGGTTCACTCATGGCATCAATCGCTCACGGTCATTGGCCAGTTCTTCGAGGGTCGCATGGAAGGGCGAAGACTCGTCGAAGATCGCTGCCTTGAGGCGCAATCCACAAAAGATCGCGGCCAGCAGGTAAAACGTACACAGGCCGACGATGCCCGCCAGGCGATAACTGTCCCACAGAACGATCAGCAGCAAGGCCGAGAGCCCGGTGAGCAGCAGCAGGCCGAAAACCAGTGCCAGACCGGCGAACAGCAGCAGGCTGACGGTTCGCGCTTTCTGTTCCTGCAATTCAATGCCGAACAGCTCGACGTGAGTGTGCAACAGGCCAAGGAAGGCAGCGCCCAGGCGCCGCGGTGAAGAGCCCGGAGTTCCCTCGGGCGGTGCTGATTCCGTTCCCAGAGTCATGATGTTAGCGCCTTGTAGCCAGCAGACCGATCAGAAAGCCGACACCTGCGGCGATACCGACTGACTGCCAGGGGTTGTTCTGAACGTAATCTTCGGTGGCGACCACTGCCGCTTCACCGCGCTCGCGCAACGAATCTTCGGTGGTCTTCAGGGTTTCCTTGGCACGCAGCAGGCTTTCGCGGATCTGGGCGCGCAATTCATCGGCCTGATCACCCGCGAGAGAGGCGGTATGCGCCAGCAATTTCTCAGTGTCGGCAACCAGTACCTGGAAGTCGGCTCTCAGGATTTCCTGAGCATTCTGTGCAGTTTCGCGGGCCATGATGTTCTCCGTTTGGTGGGCGTATGAATGTTTCGAGTACAGGTGATTCCTGAAGGTTCACTTCGATTGGCGTATCGTGTTCGATCAGGCTTTACACTGCCGCTGCACCTTACTCCAAAAGTATCTGCCAGCAAAAACCGCAACCACTGGAAGATTGGGGTTTCGTATTTCTGGCCATTGGCTATGCTCCACACGCGTGATCAAGGGATGGCCTGGCGCGCGCGACATCCGTTGAATGGAGAGAGGCATGGAGCGGCTGTATTCCCTGCAGGGGCTCAGGGGCGTAGCGGTCCTGGGCGTCGTGTTGTTTCACATGATGTCGGTAGAGAGCAAGTTTTCCGGTGGCGATATCCTTTTGCCGCCCTGGCTCGATTTTTTTCAGTTGGGCGTCGATCTGTTCTTCGTCATCAGCGGATTCGTCATGGTGATTGTCAGCCGTGGCCGTTTTCAGAGCGCAATCGAAGCCCAGCGGTTTCTGTTCAATCGGGTATCGCGGATCTATCCCACCTACTGGTTGTACTTTTTCATCACCCTGGCGGTTTATCTGGTGCAGCCGGGCATGGTCAACAGCGGGCATGGCTCGTCCAATCTGATCATGTCGTTCCTGCTGTTGCCCAACGACAAGGTGCTGCTGGTGATGGTGGCCTGGTCGCTGCTGTTCGAACTGTGGTTTTACGTAGTGTTCTCCGGCTTTCTGCTTTTTCGCGAGCGCAGCCTGCCGTTTCTGCTCGGCGGCTGGTGTCTGATCATCGTGGCGTTCAACAGGCTGGCAGACTGGCAGGACTATTCCCCGGCAGTAAAGATCATCCTGCATCCCTATGCCCTCGAGTTCATGCTTGGCGCCGCGCTGGCCTTGTTCTTTTACGGTCGCCACAGTGCCCGCGTGCCGACTGCTGCGGTCTGGTTACTGCTCGGTGTCGCGTTGTTGGCGGCGGTGCCCCTGATCGGCTATTACCGGCTGTATGAGAGTCAGGGGTTGCAGCGCATGCTCATGGTCGGCGGCACGTTCGGCATGCTGGTGGTGACGCTGGCATTGCTCGAACGGCGTCGACACCTGCGGGTGCCCGGGTTTCTGGTTGCCGTGGGCGATATGTCCTACACGGTCTACCTGTCTCATCTGCTGGTGCTGGGGGTGATCGGCAGGGTCTGGAGTCTGGTGGGAGCCTGGCCCGAAAGCTACCTGGACAACCTGTTTTTCGCGCTGCTGATGATGGCTGCGGCGGTGTGCTATGGCTGGGTCGGTTATCGTTGTTTCGAGAAACCGGTACTGGATCGCGCCAATGCGTTCAGCAAGGCGCATTTTCGGGTGTCGACGTGATCCCGGTGCGCGCCTAGAATAATTTCCGCTTGCCGAGGATTCGCCGAGGATCGACTCATGCCCCCCGAATGTCAGCTGTTCAGCACCCTGGGATGCCCGCTGTGTGAGGTTGCCGAAGCGGTTTTACTGCCGTTCGCCATCGAACACGGCCTGCTGGTTGAGCTGGTCGACATCTGCGAGGATGAGCAACTGCTTGAACGCTACGAGTTGCGCGTTCCTGTGTTGCGGCGAGTCGACACCGGCGACGAGCTGGACTGGCCATTTGACGCGCCTCAAGTGGCGTCGTTTCTGAGTCGTTGAGCTGCCTTGTCGTTGAGCTGCATTCCCTTTCATTTACCGGACACGACGCGCAGTGAATATCGATACACGCATCAAATTTCGCCATCTGGTCTGCTTTCTAGAAGTGGCCCGGCAGGGCAGTCTGGCGCGTGCTTCCGACGTTCTGGCGATCAGTCAGCCGGCGCTGTCGAAAAGTCTCAAAGAGCTGGAAACCCTGCTCGACACCACGCTGTTCGTGCGCAGCAAGAGCGGCGCGGCACTCACCGAAGCGGGCGTGGCGTTCATGCGCTTTGCCGGGCCCAGCGTGCAGGCCCTGCGCGAGGGCGTCAGCAGCCTGCGTTCGGGTGAGCACGATACGGTCACTGCACGACTGGGCGTACTGTCGACGGCCGAAAGCCTGTTGGTGCCCGAGGTGGTTCATCGCCTGCACCAGCGGCACCCGGCGCTGATCGTCAGCGTGATGACCGGGCCCAGTGCCTATCTGCTGTCGCAATTGAGGGTAGGGGAGCTGGATCTGGTGGTCGGGCGCATGACGGACAGTCCGCAGATTCAGGGCCTGACGTTCGAGCACCTGTACAACGAGTCGATGACGCTGGTGGTGCGCAGCGGTCACCCGTTGCTGGCCGCACCGCTCAAGCCCGAAAGTCTGGAGCAGTTCCCGCTGGTGTTGCCGCTGGCAGGCACGACCATCCGCAAGTTTGCCGACAGCCTGTTCGTGCAGTGCGGTATCCGCATGCCGCGTCAACGCCTTGAAACCCTTTCGCTCACCCTCAGCCGCCGCTATGTGCAATGCAGCGATGCGGTGTGGATCGCGCCACTGGATGCCGTGTCGCTGGAGTTGAAAGGCGGCACGCTGGTCGAACTGGACATGGGTATTCGTGAGCCGGGCGGCTCTGTCGGTTTGTGCAGCAACCCGGCCTTGCCACTCACGCGCGCAGCGCAGTGGTGCGTGGACGAGCTGCGGAGTCTTGGAGAGGCCTATCGCAACGTCTAGCATCCATAACCAAATGGTTATGGATCATAGGGTTTATTTCAGTTCTCTATAAGCATGGATCGCGCGACACTTCGCCGCAGCCTGTAGCGCATGTGATCGACGCCTGCGCGCCCCATAAGAAAAACGAGGAGAACGCCATGTCTGCCGCGGACAACAGCCGCTTCGTCATTCGTGACCGAAACTGGCATCCAAAAGCTCTCACCCCTGATTACAAGACCTCGATCCTGCGCTCGCCGCGTCAGGCGCTGGTCAGTATCCCGCAGTCCATTTCCGAAACCACCGGCCCGGATTTCTCGCATTTGAAATTCGGCCAGCACGATAACGACCTGCTGCTCAATTTCAACAACGGTGGGCTGCCCATCGGTGAGCGTATCCTGCTGGCCGGGCGGGTCTGCGATCAGTACGGAAAGCCGATCCCGCATACGCTGGTGGAGATCTGGCAGGCCAACGCCGGCGGGCGTTATCGCCACAAGCGCGATGCCTATCTGGCGCCTATCGATGCCAATTTCGGTGGCGTCGGACGTGCACTGACCGACAGCGAAGGCAATTACAGCTTCCGTACCGTCAAGCCAGGGCCTTACCCATGGCGCAACGGTCCCAACGACTGGCGCCCGGCGCATATTCATGTGTCGATCAGCGGGCCGTCGATTGCCACACGGCTGATCACTCAGTTGTATTTCGAAGGCGACCCGCTGATTCCGATCTGCCCGATCGTCAAGGCCATCGCCAACCCAGACGCCGTGCAGAGCCTGATTGCCAGGCTCGACCTGGGCCTGGGCAATCCGATGGATTGCCTGGCGTATCGCTTTGATATCGTGTTGCGCGGCCAGCGCAAGACTCATTTCGAAAACTGCTGAGGAGGCCCGACATGCCCGTTCAATTGCTGCAGGAAACCCCTTCGCAAACCGCTGGCCCTTACGTTCACATCGGTCTTGCACCGCAGGTGGCCGGCAACCCGACCCGCGAGCTGGAAATCTGGAACGAGATGGCCAGGCCCGAGGCGCCCGGCGAGCACATCGTGTTGCTGGGCAACGTCTTCGACGGCAACGGTCACCTGATCCGTGATGCCTATCTGGAGTTCTGGCAGGCGGATCATCAGGGCGCGTATCACAGCGAATTCGACCCCGACAGACCGTTCAACGGATTTGGTCGCACGGCAACTGCGGACGATGGCCAATGGATCCTCAAGACCATCAAGCCAGGCTCGGCGCGCAATGCGGCGGGCGTGCCGATGGCGGCGCACATCAATGTTTCGCTGTTTGCGCGGGGCATCAATATTCATCTGCAGACGCGGTTGTATTTCGACGACGAAGCCCAGGCGAACGCGCAGGACCCGGTGCTCAATCTGATTGAGCAGCCCCCGCGTCGTGAAACCCTGGTGGCACGCCGCTGCACGCATGAGGGGCAGACGGCCTATCGTTTTGATATCCGCGTGCAAGGTGAAGGCGAGACAGTGTTTTTCGATTTCTGAATCGCTTGTCGATTCAGAAATCAATGTGCGTGCGTTTCAAGGCGCCTGCATCGGCAGGCGACCCTATAAAAATAAAAGGATCCCTCCATGACGCTTTCCGCCGGCAGCCCCGCGTCGAGTACGCTCGACGTTCAGGCCTTTATCAATGCACAACCGCTATCCGGGTATCAGTGGAGAGTGGTTGCGCTGTGTTTTCTGATCGTGTTTCTCGACGGCCTCGATACTGCCGCAATGGGCTTCATTGCACCCGCGCTCAGCCAGGATTGGGGGATCGATCGGGCCAGCCTGGGGCCGGTGATGAGCGCTGCGCTGATCGGCATGGTATTCGGCGCGCTGGGTTCCGGCCCGCTGGCCGACCGCTTCGGGCGCAAGGTGGTGCTGGTGGTCGCGGTGCTGCTGTTCGGTCTTTTCAGCCTGGCCTCAGCCTACAGCAGCAACATCGATCAATTGCTGGTACTGCGCCTGTTGACCGGGCTGGGGCTCGGCGCGGCGATGCCCAACGCCACCACCTTGCTGTCGGAATACACCCCCGAGCGGCTCAAGTCGCTGCTGGTGACGAGCATGTTCTGCGGTTTCAATCTGGGCATGGCGTGCGGCGGTTTTGTATCAGCCAAACTGATCCCCAGCATGGGCTGGCACAGCCTGCTGATGTTGGGCGGTATCCTGCCCATCCTGCTGGCGGTGGTGCTGATGGTCTGGCTGCCGGAGTCGGCGCGATTTCTGGTGGTACGCAATCGCGGTGCAGAGCGGATTCGCAAGGTGCTGGCACCGATTGCGCCCAAGGCGCTGGCCGGTATCACTGATTTCAGCGTTCCCGAACAGAAAACCGTCAGCAGCCGTAATGTGCTGAAAGTGATTTTCTCCGGCAACTACAGTGCCGGCACGCTGTTGCTGTGGCTGACGTATTTCATGGGTCTGGTCATCGTCTACCTGCTGACCAGCTGGCTGCCGACGCTGATGCGCGACAGCGGGGCGAGCATGGAACAGTCGGCCTTCATCGGCGCGCTGTTTCAGTTCGGCGGGGTGTTGAGTGCTGTGGGCGTGGGCTGGGCGATGGATCGTTACAACCCGCACAAGGTCATTGGTTGTGCCTACGCACTGGCGGGGGTGTTCGCCTGGCTGGTCGGGCAGAGTCTGGGTAATGTCGCGCTGTTGGCGACACTGGTGCTGCTGGCCGGCATGTGCATCAACGGCGCGCAGTCGGCAATGCCGTCGCTGGCAGCGCGTTTTTACCCCACTCAGGGGCGTGCCACGGGCGTGTCGTGGATGCTCGGGATCGGCCGTTTCGGGGCCATTCTCGGCGCCTGGGCCGGTGCCACGCTGCTGGGCCTGGGCTGGACGTTCGAGCAGGTGCTGACCGCGCTGGTCATCCCGGCGGCGCTGGCCGCGATAGCGGTGCTGATCAAAGGCTGGGTCAGCCATTCGGACGCTACCTGAAACCTTTCAATCTGGAGTGGTGATGTGAACAGAGCGAGCAATCAACTTTTCGATGCCTACTTCATGCAACCCGAAATGCGCGAGATCTTTTCCGATGAAGGCCGGGTGCAGGGCATGCTCGATTTCGAGGCTGCGCTGGCCCGGGCACAGGCGCGCGTCGGCCTGATCCCGCCCGAGGTGGTCGCCGACATCGAGCTGAGCTGCGACGCACGGCTGTTCGATTTCGACGCGCTGGCAATCGCCATCGGCAGTGCCGGCAATTCAGCGATTCCGCTGGTCAAGGCGCTGGGCAAACAGATTGCCGCACGCAGCGCTGAAGCTGAGCGCTACGTGCACATGGGCGCGACCAGTCAGGATGTGATGGACAGCGGGCTGGTCCTGCAACTGCGTCGAGCCATCGTGCTGCTTGAGCGTGACCTCAGTCGACTGGCCGATGCGATGGCTGAGCAGGCACAGCGTCATGCCGGCACGCCACTGGCCGGACGTACATGGCTGCAGCAGGCCACGCCGGTCACCCTGGGGATGAAAATCGCTGGCTGGCTGGGCGCAGTCACTCGCCATCGACAGCGCTTGAACGAGATCAAACCGCGCCTGCTGTGCCTGCAGTTCGGTGGTGCGTCCGGCAGCCTCGCGGCGCTGGGCGATCAGGCCTTTTCGGTGGCCGAAGCGCTGGCCGATGAATTGCAACTGGCATTGCCCGAGCAGCCCTGGCACACCCAGCGCGACCGACTGGTGGAGTTTGCCGGTCTGTTGGGCCTGATCGCCGGCAGTCTCGGCAAGCTGGGGCGCGATGTGAGCCTGTTGATGCAGACCGAAGTGGGCGAGGTCTTCGAGCCTTCGGCGCCGGGCAAGGGCGGATCTTCGACCATGCCGCACAAACGCAACCCGGTCGGTGCTGCAGTCATGATCAGCACCGCCACCCGCGCACCGGGTCTGGTGGGCACGATGCTGTCGGCCATGCCGCAGGAGCACGAACGCAGTCTGGGCCTGTGGCATGCCGAGTGGGAGACCTTGCCGGAACTGTGCTGTCTGGTCTCCGGTTCCCTGCAGCAGGCCTTGCAGGTGATACCCGGTCTGCAGGTCGATGCCGAGCGCATGGCGATCAATCTTCAATCCACCAAAGGCCTGGTTCTCGCCGAGGCAGTGAGCATTGCCCTGGCTCAGCGCATCGGGCGCGATGCTGCCCACCATCTTGTAGAGCAGTGCTGCCGGCGTGCGGTGGAGCAGGGCGCGCATTTGCGTCAGGTGCTCGGCGAAACCCCGCAGGTCAGCGAGCAGTTTTCTTCTGACGAGCTGGATCGTCTGCTCGATCCGGCCCATTACCTTGGCCAGGCTCGCCATTGGGTCGAGCGCGCCGTGGCCGAACACACAAGGATTTCCCAATGACCGAAGACGAACGTTACGAAGCCGGCATGCAGGTGCGCCGCGCGGTGCTGGGCGATGCGCATGTCGATAACAGCCTGAGCAAACTGACGCCGTTCAATGAAGAATTCCAGGAGATGATCACCCGTCACGCCTGGGGTGATATCTGGACACGTCCGGGGTTGCCGCGCCATACGCGCAGCCTGATCACCATCGCGATGCTGATCGGCATGAATCGCGAAGGCGAATTGCGCCTGCACCTCAAGGCCGCGAAAAACAACGGCGTGACCCGCGAGGAAATCAAGGAAGTGCTGATGCAGAGCGCTATCTACTGCGGCATTCCGGCGGCCAATGCAACGTTCCATCTGGCTGAAGCGGTGTGGGATGAAATGGGCGTGGAGTCATTGCAGGACAATTGAGAGCGGTGATCGAGAACGCTGCCGCAGCGCCCTCGACCACGGCGGCGTCCTGTGCGGATCAGAGCAGTGATAACGGGTAGCTGACGATCAGGCGGTTTTCGTCGAACTGGTTGGTGTTGTAGTCGCGACGCATGGTGGAGTTGCGCCATTTCACTGACAGGCTTCTGAACGCGCCGCTCTGGAACACATAGGCCAGCTCGGTTTCCCGTGCCCACTCTTCGCCGTCGGTGATGGCGCCAGTGTGCACGTTGTCGCCGCTGATGTAGCGGTTCATCAGGGTCAAACCGGGCACGCCCATAGCTACGAAGTCATAGTCATGGCGCAACTGCCAGGATTTCTCCTTGGCATTGTCGAAGCTGGAGTTGTAACTGTCGTTGGCCAAGGTCCCGCCACTGGTGCCGTTGACGCGCATCCAGGCGCTGTCGCCGCTGACTTTCTGCAGGCCCAGGTAAAAGGTGTTGCCACCGTGTCGTGCCGAAAGCAGCGCTGACCAGGTCTTGTTGTCCAGATCGCCGGCCAGAGACTGACCATCGTCCTTGCCTTGGAAGTAGCCAAGGTTGGCCCCCAGCGTCCAGCTGCCCAACGGCTGGCTGTGCAGCAGGTTGAAATATTGCTGGTGGTAGATGTCTTCAAGCTCGGCGTACCACACGCCGACCTGGGTGCGCTTTTCGTTGAACGCGTACTCGCCGCCGCCAAAGTTGAAGCGGTCGGAAGTAAACGCGGTACGGCCATTCAAGGACATGTCTTCCATGCTTGCGTCGTTGCGCGGGCTGTTGCCACGGAACTGACCACCGTAAAGGGTCAGGCCGTCGATTTCCTTGGAGGTGATCTGCCCGCCCTGAAAGGTTTGTGGCAGCGAGCGGCCGTCATCCGAGCGCAGGATCGGCAGCACCGGCATCCACTCGCCGACCTTCAATTCGGTCTTCGAGAAGCGTGCCTTGCCGGCCACTGCCAGACGGCCGAAGTCGTCGGCCGGGCGTCCATCGCCATGGATGGGCAGCAATTGTGTGCCGCCGGTACCCTTGCCGCCGTCTAGCTTGAGCGAGTAGAGGCCCAGTGCGTCGACACCAAAGCCGACGGTGCCTTGGGTGAAGCCGGAGCGGGCGTCGAGGATGAAGTTCTGCGTCCACTCCTCGGCGTAGTTCTGCGTATTGGCCGGGTCGACGAAGTTGCGGTTGATGTAGAAGTTGCGTAGGTTCAGATTGACCTTGGCGTCTTCGACGAACCCGGCACTGTGGCCGCTGATGGGCGTCAGGCTTGCAGCGACAGCCGCCGACAGACCGCAAAGGAGTTTGCAGGGGGAATTCACGCGCATGGAACAGACCTTTTTTGTAGTTATTGAGTCGTGTAACTGGCTGCGATAGTGAAATGGCGTAACGCCCCGTGCAATTGCGAAACAGTCGTTTCGGGCGATTATCGAACGCTAATGAACCGGTTCGAACATTTCCTGCGAGAAGCCGCAAACGTGTGTGCGATGCTCACGGGCAAATATGGGTAGAGAGCGCGTTCGGCCACGGCGTCGGGCTGCTGAAACTTGAACAAGGAAGCGCAATGAGTACTGCCAGCACGCCGTTGTCCGGCGTCAATCAACCTCTCAAAGGTATAGGCTTCATTCTTCTGGCGACTTTTCTATTTGCCAGTCACGACACCCTGTCCAAGTACCTGTCCGGCTTCTATCCGATCATTCTGGTGGTGTGGGCGCGTTATGTGGTGCACACGCTGCTGATGGCCTGCATTTTCATGCCGTCATCGGGGTTGCGGGTGCTGCGTACCAAGCGTCCTGGCCTGCAGGCCTTGCGCGCACTGGCGTTGCTGGGCACCAGTCTGCTGTTTACCAGCAGCCTGATGTTCATCCCGCAGGCAGAAGCGACGGCGGTCAACTTTCTTGCGCCGTTGCTGGTTACCGCGTTATCGGTGCCGCTGCTGCACGAGCGTGTGACGCGCGGGCAGTGGACAGCGGTGGTGGTCGGGTTTGTCGGGGTGATGATCATTATTCATCCGGGCGGCGAGCTGTTTACTCCGGCGATTCTGTTGCCGCTCTCATCGGCTTTGTGCTTTGCGCTGTATCAACTCCTGACGCGGTTGGTCAGTCCGTTCGACAGTCCGACCACCAGCAATTTTTTCGCGGGGCTGTTCAATACGCTGTTGATGAGTGCGCTGGTGCCGTTCTTCTGGGAAGTGCCAGCGCTCAAGCACTTGCCGTTTCTGCTGGCGCTGGGTGCGTGCGGGATGTCGGCGCATTTGCTGCTGACCCAGGCCTTCCGCTTCGCCGCTCCGGCCATGCTTGCGCCGTTTAGTTATTGCCAGATCGTGTTCGCCGGATTGCTGGGCTACCTGGTCTTCGACCACACCCCGTCTCCGACCGCGCAGGCCGGCATCGCCATCATCTGCCTCAGCGGTCTGGCGGCGGCGTGGCAACAGCGACGCAAGGGTGGGTAATTTGCGGCGCTGAAGATCCGATTGACGCCTATGCCGATGTTCAGTTGGCATGTTTTTCCTGACGCCCTGCGTCGCAGCACAATGTCATGCTGCGTCTGCAGGAGGCCGCCATACGTGCTTTTCGATCACGGTGGCACTGACGACGCAGAGTGCGACGTTAGTGACGGCTGAGTCCTGGCGCTGATCCGGGGGTAGCCTGGCAGGACGCCAGGCTAGCCGCACCGGGCCATGGATGGCCCGTTGCGGCGACCCCCGGATCAGTGACAGGGCGAAGGAACCCGACGGAGTCGGGCCGGAAACAGGAGCGGGGACTTTGCTCACTTTGGTCCCTCAAAGTGAGTCGCCGAGGGGCGAAAAGGTGACCTGAGCCGAACGCCAATCCACCTGACAAAGAAAACCCGCTGTGTGACGCAGAGCGTCACGAACTGCATCCCCACGCGGAGCGTGGGGACGATAGCCATTCTAGGTTTCCGGGCTGCGTCAGACGATCACTCGCTGAGCGTCGGAACCTTGCGAGGGGCCATGAAGTACATCCAGATCAGGGCAATGAAATACATCGCCGGGATCATGGTGAACAGCACGTTGTAGTTGTTATTGGTGGCGGTCAGCACCGCACCCACGATCTGCGTCATGAACATCCCGCCGATGGCCGCACACATCCCGCCGAAGCCGAACACGGTACTCATCATGTGCTTGGGGGTGTAGTCCATCACCAGGCTCCAGATATTCGCCGTCCAGGCCTGATGCGCACCCACGGCAAGCGAAATGGCCAGTACCGCCACCCACAGCCCGCTGGCATTGGCCGCGAACACCACGCTGCAGATCGTGATGGCAAAGATCAGCATCGACAACAGCCGCGCAGTCGTCGCACGCATGCCACGACCAATCAGCCAGGACGACAGAATGCCGCCACCGACACTGCCGAAGTCCGCCGTCAGCCAGATCAGAATCAGCGGGATGCCCATCTGAGTCACGCTGATCCCCAGGTTGTATTGCTGATTGAGGAACGGCGGCAGCCAGTACAGGTAGAACCAGAACACCGGAGCAGTAATCGCATACGCCAGCGCGAACGCCCACGTGCCCCGCATCTTCAGGATGCCGGTAAACGGCACCTTGACCGGCGCCGGTTCGACTTCCTTATTGATGTAGTCCAGTTCGGTCTTGCTGACGGTCGGATGCTCTTCGGGGTTGTAGTACTTCAAGCGCCAAGTGATGGCCCAAAGCAGCCCCAGCGAACCCATCGCCACGAAGGCGGCCTGCCAGCCCCAGACCGTGAGGATCACCGGCAGGAGGGCCGGGGTCAGCATGGCACCGACGTTGGTGCCGGCGTTGAAGATGCCGGTGGCCACCGCGCGCTCACCGGCAGGGAACCATAGCCGCGTGGTTTTCACACAGGCCGGGTAGTTGGCGGCTTCGGTCAGGCCCAGAATGAAGCGGCAGACCATGAAGCCGACAGCGGAAGTGGCAAGGCCGTGAGCACCGGTGGCCAGGCTCCACAGCAGCACCGCGAGGAAGAATGCGCGCTTCACGCCAACCTTGTCGATGAAGCGGCCCTGTAGTACGAAGCCGACCGCGTAACCGACCTGAAACCAGAAGTTGATGTTGGCGTAGTCCATCGCCGTCCAGCTCATTTCCTTGGCGAGGATGGGCTGCATGACGCCGAGCGCGGCCCGGTCGATATAGTTCAGCGTGGTGGCGAAGAACACCAGGGCGAGCATGCCCCAGCGAGTCTTGCCTACGGCGAGCGCGCCGCGGATCTTTTCGCCCATCCCGGCACGGGCGGCCTGGGCGACAGGGTTGGTCTGGGTGTTAAGCATGATGTTCTAACCATCCGTTCCAGGACTGTGCTGCTGGCAACAGTCGGACTGAGAAGTCCACTCGATGCAGGCGTTGTGCAGGTAAAGTGATGTCGTAGAACCGTGATTCGACTGGCCTGTAGACTCAGGCTGTCCTCGAAACGATCCGTCGGGCCGACAATTTACAGGTTGGGCCGCGTAAGTGTGTTGGAATGTTTCAGGCGACGCAGACCGTGGCCGGGCTTTTGGCCGGGCGGCTTCGTCGAACAGGACGTCTGGTGAGACGGACGGGTGAGCGGGCGAGCAAAGCGAGAAGGGTGCGCATGAGCAATGTTCCTGTTTTTTGAATTGTTATGGGTTTGCTGCTGATGGAGCGAATATCGAAATGTTGGACTGCGGGTCTATCCTGCAATGTGATGCCGATGTTGAGCATTACGAGATACAGCGTCAATTGAGTAAAACGGCTTTTGTTCGATAATCGAACGTAAAACTAACCGGTTCGTACACTTTATGTTGCTGTAGTGTTTTCACAGGCAAATACTTTACTCGCACCTCTGAATAAGGCCGGGAAAGGCCAGGAATGCGGTGCTGTCCAGTCGCGACCCAAGCAGGTCGCGTTCATCCAGGAGCTGAAAAGCATGCAGCGTTCAATTGCTACCGTATCCTTGAGCGGTACTCTGCCCGAAAAGCTCGAAGCCATCGCCGCAGCCGGCTTTGACGGCGTCGAGATTTTCGAAAACGACTTGTTGTATTACGACGGCAGCCCACGCAACATCAGGCAAATGTGTGCCGACCTGGGCATTGCCATCACCCTGTTCCAGCCGTTCCGCGATTTTGAAGGCTGCCGCCGTGATCGTCTGCAGCGCAATATCGACCGTGCCGAACGCAAATTCGATCTGATGCAGGAACTGGGCACCGATCTGGTGCTGGTCTGCAGCAATGCGTCTGCCGATTCGGTGGGCGACGAAAACATTCTGCTCGATGACCTGGGCCTGCTGGCCGAGCGCGCCGGTGCCCGTAACCTGAGAGTCGGTTATGAAGCGCTGGCCTGGGGCAAGCATGTGAACACCTGGCAACAGGTCTGGAACCTGGTGCGTCAGGTCGACCACCCGGCGCTTGGCGTGTTGCTCGACAGCTTCCATACCCTGTCGCTGAAGGGCGATCCGAGCGCCATTGCGCAGATCCCGGGCGACAAGATCTTCTTCGTGCAGATGGCCGACGCACCGCTTCTGGCGATGGATGTACTGGAGTGGAGCCGCCATTTCCGCTGCTTCCCGGGCCAGGGTGAATTCGATCTGGCCGGCTTTCTCGCGCCGATCCTGCGCAGTGGTTATACCGGGCCGTTGTCGCTGGAAGTGTTCAACGATGGCTTCCGTGCAGCGCCGACACGCGCCAATGCCGCGGACGGCCTGCGTTCGCTGCTCTATCTGGAAGAGAAAACCCGCCAGTTGATGGCGCGTGACGAGCCGGCTGCGGTTCCCGAAATCCTTTTCAAACCACCCGCGGCCAGTACCTACAATGGGGTCGAGTTCCTCGAGTTTGCCGTTGACGAGAGCCATGGCGCTCGACTGTCGGGCTGGCTGCAACGGCTGGGCTTTGCCAAGCTGGGTCAGCATCGCTCCAAGGCGGTCAGTCTGCTGGGGCAGGGTGATATCAGGATTGTGCTCAATGCCGAACCCTATTCCTTTGCCCACAGCTTCTTCGAGGCGCACGGCCCTTCATTATGCGCGACCGCCTTGCGCGTCGACGACGGTCATCAGTCGCTGGAACGTGCGCGTGCCTTCAAGGGCCAGCCCTATCGTGGCCTGGTCGGCCCTAACGAGCGGGAGATTCCGTCGGTCCGCGCGCCTGACGGCAGCCTGATCTATCTGGTGGATAACGCCGCGCCGGGAGAGTCGATTTACGACAGCGATTTTGTCGTCGATCCGCAAGCAGTCGCCAAGGGCGGGTTGCAGCGTATCGACCACATGGCTATGGCGCTGCCGGCCGACAGCCTGGACAGCTGGGTGCTGTTCTACAAAAGCATTCTGGACTTTGAGGCTGACGATGAAGTGGTCTTGCCCGACCCCTATGGTCTGGTCAAAAGCCGTGCGCTGCGCAGCCGTTGTAGCACCGTGCGCTTGCCGCTGAATATCTCCGAGAACCGCAATACAGCCATCTCCCATGCGCTGTCGAGCTATCGCGGCTCGGGTGTGCACCACATTGCATTTTCCTGCGAAGACATCTTTGCCGAAGTAAGCCGCGCCAAGGAAGCGGGCGTACCGTTGCTGGACATTCCGCTCAATTACTACGATGACCTGGCGGCGCGCTTCGATTTCGACGAGGAGTTTCTCAGTGAACTGGCGTATTACAACGTGCTCTATGATCGCGATGCGCAGGGTGGCGAGTTGTTCCACGTCTACACCGATGCGTTTGACGGGCGCTTCTTTTTCGAAATCCTGCAGCGCAAGAACGGCTACGTAGGGTACGGCGCTGCCAACGTCCCGGTGCGTCTGGCCGCGATGGCCAAGGCGCGCAATGTGGCAGCACGTCAGGCGCGTCTGTAAGGCGAATCCGATTGCAAGGCTGCTGCGAGGGTTTGACGCCCTCGCGGCTTCCCTCAGTTGCCGGTCGGCTGCATACTCCGCGCATCACTCGTGGGCATGAGCCAACAATGAAAACTACTGACGACTCCGTTGCCGTTGCATCGAAAGGGCGCAAGAACAATCCGGAAAAAACCCGCGAAGACATTCTGCAGGCCGCCGTTGCCGAGTTTGTCGCCCATGGCCTGTCGGGTGCGCGCGTCGATGCCATTGCCGAACGCACCAAAACCTCGAAACGGATGATCTATTACTATTTCGGCAGCAAGGAACAGCTGTACGTCGAAGTGCTGGAAAAACTCTACGGCGCGATTCGCAACACCGAGAGCCAGCTCAATCTGTCCGAACTCGAGCCTGTGGAAGCGATTCACCGCGTGGTCGAGTTCACCTTCGATCACCACGACAGCAATGTCGATTTCGTGCGCATCGTGTGCATCGAAAACATCCATAACGGCGAGAACGTCAAACAGTCCGAATCGATTCATGCCAAGAGCCAGAACATCATCAGGGCGCTCGACGGCATCCTGCGTCGTGGCGAAGCCAGCGGCCTGTTTCGTGAGGGTGTTCATCCGGTGGACTTGCACCTGATGATCAGCTCGTTCTGCTTCTACCGGATCTCCAATCGCCATACCTTCAGCGAAATCTTTCAGATCGAGTTGTGGAGCGAGGAGGTCAAGCAGCGCCACAAGGCAATGATCTGCGACGCTGTGCTGCGTTATCTCAAGCGCTGACATTTACAACGTGTGGAAGTGCGCCATCATCCGCTCTGCGTCGGCGGACTGGCCGCTGAACAGTTCAAAGGCCTTGACCGCCTGAAACACCGCCATGGTGCTGCCATCCAGGGTACGGCAGCCCAGTACGCGGGCATGCTTGAGCAGTTCGGTTTCCAGCGGAAAGTAAATGATTTCCGCCACCCACAGGTCAGGCCGCAGCAACTCGATCGGCAACGGCGTGCCTGGCAGTTTTGACATGCCGACCGGCGTGGTATTGACCAATCCGTCTGCTTCGGCCATTGCCGCAGGCAGGTCGATGCCCACCTGAGCACGCCCGGCACCGAAGTGCTGGTTAAGGTTGTCCACCAGCCGTTGGGCGCGTTGCGGCTCGACCTCAAACACGCTGAGGCGCTCGACGCCTGCGCTCAGCAGCGCATGCGCCACGGCAGCGCCCGCGCCGCCTGCACCCATCTGCACCACCTGTTGGCGTGGGGCCTTGTCCAGGCCGCGCTGAAAACCTTCGGCAAAGCCCAGGCAGTCGGTATTGTGACCGATGCGTTTACCGTCCTTGAACACCACCGTATTCACCGCGCCGATACCGCGTGCTTCATCGGACAGCTCATCCAGTAACGGGATGACCGCCTGCTTGCAGGGGAAGGTGATATTCAGGCCGGTAAAGCCACACTGTCGGGCGCCTTCAAGCAGCCGGGGCAGGGCATCAACGTCCAGTTGCAGGGCGTCGATATCGATCAGCCGATACAGATAGCGCATACCCTGAGCATCGCCTTCACGCTCGTGCATGGCAGGTGTCCGCGAGGCCTGGATGCCCGAGCCGATCAGGCCGGCGAGGATGGAAGGTTTTTCAGCGTGAGTCATAAAATACATCTCTTGTTTTTGTGTCACTGCCCGGTTGACTGCAGGTGTTAAACGGAATGTACCAGATGGTTAATAGTGCCGCAGGCAGAAGTCGATTACCACGCAGCGATGTTGTGCGGTGATCGCACTAATCAGTGATAATCCACGGCCAGCCGCTTCAGGCTTACACGAGTTCGAGTCCCCCGCATGTCCGAGTCCGTCTTCAGCGCCGCACAGCAGCAAGCCAGTACGTTGTATCTGCCACCGGGCTCGTGGGCCACGGTGCTCGATTGCCTGTGCGCGAAATTTCCGGCCATCAGCCGCGAACAGTGGCTGGATCGGTTTGCTCGCGGCCGGGTGCTGGATGAAAACGGCAAGGCCATCGCGCCTGATCTGGCGTACCGGGAAGGGCTGCGTGTTCACTACTTTCGTGAGGTTGCCAACGAAACGCCGATCCCTGTGGTTGAAACGATCCTCTACGCCGATGAGCATCTGGTGGTGGCTGACAAGCCGCACTTTCTCCCGGTGACGCCCGCAGGCGAATACGTCGAGCAAACCTTGCTGCGGCGCTTGATTCATCGCCTGGGCAATCCTGATCTGGTGCCGCTGCACCGCATCGACCGGCACACCGCGGGGCTGGTGCTGTTTTCCGCCAACCGACAGACGCGCTCGGCTTATCAGACATTGTTTCCCACCCGGCGCATCGACAAGTTTTATCAGGCCATTGCGCCAGCGCTGCCGGAGCTGACATTTCCGCGTTTGCACGAGAGCCGTCTGGTCGAGGGTGAACCGTTCTTTCGCATGCAGGAAGGTGTCGGCGCGAGTAACACCCGTACGCAGATCGAGGTGCTTGAGCGGCAGGATAAATTGTGGCGTTACGGGCTTTACCCGGTGACCGGCAAAAAGCATCAGCTGCGTGTACACATGGCTGCACTGGGCGCTGCCATCTGCAACGACCCGTTTTACCCGGACGTGGTGAAAGACCCTGTGGACGACTATCGGAATCCGTTGAAGCTGCTGGCCAGCAGCTTGCGCTTCGTCGACCCGCTCAATGGCGAACAGCGCCACTTCGAGAGCCTGTTGCAGCTCGACTGGTAGTACAGGAACAGTGAAATGACAGGTAAAAAAAACCCGCACTCGGCGGGTTTTTTCAAATCAGTAACGCGACGCCCGGATCACAGATCCTTGACGGTACGTACCTGATCCTTGTTGATGCGGGTCTGCTTGCCGTCGAGTTGCTTGAACTCGTAGAAGCCAGAGTCTTCATCGTACTTCGGCGTGTCGACAGCCTGGATTTCACGACCATCGTTCAAGGTGATCACAGTGGGCGATGCGCAGCCGGCGAGGGAGGCAATGCTCAGTGCAAGCAGGAAGGCAGCGGGAAGGGTCCGTTGTTTCATTACTGTGTCTCCAGATGGATTCTTGATTTGCTGAACTCTCAGACGGATACACCGTCAGCAAGTTCCGTATACACCCGCAGCAACTTCAATGACCAGTCACTTGTTGCGGTTTTCACTGATCCCGGTCAACAGACAGGGAGTGTTCAGGTTGGCCAGGCGTGGATCGCCGGCTTCCAGTTGCAGAGCGACTGGCTGCAGCGGTTCCAGAGCCCGTCTCGGGCTGCGTTCGCCGGCCTGCCATGCGGCTTCCAGCGTTGCGGCGTGAGCGACAGGGATCATACCTAAAAGCGGCTGCCAGTGCTGACCTTCACGCACCATTATCGGTCGCTCCGGGTATTCAGCGGCTTTTTCACGCAATGCGTGCAGCAACGCCTTATCGACCAAAGGTACGTCGCAGGGCAGGATCAGCAACCATCGATGCCGCGCCAGAGGCAGTGCGGCGCGAATCCCGGCCAGAGGACCGTTGAAGTCAGTATCGTCGTCCTGCACCAGTCGATCGGCGTAACGCGCATAGTGATCGATATTGCGATTGCAGGAAATGATCAGGTCGTCGGTCAGCGGCCGGGCCAGTCGGTGCAGATGTTCGATCAGCGCAGTGCCCTGCCACTCGATCAGGCCCTTGTCACGCCCGCCCATGCGCTGTCCCCGGCCTCCGGCCAGCAGCAGAATCGAGCAGGGCGGCAGTGGGGCAGGAACATTCATCAAACACTCGTCGGGCAGTCAAAAGGAGTGCTGTGATATAACACCCGCCTGTTTTCTTAACAACTGGATGAGGCCATGAAAGCCAAGGCTGACACACCTTTCGTACCCCTTAATATCGCCGTACTGACCGTCAGCGATACCCGCACCCGTGAAACCGATACCTCGGGGCAGATGTTCGTCGACCGCCTGACCGACGCAGGCCACGGTCTGATCGAGCGCGTGCTGCTCAAGGATGACCTGTACAAGATCCGCGCTCAGGTAGCGACCTGGATTGCCGACGATCAGGTGCAGGTCGTGCTGATCACCGGTGGCACCGGCTTTACCGGCCGCGACAGCACGCCTGAGGCCGTGGCCTGCCTGCTGGACAAGCAGGTCGATGGTTTTGGTGAGCTGTTCCGGCAGATATCGGTACCGGATATCGGCACCTCGACCATTCAGTCCCGTGCGCTGGCCGGCCTGTCCAATGGCACCCTGGTGTGCTGCCTGCCGGGCTCAACCAATGCAGTGCGTACGGCATGGGACGGCATTCTTGCCCAGCAACTGGATTCGCGCTTCCGGCCTTGCAACTTTGTACCTCACCTCAAGCAGGCCGAGCCCTGTGCGACCCGTGGTTGAGTGCTCATGAGCAACGAGCCGAAAACCCTGCTGCCTGTTGAAGACGCCATTGCGCGTCTGTTGAAGATGGCTGAGGCCACGCCGATCACCGAGCGCGAAAGGGTCTCGCTGGCTGATGCCGAAGGCCGGGTACTGGCAGTGGATCTGGTCTCCACGCTGGATCTGCCGCCCTGGCCGAACAGCGCCATGGACGGTTATGCCTTGCGCGCGGGGGACTGGCACGGCGAGCCGTTGACGGTCAGTCAGCGTATCTTCGCCGGTCAGGCCCCCGAGGCTCTGGCCCCTGGCACCTGTGCGCGTATTTTCACTGGCGCGCCGATGCCGGAAGGCGCTGACTGCGTCGAGATGCAGGAAAATGCCGAGGTGCTGGCGGATCAGCGTGTGCGGTTCAACGAACCGCTGGGTGTCGGGCAGAATATTCGTCCGCAAGGCCAGGAAACCCGGGTCGGTGATGCCGTGCTGGCCGCCGGCACGCGGCTGGGTCCGATCGAACTGGGTCTGGCGGCCTCGCTGGGCCTCGCCGAGCTTGAGGTCATTCGTCGCGTGCGGGTCGCGGTGCTGTCCACGGGTGATGAGTTGATTGAGCCCGGTCAGCCGTTAGGGCCGGGGCAGATCTACAACAGCAACCGGGTATTGCTGTGCAGCTGGTTGAAGCGGCTCGAATGCGAGGTGGTGGATGCAGGCATCCTGCCGGACGATCTGGAAAAGACTCGCGCTGCGCTGGCGAATCTGCAGGGTGTCGATCTGATTCTCTCCACAGGCGGAGTGTCCGTGGGCGAAGCGGATTTCCTCGGCCACGCATTGCGTGAAGAGGGTGAGCTGACGCTATGGAAGCTGGCCATCAAGCCTGGCAAGCCGCTGACCTTCGGGCATTTTCGGGGTGTGCCGGTAATCGGTCTGCCTGGCAATCCGGCCTCTACGCTGGTCACTTTCGCCCTGTTGGCCAGGGCTTACCTGCTGCGTCGCCAGGGCGTGATCGACGTCGCACCCTTGCAGTTCCCGGTGCCCGCCGGGTTTGTCTGGACGCGTCCTGGCAATCGTCGCGAGTACCTGCGCGGTCGTCTGGAGCAGGGCCGGGCCGTGGCTTATCGCAATCAGAGCTCAGGAGTGCTGCGCAGCGCTGCGTGGGCCGATGGTCTGATTGAAGTCCGCGAAGGCTCGACCGTGGCCGAAGGTGACTGGGTCAACTTCATCCCGTTGAGTGAAGTGCTCGGCTGAGTGCATTCGAATGGTGGGGCGGGTAAGCATAAGCTACTCTCAACAACGCTGACACAGTGGGCAACCGGACTTCGCCCTGGAGTATTGTTATGGCGCCATTGAGAGTGGCTTGTGTGATCCCGACCTACAACGGACGCAAGGATCTGGAGCGTCTGCTGGATTCACTGGCTGCGCAGACTGCCAGCTTCGATACGCTGATCGTGGACTCCAGTTCTTCGGATGGCACGCTGGAGCTGGCGCAATCGCGATGTGCCAATGTACTGCGTATCGACAGCAAGGATTTCAACCACGGCGGCACCCGGCAGATGATGGTCGATCTGCATCCCGACTATGACGTGTATGTCTTCATGACCCAGGATGCGTATGTTGAAGACATCAATGCCATCGCCAACCTTCTGCTGCCATTCGCCGACCCTAAGGTCGGTGCGGTATGCGGGCGACAGTTGCCGCACAAGGACGCCAACCTGCTGGCCCAGCATGCGCGGTTGTTCAATTACCCGCCAACCTCGCAGGTCAAGACCCTCGCCGATGCCGGTACGCTGGGCATCAAGACCCCATTTATGTCCAACTCGTTTGCGGCCTATCGAGGCGAAGCGTTGCGGGCCATTGGCGGTTTCCCGCGACATGTGATCCTCTCTGAAGACATGTACGTCACCGCGAAAATGCTTATCGATGGCTGGAAAGCGGCTTACGAAGGTTCGGCAGTATGCCGTCATTCGCACAATTACAGCCTGCGTGAAGAGTTTCGCCGTTACTTCGATATCGGCGTGTTCCAGGCCCGCGAAGCATGGATCTACGAAACCTTTGGCGGCATCGGTGGTGAGGGCATGCGTTACGTCAAGTCCGAGCTGAAATTCCTCGGTCCCCGGCGAATTCTCTGGTGGCCTGTGTCGTTCGTGCGTAATGCGCTGAAGCTGCTGGCCTACAAGCTGAGTCGGCAGGAAAAGCGCCTGCCGCGCGGCGTGAAGAAGAAGCTCGGCATGTACGCGCGCTACTGGGACAGCCCTTACGCCTGAGTTGCGCCGCAGACCAGGCCTGCGGCGCATGAGCAGGTCAGCTTTTCGCGGCTTCTTCGTCCAGACGGTCTGACTCGAACAGCTGCGCCAGGTCGGCCCTGGCTTCGCGGGCAGTCTGCAGGACCTTGGCGTCGTCGTCATACACCTCGTGCTGAGCGGCCAGCACCTGTTCGTCGTGACGCTTGAAGCGACTGACGCGCGCGTCGGCCTGGGTTTCGCTGAGGCCCAGGCCCATAAGGGTCTGGCGACTCATTTCCAGGCTCGAGTAGAACGTTTCGCGAACTGCGTGAGCGCCCAGGTCCATCAACCGATGAACATGCTGGCGGTTACGTGCGCGGGCAATGATCTTCATGTGCGGATACAGCTTGCGGATCAGCTCGGCAGTCTTGATGTTGGTGTCGGGATCATCGGTCGCGATGACGAAGAACTCGGCCTCATCGACTTTGGCGGCACGCAATATTTCCGGGCGCAACGGGTCGCCATAGAAGACCGGGACATTGCCGAAGCTGCGTGAAAACTCGATGGACTCGACGGCTGTGTCCAGGGCGATGAAAGGAATCTTCTGCGCGCGCAGGATACGCGCGACGATCTGCCCCATACGGCCCATGCCGGCAATCACCACCCGAGGTTTGTCGGTCTGGATATCGCGGTATTCGGCCGGCACCTCGACGGGCTTGATCCTGGGTTTGATCCAGCGTGCCAGGGCAATGAACAGCAACGGCGTGATCGCCATCGACAAGGTGATGGTCAACACCAGCATGTCGTACAGCCCGGCCTCGAACAGCCCCTGAGCGCTGCCGATCTTGAACACCACAAAGGCAAACTCGCCGCCTGCGGCCAGTACCAGGCCCAACTGCAGCGCGCTGCGGTTGTTGAGTTCGCCAAGGGTGCGACCGATCAGGAACAGCATCGGCAGCTTGATTGCGATCAGCAACAGCGTCAGGCCCAGCACGATCAGCGGCGAGCTGAGCAACAGGCCGACGTTGGCGCCCATGCCAACGCTGATGAAAAACAGCCCCAGCAGCAGCCCCTTGAACGGTTCGATCTGTGCTTCCAGTTCGTGACGGTACTCGGAGTCGGCCAGCAACAGGCCGGCGAGAAACGCGCCCAGCGCCATGGACACCCCCACCAGTTCCATCAGCCACGCCGTGCCTATCACCACCAGCAAGGCCGTGGCGGTCGAGACTTCCTGGATTTTGGTCTTGGCGACGATACGAAACACCGGACGCAGCAGATAGCGTCCGCCAATCACTACGATGGCAATGCTGCCCAGCACGCGCAGGCCGTGGTTGATGCTTTCGCCGGTGTCCATTGCATGATCGGCTCCGGCCAGAAACGGCACCATGGCAATCAGCGGGATCGCCGCAATGTCCTGAAACAGGAGAATGGCGAACGCCATCCTGCCGTGCGGGCTATTCAGTTGTTTGCGTTCCGCCAGGCTCTGCAGGCCGAAGGCCGTGGACGACAGGGCAAGGCCAAGGCCCAGAATGACCGCCGTGTTCAGCGACTGGTTGAAGGCAGCGAAGGCGACCCCACCGATGATCAGGCCGGTGAGCAGCACCTGCGCCATGCCCACGCCAAACACGGATTTGCGCATGACCCATAAGCGTTTGGGCGAAAGCTCCAGGCCAATGATGAATAGCAGCAGTACCACGCCAAGTTCGGAAATATGGCTGACGCTCTCGGTATCGCCGATCAGGCCTAATACCGAAGGGCCGATGATCACGCCGGCGAACAAATAGCCGATCACCGCGCCCAGCTTCAGCCGCTTGGCCAGCGGCACAGTCAGCACGGCGGCGAGCAGAAATACCACTGCGACCTGCAGCAGGCTGCCTTCATGGGGCATGTAAAACTCCTTGGTAATAATTGAACACACGGTTGAAGCAGGGGCGGTATTAAAGCATGGGAGTTTTACACGGCAACGCGCATCGCGGCATGACGATAATCAACGTCGTTGATAGAACGTACATGAAAGGGTGCGCAGGAGAGTGATAGGTAGGGTGACGATGCCATCCGTTGCGCATGGGCGTAAGATATGCCCGCAAACAGGCAGCGTCAGTTGCCGGCTCATGAGCATTCAGGAAACCGTTATGACCAACAAGCAGCGTTTGATTTACTCGATTCTGATCGCCCTCGGCGTTCTGGCGATCATGCTGGGCTTGTCGCATCTGCAAAACAGCGGTGCCATCACCGAAAAGACCTTTCAGTACATCGCCATCAGCGTGGCGGTGCTGGTAGTGATCCTCAACGGCATCATGCGGCGCAAGGTCAAGCGCTAAGCGCTGGTGACCGGTGCGACGAAGACGGATTTACCGGGCACCGTCCTTGCCGACTTCCCCCAGCCAATCCCGGGCCCGGGGGTGCAGGCTGTAGGTCTTGTCGTCGTTGAGGTCGATCACGCCCTCGTCGCACAGACGCTTGAGGACCTCGCGCACGCTGAGAAACGATAGCGGCACATCGAGCCTGAGCAACTGGCTGTGTACGCCGCGTACTCCCAGAGGGTGGCCTTCTTCGCTCGAGACCAGTAGCGCGTCGAGCACCTTGAGTCTGACCAGGCTGGTGCGCAGGCCAAAGCTTTTCAGAAGCATCCGGATGTGCTCGTTTCCGGGCCGCTCGGTCTCCAGAGCGGGCGACCGTGCCTGCGCAGCCACTGCGGTTTGCCGCAGCAGGGTGCGAGTCGTGATTCCTTGGCGATTGAACATCCGCAAACTCCTTTTCAGGCTTTTTAAACACTCTCAATTACTAAGACGAACGAGCTCGGCAAAACCTCAGTGATCGACGGAAAAAAATACGCGACCCAGTCTGTACAGGCTCGCTGCAGCATGGTGCGCTTGAGGTTAGATGAAGAATCGTCGGGAGTGAGAGGGGATTGTTCCGACGATGGGCGCAGCCGAATGGGCTACGCATCTGCAAGACCGCGAGTGCGATCAGCCTTTCGGTGTGTCGGCGGTGCGGCGGTTGAGTACCGGGTTGCCGTTCTGATTCTGCGTCACATACACCGGCAACACCTTGGGCAGAGAGCCTAGCAGGCTCGACAGGTCGTGGGTGTTGTAACTGCCGCCCAGGCGCATGGCACCGGTTGCGCTGTCCGCCAGCAGAATGGGTGTTTGCAGGTAGCGATTGATCAGCGGCAGTGCCTGGCTGAGCGGCAGATCATTGAAGATCAGCTTGCCATTGCGCCACGCCAGGCTGGTATCGCGTGCTTCGGTCTGGCTGATCAGTGGAGCGTCGTCGCCGGTCTTGTAGATGGCCTGCATGCCGGGGGCGAGGGCGTGGCTCGAAGAAGGATGCGCACGATCACTGTTGATCTGAACCGACCCCTCGACCAGCGTCACGCGTACCTGATCCTGATACATCCATACATTGAAGCGCGTGCCGGTGACCCTGATGCTGCCTGCACCGGCATCGACGACAAAGGGATGCGTGCTGTCGTGGCTGACCTCAAAGAACGCCTCGCCCTTTGTCAGCGTGACGCTGCGTCGATCCCGATAATTGGCATAGGTCAGCTCGGTACCCAGGTTCAGCTCGGCACGGCTGCCGTCCTCGAGCATGACCAGGCGTGTGGCGGTATCGGCGTTGTAAGTCTCGTAGGCGTCAGGCAGCCAGCCTTGATGCCAGCCGACGTACCCGGCAATCGGCAGCGCCATGGCAACCACCGCTGCGGCTGCGGCCAGTTTTGCCCAGCGGCGACCGCGACGAGGTCGAACCTGATCAGATCGGACAGCCTGGGCTTGGCGCACAGGTGCCGGATTGAGCGGTTCGATTTGCCCGGCGATATCCCAGACTTCCAGCATGGCGTTGTATTCAATCGCATGCAGAGGGTGGGCCTTCAGCCATTGCTCGAATGCTTTCCGTTCGGCGGCGGTACAGTCTTCTGCATGCAGGCGCATGCACCAATGCGCAGCGGCATCGGTGATCGCGTCGTGTTCTGCGTTGCTGAAAAGAGGGTCGCTCATGGGCGCTCCGGCCTATACCTTCGGCGCATTCTACCCTTTGATTTCAGGCAGAGAGAACATTTGCAGGCTATTGCCCATCAAGGCGCTGCGTATTTTCTGGTGAATGCAAGCTGGTCTCATTGAAAACTTCCCGTCGCAGTCTGCCCGCTGCGATCAGGTTATTACCCTTGGGAGTGTCTTTGCACAACCCGCAGCGCTACTCTCGGGGCCTGCCTTCGCCTTGTAATTCTCGCTAGCGTTCTCGATCTACCGCCATGAACAGGAGTTTCAGATGCGCGCCAATTCTGCCGATCAGTCGACCCGGACCGTTTCCTTTGAGCAACTGACAGATCTGTTGCGCCGAATCTTCCTCGCCCATGGCACCAGCGCAGAGGTTGCCGAGGTGCTTGCCGAGAACTGCGCCAGCGCCCAGCGTGACGGCTCGCATAGCCATGGCATCTTTCGCATCCCCGGCTATCTGTCATCGCTGGCCAGCGGCTGGGTGAATGGCAAGGCTGTGCCGGTGGTCGAGGATGTCGGCGCTGCGTTTGTCCGGGTCGATGCCGGAGGCGGTTTTGCCCAGCCCGCACTGGCGGCGGCCAGAGCCCTGTTGATCGACAAGGCGCGCAGTGCCGGCATTGCGGTTCTGGCCATTCGCAACTCTCATCACTTCGCTGCGTTATGGCCGGATGTCGAGCCTTTCGCCGAACAGGGGCTGGTGGCCCTGAGCATGGTCAACAGCATGACCTGCGTTGTGCCACATGGTGCGCGTCAGCCCCTGTTTGGCACCAACCCGATTGCTTTCGCCGCGCCCCGTGCAGGCAGCGAACCCATCGTTTTCGACCTGGCGACCAGCGCCATCGCCCACGGTGATGTACAGATCGCCGCACGTGAAGGTCGACTGCTGCCGGCGGGCATGGGTGTCGATTGTGACGGCCAGCCCACTGAAGAGCCTCGCGCCATTCTCGAGGGGGGCGCGTTGTTGCCGTTCGGCGGGCACAAGGGTTCTGCATTGTCGATGATGGTCGAGCTGCTGGCAGCAGGGCTGACAGGGGGCAATTTCTCGTTCGAATTCGACTGGTCGAAGCATCCCGGTGCACAGACGCCCTGGACCGGTCAGTTGCTGATCGTCATCGACCCTGACAAGGGCAGCGGTCAGTCGTTTGCACAGCGCAGCGAGGAGCTGGTACGACAGCTCCATGGGGCAGGGCAGGAGCGTCTGCCGGGGGATCGGCGTTATAGCGAACGCGCGCAATCGATGGTGCACGGTATCAGCATCGCCCAGGCTGATCTGGAGCGCCTGCAGGCCCTGGCGGGTCATTGAGGGATTTACAAATTCACCGACCATTCGTCGCGATTGGTCTTGTATCAGCGCGCGGTTCAAAATACTGTATGTATGAACAGTAAAGAACGAATGAGGTCTGTCATGTCCCTTAAGTCAGCGCAAAGCCCGATTGCTCAACAACACCGTACGCTCTCTTCAGTCAACGAAATGCAGCGCGAGGATTTTCTCCG
Source organism: Pseudomonas sp. PvP009 (assembly GCF_017832995.1). Lineage (NCBI taxonomy): Bacteria > Pseudomonadati > Pseudomonadota > Gammaproteobacteria > Pseudomonadales > Pseudomonadaceae > Pseudomonas > Pseudomonas sp. PvP009. The sequence continues at coordinate 3,271,013 of NZ_JAFIBG010000001.1, read as the reverse complement.
GCTGGCGGCCGGACTGCGCCAGTTCAATGCCTACGAGCCGGAGGTGTCGATCGTCATCGCTGCCGCCCGCGCGGGCGGCGAATACCGCCAGGCCAGCGCGATGGAATAACGTGGCTGATTGCAGCCACGGCACGTCTCGGGTTGATTGTGAGTATACGTAACGTATATGCTTCATATATTCAACTTGAGGTGAATCATGGGTCTGGTAAAAATTTCCGAAAACATGCACGCCAATCTGCGCTCTGCCAGCGTTGCGCTCAGCCGCTCCATCAATGCGCAGGCCGAGCACTGGATGCGTGTCGGTATGCTCGCTGAACTGCACCCGGCGCTGGATTACAGCGAGATCTGCCAGATGCTGATCCGTCTCGAAAATGCTGGTGAGACCGTGCTGACCGCTTCGAACTTCAACGTCTCGGAGCCTTCAGCTTCCAGCCTGTCTAAGGCGGCCTCATGAGCAGCGCTATCGGTATCAAGACCGAACAGGATCTCGTGCAGCTGCGTATAGCCGGCAGACTGGCCGCCGATGTGCTTGCGATGATCACACCTTACGTCAAGGCTGGCGTCAGCACCGAAGCGCTCGACGATATCTGTAATGAATACATCGTCAAAGAGCTGAAAGTGATTCCCGCGAACGTCGGCTATCACGGTTTTACCAAGACCACCTGCATCTCTCCGAATGCTGTGGTGTGTCATGGCATACCTTCTGCCACCGATATCCTCAAGGAAGGCGACATCGTCAATATCGATGTCGCGGTCATCAAGGACGGCTGGTACGGCGATACCAGCCGGATGTACCTGGTGGGTGAGGTCAGCCCTCTGGCCAGGCGTCTGGTCGAGACGACTTATGAGGCAACCCGCGCCGGTATCCATGCCGTGCGCCCTGGGGCAACCCTGGGTGATATCGGTTATGCCATCCAGAGCGTCGCTCATCGCGAAGGCTTCAGCGTGGTGCGCGAATATTGCGGACACGGCATCGGGCGCAAATACCATGAAGAGCCGCAGGTTCTGCACTACGGTGCGCAGGGCAAAGGCCTCAGGCTGAAACCCGGCATGGTGTTCACCATCGAGCCGATGATCAACGCAGGCAGGGCGGGCACCCGGACATTGCCGGATGGCTGGACGGTTCTGACCAGCGACCTCTCACTGTCTGCGCAGTGGGAGCATATGGTTGCCGTCACCTCGACCGGTTTCGAGCTGCTCACGCCGTGGCCTGATGGCACAGGCAACTACCCCGCCATCTGATCCAGGAGGGGCTGGCGATACATACGAACAATGGCCTTCTCGAAGGCCATTATTTTGTTGAAGAGGACGATGCTTCAGGCTTGTAGCGAAGACCTTCTCCAATGCACCTGCGTCACGCCGAAACGCTTGGCCTGCAAGGTTGCGACGCCCATCGGGCCTGCGGATATATTGCCGCTCACGGTCCCGACACCTGCATGCAGGGTCGCACAATGCAATGCGTCGCTCTGACACAATTGCTTTGCATGATGCAGAAAGCAGTGAGGTTCGCCGTTGAATTGATAGTGAATTTCAAATTCCGTTTGATGATTCATCTTTCCTGCCTGCGAACGTGATAATCAGCCTGATTTTTTTGGCATATGCACGGGCAGAGTCTTCCCGATCACGCCCTTGTTTTCAGAGAGTAGAACGAAAATCGTACTGTTCATGGTTTGAGTTAACAGTTGTCCGATGAGTGGTTTTGGATTCACTCAAGTGCATCAGTCAATGGCCGAGCAATCCATCCGTTTGAGGGCTCGGCCTTTGATCAATCGTAGTTATTTACACGATTTCAGGTCTACCGGGCCTACAAAGTCATTACCGCGTCCCATGACACAAGCGACCTGCTGGTTACGCTGGCGCTCCCATGCCTGAGGCGGATAGGTTTTGTTCCAGGCCTGATAGAGCTGCTGGTCCTGGCGCGATAGGCGCAAGTTGTACTGTTTGCTCATGTAGAAGTAAGTGCGTGCGATCATGCCGCGTATCGAGGGGCGAGGCATGACCTTTTTGGCCTTGAAATCCACTTGGGTCAGGCATGAACCGTACTGGCCCTTTTGCTCGGGTATCCAGCCAAAGCTGAAGTTGCTGCGGTCACCGTTGACCTCGCCGATACTGGGCACCAAGTTATGCAGGTCTGCCTCAGCGCGTTTGTAGACCGGGTCAGTTTTTGTGCAGTTCTTGCGCCCGCCGTTCTGCCAGCATTGGCGCAGGTGTCCGATCTGCCAGGCAGGCACGATGTGTTCCCATTCAATACGACTGGCGCGCTTGGCGCTCTTGCGCGGTACATAGCCGCACCCAGCGATATCGACCCGATTGCCCGTGTATTTGCAGCCGCAGTAAAACTCGGTCGACTGCGGTGCATACAAGCCCCAGGCAACTTTCTTGGCTTCGCTGAAGGTGCGCGGTGCTTGTGCCTGGGCGGCGAATGAGGCGGTGATGAGCAGGGTAGTGCAAAGCAGTGAGGAAAATCGAAACGTCATGCCGTCAGTCTTCCTTCGGCAACGTCCAGAATATTTGCACGCCACCGTCGTCGCGCCAGGCGAGGGTGACATTGTCGTTCTCGGCTATTTCTTCAAGGAGCTGTGCCCAGTCGTCTTCTGCCTCGTCCGGCTGACGAAAGAGCAGGGCAGCCCTGGATTTCTGCGCGGTGGGCGAGTTGATGATCTTCTGTACCCGCATGCCCATGCGCTCGTAAGGGCCGGGAGTGGAGGGGGTCGCTGTGCTTTGTTTTGCCACGGAAAAAGGTCCCTGAATATTGCTGTACGGGCATACAGTATTTGAGTGTCGGATCTTTCGCAACATCTATGTAAGATAAAGCGCTCGAAGTGGCACACTATTGCCTTGAAAAAAACCTGACGTTTCCGGAGTCACACATGAATATCAAGTCACTGGCATTTCCGTTACTGGCCTCGGCAGTTGTGCTGCTGGCAGGCTGTTCCACGCCCTCGGTCGTCACGCTGCAAAACGGTACTCAGTACGTGACCAAAGACATGCCCAAGACCAAGACCCGCGACGGTTTCTACGAGTTCGAGGATATCTCCGGCAAGACAATCCGGATCAAGGCCGATGATGTGGCGACGGTCAAACCTGAAGAGTGAAACCCGACTTTTTGTGACGCCCGTTCCCCGTGCTACCGGGGAAGGGCAGCTAGGGAAGATTTAATTTCCGGTGGATTGACAAAGGCTGCAGCTTTTTCCATAGTTCGCTCCTCGCAAACGTTTGCGCGGCGATGCCCGGCATCGATTCTGCGCCGTTCGCCCGAACAATAATCACAAGATCGGAGATGAACTCATGAAGCTGCCATTCGCTGGACGCCTTCTCGCTGTCGCCATGTTTGCTGCCGTCACGGCAGTTATGCCCCTCTCTACCGTCTATGCCCAGACGCCTGAAAAACCCAAGGTTGCACTGGTCATGAAGTCATTGGCCAACGAGTTCTTCCTGACCATGGAAGACGGTGCCAAGGCCTACCAGAAAGAACACGCTACCGAATTCGACCTGATCTCCAACGGGATCAAGGATGAGTCCGACACGTCGGCGCAGATCCGCATCGTCGAGCAGATGATCGCCTCCAACGTGAATGCGCTGGTGATCGCGCCCGCCGACTCCAAAGCGCTGGTACCGGTGCTCAAGAAAGCCACCGATGCCGGAATCAAGGTCGTCAACATCGACAACCAGCTCGATGTCGACGTGCTCAAAAGCAAGAGCCTGCAAATTCCGTTCGTAGGACCTGACAACCGCAAGGGTGCCAAGCTGGTGGGCGACTATCTGGCCAAGAAACTGACCGCTGGCGACGAGGTGGGCATTATCGAAGGTGTGTCGACCACCAATAATGCTCAGCAACGCACCGCCGGTTTCAAGGACGCGATGGACGAAGCGAAAATGAAAGTGGTGTCCACGCAGTCCGGTAACTGGGAAATCGACAAGGGCAACGCTGTGGCCTCGGCGATGCTCAATGAATACCCGAACCTGAAAGCCCTGCTGGCCGGTAATGACAGCATGGCGCTGGGCGCCGTCTCTGCAGTGCGTGCGGCAGGCAAGGCTGGCAAGGTCATGGTCGTGGGCTACGACAACATCAATGCGATCAAGCCGATGCTCAAGGATGGCCGGGTTCTGGCCACGGCCGATCAGTACGCAGCCAAGCAGGCGGTCTTCGGTATCGAAGCTGCCCTCAAGCTGGTCAAAGGCGAGAAGGTCGATACCAACGATAAGGGCGTGATCGAAACGCCGGTGCAGCTCGTTACTCAACCTTGATCCACGCCGTGTAAAGGTGCCCGTCCGCAGAGGACGGGCGCTGGGAGAAATGTATGTCAGCGTCTGCTCAGACAGCTGTTCTTTCGGTCAGTGGCATCGGCAAAACCTACGCACAGCCCGTACTCGGTGACGTCGACCTGACGTTGATGCGTGGCGAAGTGCTGGCCCTGACCGGGGAAAACGGTGCCGGTAAAAGCACCTTGTCGAAAATCATCGGCGGGCTGGTAACGCCTACCACCGGAAACATGGAATTCCAGGGCCAGCCTTATCAGCCGGCAAGTCGTACCCAGGCTGAAAAACTCGGCATTCGCATGGTCATGCAGGAACTCAACCTGCTGCCGACCCTGACCGTGGCCGAAAATCTGTTTCTTCACGACCTGCCACGCAGGGCCGGCTGGATCGACCGCAAGCGCTTGCGCGAAAACGCGATCGAGGCCATGGCTCAAGTGGGGCTGGACGCCATTGATCCCGACACACTGGTCGGCGAATTGGGGATTGGCCACCAACAGATGGTCGAGATCGCACGCAACCTGATCGGCGACTGTCACGTGCTGATTCTCGACGAACCCACTGCCATGCTCACCTCGCGCGAAGTGGAAATGCTCTTCGAGCAGATCACCCGACTGCAGGCACGTGGCGTCTCGATCATCTACATATCCCATCGGCTTGAAGAGCTTGCCAGGGTGTCCCAGCGCATCGCCGTGCTGCGCGACGGCAAACTGGTGTGTGTCGAGCCGATTTCCCGATACAACAGTGAGCAACTGGTGACTCTGATGGTTGGCCGTGAGCTCGGCGAGCATATCGACATGGGCGCCCGGCAGATTGGCGAGGTGGCGCTGTCGGTCAAGGGGATCAGTCGCGCCGGCAAGGTTCAGGATGTGTCCTTCGACGTGCGTCGAGGTGAAATCTTCGGTATTTCCGGGCTGATCGGTGCCGGACGTACCGAGTTGTTGCGCCTGATCTACGGTGCAGACGTTGCCGACAGTGGTCACATTGAAGTCGGAAGGCCGCTGCAGAAGGTCAGCATTCGCTCGCCATCCGACGCGGTGGAGCAGGGTATCGCGCTGATCACGGAAGACCGGAAGAGCGAAGGCCTGCTGATGTCGCAATCGATCAGCGCCAACATTGCGCTGGGCAACATGCACTCGATCTCCAGCGCGGGCGTGGTCAATAGCGACGATGAGCTGAAACTGGCGCAGCGCCAGGTGGCGGCCATGCGCATTCGCAGCTCCAGTCCGGGCCAATTGGTCTCCGAGCTGTCGGGTGGCAATCAGCAGAAGGTGGTGATCGGTCGCTGGCTGGAACGTGACTGCACGGTAATGCTGTTCGACGAGCCGACACGGGGCATCGACATCGGTGCCAAGTTCGATATCTACGCGCTGCTGGCCGAACTGACCCGTCAGGGCAGGGCGCTGGTGGTGGTTTCCAGTGATCTGCGCGAGCTGATGCTGATTTGTGATCGTATCGGCGTGCTGTCTGCCGGTCGCCTGATCGACACGTTCGAACGCGACAGCTGGACCCAGGACCAATTGCTGGCCGCTGCCTTCGCCGGCTATCAGAAACGTGACGCGCTGCTCAATGATGCGGCGCCCAGGAACGACTCATGAAAAATACTCCTTCTCCGACGCTGACCGCGCCGGTCCGTCGCGGCGGCAACTACCTTGGCCTCGGTACCTACATCGGGCTGGCCGGTGCGTTGCTGGTGATGATCGTGCTGTTCTCGCTGCTCAGCGATCACTTCCTGTCCTACCAGACCTTCAGCATGCTGGCTAACCAGATCCCGGACCTGATGGTGCTGTCGGTCGGCATGACGCTGATCCTCATCATCGGCGGCATCGACCTGTCGGTCGGCTCGGTGCTGGCCCTGGCTGCTTCGGCGGTCAGTGTGGCAATCCTCGGCTGGGGCTGGAGCGTGTTTCCGGCTGCGTTACTGGGCATTGCCTGTGCGACGCTGGCGGGTACGATCACCGGTTCGATTACGGTTGCCTGGCGCATCCCTTCGTTCATCGTGTCTCTGGGCGTGCTGGAAATGGCCCGTGGCGCGGCCTATCAGATGACCAATTCGCGTACCGCCTACATCGGTGATTCGTTCGCCTGGCTGTCCGATCCGATTGCCTTTGGCATTGCGCCGTCCTTCATCATCGCGTTGCTGGTCATCTTCGTCGCTCAGGCGGTACTGACCCGCACCGTTTTCGGTCGCTACCTGATCGGCATTGGCACCAACGAAGAGGCCGTGCGTCTGGCGGGTATCAATCCCAAGCCTTACAAGATTCTGGTGTTCTCGCTGATGGGGCTGCTGGCCGGTGTTGCGGCACTGTTCCAGATATCCAGGCTGGAAGCGGCCGACCCTAATGCCGGTGCCGGGCTAGAGCTGCAGGTCATTGCGGCAGTGGTGATCGGCGGTACCAGCCTGATGGGCGGTCGCGGTTCGATCATCAGCACCTTTTTCGGTGTGCTGATCATTTCTGTGCTGGCCGCAGGCCTGGCGCAGATCGGTGCGACCGAGCCGACCAAGCGGATCATCACCGGTGCGGTGATCGTGATCGCTGTGGTGCTGGACACCTATCGCAGCCACCGGGCTCGGCGCCAGGGCTGATATGGCAACCATCAAGGATGTCGCGGCCCTTGCGGGTATCTCGTACACCACGGTTTCCCACGTGCTGAACAAGACCCGGCCGGTCAGCGAGCCGGTCAGGCTCAAGGTCGAAGCCGCCATTGCACAGCTCGATTATGTGCCCAGTGCAGTGGCGCGTTCGCTGAAGGCCAAGACCACCTCGACTATCGGTCTGTTGATTCCCAACGGCATGAACCCGTACTTCGCCGAGTTGGCGCGGGGTATCGAGGATTACTGCGAGCGCAATGGTTTTTGTGTGATCCTCTGCAACTCCGATGACAATCCGGAGAAACAGCGTGGTTATCTGCGCGTGCTGCTGGAAAAGCGCGTGGACGGTCTGATTGTCTCTTCGGTCGGTGGTGATGCCGGTGTTGCAGGCGGACTTGCCGAGGTCCGTACGCCGCTGGTGATCGTTGACCGGGAACTGGACGGTATCGATGCCGACATGATTCGTATCGACCATGAGCAGGGCGCTTATCTGGCGACTCGGCACTTGCTGGACCTGGGGCATCGCGCCATTGCCTGTATCGGCGGGCCAGTTCATAGCACCGTGGCAGAGATGCGTCTGGCGGGTTATCGGCGCGCCCTGCAGCAGGCGTCCGTCCAGGTCCGGGCCGAATGGTCGCTGCACAGTGAGTTCACCAGCTCTGCCGGTCATGAGGCCGCGTGCCAGCTGCTGGCAGAAAGCCCGCCGACCGCGATTTTTGCCGGCAACGACGTGATTGCCATCGGTGTGCTGCGCGCCGCCGCCGAGCGCTTGATTCGCGTGCCTCAGGACCTGTCGGTGATCGGTTTCGATGATATCCAGATGAGTCGCTACGTTTATCCGGCGCTCACCACCGTGGGGCAGTCGATCATGCAATTGGGCGAAACCGCTGCAGAAATGCTGCTGAGCAGAATCGCCACACCCCATGGGCTTCCTGCCGAAAAAAGACTCGTGACGCCCAGCGTCGTGGTGCGCGAGTCCACGGCAGCGCCAAACACTTTGTCCAACGAATGACGTGCACGTACAGCAACGGATTAATGAGCCATGCAAGCAAAAATAGTGATAGTGGGCAGTCTGAACATGGATCTGGTCATCCGCGCCCAGCGTCTGCCGCGTCCCGGCGAGACCTTGAGCGGGGAAACATTTGACACCGTGCCGGGCGGCAAGGGTGCGAATCAGGCGGTCGCTGCGGCACGTCTGGGCGCCAGCGTGGCGATGATCGGTTGTGTCGGGGCCGATGCCTACGGGGAACAATTGCGTGCAGCGTTGCTGGCCGAGCAGATCGATTGTCAGGCGGTGACCGTCGTTGAGGGCGTGTCCACCGGTATCGCCTCGATCGTGGTCGACGCCAACAGCCAGAACGCCATTGTCATCGTGGCCGGTGGCAATGGTCGGCTCAGTCCGGCATTGATCGAGCGCTTCGACACGCTGCTGGCGGATTCGCAAATCGTCATCTGCCAGCTCGAAGTGCCGACCGAGACCGTTTTCCATACCCTGGCCCGCGCCCGTGCGCTGGGCAAGACCGTTATTCTCAATCCTGCGCCTGCCAGCGAGCCCTTGCCGGCAAACTGGTATGCCCTGATCGACTACCTGATCCCGAACGAAAGCGAAGCGCAGACCCTGACCGGTGTAAACGTTGACTCACCGGCTGCCGCTGAAAACGCGGCATCATCCATGCTGGCGGCCGGCGCGCGCAACGTGATCATTACCCTCGGCGAGCACGGAACCCTGTTCGCCAATGCGTCTGGCATGGAGCATATTCCAGCGCGACGCGTGCAGGCCGTGGACACCACCGCTGCAGGTGATACCTTTGTCGGCGGTTTTGCGGCGGCATTGTCCGCAGGCCATGGCGAGTTGCAGGCAATTCGTTTCGGTCAGGCTGCGGCGGCCATCTCCGTCACCCGAGCGGGTGCCCAGCCGTCCATCCCGACGTTTGAGGAAGTACAGGAATTCAATTCGCTATGAAAAAGACCCCGTTACTCAATATTGTCCTGTCCCGCGTGATTGCATCGCTGGGCCACGGTGACATCCTGATGATCGTCGACGCCGGCATGCCAGTACCGGCAGGCGTCGAACTGATCGACCTCGCGCTGACCCGCGGTGTGCCGGATTTCATCAGTGTGCTGGATGTCGTGCTGAGTGAAATGCAGGTTGAAAGCCATGTGCTGGCCAGCGAGATGGCCGAGGTCAAGCCGCCTGCGTTGCAGGTGATCGAAAGCCTGAATCTCGACGACCAATTGGGGCAACAACGCTGGATAAGCCACGAAGACCTCAAGGTCTTGAGTCGCAAGGCCAAGGCAATCATCCGTACCGGAGAATGTCAGCCGTACAGTAATGTGGCGCTGGTGTCCGGAGTCGTCTTCTAGTTATTCAAGAAAGGGAGTTTCATATGACATTGATACAGTTTTCCAGGCAGTTCATTCGTGGAGCGTTGCTCTTGTGCATTCTCGGTACTGCTGCTGTCCAGGCGGCTGAAAAGCGCGATCTGATCATCGATACTGACCCGGGCGCAGACGATGTCGTTGCGCTGCTGCTGGCGCTGGCGTCACCTGAAGAGCTGAACGTCATGGCTATCACCACGGTGGCCGGCAATGTGCGGCTCGACAAGACCTCGCGCAACGCCAGGCTGGCGCGGGAGTGGGCCGGGCGCGAAGAGGTGCCTGTGTATGCCGGTGCGCCCAAGCCGCTGGTGCGTACACCGATCTATGCAGAGAACGTTCACGGTCAGGAAGGTTTACCGGGTGTGCCCGTGCATGAGCCCGCCAAGGGGCTGGCCGAAGGCAATGCCGTCGATTACCTGATTCGCACCCTGAGCAAGGCCAAGCCGCACAGCATCACCATCGCCATGCTCGGCCCGCAGACCAACCTGGCGCTGGCGCTGGTGCAAGCTCCGGAAATCACCCAGGGCATCAAAGAAGTGGTGGTCATGGGCGGCGCGCATTTCAACGGCGGTAACATCACTCCGGTTGCCGAATTCAATCTGTTCGCCGACCCGCACGCTGCGCAGATCGTTCTGGCCAGTGGTGTGAAGCTGACGTACGTGCCGCTGGATGTGACCCACAAGATTCTCACAAGTGAACAGCGCCTCAAGCAGATCGCCGCATTGGGCAACAATGCTGGCAAGCTGGTGGACGGCATTCTCAATGAATACGTCAAGCTGGACATGGAGCATTACGGTTTGCCCGGTGGACCGGTACACGATGCCAGCGTGATTGCCTGGCTGCTCAAGCCCGAGTTGTTCTCCGGAAGGCAGATCAACGTAGCGGTGGACACTCGTGAAGGGATCGGTTTCGGTCAGACAGTGGCCGACTGGTACGGAACGCTCAAGCAGCCGCAGAACGTATTCTGGGTCGAGAACGGCGACGCTCAGGGTTTCTTCGATCTGCTGACCGAGCGACTGGCGCGTCTCAAATAGTCACGCATTCTGAAGCCGCGTATCAGGCGGGCAGTCCTGCCGCCGCATAGCGGCTCAGCACCTGGCTGATGAAGGAGCGGGCACCCTCGGTGCCCAGTTCCTTGATCAGCAGGTCGACTGCGATGATCATCAGCTCTTCCGGATTCCCGGGGCTGTGCGAGCAGTGGCCCTGAGGCCACTTGGCCTTGATGTCGGCGTCTAGGGTTATGGCTGTCATGTCTGTCTGATCTCCAGTGAAGGGCCACGTACACGCTGCTCGCGTCCCGGCGCTTGTGTCTCTGGCAGTAAACCATCCCCCGCGCATTTTGACACTTCTACTTACACATGATCCTGATAGCCCGGTTCAATGAGTACCGGCGATAAACGTTTTGTGACGATTTCTTCGCGCGTCCAGTGTCATGCCAAGGCAGACTCCCGTTCCAGACAGATCAACAGGTTACGCAAGGCATCTCGGTCGGACCGTGCAACCAACGCGCCCGAGCGCGGTCGGACAGGTCTGGAAATGTTCATTGGCAGAGGAGGGTGTATGCCCCGGAAATTCGCAACATTGGGTTTTATGGTCGTGGCTTCATTGATGGCAGGCTGCAGCAGTACGGCCCCCGATAGCAGTGCCAGTGCTGAAGCGCCCGTCAAGGCCGACGCGCCAGCCAGCAACGCGATACCTGGCCGCTGTGATGCAGGGCTTGCCCAGTTCGCCATTGGCAAGCAAGCGTCCATAGACCTCCTTTCTCAAGTCCGCGCCCGTTCCGGTTCGCAGGATGCGCGCATTCTCGGTCCTGACGACATGGTCACGCTGGAATACCGATCCGAGCGGGTAAACGTCAACACCGACGCTTCGGGTAAGGTCACCCGGATCAATTGCGGTTGAGCCGGTACTTTCTTTTGCGCATAAAAAAACCCCGTCAATGACGGGGTTTTTTTTGTGTCAGGTGAATCAGGCCACCTGAACTTCTTCTGCTTGCATGCCTTTCTGGCCTTTAGCAGCAACAAAAGTAACGGTCTGGCCTTCTTTCAGGCTTTTGAAACCGTCGCTCTGGATTGCTTTGAAGTGTACGAACAGGTCGTCACCGCCACCTTGTGGAGTGATAAAGCCGAAGCCTTTTTCATCGTTGAACCATTTTACGGTGCCGGTTTGGCGATTAGACATGGTGTATCTCCAGAAACATAATTTTCAGTAACGTGCTGCTCAGGCCAACTGGGCACACCGGGCTATCATAGTCGAAATGAGCAAAAAAACAGCTATTAAGGTAGGCGCTTTGCGTAAAGGTCCCGTATATGCAGTTCACCATACTCTGTAAACCGCCCTCCGAGGTGCCAGACCCCGTACAGAACAGGCTTTATCAATGGCGCTTAAAGCCATGATTTCAATGGCTTTCAGAACAGTCTGGGCCAACCGCCATCAGTGCTTGCCGCGCGCGGTTTAGCCCAGCTGAAAAAAATGATTATTTTGTCGCCGTGCAGTTTTCCGCGACCAGTTTTTGCAGTTTTGTCGTCAAGGCAGCGGGAGTCTCTGCCTTGGTGTCCTTGAGCGAGGCTATTTCCTTGTCGGTGAAATGACTGTCCACCTGCTTTGCACCGCATTCGCAGTGAGTCGCGGCGGTCTTGTCATTCAGCCCCTGTTTCTTGGCCGCAGCAACGCATTCCTGAGTGAAAGTGGTGCGTGTCGCTCCGTCCATCGCGGCGTGAGCACCCAGCGGGATGAGGGCGGCGCTGCAGAAGAGGAGGCTGGTCAGGCGTGAAAACTTCATGGTGTTCTCCTTATTGCTGGAAAAAACGTACGGGGTTTCGCTGGTTTCTGACGCCCATGAAGCCTGCCAGTTCAGGCGCCGTGTTAATTCCATTTGATTTGCGTGGATGTGCATCCCGGTCGGCCTGGCTGTGGTAGGATGCGCGTCCTGTTATTTTCAAGCGCCCCATGGCCTATGGCTTTCGGTGCAGCGCAGGCAGGTTTTTTCGTACATTCCAGTCATCTGGTCCGGTTCAAGGTTGGCCCCAAGGCTCCTGCCACTGTGAGGCAGGCATACCACCGGATCACGTACTGGCTCATCCCAACCCACGTGACCTTTGGTAGGGGTCACCACTAGGAGAGGAGGCGCCATGCCAACTATTACTCTTCCCGACGGCAGTCAACGTTCATTCGATCATGCGGTTTCCGTAGCCGATGTCGCGCTTTCAATCGGTGCCGGTCTGGCCAAGGCCACCGTTGCCGGCAAGGTCGACGGCAAGCTCGTCGACGCCTGCGACCTGATCGAAAACGATGCCAGCCTGCAGATCATCACCCCCAAGGATCAGGAAGGACTGGAAATCATCCGTCACTCCTGCGCGCACCTGGTAGGACACGCGGTCAAGCAGTTGTATCCGACTGCAAAAATGGTCATCGGCCCGGTGATCGACGACGGTTTCTATTACGATATCGCCTACGAGCGCCCGTTCACGCCTGACGATATGGCGGCGATCGAGCAGCGCATGCAGCAGTTGATCGAAAAAGATTACGACGTCATCAAGAAAGTCACCCCGCGCGCTGAAGTGATCGAGGTGTTCACCGCCCGTCACGAAGATTACAAGCTGCGCCTGGTCGAAGACATGCCGAACGAGCAGGCCATGGGCCTGTATTACCACGAAGAATACGTCGACATGTGCCGCGGTCCGCACGTGCCGAACACGCGTTTCCTGAAGTCATTCAAGCTGACCAAGCTGTCTGGCGCCTACTGGCGTGGCGACGCCAAGAACGAGCAACTGCAGCGTGTCTACGGCACCGCCTGGGCTGACAAGAAGCAGCTGGCGGCCTACATTCTGCGCATCGAAGAAGCCGAGAAACGCGACCATCGCAAGATCGGCAAGCGTCTTGGTCTGTTCCATACCCAGGAAGAAGCGCCGGGCATGGTCTTCTGGCACCCGCAGGGCTGGACCCTGTACCAGGTGCTCGAGCAGTACATGCGCAAAGTGCAGCGTGAAAACGGCTACCTCGAGATCAAGACTCCGCAAGTGGTCGATCGCTCGCTCTGGGAAAAATCCGGGCACTGGGCCAACTACGCCGACAACATGTTCACCACCGAGTCCGAAAGCCGCGACTATGCGATCAAGCCGATGAACTGCCCTTGCCACGTGCAGGTGTTCAATCAGGGCCTGAAGAGCTACCGCGAGCTGCCGATGCGTCTCGCCGAGTTCGGTGCCTGTCACCGTAACGAGCCGTCGGGCGCCTTGCACGGCATCATGCGCGTACGTGGCTTCACTCAGGACGATGCGCACATCTTCTGTACCGAAGACCAGATGCAGGCCGAGTCCGCCGCGTTCATCAAGCTGACGCTGGATGTCTACGCCGATTTCGGCTTCAAGGATATCGAACTCAAATTGTCCACTCGCCCTGAAAAGCGTGTAGGCTCCGACGAGCTTTGGGACCGTGCCGAATCGGCGCTGGCTTCTGCACTCGATAGCGCAGGTCTGCCTTATGATCTGCAGCCGGGTGAAGGCGCGTTCTACGGTCCGAAAATCGAGTTCTCCCTCAAGGATTGTCTCGGTCGGGTATGGCAGTGCGGCACCTTGCAGCTGGACTTCAATCTGCCGATCCGCTTGAGTGCCGAGTACGTGTCGGAAGACAACAGTCGCAAGAATCCGGTCATGTTGCACCGCGCGATTCTTGGATCCTTCGAGCGTTTCATCGGAATTCTGATCGAGCATTACGAAGGCGCATTCCCGGCCTGGCTGGCGCCTACCCAGGCAGTGATCATGAATATCACTGACAAACAGGCCGATTTTGCCCTCGAAGTGGAAAAAACTCTGGCCGAAAGCGGGTTTCGTGCCAAGTCCGACTTGAGAAATGAAAAGATCGGCTTTAAAATCCGTGAGCATACTTTGCTCAAGGTTCCTTATCTCCTCGTGATTGGAGATCGGGAGGTTGAAATGCAAACTGTCGCTGTGCGTACACGTGAAGGCGCTGACCTTGGCTCGATGCCGGTCGCCCAATTCGCTGAATTCCTCGCACAAGCGGTTTCCCGGCGTGGTCGCCAAGATACGGAGTAATTATTATTAAGCGTGAAATGAGACAAGATAAACGAGCTGCACCCAAGGCCCCGATCAATGAAAATATCTCGGCCCGCGAGGTTCGTTTAATTGGCGCTGACGGCGAGCAGATTGGCATCGTCTCGATTGATGAAGCGCTTCGTATTGCCGAAGAGGCGAAGCTGGATCTGGTAGAGATTTCTGCCGACGCACTCCCTCCGGTCTGCCGTGTGATGGATTACGGCAAATCGATCTTCGAGAAGAAGAAGCAGGTTGCTGCAGCGAAGAAGAACCAGAAGCAGATCCAGGTTAAAGAAATCAAGTTTCGTCCAGGGACGGAGGAAGGGGATTACCAGGTAAAACTACGCAACCTGGTACGTTTCCTGAGTGACGGGGACAGGGCCAAGGTATCGTTGAGATTCCGCGGTCGTGAGATGGCCCACCAGGAGCTGGGTATGGAGCTGTTGAAGCGGGTTGAAGGTGACCTGCTCGAATACGGTTCCGTCGAACAGCATCCTAAGATGGAAGGACGCCAGCTGATCATGGTCATCGCCCCGAAAAAGAAGAAATAACCACCAGGGCACGGCAGGCCTTGCGGTTATATTTATCAACTGAATGCGGAGTATCCGAACATGCCAAAGATGAAGACTAAAAGTGGTGCAGCTAAGCGGTTTTTGAAAACCGCCAACGGCATCAAGCACAAGCACGCTTTCAAGAGCCACATCCTGACCAAAATGTCGACAAAGCGTAAGCGTCAATTGCGCGGTAGCAGCTTGCTGCATCCGTCTGACGTGGCAAAAGTCGAGCGCATGCTGCGCCTTCGTTAATTTTGATCAAGATATAGAGGAAGTAACTCATGGCTCGTGTAAAGCGTGGCGTCATTGCCCGTAAGCGTCACAAAAAAATTCTGAAACTTGCAAAAGGCTACTACGGCGCGCGTTCACGCGTATTCCGTGTTGCCAAGCAAGCGGTAATCAAGGCAGGCCAATACGCCTACCGTGACCGTCGTCAGAAAAAACGTCAGTTCCGCGCTCTGTGGATCGCTCGTATCAACGCTGGTGCTCGTGTTAACGGTCTGTCCTACAGCCGTTTCATTGCCGGCCTGAAAAAAGCGTCCATCGAGATCGACCGTAAGGTTCTGGCTGATCTGGCAGTGAACGAAAAAGCGGCGTTTGCTGCGATTGTCGAGAAAGCTAAAGCCACCTTGGCCTAAGTCCCCGACAATCACTTGCCCCGGTTCTCCGGGGCCGGTGTTAAACGTCATAAATAGGGGAAGAGCCTTCAGCTCTTCCCCTATTTTGTATCTGGAGTCTGTACATGGAAAACCTGGACGCGCTGGTCTCTCAAGCTCTTGAGGCTGTGCAAAGCGCCGAAGATATCAATGCCCTGGAGCAAATCCGGGTTCACTACCTCGGCAAGAAAGGCGAGTTGACTCAGGTGATGAAGACCCTGGGGAACCTGCCTGCTGAAGAGCGTCCGCAAGTCGGTGCGCTGATCAACGTTGCCAAGGAACGTGTCACAGAGGTTCTCAATGCACGCAAGGCATCGTTTGAGCAGGCAGAACTGACTGCCAGGCTCGCAGCCGAATGCATCGATGTGACCCTGCCGGGCCGCGGTCAGACCTCAGGTGGTCTGCACCCGATTACCCGTACTCTGGAACGTATCGAACAATTCTTCACGCACATCGGCTACGGCATCGCCGAAGGCCCTGAAGTCGAAGACGATTACCACAACTTCGAGGCGCTCAACATCCCAGGCCACCACCCGGCCCGGTCGATGCACGACACCTTCTATTTCAATGCGAACATGCTGCTGCGCACCCATACCTCGCCGGTACAGGTACGCACCATGGAATCGCAGCAGCCGCCGATCCGCATCGTCTGCCCAGGCCGTGTGTACCGTAGCGACTCGGATATCACCCACTCGCCGATGTTCCACCAGATCGAAGGTCTGCTGGTCGATCGCGACATCAATTTTGCCGATCTGAAAGGCACCATCGAAGAGTTCCTGCGTGTGTTCTTCGAGAAAGAGCTGGCCGTACGCTTCCGTCCTTCGTATTTCCCGTTCACCGAGCCCTCGGCGGAAGTGGATATGGAATGCGTCATGTGCAGTGGCAAGGGCTGCCGCGTCTGCAAACAGACCGGCTGGCTTGAAGTCATGGGTTGCGGCATGGTCCACCCGAACGTGCTGCGCATGTCCGGCATCGATCCTGAAGAGTTTCAGGGCTTTGCGTTCGGCATGGGTGTAGAGCGTCTGGCCATGCTGCGTTACGGCGTCAATGATTTGCGCCTGTTCTTCGACAACGATTTGCGGTTCCTCGCGCAATTTCGCTAAGTCGTACGAACCTTTCAGGAGAGCAGGATGAAATTCAGTGAACAATGGCTGCGCGGCTGGGTAAGCCCGCAGGTTTCCCGCGACGAGCTGGTTGCTCGTCTGTCGATGGCCGGTCTTGAGGTTGACAGCGTGACGCTGGCCGCCGGCGTTTTCAGCGGCGTGGTGGTGGGGGAGGTGCTGAGCACCGAGCAACATCCCGATGCCGACAAGCTGCGTGTGTGTCAGGTCAGCAATGGTAGCGAAACCTTTCAGGTTGTCTGTGGTGCGCCAAATGTGCGTCCGGGCCTGAAAATTCCATTCGCCATGATCGGCGCCGAGCTTCCCGGCGATTTCAAGATCAAGAAAGCCAAGCTGCGCGGCGTCGAGTCCAACGGCATGTTGTGTTCGGCTGCCGAGTTGCAGGCCGGCGAGGGCAATGATGGTCTGATGGAGCTGGCAGCCGATGCGCCAGTCGGTCAGGACATTCGTGTCTATCTGAGCCTGGACGATGCCAGCATTGAGGTCGACCTGACCCCGAACCGTGGTGACTGCCTGTCGGTGGCCGGTCTTGCGCGTGAAGTCGGTGCGCTGTACGCCGCTGAAGTCACCCGTCCGCAGATCGCTGCTATCAGCGCTGCACACGATGAAGTGCGCCCGGTCGAAGTACTGGCGCCGGCTGCATGCCCGCGCTATTTGGGCCG
The DNA here is from genome assembly GCF_017832995.1 of Pseudomonas sp. PvP009. Lineage (NCBI taxonomy): Bacteria > Pseudomonadati > Pseudomonadota > Gammaproteobacteria > Pseudomonadales > Pseudomonadaceae > Pseudomonas > Pseudomonas sp. PvP009. Next base: position 3,253,737 of record NZ_JAFIBG010000001.1, on the reverse strand, counting down.
TGTGATCCGCAATGTCGACCTTTCGCGTCCGACCCCGCTGTGGATGGTCGAGCGTCTGCGTCGTTCCGACGTGCGCAGCATCGATGCCGCTGTCGACATCACCAACTACGTGATGCTGGAGCTGGGTCAGCCTCTGCATGCGTTCGATCTGGCCGAAATCAACGGCGGGATTCGTGTGCGCATGGCCGAGGAGGGCGAGAAGCTCGTTCTGCTCGACGGTCAGGAAGTCAGCCTGCGTGCCGACACGCTGGTCATTGCCGATCACCAGCGCGCGCTGGCAATCGCCGGTGTCATGGGTGGCGAGCACAGCGGTGTGACTGCCGGTACCCGCGATATTTTCCTGGAAAGCGCGTTCTTCGACACCATTTCGGTGGCCGGCAAGGCGCGTTCCTATGGTTTGCATACTGACGCTTCGCACCGCTACGAGCGTGGTGTGGACTGGCAACTGGCCCGTGAAGCCATGGAGCGGGCCACTGGCCTGCTGCTGGAAATCACCGGTGGCGAAGCCGGCCCCGTGATTGAAGTGGTCAGCGAGCAGCATTTGCCGTCGATCGCCCCGGTTACGCTGCGCGCCAGCCGTGTCGAGCAGATGCTCGGTCTGGTGATCGAGAACGCCGAAATCGAGCGCCTGCTGAAAGGTCTCGGCCTGGCTGTGACTGCCGAAGCCGATGGGCAATGGCGTGTCGAAGTGCCAAGTCATCGTTTCGACATCAGCCTTGAAGTCGACCTGATCGAAGAGCTGGCGCGTCTGTACGGCTACAACCGTCTGCCGGTCCGCTATCCGCAAGCCCGCCTGGCTCCCCAGGCCAAGGCCGAAGCCAAGGGCGATCTGCCTGAGTTGCGCCGCCTGCTGGTTGCCCGCGGCTATCAGGAAGCGATCACCTACAGCTTCATCGACCCGAAATGGTTCGAGCTGTTCTCGCCGGGCGCCAAGCCGTTGCTGCTGGCCAACCCGATCTCCAATGACATGGCGGCCATGCGCGCCTCGTTGTGGCCGGGTCTGGTCAAAGCCCTGCAGCACAACCTCAACCGCCAGCAGGATCGCGTGCGGATGTTCGAAAGCGGCCTGCGCTTCGTCGGTCAGCTCGACGGCTTGAAGCAGGAGCCGATGCTCGCTGGCGTGGTGTGCGGCAGCCGCTTGCCGGAAGGCTGGGCGCAAGGTCGCGACGTAGTCGATTTCTTCGACGTCAAGGCTGACGTTGAAGCGGTTCTGGGCTTTGCCGGTGCATTGGGCGAGTTCACCTTCACGCCGGGTCAGCATCCTGCCTTGCACCCAGGCCAGACGGCTCGCATCGAGCGTGATGGCCGTGAAGTCGGTTTCCTGGGCGCCATTCATCCGGAACTGTCGAAAACCCTCGGCCTGGATCGTCCGGTGTTTGTTTTCGAGCTGGTTCTGGCGGAAGTGTCGACCGGCCGTCTGCCGAAATTCCACGAGCTGTCGCGCTTCCCTGAAGTGCGCCGCGACCTGGCGCTGCTGGCCGATCGGGATGTTTCGGCCAGTGCGGTTCTGGACGTTATTCGTGAAAATGCAGGCGAGTGGCTCACAGACCTCAGGTTATTTGATGTTTACCAGGGTAAAGGCATTGATCCGCATAGAAAAAGCCTTGCAGTCGGCTTGACCTGGCAGCATCCATCACGCACTCTTAATGACGATGAGGTAAACGCAACGACACTTGCTATCCTCACCTCGCTTGAGGAGAGGTTAAACGCCACGTTAAGGAAGTAGCGTATGGGGGCTCTGACGAAAGCTGAGATGGCCGAACGTCTGTACGAAGAGCTGGGCCTGAATAAACGGGAAGCCAAGGAACTGGTCGAACTGTTTTTTGAAGAAATCAGGCACGCTCTGGAAGATAACGAGCAGGTGAAGTTGTCAGGTTTCGGCAACTTCGACCTTCGAGACAAGCGCCAGCGGCCTGGGAGAAATCCCAAGACCGGTGAAGAGATTCCGATTACGGCGCGCCGTGTGGTCACCTTTCGTCCAGGGCAGAAGCTGAAGGCCCGAGTTGAGGCATATGCTGGAACCAAGTCATAACGACGAGCTGCCGCCGATCCCCGGCAAACGCTACTTCACCATTGGTGAGGTCAGCGAGCTCTGCGCGGTAAAACCGCACGTTCTGCGTTATTGGGAGCAGGAGTTTCCTCAACTCAACCCCGTCAAGCGACGCGGAAACCGTCGGTATTATCAGCGACAGGACGTGCTGATGATCCGCCAGATCCGCGGCCTGCTGTATGATCAGGGCTTCACCATCGGTGGCGCCCGACTTCGTCTCACCAGCGGTGAACCGAAGGACGACACCCAGCAGTACAAGCAGATGATTCGCGAGATGATTGCGGAGCTGGAAGACGTACTCGTCATGCTCAAGGCGTAATTGAGCAGTCAGGATACTTCCAAAATTCAAATGCTTAGGGTATATTCCTCAACGTTTTCGCACGTTGCAAAACAGATACACGCCTAGTCGGGGCGTAGCGCAGTCCGGTAGCGCACTAGCATGGGGTGCTAGGGGTCGAGTGTTCGAATCACTCCGTCCCGACCATATAATTCAATGACTTAGGCCAATGTTCGCAGCATTGGCCTTTTTCATGCGCGTGACTTTTGCGTGACTCGTTGGTTTTTCATGCCTGCCTCCTTTTCAAAATGTCAGACCCGGCCCACGCGAGTCAATTGCTGACACCATGTTTGCAGCATCCATCAGATATCCAGTATCCGAGCATTGGTCCCGTTCTAAGACCATTTCATGGAACGTTTAGGCGTTGCTGTCAGGCCCAGTCAATCACATTTCCCTGCTGATCTGACGCTCCCACTTTTCACGCATTGGCATGACGTTGCCCCGCCGCTGAGACTCAGTTTGAGAAGGGTATTGGAGCTTCGCGATTCGGTTCGGCTACTATCGCGCAGATCAATTTATGTATGGATGCAATGATGCTCAATGATGCTCAATGATGCTCAATGATTCCGATACCGTGGGAAGTGCTTTCAAGCGTGCCTTTTACCGGGTCGACGGTATAACCATGTATGCGTGTTGGGCGATATGGGTGGGGGTGCTGATTTGGGACCTGCTTGGTTCGGAAGGCTCGGGGATCCACACGGTTGTCCTGATTCTGATAGGCCTTTTAAATCCTTTCCTGTTTCTGCTGCTTGGCCTTTGGCGTTTACCCGGTCTGCTGACGGCGTTGATTATCATCGGCATCAATATCAAGTTTTTATTCGCTTGGCTTTGAACCTTACGACCTATGTAAAACGCGGTATTGAGGGCTGAAACCTTCTCGCGCTGCTTGCTTGCACATAAAAGGCCTGTCGCTTTTTATAACAGGCACAGCCCCGTGCCAGCGTCCTCATCCAGCCACTCGGAATAGCCAATAGCTGTTACCTAAAAGCCGTGGCGACGTTCCCCTGCACCAACGCTTTGCGCGTGTGCCTGCGACGCGAGCTCCGACTAAGGTGCCCACTACCTCCAAAAAAACAATTTGACATATGTTATTTGTGATCACATATTTGCTCTATAAGAACGCCAATATGAGTCACTCCCCATGACAGATCGTCCCATCCTCCTGCCCGCCATGCGGCAGGTCTCTCGCGATACCCTCCAAGACCAGGTCTACCGGCAGATCCGTGAAGCGTTGATGAGCGGGCGCTTTCAGCCGGGTCAGAAGCTGACGATTCGTGGCCTTGCCGAAGCGCTGGGTTCCAGTCCGATGCCGGTGCGCGAGGCGTTGAATCGTCTTAGCGCCGAGAACGCCTTCGAAGTCACCGAAACCGCCCGGTTGCGCGTGCCCATGATGACCCCGGAGCGGCTGCGCGAGATTCGCGATGCGCGGGTTGCGCTGGAAGGTCTGTTGGCCGAGAAAGCCGTGGTTCTGATCAACGACGCCGATCTTGCCGACATCAGCCAGCTCTGCGGGCAGATGCAGAAGGCTGCCGACAGCGTTGATGTCGCGCTCTATCTGTGGACCAACTTTGCCTTTCACCGACGTATTTATGCGGTGGCCAAGGCTGAGCTGATCGTTGCGGCGGTGGAGAATTTCTGGCTGCACATCGGTCCGTGTTTCGCGCTGGTTGCGCCTGACAGGGCGCATCTTCAGCGTTCGATGGAAGCACACAACCGTATCGTCGAGGCATTGGCGGCGCGTGATGGGGCGGCGGCTCGTGCAGCTGTCACCGACGACATCATGCAGGCTGCCGACTCTCTGACGCGCCTGATCGCAAACAGCGACCGCTCCAGGTCGCGTGTCTCGGGAGTGAAAAAAGCATGAGTGTTCTCAATCGGCTGGTTCCCTATGCAGGGCTGCGCGTCCTTATTTCCGGCGGTGCGGCCGGGATCGGTGAGGTGTTGGCGGCGGCTTACCTGGAAGCGGGGGCAAAGGTACACGTGTGCGATGTCAGCGAGGCGGCCATCGCGGCATTCCTCGATCGTCATCCGGGCAGTGTCGCCACCCACGCAGACGTCGCTGATCCGGCGCAGATCGAGGCGGTGTTCAGGGTGCAGCGCGCACGCTTCGATGGTCTTGATGTGCTGATCAACAATGCGGGGATCGCCGGACCGACGGCGGGTATCGATGCCATCAGCGAAGAGGAGTGGCAGCGCACCATCGACATCAATCTCACCGGGCAGTACCGCTTCGCTCATCATGCGGTGCCGTTGCTCAAGGCTTCACCCAATGCCCACCTGATCCATATCGCCTCGGTCGCCGGTCGCCTTGGCTATGCCTGGCGAACCCCATACGCCGCCACCAAGTGGGCGATTGTCGGGCTGATGAAGTCGCTGGCGTCCGAGTTGGGGGAAAGTGATATCCGCGTCAATGCCTTGCTGCCGGGTATCGTCGAAGGTCCACGCATGGACGGAGTGATTCGGGCCCGTGCGCAACAGATGAACGTGCCGGAGGAGGCGATGCGCGAGGGGTACCTGAAAAAGATCTCGCTCAAGCGCATGGTCACCGCCGAGGACGTTGCGGCGATGGCGCTCTTTCTGTGTTCGCCCGCCGCCCGCAACGTCACGGGGCAGGCCATCAGTGTGGATGGCAACGTCGAATACCTTTAAGGATTCGGCCCTATAGCAACGATGACCGGACGACGTCCGAGTCATGTTCCACATCAGACTTCTCGCCAACAACAAGAATGGAGAATGCTCATGCCTAAAAAACGTCCGGTCATCATTACCTGTGCCGTCACGGGAGCAATCCACACGCCGTCGATGTCGCCTCATTTGCCGATCACGCCGCAGGAAATCGCCGATGCAGCCATCGGTGCCGCCGAGGCCGGGGCCTCGATTGTTCATTTGCACGCCCGCGACCCACATGACGGAAGGCCCAGTCAGGATGTCGATCTGTTTCGGCAGTTCCTGCCGCAGATCAAGGCCAAGAGCGACGTGGTGATCAATATCACCACCGGTGGCGCGCCGACCATGGGCGTGGAAGAGCGCCTGCAGCCGGTGGCGCAGCTCAAGCCGGAACTTGCCTCGTTGAACATGGGGTCAATGAACTTCGGGCTGTACGAAATGCTGGATCGCTACAGCGAATTCAAGCACGACTGGGAGCGGCCCTATCTGGCCGACAGCGACGACCGGATCTTCCGCAACACCTTCCGCGACATCGCGCACATCCTCAATACCTGTGCCGAGAACCGCACACGCTTTGAGATTGAATGCTACGACATCGGTCATCTGTATACCGCAGCACACTTCCTGCAGCGTGGGTTGCTCAAGGCGCCGATTTTCATCCAGTCTGTATTCGGTTTGCGCGGAGGGATCGGTGGGCACCCTGAGGACTTGGCGCACATGCGCCGTACGGCTGACCGCCTCTTTGGCGATGCCTATCAGTGGTCGATACTGGGGGCCGGTCGCAATCAGATTCCGCTGGGCACCATGGGCCTGTCGATGGGCAGCCATGTGCGGGTCGGCCTGGAGGATTCGCTGTGGGACGGGCCGGGCAAACTGGCGGCGTCCAATACCGATCAGGTCAAGCGTATCCGCACGGTGATCGAAGCGCTGGGCGGGCAGGTGGCGACGCCGGATGAGGCCCGTGAAATGCTCGATCTGAAGGGGCAGGACAAGGTTAATTTCTAGTCGCCGCAAAATGTGTCATCTCAATAACAACAAGACAGAGGTGAAAAATGCGTATCGAAATCGTTGTCGACGTAAAGACCACGCTGGGCGAAGGTCCGGTCTGGGATGTCGAGCAACAGCGCCTGTACTGGATCGACAGCTTCGACGGCCGCGTCCTGCGCTGCACGGACGACGGGCGTGAACTGCGCGCCTGGGAGGTCGGCCAGAAAATCGGCTCCATGGCCTTGCGCAAGCATGGCGACGCGGCGCTTGTCGCGTTGCAGACCGGCATCTATAACCTCGATCTGCCGAGCGGCGATCTGGAGCTTATCGTCGACCCTGAGCCCGGTTTGCCGAACAATCGCCTCAATGATGGCAAGGTCGATCGGCAGGGCCGGTTCATCGTGGGCTCGATGGACACGCAGGAGGATCAGGCCAGCGCAAAGCTGTATCGCCTCGACCCGGACCTGAGCCTGCACACCCTGGATGAGGGCATCATCGTGTCCAACGGCCCTTGCTGGAGTCCGGGCGGGGAAACTTTTTATTTCGCCGACACCTGGTCAGGAGAGATCTGGACCTACGATTACGACAACGCCAGCGGCGCAGTCGCCAACAGACGCACCTTTACCAAGGTCGACACCTCGGCAGGGGGCGCGGCGGATGGCTGCACCGTGGATGCCGAAGGCTGTCTGTGGCAAGCGCTGGTGTATGCCGGAAAGCTGGTGCGTTACACCCCTGACGGGCGGGTGGATCGCATCATCGACATGCCGGTGAAAAAAGTGACCAGTCTGACCTTCGGCGGCCCGAATCTGGACACACTGTTTGTCACCTCCATGGCCAAGCCGCCGTTGCCGCGCTTTCCGCAAGATGGCCAGCAGCGCGGTGCCCTGTTCGCCATCACCGGGCTGGGTGTGAAAGGCATCGCCGAGCGGCGCTTTGCCAGTTAACCCGCCGACAGACCGAACCTGAACGTTAAGGACGACTGGACCCTTTCTCGCTGGGGCGTGTGCAGCACGCCTGGAGATTTCCCATGCCAAATAACAAGAACGCATCGCTGGGCAAGATTCATCGTTTTTCGTGGGTGTCATTGCTGGTCTGCTGGATGATCTGGATTTTGAACGCTTACGATCGCGAGATCGTCTTGCGCCTGGGCCCGACGATTTCCAAGCATTTCGACCTGTCTGCGGACCAGTGGGGGACGGTGGCGACGGTGGTCATGCTGGCGCTGGCCGTTCTCGATATTCCCGGCTCCATCTGGAGCGATCGCTACGGCGGAGGGTGGAAGCGGGCGCGCTTTCAGGTGCCGTTGGTACTGGGTTACACCGCGCTGTCGTTTCTGTCGGGCTTCAAGGCATTGAGTGGCAGCCTCGCCAGTTTCATCGCCTTGCGCGTTGGGGTGAATCTGGGTGCTGGCTGGGGCGAGCCTGTCGGTGTCAGCAACACTGCCGAGTGGTGGCCAGTAGAACGTCGCGGTTTTGCCCTGGGCGCGCACCATACCGGTTACCCCATCGGCGCGATGCTCAGCGGCATCGTCGCCAGTTTCGTGATCAGCACCTACGGTGAGGAAAACTGGCGTTATGTGTTCTTCTTCGCCTTCGTGTTAGCACTGCCATTGATGATCTTCTGGGCACGTTATTCGACTGCCGAGCGCATCACCCAACTGTACGTGGACATCGCTGCCAAAGGCATGACGCCGCCGGACAGCACGCCGTCGACCAATGTAAAAGGCCAGGTCTGGAAGTCGGTGAAGGCGACGCTGAGCAACCGCAATATCGCCCTGACTGCCGGTAACACCCTGCTCACGCAAGTGGTGTACATGGGCGTCAACATTGTCCTGCCAGCCTATCTGTACAACATCCTCAACTTGTCGCTGGCCGAGTCGGCGGGCATGAGCGTGGTGTTCACCCTGACCGGCATCCTCGGGCAACTGATCTGGCCTTCGCTGTCGGACATCATCGGCCGGCGCATCACCTTGATCATTTGTGGCATATGGATGGCGGTCAGTGTCGGGGCCTTTTACTTCGCCAACACCATCCTGATCGTCATCGCCGTACAGTTGCTTTTCGGCCTGGTCGCCAATGCCGTCTGGCCCATCTACTACGCAGTCGCTTCCGACTCGGCACAGCCTTCGGCGACCTCCACAGCCAACGGGATCATCACCACGGCGATGTTCATCGGCGGCGGTATTGCCCCGGTGCTGATGGGAACGCTGATTTCCATGGGCGGCGGCTGGACCAGCCTCAGCGGTTATACCGTGTGCTTTTTCGTCATGGCCGGTTGCGCGTTGGGTGGGGCGTTTCTGCAACTGTTTTCTCACCGCCCGGAGCTGCTGACAGTGCAGCGGAGCGTGTGAGGGTGGACAGGGATGCCGCCTGGCTTTGATCTGACATGGCAATAAGTGACTAGTAAGGACGCTGGATATCTGACTAATGCGTCAGTCTGCGGGGACAGGAAATATAGCGACATCGCTCAAAGTCCGTCCCCGTTTCAATCAGAAAGTGCCACTTTCAAGAATGGCAGCATTCGCTTGCCGGGCCCTCCAGCCAATTGAAGAGGGGAGAATAAAGTATTACTTTTCCGACCATTACTTGCTGTTAGCGACATTTAGGCTGTCGCAATCAGGACGTACCTTGACTGCTGTGAGCAAAAAATTGACGTCATAAATTCTCAGGTGTCAAGTTTTTTCTGGCACTACAGTCAATCAGATGCCAAGTGTAATAAAAATTTTTTATCCTTGAATATCATTGCTTTAGAGGAGAATAGAGCTTTTATTCAGGTCCGGTGAAGTTGCAGCCCCTAAAGTTACTGAGCTGGCGGGCGACATGAGTAATATCTCAATGACATCAATCATAAAAGTTGGTTCAGCCCATTTTTACGATTGATAGCGCCCATCATGCAAGCCACGGAATGGCTAGTTCAGGACCGACATCATGTTCAGCAAACTCAGCATCTCGCAAAAGCTTTACCTCAGCTTTGCTGCGATCATCGTGCTTATCGCCGTCCTTGTCGCGAGTGCTTACAGAGGTTTCGAGCAGGTCGAAGAAGCTACCAATAGCAATGTTCATACGTATCAGGTGCTGAGCGACGCGCAACTCGCCCTTGAACAGCTGATCAATATCGAGACCGGGATGCGGGGCTTTGTAATCGCTTCGAAGGATGCCTTCCTGGAACCACTGGTGGCGGGGGAGAGGCGTTTCACCGAAGAACTCGATTCGCTCAAGCGCCTGACAGCCGACAATGCGGAACAGCAGCGCCGCCTGGCTGCATTGGGTGAGATGCAGAAGCGCTGGCTCGACGAAGACATCAATCCGATCATCGCTCTGCGCCGTGATCTGACTGCACGCGGTGCAGCTGATGATCAACTGGATGCACGCATCAGCTCGGGGGCCGACAAAGCCAAGATGGACAGCATGCGTGCCCTGCTCTCTGAACTCAGCGGTACCGAGCAAAAGTTGCTGGTTCAGCGCAGTCAGGAAATGGCCGATGCCAAGCGGTTTGCGATCATGATTCTGATGTGCGGCGGCCTGGCCGCGGCTGTTCTCGCGATGATCCTTGCCGCTGTATTGGGGCGCAGCACCACGGCGCGCCTGCAACTGGCCATTGATGCCGCAACGGCAATTGCCAATGGCAAGCTGGACACTGTGATCGACACCAGCAGCCACGACGAACTGCCGAAAGCCTTTGATCGTATGCAGAATCGCCTGCGCGAAATGATTCAACAGATCAGCCAGGCGGCCAATCAACTGGTCGTTGCCGTACAACAGATTTCCGGTGCCTCCGAGCAGTTGTCCGGTGCTATCCAGGAACAGTCGACGTCCGCCTCGGCGATGGCGGCCACAATCGAAGAACTGACCGTCAGCATCCATCACGTATCCGAAAACGCCGACGAGGCGCATGAACTCGCCAGCCGTTCAGGGCAGCAGTCGAAAGATGGTGCGCAGGTCATCGAAAACACCTTGTCCAGCATGAATGGCATCGCCCGGACCGTGCAGCTTTCCTCCACTCAGGTCGCAGGTCTGGGTCAGCACTCCGAGCACATTTCATCGATCGTCAGCGTGATTCAGGGCATTGCCGACCAGACCAACCTACTGGCCCTCAACGCTGCCATCGAGGCTGCTCGGGCCGGTGAGCAAGGCCGTGGCTTCGCAGTGGTTGCCGACGAAGTACGCCTGCTGGCGCAGAACACCGGCAAGTCCACCAAGGAAATCGCCGGGATGATCGAGAAAATTCAGGCGGGCGTGCGGGAAACCGTCGAGAGCATGCGCAGCGGCGTTCAGGAAGTGAACGAAGGTGTTGCAATGGCTGGCACCGCCGGTCAAGCGATCATCGAGATTCGCGACAGTTCGGGCAAGGTTCTGCAGGTGGTCGACCAGATATCCTTCGCGCTGCGTGAGCAAACCGCAGCCAGCCAGGATGTCGCACGTAACGTCGAGCGCTCCGCGCAAATGGCTGAACAGAACAACATGTCGGTTCAGGAACTGCTCAAGACCAGCGGCGGCCTGAAGACCCTTGCCACCAGCCTGCAGACGGAAGTGGGCAAGTTTCGGCTTTAAGGTCTGAAAGCGCATCAGCAGCAGGGTCACCCTGCTGAAAAAACCGGTATTAGTCGAAGCGCTAATGCCGGTTTTTTTGCATATTAAAAAAATGCGCCTAACCTTTGGTGCCTCGATGACGATCCCGAGCAGCGCATCGAAATTCATGCAATGAAATGGCAGCGCAGGCTGTCTCAGGACTGATGCCTTGTTACGTCAGTGCTGAGCCAGAATACTGTCCAGCAGACCCGGGAAACGGCTCTCGAGCACCTGTTTGCGTAGCGAGTTCATGTGCGTGGTGCCCACGTTGCGCGTCTGTACAAGCCCCGCGTCGCGTAGCACGCGGAAGTGATGGGACATGCTGGATTTCGGGCGTCCGCCGTCCAGTTCGCCGCAGGTGGCCTCTGCAACGCCAGCCAGGCAGCGCACGATTCCCATGCGAACGGGATCACTCAAGGCATAGAGTAAGCGTTCGAGGGTGAGGTCTTCAGGATCGGGGTGTTGGAAGGTTCGCATGCTGAGGATGATATCAAGGCTTTCGTTTATTGCCATAGTTCGATTACCATCGAACAACTGAAATCAAAAGTCATCTGGCCTACGGGAGCTTTCCAATGTCTGCATTGTTCGAACCCTTCAAACTGAAAGACGTCACGCTGCGCAATCGAATCGCCATTCCTCCGATGTGCCAGTACTCGGCAACCGAAGGTGTTATCAACGACTGGCACCAGGTGCATCTGGCCAGTATGGCGCGCGGTGGTGCGGGTCTGTTGGTGGTCGAAGCTACCGCCGTTGCGCCGGAAGGGCGTATTACCCCAGGTTGCACCGGTATCTGGAACGACGAGCAGGCGCAGGCATTCGTGCCTGTCGTCAAAGCCATCAAGGCCGCAGGATGCGTGCCGGGTATTCAGATTGCCCACGCCGGTCGCAAGGCCAGCGCCAATCGCCCATGGGAAGGTGATGACCATATCGCAGCGTCCGATTCGCGCGGCTGGGACACCATCGCTCCGTCCGCCATCGCGTTCGGTGCCAATCTGCCGAAAGTCCCGCGCGCCATGACCCTGGAAGACATCGCGCGTGTTCGCCAGAACTTCGTCGATGCTGCCCGTCGCGCCCGCGATGCCGGCTTTGAATGGATCGAGTTGCATTTTGCCCACGGCTACCTGGGGCAGAGCTTCTTCTCCGAGCACTCCAACCAGCGCACCGATGAGTACGGCGGCAGCTTCGATAACCGTAGCCGTTTCCTGCTGGAAACCCTGGCTGCAGTACGTGAAGTCTGGCCTGAGAACCTTCCGCTCACCGCACGTTTTGGCGTGATCGAATACGACGGTCGCGACGAGCAGACTCTGGCAGAATCGATCGAACTGGCGCGCCGCTTCAAGGCTGGCGGACTGGATCTGTTGAGCGTCAGCGTCGGTTTCAGCACCCCGGACGCCAACATTCCGTGGGGGCCTGCGTTCATGGGGCCGGTTGCCGAGCGTGTGCGCCGTGAAGCGGATATTCCCGTGACCAGCGCCTGGGGTTTTGGCGAGCCGAAGCTGGCTGAAGAGGCGGTCAAGTCAGGCCAGCTCGATCTGGTCTCGATTGGTCGTGCACATCTGGCCGACCCGCATTGGGCCTACTTCGCAGCGAAAGAACTGGGCGTTGAAAAATCGGCCTGGACCTTGCCTGCGCCTTACGCTCACTGGCTTGAACGTTATCGCTGAGCACGCCTGACCTGAAGATATGCATGCGTTGGTGGCACCTACAGCGTATGCACCTTATCTTCTGCTGAAGTGGTGGTAGGCGTTTGCCAACCACCACCCAGCGCTTTGAATACGGCGACCGCCGCCTGCGCGGATTCGACGTGTGCCTGCGCCTTGGCGTCAGCGACCTGCAGCATTTTCTCGTCGGCGCGCAGAACCTCGATCAAACTGGCAGCACCTTTGCTGTAGCTTGCGAATGAGGATTGCCGGGCAGAAGCAAGCGCAGTTTCGCTTTTACCTAGCATTGCAGCTTGAGTTTCGCGGCTGGCCAACGAAGAAAAAGCATTTTCAACGTCCTCAGTGGCGCGTAAAACTGACTGTCGATAAGCCGCCAGAGCTTCTGCCTCTTGTCCCTTGGCTTGGCTGATCCGGGCGTTCACCCGGCCGAAATCAAAAAGCCTCCAGCGAAGCCCCAAAATACCTGCTGACTGACTGGCACCGCCGGTAAACAGATTGCCGCTCGACACGGCTGTGGCGCTGCCCAGCAATGCGCTGAGTGAGAGTTTGGGGTAATACTCGCTGATCGCCACGCCGATACGCGCGTTCGAAGCGGCGAGGCGCCGCTCGGCCACGATCAGATCAGGTCTGCGACGCAGGAGATCGGCTGGCGTTCCTGTCGATGTGAGCGTGGGTGCGTGTGGGATTCGACCTGTTTCAGCCAGAGAGCCCCGATGAGTGCCAGGCGGTACGCCCAGCATCACGTCAAGCGCGTTCATTGCAGCGTCGAGACCTGTTTGCAGAATCGGCACTGTTGCCTGCACCTGTAAAAGCTCAGCTTCGATCTGACGGACTTCATAGTCAGGGGACAGACCACGCTCATGAAGGAGCTGGACTTTTTCCAGCAGGTCTTGCCGGGTTTTAACCTGTCGGTTTGTGATCGCGAGCCTGGCTTGCAGACCACGGATGGTGATGTAGGTATCGGCGGTCCGGGCTGCCACAGCGAGCCTCGCAGCCGCAACACCTGCCTGCGAAGCCTGATATTCAGCCAGTGCAGCCTGTCGGCTGCGTCTCAAACCGCCAAAAACATCCAGCTCCCAGCTTGCGGTCAGATTGGCTTCATAGGCATTGCCATAACGATCGTAGCCAGGTGCCGAGTTCAGCACCTGGCCGAGTGGAGTCTCTACCGATTGATGAGCCCGCGCCGCCTGTGCATCGATGTTGCCCGACGGGAGCAGGGCGGCGGTTGCCGCATCTGCTCCGGCGCGTGCCTGAGCCAGTTGCGCGCTGGCTTGAGCGAGATCGAGGTTCTGCGCCAGTGCGCGTGACACGAAGCTGCTCAGTAACGGATCATCAAAACCGTCCCACCACGCGGCACTGACAAGCGGATGCGCGGTAATATTCGCAGCGCCACGTGGTTGAGTCAGATAGCGGTCAGGCAGGGGCGCATCCGGGCGTTGGTAATCCGGACCCACGGCGCAGCCCGACAGCAGGCCGGTGCTCATGACCAGTACATAAGTACAAAGCGTGCGCATGGAAATTCCTTGAGATGATCAGGTTGTGACTATATTACGATCTGGTCACTTGTTGTCAATGAGTGTTCACATAGCTAAGCTGGAAACATGACTAATCAAATCAAGACATCCCCAACGCGTGGTCCCTCCGACCACAGCGTTCGCGATCAGGTTGTCGAAGCGGCAACACAGCATTTCGGCCACTACGGCTATGAGAAAACCACGGTCTCCGATCTGGCCAAGGCCATCGGTTTTTCCAAGGCCTACATCTACAAGTTCTTCGACTCCAAGCAAGCCATCGGCGAAGTGATCTGCTCGAACCGGCTGGCGATGATCATGGCGCTGGTGAACTCGGCCATCAGCGACGCGCCAACGGCCTCCGAGAGGCTGCGCCGCCTGTTCCGCTCGCTTGTGGAGGCCGGTAGCGACCTGTTTTTTCACGACCGGAAGCTGTATGACATAGCCGCTGTCGCAGGCCGCGATCAGTGGCCTTCTGCTGCCGCGCACGACGAGCGTATTCGCCAGCTCATCCAGCAAATCGTTCTTGAAGGCAGGGAGTCGGGAGAGTTCGAACGCAAGACACCTCTGGACGATGCCGTTCAGGCCATTCACTTGGTCATGCGTCCGTACATCAACCCGGTGCAATTGCAATACAACCTCGACATCGTGTCGACGGCTCCGGTCCATCTGTCGGCGCTGATACTGCGAAGTCTGGCACCCTGAAACTGTGACCATTGACTAATTTGGTCACTTTAAGGAGAATCGTTTCCCTGCTCACTTGATTTCAAGTAGGGATCCCATGCTCCTGTTCAGACCCAAAGCCACTGCGTTGTTGTTATTGCCTCTCTTCCTGACTGCGTGCAGCGAGTCGTCCGGGGGGCGCGATCCACGTACCCAGCCGCCTCTGGTAAGGGCGGCCACTGTTGCAAATACTGATCAAGCCTCCCGTTCATTCACCGGGGTTGTGGTCGCTCGGGTTCAGAGCGACCTGGGGTTTCGGGTTTCCGGGAAGGTGCTTGAGCGCCTGGTTGATACCGGCCAGACCGTCAAGCGCGGTGAGCCACTGATGGGCCTGGACCCCGTTGACCTTGGGCTTCAGGCTCAGGCCCAACAGCAGGCGGTTGCTGCGGCTGTGGCGCGAGCCAGGCAGACCGCCGATGACGAAGCGCGTAATCGTGATCTGGTTGTTGCTGGTGCGATATCCGCGTCCGCCTACGACAGGATCAAATCCCTGGCCGACACCGCCAAGGCAGAGCTGAGTGCTGCACAAGCGCAGGCCAGCGTGGCGCGTAACGCAACCGGATACGCCGTTTTACTGGCGGACGCCGACGGCGTGGTGGTCGATACCCTGGTCGAGCCTGGACAGGTCGTCAGCGCAGGCCAGCCCGTGGTCAGGCTGGCAAAGGCCGGGCCACGTGAAGCCATTGTCCATCTGCCTGAAACCTTGCGGCCGACTATGGGGGATCGGGCTGAGGCCAGACTGTATGGCGACGGTGCGCGCGTCATACCGGCAAGACTGCGGCTGCTCTCTGACGCCGCAGACCCGCTGACGCGTACGTTTGAAGCCAGGTATGTGCTTGAAGGCTCAAACATCAGTGCACCTCTGGGTTCAACGGTGTCCCTCGATATCGCTGTCGGCAAGGCTGGCCGGCAGTCGCTGGCGATACCCATTGCCGCTCTGCATGACCCGGGTCGAGGCCCGGGTGTCTGGGTCATTGCAGGTACGCCTGCAAAAGTCACCTGGCGCGCCGTGCAACTGCTGGGTGTGAGTGACGATTCGGCAAATGTGAGTGGCGGTCTCGAGGCCGGTGAGCAGGTCGTGGCACTGGGCACGCATTTGCTTCACGACGGTGAGGAAGTGCTCGTGCAGCAAGGTGGTATCACCGCCGAGGCACGACCATGAGTCCGGGACGTTTCAACCTTTCTGCACTGGCCGTTCGCGAACGCGCCATCACGCTGTTTCTGATTATTTTGATCGGCGTGGCCGGTACGCTTTCATTTTTCAAACTGGGGCGTGCGGAAGATCCGCCTTTCACCGTCAAGCAAATGACCGTTATTTCTGCATGGCCTGGCGCAACCGCTCAGGAGATGCAGGATCAGGTCGCCGAGCCGCTTGAAAAACGCATGCAGGAATTGAAGTGGTACGACCGTAGCGAGACCTACACCCGGCCAGGTCTGGCATTCACTATGGTTTCATTCCAGGACAAGACGCCACCTTCTCAGGTGCAGGAAGAGTTTTATCAGGCGCGCAAGAAACTCAGTGATGCCGCGAAGTCATTGCCTGCGGGTGTCATTGGTCCGATGGTCAATGATGAATTCTCGGACGTGACCTTTGCGCTGTTTGCGTTGAAAGCAAAAGGTGAGCCGCAGCGGCTACTGGTACGCGATGCCGAGTCACTGCGCCAGCGTCTGTTGCATGTGCCGGGCGTGAAGAAGATCAATATCATCGGCGAACAGGCCGAACGAATTTTCGTGTCGTTCTCCCACGAGCGGCTGGCAACATTGGGTATCGCTCCTCAAGATATTTTTTCGGCGCTCAACGACCAGAACGTCCTGACGCCCGCCGGTTCGATTGAGACCAGCGGGCCACAGGTGTTTCTGCGCCTGGACGGTGCCTTCGACACCCTTGAGAAAATCCGCAATACGCCGATTGTGGCGCGGGGTAAAACGCTGAAGCTCCAGGACGTGGCGACAGTGGAGCGCGGTTACGAAGACCCCGCGACCTTTATGGTCCGCAATCAGGGTGAGCCTGCGCTGTTGCTGGGCATCGTGATGCGCGACGGCTGGAACGGGCTGGACCTGGGTAAGGCGCTGGATGCAGAAACGGCCAGCATCAACCAAGGCATGCCCTTGGGAATGACGCTTTCAAAAGTCACTGACCAGTCGGTGAACATCGGTTCGGCCGTTGACGAGTTCATGATCAAGTTCTTCGTCGCCCTGCTTGTGGTGATGCTGGTGTGCTTCCTCAGCATGGGTTGGCGAGTCGGTGTGGTGGTCGCTGCAGCGGTACCGCTGACGCTGGCTATGGTCTTCGTCGTGATGGAAGCGACGGGCAAGAACTTTGATCGTATTACCCTGGGATCACTGATCCTGGCGCTGGGCCTGTTGGTGGACGACGCCATCATTGCCATCGAAATGATGGTGGTGAAAATGGAGGAGGGCTACGACCGGATCAAGGCCTCAGCCTATGCCTGGAGCCACACAGCGGCGCCCATGCTTGCCGGTACCCTGGTGACCGCGGTCGGCTTCATGCCGAACGGCTTTGCGCAGTCGACTGCCGGCGAGTACACCAGCAACATGTTCTGGATTGTCGGCATCGCCCTGATTGCTTCCTGGATAGTTGCAGTGGTCTTCACACCTTATCTGGGGGTGAAGATGCTGCCGGAAATCAAGCCGGTTGAAGGCGGACACGCCGCCATCTACGACACGGCGCATTACAATCGTTTCAGGCGGATTCTGGCCCGCGTCATTGCCAGGAAGTGGTGGGTGGCGGGTGCGGTTATCGCTGCATTTGTGGTGGCGATTCTCGGGATGGGGGCAGTCAAGAAACAATTCTTCCCGACTTCCGATCGTCCGGAAGTACTGATCGAAGTGCAGATGCCCTACGGCACATCCATCGAGCAGACCAGCGTCACCACCGCCAAAGTAGAGGCATGGCTGAAAAAGCAGGATGCCGCGAAGATCGTCACGTCCTACATCGGCCAGGGCTCGCCACGCTTTTATCTGGCAATGGCGCCGGAGCTGCCCGACCCGTCGTTTGCAAAGATCGTTGTACTGACTGAAAGCCAGGAAGCACGTGAGGCGCTCAAGCTACGGATTCGTGAGGCGGTTGCTGACGGACTTGCACCTGAAGCCCGGGTCAGGGTCACACAGCTCGTGTTCGGTCCTTATTCACCGTTTCCCGTGGCGTATCGCGTGAGCGGGCCGGACCCTGACACATTGCGCGAGATCGCCGCGCGGGTAGAAACCGTGATGGCGGCGAGTCCGATGATGCGTACCGTCAACAGCGATTGGGGGACACGAGTGCCCACGCTGCACTTCTCTCTGGATCAGGATCGTTTGCAGGCCGTCGGGCTGACATCAAGCGCAGTTGCCCGGCAATTGCAGTTCCTGCTTTCAGGTGTCCCAGTCACCTCTGTCCGCGAAGATATCCGTTCAGTGGACGTGATGGGCAGGGCGGCGGGTGACATCCGCCTGGACCCTGCGAAGATCGAGGGTTTCACGCTGGTAGGGGCTGCCGGTCAGCGTATTCCTCTGTCGCAGACCGGAGTGGTCGAAGTGCGCATGGAAGACCCGATTCTGCGCCGAAGAGATCGTGTGCCGACTATCACCGTGCGCGGTGATATTGCTGAAGATCTGCAACCGCCGGATGTCTCCGCCGGGATCATGAAAACACTGCAGCCGATTATCGACAGCCTGCCGCAGGGTTATCGGATCGAGCAGGCCGGATCAATAGAGGAGTCGGCAAAGGCCGCTGTGGCATTGGCTCCGCTGTTTCCGATCATGATTGCCGTTACCTTGCTAATCATCATCCTTCAGGTGCGTTCGATGTCGGCGATGATGATGGTGTTTTTCACCGCGCCGCTCGGCTTGATCGGCGTTGTGCCGACATTGCTTCTGTTCAATCAGCCGTTCGGTATCAACGCTCTGGTCGGGCTGATCGCGCTGTCCGGCATTCTGATGCGCAATACCTTGATCCTGATCGGGCAAATCGACCACAACGAAAAGCAAGGGCTCGACCCGTTTCATGCGGTGGTCGAAGCGACCGTACAGCGGGCACGCCCGGTGCTGCTCACGGCACTGGCGGCGATCCTGGCGTTCATTCCCCTGACCCATTCGGTGTTCTGGGGCACGCTTGCCTACACGCTGATCGGAGGCACCCTCGGCGGGACTGTCATGACGCTGGTCTTCCTGCCAGCGATGTATTCGATCTGGTTCAAAATCCGTCCGGATAGAGGAACGCAGCCCCGAAACTCCAGCAGTCACGCCTCAACTGGCACAGAGATGAAGGGGATTTGATCATGAGTCGTTACGCTTAAAGGCGGAGTGCGGCTTTGCGATCAGTTCTACAAAATCGACTACCGTACATGCGTCCGGTGCTGGCGTTGCAAGACCCGCTCGTCCTCATGAGAGTAATCTCGCTTAACCGGATTCGCGGGGTCAATGCCAGCATTCTCTTTCGGCGCTGGGAAGGCATGCCGTAAGTCGTTTGAGCCTGGAAAGTGCTCTGCAACGGCCTGGCTGCTCACTTGCGCCGCACCCGCGGCGCAAGTCCTGTCAATTGCTGCCGAACGCATGCCCAGGCCAGGTGCAGGGCATTACGCAACGCCACTGCATCGGCGCTTATCACGCGTACGGACACGCCGCAATCGTTCGGCAATGCGCTGACGCCCTGGTAGCTATCGGCAACGTCGTGTAACGCCTCGCGTAACGTCCGTTTCAAATCCCCTACCGGTAAACCCTGACCCACCAGCATGAACGTTGCCAAGGCTTGCCGTTGTCCGCTTACGCCGGGCAGTCGGCGTTGCAGGTCTGCGCCGGTCATTGCCAGTCGGTCACCGGCCAACAGTTTTCCGGCCGGGCTGTAGACCTGCAGATCGGCGCGGTAAAAGTCGGGCAGTCCTTCGCTGCCTTGAGGTGTATGCAGGCAGAATGCGTCGCACAGCAGCACACGTGCGCCGGGGTGCAATGTCACGTCCACCCGGCTGTGCAGTCGTGTCTGTGGAAACAGAATGGTCGCCATCGGCAGGTACTCCAGCAGCGCATCGGCTTCGGCGACCAGTGTCACGGTCTGCCGCGCTGACTGCTCGAGCATGCTGTGCGCAACCGTCGCAGCGCCGGTGCTGACGTGCACTTGTGTACCTGGCCCCGCGTGCAGATGCAGGTGCAGTTGTTCCCCGGCGAACAGGCCTCCCGAGCACGATTGCAGGTAGACCGCCGCCATGCCGGGCGGGTCCTGCGGCAGGGTCAGGGTACGCCCCAGATGGAAGGGGTAGCCGACCTCCTGACGAGACACATAACTGGCCCCGGAAGGCGCTTTGCTGAAGGCAATATGCGCCGTGCGTTTCGTCTGTGCGGGCAGTAACGATTGATGGGCGTTCATGTGCGGTCGAACAACACGGCACGGCTTATCGCTTCAACCACCGCATCGACGCCTTCGCCGGTGTTGCAGTTGGTAAACAGCACTGGCTGGCCGTTGCGCGCCTGCGCCGACTCGCGCCGCATGCGCGGCAGGTCGACACCCACATAGGGCGCCAGGTCGTATTTATTGACTACCAGCAGGTCGCAGCTCAGCACGCCGGGGCCGCGTTTGCGCGGGATATCGTCGCCGCCTGCCACATCGATGACGAAAATCCAGTAGTCCACCAGATCCAGCGAAAAGGTCGAGGCCAGGTTGTCGCCGCCGGATTCGATCAGCACCAGATCAAGATTACCGAAGCGCGCTTCCAGCTCATCGGCCATTTGCAGGTTGAGGGTCGGGTCTTCACGAATGGCCGTGTGCGGGCAGGCACCGGTTTCCACCGCACGAACCCGCTGCGGGTCGATCAGTCCGCTGCGCTGCACACGCTCGGCATCCTCACGGGTGGCAAGGTCATTGGTGATGATCGCCAGCTCGGTGCCTCGTTCGATGAAGCGCGGGATCAGTTGTTCCAGCAGACGTGTCTTGCCCGAGCCGACCGGCCCGCCGATGCCGACACGCGCTGCGCCGGGATGTGGGTGGGCAGCGGCATGTTCGGAAGATGGAGCGGGAGCATTCGTGGTTTGGTTCATTGGCGGGTTTCCTGTGCGGATAGGGTTTCAACGCAGCATGTAGCGCTGCGCGAGTGGCACTTCGCTGACCGGCTCGCAGTGCAGGCGCTCGCCGTCGGCGTACACATCGAAGGTCTGCGGGTCGACGCGGATGTCCGGGCAGGCATCGTTGTGCAGCATGTCGGACTTGCGCAGGGTGCGAGTGCCGAACGCGGGCAGCAGTTGCTTCTTGAGCCCCAGTCGCGCGGCGGTGTCGTCCTCGACGGCAAGACGATTGACGAAGTTGACCGACAGCGCCTGTTTCGCCTCGCCAAACGCGCCCCATTGCGGGCGCATCACCAAGGGTTCGCAGGTGTACAGCGAGGCGGCGGAATCACCCATTACGGCGTGCACGATGAAGCCACCCTTGACCACCAGCTCCGGCTTGATGCCGAAGAAGGCCGGCCGCCAGAGCACCAGATCGGCCAGCTTGCCAGGCTCCAGAGAGCCGATGTAGCTGTCGATGCCGAATACCCGCGCGGCGTTGATGGTGTATTTGGCGATGTAACGCTTGATCCGTTCGTTATCGCCCAGTGCCGTGGTTTCTTCCGGCAGGCGACCGCGTTGGTCTTTCATTTTCGACGCCAGTTGCCAGGTCCGGCAGATCACCTCGTTGATACGGCCCATGCCTTGACTGTCGGAGCCCAGTATCGAAATGGCGCCGGTGTCGTGCAGGATGTCCTCGGCAGCGATGGTCTGCGGGCGCACTCGCGATTCGGCGAACGCCACGTCTTCCGGCACATCCGGATTGAGGTGGTGGCAGACCATGATCATGTCCAGGTGCTCGTCGAACGTGTTCACAGTGTAGGGGTTGGTCGGGTTGGTCGAGGAGGGGATGCAGTTGCTTTTTCCGGCGACGCTGATGATGTCCGGCGCATGTCCGCCGCCTGCACCCTCAGTGTGGTACATGTGGATGGTGCGGTCGCCGATGGCCGCCAGCGTGTCTTCGAGAAAGCCGGATTCATTGAGCGTGTCGGTGTGCAACTGCACCTGAAAGTCGTATTCGTCGGCGACTTTCAGGCAGGTGTCGATCACTGCGGGCATGGCGCCCCAGTCCTCGTGGATCTTCAGCCCCAGACAACCGCCGCGCAGTTGCCCGAGCAGCGATTCGGGCTTGCTGGAATTGCCGCGTCCCAGAAAACCGAAGTTGATCGGCCAGGCTTCGGCAGCCTGCAACATCTTGCCGACGTTCCACTCCCCGCCACAGTCTATGCCGACCGTGATCGGCCCCAGCGAACCGCCGATCAGTGTGGTCAGACCTGCCGCCAGCGCGTGATCGCAGAGTTGCGCGGAGTCGAAATGCACATGCACGTCGATACCGCCGGGGGTGACGATCAGGCCTTCGGCATCGCGTACGGTCGTGGCGACGCCGCAGATCAGTTGCGGATGTACGCCGTCCATGATCTGCGGGTTGCCGGCCTTGCCAATGGCGACAATCTTGCCGTCCTTGATACCGATATCGCCTTTGACGATGCCGATCACCGGGTCGATGATCAGCGCGTTGCAGATCAGCATATCCAGAGCGCCGTCAGCGCTGTCATGCCCGGGCATCAGGCCCATGCCGTCACGCAGCGTCTTGCCACCGCCGTGCAGGCATTCATCGCCGGGCACCGAGTGGTCGAACTCGACTTCGGCCAGCAACGAGGTGTCGCCCAGGCGCACGGCATCGCCAGTCGTGGGGCCGTACATGGCGGCGTATTCCTTGCGCGTCATCGTTGCCATGGTTCAGGCTCCCTTGAAGTATTGGGCGCGGGCACGCTCCAGCGCTGCGAGCTTGCAGGCCGGATCGTGCAGGTTGCCATTGGTCAGGCCACTGAAGCCGTGGATGTCGCCAGTTCCGCCAAACTGCACCAGTTGCACTTCGCGCAGCTCGCCGGGTTCGAAGCGCACGGCCGTGCCTGCGGGAATATCCAGGTGCATGCCGAAGGCACGTTCACGCGGAAAATCCAGCGCCTTGTTGACCTCGAAAAAGTGATAGTGACTGCCGATCTGCACCGGCCGGTCGCCGGTATTGATCGCGCGCAGGGTGGCGGTCGGCCGGTCGCCATTGAGGTGGATATCGCCGTCAGGTGAAAGGATCTCCCCCGGTGTCGGCATGACCGCCAGCGGCAGTCGGCCCGGCCGGATCGGTTGATGCACGGTGACCAGTTTGGTGCCATCTGGAAACGTGCCCTCGACCTGCAGCACCGGCAGCAGGTCGGCGACCCCTGGCATCACGTCATCGGTGTTGAGGATCGTCGAGCCGAAACCGATCAGCTCGGCGACGCTGCGACCCTCACGCGCGCCTTCGAGGATTTCGTCAGCGATCAGTGCCGAAGCTTCCGGGAAGTTCAGGCGCAGGCCCTTGCTGCGGCGTTTGCGTGACAGCTCGGCAGCGGTGTACAGCGTGAGTCGTTCAAGTTCGGTAGGGGTCAGCAACATGAGGGGGCTCCAGAGCTGTCAGTAGAAGGCCGGTCAATTGGCAAACAGGCGCAGGTCCTGGGTTTCGTGGCGCATCACGGCGATTTCGCCCATGGGGGTAAAGCCGCATGCGTCGTCCGGCGACGGCGGCTCCTGCGCCAGCAGTTCGGTGATCAGCGGTTGAATATCGGTCAGCACCCGTTGCGCATCGATGTGGCCCATGACCCCGAGCCGCACGGCGGCGCTGACCAGCCCGGTACACAACGCGTGCGCGGCAGCCAGTTGGCAGTGATCGCGGTGCATGCCGAGGTGATTCCAGAGCAAGCCCTGCACCACGGGCAGATGGCCCGGTGTGTTGCCTGTCAGAACCTGCTGTTGATAGGACGCCGCGCCCGATGTGCCCAGCGCGACATGCACGCCCAGCAATGCCTGGCCGACACGTCGTGAGCCCTGACGCAGTTCCTCGGCCAGGGTCAACGCTTCGATCTGGGCGTCCATAGCCATCAACGCCGGCGGGTCATCAGCCGCGTGCCAGGCGGCGAGCAGAAACACTCGATCAAAACTGTTCCAGCGATGGCGCAACTGGCCCTCGACGAAGCCATGCACTTCGGCACTGCGGCTATGGCGAACACTCCGTTGCCGACGTCGTGGCGCGACGATTTCGCCGTGGCCGAGGTGCCCGTCAGCGACCAGCGTTTCCAGACCCCACGACCACGCCACCGCGCCGCCGGGAAAGAAACTGTCGGCCTGCTGCAGGGCCAGCAACAGGCTGCTCGAGGCGTTCATGCGCGCTGCACCCGGCCGTCCGCGAGCATGGGCGCCAGACGCTCGAGGTAGTCAGCTTCCGGGCCGTTGAGCGGGATCTGCAAGGTGTCTCCGGCAAAGCGCACCGCCCAGTGCATGTTGCCGGCGAAATAACCCAGTTCCAGCGCGGCGGCCGCATCGCGCGGCTGCAGGTCGAGGTATTGCTGATCTTGCATTTGCACGACGATGGCGCGTTGATTGTCGAGCATCAGCACCGAGCCGTTGCGCAGCTGTTGGTGACGTTCCAGGCGGATTGCGCAGTCGGTGCCCCGGTCGCTCGCCAGACGCAGGCGATGGCGCTGAATGTCACTGCCCGACAGGCTCAGGGTTTCGATCTGGCCAGCGTGGCTCAGGTCATGCAAGCGGTCGGCGAGGGCAGGGTCGCTGGCCTGGCCCAGAATGCGGTCGAGTATCAGCATGGCGATGGCTCCTGTGCGTTGTTCAGATTGTCAGGTAGCGCAGGATGCGCTCGCGGTCGACGGTCTCGCGGACTTCGCTGTGCACGAATTCGCCTTTTTCGATGATCAGGTAGCGGTCTGCCACCGCCATGGCGAACGACAGCACCTGCTCGGAAACAATCAGCGAAAACCCGCGTTCCTTTTTCAGCAGGTTAAGGGCTTTTGCGATGTCTTTGATGATCGACGGCTGGATGCCTTCGGTGGGCTCATCGAGGATCAACACCTTGGGGTTGGAGACCAGCGCCCGCGCGATGGCCAACTGTTGCTGCTGACCGCCGGACAGGTTGCCGCCCTTGCGTCGGCGCATTTCGAACAGCACCGGGAAGTATTCGAAGATGTAGTCGGGAATCGGCGCGGCAGGCGCACCCTGCATGCCGGTGAGGATGTTTTCCTCGACACTCAGGTAGGGGAAGATCATCCGCCCCTGAGGCACGAAACCGACCCCGGCGGCGACCCGCTCGTAGCTCTTGCTGCCGGCCAGCTCCTGCCCGGCGAGGGTGATGCTGCCGCTGCGCGTCGGCAACATGCCGACCAGACTTCTGAGCAGCGTGGTCTTGCCCATGCCGTTGCGGCCCATGACCGCGAGTGACTCGCCTGCCGCCAGCTCCAGGCTGAGGTCACGCAACACGTGACTGTCACCGTAATACACATTGAGGTGAGAGACATTCAGCATGTTCAGTGCCCCAGGTAGACGTCGATGACGCGAGGATCGTTTTGCACCTGATCCATCGAGCCGTAGGCCAGGGTCTTGCCCTGATGCAGGACGGTGACCTTGTCGGCCACCGATTTCACGAACTCCATATCGTGCTCGATGATCACCATCGCGCGACCCTTGGCGATGAGCTTGAGCAGGCCAGCGGTTTTCTCCCGCTCGCCTGCGCTCATGCCGGCGACGGGCTCGTCGAGCAGTAGCAGCTCGGGGCGCTGCATCAACAGCATGCCGATCTCCAGCCACTGTTTCTGGCCGTGGGACAACAGCCCTGCCTTGCGTCCCAGCTGGTCCTTGAGAAAGATCATTTCGGCGGTCTGATCGATTTCGGCATTCAGCGCCGCATTCTTTCCGGCGAACAGGCAGTTGAAGATGCCGCGCTTGTCCGGCGAGGAAATGTCGAGGTTTTCGCGCACGGTGAGGTCTTCGTAGACCGACGGGTTCTGAAACTTGCGGCCCACGCCAGCGCGGGTGATCTGGTACTCGATCATGTTCGCCAGTTGCAGGTCCTTGAAGCGGATGCTGCCGGCACTCGGGCGGGTCTTGCCGCAAATCATGTCGAGCAGGGTGGTCTTGCCCGCGCCATTGGGCCCGATCACCACGTGCACCTGGTTTTCCTCGACATAGAAATTGAGGTTGTCGACCGCCTTGAAACCGTCGAATGACACGGTCAGGTCTTCGACGCTCAGTAACATTGCACTCATGACTGTGTCTCCTTGTTGCTCAGGCGCTGCAGCAGCCCGGCCAGCCCGGTGGGCAGGAACAGCACCACGGCCATGAACAGGAAACCGATGAAGTACTGCCAGAAACTGACGAAGTTTTCCGACAGCCAGGTTTTTGCCGTACCGATCAGCAGCGTGCCGTACACCGCACCCACCAGCGAGAGGCGCCCACCCAGTGCGGCGTAGATGACGATCTCGGTGGACGGAATGATGCCCACCAGCGAGGGCGACGCCAGGCCGACCTGCAAAGTGAACATCACCCCGCCCAGCGCGGAAATCAGTGCGGCCACGGCAAAAATAAAGGCCTTGAACAGCGCAGTGTTGTAGCCCGAGAAGCGCACCCGGTCTTCGCGATCACGGATTGCCACGATCACCTTGCCCAGGCGGCTGCGCAGAATGAACCCGCACATCGCGACGCTGGCCAGCAGCAACAGTGTGGTGATCAGGTAGAGAATCCAGGGCGTCTGGGGCGTCTGCAGGCTCAGGCCGAAGGCCGTCTTGAAATCGGTCAGGCCATTCACGCCGCCTGTGTAGCCCTGTTGGCCGATGATCATGATCGACATGATCGAGGCCAGTGACAGGGTGATGATCGAGAAGTACACGCCGCCCACGCGCTTCTTGAAGTAGGCATAACTGAATAGAAACGCCAGCAGTGCAGGCAGGATCAGGATCGCCGCCAGGGTAAAGGTCGCCGACTCGAACGGCTTCCACCACCAGGGCAGGGCTTCGACGCTGTTCCAGATCATGAAGTCCGGCAGTGCCGAGCCGTAGAAAGCGGCGAGGGCGCTGGCCGCTTCGTCCGTGGCGGTGGCTTCGAGTTTGAGATACATCGCCATCATGTAGCTGCCCAGGCCGAAGAAAATCCCCTGGCCGAGGCTGAGGATGCCGCCGTAGCCCCAGATCATCACCATGCCCACTGCGCAGAACGCCAGGCTCAGGTATTTGCCGGCCAGACCGAGGCGAAAATCACCCAGTATCAGGGGTAACGCCACCAGCAACAGCAGCGACAGCCAGATCAGGCTGTAGCGCTCGATCAGCGTCAACCAGCCACCCGCTGGCTTGCCTGCGCCCGGCACTGTGGCCTGCGGCCGCAGCGTCGGCTTTTCAGTCATGTCATTCATCTCAACGTCTCACTTTCGTGGCGAACAGGCCGTTGGGGCGGAAAAACAGCAGCACGATGACCACCAGCAGGGTGATCGCCTTGGCCATGGAGCCGGTGGTCAGGTATTCCAGCGAAACCTGGGTCTGGCCGATGGCGAACGCCGACAGGAAGGTGCCCAGCAAGCTTTCCACGCCGCCGAACACGACGACGATAAAGGTGTCCACCAGGTACTGCTGACCGCTGACCGGGCCAGTGGACGCAAGCATGGTGAACGAACTGCCGGCAATGCCCGCAAGGCCACAGCCCAGCGCGAAGGTCACCGAGTCGACCCGCGCGGTATTGATCCCGGCTGCACCGGCCATGGCGCGGTTCTGGGTCACGGCGCGAATGCGCAGGCCCCAGCGACTGCGGTAGAGAAACAGGAACACCGCGGCGGCAATCACGAAGGTCAGACCGATGATGAAAATCCGGTTGAGGGGCAGCTCCAGCCCATCGCTGATTTTCCATGCGCCCTGCAACCATTGCACGGTGGGCACGCTGACTTCCTTGGGGCCGAAGACCTGGCGGAACAGCTGCTGCAGGACCAGAGACAGCCCCCAGGTCGCCAGCAGGGTGTCGAGCGGTCGGTTGTACATGAAGCGGATGAAGCAGCGTTCCAGCAGGAGGCCGAAGGCAAAGGTCACCACAAAGGCCATCCCGATGGCGATGATGAAATACCAGCCCATGAGCTCGGGAAAGTAGCGCTGAAACACCACGGAGGTGGCGTAGGTCATGTATGAGCCCATCGCCATCAGTTCGCCGTGCGCCATGTTGATCACGCCCATCAGGCCGAACACGATGGTCAGCCCGAGTGCCATCAGCACCAGCACGGAAAACAGCGAGAACCCGCTGAAGACTTGCATTACCAGCGTATCGAGAGTCATGCCGTCGCTACCTGTTGCTGCACATTGACGAAAGCGGGCGCGAAGCGGATCGCGCCCGGGCCGGAATCAGAGTTTCGGAAAGGGGTTGGGCTCGATCGGTGCCGACTCGTAGATCACGTCGACCTGGCCCTGCGCATTGAGGGTGCCGATGCGCGCACGCTTCCACAGGTGGTGATTGTCCTTGTGCACCTTGATCTCGCCTTCAGGCGCATCGAGGGTCAGTTCCGAGGATGCGGCGATCACTTTCGGCACGTCGAAACTGCCTGCTTTCTCGACGGCCTTTTTCCACAGGTACACCGCGGTGTACGCCGCTGCCATCGGATCACCGACGACGCGCTGCTGCCCATAGCGCGTTTTGAACGCCTGGACGAATTTCTCGTTGACCGGGTTTTTCAGGCTCTGGAAATAGCTCATGCAGGTCAGGAAGCCGACGAGGTTTTCCGCACCGATGCCGGTGACTTCCTCTTCGGTGATCGCCAGCCCCATCAGCGTCTGGTTACTGCTGTCGATACCCGCGGCCTTGAGCTGTTTGTAGAACGCTACGTTGGAGCCGCCGACGATGGTCGACAGCACGATGTCCGGCTTGGCCGCCTTGATCTTGTTGATCACCGAGGAAAACTCGATGGCCCCCAGCGGCAGATAGTCTTCGCCGACGATGGAGCCGCCCTGTTTGGTCACCGACGCCCGTGCCAGCTTGTTGGTGGTGCGTGGCCAGATGTAGTCGGAACCGACCAGATAGACGCTTTTGCCCTTGTTGGCCATCAACCAGGTGACGGCCGCCAGAGTCTGCTGCGACGCTTCGGCACCGGTGTAGATAATGGCCGGGGATTTCTCCAGCCCTTCATAGAAGGTCGGGTAGTAGAGCAGGCCCTTGTTGCGCTCGAAGACCGGCAGTACCGCTTTGCGCGAAGCCGAGGTGAACGCGCCAAAGGTGACCGCAACGTGGTCGTTTTCCAGCAGTTTGCGTGCCTTCTCGGCGAAGGTCGGCCAGTCGCTGGCACCGTCCTCGACGATCGGTTCGATGGTTTTGCCCATCACGCCGCCACTGGCGTTGATCTCTTCGATGGCCAGTTTTTCTGCGTCGACCACCGAGGCTTCACTGATGGCCATGGTGCCGGTCAGCGAGTGGATGATGCCGACTTTCACAGTCTCGTCCGCCTGCGCCTGACCGATCAGGGAAAACGGCAGCAGGCTGATCGCGCCCAGCAACAGAGCATGCTTGATCAAACGGCGTTTGTCGTTGTGCATTCACTTATCTCCCAGGAATGAAAAAAGCCCGACGTCCCGGCCAAATCAATGGGCGGGAGGTCAGGCTTTTGTGCCGAATCTGGCGGGACAACTGCGTCCGATCCAGTCGTACGCGAGGTGTCTCCCTACTTGCCGAGAGGGGCGTAGGGCAAACAGCTGGCGCGATGTCTCAGGAGGAACTTAGCAAGGGCAATGCCAACTGGCGAAACCGCTGTTGGCGCGCGTTTCGAAACCCGGAGGCAGAGCATCCCTGCATTAATTGCACGAACATACCGACATGCGCCGCTTTGGCGCGAGCAGCGCTTCTACGCACCAAAAGCGTGATGCAGAAGTCCCTTTTTTCTCGCGATATGTACTCATGCATAGACTGAGATATTGGGCTTTTGCAGGAGCGAACTTGTTCGCGAAGGCAATGTTCGAGGCGACCTAAACCCCACGTATGCACGGACGTCTTCGCCAACGAATTCGCTTCCCCCTGATGCGCCTCGTCACGCATGGCCCGCTCCCTGCATGAGCCTGCCCGACACCCTCGCAGGGTCTCTTGCCACACGCCCATTCTCGGCAGGTGTGGAAGGTCCCTCGCACGACTGGTCCTGACACTGCCGTCACGCCAGCCCCAGGCACAACCGCCTGAGAGCCACCGTTGAATCCACGGTTATTCGCTCAGTCTTCTTTTCAGGCTCCCGGCCACCTGCGGGCGTCTCATCTCACGTGAAAGGTTTATAGGCATGGCTGACCCGTCGATCCGCATAGGAGGTCTGTTTTCCAATACCGGCGTCACCGCTGCCGGTGAGTGTTCAACAATGCGCGGCGCACAGTTTGCAATTCATCAGATCAATGCCGCCGGGGGCGTGAATGGGCGTCCTCTGGAACTGATCACCCGCAATCCGGATTCCACACCTGCGCTGTTTGCCATGCATGTCGAATCGCTGATTCGCGAAGAGAACCTGCGGTTTTTCTTCGGTTGCTACACCTCGGCGGCGCGCAAGGCCGTATTGCCTGTCGTCGAACGCTACAACGCATTGCTGCTTTATCCGGTGTACTACGAGGGCTTCGAGTATTCGCGCAACATCATCTACACCGGCGCTACGCCGAACCACAACGCGGTGCCACTGGGCAGCTACATGTTCGATCACTTCGGCAGTCGCGTGCTGATGATCGGCTCGGAGTACGTCTACCCGTACGAAACCAACCGGTTGATGAGCGACCTGCTTTACGAGCGGGGCGGCAGCAAGCTGGGCGAATACTACTTGCCACTGAAAAACGCCAGGGCAGAGGACTTCGCCAGGCTCATGGTCAAGGCCAGAGAGCTGAAACCCTCGTTCATCTTTTCGACAGTGGTCGGCGACACCATGGCGCACCTGTATCAGGCCTACGCCGATGCCGGTTTCGACCCAGCGGTCATGCCGATCGCCAGTGTCACCACCAGCGAGACCGACATTCAGCAGATGGGCGTCCATCTGGGCACCGGGCACATTTCGGCAGCGACTTATTTCCAGTCGATCGACACGCCGCTCAATCGCCAGTGCATCGCCCAGTACCGGGAAATGTTTGGCCAGCATCAGGTGACCGACCGCTGCTGGGAGGCTGCTTACTTTCAGGTCCATCTGCTGGCCAAGGCGATCGCTCGTGCTGGCAGTACCGAAGTGGAGAGTGTGTTGCAGACCATGCGCGGTCTGGAATACGACGCGCCTCAGGGACGGGTGCGTATCGATGAACACAACCACCATACCTACCTGTACTCGCGGATCGGCCGTGCCAATGCCGACGGGCAGTTCGACATCCTTTACGAAAGTCAGAAAGCGTTGAAGCCCGACCCTTATGCAGTGGCGCCTGACTTCAATGGCTGGTCCAGCCTGACCGGGAGGCGTCCATGACCCTGCGTGCCGCCAAGAAACGTTTGCGCAACGACAGCGCAGGCGGCATCAAGGACCTGCGCGATATCAGCGTGCTGGTGATGCATCCCGATGACGAAGACGGTCGCAACCTGATCGCTCAGTTGCAGCGCATCGGTTGTCAGGTGCGGGTGCAGTGGCCGATCCCCGAGCGTCTGCACAGCGAGGCTGATGTGATCGTACTGGCGGTATCGCCGGAAAGCCTGTCGACCAACACGCCCTGGCTGCTGCACCACTCGACGCCGCCGATCATTCCGGTGATCGCCTATGAAAACCCGATCATTGTAGAGGCGCTGGTGCAGCTCAACGCCTGTTCGGTGATTCCGTCGCCGGTCCGCTCGTTCGGCCTGCTGACCGCTCTGGCCATCACCCTCAGCCAGGCCCGCAAGACGCGGGAACGGGAAAAGCACGTCAAGCGCCTGGAAGGGCGCATGGCGGTCATGCGCACCGTGCAGCAGGCCAAGATCATCCTGATGGAAACCAAGGGCCTGTCTGAAACGGACGCCTACAACGCGCTGCGTGATCAGGCGATGGCCAAGCGCGAGCCGGTGGAAAAAATCGCCGAGGCCCTGGTCAAGGCCCATGAACTGTTTCAACAAGCCTGTTCCTGACAGGTTGCAGACAAGCTTCGAGTGTCGGGCGCCACGCCTGATCCTCTTCTGCGCGGAAGGTTGCCATACGCCCTGACCCGGCAGGTATGGAACACCGCGTGGCGACCGGCGTGGACAACGACGTCCTCCGGATCGAGCCCAGGCCTGTGCGCGCCCTGCGCAGGCGGCTCCAGTCAATGACTGCCTGAACCCGGGCTGTCCTTACCGTTATCTGGAGAACACCATGTCCGTAAAACGTCCCAGCAAAGCCGACTTTCTGATTGCCGCCCAGGACCATGGCTACGACCTGTCAGACAGTCAGATGGAGTCGTTCCTGAGTCTCGCAGACGAAACTCTGGGTTCCTACGAAGCCATCGATGCCCTGTACGCTGCGCATGTTGCCCAGCCTGCGCCGTTGCGCGAACACAGCAAACCGGCTGCGGCCGAGAACCCGTACGGGGCCTGGTACGTCAAGACCCACATTGCCGGTGCTGCCAGTGGCCCGCTGGCAGGCAGAACGGTGGTTATCAAGGACAACGTATCGGTGGCCGGTGTGCCCATGGCCAATGGCTCGCTGAGCCTTGATGGTTACGTGCCGTCCGAAGACGCCACGGTGGTCAAGCGCCTGCTGGCTGCGGGTGCGACGGTGATTGGCAAGTCGGTGTGCGAAGACCTGTGCTTCTCCGGAGCCAGTTTTACCTCGGCCACCGGCGCGGTGAAAAACCCTTGGGACCTGACCCGCAACGCAGGTGGTTCATCCAGCGGCAGCGCCGTGCTGGTCGCCCTGCAGGAAGTGGACATGGCCATCGGTGGCGATCAGGGTGGGTCGATCCGGATGCCGTCGGCCTGGAGCGGCATCGTCGGACACAAACCCACCTACAGCCTGGTGCCTTACACCGGCGCCTTCCCGATTGAACGGACCATCGACCATGTTGGCCCGATGGCCAACAACGTGCGCGACTGCGCGATCATGCTCGATGTGATCGCCGGCGCCGACGGGCTCGATTCAAGACAGAAAAACCCGCCAGCCGTCAGTTGCGTCGCGACCCTCGATCAAGGCGTTGCAGGCCTGAAAATAGGCCTGCTGCGTGAAGGCTTCGCGATTCCCGGCATGTCCGAGCCGCAGGTTGACGCACTGGTTCGTGCTGCCGTGGCGCAACTGGAAAGTCTCGGTGCGACGGTTGGTGACGCCAGTGCGCCGTGGCACCGCGGGGTGGCGCTGGACATGTGGAATGTCATCGCCACCGATGGCGCGGCCTACCAGATGCTGCAAGGCAACGGTTATGGCATGAATGTCGACGGCTATTACGATCCCGAGATCATGAGTTACTTCGGCGCCAAGCGTCGCGAACACGCCAATGCGTTATCCAGCAGCGTGCGTGCTGTGGCGCTGACCGGGCATTACAGCCTGAAAAACCTGCACGGTGCGTACTACGCCAAGGCGCGGATGCTGGTGCCGGAGCTCACCCGTCAATACGATGAAGCCTTCCAGCAGTTCGATGTGCTGGTAATGCCGACCATGCCGTTCGTGGCGACCACACTGACCGCCGCCGACGCGCCGATTGAAGAGTACGTGCATAGCGCGTTGAACATGCTGGCCAACACCGCACCGTTCGACCTGACCGGCCACCCGGCCACTTCAGTCCCGGCCGGTCTGGCCGACGGACTGCCGGTCGCCATGATGATCGTCGCGCCGCGCTTCAAGGATGCCTTGGCGTTGCGTGTCGCGCAGGCTTATGAAACCGCCCGCGGAACGTTTCCCACGCCTCCGGGTGTTTGAGTCCGGAGACTGATCGAGGGGCATACTCGCTCCATGCGAGCGGGTGTGCCCCTTCATTCCTCAAGGCCTCCACACCTCCACATCCTGCGCATCCACCGCCTTGGGCAGCAGGCCAGCAGCGAAGAAGGCGTCGGCGATATGCTGTTGTTCGTCCAATTGATCGTGCGTGACTGGCTGGATCTGATAAGTCCGATGGCTGTTGGCGATTTCAACCGTTTCGATATCCAGATTGCCCCACAAAGGGCTCAGTAGCTGCGCTGCTTCGCTTGGATTGGCCTTGAGCCAGATGCCTGCCTTGTGCAACTGCTCGTAAACCACGCTGAGCACTTGTGGGTGGTCCTTGGCGTAGCCGGTGCCGGTCAGGTAATAACGCTTGTAGCTGGACAATCCCTTGCCGTCAGCCAGAGTGCGCGTCGGCAATTGCCGTTGGGCGCTGGTCAGGAAGGGTTCCCAGGTGACCCAGGCGTCAACTTTATTGTTCTCGAAGGCCGCGCGGCCGTCGGCGGGCGACAGGTAGGCGGGCTGAATATCGGAAAATGTCAGACCGGCCTTTTTCAATGCTGCGATCAGCAGGTAGTGAGAACCCGCCGCCTTGGTGACCGCGACCTTTTTGCCTTTCAGATCCGATAACTGCTGCACGGGCGAGTTTTTATGGACGATGATCGCCTGCGCGGAAGGCGAGGCCGCTTCCTGGGCAAAGTAGGTCAGCCGGGCCTGCGCTGCCTGGGCGAAGATCGGTACGGTGTCCGCCACATCCGCGCTGATGTCCACGTTGCCGATGTTCAAAGCCTCCAGCAGCGGCAGGCCACTCGGAAACTCATGCCAGGTGACGGTGACGTTTTGCGGCGCGAGGGCTTTTTCCAGAATGCCCTGTGTTTTCAGCAGGGTGATCAGCGTCGACGATTTCTGGTAACCGATTCGCAGCGTTTCCTGCGCTTCGGCAGGGAAGGTGATGCACAAGGCCAACGCCGCGAGCAGACCTGCCAGCAGCGGACGACGATAGCCGGTTTGTGTGTTTTTTATCGGTTTGGGCATGGCGCGCTCGGTATTTGAAGGTGACGCTGAGTGTCAGGAGTGGTATCCCCACGCAGCGCAATGAGGATGATCTGTGTCAGTAGCCGCGCTGGCGATCAGCCTGATTCTGCAAGGCCTGCCCGCTGAGAAAACGGTCAAGGTTGGCCAGAAAGCTGTCGGCTATTTCGTGGCGGCTGTTGCTGGAGATCGCTGAGGTGTGGGGTGACAGGCGTACTCTGGGGTGTGCATACAGGGGATGACCGTCCGGCAGGGGCTCGGGGTCGGTGACGTCCAGCGAGGCAAGGCCAATGGTTCCCCTATCGAGCGCCTTGAGCAGCGCCTCATGGTCAAGCAGGCCACCACGGGCGATGTTGATCAGGTGCAGGCCGGGTTTGGCGCTGTTCAGTACGTCGGCGTTGACGATGTGCCGTGTGGCAGGTGTCAGAGGTGCGGCCAGTACCAGATGGTCGGCGCGGGAAAAAAGCTCGTGAATGTCGCGCGCGCTTTCGACGCCATCAACCTCGAACGGCGTCTGGCTCTGCCGCAACGCCACGACAGTGATGCCCAGTGCCAGCGCTTTACCGGCCAGGCTGCGACCGATGGCGCCGAAGCCGAGAATCCCGAGCGTAGTGCCCTTGAGCGGTGTCAGTGCAGTGAAATTCCATTGCGAGTCATGCACCCAGATGTCCGGCAAGTGTTTGGCAGCAGCGAAAATGGCGGCCAACGAGAACTCGGCAATGTTTTCTGCCGCGCTGCCCCGCGAGGTGCTGACCGGCGGGCCGTCGAACAGCCAGCCGGGATAGAAGTCGATGCCCGAAGACACCACCTGAATCCATTTCAGGCCATAAGGCCAGCCCGGAGGCGGCGAGGCAGGGGCTTCATAACCACGCACATTGATAGGGCGCGCCAGCAGAATGCTGACCTCGCCGGGCAGGTCGCTCGGCACGCCGGCCGGTACGCCGATGACCCTGGCTTCTGGATGGGTCACTGCAAGCCGCTCGCTGATGACCTGATTGAAGTCATCATCCAGTTGGCTGGCTATCACGAGTCGAGTCATGCCACAGCCTCGTCTGATTGATGGGCGACAGCCTTTGCATGACGATTGGCCGGTATTTCAAGACCGAGATTGTCACGCAGCGTATTGCCGGTGTATTCGGTGCGGAACAGTCCGCGCTGCTGCAGCACCGGCACCACCTGTTCAGTGAAATACTGCAAACCGTCCGGCAGGACGCTGTTGATGATGAAGCCATCGGCTGCGCCTGCCTCGAACCATGTCTGTATCGCGTCGGCAACCTGATCGGGCGTGCCGACGAAGTCGCGGCGGGGCAGGGAGAAGCGCAGGGCGACCTCACGCAGGCTCAGGCCTTCGTCTCTGGCCAGTTGCTTGATCCGGTCCGAACCGCCTTTCTGGCTGTTGGAGCCCAGATCACCTAGTTCCGGGAAGGGTTCGTCCAGTGGGTACTGGCTGAAATCGTGATCATTGAAGGGGCGGCCAAGGGCGACAATGGCATCTTCGATCGTCACCAGCTCCACGGCCTGGCGATAGCGGCTCTCCACCTCGGCCTCATCACGCCCGACAATCGGGCGAATACCCGGCAGAATCGACAGCGCGTGGGGATCTCGGCCAAAGCCGCCAGCTCTCTGTTTCAGGTCCTGATAGTAGGCGCATGCTTCATCGAAGCTCTCGGCGTGGACAAAGATCGCATCCGAATTCTGAGCGGCGAAGTTACGCCCGGCCTCGGAAGTGCCTGCCTGAAAAATCACCGGTTGACCCTGCTTCGACCGGGCGATGTTGAGCGGGCCTTTCACCGAGAAAAATTCGCCCTTGTGGTTCAGCGCGTGCAGTTTGCCTGGCGTGAAGAACTCGCCTTTCTGCTTGTCGTAGGCGAAAGCGTCGTCTTCCCAGGAATCCCAAAGGCCCTTCACCACCTCGATATGCTCTTTGGCGATTCGGTAGCGCACCGCATGTGGCGGGTGTTCGCCCTTGCTGAAGTTATCGGCGGTGCCACTCAGCCACGACGTCACCACGTTCCAGCCAGCCCGGCCGCCGCTGATGTGGTCCAGTGAGGCAAACTGGCGAGCGACCTGGAAGGGCTCTGTGTAACTGACCGTGACCGTTGCTACCAGACCGATGTGCCGGGTGGTGGCTGCGAGTGCGGACAGAATGGTCAAGGGTTCGAAGCGATTCAGGTAGTGAGGACTGGATTTCTCGTGGATGTGCAGGCTGTCGGCAATGAACACGAAATCGAATCGGGCCGCTTCTGCCAGGTGGGTCTGTTGCTGATAAAACCCTAAATTCACACTGGCGTTGGCCAGCGCCTGCGGGTGGCGCCATTCGCCCCAGCCATGGCCGACCCCGTGGACCATGGCGCCAAGTTTAAGGTGTCGTTGTTTGCTCATGAAGTGTGCCCCGGGCGTGATGAGGAAGGTAGATTCACCTCCGCCTGGAGAAAGGGGTCGGTAATGGGATTACGGTATTCCTATAAAAAACTGCCGTGAAATTCTTTTTTGTTATAGGTTTATTATTAAAGTAAATAATTATTAATTTACAAATTATGCGTTATTTGAATTTTAAGGATTTCCCTTCGCACGCCATGTCCCGGGCCTGATTATCTGTTCGTGAAATATCTGGCCGACGCCTTGCTCAAGTGCCTAACCGGGTCGCAGCGAACAAACATTGATCCAGGACAAAACCTGCACGTCTACAGTGTTTCAAGGTGACGAAAATAACTGATATGTCGGTGATCCAGCCGATATAGGCCTACGTATGCAGCCCTCAGCCTACCCAGGCCTTCTAGAACAGGAGTTCCATGGATCCGCGTCTTGCTGGACTTTCCTTCTTGCTGACCCTGGGCTGGACTGGCGCTGTCATTCTTGTCATCTGGTTTTATGCCTGATGAACAAGAGGTGTTCGACGTCGGTAGAGGCGTGGTGTTCGAAGCGCTCTTCGCTGACGACCGGTAGCCTGTCTGTGTGATGGCGAAATAGCGGCCCTAAAGCTGCTCCATTTGATGCCGATGTTAATACTACAGCTACCTGCCAGGTGGAGTCGGTCATTCCATCCAGCGCTGACGGCCTGACAGTTCGCGCTATGGACGGCATTGAGAAAGACGATTAACCGGCTTGATCGGCAGCCTCCATAGTCCACACATTGGTGTGTCTGACAGGGCTCGCAGAGACCGGCGCTTCATAACAATACTTCCATAGATGCTTACTCGCAGAGTATTTCCACATGTCGACCACGATTGAAAGCACCCACAAGGACAGGGCCAGGCTGGAACTTGATCTTCACTCGCTGATGACGGCCATTGACCGTTCCCAGGCGATGATCGAGTTCGATCTTGAAGGCAATATCCTGCGGGCCAATACCAATTTTCTGGATTGCGTCGGCTATCGGCTGGATGAGGTCCAGGGTCGGCATCACCGCATGTTCTGCACGCCGGAACATGCGTCCAGCGTCGAATATGCAACGTTTTGGGAAAAACTGGGCAAGGGCGCTTTCGACGAAGGGCAGTACAAGCGCCTGGGCAAGAACGGGCGCGAGATCTGGTTGCAGGCGACTTATAACCCGGTCTTCGACGAGCAGGGCAATCCGTTTAAGGTCGTGAAGTTCGCCACGGACGTGACTGCGCAACGCAAGTCCAATGCCGAGTACGAAGGCAAGGTTGCGGCCATTGATCGTTCGCAGGGCATTATCGAATTCGACCTGAACGGTCGCGTGCTCAACGCCAACGAAAACTTTCTCAAGGTCCTGGGCTATCGTCTGGACGAGATTCAGGGTCAGCACCATCGCATGTTCTGCGAAGACGACTACCTGAATAGCCCGGCCTATCGTGCCTTTTGGGCCAAGCTCGAACGTGGTGAGTATGACTCCGGCGAATACAAGCGCATCGGCAAGAACGGGCGCGAGCTGTGGATCAGCGCCACTTACAACCCGATCTTTGACCCGGAGGGTCGTCCTTACAAGGTCGTGAAGTTCGCCAACGATGTGACCGAGAGCCGCATTCGTCAGGCTGAGTCCGCGGGCAAGGTGACGGCCATCGAGCGCTCCCAGGCGGTGATCGAATTCGATCTGACGGGCAAGGTGCTGCACGCCAACCGCAATTTTCTGGCGGTATTCGGCTACGATCTTGACGAAATCGTCGGTGAACACCACCGTATGTTCTGCTCCGAGGAATTCGTCAGCAGCCTGCAGTATCGTGAGCTCTGGGAGAAGCTGGGTCGCGGCGAGTACGACGCCAACGAGTACAAGCGCAAACGCAAGGACGGTAAGGAGATCTGGATTCAGGCCACCTACAACCCGATTTTCGATGCGCAGGGCAAACCCTACAAGATCGTCAAGTTCGCGCTCGACGTGACTGTGGCCAAGGAAACCAGCGTCGAGGACCAGGGCAAGGTGAATGCCATCGACCGCGCCCAGGCCGTCATCGAATTCGACATGGCCGGCAACATCATCACCGCCAATGCCAACTTTCTCAAAGCGCTGGGTTATGGCCTGCTGGAAATCAAAGGCAAGCATCACCGTATCTTCTGTGAGGAAGAATACGTGCGCGGCACCGAGTACCGTGAATTCTGGCACGGGCTGGGGCAGGGCGAGTTCTATTCCGGGCGCTTCATGCGTGTCAGCAAATACGGGCAGAAAATCTGGATTCAGGCGACGTACAGCCCGATTTTCGACCACGACGGCTTGCCGTTCAAAGTGGTGAAATTCGCCACGGACATTACCCGTCAGGTTGAGATGGAACAGGCGATAGAGGCCAAGACCCGCACCATGGGCGAGTCGGTAAAAGCACTGATGAACGCCATTTCCTATGTGGCGCAAAGTACCGAGACGGCCACCGATCTGGCCAGAATGACGCGTGAGCAGGCCAGTTCCGGTTCGCAGACGCTGGTCAAGGCGTCCGACGCAATGGGCATGATTGCCAAGTCCGCCGAGGGCATTCAGGACATCATTCAGGTGATCAGCGAGATCGCCAGTCAGACCAACATGCTGGCCTTCAACGCAGCCATCGAAGCGGCCAGGGCCGGTGAGCATGGCCTGGGCTTTTCGGTCGTCGCCGACGAGGTGCGCAAGCTGGCCGAGAAGTCCTCGCGTGCGACCAAGGAAATCAACAAGCTGATTCTGGAAACGGTCAGCCGGATCGAGTCGGGCAACGAGATTTCGCGCAGTGCCGGCGAAGCCTTTGAACACATCGTGGAAGGCGTGATGCAGACCACGCAGGCGATCGACGGGATCAACACGGCGACAGAGAAGCAACGCCTGTCGGCGCAGGAAGTCGAGACCCTGATCGTCGAGCTGCATAAAGCCAACCTGACCGGCTACACCGAAACTCTGAACAAGGTATCCATCGGACAACCTGCATGAGCAGCCTGAATGCCTATGGCGTCGTGCAGATCAATGGTGTGTATCTGGCGGTGGTTGCCGATGCATTGATGGAGGCCGTGCACTGGCCCGCTGATCTGCATCCCCATCCATTGACCCGGGGAGCGCTGCGTGGGGTGTTTACCCTGCGTGGCAAACCGGTGCCATTGGTCGACCTGCGGGCTCAACTGGCGGAGGGTGGCGATATGTCTTCGCCGACGCCACTGGTCGCGATTCTCAAGTACGGCGGTGGCTACCTCGGGCTGGCGATTGACGCGGTGTGCGACATTCTCAAGGCCCGTGATTCTCAGTTCAGCCCACTGGGGCCCGAGGGCAGCGCTGTCGGGCTGCTGCCCTCTCTGCTGCTCGGCGCCGAAGAGTCGCGGATGATCTACAAGCTCGATCTTGCCTTCATGAGTGGTTTGCCAGGCGTACTGTTCGCTGCCGACCCCAACGCGCAAGTGCTCAAGGATGATGCGCTGGCCGCCAAGAGTCGCTTGCTGCATTACCTGGTATTCGAGTGCGATGGCCGCAACTTCTGTATCGATGCCAGCGTTGTGACCGAGTTGGTGGACGGTCCCGAGATCACAGCCTCGGACTTTGCCAGTGACTGCTGCTTTGGCGTCACCTCGGTGCGTGGCACCAAGGTTCCGGCGCTCAACCTGTCCGAAGTGCTTGGTCTGGATCATCTACGTCAGACGTCCAAGCCGCAGTTGCTGCTGTTGACTGCGCCAGACGGGCGGGTGTGCGGGTTTGGCTATGACCGCATGGTCGCCATTCAGCGTCAGGATCCGGACAGCCTGTTGGCGGCGCCGGGCTATGGCCTGCCGCATCCAGAGCTGCTGGCCGGGGTAATGAACCTGGAGGAGGGGCAGCAGGCCTTGTTGCTTGATCATCCGATGCTGCTGCAGCGCCCGGAAGTCAAAAGCTACACCCAGGTTTATCAGCACGACGTCAAACCTGCCCAGGCCTCGCACGATGTGACCAAGGCCATGCTGCGCCACGCCTGCCTGCTGTTCGATGCGCCGACCCGCTTCGTGGCACCGTTGAGCCAGATCGTGGAAATCATGAGCATGCCGCAGCAACTGATCGGCCTGTCGCAGCCGGAAACGCATTTGCTGGGGCAGTTCAATTTGCGCGGCGAGCAGGTACCGCTGATCTGCCTGAGCAGCCTGTTGGGCGAAGGCGCACAGGTCCAGGGCGAAGCGTCGCGTGTATTGATCGTGCGTGGCGAGCGGCTGTGCTTCGGTTTTGCAGTGAACCGCGTCGATGCAATCGACGCGTTCAATCAGTTCGATCCGGCCATGCTGGAACAGGGCTGGCAAGCCAGTACCGGCAAGGGCATTTCGGTCAATGACCGGGTCCGTTCGCTGGTCAGTGTCGGCAGTCAGGAGCGCAGCTGGCGCGCGACCCTGCTCGATCTGCAGGGGCTGGCCAGGCAACTGGAATGCAACGTCGATCAGCGCCGCACTGTGCAATCAGTCTGAACCGAATGCTCCGCGCGTGGCCTTATTTGAGTGTCCACCAGCGGAGTCAACGACCATGACTGACAAGAAAGACGAGAAAAAACCGGAACCGCAAAGCGATGTGCCCGCGCACTCGACGCCCGAAGAAAAGGAACGCCTGAAAGACTTCAACAAGGACGGCATCCCGCCTGGGGTTTGCTGACAGCTGTTGAATGCTTTTCCCGAAGCGCCCGGCCTATTACAGGCCGGGCGTTTTCGTATCAGGCCCTTGTGTTTCAATCGCCGCCCTTGGCGAAGTCCAGCAGCCCGGCACCCTCCATTCGGTAACGAACCCATTCACTTTGCGGTGCCGCGCCGATGGCTTCGTAGAACTGGATGGCTGGCTCGTTCCAGTCCAGAACGCTCCATTCCAGGCGGCCACAATCGTTGGCCACCGCTTCGCGAGCGATCTGTCGAAGCAGTGCGCGTCCAGCGCCGATGCTGCGTTTCTCCGGCGTGACATACAGGTCCTCCAGATAAACACCATTGCGTCCCAGCCAGGTCGAGTAGCTGTAGAAATAGACGGCATAGCCAACGGGCTTGCCGTCATCCAGGCACATCAGCGCCTTGGCAGGTGCGTTGTCGGCGAACAGGCTGCGTTGAATATCGTCGGCACCGGCCTTGACCTCGTGCCCGGCGCGTTCATAGATGGCAAGTTCGGTGATGAACGCCAGAATCTGACTGGCATCAGAAGCAATGGCTGGGCGTATTTCGAGGGACACGGAGGGCATTCCTTGGCTTATGGGCGCAGCATGATAGCCGCATTCGCCAGGCGCTCGATAGTCAGGCGTCGCGCAGCAGGTCGTTGGCGTTGAGCAACTGATAGGCGATCTGGGGACGTGCTTCCAGGGCGCGGCGGATGGCGGCAGGAATCGATTGACGCGTCTTGCGACACAGCCCGACCTTTTCCTCGACGACAATGCTGATGCCGCGCATGGTGCGCACTTCATTGAAGCCCGGCGCGACGTCGACACGCACGCCCAGTTGCTGGAAAATCTTGCGCTGCATGTGCTCCAGATCTTCCAGACTTTCGATACGCTCCAGGCGATCCAG
Source organism: Pseudomonas sp. PvP009 (assembly GCF_017832995.1). Lineage (NCBI taxonomy): Bacteria > Pseudomonadati > Pseudomonadota > Gammaproteobacteria > Pseudomonadales > Pseudomonadaceae > Pseudomonas > Pseudomonas sp. PvP009. The sequence goes on along the minus strand of NZ_JAFIBG010000001.1, from coordinate 3,211,620 downwards.
CAGGGTTTTTTCCGCGTCGCGGGACAGCAGCAGAATCCGCAGGTCTGCATCTTCCGCGTCCAGCAGCTCGCGCTTGCAGTCGCAAGCGCCGGGCGGGCAGGGGTTACGGATTTTCAGAGGGGCGTTCATGGGCGCAGCATAGCGACTGATATGGGCGTCTGACCATAGCTGAGTGCATGTGCGCCGCGCAGGTAAAAGCCTGGCCCCTGCTGATATTCGCAGCGCTCCGCCGGGGCCTTACAGGTGCCGGATCAATTCGGCCACTTCATCTCGCCCTTGATGACCTTTGCACTCATCTCCAGCGAAGCCGGTTCGGCCAGTTGCGGCCAGGCTTTGTGCATGGCGTCGATCAGCGTGGCGGAATCCTTGGCCTTGGCGGTCTGTTCTTCGAAGGACTTCAGGTAGTCGGCGGTGAACGTCACAGCCTGGGTGCCTGACGGGACCTCGCCCAGGTAATGACCCGGAATCACGGTGGCCGGTTTCAGCGCCTCGATGCCTTTGAGTGTCGCGAGCCAGTCCTGACGCGATTTCGTGCTTTGCGTGTCAGCGACCCAGACATGAATACCGCTGGAGACCACGACACCGCCAACCACGGCTTTAAGGGACGGAATCCATACGTAGCTGCGCTCGGGCGCCGGGCCGTTAAGGCCTTTGATCTGCAACGGCTGGCCTTCAAGCGTCAGGTGATCGCCCTTGAGCACTTCCGGCACAACCAGGCTGGCTGGCGCATTGTCCTTGAGAATCGGGCCCCAGTAGGCGAGTTTGCCCTGCATCGACGCCTTGATCGCCTTCACGGTAGGTGCGCTGGCGACGATCTTCGCCTCGGGGAACGCGGCTTTGATGACGTCCAGACCGAAGTAGTAATCCGGGTCGCTGTGGCTGATATAGACGGTGGTAAGTTGCTTGCCGCTGGCCTTGATCTTTTGCACCAGGGCCTCGGCGTCGTTGCGCTGGAACTGCGCATCGATAAGCACCGCGTCATGCTTGCCCGTGATCAGTTCGGATGACACCGGGAAGACGGCTTTTTCGGCCGGGTTGTATACCTCGATTGCCAACGGGGCGGCGGCCTGTGCTGCGAGAGGGAACAGAGCAGCGAAGGACAGGGCAAGCAGGGATTTACGCAACATGGGGTACGACCTTCGTTCGGGCAGGACTGAGGTCGTTATCTTATGTTGCCTCAGATGAAACAAAAGCCTCAGTATTGGCAACTATTGATTGCTTATATCGGACGAATCGTGGATCGGATCATAGCGGCACGGGTATTCATCGCTATCAACGAAAGGGGCAGCCTCATAGCCGCTGCCGAGGCGCTGGACATGTCTCGGGCAATGGTCACACGTTATCTGGCGCAGATGGAGAGCTGGGCCGGAGCGCGACTGCTGCACCGGACCACGCGCAAGCTCGGCTTGACCGCACCAGGGCAAGTGACCTTGTTGCGGTGTCAGCAACTGGTCGAGCTGGCCGACGCAGTGCCGCTGGCGGCCGATACGCAAGTCGACGAGCCACGCGGCATGCTGCGCATCGCCTGTTCGCAGTCACTGGCGCTGGCCGTTCTGGCACACGCGGTGACGGCTTACCTGCGCCGTTATCCCGGCACCTCGGCAGACCTGCTTATCGGCAACGAGGCCGTGGATCTGGTCAGCGAGCGAATCGATCTGGCGATCCGCATCACCAATCAGCTGGACCCCAATGTCATTGCCCGTCCGCTGGGGCAATGCGATTCGGTGGTGTGTGCTTCTCCAGCCTATCTCGCCGTGCACGGCACGCCGTCCAGGCCGCAGGAACTGCCTGCCCACAACTGCCTGACCTATTCGTATTTCGGCAAAAGCCTTTGGGAGTTCACCCGCCAGCAACTGCCGCTCAGTGTGCCGGTCGGCGGCAACCTGAGTGCCAACGATTCAGTGGTGCTGCTGGAGGCCGCAGTGGCGGGCGCCGGTATCAGTCTGCAGCCTGTGCATTCGGCGGCGCCGTTGATTGCAAGCGGCAAGCTGATCGCCCTGATGCCGGAGTACCAGCCACGGGCTCTGGGGATACACGCGATCTACACCTCAAGGCACCATCAGTCAGCAACGCTGCGCACTTTTCTGGATTTTCTGACTGAATGGTTTGAGAGGGACGGAGATTAAATCTCCTGCTGTGGACAGGGCTCAGAGTGTCCAGAACACGCGGAGGATGGGCACGATAGGGTACGCACAGACGCCCATCGTTCCCACGCTCCGTGTGTGCAGTATCAGGTCTTGAACTTGCGCACCAGGCCGTCCAGTTCGCTGGACAGCATCTCCAGGCTTCTGGAATCCGCGCGGGCCGAGTCCGATAGTTCGGCGATCAACTGCGCATCACCATGGATCTGGCTGATGTGCCGGTTGATGTCTTCGGCCACCTGATGCTGTTCCTCGGCGGCGGTTGCGATCTGGGTATTCATGTCGCGAATCACATCCACTGACTCGCGGATTTGCCCGAAGCTGCTGCGTGCCTGTCCGATCTTGGTCACCGATTGCTGCGACACGTCGAGGCTGGCATGCATCTGTTGCGCCACCGAGGCAGTGCGTTTGGCCAGGTTGCCCAGCAAGCTGTCGATTTCTGCGGTCGAGTCCGACGTGCGTTTGGCCAGTGCGCGGACTTCGTCGGCCACCACGGCAAAGCCGCGACCCTGTTCGCCTGCACGTGCTGCCTCGATGGCCGCGTTGAGCGCCAGCAGGTTGGTCTGCTCGGCAATCGAGCGGATGGTGTTGAGGATCGACTGAATGCCTGCGCTGTCCTTTTCCAGTTGCGTCATGTCCTTGGCCGAGCGGGTTAGCTCTTCGCTGAGCTGGTCGACGCTGCGCACCGCTTCATCGATCTGCCGCTGACCTTCACGCGCCTGTTGCTGACCGTTGTCGGCCGAGTCGGCGGCCTGGCTGCAGGAGCGGGCGACTTCATTGGAGGTAGCGACCATTTCATGAAACGCCGTGGAGACCATGTCCACCGCTTCGCGCTGTCGGCCAGCAGCTTCGGCCATGTCGTTGGAGACACGTGTCGAACTGTGTGAGGCTTCGAGAATCTTCCCGGCCGCCTGCCCGATGTGCTGGATCAGGCTGCGGATCGCGGTCAGGAACTTGTTGAACCAGCCCGCCAGCTGCGCGGTTTCATCCTTGCCGCGCACGGCGAGGTTCTGGGTCAGGTCGCCTTCACCGCCCGCGATGCCTTCCAGACCACTGGAAACACTGTGGATCGGACGCACGATAACGCGGGCGAAACTGGCACCGACAATTGCAAAGACCACCGCCAGCACCGCCGCGATGATACCGATCAACCAGGTCAGGCGGGTGGCCGAGGCCATCACTTCGTCCTGCTTGATCAGGCCGATGAAGTTCCAGCCCAGTTGCTCGGACGAGTACACATTGGCCATGTAGCGTTCGCCGTTGAGTGTCACCTCGACCAGACCACTGGCAGTTTTCGCCAGATCGCTGAAGCCGTCGCCCAGTTCGCCCAGTTTCTTGAAGTTATGCTCGGGCTGTTTCGGATCGACCAGCACGGTGCCGTTCTTTTCCATCAGCATCAGATAGCCGCTTTCGCCCAGTTTGATCTGCTTGACGATGTTGGTCAGTTGCTTGAGCGATACGTCAATATTGACCACGCCGCCAGGGTTGCCCAGCTTGTTGGGTATCGCCCGGATAGTACTGACCAGTACGGCATCGTCGTTGGCCCAGTAATAGGCATCGCTACGCACGGTCTTGCCGGCATTGGCCATCGCCGTCTTGTACCACGGCCGCACACGCGGGTCGTAGTTGCTCATTTTCGGGTCTTCCGGCGTCATGATGTAGCTGCCGTTGATCAGACCATAAGAGACGTAGGAGTAGGCTGGGTGAGCCTTGGCGATACTGGCGAACAGCTCGGTCGCCTGCCTGTCATTCTCGGACTGCGGGGGAGGCGTTGCGCCCATGTAGTTGCGGAAATCATCGCTCGCCCCGGCGATCAGCGGGTGCGCCGCGATGTAATTGACGTTCTGCGTAATGCCGTCGAAAAACAGCTGCATGGCATTGTCGACCTGACGAATTTCGCGCGCGCTGCTGTCCGCGAAATCACTGGTCGCCTTGTCACGCAGATTCACGATCACGATGGCGGCAACGACTAATATGGGCAAGCACGCAATGACTGCGAACGCCCAAGTCAATTTCTGTTTGATATTCATTTGAGCTCCGGGATGTCCGTTACTGCCGCAGGTGTTGGGCGCTGCATGGACGCAGTCTGCGCCACCAGGCGTTGGCCTGAGAGTCGTTCTTATGGTCTACCAACAGGACAACGGCTTTTTGCTGGCATTCTTTAACTGGCTTGGCGGTAACAGACACTTGTTGTCGTTTATGAGCACGACACGACCTTTGCTCAGTAACTCAGTAACTCAGTAACCCAGGGTTTATAAATAGCGTCCTCCAAACTCGGTCATGGCATCCAGCATCGCGTCCTTGAAGTAAGCCAGCGAGGCCCGATCGAAGAGGATCTGGAAACAGGGTTCGGCATGCGCGCCGAGGTTGATGACGATTACATTGATGCGCGCCGCCGAGGTCTGCGCCACCGAACCTGGCGCAAAAGCGTTGGGACGCAGATCTACGCCACACAGCTTGGCCATCACCTCGGCGATACACGCGCCACTCAGTTGCAGCCAGGCATGGCTGTCTTCGCGAGGCAGCAGGTAATTGGCGCTGTGGTCCAGCTCCCAGCGAGCTTCTTCATCGGCGATGCGCTGCCCGTCATCAAGCGGGCTGCCCAGCAGCAGGTATTCGGTCTGCGAAAGGCGCGCGACATGGCTGCCGTCCGCCTGTGTGACGGCGCGGTTCGGTGCCTCGGGCAGGCTGAAACCGCGTGCCGTGAGGTAGTCAGCGCTTTGCGTGCCGCGAAATCCCACGCGTGGCCGATCTGTCAGGTCTTGCAGCGTGCACAAGGCGCGCGCGGTGGCGCCGACAGGGCTGTTCTGGATAAGGCTGGTCATGGGTCAGAGCTCCTGGCGCTGGTTTTCAGGGTCGAAGAAGGGCAGCTTCACGACGGTTGCCTGGACCACCACGCCATCTTCGACGCGGATCGGAATCTGCTGGCCGGGAGTGCTCTGGTCGAACGCGGCATAGGCCATGCCAATGATCATGCCCAGGGTCGAGGAGTACTCGCAGGACGTCACGTTGCCACTGATGTCCGGGCCCTTGAGCACCAGATGGCCCTCAAGCGGCAGCGGGCTGGCCTTGGGCAGGGTGAACCCAACCAGCTTGCGCTTCAGCGGCCGGGCTTCGAGGATGTCCACCGAGCGGCGGCCGACGAAGAACGGCTTGCTGCGGCTGACGGCCCAACCCATGTCGATCTCGGCCGGATGCGTCATGCCGTCGGTGTCCTGGCTGATAATGACGTGGCCTTTTTCCAGACGTAACAGGCGTTGCGTTTCGACGCCGAACGGACGCATGTCGAAGGCCTTGCCAGCCTCGACAAGTGCATCCCAGAGCCTGAGCGCGTGACGAGCGGGAACGTGGATCTCGTAGCCCAGTTCACCTACAAAGCCGACCCGCAACAGCCGCGCCTTGATGCCGGCAACCGTGCCCAGTCGCACGCCAAGATAAGGGAAACCCTCGGCAGACAGATCAAGGTCGGTACAGACCTGCTCCAGCACCCTGCGCGAATCCGGACCTGCCACGTTGACCGCAGCAATGGCCGCCGTGACATTGGTGATGTCCACGTTCAGACGCCATTGGGCATTCCACTTGAGCATCTGCTGATAAATGCGATCCACACCGCTGGTGGTGGCAGTGACGTAGAAATGCTGTTCGGCAAAGCGCGCGCAAACGCCGTCGTCGATGACCACGCCTTGCTCGTTGGTCATCAGCGCGTAACGCGAACGCCCGACCGGCTGTTTGAGAAAGGCGAAGGTATACAGGCGGTTGAGCAGCTCGGCGGCATCGGGGCCGCGCACGTCCAGGCCGCCGAGTGTCGACACGTCGATGATGCCGACCTTGTTGCGCACGTGCAGTGCTTCCTGCTGCATGCAGGCATCGGGTTGCGAGGGTTTGCCATAGAACGCGGGACGCTGCCAGATCCCGGCCGGCATCATCTTCGCACCTGCCTGCAGATGACGCTGGTGCATGGGCGTCTGCCGATACGGATCGAAGGCACGGCCTGCAACGTGTGCCAGCTTCTCTGCCTCGAAGGGCGGACGGGCCGTGGTCACGCCGGTTTCACTGATACTGCGCTGGGTCGACGCGGCCACCAGTCGTGCGGTCGGCAGTGCCGAATGACGGCCTTGTGACGGGCCCATGCCCACCGTGGAATAGCGTTTTACCAACTGGATGTCGCGATAGCCGATGCGCGTGGCATTGACGATATCGCGCACCTGAAGGTCTTCGTCGAAATCGACGAAATCCTTGCCGTCAGGGTGCGGGAAGATCGGCCAGGCGAAGTTGACCTGCGCTTCGCTGCGCAGCGCGGCAGGTGTGTCAGCCGATGCCAGGCCAAGTGCCGAGACCACGCTGGCGGCGGCATGCGCCGCATCGGCCAGTACGTTGTCCAGCGCGTGGTAACCGTTGACCGAGCCTGCGATGCTCAGGTTCTGTGGCAGGCTACTGATGGCGAATTCGGCCTGTTGATCGTCATAGGCCAGCTTGCCGCCGGCCTGACACAACAACTGGTAGACCGGCATGTAGCCGCCGGACATGCACAGCAGGTCGCAGTCGACATGCGAACCGCTGTTCGCCACCTGACCCTGGCCGGTGATCTTGCGCAGCTCGGCGCCGCTCACATGGCGCATGCCTTTCTCATGCAGTGCTTCATAGACCGTTGTGTTCACGTGGCAGACGATGCCGCGCTTCTCCAGCGCAAGCCGCAGCGTGCGGTCCGACGGGCTGCTGCGCATATCGGCAACCGCGACCACGTCGACGCCCTGATCGTACAAATCCAGTGCGGCGAGGTAACCGTCATCATTTCCGGTCAGCACCACCGCGCGTTTGCCGGGCTTGACGGCGTACAACTTGATCAGGCGCTGTACGGCGCTGGTCAGCATCACGCCGGGGAGGTCGTTGTTACGGAAAATCACCGGCTGATCGAACGAGCCGCTGCACACCAGACAGTGCGTGGCGCGTACCTTGTACAAACGCTTGCCCTGAATCACCGGCAGGTAGTTGTCGGTGAACCAGGCATTGCAGGTCGCTTGCTTGAGCACCTCGATATTGTCATGTGCTTCTACCGCAGCGACCAGCTCACGCCGCAGCTGTTCGGCACGCAGGCCTTCGACATCAAAGCGGGCATACGCCAGCGAACCGCCGAGGATCGGCTGCTGTTCGATCAGCAATACCTTGGCGCCGGCATTGGCAGCACTCAGTGCTGCCTGCAAGCCGGCAGGTCCCGCGCCGATCACCGCCAGATCCGTGAACAGGTAGGCCTTGTCGTAGTACTCGGGCTGGAAGGTCAGGTCCAGCACGCCAAGGCCGGCCTTCTTGCGAATGATCGGTTCCCAGACTTTCCACATGCCCTTGGGCTTGTAGAAAGAACGGTAGTAGAAACCCACCGGCATGAACTTCGAGAACTTGCCCAGGTACGCGTCCCGGTCGTTGTCCAGCGAGCCGCTGAAGTTCTGCCCGGTGGCCTGCAACCCTTCCTGCAGCGCAACGGTGTCGGCCATTACGTTGGGCTCGTGAGGCAACTGGATCAGGCTGTTGGCGTCCTGTCCGGCCATGGTCAGCGGACCGCGCGGGCGGTGGTACTTGAATGACCGTGAAAGCAGGAAGCGACCGTTGGCCAGCAGCGCACTGGCAATACTGTCGCCCTGCAGGCCCTGATAGGTTTTGCCATCGAAGCTGAACGTGAGCGGCCGGGTGCGATCGATCAGCAGGCCCATGGGCGCGGGCAGGCGGGCGGGGGTGGTCATCCTGCGATCTCCTTGGAGGCGAGAGGGGCGAAGTCGATACGTGCGGTAAATAGTTCGCGTGGATCGAAGGTGCGGATGATCTCGTCGCTGCCGGTGTGGCGCTCGGCCAGGAACCAGTAGCTGGAGGGATTGTGCATCCACCACTCGCGCACCACGCCCAGCGTGTCCTCACTGTTGAACACGTAATCGGCCCACTCGGCGTCGCTGCAGGTTTGCGGGTCGGGCATGTGTTTGAATTCCCCGCCGTAGGTGAACTCGCTGATGTTGCGCGGCCCGTTGAGCGGGCAGGTCATGATTTTCATGTGTCGCTCTCCGTCAGTGGCTGGCCGCTGTTGCGCCCATTTCGTTGACTTGCTGAAAGGTCGAGAAGCGTTCGAGCGCGAACGGCTTGATCAACTCGGGTACCTTGCCGCCGCTGGCCACCAGTTCGGCCATGGTCTTGCCGCAGATCGGCGTGGCCTTGAAGCCCCAGGTGCCCCAGCCCGCATCCAGGTAGTAATTCCTGACCGGGGAGAGGCCCATGATCGGGCTGTAGTCCGGGGTCATGTCGGTGATCCCGGCCCATTGGCGCATCAGTTTGGCGTTCGCCAGAAACGGAAACATCTCGATGGCGTGGGCCAGCAGGCTTTCCTTGAGGTCCAGCGTCGAGCGGCTGTTGAACAACGGGTAGGGATCAGAGCCACCGCCAAACACCACTTCGCCACGGCTGGTCTGCTGCACATAGCAGTGCAGGGCGGACGAACTCACCAGCGGGTCAAGAAAGGGTTTGAAGGGTTGAGTGACCATCGCTTGCAGCGGGAAAGTCTGGATCGGCGAACGAATCCCGGCCTTCTTCATCATCTGCGAACTCATACCTGCCACCGCCTGCACGGCGCAACCGCACTGGATGGTGCCGCGATTGGTCTTCACCGCCTTAATGGTGCCGTTCTCGATCACCAGTTCCTGCACGTCGGTCAGTTGATGAATTTCCACTCCGCGCTTGGCCGCCTGCTTGGCGTAGCCCCAGGCAACCGCGTCATGCCGGGCGGTGCCGCCGTCGATGTGCCACAGGCCGGCGAGTACCGGCAGATGGCCGGGGTCCAGATTGAGACTCGGCACCAGTTCGCGGATCTGCTGGCGGTCGATCATCTCGGTGCGGCCGCCGAAATGCTTGTTGACCTCGGCGCGCTGGCGGAACGACCGGACCGTGGCGTCGGTATGCGCGAGGGTCAGTTGGCCGCGCTCGGAGTACATGATGTTGAAGTCGAACTCGTTGGACAGGCCCTGAAACATCTTCACCGACTCGGCATAGAACTTCACGCCTTCGCTGGTCAGGTAATTGGAGCGGATCACCGCCGTGTTGCGCGCTGTATTGCCGCCGCCCAGGTAACCTTTTTCCAGCACGGCAATATTGGTGATGCCGTGGTATTTCGACAGGTAGTAGGCGGTAGCCAGGCCATGCCCGCCGCCGCCGATGATCACCACGTCGTAGGAGGACTTCAGTTCCTTGGGCGCAGGCAGATCTACCTCGACCGGGTACTCCGAGCTGAGCCCGTATTTCAACAGGTTGAAAGGCATACGGCCTCCGATTGGCTGCGTTGCGCGTGGGCCTGCTGCCGGGCAGCAGTCACGGTGTTTTTCATCAGAAAAGCGATGGTCATCGGCCCGACCCCGCCGGGAACGGGCGTGATGGCAGCAGCGACTTCGATAGCGCTGTCGAAATCCACATCGCCCACCAGGCGATTACGGCCGTGGTCCTCGATGCGATTGATACCGACGTCGATCACCACCGCGCCGCGCTTGAGCCAGCTGGCATCGATCAGGCGCGGACGGCCCACCGCCGCCACGACGATGTCGGCCAACTGGCACAAGGCCCTGGCGTCGTGACTGCGCGAATGCACCACCGTCACCGAGCAATGCGCTTGCAGCAGCAGGGCGGCCATGGGTTTGCCGACGATGTTGGAACGACCGATCACCACCGCATGCTTGCCGCTTAGATCGCCGCAGGTTTCTTCGAGCAAGTGCAGGCAGCCGCTGGGCGTGCAGGGCGTCAGTACGTTACGTCCCTGACTCAGGCCTCCGACGTTTTCACTGTGAAAGCCGTCTACGTCCTTGCCCGGACCGATAGCCTGCAAGACGCGGTTTTCTTCTAGGTGAGCGGGCAAGGGCAGTTGCAGGAGAATGCCGTTTACCGTGTTGTCGGCGTTCAATTCGGCAATCAACGCCAGTAAGCGCGCCTGGCTGCTGTCGGCCGGCAGTCGGTGCTCCAGCGAGCGAATGCCGGCTTCCTCGGCGCGCAGGATCTTGTTGCGTACGTAGACCTCACTGGCCGCGTCGTTACCGACCAGGATTACGGCCAGCGCCGGTTCGATGCCTTCGGCCTTCAAGGTGTTCACATCGTGTTTGACCTGTTGCAGAACGCGAGCGGCGGCGGCCTTGCCGTCGATGATGTGTGCGCTCATCGGAACACCACCGTTCGATCCGTGTTGAGAAACACGCGGTGCTCCAGGTGGTACTTGACTGCCCGCGACAGCGCGATGGTTTCGTTATTGCGTCCCGCCGCGACCAGGTCGGCAGGCAGGTAGACGTGATCGACGCGCTGCACTTCCTGCTCGATGATCGGACCTTCATCCAGGTCGCTGGTGACGTAGTGCGCGGTGGCGCCGATCAGCTTCACGCCGCGCTCGTAAGCCTGATGGTAGGGCTTGGCGCCCTTGAAACCCGGCAGAAACGAGTGATGGATATTGATCGCCCGGCCCGCCAGTTGCTGGCACAGGTCGTCGGAGAGAATCTGCATGTAGCGCGCCAGCACCACCAGCTCGGTGCCGGTTTCATCGACCACCTTCATCAGCGCGGCTTCCTGCGCAGCCTTGGTTTCCCTGGTCACGGGCAGGTAGATGAAGCGAATACCCTCACGTTCGGCCATCGGTCGCAAATCCAGGTGATTGGAGACGATGGCGGTGATGGTCATGTCCATTTCGCCCTTGTGGTAGCGGTACAGCAGGTCGGTCAGGCAGTGATCGAACTTGCTGACCATCAGCAGCACACGCATCGGCCGGCGCGTGTCGTGCAGTTCCCACTGCATGGCAAAGTCGTTGGCCACAGCGTCGAAGCCGGCTTTCAATTGCTGGATGTCGCCCTCATGACCATCGTTGAAACGAAACACTGCGCGCATGAAAAAAGTGCCGCTGTACTCATCGTCGAACTGGGCCATTTCACCGATGTAGCAGCTGTTGCCAGCCAGGTAGGAAGTCACCGCCGCGACAATGCCGGAGGTCGCCGGGCAGCTGATCTTCAGGATGAAATGGTTCTTCTCGTGTTGCATGGCGTGTCCTCTGAAGGGTGGTGGCAGTTTGGCGCAGGGCGAAAAAGGTCAGATGCAGAGGGTCTGGTTAGCGAATAAAATTCTCTACAGGAATTTAATATTCTTAAAGGCTGTTTTATAGGCGAAAGGAAATCCAGCGTCCAGAGGTTTCTGGAAACTTTGTTTACTAAAGGGAATATGGAGGGGCGAAGCAGCCGGGAGAGCGGAGCTCAGGCTCACGCTCCTGAAGACAGAAAACGCCTGCAGCAGGCGTTTTCCGGAAGCAGGAAGGAGGTTTACTCGTGATGCGCCTCACCAACAAACGTAAGGGAAGTAAACAAGCCGCGTTCGGCGATGTCGGCGTTGTCCTTGACCGGCAGCGTGACCTCGGCCGCGATGATGTTCAGCCCCTCGTTACGCACGATGACGCTGGCCAGACCTTGTGCATCGGTTTCGGCGCTGACGACATCCGGTGCACTGCGGTAATCGCCGATCAGCTTGATACCGGCGGCGGGTTTGCCGTCGATCAGTACGCGCACCGGCAGTGGTTTGCCTGCGCCGACTTTCAAGGGGTCGGTCTGCGGCACGATCACGAAATTCAGTTTGTTGAACGTTGGCAGGTGCGCGCCTTCGGCGTAAATGGCCACGCTGTATTTGAAGGTGTGGATGGAGTCGGTGCCGTTGGGCACCTTGCTGCGGCCCTCGTTGATCCATTGCTTCTCGGCGTTGCGCGTCCACATGCCGTTATCCAGCGCAACGCTCATGACCGCAGGCGGCTTGAGCGGCACCAGACGCGCGTGGTCTTCAAGGCGTTGTACCGTCACCGGGATCATTTTGCCCTGCAGGTCGTAGGCCCATGCGCCGCTGACTTTCTGCGCCTTGAAGGCGTTGTCTTCGGCGCCATGACCGTAGACCACTTCGATATTGCCGCGACGCTGTTCGGTCCACAGACCGTGCGCATTGACGTGACTGGCGAACAGAGCGCCGAGTAGGCCCAGGGCCAGGAAAGGTTTGCTTGAAAGCATGATGCGTCCTTGTTGTTGTGAACGGAGTGTATTGATCCGGGTTGTCATGGGCGTCAGAGGTTGAGGGTCAGGCTCACCGTAACGTTGCGCGGTTCGCCAGGCGCGACCCAGTAATTGCTGTAGGAGCGCTCGTAGTATTTTTCATCGAAAATGTTGTTCAGGTTCAGACCCACCGTGACGTTGTCGCTGGCTTTGTAATGCGCCAGCAGGTCTACGGTCTGGTAGGCCGGCAGTTCGAAGTCAGAGCCCGACTGCCCCGAGCGGTCGCCGACGTAGGTGTACGCAGCGCCCACGTCCGAGCCGCGCAATGCGCCTTCCTGGAACTCATAGACGCCCAGCAGGCTGCCGCTGTGTTTGGCGACACCGAGGATGCGACTGCCGGTGGGGATGCTCTGGTCGCCCTTGGTCACTTCGGCGTCAATGTAGGCGAAGGCACCGATGACCCGAATGGCTTCGCTGACCTGCCCGGTAAATTGCAGATCCAAGCCCTGGCTGCGAGCCTTGCCCACTGCACGATTGGTGTCGGTGCCCGGATCCAGCGCGAGAACGTTTTCCTTTTCGATATGAAAGGCGGCGAGGGTGGTGCTCAGGCGATCGTCGAACAGTTCGCTCTTGATCCCGACTTCGTAGCCGACGCCTTCTTCCGGGTCGAAGGTTCTGCCGGCGGCATCCAGGCCATTGTTGGGCTTGAACGAGGTGGAGGCGTTGGCGAACAGGCCGACCTGCGGTGTGAGTTGATAAAGCAACCCGGCGCGCTGAGTGAAAGCGTCCTGGCGCTGCCCGGAGGTGGCGTTGGTGGTGAAATCATCGACCTGCTGATCGAAGTGCTCGTAGCGTGCCCCGATCATGCCGCGCAGCTTGTCGGTAAAGACAATCTGGTCCTGCAGGTTCAGCGCACGGCTTTCGACATGCTCGTAAAAATCAGTACCGGAGCGTGCGCCAGCAGGTTTCGGTTGGCCGTAGACCGGGTTGTAGATGTCGATGGCGTAGGGGCTGCCGGCGATGGTCGTGACGCGTTCGTTCTTGCGATAGTTCTCGTACTCGGTGCCGATCAGCACCTCGTGCTCGACCCCCATGCCATCGAAACGGCCGCGTAACTCTAACTGGGTGATGCTGTCATGCCAATTATTGTCGCGCTCCCGATAACGCCGATTGACGGTGTGCCCGTCGGCGTTCAGCGGGCGCGCCTCGCTGGCAAAACCCGACATCTCGCCCTGCTTGTAATGGCTGGCCAGACGCAGCGACCACACATCGTTGAGCTGGTGGTCCAGCGCAAACTGGACCATGTTGTTGTCGTTATCGATGTCATCGTCCGGCTCGCCGAGGAAGGTCGAACGCGACACGCCACTCCACTTGTTGTTGGGGGCGACCACGCCTCGGTCGAAAGTCGATGTGTGGCGCACGAACTCGGTTTCCACCAGCAGACGGGTGTCAGGGTTCAATTGCCAGCTGAAGGACGGGGCGACAAACACCCGTTTGCTTTCTACATGGTCACGAAAGCTGTTGTTGTCTTCGACGGCCAGATTGACCCGCGACAGTAGATTGCCTTCTTCATCCAGCGGCGTGTTGACGTCCAGCGCGGTGCGATAGCGATCCCAACTGCCTGCGCTGGTCTGCAAGGTGGTAAAGGCTTCACGCTGGGGTTTCTTGGTGACGATGTTGACCGTGCCGCCCGGATCGCCACGCCCGTACAGGCTGGCGGCGGGGCCTTTCAGCACTTCGATGCGTTCGATGTTTGCGGCATCCGGCGTGGCAGGGTAGCCGCGGTTGGCGCTGAAGCCGTCCTTGTAGAATTCGGACGTGGTAAAGCCGCGGATGCTGTACTCGTAAAGCGTCAGACCGCCGAAGTTATTCTGCTTCGATACGCCCCCGGCAAAATCCAGCGCGCGCTCGACATTGTTGCTGCCGAGGTCCTTGAGCACTGAGGCAGGTACGACGCTGATCGACTGCGGGATATCCGCGATGGCAGTGTCGGTTTTGGTGGCCGTGGCCGAGCGGGTGGCGCGGTAGCCCTGGATCGGGCTGGTCGCCGTTTCGTACTGATAGTCGGAAGTGACGTTGACGCTTTCCAGTTCAATGGTCTGCGGCTGTTCCTGCCCATAGCTGTTGCTGCCCAATACCCCGATTGCCAAGCCTGCCAGAGACGCGATTCTACGAGACGACATGTGAGACTTCCTGATAGTAATTGATACAATATAACATCTCCGTTGAGAATTGTTTGCGATTGTGAGCTCATTCAGTCGCGCTTCGAGCGCTTTGAGCGCTGGAAAATGTTGAAGGGATGGCAGGGATTCAAACTTCCGGTACTCGGGAGACCTGAGGAAACTCTGAAAAAGCCCCGAGTTTCTGGTGAAATACCTGCCTGACATGAACACAACGGTCCCCCCTATGACAAAGCTGTCCTTCGCCGATGCCGAATACGCCGGGAAACGTAAGCAGCCCCGTCGAGAGCGCTTCCTGATTGAAATGGATCAGGTGGTACCATGGAAAGGTCTGATCGCCTGACTGAGCCGCATTACCCAAAGGGCCAAGGTGGGCATCCGGCCTGTCCGCTGATGGCAATGTTGCGGATTCATCTGATGCAAAAATGGTTCGGCTACAGCGATCCAGCCATGGAAGAATCACTCTACTAGACCACGATCCTGCGGCAATTTGCAGGACTGCACCTGGATCGAATTCCTGACGAAACCACGATCCTCAACTTTCGTCTTTTGTTGGAAGATCATGAGTTGGCCGGCGGTATTTTGCAGGTCATCGTCGATCAGTTGCTGCATGGTGAGGAGCCTATGTCATCGGTGATGCTGGCCTTATACGAAAGTCCGGTTTCGCGAGCTGGCTAAAAATAGCGCGCAACAGGCAACGTTATTTGCCTTGTCGAACCTTTGGATGATGCGAAAGCGGTTGCTGGCTATGGGAGAGGCGCGCCTGTAATGCGGAAAAACGCCTTGAAAAGGTGCTGTTTGAGGGGAAATCGATGAGCTAACGACGGAAAAAGTCTGATGATCTGATCGAACAAGTTTTTTTTGGATATTAGTCTAAGAAAGCATCAAAAATCAATGCCTACTTCAGAACTTTCCTGAAAGGTAAAAAAATAAAAGCCTGTATATAAAAGCGATCTAATCATAGCAGCGTGATCAGATCGCTAAATGCATAAAACATGCAGCCTTGAAACCAGGTGATAGTCCTGATGCCAATCAGCGTTATTTAATTAATGTCTTTACTATTCAGGAACCCCAACATTGTAGTAGAGTTCGTCGGAGACGCCTGCGGGGAAAAGTCCGTTAAGCTGGTCGTATCTTAAATCATCTGTATAAAATCCTTTCCAGGAAGTATGGCTCAGAGGAAAGTCCGTCCAATAATTCCAATCAGTGCCAGACTGATCTTTTCTAATTGTGAAATGGCCCTCGGGGCCATCACTGTTTGCCAAGAGATACACAGCGGCATATTGTTTCAGTTCGCTAATACTAATAAAGTTGTCGCCTGCTCTGGAGCCAGATCCGTCCTTTTTTTCGCATGATAGTTTTGCTCTCAATGTCCTGATACCGCTCCTGCCTTTGATATCGATGCTGGGAGCTGGTTTGTATTCGGTAGTCCTGTCGTCTGCGTCCATGCTTGTAAATCTCCGTTCAAGTTGAGTAAAGGTGACTCTTGTTAGAGAGTAGACCGTGTGAGGCGGTAGAAAAAAGAGTTTTTATAACTTTTATTCATTCGTAATAGGGATGGATGCAAAAAAATCAGAATGCTTTTTTATGATGAGACGCGCTCAGGTTATTCCTTTTTTTGATATGTCTATTGCGTTGGCAGGGATACACCACAGGTTCAGTTGAGTCACTAGGCTCTGTACGAAAAGTCGGCGAGCGAATGTCAGGCGAGGCAAAAACAGGCGAGGAACGGCCGGGGTCGCGTTCGACTCTACGTGTTGTAAATGAGCATTCCGATTGGACTCGCATCCGAGCCTGTTTTTAACGAAGCATCACCGAGCGCAGCCACTTTTCGTACAGAGCCTAAGATTTGCGTTGATAATGCCGTCTGTCAGCAAGCCAAGCTCTGTACGTAAAGTGACTGCACTCGCCGAATTTTCGTGAACAGCCTAAGGGCTGAATACCTGCCGTGGTGAGTTTTAGGCCACGTCTGATGTCGATTCCCCCCTACGCTGTGGGGAGCTGTGATTTTTTGAAGCGAAACGATTGCGTTGTCAGGCCAGCAACTCCGTCCCTAACTGAAACGCCACCCACAACGCCAACCCGGTCGCAAAGGTCAGCGCGATGTTTTCGAACCAGTTGTTGCGGTATTCCTTGCTCAACAGTGACTTCTGATTGGACATGATCAGCAGCCCCAGCGAGATGACGGGCAACCCGATGATATTCAGCGCGTTGACGCCCAGCGTCAGGGTCACGAAGTCCGGCATGCCGGGCAGCGACCAGATCAGCGGGGTGACCAGAATGAACAGCATGAACCAGCGGTGCATCGGGTCGTGGTGGAACACTTTGCCGTAGCGTTCGCGGCGCTTGGGCTGGATATGCTGGAAGGCATCGGTGATCAGCATCGGAAAGGCTGTGGTCTTGCCGGAAATACTGGCGAACAGCGTGGCGAACACGCCAATGAAGAAGATGTACCAGCCCAGCGGGCCGAAGAAGATTTCCAGTGCCTTGCCCAGGTCCGCCAGGGTGTTGACCTGAATACCGTTGGGCCGCAGGATTTCGACGCCCACCACCCAGATGGCCAGGTTGATGATGATGCCGACGATCACCGCGAACAGCAGATCGTTGCGCTGGATGCGCTTGTGCTCGGGGCCGGTCCAGCCTTTTTCACGCATCACGTAAGGGTGGACGAAGTTGGCGATCGACCCGGCCACGGCGCCGATCACCGAGACTGCCACCAGCAGCGCACCGTGCACGCCTTCATCAGGCGGAATACTGAAGCCGATGGTGCCCTTGATGATGCCGGTGACATCGGGTCCGGACATGATCGCCAGGGTCAGAAACGCCAGGGTCATGATGGCCAGCAGCACCTTCATCACGCCTTCGATCATTGCGTAGATATTGCGCCCCACCAACAGCCACACGGCAATCACCACTGCGACGGAGCAGAGCAGTGGCTGGTCGATGTGCAGCAGCATGGCAAGCGCCTCGCCAGCGCCTTTGATCATGTAGGCGTTGATCAAATGTCCCATGAGCAATGCGTAGCCAAGCATGAACCAGGCAAACAGCGGATGCAGCTGCGCGTAACCCTGAAGGATGGTCATACCCTGGTTATTGCAGAGCTGGAAGCGGGCGATGATGTTGACGATCAGAAACCTGAGCAACAGCGAAATCGCCAGTACCCACATCATGGCGTAGCCATAACTGGCGCCCGCAACCGATGAGGTGATCAGGTCGCCCGCGCCCAGCCAGGACAGCACGGCGATAATGCCGGGCCCCAATAACCTGGCTAGTTTCTTGAGGCGAGGTTCGGCTGCGGATGCAGCCGTTTCTTTGAGAGACGGGGTTTGCGGCATGCGGTGAATCTCCGTTTTTTATTGTAATGAGATGTCAGTCACTGCCGAACAAGATAAGACGTCGTACAACGTTGGTCGTGTTTGAAAGTGTAACTATGTGTGAGCCAGCTGCAACGCGGGCTAAGCTTGCGTCTGCCAATCTCGTTTTCCCTGGAGAGCCAATGACGTTTCCAATACTCGCCGCTGCCCAATTCTGCTCTACACGCGGCGATATCCAGCACAACCTCTCCGGGCATCTGGCGTTCATGCAACGGGCTGCTGAACTGGGTGCCAGTTACTTGCTGTTTCCCGAGTTGTCACTGACAGGCTACGAGCCGGAACTGGCTCTTGAGCTGGCTTTGCTTGCAGACGATGCGCGTCTGGCGCCGCTCGTGGCATTGGCGGTGAAATTGCAATTGACGACCACCGTTGGCGTGCCACTCAGGGGGCCGAGCGACAGTGTCCTGATCGGCGCATTGACCTTCACCGCCGCGGGCGATGTCATCGCCTACGCCAAGCAATACCTGCATCCCGGTGAAGACGCCGTATTCACTGCCGGCAATCAGGACTGCTTTCTGCTCGTTGATCAGCACCGAATCGGTCTGTGCGTATGTGCAGACTTCGCCCACGCCAAGCACGCGCAACGCATGGCGCAAGGCGGATCCTGGGTGTACGCAGCCAGTGTGCTGATCTCGCCGGGCGGCTATGAATACGATGCCGGATTGCTTTCGGGGCATGCCCGCCGTCACTCGCTGCCGGTATTGATGGCCAATCATGGTGGGCCGACTGGCGGATGGCAGTCGGCGGGGCGCAGTGGTCTGTGGGACGAGGCAGGGCGCTGGGTTGGCGGGATGGAAGGTGGAGGTGGCGGTCTGGTAGTCGCAACCCGCCAGCGCGAGGGCTGGCAGGTCAAGGCGGTTACGGTGGACTAAGGGTGGTCACGCGCCCACGGCATTGTCCGGTTTGAGCTCGGACTCATTATGCGAGCGCGAAAGGGTTTCCGGCACCGTCAGCCACAACAGGCAGAACGCTACCGCTGCCACACCGGCGAGGGTCAGAAATGCTGCGCTGTAACCTGCTGCATGCACGACAAAACCGGCCAGGCTGTTGCTCAGCGCTGCACCCAGCCCGAACAGCGTGGACAGCGCACCCAGACTCACGTTGAAACGCCCGCTGCCTTGAGTGAGGTCCTTGACCATCAATGGAAACAGGGCACCGAACAGGCCAGCGCCGATGCCGTCGAGCATCTGCACCGCCACCAGCCAATAGGGATCGTCGGAAAGGGTGTAAAGCACACCGCGAATCGGCAAGAACAGAAAGCCGGCCAGCAACAGCGGCTTACGCCCCCAGACATCTGCTTTCATGCCGACCAGCAGCGCGGCCGGCACCATCACCAGTTGGGCCGCGACAATGCACGCCGAGGTCAGCGGTGTGGCCATCTGCATATTGATTTGTGACAGCTTCTGGCTAACCAGCGGCAGCATTGCTGCGTTGGCCAGATGGAACAGCGCGCAGCAGATACCGAACATCAGCAGCGGCTTGTTGCTTAACAGCGCAGAAAGGCCTGACGGCTGGTGACCACTGACCTCGTGGCTGGCGTCGAAGCCCCGAGCCACGTCGTGATCGATCGCGTCTGCGGAAACGAAGCTGACCGCGACAATACTCGCCAGCGCCATGGCGGCCATCAGGTAAAACACCGCGATAGGACCGAAGAGGTAGGCGAAGCCGCCAGCCAGAAGGGCTGCGCAGGCATTACCAGCGTGGTTGAAGGTTTCGTTGCGCCCGGTACGGCGGGTAAACGCTTTGGGCCCGGTGATGCCCAGCGAAATGGCCGCGATGGCCGGTGCAAATACCGAGGCCGCAATGCTGCTCAACGCCTGGGTCAGGGCGACCACTGAAAAAGACGAAGTAAAGGGCAGAATCAGGCAGCTCAGCGTCACCAACAAGGCCGCCACACCGATCATGGCGCGCTTGTAGGGCGTTCGGTCGATCAGCGCCCCGGCAGGTGTCTGGGTCAGCAGCCCGGCAATGCCGGCAATGGTCATCACCACGCCGATGCTGGCCGGGTCCCATTTGTGCACCGCCAGCAGATAGATCGCCAGATACGGGCCCAGGCCATCGCGCACATCGGCAAGGAAGAAATTCAGGCTATCCAGTGAAAGGGTGTTGCGGCGATCTGCAAGACTGACCAAGAGTGAGGTTCCTGTAATTCGTCCGACTCCAGGCAACCGAGTCACGGGTAATACTGACCCGGGCCGTTTTAAAGAAGTTTCCGCACCCAAGATGAAATTTAGGCTTCAAATGCTCTTTTTCTGCAGGCTTTTCAGCCTCTGGGTTGCGCGTTGCACGGCTGCCATCTTTTCAGGCCGTTTCATACGCTTCCACTTGCGAATATCGTCCTTGGTACGCCCGCAGCTCACGCACAGATCACCGCTGAGCTGGCACACGGAAATGCACGGGTTTTCGATGTCCTTGGCCATGCTCAACCTCGTCTGGCGTATTTGCGTTTGATGCGCTGCTGCCAATCGCCTGCATTCTCGCGCAGGCACTGCTCTTCGCAGTCGACATGCACATGCGCCGCTGCATTCGACAGGCTGACCTGAGCATCGTCAAGTGCCTCTACCGTGAGACCGATCATGCGCTTGTCCAACCTGCGCTCCAGCGCAGCGTTCTTGTCGGCCAGCGTATCGAACACCCACACCACCCGCAGGCTGGCCGGGAACGCCGCGTAATCGACTTCATGAGTCAGCCAGCAGAAACCGGGCATCTCGGCCTTGGCGGTCTCGCAGGCGTGTGTCAGTGCGCTCACCAGACGCCGATCTGTCTGGGCCTGTTCGCGTTTGCTGGATGGCATGGTGGACCTTGGGTCGTTGAAAAGGAGTGGCGCAAGATACCTTATCGCGAGTATGTGTCGAAGCATGAGATACGGTATATCTGCAGGCGAAGTCTGATCGCACACGGCCATTATTCAAGCCGTCCAGCGGTATCTTGTAGGATGACGTGCGGCCGCAAGACGCGCGCCTTTCCGACAATAAAGATAATGGATGCTCATCATGGACTTCTCATCGCCAGGCAATACACCTGATCACAGCCGCAGGGGCTTTCTTAAACAGTCACTGGCCGTTTCGGCGACCGTGGCCGCCATTGGCGCATTGCCGCGTCTTTCCAGCGCTCAGCCGCTGACCCAACGCTACCCCGACCCTTTGGTCCGTGTGCTGGATGACAGCTTTACCCACATACGAATCTTCAATGCCAGCGTCGAGAAGCTGGCCAGCGGCATGCGCTGGGCCGAAGGGCCGGTGTGGATCGGTGACGGGCGCTACTTGCTGGTCAGCGACATTGCCAACAATCGCATCATGCGTTGGGATGAGGTGACGGGTGAGCTGTCGGTGTACCGCGAGCACTCGAACTTTTCCAATGGCATGTGTCGCGACCGTCAGGGAAGGCTGCTGGTTTGTGAGGGCTCTAGCACGACCAATGAGGGGCGGCGGGTGACACGTACCGAGTACAACGGGCGTATCACCGTGCTGGCCGACAGCTTTGAGGGCAAACCTTTCAATTCGCCCAACGATATCGTTTGCAAACGTGATGGGTCTATCTGGTTCACCGATCCCACCTTCCAGGCCGAAAGCAACTACGAAGGTCAAAAGGTCAAGCAGGAGCAACCCTTCGGCGTCTATCGCATAGACCCCTCGAACGGCAAGGTCTCCAGAGTGATTGATGATCTGGCAGGTCCGAACGGCCTGTGCTTTTCGCCGGACGAGAAAACCTTGTACGTTGTTGAAGGACGCGCCAAACCCCACGGCCTGATCTGGGCGATAGCGGTCAACGAAGACGGCACGCTGGGCGAGCGGCGCAAGCTTATCGAAGGCCTGGACTACGCGGCCATCGACGGCATCAAGTGCGACGAGGGCGGCAACCTGTGGTGCGGCTGGGGCGGTAACGGTGATCCCAAGGCGGATATGGAGAAACTCGACGGCGTGCGAGTGTTCAACCCTCAAGGCAAGGCCATCGGTCATATCAGTCTGCCCGAACGCTGCGCCAATATCTGTTTCGGCGGGCGAGAGGGTAATCGGCTGTTCATGGCCAGCAGCCATTCGCTTTATTCAGTGTTCGTGAACGCGCGCGGTGCTACGTTTGCCTGACGGCGCGTGACCCGATGACGGCGCATGACACGACGCGTCGTCAATCGGGTCGAACCCCTTGGGCCGTGCCCGGTCTGTTCCTGTAATTACTTTCAGGGATAGTTATTTATGTCGGCGCAACGCGGCCTGGTTCTACTTGCACGAGGCGGTTATGCCGCCCGTGGTGTTGTTTATCTGATTATCGGTCTGTTCGCGGTACTGGCGGCGCAGGGCTCCTCGCAGCCGGCCGACAGCCACAGCAGTCTTGAAGCGCTGTTGAGCCAGCCTTTCGGCGGCGTTCTGGTCGGGGTGGTGATCGTCGGTCTGTTGGCGTTCGCAGCATGGCGAGTCCTGCAGGCTACCCGGGACGTTGACCATCATGGCCGCGAACTCAAAGGGCTGGTGATTCGCGGCGGTCTGTTGGTGGGCGGCTTTACGTACGGCGCACTGGCGTTCTTTGCCTTGGGCCTGCTGGTCAGTGGGCTGAAGAGCTCCGGAGGCTCATCGGATGGCGGGCAGGCCAAGGACCTGCTGGCAGCCATTTTGTCCTGGGATCATTCCAATCTGCTGGTCTACGTGGTCGCCCTGGTGCCCCTGGGGCTGGGTATTGTGCACATCATCAAAGGCTACAAGGCGTCCTTCGAGAAGTATTTCGAGGCCGATGAGGACGTCATGAAGTACGTGCGTCCGGTATCGCGCTTCGGCCTGATCGCCCGCGGCGTGGCGTTCATCGAAATCGCCGTATTACTGGCGGTCAGCGGCTCCAGTTATCAGGCCATGCACCCGCCGGGCATGAAAGATGCGCTCAACGGTTTGCAGGATCTGCCCGCAGGCGGCCTGGTATTGCTGATCGTGGCACTTGGGCTGATTGCGTTTTCGGTGTACAGCTTTGCTCAGGCGGCCTGGCGCCGGATCAATATGGACGTGCCTGATGCGCCGGAGGCCGTGGCGCGTCATTTCCGCTGAACACCCGCATTTGGCGGAGGACTGCGTGACGTCTCAGGTCAGGCAGTCCGTTTCAGGGGTGCCTGCCAGTAAAAATAATGTGATCTACGTCTCAAGTCGCCCTTGGCGCGGCCGACATTCTCTTTAGCGCTGCGATCATTTTCCGGACTGACGTTCTCCACGCGGGCCCGGATCAGATTCAGCGCAATAAAAATAAAAGAGGATAGCCATGACCATTCTTCAGCGAGTGATCGGTGGATTTGCTGTGCTGGTGGTACTGCTGCTCGCCATGGCAGGTATCAGCTATCAAAGCACTCATTCCATAAGCGATCGGATCAGCGTCATCACAGGGCAATCCGCACCCTTGAGCAGGGCGGCGAGCGAGCTATACGTGCATGTGCTGCGCGCCAACCAGGCACTGCTCGGGGTTCTGGTCAGCACTGATCCCAAACAGATCGACGATGGCAAGCAGCCGTTCAACGAGAGCATGACCCGGTTCAATCAGTTGCTGGACAGCACGCCTGCCTATATTGGCGATCATGCTGAACTGCGCGACAACCTGAACCAGCAACGCCAACTGAGTGCTGCTTATGCCGAGCAGGCGCAGACGCTGATTGCCAGCCATCGACAGCACGTTCTGCAGGCACTTCAGAGCCGAGTGTTGCAGGGCTACAGCAGCAGTCAGGGCGCGCAACTGACCGGTTATCTTCGTGACTATATTGCCCGCGAGCGCAACGCCGGTTCCGCCGAGACGGTGGCAGCGGGGGAAAAGCTGCTACTGGAGGTCGGCAAATCCTACGATGGTCTGGCTGCCCATGCCGCCACACCGAATATTCAGACCTTGCAGCGCGTACTCAACTTGCAGGATGAGGTGATCAGTACCCGCACACGGGAGCTCATCGCAGCCGACCCGCGCGCTGGCCGGATTGCCGCAGTGATGGTCAACCGCCTGCTTAACGATCTGACTGGCAGCGACGGCGTTTATCAGGCCTACAGGCAGGAAGCGGCACTCGCCGAGCAGGTCGACAAGCAGCGCCAGGCAGCGGAAACCCGTCTTCAAGCAACGCTGGGCAAGATCGGCGAGTTCGGCAATCAGTCAGTGGCGGTGGCCAACGAGGCCAAGGCCGGGGCGGATTCGACGATTGCCACCAGCCTTAGCCTGTTGCTGATCGCCTGCCTGCTGGCCGTCATGGCGGCAGCAATCATCGGCACATGGGTCGCCTTCAGCCTTCGTCGCCCTCTGGCTGCGTTTCGCGAGGTTTTGAAGACGCTCACCAGTGGCGACATGCGGGTACGTTTCGACGTCAGCCGCCGCGATGAGTTTGGTGAGTTGGGTGGTTATCTCAATGAATTCACCCAGTCGTTGCAACAGACGTTTCGTCAGCTGATCGGGTCGGCCGACAACCTGGCGCTGACCGCCAGCCAGAACGCGCAGATCAGTGAGCAGACGACCCGCGTGGTGGACGAGCAGAAGGATCGGCTCAACTCTGCCGCGTCAGCCATGAATGAAATGGAAAGCACGGTCGAGGAAGTCGCCCGTCGGGCTCAGGACACACGCGGCGCGGTGGACAGCACCAGTGAGCTGACCGGAAAGGTGCAAAAGCGTGTTGCTGAAACCATCGTCAACATTCGCCAGCAGGCTGAACAGGTCAACAAGGCGTCTGCGGTGACCGACGAGTTGCAGAAATACGGGCAGAACATCGACGGCATCGTCGACGCCATTCGCACCATTGCCGAACAGACCAACCTGCTGGCGCTCAACGCCGCCATCGAAGCGGCGCGGGCTGGCGAGCAGGGCAGGGGCTTTGCGGTGGTGGCCGATGAGGTGCGCTCACTGGCCAGTCGCACTCAGACCTCCACCAGCGAAATCCAGGAAATGATCGGCCAGATGCAGAGCAAGATCCATTCGGCGGTAGAGGTGATGAACGAAAGCCAGATCCAGTCCGACCATTGCGTGACACTGGCTTCCGGCGCTGATCAATTGCTGGTGGAAATGGGCGAGGCGGTGGATGTGATTCGCGACATGAACATTCAGATCGCTGCGGCCACCGAACAGCAAAGCGCGACGGTGCAGGAGACCAGTCGCATGGTCACGCACATCAACGATTCCGCCCAGCAGGCCGCCGACGGTGCCGAGCAATCGGCAATCAGCAGTCAGGACCTGTCGAAAATGGCCAGGGATCAGCGCGAGCTGCTTCATCATTTCAGCGTTTAACGCCCCGGGAGTCAGAACATGAAACAGTGGTTATCGATTTCCCTGAGTGCGAGCCTGCTTTTCGCTGGCCTGGCGCAGGCTGCCACGCCGCTGATCGGTGTAGGCATGGCCAAATACAATGACAACTTCCAGACCATCCTGCGCCACGGCGTGGAGAAACAGGTAGCCCTGCTGGACGCCGATATTTTCATGGAAAACGGCCAGGACGACGTGGAGCTGCAGATGCGGCAGTTTCGCAATCTGGTGAACTCGAAAGTCGATGCCATCGTCGTCGCAATGGTGAGTGGCAAAAGTGCGCCGGAAATGATGCGTCTGGCCAACGAGGCCAAGGTTCCGCTGGTATTCGTCAATCGCAATCCGGAGCCTGCCAAGTGGCCTGCGCTGACGGCGTTCGTCGGCTCTGACGAACTGGAATCCGGCACATTGCAGATGGAAGAGCTGGCCCGCCGCGCCAATTACAAGGGCAATGTGGTGATTCTGGTCGGCGACCCGAGCAACAAATCATCGGTCATGCGCACCGAGGACGTGGAGAAGGTGGTCGCCAAGTACCCGGACATGAAGGTCGTGCAGAAGAAAATCGGCAACTGGGAGCGCAGTCAGGCTGCGACCATCGTGATTGAATGGGTCAAGCAGGGCGTGGACTTCTCCATCATCGCTGCCAACAATGACGAAATGGCCATTGGGGCAATCATGGGGCTGGAAAAAACCGGCAAAAAGGCGGGTGATTATCTGGTGGGCGGGATCGATGGCACCCCGGACGGTTTGAAGCTGATGGCCGAAGGAAAGATGGCGGTGAGCGTGTTTCAGGATGCGCTCGGGCAGGCCGACGGCGCAGTGGATGCCGCGATGCGCATGGCGCGCGGCGAAAGCCTGGCGTCCCCGGTCATCTGGGTGCCGTTCAAGCTCATTACTCCGGAAAATCGTCAGCAGTTCGAGTAGTGCGCAGGTTGCAAACGTGTGGCGCCGGGCGTCACACGTTTGTGTCCTTGCTGCACACTCGGGATCGAACGTGGAGCAGGGCGCGCTTATCGGAAAGTCAGACCCGGATATCCTGCGGTCCGCGGATCTGGGCTTCGATGCGTGTGCCGGTCAGGCGCTCTTCGTTGGAGAACCCGTCGTAACTGGACAGGTCGCCAAAGCGGATACCGGTGAGTTGCTCGATCTGCGCGACGCTGCGTTGCCAGGTTTTGAGCG
This sequence comes from Pseudomonas sp. PvP009, assembly GCF_017832995.1. NCBI lineage: Bacteria > Pseudomonadati > Pseudomonadota > Gammaproteobacteria > Pseudomonadales > Pseudomonadaceae > Pseudomonas > Pseudomonas sp. PvP009. The sequence goes on along the minus strand of NZ_JAFIBG010000001.1, from coordinate 3,185,482 downwards.
GGCCGAACATGATGTCCAGCTTACCCAGCTCGCGGGTCTGGTCGATCATGTAGGCGCTGGCCGAAGGCTTGCCGTCATCACCGAGAAAGGCCACGACCTTCCAGAATGCCGAAGGGATTTTGACATTGCGGTAGCTGCGGTCGTCGTCGCGCAGCACCGGGCCGGTGAACACCGTTACCCGTGATTTCCAGCGTCGTGTGTTGTCGAGAATGTAGTCCTCGAGTTCCAGCCAGGTCTTCTGGTTGAACGCACCCATCTGCGGCGAGCAGTTGGTGAAGTGGAAGGTGTCACTGTTGGCAACTTCGGCTTCCTTGCCCCAGTTAGGGTCCTGCCGTCGAACCAGATGGCCGCGATCCAGCAGGTTGTCGGCGTACACACTTTCGCCAATCTGCGCCTCGGCGGGCAGGCGGCCGTCGAATGCCCAGGAGTCCTTGCTGCGCTTGACCTCTACGCTATTGGCACCATCAATGTTGACGCCGACATACAGTGCCAGACGCCGACTGCGCGACATGGTGATGGAAAAGTGCGTGTAATCGAGGCGATCCCCGGTGTTCTTCAACGGATAGACATCAGGCGCCAGTTCCTCGTCGACAGTCGGCCAGGGCACGATGAAATCACCGAGGAAGTTCTCGGCATAGCCGGTGCGCTTTTTCAAGTCGCTTGCTGGTGTGGTGCGTCCTGCGGCCAGCGCCTGTGGTTCGAGTAAGGGTGCAGTCGACGTCAGTGGTTTGAGGTCGGCAAGGCGGGGCCGGTAGGCGAGATCGATGGCGAACTTCTTGTCAGGCACAGTGCTTGCTCCTGTGGGGATTGAATGTCGTTAGTTCACCATAGACGCGTTACAGAGCGGCGTCAGGCCGGACGGTCAAGGTTATTGTCTGCCGATTCGGCAACATCCGCTAAATAGGCCTAAGTATCTGGCAACGTGCGTCGATAAGCTGTTGATAAGAGCAATCCGCAGCTCGCGTTATTTCATTGACCGGAGGGGCTACAGGATGTCGATAAAACTACGTCTGTTCTTGCTGATAGGCACCAGTGTACTGACCGTCATGATCATCAGCCTGGTCAACTACCTGGGTAATACGCGCATGGAGGCGGCGATGCTCGACAGTGAAGTCAGCATGGCTGCGCTGGGCAATCACCTGCAAGCCGACATGATGCACGACGCGCTGCGCGCCGATGTGCTGTCAGCGATGCTGTTCGGCCTTGGCAGGAGCAACAGTTCGCGTGATGAAGTGCAGGTGTCGCTCAATGAGCATGCCGCACTGTTTCGCAAGGTCGTGAGCGATAACCTGCAACTGCCGCTCACCGATGCCATCAAGGCAGAACTCAGCAGGATCAAGCCTAGCCTCGACGCCTATATCAGTGCAGGCGAGCGGATTGTCGGGCTGGCCATCGACAGCCCGGACCGCGCGCAGCAAGAGCTGGGTACATTTTCCAGCGCTTTCACGCAACTGGAGGGGCAGATGTCGAGCTTGAGTGACCTGATCGAGTACAATTCCAAAGCCAGCGGCGAGCGCACTCGTCAGGCGATTAGCAGTGCCAATGTGACCTTGGCGGTCGTGCTTTCGATCAGTATTTTGCTGCTGCTGATCCAGGGGCATTGGGTGACGCGCAGCATCATGATCCCGCTCGCGTCCGCCAGCCGTATTGCCGACGGTATTGCCCATGGCAACCTGCGCGAACCCATCGCCGAGTCAGGTGGCCGTGACGAAGCCAGCATGCTGATTCGCAGCCTGGCGATCATGCAGCGTGACCTGCGCAGCATGATCGAAGTGGTGCGCAGCAATGCCAACGACGTCAGTGGCATGAGCCGTCAGCTCAGCAGTGGTTGCCATGAGGTGGCCGACAGCAGCCGGCAGCAGAGTTCGGCAGCCGGCACCATGTCGGCGGCGACCAGCGAGATGACCGCAAGCATTGAAGAAATCACCCGGCATGCCGGGCAGGCCCTGGAAATGGCCAGTCAGGCCGAATCCCTGGCCAAGAACGGCGGCCGGGTGATTCATCAGGTGGTCAGTGACATGGACAGCATTGCCCGCTCGGCGCAGCAGTCGGCTCAGGTGATCCGCACGCTGGACAAGGATTCGGAAGGAATCTTCAATATTATTCAGGTCATCAAGGGCATTGCCGACCAGACCAACCTGCTGGCACTCAACGCGGCCATCGAAGCCGCCCGCGCTGGCGAGCAGGGCCGTGGGTTTGCCGTGGTAGCCGACGAAGTGCGCAGCCTGGCGGGGCGCACCAGTGCGTCCACTCAGGAAATCACCACCATGGTTGCGCGCATTCAGCAGAGCACCCGTGAGGCGGTCACCAGCATGGAAGCCGGTGTGGCTCAGGTCGACAAGGGCATGGCGGTCACCGCCGAAGTGGAACGTGCGATCAGCGATATCCTGGATGCCACGTTGAGCACCACACAATTGGTCAACGACATCACCCGCACCATTGGTGAGCAAAGCCTGGCGAGTAATGAAATCGCTCATCAGGTAGAAATGATTGCCAGCATGTCCGAGGGCAATAGCCGGGTCATCGGCCAGACCGCCAGTACGACTGACGAACTGTCGGTAATGGCCGGGCAGCTTTCACAATCGGTCGATCGCTTTCAGCTGTGATATCAAATTGCCCAGCTCTGCAGTACTCTGCGGCGCGAAAAGCACCGTGAGCTGCGTGGTCGAAGTTTTTCCGCCTCCGCTGAAGGCGAACGCATTAAAGCTTTGGTAGCGACAGACGTTAACCATCGCACCGGAATCACCCTTGTACCCAGGAGCAGCAAAATGCAGACGTTAAAGGCTTTGTACGAGTCAGTTGAAAAGCAGTTTTTCAACACGCTGACCAAGAAGCTATCAAGCCTTTTCCTGCTGGTCCTGGTCAGCGCCTTGCTGTATTGGGTGGCGTTGAACATTCGTTCCGACATCATGCTGCAATTGCGCGGCACGCAAACGGACCCTGCCGCGCTTGGCGTGATCCAGAGTCAGCTTGATCTGCTGAGCAATGCGATTCTGTTGAGCACGCTGTTCACGCTTGTCATGGTCAGCTTCATGGTCTGGTATTTCCGCCACCTGATCGTGCGTCCTGTGATGTCCATGACCCGCGCGCTCGAAGAGGTCGCCAGCGGTGAGGGTGATCTGTCGAAGGATCTGCCGTTGCTCACTCATGATGAAATTCGCGGGCTGGCCAGTACCTGCAATCTCTTTCTGGCCAAACAGCGCGAGATCATCAGCAGCATTCAAGGGCTGACTGTACAGATCGCCGTCGAGTCGGCGCGTTCGCTGAAGAACATCAGTGATTCCAGCGACAGCGCAACCGATCAGGCACGCTTCGCCAGAGAAGTGATGGACCAGAGCAACATGGCAGTGGGCAGCATCGAGGACGTCTCGCAACAGACCCAGGGCATTTCCAGCACCACCGCGCAGAACCTGAGCATGGCGCGCGATTCTTATGCCGAATTGCTGGAAGTGACCGGAAACATCAGCCAGATATCCAGCAGCCTCAATGAGTTCGGTGGACTGGTCTCCGGCTTGAATGAGCGTTCATCAAGCATCAAGTCGATAGTCGGTCTTATTCAGCAGATTTCTTCGCAAACCAACCTGCTGGCGCTCAATGCGGCCATCGAAGCGGCGCGGGCGGGGGAGAGTGGTCGAGGTTTCGCGGTGGTGGCTGACGAGGTGCGCACGCTGGCGCAAAACGTCAGTAAAGCCACTGATGATATCTCTCGCAACATCGACGCCATGCTTCAGGAAGTCAGCTCCACACACGAACAGACCATCCAGATCAGCCACAGCGCCCGCGAAACCCAGCTGGTGGTAGAGCGTGCGTCCGGCCATTTCGAAAGCATGATCGGCGATTTCGAGTCGACCAACGACAAGCTCGCCGACATCGCTGCTCATATTCAGCAGTTTGCCTCTACAAACACGGGGATCAATGAACGGGTAACGCGGATCTATTCCGATAGCCAGGCCATCGACCAGCGCATGCAGCACTCCGCTACGGCCACCCGGGATCTGTCCAGTGTGGCCGAGCAGGTGCAGGCGCTGCTTGGGCGATTTGTGCTTGGGCATGGCGAACTGGATGCGGCGATCACTCGCGCTAGCCAGTGCCGTGACATTCTGCAAGCACGCCTGGTCGAGCTGCATAAACAGGGCGTCAATCTGTTCGATCAGAGTTACAAGCTGATTCCGGGCACAGACCCCAAACAATACACCACCGGTTACACCGAGCGTTTTGCGCAAATCTGCCAGGAAGAATGCGACAAGCTGACCAAGGGCACGCGCGGCGGCAAGGTTACATTCATCGTCGACAGCAAGGGCTATTGCCCGGTCAATAACAGCTGGGTATCGCAAAAACCTACCGGCAATCGTGAAGTCGATCTGCCGGTGTGCCGCAACAAACGTATGTTCTCCGACCCGATTGGTCTGCGCGCCGCAGGCAACAAGCAGCGTTTTCTGTTGCAGACTTACCTGCGCGATACCGGCGAGATCATGACCGAAATCGATGTGCCGTTCTTCTTCGAGGGGCGCCACTGGGGCAACTTGCGGATGGGCTTCGACGCAGCGCTGCTATTGGGTAAATAAGCGAGGGCGCGACGTGCGCGCCCGGTGTTCGATGCTGACCCACAGTGACATCGCTCAATGTGTTTCATGCACTGACGGCAGACGTGTTCAGGCTGGCCTGACCCGAAAGGACTGAACGTTTGCGCCAATAAAAGCTCCATTTTCAAGCGGCGCTGATTTCCAGAACGCCACCGGAGGTGTGACTTTGAACATTCAAGACCTGACCAAGCATGTAAAGGATCAAACGGTTCGTGAACTCGATTTGATCTCCATGGAAGGCGGTTCCTACGTGCTGCACGCAAAGCTCGACGGCAAGTCTGTGCCGGTGGAAGATTCGAGCGGAAAAACCCTGCACGTTGCTTCGGTGGAAGAGGCGCGCAAGGTGCTGTCTTCGGTGTCTGACGTAAAACTGTTCATGACCCAGGCCGTGGCGCATGACGAAATGGTCGGTCTTGACGATGTTCGGGCCCAGTCTTCGCGGCACGAGATACCCTTGCGCTCCAGCCTGTGATTGCCGATCAGGTGTTGTCGCGCCTGACCGCAACGCACTTGATTTCGAGCAGCAACCCGGGGTGCGCCAGTTCGGCAACGCCGATGCAGGTCCAGGCACATTGGCCACGCGGGAAAATGCGGTTTTTCACTTCACGAAACACCGCCATGTGCTCGCTCATGGCGACGTGATAAGTGGTCATGTCGACGATATCGTCGAAGGTGCAGCCGCCCTCGGCCAGTACGGTGCGCAGATTTTCCCAGCAGGCGATGAATTGCGCCTCTGGGTTGAGAATGACTTCCATATCCCGCGTACGCCCCACCTGGCCCGCGCAGTACAGGGTATCCCCAACCCTGACCGCAGGCGCATAGCCTGCACGGTCCATGATCGACTGCATGGTGGGCGGAATGATGAGCTCTCGGTCTGACATGTTGTAACACCTGTTTGTAACGCTTGAATGTGCAGTGGCTGATCTGGCTATCGCCGTTCCGGCCTACGCCTTGGCGGCCGGTCTGGCAGCACGCCGTGGCTTTTTCGCCGCAGTGTCCGCTGTGGCGGTGGAGGTCTTGGCGACGCGCTTTGTGGTCTTGCGTTTTTTCTTCCAGGGCGGCGCAACGCCTGCCGGGCTGGCCGGCCCGCTGATGCTCATACGCATGCCGACGCAACGGCTGACCTGTTTGCTCATCCACGCCGCCTGTTTGGCAACGAACTCTTCGAGGCTCATTTCGCCGCTCTGGACCATGTCCAGCGCCTGCTCCCAGATGGCGGTAGTGCCCGGATCGGCGATGGCACGCGGCACGGCGTCGATCAGGCTGAAGGCCGCCGGTGCTGCGCACAGCGATTTGCCCTGCTTGGTCAGGTAGCCACGGTCCAGCAGGCCTTGAATGATCCCGGCGCGGGTGGCTTCGGTGCCGATGCCGGTGGTGTCCTTGAGCTTCTGTTTGAGCAGCGGGTCTTCCACCAGTTTGGCGACGTTCTTCATCGCCTTGATCAGGTCTCCCTCGGTGAACGGTTTCGGCGGCTGGGTCCAGAGGTCCTTGAGGACGACCTCGGCGATTGCACACTCGCAGCCCTGAAACAATGCCGGCAACGGCTGCGGGGCAGGCGCTTCACGACCCTTGGCCGGGGTCAGCGCTTCGGGCATCGCACGCTTCCAGCCCGGCTCGACGATCTGCTTGCCCACCGCACGCAGCGCGTGGCCTGCACAGTCGAAGTCAGCCTGGGTGCGGTCGTATTCATGGTTGGGCAGAAACTGGGCCAGGTAACGCGCCCTGATCAGGGTATACACCGCTCGCGGTTTGCCGGTCAGACGTTCTACGCCACGCACCGCCGCGGTGGGAATGATGCCGTGGTGCGCCGTCACTTTGCTGTCATTCCAGGCCCGTGACCGACGTTGTGGGTCGAGGTGCGGGGAAAGGCCTGCCAGTGCAGGGTCGGCCTTGCACAGTGCCGCGATGATGCCTGCGGCTTCACCGTGCTGACTGTTCGGCAGGTACCCGCAATCGCTGCGCGGGTAGGTGATGACCTTGTGGGTTTCATACAGGGACTGGGCGATGTCGAGGGTTTCCTGCGCGCCGAGCCCGAGCTTCTTCGAACAGATTTCCTGCAGGGTACCCAGGTCGAACGGCAAGGGCGCGGCTTCGCGAATGCGCTCGGTACGCAGCTTGACCAGTCGTGCGCTGGCTGCGGCGTGCATGTCGTGCGCAGCCTGTTGCGCCAGCGCCTGGTTCAGGCAGCGGTCCTGATCGTCGCAGGCGTCCGACGGCGCGCGCCACTGGGCAATGAAGGCCTGATTGTCATGCAGCAGCCTGACGTCAATCGCCCAGTAGGGCGCCGGGACGAAGTTGGCGATGCTGCGATCACGGTCTACCACCAGTCGCAGGGTCGGGGTTTGTACCCGGCCCACTGGCAACACGCCCTGATAACCGGATTGTCGACCCAGCAGGGTGAACAGACGGCTCATGTTCATGCCGATCAGCCAGTCGGCGCGTGATCGGCCCAGTGCCGAGTGATACAGGCTGAACGTGTCGGCACCGGGCTTGAGCGCCGCCAGCGCCTTGCGAATCGAGGCGTCATCCAGTGCCGACAGCCACAAGCGCTGAATCGGCCCGCGATAGCGACAGTGCTCGATCAGTTCGCGGGCGATCATTTCGCCCTCACGGTCGGCATCGGTGGCGATCACCAGTTCCCGGGCTTCACCCAGCAGTCGTTTGACTGCCTTGAACTGGCTGGCAGTTCTGGGCTTGACCAGCATCTTCCATTTTTCCGGAACAATGGGCAGGTCTTCCAGCACCCAGCGTTTGTAACGTGCATCGTAGGCATCGGGCGGGGCGGTTTCCAGCAGGTGGCCGATGCACCAGGTCACCGTCGCATTGGCACCCACCCAGCAGCCGTCGCCACGCCGGGTCGCGCCGAGCGCAGCCGCAATGTCTTTGGCCTGGGAAGGTTTTTCGCAGAGAAACAGCCGCATGACTACCGTCGTCGATTACCGGTGCAAGGGCTGCAAGGATGAACGTTGAATGCGTAGCGGGCAAGTTTTATCTGTATGGATATACAGATAAATGCACTGTGCGGCCTCAGCAATGGACCGCTCGATGTTCTGCCCGCTTGCGCGGTCCAGCCTTTAGAGTTGCCGGTGGCTCAGCTCAACAATTCGGAAAACGCCTTGTCGGCTTCCAGCACCGCTGGCAACCCGGCAAACAGAGCGTCCAGATCGATGCCTTCCATCAGCGGCCCGCCTGACGCCTGCTGCGCCTGAGGTGTTGCGCCGCCATGGGCTTCCAGCGCGTCTGAAATGGTGATGGCCTGGGCGACGATCCTCGGTAAAGACGCGTCCTTCGGTGCCTTCAGCGGAGTCGCCTGATAGGCGATTGCGTCGCGAATGACCTGGGGCAGATGCCAGCGACTGGCCAGTTCTGCGCCGACTTCCGGGTAGCTGAAACCCAGTTGCAGGGTTTCGCTGGCTGCACGCCCTGGCGTCCCGGCTTTAGCGGCGTTGTTCAGGCGCTCGGCCACATCGGGCGCGCCGGTCTGGATCAGCAACTCTCCGATGTTATGCATGACCCCGCAGGTAAAGGCGATTTCAGGGTCGGCACCGGTCTGTTTCGCCAGCATCCGGCAGATCCCTGCCACCTGAAAGCTTTTCAGCCAGAACCCCTTGAGATCAAAACTCGGCCCGGCCTTGAAGGCACCGGTCACTGCCGAGGCCATTACCAGCGTACGCAACGTATTGAAACCCAGGCGCATGGCCGCGTCTTCGATGCTCGAGGATTCCCTCGAACCACGAAAGCGCGCCGAGTTGGCCAAGCGCAATACCTTGGCCGCAATCACCGGGTCTTTTTCTATATTGCGGGCAATGCTTTCCAGGTTGGAAGAGGGATTGTCAAATTGCAGCATCAAGTCCTGAGCCACTTTGGGAATACTCGGGAGGCTATGCAAACCGTCAAAAAGTTGCTCGATACTTGGCATGGCGAAACCATCCTGTGCAGGGCGGGGGATGATTTCAACCATAGCCAGTTTTTCATGTTCTGCACGCTTGAGTGTCGATTATGGGAAGGACATCTCGACCCCCGACGAAAAAAATAATCAAGGACTCGTGGGTCGCGCCGATATGGCGATACAAGCGTCTTTGTAAGGTGTCGATACTCGGACCTGCCTGGTGATTGACGCCGCGGCAGGTGTATCGGCTCCGGTTGCTGAACGGCCTGTGGGTTGTAACGTGAAATAGACGGCACCGTTGTGAAGTTTGATTGGCGATCCAGAGATCGTCCTTATTGGTTTTTTGCCGTGGAAGTATCCGCTATGAAGAGTCTGGGGTTCAGCAAGAAAATCCTTCTTGCCGCTGCATTGATTGTGGTTGTTGCGTTCAGCGTGTTCATTGTCGTCAATGACTATCGCCAGCGTCAGTCACTCAAATCCAGCGTCAAGTCCGAGTTGCAGCAACTGGGTACGCTCACCACGCAGAATATTCAGACCTGGCTGGAAAGCCGTATGCAATTGCTGCAATCGATGTCGCAGCAGATCGCCGCGGATGGCAAGGAACTGCCACAGTTGCAGCGCGCCATCGGCCTGCCTGCCTACAGCGAAAGTTTTCAGCTGAGCTACTTTGGCAGCACCGAAGGCGTGATGTTCTCGGTGCCGTCGGCCAATCGCCCCGCTGACTACGACCCGCGTGCGCGTGGCTGGTACAAGGCGGCACAGAATGCGCCCGGCACCATTGTGACCGAACCCTACATCGCGGCATCTTCCGGCAAGCTGGTCATGACCATGGCCACACCGGTCAAGTTCCAGAATCAGTTCGTGGGCGTGGCCGGTGCCGATATCGCTCTGGACAACGTCACCAAGATCATCAACTCGCTGAACTTCGATGGCCATGGCTATGCATTTCTGGTCAGTGCCGACGGCAAGATTCTGGTGCACCCGGACAGCAAACTGGTGCTCAAGAACATCAGTGAAGCCTACCCGACCAACACTCCGAAAATTACCACGGGTGTGACCGAAATCGACTCCGGTAAAAAGCCGGAAATCATTTCTTTCACGCCTGTTCAAGGTGTTTCGACGGCCAACTGGTACGTGGCACTGGTACTCGAGCAGGATTCCGCCTACGCCATGTTGGCCGAGTTCCGTGCCTCGGCCATCACGGCCATGGTGGTAGTGGTGGTGGTGATCATCCTGCTGCTGGGTCTGTTGATTCGCGTGTTGATGCAGCCCTTGCATCAGATGGGCCGTGCGATGCGTGATATCGCTGACGGCGAGGGCGATCTGACCAAGCGTCTGGCGATCACTTCGCAGGATGAATTCGGTGAACTGGCCGAGTCGTTCAACCGTTTCGTCGAGCGCATTCACACTTCGATTCGTGAAGTGGCTTCGACTGCCGCACAGTTGGGCGAGGTTGCCACTCGGGTGGTCAAGGTCTCCAACGCGTCCATGAGCAACTCGGACCAGCAGTCCAACCGTACCGAAAGCGTGGCGGCGGCGATCAACGAATTGGGCGCCGCAGCCCAGGAAATCGCCCAGAATGCGGCACGCACCTCGCAGCAGTCGAGCGATGCGAGCGGCCTGGCCAGCGACGGCCAGAACGTCGTGCAGCAGACCATCAAGGCGATGAACGAGCTGTCCGGGAAGATCAGCGAGTCGTGCGTGAACATCGAAAGCCTGAATGGCAAGACCGCCAACATCGGGCAGATTCTCGAAGTGATCACCAGCATTTCCCAGCAGACCAACCTGCTGGCGCTCAACGCGGCCATCGAAGCGGCGCGTGCCGGTGAAGCCGGGCGCGGGTTTGCGGTCGTGGCCGACGAAGTGCGCAACCTGGCGCATCGCACTCAGGATTCTGCCCAGCAAGTGCAGACCATGATTGAAGAGCTGCAGGTCGGCGCTCGCGACGCAGTGACCAACATGACCGAGAGCCAGCGTCAGAGCGAGGACAGCGTCGGCATCGCCAACCTGGCCGGCGAGCGTCTGAGCAGCGTGACCCGCCGTATCGAAGAGATCAACGGCATGAACCAGTCGGTCGCGGCGGCAACCGAGGAGCAGACCTCGGTGGTCGAATCGATCAATGTCGACATCACTCACATCAACACCCTCAACCAGCTGGGCGTCGACAACCTGCGCCAGACCCTGGATGCCTGCAACTCGCTGGAAGAGCAGGCCGCGCGTCTGCAGCAACTGGTGGGCAGCTTCAGGATCTGATCCGGCCATTCTCTGCGCCGCTGCTCATACCTGGGCGGCGCAGGCAGAGCGTCTGGAACCGTATCCCGACGCCCTGCATCGCTGAACGTGTGCGCATCGCAACAACATCTGCGACAAACTGTTATGACCCCGTCATTCGAGCTTCATGAGGCTGCAACAACACAGGTTCAGTTTGGTTGACAACCAAATGCGACCTGTCCTGGGTCGTACACAGACCGAGAAGCCTCATGAACGAAGCCATTCATGTACAAGGCCTGAACAAGACCTTTTCCCATAAAAGCGCGCTCATTGACCTTGCGTTGTCTATACAACCCGGTGAGATGGTCGCGCTGATTGGCGCTTCCGGTTCGGGCAAGTCAACGCTGCTCCGGCATCTCGCCGGCCTGGCGTGCTGCGATCGCAGCAATGGCGGACAGGTTCAGGTGCTGGGGCGCGAGGTTCAGTCCTCGGGTCGCCTGAACGGCCAGGTGCGACGTCTGCGCGCCGACATCGGTTATATCTTTCAGCAATTCAATCTGGTCAATCGCCTCAGCGTGCTGGACAACGTCCTGCTCGGTTGTCTGGGGCGCATGCCACGCTGGCGCGGCAGTCTTGCGCTGTTCAATAACGAGGAAAAACAGCGTGCAATGGCTGCGCTGGAAAGGGTCGGGCTGGCGGACCTTGCCGCGCAACGGGCTTCGACCCTGTCCGGCGGTCAGCAGCAGCGAGTGGCGATAGCCCGGGCCTTGACCCAGCGCGCCGAAGTGATCCTCGCCGACGAGCCGATTGCCTCGCTGGACCCGGAATCGGCCCGCCGCGTCATGGAAATCCTCGCCGACATCAACCGCCGCGACGGCAAGACGGTCGTGGTGACCCTGCACCAGGTCGATTATGCCGTGCGCTATTGCCCGCGTGCGGTGGCTCTCAAGTCGGGGCGCATCCATTTTGATGGTCTGGCGCAGGACCTCAGCAAACAGTTTCTCAACGACCTCTACGGTGCAGACGCGGACGCGAGTCTGATGATCACCGAACGAAGCCGGCGTGTGCGGCAAAAAGCCAGCCTGACGCTGGCCAAGGTCTGACGTCCTTTCGACAACCATCACCTGACATTTTCCGGAGAGCCTGCATGTTCAAGCGTATCGGTCGTCTTCTCGCCTCTGCCGCCTTGCTGACTGCCTGCGCGTTGGGCACGGTCCAGGCCGCAGAAGAAAAAGCCATCAATTTCGGCATCATGTCCACCGAGTCTTCGCAAAACCTGAAAAGTATCTGGCAGCCGTTTCTCGATGACATGAGCCGCAAGACCGGTCTCAAGGTTAACGCCACCTTCGCCTCGGACTACGCCGGCCTGATTCAGGGCATGCGTTTCAACAAGGTGGACGTGGCCTGGCTGGGCAACAAAGCGGCGATGGAAGCGGTGGACCGCTCCAACGGCGAGATCTTTGCCCAGACCTCGGCCGCCAACGGTGACGCGGGCTACTGGAGCCTGCTGATCGTACGTAAGGACAGCCCGATCAATAACGTCGAAGACATGCTCAAGAACGCCAAGAGCCTGACCTTCGGCAACGGTGACCCGAACTCCACTTCGGGCTATCTGGTGCCAGGTTATTACGTGTTTGCGAAAAACCATGTCGATGCGTCCACCGCCTTCAAGCGCACCTTGAACTCCAGTCATGAAGTCAACGCCCTCAGCGTTGCCAAGGGTCAGCTGGACGTTGCGACCTTCAACACCGAAAGCTGGGATCGCCTGGCCGTGACTCAGCCCGACAAGGTCGAGCAACTCAAGGTGATCTGGAAATCGCCGCTGATCCCGGCCGACCCGATTGTCTGGAGCAAGGCGCTGTCGGACCAGGAAAAGGCAAAGATTCGTGAATTCTTCACCAGTTACGGCAATACCGACGAAGAGAAAACCGTGCTGAAGAACATGCAGATGGGCAAGTTTCTCAAGTCCAGCGACGACCAGTTGTTGCCCATTCGCCAACTCGAACTGTTCAAGCAGCGCACCGAAGTGGTGGCCAGCACCACGCTGGACGAGCAGGAGAAAGCCGCCCGTCTCAAGGATATCGATGCCAGCCTGAGCAAGTTGCAGGAGCGCATCACCGAGCTGAACCAGAAAACCGCAGGCAGCTCCGCAGGTTGAGCCAGCCGTTCACGATCAGGAGTTCGTCATGACCACTCATGCTGCCTATACCCAGGTCGCGGGCAAACCCAACGGGTCCCGTTATCTGGGTTGGGGCCTGTTGCTCGCTGCACTCGCCTGGGCCTGGCACGGCGCAGAAATGAACCCGATGGCACTGGTTCGCGACTCGTCGAACATGGCCACATTCGCCGCCGATTTCTTCCCTCCGGACTTCCGTGAGTGGCGCAGTTACCTCAAGGAAATGCTGGTGACTATCCAGATCGCTCTGTGGGGCACGGCGCTGGCGATTGTCTGCTCGATACCGCTGGGCATTCTGTGCGCCGAGAACATCACGCCGTGGTGGATTCATCTGCCGCTGCGGCGCTGCAGGGACGCTTTTCGTTCGATCAACGAGATGGTGTTTGCGATGCTGTTCGTGGTCGCCGTCGGGCTGGGGCCGTTCGCCGGGGTGCTGGCGCTGTGGATCAGCACCACCGGGGTCCTCGCCAAATTGTTCGCCGAAGCTGTCGAAGCCATAGAGCCCGGACCGGTCGAAGGGGTGCGCGCCACCGGTGCCAGCGCCTTGCAGGAAGTCATCTACGGGGTCATCCCGCAGGTCATGCCGCTGTGGATCTCCTATGCTCTATACCGGTTCGAATCCAATGTGCGCTCGGCGACTGTGGTCGGGATGGTCGGCGCAGGAGGCATCGGGGTTATCCTCTGGGAAAACATTCGCGCCTTTGCGTTCGTCCAGACCAGCGCCGTGCTGCTGGTGATCATCGTTGTGGTAAGCGTCATCGACATCATGTCGCAGCGCCTGCGCAAGCAATTCATCTGACAGAAGAGGGGTGTTCAATGAACACTTTTTTTAACCATGCAGTTGTCTAGACAAGTTAGCCCGATGTACCACGAGCTCGCCAACATCTTGCGTGAAGAGCTGACTACCTATCAGCCCGGCGATTTCCTGCCCGCCGAATTCCAGCTGGCCGAGCGCTTCAGCGTCAACCGCCACACCATTCGCCGCGCGGTCGATGAACTGGTACGTGAGGGCAGCGTGTTGCGACGTCAGGGCAAAGGCACTCAAGTGCTGGAGCGTCCGCTGATTTATCCGATGCAGGCTGACAGCGCCTACAGCAAATCCTGGTCGGCGCAGGGCCTGGGCGTGGAAGCGATCCTGCTGCGTCGTCAGGAATGTCAGGCCAGCCGTGAAGATGCCCAGCATCTGGGAGTGGACGAGCACGCGCCGCTGATCGAACTGCAGACACTGCGCAAACTGGACGGCCAGGCGGTCAGCCTGATCTTCCACCGCTACAGCGCCCGTTACAGCGATTTGCTGGCCGATTACCGCGGCGGCTCGGTGCGCCAGTACCTGGCTGAGCGCGAGTTGCCGTTGAGCCGTGCGCAGAGCCTGATCGGCGCACGCCTGCCGTCCCGCGAAGAGGCCGCGTGGTTGCTGATGCCCCGACACATGCCGGCGCTGACCGTACTGACGGTTTCCTGTGACCCGGCGGGGCAGCCGGTGGAGCTTTCCCGCTCGGTCAGCCGCGCCGATCGCTTCCAGTATCAAGTGGCGACTCCTTTCAAGACGACCTGACACCGAGGTGTTCCATGCAAGCAACTCCCGAAACAACGGCGCGTCAGCACTGGATGGGCGTACTGGCCCGCGCTCATGCCGATCAGCCGAGCCGCGAGCAGTTGAACCGCCACGAAGCGGCGCTACGCGACACCGATTACCAGATGATCCGCGCCCCGGAAATCGGCATGACCCTGGTGCGCGGCCGTATGGGCGGCACTGGTTCAGCTTTCAACCTCGGCGAAATGAGCGTGACGCGCTGTGTGGTGCGTCTGGCCGACGGGCGCACCGGCTACAGCTATCTGGCTGGACGCGATAAGCGCCACGCTGAACTGGCGGCTCTGGCCGACGCGCATTTGCAGGGCGCGCAGCAGGCCTGGTGGCTGTCCGAGTTGATCGAGCCGCTGGCGCGTGCGCAAGCCGAGCGTCGGGCGCGCAAGGACGCCGAGGCCGCTGCCACCAAAGTCGAATTCTTTACCCTGGTCCGAGGAGAAGACTGATGAATGCCGTCCTTTTGCAACCTGCCTTCACCGATCCGGTACTGGATGCCCAGCGCAGTTTTCGTGTCGCCCTCAAGGCGTTGTCCGGTCCGGGGGTGATTCAGACCCTGCCCAGCGCGCACCAGCCGCCGGCCTTGCAGGGTCTGGACAGTGCAACCCACGCCTTGTGCCTGGCGCTGCTGGACCTGGACACGCCAGTGTGGCTGGCGCCGGCATTCGATACCCCGGCGATTCGTGCGAACATTGCCTTTCATTGCGCCAGCCCGATTGTCACTGAGCGGCACGCAGCGCGCTTCGCGTTGCTCGATGCATCGACTGCCCTGCAACTGCACGATTTCGATACCGGCAATGACCGCTACCCGGATCAGTCCTGCACCTTGATGATTCAGCTGCCTGACCTGCAAGGCGGGCGGATGCTTGCCTGGAGCGGTCCGGGCATCGAGCGACACCATTCGGTGGCCCTGCCGCTGGATGAAGGTTTCTGGGCCGCACGTGAAGCACATAATGTCTTCCCTTGCGGGCTGGATGTGTTCTTTGTCTCGGGCAGTCGATTGCTCGGCTTGCCACGCAGCACCCGCGTGCAGGAGTGTGCCTGATGTACGTCGCAGTCAAGGGTGGCGAACAGGCCATCGATAATGCTCACCGCTTGCTGGCCAGCAGGCGTCGTGGCGACACCGGCATTGCCGAACTCGACGTCGAGCAGATTCGTCAGCAACTGCCGCTGGCGGTAGCACGGGTCATGAGCGAAGGTTCGCTGTACGACCCGCAACTGGCTGCGCTGGCGATCAAGCAGTCGGCGGGCGACCTGATCGAAGCGATCTTCCTGCTGCGCGCCTACCGCACCACGCTGACGCGCTTTTGCGCCAGCGTGCCCATCGACACCTCGAACATGCAGCTCAACCGTCGCTTGTCGGCCACATTCAAGGACCTCCCTGGCGGTCAATTGCTGGGGCCGACCTTCGACTACACCCATCGCTTGCTGGATTTTACCCTGCTGGCCGAAGGCGAGCACCCGGGCCCGGAAGTCACCCTGCACGCCACGCTTGAGCCCTGTCCGCGAGTGCTCGGATTGCTTGCCAAGGAAGGGCTGATGAAGCCCGAAGTCGACGATGGCGAGCGCGTCGCGGACATCACCCGCGAGCCGCTGGAGTATCCGTCCAGTCGTGCCCAGCGCCTGCAGGCACTGGCGCGTGGTGATGAGGGGTTTCTGCTGGCGCTGGGTTATTCGACCCAGCGCGGTTATGGCCGCAATCACCCGTTCGCCGGGGAAATCCGTATCGGCGAGGTGGAAGTCTGGATCGAACCTGAAGAACTGGGCTTCCCGATTGTGATTGGCGACATCGAAGTCACCGAATGCGAGATGGTCAATCAGTTCGTCGGCTCGGCCAGCGAACCCGCGCAGTTTACCCGGGGTTACGGCCTGGCGTTCGGTAACGCGGAGCGCAAGGCAATGGGTATGGCACTGGTGGACCGTTCGCTGCGCGCCGAGGAATTCAACGAAGAGATCCTCTCACCGGCCCAGCAGGAAGAGTTCGTCCTGGCGCACTGCGACAACGTTGAAGCGGCGGGTTTCGTTTCTCACCTCAAGCTGCCGCATTACGTCGACTTCCAGTCCGAGCTGGAGCTGATCCGCAAGCTGCGCAAGTCTGCACCGAAACCGGGGAGCGACCAATGACTCATTCACCGATGAACACCACACAGCAAAGGCCTGCACGGGATGAGGCCTACAACTTCGCTTATCTGGACGAGCAGACCAAACGCATGATTCGTCGCGCCCTGCTCAAGGCGGTGGCGATCCCCGGTTATCAGGTGCCGTTTGGCGGGCGCGAAATGCCGCTGCCGTATGGCTGGGGCACCGGCGGTATGCAACTGACCGCCGCAATCCTGGGCGCCGATGATGTGCTCAAGGTCATCGACCAGGGCGCTGACGACACCACCAACGCGGTTTCGATCAGGCGTTTCTTTGCCCGTACGGCTGGCATTGCCACAACCGAGCGCACGCCCGAGGCGACGGTCATCCAGACCCGTCACCGAATCCCGGAAACACCGCTGCACGCCGATCAGATCATGGTCTATCAGGTGCCGATTCCCGAGCCGCTGCGTTTCATCGAGCCCTCGGAAACCGAGACCCGGACCATGCACGCGCTGGATGATTACGGCGTCATGCACGTCAAACTCTATGAGGACATCGCCACCTTCGGCCATATCGCCACCAGTTACGCCTACCCGGTGATGGTCGATGAGCGCTATGTGATGGACCCGTCGCCGATTCCCAAATTCGATAACCCCAAGCTGCACATGAGCCCGGCATTGATGCTGTTCGGCGCAGGGCGCGAAAAGCGTCTGTACGCCGTGCCGCCATATACGCAGGTGGTGAGCCTGGACTTTGAAGATCACCCGTTCGAGGTGCAGCGCTGGGAGCAGTGCTGTGCGATCTGCGGCAGCCATGATTCCTTTCTCGACGAGCTGATTCTCGACGATGCCGGGACGCAGAGCTTTGTCTGCTCCGACACCGATTACTGCGCCCAGCGCGTCAAACAGCAGGAGAACGATCGATGATCAGTGCACGTTCATTGGACCCGGCGGGCGAGCGCCTTCCCGAGGCTGTGCAGCCGCTGCTCAAGGTGCGCGGTCTGACCCGTCTGTACGGTGTGCAGAAGGGCTGTCAGGACGTCAGTTTCGATCTGTACCCCGGCGAAGTGTTGGGCATCGTTGGCGAGTCCGGCTCGGGGAAATCCACGCTGCTCTCGCTGTTGAGCGGACGTTGCCCGCCGGACCGCGGCAGCATCGACTATCGCAGCAAGGAGGGTGACTGGTTCGACCTGTACAGCGCCAGTGAGGCGCAGCGGCGCACCTTGCTGCGCACCGAGTGGGGCTTTGTCGAACAGAATCCGCGTGATGGCCTGCGCATGGGCGTGTCGGCCGGCGCCAATATCGGTGAGCGTCTGATGGCGCAGGGGGTGCGCAATTATCAGCAGTTGCGGGGTGCCGCGCTGGACTGGCTGACCCAGGTGGAGATCGATCCGCAGCGCATCGACGACTTGCCGCGGACCTTTTCCGGCGGCATGCAGCAGCGTCTGCAAATCGCCCGCAACCTGGTCTCCAGCCCGAGACTGGTGTTCATGGACGAACCCACCGGCGGGCTCGACGTGTCGGTGCAGGCCCGCCTGCTCGATCTGTTGCGCGGGCTGGTGCGCGAACTGGATCTGGCCGTGGTCATCGTCACCCATGATCTGGCAGTCGCGCGGCTGCTGGCTGACCGGCTGATGGTCATGCGTCGCTCGGAAGTGGTCGAAAGCGGCCTGACCGACCAGATTCTCGATGACCCGCAGCACCCGTATTCGCAACTGCTGGTGTCCTCGGTATTGCAGCCATGAGCCGCACTGTCCGAACAGCCTGTACAGAAGAGGTGAGCCCGATGACAACCTTGATCGAGGTCCGTGACCTGTCGAAAACTTTCACCCTGCATCAGCACAACGGCGTGGTCCTCAATGTGCTGCGCGGCCTGAATTTCTCGGTGCGCGCCGGCGAATGCCTGGTGCTCAGCGGGCAATCCGGCGCGGGCAAAAGCACGCTGCTGCGCACCCTGTACGGCAATTATCTGCCTGCCGCCGGCAGCATTCGCGTGCAGCATGAAGGCGAGTGGACCGAACTGGTCGGCGCAACCCCGCGCCAGGTGCTTGAGGTGCGACGCAAGACACTCGGCTACGTCAGCCAGTTCTTGCGCGTGATTCCGCGTGTGTCCAGCCTGGACGTGGTCATGGAACCGGCTCTGGCGCGCGGTTGGCCCCGTGAGCAGGCTCAGGAGCGCGCGCAACTGCTGCTGGGGCGGCTGAATATTCCGCAGCGCCTGTGGCCGTTGGCGCCCAGTACGTTTTCCGGTGGCGAACAGCAGCGTATCAACATCGCGCGCGCATTCATGGTGCCATGGCCGGTGCTGTTGCTCGACGAACCGACTGCGTCGCTGGACGACGCCAACCGCCGGGTGGTGCTGGAACTGGTCGACGAGGCCAAACAGGCCGGTGCCGCCCTGATCGGTATTTTCCATGATCGCGACGCCCGCGAGGCAGTCGCCAATCGTCAACTCGACATGACCCCGGTGGACCTCACCGCCAAGGAGTTGCTGCAATGCTGAACGAACAGGTTTTCAGTAACGCCCGCGTGGTGACGGCCGAACAGGTATTCACCGGCACTGTGGTGGTCCGTGACGGCCTGATTGCCGAGGTCGAGAGTGGATGCAGTCAGTTGAGTCAGGCCCAGGACATGCAGGGCGACTACCTGCTGCCGGGACTGGTGGAATTGCACACCGACAACCTCGAAAAGCACCTGTCGCCGCGTCCGGGTGTTGACTGGCCGTCGATGTCGGCGGTGATCAGCCACGATGCGCAAATCGTCGCGGCGGGCATCACCACGGTGTTCGACGCGCTGTCGATCGGCGACATCAACCCCAAAGGCAAGCGCATGCAGCAATTGCCCGCCATGCTGCAGGCGATTGCCGACGCCAATGCGGCAGGCCTGACTCGCGCCGAGCATGTGCTGCACTTGCGCTGCGAGGTCAGTCACCCGGATACCTTGAGCGTGTTTCGCGATCTGGTGGACCAGCCACTGGTGCAACTGGTCTCGGTGATGGACCATGCGCCCGGCCAGCGTCAGTTTGCCCTGGAGTCCAAGTACCGCGAGTACTACATGGGCAAGTACCACATGAATAACGAGGAAATGGACCGTTTCATCGTTGAACAGGTGGCCAACTCCAACGAGTACGCCGACCGTTACCGGCGTGCGATCGTCGAACTGTGCCTGGCGCGCGGCCTGTCGATTGCCAGTCACGACGATGCAACCATGGCGCATGTCGAGGAGTCGGCGGGTTTCGGCATGAACATCGCCGAGTTCCCGACCACGCTCGAAGCGGCCCGTGGCTGTCGGCAACTGGGCATGAGCGTGTTGATGGGCGCACCGAACATCGTGCGCGGCGGCTCGCACTCCGGTAACGTGGCGGCAGCATCGCTGGCCCGCGACGGGCTGCTGGATATTCTGTCCAGCGATTACTACCCGGCCAGTCTGTTGCAGTCTGCATTCATGCTCGCCGATCAGGACAACGCATGTGACCTGCCGCAGGCGATCAACATGGTCAGCCGCACGCCGGCCGTGGCTGCCGGGTTGGCGGATCGTGGTGAAATACGTGTGGGGCTGCGCGCTGATCTGATCCAGGCGCGTGATCATGCTGGCCTGCCGGTTATCGACAAGGTCTGGCGACAAGGCAAGAGGGTGTTTTGATGGTTGGCAGGTTGATCTATCTTATCGGGCCGTCCGGATCAGGCAAGGACAGCCTGCTGGACGCGGCCCGGGATACCCTGGCGCAACGCGATTGCCGAATCGTTCGGCGGGTGATCACCCGTTCTGCCGAAGCGGTGGGCGAGGCGGCGCAGGCGGTGACCGTCGAGCAGTTCGAGCAGATGCGCGAGCGAGGCGCGTTCGCCTTGAGCTGGCAGGCCAATGGTCTGCACTACGGCATTCCCGTCGAGATCGATCAGTGGCTGCTGGAAGGCCATGACGTCCTGATCAACGGCTCCCGGGCGCATCTGCAGAAGGCGCAGGCGCGCTATCCCACGCTGCTGGCGGTGTTGCTGACGGTCAATCAGGAGGTGTTGCGCAAGCGCCTGCTGGCGCGCAACCGGGAAAGCCTTGCGGAAATCGAGGAGCGTCTTGCGCGCAACTCACGCTTTGCCGGAGACTTGCTGGCGAGCAATCCGCAGGTCTTCCCGCTGGATAATTCCGCTGATCTGCAACACACCGTTGCCACGCTGCTCGGCTTGCTCGACAAGCGTCACGCATGCGCCTGACCCTGCTGGGCACCGGTGACGCCCGACAGGTGCCGGTCTATGGCTGTCAGTGCCTGGCGTGTGCTGCCGCGCGTGCCGACCATGATCTGCGCCGCTTGCCGTGCAGCGCGCTGATCGAATGCGCCGACCAGCGCTGGTTGATCGACAGCGGCCTGACCGACCTCACCGAGCGTTTTCCGCCGCGTAGCCTGAGCGGGATTCTGCAGACGCACTACCACGCCGACCATGCGCAGGGGCTGTTGCACCTGCGCTGGGGTCAGGGGCTGGTGATTCCGGTCCACGGCCCGGCGGATCCGGAAGGCCTGGCCGACCTCTACAAACACCCCGGTATCCTGGATTTCAGCCAGCCATTCGCGGCTTTCGAATGCCGTGCACTTGGCGCGTTGCAGGTCACAGCGCTGCCACTGGTGCACTCAAAGCCTACGTTCGGCTACCTGTTCGAAGGCGACGGGCAACGTTTTGCCTACCTGACTGACACCGTCGGCTTGCCCGGCGACACCCGCGAGTACCTGCAACGTGCACCGCTGGACCTGCTGGTGCTCGACTGCTCCATGCCTCCACAGCCTCAGCCGCCGCGTAATCACAACGACCTGACCCTGGCGCTGCAAACCATCGAGTGGCTAAGACCGGGCAGGGCGGTGCTGACGCATGTCGGCCATACGCTGGATGCGTGGTTGATGGAGCACTCAGGGCAGTTGCCGGGCAATGTAGTGGTAGGGCGGGATGAGATGAGTGTGCTCTGAGCGAGGTCTTCACATCGCGCCAATCTCCGGCTTGCCCGTTCTCGACCCGCCATAGATCGGCGGATGCGTGACGATGTGGGTCAGGTCGACCGCCGAGGCCAGCAGTTTTTGCAGGTCGGGACGCGGACGTGACAGGCGTGGATCATTCAGCGTTGCCTGCTCGATCGCGTCAGCGCAGGCCAGCAGCTTCGCATCGCCACGAAATCCGCCGATCACCTGCAGCCCGAACGGCATACCGTTGTGGTCGGCGCCGCAGGGCAGGGACAGCGCCGGATTGGTGGTCAGGGTGATGGTGTAGCACAGCGCCAGCCAGCGATAGTAATTGTCCAGGGGCACGCCATTGACTTCGCGCAGGTACAGCTCGTTCCAGGGGAAGGGCGAGACTGGCGTGGTGGGCGCGAGGATCAGGTCGTAGTGTTCGAATTGTTTCTGAAAGCCGCGAAAGATCCGGCTTTGCTCGCCATGCGCCTTGACGCAGTCCTGCAGCGACATCGCGGCACCCATGTCGAAATTGGCGCGGGTGTTGGGCCCCAGTGCATCAGGGTCGCGGTCGTGAGCGTCCTGCAGCCCGGCGACGAAGGCTTCGGCACGCAGGACGTCGAAGGTGCGATGGGCGCTGGTCAGATTCAGGTCGATGGCTTCGCAGGACTTGAACAGCGATTTCAGGGCGCTGATCTTTTCCCGAAAGACGGCACGGATTCTGTCATCCACAGCACACGCGCCGAAGTCTTCGCTGTAGCCAACGCGCAGCTGGCTGAGGTCGATCGGGCGCGGTGCGAACTCGTCAGCGGCGATGGCATAACTCAATGGGTCGGACTGCCCCAGCCCGGCGCTGGCGCGCAGTTGCAGCAGGGTATCGGCAACATTGCGGCCCATGGGGCCTACCACTGAAATTGGTGTCCAGCCGAGCTTCTTGCGTTCACTCGGCACCAGCCCTGGTGAGGGACGCAGGCCGACGATACCGCACAGCGCCGCGGGAATGCGCAGCGAACCGCCGGTGTCCGAGCCGCTGCACAGCGGCACCATGTCGACGGCCAGTGCGGCGGCGGATCCACCCGAGGAACCGCCGGCATTCAGTTCAGGATTGAACGGGTTACCGGTCGCGCCCCACACCACATTGCGGGTATTGGCGCCTGCGCCCAGCTCCGGAACATTGGTCTTGCCGACCATGATTGCCCCGGCCGCACGCAGGCGCGCGACGAACAGGTTGTCCTGCGCGGGAATGTTGTCGCGAAACAGTTGCGAGCCGTAGGTGGTGAGGACCCCGGCGGTCTCTTCCAGGTCCTTGATGCCGATTGGCAGGCCATGCAGCAGCCCCAGAGATTTGCCCTGCATGACGGCCTGTTCGGCCAGCAGTGCCTCGTCGCGGGCGCGCTCGAAACAGGTCGCGGCGAACGCGTTGATCTTTGGGTTCAGGCTTTCAATCCGCTCGATACAGGCGTCCAGCAACTCCACCGGAGAGAGCTGTTTGTTGCCGATCAGCGCACGCAGTTCGGTGGCGGATTTACCGAGCAGCTCAGACGATTTTTGCATGGAGTGTTCCTCACTGGACTTAGGTATAACGCTGGGTGCGGAGCATGGCTACGATACTGGCCCGAATGTTCATCGTTCCGCATGCTCCGTGGGGGAATGCATTTCGTGACGCTCTGCGTCACACATCCCCCAGCGCCAGAATCGTCGCGACCAGCGCCTGGCCTCTGGGCACCAAGGTGTTCAGTTCCAGGTACTCGCGATCGGTGTGGACCTTGCCGCCCACCGGGCCAAGGCCGCACAGGGTCGGGATCCCCAGGCTGGCGGTAAAACCCGAGTCGGCGCAGCCCCCGGTGAATTCGCCTTCCACGCTGAAACCCAGTTCCTGCGCGAGGCCCTGATAAATACTCAGCAACTCGGTGCTGTGTCGGGCTTCCATCGGCAGGAAGGTGGTGGCTTCCAGCAGTCTTGCTGACGTGCCGGGCAGTTCCTCTTCGGCGACGATCGCCTGCACGGCGGCAAGTATTTCCGTCCATTGGCGAAGCTCGACAAAGCGCACGTCGAGCTTCGCCGTGGCGCTGGGCGCTACCGTGTTGCTGGAGGTGCCACCGCAGATCAGCCCGACATTGGTGGTGATGCCCGCTGCGTAATCAGTCAACGCATGCAACTTGATCACCTTGTGCGCCAGCGCCTGGATGGCACTGGCACCGTCGGCATGATTGACCCCCGAATGCGCTGCGCGGCCGTTGACTTCGATGATCAGCGTGGCACCGCCTTTGCGCGCGCTGACCACATTGCCGCTGGCGCGTCCCGGTTCGGGGTTGAGCACCGCGCGCGCCTGGCGGGCGTAGTGTTCGATGTGACTGCGAGCGCTGGCGGAGCCGATTTCCTCGTCGCCGGTATACAGAATCTGCACCGGGAACGGCAGCGGGCCTGCGCGCTTCAATGCCTTCAGCGCAAAGCAG
This sequence comes from Pseudomonas sp. PvP009, assembly GCF_017832995.1. Classification (NCBI taxonomy): domain Bacteria; kingdom Pseudomonadati; phylum Pseudomonadota; class Gammaproteobacteria; order Pseudomonadales; family Pseudomonadaceae; genus Pseudomonas; species Pseudomonas sp. PvP009. Next base: position 3,161,571 of record NZ_JAFIBG010000001.1, on the reverse strand, counting down.
TTGAGCACCAGTCCGCCTTTCATGTCGGCCACGCCAGGGCCGTAGGCCAGCTCGGCGTCCCTGGTGTAGCCACGGGTGGACGTGGTGCCTTTCGGAAACACCGTGTCGCGGTGCCCAAGCAACAACACCGGTTTGCCGGGGCCGCCGGGCAACTCGGCGAGCAGTACATCGCCAAACCCTTCGACCGGGATGCGTGTGACGTCGATACCGTCGACCTGCAACTGCTCGACAAGCAGGTCACCGACCGCGTCGACGCCGACCTTGTCGTAGCTGTTGGAATCGGTATCGACCAGGCGCTGCAGCAGCGCTTCCATCGCCTCATATTGCTCGGCCAGCCACGCGGTGGCGTGCAGTTGTGCCTCATTCATTCACTCAGCTCCTGTGCCCGCTGCTCCCGGGTCAGTCGTGCGCCGTCCGTGCCGAGGTCCCAGAACAGTCCGGCCATGATTTGCAGGCTCTCCTTGACCACCGGAGCCAGCAAGTGCTCATCAGGCGCATGCTGCGAGCACGCCGGGTATGAGTGTGGCACCCAGACCGTCGGCAGGCCCAGCACTTCAGCGAACACGTCATTGGGCAGCGAACCGCCCAGATTGGGCAGTAGTGCGGGTTTCTTGCCGGTGGTGGCGGCCAGCGAATCCAGCGCCCAGCCGACCCACGGGCTGTCCGGCGACAGGCGCGTGGCGTGCATCACGTCCATGCGCGTCTGCCTGACCTCGACACGATCGAAGCCATGGGTATCGAGGTGCGCGCGCACCGCGGGGATGAACGCGTTGTAATCGCTGTCGACCACAAAGCGAATGTGACACAACGCGTGAGCCTTGCCGGGAATGGCGTGTACCGGGGCGTCCGGGTTGCCGGTCTTGAAGGCGAGGACGTCGAGGGTGTTCCAGCCGAAGACTTTTTCGCTGAGCGACAGCGCCGGGTTGCCCCAGTCGGCGTCGATGTCCGGATCGCCGGGGCCGCCGCCGACCTCGATATCCGCCAACGCGGCATTCACTGCGTCGGGAATGGCGTTGGGCATCAGCCCCGCGACTTTCACCCGGCCATGTTCATCGACCATGCTGGCGATGGCATTGGCCAGAATGATGCCCGGGTTGGCCAGCAGGCCGCCCCAGTTTCCGGAATGGTGCGCACCTTCGCGCAGGTTCACCGTCAGCTCGAAGTTGAACACTCCGCGCGAGCCGAGAAACAGGGTAGGGCGTGCCGCCGCCAGGCGCGGGCCATCGGAGGCGATAAAGATGTCGGCGGCGAGCTCTTCTGCGTGGGCCTGGCAGAACGCGCTCAGGCCGGGGGAGCCATCTTCCTCGCCCATTTCCAGAAGCAGTTTGACGTTGAAACCCAGCTTGCCATCGCGAGCCTTGAGGGTCTGCTCCAGTGCCGTCAGGTTGATCAGGTGCTGACCCTTGTTGTCGGCGGTGCCGCGCCCGTACCAGCGCTCGCCACGTTCAATCACCTGCCACGGTGACAGGCCGGTCTGCCACTGCGCGTCATAGCCGCGAACCACGTCGCCGTGGCCGTAACTGAGCAGCGTTGGCAGTTCAGCGGCTTCGATGCGCGTGGCGATCATCAGCGGGCCACGTCCGGCGACCGGGTTGTCATGCACGGTAACGCTGAAACCCAGACGCTCGACATGCGGGGTGATGAACTCATGAAGATAACGATACAGCTCGGGCAGGCTCTCGGCCTCCTGGCTTTGGGTCGGGTAGGCAACGCTTCTGCCGAGCAGGGCGAAAAAGGCGCCGTTGTCGAACTGTTCAGTGACGTTTTCGATGGCGTGCGAACGGCTACTCATGAGGGCATCTGCTCCAGAGGTTTCGAGGTGTCGTGCAGGTGGCAGCGAACGGTTCCGCCTTCCATGCGGCCAATGGCCGGGGCTTTTTCCTTGCACACCGGCATGCACGCCGGGCAGCGCGGATGAAAGGCGCAGCCGGACGGCGGCGACATGGGATTGGGAAAGGTCCCGTGCAAACCCAGGTCGGGAATGCCCAGGTGCGGGTCCGGGGTCAGCACCGAGTCCAGTAACGCCTGGGTGTAGGGATGGCCGGGCCGGGCGAACAAGGATTCGCGGCTGCGCTCTTCAACGATCCGCCCCAGGTACATGACCGCCACGCGGTCGGCCAGATGTTCGATAACGGCCAGGTTGTGGCTGATCAGCAGGTAAGTCAGGCCGAACTCCTGCTTGAGGTCCTGCAACAGATTGAGGATCTGCGCCTGCACCGAAACGTCCAGCGCCGAAGTCGGTTCGTCACAGATCAACACATCCGGACGCATCACCAGCGCCCGGGCAATCGCCACACGCTGGCGCTGGCCACCGGAAAGCTGGCTCGGGTAACTGTCGATCACGCGTTTGGGCAAGCCGACCACGTCCATCATCGCTTCGGCGCGCTGGCGACGTTCTGCCGGGGTGCCGATGCCATGCACGATCAGCGGCAGCGTGACGATCTCGCGCAGGGTCTTGCGCGGGTTGAGTGACGAGTAGGGGTCCTGAAAGATCGGCTGAATGCGCCGCGCCATCTCCTTGCGGTCGGTGCCGGCGAGGTGCTTGCCGTTGACCAGTACGTCGCCGCTGCTGGGCGCAAGCAGCCCCAGCAGCATCTTCGCCAGGGTACTTTTACCGCAACCCGATTCGCCGACCAGCCCGAGTGTTTCGCCGCGCATCAGGCGCAACGACACACCATCGACGGCTTTGAGCGTGGCATCGGGTTTGAAAAAACCACGACTGATGCTGAATTCGCGGCGTATATCGCACAGCTCCAGCGCAATGTCTTTCTTGACGCTGGCAGTCGGAACCTGTTTCACGGCGGTATTCATGACGGTACGCCCTCACGGTGAAACACAGGTTCGGCGCCCGCTGCGGCAAACAGGCAGCGAGTCATGTGGTTGTGGCTATTGATCGGCGGGACGTCGTCGGCGCAGGCCGGGATCGCCTGCGGGCAGCGATTGCGAAATGCGCAGCCGTGTTGCTCGCCCACCAGACTGGGCACCAGCCCTGGAATCGACCCCAGCGGCTGGCCCGGCTGAGTGCGTCCGGGGATCGGAATGCTCGCCAGCAAACCGCGGGTATAGGGATGTTGCGGGTTCTCGAACAACTCGATGGCCGGGGCGGTCTCGACGATCTGTCCGGCGTACATCACCGCAACCCGATCGGCGATACGTGCCACCAGCCCCAGGTCGTGGGTGATGAAGATCACGGCCAGACCCAGCTCCTTCTGAATGTCGCGGATCAGGCGCAGGATCTGCGCCTGAATGGTCACGTCCAGCGCGGTGGTCGGTTCGTCGGCGATGATCACGTCCGGTTCGCACATCAGGGCCATGGCGATGATCACCCGCTGGCGCAGGCCGCCGGACAATTGGTGCGGATACTGGCGCAAGCGCTCGCCCGCGTTGCTGATCCCGACTTTCTCGAGCATTTGCGCGGCGCGCTGCAGGGCCTCCTTGCGGGACACCTTGCGGTGTCGGGTGAGCACTTCGCTGAGCTGATCGCCAATGCTGTAGGCCGGGTTCAGCGAGGTCATGGGCTCCTGAAAGATCATCGCCAGCCGGTTGCCGCGCAGGTCGCACATCTGCCGCTCGCTCTGGGTCAGCATGTCGATGCCGTCCAGGCTCAGCGTCGTTGCGGCCCGCCGGGCCTTGCGCGGCAGCAGGTCCATGAGCGCCAGCGAAGTCAGGGATTTGCCGCAGCCGGACTCGCCGACGATGCACAGCATTTCGCCGCGCTCGACCTGAAAGTCCAGGCCGCGCACTGCGTGCAGCGTGTCTTGGCCGAGAGGAATCTCGACACGCAGGTTTTCAACATTCAAAAGCGCCATGTGCGTATCTCCTCTGTCAGTTGCGCCCGTCGGGCAGGATCAGGTCGCGCAGGCCGTCACCGACCAGGTTGATGCCCAGCACCAGCACCATAAGGGCGACGCCGGGAATGGCGATGACCCAAGGGGAAAAGAACATGTACGGTTTGCCCTCGGCGATCATCAGCCCCCAGGAAGGAATGGGCGGCTGCACGCCAACCCCGAGAAACGACAGGGCCGACTCGAGGAGGATCGCGTGAGCCATTTCCAGCGTAGCCACGACGATCAGTGCACCGACCAGATTGGGCAGGATTTCGCTGGCCAGAATGCGCAGCGTCGAGCAACCCAGGGCCTGGGCCGAGGCGACGTATTCAGCATCGCGAATCTGCTGCACGGCAGCGCGCACCACCACGGCAAAGCGGTCCCAGAGCAGGCAGCCAAGCAGTACGATCACCACTTTCAGCGAACCACCGATCAGCGACGCGGAGGCCAGCGCGATCATCACCACCGGCATCGCCAGGCGAGTGGTGATCAGGTAGCTGATCAGCGCATCGGTCTTGCCGCCAAAGTAACCGGCCAGCAGGCCCATGATGGTGCCGATGATTCCGGAGATCAGCGCGGCCGAGAAGCCGATAAACAGCGAGATGCGTGCGCCGTAGAGCAGGCGTGACAGGTAATCGCGGCCCAGTTTGTCGGTGCCCAGCACGTAGTCCCAGGTGCCGTTGGCCATCCACACCGGCGGTTTCATGCGCAACATCACGTCCTGCGCATAAGGGTCGTAGGGGGCCAGCCAGGGGGCGAGCAGTGCGCCGAGCAGGATGATCAGCAGCAGTACCGCGCCGATGGCGAAGCCGCGATGCACGAAGCTGCTGCGCAACGTGCGCCAGACGCTGCGCGCTGGAGGCTGGTAATCGTTGATCAGCAGCGGCGATGAGGTGGTTGTGCTCATGGGGCCTCCTATTTCACGCGGATGCGCGGGTCGAGCAGTGCGTTGAGCACGTCGGCCAGCAGGGTGAGGACGATGTAGATCACCGCAATCAATAGCACGACCGCCTGCACCACCGGGAAATCGTCACGGGCAATCGCATCCCAGGCCAGCTGGCCAATGCCCTGCAGCGAGAAAACCGTTTCGATGACCACCGAACCGCCGAGCATGAAGCCGAATTCCACTGCGGCGAGGGCCACCACCGGAATCAGCGCGTTGCGCAACGCATGCTTGAACAGCACGGTGGCAGGGCGCAGGCCCTTGGCCCGCGCGGTGCGGATGTAATCGGAATTGAGCACGTCGAGCATGCCCGCACGGGTCAGGCGCATGATCGCCGGCGTGGCGTAATAACCGAGGGCGATGGCCGGCATCACGAAGTGCGTCCAGGTCGAATTGCCGGATACCGGCAGCCATTTCAGGGTGACCGAGAACACCACGATCAGCATCAGTGCGAACCAGAAACTCGGCATGGCCTGACCCAGTACTGCGATGCTCAGTGCCAGGCGATCAATCCACGTGTCGCGTTTCACCGCGGCCAGCACACCCAGCGGAATGGCGATCAGCAGCGCAATACTCAGGGCCATCGCTCCCAGTCCGAGGGTGATCGACAGTCGCGAGGCGATCAGGTTGTAGACCGACTCCTGAAAGAAGAACGAGTCGCCCAGATCAAGACGCACCACGTCGGCCAGCCATTCGAAATACTGCGTAACCAACGGCTTGTTGAGGCCGTACTGCACCCGGATCTGTTCGATCTGCTCGCTGCTGGCTTCCGGGCCACCGATGGCAGTGGCCAGATCGCCGGACAGGTGCAGCAGGGAAAAGCTGATCACCGACACGGTAATCGCTACGCACAGGGCAATACCCAGGCGGCGCAAGAGAAATCCGAACATGGCAAGTGACCTTGTGTTCAGGGAGTGACGGGGTGGCTGAACCTGCTGCAAGACGCGTCGTGCGCCTCACAGCCCGGTTCGCCGACTGGCCTGGGCAAGCGCTTATTTCCAGCTCGACAGCACGAAGCGCGGCAACTCGTCCGGGTAAGGCTTGAAATTCAGGTCCGAGACATAGGCGTAGTTCATCGAGTAGTTGAACAGCGGCGCCCAGTAGGCCTGCTCGCTGATGCGCTGCAACGCCTTGCGGTAGTTGTCCTTGCGCACCTGCGGGTCCAGCGCGTTGTCGGCGGTCTGCAGCCAGCCCTGGACTTGCGGGTCCTTGATGTTGTCGTCGGGGTTGCCCTTGAACCAGGTGCCGGCCGACGCCGAGGTGTCGAGGATCGAGAACGAGCCCCACGCCTGGAACGACATCGGTACCTTGCCGCCGCGCTGCTGATCACGCAGGGCGGCGTACTTCAGGTAGCGCAGCTTGGCGTTGATGCCCACGGCGCGCAGGTTGCCGATGATGGCTTCCACGTAGTCGCGGTCGCGGTAAGCGAAGATTTCGGTCTCAAAGCCGTTCGGGTAGCCGGCTTCGGCGAGCAGCGCCTTGGCCTTTGCCGGGTCGTAGTTGTAGACCGTGGCGGCGGTGGTGTCACAACCGAACTGGCCAGGGTAGCAGGCGACTTGCAACGGCTTGCTTTCGCCGCCGACCAGTTGCGAAGCCAGCCCGTCCCGATTGATCGCGTAGTTGATCGCCTGACGTACTTTCAGGTGCTTCATCGGCGAATCGGCGCTGGAGGTGCCGCGCGCGTCGAGAATCAGAAAGCCAATGCGCATGGTCGCACCGCTGGTCACCACCAGATTGGGCATGGCCTTGAGGTTTTCCGCCTGATCCGGTGCAACCCGCCACGTCCAGTCGACGCCACCGGTCATCAGCTCGGCCAGACGGGTTTCGGCATCGGCGATCACCCTGAAGTTGATGTGCCCGATCTTTGGCTGACCCTGAGGGCTGTCCTTGAAGTAGTCCGGGTTCTTGTCCATCTTCACGCCTTCGCCGGTGGCGATGGCCGTCACCTTGTAAGGCCCGGTGCCGATCGGTTTACGGCTGAAGCCTGCCAGCCCGACTTCTTCGAAATATTTTTTCGGGAACATCGGTACGGCGTTGGAGAGGTATTCCAGCGCAGGCGGGAAGGGTTTTTTCAGGTGCAGGCGAACGCTGTAATCACCCAGTTTTTCGGCGCTCTTGATCCAGTCGACGTTTTGTACCGTGACCACCTTGGACTCGGGAGACACCACATAATTGAGGGTGAACACCACGTCATCTGCGGTAAACGGGTCGCCGTTGTGAAACTTCACGCCCTGGCGCAGTTGGAAATCGATGGTCGTATCGTCGACTTGTTTCCAGCTGGTGGCGAGCATCGGTTGGTACTCGCCATTGTCCGGGTTGCGATAGACCAGGTTGTCCCAGATCAGGCGACCGAGGATCACGCCTTCGCGCAAATCGTTGTGATAGGGGCTGATGTTTTCCGGTTCGCTGTCGGAGGCGTAGACCAGTGTGTCGTCAGCCTTGCCGGCCAGGACGGAGAAACTGCTGAACAGGCTCAATAGCGCGATGCTGCGAGCGAAACCCTTGATTCCCATGCCGTCGTCTCCAAAAGGCAAAGTGGATGTATCAAAGGGCAGTGGGTCGCAAATGCGAGAAGAGGGGAAACAACGAGGCCGCAGTGTTCTTTTGATTGGCTTCTTTTGATGAGTTGCGCCTCGACATGACTCTAGGCAAAGCGTATCAATGCCACAAGCACAATATTTCGAACCTTTCATTGCTGAAAAGGCAACGCAGGAGCACCGATGCAACTCTACGGCGTACAGTCCACGGCCTTGCGCTACTTCCTCGAAGTGGCGCGGTGCGGATCGATCAGCGAAGCCTCGATCCGCCTCAATGTCGCGTCTTCGGCAGTCAGTCGGCAGATCAGCAAACTGGAGCGGGAACTGGATGCAGTGCTCTTCGAGCGTCAGGCGCGCGGCATGATGCTCAGCGAGGCGGGGGTTCGCCTGGCGGCCTATGCACGCAAATCACAGCTTGAGGCCGAGCAGGTGGTACTGGAAATTACCGAGCTGCAAGGCTTGCAGCGTGGGCATGTACGCATCGCCTGCTCCGAGGGCTTTGCCCTGGATTTTCTGCCGCAGTGCATTGCGCGCTTTCGGCGGCAGTACCAGGGCATCCATTTCTCGATGGAGGTCTGCGCCCCGGCGCAAGCCACCGAACGGGTGCGCTCGGGCGACGCTGACCTGTGCCTGACTTTCAGCCTGACGCCGCAGAACGAGATCAAGGTCGAGCACATCCACAGCGGCGCGATCTGCGCTGTGGTCAGTCATAACCATCCGCTGGCCGCACGCAAGGAGGTCACGCTGGCTGAACTGCAGCCTTACGCCATCGCCCTGACCAACACCGACACGACCTTGCGCCAGTTGTTCGATATCTGCTGCGGCGTGCAGGGCCTGCTGTTCGATCCGGTGCTGACCAGCAATTACATCGGCGCCTTGCTGCGGTTTGTTCGGGAGGAGGGCGGAATCAGCCTGTCCAGCGAGATGACACTGGATAAACGCGCCCATGAAAAACAGCTCAAATCGCTGCCGATCAGTGACGATGGCATGAAGGCACGGCGTATCGAGTTGCAAAGCATGGCCGGGCGCAACCTGCCGGCGGCAGTCGCTGCCTTTCGTGATTTTCTGATCGAGGAGCTGGCAAAGACCTGAGCCGCTGGCGGTATTGCGGGAGCGTTGTGTGGAGTGAGTAACCTTTGGTTGATGAAGTTCGCGAGCATGATGTTATAGTGTAACGAATTTATGGCCGTGCGCTGCACGGCTGTGAACCGCCAACATCAGGCTTCGCCCGCGTGGTGAAGTTCGCCAACGAGACGAACGACGCACATGAACAAACCTCTCCCGGATGTTGCCCTGACGGAAATTTCCCCGGCGCTGGTGTCACTCGACTGGGTCGGCATGCAAGGTGTGGAAGTGCCGATCAGACTGGCTGAAGCGAGCATTCGTCATCCTGTTCACGCGCATGTCGATCTGCAGGTCGATCTGGCCGACCCGAGCGTCAAGGGTATCCACATGTCGCGGCTCTATCGGTTGCTCGACGGCTATGCCGAGCGCCAGATCGTCAGCCCAGATACGCTGGCTGCCTTGCTGGAAGCCATGGTCGAGAGCCACCTCGACTGTCACTCCAGCCACGCCCGACTCAAGCTGAGCTTCAATCTGCTGTGCCGTCGTCCGGCGTTGATCACCGAAGGGCTCAGCGGCTGGAAATCCTACCCTGTGACGCTCGATGCCACCTGGCATGCCGGTCGGCTGTGCCTCGACAGTTCGGTGGATGTCACCTACTCGTCCACCTGTCCGTGCTCGGCTGCATTGTCTCGCCAATTGCTGGAAGAGGCATTCGCGGCGCGCTTCGGCAGGCAGTCGTTTGTCGATCCGATGCAGGTCGCCGCCTGGTTGCGCGAGAACGCATCGTTCGCCACGCCGCACAGCCAGCGCAGCGTTGCGACGGTGCAGGTGCGGGTGGCGGAGCAGGCGACCGAACTGGGCCTGATGACGCTGATCGACCTTGTCGAACAGGCGTTGGGCACCCCGGTACAAACCGCGGTCAAGCGCGCCGACGAACAGGCTTTCGCGCGGCTCAACGGCCAGAACCTGATGTACGTCGAAGACGCTGCGCGCAAGGTCCAGCAAGCACTCGAAGGCCGCTATGCAGCTTCCAGCGTCAGTGTCCGTCACTTCGAAAGCCTGCACCCGCACGATGCCGCTGCCCAGACTTCCAACTACCTGTCCTGAGGTTTCATTCCGTGATCCGTAAAAATCCTTCCGGCCATCTGCCGGTCATTGCCGAGTCCGCCTACATCGATAAAACCGCGATCATCTGCGGCAAGGTGATCATCAAGGACAACGTATTTGTCGGCCCCTACGCCGTGATCCGCGCCGACGAAGTCGATGCTACCGGAGACATGGAACCGATCGTCATAGGTGCCAATTCCAACATCCAGGATGGCGTGGTGATTCATTCGAAATCAGGTGCTGCTGTCACCATCGGCGAGTTCACCTCGATTGCCCATCGCTCCATCGTGCACGGACCTTGCATAGTTGGAGATCGCGTGTTCATCGGGTTCAATAGCGTGTTGTTCAATTGCCAGGTCGGCAACGGCAGCGTGGTCAGGCACAACTCGGTGGTCGACGGTCGCGATTTGCCGGAGCACTTTTACGTGCCGTCCACCACACGGATCGGGCCGGGCACTGACCTTTCGCAATTTCCACCGGTGAGCATTTCGGCTTCGGAGTTTTCCGAAGATGTGGCGCACACCAATATTGATCTGGTACGCGGCTACAAAGCGCTTCAGAACGAGTTTTGAAGCGCTGCGCGCCAGCGGCAAGCGGCAAGTTATAAGCTGCAAGCTAGAGGCTAAAAGCTTGAAGCTTTCCACTTGCAGCTTGCAGCTACAAGCCATTAGCCCCCCATCACGGACCTTGGACTTTTCATGACAACAGCTGTTCACTCAAACCGGGCACCCGCATCACGACTGCGCTCAATCGATGCTCTGCGCGGGCTGATCATTCTTTTCATGTTGCTGGACCATGTCCGCGAAACGTTCTTCATGCACCACCAGGTCATCGACCCGATGGACGTCACAACCACCGCGCCCGAGCTGTTTTTCAGCCGGACGCTGGCGCATTTGTGTGCGCCACTGTTCGTCCTGCTGACCGGGCTTTCGGCGTTCCTCTATGGCGAGAAACACCAGGGCAAAACCGACGTCGCGGCGTTCCTGCTCAAGCGCGGTCTGTTTCTGATTGCGCTGGAGTTCACCCTGGTGAGCTTTGCCTGGACCTTCCAGTTCCCGCCGACCATCATCTACCTGCAAGTGATCTGGGCCATCGGCCTGAGCATGGTCGCGCTGTCGCTGATGGTGTTCCTGCCGCGCTGGGCACTGGTGCTCATCGGCGTGGTGATCATCGCCGGGCATAACCTGCTGGACACGGTGCATTTCGGTGTCGAGTCGGCCATGCACGTGCCGTGGGCGATTCTGCACGACCGTGGCTGGATCGAGGCTTCCGATAACCTGCGCTTGCGTACGTCTTATCCGTTGTTGCCGTGGATCGGCATCATCGCACTGGGCTACGCCGCAGGCCCCTGGTTCTCAAGCAGCTACGATGCGGCGAAACGCCGTGCGAATCTGTGGAAGTGTGGGGCAGGGGCGTTGCTGGGCTTCGTGGTTCTGCGCCTGATCAACGGCTACGGTGAAAAGCCGTGGAGCGTCGGCGACAGCGGTATACAGACGCTCATGAGCTTCTTCAACATCACCAAATACCCGCCCTCGCTGCTGTTCATCTGCCTGACGCTGGGGATTGGTCTGCTGATCCTCATCGCCTTCGAACGCGGTCAGGAAAAAAGCGTTTTGCGGCCGCTGGTGGTGCTCGGTTCGGCGCCGATGTTTTTCTACCTGCTGCACCTTTACGTGCTGAAAATTCTGTACCTGATTGCCTTGGCGATCTGGGGCACCAATCAGGGCACGTACTTCGGTTTCGATCACATGTGGGGCGTCTGGCTGACCTCGGTGGTACTGGCCGTACTGCTGTTCCCGGCGGTGCGCTGGTTCGCCGCGCTCAAGGCTCGTCGTCGCGATATCAGCTGGCTGAAATACTTCTAGTCCCCGCAATAGCGGTGCGCCTGCTGGCGTACCGCGTCTCGCCTGGCGTCAATCTCCGTGCGCCCCGTAATTCATGATCGACAGCAGCTTGATCGGCACCTGCACCAGTTGCTCGGGGCCATGGGGGATGTCGCCGTCGAAGGTCAGGCTGTCACCGGCCTGCATCGGATACAACTGGTTACCGTGGCGGTAGATCAGTTCGCCTTCCAGCAGGTGCAAAAACTCCGTGCCTGGGTGTGAGAAGGTCGGAAACTCTTCGCTGGCATCGTCCATCGTCACCATGTACGCCTCGAAACTCTTCTTCGGCCCACGGGTATGGTTGAGCAGGTGATAGGTGTGGCCTTTCTCGGTGCCGCGCCTCACCACTTCGAGTCCTTCATCGGCCTTCACCAGGAGGGCGCTGCTGCCTTGCTGGTCATACTGGCTGAACAGTTTGGACATGGGCATGCCCAGCACGTCGCACAGGCGGCTGAGGTTGTCGAGGCTGGTCGAGACCTGCGCGTTCTCGATCTTGCTCAGCATGCCCTGGCTGATACCGGCGATGCGCGCCACGTCGGCGAGCTTCAATTCCTGAGCCTGGCGCTGTCGCTTGATCTGGATGCCCAGGTACTGCTCGAGCTTCAATTTCGGATGTGGTTCGGTCGGCATGTTCATCGGCTTTGCACAGTTTCCGTTCAATAATTTTTATTTCGCACTGGGAATGTGCGTTTCGACAGGCCGTGGTGTGGCCGGTGTGCAGATTATTCCCAGAGGGAAAACGAGTTTCCCATATAAACAGCGGAATTACCCCTCCTGAGTCGCTTCGTTTGACTGACATACCGAACTGGCAAGCGCTTTGCATTCCTAAAGGGAAAGTAACATTCCTGCTCGGAATATGCACCGAGAGGCAGTGAACAGCGGCCCTTCCCTGAAACGTTTTGCTTTTGCCAGGAGACACGTCCCATGTTGCCACCCGAAACACAGCGTCTGATCGAACAGCACGGCATCAAGTACGTACTGGCTCAGTTCGTCGACATTCATGGTTCGGCCAAGACCAAATCGGTTCCTGTGACAGGTCTGGAAATGGTTGCAGAGGACGGTGCCGGGTTTGCCGGTTTCGCGATCTGCGGGATGGGCATGGAGCCTCATGGGCCGGACTTCATGGCCAGGGGCGATCTGTCGTCGCTGACCCCGGTGCCATGGCAGCCGGGCTATGGACGGGTGGTGTGCATCGGCCATGTGGATGGCAAACCCTGGCCCTATGACAGTCGTTACGTGTTGCAGCAGCAGGTCGAACGCCTCGGCCAGCGTGGCTGGACCCTCAATACCGGCCTGGAGCCCGAGTTCAGCCTGTTCAAGCGCGATGTCACCGGCAGCCTGCAGATGGTCGATGCCAGCGATAACCTCGACAAGCCCTGCTACGACTACAAGGGGCTGTCGCGCTCTCGCGAGTTTCTCGAGCGCCTGACCGAAGCATTGCAGCCGGTGGGTTTCGACATCTATCAGATCGATCACGAAGACGCCAACGGCCAGTTCGAGATCAATTACACCTACAGCGAGGCCATGGAATCGGCTGACCGTTTCACCTTCTTCCGCATGGCCGCGGGAGAGATCGCCAATGACATGGGCATGATCTGCTCGTTCATGCCCAAGCCTGACCCCAAACGTGCCGGCAATGGCATGCACTTTCACCTGTCGATCGCCAGTGCCAGCAACAAGAACCTGTTCCACGATGCCAGCGATCCGAGCGGCATGGGGTTGTCGAAGCTGGCCTATCACTTCGCCGCGGGCCTGCTGGCTCACGGGCCTGCGCTGTGTGCCTTTGCCGCACCCACGGTCAACTCCTACAAACGCCTGGTGGTCGGCAATTCACTCTCGGGTGCCACTTGGGCTCCGGCGTTTATTGCCTTCGGTGCCAACAACCGCTCGGCGATGGTACGCGTGCCTTACGGCCGCCTGGAGTTTCGCCTGCCCGACGCCGGTTGCAATCCGTATCTGGTCAGCGCCGCGATCATTGCCGCAGGGCTCGACGGTATCGACCGGCAACTGGAAATCGATCACGTCTGCAACGAGAACCTCTACACATTGAGCCTCGAAGAGATTGCCGCACGGGGCATCAAGACCCTGCCGCAGTCGCTCAACGAAGCCTGCGATGCATTGCAGGCCGATCCGTTGTTTGGCGAAGTGCTGGGCAGCGAGATTGTCGATGAATTCATCCGCCTCAAGCGCATGGAATGGGTGGAATACAGCCGCCACGTGAGCGACTGGGAAGTGAAGCGCTATATCGAGTTTTTCTAGCGGCAAGTTTCAGAGAGCAGCTGCAAGTTTCAAGCGGCAAGCTGCAAGAAGAAGCGGATTGCGGCGTGTTTGATTTCTCTGTCTACGCGGTTGGTTTTTAGCTTGCAGCTTGCAGCTTGCAGCTTGCAGCTTGCAGCTAAAAGCTTGCCGCTCCCGAACAAGGTGAGGCGTATGTGCGGAATCGTTGGTTTGTATCTGAAAAACCCGGCGCTGGAGTCGCAACTCGGCAAGTTGTTCGAGCCGATGCTCGAAGCCATGACCGACCGCGGACCGGACAGTGCCGGGTTCGCCATCTATGGGGACGAAGTGGCGCAGGGCTGGGTCAAGCTGACCTTGCAGGCCACCACCGAACAGTATGATTTCACGGCGCTGATTGCGGCACTGCAAGACAGGTTGAGCGCACCGCTGGACTGGTTTCAGAACGCCAGCGCCGTGGTATTGAAGATTCAGGCAGAAGAAGCACCGGTGCGCGCTGCGCTGGCGGAACTGGCACCGAGCGTGCGCATCATGAGTGCCGGGCAGAGCATCGAGATCCTCAAGGGCATGGGCCTGCCGCGGGAGATTTCCGAACGTTTCGGTCTGGCGTCCATGAAAGGCAGCCACATCATCGGCCACACGCGCATGGCCACCGAAAGCGCCGTGACCATGGAAGGCAGTCACCCGTTCTCCACGGGCTCCGACCTGTGCCTGGTGCACAACGGCTCACTGTCCAATCACTTTCGTCTGCGCCAGAACCTGCGCCGCGAGGGTATTCATTTCGAGACCGATAACGACACCGAAGTGGCGGCAGGGTATCTGGCCTGGCGTCTGCAACAGGGCGACAGCCTGAAACAGGCACTCGACAAGTCGCTCGAAGACCTCGATGGCTTCTTTACTTTCGCCATCGGCACACGCAATGGCTTTGCGGTGATTCGCGACCCGATCGCCTGCAAGCCGGCAATCCTTGCCGAAACCGATGACTACGTCGCCATGGCCTCGGAATACCAGGCGCTGTCCAGCCTGCCGGGGATTGAAAACGCCAGGGTCTGGGAACCGGTCCCGGCCACCATGTACATCTGGGAACGCGAGCCAGCCGAGGGAGCACGTCCATGAAAACCGTCGATCTTTCCAGCGCCACCGTGCGTGATCTCAACCAGGCCCTGCACGATCAGGTCAAGGAAGTACAGGACCGCGAATGGCTGGTCACGCATCCCGATGGCGCACACAACCTGGCGGTCGGCGTCAACGAAGCCATCTCCATCGATATTAAGGGCCACGCGGGTTACTACTGCGCGGGGATGAACCAGAAAGCGTCGATCACTGTGCACGGCAACGTCGGCGTCGGCTGCGCGGAAAACATGATGTCCGGCGCTGTGCGGGTCAAGGGCAGTGCCTCGCAGGCGGCCGGCGCAACGGCACATGGCGGCTTGCTGGTAATTGAAGGCGATGCCGGGGCGCGTTGCGGGATTTCCATGAAAGGCATCGACATCGTGGTCGGCGGCAGCATCGGCCACATGAGCTGCTTCATGGGCCAGGCCGGCCGGCTGGTGGTCTGCGGCGACGCCGGCGATGCGCTGGGCGACTCGCTGTATGAAACGCGGATCTACGTCAAAGGCAAGGTCGAGTCACTGGGCTCCGACTGCATCGCCAAGGAGATGCGTGAAGAGCATCTGCAGGAGTTGCAGGAGTTGCTCAATCGCGCGGGCTTCAACGAGAAGGCAGCGGATTTCAAACGCTACGGCTCGGCCCGTCAGCTGTACAACTTCAAAGTCGATAACGCCTCCGCGTACTGATCCAGGAGCATTACCATGAGCGACCCTATCAGCCACAAACCTGCTCCAGTCCTGCGCGAGTCGGCCACCTTCGATCGCCTGACCATTCAGGAAATCCAGCGTGCTGCGGAAACCGGCATCTACGACATTCGTGGTGGCGGCACCAAGCGCAAACTGCCGCACTTCGACGACCTGCTGTTGCTCGGCGCCAGTGTGTCGCGCTACCCGCTGGAAGGCTACCGCGAGAAGTGCGGCACTGATGTGGTGCTCGGCAACCGTTTTGCCAAAAAGCCGTTGTACCTGAAAATCCCCGTGACCATTGCAGGCATGAGCTTCGGCGCGTTGTCGGCCAACGCCAAGGAAGCACTGGGGCGCGGCGCGACCATCGCGGGGACCAGCACCACCACCGGCGACGGCGGCATGACCCCGGAAGAGCGTGGTCAGTCGCAGCATCTGGTCTATCAGTACCTGCCATCGCGTTATGGCATGAACCCGGACGACTTGCGCAAGGCCGATGCCATCGAGATCGTGTTGGGGCAGGGCGCCAAGCCGGGCGGCGGTGGCATGCTGCTGGGCATGAAAGTCACCGAGCGTGTGGCCGGCATGCGCACCTTGCCGGTCGGTGTCGATCAGCGCTCGGCCTGTCGTCACCCGGACTGGACCGGCCCGGACGATCTGGCGATCAAGATTGCCGAGATTCGCGAGATCACCGACTGGGAAAAGCCGATTTACGTGAAGATCGGTGCCAGCCGTCCCTACTACGACGTGAAACTGGCCGTAAAAGCCGGCGCCGACGTGATCGTCCTCGACGGCATGCAGGGCGGTACTGCGGCGACTCAGGAAGTGTTCATCGAACACGTCGGCATTCCGATTCTGCCTGCCATCCCGCAGGCCGTGCAGGCGCTGCAGGAAATGGGCATGCATCGCAAGGTGCAGTTGATCGTCTCTGGCGGCATCCGCAACGGCGCCGACGTGGCCAAGGCCATGGCGCTGGGTGCCGACGCAGTGGCGATTGGCACAGCGGCCCTGATAGCACTGGGCGACAACCATCCGCGGCTCGACGAAGAACTCAAAAAGATCGGCTCG
Source organism: Pseudomonas sp. PvP009 (assembly GCF_017832995.1). NCBI lineage: Bacteria > Pseudomonadati > Pseudomonadota > Gammaproteobacteria > Pseudomonadales > Pseudomonadaceae > Pseudomonas > Pseudomonas sp. PvP009. Next base: position 3,145,113 of record NZ_JAFIBG010000001.1, on the reverse strand, counting down.
GCAGCGGGTTACTACGACGACTGGCAAAACGGCCGCGACCCGGCGGGCATCACCACCCAGGACCCGGAACTGTCCAAACGCCTCGACCCGGTCGAAGGCGGCCGGCGCCTGGCCAACTACCTGCGCGTACTCGTCCTCGAAGCCCAGACCATGGCCCGCGCATGCGGCAAATCACACCTGCACAACCTCGACCCGGAAGACCTGGTGGCACTGACCGTCGAATCAGCAGCCATGGCCCGCGTGCCCCTGGCCGGGACATCGTGGATTCCGGGTTCGGGTTCGGGTTCTGGTTCTGGTTACTGACGTCATAACGTGCTTTCGAACGCGATGTACTGACTGACGCCATAACGTGCTTTTCGATCACGATGGCACAGACGACGCAAATTGCGACGTAAGTGACGGCTGAGTCCTGGCGCTGATCCGGCGACCCCCGGATCAGTGACAGGGCGAAGGAACCCGACGAAGTCGGGCCGGAAACGGAGCTGCGGGCTTTGCCTACTTTGGCCCCATCAAAGTAGGTCGCCGAGGAGCGAAAAGGTGATCTGAGCCGGACCCCAACCTACCTGATATCACAGAACTGCTCTGTGACGCAGAGCGTCACGAAAGGCATTACCACGAGTGGGAACGAGAGTCGCAATGTGATTTTTGATTCTGGCCGAAGGCCGCAGGAGCGAACTTGTTCGCAAAGAAGGCTTCTCAATCGACGTATTTTTGCCGATTACACTCGCGCTTTCGCGAACAAGTTCGCTCCTACGCCCTTCGGGCAGAAGCCTGGAAGCCTTTACTTGGAGCATCCAGGACTTGCGCATAACGATGAGTGCGGTGACGCAGAGCGTCACGAAAGGCATTACCACGCGGAGTGTGGGAACGAGCGTCGCAATGTGATTTTTGATTCTGGCCGAAGGCCGTAGGAGCGAACTTGTTCGCGAAGAAGGCTTCTCAATCGACATATTTTTGCCGATTACACTCGCGCTTTCGCGAACAAGTTCGCTCCTACGCCCTTCGGGCAGAAGCCTGGAAGCCTTTACTTGGAGCATCCAGGACTTGCGCATAACGATGAGTGCAGAGCGTGTGGAGGATCAATATTAATATTATGGTCTGAGCAGCATTTTCCTGGGCCTCTCAGGCAATCTCAACACTCAACGAAACACCGGCACCACATGCTTGATGAACAGCTCGAGCGACTTTTTCTTCTCGGCGTGGGGCAGGCTGTTGTCGCACCAGAAGCTGAACTCGTCGACACCCAACTCCTGATAATGACGAATACGCGGAATGATCTCCTCCGGCGTACCGATCATAGTGTTTTTGCGGATGTTCTCCAGCTCGAACTCCGGACGCTCCTTGAATTTCTCTTCCGGGCTAGGGGCCAGAAAACCATTGACCGGCGTCTGTTTATTGCCAAACCACGCGTCAAAGGTACGGTAGAACTTCGCGATGGCGGTGGCACCCACTTTCCAGCCTTCGGGATCATCTGCGGCATGCACATGCGTATGGCGCAGCACCATTAATTGCGGACGGGGCACGTCAGGGTTATTGGCCAGCGCGGCGTCGAACTTGTTCTTCAGGTCGACCACTTCTTCGTCACCCTTCATTAATGGGGTGACCATCACGTTACAGCCGTTCTGCACGGCGAAATTGTGCGAGTCGGGGTCGCGCGCAGCGATCCACATCGGCGGCGTGTTGATCGGCTTGGGCACAGAAGTCGAGGTCGGGAATTTCCAGATATCGCCATCGTGAGCGTAGTCACCCTGCCATAGCGCACGTACCACAGGGACCATTTCACGCAACGCCTTGCCGCCCTCGGAGGCTGGCATGCCACCGGCCATGCGGTCGAACTCCACCTGATAGGCACCGCGTGCCAAGCCGACTTCCATGCGCCCGTTGCTGATCACGTCCAGCAGCGCGCATTCACCCGCGACCCGCAATGGATGCCAGAACGGCGCAATGATGGTACCGGCGCCCAGATGAATACGTGTGGTCCTGGCCGCCAGATACGCCAGCAGCGGCATCGGGCTTGGCGAGATGGTGTATTCCATCGCGTGGTGTTCGCCTATCCAGACCGTGCTGAAACCACCTTGCTCGGCCATCAGCGTCAGCTCGGTCAGGTCCTCGAAAAGCTGGCGATGACTGACACTTTCATCCCAGCGTTCCATGTGCACGAACAACGAAAACTTCATGACACTTACCTCGCTTAAATCCTGGCGCCTGCACCGGCGTGATGAGTTATTGTTGTCTGATGGTATACCGTAATACTTTCGGTGCAAGTGTTTTTTGCGGCGCTGTTTTTCGCTGCAAAACGCAACAGCAGAAACGAAAAAAGCGCCTCAAAGGAGGCGCTTTCGGATGTTGCGGACTCAGCCGGGGCAGGCCCGATCAGCTCGGGATCAACTGCAGGCTTCGGATTCAATGTACTCAGCCGTGGAGTCGCGAATCACCGGACCCATGCCACTCACGGCCTTTGCCTGCTCCATGATTTCCAGTGTGGAACCGGTGCCGACCAGGTTCACCGTGTGGTTGGCGCAGTTATAGACCCGCTTGGAGTAGATCACCCCAAGCATCCCTTCACGCCGCGTGATCACGACCCGTTCCTGTGCGTTGCCGCTTTTCTCTACCAGTGCGTGCTGACCGGTTCGATCATGGGGGATGGATATGCTTTTGCCTTCAGCATGCGCCGACAGGGCAGGGATCATCAGGGCCAGAAAACAGGCATGCAATTTCATCGGTGCTCCTGCGGATGAATGCGGGTTCGTTGGATCCAAAATTTACTACTGCAACGCGATTCTGGATAGCCGGGAGAGCTGCCTCTCGTCGGCTTGTTTTCAACAAATCACATCCTGCGCCAGGCCAAATATCCCGTGGAACTGTTGCTCAGGCAACAGTCGTTCCACAGCCTGGTGTGGGACGGACAGTTGACGCTGCACGCCAGTCGTTGCAACACCTTGATCTGCCTGTCTTTTATTGGATGGCATGGTTGCTGCTCTGTGGATGTGCAGGCCCTTGTGCTTAATGCGCTCGGGAAGCTTGCAGCAGAGGAGTACCGTATGAGCCAATCGTCCATAAAATTTGCGTACTGGGTGCCCAACGTCAGTGGTGGGCTGGTAGTCAGCAAGATCGAACAGCGCACCAGTTGGACCATCGACTACAACCGCAAACTGGCGCAGATCGCCGAGCAGTCCGGCTTCGACTATGCGCTGACGCAAATCCGCTTTACCGCCGGCTATGGTGCCGAATTCCAGCATGAATCCGTAGCTTTCAGCCACGCACTGTTGGCTGCGACCGAAAAGCTCAAGGTCATCGCCGCGATATTGCCTGGGCCATGGACTCCGTCGGTAGCCGCCAAACAACTGGCGACCATTGACCAGCTCACGGCCGGGCGCGTGGCAGTCAATATCGTCAGCGGCTGGTTCAAGGGCGAGTTTCAGGCCATCGGTGAGCCCTGGCTGGAGCATGACGAACGTTATCGGCGCTCCGAGGAGTTCATTCGCGCGCTCAAGGGGATCTGGACTACCGACAACTTCACCTTCAAGGGTGATTTCTATCGCTTCCACGATTACACCCTCAAACCCAAGCCGATCCAGCGTCCTCACCCGGAGATCTTTCAGGGCGGCAGCTCTCGGGCTGCACGTGATATGGCGGCGCGGGTGTCGGACTGGTATTTCACCAACGGCAATACTGTCGAAGGTATCAAGGCACAGGTCGATGACATTCGAGCCAAGGCAGCCGCGAACGGGCATTCGGTGAAGATCGGCGTGAACGCGTTCATCATTGCCAGGGATACCGAAGAGGAGGCGCGTGCCGTGCTGGCCGAAATCGTCGACAAGGCTGACCCGGAAGCCGTCAACGCCTTTGGTGATGCCGCGAAACAGGCTGGCCAGTCGAGTCCGGAGGGCGAGGGCAACTGGGCCAAATCCACCTTTCAGGATCTGGTGCAGTACAACGACGGCTTCAAGACCAACCTGATCGGCACACCCCGGCAGATTGCCGAGCGCATCGTGGAGCTCAAGTCCGTTGGCGTAGACCTGGTCCTTTCGGCGTTCCTGCATTTCCAGGAAGAAGTCGCCTATTTCGGTCAGCACGTGTTGCCTCTGGTACGCGAGCTGGAAGCCGCCGCGCAACGCACGCCTGTCGCCGAGACGGCTTGACCTCAGGCCACTGTCGATAACCCGCCTTGCCCCTGTAAGCCAGTCGCATTTACAGCCCGTCATAAAATCAGGCGCCACTGTGATCCAGTGTGCGCCTGTGTCCGTATGTTCAACCCCGATCAACCCATATACAGTTGCACGTGGCATTATGATGCCACTCGCTGGCATGCTTTTATCGATGCCAGGCCTTCCAGGTATGGCCGAGCACTTGCCGACAATGGCATTTGATAGCGAAAGGATTGTCGATGGCCCCTGAGCAATCAGGTCCGGTTTTCAGAAAAACCAGATGCACTGGTTCTCACCTGTTGTGGAGGCAAGTTTTGAAACGCGACCTTCGGCTTGCGTCATGGCTGATCTTCGTAGTGTGCGCCTGCGTGGTGATGTTGATGGCCTGGCAAGCATGGACCGCACGCCGCAACACTCTGGAAAACATCCAGACCAGCACGATCAATCTGGCTGGAGCGCTGAGTACCTACACGGATGGCATTTTCAAGCAGAGCGAGCTGATGCTGATCGGCCTGACGGAGCGTGTCGAAAAGGACGGCGCCGGGCCTGAACAGATCGAGCGTCTGAGGTGGGTCATTGCGCGTGAAATGGGCGCGTTGCCGCAGATCGATACCGTGTCGCTGTACAACGCCGACGGGATTTGCATCTTCTCGAGCAATCCCAAAGTCATAGGCATCAACAGTGGGCAGCGCCAGTTCTTTCAGCACCATTTGCAGATGCCTGACAAAGCCCCTTACATCGGCCCGACGATTCGCAGCCGCGCCTCCGGCGAATGGGTCATATCGGTCAGCAGACGCATCAATAATCCCGATGCGAGTTTTGCCGGGCTGATGGTCGTGACCATCGGCGTCGATCATCTGTTGAAGTTCTATTCGGATATCAAGGTTGGCCGAACCGGCATCATCAGTCTGACGTCGACGACCGGACAGCTGCGGGTACGCTATCCCCATCTGGAGCAGGAAATCGGTCGCGACCTGTCATCGACGCCCATTTTCACCTCGAAACGCGGCCAAGTGTCCGGCACCGCTCAGTTCGTTTCCAGGATCGACGGTGTCCCGCGTTTTTATGCGTTCAAACGCAGTGATGTCTACCCGATCGTCACCGTGGTTGCGCTGGGTCAGAAAGAAGCCATGCTCGACTGGCTGGGCCAGACCAGGCAGTCCATTCTGGTCATGCTGGTGCTGCTCGGCCTGGTGATCGGACTCGGCGTCCGTCTGATCGGGCATATCCACAGCCGCATACGTGCAGAAGACCAGCTGCTCGATTCCCAGGCAGCCCTGATCCAGCTGAACCAGCACCTGGAGTTGATCGCCTCTGAAGACAAACTGACCGGGCTGGCCAATCGCAGACGTTTCGATCAGTTTCTGGAAGTCGAATTCAAACGCGCCAGACGCGAGCGCAGTCTGCTGTCGTTGATTCTGATCGATGCCGATCATTTCAAACGCTACAACGATCATTACGGTCATCTGGCCGGTGATGAATGCCTGATTGCGCTGGCTCGAGTGGTCGAGCAGTTCATTCGCCGTCCCAGTGACGTCGCCGCCCGCTATGGTGGTGAAGAGATCGCGGTGGTGTTGCCCGGTACTGATGAGTCGAACGCTCGCCAGGTGGCCGAGAAGATCCTTCAGGCAATCCGTGACGAGCAGATCGAACATCCTGCCAGCCCGTTTGGCATCGTGACGATCAGCCTGGGTGTCGCGACATTCGTCGGCACGGATCGTCAGCTCGATCAGCGAGGCCTGATCGAGCTTGCTGACCGCGCGTTGTATGCCGCCAAATCGCAGGGTCGCAACCGGGTGAATGTGGCGTCGGAAAACGCGACCGGCACATTGCCGGCCTGGACCCGCGTCAAGGCCTCGGCGGATGCGCGAGCCGACACGGAGCCAAGGTCGGGCCAGCGCGATTGATGCCCGTCGGCCGCCTCTTGGCTATCACTTCTCAGACAGTTGCTGATCGTCGGCAATCTGTTGCGCATGCGGTTTGCGGCGCAGCGCGGATAACACCCAGACGAAGAATATCGGCACCAGTACCACGCCCAGCAACGTTGCACTGAGCATGCCGCCGATAACACCTGTACCGATGGCGCGCTGGCTCGCAGCCCCCGCGCCGGTGGCGAGGGTCAGCGGCACCACGCCGAGAATGAAGGCCAGCGAGGTCATGACAATCGGCCGAAAGCGCAGCCGCGCAGCCTGAAGTGCCGCGTCGCGCAGTGAATGGCCCTGATCCCACAGCTCCTTGGCGAACTCGACGATGAGAATCGCGTTTTTCGCCGCCAGCCCGATGATGGTGATCAGGCCGACTTTGAAATACACATCGTTGGGCATGCCGACGGCCGTCACGGCCAGCACGGAACCCAGCGCGCCGACGGGTACGATCAGCATCACCACCAGCGGGATCGCCCAGCTCTCATAGAGCGCGACCAGCAGCAGGAACACCACCAGCAGTGCCAGGCCGAACAGTCCGACCGCCTGGCCGCTGGCGAGTCTTTCCTGATAGGAGAGGCCGGTCCATTCGTAACCGATGCCTTGCGGCAGCTCGGAAACGATCCGTTCGATTTCAGCCATGGCCTCGCCGGTACTGACCCCCGGCGCTGCGTCGCCGGAAATCCTGAACGCGGGGTAGCCGTTGTAGCGTGCGATCTGCACCGGGCCTTGTTCCCAGTGTGTCGAAACGAAGGCACCCAACGGCACCAGCGTGCCGCTGCTGTTGGGCACGTAGAGTTTGAGCACGCTTTCCGGGGTCATTCGCGAACTCTGCTCGGCCTGCACGACCACGCGCTGTTGACGCCCGGCATTGGCGAAGTCACTGATCACCGAGGAACCGAAGGCGGTGGACAGGGCGTTGCTGATCGACTCGAAACTCACCCCAAGCGCACGGGCTTTTTCGCGGTCGATGTTCAGGCGCAATTGCGGCGCTTCGGCCAGGCCTTCCATCATCGCGTAGAGAATCTTCGGGTTGCCGTTGGCCTCGCCGAGCAGCTTGTCGCGTGCCGCCAGCAAGGCTTCACGGCCCAGGCCTGCGCGGTCCTGCAGACGCAGCGAGAAGCCGCCCGAGGTGCCCAGGCCGTCGATAGGCGGTGGCGTCACTGCCATCACCGTGCCGTCGCCGAGCCCGGCAAAATGCTGGTTGAACGCCGCTGCTTCTTCAGCCGCCGACTGGCCCTTGCCGCGCTCCGACCAGTCCTTCAGGGTCGGGAACGCAAGACCCGCGTTTTCACCCATGCCCGAGAAGCTGAACCCCAGCAGCATGGTCACCGCGCCAGTGGCTTCGCGGGACAGCATGTAGTTCTCAAGCAATTGCGCGGTGAGGTCGGTACGTGAACGGGTGGCACCGGGAGGCAGTTGCACGTCGATGATCAGATAGCCCTGGTCTTCCACGGGCACAAAGGACTCCGGCAGGCGCAGGTAGAAAAAGCCCAGCAGACCGACGATACCCAGGTACAACAGCATGTAGCGGCCGGCGCGCTTGATCATGCTGGAGCTGACGCGCTCGTAACGGTCGGTGAACGTACCGAACAGGCGATTGAAACCACCGAAGAACCCCCGCTTTTCATGGTGCCCGGCCGGGATCGGCTTGAGCAGCGTGGCACACAGCGCGGGGGTGAACGTCAGGGCCAGGAAACCCGAAAACAGAATCGACACGGCCAGCGACAGCGAGAACTGCTGGTAGATGACCCCGACCGAGCCGCCCATGAACGCCAGTGGCAGAAACACGGCGGCCAGGACCAGCGTGATGCCGAAAATCGCCCCGGAAACCTGCTGCATCGCCTTGACCGTGGCGGCGGCGGGAGAGAGGCCTTCTTCAGCCATGATCCGCTCGACGTTTTCCACCACCACAATGGCGTCGTCGACCAGAATACCAATGGCCAGCACCATGCCGAACATGGTCATCATGTTCACCGAGAAGCCCATCAGGTACATGATCGCCAGTGTCCCTGCCAGGCACACCGGGACCACGATGGTCGGGATCAGCGTGTAACGGATGTTCTGCAGAAACAGAAGCATCACCAGAAACACCAGCACCATGGCTTCAACGAGGGTGTAGATCACCTTGTCGATCGCCACGTCAACGAAGCGCGAGGTGTCGTACGGTATCGAAAACCCGACGCCTTCCGGGAAATTGACCGACAGCTCGGTGAGCCGCTGCTCGACGGCTCTGGCCGTCTGGATCGCGTTGGCACCCGGCGACAGCTGAACGGCACCGGCGACGGCCCGTTGCCCGTTCAGGCGTGATTCGAAGCTGTAATCCTGGCTGCCGACCGCCACCCGCGCCACATCGGACAGGTGCACCGCAGAGCCGTCCTCGTTGGCACGCAGAACGATGCGCTCGAACTCTTCCGGGTTGTCCAAAGTGCCCTTGACCGCCAGGGTGGCGGTCAACTCCTGCAATGACGAGCCCGGGCTGCTGCCGAAACTGCCTGCCGGAACCTGCACGTTCTGCGCCCGGATGGCGGCATTCACGTCGTCGATGGACAAGCCGAAACCCACCAGCTTCTGCGGATCGATCCATACCCGCATCGCGGCTTCGGCAGCGAAGAATTGCAGCCTGCCGACACCGTTCACCCGGCTTATTTCGTTATTGACGTTGCGTGCCGCGTAGTCGGCCAACGCGACGGTATCCTTGTTGGCCGCGCCGTCCTTGTAGTTCAGTGTGTAGATCAACAGAAAACCGGAGCTGGCCTGTTCGACCTGCAGGCCCTGGCTGAGGACCGTCTGCGGCAAGCGTGCTTCGGCTTTCTTGATACGGTTCTGTACCTCGACCTGAGCCAGGTCCGGGTTGGTGCCCGGCACGAACGTCACGTTGATTTCCGCGCTGCCGGTCGAGTTGCTGGTCGACTCGTAATACAGCATCCCCTTGGCACCGTTGAGCTCGTCCTCGATAACGCTGGTCACCGAATCGACCAGCACTTTCGCGGATGCGCCGGGGTAGGTTGCGGTGATGGTGATCTGCGGTGGCGCCACGTCCGGGTACTGCGCCACAGGCAAAGACGGCAGAGCCATCAACCCGGCGAGCAAGATGAACAGGGCGAGTACCCAGGCGAAGTTAGGGCGCTTGATAAAAAAGAGAGACATGGACAGTGATCCTCGGTCGCGCTGAAGGCGGCTTTATTGCGCCTTGGCCTGCGGCTGGGCGGAGGGCGATTTGCGGGCGACCTTGTCACCGGCGCTGAGCCCGGTCATGTTGCCGACAATGACCTGTTCGCCTGCCTTCAGGCCTTCAGTGATCTGCCAGCGCGAATCCTGCATCGCCCCGGTTTTTACCGGGCGCGCTTCGACCGTGCCGTCCTGGGCAATCACCAGCACGCGGGCTGCACCGTCACCGGAGCGCTGAACGGCGCGCTGCGGAACAAGAATGGCGTTGCTGTCAACGCGTTGCGGTGTGCGTACCCGCACGTACATGCCGGGCAGCAGCACGCCCTTGGGATTGGCAAAGCGGGCACGCAACGAAACCTGGCCGGTAGTCCGGTCTACTGCGACATCGGTAAACAGCAGGGTGCCAGTGCTCGTGTAATTGGTGCCGTCGACACTCAGTGACAACGCGTCTTCGCCGCCCTTTGGCAAGCGGCCTTCCTGTATCGCGGCGCGCATCTGCAAGGCGTCGGCGGCCGGCTGGGTAAAGTCGGCGTAGACCGGGTCGAGTTGTTGAATGGTTGCCAGTAGCGTGGTTTCGCCCTGACCGACCAGCGCGCCCTCGGTGACCATAGCGCGGCCAATGCGGCCTGAAATCGGCGCCTTGACGGTGGCATAGCTCAGGCTCAGCCTGGCTGTTTCAACATCGGCCTCGGCCGAACGCTTCGCTGCAACAGCGTTTTGCAGCGCGGAGCGGGCCGTGTCGAAGGTCTGGCGACTCACCGCTTCAATTTCCACCAGCGACTCATAGCGCTTGACCGTGGCCTGAGTCTCGAACAGCGTGGCCTGAGTCCGTGCCAGATCTCCCTGCGCCTTGGACAGCGCGGCCTTGAATGGCGCCGGATCGATCTGGAACAGCACTGCGCCGGCTTTCACGTCGGCGCCTTCCTCGAAGTTGCGGCTCAGCACGATACCGGCCACCCGGGCGCGAACCTGCGCCACACGCACCGGTTCGATACGGCCGGGCAATTCGTCAACGAGCGTGAACGATTCGGCGCTGACGATAATGGCTTCCACCTCTTTGGGCGCTTTCGATGCAGCGTGATCCTGCTGCTGTTTCTGCTCGCACCCGGCCAGACCCAACGCTGCCAGCAGGGCTACTGCAGGCATGACACGCCAATCGCTGAAACTACTCATCATTCACCCGGCCGCAGCCATCAGATGCTAAAGCCGCGAATGATCCACTCTGAAAGGCGATGAGTCAATATTGACTCACATGAGGCTTTAGTGACTAATTGTGTATAGGCTTTGAGAACGCGGTAAGGTTTCTGCACAATGCGCCGCCCGCCACTTATACGAGTTGAAGACGTACCCAATGGAATTACCTGCTGACGACAAATTTCTGAAGGCTCTGGCCGTTGCGCTGGTCGACCATTCCAACGGTACGCTCAAGGATATTGCTCAGGCGGCTGGTGTCAGCAAGGCGACGCTCAACCGCTTCTGCGGTACTCGCGCCAATCTCGTGGAACTGCTGCTCAATCACGCCTCGGACCTGATGAACCAGATGGTTGCCGACGCGGATCTGCAGCATGCTCCGCCGCTGGAAGCACTTCAGCGGCTGGTCGACAACCACCTCATGCACCGCGAAATGCTGGTCTTTCTGGTATTTCAGTGGCGCCCGGATTCGCTCGACGAAAGCAGCGGGGGGCGCCGCTGGTTGCCTTACTCTGACGCCCTGGATGCATTTTTCCTGCGCGGTCAGCGTGAAGGTCTGTTCCGGATCGACGTCGGTGCCGCCGTCCTTACCGAAATGTTCGCAGCGCTGCTCTCCGGGATGGTCGACGCCGAACGCCGCGGCCGTGTGGCACGCGTCGGCATGGGCGCATTGGTGACCCAGTTTTTCCTGCAGGGCGCGGCGGCACGATAAGCCAGCCTGTGCTGTTTTGTCGCATGACCTATTGCAGCCCATGAGCGCGACGTTTGCGCGTCTGCTCATGCCTTGATACAGGATTGGCGGTATTCCCCATGGTCCTTGAGTGGTAAATTCGCCGCCTTTGAATTTGTCTGAACCCACGCGCCTTATCCTCAGGGGACGCAAGACATGACGCAACATCTGACACGCCGCGAGGTGGTCGCAGGTCTCTCGTTGTTGAGCCTTGGTCTGCTGACCGGCTGCGGCAGCTCCAATGCGTTGCCGTTCAAGCACGGCAAGGACATGAGCAACGAGATTGTCGGCCGCAACTTCCGGCTCAAGGACTCGCAAGGCAACGTCAAGACGCTGTCGAGTTTTCGCGGCCTCATGCCGATGATCTTCTTCGGTTTCACCCAGTGCCCGGCCATCTGCCCCACCGCGCTGGCGCGAGCTGCACAGATCAGGAAGCTGATGGGAGAGGAGGGCAAGACGCTGCAGGTGGTGTTCATTACCCTGGACCCGGAGCGCGATACGCCCGAAGTGATCGACGCTTATGTGAAGGCCTTCGATCCGACCTTCGTTGCACTGTCCGGCACGCTTGAAGAAACGGCGGCAACGGCGAAGGAGTTCGGCGTATTCTTCGAGAAGGTCCCACTGGGTGACACCTACACGATCTCGCACACCGCGACCAGTTACGTCTACGACACCCGCGGTGTATTGCGCCTGGGGTTGTCGCACAGGCTGTCCGCCCAACAATGCACCGAAGATCTGCTCACTTTGATGGAAGTATGCTGATGACCGCTCTGATTCGTAACGTTGCAAAACCGCTGTTGCTGACCCTTTCGCTGTTGGGCCTGAGCGCTCAGGCCCTGGCCGAAACACGCGTCGATGATGCCTGGGTGCGTGCCACCGTGCCGGGCCAGTCCGCCACGGGTGCGTTCATGCGTATCACCGCGGACACGGACAGCAAGTTGGTCGACGTCGCTTCACCTGTTGCGAAAACCGTGCAGATCCATGAGATGAGCATGAAAGGCGACGTGATGAGCATGCAGCGCGTCAACTCGGTCGACCTGCCGGCTGGCAAACCGGTGATGCTCGATTCCGACGGCTACCACGTGATGTTCATGGGCCTGGCCGCCCAGGTCAAAGAGGGCGACCAGGTGCCTCTGACCCTGACCGTGGAAGACGCCAAGGGCGCGAAGCAATCGATCCAGGTCACCGCAGTCGCCAAGTCACTGACCAGCGACGAGCACAGCAGCCACGGCGATCATAGCGGCCATTGAGGCTTGCAGCATCGGACGCTGGGCACTCATCGTTATAAACCGGTCTTGTGGGAGCGAGCTTGCTCGCGAAGAGGCCGGCACAGCCCCCCAGCAAACCGGGTGCTCGATGCATCGGCAAGAGAGTGATCTACATGACGCCTATCGTTCCTCACGCTCGGTGTGGGAATGCCTTTCGTGACGCTCCGCGTCACAACTCTGTGCCTCACTGCACGTTCAAAAGCGAACGCGGAACGTCCGCCTCCTATATGCATTTATGATCTAACCGACGAACCAAATATTCCTTTCAGGAACAAAGCTCTTTCGGCGATGATTGCCTCGCCACATCGGCCTAAGGAAGGTGACTGATACCAACAGAACCTGGATTTTTATCATGAAAATGCAGGAGTGTATCAATGGGCAATGTCCAGACCGCAGCCAGTGCACATGACGTGCCTTGGCGCCAGACGCCGAGTGGCGACCTGGTCGATCTGGGGCGTCCTTTCCGTGCGCCGCTGGCGTTATCGCGGTTGCAAAGCACCCCCAAGCCGATTCTCGGACGGCGCGAAGCCATTTTGCTCGGTGCGCTGGCGCTGGTGTTCCATGGCGCGATCATTTACTGGCTGAGCCAGAACCCGACGCCGGCGTTGCCGGTTGTGCCACCTGAAATCCCGCCGATGACCATCGAGTTTTCCCAGCCTGCGCCACCGGTTGTGGAAACACCGCCGCCACCGCCCGAGCCTGTCGTGCAACCGGTGGTCGAGCCGCCACCTGCTGTCGAGGACGAACTGGCCGTCAAACCGCCGCCGCCCAAATCGATTCCAAAGCCCAAGCCACAGCCGCCCAAACCGGTGGTCAAGCCGGTCGTGAAACCCGTGGCCAAACCGGTTGAACAGCCACCCACACCTCCCGTACCGACAGCTCCTGTCGCCGCGCCTGCGCCACCCGCTCCGCCGGCACCAAAGCCGGTGACCCCGGCCTCGGCCAGTGCGGGTTACTTGCGCAACCCGGCTCCGGAATACCCATCGCTGGCCATGCGTCGCGGCTGGGAAGGCACTGTGCTGTTGCGCGTGCATGTATTGGCCAGCGGCAAGCCCGGCGAGATTCAAATACAGAAGAGCAGTGGCCGCGAGCAGCTTGATGACGCCGCGCTTGCTGCGGTGAAACGCTGGAGTTTCGTTCCGGCCAAGCAGGGCGATGTAGCCCAGGATGGCTGGGTCAGCGTGCCCATTGATTTCAAGATCAACTGAGGCTTCAAGATCAAAACGTTTCACGATCAAACCCGGCTATTCGATTGACCTGGCGAGCTACCTGAACCAAAGGCGCATCGCGACACACTCCATGCCTTGTTCAGACTTTGTTCAGAGAGAGCTGCGCCATGAATCTACTTGCTTCGCCTTTTGAATCCATCGAACACGCGGTCATCTGGCTGCTGGTGCTTTTTTCCGTCGCGACCTGGGGCCTGGCCTTGCTCAAGGGCGTGCAGTTTTCGCGTCTGAAGTCTCAGGATCGCAAGTTCCACAAGCGGTTCTGGGCGGCATCGAGCCTGGATTCGGCCGCGCAACTGGCCCAGGAGCAACCGGGCGCTGCCGCTCGTGTCGCCCTGGCCGGTTACGCCGCCATTCAGGTGCCGGATGGCGCGCAGGCCAATGACCTCAGTCAGTCCATCAACCATCAGGACCGCCTTGAGCGCGCACTGCGTCAGCAGATCGTTCGCGAGCGCCGCTCGCTGGAAACCGGTCTGGCCATCCTCGCCAGCATCGGCAGCACTTCGCCTTTCATCGGTCTGTTCGGTACGGTCTGGGGCATCATGTCGGCCCTCAAGGGCATCAGTGCGGCCGGTTCTGCGAGCCTGGAAACGGTGGCCGGGCCGATCGGCGCGGCGCTGGTGGCTACCGGTGTCGGTATTGCCGTCGCAGTGCCCGCAGTGCTGGTTTACAACTACTTCCTGCGACGCCTGAAACTGACCGCTGCCGATCTGGATGACTTTGCCCATGACTTCTATAGCCTTGCGCAGAAGAGCGCCTTCCGTGTGCTGCTGCATCCGGTATTGAAGTCCGGCACTGCGGGCGCCCACGCCGGGCAGAACGTGAAGGAGGCCTCCTGAGATGGCTTTTTCTACTCAAGATACCGATGAAGTGCTGAGCGAGATCAACGTCACGCCGCTGGTAGACGTAATGCTGGTGCTCCTGGTGGTGTTCATCGTTACCGCGCCGCTGTTGACCAACTCGATCCCGATCAACCTGCCCAAGACCGAATCGGTCGCGCCAGTGGAGCAGAAAGACCCATTGGTGGTGAGCATCGACGGGCAGGGCAAGCTGTTCATCAACAAGGACGAAATCCAGCCGGGCTTGCTGGAAAGCAGCCTGAAGGCGGCCAAGGACAAGACCCCTGACGTGCGCGTGCAATTGCAGGCGGACAATGGCGTCAACTACGGAGAAGTCGCGCGCGCAATGGCTTCCATCGAACGTGCCGGGATTACCAAATTGTCCGTGATCACTGCCAAGTAGCAGATTTATACCACCTACAGCTTCAACGGTTTTGGGCCGCATCCTCAGGCAGGTGCGGCCTTTTTTTGCCTGCATCGCAGGCATTTTTCAGTACGGACACAAATGCAGATGCTTATTCGTTATTGGTATTTAAATATTTAAATCAATGTCATTAAGCTATATCGAATCGGGCTACCGGAACATCAATCAGACACCGTAATGATCGCCACCGTCCGCCGCACGGATCGCTCGTTGTAACCAGAACAAAGTTTCTGGATCAGGGATTTTCAAGGGGTAGTGGTATGGGGAATTTCAAACGCAGCGTATGGGCCACGGCGATTTTTTCAGCCAATTTGCTGAGCGTCGCGGGTATCAGTGCAAGCGCTTTTGCCGCCGAAGCGACAGATGAACAAGCTAATCAGGGTGCGTCCACTCTGGGTACAGTGATCGTGACCGGCACCCGTGCGCAGGAGCGTACCGCCAGCGCCTCGCTGTCGCCTGTCGATGTGATCTCCGGTGACAGCCTGCGCAGTTCCGGCTCCAGCGAGTTGGGCGCCGTGCTGGCTCGTCTGATTCCTTCGATCAATTTCCCACGGCCGAGCCTGGTGGACGGTGCGGAGCTGACACGTCCGGCGCAACTGCGTGGCCTCTCGCCGGATCAGGTGCTGGTGCTGGTCAACGGCAAGCGCCGGCATACATCCGCCTTCGTCAATCTGGGCGGGGCGGTCGGACGTGGTTCGGCACCTGCCGACCTGAATGCCATTCCGCTGTCGGCCATCGACCATATCGAAGTCCTGCGCGATGGTGCGTCGGCACGATATGGGTCCGATGCCATCGCCGGGGTGATCAACATCATTCTCAAGAGCGCCGACCATGGCGGGTCGATTTCCAGCCAGTACGGCCAATACAAGAAGGGCGACGGCATTCAGCGCCAAGTATCGGGCAATACCGGTTTTGCCCTGGGCGACAACGGCACG
The DNA here is from genome assembly GCF_017832995.1 of Pseudomonas sp. PvP009. Classification (NCBI taxonomy): domain Bacteria; kingdom Pseudomonadati; phylum Pseudomonadota; class Gammaproteobacteria; order Pseudomonadales; family Pseudomonadaceae; genus Pseudomonas; species Pseudomonas sp. PvP009. The sequence continues at coordinate 3,129,259 of NZ_JAFIBG010000001.1, read as the reverse complement.
TTCAACCTGTCCGGTGAGGGTGCCAACAATGACTACACCAACCGTGCCGGTGACGACTTGCGAGCGTCCAGTGTCGGGTCCACCACTTACGGTCAGCAGGTGTTTCGCCAGGGCGAGCCAGAGACGCACGAGGGCAAGCTGCAGTACAACGCCGAATACAGCTTCAGCGATGCGGCGGAGTTCTACAGCTTTGGGGGCTACAGCAAACGGCGTGGTGAAACCGCCGCTTTCTATCGGCCGAGCAATGCTTCGAATAACATTGCGGCGATTTATCCAAACGGCTATCTGCCACTGATCAACGGCACGCTCGAAGACACCTCGCTGGTCGCTGGCCTGCGCGGTGAACTGGCGTATGACTGGCACTACGACCTGTCCGCCAACTATGGCAAAAACTCTTATGAGCTGCGCACCAAAACCATTAACACCTCATTGGGGCTGAACACGCCGCGCTCGTTTTACAACGGCACGCTGACCAATGATCAGAAGCAACTGAGCCTCGACCTGTCCAGAGAATTCAATGCAGCGTGGCTGCCTTATCCGGTATCGGTTGCGTTTGGCGCGGAGTACCTGCGTCAGGGCTATCAGATCGAGGCAGGGCAGCCAGAGTCGTATTTCCAGACCGGCAGTTCCGGGCTGGGCGGTTTCCGCGCGGCGGATGCAGGCAGTTACTCGCGACACAACTTCGCACAGTATCTGGACCTGGAAACCAATCTGACCGAGAAGCTCGGTGTGTCGGCTGCCGTCCGCCACGAGGACTACAGCGATTTCGGTTCCAATGTCAGCGGCTCGCTTTCGGCGCGCTACGATTTCACTCCGCAGGTGGCCTTGCGAGGCAGCATATCGACTGGCTTCCGCGCGCCTTCACTGGCGCAGCAGAACTTTACTTTCACGTCGTCGCAGCTGATTGGCAACACCATCCAGGAAGCGGGCACGTTTCCGGCCGGCAGTAACGTTGCACAACTGTTGGGTGCCGAAGACCTCAAACCGGAAAAGTCCCGCAACTACAGCCTTGGCCTGGTACTCCAGCCGCTGGACAGCCTGACCGTGACTGCCGACGTCTATCGCATCGACATTCAGGACCGTATCTCGCTGTCCTCCAATCTGGTGCTCAATAACACCGCCATCAATTACCTGCGCAGCAATGGCGTAGGCGATATCAACTACACCAGTGCCCGTTATTTCACCAACGCCACGGACACCAGCACCGATGGCGTCGATCTGGTCGCCAATTACCGCTACCAGTTCGACAACGGTGTGCGCTGGAACAGCACGGTGGGTTACAACTACAACCACACCAAAGTCACCGACGTGAAGGCCAACCCGGCGATTCTCGATCAGTTGGGAGTGAACCTGGTGCGGGTAGACCGCAGGGAGCGCATCGGTTTGCTGGGCGACACCACGCCGCAACACAAACTGACGCTGGGCAATGACCTGACGTTTGGCAACTGGGCGCTGCACTCCAACCTGGTCCGCTACGGCGAGTTCACCAGCTATCAGGCCGACAAGGTCAACGACCAGACCTTCAGCGCCGCCTGGCTGCTGGACCTGGCGGTCGACTACAAACTCAAGAGCTGGGTCTTCACCCTGGGCGGCGACAACGTCACCGACAAATACCCGGAAAAGCTCAACGACTTCTCCTCCAGCGGCGGCAACCTGGCCTACAGCACATTCTCTCCCTACGGGTACAGCGGCGCTTATTACTACGGCAAGGTGACGTATAACTGGTAGCGCGATTTGCCGCTGACTGTCGTTCCAATACGTTGCGTTTGCATAAAGCTCGTGACGCTGCAACACGACGCTATGCCTTGCTCCTGGGCACTGCACATAAACGAAAGCGCTTTTTTGGCGCAATGGCACTGACAGCGCAAATTGCGACGTAAGTGACGGCTGAGTCCTGGCGCTGATCCGGGGGATGCTCGGCAGGACGCCGAGTTAGCCGCACCGGGCTATGGAGGGCCCGTTGCGGCGGCCCCCGGATCAGTGACAGGGCGAAGGAACCCGACGAAGTCGGGCCGGAAACGGAGCCAGGGGCTTTGGTCACTTTGGCCCCATCAAAGTGACTCGCCGAGGGGCGAAAAGGTGACCTGAATCGACCCCCAATCTACCTGACATCAAAAAACCGCTGTGTGACGCGGAGCGTCGGCCGCTTTGAAGCGACTGATACGGAGCAGAAATCTTGCGGTATTGGACATGCGATGCTCCATGGGGGTTTGCCAATTCTGGAACATATCGCTATATAAAAAGTTATTTAAATAGCCTTTAGAAATAATCATAGACCTTCGTGGACATGTGCAAAGGCGGTAGCAGGACTGACTTTAATATTCTCATTTTTTATAATTAGCTTAGAAGTAAATGTGATTTTTAATTGAATCCCCATGCGCCTAGTCTTGCTGATCAGTCAGAAGTCATCCAGGAGCAATACCATGAGCAACGTCAGCGCTTTGCCAGTCCAGTCAGGTACGACGCCGTCGGGTAGCGGCAGCGTGCGCGACAGAGTGTCGCCGGAAGAATGGGAAGTCCGGGTCAAGCTGGCGGCGGCCTATCGGCTGGCGGCGCTCAAGCGTTGGACCGATCATATCTATACGCATTTCTCGGCACGCGTGCCGGGCCCGGACGAGCACTTTCTGATCAGCGCGTTCGGGCTGCTGTTCGATGAAATCACCGCGTCCAACCTGGTCAAGGTCGATATTGACGGCACGATTGTCGATGACCCCACCGGGCTGGGTATCAACTACGCCGGTTACGTGATTCACAGTGCCATTCATGCTGCGCGCCACGACCTGCAGGCGGTGCTGCACACTCACACCCGTGACGGTATCGCCGTGTCGGCGCAGAAGGACGGCCTGCTGCCCATCTCCCAGCACTCGATTGCCTTCTCCGGCCGGGTTGCTTACCACGGCTATGAAGGCATTGCGCTGGACTTGAGTGAACGCGAACGGCTGGTCGCGGACCTGGGTGACAAGAGCGTGATGATCCTGCGCAACCACGGGTTGCTGACCGGCGGGGTGAGTGTCGAGCATGCGTTTCAGCAGCTTCATGCCCTTGAGTACGCCTGCAATATTCAGATTGCAGCACAGTCGGCGGGTAACGCCGAACTGGTGTTTCCACCGCGCGAGGTGATTGCCAAGGTGGAGCAGCAGGCAAAGGCCATCAAGGACGGCCATGCGCCGGGTGTCGCACGGCACTGGAATGCCCTGATTCGCGAGCTGGAGCGTAACGACACCGACTACAAGACGTGAGCCTGCAACGCAGTGATGCGAGGCGCTTGAGGTTGGTGTAGTGTGCGCAGCCAAAACAAGGGGCGCACACATGCAAGACCTGCTGAACGAAATCCTCGATGAAGTAAGACCCTTGCTTGGTCAGGGCAAGGTGGCCGATTACATCCCGGCACTGGGCGAGGTCCGGCCAGATCAGCTGGGCATCTCGGTGTACGGCAACGATGGCCAGGTGTTCAGCGCCGGGGACGCCGAAACGGCGTTTTCGATACAGAGCATTTCCAAGGTGTTCAGCCTGGTGCAAGCCATCGGTCACTCGGGCGAGGAGATCTGGCAGCGTCTCGGACACGAGCCTTCTGGCCAGCCATTCAACTCGCTGGTGCAGCTGGAGTTCGAGCAGGGCAGGCCGCGCAATCCGTTCATCAATGCCGGTGCGCTGGTGATCTGCGACATCAACCAGGCGCGGTTCGCAGCACCGTCGCTGTCGATGCGCGACTTCGTTCGACGCCTGTGCGGCAACCGGGCGATCACTTCCGACTCCAAAGTCGCCGACTCCGAATACCAGCACCGTTCGCGCAATGCTGCGGCGGCCTATCTGATGAAATCCTTCGACAATTTTCACGGCGATGTGGAAGACGTGCTGCGCAGCTACTTCCATCATTGTGCGCTGAGCATGAACTGTATCGATCTGGCCAAAGCATTCGGTTTTCTGGCTCATCAGGGCTTTTGCGCTCACAGCGGCGAGCAGATCGTCACTGCGCGGCAGGCCACCCAGGTCAACTCGATCATGGCCACCAGCGGCCTGTACGACGAAGCCGGCAACTTCGCCTATCGCGTAGGCCTGCCGGGCAAGAGCGGGGTAGGCGGTGGTATCGTTGCGATCGTGCCCGAGCGTGCTTCAGTCTGTGTGTGGTCCCCGGAGTTGAACGCAGCGGGCAATTCCCTTGTCGGTATGGCTGCGCTGGAAAAACTCAGCGCGAGGGTCGACTGGTCGGTCTTTTGAGGTGAAAAGCCTTCTGAAGTGAACCGCGCGTCGAAGCGCGAACCAGACAGGAGTCATGGATTGAATAGAAGGCTATGCAAATCGCTCATGCTGAGCGTCGGGTTGCTGATATTGGCAGGCTGTGGCACGCAGCGGGTCCAGGAGCCAGAACTGACGCCTGAACAGGCGCGCGCGCAGATCATGCGCCTGATGCCGGCGACTGCTACGGATCGCCAGGCATGGGCCACGGATATTCACGCCGCGTTTGCCGCGCAGAAGATCCCGCTGACCACCGAAAACCTGTGTTCGGTGATGGCCGTTACCGAGCAGGAATCGACCTTTCAAGTCGATCCTGCAGTGCCGGACATGGGCCACATCGCCCGCGCTGAAATCAATCGCCGCGCTGCGCGACTGCACATTCCCAATGCGCTGATCGCCACCGCGTTACGTGTTCGCTCGCCGGACGGCAAGACTTACGGCAAACGCCTCGATTCTGCGCGCACCGAAAAAGACCTCAGCGCGATCTTTGATGACTTCATCGGCATGGTGCCGCTGGGTCAGGCGTTGTTCGGCAACTTCAACCCGGTCAAGACCGGCGGGCCGATGCAGGTCAGCATCGCCTTTGCCGAGAAACACGCCGAGGATTACCCCTACACGGTCGATGGTTCGATCCGCCGCGAAGTCTTCACCCGCCGTGGCGGCATGTACTTCGGTATCGCTCACCTGCTGGGCTACCCGGTCAACTACACCCAGTCGTTGTACCGCTTTGCCGACTTCAATGCCGGTTGGTACGCCAGTCGCAATGCCGCGTTCCAGAATGCCGTGAGCCGAGCGACCGGCATCGAGCTGGCGCTGGATGGCGACCTGATCCGCTTTGACTCTACCTCGCCGGGCTCCACCGAACTGGCAGTACGCACGCTGGGCGATCGGCTGGGCATGAACAAGTCGCAGATATGGAGCCAGCTCAAGCAGGGCGACACGCTGGAATTCGAGGAGACCGATCTGTACAGCAAGGTCTTCGCCCTGGCGGACAGGGCCGCGGGCAAACCGTTGCCCAGGGCCATCCTGCCCGGCATTACCCTGAAAAGCCCGAAAATCACCCGTAACCTCACCACCGCCTGGTTTGCCGAGCGCGTCGACGACCGACGCGAACGCTGCGTGCAGCGTGCGCCCAAGTGAGGTTGAATCACCGTGACAGGAGTTTTACCGTCATCGCATCTCGCTCGCCTCCGAAAAACGTATCCAGCACCTTTTGAAACACGGGTCGCTCAGGCGCTGCGATGCTGAACAGGGTCATGCTCGAATGCAGTTTCATGTCATCCGGCGAACTGAAGATCTGTCGCGCCGAACGTTCTACCTGAGGCGCAATGATTGCGGCGCACTGTTCCAGACGCGGCCCCAATACGGGGTGTTGCAGGTAAGCCCGCGCTTCATCGAGGTCGGTGATTGCGTAGTGTCGCGCCGTGTCGCTGCGCCCCAGCCCCTGGATCTGCGGGAACACGAACCACATCCAGTGGGAGCGTTTCTGTCCGGCTTCGAGTTCCGTTAGCACCTGCTGGAACAGCGGTTGCTGGGCATCGACAAAGCGTTGCAGGTTGTAAGCATCTTTCATGATGAGTTTCCTGTTTTTCAACGAACCTGTGGTCGTATGATGGCTGCCCGACATGGGGGTTCGACCTGTCTGAAGAGTTTTTAAGCGTATGCCGGTTTTCAAGCGTTTCATTTCGTTCATACACCAGGCCTTGCGCGCGATGCATCTGGTCTGGACCACCTCCCGAGCGCTGTCCATCGGGCTGATCGTCGCCACGCTGATCGCCGGCCTGCTGCCCGCGCTGGCCGCCTGGCTCGGCCAGCGCATCGTCGATGCGGTGGTCGCTGCCATGCAGTTGCACGCCAGTGCGGGCGAAGCACCTTTGTGGCCGGTGCTGCGCTATGTGTTGTTCGAAGCCGGTGTGCTGGCTCTGCTCGCGGCAGCACAGCGCGGGCTTTCCGTGCAGCAGGCGTTGCTGCGGGTGCTGCTGGGGCAGAAGGTCAATACCCTGATTCTGGAGAAGGCCCAGACCCTGTCGCTGTCGCAGTTCGAAGACTCCGAGTTTTACGACAAGCTTGTGCGCGTCCGGCGTGAAGCCTCGACAAGGCCGCTGTCACTGGTGACCAAATCGTTGGGGTTGCTGCAAAACCTCATTTCGCTGATCAGCTTTGCCGTATTGCTGGTGCATTTTTCGCCTTGGGCGTTGCTGATTCTGGTGCTCGGCGCGTTGCCGGTGTTCTTTGCCGAGGCGCATTTTTCCGGCGACGCGTTCCGCCTGTTTACCCGGCGCGCTCCGGAAACCCGTCGGCAGAACTACATCGAAACACTGCTCTCCCACGAGGGCTATATCAAGGAGGTCAAGCTGTTCGGCTTCGCGCCGCTGCTGCTCAAGCGCTACCGCGATACCTTCGAGCGTCTGTATGCCGAAGACCGGCGCCTGACGGTGCGCCGTGATGGTTGGGGCTTCCTGCTCGGTCTGCTGGGCACGGCTGCGTTTTACCTGGCCTACGCCTGGGTGGTGGTCGATGCGGTACACGGGCGGATCACCCTGGGGCAGATGACCATGTACCTGGTGCTGTTCAAACAGGGTCAGGCCGCGGTGAGCAGCAGTCTCAGCGCCATCAGTGGTTTGTATGAGGACGGGCTGTATCTGGCCGACCTGTATGTCTACCTCGGTCAGCCGGTTACGCCATCTGCTGGCAGCCTGACCGTGGGCGCGCAACCCGGTGATGGCATGCGCTTCGAGAACGTCAGTTTCACCTATCCGGGGACCAGCCGTCCGGCACTTGAAAATATCGACCTGCACCTGGCGCCAGGGCGTAGCGTGGCCCTGGTGGGCGAGAACGGCTCGGGAAAAACCACCCTGATCAAGCTGCTGACGCGTCTTTACCAACCCGATCAAGGCCGCATTCTGCTGGACGGCAGCGACCTGCAGGAGTGGGATGAAGACGCTTTGCGCTCGCGCATCGGCGTGATTTTTCAGGACTTCATTCGCTATCAGTTTCAGGTCGGCGAGAACCTTGGGGTCGGCGACACTCAGGCCTTTCATGATGAAGGCCGTTGGCGCGAAGCGGCGGCGCAGGGCATGGCCGCGCAGTTCATCGAACAGCTCGACAAAGGCTACGCCACACAATTGGGTCGCTGGTTTGCGGGAGGTCAGGAACTGTCCGGCGGGCAGTGGCAGAAAATCGCGTTGTCACGCGCTTACATGCGCCGCGACGCCGATATCCTGATTCTCGACGAGCCGACTGCCGCCCTGGATGCCGGGGCAGAAGCGGCGGTATTCGAACATTTTCGCGAGTACGCCAAAGGGCGCATGACGCTGCTCATATCGCATCGGTTTTCCAGCGTGCGCAACGCCGAACACATCGTGGTGCTGGAGCACGGGCGGGTGTTGGAACGCGGTGATCATGACAGCCTGATCGCCGCCGCAGGGCGCTACGCCGCGCTATTCGATCTGCAGGCGCAGGGTTATCGCTAGGTAAAACCGCATAAAAAGTGTTGCAGTGAATGACCAGTCAGCGTTTTATGGGAGCCCTGTTTCAAGCTGTATCTTTTTGAATCAAACGGAGACATCGATGCAATTTCGTAAATTGGGCAAAACCGATCTGTCGGTCAGCGCGATCTGTCTGGGCACCATGACCTGGGGCGAGCAGAACACCCAGGATGAAGCATTCGAACAGATTCGTATGGCCAAGGATGCCAAGGTCAACTTCCTCGACACGGCAGAAATGTACCCGGTGCCGCCGCGTGGCGAGACCTACACCAAGACCGAAAGCATCATCGGCGAGTACTTCAAGAAGTACGGCGACCGCAACGACTGGGTGCTGGCCAGCAAGGTCGCCGGTCCAGGTCGGATGGATCACATCCGCGATGGCAATCCGCGCCTCGACCGCAAAAACATCACTGCGGCGCTGGAAGCCAGCCTCAAGCGTCTGAACACCGATTACCTGGACCTGTACCAGTTGCACTGGCCGGATCGCAAGACCAACTTCTTCGGCGTGCTCGGTTACACCCACGACCCGGATGATCAGGCCGTCGAAATCGAAGAAACCCTGTCGGTACTGGGTGATCTGGTCAAGGCAGGCAAGATTCGTCACTTCGGCCTGTCCAACGAAACGCCGTGGGGCACCCAGCGTTTTCTGCACCTGGCCGAAACCCTCGATCTGCCACGTGCCGTCTCCATCCAGAACCCCTACAACCTGCTTAACCGCACCTTTGAAGTCGGTCTGGCGGAAATCGCCATTCGCGAACAGATCGGCCTGCTGGCGTACTCGCCATTGGCGTTCGGTGTGCTGGCGGGCAAGTACCTGGATGGCGCACGTCCGGCCGATGGCCGTCTGACCCTGTTCGAGCGTTTCCAGCGCTACAACAACCCGCAGGCCGTCACCGCCACGGCCAAGTACGTCGCGCTGGCTCGCGAGCATGGTCTGGATCCTTCGCAGATGGCGCTGGCCTACGTGACCAGCCGTCCGTTCGTGACCAGCAACATCATTGGTGCCACGAAACTGGACCAACTGAAGATCAATCTGGAGAGCATCGACGTCACGCTGTCCGATGAAGTCATCGCCGGTATCGAAGCCATTCACACCTCGCAGCCCAACCCTGCGCCATAACCTGCACTGAACTTAATTTCAGCCTCGCCAGTCAGCACTAGTACGCTTACTCCGAGGCTGAAATTGATGCACATCTCACTCAAGCAACAAATCGCAATCGTTACCGGCGCCAGTTCCGGTCTGGGCGCAGGCGCTGCACGCGCGCTGGCAGAGGCCGGTGCCGCCGTGGTGATCAACTACAACTCCAAACCTGAACCTGCCGAGAAGCTGGCCGAAGAGATTCGTGCGGCCGGGGGCAAGGCGCTGGCTGTGGGGGCCGACGTTTCGAAAGAAGAAGACGTCGAGCGGCTGTTTGCACAGACCATCGAACATTTCGGCGCGCTGGATATTCTGGTCGCCAATTCCGGCTTGCAAAAGGACGCGTCGATCTTCGACATGTCCCTCGAAGACTGGAATACCGTCATCAACGTCAACCTGACCGGGCAGTTTCTCTGCGCCCGCGCGGCATTGCGCCAGTTCATCAAGCAGGGCATGCGCCCTGAAGTGTCACGGGCCATGGGCAAGATCATTCACATGAGCTCGGTGCATCAGCTGATTCCATGGGCCGGGCACGTCAATTACGCAGCGTCCAAGGGCGGCGTCGACCTGTTGATGCGCAGCATCGCCCAGGAAGTCGGCGAGCTGAAGATTCGCGTCAACAGCGTTGCTCCCGGTGCCATCCGCACGCCGATCAATGCCGATGCACGCAAGGGCGACGCCGAGAAGGAAATGCTCAAACTGATCCCTTATGGTCGTATCGGCGAGCCGGAAGATGTTGCCAATGCGGTGCTCTGGCTGGCGTCCGATGCCTCGGATTATGTGCACGGCACCACCCTGTTCATCGATGGGGGCATGACCCTCTATCCGGAGTTCCGTGGCAATGGCTGACTTTCCCGCAGAGGCGCAAAACCGCATCGAGGATCACGGCATCATCGGCGACATGCGCAGTGCTGCCTTGATCGCCGACACCGGCAGTATCGATTTCTGTTGCTGGCCGGACTTCGACAGCCCGTCGATTTTCACTGCGCTGCTGGACACGCCCGACGCCGGGATCTTTCAGCTGGCGCCCGATCTGCCTGACGCCAGGCGGCTGCAGATCTATCTGCCGGATACCAACGTCCTGCAAACCCGCTGGATTTCCGAGGACGCGGTGGTGGAAGTCACCGACCTGATGCCGATCGGCGAGGATCAGGACGATCTGCCGCGCATCGTGCGCCGCGTTCAGGTGCGTTTTGGCGAGGCCACGCTGCGCATGCGCTGCCGGGTGCGCATGGATTACAGCCGTGCCGACACCAGCGCGCGAGTCGATGGTCAGGACATCTGCTTCGAAGCCGCCGGGCAACCGGGCATGCGTTTGTCGGCAACGACGCCGTTGCGTCTCGAGCAGCACGACGCCGTGGCCGAATTTCATATGCACAAGGGCCAGACCATCGAGTTCATCCTCGGCGGAATCGATGATTCGAATGTTGCTGCTGGCCGGTGCTCGCGCTATTTCGATGACACCCTGAAGTTCTGGCGGCGCTGGTCCGGGCAATCGCAATACACCGGGCGCTGGCGTGAAATGGTCACTCGTTCGGCGCTGGCCCTCAAGCTGCTGACCTCGCGCAAGCATGGTGGCATTGTTGCCGCCGCGACGTTCGGTCTGCCGGAAACCGAGGGCGGCGAACGTAACTGGGATTACCGCTACACCTGGATACGTGACGCGTCGTTCACCGTGTATGCGTTCATGCGCCTGGGGTACACCGATGAAGCCAATGCCTTCATGGGCTGGGTCCGCGGGCGACTGGATGACTGCTGCGAACAGACCGAGAAACTCGGCATTCTCTATGCGCTGGATGGCCACGCTGAGCTGCCGGAAGAGCATCTCGATCACCTGTCCGGCTACGGTGGTGCGCAGCCGGTGCGCATTGGCAACGAAGCGTACAAGCAGGTTCAGCTGGACATCTACGGCGAGCTGATGGACGCCGTGTACCTGGCCAACAAATACGGCGATGCCATCTCCCATGACGGCTGGCAGCATGTGGTGCGCCAGGTCGACTATGTGTGCGAGCACTGGAACGACCGGGACGTGGGCATCTGGGAAATGCGCGGCGGCGACCAGCACTTCCTGCACTCGCGGCTGATGTGCTGGGTGGCCCTGGACCGGGCTCTGCGCCTGGCCTTCAAGCGTTCACTGTCGGGGCCGTTCGAGCGTTGGACCAAGGTGCGCGAAGAGATCCACGACGATATCTGGAAGAACTTCTGGAACGACGATCTGGGGCACTTCGTGCAGCACAAGGGCAGCCGCAATCTGGATGCCTCGATGTTGCTGATGCCATTGGTGCGCTTCGTCGGCGCCAACGATCCCAAGTGGCTGGCGACGCTGGATGCCATCGAGGGCGCGTTGGTGCGTGACGGGATGGTGTTCCGTTACCGCAACGACGACGATCATGATGACGGCCTGGCAGGTGAGGAGGGCGCCTTCGTGGCCTGCTCATTCTGGTACGTCGAATGTCTGGCCCGCGCCGGCCGGGTCGAACAGGCGCACCTGGAGTTCGAGCAACTGCTGCGTTACGCCAATCCGCTGGGCTTGTACGCCGAGGAATTCGACGCGCATGCTCATCACCTCGGCAATACGCCGCAGGCCTTGAGCCATCTGGCGCTGATCAGTGCGGCCAGTTTTCTGGACCGCAAACTGGGCGGCGGGCAGGCGCTCTGGCAGCCTTGACACGGTGAACAAACGGATCATGAATGAACGTTCAACGCTTCAGCCATGCTTCGTTTCACTCGGCGTGCAATGAATACCCCACTGGCTGTTCTTCAAGTCGGTGGTCTTGCGCCACAGTCGCGCAATAACTCAACCGCGGCAGATAAACGCCGTTGCTGCGCATGGCTGCCCGAATCGCCACGTCGTCATCGCAGGTCGCCAGCGTGCGCCCGGCAAGCAGCCCGATCGCTTGCGCCGAGCGCATCGCGCCCATCGGTGTCCAGTCGGCAATGATCAACGCACCTCTGGGCACTACCGGCTCGTAGGCGCGCACGAAATGCTCAGCAGACCGGTCGCGCAGGTAGGGCACCATGAAGTAGCGAATATCGTCACGATAGGGCAACTGCTCTTTGTGCGCCGGAAGGGTGATCACCCCGTTGGCGTAGAGTGAATACGTCAGCAGGATGACTACCGGTGCCGACAATGCCGAGAGATTGAGCAATGTTCCGCGTGCCGCTGTGCGGGGCAGGATACGCCGCAACTGAATCATGCCGAGGATCGTCAGTATCGCTGCACCGGGCAGAAAAAAGGTAAAGCGGTCGGTCACATTGTAGGAAATGGCGAACACCAGATTCAGCAGCGCGGCGCTCCATAACAGCCGCAGCCGGCTTCCCTTGGGAAACAGCAGCAGCCCCGCCAGTTGCGGCCCGATCAGCGACACCAGCAACAGCGCTACCGCGCTCTTTTCCTCGAGGAGTTTGTCGAAACGCAACAGACTGCCTTCCCACTCCGGCCCTGCAACGGTCGCGCTGGCCCCGGTCATGTAACGATGCGCAATATCCAGCAGGCCCATCCCGGCGTTCAGGTCATTGATTACCGCAACAGCGGCCGCCGCGAAACCAAGTATGAAGCCGGGCAGGGTGATCAATACTCGCGCCTTGTGCTGAAACAGCAGGTGCAGGTAAAGCGGCAGCAGAACCACGAACGTCAGTTGATGAACCGAGGCCGCCAGCCCGGTGAGGACGCCAATCGCGAAGAGTTTTTTCAGCGGCGTCAAAACGGGGCTGTCATTGAAATACAGCGCATAGGCCAGTAGCACGAGCAGCGTGTGCAACAGGTAGACCTCAGCCTTGGTAGACACCCAGAACACGCCATGGGTCAGTGTTGTCGCCGCGGCAGCGAGCAGCGCCTGGCGTGCGCCCGCGCCAACGCTCTGCGCCAATCGGTAGACGACCCAAGCCAGCGGCAGAAGAAGCACCGAATTCAGCAGGCTGAGCGAGCGTGCACCGAACAGGTTGAAAAAAACCGTATTGAACAGCTGATAAAACGGATGCTCAAGTGGCCCGAGCGACTGGCTGAAATACTGACCCTCATGGGCGTTGGCCAGGAACATGCCATTGTCCATCCATTGCACCTGACCACTGGAGGCCAGAAAGCTCGCCGTGATGGCGGCACCTAGCAAAAACAGGGGGATACACATCGATGTGCGCGAATCGAGTGGCATTGAACCGCTCCTCCGTGAGATGACCAAAAATGTCGAGCGTCTGTGTTACGGCCTCAGGGCTGAGGAGTCGGTGCGGGTACCGCGCCGGTAAAGCGCGAGAGCATCACGGCGCCGATGGCCACCGCAAACCACAGGGTCGCCAGACGTATCAGCAATGTGGCAGCAATCGCATCTGCCCCCGGCATGCCCTTGAACATCAGCAGTCCGATCATCACCGCTTCGGCGCTGCCCAGGCCGCCCGGCATGAAGCTCAAGGCCCCCGCGAGCATCGCCAGTGCATAGGTAAATACGGCAAAGGTCAGCGGGATCTGCGCGCCCATCCAGCCAAGCATCCAGTAAAACGCCAGTGCCTCGGCGCTCCAGGCCAGCAGACTGAGCAGGCTGGCGGTCAGCAGCACGTTGCCATGCAGGCACTGGCGAGCGGCAAGCAGCACGTTGAACAACTGCTGCCACAGGCTGCTGGCTCGCGTGTTTTTTGTGGGCAGTGAAACCTGTAAACGCTCCAGCAAGTGACGGCGAGACAGTACCAGCGAACCCGTCAGAACCAGTGCCAGACCGAGCAGGATCATCGGCTGTGCCTGCGGATACCACGACAGTCCGAACAGCGTGAGCAGTACGATGGCCAGCAGATCGGAAAGACGCTCGCTGACAAACGCGGCAAAGCTTTGCGGGTACGGTACGCCCAGCGGCCTGAGCAATACGCCACGCAGCGCTTCACCGGCCTTGCCGGGAGTCGTGGTCAGGGCGAAACCCGCCAGATAGATCCGCAGGCTTTTTCGCCAGGCCAACGGATGCCCCAACACTGAAAGGTAGAGTTGCCAGCGGACGAAGCGCAGCGCGTAGTTGATTGCAGACATCAACAACGCCACGCCGATGCCGAGCAGCCCGACCTTGCCCGTCGCTGCGCTGACCGCCTGCCAGCCGCCCCACAGTGAGAAACCCAGATACCCCATGGCCGAGAAGACGATCGACAGAAGCACTGCCCGATAGCGCCATCCGGACAGCAACAGCGAGCCGGTCACAGGTTGAGCCTTTTGAACAATGGCTGCGGGATCGAGCGAATCACCCACATGATCCATGCCCAGAAGCCCGGCGCGTAAAGGCTTGTTGATTGGCGTGCGATGCCATTGACGATGCGTTCGGCAACGTCTTCCGGTTGTGCCACCAGCCAGGCCGGCAGTGGCAGACCCCGGGTCATGGGCGTGTCGACAAAGCCTGGCTTTATGGTCACTACGTGTACGCCCAGCTTGAACATCCGCGCCTGTAACCCGTCGCAGAACGTCGAGACGGCAGCTTTGGCCGAGCCGTACAGATAATTGGAAGGGCGTCCGCGATCGCCCGCGACCGAGGAAATCACCGCCAGTGTGCCGCAACGCTGGACCTCGAAATGCTTGGCCAACACGGTCAGCAACGCAATCATCGATGCACCATTGGTGATGAATTCCTGCACAGCCAGCCCTGCGTTTTGCTCGCAGGCCTTCTGATCGGGCAAGGTGCCGTGAGCCAGAAGCACGATATCTATCTGCCCAAGTGCAGCCAGGCAATCGGCCAGCATCGCCGGGTGCGCCGAGAAGTGCGTGACGTCCATTTGATAGGTGTCTACGTGTCCGGCACCGCGGGCCCTGAGGTCGGCGGCATTACCCGCGAGCTTGTCCGTATTGCGCGCGACCAGGAAAAAATCGCAGCCTTGCGCCGCCCAGCGCCGGGCGCAGGCATGGGCAATGGTTGATGTAGCGCCAATGATCAGAATCTTTTTCATGACATCACTCGTTTCCAGAAGCGGGACATCAAAGAGGGGTCGCGCAGGGCTTCCAGTTGTTCCCACGCCGGATAGGCCTGACGGAAGTCGCTGCCGCTCATGTGTGCATCCTTGGCCGGGTACAGTCGTCCACCCGCGTCACGGACAATGGCGTCCAGACGCGGGAACAGTGAGCCGGCCAGATCGCGCGTCTGCGCAAAGTCCAGTGCCAGCGAGGTGCCCTGCATCGGAAAAGACAGTAGCCCCGGCGAGACGATGTCACCGCAACGCTTGAGCACTGCGAGGAATGATCCCTGTCCCGAGGCTGCGATGGCATCGAGCAGCAGCTGCATGGCCTGGGGTGCGCAGTGCTCGGGAATCACGCACTGGTATTGCTGAAACCCCTTGCGACCATAAAGACGATTCCAGTGCAGCATTCGATCCAGCGGGTAGAAGAACGCCTCGCAGGTGGTGCGGCGGGACGTTGGCAGGTCTGAGTGCGCGTGCCAGTACAGAGAATTGAACGCACGCAAGGACAGGCTGTTGACCAGCGACACCGGAGGCGTGAACGGCACGCTCAGGCGATTGCGCGCCTCAACCGACAGTGACCCATAACGGGCGTGGTTGCCGACGATGTAGACCCCGCGGCCGCTATGCGCACCACGGGCCAGGCAGTCGATCCAGGCGACGCTGTATTCATGCTGCGCATCCAGCTCTTGCGACAGCGTAAAGAACTCCGCCAGATTGGCGAAGCGTACTGCCGTACTGTCGATCTGGGCGCTGCGGATCGGCATCAGCTGCAGCTCGACCCAGCTGATAACGCCAGTAAGACCGAGGCCGCCGATGCTGGCGGCGAAAAAACGGGGATTGTCCACGGCTGAGCAGACCATGGGCGGCTGGTCATGACGGATCAGCTCGAAGCGCCTGACATGACAGCCAAAGGTGCCGCGCCGATGATGGTTCTTGCCGTGTACATCATTGGCCAGCGCGCCGCCTATCGTCACGTACTGTGTGCCAGGCGTGACCGGTAGAAACCAGCCGCGCGGGATCGCTGCCGCGAGCAGTTGCGACAGTGTCATGCCCGCTTCCAGTTGCACCACACCGCGCTGCCAGTCCGCAGCAATGAAGCGATCCAGTCCGCGCATGTCCAGTACGTGATCGCTGCTGGCCAGACAGCTGTCGCCGTAGCTGCGGCCGTTGCCGAAGGGCAGGCTGGTGTGATGGCGTGCAACGGTTTGCGAGAAGTGCGCGGGCAAGCGTTTTATCGAATCACATTCGTGACCCTGCTGGGCAACCTGCGGGTAGCGGCCCCAGGAGTAAAGAGGCCCGCTCATGCTGCGACCCAGAACACCAGCAGGAACAGCAAGCCGATCCCCTGGCTGATCCGGTCGCGAATCGCGAAAACCACCGGATCCTCGTTCATTTCACCGCGATGGGTGAGCATCCAGATCCGGGTGATCCAGAACAACAGCAATGGGCAGGCCAGCCAGATAACGTGCGGGTGCTGATACAAAGCCACCGTCGCACCTTCATGGATGTAAAGCGCCAGCACCATCACTGCCAGATTGCCTGACGAGGCCCCCAATGAAGCGATCATGTCCAGATCGCCCGGGTAGTAACCACGGCCAGCCGTCTTGCCTGGTACAGCGCGCAGTCGTGCTTCGCGCAGTTCGGCATAGCGCTTGACCAGCGCAAGGCTGAGAAACAGAAACATCGAAAACGCCAGAATCCAGAACGTCAGTGGCAATTGAAACGCGGCAGCACCGGCCAGAATACGCGTGGTATAGAGCATCGCCAGAACGATGACGTCGACGGCCATGTGGCGCTTGAGGTAAAGCGAATAAACCAGCGTCAGCAGGTAATAGGCTGCCAGCACCGCCGAAAATTGCCACGGCAATCCTGTTGCCGCAGCGGAGAAGGCTGCGGCGAGCAACAGCGGTATGACCAGCAGGCCGGATTTTATCGACAGCGCACCACTGGCGAACGGGCGCTCGCGCTTGCTTCTGTGGTGGCGGTCGTCTGCCAGGTCAAGGAGGTCGTTGAGCAGGTATACACTGGATGCGCACAGCCCGAAACACACAAAGGCCAGCAAACCGTCGAGCAGCAACTGCGTGTTCTGGACCTGATGAGCAGCCAGCAGGGGCATAAAAATCAGCGCGTTCTTCAGCCATTGGTGCAGGCGCAGCGCCTTGCGCCAGGCGCTGGTCCCGGACGCTGCCGATTGGATAACCTGCTCGACGTTGCCTTGTGCCCGCGCCTTGCGCTCCACACCGGCAAGCGGGCTGGCGACGATGGCCTTGCGTGAGACACCCCAGATGCACAGATCGTCCCGGGAGTTGCCGATGTAATCGAAGCCCTGCTCACCATAATGGCTAACCAGCAAATCGCGTTTGCGATGCGCGGAAAGGTTGGTTCTACCGTCCGAGGCCCACACCTGATCGAACAGTTGCAGATGTGCCGCGATCCGGTTGGCGAGGGTTTCGTGGGAGGCGGTAGCCAGAATCACGCTTCTACCGGTTTGCCGCTCGGTCTGAATGTAATCAATGACGTCAGCGTTGAACGGCAGTAACGCTACGTCAATCTCGGTACCCAGCGCCAGGCCTTGCTTGAGAGACGCCTTGCCCTGCAGCAGCCAGGTGAAAAGACTGAACAGCTTTAACGGATGATTACGGATAAACGCCACTGCGGTTTCAAACAGCATGTCAGATCGCAGCAATGTTCCGTCGAGGTCGACAACCAGCGGTGTATGAACCTCAAGAATTCTTCCTTGAATACCGGGCATGAATAGTTGCTCCTGTGAACGTGAGCGCACTATGGAACGAAAACGGACATTCGCCACTTCAATAAAGTTAAACGCTGTTCGTAATTGAGCCGTGCCGATGGCGTCAGAAAAATCAGCTGTTTGACACTATTCGCCACACAACGGCTATTGATCCGTTATTCGATCAAAGACCGGAATCTGGCGGTGGCAACGGTGATGGCTGGCGAGTGCCGCGCGACCCATCGCGATCTGGCCGAGGCAGTGCGCTTCCGGCGATTCTTTGCCGATCGGTATCAGCGACTCCGCTTGACCCGTTGCAGATCCCGGCCCCGCGCGGACTGCGCTTGAGGTGTTCATTGGTCGCAGACATCAAAAAAATAATGAATTTCTTCGCCACGAATACAGTCACCTATACTTCAAGTCACTGCTGAAAAAGGATCAGACTTTCAATGGCACTTCCAAAGCATTACCGCATTGATTATCTGCTAAATGGTTCGTTCAAGAGTTTTTATATACGAACCGAGAATATGGATAACGCTGAAGCATGGCACTGTGCAAGTGTCGACGCAGGTCTCGCACGCATACCGAAATACCGTTTGGAGAAGGTCGCGCGGGTGTCGAAACCGTACGCCGAGCACTTCGGTGTCACCAACGTTGAGTGGGCTCAGGCCTGAGCCCACTCAACCCTGCACTCGTCAGCGGTGAGCGATCTGCTCCAGCGCAAGATTGCGTGTGCGTGGCCCGAACCGGCCGATGGTGACGATCACGATCAACATGCTGCCGACAATGAAGGCCAGTACGCCCGGCGTGCCGAAGTGGTCGAGAAATATCCCGATCAGCAGGCTGCTGAACACCGTCGACAGTCGGCTGAACGAGTAGCAGAAGCCTACCGCGCGAGCGCGGATATTGGTCGGGAACAGCTCGCCCTGGTACGAGTGATAGCTGAAGCTCAGCCATGCGTTGCAGAACGTGATCATGATCCCGCAGAAAATCAGTCCTGCCGCGCTGGTCTGGAACGCGAACAGGCTGCCGAAGATCATGGCCCCTAATGCGGAACCGACGATTTGCCACTTGTTCTCGAAGCGGTTGGCGAACTTCACGAACAGCAACGGCCCCAGCGGATAAGCCAGGGTAATCACGAACGCATACGCCAGGCTGTGGGTGACGCTCAGGCCCTGACCAGAGAGCAGGGCGGGCAACCAGTTGCCGAAGCCAAAGAAACCGATGGCCTGAAAAACGTGAAAGACGATCAGCATCAAGGCGCGACGACGATAGGGCGGTTGCCACATGTCGGCAAATCGGCCTTTGCCTGACAGGGCCACGTTGTCCGGTTCAGGCTCATCCAGTGGTTTGCCGTGGTCCTTGATGCAGCGCGCCTCGATTCCGTCCAGGACTCGCTCGGCTTCATCGAAGCGTCCCTGCTGCGCCAGCCAGCGCGGCGATTCCGGCAGCGCCGAGCGCAACCACCAGACGAACAAGGCAAAGACTGCACTGCTGATCACTACCCAGCGCCAGCCGGAAAAACCCAAAGGGTCCTGGGGCACCAGCCACCATGACATCAGCGCGACGCTGGGGACTGACAAAAACTGAATGAAGAAAGCGAAGGCGAACGCCGAACTGCGTATGCGCTTAGGCACCAGCTCTGACAGGTAGGTGTCGATGGTGACCAATTCGACGCCCAGGCCAATACCCACGACGAAGCGCATGCCAATCACGCCCAGTGCAGAGGTCTGCAGGCCCATGATCACGGTGGCAACGGTGTACCAGATCAGCGCGAAGGTGAAGATCGCGCGGCGTCCGTAGCGATCAGCAATCGGGCTGACGAGGCTGGCACCGAAGAAGAGGCCCAGAAAAGTCGCCGAGGCAAAGGCCGCCTGATCGGAGAAGCCGAACAGGCCCTGACTGCCCGTGGCGAAGATTCCTTCGCGGATCAGGCCGGGGCTGATGTAGGCGGTCTGGAACAGGTCGTAAAGCTCGAAAAAACCGGCGATGGACAGCAAGGCGACCAGCCGCCAGATGGTCGCGACAGCAGGCAGTCTGTCAATGCGCGCCGAGATATACGCTGCCCGCAACGGCTCGTTCGCGGCTGCCTCGGTATGAGGTAATGAGTTCATGGATGGCCATCCTGAGTTCTTGTTGAGGCCTGGATACTACTCCTTACAAGTTGTAATCAATGGTCTTTTAATGCGGTTATTGAGGTTTAAAAGATGAAAAATTGTTCACCGGATTAGTTTTTCAGTTTTTTATATCGGATCCATTAGAACGCTAGTGTCACTTGGTCATGAGGTAAATGCATTGATGGCTTGGCAAGGAATGCCGGCGCAAAAAAACCGCAGGCATGAAGCCATCAACGATGTATCAACATGTGTCGCAAAACCTTAGGATTAGGCCTTCACTTTCTGCATGCCGGGTTCCCGTGACGTACAAACTGCCCACCACAGCCACTGCTCCTTTTTGCCCCTCGGCGACCACTGACAGTGTGGCCATTCCGCCGAACGCGTCCTTGATGCGCAAGATGATGCTGTTCGTCGGGCCTGGCCTGCTGGTTTCCATCGGCTACATGGACCCTGGCAACTGGGCGACAGCCATCGAGGCCGGGTCGCGCTTCGGCTATTCACTGCTGTTCGTGGTGGTGCTGGCCAGCCTCTCGGGAATGGTCTTGCAGAACCTTTGCTCGCGTCTGGGCATCGCGACCGGCCGTGACCTTGCGCAGTTGTCCGCCGCCCGCTACAGCCGCAAGGTCGCCAAGGGCCAGTGGCTGCTGGCAGAGCTGTCGATCATTGCCACCGATCTGGCGGAAGTGCTGGGGGCTGCGCTGGCGTTTCATCTGTTGCTCGGCGTTTCCATCACCACCGGTGTGGCGCTGACCGCTTTCGATACGCTGATTGTGCTGGCCTTGCAGGGCGCCAATTTTCGTCGTCTGGAAGCCATCGTGCTGGGGCTGATTGCAACCATCGCCAGTTGCTTCGCCGTCGAGTTGTTTCTGATCAAGCCGTTCTGGCCCGACGTCGTCGCGGGTCTCAAGCCGAGTTGGGATGTGTTGAGCAGCCAGGAGCCGCTGTATATCGCCATCGGCATTCTGGGCGCCACCGTCATGCCGCATAACCTTTATCTGCACTCATCGGTGGTGCAGACGCGGGTCAACGGTTCCGACCAGGCCAGCAAGGCCAGCGCCATTCGCTATGCACGGCTCGATACCATCGGTTCGTTGAGCCTGGCGCTGCTGATCAATGCGGCGATTCTGATCCTTGCTGCTGCCGCTTTTCACAAGACCGGGCATACCGAGGTGGTCGAGATTCAGGACGCCTACCACCTGCTTGATCCGCTGGTGGGTGGTGCGATCGCCAGCGTGCTGTTCGGCATTGCTTTACTGGCGGCGGGGCAGAGCTCGACCTTCACCGGCACCATCGCCGGCCAAGTGGTGCTCGAAGGTTTTCTGCAGGCGAAGATTCCGTGTTGGCAGCGGCGTTTGATCACTCGGGCGCTGGCACTGATTCCGGCGCTGATCGGCGTGGTCTGGCTGGGTGACAGCTCGGTGGGGCAGATGCTGGTGCTCAGTCAGGTCGTGCTGAGCCTGCAACTGCCTTTCGCGCTCTGGCCGTTGATTCGTTTTACCAGCGACCCACAATTGATGGGGCCGTTCGTCAACAGCCGGCTGGTGAAAACGGCTGCCTGGGGGCTGTTCGGGCTGATCTCGGCGGCCAACCTGACGTTGCTGTGGTTCTGGATCAGCTGAACTTGATCGGCTGCAGCGACTCTCACACCTGACACCAATGTCAGCCGTCAGGTAGCCGGACATGAGCACACCGAGCGATAAGGGCAGCGTCTTCGAAACCGATTTGCCTGCACGTCTGGACCGCCTGCCTTGGGGGCGATTCCATACCTTGCTGGTCGTGGCGCTGGGGATCACCTGGCTGCTGGACGGCCTGGAAGTTACCCTCGCAGGCTCGGTAGCCGGGGCCTTGAAAGCCAGCCCGGCGCTCAACCTCAGCAACAGTGACATTGGCCTGGCGGGCGCCGCCTACATTGCCGGTGCTGTGCTGGGCGCGTTGTTCTTCGGCTGGCTGGCGGACCGTCTCGGGCGTCGCAAACTGTTCTTCATCACCTTGCTGCTGTATGTCGGCGCGACGGCCGCCACGGCGTTCTCCTTCAGTGTATGGAGCTTCATGCTGTTCCGCTTTCTGACCGGCATGGGCATCGGCGGCGAGTACACGGCAATCAACTCGACCATTCAGGAATTTACCCCGGCCCGCTATCGGGGGTGGGTCGACCTGACCATCAATGGTACGTTCTGGCTGGGCGCTGCGCTCGGTGCGATTGGCTCGATTGTCTTGCTCGACCCGCTGTGGATAGGGGCCGAACTGGGCTGGCGCCTGTGTTTCGGGATTGGCGCGGTATTGGGGCTGCTGGTTCTGCTGATGCGCCTGTGGTTGCCAGAGAGCCCGCGCTGGTTGTTGATACATGGCCAGGCTGAACAGGCGAAGCAGATCGTTGAGCAGATAGAAGCAGACTTGCAGCGCCAGGGCCACGTATTGCCCGCCGTGTCGGGCAGCCCCCTGCGGCTGCATGCCCGTGACCACACGCCGCTGGGCGAGGTCGCCAGAACGTTGCTGGTGACGTTCCGTCAGCGTTCGCTGGTAGGCCTGACGCTGCTCACCGCCCAGGCGTTTTTCTACAATGCGATTTTTTTCACCTACGCACTGGTACTGACCGACTTCTATGGCGTGCCGGCCGAGCGCGTCGGCTGGTACGTGCTGCCACTGGCGCTGGGTAACTTCTGCGGTCCGCTGCTGCTGGGTAGACTGTTTGACGTGGTAGGACGACGGGTGATGATCAGCCTCACGTATGGCGTTTCGGGCGTACTGCTGGCAATCAGTGGCTACCTGTTCCAGCAAGGCTTGCTGGACGTTACCCAGCAGGCCATCGCCTGGATGGTGATTTTCTTCTTTGCATCGGCAGCGGCCAGCTCGGCCTACCTGACCGTCGCCGAAACCTTTCCACTGGAAATCCGTGCCCTGGCGATTGCGGTGTTCTACGCATTCGGTACCGGGCTGGGCGGGATGATTGGTCCGACGCTGTTCGGCGAGCTGATCGAAACCGGCGAGCGCAGCAACGTGCTTATCGGCTATCTGATCGGAGCAGGGCTGATGTTGCTGGCGGCGATTGTGCAATCGATATGGGGCACGGCTGCCGAGCGCAAATCTCTGGAAGATGTGGCCAGACCGTTGTCGCAGGCCGGGGACCGATAGGGGGCGTTAACGGAATATGCCGCGCAGGCTGTCCACGGACGCCTGCAGGCCGATGATCCGCTCACTGACCTCTTGCGCTTCGTGTGCCCGGGAAGTTCGCTCGAGGTACAGGAGATGTCCGGCCAGGTTGGCCGAAACAAGTTCCAGGTCGTCGGCAGTACGCCTGATGTACGCCTGCATGTCTTGCAACTGTTCGATCTGCACGGATGGTGCCCTTATAGGTCGCATCCGAGCGCACTAAATGAATGGGGGGCAATCATCAATCCACCCAACCGAGTTGTCGGCGGCAAGGCCGGTTTTCTTTAGTGCCGCAGGTAAATAAACAGGCCAATCATTTTTTCGCATCGTGCCGAGCGATTTATTCGTCTTCCTGATCATCGTGTTCCGAGTAGGAGTCCAGCAACTCGGCCAGCGCCAGAGTGCGGTCCAGCCCTTTGCGGGTGGACATGATTTCAGCTACCGCCTGCGTGGCGGCAACTCTGGCAGCTTCGCGTTCGGCATCGGTGTTATTGGGCGTGGCGGCCTGCGCAGCCTCAATAATCGATTGCTCAAAGGTATTCATGGTGCTCGCTCGTGAAATTCAAGTGCCTGTGATACCGAGAATGGCGGATTGTTTCAAGGCCGATCAATCACCTTCGTAGGGAAATTCCTCCAGGCTCTGCATCAGCGCGACACCCTGTGGGCCCTGAAGATTCTCCAGCACCCAGCAACTGTTGGCATTTTTGGCCAGCAGCAGGCGTGTCGTCTGGCTGGCGACCGGCTGCTGCGGGGCGTCCTTGTAACCCAGGTTATAGGTCATTTCGACCACCGCCTGCTTGTCCGAAGTGGACACCAGCTTCCAGTCGATCGGCTTTTGCACATCACCGTCCTGCGCGTCGGTCCACGGGTTGGCACTGACGGCGCATTGATCGCCGTTCTGGCACGCCCAATCCTTCTTGAGCAGGCTCAGCAGCGGTTTGGACAAATAATCAGCGCTGCCTTTGCCATTCAGATAAAAATCCTGGTGCTTCTCGTAGATCCAGCGCGCCGTGTCGACCGGGGTTGCAGCCGGGCAGGCCGCATGGGCAGTGGTTGAAAGCAGGCAAGCAAATGCAATGGCGACGGTTCTGGACATGGAGCGGGCTCGCAGAAAAGGTGGCAGTGAGGTTACAAGCTGACAACACTGCATTTGTAAGGCATGCGGACAAAAAAGCAATGGTTTTAGGTGAGCACTGGTAACGATGTCCGCCTTTCTTCTCGATGGAACCGTTTTACCGATTCTCGCCACTTAGCCAGGACTTCTAACTCAGGGCAGTCTTATGCAGCCAGATCATTTTCAGTCATTTGCACGACTGATCATCAAGCAGTATCCCGACACACCGCAGATTCCCGAGGCGGAAAAACATCCCGTCTACTTGCTGACGTTTGGTGCCGATGTGGATATTCATCTGATCGGCAGCCAGCCAGGTTATCTCAATCTGGTCGCTACGTTCCCGGCACCCAAGCCTTGGCTAGCGCCCGAGGGGCTTCGTGCTTTGCTCGCCGAAAACATATTCACACTTCAACACCCGGTGATAATGACGGGTCTGGACGCAGGCAGCGGAAACATGGTGCTTTCGCTGCGCCAGTCATTGCATGAACTCAGTGAAGAAACTGTTTTGCCTCTGTTCGAAGGTTTCGTTCGGCGAGCCATTGACTTTCATTCGGGAAATATTCTCCCTCCCTCGCAAACTCATATCGAACCCAAGACCAGCGGGGCGCTCAAGACGAGCCTGTCAACCAAAAACAATCCATCGTCGCTTTCTCAGGAGAAAACTCGTGCCTAAAATCAGTAGCTTTTTCGGGGGTGGATCGTCCGTCCAGAGTTACGATGCCACTGTTCAGCACTATCAGTCCGATGACACTGTGCACGGTACATTCAGAGCCGATCAGTTGGGTCTGCACCGTTATCAAGGCATAGGTGTGACCGTTTCTTCCGGTACGATGGAGAAGCTTGCGGATGCGACATGGGCAAACCGGGTAGCAAAAAGCGCCATTCCGTCAGGTGCCGGTAATCAGCGCGCAGATATTATTGAGTCCGGCGGTGAAAGTTGGGCTCGAATGCACTTGGCGGATGCAAAATACTCGGGGGGCGGTAGCACCGGTCAGCTCAAGCGCGCGCAAAAGTTTCAGGGGGGCAACTGTGCGGTCCATGCCGCTGTTGCAGCAGCGGCATTGCAGAGCCGTGGCGTGAGTTACCCTATCAACCGCGTGCGTATGCAATTGCCAGATGGTAACTCTCACGAATTCGTATTGTTGGGGGATCGCCGTGAGTCTGGAGATCGAGACACTGTAGTGGTTGATCCCTGGCCTACCCACCCTAGCGCATGCACGCTGGATCAGGCTGTTCTGCATGATGCTACGAGGGGCACTCACCACGCGGTTGCTCAGTTCCTTGACAGTTCCAGCTATCGCAGTGAAATCTACAAATCATCGATTGGTTCTGCAGATGTGCAGCGGTTGAGCAGAATTGAAGTGCTAGGGACTGCAGAACTTGAGAAAAAGCTCGGGAAATCCAGGCTTCCTGGGGTGGGAACTCAAAACCTTGTAAATCATGCCTTGAATGACACCAACTTCGGTCAGTTCGACGTTCGCGTCGCGACCGATCCGAGCACTTACTACAGAGACGATTCCGGTACCGGATGGCAGACGTTTGATCCGATTTTGCGCCAGTGACATTCAAACAGAGCTATAGAAAAATCATTTGAATGGCGTGCCAATGGAAACAGCATTGGCACGCATGTCGTTAAGCTTTGCGTCATCCAGGCCCTCTCACGAGGTTCGTGAGAGGGGATAGGTACTGCGCCTTACTTCTTGACCGGCACGATATCCATGATCTGGCCATTGACCTTCTGGAAACGCACGTACTTGTCGTTAATTTTCACCCATTCGCTTTCCTTGGCGGGTGTTTCCAGGCCTTTGCTTTTCCAGTCCTTCACTTCCAGATCGCTGCGGCGATATTTTTCCGGAACACGGGAGCCTACTTCCAGCTCATGGACGTTGTCCTTGGATTCGGTGACTTTCGGGTCCGCCGTCTCTGCTGCGTGAACCGGCAGGGTGACGGCGGAAAAGCAGCCGAGCAAGGTCATGCAGGCGATCAACGATTTGCTGTTCATGTGAAGACTCCCAGTCTTTGGTATCAGGCGATGGCTTAATGCCTCGTAATAACTCGGACCCTCACTGTTGCAAATCATTCGATCGGGTTTGCTGTGCTCAGCCTTTCAGTGTCTCGGCGATGGTTGCAGAGAGCGGGGTGGTTGGGCGGCCGATCAGCGCGCTCAACTGGCGACTGTCCTCGAACAGGGCGCCCTTGGCAGCCGCGGCATCGGAGTCGGCCAGCAGCTGGGCCACGAAGTCAGGCAGGCCTGCCTGGATAAGCGCTGCTTCGAATTCGGCCTGTGGCAAGTTGATGTAAGGCAGGGACTTGCCGCTCTGCGTTGACAGCTGCGCTGCAAATTCGGACAGCGTGTAGGACTCGTCGCCTGCCAGTTCATACACGTTACCGGCCTGTGCTGTTTTCGAAGTCAGCAGCACAGCGGCCGCCTCGGCGTAATCCAGACGCGAAGCGGAGCTGATACGACCCTCGTCGGCACAGCCCATGACCGCACCATGGGCCAGTGCGCCTGGAATGCCTGCGGTGTAGTTCTCGGTGTACCAGCCATTACGCAGCAAGGCGAACGGCAGGCCGCTGGCGCGCAGGTAGTCTTCGGTTTCGCGGTGCTCTTTGGCCAGGCTCAGCGCCGAGGTGTCGGCATGCAGAACACTGGTGTAGGCCAACAGCTGGACGCCGGCACGTTTGGCTGCATCGATTACCGCCTTGTGCTGCGGCAAACGCTGGCCCACTTCGCTGGAGGAAATCAGCAGCACCTTGTCGGCGCCGGCAAATTCGCTGTCCAGTGTCGCCGGCTGCGAATAGTCGGCCTGACGAACCTGAATGCCCTGCCTGGACAGATCGGCGGCTTTTTCCGGACTGCGCACGGCTGCAATGATTTGCGAAGCAGGTACGCGGCTGAGCAATTGTTCAATGACGAGGCGGCCAAGCTGGCCGGTGGCACCGGTGACAACGATCATGGAATGATTCCTTGAATCAGGTTGAAAGGAAGCGCCAGCATAGTCATGATGCTTACCTTTAGTAAGTACGTACAAAAAGGTAAGTGTCATGAGCGAATCCGCCCCGCAATCAACTGCCCCGCGATCAGATAGTGTGCAGCAAGGCCTCCAGCCGGAAGTGGCCGAGACGCTGTTGGCGCTGGTTCGTCAGGGCCAGGTGCTGGCGTCTGACTGTCCTTCGCGTGTGGTGCTCAATCACGTCTGCAGCCGTTGGGGTGTGCTGGTGCTGGTGGTATTGCGGGGTGGCATGCATCGCTTCAGCGAAATACGCCGCAAGATTGGCGGGGTGAGCGAGAAAATGCTCGCGCAAACGCTCCAGCATCTGGAGCATGATGGTTTCGTCAGCCGCAAGTCGTTGCCGGTGGTGCCACCGCATGTTCAGTACCGCTTGACCCCGATGGGCGAAGAGGTCGCCTTGCAGGTTGAAACCCTCGTCACCTGGATCGAGACCAATCTGCCGCGCATCATGCACGCCCGCGAAGCGTCGAATACGCTGCATACCACGCCCGAATGAGTCTTTTCTGACAGATTTTTCATCCTGCGATTGTCGGCTCGATCGCCTGTAATCAGCCGCTTCTTGGTATGGTGCGCGCCGAAATCTTTATATACACGTTCAGTTGCGCCGTTTGCCCTTCACCGAGAAGCTGTAGAAATGCCCAATCCAATTCCTCTGAAAGACCACGAAAAAGAGACGCGGCTGGTCAATCAGCGCCTGATTGCCTGCGCAGTGCTGGTGGGCGTGCTGGCTGCCTGTCTGGTCGCGCGCATGTATTTCCTGCAAGTGACCGAGTTCGACTATCACTCGACCATTTCCGAAAACAACCGTGTTCACGTGCTGCCGATCCCGCCCGAGCGCGGTTTGATCTTTGACCGCAATGGCGAAGTGCTTGCCGACAATCGTCCCAGCTTCAACCTGACCCTGACCCGCGAGCGCGCGGGCGACTGGCACAAGGTGATCGATGAACTGATGACCCTGCTGGAATTGCCCGACGAAGACCGGATTCTGTTCGACAAGGAGCTGAAGCAGGTTCGTCACCCGTTCGAGCCGGCAACATTGCTCTACGAACTCACTGAAGAGCAGATCGCAACGCTGGCGGTCAATCAGTACCTGCTGCCGGGCGTGGACGTGGCGGCGCAGTTCGTCCGTCACTACCCGTTGGGCGCCCATTTCGCGCATTCGATCGGCTACGTCGGGCGTATCAACGAAAAGGAAGCGGCGCATCTCGACAACGAGTACCGCGGCACGCAGTCCATCGGCAAGACCGGTGTCGAGCGCTTTTACGAGTCCGAGTTGCACGGCCACGTAGGCTATGAAGAGGTCGAAACCAACGCCCAGGGCCGCGTGCTGCGCGTGTTGAAACACACTGATCCGGTGCCGGGCAAGAACATCACCCTCACGCTGGACGCGCATTTGCAGGCCGCAGCGGAAAACGCGCTGGGTGATCGGCGCGGTTCGGTGGTCGCACTGGACCCGGAAACCGGCGACGTGCTGGCGATGGTCAGCAAACCAAGCTTCGACCCCAACCTGTTCGTCACCGGCATCAGCTTCAAACAATATGCGGCGCTACGCGATTCCATCGACCGGCCACTGTTCAACCGCGTGCTGCGTGGCCTCTACGCGCCGGGCTCGACGGTCAAGCCGGAAGTGGCGATTGCCGGTCTCGACAGCGGCGTGGTGACGGCCTCGACAAAGGTCTTCGACCCCGGCTATTTCCAGTTGCCGGACTTCGACCACAAATACCGTAACTGGAACCACAGTGGCGATGGCTGGGTGGACATGGACACCGCGATCATGCGTTCCAATGACACTTATTTCTACACCGTGGCGCACAAGCTCGGCATCGATCGGCTGCACGACTACATGACCATGTTCGGCATCGGCCAGAAGGTGTCGCTGGACATGTTCGAGGAGTCTGCAGGCTTGATGCCGTCTCGCGAATGGAAGCGGGCCACGCGTCGACAGGCATGGTTCCCCGGCGAAACGGTGATCCTCGGCATTGGGCAGGGCTACATGCAGGTCACGCCGTTGCAGCTGGCTCAGGCCACTTCCCTGATTGCCAGCAAGGGTGTCTGGCATCGCCCGCACCTGGCGATGGAAGTCGGTGACAAGGCACCCGTCGACGAGCATCCGATGCCAAACATCGTGCTGCACGATCCCAACGAATGGAATCAGGTCAATACCGGCATGCAGATGGTCATGCACGACCCGCGCGGCATTGCGCGGGATGCGGCCAAGGGCGCTCAGTACCGCATCGCCGGCAAAAGTGGTACGGCGCAGGTGGTGGCGATCAAGCAGGGTGAGCGCTACAACCGTCTGAAAACACTGGAACGTAACCGCGACAACGCCTTGTTCGTCGGCTTCGCGCCGGCTGACCATCCCAAGATCGTCGTGTCGGTGACCATCGAGAACGGCGAGGCGGGTGGCCGGGTAGCAGGTCCTGTGGTGCGGGAGATTCTTGATGCCTGGCTGCTCGACAGCGAGGGCAAGCTCAAACCGGAGTACGCAGCACCCGTCAAGGCACCGGGCAACCCGCACGCCTGATCAGCGTTTTAAAGCGCTGGCCGAATGACCGAGCCCTGAACAGGGCTCAGGTTTTCTGAACTGTCGAGAATGCATCGGGTCGACCACAACAGGCGTGGCAGAGCGCTGCGCGCGTTTTATCGAACTCATTATCATTGCCTCGACAAGGAACCCCGCATGTCCAAGACCATTGCCGACCACCTCGCGCAAACCCTCGCAGCGGCAGGTGTTTCGCACATCTGGGGGGTGTCCGGTGACAGCCTCAACGGCCTGACCGACAGCCTGGAACGCACCGATTCGATTCGCTGGATGCACACCCGTCATGAAGAAGTCGCAGCCTTTGCTGCCGGTGCCCAGGCAGCGTCCAGCGGCAAGCTGGCGGTCTGCGCCGGCAGCTGCGGACCGGGCAACCTGCACCTGATCAACGGCCTGTATGACTGCCACCGCAATCGAGTGCCGGTACTGGCAATTGCTGCGCATATTCCGTCCTCGGAAATCGGTCTGGATTACTTTCAGGAAACCCATCCGCAGGAGCTGTTCAAGGAGTGCAGCCACTTCGTCGAGCTGGTTAGCAACCCCGAGCAGTTCCCGCGTGTGCTGGAACGTGCCATGCGTGCCGCGATCAGCCAGAAAGGTGTGGCGGTGATTGTCTTGCCGGGCGACGTGGCGCTCAGCGATGCGCCGGATGTCGCGGCAAAATGGATCGAGGCCACAGCGCCCAAGGTCGTGCCTGCCGAAAACGACCTGCAGTCGATGGCCGACATGCTCAACGCTTCCAAAGCCGTCACACTGCTGTGCGGTGCGGGTTGTGAGGGTGCTCACGAGCAGCTTCTGGCATTGGCGGATACGCTGGGCGCGCCGATCGTTCACGCATTGCGCGGCAAGCAGCACGTCGAGTACGACAACCCGTTCGACGTCGGCATGACCGGCCTGATCGGTTTCAGCTCCGGCTACCACGCCATGCTGTCCTGCGACACACTGGTCATTCTGGGCAGCAGCTTTCCGTATCGGAATTTCTACCCCGAAAAAGCCGACATCATCCAGATCGACCTCGATCCGACCCAGCTTGGTCGCCGTACGCCGGTGGCGCTGGGTCTGGTTGGTGGGGTGCGGGAAACCCTGGAAGCGCTTCAGCCAAAGCTCAAGCCGCATACCGATCGCCGTTTCCTCGACAAGGCCCTGAAGCACTACGCCAAGGCCCGGGAAGAACTGGACGAGCTGGCCACCCCGACGCCAGATGGCACGCCGATTCATCCGCAGTACCTCACTCGACTGGTCGACGAGCAGGCGAACGCCGATGCGATCTTTACCGTCGACGTCGGTACTCCGACCCTTTGGGCGGCGCGCTATCTGCACATGAACGGCAAGCGCAGTCTGCTCGGCTCGTTCAACCACGGCTCGATGGCCAATGCCTTGCCACAGGCTTTAGGGGCCAAGGCTGAACATCCGGATCGTCAGGTCATCGCCCTGTGTGGCGACGGCGGCCTGTCGATGTTGCTGGGCGATCTGCTGAGCATTCGTCAGCTGAACCTGCCTATCAAAATGGTGGTGTTCAACAACAGCTCGCTGGGCTTTGTCGACATGGAAATGAAAGCCAGTGGTTATGTGCCGCACGGCACTGACCTGCATGAAACCAACTTCGCCGGTATTGCCTTGGGTGCAGGCATTCTGGGCCTGCGTGTCGAGAACGCCGAAGAGTTGCCGGCTGCCTTGCGCAAGGCGTTCGATCATCCCGGTCCGGTGCTGATCGACGTTGTCACGGCCAAACAGGAACTGGGCATTCCACCGAAAATCAAGCTGGCCCAGGCCAAGGGCTTCAGCCTGTACATGATGCGCGCGATCATGAGCGGGCGCGGCAGTGAAGTGGTGGAACTGGCGAAAACCAACCTGCGTTAATACATTATAAAAACCTATGGGATGAATAGGAAAAGTTGCAACTTCTATTCGCCGAGATTGTCACCGCTGTTACAGGTGACCATTTCGGTGTCTCTATATTTCTTTTCTTGCGATGACTGCCCAAGGCGGTCATTTCTTTATGGATCCAAACTTCTCGCCCCCTCTACTTTATTGACTTGGTTATTTGAATTAATAAATTCAAATAACAGGTAAAGCTTCTCGGCAGACAGCCGAGACAGTCATACGGGAGCAGGACCGGCTACGGCAGGCTGATTACCGAACAGTCCCTGGCGACAAAAAAACGTCGACGTTACAGAACGTTACGCCCTGGAAAGTCTTTATAGAAAAGTCTGCACGTCATGAGGTCTGCAATGCTTAGAAATGCTCCTTTGAGTATGAAACTGCTGCTTATTTTAATATTCCCCTTGGTGGGCTTCCTGGCCTTCGCAGGTCTGTTCGTCGCTGACAAAAGCGAAAACCTCGGTGACATGAGGCGCGCAGTGACAGCCACCAGTGCCGCACAGAAAGTGAGTGACGTAGTCACCACTCTCCAGCGCGAACGTGGCGCCAGCGGCGTATTTCTGGGTAGCGGCGGCAAGTCCATGCAGGACAAGCTGAAAACGTTTCGTCAGGAAACCGACAAGGCGATAAGTGAGATGCGCGCCCAGTCCACCGACGGTATTCCCGGACCTGATAAGGTCAACCGCGCATTCGAGGAGCTGATCGCTCTGCGCCTCAAGGTCGATTCGCTCGGGATCAACAATACAGAATCCGGTACGCGCTTCACCGACATCATCAAGACACTCATAGGCTTCTCTTACTCAATGGAATCGAGTATCGAGGATCCGGAAATATTGCGCGGTCTGAGCTCGCTCAATCAGTTCGTGGATATGAAGGAACGTGCCGGTCGCGAGCGTGTATTGCTTGGTCTGGCATTCAATCAGAACCGGTTTGACGCCGCACTGTTATCACGCTTCAGCCGCAACCTGGGCGAGTTCTCGGGGTATTTCGAAGCGTTCCAGCGCTGGTCACCTGAAGCCTTCAAAACCAAACTCAATGCCGTTTTGCAGCAACCAGGATCGCTCGAAGTGGCGCGCTTGCAGCGTCTGGGCTTCGATACTCCGCTGGGTGACCCGCTCAACGTCAAGCCGGAAGACTGGTTCAACCTAGCGACCGTGCGCATCGACATGATGGCCAATGTAGAAGCAGAGCTTGGCCAGAACGTCGTCGGCCTGGCAACGGACGCACGCAGCTCCGCTCAAAACAGCCTGTACGTGGCGGTTGCCATTGTCGTCCTGATGCTGATCGTGGTGCTGTGGCTGGCATCGGTGATCATCCGCAACATCAAGGTTGCGGTGGTCGATGTGAACCGCACGCTGATGGCACTTTCCACACGTGATCTGACCGCCCGGACCCGTTATGTCGGCAAGGACGAGTTCGGCGAGATCTCGCGCAATCTGGACAACATGGCGCAACAGATCAGTGATGTCATCCGCGACATCGGCAGCGCCACGGCACAGGTTGCCACCGCCGCCGAGCAGTCTTCCGCAGTGGCGTTGCAAACCAATCAGAACGTGGCGCAACAACGCCAGGGCACTGATCAGGTCGCCACTGCCATCAGCGAGATGAGTGCCACGGTGAAGGATGTAGCACGCAGCACCACTGACGCGGCCGAGATGTCGCAGCGCGTCAACAACAGCACCCTGCAGGGCAAGACCGAAATCGACAACACCATCGGCCTGATTCAGGGGCTCTCGGTGCAGGCAGAAGAGACTTCACGGATCATTGATGAGCTCAAGGGCGAGAGCAACTCGATCTCCTCGGTGCTCGATGTCATTCGTGGCGTCGCCGACCAGACCAACCTGCTGGCGCTCAACGCAGCCATCGAGGCTGCGCGTGCCGGCGAGCAGGGGCGTGGTTTCGCGGTGGTTGCCGACGAAGTGCGCAATCTGGCCAAGAAGACTCAGGACTCTACCGTCAGCATCCAGAAAATGATCGCCAACCTGCAGTCCGGTTCAGAACGCGCTGCCGCGTCGATGCAGGAAACCCTGGGCAAGGCGCAGGAGGGTGCCAGCAACGTCGTACGCGCTGGTGAACTGCTGGAAGAAATTGCCGAAGGCATCGCGACCATCAGCGACCGCAACATCCAGGTCGCTTCGGCCGCTGAAGAGCAAAGCCTGGTGGCCGAAGAGATCCACCGCAACGTCGACGACATCAACTCGCTGGTCATCCAGGTCAGTGCCGGTGCCGAGCAGACCGCCGTCACCAGTCGCGAACTCGCGCGTCTGGCTGAGCAGCAGCAGGGGTTGGTGGGTCGCTTCAAGGTGAGCTGACAACAAGCTGTTAGTGTGTTGTGAAAAGGCCTGGAAGCGAAAGTTTTCAGGCCTTTTTGTTGGTCTGCGGATACTGTCGTGCCGCGGTCTCTGATCACCATCGATAGTCCGTCAGCCATGACCCTTCAGTCACCTTTTCACGTAACCCCACGTCCCGCTTACGATTATGTAGTGACTAAAAATAATCACTACATAATCGTTGACGCACTCTATTTGCCCTTGCATTATGCAGCTGTCTCCCTGATCGGGAGCGCTGCAAAAGGTGTGATGAACAGGCTCGGCAAGCCGTCGAGATGTTCCCGGATGTAGGCTGCCCACAAGGCAGATTGATGGAGCTGAACTGGCATTTGTCGCCGATAAGGGCGAGAAGCTGGCGAAATGTCCTCATGATGCTTGTAACGGATCGATTGCCGATCCTGGGCCGGGTCTTTGGGTTTCGTGACTTCTTCTCTCTGCGCTGATGCCGCTGTGTAGCGGCTCTTCATCAAGGCTACCTGCATGTCCTTGAGGGCTGGAACGGTATTCAACGCACATTCAATGGTGTTGCGTTGCTGAAGTTCTGGCGCATGAACTTGATGTATCAATTATTGAACAGTCTATGAGCGAAGGGGCATCAACATGAATATCGACACACAACCGACTATTGATGAACTGGCTCGTCTGTTTGCTGCGTGCAAAGACACGCTGGATAACCATATCGCCTGGGTAGCCGAGTCGGGTGAAGTTCGCGTCGACGCCATGTCGCCGTTCACGCAAGAGCACGAGTTTCGTGATGCGCACCCGCAAATGCGCGCAGCCCTGAAGATGTTCCGTCGTGGCCAGGGTTATGTTGGCAAGAAGGCCGCTGCCGATCGTGCCTACATGGAGGACACGCTGCAGGCGTTGAAAGGTGAGTGGCAGAAGACTCGTCGGCAGGCGCACTCGCAGGTTGCCTGAGCAGGTCATCGTATGTCTTGAAGCCTGTTCCCGATCCGCGATCGGGAACAGGCTTTTTGGTTTTCGGCATCGGGAGGGCGAAGGCCTTATCGGTTGTACAAAGTGATTTTGCTGGTATAGATTCCGGGAGTGAGTCAGTGCATCTGACTCGTCTCGTTCCCAGCCTGCCATTGAAGTCGTGGCAGTGCCTATACAGAGGTTGCCGATGCGTGCGCCACGATGGTTATGGTTGGTGATGTTACTCAGCGCCGGCGCTTCGGCGGACTGGCGTGAGGCATTGCCCAATGCTCAGGTCGTCGGCGGTGGCGAGTTGAGCCTGTTCGGCTTTCGTGTCTATACGGCCAGGTTGCTAAGCCCCACCAAGCCCTTCGTCGCGGATGCACCGCTGGCTCTCGAGCTGACCTACCACCGCGACATTGACCGGGAAGATCTGGTCGATGCCAGTATCGATGAGATCAAGCGTATTTCCGGTTCGAAGGTGACCGAACAGCAACTGACTGAATGGCGCCAGCAGATGAACCAGTCATTTGTCGACGTCCAGCCGGGCATGAAGATTACCGGCGTCTATCTGCCTGGCCGCGAAGCGCGGTTTTATGTAGGTGACAAGCTCCAGCATGTGGTGCCCGACAGCCAGTTCGCCAAGGCGTTCTTTTCCATCTGGCTGGACCCGAAAACCCGTAACCCCGAACTTCGCGAGCAGTTGCTCGGCAGTACCGGCTCATGACCCATCAAGGAGGGCGCATGCTGAGAAAGTGGATGTTAATGCTGTGTGTGGGGCTTGTACTGAGCGGCTGCGGTGGCGTGCCGGTAACCCGTTACAGTCAGGAAGCGCCGAAGCTAGATCTGCGCCAGTACTTCACCGGGCGTGTCGAGGCCTGGGGAATGTTTCAAAAACGCTCTGGTGAAGTCACCAAGCGCTTTACCGTGGTGATCGACGGGCACAGTGAAGGCGAAGTGCTGGTCATGCACGAGGCCTTCAGCTACAGCGATGGCACCAAGCAGGTGCGGGAGTGGCGCTTGCGTCCCGATGGCCCGGGCCGCTGGAAGGGCACGGCAGGTGATGTGGTTGGCGAGGCCTATGGCGAAGTGTCAGGCAACAGCTTCCACTGGAACTATGTGCTCAGGTTACCGGTGGATGGCACCGAGTATGACGTGAGCCTGGATGACTGGATGTACCTGATCGACGAGAAGACCATGGCCAATCGTTCGTCGATGACCAAGCTGGGTGTCGAAGTCGGGCAGATCACCTTGTTCTTTCGCAAGGCCGGTAAATAAACAACGCCTCGTATGAGGCGTCATCCTTCAGGGCGGCTGTCAGCCGCCCGTCATATTCATGAAGCGCACTACCTGCACGCCATCGTCGTGGGTGAAGTTGTGGCTCCACGGCTTGAGCTGCATGGCGTCGATGATGGCTTTTTCGAGCTTTTCCGGCTGGCCGGGATTGGCGCGCAATACCGCCTTCAAATCCACGGAGTGCTCGTTGCCCAGGCACAGCAGCAAGCGACCTTCGACGGTCATGCGCACGCGGTTGCAAGTGCCGCAGAAGTTATGGCTGTGCGGGGAGATGAAGCCGATGCGAATGCCCGGCGCCTCGGCCAGGCGCCAGTAGCGCGATGGCCCCTGAGTCGAGTCAGTCGAAGGCACCAGCGTGTAACGTTCGGCAATGCGTTCGCGCACCTGATCGCTGGAGTAGAAGGACTCGGCGCGGCTGTGTTCGCTGATGATGCCCAGCGGCATCTCTTCGATGAATGAGACGTCCAGGTTGCGATCAATGGCGAACGCCAACAGGTCGTTGATCTCATCATCGTTGCGACCGTGCATCACCACGCAGTTGAGCTTGGTGTGCACAAAACCGGCGGCGTTGGCGGCATCGATGCCGGCAATCACTTTGTGCAGATCGCCTGTACGGGTCAGCTCGCGGAAACGCTGTGGATCAAGGCTGTCCAGGCTGATGTTGAGACGCGTGACGCCGGCCTTGAACAGCGGGGCAGCCAGTTTGTCCAGCTGCGAACCGTTGGTGGTCATGCACAGTTCACGCAGGCCGGGCAGGGCGGCGATCTTTTCACAAAGCCCCACCACGCCGGCGCGTACCAGCGGCTCACCACCGGTAAGACGAATCTTGCGCGTGCCCAGTGCCACGAAGCGCTCGGCCACCTGGAGGATCTCCTCCAGTGACAGAATCTGTTGCCGAGGCAGAAACGTCATCTCTTCGGCCATGCAGTACACGCAGCGAAAATCACAGCGGTCGGTGACCGACATGCGCAGATAATCGACTTTACGTGCAAAGCGGTCCATCAGGACGGGTTCTGACATTTCACCTTCTAAATAATCGAGATAATCGAGTGGGCTGTATTACCGGATTTGGAGGCCAGTGCGTGACAAGGGTTCAGCCAATTTGCGATGCGCCGATTTCAGGCCTGATCGCAGACTGGCAAAGTGCCTTGCACGAGTTACATAGTAGCTGCACGCATTGCTGCTTGCACTGGCTGCATGGGCGCCACGCTAACCGAGTCGAAATGCCGCAGTCCAATTGCTTGTTCCAATACGCTCATCGACACGCTCTATGGCGCTTTGCCTTGATGGCTGATCAGTCAGGACTGGCGGCATTACTGCGCTCGTAACGCTCCAGCAAAGGCTGGATACTGATGCCGTGTACCAGGATGCTTAGCGCAACAACCGACAGGGTCATGCCGATCACCACGTGGCCGATGTCGTGTGCCAGACCATGTGACAAGGCGAAGCACAGGTAATAAAGACTGCCGATGCCGCGAATGCCGAACCAGCCAACCAGTGCTTTTTGCCTGACGTTGAGCAGACGGCGACTCACCAGCAACCAGACGCTGGCAGGGCGAATCACGCAAAACAGCGCGATCCCCAGGCCGATGGCGCGCCAGTCCCAGTACATCGCCAGCGCCGCGCCCAGCAGGGTGATCAGCAGGACTTCCATGGCGCGCTCCACCAGACTGCCGAACGCCAGCATATCGCCCATCATCACGCCGGCAGCCAGTTGCGAATCGCTCATGTCGTCGACCTGCGCGACCGTGCCCTGTTCGAGGGATGACGTCATATGCCCGAGGACCGGTTGCGCGACATGCTCGGACGGCAGCTCTGAACGCGTGACACGTACCTCGGCCTGACGCAGCCCGAACCCAGCGGCAAATACCGAAAGAAAGCCAAAGGCACCCACGCTTTGCGCGAATACATAAGCCAGAGCGATCAGGGCCAGCGCCAGAAAGTCATTGGGCGAGGTGGTGCTGTCGGCGTTCTTGATGCGCAGGAAGATCATCAGATGGCCGACCCCGCGGCCCATGCCGTAACCCATCAACAAACCGGCCGGCACCGCCCAGATCAAGTCCTTGATCATCCATCCCTGGACCCAGTCGCTCATCGCGCCCCCGGAACTCAGGTACAGCAAGGCAAAGATCACGAATGGAAACGCGGTTCCGTCGTTGAGGCCTGCTTCGCCGGACAGGCCGAAGCGCAGGCGGTCCTGATCCTGGGCGTTGTTGACCTGCACCATGCCGGCGAGCACCGGGTCGGTCGGCGACAGCATGGCACCGAGCAACAACGACACGCCCCAGTCCAGGCCAATGATGTAGTGCCCCGCGACGGTTACGCCAGCGATGGTCGCCAGCATCACCGGCCCGGCCAGCCAATAGGCTGAATGCCAGGCTTTGCCGCGCAAGGGCAGGCGCAACTTGATACCCGTACCGAACAGCGAAAACAGCACCGCCACTTCGGTCAGGCGTTCCAGCCACTCGTAGGATTTCTCGAAATCCAGATCGACGATATCCAGGCCCATCGGGCCGATGCCGAAGCCGAACGCCAGGCACACGGCCGATGTGGTCACTGGCATCCAGCGCAGGTAAGAGGAAGTGAGCGCCAATAGCATCAACAGCACGCCAAGCACGCCCATGCACACAATAAAACTCATAGGGAAAGAACCACCGTCAAAATGCGCCCGAAGAAGAGGGCGTAACGGTGGGACTCCCTTGCACGGTAATAAGTTGAAATAATTTGCCGGATGGCAATCAGCGTGCGTCTTTTACACACGGCGATGCCTCTCGGCGTCGCCGCTGACGTCTAGCGCTCGATACTGCGGCTCCAGCGTGCGTTCCACTCGGGACGGATCTGATTGACCTGATCCCAGTCGATGGTTACTGCTGTTTCCAGGTACTTCTCCATGGCCTCGACCTGACTGCGTGTCTTGTCAGTGGTCGGGGTTTTCGGGTTCGAGGGGATCTGGTCACCGAACTCCAGCGCAGGCGCCTGTGCTTCCGGCGTCAGCAGATAAGCGGCCAGCTTCTGCGCCAGCTCCGGCTGGTTGTTGTTGGCTATCGCGCATTCAGCCACGTTCAACACCACGCCGCCTTCCTTGGGCGATGCATATTCCACCGGTACGCCCTTGATCTTCAGCGCGGTGACCTGGGTCGGCGTCAGCGGGAACAGGGCGGCTTCGTCGGTCTGGACCATTTCCGATATCTTGGCCGAGCTGGCGATGTATTCCAGTACGTTCGGGCCGATGGTTTTCGGCCAGGCCTTGAAGCCGGGCTCGACGTCTTTCTCGCTGCCGCCCTGGATACGGTTGAACATCAGAAAGCCATGCAGGCCGAAGGTCGAGGAGGCCAGTGACTGGAACACCACCTTGTCCTTGAAACGTTTATCGGCCAGGTCCATCCACGAGGTGGGCGCGCTCCAGCCCTGTTCCTTGAACATTCGCGTGTTGTAGGCCAGGCCGGTCACGCCCAGGCTGACGGCTGCTGCCTGTTCCTTGATTTTGGCCTTGGCAGGCAGGTCTGCCAGGCTGGCGCTGGGTTGCAGCGTGTCGCACAGGCCCATGGAAATGGCCCGGTACATGATGCCGTCGTCGAGAAAGATGACGTGCATCTGCGGGTTGTCCTTACTCGCCTGAACCTTGGCGAGGATATCGGCCGACGTGCCAGGCACGATCACCACCTTGACGTTGTTGGCCTTCTCGAACGCCGGCAGCACCTGATCGGCATACAGGCGCTCCATGGTCCCGCCGTTCATGCCCAGGTACAGCGTGGTTTCGGCCATGGCAGGCGTTGACAGAAGTGCGGCAGCCAGCGGCAGGCAGGACAGCCCGGTGAGGGCGAGACGTTTGGTGCTTTTCATAGGGACGACCTTCCTCTGTGCAATGGGATGACGTTCGTAACAGGTTCGATGGCAGGGGGTTGCAGAGCGATTTGCTGAAAGCGGTTGATGGAAAAGGCATCGAGCGAGATCCGTGAGGCGCCGTCGCAGACCCATTCGGCCAGCGCTTCACCCGCTGCCGGACCGATCTGAAAGCCCGCCCCGGCAAAGCCGAAGCCGTGCAGCAGGCCCGGACGAGTCAGGCTCGGACCCAGCACCGGCTCGCGATCCGGCAGATAGCCTTCGGTGCCGCTCCAGGTGCGAATGGCCTGGGCGCCGGCGAGTGGCGGGTAGAGTTCGACGGCGTTGCGCAGGATATCCAGCACCGCCGCCTGTCCCGGTCTGGCGCGTGCCGGGTCGAGGGCAAAGCCTTGTCCGCCGCCCAGGATGCAATTGCCGCGTGCCACTTGCCGGGCATAAATGCCGCCGCCTTCGACACCGGTGCTGACGTCCATGAACATCGGCAGCGGCTCGGTCACCAGCATTGCCGGGTGCCCTGAATACATCGGCACCGGTTCGTTGAATTGTGCTGCCAGCGCTGCGGCCCACGCCCCGGCGCAGTTGAGCAGCCAGGTGGCGCGCAGTGTCAGGCCGCTGGCGGTGGTGACGACGAACACGTTGCCGTCGTGGCTGACTTCACTGACCGGCGCCTGCTCGAACACCTGCGCGCCTGCCCGACGCGCAGCGCGGGCGAAGGCCGGCGACACCAGGCGTGGATTGGCGTGTCCGTCGTCGGCGCACAGCGATGCACCGACGGCGACATCGCCGGCCCAGGGATAACGCGCGCGCAGTTGATCGCGATCAAGCAACTGCAAATCCAGGCCGAATCCCTGGCTGGCTTCGGCATAGGCGCGCAAGGCATTCATGTCCTGTTCGCTGCGCGCCAGTTTGAGATGGCCCGAGCGCTGGTACTCGCCGTCGATGCCGATCAGCTCGCGCAGTTTGCCCCATATCTGATGCGCCCTTTGCGACAAGGGCAACTGCGACAGCGGACGGCCCTGACGCCGCACGCCGCCGTAATTGACGCCGCTGGAGTGCGATCCGCAAAAATCGCGTTCCAGCAAGGCGACCCGCTTGCCCTTCAGGGCCAGCGTCAAGGCTGCCGAGGCGCCGACAATGCCGCCGCCGATGACAATCGCATCGGTTTCAATCAGTGTGCTCATGGTTGCGTCTCCACCGATTGCTTCTCCATGGGCTGCATCCCCAGACCGAAGGGCAGCGGCTTGATCGGTGCCTGACCGCGCAGGCGGCCGACGTGCTCGACGGACCGGCCGCTCTCGCGGGCGATGATCTCGGCCGCGGCCAGACCACACATCCGTCCCTGACAGCGACCCATACCGACTCGGCACATGGCCTTGACCCGGTTGATCTCCCAATGGCCATCCTGCACGGCACTGCGAATCTCACCTGCAGAGACTTCTTCGCAACGGCACACCAGCGTGTCATCCGCCACAGTGGCGGCCCAGTCCTCAGGGAACGGAAACGCGGTTTCCAGCCCGTGGCGGAAGCGTTCGATGCGTCGCAAGGCAGTTTTAAGTGTGTCGATACGTGCGGTGTCTGCCACCACACCGATGTCTTGCAGCAGCCCGAGCGCGGCCAGTTCTCCGGCCATTTCCGCAGCGTCTGCGCCCATGATTCCCGCGCCGTCGCCCGCCAGATAGATGCCTGACACGCTGCTGCGTCCACATTCATCGCGGGTCGGCAGCCACGCCCGGTTGAGCGCGCTCCAGGCGAATTCACAGCCCAGCAGGTCGGCCAGTTGCGTCTCGCTGCGCAGCGCATGGGCAAAAGCGACCGCGTCACAGGCCAGGTGGCCCGATTTGCCGTTACGTTGCCATTGAACGCCGTTTACGCGTTTTTCCCCGTCGATGCGTGTCAGCTGCACACCTTGATGCACCGGAATGCCGTGCGCGCTCAGCCACGCGCGGTAGTAGATGCCTTTGGCCAGCGTTGCCGGTTGGCCCAGCAGCGCCGGCAATGCCTTGCATTGCGCCGAAAACGGCGCGCTGTCGAGCACCGCCAGCACTTTTGCGCCAGCCTTGGCGTACTGATAGGCGACCAGATACAGCAACGGGCCGCTGCCACAAAACACCACGCGCTGGCCGATCGCGCAGCCCTGGTATTTGAGCGCGACCTGCGCTGCGCCGAGGCTGTACACGCCGGGCAGGGTCCAGCCGGGCACCGGCAGAATGCGATCCGTGGCACCGGTGGCGACGATCAGGTGGCTGAAATCGACGGTGGCAGCGGTACCGTTTTGCAGGGTATCGAGTTGATGATCTTCGGCATTCCAGACCAGCGTCTGCGGCCGGTAGTCGATCTGCGCTGCCAGCGTGTCGAGCACTTCGTGCACCGCGACCGCCTTGGCACTTTCAAAACCGTAGAGCGCCTTGGCCGAGCGCTGGAAGTTGTCCGGCTGGCGACGGTAGATCTGGCCGCCGCCGCGCAGCCCTTCATCGATCAGGCAGGCGTTGATGCCGTGAGCCAGTAGCGTCTGGGCGGCGCGAATACCGGCCGGTCCTGCGCCGACAATGGCAATGGCCTGATCGCTCATACGCAGCGCCCCGGTTCACGAATCACCGCCTGACCGGCCTCCAGCAGCGTCGAACAGGCACGCACGCGCTGGCCGTCACCCAGCCTTACCCAGCAGTCCTGGCAGGCGCCCATCATGCAGAAACCGGCGCGAGGTTCGGCACTGAAGTCACTGCCGCGCAAGTGGTCGCTGGCGGTCAGTACCGCAGTCAGCAAGGTGTCGCCCAACAGACCGCTGGCCGGTTGGCCGTCAAGGGTAAAAGGCAGAATCGGGCGTTCATGTTCGGCCAGTCGTTTCAGCAATGCCATAACGTCAAAGCTCCGGTTAGTGTTTGCCGACCAGCACGCGATCCAGCCCGTAGACCCTGTCGAGCAGGATCATGGTGGCGGCGGTGAGGGCGATGACCAGCGCCGACACGGCGGCCATCATCGGGTCGATGGATTCGGTGGCGTAGACATACATGCGCACCGGCAGGGTCTGGGTCGCGGGCGAGGTGACGAAGATCGACAGCGTGACTTCATCGAAACTGTTGATGAACGCCAGTAACCAGCCGCCTGCCACGCCGGGCAGGATCATTGGCAGGGTGATCTGCCGAAACA
Organism: Pseudomonas sp. PvP009; assembly: GCF_017832995.1. Lineage (NCBI taxonomy): Bacteria > Pseudomonadati > Pseudomonadota > Gammaproteobacteria > Pseudomonadales > Pseudomonadaceae > Pseudomonas > Pseudomonas sp. PvP009. Next base: position 3,086,401 of record NZ_JAFIBG010000001.1, on the reverse strand, counting down.
GCGTGAAACGATCGGCCCCCAGAGACTCGGCGGCGTGCTCGGCGCTGCGGTCGATGCCAATTGCCGCTGCCAGTACCAGGCGCAGTACGTAAGGCGTGATGACCAGCACATGGGCGAAGATCAGCCAGGTGAAGCTGCCGTTCACGCCCATCAGCGCAAACAGGCGCAGCATCGCCACCCCCAGTACCAGGTGCGGAATGATGATCGGCGACAGAAACAGGGCATTGAAAAAGTTGCGGCCCGGGAATGTATGGCGAGTGATCGCCAGAGCGGCGGGTACCGCGATCAGGGTGGCCAGCGTCGCCGATACGAACGCCAGGATCAGGCTGTTGTAGAAGGAATCGATAAAGTCGGCGCGCTCGAAAACGGCCTTGAACCAGCGCAGCGAGAAGTGGGTGGTGGGCAGGCTCAGGGTGTTTTCCGGGGTGAACGCCACCAGGCACACCACCACCAGTGGGGCCATCATGAAGATCACCACCAGCGCATGAAACGAGAGGGCCAACGGACCGTTCTTGGACATGGATCATTCCCCCAGAGTTTTTTTGTAACGGCCTTCGATCATGCGGTTCCAGGACAGCATGACCAGCAGGTTGACCAGCAGCAGCGCCACGGCAAGGGTCGCGCCCATCGGCCAGTTCAGCTCCGACAGGTACTGGTCGTAGATCACCGTGGCGACCATCTTCAGACGTCGTCCGCCGAGCAGTCCGGGGATGGCGAATGAGCTGGCGGCCAGACCGAACACGATCAGCGATCCGGACAGCACGCCGGGCATGACCTGCGGCAGCACGATCAGACGCATGACTTTCGCCTGGCTGGCGCCCAGCGACAGCGCGGCCTGTTCGGCTGTGGGGTCGAGCTTCTGCAGCGAGGTCCAGACCGGAATGATCATGAACGGCAACATGACGTGGACCAGCGCAATGACCACGGCAAACGGGGTGTACAGCAGTTTCACCGGGCGTCCGCCCATGAACTGGATGACCTGATTGATCAGACCGTCCGCGCCCAGCAGCAGGCTCCAGCCGAACGCCCGGACCACCACCGAGATCAGCAGCGGCGTGAGAATCAGGATCAGGAAGATCGAGCGCCACGGCGTGCCCATGCGGCTGAGAATGTAGGCTTCGGGGACGCCGATCAGCACGCACAGCAGGGTGACCAGCGCACTGATCCAGAAGGTGCGCAGGAAGATTTCATAGAAATACGAGTCGGTGACCACGGCCATATAGTTGGCCAGCGTGTAGCTGTCGCTTTTCACCCCGACCTGATAGTCGAACACGTTGAACGACAGCACCAGGGTCAGACCCAGCGGCAACACCAGCAAACCGATATACAGCGCCAGCGCCGGAGCTGAAAGCCAGTAGCCGCGGCCGCCCTGACGCATTTCGCTCAGCAGGCTCATGCGCGCACCTCGTCGGCATCCAGCACGCGCAGCAACTCGGTGGGCCAGTCCATGTCGACCGCCGCGCCTTGCTCCAGCGGCGCCTGGCCGTCGTTGCGACGTACTACCGTCACTTCGCCAATGCCGGTCTGGATGCGATACAGCCACTGGCTGCCGAGGAAATAACGGGTGACGATGCGTCCTGACAGTCGTCCGCAGCCAGGTGCCACCAGATCGATCTTCTCGGGACGCAGGCTGAGGGTCAGGCTGCCATCGCCGGGCACCTGACGAATCTGCGGGATGCCGCTGCTGTCCAGATCACCCTGCAACATGTTGGCCTTGCCGACAAAACCCGAAATGAAGCGTGTGCGCGGGTGTTCGTAAAGCTTGTAAGGCTCGTCGATCTGGGTGATACGACCGGCCTGCATCACCACCACTCGATCGCTGATCGACAGTGCTTCTGCCTGATCATGGGTGACCATCAGTGTGGTAATGCCGACTTCGTTCTGAATGCGGCGGATCTCGAACTGCATCTCTTCGCGCAGGTTGGCGTCCAGGTTGGACAGCGGCTCGTCGAGCAGCAGCACTGGCGGCTCGATTACCAGTGCGCGGGCCAGTGCGACCCGCTGGCGCTGACCACCGGACAGCTCGCGCGGGTAGCGCTCGGCATGCTGACCGAGGCGCACCAGTTCCAGCACCCTTGTGACACGCGGGTGCAACTCGGCGGCAGGCACCTTGCGCATCCGCAGGCCGAACGCAACGTTGTCGGCCACGGTCATGTGCGGAAACAGCGCATAGCTTTGAAACACTACGCCGAGGCCTCGGCTGCTGGGTTTCGCGTGGGTGATGTCGCGCCCGTCGAGCACAATGCGCCCGTCACTGACTTCAACGAAACCGGCGATCATTTGCAGGGTGGTGGTTTTGCCGCAGCCGGAAGGGCCGAGCAGTGAAACGAATTCGCCCTTGTCGACGGCCAGGTTGGTGGCAACCACCGCGTCAATGGAGCCGTAGCGTTTGGAGAGTCCTTCGAGCTGCAGAAATGCCATGCCTGCTTCCACCTTTGTGCATGCGCGCCGAAGCACGCGTTTGTCATGGGCAGATGCGAAATGAAGTCATGCAGTTATGTGGACGTTGGTGCTCGCTCTGCGTCGGCTACCGATGATTGTTCAAATCGCCCCTGTGGACTGAGAGTAGGGCGAAGGCTAGGATGGGCTCAACAGAGAATTTCACTGAATAACATTTTTCTTTGGATTAATTCTTTTAGTGGAAATATAAAGAGATATTGCTATGGATAATTCCACTGATCGGAATAGTGAGAAAGCTGAAGTCGGCGTGGGAGCCGTTTCCCGTCTGTTCGCGGTACTGCGCTGCCTGGGCGATTGTGACGAAGGCGGCGAGCGGGTCACGCAACTCGCCCAGCGGGTCGGGTTGTCGCAACCCACCACACACCGCTTGCTGCGCAGCCTGATGGATGAGGGCATGGTCGAGCAGGATCTGCTCAGCAAACGTTACCGGTTGAGCATCGAGTTCTTCGCCCTGGCCGCCAAGGCGGGTAATACCGGCAACCTGCGTGACGTGGTGCGCCCCAGCCTTTTGCGCCTGTCCGCCTCACTGGGTGACTCGCTGTTTCTGCTGGCACGCAGCGGTTTCGACGCGATCTGCCTGGACCGCAGCGAAGGCCCGTACCCGATCCGCACGTTCACCGGCGACATCGGCGGCCGTGTAGCCTTGGGCGTGGGGCAGGGCAGTCTGGCGATTCTTGCGTTTCTGCCTGAGGACGAGCGGGAAACGGTCATTGCCTACAACCTGCCACGGCTCAAGGATTTTCACCTGTACGACGAGGTGTTTCTGCGTTCGGAGGTGGAAAACGTACGACGCCAGGGCTACGCGGGGCGCAACACCGGCGCGCTTCCGGGCATGGCCGGGCTTGCTGTGCCGATCCTGGACCGCAGCGGTCGTGCAGTGGCTGCGCTCAGTGTGGCGACCATCTCCGATCGGCTTGGGCCGGATCGCCTGATGACCGTGGTCGAACTGCTCAAGCGCGAAGCCACGGCCATCAGCGCCAGAATCAACCCGTTCGACCCGTCGCTGCGGCGGCCCAGCCAGGTGTTCGGGCAGGTTGAATAGGCAGCATGCCTGTTCAGTTTCGAAGCGGCTGTCGGTCTTCGCTCGTTACGCCCAGCCGCTGCGGTTCAAGCCTTCTGCCTTGAATACCAGCGCCTTCAGGCCGCCCTCAACGCGAGCGTCGGGGAACTCCGGCGGGTTTTCCAGGCGTTGTTCGAAGCGCAGGCAAGGTGCTTCGATTGCGGTGTGCTGAATCAGAAAGTCCGGTCCCAGTGCGGGATCGTTCATGCACGCCAGCACTGAACCGTTCTCGTCCAGCAACTCCGGCAATCGACGCAGGACACGCTGGTAGTCCTTGTCGAGCATGAAACTGCCTTTCTGGAAGGACGGCGGGTCAATAATGATCAGGTCATAAGGGCCGCAACGGGTGACCTTGGCCCAGGACTTGAACAGGTCATGGCCCAGAAAGGTCACGCGGCTGAGGTCCTGATCATTGAGGCGATGATTCTCGCGACCGCGATTCAACGCAGCACGGGCCATGTCCAGATTCACGACGTGATCGGCACCCCCGGCCAGGGCTGCGACCGAGAAGCCGCAGGTGTAGGCGAACAGATTGAGGATGCGTTTGCCCTTGGCCTGCGCCTGCACCCATTCACGGCCGTAGCGCATGTCCAGAAACAGGCCGCTGTTCTGCTTTTTGCCGAAATCGACTTTGTAGCGCAGGCCGTTTTCGGTGATCACCCATTCATCCACGACCTCGCCGGTCAGCCATTGCGTAGTGCTTTGTGGCAGATAGCGGTGCTGCAGCAGCAGGGTGTGCGCCTGGCTCAGCTGCCACTGGGGCGTGTCGATCAACGCGTGCAACAGCTGCATCAATGCTGCCAGCTCGGATTCAAGAGGTTCCTTGAACACCGAGACCAGCACCACGCCCTGCATCCAGTCGACGGTGATGTGCTCCAGCCCTGGCCACACACGACCACGGCCGTGAAACAGGCGGCGGGTTTCATTCGGGACGTTGTTCAACGCGTCGATCAGGTGCTGTTGCAGAATCGCGAGTGCTTCAGGGGTCATGGCGCAGATCGGTCAGGAAAAGCGGCGTATGGTAAACGTATTTCAGCAGATGGGCATCGCAGGGTTCAGCGTGGCATGTATTGACGTTGCCAGCGGTGCGGGATTTTCAGCGAAACCAGTCCCAGCAACGCCGACAAGCTGCCGCTGATCAACAGGGCATTGAGCCCCAGGCGGTGCTCGAGTAGCGCGCCTATCACGGCCCCGATGAACATGCCGACCCAGGGGACCAGTTGCACGCGCCAGCCGTCCCGGCGTTCCCCCAGCATCCAGCGCCCCAGGCCACGACCGAAACGCGACAGCGCACCGGTCACGTAAGTCAGACCGACCGGCAGCCCGTTGACCTGCTCGACGGCGGCGTTGAGCATGCCCATTGCCAGAATCGCCCAGATCAGCGCGAGCATGTTGCTTTCCAGTGGCCATGCGGCAGCCGCACACAGCAGCGTGGCGATGCCCAGCAGCAAAGGCAGGGCACGCCGCCCGCCAAGACGCGCAACCACTACGCCCAGCGCATTGCCGGCAATGAAAGCCAGGATTGCAAGGGTCAGACGCACCATCACGCTCAGGTCGCCATCACTGATCGCGACGGCAAGCCGGGTGGTGTTGCCACTCATGAACGAAACGAAATCGCCGGTCGCCATGAAGCCAATGGCATCGGTCATGCCGGCCAGAACCGACAGGCTCGCAACCAGCCCCATACCGACCCGGCCACGCCATTTCTGCAGGCTCAGATGCCTTGGGCTGACGCTGGAAGTGGCGGGCTGTGGCAGCATCGAAGGTCCTCTGGACCGAAGAAAGCGCGTCTGAACTTGGGTGCAGCGATTTACAGCGGCTTGGCGCGCACGATCCGCTTGGCCTTGACCTCATCAGCATAGGCTTTGAGCTGGTCGGCATCGCTGTAAAGACGGTTGACCATCTGCAGCACTGCGGTGACATCCACATCGTTCATCTGAGAGGCGAGTTTGAGAATTTCTTCCGCCGTGTTTTCCAGGTTGGTTGCTGTCCCTTTCAGGTGTCGCTTCAGCTCCTGAGTCGACTTATTGAGCGCCATACGTGTTCCTGTGCCAAGACCTTGAATTCCATACCCGGAGCATGGCTTTTTCTGCGATAACAAGCAATCAGGCGTGTGCCTGTGCGTCAGGGTATCGGCCGATTCAGGCTGATCTGCAAGGCAAGCTGCTCAATCGTCGCGGGTCAGCACTTCCAGCAGTTCTATTTCGAACGTCAGGTCGGCACCGGGCTTGATGTGCGCGCCCATGCTTCTGTCGCCGTAGGCCAGGTGGGCGGGGACGAACAATTGACGCTTGCCGCCGACTTTCATGCCCATCAGGCCCTGGTCCCAGCCTTTAATGACGCGACCAGTGCCGATCACGCACTGAAACGGCTTGCCACGCTCGTGGGAGGAATCAAACACAGTCCCGTCTTCAAGGGTTCCGGTGTAATGGGTGGTGATCAGTGCACCCTTTACCGCTGCCTTGCCCTCGCCGGGGTGCAGATCGGTAATCTGTAATTCTTTGCTCATTGCCAAGCTTCCGGTTGCAGCGCGCTCTGTGATTGGCGCGAGCGGGCTTTCTCGCAGAAAAGCCGCTTCATGACAAGCCGCTTCATGACAAACCGGTGGAAACGAAAACGGGGAAAGCTTTCGCTTCCCCCGTTTAGTCGAATCCAGTAACTGTCAGAGATTCTGCGAGCTGACCACCATGGCCTGCGCGATGTTCTCTTTCTGCTCCTGAGTGAAGCCGTCCCATATATTGGTCTTGGCGTAGTAACCCAGGCCCGCCAGGCAATAAAGGCTGAGGGTCAGAACGATGACGATCGAGACAAAGGTCCAGCGGCCTTCGTCATCGTCTTCCCGTGTGAAGCTGCGCGAATAGTTGTCCTCTGCGCTGCGGAAGAACAGCGCGGACGAAAGACGCTTGAGCCACTGGAACAAATGAACAACAACGATGCGCAGCATGGGTAAATCACCTCAAAGGTCAAGAAAACGGGTTGCCGGGATGCCGTCGAGGGCATCGGATGCAAAAGCTGAAAACGAAAAAAGCCCGTCTATGACGGGCTTTCTTTTTATGAATCTGATCAGGCGAGCAGTGAAGGGCGACGTTGAAACGGATCGCGAGAAGCACTGCGCATGCCTGACTTTATGGAAATATTTTAAAAAATATTGGTCAGGTCTTGTAATACTTTGTCATCGTACGAAACATCTATGGGTATTTTAGGATTAACGCCCTTATCTCTAATTATTTCGTTCTCTCTCGATGTTTGCTTTATACCTGCCGGTGATTCAAATTCAGGATAAGTTATTTAGTGCTCAGTGGAAGTCAGGATCATGTTCGTAGCTATCAGCATTGTATTGGTCTATCGCAGACTGAGTGTGCCTGACTCCAATCTCAATATTACCCCAGTCTTTAACCATCTTTGCCACGCCATGAAATCCTGGGAAGAGGGTTGATCCATCAATGCCCATCTTTGAACACAAATCCAGCAAGTCTGGTGCCTCACTCAGTGGGAGTGTCATTTTTATAAGTGGAGCATGGCGATCTGTTATGTTGTAGATTTCTTGAACATCCTCAAGTGCATCAACCGTGTATGTATCGTCTATGTGATCCTTCGCATGGTGAGCAGTGAACAAACCAGACTGAGCCGCCTGATTCTGGCTCGTGCCTCCGGGTGGTCGAATGATCTTCACCGTCTTCCAGAAAGGAGCAGGAGTTGTTTCCAGCGCCCACACGGCGATCTTCGGCATCCCCATAAAGTCAATCTCAAAGCTAGCTGATGCTGCTGCAAAGTAACAGGCGACAAAGCTTCTATCAGTCCAGTCTAGGAGGCGGGTTGGCACTTCGTAGTGTTGAGCTATCGCCATGATTTGGTGCATTTCTTGCTGAGGCCACGGTCCTTTTCCACTCATGAACGAGTGTTGAGCAGTTAGCAGTCTATCTCTAATCTGCTCTGTATATCCGGGCACAATTAATCCCGAACGATCACAACCATCTAAGAATTTCTTCAAAATTTCTAGCTCAAAGCGGACTTGGCCCGAACTTGATTTGTCTAACATTCTTCGAGGGGAATCGTACCCAAATGACCCCTTGCCATTACGGCATACAGAAGGGGTAAGCTTGTATGCGTCGCTTGGCTGGCCCCTGAAGACGTATTTCCCGTTTTTCCAAACTTCATTAAGGGGGGATACATAGTCAAGTAACTGACGTGCAGTCTCAAAGGGTATCTCAGTTGGGCTTGCCATCGTTCCTTCATCCTTATTCTGTTGGTTGTATCCAAGTGTAATGGCCGTTAATGAAGAGTAGCAACACCTAGTAGACAGTCTAGGGGGTTATTAGGTGAGGCTGTCCAGCCTCAATGCCAACGGTAAGCACGCCTGTGGAGCCCTACGGCATTATCCCGCTTAATGCTTGGTCTAGAAAGTTCGAAAAAGCCTAAGCGCCGACAGGCTCTCAGGAGGGGGGACTGGGTTATTTGGAAATTAAGAGTGATTCTCATTTGTGTGGGGGGTTGTTGCTTAATGCCCCTTGCTTGAATCTGGCTTTTGACGCATAAAGCAAAGCTTCCAATGAAATAGACCATTATTTTAGTGAAAAAATTGAGAAACGCATGGGAGCGCTTATGCCGTTCTGGCGGGGTTTTGCGCTGGAAAAGGTCTTCACTCTGGCGACGTTTTGCTCTGATAGAATAGCGTTTTTACTCGTCTGGGAAGAGGCTAAATTGAAAGGGTTTATAGGGAAAGTTTTAGGGGGGGCTGCGGCTGCTATCGGTCTGGTGGTAGCGGGCTTGGTTAACTATGTTATCGAGCACGGAGAGTTGCCTGCTTGGTCTTCGGGTGCCCTTAGCTGGCTATATAGTTTAATAACGCTTGAGGCGCCTTTGGCCTTATGGAAAGTCTTATTGCTTCTTCTAATACCCTCTCTGGGGTTTGGTGCTTTGAGTTATTATTTGGTGCGTAAGTACGATCTACTTGTAGATGATTACAATAAGCAGAATAGAAAGTTTAGTATTGCTGAAGCTGTCAGAGCGAAGTTGGAAAAAGTTTGTGTTGAGTTAGAGTCTGCTAATGCAAAGCTGCTGGATGAAAATAGTGTTTTGAAAGTCCAGAATCAGTCTATACCTAACGAGAAATCTACCCAAGTGGCGCTGACTGAAACACATTTCGACATATTGCTGCTAGTAGCGGACTGTGAGAATACGAGTGTAATACCGACAATCTCAAACCTTTCTGCTCGATCTGACCTTACCAAGGTGGCCCTGACTAGTGCGCTTGACGATCTAAGAGATCTTGCATATGTCTTGCGATTCAATATAGGTCTTGATAAACGGTTCCAATTGACAGCGTCTGGCAGAAAACTTGTTTTGAGTAAGGGGTAGCTATGATAGTGCCATTGTCCTGTGTGCAGGCACTGAACAAAACAGTTCTTACTCGCGTACGGTCTTGCAAGAGCACTTGATAAGCTAACCAAATTTGATAGGCAGACAGGCAACCCTAAAGGGCCACCACTAAAGTGGCCTTTTTTTGTGCCTACCTGATAACTGATCTATCCTCTCCTAGGACGCCTAACAGCCACACCGCCTAGGAAATGAGATCGAGATTATGTAGCACGTTGCATTTCAGGGCTGCTTCGATATCAATGGTATAAAGGCGCTCTCGATTTTCGACTATATTGTGTTCATTTACGTTAGGAGAGGTAATGATGGGGGAATTCAAAAATAGATTGACTCAGCGACGCATGCACACAGAGATTGTCCAAGGCTACTGCTTGATCTGTGGAGTCTATGGAAAGCTCAGTTGGGATCACGTACCTCCACAGGGTAGTATTACAATCACCAAGGTCGAGCAGGTACACCTAACTGAAATAATGGGGGTGGATCCGGTTCCAGTCAGGGGCTTGAAATCGCCTAATGGGAGTAAATTTAAAACTATTTGTAAAGAATGTAACAGTGGTTACTTGGGTGTGAATGATCAAGAAGTGGCAAGGGTTTATAAAGGGATCACTGAACTTGTGAATCATCATTTCACGTATGCCAGTAATCCGCACAACGTTTTTTGGTTTCCGTTTGATGCTGTGAAATTCTGTCGTGCAATGATAGGTCATGTCTTATCCGCCACCACTGTCGATGAGTGTAGAGAGAAACCAATAGCCTCGCCATATTTTACACCGCTCCAAAAGTTTGTGATGGGTGATGATACTGCTATGAAAGATACACACGATATGTATTGTTGGTTCTACCCACATCGCCATCATTTAAGTATTAAGCTTTTTGCGTTCAGAAATCGTGGAAATCAATGCAGTATTAGTTTGCTATCTTTTTTTCCGTTGGCATTTTCTATAACTGAGAAAGGAAAGGGTATTTATCCTTCTGGGGCTTGCAAGGTTGAACTTACAGACGACAGGCTTTTTGTCGATTTATCGTCTGGCCATTTCCCTTATTCAGGTTTCCCTTTTACAGGCTTTTCGGGTGATCAGATGATGGCACTCAATAGTGCACAAGCGATTGTCAGCTATCCGATCAAAGATTGAGCCGTCTCCAAGCAGGGTTTACCAACATCCTGATCACGATACTACGGAGCTTTAACACGCATCGATACAAGCACATGCCACTGGCTTTGCCCAACATAAGTCAAAATTTCCCAGTGTTACTTACAAAGAGCTTGCTCCCAGCCCTTGATGACGCGACCTGTGCCGATCACGCACTGAAACGGCTTGCCACGCTCGTGGGAGGAATCGAACACAGTGCCATCTTCAAGGGTTCCGGTGTAATGCGTGGTGATCAGTGCACCCTTTACCGCTGCCTTGCCCTCGCCGGGGTGCAGATCGGTAATCTGTAATTCTTTGCTCATTGCCAAGCTTCCGGTTGCAGCGCGCTCTGTCATTGGCGCGAGCGGGCTTTCTCGCAGAAAAGCCGCTTCATGACAAGCCGCTTCATGACAAACCGGTGGAAACGAAAACGGGGGAAGCTTTCGCTTCCCCCGTTTAGTCGAACCCCAGTAACTGTCAGAGATTCTGCGAGCTGACCACCATGGCCTGCGCGATGTTCTCTTTCTGCTCCTGAGTGAAGCCGTCCCAGATGTTGGTCTTGGCGTAGTAACCCAGGCCCGCCAGGCAATAAAGGCTGAGGGTCAGAACGATGACGATCGAGACAAAGGTCCAGCGGCCTTCGTCATCGTCTTCCCGTGTGAAGCTGCGCGAATAGTTGTCCTCTGCGCTGCGGAAGAACAGCGCGGACGACAGACGCTTGAGCCACTGGAACAAATGAACAACAACGATGCGCAGCATGGGTAAATCACCTCAAAGGTTAAGAAAACGGGTTGCCCGGTTGCCGTCGAGGGCATCGGATGCAAAAGCTGAAAACGAAAAAAGCCCGTCTATGACGGGCTTTCTTTTTATGATTCTGATCAGGCGAGCAGTGAAGGGCGACGTTGAAAATGATCGCGGGAAGCACTGCGCATGCCTGACGTTATGGAAACATTTTAAAACAAATGGATTGGCGCATCTACCCGCGCCATTCTGTTGTCAGACAACTGGTAGTGCCTGGAGGTGTGACAAAACGTCGCCCTGTGCTTATTTACGGCTCGGCAACGAGCATGCTCTGCGGTCAAGTCTTGTAATACTTTCTCAACGTACGAAACATCTATGGGTATTGTACGATCAGCGCCCGTAATGATTTTCAGGACTGTATGAATACCCTCCAGGAGCCTCCGAGTTGTCCTCCTCCCATCGCTTATGGCTGGCCGGTGATTTCACTGTTACCGAGCAGACCGCTTCATTCGAACGTCTCTCTACTTAACCTCTTGCACTGCATGGATTCCGGCAGACCTTCGCGTCCTGACGCTGCAACGCCATGCCTGACGTTCAGCCATGGTGTCTGGTCTACAGTGACCCATACCAATCCCTGCCATTTTTATTGTGAGGCTGCATAACCCATGGAATGGATCGCTGATCCCACGGCATGGCTTGGCCTGCTGACCCTTATCGTGCTGGAACTGGTGCTGGGCATCGACAACCTGGTGTTCATCGCCATCCTGGCCGACAAGCTGCCCCCTGAACAACGTGACAAGGCGCGCGTCATTGGCCTGTCGCTGGCGTTGATCATGCGCCTTGGCCTGCTGGCGAGCATCTCGTGGATGGTGACGCTGACCGAGCCGTTGTTCGAAATATTCGGCAAGACGTTCTCCGGTCGCGACCTGATCATGCTGTTTGGTGGTGTGTTCCTGCTGTTCAAGGCCACCATGGAACTGCACGAGCGCCTGGAAGGCCATGTCGCCCAGCGCGCCGGTAATGCGGGCTATGCGTTGTTCTGGCCTATCGTTGCGCAGATCGTCGTACTGGACGCCGTGTTCTCGCTGGATGCGGTGATTACCGCCGTCGGCATGGTCGAGCACCTGTCGGTGATGATGATCGCGGTGATCTTCTCCATTGGCCTGATGATGATTGCCAGCAAGCCGCTGACCAAATTCGTCAACAGCCGCCCGACGGTGATCATGCTGTGTCTGGGCTTCCTGATGATGATCGGTTTCAGCCTGACCGCCGAAGGCCTGGGTTTCCATATTCCCAAGGGCTATCTGTATGCGGCCATCGGCTTCTCGATCCTCATCGAAGTGTTCAACCAGATCGCCCGCAAGCGCAGCAAGAAGTCGGCCCATGGCCACCTGCCGCGCCGCGAGCGGGCAGCCCACGCGGTGATGCGCCTGCTGGGCGGTCGCAAGCTGGAGTCTGGTGACGTCGATGAGGAAATCACCGACATGCTGGATGGTGAAAGCAGCGAGCCGGTGTTCGACCGTCGTGAGCGCGTGATGATCAGCGGCGTACTGCAACTGGCAGAGCGGCCGATTCGCACAGTGATGACGCCGAGGGCGGAAGTCGACTGTATCGACCTGAACGACAGTGCCGAGAAGATCCGTCTGAAACTGATGCACTCGTCCTACTCGCGTCTGCCGCTGATTGGCGAGCGCGGTATCGATGAGCCGCTGGGCTTCGTGCACAAGAAAGAGCTGTTCAAGGAGCTGTTGTCCGGCAACGAGCCCGACTTGAAACTGATGTCGCGCAAGGCAATCAACCTGCTGGAAAGCTTCACCATCCTCAATGCCCTGGAGCAGATGCGCAAGGAATCGACGCACATCGCCTTTGTGGTCAACGAGTTTGGTGACTTCATCGGCGTCTTGAGCATGACCGACATTCTCGAGTCCATCGCTGGCCAGCTGCCTGATGCCAGCGAAGTGGAAGGTCCGGATATCGTCAAGCAGGGCGAGGACTTTGTGGTATCGGGAGCCTTGAACCTGAGCCTGATTCGCGAGCGCACCGGCTTCCAGGCCAAGGCGACCGAGGATTATCAGACCCTCGCCGGACTGGTCATGAGCCTGCTCGATCGCCTGCCGTCTACCGGCGACAGCCTCAGCTGGCAGGGCTGGAACCTGCACGTCGTCGGCGTGGAAGAGCGCCGAGTGACTCGGGTGTTGCTGCAGAAGCAGCCCGACATGGGGGCTGGCAAATAAGCACCGAGCTGTAATGCAAAACGGGGCCTGCTCATGGTGAGCAGGCCCCGTCTTCATGTGTGCGTCGCGCTTATTTTCGACGCGGACGCGACACCACGGATTCGATATTCTTGCGGCCAATGAGCTTGGGCTGCGCAGGCTCTTTTGCCACAGGCTCATCAGCCAGCCACTTGAACATCACCAGACAATCCACCAGGCCCAATCGGGCATGACGATAGGCCTTGGGCAACCGCCCGACCGTCTCGAAACCCAGCTTGCTCCACAACCCGACCGCCACCTCATTGCTGGCGACCACCGAATTGAACTGCATCGCCAGGAACCCGCTGTCGCGCGCCAGTTGCTGCGAATGCTCGCACATCAACCGCGCCACACCACGACCCCGCGCCGCGTCCGTCACCATATAGCCACAGTTGCAGACATGATTACCCGGGCCTGCCGCGTTGGCCTTCAGGTAATAACTGCCCAACAGCTGGCCATCTTCCTCCGCAATCAGCGTGTGCAACGGCGCCTTCATCCACAGATCGCGAGCCTGCTCCTGAGTGAGGGCAGGGTCGTAGGCGTAGGTTTCCTGAGCGATGACGACAGCCTGAAAGGTGGGCCAGAAGCGCTCGAAATCTTCCGGTGTCATGGGGCGGATCTGGATCATGGTGAGGCCTTGGTGGGTAGGGCTTGAATTCCGGCGTGTACGTTAGCGTGGGTGTGCTACCACTTCCAGGCTTTTTCGGTGAACTCGGCCTTGGAGGGGAGCACGGTGTGCAGAAAATTCAGGTACTTGTTGAACAGCATCTCTTTTTTGGCACGAGCCTCAAAGGCTAAAGTAATTACTCGGCGAGCCTCAGCTAGATGTGGGGCTGCTGATTGATAAGTGGAATACTGTGCTTGAAGTAGATTGCTTCTGCCCTATCGACTAAAAGCTAGCAACACTTTCATTCTTACATATCGTCCTTGGTAAGCTTGTTTGCCCAAGTGCTAAATTATAATTTCGACTGCTGGCTTGGTTTGCCTAGGTTGAAAGGATCTATTTCTTCAGGCGTGTCGGCAGTTGAGATGCTTTATGTTGTGTGACTTAGCATAAACCCTCAAGTTCTGTTTGGGGGTTTATGGTTAGGCTATCCTTTTGATTTGCTATTTTTAGGAGCAGCTTTAAGGTTGTCGATGAGCGCGGAAAAAGTAGGATTTTCGGCAAGGAGTTTATCTGGATTTGCACGAGAAGCGTAACGCTTTGCCATTTTCCCTTCGCTGTTTGTGAACATTGTCATAGTGTTATCGTAGTCGACCGGAACATAGCTTGAAAGCCAGTCCTCTAATGAGGAGCTCAAGTTTACTAGTTGTACCTCGTAGGATTCAAGATCCCTGATATGTGCTTTTTGGAGCTGGGAGTCTGGTGAAGGCGTAATAATGGCCGCCAGATTTAAATTGTGTTTCTTTGAATTGTACTTCGTTATTAGATACTTTGCTAACGGCGCTACAGATAGTTGTCCGCCCGCTGGGAAAACTTCAAATTCCGCTTTTATATTAAATTTCTTTAGCAGTTCATCAATGGTTTGAGCGTCGCTCGCACTTTCTACTAGGATGATCCAGTCGCTGCGATGTTTTGATGTGGATGCTCTTTTCTTCGATGCTGCTAGTTCTTTTAAGTGAATTTCTAATGCAAAAAAAGGCTGTCCATAATTAGTAGCGTAGCGAAGCTTTACGCGCATAGCCTCTTGCATAGTTATCTTCCCGTCATTGATCAGTGATAAGTCTTTATGACCAAAGAGGATTAGGTTTAAAGCTTTGCCGAACAGTAGAGCATCCACAGCATCTGGGCTATAGTCAGACATGGAGAAAAAAGCTCCAATTGTGCCTATAAGCTTCCCATCCACCTTTCCTTTGAAGGCATATAAACTAGAGGCGGGAATAGGGTCCGCATGCCATTTGGCTTCTAGTAGGAAAAAACGGTCACCCATTGCAAACGAACCATCGATTTCCTCGCCAGTGGGCCGCATGTTTGTTCGAGGTTCCATATCTTCGTCTGAGAGAAACTTATTAAGCACAAGCTCAAAATCTCTGCCTCTCTTCTGAAACCAAGCTTTATCAGCGTTAGGAGGAGGGGTTAACAACGTTTTAAGTTTAGGTGCTTTCATAGAGTTCCTTTGCGGTAACCGCTTTTTGGTTTTTCTGAAATATAAATCATGAGTGGTTTCCGCTGTCCGGTCAGTGGTTCGTTGATTTCAGTTGTTTCTAAGTGGTGTGATTGATTGGTTCTTATATAAAACTAATGGTTGGTAGTAAGCCGGTGTGGCTTTTATGAAGCAGCAAATCTGTAGGTAAGGTTTTTAAAAAATTTGATCTTAGTGTCAGATCTTTCAGGCGTCCGTTGTCGTGAAGGCAAATATGATAAAACATTAGTATTTTTTCGTACTCGGATAATTGGGCGGAAACCATAGAAGTATAAGGCTCTAAAGAGTTGGCGTCCGAGCAAATATAATCTAGAATTACTGTTAGGTTTTCATACCAGTTGTGCAGGTTTTTTCTGGTGGGTTCCCAGAACTCAGCATACATGGATTTGAGTTCGTTCATTTCTTGAAGTGTCTCTCTATCGAACGGCATGCCATTTCCTGAAAACTTCTTTCGATAGTTGGTTTTTAGTCTTGCGTGGAATCGCTCCATGCAATCCGTACCTGTAATTGTCTTCTGTGTTCTGCTCAATACGAGATCTATGGACTGGGTGAGTGAAGAGTGAATTTCCAGCATTTTAAGAAATGTAACTTCAAAGCTCTGTTTTCGAAAAGTCAATACTTGTTCACCCAAAGCGTCGGCTGATCTTTTCATTTCTACCCTTGAGTCCCTTAACTCTGCTTTCTGAATAACTATTGTCAAAAGTAAACCCATAAATGTTAAAAATGTTAGAAATGGATTAGCTACACCTCCAAAAAAATCACCAAAAACACCATGGCTAGGCTCGTCATTTTTATACGTGTATAGTGTTAAAGCTACATCAATCAAAAAAATGATAATTATGACAAGCGAAGCGAAAACAAATATTCGGTACAGGCCTTTAATACCGAGATCATCTGTGGGGTTTACGAAAGACTCAAACAATTGATATGGTTTATTCCGTAATTTAGTCATACTATCATCCATGCTTTCGCCGGGTTTAAATGGCATCACGTTGTAGATTCGGAATTTTGTGCAGAGCGATTTGAAATTAAGGCTCGTTGCTCCAGTTTTCCTGAGCTTATTCCGCACTGATGTGAATCAGGCTTATGACTCACTGTGGATTGATTTTTACCTTTTTATGAAGTGAATTACCACTGTTTATGAAAGGGGGGGGACGTGCACCGTTCAGTTCTGAGTGGCTGCCGCTAACGCCAAGATGATTTCGGTTCGAAAGCTGGAGTCAGCAGGGCCTTTACACTGCCGGGAGCGACGAAGCAGTTCTGTCAGTCGACCAACTGCACCAGACTCGGCTCAATCGCATCCGCGCTCACCTCAAGCAGCGCCAGCGTCACCGGCAGTTTGAAACGCCGCCGCCCGGAGCTGCCAGGGTTCAGATACAGCGTGTCGCCGCGCCAGTCGATGAGGGGTTTGTGTGAATGGCCGGTCACGACCAGTTTCACGCTGTCATCCACTAACGCTGGAACGTCGGCGATGTCGTGGACCAGCAGGACTTGCCAGCCGTCGATGTCGAAGCGCAGGTGATCGGCGATGTGTGTTGCCCAGTCTGCATCCATGTCGTTGTTGCCGCGCACGATGTGCAGCGGGGCGATGGCTGTCAGTTGCTCGACGATGTCCTGGCTGCCGATGTCACCGGCATGGATGATCTGTGCGCAGCCCTGTAGCGCAGCGATGGCTTCAGGACGGAGCAGTCCGTGGGTGTCGGAAATCACACCAACTTTCATACGGGGGCCTCGGGTCGGGGGCAGGGTAGAAGCGCAGTGTAACGCGTTGCGCTTCTACGGCCAGTTACAGGATGCGCGTTATTGGCCGCACCCAAGCGCCAATACCAGCCGTTCCAGCCCGATGCCAAACCCGGCACCCTCTCGATAGGCGCCGCCGCCAACTACTTGCTGCTGCGCGCCCAGGCGTGAACATCGCACCTCGAAGCCGTTGCCTTCCAGGTAGTAGCTCAGGCCCCGTTTCACGGCGGTATTGAGTTCATAGTCCAGGCCCAGCGAATCCAGAAAACCGGTGCAGATGGCCTGGCTGCGCAGCAACGCCTGTTGCGGTGAAGGGCTGAGGATTTCCAGTCCCAGCTGGGTGAATTCGCGGTAGCGTCCGGCTTGCGGGCGCTCGTAGCGATAACAGCGTGCCACGTAGAAAAACAGCGCTTCACGTCGTCCCTCAAGCAGCGCTTCGCTGCGTTCCTGAAACAGCGCCGTGGCTTCGGGTATCAGGCAACAGGCGCGCCCGGCCTTGTCCTCGAAGGCCCACATCTGGCCGATGATTTCGCTGCCGCCGGCTTTTTCGATAAAGGTGTCTTGGCCCCATAAGGCCGGCACTATCGCTTCCTCAGCTCCGGCTTCGATGAAGATAGCTCCGGAAACGATTTTCTGTGTCACGCAGGGTTGCGGCTTCTGTTCCGGTCACGATGCGGGTTCCGCGTAGCATGGTCATGGGTGATGATCTCCAGTTTTTTCAGGCAATAAAAAAGGCGCCATGGGCGCCTTGGTCGGTTTCACTGATGGGTCAGAACGTGGATCTATATCTGGCCAATCGATGAGCACAAGCAACCGCAGCACCTTGAAGCGGGCTGTGGTGGTGATGTCGGTTGCTTTGGGGAAATTGATTCATGGCTGATCCTTGCATGCTTTGACGCATCGCTCAAGTAGCGGTGTTGACGGACACAGTTTATCTGAGCCGCGCCATGCTCAAGGCATCGACGAACAGGCCATCGCGCACCGCGTAGTTGCGCAGCCGGCCCTCTGTTTCGAAACCGAATTTTCGATACAGACCCTGGGCTGCTTCGTTGTCGACATACACGGTCAACTCCACCCGGTGCAGGTTCATCCAGTTGTCTGCGATGTCCAGTGCGGTTGCCAGCAACTTCGAGCCGACGCCTTTGCCCTGCCAGGCCGATGCGACGCCCATACCGATAGCGCCGACATGGCTTTGTCGACTGCGCGAATACTGCTCCAGGCCAATGCTGCCAATCACCTCGTTGCCATGGAGCGCGACCAGTTTCACGTGTCGCTCGGTACTGGCAGCCAGGCGTTTGCGCCAGACTTCGATGGACTGATAAGGCATCTGCAGTACCTGACGGCACACCGCAGGCTCGTTATAGAGTGCAGTGACACCTTCGAGGTGAATGTCGGCCATGCGCTGGATGAGGATTTGCGGGGCAGGGGCGTGCATGTTGATTCTTTCCTTGAATTGCATATCAGGCGTTCGTTCGAGGCACTTTGGCAGCGGATTATCCTCGCCGCAAGCAGCTAATATCGAGATTGGCGCAACAGTGACTCAAGAAGTAATGTATTTAAAACAGCCGAATTGAATGAGGGCCAGCGACACCGCCATTCTGTTCGCACTCATCAAACAAGGAATGACCCTGCCAATGACGGAGCAAAAAATTTACGGTGTTGAAGGCGAGAGCGAGGACTTTCGTGCCGCGGTTGCCAGTGCGCAGCGCACGTTCAGATTCTTCTGGCGCGAGATGTCCTGGGAGCGTCGCCGAATTGTAAAAGCGCTGGACCTGGCTGCCGTAAAGGTGTCCTTCACGACTGACTCAGCCGATCCCGACAGCCCATCGGTTGAGAACATGTGGGTCACGGATGTCGATTTCGACGGCCTGACCCTCTCGGGCGTTCTCATGAATGAGCCTGTGTGGGGGAGTTCGATAAATGCCGGGGACTCTGTGTCGGTTTCCCTGGACCGCTTGAATGACTGGGTCTATGTGTTTGGCGGTCGCGCATTCGGCGGTTTCACTATCGATGCCCTGCGGTCCGGCATGTCTGCGGCCGAGCGTGTCGAGCATGACCAGGCGTGGGGGTTGGACTTTGGTGAGGCGGGGACCGTTATGCTTGTTCCGCCAGCAGAGGGCAAGTCACCGGTCTGCTTCACGCGCGCACTGGACAGTGCATCGGATAAACGTGCCTTGAACAAGCTGGAGCGGCTTGAGCATCCGATGGGACTCAACGCACAGGGTGCCGTGGAAGAGGGCCTTCGGGATGATCCGGGTCTGGCCACTGACTACGACGACTCGGGCTGGCAAATGATCCATCGCGAAACCCTCGCCGGTAATTGCAATTTCGTCGCTACGCTTCTGTACATGGGGGCAGATTCTGCGGCGACCAACAGCAACGGCCATGACGTACTGACGCTTGCGCGTATCGCAGGATGGCCGAGAACCATCGAGCTGTTGGAGGGAGATCGTGCGAACCTTGAAAAGCACGTACAGCGTCGCGGTTTTCCAGCCTGGCCCATTGGGCTGACGATGGCGGTCATCGGGGTGGTCGGCCTTTATTTTGCTGCCTTGAGTCAGTCGACAGGTTCTCTGATTGTCAGAAACGACAGCCTCTTAAGCACTGGGCTTTTCATCGCTCTTGTCTGGTTCCTGGGGCAGGGTCTGATTCTCTGTACGGGCCCCTGGTATTTTCGACTCCGGGAGCGCACGCCGATATGGGGCAAGGCCAGAGCGCTGGATTTGCTGGCAATGCTTATCGGAGTATTGCTCGCTTTCTTCCTGCACGATCACTTGGGTAATTACCTGCATTCCCTTTAAAACGTCCCGCGGCAAAACAGAGCTATTGCTTCCATTTCTTCATAAGTGTACCGTTGTGTTCACTTATGAAGAGGGTTGCACCATGTTAGCCACTTCGCTCGTTCAGCTGTCGCAGGAGCCCATCAAGCCAGGCATTGGCGCGCGTGTTTTCAACGGCAAGCAGGACCTGCTGTCGGGGCGTTTTGCTGGGGAGATCCGGGAACTGCTGGAGCAGCGAGGGGTGCTGGTGTTCCCGCAGATTCATTTTTCCGATGCAGAGCAGATAGCCTTCACTCGCACGCTGGGTGCGTTCTGCCCTGAACCCGGCGATGGGCAGAACATCACCCGGATCAGCCTGGATGTGAAAGAGAATCCGGCAGGCGCGGAGTTTCTCAAAGGTTCGCTCTACTGGCACATAGACGGTACGAGCAGCGATTCACCCATTCTGGCTTCACTGTTGTCCTGCAAGGTGCCGGCCAGCTGGGGAGGCAACACGGGTTTCTGTAACACTTACGCGGCGTATGAGGGGTTATCGAGCGCTGACCGACAACATTACGACAGCCTGCGCGTCATTCATGCCCCATGGGCATCGTTACTCTATTACAATCCGGAGCCTGGCCTTGCGATGCTCGAGGCCATGCAGGCTATCGGCGAGAAGGAGTTGCCGCTGGTCTGGAAGCACCGATCCGGTCGCAAGTCGCTGATTCTGGGCTGCACCGCGCAGCAAGTCGTTGGCCTTAGCCTGGCGCAAAGTGCGCGAATTCTGGTCGGCCTTCGCGAGTGGGCCACGTCCGAGGCGTTCAGTTACAGCCATGCGTGGCAGGTCGGTGATCTGGTGATCTGGGACAACACCGGCACCATGCACCGGGCCGAAGCCTATGACCCCGAGTGCGGGCGAATGATGCACCGCACCAAGTTGCAGGGCGAAGAGCCCTTCGCGTAATGCGACGACCGCGAGAGCCGGGTGACGCCCTGGCTTTTATACTGAGTGGCTCATCATGAGCCGGATCGTTTTGCCGGACTGGAGAAACGAGAATGTGCAGACCCAAAGAACCCATTGCGGGTATTTTTCTATTGTTGGTCCTGGCCGCTGGCGGTTGGGTGGCTCAGGAGCCATTTCCTCATTTCGGAATCGATCTGCCTGTCGAAGCCTTGCTGGACAGCGATCACCCTGCGACACCCGTTCCGCCCCGACATCGCATGCAACTCGACGAAGGCCAGTTCAGCAGCGCTTTGCTTGAGTCGATGCCCTTGTACGCGCTGGCAGAGCCGCCCGGCAGCCCGTGAGCTCGGGTCAGCTACCTTCGTTGATGTTGGCGAAGAAAATGCACCCGATCAATCGGGCGAACAGGGTCAGGGTTTCCGCCAGATCGGGGTCGTCAAACAGCGTCGTTCTGGAGTCCAGAGCGCACAACGCACCATACAGCTGTCCGTCGGGAAGGTAGATCGGCACGCCCGCATAGCTTTCGATGGCGTAGCGCTTCACAACTGGCAGGTTCGCATACCGGCCGTTCGTGCTGATCTGCGGCACGAACAGTGCCTGGGGATTGGTACAAAACTCGTTACAGAGCGTGGTCTCGAGTTCGAACACATCGCCGTCGTCCATACCCAGGTCAGTGGGGTCATAGACAGAACAGGCGATCCAGTCTGCGTCGGTAAATTTGGCGATACCAGCGAAGCGCATGCCTGTCAGGCGAGTGACAAGTCGCAGCACATTGGTCGTGGCCTCGATCTCGGCAATCGCAGCGCGCTCCTCGATGGTCAACAAGCTGCTTTTTGAGGCGATCAATTCCAGACTCATGCACTTCTCCAGAATACCCAAGTGTGGGTAACGGCCCATGCTAACTGACTGGAATGAAAATGCCATCGGGGTTGGTCGCGCCTGGGAGGATTTATTTTCAAGCGAAATATTGACGCCAGTTTTAAAGTTTGAAGCCTCGCTGCCGACATTTGTGGATGTATAGCTAGCTGGCAAGGACAGGCCTCTTGTACTCCACTGATGACCAACGAAAGAGCGACTCCCTGTGATAAACACTCTGCGCAATATTTCTGTCAGGTCCAAGCTTGTGCTCGGGTTTGCTTTGGTCATCGTACTGACGGTGCTGATCGCTCTGACGGGTTGGACAGGCATCACCTCGCTGAGTGAACGAAGCGAGCGTATTTCCGACATCGGCAAGCTGAGCTCGCTCACGCGGGACGTCCGGATAGCCCGATTGGCTTATTCGGTCAACTATGACGCCGAGCGCGCCAGCAACTGGCTGAAAGCTTTCGAAAGTCTCGAAAATCATGTGAAGTACGCGCAGAAGGTGTTCGACTCCCCGTTGAATGTGCCGCTGGTCAATACTGCCGCAGACGCCTTGAAGGATTACCGTATCCACTACGACAACCTCATGCAGGCGACCGCTGCCCGTGAGGCTACCCGTTCGGTGTTTGGCCAGTATGCCGATGCAGGCGCTGACGATTTGCAAAAGCTCAACGCCATTGCCCGATCCGATGACGGCACTCCCGCACAGCGCGACGCCATCGTGCAGGCGATGACGCTGTTCCAGAAAATGCGCTTTGACTTGCGTGGCTACACCTATTCGCTGAAGCCGGAGAACCGTGCCCCAGCGGAAACATCGATGAATACGGTTATCGAATCGTTCAAAAATCTGCAAGGTTTCGATGGCCAGTCGGCGATCATCAAGCATCTTGTGGACTCGGTCATCAGCTATCAGAACACCTTGAATCAGTTCACCGCGGCGCAGGCCAGGATTGATCTGGCTCAGGCAGGCATCACCAAAGACATCGGCATTCTGTTTGAATGTGCTGACAAGCTGTCCGAGAACCAGGTCAACCTGAGAGTGGAAGATGTGAGTCAGGCCAAGATGCTGCTCTCTGTCTGGCTGATTGCAGCGTTGATCATGAGCGCCCTGGCGGCATGGATAATTACCAACCTTATCGTAGGCCCGCTGCGTGACACACTGAAACTGGCAGAGCGTGTCGCTGATGGTGACTTGACGAACAATCAGGTGATCACCCGCAAGGACGAACTGGGCCAGCTGCAGGGCAGCATGATGCGCATGACCGGCAACCTGCGCGAGTTGATTGGTGGCCTGCGCGACGGCGTGACACAAATCGCCAGTGCCGCCGAACAGTTGTCAGCCGTCACCGAGCAGACCAGCGCCGGCGTCAACAGCCAGAAGAGCGAAACCGATCAGGTCGCCACTGCGATGCACGAAATGTCTGCGACCGTTCAGGAAGTTGCACGCAACGCAGAGCAGGCGTCACATGCTGCGGTCAACGCATCGAAAGAAGCTCGCGAAGGCGACGGCGTGGTTTCCAAGGCAGTTGCCCAGATCGAGAAACTCGCGACTGAAGTCACGCACTCCAAGTCCGCGATGGACGAGCTCAAGAACGAAAGCAACAAGATTGGTGGCGTGCTGGATGTCATCAAGGCCGTTGCCGAGCAGACCAATCTGCTCGCCCTCAACGCTGCAATCGAAGCCGCGCGTGCGGGCGAAGCAGGTCGAGGCTTTGCGGTGGTGGCTGACGAAGTGAGAAGCCTGGCCCAGCGCACGCAGACGTCGACCGAAGAGATCGCGGCATTGATCAGCGGTCTGCATACCCGTACAGCGCAGGTGGCAACGATCCTCGACAACAGCCAGGCACTGACTGCAAACAGTGTCGAGCTGACACGCAATGCGGGTGTTTCCATCAATAACATGACTCAGGCAATCTCGACGATCGAGACGATGAACCATCAGATCGCCGCTGCCGCCGAAGAGCAGAGCGCCGTTGCCGAAGAGATCAATCGCAGTGTTCTTAATGTGCGAGACATCTCTGAACAGACGGCTTCCGCCAGTGAAGAGACTGCCGCGTCGAGCGTAGAGCTCGCTCGTCTGGGCGTGCATCTGCAGAGTCTGGTCAGTCGATTCCGCGTCTGACGTTCATTGCCGGTAAACCCCGGCGCGCACCGCACAGGCTGCGCGCCGGAGTCGACCTGCTAACCCTCCGGCGGTAAGCCTTTACCGCCCCCAAAGCCCCGTCGCGTACTCCACAAAACTTCTCAGTTTGGGCAGTCGATAGCGATCCTGTACATACAGCAGGTTTGTCGGTCGTCTGGGCAAATGGTAGTCGGGGAACAACGCAACCAGCCGGCCTTCCTGCAAGTCTCGCTGCACCAGCGCATCCGGAAGCATCACTACGCCCATGCCTGCACGAGCCGCCTGATAAAGACCGGCGGAAGTGTTGGCCACCATCGAACCGCTTACCTCCACCAGCACGTCGCCGTCGGCGCCAGTCATACGCCACTGTGTGCCGGCAGTGCGCCATTCGTCTCCCGCCGGGTAGGCGAACGCCAGGCAGTTATGCTGACGAAGATCCTCTGGATGCGTCGGCGTGCCGTGACGGGCCAGATAGTCCGGTGCGGCGCAGATGGTCAAGGTGTAATCCTGCAGGGCGCGCGCGATCAGCGGTGAGGATTCTGGAATGTTGCCCAGGCGAATGGCGACGTCAAAGCCATTGTCGATCATGTCCAGACGCTGATTGGTCAGCACCAGGTCGAGCTTGACCTCGGGAAAGCGCCGCGAAAATTCGACCAGAGCAGGCGCCAATACTTCCGAACCGAATGTCAGTGGCGCGGTGATGCGCAGTGTACCTGTGGGGTCGCCGTGGGCCTGCTCGGCCAACTGCTCGGACTCGGCCACCAACCCCAGCACTTCCAGACAACGCTCATAATATGCGGTACCGAATTCCGTCAATCGCTGACGGCGTGTGGTGCGCTGCAACAGGCTGACGCCCAGGCGCTCCTCCAGTGCGCGCAAGTGATTGCCGACCATGGTGGTGGAAATCGAACACGCTTGCGCCGCTGCCGTCAGGCTGCCTGCCTCGACCACTTTCACGTACACGCGCATTGCCTGAAACAAATCCATTATCAACCCTGGCTTTAAAATGATTGAAGTATTTCGCTGTTTATCCATCTGGGCTTGTTAACGATACTGCAAAAACCGAAACATACCCAAGGAGCTTCACCTCATGACCGCCACCTGCCTGATGAGCACTTACCAACCTTTGGCCCTGAGTTTCACCCATGGTCTGGGCACACGTCTGTGGGACCAGGGCGGGCGCGAGTACCTGGACGCCGTGGCAGGCGTGGCTGTGACCAACGTGGGGCACTCGCATCCACTGCTGGTAGAGGCGATTCGTGATCAGGCGGGCCTGCTGTTGCACACGTCCAATCTGTACACCATCGACTGGCAGAAGCGCCTTGCGCAGAAACTGACGGCCTTGTCGGGGCTGGACGCGGTGTTTTTCAACAATTCCGGTGCCGAGGCCAACGAGACTGCGCTCAAGCTGGCGCGCCTGCATGGCTGGCACAAATACATCGAACGGCCTCTGGTCGTGGTCATGGAAAACGCCTTTCACGGCCGTACCCTGGGCACGCTATCGGCCAGCGACGGGCCGGCCGTACGCCTGGGTTTCAGTACCTTGCCCGGCGATTACATCAAAGTGCCGTTTGGCGATCTGGCGGCGTTCGACAAGGTTTGCACGACCTATGGGCACCGGATCTCTGCCGTGCTGGTCGAGCCGATTCAGGGCGAGGGCGGCGCGCAGATGGCACCGGCCGGGTATCTCAAGGCCTTGAGAGAGCGTTGCACGCGGCGTGACTGGCTGTTGATGCTCGACGAAATCCAGACCGGGATGGGCCGGACCGGCAAGTGGTTTGCCTTTCAGCATGAGGGTATCGTCCCGGACGTCATGACCCTGGCCAAGGGGCTGGGCAACGGCATACCGATCGGTGCCTGCCTGGCGCGGGGCAGGGCGGCGCAACTGTTCACGCCCGGCAGCCACGGCAGTACCTTCGGCGGCAATCCGCTGGCCTGTCGGGTCGGTTGCACGGTGATCGATATCATCGAACAGCAGGCGCTGGTGGCAAACGCCGCACTGCAAGGCCGGCAGTTGCTGGAAGGGCTGCGCAATACGCTGGGTGCTCACCCGAACGTGCTGGACGTTCGTGGCCAGGGTTTGATGATCGGTATCGAACTGCGCCAGGCGATACCCGAACTCACACGCATTGCAGCCGAGGATCATGGCCTGTTGATCAATGTCACTCGGGGCAAAATCATCCGTCTGTTGCCGCCCCTGGTGCTGGACGCCGCGGAAGTGGCGCAGATTGTCCAAGGCCTGGCGGCGAGCCTCGACAGCGCCTGTGATCGTTCGTTTGTACGCTCGGCCTGACGCAACGGATTAAGGAAAAGGACTACATCGGGCTGTACCGGGATGACCCATATGCGGTAGAACAGACCAGCATCGTGTCGGTCTGTACGCGATGGCTACCCAATGGATTTGAAAGGAGCCCACCATGTTAATCCGGTCCCTGACCCTCGCCACCCTGTTTGTCGCTGCCGGTACAGCGCTTGCCGCTGACAACGACGGCCCTCTGGCACAGGAGCGCGGCAAGTCGCGTCCCTTGATCATCATCGCTCCCAGCACCATAGATCCGGTGCTGGTCAAGCTCAAGAAGTCACTGGATGAGCCTGCCAACCGTGAGGCCTTTGCACAGCGCAATATGGTGTTGTTCACGGTGGTCAACACCATGGGCGAGCGCGACGGCAAAAGCATGGACCCGCAGTCGACCATGGCATTGATCCGTGAGCTTAAGCTCGGGGCGGGGGCGGGGACCAAGGTCATTCTGGTGGGCAAGGACGGCGAGAAAAAGGTCGATAAGACTCTCAAAAATCCGGAATCGCTAGACCCCAAGGAAATCTTCGCCACTATCGATCAGATGCCGATGCGCGAGCAGGAAGCCGCAGCACCTGCTCCCGAGCCGCCAGCCAAACCTGCGCCGGCCGAAAAACCGGGCAAGCCGGTCAAGGGCGGAGCGCCTGGCAAGACGCTGGATGACTGAGTGAACGGCGTGGCGCGCGGCGACAGCGCGCTGCGCCTGATGTGTTGCTCAGTTCATTCGCCGCGAATGTACTGCTCGAGCTGTTGAATGAGGCTGGCCTGTTCTGCAATGGCTTCCTTGACCAGATCACCGATGGACAGCAGGCCCAGCAACTGTCCGTCTTCCACGACCGGCAGGTGGCGCAGGTGGCTGTCGGTCATGATGCCCATGCACGCCTCGACGCTGCGCTGCGAGTCGACAGTGATCACTTTGCTGCTCATGATGTCCCTCACCGGTGTACCCACCGACGAGCGCCCCTTGAGGACCACCTTGCGCGCATAGTCACGTTCGCTGATGACGCCGACCACCACGTTGCCCTCGACCACCGGCAGCGCACCGATGTTCTTATCAGCCATTAACTTGAGTGCCTCGAGCACCATCTGATCCGGTCCGATGGTATGCACTTGCTGGTTCTGCAGGTCTTTCAGTTTCAGTAGCTGGGCGACGGTTTTCATGGGGCTCTCCGTGATCGGGATCTGGATGGCTGTAGTGCATTGCCAGAACCACTACAGAATCATCCAGTGGGCAGAAACGAGCAAGCAGTAAATAAGGATCACTGGAATAGGAGGAATCAATTATCCGCGCCCTCAATGTGCCGTTAATTCGCCTGTCAGGCGCGCCTTTGGCCTCATAGCCAAGTAGAATCATTCGTTTCACCGGGCGGTCGAGGTAACAGCGTTGGATGTACAGCAGGGCTTTATCCTGAGTCGGCACTGGCAAGACACGCCCGCCGGGACCGAGGTCGACTTCTGGTTGGCCACCGATCAGGGCCCGCGCCATATCCGCCTGCCTTGCCAGCCCTCGGTTGCCTTTATTCCCGCCGAGCAGGGCGAGCGAGCCCGATCGTTGTTGCGTAGCGAGCGTGGCGTGGAGCTGCGCCCGCTGGAACTCTGTGATTTCCGTCACCGCCCGGTGCTGGGTGTTTACTGCCAGCAGCACCGCCAGTTGATGAATATCGAAAAGCTGCTGCGCCGGGGCAATGTAGACGTCTACGAAGCGGACATTCGACCGCCAGAACGCTACCTGATGGAGCGCTTTATCACTGCGCCGGTGCAGTTTGGCGGCACGCCGGATGCCGATGGCGTGCTCTGCGACGCGCAGATCAAGCCGGCACCCGATTACCGTCCCAACCTGAAGCTGGTCTCGCTGGATATCGAAACCACGGCCCGCGGCGAGTTGTATTCGATTGCGCTGGAGGGCTGTGGTCAGCGCCAGGTCTACATGCTGGGCCCAGTCAATGGTGGCGACGAGGCGCTGGATTTTCAGCTCGACTATTGCGATACCCGCGCGCAGTTGCTCGAGCGCCTTAACGAGTGGCTGGCGCTGCACGACCCTGACGCGATTATCGGCTGGAACGTTATCCAGTTCGATTTGCGCGTGCTGCATGAGCATGCCCAGCGCCTGCAAGTGCAATTAAGGCTCGGGCGTGGCGGTGAAGCGATGGGCTGGCGTGAGCACGGCAGTCGCAACAACCATTTTTTTGCCGACGTGAGCGGCCGGCTGATCATCGACGGAATCGAGGCGCTGCGCTCGGCGACCTGGAGTTTTCCGTCGTTCAGCCTTGAATACGTCGCGCAGACCCTGCTGGGCGAAGGCAAGGCTATCGACACGCCTTATCAACGCATGGACGAAATCAACCGCATGTTCGCCGAGGACAAGCCGGCGCTGGCACGTTACAACATCAAGGACTGCGAACTGGTTACGCGCATCTTTGCCAAGACCCAATTGCTGACTTTTCTGCTCGAGCGCGCCACGGTCACCGGCCTGCCTGCCGATCGCAGTGGTGGTTCGGTAGCGGCGTTCTGCCATTTGTATATCCCGCTGATGCATCGCCAGGGTTTCGTTGCGCCCAACCTGGGCGAGCGCCTGCCGGAGGCCAGCCCTGGCGGTTTTGTCATGGATTCCCAGCCAGGGCTGTATGAGTCGGTGCTGGTGCTGGACTACAAAAGCCTTTATCCGTCGATCATTCGTACCTTTCTGATTGATCCAGTGGGTTTGATCGAAGGCCTTAGGCATCCTGCGGACAGCGAGTCGGTGCCAGGCTTTCGCGGCGCGCGCTTTTCGCGCACCCGTCACAGCCTGCCAGCCATTGTCGAGCGCGTGTGGCAGGGGCGGGAAGCCGCCAAGCGCGACCAGAATGCGCCCTTGTCCCAGGCGTTGAAAATCATCATGAATGCCTTCTACGGTGTGTTGGGTTCGAGCGGCTGCCGCTTTTTCGATCCGCGCCTGGCTTCATCGATCACCCTGCGCGGGCATGAAATCATGCTCAAGACCCGCGACCTCATTCAGGCGCAGGGCTACACCGTGATCTACGGCGATACCGACTCGACATTCGTCTGGCTGGGTCGCCCTCATGGGCAGGAAGAGGCAGCAAGCATCGGCAAGGCGCTGGTGCAGCAGGTCAACCAGTGGTGGCGCGAGCACTTGCACGCCGAGTACGGTTTGCACAGTGCCCTTGAGCTGCAATACGAAACGCATTTTCGGCGCTTCCTGATGCCCACCGTGCGCGGTGCGGAGGAGGGCAGCAAGAAGCGTTATGCCGGTCTGGTGACCCGTGCTGACGGTTCCGAAGAGATGATCTACAAGGGCCTCGAAACCGTACGCACCGACTGGTCGCCGCTGGCTCAGCGGTTTCAGCAGGAGCTGTACCTGCGGATCTTCAAGCGTCAGCCGTATCAGGATTATGTGCGTGACTACGTGCAGCGCACCCTTTCAGGCGAGCTGGATGACCTGTTGATCTACCGCAAGCGCTTGCGTCGCAAGCTCGATGACTACCAGCGTAACGTGCCGCCCCATGTGCGGGCCGCGCGGCTGGCCGATGAATACAACGACCAGCAGGGCCGACCGCGTCAGTATCAGAGTGGCGGCTGGATCAGCTACGTGATGACCGCCGCCGGGCCGGAGCCGCTGGAAATTCGTCACGCCCCGATTGACTACGATCACTACGTGACTCGTCAATTGCAACCGCTGGCAGATGCCATCCTGCCCTTCGTGGACGACGATTTCAGCACCCTGATTGGTGGGCAGTTAGGGCTGTTCTAGCGCGAAACCAGCTGCTCAGCGAGCCACGGCAATACCTGCTCGCAGGACGCCTCGATTTTCATTTCAAGCAGTTCGTCGGCCCGGGTCTTGCCATGGTTGATGGCGATGACCGGCTTGCCCTGTTCGGCCATGGCCTTGCACAGGCGAAATGCCGACCAGGCCATCAGCGAGGTGCCGACCACCAGCAGACCTTCGGCCTCCTCGACACTCTGCGTAGCCTTGGCAGCGGTCTGCGCGGCGACGTTTTCGCCGAAGAACACGACGTCGGGCTTGAGCTTGTCGCGTTCACAGTGCGGGCAGTTGGGCACCTTGAAGCTGGCCTCGAAAGCCGGGTCGAGCAGGGTGTCGCCGTCCGGTGCCTGTGTTGCGTGGACGCCGATCAGATAAGGGTTTTGCTCCAGCATCTGCTCTTGAATGGCTGCCCGCTCGCTGCGCTGTTGGCAATCCAGACACAGTACCCGGTGCAGACTGCCGTGCAGCTCAATGACGTCCCGACTGCCGGCTTGCGTATGCAGTGCGTCGACGTTCTGGGTGATCAGTCCTGTGATAGTGTCTTTAGCCTGCAGCGCAGCCAGGGCCCGGTGCGCAGCATTGGCCTGTGCCGCGCGTATCCGCGGCCAGCCGAGCATAGCGCGTGCCCAGTAGCGCTGGCGCGCTGCAGGGTTGCCGAGAAATTCCTGATACATCATCGGCTGCTTGCCGCGCCGCACGCCATCCTTGTCGCGGTAGTCCGGAATCCCGGATGCGGTGCTGATGCCTGCGCCGGTCACCACCAGAAACGGTTTGTCGGCCATCGTCTGGCATAGCGTGTCGAGCAGATGTCGGGTTGGGCTGTCGAGCATGTTTGAACCTCGGGTGGCCTGCCTCTTGTGACGGGTCACATTATCATCTGGCGCGCAGGCAGCGTGCGGATGCCACAGCTGTGAGCCGCCGTGGCAGAGGTTGGTTCAATCGCTGGTCCTGGCAGCGGACCGCTACGTCGTCGGTCAGGGCACTGTGCTCCGACGCAAGGGGCGTGTGTCCGTTCAGCGGGCGGGTGAGGAGGGCTCTGTGCCTCGCTCTCAGTCCTTCAGCGCAATCTTCTTGCCGCGTCTGGCGGCGATGTCGCTCGCCTGGCCATCACGCTGCTTGCCGGTGCGGGCTTGGGTGATGAGGGCCGGAATCAGCGGGCCTTCCGGCAGGTTCTTCCAGAATCGCGAAGGGAAGTGGCCTTCCATGACCTTGGGGTTCAGGCGCGCAGGATTGAAGATGTGGCTATAGTAGGTCAGCCACAGTTCGCCATGCGGGTCTTCCACCTGCCTGGCCATGGTCTGCCAGGCTTGCGGGCAGCGTCGCTCATGAATCAGTTGTTGGCCGTCGTAATACACGCCGTCCTGAGGCGTGGCGATCATCCAGCGGTGCTGACCCATGCGGCCGATGAAATGCTCGCTGGCACTGAGCAGAATATCGTGCGCCGGTTCGTGCCAGGCCACGTACTGCGGGCGCATCAGGGCTTCGTCGTCAGCCACGGACGGCAGCGCGACAAACCGCAGGAAGGCATGCAGATGATGGGCCTCGCGCCTTACCGATTTAAGGCGACGATGCAATTCACTGCCGAGCCTGTCACCGGCCATCATCGCCGTGCGATCCCCATGGGTCACGCGCCACAAGACTTCGTACAGCAGGCTCCAGCGCTGATCGCCCCGGTAACGCGAGGCGCTTTCCAGTAGTTGCACCAGCTCCAGCGGAACCCGTGCCTGAAACGGCCCGGCTTCCTTGGGGTAGTCTTCCTCACTGCCAAACAGATCGGCGGCATCCGGCGACTTCCAGCTGACCTGACTGGGGTCGATTTCGTGGCTCAACAGCCAGCGAGCCTGTTGCCGCCAGGTGACGAACAGGTCGTCGCAGTCGAGGCAGATCATCCCCACAGGCCCATTTGCTGAGGCTGAGGCCGGTCGCGCAACTGGTGATGCAGGAACTCGCTGGTGGTTTCCGCATGCGGCGGGTGGTAATCACTGGTAATGATGAACGGCTTGGCCTTGGCCAGTATGCAGCGCATGCGGGTGAGGTCTTCGTAGCGGATGCGCCGCTGTCTGCGCAACTCGACCAGCCGCTGCGTGGTGCGGATGCCAATGCCCGGCACCCTGGCGATCAGTGCCGGGTCGGCCTGGTTCAGGTCCAGCGGGAAAACCTGTCGGTTGCCCAGCGCCCAGGCCAGTTTGGGGTCGATGTCCAGCGCCAGATCACCGGGGCCGTCGAGCAGTTCACCGGCAGTGAAACCATAGCCACGCAGCAGAAAGTCAGCCTGATACAGGCGATGCTCGCGCATCAGGGGCGGTGCCGCGAGCGGAACGCTGTTGGGGCTGTTGGGTATCGGGCTGAACGCAGAATAATAGACCCGGCGCAGCTTGAAGTTGCTGTACAGCGACTGCGCGCTGTGCAGGATAGTGCTGTCGTCGGTGGCATCGGCACCGACAATCATCTGCGTGCTCTGCCCGGCAGGCGCAAAGCGCGGCGAGCGAGGCTCGTTGCGCACCGTTTGCTCGCCGGTGTAGATCGTCTGCATGGCTTGCTTGATCGACGCGACGTCTTTTTCCGGTGCGAGGGTCTGCAGGCTCA
This sequence comes from Pseudomonas sp. PvP009, assembly GCF_017832995.1. Taxonomy (NCBI): domain Bacteria; kingdom Pseudomonadati; phylum Pseudomonadota; class Gammaproteobacteria; order Pseudomonadales; family Pseudomonadaceae; genus Pseudomonas; species Pseudomonas sp. PvP009. The sequence goes on along the minus strand of NZ_JAFIBG010000001.1, from coordinate 3,054,150 downwards.
GGTCGGTCGGCAGCTCGATATTGACGCTGAGGCGGTCGGCATAACGACCAGCCTTTTCGATCAGCGCAGGATCGGCGTCAGGGATGGTCTTGAGGTGGATGTAGCCGCGAAACTCATGCACCTCGCGCAACAGCCGGGCGACTTCGACCAGTTGCTCCATGGTGTAGTCCGCAGAGCGAATGATCCCGGAACTCAAAAACAGCCCGCTCACGCAATTGCGGCGATAGAAGTCCAGCGTCAGCGTGACCACTTCTTCGGGAGTGAAGCGCGCACGGGGCACATCGCTGGAGCGACGGTTGACACAGTATTGGCAGTCGTAAAGACAGAAGTTGGTCAGCAGAATCTTCAGCAGCGACACGCAACGCCCGTCCGGCGTGTAGCTGTGGCAGATGCCCATGCCATTGGTAGAGCCGAGCCCGGACTTGTCCTGCGAGCTGCGCTTGGGTGCTCCACTGCTGGCGCACGACGCATCGTACTTGGCGGCGTCTGCCAGAATGCTGAGCTTGTCGATAAGCTGCATGAAGTGCCCCTTGACTGTTTGTATATACAGTATAGGGGTGCGTGCAGTGTCACAAGTACCGCACGGCGGAGTTCTGCGAGGCGATGCCGAATCGGATCCGTCCCGGCGTTTATCTGCACGACTGGAAAGCAAGGTGCCAGCATGAACGTTATTTAATAACACTTGCACGTTTGGTATGTAATACTGTAACAAATAGTTGCAGGTTACTTTTACTTGAAAAATCCTTCTGACGCTTCGACAGCAAGCGCTTCGATAGCAGGCTCCGTGCTGGCCCAGGCGGCCTGGAAGCGGGTCCTGTTTTCCCTGGCGATACTGACATTGCTCTGGCTGGCCATTGGCTGGTCGGTGGCAGTTCCATGAGTGCCGCCATCGCTCTGGAAAACCTTACGGTGGCGTACGAACGCCGTCCGGCCGTGCACCACATCAGCGGGCGCTTCGAGGCCGGTAGCCTGACCGCTATCGTCGGGCCTAACGGCGCGGGCAAATCGACGCTGATCAAGGCCATCGCCGGAACCATGAAGCCTGCTCAGGGACGCGTCGACCGCGGGCGCCTGGCAACCCGCACGATTGGTTATCTGCCGCAGGCCGCGGAAATCGATCGCAGCTTTCCACTGAGTGTCGCCGATACCGTTTCGATGGGCGCCTGGCACAGTATCGGTCCGTTCCGCAGTCTGACGCGCAATCATGCGCGTCTGACCGGCGAGGCGCTGATGACCGTCGGCCTTGAGGGGTTTGAAGGGCGTAGCGTGGGCTCGCTGTCATCGGGTCAGTTTCAGCGGGTGCTGTTCGCCCGACTGCTGTTGCAGGACGCTTCGGTGATCCTCCTGGATGAGCCGTTCACCGCCATCGACGCGCGCACCACGCGTGATCTGTTGCAGCTGGTGCGTGCCTGGCACGGGCAGGGGCGCACGGTGATTGCCGTATTGCACGATATCGAACAGGTCCGTCAGCACTTTCCGCAAACCTTGCTGATGGCTCGCGAAGCCATCGCCTGGGGCGAGACAGCGCAAGTGCTCAGCGTTGCCAACCTGCGCAAGGCGCGCAACATGGCTGAGTACTGGAGCCCGGATGCCTTGTTGTGTGATGCCGAGGACGACGCATGATGCTCTATAGCCTGGTGGTTGAGCCGTTTATCGAATTCGGTTTCATGCGTCGCGCGCTGGTGGCGTGTCTGGCTCTGGGCATCGGCTCGGGACCGGTCGGCGTGCTGTTGATGTTGCGGCGCATGAGCCTGGTGGGCGATGCGATGAGCCACGCGGTGCTGCCGGGCGCGGCGGTGGGCTTCATGGTCGCCGGGCTGTCGTTGCCGGCAATGGGGTTCGGCGGCCTGATCGCCGGGCTGGCAGTGGCCTTGCTGTCCGGTCTGGTGAGTCGACTGACCTCGTTACGCGAAGACGCCAGCTTTGCCAGCTTCTATCTGACCTCGCTGGCCGCCGGGGTGCTGATTGTTTCGCTGCACGGCTCCAGCGTCGATCTGCTGCACGTGCTGTTCGGCACCATTCTGGCCATTGATGACACCGCTATTTACATGGTCGGCAGCATTGCCTCCTTCACCCTGATCCTGCTGGCGATCATCTATCGGCCGCTGGTGCTGGAGTGCTTCGATCCGGGCTTTCTGCGCGCGGTCGGCGGACGCGGCTCGCTGTACCACGTTCTGTTTCTGCTGCTGGTGGTGCTCAACCTGGTCGCAGGCTTTCAGGCGCTGGGCACGCTGATGGCGGTGGGCATGATGATGCTGCCGGCAACCGCCGCACGTTTCTGGACCAACTCGCTGAGTGGCCTGATGGTGATTTCGACGCTGCTGGCGACCTTGTCCGGGCTGATCGGGCTGATCGTTTCCTACCACCTAGGCGTCGCCTCGGGGCCGGCCATCGTGCTCACGGCCAGTGCGTTCTACGGCATCTCCCTGTTGTTCGGGCGCACGGGCATCGTGCGTCGGCTGTTCCCCAAACCTCACCTGGCTCACTGAAAAGGTACGTCATGAAACGATTGATGATGTTGAGTTCCCTGGCTGCACTGGCGCTGTCGGCATTCGCCAGCCTCGCCCAGGCCAAACCGCTGGAAGCCGTTGCTTCGTTCACGGTCATTGCCGATATGGTCAGTACGGTAGGCGGTGAACGTGTGCACGTTCGATCGCTGATCGGTCCGAACGGCGATCCTCACGTCTACGAGCCGACACCGAGTGACGCCCAGGCGCTGAAAAACGCCGATCTGGCATTTGTCAGCGGCCTGCATCTGGAGGGCTGGATGGATCGTCTCATCAAGGCTTCAGGCTACAAGGGGCAGCCGGTGGTGCTGTCCGAGGGCATCAAGACGCGCAGCATGGATGAGGACGGCAAACGCATTGTCGACCCGCATGCCTGGAACAGCGCGGCCAATGGCGTGATTTATGTGCGCAACATCGTCGCGGCGCTGAAGAAAGCCGATCCGGAAGGGGCCAGCGTGTATCAGGCCAATGGTGATCGCTACATCGTTGAGTTGCAGCAACTGGATACCTACGCTCGCGATCAGATCCGTTCGATTCCGGCTGCCAGACGCAAGATCCTCACCTCCCATGACGCGTTCGGCTACTTTGGCGATGCCTACGGTGTGACCTTCCTGTCGCCGCTGGGCTTGTCTACCGAGTCTGAGGCGTCGGCCGCCGATGTGTCGAAACTGATCCGTCAGATCAAGACCGAACATGTCAGTGCCTACTTCTTTGAAAACTCCAGCGACCCGCGTCTGGTCAAGCAGATAGCCGAAGCCAGTGGCGCTCAACCAGGGGGTGAACTGTACGTGGAGTCCTTGTCGCCAGCCGACGGCCCGGCGCCAACCTACGCGAAGATGTTCCGTTACAACGTCGATACCCTGACTGCGGCAATGAAGCGCAATCAGTAAGCCTGAAGCTGCCCGGTGCCCTGATTGCGGGCGCCGGGCAGCTCAACGCTTTAGTCGTTGAGGAATTTAAACACAGTGGTCTGGGTGTAGGCCTTGCCAGGATCCAGTCGGGTGCTGGGGAATTTCGGTTGGTTGGGTGCATCGGGGTAGTGCTGCGTTTCCAGGGTAAAGGCACCCCAGTGCGGGTAGACCTTGCCTGCCTTGCCGTGAATGCTGCCATCCAGGAAGTTACCGGTGTACAGCTGCACGCCGGGCTCTGTGGTGAACAGTTGCAGTCTGCGGCCTGATTGCGGATCGCTGACCTCGGCGGCCAGTTTCTTCACGTCACCCCTGGTGTCGAGCACCCAGTTGAAATCAAACCCGCCTTGCTTGGGTTCGGCGTATTTCAGCTGTTGATGGTCATCCTTGATGTGTTTGCCAAACGCGGTGGGCTTGAGGAAGTCCATGGGCGTGCCAGCCACAGCAGGCAGTTCGCCGGTCGGGATCAGCTTGTCGTTGACCGGGGTGTAGTGCGAGGCGTGCAGGGTGGCGACCTGTTTGAGCACATCACCACTGCCAGCGCCGGCCAGGTTGAAATAACTGTGGTTGGTCAGGTTCAGCACCGTCGGTTTGTCGGTGGTGGCGCGGTAGTCGATCTTCAGCTCGTTTTTTTCGTTCAGACTGTAGGTCACTTCGGTCAGCAGGGCCCCTGGAAAACCCATCTCACCGTCCGGCGACAGATAGGTCAGTTTCACGCCGACCGAATCACCGGTCTTGGTTTCTTCTGCCTTCCACAGGCGCTTGTCAAAGCCCTGCGTGCCGCCGTGCAGCGCGTTGGTCTTGTCGTTGAGCGGGACCTGATAGGTTTTGCCATCCAGGCTGAATTTGCCGCCTGCCAGCCGGTTGCCGAAGCGGCCGATGGTCGCGCCGAAATAAACCGTACCGTTGTTCTGGTAGCCCTGCACATCGTCGAAACCCAGGACGATGTCTTCGACCTTTCCGGCCTTGTCAGGCACCAGCAGCGATTGCAGCGTCGCGCCGTAGGTGATGATGCTGGCCTGCACGCCGTGACTGTTGCGCAGGGTGTATTTTTCGACGGCAGAGCCGTCGGGCAGTTGGCCAAACGTGCTGTGTTCGCTGGAGAGTGCCGCGGCCTGTGCGGTCAGGGTGCTGATCATCAAGGACAGTCCAAGGGTGCTGAGGAGCGCATGTTTTTTCATCTGATCTGCCTGCTTTTATTGTTATTGGTAAGACTATTTGATCGGATTCAAGCCGATGCATGGATGTATAGCCTATAAAATGCAGCTTGAAAAATAAATTGTAATACTATTTAGTAGTGCCATCGTCGCTGAAGGCTTGTGACTCACCTTAGCCGATCTGCCGGTTTTTTTGCCATGCAGCCTGACGCCGAGCAATGCAGCGGCGCAGGCAGAGGTTGGACAAGACAGCGACACAAATATCCAAAAGTGCCTTTACAACAATAACAAAGGACATTTTTCATGAACTGGCTGCCCGTTTCCGAGCACCGCTTCAAGCTGGCCGAAGGCTCCTTCTGGGATGCCGAGGAGCAGGCTTTGTACTGGGTCGACATTTCCGGGTTTCTGGTGTGTCGGCTGGTCGCCGGACAGATCCGCCAATGGCGCATGCCCGAGCCGGTCTCTGCCTTTATTCCGACCGAGCAGGGTGATGCACTGGTGACACTGGCCAGCGGCGTCTATCGCCTGGACCTGGAATCGGACAAGACTTCCTTGCTGCCGTTCTGCGTGGCAGACCCCACCCCCGGCAATCGCGCCAACGAGGCCCGGTGCGATGCGCGCGGCCACCTTTGGCTTGGCAGCATGCAGAACAACATCGATGCCGAGGGCGGCGACGTGCCTTTAGTGCGTCGTTCCGGCGGGTTGTTCCGCGTTGAACCTGATGCTCGCGTGACCCGTTTGCTGGACGGGCAGGGCATCGTCAACACCCTGCTATGGAATGAAGAGGGTAGCGTGCTGTACAGCGCCGATACCCTGGACGACGTCATTTATCACTATCCGGTGCTCGCAGACGGTGCTTTGGGGCCACGCCAGGTATGGGCGGCAAAACACGATCGAGGCTCACCCGACGGCTCGGCGATGGATGCCGAAGGGTATGTCTGGAATGCGCGCTGGGGTGGCAATTGCCTGATCCGCTTTGCGCCGGATGGCAGCGTTGACCGGGTTGTCGAGTTACCAGTCAGCCATCCCACCAGTTGTGTATTCGGCGGTCCTGACCTGCAGACGTTGTACGTCACCAGTGCCGCACCTGCCGATGCAAATGGTCGCTTTGACGGCGCGCTGCTGATGGCGCAGGTCGGCGTCAAGGGCACGCCGTGTCAGCGTTTCGCCGGATGAACTGTTGAGAAAAATGTTGCGCCGGCGTCTTTTTTGCGACGCCAGCATGATGCTGGAGGCAAGGGTGACATTAGGTTACATAGCGGTCACTCGTTATATGGTATGACTATTTGATCGGTTCTGGACGCTTCGGCGTTTGCAATCGCCACCTCGCTGGTCGCTGTAGCTATTCAATAAAAATAAGGAGTTAGCTATGTTGAGTCGTCACGGGATTCGTTCCCTGTGCTGTGCCGCCGTCACTACTGCCATTCTGGGCATGAGTGGCATCACATCCGCTGCCGAAGAAGTCAAAATCGGCTTTCTGGTCAAGCAGGCTGAAGAACCCTGGTTCCAGACCGAGTGGCAATTCGCCGAAAAAGCCGGGAAAGAGCTTGGCTTCACCGTCATCAAGATTGCCGTTCCCGATGGCGAGAAGACCCTGTCCGCGATCGACAACCTGGCTGCCAACGGCGTCAAAGGTTTCGTGATCTGCCCACCTGACGTTTCGCTGGGCCCTGCCATCGTCGCCAAGGCCAAGGCTAATGGCATGAAGGTCATGGCCGTGGACGACCGCTTCGTCGATGCGGGGGGTAAACCGATGGAGGATGTGCCATATCTCGGCATGGCGGCTTTCGAAGTTGGCCAGAAGCAGGGCGCCGCCATGGCGACTGAAGCGAAGAATCGCAAATGGGATGAGGGCGACTGGAAGAACACCTACGCGATCATCAACACCTACAGCGAACTCGATACCGGCAAGAAGCGCACTGACGGTTCGGTGGATGCGTTGAAAAAAGCAGGCTTGCCAGCCGACCACATTCTATTTTCTCCGCAAAAGACACTTGATGTTCCTGGAGGCATGGACGCTACCAACTCGGCTCTGCCGAAGCTGCCACGCGAAGCCAAGAACCTCATTATCGGTGGCATGAACGACAACACCGTACTGGGCGGCGTACGTGCCACTTCGGGCGCAGGCTTCGCTGCCGCAAACGTGATAGGGATCGGGATCAATGGCACCGATGCCATCGATGAATTGAAGAAAAAAGAAAGCGGCTTCTTTGGTTCGATGCTTCCTAGCCCTGACAAGGAAGGCTACCGGACGGCCGAATACGTGTTCAATTGGGTCACCAAGGGGGTCGAGCCGCCCAAGTACACCGCTATGGATGACGTGACATTGATCACTCGCGAAAACTTTCAGGCTGAACTGACCAAGATCGGTCTGTGGAAGTGAGCTGAACGAGGGGCCTGATGTTCAGGCCCATCACACGAGCGAGGAGGTTGGTTCATGCAACAGGCTATCGAGCTTCAACCCATAGGCGGTGCCTTGCGTTTCAACGGCATCGGCAAGGTCTTCCCCGGCGTCAAGGCGCTTTCGGATATCAGTTTCGAAGCGCGTCCTGGCAGCGTCCATGCATTAATGGGTGAAAACGGTGCCGGTAAATCCACGCTGCTGAAGGTTCTCGGCGGCTCTTATCAGCCCAGTAGCGGCACCTTGCAGATCGGCGAGCAGAGCTATCAGTTCAAGTCCACCGCCGAGAGCATTGCGGCGGGCGTGGCGGTGATTCACCAGGAACTGCACCTGGTGCCGGAAATGACCGTTGCCGAGAACCTGCTGCTCGGGCACATGCCCAATCGTTTCGGTCTGATCAATCGCGGTGCGATGTATCGCCGCGCCGGCGAGCTGCTCAAAGGGCTGGCTGACGAGATTGATCCGCGCACACGTCTGGGCGACCTCTCGCTGGGCCAGCGGCAACTGGTCGAGATCGCCAAGGCCATGTCGCGCAATGCCCATGTCATTGCCTTCGACGAGCCCACCAGTAGCCTGTCAGCGCGTGAGATTGACCGACTGATGGCAATCATCGTCCGCCTGCGCGACGAGGGCCGAGTGATTCTTTACGTGTCGCACCGTATGGAAGAAATCTTCCGTGTCTGTGACGCGGTGACGGTGTTCAAGGACGGACGCTTCGTCAAGACGTTCGAGCAGATGGCCGATCTCGACCATGACCGACTGGTGACCTGCATGGTCGGTCGCGATATCCAGAACATCTACAACTACCGTCCGCGCCAGCATCAGGGGCCAAGCCTGCGGGTTACCGGTCTGCTGGGGCCGGGCCTTCATGAGCCGGTCACTTTTGCCGTGCAGAAAGGCGAAGTGCTGGGCTTCTTCGGTCTGGTCGGCGCCGGTCGTACCGAGCTGTTTCGCCTGCTCTCGGGGCTTACCCGTAGCTCTGCAGGCACCCTGCAACTGGACGGCAAACCGCTGACACTGAAGTCACCGCGTGATGCCATCGAGGCCGGCATCCTGCTCTGCCCCGAGGACCGCAAGAAGGAAGGCATCGTGCCTTTGTCCAGCGTCGCGGAGAACATCAACATTGGTGCGCGTCCGCGGCATGTGAATCTCGGTTGCCTGATTCAGGGCCGCTGGGAGCGTGACAATGCGCGCAGCCAGATCAAGTCGATGAACGTCAAGACGCCATCGCCCGAGCAGCAGATCATGTACCTCTCGGGCGGTAATCAACAGAAGGCGATTCTTGGCCGCTGGCTGTCGATGCCCATGAAAGTCCTGCTGTTGGACGAGCCGACTCGCGGGATCGACGTCGGGGCCAAGTCCGAGATTTACGAGATCATTCACAACCTGGCCGCGGACGGTATTGCGGTGATTGTGGTCTCCAGCGATCTGATGGAAGTGATGGGTATTTCAGACCGCATTCTGGTGATGAGCGAAGGCACAATCACCGGTGAACTCAATCGCGACGAGGCTGACGAGTCGCGACTCCTGCAATTGGCTCTGCCTCGCACGCGCGGCTGAAAATCGGTCCCTGACCATGAACAATAAAAAAGAGGTGCGTATGTCTACCGAATCCAGCCTGCAGGCTCCCCGTCAGGGCATGAACCTGCGTCGTTTTGCCGATGACTGGGTGATGCTCCTGGCTGCCGTGGGGATCTTCCTGCTGTGTGCCGTGTTCATCGATAACTTCATGTCGCCGCTGAACATGCGCGGCCTGGGCCTGGCGATTTCCACCGTGGGTATCGCTGCCTGCACCATGCTCTTCTGCCTGGCGTCCGGGCACTTCGACCTCTCGGTCGGTTCGGTGCTGGCCTGTTCCGGGGTGATCGCCGGTATCGTCATCCGCGACACCGACAGTGTGTTTCTGGGCGTCTCGGCAGCCCTGGCGCTTGGGCTGGTCGTGGGCCTTATCAACGGCATCGTGATCGCCAAGCTGCGCATCAATGCCCTGATCACGACCCTGGCAACGATGCAGATCGTGCGCGGCCTGGCGTACATTTTCTCCAACGGCAAGGCTGTCGGTGTCTCCAACGAGGATTTCTTCATCTTTGGCAATGGTCAGGTGTACGGCGTGCCAGTACCGATTCTGATCACCATCGCCTGCTTCATATTCTTCGGCTGGTTGCTCAACTACACCACTTACGGGCGCAACACCATGGCCATAGGCGGCAACCAGGAAGCCGCGCTGCTGGCGGGTGTCCACGTGGACCGTACTAAGATCATCATCTTCGCCGTCCACGGGCTGGTTGGTGCATTGGCGGGTGTGGTGCTGGCCTCACGCATGACCTCGGGGCAGCCGATGATCGGACAGGGCTTCGAGCTGACGATCATCTCCGCCTGCGTATTGGGCGGGGTTTCGCTGAGCGGCGGCATCGGCATGATCCGGCATGTGATCGCCGGGGTGCTGATTCTGGCGATTATCGAGAATGCGATGAACCTGAAGAACATCGACACCTTCTATCAGTATGTGATCCGCGGCACGATCCTGTTGCTGGCGGTGATCATCGACCGCATGAAAAGGCGCTAAGTCGTCCGGGCGCTGGTTCTCTTGAACCAGCTCCCGGCTTCATACATGATTCAGTCTGTTACTGCGCTTCATCAACCGCCAAAAGTGTGGCTACTGTGATAGTGCGCTCTTGATTCGTGTTTGACGCGTCTCAGCGTGAATGCGACGCCAGCGCCGAGCTGCTCAGCCGAGTCAGTCCGTAAAGCGCAGCGCCGACCGCCAGCATGATGCCCGCCCGCAGCCAGGTTTCCGGACCTTGCTGAGTGAGCAGCAACAGGCACGAAAGAATGCCCAGCAGCGGGATAACCCAGTGCACCTGAAAGTGCCCGGCTTCGACCTTGTCGCGCTTGAGTACCAGCACGGCGATGTTCACGCTGAGAAACACGAAGAGCAGCAACAGCACGACGGTTTCGGCGAGGATGGTCAGGGTGCTGGTGAAGGACAGGGCAATGGCCACCAGTGTAGTCGCCAGAATCGCCAGGCCCGGCGTGCGCCGCTTGGGCAGCACCGAACCCATCACCGCAGGTAAAAGGCCTTCGCGAGCCATGCCGAAGGTCAGTCGGCTGGCCATGATCATGGTCAACAGCGCGCCGTTGGCTACCGCAATCAGCGCAATGACTGCAAACCACGGCGCAGGTATGCCGAGCCCCGAGGCACTGACCACGTCCATCAGGGGGGCTTGCGAATCTTTCAAATGATCAACGGGCAGGACCATCGCCGCGCCCACGCCAACCAGCATGTACACCGCACCCGCCGCCAGCAGCGCACCGAACAGGGCACGTGGATAGACCCTGCGCACGTCCTTGATCTCTTCGGCAAGATTGGCCGAGGTTTCAAACCCCACGAACGAATAGAACGCCAGCAGCGATGCGCCGAGAATCGCCGTGGCAGGTGAGGCGGTGTCCAGTTCGAACACCCGTTGCGGCACGCCTTGGCCCTGGCTGACGAACCACACGGCTGCAGCGATGACCATCAGCAAACCGCTCAGCTCGATGACCGTCATGACCAGGTTGGCTGAAAGCGATTCCTTGATACCGCGTGCGTTGAGCAGGCCGACGATGACCAGAAATGCCACACAGACCCATTGCGCAGGCCAGTCGAGCAGCGCCTGAAAGTAGTCGCCGGCAAATGCCACGGCCAGCCCGGCAGCACTGGTCACGCCAGCCGCGACCATGGAAAACCCGACCAGAAAGGATAACAACGGTTTACCGAAGGCTTTTTCGGCGTACACCGCGGCACCGCCCGCACGCGGGTATTTGGTCACCAGCTCCGCGTAGGACGCTGCGGTCAACAAGGCAAAGCACAGGGCAATCAGCAAGGGCGCCCAGATGGCTCCGCCGACGCGTCCGGCGATCGTGCCGGCCAATGCGTAGACGCCAGCCCCGAGCACGTCGCCAAGGATGAACAGGGTCAGCATGGGCGCCGTGATTGCCCGGCGCAGCGATGAAGTCTCGGCAGTGGCCATGGTCAAGGATTCCTTTCTCTACAGATGCGGGTATCAACAGCAGAGCGTCGCGCGACAGGTAAATTCAAAACGATGGCGGCTGGCCTGGACCAGCGGCACTGTTTGCCGGCTTGATGCTGAAATGAACGCTGTTGGCAAAAAAGGTGGAGCATTGCGTCGGGGAGGGGTCTCAATGAGACATTTGACGGATCAGCCAAGAGGCGAACATGAGTCATAGCAGCCAGCAACAGTTCAGGTCAGTCTGGGCAACCCTGCAATCGTTACGCAAGCAAGTGGCTGATCTGCAGCTCAGTGAACTCGAGCGTGCAGAGAGCCTGCGCGGTCATCAGACAGTGGACGACAGGGAGGTCATTGAACAATCGTTCGTGGCACTTGAACAGGCTATCGATGATATGGAAGTAACGCTTGCCAGCATTGGTGAGGCCACTGGCGAGATCGGCAAGCTTTGAGCGCATGGCGGGGCGGTACCGTACTCAAGTGTGCAGCGTGAACCATGAGCGCTTTTTCGGGTCTTATTCGGGCTCTGACATGCATGCCACGCCTTTTCCTCTCCGAGTCCGTTCTCATGCCCGCACTGCCCCGTTGTTCCTGGCGTATCTGGTTGTACCTGGTCCCGTTGTTGCCCCTGTACGCGAGCCCTGTCAGTGCCGCCGAAGAGCAGCGACTGGTCCAGGCGATCAACGATTTTCGCGGCCAGCCGCAGCGTTGCGAAGCGCGTATGACAAACATCTCCAGAGCCCTGGCGCTCAATTCCAGCGTGGCATTGCCCATCGGTTTCAGCGGTAATTTACGTGACGCACTCAAGGCATCCGGCTATCAGGCGGTCATTGTGCGGACCTTGCGACTGGCCGGCGCGCAAAGCGCCGATGCAGCGTTCGAGATGCTCAGGAGCCGCTACTGCGGCGCGTTGCTCGACCCGCAATACGCTGACATCGGCATCACTCGGCAGGGGGGTGACTGGCGTGTAGTGCTGGCGAAGCCGTTGATCGACGAGAGCCTTGAAGACGCGCGCTCCGCTGGCCGGGCGCTGCTGGCGCAGGTCAATGCCGCGCGTGCCAAGCCACGTATGTGTGGCAAGCGGCCTTTTCCGTCGGCTCGGCCGTTGAGCTGGAATACCACGCTGGAAACCGCCGCGCAGGAGCACAGCCAGTCGATGGCCAGCGAGAATTACTTTACCCATCGCGGTTTTGATAATGACTCGCCGGCGGACCGCGCGCGTGCTGCCGGTTACGGCGGACGGCAGATCGGTGAAAACATTGCTGCAGGGCAGAGCACGGCCAACAAGGCCATGGCGAGCTGGCTGGCCAGCCCGGGGCATTGCGCCAACCTGATGAACCCGATGTTTACCGAGGTCGGCGCGGCCTATGCGACGGCTACCAACGCTGATTACGGTGTGTACTGGACCATGCTGTTTGGTGCGCCCTGATCGGCAGCCAGCACCGCAGCGACTTGGAACACCTGGCAGTCAATCTGAATACCGTTTGTCGCCCGTTCGACGTTATTTGAAAACCCCTGCTGATGAGGAGCGGTCGGTTGTACCACAAGAGGCGCGCTTGAACGGTGTGTCCGGTGGCAACGTCAGCGAGGTGTAACAGACGTCATGAAACGAACCATTGATGCTGCAGAGCTGAATATCTGTTTCAGCGAGGACCTCGAAAAGGCCTTGTTCAAGTGGTTTGTCGCCAGCTTTCTGATGGGCAAGCGCATTCAGGCCGACATTGCCTGCGAGGCCTATCGCGTTATCGTCGAAAAACACCAGCGCGACACCCCGCGCAAGCTTGCTCACTGCACTCACCGAGAGCTGGTCGCCATGCTCGGGCAGGCTCATTACGTGCGCTACGACGAGTCAACGGCGTATCGATTATCTGCGCTGTGCGCCAAGCTCAATGACGAATACGCGGGCAAGATAGGTCGAATCCGCGAGGTGAGTGAGGACCAGGCGCACTTCGAGAAGCGACTCTGCGAGTTTGCCGGTGTCGGTCCCAAGACCGTTGAAATCTTCATGCGTGAGGCCGGCAAGGCGCTGTATTGATGATGCCGGGACTTTATATCGGCTGTGCAGGCTGGAGCCTGGCGCGTGAGCACTGGCCCGACTTCCCTGACGAAGGCAGCCACTTGCAGCGCTATGCCTCGCGCTTCAACGCGGTCGAGATCAACAGCTCGTTCTATCGTCCACATCGTGCCGAGACCTACGCACGCTGGGCGCAGTCGGTGCCCGCCGGGTTTCGCTTCTCGGTCAAGATGCCGAAACTCATTACCCACGAACTCCGTCTGCGCGAGTGCGAGGCCGTTCTGGCTACGTTCCTTTCTCAATGCACTGCGCTGGGTGACAAGCTGGGCTGTCTGCTGGTCCAGCTCCCGCCCTCTCTGGACTATGCACCACAGATAGCTGACGGGTTTTTCAAAGCATTACGCAATCAGTACGCCGGGAGGGTGGTATTGGAGCCGCGCCATCAATCCTGGCGGCAGGCTCAGGCGCTGCTGATCGAGCATCGCATTGCGCAGGTAGCCGCCGATCCGTCAGTGATCAGCGATGGGCACCTGCCCGGTGGGTGGCAGGGTGCTCACTACTGGCGCCTGCACGGTGCACCGAAAATTTATCACAGCGCCTATACCGTCGAGCATCTGGAAGGCTTGGCCGGGCGAGCGTCGGCGTCTGTAGCGCAGGGAATCGAGACCTGGTGCATCTTTGACAACACGGCCAGCGGAGCCGCTGTCGGTGACGCGCTCGCGCTGCAGGCACTGGTTAAGTGCAATAGGGCTGAGTAACGGGCAAGAGCGGCTGCGGTGTTCAGACCTGAAGCAGCTCATTCAATGCTTCGCTCAGTTGCTCGGCACTGAACGGTTTGGCAACGCAACGTCGGTCGAGCCACGTGTCGGGGATCCCCAGCCGCCCGTACCCGGAACAAAACATGAAGGGTATGCCGCGATCGGCAATGGCGGCGGCTATCGGAAACGAGTTGCCGCCGATAATGTTGATATCCAGGATGGCCAGGTCGTACTCGCCGTTACGTGCATGTTCAATGCCTTCGTTCAGCGTGCTGGCGTGGTAAGCGGTCGCGAAACCCAGATCCTCAAGCAGCATTTCCATCAGCATGGCGAGCATGGTCTCGTCTTCCACCAACAGCACTTTGGGGAGCGAGGTCTGATCGTCCGATTCTGAACTCATAAGTGGCTTTCCGGTTTGTCTGGCCAGGGAATCAGCATTGACCAGATGATCCCTGTACGGGCGAACTGAATGTCGGCCTGGCCTTTGAGTTCTCGCTCTATGCTGCGGCGTATCAAGCGCAAGCCAAAGCCTTTCACAGTGGTTGCGACGACCGGCGGGCCGCCTGTTTCCTTCCATTCGATTTTCAGCGTGGGCGGGGAGGGGGCGGCAGTCAGCGTCGAGGTCACTGTCACCTGACCTGCTGCTGAAGAAAGCGCACCGTGTTGCACTGCATTGGCCATCAGTTCATGGAGCACCATGGAAAGCGTCATTGAAAAGCGCGGCTCCAGGGTCACCGGGTCGCCTTCGAAACTGATCCTGTGTACCCCCGAGTCAACCTCCTGCAGTTGCTCTATCAGGTCGACCAGTTCGGTGGAAATCCATTCTGCACGCGCCAGTGCATCGTGCGCCTGGCTCAGGGCGAACAGGCGCGCACCGAAGCTCTTGTGAAAGGATTCCAGTGACGCAGAGCTGTTGACAGTAAGAGAGGCTATGGCCTGGACGGTTGCCAGGGTGTTTTTTACTCGATGGTTCAGTTCATTCAGCAACCCGGCGCGGGTCAGACGATCTTCCAGTTGCTGGCGTTCCAGTTTGCTGGAAATGGACTGCGCCAGCCGGTGAGTCGTACCGCTCTGCTTTAAAAATGTCGTTTCGCCAACGGTATCCAGCCCCTGATGCATGGGCAGGGTGAAAGAAAATACGCTTCCCGAATCCAGTGAGCTGTCAGCCCACAGACGCCCGCCGTGAGCCGTGACAATGCCCTGGCATATATACAGTCCCAGGCCGTTGCCGCGTGGGTTGCCTTCCTTGACGGACCAGTAGCGCTGGAAAATGAAAGGCAGGTGTTCGACCGGGATGCCGATCCCGTCATCACTCACCCTGAACAGCACCTCGTGCTGATGGGCGACCGCATCGATGTTGATTCTGCCACCTTTCGGGGTGAACTTGATGGCATTACCGACCAGGTTGGAAAGTACCTGAAAGATTCGTTCCGCGTCCGCATCGACCACCAGGCCTTGCGCGGCGGTGCAGTTGAGCTCGATGTTCTTTTCGGTGGTCAGCATCACCAACAGGCTGCAGGCTTCTTCCAGCAGACTGGTGACGCTCAGCGGCAGGCGCGACAGATGATAGCGGCCGGCTTCGATCTGCGCGGTATCGAGCAGGTCTTCCAGCAAGCTGTTCATGCGCGTCGTGGCTTTCTCGATGGTGCCCAGCGCACGGCGGATATTGCGATTTTCGAAGTGCGTGTCGCCCAACGCCCAGCGTTGCATCATGCCGCACTGCATAATGATGATCGACATTGGGTTGCGCAGGTCATGGGAGACCACGGCGACCAGTTCATCACGCAAACGAACCGCCTCCTGCTCGCGCTGCACCTGACGCTCCAGATCGCTTTCCAGAGCAGAGCGACGTATGTCTTCAGCGCCATAGAGATCTGCGCGCGACCACGGCCTGGCAATGCCGGTAACCTCTTGCTCCCAGACATCGAAAGACTGCCTTGGATGCAGACGATGACTCGCGGAACTCTCCGGACGGGTGCTGACGTGATGGGTCGGGTCGCCGCTCCAGTTCATCGTGGAGGTGAGTTGGGCACGAAACCACATGACAGCGTTATCAATCGGCTTGGGTAGCGTGAACGCGATGACGCCGCTGGCGACGTCTCTGTAAACGGCGCTGGCGGCAAGCTCCCTCTGCATGGAGTTGGTGTGGAAAACCCCCAGACCCTGCAAGCCCGTCGCCCGCTGTCTGGTGCGTTGATGCGCCAGGCCGGTGTCGCGTATCCAGGTGTACAGTTCACGCACTTGTTCGATT
Source organism: Pseudomonas sp. PvP009 (assembly GCF_017832995.1). Lineage (NCBI taxonomy): Bacteria > Pseudomonadati > Pseudomonadota > Gammaproteobacteria > Pseudomonadales > Pseudomonadaceae > Pseudomonas > Pseudomonas sp. PvP009. The sequence continues at coordinate 3,038,147 of NZ_JAFIBG010000001.1, read as the reverse complement.
GCAGGGCAGGTGCCGAACAGATGAACCTGATCGTCAATCAGCACAGCCGCACCGTCTGCCAGGGTCAGCGACATGAGAAGCTCGGGCCGGCTGACCAGTCCGTCGAGCACTTCATGATTGGCGCGACTCATGGCGTCTGCCAGTTGTCCGAGCAGGGCAACTTTCGCTTCCCGCTCGCGCTGCACGTCGGTCGCCACAATGGCGGAAATTTTCACCGACAGTAACTGACCGATCATCGCGCAGGCATCGCGCAGCTCTCTGGACACCCGCAACGGTTCGGGGTGACCGCAGGCAACCAGGCCCCAGAGCTCGCCGCCATCGAGCAACGAGATGCTCATCGAAGAGCGCACGCCCATGTTCTTCAGGTATTCACAATGCACCGGGGACACGCTGCGCAACGTCGAGAAACCCAGGTCGAGCGGTTGCCCTGTTGCCGGACGCAAGGTCGGTATCAGGGGCACGTGAACGTAGGTGGCGTCCGGAATCACACGAATCCAGTTCAGCCGATACAGTTCCCGCGCCTGGGCGGGAATGTCCGAACCGGGGAAGTTCAGGCCGCTATAGCTGGGCAATGGCCCGGTCAGCGCCTGGGCGACGACTTTGCCATGGCCCTCGGGCTCGAACCGGTAAATCATGACCCGGTCGTAGCCGGTAAGCGCCTGAATCTCGTGCACACTGATATCGAACAGCGTTTCCAGCGTTGTGGCGGCCTGCAGGTTGCGCAATACCCGGGCAAGGATTCTGGATTGCCCGTGATCGGTTTCTACGAAGTCCTCCAGTTCGATAATCAGGACATCGTCGATACGCTGCAGCGAGGCGCTGTAGTGGGCGGTTCCGAGCGTCAGTTTTATCGGGTCCAGGTTCGGGGCAGCGGGGTGGCTGTACGCATGGTCGATGAGGGCCGAATGTTCAGGCGACAGCAGCCATGACAGAGGCTTGCCCAGCAACTCGTCAGCGGTCATCCCGAGTGCTGTTGCGCAGTTGGCGCTGACCTGTTCAATGCAAAGGGGAGCGCCCGCAACGCTGAGCAAGACGCCGTGCGGCTGAATCGCGCCAGGAACACGAATCGGCTCTCGGGCACATTCGGCTAGCGCAGCCTCAAGCGCTGCGTCAGGCTTTGCATCCAGCATGTCCTTGATCAATTGCGTGAACTCCACAGGGTGTTTCAGCCGGGAACAGCCAGCCACTGCTTGGTACGACGTGCAGTCGTTCGACGCTAAACGCGATTCAGATGGATTTTTGTCGGCCGCAGCGGGAATTTGGGCGGCCAGCGGCCCGGATGGACAGCGCAAGAAAATGCGAGGTTGCCGCGAAAGTGCGGCGTGGAGACCTGGATGACGCGCTCTGCTGATACAAGCCAGAGATAGAAGGAAGTGGGTCACCATAACAGGTGCCCGTTGGACGCGTAGCTTTAACTGACTATGTCGGGGAGATGCCTGCAAGTTGGCAGGTGTGGGCCTTTGAGGCCCTGCCTGCCATTTTTTAGCGAATTATCGGCAAGTGCTGGGTTGCTACAGGCCCGCTTGGGCAATCAGCCCTGGCCGTTCAACTTGCGCTCGAGCTCACGATTCTTTGCGCGAAGCGTTTCGGCATCCTGCTCTTTTTCCTTGATGGACGTCGGGGTGATGACCTTGTCCACGCCTTCGGTTTCGGGATTTTCCTGCGCAATGTCCTTGCGCACCACATCGACCGGCTTGCCGGACTGGTCTGTGGTTGGCGCGGACTGTTCAGGCGTTTGGCTGGAAGGCTTGTCAGTATGCTTGCTCATTGCAGTTCCTCTCAGTGTGTCGTCCTGGTTGGAGGAACGAACGACGCGAAGAGTTCGACATGTTTTCATGTCGGCAGGGTTTGCCTGCGCAACGGCGGGCAAAAAAAAGCCCCGCCAGACAAGATCTGGCGGGGCTTTGCTCAAGCTGTAAAAGCCTTAGAGCGCCATGTCACTGGCTGGATTGCTTTTCGCTGGCTGAGCAGCAGGTGCAGCAGTTGGAGCATTACCTGTCTTGTTCACCGGCGGTGGTGGAGTCAGTTGCAGGACTTCGGCGGTGTACGCCCATTCCTCGGCAACACGGTCCGGATTGTTGTTCAGCTTGGTGCCGTAGCTAGGCACGATCTGGTGCAGTTTTGCCTGCCATTCCGGAGTCGCTACCTTGTCCTTGAAGACTTTCTCAAGCACGCCCAGCATGATCGGCGCTGCAGTCGAGGCACCTGGCGAAGCACCCAGCAGGCCGGCAATGCTGCCGTCCTTGGAGGCAACGATTTCGGTACCCAGCTTCAGAACGCCGCCTTTCTCTTCGTCACGCTTGATGATCTGTACGCGCTGACCGGCTTGCATCAGGCGCCAGTCTTCTTTCTTGGCGTTCGGGAAGTACTCTTTCAGAGCCGCGAAGCGATCGTCGTCAGACATCATCACCTGACCGGCGAGGTATTCGATCAGCGGGTACTGTTCGATACCGACGCGAGTCATCGGCCACACGTTATGCGTGGTGGTGCTGGTCAGCAGGTCGAAGTAAGAACCGTTTTTCAGGAACTTGGTCGAGAAGGTCGCGAATGGGCCAAACAGGATCACGCGCTTGCCGTCCAGAACACGGGTGTCCAGGTGCGGAACCGACATGGGTGGCGCGCCAGTCGACGCGATACCGTAGGCCTTGCCCATGTGCTGCATGGCCAGGGTCTGGTTGTCAGTGACAAGCCACGAACCGCCGACCGGGAAGCCGCCGTATTCCTTGGCTTCAGGAATACCGGATTCCTGCAGCAGATGCAGAGCTGCACCGCCGGCACCGATGAACAGGAACTTGGTGTCGGTTTCGGTAACGGTGCCGTCTTTCAGGTTCTTGTACTTGACGCGCCAGGTGCCGTCGTCGTTGTGGTTGATGTCTTCGACTTCGCTCGACAACTGCAGATTGAAATTCTGCTTGGCTTTCAGATTGGAGACGAACTGGCGGGTGATCTCGCCGAAGTTGACGTCGGTGCCGATCGGGCTCCAGGTCACGGCCAGCTTCTGCGCCGGGTCACGACCTTCCATCATCAACGGGACCCACTTCTTGATCTGCTCGTGGTCTTCGGAGTACTGCATGCCGCTGAACAGCGGGCTGGCTTGCAATGCTGCGTAACGCTTGCGCAGGAACTGGATGTTGTTGTCGCCCCACACAAAGCTCATGTGCGGTGTGGAGTTGATGAACGAACGCGGGTCTTTCAGAACGCCGGTCTTGACCTGCCAGGACCAGAACTGACGGGAGATCTGGAACGCTTCGTTGATCTCGATGGCCTTGGAGATGTCGACGTTGCCGTTCTTGTCTTCGGGGGTGTAGTTCAGTTCGGCGAGCGCCGAGTGACCGGTACCGGCGTTGTTCCAGCCGTTGGAGCTTTCTTCGGCGACGCCGTCGAGACGCTCGACCATTTCCATCGACCAGCTTGGCTCCAGCTCGTTGAGCCAGACAGCGAGGGTTGCACTCATGATGCCGCCGCCGACGAGCAGTACGTCGACTTTCTTGGTTTCAGCCGCCTGCACGGGCATCAGGCCCATGGAAATGGCCAGACCCAGGAGGGCCGTGTTCACTTTCTTAAACATTCTGTCATCCATCTGATAAACGCCATCCGCCGACTACTCCTGGGGAAACGGCCTGTCACATGCAGCGAAGCCTGCGACAAACACTCGCACCCACGGGGACTAGAGGTGGACATACAAGGCCAATATAATACCGCTCGAGACCTCAATTTATGTCCTGCTGCGCTGACTTCTTATCATCATTGGATTCAGCGTCATGAGTGACATTTGCTCTGTTGGTGTGCTGCGATGCCCGAGGGCCTTGCCCTCTGAGCCACTTGCGAAGACACACCTGGTCAGCCTGTTCACGGAGTCTGAGACGCCGCGTCGGAGCATGGAGGCACGCTTGACGCGCAATTTTATGTACGCGTACTGCGACACACCCTCGGTGGCATACCGGCAAAGACGCGGTATTTTCGCATAATGTGCACCCCGGTTGCGAGGTGCCATCATCAAATTGGCCACGAATGCCTTGATTTAGACACTTCACAGCCTTCCACTGCCTATCTGTATCGGCATTTTCGCCCGGGTCTTTAGCCGTCAGACGGATATGGCCTTCGCTCGATCTGAACGTCTCCCCGAACAGCGCGCTCATCCGGCTCTCGTGCATTCATGAGCCAGGCTCATAACGGCGTGCTGCTTTGCCTGGCTAATCAGCGCTCCCACCTCCTGTTAGGGTCCGTATATGGCTGCCATGCCCGTGGTCGCAATGTTCGGATACAGACGTCCGTCAAACAGTTGGAACTTTAGAAGCGCAGACCAGTTAAACACTTGTAACGGGTGATAGCGTTTTGGCTTTGATTACCCTTGGAAATAAAGGCAGCGCGTCAGTGGGCAGGAGTACGCCCGGGCCGCTGACCACACCATAACGCCCGTCGCTTTACAGCAGTGACGGCTATTACCGAGTGATCCTGATGACCGAACCCAAGAAGCACAAGGAAACTGCTGTCGACAGCAGCGCCGTGCAGCCCTCGCGCCGAAACTTTCTGAAGTTTGGTGCCTCCGGCATTGCTGCGGCCACGCTGTCTACCTGGATCCCGTCCGACGGCCTGCTGCAGGCGGCGCCTCTGGCACCTGCGGCCCCCGTGGTCGAAGACAGTGACGCGCCCGCAGCGGGTGAGCAACGCATCCAGTTGAAGGTCAACGGCCAGGTTCATACCCTGAACGTGCCAGCCAATGCCGTTCTGCTCGACGTGCTGCGTGACCGTCTGCAACTGACGGGCACCAAGAAGGGCTGCGACCACGGCCAGTGCGGCGCTTGCACGCTTCTGGTCAACGGCCTGGCAATCAACTCCTGTCTGTCGATCGCCGTTCAGCATCAGGGCGACAGCATTACCACCATCGAAGGGCTGGCCGAGAACGGCAAGCTGCACCCGGTACAGGAAGCGTTCTGGGAACACGACGCTTACCAATGCGGTTATTGCACCTCCGGACAGATCATGAGCGCAGTTGCGATTCTCAAAGACCCGAACATTGCGTCCGACGACGCCAGCGTCAGAGAGGCCATGAGCGGCAATATCTGCCGTTGCGGTGCCTACAAGAACATTCTGTCTGCCGTGCAATCTGCGCGCTCGAAAATGGGAGGTGCTGCCTGATGCGAACTTTCGACTATGCTCGCGCCGCTTCGCCCGCGCAGGCTTTCAGCACAGCGTCCGGTGAAGGGCAACGCTTTTATCTGGCCGGTGGCACCACACTGCTGGACCTGGTCAAGCTCGACGTGATGCAACCGCAGCAACTGGTGGACATCAACCATCTGGCGTTGAAGCAGGTCGAGTCGCTGCCTGATGGCCGCTTGCGCATCGGAGCGCTGGTCAGCAACACCGACCTGGCCAGCCACCCGCTGGTGCAGCAGCGTTACCCGGTGTTGTCCGAAGCGATTCTTGCCGGTGCTTCGACCCAATTGCGCAACAAGGCGACCACCGCCGGCAATCTTATGCAGCGTGTGCGCTGTCCGTATTTTCGCGATGGTATTTCAGCCTGTAACAAGCGCCAACCGGGCTCCGGTTGTGCAGCCATTGGCGGGATGAACCGTAGTGTGCACGCAGTGCTGGGCACCAGCGAGCATTGCATTGCCACGCATCCGTCAGACATGTGTGTCGGCATGGCGGCGATCGGCGGGCAGGTTACCGTTCAGGGCGCCAATGGCTCGCGGGATATCCCGTTCGCTGACTTTCATTTGCTGCCTGGTGATACGCCAGAGCGCGAACATGCGCTGGCGCCACACGAGCTCATCACCCATGTGACCCTCGACGCGCCGCTGTCAGGCAGCCGCTCGTCTTACCTGAAGCTGCGCGACCGTACTTCTTACCAGTTCGCCCTGGCGTCCAGTGCCGTGATTCTGGTGATGGACGGCAAACGTATTACCGATGCGCGCATTGCACTGGGCGGTGTGGGCACCAAGCCGTGGCGTGCGCTGGACGCCGAGCGTGCGCTGATCGGTCAGCGTGCCGATCTGGACACCTTTGCGCAGGTCGCAGCGCTGGCGATGAAAGGCTCGCGGGCCTATGAACACAACGCCTTCAAGATCCCGCTGGGTCAGCAGGTCATCGTCCGCAACCTTCGTGACCTCACGGCCTAGGAATTTCTCATGAGCGAAAACATCATTGGTGTGCCGCAGCGTCGTATCGACGGCGGCAAGAAAGTCAGTGGTCAGGCGCGCTATGCCGCAGACCATCCGATGGGCAAGATGCTTTACGCCTATGGCGTCTACAGCACCATCGCCAACGGTCGCGTGGTGGCCATAAAGGATCAGCAGGCCAAGGCGATGCCTGGCGTGGTCGATATCTTTCACCACGACAACTTCCCCTCGCTGCACCGTACTCCTAATACCAAACTGAGCTTTGCCAAGATGCTCTCGGCCAGTAAGGCGGACGAGCATCGCCTGCCGTTTGAGGATGACCGCGTCTATTATCCTGGCCAGTTCGTGGCCCTTGTGGTGGCTGAGAGCTTCGAGCAGGCGAGGGCCGCGGCCTATCGCGTGACGGTTGAGTATGACCAGCGTCCGGCGGTCAAGGACCTTGCCGAAGGCATGCGCGTCAATGGCGCCCGCGATGGCGGTGCAGGGCACAATCGCGGCAATCCGGACAGCGCTTTCGAGGGCGCAAAAGTGAAAGTCGATCAGACTTACACCACGCCGGTAGAAGTGCATAACCCGATGGAAATGCACGCCAGCACCGCCTGGTGGCAGGACGGCAAGCTGTTTGTCTATGAAAGCACTCAGGGCGTGGTCAATCACCGCAACCTGCTGGCCAACGTCTTCGACCTTTCCCCCGACCAGGTGGAAGTGCGTGCGCCCTTCATAGGCTCGGGCTTTGGCGGCAAGCTGTGGCCGTGGCCGCATTCGGTCGCGGCGTGCGCCGCTGCCAAAGTCACCGGGCGCCCGGTGCAACTGGTGTTGCCGCGTGCGCAGATGTTCACCACCGTGGGCCACCGTCCGGAAACTCGCCAGCGCCTGCGTCTGGCCACCGATGCGAGCGGCAAGCTGGTGTCGATTCGTCACGAGTCGTTCAACAACACCTCGATGCTCGATGACTACACCGAAAACTGCGGCGGCGTGACCAAAAGCCTGTATGCCTGCGATAACGTGCTGGTCAGCCACAAGATCAGCCCCATCAATCGCGGTACGCCGACCTCCATGCGCGCGCCGGGCGCGGCCCCGGGCCTGTTTGCACTGGAGTCGGCCATTGATGAAATGGCCCTGGCCAGTGGCATGGACCCTCTGGCATTCCGCAAGCTGAACCTCTCTGACAAGGATCAGAGCGCAGGACTGCCGTGGTCCAGTAACCACCTGCCCGAAGCCATCGACAAGGCCGCCGAACGGTTTGGCTGGCACGCGCGCAAGGCCGACGTCGGTTCGATGCGCGAAGGCGATGAAATTATTGGCTACGGCATGGGCGCCTGCAATTGGGAAGCCTATCAAGTGCCTACCGATGCGCGGGTCATTCTGCGTTCCGACGGAACGGCTCTGGCTCAGTGCGGCTTGCAGGACATCGGCACCGGCACCTACACCATCGTCGCGCAGACTGTCAGTCAGTTGACCGGTATCCCCATGGAGCGCGTTGAAGTGGAACTGGGCAGTTCATCGTTCCCGGCAGGCCCGGTGTCTGGCGGCTCATGGGTGACCGCCAGCGTGATGCCGGCAATTGCCGGCGCCACCCGCGAAGCGTTGCAGAAGCTGCGCCAGTACGCCGTCAGCAAGGATGCAGTGTTCGCCGGTCAGGACGCCGAAGCGATCAAGGTCGAGAACGGTCAACTGGTCATGGGTGAGCAACGGGCGAGCTTCGTCGATGTACTGAACGGCCAGCGTTTATCGCGTGCCGAGGGCACTTTTCAAAGCGGCATGCCCGAGGCGGGCAAGTACTCATTCCGCTCGTTCGGTGTGCATTTTGTCGAGGTGCGCTGGGACCCGGGTATTTCCAGCCTGCGCGTCTCGCGGGTGGTCAGCGCCATTGACGTGGGCAAAGTGGTCAACCCGCTGGCGGCACGCAATCAGGTGGAAGGCGCGATTGTGATGGGCATCGGCATGGCCTTGTTCGAGGCCGGTGAATACGATCCGCGCAGCGGCATGCCGGTCAATAACAACTACGCCGAGTACGTAGTACCGGTGCATGCGGATCAACCGGACATCGACGTCTTGCTGCTTGATTATCCGGACTACAACCTGGGTGAATTCGGCGCACGAGGCATCGGCGAGATCGGTGTGACCGGGCTGGCCGCAGCAGTGGCCAATGCGGTGTATCACGCGACGGGCAAACGGGTGCGCAGCCTGCCGATCAGCAAGGAAAAACTGATGGCAGGGTTGTAACGATGAAACAGCTTGATTTGCAGGTTGTACAACAGGCGCGGGGCTGGCTGGCCAGCGGCAAGGCCGTCTGGCTGTGCACGGTTCTTTCCACATTCGGCTCGGCCCCGCGCGGGCCGGGTGCGATGCTGGTGGCGCTGGGCAGCGGCGAGCATCGCGGCTCTCTGTCGGGTGGTTGCGTGGAAGAGGATTTTCTCGAGCGGGTTGCCGTGGGGCAGTTCGAGCCGGTCAATCAGGTGGTTCGCTACGGCGACGGCGGTTTTGCGCCGACGCGGGCCTTGCCGTGCGGCGGTGTGCTGGATGTGCTGATCGAGTTCATCGCGCCAGGGCCTGAAGCCGATGCACATCTGGCGGCCATCGAGCAGGCGCTCGCCGGACGCGAGTTGGTCAGCAGGCAGGTGCAACTGGGCGGCGTGCAGAGATCGATTGGGCCTGCGACGATGGGCGAGTCGCGTGTGCAGGTCGATGGCGAAAGCATCAGTATCCGCATGGGCGCGGTGTATCGCGTGCTGCTCGCCGGTCTGTCGCCGGTGGCAGAGTTCTGCGCCAGTTTTGCCGTTGCCATGGGTTATGAGGTGATCGTCTGTGACCCTCGTGTCGAGGTCACATCGGGGTTTTCAATGCCGGGTGTCGAGGTGCGCGGCGTGCTGCCTGCGGTGTTTATTGCCGGGGGCGGCTGCCACAGTTCGACGGCCGTTCTTGCTCTGACGCATGATCCGAAGCTGGATGATCTGAGCATGCTCGAGGCGGTACGTACCGAGGCCTTCTACATCGGCGCGATGGGCTCGATGCGCACCAGCAGCAAACGTCTGGAGCGTCTGGGGCGCATTGGCGGGCTGGACGCTCAGGTCCTGGACCGGATTCACGCGCCCATCGGCCTGAACCTGGGCAGCAAGACACCTTCCGAGATCGCCATTGCGGTGATGGCTGACATCCTGCGGGTGGCCAACGGTGTCAGTCGTGCCGAAGTGTAAGGTGTTGCCGGCAGGCTTGTGCCAGCGCTGACGGGGTGTCGGCATCGCGCAGGATGCCAGGATCATCGCAATGCAGTAGGTCACACGCCTCGGGGTTGTTGATGATCAGGGCCTTCGCGCCCTGGTCGCCTTCCAGCTTGAGCAGCGCTGGCCAGAACCGGCGGCCGATGATCACCGGATGGCCGCGTTGGCCCTCGTGCATGGGCAGGACAATGCGCTGGGGATCGGCCATTCTGGCCAGGTCATGCAGTGTCTGCGGCTGTATCCAGGGCATGTCAGCAAGAACAATGGCAACCGCATCGGCAGAGGAGTCCATCACTGCCGCAACCGCGCTTGCCAAGCTGTGGCCCATCCCCAGTTCGGCGTTTTCGCTGCGGATGATCGTGACGTTCGAGGCAATCCCCAGCGCATCCGCCTGGTCATCAGGGCGTAATACCACCGCCGTTTTGCCGAATGCATTTTGCGCGTTTTCCAGGCTTGCCGTGAGCAGTGTTCGACCGCTCGGCAGAAGCGCCTGTCGTTTGTCACCAGCAAAGCGCCTGCTGCGGCCCGCTGCAAGGACCAGGGCGAACACTTCGGGGATCTGGCTGTCTATGCTGCTCAATCCGAAACCTTATGAGTGGGTGAAAGGAGAGGGCGCGCGCGGTTTACCCGTCGCACCCTGCAGTTCTGCTGATGCACGCACAATGCCTTATTTCGCTGCCTTGCCGGTAGCGGCACGAATCATGTTTTCGAGGGTTTCAAGTGGACAATCATATTCGTCCTGTCGAGCTGGAAAAAGCCTACCGTTTGCTCAACCACGGGCCGACCGTGCTGGTCTCATCCAGCCACGAGGGCACGCATAATGTCATGGCTGCGGCCTGGGCCTGTGCGCTGGACTTCTCGCCCCCCAAGGTGACGCTGGTCATCGACAAGATGACCAAGACCCGCGAGCTGGTGGAGAAGAGTGGCTACTTTGCCCTGCAGGTGCCCAATCTGGATCAATTGCAGATGACCTTCGACGTCGGCACCCAGAGCAAGGTCTTCACTCCGGACAAGCTGGACAAGGCCAATGTGGATCTGTTCCGCATCGACGGTCACGACTCGCCGCTGGTCGCAGGCTGCTCGGCGTGGCTGATCTGTCAGGTCATTCCCGAGCCGCACAATCAGCAGGCTTACGACCTGTTCATTGGCGAAGTGGTGGGCGCATGGGCTGATACCCGTGTGTTCAAAGACGGGCACTGGGAATTTGAAAAAGCCGATCCGAAATGGCGCAGCCTGCATTACGTCGCGGGTGGGCATTTCTATACGATTGGTGAGCCTGCGGTGGTAGAAACAGGCGACGCGTAATCGCGATGTCTGGCCCTGACGATCTGCGCCTGCCGTAACGGCCTCTTCGTGAGCAAGCTCACTCCCACACAAGCACACTCATCGCTCTCAAAGATGACCCCGTGGGAGCTTGCTCGCGAAGGCGGACTGATTGATCAGCAAATTACTCAGCAGCTGCATCAGTCTCTTCGTGAGCAAGCTCACTCCCACACAAGCACACTCATCGCTCCCACAGATGGCTCCCGTGGGAGCGAGCTTGCTCGCGAAGGGGGATTGATTGATCAGCAAATTACTCAGCGGCTGCATCAGTCTCTTCGTGAGCAAGCTCACTCCCACACAAGCACACTCATCGCTCTCAAAGATGACCCCGTGGGAGCTTGCTCGCGAAGGCGGACTGACTGATCAGCAAATTACTCAGCGGCTGCATCAGTCTCTTCGTGAGCAAGCTCACTCCCACACAAGCACACTCATCGCTCCCACAGATGGCTCCCGTGGGAGCGAGCTTGCTCGCGAAGGGGGACTGACTGATCAGCAAATACTCAGCGGCTACACCTGCTCCTTGGTGAGCAACGCGGATCTCCATACCAGCCAGTCCCGCAAGGGCTTTGTATCTTCTGCACCCTCACTGACGATCCCGCCATACGGTCTGCGCATTGCAGAACTCGCGTACACCGAAGTGCGACAGCTCACGACCAAAGCCGCTTTTCTTCACGCCGCCGAAGCTCACGCGCGGGTCTGAAGCGCTGTAGCCGTTGATGAACACACCGCCGGTTTCCAGTTCCTCGGTCATGCGCTCGGCCTGTTTCAGGTCGCGGGTATAAATCGTCGCGGTCAGGCCGAAGTCGCTGTCATTGGCCAGCTCCAGGGCGTGCTGTGCGTCACGCGCGGTGATGATCGACGCTACAGGGCCGAACAGCTCTTGCCGGAACGAAGTCATCTTATCGGTGACGTCACCGAGCACGGTAGGCTGATAATAATTGCCCTGGCCTTCGGCCTTTTTGCCGCCCAGCAACAGCGTGGCGCCTTCGGCGAGCGTGTCCTGCACTTGGGCATCCAGCTCGTCGCGCAGATCGAAGCGCGCCATGGGGCCAATGTAGGTTTCGCTGGAAAGAGGATCGCCCGTTACCAGTTGACGCGTTTGCTCGACGAACCTGCGGGTGAACTCCTCGACCACGCCTTGCTCGATGATCAGACGCTTGGCCGCTGCACAGACCTGCCCGGTGTTCTGGAAGCGGCCAATCACCGCCGCCTTCACAGCCTGATCCAGGTCCGCGTCATTGAGCACGATGAACGGGTCGGAACCGCCGAGTTCCAGCACGCACTTCTTCAGTGCCGCACCGGCCTGGGCGCCGATGGCCTGGCCAGCACGCACGCTGCCGGTCAGGGTGACGGCTGCGATGCGCGGGTCGGCAATGGCGCTTGAAACGCCTTCCGGGCTCACGTTGATGACTTCGAACACACCCTCCGGGAAGCCGGCACGCTTGAACGCATCGAGCATCAGGTAAGCGCAGCCCATGACATTGGGCGCGTGCTTGAGCACGTACGTATTACCGGCCAGCAGGGTCGGAATCGCACCGCGCAGCACTTGCCAGATCGGGAAATTCCACGGCATTACCGCGAGAATAGGGCCCAGCGGACGGTACTCGATCCGCGCCTTGTCATGCTCGACCTGAGTCGCTTCGGCCACCAGCATCGCCGGGCCTTGCGCCGCGTACCAGTCGCACAGTTGCGCGCATTTCTCGACCTCGCCTCGTGCCTGGGCAACGGGCTTGCCCATTTCCTGGCTGATCATGCGTGCGATGTTGTCGGCGTCATAACGCAGGGCCTGACCCATGGCGACGATCAATTGCGCACGTTGCTGAACCGGTGTGCGCTTCCAGCCGGCAAAACCGGCAGCCGCCCGCGACAGGCTTTGATCCAGCGCGGCGGCGGATTCAAAGGCATAGTGACCGATCTGCTCGCCGTTGGCAGGGTTGATCGAGATTGCATGGGTGTTGCTGGTGACAGTAGTCATTGCGCCATCCTGTTGAGGTGGAAGTGGAACCAGAATATAGGCGTGCAATGCTTTCTAAAACTGAATAATAATGAGCGTAACGTTCATGTTTGGAGAATGATATGGATCTGGTTCAGCTGGAGATCTTCAAAGCGGTGGCTGAACACGGCAGCATCAGCGCCGCGGCGCAGCACATCCACCGGGTGCCCTCGAACCTGACCACGCGCATCAAGCAGCTGGAGCAGGATCTGGGCGTCGACCTGTTCATTCGCGAGAAGCACCGCTTGCGCCTGTCTCCCGCAGGCTGGAATTTTCTCGACTACACGCGACGCATCCTGGATCTGGTGCAGGAAGCGCGCTCCGCCGTTTCCGGGGAGGAGCCACAGGGGCCTTTTGCACTGGGGTCGCTGGAAAGCACGGCTGCGGTCAGGATTCCTGCGCTGCTGGCCGCCTACAATCAGCAGAACGCCAAGGTCGAGCTGGACCTTTCGACAGGCCCGTCCGGAACCATGATCGACGGCGTGCTGGCCGGTCGACTGGTCGCTGCGTTCGTCGACGGGCCGGTGCAGCATCCATCGCTTGACGGCGTGCCGGTCTTCGAAGAGGAAATGGTCATCATCGCGCCGCTCAATCATGCACCGGTCAAGCGCGGGCGTGATGTCAGCGGAGAGAGTATCTATGCGTTTCGTGCCAACTGCTCGTACCGCCATCACTTTGAACGCTGGTTCACCGATGACGCGGCAGTGCCGGGCAAGATCCACGAAATGGAGTCCTACCACGGCATGCTCGCCTGCGTCAGCGCCGGTGCCGGGCTGGCGCTGATGCCGCGCAGCATGCTGGAAAGTATGCCCGGCTGCGCCACGGTCAGTATCTGGCCGCTGTCCGAGAAGTTTCGCTACCTGCACACCTGGCTGATCTGGCGCCGCGGCACGGTGTCACGCAGCCTGACCCGCTTCGTCGAGTTGCTGGAACAGCGCAGCGAGCCAGAAAACGTTTAACGGGCTGCAGAAATCCGCTCGGCAATCGCCGCGCCGACTTGCTGAGTCGAAAGCGTGCCGCCCAGATCCGGCGTGACGTCGCCGTTGGCGATCACTTGCTCGATGGCGGTGATGATTTCGTCATGGGCCGCGGTGAAGCGTTGGTCACCCTGGCCGAGGAATTCGAGCATAAGCGCACCCGACCAGATCATCGCGATCGGGTTGGCGATGTTCTGGCCGAAGATGTCCGGGGCCGAGCCGTGAACCGGTTCGAACAATGACGGGAAGTGACGCTCTGGGTTGAGGTTGGCTGACGGCGCAATGCCGATGGTGCCCGCGCAGGCCGGGCCGAGGTCGCTGAGGATGTCGCCGAACAGGTTGGACGCCACCACCACGTCGAAGCGCTCGGGTTGCAGCACGAAACGGGCGCAGAGAATGTCGATGTGTTGCTTGTCCCAACTGATGCCGGGGTACTGGCCGGCCATCGCTTCGGTGCGTTTGTCCCAGTACGGCATGCTGATGGCCATGCCATTGGATTTGGTCGCCGAAGTAACGTGCTTGCGCTCGCGTTTGCTGGCCATCTCGAAAGCGAATTTGAGAATGCGGTCGACGCCGCGACGGGTGAATACCGATTCCTGCAACACGAATTCGTTTTCGGTGTTTTCGAACATGATCCCGCCCAGCGACGAGTATTCACCTTCGGTGTTTTCCCGGACCACGACAAAGTCGATGTCGCCCGGTTTGCGATTGGCCAGCGGGCAGGGCACGCCGGGAAACAGACGCACCGGGCGAATATTCGCGTACTGGTCGAATTCGCGGCGGAACTTGAGCAGCGAGCCCCACAGCGAGATGTGATCCGGGACCTTTTGCGGCCAGCCGACGGCGCCGAAGAAGATCGAGTCAAAGCCTTTGAGCTGTTCGAACCAGTCGTCCGGCATCATCTTGCCGTGCTTCAGGTAGTAATCGCAGCTGGCCCATTCGAAGTACTCGAACTCCAGGTCCAGCCCGTGCCGTGCGGCAGCGGCCTGCACCACACGTACCCCTTCAGGCAGCACTTCCAGGCCGATGCCGTCACCGGCGATGGCAGCAATACGCAGTTTCTTGTTGTTCATGTCGGCGTTCTCTCTGAATCGATCCATTACGGGTGTGCGATGAATGAGTTGCACAGGCCATCCATGCTATAAGCGCACGATATAAAGATAATCAGCTGATTAATGCACTGAGAAAACACGAATCGTGAATAAATACCCCAGCCTTGATGATTTGAATGTGTTCGTTCATGTGGCCCGGCGCTCGAGCTTCGTCGGGGCTGCGGATGAGCTGGGCATGTCCGCTGCTTATGTCAGCAAGCGTATTCGTTTGCTGGAGCAGGGCATGGGTGTGGTGTTGCTGCACCGCTCGACCCGGCAGGTGTCGATTACCGAGGATGGCGAGCGCGTCTACGAGTGGGCCAGGGGTATGCTCGACTCAGTGCAGCAGATGGGCGAAGAGGTGGCGGCATTGCATGGCGAGCCGAGTGGCTTGTTGCGGGTCGTCAGCAGTCAGGGCTTCGGCCGGCGTTTCGTCGCGCCGGCGTTGTCGGAACTGGCGTCGCGTTATCCGAAGCTGGATATCCGTCTGGACATTCAGGACCGGCTGGTCGATCTGATCGAGGAGGGCGTCGATCTGGATATCCGTGTCGGCAACGAAATCGCCCCGCACCTGCGCGCCAGGCATCTGGCCAGCAACTGGAGGGTTCTGTGCGCGAGCCCCGGCTACCTCAACCTTCACGGCACACCGCTCAATCTTGGCGAACTGGCCAATCACGATTGCCTGGTGATCAAGGAGCGCGACCGGCCATTCGGCATCTGGCACCTCAACGGGCCGCAGGGTGCCGAAACCGTCAAGGTGACCGGCAGCCTGTCTACCAACCACGGCGAAATCGCCCGTCAGTGGTGCCTGGACGGGCGCGGGGTGTTGCTGCGTTCGCTGTGGGATGTGCGCACTGACCTGGCCGAGGGCCGGCTGGTTCAGGTGTTGCCGGATTACCGCCAGGATGCAGACATCTGGGCGGTGCACACCTCGCCGCTGATGAGTTCGGCCAAGGTGCGCGTCACGGTGGAGTTTCTGCGCGACTACCTTGCCCTGCATCCTTCGCCCGTCAACCACTGAGGCACGCCACGCAGCGTCAGTGCGTGCCGGCCGCCTTGTTCAGGTCGCTGTCGGTCCACTCGGTGTAGATGCACGCGTCTGCGGCTGCCCAACGCACGCGCACCGGGTCGCCCGTCTGGAGTGACATGCCGTTCGCGGAAAGCGCCTTGACGGTCATGGCAGTGCCTCCGGCAGTGACCACCGAGCACGTCTGGCTCTCGCCGAGGAAAAGCACTTCAGTGACCGTGGCGTTCACCTCGTTCCAGCCTGCTTCGAGCGGCATGGCGGCTGCCTGGGACACGCTCAGCGCCTGGGCTTTCTCCGGGCGCACCATCAGCAGCACGTCCTGATCAGTCTTCAGCCCTGCGGTCAGGCGAATCGCCAGTGTGCTGCCTTCGAACGTCGCCACGGCATTGCCCTGGGCCTTGAGCCTGAGGAAGTTCGAGTTGCCGAGAAACGAGGCGACGAAGGCATTCGGCGGATCCTGGTACAGGTCATAGCCCGAGCCCAGACCGACGATCTTGCCATGGCTGAAGATGGCGATGCGCTGTGACAGGCGCATGGCTTCTTCCTGGTCATGGGTCACGTAAACGATGGTGATGCCCAGCCGGCGATGCAACTGACGCAGTTCGTCCTGCAGGTCTTCGCGCAGTTTCTTGTCCAGTGCGCCCAGAGGCTCGTCCATCAGCAGGATGCGCGGCTCGTAAACCAGCGCCCGGGCGATGGCGACCCGCTGCTGCTGGCCGCCAGACAGTTGCGACGGGCGACGATGAGCGAAGGCTTCGAGCTGAACCAGCTTGAGCATCGCATCGACTTTCTTCTCGCGCTCGGCCGCAGGCAACTTGCGGATTGCCAGCGGAAAGGCAATGTTGTCGCGTACCGACAGGTGCGGGAACAGCGAGTAGCGCTGGAACACCATGCCGATGTCACGCTTGTGCGGCGGCACATTCACCAGCGATTTGCCGCCCACCAGAATCTCGCCCGAGCTGGGTGTTTCGAAGCCGGCGAGCATCGACAGCGTGGTGCTTTTTCCCGAGCCGCTGGAGCCCAGGAAGGTCAGGAATTCACCGTCCTGGATGTCCAGAGAAATGTCGTCGACAGCGGCGAAATTTCCGTAGTGCTTGTTCAGATTACACAGACTGACCAGTGTGTTCTGGTGCTGATGGGCGGGGTCTTTGATCACGGCACTCATGAAGTACTCCTGGCTTCGTTGCGGCGACGCAGGGTCGCGGCGATGAACATGATCAGCACCGACAGGGCGATCAGCAGCGTTGAGGCGACGGCGATGACCGGCGTCAGGTCTTGACGCAGGGTGGTCCACATTTTCACGGGAAGGGTTTGCAGGGTCGGGCTGGCCATCATCACGCTCAACACCACCTCGTCCCACGACACCAGGAACGCGAACAGCGCACCGGCCATCATGCCCGGCCGGATGCCGGGAAAGGTCACCTTGTAGATGGCCTGCAAGCGTGAAGCGCCGCAGATGACCGCGGCATCCTCGATGGACTGGTCGAACAGCTTCAGCGAATTGATGATCGAGATGATGGTGAACGGCAAGGCAACGATCACATGGCTGACGACGAAGGAAAACAGCGTGCCGGTGTAACCGAGCTTGAGAAACAGCGCGTAGACCGCGACAGCGATGATCACCAGCGGCACGATCATCGGCAGTGTGAAGACGCCGTACAGAAGGTCACGCCCCGGAAACCGGCCACGCACCAGCGCGAACGCAGTGGGCAGGCCCAACGCCACCGAGGCGAAAGTGGTCAGGATCGCGACCTTGAAGCTGGACATGGCCGCGGCCATCCAGTCCGGATTGGAAAAAAACTGCTGATACCATTTCAGCGTCCAGCCGGGCGGCGGAAACACCAGCCACTGCGATGAACCGAACGACAGCAGGACGATGAACAGGATCGGCAGCAACAGGAACAGCGCGATCAGGGCGGTGGTCAGGTACAGGCCCGTACGCAAGCCGGGGCTCATGGCATTGGGTGTCAGGAGCATGGCGGTTTACCTCGCGTTGCTGGCGCCGACCGGTGATTCCGGCTGGAGCTTCAGGTAGAAGTAGAACAGCACCAGCGTGATCAGCACCAGCAACGCAGCGGCGGCACTGGCCAGCCCCCAGTTGAGGAACGATTGCACCTGCTGGACGATGAATTCGGGCAGCATCATGTTCTGCGCGCCGCCGAGCAGCGCCGGGGTGACGTAGTAACCGAGCGACATGACAAATACCATCAGGCCTCCGGAAAACAGCCCCGGACGGCACAGTGGCAGAAACACTCTGAAAAAATTGCTCCACGGGCTGGCCCCGCAGATCGAACCCGCCTGCAGCACCATCGGATCGATGGCCTGCATGGTCGCCTGCAACGGCAGGACGATGAACGGAATCATGATGTAGCTCATGCCGATCACTACACCGGTCAGGTTGTGCACCATTTCCAGCGGTTGATCGATGATGCCCATGGCCATCAAGGCCTTGTTGACGACCCCGGAGGCCTGCAACAGCACCAGCCACGAATAAGTGCGGGCCAGCAAGCTGGTCCACATCGACAACAGCACGATATTCAGAATCCAGCGTCCCCAGCCGCGTGGGACCAGGGTGATCACCCAAGCGAGCGGGAAGCCCAGCAGCAGGCTGAACAGCGTCACCAGGCCCGCTACGGAAAAGGTATTGAGCAGCACCCGCGAATAGGCCGAGTTGGCAAACAGTTGCTCATAGTTGCCAAGGCCCGGCACCGGTTCAAGCACGCCCCGCAGCAGCAGGGCGATCAGCGGGGCGAAGAAGAACAGCCCGAGGAAGATCAGCGCCGGAAGCAGATTGCGGCTGCCGCGCCAGCGCTGCGCGAGGGAAGGGGATGGCAGCATGCCCGGCGCCTTCTGGCTGGCCGCGCCAGCGGTGCTGGAAGCACCCCCGGCCGGCATGGATTGACGAGGAGCAACCGCTGTCATTTTTACTTGACCAGCCATTCGTTCCACCGTGTCGCGATATCAGCGCCATTCTTGGCCCAGTATGCGAAGTCGAGAGTGATTTGATCGGCAACGTGCGCGGTCGGCAGGTTAGGTGCAAGCGTAGAGTCCAGGCGCGCAACGCTCTGGGTATTGACCGGGGCATAGGCACTGAGGTTGGAGAAGTCTGCCTGGCCTTTGGCGCTGGTCGCATTGGCGATGAACTTCATCGCGGCGTCCTTGTTTTTTGCGCCCTTGGGAACGACCAGAAAATCCGCCATGACCAGGTTCTGCTTCCAGCTCACCCCCACCGGGGCGCCATCCTGTTGCAGGGCGTAGACCCGACCGTTCCACATCTGCCCCATCGACACTTCACCGGAGGCCAGCAGTTGCTGGGACTGCGCACCGCCGCCCCACCAGACGATATCCTTCTTGATGGTGTCGAGTTTTTTGAAGGCGCGGTCGAGGTCCAGCGGGTAAAGCTTGTCGGGGGCTACACCATCGGCCAGCAGGGCCAGTTCCAGCACGCCGGGGCTTGGCCACTTGTACAGCGCGCGCTTGCCAGGGTAGGTCTTGGTGTCGAACATCGCGGCCCAGTCACCAGGCGCCTTGCCGCCGACTTTGCTTTCGTTGTAGCCGAGCACGAAGGAGAAGAAGAACGAACCGGCGCCGTGGTCAGTCACGAAGCGTTTGTCGATCTCGTCGCGTTTGATGGTGGTGAAGTCCAGAGGCTCCAGCAGGCCCTCGCTGGCGGCGCGCAGGGCGAAGTCGGCTTCGACATCGACAACGTCCCACTGCACGTTGCCGCTTTCGACCATGGCCTTGAGTTTGCCGTAGTCAGTAGGACCGTCCTGCACGACGGTGATGCCACTGGCCTTGCTGAATGGAGCCGCCCAGGCCTCCTTCTGGAAGTCCTGCGTGGAGCCGCCCCAGCTCACGAAGTTGACGCTCTCGGCGGCAATAGCGGCGACACTCGAGAAAGCCAGCACGCCTGCGGCCAGGACTGCTGTTGCACGTTTGTTCAACACCATTTTTACGCCCTCATTTGTTGTGTTTTGAGCGGGCTTTTCTTGCCCGCGTAATCGGGAGCAGTAGGTCCAATGGGCCTTGAAACCTTGTACGGGTCAGGTGCTGTTATTAGTGCTGTCCCTTGCCGGGCGCGTCTGACCAGATCTTGTATTTATGGAATGTCATATTATGGTATTCCAAACTTTCTGCAAGCGTTTTGCCCTGTCAAAACGCCCTCACGGTGGGTTTTCTGATCAGTGCCTGTGGTTGCAGGCGGCGGATTATCTGGCGCGCGCGCCAGGCGTTTACGTGGTCAGCCGGGAAACGGAATACTTTCAATCACTTCCAGATCGTAGCCGGTCAACCCGGCGTATTTCAGGGGTGGACCAAGGTGGCGCAGCTTGCCGACGCCCAGGTCCTGCAAGATCTGTGCGCCCGTGCCGACCTCGGAATAAATGCGTGATTGCGAGCGGGTGTATTGGCGGAGCGGCTGGGTGAGCTGCGGAATGCGCTCCAGCAGCGCTTGAGACGATTCGTGATTGGCCAGCACCACTACCACACCGTGACCTTCTTGCGCGACACGTTGCAGGGCGGCCCAGAGTGTCCAGTTGGCAGGGCCGTTGTATTCGGCACCCACCAGGTCACGCAGCGGGTCGACAACATGCACGCGCACCAGTGTGGCGGCGTCGCGACGGATGTCGCCCATCACCATGGCCATGTGCACGCCACCTTCGATGCGGTCTTCGTAGCTGAACAGACGGAAGGTGCCGTGCACGGTCGGCAGTTCGCGCTCGCCAATCCTGACGATGGTGTGTTCGGTGCTCAGGCGGTAATGGATCAGGTCGGCGATGGTGCCGATGCGGATGCCGTGCTTTTTGGCGAACACTTCCAGGTCAGGTCTTCTGGCCATGCTGCCGTCATCATTCATGACTTCAACGATGACCGACGCTGGCGTGAA
The DNA here is from genome assembly GCF_017832995.1 of Pseudomonas sp. PvP009. Taxonomy (NCBI): domain Bacteria; kingdom Pseudomonadati; phylum Pseudomonadota; class Gammaproteobacteria; order Pseudomonadales; family Pseudomonadaceae; genus Pseudomonas; species Pseudomonas sp. PvP009. The sequence continues at coordinate 3,017,508 of NZ_JAFIBG010000001.1, read as the reverse complement.
ACCGGCCAGGCGGGCCAGGTCGCAGCCCGCTTCGGTATGTCCGGCGCGGGTCAGCACGCCGCCGTCACGCGCGCGCAATGGAAAGATATGCCCTGGCTGCACCAGGTCTTCCGCTACTGCGCGCGGGTTGACGGCAGCCTGAACGGTACGCGCACGATCTGCCGCGCTGATGCCGGTGGTTACCCCCGTGGTGGCTTCGATGGACACTGTGAACGCCGTGGCGAATACGCTGCCGTTGCTGGGCACCATCTGCTCCAGGCCCAGACGCTGGCAGTGTTCGTCGGTCAGCGTCAGGCAGATCAGACCGCGCGCCTCGCGGGCCATGAAACTGATTGCCTGCGGCGAACAGCAATCGGCGGCGAGCAGTAGATCGCCTTCGTTTTCCCGATCCTCATCGTCGACCAGCAACACCATCTTGCCCTGGCGGTAGTCTTCAATGATGTCTTCGATGCGATCGAACGCCATAGTCAGTTTCCCGGTTTTATGGGTGAATGAATCGTGGTATACCATAAGACAGAATATTTCACAGATTGCCTATCAATGAAACAGTGAGATCGCGATGAAAGCCTATTGGATTGCACACGTTGATGTGACCGACTCCCAGCAGTACAGCGAATACACCCAGCGCGCGCACGCGGCTTTCGAGCTGTTTGGTGGCAGGTTCCTTGCGCGCGGCGGGCGTTCCGAGGCGCTCGAAGGGCGTGATACGCCGCAGCGCACGGTGATTATCGAATTTGAATCTTACGAGAAAGCGGTGGCCTGTTATCGGTCGCCCGAGTACCAGCATGCGATGAGCCACAGGCAGGGCGCTTCAAAGGCCGAGATCGTGATCGTCGAGGGGCAGTTTTAAGCGTTCAGTTGCGAGCTGAAAGCTTCAGGCGTTCATCGGATGAAGTGCACTTTGCCGGTGTCGTCGTTACCGATATAAATGCCGTAGACACCCGCCTGACGTTCTTCGATATAGCGCTCCAGTATCTGGCGAATGGCGGGGTAATAGATGCTGTCCCACGGGATGTCTTCGGGGGCGAAGAATCTGTAGTCCAGGGTTTCCGGGCCGAACCGGCCGGTCACCTCCAGCGCGATGGCACGGAACACGATGTAGACTTCGCTGATGCGCGGCACGCTGAAAATAGAGTAGGGCGAAAGGATCTCGGCGCGCACACCGGTTTCTTCCCAGACTTCGCGCAGCGCCGCCTGCTCGGTGGTTTCGCCGCTTTCCATGAAGCCGGCAGGCAGTGTCCAGGTGCCGGGGCGCGGCGGGATGGCGCGCTGGCAGAGCAGGTACTTGCCTTCCTGCTCGATGATGCAACCCGCGATGATCTTCGGGTTGACGTAGTGAATGTACTGACAGCCGCCACAGACAAGTCGCACGTGTGTGTCGCCCGATGGCACACGCTGAGCCAGATCAGCGCTACCGCACTGGGGACAGAAGCGCGGTGTGGCCATTTCAGCGACCTATGCGAGGTTCTTTCAGCGCGACGGGGGCGACGATGTCGCGGACTTTGCTGTCTTCGTCCTGCTTGGATTTGAGGTATTCCAGCGCCACGCACGCGGCGTTGCGTACGTGATCGACCGACGCCTGGTGCGCGGCCAGCGGGTCGCCGCTCTTGATCGCTTCGACCATGAGCTCCATTTCCTTGTTGCTGGCACCGCGGCGGTTTTCCTGGGATACCGAGGTGGCGCGCAGGTAGCTGATGCGCGCCTGCAACTGGCGTAGCTGGGTCGCGGCCACATGGTTGCCCGAGCCTTCCAGCAATACATCGTAGAAACCCTGGACCGAGTCGATCACCTGCTGCAGTTCGCCTTCCTTGAGCGCCTGACGATTTTCCTCCAGGGCCTTTTCAAGTGCACGAATGTCCTTGGGCTTGGCGCGCAGGGTAAACAGCTGAACGATCAGGCCTTCCAGCACGCAACGCAGTTCGTAGATATCGCACGCATCAGCCAGCGTGATGATTGCAACACGCGGGCCTTTGGCATCGGCGAACTCGACCAGACCTTCGGATTCCAGATGGCGCAGTGCTTCGCGCACCGAGGTGCGGCTCACACCGAGGCGGTCACACAGATCACGCTCGACCAGACGATCACCCGGCAACAGCTGAAAGTTCATGATTGCGCTGCGCAGTTTGTCCAGCACGATCTCGCGCAGCGTGACGGGGTTGCGGTTGACCTTGAAGGTGTCGTCGAGAGGCAGGCGTTTCATCGGGTGTGCTCGGAATGGGGCTGTCAAAGTAAAAACGTGACTGGAAATAAAGTCTCGCTCATGTCGGCAACCCGCACACTGCGCGGGCTGCTGCATGGCCCGGACGGATGAACCCGGGTCGCGGCCGAGTTTATCACGCCCATGCCTGCAACCACCAAAACCGCCCTGAGCCACCTCAGACGATGGCTGGCAGTGCACCCATCTTGCCCCGGTGATAGACCATCGGTGTGACCGGTGTCGCCGGCAGGATCAGGTTTTTCACCTGACCGACAATGATCGCGTGATCGCCGCCGTCGTATTCGCGCCACAGCTCACACTCGATAATCGCCGTGGCGTTGCTGAGCAACGGGTTGCCCAGCTCGCTCAACTGCCACTCGATGCCCTTGGTCTTGTCCTTGCCCTTGCTGGCGAAGGCATAGGCTTCTGTCTGTTGATCGGCAGACAGCAGGTGAATCGCGAATTTCTTGCTGTCGCGCAACACCGGGTAAGTGTCCGATTCGTAGTTGGGGCAGAACAGCACCAGTGCCGGGTCGATGGACAGCGCACTGAATGCGCTGGCAGTAATACCGAACAGGTTGCCCTCTGGGTCCAGGGTGGTGACGATGGTCACGCCCGAAGGGAATGACGCCATGACTTCTTTGTAAATACCGGGTTCTATCATCGCAGCGGCCTCTTTAACGCATGACAAATGGATCAGGCATGGGCGCCTGCGAAAGGTTGATCCACACCGTTTTCAGTTCGGTGTAGGCCAGCACGGAGTCTATCCCGCTCTCGCGACCGTAGCCGCTATTTTTGAAACCACCGATAGGCGCCATGGCCGACACGGCTCGATACGTATTCACCCAGATGATACCTGAGCGAATATCCCGCGCCAGACGGTGTGCGCGTCCCAGGTCGCGGGTCCAGATTCCGGCGGCGAGGCCGAACTGGGAGTCGTTGGCGATGGCCAGCGCTTCGGCTTCGTCCTTGAAACGAATCACCGATGCCACCGGGCCGAACACTTCTTCCTGCATGATCTTCATCGAATTGTGATCGCACTCGAACAGCGTAGGTTCATAGAACCAGCCCTTGCTGTCCAGCGTCGGTCGCTTGCCGCCCAGGCGCAGGCGTGCACCTTCGGCCAGCGCGTCGGCCACCAGGCCTTCTACCACAGCCAGTTGCTGGGCAGTGGCCATCGGGCCCATTTCAGTGTCTTCATCCTGCGGATTGCCGATACGAATCCGGCTGGCGCGCTCGGCCAGGCGTTCGACGAACTCGTCGTAGATTTCGTCCTGCACCAGCAGTCGCGAGCCGGAAACACAGCTTTGTCCGGACGCCGCGTAGATGCCGGCGACGGCGCCATTGATGGCGCTGTCCAGGTCGGCGTCGGCGAAGATGATATTGGGTGATTTTCCGCCCAACTCCAGTGACAGTTTGGCAAAGTTCTCCGCGCTGCTGCGCACTACATGACGCGCAGTAGCCGCGCCACCGGTGAAGGCTATCTTGCGCACCAGCGGGTGCCGGGTTAGGGCCGCGCCAGTGGTCGGGCCGTAACCGGTGATGACGTTGACCACGCCAGGCGGAATGCCGGCTTCAAGTGCCAGACGCGCCAGTTCAAGCACGGTGGCGGAGGCGTGTTCCGAAGGCTTGAGGACGATGGTGTTGCCAGCAGCCAGTGCTGGTGCCAGCTTGATGGCGGTCAGGTACAGCGGGCTGTTCCAGGGGATGATCCCGGCCACCACGCCCATCGGTTCGTGCACGGTGTAGGCGAACAGGTCCGGCTTGTCGAGGGGCAGGGTGCCGCCTTCGAGCTTGTCAGCCAGCCCTGCGGTGTAATGAAAGAACTCCGGCAGGTAGCCGACCTGCCCGCGGGTCTCGCGAATCAGTTTGCCGTTGTCGCGGCTTTCCAGCTGCGCCAATTGCTCCTTGTTATCGGCGATCAGGTCGCCCAGCTTGCGCAGCAGCTTGCCGCGTGCCGTGGCCGTCAGGCCGCGCCAGGCCTGCCCCTCGAAGGCCTTCTGGGCGGCCTGAACGGCCCGCTCGACATCGGCTTCGTCAGCATCCGGCAGTTGCGCCCAGGGTTCGGCCAGTGTCGGGTCGAGGCTCTCGAAGGTGTTGCCGGACAGCGCGTCGACCCACTGGCCGTCGATGCACATCTGAAAGCGGGTAAGGCTCATGCAACAATCCCCTTGATCGAATGGTGAGCGGAAGCCGGTTTGTCGAGGCCGATCTTTTCGAAGAAACCGAGCAGCACCTGGTTGACCAGACGTGGCGATTCAACCGGCATCATATGGCGTTGATCGGGCAATATCGCGATGTCGGCACCGGGAATACGCGCGGCCAGTTCGCGGGCCATTTGCGGCGTCGATCCCGGGTCAAGTTCGCCCGTGGCGATCAACGTCGGTGCGCGAATATCGCCCAGATCCTCGGCGCGGTACATATCCTGAGTGGCGAACAGCTTGTACGTGGTCAGGTAACCCTGCGGATCGTTGCTGGCCAGGTTGTGCCGAATGGCCGCAATCTGCGCCGGGCTGGCTGCCTGATATTCACGGCTGAACCAGCGTGAAAGCGCCTCGCCCGCATTGGCGTCCGGGCCATGCTCGGCAGCCTGGCTGGTGCGCGCAATGACGCTGGCACGCTGTTCCGCGCTGCGATTGAATACGCTGTTGAGCACCACCAGCCCCGACAGGTGCTCAGGGAACTCCAGCGCGAACGCACGCGCGACGAGGCCGCCCATCGAAAAGCCGACGACCGCCGCGTGCGGCAGCTGCAAATGCGTCAGCAACTCGTGCAGTTGTTCGGCGTAGCCCGGCAGGCCCGTCTCCGGGTCGGGGCGGGGGCTGGCACCGTGGCCGAGCATGTCATAGGCGATGACCTTGTAATGCGTGGCCAGACCGACGATCTGGCCGCCCCACATTTCCTTGTTCAGGCCCACCCCGTGAATCAACACCACGGGGTGACCTTGGCCGGTAGCCAGATAGCTGGTACCCGCCGGGGTGTGTTCAGCGGTGAGCTGAATCATGGATCGCTCCTGCGCAGAGGTTAAAGATGATCGGGCCACGAGCCCTTCATGAGTTACTGGGCTTTTTCGGCCGCCAGCTCTTCCAGGTCGATATAGCGATTGCCGATTCGCGGGTGCAGGCGTCCGCCATTGGCGGCGCCAAGGACTACAATGATTTCGTCGGCACGCGGCGAATCCTCGATGTGCATTTCCAGGGTGATGTAGTGCGAGCGCAGCCCTTCATCGTCCTTGTGCATCATCGGTATCTGGATCGACGTACCCGGGCCGCCGCGTTTGTTGGTAAAGCTCAGGTAGCTCTTGGCCTTGACGGCATCACGGTAATGATTGCCAAAGCGCAGGGTATGAATCACGGCCGATGCGTGTTCGATTTCGCCTTCCGCACCGACCACGGCAGCCTTGCCGTAGGCTTCGATATTTTGCGCTCCGCCAATCGCATCGGTGAGGCGCTTGACCATCAGCTCGCCCAGTGCGGAGCAGTTGGCGCGAATCTCCGGTTTCAGGTCTTCGACGAAACCACGGCCCAGCCAGGGGTTCTTGATCACCGCCGCCAGTCCGATCATGGTGACCGGCTTGTCAGTGGCCTTGCCGCCCTCGATGAAGGTTTCTTCGGTGTACGTGACGATCTTGCGAATTTCAAAGCTCATGAACGACTCCCGGAGCAGATGTCTTTGTATTTCGTCTGATGGTATACCATAAGATCGTGCATGCAAATCCTTTATTTGCGGCGGCTACCGGGCTTGTCGTTCACCTCATTTTCCTCGATCCATACGCGCGCACAGCTCTAGCTCGCACTCATCAATGACCATTCGTCAGGTGCGAAGGCAATCGCTTTGAACAGGCGTCTTCTGGTTGTGACAGATATACGGTGAGCCCTAGGCTCTGTACGAAAAGTCGGCGAGCGAAGGTCAGGCGAGGCAAAAACAGGCGAGGAACGGCCGGGGTCGCGTTCGACTCTACGTGTTGTAAATGAGCATTCCGAGCCTGTTTTTAACGAAGCATCACCGAGCGCAGCCACTTTTCGTACAGAGCCTAAAAAGCCCCATCGAATTTTTCACCAAGGAGACTCCGAACATGAAAGCCATCGTCTATGGCGGTCCGCGTGACGTCAGTGTCAAAAACGTACCGGATGCGAAGATTCAGAAGCCAACAGATGCTCTTGTCAGAGTGACCTCCACCAATATCTGTGGCTCGGACCTGCACATGTATGAAGGCCGTACGTCTTTCGAGACCGGGCGCATTTTCGGCCATGAGAACCTCGGCCAGGTGATTGAAGTCGGCGCCGGCGTCGACCGCATCAAAGTGGGCGACTGGGTGTGCCTGCCGTTCAATATTGGCTGCGGCTTTTGCGAAAACTGTGAGAAGGGCCTGACCGGTTATTGTCTGACCGCCAACCCTGGCAGCGCGGGTGCGGCTTACGGCTTTGCCGATATGGGCGATCATGAAGGTGGCCAGGCCGAGCTGTTGCGTGTGCCGTATGCCGACTTCAACTGCCTGCTGTTGCCCGAAGATGCCGCCGAGCGTGAAGAAGACTACGTCATGCTCTCGGACATCTTTCCGACCGGTTGGCATGCCACCGAGCTGGCCGGGCTGCTGCCAGGCGAAAGCGTTGCCATCTATGGCGCCGGTCCGGTCGGTCTGATGGCCGCCCACTCGGCAATGATCAAGGGCGCCTCGCAGGTGTTCGTGGTCGACAACCATCCAGATCGTCTGGCACTCGCGGCGAAGATGGGCGCGACGCCGATCAACTCGCTGGAGCAGGGCGCAGTGGATCAGATCCTCAATCTGACCGATGGTAAAGGTACTGACCGAGGCTGTGAGTGCGTCGGTTATCAGTGCTGCGACCGTCACGGTCACGAGGCCAACCACGTCACCATGAACAACCTCGTTGCCTCGACCAAGGCGACGGGTGGAATCGGCGTCGTGGGTGTTTTCGTGCCGCAGGATCCGGGCGCCAAAAGCGACCTCGCGAAGGAAGGCAAGATGGCCTTCGACTTCGGTTCGTTCTGGTTCAAAGGCCAGCAGATCCGCACCGGCCAGGCCAACGTCAAGGCTTACAACCGTCGCCTCGCCGAGCTGATCCACCACGGTCGCGCCAAGCCGTCGCAGATCATTTCCCATCGCCTGAAACTTGAAGAAGGCCCTGACGCCTACAAGCACTTCGACGCGCGTGATGAAGGCTGGACCAAAGTCGTGCTCAAGCCAGGTGCGTGATAAGCGCAGTTGACCAGGCATGGCCTGAGAGCCCTTGTCGTATCCGCCACTGGCGATCGACAAGGGCTTCAGCGCTTCAGTCACAACGTTTTATTCAGCGAGATTTATTCAAATGAACGAAGAATACCCAAAGCCGCCATTTGCCAGTCAGCCACAGGACGTTCCAGGCCTGCAGGGCAAGATGGACCCCTATCCCGATTGCGGTGAAAAGAGCTACAAGGGCTCCGGACGTCTGCAGGGCAAGATCGCGCTGATTACCGGCGCTGACAGCGGCATCGGCCGCGCAGTCGCGATCGCTTTTGCACGTGAAGGCGCGCAGGTCGCGATCTCCTACTTGAACGAGCATGAGGACGCGCAAGAAACCAAGCGCTGGGTCGAAGAGGCGGGTCGCAAATGCCTGCTGTTGCCGGGCGACCTGGCACAGAAGCAGCAATGTGAAGACATCGTGAGCAAGACCGTCGCAGAATTTGGTCGCATCGATGTGCTGGTCAACAACGCTGCGTTCCAGATGACGCATGAAACGCTGGACGAAATCTCCGACGAAGAGTGGGTCAAGACCTTCGATATCAACATCACTGCGATGTTTCGCATCTGCAAGGCTGCGGTTCCGCATATGCCGCGGGGCGGCTCGATCATCAATACCAGTTCGGTGAACTCGGACATGCCCAAGCCGACGCTGCTGGCCTACGCGACCACCAAGGGCGCGATTGCCAACTTCACTGGCGGTCTGGCGCAGTTGCTGGGCGAGAAGGGCATCCGCGTGAACAGCGTTGCCCCCGGCCCGATCTGGACGCCACTGATCCCGGCGACCATGACCGACGAAGATGTGAAAAGCTTCGGTAGCGAGACACCGCTGGGACGCCCGGGGCAGCCGGTGGAAGTTTCGCCGATCTACGTGCTGCTGGCCTCGGACGAAGCCAGTTACATTTCCGGCTCGCGCTATGCAGTGACGGGCGGCAAGCCGATTCTGTAATTACCCCGACAACGCCTTTTTTGTTGAAACGGTGCCCAGACAGGCACCGTTTTTTCAGGCGTCAATGACACTTTGTATCTGCACAAGCGGGTACTGCCATTGATCGTCTAATTTCCAGACTGATTCATCCGTGTCTGCGCATACCGGGCAGGCTGGCCGGTCGCCATGACCAGCGACGAAAGCGTGTCGGCATTCATCTGCAATAATAAAGTCCGGGTCGTCGTGTTGCTCAAGAACTCTTGTTTTCGCTGTGCCGGGGTGTGCGCATTCTCGGTCAACGCCTGCATGGCGACTGTATAGTCGGCAGGATCAAATCGTTTTTCATTGGGGCCATGCTTCGAGATTTTTCTGAATGACTTTCGCAACTCGCCAGACCACGCCTTGACCTGTGCGGTATCCGCTCCGTCGACGAGGAGCTTGTCAGGATCCGTCAGATAATAAAACGCATCCACTGTATTCAGGCGGACATGCGAGGCCTCATGAATAATGGATCGTGCAACTTCCAGCACATCGTAGTTGGCAAGCAGGGAGGCCGACACCCCAATCCGTTCGACCGATTCATCAAACTCGCCTTGAAAATGAGTCGATGCGAGAATGTGCTCGGGTCCATTAAAAAGAAACAGCGTCAAATCAGATTCCGGACTGCCGATGGGCTCAATGAGCTCCTGCATCTGCCGCAACGAATCTTCCACGTCGATACTCGTAGCAGCGCGCGCGCTCGGATCCAGCGCACCGAAGGTTGCGTCGAATGCCTTTTTTACGTCTCGCCTCGGTGAGGCCTTTGACAGCTCGGAACGCGTGAACGTCAATAACGAAACGGCAACATCCCTGGCGTCATACATTTTGGATAGCTGCTCAGGATTGAACTTGGAGAGGTCGTTTGCGACGACAACTGTAATAGGTACATCGTAGGGAGCAGCCCCCTGTTGATCAGCAAACCGCAAAGGCGAATTCCGGACAAAACGATACAGATTCATCCCATCCACTGTGCCCGCCGGATCCGGATTGATCCATCGCTGCAACCACGGCGCGTAATAGCGCAGGCCGTAGTAGTACAGCCCGGTTGCATCGCGTTCCTTGCCGGAATAACGAATGGTTTTATAGCTGGCTTCAACCGTACTGCGTCCTGCCCACCACGAGGTACCACCAAACGGGTAGTAACTTTCCTGGCTGATGATGTGCGCGTTTTTATCCACCTCAAGGGTGCCGGACCCCAGATGATCGGCGAAGCTGTAGCGAACCTGATCGTTTTCAAGTCCTTCGGGTTGACCCGCCTGCCAGTGCAGCACCCGTACCTCGTTGCGCCCGGCCTGGGTGACGATAACGTGCAAAGTCTCGGCTGTGGCGCTGTTGCTGTGCACCTCCAGGCCTGGTAAGTAGCGCACTTCGGCATTGTGGACAACGGCTTTCGCCTTGGTCGTATGGATTTTGCGCAGGCGTTGCCCACTGGCGTCGTAGACATAGCGCTCTTTGTCGTCGTCACCCGCTGCCCGAACCACTGGCCGCACGTGCTGCAACTGATTGCGCGAGTCCCAGCTCATCGCTTGCCCGGCTTGCAACTCATTCAGATTGCCATTGGCGTCGAACGCGGCAGCGATGGCCGCTTCATCCGGCGGTCGATCGTTGATGACCGGCAGGCTGCGATTGCTGGTTTGCGAAGTGACCAGGGTGCGCGAGTGGGACTGGGTGCCCGTGTGGGTCAGTTGCAGCAGATTGCCGCTCGCATCATAGCGGTAGGTTTGCGTGTAATTGGCCAGCTGCGTCGGATCGAGGGGAGTCTGGAAGGATGGAAAAACAGGGCCTTGGTTGATTTTCCTGGCCTCCCTGCCGGTAGCCTGGATCAACTGATAAAGCGTGTCGTATTGATAAGTCGACACCGGCTCAATGCGCTGACCTGCACAACACCGTGTCGGCTGGGCGCGATCATTAATACACAGGACATTGCCCAGCGGGTCGTAGTCATACAGCAGATGTTGCAGCAGTTGGCCATCTGCCCGTGTGCCCTTGAGTTCGATCAGACGGCCATTTGCGGCGTCATGCAACGCCTTGGTCACAACGCCGTTGCCAGCAGTTTCCGAGGTTACGTAGCCTTGAGCGTCGTAATCGATACTGTGAACCAGAACTTGCTCTGTCTGTCCGGGGAGGCTAAGTGAAATGGCCTCAACATGACCTGCCACAGTATGGGCAAAGGTCTGGACGTTACGCTGGGCGTCCGTCTGCGAGATGACATCGCCAAGCGGACTGTGTGCCCAGCGCGTAGTCGCGCCTGGACCTGATTCGAGCAGGGCGTCACGTTCTACCAGCGGTTCTGGCCAGTCGACATTTTCAGGATTGAAGAGAAAATGCCGCGTCTGTTCAAGCACACCACCCGCCAGGGCGAACTCGTCATCCATTCGCGAACCAGCCGGGTCATCATGGCGTATACATTGGCCGCACTGGTTATGGCCCTTGGTATCCGGCCCGCCGTATTGCCGCCGCTCGACGCAGCGTCCGTTTTCAATGATGGCAACGGGTCTGAGCAGGGCGTCATACTGCACGCTCCGCTCAGTCCCACGGCCATCCCAGCCAGCCACGACCGCGCCGCTGTCACCGGCCAACATCAGCCGCCAACCGGCATCGACACTGTCGCTGAGAAGCGCCTGACCACTCAGGGAAAACACAGTAGCAAGATTGACCGCAGCCTGGCTTTCCCAGAGCCTTGCATCCCAGCAGTTGACCGGATGCCCGGCAGCATCATGAGCCACGCGGTTTACAAGTCGTTGCGGCGTATCCGTGGCCTGGTTGCGCCAAAAGTCAATCGCGCGAATCTCCAGACCGTGTGGATTAACGACATTCAGGCGGGGCGTATGATGATGCAGTGCGGCAGACTGTACGTTCATGATCACGTCATCCCTGACTGGTGACTTGAGCCCAGGCTATGTAAGTAAAGTATCGTCGTAAGTGCAGCATAGCGCAGGCCAATGAGACCATCGGCCCTGAACGTCTTGTGAGCTTGTCGACGCGCGTCACGACGCGTCGCAAAATCGACGAGCCGCAGCGCTTGGCATTTTTGCCGATGGCCGGTGCTGATCAGCGAGTCTGATCCATCGGCCACACCGTTCCTTTTCAGCGACTTATGGAGAAATTGTTCATGTATCCAGACGTACAGCTTTATATCGATGGTCAGTGGCGCGCGAGCCGCGACAACCGCACGCTGTCAGTCATCAACCCGGCGACGGGCGAGGCGCTGGGCACTGTGGCGCATGCCGGCATCGCCGACCTTGACGAAGCCCTGGCGGCGGCCGAGCGTGGCTTTGCCACCTGGCGCGCGACCTCGGCTTATGATCGCTACAAGCTGATGCAGAAAGCGGCGAACCTGATTCGCGAGCGTGCAGACAGCATCGCCCGAATCATGACGCAGGAGCAGGGCAAGCCGCTGGCCGAAGCGCGCATGGAAACCCTGTCGGCGGCGGACATCATCGACTGGCTGGCCGAAGAAGGGCGTCGCAGTTATGGCCGTCTCGTGCCATCGCGGGGCGTGTCCATCGAACAGAAAGTCATCAAGGAGCCGGTCGGCCCGGTCGCTGCGTTCACACCCTGGAATTTCCCGATCAACCAGGTGGTGCGCAAGTTGTCCTCGGCATTGGCTGCGGGCTGCTCGATCATCGTCAAGGCCCCGGAAGAAACGCCGGCGTCGCCAGCCGAACTAATTCGCGCCTTCGCCGATGCCGGTGTGCCGGCCGGCGTCATTGGTCTGGTCTACGGTGATCCGGCAGAAATCTCCGGTTACCTGATCCCGCATCCGGTCATCCGCAAGGTCACGTTTACCGGTTCCACGCCGGTCGGCAAGCAATTGGCCGCATTGGCTGGCAAACACATGAAACGGGCGACCATGGAGCTGGGCGGTCATGCACCGGCGCTGGTGTTCGATGATGCGGATATCGACCTCGCCGCTCGCGTGCTGGCCACGGCCAAGTTCCGTAACGCCGGACAGGTCTGCGTGTCGCCCACGCGGATTCTGGTGCAACGCAAGGTGCTCGACGCGTTTACCGAGAAGTTCGTCGGCCTGACCCGCGAAATCAAGGTCGGCAACGGCCTGGAGGCGGGCACTACCATGGGCCCGGTGGCCAATGATCGACGTATTCCTGCGCTGGTCGATCTGATCGATGACGCGGTGCGTGGTGGTGCGACGTTGTCTGCCGGTGGCAAGGCTTTCGAAGGACCTGGCTATTTCTTCGAGCCGACCGTGTTGAGTGGCCTGAAGCCGCACATGCGCATCATGAATGAGGAGCCTTTCGGCCCTGTCGCGCTACTGGTGCCGTTCGACACGCTGGAGGAGGCCATCGCCGAGTCCAACCGCGTGCCGTTCGGGCTGGCATCCTATGCCTTCACCACGTCGATGAAGACTGCCCAGGCGCTGAGCACCTATATCGAAGCGGGCATGCTGTCGATCAACCATCAGGGCATCGGCTTGCCGGAAGTGCCGTTCGGCGGGATCAAGGATTCCGGTTACGGTTCCGAAGGTGGCACTGAGGCCATTGAGGCCTACCTGAATACCAAGCTGGTCACTCAATACAACTGAGTGTTGCTCGACTCAATAAAAACGGTCGCGATGTGCAAGCATCGCGACCGTTTTTCGTTGCTTGCGCCACTCAGTCTCTGGCTTGAATACCGGTCTGTCTCATGACCAGGTTCTTGTCCTTCTTGTACTGCAGGGCCACTTCGGGCGCTGGGCCGCTCTGGCCGGTTTCCATCCACTTGCGTATGCGGCCGGCGTCGGCGAAGTGTGTGTACTTGCCGAACGCATCAAGAATCACCACTGAAACCGGGCGGTTGGCCATGCTGGTCAGCAGCACCAGGCAGTGACCGGCCTGATTGGTAAAGCCGGTCTTGGTCAGCTTGATGTCCCAGTTGTCCTTGCGCACCAGATGATCAGTGTTGCTGAAACCGAGGGTGTAGGTCGGCTTGCGAAAGGTCACGGTCTTCTGCTCGGTGGTGCTCAGCTCACTGAGCAGTGGGTATTTGCGCGCCGCCATCACCAGCTTGGTGAGGTCGCGCGCGGTCGACACGTTGTATACCGACAGGCCGGTAGGTTCGACGTAGGCCGTGTGTTTCATGCCCAGCGCCTTGGCCTTGGCGTTCATCGCCAGGATGAACGCCGGATAGCCGCCCGGATAGCTGTGTGCCAGGCTGGCCGCCGCGCGGTTTTCCGAGGACATCAGGGTGATCAGCAACATGTCCCGACGGTTCATTTCACTGCCGAGTTTGACGCGGGAGAAGACGCCTTTCATTTCCGGGGTCTGGGAAATGTTCACCGGAATGACTTCGTCCATCGGCTGCTTGGCATCCAGCACGACCATCGCGGTCATCAGCTTGGTGACCGAGGCAATCGGCACGATCACATCCGGGTTGCTGGAATACAGCACCTTGTCGGTCTGCAGGTCGATGACCATTGCGCTGCCCGAGGCGAGGTGCAGGTTGGAAGGATCACGGCTCAGGACGGCAGGTTCGTTTGCCAGCGTAGGGGTGGAAAGCACGGGGCCGGTAAGTACAAATAATAGGCCCAAAAGAGACAGACGGATTTTCAAGAGCAAGGCTCACTCGATAAAAGGTGGTAAATGGAAGGGATCGCGTCAAAACGCTGCATTTTATGAGCAGACTTTGCCGTATGTCGATGGGCTGGGGTGGGCGTTTGCGCAATAAATGACGCAATCGGTCGTTCATTAAGTTGCTGTTAAGTCGCTTTCTGCTCTGCAACCTGCCAAAAACCGAATCTCAATTGAATATTCGTGGTGCGCAAGGCCCGCACCGATTAGCATTCCATGCCATTCAGGTCACCGATTCAGGAGTCATGCAATGCTCAAGGGGTTTGTCAGCAAGGATTACGCAGTACTGGTGATCATCGCGTCATTGATCGTCATTCTGCTGCTGGGTGTCGGCTTTACCTCACGTCCAAGCGACTGGGCAGGCTGGATGCAGGCAATCGCGCTGATTGTCGGGCTGATGGCGGCCGTTGCAGTACCGGCCATCCAGCGCAAGCAGGAAGCGCAACTGGCGCACAGGCAGATACGTGACCGGGAAGTGGGCTACGCGCGGCGCATGCAGTACCTGTGCGGCGAGCTGAGCGAACTGCAGGGTCGCATCAGCCTCAACCTGACCCATCTGCGCGCCAGTGACCGGCACAGCCTGAAATACACGTTACAGGATTACCTGCATCGCCTGTTCGAGTCACATAAACAGGATCTTAACGATGACCGCGTGGTGCTGGCTTATGAATTGCGTCAGGTCGCCAATGACCTGATCGATGAACTCGACAGCGGCCGTACCGATCGCGTCGTGTTCATGGCGCTGGAGAAACGCCTGCAGAAACTGACCCATCGCTGTCAGGTCAACGCGGCCATGGCCGAGCGCGGCTGAGTCTGATCACCGGCTTTTTCCGTGGCAAAAAAAAGCCCGCCATCAAAGAGGCGGGCAAGGGATGTGCGGAGCAACGCACGAGGTTTGCAGAAGAAGTCAGCTGTTGAGGGGCTGGCACTGCATTTGCCGGGACAGGGCCTCTGCAACAGGCAATGACGCGAGCGGGCCGCTGACGGGTTCGCCATCCTGAATCAGGTACCAGCAGGCCAGCAGGCCGCGCGCTCTGAGCGGGGCTGGAACTGCGCTACCGACGACGGACATGATGTGTACCTTGGTCATAAGTGCCTCCTCAATCCATGGCGCTACTGTAGAGGGCAGGCGGGCAAGTCAGAAATCGACGCTCTCAATAGTGGTCATTGATAACAACGAGGGTTTGGCGCATTGCATTGGCAGCCCATAGTGTGAGCACAGCAACGAAAAACCCGCCTGAAAAGGCGGGTTTTTTGTTCTGTTACCAGCGGCCGCGTGGCGGGCCGTAGTAATAGCCGGGGCCTGGTGGTGGCCCGTAATAATGATGGTAGTAGCCAGGCGGTGGAGGCGGTGGGTAGCGCTCAACAACCTGATAGACCGGGGCCGGCTGGTAATAGACCGGTGGCGGCGCGTAGTAGACCGGCCGCTGCTGCACATACACTGGCTCGCGCTCGACGTACACCGTTCTGTCGCGACCTGAAGATACCGCCGCCCCGACAACGGCAGCGCCAACGATAGCACCTACCACGGCAGGGCCACCCCAGCCACGGTCAGCATTCGCCTGGCCAGCAAGGGCCAGGGCACCTACAAACAAGGCGATCTTGGGGATTTGACGAATCATGACTGTTCCTCGCTCTCAACCCGTTGTCGCGCGCCTGCATCACTCTCAAGCACTGCCACGGGATAACACTATGACACCGAAATTGTAAGAATCTGCGAAAGTGCTGAGTAAATTTTATGTAAGGTGCGCCGCGTATGTCCTCGCGTTCACTGGCGCGTAGCATACGCTTCTACCGAAGATTCAAGCCATTACCGTCTGGAGGAAACACCGATGCCCGTCACTGCTAACAGGGAGACATTATTGTGCATGTCCATGGCCGCCCGTCCTGGCAACTTTGGTGTGCGTTTCCATAATCATCTTTACCAGCAACTGGGCTTGAACTTCTATTACAAGACCTTCGCCCCCAATGACCTTGCCGCCGCCGTGGCCGGCATACGCTCGCTGGGGATTCGCGGCAGCGCAGTTTCGATGCCCTTCAAGGAGGCCTGTATCGAGCTGGTCGACGAGCTGGACGCCTCGGCCGCCGCTATCCAGTCGATCAATACCATCGTCAACACCGACGGACATCTCAAGGCGTTCAACACCGATTACATCGCCGTCGCTCAACTGATGGAGAGCCATGCGGTGCCGCGCAGCGCTTTTGCCCTGCGCGGAAGCGGGGGGATGGCCAAGGCAGTTGCGTTCGCGCTGCGTGACGCGGGTTTCACCGAGGGTCTGATCGTGGCCCGCAACGAGCAGGCTGGCCGGCGCCTGGCAGAGGCGTGCGGCTTTCGCTGGCAGGCGGAGCTGGGCAGCGCGCGGCCACCGTTGCTGGTCAATGTCACTCCATTAGGAATGCAGGGCGCGCAAGCTGATGAGTTGTCGTTTGACCTGCAAGCCATCGAAGCCGCTGAAACGGTTTTCGATGTGGTGGCTACCCCCGCCGACACGCCGCTGATCCAGGCGGCACGTCGCCTGGGTAAGCGTGTGGTAACTGGTGATGAAGTGGCGGCGATCCAGGCATTGGAGCAGTTTGTGCTCTATACCGGGGTGCGTCCGACCGACGAGCAGTATCAGCAGGCTGCAGCCTTCGCCAGAGCCGGCTAGCCGTCAGGTCGGGCAGGGCACGTTACTCCTCGGCGTGTTCCAGTCTGGCCAGGCGTTCTTCAAGGGCCGCGACCCGTGCCTCCAGCTCATCGATACGCGAGTTGGCCGCCGGGCTTGCCGACTGTCGCTCCGGTGCCTGTTGGCGAGCGGCAAGCAGCTCCTGCAGCGATTCAGGGTCACCGAGCAGATGCATATAACGGTCTTCGCGCTGGCCCGATTGGCGCGGCACGAGCATCGCCAGACCTCTGGCGATCAGGCGTTCTAGCTGGTGGACGACCTGCTCGCTGTCTTCGAAATCGTGCATGCGGTTACTGCGGGTCAGCAACTCGTTGACGGTCTGCGGCCCGCGCAGCAGCAACAGACCCGTGAGTATCACCTGTGCCGGGACCAGCTCGAGCCCCTTGTCGACCCTGTGCTCCCAGCGATCGGCGCGACTGCCCATGACCAGTCGCGTCAGGCCGCGGCCTTCCAGGGCTCGAAGGCTCTGGCCGACCTGACCCTGGGTGAGGTTCATGACCGGGTCACGACTGGTCTTCTGGTTGCAGGCAGTCATCAGTGCATTGAGGGTCAGCGGGTAGGTTTCCGGGTTGGTCGCCTGTTTTTCGATCAGGCAGCCCAGAATGCGCACTTCAGTGCCGTTGAGTTGTAACGCCTCGGCATTCGGGGAGGATTCGGTGGAGGACGATTCGATGGACATGACGCTTCCCTGAGTGATGGCGGTGGATCAGCGTAGGGCGTGGCGGAAATTATTGCCAGTGTCTGCTGCACGGATCTGCAGGGGCGCTGAAAAGTGTCACGGCGTTTGGCGTCATGTAGGTCTATAATTGCGCCTTTCTCAATCAGGATATGTCATGTCTATTTCCCTGTACGCCGCTTCCATTCCTGTCTTTCAGCAAATGCTTAACGCGCTGAGCGACGTTCTGACCAAAGCCGAAGCCTACGCGACCGAGAAGAAAATTCAGCCGCCAGCCTTGCTGCAGGCGCGACTGTACCCGGACATGCTGCCGTTCACCCGTCAGGTGCAGATCGCCGTCGATTTTGCCAAGGGTGCCTCGGCTCGCCTGGCAGGCGTCGAGATCCCGCAATACGATGACACCGAAACCACCTTTGCCGAATTGCAGGCACTGCTTGCCAAGACACTCGCGTTCATCGGCAGCATCACCCCGGATCAGGTCGACGGCAAGGAAGGCATCGAAATCGTCCTGCGTCCCGGCACGGAAAAGGAAAAACGCCTGAACGGTCAGGCTTATCTGCTTAGCTACGCCTTGCCACAGTTCTTCTTTCACGTCACGACTGCCTACGATCTGCTGCGCCATAACGGCGTTGAAATCGGCAAGCGTGATTTCATGGGCAAGTTCTAAACAGTGGAGGGCTGAAGCCTCGTTGATGTTCTCGGCCCTCAACGTTATACACAAAGCCAACTGACTCTCGTGCCAATGCTCCGAGTTGGTATGCATTGGGTGACGCAGAGCGTCACGAAATGCATTACCGCGCGGAGCGTGGGAGCGAGAATTACCGGAGTGTTCCCCCACCCCCCCCTTTTTTCGGGCTCAGTCTCACTAACTGCATGCCAGTGCGGAGCATTGGCGTGACAGTCACCTTCAAGCTATTTAATCCCCCTCCCGCAGGCCGCGCTGTTGCAGCGGGTTCTGTTGTTGTTCTGGAGTATTCATGTTGTTGCCCATCCTTCTGCTGTCAGCTGCCGGGTTTACCGTGCTGACCACAGAATTCGTCATCGTCGGTCTTTTGCCAGCCGTTGCCCGCGACCTGAATGTCACGGTCTCGCAGGCAGGGCTGCTGGTGACGCTGTTTGCGTTCACCGTCGCCGCCTTTGGTCCTTTTCTGACCGCCTATTTTTCGCGCTTCGAGCGCAAGCGCCTGTTTGTCAGCATCCTGGTGCTGTTCGGTTTTGCAAATGTCCTGGCGGCGCTGGCGCCCAATATCGCCGTGATGGGTATCGCCCGGCTGATTCCGGCGTTGGGGTTGCCGGTGTTCTGGGCGCTGGCCAGCGAGACTGCCGTGGACATTGTCGGTCCGCAGTTTGCAGGCCGGGCGATTGCCAGGATCGGTTTCGGTATCGTTTGCGCCACGGTGTTTGGCATTCCCATCGGCACCCTGATCTCCGACGCATTCGGCTGGCGCACGGCCTTTCTGGTGCTGGCCGTTCTGGCGTTTGCCAAGGCACTGTTGCTGACGGTCTATCTGCCGAAGACGCCTGCCAAGTTGAACCCGGTATCAATCCTTAAACAGTTCGGCATCTTGCGCAGCCGGATGATGCAGGGGCACGTGCTGCTCTCGGTGCTGGTGTTCAGTGGCATGTTCACGGCATATACCTACCTGGCGGACATGCTCGAGCGCCTTGCCGGTTTCGACGGCGCTCTGGTGGGCTGGTGCCTGATGGGCTTTGGCGCTGTCGGCTTGCTGGGCAACTCGCTGGGCGGGCGCATGGTCGACCGCCACCCGTTGATTGCCAGCCTGGTGTTTTGCGCCTTCATGGTGGTCGGCATGGTCGCGGTGGTGCCGAGTATCCATTCGGTGGTGGCCTTGCCACTCGCGCTGGCGGTCTGGGGCATCACCCAGGCGGCCTTGTTTCTGGTCAGTCATGTGCGGTTGATCAAGGCCGCGCCGCAGGCACCTGCGTTCGCGGCGTCACTGAACATCGCCGGCGCCAACCTTGGCATAGGCATCGGCGCGATGATTGGCGGCAGGGTCATTGATCACCTGGGGCTGGGCAACGTCGGTTTTGCCGCTGCGGGCATCATCGTGCTGGCGATTGTGCTGGCGCTGTTGTTGATCAAGCGTGATCCGGGGCCGCTCCCTGCTTAGCCTGCATCGGTGAACAGTTGGTTTCGAGCACTTTCGGCAATGGCGACAACGCCGGGGTGCTTGACCTTGCGTTCCACGGTAATGGCATAGAACGATTCGGTCACCGCGTCAGTATGGCCAATCACTTGTACGCCATACTGGTCCTCCACTTCGTCGGCGATCACGCTGGGCGCCACGAACACGCCGCTGCCGGATTTGCCAAACGCCTTCATCAGCGCGCTGTCATCGAATTCACCAATGATGCGCGGCTGAATGCCCTGTTCGGCAAACCAGCGCATCAGTCTGCCTCGAACCACGGTTTCCTGACCTGGAATCAGCAGCGGTGCGCCATGCATGCACTGCGGAAAATCGGTCCCGATACGCTCCACTATTTCACGCGTGGCGAAAAAGCTGACCCCGCATTCTCCCAGTTTCTGGCTATAGCCCTTGATGTCCAGATGCGGCGGCATAGGGCTGTCGGAAATCACCAGGTCGAGACGCTGAATGGCGAGGTCTGCCAGCAGTCGTTCCAGCTTGTCCTCGCGACAGGTGATGCGGATGGGCTCATCCAGCGTCATGGTCGGAGCGATCAGGCGGTAGACAATGGACTTGGGCACAACGTCTGCTACGCCAATGCGCAACAACAATTGCTGTTCATCCGGCTGCGAGCGCAGCAGGTTTTCCAGGTCATTGCCTAGCTGGAACATTTGTTCGGCGTAGGGCAGGGCGAGGCGACCTGCTTCGGTCATTTCCAGTTGCCGCCCGACGCGCTGGAACAGATCGACCCCCAATGACGCCTCCAGCAGGCTGATCTGCCCGCTGACGGTCTGCGGGGTCAGATTCAGCTGTTCACAGGCGCGCACGATGCTGCCGGTCTTGGCCACGACCCAGAAGTAGTGAAGTTGGCGGTAATTGAGCATATTTTCTGCCGATTCGGTAAAACCGAAGTATATGCCTTATAAAATCGAATTTTCCTTATGTTTCAAGATGTCTAGAATCCGCTCCAACGCCGGGCTGAATATGTCGCCTGGCTTCACTGATTGAGGAGCCCATGAACAAAGTCCTTTACGCTGTATTACTGAGCGGTTCACTGCTGGTAGCAGCAGGATGCGATCAGCTAGAGTCCTCCACCAAGCATGTGGTGAACGCCGCCGCTGACAGTGCAAAACAGGTGGTCGATGATACCCACAAAGCCGCGACCCAGGCGCTGGACGAGGCGAGGCAGGAACTTTCGTTACAGGAACCACCACCAAACTCGGCTGAAACCGAAAACACGTCTGATAAAGAAATCTGACTTACAACTATTGGCGCAGGCAGGGCAGTGATCTATGGAATACCTATTGGAACTCGCGACAAGTCCGGCAGCCTGGATCGCGCTGGCGACACTGGTGGTGATGGAAGTCGTACTGGGCATCGATAACCTGATTTTCATCTCGATTCTCACCAACAAGCTGCCTGAGCATCAGCGCGAGAAGGCTCGCAAGCTGGGTATCGGCATGGCGCTGGTGATGCGCCTGGGCCTGCTCAGTACCGTTGCGTACATCGTGCAACTGACAGAGCCGGTTTTCGAGGTATTCGGCCAGGCGTTCTCATGGAAGGACATGATCCTGATCGCCGGTGGCCTGTTCCTGGTCTGGAAGGCAACCACGGAAATTCACCACAGCATGGACGTCAAGACCGAGGAAGAGAAAGCCCTGGGTTCGGTGGTGATGTTGAGCATGAGCGCGGCGATCGTACAGATCCTGATGCTGGACCTGGTGTTCTCCATCGACAGTATCATCACTGCCGTGGGCATGACCGAACACCTGCCGATCATGGTCATCGCGGTCATCTCTGCGGTCGTGGTGATGCTTGTCGCAGCCAACCCGCTGGCGAAATTCATCAACGACAACCCGACGGTGGTCATGCTGGCTCTGGGCTTCCTGATCATGATCGGTATGACGCTGATCGCCGAAGGCTTTGGCGCCCATGTTCCGAAGGGTTACATCTACGCGGCCATGGCCTTCTCGGCAGCCGTTGAAGCCTTGAACATGCTGGTACGCAGGGCAAGACGCAAGAAAGCGGTTAACCAGGTGTCCACGCACTGATAACTGGCGAAGCCGTAAAAAAGGTCGACCTTGGCAACAGGGTCGACCTTTTGCATTCAAGGTGCGGGCAAATACGCTGACGCAGGCAGATCAGCTAAGCGCTGCGCATACCCCTGTAAATCAGCTGGCTGTTACAGCGGGGGCCTTGATGTGTTTTGCAAGTACAGCCGGTTGTACCGCACGCGGTTCGACGCTGCGCGGCTGATGACGGCGACGGGATACACGCATCACCCCCCACAGCATCGCGCTGGCGACGGCAAGCCACGAAGCGATCAGCATCACTATTGTCAATTCCAGGCTCATAAGTGCCTCCACATTCCTGCTTTTTGTTGCGGTCTTGATAACTGACAGTCTAGTACGGGGCATGTTTCGGTTAATTGACCAGTGGCATCGGGCTATGAATTATTTTCGTCACTCTACTGGCCGAGGTGCGACGCGCGGCTATCCCCGGAACCCCGTCGGCTCTATCATCGGTGTTCAGGTCGGGTCGCGGGTTGCCCGACAACAGTTGAAGTGAGTGAACATGCTGTCGGTTTCTTTCTTTACCGGTACTCCCGGTGCGCTGCGTTCATGGCTGATTGCGGCCTTGCTGATGGGCCTTGCCGGTTGTTCGTCAATGGTTACGCCGGAGATGAAACGCCTTCCGGACCGGGTCGAACTGACGTCGATCCCGTTCTTCCGGGGTAATGCCTATCAAAGCGGGCCGATGGTGCTGGCTAGTATGCTGGCCAACCAGCAGGTGCAGACGACGCCTGGTTTGCTCGACAAGCCGTTGCAATTGCCGGGCGCCGAGGACCGGCTCGAGCAGAATATGCAGAAGGTCGCGCGTGAGTACGGTTTCATGGTGTACCCGCTTGATGGCCAGTTGCAGGACCTGCTGACTCAGGTCTCGGCGGGTTATCCGGTCATGCTGCGTTTCGCCCAGGGCTCAGCGCTGTGGAAAGGGCCGCGTTATGCGGTGTTGATCGGCTACAACCGTGTCAAAGAGACCGTGCTGCTCAACGCAGGCATGGATCGTCGTTACTCAATGAGCTTCAGCAGCTTCGCGTCGGCCTGGAAAGACGCGGGCAGTTGGGCGGTGCTGATCCAGTCGCCCCGGCAGTTGCCGGCCAATGTCGATGCGCAGCGCTGGCTGCAGGCGGCCGAAGCGTTATCGACATCAGGACAGGAACAGGCAGCGGGCGAGGCGAAAAGAACGCTGGCACGCGGCGTTAAATGAAATCAACGCGGCAGGAACAAAAACGGCACCGATAAGGTGCCGTTTTACGTTCAGCGAACCTAGAAACCGAGTCGGTCACGCAGGCTGTAATACCACGCGCCCAGCGCAGTCAGCGGGGTGCGCAGCACCTGGCCGCCGGGGAACGGGTAGTGGGGCAGGTCGGCGAACGCATCGAAGCGCTCTGCCTGACCGCGCAGCGCCTCGGCCAGCACCTTGCCGGCCAGGTGTGTGTAGGTCACACCGTGTCCGCTGCAGCCCTGCGAGTAATAGATGTTGTCGCCCAATCGTCCAACCTGGGGCAGGCGAGACAGGGTCAGCAGGAAGTTGCCGGTCCACGCGTAGTCGATCTTCACGTTCTTGAGCTGCGGGAATGCCTTGAGCATTTTCGGCCGGATAATGGCTTCGATATTGGCGGGATCTCTGGCGCCGTATACCACACCGCCGCCGAAGATCAGGCGCTTGTCGGCGCTGAGGCGGTAGTAATCCAGCAGGTAATTACAGTCTTCGACGCAGTAATCCTGCGGCAGAAGTGTCTTGGCCAGTTCATCGTTCAACGGCTCGGTGGTGATGACCTGAGTGCCGCACGGCATCGATTTGGCCGCCAGCTCCGGGACCAGATTGCCCAGGTAAGCATTGCCGGCCACGATAATGAACTTGGCCCGGACCCTGCCTTGCGCCGTATGCACCACAGGGTTTGCCCCGCGCTCGATACGAATCGCCGCTGATTGCTCATAAATGGTGCCACCCAGTGTTTCAACGGCCGCGGCTTCACCCAGTGCGAGGTTAAGTGGATGAATATGCCCGCCGGTCATGTCCAGCAAGCCGCCGATGTATTGATCACAGGCCACGACTTCATTGATTCGGCGCTTGTCCATCAGCTCGAGGCCGGTGTGCCCGTAGCGCTCCCAAAGCCGCTGCTGGGCCTCGAGATGCGCCAGTTGCTTGCTGGTCAGCGCTGCGAATACACCGCCATCTTTCAGGTCGCACTGAATGCCATAACGGGAAACCCGATCGCGAATGATGGACGCGCCTTCGAAGGCCATCTGCCCGAGCAATTGCGCCTGGCGTGGCCCCACGGTTCGCTCGATGACATCGATGTCGCGGCTGTAGCTGTTGACGATCTGCCCGCCATTGCGCCCCGATGCGCCGAAGCCGACTTTCGCCGCTTCCAGTACCGTGACCCGAAATCCGTTTTCCAGCAGGAACAGCGCGCTGGACAAACCTGTGTAACCGGCTCCGATGACACACACGTCAGTTTCGACTTCGCCCTGCAGCACGGGACGTTCCGGGGCGGCATTGGCTGAAGCCGCATAGTAGGACTGCGGGTAGGGCGTGTTTGCCATCCTGAGACTCCGTTTAATATTCTTGACGATGGCGGCAATCGTACCCGAGATACAGAAGCTCTGCCAGCAGCGGGCAAAAAGAGCCGTTGGCTGTTGATTGGCAAAAAACGCTGTATTTCATAGGGTTAGCAAAAAAAACAGATTGACAGGTATTCGCATATCCGTAGAATGCCGACCCACAGCAGGCACGTAGCTCAGTTGGTTAGAGCACCACCTTGACATGGTGGGGGTCGTTGGTTCGAGTCCAATCGCGCCTACCAGACAAAATCCGCTCTGCTGGGCGGTAAAAAAAGGGTCAGCCGAAAGGTTGGCCCTTTTTTATTGTGCTGTCAGGTGCCAATGATCGAGTAGACGCGCGTGTTGCGCAATCCTCCCTGAATGCTCATGCGATCCTGTCTAAGCGTGCCTTCGTACTCAAATCCGACCCGCTCGGCGAGTCTCTGGCTCGCCAGGTTTCTTTCATCCATTGTCAGAAACACGCGATTAGCCATCAAGTTGTCCAGCGCATAGCTGACCAATGCTGCAACGCCCTCACTTATCAGGCCGGCGCCAAGGTATTGAGTTCTGCCCCAATAACCTACTTCAAAGCTTCGCAACTGCCAGTTGGCATTATGCAAGCCGCTGCTTCCTACTAATGCGCCGTTGTTTTTCAGAAAGAGAAGAGCCCTGAGATCCTCATTCAGGAGGAACCGGGCGTAGGCATGGCGGCAGATCAGTTCGGACTGATCGATACCAGGAGTCGGCGTTGCCCAGGCCAACCATTTCTGCAAATGCTCGGCCGATTCGGCAACAGCCTGATTGAACACGATGCCGTCACCTGGCTTTGCAACGCGAATCAACAAACGCTCTGTCTGGATTGCTGCAGGCAGTAGACTGGATTCTGTCATAGACAATGGTCACGATGCGTTGGACTGCCGACAGGCTTTTGACGCCGCCGGCTAGCCAGGAACCCAAAGATCTCATCAGTGGCCTATCAGTACTTCGAGCCCACCTTTGTATCTGCCTTGCATAGTTTCCAGTCCGGCGTCGGGGGCGGGCCCGGGATGTTTTGAATGATAATGACGATCCCGTCACTTCTCAGCCTTGCGTAGCGATTCGTGATAGCGGCCCCGTCTGCGGAGGCAGCGTTGCTTTCATTGTTGCTCTGAACCGAGCCTGAGCCGTTATCAACCACTATTGCGGCTACGTCATCGTCCATGATTTTTCTCCTGCTTAACGTGTAGTTCGACGCCTATGACGCTAGCAAGGTTATTGGGACTGGGTGATGAGTGATACTAGTAAACGTGCTAGGTAAGGTTTCGAAAAGGGCGTGAACACAAAGAGGTCGCTTGATCAGGGCTCTGGAAGGACGGGCGGAATTTCTGATGCTGCGCGATCATTGACACGGGCCTTAAAAAATTCACGTATTCAGAGAGTTACTGCAAAAAAGCGTTTGACAGGCATTCGAATATCCGTAGAATGCCGACCCACAGCAGGCACGTAGCTCAGTTGGTTAGAGCACCACCTTGACATGGTGGGGGTCGTTGGTTCGAGTCCAATCGCGCCTACCAAACAAAATCCGCTCTGCTGGGCGGTAAAAAAAGGGTCAACCGACAGGTTGACCCTTTTTTGTTGTGCTCGCTTTACCCGTAGCCAGTACCAGCTCTCGTGCCAATGCGAGCATTGGCACGAGAGGGCAAGTTGCCTTAGGGAATCAGGCGGTCACGACGCAGCTTTTCAAACACGTCGAAGAACGCATCGTCACTGGCCTGGAACGCCGTGAAGCCCAGTTTGCGGCTCTTCGACATGTCAGTGACAACTTCAATCGGACGGCCCAGGTCGGCATCGCTGTGCCATGGCGAAATCAGGCGGTTGATGTCACTTTCCTTGAGCTGATGCTCGCGAACGATGTCATCCCAGACCGCCTGATCGTTGGCCATCTGCGTTTCCAGCGGGGCTGGCTCGCTGGGGAAATCGGCTGGCTGCAAGCCGAAGTATTCGGCGATCTGTCCCCACATCCAGCTCCAGCGAAACACATCGCCATTGGTGATGTTGAACGCCTGATTGGCCGCTGCAGGTGTGGTTGCTGCCCACAGTTGCTGGCGGGCCAGCTGCCGCGCATCGGTCATGTCGGTCAGGCTGTCCCACTGCACGCGTGAGCCCGGGAACACGAAAGGTCGGCCCGTGGCTTTGCAGATCGAGGCGTAAACGGCCAGGGTCGTCGCCATGTTCATCGCGTTGCCGACGGCAACACCGGTCACGGTGTGCGGGCGATGGACGCTCCAGGTAAAGCCATCCTTCTCGGCGGCAGCGAAGACTTCGTCTTCCTGGGCGTAGTAGAAGTTTTCGATATCCAGGCGCGCCTGCGATTCCCTGAACGGCGTTTGCGGCAGGGTGCCTTTGCCATACGCTTCGAACGGGCCAAGGTAATGCTTGAGGCCGGTCACCAGCGCGACATGCTGAACACTGCCAGCGGGCCGCACAGCGTCCAGCACGTTACGCACCATCGCGGCATTGACGCGGATGTTTTCTGCTTCAGTGGCCTGACGCGACCATGTAGTGATGAAAATGTGGGTGGGCTTCACATCAGCCAGAGCCGCATGCACGGACTCCGGGTTCTGCAGGTCTGCAGCTACCGGGATCACGCCGGGCCGCGCTGACGGGCTACGGGAGAGGGCGGCAACCTGCCAATCGTTTTCCAGTAACAACTGCGTGATTGCGCTGCCGACAATGCCACTTGCGCCAACAACCAGGGCGGTCTGAGTCATAGGGGTCTCCTGAGACGGGGAAGAAAGTAATGAACCGTCTGCTGTCTCAGAACAGCATCAGGCCATACCGTTCAACCCGATTATCCCGATTACCCTGTAACGTGGCTCCGGGTACCGGGACCGCCTTCGGACTCGGTTGCATATGACTTGACGATGGTTTTGGTCGCACTGCTGGCTTTCAAGTCACCAAGTTTTTGCGGCGCAAGCCATTTGCAGGCGGCAATTTCGTTCTGCGGCGATGGCTCGCTGGAGGCTGGGACCTGCGCGGTGAAAACGTAATGGGCCACTTGATCCTTCTCGTACACATCAAGGTACAGAAGATCAAGGTCAGCAAGCCCGGTTTCCTCGCACAGTTCACGCACTGCGGCCTGAAAGGGCGTTTCACCCGCTTCTATCTTGCCACCAGGTAACGCCCAGCGCGATTTCGGTTTGCGCACATAGAGGACCTGGCCGTCACGTTTGCAGATGACTGTCGCGCGTTGTTTCATAATCCGTTGGCCTGTTAAACGTCCGTTGACATGAGTATCTGCAAGGACTGCGTGAACTTGAGACTCAAAGACTGTCAGTAATAGTCACAAAAATGTAATGAATAGTTCATTTTTTAGGGCGGGCCGCTCAGGCCGTAAA
This sequence comes from Pseudomonas sp. PvP009, assembly GCF_017832995.1. Lineage (NCBI taxonomy): Bacteria > Pseudomonadati > Pseudomonadota > Gammaproteobacteria > Pseudomonadales > Pseudomonadaceae > Pseudomonas > Pseudomonas sp. PvP009. Next base: position 2,990,062 of record NZ_JAFIBG010000001.1, on the reverse strand, counting down.
GGGAAACGGCCAAAGCGGATCGCGCAGCAGGTGGTGTGCCGATGCCTGCAATCAGAGTCCTGCAACTAGAGTATGGACATCAGTGGGCGATTGGCGGCGATCGGTTCACCGGGGGCGACGTACGGCATGTCAAATCGCAGCCTTCCATGGCTGCCAGGTGCGCATCAGGCAGCGTTCGAGTCGGCAGCCGCTTCCTGCTTGAGGCTGTCCATGTCGATGACGAAGCGATACTTGACGTCGCCCTTGAGCATCCGCTCGTAAGCCTCGTTGATGTCCTGCATGTTGATCTTTTCGATGTCGGAAACGATGCCGTGCTCGGCGCAGAAGTCCAGCATTTCCTGGGTTTCCTGAATGCCGCCGATCAACGAGCCAGCCAGGCTGCGACGCTTGAAGATCAGGTTGAACACCGCAGGCGACGGATGCGGCTCTGCCGGCGCGCCGACCAGTGTCATGGTGCCGTCGCGCTTGAGAAGAGACAGAAAGGCGTCCAGATCATGCGGCGCTGCCACTGTGTTGAGGATAAAGTCCAGACTGTTCGCCTGAGCGGCCATTTGTGCCGCGTCCTTGGATACCACCACTTCGTCGGCGCCCAGACGCAAGCCATCTTCGCGCTTGTTGGGGGAGGTCGTGAACAGCACCACATGGGCACCCATGGCGTGGGCGATCTTGACGCCCATGTGGCCGAGACCGCCAAGCCCGACAATGCCGACTTTCTTGCCCGGGCCGACCTTCCAGTGGCGCAACGGGGAATAGGTGGTGATACCTGCGCACAACAGCGGCGCGACGGCAGCCAGGTTGGCATCATGAGAGATGCGCAGGACGAACTTTTCCTTGACCACGATCTTGTCGGAGTAGCCGCCGAAGGTGTTCTCGCCGCCAAACACCGGGCCATTGTAGGTGCCGGTGAAGCCGCTCTCGCAATATTGCTCGTCGCCCTCGGCGCACGATGCACATTGCTGGCAACTGTCGACCATGCAACCGACGCCAGCCAGGTCGCCGACCTTGAATTGCTTGACGTCGGAGCCGACCGCCGTGACCCGGCCGACGATTTCGTGACCCGGAACAGAAGGATAGAGTGTGTTGTGCCACTCATTGCGCGCAGTATGCAGATCGGAGTGGCACACGCCGCAGTAAAGGATGTCGATCTGAACATCGTCAGCGCCGGGCGAGCGACGTTCGAATTGATGGGGCTTGAGTGTGTCCTGAGCCGATTGCGCTGCGTAGCTGTATGTCTTGACCATTACTGTCACCTGTTCAATGGGGATAAGTGTAACGCCGTACGACAGCATAGCCGAGCCTCGCTCATTGACCTCGCTGTCTGGCGATGCACATGAATCTGACCCATGGGGCAGCCATGTAGTGCCCCGCGTCACACAAGCGTCATCGGTACGCCGAAGGGTCTGCCAAAAAGGTATGAACTTTGCAACAATGCGTTTTTACGCTTGTAATCTTTGGTCATGGTTTAAAGGATGACCGCCGTCGGCTCATGCATCTGGTGTTTCCATGACAGTCTCACTTTTGGCCACGGGCCTCTGCTCAAGCGTAGCTCGCACCTCAATTGCTCCCTGCAGCGCGTTGCCGGCCAACCGCGACCGATTCTCCTGTCAGGCCTCTATCGACGCCCTCATAAGCGTGGCAAGGGAGCAGACAGGAGCCATCGCCTGGGCTGCCTACGCCGCGGGTGAACTGAAATGCCTGCTCGGGCAGGGCGACGACACCGTTGTCTGGCCAGCACACATTGCCGCTGAGGACTTCGAGGCGTATTGCGCTCAATTGCAGCTGCATTGCCGGGTCGCTGGGCAGGGCGAGGGCGTGCTGGGTTGGGTGTTGGCACCGATGGCTGAAAAAGACCATCCCTTGCTGTTGGATCTGGCTGTCAGGCTGGGCTCGCTGTTGCAGACCGCGGCGTTGATCCGCGCGCAGAACACGCAGCGTGTTCTGTATGAAATCAGCCTGCTGGCCAGCACTACGCTGGACCGCAGCGCTTTTCTGCAAGGCATTCATGAGCAACTCGGGACTCTGATCGATGCCGAGAACTTCTACGTTGCGCTGTATGACCGGCAAAGCGGCAAGATCACCTATCCTTATTACATTGACCGATTCGATGACGAGGCAATGGCACACGAGACGTTCGAGTTTATCGACGCTGACCGGATGTCGCTCACCGGGTATGTCTTGAGCAGCGGGCAGCCTTTGTTTCTCGATGCTGCCTGCATCGAACAGGCCAAAGCCGACAACCGGTTTTACAGCGTTGGACGTCTACCCGAGTTCTGGATGGGCGCGCCCTTGAAAAACGCATCGGACGAAGTCTTTGGCATGGTCGCGATGCAGGTTTATGACGTGTCTCGTGTCTACAGTGCCCAGGATCGTGCATTGTTCGCCGTGGTGTCGCGCCACGTGGCCATGGCACTGGACCGGCAGTTGCATCGCACTGATCTGGAGCAGGTAGTGGCTCTGCGCACGCAACAGCTTTCTGCAGCCAACGACGCGTTACGTCAGGAAGTCAGGGACCGCGAGCGCGCCGAGCATCTGCAGAATGCCCTGTTCCAGATTGCCGAGCTTTCCAGTCAGCCCGGTGACATGAACGAGCTTTTTCGCAGCCTGCACATGATCGTCGGCGAGTTGCTGGTGGCGCTCAATTTCTACATCGCGCTTTACGACAGTGCGACGGGCGAAGTGACCTTTCCGTACTACATTGACGAGTTCAAGCCCGCGCCGCCGCGCTCACGGCGCGGGCAGCGGGGGTTTACCGAGTATGTGATAGGCCAGCGGCGACCGTGCCTGATCGATTACGAGGAAGCTCGCAGGCTGGAAGGCCTTGGCGAGATCGAGGTACAGCGACAATCCGGTCGTTGCTCTTCATGGCTGGGCATTCCGCTGTTCGAAGGTGGGCAGGTGCGCGGTGTGCTGGTGGTGCAGAGCTATTCCAAGGATGTCAGCTATACCTTGCGCGATCAGGAGCTGCTGACTTTCGTTTCTCGCCACATCGATACGGCACTGTCCCGGCGCAGCGCGGCAGAAGCGATCCATACCGCCAATGTTCTGCTTGAAGCCAGGGTTCGAGACCGGACCCGTGAGCTGGACCAGGCCAACGCCAGGCTGCAGCACGAAAACTCCCATGACTCACTCACCGGGCTGCCCAATCGCAGCCATCTCCAACATCGTCTGAGGCAGGCATGGCAGGACTTCTGCAGCAATGGCCAGCAAGTGATCGTGATGTTCATCGATCTGGATCGCTTCAAGATGATCAATGACAGCCTGGGTCATCACTGCGGCGACATCCTTCTGGTGCAGGCCGCTGAGCGCCTGCGCAGTTGCATGCGCGAACGGGACCTGCTGGCGCGGCTGGGCGGTGACGAGTTCGCCGTGTTGAGCATCGACACGCCGCTGCAGACCGGGACGGAGATCGCTCAGCGAATACTGACGGCGTTCGAGCAGCCGTTCGTGATCGATTATCACACGGTGTTCTCTTCCTGCAGTATCGGTGTGGTGGGTGCCGACAGTCGCTTCCATCAGGAACCGGCTGACCTGCTGCGCGATGCCGATACCGCCATGTACCGGGTCAAGAACGGAGGGCGGGACAGCTTTGCGGTGTTCAATCAGGCGTTACGCCGCGAGGTGTCTGATCAGGTCGAGCAGGAAGGTGCGCTGCGCACGGCGCTGAAACGTACGGATCAGTTGATTCCCTATTTTCAGCCGGTGATCTGCGTCAATAGCGGAAAGTTGCTGGCGTTCGAGGCGTTGATCCGCTGGCGTATGCCGGATGGGCGGATCGTCGGACCAGAGAGCTTTCTGCCTGCGCTCGAGGGATTGCGCCTGATTGGCCGTCTGGACCTTTATATGCTCAAGCGTGTGATTTCCATCCTGGCGCAACCCGAGAACAGTCATTGGCCACCCGTACATGTGAACTGTTCGAGTTACAGCATCACCCGCCCGGCGTTCGCCGCGGAAGTACTGGCACTGCTTGCCGAGCAGAATGTCGCGCCTGAACGTCTGTGCCTGGAACTCACCGAAGGCGCACTGGTGGCCGATCCCGAGCAGGCACGTCTGTCAATGAAGCTCCTGGCCGAGCAAGGCATGTCGGTCATGCTCGACGATTTCGGCGCAGGCTTCTCTTCGCTCAGCTACGTGCATCAGTACCACTTCAGCGGATTGAAAATCGACAAGTCGTTTATTTTCGGCCTGACCTCCAGTGTGCGTAGCCGCGCTATCGTGCGTGCCATTGTGCGCATGGCCGAATCCCTCGATCTGACCGTGGTGGCCGAAGGCGTCGAAGACCTTGAAACGCTCGAGCTGCTGCGCGAAATCGGCGCCACACAGGCGCAGGGCTACTACTTTTCCGAGCCGTTGCCGATTGAGCTGCTGGAGATCAACACCGGCCTTGCGGCAGGCTGACGCTCGGCCAGTGTTTGCCGCAGACGGCAGGCTGTATCCGTTCTTTGACGCGCTCGATTTGCCTGGTTTTTATTTAAGCTTTTAAAATCAACAGGTTATTGGTTTTCAAGACAGTTGGCACTGGACTTGCTTTTGAACCTGCGCAACAGGTTCATCAGGAGGTGAGAGATGATTATTGGCACGAGTGCGCTTGAGCAGCTTGTTTCCCGGGCTGTTGTCGGGCGCAAGACCGTAGATGAGGTGTCCCAGGACGCCTTCAGCTCGGTCGCTGCCGCTGGCCTGACATCAGGTTCGGCACCGGTTACCGCGCAGACCAGCAGTTCGACATCGCAAGACAGCAAGCAGGAAAACAGCGGTTACAACGAATCCTTTGCACGGATGATGATCAACCTGAAGTCCGCCGGTGATACGTCACTGTCAGAAAAGACGGCTGACCGTGACAACGGTGTCATCGGTTCAGTGGCTGGCAGCACCAGTACCGCTGACACGGCATCGACAGATTCGGTGCAACAGAAATTCATGGACTCTCTGAAGCAGACAGCCGAAGAGAAAGTGCGCGAAAAGCTGACGGGTATTACCCAGAAAGACTATGACGCCATGGCACCTCAGGACCAACTGGCGATTGACCAGAAGGTTCAGGATGCGCTCAAGGACAAGCAGAACGACGTTGCGGATGACATCAACACCCGCATCAGAGGTATCAAGGCCGGTATGGTAGCTTGATGTTTGTTCGGCGACTTTGATGGCCTTTTCGTGAACAAGCGAAGCGTCGCCCGGCTCACTCCCACCTAGGGAATGCTTTCCGATGGAGTTAAGTATCGATACTTTCTCCCTTCAGACATGCATTTAATGGGTGGGAGTGAGCTTGCTCACGAAGACTACCGTCCATACACCGCAGTTGATGCGGGTGTATGGAGGTAGCGTTTAAGCCTTCTCACCCCAATTGATGCCTGTACGGCAAGTCCGGCCCGACCTTTGTGCAGGTCAGCGCGGCCGCGCCGACGGCGAAATTCAGCATCTCGTCCAGTGTTTCCCGTGACAGCGTCGACAAGCCTTGTGGCGTGTCGAGCTGGCGTTCACTGAGGAAGGTCAGCAGCGCGGCCTGAAAAGTATCTCCAGCCCCGACGGTATCGGCGGTGACCACGGTTTTTGCCGGCACCGACCAGGTGCCGTGCTGGCGGGTGAAGACGCTGGCACCTTGTGTGCCGCGAGTGATGATGACCAGTTGCGTACGCTTGCCGAGCCAGCCTTCGGCGATCTTTTGTGGATCGCTGTCCGGGTACAGCAGGTGCAGGTCCTCGTCGCTGACCTTGATCAGGTGCGCATGCTCGGCGAACGCTGCGACCTGGCTGCGCCAGCGCTGAATGTCCGGTGCTGGATTGAGGCGCACATTGGGGTCCAGCGAGATCAGCCGTGTGCCGCTTTCACGGGCTACCAGCGCCAACAGCGTGTCGGCAATCGGCTGGACCACCAGTGAAAACGAGCCGACGTGAATGCCGCTTACCTGCCCGTCGAGTTCCGGCAGGTGTTCCAGGCGCAACTGGCGGTCTGCGCAGCCGTCGCCTCGAAAGCTGTAAGTCGGCGATCCATCGCTGCCCACGGCGACCATGGCCAGCGTGGTGGGCGCGTCGAAGTCGATCAGGTGGTCGGTATTGACCGTTTCCTTTTCCAGCACGGCACGCAGACGGCGACCCAGATAATCGGTGGACAGCCCGGCAAGGAAGCTTGCGTCCACGCCCAAACGGCGCAGGCCAATCGCAACGTTGAACGGAGAGCCGCCGGCAATCGCATCGAACCCCAATCTGTTCAGGGAACCGCTGTCATCCGCGCGGGTGAAAATATCGAACAGTGCTTCGCCACAAACCAGAAACATAAGTGCTCCATGAAAAAACGCTTCAAACCTTGCGCAATTGCGCCTGATAACGCTGATAGACCTGCTGATAGGCGGCCACATTATGCACCACAGGATGCGTCTCACTGCCTTGGTCGAGACTCACGCAGCGTTCGCAGAGTTGCTGCAGGTCCTGAGCCTTGCCGTTGGCGCACGACCAGCACCAGGCCGCTTGAATGGCGGCGCCCAGTGCGGCGGCCTCCGAGTGGTCGGTGCAGATCACCGGTGTGTTCATGATGTCGGCCACGATCTGCCGCCACACTGCACTTTTGGAGCCACCGCCGATCAGACGGATCTTTTCGCTTTTTATGCCGCTGTCGCGCAACAGGTCCAGCCCGTAGCGAAGGCCGAAGGTAGTGCCTTCGACCACCGCACGAGACAGGTTGGCCTGGGTCAGATTGGTGCTGTCCAGCCCGACGATGCTGCCGGTCGCATCGGGCAGGGCGGGCACGCGTTCGCCGTTCAGAAAGGGCAGCATCAGCACGCCTTCGGCACCGATCGGCGCCCGGGCGACTGCCTGATTGAAGCCGGCGATGTCGAGGGCGAACAACTCGCGAATGGCGGTCGTCGCGTTGGTCAGGTTCATCGTGCAGATCAGCGGCAACCAGCCGCCGGAGGATGAGCAGAAAGTCGCGACCGACTCATGCTCGCTGACCCGCGCCTCCTCGGCGTAGGCATACACCGTGCCCGAAGAGCCGAGGCTCATGGTGATCAACCCCGGCTGGATATTGCCTGTGCCGATCGCGCCCATCATGTTGTCGCCGCCGCCACTGGAGACCAGAGCGTCAGGGTTCAGGCCCAGCAGTCTGGCGACTTCAGGGCGCAGTACGCCCACCGATTCGTGGGCTTGCAACAGGTGTGGAAGTGCCTCGCCCAGGCGACCGCTCGGGTCGATGTGCGCGAGCAATGGCAGGTCCCACTCGCGAGTGCGCACGTTGAAATAGCCGGTGCCCGACGCGTCGCCAAACTCGGTGCAGCAGCGGCCGGTCAGCCAATAGTTGAGGTAGTCGTGGGGCAGCAGCACCTTGTCGATCCGCTCGAACAGGTCCGGGTATTGCTCCTTGGTCCATAACAGCTTGGACACGGTATAACCTGGGGCGATAACCAGGCCAAGGCGTTGCAGCGACCCCTGCGCGCCGCCCAGGTAGTCCAGCAGGCGCTGGTTCTCCGGTGCCGACTCGGTGTCACACCACAGCTTGGCCGGGCGCAGTACCTGGCCCTGGGCATCGAGCAGCACCAGGCCATGTTGCTGGCCCGAGACGCCGATGCCCTGAATCTGCTGGCCGGAAATGCCCGCCGCTGCCAGTGCATCGCGGGTCGCCTGTTGCAGCGCGTCCAGCCATTGCTGTACGTCTTGTTCACGGCGGCCATTATGGTCGCTGATCAGGCTGTGCGGCGCCGAGCCTTCGCCCAGTACGGTGCCGCTTTCGGTATCGAGCACCAACACCTTGGTGCCCTGGGTCCCGCAATCGATTCCAAGAAACATGGGAAGTCCCTCAGGCCTTGGCAACCAAAAGTTTTTCCAGTGTGCCACTCACACCCAGTGTGCGCAGATCATCCAGGTTCTGCTCGAAGGCCGCCACGAATGCTTCCGATTGCGGAATGGCCGAGCCAAAGATTTCTTCCACTCCCAACAAGCGCTCAGTAATGAGCGCGTCATCAGCCACCAGCGCCTGACAGAACTCGGCTCGCGGGTCAGGGATTTTGTAGATCGCGCCGTTCTCGTCGACACCTTTCAGGTAGAGCGCCCACGCGGCGACCACCAGTGAAGCGCGCGCAAGGTTGCCTTCGTCCAGAATCAGACGATTGATCGTCGGAATGGTGAACTTGGGAAATTTCGACGATCCGTCCGAACAGACCCGTTCCAGCTGATCGGCAATCGCCTGGTTGGAGAAGCGCTCGATCAGCGTGTCTTTGTAACCTTCCAGGTCGATACCTGGCACCGACGCCAGTTGCGGGGTCACGTCCAGGTCCATGTAGGTGCGGATATAGCTCACGAACAGCGGGTCATTCATGGTTTCGTGTACAAAACGATAACCCTTGAGGAAGCCCAGGTAGGTCAGTGCAAGATGACTGCCGTTGAGCAGTTTGATCTTCATCTCTTCATAGGGCGTCACGTCATCGGTGAACTGCACGCCGACTTTTTCCCACGCCGGGCGACCATTGACGAACTTGTCTTCCAGCACCCACTGCACGAATGGTTCGCAGACCACCGGCCAGGCGTCGTCGATGTGTTTGTCATCCGCCAGTTGCAGCCGGTGGGCTGCGCTGGTCATTGGCGTGATGCGATCCACCATCGCGTTGGGAAAGCTGACGTTTTCCTTGATCCAGTCATGCAGATCGGCATCGCGCAATGTGGCGAATGCCAGCAATGCCTTGCGTGTCACTGCGCCGTTGTGTGGCAGGTTATCGCAGGACATCAGGGTGAAGGCCGGTGTGCCTTGCGCGCGGCGTCGAGCCAGTGCGGCGCAAAGAAAGCCGAATACCGTTTTTGGCTGATCCGGGTTCGCCAGGTCGTGCTGGATCTGCGGCAGATGAGCCATGAACTGACCGTTGCTGTCGTCGATGCAATAACCGCCTTCGGTGATGGTCAGCGAGACGATGCGGATGTCCGGGCTGGCCAGTTTGTCGATCAGCGCCTGCGGGTTGTCGTCGGCCAGCAGCATGCCGCTGATCGAGGCGATGATACGGGTTTGGGTGTCGGGCGTGTCGCCCAGTTCATAGAGCGTGTACAGGTAGTCCTGTTGCGCCAGTGCATCGCGCACGGCCTTGTCTTCAGGACGCAAGCCCACACCGCAGATGCTCCATTCAAAGCCTTCGCCGCTGTTCATCAGCGCATCGGTGTAAAACGCCTGATGCGCCCGGTGAAAGCCGCCGACGCCGATGTGGGCAATGCCCTGGCGAGTGTTGTCGACGGTGTAGGCGGGCAGGGCGATATCGGCGTCCAGTTGGGACAGATTGTTTTTGTTCAGTTTCATGACGGGCTCTCCGGAACTCAGGCTGCGGCGGTCTGCAAGGTTTTGGCAATCACCAGACCTTGAGCGTCGAACAGGTGGCATTGGGCACTGTCGAGATGCAGGTTCAGCGTCTCGCCGTACTGGCTGGCCAGGTCACCACGAATACGCATGGTCAGCGCCTCGCCCGAATGGGTGCGCACGTGACAGTAGGTGTCGCTGCCAAGACGTTCGCTGACGTCGGCAATCACCTGCAGCTGGCAATCGTCGCCCTGGGCAAGGTTCAGGTGTTCCGGGCGGATGCCCAGCGTCACTGCGGCACCGACGCTCTGTCCTGCGCCATTGACCGGCAGGCTGATGCGCGTTCCGGCATCCAGCTCGACTTCGCAGCTGGTGTTGTCCGCCCGGCTGATCCTGCCCTTGAGGAAGCCCATTTTCGGCGTGCCGAGAAAGCCGGCAACGAACAGGTTGGCCGGATGGTGATACAGCTCGAGCGGCGAGCCGACCTGTTCGACCTTGCCGCCATTGAGGACGACAACCTTGTCGGCCAGGGTCATGGCTTCCACCTGATCGTGCGTCACGTAGATCATGGTGGCCTGCAGTTCTTTATGCAGGCGCGACAATTCCAGGCGGGTCTGCACGCGCAGCGCGGCGTCGAGGTTGGACAGCGGCTCGTCGAACAGGAAAATCTTCGGGTTGCGTACGATGGCCCGGCCAATCGCGACACGCTGGCGTTGCCCGCCGGACAGCTGCTTTGGCTTGCGCTCCAACAGCGGCCCGAGCTCCAGAATGCGTGCGGCTTCATCAACCTTCTTCTTGATCTCGGCCTTGTCACCGCCCGCCAGATCCAGTGCAAACGACAGGTTCTTGCCGACGGTCATGTGTGGATACAGCGCATAGGTCTGGAACACCATGGCCAGGTCGCGCTTGGCCGGGGTGACCTGCGTGATGTCACGGCCATCGAGTTCGATGGTTCCCGACGTCACTTCTTCAAGCCCGGCGATCAGCCGCAGCAGGGTGGATTTGCCGCAGCCCGAAGGCCCGACGAAGACCACGAACTCGCGGTCTTTCACATCCAGGTCGATACCCTTGATGATCTGGTGACCGTCAAAGCCTTTTTGCAGATTGCGGATGCTCAGGTTAGCCATGTTGGATTCCTTCTTGTTCTTTGGGCCGGGCTATTTGACAGCGCCGAACGACAGGCCGCGAACCAGTTGTTTCTGACTGATCCAGCCGAAAATCAGAATGGGCGCACACGCCAGGGTCGAGACCGCTGACAGCTTGGCCCAGAACAACCCTTCAGGGCTGGAGTAGGAAGCGATCAAGGCAGTCAACGGCGCTGCAGCGGATGAGGTGAGATTCAGCGACCAGAATGCTTCGTTCCAGCACAGGATCAGCGACAGCAACGCGGTGGAAGCCAGGCCGCCCTTGCAGATCGGCATCAGTACGCGAAAGATCTCCTGGCGGGTGCTGGCCCCGTCCAGCCGCGAGGCCTCGAGGATCTCGCCGGGGATATCCTTGAAGTAGGTGTAAATCATCCAGACCACGATCGGCAGGTTGATCAGCGTATAGATGATGATCAGGGCCAGCCGCGAATCGAGCAGGCCAAAGGTCTTGGCCAGCAGATAGATCGGCATCAGCACGCCCACCGGCGGCAGCATCTTGGTCGAGAGCATCCACAGCAGTGTGCTCTTGGTGCGCTTGGTCTCGAAAAACGCCATGGAATACGCCGCAGGAATCGCGATCAGCATGGCCAGCACCGTGGCGCTGAAGGAAATCAGCACCGAGTTCCAGGCAAAATGAAAGTAATCGCTGCGCTCCTGAATATGCAGGTAGTTTTCCAGCGTCGGGGTGAAGAACAGCTGTGGCGGTGTCGCGAACGCATCGATCTCGGTCTTGAAGCTGGTCAGAACCATCCAGAAGATCGGAAAGAACACCAGCGCAGCGATGATCCAGGACAGGGCCCCGAGCAGCAGGCTTTGCAGACGGCGTGATTGTTTGAGGGTCATCATGGCAAGGTCCTCATGACTTGTCGGTGAGGTTTTTGCCGATCATCCGGATCAGGATGATCGCCGCGATGTTGGCTATGACCACGGCAATCAGCCCGCCCGCCGAGGCCATGCCGACGTCGAACTGCAGCAGCGCCTGGATGTAGATCAGGTAAGCCAGGTTGGTCGAGGCAAAGCCCGGCCCGCCGTTGGTCGTGGTGAAGATTTCGGCAAATACCGAAAGCAGGAAGATCGTTTCGATCATCACCACCACGGCGATCGGACGCGCCAGGTGCGGCAGGGTCAGGTGCCAGAAGATCGCCAGCGGACCGGCGCCGTCCAGCCGCGCTGCTTCCTTCTGCTCCTGGTCGAGTGACTGCATGGCGGTCATCAGGATCAGAATGGCGAAGGGCAGCCATTGCCACGACACGATGATGATGATCGACAGCATCGGGTAATGGGCGAACCAGTCAATCGGTTCGGCGCCGAAGAACTTCCACACCGCCGCAAGTACGCCGGACACCGGATGAAAGATCAGGTTTTTCCAGATCAGCGCGCTGACCGTGGGCATGATGAAGAACGGCGAGATCAACAGCACACGGACGATGCCGCGGCCGAAAAACTCACTGGCCTCCAGCAGTGCCGAAATCAGCACGCCGAGGATCACACTGATCGCCAACACACTGCCGACCAGCAGTAATGTATTGCCGGCACCCGGCAAGAAGCCGCTGTCGGTCACGAAATACTGGAAGTTCTCCAGGCCGACGAATTCGTTTTCGCCGGGGGAGAGCAGGTTGTAGCGGATCAGCGAGAAGTAAATGGTCATGCCCAGCGGCACGATCATCCACACCAGCAGAAGCGCCACGGAAGGACTGACCAGAAACCAGCCCGGCTTGAATCGACGGCTTTTGAGCGGTTGCTGTTCGCCGGACAGGTCCGTGCGTTCAGGGGAGGCTGAGGTATTCATGGGGAGCTCCGAACCGGATTGCACCAGAGTTGTTGCGCAGTTGAGCGGCAGGGCGAAAGCATCGGCTTTCGCCCTGGTGCGTGACGGTTACTTTTTCGGGTAACCCGCTCGTTTCATGTCGCGCGCGGTAGCGGTTTGCGCATTCTGCAAGGCCTGATCCACGGTGGACTGACCTATGAGTGCTGCGGAGAACTGCTGACCGACGCTGGTGCCGATGGCCTGGAACTCGGGAATGGTGACCAGTTGAATGCCGACATAAGGCACGGGTTTGAGGGTTGGCGACTTGGGATCAGCCTTCTTCAACGATTCAAGCGTGATGTTGGCAAACGGTGCAGCCTTTTTGTACTCGTCGGTGTAGGTCGAGGCGCGGGTGCCCGGCGGTACGTTGGACACGCCGTCGGTATCGGCAACCAGTTTGGCGTACTCTTTCGAGGTGGCCCACTGGGTGAACTCGGCAGCGTCCTTGGTGTTCTTGGCGCTGGTCGGGATTGCCAGCGACCACGAGTACAGCCACGACGAGCCCTTGTCGGTCACTTCGTGCGGGGCGTAGGTGAAGCCGACGCTGTCGGCCACTTTGCTCTGCTTCTTGTCGGTCACGAACGAACCGGCCACGCTGGCGTCGACCCAGATGGCGCACTTGCCGCTGTTGAACAGCGCAAGGTTCTCGTTGAAGCCATTGCTGGAGGCGCCCGGCGGGCCGGACTGCTTCATGGTGTTGACGTAGAAGTTCAGCGCGTTCTTCCACTCTGGCTGATCGAACTGTGGCGTCCACTGCTCGTCGAACCAGCGTCCGCCATAGGCGTTGGCCAGCGTGGTGATCAGCGCCATGTTCTCGCCCCAGCCAGCCTTGCCGCGCAGGCAGAGGCCGTACTGTTCCTTGGACTTGTCGGTCAGTTTGCCGGCGAACTCGGCAATCTGGGTCCAGGTAGGGCGCTCGGGCATGGTCAGGCCCGCGGCCTTGAACAGGTCGGTGCGGTAGTAGGTGATCGAGGCTTCAGCATAGAACGGCAGGGCGAACAGTTTGCCGTCTACCGACAGGCCGTCGCGCACGGAAGGGAACACATCGTCCAGCGCGTAACTGGCAGGCAGGTCTTTCATTTCCTGTAACCAGCCTTTCTGACCCCAGAGTGAGGCTTCGTACATGCCGATGGTCAGCACGTCGAACTGGCCGCCCTTGGTGGCGATGTCAGTGGTCAGGCGTTGACGCAGGACGTTCTCTTCCAGCACGACCCAGTTGAGCTTGATATCGGGGTGCTGTTCTTCGAAGGTTTTGGAGAGGCGTTGCATGCGAATCATGTCGCTGTTGTTGACCGTGGCGATGGTCACGGTCCCCGCTGTGGCACTGCCACTGAACACGAAACAGGTGCTGAGGACGGAACTGGCGAGCAGAAGTTTTGCTGAGTTCTTCATTGATCACTCCTCTTCCACGCCCAAAGGACTGTAGAAGGATGGTTATTGTTTTTTTCTCTTCCGGAGGTGAGGAAGATGTGCGCTGATTACACCGGCGTTCGGTCTGAAAGACAAATCCTGCGCCGCACTCTGACTGATACTTTTTTGCACTCGGATGCGAAAAGGCAACAGCGCCGAATCGCCCATAGGGCGGCTTCGGCGCAACTCCAGCGTAGACGATGACGGCGAGGGCGGGGCAAATCAGTACAGGTTTTGTTCGGTCAGACGCTGAACGGCGAGGCGACGGTAGTGCGACGGGGTCATGCCCTTGAGTTGCTGAAAACGCCGATTGAAGTTGGAAATATTGTTGAATCCCGACTCGAAGCACACATCGGTGACCGGTTTGTCGCCGTCGGCGAGCAGTTCGCATGATTTGCTGATGCGCAGCCGATTGACGAACTCCACGAAGCAGCGTCCCGTAGCCTGTTTGAACACCCTGGAAAAATAGGTCGGCTTCATGCCCAGATACTCGGCGACTTCCTCCAGCGGTAGCTCGCGGCCATAGTGGGCGAAGATATAATCCACCGCCCGGTTGGTGCGATCCACGCTGTGCTCGTCCGCCGTATGGGCAACCGCTGTGCCCGACAGCAACTGGTAATCTTCACTGGCGGCGAGCAGTTCGAGCAGGATGAAGAAGTGGCCCAGACGAGTAATGCCTCGCGAGTCGGCGATTTTCTGCATTTGCTTCATCGCCTGACGAATCGTGCGTTTGCAGCGAAATTCGATGCCGTAGCGGGCGCGCTCCAATAACGGCGTCAGGGTCTTGAGTTCGGCAAACACCTGATTGCCGCTTTCCAGCAGCTCATCGGTAAAGTTGACCAGCATGTCGCGCTTGGGCACCACTTCACCGTCGTCGATCTGGCTGATCCAGTTATGCGGCAGGTTGGGGCCGGTGAGAAACAGGCTGGCAGGATTGAAGTTGCCGATGTAATCACCGACAAATACCTTGCCGGAGCTGGCGACGATCAGGTGCAGTTCATATTCCTTGTGGAAATGCCAGCGCACCAGCGGGCAGGGGAAACCATGCTCGCGGTAGATGATCGACAGACCGTTGTGGTCGTCCATCAATTCGTAGGAAGGGTCGGCAATTCTTGTTGTTTTATTCATTGGCGATGTCATGTTCATCCGTTGCCAGAAGAGTAATGTGCCTGATTTTTCAGTTCAATGCCCGGTCATTGGCAAAAATCGCCTACGATCGGGCCTCTGCCTGTGGAGGCGTTGACCGATGAAACAGATCCTGCTGATCGGCATGGGGGCCGGGGATCCCGAGCAGATCACCCTGCAGGCCGTTGCGGCCCTGAACCGTGCAGAGGTGATCTTCATCCTCGACAAGGGCTATGTCGACGATCAGTTGCTGAGGCTGCGCAAAGAGCTCTGTCAGCGCTTTATCACTCATGAACGCTACCGTCTGGTGCAAGTTCAGGATCCTCGGCGTGAAGATGATCCGCAGGCCTACGAGCGCGGCATCGAAGGGTGGCACGAACAGCGCGCGATACTCTTCGAGCGGTTGTTGACTGATGAGCTTGGCGTGGATCAGGTCGGCGCGTTTCTGGTCTGGGGCGACCCGTCGCTCTATGACAGCACGATGCGCATCCTTGATCAGGTTCTGGCGCGGGGTAAGGAGGTATTCGAATATCAGGTGATTCCCGGTATCACCAGCGTCCAGAGCCTGGTCGCGCGACACCGGATCCCGCTCAATCGCATCGGCGAGTCGATTCTTGTCACCACCGGCCGACGCATGGCGACAGCTCCGCTGCAGCAGCCCGGCAACGTCGTGGTGATGCTCGACGCGCACTGCACATTCGAGCGTTATGTGGGGCAGGGGCTGGACATCTATTGGGGCGCGTACCTGGGCACGCCGGACGAGATACTGGTGGCCGGCCGGCTCGATGAGGTCTGCGAGAAGATCAAGCGGCTGCGCAGCGAGGCACGCGAGCGCAAGGGGTGGATCATGGATACCTATTTGCTGCGCAAACCGGCATAGGCTCTGCGGGAAAAGTGGCTGCGCTCGGTGATGCTGCGTTAAAAACAGGCTCGTGCGCGAGTCCGATCGGAATGCTCATTTACAAACCGTAGAGTCGAACGCGACCCCGGCCGTTCCTCGCCTGTTTTTGCCTTGCCTGACCTTCGCTCGCCGACTTTTCTCATTGAGCTTAAGCCGGTTTTTCATCCTTGTTGCGATTCTTCGCTTCGATCCACTGCGCCATGTATTTGGTGCTCTTGTGGTGATGGTGCCGCAGCATGGCGCCGGTGAAGTTCGCCAGGCGATGCTCCGCGAGTTCGTTGCGAAGGGTGTCGATGCGTTCGATCAGGCTCGCACAGTGCTGCCGATGCTGAAAGCGCGCCTGCAGCAACGCCTGACCTGCTTGTTGCGCGTCAAGCCAGAGGTTCTGGTCCTTATAAAGCCTGACCGCAGCGCCCGCGATTTCCGCAGGGTTGTCGGCAATGATGCCGGGCCACGGCAGCCCGCCGCTCATGGCCTCCGCACCCACCGGCGTCGTGACTGACGGCGTTCCGCAGAGCATCGCGTCCATCAGCTTGCCCTTGATGCCGGCGCCGAAGCGCAATGGCGCGAGGCACACCCGCGCATTGGACATGACCTCCAGCGCATCCTCGGCCCAGTGCTTCACATGAAAGCCCTGCGAGGCATTGTGCAGCGCCGATGCCTTGGGTGGCGTATAGGCACCGTAGATGTGCAACTGAGCGTCAGGCAGTTGCTGACGAATCAGCGGCCAGATAGCGGTTTTCATCCACAGCACCGCATCCCAGTTGGGCGCATGGCGGAAGTTGCCGATGCTGAGGAAGTGCGCACGCTCTGCAAAAGGCCGGAAGCTGTCGGGCGCGCCGTCGATCATCAGCGGACACCAGTGCAGCAGCGCGGCGGGCAGGCCGAAAGAGCCGCTCAACAGGGCGATTTCGACATCAGACGTCATCAGGTTGAGGTCGCAGCGATACAACGAAGCGATTTCGCGCTGCGCCAGATCACTGGATGCGATCTGCCGGAAAAGCTGCGGCGCTGAAACGTCGGCGCTGCACGGTCCGGCCTCGGCGCAATCGCTGTTAAGCGAATCTTTCAACAACTGATGGCGTGCGTGGCGCAGGCTCTGAAAATCCGACGTTTCCAGAATGCGTAGTGCGTCGGGACACTGCTGCTCGACGCGCCAGCCGAACTGTTCCTCGATCATGAACTGATCGAAGAGCACGACGTCAGGCTGCAATTCGCTGACAAATACGTCAAAACTGCTGTCGTTGAGCGCGATGTGCACTTCGCGGATGCCCAGACCGCGCAGATCGGCGCGGTGCTCGCCTTCGGTGGCAGGGCTGGCAAAGGTGATCTGCCAGTCCTGCTCCAGAAAGCATTGAATCAATTGCATCATGTGCCCGCTGGCAGCCGAGGAACGCGGCTCTGGCCATACGTAGCCGATGATCAATAAGCGGGTGCTGACAGGCTTTTCAGTGCTGTTGAGGGCAGCGTCGATGTCAGTCAAGGCTGTTTCCAAGAATGCTTTTTACCTTGTCACGCAACTGGTCGATGGAGAACGGCTTGCCGATCGAGTGCATGCCTGGCGGCACGTCGATATTTTCGGAGTAACCGCTGGCGAACAGCACCGGCAATTGCGGGCGAAGTTCGATGACCTTTTTGGCCAGTGCGGTGCCTTTCATGTCAGGCAGTCCCTGGTCAGTCATCAGCAGGTCGATGTGATTGGAATCGTCTGCAACAAAGGTCAGTGCCGACGTAGCGTCCTCGGCTTCCAGTACCCTGTATTCCAGCTCTTCGAGCACGTCGACAATCAGCATGCGCACAATGGCGTCGTCTTCGACCACGAGAATGGTGCGGGCTGTGTCGGGCATGGTTGACTCCTTAAACCTGAATAATGGTGATAGCGCAGACAGTGCGGAATTTTGCGCATCCTTTCCCGTCGACTCAGGGTAACCGAGCGAGGGCCTGTCGGCTGTTGATACAGTCCTTGTATCAGTAAATAAAAACCGGGTGGAAGTTCAATCGAGGCACAAATACCGTAAATCGCGAGGGCGAATCACGGGTTGGCGTCATTAATGAATACAGGCGTGAGCTTATCGCCCATTTATGTGTGAAATTTCAATCCTCTATGTCGGAAATAAGAGTGTTTTTCGTAGGTTTACGGCAAACTCTACGGTTTTGATCCACTCGTCAGGGATATTTCATGAATCGGACGTCTGTTGTCGATGAACAACGCTTTCGAAAATTGCTGGGTCGTAACGTTGGCTTGCCATTGGGTGTCGGTGTACTGAGCGCAGTTTTCTTCATTTTGCTGATCAGTTATCTGCTCACTGCAATACAGTGGGTCGAGCACACTGACCGGGTAATCAACAACACCAACCGCTCAATGAAACTGTCGATAGACATGGAAACCGGCATGCGCGGTTTTCTGCTGACGGGTGATCAGCATTTTCTCGACCCCTATGAGGTCGCCAAGCCGCTGTTGCTCGCCGAGCTGCAGGGGCTGGAGAAACTGGTAGACGACAACCCCACGCAACTGGATCGGTTCAGACGTCTGTCCACGCTGCAGCAGGAGTGGAATGCGTTCGCCCAGGACATGATCACGTTACGGCGCACCAACGGCGATTATCAGACGCCGGTGCTGGCCGGACGTGGCAAACGCATCACCGACCAGATCCGTACCGAATATGATCAGGCCGTGGAGATGGAGCAACAACTTCGACTGAACCGCAATGCTGAAGTCACGCGCAGTACCATTCTTTCCGTCACTCTTTATCTGATATTCGTGGTGATCGTCAGCGCAATTCTTGCTTATATCGGTCGCCGTGATCTGCTCTCGCTGTCGAATACTTACAGCGAAAACCTCAGGCTCCAGGAAGTCAACGCCGAGCGCCTGCAGAAGGTGGCCTGGCTGCGCAATGGTCAGAGCGAGCTGGCCGAGCAGGTCCTGGGGCAACTGACGCTGAACATGCTGGGCCGCAATATCCTCCAGTTCCTGACCCAATACCTGGGCGCGTCGGTGGCGGCGGTTTACATTCGCCAAGACCACGGCGGCCTGACGCGCGCAGCCTCGTATGGCTTCTCCCGCGAACAGGAGCAGCAAGATCAGACCATTCACAGTGATGAAGGCATTGTCGGGCAGGCCGCCCAGCAGGACCGCATCATTACGCTGGATGAACTGCCGGATAATTACTTCAAGGTTGCTTCCGGCCTGGGCGACGGTTCACCGCGCAGCGTGGTGGTGGTGCCAACCAGCAATGACGATCAGGTCAACGGGGTGATCGAACTGGGCTTTTTGCGTGCCCTGACCGAGCGGGACATCGAGTTCCTTGAGCTGGTGGCGGACAACGTCGGCACGTCCATCGAAGCCGCCCGTTATCGCCAGCGTCTGCAGGAGGTGCTGGCCGAGACCCAGCAGCTCAACGAAGAGCTGCAGGTGCAGCAGGAAGAACTGCGCACCGCCAATGAGGAACTGGAGGAGCAGTCGCGCATCCTCAAGGAATCCCAGGCCCATCTGGAGACCCAGCAGGCCGAGCTGGAGCAAACCAACGAGCAGTTGGCCGATCAGAGTCAGGCGCTGGCCGATCAGCGCGATGCGCTGGATCGCAACAACGAAGAACTGAATATCGCCCAGGCCGAGTTGCAGGCGCGGGCGGACGAGCTGCAGCGTGCCAGCAAGTACAAGTCCGAGTTCCTCGCCAACATGTCCCACGAGCTGCGCACGCCGCTCAACAGCTCGCTGATTCTCGCCAAACTGCTGGCCGAGAACCCGGGCGAAAACCTCACCGCCGAACAGGTCAAGTTTGCCGAGTCGATCTATTCGGCGGGTAATGACCTGCTGAACCTGATCAACGACATTCTGGATATTTCCAAGGTCGAGGCCGGCAAGCTGGAAGTGCGCCCGGAAAACAGCAGCGTCCCCCGACTGGTCGAAGGTCTGCGGACGCTCTTCCAGCCGCTGGCCGCCGAGAAGAAACTCGCGTTTACCGTCGACATCCAGGCCGGTGCGCCCACCATGCTGTTCACCGATCGCCAGCGTCTTGAGCAGATCCTCAAGAACCTGCTGTCCAACGCCATCAAGTTCACTGAAGCAGGCTCGGTCAGCATGGTCGTTTCGCGTCAGCCGGGCGCGGGTATCGCCTTCATCGTGCGTGATTCGGGCATCGGTATCGCCGAGGAGCATCAGCAGGGTATTTTCGAAGCGTTCCGTCAGGCAGATGGCACCACCAACCGGCGTTATGGCGGTACCGGATTGGGGCTGTCGATTTCACGAGATCTGGCGGCATTGCTGGGCGGGTCGATCAGTGTGACCAGCGCACCGGGGCAGGGCAGTATTTTCAGCCTGGTGCTGCCGGAGCATTACGTCGAGCAAGACGACCGCGAGCTGGGCAGCGATCTGCCAATCGTGCCAGCGCCTGCTGCGCTGCAGCCGTATGCCCCTGTGCTTCCGGTCATTGCGCAGCCTGTTCCGGCACCCGTGCCGATGGATACGCCGGTGCCGGTATTTGCCGACGACCGCGACAAGGCACCTTTCCAGCGACGCTGCATTCTGGTGATCGAAGACGAGGTGCGATTCGCCCAGATTCTCTACGATCTGGCCCACGAACTGGGCTACGACTGTCTGGTGGCGCATGCTGCCGACGATGGCTTCAATCTGGCATCCCGCTACACGCCGGATGCGATCCTGCTGGACATGCGCCTGCCGGACCATTCGGGCCTGACCGTGCTGCAGCGTCTCAAGGAGCTGGCGCCCACCCGGCACATTCCGGTGCACGTGATCTCGGTCGAAGATCGCCAGGAAGCCGCCTTGCATATGGGCGCGATTGGCTACGCGGTCAAGCCGACCACGCGTGAAGAGCTCAAGGACGTGTTCGCCAAGCTGGAAGCCAAGCTGACGCAGAAGGTCAAACGTATCCTGCTGGTCGAGGATGACGCGCTGCAGCGTGACAGCATCGCGCGCCTGATCGGTGACGATGATATTGAAATCACCGCGGTAGGCTTCGCCCAGGAGGCGCTGGACCTGCTGCGCGATCATGTCTACGACTGCATGATCATCGACCTGAAGCTGCCGGACATGCTCGGCAATGAATTGCTCAAACGCATGTCGATGGAAGACATCTGTGCCTTCCCGCCGGTGATCGTCTATACCGGCCGCAACATGACCCGCGATGAAGAAGCCGAGCTGATGAAGTACTCGCGCTCGATCATCATCAAGGGCGCGCGCTCGCCTGAACGGCTGCTCGATGAGGTCACGCTGTTCCTGCACAAGGTCGAGTCGCAACTGTCCAACGAGCGGCAAAAGATGCTCAAGACCGCGCGTAGCCGTGACAAGGTCTTCGAGGCGCGCAAGATCCTCGTGGTCGATGACGATGTGCGAAACATCTTTGCCCTTACCAGCGCGCTCGAACATAAAGGCGCGGTGGTGGAAATCGCTCGCAATGGCCTGGAGGCGATTGCCAGGCTTAATGAAGTGGAAGACATCGATCTGGTCCTGATGGACGTGATGATGCCTGAAATGGACGGTTTTGAAGCGACCATCGAGATTCGCAAAGACCCGCGCTGGCGCAAGCTGCCGATCATTGCCGTCACGGCCAAGGCCATGAAGGATGATCAGGAGCGTTGCCTGCAGGCGGGCTCTAACGATTACCTGGCCAAACCCATCGATCTGGATCGCCTGTTTTCGCTGATCCGCGTCTGGCTGCCGAAGATGGAGCGTATCTGAATGAGGCTTGAATGGAGGGGCGTCTGCTATGCCAGTCCCGGGCGGTACCATGCCCATTGATCGAAGCATGGATATCGAACTGCGCCTGCTGATCGAAGCGATTTACCTTCAGTACAGCTACGACTTTCGTGACTACTCCGGCGCTTCGGTGAAGCGCCGCGTGATCCATGCGCTGCGTCAGTTCGATTGTGCAACCATCTCCGCCTTGCAGGAGCGTGTGCTCCATGATCCTGCAGCGTTCATGCAGCTGCTGCAGATTCTCACGATTCCGGTCAGTGAGATGTTTCGTGACCCGTCGCACTTTCTGGCCATCCGCAACGAAGTCGTTCCGGTACTGCGCACCTACCCGTCACTCAAGGTATGGATCGCCGGTTGCAGCACGGGCGAAGAGGTCTATTCCACGGCTATTCTGTTGCGCGAGGAGGGGTTGCTGGAGCGGACCATCATCTATGCGACCGATATCAACCCCAGCTCGCTGGAAAAGGCCAAGCAGGGCATCTTCTCCATGGACAATGTGCGGGCATACGCCGAGAACTATCGAAAAGCGGGAGGGCAGCGCGATTTTGCCGAGTACTATACGTCTGCCTACGACTACGCGATCTTCGACAAAACGCTGTGCGAGAACGTCACGTTTGCCGATCACAGTCTGGCCACAGATAGTGTATTCTCCGAAACGCAATTTATTTCTTGTCGTAACGTATTGATTTATTTCAATAAAAAGCTTCAGGATCGAGCGTTCGGGTTGTTTCATGATTCGTTGTGTCATCGTGGCTTTCTGGCGTTGGGCAGCAAGGAAACGCTGGAATTCTCCGCCTACGGTGGCGCTTTCGAGGCGCTGGTGAAACCCGAGCGGATTTACCGGAAGTCATGAAAACCACGTTTGGCGCTGACGCGCCCAGCCACTCTTTGCCGGTAGTGGATGCCATTGTGGTCGGTGCGTCGGCGGGCGGCGTGGAAGCACTGCTGAAGATATTCAGCGGCCTGCGCAAAGGGTTTTCATTGCCTATCCTGATGGTCCTGCATCTGCCCGATGATCGGCATAGCCAGTTGGCCAATGTGTTTCAGAACCGTCTGGCAATTCCGGTCAAGGAAGCCGACGACAAGGAGAGCATCGTGCCCGGCACTTTGTACGTTGCGCCAGCGGGCTATCACGTCTCGGTGGAGTCCGACTTTTCCCTGTCACTGAGTCAGGAGGACAAGGTGTTTTATTCAAGGCCCAGTATCGACATTCTGTTCGGTTCGGCCGCTGATGCCTATGCGCCGCGACTGGCTGGCGTGCTGTTGACCGGTGCCAATAATGACGGCGCGAACGGGTTGCTGCAGATCAAGAAGTACGGTGGTTTCACGGTGATTCAGGACCCCGCGCAGGCCCAGGCGTCTACCATGCCTGAAGCGGGCCTGGCGCTGCACTCGCCCGATTACCTCCTTTCCCTGAACGATATTGGCCGCTTGCTGGTCGAGCTGGAACGAACCGCATGTTAAGTGAAATTCAGGCAAAACTGCTCATCGTCGATGATTTGCCGGAAAACCTGCTGGCGCTCGAAGCGCTGATCAAGCGCGGCGATCGAATCGTCTACAAGGCGCTGTCTGCGGACGAAGCACTCTCACTGCTGCTGCAGCACGAATTCGCCATGGCCATCCTCGACGTTCAAATGCCTGGGATGAATGGCTTCGAGCTGGCCGAGATGATGCGCAGCACGGAAAAGACCAAAAGCATTCCGATCGTCTTCGTCAGCGCTGCCGGGCGCGAGCTGAATTACGCCTTCAAGGGCTATGAAAGCGGTGCCGTGGACTTCCTGCACAAGCCGCTGGATATTCACGCGGTAAAGAGCAAGGTCAATGTGTTCGTCGATCTCTACCGTCAGCGCAAGGCCATGAAAATACAGGTCGAGGAGCTTGAGCGCAGTCGTCAGGAGCAGGAAGCCTTGCTCCAGCGTCTACAGTCGACTCAGGGCGAGCTGGAACACGCGATTCGCATGCGTGATGACTTCATGTCCATCGTCTCCCACGAGGTGCGCACGCCGCTCAACGGCCTGATTCTGGAGACCCAGCTGCGCAAGTTGCATCTGGCCAAGGACAACGCCGCGGCGTTTACCATGGAGAAGCTGCGCGCTATGGTCGATCGCGACGAGCGACAGATCCAGAGTCTTATCCGCCTTATCGAAGACATGCTCGACGTATCGAGGATCCGCACCGGCAAGCTGTCGATCAGGCCGAGTCCGTTCGACCTCAGCGAACTGGTCACGCAACTGCTGGAAAGCTTTGCCGCACAGATCGCTGCCGCCGATTCCAGCATCACCCAGTTTGCCGAACAGCCGGTGATCGGCGTCTGGGACGAATTTCGTATCGAGCAGGTGGTTGCCAACCTGCTCACCAACGCGCTGCGCTACGGTGCGCGAAAGCCGATTGAAGTGCATGTTTACAGCAAGGACAGCGAGGCTTTCATCGAAGTCAGGGATCAAGGTATTGGCATTACGGCCGAAAACCAGAAGCGCATCTTTCAGCAGTTCGAGCGGGTGTCGAGCAATCACGCTGTTGCCGGATTGGGTCTTGGGCTGTTCATTTCCGATCAGATCGTCATGGCGCACGGCGGTCGCATCGAAGTGGAAAGTGAAGAGGGCAAGGGTTCGGTGTTTCGTATCTGCCTGCCTCTGTAAGGTCGCCGCCACCGGCAGTCAAGTTTAATCACAGGTTGGCGCAACCTCCCAAGCGTGCCGTGGTCGTAATGGCAGCTATTTATAAGATCAAAGGCAGTTCAATGAGCGCTGATGCAGAAAACGTCGTACTAATCGTCGAAGACGAGCCCCTGATCCTGATGCTTCTGGCCGATTATCTGTCGGGTGAGGGTTATCGTGTCCTGAAAGCCGAGAACGGCGAGCAGGCTTTCGAGATTCTGGCGACCAAACCCCATCTCGACCTGATGATCACCGATTATCGGCTGCCGGGCGGCGTTTCGGGCGTCCAGATTGCCGAGCCTGCGATCATGCTGCGGCCTGAGTTGAAGGTGATTTTCATCAGCGGTTACCCGGCGGAGATACTCGATTCGGGCAGCCCGATTGCGCTGAAGGCACCCATTCTCGCCAAGCCCTTCACCATGGACACCTTGCATACGCAGATTCAGAAACTGCTGGCTTGATGATGACTGCGCGGGCAACTGGACGAGTCTGTGCTACCTGGAGCCTGAGCATTGCTCAGGCTTCTATCATTTCCCGTACTTTTGAAGTCAGGTGATCGAAGGCAAAGGGCTTGGTGATCAATTGCATCCCTGTGTCCAGAAAGCCTCCTCGTACCGCCGCATGTTCAGCGTAGCCGGTAATGAACAGCACCTTGAGCTCCGGCCGCAGTTGTCTGGCTATTTCCGCCAGCTGCCTGCCGTTCATGCCTGGCAGTCCGACATCGCTGATCAACAGATCGATGCGCTGTCCTGATTCGAGTATCGGCACCGCGTCCGACGCTTCTCCGGCCTCGATGAAGGTGTAGCCCAGCTCACCGAGCACCTCACTGACCAGCGTACGCACGGCCGGGTCGTCTTCGACGATCAACACGGTCTCGCCATTCTCGGCATAAACCGCATTGCTCTGGAAAGTCTGCTCGGCCTCAGACGCAAGCCCCTTAAAGCGCGGCAGAAACAGTTGTACGGTAGTACCGACGCCGACCTCGCTCTTGATCAGGACATGGCCGTGCGATTGCTTGCTGAAGCCGTAAATCATCGAAAGCCCCAGGCCAGTGCCCTGGCCGATGGGTTTGGTGGTGAAGAAGGGGTCGAACGCCCGACTGATGACGGTTTCAGGCATGCCGCAGCCATTGTCACTGACGCTCAGCGCGACATAGTCACCTGGCAGCAGGTTCTCGTAGGCGTTGGTGAACGATCTGTCCAGCTGCTGATTGGAGGTCTCGACCACCAGCGTACCGCCATCAGGCATGGCATCGCGGGCATTGAGTACCAGATTGAGCAGGGCGCTCTCCAACTGGTTGGGGTCGGCTTCTGCGGTCCACAGATCGTGCGCAAGACGCAGTTGCAGGTGAATGCTCTCGTTGACGCTGCGCTGCAGCAGTTCGTCCATGGCATTGACCAGATGGTTCATTTCGACCGGCTTGGAGTCCAGCGACTGACGCCGCGAGAAGGCCAGCAGCCGATGGGTCAGGGCGGCCGCGCGGTTAGCCGATGTGACCCCCAGATCGATCAAGCCATTCAGGTCTTCGATGCGGCCACGCGCCAGCCGGCGTCTTATCAACTCCAGGCTGCCGATAATGCCGGTCAGCATGTTGTTGAAGTCATGGGCAATCCCGCCGGTCAACTGGCCGACCGCTTCCATTTTCTGTGACTGGCGCAGAATCTCCTCTTTGTGACGCAACTGCGAGGTTCGCTCTTCAACCTGTTGTTCGAGCGTTTCGTTGAGGCGGCGCAATTGCGACTCGGCCTGTTTGCGCTCGGTGATGTCAGAGGTCACACCGGCAAGGGAGCCGATCAGGCCGTTCTTGCTGCGAGTGGCCCGGGCGCGTACATCCACCCAATTGAGTGAGCCATCCGGCCAGACATTACGGTATTCGATGATCAAGTCGACACCGGTGTCCAGGCTGCGCTGCAGCGCCGATTGCATCCTCGGTTGGTCTTCGGAGTAGACGGCGGCCAGCCACTCTTCGTAATCAAGCGTGTTCTGCTCGTCGCGACCGTAGTGACTTTTGGTGATGTCCGAACAGGTCAGCTTGAGGTGTTCCGCTTCCAGTACCCATGAGCCCAGCCTGCCAGCCTTCAGGGCGTTCTGCAGGCGGCCCTCACTTTCGTGCAGGTCCTCCATGCGCGCCCGGGCTTCATACTGGCGTCTACGACCACGCACAGCCGTCATTACCAGACTGACCAGCGTGACGGGATGGAAAGGGCGTTCAAGAAAGGTCACGTTGCCTAGCAGAGTGCCCATGCGTGCGGAAGGGTTGTGATCCGGTCCGCCGTGATGGGTCAGCAAGACGATGGGCAGGTCCGACCAGGGTGGCTGACGGCCGAGGAGTTCGAGCAACGGGGTCATGTCGGCGTTGCGCAGTGCCTCGTCGGCGATAATCGCCAGGCCAGCGCCCGCGCTCAGCTCTCTGACCAGCTCGGGCACATCATGGGCTACCGTTGACGGATAGCCCGCTTCGTCGAGAATACGCGAGGCGATCTGGCTGTCCCGCCCGCGTGGGGCGAGAATGATCGCGCGCTCTGACAACAGACCTGGAGTACTCACAGGTCGTCATCCTCCAGCAGCGGTTTCTTGTCGCCCATGTACGACGGCACACCGCGCAGCACGCCCTGAAAGGCCGCCAGCGGTTCGCCGATTTTCAGTCCGCTGGAACTGATGCGGTACTCTCGGATAGTGGATTCGTGAGTGCCGGTACGTTTCTTGATGATCGATATGGCACGGCGTACCTGACCCAGCGCTTCGAAATAGCGCAACAGAATCACGCTGTCGGCAAGGTAGGTAATGTCCACCGGCGAGCGCATGTCGCCCACCAGTCCGTGTTGCGCTACGGTCATGAAGGTCGAGGCGCCCTGGCGGTTGAGGTAGAGCAGCAGCTCGTGCATATGCAGAACCAGCGCGCTTTCTTCCGGCATTGCCGCCTGATAGCCGTTGATACTGTCGATGACGACGGTCTTTATCTGCTTTCTATCGACTGCGCGCCGCACGCGGTGTGCGAATTCACCTGGGGACAGCTCTGCCGCGTCGATCTGTTCGACCACCAGATTGCCGGTTTCCTGCAGCGCACGCAGGTCGATACCCAGTTTGAGCATGCGCTCGAACAGCAGGCCCATTTCCTCGTCGAATATGAACAGGCCGACACGCTCGCCGCGCGCCACCGCCTGTGCGGCAAAAACCAGCGAGATGAGCGATTTCCCGGTCCCGGCCGGACCGAGAATCAGGGTGCTGGAGCCGCCCTCGATGCCGCCGCCCAGCAGAT
This sequence comes from Pseudomonas sp. PvP009, assembly GCF_017832995.1. Lineage (NCBI taxonomy): Bacteria > Pseudomonadati > Pseudomonadota > Gammaproteobacteria > Pseudomonadales > Pseudomonadaceae > Pseudomonas > Pseudomonas sp. PvP009. Next base: position 2,962,781 of record NZ_JAFIBG010000001.1, on the reverse strand, counting down.
CGTCCAGCTCCTTGATGCCACTGCTCAATTGAGTGCGCGCGTAGTTGGAGCGGTGCTCGGCAGCCACCAGGCGCGGGAAGACTTGAATACCGTTCTCGGCAATGTTGAAGTCATGAAAACCACCGCGGTACTTCTGGCCACGGTATTTGACGATTTTCAAACGTCTGCGCTCGGCGCCGTAAGTAGGTGTCAGTGCTTCGAGGCGGATAACGCCGTGGGCAACGCTGTGCACAGTCTTGTCCAGCGCCTCGGTGGTCAGGTCATCCAGCAGCAGGACCGTCGCGTTATAACGAGTGAAATAATGCTTGATGGCCAGAATCTGGCGCCTGTAGCGCAACGAGCTCTGCGCCAGAAGACGGATTTCCGAGAGGCTGTCGATCACCACACGGGTGGGTTTTACGCGCTCGACCACCTCGAATATCTGCCGCGTCGCCTCACCCAGTTCCAGGTCGGAGGAGTAGAGCAGGCTCTGGTGGTGATCGGCGTCGAGCAGGCTTTCAGGCGGCGTCAGTTCGAAGATATTGATATGTTCGTCGAGCTCCCAGCCGTGCGAGGCTGCACCCGAGCGCAACTCGCTTTCAGTCTCGGACAGGGTGATGTACAGGGATATTTCGCCCGCTGCCGCTCCGGCCTGCAGAAATTGCAGGGCCACAGTTGTCTTGCCGGTTCCGGGCTCTCCCTCAAGAAGAAACACATGACTGCGTGAAAGACCTCCTGCAAGGATGTCGTCCAGGCCTTCAATGCCGGTTGCCGCTTTTGACGTATTCAAGTATCGCCCTCTGATAACCGCACAGGTTTTGTTGCTATTCATTACTGGACCTTAAGGTGATGCTGCCGTTCCCTCTATTTGAGGGGGGCGGCCATATCCAATATAGCTGTGCGGGTGGTTTGCGGGTCCGGCGAATGTCAGTTCAGCCCGGTTACGATGTATCGGGTGCTGTTGTTATAGTCCTGCACCTGAACACCCCAATCTGCCTGAGGATCACGTCGTGACCGATTATCAAAGTTTCCGGGTCGAGCTGGCCGACAGCATTGCTCACGTACAAATCAACCGGCCTGAAAAACTCAACGCAATGAACGAGTCGTTCTGGACGGAGATAATCGACATTTTCGACTGGATAGAGCGCACTGACGAGGTACGCGTCGTGGTACTCAGCGGTGCGGGCAAACACTTTTCGTCAGGCATCGATCTGGCTCTGCTGGCCTCGGTCGCCAGCCAGATGGGCAAGGATGCCGGGCGTAATGCCCGTCTGTTGCGGCGCAAGATCCGCGACATGCAGGCCTCGTTCACTACCGTGGACAATTGCCGAAAACCGGTTCTCGCCGCCATTCAAGGCTATTGCCTGGGCGGCGCCATCGACCTGATTTCCGCGTGTGACATGCGTTATGCGGCGGCCGACGCGCAGTTCGCCATTCGCGAGATCGACATGGGCATGGCCGCCGATGTCGGCACGCTGCAAAGGCTGCCAAGGATCATCGGTGATGGTGTGTTGCGCGAACTGGCCTACACCGGGCGTACCGTCGGCGCTGAAGAGGCGCAACGGATCGGGCTGGTCAATCGCACCTTCGATGACCCGGACGGTCTGTTGCAGGGTGTCCTGGCGGTGGCTCGGGAAATAGCCGGCAAATCGCCCCTCGCCATTGAGGGCACCAAGCAAATGATCAGCTACATGCGTGATCACAGAGTGGAGGACGGTCTCGAACACGTTGCCATCTGGAACGCAGCCATGCTGCAATCACCTGACCTGAAATTGGCGATGGCTGCGCAGATGAGCAAGCAGAAGCCGGTCTTCGATAATTGATACATGACAAAGGCTCGAGTCTGAGCTAAGGAGTTTCCCATGTCGCGCCCGGAGCGTTGGACAACTGCAGTTCTGGATGTCGAGGCCCCTGGCGGTTTGGCTGTGGTTCAGGGGGATCAGGGTTTTTTGCTGGATGCCAATGGGGTGCTGTTCCCCAGAAACTGGCTGGCCGCGCAGGAGCTGCCGATACAGAGCGAGCATGGCATCGGCTATTTCGACGGGGAGCCTGTCTACCTGCTGGTGCTGGAACGCTCGGTTAGCGTCGAGGGTTGCGCCTGGCAGGGCTTGCGTCAGTTCATGCTGGAAGGCGATTTCGCTGTTTTCCAGATGCTCGGCTACGCCGCGCAAGTCAGCACATGGGCCAGAGAACACCGTTTCTGCGGTGCCTGCGGTCGTCCCACCGTGCAGATTCGCGGAGAGCGGGCGATGTTCTGCGAGCACGATAACCTGCGGCTGTACCCGCGTATTTCGCCGAGCATGATCGTGCTGGTTACTCGGGGTGATGAAGTCCTGCTGGCCCGCTCACCGCGTTTCGTCACCGGTATGTACAGCGCACTGGCCGGGTTCGTGGAGCCGGGTGAGTCTGCCGAGGACTGCGTACACCGCGAGGTGATGGAAGAGGTGCAGGTACGCATCAAGAACCTCAAGTACCGGGGCAGCCAGTGCTGGCCGTTCCCGCACTCGATGATGCTCGGGTTCCATGCCGAATACGAAAGCGGCGAAATCGTCCCACAGGCAGAAGAAATCGAAGACGCGCGCTGGTTTCATGTCGATGACCTGCCGCCGTTACCGGCCAATCGGTCAATTGCCCGTTACCTTATCGAGGCGTATCTGGCTGAGCGTTCAGGCGCCCCCGAACCAGTGCTGCCAGGCTAGGCGCACGGTCAGACCCAGCACCACGGTGATGAATACCGGGCGGATGAATTTGGCTCCGCCCTTGATCGCGGTGCCTGCGCCGAAGTAGGCACCAAGCATCACCGCAAGGCCCATGCTCAGGCCGATGATGTAATCCACCTGGCCAGAAAAGATGAACACCGACAATGCCACGGCATTACTGACGAAGTTCATGCTGCGCGCCACGCCGCTGGCCTTGACCAGATCCACCGGGTAGAGCAGCAGGGTACTGACTGTCCAGAAGGCACCGGTACCCGGCCCGGCAACACCGTCGTAGAAACCCAGTCCCAGTCCTTGCGGCAGCTGCCATTTCTTCTTGATCGGCGCATTGCTGTCCAGGGGCGCCTTGGGCGTGCCGCCAAACAACAAGTACAGCCCGCAACCGAACACAATCACCGGCAACATCTGGTTCAGCCATTCGGCTGGCAGGTAATGGGCGATCACCGCGCCCAGCGCAGCACCGACGGCAGTGCCGAGCACTGCATGCAGCCATTGTCTTGGGTCAAACAGCTTGCGACGGTAGAAGGTGAAACTGGCCGTCGCTGAACCAAAGGTCGAGCTGAGCTTGTTGGTGCCCAACACCAGATGCGGCGGCAGGCCGGCGGTCATCAGCGCAGGGGTGGTCAGCAGTCCGCCGCCACCGGCGATGGCATCTATGAATCCCGCTATGAAAGCGACCACGGCAAGAATGGCGAGGGTGGTCAGGTCGACGCTGAGTTCAAAAGGCATGGTGGCAGAGGGCTTATGGCGAGGACGGCAAGGGGGCAGAATGGCTGCCCGAACGTGGCGCATTCTACCCCTTGTACAACGTTTGCAGGAAGTCAGATGTCGGTGAGCGCGACCCAGCGTTGCTCGGCAGCGGCCACGCGAATGGCCGTCGCCAGGCGCTCGATTTGCCACGCTTCCTCGAAGTCCGGGCCACGGCTGCGCTGACCGCATACGGCCTGGATGAGCGCTTGTACTTCGAGCGCCTTGAGCTCGTTGTAGCCCAACTGGTGGCCGGGAGCCGGGCAGAATGCGGCGTAACCCGGTTGTGCAGGGCCTGCCAGCAGACGCTGAAAACCATCGCGCCCGGCTGCGCCTGTACGATAGAGGCGCAGCTCGTTAAGCCGCTCCTGATCGAACGCCAGCGTGCCCTTGGTGCCGCTGATCTCGAAACTCAGGTGGTTTTTGTAGCCGTGTTTGAGCCAACTGCTGCTGAAGGTTCCGCGCGCACCGTTGGCAAAGCGCAGTAGCGCGTGGGTCTGGTCGTCCACTGCAATGGCGCGCATCTGCTGGCTGCCGAGGCTCGCCGGGCGTTCACGGTGTACGGTGCTGGAGTCGGCGCAGACTGCTTCGACGTCGCCCAGCAAATGACGAGCCATCGCCAGCAAATGGCTGCCCAGATCGGCCAGCGCACCGCCCGCATGCGCCGCTTCACAGCGCCATGACCAAGGTGACGCCGGATTACCCATGAAATCCTCGCTGAACTCGCCCTGAAAGCTGACGATCTCGCCCAGCTCGCCGGCTTCGATCATTTCTCTGGCAAGGCCGATCATCGGGTTGTGCTGGTAGTTGTAGCCGACCTGGGTGACGACCCCCGCAGCCTTGGCGCTACGGCGCATTTCATCGGCCTGGGCGAGGCTCACGGCCAGCGGCTTTTCGCAATACACGGCCTTGCCTGCAGCGATGGCGGCCATGGCCATGGGAAAGTGCAGGTGATTGGGGGTGGTAATCGCCACGATCTGCACGTACGGATCATCGATCAACTGCTGCCAGTCAGCGTGGCTGCGGTCGAACCCCCAGGCGCTTGCGCATTGCTCGGCGCGCGCACTGTCGGCGTCCGCCAGCGCGGAGAGCCGTATACGTGCAGGCAGATCAAGCGCGGCGTTGGCGTTGCCGAACGCCAACGCATGGGCGCGGCCCATGAAGCCGGTGCCGATCAGTCCGATACCCAATTGCGCAGGTGATGTGGAAAGGGATTCCCGCATGACATTCTCCAGAAAGGATTGTTGTTATGCGGAAAATATATTCCATATATTTTAATAGTGGAAAATTAATTCAATTTCTTTTTGCCAGTCGCGTGAGCCTTCAGGATAAGAAGCCGCCGTCGACGTTCAGCGCCACACCGGTGGTATAGCTGGAGGCCTCACTGGCAAGGTAAAGCACCGCGCCGGCCATCTCGCTCGGAGCGGCAACGCGTTTCAGTGGGATTTGCGACAGCGCCATGTTGAGGATCGCGTCGTTCTTGACCAGTGCCGATGCGAACTTGGTGTCAGTCAAACCGGGAAGCAGGGCGTTGCAACGGATGCCGAACTCAGCGCACTCCTTGGCAAACACCTTGGTCATGTTGACCACGGCTGCCTTGGTCATTGAATAGACGCCTTGATAGGCGCCCGGCGATATCGCGTTGATGGACGCCACGTTGATGATGCTGCCGCCGCCGTTTTCGCGCATCAGCTTGCCGGCTTCGACGGACATGAAAAAGTAGCCGCGAATGTTGACGTCGATGGTCTTCTGAAAGGCGCCGGGATCGGTGTCCAGCACGTTGCAGAACTGCGGGTTGGTGGCGGCGTTGTTGACCAACACATCCAGGCGCCCGAACTGTTGGCGAATCTGCGCGAATGCACTGCTTATCTGTTCCAGCTCACCGATGTGGCAGGCAATGGCTGTTGCCTTGCCACCCTCGCTGACGATGGCGTCCGCCACCGCCTGGCAACCCTCGAGCCTGCGACTTGAGACGATAACGTGCGCGCCTTGCTGGGCCAGCAGCCGAGCAATGGCTTCACCGATTCCTCGGCTGGCACCTGAAACGAATGCAACCTTGCCATCAAGGTCGAAGAGCTGGGTTCTGGACATGTCATTTCCTTGTCTTGGCGCTGGCGGTCAGAGGCTGGATTTTTCGATCACGCTCAGGCTCATCTGCTCCAGCAACCTGTTCATGTGAATGAATTGGGCAAAGCGTTTGTCCTGAGTCTGGCCGTGAAAAAACCGGTAGTAGATCTGTTGCACGATACCGGCCAGACGGAACAGGCCATAGGTGTAGTAGAAATCGAAATTGTCTATGCGCACGCCAGCGCGCTCGGCGTAATAGTCGACAAATGCCTGACGGGTCAGCATCCCTGGCGCATTGCTCGGCTGGCGGCGCATCAATTGAACCGGGGCTGGATCGTCGGCCTGTACCCAGTAGGCGAGGGTGTTGCCCAGGTCCATGAGCGGATCGCCGAGCGTAGTCAACTCCCAGTCCAGCACGCCGATGATCTGCATCGGGTTGGCCGGGTCGAGGATCACATTGTCGAAACGGTAGTCGTTGTGCACGATGCTCGAGGTGGGCGAGTCGGCAGGCATTTTGTCTACCAGCCAGCGCTTGACCTGCTCCCACGCTGGAGCGTCCGGGGTCAGTGCTTTTTCATAGCGTTCGGACCAGCCGGAAATCTGCCGTTGTACATAGCCTTGCGGCTTGCCGAGGTCACCCAGGCCACAGGCCTGATAATCGACGCGATGCAAGTCCACCATCTTGTCGATAAAGTTTTTGCACAGCTGTTCGGTCTGTGTTGCATCCAGCGCCAGTTCCGACGGCAGGTCAGAGCGCAGGATGATCCCCTTGACGCGCTGCATGACGTAGAACTCCGAGCCGATCAGTGACTCGTCCGTGCAGTGCAGATACGCCTCGGGACAGTAGGGAAAGGCTTCCTTGAGCTGATTGAGAATGCGGTATTCGCGACCCATGTCATGGGCTGAGCGCGCCTTGTGTCCGAAAGGTGGACGACGCAGTACCAGTTCCCGCTCAGGGTACTGAAGCAGATAGGTCAGGTTCGATGCGCCGCCCGGAAACTGACTGATCGTCGGTGTGCCGTGAAGGTCCGGCACGTGCGCCTTCAGGTACGCATCGATCAGGGAGGCGTCCAGTTCTTCGCCGTTGCGAATCTCGGTGGACTGGTCAGTCAGTGCCATACGTATCCCTTGTGTTTATTTTGGTCAGCGCAAACTATTTACTAATCTAATGATCGTCTAATCCACGATCAAGCATATGACCGCTTTATAGGCTAGCGTGTTGCCGGGCAATCAGTGGCTCTGATTGCTTTTTTACAGAAAGGTGCGCGCATAAAAAACCGAAGCCGGCAGGGCTTCGGTTTTCAGGTGGTACAGTCTGCTGCGCGGCAGGTTTATACCGGGAACAGTTCGCTGAGCTTCATGGCCAGCATCATGTCGCCTTCGGCACGCAGCTTGCCACCCATGAACGCCTGCATGCCGTCGGTCTCGCCGCTGACGATGCCCTTGAGGGTCTGGCTGTCCATGACCAGGGTCACGTTGGCGTCCGGGTTTTCGCCTTCCTGCAGTTCGCAGGTGCTGTCCTTGACGATCAGGGCGTAATGCTTGTCTTCGTCGGTGATGTTGAAGCCGAAGACCAGGTCCAGACCGGCAGCAGCAGCTGGGTTGAACTTGTTTTTCATGGTCTGTACAGCGTCTGCTACTGAGGTCATGGGGTGATCCTTTTAGAGTGAGTGCCAGCGTCCGACAGGACGCGATTGGCCGGGCTCAGCGATAGGTGATGAGCTCCGGCGCCTTCAGCAGTTGCAAATGTGTGTAACCGTTGAAGGAAGCCAGGGTCACGTCGTTGCCTTTGAATTTAAGCTGGTGCAACGACGTGTTGACGATGTGCCAGTGAAGCTCCAGCGCCTTTGATGCAGGCATTCCGGTAATAAGATGCAGCAGGGCGGTAATGGTGCCGCCGGAGGTGAATACCGCGATACGCTCATGCGGGCCGGCAGCCTGGAGAATCCGCTTCAGGCCTGCTTCAACGCGCGTCACAAATGCCTGCCAGCTTTGCAGCCCCGGTGTGTCGTGGTTGCCACTCAGCCAGCGCCTGGTAATCAGGTTGAACAGGCGCTGGAACCCTGCAGGATTTGCGGCGGCATCGCGCAGAATATCCAGCGCTTGTGGTTCCTCTTCGAGCATCGCCGGTATCAACGCCCTGATCACACCTTCGGCATCGAATTCATCGAACGCGCTGTCCAGTTGCACATCAGGCGTATCGAGGCCTGCCTCGGTGTACTGGCCCAGCACATGCTGGGCTGTGTCTTTCTGGCGCATGAGCTCGCCGGACACACAGCGATCGAAGCTCAGGCCCAGCTCGGCAAGGTAGGCGCCCAGCACTTGAGACTGACGAATCCCCATGGGCGACAGAACGTCGTAATTCTCTGCACCAAATGAGGCCTGGCCATGTCGTATCAGGTAGATGCTGCCCACGTCCGTTTCTTCTCGGTACGCCGAAGGTCCTCCGAGGTTATGAGGGATGCCGGGGGACTGTCAATGAAAAAACATACGCTCGTTTGAAATCATCGTTTTAATGGTTTGTAACGGGTCATTGGCTGGTGCGCCGCACAGGGCGTCGGTATGCTGCATTCATCACAGCCCTTGATTGGTAAGGGCCTGACACTAATGAGGGATATTCGTGGATTTCGTTGTCGATTACGCAAGTTTTCTGGCCAAGACCGTGACGCTGGTGATCGCCATCATTGTGGTGCTGGTTGCCATTGCGTCCATGCGCGGCAAGGGCCGACGCAAGTCGTCCGGGCAATTGCAGGTCACCCGGCTCAATGACTTCTATAAAGGCCTGCGCGAACGCCTTGAGCAGTCATTGCTGGATAAAGAGCGCCTGAAGACGCTGCGCAAGGAGCAAGGCAAGGCGCTGAAAAAAGAGAAAAAGCAGGGCGAGCCCAAGGCCCGTGTCTACGTGCTGGATTTCGACGGTGACATCAAGGCCTCGGCCACTGAAAGCATGCGTCATGAAATCACCGCGCTGCTGACCCTGGCCACCGACAGGGATGAAGTGGTGCTGCGCCTGGAAAGCGGCGGCGGTATGGTCCACAGCTACGGCTTGGCTTCCTCGCAACTGGCGCGCATCCGTCAGGCGGGCATCCCGCTGACCGTATGCATCGACAAGGTCGCTGCGAGCGGCGGCTATATGATGGCGTGCATCGGCAACAAGATCATCAGCGCACCGTTCGCCATCCTCGGGTCCATTGGCGTGGTGGCACAGCTGCCCAACGTCAATCGCTTGCTGAAAAAGCACGACATCGATTTCGAAGTGCTGACCGCAGGTGAATACAAGCGCACCCTGACCGTGTTTGGCGAAAACACCGAAAAGGGCCGCGAGAAATTCCAGCAGGACCTGGACATCACCCACGACCTGTTCAAGAACTTCGTTGCCAGCTACCGCCCGCAATTGTCCATCGACGAAGTGGCGACCGGCGAGGTATGGCTCGGCATGGCAGCGGTCGACAAACTGCTGGTCGATGAACTCAAGACCAGTGACGAGTACCTGGCTGAGCGGGCCAAGGATGCAGACGTGTTCCACCTGCACTACGTGCAACGCAAGAGCCTGCAAGAGCGCATGGGCATGGCGGCAGCGACCTCAGCGGATCAACTGGCCACCAAGTGGTGGGGACGTTTGACCCAGCAGCGGTTCTGGTAGATGTGAGTGAAAAGCTGACTTGAGCCGAACGCCAATCAACCTGACATCCCAGAACCGCTGTGTGACGCGGAGCGTCACGAACTGCATTCCCACGCGGAGCATGGGAACAATAGTCATCATTTCTCGAGCCGTGCCTTCAGCCAAATCCAAAGGGGCCTGAATCAGCGGCGGCGGAAAAGCGGCAGCGGCTCGTCGGTCGCAGCCTGATAGGTGACCGAGAAGTCCTTAAGACCTTCCAGCGCCTCGTAAGGGTCCTTGTCGGCACGCACTGCAAACGCATCGAAGCCACAGCGGCGCATATAGAACAACTGATCGCGCAACACGTCACCAATGGCACGCAGCTCACCCTTGTAACCATAACGATCACGCAACAGGCGCGCATTCGAGAAGCTGCGACCATCTGTGAAGGCCGGAAAATTCAAAGCGATGACCTGAAAATGGTCGACATCATCGCCGATTTCCTCGGCCTCTTGATCGCTGTCCAGCCACACACCCAGACCGCCATCGCGTGCCTTGAGCGCATGCGCGTGTTCGCGCCACAGCGCCAGCGGAACGATCAGGTCGTCGCAGTTCGACAGGCTGTCAAAGGTCGTGTCCTTGGGCAATAGATGCCAGGTTTCATCGATGACTTCGTTGTTCTTAATGATTCGCTGCATAGACGCGCTCCTTGAAAGGGTCAATGCCAATACGTTGGTAGGTGTCGATGAAACGCTCGTCTTCGGTCCGTTTTTCAACGTAGACGTCGATCAGCTTCTCGATCACGTCAGGCATCGCCTCCTGAGCAAAGGAAGGGCCGAGAATCTTGCCCAGGCTCGCGTCACGGCTGGCGCTGCCGCCAAGCGAGACCTGATAGAACTCTTCACCTTTCTTGTCCACGCCCAGCACGCCGATATGGCCGACATGGTGGTGGCCGCAGGCGTTCATGCAGCCGGAGATATTCAGGTCCAGCTCGCCGATATCGAACAGGTAGTCCAGATCATCGAAACGACGCTGGATGGATTCGGCGATCGGGATCGACTTGGCATTGGCCAGCGAGCAGAAATCACCGCCCGGGCAGCAGATGATGTCGGTCAGAAGGCCAATGTTCGGTGTGGCAAAACCATTGTCGCGCAGCTCGTTCCACAGGGTGAACAGCTCACTCTGCTCGACATCGGCAAGGATGATGTTCTGCTCGTGAGAGGTGCGCAGTTGACCGAAGCTGTAGCGATCGGCCAGGTCGGCGATGGCGTCCAGTTGCTTGTCGGTCACATCGCCAGGAGCGACGCCAGTTGGCTTGAGCGACAGGGTCACGGCAATGTAGCCAGGCTTCTTGTGCGCCAGCACATTGCGTTGACGCCAGCGAGCGAAGCCGGGATGTTGAGCATCCAGCGCTGCCAGTTCGGCGTGCTGATCGCTGAGTGCCTTGTATTGCGGGTCGACGAAGTGCCGGGAAACGCGCTGCACTTCGGCTTCGGTCAGGGTGGTCTGACCGCCACGCAGGTGAGCCATTTCAGCGTCGACCTTGGCGGCGAACACTTCAGGGGTCAGTGCCTTGACCAGAATCTTGATGCGCGCCTTGTACTTGTTGTCGCGACGGCCATAGCGGTTGTAGACCCGCAGGATGGCGTCGAGGTAGCTCAGCAGGTCCTGCCACGGCAGGAACTCATTGATGAAGGCACCGACGACCGGTGTACGGCCAAGGCCGCCGCCCACCAGAACGCGAAAGCCCAGCTCGCCCGCTTCGTTGCGCAATGGCTCGAGGCCGATGTCATGCACTTCGATGGCTGCGCGGTCACTGGTCGAGCCATTGATCGCGATCTTGAACTTGCGCGGCAGGTAAGCGAATTCAGGGTGGAACGTGGTCCATTGACGGACGATCTCGCACCATGGGCGCGGGTCTACCAGTTCGTCCGCCGCCACACCGGCAAACTGGTCGGTGGTGACGTTGCGCAGGCAGTTGCCGCTGGTCTGGATAGCGTGCATCTGCACGGTTGCCAGTTCAGCGAGAATATCAGGGACATCTTCAAGCGCAGGCCAGTTGAACTGTACGTTCTGGCGGGTGCTGATGTGCGCATAGCCTTTATCGTAGTCGCGCGCAATTTTCGCCATCATGCGCGCCTGGCGCGAGGTCAGCTGACCGTAGGGCACGGCGACGCGCAACATTGGCGCGAAGCGCTGAACATAAAGACCGTTTTGCAGGCGCAACGGTCGAAACTCTTCTTCGCTCAGTTCCCCGGCCAGGTAGCGTCGGGTCTGATCCCGGAACTGCTTGACGCGGTCCTCGATGATCTTCTGATCGTAATCGTCGTATACGTACATATAGGTCCTGTTCTCAGGCTTCGTCATGAAGCAGGGCAGTGGCGTCAGTCTGGAAAAAGCCCGCTGCTCGTTGTTTCCTGCTTCATCTGGTCAATTCTGCGCGCACGGCCGCGCACTCCCCGGGGAGCGAAGGCGACGATAGCAGTTTGCAGTTATCGATAAAAGTGATGTTTATATATATGCAAATCACTAAAAGCGATAAGCAAAACGACCCTTGTTCATATCCCTGCTTGCCGTGTGGGCAAGACTCGACTTAACTGAACGTTGACCGATGCCAGACAGGTGTCGGAATACTTCCAGTCATGTGCAATCACCAACAAGACCGACAAGAGGCGATGCGATGAGCAAGCACCCGAAAGTAACCAAGCCAGGCAGATCCGTGGATACCTGGGCCATTTTATTCATTGTCATTCTGGCGGTAGGTGCCGCGATGTTCTGGGCCAGCAGCCGATGACGGGTCGATAAAGGATCTGCCGAAGCTCAACATGGCTTCTGGCGAAGCATCGCCATTTTCATTGAAAGCGATGTTGCCGCCTGATCACTCAGGCGGCAGATAACTGGTCAGACGTTACTCGTCGTAGCCCAGGTTCGGAGCCAGCCAGCGTTCGGTGACGCTCAGGTCCTGTCCCTTGCGGGCGGTGTAGCTTTCGACCTGATCCTTGTCGACCTTACCCACGGCGAAGTACTGCGCCTGAGGATGGGCGAAATACCAGCCGCTGACTGCTGCAGCCGGGAACATCGCGTAGTGCTCGGTCAGGAACACACCGCTCTTGCCTGCGGTGTGTTCGGCGCTGCCCTCCGGCAGCGGATCGAGCAGGGCGAACAGGGTTCCCTTTTCCGTGTGATCGGGGCAAGCCGGATAGCCAGGCGCCGGGCGGATGCCTATGTATTGCTCCTTGATCAGCGCCTCGTTGTCCAGCGCTTCGTCCTTCGCATAACCCCAGTATTCCTTGCGCACTCGCTGGTGCAGCCATTCGGCGCAGGCTTCGGCGAGACGGTCGGCAAGCGCCTTGACCATGATCGAGTTGTAGTCGTCGCCCTTATCCTGATACGCCTTGGCGACTTCCTCGGCACCAATACCGGCAGTGGTGATGAACCCGCCGATGTAGTCGGTCAGGCCACTGTCCTTGGGTGCAACGAAGTCGGCCAGCGAGAAGTTCGGCTTGCCGTCGGGCTTGATGGTCTGCTGGCGCAGGTGATGCAGCCTGGCCAGCGGCTTGCCGTCGTCGCCATAGACTTCCAGATCATCGTCATTGACCTGATTGGCCGGCCAGAAGCCGAATACCGCGCGAGCGCTGATCAGCTTCTCGTCGATCAGCTTGCGCAGCATCTGCGTTGCGTCGGCGTACAGCGCAGTGGCCGCTTCACCGACCACCTCATCGGTGAGGATGCGCGGGTATTTGCCAGCCAGGTCCCAAGAAATGAAGAACGGCGTCCAGTCGATGTACTCGGCCAGCACGTTCAGGTCGATATCCTGCAGCACCCGGGTGCCAGTGAACGTCGGTTGGGCAGGGGTGTAGTTTTCCCAGTCGAACTGCGGCTTTTTAGCCACTGCAGCACCGTAGCTCAGGCGCTCGGTGCGCGCGCTGCGTGCCGAGGTACGTTCACGCACTTCGATGTATTCGAGTCGGGTTTTTTCAATGAAGGCCGGCTTCAGCTCTTTAGACAGTAACTGGGTCGCGACGCCGACTGCTCGGGAAGCATCGGTGACGTAGATCACTGCGTCATTGCTGTATTTGGGCTCGATCTTCACCGCCGTATGCGCCTTGGACGTGGTCGCGCCGCCGATCATCAGCGGCAGGTGGAAGTCCTGGCGCTGCATTTCCCGTGCAACATGCACCATTTCGTCCAGGGACGGCGTGATCAGGCCGGACAGGCCGATGATGTCGCATTTCTCGTCGCGGGCCACTTGCAGGATTTTCTCGGCAGGCACCATCACGCCCAGATCGACGATGTCGTAGCCGTTACAGCCCAGTACCACGCCGACGATGTTCTTGCCGATGTCATGCACGTCGCCCTTGACCGTCGCCATCAGGATCTTGCCCTTGGCTTCGGGCTTGTCGCCCTTTTCCAGCTCGATGAACGGAATCAGGTGCGCCACTGCCTGCTTCATCACGCGCGCGGACTTGACCACCTGGGGCAGGAACATCTTGCCTGCGCCAAACAGGTCGCCGACCACGTTCATGCCCGCCATCAGCGGGCCCTCGATCACTTCGATAGGCCGCGCGAACCCAAGACGCGACTCTTCGGTGTCCTGGACGATGTGCGTGGTGATGCCTTTGACCAGCGCGTGTTCCAGACGCTGATTGACCGGCCAGCTGCGCCATTCTTCGGTTTCGGCTTCCTTGACGCTGCCATCACCCTTGAACTTGTCGGCAATCGCCAGCAACGCATCGGTACCCTCTGGATTGCGGTTGAGCACAACGTCTTCGACACAGTCACGCAGTTCAGCGGGAATCTGGTCGTAGATTTCCAGCTGCCCGGCGTTGACGATGCCCATGCTCAGGCCATTGCGGATCGCATGCAGCAGGAACACCGAGTGGATCGCCTCACGCACCGGGTTGTTGCCGCGGAATGAGAAGGACACGTTGGACACACCACCCGAGGTCAGCGCATACGGCAGCTCGTCTCGGATGTAGGCGCAGGCGTTGATGAAGTCCACGGCGTAGTTGTTGTGCTCTTCGATGCCGGTGGCGATGGCGAAGATGTTCGGGTCGAAGATGATGTCTTCCGGCGGGAAGCCCACTTCGTTGACCAGAATGTCGTAGGAGCGCTTGCAGATTTCCTTCTTGCGCGCCTCGGTATCGGCCTGACCCTGTTCGTCGAAGGCCATGACCACCACGGCCGCGCCGTATCGCTTGCACAGCCGAGCGTGATGAATGAACTGCTCGACGCCTTCCTTCATGCTGATGGAGTTGACGATGCCCTTGCCCTGGATGCACTTGAGGCCGGCCTCGATCACTTCCCATTTCGAAGAGTCGATCATGATCGGTACGCGGGAGATGTCCGGCTCGCCTGCGATCAGGTTGAGGAAGGTCACCATGGCCTTCTTCGAGTCGAGCATCCCTTCGTCCATGTTGATATCGATCACCTGAGCGCCGGCTTCGACCTGCTGCAGGGCGACTTCGAGGGCCTCGGTGTAATTGTCTTCACGGATCAGGCGGGCAAAGCGGGCGGAGCCGGTGATGTTGGTACGCTCGCCGACGTTGACGAACAGCGACTGGCGATCGATGGTGAATGGTTCGAGGCCTGACAGGCGGCAGGCCTTGGGGATGTCCGGAATTTCCCGCGGCGCGTAACCCGAAACCGCCTCGGCAATCGCCTTGATGTGCGCCGGTGTCGTACCGCAGCAGCCGCCGACGATGTTCAGGAAGCCGCTCTGGGCGAATTCTTCGATGATCTTCGCCGTCTGGCTCGGCAGTTCGTCGTATTCGCCAAATGCATTCGGCAAGCCGGCGTTAGGGTGCGCGGACACATGGGTGTTGGCTTTATTGGCCAGCTCTTGCAGGTAAGGGCGCAGCTCGCTGGCGCCCAGTGCGCAGTTCAGGCCGACCGAGATCGGTCTGGCATGGCTGATCGAGTTCCAGAACGCTTCGGTGGTCTGGCCGGACAGGGTGCGTCCCGAGGCATCGGTGATGGTCCCGGAGATCATGATCGGCAACTCGAAGCCCACTTCTTCGAATACACCCTGCACGGCAAAGATCGCTGCCTTGGCATTGAGGGTGTCGAAAATGGTCTCGATGAGGATCAGGTCGGCACCGCCTTCGATCAGCCCCTTGGTCGCTTCGGTGTAGTTCTCGACCAGTTCGTCGAAGGTCACATTACGATAGCCGGGGTTGTTGACGTCCGGCGACAGCGAACAGGTGCGGCTGGTAGGGCCCAGCACGCCGGCCACGAAACGCGGCTTGTCCGGGGTTTCCAGTGTCTTGGCGTCTGCGACCTTGCGCGCCAGGCGTGCGCCTTCGACGTTCAGCTCGTAGACGATCGATTCCATGCCGTAATCGGCCTGGGACACCTGGGTGGCGTTGAATGTGTTGGTTTCAAGGATGTCGGCGCCGGCATCCAGATAAGCCTTCTCAATGGCGCCGATCACATCAGGGCGGGTCAGGATCAACAGGTCGTTGTTGCCTTTGACATCGCTTGGCCAGTCGGCGAAACGTTTGCCGCGATAATCCTGTTCTTCGAGCCTGTAGCTCTGGATCATGGTGCCCATGCCGCCATCAAGGATCAGGATCCTCTGTTTCAGAGCAGTGAGAAAGGCTTGATGGCGGGCGCTGCGGTCAGACATGGGGGCTACCTTGAGAAGGTCGATTCTTTAAAGAACGGGATGATAGCAAACCGGAACGGTTTTGGTGGTGTTGCGCCTTTTGCATGAAAATCATTCATGTTGGAGCGGGTGATGCCCTTGTAGAATCGTGCCATTTTAATATCAGAGCCCATGGCATATGCAGCACCGTTTGTTGGCAAGCGTCGCCTTGCTTTTTATCTGCTGTGCTGTCCAGGCCCAGACTCCTGCACCCCCCGTCACACCGGCATCCCCGGCGATTTCCTATGTAAAGGACATCCAGCCGATCCTCACCGAGAAGTGCGTTGCCTGCCACGCCTGCAATGACGCTCCGTGCCAGCTGAACCTGGGCAGCGGGGAAGGCGTCAGCCGTGGTGCCAGCAAGGTCTCGGTCTATCAGGGCGAACGCAGCGAGGCGGTTGCGCCGACGCGCCTGTTTTATGATGCGCGTGACACCGACGCGTGGCGCGGCAAGGGTTTCTACTCAGTATTGGAAGCTCAGGGCAGCCAGGCGGCATTGATGACGCGCATGCTTGACCTGGGGCGCAGCGCACCCTTGCCAGCCAACAGCAAGATTCCGGATGACATCGCGCTGGGCATCAATCGCGAAAACGTCTGCCCGCTGCCCGGCGAATTCACTGCTTATGCGGCTGCCCACGCGCAGCAGGGCATGCCGCTGGCGGTCGCCGGCCTGACCGATGCCGAATACCAGACCCTGCGGCGCTGGCTGGCCGCCGGTGCGCCGGTCGAGCAGCAGGCCATTACCCCGAGTGTCACCGAGGCGGCGCAGATCAATGCCTGGGAGGCGCAGCTCAACGAACCTGGGGCGAATCAGGCGCTGGTCGGTCGCTGGCTGTTCGAACACCTGTTCCTGGCGCACATCTATTTCGAAGGCGGTGAGGCGGGGCACTTCTTCCAGTGGGTGCGCTCGCGAACTCCAAGCGGTAAACCTGTGGACCTGATCGCGACCCGTCGTCCCGACGACGATCCGGGCAGCGACTTCTATTACCGGCTGATCCCCGTGCAAGGAGTGATCGTTCACAAGACCCACATTACCTACGCCATGAGCCCGCAGAAGCTGGCGCGGGTCAGGCAGCTGTTCTACGGGGCCGACTGGAAAGTCAGCGCATTGCCGGGCTACGGCCCTGGCCATCGTGCCAATCCGTTTCTGACCTTCGAAGCCATCCCGGCAGCGGCGCGTTATCAATTCATGCTCGACAACGCCGAATATTTCGTCCGCACGTTCATTCGCGGGCCGGTCTGTCGCGGGCAGATCGCCACAGACGTGATTCGCGATCAGTTCTGGGTGCTGTTTCAGGACCCGTCCCATGATCGTTACATCACCGATGCGACGTATCGCGGGGAGGCCACGCCATTGCTGGCCATGCCGGGGCAGAACGATGACGTGGGCAGCGTGCTGAGCCTGTGGCTGTCCTACCGCGACCGACGCAATGAGTATGAAGACCTGCGCCGCGACAGTTACGCGAAAATGCCTGCGCCGGGCTGGAGCACGCTGTGGGCAGGCAATGACAATGCCTTGCTGACCGTTTTCCGCCATTTCGACAGTGCGTCGGTCAATAAAGGCCTGATTGGTGACGTGCCGCACTCCATGTGGCTGTTCGATTACCCGTTGCTGGAGCGTACCTATTACCAGCTGGCGGTGAACTTCGACGTCTATGGCAATGTTGCACATCAGGCCCAGACGCGACTGTATTTCGACTTGATCCGCAATGGCGCCGAGATCAACTTCCTGCGCCTGATGCCTGCCGACCTGCGTGAAGACATGCTCAGTGATCTTTATCAGGAGGGCGGCAAAATCAAGATGTGGCTGGATTACCAGAAGATCGACGACGATACGCCGACGGGCATCAAGCTCGATGAAAAGGCCGCGCAGCGTGACTTTGCGTCCAGGCTGATTGAGCGCTTCGGCACATTGAATGCTGCACCTGACCCGATCAACCGCTGCACCGGGGCGTATTGCTCGCGGCCTGGCCTCGACAGCAGCTTCGCTCAGGCAGAACAGGCGCTGAGCCGATTGACGTCGCGTCCTGCGGCGGGTCTGAAGGTCATCGATCAGTTGCCGGAAGCGAGCATGCTGCGGATTGAGGGCAGCAATGGCAAGCGCGTGATCTACAGCATGCTGCGCAACCGCGCGCACAGTAATGTCGCGTTTCTGCTGGGCGAGTCGTACCGCTATATTCCGGGCCTGGACACGTTGACTGTTTACCCGGGCGTGCTCAGCAGTTACCCGAATTTCATCTTCAATATTCCGGTCGCACAGGTGCCGGCCTTTGTCGATGCCATGCAGCAGAGCACGGATCAGGCGAGTTTCGAGCAGATCGTCCAGCGTTGGGGCATCCGTCGTACTCATCCGCTGTTCTGGAGCTACTTCCACGATCTGAATCGCTACGTTCAGGAAACTGAACCGCGCGAAGCGGGTGTGCTGGACATGAATCGCTACGAGAACCTCTGAAAAACGGGGGCTTCACGCCGCAGGCCCTTGTGCAACATGGCCTGCGGCCATCTTTACTTCCTGAACGAAATGTATCTTGCGCGATCTTTTTTTCAAAAAGGTGGTCCGAAATGGTGCGCGTCATAGGCCGGTTTATTCAGCGGCCCATGATTGAAAGTCAGGAAGTAGAGGTTTTTCGTGATGTTGATTTCAGTTCAGGCCCTACGGGCGTTCGCAGCGTGGGTCGTGGTGTGTCATCACTTCATGCAGATTTTTTTCGATTTCAAGGCCAGCGGCCCGGTAGGGCAGTTCTTTGTGTCAAAGGGCGCGGTCGGCGTCGATATCTTCTTCGTCATCAGCGGTCTGGTGATCTTTTTGTCTACGCAGAACAGCGACATGCCGGCACGGCGCTTCATTCTGCATCGCCTGATTCGCATCGTTCCGGCCTATTGGCTATACACCGCCGCCATGGCGTTGTTGCTGCTGATGGCAGCGCCGATGCTCCCGCACCAAGTCATCGGCTGGCAGAATTTTCTCTTGTCACTGGTGTTCATTCCTTCCGAAAACCCCGGTGGTTACGGTCTCTACCCGACGCTCAACGTTGGCTGGACGCTGAACTACGAGATGTTCTTCTACCTGCTGTTTTCGATGGTATTCCTCTTCAAGCAGCGCCACCGGCCGTTGATCATTGCCGCAGCGCTGTTTGCGGTCAGTGAGGTGCTGGCTCGCGCCGGGCTGATCAGCCGCTTCTACGGCAACGACATCATTTACGAATTCCTGCTGGGGATCGGTATCGGCATCCTCTATCGCAGGGGCTTGATCAAACAGGCGCTATGGCTGCCGCTGGCAGGCATTGCGGTGGGGCTGTATGCAATTAATAACCTGACCAACGAGCAGCGCCTGCTCAACTGGGGCCTGCCGAGTGCCTTGATCGTGTTGTCGTGCATCTCGCTGGAACCGTATTTCCAAGGCAATCGCCTGCTCAAGGTGCTGGGTGACTGCTCGTATTCGGTGTACCTGCTGCACGTTCTGGTGCTGTACGGTGGCTTGCTGATGGCGCAGCGCTTTGGTCTCAATCCCTATGTGGTCTTCGCCTTCTGCGTGCCGATCATCGCCATCGGTGCCTGGGTCAGTTATGAGTGGGTCGAGAAGGGCCTCTACCGCCGGATGAAAGCCTGGCTGGATGCGCGCAGGGCGGTCAGTCAGGCGCAAGCATTAACCTGACAAAAATACTGGGACTTTGTGTGAAGCGGCCGATTGGCGTAAACTGCACGCACGTCTGCGAGGAATTTTCATGACCGCTATCACTATTACCGATGCCGCCCACGATTATCTGGCCGATCTGCTGGAAAAGCAGAATACCCCGGGCATAGGCATCCGCGTATTTATCACCCAGCCCGGCACTCAGTACGCCGAAACCTGCATTGCCTACTGCAAGCCGGGTGAAGAGAAACCGGAAGACAAAGCCATCGGCCTGAAGAGCTTCACGGCCTGGATCGACGGCTTCAGCGAGGCCTTTCTGGACGATGCAGTGGTCGACTACGCCACCGACCGGATGGGCGGCCAGCTGACCATCAAGGCACCGAACGCCAAAGTGCCGATGGTTAATGCCGACAGCCCGATCAACGAGCGCATCAATTACTACCTGCAAACCGAGATCAATCCTGGCCTCGCTAGCCATGGCGGTCAGGTCACGCTGATCGATGTGGTCGAGGAAGAGGCGAAGAACATCGCCGTCCTGCAGTTCGGTGGCGGTTGCCAGGGCTGTGGTCAGGCAGATGTCACGCTGAAGGAAGGTATCGAGCGCACGCTGCTTGAGCGTATTCCCGAGTTGTCGGGCGTTCGCGATGTTACCGACCATACGCAGAAAGAAAACGCCTACTACTAAGCGTCTCTTCGCTGCACAGAAATTGCTGCACGAAAACGCCCTGACTGTTCAGGGCGTTTTCATGTGCGGCGGTTGACGAGCGTCAGTCCAGCTCCACCAGTATCGCGCCTTCGTTGACCATCTCGCCCTCGTGGCAGTAAAGCGCGGTAATCACCCCGGCGCTGGCGGCGCGGATGCTGTGTTCCATCTTCATGGCTTCAAGCACCACCAGTTGTGCGCCAGGCTCGACAGCCTGCCCCACTTCAACCAGTACCCGTACGATGCTGCCGTTCATCGGTGCTGTCAGGCCTCCATGCTGACCTTCACCGACGTCTACCTGGGCGATGGCGTCCAGGCGCGTGACGGTATGCACCTCGCCTTGCCATTCGAGATACAGCGTACTGCCGCGTCGTATCGCCAGGTGTCGTTGGCGCACACCGTTGTGCTCGACCTGCAGATGCTCGCCACTCAGAGTGAATAACGACGGGCTGCTGTTGCGCAGGCAGGTGTTGCGGGTCTGACCGTTGCAGCTCAGTCGCAGATCCGTCTGCGCAGGCAGACCGGCGCGAAAGCCGCTGCTGACTGCCCAGGGCGAATATGGATCGGCTTGATCGATGCGTGCCGGCTCGCTCTGGCTGAAGGCCTCGGCGGCGGCCTGCCAGAATGTCTCGTCCGGCTCGTCGGTTTGCGGCAGCAGTTGCGTCTGATGGCGGGGAATGAAGCCGGTATCAAGCTGCGCGGCGGCGAACGCTGGATGCGCGATGATTCTGCGCAGGAAGGCCAGGTTGGTCCTGACTCCGCCCACCGCAAATTCATCGAGCATGGTCAGCAGGCGCAGACGGGCCTGCTCGCGGTCTTCACCCCAGGCAATCAGCTTGCCGAGCATCGGGTCGTAGAAGGGCGAAATGCTGTCGCCCTCGGCAACGCCGCTGTCCACCCGCCTGCCGGGGCCGGGCGCAGGCTCTCTGTAGAGCTCCAGCGTGCCGGTGGCCGGGAGAAAGTCGTTGGCCGGGTCTTCGGCGTACAGACGGACTTCGATGGCATGGCCGGTCAGGGGCACCTGCTCCTGGGTGATGGGCAGCGATTCGCCTCTGGCGACACGGATCTGCCATTCCACCAGGTCCAGCCCGGTGATGTACTCGGTGACCGGGTGCTCTACCTGCAGACGGGTATTCATTTCCATGAAGAAAAACTCGCCGCGTGCGTCCAGCAGGAACTCCACCGTACCCGCACCCACGTAGCCGATGGCCTGTGCGGCTTTCACTGCTGCTTCGCCCATGGCTTTGCGCAATGAAGCCGTCAGGCCGGGCGCCGGTGCTTCCTCGACGACCTTCTGGTGTCGGCGCTGAATGGAGCAATCGCGCTCATTGAGGTACAGGCAGTGGCCATGCCGGTCGGCAAACACCTGGATTTCGACGTGGCGCGGGGTGAGCACGTATTTCTCCACCAGCATTCTCGCGTCGCCGAACGAGGACAGCGCCTCGCGTTGCGCTGAAGCTAGCGCTTCGGCCAGCTCGCCAGTGTGCTCGACCACTTTCATGCCTTTGCCGCCGCCGCCCGCGGTGGCTTTCAACAGCACCGGGTAGCCGATGCGCTCGGCCGCGGCACGGAACGTCTCGATGTCCTGTGCTTCACCGTGATAGCCAGGCACCAAAGGCACGCCTGCCTGCTCCATCAAGGCCTTGGCGGCGGATTTGCTGCCCATGGCATCGATGGCCGAGGCGGGTGGACCGAGGAAAATCAGCCCGGCGTTTTCGATGGCACGCGCAAAATCGGCATTTTCAGACAGAAATCCGTAGCCGGGATGGATCGCGTGCGCGCCACTCGCCCTGGCGGCTTCGATAAGCCTGTCGATCGCCAGATAACTGTCTGCGGCCTTGCTGCCGCCAAGGTCCACGCAGAGATCGGCCTCGCGGCTATGGCGTGCGTCACGGTCGATGGCGCTGTGCACGGCGACCGTGGTAAGGCCCATGTTTTTCGCCGTGCGCATGATGCGGCAGGCAATCTCGCCGCGGTTGGCAATCAACAGCGTGGTCAGCTCGGGCGTGCTCATGATTGCAAGTCCTTCTGCGGTTCGTGCCGGGCTGCCGAGACTGTTGTAACGGGATCGCCAGGCGGCTGATCCTTGACGGGCTGCCAGCCGGGCGTGCGTTTCTGCAGAAAGGCGCGCAGGCCTTCCTGCCCTTCGGCACTGGTACGGATGCGCGCGATGGCGCTTTCGCAGTAGCGGCGTAGCGAAGGGGTCAGCTCGCCGTTGCCGACCTCGCGCAACAGTTCCTTGCTGACGCGCATGGCTTGCGGGCTGTTGAGCAGCAGGTTGTCGACCCAGAGCTGCGTTTGGTCTTGCAGCTCTGCAGCGGGGTAGCACTCGGCGACCAGACCGATCTGCTGCGCCCGCTGGCCATCGAAGCGCTCGGCCGTCAGGGTGTAGCGTCGCGTGGCGCGTTCGCCGATGGCCTTTACCACGAATGGGCTGATGACCGCTGGCGCCAGGCCGATGCGCACTTCTGACAGGCAGAACTGCGCATCCTCCGCTGCAATGGCCATGTCACAGCAACTGATCAGGCCCAACGCCCCGCCGAATGCTGCGCCCTGTACCACAGCGAGCGTCGGGATTTTCAGCCTGGCGAGGCCGTACATCAGTTCCGCCAGTTCGCGGGCGTCGTCCAGATTGGTGTTGTAATCCAGGTCTGCTGCCTGCTGCATCCACGCAAGGTCAGCGCCGGCACTGAAATGCCGGCCACGGCCGCGCAACAGCAGAAAGCGCAGGCTGGCATCGCCTTGTACCTGGTCCAGCGCGATAATCAGCTCGCGGATCATCTGCGCGTTGAAGGCGTTGTTCTTGTC
Source organism: Pseudomonas sp. PvP009 (assembly GCF_017832995.1). NCBI lineage: Bacteria > Pseudomonadati > Pseudomonadota > Gammaproteobacteria > Pseudomonadales > Pseudomonadaceae > Pseudomonas > Pseudomonas sp. PvP009. Next base: position 2,939,879 of record NZ_JAFIBG010000001.1, on the reverse strand, counting down.
CGGTCGATTCAGCCACAGCGTGGCAAAGCCACGTGGGTCGTTGATCAGCTCTATGGTTGCGAATGAGGTCGAAGTCATGATCATTTCCCGGCTCACATTCGGAACAGGCCGAAGGTGGTAGGTTCGATGGGCGCGTTGAGCGAGGCGGAGAGGGCAAGCGCGAGAATGTCGCGGGTTTGTGCCGGGTCGATGACCCCGTCGTCCCACAGGCGTGCGCTGGAGTAGTAAGGATGGCCCTGATGCTCGTACTGATCGAGAATCGGCTGTTTCAGTTCGGCCTGCTGTTCGGCGCTGAACGCCTGACCAGCACGTTCGGCCTGTTCGCACTTGACCTGCACCAGCACGCCGGCTGCCTGTTCGCCGCCCATCACGCCGATCCGCGCGTTGGGCCACATCCATAGAAAGCGCGGATCGTAAGCGCGGCCACACATGCCGTAATTCCCCGCGCCAAAACTACCGCCGATAATCACCGTGAATTTTGGCACCCTGGCGCAGGCCACGGCGGTCACCAGCTTGGCACCATGCTTGGCGATGCCGCCCGCTTCATACTTCTGGCCGACCATGAAGCCGGTGATGTTCTGCAGGAACAGCAAGGGGATGCCTCTCTGGCAGGCCAGCTCGATGAAGTGCGCGCCTTTCTGTGCCGCTTCTGCGAACAGGATGCCGTTGTTGGCGAGGATCGCGATCGGGTAGCCATGCAGACGCGCGAAGCCACAGACCAGCGTGGTGCCGAACAGGGCCTTGAATTCGTCGAGTACCGAGCCATCCACCAGTCGCGCGATGATTTCCCTCACGTCGAATGGCTGTTTCGTGTCGGCGGGGATGATGCCGTACAGGTCATCGCCGGGGTACAGCGGTGCAATGGGCGCGACGGTGTTCAGTTGACCCTGCTTGCGCCAGTTCAGATTGGCGATGCTGCGGCGCGCCAGTGCGAGCGCGTGATCGTCGTTGTCGGCATAGTGGTCGGCCACGCCGGACGTGCGGCAGTGCACATCGGCACCGCCCAGTTCTTCGGCGCTGACCACTTCGCCGGTTGCGGCTTTGACCAGCGGCGGGCCGGCCAGAAAGATCGTGGCCTGCTGGCGCACCATGATCGCCTCGTCGGCCATGGCGGGTACGTACGCGCCACCTGCGGTACAGGAGCCCATGACCACCGCGATCTGGGCGATTCCTTGCGCGCTCATGTTGGCCTGGTTGAAGAAGATCCGCCCGAAATGTTCGCGGTCCGGAAACACCTCATCCTGGCGGGGCAGGTTGGCGCCGCCGGAATCCACCAGATAGATGCATGGCAGGCGGTTCTGCTGGGCGATCGTCTGCGCGCGCAAATGCTTCTTTACGGTCAGCGGGTAATAGGAGCCGCCTTTGACCGTGGCATCGTTGGCGATGATCATGCATTCGACGCCCTCGACCCGGCCGATTCCGGCGATCACGCCAGCGGCAGGTACCTCTTCGCCGTATACCTCATGCGCAGCCAGTTGGCCGATTTCCAGAAACGGTGAACCGGTGTCCAGCAAACGGTTGATACGCTCGCGCGGCAGCAACTTGCCGCGTGAGGTGTGGCGCTCCTGGGCTTTGGGGCCGCCCCCTTGCTGGACGTTGCTCAACAGCGTGCGCAGTGCTTCGACCTGCTTGAGCAGGGCGTCGCGATTGAGGGTGAATTCAGGCGAGCGGGTGTTGATTCGGGTTTGCAGGATGGTCATGGTGGCTCCCCAATCAACGGGTTTCGTTGAACAGTTCGCGACCGATGAGCATGCGCCGAATTTCACTGGTGCCTGCGCCGATCTCGTAGAGTTTGGCATCGCGCAATAGTCGGCCCGCCGGGAACTCGTTGATGTAGCCATTGCCGCCCAGAATTTGGATGGTCTCCAGCGCCATCTGCGTGGCGCGCTCGGCGCTGTACAGGATTACCCCCGCAGCATCCTTGCGAGTGGTCTCGCCGCGGTCACAGGCCTGGGCGACCGCGTACAGGTAGGCCCGGCTGGCATTGAGCTGGGTGTACATGTCTGCGACCTTGCCCTGAATCAGCTGAAACTCGCCGATACTCTGGCCGAACTGCTTGCGGTCGTGAATGTAGGGCACCACCACGTCCATGCACGCCTGCATGATCCCGGTCGGTCCGCCAGAGAGCACCACGCGCTCGTAATCGAGGCCGCTCATCAGCACTCTGACCCCGCCATCAAGCACGCCCAGCAGGTTCTCCTCGGGCACCTCGACATCATCGAAAAACAGTTCGCAGGTGTTGGAGCCGCGCATGCCCAGCTTGTCGAACTTGCTGCCGCGCGAGAAGCCTTTCCAGTCGCGTTCGACGATAAACGCACTGATTCCGTGGGCTGCCTTTTCCAGATCGGTCTTGGCGTAGATCACGTAGGTGTCGGCATCCGGCCCGTTGGTGATCCAGGTCTTGCTGCCGTTGAGCACATAGTGATCACCGCGCTTGTCGGCGCGCAGTTTCATCGACACCACGTCCGAGCCTGCATTGGGTTCGCTCATGGCCAGCGCGCCAACGTGTTCGCCGCTGATCAGCTTGGGCAGGTAACGGGCCTTTTGTGCCGGGCTGCCATTGCGGTTGATCTGGTTAACGCAGAGGTTGGAATGCGCACCATAGGACAGCGCCACCGATGCCGATCCACGGCTTATTTCTTCCATGGCTACGACGTGCGCCAGATAACCCAGGCCCGCGCCACCGTATTCTTCGCTGACAGTAATCCCCAGTACGCCCATTTCACCGAACTTGCGCCACATGTCGGCGGGGAACAGGTTGTCCTTGTCGATTTGCGCTGCGCGCGGGGCAAGCTCTGCGGCGACGAAGGACTGCAACTGATCGCGCAGCATGTCAATGGTTTCGCCCAGGGCGAAGTTCAGGCTGGGGTAACTCATGGGGCATTCCTTTTTTGTTCTTGAGTGGCGCTTTGTTCATGGACGGCGCGTCTTTCTGGAAGCGGCTATAGCACCTATCTGCTATGACCTTTACGTTAACGTAAACCTGTAGGGTTTTGCTGTCAACGCCGATGCCTATGCGAACGACGGCTGATCAAGCTGTATTTTTCAGTGCAGAGGAAAGAGGGCGGAACGCCGGAACGCCGGAAAGCACGAAGGGGAGCCTGGGCTCCCCTTCAAGGTATGTTGCTACGCTCTTTTTTGTTGTTCGGGAGGCCTGTTGTTGTTTTTGGCGACCTGACCCTTCACATCTTTTTTGAGCGATCCACATGCGGGATCAAGAGCAAACGTATTTTTTTGAGCGCTGATGACACTTTCATCGTAGTGATCCAACCAGTTAGGCAGCTGCCTCAGGGCAGTTTTGTTGTTCTCTGTCTGGCTGCGAACAACTTGCGAAGCAAGCGATTCAGAAAAGCTATCCACTTCAAAAAAATCTGTTAGCTACGCCTCTGTCCGTGTTGTTCTTGTTATGTCAGAGCCGGTAAGTGTTGTTTTTATTGGGTTGCTGCGTGTTTTTATTTTTGTTGTACAAGGGATATAGCAGGACCCGTGCCAGATTTTCAAAACCCCTGTAATACGGGGGATGAGCTTGTTTTTTCGGCATCGGGCCGTTTTATTCAGCGGCCGAGTGTTTCCGTGTTACCCGTTTGTCTCTGCTCGACGCGGGGCACAGTAACACTCTGTGGCAAGTTGTCGCACCCTGTTACCGACAGGTGACAGTGCTACGCAGACAGTCTGGCCTTGGCCACGCGAGAGCCATTGCTGCGTTGCAGCACGTCGCAGATGCGCTGGCCCGCCGCGATGACCTGGTCCAGATCGACCCCGGTTTCGATACCCAGCCCCTGCAACATGTACAGCACGTCTTCAGTGGCAACATTGCCGCTGGCCCCCTTGGCGTAAGGGCAGCCACCGAGGCCGGCCACGGAGCTGTCGAACACCTGGATGCCTTCCTCCAGGCTTGCATAAATGTTTACCAACGCCTGGCCGTAGGTGTCGTGGAAGTGGCCGGCCAGCTTGCCGCGCGGTATATGTGCAGCCACGGCATTGAGCAGCGCCCGTGTGGCGCCCGGCGTTCCGGTTCCGATGGTGTCGCCCAAGGAAATTTCATAGCAGCCCATCGCGTGCAGTTGGTTGGCGACCGTGGCGACCTGTTCGGGCGAAACGGTGCCCTCGTAAGGGCAGCCCAACACGCACGACACATACCCTCGAACCCTCACGCCATGCATGCGTGCTGCTTCCATGACAGGCGCGAAGCGTTCCAGGCTTTCGCTGATCGAGCAGTTGAGGTTGCGTTGCGAGAACCCTTCGGTCGCCGCTGCGAACACCGCGACTTCTCTGACCCCGGCAGCCAATGCGTCTTCGAAGCCGCGCAGATTCGGCGCCAGAGCCGAATAGATAACGCCTTCACGGCGCTGGATCCGTTCGAACACCTGCGCGGAGCCCGCCATCTGCGGCACCCATTTGGCCGAGACAAAGCTGCCGACTTCGATGTGGCTCAGCCCGGCTGCCGTCAGGTCATCCACCAGGCGCACCTTGGCGTCGACACTGATGGGTTGTGCTTCATTCTGCAGGCCGTCACGCGGGCCGACTTCGACGAGATTCACCTTTTGCGGGAGGGACATGGCGGCGCCTTTGTGGTGAGTGCGAATGGGTCAGAGTGGGGCAGCAGCGGTCTTATCGAGTGCGGCTCGGCAGCGCTCTTCGGCGGTGTCCAGCTCCAGCTGCATCTGGCGTATGTCCAGCAACTGCTGTTCCAATTGATCACGGCGTTCGGCGATCTTGCCCAGCATGGTCTGCAACTGCTTCTGATTGCCGCCGGCAGGGTCATACAACGAGATCAGTTCCTTGCACTCTGCCAGGGAAAAACCGATGCGTTTGCCTCGCAGGATCAGTTTCAGGGTGACCTTGTCACGCGCCGTATAGATACGTTCCAGGCCCTTGCGTTCAGGGCTGAGCATGCCTTGCTCTTCGTAAAAGCGTATGGCGCGGGTGGTGATGTCCAGCTCGCGGGCGAGTTCGGAAATGCTGTAGGTGTGACTGCTCATGGCGTGGCTCGGCGAGGGTTGCAGCCGCAAAGCTAAGGGCTGCTTTACGTTTACGTCAAGCAGCAGTGGCGATGCCAGAGCTTGAGCGGTCGCCAACCTTTGCTTCGAAAAAACATTAAGTTAATAACTTAACTTATTAATAATCAATAAGTTGAGTTAAATATTTCATGCATTTTCGAGGTTTTGTTCCTGCGCCACAACCCGCTGTGAAAGTTCGATGATCTGTTCACGCATCCAGCGGTTGGCCGGGTCCTGGTCGGTGCTTTCATGCCAGTACAGATGGGTCTCGACCGACGGAACGTCGCTGACTGGCAGGTAGACATAGTGCAAGTCATTACGACGGGCGAAGCGTTCGGGCACGGTCATGACCATGTCGGTTTGCTGCAGCACCTGGGTTGCCATCATGTAGTGTTGCGAGCGCAAAGCGATCCTGCGCTGGATGCCCATCTTGCCGAGCGCCAGATCCACATGGCCCAACCCGCTGCGGCGGCTTGAGATATGGATATGTGACTGGCTCAGGTAATCGTCTAGGGTCAGCGCGGCCTTGTTCGCCAATGGATGCCCCTTGCGCATGCCACACACATAGCGGTCCTCCATCAGCTTCACGTGGCGCACCTGCGGGTCAGTGTTGAGCGGTGCGTCCACAGCGAAGTCGAGGCGTCCTGCGGCCAATTCCTTGGTAGTTTCCCGGCGCTTGGACAGAAAGCTTTCGATGGTCACTGCAGGTGCCAGACGCCGCAGTCGCTGGAACAGCGCCGGCAGAATCACTGCCTCGGTCAGGTCGGTCATGCTGATGCGGTAATTCTTGTTGGCCTGCAGCGGGTTGAAGATGCGACTTTCCTGCACCGATACCCTGAGCAACGAAAGCGCGTTGCGCACCGGGCCGATGATGTTTTGCGCCATCGGTGTCGGCACCATGCCCTGTGCCGTGCGCACGAACAGCGGGTCGTTGAAGGTCTCGCGCAGCCGCGCCAGTGCGTTGGAGACCGCAGGCTGGGTAATGCCGACAATCTGTCCGGCGCGGGTCAGGTTGGCTTCGGTGTAGATGGCGTCGAAGACAATGAAAAGGTTGAGATCGACCTTGTTCAGGTTCATTGATGGGGCGCCTCGTGCCGTTATTGTGATTGATTGTTTAGAGGGGTGGTAATGCCGCAAGGGTGACGGATCATATATCGGTTATGAATGTTTATACACGCTGGGAATAGATTAGATAAATGTGCAGCGTTTCTCTAGCATCGCGTTCATGACTTCGACAACCTGATCGACACGGTGGCGACCCCATGGATTTTGCGTACTCCCCGAAGGTGCAGGCCCTGCGTGAACGCGTCACAGCGTTCATGGATGCCTACGTTTATCCGGCCGAGCCGGTTTTCGAGCGGCAAGTGGCCGAAGGGGATCGCTGGCAGCCCACGGCAATCGTGGAAGAGCTCAAGGCCCGGGCCAAGTCCGAAGGATTGTGGAATCTGTTTCTGCCCGACTCCGGACTGGGCGCCGGCCTGAGCAATCTGGAATATGCGCCGCTGGCGGAAATCATGGGTCGCTCATTGCTCGGTCCGGAGCCCTTCAATTGCTCGGCGCCTGACACTGGCAACATGGAGGTACTGGTCCGCTATGCCAGCGAGGAACAGAAAGCCCGCTGGCTCGAACCGCTGCTGCGTGGTGAGATTCGCTCTGCCTTTGCCATGACCGAGCCCGACGTAGCCTCGTCGGACGCCACTAATATGGCCGCGCGCGCCGAGCGTGACGGTGACCAGTGGGTCATCAACGGTCGCAAGTGGTGGACCTCCGGTGCCTGCGACCCGCGCTGCAAAATCCTTATATTCATGGGCCTGAGCAGTCCTGAGGGGCCGCGCCATCAGCAGCATTCGATGATTCTGGTACCGGTCGATACGCCCGGCGTGAAGATCGTGCGGCCACTGCCGGTGTTCGGCTATGACGATGCGCCCCATGGTCACGCCGAAGTGCTGTTCGAAAACGTCAGGGTCCCGTTCGAAAACGTGCTGCTCGGTGAGGGGCGGGGGTTTGAAATCGCACAGGGAAGGCTCGGGCCGGGACGCATTCACCACTGCATGCGCTCGATCGGCATGGCGGAGCGGGCGCTGGAGCTGATGTGCAGACGTTCCATTGACCGCGTCGCGTTCGGCAAGCCGTTGGCCAGGCTGGGCGGCAATATCGACCTGATCGCCGACTCCCGCATGGAAATCGACATGGCACGCCTGCTGACCCTGAAGGCGGCCTACATGATGGATACCGTGGGCAACAAGGTCGCCAGAAGCGAGATCGCGCAGATCAAGGTGGTCGCGCCCAATGTGGCGCTGAAGGTCATTGATCGGGCGATCCAGATGCACGGCGCCGCCGGGATTTCCAGTGATTTTCCGCTGGCTTACATGTACGCCATGCAGCGTACGTTGCGTCTGGCTGACGGCCCGGATGAAGTGCATCGCGCTGCCGTCGGCAAGTATGAGTTAGGCAAATATATGCCGGCAGGTACCACGCGCAGCAGCTCCTAGCTACCGGTCGATCACTGTACCCACACTTCAACTCGACGGTTCTTGATCCGGCCGTCGTCGATTTCATTGGTGGCCACCGGCATTTCGTCACCCAGGCCAACGATATCGCGGAACGTCACGCCACTTTTCAGCAGTTCCCGGCGCACGGCCATGGCACGCAGCCTGGAGAGCAGGGCAGCACGCTCCGGGTCGCTCTTGGCGTCGCCGAAGCCGACCAGCGTTACGTGCTGATCCAGTTTGCCGCTGGTTTTCAGATAATCCGCGACCCGCTTGAGGTCCTGCTGCGCCTTGTTGTCCAGGCGCGCGCTGCCTTGGGCAAAGCGGAAGTTGACTGACAGGCGCTCGGCCTTGCGTGCCAGTGCCTGGTAATCGGCGGGCATCTGCGCGGTAGGCTGCACCTTGAGCACCTGCACCGTCTGCGCGACAAAGCCGCTTTGCGCGACGATAGCCTGGCCCTCGGCACTCTGCGCGAAGCGGACCAATGCTTGCGCCCAACGCTGAGGGGTGGATGTGGGCACATAAAAGTACAGCCGTCGCGACAACGGATAGTCTTCGGTGGCAATCAGGCTGACGGTCGGCAGCATGGGCCTGGAATCGCCGTCGGCGATGGCCACCGCCTTGGCGCGGCGTATGGAAGGCAGGCCAGTGAAGCCGATGCCATTGATGTCCTTGCTGACTTCGTCAGAGAGCTGTTCGCTGGACTCGAATCGCGCAGCGCTGCCGAGCAGGGTCTTGCCGTATTTGGTCAGTACCAGGTCCTTGAACGTCTCGTAGGTACCGGACTTTTCATCGCGCACATAGAGATGGATGGTGCCTGGGTTGCCACCGACCTCACTCCAGTTTCTGACTTCGCCACTGAAAATGCGTGCCAGTTGAAGGGTATCCAGCTGTCTCAGCGGATTGCCCGGATGCACGATCACCGCAACGCCGTCGATGGCAATGGTTTGCTCGCTGGCCGCGCTTTTCAGGTCCCCCAGACTGGTCAGGTCTTTGGCCTCTTGATCCTTGATCGGTCGAGAGGAGGCCGCGATATCTGCGTTACCTGCTTTCAGCGCGGTAAAACCGGTGCCTGAACCATGCGCAGCGATTTCGACACTGACAGGTTGTCCGGTGGCCGTAGTCCCAACGACGCGCTGTTCATTAAGAGTGTTGCAGGGAAGGATCTGTACCGACTGCAGACCTTGCTGGCGCATCAATCCTTCGACCAGCGCAGGCCCCAGTTGCGCATTGATGGTGTTGGAGCCTTGAATGCGCAAGGCCGGTATATCGCCGGCGGGCAACGGCAGCGCGGCTTGCGCGAAAGCGGGCAGGGTGGCGCTCGACAGAATGAACGCCGTAAGCAAAGCGCGCAGCATCGGCGTCACCATGAATCACGGGAGGGTGCCGGGAGAATAAGTCAGAGAGATTGCCGGAATATGACAATTTCAGGGACTGTGCGTGTTTCAGCGCGACCCAATCCTTATTAAAGAAGGATCGCGCAAGAGGGGCCAGTAGGGGGCAATCAGCTCAGTTCCAGCCAGATCGGCGCGTGGTCGGACGGCTTTTCCATTGCGCGCAAATCGTAATCCACACCCGCTTCCTTGATGCGTGGCTGCAAACCGGTAGAGGTCATGATCAGATCGATGCGCAGGCCGCGTTTGGGCTCGTCTTCAAAGCCACGGCTGCGGTAGTCGAACCAGCTGAAGCGGTCAACGACCTCCGGGTACAGGTGACGAAAGCTGTCCACCAGGCCCCAGTTTTTCAAGCGCTCCATCCACTCCCGCTCTTCAGGCAGAAAGCTGCACTTGCCGGTTTTCAGCCAGCGTTTGGCGTTGTCGGCGCCGATGCCGATATCGCAGTCCTGCGGAGAAATATTCACGTCGCCCATGACGATCAGCGGTTGGTCGTTGCGAAATTGCCCCTCGAGCAGCGTTTGCAGGTTTTCGTAAAAGCGCTGTTTGGCGGGGAATTTGGTCGGGTGATCACGGCTCTCGCCCTGTGGAAAGTAGCCATTCATGATGGTCACCGGCTGGCCATTGCTGTCGGCGTAAGTGCCCCAGATGAAACGCTTCTGGGATTCTTCGTCGTCCCCCTCGAAGCCCTTGTGCAGGGCCAGCGGCGCATTGCGCGACAGCAGCGCGACACCGTAATGGCCTTTCTGGCCGTGGAAGTGAACGTGGTAGCCCAGCGCTTCGACTTCCGCCTGGGGGAATTGCTCGTCCGAAACCTTGGTTTCCTGAAGACCGATCACGTCAGGCTGATGTTTGTCGATCAGCGCCGCCAACTGATGCGGTCGAGCGCGCAGACCATTGATGTTGAACGAGACGATTTTCATAAAACAGCGGTCCTGAGCAAAAACAAACAGCGATGCTAGCCGACCTGTGGTTTCAGGACCAGTGCCGCGTCGGAAGCACAGGCCATGGCGTGTCTGGATAAATCGTTGGAACTGTTATCAATGGCCATCACTCGAAAGCCTGCTTGCCAAAACCGCTGCGCCAGACGCAGTTCCGTTAACACGAGGCCCTTTATGTCCCTACCTGCTGCCATCACGGGTGAAATTCGCCAACTCGACAGTGGTTATTCCCGTGAAACCCGCTCCTTGCTGTTCAGGGCCTACCGCCACGATCCGACATTTGCCTATCTGTTCAACGCCGAGCGTGAGGGCTATGAGCAACGCGTGTTGGCGACCATTCGCCAATTGGTCAAACAACACTTTCTGCAAAACCAGCCCGCGCTGGGCCTGTTCCTGCAGGACCGCCTGGTCGGCGTAGCGCTGATTGCGCCGCCGCAGCGTCGTCTGGGTGTCACCGAAAGCTGGGCCTGGCGCCTGCGCATGGTGATGGACACAGGTCTGGGTTGCACCCAGCGTTATCTGGCGTATTACAACGCAGTTCTTGCCTGCGTACCGTCGGAAACCGTGCATGTGCTGCCGTTAATCGGCCTTGATCCGGAGTTTCAGGGGCAGAAGCTCGGTCAGGACCTGAGCGAGCAGCTGCTGGCCGCGTTGCACGACTGGTGCGCAGTGGATGAACACTCCCAGGGCATCGTGGTAGACACCGGCAATCCGCGTTATCTGGAGTTCTATAAGCGACAGGGCTACGAAGAGATCGGTGAAATTGCTGTAGGGCCTGTCCGAGAGCATGTATTTTTTCATCCCAACCCTCAGGTATCACTGCCGGTCCCTGACGTAATGGCCTGAATATCCGACAATTCGTGGGCTTCCAGTGCAGCCTGTCGATCGTGGTAGCATCTACGCCCATGAAGCTCTTCAGACTATTCAGCAGCGTGTTCCTGATGACCATGAGTGCGGCCGCGCTTGCCCAGGCCCGCCTCGATGTCAGGATCAAGCCTGCCAATCCGCAACTCAAGGCCAACGTCGAAGGGTATGTCGGTGATCTGGGCGAGCGTGATGCCCAGGCATTGCGCAACTTCAGCCTTGGCGCCGAGCAGCAGGCGGAAAAAGCCGCTCAGGCGCTGGGTTATTATCAGGCGCAGATCGACAGTGAAATCAAGGATGGAGAGCAGCCCAGCCTGGTGATCAATATCCAGCCGGGCGAACCCATTCATCTGCGCAACGTGGTGATTCGGGTCGAAGGGCCGGCGGCAGCGATGAAGGCCTTTCGTGTGCCCAGCAGCGACGCCCTGAAAACCGGCGCGGTGTTGAATCACGGCAATTATGAAGACGCCAAGCGCCTGATCCAGAATCAGGCCTCGCGCTACGGATTTTTCAGTGGACACTTCACCAGCCAGCGTCTGGCCATCGATCCGCGGGCCGGTGTGGCCGATATCGAACTGGTTTATGAAAGCGGACCGCGCTACACGCTCGGCAAGGTCATGTTCAGTGGCGACGCGCCATTTGATGACGATCTGCTCAAACGCATGGTGCCGTTCAAGGAAAACACGCCTTACGACTCCCAACTGATTGCCGAACTGACCCAGGCTATGCAGGGCAGCGGCTATTTCGAGGGCGTACGGGTCGATGCGGCGCCCACCGCAGCGCAAAACCAGGTCATTCCGGTGACCGTCCAGCTCGAAACCCGCAAACCTCGCACCATGGGGTTGGGGCTGGGCTATTCGACCGATGTCGGCCCGCGAGGCAAAGCCAACTGGACCCGGCACTGGGCCAACCCGCAGGGCCATAGCTATGGCTTCGAATCCGAGATCTCCGCGCCACGGCAAAATGTCGGTCTGTGGTACGACGTGCCCCTCGACCCGCCGCTGACCGACAAATTGCGCTACGCCGGCGGGTATCAGTATGAAGAGATCGCCGGAACCGACAGCCTCAGCAAGTTGCTGACTGCCGGCCCCGAATGGCACAGCAAGCTGCCCAGCGGTTGGGAGCGGGTCATATCCCTGAAGTGGCAGCGTGAAGAATACCGCCTGGGCGACGACGCCGGCCTCAGCACGTTGCTGATGCCCGGTATCAGTTACTCGTACCTGCGCAGTGACAACCGTATCGACCCGCACCAGGGTTACCGCCTGCAATTCGACACGCAGGTGGCCAAGGAGGGCATGTTGTCTGACGCCAACCTGGTGCATGCCAATGTGCTGCTCAAAGGGCTGACGACCGTCGCGCAAAATCACCGCTTTCTCGGTCGTGTGCAGTTTGGCGGCAACCTCACCGACGGTTACACCTCGATACCACCATCGCTGCGCTTTTTTGCCGGCGGTGATCAAAGCGTGCGCGGCTATGACTATCAGAAGCTGTCACCGACCAATTCCGACGGCGACCGCATCGGTGGGCGATACATGTTTGCCGGCAGCGTCGAATACCAATATTCCATTGCTGATAAATGGCGCCTGGCGACCTTCATCGATCAGGGCAACTCGTTCAACAGCCTGGACAAGCCAGACCTGAAAACCGGGGTTGGTTTCGGCGTGCGCTGGGTATCTCCAGTGGGCCCTCTGCGTCTCGATCTGGCCCACGCGCTGGACGATGAAGGCGGAATCCGTCTGCACTTTTCGATGGGGCCGGAGCTTTGAACAAGGCGAACATCACCCGCGGCGCCAAGATCGTCGGGCTGGGACTTGTTGCATTACTGCTGCTGGTGGTCATCAGTGTCGCGCTGCTGCTGGGCACCCACACGGGCAGTCAGTGGGCCTTGGCTCGGGTGCCCGGTGTACAGCTGGAAAACTTTCAGGGACGACTGGGCGGCCAGTGGAGCGCTGAGCGCCTCGTGTGGCAGCAGGGCGCGGATCGCGTCGAGGTTCAATCCATCGATTTCGCCTGGACGCCTGCCTGCCTGTTGAATATGACGTTATGCATCGACCGTCTGCATGCGCAGCAGGTGCTGATGCATTTCCCGCCGAGCGATACGCCCGCCAGCGACGGCCCGATCCAGTTACCGACGCTCAGGTTACCGCTGGCGCTGCAACTGGGTGATATACAGCTGGGCGGTGTGCAACTGGATGGCGTCGAACAGTTGCGCGATCTTAAGCTGGCAGCGCACTGGACCGCAGAAGGCTTGAAGATCGACAGTGCGCACCTGCAACGTGATGCGCTGGTGCTGGACCTCAGTGGCCTGCTGAAACCCGAGGGCGACTGGCCACTCAGCGTTCAAGGTCAACTGCAACTTCCGCCACAGGATGGCCAGCCCTGGACGCTGGCGCTGGATATTCAGGGCGACCTGCTGAAGACGCTGCAGCTCAAGGCGGACAGCAGCGGTTATCTGCCGGGTTTGCTGACCGGCGAGTTGCAGCCCCTGGCCGAGCACCTTCCGGCACGCATCAAGCTGACTGCCGAGCACTTCAAACCCAGAGTTGCATTGCCTGATACGGTGCAGCTGGAGCAGTTACTGCTGACGGCCGAGGGCAATCTTGACTCGGGCTATCTGATAGATGGCAGCGCCAGCCTGCCCGCAGAAAAAGGCCCGGTTGCGTTGTCATTGAAAGGAAATGTGGATGCCAACGGCGCAACCATCGCCGCACTCGATCTGGCCGCCGATGATCAGCAGCGTCTGGCCATCAACGGCAAGATGAACTGGCAGAGCGGTTTTTCTGCGGATGCAAGCATCGACTGGCTGGATTTCCCCTGGCAACGCCTGTATCCACTGGCGGCAGAGCCTCAGGTGGCATTGCATGCCTTCAAGGGTGATATTTCCTATACCGATGGCAATTACCTCGGCAATTTCAACGCCAGCCTCAAAGGGCCTGCCGGTGCATTCAACCTGGTCAGCCCGTTCAGCGGCAACCTGCAAGAGATCCATCTGCCGCAACTGGAACTGGTCGCCGGGCAGGGCAAGGCCAGTGGTTTCCTGAACCTGCAATTCGCTGACGGCATCGGCTGGGATACAGCCCTGGACCTGAGTGCGCTGGACCCTTCATTCTGGGTTGCCGAACTGCCCGGCACTCTGGCAGGCCCGTTGCGCAGCAAAGGTAAGATGCGCAATGAGCAGCTTGACCTCAGCGCCGACCTCGATTTGAAAGGGCGTCTGCGTGGTCAGCCGGCGCTGCTGCAAGCCAAGGCTGACGGCCGTGATCAGCAATGGAATGTCAGCAGCTTGAGCATCCGCCTCGGGGATAACCGTATTCAAGGTACGGGTAGTCTGCAGGAGCGTCTCAAAGGGCAACTGGACCTTGATCTGCCGCGTCTGGCCCAGCTTTGGCCACGCTTGCAGGGGCAAGTCAAAGGCCGGCTGGATCTGGCCGGAACGCTGCAGGCGCCTCAGGGGCAATTGGCCTTGCAGGGCAGCCAGCTCGCCTTGCAAGACAATCGTCTGCAAACCCTGACGCTCAACGCCAGACTGGATCAGGCGCAGCGCGCGGACATCAGCCTCAAAGGTGCCGGTATTCAGGCTGGCGATACCCAGTTGGGCACCTTGCTGGTGGACGGTCAGGGTACGCTCAAAAACCAGCAACTGAAACTGGACCTGCAAGGACCATTGCTCAAGCTGGCCATCGGCCTTGACGGTGGTCTGGACAAGGGTGATTGGCGAGGCCGACTGGCCAGCGGTACGGTGCAAAGCGGCGGGCAGAACTGGCGTTTGCAGCAGCCGGCGAAGATCGAGCGTCTGGCCGATGGCCGCCTCAACTTCGGTGCGCATTGTTGGTTGTCCGGGGCCGCCAGCCTGTGTGGCGGTGATCAGCGCCTGATGCCGGAACCCCATCTGCGTTATCAGCTCAAGAATTTCCCGCTGGACAGCCTGGCGCAATGGATGCCCAAGGATTTTGCCTGGAAGGGCGCGCTGAATGCAGATGTGCAGCTCGACATCCCGGCAGCCGGCCCCAGCGGCAAGGTCATGATCGACGCCGGAGGTGGGACGCTGCGGGTCCGCAACAACAATCAGTGGCTGGACTTCCCTTATCAGACGCTGAAACTGGCCACCACGCTGGCGCCCAAGCGCATCGACACGCGTCTGGACTTCGACGGCGGCAAGCTGGGAAGGCTGCTGCTCAACGCGCAGATCGACCCGCTGGCCAAGGACAAAACCCTGGCGGGTGACTTCAACCTCTCGGGGCTGGATATCTCGGTGGCACGTCCTTTCGCGCCGATGGTGCAGAAACTCAATGGACGTCTGAATGGCAATGGCCGGTTGTCAGGCTCGTTGCTGGCGCCACTGGTCAACGGCAACGTGACGCTGGAAGGCGGTGAAGTGGCGGGCGCAGAGCTGCCCATGGAGCTGCACGACCTCAAGGTCCAGGCGTTGATTGCCGGAGAAAGCGTACAGCTCAACGGCGGTTGGAAAAGTGGCAGCACCGGGCAGGGCAGCCTGGGTGGTCAGGTGGCCTGGGGGCAGAGCCTGAACGTCGATGTGAGCCTCAAGGGCTCGCGCCTGCCGATCAATGTCGAACCCTATGCGGCGGTAGAGGCTGCGCCTGACCTGAAAATCTCCATGCAGGGAGAGCGACTGGCCATCTCCGGCAAGGTGCTGGTGCCCAAGGGCGCGATTACGATACGCGAGTTGCCGCCTTCTACTGTGAAGCTCTCCGGCGACACGGTGATCGTTGGACAGCAGACCGAGCAGGGCGCTCCGCCGCTGGCTGTGGCGATGGACATCAATGTGGACGTCGGCCAGGAAAAGCTCAGCTTCAGCGGGTTCGGGCTCACCGCCAATCTGGTCGGGCATGTGCACATCGGTGACAACCTGGACACCCGTGGCGAACTGAACCTGAACGATGGTCGTTATCGTGCCTACGGGCAGCGGCTGACCATTCGCAAGGCGCGCTTGCTGTTTGCCGGCCCGGTCGACCAGCCATATCTGGACATCGAGGCGATTCGGCAGACCGACGACGTGATTGCCGGTATCCGTCTGACCGGCAGTGCCGAGCAGCCTACCACCGAGGTGTTCTCCGAACCTGCGATGAGCCAGGAGCAGGCGCTCTCCTATCTGGTCATGGGCAGACCGCTCAGTACTTCCGGCGAAGACAACAACATGGTTGCTCAGGCCGCGCTGGCGCTGGGTGTAGCAGGCAGCTCGTCGACCACCGGCAAGCTCGCGGATAATCTGGGTATCAAGGACTTCGAGCTGGACACCTCGGGAACCGGCGACAAGACCAACGTGGTTGCCAGCGGCAAGATCACCGACAAGCTCAGCCTGCGCTATGGCGTAGGCGTGTTTGAACCGGCCAATACCATCGCCTTGCGCTATCTGCTCAGCAAGCGTGTGTACCTGGAGGCCGCGAGCGGTGTTGCCAGCTCACTGGATATTTTTTATAAAAGGGACTTCTAGGCGAGGGCCGGCGGCGGTAATGGCATGGTCTGGCGTCCAGCCGCCTGGTCTTTCCCGGACGTCCCTCTTGCACCTGCAAGTCCCTTCACACCTCATCTACCTTCAGGTTGCCGGCCATCATGGATCGATTCAACGCCATGCGCGTATTCACCCGTATCGTCGAACTGGGCGGTTTCGCCAGAGCGGCCGAGAGTCTGCACATGCCGCGTGCCTCGGTGACGGTACTGATCAAGCAGTTGGAAGCGCACCTGGGCGTACAGCTTTTGCAACGGACGACACGTCAGGTCAGCGCCACCCCGGACGGCAAGGCCTATTACCAGCGCTGCGTCAGCCTGTTGGCCGATCTGGACGATGCCGAGGCATCGTTCTCGGCGACCGGGGCCGAGCCCAAGGGGCTGTTGCGTGTCGATCTGCCGGTCAGTCTGGGCCGTATGATCATCATCCCGGCGTTGCCTGAATTCAGCCGGCGCTATCCGCAGATCCGTCTGGAGATCGGCATGAGTGACAGGCCGGTGGATCTGATCCGCGAAGGCGTGGACTGCGTGTTGCGTGCCGGCGCGGCACTGGATGAAACACTGGTGGCCAGGCCACTGGGCAGTCTGACCCAGATTACCTGCGCCAGTCGTGAGTATCTGGAGCAGCACGGCACGCCACTGAACTTGCAGGAGCTCGTGCAACATCAAGTAATCGAATATTTTTCGACCAGCACTGGCAAGCGTTATGGGCTGGAGTTCATGGCCGATGGCATGGGCGTTGAACATGCATCGGCCTGCTCGATCGCTGTCAACAGTGCCGATGGCTATGTCGCGGCGTGCGAAGCCGGGTTCGGCCTGATTCAGGTGCCGCGCTACCATGTCGCCGCGCAATTGCGCAGCGGTGTACTGGTGGAAGTATTGCGATTGCACCGTCCGCCGCCGCTGCCACTGACGGCGCTTTACCCCCCGCATCGACAGTTATCACGACGGGTCAGGGTATTCGTTGATTGGCTGGTGGAATTGTGTGCCCACACAGATATTAGGGACAGACTGGTTTCCTGAAAAAAATTCAGAATTATCCCATATAGGCCGCGGCACACTTTCGTGTTTAACTTCCGGCTCTTTCATCCATTTTGAAAAGGAACGTGTTTCATGGCTCAAGTGACCCTCAAAGGCAGCCCCGTTCAGGTCAGTGGCAACCTGCCTGAAGTCGGTAGCAAGGCACACGATTTCACGCTGGTTGGCGCAGGCCTTGCGGATAAAACCCTGGCTTCCTTCGCCGGCAAGCGCAAGGTATTGAACATCTTCCCTAGCGTCGATACGCCGACCTGTGCCACTTCGGTACGTAAATTCAACACCCAGGCCAATGACCTGAGCAACGCCGTGGTTCTGTGCATCTCGGCTGACCTGCCGTTCGCCCAGGCCCGGTTCTGCGGCTCCGAAGGGCTGGAGAATGTCCAGAACCTGTCCTCGTTCCGCAGTGCTGATTTTGCTCAGAATTATGGTGTTGCCGTTGCAGACGGCCCGCTCGCGGGTCTGACTGCGCGCGCCGTGGTAGTGCTGGACGAAAACGACAAAGTGCTGCACAGCGAACTGGTTGCCGAGATCGGTAGCGAGCCCAACTATGACGCTGCATTGGCTGTGCTGAAGTAACTTTCCGCAACCTGTCGACGGCCTGAATCCGCTCAGGCCGTTTTTTTGTTTGTGCTTCATACGTTTATCCAAAGTAAGCGCTTGGTAAAGGCGCTTTGCTTGTAACGTAACTGTGCTTATTGTTCAGCCTTCTGAACAAACCCCCACCTGTAATGGTTGATTTATTCATGCAATCGTCTGGCTCCCGTAAATCCCGTCGCTGGTTGATCAGTTTGTTGGTCCTGTTGGTTATTGTCGCCTTGTGCTGGTGGTTCTGGCCTGCGTCCACTTCCGGCAAGGGGGCCGATAGCAACAAGAAGCCTGCAACGAGCGGGATGGCACGTCCTGGCTTTGGCGGATCGGCTGTCGCGGTTCCGGTGCGTGTGGCCCCGGCTACCGAAGGTGATTTTCCGATCTACTACAAAGCGCTTGGCACCGTGACGGCGATGAACACCATCAATGTGCGCAGCCGCGTGGCAGGGGAGCTGGTGAAGATTTATTTCCAGGAAGGGCAGATGGTGAAGGCGGGTGATCTGCTGGCTGAAATCGATCCGCGCAGCTATCAGGTGGCGTTGCAGCAGGCCGAAGGTACGCTGGCCACCAACCAGGCGCTGCTCAAGAACGCTCAGCTCGACGTGCAGCGTTACCGAGGCTTGTTTGCCGAGGACAGCATCGCCAAGCAGACCCTCGACACTGCCGAGTCGCTGGTCAATCAATACAAGGGCACGATCAAGACCAATCAGGCTGCCGTGGCTGACGCAAAACTCAGCCTGGACTTCAGTCGCATCCGTGCCCCGATTGCCGGGCGTGTCGGCCTCAAACAGCTGGACGTGGGCAATCTGGTTGCCGCAAATGATACGACAGCACTGGTGGTGATTACCCAGACTCAGCCTATTTCCGTGGCGTTCACGCTGCCTGAAAAAGACCTGTCGAAAGTCATTTCCCGCTACCGCACCGGCGACAAGCTACCCGTTGAAGCCTGGGACCGTGGCGATACGAAGATGCAGGCTACAGGCGTACTGGCCAGTCTCGACAACCAGATCGACGTGGCCACCGGCACACTGAAGTTCAAGGCGCGTTTCGATAACAGCGACGAGGTCCTGTTTCCCAATCAGTTTGTCAACGTGCGGCTGCGCGCCGACACGCTGAAAAAAGTCACGCTCGTGCCGACCGCGGCCGTGCAGTTCGGCACCGACGGGACCTTTGTCTATGTGCTGGACGGTGACAAGAAGGTCAAGCTCAAGCTGCTCAAGACCGGCCCGAGCGACGAGACATCCACGGTGATCACCGAAGGTCTGGCGGCCGGCGAGCGGGTGGTGCTTGAAGGCACCGACCGTCTGCGCGACGGTGCCGAAGTCGAAGTCGTCAACGACAGCAAGGAAGTGCCGGCTGGCCCGGCTCAGAAGCTGCAAGGCAAGCCTGACAGCAAAACCGACAAGTCGGCGGCGCTCGGCAAGGTGGAAAAACCAAACGTATGAACATGTCGCGCCTGTTCATCCTGCGTCCGGTTGCCACCACACTGAGTATGTTGGCAATCGTCCTGGCGGGTCTGATCGCCTATACCTTGCTACCGGTTTCGGCGTTGCCCCAGGTCGACTATCCGACCATTCGGGTGATGACCCTGTACCCAGGTGCCAGCCCGCAGGTGATGACCAGCTCCGTGACTGCGCCTCTGGAACGTCAATTCGGACAGATGCCCGGCCTGACCCAGATGGCCTCGACCAGCTCGGGCGGTGCGTCAGTCATTACGTTGCGCTTCAGCCTTGAAATCAATATGGATGTGGCCGAGCAGCAGGTGCAGGCGGCGATCAACGCGGCCACCAACCTGCTGCCAACCGACCTGCCAGCGCCTCCGGTCTACAACAAGGTCAACCCGGCCGACACACCGGTTCTGACCTTGGCGATCACCTCGAAAACCATGTTGTTGCCCAAGCTCAATGATCTGGTCGATACGCGCATGGCGCAGAAGATCTCGCAGATCAGCGGCGTGGGCATGGTCAGCATTGCCGGCGGGCAGCGGCAGGCGGTCCGGATCAAGGTCAACCCGGAGGCGCTGGCCGCCAACAGCCTAAACCTGTCCGACGTGCGTACCCTGATCAGCGCCTCCAACGTCAACCAGCCGAAGGGCAACTTCGACGGGCCGACCCGGGTGTCGATGCTGGATGCCAACGATCAGCTGAAGTCTCCGGAGGAGTACGCCAACCTGATTCTGGCCTACAAGGATGGCGCACCTTTGCGCCTGAAGGATGTCGCCGAAATCGTCGATGGTGCCGAAAACGAGCGGCTCGCGGCCTGGGCCAATCGGAGTCAGGCAGTACTACTGAACATTCAGCGTCAGCCGGGTGCCAACGTCATCGAGGTGGTCGACCGGATCAAGGCGTTGTTGCCGTCGATCACCGAAAACCTTCCGGCCGGCCTCGACGTCGTGGTCCTGACGGACCGCACGCAGACGATCCGCGCGTCGGTGACCGATGTTCAGCACGAATTGCTGATCGCGATCATCCTGGTGGTGCTGGTCACGTTCCTGTTCCTGCGTCGTTTCAGCGCGACGATCATTCCCTCGATTGCCGTTCCACTGTCACTGGTAGGCACGTTCGGCGTGATGTACCTGGCAGGCTTTTCGGTCAACAACCTGACGCTGATGGCCATGACCATCGCGACCGGTTTCGTTGTCGATGACGCCATCGTCATGCTGGAAAACATCTCCCGGCATATCGAAGAGGGCGAAACGCCCTTGCAGGCCGCCCTCAAGGGCGCGAAGCAGATCGGTTTCACCCTCATTTCCCTGACACTGTCACTGATTGCGGTATTGATCCCGCTGTTGTTCATGGCCGACGTGGTAGGGCGGCTGTTCCGCGAGTTCGCGATAACCCTGGCGGTCGCGATATTGATATCGCTGGTGGTCTCGCTGACCCTGACGCCGATGATGTGCGCGCGCTTGCTAAAGCGCGAGCCCAAGGAAGAAGAGCAGAGCCGCTTTTACCGGGCCAGCGGTGCCTGGATCGACTGGCTGATCGACATCTACGCGGGCAGACTGCGCTGGGTGCTCAAGCATCAGCCACTGACCCTGCTGGTTGCCTTGGCCACCCTGGCACTGACGGTGCTGCTGTACATCGTCGTACCCAAAGGCTTCTTCCCGGTGCAGGACACCGGAGTGATCCAGGGCATTTCGGAAGCGCCACAGTCGGTCTCGTTCGCAGCGATGAGCCAGCGTCAGCAGGCACTTGCCGACATCATTCTCAAGGACCCGGCGGTGGTCAGTCTGTCGTCCTACATCGGTGTCGACGGTGACAACGCCACGCTGAACAGCGGGCGTCTGCTGATCAACCTCAAGCCTCACGGAGCGCGCGACCTGACCGCGTCCGAGGTGATCCAGCGCCTGCAGCCCGAGGTCGACAAGCTGTCGGATATTCGTCTGTTCATGCAGCCAGTGCAGGACCTGACCATTGAAGACCGGGTCAGTCGTACCCAGTATCAATTCAGCATGTCGTCGCCTGACGCCGAACTGCTGACGTTGTGGAGCGAAAAGCTGGTAGACGCGCTCGGCAAGCGGCCCGAACTGAGGGATGTGGCCAGCGACCTGCAGGACAAAGGTTTGCAGGTGTACCTGAACATCGATCGTGATGCGGCCAGCCGGGTCGGGGTCACGGTTGCGAACATCACCGATGCGCTGTACGACGCCTTCGGTCAGCGCCAGATATCCACCATCTATACGCAGGCCAGCCAGTACCGCGTGGTGCTGCAGGCTGCCTCGGGCAGCGAGCTCGGTCCGGCGGCGCTGGAGCAGATCCACGTCAAGACCACCGATGGTGCTCAGGTGAAGCTGTCCAGCCTGGCGCGTGTCGAGCAGCGCCAGGCTCAGTTGGCCATCGCGCACCTTGGGCAGTTTCCGGCGGTGATGATGTCGTTCAACCTGGCGCCCGACATCGCCCTGGGCAAGGCGGTGAAGGTGATCGAGGAGGTCGAGCAGGAGATCGGCATGCCGATTGGCGTGCAGACCCAGTTTCAGGGCGCAGCCGAAGCGTTTCAGGCGTCATTGTCCAGCACGCTGCTGCTGATTCTGGCGGCAGTGGTCACCATGTATATCGTGCTGGGCGTGCTCTATGAGAGCTACATTCACCCGATCACCATCCTCTCGACCCTGCCGTCGGCAGCGGTGGGGGCCTTGCTGGCTCTGCTGATCAGCGGCAACGATCTGGGGATGATTGCGATCATCGGCATCATTCTATTGATCGGTATCGTCAAGAAGAACGCGATCATGATGATCGACTTCGCGCTCGACGCTGAGCGCAACCGCGGTGTTGCGCCCGAGCAGGCGATCTACGACGCGGCGCTGTTGCGCTTCCGGCCGATTCTCATGACCACCCTGGCAGCGTTGTTCGGCGCCATCCCGCTGATGCTCGCCAGTGGTTCCGGCGCCGAATTGCGGCAACCACTTGGGCTGGTGATGGTCGGCGGGCTGTTGCTCAGCCAAGTCCTGACACTGTTCACCACGCCGGTCATCTACCTGTATTTCGACCGCCTTGGCCGTCGCTGGAGTCGCAAGCCTGCCGATCCGGACCGACTGGAACGGGCTGACGCATGAATCTCTCAGCGCCATTCATCAGCCGCCCCGTCGCGACCGTTCTGCTGAGCCTGGCGATCATGCTGCTCGGCGCGGTGAGCTTTCGCTTGTTGCCGGTGGCACCGTTGCCAAATATGGATTTCCCGGTGATCGTGGTCTCGGCCAGTCTCGCCGGTGCCAGCCCTGAGGTGATGGCGTCCACGGTGGCAACGCCGCTGGAGCGGTCGCTGGGCAGCATTGCCGGCATCAACACCATGACCAGCAATTCAAGCCAGGGCACGACACGGATCATTCTGCAGTTCGACCTTGATCGCGACATCAACGGCGCTGCCCGGGAAGTGCAGGCGGCGATCAATGCCTCACGCAACCTGCTGCCCAGCGGGATGCGCAGCATGCCGACCTACAAGAAGGTCAACCCGTCCCAGGCGCCGATCATGGTCTTGTCGATGACCTCGACAGTGCTGGAAAAGGGCCAGCTTTACGACCTGGCGTCCACCATCCTGTCGCAGAGCCTGTCACAGGTTTCCGGGGTCGGCGAAGTGCAGATCGGCGGCAGCTCGCTGCCTGCTGTGCGTATCGAACTGGAGCCGCAGATGCTCTCCCAGTACGGTGTATCGCTCGACGACGTGCGTACTGCGATCACCAGCACCAACGTAAGACGGCCGAAGGGCTTTGTGGAGGACGACCAGCATAACTGGCAGGTGCAGGCCAACGACCAGCTGGAAACCGCCGAGGATTATGCGCCGCTGATCATTCGCTACAAGGACGGAGCGACGTTGCGCCTGAAGGACGTGGCGAAAGTCAGCGACGCCGTGGAAGACCGTTACAACAGCGGGTTCTACAACAATGACCGTGCCGTGCTGCTGGTCGTCAACCGCCAGGCGGGGGCCAACATCATTGAAACCGTGGCGCAGATCAAGGCGCAGTTGCCTGCGCTGCGAGCGGTGCTGCCGGCCAGTGTCAGCCTCAATATCGCGATGGACCGCTCGCCGGTGATCAAGGCGACGCTGCATGAAGCCGAAATGACCCTGCTGATTGCCGTCGTGCTGGTGGTGATGGTGGTGTTCCTCTTTCTCGGCAGTTTTCGCGCCTCGCTGATCCCCACCCTGGCGGTTCCGGTATCGCTGGTCGGCACCTTTGCGATCATGCACCTGTTCGGTTTCTCGCTGAACAACCTGTCACTGATGGCGTTGATCCTCGCCACCGGTCTGGTGGTGGACGACGCCATCGTCGTGCTGGAAAACATATCCCGGCATATTCACAACGGCCTCGACCCCATGAAAGCGGCTTTTCTGGGTGCCAAGGAGGTGGGGTTCACCTTGCTGTCGATGAACGTCTCGCTGGTCGCGGTGTTCATTTCCATCCTGTTCATGGGCGGTCTGGTCGAAAGTCTGTTTCGCGAGTTTTCCATCACCTTGTCGGTGGCGATCATCGTCTCGCTGATCGTGTCCCTGACCCTGACGCCGATGTTGTGCGCGCGCTGGTTGAAGCCGCGCGAAGCCCATGGGGAAAACGCCTTTCAGCGCTGGAGCGAGCGGGTCAACGATCGAATGGTGGCAGGCTACGACCGCTCGCTGGGCTGGGTGATGCGGCATCGACGGCTGACGCTGCTCAGTCTGCTGGTCACCGTGGTGGTCAATATCGCGCTGTATGTGGTGGTGCCCAAGACCTTTCTGCCGCAACAGGACACCGGGCAACTGATGGGTTTCGTACGCGGTGACGACGGCCTTTCGTTTTCGGTCATGCAGCCGAAAATGGAGACTTTCCGCCTGTCGATTCTCGCTGACCCTGCGGTGGAAAGCGTTGCCGGTTTTATCGGTGGCAGCGGTGGCACCAATAACGCCTTCATGATCGTGCGCCTCAAGCCGATTTCCGAGCGCAAGCTGTCTGCCGAGAAAGTGGTCGAGCGCCTGCGCAAGAACATGCCGCATGTGCCGGGCGGCAGGCTGTTCCTGGCCCCGGATCAGGACCTGCAACTGGGCGGCGGTCGCGAGCAGACCAGTTCGCAGTATCAATACATCGTGCAGAGCGCTGACCTGGGCAGCCTGCGTCTGTGGTACCCGAAGATCGTCGCAGCGCTCAAGTCGGTACCCGAGCTGACCGCCATCGACGCACGGGAAGGGCGCGGAGCACAGCAGGTGACCCTGGTGGTCAACCGTGACACGGCCAAGCGGCTGGGTATCGATATGAACATGGTCACGGCGGTGCTAAACAACGCTTACAGCCAGCGCCAGGTATCGACCATCTATGACAGCCTCAACCAGTACAAGGTGGTGATGGAGGTCAATCCAAAATACGCCCAGGACCCGGTGACGCTGGAGCAGGTCCAGGTCATTACCGCAGACGGGCAGCGTGTACCGCTGTCGAGCATCGCCCATTACGAGCGCAGTCTGGCCAACGACCGGGTATCGCATGACGGTCAGTTCGCGGCCGAAAACATTTCCTTCGATCTGGCCGAAGGCGCCAGCCTCGACAAGGCCACCGTGGCGATAGAGCGGGCGATTGCCGCCATCGGTCTGCCATCCGACATCATTTCCAAGATGGCCGGGACCGCCAACGCCTTCGCTTCCACGCAGAAGAGTCAGCCGTGGATGATCCTCGGTGCGTTGCTGGCGGTGTACCTGGTGCTGGGAATCCTCTATGAAAGCTACATTCATCCGCTGACGATCCTCTCGACGCTTCCGTCCGCAGGGGTTGGCGCATTGCTGACGATCTACGTGCTGGGCAGCGAGTTCAGTCTGATCTCCCTGTTGGGCCTGTTCCTGCTGATTGGTGTGGTCAAGAAAAACGCGATCATGATGATCGACCTTGCCCTGCATCTGGAGCGCGAACAGGGAATGACGCCGCAAGAGTCAATCCGTAGCGCCTGCCTGCAGCGCCTGCGGCCCATTCTGATGACTACGATGGCCGCCATCCTGGGGGCCTTGCCATTGCTGCTGAGCACCGCCGAAGGCGCGGAAATGCGCAAGCCGCTGGGCTTGACCATCATCGGCGGCCTGATCTTCAGCCAGGTCCTGACCCTCTATACCACCCCTGTGGTTTACCTTTATCTCGACCGTCTGCGCCATCGTTACAACAAATGGCGTGGCGTGCGTACCGATGCTGCTCTGGAAACTCCGCTATGACCGAACGCCTGGTATTCACCTCCCGCCCGACAGGGCTGATTCGTCCATTCGCGCTGGGGCTTTGCGTCGTGCTGCTCAGCGCCTGCGCTGTGGGTCCGGATTACCAGAAGCCGTCCATGGCCGCACCCGCGCAGTTCAAGGCTGCGCAGGGCTGGCGTACGGCGACGCCGAGTGACGGGATGGCCAAAGGTGCGTGGTGGGAGGTGTACAAGGACCCGCAACTGAACGCGCTGGTCGAGCGCCTGAACACGTCCAACCAGACCGTCGCCCAGTACGATGCGCAGTATCGACAGGCACAGACACTGGTGCGCAGCTCCAGGGCTGCCTTCCTGCCTACGCTTGACCTGACAACCGGCAAAACCCGCTCGGGGCAGGGCACAGGCACGTCGAATAGCGGCACGAGTGCCTCCGGGATTCGCAACAGTTACAACGCGCAGCTGGGCGTCAGCTGGGAGGCCGACGTCTGGGGCAAGCTGCGTCGCGGGCTGGAGGCGGACACCGCCAATGCTCAGGCAAGTCTTGCCGACCTGGCGGCGATGCGCCTGAGTCTGCAATCGGAGCTGGTACAGAATTACCTGCAATTGCGCGTGATCGATGAACAGAAACGCCTGCTGGAATCCACGGTGGATGCCTACCAGCGCTCCCTGACCCTGACGCAGAACCAGTACCGCGCCGGTATTTCCGGAAGTGACGCTGTCGCGCAGGCGCAGACGCAGTTGAAAAGCACCCAGGCCGACCTGATCGATCTGGCCTGGCAGCGTGCGCAGTATGAGAATGCCATCGCCGTACTGATGGGGATGGCGCCGGCAGACTTCAATCTGCCCGCCACCACCTCGATTCCGCAGTTGCCGCAGATTCCGCCAGGCCTGCCTTCGCAGTTGCTTGAACGCCGCCCTGACATTGCCGCCGCCGAGCGCTCGGTGATGGGTGCCAATGCCAACATTGGCGTGGCCAAGGCCGCTTACTATCCGGATTTCACGTTGAGCATGAGCGGCGGTTACAGCAGCAGTACCTTTGCCAACTGGATCAGCCTGCCTAACCGCTTCTGGTCGGTGGGCCCGCAACTGGCGCTGACCCTGTTCGACGGTGGCAGGCGCTCGGCCGAAGTCGATCGTACCGAAGCCGTGTATGACCAGACTGTCGCCCAGTACCGGCAGACCGTGCTGAACGGTTTTCAGGAGGTCGAGAACTATCTGGTTCAGCTCAAGGTATACGAGCAGGAAGCTGCGGTACGCCAGGAAGCGCTGGTCTCGGCTCGTGATTCGCTGCGCCTGACCAACAATCAATACAAGGCCGGGCTGATTGGTTACCTGGACGTCGTCAATGTTCAGGCCACCGCATTGAGCAACGAGCGCAGTGTGCTCAGCGTGCTGCAAAGCAGGTTGATTGCCAGCGTTCAATTGATCGCCGCACTGGGCGGAGGCTGGAATGCCGAGACAGGTTTGACGCTCCAGGAATGAGTATTTCGGGTTCAAAAAGCAGTTTTCCAGTGAACTGTTCGCATTAATCGAAAAAATAATAGCTACTCGCCATCTTTTCGACCGGCTGCCGCGACATTTGGCCGCTAATGCGTACAATCACCCGCACAAGATCGGCATGGACGCGCTCATTGGTTTCCAGGTGCGTTTATGTTGATTGGCAGCTACATCCCTTCACTCGTCGTTATCTCGATTCTCGTCGCTATTCTTGCCGCGTATACGGCCCTCGATCTGGTGGGCCGCATCGTTTCGGCCAGGGGCCGTGCTGTCCACTTATGGACTGCGGGCGGCGCTATCGCGATGGGCGTTGGCACCTGGTCGACACATTTCATCGGTATGCTGGCGTTCGTATTGCCCATCGACCTGGGCTACGACGTGCCACTGGTGCTGCTTTCGCTGTTGATCGCCATCGGCTTTTCAGGGTTCGCCCTGTGGCTCGCCACCCAGCCAAGATTGCCCGCGCTGCAACTGAGCCTGGGTGCGGTGTTGCTGGGGCTTGGCATCAGCGCCATGCACTACACCGGCATGGCTGCAATGCGCATGCAGCCTGGCATTCAATATACGCCGTGGCTGTTCGTGCTTTCTGTGGTCATTGCTATCGCTGCGTCTGCGGCAGCATTGCGCATAGCCTTCCATCTTCGCCAGCAGCGCCCCAGGGTCTACCTGCTACGCGCCTCGGCGGCGCTGTTGCTGGGGCTGGCTGTCATCGGCATGCATTACACCGGCATGGCCGCTGCGAATTTTGCCGATGGCAGCTTTTGCGGTGCGCTGCCGCAAGGGCTGAGCAGTAACGGGCTGGACCGAATCGTACTGGTCGCCAGCCTGTCGATTCTGGGAATTGCACTGTTCAGCTGTATTCTCGACTCCCATCTGGAAACACGTACCGCCGTGCTGGCCGATTCCCTGACGGAGGCCAATCTGGAACTGACCCACCTGGCCCTGCACGACAACCTGACCGGCTTGCCAAACCGGGCGCTGTTGACGGAACGCATTGATCGGGCCATGAAAAGGGCAGTTGAGACGGGTGGTTGCTTTGCGCTGATGTTCATGGACCTCGATGGCTTCAAGCCGGTCAATGATGCGTTCGGCCACCA
Organism: Pseudomonas sp. PvP009; assembly: GCF_017832995.1. NCBI lineage: Bacteria > Pseudomonadati > Pseudomonadota > Gammaproteobacteria > Pseudomonadales > Pseudomonadaceae > Pseudomonas > Pseudomonas sp. PvP009. The sequence goes on along the minus strand of NZ_JAFIBG010000001.1, from coordinate 2,911,871 downwards.
TATCGGCGACTTGCTGTTGCGGCAGGTCGCTTTGCGTCTTCGCAACAGTCTGCATCGACGCGATACGCTGGCCAGGGTCGGCGGCGACGAGTTTGTCCTGCTGGTGGAGCTTCAACATGTTGAAGATGCATTGGCCGTAGCAAGACGACAGGTCAGCGAAGTCGGCACGCCGTTCAACATTGGCGAACATCAGTTGCAGATATCTCTGAGCATCGGCATCTGCATGTACCCGGGCAACGGCAGCACCCAGCATGAGCTTCTGATCAATGCCGACGCGGCCATGTACCACACCAAGGCTGCCGGCAAGAACGGCTACAGCTTTTTCGATGCGTCGATGAACAGCAACGCCCGCAATCAGCTGCAGATGTCGCAGGATTTGCACAGGGCGATCAAACATCGGCAGTTCTGTATCTATTACCAGCCCAAGTTCGACGCCGTGACCGGGCTGCCCGTAGGCGCAGAAGCGTTGCTGCGCTGGAACCACCCGGAACAGGGTGTTCTGGGGCCGGACCTGTTCATTTCCATGGCGGAGAAAACCGGCCTGATCATTCAGATCGGCGAGTGGGTACTGGATGAAGCCTGTCGGCAAATGCGTGAGTGGTACACCCAGGGTTACTCGCACTGGCGTATTGCAGTCAACCTTTCAGCCTTGCAGTTCTGTCATTCCGGTCTGGTCACGGCAGTGGCGGACACGCTGGCCCGGCATCAGTTGCCGGCTAACTGCCTGACTCTGGAAATCACCGAGACCACTGCCATGCACGATGCGGATGCCAGCCTGGCGGTGTTGAGAAGGCTTTCGGAGATGGGCGTGGACCTGTCGATCGATGATTTTGGCACCGGTTACTCCAGTCTGATGTACCTGAAACGACTACCCGCCAATGAAATCAAGATTGATCGGGGCTTCGTCCGTGACCTGGAACATGACACCGACGACGCCGCCATCGTCTCGGCCATCGTCGCGGTAGGGCAGGCGTTGAATCTGCGAATAGTCGCCGAAGGCGTTGAAACCGCTGTTCAGCAGCGCTTCCTGACTCACTTGGGGTGTCACTCGCTGCAAGGCTTCCTGCTGGGTTATCCGTTGCCGGCCCAGCAGTTTCTCGAAGAAATCCGCGCCGCCGAAGCGAAAGCTGCAGTGGATGCGTCCGATGCCGGGCAAGCGGCTTTCTGAAGCGCGCAGATGGCGCTTGACGGTAAAGGCTGTCACGATCCGAACCGGCTGGTTAACCTGCGAAGGTTGACTGGGTCCTGATGTCGGCCTTTGAAAAAACGAGACACTCCATGGAAAAAGTCCTCATTATCACCGGTGGTTCGCGCGGGATCGGCGCTGCCACAGCGCGTCTGGCTGCCTCACAGGGTTATCGGATCTGCATCAACTACCTGTCGGATCATACCGCTGCCGAAAAGACCGCAGGCCAGGTGAGAGCGATGGGCGCCAAGGCGATCACCGTGCAGGCCGACGTCAGCAATGAGGACGAGATCATGCGGCTGTTTGCCAGGGTCGACTCCGAACTCGGTCGTGTCACCCATTTGGTCAATAACGCGGGCACCCTGGCGCAGGCTTCGAGAGTCGAGGACATGTCGGAGTTTCGCCTGTTGAAGATGATGATGAACAACGTCGTTGGCCCGATGCTGTGCAGCAAACACGCTTTGCTACGCATGTTGCCGGCGCACGGAGGGCACGGCGGCAGCATCGTCAACGTATCGTCGCTCGCCGCACGTCTGGGCTCGGCAGGCGAATACGTCGACTATGCGGCATCGAAAGGTGCGCTGGACACCTTTACCATCGGGCTGTCCAAGGAAGTCGCGGCGGAAAACGTGCGCGTCAATGCGGTACGTCCGGGTTTCATCTTCACCGACTTTCACGCCTTGAGCGGCGATCCGTTTCGCGTCAGCAAGCTTGAGGGTGCTTTGCCCATGGGCCGTGGCGGTACGGCCGAGGAAGTGGCCGAAGCCATTCTCTGGTTGCTGTCGGACAATGCGTCCTACGCCACGGGAACGTTCATCGATGTGGCGGGAGGGCGCTGAAGGCGTCCATGGTCGGGCAGACGCCTTCAGATCCCGCTTACTGAGTCGTCACACCGTAACCGGTGGCGCATTGGCGGGCGGGTCGCCGACTGGCTTCTCATTGGGTGGCGGTGTGGATGGCGGCGGCTCCTGTTCGGGCACTGGCTTGGGCAGGGCGGGGTCATCGATGTTTGGATCGGGTACTTCTACCGGGTTGGGTAAGGTCATGGTTGCTGCCTCCTTGTCGACCCTGTTTACGACCGCCCGGCGTGGCCGATGATTCAATTGATTTACTTCCCGCCACAGTCGCCCCGTTGATCCGCTCGATGACTGCTTTATCTCTGCGCACGACCAGCAAACATCCTCAAAACCTTTGAACTTTACCCTCGTTGACCGCTCGGAACCTAGGCAGCGGAAATAGACGAGTCGCCAGCACAGTGCGATCGTACGCTGCCATACCGTCAATTTTTCCATTGCATGGAATGCACAGGAGCGTCCCTGGGGCGTGAGGAGTGATGCTCGATGAATGAACAGCCATACGGTCCGGATTCCCTGGCCACCGATGTCCCGCAAGCAACCCTTCCGCTATCACTGACCCAGGCGCTGCAATTACCCCGCATCGTGATTGAAGACACGTTGCCGGTGATCGACGGTGGTCTGTTCGCGGCCAAGGCGATCATCGGGCAACCGGTTACCGTGACCAGCAAGGTCTATGCCGATGGGCACGACAAGATGGCGGTCAATATCCGCTGGCGTGCTGCCGATGAAGAACATTGGCACAGCGCGCCAATGCGCGAGCTGGGCAATGACAGCTGGGTCGGTGAATTCACCCCGACCTCGGTCAGCCGCCATGTGTTTCGCCTGGAAGCCTGGATTGATCAGTTCGGCAGCTATCGTTATGAGCTGGAGAAGAAGTTCGGCGCCGGCGTTCCTGTCGATCTGGAGCTGGAAGAGGGCCGCATTCATCTGGTGCACGCCGCCGAGCGCAGCCAGAACGAGCAGCGTCAGCAGATCGAAAGCCTGCTGGGCCAGCTTGAACAGGGCGATAAAGACGAGAAAGTCGCGCTGCTGTTGCACAGCGAAACCGCCAGCCTGATGAAGCTGGCCGACAATCAGGCCTTCCTCAGCCGCAGCGTCGAGTTCCCGCTGGACGTCGAGCGTGAGCTGGCACAGTTTGCCAGCTGGTACGAGCTGTTTCCCCGTTCGATGACCGACGATCCGGCGCGCCACGGTACGTTCAACGATGTGCATTCGCGTCTGCCGACCATTCGCGACATGGGCTTTGACGTGCTGTATTTTCCGCCGATTCATCCTATCGGCCGCGCCCACCGCAAGGGCCCGAACAACTCCCTGACCGCAGGCCCCGATGATCCGGGCAGCCCTTATGCAATCGGCAGCGAGGATGGGGGCCATGAAGCCATTCACCCACAGCTGGGCAGTCGTGAAGATTTCCGTAACCTTGTGAAAGCTGCAGCCGACCATGGCCTGGAAATCGCGCTGGATTTCGCCATCCAGTGTTCCCAGGATCACCCGTGGCTCAAGCAGCATCCGGGCTGGTTCTCGTGGCGTCCGGACGGCACGATCCGTTATGCGGAAAACCCGCCGAAAAAGTATCAGGACATCGTCAACGTCGACTTCTACGCGCCAGACGCCATCCCCGGCCTGTGGACGGAGTTGCGCGACATCGTTCTGGGCTGGGTCAACGAAGGCGTGAAAATCTTCCGCGTCGACAACCCGCACACCAAACCGCTGCCGTTCTGGCAGTGGATGATCGGCGAAGTGCGCAGTCAGCACCCTGAGGTAATGTTCCTGGCCGAAGCCTTTACCAAGCCGGCAATGATGGCGCGGCTGGGCAAGGTCGGTTACAGCCAGAGTTACACCTATTTCACCTGGCGCAACACCAAGGCGGAACTGTCCGAGTATTTCACCCAGCTCAATGAAGTCCCTTGGCGCGACTGTTATCGTCCGAATTTCTTTGTCAACACGCCTGACATCAACCCGCGCTTCCTGCACGAGTCCGGGCGTCCCGGCTTTCTGATCCGGGCGGCACTGGCCACTATGGGGTCCGGGCTGTGGGGTATGTATTCGGGGTTCGAACTCTGCGAAGCGGCACCGATTCCCGGCAAGGAAGAGTATCTGGACTCGGAGAAGTACGAGATTCGGGTTCGCGATTACGCGGCACCGGGCAACATCATTGCCGAAATCGCTCAACTCAACCGCATTCGTCGGCAGAACCCTGCGCTGCAAACGCACCTGGGTCTGAAGCTGTACAACGCGTGGAACGACAACATCCTGTATTTCGGCAAGCGTTCGGCGGACGGCAGCAACTTCATTCTGGTTGCCATCAACCTCGACCCATACAACGCACAGGAAGCGGATTTCGAGTTGCCGCTGTGGGAAATGGGCCTGCCAGATGACGCCGCTACGTCGGGTGAAGACCTGATGACCGGTCACCGCTGGACCTGGTACGGCAAGTACCAGCACACGCGTCTCGATCCAGCTCAACCGTTTGGAATCTGGCGTATCCAGGCCGCGCAATAACACTCCCGAGGAGTCAATAATGGCCAAAAAGCCCGGTGACGCGACATTTATCAAAGACCCGCTCTGGTACAAGGATGCGGTGATTTATCAGGTTCACGTGAAATCGTTCTTTGATTCCAATAACGACGGAATCGGCGATTTCGCAGGCTTGATCGAAAAGCTCGACTACATTGCTGCGCTGGGCGTCAACACCATCTGGTTGTTGCCGTTCTATCCGTCGCCGCGCCGGGACGATGGCTACGACATTTCCGAATACCGCGACGTGCACAGCGACTACGGCACCATGGCCGACGCCAAGCGTTTCATCGCCCAGGCACACAAGCGCGGCCTGCGAGTGATCAGCGAGCTGGTTATCAACCACACTTCCGACCAGCATCCGTGGTTTCAGAAGGCCCGCAATGCCAAGCCCGGTTCCAAGGCGCGGGATTTCTATGTGTGGTCGGACACTGATCAGAAGTATGACGGTACGCGGATCATCTTTCTCGATACCGAAACGTCCAACTGGACCTGGGACCCGGTTGCCGGCCAGTACTTCTGGCACCGTTTCTACTCCCACCAGCCGGACCTGAATTTCGACAATCCGCACGTGCTGGATGCGGTTCTGGAAGTCATGCGCTTCTGGCTGGATCTGGGCATCGACGGTTTGCGTCTGGATGCCATCCCGTACCTCATCGAGCGGGACGGTACCAACAACGAGAACCTGCCGGAAACCCATCAGGTGCTCAAGCGCATTCGTGCCGAGATCGACGCGAACTACCCGGACCGGATGCTGCTGGCCGAGGCCAATCAATGGCCGGAAGACACCCAGCTGTATTTTGGCGACAGCAAAGGCCCGGATGGCGATGAATGTCATATGGCTTTTCACTTTCCATTGATGCCACGCATGTACATGGCGCTGGCCCAGGAAGATCGTTTTCCGATCACCGATATTTTGCGGCAGACGCCGGAAATCCCGGAAAACTGCCAATGGGCGATTTTCCTGCGCAACCACGATGAGCTGACCCTGGAAATGGTCACCGATCGTGAGCGTGACTATTTGTGGAATTACTACGCGGCCGACCGCCGCGCACGGATCAACCTGGGCATCCGTCGGCGGCTGGCGCCATTGGTGGATCGCGATCGTCGCAGGGTCGAGCTGCTCAACAGCATGCTGTTGTCGATGCCCGGCACACCGACGCTGTATTACGGCGACGAGATCGGCATGGGCGATAACATCTACCTGGGCGACCGGGACGGTGTGCGCACGCCCATGCAGTGGTCCATCGACCGCAACGGCGGTTTTTCGCGCGCCGATCCGGCCAGTCTGGTGTTGCCACCGATCATGGACCCGATGTATGGCTTTCAGTCGGTCAACGTCGAAATCCAGGAACGTGACCCGCATTCGCTGCTCAACTGGAACCGGCGCATGCTCGCCGTGCGCAAACAGCAGAAGGCCTTCGGGCGTGGCACGCTGAAAATGCTCTCGCCGTCGAACCGCCGCATTCTTGCTTATACCCGCGAATACACAGCACCTGACGGACACAGTGAAGTGGTGTTGTGTGTCGCCAACGTTTCCAGCGCCGCCCAGGCTGCAGAGCTTGAGTTGTCTGCGTATGCAGGCACGGTGCCGGTGGAAATGCTCGGCGGCAGCGCATTCCCGCCTATCGGCCAGTTAAGCTACCTGCTGACGCTGCCGCCGTACGGCTTTTACTGGTTTTTACTGGCTTCGGAGAATCAAATGCCCAGTTGGCACGTTGAACCCGCGCAGAGCATGCCGGACTTCCCGACTCTGGTGCTCAAGAAGCGTCTGGAAGAGTTGCTCGAAGAGCCACTGCGCAGCACCATGGAAAAGACTTCGCTGGCGGTTTACCTGCCTAAACGGCGCTGGTTCGCGGGCAAGGACAAGGCAATCGAGAAGGTCAGCATTGCCTACGCCGTGCGCTTCGGCGATGAAGCGCATCCGGTACTGCTCAGCGAGATAGAAGTCACTGCCGGCGGGCAGACCGATCGCTATCAACTGCCGTTCGGCTTGCTGGCCGAAGACGATATCAGCAGTGCATTGCCGCAGCAGCTGGCACTGGCCCGAGTACGTCGCAACCGCGATGTCGGGTTGATCACGGATGCATTCACCCTGGAAACCTTCATCCGTGCCGTGATTCAGGGCATGCAGTCGGATACGGTCATACCCTGTGCCGACGGCGAGTTGCGTTTCGAGCAAAGCTCACAGCTGGCGCCCCTCGGCCTGAACGCCGAGTCGGAAGTGCGCTACCTGTCTGCCGAGCAATCGAACAGTTCGGTAGTGGTGGGCAGCAGCCTGGTGCTCAAGCTGATTCGCAAAGTCAGCGCCGGGACACATCCCGAGCTGGAAATGGGCGCGTTCCTTACCCAGGCCGGCTTCAAGAACATTTCACCGCTGCTGGGCTCTCTGGTACGCGTCGGCAATGACGGTCAGCCCAATCTACTGATGATCGCCCAAGGGTATTTGAGCAATCAGGGCGATGCGTGGGAGTGGACCCAGAACAATCTCGAGCGTGCGGTACGCGACGAGCTGGCACATGGTGTTTCCGGCCAGGAACAGCATTACAACGCATTGCTCGAACTCGCGGACTTCTCGCGCAGTCTTGGTCAGCGCCTGGGTGAGATGCATCAGATCCTCGCGTCGCCCACTGACAATGCGGATTTTGCCGTTGAGGTCACCAGCAGCCAGGACAGTAAGGCCTCCGGGGCCAGCATCAACGCTCAGCTCGAGCGCGCCTTGCAATTGCTGGAACAGCGCATGGGCGAACTGGAGAAGGACGATCAGCAACTGGTCAAGGACTTGCTCGCGCAGCGCAAGCAGATCCGTCAGCGCGTCGAAGGCCTGGCCAAGCGCTCCGCCGGTGGCCTACGCATTCGTGTGCATGGCGATCTGCATCTGGGGCAAGTGCTGGTGGTCAAAGGTGATGCCTACCTGATCGATTTCGAGGGTGAGCCGGCCCGCGCACTTGAAGAGCGCCGTGCCAAGCACAGCCCGTTCAAGGATGTCAGCGGTGTCCTGCGCTCCTTCGACTACGCTGCGGCGATGGCTGTACGCAGTGCGCAAAGCGTCGACACGTCGCCCGAGGCGGCCGATGCGCGCAAACGTGTGGCCGATACCTACCTGGCGCAAGCGCGGGAAACCTTTATCGAGGGTTATCGCTCGGCGACCACCGGCATTGCCCATGCCTGGAAAGATGCGAAGGGGGAGGACGCTGCACTCGAGCTGTTCACCCTTGAAAAAGCTGCTTATGAAGTGATCTACGAAGCCGAGAACCGTCCAGCCTGGCTGGCCGTTCCCTTGCAAGGCTTGCGTGGACTGCTGCAATCGTCTGATGGAGAGTCAATATGAATGCGCCTGATAAAGCCGGCACGCGCCACCGCGCGATTCCCGCTGCTGTGGACCTCGACGCGCTGATCCGTGCTGAACACCGTGACCCGTTCTCTATCCTCGGCCCGCATGGCGATGGCGGCAGCGGGCAGTACGTCCGCGCCTATCTGCCCGCAGCCTTGAGTGTCCGCCTGCTGGCCAGGGATGACGGTCGCGAACTGGGCGAGATGGAAATGAGCGAAGTGCCGGGGTTTTTCGTCGGCCACCTCGAGCATCCGCAGCCTTACCTGCTGAAAATCAACTGGGCCGGCGGTGAACAGATCACCGAGGACCCCTACAGCTTTGGCCCGCTGCTGGGCGAGATGGACCTCTACCTGTTTGCCGAGGGTAATCATCGCGACCTGAGCAGCTGTCTGGGCGCGCAGGTCACCAGCGTCGATGGCGTGGACGGTGTGCGTTTTGCGGTCTGGGCGCCCAATGCGCGTCGTGTTTCGGTGGTTGGCAGCTTCAACAGTTGGGATGGCCGTCGCCATCCGATGCGCATGCGCCACCCGACCGGGGTATGGGAGATTTTCGTCCCGCGTCTGCAGCCCGGTGAGGTCTACAAGTACGAGATTCTCGGTGCTCACGGGATTCTGCCGCTGAAAAGCGACCCGATGGCCCTGGCCACCACACTACCGCCTGATACCGCGTCGAAGATCTCTGCGCCGTTGCAGTTCGAGTGGAGTGACCATGAGTGGCTGCAATCAAGGGCAGACCGTCACGAAGTCACTGCACCGTTATCAATCTACGAGTTGCACGCCGGCTCCTGGCAAATGGAGCAGGTCGACGACAATCAATGGCGGCAGTACAACTGGCGTGAACTGGCTGATCGACTGATTCCTTACGTCAAGGAACTTGGCTTCACGCACATCGAGCTGATGCCGATCATGGAGCACCCGTTCGGTGGTTCATGGGGCTATCAACTGCTGGCCCAGTTCGCGCCCACTGCCCGTTACGGTTCGCCGGAAGATTTCGCCTTCTTCGTCGACGCCTGTCACCGCGCTGAAATCGGCGTCATTCTTGACTGGGTTCCGGCGCATTTCCCGACCGATACTCATGGTCTGGCGCAGTTCGACGGTACTTGCCTGTACGAGTACGCCGACCCCAAGGAGGGCTTCCATCAGGACTGGAACACCCTGATCTACAACCTGGGACGCACCGAGGTTCATGGCTTCATGCTGGCCTCGGCACTGCACTGGCTCAAGCATTACCACATCGACGGTCTGCGCGTGGATGCGGTGGCGTCGATGCTGTACCGCGACTATTCGCGTAATGCAGGCGAATGGGTGACGAATCGCTTCGGCGGCCGCGAAAACCTCGAGGCCATCGACTTCCTGCGTCATTTGAACGACGTGGTTGCACTGGAAGCCCCTGGGACCATGGTGATTGCCGAAGAGTCGACCGCCTGGCCGGGTGTCAGCGAGCCGACCCAGCAGGGTGGGCTTGGCTTCAATTACAAGTGGAACATGGGCTGGATGCATGACTCGCTGCATTACATGGAAGAGGACCCGATCAACCGTGGGCATCACCATGGCATGCTGACCTTCAGCCTGGTGTATGCGTGGTCCGAGCGTTTTGTACTGCCTATTTCCCACGACGAAGTGGTACACGGCAAACATTCGCTGATCGACAAGATGCCGGGTGACCGCTGGCAGAAATTCGCCAACCTGCGCGCCTATCTGTCATTCATGTGGACGCACCCCGGCAAGAAGCTGCTGTTCATGGGCTGCGAATTCGGCCAATGGCGCGAGTGGAATCACGACAGGGAGCTGGACTGGTACTTGATGCAATATGCCGAGCACGTGGGCGTGAAGAACCTGGTCGGCGATCTGAACCGCCTCTATCGAGAGGAAAAAGCGCTTCACGAGCGCGATGCAGACCCTGCCGGCTTCCAGTGGCTGGTCGGCGATGACAGTGCCAACAGCGTGTTTGCGTACCTGCGCTGGAGTTACGACGGCGAGCCGCTGCTGGTGGTCGCCAACATGACTCCAGTGCCGCGCATGGACTACCGCCTTGGCGCACCGATGCGAGGTGCCTGGACGGAGTTGCTGAACAGTGACGCGGAAACCTATGCAGGCTCCAACTTTGGCAATGGTGGCGAGGTCATGACTGAAGCCGAGCCGGCGCATGGGATGGAGGATTCGCTGGTGCTGAATCTGCCACCACTCGCGGTGCTCATCCTCAAACCGAAGAAAGACTGACCAAGTCGCGTCCCCGCGCTGACGGTCGCGTTACCACACCAGCCTGAACCCCAGGCTGGTGTTCACTCCCTCCGCTCCATGCTCGCCCAGATCGCCCAGGTAATCAGCGCTCCAGTGCAGGCTGGCGTTGCTGCTCAATGTCGCTACCATCCCTGCGCCAATACTGCCCGTCGTTGACCGATGCGCGGTTCTTATCTGCTCTGCGTGATCGAAGGTCAGCGTGTCATGGCCGTCTTTGGTGTGCCAGAGGTTGGCGCGCAGATAAGGCTCTATCGGTACGCTGCTCACTTGATAGTGTCCCTTGAAACGCACGCCGATGCGCCCTGTGGTGTAAGCCTGACTGTCGAACCCGAGATGGGCAATGCCGTCATCCTGATCCTGCAGGTCTACGCGTTGGTAGATGATCTGTAACTGGGGCTCTGCAACCCAGCGCTGTGACAGCGGCAGCGGATAACCTGTCTCGACAGACAGGCTCATGACGTGGCCTTCAGTGTCGACACCGATGCCCCTGACAGAGCGGCTGCGGCCATCCAGGCGTGTGCGCATCGCCACTGCGTCGACGTATCCGCCATTCGGTGTGGTCAGCGTCCAGTAGGCGCCCAGGCTCTCGCCCTGCAGTTTCAGATGCCCTGTCCGGTAGTCGCTGAAACCTTCTGCAAAGCCCTTCACCTTGCCGTCCAGACGGTTATGCGCGACGAACAGGCCGACGCGCTGAGTCTGCCCGCTGTCCTGTTGCCAAACATACAGGTCATGGCCTATCTGATAACCCTTGAATGAAGCGTCCAGGCCAGGGCTCACGTCTCCCGACCAGCGTTGCCTGAAGTCGCTGCCGAACACGCGCGCCCAACCCGCTGGCGTCGTGCCGTTTTGCGTTAGCAGGGCTTGATCCCCCTGACGTTCATGAAAGGTGCCCAGTGAGCTCAGGGCCAGGATCGCAGCGGCGGGAGCCACCACGGAGTAGTTGGCGACCTCGGGCCGGTACAGCGCGATGGGCGCGGCTCCGCGAACGGGTTCAGGCAGTGGCGGGGTTCCTATCGCGGGGACTGGCAGCGTGACAGCTGGCGTGACAGGGGGTGGGCTGTTCGGCTCGGGCTCGGGTGCAGGGTTTGGGGGAGGGTCAGGTACAGGTTGTGGTGTGGGTGCAGGTTCGGGAGCAGGCTCAGGCTGAGGTGTAGGTGTAGGTGTAGGCTCGGGAACAGGAACAGGAACAGGAACAGGAACAGGAACAGGTGTTGGCAGTGGAGTCGGCTGCGCAGGTTCTGGGGTGGGCTCGGCAGGAGCAGGAGCAGGAGCTGGCGTTGGCGGGGCAATCACCGCGGAGCGCAGGAACCAGCTGTTCTCAGAGCCGGCAGTCGCGCCGCCCTTGAACAGGTAATACTGATAAGCACCTGCAGACAGCGGGTTTTGCAACGAAAAGGCACTGCTTTCGCTGGTTGCTCCGTTGATGGCTTGTACCACTTCGATGCCATTGCCGCGGGTCAGGGCGCCCAGCCCACCCGAGTTGCTGACGATCATGCGGGTAGAACCGCTGATTCGACCCTGTGCCACGACCAGTCGGTCGCTGGCGGATGCATCATCGCCCAGTGCCGATAGCAACAGCAGTCGCCCGTTCTGGCCGGTGTAATTGCCGGTCACCGTCAATATGCCAGTGAGCGAACGGCCTGCATCGCTGACGTCCAGCGTTCCGGCATTCTCTAGTGAGGCAAGGGAACCGGCGCTGAACGGCGCAATGCTGCCCGAGGTCGAGGTCAGCGTACTGGCGGAATCGATGTTCAGAACGCCGGTGTCACTCACGCTGTCGCCGAGTACCAGCGTGCCGGCCAGATTCAGCTGCGAGCCGTTGCTCACGTTGACCGTTTCCCAGTTGGCATAGCGACCCGGCTGTGATGATACGGTGTTATCGAAGGTCAACAGGTCGTTGCCCGGGCCGCCGTCGAGCAGCGGGTTGGCGCTCAGGTAGTATTCGCTCAGGTTGTAAAGGCGCGCCGTATCATTGCCATCGGCCATCAACACGTTGCTGCGTGCGTAACCGCCGTTCAGCCAGTTGAAATTGTCATTGCCAACGCTGGTGCGAACTTCGCCACGAATCTCGCCGCCACTGAGGGTGACCAGGTCGTCACCGCCACTGACGCTGACATTGCCGCCAACAATGCCGCCCGACAAGGTAATCGTGTCCCGGCCAAAGCCGGTGACCAGATTATTGATGATGGTGCCACCGGACATCTCGAATACATTGTTGTCCAGCTTCATGTCCACGCGACCGATGCTGCCACCGGTCATCACTGCAACGTCGCCATCCTCGAACGCGCGGGTGAGGGTGCCGCCGGTCATGAGGAAGGTATCCCGCCCATCACCCTGGGCCAGAGCGCCCAGCGTGCCGCCGCTCATGACAAAGTCGTCGGGATCATCGCCTTGGTTCAGATCGCCGCTGACCTCACCCGCAGAGAGGGTGAAGCGGTCAATCCCCGCCCCTTGGATTACGTTGCCCAGAATGCGCCCCGACTGCATGTCCACGCTGTCCATTCCCGGACCGAACAGGACATTGCCGGACACGGTGCCCGTTCCGCCCAGCGGGAAGATCAGCACGTGGTCGCCGCTGAGCGCGCTAAACGGCCCGCTGCCACCGCCGTCACAGACCTGAGTACCCGAAGATGGCAAGGAGGAAAGGCTGCAGGCGCCTTCGGCCCAGGAAGGGATAATTGCCAGTATCACCACCGGCAGCACGTTGCAGGTCTGATAAAAATGGACACAACGGATTTTCATGACAGCACTCCCGTCCAGGCTGGCAGCAGGGAGGCAATCGAGAGGAATCGAGGCGCCAGACTGCTACGCAAAGCGGCGTCTCACCCAAGTGCGCGACGAACACTTTGCAAGCCTGTTTCGAGGCTCGCACTATCAAGTCAAGAAGTCGTTGCTGAATGCGTCAAGAAGTTGACCGACCAACGGCTGGATTTAAGCTTTATCTACTAACTATTGGAACTACAAGCGAAAATCTTATGCCGCAAAGGTACTGTTGCGGCCGATCATTGCGCTTGAGCGGCGCGCCGCGACAACCAGATTGTCAGGGCCAGCGCGCACACCGATAGCAGGGCTGCATAGAAAAATATCCAGTCATAGCCCTGGCCCAAGGCAATTGCGCCCATTGCCGGCCCTGCGATTGCCAGTGCCAGGTCGAAGAACACTGCGTAGGCGCTCAGGCCGGCGCCGCGGCTAGGGGTGGGCACGCTCTTGATCGCTTCTACGCCGAGCGCCGGGTAGACCAGCGACAGCCCCACGCCGGTCAGTCCGGCCCCTGCAAGGGCGACGCCGCTGCTCGGAGAAAGCCAGAGCATCAACAGCCCACAGATTTCTACCGCCATGCACAGGATGGCCGCGTTATAGCCGCCCAGCCGATTGATCGCGCCGATGAACAGCAGGCGGGCGAGGATAAAGCACACACCGAACATGCTCAGGCAATAGGCCGCGCCTTCCCAGCCACGATCCAGGTAGAACAGGGTGATGAAGGTGGTCAGCGTGCCATAGCCGATCGACGATAGGGTCAGCCCCAGACCGTAGGGTGCGATCCGGCCAAACACCGACCAGTAGGGCAGGCGCTCACCGACAATGATGGGCACCGACGGCTTGTCGCGAATCAGCCTCAGTGCCAGCCCGGCCATTACCATCATGGCAATACCCAAGCTGTTGAAGCCAATGCCATCGATGACCACTACGCCCAGCGGTGCACCAATGGCGATCGCTCCATAGGACGCGATGCCATTCCACGAGATTGAGCGTGCAGTGTGCTCCGGGCCGATTTTGCCGATGCACCAACTGATGGTGCCAACCCCGATAAGCCCCTGAGCGACGCCAAGGAACAGCCGCGCGACGATGAGAATTGACAGGCTCAGAGTGGCAAAGTCGTGCAGCAGTGTGGCCAGCAAGGTCATGCTGCCACTGATGACGATGCCCCAGAGCCCGAACACGATAGAGCGCTTGCTGCCCAGGGTATCTGTGGCACGGCCGGCGAAAGGTCGGCTGAGCAGGGTGGCGAGGTACTGCGAGGCGATGGCCAGACCGGCAATCAGCGGGCTGAAACCCAACTGGTCATGAACATAGCCGGGTAATACCGCGATAGGCAGGCCGATGCACAGGAAGGCGATGAACGTGTAGAAAACGATGGAGACGATCTGCAGGGTGATCGTCATGGGTCCGGGGTGTGCGGCAGGCATTGGGCTCTTCGCTGGCGGGCGGTGGGAGTGCCTCATCATGGCGTGCGTCTTGGATAAATGAAAGCAGGCTAACGGTATTATGCGGCTGCTTATCAGACAGTTGCCGTTGTGAGGATATGGTCATAGGATGACTGATCACATCACAATAATAAAAAGGTTCGTCATGAAAAATATTCTGTTGCTGGCCGCTGCAGTCGGTTGTTCATTAGGCCTGAGTGCCCAGGCGACCACCTTCGCTTACATTTCCAGCCCCACCGATGGGCTGATTTCTCAATACCGTCTGGATGAAAAGAGCGGGGCGCTCAGCCTGGTCGAGCAAACCAGAGCGGGTGATCAGGTCAATCCAATGGCCATCACGCCTGATGGCAAAGCGTTATTTGCGGCGTTGCGCGCCAAGCCGTATCAAGTGCTGAGTTTCAGCATCGAGCCTGGCACCGGACACCTCAAACCGCTGAGCCAGGCGCCGCTGGCCGAGAGTCTGGCGTACCTGTCTACCGATCGTAGCGGACGCTTTCTGTTTGGTGCGTCATATGGCGCCGACTTGCTCAGCGTCCAGCCCATCGATGCGCAGCACCGCCCGAGCGACAGCATTCAGACTTACAAGACCGGCATGCACGCACATTCGGTGCGCACCGATCCGAGCAACCGGTTTGTGTACGCCGGTAACCTGGGAGTCGATCGTGTGCTGCAATACCGCCTGGAGCCCAAGGATGGCAAGCTTGTCCCCATCGGCGAGGGCTATGTCGCCGTTCCCGAGAATACCGGCCCGCGCCACCTGGCCTTTTCGTCCGACGGCAAGTTTCTGTATGTCGTCGGCGAAATGAGTGGCACCGTCACGGCCTTCGCGATCAATCAGAAAGCCGGTGCGTTGAAGCAGACCAGTCAGGCAGACGGTATTCCCAAACGCTTGAACCTGGCGCCGGGACAGGCTCGCGATGCGCGCAACAACGATCTCAAGGATGACCCTACGCCACGCATCTGGGCTGCGGATATTCGTATCGCGCCGAACGGCAAATGGCTGTTCATCAGTGAGCGCACCAGCAGCAGCGTGTCGGTGTTCAAGGTTGAGCCCACCAATGGCAAGGTGGCGTTCGTTGAAAATTACCCCGTTCAGGAAAAGCAGCCGCGCAACATCGCTGTTTCACCCAATGGGCGCTGGTTGCTGGTGAGTGGCGAGAAAAGCGACAAGGTGGGCAGTTACGCCATAGGCGAGAAGGGTGCCTTGCAACGGGTCAGCGAAGCGCCCTCGGGCAAGGGTGCGCTGTGGATTGAAATGCTCAGCCAGCCAAGCGAATAGGCGCGTTGAAACTAAAAAGCCCTGTCATATGACAGGGCTTTTTACTATTGCGGGCTGACAGGCTTAGAACGTAACGCCCTGGCTACGCAGGTAGTCGTCATAGGTGCCGCTGAAATCGACCACGCCACTTGGGCTGAGTTCGATGATGCGGGTTGCCAGCGAGGACACGAACTCGCGGTCGTGACTGACGAAAATCAGGGTGCCTGGATAGTTTTCCAGCGCCAGGTTCAGCGACTCGATGGATTCCATGTCCAGGTGGTTGGTCGGTTCGTCCATCACCAGCACGTTGGGCTTTTGCAGGATCAGCTTGCCGAACAGCATGCGGCCCTGTTCACCACCGGAAATCACCTTCACCGACTTGAGGATCTCGTCGTTGGAGAACAGCATGCGGCCCAGGGTGCCACGTACCAGTTGCTCGCCGCCTTGAGTCCACTGACCCATCCAGTCGAACAGGGTGGAGTCATCCTCGAAATCGTGAGCATGGTCCTGAGCGTAATAGCCGATTTCCGCTGCGTCGGTCCACTTGACCGTGCCTGCGTCTGGTTGCAACTCGTTGACCAGAGTGCGCAGCAGAGTGGTCTTGCCGATGCCGTTCGGGCCGATGATGGCCACACGCTCGCCGGCTTCGACCTGGAAGCTGAAGTCCTTGAACAGGGTCTTGCCGTCGAAGCCTTTGGCCATGCGATCGACGATGACCGCCTGACGGTGCAGCTTTTTGGTCTGCTCGAAACGAATGAAAGGGCTGACACGGCTGGAGGGCTTGACCTCGGCCAGCTGGATCTTGTCGATCGCCTTGGCTCGGGACGTGGCCTGCTTGGCTTTCGAGGCGTTGGCCGAGAAGCGGCTGACGAACGATTGCAGTTCGGAAATCTGCGCTTTCTTCTTGGCGTTGTCGGACAGCAACTGCTCGCGGGACTGGGTCGCCACGGTCATGTACTCGTCATAGTTGCCCGGGAACAGGCGCAACTCGCCGTAATCCAGGTCGGCCATGTGCGTGCACACGCTGTTCAGGAAGTGACGGTCGTGGGAGATGATGATCATCAGGCTGTTACGCTGGGTCAGGATGTTTTCCAGCCAGCGAATGGTGTTGATGTCCAGGTGGTTGGTCGGTTCGTCGAGCAGCAGCACTTCCGGATCGGAGAACAGTGCCTGTGCCAGCAGAACGCGCAGCTTCCAGCCCGGCGAGACTTCGCTCATCGGACCGTTGTGCTGTTCGATGCCGATACCCAGACCCAACAGCAGTTCACCGGCGCGGGATTCGGCGGTGTAGCCGTCCATTTCGGCAAACTCGGTTTCCAGCTCGGCAACGGCCATGCCGTCGTCTTCACTCATTTCCGGCAGCGAATAGATGCGGTCGCGCTCGGCCTTGACCTTCCACAGCTCTTCGTGACCCATGATCACGGTGTCGAGCACCGTGAACTCTTCATAGGCGAACTGATCCTGGCGCAGTTTACCCAGACGCACGTTCGGCTCCAGCATCACCTGCCCACCCGAAGGCTCGAGGTCGCCACCGAGGATTTTCATGAACGTGGACTTGCCGCAGCCGTTCGCGCCAATCAGGCCGTAACGGTTACCAGCGCCAAACTTGACCGAGACATTCTCGAACAAGGGTTTGGGGCCGAACTGCATCGTGATGTTAGCTGTGGAGATCAATTACTTTACCTATCAATAACGTGGGCAATAACCGGGGGAGCGCTGGCGTCAGCGGGTGTGGTGCTCAGGACCCCACCGAAGCAGTTCAGTCCGCTCCGTCCGAGCATGAGCTGACCCAACGGGCATACGTCTACAGCAACGACAGCCTGCCACGACTGCGTTGCCGGGATATGAATGTGGGGGTTCACGCCAGACATTGGCGCGCATTGTCGCATAGGTCGGGCGGCAGTGACATGGTGGGCGGCAGGGGATTGCCGAGTTTAACGGGTCGGGGCAGGGTTGGCGCCTGCTTCAGCGCCCTTCGCTGCATGCAACTGCGGACGCCCAAGACAAGCAGGCTGCGTTGCTGTCAGCACTCTGTGACAGCTGAATACTATCGTTGAAGTGCGCAACTGACTTTATGGCGAACTTCATCAAGGCTCAACTTGGGAATGACTTCGTGCGGCACACGCGAGCTGTCGGAGACATTGAATACCTGGAAGTCGCTCCCCACGACCTGTTTCGACATCAGCTCAAGTGATGGAAGAATTCTGGACTCGTAATGCTGGTCCAGACCGCAAGGTGAGCAATTGTCGCTGGAGGATTCATAGAATCGGCCCACGGACTGATTCATATCGAAACCGACCAGAAAGACGTTGTCGAAACCAAGGTGATAAGACAGTTGCAGCGCCAGATACATGACAGTTCGGGCGTCGAAAAAACCAAATTCCAGATCCTTGCTGAAACCGATATCCCGGCTTCTGCTACTCCATAACGAGAGTTTTCTGACCAGTGCATCCTCCCGCGAGCACAGTGCCGCCACCCTCGACACTCTGGGCGATTTCTTCAGGGCATAAGCGCGTCCGGAAGGTCTGGGAATATCGCCGCGAAACTGATCTTCCCAGAGGCCGACATTTTCGCTGGAGCGCATGGCGGCGGCGAACAGCTCAGGCTGCTGCTTGGGAAAATCCCTGTCGGAGCAGACGTAGAACAACGGCTTTATGTTCGTGCCTGCGAACATCGAGAAGGCGCCGTTCATGGTAATCATGGGGATGTGCGAGAACTCTTCGATCGGGAAGTCCTTTGCTGATTTCCCAGAGCCAATCAGGAAAACCGGCCCTTTTTTAGTGCCCTTGCATTGGCTGAAATCAAGCACACGCGTCGGTGCAGGCGTGTGCTCGTGAACAGCATTGCGTACGTAGCGCGTCGAATTAATTGATTGACTAGTCATGACAACCTTGTAAGCACTAGTGGCAAATTAGTTAGGGCGTTGTGCGCGCAACATTATCGGCTGGTGGCCATTAATTCAATATCAAAGTGTTTCAAAAGAGTATCACACTGGAAACAACTGGCTACATAGCAAGGGCGCTGATTACCGAAATGCGCTATTCACTGGAGGGTTTTCGGATGTAAGGTTGGATGGCTGATATTGATTTAATATTTATTGGCCACTACTTGATGGCAATTCAATGTGCGAGCGGAAAGACGAGCTCCAAATAGCTGTCAGGATGATAGATTTGCGCGTGGCCAAGTTGGACGAAGGCGGTCATATGAGGTTTTTCTGCAAGGCCCGGTGATGACCAGGCCCGCCATTTCTGGTGCGTGTTGACGGTTAGTCGGATTTCCTTTCCTGCTTCTTCCTCCTGAACCAGCTTCCCAGCGCGTGGAAAGGGTGAATGAACATCGCAATCGCTCCAAGCAGAAAGACGATGGAGACAAGGATCAGACCCAGCCCTTCGTGTGCAAACATAGTGATTGACTCCTGTTGTCACTTTGTCGGTCCGTTGAAGAGTAGCGGCTGAAACGTTTCATCTCATGAAGAAATGTTAAGGAACTTTCTTGGAGCGTCTTTCAGGCAGGGCCTTGTTCCGGTCGGACCCATGCACGGTTTGGCGCAGACGCCCGGTTTTGCTGCGCCAAACCAGTGGGTTTTAGTGCTGGCTTTGCCAAGGTATGGCATTGCGACAAGTATCTTCAGTGCCGTCGCGGAACTAGATGAGGCGATGACGAGACTATAAGCACGCTCGCGTTCAGCAGGCGTGGCCTGTGAATGTGCATTCTTATGATCCCGGAGGTTACTGACATGAAGTCCCTTTTCCGTCCAGCTTTGCTGCTGGCTGTCGCTTTACCCCTGTTCCTGGCTGGCTGCGGAGACAAGGAGCCCGAGCAGCGCACTGCGTTCACTCAGTTCCTGCAAACCCGAATTGTCGACAAGCCGGGCGTACATGTGCCCAAGCTGACGGATGAGGAGAAGAAAACCTTTGGTGACTACACCTCGCACTATGCGGTCATCTCCGACTTCGGCGCAGGCATGGACTCTGCTGTACAGCCGCTCGCCGGCTTGATGCAGAAAGGCTCTTTTCATTCGGTCAGCGATGTCATTCAACGACGCGCTGACTTGGCTGCTGTGCAGACGGGCCTTGATGAAGTGGGCGAAAAGCTGACCATCGAGCAGGGCAAGGCAGACGCCGCCCGCGCGAAACTCAAGCAGCCGGAAGACCTCAAGGTGGTTTACGACAAGGCCTACGACCGAACTGTCAGCGTACCCGCCAACACCTTCCGCGAAGTGCTGCCGCAGATAAAGGGCACCTTTTCCAGTGGCCTGAAGGTTGCCGATTATGTGGACGCGCACAAATCGCAGATCGATATCTCGGGTTCGACGATCACCGTCAAGGATCCTGTGGTCCAGACCGAGCTCAACAAACTGCTGCAAGAGCTGAACGAGCAGGGCAAGAACGCTCAACAAGCCCAGTCCAAGCTGCAATCGCTGATGACCGGCCGCTGATATCGAGCTGCTGCGTCTGAAGTGACGGCCCGGCCCTGCTGCCGGGCCGGTCCTTGTGTCAGGTATGATTCGGCCATCTGTCTGCCTGATGCCGGGAATCAACCGCCTGATGACTAACCCCTCTTCAATGACCATTACCCTGCGTGATGCTTCCTCTGCGGATGCGTTGTGCCTTGCGGCGCTCGGTATGCAGGTTTTTCTCGACACCTACGCAACGCAGGGCATTCGACAGTCCATCGCCCGCGAGGCGCTGGAAGCTTTCTCGCCTGCGAACTTCGCACAACAGCTCATCGAGCCGACAACGTTCATCGTCGTTGCCGAGTTGCAAGGGCATTTGATCGGCTTTGCTCAAGTCGCGTTGCGCACCGACCACGCAATGCTCGGTGTGTCGAACACCGCCGAGTTGCAACGTCTCTATGTGCAGGAGCGTTTCACCGGGCGTGGAGCGGGGCGGCTGTTACTTGATGCTGCCGAGCAGCGTGCAACAATCCGTCACGCCTCGCTATTATGGGCGACGGTCTGGGTTGGCAATCCTCGCGCTTTGGCGTTCTACCCTCGCCAAGGCTATGCATGGAAAGGTACGCCGCACTATGTGTTTCAGGGCGAAACACATGAGAATCACCTGTTTGCCAAACCGCTGATGACTACTGACTGACACGACGTTGCTGTGCAACAAGGACGCTGAATGCTGCGCATACTGGGCAAGACCTCCTCGATCAATGTACGAAAAGTACTCTGGACGTGTGAGGAGCTGAAGATACCCTTCACTCAGGAAGATTGGGGGTCAGGCTTCAAACCTGCCAACACCGAGGCGTTTGTCGCGCTCAACCCGAATGCCATGGTGCCGGTTATCGTTGATGATGACTTCGTGCTTTGGGAGTCCAACAGCATCATTCGCTATCTGTCCAACCGTTATGCTGGCGACCCTGTTTATCCGCGGGATCCATGTGCCAGGGCGCAGACCGATCAGTGGATTGACTGGCAAGGCTCGGATCTGAACCGATCATGGAGTTATGCCTTCATGGCACTGGTACGGCGCTCGACCGAGCACCAGGACCCTGCCGCCATAGCCGCTTCCTGTGCCCAGTGGGCCAGGCACATGCAGATACTCGACAGGCAACTGGAAAAGACCGGCACCTATGTCTGCGGCGAGCGTTTTACCCTGGCGGACATCCCCATCGGTCTTTCAGTCAATCGCTGGTTCGAGACGCCTCTCGAGCATCCCGACCTGCCCGCCGTCAATGCGTATTACGAACGCCTGAGCCACCGTTCCGGCTACCTTCTGTACGGGCGCAACGGAACTCCGTGACGGTTTGTCGGGCTCGCGTTTATCCTTGGGCATCATAGTGAGTCTTGTTGCCTGTTAAGGAGTCGTCGAAGTGACCACCATCAAAATTACCGCGGGCGGATATGAGTTTCTCGCCGAAGCCCATCCGGATGCGCCGCAAACGGTGGAAGCGTTTCTCAAGCTGCTGCCTTATCGGCAGAAATTCATCCATGTGCGCTGGAGCGGCGAGGGTTGCTGGGTGCCGCTGGATGATTATCAACTGAAGCTGGATGACACATTGATCGGCTTCGAGAACGCAACCAGCCATCCTTCGGTGGGCGACATTCTTTTCTACCCGGGCGGTTACAGCGAAACCGAGATTATCCTTGCCTACGGCTCGTGCTGTTTCGCCAGCAAGATGGGGCAGTTGGCGGGCAACCATTTTCTGACCATTACCCAGGGTAAGGAAAACCTGCGCAAACTGGGCGTGAAGACACTGTGGGAAGGCGCTCAGGACGTGGTTTTCGAACTGGCTTGAGTCTGCCGCTATTGCGCGATAGGCATTTGCCAGTATTTGTTGGAACTGCTGATCTTCGCCAGGGGTCTAGTCCACGATGCTTCCAGCTCCCGGAAGCCGACCTGGAGACATGACCTTGAATATTTTCGAAGCCCTGCGCGAAAGCCATGATCGTCAACGCAGCTACGCTGATGCCCTGATCCAGACCAGCGGCGACAGCGCCGAACGCGAGAAGGCCTACAAACAGCTCAAGGAAGAACTGCAGGCCCACGAAACGGCCGAAGAACGGTTTTTCTATATCCCTCTGATGGCCCACGACAATGGCGTGGACCTGAGCCGTCACGCCATTTCCGAGCATCACGAGATGGACGAGATGATGGAAGAGCTCGATGAAACCGAAATGTCCAGTCCAGCCTGGCTGGCCACTGCGAAAAAGCTGTCGGAAAAAGTGCACCACCACCTGAAGGAAGAAGAGCAGAAGTTCTTCCAGATGGCGGGCAAACTGCTCGACGAAAAGCAGAAACAGAGTCTGGCCGGCGAATACGTGAAGGAATACGAAGAGCAATTGGCTGAAGGCTGATAGCGCTGTGCAGTGCTAGAATCGGCTTTTTATCAGCGAAGGCATGACATGAAGTTTCTGTTTCTGACAAGCGCGGCGGTGATTGCGGCAACCGTATTGACCGGGTGTGCAGCGCCTTCCAGTTCTGCACGTGCCGCAGGACCCTACAAGGTCCTGTCGAGCGCCAAGCAGGATGCTGCCGTTGCCCAGTGCATTCAGGTGACCTGGCAGAACGAAGCCATGTTTGGCACGTCTACTGACGTGTTCCTGCATGACCTGTCCGGTGGCGGCTTCACCGTGTTTACCACAGAATCGACCTACTTCGCCGACGTGCGCGGCAAAGGCCCGACCACAGCCGTTGAATTCTATGCCCCGCAAGGCGATGCTCAGGCCGCGTTGCGCTCTGCGGCCATTGCTACCTGTCTTTGAGTCTTTTCCCCACTCGACACCTCTTGTTCCCACGCCAGCGTGGGAACGCCGTTCTGGACGCTCTTAGTGCCCGTGCTTCTGGCTGATTTACGTCGATACTCCACGCCCGATAACAGCGCATGCGCACAAGAGTGGGGCCGTACCACTCAAATGTGACAATCGGTAGCGTTACCTGCGGGCTTCGTCCCCGCTTTCCCGCTTCAAGCCCAAATTCCAGTCTGTTGATTTGTTTCGACTTTTTTATGGGGTGTCCTCCGTACGCCCTCTATGGCACACTTTCTGCTATCTATTCCGTTGTTACATACCTATATCCGCTATAGCGGAATAATGAATACTTCGGCGGAGTTTAAGTCATGCATCGCGGACCTTCCTTTGTGAAAGCTTGTGCCTTTGTTCTTTCAGCCTCATTCATGCTGGCCAATACGGTGCAGGCAGCCGAAGGCAGCAAGCTGGATGCAGTATTGAAACGTGGCAATCTGGTGGTAGGGACGGGCAGTACCAATGCTCCGTGGCACTTCCAGGGCGCAGACGGCAAGTTGCAGGGCTTCGATATCGACATTGGCAGAATCATTGCCAAGGGCCTGTTCAATGATCCGAGCAAGGTGGAGTTTGTCGTGCAGTCCTCGGATGCACGTATTCCCAACCTGCTGACCGACAAGGTCGACATCAGCTGCCAGTTCATCACCGTGACCGCCAGTCGTGCACAGCAGGTGGCATTCACCCTGCCGTACTACCGCGAGGGTGTGGCGCTGCTGTTGCCTGCCAATAGCAAGTACAAGGAAATCGATGACCTGAAGGCAGCAGGTGACGATGTGACCGTGGCCGTACTGCAAAACGTGTATGCCGAGGAACTGGTGCATCAGGCACTGCCCAAGGCCAAGGTCGATCAGTACGACAGCGTCGACCTGATGTACCAGGCGATCAACTCCGGGCGTGCCGATACAGCGGCCACCGATCAGTCTTCGGTTAAGTACCTGATGGTGCAGAACCCTGGCCGCTACCGTTCGCCTGCCTTTGCCTGGAGCCCGCAAACCTATGCCTGCGCGGTCAAGCGTGGCGATCAGGACTGGCTGAACTTCGTCAACACCGCGTTGCATGAAGCCATGACGGGTGTCGAGTTCCCGGCTTACGCGGCGTCTTTCAAGCAATGGTTCGGTGTCGATCTGCCGGTGCCTGCAATCGGTTTTCCGATGGAATACAAATAAGTCCACTCTGACCTTCAGCGGCAGGGCGGGCCCTCGGCTTTCCCTGCCAGGTACGGGCAAGCATGAATTACCAATTGAATTTTGATGCTGTATGGCGCGACTTCCCCAGTCTTCTGGCGGGGTTGGGCCTTGGCCTGGAACTGGCCCTGATCTCGATCGCGATTGGCTGTGTGATCGGGCTGGCTAACGCATTTGCGCTGCTGTCACGTTACAAGGCGTTGCGTATCGTCGCGTCGATCTACGTGACCGTGGTGCGCAACACGCCGATTCTGGTGTTGATCCTGCTGATCTATTTCGCGTTGCCCGGGCTGGGTATTCGACTCGACAAGCTGGCGTCATTCATCGTCACCTTGTCGCTGTACGCCGGTGCCTATCTGACCGAAGTGTTCCGTGCCGGGCTGCTGAGCATCCACAAGGGACAGCGCGAAGCGGGGCTGGCGATCGGTCTGGGCGAATGGCAGGTGCGGGCCTACATCATCGTGCCGGTCATGCTGCGCAACGTATTGCCGGCACTCTCCAACAACTTCATTTCGCTGTTCAAGGACACCTCGCTGGCGGCCGCCATTGCCGTGCCGGAGCTGACCTATTACGCGCGCAAGATCAACGTCGAAAGCTATCGGGTGATCGAAACCTGGCTGGTGACCACAGCACTTTATGTGGTGGCCTGCTACGTGATCGCTCTGCTTTTGCGCACCCTCGAACAACGTCTGGCGATTCGCCGCTAGGAGGCTGTCATGTATCAACCCCCTGGCTGGCTGCAGGAATTGTGGAATGCGCGGGAAGTACTATGGTCAGGCTTTCTGACCAGTATCCAGTGCTCGGCGCTGGCGATTTGCGCAGGTACGCTGATCGGCATGCTGGCCGGTCTGGTGCTGACCTACGGCGGTTTTTTCGCCCGCTTGCCGATTCGGCTCTATGTGGATCTGATTCGCGGGACTCCAGTGTTCGTGCTGGTGCTGGCGGTCTTTTACATGGTGCCGGCGCTGGGTTGGCAGATCAGCGCGTTTCAGGCCGGCGCAATAGGCCTGACGCTGTTTTGCGGCTCTCACGTTTCGGAAATCGTGCGTGGCGCCCTGCAGGCCATTCCCCGTGGCCAACTGGAAGCCGGCAAGGCCATCGGTCTGCGTTTCAATCAGTCGCTGCGCTACGTGTTGCTGCCTCAGGCCATGCGCCAGATCCTGCCGACCTGGGTCAACTCCTCGACCGAGATCGTCAAGGCGTCGACGCTGCTTTCGGTGATCGGCGTGGCTGAACTGCTGCTCAGCACCCAACAGGTGATTGCGCGCACGTTCATGACCCTGGAGTTCTACCTGTTTGCAGGTTTCCTGTTCTTTCTCATCAACTACGCCATCGAGCTTCTTGGGCGGCAAATCGAAAAACGGGTGGCATTGCCATGACACAGACTCATAACCCCGGCCCGGCGTTGCTCAGCATCGAAGGCCTGCATAAATCCTACGGCCCGGTGGAAGTGCTCAAGGGTGTCGATCTGCGCATGCAGAAAGGCAATGTCGTGACCCTGATCGGTTCCAGCGGCTCGGGCAAGACCACCTTGCTGCGCTGCGTCAACCTGCTGGAAGAGTTTCAGGGCGGGCATATCCGTCTTGAAGGGCAGGACATCGGTTACAGCAACGTAGACGGCAAGCGCACCCGCCATCCGGAGCGTCTGATCGCGCAACACCGGGCAATGACCGGCATGGCCTTCCAGCAATTCAACTTGTTTCCGCACCTCAGCGCCTTGCAGAACGTCACCCTGGGCTTGCTCAAGGTCAAGAAGATGCCCAAGGATCAGGCCGTTGCGCTGGCCGAAAAGTGGCTGGACCGGGTCGGCCTGCTGGAGCGGCGCAATCACTTCCCCGGTCAGTTGTCCGGCGGGCAACAGCAGCGTGTGGCAATTGCCCGCGCCATTGCCATGAACCCCAGCCTGATGTTGTTTGACGAAGTCACTTCGGCACTCGATCCGGAACTGGTGGGCGAAGTGCTGAGCGTCATCAAGGACCTGGCCGAGGAGGGCATGACCATGCTGCTGGTGACGCACGAAATGCGTTTCGCCTACGAAGTGTCGGACCAGATCGTGTTCATGAATCAGGGCCGCATCGAAGAGCAGGGGCCACCCAAGGCCTTGTTCGAACAGCCGAAGTCGGCGCGCTTGAGCGAGTTTCTCAAGAACATCCGTTTTTAAACCTTCATTACGTTTAATGCTTCAAGACAAGGAAAAACTCATGACTATTACCCGTTATGGCGCTGGCAGCACAGCAGGAGGCGGCCAGCCACGCCCATTCGCTCGCGCAGTCGAGGCTGACGGCTGGTTGCACGTTTCCGGCCAGGTACCTGCGCAGGATGGCGAGATCATCGTCGGCGGCATCGTCGAGCAGACGCATCAGACCATGCGCAACCTGATCGCAATTCTTGAGGAGGCCGGTTATGCGCTCAAGGATGTGATCCGGGTCGGCGTATGGCTGGAGGACCCACGGGACTTCTGGAGTTTCAACAAAGTGTTCGGAGAGTACTTCACCCCCGAGCATGCACCGGCACGCGCTTGCGTTCAGGCAAGCATGATGGTCGACTGCAAGGTCGAAATCGACTGTATTGCCTACAAACGCAAGTAGCAGAGCTGCAGCTACATGTTGCAAGCCACAAGCCCGATCACCTGAGGCTTTTGGCTTGCCGCTTTCCCAAGGAATGAGCCTCATGACCGAAGACACGATCAAGCGCCGGGCACGTGGACTGGACCGGGCGTTCGATATCCTGGATTTTCTCAAGGAAAAGGCCAGGCCCATGCGCCCCAATGAGATTGCCAGCGGGATCGGCAGCCCCAAATCGACGGTTTACGAGCTGGTGGCATCGCTGCTGGAACGGCGGATTCTGGAGACAGTGGGCAAGGACGGGCATGTCTATCTTGGCCGTCAGTTGTATTTCCTGGGGCAGGCACACTTGCGGCACTTCGATTTCACTCGCGAGGCCGAAGCCTGCCTGTGCGAGATCGTCAGCCAGACGCGGGAAACTGCGCAGATGTGCCTGCTCAATGGCCGGAAATACACCGTGGCGCTGATGAAGGAGGGTGAGCGTCATTTCAGGATTTCTTCGGACATCGGCGAAAACGCGCCCATCCCATGGACGGCGTCCGGGCGTCTTTTGCTCAGCCACTTGAGCGATCAGCAAATCATCGACCTGATCGACCCCGACGATTTCATTCTGCCAGGTGGCGAACGTCTGCCGCTGGAGACCTTTCTTCGGGAAATCCGCAAAGCCGGCGAGGAGGGATTCTTTTCCTTCAATAGCGTGGCTGACACCTTCACCCATTGCTTCGCCGCCCCCGTGAATAACGAACACGGTCAGTGCATCGCCACGCTGTGCATCGTCGCGCCGCGTGCCGACGCCAAGACCCACTACGACGACTACCGGCGGGTGCTGATCGACAGCGCCAATGGCCTGGCTCGGCGTATCAATGAATAAACGCAGGAGATTACCGATGAGCACCGCCGTAATGGACAAGGGTACTGCGCAGCCGGGTGACAGCCTGGTCAGTGATGTCAGCCTGCCCGCTCTGGTGATTCACAATCAGGCGCTGCAACACAATATTCGCTGGATGCAGCAGTTTGTCAGCGACAGCGGTGCAGAACTGGCACCGCACGGCAAGACCAGCATGGTGCCCGCGCTGTTTCGCCGGCAACTGGACGCGGGCGCATGGGGCATGACCCTCGCCACGGCAGTCCAGACGCAGGCCGCTTATGCGCATGGCGTGCGCCGGGTGCTGATGGCCAACCAGTTGGTCGGTGCGCCGAACATGGCAATCGTTGCCGACATGCTGGCTGACCCCATGTTCGAGTTTCACTGCATGGTCGACCATCCGGACAATGTCGCCGCGCTGGGCGAGTTTTTCGCTGCGCGTGGCCTGCGTTTGAACGTGATGATCGAATACGGCGTACCCGGCGGGCGCTGCGGCTGCCGTAGCGAAGAGCAGGTGCTGGCGCTGGCCGACGCTGTTCTGGCTCAACCGGCGCTGGCATTGACAGGCATCGAGGGGTACGAGGGCGTGATCCATGGCGATCACGCCATCCAAGGCATCAAGGCCTTTGCCGCATCGCTGGTGCGCCTGGCTGTCGACCTGCAGGACAAGGGCGCCTTCGCTCTGGATCGCCCGATCGTCACTGCGTCCGGCTCGGCCTGGTATGACCTGATCGCCGAAGCATTCGACGCCCAGGCTGTTCGCGAGCGCTTCCTCAGCGTGCTGCGACCCGGCAGCTATGTGGTGCATGACCACGGCATCTACAAGGACGCGCAGTGTTGCGTGCTGGATCGGCGCGCCGAATTGAGCGAAGCGCTGCGCCCGGCCCTGGAAGTCTGGGCGCATGTGCAATCCATGCCGGAACCGGGCTTTGCAGTGATTGCCATGGGCAAGCGCGACGTGGCCTACGACGCCGGGTTGCCCAACCCGCTGCTGCGTTACAAGCCAGGCGTGCAATCGGCTGGCGACGATGTGAGCGCCTGCAAGGTGACGGCCGTCATGGACCAGCACGCATTCATGACTGTCGCACCCGGATGCGAGTTGAAGGTCGGCGATATCATTTCCTTCGGTACCTCGCACCCGTGTCTGACGTTCGACAAGTGGCGTTCAGGTTGCCTGGTGGATAATGACCTTCGGGTGATAGAACCTTTCAGTACGTATTTCTAGATAAGTATTTGCAGGAGTATCGTCACATGAGCCTTCCACGGGTCGCCCTGATCGGCGAATGCATGATCGAACTGCAACAGCATGCCGATGGCAGTCTGCGCCAGAGCTTCGGCGGCGACACGCTCAATACGGCGGTCTACCTTTCCCGATTGCTGGGCGAGCGAGCCAAGGTCGACTACGTTACGGCACTGGGTGACGACAGCTTCAGCGATGCGATGTGCCGGATCTGGGCGGACGAGGGCATCGGTCTGGGCAAGGTGCAGCGCCTGCCCGGACGCTTGCCGGGACTCTACTGTATCCAGACCGACGCCAATGGTGAGCGGCGCTTTCTCTACTGGCGCAACGAAGCTGCCGTGCGGGACTGCTTCATGACCCCGGCGGCCGAGCCTATCCTGGCAGCGCTGGCCAGCTATGACGTGCTGTATTTCAGTGGCATCACCCTGGCAGTGCTTGGCGAGCAGGGGCGTGCCAAACTGCTGGAGGCATTGGCGCGTGCGCGTCAGCGCGGAGTCAGGGTCGCCTTCGACAATAACTATCGTCCGCGGCTGTGGGCCAGTGTCGAGCAGGCCCGCGAAGCCTACCTTGCGTGTCTGCAGCATGTAGACCTGGCCTTGCTGACCGAAGACGACGAGCAGGCACTGTATGGCTATGCCGACAGCGAACAACTGCTGGCCGCCTATCGTGGGCGCGGCATCGGTGAAATCGTCGTCAAACGTGGCGCGCAGAGCTGTCTCGTTGAAGCCGGCGGCGAACGTTTCGAAATCGCAGCGCAGAAGGTCGAGCGTGTGGTCGATACCACGGCTGCGGGTGATTCCTTCAGTGCCGGCTATCTCGCGGCCCGGCTCACGGGTGACCACCCGCTGCAGGCGGCGGAAGCAGGGCATCGCCTGGCCAGTATCGTGATCCAGCATCCAGGCGCGCTGGTACCCAAGTCGGTCATGCCAGTCTGATGGCACTTGCCAAGGAACATGCAGTTGATCGGCTAACACACTGACAGACAAGCATTTCGCTGGAACCTGCGCGAAAATCCGGCCACCATAGGCGACCTTTTCGCCTGCGAGCCCACCACCGGAGTCTGCGTGCCTGACGACCTGCCTTCTGCGCTTCCTCATGACCTGGATGTCGACCTTGTACCGCCCCGGCAATTGCCGTTTTTTCGACGCCTGTTGGCGCGGCTGATGGGGCGCAGTCTTACCGGACTGCGCTCGCAGCACGCGCCCTCATGGTCGCAGGGGCATGCCGACGGTTATCTGAACGGCCACATCGAAGGCGTGCGTGAAGGCTATGAAGAGGGTTACCTGGATGGCCAGGAGTCGGGCCGTCAGGTGCTGGTCATCAACGATACCCGGCCCGCCCGGCATCGTGGCCCCAAGGTCGACGATCATTTGTTCGACGACTGGCGGCTGGCGCTTACGCCTGAGCTGAAAAAGCGCATCAAGGCCGACGTCGCCGAAAAACTCCCCGCACATGCCCAGCCCAGCGCGGCGCAGTGGAAGATGATTTTCAGCGATACGCCGTCTACCTACGTGATTGCCGGGGCAGGCGCGGGCAAGTCCACGTCGCTGGTCCTGCGGATTCTGCTGCTGCATCACTACCTGGGCTTCGAACTGAACGCCATGACGGTGGTGACCTTTACCCGTGAGTCGCGCAAGGACTTCATCAGCAAACTGATCGACGTCATGGCCCTGTGGGGGCATGTGCTGGAGCAAAAGCAGGCGCGCGAGCTGGTACGCACCTTCCATTCGCGCATTCTGCCGCTGGTGCGCAGCCTGCCGGGGTTTGAGCAACTGCGCGCGTTCGAGAACCTGAGCAGCCAGTCGTCCGGGCTGGAAGAGGTGGACAGCAACCCCTTCGACTTGCGTATCAACGATGCGCAGCGCCAGCAACTCAATCTCTGCTATCGCGATCTGTACGCCGGTAACGAGCGTTTTCGCGAAGTCATGGCGCCGCTGTATCGCCATGCCCTGCAGCTCAAGGAGCTGGACCGCGATCACCCTGATGTGCAGAAACGGGTCGCGGTGACCGAGCTGTCCTCGAAACGCGATGAAGAGTGGTGCGATACCGTTGAAGACTTGTGGATCCGCGCTGGGGCCTGGCCTATAAAGGGCATTGAGCCCATGCGCCAAGCTGTTGAAATAAATGGTTTTCCGTTTTCGTTTCACGGCTATATCGCCGAGCTGGATGCCTGGGTCGTGCTGGGTCTGGACGCCAGTGAGGACCAGCAACTCAAGCGGCCGGGCGCCAAATTGCCGGTGTGGGCAGAAGGCGTCATAAAGCGCACCCTGTTTCAAGCTTTCTGCAGTAAGCCATTGATATGGATGGATAACTACCAGTCGGCTAGCGAGGTTTTGCAATCGCTGGCAGGGGAAGCCGCCGCGGGGCCCGGATTCGACTACCGGGTCAAGGGCGAGCTCGGTGCGGCACCCTTGCTGGACTGTTTTGTCACGGCTGCCAGCTTTATCGAGAACCTAGGGCTGGATGTGCCGAGCGCCGTGTCCGAGATGAGTTTTGCCAGCGATGACCCGGACCGTTTCTTCTTCGAAGCGCTCAGTCTGTTCTGGAAAGCCTTCGAAACGCACCTGCTGGCTCAATCGCCGCCGATCATGACCTACAACCGCATGTTTGCCTTGTTCGGCGAAACGTCTCCCGAGAACCTCAAGCACGTCAGTGACCCGATGCTCAGACCTCTCGCGCATTTGATGATCGACGAGTTCCAGGATGTCTCGCCGCAGATCGTTTCATGGTTACGCGCCAGCCTGCGCGAAATCAGGCGTCGTGGTCCGGCGTTGCACACGGGCCGCATCGCTCAGCATTCATCGCTGCTGTGTGTCGGTGACGATTGGCAGTCGATCTACGGCTGGCGCGGCAGCTCGCCGAAGTACTTCATGGAGTTCGCAAAGGAGTTTTCCTCCCCGGCGACTACCAGGGTCATGCTCAGTGACAACTTCCGCAGTCATCAGCACATCATCGACGCCGCCGAGCACATCGTCCGTGCGGCCCCGGCTATACCTGGCAAGAAGGCCCGCGCCAGTAGCACGCTCCAGGAGCTGCTGCCGGTCAAAGTACTGGATCGCGATGAGGACGAGCTTGCCGAGCGGGTCGCCGAGCATTACCACGATGGCGACTCGATCCTGCTGCTGTACCGCAAGAGCAGCGAGAAGGCGCGCTTCTCGGCGCGTCTGCAGGCATTGATTGACGCCGATTCGGCAAATGGCGCGCAGAATCGCCGTATCAGAACGCTGACCTACCACAGTTCCAAGGGCTTGCAGGCGGATGCCGTATTTTTGCTGGGCGATTGTCAGCATCTGACCGTCTCGCCCTACAAGAATCAGGTTTACCGGTTGGCAGGGCTGGGTGATGCGAGTGATCTTCAGCCATTCGATACCGCACAGAAGGATGAAGTCTTGCGTCTGGCCTATGTCGCCATTACTCGCTCGGCACGGCACTGTTATTGGTATATCGATGAAAGCGCCAGTTCAGGAGACGCAGTTCAGATGCCCAAAGCGTCAGACCGGATTGCCCGCGACAAGCCTTTCTTCGAAGACCTGCGCAACAAGGCTCGTGTCGGCTGAGGCGTTCATGTCAGATAAAACCGGCGATCTGTCGTTGCGTATGAGTGCCGAATAACTCCAGCTCATCCTCGATGGCTTCGATGATGCGCTCCACGTCTGCGGCATTCATCACCGTAGAACAGGGCAGGCCGGCAATGGCGACCACGGTTTCACCGCTGGCACGGTCGAAAAGTCGCGCAATCATGCTCCCTGGCGCATCCATCGAGGCTTCAAAGCCAACGGGGTGGAAGTGCCAGCGCATCAGTTGGCAGGCATTGGGGAATGTGACTTTAGTCATGACGATGGCCCACCTGAATCAATCGAGCACTTCCTTTGCTCCAATGGGTAGGCAGACAGCCAGAATGCGTCCGGTAAAGCCGTGATGACGAGACGATGACCAGCGGTGCGCATCATCGGTCGGTCAAGTTGCTTTCCAGCAGGATCGCTGAGCGGTCTGACGAACACTGAAAATAGCATTTGCCAGCACCGTTCTGGAAAAATTTTTTATGACGCAGCACAAAAAAATCAATTATATGACCGGTGTCATTAGAAGGTATTAATGGGCACGCTCCATGCATTTGCCGAGCCGCTGCCGCAAGTCCTTTCAATGGAATGAATTTGCCGTGACGAAGATGGTTTTCGTGCCGGGTCTGGGGCAAGCTGTCGCTATTGACCCGAGGAACCGCACATGCTGAGAAACTCCCTTGCCGCACTGATGTTGCTGGCCTCGACCAGTCACGCGGCGGAGACGGTCAATATCTACAACTGGACGGACTATATAGCGCCGGACACCCTGAAGAATTTCGAAGTCGCCACCGGCTTCAAGACCACTTACGAAACCTTTGAAACCAATGAGGCGCTGAACGCAAAGCTGCTGGCTGGCCACTCCGGTCACGATGTGGTTTTTCCGTCCATTCATTTCATGGGCCGACAAATAGAGGGTGGGTTGCTCAAAACCCTCGATAAGCGTCAGTTGCCCAACTGGAAAAATCTCAACCCGGTCCTGCTCAAGGCGCTGGAGGGCAGTGATCCCGGTAATCAGCATGGTTTCCCTTATCTGTGGGGCAGTACCGGCATCGGCTATGACTCAACCAAGGTCAAGGCCATCCTCGGCAAGGATGCACCGCTCGATTCCTGGGATCTGGTGCTCAAGCCGGAAAACATGAAAAAGCTCGCCCAATGCGGTGTGGTATTTCTCGACAGCGCGCCGGCTCTGCTGCCGATCACCTTGAATTACCTTGGCTTGCCGCCACACAGCGAAGTGCCTGACGACTACCGCCAGGCAAAGGCGGTACTGGACAGCGTGCGGCCGTACATACGCAATTTCAGTTCTGCCGATTACATCGCCGACCTCGCGAAGGGCAGAATTTGTGTCGCGGTGGGCTATTCCGGGGATATTTCCCAGGCTCAGGAGCAGGCGCAGAAAGAAGGCAATGGCTTCACCATCGATTATGTCGTTCCGAAGGAGGGCGCGCCCATGTGGTTCGATATGGCCGCCATCCCGGCTGACGTCACCGATACCAAGGGTGCCTACGCGTTCCTGAATTACCTGCTGCGCCCCGAAGTGATCGCCAATATCACCAATACCGTGCATTACGCCAATGGCAATGAAAAGGCAGACGCGCTTATCGGCCCAGGCCTGTGGACCGATACCACGGTGTACCCGGACGCCGATATGTTGAGCCGCCTGTTCGTGATGTCTCAGGTCCCCGAAACTATCGATACGTTGCGCGAGAAGCTCTGGGACACATTCAGGGCCGACAAGTAACGCTGTTCAGATGACATGGGCCTGCTGCAGTTCGGTCAGCGCCTGAGCTTTCAAGCGGGCCAGCAGCGGATCGCGACGATCCCTCGGCGTCTGCAGCCCGACCGGCAATTGGTGGGTGATTGTGCCGGGACGGCTGCCCATCACCAGCACGCGGTCGCTCAGGTACAACGCCTCGTCGACATCATGAGTCACCAGCAACAGGGTGATGGCGTGGCGCGCGGCCAGTTGCAGCAGCAGGTCCTGAAGCTTCATCCGGGTAAACGCATCGACTGCGCTGAACGGCTCATCCAGCAGCAACACCGCCGGGTGCGAGTACAGGCCGCGCGCGATAGCCACGCGCTGCGCCATGCCCCCTGACAGCGCTTTGGGCAAGGCGTCGGCAAAACCGGAAAGGCCCACTTCTTCGATCAATTGGCCGACCCAGTGGCGGTCGTAGCGGTCATCGTCACTGAAACCGATATTCTGTGCGACGGTCAGCCAGGGCATCAGGCGCGGCTCTTGAAACACGAACGCCACTTCGCCCTGAATACGCTGCACCGAACCACGAAAATCCTGCTCCAGTCCGGCGACAATCCTCAACAGCGTGCTTTTGCCGCAGCCGCTGGGGCCCAGCAGGCTGACGATTTCACCTGACTGCAGCGACAGATCGATGCCGTGCAGCACGGTATTGCCCGCGAACGCCTTGTGCTCGACGCGTATATCCATCAGTGATTCCGGCATGTATCAACCCTCACGGCTTTGCCCGTTGAATGTATCGCGCCAGGCCAGGAAGCGTTTTTCCAGGCTTGCCAGCAGGCCGTCGCTGAGTTTGCCCAGGGTCGCCAGAACGATGATGGCCGCCAGCACGATGTCCGGGCGCGAGGTTTCGCGCCCGTCACTGAGCAGGTAGCCCAGGCCTTTGGTGGCCGCGATCAGCTCGGCGGCCACCAGAAACATCCACGACAGGCTCATGCCGCTGCGCAAACCGGTAAACAGGCCGGGCAGGGCGGCGGGCAGAAGAATGCGCCGGGTCAGGCGATAGCGGCTCAAACCATACATCTGGCCGACTTCCACCAGCTTTCGGTCAATGCCTCGAATCGCGGCCACGCCGTTTAGATAGACCGGAAAGAACGCACCAATGGCAATCAGCACGATTTTCGATGTCTCGCCAATGCCCAGCCATAGCAGCAGAAGCGGCACCCACGCCAGACTCGGAATGGAGCGAAGGCCGGCGAATGTCGGCTCCAGATACGCCTCTGCCTCACGACTGAGCCCCACCCACGCGGCAAACACCAGGGCCAGGCTCGCGCCGATCGCAAACCCGCTGAGCACACGCAACAGACTGGCACTGATGTGTTTCCACAACGCACCGTCCGCCAGGTCGCGCAGAGTCAGCACGATCTCGCTGGGTGCTGGCATCTGATAGGCAGGCAGCCAACCGATGCGGACGATCATTTCCAGCAGGACGATGATCACTGCCGGTACTACCAGACCCTTGAGTGGTGTTCTGTAGCGCTGCCAAAGCGTTCGTTTGGCCTTGTCCGGCACTGTTGCCTGCGCTGAGGCAGGCAACGACTTGTTGCGGCTGGTCATGGAGTGGCGATCACGGCTTTGGAGAACTCAGGCGTGATCAGTTGATCGATGACCTGCCCGACATTGACGCCCTTGCGCACCAGGTCCTCCGCGACCAGAATCGGCGCTGCGGCCTTGGACGCCTCGACGTCTTGCGCGCTCAGTTGCGGGTTGCTCAGGTCTGTGCGGGTCAATTGCAGCCTGGCGACTTCCAGCGGCAGGCCCGACTCGGTCGCCAGCAGCCTGGCCAGCTCATCAGGGTTTTTCACTGCCCATTCTCGAGCCTGTTCATAAGCGCTCAATACTGTCCTGATCGCCTGTGGATGTTCCTTGGCGTAGGTTTCCGTGACGCTCAGTACGCCATAGCTGTTGAAGTCCTTGTTGCGGTAAAGCAGGCGCGAGCCGGACTGTATTTCACTGGCCGCCATGTGCGGGTCAAGCCCTGCCCAGGCATCTACGTCACCCTTCTCGAGGGCTGTACGCCCATCGGGATGCTGCAAGTGCAGCAGCTCGACATCATCCTTTTTCAGCCCGGCCTTCTGCAGCGCGCGCAAGGTGAACAGATAAGGGTCGGTGCCTTTGGTGGCGGCTATTTTCTTGCCTTTGAGCTCGGCAACCGATTGCAGGGGAGAATCCTTGCGCACCACCAGCGCCGTCCATTCTGCCCGGCTGTAGACATACACCGACTTGATCGGGCTGCCGTTGGCCCGGGCCAGCACGGCAGACAGGCTGGCCGATGAAGCAAAGTCGACGCTGCCACTGTTCAGGTACTCCAGCGAGCGGTTGCTGCCCTGGCTCAACACCCACGTGACTTTCGCCTCCGGCAGGGCTTTCTCCAGCCAGCCAAAATGCTTGAGCGCCAGGCTGACCGGCGAATAGTAGGCGTAGTCCAGACGGATTTCGGCAGGCGCGGTCTCGGCGGCCTCAACTGCACCGTTGAGGCTCAACGCCAATACACAGGTGCTCGCCATCCAGCGAATCAGCGCGCGGGGAGACAGCGACCGAAAAGAAACGGGGGGTTGTGGCATAGTGGCATCCAGGTCAGGAAAACTAGAGCCGCAGCGACCGGTTGGTATATTCCAAAACAGGCAGTTCGCAGGGCGTGAAATTCAGAAAAGGAATATTGCACGCTCTATGCCAAACACCAGAGTGCTTGAATTCAAGGGTTTTACGCGGCTTTCCGGCGTCCGTGATGTTGATCTGACAACGGTCTGTTGAATGGCTGTTGCCAGGCAAACAGTCAGGTCTGATGACTCCTCTTTCGACGATTTTTTGACATTTTCTCTGTTTGTCAGACGATTTTTTTTGCCGACATTGCAACAGAATCGTTTTTTGACACTCTTAATCGTCCACATTCTTAATTTCGAAACATGTGCGCATTAAGATTCGCGCGTGACCCTTTTTGACTGATCCGCAGAAAATTCCAGGGCGAGCTGCATAAGCCTGCGTATTCGCACCAGCCAGATGGCTGTCCCCTTTCAAATGCGCACCGGACTCAGAAAATAATGAATATGCCGAAAATGCCTTCCTTCACCCGACTTCAGCACCGGCTCGCGTGGTGCTTCTTCCCCTCCGTGCTGGTGGCTTCTGCCCTGGTCTTGTTCACCATGGGCAAAGGCGTCCATGCAGAACCCAAGAATGGTACCCAGACACTGGTATTCCTTCGTCACGCCGAAAAGCCGGCCATGGGGCTGGGTCAACTGAACTGCCAGGGGCTCAACCGGGCGATAGAATTGTCGGAAGTCCTGCCCAGAGAATTCGGCAAGGCTGATTTCATTTTCGCTGCCAACCCGAGCCGACATGTGGAAGAGGGTGAGGGCGACCAGTCCTACAGCTACGTTCGTCCGCTGATGACGGTAGGCCCCAGCGCAATCAAACTGGGTCTGCCCGTCAACCTCGACTTCGGTGCCAACGACACCGCAGACCTGGCCGATGAACTGATGCAGGACAAGTACCACAACGCAGTCATCTACACCGCCTGGTCGCACGGCTACCTGCCGGAGCTGATCAACAAGGTTGCTGAAGAGGCGTCCGGCAAGAGCATCAATCTGCTGGATGACTGGACAAACGACGATTTCGACTCAGTGGTTGTCGTCACCCTGAAATGGGTCGATGGTAAAGCCACGCTCGATTACAAGAATCAAAAGCAGGGCCTCGACAACGGCACCCAGACCTGCCCTGAAGCGACCTGATGTCGAACCGCAACGGTTTTCAGCCGTTGAGCGACTTCATCGACGCCGCGTTATAACGCTCCCCGGATGCCGACCCCTGGGCCGGGAAAATCGCTTCCAGTTGGGCAAGGTCATCAGTACTCAGCGTCAATGAAGCTGCGGCCACGTTGCTTTCCAGGTACTTGCGCTGCTTGGTGCCGGGGATCGGAATGATGTCCTCGCCCTGAGCGAGCACCCAGGCCAGCGCCAGTTGTGATGCGCTGATGCCCCTGGCCGTAGCCAGTGTTTTTACCTTCTCGACCAATTGCAGATTGCGATTGAAGTTTTCGCCCTGAAACCGTGGGGTGAAGCGACGATAGTCATCGGCCGCGAAATCGTCCGGGGTACGCAATTCACCGGTCAGAAACCCCCGGCCGAGCGGGCTATACGCCACGAAGGCAATACCCAGGCGACGGCAGGTGGCAAGTACGCCATCCTGTTCCGGATCGCGTGACCAGAGTGAGTACTCGCTCTGCACAGCCGCAAGCGGGTGCACCGCGTGTGCCTTTTCGATGGTCGCTGCACTGGCTTCGCAAATACCTATGTGGCGTACCTTGCCAGCCTTGACCAGTTCAGCCATGGCGCCAATGGTGTCCTCGATGGGCACCTTGGGGTCGACGCGGTGCTGATAATAGAGATCAAGGTAATCGGTGTTCAGCCGCTTCAGACTGGCGTCGATGGACTGGCGAATGTACGCCGGGCTGCCATTGACGCCACGTGCATGCGGGTCGTCGCCACGCACGATGCCGAACTTGCTGGCCAGGTAGATACCTTCACGCTTGCCCTCGAGGGCACGGCCAAGCAAGGCTTCGTTGGTGTACGGGCCGTACATGTCCGCCGTATCGAAAAAAGTGACACCCAGCTCCAGCGCGCGGTGCAAGGTGGCGATGGATTCCTTTTCGTCGATGCCGGTGGTGTAGAAGTCCGACATTCCCATGCAGCCCAGCCCGAGGGCCGAAACCTGCGGACCGAGTTGACCCAATTGGCGCGTGATCACAATGAGTGCTCCTGATCGTTGAAAGAGCGGTCGAGTTTCGCCTCTTTGCCTGGCTCAATAAACCGGGTGTTTCTTATTTCACTGTTGTTGAAATCCAAACAATGTCGCCTATAGCGGTGTTCATCGCCTGTCGTGGGGCATGCAACACCGCGCCTCTTGAATCCGACAAAGCGCGCTAGTCACAAAACACCGAATGGAGTACAAATGTACTCCATGAGCACATTATCTCCTAGACGCAGCGCTATCCTTACCTTCATCCGCGATCGCATCGCGCAGCAGGGGCAATCACCGAGCCTGGCGGAAATTTCCGAGGCTTTCGGTTTTGCTTCGCGCAGCGTGGCGCGCAAACACATTGTGGCCCTCACTGAAGCCGGGCTGATCGAAGTCGTCCCTCATCAGGCACGGGGTATTCGCCTGCTGAACACTGAGCCACGGCCCGAATTGCTGGAAATTCCGGTACTGGGGCGCGTGGCGGCGGGCGTACCGATCGGACCTGATCTCGATATACACACCACGCTGCACCTGGACCGCAGCACCTTTACCCGTGTGCCGGATTACCTGCTGCGTGTGCAGGGCGACTCGATGATCGAGGACGGTATTCTCGATGGCGATCTGGTCGGCGTGCACCGTAACCCGCAGGCCAGTGACGGGCAGATCGTGGTTGCCCGTCTGGACGGCGAGGTGACCATCAAACGCCTGCAACGCCGCGCCGATCAGATACGCCTGTTGCCGCGCAACCCGGCCTACGAACCGATCATCGTCACGCCCGATCAGGACTTCGCCATCGAAGGCGTATTCTGCGGGCTGGTGCGTCGCGAATGATGGGCGCGGTGGTCAGCCTGGATGCCTTGCTGGATGAACGCAGGGTCTGGAAAGGGCGTCAGCAGAGCGCGCCACAGGTCAGCCCGCAGCCCAGTGGCCACGTGTTGCTGGACGCTGCGTTGCCCACCGGCGGCTGGCCTGCTGCGGCCCTGACTGAAATCCTCATTCCGGCCAATGGCAGTGGCGAACTGCGCCTGCTATGGCCGAGCCTGGCGCGGCTCTCCGCGATCGCCGAGCGCATTGTGCTGGTCGCACCGCCTTATATTCCGTACCCACAGGCCTGGCTGGCCGCCGGCGTCGATCTGCGTCAGTTGGTGGTGATCGAGGCGAGTCCCCGTGATGCGTTGTGGGCCGCCGAGCAATGCCTGCGTTCCGGTAGCTGTGGTGCGGTCGTGTGCTGGCCCGGCATGGTCGATGACCGTGCACTGCGACGCTTGCAGGTGGCTGCCGAAACCGGGCAGACCCTGGCCTTTGCCTGTCGCCCGCAGCAGGCCGCCGCCAACCCTTCACCTGCGGCCCTGCGCATAGCGCTCGATACCCGTCCCGCACAGTTACGGGTGCTCAAATGCCGAGGCGGACTTGCGCCGCCTTTCCCCATTCCGTTCCCGACCGACGCTTGAGGTTCTTATGCTCTGGGCCTGTGTCTTGCTGCCGCAACTGGCGCTGGACGGCGTCATGCGTCGTCACGGCAACCCCGATGAACCGCTGGCGCTGATCAGCGGCAGCGCTCAACGACGCGTGTTGCAGAGCGTCAATCCGGCTGCGCGTGCGTTGGGCCTGAAAGCCGGGCAGTCGCTGACCGCAGCACAGGCGCTGGTGCCGAACTTCACCACGATCGAGCATGACCCGGCCGATATCGAGCGTTTGCAGCAACTGCTCGCGGCCTGGGCCTACGGTTTCAGTTCCAATGTCAGCCTCAAGTACCCGAGGGTGCTGCTGATGGAAATCGAATCCAGCCTCAAGCTGTTCGGCCCCTGGCCGGTGTTCGAGGCGCGTTTGCGTGAAGAGCTGACCACGCAGGGTTTTCGCCATCGCATCGTGGTCGCGCCCAACCCGATAGCCGCGCGAATGCTGGCCAACATGCATGACGGGCTGAGCATCGACTGTCCGCATGAATTGCGTCGCCGTCTGGAGCAGATGCCACTGGAACGCATCGGGCTGAGCCGCGAAACCGCTACCGCCCTGACACGCATGGGGCTGCGTAGTGTGCGGCAGGTGCTGGCGCTGCCCCGCGATACGCTGGCACGGCGGTTTCCGGCCAGCGTGCTGCAGCACCTCGACACCTTGCTCGGCGAGCGCCCCGTGGCGCTGGAGTGCTACACGCCGCCGGACTTTTTCGATGTACGCATCGAGCTGAATTTCGATGTCGAGTCCCATCAGGCCCTGTTGTTTCCGCTCAAGCGGCTGATCGCCGATCTGGTCTTGTTCCTGGCCGGACGCGACAGCGGCGTGCAGCGATTTTCCCTGCACCTCGAGCATGTGCCAGGGCCGGAGACCGTCGTGCCGGAGACTGTCGTACCAGTCGGGCTGCTGAGCGCCGAGCGCGATGCGTCGATGCTCTTCGAACTGGCCCGCGGCAGGCTGGAGCAGGTGCTGGTAGCGTCGCCGGTACGTGCCGTGCGCCTGCTGGCGCAAGACTTGCCGGATTTCGTCCCGGCGCACCGTCAGTTGTTCGATGAGCGCGTGCAGCAGACCTTGCCCTGGGAGCAATTGCGCGAGCGTTTGCGGGCGCGTCTGGGCGACGAGTCGGTCAATGGCTTGCGCGCCCAGGCCGATTATCGTCCCGAATGTGCCTGGCAAGCGCACAGCAGCAGCAAACCCGTCCTGCCGGCCAGAGGCTTCACGCGTCCGGGCTGGCTGCTGCGCGAGCCTCAGCCACTGCCGGTACAGGCGACCCGCATCGTGGCCGGGCCCGAACGAATCGAGTCGGGGTGGTGGGACGGCGGCGATGTGCGCCGCGACTATTACCTGGTCGAAACCGCCAGTGGCCAACGCGCCTGGGCGTATCGCGCGGTTGGCGAGCCGGGTGAGTTGCTGCTGCATGGCTGGTTCGCATGACCAGCGAATACGCCGAGCTGCATTGCCTGTCCAACTTCAGCTTTCAGCGGG
Source organism: Pseudomonas sp. PvP009 (assembly GCF_017832995.1). NCBI lineage: Bacteria > Pseudomonadati > Pseudomonadota > Gammaproteobacteria > Pseudomonadales > Pseudomonadaceae > Pseudomonas > Pseudomonas sp. PvP009. The sequence goes on along the minus strand of NZ_JAFIBG010000001.1, from coordinate 2,870,179 downwards.
GCGCCTCGAGCGCACGCGAACTGTTTGAACGGGCGGTGCGCCATGGCTACAAGGCGCTGGCAATCACCGACGAGTGCACCCTGGCCGGCATCGTACGCGCCTGGCAGGCGTCAAAAAGCACCGGTCTGCCGTTGATCGTCGGCAGCGAAATGCACATCGAAAACGGCCCGAAAGTCGTCTTGCTGGTGGAAAACCAGACAGGCTATGAGGCGCTGTGCAAATTGATCACGGTCGCGCGCCGCAGGGCCAAAAAAGGCGAATACCGCGTGTTGCGCGAAGACTTCGAGCCTGCGCCGGACGGGCTGCTGGCCCTCTGGCTGCCGGACCTCGACGGGGATGCTCAAGCCTGTCTGGCCGACGGGCGCTGGTTGCGTGAGCGATTTACCGAGCGCCTGTGGCTGGGTGTCGGGCTGCACCGTGGCCCGGATGACGAGCAGCGGCTGGCCGACCTGCTGGCGTTGGCACAATCGCTGGGTATTCCGGCAGTGGCCAGTGGCGATGTGCACATGCATGCGCGTGGCCGGCGTGCCCTGCAGGACACCATGACTGCCATCCGCCACCACACCACAGTGGCCGAGGCAGGTCATCTGCTGTTTGCCAATGGCGAGCGCCACTTGCGGCCACTGGATGCGCTCAGCGAGCATTACCCGGACTGGCTGCTCGCCGAGTCGGTGCGTATTGCCCGGCGTTGCACGTTCGACCTGGGCGATTTGAAATACGAATACCCGCATGAGCTGGTCCCCAAGGGCCAGACCTCTACGTCCTGGCTACGTGAACTGACCGAGCGCGGTGTTCGCAGGCGCTGGCCGGGCGGGCTGACACCGGCCACCCGTGCGCAGGTCGAGAAGGAACTGGCGCTGATCGCGGAAAAGAAGTTCGACAGCTACTTTCTGACCGTGCATGACATCGTCGAGTTTGCCCGCAGCCAGCACATACTTTGCCAGGGACGCGGCTCGGCGGCCAACTCGGCAGTGTGTTATGCGCTGGGGATCACCGAACTGAACCCGGAACAGAGCAACCTGCTGTTCGAGCGCTTCATCTCCAGAGAGCGCAACGAGCCACCGGACATCGACGTGGATTTCGAGCATGACCGCCGCGAAGAAGTCATTCAGTACATCTTTCGGCGCTATGGCCGGGGCAGGGCAGCGCTGACGGCCGTAGCCAGCACTTATCACGGTTCCGGCGCGATGCGTGACGTGGCCAAGGTGCTGGGCTTGCCGCCAGACCAGATCAATGCCCTGGCCGAAGCCTTCAGTCGCTGGAGCGATTCGTTGCCGTCGCCTGAACGTTTGCGCGAATACGGCTTCGATGCCGACACGCCGATCCTCAAGCGCGTGCTGGCGCTGACCGGCGAACTGATCGGTTTTCCCCGGCACCTGTCGCAACACCCGGGGGGATTCGTGATTTCCGAACACCCGCTTGAAACGCTAGTGCCGGTCGAGAACGCCGCAATGGCCGACCGCACCATCATCCAGTGGGACAAGGACGACCTGGACCTGGTCGGCCTGCTGAAAGTCGACATTCTTGCACTGGGCATGCTCAGTGCCTTGCGCCGCACGTTCGATCTGGTGCATTTGCACCGTGGCCAACGATGGACCCTGGCAAGTCTTCCGGGCGACGACCGGGAAACCTACGAAATGATCAGCCGGGCCGACACCGTTGGCGTGTTTCAGATCGAGTCGCGGGCGCAGATGGCCATGCTGCCGCGTCTCAGACCGGAAAAATTCTACGACCTGGTCATCGAAGTCGCCATTGTCCGGCCAGGGCCAATCCAGGGCGATATGGTTCACCCGTACCTGCGGCGGCGCAATGGCGAAGAGGCAGTCACCTATCCGCCCAAGCTTGAATCCGTATTCAAGCGCACCCTGGGTGTGCCGCTGTTCCAGGAACAGGTCATGGAAGTGGCCATTCTGGCCGCCGACTACACGCCGGGCGAAGCGGACGAGCTGCGTCGCGCGATGGCCGCGTGGAAACGTCATGGCGGCCTCGAGCCGCATCGCGAGCGGCTGCGCACGGGCATGCTGAAAAACGACTATGAAGCGGACTTTGCCGACCGGATCTTCGAACAGATCAAGGGCTTTGGCAGTTATGGTTTTCCCGAATCCCATGCCGCCAGTTTCGCCTTGCTGACCTACGCCAGTTGCTGGCTCAAGTGCCATGAACCGGCAGCGTTCACCTGCGCACTGATCAACAGCTGGCCGATGGGGTTCTATAGCCCGGATCAGCTGTTGCAGGACGCACGCCGCCATCACATTGAAATTCGCCCGGTGGATGTGCGTTACAGCGACTGGGATTGCTCGCTGGAGCCGCTCGATCATCCTGACCGCACGCGCAATCTGGCGATTCGTCTCGGGCTGCGCATGGTCCGCAGCTTTCGTGAGGAAGATGCCTTGCGTATCGAAGCCGCGCGCGCGAAACGGCCTTTTGTCGATGCCACGGACCTGACGTTGCGCGCCGAGCTGGACTCGCGCGCCGCCGAAGCGCTGGCGGATTCCGGTGCCTTGCGCGGCCTGATCGGCCATCGGCACCGGGCGCGCTGGGAAGTCGCCGGAGTTGAGGCCCAGCGCCCGCTGTTCGACGACCTGCCCAGCGAAGAAACCCAGGTGATCTTGCCACTGCCGACTGTGGCCGAAGACCTGGTGGCCGACTACACAATGCTGGGCACCACCCTGGGCCCACACCCGCTGGCCTTGCTGCGCCGGCAACTGGCTGCCAAGCGCTTTCGCAGCTCACAAGACTTGTTAAGCCTGGAAAACGATCGGACCCTCAGCGTGGCGGGGCTGGTCATTGGTCGTCAACGACCGGGCACTGCGAGTGGCGTGACCTTCGTCACCCTTGAAGATGAGTTCGGCATGGTCAACGTCGTAGTCTGGCGCGACCTGGCCGAGCGTCAGCGCAAGGTGCTGGTGGGCTCGCAATTGCTGCAGGTGTTCGGGCGACTGGAATCGAAAAGCGGTGTGCGGCACCTGATTGCCCAGCGCCTGTACGACCTGACGCCGCTGCTCACCGGACTGGATGTGCGCAGCCGGGACTTCCAGTAATCGGGCCTGCAATTTGCAGTATCAATCGGTACATCCTGCCACCGAGAAGCCCAGTATGTACAAAGACTATCCAGCCGCTTACCAGGTCAGCAAAGGCGCGGCGCTGCAAGTCGACACTGCCTTTTATGAGCGCATCCGCACGAATGCGCAGCAACGCACCCTCGTCGAACAGTTTGAAGTACCGATTCGTACCGGGCGGGCCTGGAAGGTCAAGGCCGGTCAGGTGTTTCGGGTCACCACACCGGTGGGCCCGCAAGTCGGCGATTTCAATGTCTGGAACGCCAACGACCCCCGCGAGCGCCTGTGGGCTGCGCGCACGCGGCAGTTGCAGGGTGCGCATGTCAGCACCCATGACCGGTTGTGGTCGAACCTGCCGTTTTTGCGGCCAATGGTAACCATCACCGATGACAGTCTGGCCAGTTACGGAACCGACGAGCACGGCGGCCGCCTGCATGACCTGCTCGGCACGCGTTGCGATCCCTACGTCAACAAGATGCTGACCGGCGAAGACTTTCACCATCACTGCCATTCCAACCTGACCCGCGCAGTGCTGCCGCACGGGCTGACCGAGTTCGATGTGCACGATGTGCTGAACATCTTTCAGTGCACCGGTCTGAACCATGACGACCTGTATTTCATGAAAGCCTGCCCCGCGCAGAAGGGCGACTATCTGGAGTTTTTTGCGGAAATCGACCTGCTGTGCGCCTTGTCGACCTGTCCGGGTGGCGACCTGTCACTGCCGATGTGGGGGCCTGATGCGCAGGACCCGTTGAGCGTCTGCCGGCCGCTGGGCGTCGAGATCTATGACCTCGACGCGTCGCTGCTGGACGGCTGGCAGTCTCCCGAGCGAGCGGCCTATAACGGCCTGCATGGTCTGCAGATCGCCAAGGCCGATTGGGAGCGATAACTGCTCAGGCCGCGCGCGCCATTCTGCGCAGTCCCCAGACCATCACCGCCCCCATCCCGAGCATGGCCAGCAGCAGTGCCGGGTAAGACACCCACCAGTGCAGCGGGGCGGTCATCATGCTGAATTCCGACATGCCGCCGATCCCGGCAATCAGGTTCAACGGCAGAAACACGACATTGATCAAGGTCAGTTTGCGCAGCAGGGTGTTGGTGCTGTTATTGACCAGATTGCCACGCGCATCCATCAGACCGGCGAACACCGTGGAATAGATCTCCGCCTGTTTGTAGCACTGGTCGTTCTCGATAATCATGTCGTCGATCAGCGCCAGGCTGTCGGCGGCGTATTGCCTGCCTTGCGCATGATTGCGCAGACGCGTCAGGACCGCACCGTTGCTGTGGATGGCGTTGATGTAATACACCAGACTTTCGCTGAGGTTGAACATTTGCAGCAGATGGCGGTTTTCCAGGGAAGAGTTGAATTTCTGCTGCAATTCCCGGGCGACCATCTTGATGACTTTCAAGTGACCCAGATAGTGATGAATGTTGTTGAACAGCAGTTCCAGAAGGATATCCAGCGGCTGGTTCAACGGGCGGTGAGCCCCCAGCGCGCTCAAAGGTTGCTCGTCATCACAGATCAGCACCAACTGGTCCCGGCTCAGCAGCACGCCAAAGGACGAAACGTCGAACGAGAAGCTGTCCTTGCCCGAATAGTTCTCGGGACGTTTCCAGATGACGAACAACGCATCAGGGTGAAACTCGATGCGCGAAATTTCGTCCGGGTCGAGTGCCGAGGCAACAGCGTGCTCATCAAGGTGGAATCGCTCCAGCAATAATCTGCGTTCCCCGGCATCAGGTTTGCTGAACCACAGCACCTGGGCCTTTTGCGGATCACATGCCAGCAACTGGTTGTTGTCGAGTTTCAGGCCCTGAATCATCGTTTCACCATGCCTGACCGAGGCGCTTGAGCTCCAGACGGCGGACGAACTCTTCCAGCACCAGGCTGTACAGATCATCCTGCAGATAAGCGTCTTCGATGCCGGCATCCAGGTTCGGATTATCGTTGACCTCGATCACCACCACTTGATCGCCTGACTGTTTCAAGTCCACGCCATACAAGCCGTCACCAATCAGGTTGGCGGTCTTGAGCGCCAGTTCGACCACGGCGCGCGGCGCTTCGTGCACCGCCAGCGTGCGGCATTCGCCAATCACTTCGGCACCGATCGCCTTGTGGTTGTAGATCTGCCAATGCCCCTTGGACATGAAGTACTGGCAGGCGAATATCGGTTTGCGATTGAGAATGCCGATGCGCCAGTCGTACTCGGTGTAGAAAAACTCCTGAGCCAGCAGCAATACCGAGTGCTCGAACAGCTGGGTCGTTGCCGTGTGCATTTCCTCGGGCGTGCTGACCTTGATCACACCTCTGGAAAAGCAGCCATCGGGGATCTTCAATACCAGCGGGAAGCCCAGGCGTGTGGCCACGTGCTGCAGTTCTTCCGGGCGGTCCTTGTAGAGAATTTCCGTTCGCGGCATGCCCAGATCATGGCTTTTGAGCAGGTCGGTCAGGTACACCTTGTTGGTGCAGCGCAGGATCGAGGTAGAGTCGTCCATGACCACCAGCCCCTCGCTTTCGGCCTTCTTGGCAAAGCGATAGGTGTGGTTGTCGACGCTGGTGGTTTCGCGAATCAGCAGCGCGTCGTACTCGGCCAGCCGGGCGTAGTCTTTCTTTTCAATCAGCTCGACATCGATGCCCAGACGCTGACCGACGCGGATGAAATTGGCCAGCGCCTCAGGGTTGGACGGCGGCAGCTGTTCCTGTGGGTCATGCAGAATCGCCAGGTCGTAGCGGGCCATGCGCCGGGAACTGGGCTGGCGCCAGACGTTGCGGCTGAAGCCTTCCAGCGCCGTGGCGAACTCATCCTGCTGATCTTCGCGCAAACGCGGCAGAGCGCCGGCCTTGATACCCGCAATATGCCAATTGTCGCGCTTGCGAAACTCCACCATCAGGATCGGGCAGGGGAAGACTTCAAACAACTGACGGGCAAGATCCTTCAACGGCTCAAGTGTGGTCTGGCCAAAGTACAGTGTCAGGGTAAACCCTTCGGTGTCGTCATAAGGGTGATCCTCAAGTGCGGTCTCCAGCAACTTGTCCAGGTCATCGAGGGCCAGGCCGTAGAGTGACTTGCGGGTCAACTCGCTGATGGTCTTTACCGAGGGAATGACATTGTGCTGGCGCGCTTCGGCCAGCAGGGAACAGTAATAACCGTGGCCCAGGTATTTGTAGCTGCGGCACAGGTTGATGACTTGCACACGCCTGCCTGCCGTGGCTTTCAGCGGTTTTTCCAGGTAGTCCTGGGCGCTGATCAGGTCTTCGCTGGGAAAGTACGATGCCCAGTCTTCGAGCCGTTCGACAATAATCACCAGTTGCCTCTGCGCTGCAAAGAGTGTTGTGGGGTCTGCACGTCGGGTTGTTGCTGAAAGCGCAAGTTGCGCAGATACTTCGTTCATCTTCACCTGTGCCGCTGACATGTGTAATCGATCCGATGGGAAACAAGTCCTTTCTATTAAGCATGTGCTTTTTGAAATGTCCCGTTTCGTTACACAACTTTTACGGCGGTGCAGATGGACTTTATATTTCGATATGCAGTTGAAACCGATGTCGACGACTTGCTGCTTCTGGAGAACCAGTGTTTTGACGGCGACCGTCTGACCGCGCGCAGCTTTCACTGGATGATCCGCCGCGCCAATGCCAGCCTGATCGTCGCCGAGCAGGCCGGACAGCTCACCGGCTATGCGCTGGTGCTGTTTCATCGGGGCACCTCATTGGGGCGCTTGTATTCGCTGGCGATTGCCGATGCAGCGCGGGGCAAGGGACTGGGCAGACAGTTGTTGCAACGTGCCGAGCAGCAGGCCGTGGGCCGCGACTGCGCTTACCTGCGCCTTGAGGTGCGCCCCGATAACGGCGCTGCCATCGCGCTTTACGAGCGCAGCGGTTATCGGCGTTTCGCTCAGGTCGACGACTACTACCAGGACCATGCCCCGGCCTTGCGCTACGAAAAACGCATCGTTGAACACGCCAGGCTGGACAGTCGCTCAGTGCCTTACTACCAGCAGACCCTGGAGTTCACCTGTGGCCCGGCCTGTCTGCTGATGGCCATGAAAGCCCTGCAACCTGCGCGCTCGATGGGCCGTGGCGAAGAATTGCAGATCTGGCGCGAGGCGACCACGGTGTTCATGACCTCCGGCCACGGCGGTTGCAGCCCTCAGGGGCTTGCGCTGGCGGCTCTTCAACGGGGCTTCGCGGTGAAGCTGCTGGTATCGGTTTCGGGCCCTTTGTTTCTGGGCGGTGTGCGCAGTGACAACAAGAAACAGGTGATTCGCCTGGTTCACGAGCAATTCTGTGATGCGCTGCAAACCGCAGGAGTGCAGACACTGCCCAATCGCTCGTTGAATCTGCCAGGCCTGCTGGCCGACGGCGGCAAGCCGCTGGTGCTGATCAGCAGTTACCGCCTGACCCGTTCCAAGGCACCGCACTGGGTGATGGTTACCGATTGCGACAGCGATTTTGTCTACCTGCACGATCCCGATATTGATCACAGCCTGCATCGGCAGGCCATCGACTGCCAGCATATGCCGGTAAGCCATGCCGACTTCAATCGCATGAGTTGTTTCGGTGCCGATAAACTTCGGGCGGCAGTGATTGTGTTTGCCGCGCCTGTGGATGATCATTCGTGCGCTTCAGCAGACCGGCCACAGGATTCCCTACCGTGATTAAGTTCGTGCTCAAGGCCTTTTGCGTACTGGCCATCGCTGCAAGCCTGTCGGCCTGCATCAGCGCGCCGATCCCCCTGACCGCGAAAACCGCCGCGCAGCTGCAGCAACAGCCACCGGTTCGATTTCTGCTGACCTTTGACGATGGTCCGAGTGCTTCGACGTTCTACAACCCCAGCATCACCGTGCTCGACAGCCTGGCCGACAATCCGCTGCAGCCAGGCATCAAGGCGGTGTTCTTCGTGCAGACCGGCGCAACCGGTGCGGGTAACAGTGATCAGGGCCGGGCGATCATGCATCGTCAACATGAAGAAGGGCACCTGCTGGGCTTTCACACCGCCACGCCGCACCACACCAACCACCGTTCGCTGAGCGATGAGGAACTGGAGCAATCCCTGACCCAGGGCTGCGCGATCATTGCCTCGATCACCGGAGTGCCGACCACCTTGCTGCGTCCGCCGTTCTGGAACTACGACAAACGCACGTTCAGCGCCTATCAGCGCCACCATCTGCAGGTACTGCTCACTGACCTGAGTGCCAATGACGGTAAGATCTGGGGCTATAACTTCAGCCTGCGCCGCCGTTCCAACATGGTCAGCCAGCTCTCGCAGGTGCGCGAGCGCATTGCCGCCGGCGAGCTGCCTGCGGTGGATGGCGTGATTCCGGTGGTGGTGACCTTCCATGACCTGAACCGCTACACCGCGCGGCATGCGCGGGAGTACCTGCAGATTCTGGTCGACAGTGCCGGGCAGACCGGCGTGCGGCTCGCCGACAAGCCGTTCTATGACGACAGCGCGCAGTTGCAGCGCGCGGCACTGGCCCGCACGGTCAAGGCGGCGGGAGAGCCTGTCAGCTTGCCCGGTGCGTGGAGCTGGATCTGGGACCACAACGCGCACTGACGACACGCACTGACCAGGCGTCAGACCAGGGTGTTCTTGCGCACATGACCGCCCTGAACAATCATCGCCAGGTGCTCGCCCTGACCGACCAGGCAACTGATATCGCTCAGCGGGTCGCCATCCACCACCAGCAGATCGGCTATCGCACCGGCGGCGATGCAGCCCAGTTCGCCTTCACGCTGAAGGATCTGCGCCGCCACACTTGTCGCACTGCGCAGCGCTGCCAGATTACCCAGCAGTTCTGCGCGAATCTTCAATTCATGAGTCTGGTACTCATGCATTTCCCCCAGCAAATCCGAGCCATAGCCCATCGGAACGCCCGCTTCGGCGAACAGTAACAGGGCATTGCGCCCGGCCTGGCGCACATCCTCGATCTTCGCGACCGAGTCAGCCGGCAGCCCAAAGCGTTCGCCATATTCGGCGAGCATTTCGTAAGTGACTTGGGTAGGTACCGCGAATGCGCCTTTCTCAGCCATCAGCCGCGCGGTGTCGGCATCGACCAGATTGCCATGTTCGATGGTCCTGACGCCGCATTCGATGGCACGGCGAATCGCCCGAGCGGTGTAGGCGTGGGCCATGACGTAGGTGTTCGCCGCGGCGGCCTCATCGACGATGGCGCGAATTTCAGCTTCGCTGTATTGGGTGTTGGCAATCGGGTCGGTTGGCGAGGACACACCGCCCGAGGCCATGATCTTGATCTGGTTGGCGCCTTGCTGCAGCTCTTCGCGTACTGCCAGACGCACGTTGTCGACGCCATCCACCACGCGGGCGATGGCCCCGGCGCGGAAGCAGCAGGAGCAGGGCTCGTTGAGCAGCAGTTCGCCACGTGCGCGCATGTCGCCATGGCCACCGGTCTGCGACAGTGCCTTGCCCGATGCGAAGATGCGCGGGCCGGGAATCAGCCCCATCTGAATCGAACGGGCCAACGCCCAGTCAGCACCCCCGGCATCGCGCACGGTGGTAAAACCACGGTCGAGCATCGCCGCCAGAATCGGCAAGGCGCGGTACATGATGATTGCGTTGGGTTGCAGGGCGTTCATGCCCAGGTTGGCGTTGGAAGCCAGCACGTGCACATGGCAGTCGATCAGGCCGGGCATCAGTGTTCTGCCACCCAGATCGATGACCTGAGCGCCCGCCGGGGCCGGTTCACCCTCGGCGCGCACCGCGACAATGCGCTCACCCTCAATCACGACCTCCTGGCCTAAAATCAATTGTCCTTGTTGCACGTCCAGCAGGCGGCCGTTGCGCAGGATCAGGTGTGTGGCTTCAGTGGTACTCATTGGTAAGCTCCAGACAAGGGTTGGTGTGCCGCGGGCGCACGGTCGTGATAAAGCAGTGCGCCAATACCGCTGACGATGGCGGCGAACATGATGTAGAAGGCCGGCGCCAGGTTGCTGCCGGTCGAGGCAATCAGCCAGGTGATGGTGAAGGTGGCAAAACCGCCGAAGATCGTGACGGCGAAGTTGTAGGCCACCGAAAGCCCGGTGGACAGCACGTGGGTTGGCAGCAATTCACCGAAGGCTGCGAGGATCGAGCCGATGTAACCGGAAATCAGCAGACCGAGCACCAGCTCGAAGATCAACAGTGAAAACAGCCCCGGCATCTGGTTGATGAACAGAAACATCGGGTAGGCGCAGAGGAAGATGGCAATGGCCGAGCCCAGCAGCCAGGGGCGATGCCCGCTGCGGTCGGCCATAGCGCCGACAATCGGTGTGGCGACGATCAGTACCGCGCCGCCCATCATGCCAGCGCTGAAGCCCATCCATGACGGCAGGCTGAGCACGCGCTGGGCGTAGGAGGGGATATAAAACAGGATGGCATAGGTGCAGACGGTCCACAGCACGACCAGCGAAAAGCTGATCAGGGTCTGTCGCGGGTAGGTCTTGATCACTTCGCGCAGCGGCGATTCGACCGGTTTTGCAGCCTTGTAGGCAGGTGTCTCGTCAACCCGGCTGCGAATATAGAAACCGACCGGTCCGATCAGCGTGCCGATAAGAAACGGCACCCTCCAGCCCCAGCTTTCGAGCTGTGCCTGGGTCAGGTAACTGGACAGCGCCGCGCCCAGCGCGGAACCCAGTAGCACCGCGACGCCGATGCTGGCCTGAATCCAGCTGGAATAGAAGGCTTTTTTGCCCTCAGGCGCATGCTCGGTCAGAAACGCCGTGGCGCTGCCCATCTCGCCACCGGCAGAGAACCCTTGCAGCAGCCGCGCCAGGACAATCAGCAGCGGTGCCAGATAGCCGATCTGCGCAAAGCTGGGTGTCAGCCCGATGATCAGCGTACCCAGCGCCATCAGCAGGATGGTCAGCGACAATGCCGCCTTGCGCCCGCGCTTGTCGCTGTAGATGCCCAGCACAATGCCGCCCACCGGACGCATGAAAAAGCCCACCCCGAAGGTCGCCAGCGCCAGCAGGTAAGAAGTCAGTTCGCTGCCGGTGGGGAAGAACACCTTGGCGATGATCACCGAGAAGAAGCTGTAGACCGTGAAGTCGAACCATTCAAGGCCAGTGCCGATGACAGTGGCGACCACCGCGCGGCGTGCCTTTTGTTCATGGGTGCGTGAAGCAGAGGATTGTAATGTGCTCACTGGATAAGCTCCTGCATGCGATACACGCAGGGAAGCCCCCTGCATCGGCTGCATTGATTGAGGGGCAGGGTCGGTACGAGTGCGGCTGAGTCAGGTCTTTTTGCCCGTTTCAGTCGAGAGTAGGCGCTGGGCCGATTTTAAGAAAACGCTTATTACGCAGATTTGCATGCGCCAAACGCATGCAGGTTTCACAGCGGTGGAGCCACTGTGGCGAGTTCGTCTGCCAGCCATTTCTCGAAGGCGCGTGCGGCACGCCGAGGCGTCTTGCCGCTGGGTGTCAGCAGATAATAGCCGCCTACCGCGCCGACGCTTTTGCGGCAGGCGGGCACCAGCGCGCCGGACTGCACGTGGCGGTCGATCATCGGCTGCCAGCCGAGCACGATGCCATGCCCGGCGACGGCCAGGTCGACCAGCACAGGATACAGATTGACAGTCATGCGCTTACGGATCAGCGAGGCATCGACACCCTGGCGGCCGAACCAGTCGCCCCATGACAACCATTGACGCTGGCCGTCTTCGAGCATCAGCAGGCAATGATCCAGCAGTTGCGCGGGCTCCAGCAGGCGCCCGCCCAGATAATCGGGCGAGCAGTAGGCGTTGACCGATTCGGCGAACAGCAGGCGGCTGTCGAGACCCACCGGTGAGACTTCGCGCAGAAAATACAGCGCCAGATCGAATTCGGCGCGAATCAGCGAATCCAGCCCGTCGACCACGCGCAGGCGGATATCCACGGCCGGGAAGGCGTCGCGATAACGTCCCAGCAAAGGCCCCAGCCACAAGGCTGCTACGCCGCTGGAGCATGCCAGAGTCAGTTGCTGATCGCCGCTGTGAGTGATCACCTGAGCGGTAGCCTCGGCGCACAGGGTCAGTACGCGCTGGATCTGCTCGGCATAAATCTGCCCGGCGACCGTCAAATGAATGCGCTTGTGTTCGCGACGAAACAGCGCGCGACCGAGAAATTCCTCCAGTTGCGCGACCTGACGGCTGATCGCGCTCTGGGTCAGGTTCAGTTCGGTGGCGGCACGCGTGAAGCTGCCATGCCGGACGGCAGCTTCGAAAGCGATCAGGTTCGGCAGCGGCGGAAGGGGCTCGATACGCACAGTGGCTCCTGTTGCGGGCAGGTTTTACAAAGGGTCGGGAAACGGCGTCGACAGCAGCCAGTCCCTGAACACGCACAGCGATGGCAGGTTCTGAAAACGCGTGGCGTAAGCCAGGTAATAATTGCGTCCGCTGTCCAGAGGCTCGAACAGGGTGACCAGTTCGCCGCTGTGGATTTCGTCCTGCACCAGAATGCGCGGGACCAGTGCGATACCGATGCCGGCCGCGACGGCCTGGATCAGGTGCGAGGTCAGTTCGAAGCTCGGACCGGGGCGCATGATGTGGTGGTCCAGCCGATTACTGTCGAACCAGTCCGACCAGGCATTGGGCCGCGACACCACGCTCAGCAACGAATGCTGGGCCACCTGTGCCGGGGTCATCGACTGGTAGCCGGCAAGGGCAGCCGGGCTGGCAATGACCACCAGTTTTTCACTGACCAGCGGATGTGCGATGTAACCGGGCCAGTTGCCGTTGCCGGCACAGATGATCGCGTTCATTTCGCTGGCGGCGGGCGTCAGGTCGGCATGCACGATGCGTGAATGGATGTGCACCACATAGCCCGGATGGCGGGTGTAAAAGTCATTCATGCGTGGCAGCAGCCACTTCGAGCCGAAGGTCGGCAGTACGGCCAGATGCAGTGTGCCGCCTTCGGCCTTGTGCGCGATGGTTTGCAGGGTTGCACTGCGGATGCGGCCCAGTGCGGCAGCCAGCTCATGCTGATACAGCGCGCCTGCGGTGGTCAGCTCGATGCGTCTGCCATCACGCTTGAACAGTTCGACTTCCAGTTGCGCCTCCAGCGCCTGCACCTGCCGGCTGACGGCGCTCTGGGTCAGGGCCAGTTCGTCTGCGGCCTTGGTGAAGCTGCCATGCCGCGCAGCCGCCTCGAAGGCGAGCAGCAGCGACATGGAGGGCGTCAGTCTTCGGGTGTTCATTCATAAAACTCATGGAAAAACGGCAGGTTTTACGTTTGCACTGAAGCATGACACGCCGGAGAATCACGCTAACCGTTGATAACACCATGCATTCGAGCGTTTCAAAGCATACGTGCTTTGCATATAAAACGCCTAGCGAGGAAGACCACCATGATTGCGCTGTTGAAACCGACCTCCGAGCAGATCGGTCACTATGACCGTTTCCTCAATGCCCTGGCGGAGGCCGGCTTTCGTGGCGAAATAGCCCGTGACCTCGGTTCGCGCACAGTGCTGGCCACTGACAACTCCATCTACCAGCGCCTGCCACAGGCTGCCGTGTTCCCGATGGACAGCCATGACGTCGCAATCGTCGCCCGTCTGGCGGCGCGGCCCGAGCACCAACAGGTGGTGTTGACCCCGCGTGGCGGCGGCACCGGGACCAACGGACAGTCGCTGACCGACGGTGTGGTGGTCGACCTGTCGCGGCACATGAACGCTATTCTCGAGATCAACGTCGAGGAACGTTGGGTGCGCGTGCAGACCGGTGTGGTCAAGGACCAGCTCAATGCCGCGCTCAAGCCGCACGGGCTGTTTTTCGCACCGGAACTGTCGACCTCCAACCGCGCCACGATTGGCGGCATGATCAACACCGATGCCAGCGGGCAGGGCAGTTGCACCTACGGCAAGACCCGTGACCACGTCCTTGAACTGTCCACGGTGTTGCTGGGCGGTTCGTACGTCAACAGCCATGCATTGGCTGCCGAGCAACTGGCCAGCGAACAGGCACGTATCGACCGCGCAGGTGACGTTTATCGCTGCGCGCAGCAGATTGCCGATACGCAGGCCCAATTGATCAAGGATGTCTTTCCACCGCTTAACCGCTGCCTGACTGGCTACGATCTGGCGCACCTGCGCGAGGAAGACGGGCGTTTCAACCTCAACAGCGTACTCTGCGGTTCTGAAGGCTCGCTGGGTTTTATCGTCGAGGCCCGACTCAACGTCCTGCCGATCCCCAAACATTCGATTCTGGTCAACGTTCGCTATGCCGGTTTCATGGACGCCCTGCGGGACGCCAAGGCCTTGATGGCGCACAAGCCGCTGTCCATCGAGACCGTGGACTCCAAGGTGCTGATGCTGGCCATGCAGGATATCGTCTGGCATGGCGTCGCCGAGTATTTCCCCCAGGACCCTGCAACGCCGACGCTGGGCATCAACCTGATCGAGTTCAGCGGCGATGAGTTGAGTGAGGTGGAACAGCGCGTTCATGCGTTCGTTGCGCACTTGCAGACCGACACGTCGGTGGTGCGCCTGGGCCATACGCTGGCGGCTGGCAGCGCAGCGGTGAACCGCGTCTACACCATGCGCAAGCGCTCGGTGGGGCTGCTTGGCAACGTCAAGGGTGAAGCCAGGCCGCAGCCGTTTGTCGAAGACACTGCCGTGCCTCCGGAAAATCTCGCCGACTACATTCAGGAGTTCCGTGCGCTGCTGGACAGCTACGGGCTGCAATACGGCATGTTTGGTCATGTGGATGCCGGCGTGCTGCACGTGCGACCGATTCTGGACATGAAGGACCCCGCGCAGGCGGCGCTGATTCGGCCAATCTCCGACGCCGTCGCCGCGCTGACAAAGCGCTACGGCGGGCTGCTGTGGGGCGAGCATGGCAAGGGCTTGCGTTCGCAATACGTGCCTGAATATTTCGGCGAGTTGTATCCCGCATTGCAGGCCCTCAAGGCCGCCTGCGACCCGTTCAACCAGCTGAACCCCGGCAAGATCGCCACGCCTGCGACGGTGCCGGAATCACGCTTGACGCTGGTGGATGAAGTGACGTTGCGTGGCGATCTGGATCGCACGATCGATGAACGCGTCTGGCAAAGCTACGACAGCGCGCTGCACTGCAATGGCAACGGCGCCTGTTACAACTATGACACCGACGACGCCATGTGCCCGTCGTGGAAAGCCACCCGTGACCGCATTCACTCACCCAAGGGCCGCGCTTCGCTGGTCAGGGAATGGCTGCGCCTGCAAGGCGAGCAGGACGTCAACGTGCTCACCGCCAGCGCCAGGGCGCGCAGTGCCAATGTGCTGAAAAGCCTTGCCGAGCGAACCGTCAACAGCGTCGCCAGGGTGGCGGGGCAGAAGGACTTCTCCCATGAGGTCTACGACGCCATGGCCGGTTGCCTGGCCTGCAAGTCGTGCGCGGGACAGTGCCCGGTGAAGGTCAACGTGCCCGAATTCCGTTCGCGCTTTCTCGAGCTGTACCACAGCCGCTACCTGCGCCCGATCAAGGATTACCTGATTGGCTCGCTGGAGTTCAGCATCCCGCATCTAGCGCGCTTTCCGAAGCTGTATAACGCGATCATGGGCGCAAGGCCAGTTCGTTACCTGCTTGAACATGTGGCGGGCATGGTCGACAGCCCGTTATTGAGCCTGACCGACTTCCGTGCGGCCTGCGCTCGCTGGAATGTGGGCATCGCCACGCCGCAGCGTCTGGCCGCATTGAGCGAGCAGGAGCGCAAGCGCACGGTGGTGCTGGTTCAGGATGCATTCACCCGATACTTCGAAACCCCGCTGGCGGCAGACTGGCTGGAGCTGATTTCGCGCCTCGGTTATCAGGTCTACCTCGCACCGTTTGCGCCCAATGGCAAGCCGCTGCAGGTGCAGGGTTTTCTGCAGGCGTTCGAGAAGGCGGCGGGTTTCAACAGTCAGTCGCTGGGCAAGCTGGCCGGGTACAGCATTCCGCTGATCGGTCTGGACCCGGCCATGACCCTGGTTTACCGCCAGGAGTACAGCAAGACGCTGGGCAGCGAGAACGTGCCCGAAGTCATGTTGCCGCAGGAATGGCTGGCGTCTACGGTCGAGGAAGGTCGTGGCGCTGCATCGGAAGATACGTACTACTTCCTGCCGCATTGCACTGAGAAGACCAACGAGCCCGCCAGTGTCGGCCTCTGGCAGAAAGCCTTCGCCCGCGCCGGGCTCAAGCTGGAGGTGCTGGCCAGCGGTTGCTGCGGCATGTCCGGCACCTATGGGCATGAAACCCGAAACGCGAAAACCAGCTATACCATCTACCGTCAGTCCTGGCAGCCGCTGGTGGCCAGGCATGGCGCTGAAGGTCGACTGGTCGCCGATGGCTACTCATGCCGCAGCCAGGTCAAACGCCAGGATGGCAAAGTGGTGAAGCATCCCTTGCAAGTACTGCTGGAGCGGGTGAGGGCGCTATAGAGAGGACGCGGAGCGTCCAGAACGGCATGACGACGCGGAGCGTCGCACGATAGTGGTATTTTCCAGCGTGGGAATGCCTTGCGTGACGCTGCGCGTCACAGATCTGTGCCGCGCCGCTCAATCAGAACTTAAACCAGGTACTTGTTGAACCACCCCAATGTACGGTCCCAGGCCAGTTTGGCCGCTGCTTCGTCGTAACGTGGCGTGGAGTCGTTGTGGAAACCGTGATTGGCGCCCGGATAAATGTACGTTTCGTACGTCTTGCCCGCCGCTTTCAAGGCTTTTTCATAGGCTGGCCAGCCTTCGTTGATACGAGTATCCAGTTCGCCGTAGTGAATCATCACCGGCGCCTTGATCTTCACCACGTCTTCGGCATTGGGTTGACGCCCGTAGAAGGACACCGCAGCGCCCAGCTCCGGATACGCGACCGCCGCGGCATTGGCCACACCGCCCCCATAGCAGAAACCGGTGATGCCGACCTTGCCGGTGGTTGCGTCATGCTTCATCAGCCACTCGATGGCGGCAAAGAAGTCGTTCATGAGCTTTTCCGGATTGACCGTCTGCTGCAGTTCACGACCCTTGTCATCGTTGCCCGGATAGCCGCCGACCGAGGACAGCCCGTCAGGCGCCAGCGCAATGAAACCGGCTTTGGCAACGCGGCGCGCCACGTCTTCGATGTACGGGTTCAAGCCGCGATTCTCATGTGCGACAACCACTGCCGGTACTTTCCCGGCTGCTTTGGCCGGACGTACCAGATAGCCGCGAACCTGACCATGCCCCTTGGGCGAAGGGTAGGAAACATACTCGGCAATAATGTCCGGGTCGGTAAATTCCACCTGTTCGTCCAGCGCGTAGTTGGGGCTCAACGAGGCAAGCAGCGCGCTGGCGGTGAGGCCGCCAAAGGTGAACAGCGCTGCACGATCGAGAAACTCGCGCCGGTTGATCCTGCCGTGTGCGTAGTAGTCATAAAGCTCAAGCAGTTCAGGCGCAAAGTCTTTTGCAGTAAGACGTTCCATCGGTATGCTTCCTTCCGAATCATTCAGGGCGGCCTGCATCTTGGCGGGCTGACGAGCAATACATGATCAATACAATATCCGCTCCCGATAGTATTTCCGGTGAATCAGGATCGCTACTGTAAAACGACGAAAAACCGCCATCCGTTGCCAGTGGCTGCAAACGCACAACAGGTTGTCGGTCGCTGCCTGCGGTCAGCGGTATGCGAAAAAGTCAGGCTTCGGATTGCACTACCGGTGCTCGATGAGGTCCATGCTCACTCCTGCAGCATGTCACGGGGTTCGGGCGCTGCAGACCAACATATTATCCAGTCGCTGTATAACGCGGCGTCGGTTCAGCCCCACAATACATCATGATCTCACCTACGCTGATGGTCATATTCCACCTGCATTTCGAGATGACGTGATGATGAGCCTTCCGGCGGAAGACCGCACCCAGCTGTTCAAGGACACGGCTACCCAGTTCTGGAAACACATCACCCCGATCGTTTATGTCGCTCTGGGCATTCACTGTGTGTTGCTGACGGTGTTCCTGGGGCTGGGCATGAAGATCATGTGGATCGCGAACATCGTCAGCACGCTGGTTTACGTCAGCTGCATCTACCTGATCCGCAGGGGGCGGCATCGCCAAGCCGGACAACTGATGTCCCTGGAGATCATTGGCCATGCCGTGCTCGCGACGTGGCAACTGGGCTGGGAAAGCAACTTCAGCTTTTACATATTCTGCGTGATTCCCGTCATTGCCTTCACCTTTCAACTGAGCGTCGTCAGACGAATTGTCTACAGCGTTGCGATCTTGATGTCGCTAGTGGGCTGCTTCGCCTTTCGTCGATACACGGGGCAGGGGACCGGTCTGAGCCAGAACGTGCTCGATGCGTTCGGTATCGTCAACGTACTCACAGCGACCACTCTGTCGATTTACGCCACTGCATTGTCGGTGCGTTTCACCTCGTCGATGCAACTGAGCCTGTTTCATATCGCCAACCGCGACAGCCTGACCAATCTCTACACGCGCAGACGAGTACTGCATCGGATACGCGAACTGGAAGCCAGGCGGCAGGGGCTGTCGGCTTCGTTGATCCTGCTGGACATCGATCATTTCAAACAGATCAATGATATCCACGGGCATGAAACCGGCGATGTGGTTCTGCAACGGGTCGCCGAGATCATCGGTTCAAGCGTGCGCAGCAGCGATATGGCGGCGCGCTGGGGCGGCGAGGAGTTTCTGGTGCTCATGCCGGACACCACGCCCGAAGATGCGCTGCGCGCGGCCGAACGTATCTGGCGGCGCATCGCCGAAGAGGCCGGGCGGATCAATGAGCGCATCATTGCCGTCAGCGCCACGGTTGCTGTGGCGACCATCGGCACAGGCGAGGCGTTCCAGCTGGCCCTCAATCGCGCCGACACGTCGCTGTACATGGGCAAACAGCAGGGCCGGAACCGGGTAATGATCGCCGGATGAGGTGCTTGCTCACGCCAGACGCTACCAGCGTGTAGACTTTCGCGCTTTGAACCGGGGAGCACAGCGTCGTGCTTCCTCATCGGCGATGTATCGATCAAGGCATGCTTATGGATTTGCGTCAGCTCGAAGCCTTCGCGGCGGTCATGTCGGCAGGCAGTGTCACGGCGGCAGGGAAAATGCTCGGCCGGTCTCAGCCCTCGGTCACCCGGGCCATCCAGGAACTCGAGCAGGAACTGGGCTTTGCGTTGTTCGAACGTAGCGGGCCGAAGGTCACGCCTACCCACAAGGCGTTCATGATGTATGGCGAAGTGGAAAGCGCGCTGCTGGGGGTGCGCAACATCCGCCAGCGTGCGCAGCACATTGCCCAGGAGGAGAACCACCAGATCAAGCTGGTGGCGATCTCGGCCCTGGCAGCCGGTCTGCTGCCTGCGGCCTTGTCGCGCCTGCCCGAGCATCTGCGTCCGCAACAGATTCAGCTGCAGAGCATGTCTCCGGAGAACGTGGTTCAGGCTGTCCTGTCGAAAACCATGGACCTGGGAGCGGTCAGCCTGCCCCTGGAGCATCGCGGTCTGGAAATCCACTGGATCGGCGAGGCGCCTTGTGTGGCGGTATTGCCCGCCGATTCGGCGCTGGCCGCTCATGAGGTGCTGTCGATGGAGCTGCTGCGTCAGCAAACGCTGATCACCATGGCCAACCCGTATCGCTTTCGTCGGCGCATCGACAAGGCGTTTCAGGAGGCGGGTGGTCAGCCGCCGCGCATGCTGGACACCAATACGTCGCTGATTGCCATGCAGATGGCCAGGGTCGGGCTGGGCATTGCGCTGGTCGATCCGTTCACAGCAATGGGCGTGCCGGTGCAAGGCGTGGTCGTCAGACCGATCGCCTGCAACATTCCGTTTTTCTTCGGACTGATTTCCGCCTTCGCCAGCCCGTTGTCGGATGTGGCGCGCGCGCTGATCGATGAGATTGCCGACAGCGCAAAAATTCTCTTGCCGGAAATGATCATGCACGAAGCCAGCGCGCACGATGCCCTGTTACAGAGCATTTATGCCGAGTGAGTGGGCCATCCAGACAGCCTTCAGGCCCGAGTGCTGGTAGCGCTTTTCATCGTGCGCAAGACTGAAGATCGGACTCAGCGCATCCATGAATACCTTGGGTAACGCTTTGTTTTACAGCGCGCAAAGCCCACTAATATTCTATTCGGGAATATAAATATGCTTTTTTGCGCGTTGCGAGAATAAAAATCGGCTTCTACTATTCGAATTAAGCATTCAAAGCCTTCAAGAATTCATTTATCACACTATTGGAATGATTCTTGAAGTGCTTTGAATCAAGGCTCGGGCTTGTGGCCCGATCATTTTTTCGAGTACCGATCAATGTCCGATGTGAATGCACCCGCTGGCCTGGCTGCTCTGGAAGCTCGTTTGCAGCAGGATCTGGCCTGGCTGGATCTGCCCGCCAAACCCTGGGTCAAGCCAAGGATCAGCGCAGGGCAGGCCGTGCTCGACGTGGCGATCATCGGCGGAGGCATGGCCGGTCTTGCCCTGTCCGCAGAGCTGCGCAATCTCGGCGTAGCGGCGGTCATTTTCGATCAGTCACCAGCGGGTTTCGAAGGCCCTTGGGCCACTACGGCGCGTATGCAAACCCTGCGCTCGCCAAAGCAGTTGACCGGGCCGGCGCTGGGCTTGCCGGCGCTGACGTTTCGCGCTTGGTACGAAGCGCAATTTGGTGTCGATGGCTGGGCGTTGCTGGACAAGATTCCACGTTTGCAATGGGCCGAGTACCTGCGCTGGTATCGCAAGGTGCTGGCACTGGACGTACGCAATGAGCACCGCATTAGCCGGGTAGCGCCCAGAGCGGACGGTCTGATTGAACTGGACGTCGTCACGCCGGTACAGACGCGATTTCTGCTGGCCCGCCATGTGGTGCTCGCTACGGGGCGTGACGGTCTGGGCGGTCCTTGGGTGCCGGATTTTGCCCGACAGTTGCCGGAGCACTTGTGGACGCATTCGGCGGCGGGTTTGCAGGACAGCTGGTTCGCCGGCAAACGCGTTGCGGTCATTGGCGGTGGCGCATCGGCGATGGATAGCGCCGCCACGGCGCTGGAGGCTGGTGCAACGCGGGTCGATCTGCTGATCCGGCGCGCCGAGCTGCCGCGTATCAACAAAGGCAAGGGCGTCGGTAATCCCGGCATGGTGCATGGCTACTGGCGCCTGCCGGACATCTGGAAATGGCGCATTCGCCATTACCTCAATACCCAGCAAGTGCCACCACCGCGCGGCAGTACGCTGAGAGTGTCCGCTTCCGGCAAGGCGCGGTTCATGCTCGACAGCCCGGTGCTTTCCGTCGAAGAGAGCGCTGCCGGAGGCGTCTGGCTGCATACGCCGAAGGCACGTATCGAGGCAGATTTCGTGGTATTTGCCACCGGGTTTCGCACCGACTTCCGGCAGCGCCCGGAGTTTGCACCATTCTCTGCGCAGATCCGTGTCTGGCAGGATCGCTTCGAAGCACCAAGCGGCGAAACCGATGCTGAGCTGGCTGTGCTGCCGGATCTGGGCAACTGCTTTGAATTTCAGGAAAAGACCCCAGGCGCCTGCCCGGGGCTGAACCACATTCACTGCTTCAGTTATCCGGCCGCGTTGAGCTATGGCGCGGTGTCCGGGGACATTCCTGCCATCAGCGAGGGTTCCAAACGTCTGGCGCATGCCCTGGTCGGGCAGTTGTTCAACGAGGACATCGACCTGCATTTCGACACCATGCTCGATTACGCGGAGCCGGAGCTGCTGGGCGATGAGTGGGTGGTCAGCCAGCCAAGCGCTGCAGAGCTGCGCCAATGATCGGCTGGGCGCTGCGTCGGCTGACTCAATCGTTGCTGGTCGTTCTGTTGATGACGCTGGTGGTGTTCGTTGGCCTCAATGCCATCGGCAACCCGATGGACATTCTGGTCGGTGAAGACCTCAATCAGGCCGAGCGTCTGCAGGCCATCGCGCATTTGGGACTGGACCAGCCGCTGTGGCAGCAGTACCTGATTTTTCTCAAGGGCGCGGTTCACGGCAATCTGGGGCAAAGCTTCGTGTATCACGAGGATGCCATGCGCCTGATTCTGCAGCGCTTGCCCGCAACCTTCGAGCTGGCGTTCAGTGCTCTGTTTCTGGCGGTGGTCATCGGTGTGCCGCTGGGCATGTTTGCCGGTATGTACCCCGAGCATCCGCTGTCCCGGCTGATGATGGCCGCCAGCATTGTCGGCTTCTCGCTGCCAGCCTTCTGGGTGGCCTTGATGATGATCATGCTGTTCTCCATCACTCTCGGCTGGCTGCCGGCCAGCGGCCGCGGCGAAACCCGTGAGTGGCTGGGTGTGCAATGGTCATGGCTGACGCTGGACGGTTTGCAGCACCTGTTATTACCAGCGCTGAACCTGGCGTTGTTCAAGATTTCCCTGGTGCTGCGCCTGACCCGTGCAGGCGTGCGCGAAGTGCTGCCCCAGGAATTCGTCAAATTCGCCCGGGCCAAGGGGCTGTCACCGATGCGTGTGATGTGCATGCACGTCATGCGCAACACCATGATTCCGGTGGTGACGGTGCTGGCCATGGAACTGGGGTCGACCATCGCCTATGCCGTCGTGACTGAAAGCATTTTCGCCTGGCCGGGTGCTGGGAAGCTGATTCTCGACAGCATCAACATACTTGATCGCCCGGTGGTGGTCGCTTACCTGATGGTGGTCGTAGTGATTTTCGTGGTGCTCAACCTGATCGTCGACGGCTTGTATTACTTGCTGGACCCACGCGTGCGCATCGAGGCATCCCGATGAATGTCATTGAAAAAGCCCCGATCGGCAGCACGCTGCTGCAGGCCCAGTCGCCCTGGCGACGAGTGCTGACCGAGTTCTTCAGCTCGCCCACGGCGGTGACGGGCCTGGTGGTCCTGCTGCTCATTGTGCTGGTTGCAGCTCTGGCGCCATGGATTGTGGTGCAGAACCCCTACGACCTGATGCAGCTCAACGTCATGGACGCGCGCATGCCGCCTGGCAGCCTCAATGGCGACAGCGGTTACACCTATTGGCTGGGCACTGACGGGCAGGGCCGCGATCTGGTCTCGGCGATTATCTATGGCCTGCGCATCAGCCTGTGGGTCGGCATTGGCTCGGCGTTGATTGCGGCAGTGCTCGGTACGCTGCTCGGGCTGGTGTCTGCGTATGTAGGCGGCTGGCTCGATGCCTTGCTGATGCGTCTGGTCGACCTGCTGCTGTCGTTTCCGGTGATTCTCATGGCGCTGATGATTCTTGCCTGGCTGGGCAAGGGTGTCGGCAACGTGATGCTGACTCTGATCTTGCTCGAATGGGCCTATTACGCGCGCACCGCACGCGGTCAGGCGCTGACCGAAAGCCGCCGTGAATACGTCGATGCGGCGCGCGGGCAGGGCGTGGGGCCGCTGCGTATTGTGGTGGGTCACATTCTGCCTAACTGCCTGCCACCGCTGATCGTGATCGGCGCCTTGCAGATCGCCCGCGCTATCACACTGGAAGCAACCTTGTCGTTTCTCGGCCTGGGCGTGCCGGTCACCGAGCCGTCGCTGGGGCTGCTGATTGCCAACGGCTTTCAATACATGCTCAGCAATGAATACTGGATCAGCCTGTTCCCAGGCTTGGCGCTGTTGATCACGATCGTTGCGATCAATCTGGTCGGTGACCGTTTGCGCGATGTCCTGAACCCGAGGTTACAGCGATGAGCCTGCCTGAAATGTCGTCTGTGCCTGACGCAGTCCAACAGCCGACCCTGGATGTGCGCAACCTGTGCACTTCGTTTCATACCCGCGCCGGGGTGCTGCCGGCGGTGCGCGATGTGTCACTGCGCGTAGAGCCGGGACGCATTCTGGGTCTGGTCGGTGAGTCCGGTTCGGGCAAGTCGGTCACCGGCTTTTCGATCCTCGGCCTTGTCGATGAGCCTGGGCGCATCAGCGGTGGCCAGGTGCTGTTCAAGGGCAGCGATCTGACCAGACTGTCCGCCTCGCAACTGCGTAGCATTCAGGGCAACCGGGTAGCGATGATCTTTCAGGACCCGATGATGACCCTCAACCCGGTGCTGCGGGTCGATACGCAAATGATCGAGGCCGTACGAGCCCACAGCCCGCTGCGCAAGCGCGAGGCCCGCGAACATGCCAGCCGCACGTTGGCGCTGATGGGCATCGCCAGCCCGGAAGAACGTTTGCGCGCCTATCCGCATCAGTTGTCCGGCGGCATGCGCCAGCGGGTGGCAATTGCCATTGCACTGCTGCATGCACCGGACCTGATCATCGCTGATGAGCCGACCACCGCGCTGGACGTGACCATTCAGGCGCAGATTCTCAGTGAAGTGCAGAAGCTGGTGCGCGAGCAGGGCACTTCACTGATCTGGATCACCCATGATCTTTCCGTGATCGCAGGGCTGGCTGACGATGTGGCGGTGATGTACGCCGGACGCATCGTCGAGCAGGGGCCGGTCGCCGATGTCCTGGATCGTCCGCAGCATCCCTATACACAGGGGCTGATCGACAGCCTGCCAAGTCGCAATCAGCGCGGCCAGCGCCTGCGGCAGATCCCGGGCATGGCACCCGACCTGCTGTCGATGCCGGTCGGTTGTGCTTTCGCGGCGCGCTGCCCCAGAGCCTCGCAGATTTGTGCACAGGAGCCTCAACCCCACGAGGCGCGACCGGGCCAGACGGTTCGCTGTTTTCATCCAGGAGCGGCCGATGCCCAGTGATCAGATTCCCCTCATCGAGCTGCATCAGGTCAGCAAGACCTTCGGCAAGCCCGTGGATGAGCGCTCCGCTCAGGGGCTCCTGCAACGGCTGCACCTTACCCGTGCAAAACCGGTGACCCATGCCGTGGATCGTGTCGATCTGCGCATTGCGCGCGGTGAAGTGGTCGGGCTGGTGGGCGAGTCAGGCTGTGGCAAATCGACCCTGGGGCGCATGGTTGCCGGTCTGCTGCCGGTCTCTTCAGGCACTACACTGGTGGACGGCAAACCGCTGGAGAGCCTGACCCCGCAGGAGCGCAAGGCGCTGCGCCTGAAAGTGCAGATGATTTTTCAGGACCCATCATCGAGTTTGAATCCGCGCCTGCGGGTCGACCGGATCGTCGGCGAAGGTGCACTGTTGCACGGCCTGACCGACCGCAAGGGCGCAGATGATTACGTCAGTGCGCAATTGCAGCGTGCCGGGCTCAGCCCGCAATTGCGCCAGCGCTATCCGCATCAGTTCAGCGGTGGCCAGCGCCAGCGCATCGGGATTGCCCGTGCGCTGGCGGTGCAACCGGAACTGCTGGTGTGCGACGAGTCGGTGGCGGCGCTGGACGTGTCGATTCAGGCGCAGATCCTCAACCTGTTCATGGACCTGCGCGACGAGCTGGGCCTGACCTATCTGTTTATCAGCCATGACCTGGGCGTCGTCGAGCACCTCTGCGACCGGGTCATCGTGATGTACCTGGGCCGTGTGGTCGAGACCGCTTCGGTCGATGACCTGTTCGCGCGGGCCAATCACCCGTACACCCAGGCTTTGCTGGCGCAGATCCCGCGCTTCGATATTCGCAGTACCCGTTATGACGCGATCCAAGGGGAAATCCCCAGCCCGCTTGACCCGCCTGCAGGGTGTCATTTCCACCCTCGCTGCCCGCACGCCATGGCGCGCTGTCGCGAGGAAGCTCCAGCGCTGCGGGAGGTTTCGCCGAATCACCAGAGCGCCTGTCACCTGAATGACCAACGCTGAACGGGCAGCTCAAGCCCGTCACCCTCTGCCATTGCGTACAAGGAATTACCCATGAAACCACTCGTTCGTTCGTTGCTGGCGTCGGCCCTCTTGCTGGCCGCCGGCAGTGTCACTGCACAGGACTTGCGCATCGGTTACGCCGACCCGGTCTCGTCCCTCGATCCACAGCTCAATAACTATGCCGGAGACCGCTCGGTAGCCTTGCATGCCTTCGAGTCGCTGGTCAGCCGCCGTGATGACAAGACCTTGCCAGGTCTGGCCAAGAGCTGGAAGGTCGTGGACGACACCACCTGGGAGTTCGCCCTGCGTGATGACGTCAAATGGCAGGATGGCACGCCGCTGACGGCTGATGACATGGTCTTCTCCTTCGAGCGCGCGCGCAGCGTACCTGGCAGCGTGGCTTCTTACGCAGGTGCCATGCGTACCGTTGAATCGATCAAGTCCAAGGACGATCACACGCTGATCATCAAGACCCGTTCGCCCAATGCCAATCTGCTGCCGGACATCGACTCGATCTATATCGTCAGTCGCCACGCCGGTGCGGCAGCCAGCAGCGCCGATTACAACTCGGGCAAGGCGATGATCGGCACCGGGCCTTACCGGTTTGTCTCGTTCGTGCCGGGCGATCGCACGATATTCGCTCGCAATGAAAATTACTGGGGTGGCAGATCGACCTGGGACAAGGTTGATTTTCGTTTTATCGCCAACGCCGCCAACCGTACCGCGGCTTTGCTGGCGGGCGATGTCGATGTGATCGACAAGGTATCGCCTACCGATGTGGCGCGCCTGCGCAAAACGCCGAACGTCAATGTCTTCGCTTATCAGGGATTGCGTGCGCTGATCATTCAGCCGAGTTTCCGTGCTGGCCCGAACGAGTTCATTCGCGACAATGCGGGCAAGCCGCTGGCCGAAAACCCGCTGCTGGATGTACGTGTGCGCAAGGCGCTGTCCCTGGCGATCAATCGTCCGGCCATCAACGAACGCATCATGCAAGGCACCGTCACCGAAGCCAATCAATGGATGCCGGCCAACACGTTCGGTTACAACCCGCAGATCAAGAATATCCCCTATGACGTCAAGCAGGCCAAGGATCTGCTGGCGCAGGCAGGCTTTCCTGAAGGCTTCCAACTGACTGTGCATGTGCCGGGCGACCGTTATCCGCAGGCACCGGAGGTCATGCAGGCGGTGGCGCAGTTCTGGACACGGATCGGCGTCAAGGTTCAGTTGGAGGTATTGCCGTGGGCGGTGTACGCGGGCAAGGCCAACAAGAATGAACTGGCGATCAGCGTGATTGCCTGGGGCAATGGCACCGGCGAAGCGGCGTATGCCCTGACCAATATTTTGACCACGGTCGATAACAGCAAAGGGCAGGGCGCTTCCAACTGGGGCCATTACAGCAATCCGCTGGTGGACAAAGCCCTGGCTGACTCAACCGCCGAATTCGACGAGGCCAAGCGGCGCAAGATTCTCCAGGACTCGGTGCAGATTGTCAGCGACGACGTCGGCATCATCCCGCTGTTCCATTACCAGAACATCTGGGCAGCGCGCAAAGGCCTCAAGGTCGAACCACTGGTCAGCGATCGCACTGCAGCGATCATGGTCACCGAGCAGCCTTGATTATCTTCCATTGACGCGCCGCTTTTGCGAGCGGTTGCGCGAATGCAACCACAGCATCGCAGGACCTTTCATGACATCGACCACTGAACATTCAACGATACCGGACGTGCTCGACAGCCTGCTGGGCATCGCACCGGGCAGCCCGCTGCACGCGGTTCGCCATGCGCGAGACAAGGTGGCCCTGGCAACCCAGGGCAGTCAGGACTTGTTTTTCGACCCGGCGCTGGCGCACAACCTGTCGCTGAACGAGCGCCTCTGGGTGGCTTATTACGCAACGCTGCTGAGCGCGCAGCCGACCCTGAGCGGGTATTACCTGTCGCAATTGCAGGCGGCAGGCGCCGAGGCTAACGTGCTGGCCAATGTGGACACCAGCCAAATCGATCTGCTGGAGGATCAACGCCTGGCGGCGATCCTGCGCTTTACCAGGACCTTGATCGAGTCTCCGGTACACGGCGATCAAAGCGCATTGCAGGCGCTACAACATCAGGGGCTGAGCACCGCTGAAATTGTGGTACTGGCACAACTGATCGCTTTTCTGTCCTACCAGGTGCGTCTGGCCGCAGGGCTGGGTGCTTTAAAGTCTGCCGGAGCAGCCTGATGAGCGAACTCATAGAAATTGAAGGTTTCACCAATCAGGTGCTGGGCTGGAAAGCCTGGTTGCCCACCGTGGACCTCGACAGCGCGAGCGCCGAGCAGGTCGCTGTGCTTGAAGAAAGCCACCCGCAAGCCAAGACCTCGGATTACTACCTGACACTGGCCCATCATCCGGACATTCTTCGCCAGCGCTCTCAGGCGTTCAACGCAATCATGTACGCACCCGGCGGCCTGTCGCGCGCCGAGCGAGAGCTGGCGAGCACGGTGGTGTCGCGCATTAACCGCTGCGTGTATTGCGCGTCGGTGCATGCGCAGCGCTTTGAACAACTGGCCAAACGCAATGACGTCATCGCCCAGGTGTTTGCCGACCCCGCAACGGCGGGCACGACGGCACGTGAAAAAGCGATCGTGCAGTTCGCCATCGACCTGACGCTTGAACCGGCTTCGCTCAACGCCGGGCATATCCAGGCGCTACACGAACAGGGGCTGGACGAGACACAGGTGCTGGACCTGATTCACGCCATCTCGATATTCGCCTGGGCCAACCGGCTCATGCTCAACCTGGGGGAGCCGGTGTTTCCCGAGGCGTGAGGGTGGCAGCGGCCAGGCCCAGTGCTTGAGGTGCAGTCTGGCCCGGTCGTTGCAGGTTCACTGCACAAGTGAACACGCGACCCGGACACGATTGAGGTAATGGAATGCTGATAGCACACATTTCGGACACACATGTACGGCCCAGAGGGCAACTCTATCAAGGCGTGGTGGACTCCAACGCCATGCTGGCCGCCGCCGTCGACACCATAAACGCCCTCGACCCAACACCCGATCTGATTGTATTCAGCGGTGATCTGGTGGACGAGGGGCGGCCCGAAGAGTACGCGATGGCCCGGGAGTTGCTGCAACCGCTACGGCAAAAACTGCTGATGATACCGGGTAACCATGATCATCGGCAGAACCTGCGCGACGCTTTTCCCGAGCACGACTACTTCATCAATGACCAGGATTGCAGTTTCGTCTACTCGGGTTCTGCGCCGGTGCGCATCATCGGTCTGGATATCAGCGTCCCGGATCAGCATCACGGCGATATGACCGACACTGCTACCCAGTGGCTGGATCGCACACTGGCGCTGGAGCCGGACAAGCCGACGCTGATCATGATGCACCAGCCTCCGTTTTCAAGCGGCATTCCCTACATCGATGCGTACCGTTGTGAAAGGGGCGAGCGGCTGGCAGAGGTGGTCGGCAGATACCCGGCCATCGAGCGCATCGTCTGCGGGCATATTCATCGCTTCATGCAACTGCGCTTCGGCGGGGCGCTGATGTGTACGGCGCCGAGCACGACGACGGCCATCGCCTTGCAACTGCACCCCGAGGCTGCCGACGCTTCCTATGTCGAACCGCCTGCATTTCTGCTGCATCACTGGAAAGCCGACACGGGCCTGATCACCCATTGGGTGCCGATAGGTCGCTTCGAAGGGCCTTTTGACTTCGCCTGAACGGGGATGACCCTGACAGCGCAGGCTGTCAGGTCGCCTGCTCCTTGGCCAAATTGACCAGGATGATGCCCGCGATGATCAGGCTGATGCCGCCAATGGCCATCAATGTGGGCACCTGCTGATAACGAAACGCTGCAATAACGGTGATCAGGGTAATGCCCAGTCCTGACCACATGGACGTGATCAGTGACATGGGCAAGTCCCGTTGTGCATACCCCAGACACACGATCCCAAGGCCATAGCCTGCTATCGAGGCAATGACCGGGACCCAGCGTGTGAAGCCGTTGCTTTCTTTGAGTGCAATGGTCGCTACTGTTTCGGCGACGATACCTGCAAGGAGGAACATATAAGCTTTTATGAGCATGACGGCAGATCGCTTTTCAGGCATTCAGGATGGGAGAGAGATGACGCGGTCGGCGTAAAACCCGTTAAACGGGGTACGCAAGGACACCGAGTAAGCGCCTGTCGATTGGAACTCCAGCCAGTCACCCTCCCTGATATCGCTGGCGAGCGTGTAGGGGAAAGCCAGGCGATCCATGCTGTCGCACGTAGGGCCGAAGATATTGAAGGTGTTTTCCGCTGCACCGGTGTAAGGGGTGGCGTCTCGCCACACGCGTGCGGGAAATTGCAGCCATTGCTGGGCTGAGAGCAAGCCGCCAAAAATACCGGCACCGCAGAAAACACTGTGCTCACGTCTTGAAAGCACCCGTGCAAACAGCGACATGCCGCCGTAGACCAGGCCACGACCCGCTTCGCAGATCAGGTTCAGATCCTTCAATGTCGGGCTGGTCTGAATGTGCTCGCAGACTCTGCCAACCAGCTCCGGCGTGTTACCCATTGAGTTCAGGTAATTGCCCGGAAACCCGCCACCGATATCCAGATGCCTGACATGCTGGGCGGTGTCACGCACGATGGCGTCGGCGTCATCGAGGGCCGCGAGCCACGGGCCATCTTCAATGGCTTGTGAGCCGACATGGAATGACAGCCCGAGTGACCAGTCAGTGCTGGAAGCCACTCGATGCACCAGTTGCGTCGCCAACGCCGGGCTTGCCCCGAATTTGCCTCTGAGATCGTAAACCGCCGTCGACTCGGAGGGCGCGTAGCGTACGAACAGGTTGATCGTGCTGTCGCGCTCGGGCAGTACGTCCCGCAACTTCAAGAGTTCCTCTTCACTGTCGAGCACAAATGAACGCACGCCATATCGATAGTAGGCCTCGTGCAGGCAGTGGCGCGATTTCACTGGATTCATCAGATACTGAACTGCGTCGGGCAGCGTGTTGTGTACCGTCTGCACCTCGGCAAGCGACGCCACGTCAAAATGATTGATACCTCCCTGGCTCAAGGCTTCAAGCACCTGCGCGAGTGGATTGGCCTTCATTGCATACAGCACGGTACCTGGAAAACAGTCACTGAATTGCTGCGCATTTCGGGTGATCCATTGTGGGTCAACGGTATAGAAGGTGTCGTTAGTCTCATCGGCTAATTGTGCAAAAAGTGTGTCCACGTTGAACGCCCCTGATTGAGAAGTGCGAGTAAGTTTCGAGCAAGCTTCGTGCCATCACTTTATCAGGTGGTTGAACAACTTAACGAGAACGGTTTAATAAACATGTATACAAGACGCCCCACCAAAACAGGGCGATTTTGAAGTGTTCGAATCGCTATGGTGCAGGTAATTGTCGGCATATAAATAATAAACATAGATAGCACTTTGCTATTTCTAAAAGTGGCTTATAAATAATTTGATACACATATTAAAGTTGTCATATTCACTGCCTGATCGCAAAAAAATCATTGAATTTAAAGGCTTGGCAATCGGCCGCTAACGCTTCGGGTCCGCGTTGGCGATTATCTGACGCCTTGCCAATACACGATCATCAATAGCGGTGGCACGCCACTTGCTGGGTACCCATCGTGAAGTAATGGGGCTTGTTCCATTGCATCAGCGCTCGTGTTAACGACGACGAAGTAATTCATGGTCATGGATCAGGCAGGTGGCTGCTCGGCAAGCCGAATAGCAGCCCCAATGAAGTCACCGTTATCGAGTGGAAGGTATACATGGACTTTCGTGCTTTTTATTCAGGCAATGCTCAGCAGTTTTTGGCCACGCGCCAACTTGCTTTTTCCGAACTGGAAGAGGTTGTAAAACGCCAGTATGCCGATGCGCAACTGGCTCTGATCAGCAGTTCTCCAGTGCATGGCATCGCTAACGCGGCCAGTGATATAGATTTGATATGTGTGACCGATGATCGGCAGTCCGATCAATCGATGGCCTCGCAGATTTACCACAATGAACACCATATGGAAGTGGTGGCGTTTGCCCGCGAAGAAGTTCACAACGCGTTTTCCCAACTGGCGACGGACGCACACAAAAGCACCGCCCAGAAACTCGTTGCGTTCAAGCAGTGGGACAAGCAGCAGGCGGTGTCGCGAAAGTACCTGGAGCGTCTGGTCTGTGCAGTGTCGACCGATCAATCACTGCCTTATCTGGACAGCCAGAAGGACTTGAGCTCGATCTGGTCTGCTGCGGCGTTCGATGACTTTCGCCAAAGTGCCTGCTTCTCGGTGCTGGCCTGGCGCAGTGGCGAATACCGCGCGGCCGCCGCCTATACCTGCAACGCCGCACTGTTTCTGATGAACGCGACGCTGGCCAGCCACGGCTGGGTCAACTCCAATCGCAAGTGGACGCTGTTGCGCTGGGACCACGCGCTCAACAGGCACGGCATGCTGACTGACGACGGCCTTGCACATGCCATCGGGCAACTGTGGCAACGCGCCTATCCGGCCTGTGGCAGTGGATTGCAGGGCGCGGACCTCATGCAGCTTTGTGAATTGACTCAACTCGCCGAGCAGACGTTCGCCTGCGAGGCCGCTTACGCCGAGCTGAAGCCGGGTATCGAGCGCTCCGCCGCCAGCAGGTTTTTGCCGGGGGTCGACTTCGTGCTCACCGGCAATCAGCAGGCGACCCTGTTGACGCATGTGGATGTACCGGAATTGCACAGCACCCGCCCGATCGATCTGGCCGAGCAATCCCGGGAAGTGGCTGCGTGTTTTCTGCGCGCCGCACGGGCGGGGCTGGTCAGTTTCTCACTCAAGGACCAACACCCTATGCAGGGAGCACACGCATGATTGCCAGCACACAAGCCGTTCGCCAGTGGTTTCCCCGGCTCGGTGGCGGCTATGTATACCCGGCGGGCCCCTACACGCAAAAGCTGATATCGGTGGCCTGGTTGCTCATGACCGAGCTTGAGGCGTACCTGGAAGACCTCGAAGGCGCGGCAGACGAGCCGCTGGTGGTGGATGCGCTGAGAATCAAGCTGGCCGAACTGATGGTCGACATCGACTGCCGACTCGCCGGTGCCGATACCCCGAACGAGCTGCACCAGTTCGCGCTGTTCAGCGAGTACGGTCTGACCGACGTCATTGCCCACACAGGCCCCGTCGCCGTCGAATGGCTCGGTGTTCCCGCTGACAGTGCTGTAGGTCAAGACCTTGAAGCAGAGCGGTTGATCGAACTGTTCAAGGAACTGCTGGAAGCCTTTCCCGGGAAATTGTTCAACCCCTTGCTGCCTGGCACTCAGGGTCAGGTTTTGCGAACCCTGCGCGACTGGGACCGCTCCTGCCGCCTGGCAGGTGGGGATGCTGCCTTTCTGGCACCTTTGATGAGGTCTCTATGAACAGTCATGTCATGACCGCGCCGGCGAGCGTACCTGCGCGCAAATCCTCATTCGTCGAACGCTACGGTGCGGTGTTTGGCCGTGAACAAGGCCTTATGTTGCGCATGGCCGGTCTTACCGCAGCCGAGCACTCGGCCGAAGGTTCGTGGATAACCGATGACACCGGCCGCCGCTGGCTGGACTTCGGTTCCTTCGGGTTGCACCTGCTGGGCCATCGGCACCCTCAAGTCGTGGCTGCGCTGACGCGACAGGTCGCATCACTGGGGCTTTCCAGCCGGATACTGGCCAACGAATCCAGTCTGAGCGCCGCCGAGCGGCTCGTGAGGTGTGTCGGCCGTCCGGGCAACGGTGTGCTTTACGGCAACAGCGGTTCTGAGGTCATCGAAGCAGCCCTCAAGCTGGTGCGCATGCAGACCGGCCGGCGGCGAGTCATCGCATTGACCCACGCCTACCATGGCCGGACCAGTGGCGCGCTTGCGGTCAGTTATGGCTATCGCGGGCACGCTGCGCTGATGCATGCCGAAGATGTCGTGTTCATTGCTGCCGGTGATCTTGCTGCTGCACGCCATGCGCTGGCAGAGGGCGATATTGCCGCAGTAATCGCCGAGCCGGTTCAGGGAGAGGGCGGAATCAGGCCGGTCGACCTGGATTTTCTGGGCGAACTTGCCGGTCTGTGTCGCGAACATGGCGCGTTCATGATCCACGACGAGATTCAGTCCGGTCTGGGGCGCAGCGGATCGCTGATCTGCGGCGCGCCCGCCGACATCGTCGTATTTGGCAAAACCCTGGGCGGCGGTGTGTTTCCAGTGGCTGCCGCGATTTACGACAGCAGCCGTTTCGGTGCACCCGCGCGTGATCCGGTCGTACATGCCTCGTCCTACGCTGGCAGCGCGCTGGCGGGAGCCGTGGTCAACGCTGTGCTTGACGTGGTCAGCGATCCCTCATTCTGTCAGCGCGTCAACGAGCTGGGGCAGGTGGCCATGAGCATCCTGCGTGAGCGTTTACAGGACTGTCCTGCCGTGGCTGAAGTGCGTGGCAGCGGCCTGATGATCGGGGTGGAATTCACCTCCAGCAACTACGTGGCGCAGACCCTGATCGAGGCCGCGCAGCGCAATGTGCTGCTGGCTTTCTGCCTGAGCGCAACCTCCGTGCTGCGGGTCTATCCCGACGCGACCATCTCCCGAGACCACCTCGAACAAGGCATCAACAGTTTCTGTGATGCCGTCGATGCGGCTTATCGCTCCATTCAATGACGGAGATTTCCTATGCCTGATGTATCAACCAGTGTTCTTCTCGGCGACTTCGAGCCTGGCGAGGTCTGGCCGATTCTCTCGGACTTCGCTCGCTATCCCGACTTCATGAGCGATGTGCTCGAGGTTATCGTTCACCCCCGGCAAAGTGAATACGTTTCCAGTACGTGGCGCGTATTGATCAATGGCAGCGAGCTGACCTGGACCGAGCAGGACTGGCTGGTAACGGACGAACGCATTGAGTTCAAGCAGACCGATGGCGACCTTGAGGTCTGGTACGGCGAGTGGCTGCTGATCCAGCGCGAAGACGGCTTGCACGTTGACCTGAACGTCACCTTCGACCTCGGCATCCCGTCGCTGGCCGAAGTCCTGCACCCGATCGGTGAACGGGCGATTCGCGCCAACAACGTTCAGATGCTGGACGGGATACGCAATCAACTGCTCGCTCGCCGTCATCAGCGGGTTGCGGCAGGGGGCTGCTGATATGCGCTCGACATTGATCATCACCGGGGCCAGCGGTGCGCTGGGCTCCTGGTTCGTGCGTGACTGGCTCAGTCAGCATCCGGCGTCGCATGTGATCGCCTTGTGCCGTTCCACGCAGGCGGCCAGTCGCTGCCTGCAGGATTTGCCTGAGCACAGCCGCTCGCGGCTCGACTGCCAAATCGCCGACCTTACAGACGCCGAGTCCCTGAATGCGCTCGCCGCCACGCTGCCCGCTATCGAGTGCGCCACAGCAGTCCATCTGGCTGCCGATGTGGCCTGGGACAAGACCTTCGACGAGATGCACGAGTTGAATGTCGAAGGTGCGCAGCTGTTCTGCGGCTTTGTCCAGAGGCTGGTGCGCAAGCCTCATTTCATTTATGTGTCCACAGCGTTCACCCGTTGTGAAGGCTGGACCTATCGCAACGGTTACGAGGAAAGCAAGGCAGCCGCAGAGCGTGGTTTGCGTGAGACCTTCGGCACGCAGATGCCGATTTCCGTGTTCAGTTGCAGCCTGGTCATTGGCGCTACCAGCGATGGTGCAATCAGTCGTTTTCACGGCCTGTACCCGCTGATTCGCTTTATCAATTCCTTTGCGCCGCCTTTTCTGGTCGGCAATCGCCAGGGGTTGTTCGATCTGGTGCCTATCGATTGGGTGGTGGACGAATTGATCCATCTGGTCAGTCATTGCGTGGCCGGTGGCGAAGCACGTGAGGTCGTCGCCTCGGCGGGGGATGCACGCCTGCCTTATGAGCAGGTGATCCGCATCATCGAGTCGCGCGTCGACCATGCTCGGCAGCAAGCGGGTATTGCGCCCTTGACCCCGGCACCGATCCTGCGCAGCCGCCAATGGGCATTCCTCAAGCGCTCGCTGGTCGCATGGCGGCCCGAAGGTATTTCGACCCGGGATTTCCGCTATTTCGAGCGCCTGTTGCAAATCTATGGCGTGTACGCCGAAAGCGATCTGGTCAGGCCACCGTTGAATGTCCGTAACCCGGCACCCGGCGCGGAGGTGTTTTTACCCAAAGCGGTGGATTACTGGCTGGCTCATGCGCCCGACGCGCGGCTAAGCCTGGACAAGCTTGTCGCGAAATCGGCGGCAATGCACGGTTAGCAGGCCCTTTCAACGATTGAACGGGAGATGGAACATGGCAGACACAATCGAACTCGACACGATGGACAGTGGCGCTTACGACCGACGCTCCGAGCGCGCCACATTGGCACGCGACAACCTGTCACTGACCTCGGATCTCAAGCAACTCAGCCACTGGCGGCAGGCATTGCAGATAGGCGTGCAGTGGGCTGTGATCGTCGTCGCAGTCACGCTGGCTGAAGTCAGTGACTCGACGCTGGTGTGTCTGATCGCAGTAGTCGTCATTGCGACGCGACAGCACGCGTTGCTGGTACTCATGCACGATGCGGCGCATTTGCTGATCAGCCGTGACAAGCGGCGCAACGATCTGATCTCCAACGTATGCCTGACGTTTCCCCTGACGTTGAGCACGTCACGCTACCGGGCTCACCACATTGCCCACCACAAGCACCTCAACACGCTGGACGATCCGGACTACGCCGATGCCTTCGCACCCGCCAGTTCCGGGTTGTTCTGGCAGGCTCTGCTGCGCGACATCAGTGGGCTGTCGACCCTGCAATCGCTACGCACGATGGACAGCTTCAGCGTGATCGGACTGTTCACTCACCGCGTGCCGTCGACCCGCATCGAGCGCTATCAGGCAATGGCCTTTTATGCCTGCGCCGCACTGCTTATCACGGCGTTGCAGGCCTGGCCGGGCGTGCTGTTGTACTGGCTGGCGCCCCTGGTGTTCTTTCTGCCGCCGATTCTGCGCATTCGCAGCCTGTCGGAGCACGCAGGGCTTTCGACCCAGAGTGTGAAGCGCGACGCACGCAGTGTCAGCCCCGGCTGGCTGGAACGAGGACTGTTTGCGCCGTGCAATATCAATCGGCACTGGGAGCACCACCTTTTTCAACAGATACCCAGCTATCACCTGGGCACCTTGTCCCGACGCCTGGCGCAACGCCTGCCTGGCTCGGCTGCCGCCTGCAGCACTCAGGGCTATCTCTTGGGGGAACGCAGCATGCGCGCCGAATTGTATGGTGCCAACGGCCGAGCGCGTGCCGTGGCCTCTCTGGATCAGGAGGCTTGAACCCATGATGCTGACCGGTTCTGAAATAGTGAAGATGCGCGAGGTCGGCAGTGTCGTCATCGAGCCCTTCGACCCCGCCCATGTCGAGGTCAACTCGTACGGCTGTCACCTGGCGGATCTGCTTCTGGAGTACCGCAGCGACCGCATCGATCCTCACGGTGAGCTGGAGGTGGTCGAGCACCATATTCCGCCCGAAGGCTTCGTGCTGTACCCCAACCGTTTTTACCTGGGCGCCACCGCCGAGCAGATCGGCGGTATCGATTTTGCCAGCGAGCTTTACGCCAATGTGTCCACGGCGTCCTGTGGCGTTTTCATCCAGACCAGTGCGCCGCTTGGTCATACCGGTGCGGCCATCAGCTGGACGCTGGAAATCGTCGTGACTCAACCGGTGCGGGTCTATGCCGGCACCAAAGTGGCCAAGGTCTGCTTCTGGGCGAACTTCGGCATGACCACCTGCTACGCGGGACGCTACTTGGGCTCCAAGAGCACCGTGCCCTCGAAAATCATTCTGGATTGACCATGATATTGACCGGTAGTGAAATCGAAAATCGCGTGCGTTCGGGTGAAATCGTCATCAGTCCGTTTTCCCATGAGAACGTCAATCCCAACAGCTACAACTTCCGCTTGCATGACCAGATGAAGGTCTACGAAGACGATGTGATCGATGTGCGCGCCGAGGCGTCGACGCGAACCATCGAAATCGGTCCGGAAGGCTTTGAATTGCAGCCCATGAAGCTGTATCTGGCCTCGACCATAGAAACCATGGGCAGCACCCATTTCGTACCTACCTATGCGGCTCGCTCTTCGATCGCCAGGCTGGGCATGTTCATCAATCTGTCGGCGCCGCTGGGCGACATCGGCTTCGTCGGGCGCTGGACCTTGCAGCTGTATGCGCTCAACCGCATACGGGTTTACCCCGGCATGAACATCGGTCAAATGATGTTCTGGAACGTCAAGGGCGATATCGAGCTGTATTCCGGAAAGTACCAGGGCGCGACCGAGGCCTTCGCGTCACGGATTTTCATGGATTTCGAGAAGACGCCGCGCCCGCAGCCGCTGGTGCCCAACCTTGCGCCATTCCCCGCTGCTGCAGCCCAGGAAGAGCTCGATGCCGCGCCCGATGCGCTGGCGGCCAGGCCCG
The DNA here is from genome assembly GCF_017832995.1 of Pseudomonas sp. PvP009. NCBI lineage: Bacteria > Pseudomonadati > Pseudomonadota > Gammaproteobacteria > Pseudomonadales > Pseudomonadaceae > Pseudomonas > Pseudomonas sp. PvP009. Next base: position 2,832,123 of record NZ_JAFIBG010000001.1, on the reverse strand, counting down.
GTCGAATGGCCACCGATATTCCACTGATAGCAGGAGGCCGTCGTGTCCAGTAAATACTCGACCTTGAAACACCTTGCCGGTGATCTGCCGGTGCCCGCCCTGAGCGCTCTGCAAGATGCCGATTACCGCGTGTTATGGCAGGACTTTGCCAGCCGCAAACAGGCCATTGAGGACACGCTGAAAACCGTGCGCATCACCGCTGGTGCCTTCCTTGACGAGCACATGGACAGAATCGCCCGGCTGGCCGAGTTCGAATGGAGTGAAGCCGCCGACAGCCATCTTCAGACATTGCTCGGGCAGGCAGGCTTTGATGCCGACAGCGAACTTGCCGTGCGCTCTTCGGCGAATATCGAGGATGGCAACCAGCACAGTTTTGCCGGAATCTTCAGCACGCATCTGTCGGTCAAAGGGTTGCCGGCGCTCAAGGCGGCGATTCTGGATGTCTGGCGCTCCGGGGTTTCCCGTCAGGCCATCCTGGAACGCTTGCGGGCGTCGATGCTGGAAACACCGGTCGAGATGACAGTGATCATGCAGCGCATGGTCAAGGCTCGCTTCGCAGGCGTCGCGTTCAGCCACGATCCGCTGACCGGTGAGGCCGTGACGCTGATTGAAACGGTCGCCTCGCTGGGTGAAGCGATGGTGTCCGGGGTGCAGAAGGGCATGTCGGCGCGGATCGGTGACCAGCAATTGCTGGACTGTGACCCTGCGCTGGAACCGCACACGGCATTGCTGCTGGAGGTGGCGGCGCTGGCCTCCAGGGCATCTGCGGCGTTGGGCATGCCTGCCGACATCGAATGGGCGGTGGATGAAGGGCAACTCTGGCTGCTTCAGGCAAGACCCGTCACCAGCCTGCGCGAGGCGCGCAGCCTGGAACCGGTGCTGGAGTGGGCTGAACTCTACCTTGCCAGTGACGACGCACTGACGGATTTCCGTCCATTGCCTGCCTTTGCGCAGTATTTTCGAAGCAAGCGCCGTCCGCTGGCCTTGTTCGCACAAACCCACGGCGTCTCGGCAGGCCAGGCATTGCTGATAAAGGCCAATCGTCAAGGGCTGCTCGAACCGGCCATGAGCCAGGCATTGCTGGACAGGCTCAAGACCGATCAAGTGGTACTGGATTTCTCCGATCAGGTGCGCCAGCAGATCCTCGAACGTGGCGCACTACGTGAACGGCTGCTTGAGCTCAGCGATGAGCGGGTGGTGTGTTTCGTGCTGCGCGAGTTTCTGAAAGGAGAAACCGGGCTCATCACCCAAGCGTGCGATGACGGCTCGACGACCTGCGAGTGGTCATCGGAAGGTTTGTTGGCGATCAATCGCGGCATTGCCGGCACTCAACGCGCGCGCTTGGCGACGAACGACCCGAGTGGCCCCGCCGATGCGCAGCAACTGCACAGCATCACCCATGCAGCTGGCGCGCTGCTGGGTTCGGTGCAACTGGAATGGGTAAGGGCAGAGCAGCAGTTGCACCTGATCGATTTCTCGCCGTTGTCGACGTTCGTGCAGGTGCAGGACGCAACGGAAATCCGCCTGATTTCTCCAGGTTATGCCGACGGACCGGTGGTGCTGGTCACGGCGGGGCGACAGTTGGAAGAACTGAGTATCTCGGCCACCGTGTCGATCAATTCGATCCCTTCGTCCAGCTCGCTGGGTGCCGAGCTCGAAGAACTCGAGCGACAACTGCGTGTTCACGACGGGCAGGCAATTGTGGTCTCGCCGCGCCCTTATGCGGCCCTGGCGGCATTGCTGCCTTTCGCGCGGGGGTTTGTCTTCGAGCAGGCGTCCATGCTTTGCCATCTTTCGATTTTGTTGCGTGAACACGGCATTCCCGCCGTGGAGTCCGAAGCGCTTTATCAGCAGGGACTTGCCGGACAACGGATCACTTTCAGCCAGAGCCCCAAGGCGCTGCCTCACGCGGTCAACGAAGTACGGGAGCTACAATGACTACGGATATTTCACTGTTGTTTTTCGATCCACACACCCTCAACGGCAGCCTCGATTCTGCGCTGGTTGCCATTGTCGACACAGATGCAGCGCAAGCCCGTCACTCGGACAACGGCCTGTTCATACCCAGCGGTACGTTGCATGCGCAGTGGCTTTCCAATGCCCATCACACCCATGTGCCGATGCCCATGAAAGACTTCGACTTTCAGGTGTTCAATGCCGGACAGCGCAAGCGCACTCAGGACAGCCGTTCGCGCATGCATATGCTGGATCCGACGCTCAATCGTCGACCGCCCGATCAAGCACTGATGGCCACCCTGGCGGTGATGCATCACGCCGATAAATGCAGCGTTTATCACTACGTTCACGAGGGCGAAGCAGGGGCCTTGTTCCTGCACTTGATGGATGTCGAACCGGTCGAGCGTGCTGCCTGGAGGGCCTGGCAACGTTTGGCCCGATCTGCTGCTGCGTGTGTGGCCGTTTCGCAACCGATGCTGAGCGATGACTGCTGGTACGTGCGCTGGCGTCCGGAAATGGAGCTGGAACGTAAATTCACCTCGTTTCAGATACCTGACATGTGGCAGTTGTCCACCGCGATGCACAAGGCATTCGGAGAGGGCGCTTTCAAGGACCTGGTGCTGGAAATCGACCGTGACTTTCAAACCTACGACTATGAATCGCATATCTTCGAAGTGACGGGCGACCCCCTTGAAACCGGTTACATCTCGTTCATTCCCCAGGCCGACGGGCTGATGGCGGTCAAGCGCAAATGGTTTCTCGAGAATGCGGAATTGCGCCGCGAGGACTTCAACACCGATCAGCCGGTGGCGTTTGCCGATATCGAAACTCACGCCCGCTCGATGACCTCGGCAAGCCTGCGTCGGCTCAAGCCGTTCAGGCGCACCCGGATCGACATCAATTTCGAATCGCTGAGGACCGGTAATGGTTTCGGGGCGTACTTCGATGTCTGCCGCATGGTCGACGGGAGTGCGGAGTTCGCCCAGGTCGAAGTCGAATATTGCCGCAGCAGGACCCTGCACACGCTGCGCGAGGTGGAGGAAGACTTTGAAACCGTCTCCAACGTGATGCGCGACTTTCTGGCGGAGCGGCACCCGCTGTTTCAGCAGGATCTCTATTCGAAACTCGACTTTGCCCGTGAGGCGAGTCGGCTCTGAATTCACTTGCCGGGGAGATGATCATGTCGCAATCCACGACCACGCAGATGGCTATTGTGTTCGGTAGCTGGAAAATCCGTCATCAGGAGCCGTTCGGCAGCGATGACCACAGGTTGTATGCCATTGCCGCAGACACGGCGTTGCTGGGTGAGCTGACTGCCGTCGCTGACCTGCGAGGCCGCCACCGGATACTGGCACGCTGGGATGCAGACGGGGCGATGCTCCTTGAGGATTCGCACGGCGCGCTGGGCGACGAAAGCTGCCACAACCTGTCCGGGGCCGCCATCCCGCTGGCGATCATCCGCTTGCAGGCAGACCAGGTGCACATCAGCCACTTGCTCAATCGAATTGATGTGCATCGTTCGCTGTTTGTACAGCCGCCGCTTGCAATCGAGCAGCCTGCCGTCCCGCAAAACCTGTTGATCGCGCTGCGTAATGCGTTCGAGCGCAACCATCTGGCGATCAACAATTGGGAATGTCGCTACGCCACCAGCGAACAGACCTATGTCGAATCCTTCGAGCTTGCACCTGATTGCCATGCGCGAATGCTCGGCGAGGCCTGGTTCGACGCCAGTTTCAGCCCGGCAATGGCGCCGTTCACCAGCCAGTGCGGTGACGAATTTCAGATCTGGGACCATCAGGTAACCGCCGCCAGGGCGGAAGACGGTGGTTATGTATGGGTCGAGCACTGCAGCCGCAAACGCAAGCTGGCGGTCAATGAACCCATCGTGCAGCTGTTTCGCAGCGCGCCGGGCAACCTGTCCGGCACCGTAAGGCACCTGTCGCTGGGTTCTCCGACGCTGGAGGCGATGGCCATGAACATTGACAGCACGTTGCAGGCACTTGGTGAGTATCGACGTTATGCGTTCAGTGCCCCGTGCGAATCCGTGGACAGCGGCAACCTCTTCGCGATTACCTTCGAGACCTGCATGCCGCTCGATTCGCAGGCGGGGAGTACGACGCGCGGTGAGGTGCGTTTTCTCAAGTGCCGGGGCGCACTGGACCCTCAGTCGATCGATGCCGATCTACGCAGGCTGATGGAACACCTGCAGGCATTTCTGAGCGAACGTCGCCAGGAGTGCTGGCCCCTGACTGATCGTTTTGCCTTTTTGCATTCACCATCGCCTTTCATCGCCAGCCCGGAGAGCCTGCACTCATGAGCCGTTACCTTTGCAATGGACGCTATCGATTTGAACTGGACGATCAGACCTCCGGTTCGGCACTGGCCCAGCGGCTGCGGGTGTTTCTCGCGCCTTACTTTGCCGAAGTAGACGACGACGGCCAGACTACCGTCGACCTGAGGGTTCGGTTGCACGACAGCGCGGCATTCAACCCGGAGTGGATGGGCCTCTGCGTGACGCCCGACATCATCCGTGAAACCTACGCCCCCGGCTTTACCCTGAGGGTGTTGCGTGGCCATGACCCGGAGACGGGGCTGGACTATGCCTGGGATGCCGAGACCCAGGTCGGATACCGGATCGACCGGGCGCGTCACACGGTTGATTTCCATGGCGACGAAAATGCCTTCATTCACTTGATCGAACTGGTGCGCTATTACGGGCTGCTGGTCGAGCAGGCCAAAGGCAGTGTGATCATGCATGCCTCGGCGGTGGTCGGGCCGGACGGCGGGATCGTTGCCATCGGCGGTGCAAAAGGGGCAGGCAAGACCACCACCATGCTCGACCTGGTGCTGTCCGATGAGTACCTGTACTTCTCCGGGGACAAGCTGTTGCTGGACAGCGTCGACGGTCGGATTCGCGCCCGCGGCTGGCCGGATTATCCGCATGTCGGTGTCGGCACATTACGTACACATCCAGAACTGGCAAAGCGACTTGATCTGGCTGCAGTGGCTGATGATCTGTCGATCGCGCATACCGAAAAACGCCTGTGCAAACCCGAAGCCATGCGCGCCGCACTCAAGGCCAGCCCGGAAGGCTGTGGCTGGCTGGAGACCGTCATCCTGCCCAACGTGGCGGCGCGGGGCAAATTGCGGGTCCATGCAATGGGTCGCGATGCGATTCTGGAACAGATTCACTCACCCACACTCTTCGAGTGGCCGCATCGTTTCGTTACCTCGACCTGGCACGGCTTGCTGGATGCCGGTTCGCTGACCGACAGCGTACCGCCGCAGATCGTCCGTGGGCTGCTCGGTGTACAGTGGCAAAGCCGTGTGGGCGTGGCGCGCGAGCTGATCAGCGCCTGATAAGGAGATCCTATGAACCACGCTAACCAATTGCGTCTGGCACTGGTGGCCCCCAGCGGTTCCGGGAAGAGTACAACCGCTGAATTGCTGCGTGAGTATTTCGAAACGGCAGGGCTGTCGGTCGAGGTCATCAAGCTCGCCCAGCCCTTGTACGAGTTACAAGGCATGTTCTATGCGCAGGCCGGGGTGCAAGTGGCGAGCGGCAGCCAGAATCAGCGTTTGCTGGAGTGCATCGCACGCGAGCTGAGGGATCTGGACAGTCAGTCGCTGGTTACGAACTTCGCCCGACGGTTGGCCCGCTCCTGCGCGCAGGTGGTCATCAATGATGACCTGCGCGACGACACCGTCGACTGGCCGTACCTTCAAGCGCAAGGCTTTCAGGTGATCAAGGTGCTTGCCGATTCATCCGTGAGACAAACGCGTCTGGGGCAGCGAGGCGACATCAGCGTGGTGGAAAACAGCGCACTGGATCTGCAGATGCGCCGGATCGAAGCGGATTATGTACTGCCCAACAGCGGTTCTCTCGAACAGTTGAAGCAGCGTGTTGCTGTGGTGGCCCGCTGGGCGTTGGACGACTCTCAACGCCGGATCGCTTCATGAGGGGCGCTGATCCGTTGGTATGGCTGTTGATCGACGGGTTGTCGTGGGAGCTGGTCAAGCGTTACCGGGCACGACAGCCTGGACGGCCCTCGGCGCAGTGGCCGTGTTACCCCTTGCTGCCACTGTCACCCAATTGCCAGACTCCGCCCTCGCTGTTGTCGATCTTCAGCGGCGCACCGGTCAGCGAGCACGGTTTGACGGGCTATCTCGTCCCCGCGCCAGCGCCGCAGGCCTGCCTGGCGGTGGCGGATGCCTTTCAGGTCTGGCCGCGCCACATCGACATGGTCTGGGATGAATGGGCGCGCCAGGGCATCACTTTCCGCCTGTGTGCCGTGCCCTTTGTCCAGCCCGACAGGCTGGGTGACGCATTGCTTGGGCAAAGCTGCGTCTATCAGGGTTTTTCGCTGCGTCCCGAGGTCATTGAAAACGGTGGCTGCCTGCGTATCGAGGCTCTGGATGTGGCTGCCAGGGTCAGTCTTCAACAGGACGGTGCAGTGCTCGAATGGCCAGAGGACCATGGCCGTGCTGCGTGCCAATTACCGCTGGGCAGCACGGTGCACGTGCCATTGTCGGGGCAGGCCCCGGGCAATGTATGCAAGGCGATTGCACTGCGCGCGGTGCACATCGAAAAACGCATCTGTGTGATCAGCTTCGGTTACCGCGAGGTCCAGGCACTTGATCTGCAGGGCGACTCCAGCAAGGCTTACGTGGCCAATGACCTGACGGTGCTGTACCGCACCGGACAGCTGGGCAAGCGGCTGGATGAGGGCGGGCAGGGCGCTGCGGAATGGCTGCTGCTGGAACTGATGCGCGAGATGCATGAAAGCTTTTGCGACGACATTGTCGGCGCAGTCAGGGCCGGTGATGCACAGCGTGTCATCGGTTACTACCCGGTGGTGGATCTGCTGTCACATCATTTGCTCAAGTACCTCGCGCCAGACTGGGCCAGCGAATTGATGCAAGCGGTTGGGCAACGCCTGTTCGACGAGATATCGGGGTGGGTCGATGAGCTGATCCTGCGCTGCGTCGATGCGGCGGGTCGGGAGGTACGCTGCGTGGCTCACTCGGATCACGGTATGGCACCGGTCCATCACGATCTTTACCCCAACAGTTTTTTCGAGCAGCAGGGCTGGCTGGTCTATGACGCGTCAGGCGTGCCGGATATGCACAAAAGCGCGGCGGTCTTTCATCCGGCCGACAACGGTCTGGTGTTGTTCAACACCAGGCGACTGGCGCTGTCCGGACACGACCCTGGCTCCGTGACCGACGCCTGGCGCAAAAGCCTCGCAGAGCCGTTTCGAGATGAGTGGACGATGTTCGAGTGCGCCGACGGGCAGGTCTTTGCCGAAGGCTGGACGGGCGGCTGCTACTGGCAGGCTCCGCGAGGCACGCGACTGCTGGCCGCTCGTTCAGAACACGCCGTTCGCCTCAGCCGAAAAGGTGGCGATCACACGGTATGCGCCAATGACCCGTGGTTGCGTGGCGTGTTGCTGGACGCCAGCAGTACGCCGTTGCCACGGCCTGCCGACGCTGAAATGACACTGCCTGCGATTCGCCAGTGGCTCACAGCCACATTCTGACACCTGACTCGATACTTTCAGCCACAGGGAGCTTATCCATGCGCTTCGACAGTCTGCTTTTCGATATTGACGGCACACTCATGCTCAAGGGACAGCCTCTGCCGGGCGCAGCCGATGCATTGAGCTTCGCGCGTTCGCAGGGTTTAAGGCTGCAATTGCTGACCAACACCACGGCGAAGATGCCGGAGGAGCTGGCAGAGGAGCTTTGCCACGTTGGCATCGAGGTCGTCCCCGACGAAATCCAGACCGCCACCACGGCCTGTCTGGGCTATTTGCAGCAACATCCGCACCTCAAGTGCCATCTGCTGGTCCCCGATTCGATACGGCCGGCGTTCAGCGACATCGTTACAGACGATACGAACCCGGACGTAGTGGTCATCAGCGATATCGGCGAAGCCTTCGACTACGCCACACTGAATCGCTGTTTCCGTATGTTGCGAGGCGGTGCTCGCCTCATCGCATTGCAAAAAAACCTGTTCTGGTTCGATCGTGACGGGGAACGCCTCGATTGCGGCGCCTTCATCGTCGGGCTCGAGGCCGCAGCACAGATACAGGCCCTGGTCATGGGCAAGCCGTCGCCGATGTTTTTCGAGGCTGCCTTGCGCAAACTTGATACCAGCGCCAGCCGCACTCTGGTAGTGGGCGACGACGTTCTGACTGACTGCGCAGGGGCGAAAGCCGTCGGTGCCAGCAGCCTGCTGGTGCGTACCGGAAAATATGACCCGAGGCTGTTCGAGGCCCATCGGCAAAACGTGGATGCGGTGATTGAAGGGATTGCAGATTTCCCACGCTGGTGGATGTCCGGCAATACCGCAGGTCATCTGCGTCAAGGTTAAGTAACTGGATTACAAGGACGAATCATCAATGCAGACAGCATGCGCCAAAACGTTCAAAGAGCGCCCGGAAACTATGTCCGAGCGTATTTACGCCCTGCTCAAAGAAGACATTTCCGAGTTTCGTCTATTACCCGGCGAGCGATTTACTGAAGGTGAAGTGGCCGAGCGTGTTCAAGCCAGTCGAACACCGGTCAGGCAGGCATTGTTCCGGCTGGAGCAGGAAGGGTACGTGGAGGTTTATTACCGAAGCGGCTGGCAGGTGCGGCCCTTTGACCCTCGTCACTTCGAGGAACTGTATGACGTGCGGGTGGTGCTCGAGCTGGCGGCGCTCGCCAGGCTGGGTTCGATGGACCTGAGCGTCGAGCCGTTGATCGATGAACTCATACGCACTTGGCTGGTGCCGAAAAACGAGCGATTGAGAGACACCGATATCCTCGCCGGGCTGGGTGAACGGTTTCATTGTGCGTTGGTCGAGGCCGTGGGTAACCGGGAAATGGCCAGGCTGCATCACGAGATCACCGAGAAGACCCGAACCATCCGGCGTCTCGAATTCAGCGCCTCCAGAGTCGATGCAACGTACGAAGAACATGGCAGCATTCTGAAGGCCCTTCTGCAATGTCGGCCGCAACAGGCCCAGCAATTGCTGGAAGCACATGTCGAACTCAACAAGGAGGAGGCGCGCAGAGCCACCCAGCATGTTTTGCGCCGCGCGCGTCACTACGCCGAGAAGAACGAGCCCGCCAGGTTACGTGCGCAAGCGCAGTGAGCGGTTGCTGGATAGCTGCGCGTTTCGGTCGTTTGATCCATCACCGGTAACGCAATGCTTCCAGCAACAGGGCAAAGTTCCTTGATCACCGCGCGGCCAATAATGGCGAATGACTATTCTGAGGCAGAGTGTGTAGGTATCAGTAGTTCTGCTTGAGCCTCGACCACATCAGCGAGGCAAGCGAGCGTGATGCCATGAGCTGCTCCTCGGCTCGAACTGCAGAGGGCAGGGCATGCCACGGTATGCTGGCGGTTCGGTGATGCTGTAAGTGCAGGTTGATATGGTAAGGCCAGATGAAAAATCGTCCCAGCCAGCCGACGCGCCAGGCGTAGGTCCACTCTTCCCAGCCAGGCGTGACGCCGGGGCCGCCGCTGTGCTCGGCCATGCTGCGAATTTTCTGCAGCAGGGTGCCGACCGTAATCAGGGGCAGGAACCACAGCATCGCCACCAACCCGAACGTTTGCGCCGAGCATTGCCAGATAAGCGCGGCGACAATCATCAGCCATACCAGCGCTGCCGAAATCAGCGGGCGGGTGAGCGCTGGCGGCGCGCCTCCTGCGGCCTTGTAGGCGGCAATGTTGCGCAGCGTGTTGATCAGCAGCAAGTCTCCCAGCAGTTGCCTGGCCAGCAACTTCGCGGTTAACGGTCGGAACTGCCAGGGCTGGCGGTAATAGAGGAAGCGTCGTTCCGGGTCCTGTTCGGTACCTGCGTGCTGGTGATGGTCCAGGTGCAGGGGGCGGTAGAATTCGATCGGCACCAGGCCCGGAACACCGATCGCCAGGTTGATCAGGAAGTCGTTAGTACTGCGCTGTCGAGTCAGGTGGTAATGGGTTGCATCGTGATACAGCACGAACAACGCGTGCTGCCTTGCTGCCACGATGAGCACGGCCAGCAGATAAAAGCGCCAGTCTGCGAGGTAAATCGCGACACGAATCGTGACCAGTATGCACAGCCATTCGAGTAGCAGAGCCGATAAGGTGCGCATGTCTACCGCACAGCGCCTGAGTACCAAGGTCGTCAGGCCGCAGGCCAGGCCGATGAACACGCCACAGGCCATGTCGGTGAAGACATGCTGCCCGGTGGTCATCACCGTCAGCATTAGCACTGCGCTCCAGAGGGCAAATACCCAGGCCGATCTCAGACGCAAACCGCCCATGACGACGCTGATTGCAACGGGTAACGCCACATGCCCGCTGGGTGATGCCGCCAGTGGCGCATCGAGCTGGTATAGCCAGTCGAGCCACGCGGAACCGCTTTCAGGACGCAGGATCATAGTCGGCCAGAACAGGTGGCTGACCAGGCACAGCCCGGCGGCCAGGGCGCCGGCGAAAAATACCGGCAGCAGCCAAGAGGACTGACGCCCCATGTAAACGAGCACCGGCATCACCAGCGTATAGCTGAGATACAGCGGCAGCGTGAACGGCAGCAAGGGCATATGAGCGTCGACGATACCTGGCTCGACGAGCCTTGCTGGGCCCATTGGAACGTGTGTCACCAGAAAGTACAGCAGGCCGGTGACCAGCAGGTAGGCCAACAGCCACGTGACGGGACGATCAGTACTGGACGTGGCGCATTGATGAGGATGCATGGGTGCGAAGCCTGGTTCATTCGTTACGTGCACAAGCGAACGCCCGGACGGGCCAGACTGTGCGCAGCGATGATTGCAGAAGAATCGGGACATTGTGCCGAGAGACTGATTGCCCTCTGCGGCCCGGCAATTCAGAATCCGGTCATTGTGTTTCCATACATCGAAGGCCTCCATGAGTTTGTGCGCGACCGCCGTTGGGCGCCCCGATTTACGATCAGTCGATATCGATCGGATGTTCGAGATTTATTCTGCCTGCTATCAGGATACCTGTCGGGCTCGATTCGAGCAGGACCTTGACGACAAGACGCATTGTGTCGTTCTGCACGACACCCATAACACGATCATGGGCTTCACAACGCTGAAACTGTTTGAAATGAGCTGGGATAATCAGCCCTGCAAATTCATTTTTTCCGGTGACACTATCATCACCCCTGAACACTGGGGCAGCCAGCAACTCGCCTTCGCCTGGTCTCGACTGGTGGGCGACCTGTGGCGTCAGGCTCCCGATGTTCCCCTTTACTGGTTTCTGATCTGCAAGGGGCATCGAACCTATCGCTATCTGCGGGCAATGGTACTGGATTACGCACCGCGTGCGGGTCATTCGACAGCGCCTCGTGTCCAGGCCTTGATGGATCACCTTGCCTATACGCGTTTTGGCGATGCCTACGACCCGGCCACCGGCGTGCTGTCATTCAAGACGCCGCAGGGCCGCCTCAGCGCGGAGCTTGCACTGATCTCGGAAAATCACGCAAAGCTGCCGGAAGTCGAGTACTTTCTGCAAAAGAACCCGCGTTACGCCGAGGGTGACGAACTGGTTTGCCTGTGTCGTCTTGCGCCCGAAAACCTGCGACCGCTGGCTCGAAGGCTGTTTATGACCGAGCAGTACTCGGCGTGCTGATTCGTCAGGCCGGTACGGCGGACAATTCGCGTCTTCTCGACTTTCAACGGCGACGCACGATGCGCGGGAGCATGCCGCTACGTTTTGATCGTAGCCCGGACTACTTCGCCCTGCACCGCTGCCATGCCGACGATCAGCGCACCTGGATCGCCGAAGGCCCAGAGGGCGAGCTGCGCGGCTCGGCCAGTCTGGTGGTGCGTGATGGCTACCTGCACGGTAGTGTCGAGCCGGTCGCGTATCTGGGCGATCTGCGACTGACGCCCGATCGCAGGCTGTCCCGGTCATGGATGGCCGAGGTACAGACGCGGCTCGCGGATCTGTCCCGCGAAACAGGCGCACAGCATGCCTATTGCTGCATCATCCGCAATAACGCTCTGGCGACCCAGTCGCTGCTGGGGCGACGACGAGCAAACCCGCTGAAACTCGCACACTGGCGTGGCTACAGTAATGTCTCGGTCTACGGTCAGCGTGGTTTGATTAGCGTTCCCCGCACTAGCGGCGAGGTGAAGGTCGTCCGCGCAGCCCCTCGTTATCTGGATGCGCTGAGGGCGTTTCTCGACAGCGAGTCATCCCGGCAACCGTTTGGCTGTGTGTTCAGCGAGGCGGAATTTGAGCGCAGGCTCAGCCAGTGGCCGGATTTCGGTATTGACTCGTTTCTGCTGGCTGTCGATGACCGCGACAACCTGCTGGGCTGCGTCGCGCCTTGGGACGCCGGGAAGATAAAACGCATCGTCGTCGAACAGATGCCCCTGACGCAGCAGTTACTGCGCCTTGGCTACAATGCGCTCGCACCTCTGGCAGGCCGACCAGGTATCGCAGCACCTGGCCAGGCACTGCGGGATATCTACCTGACCCACCTGCAGGTTCGCCATCGTGACCCTGAGGTGTTTTGCGCGCTGCTGGATGTTGCCTGGAAGCAGGTGCGCAAAGACTATTCGCTGATGCAGTTATGCCTTTACGACCAGGACCCGCTGTGGAAGGCAATGCATCGTTATCACGCCTTTTCCTTGCCGATGGACCTTTACACGGCACCCTGCGGCAGCCACGCAGCCGAGTTTACCGAGTCTTGTGCGGCGAGTATCCCAGGCTTCGAAATCTATCTGGTGTAGAGCGTTCTGGCGTACGTGTCTGGTGTAGCACGTCGAGCAATGTCCGCCAGAATCTCGTCGGGTCGAAGCCGGCGCCGCCCAGTATCGGCTGACCGTGATCCAGATCCGGCAGACAGATCTGCGGGACGCCTGGCAATGCCAGGTGTTCCATGTAGAACTGACCGTCATGCGCATGCCCGGGACGCAACGCATTCAGGCGCTGATGGTGAGTATCGAAGTGTGAGCGCCGCGCGGCCGACCAACTGACGACATGCAGACAGTGCAGGGTGGCGGGCAGGGCGGAGAGCATTTCAGCAACCTGTGGGTCGCGGTTGCTGCTGATGTCCCGGGTGCCCGCAGCCAGTGGTGCGCTGTTGATCATCGCCTGACGAAACCTGTCCATTCGATAACTTCGGCCAGCGCTAGCGGCGCCGTGGCCCAGCAGCTCATCGATGATCGGCGAGGGTCCAGCGGGCGGCTGCACCAGAGCGATGCCGTCACACGCGTCGAGCAGGTCCTTGTTCTGTGACAACGCTGCCAGCGTATCCAGACCACCCTTGCTATGAGCCAGCACCACAAAGCGCTGCCCTGGCTTGAGTCGGCTGCCGAGCAGGGTCGCGATGTGCCTGCCTTGCGCGATCACACCGCGTGAGGAGCGCACCGGCATGCGCAGGACATCGTGGCCCGCAGAGGTGAGGGACCGGGCACAGGCGCGATTGCAGTAGAGGATGAATTCCGAGTAAAGACCTGCAACCAGCACGACCAGGGTGTCCTTTGGCAGGCCGGGCAAGGGCACTTGCCAGCGCTGCAGGAACAGATCGGTCCAGTCCAGCTCCGCAGGGTGACGTACGAAAGCGGTAGCCGGGAAATGCCTTTGCCACTCCTCGAAGCCATCGGGTGTCCAGATGGTCTTCATGCGAGCCAGCCCCGAAAGCTGCGTTCAGCGCTGTTCATCAAGTGCCTGGCGAGCGTTGTCGAGCAGCTCGCGTGTGTCGATTCGGTCAGGATGGAAGCCCGGAGCGAACCAGAACAGCCCGGCAGGCACGATGCGCGACAGCAGGCCGGGATTGACGAACAACCACCATTGCAGGCGCAGCCATTCGCGCCAGTTGCGGTGTTGCCGGTCCCCGCGCACGAGGTGATAGGTGAAGTAAGTAAGGTCGAAAGTGAAATACACCGAAAGGCTCGTCATCGCCACCCAACGAAGCAGGTAACGCCTTAGCGGGTTACGTTCTACTTTGCACAGCACGTCATAGGCCACAGCCTTGTGCTCGATTTCCTCCATTGCGTGCCAGCGCCACAGGCGGGCCATCGTGGGGTCGGCGCCCGCCATGAAGGCCGGGTTTCGCAGAATCTGCTCGGACAGTATTGCGGTTATGTGTTCAAGGCTGGCCGTCAGTGCCAGACGAAAGCTGGCCGGTAATCGCTCGCTTTCCTTTCTGCGCCGCAACAGCATGCGTTCCAGTTTTTCGACCGGCGCGCCTTGTGCGCCCAGAAGCAGGTTATAGGCACGGTGCTCGCGGATGTGCGACGCCTCCTGATAGACGAAATCGTCGACGGCCTTGTCCAGAGCGCTGCCTCTGTCGAGCAGGTGGCGAAAGTGCACCACACTCTCGATGAAGATTTTTTCCCCTTGGGGAAACATGAACGACAGACAATCGAAAAAGCGCGTGGTGTGCGTGCGGCCGCCATGCCAGTAGCGCGGGATACTGTCATCGAAGGTGAAGCGTATTGATCGGTGCGGGATCGCCTGCGGGGAGAGCATGGCCGCCGAGCGCCTGGACAGGATGCGTTTGAAGAGCGACATGGTGCTCGGCTTACCGTGATATCAAGGTGCACAGTGTGCCAGACTCCGGCAGGCTTGAAACTGCCGAATAACCATACTGGCGCTCGGGCAGGTATACTTCCGGGCTTTCGAATGTGGTCATTCAGGCGCAGTTATATATGGATATTCACCCGGCACGCCGTTTCGACAAGGCCAACCTGGCTGTGCTGGTGCTTCAGACGCTGTTCTGGGGCGCTACGCTTACCTGGCTGTCCCACACTGGCGCAGGTCCATGGAAATGGCTGATCCTGATTCCGTTCTGTCTGGTCATGCAGGGTGTGTTCTCGATGATGCACGAGGCATTTCACAGCCTTGCGCACAGCGACAAAACCGTCAATTACCTGATGATGTGCTGGGCCTCGACCCTGTTTGGGGCGTCCGCGACGCTGATCCACATCAATCACCTCGGGCACCACTCACGGAACCGCACACGTGCCGAACTGGCCGATTTTGCGATGCCGGATGAATCCCTGCTGCGTAAACGGCTGGAATACTATTTTGCGGTGCTCGGCGGTATCTGGCTGGCGGCGTTCGTCGGCAGCCTGCTGCTGCCTTTGCTGCCGCCACGTCTAGCTGATCGATGGTCGCAGAGCGGTGAGGTCAATACTTACGCTGCGGCATTCAAGGATTTCTCGATCAGCGACTTTCGGCGCATCCGCAAGGAAGTCATCACCGGCATTATCGTCTGGCTGACGTGTGCTTACCTGCTTGGCTGGTCTTGGGAAGTGGTTCTGATGGCCTATATCGCATTCGGTTTTTCCTGGTCATCGCTGCAATGGGTCTATCACATGCGCACCCCGATAGATGTCGTCGAAGGTGCCTACAACATGCGGGCGCCACGCGTGGTCCGCTGGGCATTCCTCAACTTCAATTACAACCTGACTCACCATCGCCATTCACAGATGCATTGGCAGCACATTTACGCGGCATCCAATCCAAAGGAAACCCGACCTCTGTGGTTCGGCTGGCTACAGGTGTTCATGCCTCCGCAGCGACTGCCCGATGACCTGACCCAGCTCGACAAGACCTACTTTTGATGCTGGCGGGTGATGATGTGAAAAGAGCCTTGTGGCGCTCGTTCATGGACAGTGCTTACGTCACGCTCGATCACTGGCAGCGTCTGTTCGAGCAACCCGAAGAATCTCAGCAGCGCTTACTGCTGCGGATGCTGTCGGCCAGCCGTGACTGCGCCTTCGGCCAAGCTCATGATTTTGCCGGAATCCGCGATTCCGAAGAGTTTCGCAAGCGGGTACCGATACATACCTATGCCCAATTGCAGCCCTGGATCGAGCGTGCGCAGCATGAACAAGGGCCGATACTGACCGCCAGTCCGCCGTTGTTCTTCGAGCGCAGCAGCGGCAATAGTGCAGTGCAGAAACACATCCCCTATACGCAGGAATTCCTTGGCCAATTGCAGGGTTCCCTGACGGTGTGGCTGGCGGATATGTACCGCCAGGTCCCGGAAATCAGCCATGGCAGCGGGTATTGGTCCATGTCGCCGCCCTTGCAGCAGCCGGCAATGACGGCCAATGACATACCGATCGGCAGTGCCAGCGATCTGCAATATCTGCAAGGCAGCGCAATCGCCGGGCTGGCCGGCACATTGCTGATTCCTGAACTGGCCAGCGACGTGGCGCACTGGCGCAGACAAACGCTGCTCGCCCTGATTGCAGATGCCGGACTGAGCTTTATCAGCGTGTGGAGCCCGACGTTTCTGACCAGCCTGCTACAGCCACTGCTCGACACTGAATCGCCTGAAAGTCGGCAGATAGTTGCCTGGCTCGAAGAAAGGTTGCCGGCAACTCGCCAAAAAGCCTTACGCCACGCCCTTGCTCATGGGGTATTCACCGAGTTGTGGCCTCGTCTTGCGGCGGTAAGTTGCTGGATGGACGGACCGAGTCGTGTATACGCCCAGCAACTGGCTGCGCGTTTCCCTCAGGCAAGCTGGTTGCCCAAAGGATTATTCGCGACTGAAGGCGTGGTCAGCCTCCCGTTTGGCGAAGGGGCTGGCTGCCCGTTGGCGATAGGCAGTCATTATCTGGAATTCATCGGGGATGACGGGCTGCCAAAAGAAGCTCACGCCCTGCGTATGGGTGAAACCGCGCAAGTGCTGCTGACTACCGGTGCAGGTCTTTACCGGTATGCACTGGGTGATCGGGTGCGCGTAGTCGGTAAGCTCGCCGGGACTCCGCGTGTGGAGTTTGTCGGGCGTTGCGCAATTACCTGTGACCTGGTGGGCGAGAAGCTCGATGAGCAACTGGTCGAGCGAGCCCTTGCGCAATGCATGGACGCAGCCGACAGCGCATGCCTGATACCCGACTCCAGCAGCGCACTGCCGCATTATGTGGTGCTGCTGTGTACCTCAACGACGACACTGGCAAGCATTTGCCGCAATGCGTTGGCCAACGATATTGAAATGGCCCTGCAGCGCTCCTTTCACTATGCACATGCGCGCACGCTGGGTCAGTTGGGCCCGGTACGTATGCGTTTCGTCTGTGGAGGAGCGCAAAAACTCGCAGAATTGCTGCAGCGCGCTGCAGAGTCGACGGGTATTCGTGCAGGCGACGTCAAGCCGCGTGCATTGATCAGCCGTCTGGACACGGCTGACGCGCTCCTTGCAATCACGGAAGAACCTGAATGCCCTCAACTTTGATCAGTGAAACCGATACCCGTGACGACGGCACGCTTGAGCAGTGGTATGTAGCGTGCACGCAGAAGCAGCTGCGCAAAGGCAAGCCGCATCGGGCCAGGATACTCGGCCTCAATATCGTTCTGTTTCGCCAGCGCGACGGGCAGCCCGCTGCGTTGCTGGACCAGTGTGTGCACCGTGGCACAAGGCTTTCAGCCGGCAAAATCACCGATGATTGTCTGGTGTGCCCGTATCATGGCTGGCGCTATGACGCGAACGGCCAGGTGGTGCATATTCCCAGCGTAGACGCCAGGCAGGGCGCAGCGAAGTCGCCTGACTATCGCTACCGGCAGCGCCATTTTGCCGTCTGCGAACAGGATGGCCTGGTCTGGGTGTACACCGGCACGCGCGATGCTCGCGAAACACCGATATTCCGGCTGCCTGCCTATGGCGAACGCCCGTGGCAATCCTATTTCATGGTCAACACCTTCGATGCCGATGTCGGCAGTCTGGTGCAGAACTTTCTGGACGTGCCGCACACCGTGTTCGTTCACGAGGGTATTTTTCGCTCAAGCAGCGGTCGAGCCATGGAAGCGACGCTCTCCTGCAAGGCGCAGAGCATCGAGGTTGTCTATCACGACGAAGTCGACGAGATCGGGATGATGCAATGGCTGACCAACCCGGACGCCGAGCCACTTGTGCATACGGATCGTTTTCTGGCGCCTAATGTGACGTTTTGTGATTACCTCTGGGGGGCACGCTCAGGCTTCCTGATCGTGAGCCAGATCACGCCTGTCGATGATCGCCAGTCGCGGGTCTACACCTACATTGCCTATCGTTTTCCAGTGCCGCGCTGGGTATTGAGAATTTTGCGTCCTTTCATCCATCTGTACACGCACATCGTGATTCAACAGGACGTCAGAATCATTCAGGCGCATCGCGAAGGGCTCGACAATGCGGCTGGTTTCAAACCGTGCAATGTGCCTGCCGATGCAATCCATGTGGGCGTCGAGCAACTGCTTGCTGCGGTCCGACGCGGCGAGGCGCTGCCGGAGGCACAGCGCCGCGAGCGGCGGATTCGATTCGAGCTTTGATCGCGCTGTGCTTTAACGGTCTTTCAGCCTCGGCTGCACTGAATCCGCCAGTTGCGTCAGTATCAGGCAGCACGACACCGCGCCTGCATCCAGCACGCCGAGCGACCGTTCGCCGAGGCGACTCGCTCGGCCTATCTTCGCTACCAGATCACGGGTGGAATCGCGCCCTTGTGATGCAGCGCTTTTCATCGCATCGAGTGCCGCGCTGAATGATTCACCTCGGGCATGGGCCTGCTCGAAGGCTTCGACGGCCGGAATCAGGGTATCCATCAGGCATTTGTCGCCGACCCCGGCTTCGGTGATGTCCTGCAGTGAGGTGAGACCGCCGCGTAGCAGACTGGCGAAGGCAGCCGCGTCGATCTGCTCGCAGCCGCGCACCTGGTCGGCCATGCCGATAAACAGGCTGCCGTACAGCGGGCCCATGGAGCCGCCGATGCCTTCCATCAGGCTCAGGGTCAGCTCATCCAGCGCCTCGGCGAGGCTCAGTTGGCGGCCTTCGATGGTACGACCGCAGTGGGCGAAGCCCTTGGCCATGTTGATGCCATGGTCGCCGTCACCGATCGCGCCATCCACTTCGCTGAGGTATTCGCGGTTGGCGACGATCACGCTCACCAGGTCGGCAACGATGGCAGTGCCATGCTGGGTAGAGAATTGTTCGCTCATTGGTTCACTCCGCCTGGGTCATGCCGATGGAACGGCAAGGGTGGTCGATCAGCTTTTTCAGCTCGGCGTCCAGGCCCAGCAGCGTCAGGGTTACCCCCATCATCTCCAGCGACGTAAAGTAATTGCCCACGTAGCAGCGATGGATTTTCAAGCCCCGGGCCTTGAGCAGGCTCTCCACTTCGGCGTAGAACACGTAGAGCTCCATCACCGGCGTTGCTCCAAGGCCTGAAACCAGCACGACTACGCTGTCGTCCACGCTGAAATCCCGATCGGCCAGAATCGGCGCCAGCATGCGTTCTGCCATGGCCGCCGCAGACTCGATGTCGATGACTTCGATACCCGGTTCGCCATGGTGGCCGATGCCCAGCTCCATTTTGCCGTCGGGGATCTGAAAGTTGGGCTTGCCGACCGCCGCGATGGTGCAGGGTGTCAGGCCGATACCGATGGATCGACAGTGATCAACGGCTTTCTGCGCGACGCGGATCACGCCGTCCAGATCGTAGCCGTGTGCGGCCGCAGCACCGCCGACCTTCCACATGAAAATTTCCCCGGCCACTCCGCGTCGCTTGGCGATATCGGATTTCGGTGCCGAGGCCACATCGTCGTTGGCCACCACCGTGCGCACTTGCAGGTCTTTGCTGGCGGCCATTTTCATCGCCAGCTTCACGTTCATGTTGTCGCCCGCGTAGTTGCCGTACAGGCAGGCGATGCCTGCACCGTGATCGGCCGCGCGGAAGGCGTCGAAAAAGCTCTTGGCCGTGGGCGAGGAAAAAATCTCGCCGACCGCTACTGCATCCACCAGCCCGGGACCGACATAACCAAGAAAGGCCGGTTCATGACCGGAACCGCCGCCGGTGACAATCCCTACGTGCCCTTGTTCTGAAGGGCGGGTTTTGCTGATGACCCGCGGGTTACCTTCACTTTGCGACAGTTCGGGGTGCGCTACCAGAATGCCGCGCAGCATGTCCTCGACCACCTGGTCCGGATCGTTTATCACTCGGTTCATAACGCGATTTCCTGTGTTCTTTTTATAAGGATCGGGCTTATAAGCATCGGGCGGATCAGGGTTCCAGAACCACCTTCAATGATTTATCACCTCGCTCCATGACGGCAAACGCCTCCTTGAACTCCGCCAGGGGGAATTTGTGCGTGACGACGTCGCGCATGTCGATCTTGCGGTTGCCGATAAAGTCGATGGCGCGCGGGTACATGTAGGGACCAAGGTGAGAACCGAGCACGTCCAGCTCCTTGCGGTCACCGATGATCGACCAGTCCACTGTGGCCTCATCGTTGAATACGCTGAACTCCACAAAGCGTCCGAGTTTGCGCAGCATCGCCAGGCCCTGATTGACCGCCTTATGGTGTCCGGTGGCTTCTATATAGATGTCGCAACCGTAGCCGTCGGTTATCTCACGGATCTTCGCCAGCACATCGACCTCGGCCGGGTTCCACACCTCGTCGGCACCCATGCGCAGGGCGAGGGCGGCGCGCTCGGGCTTCATGTCGAGAACGATGAGTTTTTTCGGGTTACGCATGCGCACCGCGCCAATGATCCCGAGGCCGAGTGTGCCGGCCCCGGCGACGACCACAATGTCGTCGAAATCGACATCGGCCCGTTCGGCTGCGTGCAACGAGCAGGCCAGCGGTTCAATGAGAATGGCTTCGTCCGGGGCAATCGAGTCGGGCACCTTGTGAATGATGCCTTCCTTGGTAAAAATCATGTACTGGGCCATGGCGCCCTGCACGTTGTTCTGAAAGCCGTAAAGGTCGTGCTTCTGGCACATCCAGTACTGTCCGTGGTTGCAGAAGCGGCAGCCCCAGCACGGCACGATCTGCTCGGAGATCACCCGGTCGCCGATCTGCACGCCACGCTTTTCGGCACCAGGGCCGAGCGCCACCACGCGACAGACGAATTCATGGCCTGGAATCATCGGTGGTTTGACGTAGCGAGGTTGCTCGGCATCGCCCCAGAACGAGGGCGCGCCGCGATAGGTCTTGATGTCGCCCATGCAGATGCCACACAGCTCGACCTTTGTGAGGATTTCGTCGGGGCCGGGAGTCGGCACATCCACGGTTTCCAGCCGGTAGTCTTCCGGACCGTGGCAGACCACGGCCTGCATGGTTTTCGGTATGACCGGTGAAAGTTGTTCGGCAGTGCGTTCGGTGACGGTGGACATGACGATGAACCTCACGACAGAAAAATGAATTACTGGATGCTGTAGCCGCCGTCGATCACTACGTTTTCGCCGGTGATCATGCTGGCTGCGTCGCTGAGCAGGTACAGGGCCAGCCCGGCTATTTCCTCCGGCTGAGCGAAGCGGCCTGCCGGGATCTGTGTTTTGGCCCGTTCTCCGACTTCGCCCGCCCAGGCCTTTTTGCCCAGCGCAGTCTCGACGATGGTGGGCGATATGGCGTTGACGTTGATGTGCGGTGCCCACTCCATGGCTAGCACTTTGGTCATGCCGACCACTGCGGCCTTGCTCGCGCAGTACGCGACGTGCCTGTCCAGGCCAATGACTGCGGCCTGCGAGGCAAGGTTGACGATGCGTCCGCTGCCTTGGCCGAGCATGTGTCGCGCGCAGGCCTGGGCGACGAAGAAACTGGCCTTGAGGTTGATCTCCAGCGTCGTGTCCCAGGCCTCTTCGCTGACGTCGACAGCCTTGTCCAGCACGGCAACCCCGGCACTGTTGATCAGGTAATCAATACGCTTGAAATGCTCGAAGACGCTGTCGATGGTGCTGTTGACCTGATCGACGCTGCGCAGGTCGACCGCAATACCGAGGTGCCCGCTGCCCAGGCCGGCGGCAACCTCGGCCACTGCCGGGTCACGGTCCAGCAGTGCGACCCGCGCGCCGCGCGCGACCAGCAGGCTGGCACAGGCAAGGCCAATCCCGGCTGCTCCGCCGGTGATGACCGCACAACGGCCATTGAGATCGAACGCCTTGTTCCAGAATTCAGACATGAAGATGACTCCTGTAGCGCTGTTTTTTTGAAGATTCAAACACGTTAGCTTTTGATTCTGGCCGAAGGCCGTGGGAGCGAAGCGTCGCCCGGTTCGCTCCCACGCCCTTCGGGCAGAAGCGGGAATCTCAGACCGGTTACTTGCCGCCGCTGACCTGCTTGTACAGCGCATCGGCGTTGGCATCGGTGACCGGCACCCAGGGCAGGATGTAGTTCTTGTCGGTGCCGTCGCCCCATTTGACGTCCTTGGCGTAGCGTTCCCAGATCACCGACTGCGGCTTGTAGTCCTTGCCGGCCAGGGTGCGAAGGGCGACATCGAGGGCGCCCTGCGATTGGGCCTGGGCGTCCTGCAGGAAGGTCGTGATTTCATTTTTCTTCGCCGCCTGGATGGCGTCAGGCATGCCGTCGATGGAGGTGATCGGCACATCGGCAGGCTTCAGGTTGCGCGACATCACCGCTTGCAGGGCACCGAGAGCCATGTCGTCGTTCTGCGAAATGATCCCGGAGATGCCACCGTTCTGATGCGCGTTGAGCCAGTCTTCAGTGAGGGTCTGGGCTTCGGCCCGGGACCAGTTGGCGGTCTTCTTCTCGATGATCTTGATGTCCGGGTGTTTGCTCAGGACTTCCAGTTCACCTTTTTCCCGATCAATTTGTGCTGACTGGCCAATCGGCCCCTGGATGATCACCACATTGCCTTTGCCCTTGAGTTTGTCGACCATGGCCTGTGCCTGCAGGCGACCGCCCTCGACATCGTCGTTGCCGACGTAAGGCACCTTGTTGCCGGCAACCCGGGTGTTCGATGCGATCACCGGAATGTCGTTTTCCATCGCCCTGGCCACCGTGCCGACGCCGGCCTTGGTGTCGATGGGCACGAAAATGATCGCATCGTAGTGCTGGGTGATCATGGTCTCTATCTGATTGTTCTGGGTCAGCGCATCGTAGTTACCGTCGAACACGGTGATTTTCACGGTGCCGTCCTTGACCGCCGGATGCTCCTTGAGCTCACGCACCCAGTTCTGCATGAACTGACCCTTGAGGCCATACACCGCCGCGCCGATCTTGTAAGTCTTGCCATCGGCGGCCATGGAGATACTGCTGGCGAGCAGGGAGAACGCCGCGACAGCGGCCAGGGATGTACCGAATTTCATGATAAGAACCTCGTTATTGTTGTAGTCAGTCGTTCATGCCGGTTTAGCGTTTTTTCTTGCGCCACACATCAATCAACACTGCGAACACGATGATCAGGCCCTTGGCGACCTGCTGGTAATAGGAGGACACGCCGAGCAGGTTCAGGCCGTTGTTGATCACGCCGATCAGCAGTGCGCCAAACAGGGTGCCTACAATGCTGCCGGTGCCTCCGGACAGACTGGTCCCGCCGATGACCACTGCTGCGATGGCGTCCAGTTCGTAGGACATGCCGGCCTGGGGCAGGGCGGAGGTGGTTCTGGCGGACAGCACTACGCCTGCCAGGCCGGCGAGCAGCCCGGAAACCACGTACACCGAAAACATCACCTTGCGTACGCCGATACCGGAGGTGCGTGCGCTCTTTTCGTTACCGCCGACGGCGTACACGTAACGGCCGTAGGTGGTGTAGCGCAGGACCATCCAGAAAATCAGTGCGACCACCGCGAAGATAATGATCGGCACACCAATCGGGCCGAGCCGGCCGATACCCAACGCCAGGTATTCTTCTGGCAGGTCGGTCACCGGACTGCCGTCGTTGAGGATGAAGGTCATGCCGCGGGCGATGCTGAGCATGCCCAGGGTGGCGACGAACGGTGGAATCGAAAGATTGGCGACCATGAAGCCATTGACCACGCCGAGCATGGCGCCGGCAAACATGCCTGCGCTGACCGCTGCCAAGAGGCCATAGCCCTGGGTCGCCACCAGTGCGCTGCACAATCCGGCGAACGCCAGAATCGATCCGACGGAAAGGTCGATGCCCTTGGTCAGGATCACGTAGGTCATGCCGACCGCGAGAATGCCGTTGATCGAGGTCTGACGCAGGATGTCCATCCAGTTGCGCCAGGTCATGAAATATTCGCTGGCAAACGCCAGTACCAGGCACAACAGAATGAACACCAGCGGCAGGCCGAAACGGTCGAGAGACAGGCGCAGGCGGCTGCGTGGAGACGTGGAGGCTGGTGCGATAATGGTTTTGGCATTCATGAGGCAAGACTCAACAGGACTTCCTGGGAAAGATCGGCATCACTGCTGATGGTCACCAGCTTGCCACCTTTGAACACGGCGATTCGGTCACTGAGGCGCAGCAGCTCCGGCGCCTCCGAAGAGACCACGATGGCGGCCCCGCCAGCGCGTACGAACTGATCCAGCAGGTGATAGATTTCCTGCTTGGCCCCCTCGTCGATGCCCCGGGTCGGCTCGTCGCAGAGCAGGCACACCGGTTCGGTGGAGAGGCATTTGGCGAGGACGACCTTCTGTTGGTTGCCGCCGCTCATCGACGCGACGGGCAGATCCAGCGACGTCGTCTTGATCTGCAGGCGCTTGACCATGTCTTCGGCCAGCCTGTGCTCCTTGCGGGCATCGATCAGCGACCAGTTCGACAGCCGGCGGTAAGCCGACAGCGCGATGTTGGACAGGATGCTGCCACTGAGCACCAGACCGCTGTCCTTGCGGTCTTCGGTGACCAGCGAAACGCCCGCGCGAATGGTCGCCTTGGGCAGACCGACCGGCAGTGGCTTGCCTTGCAGGGTGACGCTGCCGGCGTCCGGTGTGGTCAGGCCGTACAGGCAGTTGAGGAACTCGCTACGACCCGAGCCCATCAGCCCATAAATGCCGAGAATTTCGCCGTGATGCACGTGCAGGCTGATGTCTTCGAACTCGCCGTTGCGGCTCAGGCCCTCGACCTTCAGGCAGCATTCGACCGTGCATTCGCGGCCGACCTTGTGATCGACACGCTGCAACTCCTGGCCGACGATGCCGCGCACCAGGTGTGCCCGGTCGATATCGGCCATGCGTCCGCTCTCGACAAAGGCGCCGTCGCGAAAGATGCTGTAATCGTCGGCAATCTGTGCCAGCTCGCTGAGGCGGTGGGAAACATAGATGATGCCTGCGCCCCGGGCGGCAAGCCGGCGGATGGCCTTGAACAGGATTTGCGCTTCACGCTCGCCGATGGCTGAGGTGGGCTCGTCCATGATCATCACCGAGCAGTCATGGCTGAAGGCCTTGGCAATTTCCACCAGTTGTATCTGCGCCACACTCAGCAAATGCATGGGGCTGGTGGCGTCGACGTCGAATTCCAGCTCGTCCAGTAGTGCGCGGGTGCGTCGGTTCAGTTCCTTGCTGTCGACAATGCACCCGGCCCGACGTGGCTCGCGGCCCAGCCAGATGTTCTCGGCGACGGACATGAAGGGGATGGGTTCCAGCTCTTGGGTGATCATCGCAATCCCGGCTGCCAGAGCATCGCCGGGACGATTGAACTGCACCGGCTCGCCGTTGAGCAGGATGGTCCCGGCATCACGTTGGGTGATGCCCATCAGAATGCTCAGAAAAGTGGACTTGCCCGCGCCATTGCCGCCGCACAGGGCGTGCACGCTTCCGGCTCGCAATGAGAGACGCCCGTCACGCAGGGCGGGGATGCCAGCGTAAGCCTTGGTGACGTGTTCAGCCTGGAGCAGTAATGGCTTGGCCATTGGCGTGTCCTCGTGCTGTGAATTCTTATTAGGTGCTGATGCGTTGCTCAGTGAGCATATGTGTACCAAATGAAATTCTGATCAGTCAATCTGTTTCCTGTAAAAGTTTTCAAGTGTCCGCTTAAAGGCAGTCCTGCGGCAGTTCTGAGCTTTTGTTCAGGATTCGTTGGAAAACTTGCTTGACAGAACCGGGTTAATGTTTCAGAAATGACTGATCGGAATTTCACCGATTGAACATTTGGTCAGATAATAAGACCCCGGCAGTGGAGCCTGATGCCATGAACACACCTTTCCCGGTGGCTATCGGATGTGATGAAGCGGGTTATGAACTCAAGGAATTGTTGAAGCGCCATATCGAGTCGCTGGGTTATCCGGTAACCGATTTCGGTACTCATTCCACGGCGCCGGTGCTTTACCCGGACATTGCTCTGGCCGTAGCCACAGCGATCAATGCCGGGCAGCAGCGGCTTGGCGTGCTGGTCTGCGGGACCGGAATAGGCATGGCCATCTCCGCCAACAAGGTCTTCGGCATTCGTGCGGCCCAGGCTCACGACACCTATTCGGCCGAGCGGGCTCGCAAGAGTAACGATGCGCAAATTCTTTCCATCGGTGCACGGGTGATCGGCACTGAACTGGCGAAAAGCATCGTCAAATCGTTTCTGGAGTCGGAGTTCGAAGCCGCGCGCTCCGGCGCCAAGGTCGAACGCATCAATGCGATAGAGCGTGACGGGCATCAATAGTCAGTGGACGGGACAGGGCGGGAGTAGGGAGAATGTGCCTTTGACGCCGAAACGGAAGCCCGTTCACATGAGTGACAGTACCCAGCGCATGGCCAGCGACATCGACCTAATGACTGAAGTCGCGATGCTCTATTACCTTGAGAACGTCACTCAGGAGGCCATCGCCAAACGCTTTGACCTGTCGCGCGCAAAAGTCAGCCGACTGCTCAAACGCGCACGTGATGAAGGGATTGTCGAAGTACGGGTGCTGCAGCACCCGGCGATGAACAACGAGCTGGAACTGGCGCTGGTCGAGCGCTTTCAACTGGACAGGGCGTTGATTGCAGTCGACCACAGCGACCCGGACACCCAGCGCTCGGCGGTCGCCAGCCTGGTTGCCAATTACCTGAACAAGACCCTCGGCGACGGCATGATCGTCGCGGTAGGCATGGGCCGCAATGTGGGTGCGGTTGCGGACAACGTCTTCCTGCCGGTGACGCGCAATTGCACATTTGTCTGTGCCATCGGCGGTTCGCTCAAGGCGGGCGAGTACATGAACCCCGACCACATCTGCCGCCGTCTGGCGCTGCGCTTCGGTGGCGAAAGCGAGAGCCTGTACGCCCCGGCGCTGGTCGCCAACCCCGAACTGCGCAGTGTTCTGATCAGCAACGACACCGTGCGCTCGACGCTTGACCGTGCGCGGCGTGCCGACATGGCGCTGATCGGTATCGGTGACATGAGCGAGAACAGTAATATGGTGCGCATGGGCTGGTTCTCCCCGCAGGAAATCGCCCAGGCCAGGCTGTCCGGCACGGTGGGCGACATGATGGGCTATGACTTCATCGACATTCACGGTCAGCCTGCGGTCAATGCCATACAGGGCAGGGTGATCGGCCTTACCGTGCAGGAACTGTTTCGTATCCCGGATGTAGTGGCCATCGCCAGTGAAAACACCAAGGCGGCCGCCACGCTGGGTGCCTTGCGCTCAGGCGTGATCAACACCCTGGCAACCACCGTCACCAACGCCCATACCATCCTTGCCCTGGATGACGCGACACGCAAAAACTGACACTACGGGCGAAATCCGTGGTCGAAAGCGTCGCTGCGCAAGATCGGATAACAATAAAGGGCAAGGAAGATGATTCTCAAAGTGACCGGTATCGTCATCGCGATACTCAGCCTCATTCTGCTGTTCATGGGCGCGCAACTGGTGGCTGCCGGCGGTTCACCGGCCTACTCGGTGATTGCCCTGGGTTTGCTGGCCACAGCAACCCTGGTATTCCTGAAAAGGAAATCGGCACTTACCCTGTATGCCTTGATGATGTGGGGGATTCTGCTCTGGATCATCTACGAAGCCGGCCTCGACAGATGGCAGTGGATCCCTCGCGGCGATCTGTTTGCACTGATCGGCCTGTGGCTGGCCATGCCTTGGGTAGTGCGGCCGCTTTATCAGGCGCGCTCGAGCACCGATAAGCGTCGTTTTCATCCGTTGCTTGGCGGTACGCTTGGCGCAATGCTGCTGATCGTGATTGCGCTGATGTTTCACGATCCGTACCCGCAGCAGGGGCGGATCGACAACGTGGCGACCTCCCGCAGCGCCGAGTCGGCAGGCAGTGACTGGGCTGCATATGGCGGTAGCAACGCGGGCCAGCGCTTCTCCAGCCTCGATCAGATCAACCCGGACAACGTCGGCAAGCTGTCAGTCGCATGGGAATACCACACCGGCGACCTGCGTGATGAGGACAAGGACGCTGGCGAGTACACCTTTGAAGCGACGCCCCTCAAGATCAACGACCGGGTGTACGTGTGCACGCCTCATAACGAAGTGCATGCACTGAACCCGCAGACCGGGCAACTGGCCTGGAAATACACCCCCGAAAAAAAACGCTCGTACCTGCAACAGCATCAGACCTGCCGTGGCGTCAGCTATTATTCCGCGGCCTCCAGCTCGACGGGTCAGCCACAACAGCCGGCTCAATGTGGCAAACGCATCATCACCGCGACTGCAGATGCCAGACTGGTAGCGCTTGATGCCGACAGCGGCAACCTGTGCAGCGACTTCGGCAGCGGCGGGGTGATCGAGTTGAGCGTCAACATGGGCACGATCCGCCCGCACGCGCTGATGCAGACCTCCGCGCCACTGATTGCGGGCGATCTGATCGTGATCGGCAGCTCGATCATGGATAACGGTTATAACGACGGCAACCCGTCCGGGGTGATTCGCGCCTACGACGTCATCACCGGCCGGCTGGTATGGAATTTCGATCCGCAAAACCCGGACAACACGCAACCCATAGCGGCTGACCAGAACTATCCGCAAGATACGCCGGTCGCTTGGGCAACCCTGAGCGCCGATGTTAAAAACGGTCTGGTGTACGTCCCGTTTGGCAACGCTTCGCCCGACGAAACCGGCACCCGGCGTAACCCCGACAGCAACACCGAGCAGTTTCGCGATGCGCTGGTGGCACTCGACCTGAAGACCGGCGCGCTACGCTGGAAATTCCAGACCTCCAACAATGACCTCTGGGATCGCGACAACCCCTCGCAGCCCTCACTGCTGGATCTGGAAAAGGACGGCAACCACCAGCCTGCCGTGGTATTGCCGACCAAGGTCGGCAACATTTTCGTGCTTGACCGACTGACAGGGCAGCCGATCGTGCCTGTCGATCAGGTCAGTGTGCGCACCGATGGCGGTGTCGAAGGCGAGCGCTTTGCACCCACCCAGCCGGTCTCGCGACTTAACTTCATCCCGCCGGTGTTGACCGAGAAGTCCATGTGGGGCGTTACGCCCTTTGACCAGATGGCTTGCCGGATCGCTTACAACACACTTCGTTATGACGGTAACCCCTGGACACCGGCCACCGAGTCAGGCTCGCTGATCTATCCCGGCAATATAGGCGTGTTCAACTGGGGTTCGGTGGCCGTGGACCCTGACCGCCAGTTGCTGATCGCCGCACCGGTACGTCTGGCGTATGTCTACAACCTGATCAAACGCCCCGCGCAGGCCCAGGAAAAACGCCTGTTCACCCAGGAGGGCAAGCCCTACTGGAACGAGAACTTCGACGGTGACTATGCCATCCGTATTTCCAGATTCGCCTCGAGCCTTGGCATCCCGTGCACAGCGCCACCGTGGGGGACCATGGTCGGGGTCGACCTGACGACCGGCAAGACCCAATGGATGCGTCGGGTCGGTACGACCAAAAACCTCAAGACCAGCTTCATGCAGGGACGTTTTCCGGTTGGCTTTCCCATGGGCATGGTCGCCCATGGCGGTCCGATGGTGACGGCAGGCGGATTGGCTTTTCACGGCGCGACGGCGGATAACTTTTTCCGCGCCTACGACGTCAATAGCGGCAAAGTGCTCTGGGAACACGAGTTACCCGCGGGTGGCCAATCGATTCCTTCGACGTATACCGGCAACGACGGCAAACAGTACGTGGTCATCGCTGCTGGCGGTCACGGATCGCTCGGTACGACGCTGGGCGACAGCGTGATTGCCTTCCGGGTTGATTGAAACAGAAGCGTCTGTGCGAAAGGGCCTTTAGTGGCCCTTTTTTACGGGCGCGTATCGCTGCAGTTCATTCACCAGGGCATACGCGCTTCAATCGCCTGCCATCCAGCGCGCCAGGCCATGTCGTCCGCTGACGCCCAGTTTGGCGGTAGCGCGCTTGAGGTAGGTCTCCACCGAACTGTTCTTGACCTTGAGGCGCTGCGCCATTTCAGCCACGGTGCCACCGGTCAGCAAGCCCAGGCAGACTTCCTGCTCGCGTGCTGAAAGTGTGACCGAGTCCTGTGCAAGCCTGCCAGTGAATGCCTGATCCAGCGAGCCAGGCTCAGGTTCGACGCGGGTGGCGTTGTTGCTGGACTGAGCGAGGCTCTGCGCGTGGTGCTCGACCAGCGGCAACAGCGTATCGGAGAGGCTTTTGAGCAAGGACAGTTCTGTCAGCGAAAACGCCCGCAACGCAGTCAGCCGATAAAAGCAGATGATCA
This sequence comes from Pseudomonas sp. PvP009, assembly GCF_017832995.1. Taxonomy (NCBI): domain Bacteria; kingdom Pseudomonadati; phylum Pseudomonadota; class Gammaproteobacteria; order Pseudomonadales; family Pseudomonadaceae; genus Pseudomonas; species Pseudomonas sp. PvP009. The sequence continues at coordinate 2,801,917 of NZ_JAFIBG010000001.1, read as the reverse complement.
GCCGACGTTCGCCGTGGCTGGACACCAGATTGCACTGGTGGGTGTTGTGCTGAGGATGTTGCGCGCTCAGCGGGGTCTTGAGCTGAATCAGCAACGGGTCCTGCATGTGCAGAATGCTGGGTAGCAGAGGATGGCCGGTGGCCTCGCTGCCGGGAGGGTCATGCTTCAGGCCCGCACTGCCCAGCGGATTGATACGACTGATGCTGCTCTCGCGCAGGTCCAGCGTCCATTCACTGAGGCCAAGCCCGTGAATGGGCACCAGCGAATCCACCAACTGCAGCATGTGCCCGGCAAAGGTGTCGTCGCCCGTACTGGACACCAGTTTGGCCAGTTGCAGATAAAAGCGTGGGTCGTCGTGGTACTCGAAATGTTGCGCCGTGTTCATCTTGAGCTTTCCTGATTCCGACCGCGCAAAAACGGACCATGTCGAACTGCTGCGCGGCAACTACTGATTGCACTTACTGATAAGCCTGATGATGGCACTTGGTCTCCGGGTATTCAGCCTAACCTTTCATCCTGCGTCTGTAACAAAAAACAGGGACAGGATTGCAATCCGCTGAAAGTGGATCTGCGGTGGCATTTGGCCGTACGGCACTGTCCGGGTTAAAGGGGCCATACACATGTGGGACGGCAGTGCTTAATCCGCTGCCTACCCGCCAAGAAGGATCTTGAGCCATGCTCGCCTCCAGCGCCGCAACCTACCCATTGACCGCTGCTCAGCGCGACGTCTGGCTTGATCAGATCAGTCGCGGTGAGTCCCCGCTTTATAACATCGGCGGCTACCTGCAACTGTCTGGAGCGGTCGACCCGACGACCCTGCACAAGGCGCTGGAGCAACTGGTTTGCGCACATGAAGTGCTGCGCACGGTCCTGATGCCCGGTGCCGGAGCGGACGGCATGCCGCTTCAGTCGTACGCGCCTTGCCTGCCGGTGTCCTTGCCGTTGCACGACGTCAGCGGTCATCCCGAGCCGGAACAGGCAGCGCGAGCACTGATCAATGACAACATGCGCCGCCCGTACGTGCTGGATGGCAGCCCATTGCTCGACTTCTGTCTCATCCGTCTGGCTGATGATCAGCACTGGCTGGCAGGTCAGGCCCACCATCTGATTATCGATGGCTGGGGGTTTGCGCAGCTGTTCAAGTCCCTCGGCGAGCTTTACAGCGCATTGATCGCAGGTAAAGACCCCGAACTGCTAGCACCGGGGTACAGCGCATTCATTGCCGACGACGCAAGGTATCAGGCGTCGCAACGCTATTCGCTGGACAGGGCCTATTGGCTGGAAAAATACCGTGATTTGCCAGAGCCGTTGCTGGTGTCGCGCTATCACAACCGTCGTGCGACTGACCCGGCGCCATCCCACGCCTGGGTGCAGCCGCTTCCCGGTACCTTGCATGCGCGTATGAAACAATTTGCCGAGCGCCACAATGCGTCGGCATTTCATGTATTGCTGGCGGTTCTGCATGTCTATTTCACACGCACTGCGCAACGCGACGAGTGGATCGTAGGGCTGCCGCTGCTCAATCGCAGTGGTGCGCGCTTCAAGGCGACATTGGGTCACTTTGCTCAGGTCAGTGCCGTGCGCATGGCCTTTGCCGAAGAGCTGGACTTCGGTGCCTTGGTGGTCGAGGTGCGCGACGCACTGAAACGTGACTTCCGTCACCAGCGCTTCCCCTTGAGCGAACTCAATCGCACCCTCGAATTGTCACGTGAGGGAAGGGCGCAACTGTTTGAAGTGTCGGTGTCCTACGAGCTGGAAGACCATGGTTACTGCTACACCGATGCGCAGGCACAGACGGTAAAAGTGTCCAATGGCTACGAAGCGACGCCGCTGGCCGTGCACTTGCGCAGCAACAGTTGCAACGACGATGCCTCGCTGCACTTGGTTCATCACCGTGCCTGGATCGAAGATGACGAGGCTTCGGCGATTGCCGGGCGTTTGCTGCACATTCTGGAGCAAGGGCTGGAAAACCCGGCGCTTAAAATTCAGGACTTCCAGCTGTCTGCACCTGCCGAGCAATTGCAACTGCAGGTCTGGAATCAGACTGAAAGCGTTGCGGGCGACGAGCAACTGATTCATCGACGCATCGAACAGCAGGCCCGTACTCGCCCCTATGCCGTGGCGGCGATTTTTCAGGGGCAACACCTGACCTACGCGCAACTCAACCGTCAGGCCAATGCTCTGGCTCAGCGTCTGATCTACCAAGGCGTATGTCCTGACGATCGCGTGGCAATCGTTTCGCGCCGTGGCCTGGAAACCCTGGTAGGGCTGCTGGCCGTTCTCAAGGCGGGGGCGGCTTATGTGCCCATCGACCCGTCGCACCCGCGCGAACGCCTGCACTATCTGCTCAGTGACAGTGCGCCGGTGGTGGTGCTGACCCTGTCTTCGCTGATCGAGCGTCTGCCGCCGCTGGCAGTGCCGCTGATCGAACTGGACCACTGCATCGACGGCCAGGGCGCCGAGAACAATCCGCAGGTAGCGGGGCTGGGCAGCGACAATCTGGTCTACGTCATTTATACCTCCGGCTCCACTGGCCAGCCCAAAGGCGTGATGGTGGAGCATCGAACCCTGGCCAATCTGGTTGACTGGCACTGCCAGGCTTTCGATGTGAAGGCGGGCAGTCATACCTCTTGCCTGGCCGGCTTCGGTTTCGATGCGATGGCCTGGGAGGTCTGGCCGACCCTGTGCGCTGGCGCAACCCTGCATGTGGCACCGGTCCAGGAAGGTGGCGAGGACATTGAAGCCATGCTCGACTGGTGGCGCGCCCAACCGCTGGACGTGAGCTTTCTTCCCACCCCGGTGGCTGAGTACGCCTTCAGCCAGGATCAGGATCATCCGACGTTGCGTACGATGCTGATCGGCGGCGATCGCCTGCGGCAGTTCACTCACAACCGCCGTTATGCCGTGGTCAACAACTATGGTCCGACCGAAACCACCGTTGTCGCCACCTCAGGTCAGGTGCTGGCCACCGGCTTGCTGCACATTGGCGGCCCCATCGCCAACACCCGTGTCTACGTCCTCGACAAGCACTTGCAAGCGATGCCCGTCGGTGTGCCCGGTGAGCTTTACATTGGTGGTGAGGGTGTCGCACGGGGTTATCTGAACCAGCCGCAACTGACCGAGGAGCGCTTTGTTGCCGACCCGTTCAGCGATGTCGCGCAGGCACGCATGTACCGCAGCGGCGATCTGGTGCGCTGGAATGGTGATGGAACTCTGGATTACCTGGGCCGTAACGACGATCAGGTGAAGATTCGTGGCATGCGCATCGAGCTGGGCGAAATCGAGTCGGTGCTGGCCACTCTGGAGGGGGTGAAAGACGCGGTTGTGCTGGTTCGCGATCTCCATCTGCTGGCCTGGTTCACTGAAACCACCACGGTCGACACCGACACGCTGGCACCGGCAATGCGTGCACGCCTGCCGGGCTACATGGTGCCGCGCGCCTTTACCCGGCTGGCGTCGCTGCCATTGACGGCCAACGGCAAACTTGACCGCCGCGCGCTGCCCGATCCGGACCCGGCGTACCTGCTTGGCAACGCTTACGAAGCACCGCAGGGCGAAGTGGAAATCGCCATGGCAGTCATCTGGGCAGAAGTGCTGGGCATCGGGCGCGTAGGGCGGCATGACAACTTCTTTGAACTGGGCGGCCATTCCTTGCTGGCCGTCAGCCTGGTCGAGCAACTGCGCAAGGCCGGACTCAAGGCGGATGTGCATGTGCTGCTCAGCCAGCCGACACTGGCTGCTCTGGCGGCATGTCAGACGGACGTCAGCGCCTTCAAAGTGCCGGCAAACCTTATTCCGGCAGGCTGCAAACAGATCACTCCGGGCATGTTGAGTCTGGTGGCGCTCGAACAGTCAGCCATTGATCGCATCGTCGCCAGCGTGCCGGGTGGTGCTGCCAATGTGCAGGAGATCTACCCGCTGGCACCGTTGCAGGAAGGTATTCTCTATCACCACCTGACCGCGGAACAGGGCGATCCCTATCTGCTGCAATGGCGTCTGGCGTTCGACACGCCAGAGCGTCTGTACAGCTGGGCCGCAGCCTTGCAGGAAGTCATCGACCGCCACGATATCCTGCGCACCTCGGTGGTGTGGCAGGGTCTGGAAAGTCCGCAACAGGTGGTCTGGAACAATGCCGAACTGACGGTACAGGCCATCGAGTTCGAGGCCGAAGACTCCGAATCGGCTGTCATTGATCGCCTGCAACGCCAGTTTGACGCCCGTCATCATCGACTGGATCTGACCCAGGCACCCTTGATGCGTCTGGTGCATGCCCAGCAATCGTCGAACGGCGAAACCGTCGCCATTTTGCTCTTTCACCATCTGGTACTGGATAACACGGCGATGGAGATCGTCAGCCGCGAGATGCAAGCGTTGCTGTTCGGCCACCGCTATGACTTGAAGGCGCCGGTGCCGTATCGCAACTACGTCGCGCAAGTACGCCTGGCCAATGACGACGCAAGCCACACAGCGTTTTTCACTGAAATGCTCGGTGATGTCGATGAGCCCACCCTGCCTTTTGGCATACAGGACGTTCACGCCGACGGCAGTGGCATCGAGGAGGCGCGACGGGCCCTCGACCCTGAACTGGCCCTGCGCCTACGCGAACAGGCACGCCAGCTCGGGGTGAGCGCTGCAAGTCTGATGCACGTTGTCTGGGCGCGGGTTCTGGGCGTGCTCGCCAATCGTCGCGACGTGGTATTCGGCACTGTTTTGCTGGGCCGCATGGGCGGTGAGGGCGCCGATCGGGCGCTCGGTGTATTTATCAATACCTTGCCGCTGCGCGTGGATACGGCGCAGGACACTCGTCCAGCCGTCAAGGCGGTCCACGCCAAGCTGTCTGCGCTGATCGCTCACGAGCAGGCTTCGCTGGTACTCGCTCAGGGCTGCAGTGCGGTGGCATCGGGTTCCCCGCTGTTCAGTGCGCTGCTCAATTATCGCCACAGCGGGGAGGTGAAACCGCAGGACGGTGAAGGGCTCTGGCAAGGCGTGCGGGTGCTCGGTGGTGATGTACGCAGCAACTATCCGTTGACCCTCTGTGTGGACGATCTGGGCGAAGGTTTCGACCTGCATATGCTGGCGCAGCAGGGTATGGGAGCCGAGCGTATCGCTGGCTGGGTGCTCAACACGCTGGAGCATCTGCTGGACACTCTGGAACAGGCGCTGCCGCTGCGGCTGGAAAACGTACCGATTCTCGACGCGGCAGAGCGCAACCATCTGTTGCTCGATTTCAACGGCAGCGAGCAGCCGTTCCCGCAGGGCCGCACCGTCAATGCGTTGATCGAAGCGCAGGCCGCCAGGCGGCCGCACAGCCCTGCGGTGATTCAGGATGGTCATGTACTGACCTACGCTCAGCTCAACGAGCGCGCCAATCGCCTGGCCCACTACCTGATTGACCTGGGCGTCAAAACCGATGAGCGCATCGCCCTGTGCCTGCACCGTGGTCCCGAACGCCTGGTTGCCATGTTGGCGGTGCTCAAGGCCGGTGCGGCCTACGTGCCGGTCGACCCGGTCTATCCGGCTGAGCGTATCGCCTACCTGCTGCAGGACAGCGCGCCCCGCGTGGTTCTGACTGAAAACTCGACCCACGAGCTGGCCGGCGATACCGCGCGGGTGAACACCGAGCAGGCGGACTGGCTGGGCTCTTCCGGCAATAACCCCTGTGTTGCGGACCTTGATGCGCAAAAACTGGCGTACGTCATCTACACCTCCGGCTCCACCGGCCAGCCCAAGGGCGTCATGGTCGAGCACTGCACGCTGGTCAATCTGGTGCACTGGCACTGTCAGGCATTCGCTCTGCAGGCTGGCAGTCACACGGCGAGCGTCGCCGGTTTCGGCTTCGACGCCATGGCCTGGGAAGTGTGGCCGGCGCTGTGTGCCGGTGCGGTACTGCATCTACCACCGGCCGAGGTCGGCAACGAGCACGTCGATGAGTTGCTCGACTGGTGGCTGGAACAGCCACTTCAGGTCGGTTTCCTGCCGACCCCGGTGGCCGAACAGGCCTTCAGACGCCCGCGCCAGCACCCGACGCTGCGCACGCTGCTGATCGGCGGCGACCGCTTGCGCCAGTTCGACAGCGACCCTGGCTTCGCCGTGATCAACAACTACGGCCCGACTGAAACCACCGTGGTGGCGACCTCTGGTGCCGTTCAGCCGGGCGGGCCATTGCATATCGGCACCCCGATCGCCAACACTCGCGTGTATGTGCTGGATGAGCAGTTGCAGCCCGTGCCGGTGGGTGTCGTCGGCGAGTTGTACATCGGTGGTGCGGGGGTTGCCCGTGGCTATCTGAATCGTCCGCAAATGACCGAAGAGCGTTTTATCGCCGACCCGTTCAGTGCCGCAACGCAGGCGCGCCTGTATCGCAGCGGCGATCTGGTGCGCTGGAATGCCGATGCCAGCCTCGACTACCTGGGACGCAACGACGATCAGGTGAAAATTCGCGGCATGCGCATCGAGCTGGGCGAAATCGAGTCGGTTCTGGCCAGTCAGGCCGAGGTGCAGGACGCTGTGGTGCTGGTGCGCGGTGAACGTTTGCTGGCCTGGTTCACCGAAAACGCTCCCGTCGAACCCGAAGCGCTGCGCGAGGCGTTGCGTGCATGTCTTCCCGCGCACATGGTGCCGCTGGCCTTCACACGCCTGGACGCGTTGCCGCTGACCAGCCATGGCAAGCTTGACCGCCGTGCCTTGCCGGACCCGGAGCTGGAAGCGCTGACCAGTCATGCCTACGCGGCACCCGTGGGTGAAACAGAGATCCTCATGGCTGATTTATGGGCGCATGTGCTTGGCCTGGAACATGTCGGTCGTCATGACAATTTCTTTGAACTGGGCGGCCATTCGCTGCTGGCGGTGAGTCTGGTCGAGCGCCTGCGCAATGCCGGGCTCAGCGTCGATGTACGCGTCCTGCTCGGCCAGCCGACCGTCGCCGCGCTGGCCGCGTCGGTGGGCAAAGGGCGTGAAATCCCGACGCCGCTCAATCGCGTTCCGGCCGGTTGTACACACATCACGCCGGACCTGCTGAGCCTGTCACAGCTCGACCAGACGACCATCGAGCGCATTGTCGCCACGGTGCCTGGCGGAGCGGCCAATGTTCAGGAAATCTACCCGTTGGCGCCCCTGCAGGAAGGCATCCTCTATCACCACCTGACTGCCGAACAGGGCGACCCGTACTTGCTGCAATTGCGCATGAACATCGACAGCCCGGAGCGTCTGGAGGCAGTGGCCGCTGCCTTGCGCAAGGTCATCGCGCGGCACGACAGTCTGCGCACGGCGATCGTCTGGGAAGGGCTGGAAACGCCGCAACAGGTGGTCTGGCGCCAGGCGGATCTGCTTGTTGAACGGGTGACACTGGCGCAAATCGACACCCCGGCGGGCGCGGCACGCATGGACTTGAACTGTGCGCCGCTGATTCGTCTGGCCTACTGCCCGGACCCGACCGGCCCAGGCCTGTCGGCAACGCTGCGCTTCCATCACATTGTGGTGGACGCCACCGCGCTCGAAATCATGCGTGAGGAAATGCTCGCCGATCTACGCGGCGAGCCGGGCCCGACTCAGCCCGCCGTGCCGTATCGCAACTATGTGGCCCAGGCACGTCTGGGTGTCAGCGAAGCGGAGCATGAGGCGTATTTTCGCGAGCAACTGGGCGATATAGACGAACCGACGTTGCCATTCGATCTGCGCGATGTGCAGGGTGACGGCAGCTGCATCGAGGAAGCCCAGCAGATGCTGCCCGATGCGTTGCTACAGCGCCTGCGCAGTCAGGCGCGGCAACTGGGTGTCAGCGTCGCCAGCCTGTTGCATCTGGCATGGGCGCGGGTGCTGGGCGCGGCCACCGGCAATGACCGCGTGGTATTCGGCACTGTGCTGCTGGGTCGCCTGCAGGGCGGTGCGGGTGCCGACCGTGGTATGGGCATGTTCATCAATACGCTGCCGTTGCGGGTCGATCTGTGCAACCTCAGCGTGCGCGACGGTGCACGCGCCACGCATGCCCGACTGGCAGCACTGCTTGGCCATGAGCACGCATCCCTGGCTCAGGCACAGCGCTGGAGCGGGGTGGCAGCGCCATTGCCTTTATTCAGTGCAATCCTCAACTATCGACACGCCGCAGGCCAGGCGCGACAGGATGCGCAGCTCGACGCATGGCAAGGCCTGGAGATTCTGACCAGCGAGAAGCACACCAACTACCCGTTGAGCCTCAACGTCGACGATCTCGGCGACAGCCTGCGCCTGAGCGTTACCGTGCCACCTCGGGTAGGGGCGCAACGTATCTGTGCTTATGTGCAGCAGACGCTGACGGCCATGCTTGACGCCCTTGAAGGCCAGCCGGATCTGCCGGTGCAGCATCTCTCGGTACTCAGCGCGGAAGAGCGGCAACGCTCGCTGGTCGAGTTCAACGCCACGGCGATTCATCACGATCTTCAGCAAACCTTGCACGGGCTGTTCGAAGCCCAGGCGGTGCGTACGCCGCAGGCGATAGCCCTACGCGCCGGGCGTGCACAATTGAGCTATCGCCAGCTCAACGAACAGGCCAACTGCCTGGCGCATCACCTGATCGATCTGGGCGTGCGGCCTGATCAGCGGGTTGCGATCTGTGTCGAGCGCGGCCTGTCGATGGTGATCGGTCTGCTGGCGATCCTCAAGGCAGGTGGCGCTTATGTACCACTGGATCCGAGCTACCCGCGCGAACGTTTGCAGTACATGGTCAAGGACAGCACGCCGGTCGCCTTGCTGGTACAGGCCGGCACCCGCGATCTGCTTGACGACGAGCACGCGCTGCGGATCGATCTGGACAGCGTGACCTGGGACGCCCAGCGTGATCAGAATCCGCGCGTTCCCGGTTTGACGGCGGAGCATCTGGCGTATGTGATTTATACCTCGGGCTCCACCGGTACGCCGAAAGGGGTGATGGTCGAGCACCGCAACGTCAGCAACCTGGTGCAGTGGAGCTCGGTGTTGTGCCCACCGAGCTCGGGCACTGTCATGCTGCAAAAGACCCCGATCAGCTTCGACGCCTCGGTCTGGGAGATTTTCTGGCCACTGAGCAGCGGTATTACACTGGTGCTGGCGCGTCCTGATGGCCAGCGTGATCCGGCCTACCTGGCGCAAGTGATTCAGGAGCGCCAGGTCAGCGTGGTGCAGTTCGTTCCTGCGCTGTTGCAGCAGTTCCTCGATCTGCCGCAGAGCAGCGCGTGCAGCAGCCTGACCGACGTTGTCTGCGGGGGCGGTGAGCTGACCGTGGAGATGGCCGCACAGCTGCGCAAACGTTTGCCAGAGGTACGCCTGCACAACGTGTATGGCCCGACTGAAACCACAGTCGATTGCAGTGTCTGGACGCTAAGACCCGATGAAGCCGTGCCGGACAGTGCGTTGCCTATCGGGCGTCCGATCAGCAACACGCGGCTTTACGTGCTCGACGCCCATGACCAGCCCGTACCGCAGGGGGTTATCGGCCAACTGCATATCGGCGGTGCCGGGGTGACGCGTGGCTACCTGAACCTGCCAAAGACCGATGCCGAACGTTTTATCGACAGCCCTTTCGTAGCAGGGGATCGCCTGTACCGCAGTGGCGATCTGGTACGCCAGCGGGCAGACGGCAACCTCGAGTTCCTTGGCCGCAATGACGATCAGGTGAAGATCCACGGGTTGCGTATCGAACCGGGCGACATTCAGGCCTGCCTGATCAGCCATCCGGGTATCGAACAGGCGGTCGTGCTGGTGCGCGACGAGCAACCAGGCGGGCAGCGGCTGGTGGCCTATTACACCGGCACACAGCTATCGGTCGAGACCTTGCGTGAGGTGCTGCGTGCGCAGTTGCCGGATTACATGGTGCCCGCACTGTTCGTGCATCTGGATGAAATGCCCCTGAGCCCCAACGGCAAGCTGGATCGCAAGGCGCTGCCTGCGCCAGGACAAGATGCGCTCCTGACCCGCCCTTATGAAGCACCGCAAGGCGAAACCGAAGCCTTGCTGGCCAGGCTCTGGAGCGAACTGCTAGGGGTCGAACAGGTAGGCCGTCACGACAACTTTTTCGAGCTGGGCGGTCATTCGCTGCTGGCGGTGAGCCTGACTGCGCGCCTGCGCCAGGAAGGCATCGAGGCCGATGTCCGGGCGCTTTTCGAACAACCTACGCTGGCGGGCTACGCAGCCATCACAGAGAACATGGAGATTACCCTGTGAGCATCAACGAACTCTTGGCGACACTCAAAGCTCACGAAATCCACCTGACGGTCAAGGACGGTCAACTGGTGGTGCAGGGCAATCGCCGTGCCTTGACCGAGAACGGGCTGCTGGAACATCTGCGCGAGCATAAGCCGGCGCTGATCGAGCTCATCGAACAGGGCGATTATCAGAACGGCAAGCGCGGCGCACCGGCATTGCCAGCCAACGGCATCGAGCAGGGTTGCGAGCGAATCACTCCCGAAATGTTGACGCTGGTAAAGCTCGATCAGGCGGCTATCGACCTGTTGATGGACGCGATACCGGGAGGTGCCGCGAATGTCCAGGACATTTACCCGCTGGCACCGCTGCAGCAGGGCATTCTTTATCACCACGTCACCGCCACCCAAGGCGATCCCTATGTCATGCAGGTGCAATTCGCCTTTTCTGATCAGGCGCGTCGGGACGCTTTCGCCGAGGCGTTGCAAAGCGTCATCACCCGGCATGACATTCTGCGCACCTCAATACACTGGAAGGGGCTGGAAACCCCGTTACAGGTGGTCTGGCGCCACGCTGAACTGAAGGTCGACAGCTCGCCGCTCGCGGCAGACCTGACGATGGACCTGGGCCAGGCACCGCTGATGCGTCTGGTCTGCCATGCACCCGTGGCAGGTCAGCGGGTCGAGGCTACGTTGCTGTTCCACCACATTGCCATGGACCACAGTGCCCTTGAGGTGGTGCGCCATGAAATACAGGCCTGTCTGTCGGGGCAAGCCGAAATGCTGGGCGTACCGGTACCGTTTCGCAACTATGTCGGGCAAGCACTGCTGGGCGTCAGCGAAGCTCAGCACGAAGCGTTTTTCCGCGAGATGCTGGGTGATCTCGACGAACCGACACTGGCCTACGGCCTGCAGGATTTGAGCGGCGAGGGTGATGCGATCGAAGAGCACAGCATCACGCTCGATCAGCAGCTGTGTCTGCGCCTGCGCGCCCAGGCGCGAACCCTGGGCATCAGTGTCGCCAGCCTGTTTCATCTGGGCTGGGCACGGGTGCTGGCGGGCCTCGCCGGGCAGTCGCGGGTAGTCTTCGGCACCGTGCTGATGGGGCGCCTGCTGGGTGCCGAGGCCACAGAGCGGGCGCTGGGCATCTTCATCAACACATTGCCGCTGCGCCTCGATCTGGACGAGCAAGGCGTGCAAGCCGCAGTGCGTGCCACTCACCAGCGCCTGACCGCGCTGATGCGCCACGAACACGCACCGCTGGCACTGGCGCAGCGCTGCAGTGGGGTAAAGGCGCCGACGCCGTTGTTCAACGCATTGCTCAACTACCGCCACAGTGCACCGGCGCAAGCGTCCGGTGAAACATGGCAAGGCATTGAAGTGCTGCAGGCTCAGGAGCGCAGCAATTATCCGCTGGTGCTGAGCGTCGATGATCTGGGTGAAGCCTTTGGCTTGACGGCACAAACCGCCGCAGGCATCGACCCGCAAAGCATTTGCGCTTATATGCAATGGACCATGGAGAGCGTGGTCGATGCGCTGGAGCAGACGCCGCAGATGTCGGTCGATCAGCTTGATATCGTGCCCGCCAGCGAGCGTGCGCAGCTGCTGCTGGATTTCAATGACCGACGTGCCGACTACGAACGCAGGCTGACGACTCATCAGCGCATTGAGCAACTGGCAGAGCAGCAGCCTGACGCTATTGCCGCACAGGTGGGCAATCAACACCTGAGCTACCGCGAGCTGAACGCACTCGCCAATGCGCTCGCCCATCATTTGATCAGTCTTGGGGTACAACCCGATGACCGCGTGGCGGTGGTGGCGCGGCGCAGTCTGGAGACGCTGGTTGGCTTGCTGGCGGTGCTCAAGGCCGGTGCGGGCTATGTGCCGGTCGATCCGGCGCACCCGGACGAGCGCATTGCCTATCTGCTCGGCGACAGCGCGCCGGTTGCGGTATTGGCTCAACCAGTCTTTGTCGAACGCCTGCAAGGGTTGGGCTTGCCGGGATTGAACACCCCACTGATCGAACTGGACCTGGCAAACTGGCCCGAGCAGCAAGACAACCCTCACGTCGGCACGCTCGACTCGACCCATCTCGCCTACGTGATCTACACCTCGGGCTCGACCGGCCAGCCCAAGGGCGTGATGGTCGAGCACCGCTCGCTGAACAATCTGATCGACTGGCACCGTGAGGCCTTCGATCTGCGTGCGGGCAGTCATACCGCCAGTGTGGCGGGTTTCGGTTTCGACGCCATGGCCTGGGAAATCTGGCCGGCCTTGTGCGCCGGGGCGACGCTGCACCTGCCACCGGCCGAAATCGGCAATGAGCAGCTTGATGCGCTGCTCGACTGGTGGATCGCCCAGCCATTGCAGGTCGCTTTTCTGCCCACGCCGGTGGCCGAATACGCCTTCAGTCGCAATCTGCGTCATCCAACCCTGCGCACGCTGCTGATCGGCGGTGACCGGCTGCGCCAGTTCCATCGCGATCCGGGCTTTGCGGTGATCAATAATTATGGCCCCACCGAAACCACGGTGGTCGCCACCTCCGGTCGTTTATTACCCGACGGCAGCCTGGACATCGGCAAACCGGTCGCCAACACCTCGATTTACCTGCTTGATGAGCGGCAACAGCTGGTCCCGCTCGGGGTGCCGGGCGAGCTGTACATCGGTGGCGACAGTGTGGCCCGCGGTTACCTGAATCAGCCGCAACTGACTGCCGAACGTTTTGTGCATGACCCGTTCGCCGGGCAGCCACAGGCGCGCATGTACCGCACCGGGGATCTAGCGCGCTGGAATGCCGATGGCACGCTGGAATACCTGGGTCGTAATGACGATCAGGTGAAAATTCGCGGGGTGCGCATCGAGCTGGGAGAAATCGAAAACCAGTTCAGCCAATTGCCGGGTATCGAGGAGGCACTGGTCCTGGCTCGCGAAGATGAACCGGGGCAAGCGCGTCTGGTGGGCTATTTCACTGAGCGTGCCGGCGCTGCCTCCAGCACCGTGGAGCAATTGCGTACCGCACTGCTGGCGCGCCTGCCGGGTTATATGGTGCCCGGCGCATTGGTGCGCCTGGACAGCTGGCCACTGACGGCCAACGGCAAGGTCGACCGCCGTGCCTTGCCGGTGCCCGACCGCACCGCGCTGTCTACCAGCGAATACCAGGCTCCGCAAGGCGATCTGGAGAGCGCGCTGGCCCTGATCTGGAGCGAATTGCTGCAGGTCGAGCGCGTAGGGCGTCATGACCGTTTCTTTGAACTGGGCGGTCACTCGTTGCTGGCCATGCGCATGGTTTCTCAGGTACGTCAGCGCCTGTCACTGGAACTGGCCCTTGGCGACCTGTTCGCCGACAGTTCGCTGATCGCGGTCGCACACTGCCTGAGCGCTGCCGCGCGCAGTCAGTTGCCGGTCATCGACGTGCAGCCACGCAATGGCCCGGTACCCTTGTCTTCCGCTCAGCAGCGCATCTGGTTCATGGCGCAAATGGAAGATGCCAACAGCGCCTATAACATCTCGCTGGGCCTGAAACTGACCGGTCCACTGGACAGCCGTGCCTTGACGCGTGCACTGGAACGTATCGTGGCCCGCCACGACAGCCTGCGCAGCCGCTTCAGTCAGGAAGACGACATTGCTTGGGTACAGGCAGCGCCTGTGACTGAGGTACCGAGCATCTGCTGGCAGGATTTACGTGATCAGGACCCGCAAGCGCTGCAGGCCGTGATCAGGGAAGAGGCCGCGCAGCCCTTCGACTTGCGGCATGACCTGCCGATCCGTGGCCGTTTGCTGTGTCTGGCTGAAGACCGTCACGTCTTGCTGCTGACCGTGCATCACATCGTTGCCGACGGCTGGTCGCTGGGCGTGCTGACCCGCGAACTGACCGCGCTCTACCAGGCGTTCAGTCAAGGGCAGGAGGATCCCTTGCCCGCGCTGGCCCTGCAATATGGCGATTACGCCGTGTGGCAACGCAACTGGCTGGACGAGGAACGATTGAGTCATCAGGCCGATTACTGGCAGCAGACCCTGACGGGTGCGCCGGTATTGCTGACCTTGCCCACCGACCGTCCACGTCCCGCGCATCAGGACTACACCGGGGCCAGCGTCGCGCTGGATCTCGACCCGCGTTTGAGCAACGACCTCAGAGCCTTCTGCCAGACGCAGTCGGTGACACCATTCATGCTGTTCATGGGCGCCTGGGCTGTTTTGCTGGCGCGGCTGTCCGGACAGGAAGAGGTGCTCGTCGGCATGCCGGTTGCCAATCGCCGTCATGCCGAAATCGAAGGTTTGATCGGGCTGTTCGTCAATACCCTGGCCGTGCGTGTCGATACGTCGGGCGATCCGGATGTGGTGACGCTGCTGGAGCGCATCAAGGCCCGCGTGGTGGCAGCACAGGATCATCAGGACCTGCCTTTCGAACAAGTGGTGGAGCGCCTGCGGCCGCCGCGCAGCCTGGCACACAGTCCGTTATTCCAGGCATCACTGGCCTGGGATGGCAGCCAGGGGCTGGGATTGCAACTGGGCGATATGCAGCTCGAGCCGCTGGATGAACAGGCCGCTTTCGCGAAATTCGACCTGGCGTTGAGCGTCAGCGATGGCCCCGATCATTTCCGCTGCATCGTGGAATACGCCACAGCGCTGTTCGACCACAGCACCGTCGAGCGCCACCTGGGGTATCTGGAAGCGATACTGCGCGCCATGGTGGCTGACAGCCAGACGGTGGTGAGCCACATTAGGCTGTTGTCGGAGGCCGAGCGTCGGCAGTTGACCGACGGTTTCAATGCACCCGATGCGGTTTATCCGCAAGAGCAGACGCTGCACAGCCAGTTTGAAGCGCAAGCGCAGCGCACGCCGGATGCGATTGCCGTCAGCTATGAAGAGGAGTCTTGGAGCTACGCGACACTCAACGCCCACGCTAACAGGATCGCGCATCGCCTGATTGGCATGGGCATCGGTGCGGACGACCGAGTCGCCATCTGCACGCCTCGCGGCCTGCAGATGATTGCCGGCCTGCTGGGGATTCTCAAAGCCGGTGCCGCCTACGTGCCGCTGGACCCGGCTTATCCTATTGAACGTCTGGCTTATACCCTCGACGACAGCGCACCGGTGGCGTTGTTGAGTCAGCGGTCAGTGCAGGGCACCTTGCCGGTCTCGGAAGTGCCGGTGATCTGTCTCGACGACGACTTGCAGGACGAATCCGTCTGTAATCCGCAGGTGCCGGTAACGCCCGGCAACCTGGCTTATGTGATCTACACCTCCGGGTCCACCGGTAAGCCCAAAGGCGTGATGATCGAACATCGCAACGTCGCGAGACTGTTCTCGGCCACCGAAGAATGGTTCGGTTTCAACCAGCAGGATGTCTGGGCGCTGTTCCATTCGTTCGCCTTCGACTTTTCGGTCTGGGAAATCTGGGGCGCGTTGCTGCATGGCGGGCATTTGGTGGTCGTGCCGCAACTGGTCAGCCGCTCGCCCGAAGACTTCTACACACTGCTGTGCAGCACCGGGGTGACGGTGCTCAACCAGACGCCGAGTGCGTTCCGTCAGCTGATTGCTGCACAGGGCGAGAACGGCCAGGCGCATTCGTTGCGCAAGGTAATCTTCGGCGGTGAAGCGCTGGACACCGTGATACTCAAGCCGTGGTATGCCCGCAACGTGAACGCCGGCACACAACTGGTGAACATGTACGGCATCACCGAAACCACGGTGCATGTGACCTATTACCCGTTGCAGCCCGAAGACGCCCAGCGCCTCGGCGCCAGCCCGATCGGCAGACGCATTCCGGATTTGCAGCTTTATGTTCTCGATGCGCGCGGCGAGCCCGTGCCGATGGGTGTGGTTGGCGAGCTGTATGTCGGCGGTGCCGGTGTGGCGCGGGGCTATCTGCACCGTGAAGCACTGACGGCTGAACGCTTTCTCGACAACCCGTTCAGCCACGCAGCGAATGCGCGGATGTACCGTACCGGTGACCTGGGCCGCTGGCTGGCCGATGGCAGCCTGGAATACATGGGCCGTAATGACGAACAGGTCAAGATTCGCGGTTTCCGTATCGAACTGGGTGAGATCGCAGCGCGCCTGAACGATCATCCAGATGTTCTCGACGCTGTGGTTGTGGCGCGCGAGGATGTGCCGGGTGACAAACGACTGGTTGGCTATTACACCTCGGCTGAAGATAAAGCCGGGCTGGATATCGAACAGTTGCGTGCCTGGCTGTCGGGCCTGCTGCCCGAATACATGGTGCCTGCGGCCTATGTACGGCTGGCCAGCCTGCCGGTGACGGCGAACGGCAAACTGGACCGCAAAAGCCTGCCGGCACCGGACCGCGACAGCATCGCCAGCCGGGCCTATGAAGCGCCGCAAGGACCGATCGAAATCGCCCTGGCAAGCTTGTGGGCCGAGCTGCTGCATGTGGAGCAGGTCGGCCGTCAGGATAATTTCTTTGAACTGGGCGGCCACTCGTTGCTGGCCGTGACCCTGATTGCGCGTATGCGTCGTCTGGACATGCGTGCGGACATTCGCGTTCTGTTTGTCCAGCCAACGCTGGCGGCGCTGGCCGAGGCCGTCGGTGGAGACACTGAAATCGATGTGCCAGCCAACCTGATCGATGCGCACTGCCAGCGCATCACCCCTGAACTGCTGCCCTTGGTAGCGCTGGATCAGCCCGCCATTGAGCGTATCGTGGCGCGGGTGCCGGGCGGTGCCGCTAATGTGCAGGATATCTACCCGCTGGGCCCGTTGCAGACCGGTATCCTTTACCACCACCTGACCGCCGGGGACCGCGATCCTTATCTGTTGCAGCCGCAGTTCGCCTTCGCCGACGCCTCGCGTCTCGAGGCTTTTTGCCATGCCTTGCAGCGAGTGATCGAGCGCAACGATATTCTGCGCACCGGGTTGTTCTGGGAGGGTTTGCAAGCACCGGTACAAGTGGTCTGGCGCCAGGCGCCTCTGCGGGTTGAAGAGGCAGCCTTGCAAGACCTGTTCAATGCGCCGCGCATGGACCTGACGCAGGCGCCGCTGTTGCAGCTGGTTTATGCCCATGATCCGGCCAACCAAAGGATCGCAGCGGTGCTGCGCTACCACCATGTGATCATGGACCACATCGCCCTCGACATATTGAGCCATGAGTTGCAGGCCATCCTGCTGGACGACGAAACTCAGCTTGCAGCGCCTGTGCCTTACCGAAACTACATTGCCCATGTTGTGCGAGGGCCTGGCGAGGACGCCCATGAAGCGTTCTTCCGCGAGCAGTTGGGCGATATCGATGAGCCGACCTTGCCTTACGGCCTGGCCATGGCATCCGCAGAGCAGATTCCTGGCGAGGCCCGACTTACGCTGGACAGCGACCTGTGCCGGCAGATCCGCGATCAGGCACGGCAGTTGAGTGTCAGCGCCGCCACGTTGATGCACCTCGCCTGGGCGAAGGTGCTCGGCCAGTTGTCCGGGCGTGACAGCGTGGTATTCGGCACCGTGCTGCTTGGACGGTTGCGCGGCGGTGAGGGGGGCGAGCGCGCCTTGGGGGTGTTCATCAATACCTTGCCATTGCGCATGGATCTGGTCGGGCATTGCGCGCGCAGTGCAGTGCTCGACCTCCATGGTCGTCTGGTCGGGATGCTCGCCCATGAGCACGCTCAGTTGGCTTTGACCCAGCGCTGTAGCGCCTTGCCGGCTGGCGCACCACTGTTCAATACGCTGCTCAATTACCGCCACAGCGCTGTGCCTGAGGTCGATGACCCGGCGAACAACACGGCATGGCAAGGGATTGAGGTCGTGCATGCAGAGGAGCGCAGTAACTACCCGATGACCTTGAGTATCGATGACTTCGGCGATGGTTTCAGCCTGACAGCCCAGGCTGCGCCGGGTATTGATCCGCAACGGATTTGCGCCTACGTGCAACAAGCCGTTGTCCATCTGGTGCAGGCCCTGGAGCAGCAGTCGGCAGCAGCCCTGATTGAATCGTCAGTGGTGCCGGAGGCAGAACGCGAGCAGATGTCGGTAACGTTCAACGATACCCGGCGTGACTACCCACGCGGGCAGCCCGTGCACCGTCTGTTCGAGCGCCGCGCTGCGCTTCATCCGCATGCAGTGGCGGCCGTGCATGGCCGTCGCTCACTCACTTATGGTGAGTTGAACGAGCGCGCCAACCACTTGGCTCACTACCTGCTGGGGCAAGGTGTGCGGCCCAACGAGCATGTGGCGATTTTGCTACCGCGCTCACTGGAACTGCTGATCAGCCAGTTGGCGGTCGGCAAATGCGCAGCGACCTACGTGCCACTGGACGTCAATGCGCCTGCCGAACGTCAGCATTACATGCTCGATGATTGCCAGGCGAAATGTGTGCTGACGCAGAGTGCCACCTCGATGGGCTCGACGGTGCAACGCATCGATCTGGACCAGTTGAACCTTGACGACCAGCCTGCGCATGACCCGGGCCTGCCACAGGCATCCGACACAGCGGCTTACGTCATGTACACCTCTGGCTCGACGGGAGCCCCGAAAGGCGTCCGTGTCGCCCATCGCGGCATTGCCAGGCTGGTGTTGAACAACGGTTATGCCGACTTCAACGAGCAGGACAGCATCGCCTTTGCCTCCAACCCTGCATTCGATGCCAGCACCATGGAAGTCTGGGGTGCCTTGCTCAACGGTGGACAGCTGTTGGTGATCGAGCACACCACGCTGATCGACCCGATGCGTTTCAGCGCGGCTCTGCGTCAGGGCAATGTCAGTGTGCTGTTCTTGACCAGCGCACTGTTCAACCAGTACGTGCAACTGATCCCCGAGGCGCTCAGCGGTCTTCGGCTGTTGCTTTCCGGCGGTGAGCGCGCCGATCCGGCGAGCTTCCGCACGCTGCTTGCCCAGGCTCCGGGCCTGCACCTGTTGAACGCGTACGGCCCCACTGAAACGACTACCTTCGCTACAGCCAGCGATGTAAGAACACTGGCCGATCACGCCGAGTCGGTACCGATCGGTACACCTATCGGCAACACGACGGTCTACGTGCTCGACGCTCATCAGCACCTGACACCGTTGGGGGCGATCGGCGAGCTTTACATTGGTGGCGACGGTGTGGCGCTGGGTTATCTGAATCGCCCGGACCTGACCGCAGAGAAGTTTATCGCCGACCCGTTCAGCGATCAGCCTGGCGCGATGATGTACCGCACCGGCGATCTGGGCCGCTGGCTGGAGGACGGCCAGCTGGAATGCCTGGGGCGCAACGACGATCAAGTGAAAATCCGCGGTTTCCGTATCGAACTGGGCGAGATCGTCAATTGTCTGCACCAGTTGCCGGGCATCAGGGAAGCTGTGGTTCTGGCGCGCGAGGATGAGCCGGGCCATGTGCGTCTGGTTGCCTACTTCACCAGCCGGGTGGACGCCGAGGCGCCAGCACCGGAGCAAATGCGTGCTCACCTGCAGGCTAACCTGCCGGAATACATGGTGCCTGGGGCCTTTGTCGAGCTGACCGCTTTGCCGTTGACGGCCAACGGCAAGCTGGACAGCCGTGCGCTACCCAAACCGGATCACTCGTCGCTGTTGGGACTGGCCTACGAGCCACCGCAGGGCGAGATTGAAATCGCTCTGGCGCAGATCTGGGCTGAAGTGCTGCAGCTCGAGCGGGTCGGTCGCCACGATCACTTTTTTGACCTGGGCGGGCATTCCCTGCTGGCCATGCGCATGGTGTCGCAGGTGCGTCAGCAGATGGGCATGGAACTGCCATTGGGCGAACTCTTCGCGCTGGGCGAACTGGCAGCCGTGGCCAGTGCGCTGGCTGGTGCGGGACGCAGTGAACTGTCACTGATCCTGCCTGCGCCGCGTGATCAGTCGCTACCGCTGTCGTTTGCCCAACAGCGTTTGTGGTTTCTGGCACAAATGGAAGGCGGTAATCAGGCTTACAACATCCCGCTGGCCCTCAGTCTGCAAGGATCGCTGGATGTGGCAGCGTTGACAGCCGCGCTTGGGCGGATCGTCGAGCGCCATGAAACCCTGCGCAGCCGCTTCATTGCCCGCGAGGAGGGGGCTGAAGTCGTGTTCACAGCTCCGACAGCCATGTCGTTCCTGCACATCGAAGACCTGCGTCAAAACCCGCAAACCCTGGCCGAACGCGTCGCAGCAGAGGCTACCGCAGCGTTCGATCTGACACGGGGGCCGCTGATCCGTGGCTGCCTGCTGCAGGTGGAAGACGCGCGGCACGTATTGTTGCTGACCGTGCACCACATCGTCTCCGATGGTTGGTCGATGGGCGTTCTGACCCGCGAACTGCTTGCGTTGTATCCGGCGCTGCGTCGCGGCGAGACCGATCCACTGCCAGCGCTGAGCATCCAGTACGCCGACTATGCGCTCTGGCAGCAGGGCTGGATGAGCGGTGAACGTCTGCAACACCAGGCTGCCTATTGGCGGCAGGTGCTGGAAGGCGCGCCGACACTGCTGACTCTGCCTGCCGACCGGCCGCGTCCGGCGCAGCAGGATTTCGCCGGTGCCAGCCTGAACGTACGGCTGGATGGGCAACTGACTGCCGGCCTGCGTGCGCTGGCTCAGCGGCAAGGCGTTACGCTGTACATGACCTTGCTGACTGCGTGGGGCGCACTGCTGGCGCGTCTGTCCGGTCAGGCCGAGGTGGTCGTCGGCAGCCCGATCGCGGGCCGTGGTCGCGCCGAGCTGGAAGGGCTGATCGGCCTGTTCGTCAACACGCTGGCCATACGCATCGACACAGCGTCGGCACCCACCGGTGAGGCGCTGCTGGCACAGGTCAGGACGCGAGTACTGGAGGCTCAGGACCATCAGGACCTGCCGTTCGAGCAGGTAGTGGAAATCGTCCGCCCGACACGCAGCCTGGCCCATGGCCCACTGTTCCAGACAACGCTCAACTGGCTGGCCGGGGAAACTACCTTACCGGAGATGGACGGGCTGTCGCTGGCAACGGTCGAACAGCAGAGTCAGGTCTCCAAGTTCGATCTGTCGCTTAACCTCGGCGAACAGGGTGATGCGTTGTTCGGCACGCTGGACTACGCCACTGCGCTGTTCGATGAGGCAACGGTGCAGCGCTATTGCGGTTATTTCGAACAGTTGCTGCGCACGCTGGTGAGTAACCAGCAGGCAGTGCTCGCTGATATTCCGCTGGTGGGCCCGCAGGAGCGCGAGTATCTGCTCGACACTCTTAACGCCAGCACGGTGAGCCTGCCGCAAGGTCAGACCATTCATGCCCTGATAGAGGCACGCGCCGAGGGCATGCCCGAAGCCGTTGCCGCCAGGGTCGGCCATCAGTCACTGAGCTACGCGCAGATGAACCGTCAGGCCAACAGCCTTGCCCATCATCTGATCAGCCTGGGCGTGCGCCCGGATGATCGCGTCGCGGTCGTCGCGCGCCGTGGCCTGGACACGCTGGTGAGCCTGCTGGCCGTGCTTAAGTCCGGTGCTTGCTATGTGCCGGTGGATCCGGCGCACCCCGATGAGCGCATAAACTATCTGCTGACCGATAGTGCGCCAGTAGTGGTGCTCGCTGAACAGGCTTTCATGGCGCGCCTGCCTGCACTGACGGTGCCACTGCTCGCGCTCGATCGCCCTCAATGGCCTGAACAACCGGCAAATCCGCTGGTGTCGGGTCAGACGCCCGGCGATCTGGCGTATGTGATTTACACTTCCGGCTCGACCGGACAACCGAAAGGCGTGATGGTCGAACACCGCACGCTGGCCAATCTCGTTCACTGGCATTGCCAGGCATTCGCTTTGCACGCCGGTAGCCATACTGCCACTGTGGCCGGCTTCGGTTTTGACGCGATGGCCTGGGAAGTCTGGCCGGCCCTGTGTGCAGGGGCAACGCTGCATATCCCGCCAGCCGAAATCAGTAATGAACAGCTTGATGTGCTGCTCGACTGGTGGCTGGCCCAGCCGCTACAGGTGGCGTTTTTGCCGACACCGGTGGCCGAATATGCGTTCAGCCGCGAGCTGTATCACCCGACGCTGCACACGCTGCTGATCGGCGGCGATCGCCTGCGGCAGTTCCACCGTGAGCCGGGTTTTGCCGTGATCAACAACTATGGCCCGACCGAAACCACGGTGGTCGCCACCTCCGGTCGTCTGTTGCCTGACGGCAGCCTCGACATCGGCAAACCGATCGCCAACACCCGCGTGTACCTGCTCGATGAGCAGCAGCAACTGGTGCCGACCGGTGTTGCCGGCGAGCTGTACATCGGCGGTGAAGGCGTGGCACGAGGTTATCTGAATCAGCCGCAACTCACTGCTGAACGCTTCCTCAGCGATCCGTTCTGCGAGCACCCGCAGGCGCGTATGTACCGCACCGGTGATCTGGCTCGCTGGAATGCAGACGGCACGCTGGACTATCTGGGGCGTAACGACGATCAGGTGAAAATCCGCGGTATGCGTATCGAACTGGGCGAAATCGAGGCGCAACTGACCTCATTGCCGGGTATCGAGGAATCGCTGGTGGTGGCGCGCGAGGACGAACCTGGACAGTCACGTCTGGTGGCGTATTTCATTGAGCAAGGCTCGCGCCCGGCGCTTGATATCGCCAGGTTGCGTGCCGACATGCTGGACCGCCTGCCGGGCTACATGGTGCCGAGTGCGTTCGTGCGCCTCGATGCCTGGCCATTGACCGCTAACGGCAAGGTCGATCGACGTGCCTTGCCAGTGCCGGATCGCGACGCTATGCCAGGGCGTGAATACGAGCCGCCGCAAGGCGAGCTGGAAATGGCCCTAGCCGACATCTGGAGCGATTTGCTGCAAGTCGAGCAAGTAGGGCGCAACGATCACTTCTTCGAACTCGGCGGCCATTCGCTGCTCGCCGTTACGTTGATCGCACGCATGCGTCGCCGTGGCATGGATGCCGATATCCGCGTGTTGTTTGCCCAGCCGACCCTGGCCGCTTTGGCACGCGCTGTTGGCAGCGGCGCTCAGGTGAAGATTCCGGCCAACCTGATCGGTGCAGATTGCGCGTCAATCACCCCGGACCTGTTGCCGCTGGTGAAACTGGACCAGGCAGGGATCGATCGCGTTGTCGCCAGCGTTACCGGCGGTGCGAGCAATATTCAGGACATCTACCCGCTGGGGCCTCTGCAGGCGGGTATTTTCTATCACTACCTGTCCGCCGCTGAGGATGATCCCTATCGCTTGCAGGCACGCTTCGCCTTTGCCGACCGCTCGCGACTGGAGGCCTTCAGCCAGGCGCTGCAACAGGTGATCGCCCGCAACGACGTGTTGCGGACCTCACTGTGCTGGGAGGGCCTGGAAACGCCTGTGCAAGTGGTCTGGCGACATGCCGATCTGCCGGTGATCGAAGTGCCGCTGGCGGCGCTGGATAATCCCGAGCCGCTGGAACTTGTACGTGCACCGCTGCTGCGGCTGATTCACGCCGATGACCCGGACAGCGGGCGTATCGTCGCGGTCCTGCTGTTCCATCACTTGATCATGGACCACGTTGCCCTGGACCTGCTGAGCCAGGAATTGCAGGCGGTACTGCTCGATCAGGCAGCGCAACTGCCTGCGCCAGTGCCTTACCGCAACTACATCGCGCAGACCTTGCTGGGGGCCGGTGACGACGCGCATGAGACGTTCTTCCGCGAGCAATTGGGCGATCTGGATGAGCCGACCCTGGCGTACGCCCAGACCTGGTTGCCAGGGCCGGACGTTGCAGGCGAGGCCCGACTGCGTCTGGATATGGACCTGAGCAGGCGGTTACGTCATCAAGTGCGGCAGCTGGGTGTCAGTCCTGCCAGCCTGATGCACCTGGCCTGGGCTCAGGTACTGGGCCGATTGTCCGGGCGTGACAGCGTGGTGTTCGGCACCGTACTGTTGGGTCGCTTGAACGGCAGCGAGGGCGCCGAACGCACACTCGGGGTGTTCATCAACACCTTGCCGTTGCGCATCGACCTGGCCGATCAGAGTGCACGCGATGCTCTGTCCCAAACCCACCGCCGCCTGACCGGATTGCTTGCCCACGAACAGGCTTCTCTGGCAATCGCGCAGCGTTGCAGCGCCTTGCCTGCAGGTGCGCCGTTGTTCAGTGCACTGTTGAACTACCGCCACAGCGCTGCACCCGGTGAGGCAAACGAGGCTGCCGGCAAGGCCTGGAAGGGCATCGAGCTATTACAATCGGGCGAGCGCAGTAGCTATCCGTTGACGCTCAGCGTCGATGATCTGGGCGAGGCGTTCGACCTGACTGCGTTGACCTCGAAAGGCATCGATGCCCGACGTGTTTGTGCGTATCTTGCCTGCGCCGTGGAGGGGTTGGTCGACGCGCTTGAACAGGCACCTGCGGGACCGATTCAGGCACTGAATGTTCTGCCCGGCGCCGAACGAAACGAGCTGCTCGATGGCTTCAATGCCGATCGCCTTACTGCGGAGTGCCCGCTGCCCGTTCATTTGCGTATCGAACAGCAGGCGCTGGAACAACCGAACGCCATGGCCGCAAAGGCGGGCGACCAGCATTTGAGCTATGGCGAGTTGAACGCCCGTGCCAACGCACTGGCCCATCACCTGGTCGGGCTGGGCGTACGTCCTGACGACCGGGTGGCGGTGGTCGCGCGGCGCGGCCTGGAGACCCTGGCCGGTCTGCTGGCAGTGCTGAAAGCCGGGGCGTGCTACGTACCGGTCGATCCGGGCCACCCGGATGAACGCATCAGCTACCTGCTGGAGAACAGCGAACCTGTGGTGGTGTTGGCTCAATTCGACCTGCTGACACGTCTGCCCGAACTGCAGGTGCCGGTGATCGCGCTTGATCGCCCGGACTGGTCACAGCGCACCGACAACCCGTCCGTGCCGGAAATGACCACGCAACATCTGGCTTACGTGATTTACACCTCGGGGTCCACCGGGCTGCCCAAGGGCGTGATGGTCGAGCACCGCACGCTGAACAATCTGGTGGATTGGCACTGTGAAGCCTTCAACCTGCGTGCCGGCAGTCATACCGCCAGCGTTGCCGGTTTCGGTTTCGACGCCATGGCCTGGGAAGTCTGGCCTGCGCTGTGTGCCGGTGCGGTGCTGCACCTGCCGCCTGCGGAGATTGGCAACGAACAGCTCGATGTGCTGCTCGACTGGTGGCTGGCCCAGCCGCTGCAGGTGGCGTTTCTGCCGACCCCCGTGGCCGAATACGCCTTCAGCCGTGAATTACACCATCCGACGCTGCAAACTCTGTTGATTGGCGGTGATCGCTTGCGCCATTTCAACCGTGATCCCGGTTTTGCCGTGGTCAACAACTACGGCCCGACAGAGACCACGGTGGTGGCCAGCTCTGGCCGGATGCAGCCTGGCGAGGTGTTGCACATCGGCAAGCCGGTTACCCATGCCCGACTGTACGTACTGGATTCGCGTGGCCAGCCCGTGCCACTCGGGGTGCCCGGCGAGTTGTACATCGGCGGCGCTGGCGTGGCTCGTGGCTATCTGAACCGAGCGGACCTGACCGCAGAACGCTTCCTCGACGATCCGTTCAGCGACAGATCCGGTGCGCGCATGTATCGCTCCGGCGATCTGGTGCGCTGGCTGTCAGACGGGACGCTTGAATACCTGGGCCGCAACGATGATCAGGTGAAGATTCGTGGCGTGCGTATCGAGCCAGGCGAGATCGAACAGCACCTGGCGCAATGCCCGGGTGTCGGCGAAGCGGTGGTGACCACCCAGCGTCTGGACGATGGCACGTTGCGTCTGGTGGGTTACTTCACCCGTCGTGACGCGTCGCTCGACAGTGCCGCCTTGCGCGCGCATCTGTTGGGGCAACTCCCGGAGTACATGGTGCCTGCGGTGTTTGTAGGCCTTGATGCGCTGCCATTGACCCAGAACGGCAAAGTCGACCGCAAGGCATTGCCTGCGCCCGACCTGGCGGCACTGGCGAACCTCGCTTACCAGGCGCCTTCAACGGCTCTGGAAGAGCGTCTGGCGGACTTGTGGGCCGAGGTTCTTGAAGTCGGAAAAATCGGCAGGCACGACAGTTTCTTCGAACTGGGCGGCCATTCGCTGTCGGCCATCCGCCTGGTCAGCCTGCTGCAAAAAGCAGGTGTGTCACTGACGCTGGCCGAGCTGTTCCAGCACCCTAGCGTTGCAGCGCTGGCCGGATTGCTCGATCAGCGTCCAGGATCGCCGGACGAGGCTCGGGAGGTGATCACAGTGCGCGCCGGTGGCAGCGAGTCACCCTTGTTTCTGCTGCACGATTTCACCGGGCTGGATGCTTATTTCCCGGTGCTTGGGCAACATCTGCAGGGTGACTTTCCGATTTACGGCTTGCCGGGCATTGGTCTTGGGCAGCAGCAATTACGCACCATGGAGTGTCTGGCTGCGCGGATGGTGGAGCGCATTCGTCAGGTCCAGCCGCGCGGCCCGTATCGGTTGGCCGGCTGGTCGTTTGGCGGGGTGCTGGCCTACGAAGTGGCCACGCAACTGCTGGGCATGGACGAGGCCGTGACATTCCTCGGCCTGATCGACAGCTATGTGCCACGCCTGACCGATCAGGGCAAGGCGCGCTGGCAGGGGCCTGATTTGCTTGAGCGGCAATTGCTCTCGCATTGCACTGCGCACTGGCAAGCCCGGGCGGGTGAGGGCGCTGCGAAGTTGGCGCGTCTGAACTCATTGAGCGAGCAAGCGCCGCTGCCGGACTTCGCCACGCTGTTGCAACTGTGCCGTGACGAAGGCCTGTTGTACGAGGAGCTGGCGCTGGCGAGCGATCAGCAACTGCACCATTACCTGGACCGTGAAGTGGCGCATGGTCAGGCCCTGGCGCATTACCAGCTGGAGTCACTCAGCCTGCCGATTCACCTGTTCCGCGCCGAACAGCGCCCAATGGCGCCGATTGGAAGCAGTTCGACCTTGGGCTGGGGGGAGATTCTCTCCGCAGATCTACTGCGGTGCGTCGATGTACCGGGGGACCACATGACGATGATGCAGGCACCGCACGTCGCCGTGCTTGGTCTGAGCATCGTTCAGGCGTTGCAAAGCGCGCCTGCCACGCCACCGCCGGCACCGGCTCATCAGTCGCTGCTGGCCATCCAGAGCGGGCGTGACGGGCATGCGCCAGTGTTTTGCGTACCGGGCGCCGGGGACAGCGTTACCAGCTTCATTGGCCTGGCCGAGGCACTGGGTCCGGACTGGCCGATCCACGGCCTGCAACCGCGCGGTCTGGACGGTCGCAGTGTTCCGCACAGCCGCGTGGAAGCTGCAGCGCAGAGCCATGTGCAGGCCATCGAAGCGCTGTATCCGAAGGGCCCGCTGCATTTGGTCGGGCATTCGTTCGGCGGGTGGGCGGCGCACGCCATGGCGGTCAAGCTGCAGGCCCGTGGCCGCGAGGTTGTCTCGTTGACCCTGATCGACAGCGAAGCGCCTGGCGGCGAGGGCCTGGACGGCAAACCGTATACTGCCACCGCCGTGCTGGAACGCCTGATCGAGGCGCTGCAGTTGTCCAGCGGAAGAAGCCTCGAGCTCGACCCGCTGACGTTTGCCGGCAGCGATACCGTTACGCAAATGCACCTGCTTCAGCAAGCCATGGTGCGCGTCGGACTATTGCCGCCGCGTCTTGCGGCACAGGCCCTGCAAGGGATTGTTCGCACGTTCGCCAGCGCCTTGCGCACGGTCTATCGACCTGAGCCAGCAGGCTACAGCGGCAGGGCGAGTCTGGTATTGGTGGACGATCCGCAACTGGATGCGCTGGATAATCAACTTGAGCATGCCGCTTGCGCGAGCCAATGGCAGCACCTGCTACCGCAGCTTTCACTCTGGCACGGGCCGGGCAACCACTTCAGCGTCCTGAAAGCGCCGGACGTCTATAGCCTGGCGGCCTGGTGGTACGACGGATTGGCAGTGGGTGTGGGGGAAACGCAATGACTTGGTGGGTATTGATAAAGCGTGATTGCAGGCGCAAGGAGGTCTTGCATCGGAGGCGGTGAGGGTGGATCCGGGAGGGGCGATCGGTATCGCCCCGTCCTTTGCATCAACTGGCGGTCAGCAGGTTGAAAAAACGCCCGCTGATGAGCCATACATCCAGCGCATAAGGGAATTGCGACCACTGATGCCCAGCTTGATCGCCGCGCGGCGCTGGTAACTGCCCACGGTATTGACCTTGAGTGCGAGCCGCTCGGCCTGCTCAAGCGCAGTATGGCCGGCGAGTAGCCCCAGGCACACTTGGGTTTCGCGTTCGGACAACGTCAGCCCTGTTTCGCGCAGTCGTTCCTGAAAGCGCTTTTCAATGCTTTCGGGCTTTTTATGCTCGATGCCGGGCATTGCTGATTGCAGGGCATTGACATGTTTTTCAAGTATCGAAAACAGCAGAGGAGAAATGTCGCCTAGTTGCCGGCGTTCCTTTTCTGAAAATTCATGGGCGGGAAGCGCCCGAAATACGGTTATTTTACAGCTAAAGTTTTCCGAGGCCTGATCAGGGTAAAGATGAATCGAGTCACTGAGCAACAGCGTGCCTCGTGATGACGTCACGGTCTCGTTAAAGACCGTCGGTGCAGAGGCGGGTGGCGTTTGCCAGGGCTGTGGCAGGGAGGAGAGGTGCGTGGCATCTACCGCAAGCTGAGTGTCGATCAGCTTGTGGAACATGCTGGAAAAATTCCCGCTACCGATGCTGGCTATGGCCCTGCCAATCTGCGGAAGTAGTGTGTTAGGCATGTAGTCATCCATGAATTTAAAACTGCTGACAATGGTATAGACGCTGTAAGCATGGCGCAGTCACATCAACTTGGCCGTTGGTGTTTCCGCCACAAAATCAGCGTTAGATGCCCGCTAGAGCATCTGCAGTGAAGTACAGCAAAGCGTATCGCCCTGAGGTTACCTAAATACTTCACTATCAGAAAGAGTGATGATCATCGGTCGGACGGCGCGTAAGGAGGCCGCAGAAAGCGCTCAGGCGAACTAGCGCTAGCGGGTGTTTCCTGCTCTTGTTACGGGAAGTAGGGAGTGGAAAAGATCCCCGCGAATGTGCACTTAACGTCGCGACATGACGGGGACATACCGTTTGGCACGCGTCTATTTACCGATCATGAATCGGGTGACCAGACGCGTAAGCCGTCCGTAAGGTGCCGAGACCTTGTCGGACATGTTGAAACGACCGAGCTTGAGAACACCGCGGGCGTGGGACAGACGTACGAAGCCTTCGTAGCCATGATAGGCCCCGGTGCCACTGTCGCCGACACCGCCAAAAGGCAGGTCATCCTGAGTCGCGTGCAGCATGGTGCCATTGATGGTCACGCCGCCGGACTGCGTGCGGTTCAGCACCCGGTCTACAGACACCTGATCGTTGGAAAAGCAATAAAGCGCCAGCGGTGCCGGACGCGCGTTGATAAAGGCGATGGCTTCATCCAGCGACTCATACGCGAGGATCGGCAGCAGCGGCCCGAAAATCTCTTCGCCCATGACATCTGCTTGCAGGGACACCTGAGTGAGTGCCATCGGTGCGATTTTGCGTTCGCCCGCCGTTGCGGGCGCATTGTGTTGCCATGCCTTGGCACCTGTCGCGACGGCCTGACTGGCCATCGCCATAAGCCGGTCGTAGTGGCGCCGGGAAATAATCGAGGTGTAGTCAGAATTGCCATCGAGGGTCGGGTACAGTTTTTTCGCTGCAGCGAGCCACTCGCTGGCAAAGCTGTCCACCTGTTCGCGGGGGACGAGCACATAGTCAGGCGCTACGCAGGTCTGACCGGCATTGAACAGTTTGCCGATAGCGATCATCCGCGCGGCTTTGGTGATCGAAAAGTCGTCGCAGACCACCACTGGCGACTTGCCGCCCAGCTCCAGTGTGACCGGTGTCAGATTGCGTGCGGCCGCCGCCATGACCTGGCGGCCCACGTGGGTCGAGCCGGTAAACAGCAGATGGTCGAAAGGCAACTCACTGAACCGGCCCGCCAGTGTGGCGTCGCCAGTGACCACGACAACCTGTTCAGCCGGGAACGCTTCGCCCAGCAGTTGCTTGAGCAGCTCGGAGGTTCGGGGTGTCAGTTCCGAAGGTTTGATCATTACCCGGTTACCCGCAGCCAGCGCCTCTATCAACGGCACCAGTGTCAGCGTCAGCGGATAGTTCCACGGAGCCAGAATGCCGACGACGCCCAGCGGCTGATAAACCACCCGGGCTTTGGCGGGCCTGAAAACAATACCCGCCTTGCGCCGTGAGGGGCGCATCCATGCCTTGAGGTGCGAGCGGATGTGCTTGATGCCGTTGACCACCGGCATCAACTCACCGAGGCGGGTTTCGTCGAACGAGCGGTTGCCGAAGTCTGCGCTGACCGCCTCGAGCAACCTGTCCTGATTATCGCTGACCATACGCAGAACGGCGTTGAGGTCTGCGATTCGTTGATCGAAGGAAGGCGCGCCCTGAGCACGGAATGCAGCCTGCTGCGCCTCGAACAGCTCGGTTAGCCCGGAAGCGTGAAACGTCGTGTCTGGCGAAACCCTGGCGGATTGATTCATGACGCTGCTCCTGTGGCTGCGTGGTTTTTATAGGGGCTGCATGACGGCGATGGAACCTGCCGCTAGTACGGAGGCGTCAGCAGTAGTGTGTATTTCCTGGCTCACGTAATCGTTTAGCACCCCGACAGGCTGATGGAGGAACGATCCGGCCGGTTAAAGGGGCCAACCGGCTAACCTGCATGCCGCTCATCGCTTGCCATGCCCGGGTTCGGGCGCCAGGCGATCCAGATGACTGACGATCATCGCCGCCACCATCGCGCAGGTTTTCGCGGGCTCCAACGGCTCATCGAACAACAACTCAATGGTCGCGTGAATCATTTCCACCGCGACGCGGGCAACCATGGCGATGCGCTCGGGATCCGCGTCTGGAAAAGCACTGTCAATGATCGCAGCCTGAGCCTGGGAAACCCTGCGGTGTGAGTCGAGCCGCACATGCTCCAGAGCGGGAACCGCCCTCAGTGCCTTGAGCGTCCACATACCGCCCAGTGTGGCGTCAGTGACCCGGTACGTATCCAGAATCAGCTCGGCGAGCGCCTGTTCCAGCGCCTGCGGCGTGCCTGCGATCAGCTCGGGGGTGATCCAGTGATCGATCCGCTCGTTCTGTTTTTCGAGCAGGCGCTCACCCAGAACCGTCAGCAGCGCGTACTTGTTCGGGAAATAGCGATACAGCGCGGGCGGCGTGAGGCCGGCCCGTTCGCATACCAGATTGGTCGACAAGCGTTCTATGCCGACCTCGCACAGGGTGTTTGCCGTGGCGACCAGGATGCGCTCGTAGGTTTCGGTAGCACGCTGCTGCGCGGGCAGCTTCTTGCGTTCAACGCTTTTCCCGACGATTTGCTCGGGAGGGATTTCGGTTTTCAGCCTGGCCATAAATACCTGTCAAGAAAAGTGGGGCGCCAGCATGAGGATCAAAAAACAGTTGCTGCACGATAAAATGATAGCTATAACTATCGTGTAGCGATGACTATCATAACTGAAGCGTCGTTATTGTGACGATCTGTCAAAACAAAAAATAAAAAAGGTGACGCTATGAACGTACGGCAGTGGCTTTTCCTCTCTTCGGTTCTGATGTGCTCCACCGGCCTTCATGCTGCTGCCGGTCCGCTTGAGGCCAAGGGCCTTTGGCTGACGGCTGAAAAGGACGCGGTGGTCAGGCTTGACGACTGCGCAGACAAGGCCGGCGCTATCTGCGGGCAGATTGTCTGGGTCAAGGATGCGGCCTCGACGTCGAGTGATTGCGGCGTACAGATTCTGCAGCTGACCCGCTATGACCAGGACGCTTGGCGCGATGGCTGGGTGTACGACCCGCGTGATCAGAAAAAATATAAGGGCGCCGTTCGAGTCAAGGACGGACGCCTCAATGTAAGGGCTTTTGTCGGCACCGAAGTTCTCGGCAAGACAGAGCAATTCGAGCGAATCGCAACACTGCCTCCTGCCCCGGTTTGCAAATCGTAAATCCGGCACTTTAGCGTGGGAGAGAATCATGCGCACTTATACAACCCGTTATGTAATGGCTGCAGCCCTGTGCTCCGCAGCAGGCCCGACGCTGGCCATCGCCGATGAAATGTCGAGCTACGCAGTGGATGTTACCGCCAAGGTCAGCTCGGACATTCGTACCCGCGGGATTTCCGATTCGCTGAATCGGCCCGGGGCCAAAGTGACCATTCAGGTCGCCCATGAAACAGGCCTGGTGGCGCTGGCCGAATTTACCACGGTCAGCAAGAAACAGTTTCTCGATGGCGACGGCGCAGGTGTATTGCTGGCTGGCGGTTATCGCTTCGGCGATCCGGATGCCTGGCACTATGGCGTCGGGCTTGCGGCCGAGATGTTTCCCGGGGCTCAGTTCAAGGCGCCGAACCGGTTCGATTTCGAGACCTTCACGCCAGGTGAGGAGCACTCGACCAACTACAACAGCCAATTCGCCGTGCTTGAAATCGGTTACGGCGCGCTCGAAGGACGAATCGCCCGGGTGCTCTCGAAAAACTACCGGGGCGCCAACAGCGGCGGGGTGTGTGGCGCGCAATTGCAGTTCCGCGATGACCCGACCAAAGGCCTCGATTGCTATGCCAAGGGTGATCGCAACTCCCGGGGCAGCATGCTCTATGACCTCGACTACAAGTACGCGCTGGGCATCAACACCAACCTGAAGCTGCACGCCGGCTACCAACAGATCGAAAACTTCTCGGAGGCCGACTTTGCCGATTATGGCGCAGGTCTGGTCCACCACTGGTGGGGCGTCGACTGGGGGCTTGACTGGGTGACGACCAAGACCAGGGCGCGCGAACTGTATATGGCCGAGGACGACGGACATGTGCGCACCACGGACGGCAGTCGCTGGGTAGCGTCGATTTCCCGCACATTCTGAGTAGACCTTTATGACTTCGCTTTTCATTTCCCGGACGCCTGAGGCGGCTACCGGCCTGGAGCAACTCGTCCTCGCGATCGACCTGGGAACGTCCGGCTGCAAGTGCGCGCTGGTCTCCATGGAGGGAGACATCCGCGCCTGGGCGTTTCACGGCGTGCCGCTGCACGTCAGTGGCCTGAGTGCCGAGCAGGAACCCGAGGACTGGTGGAACGCGTTTCTGCTCGGTGCCCACGAATTGCTGGCAGCCGACCCGCTCAGGCGTCGTCAGGTGGTGGCCGTGTGTTGCTCGACGCAAAGCGAAGGCACGGTCTGTGTCGATCGCGAGGGGACCGCGATTGGCCGGGCGCTGCTGTGGCTGGACAAACGCGGCGCCGGCTCGATCAAACGACGCATGGGCGGAGGCTGGTGCAATCTGGGTGGCTACGGGCCGCTCAAGCTCTGGAAATCGCTGCGACTGACCGGCGGGGTGGCGTCACTGTCGGGCATGGACTCGGCCGGGCACATGGCCTACATCCTTGACCACGACCCGGCAAGGTATGACCAGACGCACAAGTTTCTGAATGTGCTCGACTACATGAACATGCGCCTGTCGGGGCGCTTCTGCGCCACAGGTGACTCGATGCTGACCGCCTGGGTGACCGACAATCGCGATCCTCATCACATCCGTTACGACGCCAGCCTGATCAGGGCACTGGGTATCGACGCCGGCAAACTGCCGGAGCTGGTGGGCTCGACGGAAGTCATCGGCACCTTGAAGCCCGAGCTCGCCGATGCCCTGGGGCTGCTTCGATCCACACCCGTGGTGGCGGGTGCCGTGGACACCTCGGCCGTGGCCGTTGGCGCCACCGTGCGTGACTTCGCTCCGCATCTTTATCTGGGCACCTCGTCGTGGGTCGGCGCTCACGTGCCGTTCAAGAAATCCAGCGTACGCCATCACATCGCTGCAGTACCCAGTGCGGTCAAAGGCCGGTATCTGGCGATGGCGATGCAATCGGCGGCAGGTGCCAATCTGTCGTTTCTGCGCGACAAGGTGCTGTATCACCCGGACGAGTTGTTGAGCGATGAGCAGCAGCCGGACGTGTACGCCTTGCTGGACCGTATCGCCGCCCGAGTGCCAGCGGGTTCGCGGGGGCTGATCTACACGCCCTGGCTGTGGGGCGAGCGCTCTCCGGTAGGTGATCCGAGCCTGCGTGCCGGCCTGATCAACCTGAAACTGGAGCATTCGCGGGAAGACATCATCCGGGCCTTCATGGAGGGCGTCGCGCACAACACGCGCTGGATGCTGGAGCCGTTCTCGCAGTTTATCGGCCAGTCGCGCGGAGTCATCGTCGCCACGGGGGGCGGAGCGCAGTCGGATGTGTGGTGCCAGATCATGGCCGATGTCTGCGGGCGGGTCATTCAGCAGCCGCATAACCCGATTCAGATCAACGCACGCGGTGCGGCCTTCATTGCTGCAGTAGCGCTCGAAAAACTGCAGTTCAACGATCTGCCGGCCCTGCAACGGCCGCATCGGCTGTACGAACCCTCCGAATCAACCCGAAACCTGTATGACGACCGCTTCGCCACGTTCAAGGAAGTCCGCAAACGTCTGGCGCCGCTCTATCGCAGGTTGAACCCATCGCAGGAGACGGCACCATGAGCAATGTTCAACAGCAGATCGTCGACCTGTCGCGGCATCTGTCACGCCGCGGCTTCTTTGCCGCAACCGGCGGCAACCTTGCGCTGCGTATCGACGCATTGCACATCGCGGTCACTCCGTCGGCCACCGACTACTTCAGCATGCGGCCAGAGGACGTCTGCGTATTGCGACTCAAGGACCTCAAGCAGCTGTCGGGCGAACGTTCGCCCTCGGTTGAAAGCGAGCTGCACGCGAAAGTCCTGCGCAGTCGCCCGGACGTCAATTGCAGCATTCATACCCATCAGCCACTGGCCAGCGCCTGCACATTGTTCGGCAAATCGCTGGACGTACCTTACCCGCCGCTATGGCAATCGCTGGGGCGGAGGATTCAGCTGGTGGGTTATGCGCCGTCCGGTTCCGGCTGGCTGGCAGGCAAGCTGGAAAAGACCATCCGGCCTGACCAAAACGCCTACCTGATGCGCAATCACGGCGTTCTG
The DNA here is from genome assembly GCF_017832995.1 of Pseudomonas sp. PvP009. Lineage (NCBI taxonomy): Bacteria > Pseudomonadati > Pseudomonadota > Gammaproteobacteria > Pseudomonadales > Pseudomonadaceae > Pseudomonas > Pseudomonas sp. PvP009. Next base: position 2,766,907 of record NZ_JAFIBG010000001.1, on the reverse strand, counting down.
TGCTGTGGCCCGGACATAGAAACCACCCTGAAACGCCTGGAGGACCTGGAAACATTCTGTCGTGACCATCTTCTCAACCAGATCAAAGCCAACAGCCGTGGCAAACCCGAATCGCGCGTCGCAATAGCACGCCTGATCGACGCCCTGACCAGCGCCGGCACGCACGCCCTCAGCCCTCAGCCTTTTTCAGAGACTCAATCATGAACAGACCTCTCGATCCCGCCAATATCCCTGACATTCCGGCATCGGCCGTGTCGCAATGGCCCGATGTCGACTCACTCTATCGCCGCTTCGACGAGCTGGTGAAACAGCCGATTCGCCCGATCAAGCGCGACGCGATGAACAAAATCATGGGCTATTTCGACGAGCGCTGCCAAGGATCGAAGCGCCTTTCCGAGGCCGCCAAAAAGGTCATACCGGGGGGCGTGCAACACAACCTGGCGTTCAACTATCCGTTCCCACTGGCCTTCGCCCAGGCCCACGGTGCGCACCTGACCGACGTGGATGGCAATCGCTACACCGACTTCCTGCAGGCAGGTGGCCCGACGTTGCTGGGCTCCAATCACCCGGCCATTCGCAAACAGGTTGACCGGATTCTTGACGAATGCGGACCGGTAACCGGCCTGCTGCATGAATACGAGGTCAAACTGGCTGAGCTGGTCTGCGAATCGATGCCGGGTGTCGACATGCTGCGCTTGTTGGGCTCGGGCACCGAAGCGGTCATGGCCGCAGTTCGTCTGGCCCGTGCCTATACCCGCAAGAAATGGGTGATCAAGATCGGCGGCGCCTACCACGGCTGGAGCGACCAGTTGGTCTATGGCATGCGCTTGCCGGGCACCGGGCGCATGGAAGCGGTGGGGATCCCGCGAGGCGCCACCGCGAACACTCAGGAAAGCCCGCCGAATAATCTCGACGCTTTGCGCCGCAGGCTGCAAATCAACCGTCTGCGTGGTGGCACCGCAGCCATTATGGTCGAACCTTTTGGCCCGGAAAGCGGCACGCGTCCGGTGCATGCCGACTTCAACCGACAGCTGCGGGCGCTGTGCAACGAATTCGATGCCCTACTGATCTTCGACGAAGTGGTCACCGGGTTCCGCGCCGGTCTGGGCGGCGCGCAGGCTTACTTCAATGTCATGCCGGACATCACGGTATTGGGCAAATGCCTGACCGGGGGCTATCCCATGGCCGGTGCCATTGGCGGGCGCCGGGACGTGATGCAACTGCTTGCCGGTGGCATTGGCACATCCTCGCGACGGGCGTTCGTCGGCGGCACGCTGTCGGCTAATCCGTTGTCATGCGTCGCTGGTTATTACGCACTGGTCGAAGCCCGCCGCCTGAACGCGCCGGCGCTGGCGGGAAGGGCGGGCGACCGTATGCGTGCAGGCCTGGAGGAGATCATCAACCGGCGCGGCTTGCCCTATGTGGCGTACAACATGGGTTCCATTGTTCACCTGCAGACGTCCGGCGTCCTGCTGCTCGATACCGGCAACCCGCTCAAGCTGCTGAGGGCGCGCAATGAAGCCAAGACCCGCAAGCACATGATGGAAGAGATGGGCGCCGCGTATACCGCTCACGGCCTGATCACGCTGGCCGGCAGCCGTTTGTACACCAGCCTGGCTGACACCGACGATGTCATCGACGACGCGCTTGAACGCTTCGACGCTGTCTTTCAACTGGTGTGAGGTGAGCAGCATGCGCGATTCACTTCGACAGCAGTGGTTTGATCTGCGTGAACGCCTGATGGGTCAGGTGGACTCGCACAGCAGTGTTTCGTTGCGATTGCCGGGCGGACAGAGTATGTGGCTGGGCAAACTCGATGACCTGGCGCCGCAGGTGGTTGATTGCAACGACTCGGCAGCGGACGACGGCCAGACGCACGCGGCGATCTACCGGGCCCGAGCTGACGTCGGCGCCGTGCTGCTCGGCGGCGGTGCCTTTGCCAAAAGCCTGGTGGATTTTGGCGGAGTCCTGCCGATTCTATTTGATGAGCAGGCACGCCATATAGGCCACATGGCTACGCCCGCCAGTTCCGAACAACCGCTGGCGCGTCTGTTGAAGCGGGGGGGCAATGCTGCGGTGATCGACAGCACCCCGGTGGTGATGGGTACTACAGGGGCGCGAATGGTCCTCAATGCAGAGTTGTTCGAGAAATGCGCCAAGGCCTACACGCTGGCCAAGGCATGCGGCACGCACCTTACGCTACTACCCTGGTGGGTGGTGCTGGTGGCCAACGGAAGGCTAATGAAAGACGAGAAGCGGGCGGCACAGTGTTTTGCCGAAGGCCGGATTCCGCCCGAAACCCGCGGTTACTGAAACTTCCGAAGAGGCGCATGCCATGCAAACGTCATCCGCTGTAACTCGCAGGCACCTGAGTGCGGCCTTGGCACTGGGCTCTGTCGCAGTGCTGATGGTAGGTCTGCAACCGTTGCTTCTTGGCGAGTTACTGGCGCAAGACCACGTATCACTGGAAGGTGTCGGGCTGGTCGCGATGGGTGAAATCGTCGCGCTGGGGCTCGGTGTGGTGCTGGGCGATCTGCTGCGGTCGATGCTCAACCTGCGCCTGCTGACGGTCATCGCCATCCTCTGCGCTGCCGGAATGGATCTGGTCACCGCCAATGTCACCGGCGACGGGCCGTTGACCGCTGCACGTGCGCTGGCGGGGCTGGCCGAGGGCCTGCTGTTATGGGGCGCCGTCAGCCTTATCGTTCAGGGGCCCGCGCCAGACCGGGTGGCTGGCGCATTCATGGTCGTCCAGACCCTGGCTCAGGCACTGATGGCCGCCGCGCTTGCGTACCTGATACTGCCTGATCGTAGCGTGCATGCAGGGTTCGTGTTTCTGGGAATGCTGACCGCAGGCTCGGTGCTGTTCATTGTCTGGCTACCCGGACGCTTGCCGCAGCAGCCTGACAGGCAGCCGGATACGACAGGATTCAAATGGAATCTGAAGCAGGTGCTGCTGTTGACGCTGGTGTTCATGCAACTCTCGGCTGTCGGCGGGCTGTGGGCGTATCTGGAACCGCTGGGCATTCACGCGGGGCTGCGCGCTCATGCGGCGCAATTGCTGGTGTCCGCGATGCTGTTCATGCAAGTGCTGGGCGGCTGCCTGGGCATTCTGCTGGTACGCAGGGTGCCTGATTACTCGATGTTGGCCATCGCAGCGTTTTTCCTGGCCGGCATTGCATTGGGCATGTACATAACGGCCGATCAGGGGATTAACGTATTTCTGGGCCTGTGCGCGTTGTTTGCACTGATCTACCTGATGCTGACGCCGTTTCAGGTGCGCATTGCGCTGCAGATCGATCCATCGGGACGCATCGCAGGGCTCATTCCGGGCATGCAACTGCTGGGCTGTGCCTTCGGGCCGCTGCTTGCGTCGCAGTGGGTATCGGGCGACAACGCTCAACCGGTGCTGCTGGTCAGCGTCTGGCTGTCGGTATCGGCTTTGTGCCTGATAGCACTGCTGCACCGGCGGGCAGTTGATAGAAGGGTTGGGGTTGTGGGCGGGGTTTGATTGGTCGCCTGGGTGCGATTACAGAGCGAACAACCCGGGAGCCTCATTCAGGAAGGGCTCAACCAGGCGACCTGATTTCCTGCCTTCCATGCCAGTCCGCTTAGGACAAGGAGCCCCAACAACACGGAATACACCCAGTACGCGCCGATCCAATCGTATGACCAACCAGCCAGAATAACGCCCACCAGCCCTGCAAAACGACTCATGAAATCAATGGCGCCGTACCAGCTTCCAATGATCTCCTTGGGTAACGTAAGCTGAATGGCGCTAGCTGTACTGCGAAAATATACAGTGGTACCAAACTGGAATAGAAACATACCGACAGCCACCCATAAGAAACTTCCTCGGAACCACAGGGTCATTGCGATACCGGTGAACATTAACGCGTGGGCGGACAGTATGGTGGTGATTAGGCTTTTGTCCTGGAAAGACGACATCGTAAATCCTCCCAGCACTGCGCCAGTGGTTCCGAGCGCATAAAGATAACCTGTTTGCTCGGGAGAAAACGCATGGAAATCTCGGAGAAAAGGAATCCATAAGAGCGCCAGCACGCTTATCACCAGAACGCAGGTAGAGTAAGAGGCAAGGAAATTACGCCACTGCGAGGACCTTAGAAGGTTCACGGTTGCCATCGAAGCGCCGGTCACGCTTTCCTGGAAACGCGCTTTGAATGATGAAGACTCGACATCTGGGCGGGTAACACTCGTGCCTGCGGCCACTGACCACAGACTGAGCGCAAGAAACAAAGCGCCCATCATGAAGACGATTGAGGCAGTAAGAGCCATGGACAAGCCGACCTGGAAAATCACCAGCGCACCAATGGCAGGCCCTACCGCTCTGGCGACGCCGTTGATAATTGCAAGAAAGCCATTGACCCGTATTATCTCCTCCCTTGAAAAGAGGAAAGGAATAAAGGAAAACATGATAAGCCGGACGTACTGATGTACGAGGTCAACCAGGAAAGCAAATAACCATACCTGTTCGACAGAGCTGCCTGGCGTCGAAAGGGTCGTCACAGCCACCGTAAAAACAATGATATTTATGATCTGCGTGGCGATGAACAGCTTCCATTTATCAAATCGATCAATAAACCCCGCCCCTAGCAGGGTGACCAGTATTTCAGCGCTGTAACCTATTGCATACGTCGTCATGACGGACAGGGTTGAGCCCGTCAACGTGTAGGCCAGGTTGGCAAATGCCAAGTCGTATACCGCTTCGGAGAGCGCAATCAGCACGCCCACCGAAGCAAATATATAGAGTACCTTTTTGTTTGAATAGGGAAGGGTGTGCACAGTGTCCATCCGTTATTTTTGCGTTAACGCATCAGGCTGCTATGATTTCAAAGTGTTCAGGTATCGCACTCTTTAATTCATCGAGGCTTGCGAAATTACTCTTCAAATCAAGCGCTTCAGCAGCGGGCGCCAACATTTGAATTTTCCCAAGCAACGTTCGAAGTGAGTCAGGTGTATCTAAATAAGGAGTCAGTGCTTTTTGAAACGCTTCCAGCGCAACGCATTCCGTTTCATCCTTGGCTGAGGCCACCAACGCGGCAAGTTCGGTTTTCCACGACATGCTGTGTGTTGTGATAACTTCTTGCATAGTGAATCTCCATCGTTATGAGAAAAGCAAGTGTGTGCACACCCCAATCAGGTAAAGTTATGCTGTTCAAATTTTGCCATCTTGTATACTACGCTGTGCGGGCACTGTAGCGTAGGGAGCGAAATTCTCGGGTAAGGAAGAGTATCTGATAATGGAACAAGGTCCTGTCCAAACATAGGGATGTCCGTTCTAGGCTCGTTCTTGTCAACGAAGACCTCATGCTCGCAACGAATCAATATGTCTTGGGTGCTTGTTATACGGTAAGCGATACCTTGCTCTATTCTTATATTTATCCTGGGATCAGAAATAATGGTGTGGTTTGTCATCTGTCCAAATGTTTCAGAGTTCTCTCTCAGGTCAATAAAGCTTAGAGTGATTTCAGCACCTTCATTATTTAGGAAGGTGTATATTTTTCTGGTGCGTGCATGCCAGTGGTAAGCAGCGGATTCTGCGTAATCTGACTTGAGCAGCAAAACATCTGAAACACAAGCATTAGTGTTTGGTACGAGGGTAAATGATTTACCCCCTGTCAATGCGTAACGATTGCGCCTGACTTCAACACCTGGGATTTTAGCTTTTTCTACAACCGCCGCCAATGAACGGTCATCGTTTGCCCATTGCTTGGGCTCAAGCATTACAAATTTCTTGGCGCCAGCAATTTGCACGGAAAAACGTGCGAGGTACGACTTCGGATTTTCAAGAAGTGATTGGGATATCTTTGACAAAAAAAGATGAGCCTCATCAGGCAATATATACCGGTTTGGTCTGATGATGGGAAACTCGTCTAGCGCTGAAGAGCGAGGAACTGAAACCAGATCATTGTCCAGATTCCATGCGGGATTGTCGTGATCCACATACCATACAGGCTCATCGCGTGTCACGATGCTTTCGAGATTATCAAATGTATGCGCCACGCCTCGGGGGATGACCAATCGTCTTTCTAAAGAGGGCTTAAAGCGCAAGCGAACTATACGATGAAGCGTAGCACTGCCTTCTCTACAATCCACGAAAAAACCATCAATTTCAACGATCGGATCTCCCATGAACGTGAGTCGGTCATCTTGTCCGACGTGAATTCCATAAGTAGAATAATGAAAATTTTTCTCGTGAGTTACAAAGTCTGAAATGAGAGGGCCGGGACTGGAAATAAGCTTCTTATGGTAAAAACTAGTGGGTGATTTAGCTAACGATGTGAGATTAGGCTCAAACTGTAAGCCTTCAATAGAAAAGCCTAAGGAAAGGCTGCCATCATCAACTTTTTTGAACATAGATCCCTCGCATATTTGGGCACTTGAAAACTTTATTGTTCAAGCGCTTGCCTGCCTTGGCTGCGTGAGCGCTAGAGACCGCGAACATTTTCGGGTATCAGTTGAGTACTCACCTTGCGACTTAAATATTGAGTAGCGAATTATTCGAAGTCAATATTTTTTTAATTATTTTTTTGAACTAGGGCGCTCTGTTTTTGTGCCTGGCTTACCAAAGTGGTGCAAGAAGGGTTTTTTGAAAATTATCATGTCTACTCAGGGATTACCGCAGGGGCCATGCGATAAAAGCACGAGCAATCTATTTAGGTATCACTCATTTTTTGCGCGTGCTCCGAGACAGTGCGCCCTTGTTAATACATGTCGCTGGATTGCCCGCCCCAAGTACTCTCTCTCTCTTAGGTGGAGGTTGAGGTCATCAAGACCACATCCAAGCTTTATTTATTTAAAAAAAGCTATAGATAGTGTTTGACTGATAGCTTGACGCTTCTAGCTCGCCTAACCGCTGCATTATGAGGACCGCACTTTTAATTGTTGAATCGGCGCGGTCTTTTAACAGAATGCCCGTGCGTTAACCGGTGGGCCGACGCTTATGATCACCCGGCGTTAACTCAAACATGGCACTTTCACGCGCCCGGTCAGCATTCACGACGGAGCTTGGCGTAGACCTATATCTTGATCGCGCGGCGCTGAGTGCACTAGCTTGAATGGACGGCTGATCAATCCTTGGCAGGCTTTGTCTCGGAAAACGTACAAACAGGACACGCAGGACGCTTTTTCAGCGCTCATTTGTCGTCCGGGTGAATCGCCCGGATGCAGCGCGGATCAACGTGTTGCGGGCTGACAGCCCCGATTTCACGCAGCGGCGATGGGCTTTTTGAAAAAAAGAGCGTGGACTCGGGATATAACACTAATTAGAATCAGTCTCATTTGGCGCATCCCATCGCTCAAGGCTTTTGACATGACTCAAGCAGCGACGCTATCACAGCAGACCTTGCATTCCCTGTACCGCGATCATCATGGCTGGCTGGAAAGCTGGCTGCGCAGACGCATGGGCAATGCCTGGGATGCGGCTGACCTGAGTCAGGATACGTTCCTGCGCGTGCTCTCCAGCTCCCAGCAGATCGCCGATATGCAGGAGCCGCGTGCCTACCTGCTGACCGTGGGCAAGCGCCTGCTGAGTAATTTCTACACTCGCCGCAGCCTTGAACAGGCTTATCTGGAAGCGCTGGCGCAGTTGCCCGAAGAAAGCGTGCCGTCGCCGGAGCAGCGCTGGTTGCTTCTGGAAACCCTGCAGGCGCTGGACGAGCTGCTCGATGGCCTGTCGGCAGTGGTGCGCCGGGCGTTTCTCTGGAGTCAGCTCGAGGGGCTGGGCTATCGGGAAATCGCTGAACGCCTGAGCGTTTCTGAACGCACCGTCAAACGCTATATGGCGCAAGCCTACGAGCATTGTCTGTTGGTGGACTGGTGATTCGCCCGGCACCTTCGAACGAAGAACGCGAGGTCGTACGCAAAGCGGCGCAGTGGCTGGCGCTTCTCGAGTCCGGCGGTGCCAGCGATGAAGATCACGCCATGCTGCAACACTGGCGTGACAGCTCCGCCAGCCATGAGCGCGCCTGGCAAAAGGCCCAACAGCTGCGTCAGCGTTTTTTCGGTCTGCCTGCCAACCTGGCCATGGCGACGCTGGATCGTCCTGACAAGGCCAGGCGCGCAACGCTGAAAAGGGCGCTTGGGGCCGTTGTGCTGGTCCCCACCGTCTGGCTGCTGGGGCGTCAATTGCCGCTGGATGTCTGGCGTGCCGACCTGCAAACCGCAGTCGGCGAGCACAAGCGCCTGTCGCTGGCCGATGGCAGCACCTTGCAACTGAATACCGACAGTGCGGTGAACGTGGATATGGGCGCCCGGGCAATCACGCTGGTGCGGGGCGAAATAGCCCTCAAGGTGCCTGGCAGCGTGCCGCTGACCATCAACGGTCCTTATGGCCGCATCGTGGTCGGTCGGAGTGAAGTCTGTGTGCGTCTCAATAATAGCGACTGCCGGGTTTCGGTCGTCAGTGGCACGGTGCAGCTTTATCCCCTGCACGGGCCTGTGCTGGCCTTGAATGCGCAGCAGCAGGTCACTCTGAAGCAGAGCGGCATCGGTGCTGTCAGTGCCTTCGACGCCTTGCTGCCTGGCTGGCGCGACGATGTGCTGAGCGCGCAGAACCAGCCGCTGGGCGATTTCCTGCGCGAGCTGGGTCGCTACCGTCCGGGCCTGCTGCGCTGGGAGCCGGCGCTGGAAAACCTTCGGGTGACCGGCAGTTTCAGGCTCGACAATACTGACCGCGTACTGTCTTTGCTGGCGGCCAGTCTGCCGGTGGAGGTGCAGATGCGCACCCGTTACTGGGTGACGCTGGCGCCTCGAAAAAACATTTCGACAAAAAATAGTGCGTAACGCTGTCCCTTTTTTTTGTCTCGCTGGTCATTCCAGGTAAGTGCACAAAAAATACGAGAGCTTCCCTCTATGTCCGCAGTGTCTTCCTACCGTTTGCGTCCGCTTTTGCATTTCAGCCTGTTGCTGACGTTGAGTTCCAGTCCGTTGTTCATCTCGACCAGTTGGGCCGACACCTCGGGTAGACGCGCCTATGAGGTACCGGCCGGCAGCCTGAGCGCCGCGCTCACCCGTTTTGCCGGGCAGGCCGGGGTCAATCTGTCGGTAGACCCTGCGCTGGTGAATGGCCGTAACAGTTCGGGGTTGTCCGGCGAGTTCGCGGTCGAGGAAGGGTTTGCGCGCCTGCTGCAAGGTTCCGGCCTGCAGTTGATGCCAGTCGGGGAGCAGGCTTACACGCTGATCCCGGCACCTGAAAGCGCCAGCGCAGGTTTGCAACTCGCGCCCACGTCGATCGTTGGTGACAGCGGAGTCACGGACGGTCAGGAATACGCGGGCGGTCAGGTGGCGCGCAAAGGCTCGCAGGGCATGCTGGGTTCCCGGGACTTCATGGAAACGCCATTCAGCATGACCACCTACACCAAGGACGCGGTGAAAAACCAGCAGGCCCGAACCCTTGGCGATCTGATCGCCAGTGACCCGTCGGTACGCGCCACCAACCCTGCAGGTGGGCGTTACGAGCAGTTCACTATTCGCGGCTTGAGCCTGTTCAACAGTGACGTCTCCTACAACGGTCTGTATGGCATCCTGCCCACTTACACGATCGACATGGAAATGGCCGAACGAGTGGATATCCTCAAGGGGCCAAGCCAGTTGATCAACGGCATTTCACCGCGAGGCAGTGTCGGCGGCGGGATCAACGTGGTCCCCAAGCGCGCGACGGATAAGCCGATCACCGAGCTCACCACCAGCTATGCCTCCAAGGGGCAGGTGGGTGCTGCAGTCGACGTAGCCCGTCGCTTTGGCGAAGACGACAAGTTCGGGATCCGTTTCAACGGCGTGAAGCAGTCCGGTGACACTGAATGGGATCACCAGAGCGTCGATCGCGACATGGCCGTGCTGGGTCTGGATTTCCGCGGTGATCGCCTGCGTCTGTCCACGGACATCGGGCACACCGAACGCGACACTGATGCGCCGCAGGAACGTGTGCAGGTCGGTGCCAACGCGAAGGTGCCTAACGCCAACGATGTGCGCGACAACTATGCGCAGTCCTGGAGCAAGGCGCGCACCAAGGATACTTTCGGTGCAGTGAATGCCGAATATGACCTCAGCGACTCGGTCATGCTGTACGGCGGTGTCGGCGCGCGCAAAAGTAACCATGATTTCCTGCGCCATGCGGTATCGGTCACTAACGACGCAGGTGACTTCAGCGTTCAGCCGCGCGATTTCACCCGCGACGAAAATGTGCGCACAGCCACTGCCGGTGCACGCAGCTGGTTCACTACCGGGCCGGTTAGCCACGAGGTCAATCTGGCTGCCAGCTATTTCTACATGGACTTTGAAAACGGTGGTGCGCGCTACGCAGCCGCGCCGAGCAATCTCTACAACCCTGTCGATACGCCGACTCCCTCCAACCCAACGCGTACCGACTCCAAGGTTTACACCGAGAACCGCTTCAGCGGTGTGGCGCTGACCGACACGTTGGGCTTCTTCGAGGACCGTCTGCTGCTGACACTCGGCGCTCGCTGGCAGCGGGTCAAGGTTGATGACTGGACCGATGACGTGAAGGGCGATACCGCATACGACGAGGAGAAGGTCTCACCGTCAGGCGGCATTCTGTACAAGGTGACCGACGACTTTTCGGTGTACGCCAACTACATGGAAGGCCTGAGCCAGGGCAAGATCGCACCGTCGACCTCGGTGAACGAAGACCAGATCTTCCCGCCGTTCGTCAGTCGTCAGGTCGAGGTCGGCGCCAAGTATGACCTGGGGTCATTCGCCTTCACCGCCAGCGTATTCCGTATCAAACAACCAGCCTACGATACCAATACCACCTCCCGAGTGTTCGGCCCGAACGGCAAGCGCCGTAACGACGGTGTCGAGCTGACCATGTTCGGTGAGCCAATGAAAGGTTTCCGTCTGCTGGGCGGGGTGATGTACATCGACAGCGAACTGACCAATACCGTCAACGGCACATTCGACGGCAATCGCGCACCGGCCACTCCCAAGTACAACGTCAATCTGGGCGCCGAATGGGACGTCCCGGGCGTCAACGGCCTGACCCTGACCGGCCGAGGTATCTATACCGGTTCGCAGTATCTGGATCAGGCGAACAGCAAGAGCATCGATTCATCGGAGCGTTTCGACGTAGGGGCGCGGTATGCCTTCAAGGTCGATCAGAAGGACATCACGCTGCGGGCCAATGTCGAGAACGTGATGAACAAGTACTACTGGAGCTCGGCCGGCGCGTCGGACGACAGCGAGCCGGGGCTGACCCTGTCGACGCCGCGTACCTATCTGTTGTCGGCCACTATCGGTTTCTGAGTCGATACGTGACGCCCAGGGAAGGGCTCACGTGTATAGCGAACAACTGGCAGTCCTCATCGAGGGATAACCTGTGTGCAGTATTAAATAATCAACCTCAACACGGCGATGCAACAGTCTGTTATTGAAACAGGCTCTTTGGTTATATTGCCAAAATAATAAGTGCATACGTTCAATGGTGGCACATTGAATTGTACCGATTAATCCTGTCGGTACAATTGCGTGCCTTATTCATTATCAGGCACGCAATCGTCTTCATTTAAATTTCATCTTGTTTTTCGCAACAATGGGTTGCACTTTCAGGTAAATGATAATAGTTTGCATCCGGAAATCCAGTGAGGACTTACAGATGTTGAATAATGGCTTATTGCACTCAACTACGTCGCAGAAAACCAATGCCAACTATCTGGACAGGCAGAGCAAGTTTGAATCGAATGTAAGGAGTTACCCACGCAAGTTGCCATTGGCGATCGCCAAGGCACATGGCGTGTGGGTCACGGATGTTGAAGGGACCACGTATCTGGACTGCCTGGCCGGCGCCGGAACATTGGCATTGGGCCACAATCACGAAGCCATCATGGCCAGTCTCGACAGCTTTCTGACCTCGGGCATGCCGATGCACACCCTTGATCTGACCACTGCGGTCAAGGACGCCTTCAGCGAAACGCTGCTGAGTCTGCTGCCAGGACAGGGACGTGATTACTGCCTGCAATTCTGCGGTCCATCCGGGGCAGACGCCGTCGAAGCCGCGATCAAGCTGGCCAAGACCGCCACCGGTCGCCATAACATCATCAGCTTTTCCGGCGCCTATCACGGCATGACCCACGGTGCCCTGGCGCTGACCGGCAACACAGGGCCAAAAAACGCCGTCGCTAATCTGATGCCCGGTGTGCAGTTCCTGCCGTACCCCCATGAATATCGCTGCCCGCTGGGCATTGGCGGCGAGGCCGGTACCGAAGCGCTAAGTTACTACTTCACCCAGTTCATCGAAGACGTGGAAAGCGGTGTGTCGCTGCCGGCGGCGGTGATTCTGGAAGCGGTGCAGGGCGAGGGCGGTGTCAATCCGGCACCTGCAGCATGGCTGCGGCAGATTCGCGAAGTCACCCGCAAGCACGGCATTCTGCTGATTCTGGATGAAGTGCAGGCTGGCTTTGGCCGCACCGGCAAGATGTTTGCCTTCGAACACGCGGAGATCGAACCCGACGTCATCGTCATGTCCAAGGCGGTCGGCGGCGGTCTGCCGTTGGCAGTGCTGGGTTTCAAACGCGAGTTCGACGCCTGGTCTCCAGGCAATCATGCAGGCACCTTTCGTGGCAACCAGATGGCCATGGCGACCGGCCTGGCGACCCTTGAAGTGCTGCAACGACAGAACCTCGCTGGCCAGGCCGCAAAACGTGGCGACTGGCTCAAAGAACAACTCGGTCTGTTGCAACAACGCTATCCGGCGATTGGCAATGTGCGCGGCCGCGGTCTGATGCTGGGCATCGAGATAGTGGACGAGCGCAAACCGGCGGACCGCCTCGGCAGCCTGCCGATGGACCCGGACCTGGCTGTTGCCATTCAACAGCATTGTTTCAAACAGGGGTTGTTACTTGAACGGGGTGGTCGCAATGGCAACGTCATTCGTTTATTGCCGCCATTGATCATTACCGAAGAGCAATGCCAATTAGTGATCCAGCGTTTCGAACAAGCGCTCAAGGCGGCACTGTCCCAGCTGCGCCAATAAAACTCAGGTGATAAGCAGGGATAAACAGTAAGTCATCCGTGACACTGACATCACGACTGAAACACTACCCGCACACAACGTTTGGCTGGGCGAACTTATCGGACCTCGACAGCTCGATTGTTGTGCCGCAAGCGATAAATCAACGTTTGTTGCGACGTCATTTAAACGGTCAGCGTAAAGGCGACTGTGGAGCAGACATGACTAATACCGATCGCACCGTCTTATCAAACATGGTGAGCGAGTTGGCAACCACTCGCGCGTTACTCAATTGCCTGATCAAGGAATTCGCACTGCCGGAAGAGTGCCTGCATTACACCTGGCCTGAAGGCATGCAAGGCATAGCGCCGGGCAGTTTCGTGGATGGTGGGCAATGGAAGGGCATTCCGCTCACCATCAGCCTGCCCAATCAGCAGCAGTTCTTTGTCCTGGTGGACCGCCGCGACCATTTGGGCAGCCATCGCTACCTTTCCGATGTCTACGCACGTCAGGGGCAGAGCACCTGGCGCTGCCTGGCGTTTGCTGAATTCGCCCGACAACTGTTGACAGCCTGTGAGCACATGACCCGTGCCAGCAATGACGAACTGCTGGATCAGGTCCTGCAAAGCCAGCACCTGACTGCCGCCATCGTTGCCCATAACATGACCGGTCAACACCCGGAGCCACTCAGCGGCTATCTGGCCAGTGAGCAGGGTTTGTGGTTCGGCCATCCCAACCATCCTGCGCCCAAGGCGCGCCTGTGGCCTGAGCATCTGGCGCAGGAAACCTACGCCCCGGAGTTTCAGGCGCAGACTGCGCTGCATCTGTTCGAAGTGCCGCTGGAAGGGCTGCGAATCACCTCCAACGGCTTGAGCGATTCAGAGGTGATGTCCGGGTTCGCTGACCAGTCGCGGGCCCGACCCGGGCACGCGCTGATCTGCATGCATCCGGTACAGGCGCAATTGTTCATGCAGGACCGTCGCGTGCAACGTCTGCTCGAACTGGGGGATATCTCGGATATGGGCGCCAGTGGCCTGTTGGCCAGCCCAACGGCGTCGATGCGCACCTGGTACATCGAGGGGCACGACTACTTCATCAAGGGCTCGCTGAATGTGCGCATCACCAATTGCGTGAGGAAAAACGCGTGGTATGAGCTGGAAAGCACACTGATCATCGACGAACTGTTCCAGCGCCTGCAGCAAACCCGCCCGGAAACCCTCGGCGGGCTGTCTACAGTCGCCGAACCCGGTTCGATGAGCTGGGCTCCCAAAGGCGTGAGCGAGGCGGATGGTCACTGGTTCCGCGAGCAGACCGGCGCCATTCTGCGAGAAAACTTCTGTCGCCGCTCCGGCGCCGATTGCAGCGTGATGGCGGGCACACTGTTTGCCCGTGATCTGCGTTCACGCCCGTTGGTGCACGACTTCCTCGAGCGTTTCAATGGTGGGGAGCTTGAGGACCAGCATCTGCTGGACTGGTTCGATGAGTACCAGGCCTTGCTGCTGAGCCCGGTCATGGCGTTGTTCTTCAATCATGGCATCGTGATGGAGCCGCATTTGCAGAATGCAGTGCTGATTCACGATAACGGACGCCCGCAACAGCTGCTGTTGCGCGACTTCGAAGGCGTCAAGCTCACCGAAGAGCTGGGCATCAAGGCGATTCAGGTGGGGCTGCACCCGAGAATTCGCCAGTCGTTGCTCTACAGCCGCGAACAGGGCTGGAACCGCATTACCTATTGCCTGCTGATCAACAACCTGTCCGAGGCGGTACTGGCCTTGAGCTGGGAGCGCCCGCACCTGGCACCACTGATGTGGCAGCGCGTCGAGCGACAATTGCAGCGTATTCGTGACGAACTGATGCTGCCTGCACCCGAGCTGGACGCGCTGATCGCTGGCCAGTCGATTGCCTGCAAGACGAACCTCAAGGTCCGGCTTGCCGCCAAGGCTGACCGCGAAGCCAACTATGTGCGTCTTGCGTCGCCGTGGGCCAAGGAGGCACGTTATGCATAAGGTGCCGGAAACCGTACTGGCGGCCATCAAAGAGGCTCGGGCGCTGGAAACCGATCCGCTGGCGGCCTTTGTCTACGATCTGGACGCGCTGCAGCAGCATGTCAGTGAAGTCATGGCGGCGCTGCCTGCAGGTGTCGAGCTGTATTACGCGATCAAGGCCAACAGCGAAGCGCTGATGCTGGAAACCATCGCCCCGCTGGTCAGTGGCTTTGAAATTTCCTCTGGGGGCGAGATCGAGCGAGTGATGGCCTGTCCGACACGCAAGCCCTACGTGTTCTCGGGCCCAGGCAAACTCGATTCCGATCTGCGCTCGGCGTTGCTGAACAAGGTTGAAGCTATCCACCTGGAGAGCCTCAACGAAATCGCGCGTCTGCAGCAGCTCGCCGAACAAGCGGGGCGCGTGCAGCCGGTATTCCTGCGCATCAACCCGCAACTGCCCGCTGCGCAGTCGAGCAGGCTGGCGATGGCCGGGACCGCGACACCGTTCGGCATTGACGAAGCCGACCTGGCCGAGGCGGTCAGACGCGTGGACAACGCCAGTCACCTGATGCTCAAGGGCTTCCACGTACACGCCATGTCGCATCAGATGTCGGTTGAACGTCATGAGCAGTTGCTCGATTTCTACCTGCAGCGCTGGCAAGAATGGAAGGCTCTGGCCCGCGACCCAGGCCAGCTCACCCATTTCAACGTTGGCGGTGGCATTGGCGTCGATTACCTCAACAGTCAGCAATTCGACTGGCAGCGGCTGTGCCGTTATCTGGAAAAACGCCTGGGCGAGCAGCACGATGCGCCGATCCTGCGCTTTGAGCCGGGACGCTTCATCAGCGCCTACTGTGGTTATTACGCCATTGAGGTGCTGGACAGCAAAACCAGCCACGGCGAGCATTTTCTGGTCTGCCGCGGCGGTACTCACCAGTTTCGCCTGCCGGTCGCGCAAAGCCATGACCATCCGGTTATCCACCTGCCGACTGCGCCGCAGAGCACTGATTCGTCAGAGCAGGCTTACACCATTGTCGGGCAGCTGTGCACGCCCAAGGACGTACTGAGCCGTCGCCAGCCACTCAAAGGCGTGAACATTGGTGATCTGCTGGTCCTGCCTTTGGCGGGGGCGTATGGCTACAACATTTCCCACGCCGACTTTCTCTGCCATCCAAGACCGTCACAGCACTTCGTGCGCAACGGTGAACGGGTTCGCCAATGAGTTTCAACGTCCCACGCCGCTGGGTGGTGTTCAACGTGCTGCTCGGTACGCTGACGGTCAGCCTGAGCAACAGCTCGCTCAACCCGGCGCTGCCGACCTTCATGGAGGCGTTCAGGATCGGCCCGCTGCTGGCCACCTGGATTGTCGCCGGATTCATGACCAGCATGGGCATGACCATGCCGCTGACCAGTTTCCTCAGTCAGCGCATCGGACGCAAACGCTTGTACCTGTGGGGTGTGGCGCTGTTCATTGGCGGTTCGCTGTTGGGCGCGCTGGCCGACTCTATCGCGCTGGTGATCACCGCACGGGTGGTGCAGGGCATTGCCAGCGGCCTGATGATTCCCTTGTCGCTGGCGATCATCTTCTCGGTGTATGAAAAGCACGAACGGGGCAGGGTGACCGGGCTTTGGAGCGCAGCAGTGATGCTCGCACCGGCGCTTGGTCCGCTGTGTGGCAGCCTGATGCTGGAGTGGTTCAGCTGGCGCTCGCTGTTCCTGATGAATGTGCCCATCGGCCTGCTGGCACTGCTGCTGGGCGTCGGCGTGCTGCCGGACTCCGAACCTGCCGAGCGCAAGCCGTTCGACCTGATCGGCTACCTGCTGGTGGCGTCGGGCATCGGCTTGCTGATGATCGCCATCAGCCGTATGCACCATGCCCAGGCACTGCTCGATCCGGTCAATCAGGCCATGGTGCTGGTCGCGGTGGCCTGCCTGGTGGCGTTCGTCCGCGTCGAGTTGAGTCGCCAGGCACCGCTGCTGAATCTGCGCCTGTTCAACCTGCGCGGTTATCGTCTGAGCGTGATCATCGCCGTGGTGCAATCGGTCGGCATGTTCGAGTGTCTGGTGCTGTTGCCGCTGCTGGTGCAGAGCGTGCTGGGCTACAACCCGATCTGGACCGGCCTGGCGTTGCTGTGTACCGCCAGCTTCGCGAGCCTGTTCGGCCAGTGGGGCGGCAAGGCACTGGACCGCCATGGCCCGCGCACCGTCGTCGCCGTCGGCCTGCTGTTGACCGGCGTTTCGACCCTGGCGCTGGGCATGCTCAAGGCCGATGCCGCGATCGGCGTGGTGTTCGTGCTGATGATGATTCGTGGCGCCGGCCTCGGGCTCTCCTACATGCCGGTGACCACGGCGGGGCTCAATGCCTTGCCCGAGCCGATGGTCACTCAGGGCGCTGCGATGAACAACATTTCCCGGCGTCTGGTCGCGTCGCTGGCCATCGTCATCGCATCGCTGTGGCTGGAGTTCCGCCTCAACACCGCAGGACCGGCCGCCACGCCCTCGGCCATCAGTGAGGTGTTCATCGCCACCGGCCTGCTGATCCTGATGGCACTGCCCTGTGCCTGGCGTTTCCCCCTTAACGACGAGCGCGCCGAGGCCCAGCCCGACGCGGTCGAACCCCGATAATTTTTCGTTCGAGGTATGAACATGGCTACCCCTTTACCGCTGCAACGTAACGCCGCTTCGACAACGACAACGACGGGTACTGGTGCCTGGTTGGCCGACGTCAGCGCCGAGCGCTATCAGCAAGTACAACGCCGCGTGATCGGCCAACTGCTGCAAACCTTGCTGTACGAGGCGGCGCTGCCTTACCGCTGTGAGCCGCTGGATGATCATCGGCATCGTTTTGTCGTGGCCGTCAGCGACGGGGTGGAATACCGCTGTGACGGTCTGCTGAGCACCAGCTTCGAGCTGATCCGCCTGGATCACGCTACCCTTGAGCGGGTGGACAGTGCCAGCGAACGCAGCGTGCCGGGTCTGCATCTGGCGTTGACCGAGCTGCTCAGCCCGTTCAAGGACAGCCCGCACCTGACACGCTTCATCCAGGAAATCGAGCAGACCCAGCTCAAGGACCTGCAGGCCCGTAATCAGGGTTATCAGCCCGCCAAGCCTGCGCATCAGCTGGATGTCGACGCGCTTGAGCAGCATTTCATGGATGCCCACAGCTACCACCCATGTTACAAGTCGCGGATCGGCTTTTCCCTGGCTGACAACCGCCACTACGGACCAGAATTTGCCACGCCTTTCGCGGTGGTCTGGCTGGCCGTGGCGAAATCGAGCGCCTCGGTCGGCCACTCGCGGAGCATGGATTTTCAGGCGTTCATTCGTCAGGAGCTGGGCATACAACGCTGGCACGAAATAACCCGAGAACTGGCCGAGCAGGGCAAGTCGATCGACGACTATCAACTGATGCCGGTGCATCCGTGGCAGTGGGATAACGTCACGGTGTCGACCTTCTACCCGGAACTGGCCAGCGGCGAGCTGATTTACCTGGGTACTTCGACCGATAGCTACAAGGCTCAGCAGTCGATTCGCACGCTGGCCAACGCCAGTCAGCCACAGCGCCCTTACGTCAAGCTGGCGATGAGCATGACCAATACCTCCAGCACACGCATCCTGGCGCGCCACACGGTGTTGAACGGCCCGATCATCACTGATTGGCTGCACCAGTTGATCGCAACCGACAGCACCGCTCAAGCGCTGGATTTCGTGATTCTCGGTGAGGTGGCGGGGGTGAGCTTTGATTACCGTCATCTGCCGGAATCACGTTCGGCGCAGACCTACGGCACGCTGGGTGCCATCTGGCGGGAAAGCCTGCATCAATACCTCCGGGGCGACGAGCAGGCGGTGCCGTTCAACGGCCTCAGCCATGTAGAAAACCGTTACGGTGATGGCCAGCAGACGCCATTCATAGATGCATGGGTCAGCCAGTACGGGCTCAAGGAATGGACCCGGCAACTGCTGCAGGTCACGGTGCCGCCGATCATTCACATGCTCTATGCCGAAGGCATCGGCATGGAGTCTCACGGCCAGAACATCGTGCTGATCGTCAAGCAGGGCTGGCCGCAGCGCATCGCCCTCAAGGACTTCCATGACGGCGTGCGTTATTCACCTGCGCACCTCGGACGTCCCGAACTGTGCCCGGAGCTGGTTCCGCTGCCCGCCAGCCACGCAAAGCTCAACCGCAACTCGTTCATCATCACCGATGACGTAAACGCTGTGCGTGACTTCTCCTGTGACTGTTTCTTCTTCATCTGCCTGGCTGAAATGGCGATTTTCCTGCGTCAGCAATACCAGTTGGACGAAGCGCTGTTCTGGCAGATGACCGCCGACGTCATTCTCGACTATCAGCGTGCTCACCCGCAGCATCGCGACCGTTTCGGGCTGTTTGACGTGTTTGCGCCCTCGTACGAAGTGGAAGAACTGACCAAGCGCCGCCTGCTGGGGGATGGCGAGCGGCGCTTCCGCTCGGTGCCTAACCCACTGCACACCTACAGGCCGCAATGATGCTGAGGACCAATACGCTCAAAAGCAGAATTGCCGACGGACAGCCTGCACACGGGGTGATCAGTTCGATCCCGGCCCCGGCCGCCATCGAGTTGATCGCCGAGGCCGGGTTCGACTTCGTGATCATCGACATGGAACACGTCCTGATCAACCCGGAAACCGTGGAAAACATGATCCGTGTGGCAGAGAGCTACGACCTCACACCACTGGTGCGGGTCGCCGATCTCAACCCGAAAACCCTGCTGCGCCTGCTCGATGGCGGCGCGCAGGGCATTGTCTTGCCGATGATAGAGAGCCCCGAGCAACTGGCGGATGCGATTGCCGCCTGCAAATACCACCCGCTGGGTCGTCGCAGCCTCAATGCCGGACGTCCCGGCTCGTTCGGCAAGCACAGCCTGGCGCAGTACGTGGAGGCCGCCAATCAACAGATCATGGTGGTGGCGATGATCGAAAGCGCCGAAGGCGTACGCCGTGCCGCCGAGATCGCCAGCGTGCCGGGGCTGGACATGATTCTTGAAGGCGCGGCAGACCTGTCGCAGTCACTGGGCATGCCCTGGCAGATCGATCAACCAGATGTACAAAACGCGTTGCTTGCGACCTGGCAAGCCACCCACGCGGCGGGCGTCGCCTATTGCGCGATCCCTCGTCAACCCGGTGACGCTGCCCGCTGGCAGGCTCGCGGGGTCAACACCTTTGTCCTCGGGGATGAGCGCGGCATTGCCTTTCGCGCGCTTCAGGCCCGCCTGGCTCAACATTCAGCAGAAGGAAAATAAACCATGAACTTCACTTCACTCGCCGCTGACCTGGTCATGCAGGATTTGGTCGATTGCCTGCTGGCTGAGGACTTCTTTGGTCGCGAGCCATTGCGCCTGCAGGACAGCAGCCAATGGCAGCTGCGCCACCCACAGGCTCCGCAACTGGTAGAGCAGGGCAGCGCGCAGCAAATCTGGGAGTGGTGCTGCGATGATTCGGAGCAACGCTTCATCAGCATCGCGTTGCGCCCCGGCATCACCCAGCAATGGGAAAAAGTGCCCGGCACCCCGGTACTGGGCCGACAGGACGAGCGCTGGACGCAGTTGTCGCCGGAAGACTTCATGAAGTGGGTGTTCGCCGGCAAAACGACGCTGCTTCAGGACAGCGAGCGTCAGGACAACGAAAAGGGTATCGCGCTGTTTCTCGAGGTGTTGCGCATCAGTGTCTGGCAGACAGCGCTGTCGCTGGACCACAAGGTCGACGAGCAGAACCTGATGGCTCAGGACGGCGCAACCTTCTTCAGAACCATGGAGCAGTGGGCGTCGCTGCGTGATCGCCCTTATCACCCGCTAGCCAAGGCCAAACAAGGCTTGAACGAACAGGAATACCTACAGTACCAGGCCGAGTTCGCCCGTCCGGTCGCGCTGAACTGGGTGGCCGTCGACAAGACCTTGCTGCAATGCGGCGACGGTGTGGAGGACTTGAATGCATCCTTTCCGGCACGCTATCTGCTGCCCGAGAACCTGCAAGCAGAGCTTGACCAGGAGATGCAGGCGCGTGGCATTGCCGGCAGCCATGTTGCGCTGCCGGTTCACCCGTGGCAGTTCGAGCATGTCTTGCAGGTCCAGCTGGGCGATGCGTTCGCCAAGGGCGATTGCCAGCGGCTTGATTTCAATCAGGCGCAGGTGCATGCCACGTCGTCGCTGCGTTCGATGACACCGTGCTTCAACAGCGCTGACTACCTGAAGCTGCCCATGGCGATTTATTCGCTCGGCGCTTCGCGCTATCTGCCAGCGGTCAAAATGATCAACGGCGGGCTAAGTGAGAAACTGCTGCGTCAGGTGGTCGACAAGGATGAAACCCTGAGCCGTTCGCTGCACCTGTGCGACGAACGCAAATGGTGGGCATTCATGCCGCCACAAGCCACGCTGTTCGACGAAGGACCTCGGCATCTTTCGGCCATGGTGCGCGGCTATCCGGCCGCGTTGCTCGATGATCCGGAGTGCCGCCTGCTGCCCATGGCGGCACTGGGTACACCGCTACCGGGGAGCAATCGGCATTTCTTCGATGAGTGGATGGACTATCGCGAACTGCCGCGCAATCAGGCTTCGGTACTGACACTGTTTCGCGAACTGAGCCACAGTTTCTTCGACATCAACCTGCGCATGTTCCGCTTGGGAATGCTCGGCGAAGTGCATGGTCAGAACGCGGTCATGGTCTGGAAAGCCGGTCAGGCGCAAGGGCTGCTGTTGCGTGACCACGACTCGTTGCGTATTTTCGTGCCCTGGCTGGAGCGCAACGGCATGCACGACCCGGAGTATCGAATCAAGAAAGGGCATGCCAATACGCTTTATCATGACCGTCCCGAGGACTTGCTGTTCTGGCTGCAGACGCTGGGTATTCAGGTAAACGTGCGGGCAATCATGGATACTCTGGCGCAAGTGTATGACGTACCGGTCACTGCGCTGTGGACCGTATTGCGCGATGTTCTGGATAATCTGATCACAACCATCGAATTTGACGACGAGGCGCGTGGCATGATCAGGCAACAACTGTTCGAAGCCCCCAACTGGCCGCAGAAACTTCTGCTGACGCCTATGATCGAGCGCGCGGGCGGTCCGGGCAGCATGCCGTTCGGCAAGGGTGAAGTGGTCAACCCGTTCCACAGGTTGCGCCGTGCAACCTGACCGAACCCTGCATCCTTCGCGGCGCACAGTGTTGCGCCTTTCGCTGGGGTTACTGGCGCTGCCTGGCATTGCCCGGGCAGCGCCGCTACGCGTTATCACCCTGTTTCAGGGGGCGTCCGACACTGCCGTGGCCCTTGGCGTAACGCCTTGCGGCGTGGTGGATTCATGGAGCGAAAAACCAATGTATCGCTACCTGCGCCCGGCGCTGGCGGCGGTACCGCATGTGGGCCTGGAAACCCAGCCGAGCCTGGAAGATATCGTGCTGCTCAAGCCGGACCTGATCGTCGCCTCACGCTTTCGCCATCAACGCATCGCGCCGTTGCTGGAGCAGATCGGCACGGTGCTGATGCTCGAAGAGGTGTTCGAGTTCAAGCGCACCCTGGCAATGATGGGCGCGGCCCTGCAACGTCAACAGTTGGCCATGGACCTGCTCGGGCAATGGCAACAGCGTGTGGCAGCGCTGCGTGGCCAGTTGCAGGCGAAGTTCGCCGGACGCTGGCCAATCACCGTGTCGGTGCTCGACATTCGCGAAGACCATATCCGTAGCTATCTGCCCGCCAGCTTTGCCGGCTCGGTGCTCAGTGAACTGGGCTTTGCCTGGACGTCCGCGGCCCGCGAAGCCACGGGCGTGTCCCTTAAACTCAGCAGTAAAGAGAGTTTGCCTGTGGTCGATGCCGACCTGTTCTTCGTCTTTCAGCGCGCGGACAGCAACGCCGCGCAGCACACCTACGACAAGCTGGTACAGAACCCGTTCTGGCAACAGTTGCATGCAATACGGGACCACCAGGTATGGCGCGTTGATGCCGTGGCCTGGAGTTTGTCCGGCGGCATTCTGGGCGCCAATCGCATGCTCGATGAGATCGCCCGCGTGGCCCTGGCGGATAGCGCCTCATGACGGCTGCGGTAAAACTGGGCCTGGGGCTGTTGATACTGGTAGCGTGCATGGGATTGAGTCTGGCCACCGGGGCCACCTGGATATCGCCCGCTGCCATTGTGCGAAGCGTCTGGCAGGCTGATGCGCTGAGCGCTATCGAGCACGTGCTGCTCGACACACGGCTGACACGCACCCTGATGGCCGTCGCAGTGGGCTCTAGTCTGGCGGTTGCCGGGGCGCTGATGCAGGCGCTGACGCGCAATCCGCTGGCGTCGCCTGGCCTGTTCGGCATCAATGCCGGCGCGACGTTTGCCATCATCGCCTGTTCGTCGCTGCTTGCACTGTCGTCCATGAGCCAATGGCTGTGGTGCGCGTTCATCGGCGCTGCGGTGGCGGGCACGATTGTCTGGGTCATCGGCAACCGGGGGCAGGGCAGCCTCAATCCATTGCGCATCGTGTTGGCCGGCGCAGCGATCACTGCCTTGTTTACTGCATTCAGTCAGGCCTTGCTGGTGGTCAATCAGGACGGTCTGGACACCGTGCTGTTCTGGCTGGCCGGCTCGTTGTCGGAGCGCGAACTGAGCACCGCAGCGCCGTTGCTCGTCTGCGTGGTCATGGGGCTTGTCGGCGCGCTGGTGCTGGCAGGGCAGGTCAACGTGCTCAACACCGGGGAAGCCATCGCGACGGCGCTGGGCCAGCGTACGGGGCTGATTCGCCTGATGATGAGCGTGGTGATCATTGCTCTGGCAGGCAGCGCCGTGGCGCTGGCGGGCAGTATCGGCTTCATCGGTCTGCTGGTGCCACACATGGTGCGCAAGACGCTGTCCATCGACCATCGCTGGCTGCTGCCCGGCTGCGCAGTGCTGGGCGCGACGCTGTTGTTGCTGGCCGACACGCTGGCGCGCGTCGTGATTGTCCCTCAAGAAGTCCCGGTGGGTGTGATGACTGCGCTGTTCGGTGCGCCGTTCTTCATTGCATTGGTTCGGCGGGGCGCACGCTATGGATAAGCATTTCACCGTGCGCTTCAGGAGCTTTTCCCGGCAGTTCAGCCTGACAGCATTGACGCGCTTGCTGACGGGCCTGGCGCTGACGCTGCTGGTCGCACTGAGCTCGCTGGCCTTGGGCAAGATCAACCTGACGCCAGCGACCCTGCTGAGTGTTTTTACCGGTCAGGCGGATGCCAGCCTGGTCTTCATCGTCGAACAACTGCGCATGCCCCGGCTGGCCCTGGCCGCCCTGGTCGGCGCGGCCCTGGCGGTGTCCGGACTGATCCTGCAAAGCATCATTCGCAACCCGCTGGCCTCACCGGATCTGTTAGGCATCACCAGCGGTGCCAGCGCCGCAGCCGTGTTGTATCTGTCATTCTTCTCGGCTGCACTGGGTGCGCAGTTTCTACCCCTGGCGGCGATCTCTGGCGCAGGCCTCGCGGCACTGGTCATTTATCTGCTGGCCTGGAACCAGGGCGCTTCACCCTTGCGCATGGTGTTGATCGGGGTAGGGGTGTCGGCTCTGCTGGCTGCGGTGACCACGTTCATTCTGGTGTTCAGCCCGTTGACCACCACCTTGTCGGCTTATGTCTGGCTGACCGGGAGCGTGTATGGTGCCAGTTGGCCGGAGCCCCGCGCACTGGCCGGCTGGCTATTGTTGACGTTGCCGCTGCTGGCGCTGCTCGCCCGTCAGGTGCGCATGCAGCAACTGGATGACGCGCTGGCCCAGGGCATCGGCGTGCGCGTGCAATGGCTGCGCGCGGGGTTGCTGCTGGTGAGCGTCGCGCTGGCCGGGCTGGCGGTCGCCTGGGGTGGGGCGATTGCCTTTGTCGGGCTGATTGCGCCTCATATCGCCAAACGCCTGATGCCGCCGGGGTTCGTCGGTCAGGCGCTGATGGCGGCGTTGATCGGTGCCAATCTGGTGATGCTTGCCGATCTGGCCGGACGCACGCTGTTCCTGCCGCTGGATCTGCCCGCAGGGATTTTTGTCGCGGTGCTGGGCACACCTTTTTTTCTGTACCTATTGATCAACCAGCGGCACTAAGGAATTACGGATGGCGTCAATCGCAACCCACGACCTGACCCTGAGTTACCAGCGGCAGGTGATCATCGACAGTCTTGATCTGCAGTTACCCGCAGGCCAGGTGACCGTGCTGATCGGCAGTAACGGTTGCGGCAAAAGCACCTTGCTAAAATCCTTGGCGCGCCTGCTCAAACCCCAGCAGGGCACCGTCGTGCTCAACGGTGCCGACATTCACCAGAAGTCCACTGCGACCGTCGCGCGTGAACTGGCGATTCTGCCGCAGATGCCCAGCGCACCGGAAGGCATAAGCGTGCGGCAACTGGTGGCGCTGGGGCGTTATCCGTATCAGAACTGGATGCAGCAATGGTCCGCCGAGGATGAAGCCATGGTCGCACGGGCTCTGGCGCAAACCGGCATGCAGGACCTGGCCGACAGACCCGTCGATGCCCTGTCAGGCGGCCAGCGTCAGCGCGCATGGATCGCCATGACCCTGGCGCAGGATACCGACATTGTATTGCTGGACGAACCGACGACCTTTCTCGATCTGGCTCATCAGATCGAAGTGCTGGACCTGTTGCGCGACCTGAATCGGCAAGAGGGCAAGACCATCGTGATGGTCCTGCATGACCTGAATCTGGCCTGCCGTTACGCCGATCACATGGTTGCCGTCCACGAACGCAGCGCCTTTGCCCAAGGGCGTCCGGCCGATATCCTCAGCGAGGCGCTGGTCAAGCAGGTCTTCGGCCTCAACTGCCGGATCATCGCCGATCCATTCTTTGGTACGCCGCTGTGCATCCCCTTTGGCCGGGAACTGCCGCAATGAGTCTGGCGCAGGCGTTCAGCGAATCTGAATGGGCGTTGCTGTCCGAGGCGCTGCGGCTCAGGCCGGCAGGTGAGCACGATCCGCGCTCACTATCGGCCCGCGCGCTGCTGGACGACGCAGTCTGCGAGCAATTGCTTGGCGTGTTGGGGCCGGTGATCGGTTCTCCGACACAGGCAATCACCGCATCACTGCTGGCCAAGCGCATTTCTTTCTTGAGCACCGGTGCCTGCCTGTACGCGATGTCGGTCTACGACAAGGGCCTGACCCTGTCGCTGGACAACAGCGTGATCGAATACTCGCATGATGATGGCCTTTGGACCTCGTCAATGCCTTTGCTCGATACAACGCCAGTGGGTTATGAGCCGGATGCTCGCGAAGCATGGCGTGATCAGATCGCCACCACTTTGTTCCGCGACCTGCTTCAGCCGCTGTGGGAAACCTTCAACCGTGTCACTGGCATTTCCCGACGCATTCTGTGGGAAAACACCGCAGTACGCGTGTATTCGCTGTACGACAAGCGCATGGACAAGGTTGAAGACCCGGCGATCCGGCAGCGCTGTGAAGCCGATTTCGACTGGCTGCTGCACCAGGCCGATCCCACGCTGTTCGGCCTGACCTACAACCCGCTCAAACACTTCCGCCGTCCGCCGGTTGTGCTGGAAGCCGAAGGCAAAAGCATCCGTTTTCGGCGCACCTGCTGCTTCTATTACGACGCCAGCAACCCCGTCGAGTATTGCTCGACCTGTCCGTTACTGAGGCCCAAAAAATGTCGATGAACAAGCAGATTGCACACCGCCAGCAACAACTCAGCGACGCCGTCATAGAGCAATACCGTGACATTGCCGCGTCAACCATCGGCCACCTGACCGACGCGGGTTACCTGCGCGGGATCAGACCGCTGTTCGAGGGGGCCAGACTGGTTGGCAACGTTGTCACGGTCAAACTGCAACTGCCCGACGGCAGCATTTTGCGCGATGCACTGCTGAACAGCCTGCCAGGCGATGTACTGGTGATCGAATGTGTCGGCGACGAGCATTGCGCCTGCTGGGGCGAACTGCGCACCCTGGCCGGGCTCATCAAGGGGCTTGCCGGCGTCATCGTCTCGAGCGCAGTCACCGACGTTGCCGCCTTGCGCGAACATCGTCTTCCCGTGTTCAGCCGGGGAGTCAGCGCAATGACAACGCGCAGTCTCGGGGAAAGCGGCGAGCTCAATGGACTGATCCATATAGGCGGCGTGGAGGTGAGGCCAGGGGACATTGCAGTCGGGGATGATGACGGCGTATTTATCCTGAGTCCGCAACAGGCGAACGAACTGTTACCCGAGTTGCTGGGCAAGGAGAGTGCGGACCGAAAAAGAAGGGAAGAACTTATCGACAGACTGAATGGGCGCCAGCCGGAAATCGGAAGTTAACATTGACACGATGTTTAATATTTGGATCCTATATCCACAATTAGACAATAGGCGCGTCTTTTATGTATTAAGTTTGCTAGCCCTGCTCAAGATTGCGATTCCATGACCGATGCAGATTGGAAACCCAAACTGTCCCGGATAGCCGCAATGTTCAATTCGCATTTGAAAAACACCAATAAGGCATTGGAGCGCCGCCTCGCCATGCTTGAGCAAGCAGGGCAAATCCTCAATCTGGAGACAGTTGCCGTCGTGCTGGATGGCACGGGCAAAATACAGACCGTCAACGCGTTGTTCGAGACGGAGATGAGCTACGCACAAGCAGAACTCGTCGGACGCAACCTGTCTGATCTGAGCCCGCCGGAACTGAACGGTGACGTTCACCAGAAGCGCGCATTGACCGCGATTCGAGACGGCAAGCACTTCAGCGGTACGTTACGCCTGGTCAGCAAGACCGGGTCCAGGGTGTGGCTGAGAACCGTGGTCGTACCCTATAAAAATGAAACCGGCGGCGTCGAACAGATCACCCTGTACTCGAGTGTTCTGACGCGAACGATTGAAGCCTCTCGCGAGAACGAGGCGCTGGTCAATGCACTGCAACGCTCCACCGCCGTTATCGATTTCACCCTCGATGGCATTGTCATCGGCGCCAATGACAACTTTCTGAGGGCGATGGGGTACGAGTTGAATCAGATAAAGGGCAAACATCACAAGATGTTTTGCGTGCCTGAAGAGTCTGCCTCTGACGCATATACCCGATTCTGGGAAAGACTGCGTCGGGGGGAGTTTATCGTCGATCGTTTCCGCCGAATTGACAAAGGCGGTCGTGATGTATGGCTGGAAGCTTCTTACAACCCTATTACCGACGCCAACGGCAAACTCTATAAAATTGCCAAGTTCGCAACGGTTATCACTGAACAGGTTGAGCGCGAGAAAGCCGTCGCTGAAGCCTCTGAAATGGCGTATCAAACTTCTATCGATACTGACAGCAGCGCACAGCAAGGCCGCAAAGTCATCAAGGACACGCTGCAGATGCTCGGCCAACTGACCATTTCAATGGAAGAAGCCACACGAGGTATCGAAGCACTGGACTCACAAAGTCAGGTGATTGGAACAATCATCAAAACCATCAGCGGCATCGCCGAACAAACCAACCTGCTCGCGTTGAACGCAGCGATTGAGGCCGCCAGGGCCGGCGAACAGGGCAGGGGCTTCGCAGTGGTGGCCGATGAGGTGCGCCAGTTGGCCTCTCGCACGACAAAAGCGGCGGAAGAAATTGTAAGCGTCGTGAAGACCAACCAAAGCCTGGCCTCAGATGCAGTGGGCGTGATTGTGCGCAGTACCGAACAGGCGTCCGAGGCGCTGGTATTGGCCAACGACGCAGACCGTGTGATTCAGGAAATCCAGCACGGCGCAAACACTGTAGTGCGGGCCGTCAGCCGATTTGTGGACCAGCGCTCCAGCTAAGTGCGTGAGCAGTCGAGTCGACTCAGGCGAGGCGTTTGAATCGGAGGTCGCGACAGGAGGACGGAAATTTTTCCGCGACCTCCAACTGAGCTATCAGGTAGGATGAATGGCAGCCTTGGCCAGAATCAACAATCTGGCCGAGACAGAGGAGCCATTAGAAAACACTCTTTGAACACTTCGTGGCACGTAAGAGAGACGCTATGAACTGGCACACGTGGTGGGTATTTGCGGTTACTGTTTTCCTGCTGTCAGGGACGCCGGGGCCTAATATGTTGCATGTGCTTTCCAGAGCCGTTTCGTTAGGTTTCGCAAGAAGTATTCCCGCGATGATCGGCTGCCTGGTTGCTGTTGTTGCGGTACTCAGTATTTCGGCTGCCGGCCTTGGCGCGTTGCTTGCCGCATCCCCAAGGGCATTTGAAGCGCTACGTTATCTCGGCGTAGCTTACCTTTTCTGGCTGGGCTACAAGGCATGGCGCGGGTCAGCGCAATCACCACAAGACGCACCTGTGTCTGGCCCAGCGGTGTCGAGCTGGCGCGTGTTCATCAACGGACTCATTGTAGGATTTGGAAACCCTAAACTCCTGCTCTTCGCAGCTGCATTCCTGCCTCAGTTCATTGTTCCCAGCCAGCCGCAAATGACCCAGCTCATTATTCTGGTTATGACTTTTGCTGCGTGCGAGATGTTCTGGTACATGGCGTATGCGCTAGGCGGAACTCAACTCCGCCGATATTTAACTCGCCCTGCTATGCGCCGAGCGTTCGATCGTTTTACCGGGGTGCTCTTTGCAGGCTTCGGTGTTCTGCTTCTTCGCTTTCGCCCACAATGATCGCACGATGGACAGTGGCTAATAGTCGGCATTAGCTGTCGGCTGCTGCACCTCAGGTGTGAATGGATAAAAATCAGTACCGCCATTTTATGTATAGAAACTCCATAGGGCCCCGGCCGTAAACCAGATACTCATCGCAACCCCGGCGCCCTTAGGCTTTGCGGATGTTTTTGATCACACGGATTTGCATCCGCACGATGTCCAACTGCTTGCCAATGAAATGCTTGCGGCAACCGCAGGTCAGTTCGTGCTCGGGTAGTTCGTGGATGACTTCGATACGTAGCAATTCAGCCAACAGGGTTTTGCGTTTACCACAGCGTTTGACCGGTACAACGTGTTGCGCTGCCACCGAAGCACCGCGCCCAGATCAGGTCTCCAAGGCGGCCGAGTGGAATCCATCGGCGGGGTAAGGTGCCTGATTCAGATATAAGCATTCCTTATTGTCGATGACTCATGGACTATATGCCCATTTGGCTGCCTCTCTGAGGCAAGCGCTCGCATCTGCAGGAGCCCGTGAATGAACATCAAGATTGAGGCGCTGATCGCCCGGAAGATCGGTTTCGCCTCCCACCAGAACGCCGTACCGCTCGTACGTGAATTGAGTATCTGGAACCAGGAAGAAAGCGGTTTTGAAAACCTGACCCTGACTTTAAGCACCGATCCGGATTTCGTAGAGAGCCGCACTTGGCTTATAGACCGCATTCATGCAGGTGATCGCCTCAACATTTCCGAGCGTGATATCAAGCTTAACGCAGGTTATTTGTCCGGGCTGACTGAAAGCCTTAGCGCTGAGGTGGTGATGCGCCTGTCCCAGGGCGACAATGTACTCGTCGAGCAGCGCTTCCCGACAGAACTGCTGGCGCGCGCAGAGTGGGGCGGCTTGAGCGCCATGCCGGAGTTGCTTGCGGCTTTTTGCATGCCCAATGATCCCGCAGTAGATCGGGTACTCAAAGCGGCCTCACAGGTTTTGCGGCGCGCAGGCAAGAAAGATGGCATCGACGGCTATGAAAGCAAGTCGCGCACGCGAACCTGGGAGCTTGCCTCTGCTATTTGGTCCGGAGTGTGCAGCTTTCAGTTGAGCTATGCATTACCCCCGGCCAGTTTTGAGCAACAGGGGCAGAAGGTCCGGCCTCCGAGTGTGGTTCTGGAAAACGGCGTGGCGACCTGCTTGGATACTGCATTGCTGTTTGCTGCAGCTTTGGAGCAGGCGGGCTTGAATGCCCTGCTTATCATGACTAAGGGACACGCATTTGCAGGCGTATGGTTGCAGCCTCAAGAGTTTTCTCAATTGTTAACCGATGAGGCGTCGGCAGTACGCAAACGCCTGGATCTGAAGGAAATGGTGGTATTCGAAACCACGCTTGCCACACAGACACCTGCGCCGGGCTTCTCCCAGGCGATTACAGTCGCCGAGCGTCAGCTAGATGATGAGCAGTTCATCATGGCCATCGATTTGCACCGCGCCCGAATGCAGAAGATTCGTCCGATGGCGCTCGTCTCAGTAACCGAGGGATCGGATGATACAGCCGATGCTCCACCCACTATTGAAGGGCTGGAGGAGGCTCCGGCACTCCCGGGGTTCGATGTCGAAATAAATACGGATAGCGAAGGTCCAGCGGACAAGCTGACGCTGTGGCAACGCAAGCTGCTGGATCTGACGACTCGCAATCGTCTCCTGCACCTTCCGGACAGCGCAAAGGGCGTGCGCCTGATATGCCCGGATCCGGCCGTGCTTGAAGATCTGCTTTCCAGTGGCCAGCGCATTCGCATCCTGTCAGTGCCTGACTTGAAAAGCAGTGGCCGGGATGTGGCCCTGTACGAGCAGCAGAATAATGAAAACCTGGTCGACGAAGTTGCTCGTCAGGCGCTTGCTCGTGGTGAAGTGCTCGCCACTCTGGAAAAGGTAAAACTTGAAGCAACCCTGATTGATCTGTTCCGAAAGGCGAGTAGCGATCTGGAAGAGGGCGGTGCAAACACACTGTTTCTGGCCATCGGCTTTCTCAAATGGAAGAAGAGTGCAGACGACCCTAAAACCTATTCCGCGCCCCTGATTTTGCTGCCAGTAAAACTTGAACGCAAAAGTGCCTTGTCCGGGGTGACGCTCAGTCTTCTTGATGAAGAACCGCGTTTCAACCTGACGCTGCTTGAATTGCTGCGCCATGACTTCGAGTTGGTAATTCCCGGACTGGACGGCGAACTACCCAGTGATGAAAGTGGCATTGATGTGACGGGTATCTGGAACCTGGTGCGGCGAGCAGTGCGTGACGTGCCAGGTTTCGAGGTGAGTATCGAACTTGTGTTGGGCACCTTCTCATTTGCCAAATACCTGATGTGGAAAGACCTGAATGCCAACGCAGCACAGCTGCTGCAAAGCCCTTTGGTCAAGCATTTGCTGGACCCCTCTGAGGAAGATGAGGGCTTCTCCGGTTCAGACGAGTTTCCCAGACCAGAGCATTTGGACTCGTCAGTAACGCCCGCCATGCTTTTCGCCCCGTTGCCGGCCGACTCTTCACAGTTATCTGCCGTGGTGGCATCTGCCGGTACTCATAGCTTCGTCATGGATGGGCCTCCGGGAACCGGTAAGTCGCAAACCATTGCCAACATGATTGCCCACAATCTGGCCTTGGGCCGTCGCGTACTGTTCGTGGCAGAGAAGCGCGCAGCCCTGGACGTGGTTTACCGTCGCCTGGCAGAACAGGGGCTGGGCGAGTTTTGCCTGGAGCTACACTCAAGCAAGGCCTCTAAAGTTGAAGTACTCAAACAACTGGACCGCGCCTGGGATGTCAGCGATGCGTTGAGCCCGGAGGAGTGGGAACGTGAAGCCACTCGTTTGCAGACGCTGCGCTCGCGACTCAACGAACTGGTCGAGGTACTGCACCGACGCTGGAGCAACGGGCTCTCCCTGCATCAGGCGATTGGTCGTGTGGTTCGTGATCATGGCCCTCAAACACCCAGGCTGACCTGGCCATCAGACACGCAACATGATGCAGCCCAGTACAGCCAGTTGCTGGACCTTTCGCGTCGGTTAGGCTTGAACGGTGATGCCGCACGTAATCTGTCAGGCAAATTCGGCGCTCTGGCGCAGACCCAGTGGTCGAACGCCTGGCAGGCACAAATTGCAAATGCCTCACGTGAGCTGCCGCAGGCCCTTGACGCGCTGAGTGCCACGAGTGAAAGTCTTCTTGGCCTTACGCACCTTGACTTGCCTGTATCTGAACCGGCGCAGGTTCAGCACCTTAACGAATTGGCGACTCTGGTCGTGGAGTCCTATGGACTGAACCTCTCATTCGCTTTTGCACCCGATGCGGTCGCGCGTATCGAAGCAGCCCGGCGCGCGTGCCAGTTAATCGAAAGCTATCGAGAGCTTGAGGAAGGTCTGTCGCTGGATTATGCAGACGAAGCCTGCCGTCGCATTCCCGTTGAGGCGATGCGCAGCGAATGGCGAGATGCCGAAGGAAAGTTCTGGTTTCTGGCGACTTTCGCCAAGAAAAAGGTCGCGAAGAAACTGGCCTCTTCAGGTGGCGCAGCAGGCCTGCCGGACACGCTTGGCGACCTGGCGATTTTCGAGCGCCTGCTCGCGCAACTGAACGAACTGGATACATTAGCCGTTGGCCTGCAGTCGATCCCGGGCTGGCAGGGCCTGAGCAGTGACGTGTCACAGATATTTCGTGCAGCCTCAATGGCTGAAAACCTGCGCGGACTGATGAGCGGCGTGGCCGAATCACCGGACCACCTCGTTTCATTGCGCGGCGCCGTCGCGCGGCTGGTCGTTGAGGCAAATGAAATGTTGGCGCCGGGCGGGCAAATCGGCGTAGCGTTATCAGCCTTGCAACAGGCTTTGTCACGCTATGAAGACGCCGCTCGACTGTTTGCCGAATTGTCTGTAGCCGGTACAGATAAACAACTGAGCGCTACTGCCTTGCGGGCTACTTCGCTGTCGATCCAGCAACAGGAGGAGCAACTCAAGGCATGGTGCGATTGGTGCCGGGTTCGCGAACAGGCGGGGGAGGCTGGTTTGGCAAGTCTGGCCCATGCGCTCGAAGCAGGGGGGCTGTCACCTGCAGCAAGCGAGGAAACCTTCATCACGGCCTATGCTCATTGGTTCGCCACGCAAGGTATAGACGGCGAACCGCTGTTGAGGAATTTCGTGGCTGCCGAGCACATGAGTGACATTGCGGCTTTCGTGCGTCTGGACGACGAAATGGCCAAACTGACGGTGCGCTACATCCGGGCCAAACTGTGTGGCTTGATCCCCTCCAAAAATGACATCCCCAAGAGCAGCGGCTTTGCCATTCTCAAACATGAATTGCAGAAGTCCCGCCGGCATAAACCTGTCAGGCAACTGGCTGTTGAAATGGGCGACGCACTCAATCGCTTGGCCCCTTGCATG
The DNA here is from genome assembly GCF_017832995.1 of Pseudomonas sp. PvP009. Classification (NCBI taxonomy): domain Bacteria; kingdom Pseudomonadati; phylum Pseudomonadota; class Gammaproteobacteria; order Pseudomonadales; family Pseudomonadaceae; genus Pseudomonas; species Pseudomonas sp. PvP009. The sequence goes on along the minus strand of NZ_JAFIBG010000001.1, from coordinate 2,732,972 downwards.
TTGATGAGCCCGCTGTCGATTGCGCAATTCCTGCCCGCCGATCAACCGCCCTTCGATCTGGTCATTTTCGACGAGGCTTCGCAGATTGCCCCATGGGACGCAATCGGTTCGATAGCTCGCGGCAGACAAGTCGTTATCGCAGGTGACCCGCGTCAAATGCCGCCGACGAACTTTTTCAACCGTGGCCCGAATGCCAGCGACGACGATACCGCGGAAGACATGGAAAGCATTCTGGACGAATGCCTGGGAGCAGGGGTGCCAAGTCACAGTCTGAGCTGGCACTACCGGAGTCGCCATGAAAGCCTGATTGCCTTCTCCAATCACCGTTACTACGACAGTAATCTCATCACCTTCCCGGCAGCAGAGACCCGTGCAAGTGCCGTCGAGTGGCGCAGGGTCGACGGCGTCTACGCAAAAGGCAAAGGGCGTTACAACCAGGCTGAAGCCGAAGCTATCGTCAGCGAGACAGTCAAGCGCCTTACCGATCCCGCGTTCGTGGCTGCTGGCCATTCGATCGGTATTATCACGCTCAACTCTGATCAGCAAAAACTGATCAATGATCTGCTGGACAACGCCCGCAAGCAATACCCGCAGATCGAGCCGTTTTTTCAGGACACACAGACCGAGCCGGTTGTCGTCAAGAATCTGGAAACAGTCCAGGGGGATGAGCGCGATCTGATCATGCTCGGGATAGGCTATGGCCCGACCGAGCCGGGTGCGCAGGTCATGTCGATGAACTTCGGCCCCCTCAACAAGGACGGCGGCTGGCGCAGGCTTAACGTGGCGATCACACGGTCTCGCCGGGAAATGCTGGTGTTCTCATCCTTTGACCCGTCAATGATCGACCTGAACCGCACCAATGCCCGTGCAGTCCGTGATTTGAAGCATTTCATAGAGTTTGCGCAACGCGGACCAAGAGCCTTGGCCGAGGCGGTACAAGGCTCGGTCGGTGGTTATGACTCGCCGTTCGAGGAAGCAGTCGCTCAAGGGCTACGGCGCCTCGGTTGGCAAGTGGTGCCGCAGATTGGTGTGTCGCGTTTCCGCATTGACTTGGGAATCGTTCACCCTGACCGCCCGGGTGACTATCTGGCCGGCGTCGAATGCGATGGCGCTACCTATCACAGCGCCGCCACCGCTCGGGATCGGGACAAGGTCCGCGGAGCAATTCTCAGTGGCCTCGGCTGGAACCTGGTGCGGCTATGGTCCACTGAGTGGTGGGTAGACAAGGAAGGTGCATTGCAGAGACTGAACGCAGCGTTGAATGATCTTTTGGTGCAATCCCGGGAGGAGACAGCAGATCAACAGATAACCGAACAGCCAGCGGCCGAGCCCATCGTCATAGACTTCTCCACCGTACCCCGCATCAGTGGAGAGTCGCCTGATGAGCGGGTTGCTTCCATCAGTGAGTTGCCAGCAGAGATGGGTGAGAGCCGCATCGCGCTGTCTCATGGCCTTACACCTGCCGCCGCGGAGCAGAAGGGTATCTATCGCATAGCCGACCTTTCTTCTCTCGCACCACTGATCCAGGCTGACCAGTTTCACCTGCCTGGTTACACTCCGGTACTTCGTCAGCTCATTGAGGAAGTGCTGCGCCAGGAAGCGCCGATTCGCGACTCAGCTTTAATCCAGCGTATTGCGCGTGCACATGGCTTCCAACGATCAGGACGGCTTATCAGAGACAGAGTGCTGGAATTGGCGGAGCAGCACCATTATGTTCAACAAGCTGGGTTTGAAGAGGTATTCGTCTGGCACTCGGAAGGCGATGTAAATGAATGGTCGACTTACCGTGTTCCGGCGTCAGGCGATGAAGCGCGCTCCATCGAAGAGATTGCGGCGGAAGAGTTACGCATCGCCGCGAGCATTGTTGATGCAGAAGATAAGCCCCAAGAGGTTGCCCGGTTGCTGGGCGTCAAACGCCTCACCGGGGCTGCTCGTGAACGAATGGAGCGAATCTTTAGCGCATAAGACGTGACTGTTCGACGCACTGGGCTCTCTGACAAGCGAAAAGGTCGGAGGGCGCCAGGTTCCGCTAAGGTGCAGCATATTCCCTGACGGCAATCCTTATCGCATTATCCATTTCAAGTCACCGGACCGTTCACCCATATCATTCTGCCGACCATAGCCGCACACACCGTGAGCACCAGCGCAGTCCCTAGAAATACGCTACCCATGCCGAAGTAACCGCCTAAAAGCCCTCCGGCCAATGGGCCAATTACTTGCCCAAGATACTGGCTCGATGTGGAGTAACCGAGCATCTTTCCGACGACCTCATTCGGTACTGAATGACGGATAATGGCCGCAACGCAAGGTAATAAGCCTCCCAATGCAAGGCCCATGACAAAACGTAATGCTGCAAGTTGCCAAACGTTGCTCACCCACGCTTGAGGAATCAGGGTCAGTGCTGTCATCGCCAAACAGCCGGCCAGCACCGGCAGGTAACCGATCCGGTCCGCCAAGCGGCCCAGGCGCGACGCAGCGATAATGCTGCCAAGCGCTGTGGCTGACATCACTACGCCAGCCATAAGTGTCACGTGATCAGCCTTCAACTGCCTGAGGTAAACGGTAATGATCGGCTCGACAGACATGGTCGAGAACATCACCAGACTAGCTATGACAAACATGCGTTTCACCATCCCTCGCTGCTTTCTGCTGAGCCGCGTTAGGGCTGGCAAAGGCCTGTTAGCTGATCGGGAACAAGCGAGTCGCGGCCTCTCATGAAGCAACAACAGAGTTGCAAGGAAAGTGATGAAAATCACTCCCCCCGCCAGAAAAAAACTGTTGCGAATACCCACCAGCAGCGGTAATACACCGCCTATCAAAGGCCCTGCCAGACTGCCAGCCATAATTCCAGATGACAAAATGCCAAGTGCCCAGCCAGAACGTGACTTGGGCGTTTGCGTGGCGACCAAGATGGTTGCCCCCGAGGCGTACCCGCCTAACAAACCGGCCAGAAGCCTTAGCAATAACAACTGCCAGACAGTTTGGGCCAAGCCGATCAAAGACATCGCCACAGCCATGCCAAGGCTGGCACGGATTAACATCAGCTTACGCCCGTAACGATCACCCAAGCGCCCCCATAGGGGAGCAGTCAGCGCGGCGGAAAAAAACGCCGCTCCGTATATCGCCCCCGACCACAGCACGACAGCCGCCGGGTCACTGACCCCCAGTTGCTCAACATACAGTGGCAGGAAAGGCAGCAATAAGGTCATGGCAACGATGGTAGTGAATACACCGAATACACAAACACAAAGGTTACGAAGCCAGTGAGGGTCGTAATCAGTCAGTGGTAAAGCGGGTCTGTCGGTTGAAGATGGCATAAGTAACTCCTGGCAAGGAAACCAGAGTAAAGAGCACCATCCAATAAATAAAATTCATGTTTTTTATATGTTTCATTCCATTCTGGAATAGCTGGACGATAAATCCTCCAGACTTAAATAGCGGGTTTCCGGATATCAGATAGAGCGCGAGTAGTTCGTCCAAGTGGCAGCTGCTGGCCCTCTCATCACTGAACATAGTCCTCAACGATCAACCTGGCAGAGCCGCTAAAGCGCTCGTCGGAGCGTAATTCGGGTCAATTCCGAAGGTTTGCCGAGGCGAATGGCAAACCCGGGCCAGAGGGCGGTGCCGTTGTTGACGTACAGTTGCATTCCGCCCACATCATAAAGCCCTGACACAAATCCGCCATTGGCCAGGGCCAGCAACCAGTGAAGACCGAAGATCATGCCGCCATGGGTATGCCCGGAGAGTTGCAGCGCTACGCCGTGGGTCGCTGTTTCCTTCGCGTTTCTGGGTTGGTGGTCGAGCAGGATGATCGGCGTGTCTTTCGCGATGCCTGCTATGGCTTTTTGCAGGTCTGGCGCAGGGAAGCCGGTTTTCGGCGCAGTGACGTCGGTGACGCCGGCCAGAGCGATGCGTGCACCGTCGTGCTCGATCATCGTGTGGCTGTTGGCGAGAGGGATCATTCCCAGAGACACGAAGTGCTGCATCCACGCCTGATTGTCGAAAAAGTACTCGTGGTTGCCGGGAATGACGTACACGCCGTCCGGTGCACGCAAATCGCGCAGGGCCTCGATATCCTCTTTCCGGTTGCTTAGCGATCCATCAATCAGATCGCCGGTGATGACGATCAGATTCACCCCCAGCGCATTTGACTGCTGTACCACCGCCTGGGTCCAAGGCGCATCGAACAGGCGACTGATGTGCATGTCGGTCAGTTGCAATACTTGGTAGCCCTCGAATTGCGGAGGCAGGTTTTTAATCGCGATCTGGATGTCTTTCACCGGCGGCACGCGCACAGCCTGCTGGACGCCGACTGCTGCCAGCAGTAGAGCTGCCACACCGATGAAGTAACGCAGATTGGCCGGAATGCTCAGCGTCTGCCGGCGCACCAACATCGTCAGCAACGTGCCGATGTCGACGATGATTTGCAGTACCGCAAGCAACAGGATTGCGCCGAACGCCCAGTTGAACAGCATCACGACGTAGCGAGGAAACTCCGGCGAGAACACGCTGCCGGAAGAAAACCGGCAATACAAATGGTATTGCGAGGCAAGGACAAGCACTACGGCAACGGCGATTTTCGCCGATAGCGCCCAAGGCATCGGCCACAGGAACCGGGCGATGACGTACAGGCAGGGCATGCTGAACATGACATGAAACATTAACGTGCTCCGTTGGCCGTATTGATGAGGTGGGTAACTGCGTCAAGGGCACGGGCAGTAATGAGGTCGACCTCGTCATGCTGCAGCTTGTTGCCGGGCCGAGGTGTCAAAGATCTTCGTGCCGAGGTAGAACTTCGACACAAGCACAACCGTGATGCCAAGTTTCTTGTAACGGGCGGCGCTTGTCGAGCCATGCTTGAACGTAGCGAATATCGGTAGCCGCCGACATCAATGCCGCATGCCAGGTGCTTCTGTCCATGGCTGGACATGAAACTGTAGACCCGACGTTGCGCCGGCGGCGTTTTTTTGACCTGGGCAGCGTGGCTGATACCAAGGGTTTCATGGCTATCCGTTTTCAGCTAACGGATAATGTGCGAGTTCGAGGTTCATGCTGCAATCTGCCGCACAGGAGTTAATGATGGTCAAAACGCGTCCACGTCCCGCCGTGAATGGAGTCGCATCAGCGGATAGGGTGCTCACCGTTCTTTCTTCGTTTCAGATCGGAGACTCGGCCTTGAGCCTTGTGGAACTGGTAGAGCGCACCGGACTGATCAAAAGCACGATCATGCGTTTGATGGTTTCCCTGGAAACCTATGGTTTCGTCAATCGCCTTGCAGACGGTCGCTACATGCTCGCGAGCGAAGTCATGCGCCTCAATGCGGTCTATCAGGATGCCCTGGATCTTGAGCGGCATGTGTTGCCAAGGTTGCACAAGCTGACCGGAGAAACCGGCGAGACCGCCTCTTTTTATGTGAAACACGGTGCCTATCGGTTGTGTCAGTACCGGGTCAACTCTCCTCACCGTCTGCGATTGCACATGCAGCCTGGAGACATGCGCCCCATGGACGGTGCGGCGAGTGCCGAAGCATTGCGTACACCGTATGCACGTGCAAAGGATGGGCTGGAGCCTTTTTACTCGAGCGGTGCGACGGATCCACATGCGGCCTCAATGGCGTTGCCCATTTTTGGCCCGCTGCATGAAAACATCGGAGCGTTGGTGCTTTCAGGCCCGTCGATGCGGCTGACCGCCGACTACGCAAAAGCGATCCGCTCCATCTTCATCGAGGTGGCTGACGACCTGACGCGCAGCCTGGGAGGGAAAAGCTTCGGCGAGGAGAAGGTGGCACATCGCGCACCGGCGGTCGACGAAGCGGTCTGAGTCCGGCAGCAGTGCGAAGTTTCCATAAACGGCCGACTTGAAGCGCTGCGCAAGGCAGCGTTTCAAACCGTTATCGCCAGTTTCTCAGTTGACCTCTACAGATTTGGCGTCCTCATGCACCTCACGCTTGCGGCTTCTGCCCATCACAACCACGGCGATTGCACCAGCCGTGCACAGCGCGGCCAGAGGCAGCAGAGCGATCGCATAACTTCCCGTGGCCTGGTGAATAGCACCATAAGCATTGACCATGATCCCGCCTCCGATCAGATTCGCCAGGGCGCCGATGGCCGCCAGCCCGGCAGCGGCCGTACTGCTCGAAAGCCAGTTGGACACCAGTGCCCAGAACGGACCTTTCATCGAGTAGGCGCCGATCAGCACCATGGTCAGCATCACGACAGTGGCGGGTAGAGAGGACGTGACCAGCGCCAGCAGCAGCCCCGCCGTGATCAAAAACAGGGTGGCGGAGGTGTGCCAGCGACGTTCATTGCTGCGGTCCGAGCTGCGCCCCCAGATGATCATGGCAACCGATGCAATACCGTAGGGGATGGCATTGACGAAGCCGATCTCCAGATTGCTCAGGCCAAAGCTTTTCAACAGCTGCGGTGCCCAGACGCTCATGGTGCTGCCTGCTGCAGACGCGCCTGAATAGATAAGCGCCATGACCCATATGTCCTTGTGCTTTAGCAGCTTCCACAGCGAGATATGGCCGGTGTTGGTCTTGAGCTTGCGCTCCTCGTCCAGCTTGTTGACCAGCCAGGTGCGCTGCTCGTCATCCAGCCAACGAGCCTGAGCGGGACGATCCGTCAAAATGAAAAGGCAGGCGATTCCCAGCAGTACGGCGGGGATACCCTCAAGAATGAACAGCCAATGCCAGCCCCTCATGCCCATCCAGCCGTCCAGTGTCAGCAGGTAACCCGAAAGGGGGGACCCCAGAAAGTTTGCACCTGGAATAGCGACCATGAAGATCGCCACCATGCGTGCGCGATAGGCCGACGGCAACCAGTAAGTCATGTACAGCAGCACGCCCGGGAAGAAACCTGCTTCGGCAGCACCCAGCAGAAAGCGCATGACGTACAGCGAGTTAGCGCCCTGCACAAAAGCCGTGCCTGCGGAAATCAGCCCCCAGGTGATCATGATGCGTGCAATCCAGATGCGCGCGCCGAATTTCTGCAGGGCCAGGTTGCTCGGCACCTCGATCAGAAAGTACGAGACAAAGAACAGGCTGCTCGCGAAACCGAAGATCGCCGGGCTAAGGCCAAGGTCATTATTCATCTGCAGCGATGCCATGCCGATATTGCCCCGGTCGATGATCGCTATCAGGTAACAGAGGATAAGGAAGGGAAGCAGTCGCCATGCGACTCGGCGCATGGTGGTGCGCTCGAGTTCGGTGACCGGTTGCGTCGGTTGGGTGCGGGCCATGGTGCTCTCCTGTGTTTATTTTTGTGGAGAAACGGTAGATGTTTGCCCCGCCAGCTCGGCAGCAGGGCGCAAGCTGGATCAGCTATCGAGAAATTGGCGATTCACGATACAGCGAGGATCAAGCGCGTCGCCGTCCCATACTTTGACGATCTGTTGAACAGCCAGCAGCCCCACGCGATCACGGGATTCGGTGGTATTGGCACCCGTATGCGGGGTGGCAACAAGATTCGGCAGTTGCCACAGCGGACTGTCGGCAGCAGGCGGCTCCGGATTGAACGTGTCCAGCCCCGCGCCTGCGATCCTGTTGGTTTGCAGCGCCTGGATAAGCGCCTGAGTATCGACCAGTTCGCCGCGAGCAGTATTGATCAAGATGCAATTGGAGCGCATGCGGTTCAGTTGCGCGGTACTGATCAGGTTGCGATTTTCGTCGGTCAGCGGGCAATGCAGGCTGATGATATCGCTGGATTCGATCAGGCGGTCAAAGTCGGTTTCGCGCTCGACGTGTGAACGTTCGGGTAGCGTTTTGAGGTAAGGGTCGAAGACCTTGACCTTCATCTGCAAAGGCGCAACCAGATCCATCAGGACGCTGCCGATCGCCCCCAGGCCAACCAGGCCCAATGTCTTGCCGAACAGCTCGATGCCGTTGGCGGTGGCCTTGTCCCAATGCCCCTGACGTGTACGGGCATCCAGCCAGGCAATGTGTCGAGCCACGCTGAACATGAGTGCAAAAGCATGTTCGGCCACGGATTGCGCATTCGCCCCGAGAGCGATCATGACAGGGACTCCTTTCTCTGCCGCCGCCTGAATATCGATGGTGTCGTAGCCGACCCCATGCTTGGCGACCGCCTTGAGCCTGGGGGATGCTTCGATCATTTCTCGCGTGAGCTTGCCTTGCCTGACGATGATCGCGTCGGGCTGTACGTCGCGGATGAGCGAGGTGAGCTCTTCAGCCGGCAGGTAGGGGGTGGAGGGGAAAATCTGAATGCCCAGATCATTCGCATAGCTCATCGCGTCGTGTGCCAGGGCGGGCCCTGTCAGCAGAATCTTGCGGGTCATGGATGCGTACCTTGTTCTTGTTTGCGTTCGCGTTTGGTGTGCGACCGGGCAGCAACTTCAGCCCGATGCCTAAAACCTACCATAATGAAATGCCATTTCACTATATTGATTTTTATCGATCTAAAAAGGGTTATTAATTCTTTTTTACTGCTTGATTGATTCTAAATGAAATGTGATTCTGAAATTGGCATTACGCAGCTTTTCGGCGGCACCCCATAATTTCAAGAGAGATATGCCCCATGACGATAGGATTCCGAGTCCTCGAAGCAGCCCGCAAAGTCAGCGCCGAGTGGGTGTCACGTTATCGCGACGTACCCGTCGCGAATGTCAGCGATTCGATGAATCGAATGACCGCAGGCGGCGCTCGCCTGCGTCCGATGCACCGTGAAGGTGTGCTGGCGGGGCCGGCATTGACTGTGAAAGCGCGGCCCGGTGACAACCTCATGCTCCATTACGCCATTGATATCGCCGAGCCTGGCGATGTGATCGTGGTGGATGCGGGGGGAGATCTGAGCAACGCGCTCATCGGCGAGATGATGGTGGCTTATGCGGTGAAGCGTGGCGTGGCAGGCATCGTCATCAACGGCGCGATTCGGGATGCAGGGAGCATCGCTGCCGGGACATTCCCGATGTTCGCAGCGGGCATTTCCCACCGTGGCCCCTACAAGGACGGACCGGGTGAGATCAACGTGGCCATTGCAATCGACGGGATGGTGATCGAACCGGGTGATCTGGTCATAGGCGATGAGGATGGCTTGCTGTGCGTACCCTACGACCAAGTCGCCGACGTCTATGATCGCGCCTCAGCCAAACACCATGCCGAACAAAAGCAACTGGAACAGATCGCCAGCGGAGAAAACGATCGCGCCTGGGTCCTGGAGTCTTTGAAGAAAAAGGGCTGCCAGCTACCGCAGTAACCTGGTGCACATGGCGTAAGCACGAGCGTGGCGCAACGCTGCGCCGTGCCGTGCCGTTACGCCACGCCAGGCGGTTGAAAAGGGCGGCCGGGATGTGAGTGTCGGACTTGATGCTCAGCGTTGAGCAGGTATCGTGTAGGCGACACATTGAAAAACACGCGGCTCTGAAAAGGGCCACACGATATTTTTCAAGGCGCGATACAGACACCTCTTCGCGCTGACTGCACAAGGATTATGTTCATGAAAGCTTTTCAGATCGGATCTCAACAAGGCCTGGACGCTTTGACCGCGACCACTCGGCCCGAGCCGATCGCCGGGCCGGGACAGGCCATAGTGGCGCCGCGCCTGGTGAGCCTCATCAGCCGGGATGTGCAAATCCTGCGTGGCACGTACGGCCCCAGACAATTACCAGAACGCATTCCCGTGTCCGAAGGCGTGGGTGAAGTCATCGCGGTAGGCGAGGGCGTCAGCCAGGTCAAACCGGGCGACCGGGTCATCTGCGGTCACTTTCCCAGCTGGCTGCAAGGCGAATTTCGCAGCAGTGTGTTCGCCCACGATGTCGGTGTCACCCATGACGGCTGGCTGGCTGAAAAAGTCGTATTGCCCGCCGCCGCATTGATTCACGTACCGGACGCGTTGGCTGACAAGGACGTTGCCGCACTGGCATCTGCAGGCCTGACCGCCTGGAACGCGCTGATGGAGGTGTGCAAGGTCAAACCGGGTGAACTCGTTCTGTGCCTGGGGACCGGCGGAGTGGCGCTGGCCGCGTTGAAACTGGCCAGGCTTCACGGCGCACGCGTGGCGATCACCTCATCGAGTGACGAGAAGCTTGAAATCGCGCGTCAGCTTGGCGCCGACATCACGATCAATTACCGCACGCACCCGGACTGGGCAGCGCAAGTCATGGCGCTCAGTGATAACGCAGGTGCCGACATTATTATCGAGACAGGAGGCCAGGACACCCTGGGGCAATCGATCGCGGCGGCTGCCGTCAACGGACGTATTGCAGTAATAGGCGTGACGCCAGGTCAGCACTCGCCGATTCCCGACTACCTGTCGCTGATCCTCAAAAACGTCACAATCAGAGGCATTGCCAACGGCAGCCGCGAGATGTTTGTCGACCTTATACGAGCCATCGAAGCGAATGGAATTGAAACGGTAGTCGCCAGGACATTCAAATTCGCCGAGGCCCCCGAAGCCTACGCGTATTTCGCCGCAGCACAGCACATCGGCAAGGTGTTGATCGAGTTTGAACAGGGGTGATCTCGCTGCGCCATAGTTGAACCTATAGCGAAAGGCTTACACGCGCTGGAGTGCATCAGCCCTGTACGACGTGCTCGCGAAGTAGCAATCTATAGCCATCAACCGTTACGCAGGAGGCGCTTCGGAGGTCAAGGATGATCACCATTGCCGGGACGGCTACTGACAGGATGTCGGAATGGTATTGATAGAAAAACGACCCGCTTCGGCGGGTTTTTTTATGCGCTAGAGGAATAGCGCTATACGCATAAACCTGCACAGTATTGTCGTTTACCCTCGACATTGATCAGTCGAGGGGACGGCAATGACGTCCGGCATACGCCGGATGGCGCGGCGGTCGCGGTCGAGACGGGTATCAACTGGTCTACAGACCGTACCGCTGCACGGCGGGAGAATCATTTAACGTGGAACGACCATAAAACCGCACTCTGCTCAGACAGCCGCCTGAAACATCTCTACTGGGATTGGATGCTGCATGCGCTGCTCTGCATGCAACCAGCGAAGTAGCGCACTGCGACCCGCGATGCCCATTTTTACCGCCGCGCGCTTGAAGTAGCTCTCCACTGTGCTGACTTTCAGATCAAGCCTTTCTGCCAGTTGAGGCACCGTGAGACCAGCCAGCAGGCCGACGCACACTTCGGTTTCGCGCGAAGACAGGCTTAGCGCCGATGCCTCGAGGCGGCCCAGGAAACGCTGGCGCAGGCCTTCCATGGCATCTTTGTTTTTCAGGCTTTTTGTGACAGGCAAGGGGTTTGTCGAAACGAGGGTAGGTGTCACGGTCGCAATGTGTTGCTTCACGATGGGCAATACGACCCAGGACAGGTCTTTGAGTCGGGCGCGCTCTTGACTGGTGAATGCCTTGGCAGAGGGTGATCGATAAACCGACAGCACATATTCCCCCTTTCCCGGGTAAGCGAGGTGTACTTGGGGGAGAGCGGCGTGGGAGGGCACATGACCTGGCTTCTCTTGCACGCTGTAAGTGGGCGACTCGAACCTGATGGATCTGTCGATGCGCGTATCTGCCAGCTCTGTCGGGCTCAACAGAACAGGCTCCAGACGTCTGCTATCGACCCCGGGAGTGAGCACCTGGTGTAGGTTTCCGCCAAATGCACCTATGGCCTGAGCGCCGGTGACTTCATTCGTAGATCGACTGAGTCCCTGAATGACATGGGTCGCATCCACGGGCAATGAAGCGGTAATCATCTCGTGGAGCAAGCGAGCGAACTGACGGCTTCCAATACCGGAGATCACTTTGCCGAGATGCGGGAAAAGCTGTTGCATGTTCATCGGGGTTCCTTTTTCCGTTTATAAAGAGACACGCCAAGGCGCAGCCTTGATTCAGCAAATGAATAAGTAAGTGCTTTGTACTCTTCAAGCCCTGCGATCAAACAGATTATATGTAGGGCGTCATACAAAATTTATACTGACTTAACAAGAGGTTGAACGTGAAGCGATACCGTTGCCCAAGAGCATGCACTAGTAAAAAGTCATGCGTGTTAAGAAAAGCGAGAATGCTAACCATAAGCAATGCACTCGTTAATAGTGATAACTTCTTTTATCGATGTTTATTGAGTCTGAGGTGCGCCAGGTAGCGCAGGGAAATGCGAATCACTCTGAGTAACCAGAGGGTTGTCTGATGACAATCGTCCCACAGAGTGAAGCCATAACGCCTGCGGCGGCGATCTAAAGGCAGCGAGTAACGTTGGCATGACGATCAACTCCTATCCCGGTCCATGTTGTCCACGTACGCACACGGGGGTGGCAATACGGGGGCGTGTTGCACCATTTTTTTATATTAAGGTGATCATATTGATCGAAGGGGCCTTAAATAAATCCATCTGAGCGTATGACCGAATACTAACCATATAGTTCATGTTTCACACCTGAATTGCAATGAAAAAAGCTTAATAATAAGAGAGAGATCACACGTGACGCTTATAACGCTGGGTGTCATTCCGCGCAGTATTACTGAATGTGCTGGACAGCAGCGAAGCGGCATGACGCTCCGGATAGGCACGCCATACTAGTTATCCTGCTCGATAGCAAGTGAATAAGTACCCACGCGTACGATAGTGCACAGTAAGTGCGCATCACAACGCCCTTCATCAGGGGGGCGCTTGTTTTTTATTTTAGTGTTTGCTGACTTCGCTACAGGCATTTTATAAAACTATCGCTGTACAACAGTAGCCTCACTCGGTTTAGCCGATGGAGGGGCGGTTGGCTGGCGGTGCGACACAGGCAGCATCACCGAGCACCTGGTGCAGATTGGCTTCGGCCACCTGCTGGGCGAGACGATCAGACAGGTAAAACCGCGCTGCGGCGCAGGGCGGGCTCAGGCTGTTTGAGATACGCCTGTCATCCACTTGACCAAACCGTGTCGCCCCTTCACACCAAGCTTCGCTCCGGCGCGCTTGAGGTAGGTTTCGATGGAGCTGTTCTTGACATGCAGTTTGTCGGCAAGCTCTGGGACCGTAGCGCCAGCCAATATGCCAAGGCATATTTCTTTTTCACGCAATGACAACCGGACCTCCGCTTGACTCAGCTTATCGTTGAACTCGCGTTGAAGCTGCTGGCCGCCCTGTGTAACGGCTTCATTGTCAGCATGCGCAGTGCACAAGGTACGGGTTGTCTGGGCATGTCTGTCCAGCAGGGGCAACAGGGCCTCTGAGAAATTCTTCAAAAACGATAATTCGTGAAGTGAAAAATCACGTTGATGATGGTCGCGGTGCAAGGAAATGACACAGCGCCTGTTCGACTTGCGCGACACCAGATTGCAGTGATAGGTACCTGTCGGGCCAGAGCTGGCCTGTCCAACGCTGCTGGGTAGTTTCAGATGAACGAGCAGAAAGTCGTCAACACTGAGCATTCGAGCGAGCAGCGTCTCCTGGTTCTGCGACACGGTTAGAATCATCGGTTTGTGATCGTCGGTCTCCTGCCCCAGAGGCTGGATGCTGATAACGCTTCCTTCATTCTCGTCGATCGTCCATTCGCTCAGGTCGAGGCAATCGATGGGAACGCTGGCCGCGATGATTTGGTACATGTTCGAAGCGAATCCTGCATCACCCACGCTTGCGATTAACTTCCCGAGCTCCAGAAAATACGCTGACTGATTTCCCGTCATTTGTAGATTGGCTTCCATTACACATTCGCCCCCATGGCGTTAATCTCCAGCAGAACCAAAAGCAACCTCGCATACAGGGCAGCCGTCTCATACCTAGCAATGAGTATACTGTCTGATTGTAGGACAATGTTACTAGTGCATTAGAGAATTTACACATAGAGGCCATACCCAGTCTGTAGGGGAAAAGGGGGACAAGCGTCTCGCTAGAGGCCGGATAGCCAGTGCCGACGGTGCTCACTAGCAAGTGACAAACACCCTAAGCGGGAACCCGATATTAGTCTCAGAATAAAAGATCTTTTGCGTGGCTGGCCTCTTCGATACGTCACGATTGCAACTACTAAAGCGTGACGCCTGCGACGAAATACATGGCGGGCCATCTGTCTCAAAAATAAAGTTCTTCATGCCAAGAGTCCATTGCCTCACGTGATCGCTGTAGGGTGCTCAAAATATGTTTCGTTTTTGCGTTTCAGACACAACCATCCGGCGAAGCCCCGCGATAATGTCCCTGAATGCGGGGACAGACGCACACAGGTCCTGATGTTTCCATTAGTGCATGGCTGCAGAATGAGCGCCTGCCTCGCAGGACAGCGGTAGTGGCGAAGTAGATATTCTCATGTACGCCCTTTATTTAAGTGTTGAGCCGTTGATTCATCCGAGATCCGGGAAGCCCATTAGGCGGGGAATACAGTGAGCATTGTCGGCTTTTTCCGGAAATTGAATTTCCGCAAAATCCTTTTGAGACTCGTGTTGATCGATCTAACGATCTCGCTGGCTGGCTACGCCTTCTATAAGGGCGCAAGCGGGGAAGAAGAGACAGCTTTTCTCTCTGCCGCAGCGGAAGTTACGGACATGGAGTACGCCGTCATGGCACAAGGCGTGCTCCATGGGCGTAATCAGGTGGACGTCGGCGCACAGGTTTCCGGGCAATTGCAGTCCTTGAAGGTCAAACCTGGTGACATGGTCAAAAAAAACCAGCTGTTGGCAGAGATCGACCCTCTGCCCGCCAGAAATGCTCTGCGCCAGGCGGTCGTCAAAATCGAACAACTCACGGCTGAACGGGACGCGACGCTGCATAAGTTGAAGCTTGCCGAGTCGAATGATCGCAGATACCAGGCACTGGGCTCCACGACGGCGGTTTCCAAGGCGGATCAGGACAAGACTCGATTTGAGCTGGAGGCCCAGCGCGCCAATCTGGTTTCGCTCACCGCACAATTGCAGACCGCCCGCGTGCAGGAAGAAGCGGCACGCATCAAACTCGACTACACACGAATCTTCGCACCAATGGATGGTCAGGTCCTCGCCATCGTCACTCAGGAGGGCCAGACCGTCATTGCAGACCAGATGGCACCGGTCATTCTGAAGATGGCGCAACTCGACACCATGACCGTGAAGGCGCAGGTTGCCGAAGCCGACGTGCTCAAAATCAAACCCGGTCTTGCGGTTTACTTCACTATCCCGGGCGATCCTGATACGCGCTATAACGCCACCCTCAAGGCGATCGAGCCAGGTCCTGTGGACGCTGCAAGCCAGTCCGGAGCAGCAGGCGAAAACAGTAAAGCCGTCTTCTACAACGCCCTTTTTGATGTCCCCAACCTTGAAAGCCGCTTCTACATCGACATGACCGCTAACGTCCGAATTGTGCTGGAGGCGAAGGAGGGCGTGTTGACGATTCCTGTTGCCGCGCTGGGTGACCGGCGGGAAGACGGCACCTACAGCGTAAGAGTTCTGGGTGAAGGTGACGAGGTCAGAACAGCGGACGTGGTGCCAGGTATCAATAACCAGGTCAGGGTCGAAGTACTTTCGGGGCTCAAAGCCGGCGACAGGGTTGTCATCGGAGAGCGGGGCGGTGTGGAGGGTGCTTGAAGGGGGAGCCGACTAACAAGACATCGAGGGCGGCAGTAAGTCTGCGTCAAATCGATAACGGATACGTTGTAAGCGCCTTGTTAATGAAATGGGCGTACGTAGTAAAACAAGGTCAACCGTGGATTAACAATCGATGCCAGCTTCAGCAATGTCCTGAAGGCTCAGGCGCTTGCCCATGCACCCGTGGAGTTCATGTTTGAAAACCCCGGCGAGCTGGAAAACAAATCTATTTTGGAGTGTTGGGTATGGCCATGTATTACGTTGCAATTGCAATGCTCACCTTGCTGCTGGTGCCAGGGCCGACTAATTCGCTGCTGCTGCAATCAGGCATCAGTCGCGGGCTGGGCATGTATTCGCTGAAGCTGGTCGCTGCCGAGTGGGCGGCTTATCTGATTCAGATCACCTCGTGGGGTTTGTCCATCGACGCAATGATCGAAAACTATGGCTGGGTGGTGGTCGCGACCAAAGTTCTGGCCGTGATGTTCCTGTTCTATATTTCTCTGAAATTATGGTTTTCGATTCAACAGGACACCGATGGAAAGCCAGCGCCGATTTCGATCCGAGCGTTGTTTTTGGCAACACTCAACAATCCAAAAGGGCTGTTTTTCGCTACGATCATAGCGCCCGCTGGAACCTTTTTGCACTGGGGAAGTTATGGGGCATTCATGACTGTTTTTTCGTTGGTCGTTATTCCTGTCGGAATAACGTGGGTCGCGTTGGGCGCATTTTTCGGCCGAAAGCTACCCTCGTTACTATCGGGCAATCGAGTCAACCGATTTGTTTCATTGGTCATTGGACTGTTCGCGATTATTGCGTTGTATAACGTGGCCACCACCGCGATCTTCGCCTGAGTTATTCAACCCGACAGTACCCCGCCCATACGCCATCTATTAAATGTGTACCGACCGTTGATTGTACTTATGAGGTTAATAATGAGTGGAGTGGTCACGTGAGCTACCGTGGCATTGTGCTCAGTGAAGATGAAGAGGTCGAGTTGAATCGGCGCTTTGAATCCATCACGGTCAGTCAGCGCGAAGGCCGCCGGGCGCAGGTGATTTTGCTTGCTGCACAAGGCTGCTCGCGTAACGAGATTGCCAGGTTGACCGGGCTATCGGTTGTTTCAGTCACCCGCTGGTGCAAGCGCTTCCGAGAGCTGCGCCTGCAAGGTCTGGTGGATCTGCCTGGAAGAGGCCGCAAGTCATCCCTGCCAGCCGAAGCCTTGAGGAAGGCCCTTGATCAAGTCACTCAGCCGTGTGTAGGTCACGCTCGCTGGAGCTGTCGAAGCATGGCGAAGCTTGTCGGTATATCGCCGGCCAGCGTCCAGCGCATATGGGCCGCCAACAACATAAGACCACACTTGGCAGAGGTATCAGAACTGCACAGCGGTTCGGACGTCGAAGAAAAATCCAGTAAGGGTGGCGGGGGGATATCCGAAACGCCCGAATAAAGCGTTGATGTTCTGTTATGACCAGCCAGACCAGGGACAGACTCTACAGCTTGCACAGCCAGAACATGCTTGCACAAGAGCAACTGATCAAGCCGCTTATCGCAATGTCATCTACTGCACCGGACTGCCTGCGGGTCAAATGATCAGTGTCATCTAGTACCGGTTCAGCGATTGCTGCAATCCCTGCGACGCCCAAGTGGTTCCTGATGCGACGCAACCCGCTAGGCCGGGTTGCTCTCAGTCATGATTGGGCATTGGCTCGCGGCGCGCAAGGATCAAATCCCGCTCCGAATAAAAGCCCTGCACCAGACGATTCTTTGACCGGTACTCGCACATCACCAGCAGAGTGTCCGGGAGAGGAGTGATCGCAGCTTCATGCTTGACCACCATGATTTTGCCGCCCGAGCGAAGGCGTACATGTGCTCCTGGTTCGAATGTGCCCATCTTCAGTTCCTCACAAGGGTTTTGATGTACGCTCTGTCCAGCCGCCGCCCAGCGCCTTGTAGAGATTGACTTCGGCGGTCAGCTGCGACAGTCGGTCGGTGATCAGGGTTTGTTGAGCGCTGAATAAAGAGCGTTGTGCATCGAGGAATGTCAGGCTGCTATCGACGCCAATGCGATAGCGGCGTTCGGCAAGGCTGTAATACTCCTGGCTTGCCTGTACAAGGTCGCTCTGCGCTTTCAGCTGACGTTTGTAGGTCTCGCGCGCAGCCAGACCATCGGAGACCTCCTGAAAGGCGGTCTGTATCGATTTTTCGTACTTTGAAACGCTTATATCCTTCTGGATCTTCGAGTAATCAAGGCTTGCCCGCAGACTGCCGGCGTTGAAAATCGGGATATTGATCTGCGGCGAAAACACCCAGCCTCCCGAACCCGCTTTAAACAGGCCGGACAGTTCGGTGCTGGATGTACCGGCGTTGGCAGTCAGGGTAATACTCGGGAAGAACGCCGCTCGCGCAGCACCGATACTGGCGTTGGCCGACTGCAACTGGTATTCGGCTTCCAGAATGTCCGGGCGTCGTTGCAGCAGCTCAGAAGGCAGCCCCGCTGGCACTTCAGCGAGCCATTCCGAGGACAACGGACGGCTGGGCGCGCTGTCTGCAACCGTCGTGCCCACCAGCAAGGTCAGGTTATTGAGATCCTGGGCGACCTGGCGCTGGAACGTCGCCAGACTTGCTCGTGCGCTCTCCACCGATGTACGCGACTGGGCCAGGTCCAGTGACGAGGAAGCGCCGACTTGCTGGCTACGAGTGGTCAGCTTCAGGCTTTTTTCGTAGGACATCAGCGTGTCCTGAGTCAAGGCTAACAGCTCCTGGTCGGCACGCCAGGTAAGGTAAGCGGTCGCGACACTCGCCACCAGACTGAGTTGAGCGCTGCGCCGGGCCTCTTCGCTGGACAAATAGGTGAGCGAGGCCTGATCGCTGAGGCTGCGTATGCGTCCGAACAAATCCAGTTCATAGGAACTGATGCCCAGCGTCGCCGAATAAGTACCGCTGGTCACCGGTCCGCCAGTCTGCGTGATACTGGCGGGCTGGCGTTGCCGGGTACCGCTGCCCGTGGCGCTGATCGCGGGAAACAGATCGGCGCGCTGAATGCGATATTGCGCTTGATAGGCCTCGACGTTGAGTGCTGCCACGCGCAAGTCACGATTGTTGAGCAGGGCGCTTTCGATAAGTTGTTGCAGCGTAGGGTCGCGGAACAGGTCACGCCATCCCATGTCCGCCGCCAGTGGGCCAGAAAGCGCTGGCGCCGAGTCGAAAGATTGTGGGTAGTGTGCGGCAACCGGGGCTGCCGGGCGCTGATAGTCCGGAATCAACGAGCAGCCGCTCAACGACAGTACGGCAAATAGCCATGGGCTAACGGATTTGTTCATTCTGCGCATACCAGCCACTTGGCCAGCCCATGTCGACCGCTGATACCCAGCTTGGCGGCGGAGCGTTTCAGATAGGTTTCGACAGAACTGCTCTTGACGCAAAGCTTCTCTGCGATTTCAGGAACTGTGCTGCCCGCGAGGAATTCCAGACAGGCCTCCTTCTCCCGTGCCGAGAGTGAGACGTCGCAGGCACGCAAGCGCTCGTTGAACTCGCTTTGCAATTGCTTGTGCTCGAGGGAAAGCGGGCCATGGGACAGCGCCCCCCCAGCGCTTTTCATACCGGATTGGCGATGGGCGCGGGCATGGCGCTCCGACAAAGGCAGCAGGGCCTCCGAGAGGTATTTCAAAAAAGACAGTTCTTGCAACGAGTAATCTTTGTCAGCTTGCGGACGGTGCAGTGAGATCACACAACAGCGATTGGCCTTGCGCGAAATCATGCTGCACTGGTGGGAGGTTCCGAGACAGTCATTGCCTTGCTGGTTTTTCATCCGGGCGTTCAGGTGAATCAGCAGGTCGTCCTCTACCTCCAGCACGCGCTTGACCAGTGGATGGTCGCTGCGGTGTCTGGCACGGGTCGGACACACCGTTTGCATCTGCGGATTCAACTCAGCGCCCGCGTAGCCCAGCAACTGTACATCGGTCACCGTCGCCTGACTGTCATCAACGGTCCACTCGCTCAGTTCCACACGGCTTACAGCCAGCGATGTATTGATTAACTGGTACATGTTGCTCAGAAACATGTCATCTCCGACGCTAGACACCAGCTTCCCGAGTTCCAGATAAATGTGCGTTTTCACTTCATCTTTGGCATTCACTTGTCGGTTCATATGTCCATTCCTGAAGATCAGAAGTTGCGTGCAATTCTGTCGCCCAGACTGTGAATTCGGCCCTAAGACCGCTCAAATCCTTCGCGCCTCAACATCACTCGAATCCGGTATCAAGCGCGATTATCTTCACAAGAAACGATTCAGCTTGAGGATCCAATTAAGCTGAGTTGTGCAGGAAAAGTCTGTCACGGGATACCGGGACATCCTGCACAACCGAGCGGTTACCCGTCAGAAAGTGCGGTTATCGAACATGGACCTCTTCACTGCTGCTCATTTGGACGGGCTCCTTGTCGAGCGCTCGAGAGATCGCCTGGCCCAATGCGCTGACGTGAGGCGCCCTGACCAGTGTGTCGTGGGTGCCGGGAAGCGCTGTAACGCTCACCGGTGTTTCAAGCAAAGCCCCCCAACCCAGCAGCGGATCGGTGCGCTCCTGCCCGCTTGCGGTAAACAGTGTCACGTGAAGCGGGGCGGGCAGGCTGACATAGGCACTGATGGCGATGTGGGTCGCATGGGCCACCGCAACATGGCTGCGTAGCATGGTGGCATCGACGTTCTGCGGCAGTTCTTCCGGAAGCAGGCGCTGTGCCATGCAAAACGCCAGCATTTCCTCGACGGCATCCGCGTTGGCCAGCTCGGTGAGCTGCCGGAGAACCTCGGGATCAAGCTGCTCGGGTAGCCAGCTCATCAGGAATTGACCTTCGCTCAATACCTCCGGCGCTTGCTGCTCAAGACGCGCGGAGGTGTCGATGATGCCGAGGAACTCCAGCTGTTCGCCGCTGGAATGCAGTTGGCGGGCCATTTCATAAGCGATAAGACCACCTGCAGACCAGCCGCCGATCCGGTAAGGCCCGCGCGGTTGTACTTGGCGAATCGCTGCCAGGTAACGCGCAGCCATGGCCGGCACCTCAAACAGCGGTTTCTCTCCAGCTGCCAGGCCACTGGCGGCCAAGCCATAGAGCGGCACCTGTGGGTCGATTGCCGCGGCCAGATCGCGCACGTACTGCACTTCGCCGCCCAACGGGTGGACCAGGAACAGCGGCCTTTTCGAGCCAGTGCGACGGACCGGTACCAGGTTGCTGTGATGGCCGGGACGTGTCTGGCTGTCCAGTGTCCTGGCGAAACCGGCAATGGTCGGCTCAATGAACAGATCGCGGACAGCGATCGGTTTGCCGAGTACCTTGCGCAAACGCGACGCCATCTGCACGGCCATCAGCGAAATACCGCCCAGCCTGAAGAAGTCGTCATGGCGACTGACCTTGTCCAGCTTGAGCAACTCCTTCCAGAGGTTGGCGAGGGCGATCTCGGTGTCGCCTTCGGGCGCTTCGTAAGGCAGGTCTTCAGGTTGTTCGTCCTCGACCGTCGCAGCGACAGTCGCGGTATGCGCCGAACTCGGCAGCGCTGGCGTATTGTCCAGCACTTGACCGATCGACTGCTGTGCGTCAGTCACCATGTTCTCCAGAACCCTGGAAAACAGCTGCATGATGGTCTGCACAGTGGTTTTGTCGAACAGGTCGCTGGAGTATTGCAGGCCGCCGCTCAGGCTTTCGCCGGTATCGGCGAGTGACAACGAAAGGTCGAACTGCGTGGTGATATGGGCACTGTCCATCGAGTCGACCTCCAGGCCGGGCATTTGCAGCACCGAAGGGGGCGTGTTGTCCAGGCTCAGCATCACTTGGAACAATGGGCTGTGGCTCATGCTGCGGGTTGGCTGCAAGGCGCTTACCACTTGCTCGAACGGCAGATCCTGATGACTGTAGGCAGCCAGAGTGATGTCTTTGATCCGACCGAGCACTTCACTCAGTCGGGTCTCTCGGCAGGTTGCCACACGCAATGCCAGCGTATTGGCAAAGAAGCCGATCAATGGCTCCAGCTCCGGGCGTTGACGGTTGGCGACAGGCGTACCGACTACTACATCATTCTGGCCGCTGAGGTGACTCATGAGCATCGACCAGCCTGCCAGCAGGACCATGAACAATGTGCTGCCCTGAGCCTGACTGAAGGCACGCAAGTCGGCACTCAGCTCTGGCGAGAGCACACAGTCGATCATCCCGCCGGTATAGCTCTGGATGGCTGGGCGCGGACGGTCCAGTGGCAGGTTCAATACGCTTGGCGCACCTTCCAGATGCGTGCGCCAGAAGTCGATCTGAGCTTGCAGCGCCGGGCCGTCAAGGGATTGCCGTTGCCAGGCGGCGTAGTCCACGTATTGCAGTGGCAGTGCTGGCAGCGGGTCTTTCTGGCCTTGACTGAAGGCGGCGTAAAGCACGCTCACTTCCTGGGCAAGCACACTGTTGGACCAGCCATCGGAGACGATGTGGTGCAGCGTGATCAACAGCACATGTTCGGTATCCGCGACCTGCAGCAGATGCCCGCGCAGCATCGGGCCCTTGGTCAGATCGAACAATTGCGTGGCATTTTCCTGACCCAGACGGGTCAGGGTCGCCGTGCGCTGGTCACTGGAAAGATCGCGCAGATCCTGGCGCAACAGCGGAAAGCGGGTATCGGCCGGGGCGATCTTCTGCACCGGTTCACCGTCCACCAGTTCAAAACGCGTGCGCAGGGTTTCGTGGCGTGCAACCAGGCGGTCCAGGGTTGCCTGCAAGGCAGCCGCATCAAGCGCCCCTGTCAGGCGCAACGCCATCGGCAG
The DNA here is from genome assembly GCF_017832995.1 of Pseudomonas sp. PvP009. NCBI lineage: Bacteria > Pseudomonadati > Pseudomonadota > Gammaproteobacteria > Pseudomonadales > Pseudomonadaceae > Pseudomonas > Pseudomonas sp. PvP009. Next base: position 2,710,725 of record NZ_JAFIBG010000001.1, on the reverse strand, counting down.
GTGGTAGGCCGCGCCAGCCGCGTGATCCAGATGATCGAGGAACCACAGACGTTGCTGGGAAAAGGACAGCGGCAGGCGGCCCGAACGATTGGCCTTCGGGATCGATTGCGCTTCACTGGGCGCAGTAGCGTTGACCAATGAAGCCAGGCCACGCACGGTCGGTGCGTCGAAGAGCTCACGCAAGGTGATTCGTGTACCAAGCTTGCGCCGCAGTCGTGACAGCAACTGCACAGCGAGCAACGAATGGCCGCCCAGCTCAAGGAACCCGTCGTTGCGGCCCACCTGGTCCAGATGCAGCAGGGCTTTCCATATTTCGGCGATAGCCTCTTCGGTTTCGCCTTGCGGCGCCTCGTATACCTTGCTGGCCAATGCGTCCTGGCCGGGGGCGGGCAGCGCGCGGCGATCGAGCTTGCCGTTGGCAGTCAGCGGCAGTGCGTCCAGGTGGACGAAAGCGCTGGGCACCATGTATTCAGGCAGATGCTTGAGCAGTTCGGCGCGCAAATGTTCGGCCGCCACCGCTTCCCCACAGACATACGCGACCAGGCGCTGGCTGTCCGAGTCCCCCTGGTTATCATTGCGGGCAATCACTATCGCCTCGCGGATGCCCGGCATGGCCAGCAGAACGTTTTCGATTTCACCCAGCTCGATACGGAAGCCGCGAACCTTCACCTGGAAGTCGTTGCGGCCCATGTATTCCAGCGTACCGTCTGCCAGCCAGCGACCCAGGTCGCCGGTTTTGTAAAGGCGTGCATTGGCGACATCGGAGAACCGGTCGACGATGAAACGTTCGGCACTCAGCTCGTCACGGTTGAGGTAACCGCGGGCCACACCGCGACCGCCAATGTGAATTTCACCGACGACGCCCAGTGGCGCCGGCTCGCCACGCGCATCCAGAACATGCACCTGAACGTTGGCGATGGGGCGGCCGATGCTTGGTTTTTCACCCAGATCGCGGATCAGATCGATGGTCGCGTCCACTGTGCATTCGGTCGGGCCATACATGTTGTAAAAGCGGATGGTCGGGCAGTTGCGCAGTTTCTCCCAGGTGCTGGCGTTAATCGCTTCGCCACCCAGCAGCACGCTGACCGGCTGATAGCTGCTGCGTTCCAGCAAACCGGCCGAGAGCAGGGTGTCGAGCTGCGACGGCGTCGAGTCGAAGGCATGAACCTGATGGGCTTCGAGGAAGTCCAGCAGTTCGCTGCCGTTGGCACGCAGCAGTTGCGGGATGATCACCAGCGTGTGGCCGGAGAACAATTGCGAGATGCCTTTGATCGACATGTCGAAGAAGAAGCCGGCATTTAGCGCCACGGTGGCCGGGGTCGGGCAATGCTGGTGGGTCGTGCGGGTCAGCACGTTCCAGAAGTTGAACACCGAGTGATGCTCGACCATCACACCTTTCGACTGGCCTGTGGAGCCTGACGTGTAGATCACGTAGGCCAGGTTTTCCGCCGTCAGGCTGTCGACCAGCGGATTGGCATCGAACGCCTGATCATCCGCCGCCAGCAGCGATTCAGCGCTGTCGAGCAGCATCAGTGGTGTATCGCCGGCCGGCAGACTGAGGGCGCTCTGGGTCAGCAGCGCACGCGGCTGGCTGTCCTGCAGCATGAAGGCCATGCGGTCAGTTGGGTGGGCAGGGTCGATCGGCACGTAGGCGGCGCCTGATTTGAGCACCCCCAGCAGGCCGACAATCATATCCAGGCTGCGCTCGGCGCAGATGGCCACGCGCTCGTCCGGTTGTACACCAAGTTGCAGCAGTTGCCGGGCTATGTGGTTGGCACGGCGGTTGAGCTGGCGATAGCTTAGCTGGCGGTCTTCGTAGACCAGCGCCACGGCGTCAGGATTGCGGCGGACCTGGTCTTCGAACAAGGTATGGATCGGCACGACCGGTGCGAAGTCGCTGGCAGTGTCGTTGAAGTCGTTGAGCAGCAGTTGCCGCTCGGCCTGCGGAATCACTTCCAGGCTGCTTGCCAGGCGTGCCGGATCCTGCTCAAGGGCATTGACCAGCTCGGCAACCGCCTGACCGAGGTAAGCGGCAATCCGATGCGGATCGATACCGCTGATGGACTGCGCAGTCAGCGAAAACCCGCTGCCCTCATTGGCCACGGCAATTTCGATCGGGTAGTTGGTACGGGTTTCGGATTCCTGGAAATGAATGCCTTCCTGCCCGGCCAGATCCTCGACGTTCTCCCCGGCAGTGTCCGTCAGATCGCCGTGACGGCAGTTGAGGATCACGGTGAACATCGGCAGCGATGCATCCACCGCACTGCAGCGCTGCGCCAGGGCCAGAGGTGCCTGCTCGTGGGTCAGCAGGCCGCTGAGCTGTTGGTAGGCCTCCTGAACGATATCGCGCACGCTGTTCTGTTGCAGGCGAATACGCATCGGCAAGGTATTGATAAACATCCCCAGCGCATGGTTGGCGCCGGAGGTGCCTTGGGAACGTCCGGAAAGCACGGTACCGAAAATCCCGTCGTCGCGTCCGCTGGTGGCGGCCACCACCAAACCCCATGCCGCGTGGAACAGCACCGAGGTGGGCACGCCCTGGGCCCGTGCGGTGCTATGGACCCGCGCGCTGAGGTCGTCGCTCAGTTCCTGCACCGAGCGCAGGATGACTGCGTCGCCGCCACGCACATCGAGCACGCCGTAGGGCGCGGTGGTGGTATCGACATCCCCCAGCAGTTGCCGGAAATAGGCTTCATGTTCGGCCTGGGAAACGCAGGCAGCCTGAGCGATGAAGTTGCGATACGGCTGCGAGGGCGGCAGGCTGTCCGCGCGTCCGTCCATCACCGCCTGGATCTCGCCCATGATCAGACGCAGGGTGACGTTGTCGCTGATTAGGTGATGGTCCAGCAACGCCATCAACCACTTTTCCTGCCGGGTATCGTAAGTGATATACGCGGCTATCAGCGGTGCCTGTTGCAGATCCAGACGCAGATGGTAGGTATCGGTGCGTTCGCGCAACATCTGCAAGGCGTCTTCGCCTGGCGCGGCGTCGAGCTGAATGACTGGCAACGTCGCCTGGCGATGCACCACCTGTACCGGTTGCGACAAACCTTGCCAGCGCAAGGAACTGCGCATGATGTCGTGGCGGTTGATCACCACTTGCAGTGCGCCGAGGAAGTTGTCGAGCAAGTCACGGCTGTCGAAGGTCGCAATGGTGCGCATCAGGTAGGCGTCGCCTTCTGACTGCAACAGATGGTGGAAGAGGATGCCTTCCTGCAACGACGACAGTGGGTAGATATCCTGAACATTGGCGACGCCGCCTGCTACGTCGGCAACGATATGTTCCAGTTCCTGCTGGGTCAGCTTGACCAGCGGCAGCATGTCCGGGGTCAACGCCGTGCAGTCGAGGGGAATCAGGTTCGCCGGGGCGACCCGTTCCGCCGTAGTGCCGCCCGCCAGGACGGCGGCCATGGCTTGCAGGGTCGGTGCCGAGAACACCGTCCCCACGTCCAGCAACAAGCCGATCTGACGCAAGCGCTCTATGAGGCTGATGACCAGAAAAGAATGGCCGCCCAGTTCGAAGAAATGATCCTGGCGACCGACACGTTCAACTCCGAGCAATTCCTGCCATGCACCGGCCAAGGTGGTTTCGATAGTGCCTAGCGGCGCTTCGTACTCACGACTCACCGTCGCCAACTGGTCCGGCGCGGGCAGGGCGGCACGGTCCAGCTTGCCGTTGGTCGTCAGCGGCCAGCTTTCAAGGGTCACAAAGGCACTAGGCAGCATGTGTTCAGCCAGCACGCTGGCCAGTTTGTTGCGCAGAAGCGCTGACTCGGGCGCGGTGCCGTTCTCGGCAATCAGGTAGGCAACCAGGCGTTTGTCGCCGGGGCGATCCTCACGCACGATAACCATCGCTTCACGGACCTCCGGGCAAGCGAGCAATTGCGCCTCGATCTCACCCAGCTCGATACGAAAACCGCGAATCTTGATTTGCGAGTCATTGCGGCCGACGTAGACCACACCGCCGTCGCTGCGGTAGTGCGCAACGTCACCGGTACGATAGAGGCGCGCGCCGTTTTGCATGGCATACGGGTCGGCAATAAAACGTTCGGCATTCAGTTCCGTGCGGTTCAGGTAATGCCGGGCGACCCCGGCACCGCCGATATAAATCTCGCCATTGACGCCCACCGGCACCGGCTGCTGGTAGTCGTCGAGAATGCGCAGACACAGGTCATCAAGCGCCGGGCCGATCAGACTTGGCATGGCTGTGTCGATTTCAGACTGGCTGATCGGGTAGTACGTGGCATGCACGGTGATTTCCGTGATCCCGTACATGTTCACCAGACGGGTGCGCGACAGCGGTGTGCGTGCAGTCCAGGGCTGCAGGCTGCGGAAGTCCAAAGCCTCGCCCCCGAACACCACTTCACGCAGCGCATGCTCTTGCGGGCTGCGTTCGCGCGCCTGAATGAACTGGCGGAAAGCGCTTGGCGTCTGGTTCAGAACGGTGACCTGCTGCTCGCAGACCAACGTATAGAAGTCATCCGGCGAGCGCGCCACCTCACTCGGGACGATGACCAGTTTGCCGCCGTAGCACAGCGCTCCCCAGATTTCCCAGACCGAGAAGTCGAAGGCGAAGGAGTGGAACAGCGTCCAGATATCCTCGCGCCCGAAGTTGAATTGCCCGGCAGTGGCGTCGAACAGGCGTGCCACGTTGCCGTGCTCCACCAGCACACCTTTGGGCAGGCCTGTAGACCCTGAGGTGTAAATGACGTACGCCAAGTGCTCGCGGGACAGACCCAGTGCAGCAGGCTCAGGGTTACAGTCCAGCGATTCATCCGCGGAGTCGGCAGTGTCGTTATCCGCGCCGAGGTTCAGTACCGGCACGCTGTGCCCCGGCAGCACGTCGAGGCAGGCCGACTGGGCCAATAACGCCACCGGCGCACTGTCTGTCAGCAGGTAGCCGAGACGCTCGGTGGGGTAAGCCGGGTCAAGCGGTACGTAGGCCGCACCGGCCTTGAGTACCGCCAGCACCGCGCAAATCATCTGCGTGCCGCGCTCTGCGAGGATCGCTACCCGGTCATCGGGACGCACGCCTTGGTCAAGCAGCTCACGGGCCAGACGGTTGGCGCGGCGATTGAGCGCCTGGTAACTCACCTCTTGCCCGCCAAAGACCAGTGCGATGGCCTGCGGATGCGCGGCAGCGAACTGCTCGAAGCGCTGATGCACCATCAGGCCCGAGGCGAATAGCGCTTTGGGCTGCAGCAATGCTGGCGAGGCCAGACGCTGCGCCGCACTCAGCAAAGGCAGGCCGAGCACAGGTTGCGCGACATCCTCGAGCATCGCTTCGAGCAGGGTGTGGAAATGCTGGGCAAAACGCTCGACGGTGGAGCGATCGAAGAGGTCGCTGGCGTACTCGATTACCCCGGTGAGAGTGCCGGCTTCGCTACCCAAAGTCAGCATCAGGTCGAACTGCGCGGTTTCATGGGCTTGTAAAACCGGATGCAGGCTAAGGCCCGGCAGGGTCAACTCGCCGCCGATGCTGGTGTTATCCAGCGACAGGGCGACCTGACACAGCGGGCTATGACTCATCGAGCGTGGCGGCTGCAAGGCTTCGATGACTTGCTCGAACGGAATGTCCTGATGCTCCTGGGCCGCCAGCGTGGTCTGGCGGACCTGCTCCAGCAATTGCGCCACGCTCGGGTTCTGCGCCAGATCAACGCGCAGGGCCAGGGTGTTGACGAAGAAACCGATCAGGTTCTCGGTTTCGGTGCGGCCACGGTTGGCGCTCGGCACGCCTATCACTACATCGCGTTCGTTGCCCAGACGTGCCATAAGCACCGACCAGGCACTGAGCAGGCCCATGAACAGGGTGACGTTATGGGCCTGGCAGAAGCGCTCCAGACGCTGATAAAGCGCCGCATCGATCGTCACTGGCACAGCGCCGCCGCGGTAGCTTTGTACCGCCGGACGCGGCCGGTCGATGGGCAGCGACAGCAGCGTCGGCGCGCCACCCAGGTGCTCACGCCAGAAGTCGGCCTGCTCGGCAAGGCGCTCGCCGGTAAAGGTGCGGCGTTGCCAGGCGGCGTAGTCGGCGTACTGGATTGACAGGGCTGGCAGCGGGTCCGGCTGATGCTCACTGAAGGCCTGATAGAGGGCGGCCAACTCGTTGACCAGCACACCCACCGACCAGCCGTCAGAGATGATGTGGTGCTGGGTGATCAACAGCATGTGCTCATCATCGGCCAAACGCAGCAGACGCCCGCGAATCAGCGGACCCTGGCGCAGGTCAAACGGTGCAGCGGACTCGCTGTCAGCGATACGTGCAGCGCTGAGGCTGGCCTGTTCATAGGACAGCGAGCGCAGGTCCTGTTCGGCAAGCGTGAAACCGCTATCCGCAGCAGCGATGACCTGCACCGGCTGTTCACCGTGCAGCGCGAAGGTGGTGCGCAGGCTTTCATGACGTACGACCAGCCGGTCGAGCGCAGCCTTGAGCGCACGGTGATCAAGCTCGCCGCGCAACAGCAGCGACATCGGCATGTGGTAGGCGCTGCTGGCACCAGGAGCGAGTCTGTCGAGGAACCAAAGGCGTTGCTGGGAAAAGGACAGCGCCAACGGCGCGTTACGCTCGATGGGTTCAATGCTGTCGGTAACGGCCGCTTGCAGGCCGTCGACGACCCTCGCCAGCTCGGCCACCGTCGGGTGACTGAACAACTGGCGCAGCATCATCTCGCCGCCCAGCTGTTGGCGGACTCTGGAAACCAGTTGAGCGGCCAACAGCGAGTGACCGCCGAGTTCGAAGAAGCTGTCATGCCGGCTCACACGCTCCAGGCCCAGCAGTTCCTGAAATATCTGCGCCAGGGCCAATTCAGTGTCGCCTTCTGGAGCGGCGTAGCTACGCTCGGACATGGCTTCCAGGTCCGGTGCTGGCAGTGCATCCTGATCCAGCTTGCCGTTACTGGTCAGCGGGTAGGCCGCCAGGCTCACAAAAGCGCTCGGAATCATGTAATCGGGCAGGGTGGCGCCCAGTTGTTTGCGCAGGGCGGCAATTTCCAGGCGGACCGATGGTTCGGCGATCAGGTAGGCAATCAGGCGTTTGCCTTGACTTGCGTCATCACGGGCCAACACTCGGGCTTCACGGACGCCCTCGCAGGCCAGCAGTTTGGCCTCGATTTCCCCCAGTTCGATGCGAAAACCGCGAATCTTGACTTGCGCATCCATGCGTCCCAGGTGAACGATTTCGCCGTTATCCAGCAGCTTGCCCAGGTCGCCGGAGCGATACAGGCGTGTACCGGGACGCAGCGGATCGTCGATAAATCGTTCGGCGGTCAGCTCAGGTCGATTCAGGTAGCCACGACCAACGCCCAGACCTGCGACACAGATTTCTCCGGCTACGCCAATCGGCAACAGCTCCTGCCGAGCATCCATGATATAGGCCACAGTAGTCGGGATCGGCCTGCCGACATTGGAAATGCCCGCGGCGATATCGTCGGCGTCAATGGCCTTATAGGTTACGTGTACGCAGGTTTCGGTGATGCCGTACATGTTCACCAGTGCTACGTGGGCAAAAGCTCGGTGGAATTCATCCAGTTTGCCCGGCTCAAGGCTTTCCCCGCCGAAGATGACATAACGCAAGTATTGCAGATTTACATCGCTGCGCCCGAGGGCGGCGCTGGCAAGTTGCAGAAAGGCCGATGGCGTCTGGTTAAGTACGCTGACCTGCTCGCTTTCGAGGAAACTCAGCAATTGCTCGGGGTCGCGGCGCAGGGCTTCGGGTACCAGTGTCAGGCGCCCACCATAGAGCAGGGCGCCGTACATTTCCCAGACCGAGAAATCGAAGGCATTGGAGTGAAACAGCGACCAGACATCCTCGGCATTGAAGGTGAATTGTGAGCGACTGTTGTGCATCAGGCGCACGACGTTGCGGTGTTCCAGCAGCGCCCCTTTGGGTTCGCCTGTGGAGCCGGAGGTGTAGATCACGTAGCAGAGATGTTCCGGGGCATTAACGTTCTGCAGGTTGACCGTGAACTCGGCGTTGTTGCCTGCGGCTTCGCTCGACTCCGGGGCGAAGACTTCGATTCCAAGCGCCAGCAGAGCAGGGCTCATGTCCTCACGGGCAATGGCTTTACGTGTGCCGCTGTCACGCAGCACGTAGTCGATTCGCGCGGCCGGTGAGCCAGGGTCAATCGGCACGTAAGCGGCGCCAGCCTTGAGTACGGCGAGGGTGGCGACAATCATCGCCGGCGAGCGCTCAAGGATAATCGCCACCAGCTCTTGTGGCTGCACACCGGCATTACGCAGACGATGAGCGAGGCCGTTCGCCTGTTCGTTCAGCTGGCGGTAGCTGAGCCGCTCCTCGCCCAGATTGACCGCGATGTTGTCCGGGGTCCGGCGCGCCTGTTCTTCGAAGATTTGATGCAGGGTCAGGGTGTCGGGCCAGGCCGCTTCGGAGTCGTTGAAATCGATTACCTGGCGTTGGCGCTCGGCGGCATCGAGCAGAGCCACGTCGTCAACACGCTGTTGCGGGGCATCGACAAAGGCCTGCAACAAGCGCACGTAATGGCGCATCAGTTGATCGATAAATTCAGCGGTGAAGAAATCGGCGTTGTAGGTCAGGTGGCCGTGCCAGAGCAGCTCACCGGCATTGATCAGCAAGTGCAGATCGTTCTTGCCGTAGCCCAGGTTGGTTTCCAGGCTGTTGACTTCCAGGCCTGCGACCATGGTGCCGCTGTCGCTGACGTGCTGAAAGTTGAACAGTACATCGAACAGCGCCGTACGGCTCATGTCCTTGGCCGGATCAAGCGCACGCACCAGTTGGTCGAACTGCATGTGGCGATGCCGGAGGGCCTCGGTCAGGGTGTTGGCGGTCTGCTCGAGCAGGGCTTGCAGGGTGGTCTCGCTGTCACAGGCAGCGCGGATCACCAGCAGATTGTCCAGTGGCCCGACCACATTTTGCAGAGCCGCTTCGCGGCAGGCCGCGCTGGTGCCGATGACCAGTTCGTCGTGCCCGGCGTAGCGCCGCAGCAGGGCGGTGAATGCGCTTAGCGCCAGGCTGGCAGCACTCACGCCGACGCGCTCGGCCAGTTGTTCCAGCCCCCGTTTCAGCGCTGTATCGATCACACATTCATGAGTCGCCTCACTGAACACATGGACGGCGGCACGTGGCCGATGGAGTGGCAGCTCAAGTGCCTGAAGCTTGCCGCGCAGCTGGTAGCTCCAGTAGGCCCGCAGGTTTTCCAGTACGGCAGCCGGCAACTGGCGTTGCCATGCGGCGAAATCGGCATAGTTCAGGGACACTATGGGCAGCGCGGCCTCACGTCCGGTACAGGCGGCTTCATACAGCGCCAGCAGGTCGCGTTTGATCAGTTGCAGCGAGGTGCGGTCGGCCAGCAGGTGATGCACGGCCAAGGCCAGTACGCCGTTATTTTCGTCTGCGCGGATCAGGCTGGCGCGCACCAGGCTGCCAGCGCTCATGTCCAGCGGGCGACGGGTCTCGGCCACAGCCAGTGCGCGCATGTTGTGCGCATTGCCTTGATGTTGCTCCAGCGTCAGGCGGGCCGGGCCGTCGAAACTCTGCCAGGCGCTGGCGCCGTCGCTGTGTACACGGCAGCGCAGGATGGCATGGCGGGCCAGCAGACCGTCAAGGGCGGTTTGCAGGGCCGCGATGTTCAGTTCGCCCGACAGCTCCAGTAGCAGCGCGAGGTTGTGATACACCGGGTTGGCGTCATACAGGTAACCGGTTTCGAAGGTGTCGACGAACCAGATACGCTCCTGGTGATAGGACAGCGGCAACCGCTCCGCCACCGGTGCCAGGGCGGTGACTTCGGGCAGCACCAGCGCAGGGTCCAGTTGCAGTTCGCCGATACGTGTCTGCGGCGCTTCGGTGAAGCTGCGCAGCAGGCGTTCGAAGCGCGCGGTCAGGCGCTCGATGGTGCTGGCGTCGAACAGCGCAGTGGAATACGACAGGCTGCACGACAGGTTCTCGCCACTTTCGTCAATGTGCAACGACAGATCATGCTGGGTGTTGTCTTTGTGGGAGGGCAAAAACTCGAGCTTCAAGCCTGGCAGTTGCAACTGCCCGCCAGTGCTGTCGGTATCGGTGTAGAGCATGGTCTGGAACACCGGGCTGTGGCTGGCACTGCGCGGTGGTTTGAGGGCTTCGACGACCTGCTCGAAGGGCGCTTCCTGACGGTTGGCGGACTCCAGCATCAGTTCCTTGACCTGCTGCAGTACCTGATCAAGGGTCGGGTTGGCATCCAGTCGTACCCGCAGTGCCAGCGTGTTGACGAAGAAGCCGATCAGCGCCTGCACGTCCAGCCGGTCGCGGTTGGCAGTCACGGTGCCGATCACCACGTCCTGCTGGCCGCTGATTCGACCCAGCAATACGGCCCAGGCGGCGATGAGCGTCATGAACGTCGTGGCGGCGCGGGACTGGGCAAAACGGGTGATGGCACCGGTCAGCGCAACCGGCAGATCAAAGCTTAGTGTCTCGCTCCGGTAGCTCTGCACCGCCGGTCGTGGCCTGTCGGTGGGCAACGCCAGCAAGGCCGGAGCGCCCGACAGATGGCTACGCCAGAACTCGATGTGCTGGCTCAGGCGCTCACCTTCCAGATGCCGCCGTTGCCAGGCCGCGTAGTCGGCATATTGCAAGGCCAATGGGGGCAGGGGATCGGGCTGGCCGGTGCTGAACGCCTCGTACAGTGCCGCGAATTCCTTGACCAGTATGCCAATCGACCAGCCATCGGAGATGATGTGGTGCTGGGTAATCAGCAGTCGATGTTCAGTGTCGCTAAGGCGTAGCAGACTGCCGCGGATCAGTGGGCCGTGCAGCAGGTCGAAGGGCGCTGCGGCTTCCTGCTCGCTCAATTGCACCGCGTGTTGTTCGGCCTGTTCCTTGGGCAGATGGCGCAGATCATGTTCGACCAGGCTAAAGCCGCAGTCGGCTGCGGCGATGATTTGCACCGGCTGTTCGCCTTCACGGCGGAAGGTCGTACGCAGGCTTTCATGGCGCGCCACCAGACGATCCAGGCTTGCCTTGAGTGCGCTGTGGTCCAGGTTGCCATGCAGCACCAGCGATGCAGGCATGTGATAAGCGGCACTGGCCGTTGGATCGAGTTGATCGATGAACCACAGCCGCTGCTGAGCGAACGACAGTGGCAGCGGACCTTCGCGGTGCGCGGCAACTATTTCGTCAGGGGCGCTATCGACAACCCGCGTGGCGCCGCGCTGTTTGAGCAGGCGCAACAGTGCGGCGCGTTTCAGTTGGTCGAGACTATCGTTATGTGAGTTCAATTTATCAAGCATCCTTGGAAAGGATAGAGAGCAGTTCGCTTTCGGAAAGCGAAGCCATTTCGTGTTCCAGGTCCATCAGGTCGTCCGAACCGTACTGCGCCAGTTGCAGAGTGGTGATCAGATCGGCCAGGGCCAGAAGTGAGGGATGTTCGAACAGCCCCCGCAGGGGCACTTCGACGCCAAAGGTTTCGCGCGCCCGCAGAATGACTTGCACTGCCAGCAGCGAGTGCCCACCGAGTTCGAAGAAATTGTCGTGACGGCCCACTTGCTCGATACCCAGCAGCTCTTGCCAGACATCCGCGATGGTCTGTTCGATTTCGCCTTGCGGTGCCTCGTACGCGCGGCTGGCAAACGCTTCCTGGCCCGGGGCTGGCAGCGAAAGGCGGTCCAGCTTGCCGTTGGGTGTCAAAGGCATGGCCTGCAGATGCACATAGGCACTGGGCACCATGTAATCGGGAAGCGCCTCCATCAGTGCGGCACGCAGTTGCTCGACGGGTACAGGGTCGCCGCACAGGTAGGCGATCAAACGCTTGCTGTCGGACTGGCCGGGCGTACTTTCACGTGCAACCACCACAGCTTCGCTAACACCGGCACAGGCACCCAGCACCGCCTCGATTTCGCCCAGCTCGACACGGAAGCCCCGTATCTTCACCTGATCGTCATTGCGCCCCAGGTATTCGAGGGTGCCGTCTGCGCGCCAGCGAGCAAGGTCACCGGTCTTGTACAGACGGGCCGCCGGGTCGTTTGTGAACGGGTCGGCGATAAAGCGCTCGGCACTCAGTTCAGCGCGGTTGAGGTAACCACGGGCAACACAGATCCCCCCGATATACAGCTCCCCGGCCACACCCAGCGGCGCGGGAAGGCCTGCGCTATCCAGCACATACAGTTGCGTGTTGCGCACCGGTATACCGATTGAACGGAAGTCCTCGTTGTCGCGCTCCATCAGGCGAATCGAGGCATTGACCGTGGCTTCGGTCGGACCGTAGGCGTTGAACAGCGCCGGACGATGCCCTTCGCGTTCGAACCACTGCGCGACAGCCTGCTTGCCCACCGCTTCGCCGCCGATCATGAATTGGCGCAGGCAGGTTGGCAGTGGTACATCGGCATCGCGGCTTATCTGTTGCCAGAAGACCGTGGGCAGGTTGGCGACGGTAATCGCGTATTGCTCGCACAAACTGGCAAAGGCCGCAGTGCCGGCGATCCAGGCATCGCTACGCAATACCAGGGCGGCACCGGACAGCAAGGCGCCGAAGATCTCTTCGACCGACATGTCGAAGGTCATGGTGGCAAATTGCAGGACACGATCCTGCGGGTTGAGGCCATAGCGTTCCTGCAATGCGCCGATCTGGCTGCATACAGAGCGGTGTTCAACCATTACGCCTTTCGGTTTGCCGGTAGAACCGGAGGTGTACATCACGTAACACAGGTGCCGTGAGTTCAGCTCTGTGAGCTGCGGGTTGGTGTCGTTGCCCGGTGCGTCCTCCAGTCGCAGGTTGAGGATCGACAGCGCCGGCAGTTCTTCGGTCAGGCGGCCCTGGCTCAACAAAACCCGTGGCGAGCTGTCGTCGAGCATGTGTTGCAGGCGGTCCTGTGGGTAGTTCGGGTCAAGCGGCACATAGGCCCCGCCTGCTTTCAGGATGGCGAGGATGCCTACGATCATTTCCGGGCTGCGTTCCACCAGCAGCGCTACGCGTTCGTCCGGACACAGGCCCGCTTCGATCAGGCGATGTGCAATTCGGTTAGCCCGTGCGTTGAGTTCGGCATAGGTGAGGCTGCACTGCGCATCGACCAGTGCGACAGCGTCGGGTTGCGAGCGCACCTGCGCTTCGAACAGATGCTGAATGCACAAGTCCGTCGGGCCGTCATGGCGGTTCTGGTTGAAGGTCTCCACCAGCAGGGTGCGCTCGGCGCCGGGCAGTACATCCAGTTGTGGGAGGGGAACATGCGGCGTGTGCGCCAGCGCTTCGGTAAGTTGCTCCAGCGCGCACTGCGTCATGGCGCACAGACGGTGTGGGTCCACGGGCTCCACGCTGTGTATCAACAGACCGAGGTCATTACCGTAATCATTGACCGACAGGCACAGCGGGTAGTTGGTCCGTTCCTCGCTGTCGAGCATGCGCATGCCCGGCCATTGCAACTGACTGTCATCGCCCTGGTGCCGGTAGTTGAGCAGGGTGGTGAACAGCGGTGCCGACGTGTCCACACTGCTGCAACGCTGGGCCAGGGCCAGAGACGCCTGCTCGTGGTCGAGCAATTCGGTGAGGTCACGGTGGGTCGCGAGTAGCAGTTCATTTGCGCCAAGGGCTGCCAGTTGCACGCGCACCGGCAGGGTGTTGATAAACACGCCCATGGCCCGTTCGGCACCTGCCGAACCTTGCAATCGACCCGCCACCACGGTGCCGAACACCACGTCATCACGACCGCTGCAGCGGGCCAGTACTTGTGCCCAGGCGACATGGAACAGCACCGCCGGGGTCATCCCGCGTTCCCGCGCCTGAGCGCGAATACGTCGGGACAGCGTGCTGCTGAGTAGCACCTCGGCTTCTTCAATGTTATTGCCGTCGCCTTGCACTTCCATCAGATCAAAAGGCGCGGTGGTCGCATCCACATCGGCGAGTCTGCGGCGGAAGTAGGCCTCATGGACTTCGGCCGGAACGGCCTGGGTCTGGGCGATGAACTCTCGATAGGGCTGTGGTGCAGGGAGGCTGTCGCCCTGGCCGTGGAGAATCGCGTTGATTTCTTCCAGGACCACTTCAAGGGTCACATGGTCGCTGGCCACATGGTGGTTGAGCAGGGCCAGCAGCCAACGCTCCGAGTGTGGATCACGGGCAATGCAGGCGCGCATCAGCGGCGCCTTATTCAGGTCCAGACGCAGATGCTGCGGATCGCTCATCGCATACAGCTGCTCCAGCGCGTCCTTGTCGCTGTCGAGGGTCATGCTGTGTACCGGCAGGTGCGCGTGACGTTGCACCACTTGCACGGCTTGGGGCAGACCCTCCCAGTGCACGGCGGTACGGTGGATGTCATGGCGCTCGATCACCACCTGCAACGCCGCGATAAAAGCATCGAGATGCTGGCGGTTATCGAACTCGATCATTGAGCGCATCAGATAGGCATCGCCTTCCTGGCCGAGCAGGTGATGGAACAGGATGCCTTCCTGCAACGGCGCCAACGGGTAGATATCCTGAATGTTGGCGGCACCGCCGGGCACCGCAGCAACGACCCGTTCAAGCTGGGCGGCGCTCAGTTGCACCAGCGGCAGCATGTCCGGGGTCAGGTGCGTGCAGTCAGCCGGGATGCGATTGGCCGGTGCCTGGAACAAGACGTGTTTGTCCTGGCTGATGGCCAGGGCCATTTCACGCACGCTGGGCGCCGTGAACACCGTGCGTACGCCAGCGCTCAGGCCATGCTTGCGCAGACGGTCGATCAGGCTGACGGCCAGCAGTGAGTGGCCGCCGAGTTCGAAGAAACGGTCGTGGCGACCGACCCGTTCAACCCCCAGCAGTTGCTCCCAGATCTGTGCAATAACCTGCTCAACCGGCCCTTCAGGCGCCTCGTAGGCACGGCTCGCGTAAGCGTCCGGACCCGGTTCGGGCAACGCGCGGCGGTCGAGTTTGCCGTTGGGCGTCAGGGGCAGGGCGTCGAGCACCACAAAGGCACTCGGCACCATGTGCTCGGGCAGACGGTTCAGCAGCTCGGCACGCAGTTGCTCCGCTGCGGCCGGTTCACCACACAGATAGGCCACAAGACGCTTGTCGTTGGCGTGTTCGCTCTGGTGATCGCGGGCAATCACCGCGGCTTCACGAACACCCGGCAAGCTGCCGAGCACGGCTTCGATTTCACCCAGTTCGACGCGCAGCCCACGGATTTTCACCTGATCGTCGTTGCGTCCCAGGTACTCCAGCGTGCCGTCGGGGAGCCAGCGGCCGATGTCGCCGGTTTTGTACAAACGGGCGTCTGCGTGGTCTGCGAACGGATTGGCAACGAAGCGTTCGGCGCTCAGTTGCGGCAGGTTGAGGTAGCCACGGGCGACGCCCACGCCACCGATATGAATCTCTCCGCGCACGCCCACAGGCAACAACTGGCCGTGATCGTCCAGTACATGCAGCTGCATGTTGCGGATCGGCTTTCCGATGGGCATCGAACGGTCGTGGTAGATCGCCAGGTCAGAATCGGCCACGTGCCAGGCAACCACATCGCTGCACTCGGTCGGGCCGTAGCTGTTGATCACGGTTGGCCGCGGCAGGCCGAGCTTTTCCAGCATGTTGATCTGAATCGGCTCGCCGCCCAGCACCACGCGCTTGAGGCACGCCATGGATTTATCAGTATCGGCGTCTACCAGGGCGTGGAAAGCGCTGGGCGACATATTGAGGTGGGTAATACCGGCAGCGGCAATCTGCGCAACGATGGCGTCCGGGTTGAACGGCTCCTCGGCCAGGTGCAGCGCAGCCCCGACCATCAGCGGTGCGAGGATGTTCTTCTGGGTCAGGTCGAAGTTGTAGGAGGAAGCCAGCAAAACCGCATCCTCGGCATTCAACGCCAGGTCGTCGATGTACCAGTCCAGCAGATTGCGCAGGCCCCGAAGCTCGACCATCACTCCCTTAGGCAGCCCGGTGGAGCCTGAGGTGTAGATCACATAGGCCAGGTGACCAAAGTTCAACTCTGCGACCTGCGGGTTGTGATCGGCGACGTGCTGCAGCGACGGACAGCCCAGCTCCAGCGTGGCCAGGCCCTCCGGCAGTGGCAGCGTGTCAAGCCCTTGCTGGATAACCAGTACCTTTGGCGCGCTGTCGGTCAGCATGTGCGTCAGGCGCTGCGCCGGGTATTGAGGGTCCAGCGGCACATAGGCGGCGCCAGCTTTGAGGATCCCCAGCAGCCCGATCACCATTTGCGGACTGCGAAGGGCGCAGAGACCAACGGTGTCGTCGGGGCGTACACCCAACGCAATCAAACGGTGGGCGATGCGGTTGGCCTCGGCGTTCAGAGCGGCGTAACTGAGGGTTTGCCCTGCGCAGACCAGCGCCACGGCATCCGGCGTCAGCGCTGCCTGTGCTTCGAAGGCACGCTGCGGCAGACGTTGCAGGTGCTCGTCCAGGGGCAGGGCGGGTGGATTGAACGTCACCAGCAGTTGCCGGCGCTGCTCGGCATCGAGCAACGGCAGGCTCGCCAGTGGTTGAGTGACGTCACTCAGCAGGGCGTCGAGCAATTGCAACAAGTGGCGACTCCAGCGCGTGATGGTGCTGGGGTCGAACAGGTCGGTGGCGTATTCAAACCGACCGTGAATGCTTTCGCCGTCGTCATTGAGCGACAAGGTCAGGTCGAACTGTGTGGTGGCGGTGGCATCGGGCAGCGCAGTCAATTCCAGACCTGGCAGGGTCAGGGCTTGATCCCGTGGGGTATTGCCCAGTACCAACATGGCCTGGAACAAAGGGCTGTGAGCAAGGCTGCGCTGCGGTTGCAGGGCTTCAACCACTTGTTCGAAAGGCAGATCCTGATGGCTGTAGGCGTCGAGGGTGATGGCCTTGACCTGCGCCAGCAACTGATCCACACGGCTGTGCGCCTTGACGTCGACGTGCAGGGCCAAGGTGTTGACGAAGAAGCCGATCAGGGCTTCGGTCTCCTGGCGCGTGCGGTTGGCCACCGGCGTCCCGATCACCACCTGCGGCTGGTTGCTCAGGCGTGAGAGCAGGATCGACCAGGCCGCGAGCAGGGTCATGAACGGGGTCACGTTCTGTTGCAGGCTGAACTGCCGCAAGCGGTGACTGAGCTGCGCCGGCAGTTCCAGTGGCAGGGTCGCGCCCTTATAGCTTTGCACCTGCGGGCGTGGATGGTCTGTGGGCAGCTCCAGCAGCGCCGGTGCGCCGCTGAGGTGTTCGCTCCAGAACCGGGTCTGTTGCTGCAGGCGTTCGCCTTGCAGGTGCTGTTGCTGCCAGACGGCATAGTCGGCGTATTGCAAGGCCAGCGGCGGCAAAGGGTCGTCGAGGCCCTGGCTGAACGCGCTGTAAAGACGGTTGAGCTCGTCAATCAAGATCGCCACAGACCAGCCATCGGAGACGATGTGATGCTGGGTCACCAGCAGGATATGTTCGTCCTCGGCCAGTTGTAGCAGGCGTCCGCGAATCAGCGGGCCCTGGCTCAGATCGAACGGCGCATGGACTTCAGCCTCGCTCAGCTGCCGTGTCATTTCCTGCTGTGCATCACCGGCGAGGTTGCGCAGGTCGTGCTCGGCCAAGGCAAAGCCTATAGTTTCGGGAGCAAAGCGCTGGCTGACTTTTTCGTTGTGCTGTTCGAAAGTCGCACGCAAGCTTTCATGGCGGGCGACGATACGGTCCAGAGCCCGTTGCAGCGCCTGGCGGTCGAGTGTGCCGCGCAGGTGCAGGGCCGCTGGCATGTGGTAAGCGACGCTGGCGGCGTGGTCCAGTTGATCGAGGAACCACAACCGTTGCTGGGCCAGGGACAATGGCAAGTCCTGGGTGCGTGGGACCACTTCAATCGGCTGTACCTGCGACTGGGCGGTTTGCTCCACACACTCGGCCAACGCCAGCAGGGAGCCCATGCCGAATAGCGTGCGCAGGTTGATCTCGACGCCAATGTCCTGATGCAGGCGCGCTTGCAATTGCACGGTCAGCAGTGAATGACCGCCCAGTTCGAAAAAGTTGTCGTGACGGCCGATTTTCTCCATACCCAGCAGGTCGGACCAGATCGCCGCCAGCCGCGCTTCGGTCTCGCTTTGGGGCGCTTCGTACTGGCGGTGGGCGAAGTCATCGGCGCCGGGCGCCGGCAGTGCTTTGCGATCGAGCTTGCGGTTAGGTGTCATCGGCAGTGCATCGAGCATCACGAAGACACTGGGCAGCATGTACTCTGCCAGGTGCGACGCCAGTTCGGCACGCAGCGCTGCCACGTCCAGGGTTGTCGCGGGCTGGGCGACCACATAAGCGACCAGACGTTTTTCCCCGGGACGGCCCTCCAGGGCGATCACTACCGCCTCCTTGACTCCTGGACAGGCCACCAGACGCGCTTCGATTTCACCCAGCTCAATGCGGAAACCGCGAATTTTCACCTGATCATCGTTACGCCCCAGGTACTCCAGCGTGCCGTCCGCCCAATAGCGCCCGAGGTCGCCGGTGCGGTACATGCGTGCCGTCGGGTCCTGGCTGAACGGGTCAGTGAGGAAGCGTTCGGCGGTCAGGTCGTTGCGGTTCAGGTAGCCTCGCGCCACCCCCGCGCCACCGATGTAGAGTTCACCGGCCACTCCTTGAGGTACCGGCTGCTGCTGTGCATCGAGCAGATAGAGGCGGGTATTGGCAATCGGTTTGCCAATCGGCACCGTGACCGACTCACCGAGCTCATCGACACGCTCGACGCAAGACCAGATGGTGGTTTCGGTAGGACCGTAGAGGTTCCACAGCTCGCTGCTGCGCGACAGCAGTTCACGCGCCAAGCTTCGCGGCAAAGCTTCGCCGCCGCAGAAAATGCGCAAGTCCTGTTTGCCCGCCCAGCCACTATTGACCAGCATTTGCCAGGTCGTTGGAGTGGCCTGCATCACCGTGATGTGCTGCTCGGCAAGCAAGTGCTGCAATTGCACACCGTCCATGGTCGTTTCGCGGGAAGCCAGGACCACGCAAGCACCGTTGGCCAAGGGCAAATACAGCTCCAGCGCAGCGATGTCGAAGGAAATGGTGGTAATCGCCAGCAAGCGATCGTGTGCCGAAAGCCCCGGTTGCTGTTGCATGGAATGGAGGAAGTTGCTCAGGGCCTGATGGCTGACCTGCACGCCCTTCGGCAGTCCGGTGGAACCGGAAGTGTAAATCACATAAGCCAGATGCTCAGGCAGCAGTTCGGTGCGCAGCGGGTTGTGATCAGGCTGGGCAAGCAATCCTTCGCATTCGGCATGCTCAGGATCGAGCAATAACACCGGTACGCTGCTCGCCGGAAGTACCGAGTGAAGCGCGTGTTGGGTAAGGATCACTGCCGGCGCACTGTTTTCCAGCATGTAGGCCAGGCGATCGAGGGGGAAGTGCGGGTCCAGCGGCACATAAGCGGCACCGGCTTTGAGCACGCCGAGCAGACCGACCATCATTTCCACGCCCCGCTCGACGCAGATCGCCACCCGGTCATCCGGGCTAATACCCAGACCGATCAGGTGATGGGCCAGACGGTTGGCCTGGCGGTTCAGTTCGGCATAACTCAAGCGCTGCGCGTTGAATACCACGGCGATGGCGTCGGGCTGCGCCTCGACCTGCGCTTCGAACAGGTCATGAATGCACCGGTCTGTCGGGTAGTCCTGCGTAGTCTTGTTGAAGGTTTCCAGCAACCGGGTGCGCTCGGCGGTGGGCAGCACATCCAGTTGTGTGATAGCGGTGTCTGGCGCGTGCGCCAACGCCTTGGCCAATTGCTCCAGTGCACGCTGCATCATGGCGACCAGGCGTTGCGGCTCCACCGAGGGCACGCTGTGAATCATCAGGCTGAATGCATCGCCGTAATCGTTGACCGTCAAGTCCAGCGGGTAGTTGGTCCGTTCTGCGCTGTCGAGAAGGCGCAGGCCCGGCCATTGCAAGCGGCTGTCGCGGCCCTGATGCCGGTAGTTGAGCAGGGTGGTGAACAGCGGCACCGCCGTGGCCACACCGCTGCAACGCTGGGCCAGGGCCAGTGGCGCCTGTTCGTGGGCCAGCAACTCGCTAAGGTCACGGTGGGTAGCCATGACCAGTTCGTGGGTGCCTTGCGCTGCAAGCTGCATGCGCACCGGCAGGGTGTTCATAAACATGCCCATGGCACGCTCGGCACCTGCCGTACCTTGCAGACGGCCAGTGACCACCGTGCCGAACACCACATCATCGCGGGCGGTACACCGCGCCAGTACCTGAGCCCAGGCGACATGGAACAGGACCGCCGGTGCGATGCCGCGCGCCCGCGCCTGAGCCCGGATAAGTTCATTGAGAGCGTTGTCGAGTGACACGTCCGCTTCTTCGATGCCATTGCCATCGACCTGAACTTCCAGCAAGTCGAAAGGCGCAGTGGGCGACTCGACATCAGCCAGACGGCGCTTGAAGTAGGCTTCGTGAGCTTCGGAAGGGGTGACCAGGGTCTGTGCGACAAATTCACGATAAGGCTGTGCGGGTAGCAGGTCGGCACCCTGGCCTTGCATCAACAGGCGAACTTCCTCTAGCACGATCTCCTGAGTGACGTGGTCGCTGATCATATGGTGATCCATCAGCGCCAGTAGCCAGCATTCGGAGTGCGGGTCGCGAGCGATGCAGGCGCGCATCAGTGGCGCCTGTTGCAGGTCCAGGCGCATGTGCCGTGGATCAGTGAGACGATCCAGTTGGCTGAGTGCGTCTTCTTCCTGCGTCAGCGTCAGGGTATGCACCGGTAGTTGTGCCTGGCGATGGACCACTTGCACGGCTTGCGGCTGGCCACTCCAATGCACCGAGCTGCGCATGATGTCATGGCGGTCAATGACCGTTTGCAGCCCTTCAAGAAAGGCGTCAAGACGCGCACGGCTGTCGAACTCGATCATCGAGCGCACCAGGTACGCGTCGCCTTCATGGTCCAGCAAGTAGTGGAAGAGGATGCCCTGTTGCAGCGGTGCCAGCGGGTAAATGTCCTGGATGTTGCCCGCACCACCAGGAACGGCGGCGGCTATCAGTTCGATCTGCGCGGCGCTCAACTCAACCAGCGGCAACATGTCCGGGGTCAGCTGCGTGCAGCCGGCCGGGATGCGGTTGGCCGGTGCGTGGAACAAGGTTTGCGTGTTCTGGCTGATGGAGTAGGCCATTTCCCGCACGCTGGGCGCGGTGAACACGGTGCTTACGCTGAGGTTCAGGCCCTGCTTGCGCAGGCGGTCGATCAGACTGACGGCCAGCAGCGAGTGACCACCCAGTTCGAAGAAACGGTCATGGCGGCTGACCTGCTCGATGCCCAGCAGGTCTTGCCAGACACCTGCGACAATCTGCTCGATCTCGCCCAGCGGCGCTTCGTAGGTACGGCTGGCGTAAGCGTCATCCGCAGGCACCGGCAAGGCCTTGCGGTCGAGCTTGCGGTTGGGTGTCAGCGGCAAGGCGTCAAGGATCACGAACGCGCCTGGCAGCATGTATTCGGCCAGTTGCGGCGCCAGTTCGGCACGCAGGCCGGCGGCATCCAGGGTCGCCTGTGGCTTGGCGACGACATAGGCCACCAGACGCTTGTCGCCAGGGCGATCTTCGCGCGCGATGACCACAGCTTCCTTGACCCCGGCGCAGTTGGCGAGACGGGTTTCGATTTCACCCAGTTCGATACGGAAACCGCGCACCTTGACCTGGAAGTCGTTACGGCCCAGGTACTCTATCCGGCCATCGGCCATGTAGCGCGCCAGGTCGCCAGTTTTGTACATTCGCGCATCCGCGCTGTTGCTGAACGGATCAGCCAGGAAACGCTCTGCATTGACCTCGGCAAGGTTGAGGTAGCCGCGTGCCACACCGTCGCCACCGATGAAAATCTCACCGGCCACGCCGTACGGTACTGGCTGCTGATGGGCGTCGAGCAGGTAGATGCGGGTGTTGGCCATCGGTTTACCGATGGTTGCGTTGCCGCTGCCTTCGCTGCCCGCTACCGCATCGTGACTGACATAAGCGGCGGTGCAAGACACCGTGGCCTCGGTCGGACCGTAGGTATTGATCAGTAACGTGTGTGCCGGGCGCACTTCATCCCATAGCTTGAGCTTTTGTGCGGACAGCGCGTCGCCGGTCACGTTGATCAGCCGAACGTGCTGCAAGCGTTGCGCGGCGACGTGTGGCTGGCTGTGCCATTCGGCGGCGAGAGTGTGCCAGTGAGCAGCGGTCAAGTGCAGGACGGTCGGATGAATGCCGTAATCTTCAGAGCCTTCGCTGCCGAAAATGTCGCGGCTTGGCGCCAACGTGGCACCGGCCAGCAGGGCGGGGAAGATCTCCTCCACCGACAGGTCGAAGTTCAGGGTGTTCTGCTGCAGCACAGTGTCGGCCGGGGACAGGCCGAAAAGACGCGCTGCATCGACGCTGTAGTTGACCAGCCCGCGGTGCTCGATCATCACGCCTTTCGGATTACCGGTGGAGCCTGAGGTGTAAATCACATACGCCAGGTTGCGCACGTCGAGGTTTGCCACCACAGGGTTGTCATTGCGCTCGGTGAACGTGTCGCGCTGATCGTCGTCGAGTAGCACCAGCGGCACCGCCAGTGCGGGCAGACGGTCCTGCAATGCGCGCTGCGTCAATACTACCGACGGGGTACTGTCCTGAATCATGTAGGCCAGACGTTCCGCCGGATACGCCGGATCCAGCGGCACATACGCACCGCCGGCTTTGAGCACGCCGAGCAGGCCGACCATCATTTCCACGCCACGCTCAACGCAGATGGCAACACGATCATCCGCGCCGATGCCCAGGCCGATCAGGTGATGAGCCAGACAGTTGGCCTGGCGGTTCAGTTCGGCATAGCTCAAGCGCTGCGCTTGAAAAGCCACGGCGATAGCGTTGGGCTGCGCCTGAACCTTTTCTTCGAACAGTTGATGAATTGTACTGTCCTGCGGATAGGGCACGTCGGTCGCGTTGAGTGTCAGCAACAGATGCTCACGTTCAACCGCATCGAGCAACGGCACCTGTTCCAGCACTTGCCGCTCATCGGCAACCATGGCTTCCAGCAAACGCTGGAAGTAGCCCAGATAGCGGGCCATGGTGCTTTCATCGAACAGCGCCGTGGCGTACTCCAGCGTGCCCAGCAGACGGCCTTGCGCTTCGCCGATGTCCAGCGACAGATCAAACTTGGCCAGCGTGTTGCTCGGGCTCAGGCTTTCCAGTTGCAGATCACCGAGCACGAAGTTCATGTCGTTGGTGTCTTGCCAGGTCAACATCGCTTGGAACACCGGGCTGTGCGCCAGACTGCGCACCGCTTTGATGACTTCAACGACTTGTTCGAACGGCAGGTCCTGGTGCGCCTGTGCCTCAAGGGTCTGCTGCCTGACCCGCGCCAGCAGCGTCTCTGCGGTGGGTGTGTCACTGAGGTCAACGCGGATAGCCAGGGTATTGACGAACAGACCGACCAGACCTTCGATTTCACTGCGCGTGCGATTGGCCACCGGAGAGCCGATAACCACATCATCCTGTCCGGCCAGACGGCCCAACAGTGCCGCCCAAGCGCTGATGACAGTCATATACAGCGTCGTGCCGTGACGTTTGCTCAGAGCCTTGAGGCCAAGGGTCAACTGTTCGTCGAAGGCGATGGGCAAGGCGGCGCCCGCGTAATCCTGTTGCGCCGGACGCACCCGGTCGGTAGGCAACATCAACAGCGCCGGAGCATGTGCCAGGGTTTGCTGCCAGTAGCGGGTTTGCTCTTGCAGCAGATCACCGCTGAGCCAGCGGCGCTGCCACACGGCGTAATCCAGGTATTGCAGCGGCATTGGCGCCAGTGGACTTTCCTGACCCTGGCTGAACGCGGCGTACAGCGCAGCCATTTCTCGGGTCAGCACGCCCACCGACCAGCCATCGGAGACGATGTGGTGCAGGGTCAGCAACAACACGTGATGGTCGGCAGCCATGCGGATCAGGCGGCCGCGAATCAATGGACCCTGTTCCAGATCGAAGGGTTGCAAGGACTCTTCGCCAGCCAGCGCCTGGAGCGTGTGCTCGGCATCCGGCACGCCCTGCAAATCGTGCGTTTGCAGGTTGAAACCGTTGTCCACAGGGCTGATACGTTGCAGTGGCTGTTGGTCAGCGCCCTGGATGAACGTGGTGCGCAAGCCTTCATGGCGCGCTACCAGCTGTTGCAGTGCCCGTTGCAGGGCCACGCTATCCAGCGCACCGCGCAGGCTGAGGCTGGCGGGCATGTGATAGGCCGCGCTGGCGCCTTCCATCCGGGCCAGAAACCACAGACGCTGCTGGCCGAACGACAACGGCCAGTCCTGATCGCGCGCCACCGGCAGGATGTCCGGCAAGGTGCTGCGCCCGGCTTGGGCGATGACCTGAGCCAGGTCGGTCAGTTCGGGGTGGGCAAACAACGTCGCCAGACTCAGCTCGACGCCCAGTTGCTGGCGGATCTGCGAAATCAAGCGCACGGCCAGCAACGAGTGACCGCCCAATTCAAAGAAGTCATCGCGGCGTCCGACCCCGGTCAGGCCCAGCAAGTCTTGCCAGAGATTGACCAGAGCGACCTCGATATCGCCCACCGGCGCTTCGTAGCCGTGGCTGATCACCGAATCAAGATCCGGTGCAGGCAGCGCCTTGCGATCGAGCTTGCCGTTTGGCGTCAGCGGCAGGCTGTCCAGGTGTACAAAGGCACTGGGAACCATGTATTCGGGCAGGTGCTTGAGTAACTCTTTACGCAGTTGTTCGGCAGGGGCCGGTTCGCCACACAGGTAGGCGACCAGGCGCTTGCTGTCCGGTTGCGCTGGATCATCGGCGCGGGCAACCACTACCACTTCGCGCACACCGGCGCACAAGGCGAGGGCGGCCTCGATTTCGCCAATCTCGATACGCAAGCCGCGAATCTTCACCTGAAAGTCATTGCGGCCCAGGTATTCCAATGCGCCATTGGCGAGCCAGCGACCGACATCGCCGGTTTTGTAAAGGCGTGCCTGCGGGTCGCTGGAAAACGGATCGGCGATAAAACGCTCGGCGCTCAGCTCTGGCTGGTTCAGGTAACCCCGCGCCACGCCGATGCCGCCGATGTGCAGCTCGCCGGCCACACCCAGCGGTTGGACCTGACCCAAGGCATCCAGCACGTGCATCTGAATGTTGGCAATCGGGCGACCGATAGGCACGCTTTCGCCGGGGTCTGTCGGGCGGCACTCCCAGGCTGTAACGTCGATAGCCGCTTCGGTCGGGCCATACAGGTTATGCAGCTCGACACCCTGCAGTTGTTGCTCGAAGCGTCGTTGCAGGCTGCGTGGCAAGGCCTCGCCGCTGCACAGTACGCGACGCAGCTGCGGAAAGTCACAGGAAGAGCGGTGTTCCAAAAACAGGTCGAGCATCGACGGTACGAAGTGCAGCAGGGTGATACCTGCATCACTCATGACCTGAGCCAGGTAGTCCGGCTCCTGATGGCCACCGGGGCGCGCCATGACCAGTTCGGCACCGGCAAGCAGCGGCAGGAAAAACTCCCAGACCGAGACGTCGAAACCGAACGGAGTCTTTTGCAGCACGCGATCACTGCTGTCCACTTGATAGGCGTCGCGGGCCCAGAGCAGGCGGTTGACCACGCCCAGGTGTTCGTTCATCACGCCTTTAGGCGTACCGGTAGAGCCCGAGGTGTACAGCACGTAGGCCAGATGATTGGGCTGCAGACCCAGGACTTTGGCATCCGGGTTGCCGGTTGGCTGCGCGGCGAGTTGCGCACTGTCATTGTGGTCATCGAGGACCAGCACTGGCACGGTACTATTCAGCGCCGACAGGTCGTCCAGCAGGTCATGGCGGGTCAGCACGGCACGCGGGGCGCTGTCGCTGAGCATATAGGCCTGACGTGCGCTGGGCAGGTCAGGATCAATCGGCACATAGGCGCCACCGGCCTTGAGAATACCCAACAACGCCACGACCATTTCCGGGCCGCGACGCAGGCTTACCGCAACCCGCGAGTCCGGTTCCACACCCAGCTCGATCAGGCGATGAGCGAGCTGGTTGGCCTGCTGGTTGAGTTCGGCGTAGGTGAGCAGCGGTCCGCTGTCGCTGCTCACGGCGCAGGCATTCGGGCGCTGGGCGGCCTGTTGTTCGATCAGTTGATGGATCAGCAGGTCACGGGGGTAGGCATGAGCCGTGTCGTTGAACGTCAGCAGGTGCTGGTGCTCGTCCTCGCCGATGAGCGGGAAGTGTGCCAAGGGCGTCTCGTGGTGCTCCAGTACCGCTTCGAGCATCGCGAAAATGCGCTCTTGTATGCGCTGGACTTCTTCAAAGGTGAAATAGGCGGTGTTGAAGTTGAAATCCAGGTGTACGTCTTCGGCTGGATGGTAGTCACGCACGAAGATCGCCATGGGCGTCTGCTCGTAGCCGTTGTCCAGCATGAGCACGCGTGCCGGGGTACTTTGTCCATATGTTGCGTCGCCGTCGAAGCTTTCGAACGACAGCGAAACATCAAACAACTGGCGTCGCCCGGCGTGTGCCAGATGCAGGCTGCGGTTGAGCTCAGCGATGGGGAAACGCTGGTGGCGGTAGGTCTTGCGCAGTTGTGTCCCGACGGTATTCATCAGCTCCACCAGCGAGCCTTGGGGATCGAACGCCAGGCGAATCGGGCTGACCGAAGAGAACATGCCGACCGTGGTCTTCTGTCGTGCAGTGGTGCGGTTGTGTACCGGCATGCCAACGACGATTTCATCGACCCCCACGGTGCGGCAGAAGTAGGTACCGATCACGCTGACCAATAAATGCGCCATGGACAGACTGCGTTCGCTGGCAAACTTCGTGAGGGCACTGTAGAGGGCCCGGGGCAACATGGCCTGAACCTGGGTACTGGGAGCCAGCACGTTGGCAAGGCCTGCCTTGAAGTCGGCGCGGCGTTGCAGCAGTGACGGCGGGAGTTGTGCGTAGGTTTGCTCCCAGAACAGGCGGTCGCGCTCGTAGCGACCCGATTGCAGATAAGCTCTGTCTTCTTCGAGGAACGACAGGTAGGAAGGCCCCTCGGGAACGTCTTCATTGCCCACCAGCAAGCCGTTGTAAGCATTATCCACGGCATGCCCGACCAGCACCGCACCGATACCGTCGACCACCAGGTGATGGAAGCGGTTGAACCAGTAGTAATGGTGCGGTCCGCAGCGCACCAGACGCGACTCCCAGAGCTGTCCGTTCAGTGATTCAAAGGGCTGCTGAAAGGATTTGCGCAGGTAGTCCATTGCCAGACCGGCATCGTCATCCGCCTCGGAAAAGTCCACCACCTCAAGTGTGAACCTGACTTCTGGCAGCACCTGCTGACGGCCGAAACCGTCGGCGTGACTGAAGCTCAGACGCAGGGCGTCATGGCTGTCGACGACCATTTGGATGGCCTTCTCGAACAGCGGGATGTTGATCTCGCCACGGATATCCAGGGACATGCCGATGTTGTAGTAGGGCAATTCCGGGTGTGCGATCTGATCGAGCCAGATACCTTGCTGAACCGAAGCCAGTTCGTGAGAAGCGCAGGCTTGCGCGGATAGCTTTTCGGGCGAGGAATCCATTGCGTAACACCTGTTTTCCGGATCAGTGGGGCGTCTCCAATCGAGGGCAGTGGCGCACGTTAGTGAACGCTTGGAGAAAGAAACTGCCGGTCGCCGGGACAAGGGGAAGCTGTTGAAAAAATTAGAGTATCCACCGGGGGATGTCTGTCATGGGAAGCAGGGACACCGTGAGGAGACGGCCATTGCGACGCTTGGGCGGGTCACTTGAGTCTGTTATATCAACTCTCGTTTAGTGTCTTTGTGAGGGTCGTAGGATGCCGTTAAGCGCCGAAATTGATCAGCCTGATTCGAAGTTCTGGAGTCTTTCCCGGTTCCCCAACCACTCCCGAGCCACGCCCGTGGAAGTGATCGATGCGTTGACTATTTCCCGGGAAGATTTCGTCCGTCGCTACGTCAACTACAACCGTCCCTGCCTGATCAAAAACGCAGTACTCCACTGGCCCGCGTTCCACAAGTGGAAGCAGCTGGACTACATCAAGGATCATTCAGATAACCGTCCGGTGGTGGTGCGCTCGAAAATCATTTCGGAAGTGGTGGGCTGGTCGAATCCGGAGATCAAAAAGGCCTTGATCGAGTATTCGAACGAGGTCCACAGTGACATCCCGTTTCATGACTTTCTCGACAGTCTGGGTGTGGGCGAACACCCACTGGTCGCTGACAGTTGCGGTTTCAAAGAGGGCGAGGCTCTTGAGTCACTGAGACATGACGTGGGCGGTCTGCCGTTCATGCCGGAACTGTCCACACCGCTGTACTATCCACCCTATCGAAGCTTTTTTTATCGCAACTCCTACACCGATTGGCATTTTCACAGTGCCGACGAGACCTTCATGTCACAGGTGGTCGGCGCCAAGGAAGTTCTCTTGTTGCCTCCGGACAACGCCACCTGGCAAGCGCTGCGGCCGGTGATCGAGGAAGCAGGCTATCTGTATGACATCGATACCCAGCGCTTCCCGGGCACTCGCAACCTGCAGGCTTTGCGTGCGGTGGTAGAACCGGGCGATGCCCTGTACATCCCGGTCTACTGGTGGCACGCAGTGCAATCGATGGATGACGCGGTCGGTGTTACCGTCGCGGCAACGTTCAAGACCCCCTTGCATGTGATTGGCGACATTAGCTCGCCCATCGCCAGACGCCTGCTGCGCACCCACTTGTTTTCCCGTCAGGCACCTCTGGTGCTGGTCGCCGTAGCCTATTCACTGGCCTATCGGTCGGCGCGTGCGCTGCTCGGTGTCTTCAGGCCGAAGACACGTCCGGAGGTGCGCCCGTGAGTTTCTGGCGTCGCGGCCAGTCATTGAAAGGTCTGGATCTGGGGCGAAGCTTCTACTTCCTCTGGTCCGGTGAGTCTCTGGCAATCTTCGGCATGGCGCTGACCGAATTCGCGCTCGGCGTCTGGGTCTATTCCAGCACAGGTTCTGCGGTTGCCTTCGCCAATGTGGTGCTGGCAGCAACGTTGCCGGCAGTTCTGTTCCTGCCCTTGGCGGGAGGGCTCGCTGACCGGATCAGTCACCGGCTGATCATTGTCCTTTGCGACGTAACCCTTGCGCTGTTGCTGGCCGGAGTTATCGGGCTGCTCTGGCTCGACCGCCTGCAACCCATGCATCTGTATATCTTCAACTGCATCGCCTCGATCGTTTCGGCATTCCGTGCCCCGGCTTATCAGGCGGCGGTCAGTGCTGCTGTCAGTCCGGAAAGATACACCCAGGCCTCGGGGCTGATGGGCATCACCAAGAACGTGTCATCGTTGGTCGCTCCGTTGTTGGCAGGGATGATCATGGCCAAGGCCGGCCTGGTGAGCGTGCTGATGGTAGACCTGATTACCTTCTGTTCCGGCACCGTGCTGGTGATCAAGGCGTTTTCCCATGTGCCTTGGGCGCGTGCGGCAAGAGAAGAGAGTACTGATGATGCGGTGCTTGGCGGTGCGCTAAGCAATGTCATGGCCGGGCTCAAGTTTTTTTCCGCCAGCCGCTTGATGATCTGGCTGCTGGTCTACACCGTGATGCGCAACGCGCTGCTGTCTATGGTTACGCTAATGATGGCGCCGTTGCTGTTATCGACCCTGGGCAGCGACAGCCTGGGCATGGCCTACACATGGGCTGCCTTGGGCGGGCTGCTAGGCGCCGGGGGGCTGGTATCAATGGGTGCTCGGCGCAGGTTGATGTTGATGGCGGCGATAGCTGATCTGCTGTTGTCGATCTGCATCATCGCCTTGGGGCTGGTTTCGCAGATCGCGGCGTACTGCGCAGTCGCTTTCGGCGCGATCATGGTCGCGAGCGTCGCCGATGCCGGTGTCAATGCGCTTTGGATGAGCCGAATCCCTGTCGGCAATCGCGCTAGTGCCTTTGCCTTGATCAATATGTTGACCATTGCCTTCAGCAGCCTGGCGATCTTTGTCGGTGGCGTGCTGGTAGATCACTGGTTTGGGCCGGCGATGATACTCGGCGGGGCCTATGCCGATTCGATTGGCGTGTGGCTAGGGGTGGGTGTAGGGCGCGGAGTAGGACTGCTGTTCGTGATCACCGGCGCCGTCTTCGCGGTGATGGCTATAGCGGCGCTGTTGCACGGGCCAATGCGCCGTCTTGAAGGTGCCAAGTCCGAAGCACCCGTCCAGCAGGCGGACGATACAGTCCAGGCCGATGCCCTTTGAAAGCGGTGCCCGGCGCATCAACGCCACTGGCAGTAACCTGGTGGATTTCGACAGCTCTGTGGAACGCTGTGCGGTCAACCGCACAGTGGTTTATCCAAGGTTTATCGAGCAAAGCCCATCGCTGACTGAGGGATGTTGGTTCGGAGGAGGATAGCGGACCGTTTTGTCGCGTGTGGGGGCCAAGGCCCCCTTTTTGTCGGGCGACTTTCAGGCGACAGCGGGCTGAAGGACTTCTTCGAGGAAGCGGAAGGCGGTTTGTTTCGATTGTTGAGTGGATGAGAAGAACTCCAGGTGGCTGCCATCGCGCTCTACGTGTAGCGTGGCGTCCTTTATCGACGCCGCAATATGCCGCGAACCGCCGATGTGCGTGGTTGCATCGGCATCGCCAGCCACCACCAGGGTCGGCGCGGTGATGCGCGTCAGTCGTGGTGCCAGCTCGGTCTTGTTCAGCGCGTCGTTCAAGCGCGCATAGCGATAGAACAACTCGGGATTGACGTAAGGGTAAAGCACCACATGGGCAATGGACTCAGGGGTGGTGGCCAGCGTTGACTGATCGAGGAACATCGCTTGCAGGTCAGCAGCCTCGCCACGATCCTGAGCAGCACTTTCCATCAACCACTCGAAGTTTTGCTGATGAGCGGTGCGCAGGTCGTTGTCGTCCAGATTGTAATCGCCATGCCACAGGCTCAGGGAGTTGACCCGGTCGGCATGGGCAGCAGCAGCGCTCAGGGCTATCACCGCTCCGCCGCAGATGCCCATCAGGTGTGCGGTCGATAACCTGAAGTGATTCATCACGCTGATCATGTCGGCGACCTGGGCGTCGGTGTCCACCGCAATCTGGTCGAACGCCTCGCAGGCACCGAACAACCCTCGGGTTTCCCAGGTGACGACAAAAAAGCGCTCGCTCAGGGCGTCGAACCAGTCGCGGCAGAGATCGAACGGAATGCCGCAGGGCAGTGCCAAAACCACGGGGGGCAACTCGCGGTTGGCACTGGCATGCACCAGCAACCGGGCATGGTCGTGGGTGGTCAGGAGCAGTGTCTCTATATGCGGCACTGCACCGTCGAATTCAAAATGCTTGAGCAGTCGATTGAATGCGGTGACGTCTCCAGCATCATCGAAGTGCTCGTAGCGATAGTCGAGCGCTTCGCAGATTTTGCGGCTTATAAAATATTCGAACGACGACAGTTGTGCCTCGCCACCGTGCAAGTACTGCAGGGTGCGCACGCCGATGCGCGCAAACGCGGCATTGATCGCCCGCTCTGTGGCTCGCACGCTGGAGCACGCCGGCTCTGGCAGCGGGCCATTTTCCTGGGCGAGAAAGCTCAGGCATACAGGATCGGGCAAGTTGAGGGCAAGGTGCCTGAGCATCCTCACC
This sequence comes from Pseudomonas sp. PvP009, assembly GCF_017832995.1. Classification (NCBI taxonomy): domain Bacteria; kingdom Pseudomonadati; phylum Pseudomonadota; class Gammaproteobacteria; order Pseudomonadales; family Pseudomonadaceae; genus Pseudomonas; species Pseudomonas sp. PvP009. Next base: position 2,679,330 of record NZ_JAFIBG010000001.1, on the reverse strand, counting down.
GTCTCGCACAGACGCAGCGTTGCGTCGGAGGAAATAGTCATGGATCGTTACTCTTCTTGGGCGCTTTTTTCAGGCACATTGCGCGAGGCTACTGTCGTCTGACGCAGATGGGTCAGACCGCTTCGAATTTCTTGCCGCGTGTGGTGTGGGTCACGAGGCGGTTGTATTCCGGTGTTTCGTCACCGATCACCTGCACCGCGCCGTATTTCTCCAGGCTGATGCGGCCACCGTACTCTTCGATGTGGTCCGAATCCGGATACACGTGCACAAACGACGGTACGTAGCGTGACGCGAAGCCCATGCGCATCTCCTGTGATTCGCCGCTGTGCGGATAGGAGGCATGCATCAGCGTCGACCAGAAAATGATGAACTGCCCGGCTTTCATCTGCATGGGCACAGCAGAGGCCTCGTCGGGTTTCCAGTTCTCATCGATCTGCAACTGACGATAGTCATAACCGAAGAACCCGCGACGCACGCCATCCTTGACCACCGAATTGTTGGCGTCGGGCTCATAGCTCATGCGCTTGGTTTCGTCGTAGTTCATGCTGTTCTGGGTGCCAGGAATGAACTGCAGGCAACCATTGGCAATGTTGGCGTCGGTGAACGCGGTCCAGACGGTGATAGTGCCGCCAAACTCTTCGTTTTCCGGCCAGATGATCTGCGGCTTGCCGGAGGCGTTGGCGAACGTATCGGCCTGATGCCAGTCGGTGCCTTCATCACCCGGATACTTGGGAAAGAACTCGGTGCGCCAGCAGAGCACGTTGGGGCCAAGGATGCTTTCGACGCGGTCACAGATTTCCGGGCGGCAGATATGGCTGGCCAGAAAGTCGTCGTCCAGATGGCGGTCGTAGTTGGCGATGTTGGTGCCCCCGGAAATAGCGTCCAGATCCTGATAGGCTGCGGCGCTGCGGTCGAGCAGGCGCAGACGGGTGCGCTTCCAGGTTTCCTTCATTTCTTCTGGCGAATAGGCGTCAAACGGGCCGATAAAGCCGTTTTTCTCGAACGACGCACGCTGTTCAGCAGTTAAAGCGAATTTTTTGCTCATGAGCTTTTCCTTTTCGGTCAATGGGCTTGAACAAGGCTGCGGGAGATGTAGTCGGCCAGGACTTTGGCCGTTGCGCCATCCGCCAGGATTCCCGGGTCCAGGTTGATTTTGTAATGCGTCTTGAGCTTGCTCAGCGAACGGATCAGGGCCAGAGAAGTGCCGCCGTGATCGAAGAAATCATCATTGACGCCGATGTTTTTCAGACCCAGGTCTTCGCTCCAGACCTTGAGCACGAAGTGCTCCTGTTCACTGAGCCCCTTGACGTCTGCCGCGCTTAAAGGCGTCGTGTCAGCGGCAGGCGAGGGCAGTTGTTTCTTGTCGATTTTGCCGTGCTGAGTCACCGGCAGTTCTGCCAATGGCACATACACCGAGGGCCGCATGTACTCAGGCAAACTGTCGGCCATCAGTGCAGCAACTTCGCTGCGGGTTTGCTCGGTCCAGGCATCAACGCCCTGGCCTGGCACCACGTAAGCCACCAGGCGCAAGTCGCCATCGCCGTAATCGTGTACGCCGACATGGGCGGCGGCCACGCTCGGGCTGGCTTGCAGAGACGCTTCGATCTCGCCGGGCTCGATGCGGAAGCCGCTGATTTTCAATTGCTCGTCGCAGCGACCGGCATAACGGTATTCGCCATTGCTCTCCAGGGTCATCAGGTCGCCAGTACGGTAAGCGCGTATGGCACCGGGCAACTCGACGAATCGCTCGACGTTGAGCGCCTCACGGTTCAGATAGCCCTGCGCCACACCGGCACCTTCGATGTACAGCTCGCCCGTGGTGCCTGCCGCGACCGGGGCCTGATTCGCGTCAAGCAGGTGCAGGCGCCAGCCGTCCAGTGGCTTGCCCAGCGAAACCATGGCCGCTGTTTCCAGGTCTTGCGCCAACACTCGCTTGAAGGTGGTGTGAACGGTGGCCTCGGTGATGCCATACATGTTGATCAGCGCTGGCTTCTGGTCGCCATGACGCTCGACCCAGGCACGCAGCACGGTGGCGGGCAACGCTTCGCCACCGAACACCACGTAGCGCAGCGCCAGAGGAGCAGTATTGCTACGATCGGCTTCATCAAGACCACGGAAGGCCGATGGCGTCTGGCTGAGCACTGTGACGCGCTGATCGGCGAGCCATTGACGCAGGGCGGCAGGAGAGCGCGAGACGTCGTATGGGACAACAGCCACTTGGCCACCGTGGGCGAGAGCACCCCAGATTTCCCAGACCGAGAAGTCGAAACCGATGGAGTGGAACATCGACCAGACGTCCTGGGCGTTGAAGCCATAGGCGCGTTGAGTACTTTCCAGCAGGCGACTGACGTTGCCATGGGAAACCTGAACGCCCTTGGGTTCGCCAGTGGAGCCAGAGGTGTAAATGATGTACGCAGTGGCGTGATCAGGGTCGACGCGGCTGTCTTCGACAGCCAGCTCCAGCGCCGGTGCGGACAACAACTCGTCGAGCGCCAAGGCACGCAGAGACGGTACTTTCGGCAGATTGGCAGCATCACCGATGATCAGGTTCAGGCCGCTGTCGCGCACGATGTGTTCGACGCGCTTACCGGGGTATTGCGGATCGACCGGCACATAGGTACCACCGGCTTTGAGAATGCCCAGCAGGCTGATGACCAGATCAACGCTGCGCGGCAGGTACATACCCACACGCATGCCCTGGGTCACGCCTTCGTCGCGCAAACGTGCAGCCAGCTTTGTCGAGAGTGCGTCGAGCTGTGCATAGCTCAAGCTCCTGAGCGCATCGCTAACGGCGGTGCGCTCGGGAAATTGACGTGCCCTGTCACTGAATATCTCGTGCAGGAAAGCACCGGGCTTGAGAGGGGCTGACGTAGCGCTGGGCGATTCGTCAGTGTTCTTAATCGGCATGACCAAGGCTCCTGTGTAATAACCAGATTCAGCGTTCAAATCCGCTGCAATCGAGACATCCCTGCGGCCTGACGCGTCCGAGAATGGGCCGGCATGATCCGCAGTTGTCGCATTTCAGCACCGACTGTCAGCCGGCGTCTGTCGAGGGAAATGGGGACAAAGCCTGCCCAATCTCACCACCACGCATCGACCCGCTGTGCGACCGCTGTCCCGGATTGCGGTGACAGACGCTTCTGATCATCAGTGTTTTGATTCTTGCGCGGTGCCGGAGCGTGCTGGTCTGGCTCCATACAAAAAGTGGATGTGAAGGGCTGAGGTCTAGGAGTTTGTTCATGAGTCTTCAAGCTAACACTGCGCCCGTTTTCGCTGACCAACGGCAAGCGGATGCGCCAAGCTGGCCCGACAAGGCCGCTGACCCCTCGGTGCGGTTGTCCCTGCTGGCGGCCGACATCAGTTTGCCGATAGTGGTCGAGCCAACCGTTGATGAACTGGACCCGGCCCAGTGGGCCAGCGCGCGACGCGAGGCGATTGAGGCACTGTTGTGTCGTCACGGCGCAGTGTTGTTTCGCGGGTTTGACCTGCCTTCGGTCGCCGCCTTCGAAGCGTTTGCCGAGGCGCTGTCGCCTGGCCTGCACGGCACGTATGGCGACCTTCCGAAGAAGGAAGGCGGGCGTAATGTCTATCGCTCAACGCCGTATCCCGAGCGCGAGATGATCCTTTATCACAACGAGAGTTCGCACCTGGAAAGCTGGCCACGCAAGCAATGGTTCTTCTGTGAGAAGCCATCGCAAGTGGGCGGGGCGACGCCACTGGCGGACATTCGCCAAGTGCTCGCGTACCTGCCGAAAGAGGTGATCGAGCGTTTTGAAAGCAAAGGTCTGCTTTACAGCCGCACCTTCACAGCCGGTGTCGAGCCCAGTTGGGAATCGTTCTTCGGCACCTCCGAACGCAGCGCTATCGAACAGCGTTGCCGCGAGCAGGGTACGGACTTCGAATGGCTCGACGGCGACACCCTGCAGCTTCGCACCCTCTGCCCGGCGGTGATCAGCCATCCGTTTACCGGCGAGCGTGGGTTTTTCAATCAGGTGCAGTTGCATCACCCCTATTGCATGGGCGAGGAACTGCGCGAGGACCTGCTAGACATGTTTGGCCCCGACCGCCTGCCAAGGATGGTCAGCTATGGCGATGGCTCAGCCATCGAAGACTCGGTGATGGCTTTGATCGGTGATGCCTACGAGGCGTGCGCGGTGCGCTTCGACTGGCGCAAGGGCGATGTCGTGATGCTTGACAACATGCTCGTCGCCCATGCCCGTGACCCTTATGAAGAACCCCGGCTGATCGTCGTGGCCATGGGTGAAATGACCGCTCGGGGCGATGTCTGGCGACCGGCCTGAATGATCGATATCCAGTGAAACCGCCAGGGCGTTCAACCACCGGCGCCCGCGCGGGCCAATGCATACAAGGACAGCAAGCAATGAAAACCAAGCAAGAGAAGAAGACCAGACCGGGCTCGATAATGCGTCTGCTATGGAGCAGCCATCCCTGGCTGACGTTCTTTACGCTGCTGACGGGTCTGATCAGCGGCGTGGCTTCCATTGCCGTTGTCAATGTGATCAACCAGGCGATTCACGAGGAGACCTTTCAGCGTGAGTCGTTGTTCTGGTTCGTTGGCCTGAGCCTGGTTGCCCTGGTTTTCCGCAACGGTGCGGCGCTGTTTCCGGCCTACGCCAGCATGCACATCATGACCCGTCTGCGCATTGCCCTGTGCCGCAAAATCCTCGGCACACCGCTTGAGGAAGTCGACCGCCGCGGTGCGCCGAATGTCCTGACGATGCTCACCAGCGATATTCCGCAACTCAACGCCACGCTGTTGATCATGCCAACGATCCTCGTGGAGTCGGCGGTATTTCTGTTTGGTATTGCCTATCTGGCTTACCTGTCCTGGGTGGTGTTCGCAATAACCATCGGGCTGATGGTGCTGGGAGTCGTACTGTACCTGCTGTTTTTCGCGGGCGGCATCAAGTACACCCACAAGGTTCGCGACGAGTTCACCGCATTCAACGAATACACACACGCGCTTGTGTTCGGCCTCAAGGAACTGAAACTCAACGGTATTCGTCGCCGCTGGTTCAGTCGCTCGGCGATCCAGGAGTCTTCGGCCCGGGTCGCGAGGTACAACTACATCGAACGGCTCTGGTACACCACCGCTGACAACGTTGGCCAGTTGACCCTGTCGCTGCTGATCGGTTGCCTGTTGTTCGCTGCTCCCATGTTCGCTGTAATCGATGCCAAGACCATGAGCGCCAGCGTGCTGGCGGTGCTGTACATCATGGGCCCGCTGGTGATGCTGGTCACCACCATGCCGATGCTGGCCCAGGGACGTATCGCCTGCACACGTCTGGCGGATTTCGGATTCTCCATCAACGAACCGCACCCGGAACCGGAAACCAGCGACGCCGACAATGTGTTGCTCCTCGATCACAAGAAGTCCTGGGGCAGGATCGAGCTGAAAAACGTCCACATGAACTACACGGACCCACTGAGCAATTCCGGGTTTGCCCTGGGGCCTATCGACCTGACAATCCAGTCCGGTGAGCTGATCTACATTGTTGGCGGCAACGGGTGTGGCAAAAGTACCCTGGCCAAAGTGCTCTGCGGCCTGTACATCCCGAAAGAAGGTCAGCTACTGCTCGACGGTACGGCAATCACCGAAGACTCGCGCAGCCACTATCGCGACCTGTTCTCGGCAGTGTTCTCCGACTTCCATCTGTTCAACCGGCTGATAGGTCCTGACGAGAAAGAACTGGCCAGCACCGACCAGGCGCAGAAATACCTGTCGACTCTGGGCCTGGAAGACAAGGTCAAAATCGAAGGGCAGGGTTATTCAACTACCAAAGCCTTGTCATACGGCCAGCAGAAACGCCTGGCCCTGGTTTGCGCCTATCTGGAAGACCGTCCGATTTACCTGCTGGACGAGTGGGCTGCCGACCAGGACCCGCCGTTCAAGCGTTTCTTTTACGAGGAACTGCTGCCGGACCTCAAACGGCGCGGCAAGACCGTTCTGATCATCACTCACGACGACCAGTACTTCCAGCTGGCCGATCGCATCATCAAGTTGGTCGATGGTTGCATCGTCTCCGACGTGAAGTGCGCGGTGCAGGACAAGCGCGCCTGAACTGAAGCGCGGTCCAAATTTCCAGGGATGATCCTTCGCAAAACGGCATGAAGCGCGCTACTCCCTGGCCCCGAATCGACTATCGGCTGTCGCCGCCTCTTGCGTGCGACAAGGCCAACCCTTTGCGAGAAGAAATGTATGGCATTTGTCCTGACCGCTGCCCAACGCAATATCTGGCTGGACCAGATGACCCAGGGCGACTCGCCGCTATACAACATCGGCGGCTACGTGGAGATCGACGGCCACTTCGATTCCGGGATATTCCAGCGAGCCGTGGACCTGTTGATCGAGAAGCATGATGCGCTGCGCATGGTCCTGCTCGAAGAGCGGGACGAGGAAGGCGTGCCGATGCAGACCTTCGCCACGAGCATGCCGATGCTTGTGACACCGTTTGACCTGCAAGGGCGGGACGACCCGCGTCAGGCAGCCGAACACTGGATGCAGACTCAGCTTGAACAACCGTTCAAGCTGGAAGGTGGACCACTGTTCCGAGTGCATTTGCTCAAGCTCGAAGCACAGCGTTTCTACTTCGTGATTCATGCCCACCACATTGCGCTCGATGGCTGGGGCATCGACCGGCTCTGTGCGTCTGTCAGTGAGCTTTACAGCGTATTGCACGATCAACGTGTGCCCGATCTGGCGGCGCCGTCCTATATCGATTTCATCGAGGACGACCGCCAGTATCGCGAGTCGCCACGCTTTGCTCTCGATCAGGACTATTGGCTGGACAAATACCGCGACATCCCCGATCCATTGCTGGCGCCACGTCACCAGGCTCGGATTCAGCACCCGGCGACGAGCCGCAGCGGCCACCTCAGCTACGGCATGGACCGTGGCCTGGAGCAGCAGGTCGAGGAGCTGGTCCTGCGACTGAACGCCTCGTCGTTCCACGTTCATCTGGCAGTGCTGTACGTGTACTTCACCCGCGCCTTTCAGCGTGATGAACTGGTCATCGGCTTGCCGATTCTCAACCGTTCCACTGCCAGCTACAAAAAAACCCTGGGGCTTTTTACCCAACTCAGCTCAGTGCGTCTGAAATTCAGTCCCGACCTGCCGTTCGCTGAACTGGTCCAGGGCATCTGTCGGGCAGTCAAGCAGGATTACCGCCACCAGCGGTTTCCGGTCAGCGACCTTAACAGCTTGCTGGAATTGCGCCGTGCCGAGCGTACGCAATTGTTCGACCTGACGTTCTCTTATGAGCGCCAGAACCAACTGCTTCGCTTCGGTCAGGCAAGCGCCCGCGCCTTCAAGTGTTCAAACAACCACGAGCAGACACCGCTGGCCATCCACCTGCGCAGCAACGCTTGCGACACTGAATCGCGGCTGCACTACATCTACAACGAGGCCTATTTTCAGCACGACGAGATCGTCCCGCTTGCCGAGCGCTTGCAGCAAGTCACGGAGCAGGGGCTGGCGAACGAACAACTGCCGGTGCATGAATTCTCGCTAATCAGCAAGACTGACACCTTGCAGATTCAGACGTGGAATGCCGGCCAGCCATATTCCGCCGGAGACCTGACGATCCACCAGCAGTTTGAAGCCCGCGCCGCAGAGCGACCAGACGCCGTCGCGCTGATGTTCGAAGGGCAGACCCTGAGCTACGGCGGACTCAACGCGCGTGCCAACCAGGTCGCGCATCGTTTGCTGGCACAGGGTGTAGGCCCGGACGATCGTGTGGCGATCTGCGTCGAACGCGGCCCGGCAATGATTATCGGCTTGCTGGGGATCCTCAAATCCGGCGCCGGTTACGTGCCGCTGGACCCTGCTTACCCGCTTGAGCGTCTGGCCTACACACTCGGCGACAGTGCGCCGGTAGCCTTGTTGAGCCAGCAATCAGTACAACAGGCGTTGCCGGTGTCGGATGTACCGCTGATCTATCTCGACGATGTCGACTTGCAGGATGAACGCGCCTGCAATCCGCAAGTAACGGTCAAACCCAGCGACCTTGCCTACGTCATCTACACCTCCGGCTCCACCGGCCTGCCCAAGGGTGTGATGGTCGAGCATCGCAACGTTGCACGACTGTTCTCGGCCACCCGGGACTGGTTCGGTTTCAATGAACAGGATATTTGGGCGCTGTTCCACTCGTTTGCCTTCGACTTCTCAGTCTGGGAAATCTGGGGCGCGCTGCTGCACGGCGGACGTCTGCTGATCGTGCCGCAACTGGTCAGCCGTTCGCCTGAAGACTTCCACGACCTGCTGTGCAGTGCAGGTGTTACGGTGCTCAACCAGACGCCGAGTGCGTTTCGCCAACTGATTGCGGCCCAGGGAGAGAAGGAACAGGCACATTCGCTGCGCCAGGTAATTTTCGGCGGTGAAGCACTGGATACGGCGATGCTCAAGCCGTGGTACGCACGCAGCGTGAACGCTGACACGCAACTGGTCAACATGTACGGCATTACCGAAACCACCGTGCACGTCACCTACTATCCGTTGCAGCCTGAAGACGCCCAGCGTGTCGGCGCCAGCCCGATTGGCAAGCGCATCCCCGACCTGCAACTTTATCTGCTGGATGCCTATGGCCATCCGCTGCCACCGGGTGCGGTGGGCGAGTTGTACGTCGGCGGGGCAGGCGTGGCCCGTGGCTACCTCAATCGCGACGAATTGAACGCGACGCGCTTTCTCGATGATCCATTTGCTTCGGAACCGGGCGCGCGGATGTATCGCTCTGGCGATCTGGGCCGCTGGCTGCCGGACGGCAGCCTGGAATACCTGGGCCGTAACGACGAGCAGGTAAAGATTCGCGGTTTCCGTATCGAGCTGGGCGAGATCGAAGCTCAATTGAGCGCCTGCCAAGGCGTGCGCGAAGCTGTGGTCGTGGTGCGTGAAGACGAACCGGGCGACAAGCGTCTGGTGGCGTATGTCATCGGCACAGCAGACCTGGAACCCGACGCTACCTATTTGCGTGAACAGCTGCGCCTGTCGCTGGCCGAGCACATGCTGCCAAGCGCTTTTGTCAGTCTGCAGGCGTTCCCGCTGACCGCCAATGGCAAGCTCGACCGCAAGGCACTGCCGCTGCCCTCGGCCGAAGCTTATGCCCGGCGTCAATACGAGGCACCGCAAGGGCTGACGGAAACCCGCCTGGCCGGGTTGTGGACCGAGTTGCTGGGCGTCGAGCAGGTAGGCCGCCATGACCAGTTCTTCGAGCTGGGTGGGCATTCGATGCTCGCGGTGAAACTGATCGAACGCATGCGCGACATCGGTCTGAATGCCGACGTGCGCGTGCTGTTCGGCCAGCCAACCCTGGCCTCGCTGGCGGCAGCCAGCGGCAAGGTCACAGAGGTGCAGGCGCCCACCAATAAGATTCCCGCCTATTGCCGGCACATTACCCCGGACATGCTGCCTCTGGCCGCGCTCACCCAGGCCCAGATCGACCGGGTGGTCGCCAGCGTGCCGGGCGGTGTGAGTAATGTGCAGGATATCTATGGGCTGGTGCCGTTGCAGGAAGGCATCCTCTATCACCATTTGGCGAATGAGGAGGGTGATCCGTACCTGTTGCAGGCCTTGTTGCGGGTCGATAGCTTCGAGCAGTTGCTGGACTTTACGGAAGCCTTGCAGCAAGTCATCGATCGTCACGACATTCTGCGCACGGCTGTGGCCTGGGAAGAACTCGACGAGCCGGTGCAGGTGGTCTGGCGTCAGGCACGGCTGCGGGTCGAGGCGTTTTTACCGCACCCGGATCAAGGGGATGTTGCGGCCCAGTTGCAGGCACAGTTCGATCCACGGCGGATACGCATGGACCTGCATCAGGCCCCGATGATGCGCCTGCACTACGCCGAAGATCCCGTCGACCAAAGCTGGGTTGCGGTGCTGCTGTTCCATCACCTGATCGACGACGCCACATCGCTGGCCTTGCTGGGCGCAGAGATCGAGGCGTTCAGACAGGGGCGCGGCGAACATCTGCCCGCGTCGGTGCCGTATCGTAATCATGTGGCTCAGGCGCGATTGAGCGTGAGCCGCGAGGAGCATGAGGCGTTTTTCCGCGACATGCTCGCAGATGTTGACGAGCCGACCCTGCCATTTGGCCTGCAAGACGTGCAAGGCGACGGCAGCGGAGTCGACGAAGCGCTATTGCCGGTTGAGCCGAAACTGGCCGGACGTCTGCGCGCCCATGCGCGGCGCCTGGGCGTCAGTAATGCCAGCCTGCATCACCTCGCCTGGGCCCAGGTGGTCGGGCGCCTGTCGGGGCGTCAGGATGTGGTGTTCGGTACCGTGCTGATGGGCCGCCTGCTCAGTGGTCAAGGCGCCGAGCGGGCCTTGGGCATGTTTATCAATACCTTGCCATTGCGCGTCGCTGCCGGAGAGCAGGGTATCGAGGCTGCAGTGCGCACCACCCACGCCCGGTTGGCGGCGTTGATCAGTCATGAGCATGCACCGTTGTCACTGGCCCAGGGATGCAGCGGCGTGGCGGCACCGACACCATTATTCAGTGCGCTGATGAACTACCGCCATGTCGCGGTCGGCGCCCAGACACCTCAAGAGGCGGGGCAGACCAGACTCTGGGGCGGTGTCGAGGTACTCGGCGGTGAAGAACGCACCAACTATCCACTGTCGTTATCGGTAGACGACCTCGGCGAATCCTTCGGTCTGACCGTTCAGGCGGTGGCCGGAATCGATGCCCGGCGCATCTGCGGTTACATGCACACGGTGCTGGAGCAACTGGCCGACGCGCTGGACAACCGGCCCGATGCTCCCTTGCACAGCCTCGACTGGCTGCCGGCGCACGAGCGTCGCCAATTGCTGGAAGACTTCAACGCGTTCGATAGCGCCTACCCGCAAGACCGTTTGCTGCACCAGCTGTTCGAGGCCCAGGCGGCTGCGCAGCCCGATTCGGTGGCGGTCACCTACGAAGACCAGCAGCTGAGCTACGCCGAGCTCAATCAGTGGGCCAACCAGATTGCCCATCGGTTGATCGCTGCAGGCGTTGGCGCTGATGACCGCGTAGCGATCTGTGTGGAACGCAGTCTGGAAATGATCGCCGGCCTGGTGGGCATTCTCAAGGCCGGCGCAGGCTACGTGCCACTCGACCCTTCTTACCCTGAAGAACGCCTGGCCTACATGCTTGAGGACAGCGCACCGAAAATACTGCTGACCCAACGTGGTTTGCGCGAGCGCTTTGCGCAGGCCGCCATGCCGGTGTTGCTGCTGGAAGCTGAGGCCCGCGCCGAGAGCGGTATCGACCGCGCGCCGGCAACCAACCCGCAGCTCGCAGGGCTTGGCGCGCAGCACCTGGCGTACCTGATCTACACCTCGGGCTCTACCGGTCAGCCAAAAGGCGTGGCCATGCACCATGCGCCGCTGGTCAACCTGATGCATTGGCAGATTGCCCAGGCTGTCGAGGACCGTCGCCCGAAGCAGCGTACCTTGCAGTTCGCGGCGCTGGGTTTTGATGTGGCCTTTCAGGAAATCTTCAGCACCTTGTGCGCAGGTGGTGAATTGTCGCTGATCCACAGCGATACCCGTCTGAATTTCCGCCGCCTGTTCGAGCATATCTGCGAACAGCGTATCGAACGCCTGTACATGCCGTGTATTGCCCTGCAGGCATTGGCCGAGGCCGTGGTTGACGAGCCTGAACAGCCTGAGTGCCTGTTGCAGGACGTGATCACTGCGGGTGAACAACTGCGAATCACCGAACCGATGCGGCAGTTATTCGCCCGTCTGAGCGATGCCCGCCTGCATAATCACTACGGCCCGACCGAGTCCCACGTGGTCACGGCGCTGACTCTCGATGGCGATCCACAGGCCTGGCCGACCTTGCCGAGCATCGGCCAGCCGGTGGCCAATACACGCATCTACCTGCTCGACGAACACATGCGCCCGGTGCCGGTGGGCGTCGCGGGTGAACTGTACATCGGTGGCGCATCTGTCGCCCGTGGCTACCTGAACCGCGATGACTTGACCGCCGAACGCTTTATCGCTGATCCGTTTGCGAGCAACGATGTCGGCAACCCACACGCGCGCCTGTATAAGACCGGCGACCTTGCCTGCTGGCAGGCGGACGGCAGGATTGTTTACCTGGGCCGTAACGACGATCAGATCAAGGTGCGTGGTTTTCGTATCGAACTGGGGGAAATCGAGGCACGCCTTGGTCAATATCCAGGCCTGCGCGATACGGCAGTGCTGGCCCGCGAGGACGTTCCAGGTGAAAAGCGCCTGGTGGCGTATTTCAGCGTGCAGGCCGGCCAGGTTGTGCCCCAGGCCGACCAGATGCGCCTGCATTTACAGGCTCTGCTGCCTGATTACATGGTCCCGGCAGCCTATGTACACCTGGAAAAACTGCCGGTGTCGCCCAATGGCAAACTGGATCGTCGTGCGTTGCCACAGCCATTGGCCGATGCTTTCGCCAGTCGCGACTATCAGGCGCCGCTTGGCGACACCGAGACCACGCTGGCCGCGCTCTGGTGCGAAGTACTGAGTGTGGAGCGGGTCGGTCGGCAGGACCATTTCTTCGAACTGGGCGGTCATTCACTGCTGGCGGTGAAGCTGATTGAGCGTATGCGTCAGGCTGGCCTGAGCGCCGATGTGCGCGTCCTGTTCGGCCAGCCGACCCTTGCCGCACTCGCGGCAGCGGTGGGCGGCGGCATCGAGATCGAAGTGCCCGCCAATGGCATTCCCGAGGGCTGCACACACATCACACCGGACATGCTGACCCTCACTACGCTGGACCAGGCGAGTATCGAGCGCATCGTCGCCGGCGTTCCCGGTGGCGCGGCGAACGTGCAAGACATCTACCCGCTGGCGCCGTTGCAGGAAGGGATCCTTTACCACCACATTGCGGCCGAAAAAGGCGACCCGTATCTGCTGCAAGCGACCTTCGCCCTGCATAACCCGGCGCACGTACGACGTTTTGCCGAAGGCTTGCAGGCGATGATCGATCGCCATGACATCCTGCGCACGGCGCTGGTCTGGGAGGATCTGGAGCAACCGTTGCAAGTCGCTCTGCGCCGGGTCGAGCTGTCGATGGAGCAGATCACCCTGGCCCCGGACGGCGGCGATATCGTCGCTGAGCTGCAACGCCGTTTTGATCCACGCGAGTGCCGCCTCGATCTCAGGCAGGCCCCGCTGATTCACCTGGCCTTTGCCAAGGACTCGGAGAACCACCGCTGGGTGGCGATCCTGCTGTTCCACCACATTGCCCTCGACCACACCGCGCTGGACGTGATGAGTGCAGAAATGCTCGCCCACTTGCAAGGCACTGCGGCGCAACTGCCGCCGGCGATGCCTTACCGGAATTACGTGGGTCAGGCCCGTCTGGGCGTGAGTCGCGAGCAACACGAAGCGTTTTTCCGCGAGATGCTCGGTGATGTCGATGAACCGACCCTGCCGTTCGGCCTGCTTGAGGTGCAGGGTGACGGGCAGGGCGTCAAGGAGGTTCGCCATGATCTTCCGGCTGATCTGTGTCAACGTCTACGCACTCAGGCTCGGCAACTGGGGGTGAGCGCAGCAAGCCTGCACCACCTGGCCTGGGCAAGAGTGCTGGGCGCCGCCAGTGGACGTGAAGATGTGGTGTTCGGCACCGTGTTGCTGGGACGTATGCAAGGCGGCCTGGGCGCCGACCGCGCGCTGGGGATGTTCATCAATACCTTGCCGCTGCGGGTCGATGTCGGTATCGGCGGCGTACGTCAGGCCGTGCGCCTGACCCATAATCGTTTGACTGCATTACTCGGCCACGAACATGCACCATTGGTGCTGGCTCAACGTTGCAGCGCGGTTTCCGCAACGTCGCCGCTGTTCAGCGCGCTGCTCAACTACCGCCATAGCCCGGCGCGCGAAGCAAGCGGTGGCGAGCGGTGGGCGGATGCTCAGGTGCTCGGCGTCCGCGAGCGGACCAACTACCCGTTGAGTCTGTCGGTGGACGATCAAGGCGAAGGCTTCCTGTTGAGCGTGCAGGTGGCAACTGGTTTCGATGGCCAGCGGGTCTGCGATTACATGCAGACCGCCTTGATTCACTTGGTCGAGGCCCTTGAATCCGCCCCGGATTCAGCCGTTTGCGATCTGCCGGTGGTGCCGGAAACCGAGCGGCAACAACTGCTGTTGGCGTTCAACGACACCGCGCAGGACTACCCACGGCTGCAGACCGTGCACGCCATGATCGAAGCCCGGGCGGCCAGCACACCTGAAGGTGTGGCAGCCCAGGTGGGCGAGCATCGCCTGCACTACGGCGAGTTGAACCATCGCGCCAACGCACTGGCCCATCACCTGATCAGCCTCGGCGTCGGTGTCGATGATCGCGTGGCGGTCATGGCCCGTCGCGGCCTGGACACGCTGGTGGCCATGCTCGCCGTGCTCAAGGCCGGCGCCGGCTACGTCCCGGTCGATCCATCGCACCCCGACGAACGCATTGCCTATCTGCTGACCGACAGCGCGCCCAAAGTGCTGCTGACTCAGCAGGCCCTGATCAGCCGTGTGCCGGAAACGGCTGCACCGGTCATCGCCTTCGACCGGCCTGAATGGCCGCAACGCCTGGACAACCCGCAGGTGGCCGGGCTCGACGCCACGCATCTGGCTTACGTGATCTACACCTCCGGGTCCACAGGCCAGCCAAAGGGCGTGATGGTCGAGCACCGCACCCTCGGCAACCTGATCGACTGGCATTGCCGAACATTCGATCTGCAGGCTGGCGGCCATACCGCCAGTGTCGCGGGCTTCGGCTTCGACGCCATGGCCTGGGAAGTCTGGCCCGCGCTGTGTGCCGGGGCAACCCTGCACCTGCCGCCTGCGGAGGTGAGCAATGAACACATCGATGCGCTGCTTGATTGGTGGGTTGCCCAGCCGCTGCAGGTGGCCTTCCTGCCAACACCGGTCGCCGAGTACGCCTTCAGCCGCAATTTGTCTCACCCCACCTTGCGCACGCTGTTGATCGGTGGCGACCGCTTGCGCCAGTTCCAGCGCGATCCGGGTTTTGCCGTCATCAACAACTACGGCCCGACCGAGGCCACGGTGGTCGCCACGTCGGGGCGCTTGCTGCCCGACGGCAGCCTCGACATCGGCACACCGATTGCCAACACCCGTGTGTACCTGCTCGACGAACATCAACAACTGGTGCCGCTGGGTGTGGCGGGCGAGCTGTATGTGGCCGGAAACGGCGTGGCGCGGGGTTACCTGAACCGGCCGGAGATGACCGCCGAGCGCTTTTTGCGTGATCCGTTCCACGCCGACGCACGGATGTACCGCACCGGCGACCTGGCACGCTGGAATGCCGATGGCACTCTCGACTACTTGGGGCGCAACGATGATCAGGTGAAAATCCGCGGCTTGCGCGTGGAGCTGGGTGAAATCGAAGCACGTCTGGCCGAACACGCCAATGTACGCGAAGCCGTGGTCATGGCCCGCGAAGACGTGCCCGGCGACAAGCGTCTGGTGGCCTATGTCACGGCGCGGCAGCCCGAAACCGTGCTCGATATTGAGTTTCTGCGCAGCCACCTGCAAGGCACATTGCCGGACTATATGGTGCCGGCAGCTTACGTGCAGCTCGATGCGCTGCCGCTAACTGCGAACGGCAAGCTCGATCGCAAGGCGCTGCCAGCGCCGGACGCACAGTCGCTGATCAGCCATGGTTACGAAGCACCGCAAGGCGAGCTCGAAACCCTGCTGGCCTCAATTTGGGCTGACGTGCTCAAGGTCGAACAGGTCGGTCGCCATGATCACTTCTTCGAATTGGGTGGCCACTCGCTGCTGGCAGTGACGCTGATCGAACGCATGCGCCAGGTCGGCCTGAGTGCCGACGTTCGCGTCCTGTTCAGCCAGCCGACCGTGGCGGCGCTGGCAGCTGCTGTCGGTGGTGGCTCGGAAGTCGTGGTGCCGGCCAATCTGATTCCCGAACATTGTGAATACATCACCCCTGAACTGTTGCCGCTGATCAGCCTGAGCCAGGCGCAGATCGACCGCGTCGTGAAGCATGTGCCCGGCGGTGCCGCTAACGTGCAGGATATTTACCCGCTGGCACCTTTGCAGGCGGGCATTCTCTATCACCACATCAGTGCCGATCAGGGCGATCCGTACACCCTGAAAGCTTTGTTCGGTCTTCGCGACCGTGCACGACTGGACGATTTCAGCCATGCCTTGCAAGAGGTAATCAACCGTCACGATATCCTGCGCACCGCCGTGCTGTGGGAAGGTCTCGATGAACCGGTACAAGTGGTGCTGCGTCAGGCTCAAATACACGTCACCGAGGTGGACCTCGACCCGACAGACGGCCCGCTGGACGAGCAGTTGCACGAGCGCTTCGATCCTCGGCATTACCGCCTCGACGTACGTCAAGCGCCCTTGATGCAGATCGCCTTTACCCATGATCCGCTTAATGATCGCTGGCTGGCGATGCTGCTGTTTCATCACCTGGTCAACGACGCCACCTCGCTGTACGTGGTGCTGCATGAAATTCAGGCACACCTGCTCGGTCAGGGTGCGGCTCTGGGTCAGAGCGTGCCGTATCGCAACTACGTGGCCCAGGCCCGCCTGGGGGTCAGCGAGGCGCAGCACGAAGCGTTTTTCCGCGAGATGCTCGGTGACATCGACGAGCCGACGCTGCCATTCGGTTTGCAGGATGTGCAGGACGGCGGTCGTGACATCGAAGAAGCCAGCGTGATCCTGCCCGCTGAACTGAACCTGCGTTTGCGGGCTCAGGCCCGACAGGCGGGCGTCAGCGCCGCGAGCCTGATGCACCTGGCGTGGGCGCGGGTGCTCGGCAGTGTCTCGGCCCGTGAACAGGTGGTGTTCGGCACGGTACTGCTGGGCCGTATGCAGGCCGGTGAGGGTGCTGACCGCTCATTGGGCATGTTTATCAACACCTTGCCGCTGCGCATCGATATCGGCGCGAGAACGGTGATCGAGGGCTTGAAAGCGACCCACGAGCAACTGACGGCTTTGCTGGGCCACGAACACGCGCCGTTGGTGCTCGCCCAGCGGTGCAGCGGCGTGGCGGCACCGACACCACTGTTCAGCGCGCTGCTGAACTACCGGCACAGCGGCGTGAACGATGTTGCGGCAGAAATCTCAAGCTCTTGGGACGGGATCGAGTCCTATGGCGCCAAGGACCGAACCAACTACCCGTTGACCTTGAATGTCGATGACTTCGGTGAAGGCTTCAACCTGAAAGTACTGGTCAGCAGCGCCGTGGGTGCCAAACGGGTCTGCGGTTACATGCAGACCGTGCTGGAGCATCTGGTGGATGCGCTTGAGCAGTCACCGGACACCGCCGTCAACAGCTTGCCGATCCTGCCGGCTACCGAGAGCGAGCAGTTGCTGGTGCAGTTCAACGACACAGCCCTGGATTATCCGCAGCAGCAGACCATTCACGGGCTGTTTGAAGCACAGGTCGAGCGCACACCGGAAGCGCTGGCAGTGCTGCACGGCGAACAGCGCCTGACGTATCGCGAGCTTAACGAGCAGGCCAACCGCCTGGCACATGCTTTGCGCAAGCGGGGTGTTCAGCCAGATTCTCGCGTCGGGATCTGTGTAGACCGCAGCGCGGAAATGGTCATCGGTTTACTGGCGATCCTCAAGGCGGGCGGTGGTTACGTGCCGCTCGACCCGGCGTATCCAGCGGAACGTATTGCTTATATGTTGCAGGACAGCGCTCCGGCAGCCGTGCTGGCTCAAACCGCTACTCAGGGCTTGCTGGCCGACGTTTCAGTGCCTGTGATCAATCTTGATCTGAGCGATTGGCAGGACGAATCCGTCCAGAATCCGCAGGTACCGGGGCTGACTTCCGCACATCTGGCCTACCTGATCTACACCTCGGGTTCGACCGGCTTGCCGAAAGGCGTGATGATCGAACACCGCAACACCGTGAACTTCCTGACCTGGGCGCACGCAGCCTTCGACGCTTCTGTGCTGGAAAAAACACTGTTTTCCACCTCGCTGAACTTCGACCTCGCCGTCTACGAGTGCCTTGCGCCACTCACCTCGGGCGGCAGGATCGAGGTGGTTAAAAATATTCTGGAACTGCAACACGGCGAACTTGATATCGGCCTGATCAACACCGTGCCGTCGGCGCTCAAGACCTTGCTGGATGTAGAAGGACTGCCGACGTCGGTCCACACCGTGAACGTGGCCGGGGAAGCCCTCAAGCGCAGCCTGGTGGAATCGCTGTTCGAGAAGACTGGCGTGCAGCGCCTGTGCAACCTCTACGGCCCGTCGGAAACCACCACGTACTCAAGCTGGGTAGCGATGAATCGCGAAGACGGTTTCGCTCCTCATATCGGCAAACCGGTTGGCAATACGCAGTTTTACCTGCTGGACGAACAGCAACAGCCCGTGCCACTGGGCGTTGTGGGCGAGATCTACATCGGCGGCGCCGGTGTGGCGCGGGGCTACCTGAACCGTGACGAACTGACCGCCGAACGCTTCCTCAAGGACCCGTTCAGCCAGCAGCCAGCGGCACGGATGTACCGCACCGGTGACTTGGGCCGTTATCTGCCAGACGGCAATATCGAATACCTGGGCCGTAACGATGACCAGGTGAAAATTCGTGGATTCCGTATTGAACTGAGTGAAATCGAGGCCGTTCTGGCCACGCACCCTGCGGTACACGAGGTAGCACTGCTGGTGCGACAAGACGCAGGAGAAAAACGCCTGGTGGCCTATTTCACTGTGCGCGAGGCCCAGCGAACACCGGAAATCGAGACACTGCGCAGTCATCTGCAAACTCGTCTGCCGGACTATATGGTGCCAGTGGCCTATGTGCGCCTCGATGCACTACCGCTGACAACCAACGGCAAACTTGACCGTAAAGCGCTACCCGAACCGGATGCGCAGGCATTGATCAGTCGTGGCTACGAAGCGCCGCAAGGTGAAGTGGAAAACCTCCTGGCGACCATCTGGGCCGAATTGCTCCAGGTTGAGCAAGTCGGTCGACATGATCATTTCTTTGAGCTTGGCGGGCATTCGCTGCTGGCCGTCAGCCTGATCGAGCGTATGCGCCAGGCCGGCTTGAGCGCAGACGTTCGTGTACTGTTCAGCCAGCCGACCCTCGCCGCACTGGCTGCAGCGATAGGTGGCGGAATTGAAGTAACGGTCCCCGAAAATGCTATTCCGGACGACTGCATGCGCATCACGCCGGAGATGCTGCCGCTCGCCGATCTCGGTCAGGCCGCCATTGACCTCATTGTCGCCAGCGTGCCCGGCGGTGTGGCGAATGTGCAGGATATTTACCCGCTGGCACCGCTGCAGGAAGGCATTCTCTATCACCATCTGGCCGCCGAAATCGGCGACCCTTATGTGTTACAGACGCAGTTTGCCTTTGCTGACCGCGAGCGCCTGAACGCTTTCGTTCAGGCCTTGCAGAGGGTCATCGACCATCACGACATTCTGCGCACCAGCGTGGTATGGGACGGTCTGGAGTCACCGGTGCAAGTGGTCTGGCGTCAGGCCCGGTTGCACCTTGACGCGCTTGAGCTTGATCCGGCAGACGGCGATATCGGTGCGCAACTGCACAGCCGCTTCGACCCGCGACACTACCGCCTGGACATCGGTCAGGCGCCGCTGATGCGCGTGGCTTATGCCGAAGACCCGCTCAGCCAGCGCATCTGCGCGATGCTGCTGTTCCATCACATGGCACTGGACCACGTGGCGCTGGAAGTGGTGAAGCACGAAATGCAAGCCTGGCTGGCGGGCAAGGCTGACACCTTGGCGGCGGCACCCGTGCCGTATCGCAATTATGTGGCCCAGGCACGCCTGGGCGTAAGCCACGAGGCCCATGAGGCGTTTTTTCGCGAGCTGCTCGGCGACATTGACGAACCGACGCTGCCGTTCGGCCTGCTGGATGTGCAGGGTGATGGCCACGACATTGAAGACAGCAACCTGATTCTGGACCGTCAGTTGACTCTGCGCCTGCGCGCTCAGGCACGGCAATTGGGGGTAAGCGTCGCGAGTCTGGTGCACCTGGCGTGGGCTCAGGTACTGAGCCAGGTATCGGGCAGGCACACCGTGGTGTTCGGCACCGTACTGATGGGCCGCATGCAAGGTGGCGAAGGCGCAGATCGGGCGCTGGGCATGTTCATCAACACCTTGCCGCTGCGCGTCGATCTGGACGGGAAGGGTGCACGGGAAGGGGTACGGGCGACCCATGCCCGACTCACTGCGTTACTCGGCCACGAACACGCGCCGTTGGTGCTGGCGCAGCGTTGCAGCGGCGTGGCGGCACCGTTGCCACTGTTCAGCGCGCTGCTCAACTACCGCCACAGCAGCGTCGCCGAACCCTCCAACGAGTCGATCGAGGCCTGGCGCGGTATCGACATACTCAGCAGCGGGGAACGTACCAACTACCCGTTGACCTTGAACGTCGATGACCGTGGGGACAGTTTAAGCATGTCGGTACTGGTGACCGGCAAGGTTGGCGCCGGACGCGTCTGCGGGTATGTGCAGACCGCGCTGGAAAATCTGCTTATTGCGCTGGAACAATCACCAGACACTGCTCTCAAGAGCCTGCCGATCCTGCCCGCCGACGAGCGTGAGCGGTTGCTGCTGGGGTTCAACGACACGGCGCTGGACTATCCGCAGCAGCAGACCATCCATGGTTTGTTCGAAGCGCAGGTCGAGCGCACCCCGCAAGCGCTGGCGGTGATTCACGGCGAACAGCGTGTGACCTATCGCGAGCTTAACGAGCAGGCCAACCGCTTGGCGCATGCCTTGCGCAAGCAGGGTGTGCAGCCGGATTCGCGCGTCGGTATCTGTGTCGAACGCAGTGCCGAGATGGTCGTCGGCCTGCTGGCGATCCTCAAGGCGGGCGGCGGGTATGTGCCGCTCGATCCGGCGTATCCGGTAGAACGTATTGCTTACATGTTGCAGGACAGCGCTCCGGCGGCAGTTTTGGTTCAAACAGCTACTCAGGGCTTGCTAGCAGACGTTTCGGTGCCTGTCATCAATCTTGATCTGAGCGATTGGCAGGACGAATCCGTCCAGAATCCGCAGGTGGCGGGACTGACTTCGGCGCACCTGGCGTACCTGATCTACACATCGGGCTCCACCGGCCTGCCGAAAGGCGTGATGATCGAGCACCGCAACACGGTTAACTTCCTGACCTGGGCGCACGCGGCTTTCGATGCTGGCACAAACAACTCGGCACTGGAAAAAACGCTGTTCTCCACCTCGCTGAACTTCGACCTGGCCGTCTACGAGTGCTTTGCGCCGCTGACATCGGGCGGCAGCATCGAAGTGGTCAAGAACGTGCTGGAACTGCAACACGGCGAACACGATATCGGCCTGATCAATACCGTACCGTCGGCGCTTAAAGCGCTGCTGGATGTTAACGGCTTACCAGAATCGGTTCACACGGTGAACGTAGCCGGTGAAGCGCTCAAGCGCAGCCTGGTTGAATCGCTGTTCGAGAAGACTGGTGTTCAGCGTCTGTGCAATCTCTACGGCCCTTCGGAAACAACTACCTACTCAAGCTGGGTAGCGATGGATCGCGAACACGGTTTCGCTGCGCACATTGGTAAACCGGTCGGTAATACGCAGTTTTACCTGCTGGATGAGCAACGACAGCCCGTGCCAATGGGTATTTCGGGTGAAATCTACATCGGTGGCGCGGGCGTGGCACGAGGCTATCTGAACCGCGACGACCTCACGGCCGAGCGCTTCCTGAACGACCCGTTCAGCCAAAACCCGGCGGCACGCATGTACCGTACTGGCGACCTTGGCCGCTACCTGCAAGACGGCAATATCGAATACCTGGGCCGTAACGACGATCAGGTGAAAATTCGCGGTTTCCGTATCGAACTGGGCGAGATCGATGCGCGCCTGGCCAAACACCCGGCCGTCCACGAAGCGGTGGTCACCGCTCGCGAAGACATTCCCGGTGACAAACGCCTGGTGGCGTATTACACCCTGGCAGCCGGGCACGACCTGGTGGACATCGAAAGCCTGCGCAGCCATTTGCAGGAAAAGCTGCCTGAGTACATGGTTCCCGTGGCTTACGTGGCATTGGCCGAACTGCCGCTGACGCCCAACGGCAAGCTGGACCGCAAAGCGCTGCCAGCCCCGGAAAGTGGCTCGCTGATCAGCCGTGGCTACGAAGCCCCACAAGGCGAAATCGAAACGCAGATCGCGGCTATCTGGCAAGAGTTGCTGGGCGTCGAGCAGGTCGGTCGTCACGATAACTTCTTCGAACTGGGCGGTCATTCGCTGCTGGCCGTCAGTCTGATCGGACACATGCGTCAGTTGGGCCTGAGCGCCGACGTGCGAGTGCTGTTCGGCCAGCCGACGCTGGCTGCACTGGCAGCAGCAATCGGTGGTAGCACGGGCATCGTGGTGCCAGCCAATCTGATCACCGAGGATTGCCACCGCATCACGCCCGAGCTTCTTCCTCTGGCCAACCTGACTCAGTTGCAGATCGATCAGGTAGTTGCCACCGTGCCAGGCGGCGTTGCGAATGTGCAGGACATCTACCCGCTGGCACCGTTGCAGGAAGGCATTCTGTATCACCACATGGCAGCCGAAATCGGCGACCCCTATGTGTTGCAGGCTCATTTCGCCTTCGATGACCGGGAGCGCATGGACGCTTTCGTTCGAGCGCTGCAGATAGTCATTGATCGTCACGACATTCTGCGCACCAGCGTGGTGTGGCAAGGTCTTGACTCCCCGTTACAGGTGGTCTGGCGTAAAGCCCGGTTGCCCCTTGAAGCGCTTGAACTGGATCCGGCAAACGGTGATATCGCAGAGCAACTGCATAGCCGTTTCGACCCGCGTCACTACCGCCTGGACATCGGTCAGGCACCCTTGATGCGCGTGGCCTATGCCGAAGATCCGCTCAACCAGCGGATTTGCGCGATGTTGCTGTTTCATCACATGGCCCTGGACCACGCCGCGCTGGAGGTGGTGAAGCACGAAATACAGAGCTGTCTGCTCGGCGAGGCCGAAGCCTTGGCAGCGTCGGTGCCTGTGCCATACCGCAACTATGTGGCCCAGGCACGCCTGGGTGTCAGCCAGGCCGATCACGAAACGTTCTTCCGCGACATGCTGGGCGATATCGACCAGCCGACCCTGCCGTTCGGCCTGCAGGATGTGCAGGGCGATGGGCGCCACATCAAGGAAGCCAGTTTAGCGCTGGCCCCTCAACTGAATCTGCGTCTGCGGACTCATGCCCGGCAACGAGGGGTGAGCGCAGCCAGCCTGGTACATCTGGCCTGGGGCCAGGTGCTTGGCACGGTGTCGAGCAAGCGTGACGTAGTGTTCGGTACGGTGTTGATGGGCCGAATGCAAGCCGGCGAGGGCGCCGATCGCGCCTTGGGCATGTTCATCAATACGTTGCCGCTGCGCGTGGATGTCGGCGCGATAACGGTAGTCCAGGGTTTAAAAGCGACTCACGAGCGACTCACGGCTTTGCTCGGTCACGAGCATGCACCGCTGGTGTTGGCCCAGCGGTGCAGCGGTGTTTGCGCACCAATGCCGCTTTTCAGCGCCTTGCTCAACTACCGCCACAGTGCGGTTGGCAGCGTGTCCGAGCAGGCGGTCCAAGCCTGGACCGGTATTCATACTCTGAGCAGTGAAGAGCGCACCAACTATCCGTTAATTCTGAACGTAGATGACCTGGGTACGGGTTTCAGCCTGAATGTGCAAGCTGTGGCCGGTGTCGATGCCCGGCGCATCTGCGTTTATATGCAGACCGCCTTGAGCCGTCTGGTCGAGGCCCTTGAATCCGCGCCGAATTCAGCCGTTTGCGACTTATCGGTAGTGCCGGAAGCCGAACGGCAGCAACTGCTGGTGGCGTTCAACGACACCGCGCTGGACTACCCACAGCAGCAGACCGTGCACGGCCTGTTCGAAGCCCAGGTGCGTGCGTGCCCTGAAGCTTGCGCGGCGATCCACGATGGCGTGGCCATGAGCTATGCCGAACTCAACACCCGGGCCAATCGCCTGGCGCGGCATCTGCTGGGGCTCGGTGTGCAGCCGGGTGACAGCGTGGCGATCCTGCTGGAACGCGGCCTCGACCTGCTAGCCAGCCAGCTGGCGGTGCTCAAGTGCGCGGCGGTGTACATACCGCTGGACATCAATGCACCGGTCGAACGTCAGACGTTCATGATCGAAGACAGTCAGGCGCGTATTCTGCTGACCCACAGCCAAGTGTTGCTGACAACCGCTGCGCAGCGTGTTGACCTCGACAACCTGAAGCTGGACGGCCGGAAAGACACTGATCTGGCATTGCCGCAGTCCAGCGAAAGCGTCGCTTATATCATGTACACCTCCGGCTCCACCGGCACGCCGAAAGGTGTGCTGGTGCCGCATCGGGCCATCAGCCGGCTGGTGATCAACAACGGTTACGCCGATTTCAATGCACAGGATCGCGTAGCGTTTGCCTCCAACCCTGCGTTTGATGCCAGTACGCTGGATGTCTGGGCGCCGCTGCTCAATGGCGGCTGCGTGGTGGTGATCGGGCAGAGCGACTTGCTGTCCCCGCGCGATTTCCAGCGCCTGTTGCTGGAGCAATCGGTAACCGTGCTGTGGATGACCGCCGGGCTGTTCCATCAATACGCTTCGGGGCTGGGCGAGGCCTTTTCGCGCCTGCGCTACCTGATTGTCGGCGGCGATGTGCTGGACCCTGCCGTTATTGGCCGGGTGCTGGCCAACAGTCCTCCACAGCATCTGCTCAACGGCTATGGCCCGACTGAAGCCACGACCTTCTCTGCGACCTACGAGATTACGTCGGTCGGCAATGGCTCGATTCCTATTGGCAAGCCCGTGGGCAACAGCCGCCTGTATGTGCTCGATGGCCAAGGCCAACCGGTGCCGTTGGGCGTGCCCGGCGAGCTGTTCATCGGTGGGCAGGGTGTCGCCAAGGGTTATCTGAATCGGGATGAACTGACCGTTGAGACATTCGTCGCCGACCCGTTCGACAGCGACCCGCAGGCGCGCTTGTACCGAACTGGCGACCTGGTTCGCTGGCGTGCTGACGGGAATCTGGAATACCTGGGTCGCAATGACGATCAAGTGAAAATCCGTGGTTTCCGTGTTGAATTGGGTGAAATCGAAGTACGCCTGGCCGAACACGCCGATGTACGCGAAGCCGTGGTGCTGTGCCGTCAGGATGTGCCTGGTGACAAGCGTCTGGTGGCCTATGTCACGGCGCGACAGCCTGAAACCGTGCTCGACATCGAACACCTGCGCAGCCACCTGCAAGGCTTGTTACCGGAGTACATGGTGCCGGCAGCCTACGTGCAGCTCGATGCGCTGCCGCTGACCGCCAACGGCAAGCTCGACCGCAAGGCACTGCCAGTGCCGGATGCGCAATCGCTGATCAGTCGTGGTTACGAAGCACCGCAAGGCGAAGTCGAAGTGGCGCTGGCCGAGATCTGGGCCGAGGTGCTGCAGGTCGAGCGGATTGGCCGTAACGACAACTTCTTTGATCTGGGCGGGCACTCCCTGCTGGCCATGCGCATGGTGTCTCAAGTGCGCCTGCAACTGGGCGTGGAATTGCCGCTGGGCGAGCTGTTCGCCCGCGGTGAACTGGCAGCGGTGGCCGCAGCGCTGGGTGGCGTGGCGCGCAGTGAGCTGACAGCGATCCTGCCGGTGAAGCGTGATCAGCCAATGCCATTGTCCTTCGCACAGCAACGGTTGTGGTTCCTGGCACAGATGGACGGCGGTAACCAAGCCTATAACATCCCGATGGCGCTGAGCCTTGAGGGTACTCTCGACGTCACCGCCCTGACACGAGCCTTGGCACGCATCGTCGAACGCCATGAAACCTTGCGTAGCCGATTCGTGAGCCGCGAAGGCGTTGCGCAGGTGCTGTTCGCGCCTACCTGCGCAGACGCAACACTGTCTGTCGAAGACATTCGCCATGTGCCCCATCGCCTGCAAGAGGCTATTCGGGTCGAGGCGGTCGCACCGTTCAATCTGGCTGACGGCCCACTGATTCGCGCTCATCTGCTGCATGTGGCCGACGACCGTCATGTGCTGCTGCTGACTGTGCACCATATCGTCGCCGATGGCTGGTCGATGGGCGTGCTGAGCCAGGAACTGCTGGCGCTGTACCCGGCGCTCTGTCAGGGACAGTCCGACCCACTGCCGCCGCTGGCGATCCAGTACACCGATTACGCAGTATGGCAACGTCGCTGGCTATCGGGCGAGCGTCTGCAGCACCAGGCGGCCTACTGGCGTCAGGCACTGGAGGGCGCGCCGACGCTGCTCACGTTGCCAACTGACCGGCCGCGTCCGGCGCAGCAGGACTTCGCCGGAGCCAGCCTTGCGATGCAACTGAACGCACGTCTGACGGCAGATCTGCGTCAACTGGCGCAACGTCAGGGCATTACGTTGTACATGGCGCTGATGACCGCCTGGGCGACGACACTTACACGTCTTTCCGGTCAGGGCGAAGTGGTGATTGGCAGCCCGGTGGCAGGGCGAGGCCGTAGCGAACTGGAAGACCTGGTTGGCCTGTTCGTCAACACTCTGGCGGTACGCATCGACACATCGGGCAATCCGAGCGGCGAAGCGCTGCTGGCCCAGGTCAAGACGCGCGTACTGGAAGCACAGGAACATCAGGACCTGCCGTTCGAGCAGGTCGTTGAAGTGGTTCGTCCGACGCGCAGCCTGGCTCATCCCCCTTTGTTCCAGAACACGCTGAACTGGATGCCCGGCAAACACGCCGCCGCGTCGCTGGGCGACCTGCGAGTGGTGCCGATCGAGCAGGTCAGTCAGGTGTCCAAATTCGACCTTTCGCTGAACCTGAGCGAGCAGGGCGAGACGCTGGTCGGTACGCTGGACTACGCCACGGCGCTGTTCGACGAAGCGACCGCGCAACGGTATCTCGGCTATTTCGTGCAAGTCCTCGAAACCCTGGCGAATGATGAGCAGACGCACCTTGATCGCATCACGCTGGTCGGCAAAGAGGAACGCCGTTACCTGCTGGAAACGCTCAACACGACGGCGCTGGCGCAGGTTAATGATGAGCAGACCGTGCACGCCATGATCGAAGCCCGGGCGGCCAGCGCGCCCGAAAGTGTGGCGGCTCAGGTGGGCGAACAGTGCCTGCACTACGGCGAGTTGAACCATCGCGCCAACGCACTGGCCCATCACCTGATCAGCCTCGGCGTAAGTATTGATGATCGTGTGGCGGTCATGGCCCGTCGCGGCCTGGACACGCTGGTGGCCATGCTCGCCGTGCTCAAGGCCGGCGCCGGCTACATCCCGGTTGATCCGTCGCACCCTGACGAGCGCATTGCCTATCTGCTGACCGACAGCGCACCCAAAGTGCTGCTGACCCAGCAGGCCCTGATGAGCCGTGTGCCGGAAACGGCTGCACCGGTCATCGCCTTCGACCGGCCTGAATGGCCGCAACGCCTGGACAACCCGCAGGTGGCCGGGCTCAACGCCACACATCTGGCTTACGTGATCTACACCTCCGGCTCCACAGGCCAGCCAAAGGGCGTGATGGTCGAGCACCGCACCCTCGGCAACCTGATCGACTGGCATTGCCAGACCTTCGATCTCCAGGCTGGCAACCATACCGCCAGTGTCGCGGGCTTCGGCTTCGACGCCATGGCCTGGGAAGTCTGGCCCGCGCTGTGTGCCGGGGCAACCCTGCACCTGCCGCCTGCGGAGGTGAGCAATGAACACATCGATGCGCTGCTTGATTGGTGGGTTGCCCAGCCGCTGCAGGTGGCCTTCCTGCCAACACCGGTCGCCGAGTACGCCTTCAGCCGCAATTTGTCTCACCCCACCTTGCGCACGCTGTTGATCGGTGGCGACCGCTTGCGCCAGTTCCAGCGCGATCCGGGTTTTGCCGTCATCAACAACTACGGCCCGACCGAGGCCACGGTGGTCGCCACGTCGGGGCGCTTGCTGCCCGACGGCAGCCTCGACATCGGCACACCGATTGCCAACACCCGTGTGTACCTGCTCGACGAGCATCAACAACTGGTGCCGCTGGGGGTGGCGGGCGAGCTGTACGTCGCCGGGGAAGGCGTGGCGCGGGGCTATCTGAATCGGCCGGAGATGACCGCCGAGCGTTTCCTGCGTGATCCGTTCCACGCCGGCGCCGACGCACGGATGTACCGCACCGGCGACCTGGCACGCTGGAATGCCGATGGCACTCTCGACTACTTGGGGCGTAACGATGATCAGGTGAAAATCCGCGGCTTACGCGTTGAACTGGGCGAGATCGAAGCGCAGCTCAGCCAATTGCCGGGCATTGAAGAAGCGCTGGTGCTGGCCCGTGAGGACGAGCCGGGCCAGCCAAGGCTGGCGGCATATTTCATCGAGCGCGACGGTTCGCTGTCGATGCCGGTGTCCGAACTGCGCGCTGCCTTGCTGGCAGTGCTGCCGGGCTACATGGTGCCCAGCGCCTTCGTACGTCTGGACGCCTGGCCGCTGACCGCCAATGGCAAGGTCGACCGCAAGGCCTTGCCATTGCCGGATCGCGAAGCGCTTCCTGATCGTGAGTACGAAGCACCTCAAGGGGTGGTGGAAACGGCTGTGGCCGAGATCTGGAGTTCACTGCTGCACGTCGAGCGGGTGGGGCGTCATGACCACTTCTTTGAGCTCGGCGGTCACTCGCTGCTGGCTGTCAATCTGATTGCACAGATGCGGCGCCAGGGGCTCGATGCCGATATTCGCACCCTGTTCACACAGCCGACGCTGGCCGCACTGGCTGCGGCGGTGGGTGGCGGAAATGAAATAACAGTCCCGGAAAATGCTATCCCGGACAATTGCACGCGCATCACGCCGGAGATGCTGCCGCTGGCTGATCTCGATCAGGCCGCCATCGACCTTATTGTCGCCAGCGTGCCTGGCGGCGTGGCGAATGTGCAGGACATCTACCCGTTGGCGCCGTTGCAGGAGGGGATTCTCTATCACCATCTGGCGGCAGACGCAGGCGACCCGTACGTCCTGCAATCGGTGTTTGAGATTGCTGACCGTGCGCGCTTGAACGCCTTTGTCGGCGCCTTGCAAAGCGTGGTTGATCGCCACGACATCCTGCGCACTGCGGTGCAGTGGCAGGGCCTGGAAACACCGGTGCAGGTGGTCTGTCGTCAGGCCCGTCTGCCTGTGGAGCAGGTCGAACTCGACCCGCTTGAAGGGCCGATCATGGCGCAGCTGCAACAGCGCTTCGACCCTCGCCATTCGCGATTGGACATGAGCCAGGCACCGCTGCTACGGCTGGTTTTTGCCGAAGATCAGCCCAACCAGCGGTGGGCGGCGATTCTGCTGTTCCATCACATGGTCCTCGACCATACGGCGCTGGAGGTTGTGCTCCACGACATGCAGGCACACCTGCTGGGCCAGGCTGACCAACTCGAGGTCGCCATTCCGTATCGCAACTATGTGGCCCAGGCTCGCCTCGGTGTGAGCCGCGAAGACCATGAAGCGTTCTTCCGCGAACAGCTCGGTGATATCGACGAACCGACGCTGCCATTCGGCCTGCTGGATGTGCAGGGCGATGGCCGCGACATTGAAGAAAGCAGTCTGACACTGGACCGTCAATTAAACCTGCGCCTGCGCGCCCAGGCCCGGCAGCTGGGGGTAAGCGCCGCGAGTCTGGTCCATCTGGCTTGGGCTCAGGTATTGAGCCAGGTATCGGGCAGGCAATCTGTGGTATTCGGCACCGTGCTGATAGGCCGCATGCAGAGTGGTGAAGGCGCAGAAAGGGCGTTGGGCATGTTCATCAATACGTTGCCACTGCGCGTCGATCTGGCCGGGCAGGGTGCGCAGGCCGGGGTCCGGGCGACCCATGCTCAACTCACCGCGCTGCTCGGCCATGAACACGCGCCGTTGGTGCTGGCGCAGCGTTGCAGCGGCGTGGCGGCACCGTTGCCACTATTCAGCGCGCTGCTCAACTACCGCCACAGCAGCGTGGGCGAACCCTCTGCTGAGTCGATCGAGGCCTGGCGCGGCATCGACGTACAGAGTGGCGAGGAACGCACCAACTACCCGCTGACCTTGAACGTCGATGATCAAGGCGACGGTTTCAGGTTGTCAGTGCTGGTGACCGGCAAGGTTGGCGCCGGGCGAGTCTGCGGCTATATGCAGACCGCGTTGGACAATCTGCTGGTTGCGCTGGAGCAGTCGCCAGATACTGCCCTCGAGAGCCTGCCGATTCTGCCGGCTGCCGAGCGCGAGCAGTTGCTGGTGGGGTTCAACGACACGGCGCTGGATTGCCCGCACGAACAGACCATTCATGGGCTGTTCGAAGCACAGGTCGAGCGCACACCTGAAGCGCCGGCAGTCGTCCATGGCGAACAGCGCCTGACGTACCGCGAGCTTAACGAGCAGGCCAACCGCCTGGCGCATACCTTGCGCAAGCAGGGTGTGCAGCCGGATTCCAGAGTCGGGATCTGTGTAGAGCGCAGCGCGGAAATGGTCGTCGGTTTGCTGGCGATCCTCAAGGCGGGCGGTGGTTACGTGCCACTGGACCCGGCTTATCCAGCAGAGCGTATTGCTTACATGCTGCAGGACAGCACGCCTGCTGCCGTGTTGGCACAGTCGGCGACAGAAGCGTTACTGACCGACGTTTCGGTACCGGTGATCAATCTTGATCAGAACAACTGGCAAGAAGAATCGGTGCGGAATCCACAGGTGGCGGGGCTGACCTCGGCCCATTTGGCTTACCTGATCTACACCTCGGGCTCTACCGGCTTGCCGAAAGGCGTGATGATCGAACACCGCAACACTGTGAACTTCCTGAGCTGGGCTCACACGGCTTTCGACGGCGCTGCACTGGAAAAAACACTGTTCTCCACCTCGCTGAACTTCGACCTCGCGGTCTACGAGTGCTTCGCGCCGCTTACCTCAGGGGGCAGCATCGAGGTGGTCAGCAACGTTCTGCAACTGCAACACGGCGAACACGATATCGGCCTGATCAACACCGTGCCGTCGGCGCTGAAGGCGCTGCTGGAAATCAACGCGCTGCCAGAGTCCGTGCATACCGTCAACGTCGCCGGTGAAGCGCTCAAGCGCAGCCTGGTGGAAAACCTGTTCGAAAAGACCAGCGTCCAGCGCCTGTGCAACCTCTATGGCCCGTCGGAAACCACCACGTACTCAAGCTGGGTGGCGATGGATCGCGAACACGGCTTCGCTGCACACATCGGCAAGCCGGTTGGCAATACACAGTTTTACTTGCTGGACCAACAGCAACAACCCGTGCCACTGGGTGTAGCGGGTGAGATCTACATTGGCGGCGCGGGCGTGGCCCGTGGCTACCTGAACCGTGACGATCTGACTGCCGAACGCTTCCTCGCGGATCCGTTCAGCCCGCAGCCAGCGGCACGCATGTACCGCACCGGCGATCTCGGTCGCTACCTGCCAGACGGCAATATCGAATACCTGGGCCGCAACGACGATCAGGTGAAGATTCGTGGCTTCCGTATCGAACTGGGCGAGATCGACGCATGCCTGGCCAGGCATCCAGCAGTCCAGGATGCGGTGGTCACTGCACGCGAAGACGTCCCCGGCGACAAACGCCTGGTGGCGTATTACACGGTCCAATCCGCGCAAACTGCGCCGGACATCGACAGCTTGCGCGGCTGGCTGCTGGGGCAGTTGCCGGCCTACATGGTCCCGGTGGCTTACGTGCGTCTCGACGCATTGCCTCTCACGCCCAACGGCAAACTCGACCGCAAGGCGCTACCCGCGCCGGGCGAGGGGGCATTGATCAGCCGTGGCTATGAAGCCCCGCAAGGTGAGCGAGAAATACTGATCGCCGGTATCTGGCAAGACTTGCTGGGTGTCACGCAGGTTGGACGGCATGACCACTTTTTCGAGCTGGGCGGCCACTCTCTGCTCGCTGTCAGCCTGATGGAACGCATGCGACAGGAAGGCCTGGAGGCTGAAGTCAAGTCGCTGTTCAAGCACCCGACACTCTCGGAATACGCAGCTACAACGGAAAGAATGGAGATTGTTCTGTGAGCATGATTGAACTGTTGGCATTACTGGAAGAGAAAGACGTGCAGCTTGCCGTCAAGGGCGACCAACTGCTCGTCAGCGGCAAGCGACAGTCCCTCATGGAACCCTCTGTGGTGGCAATGTTGCGCGAGAACAAAGCGGCATTGATCGAACTGATCAATGCCGGCGAGTATTACAGCGGCAAGGCCGATGAAGTGGACGTTCCTGCCCAGGCGATTGTGCCGGGCTGCGAGCGCATTACCCCGGACATGTTGCCGTTGATCGAACTCGACCAGGCAGCCATCGAAACAATCGTTGCCCGCGTCCCTGGCGGCGTGCCCAATGTGCAGGATATCTACCCGCTGGCGTCGTTGCAGGAAGGCATTCTTTATCACCATATCGCCGCTGAACAGGGTGATCCTTACGTACTGCAGGCACAGTTTACGATTGCCAGCCGGGAACGTTTCGACGAGTTCACCGCGGCCTTGCAGCAGGTCATCAACCGCCACGACATCCTGCGCACCAGCGTGGTGTGGGAAGGCCTGGACGAGCCAGTGCAAGTGGTGTGGCGCAAGGCTGATCTGGTGCTCAGCGAAATCACCATTGACCCTGCCGCCGGCCCCGCCAGCGAGCAATTGCAACAACGCTTCGACCCACGGCATTACCGCCTCGATATCAGCCAGGCACCCTTGCTGCGGCTGGCCTTCACCCACGACGAGGTCAACCAGTGCTGGGTGGCGATGCTGCTGTTTCACCACATCGCCATCGACCATGCGGCGCTGGACCAGGTCCATCATGAAATCCATGCGTATCTGTACGGTAAGGCCCACACACTGGGCGAACCGGTGCCGTATCGCAACTACGTGGCCCAGGCCCGGCTCGGCGTCACGAACAAGCAGCACGAAGGGTTTTTCCGCGAGATGCTCGGCGACGTCGATGAACCCACGTTGCCGTTCGGCCTGCAGGATGTGCGCGGCGACGGCCATGGCATCGAAGAGGCGCATCAGCCTCTGCCTGCCGAACTGAGCCAGCGCTTGCGTGCTCAGGCGCGACTGCAAGGGGTGAGCGCGGCGAGCCTGCATCACCTTGCCTGGGCACGGGTGCTCGGATGCCTGTGCGGGCGTAACGATGTCGTGTTCGGCACGGTGCTGCTGGGGCGCATGCGCGGTGGCGAGGGGGTTGGCCGGGCCTTGGGGATGTTTATCAATACCTTGCCGCTACGGGTGGACGTGGGTGAGCAGGATGTACGCGCCGGGGTCAAGGCGACCCATGCACGTTTGACAGCGTTGCTCGGCCACGAACACGCCTCGCTGGCGTTGGCCCAGCGTTGCAGCGGTGTATCGGCACCGACGCCACTGTTCAGCGCATTGCTCAACTACCGCCACAGTTCAGCCGGAGCGGCGAGCGATCAGGAAGTCACCGATCAGGCCGATCAACTCTGGGAAGGGATCGAGGTGAGAGGCGGTGAAGAACGCACCAACTACCCGTTGATTTTATCCCTCGACGATCTTGGCGAAGGATTCAGCCTTAATGTTCAGGCTGTTGCCGGTATCGGTGCCCAGCGGGTTTGCGGGTATATGCAGACGGCGCTGGAAAGCCTGGTGCATGCACTGGAGCAGACGCCGCAGGCGCCGTTGAACAGCTTGCCGATCCTGCCGGCCGACGAGCGTGAGCAGTTGCTGGTGGATTTCAATAACACCTCGCTGGATTATCCGCAGCAGCAGACCATCCATGGCCTGTTTGAAGCGCAAGCCGAGCGCACACCGGACGCGCTGGCAGTGATTCACGGCGAACAGCGCTTGACCTATCGCGAGCTGAACGAGCAGGCCAACCGCCTGGCCCATGCCTTGCGCAAGCAGGGCGTTCAGCCTGACTCTCGCGTCGGAATCTGTGTAGAACGCGGCGCGGAAATGGTCATCGGTTTGCTGGCGATTCTCAAGGCGGGCGGCGGCTATGTGCCGCTGGATCCGGCTTACCCTGCAGAACGTATTGCCTACATGCTGCAGGACAGCGCTCCGGCGGCAGTTTTGGTTCAAACCGCTACTCAGGGCCTGCTGGCCGGCGTTTCAGTGCCTGTGATCAATCTTGATCTGAGCGATTGGCAGGACGAATCCGTCCAGGATCCGCAGGTGCCGGGGCTGACTTCGGCGCACCTGGCCTACCTGATCTACACCTCGGGTTCGACCGGCTTGCCGAAAGGCGTGATGATCGAACACCGTAACACCGTGAACTTCCTGAGCTGGGCGCATAAGGCGTTCGACGGCTCTGCACTGGAAAAAACACTCTTCTCCACCTCGCTGAACTTCGACCTCGCCGTCTACGAGTGCTTTGCGCCACTGACCTCGGGCGGCAGCATCGAAGTCGTCAAAAACGTGCTGGAACTGCAACACGGCGAGCACGATATCGGCCTGATCAACACCGTACCGTCGGCGCTTAAAGCACTGCTGGACGTTGACGGGCTGCCGGCAACGGTTCACACGGTGAACGTGGCCGGTGAAGCGCTCAAGCGAAGTCTGGTAGAAAACCTGTTCGAAAAAACAGGCGTGCAGCGCCTGTGCAACCTCTACGGTCCTTCGGAAACCACCACCTATTCAAGCTGGGTGGCGATGGATCGCGAAGACGGCTTCGCTCCTCATATCGGCAAACCGGTCGGCAACACACAGTTTTATCTGCTGGATGAGCAACAGCAGCCGGTTCCACTGGGTGTTGCGGGTGAAATCTACATCGGCGGTGCCGGTGTGGCCCGTGGCTACCTGAACCGTGACGACCTCACTGCCGAGCGCTTCCTCAAGGATCCGTTCAGCCAAAACCCAGCGGCACGCATGTACCGTACCGGTGACCTTGGCCGTTACTTGCCAGACGGCAATATCGAATACCTGGGCCGTAACGATGATCAGGTGAAGATCCGTGGCTTCCGTATCGAGCTCGGTGAGATCGATGCGCGTCTGGCCAGACACCCGGCCGTCCATGAAGCGGTGGTCACCGCTCGCGAAGATGTTCCCGGCGACAAACGCCTGGTGGCTTATTACAGCGTCCAGTCCGCGCAAACGGAACCGGGCATCGACAGCTTGCGCGGCTGGCTGCAGGAACAACTCCCGGCCTACATGATCCCTGTGGCCTACGTACGTCTTGACGCAATGCCGCTGACTCCGAACGGCAAGCTCGACCGCAAGGCGCTGCCAGCGCCCGACAGTGACTCGCTGATCAGCCGTGGCTACGAGGCCCCTCAGGGCGAAATCGAAACGCAGATCGCGGTTATCTGGCAAGAATTGCTGGGCGTCGAGCAGGTCAGTCGTCACGACAACTTCTTCGAACTCGGTGGTCATTCGCTGCTGGCAGTCAGCCTGATAGGGCATATGCGTAAGTTAGGCCTGAGCGCCGATGTGCGCGCGCTGTTCGGCCAGCCGACGTTGGCCGCACTGGCTGCAACAGTCGGTGGTGGCACGGAAGTCGTGGTGCCAGCCAATCTGATCACCGAGGATTGCAAACGCATTACACCTGAGCTGTTGCCGTTGATCAATCTGACCCAGGTGCAGATCGATCAAGTCGTGGCAACCGTGCCGGGTGGCGTGGCGAATGTGCAGGACATGTATCCGCTGGCGCCGTTGCAGGAAGGTATTCTTTATCACCACCTGGCCGCAGAAATCGGCGATCCCTATGTGTTGCAGACTCAGTTCGTCTTTGATAACCGCGAACGCATGGACGCCTTTGTTCAAGCTCTGCAAACGGTTATCGACCGTCACGATATTCTGCGCACCAGTGTAGTGTGGCAAGGCCTTGAGTCACCGCTGCAGGTGGTCTGGCGCAAGGCACAATTACACCTTGAAGGGCTCGAACTGGATCCGGTGAACGGTGATATTGGCGCGCAACTGCACGGCCGCTTCGACCCGCGTCACTACCGTCTGGACCTCGGTCAGGCACCGTTGATGCGCGTGGCCTATGCCGAAGATCCGTTCAACCAGCGGATTTGCGCGATATTGCGGTTTCACCACATGGCCTTGGACCACACTGCGCTGGAAGTGGTGAAGCACGAAATACAGAACTGCTTGCTCGGCGAAGCCGAAGCCTTGGCAGCGTCGGTGCCCGTGCCGTATCGCAACTATGTGGTCCAGGCACGCCTGGGTGTCAGCCAGGATGATCACGAAACGTTCTTCCGCGACATGCTTGGCGATGTCGACGAACCGACCTTGCCGTTCGGCCTGCTGGATGTGCAGGGAGACGGCCGCCACGTCAAGGAAGCTAGTCTGGCGCTGAGCCCTCAACTGAATCTGCGCCTGCGGGCTCAGGCTCGGCAACAAGGTGTGAGCGCTGCCAGTCTGGTGCATCTGGCCTGGGGCCAGGTGCTCGGCACGGTGTCGAGCAAGCGTGACGTGGTGTTCGGTACGGTGTTGATGGGCCGGATGCAGGCCGGTGAGGGCGCCGAGCGCGCCTTGGGTATGTTCATCAACACCTTGCCGCTGCGGGTTTCGGTAGGTGAGCAGGCCGTGCGTGAAGAGGTCAAGGCGACCCATAAGCGCGTGACCGCGTTACTCGGCCACGAACATGCATCTCTTGCCTTGGCCCAGCGTTGCAGCGGCGTTGCCGCACCAACGCCGCTTTTCAGCGCCTTGCTCAACTACCGTCACAGTGCGGTTGGCAGCGGTTCCGAGCAGGCGGTCCAGGCTTGGCAAGGCATTCACGTTCTGAGCAGTGAAGAACGTGCCAATTATCCATTGAGCTTGAGCGTCGATGACTTTGGCGATGGTTTCAGCCTGAATGTACAGGCTGTAGCGGGTATCGATGCCCGGCGCATCTGCGATTACATGCAGACCGCCTTGAGTCATCTGGTCGAGGCCCTTGAATCCGCACCGGATTCAGCCGTGTGCGACCTGCCGGTGGTGCCGGAAACCGAGCGGCAACAATTGCTGTTGGCGTTCAACGACACTGCGCAGGACTACCCACGGCTGCAGACCGTGCACGCCATGATCGAAGCCCGGGCGGCCAGCGCGCCCGAAAGTGTGGCGGCTCAGGTGGGCGAACAGTGCCTGCACTACGGCGAGTTGAACCATCGCGCCAACGCACTGGCCCATCACCTGATCAGCCTCGGCGTAAGTATTGATGATCGTGTGGCGGTCATGGCCCGTCGCGGCCTGGACACGCTGGTGGCCATGCTCGCCGTCCTCAAGGCCGGCGCCGGCTACGTCCCGGTCGATCCGTCGCACCCTGACGAACGCATTGCCTATCTGCTGACCGACAGCGCACCCAAAGTGCTGCTGACCCAGCAGGCCCTGATCAGCCGTGTGCCCGAAACAGCTGTGCCGGTCATCGCCTTTGACCGACCTGAATGGCCGCAACGCCTGGACAACCCGCAGGTGGCCGGGCTCGACGCCACGCATCTGGCTTACGTGATCTACACCTCCGGCTCGACGGGTCAGCCAAAAGGCGTGATGGTCGAGCACCGCACCCTCGGCAACCTGATCGACTGGCATTGCCAGACCTTCGATCTCCAGGCTGGCAACCATACCGCCAGTGTCGCGGGCTTCGGCTTTGACGCCATGGCCTGGGAAGTCTGGCCGGCGCTGTGTGCCGGGGCGACCTTGCACCTGCCGCCTGCGGAGGTGAGTAATGAACAGCTTGATGCGCTGCTTGATTGGTGGATCGCTCAACCGCTGCAGGTCGCTTTTCTGCCAACACCGGTCGCCGAATATGCCTTCAGCCGCGACCTGTCTCACCCCACCTTGCGTACGCTATTGATCGGTGGCGACCGTCTGCGCCAGTTCCAGCGTGATCCGGGCTTCGCGGTCATCAACAACTATGGCCCGACCGAGGCCACGGTGGTCGCCACGTCGGGGCGTTTGCTGCCCGACGGCAGCCTCGACATCGGCACACCGATTGCCAACACCCGCGTGTACCTGCTCGACGAGCATCAACAACTGGTGCCGCTGGGTGTGGCGGGCGAGCTGTACGTGGCCGGGGACGGCGTGGCGCGAGGTTACCTGAATCGGCCGGAAATGACCGCCGAGCGCTTCCTGCGTGACCCGTACCACGCCAACTCACGGATGTACCGCACCGGCGACCTGGCACGCTGGAATGCCGATGGCACTCTCGACTATTTGGGGCGTAACGATGATCAGGTGAAAATCCGCGGCTTACGTGTTGAACTGGGCGAGATCGAAGCTCAGCTCAGCCAATTGCCGGGCATTGAAGAAGCGCTGGTGCTGGCCCGTGAGGACGAGCCGGGCCAGCCAAGGCTGGCGGCGTATTTCATCGAACGCGACGGTTCGCTGTCGATGCCGGTTTCCGAACTGTGCGCTGCCTTGCTGGCGGTGCTGCCGGGCTACATGGTGCCCAGCGCCTTCGTACGTCTGGACGCCTGGCCGCTGACCGCCAATGGCAAGCTCGACCGCAAGGCCCTGCCAATGCCGGATGCGCAATCGCTCATCAGTCGTGGTTATGAAGCACCTCAGGGCGAGGTTGAGACCCTGCTGGCGTCGATCTGGGCTGACGTGCTCAAGGTCGGGCAGGTCGGTCGCCATGATCACTTCTTCGAACTGGGTGGCCACTCGCTGCTGGCAGTCAAATTGATCGAACGCATGCGTCAAATCGGGCTGAGTGCCGACGTTCGCGTGCTGTTCAGCCAGCCGACCGTGGCGGCGCTGGCAGCAGCGGTCGGTGGTGGCACGGAAGTCGTGGTGCCGGCCAATCTGATTCCCGAACATTGTGAATACATCACCCCTGAACTGTTGCCGCTGATCAGCCTGACTCAGGCGCAGATCGACCGCGTCGTGAAGCATGTGCCCGGCGGTGCCGCTAACGTGCAGGACATTTACCCGCTGGCACCTTTGCAGGCAGGCATTCTCTATCACCACATCAGTGCCGAGCAGGGCGACCCGTATACCCTGAAAGCGCTGTTCAGTCTGCGCGACCGCGCACGACTGGACGATTTCAGCCACGCCTTGCAAGGGGTAATCAATCGTCACGATATCCTGCGCACCGCCGTGCTGTGGGAAGGTCTCGACGAACCGCTGCAAGTGGTGCTTCGTCAGGCTGAAATGCGCGTCACCGAGGTGTGCCTCGACCCGGCAGACGGCCCGCTGGACGAGCAGTTGCACGAGCGCTTCGATCCTCGGCATTACCGCCTCGACGTACGTCAAGCGCCCTTGATGCAGATTGTCTTTAGCCATGATCCGCTCAACGATCGCTGGCTGGCGATGCTGCTGTTCCATCACCTGGTCAACGACGCTACTTCCCTTTCCGTGGTGCTGCATGAAATGCAGGCGCACCTGCTGGGTCGGGGAGTTTCTCTGGGTCAAAGCGTGCCGTATCGCAACTACGTAGCGCAGGCTCGCCTGGGTGTCAGCGAGGCGCAGCACGAAGCCTTCTTCCGCGAGATGCTCGGCGATATTGACGAGCCGACGCTGCCATTCGGTTTGCAGGATGTGCAGGCCGGCGGCGGTGGCATCGAAGAAGCCAGCGTGACCCTGACTGCTGAGCTGAACCTGCGTCTACGGGCCCAAGCCAGACAGGCGAGTGTCAGCGCAGCGAGCCTGATGCACCTGGCGTGGGCGCGGGTGCTCGGCAGTGTCTCGGCCCGTGACCAGGTCGTGTTCGGCACGGTACTGCTGGGCCGTATGCAGGCCGGCGACGGCGCCGACCGCTCCTTGGGCATGTTTATCAATACCTTGCCGTTGCGCGTTGATATCGGCGGGGTAACAGTTGTCGAGGGTTTGAAAGCGACTCACGAGCACCTGACGGCCTTGCTGGGCCATGAGCATGCGCCGTTGGTGCTTGCCCAGCGGTGCAGCGGCGTGGCGGCACCGACACCACTGTTCAGCGCGCTGCTCAACTACCGGCACAGCGGCGTGAACGATGTTTCGGCAGAAACCGTCGCCGCCTGGGACGGGATCGAGTCTTTCGGCGCCAAAGACCATACCAACTACCCGCTGACCCTGAATATCGATGATGTGGGCGACGGTTTCAACTTGACGGTACTGGTCAGCAGCGCCGTGGGTGCCAAACGGGTCTGCGGTTACATGCAGACCGCGCTGGAGCAACTGGTAGATGCGCTTGAGCAGTCACCGGACACCGCCGTCAACAGCTTGCCGATCCTGCCGGCTACCGAGCGTGAGCAGTTGCTGGTGGCGTTTAACCACACCGCAAGGGACTACCCGCAACAGCAGACTGTGCATAGCCTGTTTGAAGCTCAGGTGCATTCGTCCCCCGAAGCTTGCGCAGCAGTCCATAACGATGTTGCCGTGAGCTACGCCGAACTCAACACCCGGGCCAATCGTCTGGCGCGGCATCTGCTGGGGCTCGGTGTGCAGCCGGGTGACAGTGTGGCGATCCTGTTGGAACGCAGCCTCGACCTGCTCGCCAGCCAACTGGCGGTGCTCAAGTGCGCGGCGGTGTACGTACCGCTGGACATCAATGCACCGGTCGAACGTCAGACGTTCATGATTGAGGACAGCCAGGCGCGCGTACTGCTGACCCAGCGCCAGGTGGCGCTGGCAACCGGGGTCCAACGTGTTGACCTCGATGACCTGACGCTGGAAAGCATGGATGGCGATGATCTTGCATTACCGCAGTCCAGCGAAAGCGTTGCCTACATCATGTACACCTCTGGCTCGACGGGCGTTCCTAAAGGTGTGCTGGTGCCGCATCGGGCCATCAGCCGCTTGGTGATCAATAACGGTTACGCCGACTTCAATGCTCAGGATCGCGTGGCGTTTGCCTCAAACCCTGCGTTTGATGCCAGTACGCTGGATGTCTGGGCTCCGTTGCTCAACGGCGGCTGTGTGGTGGTGATCGAGCAGAACGACTTGCTGTCTCCACTTAACTTCCAGCGTCTGCTGCTGGAGCAATCGGTAACCGTGCTGTGGATGACCGCCGGGTTGTTCCATCAATACGCTTCGGGTCTGGGCGACGCGTTTTCACGTCTGCGCTACCTGATCGTCGGTGGCGATGTGCTGGACCCTGCCGTTATAAACAGAGTATTGGCGAACAATCCTCCACAACATCTGCTCAACGGCTATGGCCCGACCGAGGCGACGACCTTTTCCGCGACCTACGAGATCACTTCAGTGGGCAGTGGTGGTATCCCCATCGGTCGACCTGTCGGCAACAGTCAGACTTACGTGCTCGATGCGCTGCGCGAACCCGTGGCATTGGGTGTGCCCGGCGAGCTGTATATCGGCGGGCACGGTGTTGCCAAAGGCTATTTGAATCGAGATGAGTTGAGCGCTACACAGTTTGTCGTCGATCCGTTCAGTGAGCGACCCGATGCGCTGATGTACCGCACCGGCGATCTGGTTCGCTGGCGTGTCGACGGCAACCTGGAATACCTGGGTCGCAATGACGACCAGGTGAAAATCCGTGGTTTCCGCGTTGAACTGGGGGAAATCGAAGCGCGCCTGGCCGAACATCCAGAGGTTCGTGAGGCTGTGGTGCTATGTCGTCAGGATGTGCCGGGCGACAAGCGCCTGGTGGCTTATGTCATAGCGCGACATTTTGAAACCGTGCTCGACATTGAACACCTGCGCAGTCATCTGCAAGGCACATTGCCGGACTACATGGTGCCTGCGGCCTACGTGCAGCTGGACGCACTGCCGCTGACCGCCAACGGCAAGCTCGACCGCAAGGCGCTACCAGCGCCGGATGCGCAATCGCTGATCAGCCGCGGTTATGAGGCCCCTCAAGGCGAGGTCGAGACCCTGCTGGCGTCGATCTG
Source organism: Pseudomonas sp. PvP009 (assembly GCF_017832995.1). Classification (NCBI taxonomy): domain Bacteria; kingdom Pseudomonadati; phylum Pseudomonadota; class Gammaproteobacteria; order Pseudomonadales; family Pseudomonadaceae; genus Pseudomonas; species Pseudomonas sp. PvP009. The sequence continues at coordinate 2,637,727 of NZ_JAFIBG010000001.1, read as the reverse complement.
GGCAGACGTACTGACGGTCGAACAGGTCGGTCGTCATGATCACTTTTTCGAACTGGGCGGTCATTCGTTGCTGGCAGTGATGCTGATCGAACGCATGCGCCAAGTCGGCTTGAGTGCCGACGTGCGTGTGTTGTTCAGCCAGCCGACCCTGGCCGCGCTGGCAGCGGCGGTGGGCAGCGGTCGTGAAATTCACGTCCCGGCCAATGGCATTGATGCGGACTGTCAGCGGATTACACCGGACATGTTGCCGCTGGCAAGTCTTGATCAGGTCGCCATCGACCGGATCGTTGCCACGGTGCCCGGCGGCGTTGCCAACGTGCAGGACATCTACCCGCTGGCGCCGCTGCAGGAAGGTATCCTCTATCACCACCTCAGCGCTGAACGCGGCGATCCCTACTTGCTGCAATCGCTGTTCAGCTTTGACAGCCAGGAGCATGTCGACGATTTCGCCCGCGCCTTGCAGTTCGTGATCCAGCGTCATGATGTGCTGCGCACCGCGCTGGTCTGGGAGGGACTGGACGAACCGATGCAAGTGGTCTGGCGTCAGGCGCCACTGATGCGCGAAAGCTTTGATGCCGATCCGCATGCTGGCGACATGGCAGCACAGTTGCACCAGCGTTTTGACGCCAGGCACCATCGTCTGGACATTCGTCAAGCGCCGATGATGCGTCTGGTGTGCGCCTGGGATGAGCCAAACCAGCGCTGTCTGGCGTTGCTGCAGTTTCATCATCTGGTCATGGACCATACCGCGATGGACGTGGTGCGCTACGAGATGCAGGCCAGCCTGCTGGGGCAGGAGGCACAACTGGGCGTCGCGGTTCCGTATCGCAACTATGTCGCTCAGGCCCGACTGGGCGTAAGCCAGGAAGAGCATGAGGTGTTCTTCCGCGAAATGCTGGGCAATGTCGACGAGCCGACGCTGCCGTTCGGTCTGCAACAGGTGCACGGTGATGCACACGACATCGAAGAAGCCCGACTGACTGTAGACGCAGACCTCTGCAGTCGCTTGCGGAGCCAGGCCCTGCAACTGGGCGTGAGTGCCGCGAGCCTGGTCCACCTGGCCTGGGCGCGACTGCTGGGCCAGGTCTCGGGGCGTAGCGACGTGGTATTCGGCACCGTACTGATGGGCCGCATGCAAGGCGGCGAAGGCGCAGACCGGGCGCTGGGAATGTTTATCAACACCTTGCCGCTGCGGGTAGACCTGGGGGATCTGAGCGTACGTGACGGGGTCAAAGCCACGCACCGGTGCTTGTCCGGGTTACTCGGCCATGAACATGCCTCGCTGGCACTGGCCCAGCGCTGCAGTGGCGTGGCCGCACCGGCGCCGCTGTTCAGCGCCTTGCTCAATTATCGTCGCAGCAGCATTGCCGTGACCGATGAGGCACTGACAGCCTGGGATGGCATGCAGTCGCTGGGCGATGAAGAACGTACCAACTACCCGCTGACGCTGAACGTCGATGACCAGGGCGAAGGCTTCCAGCTGACTGTTCAGACCGTGCCACTGATTGAGGCGACACGGATCTGCGCCTACATGCAACAAACCCTGAACAGTCTGGTCGATGCGCTGGAACAGGCGCCGCAAACCCCGCTGCATGCTATTTCGATATTGCCGCTCGCCGAACGTGCGCAGTTGCTCGAGCAGTGCAACCGGCCTGAGAAGAGCTATGCACACGAGACACCGATCCACCGGCAATTCGAAGCACGCGCCGCAGAACGACCAGACGCCGTCGCGCTGATGTTCGAAGCGCAGCCCCTGAGCTACGGCGAGCTCAATGCGCGTGCCAACCAGGTCGCGCACCGTTTGCTGGCCTTGGGTGTACGCAATGACGATCGCGTGGCGATCTGCGTCGAACGGGGCCCGGCGATGATTATCGGCTTGCTGGGGATCCTCAAATCCGGCGCCGGTTACGTGCCACTGGATCCGGCTTACCCGTTTGAGCGCCTGGCCTACGCACTCGGCGACAGTACCCCTGTGGCGCTGTTGAGTCAGCGATCGGTGCAGCAAGCCTTGCCGGACTCCGGTGTGCCACTGATCTATCTTGACGACACAGACCTGCTGGATGAGTCCGTCAGCAATCCAATGGTATCGGTGCAGCCCAGCGACCTTGCCTACGTCATCTACACCTCCGGTTCTACCGGCCTGCCTAAGGGTGTGATGGTCGAGCATCGCAACGTTGCACGACTGTTCTCGGCCACCCAGGACTGGTTCGGTTTCAATGAACAGGATGTGTGGGCACAGTTCCACTCATTCGCTTTCGACTTCTCGGTCTGGGAAATCTGGGGCGCGTTGCTGCATGGCGGACGTCTGCTGATCGTTCCGCAACTAGTCAGCCGCTCGCCTGAAGACTTCCACGAACTGCTGTGCAGTGCTGGTGTAACCGTACTTAGCCAGACACCGAGTGCGTTCCGCCAGCTGATTGCGGCCCAGGGCGAGAAAGAGCAGACACATTCGCTGCGCCAAGTGATTTTCGGCGGCGAAGCACTGGAAACGGCGATGCTCAAACCGTGGTACGCCCGCAACGTGAATACCGGCACGCAACTGGTGAACATGTACGGGATTACCGAAACCACCGTGCACGTCACCTACTATCCGTTGCAGCCTGAAGACGTCCAGCGTGTCGGTGCCAGTCCGATCGGCAAGCGCATCCCAGACCTGCAGCTTTATCTGCTCGACGCGCATGGCGAACCAGTGCCGGCAGGCGTGATCGGCGAGCTGTACGTGGGCGGTGCCGGTGTTGCCCGTGGCTACCTGAACCGCGAAGCACTGACGGCCGAGCGTTTTCTCGATAACCCGTTCAGTAACGCTCCGGGTGCTCGCCTGTACCGCACCGGCGACCTCGGCCGCTGGCTGGCCGATGGCAGCCTGGAATACCTGGGCCGCAACGACGAGCAGGTGAAGATTCGCGGCTTCCGTATCGAACTGGGTGAAATCGAAGCACGTCTGGCTGAATATCCTGAAGTGCGCGATGCCGTGGTGCTGTGCCGTGAGGATGTGCCCGGCGACAAGCGCCTGGTGGCCTATGTCACGGCGCTGCAGTCGGAAAGGCTGCTGGATATCGAAACCCTGCGCGAGCATCTGCAAGGGACTTTGCCGCAGTACATGGTGCCGGCTGCCTACGTGCAGCTAGATGCACTGCCGCTGACCGCCAACGGTAAACTTGACCGCAAGGCTTTGCCTGCACCTGACCGATCTTCAGTGGCCAGTCGTGGCTACGAAGCGCCAGAAAGCGACGCCGAGATGGCCATTGCGCGGATCTGGCAAGACCTGTTGCAACTCGAGCAGGTCGGCCGGCATGACCACTTCTTCGAGCTGGGCGGCCACTCCCTGCTGGCCGTGAAACTGATCGAGCGCATGCGCCAGATCGATCTGGTTGCCGATGTACGCGTGCTGTTCAGTCAGCCGACCCTGTCTGCCCTGGCGGCAGCGGTGGGTGGCAAAGGTGCAGTGGAAGTACCCGCTAATCTTATTCCTGCCGACTGCTCGCGCATCACCCCGGATATGCTGCCGCTGGTGTCACTACGCCAAGAGGATATCGACCATGTGGTGTCCTGCGTACCGGGTGGTGCGGCCAACGTGCAGGACATTTATGCCCTGGCGCCGCTGCAGGAGGGGATTTTGTATCACCACATTGCAGCGGTCGAAGGCGACCCCTACTTGCAGTACGCAATGTTCTCCTTTGACAGTATCGAGCGCCTGCACAGCTTCGCCCAGGCACTGGAAGGGGTGATCGCGCGGCACGATATCCTGCGCACCGCCGTGCTTTGGGAACGTCTCGAGGCACCGGTGCAGGTGGTCTGGCGTGAAGCACCTCTGGTGCTTGATGAGTGGGTATTGAACCCGGCCGATGGTGACATAGCAGAATTAGTGCTCAAGCGCCTGGACCCGCGTCACACGCGTCTGGACATCCGTCAGGCGCCGATGCTGCGCATCGGCTATGCCCACGATTCGGTAAATAACCGCTGGCTGGGCATGTTGCTGTTCCATCATCTGGTGGACGACGCTACATCACTGCGCATTCTCAAAAACGAAATCGAGGCGCACATGCTTGGTCAGCAAGCCTCGCTGCCGCCATCCGTGCCTTATCGCAATTACGTGGCTCAGGCCAGGCTCGGCGTCAGCCGCGAGGAACACGAAGCGTTTTTCCGCGACATGCTTGGTGACATCGACGAGCCGACACTACCGTTCGGCCTGCAGGACGTGCAGGGCGACGGGCGCGGTATCGAGGAAGCATGCCAGCGGGTCGACATCGACCTGAGCCAGCGCTTGCGGGCGCAGGCTCGTCAACTCGGGGTCAGCTCTGCCAGCCTGTATCACCTGGCCTGGGCCCGTGTATTGGGCGCGGTATCAGGCAAAGAGGATGTGGTGTTCGGCACCGTTCTACTCGGCCGCCTGCAGGGCGGTGCCGGCTCCGACCGGGCGCTGGGGATGTTCATCAATACCTTGCCGCTGCGCGTCACGCTGGGCGAGCAGGGCGTACGCAGCGGTCTGAAAGCTGCCCACGTTCGACTCAGCGGACTGCTGGCCCATGAACACGCGTCGCTGGTGCTGGCTCAGCGTTGCAGTGGTGTACCGGCGTCAACGCCACTGTTCAACGCCTTGCTCAACTACCGGCATATCGACGTGGAGGTCAATCAGCAGGCTTTCGAGGCCTGGCAGGGCATCGAACATTTGCACGGAGAAGAACGCACCAACTATCCGCTGACCCTTTCAGTGAACGATGAAGGTGTGGGCTTCAGCCTCACCGTTCAAGCCATTTCCAGTATCGATGCGCAACAGGTCTGCGCGTATATGCAGACAGCGCTGGAGGGTGTGGTCAGCGCACTGGAGCAGTCCAGCGAGATGCCTTTGGCTGGTTTGTCGGTTGTGCCGGCAGCAGAGCGTGAGCAACTGGTCTTCGGGCTCAACGCTACCGCGCTGGATTATCCGCACGAGCAGACCATTCATGGCCTGTTCGAAGCACAGGTCGAGCGCACGCCGCAGGCTGTGGCCGTGGTGCATGGCCAACAGCGCCTGACCTATCGCGAGCTCAACGAACAGGCCAACCGCCTGGCCCATGCCTTGCGCAAACAGGGTGTGCAGCCCGATTCCCGCGTGGGGATCTGCGTAGAACGCGGCGTGGAAATGGTCGTCGGTTTGCTGGCGATCCTCAAAGCGGGTGGCGGCTACGTTCCGCTGGATCCAGCATATCCGGTTGAGCGGATTGCTTACATGCTGAAGGACAGCACGCCTGCCGCCGTGTTGGCACAGTCGGCAACTGAAGCGTTACTGGCCGACGTTTCGGTGCCAGTAATCAACCTTGATTTGAGTGATTGGCAGGACGAATCCGTCCAGAATCCGCGGGTGCCTGGGCTGACCTCGGCACATCTGGCGTACCTGATCTACACGTCCGGCTCCACCGGTATGCCGAAAGGCGTGATGATCGAGCATCGCAACACCGTGAACTTCCTGACCTGGGCACACGTTGCGTTCGACGGCTCTGCGCTGGAAAAAACGCTGTTCTCCACCTCGCTGAACTTCGACCTCGCGGTCTACGAGTGCTTCGCGCCGCTGACATCGGGAGGGAGCATCAACGTGGTCAAAAACGTCCTGGAACTGCAACATGGCAATCACGATATCGGCCTGATCAACACCGTTCCCTCGGCACTGAAAGCGCTGCTGGAAATCGACGGTTTGCCAGGGTCGGTCCACACCGTCAATGTCGCCGGCGAAGCACTCAAGCGCAATCTGGTGGAATCACTGTTCGAGAAAACCGGCGTGCAGCGCCTGTGCAACCTGTATGGGCCGTCCGAAACCACCACCTACTCAAGCTGGGTGGCCATGGACCGCGAAGACGGCTTCGCTCCGCACATCGGCAGGCCGGTGGGCAACACCCGGTTCTACCTGCTCGACGAGCAGCAACAGCTCGTTCCGCGGGGTATGCCGGGTGAAATCTACATCGGCGGTGCCGGCGTGGCCCGCGGTTATCTGAACCGTGATGATCTGACCGCTGAACGCTTCCTCAAGGATCCGTTCAGCCTCTCACCCGGCGCGCGTATGTACCGCACCGGCGACCTGGGTCGCTACTTGCCGGATGGCAATATCGAATACCTGGGCCGTAACGATGATCAGGTGAAGATCCGTGGTTTCCGTATCGAACTGGGCGAGATCGAGACGTCCCTGAACAAACACCCGCAGGTGCAGGAAGCGGTGGTTGTCGCCCGTGAGGACGTACCCGGCGAAACCCGTCTGGTCGCGTATTTCACACCGTCCGACCCGACAGTGTTACCGGAAAGCAGCGATCTGCGCACGTACCTGCAAGGGCTACTACCGGACTACATGCTGCCGGCCGCCTACATGCCGCTTGATGCGTGGCCGCTCACGCCGAATGGCAAGCTCGACCGCAAGGCCCTGCCGGCACTGGACAGCAGCGCATTGGTCCCGCGTGCTTACGAAGCCCCGGTGGGTGACGTCGAGATCAAGCTGGCAGCGCTCTGGGCGGATCTGCTCAATGTCGAAAAGGTCGGGCGTCATGATCATTTCTTCGAACTGGGCGGGCATTCACTGTTGGCGGTCAGCCTGATCGAGCGCATGCGTCAGGCGGACCTGGAAGCTGACGTACAGGTGCTGTTCGGTCATCCGACGCTTATTCAGGTGGCTGCCTCGGTGGGTAAGGTCAAGCGGCTGGAGGTGCCGCAGACGACAATTCCGACACTCAACCGCAAACGCCGTATCTGAAGCGACGGTAACTGCCCGCCCGATCGGCAACCGGTCGGGCGGTTGCCTTTCACCCTGAAGTCCTGCGTAACAGCTTCGCCCCCCCTCGCAACATTACACTCTGTCTGTTCAGCCAGCCGCTCGCACATCGCGGCGCCGACCGCCACCCTCAAGTCTTGTCCCAGCTTCCCACGACAGACAGTCGCCCATGGATGCTCTAATTTTTGCGGCGTGTGGGAAGCACGGCGAATGGGAAGTTTCGTGTGTGTCAGAGGACCGCAGCCCTTTATTGCTGCGGCGCCCATCATACCTGCACCCGGATCCCGTTCTGTCTTCGAGTTTAGAAGCCCCTCCGTTTTTATCGTGCGAAACACTGGTTGCGACACCGATCTCAGGGATCGTCGACCCCCTCTGAAATGATAAACAGCAGGTTATTCGATGCACTTCAGCGAATTGATGGCAGTTCTTTCCACGCATGCGATCCGTCTTCAACAGGAAGAAGACGATCTCGTGATTCTCGGAGACGACGAGGGGCTGGACAGTGCCACCCTTGAAAGCCTGAGCGTGCACAAGGCAGAACTGCTGACGCTGGTGGCTCGAATGGGCGGTGACTGGCTCAGCCCGGCCTTTCGCATTACCGCGGACATGCTGCCGCTGGCCAATCTAAGCCAGGAAGCGATCGACAGGATCGTCAACGCGGTACCGGGCGGTGCTGGCAATGTGCAGGACATCTACCCGCTGGCGCCTCTGCAGGAAGGGATTCTCTATCATCACCTGACCGCCGCGCAGGGCGACCCCTATGTATTGCAGGCGCTGTTCGGGGCCGAAAGTCGCGAGCGCCTTGATGACTTCGCCCAGGCACTGCAGGCGGTGATCGAACGCCATGACATCCTGCGCACGGCGATGGTCTGGGAAGGCCTCGACGAACCGGTGCAAGTGGTGTTGCGTGAGGCGACGCTGACAGTGGATGAGCTGACACTGGACGCCGCCGACGGTCCCATCGAGACCCAGTTGCTCGAGCATTTTGATACCCGGCACCATCGCCTGAACCTGCGCGATGCGCCGCTGATGCGCATGGTATGCGTTGAAGACCCGGCCAATGCCCGCTGGGTCGCTATCCTGCTGTACCACCACATTGCCATCGACCACGCCGCGCTGGAGCTGGTGAAACACGAGATGCAGGCCTTCCTGCTCGGCGAAGGCCATGCCTTGCCCGAAGCCGTGCCGTATCGCAACTACGTGGCACAGGTCCGACTGGGTGTCGGGGCAGATGCTCATGAAGGTTTCTTTCGCGAGATGCTGGCCGATATCGATGAGCCAACGCTGCCGTTCGGCGTGCTCGAAACGCCGGGCAGCGACTCGCTGATCGAAGATGTGCGCCTGCCCCTCGATGACGCACTGAGCGCGCGCCTGCGAACCTTGGCAAGGCAGCTTGGGGTTAGTGCCGCGAGCCTGCATCACCTCGCATGGGCGCGGGTGGTGGGTGCGCTGTCAGGCAAGTCGGACGTGGTTTTCGGTACGGTACTGATGGGCCGGATGCAGGGCGGCGACGGCTCCGACCGGGCATTGGGTATGTTCATCAACACCTTGCCGTTGCGGGTCAAGCTTGAAGGGCATGCGGTGCGTGAAGGGGTCAGAACCACCCACGCACGGCTGACCGCGTTGCTCGGTCACGAACACGCATCGCTGGCCCAGGCCCAGCGTTGCAGTGGCGTGGCCGCACCGGCACCGTTGTTCAATTCACTACTCAATTATCGCCACAGTGCCAGCGAACCAGAGGTTTCGTCAGAGGCGCTCCAGGCCTGGAAAGGCTTGGAGAGCCTGGGCAGCGAGGAGCGCAGCACTTACCCGATCACGCTGTCGGTGGACGATTTGGGCCAGGGCTTCTGCCTGGCGGTTCAAGCACTGGCACAGATCGGTGCAAAGCGCATCGGCAACTATATGCTGACGGCACTCGGCGCGCTGGTCGAGGCGCTGGAGCAGCAGCCGCAAACCCCGTTGCAGCGTTTGCAAATCCTCTCGTCAACCGAACGCCAGCAAGTACTGCACGACTTCAATGACACGGCACGCGACTACTCACGTAACAGCAGCCTGCAGGAACTGTTCGAACAACGAGTGGCAGCGCAGCCCGATGCACTGGCCGCTGTACAAGATGACCAGCAACTGACCTACCATGAACTCAACAGTCGCGCCAACGCGTTGGCCCGCCACCTGACCGAACTCGGTGTGCAACCGGGCGAACGGGTGGCGTTGTTGCTGGGGCGTTCCCTTGATCTGCTGGCCGGTCAGTTGGCGATCGTCAAATGCGGTGCGGCCTATGTACCGCTAGATATCAATGCTCCTGTCGAGCGTCAGGCATTCATGCTGCAAGACTGCGCAGCGCAGTACGTATTGACGCTGGCTCGCCATGATGTGCCTGAAGGCATCCAGCGGATTGACCTTGACCTGCTGGAACTGCAAAAAGATGCGCCTGACCCGCTACCGTCAGCGTCCGCCGAGTCGGTGGCCTACATCATGTACACCTCCGGTTCCACCGGTATGCCCAAAGGCGTATTGGTGCCGCATCGTGCTGTCAGCCGTCTGGTGCTCAACAACAATTATGCCGATTTCAATGCCAGGGATCGTGTAGCGTTCGCCTCCAACCCGGCTTTCGACGCCAGCACCCTGGATGTATGGGCGCCACTGCTCAATGGCGGCTGCGTGGTCGTGGTGGAGCAGTCGGTATTGCTGTCTCTCGACGAGTTCCGTGGGCTGTTGCTGTCCCAGTCAGTCAGCGTGCTGTGGATGACCGCTGGTCTGTTCCATCAATATGCCGACGGCCTGATGGAGGCCTTCGCCAGATTGCGCTACCTGATCGTTGGTGGTGATGTGCTGGACCCGGCAGTGATCGCCAGAGTATTGAAACACGGCGCACCGAGACACTTGCTCAATGGCTACGGCCCGACCGAAGCGACGACTTTCTCTACGATCCATGAGATCACCTCGGTCGGCAACGGCGGTATTCCTATCGGCCGCCCGATTGGCAACAGCCAGGTCTATGTGCTCGATGCCCTACGCCAACCGGTGGCGATCGGTGTGGTCGGAGAGCTGTATATCGGCGGGCAGGGCGTGGCCAAGGGTTACTTGAACCGCCCGGAGCTTAATGCTACGCAGTTTGTCGCCAATCCTTTCAGCGACGACGCTGGAGCCCTGTTGTACCGCACCGGTGACCTTGGTCGCTGGAACGCAGACGGAGTGATCGAGTATCTGGGCCGTAACGACGACCAGGTGAAAATCCGTGGTTTCCGTATCGAACTGGGTGAAATCGAAGCGCGTCTGGTCGATTGCCCTGGTGTCAGAGAGGCGGTGGTTCTGGCCCGTCAGGACGAGCCTGGACACAAACGCCTGGTGGCATACGTCGTCGGTGACGAAAACAGCGCCTTGTCAGCGGTCGAACTGCGCCGCGAACTGGCGGCGTCTCTGTCCGAATACATGGTCCCAAGCGCCTTTATGGTGCTGGATTCGCTCCCGCTGACCGCCAACGGCAAGCTTGATCGCCGAGCCTTGCCGGTACCGGACGCAGACGCCTATGCCAGCCGTGAATTCCAGGCACCCGAGGGTGAAGTGGAAATTACCCTGGCGCGCTTATGGTCCGAATTGCTCAACGTTGAACGCGTCGGCCGTCAGGATCACTTCTTTGAGCTCGGCGGGCACTCGCTACTGGCGGTCAGTCTGATCGAACGCATGCGCCAGGCGGGCCTGAGCGCAGATGTTCGCGTGCTGTTCAGCCAGCCCACGCTGGCCGCACTGGCCGCAGCCGTCGGCGCAAGCCATGACATCAAGGTACCGGCCAATCTGATAGACAAAGGCTGCGAACGCATCACCCCGGAGCTGTTGCCATTGGCGAATCTGACCCAGGTGCAGATCGACCAAGTGGTCGCCACCGTGCCCGGCGGCGTGGCAAATGTTCAGGATATCTACGCGCTGGCGCCGTTGCAGGAAGGCATTCTCTATCACCACATGGCAGCCGAGGCCGGCGACCCCTATGTGCTGCAGGCCCAGTTCGCCTTTGACAATCGCGAGCGCCTGGACGCCTTCGTTCAGGCTTTGCAGATGGTCATCGATCGTCACGACATTCTGCGTACCGGGGTGGTATGGGACGGTCTGGAATCACCGGTGCAAGTGGTATGGCGCCAGGCTCAGTTGCACCTTGAAGGGCTTGAACTTGACCCGGCGGACGGCGAGATCGGCGCGCAACTGCATAGCCGCTTCGATCCGCGTCACTACTGCCTCGATATGACTCAAGCGCCACTGATGCGCCTGGTCTATGCCGAGGACCCGCTCAACCAGTGCATCACCGCGATGCTGCTGTTCCATCATATGGCCCTGGATCACACGGCCATGGATGTTGTGCAGCATGAAATGCAGGCCTGGCTGCTAGGCGAGAGTGAAACTTTGTCGGCGCCCGTGCCATACCGCAACTACGTGGCTCAGGCGCGTCTGGGTGTCAGCCAGGCTGATCATGAAGTGTTTTTCCGCGACATGCTGGGCGACATCGACGAACCGACACTGCCTTTCGGCCTGCAGGATGTGCAGGGCGATGGCCATGATATCGAAGAAGCCGTCCTGGTAGTGGACAGCCAGTTGAGCCTGAGACTGCGTGCTCAGGCCCGACAACAGGGTGTGAGTGCCGCCAGTCTGGTGCATCTGGCCTGGGCTCAGGTGCTGGGCAAGGTTTCCGATCGTCGCGACGTGGTGTTCGGCACCGTACTGCTGGGCCGTATGCATGCCGGCGAGGGCGCTGATCGGGCGCTGGGAATGTTCATCAACACCTTGCCGCTGCGGGTTGCCGTGGGCGGGCAAGGGGTACGCGCCGGGGTCAAGGCGACACACGCGCAACTCACCGCGTTGCTCGCTCACGAACATGCATCCCTGGCATTGGCTCAGCGTTGCAGCGGAGTGTCCGCGCTGACGCCGCTGTTCAGCGCACTGCTCAACTACCGCCACAGTGCGGTTGGCAGCGCTTCAGAACGGACCGCCCAGGCCTGGCAGGGTATTCGTGCCCTGAACAGTGAAGAACGCACCAACTATCCATTGACGTTGAACGTCGATGACTTTGGTGAGGACTTCAAACTGACTGCGCTGGCGACGATCACTGTCGGAGCGCAGCGCGTGTGTGGCTATATGCACACGGCGCTGGAACATATGGTGGACGCACTTGAGTTGATGCCACAAGCGTCGCTACAAAGTTTGTCGATTCTGCCAGCCGTCGAGCGCGAGCAGTTACTGGTGGCGTTCAACGACACCGCACTGGATTACCCGCAGCAGCAGACCATTCATGGAATGTTCGAAGCGCAGGTCGAGCGCACGCCGCAAGCCCTGGCAGTGGTTCATGGCGAACAGCGCCTGACGTATCGCGAGCTTAACGAGCAGGCCAACCGTCTAGCCCATGCGTTGCGCAAGCAAGGCGTTCAGCCTGATTCGAGGGTTGGTATCTGCGTTGAGCGCGGTGCCGACATGGTCGTCGGCTTGCTGGCAATCCTCAAGGCGGGCGGCGGTTATGTGCCCCTGGACCCAGCTTATCCAGCAGAACGTATTGCCTACATGCTGCAGGACAGTGCGCCTGCCGCGGTGCTGACCCAGTCGGCAACCGAAGCGTTACTGGCCGGCGTTTCGGTGCCAGTCATCAATCTTGATCTGAGCGACTGGCAGGACGAATCCGTCCAGAATCCGCAGGTGGCGGGACTGACTTCGGCGCACCTGGCGTACCTGATCTACACCTCGGGCTCCACCGGCCTGCCGAAAGGTGTGATGATCGAACACCGCAACACCGTGAACTTCCTGAGCTGGGCGCATAAGGCGTTCGACGGCTCTGCACTGGAAAAAACGCTGTTCTCTACTTCGCTGAACTTCGACCTGGCCGTCTACGAGTGCTTTGCGCCACTGACGTCGGGCGGCAGTATCGAAATCGTCAAAAACGTCCTTGAGCTGCAACACGGCGAACACGATATCGGCCTGATCAACACCGTGCCGTCGGCGCTTAAAGCACTGCTGGACGTTGACGGGCTGCCAACGTCGGTCCATACCGTGAACGTGGCGGGGGAGGCTCTCAAGCGCAGTCTGGTGGAAAATCTGTTCGAGAAGACTGGCGTACAGCGCCTGTGCAACCTCTATGGCCCATCGGAAACCACCACCTACTCCAGCTGGGTGGCGATGGACCGCGAAGACGGCTTCGCTGCACACATCGGCAAACCGGTCGGCAATACGCAGTTTTACCTGCTGGACGAACAGCAACAGCCTGTGCCACTGGGTGTCGCGGGTGAAATCTACATCGGCGGTGCCGGTGTGGCGCGAGGCTACTTGAACCGTGACGACCTCACTGCGGAGCGCTTCCTTAAAGACCCGTTCAGCCCGCAGCCCGCGGCACGCATGTATCGTACCGGTGACCTTGGCCGTTACTTGCCTGACGGCAATATCGAATACCTGGGCCGTAACGACGATCAGGTGAAGATCCGTGGTTTCCGTATCGAACTGGGCGAGATCGATGCACGTCTGGCCAAACACCCGGCGGTCCATGAAGCCGTAGTCACCGCCCGCGAAGACATTCCCGGTGACAAACGCTTGGTGGCGTATTACACGCTGGCAGCCGGGCACGACCTGGTGGACCTTGAAAGCCTGCGCAGGCATTTGCAGGAAAAGCTGCCTGAGTACATGGTGCCGGCCATTTATGTGCGGCTTGAGGCCATGCCCCTTACACCGAACGGCAAACTCGACCGCAAGGCCCTGCCAGCACCGGGCAGTGATGCACTGATCAGCCGCGACTACGAAGCACCACAAGGCGAAACCGAAACCCAGATCGCGGCTATCTGGCAAGACCTGCTGGGCTTCGACCGGATTGGTCGTCACGAAAACTTCTTCGAACTCGGCGGCCATTCGCTGCTGGCGGTTAGCCTGATCGGGCGTATGCGCCAGTTGGGCCTGAGCACCGATATACGCGTACTGTTCAGTCAGCCGACCCTGGCCGCACTGGCTGCTGCAGTCGGCGGTAGCACTGATATCGTGGTGCCAGCCAATCTGATCACCAAGAATTGTCAACGCATTACGCCTGAATTGCTGCCACTGGCCGACCTGACCCAGACACAGATCGATCACGTGGTCGCCGGCGTGCCGGGCGGCGTAGCGAATGTGCAGGACATCTATCCGCTGGCCCCCTTGCAGGAAGGCATCCTCTATCACCATATTGCTGCCGAGCAGGGCGATCCCTATGTGCTGCAGGCCCATTTCGCTTTCGATGACCGCGCAACTCTGGACGCTTTCGTTCAAGCTTTGCAGGCAGTCATCGAGCGTCACGACATTCTGCGCACCTCTATGGTCTGGAAAGGCCTGGACTCACCCGTGCAGGTGGTCTGGCGTCAAGCGCAGTTGCCTCTCGAGGCACTACACATCGACCCGGCAGCCGGTGATATCGGCACGCAACTGCATAGCCGCTTTGACCCGCGTCACCACCGCCTGGATGTCACTCAGGCACCGCTGATGCGCCTGGTCTATGCCGAGGATCCGCCGAATCAGCGGATCTGCGCGATGCTGCTGTTCCATCACATGGTCCTCGATAACATGGCGATGGCCGTGGTGCAGCATGAAATGCAGGCCTGGCTGTTGGGCGAAGCTCAAACCCTGTCGGCACCGGTGTCATATCGCAATTATGTGGCCCAGGCACGCCTGGGGGGCAGCCAGGCCGATCACGAAGCGTTCTTCCGCGACATGCTCGGTGATGTAGACGAACCGACGCTGCCGTTCGGTCTGATGAATGTGCAGGGCGATGGCCTTGATATCGAGGAAGCCACCCTTGCACTGGACCCTCGGTTGAACCTGAGATTGCGCGCTCAGGCTCGTCAACAGGGCGTGAGCGCCGCCAGTCTGTTGCACCTGGCCTGGGCTCAGGTGTTGAGCACGGTTTCAGGCAGACAGGACGTGGTGTTCGGCACCGTGCTGATGGGCCGGATGCGGGCCGGCGAAGGCGCCGAGCGGGCATTGGGGATGTTCATCAACACCTTGCCACTGCGGGTTTCGGTAGGCGAGAAGAGCGTGCGTGAAGGGGTCAAAGCCACTCATGAACGCCTGACTGCCTTGCTGGGTCATGAGCATGCGTCGCTAGCCTTGGCTCAGCGTTGCAGCGGCATTGCCGCACCGACGCCACTGTTCAGTTCGCTGCTCAACTACCGCCATAGCGCGCCTGGCAGCGTATCCGATCGGGCTACCCAGGCGTGGCAAGGTATTCATACGCTGAAAAGCGAAGAACGCACCAACTATCCATTGACCTTGAACGTCGATGACTTCAGTGAAGGCTTCAACCTGAACGTGCTGGTCAGCAGCGCCGTGGGCGCCAGACGGGTTTGTGGTTACATGCAGACCGTGTTGGAGCATCTGGTGGATGCACTGGAACAGTCCCCGGCCTCGGCCCTCGACAGCCTGCCGATCCTGCCTGCTGCAGAACGTGCGCAGTTGCTGGTGGCGTTCAACGAAACCGCGCTGGATTACCCGCACGAACAGACCATTCATGGCTTGTTCGAAGCACAGGTCGAGTGCACTCCGGATGCGGTAGCGGTGGTTCACGGCGAACAGCGCCTGACCTATCGCGAGCTTAACGAGCAGGCCAACCGTCTGGCCCATGCGTTGCGCAAGCAAGGCGTTCAGCCTGATTCGCGGGTTGGTATCTGCGTTGAGCGCGGCGCCGACATGGTCGTCGGCTTGCTGGCAATTCTCAAGGCGGGCGGCGGCTATGTGCCGCTGGACCCGGCTTATCCGGCGGACCGTATTGCTTACATGTTGCAGGACAGCGCACCTGCTGCCGTGCTGGCACAGTCGGCGACTGAAGCGTTACTGGCCGGCGTTTCGGTGCCTGTGATCAATCTCGACCTGAGCGATTGGCAGGACCAATCCGTCCAGAATCCGCAGGTGGCGGGGCTGACTTCGGCGCACCTGGCCTACCTGATCTATACCTCGGGCTCCACCGGTCTGCCGAAAGGCGTGATGATCGAACACCGTAACACCGTGAACTTTCTGACCTGGGCGCATAAGGCTTTCGACGGTTCTGCACTGGAAAAAACGCTGTTCTCCACCTCGCTGAACTTCGACCTCGCGGTCTACGAATGCTTCGCGCCGCTGACATCGGGCGGCAGCATCGAAGTCGTCAGGAACGTGCTGGAACTGCAACACGGCGAGCACGATATCGGCTTGATCAACACCGTACCGTCGGCGCTGAAGGCCTTGCTGGAAGTCAATGGGCTGCCAACGTCGGTCCATACCGTGAACGTGGCGGGGGAGGCTCTCAAGCGCAGTCTGGTGGAAAATCTGTTCGAGAAGACTGGCGTACAGCGCCTGTGCAACCTCTATGGCCCATCGGAAACCACCACCTACTCCAGCTGGGTGGCGATGGACCGCGAAGACGGCTTCGCTGCACACATCGGCAAACCGGTCGGCAATACGCAGTTTTACCTGCTGGACGAACAGCAACAGCCTGTGCCACTGGGTGTCGCGGGTGAAATCTACATCGGCGGTGCCGGTGTGGCGCGAGGCTACTTGAACCGTGACGACCTCACTGCGGAGCGCTTCCTTAAAGACCCGTTCAGCCCGCAGCCCGCGGCACGCATGTACCGCACCGGCGACCTGGGTCGTTACTTGCCTGACGGCAATATCGAATACCTGGGCCGTAACGACGATCAGGTGAAGATCCGTGGTTTCCGTATCGAACTGGGCGAGATCGATGCACTACTGGCCAAACACCCGGCGGTCCATGAAGCAGTAGTCACCGCCCGCGAGGACATCCCGGGCGACAAGCGCCTGGTGGCTTATTACACCGTCCAGGCCGCCCACAATGAGCCAGACATCGATAGCCTGCGCGACTGGCTGCAGGAGCAACTGCCGGCCTACATGATCCCTGTGGCCTACGTGCGTCTTGATGCGCTGCCGCTGACCCCTAACGGCAAACTGGACCGCAAGGCCCTGCCAGCTCCGGACGGTGAAGCACTGATCCGTGGCGGCTACGAGGAGCCGCAAGGCGCAGCCGAAATCATTTTGGCGAAGATCTGGAGCGACTTGCTCAACATCGAACGTGTCGGTCGCCACGATCATTTCTTTGAACTGGGCGGGCATTCGCTGCTGGCAGTGAGCCTGATCGAACGTATGCGCCAGGCCGGCCTGAGTGCCAATGTGCGTACGCTGTTCAGCCAGCCGACCTTGGCGGCACTGGCAGCAGCGGCAGGCGCGGTCGACGATCTGGTGATACCTGCCAACGGTATTCCAGCGGACTGCCAGAGAATCACTCCGGACATGCTGCCGTTGATCGAACTGAATCAGGAGCAGATCGACCAGGTGGTGGCCTGCGTGCCCGGCGGCGCGGCGAACGTGCAGGATATCTACCCGCTGGCCCCCTTGCAGGAAGGTATTCTCTATCACCACATCAGCGCCGAACGGGGCGACCCCTATGTGCTTCAGGCGCAGTTTGCCTTTGACAGCCGCGCACACGTGGAGACATTCGCCAACGCGCTGAAAATGGTCATCAATCGCCATGACATCCTGCGCACTTCCATGCACTGGGAAAGCCTCGACGAGCCGTTACAGGTGGTCTGGCGCCATGTCGAGCTCAGCGTCGAAGAGATTGAGTTCAACCCTTGTTTAGGTAATGTATCGAGTCAGTTGCAAGACTACCTGGACCCGCTTCAGATACGCCTGGACATCCGCCAGGCACCCTTGATGCGCCTGGTGTGTGCCCTAGACAGCGGCAACGAACGCTGGTTGGCGACCCTGATGTTTCACCACATGATCCTTGACCACACTGCGCTGGATCAGGTGCGCTATGAAATGCAGGTCTGCCTGCTCGGTCAGGCCGAACAACTTGCCCACTCCATTCCTTACCGCAACTATGTCGCTCAGGCACGACTGGGTCTGAAAGAACAGGACCACGAACTGTTCTTTCAGGACATGCTCGGCGATATCGACGAGCCAACGCTGCCTTTCGGCCTGCACGATGTACAAGGCGACGGCAGCGCTCTCGATCATTCCCGTCTGCGGCTGGACGGCGCTTTGAGCCAACGCCTGAGAGTTCAGGCGCGGCAACTTGGGGTCAGTGCGGCAAGCCTGATCCACCTGGCGTTCGCGCAAATGCTCGGTCGCCTCAGCGGACGTGAACAGGTGGTGTTCGGCACCATCCTGATGGGTCGGATGCAGAGCGGCGAGGGTGCCGAACGGGCCCTTGGCATGTTCATCAATACCTTGCCGCTGCGGGTAGACCTGGGCGATCTGGGCGTACGTGACGGGGTCAAGGCCACGCACCGACGCCTGACCGGGTTACTCGGCCATGAACATGCGTCGCTGGCACTGGCTCAGCGTTGCAGTGGCGTGGTCGCACCGACACCACTGTTCAGTGCCTTGCTCAATTATCGCCATAGCGGCGTTGCCGTGACCGATGAGGCAATGGTGGCTTGGGATGGCATGCAGTCGCTGGGTCTGGCCGATGAAGAACGCACCAACTACCCGTTGACAGTCAACGTCGACGATATGGGTGAAGGATTTCTGTTCACAGCACTGGTGACGGCGAGCATCGGCGCGCAGCGTGTTTGTGACTATTTGCAGTTGGCTACAGAAGGGCTGGTGGATGCGCTGGAACAGGCGCCGCAAACGCCGTTACACAGTATTTCGATACTGCCGCTCAGCGAGCGTGCGCAGTTGCTCGAACAGTGGAACCTGCCCAACAAGACCGATACACACGAAACACCGATCCATCAGCAATTCGAAGCCCGCGCCGCAGAACAGCCAGACGCCGTCGCTCTGGTGTTCGAAGAACAGATCCTGAGCTACGGCGAACTCAACGCGCGTGCCAACCAGGTCGCGCATCGCTTGCTGGCCTTGGGTGTACGCCCGGATGATCGCGTGGCGATCTGTGTCGAGCGTGGCCCGGCGATGATTATCGGCTTGCTGGGTATCCTCAAATCCGGGGCCGGTTATGTACCACTGGATCCGGCTTACCCGCTTGAGCGCCTGGCCTATACCCTCGGTGACAGCACGCCGGCGGCATTATTGAGCCAGCAGTCAGTGCAGCAAGCCTTGCCGGTGACGGAAGTGCCTATCATCAGTCTCGATGATCCCGACTTGCGGGACGAATCCGTCTGCAATCCCGAGGTAGCGGGGCTGACGGCTGCGAGCCTGGCCTATGTCATCTACACCTCCGGCTCAACCGGTCTGCCCAAAGGCGTGATGGTCGAGCATCGCAATGTTGCACGACTGTTTTCGGCCACCGCAGACTGGTTCGCGTTTGGCGAACAGGATATCTGGGCGCTGTTCCACTCGTTCGCCTTTGACTTCTCGGTCTGGGAAATCTGGGGCGCCTTGCTGCACGGCGGACGTCTGCTGATCGTGCCGCAACTGATCAGCCGTTCACCAGAAGACTGCTACAACCTGCTGTGCAGCGCCGGGGTAACGGTGCTCAACCAGACGCCAAGTGCGTTCCGCCAACTGATTGCAGCACAGGGCGAGAACGGGCAGGCGCATTCGTTGCGCCAGGTGATCTTCGGCGGCGAAGCACTGGAAACGGCCATGCTCAAGCCGTGGTACGCCCGCAAGGTGAATGCCGGTACGCAACTGGTCAACATGTACGGCATTACCGAAACCACGGTGCACGTTACCTATTACCCGTTGCAGGCCGAAGATGCACAGCGTATCGGTGCCAGCCCGATCGGCAGGCGCATTCCCGATTTGCAACTGTATGTCCTCGATCCCCATGGCGAACCGGTGCCAGTCGGCGTGGTCGGCGAGCTGTATGTCGGCGGTGCCGGTGTGGCACGTGGCTACTTGAACCGTGAAGCACTGACGGCCGAGCGTTTCATCGATAACCCATTCAGTACGGCACCGGGTGCGCGCCTGTACCGCACCGGCGATCTGGGTCGCTGGCTGGCCGATGGCAGCCTGGAATACCTGGGACGTAACGATGAACAGGTGAAGATTCGCGGCTTCCGTATAGAGCTGGGCGAGATCGAAGCGCAACTCGCCGCGTGTGAAGGTATACAGGATGCGCTGGTGCTGGTGCGTGAGGACGAGCCTGGTGACAAGCGTCTGGTGGCCTACGTTATCGGCACCGCGGGACTGGAACCGGACGCTAGCCGATTGCGTGAGCAACTGCGCCTGTCGCTGGCCGAGTACATGCTGCCAAGTGCCTTCGTCAGTCTGGAAAGCTTCCCGCTGACGGCCAACGGCAAGCTTGACCGCAAGGCGCTGCCCGCGCCCGACCGTTCGGCGGTGGCCAGTCAAGGCTACGAAGCGCCTGAAGGCGATACCGAGATGGCCATTGCGCGGATCTGGCAAGACCTGTTGCAACTGGAGCAGGTCGGCCGGCATGACCACTTCTTCGAGCTGGGCGGCCACTCGCTGTTGGCCGTGAAACTGATCGAGCGCATGCGCCAGATCGATCTGGTTGCCGATGTGCGCGTGCTGTTCAGCCAGCCGACCCTGTCTGCCCTGGCGGCAGCGGTGGGCGGCAAGGGGCAAGTCGAGGCTCCCGCCAACCTTATTCCCGCGGACTGCTCGCGCATCACCCCGGATATGCTGCCGCTGGTGTCGCTCACCCAGGACGATATCGATCGCGTGGTCTCCAGCGTGCCCGGCGGTCTGTCCAACGTGCAGGATATCTATGCCTTGGCGCCGCTGCAGGAGGGGATCTTGTATCACCACCTTGCCGCTACCGAGGGTGACCCGTATTTGCAATACGCGCTGTTTGCCTTTGACAGTCTTGAGCGTCTGCACAGTTTCGCCCACGCGCTGCAAGGCGTGATCGCACGGCACGATATCCTGCGCACCGCCGTGCTTTGGGAACGTCTCGACGCCCCGGTGCAGGTGGTCTGGCGTGAAGCGACTCTGGGCCTGGATGAGCAAGTGCTGGACCCGGCCGATGGCGACATCGCCGAGCAGTTGCTCAAGCGTCTCGACCCTCGTCACACGCGTCTGGACATCCGTCAGGCACCGATGCTGCGCATCGGTTATGCACACGATGAAGTGAACAACCGCTGGCTGGGCATGTTGCTGTTCCACCACCTGGTGGACGACGCCACATCGCTGCGCATCCTCAGAAGCGAAATCGAGGCACACATGCTCGGTCAGCAAGCCTCGCTGCCGCCGTCCGTGCCTTATCGCAATTACGTAGCTCAGGCCATGCTCGGTGTCAGCCGTGAAGAGCATGAGGTATTTTTCCGCGATATGCTCGGCGACATCGATGAGCCGACGCTGCCATTCGGTCTGCAGGACGTGCAGGGCGACGGCAGCGGTATCGAGGAAGCACGCCTGCTGGTCGACGTCGACCTGAGCCAACGCCTGCGCGTACAGGCTCGTCAACTCGGGGTGAGTTCTGCCAGCCTTTATCACCTCGCCTGGGCTCGTTTACTGGGCGCTGTGTCAGGCAAAGAGGATGTGGTGTTCGGCACCGTGTTGCTCGGTCGCCTGCAAGGCGGCGCAGGGTCCGACCGGGCGTTGGGAATGTTCATCAACACCTTGCCGCTGCGTGTCACGCTGGGCGAGCAGGGCGTGCGCAGCGGTCTGAAAGCGACCCATGCGCGACTCAGCGGGCTGCTGGCCCATGAACACGCCTCGCTGGTACTGGCCCAACGTTGCAGTGGTGTACCCGCTTCGACGCCATTGTTCAGCTCGCTGCTCAATTTCCGTCATACCGGTGATGTCGCCGCGAGCGACAATGCGCAGGTCGCCTGGGAAGGCATTCAGGCGCTGCACGGCGAAGAACGTACCAACTACCCGCTGACCTTGTGCGTGGATGACATAGGCGAAGGTTTCGCCCTGACCGTCATGGCCGAAGGACAGATCGGTGCCAAGCGTGTATGTGCGTACATGCACTGTGTGCTGGAAAACCTGGTGCAAGCACTGGAACAGACCCCGGACGCTGCGCTGGGAGCGCTGCATATCCTGCCCGGGATCGAGCGCCAGCAACTGCTGGAAAGCTGGAACACCCCCCATGCGCTGCAGGCCGATGACACCCTGATTCACCGTACCTTCGAAGCCTGGGTGGTGGCGCAGCCGAATGCCGTGGCCCTGCACTATGAAGACCGCACCCTGACCTATGCCGAGCTGAACACCCGCGCCAATCAGGTGGCCCATTACCTGCTGGGCCTGGGCGTGCAGCCGGATGACCGGGTGGCGATCTGCGTAGAGCGCAGCTTGGAGATGATTGTCGGTTTGCTCGGGGTGCTCAAGGCCGGTGCGGGTTACGTGCCGATTGACCCGGCCTATCCGGCGGAGCGTATTGCTTACCAGTTGCAGGACAGCGCCCCGATGGCGGTGCTGGCCGATGCTGCCGGGCTGGCGCTGCTGGGTGCGTTCGACGGCCCACGCGTGGATTTGCACAGTCCGGCGTTGCAGGCCCAACCGGGTCACAATCCACAGCTGACCGGGCTCAGCCCGCGCCACCTGGCTTACGTCATCTACACCTCCGGTTCGACCGGCCTGCCCAAGGGCGTAATGGTCGAGCACCGCAACGTGGCCCGGCTGTTCTCGGCCACCCAGAGCTGGTTTGGTTTCAACGAGCAGGATGTCTGGGCGTTGTTCCATTCATTCGCGTTCGACTTCTCGGTCTGGGAAATCTGGGGTGCGCTGTTGCACGGCGGGCGTTTGCTGATCGTGCCGCAACTGATCAGCCGCTCCCCGCAAGACTGCTACGCGCTGTTGTGCAGCGCCGAAGTGACGGTGCTCAACCAGACCCCGAGCGCGTTCCGCCAGTTTCTCAACGCCCAGGGCGAGAGCGATCAGCGACATTCCTTGCGCCAGGTGATTTTTGGTGGCGAAGCGCTGGATACCGGGATGCTAAAGCCGTGGTACGCCAGGGTGATCAACGCCGGTACGCAGTTGGTGAACATGTATGGCATCACCGAAACCACGGTGCATGTGACCTATCACCCCCTGGTGGCGGCAGATGCGCAACGTGCGGGCGTGAGCCCTATCGGTGTACGCATTCCCGATTTGCAGTTGTATGTACTGGACGCGCGCCGCGAGCCGGTGCCGGTGGGTGTGGTCGGCGAGCTATATGTCGGCGGCGCCGGTGTCGCGCGGGGCTACCTGAATCGTGAAGCGCTGACGGCCGAGCGATTCCTGGCGAACCCGTTCAGTAAAGATCCTCAGGCGCGTCTGTACCGAACCGGCGACCTGGGTCGCTGGATGGATGATGGCAGTCTCGATTACCTGGGCCGCAACGACGACCAGGTCAAGATCCGTGGTTTCCGTATCGAACTGGGAGAAATCCAGGCTGCGCTGGCCGCCTGTGACGCGGTCCGCGAAGCGCTGGTGCTGGTCCGCGAAGATCAACCGGGTGACAAGCGCCTGGTGGCCTATGTGATCGCTGCGCCCGGCCACGAGATCGTGGCGGCTGACTTGCGTGAGCGCTTGCTGCTGTCCCTGGCCGATTACATGGTGCCCAGTGCTTTTGTGGCGCTGGACAGCTTCCCGCTGACCACCAACGGCAAGCTCGACCAAAAGGCATTGCCCGCACCGGATGCGCAGGCACTGGCAATGCGTGAATACGCGCCGCCCGAAGGCGATGTCGAGATCGCCATCGCGCAAATCTGGCAGTCTCTGCTGCAAGTGCCACAGGTTGGCCGCCACGATCATTTCTTCGAACTGGGCGGGCATTCGCTGCTGGCCGTCAAACTGATCGAGCGCATGCGCCAGATCGACCTGTCGGCTGATGTGCGGGTGCTGTTCAGCCAGCCGACCCTTGCCGCACTTGCTGCTGCGGTGGGCGGGCACACCGACGTACAGGTGCCGGATAACCTGATCGTGCCGGGCTGCGAGCGTATTACCCCGGACATGCTGCCGCTGGCTGATCTGGATCAGGCAGCGATCGATCGGGTAGTCGCCAGCGTCCCGGGCGGCCTGGCCAACATTCAGGACATCTACGCCCTGGCCCCCTTGCAGGAAGGTATTCTCTATCACCATCTGGCTGCGGATGAAGGTGATCCCTATGTCTTGCAGATGCTCTTCGCGTTCGATGATCGCGAGTGCCTGGCCAGTTTCGCCGCGGCCCTGCAGAACGTGGTCGAACGCCACGACATCCTGCGCACCGCCGTGGTCTGGGAAGGGCTTGAGCAGCCGGTACAGGTGGTCTGGCGCAACGCTAAACTGAGTCTGGAAGAGGTGGCCATCGATCCGCTCGACGGTGACGTGCTGACACGACTGCGCGAGCGTTTTGACCCACGTCACTATCGCCTGGACATTGGCCAGGCGCCGCTGATGCGCATTGCCTATGCCGAGGACAACACCCACCAGCGTCTGGTCGGCATGTTGCTGTTCCACCATCTGGCGCTGGATCACACCTCACTGGAAGTGGTGGTGGAGGAAATGCAGGCCAGCCTGCAGGGGCAGATCGAGCAATTGCCGGCCCCGGTGCCTTATCGCAACCATGTGGCACAGGCGCGTCTGGGTATCAGCCAGGCCGAGCACGAAGCGTTTTTCCGCGACATGCTCGGCGACATCGACGAACCGACTCTGGCTTACGGCATACAGGACGTGCAGGGCGATGGCAGTGGTATCGAGGAAGTGCATCAGGTACTCGACAGCCAGCTGAGCAGCCGTATACGCAGCATTGCGCGGCAATTAGGGGTTAGCGCTGCCAGTCTGGCGCACCTGGCATGGGCTCAGGTGGCCGGTCGGGTGTCGGGCCGTGAAGAAGTGGTGTTCGGTACCGTACTGATGGGCCGCATGCAGGGCGGCAACGGCGCCGACAGGGCGCTGGGAATGTTCATCAACACCTTGCCGCTGCGCATCAGCGTCGGAAGCCAGAGCGCTCTGGCGGCGGTCAAGCTCACCCACCAGCGCCTGTCGACCCTGCTGGGGCATGAGCATGCCTCGCTGTCGCTGGCCCAGCGCTGCAGCGGCGTGCCGAGTTCGCTGCCGCTGTTTAGCACCTTGCTCAACTACCGCCACAGCAACGGTGGTGCGGCCTCGAGCGAAACATTGTCAGCCTGGCAGGGCATTCAGACCCTGAGCATGGAGGAACGCACCAACTATCCGTTGTGCCTGAACGTCGATGACCTGGGCGATGACTTCATGCTCACCATTCAGGCCGTCAAGCAAATCAGTGCCACGCGCATCGGCGAGTACATGCAGGTTGCACTGCGCAGCCTGGTGCAAGCGCTGGAACACACACCGCAAGCAGCGCTGAACAGCCTGCCCATACTGCCGGACGACGAGCGCGAGCTTTTGCTGGCGGGCTTCAACGACACCGCTCACCCTTATCCGCGCGATGTACTGATCCATCAACTGATCGAACAAAGGGCTGCTCAGCGTCCGGATGCCTGCGCCGTACGCGGTGACAGCGGGCCGTTGCTCACTTACGCCGAACTCAACCAACAGGCCAACCAGCTCGCCCATCGTCTGATTGAGCTGGGCGTGGGGCCGGATGCGCGGGTCGCGGTCAGCCTGCGTCGCGGCCCGGAAATGGTCGTGGCGCTATTGGGTATCCTCAAGGCCGGTGGCGCCTACGTGCCGATCGACCCGGATCTGCCCAGCGCTCGCCAGGCCTATATGCTCAGCGACAGCGCCCCCCGTGCGCTGCTGACCAGCCAGGATCTGCTTGCAAGTCTGCCAGCCCTTAGCGTTACGGCGCTGGTGCTCGATGGCCACGATGACAGCGCCCGGCTTGCCTTACAGCCGATCAACAATCCCGATGCCAAGGCATTGGGCCTGAAGCCGAATCACCTGGCCTACGTGCTGTACACCTCGGGTTCCACTGGTCAGCCCAAAGGCGTGATGAACGAACACCTGGGCGTGGTCAACCGCCTGCTATGGGCCCGTGATGCCTATCACGTAGACAGCAATGATCGTGTGCTGCAAAAGACCCCGTTCGGTTTCGACGTGTCGGTCTGGGAGTTTTTCCTGCCGCTGCTGGCCGGTGCCGAACTGGTCATGGCACGTCCCGGTGGCCATCAGGAGCCGGAATACCTGGCGCAGGTAATGACTGACGCGGGCATTACCCTGCTGCACTTTGTGCCCTCGATGCTCGATGTGTTTCTGGAACACCGCTCGACCCGCGACTTCCCGCAACTGCGCCGCGTGCTGTGCAGCGGCGAGGCCTTGCCGCGTGCGTTGCAGCGCCGCTTCGAGCAACACCTGAAGGGCGTTGAACTGCACAACCTCTATGGCCCGACCGAAGCGGCCATCGACGTTACCGCCTGGGAATGCCGCCCGACGGATCCGGGCGACAGCGTGCCCATCGGCCGTCCGATTGCGAACATTCAGATGCACGTGCTGGATGCCTTGGGCCAGCTGCAACCAATGGGCGTGGCCGGTGAACTGCACATTGGCGGCATCGGCGTGGCGCGGGGTTACCTGAACCTGCCGGAGCTGAGTGCCGAGCGTTTCATCGCCGACCCGTTTTCCAGCGATCCACAGGCACGCCTGTACAAAACCGGCGACATGGGTCGCTGGCTGGCCAATGGCGCGCTGGAATACCTGGGCCGTAATGACTTTCAGGTCAAGATCCGCGGCTTACGCATCGAAATCGGTGAAGTCGAGGCCGCTTTGGCCAGACACCCGGCGGTCCACGAAGCGGTGGTCACCGCTCGCGAAGACATACCCGGTGACAAACGTCTGGTGGCTTACTACACGCAGTCTGCCGAGCACACTGCTGTCGATATCGACACCCTGCGCAGTCACCTGCAGCAACAGTTGCCTGAATACATGGTTCCGGCCATTTATGTACTGCTCGAGGCCATGCCGCTGACGTCCAACGGCAAGCTTGATCGCAAGGCGCTGCCAGCACCGGGCGGTGATGCGCTGATCAGCCGTGGCTACGAAGCACCGCAAGGCGAAATCGAGGAGCAGATCGCGGTAATCTGGCAAGACCTGCTGGGTGTCGAGCAGGTCGGTCGTCACGACCACTTCTTCGAACTCGGCGGCCATTCGCTGCTGGCGGTGAGTCTGACCGGGCGTATGCGCCAGTTGGGCCTGAGCGCCGACGTGCGCGTGCTGTTCAGCCAGCCCACCCTGGCTGCACTGGCCGCGGCGGTGGGCGGTGGCACCGAGATCGTGGTACCCGCCAACCTGATCACCGAGGACTGCCAACGCATTACGCCTGAACTGCTGCCACTGGCCGATCTGACTCAAGCGCAGATCAATCACGTCGTAGCCACCGTGCCGGGCGGTGTGGCCAATGTGCAGGACATCTACCCACTGGCGCCTCTGCAGTCAGGCATTCTTTATCACCACCTGGCCGCCGAAATCGGCGACCCCTATGTGTTGCAGACACAGTTCGCCTTCGATAACCGCGAGCGTCTGAACGCCTTTGTTCAGGCCTTGCAGATGGTCATCGATCGTCACGACATTCTGCGCACCAGCGTGGTATGGGACGGTCTGGACTCGCCGGTGCAAGTGGTCTGGCGTCAGGCACAGTTGCACCTTGACGCACTTGAGCTTGATCCGGCAGACGGCGATATCGGTGCGCAACTGCACAGCCGCTTTGATCCGCGTCATTACCGACTGGACATCGGCCAGGCACCTTTGATGCGTGTGGCCTATGCCGAAGACCCGCTCAACCAGCGCATCTGCGCGATGCTGCTGTTCCATCACATGGCCCTGGACCACGTAGCGCTGGAAGTGGTGAAGCATGAAATGCAGGCATGGCTGGCGGGCGAGGCCGACACTGTGGCGGCGTCGGTACCCGTGCCGTATCGCAACTATGTGGCCCAGGCACGCCTGGGTGTCAGCCAGGCAGATCACGAAGCATTTTTCCGCGACATGCTCGGCGATATCGACGAGCCGACCCTGCCGTTCGGCCTGATGGATGTGCAGGGTGAAGGTCGTGACATCGAGGAGGCCAGCCTGGCGCTGGACCCTCAGTTAAATCTGCGCCTGCGGGCTCAGGCCCGGCAACAAGGGGTGAGTGCCGCAAGTCTGGTGCACCTGGCGTGGGCTCAGGTGTTGGGCAAGGTATCAAACAAGCAGGATGTGGTGTTCGGCACCGTCCTGATGGGCCGGATGCAAGGTGGCGAAGGAACCGAGCGGGCTTTGGGGATGTTCATCAACACCTTGCCGCTGCGGGTTTCGGTGGGCGAGCAGGGCGTACGTGATGGGGTCAAGACCACTCATAAACGTCTGACGGCCTTGCTGGGTCACGAACATGCCTCACTGGCGTTGGCCCAGCGTTGCAGCGGGGTTGCCGCGCCGGCACCCTTGTTCAGCGCGCTGCTCAACTACCGCCATAGCGGGGTCGGCAGTGTGTCCGACCAGGCCATGCAGGCCTGGCAGGGCATTGCGGTCCTCAGCGGCGAAGAACGCACCAACTACCCACTGACCTTGAACGTCGACGATCTGGGCGAAGGGTTCAGCCTGACGGCGCTGGTGGTTTCGTCAATCGGCGCGCAACGTGTGTGCGGCTACATGCACACGGCGCTGGAAAACCTGTTGACGGCGCTGGAGCAGACGCCAGAAACGTCGTTGCAAGGTTTATCTATCCTGCCAGCTGTCGAGCGCGAGCAGTTGCTGGTGGCGTTCAACGACACCGTGCTGGATTACGACAAAGAACAGACCATTCACGGGATGTTCGAAGCGCAGGTAGAGCGCACACCGGAAGCGCTGGCAGTCGTCCACAGCGAACAGAGTCTGACCTATCGCGAGCTTAACGAGCAGGCCAACCGCCTTGCCCATGCCCTGCGCAAGCAGGGTGTTCAGCCTGACTCTCGCGTCGGGATCTGTGTAGAACGCGGCGCGGAAATGGTCGTCGGTTTGCTGGCGATTCTAAAGGCGGGCGGCGGTTACGTACCGCTTGATCCGGCTTACCCGGCAGAACGGATTGCTTATATGTTGCAGGACAGCGCTCCGGCGGCAGTTTTGGTTCAAACAGCTACTCAGGGCTTGCTGGCCGATGTTTCGGTGCCAGTCATCAATCTTGATCTGAGCGATTGGCAGGACCAGTCCGTCCAGAATCCGCAGGTGCCTGGGCTGACTTCCGCGCACCTGGCCTACCTGATCTACACCTCGGGTTCGACCGGCTTGCCGAAAGGCGTGATGATCGAACACCGCAACACCGTGAACTTCCTGAGCTGGGCGCATAAGGCGTTCGACGGCTGTGCACTGGAAAAAACGCTGTTCTCCACTTCGCTGAACTTCGACCTCGCCGTCTACGAGTGCTTCGCGCCGCTGACGTCGGGAGGCAGTATCGAAGTTGTCAAAAACGTGCTGGAACTGCAACACGGCGAGCACGATATCGGCCTGATCAACACCGTACCGTCGGCGCTTAAAGCGCTGCTGGACGTCGATGGTCTGCCGGAATCGGTCCACACCGTAAACGTGGCCGGTGAAGCGCTGAAGCGCAGCCTGGTTGAGTCGCTGTTCGAGAAGACCGGCGTGCAGCGCCTGTGCAACCTGTATGGCCCATCTGAAACAACCACGTACTCAAGCTGGGTGGCGATGGATCGCGAAGACGGCTTCGCTGCACACATCGGCAAACCGGTTGGCAATACACAGTTTTATCTGCTGGACGAACAGCAACAGCCCGTGCCACTGGGTGTTGCGGGTGAAATCTACATTGGCGGTGCCGGTGTGGCTCGTGGCTACCTGAACCGTGACGACCTCACTGCCGAACGCTTCCTCAAAGACCCGTTCAGCCAAAACCCAGCGGCACGCATGTACCGCACCGGCGACCTGGGTCGCTATCTGGCGGATGGTAATATCCAGTACCTGGGTCGTAACGACGATCAGGTGAAAATCCGTGGCTTCCGCATCGAGCTGGGCGAGATCGATGCACGCTTGGCCAAACACCCAGCCATTCATGAAGCAGTGGTGGCTGCCCGCGAAGATGTTCCGGGTGACAAGCGTCTGGTGGCTTATTACACACTGAGCGCAGGGCAGGCTTCGGTAGACATCGACAGCCTGCGCGGCTGGCTGCAGGAACAATTGCCGGCCTACATGATTCCGGTGGCCTATGTGCTGCTCGATGCACTGCCACTGACCCCGAATGGCAAGCTGGACCGCAAGGCCCTGCCAGCACCGGACGCCGGTGCACTGATCAGCCGTGGTTATGAAGCCCCACAAGGCGAAACCGAAACGCAGATCGCGGCTATCTGGCAAGACCTGCTGGGCGTTGCCCAGGTCGGTCGACACGACAACTTCTTCGAGTTGGGCGGTCATTCGCTGCTGGCCGTCAGCCTGATCGGACGTATGCGTCAGTCGGGCTTGAGCTCGGACGTGCGCGTGCTGTTCGGTCAGCCGACGCTGGCTGCACTGGCAGCGGCAGTCGGTGCTGGCACGGAAGTGGTAGTGCCCGCCAACCTGATTGATGAACACTGTGAATACATCACTCCGGACCTGCTGCCGCTGGCCGACCTGACCCAGGCGCATATCGATCAGGTGGTCGCAGGCGTGCCGGGCGGCGTGGCCAATGTGCAGGATATCTACCCGTTGGCGCCGCTGCAGGAAGGCATTCTCTATCACCATATCGCTGCGGAGCAGGGCGACCCCTATGTCTTGCAGACCCGGTTCGCATTTGATGACCGCCAGCGCCTGGATGCATTTGCCGAAGCGTTGCAGCTGGTCATCGATCGTCACGACATCCTGCGCACCAGCGTGGTGTGGCAAGGTCTCGACTCGCCGGTGCAGGTGGTCTGGCGTCAGGCGCAGTTGCACCTTGAAGCGCTTGAACTGGATCCGGCGAACGGTGATATCGCAGAGCAACTGCACAGCCGTTTCGACCCGCGCCACTACCGTCTGGACATCGGCCAGGCACCCTTGATGCGTGTGGCTTACGCCGAAGACCCGCTCAATCAGCGGATCTGCGCGATGCTGCTGTTCCACCACATGGCCCTGGATCATGTGGCGCTGGAGGTAGTGAAACACGAAATCCAGACCAGCTTGATGGGGCAGGCGGCACAACTGGGCAGCCCGGTGCCGTACCGCAACTATGTGGCTCAGGCGCGTCTGGGGGTGAGCGAAGCGGATCACGAAGCATTCTTCCGCGACATGCTCGGCGACATCGAAGAGCCGACCTTGCCGTTCGGCCTGATGAATGTGCAGGGTGACGGTCGCGATATTGAAGAGCACACCCTGGTCCTCGAGCCTCAACTGGACCTGCGCCTGCGGGCCCAGGCCCGGCAGCTTGGAGTAAGCGTTGCCAGCCTGGCACACCTGGCCTGGGCGCAGGTCCTGAGCAAGGTTTCAGGCAGGCAGGACGTGGTGTTCGGCACCGTACTGATGGGCCGGATGCAAGGCGGCGAGGGCGCCGAGCGTTCGCTGGGGATGTTTATCAACACCTTGCCGCTGCGCGTCGATATCGACACCTGCGCGGTACGCCAGGCGGTGCGTCAGACCCACACCCGTTTGACCGGTTTGCTCGGTCATGAGCATGCGCCTTTGGTATTGGCCCAGCGTTGCAGCGCGGTGGCCGCGCCGCTGCCATTGTTCAGTGCGCTGCTCAACTACCGCCACAGTGCGGTTGGCAGTGTGTCCGAACAGGCCGTGCAGTCCTGGCAGGGTATCCATGCCCTGAGCAGTGAAGAACGCACCAACTACCCGTTGATTCTGAACGTCGATGATATGGGTGCGGGTTTCGGCCTGAATGTACAGGCGGTGGCCGGTATCGATGCGCGGCGCATCTGCGACTATATGCAGACCGTCTTGAGCCATCTGGCCGAAGCCCTTGAATCCGCGCCGGACTCAGCGGTGTGCGACTTATCGGTAGTGCCGGAAGCCGAACGGCAGCAACTGCTGGTGGCGTTCAACGACACCACGCGGGATTACCCGCAGCAACAGACCTTGCAGAGTCTGTTCGAAGCCCAGGCACGGGCTTGCCCCGACGCTTGCGCTGCAATCCACGATGGCGTGGCCATGAGCTATGCCGAACTCAACACCCGGGCCAATCGCCTGGCGCGGCATCTGCTGGGGCTCGGTGTGCAGCCGGGTGACAGCGTGGCGATCCTGCTGGAACGCAGCCTCGACCTGCTCGCCAGCCAGCTGGCGGTGCTCAAGTGCGCGGCGGTGTACATACCGCTGGACATCAATGCACCGGTCGAACGTCAGACGTTCATGATCGAAGACAGTCAGGCGCGTGTTCTGCTGACTCACAGCCAGGTGTCGCTGACGACCGCTGTGCAGCGTGTTGACCTCGATGGCCTGAAAGTAGAGAACTTTAAAGGCACCGACCTGGCATTGCCGCAGTCCAGCGAAAGCGTCGCTTACATCATGTACACCTCAGGCTCCACCGGCACGCCGAAAGGTGTGCTGGTGCCGCATAGGGCCATCAGCCGGCTGGTGATCAACAACGGTTACGCCGATTTCAATGCACAGGATCGCGTAGCTTTCGCTTCAAATCCTGCGTTTGATGCCAGCACGCTTGACGTTTGGGCACCGGTGCTCAATGGCGGTTGCGTGGTGGTTATCGGGCAGAACGACTTGCTGTCCCCGCGCGATTTCCAGCGCCTGTTGCTGGAGCAATCGGTAACCGTGCTATGGATGACCGCCGGGTTGTTCCATCAATACGCTTCAGGGCTGGGCGAGGCCTTTTCGCGCCTGCGCTACCTGATTGTCGGCGGCGATGTGCTGGACCCTGCCGTTATTGGCCGGGTGCTGGCCAACAGTCCTCCACAGCATCTGCTCAACGGCTACGGCCCGACCGAGGCGACGACGTTTTCCGCGACCTACGAAATTACGTCGGTCGGCAATGGCTCGATTCCTATAGGCAAACCGGTGGGTAACAGCCGCCTGTATGTGCTCGATGGCCAAGGCCAACCGTTACCGCTGGGCGTGCCCGGCGAGCTGTATATCGGCGGGCAGGGCGTTGCCAAGGGCTATTTGAATCGTGCTGAATTGAGCGCCACGCAGTTTGTCGTCGATCCGTTCAGTGCGTCGGAAAACGCACTGATGTACCGCACCGGCGACCTGGTTCGCTGGCGTGCCGACGGCAACCTGGAATACCTGGGTCGCAATGACGATCAGGTGAAAATCCGCGGTTTCCGTGTTGAACTGGGTGAAATCGAAGCGCGCCTGGCCGAACATCCTGATGTTCTAGAGGCCGTGGTGCTTTGCCGTCAGGACACACCTGGCGACAAGCGTCTGGTGGCGTATGTCACAGCGCAGCAGCCTGTCGACATCGAACACCTGCGTAGCCATCTGCAAGGCCTGTTGCCGGAGTACATGGTGCCCGCGGCCTACGTGCAGCTCGATGCGCTGCCGCTGACCGCCAACGGCAAGCTCGACCGCAAGGCCCTGCCAATGCCGGATGCGCAATCGCTCATCAGTCGTGGTTATGAAGCACCTCAGGGCGAGGTTGAGACCCTGCTGGCGTCGATCTGGGCTGACGTGCTCAAGGTCGGGCAGGTCGGTCGCCATGATCACTTCTTCGAACTGGGCGGCCACTCGCTGCTCGCGGTTAAATTGATCGAACGCATGCGTCAGGTCGGCCTGAGTGCCGACGTACGCGTACTGTTCAGCCAGCCTACGCTAGCCGCACTGGCGGCAGCGGTCGGTGGTGGCACGGAAGTCATGGTGCCGGCCAATCTGATCCCGGA
This sequence comes from Pseudomonas sp. PvP009, assembly GCF_017832995.1. Lineage (NCBI taxonomy): Bacteria > Pseudomonadati > Pseudomonadota > Gammaproteobacteria > Pseudomonadales > Pseudomonadaceae > Pseudomonas > Pseudomonas sp. PvP009. Next base: position 2,604,511 of record NZ_JAFIBG010000001.1, on the reverse strand, counting down.
ACGCTGCGAACACATCACACCGGACCTGCTGCCACTGATCAGCCTGACTCAGGCGCAGATCGACCGCGTCGTGAAGCATGTGCCCGGTGGTGCCGCTAACGTGCAGGACATTTACCCGCTGGCACCTTTGCAGGCAGGCATTCTCTATCACCACATCAGTGCCGAGCAGGGCGACCCGTATACCCTGAAAGCGCTGTTCAGTCTGCGCGACCGCGCACGACTGGATGACTTCAGCCGTGCCTTGCAAGGGGTGGTCAACCGTCACGATATCCTGCGCACCGCTGTGCTGTGGGAGGGTCTCGAAGAACCGCTGCAAGTGGTGCTGCGTCAGGCTGAAATGCACGTCACCGAGGTGTACCTAGACCCGGCAGACGGCCCGCTGGCCGAGCAATTGCACGAGCGCTTCGATTCTCGGCATTACCGCCTCGACGTACGCCAAGCGCCCTTGATGCAGATTGTCTTTAGCCATGATCCGCTCAACGATCGCTGGCTGGCGATGCTGCTGTTCCATCACCTGGTCAACGACGCCACCTCGCTGTACGTGGTGTTGCGTGAACTTCAGGCGCACCTGCTCGGTCAGCACGCTGCTCTGGGTCAGAGCGTGCCGTATCGCAACTACGTAGCCCAGGCTCGCCTGGGTGTCAGCGAGGCACAGCACGAAGCCTTCTTCCGCGACATGCTCAGCGATATCGACGAGCCAACGCTGCCATTCGGTTTGCAGGATGTGCAGGACGGTGGTCGTGACCTCGAAGAGGCGAGCGTGATCCTGCCCGCTGAACTGGACCTGCGTTTGCGGGCTCAGGCCCGGCAAGCCGGCGTCAGCGCAGCGAGCCTGATGCACCTGGCGTGGGCGCGGGTGCTCGGCAGTGTCTCGGCCCGTGACCAGGTCGTGTTCGGCACCGTACTGCTAGGCCGTATGCAGGCCGGCGAGGGTGCCGACCGTGCGTTGGGCATGTTTATCAACACCTTGCCGCTGCGCGTCGATGTCGGCGCTACAACGGTGGTCGAGGGACTGAAAGCTACGCACAGGCAACTGACGGCGTTGCTGGGCCATGAACACGCACCGCTGGTACTCGCCCAGCGTTGCAGCGGCGTGGCGGCACCGACACCACTGTTCAGCGCGCTGCTCAACTACCGGCACAGCGGCGTGAACGATGTTTCGGCAGAAACCGCCACTGCCTGGGAAGGGATCGAGTCCTTTGGCGCCAAGGACCACACCAACTACCCGTTGACCCTGAACGTGGACGACGTGGGTAACGGGTTCAGTCTGACCGTACAGGTCAGCAGCGAAGTCGGTGCCAAACGGGTCTGTGGTTACATGCAGACCGTGCTGGAGCATCTGGCGGATGCACTTGAGCAGTCACCGTCCCTGGCCCTCGACAGCCTGCCGACCCTGCCGGTCGACGAGCGTGAGCAGTTGCTGGTGCAGTTCAACGACACCGCTCTGGATTACCCGCACGAACAGACCATTCATGGCTTATTCGAAGCGCAAGCCAAGCGCACACCGGAAGCACTGGCAGTGGTGCACGGCGAACAGCGCCTGACGTACCGCGAGCTTAACGAGCAGACCAACCGTCTTGCCCATGCCTTGCGCAAGCAGGGTGTGCAGCCGGATTCCAGAGTCGGAATCTGTGTAGAACGCGGCGCGGAAATGGTCGTCGGTTTGCTGGCGATCCTCAAGGCGGGCGGCGGTTACGTGCCGCTCGACCCGGCGTATCCAGCGGAGCGTATTGCGTACATGTTGCAGGACAGCGCTCCGGCAGCCGTGCTGGCTCACACCGCTACTCAGGGCTTGCTGGCCGACGTTTCGGTGCCAGTCATCAATCTTGACCTGAGCGATTGGCAGGACGAATCCGTCCAGAATCCGCAGGTACCGGGGCTGACTTCCGCACATCTGGCCTACCTGATCTACACCTCGGGTTCGACCGGCTTGCCGAAAGGCGTGATGATCGAACACCGCAACACCGTGAACTTCCTGAGCTGGGCGCATAGTGCTTTCGATGCGTCTGCTCTGGAAAAAACACTCTTCTCTACCTCGCTGAACTTCGATCTTGCGGTCTACGAGTGCTTTGCGCCGCTAACGTCGGGCGGCAGCATCGACGTCGTTAAAAACGTCCTTGAACTGCAACACGGCGAGCACGATATCGGCCTGATCAACACGGTACCGTCGGCGCTGAAAGCACTACTGGACGTTGACGGTCTGCTGGCAACGGTTCACACGGTGAACGTGGCCGGTGAAGCGCTCAAGCGTAGCCTGGTGGAATCGCTGTTCGAGAAGACTGGCGTGCAGCGCCTGTGCAACCTCTATGGCCCGTCTGAAACCACCACCTATTCAAGCTGGGTGGCCATGGATCGCGAAGACGGCTTCGCTCCACACATCGGCAAACCGGTTGGCAACACACAGTTTTATCTGCTGGATGAGCAACAGCAGCCTGTTCCACTGGGTGTTGCGGGTGAAATCTACATCGGCGGTGCCGGTGTGGCTCGTGGCTACCTGAACCGTGACGACCTCACTGCCGAACGCTTCCTCAAGGACCCGTTTAGCCAAAACCCAGCGGCACGCATGTACCGCACCGGCGACCTGGGTCGCTATCTGGCGGATGGCAATATCCAGTACCTGGGTCGTAACGACGATCAGGTGAAAATCCGCGGCTTCCGCATCGAGCTGGGCGAGATCGATGCACGCTTGGCCAAACACCCAGCCATTCATGAAGCAGTGGTGGCTGCCCGCGAAGATGTTCCGGGTGACAAGCGTCTGGTGGCTTATTACACACTGAGCGCAGGGCATGCTTCGGTAGATATCGACAGCCTTCGCGCCTGGCTGCAGGAGCAATTGCCGGCGCATATGATCCCGGTGGCCTATGTGCTGCTCGACGCACTGCCGCTGACGCCGAACGGCAAGCTGGACCGCAAGGTCTTGCCAGCACCGGACGCCGATGCACTGATCCGCCGTGGTTATGAAGCCCCGCAAGGCGAAACCGAAACCCTGCTGGCGGGAATCTGGAGCGACTTGCTCTCGGTTGAACGCATCAGCCGTCACGACCAGTTCTTCGAACTCGGTGGCCACTCGTTGCTGGCCATGCGTTTGATTTCGCAGATTCGCCAGCAACTGGGTGTCGAACTGAGCCTGGCCGCGCTGTTTGCCCACCCCGAACTAAGCGCCCTGGCACTGGCCATCGCCCGCGCCGGACGCAGCATCCTGCCGGATATCGTGCCAGTGGCACGCGATCAGGCCTGGCCACTGTCGTTCGGCCAGCAACGTCTGTGGTTCCTCGCGCAGATGGAAGGCGCCAGCGCGGCCTATCACATGCCTATCGGCCTGAGCCTGCATGGCGAGCTGGACCGTACGGCGATGCAACGGGCGCTGGAGCGCATCGTCGCGCGCCATGAGGGCTTGCGCACCACCTTCATTCAGGGCGATGACGAACAGCCATTGCAACGGATCAGCCCGGCGGATGCCGGCTTCAACCTGCAACTGCATGATCTGCAAGGGCTGGTGGAAGCCAAAGAGAAGCTTCAGGCACTGGCCAGCGAAGAGTCGCTGCAAAGCTTCGATCTGGAACAGGGCCCGTTGATCCGTGGCCGCCTGATTCGTATGGCCGAGGACCATCACGTCCTGTTGCTGACCATGCACCACATCGTTTCCGATGGCTGGTCGATTGGCGTGCTGACCCGTGAACTGGCCGCGCTCTATGCGGCATTCAGTCAGGGCCAGGACGACCCGCTGACGCCTCTGACGCTGCACTACCTGGACTACGCGGTGTGGCAGCGTCGCTGGTTGAGCGGCGATTTGCTACAGCAACAAAGCGACTACTGGCAGCAAACCCTGGCAGATGCTCCGGCGCTGCTGATGCTGCCCACCGACCGGGCGCGTCCGGCGCAGCAGGACTATGCCGGCGCGGTGCTGCCCATCGTTTTCGACCAGGACCTGACTCGCGGCCTCAAGGCCTTGAGCCAACGTCACGGCAGCACCCTGTTCATGACTGCAATGGCGGCCTGGGCTGCGCTGTTGGGACGTCTGTCCGGTCAGGACGACGTGGTCATCGGCACGCCGGTGGCCAACCGTACACGCAGTGAAGTCGAAGGATTGGTGGGCCTGTTCGTCAATACCCTGGCGATCCGCGTCGACCTCAGCGACAAGCCCACGGCAGAGACGCTGCTGGCGCGGGTCAAGACCAACACGTTAGGCGCTCAGGACCATCAGGACCTGCCGTTCGAGCAAGTGGTGGAAGTGATCAAGCCGGTGCGCAGCCTGTCGCACAGCCCGGTGTTCCAGGCCATGCTCAGTTGGCAGGACATGGGCGGCGGGGATTTCGCCCTCGGCGATCTGCAACTGGAAAGCCTGAGCGCTGGCCATACGCTGTCCAAGTTCGATCTCTCGCTGGACATCGGCGAAGCCCAGGGCCAACTGTTCGGTTCGCTGGAATACGCCACTGCGTTGTTCGACGAAAGCACCATCGCGCGTTATCTGGGGTACTTGCAGCGCTTGCTGCACGCCATGGTCGCCGATGATCGCCAGGTACTGGAACAGGTGCCACTGCTCGATACGGTGGAACGCAAGCATCTGCTGGTCGACCTTAACGCTACCGACGTGCCTTACCCGCAAGACGCCACGATTCATCAGCTATTCGAAGAAAAGGTCCAGGCCCAGCCCGACGCCATTGCCGTGGCCTTCCAGGCACAACGCTTGAGCTATGCCGAACTGAACCGTCAGGCCAACCGCCTGGCTCATCACCTGATCGGCATGGGCATCGGCCCGGATGATCGGGTGGCGATCTGCGTCGAACGTGGGGTGAAAATGATAGTCGGGCTGCTCGGTGTGCTCAAAGCCGGCGCCGCCTATGTGCCGTTGGACCCGGCATATCCGGCCGAGCGTCTGGCGTACATGATCAACGATAGCCAGCCATCGGCGTTGCTCACCCAGCGCGGCCTGCAGGAGCGTTTGCCAGCACTGTCCATGCCGCTGGTATTGCTCGACGACGAGCATTGCCAAGGCTTCACCGAGTGTGATGACAACCCGGTCGTAGCGACTCTCGGCGTGCGCAACCTGGCGTATGTGATCTACACCTCGGGTTCTACTGGTAATCCGAAGGGGGTGATGATCGAGCATCGCGGTCTGGTCAACTACAGCGTCGATGCTGCACGCCTGTTTGGCCTGTCCCAGAGCGACACCGTGCTGCAACAGAACACTCTTAACTTCGACCTTTCGGTGGAGGAAATCTTCCCGGCACTCCTGGCCGGTGCAACCCTGGCGCCAAGCCGCGAGATCTTCGGCAGTGAAGGCACTGAAAATCACGGCATTTACCCGACCGTCCTGCACTTGACCGCTGCCCATTGGCACACGCTGGTCGCCGAATGGCACAACCAGCCGCAGGCTGCTGAACAACGCTTGGCCGAGGTGCGCCTGATCAACGTCACCGGTGACGCATTGTCGGCACAGAAACTCAAGCTCTGGGATGAGGTGCGCCCGGCACATACGCGCCTGATCAACACCTATGGGCCAACCGAGGCGACGGTGTCTTGCACTGCGGCTTACGTCAGCCATGACGCCGTGGCCGGCAGCGAAGGCAGCGGCAACGCGACCATCGGCAAACCGATGGCCAACACGCGCATCTACCTGCTTGATGCCCACCAGCAGCCAGTACCGTATGGCGTGGCCGGTGAGATTTTCATCGGTGGCGACGGGGTAGCGCGGGGTTACCTGAACCTTGCCGAGGTCAACGCAGAGCGCTTCCTCGCGGATCCGTTCAGCAACAGCCCTGATGCCAGAATGTACAAAACCGGTGACCTGGCACGCTACATGGTCGACGGCCGTATCGAATACCTGGGCCGTAACGACTTCCAGGTCAAGGTGCGCGGTTTCCGTATCGAACTGGGCGAAATCGAAGCCCGTCTCGGCAATTGCAAAGGGGTCAAGGAAGCGGTGGTGATCGCTCGGGAGGACAATCCCGGTGAAAAACGTCTCGTGGCCTACGTGATCGCCCAGCCACAAGCGAGTCTGGATGTCGCCAGACTGCGCGCCGAGCTGGCACCGCAACTGGCCGAATACATGCTGCCGAGCGCGTTCGTGCTGCTCGATGCACTGCCGCTGACACCTAACCGTAAACTCGATCGCAACGCCTTGCCGGCCCCGGCGGACGATGCTTTTGCCAGTCGTCAACATGTCGCCCCGCAAGGCACCAGCGAAAAAGCCCTGGCGCAGATATGGCAGAACCTGCTCAACCTGGAAGCAGTAGGGCGTCATGACCACTTCTTCGAACTGGGTGGGCACTCGCTGCTGGCGATGCGTCTGATTTCCCAGGTGCGTCAGCGCATGGGCGTCGAGCTGAGCCTGGCGGACATCTTCGCCCAGCCGGAGCTAGCGGCACTGGCTGAGGTAGTGGCGCACGCTGCCGGCAGCAGCCAGCAGCCCATCGTGCCGGTATCTCACGATCAGGCTTTGCCGCTGTCGTTTGCCCAACAACGCCTGTGGTTCCTCGCACAGCTGGACGGTGGCAGTGCGGCTTATCACATTCCAGCCGGTCTGCGTCTGCGCGGCAGCCTCGATCAGGACGCATTGAAACGAGCGCTGGACCGCATCGTTGCGCGCCACGAGGCGTTGCGTACGACCTTTGTACAAGAGCAGGACCAGGATCCGCTGCAGCGTATCGCCCCGGCCGATATCGGTTTCAGCCTGCAACTTCAGGTGCTGACCGGGCAGGCCGATGCAGAACAACAATTGCTCGCCATCGCCACAGAAGAGGCCGAAGAGGGCTTTGATCTGCTCAATGGCCCGCTGGTGCGCGGACGCTTGGTATGCCTGGCCGATGACGACCATGTGTTGCTGGTGACCATGCACCACATCGTCTCTGACGGCTGGTCCGCAGATGTATTGACCCGTGAACTGGGCCTGCTCTATGCCGCGTTCAGTGCCGGTGCCGAAGATCCGTTGCCCGCGTTGCCGGTGCAATACGCCGACTATGCCGTGTGGCAGCGCAACTGGCTGAGCGGCGACGTACTGCAACAGCAACGCCAGTACTGGCAGCAGACTCTGGCCGGCGCGCCGTCCTTGCTGACCTTGCCGAGCGACCGGCCACGTCCCGCACAACAGGACTACAGTGGTCAGTTGCTCGGGCTGGTGCTCGACGCCGACCTGACCCGTGGCCTCAAGGCGCTGAGCCAGCGGCATGGCAGCAGCCTGTTTATGACGGTCATGGCCGCATGGGCGGCGTTGCTGGGACGTCTGGCCGGTCAGGACGACGTGGTCATCGGCACGCCGGTGGCCAACCGCATGCGCGCCGAAGTTGAGGACCTGATCGGGTTCTTCGTCAACACCCTTGCCGTGCGCGTCGACCTCTCGGGGACACCGAGCGTGCAAAACCTGTTGCAGCAGGTCAAACAGCAGACCCTGGCCGCCCAGGCGAATCAGGACCTGCCGTTCGAACAGGTGGTCGAGGTGGTTCGCCCACAACGCAGCCTGTCCCACAGCCCGATCTTCCAGGCCATGTTGTCGTGGCAGAACAACGAAGCGTCCGACCTGGCGCTTGGCGACATGGCCCTGCAGGGCGTCGCGGTGGCAGGCCATACGGCCAAGTTCGACCTGACGCTGGACATGACCGAGGTTGGCGATCAATTGATCGGCACGCTGGAATACGCCACGGCACTGTTCGACGAACGCACCATGCAGCGCTACCTGGGCTACTTCCAGCATCTGCTGGAAGCGATGGTCGCCGACGACCGCCAGTTGCTGGAACAGGTACCGTTGCTCGATGCGGTGGAACGCGAGCATCTGCTGGTCGAGCTTAACGCTAACGATGTGCCTTACCCGCAGGACTGCACGATTCATCAGCTGTTCGAAGAAAAGGTCCAGGTACAGCCCGACGCCATCGCCGTGGCCTTCGAGGCGCAGCGCTTGAGCTATGCCGAACTGGACCGTCAGGCTAACCGTCTGGCCCATCACCTGATCGGCCTGGGCATTGGCCCGGATGATCGAGTGGCTATCTGCGTCGAGCGTGGCGTGGAAATGATGATCGGCTTGCTCGGTGTGCTCAAGGCAGGAGCGGCTTATGTGCCGCTGGACCCGGCGTATCCGGCCGAGCGCCTGGCCTACATGATCAACGACAGCCAGCCAACGGCATTGCTGACCCAGCGTGATCTGCAGAAACGCCTGCCGACGCTTGCTTTGCCACTGGTGTTGCTCGACGACGATCAGCGCAACACCTTTACCGAGCGTGACGACAACCCGGTGGTGGAAGCACTCGGCGTGCGCAATCTGGCGTATGTGATCTACACCTCAGGTTCCACCGGCAATCCGAAGGGGGTGATGATCGAACATCGCGGTCTGGTCAACTACAGCGTCGATGCTGCACGCCTGTTTGGCCTGTCCCAGAGCGACACCGTGCTGCAACAGAACACCCTGAACTTCGACCTCTCGGTGGAGGAGATCTTCCCGGCGCTGCTGGCTGGCGCCACTCTGGCGCCAAGTCGCGAGATCTTCGGCAGCGAAGGCTCTGAAGATTACGATATTTATCCGACCGTCCTGCACTTGACCGCCGCCCACTGGCACACGCTGGTAGCCGAATGGCACAAGCAACCGCAGGTGGCGGCTCAGCGCCTGCAACATGTACGTCTGATCAACGTCACTGGCGATGCACTGTCAGCACAGAAGCTCAAGCTCTGGGACGAGGTGCGCCCGGCGCATACCCGCCTGATCAACACTTATGGGCCAACCGAAGCGACGGTGTCATGTACCGCCGCCTACGTCAGCCATGACGCCTTGGCTGGCAGCGAAGGCAGCGGTAACGCGACCATCGGTAAACCGATGGCCAACACGCGCATCTACCTGCTCGACGCTCACCAGCAGCCGGTGCCATACGGCGTGGCCGGTGAGATTTTCATCGGTGGTGATGGCGTGGCGCGAGGCTACCTGAACCTTGCCGAGGTCAACGCAGAGCGCTTCCTCGCGGATCCGTTCAGCAACAGCCCTGATGCCAGGATGTACAAAACTGGCGACCTGGCGCGCTACATGGCCGACGGTCGCATCGAGTACCTGGGCCGTAACGACTTCCAGGTCAAGGTGCGCGGTTTCCGTATCGAACTGGGCGAAATCGAAGCACGCCTGGGCAATTGCGCCGGGGTCAAGGAAGCGGTGGTGATCGCTCGGGAAGATAATCCGGGAGACAAACGTCTGGTGGCCTACGTAGTCGCGCAGCCGGATATGCACCTGACGGCCGCCAGCCTGCGTACCGAACTGGCGCCGCAACTGGCTGAATACATGCTGCCGAGCGCGTTCGTGATCCTCGATGCCTTGCCGTTGACGCCGAACCGCAAGCTTGACCGCAGCGCCTTGCCGGCTCCGCAAGCCGAGGCCTTTGCCAGCCGCGAACATGTGGAACCGCAAGGCGACACCGAGCTGGCGCTGGCGCAGATCTGGCAGAGCCTGCTCAATCTGGAACAGGTGGGCCGTCATGACCAGTTCTTCGAACTGGGCGGGCACTCGCTGCTGGCGATGCGTCTTATTTCCCAGGTGCGCCAGCACTTGAGCGTCGAGCTGGGCCTGGCGGATATCTTTGCCCAGCCGGAGCTCGCCGCCATGGCACGGATACTCGCCGAAGCCAAAGGCAGCGTTCAGCCACCTATTGTGCCGGTGTCCCGTGATCAGGCCTTGCCGCTGTCGTTTTCCCAGCAGCGTCTGTGGTTCCTCGCACAGCTGGAAGGCGGCAGCGCGGCTTACCATATTCCGGCTGGGCTACGTGTACGTGGCGCTCTGGATAAATCTGCCTTGGAGCGTGCGCTGGACCGTATCGTGGCTCGCCACGAAGTGCTGCGTACGACCTTTGTGCAGGATCAGGACCAGGATCCGGTACAGCGCATCGCCCCGGCCGATATCGGTTTCAGCCTGCAACTGCAGGTGCTGACCGGGCAGGCGGATGCTGAAGAGCAACTGCTCGCCATCACCGCTGAAGAGGCAAACGAAGGCTTTGATCTGCTCAACGGCCCGCTGGTACGCGGACGCCTGGTGCGCATGGCCGACGACGATCATGTGTTGCTGGTGACGATGCACCATATAGTCTCCGACGGCTGGTCTGCGGATGTGCTGACTCAAGAACTGGGTGCGCTCTATGCCGCGTTCAGTGCCGGTGCCGAAGATCCGCTGCCCGCGTTGCCGGTGCAATACGCCGACTATGCCGTGTGGCAGCGCAACTGGCTGAGCGGCGACGTGCTGCAGCAACAGCGCCAGTACTGGCAGCAGGCCCTGGGCGGTGCGCCAGCGTTGCTGACCTTGCCGACCGACCGGCCACGCCCGGCACAACAGGACTACAGCGGCAACATTCGCGGCCTGGTGCTCGATGCAGAGCTGACCCGTGGCCTCAAGGCCCTGAGCCAGCGGCATGGCAGCACGCTGTTCATGACCGTGATGGTTGCATGGGCCTCGCTGCTGGGGCGTCTGGCCGGTCAGGACGATGTGGTGATCGGTACACCAGTAGCCAACCGCCTGCGTGCCGAGGTGGAGGACCTGATCGGGTTCTTCGTCAACACCCTGGCGATACGCGTCGATCTCTCCGGCGCACCCAGCGTCGAAGCATTGATGCAGCAGGTCAAGCGCCAAACGCTGGCAGCGCAGACCCATCAGGACCTGCCGTTCGAACAGGTGGTCGAGGTGGTTCGCCCGCAACGCAGCCTGTCCCACAGCCCGATCTTCCAGGCCATGTTGTCCTGGCAGAACAACGAAACGTCCGATCTGGCGCTGGGCAATATGAACCTGCAAGGCTTGGCGGTGAACGACCACACGGCCAAGTTCGACCTGGTGCTGGACATGACCGAGGTCGGCGATCAATTGGTCGGCACGCTGGAATACGCTACGGCGCTGTTCGACGAAAGCACCATGGTCCGTTACCTGGGCTATTTCCAGCGATTGCTGGAAGCCATGGTCGCCAATGAACACCGCATCCTGGAGCACGTGCCATTGGTGGATGCGGTCGAGCGCGAGCACCTGTTGAGCGGTCTTAATGCAGCCGAACGTGCTTACCCTCAGGGTCAGCTGATGCATCGCCTTTTCGAGGCGCATGCAGCGTCTCGACCTCAGGCGCTTGCGGCCCGTCAAGGTGAGCAGACGCTGACCTACGCCGAGCTCGACAGCCGCGCCAACACCCTGGCTCAGCACTTGCGCCAACACGGCGTGAAAGCGGGAACCCGAGTGGCGATCCTGCTGGATCGTTCGGTGGAGCTATTGACCGGTATGCTGGCCACGCTCAAGTGTGGCGCGGCTTACCTGGCGCTGGATCGCCTGGCCCCCGAGGAGCGTGTGCGCTTCATGCTCGAGGACAGCGAAGCACTCATGTTGCTGACCCGCAGCGAGCTGACGGCACCTGAAACGACGCCGCGACTCGATCTGGACAACCTGGACCTATCAGTGGCTCACCAGGTGCCAGTCACGCTTGCCGATGAGGTCGCAGGCGAGACTCCGGCGTGCATCATCTACACCTCCGGTTCCACCGGCATGCCCAAGGGCGTGATTGTGACCCACAACGGCATTGTGCGGCTGGTGCGGGACAACTATGACTTCCGTGCCGATGACCGCGTGGCGTTTTCTTCCAACCCGGCGTTCGACGCCAGCAGCCCGGAAATCTGGGGTGCCTTGCTCAACGGCGGTCAGTCGATAATCGTCGAGCCTTCAGTGTTGCTTGAGCCGACAGCCTTTGCCGCCTTGCTCAAACGCCATGCAGTGACGGTGATGTTCAGTTCGACCGCCTTGTTCAACCTGCATGCCGGGTTGATTCCCGAAGCGCTGGCGGGCTTGCGCATGCTGGAGTGCGGTGGCGAACGGGCGGATCCGGCGTCGTTCCGCCGGGTGCGTGAGCATTCGTCTCAAGTGCGCCTGTTCAACGGCTACGGCCCGACCGAGGGCACGACGTGCGCTACTCGTTACGAAGTGTTCGACGTGCAGCCGGGCACCCTGAGCCTGCCAATCGGCAAACCCAACGCCAACGTGCGCATCTATCTGCTCGACGCGTGCGGCGAGCCGGTGCCGATGGGCAGCGTTGGCGAGATCTATATCGGCGGTGTCGGCGTCGCGCTTGGCTACCTGAATCGCGCGGAACTCACTGCTGAACGCTTCAGCGACGACCCGTTCAGTCAGCAGGCGGGGGCGCGGCTCTATCGCACCGGCGACCTGGCGCGCTGGTTGCCGGACGGCAACCTCGAATACCTGGCGCGTAATGATGGTCAGGTGAAGGTCCGCGGCTTCCGGGTCGAGCTTGGGGAAGTCGAAAGCAGCCTGCATGGGTGTGATGGCGTACGCAACTCCGTGGTCGTGGCGCGCGAAGACAGCCCGGGCGACACGCGGCTGGTGGCGTATTACACCGTGCATGCGGGCGTTGAAGCACCCGAGCCGGAGGCCTTGCGTGCGCAACTGAGCGCCGGATTGCCGGAATACATGGTCCCGAGCGTCTTCATCTGCCTGCCAGATTTGCCGCTCACGCTCAATGGCAAGGTGGATGTCCAGGCGCTGCCAGCACCAACGGCGGATCAGTTCGCGAGCCATGCGTTTGAAGCCCCGGTAGGGGAGTTGGAGATTCGTCTGGCGAAAGCCTGGGCGCAAGTACTTGAATTACAACAGGTGGGCCGTTATGACAGCTTCTTCAATCTCGGAGGTCACTCGCTGATGGCAGTGCGACTGGTCAACCAACTGGTACAGAGTGGTTTGTCGGTGTCTCTGGCCGACGTTTTCCAGCACGCCAGCGTCGCGGACCTGGCGGGCCTGCTGGACAGCCGCAGCAAAGAGGCTGCACCGCAGCTTCATGAACAACTGGTGCCGGTGCGTACCACCGGTAGTCAGCGTCCGCTGTTCCTGGTTCATGAGTTCACTGGCCAGGACGTGCATTTCCCTGCGCTGGCGGTGCACATCGATAGCGATATTCCGGTCTACGGGTTGAGCGGCATCCCCCTCGGTCAGGAGCAGCTGCAGACCATGGAATGCCTGGCAACACGCTTGTTGAGTGCGATGCGCAGCGTTCAGCCGCACGGACCTTATCGCTTGGCGGGCTGGTCGTTCGGTGGGCTTCTGGCCTACGAAATCGCCATCCAGCTGGAGGGTATGGACGAGGAGGTGGAGTTTATCGGCCTGCTCGACACCTACATGCCGCGCCTGGTGGATCAGGGTCGCGAACGCTGGGACCTGCAGACCGCCCACCGTCAGCACCTGCTGGAACACTGCGAGCAGTTCTGGAGAGCACGAGGCGAATGCACGCAGGCCCTTGAGGCCCTTGAGCGAGTGCTTACAAACCGGCAGGCCTTTGATTTCGCCGGGCTCCTGCAACACTGTCGTGAGCAGGGTGCGCTGCCTCCGGAGCTGGAAACCTACACGACCGAGGATCTTTGGCGGTACCTCGACCGAGAGGTGGCTCACGGTCATGCGCAGGCCAATTACACGGTTTATCCCAACAGCGTGCCGCTGCACTTGTTTACCGCCATCGAGTGGGAACCCAACTCGCAGAAACACAGCGGTTACCTGGGTTGGGATAGCGTCCTGCCAGTCGGTCAGTTGCGCAGTATCAAGGTCGCGGGCGATCACTTGAGCATGATGAAGCCGCCGCATATCGAGGGCCTGGGTCAGGCGATCAGCCAGGCGTTGGCTGATCTGCCCGATCGGCCGCGGGGGGCTGAAAGCGCCCACCGGCCGTTGCTGACGATTCAGGGCGGACGTCGCGATCACGCGCCAATTTTCTGTGTACCGGGGGCAGGGGACAGTGTGACCGGCTTCATCAGCCTGGCCGATGCCCTTGGGCCGCACTGGCCAATCCATGGGCTGCAACCACGCGGGCTGGATGGCCGCACGGTGCCTTACAGCCTGGTGGAAACCGCCGCCGAAGCGTATCTGCAAGCACTCGACAGCACTCATCCCGAAGGGCCGGTGCATCTGCTCGGTCATTCGTTCGGCGGCTGGGTGGCCTTTGAAATGGCCACGCGCCTGACGGCAAGCGGCAGGGAAGTGGCTTCGCTGACACTGATCGACAGCGAGTCGCCGGGCGGCAACGGCGTGGTGGGCAAACCTTACACCGCGATAGGCGTACTGGAACGTTTGATCGAGACCATGGAGCTGGCTGCGGGCAAGTCGCTGGGCATCGATCGCACGGCCTTCAGGGCCCAGGACGATATCGGCCAGATGCGCTTGTTGCACGCCGGAATGGTGCGGGCAGGGATGCTGCCGCAGCGTTCGTCGCCGGACGCGATGCGTGGGCCTGCGCGGGCCTTCGGTACGGCGTTGCGCACGCGTTATCAACCGTCGCAGATCTACACCGGACCGGTGCGTCTGGTGCTGGCTGACGACCCGGTGCTGGATGCGGCGGGCAATCAGCGCGAACAACAGGCGATGGTCAGCGGCTGGCGCCGGTGTGCCCCGGACCTCACTGTCTGGCGTGGGCCGGGCAACCATTTCACCATCCTCAAGGCGCAGCATGTACAGCATCTGGCGAACTGGTGGCTACCCCGTCAATAACGTTGTTTCTTCAAGCCCGGCGGTTGATCGCCGGGTCAATCCTCAACACATTCGTGGCTTTCTATGAAAAAGTTGAAGTTTCGCAAAGTGCTCATTGTTGTAGTGCTGTTGGTTCTGGCAGCGGGTATTGCCTACAGCATCCAGTCCCCGGAAAAGCCACCGGAGTACCTGACTGCCAAGGTCGAACGCACCGAAATTGAAAACTCGGTGCTGGCCAGCGGGGTGCTGCAAGGCATCAAACAGGTTGACGTCGGCGCGCAGGTCTCGGGCCAGCTCAAGTCACTGAAGGTCAATCTGGGTGACAAGGTCAAACAAGGTCAGTGGCTGGCGGAAATCGATCCCGTGGTGCTGCAGAACACCCTGCGTCAGTCGCAGGTCAACGAACAGAACCTGATCGCCCAGAAGGACGCGGCTGTCGCACAGCTCAAGGACGCCAAAGCCATTTACCAACGTTACAAACAACTGCGTGCAGATGACGCGATCTCGCAAAAGGACTTCGATACGGCGCAATCGGACTTCGAGGTCCGCAGTGCCAACCTGCGCTCGCTGGAGGCACAAGTGCGCGACGCAAGAATCCAGATCGAGACCGCCAGGATCAACCTGGGTTACACCCGTATCGTCGCGCCGATCAGCGGTGATGTGGTGGGTATCGTGACGCAGGAAGGGCAGACCGTGATCGCCAGCCAACTGACACCAGTGATTCTCAAACTGGCGGATCTGGACACCATGACCGTCAAGGCACAGGTCTCCGAGGCCGACGTGATTCATATCACACCGGGGCAAGAGGTGTATTTCACCATCCTCGGTGATGCCGAAAAACGCTATTACGCCAAACTGAAAGGCACGGAACCGGCGCCGCAGAACTTTCTTGACTCGCAGTCCAGCAACGCCAGCAAGCCGAACAGTGCAGTGTTCTACAACGCGTTGTTCGACGTCCCCAACCCGGATCATCGTCTGCGTATTTCGATGACCGCCCAGGTGCATATCGTCCGCGAAAAGGCCAAGGACGTACTGACGGTGCCTGTTGCGGCCTTGGGCGACAAGAACGGCGACGGAACCTTCCCGGTGCGCGTGATGGACGCTCAAGGCCAGGCCCAGAGCCGCAATGTGCAGACCGGTATCAATAACAATGTGCGGGTCGAGATCAAGAGCGGCCTTGCCGAGGGTGACCAGGTGGTGATCGGTGAACCATCGGCCACACCAGCGGCAGCGGGGGCCTGACCATGAGTCGAGCTCTTCTGGAACTCAAGGGTGTAACCCGTCGTTTCGTCGCCGGCGAGAAAGACTTCATCGCGCTGAATGACATCAACCTCACGATCAATGCCGGCGACCTGATTGCCATTACCGGGGCCTCGGGTTCCGGCAAGTCAACACTGATGAACGTCCTGGGTTGTCTGGACCACGCCAACAGCGGCAGTTACAAGGTCGATGGGCGTGAAACCGGTACGCTGACCGATGATGAGCTGGCAGAGTTGCGTCGCGATCACTTCGGCTTCATTTTTCAGCGTTACCACCTGTTACCGCACCTGGCGGCGATCCAGAACGTCGAAATGCCGGCCATCTACGCAGGCACCGGCAAGAGCATGCGCGTGGAGCGCGCGCAGAAACTGCTCGAGCGCCTGGGCCTTTCGGGGCATCTGGAGCATCGGCCAAGTCAGTTGTCAGGCGGCCAGCAACAGCGGGTGAGTATCGCCCGGGCGCTGATGAACGGCGGCGAGATCATTCTGGCCGACGAACCCACCGGAGCCCTCGACAGCGTGAGCGGCAAGGAGGTAATGAACATCCTCCTCGAGCTCAACAGCGCCGGGCACACGGTGATCCTGGTGACCCACGACGAGAAGGTTGCAGCACACGCCGAGCGCATCATCGAAATGCGTGACGGCGAGATCATCGCCGACCGGGTCAACACCGATCGCCCGATCATCAACGAAAAAGCCACCGAGCGCCTGCCGTCCAAACCCAGGCAGGGCAACCGCCTGATGGCCAACATCGGCCTGTTCCAGGAGGCTTTCGTCATGGCGTGGGTGGCGCTGATCTCGCACCGTATGCGCACGCTGCTGACCATGCTCGGGATCATCATCGGCATCACCTCGGTGGTGTCTATCGTTGCGATCGGCGAAGGGGCCAAGCGTTATGTGCTCAAGGACATCGAGGCCATCGGCAGCAACACCATTGAGGTGTTCCCGGGCAGTGACTTTGGCGACACCAAGTCAATGGATATCCAGACCCTGGCGCTGTCCGATGTAGCAGCGCTGAGCAGTCAGTACTACATCGACAGCGCCACGCCGAATATCGGCCGTAACATGCTGCTGCGCTACCGTAACATCGACGTATCGGCGACGGTGAGCGGGGTCAGCCCTAGCTACTTCCAGGTGCGTGGCACAAAGATGGGCTCGGGGGTGGGGTTCAATAAGGATGACGCCCGTCGGCAGGCGCAGGTGGTGGTGATCGATTACAACACCCGGATCCGCCTGTTCGGTCCCAAGGTCGACCCGCTGGGCCAGGTGATCCTGGTGGGTAACCTGCCGTGTACAGTGATCGGCGTGACCGAGAACAAGAAGAACATCTTCGACACCAGCAAGAACCTGAATATCTGGATGCCCTACGAAACCGCCTCTGGCCGTCTGCTGGGTCAGAGCTACCTGGACAGCATCACCGTGCGGGTCAAGGACGGGCAACCGAGCAAGGTGGTCGAGGATAACGTCAACAAGCTGATGCAAAAGCGGCACGGAACCAAGGACTTTTTCACCTACAACCTCGACAGCGTGATGCAAACGGTGCAGAAGACCAGCCAGTCGCTGGCCTTGTTGCTGTCGTTGATCGCGGTAATTTCGCTGGCAGTAGGCGGCATCGGAGTGATGAACATCATGCTGGTATCCGTCACCGAGCGGACGCGCGAGATCGGCATTCGCATGGCAGTCGGGGCACGCCAGTCGGATATCCGTCAGCAGTTTCTGGTAGAGGCGGTGATGGTCTGTCTGATTGGCGGGATCATCGGCATCGGTCTGTCGTTCGTGATTGGCTATGTGTTTTCACTGCTGGTCAAGGAATGGCAGATGGTGTTCTCCGTGGGCTCGATTGTGACGGCGTTCATCTGCTCGACATTGATCGGCATCGTGTTCGGCTTCGTACCCGCACGTAACGCGGCACAGCTTGATCCGATCGAGGCGCTGGCTCGGGATTGACAAGGGGATTACAGGACAAGGATGTCCTGCCCAACGGAGAGTAACGCCTGTGCGCGACCGCGCACTGAAAGACGCCTGCGCGCGGGGTGAAAAAGATCGGCGTATGAAACGTCGATGCAGGAGGCTTCAGAATAGGATAGCGTTCGTGAGGGGCTCATACAGCCGACGTCTATCTGTCGGCTGCATCAACCTCTCAAGCAAGCTTTTGCGAGTGATCAGCCAACCGCGCTGACGCTGGAAACCCGGGCGGCGCTGCTGCTCTTGAGGGACTGTTCGAAGCGGTCGAGGACCATGCCTACTTCTGACTCTGTGATATTCAACGGAGGCAGGAAGCGCAGGACTGCACTGTTGCGTCCACCGGTCTCGATGATCACGCCATTCTTGAAGCACTCCAGCTTGATCGCCCGCGCACGTGCGCCATCGCCAGCCCCCGGACGCGATCCGCTGGCCGGTTTGACAATTTCCACCCCGAGCATCAACCCGCGGCCACGAACGTCGCCGATAAACGGGAATTGCCGGGCGATATCCTCCAGCCCGCTGTGCAACTGTTCCCCTCGGCGCGTGGCATTGCCGACCAGGTCGTGTTCCTTGATATGACGCATGGTCGCAGCGCCTGCCACCATCGCCACCTGGTTGCCACGGAACGTACCTGCGTGCATGCCCGGGCCCCATGTGTCCAGGTGCTCGGCATAGACGATCACCGATATCGGGTAACCGCCACCGATGGCCTTGGACAGCACCAGAATATCCGGCGTTATCCCGGAATGTTCGATGGCAAACAGGTTGCCGGTACGTCCGAGGCCGGTTTGCACTTCATCGATAATCAGCAATATCCCCAATTCGCGGGTGATCTCGCGCACGGCGCGCAACCACTCGGCCGATGCCGCAATACAGCCGCCTTCGCCCTGGATCACTTCGACCACCATCGCCGCCGGTTTGGGCACGCCACTTTCCGGGTCACTGAGTACCGTACGGATGTACTCGATGGAGAGACGGTCGGTGTGTTCGCCATCGGTGCCGAACGGGCAGCGGAAGCGATAGGGGAACGGCAGGAAGTGGGTACCCTGCGCCAGCAGGCCGGCCTTGGGATTGAGGTTGCCCATGGCCGACAATGCGCCAGCGGTCATGCCGTGGTAACCACCGTGGAAGGACATCAGCGGCGAGCGCTGGGTGTAATGGCGGGCCAGTTTGATGGCGGCTTCCACTGCGTCTGAACCGCTGGGGCCGCAGAACAGGATTTTGCTGTTGTCGCGCATGCTGGCGGGCAACGTCGCGAACAGTTCTTCGACGAAGGCGTGCTTGGCCGGTGTGGCCAGGTCAAGGGCCTGCTGCAGATGATCACTGTTGAGGAATTCGATCACCGCGTCACGGACAACCGGTGGATTATGACCCAGTGCGAGCGTGCCAGCGTTCGACAGGCAGTCGAGGTATTCCTGGCCGTTGGCGTCCTTGACTCGCATGCCCTTGCCGCTGACAAACAGCTGCTGGAAGGTCGCTGCGTAGGTGCGCGCATTCGACTCCAGTTTCTTGAGATTGCTTAACTCTTCCATAGTCGATCCCTTGTTGGCACAGGTACGGATTCATTGCTACTCGCTTGGAGCAGAGTCCGATTCTGTAAGAACCTCAGGGTGATCGCCAACTTATCGCCGCCGGACTGTCCCCGTATTCCACGACAGACATCTCGCGGCCTCAGGCGTTAAATGCATGCTACGAAAGGGATTTGTGGCGCTGTAAGAAACCTCGCGACAATGCTCCTGATCGTCCGGACTCTTGCCCCGTTACCCCCTTTCTCAAGACACCACTGTTCCGGAATCTTCGAGAGCTTTATGTCGATTGGCAAACCTGCTGGCTACTTCCTGGTGTCAACGCTTTGGGTATCGCTGCTGAGCGGCTGCACGCTAGGACCGGACTACCAATTGCCTGCGGTGGCGGTTGCCAGCCAGTGGCATGCGCCGCTGCCTCATGGCGCGTCGATGGTCGGGCTGCAGGATTGGTGGCAGCAGTTCAATGACCCGGCACTGGCAACCCTGCTGCGTCTGGCACAGGCAGACAGCCCGTCCCTCGATCAGGCTCTGGCGCGCATTGCCCAGGCTCGCGCCACGCTGGACGGCAGCGTTGCCGACAGGCTGCCGCAAGTAAGCGGCGGCGTGAGCAAATCGCGCGCCGGCATCAATCAGAGCGGATTGCACAAGAGCGGTACGACCTCCGGCGCAACCCTCGATGCGTCCTGGGAACTGGACCTGTTCGGCAAACTGCGACGCACCGACGAGGCTTCGCGTAATCTGCTCGAAGCACGTGTCAATGACTGGCATGACGCTCGTGTGTCACTGGCCGCCGAGGTCGGTGATGACTTCGTGCAGTACCGCGGCTGCCAGATGCTGGTCAACGCTTACCGTGATCAGGCGCAATCCCAGGAGCAGACCGCACGTCTGACTCGCGTGTCGTTTCAGGCCGGGTTCACCGCAGCCGCCGATTCATCGTTGAGCGACGCCAGTGCGGCGGCGAGCAATGCGACTCTTATCAAACAGCAAAGCGAGTGCGACGTGCTGCTCAAAAGCCTGGTGGCCCTGACCGGCAGCGACGAGGAACAGGTGCGAGAAGTGCTCGGCCATAACCCCGCGCGACTGCCGCAGCCTGCGTTGCTGGATGTACGGGAGATACCCGCCGACCTGGTGCGCCAGCGCCCGGACCTGGCGTCCAGCGAGCGCGAGCTGGCAGCCGCGAATGCGAAGATCGGCGCTGCCCAGGCTGATCGTCTGCCCAAACTGAGTCTGGTTGGCTCGTTCCAGGTGGGGACTACCACCGGAGTATTCAGCCGTGTCTGGAGCCTCGGCCCGCAACTGACCGTCCCGTTGTTCGACGCAGGCAAGCGCCGGGCGGCGGTGGACTCGGCGCAAGCGGATTATGACGCAGCGCTGGCGACCTATCGGCAGACCTTGCGCACGTCGGTGATGGAAGTCGAGCAGTCACTGGTGCGTCTGGACGCGGCACGGCGTGCGCAAGCCAGTACACAGCAGGCAACCGACGGCTATGAAGCGTCGTTCGAGGCCACAGACCGCAACTGGCAGGCCGGCAATGCCAGCTTGCTGGACCGCGAAGTGGCTCGACGCTCGGCGCTGTCGGCGCAAATCGAACTGATCACCGTGCAACAAAATCAGGTGCGTTACTGGATTGCCCTTTACAAGGCCCTGGGCGGTGGATGGCAGGACAGTCGCGAAGGTTTGGCCAGAGAGACACCGAAGCGGGGCGGCGCATGAGGAAGATACGCGTTTATGGGCTGCTGGCGTTGGCGGCGTTGGGTGTCTCGGGCTGGATATTGTTTGGCCGTGCAGAACCGACCCCGGCTGCCGTTACAGCGCCAGCTACCAGCCTGACGGTCGAGGCGGTTCAACCGCACCGCGAAGACTGGCCGCAGGAACTAGTGGCCAGCGGTGCGCTCGCGCCGTGGCAGGAAGCCGTGATCAGTGCCGAGACCGGGAGCTTGCGTATCGCCAGCCTGAAGGCTGATATAGGCGATCAGGTGAAGAAGGGCCAGGTCTTGGCGACTCTGGCCGATGACAGCGTGCTGGCCGAGGAAAACAAGCAGAAGTCGGCGGTCGCCCAGGCCACTGCGCAATTGCAGGAAGCCCGTTCCAATGCGCGACGTGCGGCGGTGGTCGGACAGAGCGGGGCCTTGTCCGAGCAGCAACTGGAAGAGTACCGGGTCAAGGTACAGACCGCCGAAGCCAACCTGGCCTCGGCGAATGCCGATCTGCGCAGCATCCGGATCAAACTCACGCAGACGCGCATCGTCGCGGTAGATGACGGGATCATTTCCGGGCGCAAGGCCTTGCTTGGCGATGTGGTGTCGGCGGGCAGCGAGATGTTCAGGATGATCCGGGATGGCCGGATCGAGTGGCAGGCAGAACTGGACGCCCAGCAACTGCCGGGCGTTAAGCCTGGCCAGCTGGCCCGGGTGATGTTGCCGGGCGGTATCGAGGTCCAGGGACGCGTGCGCCTGGTCTCGCCAGTGCTCGATGGCAAGACCAGCAGGGCGCTGGTCTACGTTTCCCTGCCGGTGGGGGCTGTGGCCCGCGCCGGCATGTACGCCAGCGGTCGCATCGAACTGCCTTCAAGCCCGGCGCTGACGGTTCCGGACACCAGCGTGATCCTGCGCGACGGGCACTCTTATGTGTTTGTGCTGGGCAAAGACATGCGCGTCAGCCAACACGTGGTCGAGATCGGCCGACGTCGTGGATCGGCGCTGGAAATCGTCGGAGGCCTGGCAGAGCAGGCGCAGATCGTCCGCAGCGGTGGCGCCTTCCTCAATGACGGGGCCAGCGTGACGCTGGTCAACGCCGAGGCCCGTGCGCAATGAATATCTCCGCGTTGTCGATTCGTTACCCGGTCCCGGCGGTCATGCTGTTTTTACTGCTGACCCTGTTTGGTTTCCTCGGATTCGAACGTCTCGGTATCCAGGACTTTCCCGACACCGATCTGCCTGCAGTGGTCATCAGTGCCTCACTGGAAGGCGCCGCCCCCGAGCAACTGGAAACCGAAGTCGCGCGCAAGCTCGAAGACAAGCTGACATCGCTGCGCCTGCTCAAGCACGTCACTACGAAAATTTCCGAAGGCAGTGTCCTCATCAATGTCATCTTCGAGATTGACAAGGATGGCAACGAAGCCCTCAACGAAGTGCGCAATGCGGTGGACAGCGCTGCGGCTGAGTTGCCAGCCAACCTCGACACGCCATCGGTCACCCGCCTGACCACCAATACCACGGCATTGCTGACCTATGTGGTCGATGCGCCACGTATGGACGAAGAAGCATTGTCATGGTTTGTCGACAACGAGTTGAGCAAGCAGCTTCTGACCGTGCGTGGTGTCGCGAAGATCAGTCGCGTGGGCGGTGTGGACCGCGAAGTCCAGGTTGACCTTGATCCCGCGCTGATGGCCGGTCTGGGTCTGAGTGTGACGGACATTGCAGATCGTTTGCGGGCAATGCAGAAAGACAATTCCGGTGGCCAGGGCGACCTGGGCAGCGGCCAACAGGCACTGCGTGTGCTTGGCGGCATTGATGACCCGGCGGCGCTGGGTGCTATCCGCATTCCTGTCAGCGATGGACGGATGCTCGCTGTGCAGCAGTTGGCCACCGTGCGTGATACCCATGCCGAGCGCAACACCCTGGCGTATCGCGACGGCAAACCGGTGATTGGCTTTCAGGTCATCCGCTCCCTGGGCTTTTCCGACGTAGGCGTGACCAAAGACTTGCGCCAGGCAGTCAGTGAGTTCGCCAGGCAACACCCTGACGTGCACATTGAAGAGGCGAGTAATGCCGTCGAGCCGGTAATGGAAAACTATCGTGGCTCCATGGCGCTGCTCTACGAAGGCATGTTGCTGGCGGTGCTGGTGGTCTGGTGGTTCCTGCGTGACTGGCGGGCGACCATTATCGTGGCCACGGCACTGCCTTTGTCGATCATCCCGACCTTCGGCGTCATGTATTTTGCCGGCTTTAGCCTCAATACCGTTTCGCTGCTGGCGCTGGCGCTGGTAATCGGCATTCTGGTCGACGATGCAATTGTTGAGGTCGAAAACATTGCTCGACACCTGCGCATGGGCAAAACCCCGCGACAGGCGGCAATCGAGGCGTCCGACGAGATTGGCCTTGCCGTATTGGCAACGACCGTGACCCTGGTCGCGGTGTTTCTGCCGACTGCTTTCATGGGCGGGATTTCCGGCAAACTGTTTCGCCAATTCGGCGTGACGGCCAGCGCTGCGTTGATGTTTTCGTTGCTGGTCGCCCGTCTTCTGACGCCGATGATGGCGGCGTATTTGCTCAAGGCACGGCCGCATGGCGAGCATGACAGCGGTTTGATGAGACGTTACCTGGGCTGGATTCACACCAGCCTGAGCCGCCGCAAGACCACCATGGCCATTGTTGGTGCTTTGTTTATCGGCTCGCTGGCGCTGATCCCGTTGCTGCCAACCAGCTTTCTGCCTGCTCAGGATATTGCCAGCAGCACCGTCAGCCTGGAATTGCCGCCCGGCACCAGTCTGGCTCAGACCGGTGAGATTGCCTTGCAGGCTGAAAAGCGTTTACGCGCGATTCCTGAAGTGGCCCACGTCTTCATCGCGGCGGGCAGCGGCGATGCGGGCGGTGCAGGTGATCGGGACGCGAAACTGACCGTCGATCTGTTGCCGCGTGACCAACGCACACTGAAACAGTCGCAGGTGGAAGCGAGCATGCGTGAAAGTCTGCGCAGCTTGCCCGGTGTGCGGGTAACGGTCGGTGGTGACGGCAGCGGAGAACGTCTGGACATTGTCCTTGCCAGCGATGACGGCGATTTGCTGGAGCGCACTGCCGCCGCTCTTGAACCGCAATTACGCCAGATAAAGGGCATCGGCAACGTCACCTCGAGTGCTGCTGTGCAACGCCCGGAAATCCAGATGCGCCCGGATGTTTTCCGGGCGGCAGCGCAGGGCATCAGTAGCCAGGACATCGCCGACACCTTGCGTATGGCCACCTATGGGGAATACAGCTCGTCCCTGGGCAAGATCAATCTGTCCCAGCGCCAGGTCAATGTGCGGGTGCGCATGCAGCCGCAAGTACGCACCGACCTGCAGAGCCTCGCTCAGCTACGGATCAAGGGGCGTGATGGCCAGATTGCGCTGGCGTCGCTGGGAGAGCTCAGCATGGGCAGCGGTCCCGCGGAGATTGATCGTATCGACCGCTTGCGCAATATCACGCTGTCCATCGAACTCAATGGCAGCAATCTGGGCGAAGTGATGGAGCAGGCCAGGCAGTTGCCGGCCATGCAGAACCTGCCAGCGCAAGTGAAACTGGTGGAGCAGGGCGAGTTGCAGTTGATGAGCGAGCTGTTTGGCAACTTCAGCCTGGCGATGGCCGTCGGCGTATTCTGTATCTACGCGGTGCTGGTGCTGCTGTTCCATGACTTCATGCAGCCGCTGACAATCCTTTCGGCGCTCCCCCTATCGCTTGGCGGCGCACTGTTGGCACTGTTGATCGGCGGGATGAGTTTTTCCATGGCGTCGGTCATTGGTTTGCTGATGCTGATGGGGATCGTGACCAAGAACTCGATCCTGCTGGTGGAATACGCAATCATGGCTCGCCGCGCACCCACCGTGAGCCGCTATGAAGCGTTGATCGACGCCTGTCACAAACGCGCCCGGCCGATCCTGATGACCACCATCGCAATGGGCGCGGGCATGTTGCCGACCGCACTGGGATGGGGCGGCGAATCAGGTTTCCGTCAACCGATGGCGGTGGTCGTTATCGGCGGACTGTTGGCCTCGACCGTACTAAGCCTGTTGGTAGTGCCCGTTATCTTTACTTATGTCGATGATGGTCATGAGAGGCTTAAAAGTTTGTTCCGCAGGCCTTTATAAAACGATGTAATCCGTCATAGAGGCGGGCACCCTGAAAGGGGTAGGCATCCAAGAAAATACTTCGCATTTCGATACACTTCCTCTCTGGATTCCACTGAACGCACCCAGCGCATCAGTGCCCGTTCTCATCTAATTACCACTTTTTTAGTCCGTTCCACACTACGCCTGTTCATAAAATCCAATCCATGCCGATAACGTCAGGGATTGCGAAAGGTTAGCGTGCAGTGAACAGCGCTTTCCACCTCTCACGACCTGTAAAGCTAACGGCTTGACGGCAGATAGCCACTACGCAGTGACGCCGTTAGTTGCTGTTATAAACAGGTTCCGCTCTGGCATAGAAATTGGATAGCCATTTCCGTAGCCCGATGAACCGCTTGTAGAAAAGGTACCTAGAACCACGTGCAACTAGTTGTCTCTAGTGCAGTAGGGCTTCCGGACAGAAGTGACCCCTTACTTAACGATGATGGATAATCAATGAACCTGATAAATCGCACCAGTTTCGCAAAAAAACTCATGGCCGCGTTCACCGTTTGCGCCGTGATCACACTGGCTGTGGGTGGTGTGGGTATGCTCGGTATCAACCGGCTTTCCGATGCCCTTGAGCTGACGTTCTCGAATAATCTGGTTTCAGTGGCCAACACCAACGAGACGATGACTGCCCTGACCACTCACAACCGCGGGCTTTACCGTTTGCTCGATGCCAAGGACACGGCCACGGCGGAGAAAATGCGCCAAAGTATCAATGCCGAGCTGGAGCGTGCGCAAAAAGTCTATGCCATCTACCGCGCGACTCCGTTGGAGGACGATGAACGTGCAGCGGGTGACCAGTATGACGCCTTGATGCCAGCCTACATGTCTGCTTCCCAGAATATCTTTGACCTGCAACAGGCCGGCAAACTGGAAGATGCGCGCATTCGGTTAAACGCGCTGGCTGACGGGGAGTTCAACAAGGCTCGCGGCTATCTGCAGATCATGATCGACTCCAACAAGCGCCAAATCAAAGAGGGTGCAGAAGCCGCTGACAGGTTGCAAAGCACCTCGGTATTCATGCTGACCGCGGGTGTTGTCATCGCGTTTGTGGTGGCGATCATGTTGGGTATTCTGATCACTCGCATGATTAGCGGGCCGCTGAGAAGCGCTATTGAAATTGCACAACGTATTGCATCGGGTGACCTGACCCAGAGCGTTTCCAGCACCCGAGGCGATGAAGCAGGGCAGTTGCTCAATGCGATCGGCACGATGCAGGGCAATTTGAAGCGGACCATTCAGGAGATTTCCAGCGCGTCCGATCAGCTTGCTTCGGCTGCCGAAGAGCTTGGCGCGGTCACGGAAGAAAGCACCCGCGGTCTTACTCGGCAAAATGACGAGATTCAACAGGCTGCAACGGCAGTGAATGAAATGACGGCGGCTGTGGAAGAGGTAGCCCGCAATGCGGTGTCTACGTCGGAGGAGTCGAAATCACTGGCAACCGACGCCGCTAACGGGCGGGGCCAGGTGGATAACACCGTCAAGGGCATCGGCACGATGGTCAGCGAGATTACCGAGTCGACGGGGTCTGTCACTACGCTTGCTGGCCACGTCCGGGATATCAGCAAAGTGCTTGAGGTCATCCGCAGTATCGCGGAACAGACCAACCTGCTCGCGCTGAACGCCGCCATCGAGGCTGCACGCGCCGGTGAGCAAGGCAGAGGATTTGCTGTGGTAGCCGACGAAGTGCGCGCTCTGGCGCACCGCACCCAGGCTTCAACGGTGGAAATCGAAGGCATGATCGGTACCGTGCAGTCCGGTGCCGACGGTGCGGTCGCTGCAATGAGCAAAAGCCTGGCGACGGCCACCAACACCCAGGAACTCGCTCAGCGCGCCGGCAGCGCCCTGGAAAAAATCACCAGCGGCGTGGGGATGATCAACGAGCGCAACATGGTGATTGCCTCGGCGTCCGAAGAGCAGGCCCAGGTGGCACGCGAAGTAGATCGCAACCTGGTCAACATCCAGGAACTGAGCGCACAATCGGCAGCAGGTGCCAATCAAACGAGCGCGTCCAGTCAGGAACTGTCACGCCTGGCGACTTCGTTCAATACCATGGTGGCGCAGTTCAAGCTTTAACGGGCTTTTGCAGGTGTATTTCCGGTCTGGTCGTCTGGACCATTTGGGCCGGGAATACACACTGCTTTTCCTTGTTTACGGGTCGACCTCGTCAGTTTCTGGGGCGACTCGCTTGAGGCTGATTTGAGTCTGGCTGCTGTATTAAAGACCAGACAATCGCCAGACTTGAAATATCTTGAAACATTCGTGTCACATGAAGAGTCAATGGAATAACCCTCTTCAAGGTTTTCCGATGAAAACGCCTCGCCCAAATACACGTCTCAAATCCCTCATCAACCTGCGCAATCTAAAGATGGCGCGGTCTGCGCACGCGTTCGTGCGAGGCAATACCGCCCAGTTCTATGAGTGGCTTCACAGCCAGTCGGGGAGACGCCTGCCCAGCGGTCCTCCGGTCTGGATCTGTGGCGATTGTCACGCCGGCAACCTGGGGCCCACGGGAGATTCGAGAGGGCGCATCGACATGCATATCCGCGACCTCGATCAAGCCGTGATCGGTAATCCGGTCCATGACCTGGTGAGACTTGGGTTGTCGTTGGCGACAGCTGCTCGAGGCTCGGATCTGCCCGGCGTTACCACCGCAAGAATGCTGGAAGAGATGATGCAGGGCTACGAAGAAGCTTTTATGGGCGACGACGATGAAGAGCCCGATCGTCCTGCACAAGTGAAAGCCGGAATGCGCAGCGCGGTGCAACGCACGTGGAAGCATCTTGCCAAAGAACGCTTCGAAGGTACGCAACCGACCATTCCGCTTGGCAAGCATTTCTGGCAACTGTCCCGTGCGGAGCGCGATGCAATCAAGGAGCTTTGTGAAACGCCGGAGATTCATGCGCTGGTGACATCGCTCAAAGGCCGGTCCCAGGATGACCGTGTGCGCTTACTCGACTCCGCCTATTGGGTAAAAGGATGCAGCTCTCTAGGGCTGCTTCGCTACGCAGTGCTGATGGGGGTTGGCGATGAAGAGGATGAAGAGTTCTGCCTGCTCGACGTCAAGGAAGCCGTCGCAGCAGCGGCACCACGTACGGCGAGGGCTCGCATGCCCAGAGACAATGGCAAACGGGTAGTGGAGGGCGCCCGGAACCTGTCACCCGGCCTGGGTAGCCGAATGGTTGCCGTGCGAATGCTGGATCATTCGTTCTTCATACGTGAGCTGCTTCCTCAGGACATGAAGCTGGAACTTGATGAGCTCACTGAGCAAGAGGCCATGCAGGCCGCAGCGTATCTCGCAAAAGTGGTTGGTAACGCCCACGCCAGACAGATGGACCTGGCCACACGCGCGGCGTGGATCAGGGATCTGCAAGCCAATCGGTCCGATACCCTGGACGCTCCCTCCTGGCTATGGTCGAGCGTCGTTCAACTGGTCGGCAGTCACGAGCAAGGCTACCTTGAGCACTGTCGGCGCTAAGCGCTGTAGCGCCTTATGAATGCCGAGATGAGCGGAACAGAATTCAGTTAATCGATATTCCGCTCATATTCTTGGGGAACGCATAAGGCAGTCAGCGTCAGGTACTTATCGGTTGTGGCGCAGAATGGAAAAGTTCAGCGCCGCTGCCACCGAGAGCCAGACCAGGTAGGGGAACAAAATCAGCCCGGTGATGATGTCCAGTTGCAAGGCCATTACGATCATCGCGGCAACCACGATCCACAACAAAACCAGAACAACCATCGCAGCAAAGAGGCGGTTCGCGCCAAAGAATACCGGCGTCCACAACGTATTCAGCGCAATTTGAGCCGCCCACAAGGCCAGCACGCTCTCGCTGCCGGGGATCAGCGTCAGGCGATAGCCTGCCCAGGCGAGAAGCAGATAAATCGTCGTCCACGCCACCGGAAACGCCCAGTCAGGCGGGGTGAAGCTCGGTTTTTCAAGAGATTCGTACCATGCTCCCGGCTTGAAGATGATGCCGGTTGCTCCGGCGGCGCAGCAGGCTAGAAGGAAAATGAAGAAGGTCATGGGTTGTCCTGGGTCGAGGGCTTATGAGGCTGATCGGTGGTAGCGATACCCAGGTTTGACGCCTTTGCGTTGAAAAGGTCCGTTTTTTTGATGTGAGGGGCAGGGCGTAGGGGTGCAATGTCCCAGCATCGAATGACAAACGATGTTGCACGGCTTCACAGCGATTGCCGTCGCTCGAACTGTGCGCGTAACAGCTTGGCGCTCAAATCCTCCCAATGCTCGACGAACGCCGTGCGGGCTGTTTCGAAGTCACGGCTGCGAAGGCAGGCTATCAAGTGCTCATGGTCCTTGACGATTTGCTTAGGGTCCTCATAACAAGGCTGTTGCAGCACCAGCAGCAGTTCAATCTCGCTTTCCAGCATGGCATAGCTGCGCTGCAGGCGTGCGCTGCCACTGGCGCGGATGATCGCCCGGTGGAAGTCACCATCAGCGGTGACAATGTCTGAGCGCGGGGTATCGGGTGCGGCATTGCGCAGTCTTTCCACGGCGTCCAGCGCATCAGCCGGGACCGTGCCATTGAGGATAATCATGCGCACCGCTTCAGTTTCCAGTACCCCGCGCAGCCGGGCGATGTCGACGACGTCGTCCGGGCCGAACTCGGGTATGCAGAATCCGCGATGAGGCACTTTCAGCAGCAAGCCGAATGACACCAGCAACTGTGCCGCACTGCGAAACGTGTTGCGCGCCACTTCGTACTCTTCCGCCATCTTGACGTCCCGAAGGAATTCGCCTGGCTCGAAGTCACCGTTCAGGATCCTGGACTTGAGCTTCGCGGCCAGTGCTTCGACCGCCGAGAGCCTGGCTGGGGATGTTTCGATGTTCGCGCTGGAAAGAATCATGGTAACCACGACGGGGGTTGGGGCTCGATAGAGTGCGCGATTCTAGTACGACTGGGTGTGCGCACACCAGTAAGCCACCCAGCTTCTTTTTAATTTGTACAACAATTTTATTTTTCAATATTTTTTAACATCATTTCAACCATATGATTATTAAGACTTTTTAAAAGATATCATCTGCAAATCAGGCCTTTCAGCCAAAATATTCGCTTCCAATAAAAATAGTTGTAGCACAATATCTGCGCATCGACGTCGTGCCATGCACGGCTTTGCCGGCCCAGGAGTCCAGCGATGCAAGTGATTGGGAAAGATCAGTTCAGCGAAAGCCTTATCGCCTTGCAGGGCGATTTGGCGGCGCCTTTCACGCCAGTGTCGCTGGAAGAAGGCCGGCGTATCGTGCTGGAGCAATTTGGTATCAGCGCGCAGTTGACGCGATTCGCCACAGAAAAAGACGATACGTTTCGCTGCGATTGTTCAAGCGGTCAGTCCTATGTGCTCAAGATCGCCAACCCGCAGGAGTCGCCCATTGAGCTGTCGCTGCAAATCGAAGTCATGCAGCATATCGGGCGCAGGGCACCCCAGCTGCCGATTCCCAGGGTTTACCCCGCGCTGGACGGCGGGTACCTGACCACTGTTGTAACCGCAAGCGGCGAGTCAAGGCAGGTAAGGCTTCTGAGCTTTCTGCCAGGTACACCCTTGGACAAAACCACCCTCAACGCCCAAGGGCGCGAGCAGATCGGCCAATTGCTTGCGCACCTCAGGCTGGCCACTGCCGACTTCGCCCACCCGGCAGAGTCCCGCCAGGTGTGCTGGGATGTGCAGCACCTGCGGGTGCTTGAGCCCCTGCTCAATGGTGTCGTCGAGCCCGCGCGTCGGCACTCGCTGGAGCGGGCGCTCGAACGCTTTGGCGAGGTGGAGGGTTTGATCGCCGGGTGCCGACAACAAGTACTGCATAACGACTTCAATACCTCGAACATCGTCATTGATGCGCATCGCCCGCAGTGCGTCGGGGCGATCATCGATTTCGGCGACACGGTCAAGACCGCCATTGCCATCGATGTGTCCACTGCCATGATGAACCAGTTGCTCGCAGTGCACCCCGGCCAGGACCTCGATATTTTTGCCCCCGCCAAGGATCTGCTCAGAGGCTACCTGCAAGTTGCCGACCTCACGCCTGAGGAGCTGGCGCTTATCCCTCATCTGGCCATGGCGCGCCTGGTTGCCAGAGCGTTGATTACCACCTGGCGCTCGCAGCTTTTTCCGCAGAACAGTGCCTACATCTTGAGGAACGCGGCGCCGGGATGGGGCCAGCTGGACTGGCTGCTTAACCGGTCACCGTCACAGATGTCAGCGCTTCTGATGCACTTCGCCCACTGATTCATCCATTGCTTAGGGGGTTTTAAATGAGCAACTCAAACATCCAGGCTGTCCGTGGAGACATGCCCAACGGCTTCAACCCTGCCAACGTTGATCGCCTCGACGCTGCTGCACGTGAACATATTCAGCGTCGGACCGATTTGCTGGGGCCTGCCTATCGATTGTTCTATAACGAGCCGGTGGGTGTCGTGCGTGGCAAAGGGGCTTACCTGTACGACAAGGACGGCAACGAGTACCTGGATGCCTACAACAACGTGGTGTCGGTGGGGCATTGCCATGCGCGCGTTATCGCCGCGATCACTGAACAGATGAATAAGCTGTGCAGCCACACTCGTTACATGCAGGACGGCATTCTTGACTACGCCGAACAGCTGCGCGCCACGGCGGACGGAGAGATGGGCGCCGACGGGCACTTGATGTTCACGTGCAGCGGTTCGGAAGCCAACGATCTTGCCATCCGCATTGCACGGCACCACACCGGCAATACGGGCGTCATCGTCACCGCCGAGGCCTACCACGGCAACTCGGCGACGGTGGCGGCCTTTTCGCCGTCGCTGGGTCTCAATGCCAAGCTCGACCCGTTCGTGCGACGGGTGCCTGCTCCGGACTCCTATCGCATTCCACGTGAAGCACTGGGTCGCTACATGGCCGACCAGGTTGCGGCGCAGATCCGCGATATACAGCGCCATGGCGGCGGCGTCGCAGCATTCATTGCCGACTGCCTGTTCTCGTCCGATGGCGTTTTCTGTGATCCGGTGGATGTATTCGGGCCTATCGCCGAGGTAGTGCGCAAGGCTGGAGGCCTGTTCATCGCCGATGAGGTCCAGTCGGGGTTTGGTCGCAGCGGCACGCATTTCTGGGGGCATCAGCGCCACGCAGTGGAGCCGGACATCATCACCATGGGCAAACCCATGGGTAACGGCTACCCGGTGGCGGGGTTGATGGTGCGTCCGGAGGTGGTCGCAAGCTTCGGTCGCGACATGCGCTATTTCAATACCTTTGGCGGCAACAGCGTGGCGATTGCGGCCGCCCAGGCAACGCTGGATGTCATTACCGAAGAGCAATTGATGGCCAACGCCAATCGTGTGGGCAGCCTGATAATGGCCGGCCTCAAGGACCTGGCTGCGCGGTATGAGCACATTGGCGACGTGCGAGGCACCGGCATGTACTTCGCCGTCGAGCTGGTAAAGGACAGGGCCAGCAAAACGCCCGACATGCAGACTGCTCTGCGCCTGGTCAACCATCTGCGAGAAAAACGGGTGCTCATTTCCGCCACGGGACCCGATGCGAGCATTCTGAAAATTCGCCCGCCCTTGATCTGGACAGCCAGGGAGGCGGGTCGTCTGCTTGACGCTTTGGAAAGCGCTTTTGCCGAGTTGTAAAGCCCACCCCGGCGTCTCGACAAAGTCTGCTGAGACGTGCCTTTTAAACGGTGTTTTGTATCAAGCAACCCTGCATTTAACCGCTTATTTACGGCCTCATGGTGGTGTAATGACCCCATGATGGCCAGATGCTCGGCACACCACAGCGGTTTGCGCCGTAATGACCTCATCACTGATCAAGGACCGCATTCATGAGCGATCTTCGCCCTAAGTACATCACCTTCGACTGCTACGGCACATTGACCAATTTCAAAACCGCAGCCCTGACGCGGGATCTGTTTGCCGATCGCATACCGGTTGAGCGGATGGAACAATTCATCAAGGACTACGCGGCCTATCGCCTGGACCAGGTCATGGGTGACTGGCTGCCTTATGATCAGATTCTAAAGATAGCCCTGGCGCGCACGTGCAAGCGTTGGGGCATCGAATACCGCGATGAAGGTCAGGTGTATTACGACGCCGTGCCGACCTGGGGGCCACATCCTGATGTGCCGGCGGGTTTGGAGAAAATCGCTGGCAAGATTCCCCTGGTGATTTTTTCCAACGCCATGGACGAACAGATCATGTCTAACGTCGACAAGCTCGGCGCACCGTTTTACAAGGTCTTCACCGCTCAGCAGGCCCAGGCCTACAAGCCACGTCTGGCGGCGTTCGAATTCATGCTCGATAACCTGGGCTGCGGGCCAGAGGATGTGCTGCACGTTTCGTCGAGCTTTCGCTATGACTTGATGTCGGCCCACGACATGAAGATCAAGCACAAAGCCTTCGTGGCCCGGGGGCATGAACAGCCGGCCAATGCTGCTTTCGGCTACCACCAGATCGCCGATATCGGCGGGCTGGCCGGACTGGTCGGGCTCTAGCAACAGGTTTCTCTTTTGAACTCATGTGGATAACCAGAACATGCCAGCACCTTTAACTCCCGTGCATACCTCTGCAGATCTGCCGGCGGAGGCCGATGTGGTTGTGATCGGCGGCGGTATAATTGGCGCGTTTACCGCCTATTACCTTGCCAGGCGCGGCATGAAGGTCGCACTGGTCGAAAAGGGCCGCATAGGCGCCGAGCAGTCAAGTCGTAACTGGGGCTGGTGCCGCCAGCAGAATCGCGATGCGCGTGAATTGCCGATGGCCACCAAAAGCCTGGAACTGTGGGAGCAATTCGCCGAGCAATCCGGTGAACAGACCGGTTTTACGCGGTGCGGCTTACTCTACCTGAGCAACAACGAGCAGGAGCTGGAAGGGTGGGCACGCTGGGGCGAGTTTGCGCGGACCGTCAACGTGCAGACCCAGATGCTCACCGCCGAGCAGGCCGCCGAACGGGGCAGGGCAACAGGCAAGCCTTGGAAAGGCGGGGTGTTTGCGCCTACCGATGGCATTGCCGACCCGTCCCGCGCAGCCCCCGCAGTCGCGCGCGCGATCATGGCACTGGGCAGTAGCGTGCATCAGGATTGCGCCGTGCGGGGCGTCGAGACCGAAGGCGGTCGATTGTCGGCAGTGGTCACCGAAAAAGGCACCATACGCACCCGGCTCGCAGTGCTTGCCGCAGGCGCCTGGGCATCTTCGTTCTGCCGCCAGTATGGTATTCGCTTCCCGCAAGCGACGATTCGTCAAACCGTGCTCTCAGTCTCCGCCCCGAGCCAGGAAATTCCCAGTGCGCTGCATACCACCGGCGCGTCCATGACCCGCCGCGTTGATGGCAGTTACACGCTGGCGATAAGTGGCCGGGGGCGAGTCGATATCACGCCGCAGTTGCTGAGGTTCTCTACCCAATTCCTGCCGATGTTTCAGCGCCGCTGGCGCAACCTTGCCCCTGGGGGGCTGGAAGGCTGGCAAGCAGGCCACGAAAGCTTGAAGCGCTGGCGCCTGGACCAGCCCACGCCGATGGAGAGAATGCGCATTCTCGACCCAAGCGCTGACGCCTCCGCAGTTGCGCTGACTTACAAGCGCGCGGTGGAATTGGTGCCGGCACTGCAGGGCACGTCAATCCAGGCGTCCTGGGCCGGTTACGTGGACAGTACGCCGGACGGCGTTCCCGGTATTGGCGAGATGGCCAGCCTGCCTGGGTTAGTGATTGCGGCCGGGTTCAGCGGACATGGTTTTGGCATTGGTCCGGGCGCGGGCCACCTTATTGCCGATATTGTCAGCGGTGTGAGCCCCATTGTTGATCCGCGGCCTTATCACCCGGACCGTTTTCAAACGTCCGCCTGGGGCAAGGTGGCGGACTTTTGAGCTGAAGCTGGGGCGAGGGGGTGGATTTATTTCACCTTTTCAGTCTCGCGCATAAA
Organism: Pseudomonas sp. PvP009; assembly: GCF_017832995.1. Lineage (NCBI taxonomy): Bacteria > Pseudomonadati > Pseudomonadota > Gammaproteobacteria > Pseudomonadales > Pseudomonadaceae > Pseudomonas > Pseudomonas sp. PvP009. The sequence continues at coordinate 2,569,536 of NZ_JAFIBG010000001.1, read as the reverse complement.
CTGCCCGAGTTCCTTGCTATAGAACTTCGCCATGCTCGTGGTGCCGTGACCACGGGTGTCGGCACTGGCGGGGATAAGTAATAGCCGTGCGTGCTTGAGTTCTTTCATCGACGCCTCCATCAGACCTGTTTCCGGCGGGATGCGCTCATCGTCCGCCGAATTGATGGCCAGCACCGGCGCCTGGATTTTCTTCAGACCGGGGGCTGCGTTGAAGTCGGCGGAAGATTGCCATTGGTAGATAAAGTCATTGGCGTCGGCGGTTTGTGCAGCGCTGAGGCGTTCATCCACCAGCTTATCGGCCTGAGCGCGGGTCGGGGCAGCCGCCTGATACGCCAGGGTGCCGCCACTGGTCGCCACGCTGAACATCGCGTTTGCCAAGCGCAAGGAGGGTGGTTGCGTGCTGTAGTTACCGTTGTTCCAGGCCGGGTCTTGCTTGATCGACTCCACCAGCAAGCGGCGCATCATCCAGTTGCGGGATGACATTTCGGTGGGTTGGGACGCCATGGGCACCAGTGCGTCCATCATCTGCGGCCAGTTCTGGCCCCACATCCAGGTTTGCATGCCGCCCATGGAGTTGCCGATGATCAGCCTCAGGTGCTTGATACCCAGGCCTTCGGTGACCAAGCGATACTGGGCTTGAACCATGTCGTCGTAGTTGTACGCCGGAAACCGAGTGCGCAAGCCGTCCGATGGTTTGCTGGACTGGCCTACGCCGATGCCATCGGTGGAAATGATGTAGTACTTGCTTGCATCCAGCGGCTGACCAGGGCCAAACAGCTCACCGCCAAAGTCCTTGCTCAGCATATCGCTGCCTGGCCGATAAGTGCCGTGCAGGAAGAGGATGGCGGGATTCTTGGGATTGCCAAGGGTGATGTAGTGCAGTTTGAGGTTGGCGAGTTTCTCACCGGTATGAAAGGTGAACTGCGGGGCAACCCAGTCGCCGTCGGTTGCGGCGGGTAAGGGTGCGGCACTGACGGCGGAGGCCAGTAACGCTACAGAAAACAACAGCCCGATCGCGGGACGTGAAATGAATCTATGCATGATTGTGTCCTATTATTTTTGTTTTAGGAGGTCCTGCGCTCAGATGCCTGCAGGAGTGATTACTTGGCGCGCGTTTCGCTGGCTCTTGGGATGGTGCCACCGCGGCGCAATGTCCCCGGTGTCGATACAGGGGATCTTGGTTCCCGTCCCGTTTTGTATTTTTTTCAGGGCGTCATGGATGTCGAAAGGATCATCGTCCAACGATCAGATAATGTTAAGTTAATTTTTATATAACATTACTTAACACCTTGGCGCAGCTTTGTTTTGAAGAACAGGCTTGAAAAAAAGCGAGTTCGCGCTTTGGCGAGGGAGCGGTGGAGGGGGTGAATGAGTTGCGCCCGCAAGAGGGTTGACCGGGCCGAAAGCCCAGTCAGCCCAGTCGAAGCGATGGAAACGCAGCTGGAAACCTCAAACGGTTTGACCGGAAGCAATGACCTTGCTCGGGATTTCGCCAGGACGTCAAATGGAATGGCTAAGGAAAATTTTCGTTAGTTATCCTCGCCAGCGATCACTATATGGCTATGCTCATCAGCATCATTGATTCTGCTAGAGCCTCTTCCAGTCAGATCAAACGAGATTACCAAGCCTGGCCGCATGTCTTTCGGGCCGTCAGTCTTGCTGTTGCTGAAATGGCCGGCACCGCCCCATACGATACTTTTGTTCGCGCAGACAGCGGAGGCCTCTCTTGTAGCCGCCGCATCCCACGCTACATTCAAAGCTAGCCTCTTTTTCATGTACAAAATTTTTTGCATCGGCGTTTTAGGCTGATCTATCGCCATTTTTCTATCAATTCCAGAAACATAAATTCCTGCACGATGAGCACTGCACAGCGCCTCAGAAACCTTGTCTAGCCAAGCGTCTCCGTGTCGCCCCCATGATGCTTCCAGAAAGTGTTTGACAGCGCTTTTTCCATCGTTCAATGCTTCTCTGAATGCCGCGCCATCGGAGTGCTTTACAAACTCTACAGCCAAGTGGTCGACGCCTGCATTTCTAAGTTTTGCAGCGGACTCGGTTATGAGTTTAGGTATGAAAAGCTTACCGTGCTCATCACCAATGTACACAAGGTTGTTGTCACTGGCTGCGCCGACTAGCGTATCAACGGGCCCACCCCTTGGAGGCCTGACATTTATACTGGGGTTGATACCTGCCGATGAGCTGCCTGAACTGACATAGCTGGTCGGGCTGGATGATGAAATTCTATTTAGCATATTATGTCCTTCGTTGTTCGAGCCACGTTAGTTGGGAGTGTCGCTATCACATCGAATGTCACGCACCAAAGGGTTCCAGACATCACCGTCGTCTAAGTGGCTCGTACTTGCTTGTCAGTTCCCTGATATCTGAAGGCCATAAGATTTGCTTTATTGCGCACGTGAAAGGGCAACAACGGTGGCGCGCAACGACGGGCAAAAGCACGGAAAGCAGGGTTTTTCTGCAGCATCAGGGCTCATTAGATGACTCCGTCAGCAAGTAGCAAACTGATTGCACTCCTTGAAGATCAACGCTGGAGTTTGATCTGGATAGGCCGGGCAGGGGGCCGATGCGGGATCTCGTTCAATTTGCCCAACGGGTCACTGCTCTCGGCTCAATCACGATATGGGGTTACCCTGAAGAGCGGGTAATAAGGCGGAGCTCATCTGCCATCAATGTCTCACTCAAGCGGAGCTTTTGGGCCTACAGTCTTGAGTGTCGCTCACTGCAAGGAATACAAATGAACGCGTTGCCTTCAACCTCTCTGCCAAAGCACGTCAGCCTGCTGGGTTATGGCGGTCTTTTGCCGTTTATTTCTCTGGCGCTGCTGATCCCGTTCTCTAGCGACTATCGGCCGCTGTTTGCGATTGCGCTTGTTAACTACGGAGCTGTCATCCTGAGCTTCGTTGGCGCCTTGCACTGGGGCTTCGCCATGACCGCGCAAGACATGAAAGCCGAGCAGCGCAACGGCCGGTTCATCTGGAGTGTCATTCCTGCACTTATTGCCTGGATTGCCAAGTTACTGCCAATGCCATTGGGTTGCTTGCTGTTGGTCATCGGCTTTGTTGTCCACCTCTGGCAGGACAGGCAGCTCTCGCGGGTTATAAGCTTGCCCGCCTGGTACCTTCCGATGCGATTACGGCTTACTGTCGTGGCTAGCGTCTGCTTACTGCTTGCCGCGATAGTTGAGGTGCTTCATTTATGAAGCCTCTCAAAATCAGAGAGCTGTAGTGGTCTAAACCTTCGAGCACAACATCACGCTGGGCGAATATCGAAGCATGCAACCGATGCATCACCGGTCACCCATGCGCTTGAGGGCGCAGCCGCATGGGCGGGGCGGGGCGGGGCGCTTAAACTGTAATAGCCGAATTCAGGATCAACACGACAATCAATCCGACCACAGCCACAATGGATTGAACCACCGAGATCGTCTTCGTCGCTTCTCCCATTGTCATGCCAAAGGACTCCTTTACCATCCAGAAGCCTGCATGATTTGCATAATTGAAAAACAGCGAACCGCAGCCGATGGACAATGCCAGCAAGGGCAGGTTAAGGCTGGGATCGGCACCCGCAAGCGGCGCGAGCAAGCCCGCAGCGCCTACGATACCCACAGTTGCGGAACCTGTAGAGACCGAGAGCAACATCGCAATCAGCCAACCCAGGATCAACGGAGGGAAGGCAGACTGTTGGGTCAAGTGCACAATGGCATCGCCTACCTTGGCACTCGTCAGCAGCTCCTGAAATGCCCCGCCTCCAGCGATGATCATGATGATGGAGGCGATAGGTTTGAGGCTTTTACCCAGCGAATCGCGCAGCTTTTCGGCGTCGCCACCGCGCGCCAGTACCAGGCTTGCGCCGGCGAAAAGCACGCCTAAGAGCATGGAGATCAGAGGGTTGCCCACGAAACTGGCCATCTGCAGGATCGCATTGCCCTTGGGTAGCAGCATCTCGGCGACGGCATTTATCAGCATCAGGATCGCCGGTAGCAGGGCTGCCAGTGCGCCGAGCCAAACCCCGGGGCGGTGTTGATTGTCGGCTTTTTCAGCCAGAGTAAACTGATCAAGTAATGCCTGGTCAGGCCTGGTGCTCATGCGCTTCGAAATGAACGCACCGTATAGCGGACCGCCCAGAATCATTGCTGGAATAGCCGCGATAAAGCCGTAGAGCATTGTCGGGCCTACTGAGGCTTTAAGCGCGGCGATGGCCGTCAACGGGCCAGGGTGCGGAGGTACCATGCCATGCATAGCGGCGAGCGCCGAAATCACAGGAACACCGACATAAACATACGCCGAGCCTTTGAAACGAGCCTGGCTTTCCAGCTTTCGCGCCACACTGAATATCAGCGGTAGCATGATCACCAGCCCCACCTCGAAGAACATGGGTATGCCAATTACAAACGCAACCATCATCATTGCCCAAGGAATCATGCGATCCGAGGTGCGCTTAAGGATGACCTCGGCTATTTGCTCCGTGACGCCAGCATCAGCCAGGATTTTGCCAAGCATCGCGCCAAGCGCAATTACGATCCCAACTGCCCCCAGTGTCTTTCCGGCACCGGCGATCAAATGAGCGACGATACTTTCGGGCTGCATTTGGGTGGCAAAGCCCACTCCAACGGAAACGATCAACAGGGCCAAAAGCGGGTGCATCTTGAGTCGTGACACGATCAGTGCCACCAGCACCAAGACGCTGACAAGCGCTGTCATTAGAAGTTGTATATCTAGGGTAGTCATGAAGAGGTCTCAGTAATGGGAGCGCTGAGGCTGTACTCAGCCTTGGAAAAAGTCGTAACGCTGCCGAAGCACGCTAAGAATTAAGCTTGGGAGCACCCGCGTGCAACGGCCGCATTAGGAAAGGCGAACACGTCGTATCCTGCTGCTATGCCAATGCCGTCAGGTAATTTAGGTGTTAAGCGAATAGGGGCGCGGGCACGTGCAGCACCAAGGTTGAGGCTTCTGATGTCCGGCAAGCGAAGAGGTCGACGGACAGATGTGCGACGCCCTTGTTGACGCTCCAGCAAACCTGCGTTGACCCTCGCATCTACCGCCTTGGGTACGATGCAGGTCGATAGCAGGTATTCAGCTGAAAGCGGCGTCTCCGTGGGAATAGCTTCGCCAGAGCGCCCCTGGATGTTTGCAATCTGCTGAGCCAAGGGGTCATCAAGGCGCTGATAAAGGGGTGTACGGCTATCGTTGTGCACAGCATTCATTGAGTGATTCACCTTGTTATATAGTCATTTATATGAATCAAGGTAAAGTATTTGTCCGACGATGAGAGATTGTCAAGAGTGGCCTTGTGGGTGTGGGTCGAGTCCCGGCAGCACTTGGTTCTTCACCATCAAGCGGGTGGTAGCTATCTAGTTCCGACAAACACCAGGTTGCGCGCTTTCGGAAAGCCTCAGCCGGGCAGGGGGCCGATGCGGAATGTCGTTGAATTACCCAAATGGTCACTGCTCTCGGCTCAATCACGATATGGGGTTACCCTGAAGACCGGGTCATAAGGCGGGGCCCACCTGCCATCAACGTCTCGCTCAAGCGGGGCTTTTGGGCCTACAGTCTTGAGTGTCGCTCACTGCAAGGAATACACATGAACGCGTTGCCTTCAACCTCTCTGCCAAAGCACGTTAGCCTGCTGGGTTATGGCGGCCTTCTACCGTTTATTTCTCTGGCGCTGCTGATCCCGTTCTCTAGCGACTATCGGCCGCTGTTTGCGATTGCGCTTGTTAACTACGGAGCCGTCATCCTGAGCTTCGTCGGCGCCTTGCACTGGGGCTTCGCCATGACCGCGCAAGACATGAAAGCCGAGCAGCGCAGCGGCCGGTTCATCTGGAGTGTCATCCCTGCACTTATTGCCTGGATTGCCACGTTACTGCCAATGCCATTGGGTTGCTTGCTGTTGGTCATCGGCTTTGTTGTCCACCTCTGGCAGGACAGGCAGCTCTCGCAGGTTATAAGCTTGCCCGCCTGGTACCTTCCGATGCGATTACGGCTTACCGCCGTGGCTAGCGTCTGCTTACTGCTTGCCGCGATGGTTGAGGTGCTTCATTTATGAAGCACCTCACAAGTGCACCAATCGCGAATTGACGGCGCTGGCGCAGAAATCCCTCCAATGACCAAGCTTCGGGAAGCTGGAAACATTGAGCTCCTGCAGAAGCTGGTCGAGCTTTATGGCGTGCAAGACCTGGACAACGTCGGATCGGGGCGTGACCATGAATACATCTGACTGAGGTCGAGGCGCGCCTTGCGATCGATGGCATCATCAATGATTTGAAATCGCCGCAGCGGCGTCTTTAGCCGAGCGCCGCTGTCGTTCATCACCAGTGTTAGTCAGCAAGTATTCTGCTGAGGCATTCGACAGCTTCGAGCGGCTAGGGGCGCGATGGGATCTCTTGGGTAAGCACTTGGAGTATTCGGTATGCCTTGCACTGCCTACAGATCCGGAGCCACGGATCTCGCGTTTGGCGCTGCGCTCCATCGAATGCCCGGTTTTCGGGGGTTCAGGGGATTTCGGGGTAAAAGGATGGCCGCAAGATCTCAGGAAACGGATCGGGCTGCACGGAGCCATTGTGACGACTCGCGTGCAGTGCCGTTGAGCGTGTTTCGTTGGGCAGGAACGCCGGCGGGCATCCGTGTGTGGGTTAGGTGGAATATACATGATTTAACATAATATACATTATGCGTAACAAAGTATTTCACAATCCAGGCCAGTGCCCACCGCATTTCACCAGGAAAAGGCTCCTGTCGAAACATGCCAATCAGCCTCGAATCTAACCTGAGCGAAACCGCCACTAACAAAAACTTGATCGCGGCGATTGAAGCTGAGCTTCCGGCCTTCCGAACGATGTCAGTGGCGACCGAGAAAAACAGAAGCTCAAACTCACTGCATTACCAGCACCTGCGGAGTTTCTACGCACGTTGATCTATCAACAGTACGCTCGCCGAGCGAGCCCTGCGCTGTATCCACCTGGACGCAAGACCTGGCTCTTCGCCGGGAATTTTGTGCGGCGGCAAGCGCGCATCCATGTGGACACTCTCCTGCGATGTATTTAGGGTTACCATTCCACGCAAACCAACCTACGAGAGCTTCATGCCCAATACACTGAGTTTTCACCAGGTTGATGTATTCGCTAACAAGCCCTTGGAAGGCAATGCCCTCGCAGTCGTAAGCGACGCCGATGATCTGACCACCGAACAAATGGCCGCGTTCGCACGTTGGACAAACCTTAGCGAGACTACATTTCTCATGCGTCCTACCCATCCTGATGCGGATTATCGCGTACGTATCTTTACGCCAATGCGTGAACTTCCCTTCGCTGGCCACCCTACCTTAGGCAGCTGTTACGTGTGGCTGGGGGATAATGGTTTTTCGCAAAGTAAAGAAGTCGTTCAGGAGTGTGGTGCAGGTTTAGTTAACATCCGCCGCGACGGCACTCGCCTGGCTTTCGCGGCACCACCATTGCTGCGTGGAGGTGCGGTTGAAGGCGATGTTTTGCACCGCATCATCGATGGATTGGGTGTCGCACCTGACCGTATTATTGCGAGCCAATGGGCAGACAACGGTCCGGGTTGGGTTGTCGTAATGCTGCGCTCGCGTGAAGAATTGTTGGCAATACATCCAGACTATGCGGCACTGAATGGGTTAAATGTAGGAGCCTTTGCGCCTTGGACCGGGCGAGAGGCAGGAGCTGATGTCGAAGTTAGAGCCTTCATTAGTGACAGGTCTGCCGAAGACCCTGTTACTGGTAGCCTTAATGCCAGCCTTGCCCAATGGCTAATACCAGCCGGGCTAATGCCGAAACGATATACTGTCAGCCAAGGTACGGCTTTAGGGCGTCACGGACGAATTCAGGTAGAACAAATTGGCGAGCGCATCTGGGTTGGTGGTGAGGTTCAAAAATGCATTACCGGCCGAGTCTCTTTTTAGTAGATGATTGAAAATCCGGTTGAGTCAGTGAGCTTTTCAGGACGCTTTTCCAAGGAAACTTGAGAAACCAGAACAACCGCCCTCACCCAACCTTAAAATCACTGAGATTAATAACTCAACTAAACAGTCATTTAGTTGAGTTATCCATCAACACCAACAAGCGCCCCTCCTGCACTTTACCCAAACATAAAACACTACAGCTGACGATCAACGGCGCGGCATAACAGTCTCATTATGAGCAATAGCTTCAGTACGGCTGTGATGGCCGAGCGTGCGCAGATCCTCCAGCAACCGAACAAATTCGACGACGGCGGGAGCCATTGTTTGCTCCGTACGGGTAATAAGCCCAATCTGCCGAACAACGCCCGGATGATCGATTGGCACTTTACTCAGGTCTCCCCGCCCATCGTCCGCCGACTCCGGAAGAAGCGTAATGCCCTGCCCCTGTCTGACCAACGCCAGTACCGTAGACATGTAATTGGCTTCCAGACCCGCAGATAAAGGCAGTTGCTCGTCAGCAAACACTCGCTCGACAAGATCGCGAACACTGCTTTCCCTGCCGGTAAGAACGATCGGGAAACCAGCTATCTCGTTCAGTTTCACTGCGCGGCGATTCGCCAAGGGATGGTCTTTTGGAGCGAACAGGCACAACCGGTCTTCCAGGATGGCGTTGAACTCCAGCCCATGGGTGGGCCGAGCCTGCACGCCTAATCCGAAATCCACTTCGCGCTCCATGACAAGCGCATCGATTCGTTGCGCGACGACATCTCGCAGCCTGACCTCGACACCGGGAAACCGTTCGCGAAACGTCTTCAAAACTGCAGGCAGTACGCCTGAACACAGCGACGGCAACGCGGCGATCGTGATCAACCCGCGTCGTGAGGCTGCAATGTCCCGCGCGGCACTAACGATGTTGTCCAGATCCAGCAGCAGTTTCTCCATAGGCAAAAGCGCATTTTGGCCAGCCCCGGTCAAGCAGACATGACGTGGGCTTCGTTCCAGCAAGGCAACGCCGAGCCAATCCTCCAGTTGCTGGATTTGCACGGTCAGTGCAGACGGCGACAAGTTGAGAGCGGTTGCAGCCTTGGAAAAACTGCCGGTCTGAGCCACTGACAGGAAGGCGCGAATGTGCTGGATCGAATTCTTCATTTTGTTTTTCCGAATATGACCCACTGAATATTTCAATTCACAGAGCATAGCGTCGTTGCTATTACTCTTGCAAAACAACAATAGGGCGTCTCGTCGCTGCCGCGCACAGGGATGCCAAAGAGGACCAGCCTATGCTCGCCACACTCGGTGTGATAACCATCCTTGCCATGCTCGTCAGCATTATGAGCAAACGCATATCTCCCCTGGTTGCCTTGATCGCCCTTCCCATCATCGCCGCCCTCCTCGCTGGTTTTGGTCTACAAACCAGTGGTTTCATCATCACAGGCATCAAAAACGTTGCGCCCGTAGTCGGGATGTTTGTGTTCGCCATCCTCTTCTTCGGCATCATGACGGATGCCGGCATGCTCGATCCGATCATCGACCGAATCCTCAAACGGGTCGGTACACGGCCAACCCGCATCGTCATGGGCACCGCACTGCTGGCGCTGTTGGTGCATCTGGACGGCTCCGGCGCGGTTACCTTTCTCGTGACCATTCCCGCAATGCTGCCGTTGTACACGCGCCTTGGCATGGATAAACGCATACTGGCCTGCGTGACGGCGATGGCTGCGGGGGTCAACTTCCTGCCCTGGACGGGCCCGGTGCTGCGCTCCTCCGCCGCCCTTCATGTGCCGGTTTCGGATCTGTTTCAGCCGCTCATTCCGGTGCAGATCGTCGGACTGATCTTTGTCTTCACCTGCGCGTTTTTCCTGGGACGGCGCGAAGAGCGACGCCTCGGCCTGGGCCCCGACAATCTTGATGTAAAACCCCACCAACGCGTGCTTAGCGATGCCGAGCGTGAACTGCGCAAGCCTCGGCTGTTCTGGGTCAACCTGCTGCTGACGCTGGTGGTAATGGGCGTGATGATCGCGGGCGTTGTCGATCCGGTGGTGATGTTCATGCTCGGCACCGTGATTGCCTTGTGCATCAACTACCCCGCCGTGGACGCACAACGGGCACGCATCGACGCACACGCCAAAACAGCCCTGACCATGGCCAGTATTCTGCTCGCTGCTGGGGTGTTCACGGGAATCATGCAAGGCACCGGGATGCTGAAGGCCATGGCAGAAGTGGCCGTGGGCCAGATCCCGGCCGGGCACGGCAAGCTGATCCCGGTCGTCGTAGGCTTTCTATCCATGCCCTTGAGCCTGCTTTTCGATCCGGACTCTTTCTACTTCGGCATCATGCCGGTGGTCGCCGAGGTCGGCAAAGCGCTCGGCGTTGACCCGATGCAGGTCGCGCAAGCGTCGCTGCTCGGCGTGCATACCACCGGGTTCCCGGTCAGCCCGTTGACGCCAGCAACCTTTCTGCTGGTCGGCCTGTGCAAGATCGAACTGGCCGACCATCAGCGCTTCACTATCCCTTTCCTGTTTGCGGCCTCGGTCATCATGACCCTGACCGCTATGGTCATAGGAGTTTTCTGAATGAAAACAATACGGATTGGTTCAGGGGCCGGTTATTCCGGCGACCGCATCGAGCCAGCGATCGAGCTGGCCGAGCATGGGCAACTGGATTACCTGGTATTTGAATGCCTCGCGGAACGTACCATTGCGCTGGCACAACAGTCGCGTCTGGCAGACCCATCAGCAGGCTACGATCCATTGCTGAGCGAGCGCATGCGCCGGGTCTTGCCTTTTGTGGGCAAAGGCGTTGACGGTACGCGCCGTCGCTTGCGAATCATCACCAACATGGGGGCTGCAAATCCGCTTGGCGCCGCAAGTGAAATACGCCGGATAGCGGCAGATCTTGGCCTGACGGGCTTGAAAGTCGCAGCGCTGACAGGCGATGACGTGCTCGCAGCCCTACTGCAACAGCCCGATCGAACCCTCGACAACGGCAGGTCTCTGCGATCCCTCGGCGACAGACTCATTTCGGCCAATGCCTACCTTGGCGCAGAAGGAATCATCCAGGCCTTGCGCGCCGATGCTGACGTGATCGTTACCGGAAGGGTCGCTGATCCGTCACTGTTTCTCGCACCGCAAATGTTCGAGTTCGGCTGTGCCGAGGACGACTGGGCATTGCTGGGCCGTGGAACCTTGGTCGGACACTTGCTCGAATGCGCCGGCCAGGTCAGCGGCGGCTATTTCGCGGATCCCGGTTTTAAAGACGTTCCCGACCTCGACCGCCTGGGCTTCCCGCTGGCCGAGATAGATGCGGCAGGCAATGCCGTTATCAGCAAAGTGGCGGGCTCAGGCGGCCGCATTGATACCGCCACCTGCACCGAGCAAATGTTGTACGAAGTGCATGACCCTGCCGCCTACCTGACGCCCGATGTCAGCGCGGACTTCACCCATGCTGGCTTCGAATCCATCGCGAGAGACGAAGTACGCGTTCAGGGGGCGGGCGGACACGCACGTCCCGAGACGTTGAAGGTGTCCGTAGGTTTTCTCGATGGCTGGATCGGCGAAGGACAAATGTCCTACGGCGGCCCCGGCGCGCTGGCCCGCGGGCTGCTGGCGAAGGACATCGTGCTCAAACGACTGGCTCTGACAGGCGTGGCATGTGAGGACATTCAGGCCGAACTGATCGGCGTTAGCGCCTTGCATGGAAGTCACCTGGGGGCGCGCGCCGAGGGCGAGCCCTGGGAGGTACGCCTTCGGGTCGCCGCGCGTTGCGTGGACAAAAGCGATGCGGTACGCGTCGGCAATGAAGTAGAAACCCTCTACACCAACGGCCCATACGGAGGCGGCGGTGCGAGCAAATCAGTCCGCCAGGTGGTCGCGGTGGCGTCACTGTTTGTGCCGAGAGACCACGTCAACCTGCACGTACACCTGGAGCTCCTGCCATGAACACCACAAAACTACGGGACATCGCTCACGCACGTACCGGTGACAAGGGTGACGTCTCCAATATCTCCATCGTTGCCTTTCACATCGACGATTATGCACGTCTGGCTGAGCTGCTCACGGTTGAGCGGGTCACTGCACACTTCGCCGAACTGCTGGACCTGAATGGACCACCCGTAAGGCGCTACGAACTGCCTTGTGTAGGTGCGCTCAACTTCGTCCTGCCTGGCATCCTGCGTGGCGGAGTCACACGGTCACTGGCGCTCGACGCCCACGGCAAGGCTCTGGGGGCCGCCCTGCTCGATCTGGCTCTGGAATGGCAAGCCGCGCCACCCGATGCAACACTTCGGTCGACCAGCTAACGGCGCACTTTGGCGCACCCTGCACGCATTGATGCAACAAATCCGTACCCGTTGAAAAATTGGTTCACCCACCGGCGGACCAATCCTCTCAGCATGCCGCGGACCAGTCGGGCGGACCTTTGAACATTGGCCCGCCAGGCTTGATCGTCGCCAGTCGCTGGTCATCTTGTAGCTCAAAATCAACCGAACCAATTTTCATTGGCATCGCTCTTGCACCAGCCCTTCTGCCTGGAACCTCTGCCTAGGGGCAGTTCAGGGCATCTTTTTTTGGTCTGGCGCGAGTACCACGATGCAAAGGTTCGACCCTGACATCCCTATCGACAACTCTTCGAAACTGGCGCTGGATGCGTTGCGCCAGATCGTTGCCCAGCATGCAGCATTCCCCCAACGGGCATTGCCTACCGAGCGCGACCTGGCGGCCGATTTCGGGGTTAGCCGACGGGCAGTTCGTCGCGCCCTGTCGGTACTGGAAGCCGAAGGCCAGGTCTGGCGCCGACAAGGCAAAGGGACCTTTGTCGGACCGACGCCACCCAGTGCTGCCATGAGCTTCGCGCGGCTTTCCGGCCGGACCAATTTCACCGAGGTCATGGAAGCGCGTCTGCACCTGGAACCGGCACTTGCCTCACTGGCAGCGGTACGGGCCAACGGTGAACAGATGGCGATTCTGCGCCGCCTTGCCGAACGCACCACTCGCCAGCAGGTCGCCGAGCAGACCGATGCCGAAGGCATTGAGCTGTGGGACAGCGCCCTGCACCGCGCCATTGCCGAAGCGGCGGGTAATCGGCTGATGCTCGACATCTTCGAAATGCTCGATGCGATCCGTCTGGACCCGGCCTGGCGCGACTTGCGTCACCGGGCACGCAATGCCGACCGCCTCGACACTTACAGCCACGATCACGACGACATCGTCAGCGCCATTGAAAGCCGCGATCCGATCAAGGCCGCCACCGCCATGCGCGGCCATTTACGTGCGCTGCAACAGGCCCTGAACACCGTCATCAACCAAGACCTGGAGGCCAGCCTATGAGCGCCACTGCCCCCCTCACAGAAAACGGCGACGGCACGGTGCTCAGCATCAGCGACCTGACCGTACGCTTTGCCGGTGCGCCCGCCAATGTTGTCGACGGCGTATCGTTTTCCGTCAAGCGCGGCAAGACCCTGGCCATCGTCGGCGAGTCCGGCTGCGGCAAGAGCGTGACCTCAATGGGCCTGATGGGCCTGTTACCGACGACGGCCAAGGTAGATGCCAGCGACTCGCTGCTGATCGATGAAGCCTTGCTGGGCATGTCCGAAGAGCGCCTGCTGGACGTGCGCGGTAATCGCATGACGATGATCTTTCAGGAGCCGATGACCTCCCTCAATCCGGTCTTCACCATCGGCGAACAGATCGCTGAAAGCGTGATGCGTCATCAGGGCCTCTCAGACAAGGCTGCCCGCCAGAGGGCTCTGGACATGCTGGAAAAAGTCCGCGTGCCGGACGCTCGCCAGCGGCTGGACGCCTACCCGCATGAACTCTCGGGAGGCATGCGGCAACGGGCCATGATTGCCATGGCGCTGGCCAATGACCCGGCGCTGATCATAGCGGACGAACCGACGACTGCGCTGGACGTCACCATTCAGGCGCAAATTCTCTCGCTGATCGCCAACCTGCAGACCGAGACCGGCACAGCGATGATTCTGATCACCCACGATTTGGGCGTGGTTGCCGAAGTCGCCGATGAGGTCATGGTCATGTACGCCGGACGCGTCGTGGAAAGCGGCCCGGTGAAAACCCTGTTCGACGATCCGCAGCATCCGTACACCATCGGCCTGATGGGCTCGATGCCCTCGATCGGTCCTCGTGAAGGCCGCCTGGCAACGATCAATGGGCGAGTGCCGACGCCGGCAGAAATGCCCAGTGGTTGCCGCTTCGCCGGACGCTGCCCGTTCGTGATCCAGCAATGCAGAGACGAACGCCCGCCGCTGCTTGAGTTGTCTCCCGGACACTTCGCCGCGTGCATCCGTGCGCCTTTGGAACAGCATGTGGGAGTCAGTGCGTGAACCTTTCCAAACCTGACATCGCCGGGCGCGTCAGCCCCGACAGCAACGCGCAGAAACCCATTCTGGAAGGCATCGGCCTGAGCAAGCACTTTGCCGTGGAAAGCGGCCTTCTGCAGCCGAAGAAGCCACCGGTACAGGCCGTCAATGAGGTCAACCTGTCGGTCCGCAAAGGCGAGACGCTGGCACTGGTAGGCGAGTCCGGCTCGGGCAAATCCACGCTTGGCCGCTTGCTGCTCAACCTGCTGCAACCGACTGCGGGTGACGTGATTTACGAGGGCCGCAACCTCGCCAACCTGACACCGGAAAAGCTGCGTCAGGTACGCCGAGACTTGCAGATCATCTTTCAGGACCCGTTCGCCTCGCTGAATCCACGCATGACCGTTGAATCCATCGTTGGCGAACCGATCTGGCTGCACAGCCAGGCCAGCCGCAGCGACCGCCAGGCAAAGGTCGCCGAGTTGCTGCGCACGGTAGGTCTGGCTCCTGAACACGGTGGTCGGCATCCCCATGAATTCTCTGGTGGTCAGCGCCAGCGCATCGGCATCGCCCGCGCACTGGCTTCCGAGCCACGCTTGATCCTCGGTGACGAGCCGGTCTCGGCACTGGACGTTTCGGTGCAGGCGCAAGTGGTCAACCTGCTCGAAGACCTCAAGCATCAATTCGGCCTGACCCTGGTGATTGTTGCCCATGGCCTGGCCGTGATTCGCCACATGAGCGACCGCGTGGCGGTGATGTACCTGGGTGAAATCGTCGAACTGGCGCCGGTCGACGCGCTGTTCGAAAACCCGTTGCACCCTTATACCCAGGCGTTGATGGCCGCCGTGCCGGTCAGCCACCCTGACCTGCGCCAGCCGCGTCCGCTCCTCGGTGGCGACATGCCCAGCCCCAGCCGCCCGCCTTCGGGCTGCCGCTTTCATACCCGTTGCCCGCACGCCCGTGCGCTGTGCAAGGAGGCTGCGCCGGTCATGGAAACCGTCGAGGCCGAACGCCAGGTCGCCTGCCACTTCTGGCGTGAAATCGCCAACGCAGGCAGCGCCAAGCTGATCCTTCCGACACCCAGCGCTGCCTACACCCAGCGCCTGAATCTGTTCAAGCACCATCAATCCCTTGCAGTGGAGAGCCAGCCATGAAAATCGCACGCGTCGTGACAGGAACATTGTTATTGCTGGCCGTCAATGCTGCCTTCGCCGAATCGACGTTGCGCATCGGCATTCAGGACGATCCCGATGTGCTGGATCCGCATCGTTCGCGCACCTACTCAGGCCGTCTGGTGTACACCGCGCTGTGCGACAAACTGGTGGACGTCAACCCGGACCTGACCTACTCGCCGCAACTGGCCACTGCCTGGAACTGGAGCGAAGACGGTAAAACCCTGACCATGACGTTGCGCGAAGGCGTGACGTACCACGATGGCGAACCTTTTGATGCCGCCTCAGTGAAGTTCAACCTCGACCGCGCCCGCACCCTCCCCGACTCCCTGCGTAAAAGCGAGCTGGCCTCGGTGGACAGCGTCGAGGTGATAGACGCAAAAACCGTCGCCATCAAGCTCAAGCAAGCCGATGCCACGCTGGTTTCTCAGCTATCGGACCGTGCCGGGATGATGCTCGCGCCGAAAGCCGCGCAAGGCGAGTTTGCCTCCAACCCGGTCTGCTCCGGCCCTTACAAATTTGTCCAGCGCTTGCAGCAGGATCGAATCGTGCTGGAACGTTTTGACAACTACTGGAATAAACAGGCGTATCACTTCGACAAAGTGGTGTTCCTGCCGATTCCGGACACCTCGGTGCGCCTGGCCAACCTGCGATCCGGCGACCTGGACATCATTGAGCGTGTTGCGCCAACCGATGTGAAAACCGTCAAGGCCGACAGCAAGCTGGCGATCTACAACACACCGGGCCTGGGCTACATGCAGCTGATGTTCAACATCGGTAATGGTGAAAAAGCCAACTCGCCGATGGGCAAGGACAAGCGCGTACGCAAGGCGTTTGAGCTGTCCATCGACCGCGACGCCATCAACCAGGTGGTGTTCGAGGGTCTGTACGCGCCAAGCGCTCAACCGTTCCCGAAAAACAGCCCGTATTACGACAAGGAACTGCCGATCCCGGCTCGCGATATCGATAAAAGCAAGGCGCTGCTGGCGCAGGCCGGCGTGAAACTACCGTTGGCGGTGGACCTGAAAGTGGCCAACAACCCCATCGCGCAACAGGTCGGGCAGATCATTCAGGCCATGGCTGAGGAAGCGGGCTTCAAGGTCAACCTGATTGCCACTGAATACGCGACGATGCTCAGCGAACAGGCGAGCGGCAACTTCCAGATCGGCATGAGCGCCTGGTCGGGCCGTCCTGACCCGGATGGTGATATCCATCAGTTCGTGACCTGCAAAGGCGGCCAGAACGACGGCAAGTATTGCAACGCCAGGCTCGACGAACTGCTCAACAAGGCGCGCACCGTGAACGACGTTGCACAACGCCAGGCACTGTACAACGACGCACTGCGCTTGCTGGCCGATGAAGTACCGACCGCCTACTTGTATTTCGACCCGCGAATCATTGCCATGCGTAACAACGTGACCGGTTTCGTCCCTAACCCGGACGGTCTGATTCGTCTGAACAATGTCGCGTTCAAGCCATGACTGACGGGCGCACCTGCGAGGTTCCGGTATGCTGATGTTCATCCTGCGACGCCTGCTCAGCTCGATCCCGACGCTGATTCTGGTTTCGCTGTTCGTCTTCACCCTGCAGAAGCTGCTGCCGGGTGACCCGGTGCTGGCCATGGCCGGGGAAGAGCGCGATCCGGCGGTCATGGAATACCTGCGCGACAAGTACCGGCTCGATGACCCGATCCCGTTGCAGTACCTGAACTGGGTCGGCAACGTACTGACCGGCGACCTGGGCTCATCGCTGCGAACCGAGCAACCGGTAACCACGCTGCTGGCGTCGAAACTGCCGGTGACCCTCGAACTGGCGGTGCTGGCCCTGCTGATTGCGCTGCTGATCGGTATTCCCACCGGGATCATTTCGGCAGTGCGCAAAGGCACCGCCGTGGATTACGGGGCCAACGTGGTGGCGCTGTCGGGGATTTCCATTCCGCACTTCTGGCTGGGCATTCTGCTGATCATGGTCTTTGCGGTGAAACTGCAGTGGCTGCCCGCCTCCGGCTTTGTGCCGATGGGCGAGGACTTCGGGCAAAACCTGAAGACCCTGATCCTGCCTGCCTTCGTATTGGGTGCCGGGCTTTCGGGGATTCTCATGCGCCATACCCGCAGCGCCATGCTGGAAGTACTGCGCGCTGACTACGTCCGCACCGCCCGGGCCAAGGGATTGTTCCCGCGCACAGTGATTCTCAAGCATGCGCTGCGCAACGCGTTGATGCCGATCATCACCCTCACGACATTGCTGTTCGGCGAGTTGCTCGGCGGTGCGGTGTTGACCGAGCAAGTGTTCAGCATTCCGGGGTTCGGCAAGATCATCGTCGACGCTGTGTTCAACCGTGACTACGCCGTGGTGCAAGGCGTGGTGTTGTGTGTCGCGATTGGCTTCCTGATGCTGAACCTGCTGGCCGACGTGCTCTATCGCCTGATCAACCCACGTCTGAGGACTGCCTGATGACCGCTATTGCCAGCCTCTCGCACAGCGCGATCCTGCCCCGCAGTCGCTCGCCTTTTCTGAAGAAATTCCTGGCCAACAAAGGCGCGGTGCTTGGCGCGGCGGTGTTGTTGCTGTTTGTCCTGGCGGCCGTTCTGGCGCCCTGGATTGCGCCTCACGATCCGCTCAAAGCCAACTTCCTCGCGGTACGCAAGGCCCCCTCGTTGATCTACTGGATGGGCACCGACGAACTGGGGCGCGATCTGTTCTCGCGCTTGCTGTATGGCGCCCGCAGCTCGCTGCTGGCCGGGGGTGTTTCGGTAGCCATCGCCATGTTCATCGGCGTGCCGCTGGGCCTGCTGGCCGGGTACTTCGGTGGCAAGCTGGACATGATCATTTCGCAGGTCATGGAAGCGCTGCTGTCCTGCCCGTTTCTGGTGCTGGCCATCGCTTTGGGCGCCTTTCTCGGCCCCAGCCTGACCAACGCGATGATCGCCATCGGCCTGTCCGCGATGCCGATCTTTGCCCGACTGACCCGCGGCCAGGTGCTGTCGATCAAGCACGAGGATTACCTCGAAGGTGCCCGCGCCATCGGTCTGCCGGATCGCTGGATCATCCTGCGTTACGTACTGCCAAACGTGATGTCGCCACTGGTCGTGCAGGCAACGCTGACCATCGCCTCGGCGATTCTGGCCGAAGCCAGCCTGTCGTTCCTCGGCCTGGGCCAGCAACCACCGTCGCCGTCCTGGGGCTCGATGCTCAATACTGCGAAGAATTTCATGGAGCAGGCTCCGTGGATGTCGATTGCGCCTGGCGTGGCGATCTACATCACGGTCCTGTGTTTCAACCTGCTGGGTGACGGCCTGCGCGATGCGCTGGACCCCAAGGGCTAAACCTTTCGTCTTCTGCCAAAGAGAAACGCTTATGTTCGATGATCTGGATTACAACCAACCGTACGCGTCGGCCCGCTCGCCGGTGATGGGCAACAACATGGTCGCCTGCTCTCAGCCATTGGCCGCTCAGGCCGGGCTGGACATGCTGCGCCGTGGCGGTAATGCGGTCGACGCCGCCATCGCCGCGGCCATGGTGCTGACCGTGGTCGAGCCCACCGGCTGCGGAATCGGCAGCGATGCCTTTGCCATCGTCTGGGACGGCAGCAAGCTGCAAGGCTTGAACGCTTCCGGTCGCGCGCCACAAGCCTGGACACCCGAATACTTCGAAGGCCAGAGCCAGATGCCGCAACGCGGCTGGCCTGCGGTCAGCGTGCCGGGTGCGGTATCGGCCTGGGTGGAGCTGTCAGCGCGCTACGGCAAACTGCCCTTCGCGACCCTGGCCGAACCGGCGATTGGCTACGCCCGCGACGGCTATCAGGTCACGCCGATAATCGCCGAGTTGTGGAAACGCGGCGCACATCTGCTCAAGGACCAACCGGGCTTTGCCGAGTGTTTCATGCCGGATGGCAAGGCCCCCATGGCCGGAGAAAAAATCCGGCTCAAGGACCACGCCCGTACGCTGGAACTGATCGCGCAGACCAAAGGCGAAGCGTTCTATCGCGGCGAACTGGCGCACACAATCATCGCCCATGCCAACGCCAATGGCAGCGTGATGAGTCTCGACGACCTGGCGACGCACACCGTGGACTGGATCGACACCCTGTCGGTGCCATACGCAGGCGCTGTCGTGCATGAACTCCCGCCAAATGGCCAGGGCATTGCCACCCTGGCCGGCCTGACCATGCTCGAAGCACTGGGCGTCGGCGAACACCCGGTGGATAGCCTCGAGACGGTTCACCCGGTGCTGGAAGCAATGAAACTGGCGCTCGCCGACCTCGACGAACATGTCGCCGACAGCGAGCACATGCGCGTGCCCTCAGCCGACTTGCTGGGCAAGGCTTACCTGACGGAGCGCGCAGGGCTGATCACCGATCAGGCCGCCAATCCCGGGCACGGCTCGCCAAAACCGGGTGGCACGGTGTACCTGTCGGCAGCGGATGAAAGCGGCATGATGATCTCGTTCATCCAGTCCAACTACATGGGCTTCGGTTCGGGTGTGGTTGTACCCGGTACGGGCATCAGCATGCAGAACCGTGGCGCGGGCTTCTCGCTGGATCCGCAACACGTCAATTACGTCGCGCCGCGCAAACGCCCGTTCCACACCATCATCCCCGGTTTTGTCATGAATGCCGACGGCACGCCGCTGATGTCCTTCGGTTTGATGGGCGGCCCGATGCAGGCGCAGGGTCATTTGCAGATGATGATGCGCATCCTGCGTTACAAACAGAACCCGCAAGCCGCTGCCGACGCACCGCGCTGGAGAATCGAAGCCGGCCTGAAAGTCGCCGTGGAACGTGCGTTTGACCCCGAAGTGGTGAAAGCACTACGCGCCAAAGGGCACGATATCGATGTCGAAGAGCCAAGTGGCGTGTTTGCCTTCGGCGGTGCGCAGATTATTCAGCGCACCGCACATGGATACGTGGGCGGGACCGATCCGAGGAAGGACGGAACGGTCGCAGCGTATTGAGCGACCGCGATATCCGCTACTGACAAGCCATCGAGCAGACGGCCCTGGTCGGGAATCAGTTGCTCGATGCGCTTGGTAATCCGCGCAACTAAGGATTACACCTTGCCCTCGACCAAGGGTCTTGCGGCTCGCCGGTAGCCCAGTAGCGCGTCCAGGATGATAAAGCCCAGCAGACTCACGCCCAGTACGGGCAGCGCAAAGCCAGTCAACAGTGCACCCAGGATCAACGCCCATTGCGCGCCCGGATTCAACGAGCGCCAGAGACTCAAGAGCGTTGCCTGCTGATTGCGCGGCTGAGAAAGCATTGGCCTACGTCGCCACCACATCACATAACCCATGACGACCATGGCCGCCAGGCCACTGGCGAAGACCACCAGCACCAATTGATTGGCCAGACCGAACAACACGCCCATGTGCGCATCAATGCCCCAGCGGGTGAGCTTGGCGGGCAGCGAATAGTCTGCAAACTTGACATGATCAACCACGTCCAGTGTTTGCGGGTTGATCGACACAGCATCTACTTGCGTCGGCCAACTGCGATCTATCTCGCTGACTACCCACGCCCTGTCATTGCTTGCGGATGGCCTGATTTCAACCTTGGCAGCATCGATATGTGCGGCACGCGCGCTGGCCAGAACACTGTCGAACAAGGCAGGGTCCAGCTCGGCCGCCTGTGTCGTCGGCGCCATGTGCATATGGTGCTCGGCGTGCTCGTCCATGGGCATAGACATGGGCATCGCCGCCGACTTGCCCAGTGAGGTGGCCACACTGGGCGTTGACCAGCCGTAGTAGGCACGCAATACGCCAATGTTATCGCCAGCGTACTGTGACCACGTCAAACCGGTGGCCGAGAAGAACAGCAGGCCCAGCAGCAGCCATACGCCGGTGGTTGCATGCCAGCGGCGCACGTTGCCGCGTTCACGACTCTGCCGACGACGGCGAACCGCCCACAGCACCAGACCGCCGAGCGCAGCCACCCACAGCCATGAGGCGGCCAGCTCGCTGTAGATCCTGCCGACATCGCCCAGCAGAAGGCCCCGATGAAACTGATCGATCCAGGTACGTAGCGGTAATATGCCACTGGTACCGTAGACCTTCATGTCTCCGCGAATTTCGCCACTCACCGGGTCCACGAACAGCGCTCGATGCTCCGATGGGCCAAAGTCCGGATCGCTGAACATGACCCGAGTGGTATCCCCTTCCCGGGGTGCCGGGCGCACTGCGGCAACGCTCAGGCCTGGACCTGCCGATGCCTGCGCGCGCTGGATCTGCGCCTGCAAGCTCATGGCAGGACCACGGCTGTCTGTGTGCAGCGCACGCGCATAGAGCGAATCTTCGATCTGCGGGGTCAGTGCATAGACGACGCCACTCAAGGCCGCGACCAGCATGAACGGACCGACGAATACGCCGATGTAAAAATGGAGCCTTTTCAGAAAGGCGACAAATGCTCCGGAAGGCCGTGGCTCCGGGCTTGAAAATGATGCAGACATAGGGACTCACCAACGTATGAACGCGCCCCGCCGGAATGACCTTCCGGCAGGCTGTAAAGGCACTATCGGTTGTTCGTGCGAGCGATACTCACACGTCCACGATGTGCACTAGGCTCTATACGAAAAGTCGGCGAGCGAAGGTCAGGCAAGGCAAAAACAGACGAGGAACGGCCGGGGTCGCGTTCGACTCTACGTGTTGTAAATGAGCATTCCGAGCCTGTTTTTAACGAAGCATCACCGAGCGCAGCCACTTTTCGTACAGAGCCTAAGGGGCCTGTGGATTGAGTCCCGGGAGGGTATACCTTGGCAGGTTGCCGAGCCAGAGCTCGGGCAACACAAAACGAGTACGACGGACACGGATCAGCCAGCCCAGCGCCACGAAGAAAATCATCGCCAGCGTCAGTGTGCCGGCAAACGAACACTCTCCCGACTGCGCCTTCATGCTGCCTGACATGTCCATCTTCTTGGAAGAATCGTGCATGGCCATGTGCATCGTGTGATGCCCGGCATGCATATCAGACATCCCATGATCTGCATGGGAAACCGAAGCCATTGCAGTGCCGGCAAAAGCGGCCATCATCTGGCCGTGACCGACGCTGCACGCAAGACCATTGAACAGGACAACTGCGTACAGTATCCAGGCAATGGGCGAGCAATGGGTTCGGAAGAAGTTCATGGCGGCTAATTTAACATCTCTGGCCGGAACTAGACAGAACGGGGTGAG
Source organism: Pseudomonas sp. PvP009 (assembly GCF_017832995.1). NCBI lineage: Bacteria > Pseudomonadati > Pseudomonadota > Gammaproteobacteria > Pseudomonadales > Pseudomonadaceae > Pseudomonas > Pseudomonas sp. PvP009. Next base: position 2,546,952 of record NZ_JAFIBG010000001.1, on the reverse strand, counting down.
CGGGTCGGCAGCCCTTCGCAGGATCGATAACCGCCGAGTCCGCCACGTGTTCGCACGAAGCAAGGCACGCCGCGTGGCCCTTTACTTTGCTGCATCGAATAAACCTGGCAATGGCAGTCAAGCGGACCGTCGTTCTACACACATCGTTAACTACTTCGTCGGTACCCTCTCCTTACAGGATCGTGTCGAATATAAAGGCACATGAAGTAAGCCTTGAACACTTCGCAACCATCAGCACGCCTGCATGAAACTGCCTTGACCTTATAACTCACCCAAACATTTCTCGATGATTACCTATACCATCCTGTTCCTTATCAGCAAACTTTCTCTCTGCCGCACTGCCCGACCCTACCGCCTGGTTATATATATCACTTGATAGCGGTCATGTTTTCTACACCCGGCAAGCTTCCTCCTGACCGGGGTTTCCGCAAACGCACCGTCTGCGTCTAAAAAAAACCGAGAAAAAAGCTGCCCCCAATGAAACCTGGTCAATAGCAACCTTCTCGATTCAGGTTCGACCCTGTCCGACAACGCAAAACCCATTCCCCGGTCATGAAAGCTTCATTAAAAAAACCTGCAACTGCAACACACTTCATCCGCTTTAACTTTTCATGATTATCATGAGCAAGCTGAACTAAAGCTGTCTGTTCATGACGCGCTCGATGAAATCTGAACGGCAGATTAATAATTCTACATGGACGCATAACGGCGTTGTCGTTCGTTTGGCTTTCACCCTACTCTATGATTCGAAAGCCTGCCAGGCGATACAAAAAAGCAACGACGTCTAGACATTATTTTCATAGTTGAACGCCTAAGTTCACCGCACTCACGCGCACTCGTGGTGTGACTTTTTTATGTTCGGCCCTGCTGCGTCAATCGGAGAGTCTCTGTAGATGAGTCAAACTTTTCTTGCCTTTTCACGGCCGTCCATTGGCGATGAAGAAATTGCTGCGGTAACGCGCGTGCTGCGCTCCGGATGGATCACCACTGGCCCGGAATGTCAGAAGCTGGAGGAAGAGTTCGCCGCGCGGGTCGGCGCTCAGCATGCAGTGGCACTGTCTTCGGCCACCGGGGCAATGCACGTTGCGCTGCTGGCGCTGGGCGTAGGGCCTGGCGATGAAGTGATTACGCCGTCGCAAACCTGGGTGTCGACAGCCAACATGATCTGCCTGCTGGGGGCCACTCCGGTGTTCGTCGATGTCGACCGTGACACCCTGATGACCAGCGCCGCGCTGATAGCGCAAGCCATCACCCCGCGAACCAAGGCGATCGTGCCGGTGCATTACGCAGGCGCTGCATTCGATCTCGACCCGCTGTATGCGCTGGCCGACCGGCACGGCATCACCGTGATCGAAGACGCTGCGCATGCCGCCGGCACCGGTTACCAAGGACGTCCGGTCGGCCAGCAGGGCACTGCGATCTTTTCGTTTCACGCGATCAAGAACATGACCTGTGCCGAAGGCGCGATGCTGGTCACCGACAATGCGCGACTGGCTGATCGGGTGCGTCAGCTCAAATTTCATGGCCTGGGTGTCGATGCCTACGACCGCCTGACCCTGGGTCGCAAGCCCCAGGCCGAGGTTATGGAGCCTGGTTTCAAATACAACCTGGCCGACATCAATGCGAGCATTGCGCGGGTGCAGTTGCAACGCCTCGATGCAATCAATGCGCAGCGTCAGGCACTCGCCAGCCATTACCTCGAACGACTGGCCAGCAGCCCCGTTCTGCCTCTCGCCCTGCCCCGGCATGCCCAGCAACACGCCTGGCACCTGTTCATTCTGCGCATCGATCCCGAGCGCTGCGGGCTGGATCGCGACGCCTTCATGAAGGCCTTGCAAGCGCGAAACATCGGCACCGGCATCCACTTCATCGCAACTCACCTGCACAGCTATTACCGCAAACGTTTCCCCGACGTCCGCCTGCCCGACACTGAATGGAATTCATCAAGGCTGTGCTCCATACCCCTGTTTCCCGACATGACCCTCGATGATGTCGAGCGGGTTGTCGGTGCCATTGAATCGACCGTGGAATCCAGCCATTGAAACCGTATCCGATCAAGTTCGTGTCGATCGTCATCCCTGTCTACAACGAACGACAAAGCCTGCCTGAGTTGTTGCGCCGTACTGAAGCGGCCTGCAAACAGCTCGACCACCGCTTCGAAATCGTGCTGGTCGACGATGGCAGTCGCGACGACTCGGCAGACATCCTCCAGCGGGCTGCCGAGCGCGCTGACAGCCCCTTCGTCGCAGTGATCCTGAATAGAAACTACGGTCAGCACGCAGCCATCATGGCCGGATTCGAGCAGTGCCAGGGCGACGTGGTCATCACCCTCGATGCCGACCTGCAGAATCCACCCGAGGAAATCCCTCGTCTGGTAAAGCTCGCTGAACAGGGATACGACGTAGTCGGCACGGTGCGCAGCAATCGTCAGGACTCCGCCTGGCGACGCTGGCCATCGAAACTCATCAACCTGGCCGTGCAGCGCTCCACCGGCGTGGCCATGAACGATTACGGCTGCATGCTGCGCGCATACCGGCGCACGATTGTCGACGCCATGCTCGCCTGCCGGGAGCGCAGCACGTTCATTCCGATTCTGGCGAACAGTTTTGCTCGACACACCACCGAGGTGCTGGTCGATCACGCCGAACGCGAGCACGGCGACTCCAAATACAGCCCGATGCGCCTGATCAACCTCATGTTCGACCTGATCACCTGCATGACCACCACGCCCCTGCGCCTGCTCAGCATCATCGGCTTCAGCATGGCGTTGCTCGGTGTCTCGTTCGCGGCGCTGCTGATCGTTCTACGCCTGATCTTCGGCGCGTCATGGGCCGGGGACGGCATGTTCGTACTGTTTGCCGTGCTGTTCGTATTCACCGGCGGGCAGTTCATCGGCATGGGACTGCTGGGTGAATACCTGGGCCGGATGTACAGCGATGTGCGTGCGCGTCCGCGGTTCTTTATCGAAAAGGTCGTGCGCAGCTCGTCACCGGTTGCCACCGACAGCATTGATTCCTCTGTAACTCCCTATATGAACAAGGTCGCGCCATGAGCACTAAAGCTGTCGTTTTCGCTTATCACGATATTGGCTGTGTCGGCCTGCAAGCGTTGCTGGATGCAGGCTATGAGATTGCGGCGGTGTTCACCCATGCCGACGACCCCAAAGAAAAAACCTTTTTTGGCTCTGTGGCGCAGATGTGCGCCCGGCACGGCATTGCGGTGCATGCCCCCGAGGACCCGAATCACCCGCTATGGGTAGAGCGCATCGGCAAACTGGCGCCGGACTTCATTTTCTCCTTCTACTATCGCCAGCTGCTCGGCGATTCGCTGCTGGCCTGCGCGAAAAAAGCTGCGCTGAACCTGCATGGCTCGCTGCTTCCGCGATATCGAGGACGCGCGCCGGCCAACTGGGTGCTGGTCAACGGCGAAAGTGAAACCGGCGTTACCCTGCATCAGATGGTCAAACGCGCCGATGCCGGGCCTATCGTCGCTCAGCAGCGGGTATCGATCAGTGCCACCGATACTGCCTTGACGCTGCATGGCAAATTGCGTGACGCCGCCGCTGACCTGCTCTGCGAAACACTGCCCCTGCTGGCCGCGCAAGGGCAACTGCCAGCTACGCCCCAGGATGAATCCCGTGCGACGTATTTCGGTCGGCGCACCCCGGCCGACGGTTTGATCGACTGGTCGCTGCCAGCCACACAGCTCTATAACCTGATCCGCGCGGTAACACAGCCCTACCCTGGCGCGTTTTGCCCGGTCGGCGACAACAAGCTGATCGTCTGGGCTGCCAGCGTGGACACGAGCAGCAATGGCGAGGCGCCCGGCACGGTCATCAGTCACGAGCCATTGCGTATCGCCTGTGGCGAGGGTTCGCTGGTCATCACCGCAGGGCAACGCGGTGACAACGGCTTGTACCTCAGTGGTGCGCAACTGGCGCGCGAATTCGGGTTGGTAGCAGGCTCACAACTGCTCGACAAGGCAAAGCGCCGGTCGGTTCGTCGTACCCGAGTGTTGATCCTCGGCGTCAACGGCTTCATCGGCAACCACCTGTCAGAGCATCTACTGCAGGATGACCGTTACGAAATCTACGGCATGGATATCGGCTCGGACGCCATCGAGCGCCTGCGTGCCAAGCCGAACTTTCATTTCATCGAAGGTGACATCAGCATCCATACCGAATGGATCGAATACCACATCAAGAAATGCGATGTCGTGCTGCCGCTGGTGGCCATCGCCACGCCGATTGAATACACGCGCAATCCACTGCGGGTTTTCGAGCTGGATTTCGAAGAGAACCTGAAGATCGTTCGCTACTGCGTGAAGTACAACAAGCGCGTGATTTTCCCGTCCACGTCCGAAGTCTATGGCATGTGCCAGGACGCAAACTTCAACGAAGACACCTCCAACCTGATCGTTGGCCCGATCAACAAGCAGCGCTGGATCTACTCGGTGTCCAAGCAGCTGCTGGACCGGGTGATCTGGGCCTATGGCCAGAAAGGCCTGCAATTCACCCTGTTTCGCCCATTCAACTGGATGGGACCGCGACTGGACCGCCTGGACTCGGCGCGCATTGGCAGTTCGCGGGCCATCACCCAACTGATCCTGCACCTGGTCGAAGGCACGCCCATTCGCCTGGTGGATGGCGGCGCCCAGAAGCGCTGTTTCACCGATGTCGTCGACGGCATCGAGGCGCTGGCGCGGATCATCGAAAACCGTGATGGGCGCTGTAACGGACAAATCATCAACATCGGCAACCCCGACAACGAAGCAAGCATCCGTCAATTAGGTGAAGAGCTGCTTCGCCAGTTCGAAGCTCATCCGTTGCGCGGCCATTTCCCGCCCTTTGCGGGCTTTCGTGAAGTTGAAAGCCAGTCCTTCTACGGCAAGGGCTATCAGGATGTCAGTCACCGCACGCCGAGCATCGACAACGCCAAAAAGCTGATTGGCTGGACGCCGGGTATCGAGCTGAGCGAGACCATCGGCAAAACCCTGGATTTCTTCCTGCGCGAAGCCATGGCTGAAAAAGCGGATCAGTGCTGATGCAGGCAGGCTTGAGAATCGATGTCGACACTTACCGGGGCACGCGTGAGGGCGTGCCCAGGCTGCTGGACATACTCGACGAAGCGCAGGTCAAGGCGACCTTCTTTTTCAGTGTCGGACCCGACAACATGGGGCGCCATCTATGGCGCCTGGTAAGGCCCACGTTCTTCTGGAAGATGCTTCGCTCCAGGGCGGCGAGCCTGTATGGCTGGGATATTCTGCTGGCCGGTACTGCATGGCCGGGCAAACCGATCGGCCGTGACCTTGGCCCACTGATGCGCCGCGCGCTGGATGCTGGTCACGAAATCGGCCTGCATGCCTGGGATCATCATGGCTGGCAAGCGAATGCCGGACACTGGAGCGACAGACAGTTGACCGCCCAGATACACCGTGGGGTCGACTGCCTGAGCGACATCCTCGGCCACCCGGTGGTGTGCTCCGCAGCGGCAGGCTGGCGCGCCGACCAGCGCATTGTGCAGGCCAAAGAGGCGTTTGGCTTTCGTTACAACAGTGACTGCCGTGGCGCCAGTCTGTTTCGCCCGTTGCTGGCCGACGGTAGTCTCGGTACCGCTCAGGTTCCGGTGGATTTGCCGACCTTCGATGAAGTAATCGGCCCGCACCTGCAGCCGAATGCGTTCAACGACTACATTCTCGGCCGCTTCGCCGCACGACGGCTCAATGTCTACACCCTTCACGCCGAAGTGGAAGGGATCATCATGGCCGACGGTTTCGGGCAACTGTTAAAGCGGGCCAATACCCAAGGCATCCACTTCGCGCCGCTGGGCCATCTGCTACCCGATGCCATCGAACGGTTGCCTTCCGGGCATATCGTTCGCGGCCACCTGCCCGGCCGCGAAGGCTGGCTGGGGGTGCAGCAGTGATGCACGTCAGGCATCGTCATCTTGCGCTGCTATTACTGGCGTTCGTGCTGGCTTATCTGCTGCCGCTGGGCTTTCACGGCCTGTGGATTCCCGATGAAACCCGCTATGCCCAGATCAGCCAGGAAATGCTCCACAGCGGCAACTGGATTGCACCGCACTTCATGGGGCTGCGTTACTTCGAAAAACCGGCGGCCGGTTACTGGTTGATTGCACTGGGGCAGCAGGTTTTTGGCGAGAACCTGTTCGGCGTGCGCATTGTGTCGGCGCTGGCCAGCGGTTTGAGCGTGCTGCTGGCCTATCTACTGGCCGGCAAGATCTGGAACGACCCGCGCAAGCAGTTCGCCAGCGCCTTGCTGTTCATGAGCTTCGGCTTTGTCGCCGGCCAGGCCGGTTACGCCAATCTTGATCCGCAATTCACCTTCTGGACCAACCTGACACTGCTGGCATTCTGGTACGCCGTGCACAGCATCGGCCGGGCGCGTCTAGCGGCATGGGCGGCAGTCGGCGTGGCCTGCGCAATGGGCTTCATGACCAAGGGCTTTCTCGCCTGGGCACTGCCCGTCATCATCGCCCTGCCCTATATGCTGTGCCAGCGACGCCTGGCCGAGCTACTCAAATTCGGCCCGCTTGCAATCTTGATTGCCATCGCCGTCTGCCTGCCGTGGGCGCTGGCAATCCACCAGCAAGAGCCCGACTACTGGCGTTACTTCTTCTGGCACGAGCATATTCGCCGCTTTGCCGGGGACAATGCCCAGCATGCCCAGCCCTGGTGGTTCTATATGCCGTTGCTGGTGGCGGCTTGTGTGCCGTGGGCACTGCTGCTGCCGGTAACACTGAAACAGGCATGGCAAGAAAAAAGCCACCCTGACATTGCCTTTTTGCTGCTGTGGCTGCTGCTGCCACTGGCGTTTCTGAGCCTGAGCAAAGGTAAATTGCCGACCTACATACTGCCGTGTCTGCTGCCGTTGGCGCTGCTGATGGCCAACACTCTGGTCGAGCGCCTCGATCGAGGCCACAGCACAGCGTTGCGCGCCAACGGAATATTCAACGCGACCGTCACTTCTCTTGGGCTCGTGGCGTTGATCTACCTGCAACTCAAGCAGCCCGTCTACGAAAACGAACCGATGCATCTGTCACTGGCGGTCATCGTGCTTCTCGGATGGACACTCGCCAACGCCCTGCAAGGCTTGCGCCCCCTGACCTTTTGGGCCACGCCGACGCTGGGCAGCTGGTTGCTGATCGCATTGCTGCCCGCAGCACTGCCAAACGATGTGATCAACAACAAGACTCCCGACCCTTTCGTGGTCAGGCACCAGGCCGAACTGGCGGACTGCACGCATCTGCTGAGCAACGACCTGGGCGCTGCCTCGGCATTGGCGTGGCGCCTGAAACGGCCTGATGTTGCACTGTTCAACACCTGGGGCGAGCTGGAATACGGCCTGGGCTATCCGGATGTGCAGGGTCGCGAAGTCCGCCTGCAGGACATCGATGCCTGGATGAAGAACGCCCGCAGCCAAGGCCGGGTCGGCGTCATCATGCGCGGCAAGAGCGATGAGGAACTGAAAGAGCTCGAAAGTCTTCCCAAGGATGGTCAGCGCTATGACGAAGGCAACCTGGCCATCCTCGTTTACGAGAAATCCGAATCATGACCTGGCTGATGCTGGCAAGCGCATGCCTGCTGACCTGCCTGGGCCAGATCGCACAGAAGTACGCGGTACAAGACTGGCGCGGAGCATTTCCCGGCGCGTTTGCAGCGCTGCGCTCGATGTGGCTGTGGCTGGCGCTGGCCTGCCTTGGGTCGGGCCTGCTGGTCTGGCTGCTGGTGTTGCAACGCCTGAACGTCGGCATCGCCTATCCGATGCTGGGTGTTAACTTCGTGCTGATCACGCTGGCAGGTCGCTATCTGTTCAACGAGCCGATTGACGCACAGCATTGGCTGGGTATCGCGCTGATTCTTGTCGGGGTATTTCAGTTGGGGCATCAAGCGTGACCCGCTGCCGGGCAACCCTGTGCGCCATGGCCAGTGTGGCGCTGGTCAGCGCAGCGCAATTGGGTATGCGCTGGAGCATGAGCCGCCTGCCCTCGCCCGCTCAATGGCTCGAACTGCACAATTCGACGCAGCTCGATCTCAGTGCCCTGATGGTCGTCTGCGCCTCGATCACTGCTTATGCGCTCTCCATGCTTTTCTGGTTGCTGGCCCTTCGGGTCTTGCCCCTGAGCCGTGCTTATTCGCTGCTCAGCATCAGCTACGCGCTGGTTTATACGCTCGCCGCAGCACTGCCGTTTTTCCACGAGACATTCACGGTATCGAAAACTGTGGGTGTCACCCTGATCGTGGCAGGTGTCTTGATCATCAACCTTCGGCGCGTCCCCCGGCCATCACCTCAGGATCTTCCCCATGAAAATCAGCGTTTTCGGTAGCGGATATGTCGGCCTGGTACAAGCGACCGTGCTTGCCGAAGTCGGCCACGATGTGGTCTGCATGGACATTGATCAGGCCAAAATCGACCAGTTGCGTCAGGGCCAGGTGCATATCTACGAGCCAGGACTGGCCAATCTGGTGCGTGAAAACCTGGACCAGCAGCGTCTGTGTTTCACCACTGACGAGCAACTGGCAGTGGAACATGCCGAGGTCCTGTTCATCGCGGTCGGCACGCCCTCTCGTGCCGATGGTTCGGCCGACCTGAGCGGCTTTTTTGCGGTGGGCGAAGCCATCGCCCGGCATCGGCGCGAACCGCTGATCATCGTCGAGAAATCCACCGTGCCGGTCGGCAGTGGCGACGCTTTGCGCAACCACGTCGATCAGGCACTGCGTCAGGCGGGCCGGCTGCTGCAGTTCGATATCGTCTCCAACCCGGAATTTCTGAAGGAGGGCTCGGCGGTTAACGATTGCCGGCGCCCGGACCGTATTGTCATCGGCTGCGAAAATGAAGCCGTGCGCAACGTCATGCGCGAGCTGTATGCGCCGTTCAACCGCAATCATGAGCGGATCATGTTCATGGACCTGCGCAGCGCCGAACTGACCAAGTACGCCGCCAACTGCATGCTGGCGACCAAGATCAGCTTCATCAACCAGATCGCCGAACTGGCCGAGCACCTGGGCGCGGATGTCGAGTCGGTGCGGCTGGGCATCGGTGCCGACTCACGGATCGGTTACGACTTCATCTATCCCGGCTGCGGTTACGGCGGTTCATGCTTCGGCAAGGACATCCGCGCGTTGATTCACAGCGCCCGGGAGGCTCATTGCTCCAACGATCTGCTGTCGGTGGTCGAGGCCATCAACGAACGGCAGAAGAACAAACTCTTCGAGCGGGTCAACGCGTTCTATCAGGGCGATCTGCGCGGCAAGACCTTTGCCCTGTGGGGCCTGGCGTTCAAACCCAACACCGACGACATGCGTGATGCCCCGAGCCGCGTACTCATGGAAGCATTATGGGAGGCTGGCGCCAGCGTGCGGGCGTTCGACCCCGAGGCCATGCAGGAAACCCAGCGCATCTATGGCCATCGCAAGGACCTGATGCTCATGGGCACGCCGGAGTCCGCGCTCAACGAGGCCGATGCATTGATCGTCTGCACTGAATGGCAACAGTTCAAAGCCCCGGATTTCGAGTTGATCCAGCAACGCCTGAACGCGCCGATCATCTTCGATGGACGCAATCTGTACGACACCGAACGACTGGCAAAACGCGGCTTCCACTACTTCCCCATCGGCCGTGGCGAATCGTGCGACCTGCCAATCCCACAAAAGCAGTGGACGGCCTGTAACTCGCTTGTCAGCAGTCAGGTCGTGTAACGGGCTGCTCCGGTGGCCGTCAGTTGCCGACAGTCACCGGAGCCTGGCTGACGAAATAGTAGATACGCTCGCCGACCTTGACGCTGTCGACCACTCGCAAGGGTGGTTCGGGAGGCTGCAGGCTTTCCATGATCGCCACATTGCCGTCGGCACGGGTCAGAAAGCTGCTCAGGTCAGCGCTGGATATGAATGTATCCAGCAAGCTCTGGCTGTAGAACACGCTGGCACCTGCCAGCCGTTCACTGGGCTGAAACAAGGCGACGTGCCGTCCCTGGACTTGCAGGGAATGGACCTTGTCAGTCAGCGGCAGGAACGACAACTGCCGGTCCGCTCGCGGTTCCAGCCATATGGCTGCGCCGAGATACCCCGCCACGATCAAAACGGCACCGGCAACCGTCATCGCCCTTGCGTTTCGTACAACCAACGCCGCATACGGAGAGCGCTGCGAGCGCGCCTTGAGTCGCTCGCCCAACACAAAGGTATATTCCGCCGCAATGACCGCAGCCGCAGGGGCCAGTGACATCAGATAAACCATGCGTTTACTCGAGGCCAGCGACAACAGCAGGAACTGCGCGATCAGCCACAGGCTGAAAAACAGCAGGTAACGGTTGGCCAGCAGCTGTTTGCGGAAATGCCACAGCCCCAGATAGACGAGCACATTCCACGGCAAAAACGCTTCAGGCAGTTTGCTCAGATAGTAATGCACGGGCTCGTAATGCCCCGCCTCTTCGAACGAACCACTGAAGCGTCCGACACTGTTGGTCCAGAGCACGTCCTTCAACGACTGCGTACCGCCCTGCCCGTATAGAAAGCACAGCCATACCAGCAAAGGCACCAAAGCCAGGACGGTGAACATCGCCGGGCGTAGCCAGTGGGCGAGAACAATGCGTTTGCTCTGCACCGACTCGCACACAAGCCAGGCGAAAATGACCACACCCGGCATCGCGAGGCCCAGCACGCCCTTGCTCAGGGTTGCCAGCGCGATCCCCACTACGAAGAGCAGCCAGGCGCCTGCGGGAAATCCGTCGCTGCGCAGACGCTGACTGGCGCAAAAGAACCCCAGCAACGCCATGCTCACACCCAGCGCCAGCAACGCGTCCTCGCCCACCTGCCGCGAATTGCTCCAGAAACTGGCCTGGGTCGCCAGCATGAATGCAGCCACCCACGCTATGGAGGCAGGTCGCCCGAAGCGACGCAGCATGCTGTAAAGCAGCAACACGCTGAACAGCCCCGCACAGGCGGACGCAAGTCTGACCGCCCAGGGAGTCGCACCGAACGCCCCGATGGACGCAGCGTCGAGCCAGACACTCATCGGCGGTTTTTCCAAGAACGGTTGATCGTTCAGTTTCGGGGTAACCCAGTTGCCACTCAGGTGCATTTCCATGGCAATGCCGGCCACGCGGGGTTCTGTCGAGTTTTGTAATTGGTGATTGCCCAGCGCGATAAAAAACAGCAACACGCCCAACAGCAAAAGCAATGGTGACAGCACGCGAGAAGTTATCAAGGGAATGACCGCAGCGACGTGGAAGGGGGAGACATACAATCGGAGCGATAAAGTATAAGAGGGTTATTGTTGAGAATGTGTTAACCCATGAAGCCTTCAGGGTGAAATCCCAGCCTTGATCCTGAACAGTTCAGCCACTGTTCAGACTTCATTGCAGCTCTATGAAAACAAAAAAAATGGGGAGCGATAATCGCCCCCCATTCAATACATCAGTTCACTTTTTTTGCAGTGAATCAGACCGCAGCAACAACCTTGGCTGGCGGCTGAGTGCGACGACCCAGTACACCTGCACCCGCAGCTACCAGACCCGAGATCACCAGCGTGATCAGCAGAATCCAGGCGCCTTGCGAAACACGCTTGGCGGTCACTTCAGCCGCTTCGCGGGCTTTCTGTTCAGCCTGAGCTTTCAGTTCCTGATACTTGGCATAAGCCTGACGGTAGCTGGCCTGAGCCTGATCAACGATCTGGTTGGCTTCGGCATCAGTCTTGTTGCCACGCGCCTTGATCAGATTGACCAGCGCCTGACGGTCAGCGGCATCCCATGCCTGGTCGCCCTTGGCTTTGATGCGATCCATCAGGCCGCTCAATTGCTGGTCGGCTTGCTGAGGATTCTGTGCGCTCTGCTTGGCAGTGTTCTGTGCGTCTTGCTGGGTCGCCTGAGCTTCCTGCTTGACGTTATCCGGGTTCAGCTCGGGCTTGCCGGTCTGACGCATGGCTGTTTCGATCTCGCCCTGAATATCGTCCAGATTGAAATCGATGCCTTGGGCGCGCAATTGATCCTGAATCTTGCTGCCAACGGCTGGAGCCACCTGTGCGATACCACTGCCCAGTGCCGACATGCCGCTACCGGCCAGGTTGAGCCCGCCGCGCACGACGCCGGTCACTGCGCTGGAGACCAGATAAACCGTGATCAGCGAGACGCTCGCCCATACCAGCAGGCCATGAAATGCACCTTCACGCTGCGCCAGACGTCCAGCGGCCCAGCCGCCGACGAACAGCGAAATAACCGAGCTTACAACGACCCAGATACCTGCACCCGTGCCAATGCCGGACAACGGATTGGCTTCCTGCATGGGATCGATACTGGCACTTCCGATTGCCGTACCCAACAGGTTCAGCAACAGCGAAACAACCATGGCCAGAACAACACCGGCCAGAATCGCACTCCAGGAGATTCGTTTAAGCAGCGGAGCCGCTGCATGAGTTTCGTGGTACACAGGGGCACCTGGGGCGATACGGTCGTCGCGAATCATAGTCATAGTCCTTTGAGTCATTGGCAGTAAACGCACACATCTGTGGCGTACAATTCAATGACCCGAGCGACGTTCAAGAAGTTTAAAAATTTTATAGACTTTTTTTCAGGCTTGAAAAAGCACAATAGAACTGTATTGATAGTGACGCACATCAATGGAACGTTACCTGCTCGCCTTGCTCCAAGCGATTTACACACTTGTCATTTTATTAGGTTTTTTGCTCTAACTATTGGCAGTTGTCTGATGTCCGTTAATAACAGACGGGCATTACGGGCTGATTGCTTTTTGAATATCGGCACTCATTGGATAGGCTTAATTATATATCAAACAGCACGAAGGCCTGACTGAGAACAGGCAGGCCTTCATGTGTTCATTGTCAGTATCGTCAGGCGATGCCGTTCGGCCCGTCGAGGACCTGCCTGACCTTCCTGGCGAGGTCCTGCGGCATGCAAGGCTTGGATACCACCTCAAACTCGGAACCGCCAATGTCGGTTCGCTCGATCGAGCTTTCAGCGTAGCCAGTGGTCAGCAGCACCTTGACCTTCGGGTACCTGCGCCTCACTTCCCGCGCGAGCATCACCCCGTTCATGCCACCCGGCATGATCAGGTCAGTGAACAGCAAATCATATGTGGCGCCGGCCTCGAAGCGCTTCAGCGCCTCACGGGCATTGAGGACGATTTCCGATAAATAGCCGTAATCATCCAGCACCATCTTCGCCAGCTCGGCCACATCAGGACGGTCTTCCACGATCAGAATTCGTTCGCAACTGCCAATGCGCCTTTCCGAGGCTTTCGGCGGATCGTTCTTGCTCAGCACGGCTTCGTCTACAGGGAAATACAGGCGCAGCGTGGTGCCGACACCTTCTTCGGTATAAATACGCGCCGCACCACCCGACTGTTTGGCAAAGCCATAGACCATCGAAAGACCGAGCCCGGAGCCCTTGCCTTCTTCTTTGGTAGTAAAGAACGGGTCCATTACCCGATCACGGATACTCGCGGGCATGCCAATGCCGTTGTCCGTCACCGCAATAGAGACATAACGGCCGGGTAACAGACCGTCGTAAGACATATTGGCCAACTCGTCGACGACCAGATTGCGGGTTTCAATAAATATCTTCGGGTCGGGCCTACCAATGAGTGCATCGCGCGCATTAATGAAAATATTAAGCAGTGCGACTTCTGCCTGGGTTGGATCGATACGGCAGTTCTTCAGTGCCGGATCCAGATCGGTTTCGATAACCACTTCCGGGCCAAAAGTACGCTCGATCAGCGGCTCTGTCGTGGAAACCAGGCCATTGAGGTTGAGGACTCGCCCCTGCAGTTTCTGTTTCCGGGCAAATGCCAGCAGTTGCTTGGTCAGTGTACTGGCGCGTTCGACGGCAGACTTGGCGTGATGAACACTGCGCTGGACACGCTGCACATCAATGGTGGGTTTCTCTGCCGCACTGCCGATCAGATCGATATAACCACCCATCACTTGCAGCAGGTTATTGAAGTCGTGCGCGATGCCACCGGTAAGCTGCCCCAAGGCCTCCATCTTTTGAGCCTGACGCAATGCCTCTTCGGCATCTCGACGGCGGCTGATGTCCAGCTGCGACGCAAAGAAATAAATCAGGTCGCCCGCGTCGTTATAGACCGGGGAAATAAACAGCGCATTCCAGAACGATGAACCGTCCTTGCGATAGTTGAGAATTTCAGTGGAGATATCGACGCGCTCTTCGATGGCATCGCGAATCGACTGCACCGCCGCCCGGTCAGTGTCCGGCCCTTGAAGAAACCGGCAGTTGCTCCCGATGATTTCCTCTGACGCATAGCCGGTCATTTCCAGAAACGCCTGGTTGGCAAAAATGATGGGATTGTCCGGGCGATTGGGGTCCGTCACGATCATCGGCATCCGGGTCGTTTCTACCGCCGCGAAAAAGATATCCTTTCCCTGATGTTTGATATCTCCCGTCGCCGCATTGTCGACCCGGGCTTTATTGTCCGACACTCCAGAAACTCCACGACTGTTTATTGGGCTATTGCGCCTGCTCTCTAATGGCTAGGACTGGCGAAGCCTCAAAAGGGTTCTAAAGTATCTGACAAAAATCGAATTATATTCATTTGAAGGGGCACGCACTCCCGGAGCGCTTACTCAAACGGCAAATTTTCCATTCTTTTCTCGAATGAGAGCCGCCAATTCAAGCGTGTTTTCGCGCAACGCCACCTGCAAAGGGTCAAAGATCGCCCGAGCACCCTGCCCGTCTGCATAACCCAGCAGCCCCGCCGGACAGTATCGACCGTCGTCCCAGCCCGGATAATCGAGAACGGGATACCAGCAGATACCTTGCACAGGTACGCCTGCCCTCACCGCCTTGCTGACCTCGGCACAAACGTAATTGAACCAGGGCAGACGCTGAACGTCTTCAGCACCGGTTTCAGAAATCAATATCGGTCTGGCGTATCGCCTGTGCAGCTCTCTCAACATGCCTTGAAAAGGCCTGTACTGCGGATCGTCGTGCGTAAGCTTATGGCCATTGAGCTGCCATTGATTATGCGGATAAAAGTTGACGCCCAGGATATCCAGATACTCGGGGCGGCCGCCCAGCCCAGGCCATTGCCGTCCGGATAACAGATCCCAGGCTTCGAACTGTGCCAGCCGATAACGTTCTGCTGCCGCGGCATCTGCGCCGCTCCGCGTTGCCGGTACTACATGAATCAATGGCTCGGCCTGAATAAAACGCGCGTTGGGCTCTACCGTGCGTACCGCGTCTATTGCCGCAATACTGGCCCGGACCAGTTGATGCTTGAGCTCCATGCCGCGCTGCTCGCTAGCGGGGTTGAAATAAGCCATGTCGCCCCCGGCCCAACTCCAGAACGAAATCTCATTGATCGGCGAATAGAAAGGTGCGGTCTCCCCTTCGTCTTTGACGACCTGAGCCACCGCCGCTGCAAAACGCGCAAAGTGCTCGACAAACTGCGGCCGCCAGACATCCAGATGATCTGGGTAACCGTAATGGCACAAGTCCCAGATGACCTGGGTGCCCTGATGCCGCGCAGCTCGCAGCATGGGCCGAAAACTGCTCCAGTCGTAACAATCTGGACGGGCTTCAATCAGATGCCAGCGCAGACCGTCACGTACAGTACGCATTCCACACTCAGCCAGCGCGGCAAAATCTTTCTGTGCCCAGCGATCGTGCCCGGTGGCGTGAAGCAGGTCGAGTCGCACACCGTCACCTCGTCGATGGCTGGCGCACTCGAATCCGCCGATGAAAAAACTGTCGAACAGGCCGCCCATGCTCAACCTCGCGCAGGCTGTTCGATCGGTTCGGGAGGCGGCTCAGGGAAGTCATGGGCCAGCCGCTGGTACAACGCCAATGCCTGGCCCACGACCTGGTCCATGTTGTAATACTTGTAAGTGCCCAGCCGCCCAAGGAAAGTGACCTCATCCGATTGATCGGCCAATGCCTTGTAACGCTTGTACAACTCGGCATTTTCGGGTCGGGGAATGGGGTAATAAGGATCGCCTTCGGCACTTGGAAACTCATAGCTGAGACTGGTTCTGGCGTGCAGTTGACCGGTAAGGTGCTTGTATTCGGTGATGCGCGTATGAGGGACCGCCTCATCCGGGTAGTTGACCACCGCCACCGATTGAAATTGCGCCTGATCAACGGTCTTGTGCTCGAAACGCAACGACCGATACGGAAGACGGCCATAGCAATAACCGAAGTATTCATCAATCGGCCCGCAATAGATCAAATGCGAATACTTCACCGCCGTGCGAACATCGGCAAAGTCGACCCCCAGTACCGTATCGATAAGCGGATGGTTGAGTATCCGCTCAAACATGTGCGTGTAACCGTGCAGCGGCATTTTCTGAAAAGTATCTGTGAAATAACGATTGTCCGAGTTAGTGCGGGTAGGCACTCGGGCGGTAACCGACCGATCCAGTTGCGAGGGATCCAGCCCCCATTGTTTGCGGGTGTAGCCACGGAAAAACTTCTCGTACAGCTCCCGACCAATCTGATTGATCACAACGTCTTCGGAGGTTCTTATCGTCTCGACGGGCTCGGCACGGCTGGCAAGAAACGCTTCGGCTTCTCGTTCATTCATCTGTAAGCCGTACAGGCTGTTGAGCGTATCGAGGTTGATCGGAACAGGCAGCAGTTGGTCGTCTACGCTGGCAAGCACGCGGTGTTCGTAATCGCGCCATTCGGTAAATCGTGAAAGGTATTCCACAATCCGCTCAGCGTTGGTGTGGAATATATGTGGCCCGTATCGATGAACCAACACCCCGGCGCTGTCCAGGTGATCGTAAGCGTTACCCGCGATATGTGGACGTCGGTCGATGAGCAAAACGCGCTTACTCGATCCAGCCGCCAGCCTTTCCGCCAACACACTGCCTGCAAAACCTGCACCGACGATCAGAAAGTCATAGGGCGTCTTTTCACACGCGGCTGATTCAAGATTTATCCGAGGCATTCTATGTGCTCCCCGATGGCCACCAGGTCGATTTGCGCCTTCATGGCCGCGCACGTGTTGTCCCAAGACTCGCCGACCAACAACGCGTCAACTTTGCGAAGAAAATCAATAGTCCCTTTGTGCGCCAGTGCCTCTTGAATCGCGCGCGCAAACGCGTCGGCATCATCGGCAATCGCGACAACACCCGACTCACCATACGTTCTGACCACATCGGCAATCCGGGTTGATACCACCGGGCAGCCGCCAGCCAGGTATTCCGGCGTCTTGGTCGGGCTGATAAAGCGTGTGGAGTCGTTCAGCGCAAATGGCATCAGCGCAACGTCCCAGCCAGACAGATAGGCTGGCAAGTCGTCATAGGACTTGCTGCCTAGATAATGGACGTTGGCCAAATGCGGCAGGCTTGCCGGGTCGATCTTCACCACCGGGCCGATCAAAACGATTTGCCAGTGTGGCTGCAACTCGGCCAGTTGTTGAATCAGCCCGATATCAAAACGTTCGTCAATGACGCCGAAAAAGCCGAGTCTTGGATAGGGAATGTACTGTTGATCCTCGGGGTCAGGCTGCACGTTGCGAGCGGCTGAAAAATGCCCGAAATCGACACTGCTGGGCATGGCGTGCGCGTTCGCATGCTGCCGACGCTTGGTCTCCCACAGGCTGAAGCCGCCAGTAAACACAACATCTGCGCGCTTCATCAACGCTTCTTCCTGTTCGACAAGCTCTGGCGGCGCACCTTTGAACGCAGACAATTCGTCCATGCAATCGAAGATCGTCACGTGCGCGCTGAGGTGATCGGTAAACGCCAGGCTCATCGGGGTGAAATACCACAAAAGCAACTCACCAAAACGTTGTGCATCGATAAAACGATTCAGTAGTACACGCTGTGCGGTGATCACCTCATCAGGCTGCATCTTCCAGGGCAGGTGCGGCACCAGTACTGTGACACCGCACGCTTGCGGCAACTGCTCAAGGCGGATATCAGGGGAGTCCGACAGAACAGGCTCCTCAAGAAACACCACCTGATAGTCCTGCGCCATGCGCGACATGATGTGCTGAGGACGCTGATAGACAAACCCCCATCGCAGATGGGAAAGGCACAGCAGCAAAGGCCTGACGACGGCCTCGACTCGGGTTAAGGCCAACGTCTCGGACTGAATTGTTTGAACACCGTTCATAGAGTTTCCCTTCTGTTAGAAAGTCCTGGATGAAACTGAAGGGCTCTTGAAAGGGCTAGGCTTCGACGGCATTCATGATGAGGATAGGCAGTGGCGGCTGTTGCGTACATGGAACCATCACATGCATGCAGCAACCATAGACCGACTCATCAGTTTCGAACACGCGCCCAGGCCGCTGTTCGTTGATTCCGATAAAGGGTATGCGCCGTCGGGAATGACGCATTGAACTCGTCGCAGAGAATACGCCCTTAGTCTTGAGCGAATGTTTTTTTGGTACCTGCAGTACGTTTTAACCACGTCCCCCCACGCGGTGGTCTGGTCCTGATTTTCGCAAGCAAGGCTCCGCTGTCGTCCTGTTGAGAAAGGTCACGAGGCGGAGCCCTCAGCTCGCTTCTTAACGAGGCGGCGAAAATCCAGGAAGGACACTCATGATTCTGGTTACCGGTGGTGCGGGATACATTGGCGCTCATATCGCGCTCGAATTGCTTGAAGATGGCCACGATGTCGTCGTGCTTGATAACCTGTGCAACAGTTCGCGAGAGCCGTTAAGACGGGTTGAGGAACTCTGCGGGCGACAGGTTGTGTTCATCCACGGCGACGTGCGCAGCAAAGCGACGTTGCACCGATTGTTCGCTCAGCACCCTGTCAAGGCGGTGGTGCATTGCGCCGGGCTCAAGGCGGTGGGCGAAAGCGTTCGAGAGCCGCTGCGCTATTTCGAGACCAACGTGAGCGGCAGCGTCAACTTGTGTCAGGCAATGGCAGAAGCAGGCGTGTTCGACCTGTTATTCAGCTCATCCGCGACGGTTTACGGCGAGTGTGAGCAAATGCCGCTGGATGAGAACTGCCCACTGGGTTTACCGACCAATCCTTACGGGCACTCCAAACTGATGGCCGAGCATGTGATGCAAAGCGTCGCTCGCTCGGATCCACGCTGGTCCATCGGGCTGCTGCGCTACTTCAACCCCATTGGTGCGCATCCGTCCGGCTTGCTGGGCGAGTCGCCCTGCAACACGCCGAACAATCTGTTGCCCTTCCTGCTGCAGGTTGCCAATCGACTGCGCCCCGCTCTGCACATTTTTGGCAGTGACTACCCCACGCCGGACGGAACAGGTGTGCGTGATTACCTTCATGTCATGGATCTGGCCGAGGGACACTTGAAGGCGCTGGACAGAATTCATGACCAGCGCGGCGTATCCGTCTGGAATCTGGGCACAGGACAGGGCTATTCAGTGCTTGAGGTGGTGCAAGCCTTCGAACGTATCTCCGGCAAAGCTGTGCCTTTGATCTTTGAGCCACGCCGGCCCGGAGACATTGCAGCATGCTGGTCCGATCCAGGAAAAGCAGCGCGTGAGCTGGATTGGCGGGCCAGGTTCAACCTTGATTCGATGCTCACTGATGCCTGGCGCTGGCAGTGCATGAACCCGCAGGGTTATAGACCGACAGCGCTGGTCATTTGAATTTCATCCAGACGTGCCAACGGTACCCACGCCATCGTAACGGCACGTCAGCAAAAGCAGGCTAGAAGTTAGCGGGTGTGTTGGCGCTGATGATCTCGGCTTCATCCTGGCCGATATTGCGGAAGCGATGCGGCAAGGTGGTCGGGAAGTAATAGCCGTCCCCTGGACCGAGGATGTTGACCTGTCCATCGATAGTCAGCTCCACAGTGCCGCGCGTCACCAGACCACACTCCTCGCCTTCGCTGTGAACGATCGGTTCATCGCCCGAGTCGGCGCCTGGCGCGTATTGCTCACGAAGAAAGCGCATTTGCCGGCTCGGCAGGGTCGCCCCGACCAGCAGCAGGCGCGCACCGTTGCGCCCCAGGTCGGGTTGATCACCGGCTCGAAACACGTACTGATCCTGCCCAGGAGGCTGATCGAACGTGAAAAAATCCGCCAGCGTCATGGGAATGCCTTCAAGCAGCTTTTTCAGCGAACTGATGGAAGGACTGACACGATTTTGCTCGATGAGGGAAATCGTGGCATTGGTCACACCACTGCGTCTGGCGAGCTCACGCTGTGACAGCTTGTAGCTTTCACGCACCAGTTTGAGTCGTGCTCCCGTATCCATAGTGGCCTTATGTGAAAGATATCCGGTGAATGAGGCAGCGCCCCGGCGCAATGGATCGTCCATTACCCGAAGCCCGTCGAGCCGGATATTAAATCACGTTTGCCCACAACACTCAGCAGCTCATCGCTCTAGCGGCTGCTGCGCGCATGCCTCTGGCAGGCCTCGCGAAAGGCCTTGAACAGGCTGAGCGAAACAGGGTTGTCCATGAACTCCCATTCCGGGTGCCACTGCACGCCCAGCACAAAGCCTGGCGCGCCGGGCATGGAAACCGCTTCCACAAGGCCATCGGGGGCCAATGCTTCTGCGCGCAAGTCCGACGCCAGGCGATCGATACCCTGGCTGTGCAGGCTGTTGACCTCGAACCCCGGTGCCAGCCCGAGCGCGTCGAGCAGACCGCCCGGCTGCACCTGCACGGCATGCTTTGGCGCGTACTGCACCGCCAGCACATCGCTTTGCGGCTCGCGATGATCCAGATAGCCGGGCAACTCCTGGACCCGCTGATGCAGGCTACCGCCCAGCGCGACATTCAGCTCCTGAAAACCGCGGCAAATGCACAACACCGGCACGCCCTGAGCGATGGCAGCCCTGAGCAGCGGCAGAGTGGTGCGATCCCGGAATACATCATGAGCGGTGCCCTCCACGCTCGCCGGCCCATTGTAGTGACGCGGCTCGACGTTGGACGGCGAGCCGGTAAACAGCAGGCCATCCAGCGACGCGAGCAGTTGCGCAGGCTCGGTGGGCACCTCGAGTGCAGGCAGAATTACCGGCATACCGGCGAAGGCTGCGGCCTCGACGTACTTGTCGCCTGCCGTGTGAGAGGAATACTTGCCCAATTGCTGACGGCAGGCGGTGACACCGATCAAGGGTTGTCGCGACATAGGTTGAATCCTGTTTGAAATCTGAGTGGCCAGCGCCGATCGGGCGCTATCCAGCGAGAATGAAACCAGTCTAGGATAGTCATCTGCGCAACAAACATAGGCATTTCGGCAAAGGAACAATGCACCGATGCAATATGAAATCACCCACGCCGACCTTGCACTGGTGCTCGCCCTGGTTCGCGGCCGCACGCTGGCCCGTGCCGCCGATCTGTTGCAAGTTGATGTATCGACCGTATTCCGCTCGATCCGTCGCCTGGAAGCCGCGCTTGGCGCAGCGCTATTTGAAAAGAACCGGCGCGGGTACATACCGACCGATACCGCTCAGGCCATGGCCGAGCAGGCCGAGCGCGCCGAACAGGCACTTGCCGCTGCGCGCATCGCCTTGCAACAGGGCGAACAGGTGGTCAGCGGCACGGTACGCCTGACCTGTACCGATGCAGTACTGCACAGCCTGCTATTACCAGCGCTGGCAGACTTCATGCCGCAGTACCCGGCCCTTACGCTGGAGCTGGCCACCTCCAATGCTTTTGCCAACCTCAGCCGTCGTGATGCCGACATCGCCCTGCGCCTGACCAATACGCCACCCGAGCACCTGATCGGGCGCTGCCTGGGCAGTGCCGACTACTTTGTCTGCGGTCGCCCCGAATACCGCGAAGCCTTGACGCAAAACCCGGCCTCGATCCCATGGATCAGTCCGGACGACTCGATGCCCGACCACACCTCGGTGATCTGGCGCAAACAGACCTTTCCGGGGGTATTACCGAGCTACCGCTGCAGCAGCATGTCGGCTGTCTCGCAGTTGGTCGCTGCAGGCTTGGGCGTTGCGGCGCTAACCGGCTTTACGGTCGAGGGCCTTGGGGCGGTCGAACGTCTGAGTGGCCCGCTGGAAGGATGCCGCACCGAGCTGTGGCTGCTGACCCGCCCAGACTGTCGCGCACTGCGTTCCGTGCAGACTCTGCTGGAAGCACTCGCGCCGCGCCTGCGAGCAGCGTTGCAGGTATCCAGCCCTGACTGATCAGCCTCTGTGGATCCATTAAATAATAGTTAACAAAATTAATCATTGGATTAATCTCGATCCTGTGGCATTAATAATCACAAGGAAACAACTTGATTCATTCTGTGGATCCATAAGACCAATAATCGAACCGTGGAGAACCATCATGCACCCGAAAAATGCGTGGTACGTCGCTTGCACAGCGGATGAAGTCGCCGACAAGCCTCTGGGCCGGCAGATCTGCAACGAAAAGATGGTGTTCTATCGCGACCAGAACCAGCAGGTCGTTGCCGTCGAAGACTTCTGCCCGCATCGCGGCGCCCCGCTCTCGCTGGGCTATGTCGAGAACGGCCAACTGGTGTGTGGTTACCACGGGCTGGTAATGGGCGGCGACGGCAAGACGGTTTCAATGCCCGGCCAGCGTGTTCGAGGCTTCCCTTGCAACAAGACCTTCGCGGCGGTCGAGCGCTACGGCTTCATCTGGGTCTGGCCAGGTGACCGGGAAAAAGCCGACCCGGCACTCATTCATCATCTGGAGTGGGCCGTCAGCGACGAATGGGCCTACGGCGGCGGGCTGTTTCATATCCAGTGCGACTACCGCCTGATGATCGACAACCTGATGGACCTCACCCACGAAACCTACGTGCATGCGTCCAGCATCGGCCAGAAGGAAATCGACGAAGCCGCGCCTGTCACAACGGTCGAAGGCGAAGAAGTGGTCACCGCCCGGCACATGGAAAACATTATGCCGCCGCCGTTCTGGCAGATGGCATTGCGTGGCAACAACCTGGCCGATGACGTGCCGGTCGATCGCTGGCAGATCTGCCGCTTCACGCCGCCCAGCCATGTGCTGATCGAAGTCGGCGTCGCCCATGCGGGCAAAGGCGGCTATAACGCGCCTAAAGAGTTCAAGGCGTCGAGCATCGTCGTCGACTTCATCACCCCCGAGACCGACACGTCCATCTGGTACTTCTGGGGCATGGCGCGCAACTTCAATCCGGCCGACGAAGCGCTGACCGCCAGCATCCGCGAAGGCCAGGGCAAGATCTTCACCGAAGACCTGGAAATGCTTGAACGCCAGCAACAGAACCTGCTCAAGCACCCGCATCGCAACTTGCTCAAGCTCAATATCGACGCCGGTGGCGTGCAGTCACGCAAGATTCTGGAGCGGCTGATCGCTGCCGAGCAGGCCGGTCCCGGCGAGCAGATTCCCGTGATGGCAACAAAATGACCGGCCATTGCTCGTCGAAACACGAAGACAACAATCAGAAGTGACCCGTGCCGCGGTCACCCGAGGACTTACCATGATCGACGTGACGGTGTTATCACGTAACGATGAAGCGCTGGATATCTGCAGCTTTGAACTGGTGCGAGCAGACGGAGCGCTGTTGCCGCCGTTTACCGCGGGCGCGCACATTGACGTGCACCTGCCGGACGGGCTGATCCGCCAGTACTCGCTGTGCAATGCCCCGAACGAGCGTCACCGCTACCTGATCGGCGTCCTCAACGACCCGGCTTCGCGTGGTGGCTCGCGCAGCCTGCATCAACAGATTCAGACTGGCGCACAGTTGCGCATCAGCGAACCGCGCAACCTGTTCCCGCTGGCTGAAAACAGCCGACGCACGCTGCTGTTCGCCGGCGGTATCGGCATCACGCCAATTCTCTGCATGGCTGAACAACTTGCGCTGGAGGCTGCCGATTTCGAGCTGCATTACTGCGTGCGTTCCGCCGAGCGCGGCGCCTTTATCGAGCGCCTGAAGCATTCGGCATTTGCCGAGCGCATCACACTGCACTTCGATGAACAGCCGGATACCGTGCTGGACGTTGCCACACTACTCGCCCACCCACAGCCCGATACCCATCTGTACGTGTGCGGGCCAGGCGGTTTCATGCAATACATCCTCGACAGCGCGCGAAATGCTGGCTGGCCCGAGGACACTCTGCACCGTGAGTACTTTTCCGCAGAGACGGTGGACACCAGCAACGACGGCAGTTTTTCAATCGAGATCGCCAGTACCGGGCAGGTCATTGCCATTCCGGCCAATAAAACCGTCGCTCAGGTGCTCGAAAGCCATGGCATCGATATTCCGCTGTCGTGCGAGCAAGGTGTCTGTGGCACTTGCCTGACGCGGGTGTTGAAAGGCATTCCGGATCATCGCGACCTGTTTCTGACCGAAGACGAGCAGGCGCTCAACGATCAGTTCACGCCCTGCTGCTCACGTTCGAAGACGCCCGTGCTGGTGCTCGATATCTGATCAGTCCGGGCGCTGAATGACCTTCATGCGCTCGTTCTGCCCGGCGCCGAAGATTTCCGCGTAGCGCAAGGTGGCATTGGCATGCTCGCGCATGATCGCCTCGGCGCGAGCGCCCTGCCCGTTGACCAGCGCATCCACCACGGCGTGATGCTGCATGTGGGCGAAATTGAACCTCCGGTATTCCCGAATCAGGTTGTCGCGATCCACGGCCAGCGCGGTTACCGAGGCAAAAGGCAGATGGTCGTTGCGCGACAGTGCGTCGGCAATGGCACGATTGCCGCTGCCCTCGACGATCACGCGATGCAGACGCATGTTCATGTCGTGATAGACCTCCAGGTCATCTTCAGTGACATGGCCTTTTTCGAACAGCGCATCACCCTGCACCAGACAGGCCTCAAGCTCGTCGCGCGCCTCTTGGGTCACGCCGCGCTCAGCCATTTGCCGCGCCGCAAGCCCCTCAAGGACGCCGCGTACATCCACCGCGCCAGCGATTTCAAGCGGGCTGATCGAGCGCACCTGAAAACCACGCCCGCCAAAGGGCACCAGCAGCCCCTCCTGCTCCAGCGTTCGGAACGCCATGCGCACCGGCATGCGCGAAACGCCGAACAGCTCGGCGGTCGGCACCTCCATCAGGCGCTCGCCGGCAGCCAGCTCGCCTGATGCAATCATCTTGCGCAGCGCAACAAGGACGGTCTGCCCGGGTTTGCTCATCAAAAGGCTTCCGTGGAGATCAAAGAAGGCATCTTACCCCACGCACGCCCGAGTGAATGGCCCACATGCAATCGATCAGACGGGGCACGAGATGGCGTAACCGAAGGTGCGCTCTTCATCGGGTATTTCAATCCAGACCAGCGTCTCTGCAAAACTGATCGGCGGGCTGTAGAAGTAGCCCTGCACCATCGTACAACCCAGAGTGGTCAGTGCATTCAACTCATCCTGCGTTTCTACGCCTTCGATCACGCAGCCCAGGGACATGTCCAGACTCAAGGCAACCAGTGATTTGACGATCTTGTAGCTGGCCGGGTTGTTGTGCACCCCGGTGACAAAGCTGCGGTCGATCTTCAGCTTGGTCAGCGCCAGCGCGTGCAACTGACTGAGGCTGGAGAAACCGGTCCCAAAGTCATCCAGCGAGATACCGCAACCCAGCTTGCGGAACTGGGTAATGGCCTGCTGCACCTGAGCAATATCCTGCATGACCGCCGTTTCGGTGATCTCCAGATCGAGCCGCGACGCATCGAAGCCGCTGTTCTTGATGATCTCGACAATTCGGCTGACACTTTCCAGAGACGCACAGTCGTGCGCGGACAAATTGAACGACAGCCTGACAGGCGCAGGCCAGGACAGGGCCATGTGCAGCGAGCGGGTCAACAAAGGCGCGGTCAGCTTGTTGATCATACCGATGCGCTCGGCGATCGGAATGAAATGCGCCGGCGATACTGATCCCAGTTCCGGGCTGTTCCAGCGCGCCAGTGCCTCGAAAGCGACCGTTTCGCGTGTGCAGCTTTCAATGATCGGCTGAAACAATACGTGAAACTCGGTTTCCAGATTGGCGCGCCGCAAGGCCTGTTCGGTAACGCCGTCCACATGCAATTGCTCACGATGGCTGGCGGAGAACAGGCAGGTGGTGCCGGGGTTATGGTTCTTGCCCTGATACAGCGCGTAATCGGCAAACTCGAACAGCTGGGTCGCGTTATCCGCCGTGGCCGGGTACGTCGCCAGGCCCAGTGTTGCGCCAATCTGGATTGGCATGTCCGACAGCTCGAAACTTTCGTGCATGAGGTCACACAGGTGCTTGCCAAACGCCAGCAACGCGTCGCTGTCCATGTCACCCTTGATCACCAGCGCGAACTCGTCACCGCCCAGTCGCGATACATGCACCTTGTCACTAGAGGCGCTGGTCAGGCGTTCAGCAACCAGCATCAACAGACGGTCGCCGATTCGATGACCATAAAGGTCATTGACCGGCTTGAACCCGTCCAGGTCCAACACGCCCACTGCCAGCTCGCTGCGCTGCGCCACTGCCTCAATCATCGCGGCATCCAGCGTCTGAAAGAACTGTCGACGATTGGGCAGGCCTGTCAGGCTGTCCTGATTGGCCAGCAACAGGTTCTCGTTACTCAGTTGCTCGGTCTTTACCTGCACATTCACCAGGCTGGTGAAATCGCGGTACTGGTAATGAAGAATGATCAGCATGCCGATCGACACCAGCACGATATTCACCGCTGTGGCGATAAAGGTAATGTTGTAGGTCGAGGCGAAGAAGATGACGAAGGCGGTGTTGACGACCAGCGCGGTGGTCAGCGCTGCGGGCCGCAAGTGCATCATGCAGAAGATGCAGACAATTACCGTAATGCCCATGAAAAACGCGACATGTGCCTGGGAATAGGCATCGCCATAGGGGTAAAGCGACAGGGACCAGGCGGCAAACCCGGCCGCTATCACGCCCGCCAGGCCATGGGTTCCACGCAGCGTGGCCAGAATGATCGCCGGAGCGGGTGGCGGCCGGTTTACCGTGCGCAACCATTTGCGTGCACGGACAGCACAGATAATCGTGAGCAGCGACGGAACCAGCAGCGTCAACCACATCGGGGCTGTTCGCCAATGGGTGAACGCCAACGCCCAGGTATTGACCAGCAGCACGAAGTACATCAACGGCAGTTGTCGGGACAACGCAACGTATTGGGCCTGCAACAACCTGGGGTTATCAGCGGGCACAGACATCAGGGCACGCAAGGCACCCGGTAGTTTTTTCAGCATCGCAAGGCTTCTCTGTTACCACAGTCAAAGCACACGTGGCTTGCTGCTCATCATGCGAACCGGACAGCTAATTGTCGGTTCGCTTGTCAGGCTCTCGGCGGATGTGATTAATTCTTTACGGTAAAAACCAAGCCGTGCGTCGGTTTAATCGAAATAACCCGGTGATCGCCTTTTCGAGCGCACACTCGGCTAAGACAGCGACGCTTACAGACCCTCTTTTTAACCGTCCCCAATGAGCAGGAAGCATTACCATGAACAGGAAAGTCATTATTGATACGGACATGGGCTGGGATGACGTCCTGTCGATCGCCTACCTGATGAAACGACCGGACATCGACATCCTCGGCATTACAGTGACCGGATGCGGCGAAACGGACCTCGGTTGGGGTGTCGTCATCGCGCAGCATTTGCTGGGCATTGGCAATCGACTCGGCAGCGTCGTGGCAAAGGGCACCGATCAGCCGCTTGAGTACGACAACCGCTTCCCGCAACCCTTCAAAAACGATATGAACGACATCATGGGGCTGCTCGGGACACTGAACCCTGCCACGCTGCCGGAACTGTCGAGCCTGCCCGCCTGGGAGTTCATGTACCAGACAGTGAAAAACAGCCAGGACCCCATCACGGTGCTGTCGCTGGGGGGCTTTACCAACATCGCGAAGATGCTCGCGCTGAGCAGCCAGCCTGCCGACTTCAAGATGATCGAGCAGATTGTCGCCATGGCCGGCGCTGTCTACGTCGACGGCAACGTTGCCGCATTGAACAACGCGCAAAAGGCATGGGATCAGGGAGTGGCCTACAGCAGCAATCACTATGCAGAATGGAATGTGTTCGTGGACCCGGTCGCCGCCAACAACGTTTTCCAGTCAAACCTGCCGTTGACCCTGGTGCCGCTGGATGTCTGCAACCAGATCATCCTCGACGCCAGCTACTGGCAACTGATCACCGCCACCGACCCTGTCGCCACGCTGGTCAAACAAGTACTTGAACACAAATCCGGAACGTATGCTGAAGGGCTTCCCGTGCCGATCTTCGATCCGCTGGCGACCATGCTGATGGCGGGCGGTATTGAAGCGACGAAAGTCGATGAGCAGTTTCTGTCGGTCAACACCGAGTTGACGCCGCAGGACAACCACTGTGGTCAGATACAGGTGCAAGGCAGTGGTTCACGAATGATTGCGGCAGTGCTGGGTGTCTCGCAGGTCGCGTTCAGAAACAACTTTGCCCAGATCATCAACAGCTAAGACCATGGTGAAGTGCTGCGCCGCGCCTTCTCAGCCTGGCGCAGTCACTCCATCAGTTCGCCGCCACCTGCGCCCGGTCGGCCTGCATGACCAGGGCTTTGAGCGAGGCGTCGAACTGTTTCAAGGCATTCACTTGCAGGTCACGCTGCTGATCGATCTGTGCGGCGATCTCCGGAGCGGCCTTGCCTTGCACCCAGACCGAGGTCATTTCCCGAACCACTTCACCTTCAGCCTTGCCGATGTATTGCAGGTCATTGTCATAGAAGCGCGCCATGAACCGCGCCTCGACCTGACTGTTGCGCTTGCTCACCAGACGATTGTAAGTGTCGAGCATGACCACCACGTCCGGCCGCGCCTGCATCAGCGCATCGAGATTGTCGTAAACGGTTACCGAGGCAAACTCTTTCTTCAATGAGCCCACCAGCCAGTCGGTCGCCAGTTGAGGGTCCGAGCTGTTGATGAATGCGTTGCGGATACGCGCATCGAGTGCGCCATTGCTGCCGCTCCTGAGTGCAACCGAATGGTATTTGTTCAAATACTGAAGGTTGCTGAGGGTGTTTTCGCTGTACAGCACGCCCACCGACTGAGTGTGTTGCAGGCTGGCGGCGCTGTCGACGACGGGCATGAAATGGCAGGACTGTTCGGAGACCGGGGAGACGGCAGCATTGACGGGGGCAGTGAACACAATGCTGGTGCTGAACACGGCAGCAAACGTCAACAGATTGAAGATTCTCATCGCGTCGTCTCCCTTTGGAGCAGCTGGCTATGGCGCCATCCTCCTCCTTTGCCGGAAAAACAGAACTTGCCTTGCTTGATGATGACTATCGACTGAATGAATGATAGTTGATGCCACTGCGTTGCAAGGTTTTTCGCTTCAATTTTCATCTGCCCTGACGGCCGCACGTATGGCTTCAAGCAGCATCCGGCACGCCGGATTGTCATTGTCGGTACGCCAGGCCAGGTGCAATTCGCTCTGCACGCCCTCGCCCAGGTCAATGTCACGAAACACGACGTCCTTGAACACCACATTGGTTGCGCAACGCGGTACCAATGCCAGCCCCATTCCGGCGTTGACCAGCGCCAGGATGGTCAGTGACGATCCAAGCCATTGGACATACTCCGGCGCAACTTGCGCGGAACGAAACATACCGGTCAGCAGTTCGTTGAACGGTGGATACGCCGAATGCGAATACATCAGGAACGGCGCGCCATCCAGATCGGCAACCGCCACCGAGTCGGCATGCGCCAACCGATGATTGCTCGGTACGGCCAGCACGAACGGCTCGCGTACCAAGCATTCGCTCTCGTAACCCGGCTGAAACAACGGCGCTCGCACGATGCCCAGGTCAATGCGCCGCGCCCTGAGTGCCTCGTGCTGCTGATAGGTGTTCATTTCCGTCAGGGAAATCTTCACCTGCGGCTGCTTGAGGCGCGCCTCGGCGATCACTCTGGGCAGAAACTCATACACCGCGCTGCCGACAAAACTGATGGTCACCGAGCCGATGTCACCTTCGGCGAAGCGCCGCGCCGAAATGGCCGCCTGCTGCGCGCGCTCCAGCAAGGTCTGCGCCTCGATGAAAAAAGCCCTGCCCGCCGCAGTCAGGGCCACACTGCGAGTGCTGCGGGTGAACAGCTCGACGCCCAGATTGTGCTCCAGTATCTGAATCTGCCGACTCAACGGCGGCTGCGTCATGTTGAGCCGTTCGGCGGCACGGCGAAAATTCAGCTCCGTGGCCACCGTGGTGAAGCAACGCAGTTGGGAAAGCTCGAACATTGATCCACTCCCGGTATCAATCAAGTCACTAACTGGATTGGACGGGAATAATACACACCTCCATGATCGACTCATCCCCAAAAAAACAATGAATGGGAGTCGCCTCTTGAATACCGTCCCTGGTACTACGGACGCCACGGTGCTTGCCCGTGCGGCCGCCAAGGTGAAACGCCACGTGCTGCCGCTGTTCGTGGTGATGTTCATCGTCAATTACATCGACCGGGTCAATATCGGTTTCGTACGCAGCCATCTGGAAACCGATCTGGGCATCGGCGCGGCAGCTTACGGGCTGGGTGCCGGATTGTTCTTTGTCGGTTACGCACTGTTCGAAGTCCCCTCCAACATGCTGTTGCAGCGCTACGGCGCCCGCGCCTGGCTGACCCGCATCATGTTCACCTGGGGCGCGGCCGCGATGGCCATGGCGTTCGTGCAAGGCGAAACCAGTTTCTACGTGCTGCGCTTTATTCTGGGCGCTGCCGAAGCCGGTTTCTTCCCCGGCATCATCTATTACTTCACCCAGTGGCTAACTTCCAGCGACCGCGGCAAGGCCATGGCGCTGTTTCTCAGCGGTTCGGCGATAGCGTCGGTGATTTCCGGACCGGTGTCCGGCGCCCTGCTCGGCATCGAGGGCCTGAACCTGCATGGCTGGCAATGGATGTTCCTGATCGAAGGCTTCGCGTCGATCGTGCTCTGCGGTTTCGTCTGGTTCTGGCTGCAATCACATCCTCATGAAGCCCGCTGGCTCAGTGACGAAGAAAAAACCGCGCTCAGCACCGCCATCGCCGAAGAGCAACGGCTGCGCGAAGCTTCACAAACCGTCAGACCCTCGGTATTCCGACTGTTGGCGGACCGGCAGATCCTGCTGTTCTGCTTCATCTACTTTTCCGTGGCACTGACCATCTACGGCGCCACCTTCTGGCTGCCGAGCATGATCCGCAAAATGGGCAGCTTCAGCGATCTCGAGGTCGGGTTGTTCAATTCGATTCCGTGGATCATCTCCATCGTGGCCATGTACGGCTTTGCAGCACTGGCGGCACGCTTCAAGCACCAACAGGCCTGGGTGGCGGTCACGCTGGTCATCGCCGCAGCCGGCATGTTCATGTCCACCGTGGGCGGTCCGGTGTTCGCCTTTGTCGCCATCTGCTTCGCGGCAATCGGTTTCAAGGCCGCCTCTGCGCTGTTCTGGCCAATCCCTCAGGGCTATCTGGATGCACGCATTGCCGCTGCGGTCATTGCGCTGATCAACTCCATCGGCAACCTGGGCGGCTTCGTCGCGCCCACCACGTTCGGCTTTCTGGAACAGACCACCGGTTCGATTCAAGGCGGTCTGTATGGACTGGCAGCGACATCGCTGCTGGCTGCGGTGGTGATCTTCTTCGCCCGCACTACGCCACGAGGTGACCGCGGCCGCCCGTCCAGGGCTGAGCGGCCCGCAGCGCTCAGCCCTGCCGTCACTGGCACCCCTTCCAGCCTCAAACCCTGACTTCCGGGAGACCGCCCTTTGAAAATCATCCGTGTAACCGTGACCCCTATCGCCTTTCGCGACCCGCCGCTGCTCAACGCCAGTGGTATTCACGAACCCTTTGCCCTGCGCTCGATCATCGAGCTGGAAAGCGACAACGGCTACATCGGCCTCGGTGAAAGCTATGGTGATGCCCCGGCACTGGCGATTCAGCAACAGGTGCAGAACCAACTGATCGGGCTCGACCCGTTCAACCTCAATCAGCTGCGCAGCATCGTCCAGGCGACCGTGGCAGCGCATAAGCCTGCCAGCCTGGCCGGTGCCGAACTGGCGCCGGGCTCACACGCCAGCAAGGCAGTCAGCAATGCTTATTCTGCGTTCGAGGTGGCGTTTCTGGACCTGCAGGCGCGTTCCATGAACCTGCCACTGGTGGACCTGCTCGGCGGTGCCATTCGTGACCACATACCCTTCAGCGCTTACCTTTTCTTCAAATACGCGCAGCATGCCGATGCGCCTTACGCGCCCGACAGCTGGGGTGAAGCGCTCAGCGAAGAGCAGATCGTCGCCCAGGCCCGGCGCATGATCGAAGCCTATGGCTTCAAAAGCATCAAGCTCAAGGCCGGTGCGCTGCAGCCGGAACATGAGGTGTCGTGCATCAAGGCGCTGAAAAAAGCCTTCCCCGGTTATCCACTGCGCATTGATCCCAACGGCAACTGGTCGCTGGAGACCTCGATTCGCATGGCCGAACTGCTGGGCGATGATCTGCAATATTACGAAGACCCGACGCCGGGCCTCGACGGCATGTCCGAATTGCACAAACGCACCGGCCTGCCGCTGGCGACCAACATGGTGGTGACCGATTTCGACGAATTTCGCCGCAGCGTAGCCCTCGACAGCGTGCAGATCGTGCTCGCCGACCACCATTACTGGGGCGGCCTGCGCGACACTCAGGCGCTGGCGAAGATGTGCGACACCTTCGGCCTGGGCGTGTCGATGCACTCCAACTCGCATCTGGGCATCAGCCTCATGGCCATGGCCCACGTCGCAGCGTCGGTGCCCAATCTGGACTACGCCTGCGACACGCACTACCCGTGGCAGGAACCGGACGAGGAAGTCATCAAGGGCGGTAAACTGCCGATTGTCGACGGCTGTGTCAGCATCACCCGCGCCCCTGGCCTGGGGCTGGAACTGGACTACGACCAGCTCGGCAAACTCAATGATCAGTACCACAGCTGTGGCATCCGGCAGCGCGATGATGTGAAGCAGATGCAGAAGTACAAGCCGGACTGGAAGGCGGTCAAACCGAGGTATTGAAGCCGTCCGGCTCGGCTTAATCGGCTCGCTGAGCAGGTGCGGGCCTCTGGTAGAGGCCCGGTGGATCCTGCCGGGTGCGGCCACGGATCAAGGCTTCGGGGTTGCGGCTCAGGTAATCTGTCAGGACCCGTACCGAACGGGCCATGCGCTGAACCTCATCCGTTGTCCGGTCGATCTGTTGACGCACAGGCGAATCCTCGGCGAGCGCTGCGCCGGCGGCGTCCATCGTGCTTCGGGATTGCAGCAGGACGCCGTGCAGTTCAGGGATCACTTGTGCGTCGAAAAGCCTGAAAGTCTTCTGCGCCTCGCCAAGGCTGCCATTCAGGTTGCCGGCGATCTCCTGCACCGGCACTTTGCCGACCTTGTCGATGATCTGCTGTACCTGCTCCTGCATCTTTTCAAGCTCCCCCGGCACGGTCGGAATTATCAGCGGCTGCGCACTGACATCGAACGGTACCGGCGTAGCGTTGGCGATAAAACCCAGGGAAATATACAGTTGTCCGGTCAACAGACTCTCGCTGCGAGGCTGTGCACGCAGGCCCCGCTTGACGAAGTCGGCTATCAACTGCGCCGTACGTGCATCGTCGGTAACGCCCAATGTCTTTACGATTTTTTCATTGGCCATCCCCAGGCGATCCGGGTAAATCACCGCGCCGACGATACTGGTGAACGACTGGCTGGCCGCGTCGTAATCCAGGTCTACAGAGACGACTCGCCCCAGTGTTATCCCCATGAACTCGACCGGTGAATTGACCTCAAGCCCCCGTAGCGACTGACTGAATATCATGCGGATGTAACCCGGTTCGCCGTCGGGCGGCGACAGCGCCTTCTGCTGATCGTCGAACAACGTAAAGCGTGCATGCTCTGCAGCCTTGGGTGCCTTCATGCTGTAATCCGGCTCGACGAAGGCAACCCCTCCCGCCAGTATCGTCGAAACTGATTCAGTCTTTATTTTCAGACCATCGGCGTCCACCGTCATGCCGATGCCGCTGGCATTCCAGAAGCGTGTATCAGTAGTCACAAACCTGTCGTTGGGCGCATTGATGAAAACTTCCGCATCCACGCCCTTGCCGTCATCGGATAAATGAAAGGCCGCTATCTGTCCGACTTGAATGCGTCGGTAGTACACAGGAGACCCCACCTCCAGTGAGCCCATGTCCCCGGCGTGCAGGGTAAAACGTGTGCCTTTTGTACCGTAGGTAATGGGTGGCGCAGTTTCCTGACCGACAAAGTGTCTTTTCGTACGCCCGGACGTGCCACTGTCCGCAGCGATAAATGGCCCGGAAAGCAAGGTATCCACGCCCGACACACCGGTGGCGCCTATACGCGGGCGCACCACCCAGAACAGGGAATCCTCGGCAGTGAACGCACGGGCGCTGGCATCGAGGTCCACCGTCGCCACCACGCCTGTACGGTCGTTGTTCAAGACCACGGCCGATACCTTGCCAATCACGACATTCCTGATCTTGACCTTCGTCTTTTGAGCTTCAAGCCCCTCGGCGCTCTGGAAGGTGACGAAGATTCTCGGGCCTTTGGACAGTGTGCTGCCGATCAGCAGCGAAAGGCCTATCAAGGCAGCAAACAGCGGAACCAGCCAAACCGGGGATACGCCGAAACGTCTGTTTCGGGAGAGTGAAGCGCCGACTGCCGATGCAGAAACCGAACCTGAGCGATCAGACATTTTGTCCTCTGAGACGCCCACACGGGGTCATGCCGACGATTGATACTGTCGGTCGAACTCTGAACCTCGGCTTTCAATAAACCATCAAGGAAATATCAAGATCTGATCAAGGCGCGATGGTGCCGTTGCGGCGGGAATCCATCGTGTGGTCTTGCATGAAGCCGACCTTTTGGTCGGCGTCATGCCATTGATCAAGGCAACGGATCAAACTTCAATTCGCTGAGGCTTTGCACCTTGTCTTCGCGAACCATCTTGTATTCGGTATTCGGGCCAATCCAGTGCGCCCAGATTGCGTCGATCTCGCCTGCGGCTTCCATTGCGCGCAGTGATTCGTTGACCTTCGCCAGAAAGGCCGGTTCGCCCTGGCGCATGCCGGCACCAATGGGTTCAAGCGCCATCGGTTCTTTGGCGATTGCCAATTCCACGCCGCCGGCCTTGGCCTGCCCGACCAGCTTGATCGCAGTCATGGTGTTGGTCACCAGGCCCACCACCTTGTTCTGTTGCAGCGCCATGTAGGCAGAGCCGGTGTCCTGGAAGGTGACTGGCGTTGCGTCAGCCAGGCGGATCGACTGCTCGGACGTAGAGCCTTTGGTCGAACTGATGCGTTTGCCCTTGAAGAACGATTTCGGCTGATCGGCATTCGCCGCACGGACTACCAGTGTTTCCTTGGCGATGTAGTAAGGGTCGCTGAACTGGATCTGCTCGGCACGGCTCTTGGTGTAAGCCAGGTTAGCGAAAATCACATCCACGCGGCCCATTTTGACTTCCGGGATCCGTGCTTCGACCGACAGCGGCTTGAGTTCCAGCTCCACGCCCATGTGTTTGGCCAGGGCTTTGCAAAGATCGACGTCCATGCCCACCAGTTCGCGGGTTTGAGGGTCCGGTGCCGAGAACGGCGGAACGTCGGCGTACACGCCACAGCTCAGACTTTTCTTGCTCATCACATCGCTGAGCTGATCGGCATGGACCGCTGAAACAGCCAACGGCGACAACGCCAGTGCAGCCAATACAGACTTGATACGCATGGTGAGACTCCTGGAAATGAATTGAGTGATTCGCTGAAATCAGTGCCTGCGCTCAGTGGCTGCGCAGGTCGGCAATGAAGCGCTGGGCACGCGGATGGCTCGGTTGCTGAAAGAACACCTCAGGGCTGGATTTTTCGAGGATCTGCCCCGCATCCATGAACCAGATGGTGTCGGCCACTTCCCGGGCAAAATTCATCTCGTGGGTGACGCACATCATGGTCATGCCCTCTTTGGCCAGGCCTTTCATGACGCCGAGCACCTCGCCGACCATTTCCGGGTCAAGTGCGCTGGTGGGCTCGTCAAACAGCATGACGGGCGGCTCCATCGCAAGCGCGCGGGCAATCGCCACCCGCTGCTGCTGGCCACCGGACAACTGTGCGGGGTAGGCACCGGCCTTGTGTGCCAGCCCTACCCGATCCAGCAACTCCATGGCGCGGGCGCGCGCTTCGCTGCTCTTCAGGCCGCGGACCTTGGTCGGGGTCAGGATGATGTTGTCGAGCACCGACAGGTGCGGAAACAGATTGAAACTCTGGAACACGAAACCCACGCGGCTGCGCAGCCGATTGACGTTGGCGTCGGTGCCGTTCACGTCACGGCCATCAAACAGGATCTGGCCTTGCTGCACGTCCTCAAGACGATTGACGGTGCGAATCAGCGTCGACTTGCCCGAGCCTGAAGGCCCGCACAGCACCACCACTTCGCCGCGCTGCACCTCAGCGGTGATATCGGTCAGGGCCTGGTACTCGCCATACCATTTATTGATCCTGGAAAACATGATCATCGGATGCATTGGGCAACCCTCAATTATCGGTAGTCAAAGGCCGGGGAATGGGCACAGGCGATACATCGCCTTCACGTTTGCGGGCAATCCGCTGCTCCACCACAGCGGCGAGACGGGTCAGGCCGTAGCACAGCACGTAGTAAGTGATCGCCAGGATGAAGAACACCTGAAACGGCTTGGTCAGCAGCTGGTTATTGATCTGATTGGCGGCAAAGGTCACTTCCTGGACGTTGATCACGTAGCCCAGCGACGTTTCCTTGATGATCGAAATGAACTGGCTGATCAGACTCGGCAAGGCGTTGTACAGCGCCTGCGGCAGGATCACCCAGACCGTGGTGCGCAGGTAGCCCATGCCCAGTGCGCGGGAGGCTTCGTACTGACCGGTGGGCAGCGCCTGAATAGCGCCGCGGATGATTTCGCACAGGTAGGCGCTCTGATAGACCACCAGCGTGCAGAGCATTGTGGTGAAACCGGTGATGTTATGGCCGATCAGCAAGGGGACCAGAAAGTAGGTCCAGAAAATCACCATCAGCAGCGGAATGCCGCGCATCACATAGACCCAGACCGTCGCCGGGTAGCGCAACCAGCGCCACGGTGAAACCCGCGCCAGCGACAACAGCAGCCCCAGGGGAAAGGCCAGCAAGAGTGCCAGCGCCGCCAGCATCAGCGTCGAGATCAGGCCGCCCATCGGGCCATGGGGGTATTGACCGACCAGCAGCAAGGTCCAGTTATCGCGAACAATCGTGAAGACATCGAACATCGCCGCCTACCTCGCCATGGCTTTGCTGAACTGCCGGGCCAGCAACGCGCCCAGGCCCATCAGCATCAGTGAAATGGCCAGGTAGACCACGGTTGCCACCAGATACGCTTCGAAGGTGCGGAAGGTGTAGTTCTCGACCTCGCGGGTGGCATAAGTCAGCTCCACCACGCCGATGGCCATGACCAGACTGGTGTTCTTGAACAACAGGACCGTGTGATTGATCAACGACGGCAAACAGTTGCGAACCCCTTGCGGCAGGATCACGTAGCGCATCGAACGCACATAGCCCAGGCCCAGGGCACGCGACGCCTCGACTTGCCCGGCCGGAATCGCGCGCAACCCGCTGCGGATGTCTTCACTGAAGTACGCCGCCTGGCAAAGCCCCAGGGCGATGACCGAGAACAGATATTCGGTGCTGTAGTTGGCCAGCCAGATCTGCGTGCTTTCGGACAGCAACGTCGGAATACCGAAATACCAGAGCATCAGCTGCACCAGCGTCGGGACATTGCGGTGGTAGGACACATAGCCCGCCACCAGGCGCTCGGCGTACTTGTTGCCGGTCAGGCGAATCGACACCAGCAGCAGGGCCACCGCCATGGCCAGACACCAGGCAACCAAGGCCAGTTGCAGGGTCGTTTCTATGCCCTTGACGATCAGCTCGGCGTATTCGCCCTGCAGGATCGCTGAAAGATCGAATTTACTCGTCATGGTTGTTCCCATAGACATTCAGCCAGGGCAGAAGCAAGGCGCCAGTGAGTCTGGCGCGGGTATTGCATGGCGGCTGGTGCCGCTCTCGTGATGGGTACAGCCCTCGAAGACGCAGCCTCAGCCTTCGTAGTCCTGCGGGCGCGCAGTCGACAGCCCGCCGGGGACCTGCAGCGTCGGGGTGATCTCCATATGGCCGATGTTGACTGCGATGGGCGCGGCAATCACATAGGCGATCGCATCGGCAATGTCCTTGGCCACCGGCAGCTCATAGCCCTCGATGAAACGCTTGCGCACTTCCTCGGAGTCGCCATGCACGTGGGCGAAGATATCCGTCGCCACGCGCCCCGGACAGATTTCGGTAACCCGCACGCGCTTGCCGAAGGCATCGATGCGCAACTGCCGGGACAGCATGCTCACCGCCGCCTTGGTCGCGTGGTACGTCGAGTTGCCACCGAAGTTGTACGCGGCAGCGATCGAGCTGATGTTGATGATGTGCCCGCAATCACGCTCGACCATCCCTGGCAACGAGAGCCTGGCGATCTGCAATACCGCGCGCAGGTTCACATCGACCAGCAGATCGATCCCTTCGGCATCCGCCTTGAGCAGCGAGCCGGGCCGGTCGACGCCGGCATTATTGACCACGACATCGAAATGATGGGCCTGAAACAGGGCCGTCAGGCCAGCCAGATCCGTCACGTCGATAGCGTGCGCGATACAACCGGTGCGCTGCGCCAATGCCGCCAGCTTGTCGGCACTGCGCGCCAGCGCATGAACCTGCAGACCTTCGGCACACAGCCGCTCGACGACGGCCTCGCCAATGCCGGAAGAAGCGCCGGTGACCAGCGCGGTTTTGTAATCGGAAAAAGGCATGTCAGGGTTTCCTTGAATAAGCGTCGATCAGCCGCTTGGCTGTTAATGCTGATCGCCTTGTACTGGACTTTAACGAGCGTCACGAGCAGCGACCAAGACACAATGGTTGTGTGGCGATAAGCTGCGCTTATGACCCGAGCAACTGTGAAACCGGGGTGATGACACCGCCCTGCTCTTCGATACTCAGGCGAATGCTGCGCGCCAGCTCCACCGCCCCCGGCGTGTCGCCATGCAACAGAATCGACTGCGCGTTGACCGCCACACGCTTGCCGCTCAGGGTCGTGACCGTGCCGTCCTGCAGCAGTTGCGCAACCCTGGCTCGGACCTGCTCCGGGTCCTTGACCACCGCACCGGCAATGCCACGTGGCACCAGCAGGCAGTTTTCGTCATAGGCGCGGTCAGCCAGAAAGGTCGTCGCCACCCTCAGATTGCACGCCTCGGCGGCGCTCTCGATGGCCGCGCTGCTGGATGAGCTGATGATCAATTGCGGGTCAAACGCTGCGACGGCCCTTACCAGAGGCCCGGCCAGTTCGGCATCGGCTGCGGCCATATTGCCCAGCGCGCCGTGAAAACTCATGTGCGTGACGCGGTAACCGGCAGCGGCTGCAAGGCCCGCCAGAGCGCCGAGTTGATACACCACGATGGCGCACAACTCCTTGAGTTCGATGTTCATCCTGCGGCGGCCGAACCCCTGCAGATCAGGGAAGCCGACATGCGCACCGAGATCGATGCCCAGCGCCTTGGCGCGGCGCACCGTGCTGTCCATGATCAACGGGTCTCCGGCATGAAAGCCGCAGGCGACGTTGGCCGAGGAGATCAATGACATCAACGCCTCGTCCTCGCCCATGGTCCAGGGCCCGAAGCCCTCGCCCAGATCAGCATTCAGGTCAATGCGCATGCTCATGTTCCTCCAGTTCGACCAGCGGCTGGCCATAACCGACGCGCTCGTTTTCGGAGGCCAGGAAGCGCAGTACGCGCCCTGCCTGATGACTGCGCACCGGTAGATACAACAGGCCGATACGCAACAGCCCAAGCAACTGCCCTGCTGCCACTGCATCGCCGGGTTTCACGTAGCTGTCGCGTTCATCGGGATGACTCGACACAAATACGCCGGGGTTATCGGCACTCACCACATGCGCAGTCAGCGCAGACTGTTCAGCGGCAACTTGTGGCGCAGAAGGCGCAGCACAGGCCTGCACAGGCTCGCCACGGCGGATCAACAGCTCGAATCCCGGGCGTTTCAGTTC
Organism: Pseudomonas sp. PvP009; assembly: GCF_017832995.1. Classification (NCBI taxonomy): domain Bacteria; kingdom Pseudomonadati; phylum Pseudomonadota; class Gammaproteobacteria; order Pseudomonadales; family Pseudomonadaceae; genus Pseudomonas; species Pseudomonas sp. PvP009. The sequence goes on along the minus strand of NZ_JAFIBG010000001.1, from coordinate 2,507,028 downwards.
CAGTACAGTAAGCCCGGCGTCCCGAATCCATGCTGCCAGCTGGCGAATCTCTTTGATGTTCATCCGCGATGTCCTTGCAGGCTGCGCAGCGCGAGCATGCGCCGGGTGTCTTCGATGAAAGCGTGATTGGTGTCCAGCGCCTCGACCGCCTCGTCGTAACTGCACTGCACAAAACGCACCTTGCTGCCGATCGGCGCCTGCCCAAGGCGCCACAGGTCGGCTTCAATGACCGTGGCAAACTTGGGATAACCGCCACTGGGCTGGGCATCACGCATCTGCACGATCGGCTGACCGCCGTGGGGCACCTGAATCACGCCAGGCACGATGCCATGAGAGCGGATTTCCAACGCCTCGCGCGCAAGCAAGGGTGTGCCTTCCATGCGGTAGCCGTAACGGTTGCTCTGCGTGGTGATTTTCCACTCACCGGCAAAAAACGTTGCTTGCGCCTCGGCGCTGAAACAGTCGAATTCGGCAGCCGGCAGCACCCGGATGGCGGGCAACCCGTCGAGCATCAACGGCAAGGCCGCCACGGACGATTGCACACCGAAATCACTGGCGCGCGGTTCATTGGCAGCGCCCGCAGGAATCACATCGCCCTGCTGCAACGCACGGCCCTGCCAGCCCCCAAAAGCCCCACGCAATTGCGTACTGCGCGAGCCCAGTACCAACGGCACATCGACGCCACCGGCCAGGCACAGATACACGCGGCTGCCCATTGTCGGGTAATTGAGCCGCAACACCTGATTCTTGCGTGCCTGGGCAACCCAATTACCCGGCAGCCGCTCACCATCGAGCGACGCAGCGCAGGCGGCGCCGGTGATCGCAAAGGTGCAGTCATCGACAAAGCGCACTTCGAACGGGAACAGCGGAATTTCAATACCTGCGGCGTCTTCATCGTTGCCCAGTAACAGGTTGCCGAGCCGCAGTGACAGCGTGTCCATCGCGCCAGAGGTGCCGACGCCGTAACCCAGGCTGCCGTGTCGCCCAAGATCCTGAACGGTCGCCAGTGCCGTAGCGCTGATAACTTCGATCATCGGATAATCCTCTCGATACGCAAGCGCAGTTGATCGCCGGGTTGCAACAGCGCCGGAGGGTGCTGACCCGCATCGAAAAACACCATCTCCGTGCGTCCTATGGTGTTCCAGCCACTGGGGCCGGCCGAGGCGGAAATACCTGTCTGAACGCCACCGATGGAGACCGACCCGGCACCGATATCGAGTACCGGCACCTTACGCCGCGGCGTCGCCAGGCGCTGGTCCATACCGCCCAGGTAGCAATAACCCGGATGGCTGCCCAAGGCGTACACCGGGTACAGCGGCTCGCAGTGCAGATTGGCGACGGTTTCGATATCCAGCCCGGTGTGGGCGACGACATCAGCCATGTGCGGGCCGCCATCACCGCCGTACACCACCGGCAATTCAATGATCCGGCCTTGCAACGGCAGCGGCTGGCACTGCTCCCAGGTCTCCAGCAAACGGTTTTTCAGACCGGCCAGGTCCCGCGGTGGCGCTGCGAAGGTCAGCATCAGGTTGTTCATCCCCGGCACCGCCTCGCGTACCTGCGGCCAGTCCTTGCTCAGCCGGGCCAGTGCCCATATACGTTGCTGCGGTGCCAGGTCGAGCTCGCCGGGTGCTTCGAACAGCAACGCGGTGGTTCCCAGCAAGGTGATTCTTGGCGCATTCGGCGCCTGCACGAGACTCATGGTTGGCTCCTTGTCTGCAACCAGCGCTCCAGGTGATGAATGTCCATGCCACCCTTGCAGAACACCGGGTCCTGCAGAATGTCGCGATGCAGCGCGATGTTGGTAGAGATACCCTCGACGTGCATTTCGCTCAGTGCCAGACGCATGCGTGCCAACGCCTCATCGCGACTGGCGCCATGGGTGATGACCTTGGCCACCATCGAATCGTAATAAGGCGGGACGCGATAGCCGTGGCTGACATGCGAATCGACCCGCACGCCGAAACCACCGGGGATCTGCCAGCGAGTGACCAACCCCGGCGTCGGCATGAAGCTGCGCGGGTCCTCGGCGTTGATCCGGCACTCCAGCGAATGGCCCGAAACGCGTACGTCGGCCTGACTGAAACTCAGGCGCTCGCCCATCGCCATGCGGATCTGCTGCTGGACAATATCGATGTCGGAGGTCATTTCCGTTACCGGGTGCTCGACCTGCAGGCGGGTGTTCATCTCGATGAAATAGAACTCGTCCTTTTCGAAGAGGAATTCGAACGTGCCGACGCCCTGATAGCCCATCTGGCGGCAGGCCTGCGCGCAACGCTCGCCTACTCTGGCCATCAATGCTGCGTCGATGCCGGGTGCAGGCGCCTCCTCAAGGACCTTCTGGTGGCGGCGCTGCATCGAGCAGTCCCGCGAGCCGAGCCAGACGGCATTGCCGTAGGCATCGCATAACACCTGAATCTCGACATGGCGCGGCTGACCCAGAAACTTCTCGATATACAACTCGGGATTGCCGAAGGCGTGCCGGGCTTCTTCGCGGGTCAGCGCAATGGCATCGAGCAACTGAGACTCTTCCTGAACCACGCGCATACCCCGCCCTCCGCCGCCGCCTGCGGCCTTGACGATGACCGGGTAACCGATATCGCGAGCGATTTGCACGATGCTCTGCGAGTCGTCGGGCATGCTGGTGTCCGGACCGGGTACGCACGGCACGCCGGCCTCGCGCATCGCCCGCTTGGCTGCGACCTTGTCGCCCATGACCCGAATGCACGCAGCGCTTGGGCCGATGAAGGTCAGGCCAGCCTGCTCGATGCGTTCGGCGAACGCGGCATTTTCAGACAGAAACCCATAGCCGGGATGGATCGCCTGAGCACCGGTCAACTGCGCTGCATAGAGCACGGCCGCCTGATTCAGATAACTCTGCCCTGCGGCGGCAGGACCGATGCACAGCGCTTCGTCTGCCTGTTGTACATAACCGGCATCGCGATCCGCTTCGGAATACACCGCGACCGTACGCAGGCCCAGGCCCTTGCAGGCGCGCTGTATGCGCAGGGCGATTTCGCCGCGATTGGCGATCAACACTTTATCGAACATCAAAAACCCCTGATCGGTGAATCCGCAAAACGGCCTACAAGGCAGCTCAAAACCATCACGCAATGCTGAACAGCGCCTGGCCGGCCTGAACTTCTTCGCCATTGGCAACCAGAATGGCAGTCACGACACCTGCCGCTTCGGCCTTCACCGGATGAAACATCTTCATGGCCTCGACCACGGCCAGGGTCTGCCCCACCTCGACGGACGTGCCGATCTCGACGAAAGGCGGCTGGTCAGGTGCCGGTGTCAGGTGCAACATCCCGTACAGCGAAGCGCAGGCCTGTGTCTGTTGCACGGCGGCCGTCGTACTTGCCTGAGCCGCAGAAACAGGGTGCGCTGCGGGCGTCGTCTGCGCTGTCGAAACAGCCGGATTGACGCGATTGGCGACCTGAGCGGGCTCGCGCAGCAAACGCAGCTGCGCGTCGCCTTCACACAGGCTCAGTTCGCTCAGGTCCGATTCGGCCATCAGGTCGATAAGTGCTTTGATACGTTCCGGTTTCATGCAACAGCCCTTGCCTGGCAAATGAAATGTGGCTGAGGGCAATGTAACGAGGCAGGTTTTTGACCGCCAAGACGGTTTGACTGTGGGGTGATAAGCGCCCCTTATGACGTCGCGATCATTGCGTACGGCGGTTGCCGCGCATCTCTGCGACCAGTTCCAGAAGGATCGCCTTGACCGCCTGGGCCGGAACCGACAGCGGCAAGTGCCCGGAAAGGCACAGCGCGAGAGGTGCTTCGATTTCGGGTTCGACAATGCGGCTCAGGTTGACCGCATGCGTGTCTGCCAGCACCCGTGCAGCAGACTCGGGAAGAATGGTCGAGCCGAATCGATCGGCCACTGCTGCGGCCAGCGTCGTCGAAGATTCGACTTCTGCGACCACCCGGGCACTGCGTTCGATACGCACAAATGCCTCGTCCACCAGACGCCGGACAGTGTTGTAGGTGCGTGGCAACAGCAGGTCGATATCGGCCAGCTCGCTGAGCGGAATTTCCTCGCGGCCCTGGAGCGCCTCTTCGGCACTCACCAGGTACAGTTGCTCGCGTATCAACGGCACGAAACTCAGGCCATGCACCTCTCGCCCGCCATAGAGAACGGCCATGTCCATGCGCCCGTTCATGATCAACTCGCTGAGGGTGGTGCCAAAGTTCTCATTGAGGTACAGCAGAATGCCCGGATGACGCTCGCGTACGCGTTTGAGCAATGGCAGCGACAGTGTCGAAGCGGCAGTGCCGGGTGCCAGCCCTACCGACACCGGCCCCGATAGCGCCAGACCGCTGGCGTTGACGTCACTCTGCGCCTGCTCGCACTGGCGCAGGATCACCTGAGCATGCCCGTACAGCACCTTGCCCGCCTCGGTCGGGGTGACGCCGCGCTTGGTGCGGATCAATAATTGTTGCTGCAGCTCGGCCTCCAGCGTCACCAACTGCTGGCTCAGCGCAGGTTGTGCGATGTGCAGCACATCGGCGGCCTGAGTCAGGCTGCCGATATCGACAATTTTCACGAAATATTTCAAACGGCGAAGGTTCAAGGTCGTGCACTCCAGAGTCGCGATCAGGAGGCTTCAGCAAGACCCAGGCCAGCTCAAGAAAATCAGACATAAGCAATTGCTATGTCAGTCCCCGCTGATCGGGTTTGCCAGGCGCTGATCTCCCCGTAACCATTGCCCGCCCGTTTTTGGTGCAACGCTGGTTCATCTGCGGTCATAAGCGCTGCCTATCAACCCAGAACGAACTCGTCTTATGGCGAGCGCCTCGCTGGCTCGTAACGTATTCCTCATCAAGGCCATCAACGAGGAATGCCAACGTGACCGCATCTCGCATCGCTGCCCGCGTGCTCCGCATCAAACCGTCGCCAAGCAGTGCTGCTGCCGATCGGGCCAATGAACTGCGGCGCGCAGGCAAATCGATCATCAATCTGGTGGTTGGCGAGCCGGACTTCGACACGCCGGCGCACATTCGTCAGGCCGCCTGTGCCGCCATCGAGAACGGTGAAACGCGCTACACGCTGAACGCTGGCACCACAGCGCTGCGCGAGGCCATCGCCGCCAAGCTGCAGCGTGAAAACCGCCTTGCTTATGCGCCCGGTCAGATCGTGGTCACCAGTGGTGCCAAGGCCGCGATCTTCAATGCATTTGCGGCGACATTGGGTGTCGACGATGAGGTGCTGATCCCCGCGCCTTACTGGGTGTCATACCCGGACATGGTTCTGGCCTGCGACGGTCGCCCTGTGACCCTGGCATGCCCGGAAGAAGATCAGTTCAAGCTGACTGCCACGCAACTGCGCAATGCGATCACGCCGCGCACCCGCTGGCTGCTGCTTAACTCGCCGAGCAACCCGACCGGTGCCACCTACAGCGCATCCGAATGGCGCGCGCTGGCCGACGTACTGCTCGATTACCCGCACGTGCTGGTCATGACCGATGATATCTACGAGCACATCCGCTACGACGACGCTCCGCTCAGCCACTTGCTCACTGTCGAGCCAGCGCTGCGCCAACGCGTGCTGATCATCAACGGCGTGTCGAAGACCTACGCCATGACCGGCTGGCGCATCGGTTACGCCGCAGGCCCCGACGATATCATCAGGGCGATGGCGACCCTGCAATCGCAGTCCACCAGCAACGCCTGCTCGGTGAGCCAGGCCGCCGCAGTCGCTGCCTTTAACGGCGACCAGTCTTTTGTCAGCGACAGCGTCAAGGTCTACAAACAGCGCCGTGATCGTTGCCTTGAGCTGATCAACGCCATTGACGGCCTGAGCTGCATCAAGCCCGAAGGCGCGTTCTATCTCTACGTCAATTGCGGGGCACTGATCGGCAAAACCACACCGTCAGGTTCGGTACTGGAAGCCGATACAGACGTGGTGCTGTACCTGCTGGAAAGTCAGGGCGTGGCCGTTGTCGCAGGCAGCGCCTATGGCCTGGCACCGTTTTTCCGGATGTCTACGGCTACTGCCCTGGAAACCCTTGAAGACGGCTGCGCGCGCATGGCGACTGCTGTCGCTGCGTTGCGCTGAGCACCTCGACATGACGACGCCGAGCCATCCAGCCCTGACCTTCAAACAGGCCTTGTTGGCCATGCTCGGCATATCACTGGTACTGGGCCTTTCCGCGCTGGATCAGACCGTCATCGGCAACGCACTGCCAAGCATCGTCGCCGAGCTCAACGGTTTCGAGTTGTACGCCTGGGTCGCCACCGGCTACCTGCTGGCCTCTATCGTGACCATCCCGATCTTTGGCCGGCTGGGCGATTTTTACGGGCGCAAACCGTTCGTGCTGGCCGCAACAATCATCTTTACGCTGGCCTCGCTGCTCTGCGCACTGGCAGACAGCATGTTGGTGCTGGTGATCGGGCGAGCCTTGCAAGGCGTGGGCGGCGGCATGTTGATCGGTACCGCCTTTGCCTGTGTGCCCGAACTGTTTCCCGACACCCGCCAGCGGCTGCGCTGGCAGGTGTTGCTGAGTGCCATGTTCAGCGTGGTCAATGCCATCGGCCCAGGATTGGGCGGTTATCTGTCCGGCGAGTTTGGCTGGCGTTCGGTTTTTTGGTTGAACCTGCCACTGGGCGTGGTTGCCTTGTTTTTTGCATGGCGCTTTCTGCCGTGGTATCGCCCGCAAGGGCATCGAGCCCATTCTGCCGGTGCGATCCGGCTCGACTGGCTCGGGGCTTTATTGATCGTGCTGACTCTTGGCAGCCTGCAATTGTTCGTCGAATGGCTGGGCCAGCGTTCTCTGTCCGTCAGCCTGACCTGTGGCGCCGTGACCCTCGCGGCCATGGCCGGCCTCTGGTTCCAGGAGCGCCGCTGTGCCTTTGCCTTGCTGCCCGCCGGGCTGTTCGCCAACCGCAGCATCCGCCTGCTGTTCATCATGTCGCTGCTGGCCGGCGCCATCATGTTCACTCTTCTTTTTTATCTGCCGCTGCTCTTGCAGGGCAGCTACGGCTACTCGCCAAAAGACGCAGGGTTACTGCTTACCCCGCTGGCGCTGAGCATTACGCTGGGCGCCATCGTCAACAGCCGGATCGTCACACGCATGGCCAACCCCAACCGGCTGCCGGTCGCCGGGTTCGCGGCCTTGTCAGTCGCCTGCATTGCCCTGGCACTGGTCGGGCTGCATGCCGGGTTCAGCACCTTGCTGGGGCTCATTCTGCTGGCGGGGCTGGGGCTGGGTTTCATTCTGCTCAACCTGACCGTATTCACCCAGACGCTCGCCGAACGGCAATTTCTCGGTATTGCCACGGCACTGACGCAGTCCTTGCGACTGGTCGGCGGTTTGCTGGGTACGGCGGCCATGGGCGTGCTGGTCAACGTGCTGTATGTCGCCAACCTGCAAAGTGCGCTGAACGCAGCAGGTCAGGCGTCGGCCTTACCGCGTTTGGCTGACCCTCAGGTTCTGCTGCAGCACACGCCTGCCAATGTCGATGCGGCGCTGCTGATAGCCCGCACCGCCCTCGCCCAGGCGGTGGGCACGGGGCTGCTGACGTGCGCCGGGCTGGGCGTGCTCGCGCTGCTGGTTCTGCATCGTCTGCCTCGCGTCGAGCTTCATCGAGTGCCCGGTGCAACAACGCCTGCAACGGATTCATTTGCAACACCTGCGCCTGAAAAACAACAAGAAACCTGACTGCCGCCTGACTCTGCCTCTCAAAAAACACTTAATTACAGCATGAGGATGAATCCGATGGAGCGTATCAATCGCGCCGCCCCTTTCGTTGCGGGCTTTTGTGGTCTGCTGATCGCTCAGCAGAGCTACGCCGAAGGTTTTCTGGAGGACAGCAAGGCCAGTATTCTTGCGCGCAACTTCTTCAGTAACGCAGACAACCGCAGCGGCGCTGCCGACCCGAACTACACGCAGGAGTGGGGCCAGGGCTTCATGCTCAACTACCAGTCGGGCTATACGCCAGGCACAGTGGGCTTCGGTGTCGATGCACTCGGCCAGTTGGGCATTCGTCTGGACTCGGGCAAAGGCCGTCACTACAACCCGCAAAGCACGGCGTTCAACGGCAATATCTTCCCCACAGACAGCGACGGTCGTGCGGTCGACGAATTCAGCAGCCTGGGGGCAACGCTCAAGGCACGCGTCTCCAGGACCGAACTGAAATACGGCACGCTGGTGCCGATGCTGCCGGTGGTGATGTCCACCGACCGCATGTTGCAACAGACTTTTCGTGGCGGGCAGATTCAGTCTGGCGACCTGAAGGACTTCACCTTCACCGCAGGCCAGCTGGAACATGTCATGGGCCGTGGTTCGACCAATCAGATGGGCATGTCGATTCCGGGTGCAAACAACCCGCTGACCGGCGAGTTCGTCAACACGTTCTACTATGCAGGCGTCGATTACAAACCGACCAAAGACCTGACCTTGCAGTACTACTACGGCAACCTGGAAAACTTCTACAAGCAGAACTTTCTGGGCCTGAAATACGACATGCAACTGGGTCCAGGCACCCTGCGCACCGACCTGCGCCATTTCGACAACCGCTCGGACGGCGCCAACGGTCACGACCCGGCGTTCTACACAGTGGGTTATTACGGCAACGGCGTCACCAAGGGTGAAGTCGACAGCCGCCTTTCCAGCGCCCAGTTCACCTACCTGATCAATGGCCACACCTTCGCTGCGGGTTACCAGGCCGTGACCGGTGACAGCGATGCGGTCTGGCTGAATCAGGGTGACGGCTCGACTGCCTACTTCATGACCGAGTCAATGATCGGTAAATTCCAGCGCGCCGGAGAACGTACCTGGCAGGTTCGCTACGGCTATGACTTCGCCAGACTGGGCGTACCGGGTCTCAACTTCCTGGCAATGTATGAAAGCGGCTCGAACATCCAGACGTCCGACGGCGACAAGAAGGAATGGGAGCGCAACGTCACCCTGAGTTATGTGGTGCAGTCCGGTCCGGCAAAGAACCTCAGCGTCGCGCTACGCCACGCGCAACTGCGCACCGAATTCGCCAGCCAGCGTGATTCCGATGAGCACCGGGTTATCGTCAGTTACCCGATCAATATTTTCTGAGATATCGGCGGTGCTCAATAGGGCCCGGACTGACCGGGCCCTTCAGAACACTCAGCTCGATACCTGATCGAGAAATATCAGCTGCGGCGGCTCTGCCAGCAACTCGCCGCTGACTGCCGCGAACTGTTGGTAGTGCGGCGTGGCGACATGGGCGTCCAGCGCTGCCTGATCCTTGAAGCATTCACGCATGTAGAACGTGCCGCGCTCATCGCGCGCTTCGAACAGTGTGTACTCGATATTGCCTGGCTCCGCCCGGGTGGGTTCCACAAGTGCCGATAATGCGGTTTTCAGGGCCGACTCTTTGCCGGCACTGGCTTTCAGGACTGCCATCAAGGCCAATGGCTTTGCAGGTGTGTTCATTATCGATGCTCCGGTATTCGATTCGATCAGTGGGTAGGTGCGGGCGCAGCGTCTATTTTCAAACGCAGCAGGCTGTAGGGTTTTTCCCGCTTGTCGTGGCCGGCGTTGAAGTTGGCCTGGCGGTGCAACTGGTTGACGATGAAGTACAGGTAGCCATCCGGGCCGATCGACAGGGTGTCAGGCCACAGCATGCGCGGATCGTGTGCCACTGTTTGCCAGGTACCATCCGGCAGGCGTTTGCGAATCGAATTATGCTCGTAGTCGCCTGCGTATACCGCGCCTTTGGCATCGGCCTCCAATCCATCCGAAGCACCTTTTTCACCAAGGTCCTGCACCGCCGCTGCCAACTGCTGCTCACTGACTTTGCTGTCGTTCAACAGCTCGGTGGCGACGGAGTACAGATGGCGGCTGGACAATGGCGAGAAATACAGTGTCTTGCCGTCTGACGACAACGCAATGCCGTCCGAGGCGACGCCGACCGGTGTGCGCGTTCCGTTCGGGCCATCGCCCAGCACGGCCACGCCCTCGACGACGGGTACGAAAGCCGGATCGACAGATGTTGACTGCGCCCCGTTCAAGCGCCGCACGGCGTGACCGCTGGCAATGTCCATGACAATGATCGCACCCGGCCCGCTCAAGGATGAGTCCGTTACATAGACCGTCCCCTCCGCTCCCTTGCGAAAGTCAAAGCGCATGTCGTTGACATAGGTGCCGGGCAATATGACGTTATCCGGAAACACCAGGCGCTTGACGATTCGGTTGCTGGCCAGGTCCACGGCAACCAGTTTGGCGCCGCCTCGACGCGGGGACGCAAAGCCCGGTGCGGCCGTGTCCAGAAGCCAGACACGCCCCTTGCCGTCGGCGACCACGCTCTGCACGCTGATCAGCCCGTCGCCGGGGTCTTTGGGGTTCTCCTTGTTGACCGCCAGATCAGGGTAGGCAACCACTTTGCCGTCACGAATCTCGCCCACGGTAAACGGCACCTTGTCACCCCAACGCGGGAAATTGACGAAGATCCGCCCGGTTTCAGTCACCGTCACCCCGGTCGGCATCGCGTCATAAAAGGCATGAACCTGCTCGAGCTTGCCAATCGGTTTGTCAGCCGGCGCACTGGCGGGCAATGGAATGGCGGTCGCGCCGTAGGCCAGCGAAGTGGCGAGTGTGGCTGCGGAAATCATGGCAATTGCGGCGGAAATTTTCGTTCGATGCATAGTGCTCTCTCCTGAGGGGCTAACTGCCCATCAGCATTGGGGGCTTTGTGTGCCATAAACAGGTTGACGACTAGTCTGAACTTTCTTGTTTCAAAGAGAAACGCGAGGAATACGCTAACACTTTCAACGCGGAGGCGAAGATAGGTATTAATCGTCAGCCACCACTTGCAGTCAGCATCCTGACGATCGGCGGTTTTGATGACGGTCAGCATCAATGCTATATTCAGGCTCTTCCAGGCCCATACGGCCACCACCAGACAGGCAAAGAGGCAACCTGCATGAGAGTTACCAAGGCGCAGGCCCAGGCCAACCGGGCACACATCGTCGAGACGGCGTCCGTCCAGTTTCGCGAGCATGGCTATGACGGTGTCGGGGTGGCCGATCTGATGGCTGCCGCAGGCTTTACCCACGGCGGGTTCTACAAGCATTTCGGTTCAAAATCCGACCTGATGGCCGAATCGGCGGCCTGCGCTTTCTCGCAGACGGTGGCCAACTCGACCGGCATCAATCCAGCGAAGTTCATCGATTACTACCTGTCCCGGGAGCACCGCGACAACCTCGGCACGGGCTGCCCGATGGCCGCGCTGAGCGGCGATGCAGCGCGCCAGTCGGCCGAGGTCAAAGCGACCTTCGCCGACGGCATCGAAAGCCTGCTTGCAGCGCTTGCTCCCGACCAGGCAGCACCCGGCGACGAAGAATGGAAACAGGCGCGGGCAAACACCATCGACCGCTTTGCCCATGCGCTGGGGGCGTTGCTGCTGTCACGCAGCTGCCCGAATGACTCGCCGCTGGCGGACGAAATACTCGAGGTGTGCCGCGCGAAGATGCGGGCACAACTGGAGTCCGGGCAGGCCGACTGACCGTCTCAGGAAGGAAACAGTTTGCTCAGGCAGGCCAGCTTCTTCTTGTAGGACTTGCGCGCCACCAGCGCTTCCTCCAGCGTGACGGCCACGAATCGGGCGGTCTGATTGGGTTGCATCTGACCGATCAGGTCCAGGTCGGCGCTGATCACCGTGCCGATCATCGCATAGCCCCCGCCCGACACGGCATCACGATGCAACACAATCGGTTCCAGCCCGGCAGGCACCTGAATCGAGCCGATCGGGTAGCAACTGTCGACGATATTGGACGGATCGGAACCGGCGCCGAAGGGCTGCTCCCTGGGCTGGAAGGTCAGCGCCCTGCCCCCCTTGAAGCGATAACCGATGCGGTCGGCTTCCGACCCTACGCTCCAGGGCTCGGAGAAAAAACTGGTGGCGGCAAATTCGGTCAGGCGCTCGTAGTACAGGCCCGGCACCACCCGCAGATACACTTCCCCGCCCAACGATTGGCGCAAGGCCATCGGCAGGCTGGCCCCGGCGCGTCCCTTGCCGCTGGGTGTGCCTATCGGCAGCTGGTCATCAGCGGCCAGTCGGCGACCCTGAAAACCGCCAAGCGCACCCAGCGTGTACGTCGAACGGCTGCCTAGTACCAGCGGTACATCAATACCGCCGGCGACGGCCAGATAGGTACGCGCACCGTCCTTGGGGAAGTCGAAACGCAGCACTTGCCCGGCCTTCACCGCAAAGGCGGTGTCGTGGTGCATTTCCACGCCGTCGAGACGCGCCGCCATGTGCGCGCCGCAGACTGCAGCCAATGTATCGCACTGGAACTCCAGCTCCGGCCCCAGCAGTGTGCATTCAAGCGCCGCAGCGCCGGGTGGATTGCCGACCAACTGATTGGCGGCGCTGAGGGCATACTGATCGAGCGCACCGGAGGGCGGAATGCCCAAGTGATAATAGCCCTCGCGGCCGAGGTCCTGAACCGAGGTGGCCAGACCGGGTTTGAGCACCTTGATCATGCCAGCACCTCCTGCAACGACTTGGGATAGCCCACCGGATCGGCCAGAAAGGCATCCAGCGAAAACTCGACCGGGCGGATGAGCAGGTCGAAGCGCCCCGCTTCCACCTCTGCGACAGCCTCGTCATAGGCTTGCCGGTCAAGCGGTTTGAACTGGACGATATCGCCCGGCCGGAAGAACACCATGTGCTCTTTCAGGTAGGCCAGCTTCTGCTGCGGATCATAGATCGGCGCGGGAGTGACGCCAAACATCTGATAACCGCCCGCTCCGCGTACCGAATAGATGCAGCCGAAGCAGCCGCCGTGGCCGAGTGTGTGCTTGGGCGTATCGGTGCGCGGACGCAGGTATTTGGGCACTTGCAGCTGACGCTCGCGCTCCACCATCTGGAACATGAACGGCAGACCGGCGACAAAACCGACCATCGAAACGAACCACGGTGCACCGCTGTGCGCGGCGATGAAGGCATCGACATCCGCCAGGTTATTGATGCGTGCAGCGTATTCCAGGTCGGTGGAACCGGGGTCCTGATGGCGGTCACGAAAGCGCATCAGGGTTTCGTGGGTCCACGGATCGTTGTACAGCACCGGGATTTCGATGATCCGGGTCTGCAGGGTACGTTCGGCGACCGCACCGGCCTCGGCCGCCCTTACCGCTTCGAGTAAGATGTGTGGTGCGATGCGGTCCGGATCAAAACGAATCTGGAATGACGCGTTGGCCAGGCAAACGTCCAGCACACCATCCAGCGCCAGACGCTCGACCGCACGGGTCACCGCCAGTCCCTTGAAAAATGCTTCCAGCGACATACTGTCACTGACCTCGGCGAACAGATGTTCATCAGCGCCAAAGCTGTAGCGAATCGGATCAGCCATGTCTGTTCCTTTCTTGAAATCGTTGTAGAACGGCAGGCAAAAAATCAGTAACACGGCTCGTGCGTCTGTGCACACGATACCTTGGACTCAACGCGGTGCACGCACCTTGATGCCCGCAGCGTCGAGCGCCAGGCGTGTCGCTTCTGCAAGGTCCAGCGCACCCGGCGTGTCGCTGTGCAGGCAGATCGAATCGAATTCGATGCTCAGGTCATCACCCTCGACAGTACGCACCAGACCTTGCAGGCACGCGCGCACCACGCGGGCTGCGACTTCGGTCGGGTCCAGGGCGCGTACGTGACGGGTGAAGACGATGGAGCCGCTAAGGTCGTAATCCCGATCAGCGTAGAACTCGCGGATCACCGGCTGGCCCAGTTCCTCGGCGATCTTGCAGATAACCGAACCGGGCATGCAGTAAAGCAGCAAATCAGGCTCCAGGCGCTGCAGGTTTTCCACCAGCAGTCGGGCTGCGGCTTCGTCCCTGGCCAGGTGCATGTACAAGGCGCCGTGTGGTTTGAAATGCTGCAAGGCCACGCCCTGAACCCGCGCCAGCTCGCGCAGGGCGCCCAGTTGGTAGAGCATGTCGTCGACCAGCTCCTGGGGCGTCGAGTTGATATGCCGGCGGCCAAAGCCGACCAGATCGCGAAACCCCGGGTGTGCGCCGATGGCAACGCCCAGGCGTTTCGCCTGCTCGATCGTGCGGCGCATGGTGCCAGGGTCACCTGCGTGAAAACCGGTCGCAACATTGGCGGAGCTGATAAAGGTCATCAATTCAGTATCGACGCCGTCACCAATAGTCCACGCGCCAAAGCTTTCACCCATGTCCGAGTTGAAATCCACCTGCATGGCTGTTGCTCCTGTGGGCTGTCCGGACAAAGGGCTATCCGGCTTCATGCAAAGCACGTTAAATTCAGCCGCACCCCTTGGGTAGATCTATTAACAGATACGCCATCTTCTGAAAAACAGATACCTCGCTAAGTAGTACCTCTGTCTGGAGTGCTTATGTCCCTGACCTTGCGCCAAGTCCGTTATTTCGTGGCAACTGCCGAGATCGGGCAGATCTCGCAGGCGGCCATTCACCTGAACATTTCCCAGTCGGCGGTCACCACGGCGATCAAGGAACTGGAGAGCATGCTCGGCACCCTGTTGTTTCAGCGCTCGGCGCAAGGCATGAGCCTGACTGAAGCAGGCCGTCACTTTCTCAACAGGGCTTACGTCATCCTGCGCAGCGTCGATGATGCTCTGAACAGCCCGCTGCCCGATATCCGCGCCAGCGGCGTATTGCGCCTGGCCGCCAGCTACACGGTCATCGGCTACTTCCTACCGCATCATTTGCAGCGCCTGGAACACTGGCACCCGGACGTCGCCATCGAGGTGCATGAGCAGGAACGACAAGCCATCGAACAAGGCCTGTTGCAAGGTCGCTTCGACATGGCGGTGGTGCTGACGGCAAACATCACTCACCCGGATATCATCTCCGAAACGTTGTTCAACTCCGAGCGCCGCCTGTGGCTGTCCAGCCATCACCCGCTATGCCAACGCGCCTCTGTCAGCCTCGCCGACGTCGCGCAGGAGCCCTATATCCTGTTGACCGTCGACGAAGCCGAACAAAGCGCCATGCGCTACTGGGAACTGGCCGGGCAACAGCCCAACGTCAGAATCCGCACCAGTTCGGTGGAAGCGGTGCGCAGTATGGTCGCCAACGGCAGCGGCGTGGCGATCCTTTCCGATCTGGTGCATCGCCCCTGGTCGCTGGAAGGCAAGCGTATCGAAACGATCACCGTCACCGACACAGTAACGCCAATGAGCGTCGGCCTGGCCTGGCACCGCGAACGTGAGTTGAGCCCGGCCATGCAGGCCTTCCGCAACTATTTTCATGACGCATTCCTGGCCCCGCAGCAACTGTCGGCACGGCGTTGAACCCGCGGCGCACTATTGCGCAGGACGTGTCGGTGGCCGAGTGACAGGCGCATGCTCGGCCATCAGCTCGGTGATCCAGTCGATAAACACCCGGACCTTGATGCTGATGTGACGGTTCGGCGGGAAGGCCACGTACATCGGCATGCTGTCCAGCTGCCAGTCTTCGAACAACGGGACAAGGGCTCCGCGCTCCCGATACGGCTTGGCCATATAGTCCGGCAGCCAGAGAATGCCCATTCCGGCCAAACCTGCGGCAACGTAGGCATTGCCATCATCCACTGCCAGCGTATAACGCCCCTGCACATGGAGCTTTTCCCCGTTGCGTTGCATGGCATAGGGCAGCGCCTTGCCGGTGCGCGCCCACAGATAGCCGACGATGCGATGGGCCGAGTCTTCGAGCTCTTGCGGATGAACAGGCCTGCCCATTCGCTGCAGGTAGTCCGGCGCGGCGTAAACGCCCAGTTGCAGGTCGCCCACCCGCCGCGCCATCAGCGACTGATCGGCTATCTCGCCACCCCGCACCACGCAGTCGACGTTCTCGCCAATCAGATCGACCATACGGTCGCTGACACCCATATCGATCTGAATGTCCGGATAACGCGCATGAAAGCCTGGCAAGGCGGGCATCAGCAGCATGCTGGCCAGCGGGCTGGGCACGTCCACGCGCAATCGTCCTCTGGGCAGCGACGCTGCACTGGACAGGCTGGTCTCGGCGTCATCCATGTCGGCCAGCAGCCTGACCACGCGCTCGTAAAACACCGCACCGTCGGCAGTCACGTTGACCCGGCGCGTGGTGCGATTGAGAAGCTTGACCCGCAAACGGGCCTCCAGTTGCTGCACCAGTTGCGTCACGCTGGTCTTGCTCATGTGCAGCGTAGTCGCGGCCTTGGTGAAACTGCCGGTTTCCACCACGCGGGCAAACGCTTGCATTGCGTCGAAACGATCCATCCTCGCCCCCGCCTGTCATGCCTCATCAGCCTGTCGATTGTTTGGGTTTCCCAAACAGTGCTGAGTACGGTTGCTGGTTTATCGCACAGACGCAAGTCCCTAGTCTGGCTTCAACGCTGATTTCAGCTTTCGTACCCAAGTGTTGATGGAGACACCCATGACCCAACGTGACGTCGTTTTCCCGGCTGGCCGGCAGGCGCTTTACGAGCGCAATCGCTATTCGCCCGCCCTACGCTCCAATGGTTTTCTATTCGTGTCCGGACAAGTCGGCAGTCGCGAAGACGGCTCACCCGAGCCGGATCTGGAGAAACAGGTGCGCCTGGCGTTCAACAACCTGAATGCCATCCTGCTGGCGGCCGGCTGCACGTTCGACGATGTGGTCGACGTGACGGTGTTCATTGTCGATCCCGAGGCAAGGTTCGAGCGGATATGGAAGGTGATCCCAGAGTTCTGGGGCGACGCGCCGCATCCGACCCTGACCGGCGTCGGTGTAACCTGGCTGTATGGCTTTGATTTCGAGATCAAGGTCATCGCCAGGCTGCCAGAAGCCGTCGAGCAATAACCGGGTGGCGTGGGTCCGCTCAGCGGCGAATCGGCACCACGCGGTCGCTTGCATCCGCCGCCAGGGGCCCCTCGAACTGCTGGAAGAACTGCCCGGACACCACATGATCGAGAAACTGCGCCTGCTCTTCGGTGGCCAGACGTATCGGCGAGTAGCCGTCGGCATCGGGCACAGCCAAAAGGCGCGCCTTGCGTTCGTGAGCCACCGCGATGAACGCCCTTTTCTCTTCGTCGGACATCAACGAAAAGCAATCGGAAAGATTTTCCAGCGAGCGCACCGCCAGATCCTGGTCGAGCTGCTTGTCATCCGTGAACATCAAATGCCAGACGAAATCGAAAGAAAGCTCAGCGAGGGCACGCATAGACGGGGTTCCGTGGGGTCGAGAGGTGCGAGATTCACTGTTCGCTACGATTCGGTCAAGCGCTAAAGGATGACCTGCGTGAGGCGTAGCGTTTAAAGCAGGAAAATGTCGCATTTGCGGGTATGTTCCTGGCTAGACACGCTCGGACGCATAGTGGGGATTCTCGATCAGCAGCGCCATGCCCTGCCCGCCGCCGACGCAGGCTGCAGCGATACCGTAGCGCAGGCCCGTGTCGCGCAATTGCCGGGCCAGGGTCATGACCAGACGCAGCCCGGTGGCGGCCAATGGGTGACCCAGGCCCAGTGATCCACCCAGGCAGTTGAGCCGCTCGTGGTCAAGCTCCAGCGTTTGTGCCACTGCCAGAACCTGAGCGGCCTGCGCTTCATTGATTTCCAGTCGACCGATATCGCTCAGTGCCAGCCCGCTGCGCTGCAACAGCAAGCGGATCGCAGGTGCGGGGCCAATACCCATGAACTCTGGCGCGACCCCCGTCACCGCGCTAGCCAGCAGATGCGCCAACACCGGACTCGTCGATTGCGCAGCACTCCCCACCAGGGCCGCCGCAGCGCCATCGACCACCGCACAGCTATTGCCTGCGGTCTGCACCCCGTTAGCGTGAATGGCGCGCAGACGCGATAGCGCTGCCAGATGGGTCGCACGCGGATGGCTGTCCTGCGTCACCACTTCAACCCCTCGCGGCAACTCGATGCCGCGCGGCTGATAGCCTTCCAGCGCAAAGCGCTCGCTGCTGACCGGGACAATTTCCTCGGTCCATTTGCCGGAAACCTGCGACTGCAGCGCCCGCTCATGGCTGAGCAAGGCATAGCGGTCCACTGCTTCACGGCTCAACCCATGCCGTTTGGCGAGGTGGTCTGCCGTGGCGATCATGTCCATCGCCGGTGCAGGGTCATACAGCGCTTCCCAGAGAAAATCCTTGAACTGCACAGCGGCACCGAGCGAGAAGCCATTGCGGTGGGTATAGGCCGCGATCGGGTTGCGCGACATGGACTCGGCGGCGACGCACAGCGCCATCTGCCCGCCTTCGCCCACGTGCAAGGCGGCCTGGCGCAATAATTCGAAACCGGTGGCGCAGATGCGCTGCACACCCAGTGCCGGAACGCTCTGCGCGACGCCGCTGTACAGGCCGATATGCCGGGGCAGCAGGTACGCATCGAAACTGGCCTGCGCCATCGAACCGGTCAGTACGCTGTCGACCTGATCCGGCTCGACGGCAGCACGCGCCAGAACCTCGCGGCCGACCTTGATACCCAGGTCGATGGGCGAGACAGCCGCCAGAGCGCCGCCCAGATCCACCCAGGGCGTGCGCACGGCATCGAAGATGGCTACGTCACTGAATGCCGAATACTGCCCGCCGCCACTCATGCCTTGGGCGCTGCACTGAGCTTGTCCGGGTCCTGATCACGGTACAGCGCTTCGACCTTGTCTGCGCGCCACTGCAGGACGGCGCGCTGGTTGATCGACCCCTTGTCGGTGATTTCGCCGCGATCAATGGAAGCGGGCTGATCAAGCAGCACGATCCACTCCAGCCGGCTGGCGTTGCCGTTCGCGCCCTGATTCAGGCGCGCCAGCCAGTCGGCGAACCATTCGCGTACCGGCGCACTGGCCAGTACCTGTGCATCCGTGGCCTGTGCATCCAGCCCGGCCAGTTGCCGACACTCGTGCACCCTGGGAAACACCAGCGCCCCGAGGCATTCGCGGTCAGGCGCAGTGATGACCACATCCTGCACATACGGCGAGCCTTCCAGCACCGCGCGGTTGCGCATCGGTCCGACGCTGACGAATACGCCCGACGACAGCTTGAAATCCTCGGCCAGACGCCCGTCGAACATCAGGCCCAGTTCGGGTGCCGCAGGATCGGCAAGCTTGATTGCATCGCCGGAGCAATAGAAGCCGTTCTCGTCGAACACTTCGGCCGTCTGCTGCGGCGAGCGCCAGTAGCCCGGCATGATGTGCGGACCACGAAACCGCCCTTCGAGCTTGCCATCCACCGGCACCAGACACACTTCGCATCCCGGTGCGGGCAGGCCGATGTACCCGGCCATCGACAATGGCCCGGTAGTAAAGGTGCAGGACGGCGCAGCCTCGGTCATGCCCAGCCCGGCCATCATGCGAATCCGCTCGCCGCAATGCTGCTCGGCCACCCGGTCAAGACGATCCCAGATGCTTTGCGACAGGCCGGCAGCGGCGAAGAAGAACAGCTTGATGCGCGAGAAGAATCGCTCGCGCAGCTCGGCGTCCTGCTCCAGTGCGTTGACCAGCTCCTCCCAACCCTTGGGCACAGTCAGGTAGGCAGTAGGCGAAATTTCCTTGAGGTTGCGCAAAGTCTCGGCGAAGCCTTGTGCGGTGGGCTTGCCGTTGTCCAGATAGAACGTGCCACCGTTGTACAGCACGATACCGATGTTGTGACTGCCGCCGAAGGTGTGATTCCAGGGCAGCCAGTCGACCAGCACGGGCGGTTCTTCGCCGAACACCGGGAACGTCTGCAGCAGCATCTGTTGATTGGCACACAGCATGCGTTGGGTAGTCACCACCGCCTTGGGCAGTTTGGTCGAGCCCGAGGTGAACAAAAACTTGGCGATGGTGTTAGGGCCGCTGGCCAGGAAAGCGGCATCGGCCTCGCTGCCACCCGGCTCTTCGAGCAGGCTGGAGAAGCTCAAATGAGGCCTGCCATTGAGCTGCCCGCGTACAGTGATGACGGGCGTGTCCGTAGGAATGATCGCATCAATGGCACGCTGGAACGGCGCGGCATCACTGACAAATACCAATCCTGGCCGCAATACGTCGCAGACGTGTCGTAACTTGGCGAAATCCTGAGACATGACCGAATACGCCGGTGATACCGGGCAGTATGGAATGCCGGCGTACATGGCACCCAGAGCAAGCTGCAAGTGCTCGATGTCGTTACCTGACAGCAACGCCAGCGGCCTGTCGGCGGAAAGGTCGTACGCCAGCAGGCTCTGCGCGATAGAGCGCACATCAGTCAGCATCTCGGCATAACTGACCTTGCGCCAGCCGCCACGGCTGTCGCGGGCGGCAATAAAGGTCTGTTGCGGACGCAACTGAGCCCAGTGCACCAGCCGGTCAAGCAGCCGGTCGGGCAGGCGTGCCAGGGGCTCCAGGGAACGCATGTGCAGAACGCCCTGCTCTTCCCGCACCTCGATGGGCGGGTAGCCGATCGAGACCTGACGGTAGCGCGGTGCATTATCTTCACTTTGCAGCGTTGATGATCTGATATCGGAACTCACGTGCGTTCTCTCCATCAAGGTACGCAGGCGCCAAACGCTACGCAGCGGTTCGGGCCAAGCGTTGCAGCACCAGGCTGCAGCCTTGTTATTGTTGTGCCTGAGTCACCGGCGACACGGTCTTGTGTAAAAGAGCGTTACCGCCGGCCTGGAAGGTTTCAGATCGGGTGGTTCAAATGGGATAGTGCCGTGGCCCGTTTTGCAACGTCACCCAGCGCAACTGGGTAAAGTGCTCGATCGAGGCCTTGCCGCCGAAACTGCCATAGCCACTGGACTTCACCCCGCCGAAGGGCATTTGCGCCTCGTCGTGAACGGTGGGGCCGTTGATATGGCAGATCCCGGACTCGACCCGTTGCGCCAGCGCCAGGGCCCGGCTGGTATCACGACTGAAAATCGCCGCCGAGAGACCGAACTCCGAATCGTTGGCCAGTCGCAATAGCGCTTCGTCACCGTCGCCGCGCAGCACCACGGCCACCGGGCCGAAGGACTCCTCGCGGTACAGGCGCATGGCATCTGTCACACCGTCGAGCAGCGTCGGTTGCAAAATGCTGCCCTGCAACTGCCCGCCAATCACCAGCGTTGCGCCAAGCGCCACGGCGTCGTCGATCAAGCCCTTGATGCGCGTCCCGGCACCCACGTCGACCAGCGACCCGAGGACCGATTCACTGTCATCCGGATTGCCGGCGCGCAAGGTTTTGATCTTGGTCGTCAGCTTGGCAACGAAGGCGTCGGCGACCTTGTAATCCACGATCAGCCGCTCGGTGGACATGCAGATCTGGCCCTGATTGAAATAAGCGCCAAAGGCGGCGGCCTCTACTGCCGCGTCGAGATCGGCGTCGTCGAGCACCAGAAACGGTGCCTTGCCACCCAGTTCCAGCAGTGCCGGTTTCAGATACCGCGCCGACAGTTCACCGACGATGCGGCCTACATGAGTGGAACCGGTGAAATTGACCCGCCGTACTGCCGGGTTGGCAATCAGGCGCTCGACAATCGCCGGCGCATCGGCCGGCGCGTTGCTGATCACGTTCACCACACCGTCACCCAGCCCGGCATCCTGCAGCACCTGGCCGATCAGCCGATGCACGGCTGGGCTGAGCTCCGAAGCCTTGAGCACCACGGTATTGCCGCAGGCGAGTGGCATGGCGATAGCACGCGTGGCAAGAATCACCGGCGCATTCCACGGCGCGATACCGAGGACCACACCGCAGGGCTGGCGCAGCGCCATGGCAAAATTGCCGGGAACATTGGAGGGGATGACATCGCCGGTAATCTGCGTCGTCATGGATGCCGCTTCGCGCAGCATGTTGGCGGCCAGCTGTACGTTGAAGCCGTACCAGTTGGCCATTGCTCCGGTTTCGCCGGCAGCGCCAATGAATTCAGCGCTGCGGGCCTGCAACTGCGCGGCAGCTTCGAGCAGACGCGCCCGACGTTCGCCGGGCACCATCGCCGCCCAACCGGGGAACGCAGCCTGAGCGGCTGCGACCGCCGCATCGGCATCTTCCAGAGTCGCCGCGGCCACCCGCGAAACCACCTCGCCAGTCACCGGGTTGCAGCGTTCAAATGTACGTCCGTCACTCGCGGGGCACGACTGGCCGCCGATCAGCAGGGGCACGTCCAGCATGGTGATTCCTCTTTATTATCTTTATCAGGAACTACAGACTCGGTTTTAAAACTTCTGGATAACCGACTAGCGTTTGTAAGCTTCCAGACCAGGCTTGATGCTCTTGTCATCGAGGAACTGCTTCATGCCCTGCTCGCGCCCGCCTTCCTTGTCCAGCAGACGTGACTGGTCGAGTTTGGCGTACAGGTAGTCTTCGTTCTGCTCCCAGGTCAGTTCGCGGCAGCGTTTGAAGCCGTGCTTGGCGGCGCGCAGTACCACCGGATTTTTTTCCAGCAGATTGTTGGCCAGATCGATGGTCACCTGACGCAGTTGCGCCAGCGGCACGCTTTCATTGACGAGGCCCATTTCAGCGGCCTTCTGACCGTTGAAGGTTTTGCCGGTCATGATGTAGTAAAGCGACTGGCGGTGGCCCACGGTGTCCGCCATGGCCTTGCTCACCAGGTTGCCGGGCGGAATACCCCAGTTGATTTCCGAAAGGCCGAAGGTCGCTTCATCAGCGCAGATCGCCAGATCACAGGCCACCAGCGGGCTGAAACCACCACCGAAGCACCAGCCGTTGACCATGGCGATGGTCGGCTTGGCGTACATGCGCAACATCTTCCACTGCCACTGGGAGGCTTCGCGACGGATTTTTTCCTGAAGAATTTCCGGTCCGGCATCTACCTCGCGGAAGTACTCCTTGAGGTCCATGCCAGCGGTCCACGCCTCGCCCGCACCAGTCAGCACCAGAACGCCCGCATCGGGATCCTGCTCGAGGGTTTCCAGCACATCGATCATTTCGCGGTTCAAGGTCGGGCTCATCGCGTTGCGTTTTTCCGGCCGATTGAGGATGACCCATGCGATACCTTGCTCGATCTCGACCTTGATGGTTGACCAGCGGCCTTCATATTTGCTCATGGCGATGCTCTCTTGTTCTTGGCTTGAAGATGACTCAAAGCTAAACCGCAAATATAGTTATGTCAATTAACTGTTATCCACATTAATCAAAATCTCGGCACTCCGTCCGAACCCGTGGGTCACAGTGAAGTAACACCCCATAGCTATCATTCGCCAACCTCGGCAAACTGATCGGCTGATTGACCCATCAAACCATAAGGACCGCATTTTCAATGGCCAAGCCATCTGACATCGCCGACGTTTGCCAGGCTCCCGTACAGGCTGCCGAGGCACCTTTACCAACGGATTCTGCGCTGGATGATCTGATCGGTTATGCCATGCGCCGTGCGCAGCTCAAGCTGTTCCAGAACCTGATCGGACGTCTTTCCACACACGACCTGCGTCCGGCGCAGTTCTCGGCCCTGGCGATCATCGAGCAGAACCCGGGGCTCATGCAGGCAGACCTGGCCAAAGCACTGGCGATCGAACCACCTCAGGTCGTTCCATTACTCAACAAGCTCGAAGAACGCGCGCTGGCCGTCCGGGTACGTTGCAAGCCGGACAAACGCTCGTACGGCATCTTTCTCAGCAAAAGCGGCGAAACACTGCTGCGCGAGCTGAAACAGATCGCCGTAGACAGCGACCTCGAATCCACCGCAGCGCTGGATCAAAAGGAACGTCAGGACCTGCTCAGGTTGCTGAAAAAAGTGTATCAATCCTAAACGGCTTCCCTGCCGTCAAGGCGGGGGGCGCTACCAGAGCGGCAAGCTGTATTGCACGATAAAGCGTGTCTGGTTCTCGTCCCGAAACGCTGCACCTGCCGGGAAGTCGTTGCGATAGATCGACTTGCGCGCCAGCAGCCCGACGTTCTTTAGCGGACCGCTTTGCACAACGTAGCCCAGCTCCATCTGAAACTCACGCTCCTTGCGATCATCGGCATTGAAAGCGGGCAGCTCAATGTTGTCGCCACGCACATAACGCAGGCGGCTGCGCAACCCGACCAGCCCGACGGCGGTGAAGTCATAGTCGTAGATGGCTTGCCAGGTGCGCTCTTTGGCGTTGAGGAAGTCCGAGCTCATGGTCATCTCGCTCAACCCCATCAGTTCGGTGCCCGAGACATAAGGCGTCGCCGTGTCGCCACTGGAATGCATGTAGCCAAGGCTGACGCTGTGCCCTCCCCACTTGTAGCCAAACAGCGCGGACAGGTTCTGGTTGTCGACTTCGCCAGCTTTCGCGCTGCCGGTATCGCGGCTGAAAAAGCTGCGCAGATCGGTGCTCAGTACGCCGTCGCCAATCGCCAGCTTGTGCAGCAGGGCCAGGGTGTTCTGGGTATAGAGATCGTCTACTTCGGCATGATACGCACGCAGGCTCAGGTCCTTGTCGACCTGATAATCGCCACCGGCATAAGCCATGTGCGACGACGTTGCCGCCCCATTGAAACGGCGGTTCGGTGAAGCGATGCTGATGGCCTGGTAGTTGCTGGAGTCACGCTTGTTGACCCGGTCGATGTAGCCCGCGTTGAGGGTCAGGTCATCGATGTCCCTGGAAGTCAGCGTGGTGCCACGAAAGGTCTGCGGTAACAGTCGCGAGGGACTGGCGAAAGCGAACGGCAGGAAAATCGACACATCACCGGTCTTGACCGTGGTTTCATGGAATTTCAGCTTGCCGGTCAGGGCCAGCCGCGAATACTCGTCGGCCGCACGGCCATCACTGGCAGATACCGGCAATAGCTCGGTGCCGCTGCGGTCTGGCGAAGAATCCAGCTTCACGCCGACCAGCGCCCGGGCGTCCAGGCCGAACCCCACCGGCCCCTGGGTAAAGCCGGATTCCGCATTCATGATGAAGCCCTGCGCCCACTCCCGAGTTGCTGGCTTGGCGCCATCATCCTTGTAATCGCGGTCCATATAATAGTTGCGCAGGGTCAGGGTGCCATGGCTGTCATCCAGAAAGCCCTGCGCCTGTGCAGGGTCGGGAATGGCACTGATACCCAGCAGGCCCAGCGCGAGGCCACAACGTTTTCTACGAAAAAAGGGAGCTGACACAGCGCTTGCTGCATCAAGAGCGAGCTTAGGCATGTTCGGTGTCCACTTATTGTTGTTGTTTTTGGAGTCGGTCCGGCGCTTGATTGCAGGTCCGTGAGCAGAGAATTGAAAGATTCCGCAGCCACGTCAATCCAAAGTGATCGATAATCGAACATTAATATCATTAACTACTTTATCGGTCGCTCGACATTCATCTTCTAACTCAATGTTTTTAAAAGACTAAGATCCGTTTTTTACGAGTATTTCGACCAGATTCAATTTTTAGTTATTTTTGTTACCTTGATAACTACCTGTCACAACGCCTCGATTGGCGCTAGGGAACAGGCTTTTCTCCACAACAAAAACAACAATGAGGCTTGCCATGAACAGTCCGTTACGTCGATCGACGCTGACCATTGTCTTGTGTTTTATCGTTGCGCTCATCGAAGGTTTCGACCTGCAAGCTGCCGGAACGGCGGCCGCCGGGTTGCGTCAGACCTTCGCCCTTGAGCCGAAAATGATGGGCTGGGTGTTCAGCGCAGGGATCATAGGGCTGCTGCCTGGCGCGTTCTTTGGCGGGTGGATTGCCGATCGCATCGGCCGCAAGAAGATCCTGGTGAGCGCAGTACTGCTGTTCGGGGTCTTTTCGCTGAGCACTGCGTATGTCGAGAGCTTTTCCGGCCTGTTGCTGGTGCGCTTCATGACCGGCCTGGGTCTGGGGGCAGCGCTGCCCAACCTGATTGCATTGTGCGCCGAAGCCGTCAGCGAACGTCACCGCGGGCTGGCCATCAGCGTCATGTATGCAGGAGTGCCATTGGGTGGTGCCCTGGCGGCGGTCGTGGCCATGTTCACCAGCGAGCACTGGCAGACCACGTTCATCATCGGCGGTCTGGTGCCGCTGCTGGTAGCTCCGCTGATGATCCTGTTGCTGCCCGAGTCCAGCGCTTTCAGACAGCAGACCAGCGCTGGCAGCGTTCGGCATTCAAGCGCCACTGCGTTGTTCGGCGAAGGTCGGGCGCGCACGACGCTGGCCTTGTGGCTCGGTTACTTCTTTACCCTGACCGTGATGTACATGCTGCTCAACTGGCTGCCTTCACTGCTGATCGGTCAGGGTTTCAGCAAGCCGCAGGC
The DNA here is from genome assembly GCF_017832995.1 of Pseudomonas sp. PvP009. Lineage (NCBI taxonomy): Bacteria > Pseudomonadati > Pseudomonadota > Gammaproteobacteria > Pseudomonadales > Pseudomonadaceae > Pseudomonas > Pseudomonas sp. PvP009. Next base: position 2,480,992 of record NZ_JAFIBG010000001.1, on the reverse strand, counting down.
GGGCATGGTGCAGATGTTGTTCAACATCGGCGGCGCACTGGGATCGCTGTTGGGCGGGCTGTTGCTCGATCGCTGCAATGGCATCAAGGTCGTGCTGTTCGTCTATGCCGGTTTGCTCGCAGCGCTGGCAGGCGTGGGTCTGTCGGTCGGTATCGTACCGATGGCCATTGCCGGGTTTGCAGCCGGGGTATTTGTCATTGCCGCGCAGTTGGTGCTGTATGCGCTGGCCCCACCCTCCTACCCGACCTCGGTACGCGCCACCGGTGTGGGAGCTGCAGTGGCCATCGGCCGTCTCGGTTCGGTCGCCGGCCCCCTGGCGGCCGGGCAACTGCTGGGCGCTGGCGCCGGAACCGCCGGCGTACTGCTGGCCACCTCGCCAGGCCTGGTGATTGCGGCACTGGCGGCGATCACCGTGCTGTCCAGATCAGTCGCCATCGAGAAGCGTGAGCTCAAGGCTGCAGAGTCGAGCTGATCAGACGCTATGCCATCGTCCCCACGCTCTGCACCCACAGTTATGCACAAGTCGTGTGGGAGCGAGCTTGCTCGCGAAGAGGTCGGTACAGCCTCCAGAAATAGAGCGTTTGGACTAACGTCTTTGTGAGCTATGCGGATCGCAGTGAGCGCAGCACGTGGGAATGCAGTGTGTGACGCTACGCGTCACACAGCGGTTGTTCTTTGTCAGGTGGATTGGGGTTCGACTCAGGTCACCTTTTCGCCCCTCGGCGAGTTACTTTGATAGGGCCAAAGTAACCAAACCCCCTGGCTCCGCTTCCGGCCCGACTTCGTCGGGTTCCTTCGTCCTGACACTGATCCGGGGGTCGCCGCAACGGGCCATCCATGGCCCGGTGCGTCTAGCCTGGCGTCCTGCCAGGCTACCCCCGGATCAGCGCCAGGACTCAGCCGTCACTTACGTCGCAATCTGCGTCGTCAGCGCCATCGCGATCGAAAAGCGCTTCTATGGCAGCGGCTAACGGCAAGTCATGCTGTTGCGCCGCATCTGAGAGGTGTGACGCAGAGCGTCACGAACTGCATTCCAACGCGGAGCGTTGGAACGATAGTCAAAACAATCTCATGCCTTACAGCTTGTGCAGAAAATTCAGCACCACCTTGTTACCTTCGGTGCGGTTTTCCGCGCCCTGTTCAAAATAGCTATTGACCGTCAGCACGTTCTCCTTGTTGAAGGCATACAGGAAGCCGGGGCCGATGGCCCAGACCTTTTCCTTGCGACCACTCACATCATGGCCGTCCACCTGGGTATCCGTGAACTGCTTGAGCCAGTAACCGTTGAGCCCCAGCGAAAGTTGCTCGTTAACCGCATATTGCAAAGTCAGGTTGGCATGCAAAGCCTGCCCTGCCTGCGTGTCGGAAACATTGCCAAACCCGGCTTGCGGGTCATCGTTCTTACCGTTCCATAAATACATGAAACGCCCGCTGGCCGACCATTTCGGCGAGAACCAGTAAGTCGCGGCGTAGTACGGGTTGAACGACCAGAAATTGCTGCCGGGGTTGATCGAGCGATTGCGATCGTAGGCGCCGACCGGAATCGCAATGTCCGCCTCGATACGCTGAGTCAGCAGCGGGCTGCCATCGGCACGGGTGATCGTCGGCAGCTGCAGAAACGGGCCGATGACCAGATCGCCGAAACCGGCGCGCGAACTCAGGGCGGTGTTGCCCAGACCGTCATCCACGTCGACATGCGCCAGCGACGTATTGATTGCGGTAATACCCGGCATGGCACCGTTGGCCAGCGGCTGACCGACATAGATGATCTGCGTGGTCACCGCCAAGACATCCACATCCTGTTTGGGAAGTTGCAGTTTGTCGCCATTCACGTCATTGAAGCGATTGGCCTTGGCATAGTTCAGATACTCCTCCAGATACCAGCCCGGGCCTGCAGGCGCCGGGGATCCGTCGTAGAAGCTGGTGTTGCCCAGATTGAGGCCGGGCAAGTCATAGGCGTATGCAGTCGATGACAAGGCGATGAATGATACGGTCGCAACGGTACGCAAGACTGACTTGGGCATCTTGTGATTCCTGTACTTATTGTTGTTGTTTTCAAGAGCCCCGACGCCACGAGCGCGTCGCCGGGGTTGCAACACGTGCAGCCATTACACGTAGGAAGCGGCCAACCCTCCATCCACCGGCAAGTTGACACCGTTGATCCAGCGCGAGGCGTCGGAACACAGAAACGCAATTACCTCGGCCACCTCATCGGCCAGCGCAGGGCGCTTCATGTGCAGGCCATCACGGGCGACCCGCTCCTGGCCAACCATGCTGACAAAGTCTCCCAGAATCGGCGTGAACACCGGCCCCGGGGCGACGCAGTTGACGCGTACCGAATGATCGCGAAACCATTCCTGCGACTGCTTGAAGCTCCAGACGATCAGCGCTTCCTTGAAATACTGGTAGCAGGTTTCATGGGCGACCGGATTGGCCGCCAGCCACTCCTGCCCTTCGCCGTAGCTTTCGGTGGCAGCCAGCGCCTTGTGCAACTCCAGCCTTTCAGGCCACTGCGAGCCGAGTATCGACGCCACGTTGACGATACTGCCGCCCGACACGATGCGCGGCAACACGCGTTGGGTCAGGTGACGCAGCCCGAGGTAATTGACCTGGGCGACTGCCTGAACGGGGGCAGTGCCGGGTACACCGGCGATGTTGCACAGGCCGTCGATCTGCTTGGGCAAACGCTCGATCAACGCGTCGATACTGCCTGGATCGGCAAGGTCCGCCTGGAAGAAACTGTCCACGGTCAGTTGCGGTTCATGACGATCGATGCCGATCACTCGGGCACCCTGGAAGCGCGCCACACGTGCCAGCTCAGCGCCGATACCGGATGACACGCCAGTGACGATCAGTGTTTTGTTATTCAGGTTCATAGTCACGCGCTCTTATTGTTGTTGGATCACGTTTTGCCGTTGAATCAAATCACTTGTTGCAGTGAAGCATGGAATATCAGTCAGACTCAGAATGGATAGGCCGGCGCCTGGTTCTTAACTGTCACCCACTGCCATTGGCTGTATTCATCCCAGTCCGAGGGGCTGCCAGCGCTGCTGCCGTTGCCCGACGCACCGCGCCCGCCGAACGAGTTGACGCACTCATCGGCCACTGTCTGATCGTTGATGTGCAGCATGCCGCACCTGAGTCGGTCGCCAAGCGCCGTCGCGCGGCCGATGTCAGGGGAAATCACCGCAGCCGCCAGGCCATACTCGGAACGATTGGCCAGCTCGATGGCTTCCTCGTCCGTGGAAAAACTGACCACAACCGCCACCGGGCCAAAAATCTCTTCGTCGAATGCGCGCATGCCGGGTTTCACGCCGCTGAGCACAGTCGGTCGATAGAACAGGCCTTCATACTCGCCACCGGTTTCCAGTCGCGCGCCGGCCTGCAGGCTGTCACTGACCACCTGATGCACGTGCTGCAATTGCCGTTTGTTGATCAGCGGCCCCAGAGCAGCCTCACCGAGTGCCGCGTTACCCACCGTCAGCGCCCGCGCCTTGTCCGCCAGCTTGCGGGTCAGGTCGGCGACAATGGACTCATGCACCAGAATCAGCCCGGTGGCCATGCAGATCTGCCCCTGGTGCAGCCAGGCACCAAACGCCGCATTGCTGGCGGCCAGATCAAGGTCGGCGTCTTCGAGAATCACCAGCGGATTCTTGCCGCCCAGCTCCAGCGACACTTTCTTCAGATTGCGACCCGCAGCCTCGGCAACCTTGCGTCCGGCGCCAGTCGAGCCGGTAAAGGTGATCATCTGCACGTTGGTGTCGCGGCACAACGCCTCGCCGGCATCGACCAAACCCGGCAGCACGTGCAACAGCCCCTTGGGCAGGCCGGCTTCCTCGAACAGCCGGGCGATCAGGAAACCGCCGCTGATCGGCGTCTGTGGATCGGGCTTGAGCACCACGGCATTGCCGGCAGCCAGCGCCGGAGCGACCGAGCGCAGGGACAGTACCAAAGGAAAATTGAACGGCGATATCACCCCCACCACACCGTGCGCAACACGCCGCGCATAGGACAGACGACCTGCCTGACTCGGCAGTATCAGGCCATGACCATGGGCCTGCGACAGCATCCCCGCAGCCTGACGCAACAACACGATGGTCTCGTTCACTTCGTGCTGGCCCTTTTGCAGGCTGCCGCCGGTCTCGCGGGCGACATACAGGGCCAGTTCATCGAACGCACAGACCGCATGATCGGCGGCCAGAAGAAATATGTCGGCCTTTTCACGCGGCCCCAGCGCCGCCCAGGCAGGTTGAGCCAGCGCGGCCTCACGGCAGGCAACGGCAATGTCTGCAGCATCGGCCATGGCAGTGTTCATCAGCAGCTCGCCTGTCGCGGGCTCGATGACGGGCAATGAAGGAGACGAGGAAGGAATCCAGTCGCCATTGAAAACGCATTCGGCTTCAATCGCGCGTTGCAACAGAGGGGTGCCATCAGACGCTGACATATTAAGACTCCGGCTTTTATGGTTGTAATCGCCTGCCCCTTTTGTAGTGGGAAGCATGCGCCGTACATACGTCAGAGCAAAGCCTGTGCCGGGATTGTAATCCGACCATCATGTCATCACTCAACCGCTTTGGAACGAGGGTTTGCGACGACCTTGCTGAAGTGTCGAGCCCCCTCAGTGGAAACTCTACGCGGACGCGCTTGTTCATTTGATGAAGTTATGTTTATTAATCAAGCCTCGATTTGATCATTTCGACCATCGCCCGGCCGAGGTACACCCATGAACAACCCTCACTGCGAGCTGCCCGATCACAGCGTTCCCACCGAGCATTTCTCGCCTCGCGGCGACAGCAGTCAAACGCACGCAGGCGGCTCGCCAACCGCCGAGGAATTGACCAGTTGCCTGTTCTTCTCGCCTGACGACGGGCGCATCTGGCTCAACGACCAGCGCATGTTGCTGCTGCACACCTCATCGTTCGGCACCCTGCGCCGCGAGATCATCGAGCGGCTGGGCCAGGAGCAGGCACGCGGGATGTTCACCCGTGCCGGGTACCTGTCTGGCGCGCGGGACGCCCGATTGATTCGCGAGCGCTGGCCACAGGCTGACGCCTCTTCGGCGTTTCGGGCCGGTACGCACTTGCATACACTGGAAGGCATGACCAAGGTCGAACCGTTGCACTTCAAATTCGACGCCGAGTCAGGGTTCTACGAGGGGGAGTTTCTCTGGCATCACTCGTGCGAAGCCGACGAGCATGTCGCAGCCTATGGTATCGGCCAGGATCCGGTGTGCTGGACCGAAATCGGCTACGCCACCGGGTTTGTCAGCGGCCTGTTCGGGCAGATGGTGGTTTTCCGCGAAGTCGAATGCCGGGGCATGGGGCATGCAAGCTGCCGTGTGGTTGGCAAAACCTCGGAACAATGGGGCGATGTCGAACGCGACCTGAGCTACCTGAGAGCGGTCAACTCACCTGCTCCAGTGCACAGCGCCCCGACGCCAGCAGCGAGCTATGAGGCAAGCCCGCCGACCGCCACTGACCAGCCACTGGTAGGCGCAAGTGCTGCCTTCAATGCGGCCAGCCAGGCGTTGCAACGAGTGGCGATGACCCCGGCAACCGTATTGATCAGCGGTGAGTCCGGAGTCGGCAAGGAAATGTTCGCCCGCCAGTTACACCAGCTCAGCCGCAACCGCGAAGGCCCGTTCGTAGCGCTCAACTGCGCAGCCATCCCCGACAACCTCATCGAGGCCGAACTGTTCGGCGTCGAGCGAGGGGCTTATACCGGGGCCACGCACTCCAGACCCGGGCGTTTCGAGCGCGCCAACGGTGGCACGCTGTTTCTCGATGAGATCACCTCGCTAAGCCTTGCCGGGCAAAGCAAGCTGCTGCGCGCCTTGCAGGAACGGGAGATCGAGCGCGTTGGGGGGGGGCACGGCATCAAGGTCAACGTTCGAGTGGTGGCGGCGACCAACGTCGATCTGCGCAAGGCGGTGGCCGCTGGCGATTTCCGTGAAGACCTGTTCTATCGCCTCAACGTCTACCCGATCGCCCTGCCGCCATTGCGCGAGCGCCGCGATGACATTCCACTGCTGATCAATTTCTTTCTCAAGCGCTTCTGTCAGGAGTACGGCAGGACGCCTGCCGGATTGACCATGCGTGCGCTGAAAACCCTGCTGGGTTATGACTTTGCCGGGAATGTGCGTGAATTGCAGAACCTGATTGAGCGCGGCCTGATTGCCAGCGACGAAGGCCAGGCCATCGATCTGGTGCATATTTTCCGCAACGAATCGTTACCACGGGACGCCTACTCGCTGAATCACCATGGAGCACTGCGTCAGGCATCGGCTCCTGCCGGACAGCAGGCACCTGCTGCTTTGCTGCTGGACTCCCTGAATCAGCCGGATCAGACGTTCTCCATCGACGGCCTCGAACAGCGCCTGATCCAGGAGGCGCTGGACAAGAGCGAAGGCAACCTGGCGGCCGCCTCGCGCTTGCTGGGCCTGAGCCGCGCCCAGTTTGCTTATCGCCTGAAAAAGCATCAGCCCTGAGCAGCCTGACTCAGCGGTAACGCGCAGCCGATCCCGCTGCGCGTTACACCTTACAGTGGCAAGGCGCTGACCACGCGTAGGGCCAGCCCTTCGTAGGCGTCCAGGGTGATAGTAAACTCGCCCTGCTTGGTCAGATCGCCTTCAACGCGCTCGTTGATGATGTCGACCACCGGACCCGGCGCGATACCGGGCAGTTGCAGCGTTTCGACGATGGTCTCCGCGCTGAAATTGAGCGCAGTGATCTGCGTGCCCTTGCCGGCCGGCAATTCATGGACCATGACCAGCAGCCCTGGATGCTCGACATCCGGAATCAGAATCTGACGGCTTGCGGCGATGTCATAAGCGCGGCGCACAGCGAGAATTTTCTTGAGCTGGGAGGCAAACGAATCGGGACGCTGGAGCTGAGTGACCAGGCTGCCGTACAGCGTCTTGGGACGCGGCATGTCACCCGCAGAAAACTCGGCTTCCGGGTCCAGATCGACCAGATCGTAGGCGCCGCGGTGAACCCAGCGTGTGTCGCCATCCTGCATCAGATGATCGACCTGCTCGGCCGGCAGTGTCAGGGCACCCACAAGGTCCCAACCCGACAGAGCAAACACGCCCGGCTGCATGGCGTTGTACATCACCAGCAGCAAGTGGATGTGCTGGATCTGCTGAATGTCGGCATCGGTGATGGTGTTCAGGTCACGAATGCCCAGCGCTGCAGTGATGATGCTCGCCGTGGTGCAAGAGACGCCGTTGGTGACGAACTTGAGGTTGTACGGCGCATGTTCGCCGGACAGCTTTTCGTACATCTCCTCACGGATGTGCTCGCGCAGGATGTTGCCCGGGAACGTCTGGCCCTGGTAATGGAAGGTGTCGTGGGCGTGCAGCGTCCAGAAATGCACCAGTTCCAGGGTCAGCTCATCGTGGTTCTGCAGGGCATGGATCAACGACGCCGGATCGATGCCATAGGCATGCACCTGACGCAGCATCAGGCGCAGGAACTCGGTGGTGCCGGTCAGCAGCGCGTGCTGATAGGCCGGCCGGGTAATGAAGTCGTAGGACAGATCCGCACCACCCTGCCCCATGGAGGCAATATCATCGATGGTCAGGTTCAGCTCCTGGAAGCTGAAGCCGCCCGCCTTGCGGATCGCACCGGCCAAAAGCTGGTTGCCGGTGATCGACAGCGGATGGCTTTCCGACCAGGCGGTACCCTCGGCGCGACGCTCGACACCAAGGAAGCCGTTGGCGTCCAGACGCAATACGCGGGCGCCCATGACATCGATGGCGTGCAGCGCGTCGCCGATGATCATCTGCTGCGCGGCAAAGCTGGGGTCCAGCCAGTTCAGGGAGGGCTGGCCGTCCTTGAAATAATGCAGGTAAACCCAACGGCGGGCCTTGCCATCAACGCCCTGTACCACGTCAGTGGCGCTCCAGTCGGTTTCCTTGACCCCAGGCTCGAAGAAAATTACCCGCTGCAACTGGCCAACGATGTAATGCTTGTCGCGCAGCTGATCCACCACATCGGGCATCAGGTTGACAGCATCGCGGCCCGCAGGCACTTCAGGCAACAGTTGCCAGTCTTCCTCACGGATCTCGACCATGTGGAACAGACCGGGGTAATCCTCGTACGCCATCTCGGCCAGGCGGAAGTCAGCGCCCTTGCCGGTGTGCGACGGGATGATGTCGTCGATGATCACCGCGTTGTGCGCTGCGGCAATGCGCGTCAGGCTCAACAACTGCGCCTCGGTACCCAGGTCGGGGTCGATGCCGAAACTGATGCGATCGAAGTTGCCATCGATACTTGGCGTACGCTCGCGGCCCTGCAAGCCGCCGGAAAGCTTCAGCGGCCCGTTGTGAATGCCCTGAATGCCGATTTCCGACAGTGCATGCCAGAGGGTCTCATCACCCAGCGCTTCGAGCACCGAGCCGCCTTCGCGGGTGACGATGGAGGCCGGGTAGGCGGTAAACCAGACCGAGGCGATAGCGGAGGCGTCTCTGGGACGTGCAAGGGCGAAAGGACGCTGCCAGAGCCTGCCCTGCCCCGAATAGGTCTTGGCGCGCTGTCTTGCGGCGTTCAGCATCGATTGCTCGACCAGCCAGTCCACGTACTGCTTGTCCGGTATCGTCATAGCGTTCAGTCTTCCTCTCGAATCGGCGACCTGAGACGCCCCGCGTGCGGAGCGTCCTGAATGTATTGCTTACGGATATGAGCCTTGCCGGCCCGATTCGTTGCATTCGTATCGCGTTCAAACGTTCGTTGAGGGCACTGTGACAGTGTTTTGTGACACCTCGGTCAATCAGGCCGAGTGTTAGAGGCCGGTGGTTTTTTCAGTGCCTGAACCACGGCATTGGCGGCGTTGGACAGCAATGAAGCAGGCCGCGCCACGACGCTGATCTGACGCCTCACGGTCAGCGGCAACGGGATCGATTCCAGCTCGCGAAGCCGCCCGCTCAACAGCGCGTTGGGCACAATCGAGATGCAATGGCGCTTGGTAACCAGATCCAGAAGCGTGTCCAGGCAACTGAGTTCGCCGCGATGGCTGAGCCGTACCTGTGCCGATGCCAGTTGCTGGTGCAGGCGCTCCACGCCTGGATGCCGCCAGGCAACATAGCGCGACACCTGCGCAAGCTCGGCGAAACATTGCGCCTTGCCCTGCTTGCTTCGCGCCGCCACCAGTACGTAGTGGTCCGACCAGCAATGGTGTTCGAGGTAATGCTCGTCCAGCACAGTACCCGGCAGGATGAGAATATCGGCCACGCCCTTTATCAATGCGTCCAGCGACGGATTCTGTTCGCTGCGGTGCAGCACATTCAGGTGGATATCGGGGTAATGATGGGCGAGAAAGTCCAGCGAGGCGCTCAGGCCGGTCTCGCGGATGTGCGAGTGGTAATGAATGGTGACGCTGCCACTGACCCCATTTTTTTTAGTTGTTCGAGCGTGGCCATGATATTTCCCAGGGTCTGGTTGATGACCTTGCCTTCAGGGGTGAGCGTGCAACCCGTGCGGCTGCGAATGAACAGGCGTTTTTCGAAAAAATCTTCGACTTCCTTGATCGCATAGCTGATGTTCGACTGGCTGCAGCCCAGAATGGCGGCGGCCTCGGAGAACGAACCGTGCTGTGCAACGGTTTGAACGACTTTGAAGAAGTGGGTTTTCATGTGTCCTGCACTCTGGTTTTGCAAAGGTGGGTGCGGTCCTGCCGCTGAGCCGAAGGCTCGGGAATACAGGAAACCCCCGCCGAAACACCGAGTTGGCCGGGTTATCGGTCGTTCGAATGAGTGTCTCAAGCGGGGGTAAGGCGGACGCTGGCTATAGCGTTGAAGCGCTGGCTATGCACATTTCGGGCACATAGCCTCTTCAGGGGTATCCGCAGCGCGACTGGATGACTCAGTCGTTCTCGGTCCAGTCGAAATCCATCTGCAGCGCGGTGCGTTCGGCCAGTTCACGGCTGTGCAGGCGCTCGACCAGGTGCAGGCTCATGTCGATGCCGGCAGAAATGCCTGCCGAGGTCACGAACGAGCCTTCATCGACCCAGCGCAGCGTGCTGAGCACGTCCACCGACGGGAACATTTCCTTGAGGTCGTCGATGTCTTCCCAGTGCGTGGTCACCTGCTTGCCGGCCAGCTTGCCGGTCCTGGCCAGCAGGAAGGCGCCGGTGCACACGGCAGCGACCACGCGACCAGGCTCCGATTGATCACTGATCCAGTGGATCACGTCGGGTTTTTCCAGTTCGGCGGTCACCACGCCACCCGGGACGATCAGGCAGTCGACGGGCGGATGGTCGTTGATCGAGAAATCCGGATCGACCTTGAGCCCGGCGCGGGCACGCACCGGCGCCGTGCTGCGGCCGATGGTGAACACGTTGAACAACTGCCGGTCATCACGGCTATTGCGGGCGTGCATGCGGGTTGCGGTGGTGAACACTTCATAGGGGCCAGCGAAGTCGAGAACCTCGACGTCGTCATAAACGTAGATACCGATATTGAGTGGCACGAGTTGGCTCCAGGGCCTGCATGGCAGACCACTTGCATCATATTGAGGGTTAAGCGGGTTTCAGCGGTGACACAGAGCAGATTACTCAGTAGCATCACGCCAAACTACTGGCTGAAATGCCAATATCCGGTAACATCGCGCCATGAAAAATCATCTCGTTGTCGCACTCATCTACAACCAGCTGTGCACCTTCGAATTTGGCTGCACGGTTGAAGTCTTTGCGCTGAAAAGACCAGAGTTGGGCGTCAGTTGGTACGAGTTCGCGACCTTCCCGGTCGACGACGGCCCGATCACCGCTGCCGGGGGCATCACCATCGTGCCGACACCCGGCGAGGTGCTGCTGGAAAACGCCGACACGATCATCGTGCCGGGCTGGCGCAGGGTGGAATCCGAGGTCCCGCAACGGCTCATTGAACAGCTTCAGGCGGCTCATGCACGCGGCGCGCGAATCTGCTCGATCTGTACCGGGGCTTTCGTACTGGCGGCGGCCGGTCTGCTCGACGGGCACAAGGTAACGACCCACTGGCGCTATACCGACCTGCTGGCCACCATGTACCCGGGCCTGACCATTCAGCCCAACGAACTGTATGTGGATCAGGGCAGCATCGTGACCGCAGCAGGCTCGGCCGCAGGGCTGGACATGATGCTGCACCTGGTGCGCAACGATCACGGCTCGCGCGTCGCCAACATGGTCGCGCAGCGCATGGTCATTCCACCTCATCGCGAAGGTGGACAATCGCAATACGCATCCCGGCAGCTGGTATCGGCCAGCGACGGGCCGATTTCCAACCTCATGGACTGGATTCGCAGCGACTTGCAGCGCCCGCATACCATCAAGGAGATGGCCTCACGCGCGGCGCTCAGTACCCGCACCTTGCACCGCAGCTTCATGGAAAGCACCGGGCTGACACCTTACGACTGGCTGCTCGGTGAGCGTATTGCCTACGCCAAGGAACTGCTGGAATCGTCGAAATTACGCCTGAACGAAGTGGTGGACCGCGCCGGCTTCGGCTCCGAAGAGTCGTTTCGCCGGCACTTCCGCAATCTGGTAGGCATCAGCCCGAGCAGTTACCGCAAGCAATTTGCCCGGGCCTGACCACGGGCTCCGGGTAAAGCGCATCGACGATTGCGTCGGCAAATTCGCCCCACGCGCCGGCAACCGCCGTGTTGGTCAGGACCACCATGCTCAGCGCAGCACGCGGATCGACCCAGTAATGGCTGCCATACAGCCCGCACCATGACCAGGTTCCCGCGCCCTGCCGCTGCCCGGCGAGCGCTGGATCGGTGAGGATCATCGGCCCCAGCCCGAACCTCCAGCCGGGCCCGCGGCTGGCGATGCTCGTCTGGCCGATCGCATTGCCCAGCAAGCGCGCGGTACTGGCCTCACCCAATAGCGGCGCTCCGCCAAGACGCAGGCATTCAAGCAGCCGAAGATAGTCATCCGCCGTGCCGAGCATTCCCGCCCCACCCGACTCATACGCATCAGTGTCAGAGGCGCGGGCTGCGGAAAGCTGCGCCTTGCCGCTGGCGAGCAGCACCTCATCGTCATCGCCGATACGCTGCGGGCCGCCGTCCCCGTCCTTGTAGGCGCTGGCCAGCGGCGGATATCCCGGCAGGTGCCTGAATGAGGTCGCATGCATGCGCAGAGGCGCGGTGACCCATTTATCGATGGCTTCTGACAACGCCAGCCCCGTGGCCTGTTCGACCACTGCACCCAGCACATCAGTGGCCAGCGAATATCCCCAGGCACTGCCGGGCTCGAACAGCAAGGGCACACGCGCCAAACGCGTCAGGTTTTCCTGCAGGTCGAACGCTACCCGGTCCAGCCCGTCCGACACCCCGGCTCGCTGATAGGCATTATCGGGCGCCTGCTCAAAGCCATAGCTCAAACCCGACGTGTGTGACAGCAGGTGCTGCAGCGTGATGAGTGGCTCGCGGCCATTGGCCAGACGCGGTCGAAAGGCTGGCAGCCAGTGCGTTACCGAAGCGTGCAGATCCAGCACACCCCGTTCGCAGAGCCGCAACACCGCGACCGAGGTCAACAGCTTGGTCAATGAGGCCAGGCGAAAACGCGTGCTGCGGGTGACCGGAATCTGCTGCTCGCGATCGGCCCAGCCGCGTGCATTGGCGTATGCCAGGCGGCCCTGGCGAGCCAGCAACAGCACGCCGCCGACGATCCGGCCCTGCTCGACGAAACCGCGCCAGACTTGGTCGAGACGCTGTATGCCCGCCTCGTTCAGGGCAGCCATGGTTCACTCGCCCCTCACTGCACGGCTGAAAATCTGCGCGTAGACCTGCGCCGAATGGCGAATCGGGTTGGTGTGCGAGCAGCCATCGGCAAAGGCCATCTGCCCTACCCGCTCGGCTTCGCGATCATCGATGCCGATCTCGCTCAGCGTATGCGCAATGCCAATCTGCTCGCGCAGCGTCAGCAGCCAGTCCATCACCCCGGAAAACCCGGGCGACGGCAACCGCAGGTAAACCGCCAGATCGTCCATTTGCGTCTGCAGCACCGATCGATTGGCCTCCAGCACATAGGGCAGCAGGATCGCGTTCAGCAAGCCATGATGCTGGTCGTAGAGCGCCCCAAGGCTCTGCGCGATCGCGTGTACGCCGCCCAGCCCGCGCTGAAACGCGGCCGCGCCTAGGCTGGAGGCCACCAGCATCTGCTGTCGCGCCTCCAGATCCTGCCCATCGGCAACAACGCGCGGTAAAAACGCTTTGATCATCTGCATGCCCTTGACCGAAACCGCCTCGGCCATCGGGTGCCAGGCCGGCGAACACCAGGATTCCATGCAGTGGGTCAAGGCATCGGCCCCGGTGGCGGCGGTCAAGTGCCTGGGCAGGTCGAGTGTCAGCGTGGCATCCAGAATCGCGATGCGCGGCATCATGCGAATGTGCAGGATGGTGCGTTTGACCTGCGCCTGTTCATCGGTAATCACCGACGCACGCCCGACTTCAGAGCCGGTCCCGGCCGTCGTCGGCAGCGCAATCACCGGCGCAATGCCATCCGGATGGGCGCGCAGATGGTTGTCGTTGATGTCTTCGAAATCCCATAACGGGCGGGTCTGGCCCGACATCAGTGCGACTGCCTTGGCAGCGTCCAGCGCCGAGCCGCCGCCAAACGCAATCACACCGTCGTAGCCACCGGCTCTGTAAGCATGCAGCCCCTCGGCGACATTGGTGCCGGTCGGGTTGCCCTTGACCCGGTCAAACAGGCCGCAGTGACCCAATTGGCTGCGGCAGTCCTCTACGGCGCTGGCGATCATGTCGGTGCTGCCGAGAAAGCTGTCGGTGATCAGCAGCGGACGTTGTATGCCGGTCACCCTGCAGGCGTCGGCCAGTTCATTGACGCGTCCTGCGCCTGCGCGGATGGAAGTCGGGTAGTGCCAGTCGTTGCGATGCATACAGGTATTCCTTTACAGATGATTTCAGTGAATGAAGCCAGCCGGCAGCAAGCCGATCAGCAGGCGCAGACCGAAAGCGATCATGAAAAACCCGGTGATGATGTCGATGGCCTTTTTCATACGCTGATAGCGCGTCTGTACCGCAGGTATCGAAAACAGCGTGGCGAGCAGCACGAACCAGGAAATCGCCAGTACCGCGATGATCGACACACCTGCAGTGCGCACCCACATCGGCATGCCTGGCGTGGTCACGGTGGTGAACACGCTGGTGTAGAACGCCAGCGCCTTGGGATTGGTCAGGTTGGTCAGCAGGCCGAACCGGTAGGCGCGGCTCAGACTGCCAATGCCCAGCGCAGCGATGTCCCTGGGTTTGGGCTGGCGGCCGGCACTGCGCAGGCTTTTGCTGCCGAGCCAGGTCAGGTAGGCACCGCCGAGCAATTGCAGCGTCGGTTGCAGCCATGGCAACTGTTGAAACACCAGTCCCAACCCGGTAGCGGCCAGCAAGGCCCAGAGGATGCTGCCCGAAGCAACGCCCAGCCCGGCACAGATACCCTGCTGCCGCGACTGGCTGAACGAGAGTTGGGTGATGACCAGAAAGTTCGGACCGGGGCTGATGATCAGCACGATGAACGCGCCAGCAAGGGCGGTCAGCAAAGTGATTTCGTACATAGCAATAATTCCTTTTTAATTAATAGCTTGAGTGGCTTTGCTCAACTGAAATGTGATGCCACTTGAAGTTGTGTTTGTCAGCGTATCCAGGCATGACTCGACCGCCCGGCGCGCCTCGATCAGCGCGCGACAGGTCGGATCAGGTGTCGGTACGTAGTGGTTGTAGAACGTGCAGCCTTCCACGGAGGGCCCGAGAACCCAGAGCCGCTGCTGCACCTCACCGTCGCGACCGATTGCGCGGCCCACGGCGTCGGTGTCGATGCCATCGGCAGGCCAGGCATGGGCGGCACGAATCAGCCCGCGCTCGCGCAGATCGTTGATCAACCCCTGACCACTGCCCGACACACCGCTGTGGGCGACACGGGCAGGCAGGCGGTTGTGCGGCTCCTGCACGTCACTCATCGGCGGCAAGACCGTCACGACCCCGGCCTCGATCAGCGCCAGCAGGTCTTCATGGCGTTCCTTCTGCGGCCCGCCGACCAGACGGTTGCTCAGTCCTGCCCAAGTGCCGTAGAACTCCAGCGTCGAGGATTCGGTCAGGCCGTTGCGATCGGCGACCAGACGCAACAGGTCGCGATAATCGCGCCAGACCTCCAGCGCCTGACAGATCGGGCTGTGCGCGGTGCCCAGCCGACTCAGGGCCAGGTCACGTTTAATCCAGTCGACGAACCACGGCCCATACGAGCCTTCGGCGCCAGACCAAGGCTGGGTGATCATCCAGTACTCAGGATCGAATGCACCCCCTTGTCCTGCCAGACGGGCAAACACTGCCGGTCTGGAGATTGACTCGCGCAGCAGGCGCTGGACAGAGTCCAACCGCCCAGGCGCCTCCATCCGGACCCTGGCCTGATAAAATACGGCTCGCATCTCATCCTGGATCAGGGGCAGCACATCGGCGCGAAAGTCGAGCCGCCCGCCTTCCTTCTGCTCGCGCAGACGCGCTATGGCGTCGGCCGTGAAAAACAACCTTGGCAAGGGTGCGTGACGGCAGGCATGCCATTGCGGCCTGGCATGAAACGGCAAACCGCTACGCGAATACATCAACACCCTGGGCTCGCGTCCGGACGGCAGGTAACGCCAGCCGGCGAAGCCGCCATCACGCACGTAGCGCCCGCCACGCCCCTGAGTCAGATGCGCCAGCGTGTCCATGGCCGTCAGCCCAAGGCCTTCGATGACCACGCACTCGCCGACGTCCTGCTGCGCGGGGTTTTCAGGTGCGTGTCCGCTGGTGAGGAATACGCCATCGACGTCCATTGCCAGACTGCCGGTGCGCAGCCGGAAACCCGGCGTTCGCAACGTTGGCTGGCAGCTCAGCACCTGCTCGGCGTGGTGACACACCTGCACATGCGCCGGGCAGCGTTGCAGCAGAAAACGGTAACTGTCCTGCAAATAGCGCCCGAGCAATGCTCGCGGCACGAAATCGCCAAATGCGACCGCTCTGCCCTGCCCATCCGGGCTGACATGGCCGCGCTCGTCCAGGCGTATATCCTCACGGCTGCACCATTGCAAAAAGGTCGGGCCTGGCGGTTCACACGCCGGGAATGCCGAGGAAAACGCCGACAACTGACCGGCCATGGTGTTGAGCATCAGGTAATCCGGCTGCTGCGCAAGGTGCAACCCGCTGCCCGGCGACTGCGGATCGAACACCTCGATACGCAGCGGTTGCTGCACGGCGTGACGACTCATGCCGATCAACTGCTCCAGAATGCTCAACCCGCGTGAGCCCATGCCAATAATGGCGACGGTATGCGTGTGCATGGCCATCACCAGCGCGCCGATTCAAAGAAGAACTGCGGCACCGGCAAAGCGCTACCCTCGGCCACCGCCTGGCGATACACCCGCTGCCCCACGGCGAGGTCCAGCACGCCGAGCCCGAACGGCGAAAAGATCGAAGCCTTGTCCAGGCTCAGCTCCACTTGCCCGGTCATCAGCTGTGCCAGCGTCCCGGTAATGAACGAGCGATGCTGATACTGCTGCACGGCGAGGTCAGGCGAGGTCTGAGCCTTGAGGCAGTGTTCGACGTCATCGAGGATGTTGTTGGCCTGGGCAATGACCTCCGGCCCCAGATCGCGCAACGAGATGTTCAGCACCAGTTGCCCCGGTTGAAACACCGGTTCCAGTACATAGGGGCTCGGCGCAGTAGTGGCGAACACCACCACATCGGCTTGCAAGCACGTCGCCAGGTCGCTTGGCTCGCTGTGCAGTCCATGGTGACTGGCAGCATGCCCGACCAGCGCCAGCGCCGAATCCTGGTGCTGATCGAAGACGCTGACCGCGTCCATCGTCCAGCCATCGCTGACGAACATGTCGAGGATGGTGCGGGCAATGAAACCGGCACCGATGAACGACATTCGCCCGACATGACGCTGCTGGCGGGTCATCCAGCGCGCAGCGAGCACCGCCGAGGCTGCCGTGCGCATGGCACTGATGCGCGAGGCTTCCAGGCAGGCAAAGGCATAGCCGGTGAGCGGATCGTTGAGGATCAGCACCGCCGAGGCGCGCTGCAGACCCGTGTCGATATTGCCCGGAAAGCTGGAAATCCATTTGATGCCACTGACCGGCTGCTCGCCCGACAGGCTGGCGGGCAAGGCAATGATGCGATTGGCCGGCGCCTGCGCAAAGCGCAGAAAGTAACTGTCGGGGTTGATCGTGCGGCCAGCCTCATGATCCAGATAAGCCGCCTGCACATCATCGATACACGCCAGCGGGTCTGCCGCCAGCAGGCGCGCAACCACCTCACCATCGACCACATGGAACGCCGCCCGCTTCAGCCGCTCGGCGGCCAGCCAGAAGGTTGAACTCTGCTCCTGCGCAAGCGCGCTTGCACCCGAAGGCGCTGCGACTGAACCGCCGATTTCGCGAGCAAGCTCGCTCCCACAAGGCGTTGCGTGCGCGCGCACGACATTTACACACCTATTCTGTGGGAGCGAGCTTGCTCGCGAAGGCGTTTTCACGCTTCCCGGAGATGTTGCAGCCTCTGATGAGGAAAGGTCTGCCAGGGTCATGCTCAGCACTTCGCGGCCAAAACGCTGCTCGACCCATTGGTCATCGTACAGCGTGTCCAGGTAGCGCTCGCCCCAGTCCGGCGACAACGCCACGACCACTGAACCGGGCTCGATGCGCTCGCGCCAGGCATGCACCGCAGCGATCACCGTTGCGGTCGACCCGCCGACCAGCAAGCCCTTGCTGCGCGCGAGGATGCGGCACATGGCGACGGTGTGTGATTCCGGGACCATTTCCAGCGCATGAATGCCGTCGGCGTTGAAGATCGGCGGGCGCTGGCTGGTGCCCAGTCCGGGAATGAAGCGCCGGCTGGCCGGGGTGTCGAAGGTCACCGAGCCGACAGTGTCCACAGCAATGATTCGGGTGGTCGGATGATGGCGCTGAAAATGCTGAATGCAGCCCATCAAGGTGCCAGTGGTCCCGGCGCCGACGAACACATAATCCACATGGCCGAAATGCTGGCTGATCGAACGCGCCGTGGTTCGCGCATGGGCGCGCGGGTTCGCTGCATTCTCGTATTGATTGAGCCAGACATAGCGCGGGTCGCTGGCCACTTTTTGGCGGATCAGCTCGATGCGCGTCCCAAGGAACCCGCCGTTGGCGTCCGGGATTTCGACCTGGATGACCTCTGCGCCGTAGCTGCGCATCATGCGGATGTTATGGCTGGAGCTGTTGGGGTCGACCACGCAAGTAAACGGGATGCCCCGCTCAGCGCAGATCATCGCCAGCGCCACCCCGAGATTGCCCGACGAGGACTCGATCAGAATCGTGTCCGGGCCCAGCAGGCCCCGCGCCTGAAGGTCATTGATCAACCCCACGGCAGTCTTGAGCTTGATCGAGCCTGCCGGGTTGAGTGATTCCATTTTCAGGAAAAAATCGGCGCCCAGGCCCGTCACCTTGAGGAAGGTCTGATCATGAACGATTTCGCAAAGAGAGTTGTACATGGGCTTCACTTCCACTGTGCCAGCAAGGGTTCGGCGGCCGGTGCTACAGCCTGCTGAAGGGCGGTGGCGATACGCTCGGCGCGCAGTGCCATCAGTGAAAACGACTGACTGTCACTGATTCCGTGACTGCGTTCGGAAAGACCGTTGACCCAGATATTCACGTCGCACTCGCCTTGGGTGGCGACCTGATAATCCCGATCGATGAGCAGCCCCCCGTCGACATCGGCCCGCAGCCATGGCTGCAAACCACTCAACAACGGCGGTATCAGGTACTGCTGATACCCGGTGCCGAGTACCACGGCGTCGACCTCCAGCACTTGGGTGCGCTGGCTAAAGGTGTCGGTCAGCTCGACACGGTAGCCCTCGGCGACGGGCTCAATGGCGCTGATCACGCTGTAGGCGTAGGTCTGCAGGCGTTTGCGCCCGGCGATGGCGTCTTCGTAGATCAGCGAAAACAGCTTCTGGCTTTCGTCCGGGTCGATCCCCGCGTAATTGGTCGAGCGGCTCCAGTCGAGAAAACGCTGCCGCGCGGCCGGGTCCAGACTATGGAAATAGTCGACGTGATCCGGGGCGAATACACGGTTGGGGAACTGGCCCAACTGGGTGAGTTTGAAACCGGCCGAGCGATGCACCGAATGCACCTCGATGCCGGCGTCGCGGCTGACCAGCTCCAGCACCGACTCACTGGCGCTCTGCCCCGAACCGAGCACCAGCCAGCGCTTGGGCAACTGCTCGCCGAAGGCTTGCAGACGGCTCAGAAACTGCGACGTGTGAAACAGCGTCGTGCCGATCAGCGCCTCGAACGCGTGGGGAATACGCGGCGCGCTGCCGCTGGACAGCACGACATTGCGCGTCGTGAAGCAGGTATCCGCCGTGCACACGCGTAGTTCATGCAGGCGCCCATGACGCAACACCGGGTCAATTCCGGTGACCAGCGTGTTGAAGCAGGTCTGGCTGTCCACCTGCGCGGCGACCCAGGCCAGATAATCCGACCATTCATGACGACTGGCCGGGCGGCCCAGCAGGCCGAAATCGAACATTCGCCCGTGTTCCTTGAGGTACATGGCGAACGAGAAGCGGCTGCGCGGGTTGCGCGGGGTCACCAGATCGCGAAATACGTGATGATTGATGTCCGTTCCGGCCAGCAGCAGTTCGCGATGCCATTGGCTGTCCTGCGCGGCCTCCAGATAACGAACGGACAGCGCGCCCAGTGGGTCATTGGCCTCTCGCGCATCGGCAAACGCGCAGGCCAGCGCGATACCGGCCGGACCGAAGCCGATACAGACGGCGTCCGAATGCAAGGTGTGTGGTGTCGAGTTACCCATGAAGTTCCTGTCCTTAGAGTTGATGTAAAGCGGTGTTTTGGGGGCTATCGGGTGACACGGCTCAGCCCGTTGGGGCCTGGCGTCCAGAGGCAGGTCGTCGCGCTGCGCAGCTCGCCCTGATCGAAGCTGACCGTGCCCAGCGGTGTGTTGAAGGTGCTGTGCCGAAACGCATCCGGCAGTTGCCCGGCGCGAAGACCGCCGCGGGCCACCTCGGCCAGCACGTAAAGCATCAACAGGCTTTCGCGAAAGTAAGTCTGTGGCTCAGCAGCGAACAGTGACCGGTGCAGTGCCTGGGCCTGACAGCGATGTCCGGCACTGTCGGGGGCTCCGAAGCCGATCACGAAGGTGTTGCCGTCGTGCCCTGCGGTGCCCAGATACGGCGAGGCAGCGTCGTCGGTCAGCACCAGCGGTCGGGTACTGCCGGCCTGCCGCCGCGCTTGCCAGTGCTCGCGACTGGGTTTGAGGCGTCCGGCAAACACCTCGACATCGGCCTGCTCGAGCTCGTCGACACGTTGCAACCCGGCACTATCCAGCGCCGCGCTGATAGCGACGCACAAGGCCCGACCGTGAGCACTGTCGTCGGCCTGAACATGCACGCGCGGCCACTGACGAGTCGCCAGCCAGCTGACCAGATCCGCCGCCAGTTGCCGGTCCGCGGGGCAGAAACGAAAGACATTACGGTGCTCCAGAGTCAGGCAATCGATCGTTGCTGCGGGGGTTAGCAGGGCAATACCGGCGTGTCGATACAACGGCGCGGCAGCGACGGCTGCATCCGAAGAGAAATGACCGATGACCAGGTCGGCCTTCCAGTCGATCATTTGCCGGCCTACATCGGCCCCGCGAACGGCATCGGCAGCGTCGTCGAGAAAGTGCCACTGCACCCGTTCAAGCCCCGGCATGCAATTGCGCGCCACCGCCAGTGCCCTCATGAAGGTCCGTGCATGCGGCGTGTCGTCGGGGTCGAACAGAGCGCTGACCCCAACCCGCAAGCCCGGCAGGCGCGAGTCGACCGAGGACGTCATGACTGCACGCTCGCCAGCGCGAGGTCTTGTGCTGAAAAGCCCGGCATCGACCTGCCTGGCGACAATGCCGACCAGCCGGGGCAAGCGCGGTCCGTTCCGGCCAGATGCCTGCGCAGTTGCTCGACAGCAATGTGCGCCACGCCGGGCGCGAACTTGAAGCCCAGCCCGGACATGCCTGCGGCCAGATACACCGGGCTGCGCTCGGCGCAGAACCCCAGCATCGGCCGACCGTCGGCGCTGTAGCTGTCGAAACCGGGCAACACATCGAGCACCTGCGGCTTGCCGGCCGAGGCGCACAACTGGGCGACGCGCTTGCAGGCGTCCTCGCGATGCCGTGCATCGGGCTGCGCAAGATGCTCGGGCCACAGGCCGCTGTCACGCGCGCCACAGCCGGTCTGCACGATATGCCGAGTCAGCGGTATGCCGTAGCTCTGGGTAACCGCATCAATCACCGGCATTGACCAGTCGCCTTCGGTCAGCACCCGGGCAAGGGGAATCGAGCGTGCTTCCAGCCCCGGGTGCGACACCAGGTGCTGGCTCCAGGCACCGGCCGCGACCACCACGGCCCGGCAACGCAGCGTGGCGCTGCCCAGATCGATGTGCACAAGGTCGGGGGCCCGGCAGTCAATGGACTTGATCTCGCGATGCTCGAGCAGCAAGCCCTGCTGGCGTACTGACTGACACAGCGCAGCAACGGCCTGGCGCACATTGCCGACGCAGGCGCGCGGCTCGAACAGGTTGACCCGTTCCAGCGTCGGGCAATGCGGGTAGCGCCGGCCATCGAGCTCGTGACCTGACAGCAGGCGCATCGGGTAGCGTTCGCTGCCGTACTGGTCGATGGCGCGGTACAGGTTATCCAGCTGGTCCGTAGCCGCCCGGTAAATCACCCCGGTACGCCGCAACGCACTGGCGTAAGTGGTCGCAAAAACGCCGTCGTCCATCAGGCTGATGGAATAGGCCGCCAGCTCCATCAGCAGCGGATCGCTGTCATACAGGCGAACCAGGCCGCCGGAATAACCGCTTGCGCCCAGGCTGCCGGCTGCGCCCTTGTCGATCAACGCGACCGACACACCGGCGCTGCACAGCTTCGCCGCGATACTGGCGCCGGTGATCCCGGCGCCAATGACCGCTATCTCATAATCGATGAGCATTGTCGTGAATCCGTTCAGATGGAGTATTCAGCGGCCGGGCCGTTCATGAGCGTGGCGTGGACGCGGGCTTCAGGCAGTCCGTACGCGCTGATGATCTGCGCTGACATGTCCGGAATCAGCGCCTTGCCAAGCACCGCGATGAAAGCTGCCAGATGGCTGATCGGGCGACCTTCGGCCAGACGCGCGCGAGTAATGGCGATCACGTCCAGCAGCACATGGGCCATGCGTTTCATCGAAAACTGCGCAGGCTCCGAGGCTTTGCTCCACTGCACGCGCAACGCTTCCAGCAGACTGGCGTCTGCCCCGCAGAGGCCGCTCCACCAGTGGTCGTCGCGGTTGCTGCCGGCCTCCAGCAAGGCCGGAAAAAACTCGCCGAACACCTCTGCCCGCCATGCCAGAAACTGCGCCTGGCGGAAATCACCCTCGCTTTCCTCCGGCGCGATACTCGCCAGATACAGGCGCGCACTGTCGACACAGGCTTCACGGGCCAGGTCGCCGACCCAGATCGCATGGTTGCGGCTGGTCGACAGGTTCAGGCCATCCAGCTTGAGAAACTGATTGGGCATGAAGCGCTGGCGGACCTTGATGTCGCGCAGCGCCGTCAGTTGCGCCGGATAGACGATGGCGTGGCTGAACACACAGTCAAAGCCGAGAAAATGCACCAGCGTGCCCAGCCCTGATTGCCAGTACTGACGAAACAGCTCCGGACGCCCGACGCGGTCGGCATACTCCCGAAATGCCGCCATATAGCCCGCCAGCCCCATGAACCAGGTGTGCACCCGGCACGAGCCGTCGGCCTGCAGGTCGAGCCCGCCGTCGCCCGGGCGTGTGACGCCCCAGTCATGCAGGTGCTCCAGGCTGTCGCGCAACCAGCTGTCGAGCGGCTTGCGCCATGACTGGCCCAGCAGGCGGTCACGCAACTGCGGCTTGAACCCGGCCAGTTTCAGAAACGCGCGATGGACGTTTTTCCATTGCGAGGGCTGACTGCAAAGCTTGCAGCGCAAGTCTGTCATCAACTCGGCGTCAGGGGCCTGGGCGCAGTTCTCGCACTGACTGGCGTCGGACTCGGCACCGCAGTAATTGCAGTTGCCCCGGGCAAACGCCTCGTAACCCCAGACATCGCAATCAGGGCAATACGGCTCGCTTGAATCCCGACATTCGATCGCGCCGGCATCACGCAACGCACCGAACACCTCACCCACCGCTTCGGCGAACCACGGGTTGTCGTGCGGGCGCATCCAGTTGTCGGGCTGTATGTTGATGGCCGCCAGCGAGGCCTCGATGCGGTCGGAATTGCGCCTGGCCAGCTCCACCGGGTCGACGCCCTGCTCCAGTCCTTTGCGCAGCATGTAGGACTGGTAGTCGTCGGAGTAGGACACCAGCACACACTCGTGGCCACGCTGACGCTGCACGCGGGTGAAGACATCAGCGGCCAGAAACGGCCCGGCGATGTGGCCTATGTGCAAATCGCCGTTGGGGGTCGGTGGCGTGATGGTGACAATGAACTTACTCATCGAGGCACCCCGTGGTCTCGCTGTGCTGCGCCACGAACGCGTTGACGTAGTTCATGTCCCACCAGACCACATAAAAGTGGAAGTCCTCGGCAGAATCGTTGATGACGTAATGGTTGGTGTGTTTCGGAATGGCGGCGATATCGCCAACGGTGAAATCCATCTGCCGGTCACCGACAACCAGACGCGCACTGCCCTTGATGGCAATGAAGATTTCCTGATCGATCTGGGTGTGTGCCTCGCTGCAGGTGCCCGGACGGACCACGCACCAGCCGCCAGCAAACGGCATCGGATAGCCTTCCCACGGCAGCAGGCGGCTGCCATCCAGACCGTACTCATGTACCAACGAGTCGAATCGGGTTTTACGGTGTATGTCGAACTTTTCCATGCTCAGTCCCGTACGTTTCAAGTGCGGCAAAGCATGGAATTGTTGCCAATTGTTGGCTATCCGATTGCCGGATAGCTCAGGGTCGAACTATCCAGTTTTTGGATGGCGATCCGCAGGCAGGCCCGCCGTCCTATTTTTTTTGACAATGACGGCTATCGATAACGCTGATAACTGAATCGGGGACGGCGGTGTTAACGTTGCCGGCGATGAACGAACATTTCTCCCGGCCCCGCGAATCCGCATCGCGATGCCGGTGAATCTCTGCTCTGCTTCATCACTCCTTTGGTTAGATCTTTTAAGCCACCCCGTTTACGCGAGGTGGCTTTTTTTTTGCTCAAAGATCAAACCGGTCCACAACGTTGCGCCGCTCGTTGTCACTGCGCATGTCGTAACTGGCGGTGGTCGAGATGTGCGTGTGATGCGCGAGCTTCTGGGCAATCGACAGATCGAACTCTTCGATCACCCGGGTGATGAACGAACGTCGAAAGTCGTGGGGCATGATGTTCACGCCCACCTGGCGCCCGCGCTGCTTGGCGATGAAGTAAATCGCATGCTTGGTGATTCTGTCGCGGGTGATATGGCTGCCACGGCGGATCCGGTTGAACAGGAACGGGTCGTCGCCCTGCCCCGGCGGGAGGCACGACCGGCGCAACGCCAGCCAGTCGTTCAGCGCCTTGAAGGCCCATTCGGGGGCGTACTTGATCAGTTGCTTGTTGCCTTTGCCCAGCACCCGCAGGCTGCGCTCGGCGAAATCGATCTGGGAAAGGTCGAGGTTGACCGACTCGGACTTGCGCATCCCCGAGCCATACAGAATGGCAATGATCGCGGCATCGCGACGCCCTTGCGGCCTGGGGTCGGCAGCACAGGCTTCCATCAGCTCACGAATCAGCGTGCGACGGATGTTGCGGCCCTTGACCAATCGCGTGCCGCTGACCGGTTTGATGGAGCGGATTTTCAGCAATTGATCGTGGCTGATCAGGTCGTGTCGCCAGGCTTCGTTCATCACCCCGCGAATGGCGTTCACATACAGCGAGGTGGTATTGGGCGCGTAGTCATCCTGACGCAGCGTTGCGACCAGCGCGGTAACGTGGCCAGGTTGCAGGGTATGCCAGGGAATATCATGAATATCGACGTCAGCCATGCCCAGCCGGTCTGCCGCATCCTGCAGAACGTAGGTCATGGTCAGGCGGCTTGAAGGTGCCAGGCGATCGAGGTAGAGGCGCAGCGGCTTGTTGACGTCGGGCAGCGAAGGCTGGCTGACAATGCGTGCGTCCTTATCGGTGTGAGGGTCGTGCGGCATAGAAAGCGACGCCTTTTCTGGTGCAAGCGCGTGCCAACAGCCACGGCGCTTTTCATTCGTATTCAGGCGACCGACTTTAGCACGAGGGCTCTGGTGCGACACCTGCGCTGCAGCGCACCACCTTTACCGTCAGGCAACGCCCGGTAACATCCTGCTGCTTGAACGACGCGTCGCCTGGGATAGCCTTGGCCGTCCTTTCCGCCATCGAAGGCCGGCACGCACCTTGATTCCTTCCTCTGCCAGCAAAACAACTGGCCGTCGTGAAGCGGCGGCCAGTTTCTGGTTGCTGACCCACCAGCTCAGTCAGCGCAGCGAGGCCGAACGCCTGATGAATATTCAGGCGGGCTTTGCGCCGCGCTGGATCCGAGCAGTGCGGGAAGCGCTGACACTTGGCCCTCGGCAAATGGAAGCACTGTTCAACGCATCGATTTCAACCCTCGAACGGCGTCAGCGCCAGCAGCAGTCACTGGATCTGGTGGCCTCCGAACGCCTGGACCGTGTGGCGATGATTGCCAGCCACGCCCTGCAGGTGTTTACAACGCCCGAGCGTGCCAGCCAATGGCTGGTTGCCCGCAACACCTCATTCGGCGGTCGCACGCCGTTGCAATTATGCGAAACCGGGCTCGGCACGACGCAAGTGCATCGCGCACTGGTCGAACTCGAGTGTGCCAGTGCCGACGCGCCGTGATTCACTCAACGTGCAGTATCCACCACGATCCGCCCACGAACCTGCCCTGCAATCAATTGCGGCGCGAGGTCGATCACCTCGCTCAAGCCGACTTCACGGCTGATCAGCGGTAACAATGACATGTCCAGGTCGCTCGCCAGCCTCGACCAGGCTTCCAACCGATCCGCGCGTGGGCGAGTCACGCTGTCGATACCCGCCAGCGTGACACCGCGCAGAATGAACGGCGCAACCGACCCCGGAAACTCCATGCCCTGCGCCAGGCCACACGCCGCCACCACGCCGCGATAACGAATACCGGCGCACACGTTGGCCAATGTATGGCTGCCGACAGAGTCGACTGCCGCCGCCCATTGCTCCTTGGCCAGCGGTCGCCCAGGCTGCGAGAGGGTTTGCCGATCAATGATCTGTGCCGCGCCGAGTTGCTGCAGGTAGTCGCTTTCCGAGGCCCGCCCGGTGGATGCAATGACCCGATAGCCGAGTCTGGCCAGGATGGCGATGGCAAAGCTGCCGACCCCACCATTGGCGCCGGTGACCAGCACATCGCCATGGCCAGGCGTCAAACCGTGCTTTTCCAATGCCAGGACACTGAGCATCGCGGTGTAGCCCGCCGTACCGATGGCCATTGCCTGCGCCGGCGTGAAGGCCTGCGGCAGAGGAATGAGCCATTCGCTCTTGAGCCGGGCCTTTTGCGCCAGCCCGCCCCAATGCCCTTCGCCGACGCCCCAGCCATTCAGCAGAACCTTGTCCCCGACCTTGAACTCAGGTGTATCGCTGGCCTCGACCGTACCGGCCAGGTCAATACCCGGCACCATCGGGAAGCTGCGCACGATCGGGCTCTGACCGGTGATCGCCAGCGCGTCCTTATAGTTGAGCGTGCTGTGCGACACGTCGATCGTCACGTCGCCCGAGGGCAGCCGCGCTTCGTCGATGTCGGTCAGATTGACGTGGTATCCCGCCTCATCCTTGTCGATCAAGATGCCCTTGAACATATGCGCCTCCAATTTAGACTGATCGTTTTTAAATAACTCTGACAAGAAATCATTGCGGCAAACCGCGAAGGTAGCCGGCAATGAACGTGTTCAATGGTGTAGCGCTTTTAACCAGTCGGGCACGCAGCACTGCGCCTTCCCAGCCGATCCAGAAAAACGCGGCCAGCTCATCGCAATCAGCGTCTGCGGCCAATTCGCCCATTGACTGCGCAGCCCTAAGACAACCCGCCAGTTTCGACTGCCAGTCCAGCAGCGTCTGTTCCAGTACCTCTCGAAATCCGTCCGGTAACAGACTGATTTCCTGGCCCAAATTGCCGACCATGCAACCGCGTCGATAGTCGTGTCGCGCCATACCGCCCTTGGCGCTCTGCACAAAGCCGACCAGTCGTTCCAGTGGCGAAAGCGCTTCATCCAGCAGCCAGTGGTCCAGCCGCTGCGCGAAATAGCGCGCGTACTCATCCAGCACCGCCCGGCCAAACGCTTCCTTGCTGGGGAAGTAGTGATAGAACGACCCTTTGGGAATGCCGACTTCCTTGAGGATGTAATCCAGCCCTGTTGCCGAAAAACTCTGTTCGGTGAGCACTTCCAGACCGCGACGCAGCAGCGCCTCGCGGGTCTCGAGGTTATCGCGATCAACCTTCGGCGGCCGGCCGGGACGCCGGGGCCTGGCGAGTGAGGGAGTAGGTAGCGGGATCGTTGGCTGAGTCATTCCCGAATAGTAGACCGATCGTTTTTTATGTCAACCAAGCGACCCTCCCGGCTTGTCGACGCTCGACGTGGCGTTTGCCATTCACGCCATTCTCGCGCTCAATGAGCGTCTGCCGAATGCCTGCCGGAGAACCACATGAGCCAATGGCCAGATAGCCGCATCATTGAACTGTTCGCCATCGACCTGCCGCTGTTGCAAGCTCCCATGGCGGGCGCCAGCGGCTCGCAGATGGCCATTGCTGTGGCTCAGGCGGGCGGCTTGGGGGCATTGCCCTGCGCCATGCTCACCCCTGAGAAAATCGAACAGGAAGTCGCGACTTTCAGGCAGCAGACCGGCAACGCCCCGTTGAACCTGAATTTCTTCTGCCATCAGCTTCCGGCCAACGACGCAGAGCGCGCCGAACGCTGGAAGCAGTCGCTCAAGCCCTATTACGAGGAATTAGGTGCCGATTTCGATGCGCCGACACCGGTCTCTAACCGCGCGCCCTTCGACAGCGACAGCTGCGCATTGATCGAGCGCTTGAGGCCGGAAGTGGTGAGTTTCCATTTCGGCCTTCCGCAGCCATCGTTACTGGATCGGGTCCGGGCCACGGGTGCAAAAATCATCTCGTCAGCCACCACGGTCGAGGAAGCTACCTGGCTGGAGCAACACGGCTGCGACGCGGTGATTGCCATGGGCTACGAAGCAGGCGGCCATCGGGGGCTGTTCCTCAGCGATCACCTGCACACCCAGGTCGGCACCTTTGCGTTGGTCCCGCAAATCGCTGACGCGACAAGCATCCCGGTCATCGCCGCAGGTGGTATCGCGGACGGTCGCGGTGTAGCGGCGGCATTTGTCCTGGGCGCTTCGGCGGTACAGATCGGAACCGCATATCTGTTCTGCCCGGAAGCCAGCGTCAGCGCCCTGCATCGCCAGGCGCTGCACGACGCCTCGGGCAGCCAGACCGCGCTGACCAACCTCTTCACCGGGCGTCCGGCGCGAGGCATCGTCAACCGGCTCATGCGCGAAGCCGGCCCCATCAGCCCGCTCGCCCCGGCGTTTCCGCTGGCAGGCGGTGCTTTGATGCCGCTGCGCGCGCAGGCGGAAAAACTGGGCAGCAGTGACTTCGTGAACCTCTGGGCAGGCCAGGCAGTCGGTATCAAACATCGGCTGGGAGCCACCGAACTGACGCGGCAACTGGCTGAAAATGCGCTGAAAATTCTGTCTCCGCGATAAAACAGTGCTTTCAGAACAACAGGCTGACGCTATATATTTATCTATATAGCGAAACGCCCTTACCCCGATGGCGTGCGTTTTCATCATCAAGGAGCTGTTTCATGCGAACGACCACGCTACGCGCCATTCTCAAGTTCTCCGTGCTGGCCTTTACCGCCTCTGCCGCAGCCCATGCGTCTGCCGACGAAGTGCAAGTCGCCGTGGCGGCCAACTTCACCGCGCCGATCCAGGCGATAGCCACTGACTTCGAGAAGGACACCGGCCACAAACTAGTCGCCGCATTTGGCGCTACCGGTCAGATCTATACGCAGATCAAGAATGGCGCGCCGTTCGAGGTATTCCTCTCGGCTGACGACACCACGCCGGCAAAACTCGAGCAGGAAGGCGACACCGTCAAGGGATCGCGCTTCACCTACGCGGTCGGAACACTGGCGTTGTGGTCGGCCAAGGATGGTTATGTCGACAGCAATGGCCAGGTGCTCAAGGCCAATCAGTATCAACACTTGTCCATCGCCAACCCCAAAACCGCGCCGTACGGCCTCGCGGCGACTCAAGTGCTGAGCAAACTGGGCCTGACCGAGGCCACCAAAGCCAAGATCGTCGAAGGTCAGAGCATTACCCAGGCCTACCAGTTCGTCTCCACCGGCAATGCCGAGCTCGGTTTCGTGGCCCTGTCGCAGGTCTACAAGGATGGCAAGCTGACCAGCGGCTCGGCCTGGATCGTACCGGACGACCTGCATGACCCGATCAAGCAGGACGCGGTCATCCTCAACAAAGGCAAGGACAGCGCCGCTGCCAAGGCGCTGGTCGAGTACCTCAAAGGTCCGAAAGCCGCCGAGATCATCAAGTCCTTCGGATATCAGCTGTAAATGCCGCTGGGGAGTGCCGACATCGCGGCGATCTGGCTGACGCTGAAACTGGCGTCGCTGACCACCGTCATCCTGCTGATCATCGGCACGCCCATCGCGCTGTGGCTGGCGCGCACTGATTCATGGCTGAAGGGGCCGATTGGCGCAGTGGTCGCCCTGCCCCTGGTGCTGCCGCCAACCGTTATCGGTTTTTACCTGTTGCTGCTGCTCGGCCCCAACGGTGCGGTGGGTCAGCTCACACAAAGCCTGGGGCTGGGTACGCTGACTTTCAGCTTTACCGGGCTGGTGATCGGCTCGGTTCTGTACTCGATGCCTTTTGTCGTGCAGCCGCTGCAGAACGCGTTCGCAGCGATCGGCACCCGCCCTCTGGAGGTCGCGGCCACCTTACGGGCTGGCCCTTGGGACACCTTTTTTCACGTGATTCTGCCTCTGGCCAAGCCGGGGTTTATCACCGCGGCCATCCTGGGATTCGCGCACACGGTCGGCGAGTTCGGTGTGGTCCTGATGATCGGCGGCAATATCCCGGAGAAAACCCGTGTGGTGTCGGTGCAGATCTTCGATCACGTCGAATCCATGGAGTACCTGCAAGCGCACTGGCTGGCCGGCGCGATGCTGGTCTTTTCCTTTCTGGTGCTGTTGGCGTTGTATTCCAGCGGCAAATCCAGAACGGGATGGAGCTGAGCCATGGCGTCGCCGATAGAAGTTCGCCTGCAGATGGCCTACCCGGATTTCACCGTCCGTACCGACCTGAGCCTCCCGGGGTCGGGCATTACCGCGCTGTTCGGGCCTTCCGGCTCGGGCAAGACGACCTGCCTGCGCTGTATCGCCGGTCTGGAAAAAGCCGATCAGGGCGTGATCCGCGTTCACGATGAAGTCTGGCAGGACACCAAAAAAGGTATTTTCGTGGCTCCGCACAAGCGGGCGATCGGCTACGTGTTTCAGGAAGCCAGCCTGTTCGCGCATCTGTCGGTGCGGGACAACCTGGAGTTCGGGATGAAACGTATCCCGCGCCAGCAGCGCCGCATTCAACTGCTGCAGGCCAGCGAACTGCTCGGCATCGATCACCTGCTGCAGCGCAACCCTGACAAGCTGTCCGGTGGAGAGCGCCAGCGCGTGGGCATCGCCCGCGCCCTGCTGACCAGCCCGCGGCTGATGCTGCTCGATGAGCCGTTGGCGGCGCTGGACACCCGGCGCAAAAGTGAAATCCTGCCGTACCTGGAGCGCCTGCACCGGGAACTGGACATCCCCATGCTGTACGTCAGCCATGCTCAGGATGAAGTCGCACGCCTGGCGGACCACCTGGTGCTGCTCGACGCAGGCAACGTGCTGGCCAGCGGTCCGATCCAAGAAACCCTGGCGCGGCTGGACCTTCCGCTGGCGATGGGCAGTGATGCGGGGGTGGTCATCGAAGGCACGGTCAGCGCCTATGATCAGCATTACCAACTGCTCACCGTGACCCTGCCCGACAGCAAGCTGAGCATGCGCGTCGCTCACGCGCAGATGCAGGTCGGCACCCTGCTGCGCATCAAGGTCCAGGCCCGGGACGTCAGCCTCAACCTGCAACCCGATTACCAGAGCAGCATCCTCAACCGCTTGCCGGTCACGGTGATAGAAGAAGCGCTGGCTGACAATTCGGCACACGTGCTGGTCAAGCTGGACGCTGGCGGCACGCCGTTGCTCGCGCGCATCACTCGCTATTCCAGCGACCAACTGAACCTGCACAGAGGTCAGTCGCTCTGGGCGCAGATCAAGGCGGTCGCGGTGCTGGCCTGACCTTTCGAAAAAAACACCCACGCAGCAAATAAACGGCACCACCGTAAAAGGCCGAGGTCAGTGTTTTTAACTGCCTTTGGAACTTAGCCATGCCTGACTCGACTGCCATCAGCCAGCCCGCCAGTGAACTGCATTACGTAGACGACACTCAACCGGGCCTTACGCGCAAGGTACTGCGCGGCAAATTCGCGTACTTCGACACTCAGGGTCAGCGCATCAAGGACGACTCGGAGATCAAGCGCATTAATGCTCTGGCAGTGCCGCCCGCCTACACCGAGGTGTGGATCTGTGCCGACCCGCTGGGTCACCTGCAGGCCACCGGCCGCGACGCCCGCGGGCGCAAGCAGTATCGCTACCATCCGCGCTGGCGCGAAATACGCGATCAGGACAAATACTCGCGGCTGATCGAGTTCGGCCATGCGCTGCCCAAAGTGCGCAAGCAGATCGAAGCACAGCTCGCCCAGCCGGGCATGGGCCGGGAAAAAGTCATGGCGACAGTCATCTCATTGCTGGACGCGACCTTGATCCGCATCGGTAACAGCCAGTACGCCAAGGAAAACCGCTCTTACGGCCTGACCACCCTGCGCAACAAGCACGTCGAAGTCAAAGGCGGCCAGATCCTCTTCGAGTTCCGCGGCAAGAGTGGCGTCGAGCATAAAGTCAGCGTCAAGGATCGACGTCTGGCCAACGTGATCAAGCACTGCATGGAGCTGCCCGGACAAAACCTCTTCCAGTACCTGGACGAAGACGGTGTGCGCCACGCGGTGACCTCATCGGATATCAATGCCTACCTGCAAAGCCTCACCGGCTCGGACTTCACCGCCAAGGATTACCGAACCTGGGCGGCCAGCGCGCTGGCGCTGGCAACACTGCAAAAACTGCACTGGGAGCCAGAAGCCGACGCCAAACGGCACATCGTCGACATGGTCAAGGCAGTCTCGAAACAACTGGGCAACACCCCCGCCATCTGCCGAAAATGCTACATCCACCCGGCGGTTCTGGAAGGCTTCCTGCTCGGCAACCTCGCCAAACTCCCCCGCTCCCGACAACGCAAAGGCCTGCGCCTGGAAGAAGTCGCCCTGGCGAGCTACCTGCGAATACTGGCTGACAAGGTCGAGGCTGTGGTTAAAGATGCTGTGGTGAAAGACAGCAAGGCCTGAGCCGCCTGACCGCGGCACGTCAGCCTTTGCGCCAGAGAAATTTCGTAGCTTCATGATTTGCCAAGCATTTCTGACAGAAAAAAAAGCAGCGTCTTGCCCCCTTCGGGACGCTTTCAAGCTTGCTTCATGGGGGCCGGGTGTATATATTCCCTGCTCTTGGCGCTACCGCCCCGATGGCGAAATTGGTAGACGCAAGGGACTTAAAATCCCTCGTCCTTTGGACGTGCCGGTTCGACCCCGGCTCGGGGCACCACATATATATAAAGGGCTTACGGGGCATTTTGCTCAGTAGGCCCTTTTTGTTTTGGTCCGCAACAACAGTTGTGGTCTGCAATTCCTAAAAACTCTTTGCCGTGTTCCTGATCAGTTATTACGGGACCGAGAGCGTCAGCGGCGCGGGCGAACCGGCACCAACCTTGGCTCTGGTCACCGCAGCAGGTCCACATGTGCGGCAAAAGCGTTACCCCGCCGTCCATGATAGCTCTCACTCAAGCGGTTGCCTTGAACAACTGGTGCAGGGCTGAACCGCTTGTCGCCAGCCACTGAAGGAACGGCAGTAGCTGGCCGATACGATTGCATGACCCTTCTAGTTCGGATAGGGAAATCAAGGAAGGCTACACTACGATGAATCTCTTACGCGGCACTATGTTATCAACACGCCTAATTTCTGCGTTTGTGGTATGCGCAGTTGTCACACTAGGTGTCGGCCTTGTCGGATACACGGGTATCACAGGCCTCAAAAACAGCGTAGATGGGATCGTCAGTAACAACCTCGTATCTGTGTACAACACGAGTAATGCACGCTCAAATGCGATAGCGCATTATCGCGACTTGCACCGCGCACTGCTGTATAAATTTGCAAAGGCAGACCAAGCCAAATATGACGAGACGTTGAAGTCCTTAGCAGATAATCAAAAAGAAGTAGAACAACTTTTCAATGCATATCGGCAAACGCCTCTGGAAGACGATGAAAGAGCGGCGGGTGATCAGTTTGAAAAAGACTGGCCAGCGTACATTAACGCATCCTCTCGCGTGATCGAATTAGCGGCGAAAGGTGACCTTGAAAGCGCGAACAAGATGTTCGCACAAGAGGTGGATCCTGCCTACAAGAAAACAAACGATGAGTTAAAAATAATAGTAGCGTCTAACAAGCGCCAGAGTGATGACGTCGCTATAGAAGCCGCGAAGACTTCGAGCGTCGCATACGGGTCATTGGGCATAGGCGTAGTGATCGCGTTTGTTGCTGCAATTATTCTGGGCTTATTGGTCACACGCTCGATCACTCGACCGCTTTTGGGGGCTCTACGGACCGCAAAACAAGTGGCCGACGGCGACCTTTCTCAACAAATTGATGTCACCGGGAATGACGAGATCAGCACACTGCAATCAGCACTGAGCACGATGCAAGTTAACCTAAGAAATACTATTAAAGAAATTGCCAATGCGGCTGATCAACTGGCCTCTGCGTCAGAAGAGTTGAATGCAGTTACGGAGGAGAGTTCCAAAGCACTGATACGCCAGAACGATGAGATCCAGCAAGCCGCTACGGCGGTGAACGAGATGACAGCAGCGGTTGAGGAGGTAGCGCGCAATGCCTCAGGCGCGTCTGAGTCCTCTGAAGAAACTAGCCGCAGTGCTATTGAAGGACGTGATCAAGTAAAGAATGCCGTTGGATCGGTTAATACTATGGCAGAGCAGATTTCTCAATCGACTGAAAAGGTCACGGTACTCGCCACGAGAGTCAATGAGATCACAGGCGTTCTCGCAGTTATTCAGTCCATAGCCCAGCAAACCAACCTGTTGGCCTTGAATGCCGCAATTGAGGCAGCCAGGGCTGGCGAGCAGGGTCGCGGCTTTGCGGTAGTCGCCGATGAAGTGCGCGCCCTTGCGCACCGAACGCAGGCGTCGACCGCAGACATTGAGGCTATGATGGCCCAAATTCGTGCGGGTGCGGATGAAGCAGTGATCTCTATGAATAACAGTAGGAGCCTTGCAGGAGAAACCCGTGATCAAGCGATTCAGGCAGGTCACGCGCTAGACAGAATCACCGAAGGTGTCTCAATGATTAATGAGAAAAATCTCGTGATCGCAAGTGCCGCCGAAGAGCAAGCTCACGTAGCTCGAGAGGTGGACCGAAACCTGATTAATATTCAAGATATCTCCACTCAGACTGCAACTGGCGCGCACCAAACCAATGCCTCGAGTGCAGAGCTTTCTCGACTTGCCGCCTCATTTGGAGTATTGGTCAATAAGTTCAAGACCTGAATAAAGTTGATCAGAACGCGTGTGTATATAGTAGGCATCTGACAATAGCGCATTCAGATGCCTATGTGCTTGCGCAAAGATCTTCCGCCTCGCTTGAGGCGCGAAGACGGCACGCCGCTAGACTGGTGTGAAATCACATCGCCCCCATACAGCATTGTCATCCCATGCGAATACATCCAGGACATGAACGGCAGCGAATACCGATCAGCGACTACACCAAAGCCCCTCCATCCTTTTTTTGCGGATCACCCGTTCGGAGTCGATCAGTTCGTTAAGCATGCGGACGGTGTCGATATCGGCACGTCCATGTCGCGATCGGTCGCATCCTTGGAGAGGACTTTTCTCAACCACAAGAAGTCACCCAGCAGGATTGTGCCTGTACCGCCCGGTCAGCCAAGTAGCTTTGCCTGGGCCAAGGTCGCTCGGATCCCTCTTTACCCCTGAAATAAAAAAGACCCGCCAGTAGGGCGAGCCTTGTCAGAAAAAAATGGCTCAGTTAAACCCGGCCAAATTTTTTCGTCTTGGGATCGAGATAATCTTGACCGGATCGAGTTATCTGGATAACCCAATCTCTAGAAACTAAAAGAAGGCCTGAATCAACACAGCGGTTTGCCAGATAGAAAAACTCAGCTTCCTCTAGGGGTCTCGTAATATTTCCACTGGATGATCTCCACTTTTCAAGAAGATCATCAAGATGAATCCCGCTAGAAGCAGCGTAACTCGGGAGCAGGTCCAATAAATGCTTAATCCTAAGTGAATCGGGTTTCATGTGAATCTCCCTTCCAAACCTCGGAAAGGATTTATTAACACATACCAGAGCAATATCAAAGCGCCATCACACATAAAAGACTCTAAGCCGACTGTTGCACAGGGAAAACAGGTACGAATAAGGCCCTCGCTGAACTTGGCAACCAGACGTTCCGAGGGATCTGAGTAAATCGCAGTCATGGAAAAGCCAAGCCGTGAGACTGGGCTTGGGCGATCGATACATCAATTGCGCGGGCCATAGACCTCATCCCGAATTGTGGTGCTTTCCATGACCTCGCCAAAATCTGTCTGTCCATGCAGACATCGAGAATCACTCACCATCAACATCGACCACGCTGAATATTGACCGCCCCCCCTCCCAGAGACCTGCATACCCTTAGGGCAATCATGAGCGTGACTAATGATTTATTGAAATCAATTCGTTTTTGTTCATGTAGGCAACCGACCTAAAATCCCTACAGCTCTTCACCCTCAGCAGAATAACGGCTGCTGATCGAAGACACAGACATCAGTCAACGCTAAAAGGGGCAAGACGCCTATCCGGGCGTTGCCTCGTAAGGAAGGATGCCAAGCCTAGATGAAAAAAGAATTCACATTTTCTACCAAGTGTACTTGTTTTGATGAGAATTACTCACCCTCAGACACTACCCGAGTCACGACTAATTTTGCGAACCTGGCCAGGGGAAAAAGTCGCCGAGAGAATTTACGTAATACCTTGAAGATGATCGACAATCGCTTCAATGCCCTAGCGCATTGGGACAACCCTAAAGGCGATCGTTATACGCTGGTGCTGAACATTGTCTCTGCGGAAATGAATATCGATGCTGAAGGTGATCACTCTGCCATTCCGTTAATTGAGGTTTTGAAGACAACGATCATTGACCGAAAAACCAATACGCATATTAACGGAATGGTAGGAAATAACTTCTCTTCCTACGTGCGAGACTATGATTTCAGCGTGAGATTACCAGAGCACAAAAAAAACCAGTCCGGGCTCAGCACGCCAGAAGATTTCGGAGATCTGCACGGAAAGCTCTACAAAAGCTTTGTCAATTCAACCAGCTACAAAGCGCATTTTGACAAACCGCCTGTTATCTGCCTGAGTGTATCGAGCGCCAGAACCTATCACCGGACCGAGAATCAGCATCCTGTTTTAGGGTATGAATACCAGCAGGACGAATACTCGTTGACGGATGAGTATTTCATGAAAATGGGCTTAAAGGTCCGCTATTTCATGCCCCCGAACAGCGTTGCGCCTCTGGCGTTTTATTTCTCGGACGATTTGCTGGGTGACTACACCAATCTGGAGCTTATTAGCACCATCAGCACGATGGACACCTTCCAGAAAATTTATCGCCCTGAGATCTATAACGCAAATTCAACGGCAGGAAAAATCTATCAACCTAGCTTGAAAAATAACGATTACTCGTTGACCCGCATTGTGTACGACCGCGAGGAGCGAAGTCAGCTGGCTATAAAGCAAGGGAAATTTGTTGAAGAGCACTTTATCAAACCCTATCAGCCCCTTCTGGATCAGTGGTCCGCAAGCTGCATTCTTTGATCATTTAAAAACCAAGGTTGATTTTTCATGAAAAAACTTTTGCCCACCTCCACTGCTGGCAGCTTGCCTAAACCTTCCTGGCTTGCACAACCTGAGACACTCTGGTCACCGTGGAAATTGCAAGGGGAAGAACTGGTTGAAGGTAAGCAGGATGCGTTACGTTTGTCGCTGCAAGAACAACAACTGGCCAATATTGATATCGTCAGCGACGGTGAACAAACGCGCCAGCATTTTGTAACTACATTTATTGAGCATCTCGATGGCGTCGATTTTGAACAGCGCGAGACCGTTAGAATTCGAGACCGCTATGATGCGAGCGTGCCAACGGTGGTGGGTGCTGTCGCTCGCCGAAAACCAGTTTTTGTTGAAGACGCAAGATTTCTACGCCAGCAAACCAGGCAGCCTATCAAGTGGGCCTTGCCCGGACCAATGACGATGATTGACACCCTCTACGATGCTCACTATAAAAATCGTGAAAAACTGGCTTGGGAATTTGCCAAAATCCTCAACCAGGAGGCCAAAGAGCTAGAGGCTGCCGGGGTTGATATTATTCAGTTTGATGAGCCTGCATTCAATGTGTTTTTTGATGAAGTGAATGACTGGGGCGTCGCCACCCTGGAAAGGGCAGTTGAAGGGCTTACATGTGAAACGGCCGTGCATATTTGCTATGGCTACGGCATCAAGGCGAATACCGACTGGAAAAAAACGCTGGGCTCCGAATGGCGACAGTACGAAGAGGCCTTTCCCAGGCTGCAAAACTCCAGTATCGACATCATCTCGTTGGAATGTCACAACTCGCACGTCCCTATGGATCTGCTTGAACTCATTCGAGGCAAGAAAGTGATGGTAGGAGCCATTGATGTGGCAAGCCATGCCATTGAAACGCCTGAGCAAGTCGCCAACACGCTAAGGAAAGCGCTTAAATTCGTCGACGCCGACAAACTCTATCCCTGCACCAACTGCGGAATGGCCCCTCTCCCTCGTCATGTCGCCAGCGGCAAGCTGCGCGCGTTAAGTGCAGGGGCAGACATCGTCCGCAAAGAACTCTTGAGCCAGTGATCGGCTACGTACGCAAGTCAGTAGGCGATACTCAGGCCTGGCTTGCACAAAAAAGCCCGGCGCTGAAGCCGGGCTTTCTGATCATCTATCCTTATGCAGAACACGCATGGCCAACGCTTCGCTGGTCGCTTGCACCCTGTCCTTCTCGTCTACACCTTCCCAATAGAACGGATTCTGGAAGCTTCGAGACGCGTAGCGTTCACTACTTAACGGGCGGCTTGTCAAAATCGACATCAAGCGTCTGATAAAATGCCATCGGTGATTCAGCAACGATCCAGAGAAGAAGGATGACGTGGTGACCTTGTTTGCCCTCTGGCAGTACTGCAGAGATCTCTGTTTTCGGAGCAAGTTCTTCACGGTGCTCGCTATACGGGTCAAGAAGAGAGATCTCTTCGTAAAAAGGTTTCTCTTGAAAGTGGGCACGCGTCAATCGAGTGCTCTCATCCCAGCCATCTTTAGTAATGAACCAGCGATAACCACGCGTCACATGCGGTGCCTCATACCGCCAAGTCACCATAAAAGTGCTGACACCTTTCACACCTTGGCGAGGCCAGCCTTCAGCGTTGCCCTCGGCTACCAGTCTGTCTGCGACCTCTCTATCGGTATAATTCAAGCACTCACGCTCGTCGGTCCAACCTCCGCTCACTATAAGGCCATCCTTTGGAGGCTCCGCACTGGGAACATCAGATTTAAAACCAGCGAATTCACCTCCAATGGTATCCGGAAAGTTTTTGCCGCTTTCTATCCCATGCAGGTGCCACTCCAGTACCCAGCTCTGATCCATTGCATAAGAGCCCCTCGTTGCAGGGTCTGTAATCCGCCCGTGTTTAACTCCCGTGGTGGTAGCATCACTCATGTCCCTATCCTCAATTATTAAATCAGGCATACCTTGCCTGTTACCCAATTGAAGACCTGCTTTCCTGAACGGAATAGCTAGCAGTTCAGCGAGTAGATTTTTCCATAAAACCCTGAAACAAGGGTGCGGGAAGCTAGCCAAGCCAGCCCGCTCTCCACTCCATACTCGGCATTAGCTTTTCAGAGCATCACGTTAATGCGAAAGACGTTCTGCTCAGGGTCCAGCAGCACGGCCTGATACCAGTTGTAATAGGTCAGGTACGGTTCCTTGATCAGTTTCGCGCCCTGCGCCACTGCCACCGGCACCAGTCGGTCCACCTCGGCCTGGTCGGACACGTCGATGTTCAGCAAAAACCTGCACCCCGTGCTGCCTGCAAACGCTTCCAGGCCAAGCAGCTCATACGCATCCAGTGCGTTGAAACCAATGCAGGACTTGCCGGTGTCCAGTCCGCGAAAGATCGGTGATCTGATGGCCTCGATTTCGCGAAAGCCGAACAGGTTCGAGTAGAACGAGCTCAGGCGGACGATGTCCTCCGCGAACACGTTGACGTAAGACAATGAGTTCATATCAGGCCACCTTGCTGCCGCCAAAAGTGGTCTGCTTGACGAACTTGGACAGCAAATGATCGCCTGATGTCACCGGCGCATGCCGAGGCGTGGCGCCAGGCTGCAGGCAGCCTGGCAGGCATTGAATCAACGTGTCGTAGTTGGGTTGGTGGAAAAACACCAGAGACTGTCGACGATTGTCCTGCTCGCTGGTCATCGGCGGGTTAACCACTCGATGCAGCGTGGAAATCCACTGGTCGTTGGTCCACTGCATCATCAGATCGCCAATGTTGACCACAAAACCATTCTCGACATACGGCACATCGACCCACTCGCCTTGACGATTACGTACTTGCAAGCCGCCCAGCGCGTTATCAGGGCGCACGATAGTCAGACTGCCGTAGTCGGTATGCGCACTGGCGCGTAACTGGCCAGCCTCGACTTCGGTCTTGATGTCCGGATAACTCAGGCTGCGGAACATGCTGATATGCCGGTCGATCTTGTCATCGAAAAAACACTCATCCAGTTCCAATGCCAGGGCAAACAGGCGCATCAACGATTGAGCCAACTCGCTCATGGCATCGAAATAGGCCTGATAAGTCTCCTTGAATCCGGGCAGCAGGTTTTGCGCAGGCCAGACATTCGGTGCGAAGTGCGAGCCGGCCTGGGCATTGTGATAATAATCTTCATCCGGCACATCGCTCGGTCCGATGGAGAAAGACTCCTTGAGATCTCCCGGCGCACTCTCCTCCAGAGAATAGGAAAGGCTCTCCTCGGCCACCGCACTGTAACCCCGCACCATCTCCGGGCTGGGCCGATCTACCTTGCGCTTTTCCGCCAGCGGCAAATCAAAGAATTGGCGGGTCAAACGCGAGACCCTGTCGATAAGCTCTCCGGGAATCTGGTGCTCGGTGATGACCAGAAACCCGATGTCCCTGCACGCCTGATTGACTGCCTTGGCTACGGCAGCCGTGCCGTCCGGGTCTTCTGAAAAATAAGGGGCCAGGTTGATAATGGGCACATAGTGCAGAGTCATACGGCTGTTTCCTCTCGCTGACACACTGCCGAAAAGGCTCACCTACAAGGGTGAAGGTCAGCGAGGCAAGAGCAGAAAGCATGCCACTGGAAGAATTCATCGTTCATACAAGCAGTTAGCTGTTTCGACGGTTAAAGCCGGATCAAATGGTCTGAAACAGAACGCATGGTTTGAATGCACAGGTATAAAAAACGGGCCAGAATTGCGCACATTCGACCCGCTGTTTTCAGGCGCTTGCAATACGCTCGATGACGTCGGCGGTCGTCGTTACTTCGCCGAACTCATAGGCAATCGTCGTCAGCGATATTCGCTGAACCTCCTCGGCTGAAACAGCGCCGAACCCGACGTCCGGGTAGTCCATCGCAGCATTCGCGTCGCTCAGGGCGATGACTTTGTACTCACGATGCACGCCGTCCCTGATCGTGGTTTCACAACACACATTGGTGACCGTACCACAGACGATGATCGTGTCGACATCCCGCGCACGCAGCACGGTGTCCAGGTCCGTGTTATGAAAGCCGCTGTAAAACAGCTTGTCGACAATCACGTCACCCGACCTGGGCGCGAGTGCTTCGATGACCTCAACGTCCGGATCATGCCGTGCCAGTATCTGGTCCACATTCGGATAAAGATCGCGCATGCGCCCGGTATCAGAACCATCGCCGCGCACGATATGGCGAAGATAAACCACCGTCACCTGCGCAGCCCGTGCGGTTTGCAGCAGCTTCTGGATAGGCTGGATGATGTCCGCAGTACTTTTTACGTACAACGCCCCGCTGGGCTCACAAAATACCTTTTGCATGTCTACAACGATGACCGCCGTTCTGCGCGGATCGATCGGCCAGCGGACAAGGGGTTTGCTCATGGGACTTACCTCGATTGAGCCTGACAGGCTAGGTAGTCTTGCCAAGCAATAATCGTGCTGTAGGTCTCCATAGCATCTGCTGGGAAGAACTGTGCACCGTTCACGCGGCATTACAACGTATGTGCCTCATGCGCCTGAACTGCCGTCCTAAACGCATCGAAAATACAAGGAACGTTGTTATGAAGCCGAGTTTCGTAGAGCAAAAACCGTCAGGCAGGTTTCATCTGAAAACCCATGGCATGCTACTGCTGGCACTTGCCTTGACGGGGTGCGGAACGATCAACACTACGTTTAGACCCGATTCCGTCGCAGGTGAAAAGCTTACTGACTGGAAATCAAATTGCTCCTCCATTCCGCGCGTTTACAGCGGGGTCATGCTCGATTTCTGTGAACTGAACGCAGAGCCCAAACAGAGTAGCGCTTATCAGAAGACCAATGCGCCTGAGTGGGTTTTACTGGACATGGGCTTATCAGGCATCGTAGATACATTGCTCCTGCCTTACACGATTTATCAGCAAAACCAATACGGCTATATCAACGCAAGCCGCTTTAAATAGCGTCTGAACTCGGCTTTCGGAATCCCTCATTTTCTCGCGCCCGATAAAAACCACGCAGACGTTAATCTGCGGGACTTTTGAATGGCGGGAGCACAGTCGGGAATCGGATCTGCCGAAACACGTCCATTGCGCAAAAAGCATCAGACGAAAGATCAGGAAAGCTTGAAGGCCTTCAGCGCCTGCTTGGCGTTGGCTATCAGGTCAGGCGTCATTGGCCTGCCTTGCCTGTCCAGAAGAACCGGGGTGCATGCGCATCGACAGCGCACCCGATTATCCCCCTCTGCCCACCAATCGAGCATCTGCTGACCCGTGAACAACTCGCCATGTCGTTCGATATGCTGCTCACGACTGGTGGGGGTCAGCGCGGACAGATGCATGAATTTCACCGGCATCCCGAGACGCTCTGAATCGGCGATGTCGTTCTGCAACTTGCGAATCCGCATTTCATGAAGTTCGGAATCAGAAATTCTACCGACCAAGGCTGAACCCTCGTTAAGACACACATCAAATTAATAGACCACTCACGCCACTCACGCCAGCTTTCAAACGTGTATGAGTCAGTTCTTTTGCTGGCTAAGCGTGGTACCTATGAATGATTTCAGTGTCCTGAAACTGATTTACCCGTCCCTGGCGCCCTGAGATATCTGCAAAGGCCTCATTGATGCTGTATATGTCCGAGACAGGCACGATGGACTCGATGGAACAGTGTTGCTGCTCACTCACGGAAGGCTGTGGATCACGGACAAGAGGCAAGAAAACGTTGCCAATCAACCCTGAGCCGGCTTGTTTTCGAATCAGGCCCGCCCTCGGCACAAGACCGTCTGATCGATAGGTCATCAACCATCGGCAATCAATGAGGCACTGTATGGACCTTTCACAAGTAGACCTTCTTCTTGACCCAGCTCCGCTTCGACTGGAAACCGGCTTCGAGCGCCTTCCAAGCGGCGTACTGCATGTCGCCTGCCGGACAGATCTTCACAACTGCACCGGTGAAATGTTCGAGTGGTGGTTCAGGTCGCGCCCAGGTACTCGCGAATACGTCTGGTGGCACCCAGTGGATCACGTCTCCAGTGAATGGGCAGAAGGCACCGAGGGGACGCACGTAGGCTCGATTCACCTGGCAAAGGAAGCATTTTCCGGACTTCCGGTATCGGAATTAGCAATTCAGTTCCGGGATGCGACTGAATTTTTTGATGCAGGTAAATACGCATCCGCACGCGAGAACGGTGCTATTTCTGCTGCGATCTGCGGTCGTGTGGGTATGAGTTTCACGCCCAAAAGACTTGCGACTGGTGAAGTGCTGGGCGGTCGTCTTCTGCACATGGGCCGTGATACCGAATGGGGGCTCGCATTGCGCAGCCACTTCTACATGGGACAAGACCTCGTGGCCGCAGGCTGGCCAGCTGACAAGATCGAGGCAGAAATCACTGATGAATTCGGGCAAGCGCTGCTAATGCATTGCTACAACAAATTTACTTTCCTCTCTCGCTTCCTGAAAGGCCTTTATACCGGTGACAACCGCGACTCCAAGCCGGTAGTCGCTCCTTGGTAAGATGACCCAGTAGGCTTGGATCTCTGATGTATGCCAGTAGCCTTGCGAGATGCAACATGATGATCCGGATTCGAGCCGCCCCCTTAGCTGCCGCCCATTCTGGTGAAGTCGCCTTTATAGGTGGCAGCGACGGCTCCAAATAGGTTCATCAGGAGACGCGGACTTGTCGGGACTTACCAACGCGCCCCTCAGATCGTTGTTACTGAGCAGTATGGGAGGCGCCTGGCTTATTTGTAACTATCGACCACTCCACTCTGCTACCGTGCCACTCCCAATAGGCAACGGACGTATGGAAAAATGAAACCATGGAAGGCTGTGGTGATGGCTCTGGCAACCCTGATCGGTGCTAAGATAGAAGCCGCGGATTACGTCAGATTAAGTACGGTCGGAACGGCTTTGGGGACTACAATGTCATCCGAAAAAATCGCTGATTTTTTTACGCCAGCTCGTGACGATGCTCTTGCTTTTATCGGCTCAGATGGCGAGATCCGTGGCGCGCAATTTGAGCAGGCTGTTCAGCGCTACCGTTCTATTACCAAGCCGCCACTGATGTCAGACTTACAACTGGCTAATGCCATCGCCGCAAGGTACTGAGCAGCCCAACTGCTTGGTCTTCTTTACCGGCCAGCGCCCAAAGAACGCTATCGCAATGAACCGAGGCTATATGGAGGGCGACTCTCTCAATGTCCAGCAAGGAAAGACCGGAAAGGGTCTGCACATTCAGATGCAGAACAGCGGCGCCCCAAACGGCCTGGGCCTGTTAACAGGCGCAATTAAAGTTTCGGAACCCCTCACTTTTCAGCGCACCATAAAAAACCCCGCAGACGTTAAT
The DNA here is from genome assembly GCF_017832995.1 of Pseudomonas sp. PvP009. NCBI lineage: Bacteria > Pseudomonadati > Pseudomonadota > Gammaproteobacteria > Pseudomonadales > Pseudomonadaceae > Pseudomonas > Pseudomonas sp. PvP009. Next base: position 2,436,507 of record NZ_JAFIBG010000001.1, on the reverse strand, counting down.
CTGCGGGGCTTTGAATAGTGGAGGCCGAGGTCGGAATCGAACCGGCGTAGGCGGATTTGCAATCCGACCATGAAACACAATCAGGCTGCGGCCTGTAGCGATATTTGATTCCGAAATAGAAGCAAAAAAGTCCTCTGGAGGCCCCGTGGCCCGGCGTCCTGCCGACGGACACCACTCCGCAAACCCGAAGCACTCGACCACTGTATACCTATACAGAAATTGAGAATCACTCATCATGAACATCGACTACGCCGAAGACTGGCCGTTCTGCCCCACGGAGGAGCAGATGCTCAGGCAACACGCGCACCTGGTATCGGAAGAAAATAGGATGTTGCGCGATGAGGTAGACCGATATCGTAAACACGTCACCAAGCTGATTGACATGCACAATGACGCAGCCCTCGAGCGTGACAAGCTCCTGATAAAGCTGAGAGACGCGGACAGCAGGATATCTGATCTGCTGCGCGACGCTTGCGATTCCTGGGCGACCGACCTTCATGTGCTATTGAAATCCGTCTACGGAGGTCGGGCGCCGATATCGGTCCTCACGGTGAACTGGGGCGCGCTGGACGACCTGGTCCACATTCAAGGAGCTGATTTCCAAATGGACGGAGTAACCATCACGCAGGTTGCAGCACGATGAGCACCGAATTGAGTACCATCCAGGCCAACCGCGCAAAGTCATCCGAGCTATCCGAGGCCTTAAACGAGTTCCAGCGCAGCGGTGGAACGGTGCGCGACCTTGGGTCGTTTCAGGTCGCGCCCCGCCGTCCTCGTAAGGAGCCGCCACCCCGCAAGCCCCGCTACAACGGCGCGGATCAGCGGAAGTATGTTGAGGAGGAAGAGGACCGGGCGCTGCTCAAGCGTATCGAGGCAATGCGCGATCTGGGCGTCAGCCACTTCAAGGCCGAGAAGTTGTCCGGGATCAACCGCACCGTCATCAGGCGAATTTTTCAGGAGTACAGCCTGAACTACCCCAGCAGCAGCCGGGCGAAATGAAGCGTCTGCAAATGCGCGTCCGCCACGGCAGACGACAGCATCACATTCACTTGCCGCCAAGCGGCTTACAGGAGCGGTTTACTGGCGATGGATCAAGAAGAGCGATCAGCCAAGACGGCGCTGAAGCGGAAACTGGTCGCCTAGAAAGAGCAGCGGCACCGGGTTCGGCCTGGCATTGAGCAGGCCCTGAATCGGGTTCGATAGCGCGGCAAGATGCCCATCGTCAGCGAGGTCTTGCAGATCGCGATCATGAAGATGGATTTGATGGATGATGAAGAGCTTGATGCCTTCCTGACTTATCCGCGCCACGAAATCGAGGTTAGCGAATCCGTGGCGCGGGCAATCTACGACGCGGGCGTCAGAAATATCCGGAGCGCCGACCAAGACGAATCAGACAAGGTCATCTCACCGCTCGCCATCAATTGCTGCGACTGAGCTGAACGTTCTGGCTGATGCAATTGATATTAGTAACCGTACCCATGAAAGCATTCATCTGCACAGAGCACTTTTCAATATTCAGGCCGTTTCTGCCATCGCTTGAGATGTTGGTCACGTAAGGCCCTGCGGTTGAACAGCCAGCCAACACGGCTACGGCGACAAATAAAGCAAAAATCGACTTCTTCAAAGTACAGCTCCTAGTGCCCGGCTCCATGCCGGTCACCCGTAATACCCCATCCCAAATAAATTTTCCACCACCAGACACGGAAGGCGCATGCGTTGAAGCCACCATAGCACTGAGACTGCACACATGGTCGGTCCGCCGATAGGATTTGCAGCTTCTCCCCCGCCGGACATGTAAGTGCTTATTTTTGCGGAACAGGAACCTTAAGAAGCAATTGATCTCGTAGTTTAAAGTAATTTCCCATGAACGTTTTCATTTCTCTATTGAGCTGAGCAAAGATTAGTTTACGCTTTTCAGCATCAGACTCATCCGCATATTCACGTGCATTCACGGCGACAGTTTGCACATCGATATATAGATCGGAGTTGACGTATGGCATAAGTGCAGCAGCCTTTTCGCTAAGATCATTCGCCTTAACTTTAAAATCCCTCATCTCAAAACCACCGTCGGGAGGCAACAACATTAATGCATTGAAAGCAACTGTAATGGGTTCTGTTTTCACAGTGAACTGATCTAAAAAAGCTCTCGCATTTGCTGCTTCGATTGCGGAAGCCTCCTTTTCGATCTGCATCTTGACGGTAACCACCTGATAGTGGCTAGCCATCATACTTCCAACAACAGATCCGACAATTGCACATATAGCAACTATGTGACTCCATTTTGCATCGCTCATCAGGGCTCCCAATTTCCGACTCCGTGCCGGTCATCATCTATAGCTCACCCCCAACCTATTTGCCACCACCGGGAGCACTGCGCCAGGTCACCACTTTCCGGCAAGGTAAAAGATGCCCCAAGTAAGGCCGGCAACAAAGATTACTTTCAGCAAGTCGCTGAGCGTCGCGCATCCCGAAAAGTACGCATCGACCTTCACAGCAGCAAAGAGCATCGCGACAAGTAGCGGGACAAACATGATTCGTCGCTGAACCTTAAATCGTTCCTTCTCGGTTCCAATCCACACGTTTCAAACCTCCTTTGGTCATCCGCAATCATCCACGATAACGCGCGAAGCAGATCAGGTCACCCGCAAATGCGTTGAATGTGCTGTACATCAAGGAAGCGAGGAACCTTGGGCCCGCCAAGAAACTGATATGGATCAGCAGCACGCTCATGGAGCGACTCATCGCCGACTTCGACATCGATTACCCGGCGAACAGGATTTACCGCACGTGAGGCGCATGCAGTCCCGCGCCAACCATCGCCGCCGCCCTCTTCAATTCCACATCCCACCCAGTGGAATCAAGCCCCCGGAGAAAACCCCATGTCCACCCCTACCGATACAACCGAATTTCTGAACGAGCTGAATGGCGGCGCTTTCGCCAGCCAGATCGGTTACGCAATTTCCGAAGTCGCCTCGGGCGTTGTCGAGCATGGCAAGGCCGGGAAACTGGTCATCACCCGGGACATGAGCCAGATCGGCGATTCCCACATGGTGAAAATCAAACACAAGCTCTACTACAAGGTGCCGACCAAGCGCGGTACCCGGAGCGAGAACACCGCACTTGACACACAGATGAACGTCGGCACAGCCGGCCAAGTAACGCTGTTCGCTGACGCTCTGCACCCTGGCCAACTGTTCGAACGCGACCAAGCAACGGTCAAGCCTCGCACCTGATCAATCGCAACAACCCTTCCTCCCCAAAGAGAGCTGACAAATGTCCCTCACGAAAGAAGCAATTCAACTGATCACTGACACCGCGCTGATCGCAGAAGGCAAAGAGCTGAACACCATCACGCCAACCATCGTGCAGCCCGAAGGCGCGAAGGTCGTGAACCTTGAGCAATTCGGCGCAGGCCGCAGTCGCTTCCGTGGCACGTTCTCCACCAACTCCTTGGCGGATTTCGCCAAATACGTGTCTGACCGGGCAGTCGCCGACGCAAAAGGCTTCATCAATCAGGACGAAATGACCTGTTCGGTGCTGTTCAACCTGGGCAACGAGGAAGTGCCAGGTCACGCAGATGATCGCGCCGTGCTGAAGCTCAAACCCACCGCTGCCTATCAGGCCGTGCAGGCAATCAGTGGACGGGGCATGTCGCAGAAGGATATGAGCGACTGGATTGAAGACTGGCACACCACCCTGTCGGCGGTCGGTGATGACCTAAAGGATATCCCGCTGGCCAAAGCCATCGCCGCCGTGCGCACGATCACGGTCAAGGCATCGTCGGAAAGCGATCACACCGTCAGCGAGACACGTGCCAGCCGCAGCGCAATGGATGCCATCGAGGCGACCAGCAAGGAAACCTTGCCCACGTCGCTGATCTTCTCGGCTACTCCGTTTGAAGGCCTGCAATTGCGCGAAATCATCCTGCGAATCTCGGTCATCACCAGCGGCGCACAGCCGGTGATGAAGCTGCGTTGGGTGGCCGAGGACGTACAGCGCGAAGAGATCGCGCAAGAGTTTAAGTCGGTGCTTGAAGCGAAGGTGGGCGATGCCGCTCAGTTGGCGCTGGGTAGCTTCTCAGCCTGATGCATAAGGTTCCGCACCACGAAATCATAGTGTCAGAAATCGTGGCGCTGGAGTTTCACCGCAAGAGCATGCTGATGATTCAGAAGGACTCAGGAGATGAAGTTATAACCCAAACTAATCCTTTTTAGCTTTGCGAATTCGTTCGGCCCATGCACCGAAAAGATCCGCTAGGTCAAGAAAGTCCTCCTCGCTCATCTTCAAAGTAGGATGGTATTTACCCTCCGACCATTTCGCATGAATATCACAGGTGAATTCTTTACTCACAGGATCACGTATTTCTAAGAAATCGATCACCCGGTTTGGGTGTTTCTTGTCACTGAGGTCAATGGAGATGAATTCAAGCTCCTCTCCATATCGTTCATGCGTGTCTTTCTTAATCATATAACTACCTGATCTCCTTGATCCGGCTCCATGCCGGTCACCCGTAATACCCCATTCCAAACCAAATAGCCATCATGCACATGGAAGGAGGCGCATGAAGGATGCGTCAAGAACCCGCTTGCACAAGCAGCGCAGATACATTACTGCAGGTAGAACATGCGCTTATCATGCGTTATAGCAGGTCCGGAAACCAAGCGAATCAGATATTTGCATCAGAAATATTTTTAAAACAATCGTACAGTGACCCGACAAGAGCGCTAGACTTTAATACATCGAAAATTAAGTCTGTGTTAATATAATTAATTACACCACCACTACTAGCCCGAACCACAACACCAACCCACAACCACTTATCATCTATATAAGCCAATACGGGGGCACCGCTAAGGCCGCTGAAATTCAACGTAGACACCTCCCCCTTCAACGCCCCAAATCCCTCGCCTAAACTCGAGGGAACTTTCACTCCTTCTTTGATCAGCAAGTGAACCGATTTTGTTTTTTTATCCCAATCGTAAGGGTCGTCAGTAGTAGGGTACCCTGCGCAACGCATGATTGTGCCATCCGGCACCTTAGACCCGAGCATGCTTTCATCGCCAGTTTTTATCGAATGAAGCTCATGGATGCCTGCCTCGAAAGCTTTACGCTGATCAACATTAAAAACAGCAAAATCCTCAAGATCAACGTCGGTTTCATTTTTATTCCCAAACAGCATCATATCAAACGGTACTAGGAGGCGTGTCGCATGATCCGTAACCATCAATTCGCTCGCATAAATTTTTCCGCGTTTAAATATATTATGTTTAGCCGTGACAAAGTAGACTGATCCATTATAACTTATAAAAAAGCCTGAGCCCTCACCCCATAGGTATTCCGGGTTAGAAAAAGTTATATGCCGAACGACTCTACCCACCTCATCAAACTCGCGATCACTCTTCAAGCACACCTCCATTGAATACCCTTCACCTATGACTGCCAGCATCGACTTTAGCTGATTTCTCAGGTGCGATTGCTTGGAGCCACCGAATAAAGCATTCGAAACTAAAATACCACATGCCGCATCCGGCCACGGAGGGCGGCGCCTGCTTGGAGATTTCCATGAGCAAAGACACCAAGATTTTGATCCCAGAGATTCCTGGCGAGTGGACCGAGCGCACACGCAGCGGTCATACCTGTAGATGGAATGACGGCTGGCATGGCAGGCCACACCGCAACGGTCTGCCTTATGTCGAGCTGACAGCTCCGGAAAAGGGCTTGTACGCCGAGCGCATCGATGGGGCCTGGTACTGGGTGTCCGGCTGTGCGAAATGCACCGGCAGCGGTGAGCGTTACAGCTACAGCGTCTGCGACAAGCACGACGCATGTGTGAGCTGCAATGCGCACAGGTCCACGCTGACGGATACCCCGAGGGGTCGAGCTGACGGCTTTATCTGCACGCCTTGCCAAGACCGTGAGGATGCCGCTGCGAAGGCCGCCGCGCTGGCAAAGGTCGCCGAGGATGAGTACGACGAGTGGGACTACCGCGATCAAAGCGAGTGCAAGTGCCCTCACTGCGCAACGGTGATCCACATCGAGACTGAAGACTACAGCCATAAAAACATGGACTGCGACACCTGCGGCGGCGCTTTCAGCCTCCAGCTCGAATATAGCGTCACCTTCACTACTACAGTGATCGGCGAACGCATCACAGCTTAAGCACAAAGCACACCCTCTCCTATTGCGCTGAACGCTTACATTGCTCCACTTAAAGGCATGCAATTGCGCCGGGTAGGCGAGGACGTGCAGCGCGATGAGATCGCGCAAGAGTTCAAACTGGCGATAGGCAGCTTAATAGCCGAAGGACATAGACTAGGCGCTAAAAGAAAGAGTGGCGGCGTATGAAATTCAATCGCCCCCTAAGTTTTCTCCAGCTACGATTAAGCTCTAATTACCCGAGTGCTCTTATGTCTAAGCTTCTCAAACCTAACCCAATCGTCTTCACCCAAACGAACAGTGAATACCTCGATGCGAAGCACGCCGCCTGCGTCCTCATATAAAATATCTAACTCGCCCTCACGCGATATATTTGTCATTTCAAATTGCAACTCCAGATCCACGCCATGTTCCGCCGAAATCGTTCCGTGCTCTCTCAGACCACTGAACGGCAGATCACCTTTAAACTCACTAGTAACTTTATAAGCTATATTTTTATTATTATGAATTTTTATTATGTTGGTAACCATCTCCATTGACCCAAACTTAGAGATTGATCGTATCTCAAAGTCTGCCATCACTGTACGCTCCGCTCCCTGCAACTGCAGCTCTAAAGCCTGCCCCGCTGACTGAATCTGCTGCACGGCCGCATCTGCCATACGTCTTTGCTGCTCAACTGAATTTCTTAACTCTTCGGCTTGAAGTCTCAATGCATCGGTGCTCAATTTCAGCTCTCGGCCCTGCTGTAGAAAACCCAGAACGAGCCATAGAAAAGCCACAGGACCGAATACACCAGCTAAAAAGTCTCCAAGCTCATTTAGTTTAAGCTCTCGAAAGCTTTGAAAGTCGGAAAGGACCGCAAGCACGATTGCAATCAAGTAAATACCGGTACCCAAAGCACCCCAAATCTCAAGCCTTCTGCTCACGATATCGCTTCCTTTTACCGACTCCATGTCGGGCAGCACACCAATACCCTACTTCAACGACTCACGCCACCCCGGCGAGGATGAACTATGCCCGCTCACCAGAAGAAAAACCCTTTCGATTTCAAAACCCAGTACGGCCTTGGCTTCAATCCGCAAGACGATGAGATCGTTGTGGACTTCTTCTGCGGTGGCGGCGGCGCCGGTACCGGGCTGGAAATGGGCCTTGGGCGCACCGTCAGCGTGGCCAAGAATCACAGCCCGGCAGCAATCAGCATGCACACCGTGAATCACCCGGGTGCGAAGCACTTCACGACCGATGTATTCGACGGCGATCCGGATACCGAATGCGGTGGCAAGGCCGTGGGCTGGTTCCACATGAGCCCGGATTGCACCCATCACAGCCAGGCCGCTGGCGGGCAGCCGCGCAAGCGCGAGATCCGCAACCTGTCTTGGATCGGCTTGAAGTGGGCAGGCAAGAAGAAACCCCGCTTCATCAGCCTGGAGAACGTAAAGCAGATCCTGCAATGGGGGCCTCTGGTGGCAAAGCGTTGCAAGTCGACCGGGCGGGTCGTGAAGCTGGGCGGCGGCATAGCCGCACCTGGTGAGGTTGTGCCGGTCGATCAGCAGTTTCTGGTGCCAGACTCTGCCATGCGCGGCCAGACATGGGCGGTGTTCGTGGCCGAGCTCGGGCGCCTGGGCTATTCCGTCGAGTGGCGTGTGATCCGAGCGTGCGACTTCGGCGCGCCTACCAGCCGGGAACGCCTATTCATGATTGCCCGCCGTGACGAGCAGCCGATCGTGTGACCAGAGCCGACCCACGCCAAGCGCCCCACCAAAGGCCAGAAGCCTTGGAGGACAGCCGCCGAGTGCATCGACTTCACCGACCTGGGCAAAAGCATATTCGGACGAAAGAAAGACCTGGCTCCCGCGACCCTGCGCCGGGTCGCCAAGGGCATGAAGAAGTTCGTCATCGACAACCCGCCCCCCTTCATCGTCCCGATCGCGAACTGGTCGGTCGGGAATGTGCAGCCCTCAAGTGAGCCGCTGCGCACGGTGACGTCATATCCAAAGGGCGGCGCTTTCTCGGTAGTCAGCCCAATCATCGCGCCGGCGACCCACCAAGGCAGCGATCGTATTAACGACCCACTTGAGCCGCTGCCAACGGTGACGTGCGCCAACCGCGGCGAACTGACGCTGATCAGCCCTACCCTGATCCAATCTGGTTACGGAGAGCGCGAGGGTCAGAAGCCTAGGGTGCCAGGAATCGACCAGCCGCTAGGCACCGTTGTTGCTGGCGGCGTCAAACATGCGCTCGCGGCAGCGCACCTGGTGAAGTTTCGATTCAACGACGCAGGCAAAGCGCTTGATGAGCCTCTGCCAACTATCACCAGCGGCGGCAACTACCAGCGGCCTGCAGGTGCAGCCCACGCGATGGGAGTGTCTACGGTGTTCATGGCTCAGATGAACGGCGGCTTCAACACTACGCACGCCAAGGGTGTCGACGAGCCGATAACGACGGTCACCAACACCGGAAGCCAGCAGCAACTGGTAGCCGCAAGCCTGGTGCACCTTCGCGGCAACTGTGACGCGCGGGACACCGCCGATCCGCTGCATACCATCAGCGCAAGCGGCCAGCACCACGGCCTGGTGACAGCGTTCATGGAGCGGCAGTTCGGTGCCAGCGTCGGTCAGCCTCTGGATGAGCCAGCGCCTACCGTTACGGCCGGTGGCGGCGGCAAAAGCTCTGTCGTATCGCTCAAGCTCTCCCCGGAGCATGAGGAAGGCGCACTGCGGGTCGCCGCGTTCCTGATCAGTCATTACGGAACCGAGAACGTCAGCCGTGCAGGCGAACCGGCCCCGACTATCACGACCAAGGATCGCTTGGCGCTGGTCACCGTCATGGTCAAGGGCACGCCCTACGTGATCGTCGACATCTGTCTGCGGATGCTCAAGCCGTCCGAGCTTTACAAGGCTCAGGGCTTCCCCGCCGACTACGTCATCACCCACGGCGCCGACGGCAAACCGTTCACTAAAACTCAGCAGGTTCACATGTGGCAACAGCGTGAGCCCGCCGCCGATGGCAGCACTGGCCCGGGCAAATGACCCTTGGCGCACATCAGCTCAACATCAGGTGGCAGCATAATCAATCTCTTCTGGCGACTGCTCGCCAAGCTACAGTGCTGCCGCAAATCTTAGTTTGCGGCAGCTGTTTTAATAGCGGCAGAGTTAGTCACAGTCTCGGATGTTACGGCATGGATCATTGAGATTCGAATTATTTGGAACACGCGCCGCTACCTGGATAGGGGCTGACTTCGACTCCTTGGAGGCATTGCTTGCGTCCTGAACAAGAGTATGTTTCCCGTAGGCTGCAGGAGCGGTTGGCTTGGAAGCCGCTGCGAATGCCATGCCTTGCAAGCCAATCACTGCGACAGTTGTCACGACAAACCCTTTCAAAACGGATTTTTTAGTAATGTTGTTCATGGTATCTCCTCTGAATAACTAATGGCTCATAAGTATAAGAGCATCTGACTTATATGTTGCATGGCAGGTAAACCGCCATACAAATACTGTACCTACTTTGTGACAACAGCTGCATCGCGCTAAGGATGAATAAAACTTCATCTAGTTAGATTTTAAAAAGTTAACTTACCTCCCCCAAAGCTCTCGACACCGTATCGCCCTCATCGAACCTATACCAAATAACTCAATGTCAGCTGCGTGTGCAGCAAGGACGAAGTCATGTCCGAAGAAAAGCTGATAGGCCCTGTCGACGTAGGCCGCGACGAGGACGGCTACTGGCATCACCCAGGAATCCCGAATTTCGATGAAGACCATGTCGCCTACAAAACCTGGCTTGATGGCCAGCAGCTGAAGGTGGTCGGCTGGCACATGGACTCCGACCTTGAATCGCACCCCTACTGGGAAGAAGGCGCAGCCAACCCTCCACCGGCGCGCCCAGCTTGGACACCGGACTTTTCCAGAGTGAACTGAAATGCGCCCCCGGAATACTGAGAACAGGGATTTACCGCCAGGGATGGTACGGCGCAAGCGCCCCCGCAAAAACGGAACTTTATGGGTGGGGTATTACTATCGGGACGCGAACGGCAAAGAGCTGCCGTTGGGCGGAGACTTGGATAAGGCGAGACTCAAATGGGCTGAGCTGGAGGCAAAGACCAGAGCAAATCGAGAAATTGCGCTGCTATCTCACGTTTACAACATGGCGCGTGAATGGGGATTAACAGATCGCGAGAACCCCTGCGCCGGGGTGCGCAAGAACAAGGAAAAGGTCCGCGACTATTACGCGAATGACATGGTCTGGGCTGCTGTATACGGGCAAGCACCGCAGGAGCTCAAGGATGCGATGGACCTGGCTTACCTAACAGGTCAGCGCCCAGTTGACGCTATCGCAATGAACCGAAGCTATATGGAGGGCGACTCTCTCAATGTCCAGCAAGGAAAGACCGGAAAGCGTCTGCGCATTCAGATGCAGAACAGCGGCGCCCCAAACAGCCTGGGCCTGTTAACAGGCGCAATTAAAGTTTCGTAACCCCTAACTTTCCAGCGCCCAATAAAAAACCCCGCAGACGTTAATCTGCGGGGCTTTGAATAGTGGAGGCCGAGGTCGGAATCGAACCGGCGTAGGCGGATTTGCAATCCGCTGCATAACCATTTTGCTACTCGGCCTCAAACGAAAGATGCTTCACTTGAACATCAAACGCATTTTGATTTCGCGGGAAACCTGTATTTCTTTGGCTTCCAACCCATTGAATCTAAAGGGTTTTTTTCAATTCCTCGCTCAGGAATGGACGCAATTCTGTACTGGTTCGCATGCCATGTCAAGAACGAGGAGAAAATAATTCGCCGACGCTGCATCGCTGCAATCGCTACTGCGCCTGACGCTCCAGAGGCGTATAGGGTTTGAAGAACCCGCTGCCCATCCATTGCGGTGTTTTTTCCGTGGTCAACGGCTGGGCGCGCTGGTAGCTGTTTGCGTTTTTCGCGTAGCCCTTGTGGTCATACTCGGCCATGAACGGGTATGGGAAGACCTTGCGGGTGCGTCCGCGATTGCCCACGTTTTCCTTGACCATGGACGCCGGCAGCGACTGTGCCAGTGGTCTCTGCCTGTTGCCGGCCTTGTCGGGGCCTGCCTGTCGGACAACGATGGCATCCGGGGCCCGGCTTTTTTCGACCCAGGCCATGACCGGTGTCAGCAGATCGACCAGGCTTGGCCCTTCCCCGCCGCCGCAGTGATAAACGCCGGGCAACATGTACAGCCTAGAGAAGGCCTCGGTGCGGGTCTTGCCCATCTCGGCTTCAAGCGCCTCGTGATACGCCAGGGTGTTGAGTGGTGAGACGTTCGGGTCAGCCCAGCCGTGCCAGAGGATCAGCTTGCCGCCGCGGCTGGCGAATGGCGAGAGATCGGGATTGGTAGCATCGTACAGCGCATGCAGCGGGCGCAGCTGGTCAAAAGTTTTTTCGTCGAACGCCAGCGCATTCAAATCGAAACTGGCAGGCGGGTTCTTCTCGAACACGACATTGCGAATGGCCTCCAGCGCGGCCTTTTCGCTGTACACAGTCTGATCGGCGCTGATCGGCACGAACACGCCGGCCCAAGCCAGTTCCGAACCCGGCTGCGGGCCGCCCAGGGTCAGCCGCTCGCCACTGACAGGGTCTTTGGGGCCTTCGTAAAAGCGTCTGACCGTGGCCACCTCCTCTGCACTCAGGCACGTGGTGGGGTCAGCAGATGCCTTGCATTGCAGCGCTGCGGGGTCGAAGTGGCAGATACGCGGATCCGCTATAAGGCCATCGATCTGCCCGTCCAGCAGATCGCATTGTTCGAGTACGGCCTTGTGCAGCAACGGCAGTCGTGAAGCGAGAAGAATCGGCTTGCCGTCTGCGCCGCGGTTGGAGCGCGCCATCCAGCCGTGATACAGGGTTTTCTGCACTTGAAAGTTGAGCGCCGGGGCTCCGGCAATGATGCCGTCGAAATCGTCCGGGTAACGCTGTGCTTCGATCAACGCCTCGCGACCGCCGTCCGAGCAGCCACTGAAGTAGGCATATTGCGCTTTGCGTCCATAGAATGCGGCGATCAGTTTCTTCGAGGCCAGCGCAGTGAGGTGCACACCGCGATGGGCGAAATCGGCGCGTTTTTGCGGGTCATCGCCAAAATGCTCGTCTGCCGCCTGATGCCCCATGTCGGTGGAGGCCACCGCGAATGCGCCAGCACTCAGGGATGTACAGCCATCAGCGGCGCGCACGGTCGAGTTGACGTTGCCACATAATCCGCCGCAGCCGACTTGCAGGTAACGCTGCTCCCAGGTGCCGGTTGGCAGCTCGAGCCGAAAGTTGATCTGCGGAGCCAACCGGGCTTCCACAGTACACACCACAACACCATCACGGGTCGAGTCAGTGGCCGCCAGCACACGACTGCCCTGCCCGCCGATATCACTGAGATCCACGCTGCTCAGTGCAGCACAGCTGCTGACCGGTTTGACCACTGCAAGCCGAGCCACGTTGTCGGCGTTCGCCGAGGATGCCACACGGGCCATAGCCGGCGTCTGAATGCTGAGTGAAGTGACCAGCAGCAACAAGGCGTGGGCGTACTTCGGCTGGGAGGGTTTCATGAGAACTCCTGTTCATGAAGGATCAAAACCACAGTGCGAACCTGCAAATGGCCGCACTGCGCGTAAGGGTAAAACGTTAAGCCTGACGATTATTCAAAGGCTAGTAGAAAAAATCACCAAAGCCTCGTGGGACGGTGCCACGCTGGAAGAGCCCCGACAGCACTGCATCTGTTGGCAACCTGAGCCGCAGACAGGAACAGGCCTGCCCGGGTCAAGACCCGATCCAATCGCTGTATGGGGGTGGGCTATAAGCTGGAGTTGTGACCGTCACTGTGCTGAGCGCGCATCACGCATCCATACCGTTCCGAGCACTCAACATCGGACGCGGAGCGTCCAGAAAGGCATGCCCACGCGGAGTGGGCACAATAGTGATCTGGAGAATTCTCGTTTCCCACGCTCCAGTGGGAATGCCTGTCGTGACCCTATGTGTCACGCGTTCACGCAGTCTCCGTTTGCCGGTTGCGATGCAGCGCAGCAAGGTCACGGAAGACAGCCCCCGGATGACCTGCTTCCAGGCGCGAGCCATCGCCAAACAGCTTTTCGCGCAACGTGCCATTGGCGTATTCGGTCTTGTAGACGCCGCGTTTCTGAAGCTCCGGCACCAACAGTTCGACCGCGTCAATGAAGGTTTCGTGGGTCAGCGCGTACGCAAGGTTGAACCCGTCGACGTCTGTTTCTTCAACCCATTCCTGCAGCAGATCGGCCACGGTTTCCGGACTGCCGACAAACAGCGGGCCGAAGCCACCGATGCCGACCCAATCGGCCAGTGCCTGCGGCGTCCATATCGTGTTCGGGTCTGCCGTGGAAAAGGTCTCGACGGCCGACTGAATGGCATTGGTGTGAACGTGGCGCAGGGGTTCGTCGGGCTTGAACTGGCTGAAGTCGATGCCGGTCCAGCCGGAAATCAAAGCCATCGCGCCCTCATAACTGACCCAGCTTTTGTATTCTTCGAATTTGGCCTTGGCCTTGGCATCCGTCTCGCCGAGGATCACCGTCTGCAAATTGAAAATCAGCACCTTGGACGGGTCGCGACCAGCCTCTGCAGTGCGCCGGCGGATATCGGCCACGGTCTTTTTCAGCAGGACTTTCGAGGGGGCTGCAACGAAAACGCATTCGGCGTGCTCGGCGGCGAACTGCTTGCCGCGGCTTGAAGCGCCGGCCTGATAGAGCACAGGCGTGCGTTGCGGCGACGGCTCGCACAGGTGGATGCCAGGCACCTGGAAGTGTTTGCCGACATGGCGAATCTCGTGGATTTTACTCGGATCACTGAATACACGGCGCTCCCGGTCACGCAGAATCGCGCCGTCTTCCCAGCTGCCTTCCCAGAGTTTGTAACACACCTCCAGATACTCCTCCGCGTAGTCGTAGCGCGCGTCGTGTTCGGTGAGGGTTTTCTGGCCCAGGTTCTTCGCGCCGCTTTCCAGATACGAGGTGACGATATTCCAGCCTGCGCGCCCCTTGGTCAGGTGATCCAGCGTCGACAGGCGACGGGCAAACGGATAAGGATGTTCGAACGACAGCGACGCGGTCAGGCCGAAGCCCAGGTGTTCAGTCACCAGCGCCATGGGCGGGATGAGCTGCAACGGGTCATTGACCGGCACCTGAGTGGCCTGGCGAATCGCCGCCTCGCCGTTGCCGCGATAGACGTCGTAAATACCCAGCACATCGGCAATGAACAAACCATCGAACTTGCCGCGCTCGAGAATTTTCGCCAGATCGGTCCAGTATTCGAGGTCCTTGTACTGCCAGGAGCGATCACGCGGATGCGCCCAGAGGCCCGGCGATTGATGGCCGACGCAGTTCATGTCAAACGCGTTGAGGCGGATTTGGCGGGACATACACTTACTCCTGAAGCTGCGGCGGAACCACGCCATTTAGGCGTTGATTGCCGATAACCTGATAGTGCCAGCGCAGCGGTTCACGGCCGGTTGGGGCTGGCAATGACGGGCGCTGCCCGGTCAATTCGTACTGAATATTGCCCACCGCCTGCAAAGCATCGGCGCTGGCAATGACCGCCTCGCTGCTGGCGATCAGGCGTTGTTCGGCAGAACCGTCCTGCCGCCGAGCGCGTTCCAGCAGCGCGGCGGCGACGTCCAGACGAATCTGCAGATCCCCGACCTTGCTGATCACATAGGGGTCATCGACGATGCGCTGCAGACCACTGAGCGACCACGGCCGACCGTGCTCACGCAGGTAGTCGAGTGTGTGTTGCAGGCCCTGGCGCGCCTGATCAAGGTCTTCGGTAGCAACCGCCAGTTGTGCGGTAATAGCGGGATGTGTCATGGGCGTACTCCTCGATCAGTTCCAGGCGTGACGTGGTGGTGCGATACCGTTGAGCACCTGATTGCCGATCAGGTGGTATTTCCAGCGCGCCGGGTCATGCAGCGTGTGGGTCCGCGCGTTGCGCCAGTAACGATCCAGATTGAGTTTGCCGAGCACCGAGCGGGTGCCGGCCAGTTCGAACAGCTGGGTGCTGGCGAGCAAGGCAATCTGCGCCGACAGCACCTTGGCCTGGGCGACGATTACCGAGGCCTGTGCGACGCTGGCTTCGCTGGGTTCGGCCAGGGCATGGTCGATGGCCAGCCCGGCCTTGGCGAGGATCGCGTCGGTGCCGTGCAGCCGCCACTGCAAGTCGCCGATGGCAGCAATGCTGAACGGGTCCTGCCAGCCGAAATCCTGCTTGCTGTCGATCCATGGCCGGGCCAATCGGGCGTGCTTCAGGGTTTCTTCGAACGCGCCGTGAGCAATGCCGGTATCCACCGCCGCCTGAATGATCTGCGAAATCGGCCCATGGGCAGTCGGTTCGTCGAAAGCGCGATGCGCCGGGATCACCGCACTCGAGGGTACGCGAACGGCCTTCAACACCGCCCCGCCGCTGGCCGTGGTGCGCTGACCGAAACCGTCCCAGTTATCGATGATGGTCAGCCCCGGATTGTCACGCTCGACGAAAGCGATGAACGCCTGATTCTGCTCGTTGACGCCTGAGACCGGCACGATGTGCGCGAACAGTGCGCCGGTGCAGTAGAACTTTTCGCCGTCCAGCACGGCGTGCTCGCCATCGAATCGAATCCGGGTCTGGAAGGCGCCGGCGTTCTTGCTTTTTGACTCCGAGAACGCATTGCCAAAGCGGTAGCCGGCCAGCGCCTTGCCGAAGTAGTGGCGCTTCTGCTCCTCGGTGCCGGTCTGCAAGAGAATATCGAGCACGCCCAGATGGTTCTGCGGGATTTGCCCGAGTGAAGGGTCAGCGGCAGAAACAAGCTTGATCACTTCCGCGACGGTGACATAGGAAACGCCCGCACCGCCATAGGCCTTGGGTACGGTAATGGCCCAAAGGCCGCTGGCGGAGAACTCATCCAGCTCGGCGACTGGCAGACGCCGTTCGCGATCACGCACTGAAGCTTCTTCAGCGAAGCGACCGGCCAATGCTCTGGCCACTTCAAGGGCTTCGGCGTCCGAGCCAATGACATGCGCTGCGGGAGGTGCGGCAGTTGAAAGGGAGGAAGGAAAACTCATGGACAGGCTCCTGCTCGTTGGCGACAGGTTGAAAACACTCAACACGCTTGACCCTGAACATTGCACAGCCCGTGCCGAAAAATATTTCCCTTTAAAAGCAGTAAGTTGCGAAGCAACGCTAATGAATGGCCGCACCCTGCAGCGCAAAATGTTCGAACGCTGTTGCTGGCCGAACAGCGGCGCACTCGCAGCGCATCCAGCGCAGACACAGGTATTTCAGGGCTCATGAGCTGCCGACGTGGCTGACGACGCGATGGGATTTGCCAGCCAGCGCTCATGCCACTGTTGGCTGACCAACAAGAAAAACATCTCATCAAAAATAAGCTATTAAAATCAATTAGTTATATTCAGGCATAAAGCATGCAGAGAGTCCTGCGAACCTTCCACCGGCCCGTGTGCCGATCTCTTCGCGCTCAGGAGTACTGCATGACTCAAACAACCGGCTCAAACCCGCTCTCGCTGGGGACCGATTACGAAACCCTGGCCAACCGATTTCGCCCGATCTTCCGTGAGATCGGCGCTGGCAGCGTCGAACGCGAACAAGCCCGCGCCCTGCCCCATGAACCGATTGCCTGGCTGCAGAAAGCCGGTTTCGGCGCTGTGCGTGTGCCCGTCGAATATGGCGGTGCGGGTGCATCGATCAGCCAGTTGTTTCAACTGCTTATCGAGCTGGCCGAAGCCGACTCGAATATTCCGCAAGCCCTGCGCGCGCACTTCGCTTTCGTCGAAGACCGCCTGAATGCACCCCCCGGCGCGGACCGTGACCAGTGGTTCGCGCGCTTTGTCGCCGGGGATCTGGTGGGTAACGGCTGGACCGAAGTCGGCGCGGTGAAAATCGGCGACGTGATTACCAAGGTCAGCCCGCAAGGCGATGGTTTCGTGCTCAACGGCACCAAGTTCTACAGCACCGGCAGCATCTTTGCCGACTGGATCGACGTCTATGCCCAGCGCTCCGATACCGGTGCCGACGTGATCGCGGTCGTCGACGCCAGGCATGCCGGTGTGCGCCACAGTGACGACTGGGACGGGTTCGGCCAGCGCACCACCGGCAGCGGCACCTCGGTCTACGACAACGTACCGCTGCCGGCCACACACGTCATACCGTTCGAACAACGCTTCAAATACCAGACGGCGTTTTATCAATTGGTGCTGCTGGCGGTGCTGGCCGGTATTGGTCGAGCTGTCGAACGCGACATCGCTCAGGAAGTGCGCGATCGCAAACGCGTCTTCAGCCATGGCAACGCCGGGAGCGTCAGCCAGGACTCACAAGTGCAGCAAGTGGTCGGTCAGATCGCCGCTCAGGTTTACGCCGCAGAGGCCGCAACGTTGCGCTCCGCCGAGCCATTGCAGCGTGCGTACGTGGCACGCTTTGGCAATGACCCACAGCGGGAAAAAGACGCCAATATCGCCGCCGAAATCGAGACCGCCAAGGCCCAGGTGATCGTATCGGAACTGGTGTTGCGCGCTGCAACTGAGCTGTTCAACGCACTGGGCGCTTCAGGTGTCAGCGTCAACAAGGCGCTGGATCGCCACTGGCGTAATGCGCGCACAGCGGCATCGCACAATCCGCTGATCTACAAGGCGCGCATTGTCGGTGACTGGCGCATCAACGGCACCGAGCCGCCGTTTGTCTGGCAGATCGGCAGCGGTAAAGGCAACGCGTAAAGAGCACTCACACCGCGTTACGCAGCAGGTGGCGACTGGTAAAACTGAACGCCAGCACCAGAAAGATCAGCGCCCCGGTCGCAACCTGCTGCCAATAGAAGTTCCAGCCGATCAGCAACAGGCCGTTGGCGATCACGTTGATGAAGAGCACACCCAAAAGTGTGCCCGGAATATTCGGACGCCCTTGAAGACTGAGCGTCGTACCGATGAACACCGCGCCGATGGCATTGATCAGATAAGCGTTGCCTGACATCGGCACGTAGGCGTTGACCGTCGAGCTGAGCAGGATACCCGCCACCGCACAGGCCAGCGCGCTGGCGAAAAACACCTGCACGGCAATGCGTCGCGTGGGCAGGCCCGAGTAATACGCCAGTTGCGGCTGCGTGCCCAGCGCAAGGATTTCCCGTCCCAGACGGCCACGCGCCAGAACCAGCCCGTAAAGCCCTGCCAGCAACCCTACCACCAACAGCGGCAACGGCACGCCGAGGATCAACACAGCGCTGATGCCCGGTAACGCGCCCTGAGCGATATAGATCGGCTGGCCACCGTCGGACAACAACTGTTGCACGCTGGTGCCGATAAACAGCGTACCCAGCGTCGCCAGGAACGGTGAAATGCGCAGCCCGGCGATCAGCATCGCGTTGAACGCCCCCGCAATGCCACCTGCCAGCAGGGCCACCGCAATGGCCGCGCCCAGACCATGACCGCCATTCAGTGTGACCACGAAACCGAGGCTGGCAAAATCCAGCGCCGTTCCCACCGACAGATCGATACCGCCAGCCGCAACGGCCCAGGTCATGCCGATTGCGACGATGGCCAGCAACACGAAGTTGTTCAGCACCAGGCTCGACAGGTTGCCCCAACTCAGAAAGCCCGGCGCATTGATCGCGAAAAACAGCAGGATGACCGACACCAACAGCGGCAGGACCGATGGCAACAGGCGCGGCAGCACCTTGACCAGCGTCGAGGAGGTACTCAGGGTCAGCGTACTCATTGTTCACCCTCCCGGCGGCCGAATGCCCCGGAAAATGCCACCACCAACAGAATCAATACACCTTGCACGCCGTTGACCCAGAAGCTGGAAATGTTCAGCAATTGAAAACCGTTGATCAAAAAGCCCAGCAGCAGCGTCGCCAACAGGGTGCCGGGAATGTTCGCGGTCAGACGCCGCGAGAACACCACGCCGAGAAAAGCGATGGCCACCACTGACAGCAACATGTCACCGGAACCGGTCGTGCTGCCGCTGAAAAACGCTGCGGAACAGAACGCGGCAATGGCGGCGCATCCGCCGGCAATCAGGTAACTGGCAAACACATAACGCCGCAGATTCAACCCGGCAGCCTCGGCGGCTTGCGGGTATTCGCCAATGGCGTACAGACGCAGACCAAACGCGCTGTGCTGAATCACCAGCCACAACACCGCAGCGACACCCAGCAGTACCCAGGCCAGCGCGGGAATGCCCAGCCAGACGCCGGACGCCAGGCTGTCGAGTAATGCCGAGTCGGTCGCCAGCACAGTGTTCTGGGTCAGCACCAGCTCCAGGCCGGCAATCAGGTTCATGCTCGCCAGGGTCGCCAGTAACGGCGGCAAGCGTAGAAACACCACCGCCAAGCCGTTGAACGCGCCGACCAGCAGGCCGCAGCCGAGCGTCAGGCCAATCGCTTGCCAGGCATCGAACCCTGCATTGTTCAGGCTGCTGTAGACGGCCGCACACAGACCGAGATTGGTCGCCAGCGACAGGTCCAGGCCGCCGCTGACCACATTGGAACCACCACCGATAACCACGCAGGTCAGCCCCAGCGCGAGTATGCCGAGGGTTGCTGACTGGGCGAACACATTGCTGATGTTGCCGAGGCTGATAAAGTTCGGCGCACTAACTGCAAAGCCGAGCAAAATCGCCAGAAACACCAGCAACGAACCGCGCTGCGCCAGGTGCACGAGCCAGCGCTGCGCCGGGTCGCCAGCCTGCGCAACGGATAGATCAAGCGCGGACATAATGGGCCTCCGCAGGGAGTGATTGGCTGTCATGGTCGCTTTCACTGGCGCCCGTGGCGCAGGCCAGCAGTTGGTCGCTGTCGGTGCTCAATGAATCGAATTCGCCTGCAATGCGTCCTCTGTGCAGGACCACAATGCGCTGAGTGATGCCGATCAGCTCCGGCAAGTCCGACGACAGCACCAGCACCGCCGCGCCGCCCTCGGCAAGCCGGGCAATCAATCGGTAGATCTCCACCTTGGCGCCGATGTCGACGCCAACGCTGGGCTCGTCCAGCAGGTATAACGTCGAATGGCGGCTCAGCCACTTGCCCAGCGCAACCTTCTGCTGGTTGCCACCGCTGAGCGCGTGCACCGGCGCATCATGGCCTGAGGTCTTGATTGCCAGTTCGTCGATCAGGTGTTGGCTTTCCCCGGCTTGCGCCGCAGCGTCGAGCAATCCCCAGCGGCTGAAGCGCCCCAGGCTGGCCAGCGTGATGTTCTCCAGCACCGAAAGCGCCGGTGCCACGCCATGCGTGCGGCGCTCCTCGGGGACCAGTGCGATGCCATGGCGTACCGCGTCACGCGGTGATTTCAACTGCAAAGGCTGACCGTTCAAGAGCAATTCGCCGCGATCCGGCTTGAGCAGCCCGAACAGGCTCTTGAGCAGCTCCTTGGCACCCGAGCCGACCAGACCGGTCAGGCCCAGCACTTCGCCACGCCGCACGCTCAGGTCAACGCCGTCGTAAAAGCGCCCTGCCCCCAGCCCGCGCAGTTGCAGCACGGGCGTGCCGGGTGATGTCCGGGCACGAAAATATTGCTCGCCTACCTCCCGATTGACCATCAGCCGGGCGATCTGCGCAGTGCTGGTGAGTGCCGGATCGACCACCGCCACATCGCGGCCGTTACGCAGCACGGTGACCTGATCGCACAGCGATTCGATCTCCTGCAAATAGTGGGAAATGTAGACAATGGTCAGCCCTTCAGCGCGCAGGCGGCGGACGATGTCCAGCAAGCGGTCCACCTCCTGCTTGACCAGTGACACACTCGGCTCGTCGAACACCAGCACCTTCGGCCTGGCCAGCAACGCGCGAGTGATCTGCAGTATCTGTCGCTGGGCGCTGTCCAGATCGCGTACCAGCGCCCCGGCGGGCAGGCGCATGGCAAAGTAATCGTCCAGAAGTCTTGCCGCCTCACGCTCTTGGGCGCGGCGATCGACGAAGGGCCCACGCTTGATTTCCTGCCCGAAAAACAGTGCCTCGCCGACGCTGAAGCTGCCCGGCAGCAATCGTTCCTGATGAATGAAATGCACGCCTGCGGCTTCGACCTGACGCGGCGTGAAACTCTCGAACGGCTGGCCGTGAATACTCAAACGGCCGGCATCGGCACGATGAATACCGGCGAGAACCTTGATCAGGGTCGACTTGCCCGCCCCGTTTTCACCCACCAGCCCGTGAATCGTTCCGGCCTCGACCTTAAGGTTTACGCCATCCAGCGCCTGGGTGGCGCCAAAGCGCTTGCTGACACCCTTCAAGTGCAAGGCCGGTGGCACCGCCGCGACGTCTGCAATCGTTGATCCCATGATTGATCTCCCGCGTCAGTTATCGCCTCTGAGCTTTTGCACGTCCGGTAGATTGGCGGCCGTGGTCAGCAAGGTGGGCACCTGGGTCTCTTTCGGCAGATCGTGCTGTCCGGCCAGGTAACGGGCGACGTTCTGCACCGCGGTTTTGCCGATCAATGCAGGCTGCTGGGCAACCACGGCCCCCACCGGCGAATCGTCGCGACGCATCAGCTCAAGCACTTCCGGTGTGCCGTCGACGCCGTAGGTCTTGATTTCGGTTCTGCCGGCATCGATCAGTGCCTTGCTGGCGCCCAGTTGCGGGATGTCCCAGGCGGCCCAGATCGCCGAAACAGTGCCCTTGGGATACTTGTTGAGCAGCGCCGAAACTTGCGAGTAAGCGTCCTGGACCGTGTTGGGAATGACATCGCGCAACTCCGGCTCGATAATTTTCAGCTCGGGATGATCCTTGAGCGCCACCTTGAGCTGGTCATAACGAATGGCGCAGACCGGCACGCCATAAAAGCCATTGAACACCAGCACGTTACCCTGGCCACCTGCGTCCTTGATCAGTTGCCCGGCCAATGCCTTGCCGGTGGCCTCGTTGTCGGACGTGGTGTTGTTGAGGCTGTATTGCGATGGCGCGTCGATGGTGAACAGCGGAATACCCGCCTTGCTGATGCGCTTGAGCCACGGGTCGATAACGCTGAGGGTGCCGAGGGTCTGGATCACTGCATCGGGCTTTTGCGTGACCACGGTCTGCAATTGATTGACCAGGTTCTTGTCGTTGCGACCGGCATCGAGCGTGATGGGTGTGCCGCCCAGGCGCTTGACCTCATCCACCTGCGCCTGGAAGGCCTTGATATCGAAGTAGTGACTGGTGCCGGTCATGCTGATCGCAATGCGTTTACCGGCCAGCGAAGGCACATCGCTGTCTTCGGCATACGCAGTTGCGACGAGGCTGGTGGCCAACAGGGTCAGCACCAGAGTGCGCCCTATTGCATGCAGGCGGTTGGTCTTGGAGGTCGGGACGGCATCAGGCATTCGGGTGGCTCCGCTGGCTCAGGAAAACAATCCTGATCAGCAGTGCACAGGTCATGCCCAAAGCCTTGTAGTGCGCCTGGCGATAGCGCGACGCCCGGCGGCAGGCGCTTTCACGCCGTTGCGCTGGATGGTGTGGGTGCGCAGTAGCCAGGTTTTACCGGCGCAAACGCCGGACACTTTGTCGATTCGCTGTTGCACGGACAACAGCGAATCGATGCGGGAGCGTGCTTGCTATCGGCCCGTGTTATCTGAGCTTGAACTGCCCCAGGGTGGTCGTCAGGTCACTCGCCAGCTCGGCCAGTGACTGGCTGGCACTGCCGGTCTGGCTGGTGCGCACCGCCGATTGTGCCGACAAATCACGGATGCGCACCAGGTTGCGGTCCACTTCCCGCGCAACCAGCGCTTGTTCTTCGGAGGCGCTGGCGATCACCGTATTGCGCTCATCGATGACCATGACCGAACTGGCGATGCTGGCCAGCACAGCGTTGGCTGACTCGGCCTGTTGTTTGGTGCGTTGCGCCTGGTCGGTACTGACTTCAAGCGCGACCAGAGTACTTTTGGTGCCCTGCTGGATGTGCCCGATCATGGTTTCGATCTCGCGAGTCGATTCGCTGGTGCGGTGGGCCAGAGCGCGCACCTCGTCGGCAACCACAGCAAAACCCCGTCCGGCATCGCCCGCGCGTGCCGCTTCAATGGCCGCGTTGAGGGCCAGCAGGTTGGTTTGCTCGGACACTGCGCGGATAACATCCAGAACCTTGGTGATATCCAGCGTGCGGGTTGCCAGCGCCTGCGCCTCGGTCGAGGCCGTGCCAACATTTCGGGTCAATTCAAGGATCGATTTGACGGTTTGATTGAGCTCTTCCTGACCTTCGCGGGCCGACACCGAAGAGGCTTTGGATTCCACCGAAGTGGTCACCGCATTACGCGCCACTTCATCGACCGCCTGACTCATCTCGGTGACGGCGGTGGCGGCCATTTCGATTTCGCTGTTCTGCACCACCAGATCGGCGTTGCTGTTGACCATCAGGGCGCTCATTTCTTCCGTGGCCGACGCCAACTGGTGAGCGGCGTCGCCCACCTGGGTCAGGGTCTGGCTCAAATTGCCGCGCATGCGCTCCATTGATTGCAGCAACAAGGCGGCTTCATCCGTGCCCTCGCGGTTGATTGCGCTGGGACGCAGGTCGCCCGCGGCAATGGTTTCCGAACTGTGCAACGCCTGACTGATCGGCACTGCCAGACTTTTGGTCAGACGCCAGGCAAGCAATACGGTCAACAACACCGTCAGAAACATGACCCCATAAGTGACGATCAGGGCGTTCTCATACACCGACGTCGCTGCAGCGCTGGATTCGGCTTCGGAGTCATCATTGATCTTTTCCAGCTTGCCCAGGGCGGCTTCGATACCTTCCGCCATGGCCTTCATCTCGCCCCAGACGAGCGCCCTTCCGGCATCCGCCTGATTCTCGTTGATCAGCGTATAGACCTTTTCGGCACGGTCGATGTAGCCCTGATAAGTGCTCTTCAGCCCCTCGACGAGCGCGCGCTCGTCATCCTCGGTGATGAGCGGGTCGTAGGCCTCTACGGCCTTTTGGAACCCGGCCTTCTTTTCAAGGAGCTCGGTGTGAGCCAGAGTCACCTGTGCAGGGTCATGCGAGGCAAGCATTTTAGCCACGGTAGTGCGGGTTTTCTCGACCGCCAGGGCAATATCGTCACCCAGCGCAATCCCGGGAAGGGCATCGTTTTCGATTTCAAGCGATTGCTCACGAATACCGTGCAATTGCTGAATGCTGAAAATACCAAGCCCGAACACCAGCACCACCATCAACGCAAAGCAGGCGGAGGTCCGCGCGGCTATTTTCAGCTGTCTCAGCATCTTCAATCCCCTTCCCGTGACCGGTGAATAAATTAACTCCGTCATGTCTATCGGCAGGACAGGAAAAAGTATGAAGATGCTCTGAACAGAGAGATGCCACTGCTATCGTGGGCCCACCTGGATCGAAGCTTATGGTAGGTTTCGCGACGCTCGATAATTGCGAGATGGACGGGTCTTTTCGCCCTTCAGACTGACTTCCTGGAGCTGCCATGAAACATTCCTACGCCGCTGCACTGTTTGCTCTTTCACTGCCAGGCCTCGCTCACGCAGGCGACGCACTACCCACCTACTCCGCCATTACCCAGGCGTTGAACACTGGAGAGTCGGTCGCCGTGGTGATCGATCTGGGACAATGCAAATCCTCGATCGCCGGTGCCGAGCCGTCCAAAACCAAAGGCGGCAAACGCATCGATGCCTACCGCATTACCCCCGACGGCACCCTGGCGTTTTCGGACACTCACTTCAGCCTCGATCGCAATAACAAGCCCATCGAGCAATTCATTCGCTATCAGATACGCTCGAACGGCACCGCCACATTCAGCATGACCACGCTGAATGTTCCTGGTTACCAACAGGTGGGCACTCCGGTAAGTTATGACTGTGCGGTCGGCAAGGGATTGAGCTTTTTTGCCGGATGAGCCGGCTCATGACCTGACCGCATAAGACACAAAAACGTCGGCGTGGGGGAAAAACCAGCCTCACGCCGTCGAAATAAAGCTCGGCGTGCGCCATCACATCAGCGGTTTTTTTCAGTATCCCCTTGCCTGTCGTTGACCTGAAAAATACTCACAAGCAGGCTGTCATCCCGAGACCTGACATTCACCCTGCCGACGTACAGATTGCGCTGCAAGTGATCATGCGCACCGGAAGGCACGCTGAACTGTTTACTGCATGTAAAGCGCGAGTCGGTCACAGGTCCGCGGTCGGTTTCATGCCCTGCCAGGAGCCCCTCGCCAACAACCTCTATGTTTATTCCGTCGTCAGTCAACAAGGTGTAGTAAAGGCTGAGACGCGCAAGGTCGTCGTCCTGGGGCACCAGATAAAGACTGCCTCCCGGAAGGACCTGCCCCTGCAATCGCTCACCACTAAACTCTCCACCCTGTATTTCACAGCTGCTGCGCTGCATCTTCAAAGGGTCGCAAAGCAATTGCGGCTTATCGATACGCAGGTGAATGGTCAATATTTCATGCAACTGCATCGTCTCTATCCCCTACGTCCCATCGTGCATGTGAAGACTGGTGACTCGCTCATAACTGTACCAAGGTGTATGTTTTAGCCCGGACGCCTGGGAACTGTCAACTTAAGAGAACCACTCGGTACTGTTATGAGGGGTATAGGAAGAAATGCATTCAGAGCCTGTCGCTCACCGCCCAGGCCTCCGGCGTTCATGACGCGGCCGCACTTCCACCCTGCTGATACTCTCGCGGCGTGCAGCCGAACTCGCGACGAAACACGGTGTGCAGGTATTGCGCAGACCGGAAACCACAATCACGGGCGATCTCGGCAATAGCCAGCCCGGTGTTTTCCAGTCCGTTTGCAGCGGCGGCCAGTTTGAAACGCAGGATCTCGTCGTGCACGCTGCAGCCCCTTACGCGGCGAAAGTGCGACTCCAGTGACGAGCGCGAGACGCCCACATAGGCGGCTACCTGTGCAGTCTTGATGCCCTGGCACGCGTACTGCCGGATAAACAGCAGCGCCTGCATCACATAGGGGTCACCCAAGGGCTGATGCAGACTCGAAGCCTGCACGTTGACAGTGTCCGGCGGTATCAGAATGTGTGTACCCGAGGACGGCATGCCGTGCAGCATCTGGTGCAGCAGACGTGCAGCGGTGCGACCCATCGTATCGGTTCCTTGAACGACCGAACTCAGTGGCACGCGAGTGAGGGTTCGGGTCAACGGATCATTGTCGATGCCGATCAGCGCCACCTGCTCGGGGACAGCAATTCCGGCGGTCAGGCAGGCCTGCAGTAGCTGACGGGCGCGGGCGTCGGTCACGGCGATGATGCCGATCGGTTTGGGCAGGCTTTGCAGCCAGGCGATCTGCTGTTCTACGGCGCTGTCCCAGAGCGGCGCGCTGGTGCCCAGGCCACGATAGACCTCGGCGTGCAGGCCGTCGCGTTGCAGCAAGCGGCGAAAGGCCTGCTCGCGCTCCTGCGCCCAGCGATTGGCTTGCGCTTCAGGCAGGCTGAAGCAGGCAAAGCGCGTCAACCCGGCCTCGATCAGGTGCTCGTAGGCTGCCTTGATCAAGGCGTGATTGTCAGTCGCCACATATGGAATGCCCTTCGGGTAGGCGCGCTCGTCCTGATAGGACCCGCCCACCGCTACCACCGGCAATTTGATCCCGGCCAGTGCCTCGCCGATCAGTGGGTCATCGAAATCGGCAATGATCCCGTCGCCCTGCCAGCGCTCGATGCCTTTCAGGCGACAGAGGAAGTCCTCCTCGAGGAACAAGTCCCAAGACACCCGGGTGCTGCTGAGGTAGTTGCCGATGCCACTGATGATGCCGCGGTCATAAATCTTGCTGCCGTTGAACAACAGCGCGATGCGGTGAACGGGAGGTACGGTTTTCATTGTTTTTATGCCGATTCGATAAGCACGACGCCGTGGGCCACAGACTAGGCCGCTGACCGACGAATCTCAACACTCAAAATCGCACTGTACGTTGACGATTTTCATAATCAGCGCATGCAGGGCCGTTGCTAGTATCCAGACACCGCCAAGAACAATAAGGAAAACGCTCATGCCGTACTTCCCCGACGTAGACAGGGTTCGCTACGAAGGCCCTGACAGCGACTCGTCCCTCGCCTTTCGCCACTATGACGCCGACAAGCTGGTCCTCGGCAAACCCATGCGCGAGCACTTGCGCATGGCGGCCTGCTACTGGCACACCTTCGTATGGCCGGGCGCCGACATGTTCGGTGTCGGCACCTTCAAGCGCCCATGGCAAGGTTCCGGTGACCCTATGGAACTGGCCATCGGCAAGGCCGAAGCGGCGTTCGAGTTCTTCTCCAAGCTCGGCATCGACTACTACAGCTTCCACGACACCGATGTGGCACCGGAAGGCGCCTCACTCAAGGATTATCGCCACAACTTCGCGCACATGGTCGATCATCTTGAGCGCCATCAGCAACAGAGCGGCATAAAACTGCTGTGGGGCACGGCCAACTGCTTCAGCAACCCACGCTTCGCCGCAGGCGCTGCCAGCAACCCGGACCCGGAAGTGTTCGCCTACGCCGCGACCCAGGTGTTCAGCGCAATGAATGCCACCCAGCGTCTCAAAGGGTCCAACTACGTATTGTGGGGCGGTCGCGAAGGCTACGAAACCCTGCTCAATACGGACCTCAAGCGTGAACGCGAACAACTCGGTCGCTTCATGCGCATGGTCGTTGAACACAAGCACAAAATCGGTTTCAAGGGCGATCTGCTGATCGAGCCCAAGCCACAGGAGCCGACCAAGCATCAGTACGATTACGACAGCGCCACGGTGTTCGGTTTTCTGCAGCAGTACGGCCTGGAAAACGAGATCAAGGTCAATATCGAGGCCAACCACGCCACACTGGCCGGACACAGCTTCCACCACGAAATCGCCACAGCGGTCTCGCTGGGGATTTTCGGCAGCATCGACGCCAACCGTGGCGACCCACAGAACGGCTGGGACACGGACCAGTTCCCCAACAGCGTCGAAGAGATGACCCTCGCCACCTACGAGATCCTCAAGGCTGGCGGCTTCACCAACGGCGGTTTCAATTTCGACTCCAAGGTGCGTCGCCAGAGCCTCGACGATATCGACCTGTTTCACGGCCACGTCGCCGCGATGGATGTCCTCGCCCTGTCGCTGGAGCGTGCCGCCGCCATGGTGCAGAACGATAAACTCCAGCACTTCAAGGATCAGCGCTACGCAGGCTGGCAGCAGCCATTTGGCCAATCGGTACTGGCGGGCGAATTCAGCCTTGCGTCGCTCGCCGAGCACGCCTTCGCCAACGAGCTGAACCCGCAGGCCGTCAGTGGCCGCCAGGAACTGCTTGAAGGCGTAGTCAATCGCTTTATCTACGCCTGACAGGCTCAACTGGACGTCGCCGTGACATTCAGGCGACAAATCTTCATACGCGACGTCCAGCAACGCTCTACAGTTCTATCGTTATCGCCCAGTCAAGAAGTGTCTCAAACAACAATAAAAGGACGCACCCTATGAACACCCTGAAACGTACGCTGCTCGCCAGCGCGCTGGCCTTGCTGTCCCTGCCGGTGATGGCTGACTCTGTGCACCCGAAAATAGGTTTTTCCATTGATGACCTGCGTCTGGAACGCTGGTCACGCGACCGTGATTACTTCGTTGCCGCGGCGGAAAAGCTCGACGCCAAGGTCTTCGTGCAATCGGCGGATGCCAATGAGCAGAAACAGATCTCGCAGATAGAAAACCTTATCTCGCGCGGCGTCGATGTAATCGTCATCGTGCCGTTCAACGCCACCGTGCTGACCAATGCCGTTGCCGAAGCCAAGAAGGCCGGGATCAAGGTGGTGTCTTATGACCGGCTGATCCTAAATGCCGATATCGATGCGTACATTTCTTTCGATAACGAAAAAGTCGGCGAGATGCAGGCCAACGGCGTACTGAAAGCAGCGCCCAAGGGCAATTATTTCCTGCTGGGCGGCGCGCCCACCGACAACAACGCCAAGATTCTGCGCGAAGGCCAGATGAAGGCGCTGCAACCGGCTATCGACAAAGGTGATATCAAGCTCGTCGGCCAGCAGTGGGTAAAGGAGTGGAGCCCTACCGAAGCCCTGAGCATTGTTGAAAACGCCCTGACCCGCAATAACAACAAGATTGATGGCATCGTCGCCTCCAACGACGCCACTGCCGGGGGCGCTATTCAGGCCCTCGCGGCACAGAAACTGGCCGGCACAGTTCCTATCTCGGGTCAGGACGCAGACCTCGCGGCGGTCAAGCGGGTCATCGATGGCACCCAGACCATGACGGTCTACAAGCCGCTGAAACTGATTGCCACGGAAGCCGCCAAACTTTCTGTGCAATTGGTGCGCGGCGGTGACAAGCCGAAGTTTGACTCGCAGTCGGACAATGGCATGAAGAAGGTCGACACCATGCTGCTGACCCCGACCTTGCTGACCAAGGACAACATCGACCTGCTGGAAAAAGACGGGTTCTACACCAAGGCGCAGATTGACGGGCAATGAGCCTCGATCGTTGATACGTCGCTGAAAGCCTGAGCGGCGACCCTGCGGTTTAGCAGGGTCGCCGCTCAGGCCAAGCCATCACACTTTCGTAGAGCCCTGCGCCATGTCTGACTACCTGCTGCAAATGAACGGCATCGTCAAATCCTTTGGCGGTGTGAAAGCGCTCAACGGCATCGATATCACAGTGAAGCCCGGCGAGTGCGTCGGCCTGTGCGGCGAGAACGGCGCGGGCAAGTCCACGTTGATGAAAGTCCTGTCGGCGGTCTATCCCTACGGCACTTGGGAGGGCGAGATTCTGTGGGACGGCCAACCGCTCAAGGCACAATCGATCAGCGAAACGGAAGCGGCCGGGATCGTCATCATCCATCAGGAACTGACGCTGGTCCCGGACCTGTCGGTGGCCGAAAACATCTTCATGGGTCACGAGCTGACGCTCCCCGGCGGGCGCATGAATTATCCGGCCATGATCCACCGCGCCGAGTCGCTGATGCGTGAACTCAAAGTGCCTGACATGAACGTGGCACTGCCGGTTTCCCAATATGGCGGCGGCTACCAGCAACTGGTGGAAATCGCCAAGGCACTGAACAAGAAGGCGCGCCTGTTGATTCTCGATGAGCCCTCCTCGGCCCTGACCCGTTCCGAAATCGAGGTGCTGCTGAACATCATTCGCGAGCTGAAGGCTAAAGGGGTCGCGTGCGTGTACATCTCGCACAAGCTCGATGAAGTGGCCGCCGTGTGCGACACCATCTCAGTCATCCGCGACGGCAAACATATTGCAACCACCGCAATGGCGGACATGGACATTGCGAAGATCATCACCCAGATGGTCGGACGCGAAATGAGCAACCTCTATCCCACCGAGCCGCATGATGTCGGCGAGGTGATCTTCGAAGCGCGGCATATCACCTGCTATGACGTCGATAATCCCGGGCGCAAGCGGGTCGACGACGTATCGTTCGTCCTCAGGCGCGGGGAAATCCTCGGCATCGCCGGGCTGGTGGGCGCGGGCCGTACCGAACTGGTGTCAGCCCTGTTCGGCGCCTATCCCGGTCGGTACACCGGTGAAGTGTGGCTCAATGGCCAGGCTATCGACACGCGCACGCCGCTCAAATCGATACGCGCCGGT
Source organism: Pseudomonas sp. PvP009 (assembly GCF_017832995.1). Taxonomy (NCBI): domain Bacteria; kingdom Pseudomonadati; phylum Pseudomonadota; class Gammaproteobacteria; order Pseudomonadales; family Pseudomonadaceae; genus Pseudomonas; species Pseudomonas sp. PvP009. Next base: position 2,405,856 of record NZ_JAFIBG010000001.1, on the reverse strand, counting down.
CTGTGCATGGTCCCCGAAGACCGCAAGCGCCAGGGCATCATTCAGGACTTGGGCGTTGGCCAGAACATCACCCTCGCGGTCCTCGACAGTTACTCGAACATGACCCGCATCGACGCCGAGGCAGAGCTGGGCACTATCGACCGGGAAATCTCGCGCATGCACCTCAAGACGGCCAGCCCGTTTTTGCCGATCACCAGCCTGTCCGGTGGCAATCAGCAGAAAGCCGTGCTGGCGAAGATGCTGCTGACCCGCCCGCGCGTCCTGATTCTCGACGAGCCCACCCGCGGCGTCGATGTCGGTGCCAAGTATGAGATCTACAAGCTGATGGGCGCGCTGGCAGCCGAGGGCGTGTCGATCATCATGGTGTCTTCGGAGCTGGCTGAAGTGCTGGGCGTGTCCGACCGCGTGCTGGTGATTGGCGACGGTCAGTTGCGCGGCGACTTCATCAACCATGAACTGACTCAGGAGCAGGTGCTTGCCGCTGCACTCAGCCACTCCGATGCCCCTCACAATAATGCCCGGAAGACCGCGTAGATGAACCAGGTCAAACAGTTCTTTACCCGCTACAAAATGCTCGCGCTGGTGATTGCCATCGCCGTTATCTGGCTGTTCTTCAGCTGGCAGACCGAGGGCGGCTTCCTGACGCCGCGCAACTTGTCCAACCTGCTGCGACAGATGTCCATTACCGGGATTCTGGCCTGCGGCATGGTGCTGGTGATCATCAGCGGCGAGATTGACCTGTCGGTGGGCTCATTGCTTGGCCTGCTCGGTGGCCTGGCGGCGATTCTGGATGTGGTTTACCACGTGCCGCTGCTGGCAAACCTGAGCGTGGTCGCCCTGTGCGGCCTGCTGATAGGCCTGGCCAACGGCTACATGACCGCCTACCTGCGGATCCCCTCGTTCATCGTCGGGCTGGGTGGCATGCTGGCGTTTCGCGGCGTTCTGCTGGGGATCACCGGCGGCACGACCATCGCTCCGGTGTCGCCGTCGCTGGTCTATATCGGCCAGGGTTATCTGCCGCATGCGGTGGGCACCGGGCTCGGTATTCTGCTGCTGGCGCTGACGCTGGTCCTGACCTGGAAACAACGGCGCAACAGAGCGCTGCACGGGCTGGCGGCACATTCGCTGATTCGTGATGTGTTGCGTGTGGTGTTGATCGGCGCGGTGCTGGGCGGCTTTGTCTATGTGCTCAACAGCTACGACGGAATCCCCGTTCCGGTGTTGCTGTTGCTGGTCCTGCTCGGCGTGTTCAGTTATGTCACCACCCAGACGGTGTTCGGGCGCCGTGTCTACGCCGTCGGCAGCAACATGGAAGCCACGCGCCTGTCCGGCATCAACGTACAGGCCGTGAAGCTGTGGATTTTCGGCATCATGGGCGTGATGTGTGCGTTCGCCGGGCTGGTCAACACCGCACGCCTGGCCGCCGGCTCACCCTCGGCCGGCAACATGGGCGAACTCGACGCCATCGCTGCATGCTTCATCGGCGGTACGTCCATGCGTGGCGGTTCAGGCACTGTCTACGGTGCCCTGCTCGGCGCACTGGTCATCACCAGTCTCGACAACGGCATGTCGATGCTCGATGTCGACAGCTACTGGCAGATGATCGTCAAGGGCGGGATCCTGGTGCTGGCAGTGTGGGTGGACGTGAGTACCCGCGCCGGGCGGCGCTGATCGCTGCCCGACACGCAAGCTGACAGCGCCCGATCAAGCCGGTCTGGCCGCTATCGCTTCGACCTCGATCAACGCGCCGGGCAATGGCAGCGCTACCACCTGCAACGCCGTGCGCGCGGGTTTGAGAGGTTGTTCCGGCGTGCCGAAAAATTGCGTGTAACCAGCCTGCAACCCTGCAAAATCCAGCTTGCCGGCGGTTTCCTCGGCACCGACCAGAAATACCCGCAACTGTACGATATCGCCCAGATCGAGGTCCTGTTGCTGAAGGATTCTGCGCAGTTTGTTGAATACCGAAACGGTCTGTACTTCGGTGTTGCCATAGGCTGCCGGCGTACCCGCCGGAGCATGCGGGTCGGCGAGGTCAGGCAAGGTGCCGCTGACGAATACCAGGCTGGTCGAGGCTGGCACTGTCACGGTTTGCGAGATCGGAAAATCGCCGACGCTGGTGCGTTGAATGCTGTCGCTCATGGTGTCTCTCTTTCAATGGATATTCAGGAATAAGGGTTACGTAAAACGCGGGGCTCGTGCAGTTGCACGTCATGACGCGGCAAGGGTCGAAATCTGCCGCGCTTGCGTCACTCGCTCGGCCAGTTGCGCCACCACATGTCGCGCCGAGTTGGCCGCTGACTCCTGCCAGATGCCGACTCCGCTTTGCACCAGCCCGTCACCGGCGAAGTACACACGACCGTGGGGCTCGTCCAGCAACGCACTGGCAGCGGCAGGGAAATGTTCGCGTTGCAACCAAGGGCCTTCGCTGTAAGGGATCTGCTCCCAGGACACGGCCAGCGGGTTGCGCAGCTGCCGCGAATACCCCGGGTGCAGCAGCTCTACCGCTTCTCTGGAAGTGGCGTATTGTGTGTCGAAGGGTTTCGCACCGAACGCATCGGCCCCCTCCCCTGTGACATAACCCGCCACAAGCAGGCCTTGTCGGGTGTTCAAGTCGTTGCTGGGATACCACAACAGACGCGCCGGATGGTCGATCCAGGACAACCCGCCGTAGATGCGGTAGTCGGTTTCCCAAAAACGCGGAGATTGCCAGGCCACCTTGGTCGCCTGATCGTTGCGGGTGCTGAGCAAGGCCGCCTTGACCGGGTCACTGAAATCGGTGTCCAGTCTGGCCAGCAAGGGCAGTGGCAGGGTTGACACCAGATAGTCGGCGCGCACCACATGCTCGCGACCGCTGTATTTGTCGTGATAGGTAACTGCCACGCCGTCTTCCAGTTGACGAATCTGCCGTACCTGCGCGTCCAGTTGCACCTGGTCGGTGAGGCGCTGGTAAAAGGCGTCGGTGATCCGGTCCATGCCACCGACCGGTTGAAACATGGTCGCGGAAAACTCGGGAAACTCGGTGTGCAGCAGCGCGCCCCATAATTCGGGGTGCAGCAAGCGATCCAGCGCCACCGGTTGCGCACTGCTCGGCAAGGCTCCCGGATGAGAAAGCGACGTTTGGTGCCCGGAGCGCAGGCTGCCCTCGTAAGCCAGCTCCTGCGAAAGGTCGCCATATACCTGCAAGAACGCCAGCAGCCGCTGACGCTCTTCGCCGCTCAACACATCGTCCAGCGCGTCGCGCTGCACCGCCTTGGCCAGCAAACCGGAAAGATGGCCGCGGGCGTCATTGATCGCCTGGCCGACAGTGAACGCGGGTCGTTGCAGGTCCGGGCGTACCTGAGCTCCATGGCTGCTGTTGACCAGTACTTCAAGCGGCACACCCAGTTCACTGCAGTAGTCGAGCAGCGTCCGATGCTGGCTGGGAATGCGCGCCGGACCGGCATTGAAATACACGCCTGAATCGAAGCTTGCGGTCTGTGAGCGGCCGTCCTTGTAATCCACCCGATCGCCGTTGCGCAGCGTCCAGTTACGGCCACCCACTCGATCACGGGCTTCCAGCACTTGCACGGCAAAACCTGCGCGCTTCAGCTCCAGTGCCGTGACCAGCCCGGCAACGCCTGCCCCCAGCACCAGCACGCGAGTGCCCTGCCCCAGACCGTCGCCGAGTTTCAGAGGCTGTGGCCGTCGATGCGATGAAGGCCCCAGCCCCAGTACCGCAAGCGCATCCTTGACGGCGGTCTCGCCGCCCACGGCAGCGATACTGGAAAGCGCTTCACGTCGTGTCAGTCCCATATCGTTTGCTCCCTTCAACGCTTCAGTCCGGCAAGCCGGGCGGATTGATCAGCGACTTGTCGACGCGTTCCACGTCCAGCCCCCAACGTTTGAGTACCTGCTCGTACTGGCCGCCGGCAATCGCCCCTTCCAGGGCGGTGTGAATCGGCTTGACCAGGCCGTTGTCCTTGCGCGTGGTCACGGCGATATCCGCCTGCAGCGGCCAACCGCCGTTGACCGTGCCTACCCGCTTGATGCCGCCAGTAATCGCGGCCGAATAGGCATATATCGAATTGGGCCCGAACAGCGCATCACTGCGACCCGACTGAATGGCAAGCTGTGCGGCCGCCTGATCATCGAAGTACTGCAACAGCGCAGGCTTGAGACCGGCCTTTTCGTTTGCTTCGTTCCACGCCAGCAGAACCTTTTCCTGATTGGTGCCGGAGCCGACGATGATTTTCAACCCGGCAATGTCCGACGCCTGTTTTATCTCGCTGATTTTGCTGTTGGTTTTTACGTAGAAGCCCAGTACGTCCTGACGGTAAGTGGCGAAATCGAAGCGTTTCTTGCGTGCTTCCGTGACCGTGACGTTGCTGATCACCGCGTCGTATTTCCCCGAACTGACGCCCAGTGGCCAGTCCTCCCAACTGGTTTGCACCACGTTCAATTGCAGGCCCAGGCTGTCCGCTACCAGTTGCGCGGTATCGGCCTCGCTGCCAATAGTGGTCTTGTCATCATTGGCCAGCAGCGCCAACGGCGGCCCCGCAACACCGGAGACGGCCACGGTGAACTTGCCAGGCTGGGCGAACTTGAAGCCCGCCGGGATCTGTGCGATGGCCGCCTCGTTACGCGGCACATGAATGCGTGGCCGGTCGGGACTCAGATCGACCGGTTGCGCGGTCGACGCCAACGTATTGTGGGCGACGCTGACGGCTAGGGTCAGCAAGGCCACACGGGCGCTATTGATGAACATCAGTGGTCACTCCTTGATAGCGGGAAAGTCATAGCACCTTGCCGAGAAAGGCAGCCGTGCGAGGATGTCGAGGTTGGCGGAACACCTGCTCCGGCGGCCCTTGCTCGATCAATCGGCCCTCGCAGAGAAACACGACATGGTCTGCCACCTCACGGGCAAAGCCGATTTCATGAGTGACCACCACCAGCGTGACGCCCAGTTGCGTCAGGCCCTTGATGACGTCCAGCACCTCGCCGACCAGTTCAGGATCAAGGGCTGAGGTGGGCTCATCGAACAGCAGGACCTTGGGGTCCAGCGCAAGCGCACGGGCGATGGCGACACGCTGTTGCTGACCACCGGAAAGCTGGCGCGGGTAAGCATCTGTCTTGTCTGCCAGACCTACCCTGGCCAGCAGTTCATTTGCCCTGACCCGGGCCTCGGACTTGCTCCAGCGTTTGTGGGCCAGAGGCGCTTCGGCGATGTTTTCCCAGGCAGTGAGGTGTGCGAACAGATTGAAGTTCTGGAACACGAAGCCGACGTCGATCCGCTGCTTGAGGATCTCGCGCTCCTTGAGTTCATAGAGCAGGTCGCCCTTGCGACGATAACCAACGTAATCACCGTCGATGGTGATGTACCCGCTGTCGATCTTTTCCAGGTGGTTGATGGTGCGCAGCAGCGTGGACTTGCCGGAACCGGAAGGACCGAGTATCACCGTGACCTTGCCCGGTTCGATGCTCAGGTCGATGTCCTTTAGCACCTGCTGGCTGCCAAAGCGCTTGCCCACGCCCTGGATCTGAATGCGCCCTGCGCGCACTGGCGTGGAGGCCTCACTCATGGTGCTTCTCCCCGGACACGCTGCCCTTGAGCCAACCGCGCAGGCGCTGCAAGGGTGTCGGCGGCAGTACACGTGCCGAGCCTCGGGCAAAATGGCGTTCGACGTAATACTGGGCACTGGTCAGCACCGTAGTGATAATCAGGTACCAGACGGTGGCCACGATCAGCAGCGGAATCACTGCCTGGGTACGGTTGTAGATGACCTGCACGGTGTAGAACAGCTCTGGCAAGGCCAGCACGTAAACAATGGATGTTCCCTTGACCAGTCCGATGATCTCGTTGAAGCCTGAAGGCAGAATCGAGCGCAACGCCTGGGGCAGAATGATCCGGAAAATCCGCCGCGACACAGGCAGGCCAAGTGCCGCAGCAGCTTCATGCTGACCGGCATCGACACCGATCAGCCCACCGCGAATGATTTCTGCGGTATAGGCCGACTGCATCAGACTCAAGCCCAGTACCGCAACGGTAAACTGGCTGAGCACGTCCACCGTCGACCACTCGGCAAAGACCAGTTGGGTGAACGGCACCCCCAGCACAATGTGGTCGTACAGGTAGGCGAAGTTGTAGAGGATGATCAACACCAGCAGCGCAGGCATCGAGCGGAAAAACCAGATGTAGCCCCAGGCCAGTGCCGCCAGCAGCGGCGAGCCCGACAGGCGCGCCAACGCCAGCGCCGTGCCGAGAATGATGCTGAACAGCGTGCTGAGCAACGTCAACAGAAGCGTCTGCGCAAGGCCGCGCAGCACCGATGGAGAGAAGAACCACTGGCCGAAGACGCCCCACTCCCAACGCGGGTTGGTCGCCAGCGAGTGCACAATGGCCAGCAGCACCAGCGCTGCGAATATCGACCCGAACCAGCGACCGGGATGCCGGGCGGGAACGACCTGCAAGGCCTTTATCGGCGGGGGTGCTACGCGGCTCTGAGGAAGTGGATAATGACTGGGCTCATCAATGAAGTCATAGGGTTTGGCGACAATGGGCATGGTGGTTCCTCGCACGCAATATTGAGTTGTCAGGTGCTGGCCTTAAAAGGCGTAAGTCAGCCGGGTGTAGTAGTAGCCGCCAGTGAAACCGTAGGGCGAATAGGTGCCGTAGCTGCTGACCATGGTGCTGCTGGGAATCCCCTGCTTTTTGGGATAGACGTCGAACAGGTTCTTGGCTCCGATGGCGACATTGAGGTTTTTGCTGAGGTTGTAGCCAAGGTCCAGATCGGTGATCCATTTGGCGCCGTACACCCGGTCCAGATCACGATTGGCTGAGGAATTGACCTCCTTGTAAGCGCCGTAGCGGGTCAGCGCCAGATTCAGGTTGAAGCGCTCGATACTCCAGTCACCGCCCAGAATCAGCTTGGTGCGCGGCTGCACACCGGTGATCAGGTTGCGCGCTTCGCGGTCCATCAGTTCATAGGACGTACCGAGAATCGAGGTGGACTCCTTGTAGCCAAGGATCTTTGTCTGGTTCCAGTTGAACGCCGCCGTCCACTTCAGTGATCCGTACGGCCCCAGTTCCTGACTGTAATTGCTGACCAGATCCAGCCCCTTGGTACGGGTGTCGGCACCGTTGATGAAGTACTGGCCACCCGACGTCGAGTCGATGCCATTGTTGAGCAGCACCTGCGTGACCTCATTGCCCAGCAAGGTGCCGGTCAGGGTGATGCGGTCACGCAGATTGATGACGTAGGCGTCGGCGGTCAGCGTGAGGCGGTCGGTCGGTGTGAGCGTGAAACCGAGGCTGAAGTTGGTCGAGCGCTCCGGTTTAAGGTCCTCGGCACCCAGCGCTTTCGCAGCCCCGGACCCCGTTGGCAACACGCCGTAGTTGATGGACTGATAGACCCCGTCCACCACGCCATACGTGGTCGAGCGCGCACTGAACAGACTGTTGGCCAGAGACGGCGCACGGAAACCATTGCTGACGGTGGCGCGTATAGCGAATTGGCGAGTGAAATCGTAACGCGTGGTCAGTTTGCCGCTGCGGGTCGCACCCACGCCCTGATTGTAATGCTCGTAGCGAAATGCGCTGCCAACGTACCAGTCCGGTACAGGGTTGAAGCCCACGTCGACATAACTGGCGACACTGTTACGCGACGCGCTGCTTTCTTCGTCAGGGGAAATACCGTTGGTGACTTGCGCTCCGGAAGACGCGCAGTTGCCCGGCGTAATGCAGTAGCCGCCATTGGCATAGGATTCATAGTCACCGGCCTGCACCTCATACGTCTCACGCCGATGCTCGAGGCCATAGGACAAATCCAGGGGCTTTTGCAGGCCGATGTCGAAGCCGCGCTTGAAGTCCAGATTGGTGGTCAGTTCGGTGGAGATCCACGTACCGGAAGTAAAGCGATTGGGCGTGTCTTCACCCAGGGACGGGTTCTGATTGTGCGTGGTGCCCTGCTCGGCTTCGTTGCGTCCGTAGGTGCTGGAAAGATCCCAATCCCATTCGCCGACGGTGCCTTTGCCGCCAAATGCGGCCTGGAAATCGTCTTCATCGATGTACCAGGTCGGTGTGTATCCCGCCGGGTATCCGTTAGGCCCGGTGGTAATGGTATTGGTGATGGTCGGCAGACGAAAATTTTGCCCCTGCTCGGCTTTACGACGTGAATACGTGGTGAAGGAATACAGGCTCAGGCTGTCATCGATGGGCAGTTCGGCGTTGTACCCCAGGGTCAGCAGATTAGTCTTTGGCGTGCCGTAGCCGCCATACGTGGACTTGCCCGCCAGGTCATAGGCCTGCTCGTAACTGTAACCATTGGCGCTGGCCTTGTTGTCATCATTCTGGCTGCGGGCGTCCAGCGCCAGTTGCACAATGCCCCCGTCGCCAATCTCGAAACCCTTGTTGAGGCTTTGCTGCACAGTCTGCTTCTTGCCGTCATAGCCGAGCCCGGCGTTGCTCACCGAGGTACCGCTGGTGTCAGCCTTGAGAATGACGTTAATGACCCCTGCAATCGCATCGGAACCGTATTGGGCCGCTGCACCATCGCGCAGGACTTCAACATGGTCGATGGCGCTGATGGGGATCAGGTCCAGGTCCGCAGGGGCAGCCCCGGTGTTAATACCGTTGATGTTCAGGGTGGCACTGGTGTGACGACGCTTGCCATTGACCAGCACCAACACTTCGGCGGCGCTCAAGCCACGCAAGTTGGGCGCACGGGCAATGCCGCTGGCATCCCAGCCGGTTTTTTCCGGCAGGGTCAGCGATGGAATTACTGCACTCAGGGCTTCCATCAGTCCGGGTTTGCCGGTGCTCTGTAGTTGTCTGGCGCTGACCACATCGATCGGTACCGGGCTGCTGGTGACCGTGCGTTGCTCGGCACCGCGATTACCGGTGACCACCACAGTGGACAAGGTACGCGGGTCGTCGGTGTTGTTTTCCTGGGCTCTTATGGTCCCTGACAGCAACACGCCCCCTATCGCCAACGCCAATGGGCAGTAGCCCATTGCAGCAGTCGATACCCGGGCACGTTGTAAGGCTTGTTTCATACCCACTCCAGACATGGCTGTCATAGCAGCCACACATCCAAATCGCGAAATCGGACATTCCCGCTGTCTTGAGGACGGCGCGGCATGCAAGGTTTTAAAAGTGATCAACGACATGCAGGAAAGCCTGCGGCCGGGTTTGGCACTTAGCGGTCTGAACGAACTAGCTGTGAGGCGAACAGTCGGTGCGCAGCAGTGGCAAGGCGACGCGCCTGTCAATGACAGGGCGAGAGAAGTAAAGGCAATGGCAGGATTGAACAGGCAACATACGTTGAACTCCCTTCCAACGATTCTGCACCGGGGTCAGCGTTGCAGCGCCCCTGTCACACCGTGCAGTCTGGCGGCATGACACACAGAATCTTGATTAAGATTGGTACCATCCGAGGTAAGGGGTAGGCTGTTGAAACCAAACATAACGGAATCAATTTCTAAAATATAATTCTATTTGGTCATAAGCTAATATTATTATTTCTGATCTAGATTAAATTTAATTATTCAAAAATAACATTTTCTGTACGCGCAATTCTCCAGCGTTATCAGGTCATGGAGGTTCAAATATCCGCCGTCTCTCTCCGAGCCTGATCAGCACCAGGCACGCAGCCTCACGGGCAATGCCCCTTGAAGGCACTATGTGTATTTCTAGATTTAACCAGGGGCACTCTATTACCAGGGGCACTCTATTAACTGCAGATATCGACCGTGGAAATACCCAGTTCTGATCGGATCATAAACGGCGAAAATCCTCGGCACGCAGTCCAAACCGACTCATTTTGTTGTACAAACCGCCCCTTGAAACGTTCAACTGTCGGGCAGCCAGACGGATGTTGCCTCGGGTGTTTTCGAGAGCAGCCACAATTGCGTGCATTTCATGGGTGCCAAGGTCTCTGGCCGTCATTGGCGCTGGCAAGTGCTCCGATACCGACTGGCTGGTGCGCTGCCTGATTTCAAGAGGCAAATCGCCAGTCTGGACTAACTCACCCAAAGCCAGATTGGCTGCGCGCTCAATGGTATTTTCAAGCTCCCGCACATTGCCCGGCCAGCTGTAAGCCGCCAGCAGCTCCAACGCTTGCGTCGAAAAGCCCTGCACCGACTTGCGCAGTGAATGGCCACAACGAGCAAGAAAATGCCGAGCCAGAAGTACGATATCTTCCTGGCGCATACGCAGCGGCGGCACGGTCAGGTTCAGCACATTCAGCCGGTAATACAAGTCCTCGCGAAAGGCGCCTTCGGCCACCGCCTGCCCCAGGTTGCGGTGAGTGGCTGCGACGATGCGTACATCCACCTGGCGCGAGCTTTTCGCTCCGACCCGGGTCACTTCTCCCTCCTGTAAAACCCGCAACAGGCTGATCTGAGCATCGAAGGACATATCGCCGATCTCATCAAGGAATATAGTCCCGCCATCGGCCAGTTCGAACTTGCCCGCCGAACCACCTCGAGCCGCACCTGTAAATGCGCCCTCGACATGGCCGAACAACTCGCTTTGCACCAGATCCCGGGGAATGGCACCGCAATTGACGGCCACAAAAGGCCCACCACCGCGGTCACTGGCGTTGTGGATCGCCTGGGCGAACAATTCCTTGCCGGTGCCACTTTCGCCAAGAATCAACGTTGTGGAATCGCTTCGACTGGCAATCCGTGCCAGGTGCAACGCGTCCTCCATGGCCCGGGAACGGCCCTGAATTGTCTCGAACGTGTAGCGGGCCTGAGTGCCTACGATTCGCCGCGTGATCTCCCGAATACGACGGTTCTCCCGCAACGACACCACACGCCCGCCCTGCTCCAGCGGGCACACAGAAACCAGGCAGGACAGCTGGCTGAAATCATGCAGCTCGAAAATGCAATCCAGATCCCGCAGCCCTTCGCCGCCGTGCGTCAGAATCTGTTCGCTCAAGTCACTGCGACCCAGGCGCTGGAACGGGCTGCCCAGCGCATCCAGATCGACTCGAAAGAGTTGCCGGGCATAACGATTGAGTGCCTTGATACAGCCTCGCTCGTCCAGCACTACCAGGCCTTCATTGAGCACTTCGAGCACAGTCTTCTGTTGTTCCAGCAGCGCCTGTAGCACCATCTGCCGCGAAACGGCCTCCGCCGCGGCCTGGACGGTGCCCAGGGTATGAAAGTGGAACCAGCCCGGCTCGGCGGTCAGAGTCAGCAGCGCCAGCGTCTGTCCCTGCGCATTGCGGATAGGGGCCGCTGCACAATGCATTCGTCGCTGACGCAGACCTTTACCGAAGTTTTCTTCAGCCAATACATACACCAGAGCATCTTCAGCCAGCGCCAGCCCCGTGCAGTTAGTGCCCTGCACGGACTCCAGCAAGCGCGTCCCTACCGGCGTAATGTCCAGGCCGCAAAAATACAGGGTGGTGCCTTCGACGTCAGTAAGGTTGATATGGCCCCGTGGGTTATAGGCGAGCAAGCCGTGCATTACCTGAGCAGCGGCCGCAATCAACCCTCGGTTGGCCGCCAGAGTGGCTGCCAGTGCCTGCGGGTCGATGAACCTGTAGTCGCCGTCCTCAGGGTCCACACCACCTGCAACGCTACGGCCCCAAGAGTCCCAGATCACCTTGCGAACCGATGACGGACGCTGGTCGAGGCCGTCCAGGCGCGCCTGCCAGGCTTGCTCCAGTTCAGGAATGGGCCCGGCATTGAGTGCAACGGTCCCCAATGATGTGAGGTAGTCGAGGTCTTCTGCGCTGAAGGTCATGGACTTTGGAGACATTGACGGCACCCATGTTCATATTTTCGACATGTCAGTATAGACATGTCGAAAATATGAACACTTTTTTATGATTAATAGTAAAAAACCATTTAATATCAATTAGTTACTTAATGGCACAACCCTTGCTACTTCGGTTGTACCCGGTCTGTTCACTGCCGGGAAATAATCGAAAAATAATGACAAGGGGTTATTTCATGAGCAAAAAAATCCTCCGCCTGGGGCTGATCGGGGCTGGTCGCATGGGCAGCTTTCACGGGCAGACTGCTGCCCATCACATCCCTGGTGCCTGCCTGGCAGCCATCGCAGACCCCACACTGGGACAGGCGTCGCGGCTTGCCGTGGAGTTGGGTGTGGACCGGGTCTACACCGACCCTCAGCAATTGCTGGACGATCCCGACATAGACGGCGTATTGATTGCCGCTCCTGCGCGCAGCCACGCGGAACTGGTCACGAGCGCGGCACGGGCTGGCAAGGGCGTCTTTTGCGAGAAGCCCATGGCAATCACTCTGGAGGAAGCCGATCGCGCGATCGCTGCAGCCGCCGAGGCAGGCGTCCCCTTGCAGGTTGGTTTCAACCGTCGCTTCGCCAGGAGCTTTCGCACAGCTCATCTGAACGTAGTCGAGGGACGCATAGGTACACCACAACTGTTGCGCTCGCTGACCCGCGACCCGGCGCTGAATAACCCGTCGGCCTCACCGCAATGGGTGGTTTTTCTGGAAACCCTGATTCACGATTTCGACACACTACGTTACCTGAACCCTGGGGCGGAGGCAGTCAGCGTATTCGTCATGGCTGATGCGCTGATTGCCCCGGATTACCGGAGCAATGGTTTTCTGGACACCGCCGTGGTGGTGATCCGTTTCGATAACGGCGCCATTGCTACAGCAGAAGCCAGCTTCCAGGCTGTCTACGGTTACGATGTCCGGGGAGAAGTGTTCGGCAGTGCTGGCATGCTGACCATGGGCAACGTCAATGACTCCGACCTGACCCGGTACCTGGCCAATGGCACACAGACAGACACCCGGCGACTGGACACCGACCTGCTGCGCGATGCGTATGTCGCTGAACTCAATCATTTTGTCGATTGCCTGCGCACCGGAGCCAAACCCATTGCCAGCGGCGAAGATGCCCGAGCAGCACTGGCCATTGCCAGCGCCTGCATCGAATCCTTCCAGCAAGGCCTGCCGGTAGCGGTATCACGGGGATTCGGCGCATGAGCTTCATACCATTCACATTAGCGGTCAGCGCCGAGATGGTCTTTCTGGAGTTGCCGTTCACCGATCGTGTCAGACGTATCCACGAGTTGGGCTTCAGCGTCGAGATATGGAGCTGGGCCAATAAAGACATAGCAGCCCTGGTCGCGACCGGAGCGAATTTCACATCCATGACCGGCTACACGCGCGGCAATCTGACCGATCACGATGCAATCCAGCAACTGCTCCACAGCGCCCGCGAATCGCTGGAGGTTGCTGCGCAGCTCGATTGCCCGAGTCTGAACCTGCATGGCACAGGGCTGGACGACAAGGGCTTGCCGGTCAAGCCAGTCGCCCACCTCGATGGGCGCATGTGGTTGAGCGCTTGTAGAACGCTGGAAAAACTCGCTCGCCTCGGGGAAGACGCAGGCCGGGTCTTTCTGCTGGAGAACCTGAACACTGAAGTGGATCACCCCGGCACACCCTTCGCCCGCGCCCAGGACACATTGGCCTTGATAGAGGCTGTGGGCAGCCTGCATTTGAAGATGAACCTTGACCTTTACCACGCCCAGATTGGTGAAGGAAACCTGATCGAACTTATCCAGCGCTCCGGAAACGCTATCGGAGAAATCCAGGTGGCCGATGTCCCCGGCCGCAAGGAGCCTGGTACAGGTGAGATTCATTATCCGGCCATTGCCAGAGCCCTGTTCGAGATGGGCTTCACCGGCGTGGTCGGGCTTGAGGGCTGGGCCAGCAGCAACAGTGAAACGGCACTTGAGCGCTTCAAGAAAGCCTTCACGCTGGATTGAAAATGCACCTGGAAGCGTTCTGGAGATGCGCGCGAAATTTTTCGCGAAAGATCGCAATAGCGTCAATTTATAACAACAAAAGGAACTCTCTCATGCCTCTCTGCAAACTGCTCATTGCTGCATTCCTGGTGGTGTCCAGCCAATGGGCTGCCGCCAGCTACCGCATCGGCGTCACGATCGCCCGGGTCGATGACAACTTCATGACCTATGTTCGCAGTGGCCTGGAAGAAGCCGCCAGGAAAGATGGCGTTCAGGTCCAGTTCGAAGATGCTCAAAGTGATGTGGTTCGCCAGATCAATCAAGTTCAGGGTTTTCTGAGTCAGAAAGTTGATGCCGTCATCGTCTTGCCCGTGGACACCGCTGCCACGGCCAACATGACGCGCGCTGCGGTCGAGGCAAAGGTACCGCTGGTCTACGTCAATCGCCATCCGGATGAGCGCGTCTTACCCAAGGGGGTGACGACGGTAGCGTCCAATGACATCGAGGCCGGACAACTGCAGATGCGCTACTTGGCAGACAGGATGGGAGGCAAGGGCACTATCGCCCTCATCATGGGCGACCTGGCGCAAAACTCGACACACGACCGTAGCGAAGGTGTCAAACAAGTGCTCAAGGAGTATCCCGGCATAACCATCGTCGAGCAGCAGTCAGCTGAATGGCAACGCAACAAAGGCATGGACCTGACCAGCAACTGGTTGCTGGCAGGCAGGTCCTTTGATGCAATCGTGGCCAATAACGACGAGATGGCCATAGGTGCCGCCATGGCGCTGCAGCAGGCGGGTAAAGCCAAGGGTGAAGTCGCCATCGTAGGCATAGACGGTTTGCCGGATGGCCTGGCGGCAATCAAGCGCGGAATACTCGCAGCTTCGGTATTCCAGGACCCGAAAGCTCAGGCGAGCATGGCGCTGCAGTCGGCCATCAAGATGATCAAAGGCGAGCCGGTCGATGCGGACATCTGGGTGCCCTTTCAACTGATCACGCCGGAACAGGTGACCGTGTTCGAGCAGCACTATAAATAGGATTCACTCCGTGCTGAAAGCAGTGTGCCGAGTTTCAGATCAGTCGTATCGACGGCAGACCGGCGAAATCATGGTCGCTCACAAGAATCTTAAAGCTCCGTTCAGTAACGGGCGGAGCGACTTTCTGCAGCCCGCTGTTGAACAGCATCGAGAGTCAATCAGATGACCACTGACCGTCCATGTTGAGGCGGGTCGTGCATTACTGAGCTGCGCTCAAGGATTCATTCTGAAAACTCGGGTTATCAGCCGGCCCCCTGTGTCATAGGCTCACGCAATGAACTGTCCAGCCAAACGGCTTCCTCACCCAGTGCACTCTCGATGAAAGATTTGCAACGCAAAGGAATCAGCAGCCCCGACTTCAGACCTGCACACTGCGAATGGAGACCTTGATGCCCCCTAGAACCCCCGCTGCGCCAGACGCTGGAATAGCAATATCCCGACGACAAGTGCTTATCGGCACTGCAGGTACTGCAGTTACAGCGGTATTGGCAAAAGGCGATGACACGCAAGCGGCTGCCAGGAAGCAGTCAGCACCGAAAAGTCCGCCTGGCAGTCATGTGACGTTCACACTCAACGGTCGACGCGTTGCTCTGGATGTCGACAACCGCACCACTCTTCTGGACGTCCTTCGCGAAAGACTTCATTTGAATGGCACCAAAAAAGGCTGTGATCACGGCCAGTGTGGTGCCTGTACGGTGATCGTGGAAGGCAGACGAATCAACTCATGCCTTACCCTTGCAGTCATGCACGAGGGCGACAGCATCACCACCATCGAAGGGCTCGGCACGCCGGACAACCTGCACCCGATGCAATCGGCGTTTATCAAACATGATGGCTATCAATGCGGTTATTGCACGCCTGGCCAGATTTGCTCCGCAGTGGCGATGCTTGAAGAGATAAAAGCCGGCGTACCCAGCCACGCAAGCGGCGATTTGATTGACGGCAGCAGTGTTACCGCGGTTGAGATACGGGAACGCATGAGTGGCAATATCTGCAGATGCGGCGCCTATTCCAACATCGTCGAAGCCATTCAAGAAGTAGCCGGAGTTGACGCATGAGATCCTTCACCTACGAACGCGTGACCTCTCTACAACAGGCAGTCAACGCCGCCGCCGATAATCCGGGCGCCCGATTCATCGCCGGTGGTACCAATTTGCTCGATCTGATGAAACTGGAAATCGAGACCCCTCAGCATCTGATCGATGTAAACGGACTGAGACTCGACAAGATATCCGCCACCGAGGACGGAGGGATAAGGATAGGCGCAATGGTACGTAACACCGACCTGGCAGCTGCGCCTGAGGTTCGTCGTGACTACGCAGTCCTTTCCAGAGCGCTGCTCGCGGGAGCGTCAGGGCAACTGCGCAACAAAGCCACAACGGCAGGCAATCTGTTGCAACGCACCCGGTGTGCATATTTTACGACACCCATCAGCCTTGCAACAAACGGCGTCCGGGTGCCGGTTGCCCCGCAATGGGGGGCGCCAGTCGGCAGCAAGCGATCATCGGCGTCAGCGATGCCTGCATTGCCAGCCATCCCAGTGACATGGCCGTGGCAATGCGGGTATTGGGCGCGAAGGTCGAAACCCTTGCTCCAAACGGTCAGACCAGGACGATTGATCTGGCTGACCTTTACAGCGCTCACGGGGACACTCCACATATCGAGAACGTCCTGAGTGCCGCCGAGTTGATTACCGCCGTGACGTTGCCTAAGCCCGTGGGAGGCAAGCATATTTACTACAAGGTTCGCGACCGCGCCTCTTACGCGTTTGCGCTGGTGTCTGTTGCAGCGATCGTAATGCCGGACCGGACTGGCCAGCTTGCCCTGGGGGGCGTGGCCTATAAACCCTGGCGAAGTGAAGAGGCTGAAGCCTCTCTTCCTGAAGGGGCGAATGCAGTCGCAACGCGCTTGCTCGCCGGCGCCCATCCTACCGCGCAGAATGCCTTCAAAATCAAACTGGCGGAACGGACTATCGGTCTTGCTCTTTCCAGCGCGTCTTCCTAAGCAAATCAACGGCATTGTACGGCTGCGGTCGATGACAAGGATTAAGCCTCATGAAGTTTGACACGCCTGCGAGCACAAACCCCATCGATCAACTGAAAGTGATTGGTCAACCCAGAGTTCGCCTTGAAGGAAAACTGAAAACCACCGGCACGGCGACGTATGCTTACGAACAACAAGCGGCTGTCAGCCCTCCTGCCTACGGGTATGTCGTAGGCTCATCAATCGGCAAGGGGCGGATCTCTTCAATCGATTCGAGTGAAGCGCGCCAGGCCAGCGGCGTCATCGCAATCGTCACCCATGAGAATGCCGGTCACTTGGACAGGGGCGAATTCTACGTCGACCGTGCGCTTGCCGGCCCGAAGGTCGATCACTATCACCAGGCAGTGGCAATCGTCGTTGCACAGACGTTTGAACAAGCCAGGGCCGCATCGGCATTGCTCCGGATCTACTACGCAAGAGAGCCTGGCGCCTATAGCCTGGCCGCGCAGCGAGAGTCCGCCAAGACACCCGCGCCGGGTGCGTTCGGCCCTCCTCCGCATACCGCAATCGGGGATTTCGAAGGCGCGTTCAAGAGCGCTGCGTTCAAACTCGAAGGCCATTACACCACCCCGGATCATGCCCACGCGATGATGGAACCTCATGCGACCATTGCTCAGTGGCAGGGAGACAAACTGACGCTGTGGACATCCATTCAGCAGATGAACTGGGGTGTCCGAGACCTGGCTAAGACCCTGGGTATATCCAGAGACAACATTCACCTGATATCGCCCTATATCGGCGGCGGTTTCGGCGGTAAAGGTACCATCCTGTGCGACGCGGTCCTGGCCTCTCTGGCAGCCAGAGAAGCCGGGTGCCCGGTAAAAGTTGCACTCCCTCGCCCGCTGATGTTCAACAACCTCACCCACAGACCCGCGACGATTCAATGCATACGGCTCGGCGCCAATGCGGACGGCACGCTCACTGCAATCGGTCACGAGAGTTGGTCGGGCAACCTGCGTGGTGGTCGAACTGAAGCCGCTACTGCATCCACCCGCACGTTGTACGCCGGCGCAAACCGTATGACGCGCCTGTATCTGGCCGAACTTGATCTGGCTGAAGGCAGCGCCATGCGAGCGCCCGGCGAGGCGCCGGGCATGATGGCGCTGGAAATTGCCATGGACGAAATGGCCGAGAAGCTGGGTATGGACCCTGTAAAGTTTCGCGTCATCAACGACACCCAGGTAGACCCTGAACAGCCGGACCGCCGTTTTTCTCAGCGTCAGTTGATTGAGTGCCTGAACACTGGAGCCGATCACTTTGGCTGGAACCAGCGTAATCCCGAACCCGGCAAGGAACTGCATGACGGCTGGTGGATCGGCGTAGGGATGGCGTCCGCGATTCGAGGCGCCCCGACGACAAAGTCTGCCGCTCGCGTGCGACTTGATCGCAAAGGCATCATCACGGTCGAAACGGACATGACCGACATTGGAACAGGCTCTTACACAATCATTGCCCAGACGGCTGCAGAAATGATGGGCGTCGACCTGGACAAGGTGAATGTCCACCTGGGAGATTCACGCTTCCCGGAGTCTTCCGGTTCAGGCGGACAATGGGGAGCGGCCTCATCCACGGCGGGCGTGTACGCGGCCTGCGTGAAACTCAGGGACGCCATTGCCACCAGGCTCGGGCTTGATCCGGCAAAAACCGAATTCGTCGATGGTCAGGTTCGCGAAGGATTAAAAAGCATGCTATTGGCACACGCGGCGATGGACCGCGACATAGTGGCGGAAGACGCCATGGAGTTCGGCGACCTGGCAAAAGAGTATGTCCAGCAGACCTTTGGCGCTCATTTCGTCGAGGTTGGGGTAAATGCCGCCACTGCGGAAATTCGCATTCGCCGCCAGCTTGCGGTGTGCGCAGCCGGCAGGATACTCAATCCCAAAACAGCGCGCAGCCAGATCATCGGAGGCATGACCATGGGCGCAGGTGCCGCGCTCACGGAAGAAATGATTGTGGACCATCGCCTGGGTTTTTTTGTGAATCACGATCTGGCTGGCTACGAAGTGCCGGTGCACGCCGACATTCCCCACCAGGAAGTCATCTTTCTGGATGAGGTAGACCCCTATGCCACGCCTCTCAAGGCTAAAGGTGTCGGCGAGCTCGGTATTTCCGGAGCGGCAGCGGCGATTGCTAACGCTGTTTATAACGCTACCGGCGTAAGGGTTCGCGATTACCCGATTACACTCGATAAGCTCATTGACCATTTGCCCACTCTGGGCTGATCTTAATCTCTGCTCACTGGTCTGGGAGTCATCAATGCAGCTAAGCCGCACGAACCTGGCAGATATTGTTTATTTCCTCGCCATCGCTCGGCATCAAAGCTTCAGAAAGGCTGGTCTTGAGGTGGGTATCAGTGCATCAGCGCTGAGCCATGCAATGAAAGGACTTGAAACCCGGCTTGGCATTCGGCTACTCAATCGCACCACCCGAAGCGTCACGCTCACGGCGGCTGGCGAAGAGTTGCAGGGGCTGATCAGCTCTCCGGTCAATGACATCGGACAAGCCTTGGAGACCCTCAATCGACTGCGCGACGAACCCGCCGGGCGTATCCGGCTGAACGTCTTGAGCGACGGTGCCAAACTGCTTCTGGGCCCCGTTCTACCGGTGTTTGTCGATCGCTATCCAGACATTGAGGTAGACCTCACCGTGACCAACCGAATGGTCGATATCATCGGCGACGGACACGATGCAGGAATCCGCTTCGGTGGCACGGTTCCCGCAGACATGATCGCTCAACGACTGTCTCCCGATGTCGCCTGGGCCGTTGTCGGGGCACCTGATTACCTCAAGCGGTTCGGCATCCCGAAACACCCGTCCGATCTGTACCAGCATCGTTGCCTGCGCATACGCCTGGGTAATGCACGTATTTATCACTGGCAATTTTCCAAAGAGGGCCAGCAGTTGGAGATTGACGCGCCCGGGGCCGTCACCATCGATGAAACGCGCGTCGGAGTAGCGATGACGATGCGCGGCGTCGGCTTGATGTACGTTCCGGCATGGGTCGTCGAACGACAGATCGCGGAGGGCTCCCTGCACAGGGTTCTGGAAGACTGGACTCACCACGACCCGGGTTTCCACATATATTACTCAAGCTTCAGACAGCTTCCCGTAGGGCTTCGCCTGCTGATTGATCTGATCCGCGAACTTCAACCTATGGGGCCACTGCCTTAGCGACTCTGGCGCTCCTGCCGCTTGGCGAAAACATCTCCGAATACCGGCACCGCGGAAAATGCATTAGGCCAGCCAGCGTAGAAAGCGAGATGTGACAACAACTCGGAGGCCTCGGTGTTCGCCAGGCCATTGTCTATCGCACGATTGAGGTGGTAACCGATCTGAGCAACCTGACCATTTGCCACCAGCGTAGTGACAGTGATCAGACTACGGTCTCTGGGGGCAAGACCTGGGCGCAGCCATAGATCATTGAATAACGCGCTGGTGGTGTATTGCACCAGCCCCGGCGAAACCGGACCGACGGACTGGTCGACACTCGCTACGCGTGCATCTTCTGCGACCTGATCAATAGGCAGCAGAACGGTAGACACCGGCGCCAGTCGCTCAGAGGTTACGCCGTTCCTGTCAAAGACTTCCCTGGCAATCGGCGCTGCTCCTGCGGCATTACCCCACCCTGAATAAAACGCAAGATGGTTGATTGTTTCGGACAACTCCAAAGGCGTCACGCCATTCTTCAGCGCCAGATCGAGATGGGCGGCAAGCTCCGCTGTCTGACCTCGGGCGATCAGGACAGCCACAGTCGCCAGGCTACGGTCACGGGGCGATAACGCTGAACGCTTCCATACCTCCCCCATAAGCAAAGTGTCGGCGTTGTGCGCCATTACCGGTGAAACGGCGTGGATATCGACTGCAGTTGGCACGTGAGAAGTCTCCCTGATGATCGCATCCCTTCAGTTGGCGCATCTGTAGCCCCCTGCTGGGTGAGTTGAGTCGCAGCCAACCTAACGCAAGGCGTTGAACTCAACTACCGGTAGCTCGGTTCATGTACCGATGAGCAGTACTCAGCAATCAACAATAAAGACACCTGCCGCGCGAGACTGCCGCATCAACCTGACACATCCCGCAATCTGTTATGGCGCATGCCCCCTCAGCATTTCTTTTTCTACAGCCCCCCTACCATGGTGCCAGAAACTGTCCTCCTCCCTGCCTATCATGGGTCGGCAAGGTAAGCCCCAGGCTGCGGTTTTGAAACCACTGCATGGATATTCCCGCGCCCGCCCATTCCAGACCGATCAAGAGGTATCAATATGAAAGCCGTTCAGTTCAACGAATATGGTGGCACCGACGTATTGAGAATCGTGGATACGGCGCCACCGCACGCTGGCCCGGGACAAGTGCGTATTAAAGTGCAAGCTGTCGGCGTTAACCCCATCGATTGGAAGTTGCGTGCCGGGTATGTCCGCGACTTCATGCCCGTTACGTTTCCGGCCGGTGTTGGCTGTGAGGCTGCAGGCATCATTGATCAAATTGGTGATGGCGTTTCAGGCTGTGCGATCGGCGATAGCGTGTTTGGCTACGGACAAAATACTCTGGCAGAACAGGCGGTATTGAGGAGCTGGGCGCATGTACCGCACACCATGCCGATCGAGGTGGCAGGTGGTTTACCGGTCATCATAGAAACCGCCACCCGTATTCTCGATCATGTCGATATCAAGGCCGGCGAGACGCTGCTGATAACCGGAGCGGCTGGTGGCGTCGGGTCCGCCGCAATCCAGCTGGCACGGCATCGCGGCGCAATTGTGATAGGTACAGCACGCGCCTCCAAACACGACTATATCCGCAGCTTGGGGGCTATGCCGACCACCTACGAGCCTGGCTTGGCGGCAAGGTTGGATAAGTTGGCACCTGCAGGCGTAGCTGCAGCACTTGATCTTGCAGGGGCCGGCACGCTAGCTGAATTGGTTGCGATCGTCGGCAATGCCACCCGAGTTGTATCCATTTCTGATGTCACAGCCCATGAGCATGGTGTGGTCTTTTCCGCAAAATCGCTCGAACATCCCGAGAAGGCTTTCGCTGAGGCCGCACGCCTGTATGAAATGGGAGCGCTGCATTTGCATATTGAGCATGCCTTCCCGATTGACCAGATTGCCACAGCACAGGAAATCAGTGCCGCGGGCCGTGTCACCGGCAAGCTCATCGTCACGATTCCGTGATCAGAACGACGGTCACGGGCTGTATCGATGGCTGCGACAGGTTTAGATTATCTGTTTCAGCAGTTGCAACAGGTCTGTCGCTCGGTAAAGGGCGAAAACCTGGTGGCACGGTGGTCATCGAGAGGTGCGGAAATGGCAAGAAGTGACCGTTTGTTTGAACTGATGCAAGTCCTGCGTCGACATCGCAGAACCGTATCGGGGCGGACACTCGCGCAAGAGCTGGGGGTGTCACTTCGTACCATACGCCGGGACATAGCGACTTTACAGGGCATGGGTGCCGATATTGAGGGTGAGCCTGGGCTGGGCTATGTGCTCAAGCCTGGGTTCCTTCTTCCCCCGCTCTCGTTTACAGAGGAAGAAATACAGGCGCTGGTCGTCGGCGCCTTATGGGTCGGTCGTCATACGGATGACAAGTTTGCCTTCGCTGTAAAAAACGCATTGGGCAAGATCAACGCTGTCTTGCCTCCGGGTATGCGCACGGCCTTCGACGATGAGACCTTTTACGTAAGCAGCCCGGTAACGGGCTCTACACCGATTGACCTGAGCGAGATTCGTCGTGCCCTGCGAGAACAGTGCAAGCTACGCATCACGTTATCAATGGATCATGTGCCTGTGGCCGAGCACATTATCTGGCCGATCATGTTGGGTTTTATTGAAACCCACCGCTCTCTGGCAGCATGGTGCGAGGCGGACAGCCAGTTCCGGATGATAGACCTGAATAACGTATCGCATGTTGAGGTGCTTGCAGAGCGCTATTCCCGCAATCGCCGTCAGTTGATCAGGGAATGGCGCACGTTGAATATTCTGCCGTGTAACACCCGCGGCGAGACGTGCCCGTCATAACCGTGAGGTTTGCCGGCACCGCTTAAAAATTGTCTGCCGTACCTTCAAATATGGCAGGGGCGACCGATATCAACATATTGCTATGTTTACGTACCACTGACGTACCTCCACACATTTCATGAGGCGTATACCTTGAATATCTCTACACCGCTGTCAGGTTTTAGCGCCGCCCCTATAGCCGTCACCGGTCCTGATACAGCTAAAGTTGCAGATGAATCGCTTGAGTCTTCTTCTCAACCGGTAGCTGTGGTGCCTGCTGAAGGGGTGAAAGTTTCATTGTCAGATGCGGGTATTCAGAAATCTGCCAACGAGAAAAAGCCCAAATCGAATGACGATATCGAATCAAGCGGTTTGCCTAACCAGACGCAGAAAACCCTCAAGATGATCCGCGAGCTGAAGCAAAAAATCGAAGAGAAGCAGCAGGAACTGCAAAAAGTTGCTGCTGATCAGAACATGGACCCCACGATCAAAAAAACCAGACTCGGCTCATTGCTGGCGGCGATCGCCACCCTTACGGCTGGCCTGGCGACAGCTAACAACGCCCTGACAAAACAGGCCAGAGAAGGCAAGCTGTCAGATGATCAGTTGCAGCAAGCCCAACAACTCGCGGCGAAGTGACATCGCGAAATCGTCATGAGCGAGCGACATGACCGATTGATTTTCTGGAACAGCACGCTTTGCGGGCTTTTCCAGAGGGGGTGGAGATTCAACCTCTGCGCGCTGTGACAGGGCATTGAATCAGCAGGTCAACATCCTGGGCAGGACAGTTGAGACAGAACCATTCCAGCGAATACCGCCAGAACGAAAAAAAGGGCCTTTAAGGCCCTTTTTTCGATCACTTACAGAATTCAATCGAACCCTGCAGCGTTATGTTTGGAGCGGGAAACGAGACTCGAACTCGCGACCCCGACCTTGGCAAGGTCGTGCTCTACCAACTGAGCTATTCCCGCATTGTCTTGATGACGGGCGCTATTCTAGCGGTTCAGATAGCGGCGTCAAGCCTTTGATTCAAAAACTTATTTTTTTTCTGCAGTCGTCCTGAGGTGCGGCCATGCGGCTCTCAGGTATTGCACCATGGACCAGAGTGTCAGCCCCGCAGCGATAAGCAGCAACGCATAGCCAAGAATGACCCAAACGGTGATGGCCGGCGGGTTACCGAGCAGAATGACCAGCGCGAGCATCTGCGCCGCTGTCTTCCACTTGCCCATGTTGGAAACGGCAACCTGCGCACGCGCGCCGATTTCCGCCATCCATTCGCGGAGAGCAGAGATTACGATTTCACGGCCGATGATCACCGCTGCGGGCAGCGTCAGCCATAGATTGGCATGCGCCTGAACCAGCAGCACCAATGCCACGGCCACCATCAGTTTGTCGGCTACCGGATCGAGAAAGGCGCCAAAGGGCGTGCTTTGTTCAAGACGGCGGGCCAGATACCCGTCGAGCCAGTCGGTCGCCGCAGCGAACGCAAAGACTGCACTGGCCGCCATGTAGCTCCAGTGATAAGGCATGTAGAACAACAAAATGAAGATCGGAATCAGTAAAACGCGTAGTACGGTGATCAGATTAGGGATATTCATCGGCACAACTGGCTACGAGGTGAACGAGCATTCTACTCGCTGTGCAGGTTTGCATAAATCGACTCTGCCAGCTTTTTGCTGATTCCGGGTGCTTTTGCTATTTCATCGATGCTGGCACGGGACAACTCCTGCAATCCGCCGAAATGTTTGAGCAGGTCACGACGCCGGGTCGGCCCGACACCCGCCACGCCCTCGAGGGTCGATGTACGCCGGGTCTTGCCGCGGCGGGCACGGTGGCCGGTGATCGCGAAACGGTGTGCCTCGTCGCGAATCTGCTGAATAAGATGCAGGGCCGGAGAGTCGCCGGGCAACGTGAATTCATGCGCCGAGTCGTTCAGATACAAAGTCTCGAAACCTGCTTTGCGCGTGGTGCCCTTGGCCACACCGAGCAGGATGAGATCAGGAACCTGTAATTCATTGAGCACGTCGCGCGCCATGGACATCTGCCCCTTGCCGCCGTCCACCAGCAGCACGTCAGGCAACTTGCCCTCCCCGGCCTTGATGCGGCTGTAACGCCGGGTCAACGCCTGGTGCATGGCGGCATAGTCGTCGCCTGCAGTTACGCCTTCGATATTGAAACGCCGGTAATCGGACTTGATCGGGCCTTCGGGGCCGAACACCACGCAGGACGCTACGGTCGCCTCACCGCTGGAGTGGCTGATGTCGTAGCATTCCAGGCGCATTGGCGGGTCTTCGAGACCCAGCACCTTGGCCAGCGCTTCGAACCGAGAAGCAACGTGCTGACGGTTGGCCAGCCGCGCGGTCAGTGCCTGCTCGGCATTGGTGACCGCCATTTGCTGCCAGCGCGCCCGGGTGCCGCGCACGCGATGACTGATGACCATCTCGACGCCGCGCAGCTCTTCGACGGCGTCGACGAACGCGGGGAAATCGTCGTTGATGACATTGACGATAACTTCGCCGGGCAGCTCACGGTCGATGCCGCCGAGGAAATACTGAGCCAGGAATGCCGACATCACTTCGCCGACCTCCTCTTCTATGCCGACCTGCGGAAAGAAGTTCTTGCTGCCCAGCACCCGCCCGCCACGCACGCTGATCAGGTGCACGCAGGCACCGCCAGGGTTGACGAATGCGGCGACTACATCGACATCGCCGGTACCGCCGTCCATGCTTTGCTGATCCTGGACGCGGCGCAACAAGGCCACCTGATCGCGCAACTCGGCTGCACGTTCGAAATCGAGCGCCATCGCGGCTTTTTCCATGGAGGCGTTCAGCTCGTCGCTCAGGGCATTGCTGCGCCCTTCGAGAAACATCACCGAGTGACGTACGTCCTCGGCATACACCTCAGGCTCGACCAGCCCGACACATGGCCCTTTGCAGCGCTTGATCTGATATTGCAGGCAAGGACGTGTGCGGTTCTTGAAGTAGCTGTCCTCGCACTGACGCACCTGGAAAGTCTTTTGCAGCAGACTGAGGCTCTCGCGAATCGCGCCTGCACTTGGGTAAGGCCCGAAATAACGACCCTTGGCCTTCTTGGTGCCACGATGAATGCTCAGCCGCGGAAAGGCGTTATCGGACAGAAACACATAGGGGTAGGACTTATCGTCACGCAAGAGAATGTTGTACGGGGGCCGCCACTCTTTGATGAGGGTCTGCTCCAGCAACAGCGCTTCGGTTTCGTTGCCCGTGATGGTGGTTTCGATCTGGGCGATGCGTGACACCAGCGCTCCGGTCTTGGGCGCGTGTCCGGTCTTGCGGAAGTAGCTGGCAAGACGCTTCTTGAGGTTCTTGGCCTTGCCGACGTAAAGCAGTGTGGCTTCGGCGTCGAACATACGGTAGACGCCGGGGCGACCGCTACAGGTCGCGAGAAATGCACTTGGATCAAATGTCTGGGTCATGTTCAGGCGCTGGCATCAACCATGCCGTGACGTACAGCGAGCAAAGCCAGTTCAACATCACTGCTGATCGAGAGCTTTTCAAAGATACGGTATCGGTAGGTATTAACGGTTTTCGGTGAAAGGCACAGCTTGTCCGAGATGGTCTGGACTTTCTGGCAGCCGACGATCATCAGAGCAATCTGGATCTCGCGCTCGGACAGCAGATCGAACGGCGAATTGTTGACTTGCGGCTGAAACGACTTCAATGCCAGTTGCTGGGCAATCTGCGGGCTGATGTAGCGCTGACCGGCAAACACCAGGCGAATGGCCTGGACCATTTCCGCAAGCCCTGCACCCTTGGTCATGTAACCGGCAGCGCCAGCCTGCAGCAAACGGGTCGGGAAAGGGTCTTCTTCACAGACGGTGACAGCGACGACCTTGATATCAGGGTGGCTGCGCAGCATCTTGCGCGTGGCTTCCAGCCCTCCGATACCAGGCATCTTGACGTCCATCAATACGACGTCAGGCTTGAGCTCGCGCGCTTTCTTCAGGGATTCCTCGCCGGAATCGGCCTGCCCGACAACCTGCAGACCATCAATGTCGGCCAGCATGCGTGTGATGCCTGTCCGGACAAGATCATGGTCATCGACAACTAGCACCTTAATCAAGCAGACACCTCGCGCAACGGTCATAACGAATGCCAATCACCATAACAAAAACAACGAGGCAGACCTAGCACTGCGAGCAACGTCTCACATCAATATGATGGCAGGCACATCAGGCAGGGCTGTAAAAACTCG
Organism: Pseudomonas sp. PvP009; assembly: GCF_017832995.1. Classification (NCBI taxonomy): domain Bacteria; kingdom Pseudomonadati; phylum Pseudomonadota; class Gammaproteobacteria; order Pseudomonadales; family Pseudomonadaceae; genus Pseudomonas; species Pseudomonas sp. PvP009. The sequence continues at coordinate 2,378,826 of NZ_JAFIBG010000001.1, read as the reverse complement.
ATGTGCCGGCAGGGCTACGCCCGTTCCGGTCTTGTATCACTTGGCCGACGGAAGTTTCGCAGCCCCCGATGATAGCCCCGAGAGCTCGGCAATAGTGGTTGTCAGGCGCCGGATAGCGTCCTGATCTTCCTTGCCCAGCACCCGGTAATTGCCGAGGATCTTTTCTTCGATGAGACTGAGGTTGTCGATCGGCACCGGCGTTCGCGTCCCCGTTAACACATAAAGTACGTCAACACCTTTGGCCGCAACCGCAGCCAGATAATCGGCCTTCGGCGCGCGATCACCATTTTCGTACTTCCCCTGGGCGTTGGCCTCGACCCCTCCTATCTCACCAAATGTACGCTGAGACATCCTCAGACGCTCTCTTTCCTTTCTCAACCGGCAACCGATTCCACTCATTTGAACCTATGATCCTGTTGTAGCTATCCTAACGAATGTTAGAATCCCGCGGAATTGAATAGATTTGAACGGTTTTGAACTATGCCCGGAATACGCACCGCCGCACAAGCCAAGGCCTGGCTGGATCAACAGGGCAAATCTGTTCAGGAGTTCGCTCGTGAAAACAGCATTGATCCAGCGACCACTTACCAGGTACTGGCAGGACGCAAGAAAGGAAGGCGCGGTGAAGCGCATAAGGTAGCTGTACTGCTGGGCATGAAGATCGGGACGATACCGAACACGGAAGCCCTGCATGAAGATGCTCGTGAATAATAGCCGTTGTTGGCTGGCGACAACGCATCCCGGACAAAACGCCAAAGCCGTTGCCTGCATTCAGGTATACAGCGTTGCAGGCAAAATAGCCCGCCCCGAATACTGCATGCCGTCGACCGTTGAGCGGTTCGCTGTCGCTAGCGAGATTCCATCTGCCTGCCTTCGCAGAAATCGATAATCCCGCTGATTGAATTTTCCAATTGAAGGCGCCTCCTTTCCTGAAGTAAGCTTGCGCTCAATCTACGGAGACCCACCATGCTGCAATCCACTTCACCGCTACTCGACGTTGCTACCGGCATTGCTTGCCGTGTGCGCGCCGTGGCTGTGCAAGCGGCCTCGGTGAGCGCATCCGTTGATTCTTATTATGGGTATTGGTTTAGCCACTGGCGCGCCTGATACCCATCCGGCGCCCACATTAAGGGGACGCCAACCAGAGAATTCTCTAACCCCCGGTCGGCTTCCCGACCGGGGGTTTTGTTTTTTCAGGACTACGTATTTCAACGGTCTGTTCAAGAACAGCCGTAAGCAATCAACCTGCATCGCATCGAGGATCACGACATGAACTACGCCACTTATTACCGCAACGACATCGATTTTGCCTGGCGATTTAGCCACCTCCGTTCGGGACAGCCTGCCGCCTCCGTTCGGTCTCTGCCAGGTGGCAAGCACATACCCCCGGTTCTAGAAGCCCTTTGTCGAACACCCCAGTAGGTCTGCGCGGGAGCGTCCCGCCAGCCCAGGAAGCCAGAACATGAACTCGTCCGTTGCCGTAACCCCGTCCGACCTGTCCAGCCACGCCGTCAATCTGGCGGACAACAGCCCCGCCTCGAAACGCCTGCCAGGTACTCTGGAATTGAAGATGCGTCTGCCCCTCGGCGCAGCGCTCACCGAACAGGTTGCCGCCCATCGCCGCGCCGTACGCGCCATCCTTGAAGGCCAAGACTCGCGACTGCTGGTCATCGTCGGCCCCTGCTCGATCCACGACCCTCGATCCGCCCTTGAATACGCTGAGCGACTGGCCGACCTTGCCGCGCAAGTCAGTGATCAGATGCTGCTGGTAATGCGCGCTTACGTCGAAAAACCGCGCACGACGGTGGGCTGGAAAGGCCTGGCTTACGATCCGCGCCTTGACGGCAGCGACGACATGGCCGAGGGCCTGACGCTGTCGCGGCAATTGATGCTGGAGATGCTGGGGCTGGGCCTGCCGATCGCCACCGAGATACTGCAACCCATGGCGGCGGGCTACTTCGACGATCTGCTCAGTTGGGTCGCGATTGGCGCTCGCACCACCGAATCGCAGATCCATAGGGAAATGGCCAGCGGCCTGCCCATGGCTGTCGGGTTCAAGAACGGTACTGACGGCGGCGTGACGGTGGCCAGCGACGCGATGCGTTCGGCCGCGCATCCACATCGCCACTTTGGCATGGACCGTCATGGCCATCCGGCGATTATCGAGACACAAGGCAATCCGGATACGCACATCGTGCTGCGCGGCGGTCACGGCGGCCCCAATTACGATCACCAAAGTGTGGCCAACGTGCAGGCGAGCCTGAGCAAGAATAATGTCGCGTCGCGAATCATGGTCGATTGCAGCCACGCCAACAGTGGCAAGGACCCGCTGCGTCAGCCTGGTGTGTTCGAGGACGTTCTGGAACAGCGCTTGTCAGGCAACACCTCGCTCATCGGCATGATGATCGAAAGCCACCTGTTCGACGGCTGCCAGGCATTGGGCGGAACGCTGCAGTACGGCGTTTCGGTCACCGATGGCTGCCTTGGCTGGGAAGGTACCGAACGCCTGCTGCGTCGTGCGGTTGACCGTCTGCGCTACAGATAAACAGAGCGAAGGAACTTTGTCGGGAAATACCGCACTGAATCCGGTAGGCTGTTTCTTTTTTTTCACAGGAGATTATTCCCCATGGCTAAAGCCACTGCCCGCCACATCCTTGTTTCGAGCGAAGAAAAATGCAACGAACTCAAGGCGCAGATCGAAGGCGGCGCTGATTTCGCTGAAATCGCCAAGGCCAATTCCAGCTGCCCGTCGAGCCGTCAAGGCGGTGACCTGGGTTCGTTCGGTCCAGGCCAGATGGTCAAGGAATTCGACACTGTCGTATTCAGTGCTCCGGTGAACACCGTTCAGGGTCCGGTAAAGACTCAGTTTGGCTATCACCTGCTGGAAGTGACCAGCCGTCAGGACTGATCCTGTCGCACCGGGTGCCAGACGGCTCATCTTCGGATGGGCCGTTTTTGTATGTGGCCGTTTCAACGACACAGTGACCCGGCATGCGCGCAGTGGCTTGGCGAAGCGCCCATTTGTCTGTAGAAGATAGCGCGATGCAGAGGCATGAGCTCTGCCATGATTGTTGTCACCGCTGTACAGCCAGTCGCCTTTAACCCTGATATTCGCTTGCGAACGTCAGTCAGGATTCGAGTCATGCGTTTTGTTTTTTCATCGTTGCTCGCCTTGACGCTGACCTTCGTTGGCGCTGCCCAATCGCTGTCCGCAGCCCCGCAACACGCTCTGACCGTTTACGGCGAAGCGCCACGCTATCCCGCCGACTTCAAGCACTTCGATTACGTGAACCCGGACGCCCCCAAAGGTGGCAGCATGCGGCGCTCGGCCATTGAAATCGGCCAGTTCGATCACCTGATGCCGTTCACCGACAAGGGCATGGGCGTTTCGCAGATCAATGGCATGCTCTACTCTCCACTGGCCACGCGCTCGATGGATGAGCCCTACACCGTCTACGGGTTTGTCGCCGAGAAAATGGAGCGTGGCGCGGATGGCCTCTCCCTGCGCTTTTACCTGAACCCCAAGGCACGTTTCGCGGACGGCACGCCGATTACCGCCAGTGATGTGAAGTACACCTACGAGCTGCTGATGACGCAGGGCAACCTGCAATACCGGACCCAGTTTGAAGCGGTCAAGGGCGTGGAGGTCGAATCGCCTTCGCAAATCCGCTTCGACTTCAAGAACAGCGATAACCGCACCCTGCCCCTCGATCTGGCTTCGCTTCCGGTATTCCCCGAGCACTGGTGGAAAACCCGTGACTTCGCCAGCGGTGCCGGCTTTGAAATTCCGCCGGGCAGCGGGCCCTATAGGATCAGCCATGTGGACCCGGGCCGCACCGTCACCTTCGAGCGCGATCCGGACTGGTGGGGCAAGGACCTGCCGGTCAGCAAAGGCCTGTATAACTTCGACAGGTTCAGCATCGAATACTTCGGCGACACCGATGTTGCACGTACGGTACTCAAAGGCGGCGCCTACGATTACAACCGCGAGTTTTCGGCCACCGGCTATTCAATTCGCTATGACGGCCCGGCGCTCAGCGACGGACGCCTGCAGAAAGCCCAGTTGGCCAGAGGCGCGGTGCAAAGCTCGCAGGGTTTCGTCTTCAACCTGAGCCGCCCCATGTTCCAGGACCGCCGCGTGCGCCAGGCGCTGTCGCTGCTCTGGGACTTCGAATGGACCAACCGGCAGATGATGCGCAACATGTACATCCGCCAGAACAGCTTCTTCTCCAACTCGGAGTTGGCCGCCAGCGAACTGCCCACGCCGGCTGAGCTTAAAATCCTCGAACCATTGCGCGGCAAAGTCCCCGATCAGGTGTTCGACAGCGTGTTCGAGACGCCCAAAACCGATGGCACAGGCTTTATTCGCGACAAGCAGCTGCAAGCGCTGGCCCTCATGAAGGAAGCAGGCTGGACGCCAAAGGGCGATGAGCTGGTGAATGCCCAGGGCGAACCCTTCAGCTTCACCTTTCTCAATGCACAAACAGGCTTCGAGCGAATGCTGCTGCCCTACAAACGCACCCTGGCGCAGATCGGTATCCACTTCGACATTCGCCGCATCGATGCCGCGCAATACCTTAACCGCGTCATGGCCCGCGATTACGACATGATTGTCACCGGCTACCCGGTCTCGACATCGCCCGGTGCCGAGCTGTACAGCAGTTTCGGCTCCAAAGTGGCGATGGACCCTGGCTCGAGTAATTACATGGCGCTGCAAGATCCCGCCGTCGATGCGCTGATTGCCGGCCTGCTCAAGGCCGACAGCAAGCAGACCATGACCGACTACGCCCATTGCCTGGACCGGGTACTGCAGTGGAACTACTACTGGATTCCCAACTACTACCCGCCCGGCTCTTCAACCGTCTGGTGGAACCGGTTCGGCATCCCGAGAATTCAGGCCAGCAACAATGAGGCCATCGAAACATGGTGGGAAATCAGCCCTACACCGCTGACCAATGAGCAATTCGCTGAAAAACGCGGCGCATCAGCCACCGTTTCGGAGATGCAGTGAATGCTGGGTTATATTCTGCGTCGCCTGCTGCTGATCATCCCTACCCTGCTGTGCATTCTGCTGGTCAACTTTTTCATCGTGCAGGCCGCTCCGGGCGGGCCTGTGGAGCAGGCCATTGCTCGCCTGCAAGGGATCGGCGGTGCGACCGTGGGCGCCGGTGCCAGCGAGTCCGCAGGGGGCCACTCCAAGGCGTCGCGGGGGCTGGACCCTGCACTGATCAAGCAGATCGAACGCCAATACGGTTTCGACAAACCAATGCACGAACGTCTCTGGCTGATGCTGAAGAATTACGCACGACTGGATTTCGGCAGCAGCTTCTTTCGCGGCGCAACGGTGACCGACCTCATTCTGCAGAAAATGCCGGTGTCGATATCGCTGGGGCTCTGGGCGACATTGCTGACGTACCTGGTGTCGATCCCGTTGGGGATTCGCAAAGCGGTCAAACACGGCAGCCAGTTCGATATCTGGAGCAGCACCGCCATCATCATCGGTTACGCTATGCCAGCCTTTCTGTTCGCCATGCTGCTGGTGGTGGTGTTCTGTGGCGGCACGTCGCTGAACTGGTTTCCGGTACGCGGACTGGTCTCGGACAATTTCGAGCAATTGACCACGATCGGCAAGATCGCTGACTATTTCTGGCACCTGGCGCTGCCGGTCTCGGCGCTGGTCATTGGCGGCTTTGCCACGCTGACCCTGCTGACCAAACATTCCTTTCTCAACGAAATCACCCGCCAATACGTGACCACGGCACGCGCCAAGGGCATGAGCGAGCGACGGGTGCTGTATGGCCATGTGTTTCGCAACGCCATGTTGCTGGTGGTGTCAGGCATCCCGCAGGCGTTCATCAGCGTGTTCTTTGCCGGTTCGCTGCTGATCGAGGTGATCTTCTCGCTGGATGGCCTGGGCCGCATGAGCTATGAAGCCGCCGTGTCGCGAGACTATCCGGTGGTGTTCGGTTCGCTGTTCATCTTCACCGTGTTCGGCCTGCTGATAAAGCTGATCGGCGATATCTGCTACACGCTGGTCGACCCCAGAATCGACTTCAGCGCGAGGAATGCATGATGCGCAGCCTTTCGCCGCTGGCCCGCCGTCGCCTGGAGCGCTTTCGCAGCAATCGCCGCGGCTGGTGGTCGCTGTGGCTATTCTGCGGACTGTTTGCCCTGACCCTGGGTGGCGAACTGATCGCCAATGACAAACCACTGTTGGTCAGCTATCAGCACTCACTCTATTTCCCGGTGTTCAAGCGTTACACCGAGCAGCAATTCGGCGGCGAGCTGCCCTTCCAGCCCGATTACCGCAGCGACTACGTGCGCACGCTGATCAGCAAAGGGGACGGCTGGATGCTGTTCCCGCCCATCCCGTTCAGTGACGACACGCCCAACTATGATCTGACCACCCCGGCCCCCAGCCCGCCCTCTGCAGAAAACTGGCTCGGCACCGACGACCAGGCGCGCGACGTCATGGCGCGGGTCATCTTCGGCGCCCGGGTGTCGATCCTGTTTGCGCTGGCACTGACCTTTATCAGCGCGTTGATCGGCATCAGCGCCGGGGCGTTGCAGGGCTATTACGGCGGCTGGGTCGACCTGTTCGGCCAGCGTCTGCTGGAGGTCTGGTCGGGCCTGCCGGTGCTGTACCTGCTGATCATCCTGTCAGGCTTCGTCGAACCCGACTTCTGGTGGCTGCTGGGCATCATGGCGCTGTTCTCCTGGCTGACCTTGGTCGATGTCGTACGCGCCGAGTTTCTGCGCGGCCGCAACCTTGAGTACGTCAAGGCCGCTCGCGCGCTCGGTCTGGGGGATCGAAAAGTGATCCTGCGCCACATCCTGCCCAACGCGATGAATGCGACGTTGAGCTATCTGCCGTTCATTCTTACCGGTGCCATCTCGACCCTCACCGCGCTGGATTTTCTGGGCTTCGGCATGCCTGCCGGCAGCGCGTCGCTGGGCGAACTGATCGCCCAGGGCAAGCAGAACCTGCAAGCGCCCTGGCTGGGGCTTACGGCGTTCTTTGCCCTCGCGTTGATCCTGACGCTGCTGGTATTCATAGGCGAGGCGCTGCGTGACGCCTTCGACCCGAGGTCCTGACATGTCGGAAAACCTGATCGAAATCCGCGACCTGAGCGTCGCCTTCAACGGGCAGAAAGTGGTCAGCAACCTGAGCCTGGATGTGCACCGTGGCGAGTGTCTGGCACTGGTTGGCGAATCCGGTTCCGGCAAGTCCGTTACCGCCCATTCGATCCTGCAATTGCTGCCCCGCAGCGGCACCCTGACCACAGGCAGCATCACCTACCGGGGTCAACAACTGGTGGGTGCCGACGACCGCACCCTTCGCGAGCTGCGCGGCAACCGGATTGCCATGATTTTCCAGGAACCAATGACCTCGCTGAACCCGCTGCACAGCGTAGCCAGGCAAATCGGCGAGACATTGTTGCTGCATCGCGGCATCAGTGGTCGTGAAGCGCAAAAACGCATTGTCGAGCTGCTGGAGCTGGTAGGCATTCAACAGCCGGAAAAACGCCTGAAAGCCTATCCGCACGAGCTGTCCGGGGGCCAGCGCCAGAGGGTGATGATTGCCATGGCACTGGCCTGCGAGCCGGAGCTGCTGATTGCCGACGAGCCGACCACTGCGCTGGACGTCACGGTGCAACGCAAAATCCTCCTGCTGCTCAAGGAGCTGCAGCAGCGCCTGAACATGTCGCTGCTGTTGATCAGCCATGACTTGAACCTGGTGCACAGCGTCGCTCAGCGCGTCTGCGTAATGCGCGCCGGCGAAATCGTCGAGCAGTCCGATTGCAAGTCGCTGTTCAAATCACCTCAGCATCCCTACAGCCGCCTGCTGCTGGACGCCGAACCTGCCGGCGAGCCGCTGCCACGCGACACCCGGGAAACGGTGCTGCAAGTCGACAACCTGAAGGTCTGGTTTTCCCTGACCGGCGGCATCCTGCGGCGGCACAAGGAATACCTCAAGGCGGTGGATGACATCAGCCTGAGCATCGAGCGCGGCAAAACCCTCGGTATCGTTGGTGAGTCGGGTTCCGGCAAGTCGACACTGGGCCAGGCGATCCTGCGTCTGCTGGAGTCACGCGGCAGCATCCGCTTTCGCGGACAGGCGCTGGACGGCCTCAGTCAGAAACAGATGCGCCCGTGGCGTAAAGAGATGCAAGTGGTCTTTCAAGACCCTTACGGCAGCCTCAGCCCGCGCATGTCAGTGGCGCAGATCATCAGTGAAGGACTGGAGGTGCACAGCCAGTACAACCCGGCGAAATGCGATGCAGAGGTCATTCGGGCGCTGGAAGAAGTCGGCATCGACCCGCAGAGCCGGCACCGCTATCCCCATGAGTTTTCCGGTGGCCAGCGTCAGCGGATCGCCATTGCCCGGGCGCTGGTGCTGAAACCCGCACTGATTCTGCTCGATGAGCCGACATCGGCGCTGGACCGCACCGTGCAGAAACAGGTTGTGGCGCTGTTGCGCGAACTTCAGGAAAAGCATGGCCTGACGTATCTGTTCATCAGCCATGACCTGGCAGTGGTCAAAGCCCTCGCCCACGACGTGATCGTGGTCAAGGACGGCAAAGTCGTCGAGCGCGGCGCCAGCCATGATGTCTTCGATGCGCCGCAGCACCCATACACACAGGAATTGCTGGCGGCCGCGCATCCTGAATGATCTGGCCCACAACGAAGCTTCTGCCCGGAGGGCTTAGGAGCGTCACCGATTTAAGCCTGCGGACCCGGCGCGTCATCATCGACCAGCCCCCACTCGGCGGTGCTTGCCGTACTGCTGCCGGTCGGGGCCGGCGGCGGTGTGGTCAGGGTCCCGGCGCCGCCTTCACTGTGCAGTTTGAGGCGCAGGCGCACGTTGTTCTGCGAGTCGGCGTTCTTGAGGGCTTCTTCTTCGCTGATCGCCCCTTCGACGGCCAGATTGAATAGCGCCGAGTCGAACGTCTGCATACCGAGGCTGCCGGACTTCTCCATGATGCCCTTGAGTTCGGTCAGTTCATTGCGCTGAATCAGGTCGCGAATGGTCGGCGTGCCCATCATCACTTCCACTGCCGCGCGGCGCTTGCCATCCGGGGTTCTGACCAGTCGCTGGGAGACGAATGCCTTAAGGTTGTTGCCTAGGTCATGCAGCAACTGCGCGCGACGCTCTTCCGGGAAGAAATTGATGATCCGGTCCAGCGCCTGGTTGGCGTTGTTGGCGTGCAGTGTCGAGATCGCCAGGTGGCCGGTGTCAGCAAACGCCAGCGCATGCTCCATGGTCTCGCGATCACGAATCTCGCCGATCAGAATCACATCCGGCGCCTGGCGCAGGGTGTTCTTCAGTGCCGCATGGAAGCTGCGAGTATCGACCCCGACTTCGCGCTGGTTGACGATCGACTTCTTGTGGCGATGGATGAACTCGACCGGGTCTTCAATGGTGATGATATGGCCACTGGCGTTGCGGTTACGGTAGTCGATCAGCGCCGCCAAAGAGGTCGATTTGCCCGAACCGGTGGCCCCGACAAACAACACCAGACCGCGCTTCTCCATGATCACGTCGAGCAGCACGGGCGGCAGGAACAGGTCTTCGAAACGCGGGATGTCCAGCTTGATATTCCGCGCGACGATGGACACCTCGTTGCGCTGCATGAAGATATTGATCCGGAACCGGCCGATACCCGCCATAGAAACGGCGAGGTTCATCTCCAGTTCGCGCTGAAACTCGAGCTTCTGCTCCTCGTCCATAAGCCCCTGGGCGATGACTGCGACCTCCCCCGGCTTGAAGGTTTCGCTGCCCAGTGGCTTGAGCACACCGTTGAACTTGGCGCACGGTGGTGCTCCGGTGGAGAGGTACAGGTCCGATCCGTCCTGACTGGCCAGAATCTTCAACAGCGCCGGAAAATCCATAATCAATACCGTACAAAATGAAGTAAAAAGACCACGGCCGTCAGGACGGTACGCGTGACGTGCGGGCGTCGCTCAGCAAGAGCAGGCATAATGGCAGCCTTTTGCAGCAGGTGATATTGCGACATGAAAGCCCAAGCCCGCCATATTCTGGTGAAGACCGCCGAAGAGGCCGAACAGCTCAAGCTGCGCATTGCCAAGGGTGAGGCATTTGACGTGCTGGCTAAAAAGCATTCTAGCTGCCCGTCCGGCAAACGTGGCGGCGATCTGGGCGAAGTCAGGCCTGGGCAAATGGTCGGCGCCATCGATCAGGTGATCTTCAAAAAGCCGCTGCGCGTCGTGCATGGGCCAATCAAAAGCAAATTCGGCTATCACCTGGTGCAGGTGTTCTATCGCGACTGAAGCACAGTTCAAAAGCTGAAAAACCCCGAACCGAAGCGGTTCGAGGTTTTTCGGGCATTGACCAGCGCGGTCATCAGTTCGGCGAAATGGCGCCGTCTACCAGCACTTGAGCTTCTGCCACCAGACGCTTGAGGTGATCTTCGCTGACAAAGCTCTCGGCGTAGATCTTGTAGATGTCCTCGGTGCCTGAAGGGCGCGCCGCAAACCAGCCATTTTCGGTCATGACCTTCACACCACCGAACGCCTGATCGTTGCCCGGCGCGTTGCTCAGCACCTGCTGAATAGGCTCACCCGCCAGCTCAGTGGAAGTCACCTGCTCAGGCGACAGCTTGCTCAGCAGTGCCTTCTGTTGCGGGTTGGCCTTGGCATCGACGCGGGTCGAGAACGGCTCGCCCAGCTGTTCGGTCATGGTCTTGTAGATCTGGCTTGGATCGCGACCGGTGCGTGCGGTCATTTCCGCAGCCAGCAAGGCCGGAATCAGACCGTCCTTGTCGGTGGTCCAGACCGTACCGTCGCGGCGCAGGAACGAGGCGCCAGCGCTTTCTTCACCGCCGAAACCCAGTGAACCCTCGAACAGGCCTTGCGCGAAATACTTGAAGCCGACCGGCACTTCATAAAGGCGACGGCCCAGGCGCTTGGCCACACGATCAATCATGCCGCTGCTGACCACGGTCTTGCCGACCGCTGCATCGGCACGCCACTCAGGACGATTCTGAAACAGATAGTCGATAGACACGGCGAGGTAGCTGTTGGGCGTCATCAGTCCGCCAGACGGGGTCACGATGCCATGACGGTCGTGATCCGGATCACAGGCAAATGCAACCTGATAGCGGTCCTTGAGGCCGATCAGGCTTTGCATGGCGTGGCTGGAGGACGGGTCCATGCGAATCTGGCCATCCCAGTCGACGGTCATGAAACGGAACGTAGGGTCGACAAATTTATTGACCACATCCAGATTCAGGCCGTAATGCTCGCCAATCGCCGACCAGTAATTCACTCCGGCGCCACCCAGCGGGTCGACACCAAGACGCAGGCCCGAGTTGCGAATGGCGTCCATGTCTATCACGTTTTTCAGGTCGGCCACGTAGGTGTTGATGTAATCATGGCGGTGCGTGGTATCGGCACGCAGCGCTTTTTCATGGCTGATGCGTGAAACGCCAGTGACTTTCTCGGCCAGCAGTTCGTTGGCCTTGTTCTCGATCCACTTGGTGACATCACTGTCGGCCGGGCCGCCATTGGGCGGGTTGTACTTGAAGCCACCGCTTTGCGGCGGGTTGTGCGACGGCGTAATGACGATGCCGTCCGCCAGCCCTGAAGTACGGCCGCGGTTGTAGCAAATGATCGCGTGGGAAACCGCAGGCGTCGGGGTGTATTCGTCACCTTGCGAAATCATCACCTGCACGCCATTGGCGGCCAGCACTTCAAGCGCGGTGGCTGCGGCCGGGGTGGACAGCGCGTGGGTATCGGCACCCAGAAACAAGGGACCGTCGATGCCGTTGGCCTTGCGGTACAGGCAGATCGCCTGACTGATAGCCAGCACATGCCATTCGTTGAAACCCAGGTCAAAGGACGTGCCGCGGTGCCCGGAAGTGCCGAACGCAACACGTTGAGTGGGCACCGATGCATCGGGCTGGCCGGTGTAGTAAGCCGTGACCAGTCTCGGAATATCGACCAGTAACTGCGCAGGTGCCAGCTTGCCGGCGAAAGGACTGAGACTCATACAACCTCCACGAAGAAATGAAATACGGAGAAAAAATAAAGGCCTGCTGCAGCTGACAAGGTGATCGATGCCGCAGTTTACTGGCAGTTCGACAGCGCTGCTTGAGTATTGATCCCCTGCATTTGCCTCCGTTTCAGCTCAATCGCCAAAACGGCACCCGAGCTCAGGCCATTGGCGTTTCGGGCCGCCACCACGCTGGAAACAACTGCTTCACCTTATGCTCGGCAAAACGGTCATCGATGAGCATGACCACACCGCTGTCACTTTGGCTGCGAATAACCCGTCCGGCTGCCTGTATCACCTTCTGCACGCCAGGGTAAAGGTAGGTGTAGTCGTAACCGGCACCGAACAGCGCGGCCATGCGCTGCTTGAACTGTTCGTTGACCGGATTGAGCTGAGGCAGGCCCAGGGTGGCGATGAACGCGCCGATCAGGCGTGCGCCCGGCAAGTCGATGCCTTCACCGAACGCGCCGCCCAGCACGGCAAAACCGATGCCCTGACTGCTCAGGGTGAACCGGTCGAGAAAGGCGTGGCGCTCACTCTCGGCCATCCCCCGTGCCTGCTGCCAAAGGCTGATGTGCGGGTAAGTGAGCGCCATCAGCTCGGCGACCTGTTGCAGGTAATCGAAACTGCTGAAGAACGCCAGGTAATTGCCCGGCCGCGTGTCGAACTGCTCGGCCATCAGTTCGACAATCGGCGCCAGCGAAGCCTGACGATGGGTAAAGCGCGTAGAAATGCGGCTGACGATGCGCACGTCGAGCTGATCGTGATGAAACGGCGATTCCACGTCGATCCATGCCGTGTTGGCAGGCAATCCCAGCAGGTCCGCGTAATAGTGGCGCGGGTTGAGCGTTGCGGAAAACAGTACCGTGCTGCGCGCAGCGGTCAGGCGCGGGCGGATGAAACGCGCGGGAACGACGTTGCGCAGGCTGAGGCGCGACAGAATGCGCTTGCCGCCCGCCTCGCGCCGAGTGATGTCGAAAATGAAATGCTCATCGAACAGCTCGGCGATGCGCGCAAAGCCGATGGCTTCCAGGTAGAACCCCTGTAACGTGCCATCCACGGCCTGCGGGTGCTCGTTGAAATGATCACCGATGGTCGAGATGCACTGGTTGAGGCTGCCGATGAATTTTTCCGGTGCCGCCGAGTACGCCTGATAGGCGCCGGGCTGTACCTTGTGCAGCGCATTCCATTGGCGATCCAGACGCTGCAAGGCTTTCTTCACAGGTTCGGGCGCTGTCTGAATCAAGGCTTTCAGCTGGCTCTGATCAAGGCTGGCGCTGTACATCTGGCGTGCCCGCTCGACCATGTTGTGGGCTTCATCGACCAGCACCGCAACGCGCCACTGATGCAGCTGACCGAGGCCGAACAGCAACGCGCTCAGGTCGAAGTAATAGTTGTAGTCTGCGATGACCACGTCAGCCCAACGCGCCAGTTCCTGGCTCAGATAATACGGGCAGACCTGATGCTGCAAGGCGACATCGCTTACGCCCGCCTGATTCAACCACGGCGAGGTCAGCGCCGCCGAGCGAGCGGCTGGCAGACGATCATAAAAGCCGCTGGCCAGCGGACAGGAATCACCGTTACAGGCTTTGTCCGGATGCTCACAGGCCTTGTCGCGCGCCACCAGCTCAAGGACCCGCAGCTTCAGCTCCGGCGCGCTGTGATTAATGACTTCCAGCGCATCCAGCGCCAGTCGACGCCCTGGCGTCTTGGCAGTGAGAAAGAAAATCTTGTCGAGCTTCTGGCCGGGCGCAGCCTTAAGCAACGGGAACAGCGTGCCCACCGTCTTGCCAATACCGGTCGGCGCCTGAGCCATCAGGCAACAGCCGGTACTGACGGCCTTGTACACCGACTCGGCCAGCGCCCGCTGCCCGGTGCGGAAAGACGCGTGGGGAAATTTCAGGCTGCCCAGTGTCGTGTGCAGCGCCTGCGTATGCGCCAGCTCCTGCTGCGCCCAGCCGAGGAATATCGTGCACTGTCGTTCAAAAAACGCTTGCAGCGCGGCCGCACTGAACGGCTCGCGAATCAGGGTTTCCTGCTCGCTGACAATGTTGAAATACACCAGTGCCAGCGTCACGCTCTCAAGCTGCAGGCGCTGGCAAAGCAGCCAGCCGTAGACCTTCACCTGCGCCCAGTGCAACTGACGGTGGTTGGCCGGCATCGCGTCGAGTTCACCGCGATAGGTCTTCACCTCTTCCAGTTGATTGCGACTGGCGTCATAGCCGTCCGCCCTGCCCCTTACCGTCAGCTCGCGATAATCGCCACTCAACGACAGCTCGGCCTGGTAATCGGCACCGCGCCGCGTGGCGACCGTGCGATGCCCGGCAATGCCCTCCTGAGCCGTGGGTGACGGCGTGAAACGCAGGTCGAGGTCGCCGACCTTGGCAGTAAACTCACACAACGCGCGCACGGCCACGACATAACGCGCAGGCAGCTCACTGGCGAGGACAGGCTCGGGATCAGGGTTTACGGGGGCGTTCGGGGTCACTGCGCTGGGGAGCCGTTGGTTGTGAATACTGGACAGGCGTCCAGTTAACAACCTTGAAACACGTCTGGCAAACAGAAATGGATCGACGGCCTGCCATGTCGACGTCTATGGCAGACGAGCCTGGCTCAACGCCTCTCCCAGCGCGCTCAGCAGCCTGGCAGGTTCACGGGTCCAGTCAGTGGCATAACTGACCCACAGATGTTGCGAGTAGCGGTTCTGCACAGTGAACAGCTCACCGGGGCTGACGACAATCGACTGGGCCAGCAACGCAATGAAGACCTGGCGCATGTCCACCGGGTATGCGCTCTCGGCCCACACGCCGCAGCCGCCCTCGGGCAACTGATAACGCAGCATCCCGCCGGTGTGTTCATCCAGTAGCCGGGTCATCGACTGCATGCTTCTGCCCAGCGTCTCTCGCAACGCGAACAGTTGTCTTTCCAGACGCCCGCTGCTGCATAACCTGGCGATGGCCCTTTGCCGAAGCGGCGGCAGTTCGAATGCTCGCAGGCAGAAATACTGCTGCCATCGCGTATCCAGGTTCTTGCACAGCAGGTAAGCATAGGGCGCTTCAGGCCCCATGCTCTTCTCGAATCCGCCGATGATCACTAGCCGCTGCGGGTCGATCCAGTGGCGCAGCGGAGCTTGCCCGCCAACAAACTGCAGCCCGGCGTGACTGTCGTTTTCCAGCACCCAGACCTGATGACGATTGAGCACTTCCGCGACAGCCTGGCTGTTGTTCTGCGGACGCACGCTGCCTCGCACCGGGTTCAGCAACGAGGGCAACACGACAAGCCCTATGTCATAGCCGCGCAGCAGACCGTCGAGTCGGGCCGCATCAAGACTGCCGGTCTCGTCCAGCGGCAGTTCGATAACCCGGATATCAAATGATTGCAGCAGGCGCAGCACCCCCCAGGCACAGGGCGACTCCACCAGTACAGTGCCGCCGCGCAGCCGCAGCGTGCCGAGCACCGCCTTGAGTGCGCCGTGAAAGTCAGCGGCGACATAGACATTGTCAGCGTGCCAGCAATGCGCTGCATCGCGGGTGTAACGGGCGGCCAACGCAGTGCGAAGTTCCGGCTCGCCGAATGGCTGAAAAACCGGGTCCCGCTGACGCGGGTAATGCCTGCCCAGCTCGCGTTCCATCGCCGGCAGCGGACTGTCCTGGGCGTGCAAAAGCGCCGGCTCATCGCAACCCAGCAACGCCATGCCGGGACGCCTGGCGTTGTCGTACAGGGCCTGTAAAAGATCGCCGTCTGAGTCAGGCACTACGTGACCCTGCGCACTCAAGCTGCGCGCGACCGAGTAATAACCCGATTTTGGCAGCGAATAGACGCGCCCTTCCTTTTCCAGCAGCGAATAGGCGCTTTGCACCGTCGATATCGATACGTTCAGTCGCTGGGCCAGCTGTCGCAGTGACGGCATTTTCAGCGCCGGCTCGCCCTGCTGCTGGTCAACCAGACGCACCAGGTAGCGGTAGACCGCCTGATAGGCGAAATCCGTGTTGTTTTTCATGCAGGTACCCGCCGCTCAACCAGAACAGGCTTCAGAACATTGCTGCATGACCGACGCCGTTTGCAGGCAGCAGCCATGCCTGGCAACCGGATCAGCGTCCCGAGAGCATCTCGGCCACTGCCTGACCCGTCGCAGGGTCGACGGTCATGATCCGGCGCTTGTCGGGGTCGGCAGCGCGGATTCTGGCAATGATTGACTGCGGGTCGTCGAAGTTCACCCGCTGCTTGCCGTAGAGGTTGTGCAATGACTTGAGGCTCAAACCGCTGATATCCACCAGCCACTGCATGACCTGGTCCGGCGCCGTCGAACCCGACAGCGCCTTGTGCAGATCCGGCAGCGCCACCAGCATCCCCGGGTGGCAACTGCGCAGAAACGACTCCAGACCATGGCCATGATCCACGAACGGCGAAAACAGCATGCACACCAGCTGGGTCTCGTTCAGGCCGAAGCCCTCCTGAGCGAAGCTCGATGCCAGCTCGCGGCGCGCCTCGATGCGCGCCCGACCGGCATAAGCGCTGAGCGTCTGGTCGATCAATCGCGGCGGCATTTGCTTTCTGCGCATCAGTGACGTCGCCAGTTCAAGGTATTCGGCGATCCCGTCGGCATAAGTACGCGCTTGCAGGTACTGCGCCGTCAGGCCGCGCATGTGGGCCATCAACAAAGGGTTGGCGCAATCCGATTCGCTGAAGCTGAACGACAGATCATCGAAGCGGAAATCGAGGAATTCGGTCAGCAGGTTCCAGTGTTCGTCCGCCTTGCAACTGACCAGATCGGCAATAGTGATGAACGCCGGCGTGCTGCTTTTTTCAGGCAGCACCATGGCTCGGCTTGCCGGCGGGCTGTCATCGCCCTCGCCGTACAGCTCATGATAATAGGCCTGGCCAATCGTATCGATGACCTTGAGCACGCTGGCCAGCGTCTGCTTGCCCCAACTGCCCGAGTATTGCCCGGTACGCTGGGCCAGACGCATGATCCAGGTCGCGTACTGACGCTGCTCTCTGCGCGAGTCGCCACTGACCACCGCATCGACACCGCTGCCCCAGCTCAGGGCGCGCCCCAGAAACTCCGCCAGCCCGAGGTAACAGGTATTGCAAAACGTGGTGCGGGCGTCGCCTGCGGACAGGTGGCCACCCAGCAGCATGTCCAGACGATTCTGCTCACGCCCCGCACTGGAAAAAGGCAGGTCCGGCTCGAAGGCCTGGGTGTACTGATTGTCGATCACCAGCATCTCGACACGCGGGTCGTCGTACAGAAACAACGCTGAATAGGTGCGGTTGATGTTATCCATTACCGCAGGGGTCATGCCCGCGTGACGCCGATTGGCAACCCGCAGGTTGAACGTACCGGGCGAGCGGCAGGCAATGCTCAACTGGGCAGCGCGCAGAAAAGCCAGTGTGTAGGCACTGTCCTTGCCACCACCGAACGCCACCAGCACCTTGAAGCCGGCAATCCGCTCGATGCCGCCAGCCGCAACAATCAGACGCTGGATCAACAACTGCAGCGCGGTGCGCTCTGCACGCGAGAAGTACCCCAACAAGCGTTGCAGCACTTGCTGGTAGACATAATTCATTGCCTGTTCGTGAATAGAACTCATTGTGTGCCACCTGCCTGTCGCTCAAGACATGACACGGTGCAGACAGAACATTGAACATCAAGCTGACAACCAAACTTATAGTCGCGCATGACTCATTCCCTGAGTGGTAATTACCGACGCATTATCAGTATCTTTGAAACAATTACAATAGACAGTTTGCGTTGAAAAACAGTGCAGCCTCGGGCACAATTTCAACTGATTAAACACACTGTTTAATGTGTATCATTGAACGCAGGCGACAAACGATTTTTTTCAACTTAACAGCCTGCAACCCCAACAGCCAGGCCGCTCAGGCTTTACCACAAGCGGCCGAGCACCCGTCGCTGTTAATATTTCATTCTGCCTCGTAGGAAATGATATTTATAATGCCGCCTTCACTGACAGAACTCATACACTCAAATAAACAATCCTGCCGACCCTGTTGTCGATTTTATTTTCACCCTTCATTCAAGGTTATGCACTTCTCGGCAAGCTGACAGGTGCGTCATTGACGTCGTTTAATATCTGGCGTCTCTTTTGCAATATAGAATGCAAAAAGCCTTCCGACCGGAAGGCTTTTCAATAACGAGCGCTGACCAGGAGGTGATGAATCAGACCGCCTCGACTTCCAGCACCGCACGCCCGCCAATCGGGCAGACATCCATGTAACGGTGCGCCTGCACCACTTGCTCGAACGGAAAGCTGCGCGTCTGCAACGGCGCCAGTACCTTGTCGCGAGTCATCTGATTGATGTCCTGCAAGGCACGCTGCAGCGCTTCTTGATCCTGGGTAATGCCCAGCTCGGGCTTGCCGGTGAAATTGCCCAGGCAATGCACGTAGAACTGGATGTTCTTCTGGAACGCGGCACAGGCCGGAAACGGCGTCTGATTACCACCTTGCAGGCCATACAGCACCAGACTGCCACGTGGCGCAAGCACATCGCCCATGATCGACATCTGCGGACCACCAAGGCCATCGAAGACGGCATCGACACCACGGTTGTCGGTGTACTTGTTGATCGCCATCAACAAGTCCTGTTCTTCGGTGACGACCACCTTGTCGGCCCCCAGTGACAGCAGATACTCACGGGCGTCTTCGGTCTTGGTCGCGGCGATGACCCGAGCACCCAGCGCCTTGCCCAACTGCACGAATGCAGGGCCGGAGCAGTGGCTGGCATCAGTGACCAGCACGGTCTGGCCGGACTTGATACGCGCCAGATCGACATAAGCAAAGTACGCCACCAGATACGGCGTGTAATGCACGCTGGCTTCGACTGGCGTCAGTACATCCGGGTAGCGGGTCAATGCGCGGCGCGGCATGACGATGGATTCGCCATAAACCGGGTGCTGATTGGCATCGGCCGCAGGAAAACTGGCGACCTTGTCGCCCACTTGCAGATCATCAACACCGTCGCCCAGCGCGGTAACCACGCCAGCCATCTCATAACCCAGACCGGCAGGCAGCCGGGCTTGGGTAGACGCGAGATTTTGCCGCCAAAGAACGTCGTACCAGCTGACACCGATGGCCTGAACACGCACCTGTACCTCGCCGGTGACAGGCGACGCGACAGGATGCTCTTCGACTTTGAGCACCTCGGCCGGGCCAAACTGGTGAAAACGGATCGTGCGGGACATTTAGAACCTCGCCTGGTGAACCTTGATGCCACAAACTTTATCCGGGCATTGCCGGCAACACCATCGGTGGCTATTAATAGTCGACATGCCTGTCATCGATTGTGTCCTGTGCGCTGCACGGCGCAGCCAGACAGCGTCTGGGCGTCGATGCGCGTAATGGCCGCCATTGTTCGCATGTCGACGAAACATTGCAAGCCGTGTGGACATTCAGTAACCCCCACAGTAATTTTCGCTGCCCCCGACCCGCATTTGCTCGTACTATCGCACCCTGCTCACGTCCTCAACCGACAAATGGCCCGAGATATTCCGCATGAATCGCAACGACCTGCGTCGCGTCGACCTCAATTTGCTCATCGTTTTCGAGACCCTGATGCATGAGCGCAGCGTCACGCGTGCGGCGGAAAAGCTGTTTCTCGGTCAGCCGGCGATCAGCGCTGCACTGTCGCGGCTGCGCGGCCTGTTCGATGATCCACTGTTCGTGCGCACCGGGCGCAGCATGGAGCCCACCGCCCGAGCGACGGAAATCTTCGCCCTGCTCTCCCCGGCACTCGACTCCATCTCGACAGCGGTCAGCCGCGCCTCGGAGTTCGACCCGGCCACCAGCACCTCGGTCTTCCGCATCGGCCTGTCCGATGACGTCGAGTTCGCACTGTTGCCCACCCTGCTCAAGCGCTTGCGCTCCGAAGCGCCGGGCATTGTGCTGGTGGTCAGGCGAGTCAATTACATCCTCATGCCGCCCCTGCTCGCCTCCGGGGAGATTTCCGTCGGCGTCAGCTACACCCAGGACCTGCCCGCCAACGCCAAGCGCAAGGTCTTGCGCAGGAGCAAGCCGCAACTGCTGCGCGCCGACTCGATACCCGGCCCGTTGAGCCTCGACGACTTCTGCGCCCGCCCCCACGCACTGGTCTCCTTCGCCGGCGACCTGAGCGGCTTCATCGACGAACACCTCGAGAAACTCGACCGCAAACGCCACGTCGTCCTCGCCGTGCCCCAGTTCAACGGCCTGGCCACACTGCTCACCGGCACCGACATCATCGCCACCGTGCCCGATTATGCGGCGCAAGTGCTGACCGCAGCGGGAGGCGTGCGCTCCGAAGACCTGCCGATTGAAACCCGAACGTTCGAACTGCACATGGCCTGGCGCGGCGCGCAGGATAATGATCCAGGGGAGCGTTGGTTGAGGTCGCGGATTCAGATGTTTTTTGGGGATCCGGATAGTCTTTAGGTTTCGTTGGGATGCTGTGGTGATGGCGCCATTGCCTTGCACAATGCTTAGGGCATTCCTCTGCTATCACTCGGCACGGGATCGTCTCGCTTGCTGGTAGCAGTCCTTCAACGCCAGGTAGCACAGGCAGCCTCCATAGCATTGGTAAATGAGGTGGAGCATGGCCTGGAACCTCATCGTTTGATTCGTTTCATGGACTCCTTGGGCACCAAGGACACACCGGAAACCCTCCAGGTTTTCCTGACCACCCACTCGCCTGTTGCCCTACGAGAACTGTCAGACGCCAACGGAAGGTGATTGTGCATTCTGCAATGGTACTAATTCTGCAGAAATACTAAAATGCGACTGATTTTTTCATTTTTGTTTTTGAAGAACAGGGAGTTCTATGTCTTTTGATGCGTTTATGAAGGTTGATGGTGTTGAGGGCGAGTCTCTTGACGATGGGCACAAAGGTAAGCGAATGGATTGAGTACCAACAAATAAAATTGAAAAATTAATCTCAAGGGTAGATGTATGACTAACCGCACATACATCACCTGGCGGGAGTGAAAAATGAAACCAACAGACGAAAACAGCACAAACTATTTGATGGTCAGTGCCGCCGCTAAAAAGCTAGGAGAGCAAGCCTGTACATTAGGCATTAAGCATATTAAAAACGGCACACTGCGCTTGCAGTTCAACCGTGAAGTCGCCTATTACGCTAAAAGTATTGTTAATGATGTCTCTGAAGGTAAAAAAAGTCCTGAGCAGGGCCTAAAAGAACTAAAAGATGAACAAAATAGCTTGTTTACTCAGTCATGGGAGGTTGCCAAAAAAGGCGTTGGCGCAGTCGCCGGAGCAATGCAATTCGTAGCGGGTGCGGGCATTTGCTATGGCTCTGTAGTTACGCTGTGCCTCGTTGCCGGTGTACCCATTATGGCTCATGGTGCAAATAACGGTTATGAAAACGGGCGCAACCTTTGGGAGGGGCGCAGTGACACAGAAGGCCCAGTAAGAAAGGGGTACCAAGCAGCAGCGAAAGCAGTTGGTTACGGAGCACAAGAAGGAAATATGGCCTACGGGTCAGCCGACCTTGCGATGTCTGTATATGGTGTCACTAAGTTGGTTCTAAAACCAGACTCTTGGCGCCTATTTAGATACATTAGAACTGATTATGTTCGTGCATATAGAAACACCTCAATACCTGTATTGGTCATAGATAGGGCCGCCGACGCTATCACCGTAGACGGAATGCAAAAACAGTGAACCGACAAAAAGCTGGACGATTTTTTTCAAACGCAAGAGTTTATTTATTTGCGATTGCGTGCGCGGCTTTTCATTCAGTATGGATATTGCTTCTACTTAGTTACTTTTTTGATCTTAGCGTCTTTGCGGCTAGATTTGTAGCAACACTACTTTTTATTATAATTTCTTTTTTTTGCATTAAATTATTCTATGGAAAAATAAAGAGACTTTGATTTATATAGTCTGCAATATACAGTTTTTCTTAATTAATCAGAGACTCAATAATGAGCCGATCAGTATACCGATTACGTACGCCCGCCCACGTCCAATACTAAAGCTCAAACCCCCTCCCGCCGCCGATCCTCCCTCGGGCATTTCGTAAACCGTGCTCGATAGCTGCGGGTGAAATACGACGGCGATTCGAACCCGCAGGCGATGCTCACTTCCAGCACACTCAGACCGCTTTGCCGCAGCAGTTGCCGGGCTTTCTCCAGGCGCAGGCCCAGATAGAAGTTGCTCGGTGTGTCGTTCAGGTGCAGGCGAAACAAGCGTTCCAGCTGGCGCCGGGTGACGTTGATCGCTTCGGCAAGGGCCAGCGTGCTGAGGGGGCGTTCGGTTTGCTGTTCCATCTCTCCGATTACGTGCACCAACTTCTTGTTGGCGATGCCATAGCGCGTAGCGATCTGCATGCGTTGGTGGTCCTTGCGCGTGCGGATGCGGCCCAGTACGAATTGTTCGGACACCTGAATCGCCAACTCGGGGCCGTGCGCCTGGGCGATCAGGTCGAGCATCAGGTCGATGGACGCTGTGCCCCCTGCGCAGGTGATGCGGCGGCGGTCGATCTCAAACAGTTCCTGGGTCACGGTGAGCTGTGGGTAGGACTCCTTGAACGCTTCAATGGCTTCCCAATGCAGGGTCAGGCGATGGCCATCGAGCAAGCCGGTTTCAGCGAGCACGCAGGCGCCAGTGTCGATGGCGCCCAGGGTCACGCCTTCATGATCAAGGCGACGCAGCCATTGCTGCAGTGACGGCGTGGCGAACTGCAGCGGTTCAAAGCCAGCCACTACCAGCAGGGTCGCGCCTTTTTTCAGCGACTCAAGCGCCGCGTCGGCGTTGACCGACATGCCGTTGCTCGCCTGTACCGCGCCGCCATCGGCGCTCACGACGTGCCAGCGGTACAGCTCGCCACCAAAGCGGTTGGCCACCCGCAAGGGCTCCAGCGCGGAGATAAAGCCGATGGCCGAGAACCCCGGCATCAGCAAAAAATAGAAATCCTGGGCCATGGTAACGCTCTCCTCGGACCTGCAGCGTGGCACGTTGATACTCCCGTTCATGGGCGCATTCAAGGGGCAGGTCGCCGCAGTGCAAAAGCGGGTCGCTGCAGTGCGCTTGGCCGCCCTCCAGGCAGGGTAATTTGTTTCCACGGTGCACAAAGACGCCGACACCCCACAATAACGATCTGCCGAGGGCCCCACCATGAACCGACTGATTAGTTGCAGCGTGCTTGCACTCAGCGCCAGCGCTCTCTTGAGCAGCAATGTAATGGCGGCTGATGCCGCTTCATGCCAGAACGTGCGCATGGGTATGGTGAACTGGACCGACGTGATCGCAACCAGCGCCATGACCCAAGTGTTGCTCGACGGCCTGGGTTACAAGACCAAACAGACCAGCGCTTCCCAGCAGATCATTTTCGCCGGCATCCGCGACCAGCGCCTGGATCTCTTTCTGGGCTACTGGAACCCGCTGATGACCCAGACCATCACGCCGTTTGTCGAAGCCCGGAAGGTCAAAGTGCTCGACAAACCGAGCCTGGAAGACGCTCGCGCCACCCTCGCCGTGCCGACTTACCTGGCGGGCAAGGGCCTGAAGTCCTTTGCCGATATCGCCAGGTTCGAGAAGGAACTGGGCGGCAAAATCTACGGCATTGAGCCTGGTTCAGGCGCCAATACCCAGATCAAGGCGATGATCGCCAAAAACCAGTTCGGCCTGGGCAAATTCCAGTTGGTGGAGTCCAGCGAAGCCGGCATGCTCGCCGCCGTGGACCGTGCCGTACGCCGCAAGGAAGCCGTGGTATTTTTCGGCTGGACGCCGCACCCGATGAACGTCAACGTGGCGATGACTTACCTCAACGGCAGCGACGACGCCCTGGGCCCGAACGAGGGCATGGCCACTGTGTGGACGGTCACTTCGCCGACTTATGCCGAACAGTGCCCCAACGTGCACAAATTGCTGACTAACCTGACATTCACCGCCGCCGACGAGAGCCGGATGATGCAGCCGTTACTGGATCACAAGGATGCTCTCGAGTCCGCCAGACAATGGCTCAAAGACCATCCGCAAGACCAGGCGCGCTGGCTTGAAGGCGTCACCACCTTCGACGGCAAACCGGCTGCTGCAAACCTTCAATTGAGCAGCCAATAACCTGATTTTGAACGGCCGTTTCGCGATCCTCCAGAGTCGCGAACGGCGTCCTCACGCCTGTAAGGAGCCACCCATGAACCACGACGTCATCATCACCTGCGCACTCACCGGTGCTGGCGACACGACCGCCCGAAGCCCTCACGTACCGGTCACGCCCAAGCAAATCGCGGCCGCCGCGGTTGAGGCCGCCAAAGCCGGTGCCACCGTGGTGCACTGTCATGTGCGCGACCCACACACCGGTAAGTTCAGCCGCGACGTGGCGCTGTACCGCGAAGTGATGGAGCGCATTCGGGAGGCCGACATCGACATCATCGTCAACCTCACTGCTGGCATGGGTGGCGATCTGGAGATTGGCGACGGTGAGCACCCGATGGAGTTTGGTGCCAATACCGACCTGGTCGGCCCAATGACACGTCTGGCACATGTCGAGGAACTGCTGCCGGAAATCTGCACCCTCGACTGCGGCACCCTGAACTTTGGCGACGGCGACACTATTTACGTGTCCACCCCGTCGCAACTGCGCGCCGGCGCCAGACGTATCCAAGCGCTGGGCGTAAAGGCCGAACTGGAAATTTTCGACACCGGCCACCTGTGGTTCGCCAAACAGATGATCAAGGAAGGTCTGCTCGACAACCCGCTGTTCCAGCTGTGCCTGGGTATTCCATGGGGCGCACCCGCCGACACCACCACCATGAAAGCCATGGTCGATAATCTGCCCGCCGATGCGGTGTGGGCGGGCTTTGGCATTGGCCGCATGCAGATGCCGATGGCTGCGCAAGCGGTGTTGCTGGGCGGCAACGTCCGGGTCGGTCTGGAGGACAACCTGTGGCTGGACAAGGGCGTGCTCGCCACCAACGGTCAATTGGTGGAACGCGCCAGTGAAATTCTCAGCCGCTTGGGCGCACGAGTCATGACCCCGGCAGAAGGCCGCATCAAGATGGGCCTTACCAAGCGTGGCTAAAGCCTCCGAGACATAAAACCCCGTGATTGAATCACCGCACTCTTCAGGAGCGTCGCCATGAGCTTTATCACCGAAATAAAAACCTTCGCCGCTCTTGGCAGCGGCGTCATCGGCAGTGGCTGGGTATCCCGCGCCCTCGCCCATGGCCTGGATGTGGTCGCCTGGGACCCCGCGCCCGGCGCCGAAGCAGCGTTGCGTAAACGTGTCGCCAATGCCTGGGGCGCCCTGGAGCAACAGGGCTTGGTACCCGGCGCATCCCAGAACCGCCTGCGCTTCGTGGCCACCATTGAGGAATGTGTCAAAGACGCCGACTTCATTCAGGAAAGCGCCCCGGAACGCCTGGAACTGAAACTGGATCTGCACAGCAGGATCAGCGCGGCGGCCAGGCCGAATGTGTTAATTGGTTCAAGTACGTCCGGCCTGTTGCCAAGTGACTTCTACGAAAGCTCCGCGCACCCCGAGCGCTGCGTGGTCGGTCACCCGTTCAATCCGGTGTACCTGCTGCCGTTGGTGGAAGTGGTGGGCGGCAAAAATACTGCTCCGGAGGCCATTCAGGCGGCGATCAAGGTCTATGAATCCCTCGGTATGCGCCCGCTGCATGTGCGCAAGGAAGTCCCCGGCTTTATCGCTGACCGCTTGCTCGAAGCGCTATGGCGCGAGGCGCTGCATCTGGTCAATGACGGCGTGGCGACCACCGGCGAAATCGATGATGCGATTCGCTTCGGCGCCGGGCTGCGCTGGTCGTTCATGGGCACATTTCTCACCTACACATTGGCGGGCGGCGATGCGGGCATGCGCCACTTCATGACTCAGTTCGGCCCGGCGTTGCAGTTGCCATGGACCTACCTGCCGGCACCGGAACTGACCGGCAAACTGATCGACGATGTGGTCGACGGCACCACTGATCAGCTGGGTAAACACAGTATTTCGGCGTTGGAGCGCTACCGTGACGATTGCTTGCTCGCCGTGATGGAGGCGGTGAAGACTACCAAGGCCAGGCATGGCATGAGCTTTGCGGAATGACCCTCGGGAAACCGGCTTGCCTTTGCTGGGAGCTGTGAATTTTCCATCGCCCTGCAGAGCACGCCAGCTCCCTCATTCGATCAGTACCGACCCGGAATCCCCCGACATGCCTGCACTGACCACCTACACCACCCGAGTCCGACCCGACTGGGTCGACTACAACGGCCACCTTCGTGACGCGTTCTACCTGCTGATCTTCAGCTACGCCACCGATGGGCTGATGGACGCCCTGGGGCTGGATAGCGATAACCGCGAAGCCAGCGGCCACTCGCTGTTCACTCTGGAACTGCACCTCAATTACCTGCACGAAGTGAAACTCGGCGCCGAGGTTGAGGTGCATACCCAACTGATCGCCCACGACGCCAAGCGCGTGCATCTCTATCACAGCCTGCATTTGGCAGGTGATGACATGGAGCTGGCTGGCAATGAGCAAATGCTGTTGCACGTCGACCTGAGCGGCCCGCATGCAACGATGTTTACCGAGGCAACAAAGGAAAGACTTGACGCTATAAGCGCCGGGCAGTCCGATCTGCCGAGGCCCAAACTCCTTGGCCGGGTGATCGGGTTGCACGCTGGAAAATAATCGAAAAAGCCCTCCTACTGCCAAAGCCTTGACCCACATCGGACTGCACTGGGTGGCACTGGAAGGTGACTTGTCGAACTGCGAGCATCATTCGCGTAACCCGTTAAACATTGGTGCCTCGCATATCAATTCGCACAAAAACAGCTTGCATTCCGATCCAACATGCAACTATAAAATGTACATGACTAGACAGGTTCGATTCGACAAAAAAACCCAGGTGATCAATGAGCTGATCCGCCGTATCGAAAGCGGCCAGATGAGCTCCGGTGCCCTGCTTCCCGGGGAAAATCTCCTGGCCCAGGAATTCAACGTCAGCCGCGGCACGCTGCGCGAAGCGTTGTCCGAGCTCAAGCGGCGTAACTTCATTGCCACGCAGACCGGCGTGGGTTCGATCGTCACCTACGACGGCTTCAGTCTGGACCAGCGTGCCGGCTGGGCCCAAGCCCTGGCCGACACGGGTGCTGGCGTGCGTACGGAAATCCTGCGTCTGGTAGCGGTGGAACGGCCCGACATGGAGGTGCGCCTCGGCACTTCCAGCCTGGTGGCGCTGGACCGACGACGTATCGCCGCCGATGGCAGTATCGTTTCCCTGGAGCGAGCACTGATCCCGGCGGTCGATGGCCTGGAAAACCTGCCGCAAAACGGTCTGCTGGAAGGGTCGCTGACGATGACCATGGCTGCGCACGGCTTCATTGGCGACAAGGGCGATCAGTGGATCGGCGCAGGGCCTCTGAACCGTGATGACGCCGTGCTGCTGGCACGCGAGCCCGGCACGGTGTTTCTCAAGGCCGTGCGCACTACCTTTGACCGCCGTGAACGTTTTATGGAGCACGTGGAGAGCCTGTTGGACCCCGTGCATTTTCGCCTTCATCTCGCCTTCGGATCGTCCACATGAGCGCAACCTTTCTGCAAGACCGAGGCCTGGGCGCCTTTTATGGCCTGGCCTTGGGCGACGCCTTGGGCATGCCGACGCAGTCGCTGCCGCGCGCGTTGATCCTGCAACGCTATGGCCGTATCAGTACGCTGATCGGCGCCGATGCCGACCAGCCGATCGCACCGAACATGCCGGCCGGCGCTATCACCGATGACACCGAGCAGGCCATCCTGGTGGCACAGTTGCTGGTGGCCGGCGGCGGCAGCATCGACCCGACAGCCCTGGCCCACAGTTTGATCGAGTGGGAAGCCGCGATGAAAGCCAAGGGCTCCTACGACCTGCTGGGGCCATCGACCAAACGCGCGATTGAAATGATCCTTGACGGCCATAGCCCTGAAGAAGCCGGCCGCTTCGGCACCACCAATGGCGCGGCAATGCGTATCACCCCGGTAGGCATCGCGGGCGACGTGAGCAACCGCGAGGCCTTCATGGCGCTGGTGGTGCAGGCCTGCCAGGTAACCCATAACACCACGCTGGGCATCTCCAGCGCGGCGGCGGTCGCGGCCGTGGTGTCCGCCGGGATCAATGGCGCGCCCTTGGCCGAAGCTCTGGAGACAGGCGCCGAGGTGGCCCTGAGTGCCGAACGCCATGGCCATTGGGTTGCGGGTGGGCGTATCGCCGCGCGCATTCAATGGGCCAAGGCACTGTGCGCCGACTGCACAGACGACCAACTGGCCGACCGAGTGCACGATGTGATTGGCACCTCGGTCGCCTCACAGGAATCAGTGGTCGCTGCGTTCACCCTCGCCCACCGCGTGGCGAGCAGCCAGCTCAGTCCGTTCGATGCGGTGTGCATGGCAGCCAGCCTGGGCGGCGACACCGACACGATTGCCGCCATTCTCGGTGCCATGCTGGGTGCCTGCAACGGCATGCACGCCTGGCCGGCGGCGTTGATAGAGCAAATTGATGCGGTCAACGCGCTCCACCTCGCGCCTTTGGTCGAACAACTGCTGGCCCTGCGCACCGGTTGATGGACCGGGCTGTGCTCGCCCACTGTGAACAATATCACCCTCGCCCTCAGCCTTCCGAGCGGCGATCAGGCTGACCCGATTTCGGAAAAGCCGTTTTGCACTGGATTGCACCTGCTGACGTACTGCCACAACCACAATAAAGGCAATAGGAGCAACGCAAATGATTACATCGTCCCCCTCTCAAAGTGCGGGTCAGCTGGAAACCCGCGGCATCGAGCCCGTTCCTGAAAACGAGTGCAACGGCCACCCGCTGCAACTGTTCTGGGTCTGGTTCGCCGCCAATATCAGCATCCTGGGCTTGCCGCTCGGTGCTACCCTGGTAGCGTTCCAGGGGCTGGCCATCTGGCAGGCAATTATCGTCGCCATCCTCGGTGCCGCCGGCTCGTTCGCCGTGGTGGGCGTCATATCCATTGCCGGGCGCCGCGGGCGGGCCCCGAGCCTGACGCTGTCCCGGGCCATCTTCGGGGTACGAGGCAATATCGGGCCCACGCTGGTTTCGCTGATGTCGCGCCTGGGCTGGGAAACGGTCAACACCACCACCGCTGCGTTTGTCCTGCTGTCACTGTTCGCGATCCTTTTCGGCACTCCCGTGGAAGCGAAAAACTCGCCTGGCCTGACCCTGGTGTTCATCGCCTTGTTCGTGCTGCTGACCCTGACCGTCTCGGGCCTGGGCCATGCCACCTTGCTGGTCATCCAGAAATGGGCGACTTACCTGTTTGGCGCTCTGAACCTGGTGGTCGGGGGCTTTCTGCTCACCCACATCGACTGGAGCTTGGTCTTCGACGCGCCGGCAGCGCCACTGAGTGCCATGATCATCGGCGTCGGCACCATGGCCGCAGGCACTGGTATCGGTTGGGCCAACGCGGGCGCCGACATGTCGCGCTATCAGCACGCCAGCGTTAAGGCCACTCGACTGGTGGCCTCGGCAGCGTTTGGCGCGGGGATCCCCCTGGTCCTGCTGATCACTCTTGGCGGACTGTTGTCGGTGGGCAACGATCATCTGGCGTCAGCCACTGACCCGATCATCGCCATTCGCGAGATGTTGCCCACCTGGATGGCCGTGCCCTATCTGATCACTGCGTTCGGCGGCCTGCTGCTGTCCAACAACCTGTCGGTCTACTCGGCCGGCCTGACAACTTTGACCCTAGGGCTGAAGGTCAAGCGAGTACACGCAGTCATCGTCGATATCATCGCGATCTTTGCCGGTTCGATCTATTTCATGCTGATCGCCGACAGCTTCTACGGCCCCTTCATTACGTTCATCTCGATGTTGGCGGTGCCCATTACCGCGTGGGTCGGCATCTTCGTCGTCGACCTGCTGCACCGCCACATCTACTCCCCAAAAGACCTGCTGGACCAGACCCCAAACAGCGCCTACTGGTACCGCGGCGGCGTCGAATGGCGCGCGCTGGGCTCGTGGGCATTGGCTATCGTGCTCGGCTTCAGCTTCACCACCGTGGCCACCACCCCGGAGCATGTGCTGTTCAAAGGCTTTCTCGCCGATTCCTGGCTGGGTCATAACGGCCTGGGCTGGATCGTGACCTTCATTGTCGCCGGTGGCCTGTATGCGCTGCTCGGCGGGGCACGTGATCGCCGTATCGCTCCCAAAGAGGCTGCCCATGCCCGCTAAATTGTTCTACACCGGCCAGGTCGTGATTGACCTGGTCATGGCCATCGACCGCCTGCCGCCATCGGGCGGAGATGTGCTGGCCAGCAGCGCCACGTTCGAGGCCGGAGGCGGCTTCAATGTGATGGCCGCTGCCTGCCGCAATGGCTTGCCTACGGTCTATCTGGGTCGCCATGGCCAGGGCCGCTTCGGCGACCTTGCTCGCCAGGCCATGCGCGACGAAGGTGTGGAGATTTCTACGATGCCTGTTCCCGGAGAGGATACCGGCCTGGCCGTTGCCCTGGTGGAAGCCTCGGCCGAGCGCTCGTTCATCTCCTATGTGGGCGCTGAAGGTAGTTTGTCTGCCGATGACCTGCAGGGCGTGCTGGTCAGCGCCGAAGACTACGTATTTGTCAGCGGCTACAGCCTGGCCCACAAAAACAAGGTCACAGCCCTGCTCGCCTGGCTGGGCGGATTACCCAGCGGCACTGCCGTGGTATTCGACCCGGGGCCATTGGTGGATGCGCTTCATGGCGTCGAGATGCGCGCCGTACTTCCGCTGATCAGCTTATGGTCCAGCAACTGCGAAGAAGCCCTGCACTTCACGCAAACCCGGACGCCCGCCGACGCTCTCCACAGGCTCGCGTCCATTCTGCGCGAAGATGCGCTCATAGTGATTCGTGACGGCCCAGCCGGTTGCTGGATCCACCATGCCGGACAGACGCGACACATACCCGGCTTTGCCGTCACGGCAATCGACACCAATGGTGCCGGCGACGCTCATGCCGGTGTGCTGCTGGCCGAGTTGGCCAGAGGCAGCAGTGTCGACCGCGCGGCGCTGCGCGCCAATGCGGCAGCAGCGATTGCGGTCACACGCCGTGGGCCGGCGACTGCGCCTGGCCGTGAGGAGGTAGATGCGCTGGTGGGGGCCGATTTTTAGGCTGGCTTGAGCCGCGCTGCACCGTGATGGAGATAATGACAGGCAAGTTTGCGGATGCTCAAAGTCTTCCACACGGCCCTGAGCACTGGCAGCGTCGTTTATGAGAATCGCCCGTGACCGCCGTCGGCCTGACTGTGGTGTAACCGGGCTACGTTCTGATCAATGCGGCTCTGGATCATGCGCAGGGTGTCTCGAGTAATAACCTGCGGGCACAGGTTCTCGGCGATGGCTGTAAACCGGCTCGCGACGTCACACATGCCTTCAATCACTCCAGTTGCAGCGTCCGGGGACATCTCGGCCTCCTCGGCAAGCCGAAGCATTTGCGCACGGGAAATCTCCAGCGCCTCTCCCATCACGTCCATCTGATGGTATCCGCCTGCCCCCTCGCAGAAGGTTACGTCGTAAGCCGGCGACAGTTTCCACTGACCGTCCTGCGACATGATGTAGGCGAAGTTCTTGGGATGATCGTCTCGGTTGTTGAACGCAACGTTGAAAACGGCACGCTCGAACGCGCGTGCCATCTCTCGCACATCGTTGGTACACATTTGTGTTGCCCGCAAAAAGTTGACGTAGTCCAACACACCCGGAAACTGGTAATTTGCCCCCGTAAAGGCGGCCAGGCTTTGCATGGGTATCCGTAGACCATCGCGACGGTCAAATCGCTTACTGGCAAACGCTGCCAGGCCATCAGGCAGATTGAAGTACCGGGTGTCAGGGGTCTCGATACCGCACATGCGCAGGCACTCGGCGTAGACCATTTCGATGGCGCACACTTCTGCGTGTTCTTCTTTGGCCGGAAACTTGATCAACCATGCTTCAAATCCCGGCGTAGCCGCAGTGGTAAACCCGCCAGTTTCAGGATCGCGATAGACGAGAGCCTTGGGCCTTGCACCTTGAGGCGAGCCACCCACCAGCAGCAATGCCTGCAGGAACTCGCCACCGTTTCCACGCAGTACTTGCTTCACATCGGCGGCGAGCTGTTCCAGCGGGATGTGGACGTCAGATTCCTGCCCTTCGGGCGCCACGGGCTCAAACGTCATGGCGCCCATTGCACTGCTACCGATATAGGCCAGCCGCTCCAGAGCACCGATGCGCGCGGTGGTTAGCCCGCGGCGCCTGAAAAGACGGTCCATCAACAACATGCCCCATCCATCCGGCAACGAGTCGTAAACAGGCCCTGGCAAGTACAGCTGATGGTCCGGGAAGTCTCGGCGCAACCTGCCCCCATCCAGGGGCAGCGTATAGGAGGACAGTTCCAGGCCCCTTTGTCTGGCTTCATTGCTGTATTCGAACACGATCAGCGGGCGACCGGTCAAAGCGGTCGTCGAGGCCAGCGTGCCCCACTGCCATCGCTCACCCCAGCCCTCGTAGAAGACGTCAACCTGCTCAAGCATCGCCGGACTTCCTCTTTGTACGGAGACGATTGGCGCTGTTTTCGTAGCGTCGAATGTCTTCGATGCTGTCCAGCTTTGGCAGAAACAGGCCTTCGAGTTCCTTGGTTCGGCCAAGAGCCATAGCTACCCGCACGACGTTCTCGAATCCGACATTGCGTCCGGCTTCGAGGTTGGAGACCGTATTTGTGCCGATGCCGGCGCGCCCGGCGAGGTCGGCTTGTGTCATATTCAGCGCCAGACGCTCTGTGCGCAGGCGGTCACAAAGGCGCTTAACGATCTCACCGGGCTTGCTGAAGCTTAAATCCAACATAATGTGTATAAAGCTCGATTCAGCTATTTAATTCACAAAATTATAGAATTAACCTCCTATATCAGCAAGCAGCTTAATGTCCATATTCCGGTTCTTGATCGGATCACCCAGCCAAAACATGTTCCCGGTCCAGCCGGCTGCCCCGTGCAAAACCATGAGCACCTGCGCGCAGTGCGATCAACAGGCTCAGCAGCAAAAGCATCAACAAGACCCAAGGAAAGGAACCTGCTCCCCAGTGGCCAAGCAACACGCCACCCAGTAACCCTCCGCCTGCGATGGCGCTGTTCCAGACCACGACGTTCATCGAAAGCGCCACATCTGCGCCCTCGCCTGCCGCATCGGCGAGCGCGGTTTGCAGCAGTGTGGCGGCGCCACCGAAGGTCAGGCCCCAGATGAAAGCGCCGATATAAATGGCCGTTGCAGAGCCGGAGAACACGCCGAAGAACACTGACACCGCTGCGAAGGTTGCCAGGCTGGCAAGCACTGTCTTGCGCAGATGGCGATCAACCAACCGTCCCGTAACCCAGATGCCCGCCAGTGCGGCGACCCCGAATGCCAACAATACCAGGTCCACATCATTCGCCAGCCCCGCCGCGGAAACGAAGGGAGCGACGTAGGTGTAAAGCAGGTTATGAGCCAGCATCCAGGTGAAAACCACGCCCAGCACCGAGCGTACGCCGGGCGTGAAAAAGACCTGACGTAACGCCATGCGCTGTGCGGAGGACTTGCCGGAATAGTCCGGCACTTTGACCAGCACCCAGATGATCAACAGCACGGTCATCCCGGACATCAGGCCAAACGCCATGCGCCAGCCCATGAAGCCGCCAAGCCAGGTTCCCAGAGGCACGCCCAGCGACAAGGCAACGGGCGTACCGACCATCGCCACGGCCAATGCGCGGCCTTGCAGTTGCGGGACCACCATGCGCCGTGCATAACCGGCGATGAGGCTCCAGGCCAGACCCGCCGAGACGCCTGCGAAAAACCTTGCGATCAGGGTCAGTCCATAATTGGACGACAATGCAGTGACGCTGTTGAACACCAGAAAGCCGATAATCGTCACCAGCAATACCGTTCTGCGCCGCCAGCTTTGCGTGGCGATCGTCAGCGGAATGGCGGCCAGCAATGAACCCAACGCATAAACAGTCACCATCTGCCCTGCAAACGATGCGGACACCTCCAACCCGTCGGCGATCTGCGGCAACAAACCTGCCGGCAAGGTCTCGGTGACAATGCAGATGAACCCCGTCATTGCCAGCGCCAGCAACGCCCCCAGCGGGAGTGTTTCGCCCTGCTTTTCATCTGTAGTCATTTAAAAACCCTCACTAATATACTGATCGGTACAAATATAGGCAGATGAAGTGAGGTGGTCAATGACTTATGTATCGATTAGTATTTAATTAATTCCGAAGGAGACTCGATATGGCACAGCTGGGGCGTCCGCGTACATTTGACCGTGATGTAGCGATCACTCAGGCGCTGCATCTGTTTTGGGAGCACGGCTACGACGCAACCTCCCTCAGCCAGCTCAAGGCAACCATCGGTGGCGGTATCACGGCGCCGAGCTTCTACGCAGCGTTTGGTTCGAAGCAGGCCCTGTTCAATGAAGTGATGGAGCATTACCTCGACACCTACGGGCGAGTCACCGACAGCCTGTTCGATACGAACCTGCCACCCCGAGACGCAATTGAACTCACCCTTCGCCGCTCTGCGAAAATGCAATGCGAGCCAGGGCATCCCACGGGGTGCCTGGTGGCGTTAGGGCTGATGAGCGCCTGCTCGGACGAGAGCAAGGCCATTTCCGAACCTCTTGCGCGCGCCAGGGATCTGAACCGCGCAGGTATCGTGGCCTGTATCCAGCGCGCCGTTGCGGCAGGCGAGCTGCCCGCGACGGTAATACCGGAAACGCTCGCGGCCGTGTTTGACAGTTTTCTTCTGGGTTTGTCTACACTGGCGCGCGACGGTGTCCCACATGCCACACTGGACGCCGCAGTGACCCAGGTGATGAGGCTGTGGTACAGCCTGGGCAGCATTGCCGACAAACATTGCCCCTGAAGCTCAATCTGGAAGAGGTTCGGGAGGCGTCGAGGACGCCAGACTCTTTGCACTGATTTTTTTGGAGAACACCATGCTTCGCGCGTTTGAAAAATGGCTTGACCCCTTCCCGCCTGACGAAGTGCCGCCGCCACCTGACGGCCTGGCACGGTTTCTCTGGGCCTGTACGCGAGGGGCACGCGTTTACATTCTTGCGTTTGCTCTGCTGTGTGCCGGTGTGTCGATTTACGAAGCCTGGCTGTTTTCCTTCCTCGGGCAGGTCGTGGATCTGCTGTCCACCTGGAAGGCTGGCGGCGATACGGCCGCGCAGGAAAGTAGCGTGCTGTGGGGCATCGGCCTGGTATTGCTGAGCAGCATCGTGCTAGTGGCATTGCGCACGATGGTGCAGCACCAGGTATTGGCGATCAACCTGCCCCTGCGGCTGCGTTGGGACTTCCATCGATTGATGTTGCGGCAAAGCCTGTCCTTCTTCTCCGATGAGTTCTCCGGCCGCGTCACCACCAAGGTGATGCAGACAGCGCTGTCAGTGCGCGAGGTACTGTTCACCATTGTCGAAATCGTCCTCGGTATCGGCGTCTACTTCATCGCGATCATCGCCCTGGCCGGCGGCTTCGACCTGAAACTGATGCTGCCATTCCTTGGCTGGCTGATGCTGTTCGGTCTGGCCATGCTGTACTTCGTGCCACGCTTGGGCAAGGTCGGCCAGGAGCAGGCCAACGCACGCTCATCGATGACCGGACGTGTCTCGGACGCGTACACCAACATCACCACGGTAAAGCTGTTCTCCCACTCCAAGCGTGAAGCGCATTTCGCGCGGGCCGCGATGGAGGACTTCAAGCTCACCGGCCTGGCTCAGATGCGTCTGGTCAGCCAGTTCGAGATCGTCAATCAGGCACTGGTGGTCGCACTGATCATGGGTGCTGGCGGTTACGCCCTGTGGCTGTGGCACCAGGGCCAGGTCGGCACCGGTGCGGTCGCGGCGATCACCGCCATGGCGTTGCGCATCAACGGTATGTCGCACTGGATCATGTGGCAGATGACCTCGTTATTCGAGAACATCGGCACCGTTCAGGACGGCATGGAAACCTTGACCCGCGGTCCCAAGGTTGAGGATGCACCAGACGCGAAGGCTCTGGTCACCCGCGGCGGCGCGGTCACCTTCGATAACGTGAGCTTCAATTACAACGGCGAACGCCAGGTGCTCGATGCCCTGAGCCTGAGCATTCGTCCAGGTGAAAAAATCGGCCTGGTGGGTCGCTCCGGCGCCGGCAAATCCACGCTCATCAACCTGCTGCTGCGCTTTTATGACGTGGACAAGGGCTCGATCAGTATTGATGGGCAAGACATTGCGCACGTTACTCAGGACAGCCTGCGCAGCGCCATCGGCATGGTCACGCAGGACACCTCGTTGCTGCACCGCTCCATTCGCGACAATATCGCCTACGGACGCCCCGACGCGACTGATGAGCAAATCCGCAGCGCCGCAGCCAGTGCGCAAGCCGATGGGTTCATCAGCCAACTGAGTGACAAGCAAGGCCACAGTGGCTACGACACGCTGGTGGGTGAGCGCGGTATCAAGCTGTCGGGCGGCCAGCGTCAACGCGTCGCCATCGCCCGGGTGATGCTCAAGAACGCCCCGATCCTGCTGCTCGACGAAGCCACCAGTGCGCTGGACTCGGAAGTCGAAGTGGCGATTCAGGAGAGCCTTGATGAAATGATGCAGGGCAAGACGGTGATTGCCATCGCCCACCGCCTGTCCACGATTGCCGCCATGGACCGGCTGATTGTCATGGATGACGGCCGCATCATCGAACAAGGCACCCACGCCGAACTGCTGGGCAAAAACGGAACCTATGCGCGGCTGTGGCAGCACCAGAGCGGCGGGTTTCTCGGGGAGGATCAGGGTGTGGCCGAGGACATGGGATAGGCAGCAACAACAAAATAAACAAATGTGCTTTCAGTAAAAATACAATTATTCTTTGCCCATGATCAAAGAACTGAAAACGTTTATCGCCGTGGCAAGAGAAGGCACTTTCGCTGCGGCGGGCAGCAAGATCGGGCTGACCCAGGCCGCTGTCAGTGCGCAGATGCAGCGCCTTGAAGCTGAACTGGGCGTCGAATTGTTCGACCGAAAAGGACGTTCAGCCCAGCTCAACCGCATGGGGCAGCAAGTGTTGCTACAAGGTCAGGATCTGGTGCGCCAGTTCAGCAGCCTGGGCACTACTACGGTCGGGTTGCCCGCCAGCGTGCTGGTGACCATCGGCGCAATAGCCTCTGTGCAACGCTCCTTTCTGCCGGAAGCGCTCGCTCGGTTTCATCAGCAATTCCCCGCGTGCAGGACGCGTGTCATCCCCGGCCTGTCCATGGACCTGGTCAATCAGGTGGACGCTGGCGAAATTGACATGGCAGCGATCATCCGCCCGCCCTTCTCACTGCAAAGCGACCTGCGCTGGACGACACTGGTCCGTGAACCCTATCGCCTTATCGTGCCTGCCGACATGCCGGGGGATGACTGGGCCGAGCTGGTTTCGGCTCATCCATTCATTCGTTACGATCGATCGTCGTTTGGTGGCCGTCAGGTCGACCGGTTCCTGCGCCAGACCCATGTCTCGCTGCGCGAAGTCTGCGAGCTCGATGAACTGGATGCGATCATCAAACTGGTCGCCAACGGCGTCGGCGTAGCCTTGGTTCCGGAAACGGCAACCCTGCAGACATGGCACGCCGGTGTGCGCTCTATCGACTTGAAAGCGCATACGTTCCATCGCGATATCGGCCTGGTACATCGTGCTCGCCGCAGCCTGACCGAACCGGTGAGCACGCTGGTGCAACTGATTAATGACCACGTGCTGACTGGTTAGCGTTGCGCCCACTCAAGCAAGCCTGGCGCGACGTGGTGCGCGCCAGGCCTTTTACTATTTTGCGAACAGCTGACTCATGTCCTTGAAGGCCTTGAACTCAAGCGCATTACCGCAGGGATCGAAAAGAAACATGGTGGCCTGTTCACCCACCTGCCCCTTGAAACGAATATAGGGTTCGATGACGAACTCGGTGCCGAAGGATTTCAAGCGTTCGGCCAAGGCCTCCCACTGGGCCCATTCCAGAATGATCCCGAAATGCGGAACCGGCACGTCGTGACCGTCTACAGGGTTGCTGTGCACGCTCTCTTGAGAGGCGGTTTTCGGGTGTTCATGAATCACTAACTGGTGCCCGTAGAAATCGAAGTCGACCCACTGATCGCTGGAGCGCCCTTCGGAAAGACCGAACACTTCACCGTAGAAGGCACGTGTCGCGGCCAGGTCATAAACCGGGATTGCAAGGTGGAAAGGAGAAAGACTCATTAGGACTCCGATTGCAGCTCTTGGTGGCGGGTGAAGCCGGACGACGCGCTCGCTGCCCGGCGACTTCTTCAAGGTCCACTCATGCTAAAGCCGGCCGACGCCAATAAAAATCAATATATATTTTCAAGATACACAAATTATTTTTGTGATAGCTGCCAGTCTCAAACACCCGGCCATCTCACGAGTGCAGACCGATCCAGCCGTTGATCCCTACATACATCCCGACACAGATAATCAGGACGCTGGACAGATAAGGGGCGCGTCGAGCGGCGGCACTGAGCCAGGGAAAACGATTCGAGGCTTTTCGCGCACCGATGGCGGCGGCAGCGCCAACAGTGACCAGCGTAATGGCGAGACCCAGACTGAAACAGATCACCATCATCGCGCCCAGGGTCACCTGCTGCACCTGCAGACACAGCAGCAGCACGGTGATAGCCGCCGGGCAAGGGATAAGGCCACCGGTCAAGCCGAACATCAGGATCTGGCCATTGCTGACCTCGCGATGGGTGAAGCGCTTGCGAATGTCGTCGGCATGGGCCTTTTCATGGGCGTCCTGATAGCCTTCGGCGCTCAGATTCAAGCCTTCCAGATCGCTGTGGTCATGGCTGTGACCGTGCTCATGCTCACGGGAGTCCACGTCGTGCTCATGGCCATGGCCTGCATGCCCGTGACTCAGCCGGGCACTTTCGAACTTATACAGCTGCTCGCTACGCCAGGTGCGCCACAGCATCCACAATGCAATGGCGATGATCACGGCAGACGACGCGAGCTGAAAGTAAGGCTCCGTGGTTTCAGCGTCCAGCCCCTGCCCCAGATACATCCCGCCGATGGCCACCAGCCAGACAACGGCGGTGTGCGAAACGGTAGCTGCGACGCCAAGCATCACAGCCTGTTTCACCGAGCCACGAATGGCCACAATGAACGCCGCCATCATGGTTTTCGAATGCCCGGGTTCCAGCCCGTGCAACGCGCCCAGCAAAATGGCACTGGGGAAATACAGCCAGGCATGCGAACCACCTTGCTGCAACAACTCAACGAAGTTGGGCATGCGAGACCTAAAGGTATTTGGTGATTTGCTTGAAGGCTTCCAGCGGTGCCCGCTCGCCCCTGGCGAGTGAACCGAGTGTGTCTTCGAGGCAGTGATCGATATGATCCTGAATCAACGTGCGCTTGGCCTGGCATACCGCTTTCTCGACCGCGTGCAACTGCTGGGCGATGTCTACACACTCGCGCCCTTCTTCGATCATGGTGATGATGCCGCGCAAATGACCGTCGGCCCGTTTCAGGCGCTTGATGACAGCTTCGTGGGACTGGTGCGTATGGCCGTGGGGATGGTCGTGTTCACTCATGGATCGAGCTCCAGTCTGGATGATTCAGACCGGCACTCTATCCCCCCAGGGGGGATACAGTCAAAGCCCATGCGATATACATTTACTGAGGCTCTTTTTTGCGCAGGCAGATTCCCCGAAAACTTACTAGACGACTGGTCGGTTTACGTTTAGGATGCTTGGCATTATGAAGAAACCAGCCCAGGACATGCGACAGCACATCATTGATGTGGCCCGCTCGCTCATGACGAACAAAGGCTATACCGCCGTAGGCCTCGCCGAGGTATTAAGCACGGCTGGGGTACCCAAAGGCTCGTTCTATTACTATTTCAAATCGAAGGAAGAATTCGGTCAGGCGCTGCTGGAAGAGTATTTTTCCGAGTACCTGGGCCGAGTCGACGCCCTCATGGCACGTCCGGGAAGTGGTGCCGAGCGGTTAATGGCCTACTTCAACTATTGGATAGAAACACAGGGCACCGACCTTCCCGAAGGCAAGTGTCTGGTCGTCAAGCTGGGGGCGGAAGTCTGCGATCTGTCTGAAGACATGCGTGGTGTGCTCGAGGTCGGCACAGCAAACATCATTAAACGCCTGACTGCCTGTGTAGACATGGGCGTCGCCGATGACAGTATTCATCCCGAGGGCGATCATGAAGGATTCGCAGAGTCCCTGTATCAGCTATGGCTTGGCGCTTCCCTTCTGGCGAAGGTGAACAGGTCCACCGAACCTTTCGAGAAAGCACTGACCACGACCAAGCGCCTGCTGCGGTAGCAGGCATTTTTTTTAGTCTTTCAAGTAGACGACTGGTCTACTATGTGGAGTATTTGATGAACGACACCCATAACACTACCGACCTGTTTTCACCCGTCACCATGGGCTCTATGGAGCTGGCGAACCGTATCGTGATGGCACCGGTAACACGCAGCCGCTATGGCGAGGATGGTGTTCCTAATGAACTGCACGCAACCTACTACGCGCAACGCGCTACGGCAGGGCTGATCGTCGCCGAGGCGACAAACATTTCCGCTCAGGGTCGAGGCTATGCCGCAACCCCGGGGATCTGGAGTGATCAACAAGTCGCAGGCTGGCGGGCAGTGACCGACGCTGTGCATGCAGCAGGAGGCAAGATTGTCAGCCAGCTATGGCATGTGGGGCGATTCTCCAGTGTCGACCTGCAACCCAATGGCGAGGCACCGGTAGCCCCGTCCGCCATCAAGGCCGAGGGCAATACCTACACCGTCGACGGTTTTGTACCAGTCTCCATGCCGCGCGCACTGGAAACCGGCGAAATCCCCGACATCATCGAGCAATACAAACACGCCGCAGAGAACGCCAAAAGGGCCGGTTTTGATGGCGTTGAAGTCCATTCGGCCAACAGCTACCTGCTGGACCAGTTTCTGCGCGACTCGACCAATCAGCGCACCGACCAGTATGGCGGCTCGATAGAAAACCGCGCCCGCCTGACGCTGGAAGTCACCCAGGCCATCGTGGATATCTGGGGCAGTGACCGCGTGGGTATTCGTTTGTCTCCGGTAACGCCCGATGCCGGTAATACCCCGCCCGACAGCAACGTCATGGGCCTTCATGGCTACCTGATCCAGCAACTGAACACATTCAATCTGGCCTATCTGCACTTTGTCGAAGGCGCCACTGCCACCTCCCGTGAAGTGCCGGAAGGTGTCGACATGGATGCACTGAGCGCCCGGTTCAACGGTCCGTTCATTGGCAATAACAACTATGACCTGGAGATGGCGATCGAGCGCCGGGCGCAGGGCAAGATCGATGCGGTGGCTTTCGGTCGCTTGTTCATATCCAACCCCGATCTCGTCGCCCGTCTGCGCCATGGTGCCGAGCTGACCATTGCACCGCGTGAGTCGTACTACGGCGGCGGTGCGAAAGGCTATATCGACTGGCCAATGGGTAACTACTAAGCCAGAGCCGGCCTCCTCCCGTCATCAACTCCCGGATGCCGGAAATACCGCGATAAAGGAAAAACACGACATGAATTATCTCGACAAGAAAACCGTAATCGTCACCGGTGCAGCAACAGCCAAAGCGCTTAACGAGATGGCCATTGAACCTGAAGATATCAGCCGCGCAGTGGTCAGTTCCTAATCCAGGAGTAAACCCATGAGCAATAACATCAAAGCCGTCCCGACCAACGACTACAACGCAGTTATCGCAACGGCCAGCAAGTACGTAGAAGGCTTGCGTACAGGCAGCGTTGCCACTATCGAGGAAGCATTCCACAAAGATGCAGTGATGTATGGTTTCACCAATGGTCAACTGCTGGGTGGACCGATCAGCAACCTGTACACCTTCGTCGAAACCAATGGTACCGCTCCAGACATAACAACGCGTCTGGACGTCCTTGCCATTACGCCCACCACGGCAGTGGTCCGGGTCGATATGGAAAAGGATGCCATTGGTGCGGACTACAACGACTACCTGACGCTGATCAAAATCGACGACAGCTGGAAAGTGATTGCCAAGGTCTACCATCAATTTGAAGGCTAACACCGCTGAATGCGCCGATAGTGCTGAGCGTCGGCGCACGACCCACCAGAGGAAGATTTCATGTCAAAAGTTTTTGTCATCGGCGCAGCCGGAAAGGTCGGCCAGCGCCTTCTGAAAAACCTTGGCGGCGGCGGTCATGAAGTGATCGCACTGCACCGAAAAGAAGAACAGTCGGCGGCAATCAAAGCGACTGGCGCCATACCATTGCTCGGCAACCTCACCGAGCTGGACGCTTCTCGTTTGTCCGCTGCGATGACAGGCAGCGATGTCGTGGTTTTCACCGCCGGGGCTGGCGGCGCAGGCATTGAGCTGACCAACGCCATTGATGGCAAGGGCCTGGAAACCGCTGTTGAGGCCGCCGTGCTTGCCGGGGTCAGTCGCTTCCTGCTGGTGTCGGCATTTCCTGAAGCTGCACGCGGTACAGACACCTCCGCTGGATTCGAGAATTACATGCGGGTGAAAAAACAAGCCGATGTGTATCTGGCCTCTTCCGCACTGGACTGGGTGATTCTAAGGCCAGGCACCCTGGTCGACAGCGCGGGTACCGGTGAGGTCAGCGCAGGTCCGGCTGTCGCGTATGGCGAAATACCGCGCGATGACGTAGCCGCTTTCCTGGCTGCACTGGTCGACCGAATCGAGATATCCCGGCAGATCATCGAACTGACCCAGGGCGCAACGCCTGTCGAGGTGGCGTTACGCACGCTCAGCCGGCGCTGATGCTTGTCAGCAACGCCTACACCAACTCACTGTCCTTGATATTGGCAATCGGCCCGAGAATGGCTGGATCGAAGTCGCGGAGTGCCGCGCCCTGACGCAACAACTCTGGCAGGTCCGGATTGGCCAGCGCCCCCTTGCCCACCGCGATGATGTCGGCACCGTCGCGAAGCACCTGTTCGGCTTTTTGCGGATCGTGCAGGCCGCCATTGGCGATCAGCGTGACATCCGGCGCGTAGCGACGGGCCAGTTCGACCAGGCTGGCTTCACCCTGAGCAAATGCCGGCTGCCATGCTTCGTGTTCGGTCACATGGATGTAATCGACGCCGGCATCGGCCAGCGCAGCGAAAATGACTTCGGCATCGCGTTCGCCCCCTGCCCATTTGTGCTGAAAGTCGTTGACCTTGCCTTGTGAAAGACGCACGCCCACCGGTGCCTGCCCGGCGACTTTTTTCACTGCGGCGATGACCTCGAGCGTCAGTCGCAGACGCTGTCCGACCTCACCGCCCCATTGATCGGTGCGTTGATTGCTGTAATCGGTCAAAAACTGATCCAGCAGGTAGCCGTTCGCACCATGTATCTCGACACCGTCAAAGCCTGCAGTGCCGATAGCCAGTTGCGCCACGTGGGCGAACCCGTCAATGGCCTCGGCAATATCCTTGTCACTCATCGCCCGCGGAATCCGGTAGCTGCCCGCGCCGTAATAGAACGCCATCTGTTCGCCCTTGGGACGAATGGACGAAGGACCCATCGACTCGCTGACGAAGCGATTAGCCTGACTGAGCGCACCGGCGTGCATGAGCTGCGCAATCATGACACTGCCATGCCGGTGCACAGCATCGGTCGTGGCACGCCAGGCCTGAGCTTGCTCGTCATCGGTGAGCCCGGGCTGGAAGCGGTAGCCTTGGGAAGAACTGCGATCGGTGTAGTTGCCCTCGGTGATGATCAGGCCAAAACCGCCCTTGGCGAACCGCTCGTAGTAGCGCGCCATGGTCTGCGTTGCACTGCCCTGCTCGTCCGCGCTCACACGTGTCATGGGCGCCACCGCAAACCTGTTCTTCAGTTTCAGATGACCTCTATCGAACGGAGCTGTAACGTGTTTGTTTGTCTCGCTCATACTTCAAATCCTCACTGTGCAGACCGGCTGCGAATTGCCCGCAGTCATTGACAGAACCTGCAGCAACGTTAAGGGCTGGCGCAGCCCATTGGAACCCGGCCGTGCAGATAAGGCGCTTTAACGAAAATGGATAGAATCCGTGCAAATATCTGATATAGAGGTGTTCGCCGCCATTGCCTCCAGCAGGAGCCTGTCGGAAGCGGCGCGTCGACTCGGGTTGTCGCCGATGGCAATCTCCAGACGTCTGGCTGCGCTGGAAAACGACCTGGGCGTCAGGCTGGTTCACCGCACCACCCGCTCGGTATCACTGACGCCGGAAGGCGAAGTGTTTCTGCCGCATGCCAAAACCATGCTCCACGCCAGCGAAACCGCCCGTGCAACGCTGAAAGCCGATGCGGGTACGGCCAGTGGCGTATTGCGGGTCACTGCCCCCAGCGTGTTTGGTCAGACCGTCATCATGCCGCTGCTGCCTGCGTTGATGCAGGAGAACCCGGCACTGAGTATCGACCTGACGCTGTCGGACAGCATCGTGGACATCGCCGGGCTGGGCATCGATGTCGCCATTCGGATCGCCACGATACGTGACTCCGCGCTGGTGGCCAGATCGCTGGCGCCCAACCCCCGGGTCGTGTGTGCAAGCCCCGACTACCTGGCACGGCACGGCCAGCCATCAATCCTTGACGAACTTCGTCAACACCCGTGCATAACCTTGCATGCGAT
Organism: Pseudomonas sp. PvP009; assembly: GCF_017832995.1. Lineage (NCBI taxonomy): Bacteria > Pseudomonadati > Pseudomonadota > Gammaproteobacteria > Pseudomonadales > Pseudomonadaceae > Pseudomonas > Pseudomonas sp. PvP009. The sequence goes on along the minus strand of NZ_JAFIBG010000001.1, from coordinate 2,334,227 downwards.
GCCTTACTGGCCGTTCATCAGAGAAGGCGAGCCGGTGGCCATTCGCGCTCAGGGGGCGTTCTCGGCCAATAGCGTTGAAGCGGTGCGCACGGCGTGCAAACAGGGCCTGGGGCTGGCCATGCTGACCTATTGGGATGTTCAGCAGGAAATCCGTGAAGGCAGCCTTCTGCAGATACACTTCGAGGACGTCATCCCCGAGCAGTTGTCTGTCACGGCGGTATTGCCAACCCGACAGCGCGTCCCTCACCGGGTACGCTTGTTCGTCGATCGCCTCGAAGCAGAGCTTGAGAGCAAGGCAGTTGCAGGCGGTGCCACGCTGTAGACAAACGAACCGGCCTCTCGCCGGTTCGCGCTCCATCCGCGGCAATCAGATCATAGCCATCAAGGCTTCCAGCTTCCGCCTTCGACGATGACCGCATTGGGGTCTGTGCCCTCGGCCAGCTCTGGACGTACATACTGATCATAGAGCTTGAGCAGGTATTTCTCTTCGCCCAGTCTGGCCAGTTCGGTGTTCACCCAGTCGCGCAGTTCGATATTGCCTTTTTTGACGGCAGGAGCGATTGGTGCTTCGTCACCGAGTTTCTGCTCCAGCACGCGATAGCCGGGGTTTTTCTTCGCCCAGCTGAACAGCACCAGATTGTCCTGCGCATAAGCGTCGCCACGACCATTGGCCAGCGCTTGCAGCGACTCGGAGTTTTTCTCGAACTTCAGCACTTTCCAGTCAGGATGATTTTTCGTCAGCCAGAGATCAGCCGTGGTGCCGGTGGTGACGATGGTGGTCTTGCTCGCCAGATCGTCCAGCGTCTTGACCGGACTGGCTTGCGGCACCAGCGCCTGAACTGCAACACGCAGATTCGGGTTGGTGAAATCCACTGCCTCTCGACGTTCCGGCGTAACCGTCATGTTGGCCAGAATCAAATCTACCTTGTCGCTCTGCAGAAACGGTATGCGGCTGGCAGGTTCGACCACTACGAACTCGATCTTCTTCTCGTCGCCCAACAGGTCCTTGGCGAAACGCTTGCCCAGGTCAGTGTCGAAACCGACGTACTGGCCCTGCTCGTTGACGAAGCCAAAAGGCGGTTTATCGCTGAACACGCCGACAATCAGCTTGTCGCGAGCCTTGATGGTTTCCAGGTAACTGCTGGACGGTGAAGGGGCAGCCTTGGCCACGGGCTTCTGCTCGGCAGGCTTGTCGCAACCCGCCATCAGGGTGAAGGCAATCAACGGTAATACGAGGGCAGTTTTGAAGCTCACGATGCTTTCCTTTTTGGCATGTTTTCCACGTAGGAGAACCTCTCCAGGAACTGCTGCGCGCGTGCGGTCTGCGGGGCGCTGAAGAAAGTTTCGGGGTCGTTCTGTTCCGCGATCCGGCCGCGGTCCATGAACAGGATTCGGTCGGCCACCGCGCGCGCGAAGGCCATTTCGTGGGTGACGATGAGCATGGTCATCCCGCCCTGGGCGAGGTCGAGGATCACTTCCAGTACTTCCTTGACCATTTCCGGATCAAGGGCTGCGGTCACCTCATCGAACAGCATGACTTTGGGGTTCATGCACAGCGCACGCACGATAGCGATACGCTGCTGCTGGCCGCCGGACAGCTCGCGCGGATAGGCATCACGTTTTTCCGTCAGGCCCACCCGCTGCAGTAATGCCTCGGCCTGCTGACGAGCCTCGGCTGCACTACGTTTTTGCACGCGCAACGGGCCGAGCAGAATATTGTCGAGTACGGTCATGTGCGGAAACAGGTGATAGCTCTGAAAGACCATGCCGATTTGCTGCCTGACCAGCCGCCAGTCGGCGTTGGCGGGCAGCGCCTTGCCGGCAAAGCGCAGGCTGCCGGCATGACCGAGTTCGAGGCCGTTGAGGCAGCGCAGCAATGTGCTCTTGCCGCACCCGCTGGGGCCAAGAATCACCACGACTTCGCCCTCTTTCACGCTCAGGTCGATGTCTCGGAGCACCGGAGTGTCACCGAAGTTTTTGCTGAAACCGGACAGTTCGATCAATGTGCTCATGCGTGATTCCAGCGCCGTTCAAGCACACGCGAGGCGGCCGACAGCGGATAACAAACGATAAAAAAGAATAGAAACAGGAAGCCGTAGATCAGCACCGATTCGTACGTGCGCTCGATGATCTGCTGGCCGACCTTGGTCACGTCCACGACTCCGATCAGGACGGCTAGCGAGCTGGTCTTGATGAGCCGCGTATAGACATTGATCACCGGCGGCGTCAGCCGCTTGAGTGCCTGTGGCAGCAGCACGCGACCATACAACTGGCCCAGACCAAGACCGATTGCCAAGCCTGCTTCGCGTTGCCCGCGTGGAATCGAACGCAGCCCGCCGCGCACTACCTCACCGACCTCGCTGGCCCCCCACAAAGAAAGCACCAGGACCGCGCACCAGAACGCCGGAATGCTCAGGCCAAGGAAAATCGGTAACCCAAAGAAGAACAAGTACAGCCAGACCAGTACCGGAATCGCCCGGAACAGCTCCAGATAGATCCGCAACGGCACCTCCAGCCAGCGTTTGCCAAGGCTGCGCAGCACGCCGTAACACAGGCCGCCAAGACTGCTGAAAACGATTGCCAACAGTGAAATCCCTAATGTGCGCCCTGCCCCCGTGATCAACTGCGGCGCAGACACCCACAACAACTCAAGACCCGAACTGGCCATGCTGGAGCCTCCTTTCCAGAAGACCGAGTAACAAAGACAACGGCAGGAACAGCAACACGCACAGGCCGGTCATCACCGCGAGCATCTCGTAGGTTTTGTAATACAGGGCAATGTAGCTTTTGGTGGTGTAGAGAATTTCCGGCACCGCGACAGCCGAGACCACGGTGGTTTCCTTGAGCAGAAAGACGAAATTGGCGAACAGTGCCGGCAGGCTGAGGATGCCCGCCTGCGGCAGAATCACGTGGCGCAGTAACTGCCAGCGGGACAGTCCAATGGACAACCCCGACTCGATCTGAGCCTTGGGCACGGCCTCTATGCCGGCGCGAAGAATCTCGGTCAGGTAAGCACCGCCGAGAAAGGTCATCGCAATCACTGCCGACGCGAAACCCGACACGCGAATCCCCAGCGTCGGCAAGGCAAAATAGATGAAGAACAGTTGAATCAGCAATGGCGTGTTGCGTGCCAGCTCAACATAAACCGGCACCAGACGGTGCAGGACCGGCACCTTGAACATGGCAATCGCAGCGTTAACGACCGCTACAGTAAGCGAGGTCAGGATTGCAATCAGCCCCACCTGAAGGGTGACACCAACGGCTTTGAGGAAGGCGGGCAAGGTGGAAATGGCAAATGCGTAATCGAAGGTCATTGCTGGCCATCCACATTGAAGTACATGTACAGAACACACATCAGGCGGGGCCTTGAACTTATGTATTGATATATAGCTTAACCTTCTGTTTTTTATAAATTTAATATCTTTTTAGAATAAGCATAGAGCGCGAAAAATCACACACGCCTGAATTGTCATCTGACTGCGCCAGGAAAGTCTGAATACAGCTGGAAGCACTTCCTGCTTCCTATGCCATGACCTATCCAGAGCGGATGGGCTGCACGGTGACAAAGACAGAAAGCCCCTCAAATAGGGGGCTTTTCCGTTTTCGCCAACGCTGTTCGGTGCCCGAAACAGCAAGCAGCTGCAAAAATACCAATTAAGCATAATAAACCATCTTATAAATCATAAAATCCTATATTAGCTTAGAAGAAAAAAGACTTTTACAGCGTCCCCCTCATAAGAATACGGTCTTAAGAAATCAGTGCTGAAGCACTGTGCTCGACTTGAAGAGGACCTTCCATGCGCCGTACACCGCCTTCGACTTTCTCAAATGGATTCGCGACCCGGAGCACAGTGCGATGACTGGGCGCCCTTTCCTCTCGCGCCTGCTGTTCGCCGCCGTCACAGCCATGACCCTGCTCGGCTGCTCACCTTCCGGCCAGGACGGCCAGGCAGCCAAAACCCTCAAGGTGGCGTTCTTCAGAGACAACACCACGCTGGTCAGCCTTGACCCCTTTCAGGTTTACTGGCTGGAGCATCGGGTGGTGCTGCGCAATATTGCAGAGTCCCTGACCGATCAGGACCCGCAGACCGGCAAGATCATTCCGTGGCTGGCGGAGCGCTGGGAAATCAGTGACAACGCGCTGGAGTACACCTTTCACTTGCGCAAGGACGTGACCTTCAGCAACGGCACACGTTTCGACGCTCAAGCGGTGAAGACGGCCTACGACGCGGACAAGTCGTTCGCCGCACAATTGCCAGCCACCTTCGGCGCCACTTACCTCAAAGGTTACGACCACGCAGAGGTGCTGGACGACTTCACCATCAAACTGGTGCTGGCCCAACCCAATGCAGGCTTTCTGCAAGCCACCTCCACCACCAATCTCGCCATTCTTGCTCCAGAGTCCTACGCGCTCAGCGCCAAGCAGCGCTCGCTGGGTGCAATCATCGGCACCGGGCCATTCGTGCTGGAGCGCTACACCCCTGAAAGTGGTTTGCGCCTGACCAAACGCAAGGGCTATGCCTGGCCATCGGCCAATGCGCAGAACAAGGGCGAGGCGCATCTGGACGCGGTCGAGGTCAGCTACGTGCCGGAAGAAAGCGTACGTAACGGCCAGTTCGTTCAGGGGCAGGTCGATATCCTCTGGCCGCGCAATCCGTTCTCCGAGGTGGACCTCAGCCTGTTCAAGTCCAGGGGCGCGACCATTCAGAGCCGGTCGCTGCCAGGACCGGCCCTGAACCTGTATCCCAATACCCGCGGCAATCGCATCCTCGCCGATCGAAGCGTGCGTCTGGCGTTGCAAAAGGCAATCGACCGCAAGACCTACGCAGCCACCGTTTATAACCCGCAATTCCCGGTGGTCTCCGGCATCTACGACGTCACCACGCCGTTTTATAAAAGCCAGGCCGACAAACTGGCCTACGACCCTCAAGGTGCAGAGCGCCTGCTCGACGCTGCGGGCTGGCAGAAAAACGCCGACGGCTATCGTTATAAAGAAGGCAAGCGACTGAAGCTGGCCTACAACCTTTCCCCCGCTGAAACCGCTGGTGATGTGCTGATTCAGGATCAACTGCGCAAGGTGGGTATCGAGCTCAAGCTCAACGTGGTGACCACCGCCGAATGGGCTGCGGCCAACGCGGCAGGCAACTATGATCTGACGTCCACCTACATGACCCGCGCCGACCCGATCATCCTGCAGACCATCATCGACCCGCGCAGCGCCAACAGTTCGACACTGGCGACCAACCTTTACGCGCCGGAAACATTGCCCAAAGCCCTTGCGCTGTTCGACGCCGGGCTGACCGCCACGCAAAGCGAACAGCGCGCCCGGGCTTATGGCGAGTTGCAGGACCTGCTGGTCGACGAAGGCTCGGCGTTCCCGGTCTACGAGCGGGTCTGGCAAGCCGCCACAGCGAAAAACGTACGCAATTTCCACTGGACGGCGGAAGGCTTTGCGCTGTTCAACGACATCGAGCTGGCAACGCCATGAGCCGCTATATCCTCAGTCGCATCGCGCAAGCGCTGCTGGTACTTTGGGGTGCCTACAGCGTCACCTATTTCATTCTGTACCTGCTGCCCGGCGACACCCTGTCGATCATGCTCAGCGCCTCGGGTGTCGAAATCGACTCACTTTCAGCGCAGGACCTCGCTCAGGCCAAGCTCTATTACGGGCTGGACCGAGGACTCTTCGAGCAATACGTCGATTTGCTATGGGGAGCCATGCACGGTGACTTCGGCAACTCGCTGACGCTCAATCGCCCGGTGTCAGAGTTGCTGATCGAACGCCTGCCTCAAACCCTGAGCCTCGCGGGGCTTGCCATTGTTCTGTCACTAATCGGCGGGATCGGTCTGGCGTATCTCACAGCCTACGTACGCTGGCAGCCCTTGAAGGTCGCCTTGTCACGACTGCCGTCGCTGGGCTTCTCGGTGCCGGTCTTCTGGATGGGCCTGCTGTTCATTCAACTGTTCGCGTTCACTCTTGGCTGGTTCCCGGCGACCGGCAATCAGGGTTTCTCAAGCCTGATATTGCCAGCCGTCACGCTGGCGATCCCTAGCGCCGCGGTGTACGCCCAGGTCCTGCAACGCGGCTTTCAGGGCGCCTGGAAAGAGCCCTACATCATCACCGCTTATGCCAAGGGCCTGACCCGCGCGCAGGTTCAGGCCCGCCATGCGTTCAAGAACGCTGCCCTGCCGCTGCTGACACTGATCGGCCTGCAGGTTGGCAACACAGTGTCCGGCGCGGTGCTGGTGGAGACCATTTTTGCCCGCTCCGGGGTCGGTCGACTTGCCCAGGAAGCCGTACTGCGTCAGGACGTCCCGGTGGTACTGGCCATCGTTGCGGTCTCCGCAGCTGCGTTCGTCGTGGTCAATCTGATCGTTGACCTGCTGTATCCCGCGCTGGATCCGCGCATCGCCCATATGCCAAAGGTCTCCTGAAGACATGACTATCTTCGACAACCGCCTTGCGCGCCTGGCTCGCCTGGTCGCTTCCGGTGAAACCATTCCAGGTAAAACCGCACCTGCAGCGCTGTGGCGACGGCGCAGCAGCCTGAGCCGGATCGTGGAAGCCGCGCGCCCCCTGTTGCGGCGGCCTGGTTTTCTGCTGGCCGTGGCAATCGTCGCCTTTGCGCTGCTGGCCGCGCTGGCACCCCATCTCCTGAGCAGCTACGCACCTTATGCCACCTCGCCTGCCGACAAGCTCACCGCCCCCAATACTGCGCACTGGTTTGGCACCGACGAGCTGGGCCGTGATCTTTATACCCGCGTGGTGCATGGCGCCAGCCTCTCGGTACAGGCCGCACTGCTGGCGGTTGGCATCGCCATGGCCGGCGGCTTGAGTCTGGGGGTGATTTCCGGTTTTGCAGGCGGGCGCATCGATGCGGTGATCATGCGCCTGATCGATGTATTGCTGGCCCTGCCCGGCTTGCTACTGGCGCTGGCGATTGTCACAGCCATCGGGTTCGGCACCCTTCCGGTAGCCATAGCAGTAGGCGTAGGGATCATTCCCGGTTTCGCTCGTACCACCCGCGCAGAAGTGCTGCGGGTCAAGACGTTGCCCTACGTGGAAGCAGCACGTCTGGGCGGCGCGAGCTGGACCCGTACCCTGCTGCGACACATTCTGCCCAACGCCTGGGGCCCGGTGGCGGTGCTAGCCACACTGGACTTCGGCGCGGCGATTCTGGCGACGGCCGGGCTGAGCTTCCTCGGCTTTGGTGCTGAACCGCCAGCCGCCGAATGGGGCACGCTGATCGCCAACGGTCGGCACTTTCTGATGACTGCGCCTTGGGTTTCGCTACTGCCTGGCTTGTTCGTGGTCGCTATCGTGTTCAGCTTTAACCACATCGCACGCACTCTGGAAGAGATTCAACGATGACCGACACCCCGCAACTGATCGACATCCGACACCTGGGCGTTGCCTATCGTTTCGACGGGCAGGTCAATCAGGCCGTGCGCGACGTATCCTTTCAGGTCGCCAGAGGTGAAACCGTGGCGATTGTCGGCGAGTCGGGTTCCGGCAAGTCGACGATGGCCAACGCAATCCTCGGCCTGCTACCGGATAACGCAACCATCACCAGTGGCGAACTGCAGATTGATGGTCACGATCTGAGCCATGCGTCCGAGCGCGAGAAACGTCGGATTCGCGGCAGCGTGATCGGCTTGGTGCCGCAGGACCCGATGGTCAGCCTGAACCCGACTCTGCGCATCGGTCGGCAAATTGCCGAAGCACTGCTGCAGGCGCATGGCGGGCGTTATCCGACAGTCGATGCCGATGTGCTGGAACTGCTGCAGCAAGTCGGCCTGGACAAGCCCTTGTTACGCGCTCGTCAGTACCCGCACGAACTGTCCGGCGGCATGCGCCAGCGCGTGTTGATTGCCATCGCCCTGGCAGGCAATCCGCGCCTGATCATCGCCGACGAGCCCACCAGCGCTCTGGACGTGACGGTACAACGCAAGATCCTCGATCATCTGCAACGTCTGGTGGCCGAGCGTGGCATCTCCTTGCTGATCATTACCCATGACCTCGGTGTGGCGGCCGACCGCGCTGACCGGGTGCTGGTCATGAACAACGGCGAGCTGGTCGAACATGGCACACCCGAGCAGATTCTCGTCAACCCAGGCCATGCCTACACCCGAGCACTGATCGCCGCCGCTCCAGCATTCGGCCAGCGCAAAAGCCCGGTCGCTCCACGCCGGGTCCTGGCCAATGACACACCATTGCTGAACCTGAGCAACATCAGCAAGACCTACCGTTTGCCCTACGTAAAAGGCGAAGAGGCAGAGTTTCAGGCGTTGCAGGATGTCAGTTTCAAGGTCTTTCCCGGTCAGACACTGGCCATCGTCGGCGAGTCCGGTTCTGGCAAAAGCACTGCACTGCGCATTGCGTTGGGCCTGGAGAAGCCCACCCACGGACGAGTTTTACTGGACGACCAGGATGTCACCGACCTGGGCTGGCGCGAATTCAGACCACTGCGACGGCGTATCCAACTGGTGCAGCAAAACCCGTTCGCGGCCCTTGACCCACGCTTCACGTTATTCGAAAGCATCGTCGAACCCCTGGTCTCGTTCGGCCTGCTCAAAGGCCGCGAACTGGAGCAGGCCGCACGCCGGTTGATAGAGCGAGTGCAGTTGCCCGTGGGCTATCTGGACCGCCTGCCGCGTGAGCTTTCCGGTGGCCAGCGTCAGCGGGTTGCCATTGCCAGAGCGCTGGCCCTGCAGCCCGATCTGCTGCTGCTCGATGAGCCGGTCTCGGCACTGGACGTGTCAGTACAGGCGCAGATTCTCGACCTGCTGGTCGAGCTGCAAGCCGAATCGGGCATCGCCTACGTGCTGGTCTCTCACGACCTTGCAGTGGTCGCCAGCGTTGCCCACCAAGTACTGGTGCTCAAGCATGGCAAGACCGTCGAGCAGGGTCTGGCCGAGGAAGTTTTTGCCAGACCTGAAGCGGCCTACACCCAGGAGTTGATTGCCGCGATACCTGGCCGGCGTCTGGAGTTGCAAACAGGGACGCACTGACAAATACCTGGTCTTGCATCAATAGGTCGCACGACGCTTGGCATCCATAACGGCGGCGACTGCGTATATGCATATTCCTTATCGATATTTAAATTATTTTTTTAATAGCTATAGAGTTGCGTCTTATGCACTAAACGTTGCCGAAGCAGGATGCAGGCAAGACCAAGCTACCTTGCGCTTGCGCACCTGACCTGCATGTTCAGGCCGCATCAGCAAGAAGCCCTATTCCCCTACTTCGAGCACCCGCAATGAAAGGCATCACCCCCCTGTCGTTCCCAGCCCTGATGGGTTCAGCGCTGCTGCTGAATGCCGTCATTTCATTCCCTGCCCTGGCCGGACTGCTGGAAAAAGGTCGCGCTGACGGCCTGACCGCTGGTATCGCCAATGAACAGCCCTATGCCTACATCGGCACCGACGGCAAAGCCACCGGGGCCAATGTCGAGATATTGCGGGCGATTCTAGAACCGCTGGGCATCAAGCAGATCGAGACGCCTATCACTGACTTCGGTTCGCTGGTGCCGGGTCTGGCAGCCGGTCGTTTCGACTTGATCGGTGCGGGCCTGTTCATCAATCCGAATCGCTGCAAGGTCATCGCGTTCTCCAACCCGGTGACACGATCCGGCGGTGCGTTCATTGTCAAAACCGGTAACCCGCTGAACCTGCACAGCCTCAAGGACGTCGCCAGCAACGCCAAGGTGCGCCTGGCCACGCAACCTGGCAGCAATCAGGTTCAGGAAGCCAAAGACAGCGGTATCGCCAACGGCAACGTGGTGTTGTTCGACAAGGACACCGAGGCATTGGCCGCCTTGCAGGCGGGGCGCGTGGACGTGGTGTACTTTCCGGACGCCGAAGTCATCAGTCTGGTCAAAAAAGCCAACAGTCCGGACATCGAGCGCGCCTTGCCTTTCGAGCAGATTCCGGACGCCAGTGGCAAACCGGGCTGGAATTACCACGCCTACGGCCTGCCAAAAAACGATCCGGCTTTTGAACAGGCTTTCAACGAACAACTGGCCAAACTCCGGGCGTCGGGCGATCTGCTGAAAATCCTGCAGAAGTACGGCTACACCGAAAACGAACTGGCTGACCCGGCCATCACCGCCGCCCAACGCTGCAACCCATGACCTGCCCCGCCCCGCAAGGGCGCGCAGTAAACGGCCCTGACCCACACGAGTACGGCCATGCCTGTTGATGCTGCAACACTGGAAACCGCAGGTTTCATTGCCAGACAACTGGCCCACGGCGCCTGGATCACCCTGCAGATCACTGTGCTTGCCGAACTGTTGGTACTGGTGCTCTCGTTTGTAATCGCCCTGATGCGCCTGTCGCCATTTCGGGCGTTACGCTGGTTCGCCACGGTGTATGTCGAGGTGCTGCGTGGCATCTCGGCATTGGTGCTGCTGTTTTATCTGTTCTTCATTCTGCCGCTGTTCGGCATCCGCCTGTCCCCCATGACCACCGGCGTGCTGGGGCTGGGCCTGACGTTTTCGGCGTATGGCGCGGAAATCATTCGCTCGGCACTGATCAACGTCAGCCAGGGTCAACGTGACGCTGTGCGTGCGCTGGACTTCGGGCCGATAAGCGCGTTTCGGCGAATCATTCTGCCGCAGGCCCTGCCGTTCATGATCCCGCCGATGGGCAATCAGTTGGTGGAGCTGCTGAAAACCACATCGCTGGTCTCGCTCATCACCCTCACCGACCTGACCTTTACCGGCAGTCAATTGATCACCACGCTGGGCCAGCAAACGCTGATCTGGAGCATCGTGCTGGTCTGCTATTTCGTGATGGCCTGGCCATTGAGCTGGCTGGTCAAGCGTTATGAGCAGCACGCCACCGCGTGGCGCACGGCCAGGGGATGAACGATGGAGTTTGATATCGCATTCGCCTGGTCGATTCTGCCGGAGCTGTTTCAGGGCTTGCTGGTGACCGTGCAGGTCGTGGTGCTGGGGTTCCTGCTCGCGGTGTTGCTCGGTCTGGTCCTGGCCCTGACACTGCGCTCGCAGATAACCATCGTGCATCGTCTGAGCAAAGGCTACCTGAGCTTTTTCCGTAATACGCCGTTGATGGTCCAGTTGTATGTGCTGTTCTTCGCGCTGCCGCTGGCGGGCATCACCTTCCCGGCGATCACCACCGGTGTGATAGGTCTTGGCTGCTATTACGCGGCCTATATTGCCGAAGCGTATCGCGGTGCCATTGACGACATCCCGGCCGGACAGTGGGAAGCCGCACGCGCCCTTGACTTCAATCGTGGCGACACCTGGCGGCGCATCATCCTGCCGCAGGCGTTGAAACCCATGCTGCCGGTGCTCGGCAATTACCTGATCGGCATGTTCAAGGAAACGCCGCTTCTGGCGGTGATTACCATCCCTGAACTGTTTCAGGCTGCCAAACAGATCGCCGGCATGACCTATCGTTACAACGAACCGTACACAGTGATGGCGCTGATGTTTCTGGCGATCAGTGTGCCGACCTCGTTGCTGTTCAAATACCTGGAAAGGCGCAGCCATGTCTGATCTCGCACACACCGCAATTCCGTCCGTCACCACTGCGCAGATACAGCTGAAACACGTGGTCAAGGACTTCGGCCGCAACCGGATCATCGACCATCTGGACCTGAGCATTCCTCAAGGTCAGAAAGTCGCCTTGATCGGCCCCAGTGGCTCGGGCAAATCAACGGTATTGCGCCTTATCAAGGGCCTGGAAAACTACCAGCAAGGCAGCATAGAAGTCGCAGGCGAAACAGTGCCCGCGCGCGCATCCGGATGGCGCTGGCCTGGCGCATGCAAGGCTCCGGTGGAGCATCGGGTAGGCATGGTGTTCCAGCAGTTCAACCTGTTCCCGCACCTCACCGTGCAGGAAAATGTCACCGAAGCGCCGTTACGGGTGCTCAGACTGACTCGCGAAGAGGCCCTTGCGCGCGCGCATCAATACCTCGGGCTGGTCGGGCTTGCTCACAAGGCCGATGCCTATCCGAGCCAGCTTTCCGGTGGTCAGCAACAACGCGTAGCGATTGCCAGAGCGCTGGCCATGCGTCCGCAGGTCATGTTGTTCGATGAAGTCACGTCGGCGCTCGACCCCGAGCTGGTCGGCGAGGTACTGGCGGTGATTCGCTCGATTGCCCACGAATTTCAGATGACCATGCTACTGGTGACCCACGAGATGAAATTCGCTCAGGACATCGCTGACCGGGTGCTGTTCATGGAGGGAGGCCGCATCGTGGCGGACGGCACCCCGAGCGAAATTCTGCTGAATCCGCAAAACGAACGGACTCGAAGATTTCTGCAGCGGGTGGAGCAGCGCTGATTGCCAGCGCCGCTCTTCTTGCATTGTGAGACGTTTGAACGTCGCGACTTTTTGAAAGTGGCGACCATCAGATCCGGAAGCGCGCAACCATGTCCTGCAGGTTGCTGCCCAGGCGCGCCAGTTCCACGGTAGACGCCGCGCTTTGCTCGGTAGCCGTGGCAGACTGGTCGGCAATATCGCGTACGCTGATGACACTGCGATTGATTTCGTCGGTAACGGCGCTCTGCTCTTCAGCGGCAGCAGAGATCTGTTGACTCATCTGTTCGATGGTCACGATCGAATGAGTGATTTCAAGCAGCGATTCTTCGGCCTGCCGCGCCAGCGCCACTGTGCCTTCAGTACGTTGACGGCTGGCATTCATCAGCTCCGATGCCGCGCCAGTGCCGTCCTGCAAGGACTTTATCAGCGACTCGATTTCAGTCGTCGATGACTGTGTACGCTGAGCCAGCGAGCGCACCTCATCGGCCACCACGGCAAAGCCACGGCCCTGCTCACCGGCACGTGCAGCTTCGATCGCGGCATTAAGGGCCAGCAGGTTGGTTTGTTCTGCCACCGCCTTGATCACATCGATGACGCCGCCAATCTTGTCACTGTCCTGAATCAGGCGCTGCATGGCCTCGCCCAGTTGCCCCACTTCACCGGCAAGCTGGCTGATTTCACGCGTGGCGTGTTGCACCACGCTGCTGCCATGGGCTGCACGATCACTGGCCTGTCTGGCGGCCTGCGATGCATCTTCAGTGTTCTGCGCCACTTCCTGAACGGTGGAAGCCATCTGGTTCATGGCGGTCGCCACCTGGTCGACTTCCAGTTTCTGCTGAGTGACACCCGCACTGGTCTGCTCACTGACGGCTGAAAGCTCCTCGGCCGCCGTGGCAATTTGTGTCACGCCATTGCTGATACCGCCAATCAGGGTCCGCAGCGATACGGTCATGTGTTGCATGGTGTTTTGCAGCAGGCCCAGTTCATCCTGGCGAGTGGTACTGAGGTCGTTGGTCAGATCGCCGTCGGCAATCCGACGCGCCGCGATCACTGTCGAATCGAGCGGACGGGTGATCTGACGGGTAATCAGGATCGCCGCGAAGATACCCAGCAGCAATACGATCACCGCCACAGTGAGCAACTGGGTTACTGCACTGTCTTTTTCTTTATTGGCACTGACCACCTGACCCGCCATCAGCTTTTCCGCACTGGTGACGATGTCCATTGACTGCTGGCGAAGGCTGTCGCGAATCTGATCGTTCTGTTGCATCAGTTGCGAGATGGAGACCATCAACGACTTGTACTGTTGCAGCGCCGCGAGCGCCTCATCCACCGCCGGGCCGGCCTTATTAGGCAGTTGATTGCGCGCGCTGCCCACCTGAGCGATCAGCGAATCGGCAGCGTCGAAAGTAGTCTGCCTGTTTTCGGCAGTCGGGATACTGATATAACGGCGAAACACCAGGCGAAAGTTGGTCATGCCATTGCGCAGGTCGCCGGCAATCTTCACCTGATCGATACCGCTCTGGTCCAGCGAACGGGAAACGTCGTCAAAGGTCTTTTGCAGCAGTGTTTCGAAACTTCCGCTGACCTGTTCGGAAATGGTGATCAGCGGCTGCATGGCCTGATCAATTTGCCGATTGTTATCGACCAACTGGCTGAACGTTTGCTTCAAGACACCTGCCTGGTCGCGAATCCCTCTGAGCATATCGGCGTTGACCGGAACGGTCAGAATCTTCAGGCCGTCCTCGATGGTCTTGCCCAGATTGTCCAGAACCGACGTATAGCCCTGCGAATTGCCCGCGTCAGGCTTGGCGGTGTAGGTCTGCGCAGCGATCCTGAGGCTCAGCGCATCGGCCTTCACCTCAGAAACCTTGGCTGCCTTACCCAGCCGTTCGATCAGCAGGTTGGTGCTGAGGTAACCGATCGCGGTGACCGTCAGCACGCCCAGCAGTATCAGACCGAAGCCTACACTCAGCTTTTTGCTGACCTTCAAATTGTCCAGCCATGTCGACTTCATCAAATCTTTCCTCGGGATTTATCGTGATATCCAAGGATCGACTGTTCGCGGAACAACTTAATAGCCGCGGCGATTGCAAAGATTGATCGACGAGATAGCAATATGACATGAGCTTTTTTGGCGCTCTTTCAGGGCAGCACTTTCACCCCCAAATACCTGGCGAAAGTCCGCCGTCAGGGTCACTCGGTCAGGAAGTTTCACAGACCTATAGGTACTCATCATTGTCGGTGATAGTAACCTTCGGTTTATTCGATTCGTTAATAACACCCCGTGCGCAACAGAATCCGCCCCATTCTTCACTATTGGCGGAACTTCCCATGCACCAGACAATCAGCCATCTGCGCTACCCTCTCACCGCCCTCGCCTTGATCGCCATCAGTGCCTGCGGCCGTGCGCCGGAAGCCACCAGTGCGCCTGGCGCAGCCAAGGTCAGTGTGGCCAAGGTACTGGAGCAGCCAGTCAACGAGTGGGATGAATTCACCGGTCGTCTCGAAGCACCTGAAACCGTCGAAGTGCGCCCGAGGGTCTCCGGTCAGATCGATCAGGTAGCCTTCACCGACGGCGCGCTGGTCAAGAAAGGCGACCTGCTGTTCCAGATCGATCCGCGCCCTTTCCAGTCGGAAGTCCGCCGTCTCGAAGCCCAGTTGCAACAGGCCCGCGCAGTCGCTTCGCGCAGTGACAGCGAAGCCCAGCGTGGTGAGCGTCTGCGCAGCAACAATGCGATTTCCGCCGAGCTGGCCGAATCGCGGACCACCTCGGCGCAGGAAGCCAAGGCCGGTGTCGCGGCCATTCAGGCGCAACTGGACCTGGCTCGACTGAACCTCAGTTTCACCCGTGTCACCGCACCGATTTCAGGTCGCGTGAGCCGTGCCGAAATCACCGCTGGCAACATTGTCACCGCCGATGTCACCGCCCTGACCAGCGTGGTCTCCACCGACAAGGTCTACGCCTACTTCGACGCAGACGAACGCGTGTTCCTCAAGTACACCGAGCTGGCCCGCAAAGGCCAGCGCGGGCAGACCACGCCGGTGTACCTGGGGCTGTCCAACGAACCTGGCAACCCGCACCTGGGCCAGATGAACTTTGTCGACAACCAGGTCAACCCGAGGACCGGCACCATTCGTGGCCGCGCCGTGTTCGATAACGCCGACGGTGCGTTTACCCCCGGCCTGTATGCGCGCCTGAAACTGGTGGGCAGCGGCACTTACTCGGCCGTGCTGATCAACGACGAAGCGGTGGGCACCGACTTGGGCAAGAAGTTCGTGCTGGTCATGGACAAGGACAACAAGCCCGCCTACCGGGCTGTCGAGCTGGGGCCGAAAATCGAAGGCCTGCGCATTGTGCGCAATGGTCTGGCCAAGGATGACACCATCGTCGTCAAAGGCTTGCAGCGCGTTCGTCCCGGCCAGCCTGTGGACCCTGAAGTCACTCCGATGGCCAGCGCCGACACCCTCGCCGCACTGCTCAAACAACGCCAGGCCCTCGAAGCCAGCAACCTGCCACAAGTGGCGCCCAAAGCGGCCGTCAAAATCGCCAGCGCTGCCGCGCCGCGCGGCTAAGGGACTCGTCCGATGAACTTCTCCAAATTCTTTATTTCACGGCCGATCTTCGCCGCAGTGCTGTCGCTGCTGATCCTGATCGCCGGTGCCATCTCGCTGTTCCAGCTACCGATCAGTGAATATCCGGAAGTCGTGCCGCCAACCGTGGTGGTACGCGCCAACTTCCCCGGCGCCAACCCCAAGGTGATCGGCGAAACCGTGGCCTCGCCACTGGAACAGGCGATTACCGGTGTCGAAGGCATGCTCTACATGTCCTCGCAGGCCACCGCCGATGGCAAGCTGACCCTCACCATCACCTTCGCACTGGGTACCGACCTGGACAACGCGCAGGTGCAGGTGCAGAACCGTGTAACCCGCAGCGAGCCGAAGCTGCCTGAAGAAGTGACACGCATCGGCATCACCGTGGACAAGGCCTCCCCCGACCTGACCATGGTTGTGCACTTGACCTCGCCGGACAAACGCTACGACATGCTGTACCTGTCCAACTACGCCGTGCTCAACATCAAGGATGAGCTGGCGCGACTGGGCGGCGTCGGTGACGTGCAATTGTTCGGCATGGGCGATTATTCGCTGCGGGTCTGGCTCGATCCGAACAAGACCGCCTCACGCAACCTGACCGCCACTGACGTGGTCAATGCGATTCGCGAACAGAACCGTCAGGTCGCCGCTGGCCAGCTGGGTTCTCCGCCATCGCCGAATGCCACCAGCTTTCAGATGTCGATCAACACTCAGGGCCGCCTGGTCAGTGAGGAAGAGTTCGAAAACGTGGTCGTGCGAGCCGGTGCCGACGGTGAAATCACTCGCCTCAAGGACATTGCACGCATCGAACTGGGCTCCAGCCAGTACGCGCTGCGCTCGTTGCTCAATAATCAGCCTGCGGTAGCGATCCCGATCTTCCAGCGTCCCGGCTCTAACGCCATCGACATCTCCAACGATGTACGCGCACGGATGGCCGAGCTCAAGAAAAGCTTCCCGGAAGGCATGGACTACAGCATCGTCTATGACCCGACGATCTTCGTCCGCGGCTCCATCGAGGCAGTGATTCACACGCTGTTCGAAGCACTGATCCTGGTGGTGCTGGTGGTGATCCTGTTCCTGCAGACCTGGCGCGCATCGATCATCCCGTTGGTGGCCGTACCGGTCTCGTTGATCGGCACCTTTGCGGTCATGCATATGTTCGGTTTCTCGCTGAACGCGCTGTCGTTGTTCGGCCTGGTGCTGGCGATCGGTATCGTGGTCGACGATGCCATCGTGGTGGTGGAGAACGTCGAGCGTAACATCGAGCTGGGCCTGGAGCCGGTCGCCGCCACGCACAAGGCCATGGCCGAAGTCACGGGGCCGATCATTGCGACGGCGCTGGTGCTGTGCGCCGTGTTCGTGCCTGCGGCATTCATTTCCGGGCTCAGCGGGCAGTTCTATAAGCAGTTCGCGCTGACCATCGCCATTTCGACGGTCATTTCCGCCTTCAACTCGCTGACCCTGTCGCCTGCACTGGCGGCGGTATTGCTCAAAGGTCATGACGCGCCCAAGGATCGCTTCTCACGCTTCCTCGACAGGATGCTCGGCAGCTGGCTGTTCCGCCCGTTCAACCGCTTTTTCGAGAAAGCCAGCCATGGCTATGTCGGTACGGTTGCCAGGGTTATTCGCAGCAGCGGCATTGCCTTGCTGGTCTATGCGGGCCTGATGGTTTTGACCTGGATGGGTTTCGCCAGCACACCGACCGGTTTCGTCCCGAGCCAGGACAAGCAATACCTGGTTGCATTTGCTCAACTGCCGGACGCCGCGAGCCTGGACCGTACCGAAGATGTCATCAAACGCATGTCGGAGCTGGCCCTCAAGCAGCCTGGCGTGCAAGACGCCATTGCCTTCCCGGGTCTGTCGATCAACGGCTTCACCAACAGCCCGAATAACGGCGTGGTGTTCGTGACCCTCAAGCCGTTCGACGAGCGCAAGGACCCGAGCCTCTCGGCCAATGCAATTGCCGGCGCGCTGAACGGTCAGTTTGCCTCGATTCAGGAAGCCTACATGGCGATCTTCCCGCCACCACCGGTACAAGGCCTGGGCACCATCGGCGGCTTCCGCCTGCAAATCGAGGACCGTGGCAACCTCGGCTATGACGAGCTGTACAAGGAAACCCAGAACATCATCGCCAAAAGCCGCAGCGTGCCGGAACTGGCCGGGTTGTTTACCAGCTACACGGTGAACGTACCGCAAGTCGATGCTGCGATTGACCGCGAGAAAGCCAAGACCCACGGCGTTGCAGTCAGTGATATTTTCGACACGCTGCAGGTGTATCTGGGTTCGCTGTATGCCAACGACTTCAACCGGTTTGGCCGCACCTATCAGGTCAATGTCCAGGCTGAGCAGCAGTTCCGTCAGGATGCCGACCAGATCGGTCAGCTCAAGGTACGCAATAACCTGGGCGAGATGATCCCGCTGGCAACCTTCGTCAAGGTCAGCGACACCGCCGGCCCCGACCGCGTCATGCACTACAACGGCTTCATCACTGCTGAAATCAACGGTGCAGCGGCACCGGGTTACAGCTCTGGCCAGGCTCAGGCAGCGGTCGAGAAACTGCTTCGCGAGGAACTGCCGACCGGCATGATCTACGAATGGACCGACCTGACCTATCAGCAGATCCTTTCGGGCAATACCGCGCTGTTCGTGTTCCCGCTCTGTGTGCTGCTGGCGTTTCTGGTACTGGCAGCCCAATACGAAAGCTGGAGCCTGCCGCTGGCGGTGATCCTGATCGTACCGATGACCCTGCTCTCGGCGATTGCCGGGGTGATGATCGCCGGCAGCGACAACAACATCTTCACCCAGATCGGCCTGATCGTACTGGTAGGCCTGGCGTGCAAGAACGCGATTCTGATCGTCGAGTTCGCCAAGGACAAACAGGCTGAAGGGATGAGCCCGCTGGATGCGGTACTGGAGGCATGCCGCCTGCGTCTACGGCCGATCCTGATGACCTCGTTCGCCTTCATCATGGGGGTCGTGCCTCTGGTGCTGTCCAGCGGTGCGGGTGCCGAGATGCGCCATGCGATGGGTGTCGCAGTGTTCTCCGGGATGCTGGGTGTCACGTTCTTCGGCCTGCTGCTGACGCCGGTGTTCTACGTGCTTATCCGTAATTACGTCGAACGCCAGGAGGCCCGCAAGGCCGCCAGGGTAAACAGCCAGCAAAACCTGCCTGCGGAGATGCATTGATGAGCGCGTACAAAGTCTTCATCCCGAGCCTGCTGGTCATGGCACTGGCGGCCTGCGCCGTGGGCCCCGACTACCGGGCACCGGTTACGGCGCCAGCGAAACTGGCGTCCGCCGCCCAGAGCAGCTATGACCGCAGCAAAGTGGACAGAGCCTGGTGGCAGCAGTTCGAGGACCCGACCCTCAATAAACTGGTAGCCAGGTCACTGGACGGCAACCGCGATCTGCGCGTCGCCTTCGCCCGGCTCAAGTCGGCGCGAGCCATTCGCGATGACGTCGCCAACGATGTGATGCCAGTGGTGACCAGCCGCGCCAGCAGTGACATCGGCAAGGGTCAGCAACCCGGCATCACCGAGCGCCGAGTCAACAGCGAGCGCTACGACCTGGGCCTGGACATGGCCTGGGAAGTGGACTTGTTCGGGCGCATCCAGCGCCAGCTGGAAGCCAGCGACGCCGATCAGGAAGCTGCAGAGGCCAACCTCTATCAGCTTCAGGTCACCCTGATTGCCGAGGTGGTCGACGCCTACGGCCAACTGCGCGGCGCACAGCTACGAGAAGCCATTGCCCGCGACAACCTGAAAAATCAGCAGAGTTCTCAGGACGTGACCACGCAACTGCGGGATGCGGGTGTGGGCAATGAGCTGGATGTAGTGCGTGCAGAGGCACGACTGGCCGCTGTCGAAGCGACCGTTCCGCAGTTGCAGGCCGAGCAGGCTCGCCAACGCAACCGTATCGCCACGTTATTGGGTGAGCGTCCGGAAAACCTCAGCGTCGACTTGAGCCCTAGCAAACTGCCGGCCATCGCCAAGGCCTTGCCGATTGGCGACCCTACGCAAGTGTTGCGCAATCGGCCGGACATCCGTGCAGCCGAGCGACAACTCGCTGCATCGACCGCACGTATCGGCGTTGCGACTGCCGATCTGTTCCCAAGGGTCAGCCTGAGCGGTTTTCTGGGCTTTACCGCCGGACGCGGCTCGCAGATCGGTTCGTCAGCGGCCAGAGCCTGGTCGCTGGGCCCGAGCATCACCTGGGCAGCCTTCGATCTGGGCAGTGTCCGGGCGCAGATTCGCAGTGCCGACGCTGACGCCGAGGGCGCACTGGCCAACTATGAGCAGCAAGTGCTGCTCGCCTTGGAAGAGTCGGAGAACGCGTTCAGCGATTACGACAAACGCCAGCAGCGGCTGGTCTCGCTGATGCGCCAAAGCGATGCGAGTCGCTCGGCGGCCAGACTGGCCTCGGTGCAGTATCGCGAAGGCACGGCGGACTTCCTGGTCCTGCTGGATGCCGAGCGCGAGCGTCTGGCGGCCGAGGACGCTCAGGCGCAGGCAGAAATCGAGCTGTACCATGGCATTGTGGCTATCTACAAGGCACTGGGTGGTGGCTGGCAACCTCAGGCCTGAACCTGAAAAGCCGGTAAACCCGCCCCGCGTCCGATCAGGCCGCGGGGCTTTTTTTGCCTGAAACCCGGCTGCATCATGATTGCCGTTTGACAGCTGCCAGCCACTCCCCGAAGCTGCAACCCGTCAAGCATTGGAAATCGATATGCCCAGACTTTCTACCACGGGGTTATCGCCTCAACCCACTTCTCGACGTCGCTGGCTGATCGGCGCAGCGGCTGCAGCGCTTTTGGTGCTTTCGCTGGTTTTCTGGTGGTGGCGCATGCCCATCCAGACCGCTCCCGTGAAGCTGAGTCATACCTATGCGCAGGCGTTGGAGCAGGCACATGACGGCAAACCGGGTGCCGCGCGCGTGCTGTATCAACAACTGGCTCGCACTGACCTGTCTGACACGCAACGCATCAGCCTGCTCGCCGAACTGAGCGATTATCCCAGCCCCCAGGCCCTCAAGTTGCTCGACGCTGCGCTGAGCAACCCGTCCGCTCAAGTGCGCGAAGCGGCGATCGATGTCAGCGTCAGGCTGGTCTCCAACAGCCAGCGAAGTCTGTTGCTCGGACCGTTGCTGGATGACGCCGAACAATCCGTCAGGTTTCGCGCCACCAGCGCCCTGCTCGGCCTATCACCTGATGAGCTGGGCCTGTACTTTGCCGTTCTGCAGCAAAGTGCCGAGGCGTTTCAGGAATCACTCAAGAGCCAGCCGCAAAGCGCACAAAACCAGCTGCAACTGGCCAGGCTGTATCTGCAGACTGGCGATCTGGAGCCCGCGCTCACGGCACTGCAGCGGGCAACCGCGCTGGACCCGGGCAATATCGAAGCAGCGCTGGCGCACATTGAATTACTGGACCGCAAGGGCCAGGCCGAGCAGGCGCGCGGCCTTTTCGCACAGTTGCTGGAGCACAACCCTGGCTCGTCCATGCTCCAGCACGCACTGGGCATGTGGCTGCTGAACCACGGCCAGGCGGAATTCGCCGTGCTCAGCCTGGCCAAGGCCACGGAACTGGCACCCGATAACAACGACTATCGCTATGACCTGGCGGTTGCACTGCACTCGTTGAACGAGCTCGAAGCGGCACAGCGCCAGTTGACCCAGATCGTTCAGAACCAGCCCGCAAATCGCAAGGCCAGGGTGCTGCTGATCCAGTACTGGAAAGAGAACGGTCAGTTGCAGAACGTGCAGATTCTGCTGGCCGAGCTCGAGCAGCAGAACCCAGATGACCCTGTGCTGCAACAGGGGTTGTAGGGTCAAAAACGCAACGTGGATACGGGCGAAAGGCCATCTTTGAGTGGTCCACGCGCCTTTCAGCACGTGGCCTTCAGACATTCCCTCCATTTCCTCATCCGACACTCCTTTTGCCTGTCGGATATTTCTTTTTCCAAGCCATTCACTCTCTCATGGCACGTTTTCCATCCGTGGCTAATATCGGAAATAACTTACAACCCCCCTCTGCCTACAACACGGACATCATCCCCTATATCCAACATCGTCTCCCTGCGCCATTTAACGAATTTGTGAAAGGCTATTTTCTAACTGAAAAAAAAAGTGCATCATTTGCGGGCGACTGAGTTATAAATACCCTCTATCTGCACAACGACAAGCCGCAAAGGCCAAGTTTCAGCATAGAAACCGCAGGTATCGGGCACCCTCGAGTGAGCGAATCGACCTATCAGTTTTGTCTCATCGCTTTATAGGGCTGACAACAGCCATTACATTGTTGGAGTATATTAATTGTCCAGACTTGCCGAGTTTCGAGCAGCAGAGAAAGCCCTTCAGGAACAGCTTGCACAGCTGGAATCGTTGAAGAATGACGCCGGATTGAAGAAGGAGATCGAATTCGAGCAAAAGCTCCAGGACCTGATGGGCACCTACGGTAAAAGCCTGCGTGACATCATCGCAATCCTTGACCCTTCGAGTGCAACCTCGCTGGTTGCACCCGCAGGGCCAAAGCGTCGCCGTGCACGCGTGGTCAAGGTTTACCAGAACCCGCATACCGGCGAGCTGATTGAAACCAAGGGCGGCAACCATCGCGGCCTCAAGGCATGGAAAGAGCAATACGGTGTAGACACTGTTGATTCATGGCTGCGTGCCTGATTGCAAGTTGTCACTTGAAGCCCTGCCCTTGCAGGGCTTTTTTATCTTCGTCACTGCAGCTCTTCACCTGTGTACTGCAGGGCTGTGCTCAGGCGTCATCACACAGTACCTGTCGATCCGCAGCGGAAATTCATATACATGATTAGGTGGACTGCCCGGTTCGTATACTTCAATGCAGCGTGTAAATGCCGCGAGAATAATGACGTCAATAAATCCGGATTATGCGATTCAGCACACAGTTACAAACCTGAACAGTTCCTGAAGTGCGTAGAGTAATTATTCAGTTTGACCGCGTGATGAGATACATCACTATTTGTTTCTCAATGATTCGTCGCGCTGAAACGCATCGATTGCGCAACACAGCGCAGCTTCACACTTTTTTCACATGGACTCTCGGATGATGAAGACCGCTAAAGGAATAGCGCCCCATGCCCGCCTCGGCGGGCTTCTTTTTGTCTGCAAAAAGGCAGATGTCACTGCGTAACGTCCAGACGCAGACTCTCACGAATACGCAGTGCCTCATCCTTGTTGCTCGCATAGCCGTCTGCCGATCCCGCGTAGGACAATGACCAGGCCAATTCCTTGCTGGCGGCCGCGACCAGTGTCTGGGTCAACACGTGCACACCATTCTGAGTAATGGTGCAGGTGGTTTCGAGCGCGGGCACCACGCTAAGCCGACTTTCACGGACATGCGTGCAGACGCTCTGCAACCCACTGCGGGCAAAATTGACCTGAACCGACTTACGCATTTCCAGCAGAACGCCCTGGACATTGACGTCATGTCCCGGCGCCAGCCGCGTTTGGGTGAGCTCCATGACCATCAGCGGATTTCCACTTTGATCGTTTTTCACCGCGCGCTGTCTGACCTGCACGGACGGTTGAACGGGCTCGCCCGACTCGGTCGGTATCGACTCGACCTCCCAGCCTGCGGGCCAGACGATCATTGCATCGGCGGCATGGACCTGAGCAGTGCCCAGCAGCAGGAACAGGCACAGGCTTGGCACGGAGCGTCGGTAGTGCGAAAGGATCATGATCGGGTCGCCAAAACGGTTGACCGGAAATTCTGAGCCTGTTGTCGGCATCGAGCAAGGCCGACGCGACGTTATACGCGCCGGGTTTGGCACTGCCTGCCCTGCCCCGTATCATTTGGCATTATTTGTACATTCTGTTGGAGACACATCGATGAGCTTGCACGAACTCAACACACTACCGGGCGTCACAGCCAATCCTGAAGCGGCCACCCGGCAGTTTGTGTTCAACCACACCATGCTGCGCGTCAAGGACATCACCAAATCGCTGGATTTCTATACCCGCGTACTGGGCTTCAGCCTGGTAGAGAAACGTGACTTCCCGGAAGCCGAATTCAGCCTGTACTTTCTGGCGCTGGTCGACAAGGCACAGATCCCGGAAGACGACGCTGCCCGCAACGAATGGATGAAGTCGATCCCCGGCATTCTGGAGCTGACCCACAACCACGGTACCGAAAGCGATGCCACCGCGTCGTACCACAACGGTAACAGCGACCCGCGCGGCTTTGGCCATATCTGCGTGTCGGTGCCGGACGTGAAGGTCGCCTGCGAGCGATTCGAAAGCCTGGGCGTCGACTTTCAGAAGCGCTTGTCCGATGGGCGCATGAACAGCCTGGCCTTTATCAAGGACCCGGACGGCTACTGGGTGGAGATCATCCAGCCAACGCCGCTCTGAGACCTCGGTGATCGCTCCGGCAAGGAGCGACCCGCATAGAAAGCAAAAAGCCCCGTGATCGCTCACGGGGCTTTTTGTTTACCGCTGTCCGATCAGGCCGGTGCGGAGGTACGGATCAGATGGTCAAAGGCGCTCAGGGAGGCCTTGGCACCTTCGCCCAGGGCAATGATGATCTGCTTGTACGGTGCGACCGTTACGTCACCAGCAGCGAAGATACCCGGCACCGAGGTTTCACCACGGGAATCGACCACGATCTCGCCACGCGGCGACAGCTCAATGGCACCTTTGAGCCATTCACTGTTAGGCAGCAGGCCGATCTGCACGAAGATACCTTCGAGCGGCACGGTGATCTCTTCGCCTGTAGTGCGGTTCTTGTAGCGCAGGCCGTTGACCTTCTGCTCATCACCGGTCACTTCAGTGGTTTGCGCACTGGTGATCACAGTCACGTTCGGCAGGCTGTGCAACTTGCGCTGCAGCACCGCGTCTGCACGCAACTGCACGTCGAACTCCAGCAGTGTCACGTGAGACACGATACCCGCCAGGTCGATTGCAGCCTCGACGCCCGAGTTACCACCACCGATGACAGCGACGCGCTTGCCTTTGAACAGCGGGCCGTCGCAGTGCGGGCAATAAGCCACACCCTTGTTACGGTACTGCTGCTCGCCCGGCACGTTCATCTCCCTCCAGCGTGCGCCAGTGGCGAGGATCAGCGTCTTGGCCTTGAGGCTGGCACCGCTGGCAAACTTCACTTCGTGCAACTCGCCGGCTGCGCCAGGGATCAGCTTGTCGGCACGTTGCAGATTCATGATGTCGACTTCGTACTGCTTGACGTGCTCTTCAAGCGCCACGGCCAGTTTCGGCCCCTCGGTATGCTGTACCGAGATGAAGTTCTCGATAGCCATAGTGTCCAGCACCTGACCGCCGAAACGCTCGGCGGCAACACCGGTGCGGATGCCTTTGCGGGCAGCGTAGACGGCCGCCGCAGAACCTGCGGGACCACCGCCTACGACCAGCACATCGAAGGCCTGCTTGGCGTTGAGTTTTTCCGCCTGACGCGCACCGGCGCCAGTGTCGATCTTGGCCAGAATCTCTTCCAGCCCCATGCGACCCTGACCGAACAACTCACCGTTCAGATAGATGCTCGGCACCGACATGATCTTGCGATCGGTCACTTCGTCCTGGAACAGCGCACCGTCGATAGCGACGTGCTTGATACCAGGGTTCAACACTGCCATCAGGTTCAATGCCTGGACGACGTCCGGGCAGTTCTGGCAGGACTGCGAGAAATAGGTTTCGAAATGGAATTCGCCCTCAAGCGCGCGAACCTGTTCGATGGTTTCCGCACTGACCTTGGGTGGATAGCCGCCGACTTGCAGCAGCGCCAGGACCAGCGAGGTGAATTCGTGACCCATGGGGATACCGGCAAAACGCAGGCTGATATCGTGGCCAGGGCTGCTCAGCGAGAACGACGGGGTACGTGCGTCGGTACCGCTGTCATTCAGGGTAACGTCCTTGGAAACGCTGATCACATCATTGAGCAGTGCAAGCATTTCCTGAGACTTCGCGCCGTCATCAAGGGACGCGACGATCTCGATGGGGCGAGTAACCCGCTCCAGATAGGATTTCAACTGGGCTTTAAGATTGGCGTCCAACATGTGGCGGCTTCCTGTTTACAAAGGGTAGAAATAACAACGCCCAGGCGATTACCGCCCGGGCGTTTTTTGGGGCGATGCGGTTTACTTGCTCAAGAGCTCAACGCCCCTAGCCGATTCATGCGACTCAGATCTTGCCAACCAGATCCAGGGACGGAGCCAGAGTAGCTTCGCCTTCCTTCCACTTGGCTGGGCAGACTTCGCCCGGGTGAGCGGCAACGTACTGGGCAGCCTTGATCTTGCGCAGCAGCTCGGAAGCGTCACGGCCAACACCGCCATCGTTCAGCTCGACGATTTTGATCTGACCTTCAGGGTTGATCACGAAAGTACCGCGATCTGCCAGACCGGCTTCTTCGATCAGCACGTCGAAGTTGCGGGAGATGGTCAGGGTCGGGTCACCGATCATGGTGTACTGGATCTTGCCGATCGCTGGCGAGGTGTTGTGCCATGCAGCGTGGGCGAAGTGGGTGTCAGTCGAAACGCTGTAGATTTCAACGCCCAGCTTCTTGAACTCTTCGTAGTTGTCAGCCAGGTCTTCCAGCTCGGTCGGGCATACGAAGGTGAAGTCGGCCGGGTAGAAGAATACGACAGACCACTTGCCTTTGAAGTCAGCGTCCGAGACGTCAACGAAAGCGCCGTTCTTGAATGCGGTAGCCTTGAACGGTTTTACCTGGCTGTTGATGATAGGCATCGGTATATCTCCTGATGGGTTGGATGGGTTGTGAATTCGATGGAGTGAAGCTTACGCATGATCGATGACAATCGCTCATTGGCAAACCTGATGTCACTGATTGCTTTTCACTATGAAGGCAGCTTATTGATAGAAGAAACCTTCGGACCGCTCCCCGCCTCCGGTGGACTCAGGAACGGAGCGGCATCAATGTAGCGCATCGCCGACTTGATGTCCCTCCAGCCTACGTAGGACATCAGTGACTTGAGGTCCCAGCCGTTACTGTGCGCCCAACTGGCGAAGCCCCGGCGCAGCGAGTGGCTGGTGTAGTGCTCTGCGGCGATGCCTGCACGCTGGAGCGCCTTACGCAGCAACGGGATGACGCTGTTGGCGTGCAGCCCCTCCTCTTTAAGGTTACCCCAACGATCTACTGCCCGAAAGACCGGACCGCGTACCAGCGCGGCACAGTTGATCCACTCTATATAGGCTTGCACCGGGCACAGCCGCTGCAAGGCCGGGGTCTGGTAGGTCCTGCCGAGGTTGTCGCGATCGCCTTTGCTGCGCGGCAGATAAAGGCTGATTCCCGAGTCGGCGATGGCCTTGACATCCTGTACTTGCAGGCGGCAAAGCTCGTCGCTGCGAAACCCGCGCCAGAATCCCAGCAGGATCAGCGCCGAATCACGTCGACCGCGCAACAGACGCGGCTGATCGTGTTGTGCGCTCGCTTCACGTATTTCAATCTCCAGCCAGGCGATGACTTTTTCCAGATCCTGCAACTGCAAAGGCTCGGCCTGCTTTTCCTGCGCCGGGTGCAGCGCGCGAATGCCCTTGATGACCTTGCGCACCATGGGTGCCTTGGTGGGATCGACAAAGCCCTGGCTGATATGCCACTGGGCCAGCGCTGACAAGCGTAACTTCAGGGTATTCACCGACAGCGTCCCGGCATGGCTCGCCAGGTAGCGCGCCACGCTTTCGCTGGTCGCCGGCAGAAACCCGCCCCATGTCACCTCGAAATGCTCGATTGCAGCCCGATAGCTGCGGCGCGTGTTGTCGCGGGTCGCCGCCTCGATATAGCGATCAACGTCGTTCATGGCTAAAACCTGCTGGGTGTACCGGTAAAGGTGCCGTAAAGGTAGCTGACAGCGCCTGACACGGGATAATACGCCAATATCCCGTGTTAATTAATTCAAAAAATAGCTAATTATTTCAAAACAGATAGTATGTAATTACAGAGTACATACCACAGTACGAAATCGTAGGAGACAGCATGGCTCGCGGCGGTGTAAACAAGGCTTTAGTACAGAAAGCAAGGGCGTCCCTGCTGTCCCGAGGCGAAAACCCCAGCATCGATGCGGTACGTATCGAAATGGGTAATACGGGGTCGAAAACCACCATTCACCGCTATCTGAAGGAGCTCGAATCCACGCAAGCCCCGGCACCGGATATCAACGAGGAGTTGAGCGATCTGGTGGCTCATCTCGTCCAGCGGCTTCAGGAGCAAGCACAGGAACGTATCGATCAGGCGCACGATCAGTATCAGGCCGAGCGCGACATTCTCCAGCGGCGGCTTGCGGCGACTCAGGAGCAGATCAGCCAACTGGAAAAACACGCACAGCAGCGCGCAGAGACACTGGAACAACAAGCTGCCGCCCTGCGCCACACGCAAGGCACACTGCAGGATGTGCAGACAGAACACGCCCGGTTGCTACAGGCCAATCAGGATCTGGAGGCCCGTCTGCACGACAAGGACGGGCAGATCCACTCTCTGGAAGAAAAGCACCAGCATGCCCGCGAGGCGCTGGAGCACTATCGCAACTCGATCAGAGAACAACGCGAACAGGAGCAACGACGCCACGAAAGCCAGGTTCAGCAGTTGCAAATGGAACTGCGACAGGCGCAGCAAGGCATGGCTATGCACCAGGAAAACATCACACAGCTCAATCGAGACAACGAAAGACTGCTGGCTGAAAATCGCACCACCCTGCGCGAACTGCACAGCCAGACCGACCAGTTGAAGCAAGCCAACACGCAGAATGTCGCCTTCGCAGAACAACAGCAGCACGCCCACACCCAATGCGCACTACTGGAAGAAAGGTTACGCAGCGCGCAGGACGAAAACGCCGCGCTCAAACAAGGCATGACCGATGCGCAGCAACAGAGCCGCATGCTGGAACTGTTGCTGACCAAGAAGGAAGCGGCACTGGAAAACCTGCAGATCAGGCTCGATCAGCCGGACAAACCCAAAGCCGCCAAGAAGAAGCCGTCAGACCAGACATGACCAGAAGATTCAGGCAAGCGCGACCTCGCCGCACGGCAGATGCAAATCAACCCGCGTCCCCTGACCTTCAGTGCTGTCTATATGCACGTGCCCACCAGTCTGCCGGGTAAAGCCATAGACCATCGACAAACCCAGCCCGGTCCCCTGACCTACCGGCTTGGTGGTGAAAAACGGATCGAACACCTGATCGATGACATCCTGAGCAATGCCGCAGCCGTTATCTTCGACACTCAGCAGTACATAGTCGCCAGGCAGCAGACCGTCTTTTTGCGTCGCAAGCGTTAGCGAGCGACTGCGCACGCACAGCTTCCCTCCGACAGGCACAGCGTCGCGAGCGTTGATGACCAGATTCAACAGGGCATTTTCCAGTTGATGCTCATCAGTGCGTATCGCACTCAGCCCCTCCTCCAGTTCGATCTGCAGATGCGCATGAGCGCCGACCGTACCTCGCAACAACTCTTCCATCGAGCGGACCATGCAATTGACATCCACCGCGGTGACGTTGAGCGACTGCCGGCGGGCAAATGTCAGCAGCCTGCGGGTCAGTGCAGCAGCCCGATTTGCCGAGCTTGCTGCGGCATCCAGGTAGCGCTCGACCTCACCGATCCGCCCGGCTTCCACACGCAGCCTGATCATGTCCAGTGCGCCAATCACGCCGGAAAGTACATTGTTGAAGTCATGGGCGATGCCCCCGGTCAACTGACCAATCGCATCCATTTTTTGCGCGTGACGCAGGACCTCTTCAGCCATCGCTCGCTCGGCAATTTCGGCCTGCAACAACTCATTGGTGGCTTTCAGCTCGCGCGTGCGCTCGGCAACGCGCAACTCAAGACTCTCGTTGAGTTCGCGTAACGCTTCTTCTGCATTGACCTGGGCGGTGATATCGGTGTGAGTACCCAGCCAGTGAGTGATGTGGCCCCGTGCATCGCGCAGGGGTAGCGCGCGTGACAGGAACCAGTTGAATGCGCCGTCCTTGCCACGTATCGGGAAGGTATCTTCCCAGATCGAGCCGGTGGAAAAGCAGTATTGCAAACGCGTCATCACGCGTTCGCGATGTTCGGGATGCAGGACCGAGCGCCAACCCAAGGCAGTCATGGCCTCGAGCGAGGCGCCGGTGTACGCATACCAACGCTCGTTGTACCAGTGGACCTGCCCTCGGGGGCTGGCAGTCCAGGCCAGTTGACTCATGTTGTCAGCCAATGTCCTGAACTGACGCTCGCTTTCACGCAAGGCATCGATGTACTGCGCGACTTCGCGGTCCTGCTCAGCCGAATGCAATGGCATTCTGGCCGGCGGTTGTTCTCTATTCACGTCGGGATCCATCCTCTTCAAGCTTTTACCCCGGAGCTCTTCCTGAACTCCGGGCGCTGCGTGACTTAACGTTTGACAGGCGTACGCATGGTGACGAACTCTTCTGCCGCAGTCGGGTGCACCCCAATAGTATCGTCGAATACCTGCTTGGTCGCGCCAGCCTTGATGGCAATGGCCAGGCTCTGGACGATTTCGCCAGCATCCGGCCCCACCATATGGCAGCCCAGCACGCGGTCGGTTTTAGCATCGACGACCAGCTTCATCAATGTGCGCTCCTGATCATCGGTCAAGGTCAGCTTCATCGGCCTGAAACGGCTTTCGAAAATCTGTACATCGTGACCGGCCTTGATTGCATCTTCTTCGGTCAGGCCGACCGTACCAATGTTAGGCAGACTGAAAACTGCCGTCGGGATGTGATTGTAGTCTACCGGGCGATACTGCTCGGGCTTGAAAAGTCGACGCGCGACCGCCATGCCTTCAGCCAGCGCGACAGGGGTCAGTTGCACACCCCCAATGACATCGCCGATGGCCAGGATGGAAGGCTCGCTGCTCTGGTAATGCTCATCGACTTTGATGTAACCGTGCTCATCCAGTTTGACGTCGACACTGTCCAGACCAAGATTGTCGAGCATCGGCCGACGCCCCGTCGCGTAGAACACGCAATCGGTCTCGAGTGTACCGCCGCCTTTCATGGACAACAGCAAACTGCCGTTGGCCTGCTTATCGATGCGCTCGATATCGCTGTTGAAGCGAATCGTCATGTCGCGCTTGAGCAGCTCTTCGTGGAGATGGGTACGAACACTGCCATCAAAACCACGCAGAAAAAGTTCGCGACGGTAGACCAGCGTGGTATCGGCGCCCAGGCCGTTGAAGATCGAAGCGAACTCCACGGCAATATAGCCACCGCCCACAACCACAACGCGCTTTGGCAGCGTCTTGAGGTGAAACGCCTCGTTGGACGTAATGGCATGCTCGCGCCCTGGCACGTCAGGCACCTGCGGCCAGCCGCCGGTAGCAATCAGAATACGCTCGACGCTATAAGTCTGGCCGTTGATTTCGACCTGCTGCGGCCCGACGATCTTTGCGTGGCCTTCGAGCAAGGTAACACCGCTGTCGACCAGCAATTTGCGATAGATGCCGTTGAGGCGACTGATCTCACTGTCCTTGTTGGCAATCAGCGTGGACCAGTCAAAACTGGCCTCACCCAATGACCAGCCAAACCCTTTGGCGTGGTCGAAATCTTCGGAAAAATGCGCCCCGTATACCAGCAGCTTCTTGGGTACGCAGCCCACGTTGACGCAGGTCCCACCCAGATAGCGGCTTTCGGCCACAGCGACCTTCGCACCAAAACCGGCAGCAAAACGTGCCGCCCGAACGCCGCCTGAACCGGCGCCAATTACAAAAAGATCAAAATCAAAAGCCATCGATATCTCCTGAGCAGGGTCACAGCATAACCGCCTGACGGTCATTCAGAAATGAAAAAGCCACCCGAAGGTGGCGTTCTCACAGCAGCGTCATTCAAAAATCAATGAGCTTTGCCGGCTTTGTAGAAATGCTCGAAGCAGAAGTTTGTCGCCTCGATATAGCCTTCAGCGCCACCGCAGTCGAAACGCGTGCCCTTGAATTTATAGGCAAGCACGTTGCCTTCTGCAGCCTGCTTCATCAAGGCGTCGGTAATCTGGATCTCACCACCCTTGCCTGGCTCGGTCTGCTCGATTTTCTCGAAAATGTCCGGCGTCAGAATGTAGCGGCCGATAATCGCCAGGTTGGACGGTGCATCTTCAGGCTTAGGTTTTTCAACCATGTCGGTCACGCGGAACAGACCAGGCTTGATCTCTTCACCCGCGATCACGCCATACTTGTTGGTTTCCGACGGATCAACTTCCTGAATGGCGATGATCGAGCAGCCGTAGTGCTTATGCAGCTTGACCATCTGCGCCAGCACGCCGTCGCCTTCGAGGTTGACGCACAAGTCATCCGCCAGAACCACGGCGAACGCTTCGTTGCCGATCAGCGGGCGACCGCTGAGAATGGCGTGACCCAAGCCTTTCATTTCGGTCTGACGGGTGTAGGAAAAACTGCACTCATCGATCAGCTTGCGGATGCCGACCAGGTATTTCTCTTTGTCGGTGCCCTTGATCTGGTGCTCCAGCTCGTAGCTGATGTCAAAATGGTCTTCGAGCGAGCGCTTGCCGCGGCCGGTCACGATGGAAATTTCAGTCAAGCCAGCCGCGAGTGCTTCTTCAACACCGTATTGGATCAGTGGCTTGTTGACCACCGGCAGCATTTCCTTGGGCATGGCCTTGGTCGCTGGCAGGAAGCGAGTGCCGTAACCGGCTGCTGGGAACAAGCATTTCTTGATCATAAAAGTCCTTGGTAAGGGCTGTTGGTGTTAACGGCGCAGTCTAATGATGGGGCAGTCACCTTACAATGCTGCCTTTGGCCGTCCGATGCCATCATAGAGGAATACTCGTACAGATAGTTCCGCAGTTTCTGGATATTGCCTGTACACAAATGCCGCGCAGTACACCCTCAAACTACCGTTAGACCCAGCGCAGCCCGCCTGGAATGGCCTTTGCCGACGGCTGCAGCCTTTACATCAGGGTTCGGGAATGGCCAGGCCGCGACAAACGAGAAGCCGGCAGTTTATGATGCAAAACATGGCGGAACGATGGCACCTGTTACCAGTCCAACGCTCGCATTTATTAATTCACTGGCCTTATCTCGAAGCGAAAAACATGATCAGAATTTTGTCCATTATTGCTGTGCTGGGCCTTACCGGCTGCGCGACCGCCTCCAATACTTACCTGAAAAACGGCAAACAGGGCTTGAGCATCGACTGCTCCGGCGAGGCAATGTCCTGGGCAAGCTGCTACGAAAAGGCGGACGCGTCCTGTGCAGGCACAGGCTATGAAATTGTCGGCACAGATGGTACCCCCCAGCCTGCCGAAAGCGACAAGACGCTGGGCGTGGACGTTGGCAACTACAAAAGTCGCAGCGTGCTGGTGGTCTGCAAATAATCGGGTCTGCCGCCCTGCCCACCATAGGCAGGGCCAGCTGACCGAGCCTGACCTATCAGCCTGAAATGCACGCTTCGGCAGCGTTCTGCACATCCCTGAAACGGATAGGCACATTGGAAAGTCGTTCGTAGACCTTGATCGTACTACCGCCCGAGCGGCTCTCGATATCGACCAATGCTGCGGGTGCCTTGCTGAGTTTCTGCGCGACGATGACCCGCAAGCCGTCATGACGAGGCTCGATCAAAGGCGGCTTGCGACTGCTGCTGATCTTGCCAGCGAAGCAATCAGCGTATTCCTGAGGATTCTTGCCCGACATCACGTTCATGGTGGGGGGTGTATGCTCAATGTCATTTACTGTGGCACAGCCAGTCATTGCCAGAGCCAGGACTACTACAGCAGCCAGTTTCATACAAAGCCTCCAAATAAAGGTCCTACGACAAGCCCTGGGGCAATTAAATCCCGGCTGAGGCATTTTTTCCTGGAAACACGGCAAATTAATGCTCACCGACGTCAAATTGCGGGCGTCGCATGCTATCGTTTTGATTTTTCAGAAAAACCCCCATTTCGGAGCCCGTCATGAAATTCGTACACCAGCGTGAGCATCTCAACGAGGACGACCTTGTCGTCATCGAGTGCTCTCAGACCTGCAATATTCGCCTGATGAACGATGCGAATTTTCGCAGCTTCAAAAATGGTGGTCGGCACACCTATCATGGCGGCGCGTTTGACAGATTTCCGGCCAAGATCGCCGCACCAAGCACCGGTTTCTGGAACATCACCATCGATACCGCAGGCCGCAAGGCAGATACCAACGCCGGACGCAAACTGCCCTTCACTCACAAGATCAAGATCGTCCGGCGCTCGACCACTCGCCTGGGATGATGCAAGGAGTCACCGTGAACAATCCAGTCCCGCGCAAGACCAAATTCGCTGTCAGCTACAAGCTCAATGGCGAACGCCGCTTTGAATTCGCTCAATTGCAATCGGCATCCACCGAGGAAGCCGAGGCCGCCTTGAAAAAAATGCACGGCGAGAGCGACGACCTTATTACCGACGTCAAGGTCAGCAAGGCTCTCTGATACTCACCGGAGCTCGATCCGATCATGCAACGCAAAGGTGACACTCCCGCCACTCTTGACCTGTTCGCAGACCAGACGGCCCAGCCTCGAAGCGATGAGCGGATCGGGCCTGGGTCATGGCTGTTCAGAGGCTTTGCGCTGAGCGCCATGCCGCAGCTGCTGTCCGCCCTTGAGGCAACACTGGGACTCTCCCCGTTCCGGCACATGCAGACCCCCAGCGGTCTGAGCATGTCGGCAGCGCTGAGCAGTTGCGGACAACTGGGCTGGATAACCGACCGTCACGGTTACCGATACAGCGCAACCGACCCACAAACAGGACAGGCCTGGCCGGCGATGCCGGACGTCTTCATGCAACTGGCGCAGGATGCCGCACTGGCAGCAGGCTATGCCGGGTTCGTCCCTGACGCCTGCTTGATCAATCGCTATATTCCGGGCGCCAGGATGTCCCTGCATCAGGACCGGAACGAACACGACCATCGCTGGCCAGTGGTGTCGGTATCACTGGGCATACCGGCCATCTTCCAGTTCGGAGGCCAGCTGCGCAGCGACAAGACCCAACGCATCTCCCTGTTTCATGGGGACGTTGTGGTTTGGGGTGACGAGGACAGGTTGCGCTTCCACGGCATTTTGCCAATCAAGCAGGCCGAGCATCCGCAACTGGGTGAGCAACGAATCAACCTGACCTTTCGCAAGGCTGGCCGCGACAGCTGATCAGGCCTCTTCAAGCGCGCCGGAAGTCCTGGCCAACGCCGGACATACCGCCCGGTGCAGGCTGAGTGCCGTATTGATGATGCCGATGTGGCTGAATGCCTGAGGGAAATTGCCCAGCATGCGCCCGCCCTTCGGATCGTACTGCTCGGCCAGCAGGCCGACGTCGTTGCACAGACCCACCAACCGTTCGAACAGCCGCGCGGCATCATCAGCCCGGCCCAGCAAGACATAGGCATCGGCCAGCCAGAACGAACAGACCAGAAACGTCCCTTCACGGCCGGCGACGCCATCGACACTGCGCTCGTTGTCGTAGCGCAGCAGCAGACCATCCTGCATCAGCGTGCGCTCGATCTGCGCGACAGTACCGATAACACGCGGATCTTCCGGCGCAAGAAAACCGGTCAGCACAATCTGCAGCAGGCTGGCGTCCACCTCTGTCGAGCCATAAGTCTGCACGAAGCTGCCAAGCTCGGCATCGAAACCGTGGCGACAGACATCGGCATGGATCTCGTCCGCCACCTTCCGATAATGCACTGCCAGCGCACGATCCTCATCGCTCTCGGCAGCCTGGGCAATCTGCGTGGCGTTACGGTCAAAGGCCACCCAGGCCATGACTTTCGAATGCGTAAAGTGGCGCGGCTCGGAGCGTATCTCCCAGATGCCCGCATCCGGCAGGTGCCAGATCTTCTCCAGATAAGGCATGACCACCTTGGAAATCGCCAGACTGCGCGGATGCTGCGTCATACCGCCGCGCAGTGCCTGAATCATCGCATCGGCCACTTCGCCGTAGACGTCCAGCTGAACCTGCGTTGCCGCACCGTTGCCTACACGCACCGGCAGCGAGTTCTCATAGCCACTCAGCCAGGGCAGCTCGTACTCCTGCAAACGTCGCTCGCCGCCTACGCCGTACATGATCTGGATCTGCTCCGGATTACCGGCAACCGAGCGCAACAGCCAGTCCCGCCAGGCCTGGGCTTCCTCGAAGTAACCCAGATTCATGAATGCCAGAAGGGTCATGGTGGCGTCACGCAACCAGCAATAGCGATAATCCCAATTGCGCTCGCCGCCCAACTGCTCGGGCAATGAGGTGGTCACGGCGGCAACGATGCCACCGGTGGGCGCATAAGTCATGGCTTTGAGCGTAATCAGCGAGCGCTTTACCTGCGCCGTCCACGGCCCGACGTCAGGGCAGCGATCAGAAAACTCGCGCCAATAGGCTGCGGTGGTCTCCAAGGCCCGATCGGCATCGATCTGGTCGAGCAAGGGTGCAAAGGATGCCTGATAGGCCAGTGTGAAAACCTTGCGCTCGCCTTCATCCACGTGAAAAAGGCTGGCGGTGTGATGATCCTGTGGGTGCAGGGCCACAGGGCTGCGCAAAACCAGCATTTCCGGCCCGGCGACTGCCGTCAGTGTATGAGCATCCTTTCGCTCGACCCAAGGGACGCTGCTGCCGTAATCGAAACGGATGGCGAGGTCCACAGCGAACTCGACCCGACCGGATAGCCCGACCACCATGCGCACCACGTGGCCGGAGGTCTTCATGGGCATGAAATCGATCAGCATCGCGCGACCGTCACGGGTTTCGAAAACCGTTTCGAGAATCAGGGTGCCGTCGCGATAACGGCGCTCGACAGCGATAACCTCGGCGGTTGGCGCGATCTTCCAGCGGCCATGCTCATCACCGCCCAGCAGTGCGGCGAAACAGGCCGTCGAGTCGAAGCGGGGGAAACACAACCAGTCCAGCGAACCATCACGGGCGACCAGCGCCGCCGTCTCGCAGTTGCCCAGCAATGCGTAGTCTTCGATCAGTGCAGCCATTCAGAAATGCCCGTCGTGATGATGATTCGTTAACGTGGGTATGCAGCTCGATCAGACGTTCAGGATGTAACGCTCGATGGCGTTGGCCACTCCGTCCTGCTCATTGCTATCAGTAACATGATCAGCCTGTCCCTTGACTGTCTGCTCGCCCTGCCCCATGGCGATCGACAAGCCGGCCTTGTGGAACATTGCCACGTCGTTACCGCCGTCGCCTATGGCCGCCGTACGCGACAGGTCGACGCCCAGATAGTCCGCCAGCGCGACCAGAGCGGAACCCTTGTTGGCCTCCAGCGCAGTCACATCCAGATAGTATTTTTGCGAACGGGCCGCCAGCGCAAGCCCTTCGATCTGAGGGTTGAGGCGCGCCTCAAGGGTCTTGAGCAACTCGAAATCACCGCTGGCCGCGACGATCTTGTCGACGCGATCCAGATACGGCTCGAAACTCTCGACCTGAACATAGTCATAGCCCAGCGCATCGAGCTCATGATCGACGTAAGCGGCGTCGGGATCGATCAGCAGCCACTGATCATCGGCAAACACCCAGATGGCAACGTTCTGCCCGGCAAACAGCTCCAGACAGATGCGAACGGCGCGCGGGTCAATGCGATGAGCCACCAGCAAGCTGCCATCGGGATGGGTGATGGTGCCGCCATTGAATGCCACGGTGGGCAGGTCGACATCCAGCGCCTCGATCACCTGGCGCATGGCCCTGGGCGGCCGACTGCTGGCCAGCGTGAAGTGAACGCCGGCAGTACGCAGGCGCTTGATGGCGTCGATATTGGCTTGGCTAAGGCTGTGATCACGGCGCAGTAACGTGCCGTCGATGTCAGATAACAGGAACTGTACAGGCAGTTCAGACATTCAATTCTCTCCATTCCCGACCATCACGACTCAGCAACTCTTCACCCGCTTGCGGGCCATCCTTGCCAGCTTCGTAAAGCTGCACTTGCGGCTGTGCGGCCCAGGCGTCGAGGAACGGCTGCACTGCACGCCAGCCGTTCTCGATATTGTCGGCACGCTGAAAGAGCGTCTGATCACCGGTCAGGCAGTCATAAATGAGGGTTTCGTACCCCGTAGAGGGCTGCATCTCGAAGAAGTCCTTGTAGGCGAAGCCCAGCGCAATATCCTCCATTTTCAATTCCGGGCCCGGACGCTTGGCAAACAGGTCGAACCACATGCCTTCGTTGGGCTGGATCTGGATCCGCAGGTAGTTGGGCTTGAGCCGGTCGACTTCGGTATCGCGGAACTGCGCATAAGGAGCAGGCTTGAAGCAGATGACGATTTCCGTGCTGCGAGCGCTCATGCGCTTGCCGGTACGCAGGTAGAAAGGCACACCCACCCAGCGCCAGTTGTCGACCATGACCTTGAGCGCAACGTAGGTCTCGGTGCTGCTGTCCGGCTCCACGCGATCTTCCTGACGATAGCCGACGACCTCCTTGTCGCCCATCACGCCCTTGGCGTACTGACCACGCACCGAATTGGCCAGGGCTTCCTCCTGACTCCAGGGCCGGATCGCGCCGACCACCTTGGCCTTTTCACCGCGAACGGCATCGGCACCGAAAGCGGCAGGTGGCTCCATCGCCACCATCGCCAGCAGTTGGAACAGGTGATTGGGCACCATGTCGCGCAAGGCACCGGTATGCTCGTAAAAGCTGCCACGGGTTTCCACGCCCACGGTTTCCGCAGCCGTGATCTGTACGTGATCGATATAATGATTGTTCCAGAACGACTCGAACAGGCCATTGGAGAAACGGCTGACCAGAATGTTCTGCACCGTCTCCTTGCCCAGGTAATGGTCGATCCGGTAAATCTGCTTCTCGCTCATGACCTTGAGCAGACAGCCATTGAGCTCCACCGCACTGGCCAGATCGGAGCCGAACGGCTTTTCGATCACGACGCGACGGAAGCCTTCTTCGGTTTCCTGCAGCAAACCTGACGAGCCCAGCCGCTGGGCAACCTCACTGAAAAATCGCGGCGCGGTGGCCAGATAGAACACCGCGTTCGCGGTACCGGTGCTCTCGATCTTGCTGGCGATGTCCTGATAGGTGGAATCATCGAGGAAGTCGCCCTGCACATAGCTGATGCGCTCGGCCAGCTTGCCCCAGAGCGCAGGATCGAGCGGATCCTTGCCGCCGCCGGCAACCTTGCCGGCGGCTTCATCACGAATGAAGTTCTCGAGCTTTTTCGCAAAGTCGGCATCGCTGATCGCATTGTGATCGACGCCGACGATATGCAGCCCTTCATCCACCAGACCGTCGCGTGACAGGTTGTAAAGCGCCGGCATCAACAGGCGCTTGACCAGGTCTCCATGGGCACCGAACAGAAACAGGGTCGTGGGTGGGGCTACCTCGGCTTTTTGCTCGGCACTGCCACGCGACAGGCCCATTACTTGGGTTCCTTGTGGCCACCAAATCCAAAGCGCATGGCGGACAGCATCTTGTCTGCATACGAGCTTGTCTGGCGGGAACGGAATCGCGCAAACAGAGCACTGGACAGCACAGGAACCGGAACCGCCTGCTCGATGGCCGCTTCGATGGTCCAGCGACCTTCGCCGCTGTCGGCAACCGAACCGGAGAACGCATCCAGGTGAGGGTCGGTGGCCAGGGCGTCGGCGGTCAGGTCCAGCAGCCAGGACGACACCACACTGCCACGACGCCAGACTTCGGCAATGTCAGCCGTGTTCAGGTCGAAACGCTGTTCAGGCGGCAGGAGTTCGGAGTTTTTCTGCTTGAGAAGATCAAAGCCCTCGGCGAAGGCCTGCATCATTCCGTATTCGATGCCGTTATGGATCATCTTCACGAAATGCCCGGAGCCCGCAGGGCCGGAGTGGATATAACCACGTTCGGCGCGATCATCGGTCGAGGTGCGGTCACGGGTGCGCTCGATCGAGCCAAGGCCCGGAGCCAGTGTCGCGAACAGCGGATCGAGGCGCTCGACAACGGCGGCCTCGCCTCCGATCATCATGCAGTAGCCGCGCTCGAGGCCCCAAACGCCGCCTGACGTGCCGACATCGACATAATGCAGGCCCTTCTCGGTCAGTTCCTGAGCGCGACGGATATCGTCCTTGTAGAACGTATTACCGCCGTCGATGATCACGTCATCGGCGTCAAGCAACTCGCTGAGGGTCTGGATGGTGTCTTCGGTCGGCGCACCAGCCGGGAGCATTACCCAGACAGCACGGGGTTTGGCGAGCGTGCCGACCAGTTCCTTCAGATCTGCGACCGCAGTCGAACCGTCATTGGCCAGGGCGTTGCGCGATGCTTCATCACGGTCGTACACCACAGTCGTATGACCATTCAGCATCAGACGGCGTGCGATGTTGCCGCCCATGCGGCCCAGTCCAATAATCCCAAGTTGCATGAAGGTGCTCCTTAAATCGTAAAAAGGTGCGTCGCTTGCCGTCCAGCGCATCGACAGATTGCGAGCATGCTGT
The DNA here is from genome assembly GCF_017832995.1 of Pseudomonas sp. PvP009. Taxonomy (NCBI): domain Bacteria; kingdom Pseudomonadati; phylum Pseudomonadota; class Gammaproteobacteria; order Pseudomonadales; family Pseudomonadaceae; genus Pseudomonas; species Pseudomonas sp. PvP009. The sequence continues at coordinate 2,293,997 of NZ_JAFIBG010000001.1, read as the reverse complement.
TTAGTCAAGCGAGGCGGAACGTCGGTTCCCTTGCGAGAAGATGAAGACGCGAGCGCCCTCCTGTGGTGCATTTTGTCGCGATTAAGAGACATTCGCGACAATTAAAAATAAAAAAGTTCCAAAATCATGCAAAAGAAATCAAAATCGGTGCCGATAGAGAGGGTAAGCAGCGGCGCTCAGGGATTGAAAGTCATTGCCATGGACCTCTCTGAGGTTGAATCCGCCATTTGCGAGGTGAGCAATGGGCACTGTACTACCAGCAATTGCACCACAAACCCTGTATGTCACTATCCGTCGTGACGAACTGCGCACATTAAAAGAAGAGCGCGAGCAGTTGCAGAAAAAAGTGGCTCATTTGAGCTCGATGCTGCAGCAATCGCAGTTATCCGCCCCTGGCAAGATGCTTCAGGCCTGACCGCAACTGTATCATTCTCAAAACGCCTCAGGGCAAGCCCGATCATCTGGCTTGCCCACCTGACCTGCCCCCCCCCTGTTGATCCCCGCAGCCTGCTTAATCTTCCGAGCCGCCCGGTCTGCAACTGAACGATCAAAAAAGACCCTTGGCGAATAAGCTCTCTACAGCGCTTTCTGCCAGAACATGGCACGCCCCATTTCAGGGCTCAATTGATAATTGTCGAAACCGAGCTTTCTGTAAGCCCCTTGCGCAACCTCGTTGCCTTCCAGAACTTCAAGCGTCAGCTTGCAGCAGCCACGCTGGCGTGCAATTTCTTCGACCTTGAGCAACATTTTCTGACTGATACCGAGGCCACGATATTGTGAGAGCACCGCGACGTCATGAATATTGACCAACGGACGACAGGCAAAGGTTGAAAACCCTTCGAAGCAATTGACCAACCCCACCGGTTCACCCGATATGAATGCCAGCACGCTGAACGCATAGGGACGCTTTGCGAGTTCGATTGCCAACTGGCGACGGGTGTCGCTCGACAGAGGCCGCCCGGTCCCCATGGCATCCATCGCATATTCATTCAAAACGAACCCGATCGCATCCGCGTGCACAGGATTTGTATAGCTCGCTTGCAGTACCAGTACCTCGGGGGCTTCCATTTCCATCCTCGTCAATTCAATCAGAGTGATTCAGTGAAATCAGTCAAAGGGTGATGCCTCAGGCCATTGTCAAGGCCGGGGCTTGTGGCCCGATTCTATCCTGCCCTGCGCCAAAATGTTCCAACGTAGATGTAAGGATTTTCTCGTCGCGCCCGCAGATTGACCAATACACGCACCCGGAAAAGGCGTTACGCACCATTGCTGCTCATCACAGCCGGACCCCTACGGTATAAGTGATGAAAACCAAGTGCCTGGACGGGATTGTCCAACGATCCGACGACCGGTAACGGGCTCTCCGGACGCAGAAAAGAGCCTTGAAAAAGCGCAGCGACAACCCGGCTGCCACCTGCAGCCTGCCATCATGCGGGGCGTCGAAGCCTGTGCCAGACATTCGCAAATAAAAAAGTCGAAACTTCTCCAAAACCGCCGGGTCAGGTGATTAGAGCATCTATGCTATTGGCTGACATCCGGTAATGGCGACATCACACCGCTTTGTCACTATGCATGGTCAAAACGGGTATCGATCTTGCGTAGTGCACGTATGTGTACCCGGCCATAGGAAATGGCCAATAAAAATCAAGTGATGCACCAAGACTGTTTTAAGGGGAAAAATTGATGATTAGCGCCGCTGTGAAAACCCAGAAGGGAGAGAGTTTTAACCAGCCTGTCGGCGAGCTGACTCATCTGCCGGTGTTCTCTAACAAGAGCGTTCCTGTGTTGCAAATGCCAACGTCGACTGTTCAGCCTCAGCCGACCATGTCCCAGGTCAACAGACGCAAAGTGTTGTTCGTGACCTCCGAACTGGCCGATCTGGTGAAAACCGGTGGGCTGGGCGATGTGTCTGCCGCACTGCCGCGAGCCATGCGCCACCTGCATGACGTTCGCGTACTGATTCCAGGTTATCCGCAGGTCATCAACAGCGGTAATCCTATCCATATCATCAGCCAGTTGGGCGGGCATGCAGCGCTGCCGCCTTGCAAGGTCGGTCGTATGGACATGAAAGACGGTCTGGTGATCTACGTACTGATCTGCCCGGAGCTTTACGAGCGCGAAGGCACCCCTTACGCCGACAGCACTGGCCGCGACTGGTCCGATAACCATATTCGCTTCGCCCGTCTGGGCCTGGCAGCTGCCGAGTTCGCGGCTGGCGAAGTCAAGAGCCAGTGGTGCCCCGAGCTGGTTCATGCCCACGACTGGCCCGCCGGCCTGGCGCCTGCTTACATGCGCTGGCGCGGGCAGTCCACGCCAAGTATCTTCACTGTTCACAACCTCGCCTATCAAGGCACCGTAAGCACTGCCTCGAGCCGTGAGCTGGGCATCCCGGACTCCGCCATCACCCCTGAAGGCATGGAGTTTTACGGTCAGCTGTCGTTCATCAAGGCAGGCATGGCCTTCGCCAGCCACATCACCACCGTGAGCGCCACCTACGCACGGGAAATCACCACCCCGGAGTTCGGCTGCGGCCTTGAGGGCTTTCTGCAGAGCAAGGCCAACAAGGGCCAGCTCAGCGGCATTCCCAACGGTATCGACGAAAGCTGGGATGCCGCCACCGACGAGCATCTGATCTGCCACTTTGCGCCCAACGAATGGACGCGCAAGGAAATCAACGCTGACTACGTACGTGAACTGTTCGAGCTGGATGCCTCTACCGGGCCGCTGTTCGCCGTGGTGTCACGTCTCGTGTACCAGAAAGGCCTGGACCTGACGATCGGCGTTGCCGAACACATCGTCAATAATGGCGGGCAGATCGCAATCATCGGACGCGGTGAACCCGAAGAAGAAGATGCCATGCGCGAGTTGGCTGCACACTTCCCCGGGCGTGTTGGCGTGCGCATTGGCTTCAACGAAACCGACGCACGACGCATGTTCGCCGGCAGCGATTTCCTGCTGATGCCGTCCCGCTATGAGCCATGCGGGCTGAGCCAGATGTATGCGCAACGCTTCGGCTCGCTGCCTGTCGCACGCAATACAGGTGGCTTGGCCGATACGATCGAAGACGGTGTCACTGGCTTTCTGTTCAATGAATCGACAGTCGAAAGTTACACCGAGGCCCTGAATCGCGCCCTCCAGGTCTTCGCCCATCCGGAGCTGCTCAACGCCATGCGCTGCCGTGCCATGGCGGCTCCCTTCAACTGGCATCAGGCGGTAGAGCCCTACGCAGATCTCTATCGCGATCTGTTGAAGAAAAACGTGAGTATTTCCAGCAACTACTAGGTTAAGGATTGAATGGATGCCCCTGCGTACAGACGATAACTGGCGCCACGGCGCCGTTTTGTTGGACCCTGAACACACCCGGTTTGCCCTCTGGGCACCGGATGCCTCCTTCGTAAATGTCGAACTGCAGGATGGCCAGTCACTGGCCATGCTGCCTCAGTCAGACGGCTGGTTCGTCCTGGAGGCTCGCTGCAAGGCGGGTACTCGCTACCGCTTCAGGATTGACCACGAGCTGGACGTTCCTGACCCCGCCTCCCGCGCGCAGGTCGATGACGTTCATTCTGAAAGCCTCGTCGTTGACCCTGACGCCTATTCATGGCAAAACACTGCATGGAACGGGCGTCCCTGGCACGAAGCTGTCATCTATGAACTGCACGTGGGCACCATGGGTGGCTACGCTGGCGTGGAAAAGCACCTGCCACGACTTGCCAAACTGGGCGTTACCGCAATCGAACTGATGCCGCTTGCGCAGTTCCCCGGTGATCGCAACTGGGGCTATGACGGCGTTCTGCACTACGCTCCGCAGTCTTCTTATGGCACGCCGGAACAGCTCAAGCACCTGATCGACACCGCCCACGGTCTTGGCCTTATGGTGATTCTGGACGTGGTGTACAACCACTTCGGGCCGGATGGCAACTACCTGGGCAGCTACGCCAAAGAATTTTTCCGTACAGACCTGCACACCCCGTGGGGCGATGCGATCGATTTCAGACGCCCGCAGGTGCGCGACTTTTTCGTTGACAACGCCCTGATGTGGCTGCTCGAGTATCGCTTCGACGGACTGCGTATGGACGCTGTACACGCCATTCGCGACGAGACCTTCCTGCCCGAGTTCGCAGAGCGGGTTCGTGGCCGCATTGAACCAGGCCGCCACGTGTGGCTGAACCTTGAGAACGAGTTCAACCAGGCCGGTCTTCTGGAAAAGGGCTTCGATGCTCAATGGGACGACGACGGGCACAACACCCTCCACGTGCTGTTGACCGGTGAAACCGACGCTTATTATTCAGACTTCGCCAAAGAGCCCACGCAAAAGCTTGCGCGTCTGCTCAGCGAAGGGTTTGTCTACCAAGGCGAACCGACGCGTCACGGGCATACGCGAGGCGAGCCCAGTGCACACCTGTCGCCGTCGGCTTTTGTGTTGTTTCTGCAGAACCACGATCAGATCGGCAACCGCGCACTCGGTGAACGCCTGCCGCAGCTCTGCGCGCCTGCGGCATTGAAAGCCGCCACTGCCCTGCTGCTGCTTTCACCGATGATCCCGTTGATGTTCATGGGCGATGAATGGGCGGCCAGCGAACCGTTTCTGTTCTTCACCAGCCACCACGGCGAACTGGCCGATGCGGTACGTGAAGGACGTCGCAAGGAGTTCGCTGATTTCGCCGCGTTCGCCGATCCGGAAAAGCGCGAGCACATTCCTGATCCAAACGACATCAAGACATTCGAAGCGTCACGCCCGGCATTTTCCGCGGTCGATCTCGACACCGACATAGGCCTGGATCATCGCAGCTGGCTGGAGTTCTACACGCAGTTGCTGGCCTTGCGGCACCAGGAAATCATGCCCCGCCTGCAGGGCGCACGCTTCCTGAAGACCGATATTCTCGGTGACAAGGCGGTCAGTGCGCGCTGGACACTGGGTGATGGCAGCGAACTGCGTATTGACCTCAATCTCAGCGAGCACGCGGTTGACGCACCGCCACAAGCGGGAGCCCGCGAGATATTCTCCAGCGCAGAGAAATCGTCCGAACTTTCCCCACGCGGCATCCTCAATGCTTACACGGCCATTGTCAGCCTGAAAGCAAGTGATGTTCTGGAGGAACAGGATGAACAATGAGCAATTGGAGAGGCTTGCGACCGAGGCAGGATTGTCGGTGCATTGGGTCGATGCCAACGCTCGGCCGCAGACCGTCAGCCCGGATGTACTGCGCAAGGTTCTGGAAGCGCTGGGCTATCCTGCTGAAAGCGGCGAGGCTATCGATGCCAGCCTGCTGCGCCTGCAAAAAGCCAGTCACGGCACCAGCGCCCCGCCACTGCTGACGGTCGATGTGGAAAGCAATCTGGACCTGTCCCAGTGGTTCGCGCCACAAACGCCGTTCACGCTACACCTCGAGGACGGCTCTTCACTGGATGCCAGACTGACCTCGAACGCAGAGCTTCCGGCGCTGGCTCCGCCGGGCTACCAGCAGCTGGAAATTGCCGGCCAGTACCTGACCATCGCGGTCGCGCCGAAAACCTGCTTCAGCATGGCAATGGCCACCGAGACCTCGAAGCCGCACGGCTGGGGCCTGACCGCCCAGCTTTACAGCTTGCGGCGTGAAGGTGATGGCGGTTTTGGTGACACCGAGGCGCTGGAGAAAGTCTTGCGCTCTGCTGGCGAGCGAGGGGCCGATGCGCTGGGCATCAGCCCGATCCACGCCATGTTCGCCAACGACCCTCACCGTTACAGCCCTTATTCACCTTCCAGCAGGCTGTTCCTCAACAGCCTTTACGCGTCGCCGGGTGCGATTCTCGGTGAAAGTGCGTGGCGTCAGGCCATCGAAGACGCGCGCGTCGGCGACGAGATGAAGCGCCTTGAAACACAAACGCTGATCGACTGGCCAGCCGCGGCCAATGCCAAATGGAAAGCGCTGCACGCGCTTTATGAAGGCTTCAGTTCAGGTGATCACCCGCTGCACGAAGACTTCAACAGCTTCCGCCACAGCGGTGGCGAAGCGCTGGAAAATCACTGCCGCTTCGAAGCACTGTGTGCAGAGTCCGAAACGCTGAACATCAGTAATAACTGGCATGAATGGCCTGAGCAGTTCAAGGACCCTCGCGGCGACGCCGTCGCAGAATTTGCCAAAAGCCATAGCGAGCAAATCAGCTTTCATGCGTTCGCCCAATGGCTGATAGCCCGTGGTCTGGAGCGTGCACAGGTTGCAGCACGCAGCAGCGGCATGCGCGTCGGCCTGATCGCCGACCTGGCAGTGGGCGCGGATGGCGCAGGAAGCCAGGCGTGGAGCCGCCAGGACGAGCTGCTGTCGGCTCTGACCGTCGGCGCTCCCCCAGACATTCTCAACCGTGCCGGCCAGAGCTGGGGGATTTCCGCGTTTTCGCCGGACGGCCTCAAACGTAATGGCTTTCGCGCGTTCATCGAGATGCTGCGGGCCAACTTCGCCCATGCTGGCGGGTTGCGTATCGACCATGTCATGGGCTTGCAGCGCCTATGGGTCATCCCGCAAGGGGCGCCTCCCAGCGAAGGCGCGTATCTGAACTTCCCGCTGGACGACATGCTTCGCTTGCTGAGTCTGGAATCCTGGCGGCACAAGGCGATCGTGCTGGGTGAAGACCTCGGTACGGTGCCTGAAGGCCTGAGCGAAAAACTCAGTGCCAGGGCAATTCTTGGCATGCGTGTACTGCTGTTCGAACAGAACAATGGTCAGTTCAAGCCGATTCTCGACTGGTCGGATCAAGCATTGGCGACCACCAGTACCCACGACCTGCCGACCCTGGCAGGCTGGCTCAGCGAGTTGGATATCGAGTGGAACGCGCGCCTCGGTCATATTGACGATCAGCACGAATCGCAGTGGCGCGAAGAGCGCACGCGGGAATATGAAAGCCTGCGGCGTGCCTTGAGTCAGAACATCGACAGTATGCCCTCCGATACTGAAGATCCGGCCCAGATCATCGACGCGAGCATCAGCTACCTGGGTCATACACGTGCGCCATTGGTATTGCTGCCGATAGAAGACGCGCTGGGTGTCGAAGAGCAGGCCAACCTGCCCGGCACCATTGACAGCCACCCCAACTGGCGCAGGCGTCTTCCCGGCGATGCGGCCTCTCTGCTAGATAACCCGAATGCTGCTCGACGACTGGAATTGCTTTCCCGATCCCGGCTGCAGGCTACGGAGCGTGATCAATGACCCGTCCATTACAGCCTTTGCGCGCCACCCAGCGCCTGCAATTCCATAAGGATTTCACCCTCGACGACGCCGTGCCACTGGTGCCCTACTTCGCCAGCCTGGGTATCAGCCACATCTACGCATCGCCGCTGCTCAAAGCCCGTGCCGGCTCGATGCACGGCTATGACGTGGTCGACCCGACGGTCATCAATCCGGAACTGGGCGGCGAACCTGCCCTGCTGCGCCTGGTCGAGACCTTGCGCGAGCACGGTATGGGCCTGATTCTCGATATCGTGTCCAACCACATGGCGGTCGGCGGCGCCGACAACCCGTGGTGGCTGGACCTGCTGGAATGGGGCCGTCGCAGCCCGTATGCAGAGTTCTTCGACATTCAGTGGAATTCGCCGGACCCACTGCTGGAAGGCCAACTGTTGCTGCCGTTCCTGAGCAGCGATTACGGCACGGTATTGCAGGCCGGCGAAATCCCGCTGCGCTTCGACGCAGAGCATGGTGCGTTCTACATCGAGCACTATCAGCATCACTTTCCGATCTGCCCACTGACTTACGACTCGCTGTTGCAGGCCGTGGATCACCCCCAACTAAAGGAAATGGCCCAGCGTTTCACCGCACTGGCGCAGTTCCCGCAGGCCTATGAGCGTGCACGCCAGGCCAAGGCCGAGTTAGCCGAGCCGGCCAAGGACCCGCAGGTGCTCAAGGGTGTCGAGCAGATCCTCGCGCATTTCGATTCGAGCAAGCCTCAAGGCTTTCAGCGCCTGCACCAGTTGCTGGAGCGTCAGCACTACCGTCTGGCCAGTTGGCGCACCGCTGGCGATGACATCAACTGGCGGCGTTTCTTCGACATCAACGAGCTGGGCGGCCTGCGTGTCGAGCGGCCACAGGTGTTCGAAGCCACCCACGGCAAGATATTCCAGCTGATTGCCGATGGCCTGGTCGATGGGCTGCGTATCGACCACATCGATGGCTTGGCTGATCCGCGCGGCTACGGTCGCAAGCTGCATCGTCGGGTCAAAAGTCTGCTCAAACTGCGCCCCGAGCACGCGCAGATTGATCATCTGCCGATCTTCGTCGAGAAAATCCTCGGCCCCGACGAGCCGCTGCGTGAAGACTGGAGCGTTGACGGCACGACCGGTTACGAGTTCATGAACCAGGTGTCACTGCTGCAACACGACCCCAAGGGCGAAGAGCCTCTGGGTGAGCTGTGGAGCCGCCTGACAGAACGTACCGCTGACTTCGATCAGGAAGTACTGGTGGCCCGTGATCTGGTCCTGCATGGCACGCTGGCGGGCGATTTCGAGAACGTTGCTCAATCGTTGCTGCAGGTTGCACGCAGCGACCTGATGAGCCGTGACCTGACCCTGGGTGCGATTCGCCGTGCCCTGCTCGCGCTGATCGTCAATTTTCCGATTTATCGCACGTACATCTCGGTGTGCGGCCGCTCTGCGCAAGACGACAAGTATTTCCAGCAGGCCATGGAAGGCGCGCGTGCAACGCTGAACGAAGGCGACTGGCCGGTGCTGGATTACCTGGCACGCTGGCTGGGTGGCGAACCGTGGCGAAAACTGCCACGCGGCCCGCTGCGCAAGGCCTACAAGAATGCCTGTGTACGCTTCCAGCAGCTGACCTCCCCGGTTGCCGCCAAGTCGGTCGAAGACACCTCGTTCTACCGCTCTGCCGTGCTGCTCTCGCGCAACGATGTGGGTTTCCATCCGCAGCACTTCAGTGCGCCGGTAGAAGACTTCCATCAGGTTTGCCTGCAACGTCTGGAGAAGTTTCCAGACAATTTGCTGACCACTGCAACCCACGATCACAAGCGTGGCGAAGATACGCGTACACGCCTTGCGGTGCTGAGTGAATGCGCCCCGTGGTACGCCGAACAGGTGGAGCGCTGGAGACAGCTGGCGATGCCGCTCAAGGGTGACGAGCCGACGATCAGTGCCGGCGACGAGCTGATGCTTTATCAGGCCTTGCTGGGCAGCTGGCCGCTAAGCCTGGAGGGCGAAGAAGCTCACCAGGAATACGCGAAGCGCATGGTCCAGTGGCAGGAGAAAGCCCTGCGCGAAGCCAAGCTGCAAAGTAGCTGGAGTGCACCGAATCAGCCCTACGAAACCGCTTGCCGCGAATTTCTGGAGCGTTTGCTGCTGGCACCGGAAGCCTTGGCGTTGCGTCAATCCCTCAGTGCGACAGCCAACCGTATTGCCACCGCCGGCGCGCTCAACAGTCTGGCGCAAACCTTGCTACGCTTGAGCGTACCCGGTGTTCCCGATTTGTATCAGGGCACCGAGTTCTGGGATTTCAGCCTGGTGGACCCGGACAACCGCCGCCCGGTTGACTACGCTGCACGGAAACAGGCTCTGGCCGAAGACGCAAGCGTTACCGAGCTGCTGACTGACTGGAAGGACGGGCGCATCAAGCAGGCGCTGATCGCGAAGGTCTTGAACCTGCGTGCCGAACATCCGGGACTGTTCAGCGAGGGCAGTTATCAACCGCTGGAAGTAAAGGGCAGCCACGCCGAGCAGGTGATGGCCTTTGCCCGGGAGACGCAAGGAGTGCGCGCTGTCATCGTAGTACCACGCACATGCAGTGAACTATTGGGTACTGCGCAAACTCCATTGATTAATGCTGCCAATTGGGGCGACACACGGATCATGTTGCCGTTTGCCGACTCCGGTTCTGACTGGAAGGGACTCTTTTCTGACGTTGTCGTGACGAGTGATCGGGAAGTACCGCTCAGTGCAGCGCTTGAAAGATTTTCCGTCAATCTGCTTATTCAAACTATGTAATAGCTGGGAGTCTCAAGATGAGTGCCGACGAAAAAAGAATTCGCGACTTTGCTTACCAAATCTGGGAATCGGAGGGTAAACCTTCCGGTCACGACGAGCGTCACTGGGAAATGGCGCGCAAGCTGGCCGAGGCCGAAGCGCTGGCGCCGAACAAGTCCAGTGTGCGCAAATCGACCAAGCCCAAGCTGCCTGAGGTAGACAGCGCCAAGGCGCCTGCCAAGGGCGCGGCCAAGCCCGCCGCAAAATCGGCGCCTGCGCCAAAGCCTGCTGGCGAAGCCAAGCCCAAGCCTGCTCCCAAGGCGGCTGCCAAACCTGCTCCCAAGGCCAAGCCCCCTGCAGCTGCTGCAACCGACGCGCCTGCCAAACCTGCTCCGAAGAAGCCGCGCAAGCCGTCGAATTCTTGAAACTCTTCTGGCCGCGCACCGGTCAATTATTGCAGGTCTCGCTCTGACCAGAGATGAGGCCTGCTACACCCCCTTAGATTATCGTCAGTATCGAAGCCAGCGGCTTCGGTAGCGGCCTTGGCCGCTCAGAAAATCATTCGACGTCAGGAAGTCACCATGAATACGAAGTCCACTACACCGGCAGAAGATAATTCAGCCCCGCTAGACAACCCTGGCAGTACCCCGTCTCGCATTCGTGAAGGACTTCCCTTTCCTCTCGGTGCAAGCTGGGATGGCCTGGGCGTCAACTTCGCCCTGTTCTCGGCAAACGCCACCAAGGTAGAGCTTTGCCTGTTCGACTCCACTGGCGAAATCGAACTGGAACGCATCGAGCTTCCGGAATACACCGACGAGATTTACCATGGCTACCTGCCGGACGCTCACCCGGGCCAGATCTACGGCTATCGCGTGTACGGTCCGTACGATCCAAAGAATGGTCATCGTTTCAACCATAACAAGCTGCTGATCGACCCGTACGCCAAGCAATTGGTCGGCGAACTGAAATGGTCGGAAGCGCTGTTCGGTTACACCATCGGCCATCCTGACGGCGATCTGAGCTTCGACGAACGCGACAGCGCTCCTTTCGTACCGAAAAGCAAGGTGATCGACGAGGCCTACACATGGGGCCGTGATCAGCGCGTCGGTACGCCTTGGGACAAGACGATTTTCTACGAAACCCACGTACGCGGCATCACCATGCGTCACCCTGAGGTGGCCGAAGAGCTGCGCGGCACGTTCGCCGGTCTCGGATCAGCGCCGGTCGTCGAGCACATTCGCAAGCTGGGTGTGACCTCCGTCGAGCTGCTGCCGATTCATGCCTTCGTCAACGACCAGCATTTGCTGCAAAAGGGCATGACCAACTATTGGGGCTACAACAGCATCGCGTTCTTCGCCCCGGACCCGCGTTACCTGGCGAGTGGCAAGATTGCCGAATTCAAGGAAATGGTTGCGCACCTGCACCACGCCGGCCTCGAGGTCATCCTCGATGTGGTCTACAACCACACCGCCGAAGGCAACGAGCTGGGCCCTACCCTGTCGATGCGCGGTATCGACAACGCTTCGTACTACCGCCTGATGCCGGACGACAAGCGCTACTACATCAACGACTCGGGCACCGGCAACACCCTCGACCTGAGCCACCCTTGCGTATTGCAAATGGTCACCGACTCCCTGCGCTACTGGGCTTCGGAAATGCACGTCGACGGCTTCCGCTTCGACCTGGCGACCATTCTGGGCCGCTACCACGACGGTTTCGACGAGCGCCACAGTTTCCTGGTCGCCTGTCGTCAGGACCCGGTGCTGCGTCAGGTCAAACTGGTCGCCGAGCCATGGGACTGCGGCCCGGGCGGCTATCAGGTGGGCGGTTTCCCACCAGGCTGGATGGAATGGAACGACAAGTTCCGCGACACGGTTCGTGCCTTCTGGAAAGGCGACGAAGCTCAACTGGCTGACTTCGCTGCGCGCATGACCGCGTCCGGCAACATGTTCAACCAGCGCGGCCGTCGTCCACAGGCGTCCGTGAACTTCATCACCGCGCACGATGGTTTTACGCTGCATGACCTGGTGTCGTACAACGACAAGCACAACGAAGCCAACGACGAAAACAACCAGGACGGCAGCAACAATAATCTGTCCTGGAACCACGGCGTTGAAGGTCCGACCGAAGATCCGGAAATCAATACCCTGCGTCTGCGCCAGATGCGCAACTTGTTCGCCACCCTGCTGCTGGCACAAGGTACGCCGATGATTGTGGCGGGCGATGAATTCGCGCGTACTCAGCACGGCAACAACAATGCCTACTGCCAGGACAGCGAGATTGGCTGGATCAACTGGGATCTGGACGAAGATGGCGAAGCGCTGCTCAAGTTCGTCACCCGCGTGATCAAGCTGCGTCAAACCTACCCGATCCTGCGTCGCAGCCGCTTCCTGGTAGGCGACTATAACGAAGAGATCGGCGTCAAGGACGTCACCTGGCTTGCTCCGGATGGCAACGAGATGAGCGTCGAGCAGTGGCACGATGCCAATGGCCGTTGCCTGGGCATGCTGATGGACGGTCGCGCACAGGAAACCGGTATCCGCCGCGCGGGTGCCGACGCCACGCTGCTGCTGGTGGTCAATGCGCATCATGACGGCGTCAACTTCACCCTGCCGGAAGTGCCTGAAGGTACCCATTACGAGTGCCTGATCGACACCAATCAGGATGATGCACGCAGCAAGGAGCACTTCGCGTTCGGATCGCAATACACCGTAACGCCGCGTTCGCTGCTGCTGTTCGAACTGAAGCGTGAAGACCAGCAATGATTGATGCCTTGAGCGAGTTTCTCGACTGGCGCAAGCACGGTTATGCCGATACGCGTGCGCTGGGCGAGTGCTTGCAGGCATTGGTCAACGAAGGTCTGGATCAGCTTCCCCTGCCTGCCCGCGGTCAGACACTTGAGCGCTGGCGGGCGCTGGCCTGCGTTGCAGGCCACGACCTGGGGTTGTGCAAGTTGTACGAGGGGCACACAGACGCCTTGGCGATTATGGCGGAACTGGGTGCCCCGCCCCCCGAACAATTCAGCACCTGGGGCATGTGGGCGGCAGAGCCGCCGCAGGCACGGGTGAATATCAGCGGCGCAGGCGATGCACTTCGCCTGCACGGCCGCAAGGCATGGTGCTCAGGCGCTTCGGCGTTGAGCCATGCATTGATCACGGCATGGGATGCCGAACATCGGCAGCAGCTGGTCGCGGTACGCCTTGACCAGCCCGGCGTACACATGACCGGCGACGGCTGGCGCGCAGTGGGCATGGGTGCTACCGGCAGTATCGACGTGGTCTTCGACAACGCCATCGGTCAGGCGATCGGGAAGCCGGGCGGCTATCTCGACAGACCAGGCTTCTGGCAAGGCGGCATCGGCATTGCGGCCTGCTGGTACGGCGCATCACGCGCCATCGCGCAGCGCCTGCTGGCCCATGTCGGCAAGCGCGAAGAGCCGCACGCCCTTGCGCACCTTGGCGCTGCGGACGTAGCGCTGCATGCCGCAATCGATGTGCTGCGCGCTGCTGCCGCGCACCTCGATCAGGCGCCAGCCGACAATGCCGAGATGCTTGCCAGACGTTGCCGTGCTTATGTCGAACAAGCCGCTGACCTGGTGATTCAGCATGTGGGCCGTGCTGTCGGGGCTGGTCCCTATTGCAAGGACCCGCACTTCGCCCGGCTGATCACCGACCTGCCGGTTTTCCTGCGTCAGAGCCACGCCGAACAGGACCTTGCGGCATTGGGCCAGTTGTCCGGCAAGGCGTTGCCCGCTGCACGCACGTGGTCACTATGAGAGCGTATAGAGCATGAGTGAAGGGTTCGTAGTGAGTGATGACGAGTCCGGCCAGGGTACTTCCCTCGCCGCCTGGAACGCTTCGACCAAGCTGCACGGCCTGCCTGTGATTACCGCTGACTTGCTGGTGCCGACCAATTGCCGAGCCGTGATCATCGCCCCGCACCCGGATGATGAAATACTGGCCTGTGGCGGTCTGATGAGCCAACTGGCGCAACTGGAACGCAACCTGTTACTGATCTCGGTCACCGATGGTACGGCCAGCCATCCGGGCTCCACGCTCTGGCCCGTCGATCGTCTGTGCAAAGTCCGACCTGAGGAAAGTGCCGAAGCCTTGAATCGCCTCGTTATACCTGCCGAGCGCCTTGAGTGGTTGCGCTGCGGCCTTCAGGACGGCGCCGTGGCCGACGCGGAAGATCAACTGGTGGCCTTTCTTGAACAGCATCTGGGCCCTGCCGACGTGGTATTCGCCACCTGGGCAGAAGATGGCCACAGCGACCATGAGGCGGTCGGTAGAGCCAGTGCCAAGGCCTGCAAGACCACCGGAGCACAGTTCCACGAAGTGCCGGTCTGGGCCTGGCACTGGGCTGACCCGGAAGACCAACGCCTGCCATGGGACAGAGCGCGCAAGCTGCTGCTCGATCCGGTCACGCTGGCCCATAAACGCAATGCTGCCCAAGCGTTCACCAGCCAGTTGCAGGGTGATCCGGCCATCGGTCTTTCCCCGGTTTTGCCGGACGCAGTGCTGGAAAGGCTGCTGCAGCCCTTTGAAGTGGTGTTCACATGAGCGTCGAGGACAGTTATTTCAATGAGCTGTTTCTCAACAACGAGGACCCGTGGGCATTCAAGCAACGCTGGTACGAACGGCGTAAGCGCGCCCTGACCCTGGCCGCTCTGCCCCGCGAACGCTACCGCTCGATATTCGAGCCTGGCTGTGCCAACGGTGAACTCAGTGCCGATCTTGCCGGGCGCTGCGATTCGCTGGTGTGCTGCGACACCTCGAATCTGGCTGTGGATCTGGCACGCAAGCGTCTGGCCGGCCTGCCCCATGCCAAAGTGTTGCAGGCGCGTTTGCCGCAGCAATGGCCACAGGGCGAATTTGACCTGATCGTCTTCAGTGAGGTGGGTTATTACCTGGACGCCGACGACCTGCACGGCCTGATCGACCGTGCACTGGCGGCCCTCGCACCAGATGGCCAGTTGCTCGCCTGTCACTGGCGGCCCGATATCGAAGGCTGCCCGCTAAACGCCCAGGCTGTTCACGACATCCTTGCTGCACGCTTGTCCATGCACCGACTTTTCAGTCATCACGAACAGGATTTCCTGCTGGACCTGTGGAGTCGTGATGGAACCTCCGTAGCAGAACAGGAATTCTCCGATGATCGGCATACTGATCCCGGTGCACAATGAAGAGCAGTTACTCGACTTGTGTCTCGAAACGATAAAGCAAGCGGCTGCACACCCCGACCTCAAGGGCGAATGCGTAGAGGTGCTGGTGGTTCTCGACAGCTGCACTGATCGCTCGGCGGAGATCGCGCGTGCCCATGGCGTGATGATTCTCGAAGTGTCGGCGCGCAACGTGGGGCAGGCTCGAGCACAGGGCGCGGAGTTTCTTCTCGACCGGGGTGCACGCTGGCTGGCGTGTACCGATGGCGACAGCACCGTGGCCAATGACTGGCTTGCCGAACAGCTGGCGCTGGATGCCGACGCGGTGTGCGGAACGGTCACGCCCGGCGACTGGAGCAAGGACATCTCGGCGGCCGCGCAAGCCGCTTACCTGCAGCATTACCAGCACCGTGAAGGTCACAGACACATTCATGGTGCCAATCTGGGCGTCAGCTCGATTGCGTACATCAGCGCAGGTGGTTTTCCGGCACTGCCCTGCCACGAAGACGTGCACCTGATTCAGCAGCTGGAGTTGATCGGTGCGCGTATCGCCTGGAGTTGCCGCCCCAAGGTCACAACCAGCACCCGCCTCGACTCGAAAGCCAGGGGCGGGTTTGGTGATTTTCTAAGTTCGCTGAATGCCTGAACGGCGTGCTTACTGATGATGCGCCGTTTGCATGCCTGAACGGTCATCGTCGGCGGAATTGAGCGCCGCACTGAAAAACCGCACCGCTTCGGCACTCAGGTTGCGGTGAATATCCTCGCGGTCCACGCCGTCAGGGTCGTTGCACAGCAACGGCGCACTGGCGCGTTGCTCATCACTGCACGGTGCCATGAAGACAAAATGCCCTGCCCCGGCCAGTAGCTTGTAGTCGGGCGGCTGCGGCAGCTTGCGCGCCAGTGCCTCTGCGTTTCGGTCGATCGCCAGCAACTGATCGTCATCTCCCGCGTACATCAAAACCGGCACGTGCACATCACCCAACGTGTGACGGCCGAACATCAGGCTCAATGGTGCCATCAACATCAACGCGCCAACCCGCGGGTCAGCTTGAGCATGAAGGTCATCACGGTCCGCGACCAGTTCGCCCTGCGTCTTGCAGGCGTCGCGGTCTGTCGGACGTTCGACGCAGTACTGACGCAGACGCTGCAGATCAGGCTGCGCGCCAGCGAGAATCAGCGCGGTTTCGCCACCGGCCGAATAACCGATCACGCCCACTTGCCGGGCATTGAGATAGGGGGCCAGCAAGGGGTCGAGCAAGGCCGTACTGATCGCTTCGGAAATCTGCAGCGGCCGACCGTACAGGTTGCTCAGGCTGCCGAGACGGCTGTGATCGCGATCATTGTCGCCAGGATGGACCACGGCAACCACCACAAACCCCTGCCGCGCCAGCGAAGTGGCCAGGTCATGCAGCGCCAGCGGGGTGCCGGTATTGCCGTGCGACAGCAACAGCAAGGGGAAACGGCCCATTGCGATAGGCGCCTCTTCACCGGCCTCGACGCGATAGCCATGCAGGATGCTCACTTGCTCGGCGGCGGTCGAGGGGTAAAAGGCGATGGCCTCGACCGGCTGGGAATCCAGTGGATCAGGGAAACTCAACGCGTGATAGCCCGCGCTCCAGGACTCGTCCGCCAGAACGTGCACCGAAACAAGGCTATCGAGCAGGAAAACCAGCATCACTGCACAAAGACGTACCATGGCAAGGCCCAACCTTTGCAAATCCGGAACCTCGTCCGGACAATCCATCAAGCGCTTGTGTCGAGCATCATGCTCCAGCGCGCCGTTCCCACCCAGATATGAGTGTTGAAAACAGAAATAGTGCACAAGCCGGGCCATAAACTGCCCGTTGTTTTTTCGCGAGGGCGACTATTTTCGCCAGCCTGACAAGGCATTGCTCGAAAAGGCTAGTCTAGTCCCGAAAGATCGCCATTACCTGTAAGGAAGCTGTCAAGGTTGTCTCCCGTCAACGAGCAGCTTACCGGCAACCCATCGCCGTGCATCAGAAACAAAAAAACTCCACAACCCGGCAGGAACCCCTGCGCAGGTTGTAGAGTTTCGTGTACAGCGCTCTGGATCAGGCCGCGAACAACTCGTTCTGAATGTATTGCTGAGCAGCGCTCATGGCGCTGGCACGCGGCTCTTCGCCATACGCCAGGCCGTGGGCGCGAACGAATTGCAGGTCGGTGATACCGATGAAGGCGAACAGCGTCTTGAGCAGCTCTTCGTGACCGGTGCCCGTGGGTTGCCCGGCGTGCAGCCCGCCCGAGGTGGAAACGATAATGACTTTCTTGCCGCCACACAGGCCTTCAGGGCCCGCTTCGGAATAACGGAACGTGCGACCCGCGATCAGAATCCGGTCAAACCAGGCTTTCAGCTGGGTCGGGATGGTGAAGTTGTACATGGGTGCGCCGATGACCAGCACGTCCGAATCGAGAAACTGCTGCAAGGTGGCTTCGTTGCCTGCCACTTCTTGCTGCTGGGCGGCGTCACGAACGTCTACAGGCGTGCCCGCTGCGGCGAGGCTGGCGGCAGAGAAATGCCCAAGCGCATCGCTGGCCAGATCTCGGTAGGTGACCTGGCTGTCGGCGTGCGCATTCAGGTAGGCGTGGACAACCTCACGGGTCAGCTGACGCGAAGCAGAGTGATCGCCGAGGATGCTGGAGTCGAGGTGCAATAGATTCATAACGTAGCTCCCATAAGAAAATCGCCACAGGGCGATGAAGTGGCGAGCATCCTATCCTTGATCGCAATAGCTGATTAGTGGTCTTGAATGCGACTGTTCGTTCTATTAAGAGAACAATAAAGCGAATCAGGACTCAGGCTGAGCTCTTTGAACGAGGTCTCGAACACATCCAGCAGGCCCCTGACCGCTGGAAGCAGGCCTCGGCGCGAGGCGAACACGGCATGCACGATGCCGCACTTGGGTCGGTGCTCGCTGAACAGCTCGATCAGACGTCCGTCCTGCAACGCTTCCCTGACAATCAGCTCGGGAAGCTGGGCCACACCGACACCCTGCAAGGCGGCCTGCAGCATCATGTCCAGGTCCGAGCTGATGAGCCGCGGCGTATGGCGTATTTCGGCATACTGGCCGGGCTGCGTCTCCAGCAACCAGCGGTGCTCGTGATTCGAGGAAGGCATGTCGAGGCTGGGCAGTGTCGACAGCGCGTCGAGAGAAGGCGTCGCCGATAGCCTGGCCGCCAGGTCCGCGCGCGCCACCAGACGCTGGGCACTGTGCCCGAGTTTCTTGACCACCAGGCCGTCGTCCTCCAGCGGTGGAAAGCGCACACGCAGCGCAATGTCGATGTTCTCGGTCAGCGGGTCGACGCGTCGGTTGGTACTTTCGACCTGGATCTGAACCTTGGGGTGTTCGGCCGCGAAACGGGCGATGGTCTCGTTGAAGCCCATCGCTGCCAACGCCGGAGGACAACTGATCACCACCCTGCCCTGCGGTTCGGATTTGGAACGCAGGATGGCCTCTTCGGCCGCCTCGGCCTCGACCAGCATGGCCACGCAGTGCGCGTAATAGTCACGCCCGCTTTCGGTCACCGCGAAGGTGCGGGTCGAGCGGTGAATCAGGCGCACACCCAGACGCTCCTCAAGCCCGGCAATGCGCCGGCTGAGCTTGGACTTGGGGATCCCCAGCTTGCGACTTGCCGGCGCAAAGCCGAGGCACTCGACCACCTGGACGAAATAAAACAGATCGTTGAGATCAAACACCCGGCCACCTCGTTTTCAGAGCCGGGAGTATGCAGCGCCGTGCCCCGTGCCTCAAGGCCGCGACTGAGGATCGCGCCGGGTCATTCGGCAGTCAGAAATGCCAGCACAGGGCCGGTAAATGCCTCACCCGCCTCGACGCTGGACAGGTGGGCCGCGTGCAGCTCGATGATCTGCGAACCCTGAATCCGTTCGACCATGAAACGCCCGTCCGCCGGGGTTGTTACAGCGTCCTCCGTGCCACAGACCACCAGCACCGGCAGTTCGATGGACGCGATCTGCTCACGGAAATCCGCATCGCGCACAGCCGCGCAATTGGCTGCGTAGCCCTGTGGCGAGGTACGTGCCAGCATGCCGACGACCGTGTCGACCGCAGCGGGCTCGGCGTGCGCGAAGGAAGGCGTGAACCAGCGTGCGATCGAGGCATCGCGCAACGCGACCATGGCCGACTGGCCGTCACGCAGAACGGTTTCGATACGAGGATTCCAGACATCAGGGTTGCCGATTTTGGCGGCCGTATTGCACAGCACGACCTTGTGCAGGCGCTGCGGCGCATTGATTGCCAGCCATTGGCCGATCAGCCCGCCCATGGACAGACCGCAGAAAAAAGCCTTGTCGATGTCCAGCGCATCGAGCAGCGCCAACACATCGCGACCGTTTTGCTCGATGCTGTAACTGCCCTCAGTGACCAGCGATTTGCCATGGCCGCGCGTGTCGTAACGCAATACCTGAAAGTGGCGTGTGAACGCAGGCACCTGGTTGTCCCACATGTGCAGATCAGTGCCCAGGGAATTGGACAACACCAGCACGGGCGCGCCCGCCGGACCTTCGAGCAGGTAGTTCAGTTGACCATCAGCGAGTTGCACGGCAGACATTCGAAACTCCGGAGAAAGGCAAAGCTGCACACTAATCAGTGTCGCAGCAGCATACAATCGGCGGATCGAATATCCGTGCGGCTATCGAACAGCTTACCGTGCGCCGTCAGAACCCAGGGAGCATCCATGCCAAAGAGCCCGCAAAAGACCCTGCACAAGGAAGACATCGCCAGATTCTGTCTCGACCTGCCAGGCGCGCGTGAAGACTACAAGTGGGGCGGCATACGGGTTTTTTCCGTCGCCGAAAAGAAAATGTTCGCGGTCATGGATCTGGTCGGCGAGGACCTTGCGTTCAAGGTCCACCCGGAATTGTTTCTGGGTTACGTGGATCGACCCGGCATACGACCTGCACCCTACCTGGCGCGTGCGCACTGGATCAGCGTGGCCGACCTGAAGACGCTGAGCGCCGATGAGGTGCGCGACCTGCTGACCCGCTCGCACCAGTTGGTGGTCGGCAAGCTGCCGAAACGGCAACAGATTGGTCTCAAGCTATAACGGCAACAGTTGCACAAGCCGCTTGCCCAAAAACAGCCAGTCAATCCACAACGCTTGATGCACCAGCACGATCAGCCAGAATACGACCTGAAACGACACCTTGCGGGTCTTGTGCCGGTACACCTGCTGCGCCAGCAGCGCGCCGGGCCAACCGCCGAGCAGCTCGACGCCATGCAGGACGTTCTCCGGGGTGCGCTGGCCCGCGTTGCCGGCCTGTCGCTTGTCATGCCGGTAAAGCACGAACGCCAGCAGGCTCATGACGATCAAGACCAGCGCCGGGATCGGCGTGACTTGCCTCAGCCACAGCGACACCGTGCCGTAAACCGGTAACGCACAAAGCAGCAACAACACCAGTACCTTCAAGCGCAGTTGCCGGACCGGCGGCCTGCCACCGCTGGCTGGCCGTGACGACTCGCGGTTCGCTGTCATGCCTTGGCCGATGCCCAGTCGATCCAGCCAAACTGCCAGGTCGCCAGAATCAGCAGGCCGAAGGCGATGCGATACCAGGCGAACACCGCATAACTGTGAGTGGCGATGAACTTGAGCAAACCGCGCACTGCGATCATCGCGAAGATGAACGAGGTGATGAAGCCGATGGCAAATACCGCGAAGTCGTCCGGGCGAAACATGTCACGGTACTTGTAGCCCGAATACACCGCTGCACCGACCATGGTGGGCATGGCCAGGAAGAACGAGAATTCGGTCGCCGCCTTGCGGGACAGGCCGAACAGCAGGCCGCCAATGATCGTCGAACCCGAACGCGAGGTTCCGGGGATCATCGCCAGGCACTGTACCAAGCCTATTTTGAGCGCATCGCTCCAGCTCATATCATCGACGGTTTCGGTGCGCACGGTGTGCTCGCGGCGCTCGGCCCAAAGCATGATCACCCCTCCGATGACCAGCGCCGTGGCCACGGTAATGGCATTGAACAGGTAGTGGTGAATGGTATCGGCGAAAATCACGCCCAGCACCACGGCAGGCATGAAGGCGATCAGCAGGTTGAGGGTGAAACGCTGCGCTTGTTGCTGTTTGGGCAAACCCACGACGACGTCGAGGATCTTGCGCCGAAACTCCCAGACTACTGCCAGAATCGCCCCCAACTGAATGATGATGTTGAAGGCCATGGCGCGCTCGCCGCCAAAATCGATCAGGTCGGCGACGATGATCTGATGCCCGGTACTGGAGATCGGCAAGAACTCCGTCAACCCTTCTACAACACCCAATATCAACGCCTGAGCAGCGGTCCAAAGATCCATCATTCCCCCATGAAGCGATGCCGCAGGCTCGCTGTTTAATGTTGTCGTGTAAAAAATGCTTGCCACTATGCCGCCACATGCCTGAACGAAGCTTGAAGAAACTCGCGCAAATGCAAGGCGCGGAATGCTAGCAGACCTGCACGCACAACGCCTGCTGACGTAAGCTCCGGCGCAACACAAGCTGCACGCCGCGCGCAGAAGCGCATACAATCGCCGGCCCCGCCCCTCACCACCCTCACCAAGGAGCCGCCATGTCCGGGCTTGAACTCTTCGCTGCCGCCATCGGCGTTATCGCAGTCTGGCTGACAGTGAAGCAGAATCCCTGGTGCTGGCCAATTGGCCTGGTCATGGTTGTGATTTACATCTGGATATTCTTCGACGTGAAGTTGTATTCGGACATGCTCCTGCAGGTCATCTACGCAGGCCTGCAGGTCTACGGCTGGCTGCAATGGACCCGGCACGGTGACGGCCTGCCGGTCAAAGCCGTAACCACGTTGCAGAACAGTTCGGTGCTCAAGGGGCTGGCGGTCGGCGTACTCATCAGCGTTGCACTGGGTGCCGGCATGGCGCATTTCACCGATGCGGCACAACCCTGGCTGGACGCCGCATTGACCGGGTTCAGTCTGGTGGCGCAGGTCTGGATGGCGCAAAAGCGCGTTCAGTGCTGGCCGCTGTGGATTCTGCTCGATGTGATTTTCGTCGGCCTGTTCATCTACAAGGACCTTTACCTGACGGCTGCGCTGTATGGCCTGTTCACCCTGCTGGCGGTGCAGGGCTGGCGCGAGTGGCGCAACGATCTGGCGCTGGCGCGATGAAAGTTCTGGTCCTCACCGGCCCCGAGTCCAGTGGCAAGAGCTGGCTGTCGGCGGAGATACAGCATAGGTTCGGCGGCCTGCTGGTCGGCGAATATGTGCGGTATTTCATCGATCAGCAGGGCCGCGACACAGATTACCCCGATATCCCGGCCATCGCTCAGGGCCAAATGGCCTGGGAGGACGCCGCGCGCGGCGCAGAGCCAAACTTGCTGATACTCGACACGCACCTGTTGAGCAACATGCTCTGGAGCCGCACGCTGTTCGGCGACTGCCCTGCGTGGATCGAACAGCAACTGCTGAGCCGTTCCTATGACCTGCACCTGCTGCTGTCGCCCGAGGGCGTTGACTGGATCAGCGACGGCCAGCGCTGCCAGCCGCAGCTGGGTGAACGCCAGGCCTTTTTCAACGCCAGCCGGGAATGGCTGGAACACCACCAGCAGGCTTACCGGATAGTGGGCGGTAGCTGGGAGCAGCGCCGCGAGCAGGCGCTGAGCGCTGTCTCGCAGTTGCTGGACGACTCAGCGGATCTGGTGCTTGTGTAACAGCCGATAAAACGTCGGTCGCGAAATACCCAGCACTCTGGCCGCCACACTCAGATTGTCACTGTGGCGCGTCAACACATCGCACAACGCCTGGCGCTCGGCCCGGGACTTGTAATCCTCCAGCGTGCCCATGTTGCCAACACTGTCCTCTTCGCCCAGCAGGCCCAGATTTGCCGCTTCTATCTGCCTGCCTTCGGCCAGCACCAGCCCGCGCCGAACGCGACCGGCCAGCTCGCGCACATTGCCCGGCCAATCGTGCTTGCCCAGCGCCACCAGCGCATCCTGACTGAAACTGCGCGCCCGCCTGCCGGTTTCCTGACTGTACACATGGGCGAAATGGTTAGCCAGCAACGCCAGATCGCCATGGCGCTCGCGCAGCGGCGCTACACCGACCTGCAGCACATTGAGTTGGTAATAAAGGTCCTCACGAAAGCGCTTTTTGCGCACGGCCGTTTCAAGATCCTCGCGAGTGGCGGCCAGCACCCGCACATCCACTGCAATCGGCTCGCCGCCGTCCGCGCGCTCGATCTGCCGGTCTTCGAGAAAGCGCAGCAGGCTCGCCTGGGTATCCAGCGGAAGCTCACCGACCTCGTCGAGCAACAGCGTGCCGCCGTCTGCGGCTTCAAGCAGTCCGACCCTACGTGCCTGAGCATCGTCAAACCCGCCGTCCTCATGACCGAACAGCACGGTGTGGATCGACTGCCCGTCAGGCGCTGCGCAATCAACCACGATAAAGGGTTTGTCACGTCGCAAGGACTGAGCATGCAGACTGCGGGCGATCAGTTCCTTGCCCGTGCCCCGCTCGCCCCTGATCAGTACCGGCGAATCGGTGGGCGCCAGTTTGCTCAGCAGCCTGCGCAGTTCACGGACAGGCCGACTGTCGCCGAGCAACTCGGGGTCCGCGCTGCATTGCGATGGCGAGCCCTGCACTGGCGGCGGCCCGGCCGTAAACGCTCTGTCCAGCGAGGCGTGCAGCCGACCGGCATCGAAAGGCAGCGTATGAAAGTCGAAAAACCAGCGGCAGACGAAATCGCCGATTTTCTCGCGGCGCAAATCACTGGCTGACAGCACTGCAATCCAGCGCACCGGGCTGTTAACGAACAGCGCCTCAAGCCTGGGCAAGTGTTCAAAATGATCGGACGTCAGGTGAATCAGGCCTACATCACAATCAGAAATGATTGCCGAACCCGATGGGCTTTCCTGCACCGTCCAGCCGGCTTCGATCAGAACAGGGATCAATGGATGACAGTCGTCACCGCCATCGAGCATTAACAGACGTCGTGTTGGGGCCGATCCATGCATGAAGTTTCCTTGGCGCCCGGCGTATGGAGGGATTTTGAAAAGCTTTTTATAAACAGTCTGTTGGCGAGCCCAATCATCACCCTAGCAAATATTTGACGCGGCGTTGTACCGTTTGGGTCTAACGCTCATAACCTGAAGTCATTAACGCGCTACATGCCCGACCCTTTTTGCCCGGGACATCCATGCGCGCGCCCGTCGAAAATAATTCGCAACTATTTTCATTGAACAGTGTGACTCATGCCCCCTTGTCGTTCATCAACACAAGTAACCAGCCGGACGGTTAGCCCGCCGCCGTGACTGAATTGATATGGGCACTTGAGGAAACGACCATGAACGCCCCACTGCGCTTCAACGATGCACTTCTGATCGCTGGACACGCTTTTGAACCCTTCCAGTGTGTTGCCTGGGCACCACAGGACGGTAACGGCGAACTGAGCCTGACGGTGATCGACCGCACCAGCAACCGTATCGGTCGCAAGCAGATCCCGAGCAGCACCTATTCCGACAAGCGCCAGCTGGCCAGCGCTCTGGAACAGGCCCGTGCAGAAATCAGCAACGAAGGCTACGACCTTGAGCCGTGGACCATGCCGGCTTGATGGCTGACTGAGCCGGCTCCCCGCTTGGCGTAATGGAAAACCTGTGGGATCGCCGCACTCGCAGCGCCCACAGGAATTTGTTCTCAGTGCCATGCTCTGCGCGCGCCAACCCCGCAGAGCATCGGCAAGAGAGCACAGGGCCTGACGGGTTCCCCACCCTCAGACCCGCTTCAACTCATCAATGTGCCGGTACTCGGCCCCCAGACTCGATGCCAGTTCCCGCGCCCTTCCCAGGCGAATCGGGCCTTTCTCGATATCGATCAGCAAACTGGCGCAGTCGAACGCAGGCAGTGCCGGTAACGACTTGATCCGACCATCGGTCAGCACCAAAACCCGCTGCTGTTCGGCCGGATAGCGTTTTTGCCGTTGCGCCAGCCATTCAGCCGCCTGTTGCAGCGCTTCCGGCAACGGCGTACCACCACCAGCCCCCAATGCATCCAGCCAAGGTGTCAACGCCGATGAGGCTTTCAGCCCCTGATGTTGCCAGCGTGGCGCAGTGCCGCTGGCGGTCAGCAAGGCCAGCCGAGCCCGGCGTCGATAGGCATCGTCGAACATCTGCGACAGCAGGCCCTTGGCCTGACTCAACGCCTGATGGCGGCGGGTAGACGCCGAAGCATCGACAATCACCAGCAATAACTCGCTGGGCCGGCTGCTACGCGGCTGACGCACCAGGTCCTTGTGGCTCTTCGGCTGACCGCGCAAAAAGGTCGGCAACCATTGCACCGGTCCATCAGCCCCGACACGCACAGCGCCCTGCCTGCCGCTGGCCAGTCGGCCGGGACGGGGAATGGCATCCGCCCCCTGTATGGCGCGGGGACGGATGCCTAGGGCTTTTTTGGCCAGCTCGGCACTTCGCGGCGTGATCCGGTCGTGACTGCCTGGGCGGGCAACTCACCCCAACTGCCCTGCCCGCTTTCAGGCTCGGCCTGTTTGCTGGACGATCCTGGTGGCGGCGGTGCCTCGGAATTCTGCGGCGGTGGCGAGGGCTCGCGGCGCCGGTGACGCAAGGCAAATTCGGCAACGGCCTCGATGTCCTGCTCTTCAATGTGCCCCGCACCCCGCCACGCCGCATGAGCACGCGCAGCCCGCAGCCAGACCAGATCGGCGCGCATGCCGTCGACGCCTGCGGCAAAGCAGCGCTCGGTGATCATTGCCAGGGACTGGTCATCCAGCTCGATGCCCGACAACAACTGACGTGCCTGTTCACAACGCCGCTTCAAGGCATCCTGCTGCGTTTGCCAGTGCTGGCAGAAGCTCTGCGGATCGCTGTCGAAATCCAGACGGCGACGGATGATCTGACTGCGCTCGGCAGGCAGCGTATGGCCGCTCAGGGCCACATTGAGGCCAAAGCGATCCAGCAACTGCGGGCGCAATTCGCCCTCTTCGGGGTTCATGGTGCCGATCAGCACGAAACGCGCAGCATGACGATGGGAGATACCGTCGCGCTCGACCAGGTTGACGCCGCTGGCCGCGACGTCCAGCAGCAGATCGACCAGATGGTCGGCAAGCAGGTTGACCTCATCGACATACAGCACGCCACCGTCGGCCTTGGCCAGCACACCTGGAGAGAAGCGCGCGCGGCCTTCGCTCAGCGCGGCGTCGAGATCCAGCGTGCCGACCAGACGCTCTTCGGTAGCACCCAGCGGCAAGGTGACGAACTGACCGCTGGCCAGCACATCGGCCAGCCCGCGGGCCAGCGTCGATTTGGCCATGCCCCGCGGCCCTTCGATCAACACGCCGCCGATGCGCGGGTCGATGGCAGTCAGGCATAACGCCAGTTTCAGGTCATCAGCACCAACCACAGCGGCCAGCGGAAAATGCGGAGTTTCACTCATCGTTGAATCAGACACGGTCATCAGTTCTCTTCTATGTCCAGGAGCAGGTCTTCCAGCGCCTGCTGATACTCGCCAGGCTCCTGCCAGAGGCCGCGCTGCTGGGCTTCGAGCATGCGCTCGGTCATGTCGCGCAGCGCATCGGGGTTGTGCTGGGCGATGAAATCGCGAGTCGCCGGGTCCAGCAGATAGGCGTCGGCGAGCAGCGCGTACTGGTGATCATCGATCAGCTCGGTGGTCGCGTCGAACGCGAACAGGAAATCCACGGTCGCGGCCATCTCGAAAGCACCTTTGTAACCATGGCGCTTGGCCCCTTCGATCCATTTCGGATTCGCTGCGCGCGAGCGTATCACCCGGTTCAGCTCTTCCTTGAGGGTGCGGATTTTCGGCAGGTCTGGTTGGCTGTGATCGCCATGGTAACTGGCGGTCTTCTGCCCGCTGAGGGTTTCAGAAGCGGCGAGCATGCCGCCCTGAAACTGGTAGTAGTCATTTGAGTCGAGCAGGTCGTGCTCGCGATTGTCCTGATTCTGCAGCACCGCCTGCACCTGAGAAAGCCGCTGGGCAAAGCGCTGGCGCGCGGGCGTACCTTCATCGGCAGCGCCATAGGCGTACCCCCCCCAATTGAGGTAAACCTCGGCAAGGTCGTCGCGGCTCTGCCACAGACGGCCATCGATCGCGCCCTGCACGCCAGCGCCGTAGGCACCGGGTTTGGCACCAAATATTCGCCAACCAGCCTGACGCGCCGCCTCGTCTTCATTCAGGCCTTCTGCGATGAAGCCTTGCCGTTCTTCACGGACCCTGGCCGCCAGCGGGTTCATGTCGTCGGGCTCGTCAAGCGCCGCGACGGCCTGCACCGCAGCGTCGAACAGCTTGATAAGGTTGGCGAAAGCGTCGCGGAAGAAACCGGAGACTCGCAGTGTCACGTCCACTCGCGGGCGGTCGAGCAGGCTGATCGGCAGAATCTCGAAGTCATCGACCCGCTGACTGCCAGTCGCCCACACCGGACGCACGCCCATCAGCGCCATGGCCTGGGCGATGTCGTCACCGCCGGTACGCATGGTCGCCGTGCCCCACACCGACAGGCCCAACTGGCGCAGGTGATCGCCATGGTCCTGCAGGTGTCGTTCCAGCAACAGGTTGGCGGACTGGAAGCCGATTCGCCAGGCCGTGGTGGTCGGCAGGTTGCGCACATCCACGGTAAAAAAGTTGCGGCCAGTGGGCAGCACATCCAGGCGCCCCCGGCTCGGCGCGCCGCTGGGGCCTGCCGGCACGAAACGACCACTCAGCGCGTCAAGCATGCCCTGCATTTCGCCGGGGCCGCAGGCATCCAGACGCGGCGCGACGACGTCACGCAGGCTGTCGAGAATCTGGGCGAGATCATCGTGCGCCGGCAAGTCGGTCAACGCTTCGCCCTGCGTGACGCGTTCGATAAGGATGGCGGCGTAAAGCTCCAGCCGCTCGCGCGCGTCGCCCGCACTGCGCCAAGGGTCGCTGCTCAAGGCCTGCAACGCAGCAGGGCGCGGGCCATTCCAGGGTTCGGCCAGCTCGCAGTTAAGCGGATCGAAGTCCAGCTCGAACGCCTTGCTCAACGCGCGCAACAGACTGGACTGCGCGCCACGCCCGTCACCACGCGGAATACGCAGCAGCGCCAGCAAAGTGTCGATGCGCAGACGGCCTTGTGGCGACTTACCGAAGATATGCAGGCCATCGCGAATCTGCGATTCCTTCAGATCACACAGGTAAGTGTCCAGACGTGGCAGCCAGAGCGCCGCGTCGGCATCGCTGTCGAGGTTCTCGCCCAGCGCCAGTTCGCGGTCGATATGGGTTTCACGGACCAGTTCGAGAATGTCACGCTGCAGCTCGCGCGCGCGGCGCGGATCGAGCATTTGCGCTTCGTAGAATTCGTCGGCGAGCAGCTCCAGATTGCGCAACGGGCCGTAGGTCTCCGCGCGGGTCAGCGGCGGCATCAAGTGATCGATGATGACCGCCTGAGTGCGCCGTTTGGCCTGTGCGCCCTCGCCCGGGTCGTTGACGATGAACGGATAGATGTTCGGCATGGCGCCCAGCACCGCGTCCGGCCAGCAGGTTCGCGACAACCCCACGCCTTTGCCCGGCAGCCACTCGAGGTTGCCGTGCTTGCCGACATGCACCACCGCATGCGCGCCGTAGGCCTTGCGCAGCCAGAAGTAGAACGCCAGGTAGCCATGGGGTGGAACCAGATCCGGGTCGTGATACACCGCGCTCGGGTCGACCTG
Source organism: Pseudomonas sp. PvP009 (assembly GCF_017832995.1). Taxonomy (NCBI): domain Bacteria; kingdom Pseudomonadati; phylum Pseudomonadota; class Gammaproteobacteria; order Pseudomonadales; family Pseudomonadaceae; genus Pseudomonas; species Pseudomonas sp. PvP009. The sequence goes on along the minus strand of NZ_JAFIBG010000001.1, from coordinate 2,265,216 downwards.
ATAACCCCGTGCCGGTTGAATGCCGATGAACGTGAGGCCAAAGCGCAGTCCGGCGATCATCATCCGGCCGCTGCGAAACATCGGATCGGTGTCCGGCGTGCCCCAACGGGCGTTCACCGCATCGCGATTTTCCTGCGGCAGTTCGTTGAACGCCGCCAGGTATTCCTCCAGCGCCATGCTCTGGTGACACGGGCGCTGGTCGATACTGTCCAGATCATTGGTCACGCCGCCCAGCAGTTGCTGGATCAGTTCGGTGCCAGTGTCCGGCAACGGCGCCAGCGGATAGCCCTCGGCCTGCATGGCGCGCAGGATATTCAGCGCCGCAGCAGGCGTATCGAGCCCCACACCATTGCCGATCCGCCCGTCGCGAGTCGGGTAGTTGGCGAGGATCAGCGCCACACGCTTTTCGCCATTGGGCAGGCGCGCAAGCTCGATCCAGCGCCGCGCCAGTTCTGCGACGAAATCCATCCGGTCCGGCTGGGCACGGTAGCAGACCACGTCCGACTGGCTGCGCTCACTGCGCCAGGCCAGGTCCTTGAAGCTGATCGGCCGGCTGATGATCCGTCCGTCCAGCTCCGGCAAGGCAATGTGCATCGCCAGATCACGAGCGCCAAGGCCCTGTTCGCTGGCCTGCCAGGCAGGCTCGTTGTCCTGCGCGCAGATGGCCTGAATGACCGGTACGTTGCGCCGGAACGGACGCAGATGCGGCGCTTCCGGACTCGACTGTGCAAAACCGGTGGTATTGAGGATCAGCTCGGTTTCAGCCTCATCCAGCCAGTCCTCCACCTGGGTGAAACAGCCGGGTTCCTTGAGGCTGGCCACGGCAATGGGCAGCGGGTTGATGCCTTGCGCCTGTAAGCGCACACAGAACTCGTCGATGAAACCGGTATTGGCGGCCTGCAGGTGCGAGCGGTAGAACAGCAGCGCGACTACCGGCTGCTCGACGAGCCAGTCTGCCTGCCAATCGGCAAGCTGCGCGCTTGCCAACCGTGGATGGTAGATGGCCGTGCGCGGCAAGGGCGCGGGCTCGACCCAGGAATAATCGCGGTCCAACCAGCGACTGGCCATGCAGTTGTACAACTGCAGCGCGTTCTGCAGGCCGCCCTGACGCAGAAACTGCCAGAGTCGGTCGCGTTCTACGCCAGGCACGGTGCTCAGATCACTCAGCTCTGGATCAGGGCGATCATCACCGGGCACCAGAATGACTTGAACGCCGCGCGCCGCGAGCTCCATCAGCCGCTCGACGCCGTAGCGCCAGTAGCCAATACCGCCGTGCAGAGAAATCAGAATGACCTTTGCGTGACGCAGCACTTCATCGACGTACAGGTCGACAGAGGCGTGATTCTGGACCTGCATCGGGTTGGCCAGACGCAGGCTGGGGTAGTCTTCGGGGAGCTGCCGGGCGGCCTCGGCCAGCAGCGCCAGGCTGGAGTCGCCGCTGCAGAGAATCACCAGCTCGGCCGGGGTCTGGCCCAGATCGGCAATATTGTCGTCAGGTACGAAACCGCCGGGCTGGGTTCTCAGTAAATGCATGGGTCAGCCGACAATCGCAGCATTGAGTTGCGCTTGCAGGGCTGCGGCATCCAGCTCCTGACCAATCAGCACCAGGTGCGTGGCACGCTCTTCATCGGCACGCCAGGCGCGGTCGAAGTGCTTGTCGAAACGAGTCCCGACACCTTGAATCAGCAGGCGCATCGGCTTGCCGGGAATGGCCGCGAAGCCCTTCACACGCAGAATGCCGTGCTGCACCACCAGCTGATTCAGTGCATCGAGCAGGACTTTCTCATCGGCTTGCGGCAGTGTCAGGGAAATCGAATCGAACGCGTCGTGATCGTGGTCATCATGATCGTCATCGTCGTGGTGATCATGGTGGGTCTTGCGAGCGTCGATATGCAGCTCGGACTCGGCACCGACACCCAGCAGCACGCTGATCGGCAGACGACCACTGCTGGCTTCGATCACCTTGACCGCAGGCGGCAGCTCCTCGGCGACTTCGGCACGCACCGTCGCCAGACCTTCGGCGTCGATCATGTCGGCCTTGTTGAGGATCACCAGATCGGCGCTGGCCAGTTGATCGGCAAACAGTTCGTGCAGGGGCGACTCGTGGTCCAGGTTGGGATCGAGTTTGCGCTGCGCATCGACCTGATCAGGGAAGGCAGCAAAGGTGCCGGCCAGTACCGCCGGGCTGTCGACCACCGTGATCACCGCATCGACCGTGCAGGCGTTGCGGATTTCCGGCCATTGAAAAGCCTGGACCAGCGGCTTGGGCAGCGCCAGCCCCGAGGTTTCGATCAGGATATGGTCCAGATCACCACGGCGCGCGACCAGTTCGCGCATGACCGGGAAGAACTCTTCCTGCACGGTGCAGCACAGGCAGCCATTGGCCAGTTCGTACACCCGGCCGTTGGCTTCTTCTTCGGTGCAGCCGATCGTGCACTGCTTGAGGATTTCTCCGTCGATGCCCAGCTCGCCGAACTCATTGACGATGACCGCAATGCGCCGCCCTTCGGCGTTGTCGAGCATGTGCCGCAACAGGGTGGTCTTGCCCGAGCCGAGGAAGCCGGTGACGATGGTGACGGGAAGCTTGGCCAGTGTTTTCATCAGGTGCCCTTTGGCAATGCGGCGGGCAAACAGGACGAGAGCCGCATGCAGGACATGCAGATCGGATCGCCACCGGATCACCCCGCCCGGTTGTAGTGAGAATTCTCCAGGGCCGCAGCATGTGTGGCCCGTTCGAGGCAGGTCTCCTGGCTCACGGCGGCGTGCGGCAGGCAGTGAATAATGTGCCGACACGCATTCATCGCGCCTTCCCGCCGCAGCAGTGGCTGTGCAATGAACATGACCGTTTACAGTTGCGGGGGCAGCTGCGGCATGTACCGCATTCCCGTCTTAGCTCCACTGGGTGATGTTTTACCCGGGGAGAACCTCGAACCAGGGTGTGTAAAAACGTCACGAGCGAAGGCAAGACAAGGCAAAAACAGGCGAAAAAGCGGAGTCTAGGTGTTCTAAATGAGCATTTTTCGCCTGTTTTTAACGCAGTATTGCCAAGCGCAGTAGTTTTTACACAGCTTGGAACCGGCAAGGCTACGCAGTGACTGCAGACAGGTCAATCGTTCAGATTGACGCTGCCCCGCCGCCCATGGTCTCCTGTGCGCCTTGTTTCGGGTGCCCCTCACGGGGTGAAACGGGAAACCGGTGCGCTCGCGTTGTCGAGCAAGTCCGGTGCTGCCCCCGCAACGGTAAGCGAGAGTAGGTCTGATCCACTGTGCCGCTGGCATGGGAAGGTGACCTTGCAGGCTTTGACGCACTGACGTCCTGGTCCCTCGCGAGCCCGGAGACCGGCCCGATATGCTTGCAATGACAAACCCGCGGTGGGCGGGCGCAGTTGAAACCTCCGGCGTCTGCCGGCAGGTTCTTTTGCGCGTGGCCCACTTGCCGATTACCAACAAGAGGGAACGCCATGTCGACCATCAGCAGCCACGCCGCCGCGCCCAGCTCCACACGCACTCAACGCCTGACAGCCGCCATCAGCGCTGCGCTTCTCGGCGCCTGTCTGGTGTACTTCGCCGGTTTCTCGCACATCGCGGCCGTGCACAACGCGGCACACGACACCCGTCACAGCGCTGCCTTTCCTTGCCATTGAGGGCCTCACAATGTTCAAGCGAATCGCCTACACCGCAGGTTTCACCGGCCTGCTCGCCGCCCTGCTGCTGACGCTGCTGCAAAGCCTGTGGGTGGTGCCGCTGATCCAGCAGGCCGAGACCTACGAAAACGCACCTGCCGAGCAACTGCATCAGCACGCGGACGGCGCGATGGCCGAACACAGCCATGCCCATGACGAAGCGGCCTGGGAGCCCGAAAACGGCTGGCAGCGTGTGCTGTCCACCACTGGCGGTAACCTGGTGGTCGCGGTGGGCTTCGCCTTGATGCTTGCCGGGCTTTACACCCTGCGGGCGCCGGGTCGCACCGTGCAAGGCGCATGGTGGGGGTTAGCCGGTTTTGCCGTGTTCGTGCTGGCCCCCACCCTTGGCCTGCCACCCGAACTGCCAGGCACAGCGGCCGCCGAGCTGAGTCAGCGGCAACTGTGGTGGCTCGGCGCTGCCGCGTCGACTGCAGCCGGGCTGGCCTTGCTGGTGTTCGGTCAGAACTGGCTGCTCAAAGCACTGGGTGTGGCGATTCTGCTGGTCCCGCATGTGCTTGGCGCGCCACAGCCGCTGGTCCGTGAAAGCCTGGCTCCCGAGGCTCTGGAATCGCAGTTCATGATTGCCTCGCTGCTGACCAACGCGCTGTTCTGGGTCGCGCTGGGGTTGATCAGTGCCTGGCTGTTCCGCAGAAACGACGTGCATACCGACAATGTCGACCTGCATCAGGCCTGATCCAGCGACCCTTCAACCCGGCGCACCTCTGGTTGCCGGGCTGGGCTGTCGGCGCGGCTGCTCGGCTGCGCTGTTGCGCGATCTGCTCGAGCAGAGCCTGCAGGCACTTGAGCTGGACATTGGCCGGGTGACCGCGCTGGCGTCCATCGACCTGAAAGAAACCGAGCCCGGCCTGCTTGAGCTGGCCGGGCAACTGGCTGTGCCACTGGTGTGCTTCAACGCCGCGCAACTGGTAGCGTGGGAACTGCACCTCACGCACCGTTCTGCGCAGGTGTTCCAGAACACGGGCTGTCATGGCGTCGCCGAGGGCTCGGCGCTGGCACTGGCGGCGCAACTGGGCGACGGTACGGCCACCCTGCTGATCGAACGGCAGAAAAGCGCGCAGGCCACATTTGCCTTGGCAATCAGCCCTGCGCACAGCGGATAATCTCCCCGCGCTCACTCACCCCGGAGAATTCATTGACTGTCTATTTCATCGGCGCAGGCCCTGGCGATCCGGAGCTGATCACCGTCAAGGGCCAACGCCTGATTCGCAGCTGCCCGGTCATTATCTACGCAGGCTCGCTGGTGCCCCTCGCCGTGCTGGAAGGTCATCAGGCCGTGCAGGTGACCAACAGCGCCGAACTGCATCTGGAGCAGATCATCGAGCTGATCAAGCGCGCGCACGCACAGGGCCAGGATGTGGCGCGCGTGCATTCCGGAGACCCGAGCCTGTATGGCGCTATCGGCGAGCAGATCCGCCATCTGCGCGAATTGGGCATTCCGTTCGAAATCATTCCGGGGGTGACCGCAACCGCTGCCTGCGCTGCGCTTCTGGGCGTCGAGCTGACTCTGCCGGACGTTTCGCAGAGCGTTATTCTGACCCGCTATGCCGACAAGACCTCAATGCCCAGCGGCGAGGAACTGGCCAGTCTGGCCAGCCATCGGGCAACCATGGCGATTCATCTGGGGGTGAACAACCTGCAGCGGATCGTCGAGGAGCTCATGCCACATTACGGTGCCGACTGCCCGATTGCCGTGGTGCATCGCGCCAGCTGGCCGGATCAGGACTGGGCCGTTGGCACGCTGGCAGATATTCAGGAAAAGGTACAGGCCAAGGGCTTTCGCCGCACGGCACTGATTCTGGTCGGACGTGTACTTGCCGATGACACCTTCAGCGAGTCCTCGCTGTACCGCGCCGGGCATGCCCATCTGTTCAGGCCGGTGTAGTCAGTACCGCCATGATGATCACTGTAATGAGCGGCGACGCGTGGCGTGATGAACAGCGTGCCAACGCTGGGCTGGCACGCTGATCGGTATTGCCCTCCTCAGGCAGCCGCCTCATACAGCTTCGGTGCGGCCACTTCGCCGCTTTCCAGGCTCTTGCGCAGAATATCGGCCTGCACGGCAGCCGCTTTCATGGCGTTTTCCTTGATGTAGCCATAGCCGCGAATGCGTTCCGGCAGGCGTGCCAGACTCAAGGCGGTGTGACGATTCTGCGCCTGAAGGTGCTGCAGGATCAGTTCGACATCGCTGACATAGCGGTCAATCAGCGCCCTCTCCTGCTGACGTTCGAGACTGCGACCGAACGGATCGAGCGCCGTGCCACGGAGGAATTTGAACGTCGCCAGCACATCGAACGCGCGCAGCATCCACGGGCCAAAACTACGTTTGCGCGGCAGGCCATTGTGCGGATCGCGCTTGGCCAGCCACGACGGTGCCAAGTGAAACTCCAGTCGATAGTCACCCTCGAACTGCGCTTGCAACTGGCGGGTAAACTCGCCGTTGCTGTAAAGCCGCGCCACTTCGTATTCGTCTTTATAGGCCAGCAATTTGAAGTAATTGAATGCCACGGCCTCGGTCAGCGTCGGCTGCTGGCCAGGGAACGCGCGCGATTCGCTGTCGCGTACGCGTTGCACCAATGCCAGATAGCGCTTGGCGTAGGCGGCGCTCTGATACTGCTTCAAGGTATCGACATTGCTCTGGATGCGCTGATCAAGGTCCATTGGCTGCGGCTCGCTGACCTTGTTTTGCGGGTTGACGAAGGCCTCCACGGCGGCAGGATCATGCGCAGTACGACGCCCCCAGAGAAACGCCTGCTGATTCAGATTGACCGCTACGCCGTTGAGTTCGATGGCCTTCTCGATGGCCGCCGAGGTCAATGGAATCAGGCCCAGCTGAAACGCATAGCCGAGCATGAACAGGTTGCTGGCGATGCTGTCGCCCATCAGTCGAGTAGCCAGTGATGTGGCTTCGACAAAGTGGGTCTTCGCCGCGCCGACCGCCTCGATGATGGTCTGCTTCATGGCTTCGGCCGGAAACACGGCATCCGGATTGCGCGTGAACTCGGCGGTCGGTGTTTGCTGGCTGTTGACCACCGCATGGGAAATCTTGCTATCGAGCTTGGCGATCGCGTCCGGGCCGGCAGCCACCAGCAAGTCACAGCCGAGCAGCAGGTGCGCTTCACCGGCGGCGATACGCACGGCAAACAGATCCTCTTGGCGCGCGGCAATGCGGATATGGCTGACCACCGGACCGAATTTCTGTGCCAGACCGGCCTGATCGAGCACGCTGCAGCCCTTGCCTTCCAGATTCGCGGCATAGCCCAGCATCGCGCCGACGGTGGTCACCCCTGTGCCGCCGACACCCGGCAGGAGAATATTGAACGGCCTGTCGAGCGACGGCAGCACCGGTTCCGGCAGACGCGCGAATGCTTCGACCTGCTTGGGCAACGCAGGCTTGCGCAGTTTGCCGCCATGCACGGTGACGAAGCTCGGGCAGAAACCCTCGACGCAACTGAAATCCTTGTTGCACGCGCTCTGATCGATTTCGCGCTTGCGCCCCTGCGCCGTTTCCTTGGGCAGCACAGACAGGCACCCGGATTTGACCCCGCAATCGCCGCAGCCCTCGCACACCGCCGGGTTGATCAACGCGCGCTTTTCCAGGTCAGGCATGGTGCCGCGCTTGCGACGGCGGCGCTTTTCAGTGGCGCAGGTCTGGTCGTAGATGATGACCGACGCGCCTTTGAACTCGCGCAACTCGCGCTGCACGCTGTCCAGATCGCGCCGATGATGAAAGGTGGTAATCGGTGCGAAGTCTTCACGATTCGGGTACTTGTCCGGCTCGTCGGAAACCAGCGCGATGCGCTGCACGCCTTCGTTGAATACCTGACGACTCAGTTGATCGACGCGCAGCACGCCGTCGATCGGCTGGCCACCCGTCATGGCCACCGCATCGTTGTAGAGAATCTTGTAAGTAATGTTGACCTTGGACGCCACTGCCGCACGCAGCGCCAGGTGCCCCGAGTGAAAATAGGTGCCGTCGCCCAGGTTCTGGAAAACGTGCGGGGTTTCGGTGAACGGTGCCTGACCGATCCAGGTCACGCCCTCGCCGCCCATCTGGGTGAAGGTATCGGTTTCGCGGTCCATCCAGATGGTCATGTAATGGCAGCCGATCCCGGCCAGGGCGCGACTGCCCTCCGGAACCCGTGTCGAGGTGTTGTGCGGGCAGCCGGAGCAGAAATGCGGGGTGCGCTGGGTGGTGAACAGCGGCGCCTGCAGCGCTTGCTCCTTGTCGCTGAGAAACTGCAGGCGCGCTTCGATCTGCGGGCTGCTGTAGAACGGCGCAAGGCGTTTGGCGATCACCCTGGCAATCATTGCCGGGGTCAGCTCGCTGAGGTTCGGCAGCAGTGAGCGGCCCTGCTCATCGAACTCGCCGACCACCACTGGCCGGCGCTCAACAGGCCAGTTGTAAAGCTGACCGGTCAACTGGTCTTCAATGACACTGCGTTTTTCCTCGACCACCAGAATCTCGTCCAGCCCTTCGGCAAAGTCGTGAACCGACACCGGCTCCAGCGGCCAGCTCATGCCGACCTTGAGGACGCGAATCCCGACCTTCTCGCACAGCTCCTGATCGATACCCAGCTCTTCGAGGGCCTGACGCACGTCCAGATAGGACTTGCCGGTGGTGATGATGCCCAGTCGGGGTTGCGCAGAATCGATCACCACCTTGTTGAGCTGGTTGGCACGAGCGAAGGCCCTGGCCGCGTAGATTTTGTAGGTATTGAGTCGCGCCTCCTGGGCCAGCGGCGGGTCCGGCCAGCGGATATGCAAACCGCCTTCAGGCAGGTCGAAATCGTCCGGGATACGGGTTTTGATCCGCAATGGATCGACCTCGACCACCGCGGAAGAATCGACGTTCTCGGCGATGGTCTTCATCGCCACCCAGCAACCGCTGTAGCGCGACAGCTCCCAGCCAATGATGCCGTAGTCGAGAATCTCCTGAACATTACTGGGGTTGAGCACGGGGATCATCGAGGCGATGAACGCATGCTCACTCTGGTGAGCGATGGTCGATGATTTGCAGCCGTGGTCGTCGCCCGCCAGGATCAGCACACCGCCGTTGGCCGCAACACCGGCAGAGTTGCCGTGCTTGAAGACATCACCGCAGCGGTCCACACCCGGCCCCTTGCCGTACCAGAGGGCGAACACCCCATCGTACTTGCCATGCGGGAACAGGTTGACCTGTTGACTGCCCCAGACCGCCGTGGCGGCCAGTTCTTCGTTGATGCCCGGCTGAAAATGGATGGCGTTTTGTTGCAGGTAGTCCTTGGCGTCCCAAAGGCTCTTGTCCAGATTGCCCAGCGGCGAACCGCGGTAGCCCGAGATAAACCCGGCAGTGTTCAGGCCCTGCGCCTCATCGCGCTGCTTTTGCAGCATCGGCAGGCGGGTCAGGGCCTGCGTGCCGGTCAGGTACAGATTGCCGGTGGCAAGCCGGTATTTATCATCCAGACGAATATCAGCCAAGGACATGCGAATACCTCTCTTGTTCTTATAAGGTCAGGTCTTGTACGCCGGGACGGTCCTGCCCGGCAGCCTTGCAACTAGACTGCCAGCAGCAAAGAGGCTTTTTCTTTCTAAATGCGCGCAAATCTGCTGATATTCAGCATGCTTTTTTCGGCCAGAACAAAAAACAAGGTCAATTCATGCAGCCAAAATTGAGCCCCATCGATCGCAAGATTCTTCGTCTGCTGCAACATGACGCCAGCCTGTCGGCCGCGGAAATCGCCGAACGGGTCGAGCTGTCGCAATCGCCCTGCTGGAGGCGCATTCACCGGCTTCAGGAAGACGGGGTGATCGAACGCACGGTCGCCCTGCTCAGTACCCAGAAGCTGGGACTGAGTATGACCGTGTTCGTCGAGGTCAAGCTGTCAGGCCACGGCCGCCGCTATCTGGCCGAATTCGAGGAGGCAATCATCGGCCACCCCGAGGTGCTGGAGTGCTACACGATGGCCGGGGGGATGGACTTCATGCTCAAGGTGGTGGCTCAGGACATCGCCAGCTACGAACGCTTTCTGCGCGATCATTTGCTGCAATTGCCCCACGTCCATGAGGCCCATTCGAACATCGCCATGAGCACGGTGAAGCGCACCACGGAGCTGCCGCTAGACTAGGAATAGAATCGGGGAAAATCGAGAAAAGAAAATCCGCCGAGCGGGCGCTGGCGGATTATCGGTATCAATGAGGGCAATAAAAACATTTGACTTGCAAATGATAATGATTATTATTGCATCAGCGGGTCGCGAGACTCGCTGGATAACCCGGAAGTCTTAGGTCGGCTTCCTGATTATCTCCTCATCAGGCTAATCACGGTTTTTGACCCGGCTTTTTGCCGGGTCTTTTTTTGGTTCTTTCTTTATGGTTTCGCTGCTTCAGGCTAATGAAGTCTGGGTGTTGCGCGGTGTGTTGCAATGACGCGGATGATAGCAAAGGCGCCTCGATCAAGGCCATGCTTTTAAGGCGAAAACGCCTGGATGCGGCAGATAAAACGTAAATGCTGCACCTTTTCACTTGAGAATGATTCTCGTATTCACTAGTCTACGCTTGTCACGGACGCTATCCGACATCGCAAGGAAGATTCCCATGGACGACCAGCGAGCGATACATCATGAGTAATCAGCTCTCGTCTCTACTGCACCTCCCCGCCCGCCTGCCCGAGCCGCAACCCACGCTGCAGGCCATCGAACTCGGCCACCGACTGGGCAAGCTCTCGCGCCGGACCCGGCAGATATTCCTGCTCAGCCGACTCGACGGCCTGGCCTATGCCGACATTGCAGCCTTCATGAGCGTCGACATCGCGCGGGTAGAGCGCGCGATGCTTCGCGCGCTGGGCAAGGCCTATGTGCCAGGCGCGGCAGACACCACAAGCGCTGCCATTCAGGCCACCCTTCAGGATCGCGCCAGCCGCTGGTATGTGCACTTGCAGAGCCCTGCGGCAACCGCCAGCGAACGCATCGAATTTCGCCATTGGCTGGACGCCGATGCCGCGCACCTTTCGGCCTTCCAGAACAGCGAGCGTTTGTGGCGTCAGTTGCAGGCACCCGCCTCGTTGCTCGGCGCATCCGGCTGGCATAGACGCAAGCGCCGCGTGTATCTGGTCTGGTGCCTGCTGACCGCCTTCATCTGCAGCCTGATGGTCACCGCCGAGGCCATGTCCTGACGCGCAGATGACCGTTGCAGTGAAGTTTACGTCGCAGGGCGCGATGTTGATCGGTGTACAGTAGCCGCTTGAAAAGGCATCTACGCAGCAGGCACCTATCTTGACTCTCACTATCGGTTCAGATTTCGACAGCGGCAACATTCTGGTTCTCGACGCAAGCGACCCGGCGCATATCCGGCTGGCGATTCGGCCCGACACGCAAAGTGCGCATTTCCAGTGGTTTCATTTCAAGGCAGACGGCCTGAACGTCGGCCAGACCTATGGCTTCAGCCTCACCAATGCCAGCGAATCCACCTTCAACAACGCCTGGACCGGCTACAACGCTGTAGCGTCTTACGACCATCAGAACTGGTTTCGGGTAGCGTCGGATTTCGACGGCACGGCGCTGAATTTCAGCCTGGCCGCGGAGCAGCCGCAGGTCTGGTTTGCGTACTTTGAACCCTACAGCCGTGAACGCCATGACTGGCTGATCGAACAGGCGCAGGAAAAAGCCGGTGCACAGTTGCTGGCTGTCGGCAAAAGCGTCGAAGGTCGGGATATTCAGCTGCTGCGCAAAGGTGACGGTGCCGAGGGCAAACGCAAGATCTGGATGATTGCCCAGCAGCACCCTGGCGAACACATGGCCGAATGGTTCATGGAGGGCGTGATCGAACGCCTCCAGCAAAAGGATGACGCCCCACTGCAGCAATTGCTGGCGGAAGCGGATGTGTATCTGGTGCCCAACGTCAACCCGGACGGAGCCTTTCATGGCCACTTGCGCACCAACGCCAGCGGCAAGGACCTTAACCGCGCTTGGCAGGACAGTACCGAAGCGCTAAGCCCGGAAGTGTCCTTCATCAGGCAGCAGATGGAAAAATACGGCGTGGACATGTTCCTCGACGTGCACGGTGACGAGAAAATCCCTTACGTATTCACCGCCGCCTGCGAAGGTAATCCGGGGTATACCGCGCAACAACGCCAGCTTGAAGAGCGCTTTCGCAGCCGCCTGTGCGAGGTCAGCGACAACTTTCAGACGGTTCATGGCTACCCACGCGGCGCACCCGGTCAGGCCAACATGAACCTGGCCGCCAATGCCGTTGGCGAACGCTACAAGTGCCTGTCACTGACCCTGGAAATGCCGTTCAAGGATCACGACAACGCGCCAGACCCGGTCACCGGCTGGTCAGGCAAGCGCTCTGCGCAACTGGCCGGAGAAATACTGACCGTGCTGTCCGAGATGGTAAAAGAGCTTCGCTAAGAGCGCTGCTACCTTCAGGCAAACCGAAATGCCCACCTACGCGTGGGCATTTTTGTTTGCGTTGGCGACCCGTCGTACGATCAGACTGGCCAGTGCGATCAGCGCCAGGGTGATCACCACTGCCCCGTAGACATTACTGGTCATCACCAGGCCCGCCGAGTGAGCGAAGAATCCGGCGACCAGTGCCGGTATGCAGAAGGCCAGGTAGCTGAGCACCAGAAAAGCCGACATCAGCCCGCCCCGCTCGTGGGCATGCGCCAGGGGCATGAGCATGCGCAGGGCGCCCAGAAAGCTCGATCCGAAACCAATACCTGCGACCACTGCGCCGACGAAAAACAGCCACAGCAAACCGAGGTTGATCGAAAGCAGTATCACCGCGACACCCAGCGGCAAAAAGCTCGCACCGACCCACAAGCCGAGCACCGGCTCGCGCTGACGCAGCGTCAGAATCGCCGCCGCACCGCTGAGGGTCAGCGCCGCAACCGCCAGGCCGCCATTGAGCGGTGAGGTGGAACCGGTCGCCGCCACCAGCAAGGACGGGCTCAACGACAGAAAGAAACCACCCAGTGCCCATGCGGCGATGTCCACCGGCAGAACCAGCCACAGCATGCGCCGTGCCTGCTGCGGTACATGCAATGAGGGCTTGAGGGATTGCCAGACACCGGGCTGGCGACTGACGGTTTCCTCGACGCGTCCCAGGTACAGGGCCTGACTCAGGAATGCGGCCAGCAACAAGCAGTAACCCAGCATAAGCGGCATCGGCGCGAACTGCGCCAGCAGTGCCGTGCCCAGAGCGCCAACGGCCATGCCGAGCATCGGCGAAATACTGTTGATCAACGGCCCTTTGACCGAATCATTGTCCAGCAAGGCTGCGCCCAGTGCGCTGGCAGCCAGCCCCGTCGCAAAACCCTGCAGCAGACGCGCGGCCACCAGCCAGCTGACATCACTGGCCAGAATGAACAGCAGCATCGAGACGCTTTGCAGCAGCAACGCGCCGAAAATCACCGGGCGCCGCCCCAGATAGTCAGACAGCGACCCACCCATCAGCAAGGCGGCCAGCAGGCTGAATGCATACACTGCAAAAATCAGGGTAAGCACGCCCGCCGAGAATCCCCATGCCTCCTGGTACAGGTGATAGAGCGGCGTGGGCGTGCTGGACGCGGCAAAAAAGCATAACGTGGTAAACGCCAGAAACCCGAGATGGTTTGGTGCCCGACCGTCAGACTTCACGTCTGGCGACGTCGAATCGTTTGAAGAAAGGGACATGGATACGCTCTCCGCCAATGCAACCTGTTAAAGCCATAAATTAGCTTTTGCGGAGTGTGCGACGTGGTAGCGCTTAAAGCAAATACTTTGTGTTAAGGTCCGCCGTATGGCTATTAAAGAAGCAATTCGCACCGGAGGCCGCAGTGCCCGGGTGCAGGAATCCATCCATCGCGCGGTCCGCGACCTGTTGCAGGAGCACGATCGCTCAGTACTCAGCGTGCCGATGATCGCGACCCGTGCAGGCGTTACGCCGTCGACCATTTATCGCCGCTGGGGTGATCTGACCACGTTGCTGGCGGACGCTGCCCTGGAGCGCCTGCGCCCTGACGTGCCGATCGATCAGGGCAGTCTGCATCAGGACCTGCTGACCTGGAGTGAAATGTATCTGGACGAAATGTCCTCGGCACCTGGCCGGGCATTGATGCGCGATGTGGCCGCCAGCACGTCTGGCTGTGTGGGCAAGTGTGCGGCGATGGTTCGCGAGCAACTGCAGGTCATGATCGATCGCGCCATGGCTCGCGGCGAGGCTTCCCCCAGTGCCGACGACATGATCGATGCCGTCATTGCGCCCATGATTTACCGGATTCTGTATGCCGAATCGGCGCCGACGCCCGAACGCGTGCGTCAATGGGTCGACCGCTGCCTGAGCTGAGCCGCTTTGCAGGGAGTCAGAGACGGCAACTCCCGTTATCATGCGCGCCTCGTCCGACACCAATGACCGAACCTATTCATGCACACCCTCGCAGATCTACGCGCCGGCAAGCTGGCAGGCATCAAACGGCTTGACCTCTCCTGTGGCCTGAGCGAATTCCCGGTCGAAATCTTCGACCTGGCCGACACGCTGGAAGTCTTGAATCTCAGCGGCAACAGGCTGACCTCGCTGCCCGACGACCTGTGTCGCCTGACCCGCCTGCGCGTCCTGTTCGTATCAGACAACGCCTTTACGCACCTGCCGGAAAGCATTGGCCAATGCCCGCAGTTGCAGATTGTCGGCCTCAAGGCCAATCGCATAGAGCAGGTCAGCGCCGCGGCACTGCCGCCGCGCCTGCGCTGGCTGATCCTCACCGACAACCGCATCGAGTCACTGCCCGACGAACTGGGCCGCCGCCCGGACCTGCAAAAGCTGATGCTCGCCGGCAACCGCTTGCGCACCCTGCCCGCGACCCTCGCGCAGTGTCACAAGCTGGAGCTGATACGCATTGCGGCCAATCGTCTGACCGAGTTGCCGGACTGGCTGCTGAGCCTGCCTGCGCTGGCATGGCTCGCCTTCGCCGACAACCCGCTGTGCGCCGAACGTCCCACCGCGCCGATCCGGGAAATCCCCTGGCAGCACCTCAGCCTTCACCAGCGCCTGGGCGAAGGTGCGTCGGGAATCATCCAGCAGGCGGTCTGGCACGACGCCGGCGCTGAGCGCATGGCAGCGGTCAAGCTGTACAAGGGCGCGGTCACCAGCGATGGCTCGCCGCTCAATGAAATGGCCGCCTGCATCGCCGCAGGCCGCCACGCACAGCTGATCGAGGTGCTTGGACAGATCAGCGGGCATCCCGAGCAGCAGCGCGGCCTGGTCATGGCGCTGATAGCCCCCGATTTCGGCAATCTTGCCGGCCCGCCGAGCCTGGAATCCTGTAGCCGCGATGTCTACGCCAACGACAGGCGCTTTTCCCTGCCGGTGCTGCTGCGCCTCGCTGAAGGCATTGCTTCGGTCACCGCGCACCTGCACGCCCGCGGGATCACGCATGGCGACCTTTATGGTCACAACATTCTTGTGCAGGAGGATGGCAATTGCCTGCTGAGCGACTTCGGCGCGGCGTCCTTTCACCCCTCAGCCGGGCTGGGTGAGGCGCTGGAGCGCATCGAAACGCGGGCATTCGGTATCTTGCTGGGGGAATTGCTGGAGCGTTGCGAGGCAGATCCGCAGGATCAGAACGTCGTGGCGGGTCTACAGGCGCTGCAGGCGAGTTGCGTGCAGCCTGATTGCCAGCAACGACCGTCGCTGGCAGAGATTCTTCTACAGATCAAAACATGGAGCGCGTAAAGCGCTCCATTGCGCAGTGATCAGCCTGCCAGGCCCACGTAAACGTTCTGCACGTCATCATGGTTGTCGATGGCTTCGAGAAACGCTTCGACTTCGGCCATCTGCTCATCGGTCAGGCCGTCCACGGTGCTTTTCGGGCGGTAGCCCAGTTGCGCGGACTGAACGGTGAAACCGAATTCCGGGAGCGCCTTGCAGACCGCGTCCATGTCGGTGGATTCGGTCAGGAACAGCGTCGCGCCCTCTTCACCGGGCTCGAAATCCTGGGCGCCGGCCTCGATTGCCGCCAGCTCCGGGTCGGCATCCGCTGCTGCAGGAACAGCCTCGATCATGCCCTGATACAAAAAGTCCCACGAAACCGAACCCGCAGCACCCAACTGGCCTTTGCGGAACAGCACGCGAATTTCCGAGACCGTCCGATTGATGTTGTCGGTCAGGCACTCGACGATCACCGGCACGCGGTGTGGCGCAAAACCTTCGTAGGTCAGACGCTCGAAGTTGACGCTCTCACCCAGCAGGCCTGCGCCTTTCTTGATGGCACGCTCCAGGGTCTCGCGCGGCATCGAAGCCTTCTTGGCCTGCTCGACCACCAGCCGCAGACGCGAGTTCATGTCCGGGTCTGCGCCAGCACGAGCCGCGATCATGATCTCCTTGGACAGCTTGCCAAACGTACGTCCCTTGGCATTGGCTGCCGCTTCTTTATGCTTGACCTTCCACTGTGCGCCCATGTCTGCTCTCTTGATTCGCTAGGCACCTCGCCGTCTGCGCCTGCATAACTGACAGAACGCGACGCTGGCAAGGCGCTGAAAAAGGGTCACCGGCAAATACCCTGTCCGGCGCGGCGCATTTTATACGCGATCACGGCAGATGAAACCCCCGACAGGCAGATTGCCCTTATGAACTCGCCAGGATTGCTGCCAATCCGGCCAACGGCAATCATCGTCTTTCCATCAACGCTTGTAGGCTCTTTCCGAAAAACCTTGCAGCAATGCTTTTGTAACCCCGTATTCCGTAACCTGCGCGGCCCCGTTTTTGAAGCTAGAGAGCCCCGCGGATGCGCAAGGACCTGCAAGTGCCCTTCATGCTGGCGATCACCGACTGCCAGCCGGATCTGCATATCATCAGCTTCGCCGGCCATGAAGCCCTCAATGAAACGTATCGCTTCGACATCTGGATGATAGGCAGCGACCCGCAGCTGGACGTGCGCAGCCTGCTGCATCGAGAAGCGTTTCTAAGCTTCGGCGAATCCGGCAGCGGCAGGCATGGCCTTATCGACCATGCGGCGCGGCTCCACCGCGGGGCTCGCGTGAGTCTCTACCACCTGATTCTGGTGCCTGATCTGCACCGGCTGGTGCAACATCGACAACGCCGCACCTATCAGGACCTTGCGATTCCTCAACTGATCGTGCAGTTGCTTGAAGCCCACAATATCGGCGCGAACGCATACCGATTCGAACACGTGAATGGTCTTTATCCTGCCAGGCCGCTGCATATCCAGTACGACGAAAGCGATCTGCACCTGTTGCAGCGCCTGTGCGAGGAAGAAGGCATGCATTTTCGTTTTGAGCATCGCCAGAGCGGCCATCGGCTGGTGTTCTCGGACGACCCTGCGAGCTTTCCGGCGCAGCCATTGCCGGTGCGCTTCAAGCACCCGCAAACGTCAGGCACGCCGCGAGAGACGCTGGAGCACCTGGCCGAACGACTGGGTTTTCCGCCCGTTTCAAGGCAACCCACCGACCACCCGCAACCTGCGCGCGCACCCGAGCACCCTCTGACCATAGCGGCCAATCATGCCTTTCAACCGCCAGGCTTTCGTGGAGCAATCAGCCCCCAGGAGGCGCAGAGCCGGCAGCGTGGCAGTCGCAGGCTGGAGCGCCTGCGCTGCGAACGGCGCGATGTCAGAGGGCGAAGCACAGACACCGCCTTGCAATGTGGTGAAGTCATCCAGGTGCTCGATCATCCGGAGCCCATGCTCAACGACCAATGGCTAGTGACCGAAACCGCTCATGCGGGCAGGCAATTACAGGTGCTGAAAGGTGCCGCCGCCCATGATGCACTGGCAATCCTGCGCATCCTCGTCGAAGCGCAACGTTCGTCACCCGAGGCTGAACAGCTGCAAGGCAACGGTTACTGCAACAGCTTCAGGGTCATTCCGTGGGCGACGCCGTTTCGACCGTCGGTCAACCACCCGAGACCCGCGGCCACCGGTGAGCATTTCGCCACATTGCAGCGCAACGACACCCAGCCGGTTCAACCCGGATATCGTTCAATCCGCTTCGACTGGCACGTGCAAAGCCCGCAAGACGAACCCGTACAACGCTGGCCGATGGCCGAGGTCGCCTGCCCGGAGGTTGATCGGCTAGCGCCGGGCGCACGAGTGCGGGTCCGCTTTCTCGACAATCATCCCGAACGGCCTGTGATTTGTGCAGTACTGTCACCGGGCCATGAGCTGGACGGGATAACCGCACAACCGGCTGGCTGTATTCGAGTGGCCAGCGGTGAGCACTTGCACGTCAATGCCCACGACGGATTGCTGGTGCGCGGGCAAGCCGCGGCGCTGCACGTTGACGCGCAACGTATCCTGATCGTGGGCCATAAAGATCAGCAGTCCTTGAAATCGGGCTGGCGCTTGTCGATAAAGGCGCGCATGCCCTCCTTCTGATCCTGGCTGGCGAACGCGGCGTGAAACACCCGGCGTTCGAAGCGGATGCCTTCGGCCAGGCTGACCTCGAATGCGCGGTTGACGCTCTCCTTGACCATCATCGCCACTGGCAGGGATTTACTGGCGATGACCGCTGCCACTGCCAGCGCTTCCGGCAGCAACTGATCGAGCGGCAGCACGCGGGCCACCAGACCGGCGCGCTCGGCCTCGTGAGCATCGATCAACCGGCCGGTCAGGCACATTTCCATGGCCTTGGCCTTGCCCACCGCGCGGGTCAGACGCTGCGTACCGCCCATGCCCGGCAACACGCCGAGATTGATCTCGGGCTGTCCAAACCTGGCGTTTTCAGCGGCCAGAATGAAATCGCACATCAATGCCAGTTCACAGCCGCCACCCAAGGCAAAACCGGCTACCGCAGCCACCAGGGGTTTGCGTCGGGCGGCGACCCGGTCGCTTTCACGAAACAGGTCATCGAGGTAGATCTGTGGGTAGGACAGGTCGACCATTTCCTTGATGTCCGCACCGGCGGCAAAGGCTTTTTCCGAACCAGTCAGTACGATGCAGCCGATCGCACCGTCCGCCTCGAACTGGTCGAGGGCATGGTTCAGTTCGTTGATCAGGCGCGCATTCAAGGCGTTCAACGCATTGGGCCGGTTCAGCTTGATCAGACCTACACTATCTATAACCTCTATGAGAAGTGTCTCGTAAAGCATTGATAAATATCCTTTTTGTTTAATTATGCAATAAGCAGATTTTTATAGAATCAACATTCGATTATTAGATCAAACCATTGATTAATAATGGTTAATTAAAAAACTCGACAGCTATTGCGGTAGCTTCACCGCCGCCGATGCAGATCGCCGCAATGCCACGCTTGAGTTGTCGATGCTGCAAGGCCGCCAGCAGCGTCACGATGATTCGCGCACCCGAGGCACCGATCGGATGGCCGAGCGCGCAGGCACCGCCGTTGACATTGACCTTCTCGTGTTCAAGCCCCAGCTCGTGCATCGCCACCAGCGGCACCACGGCAAACGCCTCGTTGATCTCGAACAAATCGACGTCGCCCAGAGTCCAGCCTGTCTTGCCCAAAAGGCGCTGAATGGCCCCTATCGGCGCCGTTGGAAACAGGCCCGGCTGATCGGCAAACGCCGCGTGTGCATGAAACACCGCCAGAGGCCTCAGGCCACGCCGCTGAGCCTCGGACTGACGCATCAACAGCAGCGCTGCTGCGCCATCGGAGATAGAACTGGAGTTGGCCGCGGTGACCGTGCCGCCCTCGCGAAAAGCGGGTTTGAGCGTGGGAATCTTGTCCGGACGCGCCTTGGGTGGCTGCTCATCGTGAGTGATTTGCCTCGACTCTTTGCCCACGGTGACTTGCACTGGCACGATCTCGGCGTCGAAATGGCCTCCGGCAATGGCCTGTTGCGCGCGAGCCAGTGAGGCCAGGGCAAACGCATCCTGTGCCTCGCGACTGAAACCGTTGAGCCCGGCGCAGTCCTCGGCGAAGGTGCCCATCAGCCGGCCTGGCTCATAGGCATCCTCAAGGCCGTCGAGAAACATGTGATCAAGCACCTTGCCGTGCCCCATGCGATAACCGCTGCGCGCGCGGTCCAGCAGATAGGGCGCATTGGACATGCTCTCCATACCGCCAGCCACCACCACCGCAGTACTGTCTGCCAGCAACAGGTCATGGGCCATGATTGCGGTCTGCATGCCGGAACCGCACATCTTGTTGACCGTGCTGCACAGCGTCGCATGGCTCAGCCCGGCACCCAGTGCCGCCTGCCGAGCGGGTGCCTGACCGAGGCCTGCCGGCAGTACACAGCCAAACAGTACATGCTCCACGTCTTCAGGCTCGATGCCTGCGCGCTCGACAGCGGCACGGATGGCGATCGATCCCAGCGCTGTGGCACTGAGGCTCTGCAGGTCGCCCTGAAAACCGCCCATGGGCGTGCGCACGGCACTGACAATGACCACAGGATCTTGATGAGGGGGTGTCCTTTCGATGGACATGGCTATCTCCAGTCTTGTTTTTATAGGTACGGTGGAATCATCAACCTGCTGCCTTGCAGACGCAATGGTTGAGGCAGGCAGATTAGCCGCTATCCCGGCATCGTGCCCGGCGCGCCGAATCTCTCATCACTGGCGAGGTCTGAAGATCACTGAACCTGACGCTGGAGCACACTAATGTCGCTACGCCTGATCCGCGCCCTGCTCTCCGGGCTGCTCATCCTCGGCTTGAGCGCCTGTGCGCTGATTCCCCATCGAGACCCGCTGACAATCAGCGTCGTGGGTATCGAACCCATCCCCGGTCAGGGTCTGGAGCTGCGCATGGCGGTAACGTTGCGGGTGCAGAATCCAAACGAAACCGAGATCAACTACAACGGCGTGGCGCTGGACCTCGACGTGAACGACAGGCTGCTGGCCTCCGGGGTCAGCAACCAGAAAGGCACTGTAGGACGCTTTTCCGAGGCAGTGCTGGTGGTGCCGGTCAGCGTGTCGGCATTCGCGGCCCTACGCCAGGCACTGGGGCTCAGTCAGAGCCAGCGTCTGGACAATCTGCCCTATACGCTTCGCGGCAAGCTGGCTGGCGGCCTGTTCGGTACGATGCGCTTCAGTGACAGCGGCACGCTGGATTTGCGCCAGGCAGAGGGAGATCCCTGGTAACAAGTCATTACAGGTGGTAATGCCTGTCGGGGTTTGGCAGGGTAAACGGGACGATACAGGTGGCATGCTTTCTGCTGGCTGACTGCAGCGCATGCTCTGCACCTCCCCACCCTCAAGGAAGATTTGCCAATGACCCCACAGACCGCGTCAGCACGTTTTTTCCCGACTTTTCTGGCCCTTGTGACGCTGATGCTCAGCCTGTGCATGGCACCGGCATGGGCTGCAGAAAAAAGCGCCAAGCGCGGCATCGCCTACGACATCGCCTTGCCCGCCGACCTGAGTGCGTTATCTTCGGGCTTGAGCTGGTGGTACAACTGGAGCCCCAGGCCCCATGACCGTCTGGCGTCTTACGATTACGCCTCGATGTACGGTGTGGATTTCATCCCGATGGTGTGGAACGGCAACGTTGACGACGGGCAGTTGAAGCAATACCTGCTGGCTCACTCAGCCATCCGCTATCTGCTGGTGATCAATGAGCCGAATTTGCTCGATCAGGCCAACATGACACCCGAAGCGGCGGCCAGCTTCTGGCCTAGGCTGGAACAGATCGCCGCCCAGACCGGTGTAAAGCTGGTGGGGCCAGCGATGAACTGGGGAACCATGCCAGGCTACGGCGACCCGGTCGTGTGGCTCGATGCCTTCTACACGGCCTATCGGTCGATGAATCAGAATCGGGACCCGCGCATCGATTACCTGGCTTTTCACTGGTACGACTATGGCTTGCCGGGGATGCTCGACCGACTGGCAAAGTACGGAAAACCCTTCTGGGTCACCGAGTTCGCCAATTGGCACGCCCCGGATGACGGAGCGCAGATTGATTCAGTCGACAAGCAGAAACGGCAGATGGCGGAGATGGTCGCTACCCTTGAGCAGCGCCAGGACGTGTTCAGATACGCCTGGTTCACGGGCCGGATGAACCCTGACCCGCACTTTTCAAGCTTGCTGGACGCTGAAGGCAAGCTGACCGAACTGGGCCAGTATTACCTGTCGCTGCCACACAGCGAGTAACACCGCGCGGCTCGGTCAACGCATCTTCGCAGCCTCTCAGCGAGGCTGCGCCGATCTCGGTCAGGCCGCTGATGATGTGCTGGGTGTAGGGAAATGACTGATCGGGTTCCAGGACTCTTGTCGAGATCAACAGCCCTTCCCTGACCAGCGTGTCGACCGTCGCCACACAGACATGGATCGCCGGGGCGCTTGAATACGCGCGCACCAGCTCCCTGTAGATCTGACCGAAGGTCAGTTTTTGCGGTTTGCTGAAGCACAGGCGACCGACGATGCTCAACACCGCGAGGTCCACCCGCTGTTTTCCGTCACTCACCACTATTGCCTTTAACGAAATAAAAATGACGCACCATCGGCTGATTATTCCTATCGCCCTTGTGCCATCTGTACAGGGCAACGGTTGATCGATACTGCACAATTTCACGTCCAGTTTTAATGGAATAAATAGTAAGGGCGTCGTTGATTAATGTTCACTCCACGCGGTGAAAACCCCTTTAAGCGTTCATTAATTCATGTGGACATCTCGATACTTTCTCTTAAAGAGCCAGCCTTTAAAACGCGCACGAACCACGAGGATGCGAAGCTTACCAGCTCGCTAAACCTAACGACAATTAGGTTTATTAAAAAACAATAAAACCCCATATAAATGTAATATCTTGGCTATTAATTGCTTTTAAATTGTAAATTTAACGATTTTATTCTTAAAATTCTGTCTAGATCATCTGGATTCATCTGAGAAAACCACGTGATAGCCATGTGGCATCATTTATTAAAATCTCCATTGCTCATACTTTAGTGGCCTGTGAACTGTTTACTGTCGCGCTGGACTGAGTGTTCAGCCGAGCCCTGCGCCATTGCAACAGCCGTCCGTTTTTATCCTGCAAACCATCAATCGAGATTCAATCGATGAATAGATCAATGCTGTCTGTTTTCAGTGCAGTACTTCTGTGCGCGCAAAGTGCCTTAACTTTCGCCGCAGACTCAACTTCCAGCACACCTGCCACCGGGTCCGATCAACAGATCCGGACGCAGGTGGAAGCCAAGCGCGACCAGTTGTCAGGCGCCGACAAGATCAAACCAGCCCAACAACAGAGCTCGTCGTCCATGCTCGACGCGCCGGTGGACACCGACGACGCCCCTGCCCAGGCACAACGACCATGAACAACCTCAATCAACCGATCACATCGACCGGAAGGACACTTGCCTTGTCGGCCTTCAAACAGACGCTGGGCCTGAGCCTGCTGACGTTCAGCGTCATGCAGGCCAACCTTGCACTCGCCGCCGTGACCCCGGCGACCGGCAACGAAGTCGAGGCGCGTGTCAGCTCGATTCTCGACAACATGAGCCAGTCGGAAAAGATCAACTTCACCCGCGTCAACGACGGTCACATGATCCCGTCCCTGCTCAAGTGGGGCATCAAGGGCACCGTGGCGTATGACTCGTCCATGGGCGTGCACGTCAACAACGCCACATTCGGCGCTCAATACCCGTCGCAGTCTGCACTGGCAGCGACCTGGAGTATCAACCGGGCCAAGGAATTCGGCCTGGCCATCGCTTATGAAACGCGCATTTCCGGCGGTCAGCAGATGCTCTCGCCGGGCGCGAACCTGTACCGGACGCCCTACAACGGCCGCTCGGCAGAATACGTCAGCGGTGAAGACCCGTTCCTCGGCGCCGTGCTGGCACCCGCTATCGTCAACGGCATCCAGGCCCAAGGTATCCAGGCGAGCGGCAAGCACTACCTGGCCAACGAGCAGGAAGCCAATCGTCAGGCGATCGACGTCAAGGTCGATGAGCGCACCCTGCGCGAGCTGTACCTGCCAGGCTTCGAATCGATGGTGAAGAACGCCAATGTCGCCTCGATCATGTGCGGCTTCAACAAAGTCAACGGCGACTACGCCTGCGAAAACCATCACCTGATCACCGAAGTGCTCAAGGGCGAATGGGGCTATCAGGGCATGGTCATCAGTGACTTCAATGCCATTCATGATGCCTTCAAGGGCGCGTGGGCCGGTACGGACATCGACATGCCCTCCGGCCTGCAGTTTACCGAAGCCAATCTCCTGCCGTACCTGTGGAGCGGGCAACTGACTCAGAACGTGATCGACGACAAGGTCAAACGCAACCTGCGCGGCATCGTCAGCTATGACCTGCAGAACAACCTCAACACCGCCAAGACCCTGGAGCATCCGGAATACGGCATGCGTGCCGCGCTGAATACCGCGCGCGAATCCATCGTGTTGCTGCGCAACGAGAACACCGCTGCCGGCAAACCGCTGCTGCCGCTGGACCGTTCGGCAAAAATCGCCGTGATCGGCAACTGGGCGCACGACGTACCGGCATCGCCTTTCGGCACCGCTAACTCACCACCCAACAGCTACGTGACCGAGCTGAGCGGTTTGCAGCAACTGGCATCCAGCAGCAGCGATGTCACGTATCTGCCAGAGATGAGCCTGAATCCGGCGAGCTCGGTGTGGTATCAGCCAGCAACCGGCGACAACGGGATCAGCAACGCCGGGGTAAAAGCCGAATACTTCTCCAACACCAGCTTTTCCGGTGACCCGGTGCTGACGCGTGTCGAGCCCGGCGTGAACCTGAACTGGACAACCGGCAGCAACGTGACCAACGCAGGCAGCACTGCGGTGTCTGGCTTCAGCCCGACAGCCGGTGCTTTCTCGGCACGTTTCACCACCACCATCAAGCCCACCATCTCGGGTGCTCAGGCGTTCAAGGTGCGGGCAGATGGCCCCTACAAGCTCTGGGTCAACGATGAACTCATCGTGCAGAGCGACGGCGTGCCTTACTCGGGCGATGTGGTGAATGCGCTGACAACGTCGGGTAAAACTGCTGCATTGTCGGCCGGCAAGACCTATACCGTGAAACTGGAATACCAGCGCGTACAGGGCAATTTCATTCCCGCACTGGGCGGCCTGACCGGCGTACAGATGAGCTGGGCTGCGTTGCGTCCGCCAAAGGACCTGTCGAAATACGATGCGGTGGTGGTTGCGACCGGCACCACGTCTGAAAACGAAGGCGAAGGTTCCGACCACGGCTTCGATCTGCCGGACCAACAGGCGGAACTGATCAGCTTCGTCGCCAAGGCCAACCCCAATACCATCGTGGTCATGCACGGCGGCGGCGTGGCCAACATGCAGCCATGGGCGAACAAGGTCGGCGCTGCACTGCAAGCCTGGTTCCCGGGCCAGCAAGGCGGTCAGGCACTGGCCGAGATTCTCTACGGCAAGGTCAACCCGTCGGGCAAGTTGCCGGTCACGATCGACAAGAACATCGAGGACAACCCGAGCTATGCCTCTTATCCGGACCCGGCGGCCTACCGCGGCAGCAACCCGCTGACCGAGATGACCTACAGCGAAGGCCTGTACATGGGTTATCGCGGGTATGACAAGAAACACGCCAAGCCGCTCTATCCATTCGGTTATGGCCTGTCCTACACCACGTTCAGCTACAGCAACCTGAAATTGTCGACCAACGTGCTGACCCCAGGCTCGACGGTTGACGTGAAATTCACGGTGACCAACACCGGCGACAAGGCAGGCTTTGAAGTGGCGCAGCTGTACGTGCAGCCGGTCAAACCTGCTGTTGACCGCCCGGAGAAAGAGCTTAAGGGCTTCACCAAGGTGTACCTGCAGCCTGGCGAGAGCAAGACCGTCAGCGTACCGATAGACTCGCGCTCCCTGGCTTACTACGTCGACAAGACGGCAAGCTGGGACGTCGATGCCGGGAAATTCAAGATCCTCGTCGGCGCGGATTCTGAGAACCTCACGCTCAACAGGACGCTGATCACCCTGTACCCGGAAAAACTGACCACGCGTGACAGCAACCCGCTGCCATTGCCACTGCGCAAGGCAGTCCAGGTCAGCGCTGCACAGACCTACTGATGCACCCCGTCAAGGCTCATGGATGAGCCTTGATATCCCTTCCCAATCGCTGCACGTAGATATCGAAAACCGCCATGACATCCACGTCCTGGGGGCTTCGCAGCCACTGAATCTGCAAGCCGTCCATGACCGAGAAGATCTCCTGGGCCAGGGCTTTGACATTGATATCGCCGCGCACTTCCCCCGCTTCTATCAACGCCTGCAAATGCCCGCGTGCGTGTTCGTGGGTCAGATGGAATCGTTCAAGGTGCCAGGCCCATGCCGGGTGCGCCTTCGACAAGCTCTCGGTATTCATCAGCAACGCGGCCTGACACTCCTCGGCGCTCTCGATACTGAAACTCATGCTCAGCTTGAGAAACTTCAGAAACCCTTCAAGCGTCGGCTCGGTGACCAGATCCTGAAAACGCGAGGTGACCCGCTGGTCCCTGCGTTCCAGCAGGGCGGCGAGCAGTGCTTCCTTGTTGGGGAAATGGTGCAGCAACCCTACCGTGGTGATACCGGCAAGCAGTGCAACCTCGCGCATCGACGCGCTCGAATAGCCGTCTCTGGCAAAAACAACGGTAGCGGCGTCCAGCAAGGCCTTTCTGCGCATGTCTCCCTTGGGCGCGCGGCGACGCTTGGGTGGGGCCGTTTCTGCGGATTCATTCCCTGATTCTTCGATGACCATAAAAACCTGATAACGCCTTGATTCAATGTGCCCCGACGCTCATGACCGGGGCCCTGCTGGTAAAAAACCGTTTCGCCGTCAGCGACGCCGTGGTGATGGAGACCAGCGCGATGAGCGCATTGCCGGTAAACATGCCGGGCAAGGCACCACTGCTGCCAAACCAATGAGTCCCGGCGAAGACGAACGGCACCGTACCCGCCGTTGCCCTCAGCCAGGCAAACACCGCGACCCACCACGACCTGTTCATGGTCAGGAATACCGCGATGGCGACAAAATCCAGACCAATCAGAACCCAGAGGCCACCGCCCCACAGGCAAAAGGCCATGAACACAGCGCGAGCTTCGTCCCCCAATTGGTAGAGGTCGGCAATCATGCCACCACAGAGCAGGAGCACCAGCCACACCACCAGCCCGTAGCAGACCACCAGCCGCCGGGTAAAAATGACCGCAGAACGCACGCGATCATCGCGGCTCGCACCAATGTTCTGACCCAGCACCGGAGCCAGCGCGCCAGGCAGGGCAAAAAAAGCGCAGTACGAAAACTGTATGACCCGATCCAGCACCGTCATCGCGGCCAGAGCGGAAGTGCCAAAGGCCGATAGCGAGGCGACAAGATAAGCCAAACCGACCGGCGTCGCCAGATTTGCCGCCATCGCCGGGAGCGCCAGCCTGAAAGTATGCCGCGCATGCAGACGCAACAGTTTCAGATGGCGGGTAAACACCATGCCTATTCGGCTGCGCACCCAATACAGCCCGATGGATGCTGAAACTGCTGCGGATACGGCAAACGCGATCCCTGCACCGTCGAGCCCCAGGCCGAGCCCGAAGATGAAAAACGGGTCTGCCACTGCCAGCGTGGCGGCAGCGGACAGCACAACGCCCATCGCCCGGCGGTTGTCACCAATGGTTCTGAGCATCTGCGCCGACATCTGCATCACCGCCTGCAACGCGGTAAAAGGCAGGGTCAGCCAGATAAAACTGCGCGCTGCTTCGTAAGTGGCCGCCTCGGCACCCAGCCATCGCATGATCGGCACGATGAACGTCAACTGCGCGGCGGCGGCCAGACCGCTGACCGTGATCACCATGAGCATCAGGCTGCCAGTGAGCCTGGGTATCGATCTGGCCGCACGATGGCCGATGCGCGCGGAAAGCACCGACGCCCCGGCGATGATCAGGCCGGTTGCCAGCGCGCCGTTGAAAAACATAAGGACCTTGGCAATGCCGACCGCCGCCAGAAGCACGGGGTCATGCAGCATCGATACGTAGACCAGCGTGAGAATGTCGACCAGAAAGACGGCGAACAGGCTCAAGGCGCTGGCACTGGCGGTGACGACGATATGACGCGCTACGCTGCCTTGGGTAAATCTTGCACTGGCTTGGGCCATCAACGTTCTCAAAAGGCCTTACGGATCAGGAAGGCAAGACACCCTCACCAAGACGCCCTCACGCTGTACCGTGAAGAACGATCAGCGCCGGATTGTCGGGTCGCTGTCGGATGTGCTGCTACCTGCTCGCCGCCATCAGACGATTCACTTCACTGCGGACCATGTTGGCGTATTCCGGCGGACTCATGGTATCCAGCTCGGAACGAACCCACTCAGACCACTTGCCCTTGCGCTTGGCGCGCTCGCCCATCAGGCGTGCCGCCTCGCCTTTTGCCTTGCCCAGATTGCTCTGCCACAGTTCGAACAGCCGGGATTTTTCGTCTTCGAGAGCGGTACGCTCAGGGAGCGGCCGATTGGCCAGATTGAAACTCATCACAGTCACCTACGGCTAAAAACGGCTGCATCTTACACCCGTAAGGGGCATTGTTTGCAGAGTCTTGCGTCGGGTCATTCAAGCAATTGCAACTTTTCAGGATGCGCGAGACTCCATTGAACACTGTTGCCACCACTTGAAAGGAATACACCCATGGCTCGTAAGACCCCTGCTCAACAAGCTGCCGATCAAATCAAGGATCAGGCATTCAGTGACCTGCAGGCACTGATCGAAGAATCCGACAAACTGCTCAAGGAAAGTGCTGCTCTGGTGGGTGAAGAAGCAGAGACACTGCGCGCACAGTTGAGCGCCAAACTCAAGCAGGCACTGGACTCGATGGCCAGCGTTCGCGACCGCACCAAGCCGGTTGTCGAAGCGACCGAAACTTACATCGGTGGTCACCCATGGCAGACCGTGGCTATTTCTGCGGGCTTTGGCCTGGTAGTAGGCCTGCTGCTGGGTCGTCGTTGATCGACTGATGAACGGCATCGCGGGCCAGGTTGCTGGCCCGCGATGCTGATGCAGTAACGCGTGATGAAGCAGATGTAAACCTGGCGAA
Source organism: Pseudomonas sp. PvP009 (assembly GCF_017832995.1). Taxonomy (NCBI): domain Bacteria; kingdom Pseudomonadati; phylum Pseudomonadota; class Gammaproteobacteria; order Pseudomonadales; family Pseudomonadaceae; genus Pseudomonas; species Pseudomonas sp. PvP009. The sequence goes on along the minus strand of NZ_JAFIBG010000001.1, from coordinate 2,236,612 downwards.
TGCCTTAGCGGGTGTGCTGTACCACAGACGGCTCGGCAAAACGGTGCGATTTGGTCACCTTCGCCTGTAACGCCACGCGCTCTTCCTCGGCCTTGGCCTGGCTTTCATAAGGCCCTATCAATACCTGCTGTTTCCCGTCCACGTCCACGATGATCGGGGCATAACTGCGCTCGAGCAACCAGGCGCTGGAATCGCTGACCGCCTCCCGCGAGTTCATCTGAATGAACCACTGCGGCGTAGAGACCGGAGCAGTCGCTGCCGTCCCCTGGACTTTATCCCTGGCGGGCCCGCCTCCATCGCATCCGGCCAGAGCCAGTACCGCTATCATCATTACCGTCTTGCGCACGTAGGTTTGCTCCTCGTCTGAAGTGGCGCGAGTCTACCATCGCGGCGCGGCCCGTTGATCACCTGTGTCGAGGTGTCGCACTGCCTCTGGAATGACGTGAAGTACCTGCAATACGGGGCTATCACCACATCGGGCCGGTTTGGCGGCAACCGCCGATCATGTAATCAGATATTTCTTTGCATATAAACGCCACACGAAGTGTCACACGACTGCGACCATGTTGATCGGTGGCTTGCCGCCATCGATGCATTAGAACAGGAGTTCATCATGTGCGACGACCGAAATCCCCTGCATTGTTTCATTCCGCCTTACATGCTCGAGCGTATGGCGCAGTCCCCCAAGAACCTGGTCAGCGCCCGGGCCATTGCCAACCTGACGAGCAGCTCGGCATTCCTCGCTTCCCGCCTCTCTGCGCGAACCATGCCATCCATGCACGCGATCAAATCGCCTGACGGACGAAAGCACCGTGTGATTCATGATGCCAAAGGCACTGACGACCTCCCCGGCGCGGTAGTGCGCAAGGAAGGCCAGGCAGCGACGGGCGACAAGGCGACCGATGAAGCCTACGATGGCTCAGGCGACGTCTATGATTTCTATGCGCAGCTGTTCGAACGCAACTCGCTGGACGACAGTGGCATGTCGCTGGTCTCGACCGTGCACGTCGCCGAAGTGGATTTCAACGGCGAGCATGTACCGCTGAGCAACGCTTACTGGAATGGCAGCCAGATGGCTTACGGCGATGGGGATGACCTGGTCTTCAAGCGCTTTACCGGCAGCCTTGAAGTGATCGGTCATGAACTGACCCACGGCGTGCAGAGTTTCACCTCGAACCTTGACTACCGCGGGCAATCCGGGGCCTTGAACGAGCACTTTGCCGATGTATTCGGCATGCTGGTGCGCCAGTGGAAGCAAGGCACCAGCGCCGCCGAGTCGGACTGGGTGGTGGGCAAGGAGTTACTGGTGCCCGCGCCGACGCGACGAGGCATTCGCGATATGGAAAAACCCGGCACTGCGTATTCCAACGATCCGGATCTGGGTGATGATCCGCAACCGGCGACGATGGCCGACCTGTATACCGGAGCCAAGGATCGCGGCGGCGTGCACATCAACTCGGGCATTCCCAACCGGGCATTCGTGCTGGTGGCCAAGGCGCTGGGCGGAAATGCCTGGGAAGTGGCGGGCAGAATCTGGTATGAAACGATGCTGGAGCTGGCCTCGGACAGTCAATTCATCGACTGTGCCAAGGCCAGCGTAAAAATAGCCTCGGACCCGCGCTTCGGCCCCAAAGCCAAAAAAGCCGTGCAGGCGGCCTGGAAAGAGGTCGGTCTCAAGGTATAGCCAAAGCGTAACCACCTAAAGGTGCTTGAAATGAAGGTCTGTCTAGTGCAATCCGGCGGTTTTGCAGGTGCAGTCAAACGCTGTGAAGTCGATACAGCCACCCTTGAGCAGCCCGAAGCCGAGCAGTTGCAGAGGCTGGTGAGCGATAGCGGCCTGAATCAGTCCAGCAGTGCTTTCAATGACGAAGCGCGGGACCTGAATCAGTACGAAATCACCATCGAGGATGACGCCAAGGCAATCTGCTTGACGTTCGACGAACACAACGTGCCTGCATCTGCCCGCCAGTTGCTCGGCTTTCTCAAGCAACGCGTCAAACCGGGCAAGCTCTGAGACAGGCCCTTTGCCAAAGGACTCTGGCCGCAGCGATGCCCTTTCGTCGACAGATGGGGGGCATCGCTGCTACCGGATTCGCCACCATGACTCCGCGCATGGAATAATGGCGCAGTGACATGTGAACCACCCGACACCCTGGCGGTCAATGATTTGTACCGATCTGCTAGCGTTGACCGTACAAAAAAAAACGCTTCACACTGCCATTAACGAGGTATCTTTTCGTGCTGCGCGTTCTTACCTCCTTACCTCTGCACCAATGGCGTCGATGAGCACTGTGCATCCTATCGAACACTCTTCCGGCCTGATTATCTGCGAGCACTGCGACTCGCTCTACGAAGCCCATCCTCTGCAGCCCGGCGAGGCAGCATTCTGCCTTCGCTGCGAAGCACTGCTCGGTCGCGGCCATCGGGTGACCATAGAACAGTTGCTGGCGTTGACCATCGCTGCAGCGATACTGTTCGTATTCGCCAATCTGTTCCCGGTCATCAGCATCAATATGAAGGGCCTCTCCAACGAGGTGACGCTGTGGCAATCGGTTGAAGCCCTTGCTCAAGGACGTATCACGATCATTGCCTTGGTGGCCGGTCTTTCGATCATTTTTGCGCCGCTATTGCAGATCGTCCTGCTGTTCTGGGTGCTGGTACACGCGCACAAGGGCATCGTGGCGCCCGGCTTCAGAACCTGCATGCGCGCCCTGGAGCACTTGCGCCCATGGAGCATGCTCGAAGTGTGCATGCTTGGCATTCTGGTGGCGATCATCAAACTGTCCGGGATGCTCGACGTACACCCCGGCGTCGGGCTCTGGGCCATGGCAATGTTGATGGTGCTGATCCTGCTGATTGCCAACAAGGATATCCGCCGGTTGTGGGACGAACTGGGAGTGCAGCCGCAATGAACGGCATCCCTTTCGCCCATGAACACAAGCTGTGCCTGTGCCATACCTGCGGTTATGCCTGCCAGGAGGACGCTACACGCTGTCCGCGTTGTGATTCACCTGTGCACAAACGCAAACCCAACAGCATCAGCCGCACCTGGGCCTATCTGATCGCCGCGCTGATTTTCTATATCCCGGCCAACGTACTGCCGGTGATGTACACCAACCTGCTGGGCAACCGCAGCGAAAGCACGATCATGAGCGGCGTCATCGAGTTTTTCGAAAGCGGCTCCTGGGACATCGCCATCCTGATTTTCGTCGCCAGTGTTCTGGTGCCATGCATCAAGTTTCTGGTGCTGGGCATGCTGCTGATCACCTGCCAGCGTCGCAGCACCTGGGCGATGCGCGAGCGCGCGCGCCTGTATCGCTTCATCGAACTGATCGGCTACTGGTCGATGCTCGATGTGCTGGTTGTAGCCCTTGTGGCGTCTCTTGTTCAGTTTCGCGAGCTCAGTACTATCGAGCCGCGAATCGGTATTCTGTTTTTTGGCTTGGTAGTGGTGATGACGATGTTCGCCGCCATGAGTTTCGATCCCCGGCTTATCTGGGACGCAGAGGTTGAAGATGTCTGACAGTACCCTCCCCCCGCCTGCTTCAGTGCCACGCCCTGAAGTCAAACGTCGTCGCCTGCGTGTCTCGCTGATCTGGCTGGTGCCAATCGTTGCCGCGATCATTGGCATATCCATGGCCTTGCATGACTGGATGAACATCGGTCCCAGAATCACTGTCAGCTTCCTGACAGCCGAAGGTCTGGAAGCCAACAAGACCCAGGTCAAATACAAGAACGTGGTGATCGGCATGGTCACGGATATCAGCCTCAGTGACGACCGCACGCATGTGCTGGCCACCATCGAGCTGAACACCAGCGCTACTCCGTTCACGCGGGTCGACAGCCAGTTCTGGGTGGTGCGCCCGCGCATCGGCGCACATGGGGTTTCGGGTGTAGACACGCTGCTTTCGGGTGCTTTCATCGGTGCCGACGCAGGCAGCGCCGAGGAAACCAAGGCCAGCTTCACCGGCCTGGAAACGCCGCCGCCGGTGACCTTCGGCGAAAAAGGCAAGCGCTTCACGCTGCACACTGACGATCTGGGCTCGCTGGACATCGGCTCACCGATCTACTTCCGCCGCATTCAGGTCGGTCAGGTAGTGGCCTATGACCTGTCCAAGGACGGCCGCGGCGTCGACATCCAGATTTTCATCAACGCTCCGAACGACCAGTACATCACTACTGACACACGCTTCTGGAACGCCAGCGGTGTCGACATCACCGTCGGCGCCTCAGGGGTCAAGGTCAATACGCAGTCCCTGACCTCGATCATTTCCGGCGGTATCGCCTTTCGCGAGCCGAACTGGAGCCCGGATTCGAAGCCGGCGGACGAGAACGCAGAATTCAAGATATTCGATGACCAGGCCACGGCGATGGCACCTCCCGACGGCGAGCCACGCTACATCCGCATGCGCTTCAATCAATCGCTTCGCGGCCTGACGGTCAACGCGGCGGTTGACTTCCTCGGGGTCAACATCGGCAAGGTGGTTTCGGTGGATCTGGACTACGATCCGGCCACCAAGACCTTCCCCGGCATCGTTGGCGCAGTGATCTATCCCAAGCGCCTGGGCGCAGCCGAGTCCAAGCTCAAGGAACTCGGCGGCTCGGGCGATGAAGAAGAACAATCTGCCCGCGTACTGGGTGCCTTTGTGGCCAATGGTCTGCGCGCGCAGGTGCGTAACGGCAACCTGCTGACTGGCCAGCTGTACATTGCCATGGAGTTCGATCCAAAGGCGCCGAAGGTGGCGTTCAACGCCAAGGCCCGACCGCTGGAGATTCCGACCGTGCCGGGCAGCTTCGACAAGCTGCAGGAGCAGTTGCAGGCATTCGTCGAGAAGCTCAGCAACTTGCCGATCGACCAGCTGGCGGGCAACCTCAACGGCACCCTCAGCGAATTGCAGAAAACCCTCAAACAGGTCAACAGCAGCGTGTTGCCGCAGATGCGTGGCACCTTGCAGCAGGCCGAGAAAACCCTGGGGACTGCCAACGACTCGTTCGCCGAAGATTCACCTGCGCGTCAGCAACTGGGCCAGGCCATGGATGAAGTGCAACGTACCGCGCGTTCGGTGCGGGTCCTGACCGACTTCCTCAGCCGCCACCCGGAATCGCTGATTCGCGGCCGTACGGGCGACGCAGCGCCACGTTCGTTCAACGCCCCGTCCTCGTCCCGAGCCATTGATCCGGAGCCAAAACAATGACCTTGCGCCTGAAACTGATGGTACTTGCCGCAGCAGTGGGCCTGGGTGCCTGCACCTCGACACAGACCCACTACTACACGCTGATCGCGCCGATGAGCGCGACCAGCACGGCCGCCAGCAAACCCATGCCGTTCCAGTTCGAGATGCTGCCGGTGATCATGCCGGTGCAGGTCGACCAGCCGCCGCTGGTGGTTCGTCAGGGTAACGGCAGCCTGGCCATTCTGGACACCGAACGCTGGGGATCACCCCTGGGCGACGAGTTTCACGATGCGCTGACCCCGCAACTGGAACGTCGCTTCGGCAGCCGCGACATGGCCGGCTTGCCGAAAAACAATGACCAGCCAACGCTGTCGATCCGTACCGACGTGCGGCGTTTCGAGTCGATGCCCGGCAACTACGCCCTGATTGATGTGGTGTGGACACTCGGGCTTCGCGAGGCTGGCGCCACGGCGGGCAGCAAACGGCAAAGCCTGACCTGCAGCAGCGTGATCCGCGAGGAGGCCGGTGAAGGCATGGAAAATCTCATCATTGCCCACCAGAAAGCGGTTGCGCATCTGGCAGACAAGATCGCCGCCACGGCTGCGAGCTGGACCGCACAGCGCGCATCGCGCTGCCTCTAACTCTATCGGGAGGTCTGCGCAAAAGACCTCCTGTTTTCGCCGAACTCAGCCTGGAACCCTCCGGCCAGACGCCTGGGCATCGCGGCTCAAAGCGTTCAATTCGGTACAAAAATGTATCACCCTGGCGGATTCCTACGTACACTCTGCCACCTGTCTGGTACGTTAGTACCTGATTGGACCAAACACTCAACTCCTCGCCCTTGCAGGGATGTCTGATCAGTCGACGCCAGAAACGCTTGTTAACCCTGACTGTAGCGGTGCACAGTTTATCGAGGACAAACGGATGACAGGGATCGGACCGCGGCTTAAAAAGGAACGTTTGCGCCTCAAGCTTTCGCAAAGTGCACTGGGCGCGATAGGTGGCGTGGAAACCAATGCCCAGGGTAACTACGAAAATGGCGTCCGCTCTCCCCGTGCGGATTATCTGTCCAGCATTTCGGATGCCGGAGTGGATGTTGCCTATGTGGTCACCGGCCTTAGTGCTACGCGTAATGTCCCCGCTGTCATAACGTCGGACAGCCACAGCTGTGGCCCGCTCAACCGCGTCGTCGATCGCTTGCACGGCAACCTGCACGACGTGACCCAGAACCTGTATCACTTCACCCGCCTGATCGAATCGAACGCAGGCGTTGGCAATGTGGACAGCAATCAGCTGGAAAACATCAAGAATGACGCCGAAGCGATCACCGTCGCCACCGTGCGGCTGATCTACATGACGTCACGAATCAAGTAACGCGCAAGTATCGCGTGCCGCCAAGGTTGCTCATTGCGCCGCAAACGCCTTGTCCCTGAGTTTGTCCAGCACCAACGCAATGAATGCCGACACCGCTGGCGGCAGATGCTGTCGGCTGGGATAAAGCACATGCAAACCATGGCTGGTGCGCTGGTACCGGGGCAGTACCGGCACCAGCCGGCCATCCCGCAGATCCGAGCGGATCAGCGTCGCAGGCAACAACGCGATACCAAGCCCGGCGAGGGTTGCCTTGCGCAGCGCCTGCGCGGTGTTGGCATTAAACCGGCTGGCAATGTGTACCTCATGCATCTTCGTGTCCGGACCGAGTAACCGCCATGCCGTGACGCCGCCGCGATGCGCGGCACTGACACAGCAATGACTGTGCAGGCTCTGCAGGGAATCAGGCATGCCATGAACGGCAATATAAGCAGGACTGGCGACCATCGTGTCATGGCCTTCATCAATCAGTTGCCGCCCTACGTACCCAGAGTCCTGCAAAGGGCCACCCCGAAAGGCGATGTCCAGCCGGTCAGCGATCAGGTCGGCGTGATCATCACTGAGCACGAACTCCAGTTGAACACGCGGGTAACGGGCAAGAAAACCGGCCACCCAGTCCATCGAGAAAAAGTCGAAGAAATCAGCCATCGCTGCGATACGCACCAGGCCACTTGGCTCATCGCGCCCGGATGCAAGCTGCTCTGCGGCTTCCATCACCCCGTCGACCGCGCCCACGCATCGGTCGTAGAACTCCTCTCCAGCCTGAGTGAGCACCAGCTTGCGCGTCGATCGCTGCAACAGTCGCGTGTCCAGTTGCATTTCCAGTTGCTGAACCCTGCGGCTGATCGTATTGGACGGCATGCCCAACTGCCTTGCTGCCTGGGCAAAACTGCCGCTGCGCACCACCTGCACGAACAGCGCAACATCGTTGAGATCGAACGCCACGCCCGGATTCCTCGTATTTATGGATCAGTCCAAGCCAACTATACCGACTAATCAAGCAATCCATTGAAGCTTATCATTTGCGCTCAGGCATCAAGGCCCAGAGGAGAACGCCATGAACAGCATCGTCAGCATTCAGCCACGCGCCATCGTCCATCGCACTACCGGCAGAACTCGCGGGCCGATCACCCGACTGGTGAGCCCGGGCGATCTGGGTCAATTGTTGAAGCCTTTCGTGTTTCTCGATCGAATCTGCTTCACGTCAGAGCCGGGGAAAACGGGATTCGGCATGCACCCGCATTCGGGTATCGCTACGCTGACCTACATGATCGAAGGCGAACTCGCCTATGAAGACACCACCGGAAAATCCGGAGTACTGCTCAGCGGCGGTGTGGAATGGATGAGCGCCGGCAATGGCGTCTGGCATGACGCCCAGCCAGTAAACGGTTCGGCTGTGAGGGGCTTTCAGCTATGGGTCGCACTGCCCGCCGCGCAGGAAAATGGCCCGGCACAAAGTGTGTACCTGTCGGCAGCGCAGGTTGCGCAACAAGGCCCGGCAAACGTGCTGCTGGGACGCTATGGCAGCGCAAAAAGCAGCCTGCCAGCACCGGAAGGCATGAATTATCTGGCAGTACAGCTCAAGGATGGCGAGCACTGGCGCTACACACCACCCGCAGGCCATAGCGTGGGCTGGCTGGCAGTCAACACCGGACAGCTCGACGCAGGCGGTCCGGTCGGCGCGGGTGAACTGGTGATTTTCGAGGAATCGGATCGCCCCATCGACATCGTCGCCAAGGGTGATACCCACTTCGTACTGGGATCGGCAGTCAAGCACCCGCACGACCTGGTCACAGGCTACTACTCGGTACACACCAGCAAAGCCGCGCTGACTCAGGGCGAGCTGGAGATAGACCGCATCGGCGCACTGTTGCGCGAGGAAGGCAGGCTCTGATTGAGCAGCAGCCTCCTGGTCGAAGACTGGTTACGCCCTCATCTGGACAGCGGCGCACTGGAACCGATACCTGAGCCTTGGTGACAGCGCTTTACCGGGTCGCATCTGTACTGCCCAGGGCGCCGCTACCTGCCCTCGCCGCTGAAGACTTTCCTCGACTTTATCAATGCGCGCTGGGACACATCAGCACACAGGCAGCATCAGCTCATCGCCACAACCGGACCCACGCCACGACGCGCTGGCGCGGCCATGGCGAACAGCTCATCGACGCGTCTGACTTCATCCGCACTCGGTTTAATGGCAACGGCACAGGCAACGAAGATGCACGCATTGAAAATCAGACCGACGATGCCACTGGTCAACGAGCCCAACGCCGGAATGTCATCCGGGTAGATCGTGGTCAGCACGATGGCGATCACGATCCCCACCAGCATGCCGGCAATCGCGCCCTGCTTGTTGCCATGACGACTGAACACGCCGAAGAACAGCGGCACGGCCAACTGGATGATGCCCTGATAGGAAATCTGCGCCAGCAATTGCAGACGGGCGTAGTCGAAGGTCAGGTACGCCAGCAATGAGGCCGCCGCAATGAACACCACCATGCCGACCTTGGCGAGAATGGTCTTCTCGCGATCACTGCGTGGCTTGCTCCAGGTCGCCAGGTCATTGGCAAACTGCGTTCCGCACACCTGCACGCAGCCGTCGACATGGCCGATACTGGCCGCCAGTACGATCATGATTGCTACGCCAAGCAGCCATGGCCCGCCGATATCGAACAACGACAGGAACCAGCCGTGTTGCGGATGAGCCGCGACGTTCGGGTCCTGGCTGATTGCTGCGGCGAAGAGCATCAGAATGCCGTAGAAGCCGCCGACCAGCAGGATGGTCAGCAGCGTGCCCTTTTTCACCGAGCGCACGCCGCTGGCGGTATAGATGCGCTGAAAGCTCATCGGCCAGCACATCGAGCCGATCACGCCGGTGAAGATCAGGCTGAACATGTACATCGGCCCGTAGGTACTGCCTGTTCCGCCGGGGATTACCAGCATGCTGGCGGGCAACTGCGACAGGTTGCTGAACGAGGCCTGTGCACCGAACAGCAGAAAGATGCACAGCGCGGCGCACAGTACATAGGCAATCAGTCCCTGATACATGTCAGTCATGATCAGGCCGCGCATGCCCATGCTCACCGTCCAGTACTGACGAATCAGGATCACCGCCACGCCGACCAACAGGCAGGTGGTCACGCCCCAACGACCGAAGCTGGCGAACTGGAAAAGCGTCGCGAGGGCCTGAATTCCCATCACCACCCAGGGGAATACCGAGATGATGCCGATGATCGAAGCAATGCGTTTGACCACGGGACTGTTGAAGCGCATGCCCAACAAATCCGGTTGGGTAGTCAGGTTGAAGCGCTTGCCCCAGGTCCAGGCACGATTGGCCATCAGGTACATCGCGGTCACGCCCAGCGTAGCGTAAACCATGCCGTAAAAGCCCAGCGCGCCACCGACCGACAAGGCGAAGAACGCCGTGAACGTTGCGCCCGGCCACCAGGAGTTGGTGTAGCACATGGCGATGAACCATGGCCCGTAAGAGCGGCCACCCACCGCGTAATCGGAAAAGCTCTCGCTCTTGCGGTTCGTCGCGTACAGCACTGCAATCATGCCCGCCAGAAATACACCGATCAGGCCGAAGGTGATGTAAAGATCCGAAACCATAGTCGTACTGATCATTGCCCGTCCCCCTCTTGTGGAATTTCACCCAGCAGCGACTCGACCACGTACAGCATCCACAGGCCCAGCCCCATGAGCACCGCGATCAGAATCCAGTAGAAGATCGGCAGCGGAATGCCCAACACCAGCAAGGCGCTGCCGCTGACCTTTAGGTAAAACGGCGGAAACAGCGCCATCATCAACAGCGCGAAGAAGTACAGGCCAAACACCAGATTCTTCAGGTGGCCGGGGGTAGAAAGGGACGGAACGTTACTCATGGAGTGCTCCTTGAATTTCAGGATCTGGCTATGGATAAGTGATCGGATAAAACTCAAGCAGTGAAAGAAACACGCGGTTACCCGCTACTTTTTTATTATTGAAATACGTGTCTTACGTGTTCGAAGGCGCGCCGGAAGAGATCGACTCAGACCTGCCGCAGCCAGGTTTCCCATTGCGAATCATTGATGATGCTGCGCGCGCGCATGTGCTTCCAGGTGCCGTACTTGTAGAAGTCGAAGTCCAGTTGCGACACCGCGTGCTGCACCATCGCCCAGGTCGACCATTTGATGTCGGCCAAGGCTTTGTTGAGCTTGATCCGCGCTACGGTTTGCGCGCTGACCTGGCCGAAGTAATCCTCGATCAGCGCCAGCTCCATGTCGTCGCTGAAAAACATCTCGCCAAACCACAGCGCCAATTCGTAATGGCGGTCGTTGTTGGAGGCATACTCGAAATCCACCAGACGAATCTGGCGATCCGCGTTGAGCATGAAGTTGCCTGCCAGCGTGTCGTTCATGCACGGCGCAAGATCGATCCCGGAAGCTTGCAGCGCCGCTTTCGCGCGCTGGTATTGCAGGCACAACCAATCGTCATCCTGAGGCTTGATGCCCTTCAGTTCAGCCACCTGGCTCTGATGCTCGGCGATCATGTCGAATACGGTCTTGGTCTGTTGCAGCAACGGTTGATCGTTGAATGCCTTGAGCCCGTGCAGGGCACTGTGGCGTATGTCGCGCTGCAGAAAGTCATGGTTGGACGACGCCCGCCAGCCCTCCATGAACTCGAACACCTCGACACCAAAGGCTTCGAGGAAGGCGAAAACCGGTGCGCCATAACCGGTTTGCGCAGCCTTCACACTGGCCTCGTGGGCGGTGTGACGGTCGATGAACATCTCTGTGCCGACGCCTGGCACCTTGAAGAAGTACGCCGTGTCGGCGCCCTCGACCTCGACCCGCCAGTTGGTGTTGGAGATGCCCCCACTGACAGGCTCGTAGCCAACGCGGCGGCCATGCCAGCTGTCGATGCTGCGCACGGCGGCTTCCAGTTGTCGCTCCTGGGTACTGACCGACTGCCCTAACGTTTTCATGCTCTACCCTCCTGAACCTGACGCATCCAGCCTTCCAGCCGCGGGTCCTGAACGCATTGTCGGCAACGTAACAGCGTCCATTGCCCGACCTTGGAAAACTCCAGTGGCCGCGAGGACGTAGTACCGGCCCAAAGCCCCCACAGTGTCCAGTACCAGTCGTTGATCAGCGCATACAGGCGGCACACGGCGTAGTCGTTTTCCAGGCATTGCCCGGCCCACGCGCTGATCCCTTCGCGCCACTGGCGCTCGAACGAATAAAGCTCATTGAGGGTAATCGCCACGTCGTACCACGGATCCATGCAGCCACCGTAGTCAAAATCCACCAGACGCAACTGGCCTTCGCTGGACACCATGACGTTGCTGGACACACCGTCGCCGTGCAGCGGAGCCGCTTGCACGGATCGGCTCTGCAGCGCCTGCCAGGCCATGTCGACGCAACGGTCGATCCATTGATGCTCGGCAGGCAGCGCAACGTTATCGTGCTCGCACAGTGTGCGCAGGCGCTGGATATCCGCCATCGGTGAACGCACGACATCAGGCACAGGTCCGGCATGCACCTGCCGCTTGAGTGCCCACAGCGCTTGAAGCCGGCCGGGTGCGAGCAGATCGTCGAGCCGCGCAGCTCGCCAGTCGACACCCAGGTCCTCGAAGATCAGCACGCCATTGGCCTGGTCTGCGCCAAGCAGGCGCGGTGCCGCCGCGCTACGGCCGGCAGATTCGCTGGCCTGGGCTACGTTATCGAAATCGATCAGTGGCGCCATGTCGGCATGCAGAACCTTGGCGTAGCAACCGCCTTGCACGCTGCTGACCCGAAAGCCGGCCCACTCGGTCGACAATCTCGAAGGCGAGGCCACGCCCTGGGTAACGTTCTCGATCTCGGCGTCTGCCGCGAACCCGCAAGATGTCAATGCGCTGCGCAGGCGCTTGGTCAAGTCGTCGGCATATGACATGGTCAGCCCCTCAACCAAATGACGCGGATGAGGTACAAGCCCGATGCAACAGACCGGTCAGCATGCGCAAACCGTTGTGCATGTCCTGATCGCTGGTGTATTCGGCTTCGTTATGAGAAACGCCATTGCTGCTGGGGATGAACAGCAGGCACACGGGATAGCGCCTGTTCAGACTGATGGCGTCGTGACCGGCAACGGTCATGCTGTCGGTGGTCGACAAACCCAGCTCGGCGCCTACGACATGCGCCAGTGCAGCGAACCCGTCATGCAGCCTGGCAGGTGAGCGCAACACGCTGCTTTCCACTTCAAACGATGTCATGGTCTTGTCGGCGATCGCGCGCAGCGTTGCATCCAGGCGTTCCGAGGCAGCACTCAGCAGATCGACATCGCGGGAGCGGTATTCGATCAGCAGCGAAACGCGCGAAGGCACCACGTTGGGCGAATTGGGGTAGACCTCGATACGGCCTACAGAACTGTGCATCTGCACGCCGTGCTGCAAGGCTTCGTCATGCACCGCAGTGATGGTATGTGCGGCGGCCAGCAACGCATCTCGACGGGCAGCCATGGGTGTAGGGCCCGTGTGATTCTGCTCACCGTCGAAACGTACCCGCCTTTTCAGGGCGGCCCAGGTCTCGCGCACCACGCCGATGGCGGTCTGGCTGCTTTCCAGGCCTGCGCCCTGCTCGACATGAATTTCGACATACCCGGCAATGTTCAAATCAACCCGGTCGTTGCCAAGATAACCGATAGCCTGCAGGGCGTCCTTGAGACGGATGCCGTCGCCATCGCGGCTTTCCCAGGCGTCGTCCAGCGTCAAGGCACCGGTGAACACACTACTGCCGATCAGGCTCGGCTGAAAGCGCGCGCCCTCTTCGTTGGTCCAATTGACCACTGCCAGATTGCAGCGCGGGACTTCGCCACGCTCAAGCAATTGCCGCACCAGGCTGGACACCGCCACGGCACCGGCAAGCACGCCGTATACGCCATCGAAACGCCCGGCACTCGGCTGGCTGTCCAGGTGTGAACCGCAGAGCAGATAAGGCGCGTCGGGATCAAAGATCATGAGGCCGAACAGGTTGCCCACCGCGTCGATGCGTACTTCGAAGCCGTGCGCTTCGAGCCAGTCCCGAAACAGGTCACGTACCTGTCCGTCTTCAGCCGAGGCCGCCAGCCGATGCAGGCCTCCGGCCGGAGTCGCACCGATGGCCGAGCTTTGCCGAAACACTGCTTCGAACGCTGCCTGATCAGTTGCGCTCGGCTCGATCAGCTCAGGAATAGAGGGTGTCGACATGATCTTTCTCCAGGCGTGTCGCAAACTCGTCGGATAGCGCGCGATTGGTGACCAACGTCGTGATCGCGGCAAATGGCAGGGTATTGATAAAGGTGCGATGACCGAACTTGCCATCGTCGGCCAGCACCACACTGCGCGTGCAATGCCTGACCAGCGTCCTGCGCAACATGGCTTCCGGCTCCTGGTAATCCATCAGGCCGAAGTCCAGATCAATGCCGCCGATGCCCATGAAGGCAATGTCGTAGTGAAACTGCCGGGCGAACTCCAGTGTATGGGGGCCGATCAAGGCGTTGTCGGTGCGCCGCACATCGCCGGGCGCAACCAGAACCTGATTGTCGCTCTGGTGCGATATCAGTTGGGCGATGTCCAGCGAATTGGTGATGATCTTCAGCTGACTGAATCGGGTCAGTTGCTGGGCCAGCGCCAGCGTCGAGGTACCGGTGTCGAGGAAGATCGCCATGCCTTCGCTGACCAGTTGCGCAGCGCGCACAGCGATGCCCGCCTTGGCGCGAGGCTTGAGTCTGCTGCGCTCCTGCAACGGCAATTCTTCGCTGGACCTGGGCAGAATGGCACCGCCGTGAATGCGCCTTAACCTGCCCTCTTCCTCCAGATGCTTGAAGTCGCGGCGGATAGTCTCTTCGGAGACGAACAGCAATTGTGCAAGGTCCGACGCCTTGACCCGCTGCTGTTGAACGAGCAGGCGCATGATTTCGTCCAGGCGCGGCTGATTGAGCATAGGGGTAACATTCCGTTGCAAAGTGATGACTCCAGTGTCCGGCCCCTTGGGCCGCTGATCCGTGTGCGAGAGCGACATGTCTATTGCCCCGAAACCGGTGGCAGGTGCTGATCCCAGGGCGCAATGGCCTCTACCGCGGCACAGAACTGCAGCACCTGGGCATCGGCAAAGCGTGGGCCGACGACCTGCAGACCGATCGGCAGTCCTGCGTCGCTCCGCCCACAAGGCAAATTGGCGGCCGGGTTGCCAGTGATGTTGAAAGGGTAAGTGAACGGTGTCCAGCGCGCCCACGGCACAGCGCCGTCCTGCCCGGCATAGCCCACATGGGCTACATCGTCTGCGGCAAACGGCAGAATCGGCAGGGTGGGCATGAGCAGCAGATCGTAATCGTCAAACAATGCGTGCACCTGATTGGCGAACGCCGCACGCTGTTGCAGGGCCTGCAGATAATCACTCAGGCTGTACTGGGCAGAGCGCCTGATCAGATCGGCAAAGCCCGGATCGAGCTGGTCCAGCTTATGCGCAAGCGCCTTGCCATAGGCGATACCGCGCCCGGCGACCCACAAGGTTTCGAAGGTCGCCAGCGGGTCCTGCCAATCCGGCTTGAGCGTGCTGACCGTAACGGGTAGCGACCTGGCGATATTACCCACGGCGGCGTCAACCGCTGCGGCGACTTGCGCATCGACCGGGGTGTCGAACAGCGTCGGGCAGAAGCCGATGCGTAAGGGTTGCAGCGGCTGGTCGCAACGGGCCAGAAAGGACTCGTCGGGGGCTGGCAGCGCCTGATGATCGAGTGGATCGGGGCCCGACAGAATGTCGAACAACAACGCGCTGTCGCGCACGCTTCGGGTGATCGGCCCGGCATGACTGAGCATTTCGGTGGCCGACCAGGGCCAGGTGGGAATACGCCCCAATGTGCCCTTGAGGGCAAATGCGCCACAGAACGAGCCCGGTATGCGTACCGAGCCGCCGCCGTCCGAGCCCAAGGCCGCAGGAACCATGCGCGCCGACACGGCAATGGCCGAACCGGAGCTGGAGCCGCCGCTGGTGAGGCTCGGGTCCCACGGGTTGCGCCCGTTGCCGAACACCCGCGACGTACTGGCGCCCGTCCAGCCGAACTCGGTGGTCGCGGTCTTGCCGAGAATGATCGCGCCAGCGTTTTTGAGGCGACGGATGATGGGTGCGTCCTGAACCGGCACCGACTCCAACGCAGTCAACGACCCCCGCGTGGTGCGCAGCCCGGCAGTGGAAAAGAGATCCTTGATGCCAAAGGGTATGCCGTGCAGCGGCCCGCGTACCTCACCGCGTTGCAGTTCGGCTGTCATGCTTGCGGCCTGTTCAAACGCGGCCTCGGCATACACATCACCGAATGCATTCAGTGTGGAATTGTGGGTTTCAATCGCTGCAAGGCATAACTCGGTCAAGTGTATCGGCGTCAGGCCCCCTTCGCGGACACGCGTGGCAGCCTCGATCACGGTAGGCATGGAAGATGGCTTGGACTCAATCAAAGCAGATACCTCTCAGACACTTATGCGCAACGCACGGCACCAACGACTGTCGGCGCATTACATTCAGCAGGCTCTGATGAGTCAAGTGGGTTTTGTTGGATATATTGAATTTGTGGTTTTAAATTTTGTAACAGCACCGTCGCGGTGCCAAAAAACGCGCAAAACGCCGCATCGCACAATTGCGGTGCGTGATTAAAACCAGAAAAGAGAGGGGGAAGTCGGCCAGAAAAGACTGCGCCTGTCAGCGGCGCAGTCCTGTCATTGTGATCGGTCTTTCAGGTCAGCGATCAGACCGCCAGATCGTGAGCATGGAACTCGGTGACGCCAACCAGCTGGATTTCAAAGTCCGCATGCAGGTCAGCGTTGACGTTGCCGGACAGCACATGATCAGCAAAACGCAGCTGGCCAGCGCCGGTGAACTCGCCGCTGCCGATGAAGCTGAAAGCATCAAGCGCTTTGGTGTCCACGTTGGCATCCATCTTCAGGAAGCTCAGTTTGTCGCCTTGCTGGCTATTGAAGTCGGTGATCACGTCGCTGTTGTGGCCTTTGCCCATTTCCGACAGGTTATTGAACACGAAACGGTCAGCGCCGCTACCGCCAGTCATGATATCGGCGCCCTGACCGCCCACCAGTTTGTCATTGCCCGCGCCGCCGAACAGAACGTTGTCCGCATCATTGCCAGTCAGGGTGTTGTCGCGATCATTGCCCAATACGGTGAACGCGCCCTCGCCTTTGAGGTGAACATTCTCGAAGTTCGCCAACGTCCCGGCATTGAGGTTGATGACCTGTGCGATAGCGGAGGTATTGTCGTAGGTGATCTTCAGCGTATCGACGCCCTGATCGGCCTTTTCCTGAACCAGGTCCAGTTCGCCTGCCTGATCGATGACGTAGGTATCGTTGCCCAGCCCGCCGATCATGGTATCCAGACCGCCGCGACCATTGAGCACGTTATCCAGTTCGTTGCCGATCAGCGTGTCATTGAAAGCGGAACCTATGGCGTTTTCGATGTGCGCCCCGTAGGCGATCGCCAGACCGGAATTCATCGACGTCGGTGCATCAGGGTTCGCGTTGTAATCGAGAAACGCCTTGCCGATGGTGCTGAACTCACCCTCGTTGAGGTTGATTTTCACCGATGCTTCCTGATTGCTGGCATCAATGGTGTCTTTGCCGCCAGCGTCCCAGATGGTCTCGAATACCGACTGCCCAGGTGCCCATTTGTAGACGTCGTCGCCAGTGTGATAGTGGGTGTTGGCACCGTATATAAACTGCATGGCCGCAACATCGAGCAACATCGGTGTGGTGGGCTTGAAGCTGTAATTGTTGGTGTAGCTCATGATGGTGTAACGCGCATCTTCGAATTTGGCATCGAGCAGAACGTCGTTGTACTGCGAGGCTTCGAACGAATGCTTCAAGCCCAGTGCATGACCGGTTTCATGCATGAACGTGAGGTAATCATCCGTGCCCTTGGCAGGATCGGCCGCGTTGACGTTCGGCCCGATCCAGACATCGCCGGAGCGGCCCAGTGTACCCGGCGCATAAGCCTGGCCAAACTCGGTGCCTTGCAGACCCTTGAAGCCGCCGAAACGGATGTCTCCGACATTATCGGGTGTGTCCTGAACCTCGGTGAACTTGATATCAGCCACCGCACTCCAGGCATCCAGTGCGCTTTTTGCGGCTGCCGCCTGGGCGTCGGTCAGCGAATAGGCATCACCAGGCTCCTGCGAGCGACTGTAGTCAGTGGCGTAGACGGAGTCGGCCCGATGAAAACTGTAAGTCAGATGGGTACCGGACGAGTCCCCGAGCCAGAATGGCCCCCATAACAGGCTGGTGACTCGGTCGTCAGTAGCTCCGTCGGGCAGAAGTTCGGCAGGGCTTGATTCATTTGGGCCGGGCATTGGCGTTGCTCCAGAAGAATACGGGACGTTATTAATGGGCTCACGATCTTTGCCAAGGCAAAAACCGGACGGCAGTTTATTACACAGCACGCATAATATGGACACAATAAGTTACAAATACAGCACTAAAAAGGGCCAGTTCGTTACTCTCGGCACCTACCAACTTCTTATGTCGAGCGAACTTTAACTTTTATTACAGGCGTCATTTAATGGTGCGCCGTTATATAGATTGTTCGAATCGGCGACGGCAGTAAGAAGTGAATGTTCCGAGGGTGTTCAAACACGGCCTTGACGCCCTTCCACTGCGCAGGATTTCTTCACTGCGAGTCGAGCGAGCAGGCTGAATAAAGGGGACATCGTGCAAACCTGTGCACGCCGAGCTGATTTATGCGGCGTATACCTTGCTGCACTCTATGGATCATAGGCATCATAAGACCCAATTTCATCCGATCGCGGTGCGCCCCATGACCCACCACCCTGCGCCACTTCCCGCCAGCGAGGAAGAACGAGTCCTGTCTCTCGAGCATCTCAGGATCCTGGACAGCGCTCCCGAGCAAGACTTCGACGATATTGTGCTGCTCGCCACCACATTGTGCGACGCACCCATCGCGCTGGTCTCGCTGGTTGACCGAGAGCGCCAGTGGTTCAAGGCCTGCATCGGCCTGGACGTGCAGGAGACGCACCGCGACCTGGCATTCTGCGCCCACGCCATCCTGCAGCCTTCCGATGTGCTGGTGGTTGAAGACGCGACCACTGATCCTCGCTTCAGAGAAAGCCCGCTGGTGCTCGGGCCTCCTTACATCCGCTTTTATGCAGGTGCGCCGATTCGTACCGAGGCCGGTCATGCAATGGGCACCGTCTGCGTGATCGATATCTGGCCGCGTGTACTGAGCGAACAGCAACGTCGTGCCCTGCTGGCACTGGCGCGGCAAACCGCAGCCCTGATGCAATACCGCCTGGTCTCGGAACAACGTGACCAGCACGCCGCCGAGCTGGCGCTGGGGCTCGAAAGCTCCCAGAGCCAAAGCCTGGCGCTGGAGCGCAATTTGCGTCAGTCGCAACGGGTGTCCTCACTGGGCATGCTCACCGCTAGCATCGCTCATGACTTCAACAACCTGCTTCAGGCTCTGAGCGCCAGCTTGCAACTGATCCGCATGCGCTCACGCCGCCCGACCGACGTCGAGACGCTCAGCGATACCGGACTGCGAGCGGTGGATCACGGTCGCCAACTGGTGACTCGCCTGCTCAACAGCGTTCGCCAGGACGGTTCCGAACTGATCTGCATCGATGTCAGCGAACGGATCGATGCCGCGCGTGATCTTCTGTTGCGTTCGGCGGGCGACACGCTGGAGCTGTCATTCGACCTATCCGCCCGAGGCTGGGGCGTGTTGTGCGCCGAAGCGCAATTGCATACCACCTTGTTGAATCTGCTGAGCAATGCGCGTGATGCAATTTCAGGCCCCGGCAAGGTGCATATCTCGACCCGGCTGGAGTCCGTCAAGGACGACCCGCAATTCCCGGAAGGCGATTATCTGGTACTCAGTGTGAAAGATAACGGTCCTGGCATGACCGCCGAGCTCAAGGAGCAGATGTTCGAACCCTTCTTCACAACCCGAAGTTCGGACCCGGGTGCCGGGCTTGGCCTTGTTCAGGTGCAGGAGTTTGCGGTAAATGCCGGCGGAGGCGCACGCGTCGAAACAGCACCGGGGAGTGGCACTACCGTGCATCTCTACTTGAGAATACTGGGCCCGATCAGTGCAACGAACGCACCAGCCCATATAACCGAACAATAACAACGGCTCATCGCCGGCGAGGCGTGGTGACTTCAGATACCCGTTAAATAAAAATGGCCGAACATTCACTGTTCGGCTTTTTTATTTTCTAACCCGCTTCATCCTGTCGCCGGGTGCCTCAAGGCCAATGGCGTCGAATGACCGCGTTGACCACTGGCTCAGCGTCAACCTTTAGCAACAGCGCATGAAAATCCGCCCGGGTGTTACGCAGGTGCTCGCGCGCGCCACTCCATCGCGTCACGACAGAGGCCAGAATCTCCACTGCGCCGGGCCCATCGCAACACCAGATCCCGGCATCACCAAACAGGTCGGCAAACGTCTCCCAGTGTTCATGCAACCGCGTCCGGGCGCCCGCTTCGAGCAGCCTCTCCAGACCATCGTCGGAACCTGCCAGCCAGCGCTGCGGGTAATCAATGATCCCGATGGCGGCGTAGCAATTGGCTGCAATGTAAACCAGCGCGCGTAGCGCTTGAGCACGCTGCGCGGACTTGCCAGGCAGAAGTCCGGAGTCGGGGTGCTCCAGGCCCAGATGAATCAGGATCGCAGCACTTTCAGTGAGCACCGCGCCATCGGCCAGCACCAGTGTGGGGACTTGCATCATCGGGTTGACCCGCCTCAATGCCTCCTTCCCAGGCCCCTCTTCCCACCCACAGGCTTCGCTCAGGGTAAAAGGCACCGAGCAACGCCGAAGCGCTATCTCGATCGCAGCCGAACCCGAACCTTGCGTGCCGAAAAGCGTATACATAGCAGTGCTCCTTGCCAGGTGCTGCAGGCTCGCTCCGCGCAGTCATACTGACGGAGGAGCGAACAAATGGGCGTGCATGAAATCAATGAAGACTCGCAGGCGCAGCGAAAGATGCTTGCTGGACGGCCAGAGCAATCTGAACGTTCCGGTATGCACCGTGTAGTCATCCAGGACAGGTATCAGCTCGCCGTTGCGAATGGCCGATAAAATCATGAAGTCCGGCAGACAGGCAATTCCCAACCCGGCCCGCGCGACGTCCACCAGAATCTCGGTGGTATTACACACCATGGCCTGGGGTAACTCGAGATCGTCGACGCCCGCCTCGCGACGCAGCGGCCAGTGTTCAAACCTTCCAGTGGAGGGAAACTTGTGCAACAGGCAGGCGTGCTGACTCAGGTCCCCAGGATGCCGGGGTATACCGTGCCGGGCAAAATAGTCCGGAGCGCCGACGATGCGCAACTGGAAACTGCCCATCCGCTTCGACATCAGCCCCGAGTCACCGGGATCGCCGGTGCGTAACACGATATCGAAGCCCTCCTCGATGATATCGACCATGCGATCCGAGAAATCGATGTCCAGTTCGATATCGGGATAGGTACGCATGAAGTCGATGATCACCGGCATCACCAGTCCGCTGACCAATGGCAAACTGATCCGCAACCTGCCCTTGGGCAAGTCTCTGGCATTGCTCAACTCCATTTCCGCCGCTTCCAGCTCCGACAGAATCCGGCGGCAACGCTCCAGGAATATCGAGCCTTCCAGCGTCAGGGCGATACTGCGCGTACTGCGATGAAAAAGGCGGACGCCGAGGCTCTCCTCCAGACGGCCAATACTCTTGCCGATTCCCGACGAAGAAATACCCAGGCGTTTTCCGGCCTGGGTAAAACTCCGCGTTTCAGCAACCAGAACGAACACGGCGATGCTTCCGAGCGATTCCAATACCCACTCCTATTCAGGACAACCCTGTCCTATACGTTCGGAACATAAGCCTGTTTTTGTTTGCGGGCGCAACCCCTAATCTCGCGGCAGGGCGATCGCTCTTGGATAAACGCGTGCACCACGGCAAAACCCGAGCACGCTTCACAGGGACATTGCACATGACCACAGCACACAGGGTTCAAACACAGCCCACTGCGGGACGATGGGGGCAACTGCTCGCCGCTTGCCTGACCGGCATTCTGATCCCGTTATGCTTCACGGGCCCTGCCGTGGTTCTGCCGTCGATAAACCAGGCACTGGGCGGATCAGCCGTCGAGCTGACCTGGGTCATCAACGCCTACATCCTGACCTACGGCAGCGCGATGATGGCCGCCGGGAGCCTGACGGATATCTACGGCAGAAAACGCGTCTGGTTGATCGGGCTGACGATCTTCGTGCTCTCCACCTTCGCCATTCCGGCAGCCTCCTCCGTCGTCCAGATCGACCTGCTCAGACTGGTGCAAGGCCTGGGTGGCGCGGCAGCGTTCGCCGGGGCGATGTCGTCGCTTGCCCAGACCTTTCATGGCGCCGACCGCACCCGAGTTTTCAGCCTGCTGGGCACCACGTTCGGTATAGGTCTGGCCTTCGGCCCTCTTGCAGCCGGCTCGCTTGTGGATTCGGCAGGCTGGAAATGGTCATTCCATGCAACAGCACTCATCGGCGTCGCGGGGTTCCTGCTGGTGCTGTTCAGCGCCACCGAGTCAAAGGATCCCGACGCCACAGGTATGGACTGGCCGGGCGCAATCAGTTTTACCGCAGCATTGACCCTGTTCACTTATGCCATTCTGCTCGCCCCTGAAGAGGGCTGGACCGATCCATTGGTGATGGGTGGCATCATCGGCTCACTGCTGCTGTTCTGGGTATTCATTGCGGTGGAGCGGCGCGTCGCCCGCCCCATGCTGGATCTCTCGTTGTTCAAGAGCGCGCGGTTTGTCGGCGTGCAGATTCTTGCAGCCACTCCCGCATTTTTCTTCGTCGTGCTGATCATCATGCTGCCAGCGCGCTTCATTGGTATCGACGGCCTCAGCGCCCTTGAAACCGGGCAGATGATGACAGCCCTGGCGGCGCCCCTGCTGATCGTGCCCCTGCTTGCCGCGCAGCTGGCACGTCGTTTCACGTCAGGACTGCTGTCCGGCGTCGGGCTGCTGCTGGTGGCGGCCGGCCTGTTATGGCTGGCGCTGGCACTGGACAGTGGCGCGATCAGGACAGCGTTGCTGCCGATGGCCTTGATCGGTATCGGTATCGGCCTGCCCTGGGGGCTGATGGACGGCATGGCGATCAGTGTCGTTGAAAAAGAACGCGCCGGCATGGCCACCGGCATCTTCAACGCGGTGCGCGTTTCGGCAGACGGGATCGCTATCGCAATCGCGGGTGCCCTGCTTGCAACGTTTATTCAATGGGGGCTTTTCGACGCACTCAAGGATGTCTCACCTGAGGTGGTCACCGAAGCGGCCAACCGCGCTGCCCTGGGCGATCTGCACAATGCGACAAGTCTTCTGTCCGGTCAGGCAGCGTTGCTGCACCAACAGTACGTCAGTGCCTTCCGCAATCTGCTGTTCATTCTAAGCGGCGCCACCGTGCTGACGGCCGTGGCGGTCTTTGCGCTGCTTGGTCGCGTACGCGCTCATGAAGAACCGCCCATAGAGCCCTCCGACACGCTTGAACTGGCGGGTGAAACCAAGTGAGTCCCTATGAAATACCAGGCGCAAAGCGGCATCCAGCCTTTGCAAAGGTGTTCGCGCCGGGTCATCTCACGTTCGGGTTGATTGCGCCACTGGAGGGCTACCCCGACTCCGCAGCGCCGACCATGAAAGACCATCTGGCCCTCGCCATTCAGGCCGACAAGGCCGGTTTCGCCGCGCTGTGGCTGCGCGACGTACCGCTTCTCGATCCGGGGTTCGGCGACGCCGGTCAGGTGTTCGATCCTTTTGTCTACGCCGCGCTGCTGTCTGCCGTCACCCGGCAAATCTGCATCGGCACGGCAGGTATCATATTGACGTTGCGCAATCCGCTGATGGTTGCCAAACAGGCGTGCAGCGTCGACGTGTTGCTTGAGGGGCGCTTCCTGCTGGGTTTGTCTACCGGGGACAGGCCCGGCGAATACCCCGCGTTCGGCGAGCAGTTCGACACCCGAGCAGAACGCTTCAGAGACGGCGTCGAACTGCTGCACGCGGTGACCGAGCAGTCTTTTCCAGTGTTCAGATCGCGCCATTACGGACAACTCAATGGCGCGCTGGACCTACTGCCGAAACCGCTTTTCGGGCGGCTGCCGATGCTTGCCATCGGCCGCTGTCAGCAGGACATCAAATGGCTGGCCAATCACATGGATGGCTGGATATGGCATCAGAGCGGCTTCGACACCTTGCCTGAAGTGATCAATCATTGGCGCAGTGCCAATGAGCAAAGGCACTTCAAGCCCTACGGCTATGCGACGTTCTTCGATCTGGACGAGAACAAGGACGCGCCAATGAAAGTCGGCCGCGGAATCAGTACCGGGCGCAACGCCCTCATCGCCTTGTGGCAGCGTCAGCGCGAACAGGGTGTTTCGCATGTTGCGCTGAACCTCAAGCCCCTGAGGCGTCCGGCCACAGAAGTGTTGCAAGAGCTGGAAGAGTATGTGCTGCCGTACTTCCCGACCCGCCGGGGTGATCATGCCTGACCGACTACTTGGTCGGCACGGCCACCGCAGGTTCAGGACTTAGCAAGGACGAATGATCCAACTACCGACCTGGGAGGTCACGATGCGCGCTGAAAAATCCTATCCGATAAAAACCAACCCGATGCGCAGCAGCCCGAACAAGATACATCTGGGTGTTTTCTCCACCAATACCGAGGGTGGCTGCACCGTCACCAATGCGCCTGAACGCCTGCGCGGAGACGATTGGGCTGGCAATCTGGAAATCGCCCGGATTGCCGACGATGCGGGGTTTGAGGCCTTCATACCGGTAGGCCGCTGGAAAGGTTTCGGCGGTACCAACAATACCGGCGGTGTCTGTTTCGAAACCTATACCTGGGCTGCCGGGATTGCAGCGCTGACCAGTCAGATCGCGGTCTTCACCACCTCGCACTTGCCCACCGTACACCCGCTGTTCGCGGCCAAACAAGCGGTGACCATCGACCACATCAGCGGCGGGCGCTTCGGGCTGAATATCCTCTGCGGCTGGTATGGCGCGGAAATGCGCATGTTCAGCGGCCACATGATGGAGCACGACAAACGCTACGACTATGCAGAAGAGTGGTTGCACATTGCAAAAAATGCCTGGGAGCAGCAGACCCCGTTCGACTTCAAAGGCGAGTATTTCAACATCTGCGGCGCAATCTCGCAGCCACAACCCTTGAATAAACCCTACCTGATCAATGCCGGAGGGTCGCCGCGCGGCAAACTATTCTGTGCAGAACATTGCGACGCCGCGTTCCTGATCGTCAAACATCTGGACGGCGAACAAGCGGTGCGTGAGCAGATTGCATCCTACAAGGACCTGGCGAAACAGAAGTTCGGCCGTGACATAAAGATATGGTGTTATGGCTACGTGGTGCAGAAGGACACGCAAGAGGAAGCAGACGCTTACCTGGACTATTACGCCAATCAGGTGGGTGACGATGAGGGCTGCGACATCATCACCGGCGAGCTGGGTATCCAGACCGGCATTTTCACCCCCGAAGACGCCGTGCGTTTCCGTTTCCACTTCAAGGCCGGATTCGCCGGGGTGCCACTGGTGGGCACACCCGAGAAGATCGTGGAGCTGTTCAGGAAATACTCTGACTGGGGGATCGACGGCATTGCCCTGACGTGGCTCGATTACCACGAGGGTATAAAGGACTTCGTGAGAGAAACACTGCCACTGATGGAAGACGCGGGCCTGCGTGAATCCAGAGTGGTGGAGGCGATTACTTCGAAGGTGTCCGCAGAAGTAGCCTGATGGCCAGGCCGCCCTGGCAGTGCTGGCCAGGGCGGCCTTATCCGAACAGCTTAAAGGGCCAACATGCGTTGCGGATTCAACAGAGTCACCTCGGTGCGGCGCTCGCCGCTCAAGCCGAACGCGTCGAACCACTGCCCGCTCAGCGACAGCCACTCGTGGACATCGACCTGACTGGTCTGCCCCAGGTCCGAGCTGTAGACCACATTGCCGACATGACTCAACACATCGCTGAAATCCTGCCGGTCCTGATAGCCCAGCAAGTACGTCAGTGCGGTCTGCTCGATGTAGACCGATGGCTCTGTGCCGATCAGCGCAAGCTCGGCCGCGTCTAGACCGGTCAACGGATTGGCAGGCTGGTTGAGCATCAACCTCGGCACACCGATCCGCAGCGCTTCGTCGATCAGCGTCCTGACTTCATCGGCATCGGCATGCCCGGTCGAGATCACCAGCGGATAGTCACGCGCCATTCTCAGAATATCCAGCGCCTGTGGCGTCAGACGGCCGTTCTCCGATGTCACTCTGGCAGGCTTGATGGGCTTGTCCCGCAACAACGGATGGCTCAGGTTGCGGGCCAGCGTGCTGGCATGCGTTCTGCCGGTCACGGTTGGCAAATGAACCATGAAACGCCCCGGCTCATCGCCACGCACACAGAGGCTGCGCTCGACCACCCGATAGTCGATGCCGCCGGCAATCTCGTTCAGGACCACTGAGCCGCTGACCGGAAAACCCTGATCGCGCGCTTCCCACGCCTGGGCTGCCGTACACCCCAGATGATTCTTCAGCACCACCCTGCCCTGTGCCCGCGCGTAGCACCTGCCCGCCTCGATCGCACCATGACGACGAATGAACGCGTCAGGATTGGCGTGGTAATGCACATCGATGAAGTTCAGCGCGTCGACCTGGCTCATTGCACACACTCCTGGCGGGTCATCAGGAACGCGTCGATGCTGTCCAGCACCTGCTTCAGGTCATCCGCCAGAGGACGCATCCCGCCCCCCTCCACGCACAGCGAGCGTTGCTTCCGGCCACGGGTACGCAGCACATTGCGCACGCCCACCAACTGCGACTTTTCGCCGAACACGCTCAACACACGCCCCTGGTAATCGAGCAGGCATTCACTGAGATCCACACCAGCCAGCAACCGGAAACCCACTGTCAGGCGCTGCCCCTGCATCGAAAGCGTCGCGTCACTCTCGTGGCCGGCTGGGTCCGCTCGTTCATGGACCTGCCCGTCAGGCAATACCAGGTTGTCCAACAGATGCCTGGCTTGCTCGACATGCCCCTGTTCGGCCAGGTCTGCCATATGTCCCAGCCTGGAATCGAGTAACCCGTCGGCCTTGGCCGGGGAAGACAGCAGCAGCAAAGCAGGTGTCGACTGCAGAAATGAAGTGCCTGCCAGTGCCTGCACCAATGCACCACCCAGGGCAACGCCGACCAGTACATCCGGCACACCCCACTGCTCGAGCGCGCAGGCCCAGCGCTCGGTAAAGGCACCAAAGTCCTCGTCTGGTACGACAGGTAGCGACAGGGAATCAAAGACCGTGACCTGAAAACCGGCCGCGGTGAAATGCTCGATCAGCGGTTGGGCAAAACCACCCTCGTCCCAGACCGGCATCACCGGTGACAAAATAAAGACGCGC
The DNA here is from genome assembly GCF_017832995.1 of Pseudomonas sp. PvP009. Taxonomy (NCBI): domain Bacteria; kingdom Pseudomonadati; phylum Pseudomonadota; class Gammaproteobacteria; order Pseudomonadales; family Pseudomonadaceae; genus Pseudomonas; species Pseudomonas sp. PvP009. The sequence continues at coordinate 2,209,648 of NZ_JAFIBG010000001.1, read as the reverse complement.
GAATGCCCGACACCAAAGGTCCGGAAGGTCATGCAATGACTCATGGCTTTTGCTCCTGCAAAAAGAACAAGACCCGCCTAGTCGAGCGGGTCCGGTCGTTGCTCCATCGTGAGGGCTCAATCGTGAAGGCTCAGCGGGGCGTGCGAAGGCGTTCGACACTGGCGGCATACCCGCGCAAGGTCGACTCGACAATCAGTTGTGCGGGAAGCACCTCCTTGATCAGGTCCGCGACTTCGCCTGCCCAGATGGCCCGGATACTGACATCGTCGGCCGCCAGCGCGGCTTCATAGTCCAGGCGCAGTTGACCGGCTGGCGCAGCGAAAGCCTGCTCCTCACCCACCCAGCTAGCGGAAAAGTCATTGCCGATCACACGTCCGCTGTAGCCCTCGGGCCAATCGATGCCGCGCACCTGATCGAAGATCCGGGTTCGCACCGTATCGCTCGCGACCGCCTGCAGCAGTCTCTGTTTTACCCGTTCGGAAGGCAGTGCCTCCTGTGAAGCCAGAAAGCGCGTACCCATCATCACGCCGTCCATGCCGAGCGCCAGCGCAGCAGCCATGCCACGCCCGTCGGCGATCCCGCCGGCACCGATCAGCACGACATGCTCACCCACAGCGTCGCGGACCGCCGGAAACAGCGGCAATGAAGCGCGGCGCAAACTGTGACCACCCGCCTCGGCACCTTGCACGATCAGCGCATCGGCACCGGCGTCCAGCGCTTCAAGCGCCTGGTCGACGTCATGCACCTGAACGATGACTTTGGCATTGGCCTGATGGATGGGCCTGACGAAAGGACGTACATCACCAAACGACAGGGCAACCACCGCCGGACGATACTCCAGCGCCAGAAGAAGCAATTCGAACTGTTTGGCCACGGTAAACATGACCAGGCCTACGCCCCAAGGCTGCTGCACCTCTCGCATCATCTCCAGTTCACGCGCCATCCATTGCGGGTCGCCGTAACTGGCACCCACCAGACCAAGGCCACCGGCACGGGAAACCGCAGCCGCCAGACGCCCACCGGAAGCGCCGCCCATGGGCGCCAGAATCAGCGGGTGGTCAATGCCCAGAAGTGAGGTCAGTGCTGTATTGATCGTGGTCATCGCATAATCCCTGTGCAATCCGAGTGAATATCAGACGAAGGCGGCCTGTGCGCCGCCCTCTTCTGCCGGTCGTGGCTCAGCCGGCCTTTTGTAAGGCAATTTCAGGGGTGATGTACTCGGCTATGTTGTACAGGTGATATTCCCAGGTACCGGTTTCTTTCAACCGGGAATAGCGCGACAGAAACTCTGCGTCGGTAAACAGCGACTCGAACTGGCTGCGATCGCTCCATTGCGCCTGATTGATAACGGTCTTGCCGTCGATGCTTCTCATCAATCGGCTCCATTTGAAGGCACTGTAAGTGCGTGCCACGTAACTGACCGTCTCTTCAAGAATCTGAATGGCCAGATCCTGAGCCCCCTCATTTACCTGTACGACATTGATCAGATAAACCGCGTTGTCATCGCTGACGGATTGGGCGTCGAACAATTCCATTTTCATCATCATTTCCATTCAAGTGGGAAGGCAGATCAGTTCACGCCTGCGAAGGCATCGCGACGCTGATTTTTTCAGCGTCAGTCAGCCAGGGCTGGTCGTAGCGATAGGTGCTGCGGGCTTTTTCCAGCGTCCAGCCAGCCGATATGGCTTCGATGATGCGGCGTTCTGTCTGCTCGACTGCCTGGGCACGGCGTACAACCTCGACAGCCAGTTGCTGGGGAATCACAACACAGCCGCTGCCATCACACACCAGAAGGTCGCCGGGCCGGACTGTTACGCCATTGATGAGCAGAGGCACTTGTACAGCCTGGAGTTGAGCGCGGTTCTTTGCCGACTGCATGAAACGCCCGCGACTGAACAATGGGTAACGGCACTCGATGACCGTATCGATATCGCGTGCCACGCCATCGATCACAGTGCCCTTGATACCATTGGCCAACGCGAAGTGGGTCATGATGTCGCCCCATACCGTGCAGTCCTGGCGTCCGTTGTTTGAGGAAACAATCACCGCACCGGCCGGTACATGATCGATATAGTTGGCAGCCCCCTTGAATAGCGCAGAGGCATCGACCGGCTCGTACTGCACGGTAAATGCGATGCCTACGCAACGAGTGCCAGGTACTTGCGAGGCAATACCCGAAAGCCCGCCGTCGACCCCCAGGCTGTCCAGCGCGTCAGACAAGGACGCAGTGTCGAGATGTTCACATGCCTCCAGCACGGCTTGCGCAATGGGTACAGCTTCAAAGTGCGCTGACATGACGTTCTCCCTGTGCTACAACCTGTTCGTTGCCATACCCGAACGTGCGGGACTGCAACTCGATGCACTGCGTAACGATCGCTTCGCCCACTTGAGCCGTGGTATGGGAACCGCCGAGGTCATATGTGCGTGTGGATGTGCGAGAAACCAGGCTGACGGCCTGGCTGATACACGCCGACTCGGCCGGGAACCCTAAATGGTCCAGCATCAGCGCGATGGCCATGAACATCGCGCCGGGGTTGGCCTTGTTCAACCCCGCATGGGCAGGCGCGCTGCCGTGTACCGGTTCGAAATAAGCCCCTGAATTGCCGAAGTTGCCACTGGGCGCAAACCCCAGACCTCCCATGACTCCGGCGCCGAGATCGGAAAGAATATCGCCGAACATGTTCTCGGCAACGATCACCCCGAAGCGCTCGGGACGCTGCACCATCCACAGGGCAACCGCATCGACATTCTCGATGACCCCGGTCACGTCCGGATACCGCTGAGCTGTTGCTTCGAAGATGCCCCGTGCAAAGGCGCTGCTGTGCCGCAGGACCATGGGTTTGTCGACAAACGTGACCCGCGTGAAGTGGTTCTTGCGGGCGTACTCGAAGGCGTATTCGAAAATACGCGTCAGGCCACTTCGCGTCTGCAGGCGCAACGTCACCGTCGCATCATCCTGCCCTTCTCGCTGCCACGCCGCGCCAAGGGCTTCCCGCTCTTCGAGCAGGGGCACCAGTGCATCCGGGATACAACCGAAGTCCAGCCCCGCATAAAGCCCTTCGGTGTTTTCCCTGATCACGACAAAGCGAAATCTGTTTTCGCCGGTCATGTCAGTGACCGGGCGTACATTGGCGTACAGGTCAAGATTCTGCCTGAGCTGAATGACCGGGCTGACATAGCGGCGGTTCTGGCCCTGAAGCGCCAGTGGCAACTCTGCTTCGGCCTCTGCCAGAGGTTTGCTGGTGATTGCGCCAAGCAATGTCGCGTCGCAACCGGCCATGATCTCCCAGGTCCGGGCCGGAACGGTTTCCCCCTCGGCCCTCCAGCATTCCCAACCGATGTCCGCCGCAATCAGATCGAATGGCAGGTTCAACGCCGCAATCACCGGCAGTGCCGCCTCCATGACCTCAATGCCGATCCCGTCACCGGGCAAGACACATATGCGCTTTCGGAGCATTTGAGTGGTCATAGCGCGACTCCCTTCGCGCCGTTCGGCAAGCCGGTGGCGATGGTCGACAACACCGCTCGCGGCGCGAGGCGCGCCACCTTGTCCTGCTGATACATGACCTCGATCGCTCGGTACTCGGAGGTCAACTGAAAGCGCTCGAGGGTGTCCCGCACGCGTTGACTGCTGTCATAGGGGAAGTTGTAAGTGCCCAGAATGACATCCATCAGCGGGCTGGGCATATTGTTGTGCGGTACCGCGCGGGCCGTGGCTTCCGACAGCTCCATCAGTTTCACCAGGTCATAACCATGACTGACGCCCGTACGCTCCAGGTAGGCAACCAGCATACTCAGGTGAAGATTACCGGCCCCTTTGCCCATGCCGCATATGGACGTGTCAATGTATTCAGCGCCGGCTTCTATGGCAGCCGCTGCATTCGCCAGCGCCAACGACAGATTGTTATGCGCGTGAAAGCCCAGCGGCACCAACAGCCGGCTTGAGAGACGACTGAACAGTCGGTCTACATCGGCTGGCAACATGTGGCCATTGGAATCCGCACAGCAAACGATATCTGCGCCGGCCCCCTCCGCGCGCACTGCCGTATCAAGCACGCTGCCTGGCGTCTGCGAGGTGACATGCGTCACATTGGCGCTGACACTGAAGCCGTGATCGCGAGCCAGCGACAAGGTCACAAGCCCCTCATCCAGTTGATCGCGCCTCAAACAGACGCGGATCATCGAAACGCCCTGCTCCTTGAGCATGGCGAAGTCATCCTTGGTGATGTTTCTGGGGTGAACCATGACGGCCAGTTCGATACGGCCGTTGGCCGCCTGCGCAATCTTTTCAATGAAGCCTGCGCCTACATCACTGGTCAGACCGTGCTCGCCTTTCGGGGCGAAGGATCCTTTGCAATAACCAATTTCGCAGAGGTCGACACCCGCACTGGCCAAGCCAGCGACCACTATCTGCGCCTGATCTTCTGTGAAGTTGAAGTTGTTACGATAACCACCGTCACGCAAGGTAACGTCGAGAATTTTTACGTCGGCCATGAGAATCTCCGGCTGTCCTTAGGGTGTCATCAGGGTGCTTGAGATGGTCTTGCCACTGCTTGAGTTTTTATAATTATCCAACAGCGCGCCATCTAACAAACCTTGCCGAGCCGACACCTTAACGTCTCGGAGTTTCGAGTCATGAACTGCTCCACTCGATATTGATCCTCGTCAAAACAGCCGAACTTGTAAACTGTCGATATTTGATGAGGGGATGGGAATTTTTTCACCGCAAGACTGTTTTACCGCCAACATGACCAGCGCGAACTCAGGCCTGCCTAGAGATAACAGCTTTCCACATAATTCATGGCAGCCTGGATGGAAGCCACCGCGCGCAAGTCTTCATGCACGCCGAGCCAGACATCGACTTCCAGCGGAGCCGACAACTCCACCCGGCACAGGCGATTATTGTCCTCTACGGCAAAACTGGGCAGTAACGCGATGCCCACACCGGTTTCCGCAGCACGAATTTGCAACTCCACCGTTTTGGCCTCCAGCACAAAGGGTCGATCACCGACGATATCCCTCAGCCATCCGTTCTGACTGTCACTCATCAGTTCATTGTCATAAGCAATAAACTCATAATGCTCCGGAGGGCGTTGCTCCAGATAAAAACGTGCGCAATAAAATGAAAAGGAAGCCGTGCCAATACGCCGCGCGACAATGCCGCTTTCAACAGGTTTGGAAAACCGTATACACAGGTCAGACTGGCAACTGGATAACGACGAATACTGGTGATCGCCCAACAAGCGCAACATAATGCCGGGATGCATCGCCCGAAACGCCCCCAATTGTGGCACCAGCTTCTCGACCGCCACCGACGGCGGCGCACTGATGGTCACCTCCACACCCTGCACCACCTGAGCCGCAACCGCGAGACGACCAACAGCCTGGGTCTGCGCCTCGATCTGTCGCCCGATCGCCGCCACACGTCGTCCCTCATCAGTCAGTTCATACAAACGCTTGCGACGGTCGACAAGCTTTACATTGAGAGACCTTTCCAGCGAAGCGATACGGCGCGAAACAGTGGCGTGCTCCACACCCAGTATCCTTGCAGCACCACTCAGGGAACTGACCGTGGAAAACATCACGAAGTAACGCAGGTCCTCCCAGTCAAAACAGATCCTGGGTTTTCTGAACAGGTTGTTAACCTCGAAGGTAGCCGATCCGTCCACTGGAGTCATTGTCATCCAAGCCTTATCCTTATGCGGTTCGTGCGAATAGGTAGTTCTGTTATGTTTTAAACCGAGCATTGACAGGTGCGTAGAACGATAAGGATAAGGCTGACAACTTCCTCAGGCCCGGACAGCGAGCGGGTGCCGCTGGGTAGTTTAGTTTATTGAGGGGTGGGTATTGCGGAGTGGGGTTCGGATGATTTGGGACGGGGGTGTCCGGAGTCGTTTCTTTAGGTTATAACTAGCTGTATGAGTGTTTAGCTCACTCGCGCAACGTATTAATGATAGAAAACGCTTCAGGCTGCCGCACCTCCGGGTACGACAGCCTGAATTACTGTTATTGCCAGTTGCTCGCAATCACCACGTTCAACGAAGCCTGGTAACTCTCAGACAGCTTAAGTTCACCGGCAGCAGGCGGTGCGAAAGCCGCCATGGCCTCTACCAGTTGATCAACCTGCCCTCCCAGCAGGACCTTGCCATCATCAGTGCGAAACTGCTCGATCTGCTGAGCCTTCTCCCAACTGCCAGCGCCCCAGAATGACCAGTTGGATACCGTCACTTTATCAGCCGTGCCGATGACACCGACTTCCAGATCCCAACCGTTTTTGCTGAACCACAGTTGATCAGCAGCGATACCGGCACCGAATTGCAGCACGTCGGTGTTTGCATCAGGATCAAAATCATTGATTACATCCTGACCGTCGCCCCGCTCGAATTGGTAGAGATCATTACCCCGACCGCCATCAAGCTGATCATTGCCGGTTCCACCTGTCAGAGTGTCGTTGCCTGCATCACCGTAAAGCCGGTCATTACCAGCCCCTCCCGACAGGATGTCGTTGCCGCCCAGCCCGTTGATTTCATCGTCGCCATCAAGACCGCTCAACGAATCCGCCAGCGCATCATTGCCGTAAAGAACATCGTTGCCCTGACTGGCCGTACCACTGCTCATCGCCCTGATCGCATCAATGCCCCAAGTTGTTCCATCGGAGAACTGAATCTGTTCGACCTGGGTCGACGTATTTGAGAACCATCCAGACACTGTAAGCTTGTCGGCTGACCCAGCGATGCCTACATACAGGTCGTACGCACTGCGGCTGAGCTGGATATCGGCAGGCGTGAGACTGTCGGAGACCCTGATGACATCCAGATTGCCTGCAGAACTATCGTAATCACTGATCCAGTCCTGCCCGGCCCCACGATAGAAAAGATAGGTGTCATTGCCAGCATCACCATAAAGGTTGTCATTGCCGACGCCACCATCAAGGGTGTCCGCACCTGCACCACCATAAAGCGTGTCGTTGCCGGCGCCACCATCAAGGGTATCCGCACCTGCACCACCGTAAAGCGTGTCGTTGCCGGCACCGCCATTGAGCGTGTCATTACCCGACAGACCGTAAAGTGTATCGTCCCCCCCCAATCCGTTCAGGGTATCTGCGACAGATTCCTCCCCTTGCAGGACGTCGTTGCCTTCAGTTGCAACGCCTTTGACCATCGCGTTCAGGGTGGCTACATCCCAGAGTGTGCCATCCGCAAACTGAACCTGTTCGACCTGCGAATCGGCAGAATAAAACCAGTCACGAACCGTTATCTTGTCCGATGTACCGATAATCGCCAGCTCAAGATTGTTTCCTGCGCGCGAAACCTTGATATCGGTTGAAACAATACCTGGTGCCAGTTTGAGCGTGTCGATATTGCCAGCGGTCCAGTCGCGATCATCGATCACATCCTGACCGCCGCCACGCTGAAACAGATACGTGTCATTGCCGGAGCCGCCATAAAGCATGTCATTACCAGCGCCACCATCCAGCGTATCTAACCCCATTCCGCCATCAAGCAAGTCATCGCCTGCGCCGCCCAGAAGCACGTCGTTGCCAGCAAGACCATAGATCTGATCGTTACCACCCAACCCATCGAGCTGCTCACTGGTCTCGTCTCCATAGATTGTTTCTGCTCCTTCACTGGCCACGACCCGCGAAAGACGCTTGAGATCGCTAACCGACCAGACTGTCCCGTCAGCAAATTCGACTCGTTCAACCTGATAACCGGAATCGGTATAACTGTAGATCTTCATCCAGTCAGTGGTGCCCTTTATGGAGAGATAAAGATCTGTGTTCTCTCTCCTCACGACGACATCGTCAGGAATAATGTCGGCAGCCACTTTAATGGTATCTGCATTACCAGCGGTCGTATCAAACTCGCTGATCGTGTCCTGCCCCATCCCTCTGTAAAACAGATAAGTGTCATTGCCACGAGATCCCGACAAGTAATCATTACCGGCACCACCGTCCAGGGTGTCATCGCCATCATCACCATAGAGGAAATCGTTGCCTGCACCACCATTCAAAGTGTCGTTGCCTGCGCCTCCATACAAGGTGTCGTTACCCTCACCTCCACTCAACACATCGTTGCCTTCTTCACCATACAACTTGTCGTTGCCATTGAGGCCATCGAGCACATCAGCCCCGACATCGCCATACAAGGTATCCGCCGCATCACTGGCCACGCCACGAGTCATGGTTTTCAGGGTATCGATATCCCATACCGTCCCATCGGCAAACTCGACACGCTCCACCTGATAGTTGATGTTATTGAAGAACGTGACCGACATTTTGTCAGTCGTTCCCTTTATCGAAAGATACAGGTAGGTACCATCGCGACTAACCGTCACATCGGCGGGCGCAATATCGGCTGCTACCTTGATCGTATCGATATTGCCAACGGTCCAGTCGAAATCAGTGACCGTGTCCTGCCCCATGCCTCGGTAAAAAAGATAGGTGTCATTGCCAAGGCCGCCAGACAGCCTGTCGTTGCCCGCACCGCCATCCAGTATGTCATTGGCCGACGTGCCATAAAGCCAATCATCGCCACTCTGCCCGTTGATAATAGTTGCCGTTGTATCGCCCATGAGTCAGTACCGATTGAGTTACTGTTATTAATCCAGATTTCCACTTACTACCGCTCCCTGAAACTCTCCGACGCATGCTGCTGCAACGGACTCAGGAAATACTCGATTACCCGCCGCTTGTTGGTCTTCACTTCCGCCGTCACCGCCATACCCGGCGACAGCTTGATGTCCACACCATTCACGTTCAGCGTGTCGCTGTTGAGGCGGATCTTGCTGCTGTAGATCAACCCGCGCTTTTCATCTTCGATGGCGTCGTTGGAAACGCTAATGACTTCGCCATCTATCGTGCCGTACTTGGTGAAGGTGAAGGTTTCGACCTTGACGGTAACGGGCTGACCGGCGCGGACGAAGCCGACGTCTTTGTTCTCCAGCATGGCTTCCACTTCCACGGGCTGGCCGTCGGGGACCAGGACCATCAGTGGTTGTGCAGGGGTGACGACGCCGCCGACGGTGTGCACGGCCAGTTGCTGGACGGTGCCGTCTACCGGCGCTTCAAGGGTGGTGAGGTCTTCCTGATAGCGGGCCTTGGTCAGGTCCTGATTGAAAGATGCGATCTTTTGATCGGCTTGCTGCAACAGGTCAAGCATGGCGCGGCGGGTCTGGGCGACCACGCCTTCGCGGCGGCGCTCTGCTTCCTGGCGGGCGGCGGTGGACTGCAGGACGCTGGCTTGCTGCACGCTCAGTTGGCGTTCGAGGTCCAGGCGGGCTTGTTCCTTTTCCAGGTAAGCATGGCGGGCGATGTACTGCTTTTTCAGAAGGTTTTCGTAGTCACTGGCCAGTTTTGCAGCGATAGGCAAGGTCTTCTGCAGGCTCATTACCTGGATGCGTGCCGCCTGGATATCAGCCTGGCGTTGCTGAATCTCGGCGTCGACCAGGTCAAGGCTGCTGCGATACTCCTGATACTGGCCCTGCAACCAGCGCTCCGCGGCCAGAACATGTATCGGATCGGCATCCAGTATGGTGCCGGTCAGATCCCGAGGTGGCTTGCGCTGATTGATTGCGTCGAGCATGGCATACGCGCGAGCGCTGTCGATTCGCGCAGCCAGCAAGTCACTGCGAACACGTCCGACATCGGCATCGGCTGATGTGGAATCCAGCTCCAGAAGCAATTGGCCTGCCTTGACGGATTGCCCGTCACGCACATGAATCGCTTTGACCACCGCCGTTTCACTGGACTGAATGGTTTTGGTCTTGCCGCTGGGGATGATCTTGCCGCTGGCCGTGGCCACCACATCAATTTTGCCCAGGCAGGCCCATAACAGAGCCAGCGCGGCAAATGCCATGATCGCCCACATGAAGATGCGCGGGGCTGGATGGCTGGGCTTGTCCTGCAACTCCAGTGCTGCGGGCAGAAACTGCACTTCATGCGCCAGGCGCTTGGGCGCATCCATTTCACGACGGTGACGCCACGATTGGCGCCACACACGGCGGTAGCGCTGCAACAGTCCGGTCGATTCGGCGTTAGACATGGCTGCCTCCCTGCTGAAGGCGATGAAGACGCGAGTAATGACCGGCTTGATGCGTCAGCAATTCGGCATGAGTGCCCTGCTCTACAATTTGCCCGCGATCGACTACAACGATGCGGTTGGCATCGCGAACGGCAGACAGCCGATGCGCGATGATGATCACGGTGCGCCCCTTGCAGATTGCCTGCATGTTCTGCTGAACAATGCGCTCGGACTCATAGTCCAGCGCACTGGTGGCCTCATCGAAAATCAGGATGCGCGGGTTGCCCATCAGGGCGCGGGCGATAGCGATACGTTGGCGCTGACCGCCAGATAACGACGCACCGTGCTCGCCGACCATCGTGTCGTAGCCCTCCGGCAGCTCAAGGATGAAGTCGTGGGCGCCAGCCAGTTTGGCCATTTGCATGACGGCCTCCAAAGGCGCTCCGGCATCACTCAATGCGATATTTTCGCGGATGCTGCGGTTGAACAGCATGTTGTCTTGCAGCACCACGCCGATCTGGCGGCGCAGGGAAGAGACGTCTGCCAGGGCCAGGTCCATACCGTCGACCAACACCCGACCGCGCTCCGGTACATAGAGGCGTTGTAACAGACGCGTCAGTGTGCTTTTGCCAGAACCGGAACGCCCCACCACACCGATGACTTGGCCCGGAGTGATAACAAGATTGATGCCCCGCAGGATCTCCGAGCCATCGGGACGATAGCGAAAGTGCACCTGATCGAACTCAATGCGCCCCTTGATCGGCGGTAGCGCACTGCGGTTGACTTGCGAGAGTTCGTTACGGGTATTAAGGATGTCGCCCAGGCGCTGCACTGATACGCCGGTCTGCTGGAAGTTGGTCCACAGTTGGGCAAGGCGCATAATCGGTTGGGCAACACGCCCGGCCAGCATGTTGAACGCAATCAACTGGCCGACCGAAAGTTGGCCGTCGATGACCAGGCGCGCACCGAACCACAAAGTTGCGACAGTCACCAACTTGCCTATTAGAGAGACACTTTCGTTGGCAATGGTCGACAGGTTCTGAGTTTTGAATCCGGCAGCGACATAGCCCGCCAACTGGTTATCCCACTTGCGAATGGCTTGAGGCTCCACTGCCATTGATTTAAGGGTGTCGATGCCGTTAACCGTTTCGACCAGAAACGCTTGGTTCTCAGCGCCTCGGGCAAAACTGTCGTTAAGGCGTTTGCGCAACACAGGAGTGATGAGCACCGACACCAGAATGTAGAGCGGCAGGGACAACAGCACGATCAACGTCAGCCAACCGCTGTAGTAAAACATCACCGCAATGAACACCACCGAGAACAGCACATCCAGCAACAGGGTGATGGCATTGCCGGTCAGGAAGTTGCGGATGTTTTCCAGTTCTCTCACCCGTGCTACCGAATCGCCCACGCGGCGTGCCTGGAAGTACGAGAGCGGCAACGTGATCAAGTGACGAAACAGCTTCGAACCCAGCTCTACGTCGATGCGGCTGGCGGTGTGTGCAAATACGTAGGTGCGCAAGCCAGACAAGGCCGACTCGAACAGCATCACACCGGCAAGGCCGATGGCGATAACGTCGAGGGTGGTCAATCCGTGATGGACAAGTACCTTGTCCATCACTACCTGGAAGAACAGCGGTGTGATTAGCGAGAAAATTTGCAGGACGAAGGAAACCAGCATCACTTCGCCCAGCAACTTCCGGTACTTGACGATGGCAGGAATGAACCAGGTGAAATCGAAACTTGAGGACTCGCCCGGCGTCCCGGCTTCCGAGCGAATGAGCAGTAACTGGCCTGTCCAACGCTCCTGCAAGGCCTCGAAAGTAACAACCTCGGGGCGTTGAGAAAGAGGGTCGTGGATGAGCGCCTTGCCTTGATCAAGACGCGCGATGATGAAGAAACCACCGTTATTGTCCGCTGCTATCGCGGGAAGTGGTGTACGGTCCAAACGCTCGGTGGTGGTCCTCGCAGCCTTGGCTTTCAAGCCGAGTTTACGGGCCGCCAGTAACAGGCTGTCCTGCGACAGATACTGGTCAGGGCTGCCAAACTCATGGGCAAGTTGCTCTGGCGAAGCCGCCACCTGATGAAAGCGCGCAAGCATGACCAGCGAGGCAAGGCCGGTGTCCAGGCGAGGGGCATTGTCAGGCATTTGAGTGCCCATTTCCGAATCATTCATAGCGCGTCCCTGCTGACATGCCACTGATGGGCAAATCTGATCAATTTACTAATTAGCTGTAAGCATTCACTTTATTGGATATGCGATTTGCATAACCGACGGGTTCAGTTCGCTACTGCGTTAACTACCGATGTGACGAATATCAGACTCCTGGCGGCAGAAAATCGCGAGCAGGGTCATAGTCTTGCTTGAGATATAACGCAAGTGCTTTCAGGTCATCAGGACTGAGGATGCCAGCAGACTGTTTGAGCTTGAGGTTATCGAGAATGTAGTCATACCGGGCATCGTTATAATCGCGCACGGCAGCGTACAACTGACGCTGAGCATTGAGTACATCGGCAATATTGCGAGAGCCAACGTCCACGCCCACCTGATTGGCTTCCACGGATTTCTGACCGGAAATGATGCTTTGGCGTCGGGCTGCAATCTGCTCTATGCCCGTATTGATGCCGCGAAACGCATTGCGTGTATTGAGCACCACTTCGCGTTGGCGGTCTTCCTGTTCGTCCTGGCTCTGATACAGACGCTCGGTGGACTCCTTGATCTGGGAGTTGGTCATTCCGCCCGAGTAAAGAGGGATATTGAGCTCAATGCCAATGCTGCTTTGCGCGACTTGGTCGCGATAACCGTTACTGCCGAAGTCAGTCGGGTTACTGTAGCCAAAGCTGTCGTTATCACCTTTGCGATAAGAAGCAACAGCGTCAACAGTGGGGGCATGCCCGGCTTTACGCTGATTAAGCGTTTGCTCGGCAGCACTGACTGCACGCTCGCTGGCTTGCAGCTCAAGATTTTGCCGCAGGGCAATATCGACCCAGGCACGGGCATCATTGGGTATGGGCGCCTCTACCGGCATCTGGTGTCTTATGCCTGCAATTGACGTGTAGCTGTGCTTGGTCAGGCGCTCCAGCGCTTCATAGGCATCATCTACTTTTCGCTGCACCAGTTGCCGGTTGGCCCGGGCATTGTCATAGGCCGCCTGGGCGTCATACACGTCCGTGATGCTTGAAGCACCATCCTCCAGACGCCCTTGAGCCTGGTCGCGCTGACGCAATAGCGCAGCTTCTTCAGCCTGGGCGGCTGCGAACGCGTCCAGTTGGCGCAGTGTTTCAAAGTAGGCCTGGGCAGCGGTCAGCAGCAAGTTTTGCTCTTTGGCCGACAGCTCAAGCCCGGCTTGATCCAGGCTCGATTGCGCAGCCTTCAATTGAAACCAGCGATCAATGCGGAACAACGGCTGACTGAGGTTGGCACGAAACGTTGTGCCATTTCGCTCTCGGCTTAGGGAAGGCTCGTCTCGCTCCAGACGGGTTACTTCTGACGTTGCCCCGGCGGTCAGATTCGGCAGCAGGCCTGCACGCGCCTGAGGCACGCCTTCGCGTTGTGCCCTGTAAGCATGACGTGCTGCGGACAATCGCGCATCGTTGAAGAAGGCGGCTTTATAAACATCTAAAAGATCCGCGTGGCGCTTGAGCAGATCCCGACGGTCATGAACAACGCCCTGATCGCCTGGCAAATTGACGGTGGCAGGCGCTGCAAACGAGGGAGCCAACGCGATGGTGAGCAGGAACAGCAAAGCCAGTTTGAGGGCATGAGGATACACGGCGCGTCCTTGCGGTAGCATATTGATATCAAAAAGGTGAGCAATACTAGAGCGCCATCATAACGGCGTCAATTATTTGTATCGACCTTGTATCCGATTTGTTGAACTTTTTTTGAGTTTAATTTTGGGGCTACTGACCTCTAGCCCGTGCCCAAGGCTCATCTGCTTAGTATTGATAGGGGGCAGCGTATCTTTTCGATATAGCATTAAGGTCATAATTAAATATATGCAGAAATGCTAATCGGCTATTACGCAAAACCCGGCTCGGCTCAAGGCCGCAGACACACTAATAAAATGACTATGGGTTAAGGAAACAGGCGAAATCATGCTGACCTTCCAGGGCTCTGGATCCGCGACGACGGTCCTTTTTGCATGGCCAGGGTGTAAAACAGAGGCAGCAGGTTCGGGGGGGCAGCCCTGTATTTGTTTAAAAGCGAGTCATCGACTCTACAGCCTCCCGCGCCACGCACGGGAGGCCTGTCGAATCACTGTTGCCCGGACAACTTCATGATCATTCGCGACAGCAAGTAGATCCGCGGCGCCACGCTGCCCACTTCGGCATACTCTTCGGGTGTATGAATATTGCCGCCGACAATCCCGAAACCGTCCAGCGTCGGTGTACCCACGCTGGCAGACAGGCTTGAATCCGCCGCCCCGCCGCTGCCCTCGATGGTCAGGGTGCGACCCAGTTCACCGTAGATGCCTTGTGCCATCGCGACCAATGCATCGGACTGCGCGGTTTGTGGCATCGGTGGCAGGCCACGGACCAGGCTGGTCTTGACCTCGGTATCAGGCACCAGCTTGTTGGCCGACACCTTGGCCAGATCCTGCTCGACGCGGTCAAACTCCTCCGGTACGGCAGCACGCACGTCGGCCTTGGCGCTGGCCTGATCGGGAATCACGTTGGTGCGATCCCCCGCCTTGAGCACGGTGAAGTTGATGGTGGTTTTCTTCTCCTCGTCACCCAGCTTGCCGAGTTGCAGGATCTGATGGGCAACTTCGGTCGCGGCGTTACGTCCCAGCTCAGGCGCAACGCCTGCATGCGAGGCCTTGCCTTTGACTTCGACCAGCGCGGTGGCCGAGCCTTTGCGCCACACCACCAGACCGTCGGCCGGACGCCCCGGCTCGAGGTTGAGGGTGACGTCATGCTCCTTCGCGGTTTTCTTGATCAGCTCGGTAGCGACGCCTGAGCCGGTCTCTTCGCTGGCGTCGAGCAACACCGTGATCTGCGCGTAGTCGGTGAACTTCAGGTTGTGCAAGACCTTCAGCGCATAAATAGCGGCAACGATGCCGCCCTTGTCATCCATCACCCCTGGGCCGTAGGCACGCCCGTCCTTGATATGAAACGGTCGCTCGGCCGCAGAACCTTCCTTGAACACGGTGTCCATGTGCGCCATCAGCAGAATCTTCGCCTTGCCGGTGCCTTTCAGGGTGGCGATGACGTGGTTACTGGCCTCTGGCGTATTTGGAACGAGCTCGATGGTGGCACCGAGCTTTTTCAGTTCTTCGATCGCTATATCACTGACTTTGGTCAGGCCCGGGACATACCCGGAACCCGAGTCGATGTTCACCAGACGCTCCAGCAGCTTCAAGGCTTCGTCCTTGTATTGCTCGGCATCGGCCTGGATGGCCTTGTGCGGTTCGGCCATGGCCGCCGGTGCCAGGGCTGTCAGCGCAAGCGCCAGGGCGAGATGAGCAGCCAGTGGCGAGCGGGTAAATGAGCGCATGTGTTTCATCCTTGTGTTCGATCATCGAGGTTTTTTCAGGACCATACCCTACACACGTACCGGCCGTCATGGTTCAGCTCGCCTTGCGCCAGCGCTCGAAGCGGTCGAACAGCAACGCGTAGAGGATCGGAATCAGGCCCAGTGTCACCAGCGTACCCAACGCAAGGCCACCCATGATGGTGATCGCCATGCCCTCCCAGAGCGGGCCGGCAAACAGCATCAGCGGCACCAGCCCGATGATGCAGGTCAGTTTGGTCATCACGATCGGCCGCAAGCGCTTGATCGCGGCATTGACCACTGCGTCACGCACCGCCAGGCCGTGCTCGCGCTCAGCCTCGATACGTTCGAGCAGCAGCACGGCATTGTTGACGATGATGCCGGCCAGCGACAGCAACCCGAAGGTGGCCATGAAGCCGAACGGATAGCCGGTGAGCACCAATGCCAACGCCACGCCGATCAGCACGAAGGGCACGCTGGAGACGACGATCAGCAGCTTGCGGAACGAATTGAACTGCCAGACGAACAACAACAGCATCGCAACCAGTGCGTGTGGCATGTACTGCAGCAGCGCCTGATTGGCCTCGGCCGAGTCTTCTATTTCGCCACCCGGTTCGATGTGGTAACCCGCCGGCAGGCTGATTGAAGCTATCTGCGGTGCCAACTGCTCGACGATCGAGGTCGCTGTCATTGACGGATTGTGGCCGACCACCGTGATCGCGCGTTGCAGATTACGCCGCTGGAGGGTCGATGCCTCGGCCCTGGGCTCGACAGTGGCAATGGCCGACAACATCAACGGCGCACCCCCGGAAGCCGGGTAAATCAATGTGCTGTCCAGATCATTGCCCGGTTTGCTCAGCGTGCTCTGCTCGCGCGCCACAATCGCGACAGCTGTATCGCCATCCTGCAGCGACGACACGGACAGCCCGCTGTTTCTCAGTTGCAGGGCCTGGGCGATGTCCTGAGTGGCAACACCGGCCTGCAGGGCCTTGTACGGGTCGACGACAACGTCGTAACGCAGCAATCGGGTCCGCCAGTCATCGTGCACGTCCAGGGTTCCGGGCAACGCCGACAACGCCTGCTCGATCTGTCGGGCAATACCGCGCAACACTTCCTCATCAGGACCGATGACCCGGTAGACCGCAATCCCTGCCTCGGTGGTGCCCATCGAAAAACGTTTGGGCTGCGCTTCGATTTCAGGGTGCTGCGTGAGGACAAATTGCCGTGCGCGCTCGATCACCGCATCGAGGTTGGCGCCTTCACGCACGCTGACAGTGAAGTACGCGATATTCGGCGCCGGCAACGGGGGATTGAGGCCAAGCACGATCCGCGGCCCGCCACTGGCGACATAACCAATACTGTGTTCCACATCCTGATCGCTGCTCAGCCACTGGCTGATATCACGCACCGCTCGCGATGTGTCTCGCGAGCTGCTGCCGGGCTCCAGCACCAGCGGAATCTGGAACTGCATGCGGTCCGACTTCGGCAGAAAATCGTACGGCACCCGGGTCAGCACCACGACCGCCAACACCAGCAACCCCATCATGCAGGCGATGAAGAGCAACGAGTGATTCAGCAAGCCCTCGATGACCTTGCGATAGCCACGGTAGAACACCGAGGCATACTCATCGGCCTCCTCCGCCGACGCTTTGACGGCCGGCATCCTGGCGAAGTAAAAGCACAACAGGGGCGTCACCGTGACGCTGAGCAACCACGAGCTGATCAGCGTCGTGGCGAGCACAACCGCCAGCGAACGCAGGTATTCGTTGGTGCTGGTCTGCCCTAGAAAGAAGGGCGAAAACGCCAGCACGATGACCAGTGAAGAGGTCAGCAGAGGGATCATCAAGGTGCGCCCTGCCTCCTCACAGGCACTTCGTCGATCCTCGCCCGCATGCAGGCGTCGCTCGATGTCTTCGGCGATGACAATGCCGTTGTCCACCAGCAAGCCCAGCGCCAGGATGATCGCGGCAATCGACACCGTCTGCAGTTCGATCCCCAGTGCGCGCATGACCAGCAGCGTACTGAGGATGGTCAAGGGCACAATCACCCCGACCACCAGGCCAGTGCGCCAGCCCAGAAACAGCATGACCACGCACATCACGATCACCACCGTCTCGGCCATGACGTGATACATCTTGCTCATCTCGTGCTCGACCACGCTGGACTGGAAGGTCACCACGTGCAAGGTAAAGCCCGTCGGAAGTTGCTGCTCCAGCTCACCGAGTCGCTTGCGCAAGGCATCACCGAACGTTTGCACATTGAGGCCTGGCTGCATCGAAACGGCCAGCACGACAGCATCCTGTCCCTGGTAGATCGCTTCGGTTTCCGGCGGGTCGACAGGGCTCACCGATACCCGACTCAGGTTCTGCAACGCGACCTTCTGCCCATTGGGCAACTGCACCGGGAACTGCCGAAGCTGCTCCAGCGAAAGCACCTCGCCACTGATCGAAAGCGTGGTGCTCTGCTGGCCGATGACCGGGTTGCCTCCTGTCGCTATCAGGTTGCGGGCTTGCAGTTGCTGAAGCAGCTGTTGCGGGGAAAGTCCGGCGGCGGCCAGCGTCTGGTGCTCGACATCGAGGTAGATGCGTTCATCCTGCAGACCATATAGCTGGACCTGATCGACGCCCTTGAGCGCATAAAGCTGATTGCGCAAGCGTTTGATCGGGCCGCGCATCTCGCTCATGGTGAAACCCGGTGCGGTCAGCGCGACCGAAGCCACGGCCACGCGACCGAAATCATCATCGACAAACGGCCCTTGGGTGCCAGGCGGAAAACCACCGCTCGTTTCGCTCACCTTCGCCCGGAGCCGCTGCCACAGCAGCCCAAGATCCTTGACGTTGTCATACGCTGTGACCTGCACGATCACTCGGCCAGGCTGGACCGTAGTGAGCACGTTCTTGATCTCGGCCAGTTCACGGATACGCTCTTCGAGCGGCCTGGCGAGCAGTTCCTCGGTGCGCCCTGCGGACAGCCCTTCCAGAGACACACTGACCAGTGCGTCGCGAACGGTCACCGACGGCTCTTCCTGAGAAGGAAAGCTCAAAAAAGTCGCGACACCGGCCAGCAAAATCAGCAAGGCGGCAAACAGGGTCAGGCGGCTTGCGCCCATGGCGCGGGAGGTAAGATTCATTGCGCATCACCGGTCAGGCGAGTGTCTGAATGAAACAGCGTGACGGGCTGACCGTCCTGCAGAAAAGCAGCGCCGGCAGTGACCAATTGCTCACCTGCGACCAGTCCGCTGACGACCATTGCCCGGCCCTCTCTGACCGTACCCAGCGTGACGGAGCGGACGGCGACTGTTCCTCCCGGCTGGTAGACGAAGACTTCGGCAACGTGGCTGCTGGTCCCCATCCATAATGCTTGCACCGGAACCGACAGTGCTTGTGCGTCGGCAGCGGGATGCATTTGCACAAGCAGCGTGATACCACTCGGCAGCCTGCCGGCAGGCCGCAGCACTCGGAACACTGCCATTCTGACCAGCCCGTCATCGGCTCGGGGCGAAATGCCTTCCAGGGCGAGATCAAACCCTACCGTACCGTCTGCGCTGCTGGAGGCGCTGGCGAGGTCGCCCGGCTCAAGCGACTCGGCGAGAGCCAACGGAACAGCCGCCACCACTTGTTGCTCTGCGGCGGATTCGACATCCAGCAGCACCTGCCCGGCGGACAACAAGCTCTGCGGTTGTGCATGGCGGGCCACCACGCGCCCTGCAAAGGGTGCGATCAAGCGGGTGCGATCCAGTTCGCGACGGGCCAGGTCCAGCTCGGCTTGCGTGCGGATCAGCTCGGCGCTGGCTTGTTCACTGGACGACTGGGCCGACTCGACCACGCTCTGAGCGACACTGCCCGCTGCGAGCAGGTTTTGCTGACGCTGGTAGTTACGCTGGCGCTCCAGCGCCTGAGCCCGAGCCAGCCGCAAAGCGGCCTGCGCCTCCTGCAGACGCAATTGCGCAGGCTGCGGATCAAGGCGGGCGAGCACCTGGCCCGGCTTGACGCTATCGCCAATGTCGACCCGCAGCTCTGTCAGGGTGCCCGCCGATTCAAACGCCAGACTGGCGCGCTCCTGCTGTCGAACGGTGCCGATGAAGCGCAGCGCAGCGCCCTCTCCCGCCCGCACCGTCTCAACCTTGACTGCCCGGACAGGCGGAGCACTGGCCGTCTGTTTATCACCGCAGCCACTGATCATCACGGTGATCAGCACGACGCCGCAAGCGCGTGACACACATCGCCGTAGAGCCAGAAACGCATCAGGATTCAATCGCATGGCAGGCTTCAACCCTTCAGAAAGCGTAATTCAAGGCAATCAGGCCACTGCCTTCGGCATCGGTCTCGACCAGCGGGCTGCCACGGGTCTGATCGGTGTAATGCGTCACCCCGACGCTGGCGACGGTTGACCAGTGGGCGTCGAAGGTATGCTGCCAGGCGAGCGCCGCCGAGTACGCGTAAATGCCGCTGTCTGCGTTGAAACGGGAGAAGCCGGTGCGCTGACTCTGGATCGGGCTCACGCCGAAATAGGTCTGGTTGTAACGGCCGTCCCCGGCGTGCGCATCGATGTCGAGGGTCACCGTATCGGACTGGCTGTGGTAAGCGATGCCCTCGAAACCCAACCGATAGCGATTGCCACGTTGTTCGCCAGCCACCCGCAGTTCGGCCTCGGCACTGACGGACAGCCACGGCATGAGTTGCTGAGAAACCATGAAGTCGCCAACGGTCGCGCCCTTGACGGTGCCCATCCCTCTCAGCTCGTTGGAACCAGGCCGATTCGTGCTGTTTTTCTCGGTCCGACCGAAATCGTAATTGAGTGCAGCGCTGGCACCGAACCCGGAATCTGACTGCCATTGCAGCCCCAGACCGCGCGTGGTGTCGGCGAAGAAGATGCCACGCTGGACCGTCAGCATGGGCACCACCTGACTGCGGTATTCATCGGCCCCCATGTAGCGCGGCAGCACGGCCATGCCGAGCCCGAAATTGACGTTGAACCTGTCACCCAGGATCGACTGGCTTTGAGCAGTACTGTCCTGGGCAAGGGCCTGACCGGCCAGGGTCATGGCCGCAGAGGTGATCAACACGGTCAGCACAGGTTTAAGCAGCGCAGACCGCAGGTGAGTACGAGAGATTGCAGGGCTCATGGGGATACTCCGGTTTCATTCAGGATTGGGGTGGGGTTGTCGGTTCTGCTCCGTGCAGCACTCGAAACAGATCGATGCGGTTTTGCTGCAGCGCATCGAGGGACTTGCGAGCGGCTGCGTCGGCTTCGGCAATACGGAGAGTGGAAACCAGCAATGCAGTACGCTCGACAGCGCCCGCATTGAGTTCAAAGGACAGGCGCCGCACTTTTTCCTGGACCAGCGCAACCCGCTCGACCTCGTTGCGGACATGGTTCAGGGCCTGCTGACGGCGGGTCAGCACGGCGGACATTTCACGGAAAGCGTTCTGCACGGCCTTTTCATACTCGGCCACTGCGATCTGCTGACGCACCTTGGCAAGATCCAGGTTGGCCTGATTGCGCCCGCCGTCGAACAGCGGCAGATTCAATTGCGGGGTGAACAGCCAGGCACCGCTGCCGTTGCTGAACAAGGTGCGCAGGCTGTCGCTCTGCAAGCCCACGCCGGTACTGAGTTTTATCGACGGAAAGAACGCCGCACGGGCAGCACCGATGTTGGCATTGCTGGCCTTGAGGGCTTCTTCGCGCTGACGGACGTCAAAACGCTCCAGCAGGCGCTGAGACGGCAGATTAGACAGCCAGGCCGGCGTCTCGACCAGCGCGGCGCTCAGCGCAGGGGTATCTGGCTTAGTCGCGGGCAACGCTGTCGAATAGCCGGTGAGCAACAACAAGGCCTGCGACGCGTTGGCGTGATCGCTTGCCGCATCCTGTACCTGCTGTTGCGCGCTCAGGGTGTCGAGGCGCTGTACCATCAGATCGTCCAGCGAAAGTGCACCTTGACGCTGCTGCTCTTCGCCCGCCTTGATCAGCATCAGCCGGGCCTCGTGAACCGCCTGCGCATCCTGCTGCACGGCAGCGGCCAGACGCTCGGCCAGCCAGGCGCGGGCGACTTCCGCGATCAGCGCACTGCGTGCCGCCAACTGGCCGTAGGTGCTGGCCAGATAATCGTGCCGCGCCGCCTCCGACAGGCTGCGCACGCGCCCGAAGAAGTCCAGTTCAAAGTCAGAGACGCCCACCGACGCGATGGAAATGTCCTGGCCATAACGCTCGTCGGCGGCCGCATTATCGAAGTGCTGACGATCGCGCTCGACACCTGCGGCAAGGGTCGGAAAGCGATCGGCGCGGGTAATGCCGCGCATTGCTCTGGCCTCCTCCACACGCAGCACCGCCACACGCAAATCGCGATTGAACGCCAGCGCCGATTGCAGCAGACCGCGCAGCTCGCCCTTCGGCGATAACTCGCCAGCCAGCGCTTCTTCGTCGGCACTGAGCACGACGACTGTGGAGGTATTCGCAGCCGCGACCACAGCAGACACCTGATCGACAGGGACCGGCAACGCCGGACGCTGATAGGCCGGTATCAACGAGCAGCCCGAAAGAACCAGGCTCGCCAGCATGGCCAGGCAATACCGGCGGCGGTTGCGGATACGCTTGGACAGCGGTGTACTCATCGGCATAGGATCTGTCCGCGACAGTGGGCTCTGGGCAGCATCCTGAACGTCGACTTTCAACAAACCGTTCGTGAATTATCAAGATTTGATCAAGAGGCGCTCTCGTGTCAGGAAAACGCATTCTTATCGTTGAAGACGATGCCGACAGTGCCAGCATTCTCGAGGCTTACCTGCGTCGTGACGGTTTCAACGTCGGGCTGGCCGAAAACGGTCAGCGCGGTATCGATATGCACCGTCAGTGGAAACCCGACCTGATTCTGCTGGACGTCATGCTGCCGCTTGTCAGTGGCACGGACGTGCTGTCGGCAGTCCGGCGCTGCAGCGACACGCCGGTGATCATGGTCACCGCCATGGGCGACGAACCGGAAAAACTCGGCGCCTTGCGCTATGGGGCCGACGATTATGTGGTCAAGCCCTACAACCCGCGGGAAGTAGTGGCCCGTGTGCATGCGGTTCTGCGGCGCTCCCAGCAGAACGGCAGCAACGAGCGTCATTTGCGCTACCAGAACCTGCTGGTGGAGCTGGACGCCGTCACCGCAATCATTGAAGGTCAGGATGGCGCAGAGACCGTGCTCGACCTGACACCTACCGAGTTCAAGATCCTTTCCACGTTGCTGAAAACGCCGTCCAAGGCCTTCACTCGCGAAGAACTGCTGGAAATCTGCCTTCCCGACAGCGAGGCGCTGGCCAGGGTTGTCGATGCGCATGTGCATAACCTGCGGCGCAAACTGGAGATCCATGGCGTGGACAACGTGCTGGTCACCGTCCGTTCGGTTGGCTATCGGTTCAGGTGATCCTCATGCGACATTTTTTCAGGCACAGACAAAAACCGTTGTGGCACTGGGTCGGCATGCGCATGAGCATGCTCGCCGTCGGTGCGGTCATCGTCATCGCGTTTTGCATGTGGCTGCACGTCACGGTCTCTGACTGGCTCACTCTGCAGGCCATGCCGGCCGACGTGCGCATGGAGTTCCTGCGGCTGCAGGCCGAGCCCAACCTGGACATGGTCAAGCTACGCGAACTGTTCTTCGAGTATTACCCGATCGAAAACCTGCTGCCGGGCATTGCCAACAAGGAATGGTGGGTGCTGGCAGCACTGGTATTGGTGGCGATCCCGATCATCCTATTCTTCGGCTTTCTGTTTTCCCGTCCGCTTTCCAGCCAGTTCTCTTCGATTGCCAGAGGCGCACGTCAAGTCGCCCAGGGCGACTTCAAGACGCGCCTGCCGATGAGCGCCAACGGCCCGGACGAATTGCAGGCGCTGGTCAGCGACTTCAATACCATGACCACCCAGCTCGGCCGTTACGAACTGGAAGTCAGCGAATCCAGCGCCATGATTGCCCATGAGTTGCGCACGCCACTGAATGCCGCCATGGGACGCATACAAGGCATGATCGACGAAGTGTTCCCGCGTGACCTGGCACAACTGGAAATGGTCCATCGCCAGCTCGGCCAGTTGAACAAACTGGTGAGTGATCTGCACCTGCTCTCGCTCGCCAGCGCGGGTCAGCTGACCCTGGACAAGACGGAGTTTTCCCTTGAGAAACTGGTGGTCGAACGTCTGAGCTGGTTTGCCACGCCGCTCGATGAGGCAGGTGTCGCCGTGACGATCGATATCCCGCGGAAATTGATCGTCAACGCCGACCGTGACCGGATCGGTCAGGTGGTGAATATTCTCGTCGATAACGCGCTGCGCTATTCGGCGATGGGCAGAGAGCTGCTGATTGTCGGCAAAGCCAGCGCTGGGCGCATGGAACTGACCGTCTCGGACCGCGGGCCCGGCTTTGACTCGGAGAACCTCGAACAGGTATTCGACCGCTTCTGGCGTGCCGAACGTTCGCGGGCGCGTTATTCGGGAGGCAGCGGCCTTGGCCTGTCCATCGCCAGAGCCATTTGCCTCGAGCATGACGGCACTATCGAGGTCCGCAACAGGCCAGGCGGAGGATCCGTCATCCGCCTGGAGATTCCGGGCTGAGCCTGCCTGCCCGGCCCCGCAGATCAGTGCCCCATCAACGAGTCGATGCCGTCCGGCTTGTCGTGCACACCAAACCGGTCCACCAGCGTGGCGGTGGCCCGGTTCATGCCGATAACGTCGACGCTGATGCCTGCCTTTCTCAGTTTCAAAACCACCTTGTCCAGTGCGGCCACAGCGGTGATGTCCCAGAAATGCGCCTCGCGCAGATCGATGACCAGTGTCTCGAGGCTTTCACGCAGGTCGAATGAGTCCATGAAACGGTCAGCGGAGGCGAAGAATACCTGGCCGGTCACGTAGTAGGTGCGATGGCTGTGGAAGGGATCACGATGCGACGTGACGTCAAGGAAGTGAGCGATCTTGCTGGCAAAGAACATCGAGGCAAGCAGAGAACCGACCAGCACACCGTAGGCAAGGTTGTGGGTCGCCACGACCACCACCACGGTGACCACCATCACGATGTTGGTCGAGAGCGGGTATTCCTTGAGGTTGCGGATTGATCCCCAACTGAAGGTGCTGATCGACACCATGATCATCACCGCCACCAGCGCCGCCATTGGGATACGCGCCAGCCATTCGCCCAGAAACAGCATCATGATCAACAGCAGCACACCTGCGCTGAGGGTTGAAAGACGTGTTCTGCCGCCAGACTTCACGTTGATCATCGACTGGCCGATCATGGCGCAGCCGGCCATGCCCCCTATCAGTCCGGTGGCGATATTGGCAATGCCCTGCCCTTTGCACTCACGGTTTTTGTCACTGGAGGTATCGGTCAGGTCATCGACGATGGTCGCGGTCATCATCGACTCCAGCAGGCCCACCACGGCCAGCGCGGCGGAATACGGCAGAATGATCAGCAGCGTGTCGAGATTGAGCGCGACGTCCGGCCACATGAAGGTCGGCAGGCTGTCGGGCATTGCGCCCATGTCACCCACGGTTCGTACATCAAGCCCCATGTAAATGGACATTGCGGTGAGCACCAGAATGCACACCAGCGGCGAAGGCAGCAGCTTGCCCAGCACCGGCACACGCGGGAACAGGTAGATGATTGCCAGGCCCGCTGCGGTCATCGCGTAAACCGGCCAGGTCACATGGGTCAATTCCGGCAACTGGGCCATGAAGATCAGAATCGCCAGTGCATTCACGAACCCGGTAACCACCGAGCGTGAAACGAAGCGCATCAACTCACCCAGGCGCAGATAGCCGGCGATGATCTGCAGTACGCCGCAGAGCAAGGTGGCGGCCAGCAAATACTGAAGCCCGTGCTCTTTGACCAGATTCACCATCAGCAAGGCCATCGCACCTGTAGCTGCAGAAATCATCGCCGGGCGTCCGCCCACGAAAGCGATGACCACGCAGATACAGAATGACGCGTAAAGCCCGACTTTCGGGTCTACCCCGGTAATGATGGAGAACGCGATGGCCTCTGGAATCAGGGCCAATGCAACAACCAGCCCGGCCAATACATCGGCACGAACGTTGGAAAACCACGTAGCTTTGATTTTTTCGAGCATGGAAATACCTGTGACAGACGCAGCAAGACGCACGGCAGCAGTTGCCGGACGAGCAGGAGCATCGGTTTTCGATTGAGTAGTCAGAGTGGGAGTGGCGGCGACCAAAAAACGGGCGCAGCAACGGGCGACTGCAGCAAGAAGGCAGTCAGGTGTTGCGAGGGGGGCGTAGCGCTAAGGCGGCGTAGGCAGCCAGTTGGAACGGGACACGTCTATTTCCTTCGATGGGTCGTAAGGCGCTGGCATCATAGACCTATCCGTTTGAGTGATTCAAGGGCAAGTCATCTCCCCAAACGACCTGAGTGACGGATGGCGCAACACCCTGAAACACGTAAAAAAGCCATCTGATACTGTTTTTTACAGCTGTTGTGTCTCTGTTCGTTATGACCGGTTTCGCTCATGATGCAACCTTGCTCATTCGAAGCCGCTTATGAAACGCTACGAAAAATTCGCCGCCGACATCTCGGAAATGATTCGCAGCGGCGTCCTGCCCGCAGGGGAAAAAGTCCCGTCCGTACGCGTCGCGAGTCGCACATGGTCCGTCAGCCCCGCGACGGTCTTCAAGGCCTATTACCTGCTGGAAGACAAGGGACTGATTCAGGCCCGCGCACGCTCCGGGTATTACGTGCGCGAGCATGCCGCCAATGCACTGACCGAGCCTGAACTGATCAGACACACCAGCGAAGGCACCGAACTGGGCGTCAGCGACCTGATCTTTTCAGTGCTCGGCTCGCTCAAAGACCCGGACACCGTGCCGTTCGGCTCGGCGTTTCCCAGCCCGCACCTGTATCCGCTGGCGAGCCTGGCGAAGTCCATGGCGTCAGCTGTGCGTGCGCTGACGCCTGCGGGCATCGTCAGCGACATGACCACCGGGAATCCCGAACTGCGCCGACAGATCGCCCTGCGCTACATGATCAGTGGCGTGCGCTTGCCGGCTGACGAACTGGTCATTACCAATGGCGCGATGGAAGCCCTGAACCTGTGCCTGCAGTGCGTCACCGAGCCCGGCGACCTGGTCGCCATTGAAGCCCCGGCGTTCTATGCCTGCCTTCAAGTGCTGGAGCGTCTGAAGCTGAAAGCCGTCGAAATCTCAGTGCATCCGCGTGACGGCGTGGACCTCGACTCGCTGCAAGACAGCCTGACACGCCTGCCAATCAAGGCTTGCTGGTTCATGAGCAGCTTTCAGAACCCATTGGGCGCGAGCATGACTCAGGAAAACAGGATCAGGCTCTACGACCTGCTGGAACAGCATCAAATCCCGTTGATCGAGGACGATGTGTACGCCGAATTGTATTACGGCGCCAAGGCGCCTCACCCGGTGAAAAGCCTGGATCGCAGCGGACTGGTGATGCACTGCAGCTCGTTCTCCAAGACCCTCGCGCCCGGCTATCGGGTCGGCTGGGTGGCAGGCGGGCGTTACACCGAGCAGATTGACCGCCTCAAGCTCATGACCACCCTCTCCCCTTCGGTCCCCGCCCAGGCCGCGCTCGCCGACTACCTCAAGCATGGCGGCTATGACCGCCATCTGCGTAAACTGCGTGACACTCTCGAACTGCAACAAGGCGCGATGCTCGCCGCTGCCGCCCGCTATTTCCCGGCGGCGACACGCGTCACCCGCCCCGTCGGCGGCTACTTTCTGTGGTTCGAATTCCCCGAGCAGGTTGATTCACTGCAGCTCTTTCAACTCGCGCTAGCGCAAGGCATCAGCCTGGCACCCGGCCCGATATTTTCCGCATCACGGCGCTTCCAGAATTGCGCGCGCCTCAACTACGGCACGCCCTGGGACGAACGCAGCGAGCAGGCCATGGCGATGCTGGGGCGTATCCTCGCGTCGTTCTGAGCGTTTTCATGCCTTGCATAAAGGCAACTGATCCGTATTTTTAAGCCGTTTCTGAATCTGTACCAGAATCTGTATGAGCACGATAATGGCAGCGCTTTCAAACGCGCAGGCCAACCGCCAGAAGCGATACCTGCGGCTCGTTACAGACAGATCGATCAGCAGGAGACGCTCATGGGCAAGCTCGGACTTTCTTTGATAGGTTTTTTATTGTTGGCAATCGCGGTGGGTTTGTTGGGGACTATTTCGCCGTATTGAGGCGCCGCGAGCCAAGAATGCTGAAGCCGCGTCGCATTAGCGCCAAAACGAAAAAACCCGCCATTAGGCAGGTTTTTTCTTGTTCAAAGGCCTACACATCGCCTTTGAAATATATTCTGGCTCCACGACCTGGACTCGAACCAGGGACCCAGTGATTAACAGTCACTTGCTCTACCAACTGAGCTATCGCGGAATGAGCGCTATGTTACTGATTCGGAAAAGGAAGTCAAGCAGAGCAGAAAAAAATCCTGCTCGTTCATCCGGATGCCATTTCCGGCCAGACAGGGGCACAGGTCAGAGGACTGCCCGCAGTACACGGTAGTCCTACTTGATCCGGTAGTGAAAGGTATTCTTCACCCCGGACACTGTCACCGCCCTGCCCTCGACGGTCCTTGGCTGATAACGAAAGGTCTGCGCTGCGGTCAGTGACGGGCGCTGGCCAGAATCAAACGCCGACATATATGTGACTCTGATGCGACAGAGCCTCACGCGTTGCCCGCAGCGACCGCCAATGCAGTGCTGTTCAACCGCGATGGTACTGACGACGCAGAGTGCGACGTAAGTGACGGCTGAGTCCTGGCGCTGATCCGGGGTGGCGTACACGTCAGATGCGAAGCAAAAACCTGCAACACACGTGAGCTGATTCGACCTTTCGCGGTCCGCGTGACCCGTCACCGAAGTGTCATGTGCATCTGTTCTGCTGGCCGATAATCAGCACCTCAGGAGCCGTCTGTTCATGTTCAGGATTATCCAACCTCATCGCTGGAAACTCGCCGTGCTGATGGTCGCCTCCAATCTCGGCCTGCTGACGTTTCTGGCATTCGGCACCGTCAAACCTGTCAGCGAATGGCAATGGCTGGACATCGTCGGTGAAGGTGGCTCTGCCCTGCTGTCGCTGGTCTGGCTGTTTCTGGTGTTCAAGAGCAGACCGGCCGGCCGAGTGACCAATTACCTGTCGATCGGCCTGAGCTGCGTGTTCTTCTCGTGGTGGATCGACGCGCTCGACGAATTTATCCGCCTGCCCACCGAAATCGAATGGGACCACTGGCTGGAATCCGGCCCGATGCCGGTCGGCCTGATCCTGCTGACTTTGGGCATCTACCACTGGCATCGCGAACAACTGGCAATCAGTGCGCAAATGGAAAAGCGCGAGGGCGGCTTCCGGGAGCACCGGCTTTACGACAAGCTCACCCCGCTGGGCAGCGCCGACTATCTGAAGCGCCAACTGGTGATCAGCCTGGAACAGAGTGTCTGCCAACAGCAGCCGCTGTCGCTGCTGGCGCTGGACCTGGATGGTTTCAGCGCGATCAACAATGCCTTCGGGCATGCCGAAGGCGACGAGGTGCTGTCAGCGCTCAACCACTTGCTGGTACTCAATCTGCGCCGCCAGGACCTGCTCTGCCGCCTGGCCGGCGACCGCTTCGTGGTGTTGCTACCCAACACCGGAGAAAGCCAGGCAAAACTGCTGGCGCTGGAGTTGCAGCAGGCGGTCGCCAGCCTGGCGCACAAGACCCGGCAACAGGGCGAGCGCATTCATCTTTCGGCCAGCGTGGCGGTCGTCATGGCACTCAATGAAACGCCGGACAACCTGCTACGCCGCCTCAATCTGTCGATGGCCCGCGCCCGACACCCTCTGACCCGCACTGCCTGAGCGCCTGACATGACGCTTAAAAGTGACTGGTACGAAGTCGACAGCCGCTTCATCCCCAGCCACGCTGAAGCGCAAGCTGCACAAGCACTGCACGCACTTTCAGGCGCAACACGATCTGGCGCGCAAACACGTCGCGTTGTACCTGTATCAGATCAAGGGGATGAGCAATGAAGCCGTGGCGGACTATTTGAACTTCAACGACCCGGCCAATTTCCGCCGTTCATTCAAACGCTGTACAGGCAGCACGCCGCCCCTGATCCAGCGCCTGTTCAACTTAGAGTGAGCGCGCCTCAGCGCTGCACGCACAGCTTGTAGCCCAGGCCATGGGCGGTGTGCAGCAACGGCGTGTCGTGGCCACCATCGAGTACCCGCCTGAGCACATGGATGTTGCTGCGCAAGCTGCTGCTGTTCGGGGCATCACGGCCCCAAAGCGCCTCCTCCAGTTCGGATCGCTTGACGATGTGCGGGCTTTTGCGCATCAACAGTTCCAGCAGTTTCATGTTGGTCGGGTTGAGCTTCAAAGGCACGCCTTTGCGGGTGACCTCCAGGGTGTCCAGATCGAACTGCAGGTCGGCAACCACCATCATCCGGTTGTCCTGGCGCTGCCGTCGGCTGACAATCGCTTCGACCCTGGCGAGCACCTCGGACATTGCAAACGGCTTGGTGATGTAGTCGTCGGCTCCCACCTTGAAACCGGTGAGCCGATCATCCAGTTCATCGCGCGCGCTGAGCATCACAATCGCGACTTCCGACTTCGAGTACTGGCGCAGGCTGTGGCAGATCTGATTGCCGTCGATACCGGGCAGCATGATGTCGAGAATGATCGCGTCGAAGCGTTTCGAGGCGGCCAGATGCAGCCCGCTCAGACCGTCCAGCGCCCCTTCTACCGCATGCCCCCTGAGCTCGAAGAACTCCAGCAGGTTGTCGTGGATATCACGATGGTCTTCAATAACCAGAATGTTCATTGCCGTGCCTTGTTATTTTTCTACCCGGCCGACCGGGCATCTGCCGCCAATGCGTCTGCAGGACGAGTGCCGAATGCATCAGGTTTGTTGACGGCCACTGCCTGGCTAATCGGCTGTTGCAACCTAGATCGGCCATAGAAGCACAAGGCAACCAGCAGCGTGCTCAGCCACACCACGATACCCGCCCAGAAGGTGTGCGACATGAAGTGCCAGCCTTGCAGTACCCGCGTGGTGCCGTAAATCATCCCGAGCAGGAGAATGCCCGCCAGCAAGACTTTCGAGTGCCGCCAGCAATAGCGACGAGCCACGAAGTACAGGGCCAGCAGACTGAACGCGCTTGACGCATGACCGCCCGGCCAGCATCGCCCGGCGCCAGCCTCGTGGAGCAGGTTGAAGTTCCTGAACCACTCGATGTGCGCCTGGCTGCCACCGTACAGGGTGGTCTCGACAGGGCAGTAAACGCTGGTGTGGCTTTTCAGGTAATGGATCATGCCGGTGCTCAGCGCAAAGGCAACGATGACGAAAAAGAAGTCCAGCCGGTGCCTGCGCGCAAAGCGCAGAAAGGTGCCCAACCGAGAACCCGTCAGCCGCCTAGCGAGGCGCGAATCATCATATTTTTCCAGCAACGGCCAAACGAAGGACAGCATCGCACCGATGATCGCCAGTTCCCCGGTCCAGTTCGGAAGGATCCTCGCCCATCTGTGCGTGATGTTCTCGAACAGATGGCTCTGGCCGATGGGGAACACCCCCGCCGTCGAATCAAAAAACAGGTCAGTCAGTTGCCGGTCGATCGTGGTCAGGTCGAAAGTAACGAAGACCAGTAGAGCGAAAAACACCGGTAAACCCAGGTTTATGCCGTAAAACCGCAGCCTGGCGCTGGAAGATGTCGTCAATTGAATTGCTCGCTGTTGAGGTTTGCCCATTGCCCGGCATTCAGGGAGCCGAGAATTTTGGGTGGGTGGCTGCCGTCTACTTGTACGAAAAACGCCTGGGTGTACTCACTGGAGCGCTCGCCGCCACGTACGCCGGCCTTGCGTTCGAACTGGTCGATGCAGCCACTGTGAGTGACCAGTACCATGTTCTCGCCGCTGACCTTGTGGGCCTGCACAGCCTTCATGAAGCCGCTGTCACAGTCGTTGATCCAGTCCTCAGCGACCACCGTGTGTCCTGCCAGCAGTTGCGCAGTCTGTTGCGTGCGGGTCTTGGGGCTGGCGATCATGCGCGCGTGGTCCATGCCCATCTTCTGCAACCCGGCACCCACCGCCAGCGCGGTATCGCGGCCGTTGGAGGTAATGCCGTCGGCGTCGCCCATGCACGGGTTGCTCGAGCGGTCACAGCGTTCGGCATGGCGAATCATCACCACCACATTGCCTTGTCGCCAGTGCTCGCGAAGGCCGGAAACGCTCAGGTTTCTACCGACTCCCAGGTCCACTACATGCACACCGGAGAACGACGAGTAGAACCACGCGCAGATAGCCATCAGCACGACGGCAACGGACATCGATACGATATTCCGATGCAATTTGTAGCGCTGACTGATGCCCGAACGGGGAAGTACATTCTTGTTGATTATCGTGTTGGTCAAGGGACCACTCCTGCCATGAACCTATGTGTGGCGTTGACCCAGGGAACGCCCGAGGTCTTCGCCGCTCCCATGCAGGCAAGATAGGTTCAGCATCGTCCCGATGCAGTGAAGAAGATGTGAAAAACGTGTTGTGGCCCAGCGCCATGTTTTTCAAGCGAGCGCTCTGGAATGGGGGTTTGCGGTTTTACGGGCGTGAACATGAAGATAATTTAAGCGTTTTTGCCGAAAGTTCCGTGCTCATCAGGACGATTTTGAACTGGCCGACCGTCTGCTGCAGCGGCGCTGCAAAGGATTAGCCACTAAAACGCTTATCGTTTACCATGCCGCGCGTCGGTTTCCGAGAGGAACTAACAGGGAATTCGCCCGCCTTTTTCCACCAGGCGAAAAACGAAACTGCCCCCGCAACTGTAGGCACCGAGCCTGCTCCATGACTGCCACTGGATCGTGATCCGGGAAGGCCGGAGCCTGGCGATGACGTGTCAGTCAGGAGACCTGCCGACCCGATTCAACCAACTAACCGGCGGGGTGTCCGGGAAGGACATCCGCACGCGTCGGCATTTCCTGCCGTGCCCGGTTATCTTCCGGGGATGTGTTTCCTGATGTGCATTGCGCCCTGGCACCTGCTCCAAAGGAGACCGCATTCCATGTCGCTGCCCCGCCTCGCCGCACTCGCTGCCAGCCTGACGCTGTCCACCCTGGCCCTCGCCGCCCCCACTCCGTACCCGCTGACCCTTGAAAACTGTGGTGCGACCCTGACCTTCACGCATGCGCCAACCAAGGCTGTAACCATTGGCCAGGCCGGCACCGAAATGCTTTACGAACTGGGTCTGGGCGACAGACTGGTCGGCACCTCGCTGTGGTTCAACAACGTATTGCCACGCTTCAAGGCGCAGAACGACAAGGTCGAACGCCTGGCCGACAACGAGCCCAGTTTCGAAGCGGTAATCGGCAAGCGACCGGAACTGGTGGCCGTGCAGCTGGAGTGGATGGTCGGCAAACAGGGCGTGGTCGGCACCCGCGAGCAGTTCCATGACCTGAAGATACCTACTTACATCCTGCCGTCCGACTGCGAAGGCAAGGACAATCTGGTCGGTGCCGATGGCACACGACTGGAGCCATTCCGCATCGAGACCATCTACAAGAGCATCGAGCAACTGGCGCAGATTTTCGATGTGCAGGATCGCGGCGACGCGCTGGTCACCGACCTCAAGGCCCGCCTGAGCGCAGCGATTGCCAACGTCAGGCAGAACAAGGCCAACGACGTCTCGGCGCTGTTCTGGTTCTCCAGCTCTGACCTTGCCAGCGACCCTTTCGTGGCAGGCCGCAAAGGCATTCCAGACTTCATGCTCAACAGCCTGGGCATGCGCAATATCGTCCAGTCCGACGAAGAGTGGCCAACCGTGGGCTGGGAAACCATCGCCAAGGCCAACCCGAGCATTCTGGTCATCGCGCGCATGGATCGCCGCCGCTTCCCGGCCGACGATTACCTGAAAAAAATCGAATTCCTCAAGACCGACCCGGTGACTCGCAACATGGACGCAGTCAAGCATGACCGGATCGTGATCATAGACGCCGAGGGCATGCAGGCTGGCCTGCGTCTGTTCACCGGGTTCGAGGAACTGGCTGACGCCGCCAACCGTTTCAACGCTGCCAAATGAGATTGCCGATAGCGTTGGTTCATGTGCTCTGGGTTTCGGCGGTGCTGGTGCTGGCGATCATGATCGGGGCCGCGATCGGAGAAACCTCGATCAGCCTGCAGGTGGTTTTTCAGGTGCTGGCCAACAAACTCTGGGCCGCCGGCTATGTGCTCGACCCTATCGACGAAGGTATCGTCTGGAACTACCGGCTGACCCGCGCCATTGTCGCAGCGGCCTGCGGGGCCGGGCTGGCGATCTGTGGCGTGGTGTTGCAGTCGCTATTGCGCAACCCGCTGGCAGACCCGTATCTGCTGGGGATCTCCGCAGGGGCCTCGACCGGTGCAGTACTGGTCGCCATTCTGGGCTTCGGTGCAGGTGCGATCTCGATGTCGGCGGGCGCCTTTGTCGGGGCCGTGGCGGCATTTTCGCTGGTCGCCCTGCTGGCGCACTCTTCACGCGGCACCACGGCAGCCGGGCAGATCATTCTGGCCGGGATCGCCGGTTCGCAACTGTTTAATGCCCTGACCTCGTTTCTGATCACCAAATCGGCAAGCTCCGAGCAGGCACGCGGCATCATGTTCTGGCTGCTGGGTAACCTCAGTGGCGTGCGCTGGCACTCGGTCTGGCTGGCTGTGCCGACGGTGCTGGTCGGTCTGCTGGTGTGCCTCTGGCACCGGCGAGCGCTGGACGCGTTCACCTTCGGCAGCGACTCGGCGGCATCACTGGGGATCGCGGTACGGCGCGTGCAGATCATATTGATCGCTACCGCCGCGCTGGTCACCGCAGTGATGGTCTCGATTGTCGGCTCCATCGGTTTCGTCGGGCTGGTGATCCCGCACGCGGTGCGCATGCTGGTCGGTGTCCGGCACGCGCGGCTGGTGCCGCTGAGTGCCTTGAGCGGTGCACTGTTTCTGATCGCTGCCGATATCCTTTCGCGCACACTGATCAAGGGCCAGGCGCTGCCGATCGGGGTGATTACCGCACTGATCGGCGCACCGGTCTTCGCTTTGATTCTTATCCGGGGCAACAGCACGCGATGAACGCCTTACCTCATCCGCCCAGTGCACCGGTGCTCGGTTGTTCCGGTCTGGGTTATTCGGTTCGTGGCGCGGCGCTGCTGCGCGATGTCGACCTGAGCATTGCCGCGGGTGAAACCCTGGCCGTGGTCGGTCCCAACGGCTCGGGCAAATCCACCCTGCTCAAGCTGTTGGCCGGCATTCAGAAGCCGGTCAGCGGCTCGGTCAGCCTGGGCGGGCAAGCACTTGAGGCGTTGAGCCGCAGGGACGTGGCGCGCCTGCTGGCGGTGGTCGAGCAGCAAGCTGAAACCAGCGACGCCGTGACCGTACTGGATGCTGTCGAACTGGGCCGCACGCCATGGCTGTCGGCACTCGAGCCGTGGAGCGCCGAGGACGACGCGATCGTTCGCCAGGCGTTGCAGGATGTGGACATGCTGCACCTGCAAAAACGCGCCTGGCACACCTTGTCCGGTGGCGAGCGGCAGCGCGTTCACATCGCCCGGGCGCTGGCGCAACGGCCGCAGATCCTTCTGCTGGACGAACCGACCAATCATCTGGACATCCAGCACCAACTGACCATCCTCGGTCTGGTCAGGGCGTTGCCGGTGACCACCGTGATTGCCCTGCACGATCTGAATCAGGCACTGGACTGCGACCGTGTGGCGGTCATGGAAAAGGGTCGGCTGGTCGCGCTGGGTGCGCCGCTCGAGGTGCTGACCCCGGAACGCCTGCTGAGCACCTTCGGCGTCGTGGCGCACTGGCTGACCGACCCCAGTGACGGGGCGAAGATTCTGCGCCTGCGCTCGCGCTGAAACCGCGCCGATGGTCAGTCCGGCACCTGCTGTAATCTGCAACAGGTGCACCGAGCGGTCTGTGGCACTACAATGCGCGCTTTGCCCGCAGCCGGATCCCGTTGCCATGTCGTTACCCAAGCACCACCTGGAATTGCTCAGCCCTGCACGGGATGTGACCATCGCCCGTGAAGCCATCCTGCATGGTGCCGATGCGGTCTATATCGGCGGGCCGAGCTTTGGTGCGCGGCACAACGCCTGCAACGAGGTCAGTGACATTGCCGAGCTGGTCAAATTCGCGCACCGCTATCACGCGCGGATCTTTACCACCATCAACACCATCCTCCATGACGACGAACTGGAGCCTGCGCGCAAGCTGATTCACCAGCTCTACGACGCCGGCGTGGACGCGTTGATCGTGCAGGACCTCGGGGTGATGGAGATGGACATTCCGCCCATCGAGCTGCACGCCAGTACGCAAACCGATATTCGCACCCTGAGCCGGGCGAAGTTTCTCGATCAGGCCGGTTTCTCGCAACTGGTGCTGGCCCGGGAACTGAATCTGCAGGAAATCCGCGCAATCGCTGACGAAACCGACGCGGCCATCGAATTCTTCATCCACGGCGCACTGTGCGTGGCGTTCTCCGGGCAGTGCAATATTTCCCACGCGCAAAACGGCCGCAGCGCCAACCGTGGTGACTGCTCGCAAGCCTGCCGCCTGCCATACACCCTCAAGGATGATCAGGGTCGCGTTGTGGCCTTCGAAAAGCATCTGTTGTCGATGAAAGACAACAACCAGAGTGCCAACCTGCGTGCACTGGTGGACGCCGGCGTGCGCTCGTTCAAGATCGAAGGACGCTACAAGGATGCGGGCTACGTAAAAAACATCACCGCTTATTATCGCCAGCGTCTGGACGAGATTCTCGAAGACCGCACGGACCTGGCACGTGCTTCCAGCGGCCGTACCGCGCACTTTTTCGTGCCGGACCCGGAAAAGACCTTTCATCGCGGCAGCACCGATTATTTCGTCAGCGACCGCAAGATCGACATCGGCGCGTTCGACACGCCGACCTTCACTGGTCTGGCGGTGGGCACCGTTGAAAAACTCGGCAAGCGCGATCTGATCGCTGTGACCCATGAGCCGCTGTCCAACGGCGATGGCCTCAATGTGCAGATCAAGCGTGAAGTGGTGGGCTTCCGTGCCAACATCGCGGAGCTCAAGGGCGAGTTCGAAGAAGACGGCCAGAAACGCTGGCGCTATCGCGTGGAGCCCAACGAGATGCCAGCGGCCCTTTCCGGCCTACGCCCCAATCATCCGCTGAACCGCAACCTGGACCACAACTGGCAACAAGCGCTGCTCAAGACCTCGGCCGAGCGTCGTATCGGCGTTCAGTGGCAGGTCACGCTGCGCGAAGATCACTTGAGCCTGAAAGCCACCAGCGAAGAAGGCGTGAGCGTCACGGTCGGTCTTGATGGGCCATTCGGAACGGCCAACAAGCCCGAGC
The DNA here is from genome assembly GCF_017832995.1 of Pseudomonas sp. PvP009. NCBI lineage: Bacteria > Pseudomonadati > Pseudomonadota > Gammaproteobacteria > Pseudomonadales > Pseudomonadaceae > Pseudomonas > Pseudomonas sp. PvP009. The sequence goes on along the minus strand of NZ_JAFIBG010000001.1, from coordinate 2,172,790 downwards.
AGGCGCTGGATCAACTGCGTGACCTGCTCACCCAATTGGGCACCACGATCTATCATGCCCAGGATGTCAGGCTTGACGCGCCACAGGCGTTCTTCGTGCCCAACTCGCAGCTCAAGACCCTGCGCCGCGACGCCATCGAGGCGTTGACCGAAGCCCGCATCAAGGCCCATCCGCGCGGCGGACGCAAGGCCGAGACCACTCCGCCACCGGTGTACCCGGAGTCGCACTTGTCTTTTCTGGCCAACGTCTACAACCAGAAGGCTCGCGACTTCTATCATCGCCACGGCGTGCAGTTGATCGACGCGGCCTACGAGGCCCACGAAGAGACCGGCGAAGTGCCGGTGATGATCACCAAGCATTGCCTGCGTTTCTCGTTCAACCTGTGCCCGAAACAGGCCAAAGGTGTGACAGGCGTGCGCACCAAGGTCGCGCCTATGCAACTGGTGCACGGTGATGAAGTGCTGACCCTCAAGTTCGATTGCAAGCCTTGCGAAATGCACGTGATCGGCAAGATGAAAGGTCACATTCTCGACTTGCCGCTACCTGGCAGCGCTGCGGCCAAATCGGTGGTCGGCCACATCACGCCGGAAGACCTGCTCAAGACTGCGCGTCAGCGTTCTCCGCATTGATCGGTACAAGGGGTTGGCATCCTGCCAACCCCTTACGTCTCTGATAAAGCCCTCTTAAAGAACGCGCTCCATGTGGGTGGTGTTCCACACCGGATCGCTTTCTACATCGGTTACGGCAAAGCCCTGTTTCTCCCAGAAACGAATCGCGCCTGGCAGAAACGGATGGGTATGCAGGTACAAAACCTCTATGCCGCCTGCCTCGGCATGAGCCCAGAGCGCCTGACATAAGCGGCTGGCCAGCCCGTCGCCGCGAAACTCCGGCGTGACGAACAGACGTACGATCTCGACAGTTCTGCGCCCGCGGTAATCGAACTGCGGGAAACGATGATCGTAAGGCAGGTAGCCCACAGCCGCGATGATCTGCCCTTCACAGCGGGCGATCAGGAACTTGCCGTCCTCACCGTTCAGATACACCTGCTCGAAACCGGCCAGATCGGGCGGAACGGTGACGGTGTCGAGCAAGGGAAAGATCGCGGCACGCGCGCGCATGACGAAATCGACGGTGTGCGGAATCTCGGAGGGGTGCACTTCAGTGATAGTGATGTTCATGAGCACGGACTTATTGGGAGAATTGCAGGGTGATACACATGTTACGCCAGCCTTGGGCTTCTGGACGCACGGCTTAACTATAGAACAAGCGGTGCGGCGCAGAATTGCGACGCAGAGCGTCACGACAGGCATTCCCACACGGAGCGCTCAGCGCACAGCTTTACAGCGCAGCCCCCTTGATGCGCACCAATGCAAGGCAGGAAAAATCCTGCGCCAGATGCGGCTGTAAACGCTGCGCGGCCGTGCGGGCATTGCCCATTCGGGCTTGAAGCGCTGCCGGCGCAAGCTGGCACAACCTCTGCATAATCCTCAACAACCCCACCATGATGTGGTCGGGCCGCCCCGGTTGATCGACGTGGATCGCCAGTCTCGCAAAGACCAGAGGGCTACTCGGGTGCTTCCGGCAACGTGGCTCGATGACACCCCCGAATACCCAATAAGACAACAGGCAAAGGCGCCTGGAACCGAACGGTTCCGGGCGCTTTTTTTTTGCTTTGAAAAACCTGATTGGCCTCGGCCGGGACTCGCTATGAACACCACAGTCTTCCCCCCCAACGATGTAAAAACCCTGATCGTCGTCGGTAATGGCATGGTCGGGCATCATTGCGTCGAGCAGTTGATCGCAGGCGGCGCACTCGAGCGTTATCGCATCCACGTCTTTGGCGAGGAAACACAGCGTGCCTACGACCGCGTGCATCTGTCCGAATACTTCACTGGCCGCGACGCCGAATCACTGGCCATGAGCGAGATGTCCGTTTACGAACAACCCGGCCTGACGCTGCACCTCGGCGTACCGGTGCTGGAGATCGATCGTGATCGTCACGAAATCATCACCGCTGAAGGCTGCTTCGGTTACGACAAGCTGATTCTGGCCACCGGCTCCTACCCGTTCGTACCGCCTATCGAAGGCGCGCGGGGCAATTCCCGACTGGTCTATCGCACACTGGAGGACCTGGACAGCATTCGCTATGCCGCGTCGAAAGCCCGCCGTGGCGTCGTGGTCGGCGGCGGACTGCTGGGGCTGGAAGCGGCCAATGCGCTTAAATCGCTGGGGCTGGAAGCCCATGTCGTCGAGTTCGCGCCGCGTCTCATGCCGGTGCAATTGGATGAGCTCGGTGGCGCTGCGTTGAAAGCGCGTATCGAAGCGCTGGGCGTTGGCGTGCATTTGTCCCGCGCCACGCAGTCGATCAGCGACGGCAAGCAGTACCGCTATCGCATGAACTTTGCCAATGACGAGTTTCTCGAAACCGACCTGATCGTGTTCTCCGCAGGTATTCGTCCGCAAGACGCCCTGGCCCGTCAGTGTGAACTGGCGCTCGGCCCACGCGGCGGCATCGCAATCGACAAGCATTGCCGCACCAGCGACGCCGATATTTATGCCATCGGCGAATGCGCAGCCTGGAACGGCAGTGTGTTCGGCCTGGTTGCGCCCGGTTATCAAATGGCCCGTGGCGTGGCAGCGCAGTTGTGCGAACAGGATACTGACGCTTTCTTCGGCGCCGACATGTCCACCAAGCTCAAACTGCTGGGCGTGGACGTCGGCTCCATCGGTGATGCACACGGCGCGCTGGCCGGGGCGGTCAGTTATCGCTTCATTGACGAAGCCACCGCCAGCTACCGTCGCCTGGTGGTGTCGGCCGATGGCAAACAGGTGCTCGGCGCGGTGCTGGTCGGCGATAACAGCTACTACGACACGCTGCTGCAATATGCGCAGAACGGCATCCCGCTGCCCGCCGATCCATCGAGCCTGATTCTGCCGCGTGACGAAGGCGCACCGACGCTGGGCGCCGATGCCCTGCCCGCCACAGCGACCATCTGCTCCTGCCATAACGTCAGCAAAGGCGCCGTGTGCTCGGCCATCGACAATGGCTGCACCGATCTGGCCGCAATCAAGTCCTGCACCAAGGCGGCCACCGGTTGCGGCGGTTGCACCGCACTGCTCAAACAGGTTTTCGAGCATGAACTGATGGCCCGCGGTGTGGCGGTCGACAAAAGCCTCTGCGAACACTTCGCTTATACCCGCCAGGAGTTGTACTCGATGGTGCGCGTCGAAGGCATCGAGACCTTTGACGAACTGCTGACTCGCCATGGCAAAGGCGCGCATGGCTGCGACATCTGCAAGCCCGCAGTCGGCTCGATCCTGGCGTCGTGCTGGAACCGCCCCATCACCGAGCCTTCGCTGGTGCGACTGCAGGACACCAACGACACCTTCATGGCCAACATGCAGAAAAACGGCACCTACTCGGTGGTGCCACGTATTCCGGGTGGTGAAATTACCCCGGACGGCCTGATTGCGATTGGCGCGGTGGCGAAAAAATACGACTTGTACACCAAGATCACCGGCGGCCAGCGCATCGACCTGTTCGGCGCGCAGCTGCACGAGTTGCCGGATATCTGGAGCGAGCTGATCGAGGCAGGCTTCGAGACCGGCCATGCCTACGGCAAGTCGACCCGTACGGTTAAATCCTGTGTTGGCAGCACCTGGTGTCGCTACGGCGTGCAGGACAGCGTCGCCATGGCGCTGCGCATTGAGGACCGTTACAAGGGCCTGCGCTCGCCGCACAAACTCAAGTTCGCCGTGTCCGGCTGCACCCGCGAATGCGCCGAAGCGCAGAGCAAGGACGTCGGCGTAATTGCCACCGAGAACGGCTGGAACCTGTACCTGTGCGGTAACGGCGGCATGCGTCCGCGTCACGCCGAGTTGTTCGCCACCGACCTGGATGACGAAACCCTGATTCGTTACATCGACCGCTTTCTGATGCTCTACATCCGCACCGCCGACAAGCTGCAACGTACCTCGGTCTGGCGTGAAACGCTGGAAGGCGGCCTCGAGTATCTTAAGGCGGTCATCATCGACGACAGCCTGGGCCTGGCCGCAGAGCTGGAGTCGCAGATGCAACTGGTGGTCGACCGCTACGAATGCGAATGGGCCAACGCCCTCAAGGACCCGGAAAAGCTCAAGCGTTTCCGCACTTTCGTCAACGACGGGCGTGCTGACCCCGACGTGCAGTTCGTCAAGGAACGCGCCCAGCGCCGTCCGGCAAAACCCGAAGAGCTGGCCCTTATTCCGTTGTTCAAGGAGGTGGTTTGATGAACGCGTCTCAGACAATACTTGCCGGCGACAATGCGCCCACGGCAGCGCAGCCGCACTGGCAGACGCTGTGTGGGCGCGCGGATCTGGTCGCCAATTCAGGCGTCGTGGCATGGCTGGACGGCGCGCAGGTCGCGCTGTTCTACCTGCCCGAAACCGCACAGGGCGAGCAGCTCTTTGCTATCGACAACCGCGATCCCAAATCCGGGGCGAACGTGATCGGGCGTGGTCTGATCGGGCAGATCGCGGGCGAGCTGGTCATCGCTTCGCCGCTGTACAAGCAGCACTTTCGTCTGCACGACGGCAGTTGCATCGAATACCCGGAACAGCGGCTCGACGTCTGGCCGGTAAGGCTCAAGGGTGATCAGGTAGAGATTGCCGTTTAATCGACAATGCCGATCGCAGACAACCTGGTCGCTGTCGAACCAGGTTGCTGCGGGGCATTTCTTGCAGCTTATTGAAGCTCGGAGACCAACGCCTTGTTGAAGCCCTGCGGGTCTTCCATCTGCGGGGCATGGCCCTTGCCCTTGAACTCCACCAGCCTGGCGCCCGGGATCATATGCGCCACCTGCTTGCCCAATACCTTGTAATTGCCGATCTTCGCCTTGACCTCAGGCGGCGCGATGTCGCTGCCGATGGCAGTGGTATCGGCATCGCCAATCATCAGCACCGTCGGCACCTGCAATTTGGGAAACTCGTAGAACACCGGCTGGGTGAAAATCATGTCGTAGATCAACGCCGAGTTCCAGGCCACGATCTTGTGCCCCGGCCCTTTGTTCAGACCGGCCAGCATGTCGACCCACTTGTCATACTCAGGCTTCCAGCGACCATCGTAGTAGGTCTTCTGCTCGTAGGCGCGAATGCCTTCGGCGGTGGTCTTCAGCTCTCGTTCATACCACTGATCGACGCTGCGGTACGGCACGCCGAGTGCTTTCCAGTCCTCGAGGCCGATAGGGTTGACCATCACCAGCTTCTCGGTCTGTTTCGGGTACATCAACACGTAACGCGTAGCGAGCATGCCGCCCGTGGAGTGACCGATCACAGAGGCCTTGTCGATACCCAGCTTTTCCAGCAGCGCATGGGTATTCATCGACAACTGCTGGAAGCTGTACTGATAGTGCTCCGGCTTGGTTGAGGTGCAGAAACCGATCTGATCCGGTGCGACAACGCGATAGCCCGCGGCACTCAGTCCCTTGATGGTGTCTTCCCAGGTCGCAGCGCAAAAATTCTTGCCATGCAGCAGCACTGCGGTGCGGCCATTCGCCTTGCCGCTGGGCGCGACGTCCATGTAACCCATTTCCAGCGTCTGGCCCTGGGACTGGAAACTGAATTTGTGCAGCGCATGGGGGTACGTGAAACCTTCCAGTTGCTGGCCATAACCGGGCGTCTCAGCCAGTGCTACGCCTGACAGCGTCAACGACATCAACATGCCGGCAATCTTTGCAGCCCGCATAAGGGGCACCTCCTGTAGCTAGGGATCGGGAATCTACGGCGGTTTTTACGTTAAACCGCAGGCCCGCCAGTAGACCCTGTTTCCCCCTACAGATTCGCCCTTTTCCTGCCTGAAGAAGCGTAAGCAGACGTTTCATCATGTTGGGGCAAAATGCTGGACGCCTTCTGTGCGGACTGCCTAGACTTAGCCACCCGTTATCGGCCGTTGTGGCCATCCGGGTCTGATGCCAAGGAACAGCAATGAATCGAAATGAACTGCGCAAGGCCGACATCAACCTGATGGTGGTATTCGAAACATTGATGCAGGAGCGTAACGTCACCCGTGCAGCCGAAAAACTGTTTCTCGGCCAGCCCACGATAAGCGCTGCCTTGAATCGCCTGCGCAGTCTGCTCAACGACCCGCTGTTCATCCGCGTCGGCCACCGCATGGAACCCACTGCACGCGCCCACGAGATTCTCAAGCACCTGACGCCCGCGCTGGACGCCATGTCCACGGCGCTCAGCCTGACCACCGACTTCGATCCATCAGTCAGCAAAATGACCTTTCGCATCGGCCTGACCGATGACGTCGAATTCGGCCTGCTGCCGGCGATGCTCAAGGCCATCCGCCTGGAAGCGCCCGGCGTGGTGATCGTGGTCAAGCATGTCGACTACCTGAATATCTCCGAAGTGCTGATGTCCGGCGATATCACCGTTGGCGTCTGCCTGACCCGTGAACTACCGGCCAACGCCAAGCGCAAGACCCTGCGTAACGTGCAGCCGAGGCTGGTGCGCGCCGACAAGCCTGCCAGCCCCATGAGCCTGGACGAATACTGCTCACGCCCGCACGTGGTGGTGTCGCACGTTGCGAGCGTCAATAGTTTCTCCGATGAGTGGCTGACCGCGCTGGGGCGCAAGCGGCAGGTGGTGTTGTCGGTGCCGCAGTTCGCCACCCTGCCCGCCTTGATGGCCGGCACCGACATGATTTCGGGGCTATCCGACTACGCGGCAAAGGCCATGAGCGCCTTGGGTTTGCTGTATGACGAGCCACTGCCCTTCCCCACGCCGGGGCTGGACCTGTCAATGACGTGGCTGAGTGTGATGGACAGCGACCCTGCCGAGCGTTGGCTGCGCAGCAGGATCGAGGAGTTCATGGGCGAGGGCCAGGAAGCGCCCGCCCTGGCCGGATGATCAGCCGAAACGACCGGTGATGTAATCTTCGGTCTGGGTCTTGGAGGGCTTGGTGAAGATGGTATCGGTGTCGCCGTGCTCGATCAGCTCACCCATGAACATGAAGGCCGTGTAGTCGGAGCAACGCGCCGCTTGCTGCATGTTGTGAGTCACGATGATCACGGTGAACTGCTCTTTAAGCTCGGTGATCAGCTGTTCGATACGTCCTGTGGAAATCGGGTCAAGTGCCGAGGTCGGCTCGTCGAGCAGCAATACCTGGGGACGCAGCGCGATGGTACGGGCGATGCACAGACGCTGCTGCTGACCACCGGACAGACCGGTTGCGCTCTGCTTGAGCTTGTCCTTGACCTCGTCCCACAAGGCCGCGCCACGCAGGGCCTGCTCGACGCGATCTTCCATTTCCCGACGCGACAGTTTTTCGTGGTGCTTGATGGCGTAGGAAATGTTGTCGTAAATCGACATCGGGAACGGCACCGGCTTCTGGAACACCATGCCCACATGACTGCGCAGGCGGTTCATCGAATAGCCTGGCGCCAGGATGTTCTCGCCATTGAGCAGCACTTCACCGCGCGCTTCCTGCTTCGGGTACATCGCGTAGATGCGGTTGAAGACGCGCAGCAGGGTCGATTTACCGCAACCCGACGGGCCGATGATCGCAGTGATGCGCTTCTCGGGGATAGTCATGTCGATGGACTTCAACGACTTCTGGTTGTTGTAGAAAAACTCCAGACCGCGTACTTGGATCTTGGTTTTTTCGTTGGCCAGGGAAAGGTTGTTCATCAGGACGCCCTATTGCGCAGAAGAATTAAGCGAGACAGCAGACTCAGTATCAGTACGAACAACGTCATGACCAGCGCACCGGCCCATGCCAGGGAGTGCCAGTCATCGAACGGGCTCATGGCGTACTGGAAAACCACCACCGGAACGCTGGCGATGGGTTTGAGCAGATCGCTGCTCCAGAACTGGTTGCCGAAAGCGGTGAACAGCAGCGGCGCGGTTTCGCCGGTGATGCGTGCCAATGCGAGCAATACGCCGGTTACCACACCAGCCTTGGCCGCGCGAAGGACGATTTGCAGGGTCAGCTTCCATTGCGGTACACCCAGCGCCAGCGCAGCTTCACGCATGGTCGAGGGTTGCAGTTGCATCATTTCGTCAGTGGTACGCACCACCACCGGGATCACCAGCAATGCCAGGGCCAGCGCACCGGCAATCGCCGAAAAGCCCACCTGATGGCCTGTCACCGCGTTGAGTGGCAGTACCACGACGGTGTAGACGAACAGACCGAGCACAATGGAAGGTGCCGACAGCAGGATGTCGTTGATGAAGCGAACCGTGTTGCCCAGTTTGGTGTAGCGGGCAAATTCGGCCAGCCAGATGCCGGCCATCAGGCCGATCGGCGTACCGATCAGCAGGCCGATGCCGGACATCAGCACGCTGCCGTAGAACGCGTTGGCCAGGCCACCCTCGGTACCAGGCGGCGGAGTCATGCCGGTAAACAGTTGCAGGTTGAGCGCGTCGATGCCCTTGATGATGGTGGTCAGCAGAATCCACACCAGCCACAGCAGGCCGAAGGCAGTGGCACCACAGCTGAGTACCATTGCAATCTTGTTCTTGAAACTGCGAACCCGATACAGGTGCTCGCTGCCGGTCACATCCTTACTCATAACCCCTCCTTACGCGAAAGGCGCGACAGCATCAGGCGTGCAAGGGCCAGCACGATGAAGGTGACGACGAACAACAGGAAGCCGAGGGCGATCAGTGCGGAACGGTGCAAGTCGGTATAGGCCTCGTTGAACTCGTTGGCGATCACCGAAGCGATCGAACTGCTCGGCATCATTAGCGAAGCCGAGAACTGATGCGCGTTGCCCAGTACGAAGGTTACCGCCATGGTTTCGCCGAGCGCGCGTCCCAGACCGAGGAACACACCGCCGACAACGGCCGAACGGGTGTAAGGCAGTACGATGTCCCAGACCACTTCCCAGGTTGTACCGCCCAGTGCATAGGCCGATTCTTTAAGGGCCACGGGCACGGTGCGGAAGACTTCCTGCATCACCGAGGTAATGAACGGCGTGATCATGATCGCCAGCACGATACCGGCGGTCAGCATGCCGATACCCAACGGTGGCCCCTGGAACATTGGACCGATCAGCGGCAGTGCGCCAAGGTTTTCGGTGATCCACGGCGACAGGTGTTCAGCCATGAACGGGCCGAAGACAAACAGCCCCCACATGCCGTAGATGATCGAAGGGATACCGGCCAACAGCTCGATGGCCGAGGCGATCGGCATGCGCAACCAAGGCGGCGCTACTTCGGTAAGAAAGATTGCAATGCCGAAACTCACCGGTACGGCGATCAGCAAAGCCAGAAAAGAGGTAACCAGGGTGCCGTAGATTGGAACAAGGGCGCCGAACTTGCCGGCGTTCACGTCCCACTCGGTGCTGGTCAGAAAGCTAAACCCGAAAGTCTGGAATGCCAGACTGCCGCCCCACAGGGTCGACAAGGCAATACAACCCAGCAAAGCAAGCACCAGCATCGCTGCAGCCTGCAATGAACGCTTGAACCACAGGTCATGACGATGATCCAGTTTGGCGCGCTTCTCGCCCTCGGACTCACCAGCGGAGACGTTAGCGGACAGGTATTGGGTGTTTTCAGTCATGTTGAGGCCACTCGCAAGGAAAAGCCCCTGTCACCGAGCCGATATCGCGGCTGATGACAGGGGTGGTACGGGTTGAATCACTTACTTGGTGAATTCCGTTTTCCAGTAGCTTTCCACGCGATCAACCAGCGATTTTGGCAGTGCTACATATTCCAGTTTCTCGGCCTGCTTCTGGCCGTTTTCCAGGGACCATTTGAAGAAGTCGAAAGCAGCCGTGCTTTTCTCTTCGTTCTTGGCTTTCTTGTACATGATGATCCAGGTGGTCGCGGTGATCGGCCATGCAGCCTCACCCGGCGCGTTGGTCATGATCAGGTTGAAGTCTTTGGCGCTTGCCCAGTCGGCAGTGTCAGCGGCGGCGGCAAATGCCTTGGCATCAGGCTTGATGAATTTGCCGGCAGCGTTTTTCAGCTGAGTGTAGGACAGCTTGTTGGTGGTCGCGTAGGAGTACTCGACGTAGCCGATCGAACCCTTGATCTGCTTCACGTAGGCCGAAACACCTTCGTTACCCTTGCCGCCCACGCCTGCTGGCCACTGCACGGTCGAACCGAACTTCAGCTTCTCGTTCCACTCCGGGCTGACTTTGCTCAGGTAGTTGGTGAAGTTGTACGTGGTGCCCGAACCGTCCGAACGGTGAACGACGGTGATCGCCACATCTTTCAGGTGATCTTTCAAATCAGGGTTCAGGGCAACGATTGCAGGGTCGTTCCACTTCTTGATGTCGCCCATGAAGATCTTGGCGATGGTTGGGCCGTCCAGCTTCAGTGCGCCACTTTCGACGCCTTCGACGTTGACGATCGGCACGATACCGCCGATCACGCTCGGGAACTGACCCAGACCGCCAGCCTGCAGATCTTCTGCGGACATCGGGGCGTCGGATGCGCCGAAGTCAACGGTCGCAGCCTTGATCTGGGCAATACCACCACCCGAACCGATGGACTGATAGTTGATACGGTTATCCTTGCTCTTGCTGTAGTCCTGGGACCACGCCGAAATAACCGGGTAGACGAAACTCGAACCAGCGCCTGTTACATCAGTCGCGTGAGCCACACCGCTAAGGCACAGCGATGCGATCAGAAGCGACAAGCGTTTTTTAGTCAGCAGAATCACGGTAATACCTCAGTCCAGGAGATTGTGTGGTGGTCCACTTAAGGAGGCCCGAGGCGGATTTAAAACCTCAAATGTTGCTGTTTAATGACAATCCAACGAATCGTGTCGGGCGCGGAACGTTTTTGTAAGTAATTTCTTACGTCGCTGGTGGTGACAAACCTTTTGAAAGCCAATGTTTACGGGCTATTTGCGTGGCGCCAAGCCAAATAGCGTTCTGCCACCACTCATCAGATAGCGGAATGCCAGCTGCGTTATAAAAATGTAAGAAAGTGTGATTTTAAGAATCGTTGTAAATGACCAAGCGGTCACGTTATAGCTAAATCAACTTAAAAACTCGCTTTCGACGGTGTTGAGGGGGTGCATGAAGGACCGAAAAGAGCGCGCGATCGCTCTCACGGTGGAACGCAACGACGTAAGCCGTCATGTATCGAACATATCTACCGTTCGTCGGGTTCGACGGCACCTATGGCCACTGGCCAATGACCAATGTGAGTACTTTAAAATAACGGAGTAACCACCATGATCAAGACCAAACTGACTGCCCTGACTCTTGCTGGCCTGATGGCTGTAGCTTCAGGTGCCGCCTTCGCCGAGTCGACCACCACCCCTGAAACCCCGATCAACAAGAATGCGACCAAGCTGCCGGGCACCAATACCCAGCCGATGGACCGCACCTCGTCCGAGACTCCAGGCGTGCAGACTGAAAGCAAAGAAGCGGCAGCCGAGCGTTCGATGAAGCACGACAAGGCTACACACGGCACGCACGACAAGAGCACCGTCACTGAAAAGACCAAGACTCAATAATCAGGCGTCTTACGCGGGCAGGACCATGCCCTGCCCGCGGGTCTACCCTTCTCGCGTCACCGTTTCAATCAAGTACTGTTTCAATCAGGTAGTCACGGAGTTTGCATAATGATCAGGAATAGATTGGGGGCGATAAGCCTCGCGGCATTTTTGGCCCTGTCGGGCACCAGTGCATTTGCAGGTTCGACCGGCCCGACCAACCCGGGCAGCGACAGCCCAAAAGTACCGGGCACCGAAGCGGAAAAGAACGTCGATGGAACCAGCCCCGGCGCACCAGGCACAAGCCCCGGCACCAAAGGTATTGACCCCTTGCCCGGAAAGAACGGCAGTGCGGATGACAAGCCTCACGACTCGAAACAGCCCCACGATGCAGACCACAAGGGCAGTCAGGATGGGCACAAGGCCCCTTGAAGGTCTGACCGGTCGCTACTGACACAGACACTGTTGTCAGTCGCCCATTGCACGTAACACACCTCCACCGGCATGCCATGCTCGGCACAGAAGTCCAGCCAGCGCAGTTGGTTGTCCTGGAGGCGGTCACCCGGCCCTTTGACCTCAATCATTCGATAACGACGCTGTTCCGGAAAAAACTGGATCAGGTCGGGCATCCCTGTACGGTTGGCTTTTATGTCCTGCAACAGCCGACGAAACCAGCGAAGCAAGTGTTCTGCCGGCAAACAGTAAAGCGCCTGTTCAAGAAGCTCCGGCGTCAGTGCACCCCAGAATACAAAGGGTGATTGCAGGCCGTATTTGCTTTCAAAATGCTCACGAATGGTCGCCAGGTATTCACCCGATTCAAGTTGCAGCAGACAGGCATCGAACAGCGCCGCCCTGCGCTGATAGAAGTCAGGGCTGTAGAGATCACTCGGCGCGCTGTGAAACGGGTGGAAAAACGCACCCGGTAAGGGCGCGAAGATTGCCCGCCAACACAGCAGTCCAAAGAGTGAATTGATCAGCGCATTTTCGACGTAATGCACCTCCCCACCCTGCTCTTCTTCAAGGTGCAGGCGTATCAGACGCTCGACACTCATCCCTGACACCGGCGTGACCTGTACGTCCAGCCGCGCAATGGCGCGCACCGTGCGCTTGCGCGCTGCCGTCAGGCCGAGCTTGCGTTGCAGGCGTGGCAAGACGCGTGACAGGTGCTGGACCTCCGCATCACTTTCCGGCGCAAGACGGGCCTGTTCCGCCAGCGACAGCGCCGCTGCGTACTCGGCGTTGCGCTCCAGTACGCGGATATGCCTTGAGCGCGCGCCGGGGTAACCCGACTGACAATACACCGCAATCGCCAGAGGCCAGTCCTGCACGCGTTCGGCCTGTTGCCCGATACGAAACAGCAGTTTGCCGCGCCGCATGAGCAACCACGGGTTACCGCACTCGATGGCAATGACACGCTCGGCCAGCACACGCAGTTCCAGGCAGGTTTCCAGCGCTTCCCGACAGGCATGCAATTGCAGGCACACATCGATGTCGGCACGCTGATTGATGCCGCGCGACTCCAGCGAAAACTCGACTTTCTCGTAGCGGTAGATACCCAGGTCAGCCAGCACGAATTCTGACCATTCCTGGTAGAGATTGCCGAAGTACAGCAAGCGCAGGCGATCGCACAGCGGCATGATCTTCAGGCCGAATACGGCGTCGGGCAAGGTCGGGTGCCATTGTTCGAGGGACTGCGGCGACGGGTACATCGGCTGCAGGCGCTCGAGCCATTCCTGTTTGCGCTCAGGGCCCTTGACCGCATGGTCTTTGAAGCACCGGCTCAACTCATCCCGACGCAGCAGCTGGAACAGCTCGCTCAGGCCCAGCGGCGGAGCGCTGTCGACCCACTCCCGCGCCAGCAGCGGCAATACCGCGTCATGAGGGTCGCCAATCTCGACATAACCGAGTTTGCTGGCCCGAAACAACACGCCTTTGCGCATCACCATGCGCACCAGCAAACCCTGGGAGGGCACCGGCAGCTCGGCAAACTCGCTGATGAAGCGGCGCTCGCTCGCATCGAGCAGGTCATCATAGCGCCGGGCAATCCAGCCAAGGACCTGACGGAAGTTTTCCAGGTAATAAAACGGGTTGTCGACGGGCGAAGTATTCAAGGCCAGCGTTCACATGACAAATGAGCAGACTGAACAAGGATACTGGTTATCCGTACAGATTCCAGCGTAAACGCCTGCTGTTCGTGTTCCAGCCGATCAATGGCATGTATCGCGAGCAGACGGTCCGCCTTAGAATCGGCGCGATAATATCTGCAGCCGAGAGACGAATATGCACGCGCCACTGGTTTATCTCGCAGGCTTCGACGTGTTCAGGACCGACGCCGTGGAACATGGACGCTATCTCAAGGCATTGTGCGCGGCACACGGGCTTGAGGGTTTGTACCCGTTCGACAATGAGGTCACACACGGACGGACAGCACATGAGACCGCGCAGCAGATTTACTCGATGAATGTCGCGATGATCCACCGCTGCACTGCCATGCTGGTCAACCTCAACGTGTTCCGTGGTCTGGAGCCGGATTCAGGCACCGCATTCGAAGTCGGGATGGCGGTCGCACTGAACAAACCGGTGTGGGCGTACTTTGAACCAGTGGCGTCGCTGCGCGAGCTGGTTCCCCACGATGAAAACGGTCTCGACGCCAATGGTTTTATGGTTGAGGACTTCGACTTGCCGCGCAACCTGATGCTCGCCTGCAGTTGGGCGGGTACCAGCTCAACCGTGGAGCTGGGCGCAGAGGCGCTGGCAAAGTACCTGAGCGGCTTTCAGGCCCTGCCGGCAAGCGGCTGAGCGCAGGCTGTCAGCCCCAACCCAGAAAGTCTCCGCCATTATCGCGCAGCATCTGCAACATACCTTCTGCCGCAGGTGACAGGTAACCGCCCTTGCGCAGTGTCACGCCGATGGTGCGTTTGAGGGTGGTTTGCTCCAGCGGCACTTCACGCAGGTGCTGCATGGTCTTGCCGAACTCCAGCGACTCACGGGCAATGAAGCTCAACAGGTTGCTGCGGGCAATCAGCCCCGGCAGCAGCGAGATCGAGTTCGCTTCGATCTGCACCGTGGGCAGTGGCAGGCCGTGAGCGGCGAAGGTCGCGTCCAGCCATTTGCGCGATGAAACACTCACCGGCGGCAGTACCCAGCGATACGCGCACAGGTCACTCATTTTCAATGCCGGCTTGAAAATCGGATGATTCTTGCTGGCCACCACCACAGCTTCGTCCTGCAGTATGGCAAAGCTGGTGACGTCTTCACTGTCGGGCGCCAGCGCGCAGATGATCATATCCAGCTGCCCCGAGCGCAACGATTCACGCAGCAGGTCATCCTGGCCTATCACCAGCTTCAAGGTGACGTCCGGGGTACGCTGCAACAAGGCCGAAGTCAGTTTCGGCATCAAATATTCCGCCATGGTCGCGGCGCAGCCGACACGAATGTTACCCACCATGCCACTGGCGAAATCCCGGATCTCGCGCTGGGTCTGGGCGATGCTTTGCTGCAATTCCTTGCCACGCGCCTGGAGCAGCTCGCCTACGGGGGTCAGCTTGATGCGTCGGCCGTCACGTTGAAACAGTCGCGTGCCGAATGATTCCTCGAGGCGCTGAATGCTTTTGGTCAGCGCTGGCTGACTGCGATTGAGCTTCTCCGCAGCGCGTCCGAGGTGCCCCAACTCTGCAATGGTTTCGAAATAGGTGAGATCGCGCAAGTCCATATCTATCAACCAAAGTTATCAATTCATGATTATTAGAAAATAGACTTGATGGGTTGCGAAGTCGATACTGTGTGTATGTGATTTACCCCAATCAAGGAGAACGTCCTTGTCAAACGCTTCACGCTTTTCGCTTACCTCCCTTTCCCCGCTGGCTCAATGGGCGGGTCTGATCCTGATGGCCGGCATTGCCGGGCAACTGCTCAAACTGTTCGATATGCCTGCTGCGATGTTTCTCGGGCCCATGCTGGTCGCCATCGGCTTTGGCGTATCAGGTGCCAGCATCCGCATGCCCAAGCGGGCCTTTCAACTCGGTCAGGGCACGGTTGGCGTGCTGATCGCGCATGCCATGTCAGTCAGCGTGCTGCTCACCGCCCTTCATTCATGGCATGTCATGCTTCTGGCGACCATTCTCACGGTGGTGCTTAGCGCGGCGGTTGGGCTGGTGCTGGTGCGCTTTGCCGGTATCCCGAGCAACACCGCAGCCTGGGGCACGTCACCGGGCGCGGCTTCGGCAATGGTCGCGATGTCCGAGGATTACGGTGCCGATTCGCGCATCGTCGCCACCATGCAATATGTGCGCGTCGTCTGCGTGGTCACTATCGGCGCGCTGGTCAGCCATTTCATCGGCGCCCCGGATTCCGCTGCGGCCCTGCACACCAGTGCAGCGGTACTGCCCAGCCTGAACCTTGTCGACCTTGCGCTGAGCCTGGCAGTGATTGCCGCAGGCGTGACCCTCGGCTCGCGCCTCCCGGCAGGTGCCCTGCTGGTGCCACTGATGCTGGGCGGCGCGCTGCAACTGAGTGGCGTGATGCAGATCACCGTTCCGGCCTGGTTGCTGCCCATCGCTTACGGTGCCATAGGCTGCTACGTCGGCCTGCGTTTCGACCGGCCGACGGTCCAGTACGTCTGGAGACGGCTGCCGATGATGATTCTGGCCTCATTGCTGTTGATCGTGCTCTGCGCCGTGTCGGCCTGGCTGATTGCCGTGATGCTGGGCAAGGATTATCTCTCTGTGTACCTGGCGACCAGCCCGGGCGGCCTGGACACCATGGCCATTATTGCCATCGATACGCATGCCGACGTCGGTTTCGTGTTGGCGATGCAGACCCTGCGCCTGTTCGGCGTGATCCTGACCGGCAGCTTCCTGGCCCGGCAGATCATCCGCCTGACCGACAAACGCATCCCTGCGCTTTGAGTTGCAGATTTCAGGCTTGAGGCGACAGCCCAGGCTTGACCCAGTGGTTTATTCCAGTCCCGCCAGAGCGCTGGCCAGGCTTGGCGCCAGCGGCAACACCGGCAATAACGTGGCCTGATAGGCGTGATAAAGGTCCGGCTTGCCGGGCCATATGTCTGCGCTGGGCTCGTTGCGCTCGTTCAGCTCATGGCGCCAGCTGCCATGTTCGTGATCGATGAACAGGGTCTCGTTGAACTCCCAGAAACAGCGATACCAGTCTTCATACTGCTGCTCGCCGGTACGTTGCAGCAATGCGGCAGCAGCAGCGGCCGCCTCGCAGTGAGTCCAGTGCAGGCGATGACGGACCACCGGCTGGTTCTGCCAGTCGAGGGTGTAGACAATACCCGGTGCTCCATCGACATCCCAACCGTACTGGCAGGCATTGGCAAACAGTTGGCGGGCGTCGTCCAGCAACCATTCGGGGTTGGTGCGTCCGGCCTGACGGCGCGCGGCCTCCAGATGCAACACCAGCCGCGCCCACTCGAAGGCATGCCCCGGCGTAGTGCCGAAGGGCCGGAAACCGTCAGCCGGGTTTTCCCGGTTGTAATCGGGCAGCGGCTGCCAGTCCTGGGTGAAATGCTCGATGACCTGAAAGTTGTTGGCACCGGCATGCTCATGGATAACCCGCTCGACAATGCTCAGCGCCCGGTCGAGCCACTGCGCGTCACCCGTCACATCGGCGAGTGCAAGGAAGGCTTCGGTGCTGTGCATGTTGCTGTTGGCGCCGCGATACGATTCCTCATTGCTCCAGTCCCGCGCGAACGACTCACGCATGGCGCCTTCCTGCTCGCTCCAGAAATGCGTCTGGATCACCTGGATGGCGTCGGACAGCAATGCCTGCGCGCCAGGCCGCCCCGCCACCACGGCAGAACTGGCCGCCAGTGCGACGAACGCATGCAGATAAGCCTGTTTTTCGGTCTTGCCGCCGTCTTCGAGCGCGGCACTGAACCAGCCGCCGTGTTCGGCATCGTGCAACGGTCCGCGCAGTGCGGCGATACCGTGATCGACCAGCGCAGCACAGCCGGGAATGCCCTGCGCATGCGCCATGGCAAAACAGTGGGTCATGCGCGCCGTGTTCATGGTTCCTGCGGTGGCACCGACCATCAGCCGACCGTAGTCATCAAGACTGCCGAAGCCGTTGTCCAGCCTGGAAGCCTTGGCGAAGGTCAACAGACGATTGCCTTCCAGTGCCAGCCACTGGTGATGGGCTGGCGAGCGCAGCCAACTGCTGAAGGTTTGATTATTGTTATTCATGAAGCGATGCCGCCCCCTTCGATAAGGTTGTGCCCAGACTGTACCGGAGGTCATTTCGACCGAGGGCATAATGCGCGTCCGGTCGATCGTCGGCAAGCGGACACAATCTGTATCAATGTAGGGTTTTACACCTTGAAGCGTGAGACCACCTGGCTCAGATCGGCCGCCAGACGCGACAATTCGTGGCTCGACGCACTGATCTGGTTGGCACCCTGAGTCGACTGCATGGACAGATCGCGAATGTTGACGATATTGCGATCGACCTCACGCGAGACTTGCGCCTGCTCTTCCGCCGCGCTGGCAATCACCAGATTGCGCTCGGAAATCTGATTGATCGACGAGGTGATTTCGCTCAAGGACTCGCCCGCGCCCTTGGCCAGCGCCAGCGTCGAGTCGGCCCGATCGCGGCTGGTGTTCATCGATTCGAGTGCCTGCGCCGAACCGCTGCGCATGGCACTGACCATCGAATCGATTTCCAGGGTCGACTGCTGGGTGCGATGCGCCAACGCCCGGACTTCGTCCGCCACCACCGCGAAACCACGGCCCGACTCGCCTGCACGTGCCGCTTCGATGGCGGCGTTGAGTGCCAACAGGTTGGTCTGCTCGGCAATCGAGCGGATCACGTCCAGCACTTTACCGATGTCCTGCGACTGATTGGCAAGGTTTTGCACCAGCATCGAGGTGGCCTGCACGTTGTCGGTCAGCGTCTGGATCGACTGCACCGTCTCGATCACCCGCGTCTGGCCCGCCAATGCCGAGGTACTGGACTGGTTGGAGGCGTCCGACGTGGACACGGCATTACGCGCAACTTCTTCTACTGCCGAGGTCATTTCGTTGATCGCTGTAGCGGCCTGATCGATCTCTGCATTCTGCTGGTTCAAGCCGCGGTAGCTGTCTTCGGTGACCGAGTTGAGCTCGGTAGCGGCCGATGCCAGTTGGGTGGCCGAACTGCCGATGTGGCGCATGGCTTCACGCAGATTGACCTGCATCATCGCCAGCGCACGCAACAGTCGGGTGACTTCGTCTTCGCCATCGACTTCGATGGTATGGGTCAGGTCGCCGTTGGCAACCTGCTCGGCAGCGGTTACCGCACGCTGCAGCGGACCGACGATGCTGCGGGTCAGCCAGAGCGCCAGGCCGATGGTGCACAGCGCAGCAATCACCACGAAGATAATGACGATGTCGCGCGACTTGTCGTACTGGGCCTCGGCCGACTTGCCTTCCGCATCGACCTTGGTGACATAAAAGTCCGCCAGGTCACCGAGTTGCTTGCCGGAGCCGTCGACGATCTGCTTCATGTCGACCAGCAGCAGCTTGTTCAGCCCGACGCTGTCGCTCTGGCCGGCCAGTACAAAGGAGCGGTCCAGCGCACTGCGGTATTGGCCCATGGTCACCATGAACTGGTCGGTCAGCGTCTTCTCTTCGGGCGTGTCGACAAAGGTCTTGAGGACAGACAGCTTCTTGTCCAGATCGCCCAGGCGTACGTCCAGCTGGCCACGGTAGGTCGGAATGCTCGCAGGATCGGTGTCCAGCGCCATGCGCAAGGAAATGGTCCGAATGCGCAGCATGATTTCGCGGATATCGTTGACCACTCGCATGCTGGGCAGCCAGTTGGTCTCCACCGCCACTTCACTCTGGCGAATGGTCGACATCTGCGCCAGCGCAAACCACCCCAGCAAAGCCACCAACAGGGAAATGAGGGTAAAACCCAGACCGGCACGACGAGCGATAGTGAGTTTGCGTAAATTCATGACCAGGGCTCTTTATATTTTTTGGAGGGCAGTATCCGACGCGAAGTTGTCAGACAACCGACAGCGTATCGCCCTGGTCAGGCAATTCTTTAGGACGGCCTGCGATCATTTGCAGGGTTGCTTAAAGTAACGGCCAATAGCTGGGCCGGTGTTCGCTGATCACAGTGCTGTCATCAGCCGCCCGAAGCCATCTGCCAGAGCCGCGCCACATCGCGCGCGCGCTCGTGCAACAGGCGGCGGGTATCGCGGCAGGCCTGCTCGAGACTCATTGGTCCGCTGACCAGAGCAAATGCTGCGCCGATGCCATGCGCGTACAGCTGCTCGTAGCCTTCGCTCAGAGTTCCCGCCAGCACAATCACCGGCACTTGCCGACGCTGGGCGACCCGCGCAACGCCAAGCGGGGTCTTGCCACGCAGGGTTTGCGCGTCGAAACGGCCTTCGCCGGTAATGACCAGATCGGCACCGATCAACGCCTGTTCCAGCCCAGTCAGATCGGCCACCACTTCCACGCCGGCACGAAACGAGGCCTTCAGGTAGGCCTTGGCGGCAAAGCCCATGCCCCCGGCCGCACCGCTGCCAGGACTATTGCGCAAGTCCTCGCCGAGGACCTGAGCCGTTTGGTCAGCAAAACAGCCGAGCGCGGCGTCCAGCGCCATGACCTGCTCGGGCGATGCGCCTTTTTGCGGGCCGAAGATAGATGAGGCGCCATTCGGTCCGCAGAGTGGATTATCGACGTCGGCGGCGATCTCGATGCACACGTCAGACAAGCGTGGATCAAAACCGCTCAGATCGATACGCGCCAGCTCGGCAAGCGCGAGCCCACCGGGCGCCAGCGGCTGATCATCGGCATCCAGAAAGCGCGCCCCCAAGGCCGTAAGCATGCCGCTGCCGCCATCGTTGGTTGCGCTGCCGCCGATGGCCAGAATCACCCGACGGGCCCCCGCATCCAGTGCCGCCGAGATCAATTGGCCGGTGCCTTCCGTGCTGGTCACACAGGCGTCGCGTTGTGCCAGGGTCAGCAGTTGCAAGCCACTGGCCATGGCCATTTCGATGATTGCGGTCCCGCTCTCCGCCAGCCAGCCCCAATGGGCAGTGACCGGGGCGCCCAGCGGGCCGCTGACGCTGGCGCTCATCAGCTCGCCATTGCAGGCAGCCAGCAGCGCCTCGATGGTGCCCTCACCGCCGTCTGCCATCGGGCATTTGATCAACTCGGCATGCGGCCAGACTTCTGCCAGACCACTGGCGATCGCGTCGGCAACTGCCTGGGCGCTGAGGCTGTCTTTGAACGAGTCGGGGGCGATGACTATTTTCATTGTTGTTCTCCAGATCCGGTACTCGAATGCTCTCATTCAAAACCGTGCTTTCCGCCTGTCGACTGCACAATGATCCGTCGCCATTCTCGGGCGTTTGAACAAAACCCGGCTTCAGGTCTGGCGAGTGATCATCTGCGCCCCCAGGTACAGCCGCAGCAGGTCGTCGGTCTTGTAGGGATCGCAGCCCGTCAACTCGCCAATCTTCTCCAGCCGGTAGCGCAGGCTGTTGCGATGGATACCCAGCGCTTCGGCGCAGGCCTGACTTTCGCCGCTGTACTCGAACCATTTGCACAAGGTGTCGAGCAGTTGAGTATGCGTGTGCAGACGCTCCAACGGCTCGGCGACGTGTTCCGCCAGCCAGTCATGCCGGTAGCGCCAGAACAGCACCGGCAACCGATACGCTTCAAGACGCAGCAGACGCTGCGCCGGCCTTGCCTGGCTGGCGTAGTCGAGCAGATCCCGCGCTGCGGCGCAGGCCTGGCGCAGGGTGGGCAGGTCTGCCGATTGCGCCACGGTGGCCATACGCTGCACTGGCCAGTGGTGTTCATCGAACTGCTTGAGCAGCAGCGCATCGTCACGCTCCTTGCCCGTCGCGCGGCACCAGTACAGCAAGGTGGGCTCGCGCAGCACGCACCAGCTGTCGGCGTAGCGCGTGCCAAGCCATTTGGCAGCCTGGCTGGCAGCCAGCCCCTCCTCGCCAAACTGCAGCAGCACCACCTGACGCGCCATGTGCGGCTGCAAACCCAGCTGGCGCGCTTCATCCACCAGGCTGTCGGGACACTCCGGCAACAGCAGGCGAGCGAGCAGGTCTTCGCTGCGCTGCGCCCGCCATTGAAGATCAGCCTGCTGACGACGCTGTTCCATGAGCATCTCGGCAGTCATCTTCACCAATTCGCCATACACCCGCACCTCGTCCGGCTCGCCAGTGATGCCGAGCACGCCCACCAGTTGATGGTCGAGCATCAGCGGCAGGTTGACGCCGGGCTTGACACCCCCGAGTTGCGACGCCGCCAGGGAATCGATTTCCACCACCTGCCGGTTGGCCAGCACTCGCTGCGCGCCTTCATGACGGGTACACAATCGCTCGGCATCACCGCTGCCGATGATGATGCCCAGGTAGTCCATGACATTGACGTTGTACGGCAGGATGGCCATGGCCCGGTCGACGATGTCCTGAGCCAGCGCTCGATCAAGGGCGAACATGAACGACTCCGGACGCGTGGCGAGGCTTGCAATGGTTGGGCATATGGATACATTTTGTTGAAGTTATAGAACGCCCGAGTGTGCCTGAAAGTAGGCACGGGCGCGACGTACATGGCAGAGTGCCCGCGTCGACCTTTTGAACCCTCGAATATGTGTGCACAGGCCCCCTTTGATCAAATTCCGACTCGCCAGCCTGCTGTCGCTGCTGACCCTGCAAGCCTGCACGTCAATGGCAGAAAGCGAAGAGCCAAAGCAACGCTTTGAAGACTACCGTCAGCAGACCCTCGAGCTGATCCGCAACCAGCGCAACTTCCAGACCGCCGACCACCAGGCCGAACTGGACTGGAACGCGCCGCGCCAGTGGACCCCGAGCGGGACACCCAAGGGCGGCGTGCTGCTGGTGCACGGCCTGGGGGATTCGGCGTGGTCGTTTCATGACGTTGCACAGACGCTCGCCGCTCAGGGCTATCTGGTCCGAACCGTGCTGTTGCCGGGGCATGGCACCAAGCCCGAAGACATGCTCGACGTGCGCCTCGAACAGTGGCAGCAAGTGGTGCGCGAACAGGCGCAGTTGCTCGGTCGCGAAGTGCCGAAGGTTTATCTGGGCGGTTTTTCGACCGGTGCCAATCTGGTCCTCGATTACGCCTATGGTCATGACGAAATCGCCGGTCTGCTCTTGTTCTCGCCAGCATTTCGCTCCAACAGCG
This sequence comes from Pseudomonas sp. PvP009, assembly GCF_017832995.1. Lineage (NCBI taxonomy): Bacteria > Pseudomonadati > Pseudomonadota > Gammaproteobacteria > Pseudomonadales > Pseudomonadaceae > Pseudomonas > Pseudomonas sp. PvP009. The sequence goes on along the minus strand of NZ_JAFIBG010000001.1, from coordinate 2,150,179 downwards.
GCTATGCCTGGCTGACCCCGTGGATCGGCTGGGCACGACCCTGGCTTGCCGCGCCGAACGAAGGCCTGCGCCCAATGCAGACGCCGGTTCGCTACATGAACATGCCCACCAATGGTTTTGCCCAGTTCTATCGCAGCAGCGCGCTGGCCCAGGACCGTTTGCATCAGCGGCGCTATGACAAGCCGGTGTTCATCGCCATCGCCGAGCACGACTCGGTACTCGACACTGATTACGTGCTGGATAATTTCAACCAGCGCTTCAGCAATCCCGCCAGTCGCCTGATCTGGTACGGCGACCTGCCCGCCCGGGCTGCCAATACGCCGCGCGTCGAGGCGCGCAAGGACTACCTGCCGGAATACCGCATCAGCCGCTTCTCACACATGGGCCTGCTTTTTTCAGCGGACAATCCGCTTTACGGCCTATCGGGCAGCCAGCGTATCTGCTGGAACGGCCAGAGCACGGCAGACACCGCCAAGTGCATGGCAGGCGAGCCGGTGTGGTATTCGGATTGGGGCTATACCGAGCCGGGCAAGATCCATGCGCGGCTGACCTTTAACCCGTATTTCGAGTGGCAGACACACGTGATGCTCGGCGTGCTGAACGCAACGCCGTAGTACGCAACCACCGCCCTTGTATTGTTGATACCGGGGGCCACGCCTATTTAGGAGCGAACTTGTTCGCGAAGGCGGCGTGTTGAACACAAAATCTTCTGCGGCTGTGCGGGCCCTTTCGCGAACAAGTTCGCTCCTACATTTTGCCGTACGCTCAAGCATGGGGGCTTTTGTAGGAGCGAACTTGTTCGCGAAGGCGTTGTGTTGAACGCCAAATCTTCTGCGTCTGTACGGGCCCTTTCGCGAACAAGTTCGCTCCTACTTTTTTGCCATACGCTCAAGCATGGGGGCTTTTGTAGGAGCGAACTTGTTCGCAAAGGCGGTGTTTTGAACACCAAATCTTCTGCGGCCGTACGGGCCCTTTCGCGAACAAGTTCGCTTGTATGGTAAGACTTGAAGGGAGGAGGAGGGACTTAGTTCGCTTCTGACTGTTCGCGCAGTACAGACCCGTAGGAGATTTCACCCCTCCTCCTTTCACCCAAGCGCCGATAAAGAATGCTTAAGGCTCACAACCTACGATAGAAACAAGCCTGCGCCTCTGGGTGGCCCCTTCAAGTCTGTAAACCTTATCCCCGAGGAGGCGTTATGGCAATGCGGGTTACTCTGGAAAAACCGATCATCGGTGTAGATGTCGCCAAGAATGAGCTGGTGATCTACCACGATCAATATGATCGACTTGAGGCAATCCCCAATACCAAAGTCGCCATCACCCAATGGCTGAAGGCCTTGGCGAGCAGCTGCGCCATCGCCATCGAAGCCACTAACGTCTATCACGTCCTGTTCGCGGATGCGGCCCACGAAGCAGGCTGTGACGTTTATATGGTGGATGGCTATCAGCTCAGTCATTACCGTAAAGGCGTCAACATACGCGCCAAAACCGATGCCCAAGATGCTCGTTTGTTGGCCCGATACCTGAAAAACGAGCTTGATGAGTTGCGGCCCTGGATACCTGCGAGCCCGCTTTATCGGCAGCTTCTGAGCCTGTTCCGACGTCGTGCAGCCTTGGTTCAGGCTCGTACTGGCCTGGTACAAAGCTGGACCAACGAGCCTTTTCTGAGAACAGCGTTCGCCAATCAGGTCAACTCGATGAAACGATTTGAGGCGCTCGTTGAAAAGAAGATTCGCGATGTACTGCAGGAAGCCGGGCTGATGAGGCAGGTCAACCGCTGTATGAAAGTAGAAGGGATCGGCTTTCTGACTGCAGCTCGTTTGGTCACTTCTTTTCAGCGAGGCGAGTTCAGCGCAGCGAACGCCTTTATCGCGTTTCTTGGGCTGGACCTGAGAGTATCCAAATCAGGGCAAAGTGATGGACCTCGTCGATTGACCAAACGCGGCGATCCAGAAGCCCGACGGTTGCTGCACAACGCGGCTATGTCCGGGAGCCGTACGCCGGCCTGGAAGCCTTTTTATGAAGAGCAGAGAAAGCGTGGCTTTAGTACAACTCAAGCGCTGGTCATGCTCTCCCGAAAGTTGGCTCGAGTAGTCTTCGCTCTGTTAAAGAACCAGAGCGAATATCAAACAAAAGTGGCTTGAGGGCTTTCCCAAAACCATAGAATCTCCTACATTTCTGCCATACGCTTGAGCATGGGGTGCTTTTGTAGGAGCGAACTTGTTCGCGAAGGCGTTGTGTTGAACGCCAAATCTTCTGCGGCTGTAAGAGTACTTTCGCGAACACGTTAGCTCCTACATTTTTGCCGTACGCTCAAGCATAGAGTGCTTTTGTAGGAGCGAACTTGTTCGCGAAGGCGTTGTGTTGAACGCAAAATCTTCTGCGGCTGTAAGGGTACTTTAGCGAACAAGTTCGCTCCTACATTTTTGCCGCACGCTCAAGCATGGAGGGCTTCTGTGGGAGCGAACTTGTTCGCGAAGGCGTTGTGTTGAACGCCAAATCTTCTGCGGCTGCAAGGGCCCTTTCGCGAACACGTTCGCTCCTACATTTTGCCGTACGCTCAAGCATGGGCTTTTGTAGGAACGAACTTGTTCGCGAAGGCGGTGTTTTGAACACCAAATCTTCTGCGGCTGTAAGGGCCCTTTCGCGAACAAGTTCGCTCCTACATTTTGCCGTACGCTCAAGCATAGAGTGCTTTTGTAGGAGCGAACTTGTTCGCGAAGGCGGTGTTTTGAACGCCAAATCTTCTGCGGCTGTAAGGGCCCTTTCGCGAACAAGTTCGCTTGTATGGTAAGACTTGAAGGGAGGAGGAGGGACTTAGTTCGCTTCTGACTGTTCGCGCAGTACAGACCCGTAGGAGATTTCACCCCTCCTCCTTTCACCCAAGCGCCGATAAAGAATGCTTAAGGCTCACAACCTACGATAGAAACAAGCCTGCGCCTCTGGGTGGCCCCTTCAAGTCTGTAAACCTTATCCCCGAGGAGGCGTTATGGCAATGCGGGTTACTCTGGAAAAACCGATCATCGGTGTAGATGTCGCCAAGAATGAGCTGGTGATCTACCACGATCAATATGATCGACTTGAGGCAATCCCCAATACCAAAGTCGCCATCACCCAATGGCTGAAGGCCTTGGCGAGCAGCTGCGCCATCGCCATCGAAGCCACTAACGTCTATCACGTCCTGTTCGCGGATGCGGCCCACGAAGCAGGCTGTGACGTTTATATGGTGGATGGCTATCAGCTCAGTCATTACCGTAAAGGCGTCAACATACGCGCCAAAACCGATGCCCAAGATGCTCGTTTGTTGGCCCGATACCTGAAAAACGAGCTTGATGAGTTGCGGCCCTGGATACCTGCGAGCCCGCTTTATCGGCAGCTTCTGAGCCTGTTCCGACGTCGTGCAGCCTTGGTTCAGGCTCGTACTGGCCTGGTACAAAGCTGGACCAACGAGCCTTTTCTGAGAACAGCGTTCGCCAATCAGGTCAACTCGATGAAACGATTTGAGGCGCTCGTTGAAAAGAAGATTCGCGATGTACTGCAGGAAGCCGGGCTGATGAGGCAGGTCAACCGCTGTATGAAAGTAGAAGGGATCGGCTTTCTGACTGCAGCTCGTTTGGTCACTTCTTTTCAGCGAGGCGAGTTCAGCGCAGCGAACGCCTTTATCGCGTTTCTTGGGCTGGACCTGAGAGTATCCAAATCAGGGCAAAGTGATGGACCTCGTCGATTGACCAAACGCGGCGATCCAGAAGCCCGACGGTTGCTGCACAACGCGGCTATGTCCGGGAGCCGTACGCCGGCCTGGAAGCCTTTTTATGAAGAGCAGAGAAAGCGTGGCTTTAGTACAACTCAAGCGCTGGTCATGCTCTCCCGAAAGTTGGCTCGAGTAGTCTTCGCTCTGTTAAAGAACCAGAGCGAATATCAAACAAAAGTGGCTTGAGGGCTTTCCCAAAACCATAGAATCTCCTACATTTTTGCCGTACGCTCAAGCATGGAGGGCTTCTGTGGGAGCGAACTTGTTCGCGAAGGCGGTGTTTTGAACGCCAAATCTTCTGCGGCTGTACGGGCCCTTTCGCGAACACGTTAGCTCCTACATTTTTGCCGTACGCTCAAGCATGAGGGGCTCTTGTGGGAGCAAACACGTTCGCGCCTACTCCAGCGGGACCAGCCGCTCTCGGCTGTTGCTCAGGTGCGTCCACATCGCCGCGCGCGCGGCATCCGGGTCTTTGCGGCGAATGGCGCTGAGCAGTGCTTCGTGTTCGAGGTTGGCCAGGTAGCCCTGATGCGCAAGGTTGTTGCCTGCCCGCTCGCTCGATGCAATGCGGCTGCGCGGAATGACCGCGCTGCCCAAGTGTTGCATGATCTCCAGAAAATATGGGTTGCCGGTGGCTTCTGCGATCAGCATGTGGAAGCGTTTGTCAGCCTCGACACAGCTGTCGTCGTTGGCCAGCAGGTCCTGATAATCATCCAGCGCCTGACGCATGGCTGCCAGTTGCTCATCGGTACGGCGCACAGCCGCCAGCGCCACGGCCTGGGTTTCCAGGCCGATACGCAGTTCGATGATATCGCGCACTCTGGAAACGGTCTCGACCTTGAGCCGCAGCCCCGTCTGGTCACTGCGCTCGAGCACGAATGTGCCGATGCCGTGATGGGTCACCACCAGCCCGGACGCCTGCAATTTGGAGATCGCTTCACGCACCACAGTTCGACTGACGCCGTGCTCGCGAACGATCTGGTTCTCGGACGGCAGCTTCTGTCCGGGTGCGATCTTGCCGAGCAGAATTCGCTGGCTCAGTTCGGTGACCAGATCAGTGGCCAGGCTGTGCTGACGGCGTTTGGGCGCTGTGCTGGCAGGCTCTTGCATAATGAATGAATCCTGACTTGTCTGTTTAAGCTGCCGTATCACGGCCGTGGCAGCGCGAATACTGGGCTGGGAGCGGCCAGAAGCCGGGTTTAACAGCCCTGCGCAGTTGTCTTACTTGTATTACAAGCATTCCCCGCCTGTCAAAGCGCCTGTTTCCGCGCATCTTGCCTTCCGTCAGCCATTGCGCTCAATTGCACCCACCAAGCCCAGCTAATGCATACAAGCAAAACCCCTGTATTTATTGGTCTAAACTTCAATTCAACGCGGTCGTATATGCCGGGCACACCTGCACAACGGCGAATGCCTCCGGTTTAATAATCTCGCAGATCATCACTGCCAAGGGATTGCAGAACGGCTTTTTACTTGTATGATGACCGACAATGCGAAGGACACACTTCGCACATACCCGCATAAAAACAACGAGTGGGAGATTCAATTGTGAGCACATCCAATTCCAGGATGGCCGACGGCACAGATTCGGTTCTGAATTCAGCCGTATCCAAGGTCAAACGTCACGTCCTGCCGCTTTTCGTCATCATGTTCATCGTCAACTACATCGACCGGGTCAACATCGGCTTCGTGCGTTCGCACATGGAGCATGACCTGGGTATCGGCGCTGCAGCCTATGGCCTGGGTGCCGGACTGTTCTTCATCGGCTATGCCCTCTTCGAAGTCCCTTCCAACATCCTGCTGCAGAAAGTCGGCGCGCGTATCTGGCTGACGCGAATCATGCTCACCTGGGGCATCGTCGCCGCCTGCATGGCCTTCATCCAGACCGAAACCCACTTCTACATCCTGCGCTTTCTGCTCGGCGTGGCCGAGGCCGGTTTCTTTCCAGGTGTGATCTACTACTTCACCCGCTGGCTGCCCGGCGTCGAGCGTGGCAAGGCGATTGCCATCTTTCTCAGCGGCTCGGCCATCGCCTCGCTGATCTCGGGCCCGTTGTCCGGCCTGCTGTTGCAAATCACCGGTTTCGGCCTGAAAGGCTGGCAGTGGATGTACTTCATCGAAGGCATGTTCTCGGTCGGCCTGTGCTTCTTCGTCTGGTTCTGGCTGGACTCCAAGCCACACGATGCCAAGTGGCTGACCCGCGAAGAACAGGATGCGCTGGTCAACGCCATCGATGCCGAACAGGCTGCCCGTGAAGCGGCGACGCCGGTCAAGGCCTCCATCGGCAAGCTGCTCAAGGACGGTCAGATCATTCTGTTCTGCCTGATCTACTTCTTCATCCAGCTGACGATTTACGCAGCGACGTTCTGGCTGCCGAGCATTATCCGCAAAATGGGCAGTCTGACTGACTTCGAAGTCGGCATGTTCAACTCGATTCCGTGGCTGCTGTCGATCATCGGCATGTACGTGTTCGCCACGCTGTCAGCCAAATGGAAACGCCAGCAGGCCTGGGTAGCCATTGCGCTGCTGATTGCTGCTGCCGGGATGTTCATGTCGACCACCGGCAGTCCGATCTTCGCCTTCGTTGCCATCTGCTTTGCAGCGCTGGGTTTCAAGTCGGCTTCTTCGTTGTTCTGGCCGATCCCACAGGCTTATCTGGACGCACGGATCGCCGCTGCGGTCATCGCGCTGATCAATTCGGTGGGCAACCTCGGCGGCTTCGTGGCACCGACCACCTTCGGCCTGCTGGAAGAACACACCGGCTCGATCCAGGGCGGACTGTATGGCCTGACCGCCACTTCGATCATCGCCGCGATCATTGTTTTCGCCGCGCGCAATAACCCCAAGCCTGGCGCGACGCCGGTCGCCGCCATTCAGACGCCGGCAACCCACTGATGCACGTGCGCAGCCGCTTTTTCATCGGTCATATTTTCAAGGCCTTACGTTTAAAGGACCCGTCATGAACATTCAGCAATCCAATATCACCAGCAAGGCCCCCGTCATTACCGAGATGCAGGTAGTGCCCGTGGCGGGCCATGACGACATGCTGCTCAACCTGAGCGGCGCACATGGCCCCTACTTCACCCGCAACGTGATCATTCTCAAGGACAACGCAGGGCATGTCGGTGTGGGCGAAGTGCCTGGCGGCGAGCTGATTCGCCAGACGCTGGAAGACGCGCGATCGCTGGTCGTCGGCAGCAGCATTGGCACTTACCAGAAGATTCTTAACGAGGCACGCAAGGCGTTTGCCGATCGGGACTCCGGTGGCCGTGGCTTGCAGACGTTCGACTTGCGCATTGCCATTCATGCGGTCACCGCGCTGGAAGCGGCGCTCCTCGACCTGCTCGGCCAGCATCTGGAAGTACCGGTTGCGGCGCTGCTGGGCGAAGGTCAGCAGCGCGATCAGGTCGAAATGCTCGGTTACCTGTTTTATGTTGGCGACCAGCGCAAGACCGATCTGGCCTACCGCAGCGAACCGGAGGCCGACAACGACTGGTTCCGTATCCGCCATGAAGAAGCACTGACGCCGGAGGCTGTGGTGCGCCTGGCCGAAGCCGCGCATCAGCGTTACGGCTTTCAGGACTTCAAGCTCAAGGGCGGCGTGCTGAGCGGCGACCAGGAAATCGAAGCAGTGACGGCGCTCGCCGAACGCTTCCCCGACGCGCGCATTACGCTGGACCCCAATGGTGCCTGGTCGCTCAAGGAAGCGATCCGCCTGTGCCGCGATCAGCATCATGTGCTGGCCTACGCCGAAGATCCGTGCGGCGCAGAAAACGGTTATTCCGGTCGCGAAGTGATGGCCGAATTCCGCCGCGCTACCGGACTCAAGACAGCCACCAACATGATCGCCACCGACTGGCGGGAAATGGGTCACGCCATACAGTTACAGTCAGTGGACATTCCACTGGCCGACCCGCACTTCTGGACCATGCAGGGCTCGGTACGGGTGGCGCAGATGTGCAACGAGTGGGGCCTGACCTGGGGCTCGCACTCCAACAACCATTTTGATATTTCCCTGGCGATGTTCACCCACGTGGCCGCTGCAGCGCCGGGCACTATCACCGCGATCGATACACACTGGATCTGGCAGGACGGTCAGCGTCTGACCAAGGCGCCGCTGCAAATCGTCGGTGGCAAGGTCGAGGTTCCGAAGAAACCGGGGCTCGGTGTCGAGCTGGACATGGACCAGTTGGCCAAGGCTCACGAACTCTATAAAGGCATGGGCCTGGGCGCGCGTAACGACGCCGTGGCCATGCAGTTTCTGATCCCGGACTGGAAATTCAACAACAAGCAGCCTTGTCTGGTGCGTTGAATCGGTCTGACATTCGCCGTTGACTCGCCGCCTGTTCAACCTCTGGCTGGCACACGGCGCGCAACCCCCTTGCGCGCCGTTTTTTTTAATCGAATTTGGCTTGCCGAAGCGGCATGCTACTGTCTGGTAATGTCCAGTAACGATTAGACCGCATGCGCCATCTCGCCCGCACCCGCCCTCGCCTCACCCTTGCCGCTCTGGTCGGCCTGACCGCAGGCATCGCTTGGTCCTGGCTCATCCCTGACTCGACACTGACCCAGAGCCTGCTGACTGGCTGGGACACGGGGGTTTGGCTTTATCTGATCATGATTTTCATCCGCACGCTGCGCAGCGACGCTGACGATGTGCGGCGGGTCGCGATGAGAGAAGACGAAAACGCGGGGGTCATTCTGGTGACGGTCTGCGTTGCGGCGCTGGCCAGCCTGGCCGCAATCATTTTTGAAATCGCCAACAGCAAAGGCCTTTCCAACGACGCCAAGATGCTTCACCACGCGTTCACCGGCCTGACGGTCATAGGATCATGGCTGATGATCGGCGTGATCTTCAGCCTGCATTACGCACGCATGTTCTACACCTGGAAAGGCAAAGAGCCCGCACTGGCATTTGTAGGCGGTGAAAAGAACCCCGATTACTGGGACTTTCTGTACTTTTCGTTCACCCTCAGCGTCGCAGTGCAAACCTCCGATGTGGGCGTAGCGACGCGTGAAATGCGCAAGGTCGTGCTCGGCCAGTCGTTGATCTGCTTTGTGTTCAACACCGCGATTCTGGGTTTTTCGATCAACATCGCCGCCAGCCTGTTCAATTAGCGTTTGCCTTGAAAAACAATCCCATCAAGAGGCCTTCAGACAATGACCCCATTGAAAATAGCGGTACTCGATGACTGGCAAAACGTCGCCAGCACTGTAGTGGACTGGTCCGTGCTCGGCTCAATGGGCGAGATCAGTTTTCTGCATGACTACCCTGCCGATACATCGACCATGGCGCAGCGCCTGCGAGACTTCGACATCATTTGCGTGATGCGCGAGCGAACCCTGTTCGATGCGACATTGCTCAGCCAGCTGCCGGCGCTGAAACTGCTGGTCACCGGCGGCATGCGCAATGCGGCGATTGATACCGCTGCGGCCAAGCGTCAGGGCATTGTCGTGTGTGGAACAGAAAGCTATAAGCATGCGGCACCGGAGCTGACCTGGGCGCTGATCATGGGCATCACCCGCAACCTGGTGGCCGAGGCCAACTCGTTGCGTGCCGGCAACTGGCAGGCAGGACTGGGCAGCGACCTGCATGGCAAAACCCTGGGCATTCTCGGCCTGGGCAGTATCGGTAAGTGGATTGCCCGCTACGGGCAGGCATTCGGCATGAAGGTCATTGCCTGGAGCCAGAACCTGACGCCAGAGGCTGCTGCCGAGTCCGGCGTCACCTATGTCAGCAAACAGCAACTGTTCGAACAGGCCGATGTGCTGTCGGTACACCTGGTGCTCAGCGATCGCAGCCGTGGCCTGGTGGACGCAGAAGCACTGAACTGGATGAAGCCCGGCGCTTATCTGATCAACTCGTCACGCGGCCCGATCATCGATCAGGCCGCGCTGATCGAAACACTGCAGCAGCGCAGAATCGCCGGCGCAGCGCTGGACGTCTTCGACATCGAACCGCTGCCGGCCGACCACCCGTTCCGTACCCTGGACAACGTGCTGGCGACCCCGCATATCGGGTACGTCACCGAGAACAACTACCGGACTTTCTACGGGCAGATGATCGAAGACATCCAGGCGTGGCATGCGGGGTCGCCCATTCGGGTGTTTGGCTGACGAGCCCTGCAACATCAGGCTGTAACCTATGGATGCCACGCTGCTCCTGGGCGTTGCGTATCAGCCGCTTTAAAGCCTGATCACGGGCCGCGATGTCGGCCTTCGCTTCCAGGCCAGTAAACGACCAGCGCTTCGGACAGAAAAAGGCCATAACCGAATTAACCGGCCAGACTTTTGCTGCACGGAAAATGAGTTCTATACGAACCTGCTCGTCCAGTGGACAATGTGCGAGATACCGTTGCACCCTGAGCCCGAGCATCAATAAACAACAGAAACATGGAAACAGTCGCACAATCGTTCAATCAAGTTTCCGACGTGTTTATATGGACACTGTCATTTTAGAAGTTATCGCCTGCCTCGAGCTTCATTCTGCTGCTTCACCAGGCGCAGTCACTTTTCGCATAGACCACAGAGACATCCGATGAATATCCGCCCAGTCGGGCCACATGACAGCCTCATGGCAGCTAACGAAAAATCTGTCATGGCAGACAGGACCCCACAGCCGGCGAGCGCTGGCACGACGGCTGCAACTTCGGATACGCAGACGAAACTTGATACCTACACCCCCTCCGACAGGCGCTCCGCTGAAGCAGCGGAAACGTCGCCGGTCTATACCAAGGCCATGCTTAATGACGCGGCCCCTGTCAAAGACAACACGACCTCTGCCGAGCCAGATACAAAAATCAAAGACAAAGACAAGGTTTCCGCTTCAGACCCCGTCAAAACCCCCGAGCCCGTCTTGCGCGGGGGAGCCAACGTCAATCCTGATGATATCGCCACACCTGCCGCTGCCACGAAGATGATTCAGGACCTGAAAGCGATTGGAGGCGGAACCTTGCGCTTTCAGATGACGCACGATCAGATCAAGGACAGCAGGCAGTTGGATAAGCTCAGAGCATTGCTCAGTGAAGGGGGCAAACAGGGTGTAAAAGTTCAGTTCACGTTCCGCGACGATGCGAACCAGGGTAGCGGAAACGTGCTGACAGGGGACAAATTGAAGGAGGCCGCGGCCGACATCAGTACCATTGTCAAAAGGTTTGGCAGTCGTACAGGCTTTGTACTGGATACCTTCCATCAGGGCGGTAAAAGCGCAAGTCAGGAATGGGCTGACATGCAGACCACATTAATTAAATCCGCGCGCGATGCCGGTTATAGAGGAAGTATTGTTGTCGAGGACAGCAATTGGGGGGGTGGCCTGACCGCAGGTCCGCAAAGCGGCCTGGTCAAGTTTGCCGTTCAATTAAAGGCTGCCAATGGCGACGACAACCCAGCCCTGATTGGAAGCTTTCATGTGTATGCCAGAGAAAGCGAAGCCTCTTCGCGACTCGCCAGCCAGATCAAGGCATTGAAAGAGGCTGGCTATAAATTCCAGATTGGCGAAGTGGGTAATGCCAACCTGACAGCAAACAATACCTTCCAGCAAAAGGACGCCGCCACCAACGCCTTGCGGGATAATATGAGCGCTCTCAAAGCAGCCGGAGCGGATATTTTGCCCGGCAAGGAACAGTTCCAAGGGGGCAAACTTCGCCATCGTGCCGGTTTTTCAACGGCCGATCAGTACTGATGATGCACGGCCGCGTGTGCGCAAGGGCCGGTGCCCATGACACACGCTGCTGAACCTGCCCTTGAAAGGGTCAGGCTTTCTCCATCAGAACCCGATACCGGCACACGGCATCACAACGTATAGGCAATCCCCACCTGCACTGTCCGTGGAGCCCCCGGATAGGCATAGACATTGCCGAAAGAGCCTTCCTCATAGTCTGTGTCGAACACATTCTTCAGGTCCAGATTGAGCTTCACGTGCGGGTTGACCTTGTAATAGGCCAGCAGGTCAAACACCGTATAGCTGTCCATCGAGAAAGAGGTGTTGGCTGTCCGCCCGGCGCGCTGGTCGACATAGCGACCGCCGCCGCCCAGGCCCAGACCACGCAGGGCGCCGTCCTGAAACTCGTAGACGTTGAGCAGGCTGAACGTTTGCTCGGGAATGTTCATCAACCGTGTACCGGAGCGTAGCGTGTTGTCCTTGGTGACCTCGGCGTCCACGTAGGCGTAGCTGCCCATTACCCGCCATTGCGGCGTCAGGTTGCCGACCACGTTCAGGTCCAGGCCGCGACTGCGCACCTCGCCCGCCGCCACACTGAACGTTGAATCGAGCGGATCGGTGGTCAGCACGTTACGCTTTTCGATCTGATAGATCGCCGTGTCGACACTCAGTTGCCCGTCCAGCGCTTCCCACTTGGTTCCGACTTCATAGGACTTGCCCTCCTCCGGCTTGAACCCGCCACCCAGTCGGCTGGCACCGCTGTTGGGCTTGAACGAGCGAGCGGTGGTGGCGTAGACGGCAAGGTCGTCGGTCAGGTCGTAGCTCAGGCCGAGGCGCGGTGTGACCGCGTTATCGCTGGCAGTCCAGCTGCTGGTGCCGGGCAGGAAAGAATCGTAATCGTGTTCGAAACGCTCCAGACGCACACCGCCCAGCAGCTTCAGGCGCTCGGTCAGGGCCACCTGATCCTGCACGAAGGCAGCCCAGGTCTTGAGGTTCTCCTTGTCGTGGGTTGTCGTTCGGGTCAGTGCCGGACGAGCCTGGCCGTAGACCGGATTGAAGAGGTCGATCGGGTAGGCACTGACTGCACCGCTGGAGCGTTGAATGATCGACTTGTAGTCATAATCTTCGTACTCGACACCGGTCAGCAGCGTGTGCTCGAAACCGCCCGCCGAAAAATGCCCGGTCAGATTCAGCTGCACATCGCGATCGGTCCATTCCAGCTTGCGATAGTTGAAGTTGCGCCCGAGGGTGCGACCGTCCGTCGCCAGCCCGTTGGCCTCGATGGCATCGCCTTGCAGGGAACCATCAAGGATCTGCACGCCACCGCCCAGCGTCCAGTCCGGGTTGAGGTCATGCTCGAAGCGCAGCTGTGCCATGTTGTTATCGTTATGCAGCTTGCCCACACTCTTCTCGCCGAAGAACGTGTCGCGGGAAGCGGTGCCCGTCTGGTTGGCATAACGCGTCAAGCCACGATCCAGCGGCGCGTTATTGCGCATGAAGTCACCTTCGAAGGTGATGCGCGTGGCGTCGTTGACCTGCCAGCTCAATACCGGCGCCACACCATAGCGCTCGGTTTCGACGTGGTCACGGAACGTATCGCCGCCCTCACCCACCACATTCAGGCGATAGGCAAAACGGCCTTCATCATCCAGTGGCCCGGAGGCATCCAGCGTCCCGCGCTTCATACCCTGATCATTGAGCTGACTGCCCAAGGTAACGGAAGGCTCGGCCAACGGCTGTTTGGAAACCACATTGAAGGTGCCGCCCGGATCGCCGCGACCGTAGAGCGTGGTGGCCGGACCACGCAGCACCTCAAGGCGCTCGATGGTGTTGGCGTCCGGCATGTTCGGATAACCACGATTGATCGGGAAGCCGTTGCGATAGAACTCGCCGGTGGTGAAGCCGCGCACCGTAAAGGTGGTCAGCCCCTGGCCGCCGAAGTTGTTGGCTCGCCCGACGCCACCCGCGTAGTCGAGAGCATCCTGCAAACGTGTGGAACCGATGTCCTCAACCGCCTCGCGGGTCACGACGCTGACCGATTGCGGGGTCTCGTGCAACGAGGTATCAGTACGCGTGGCGCTGGCAGACCGCGTGGCCCGATAACCATCGACCGGCCCTTGTGCCGTTTCGGCATTGGCGGCGCCCTGAATATCGATATTCTGCAACTCCATGGCAGGCTGGACGCCAGCCACCTGATCCGCCCAGGCCGCTTGAGAGATAGCCTGGATAACGCAAAGTGAAACGAGAGTACGACGCATCGACATGCAGCCCTTGGCAAGAAACCAGACCTCTTGGGACCTGGCAGGATTTTTTGCGAATAGTACAGATTCGTATTAACACCTGATACAAATTCCCAAAAATACTCTTGCTCGGTCACGGTATGACGCTTAGCCAATGTGGCGATAAACAGGCAAACTGCGCTCATTGCTCCTTACCAGAGAACCCACGATGCCCCTTTCCCACAAGCCTGCCGATCCTCGATGCGCCTTGCTGGTGATCGACATGCAGTACGACTTCATGCCCGGCGGGCAACTGGCGGTGACTGAAGGTGATGCGCTGCTGCCGTTGATCAATCGCCTGGGTGCGCGCTTTTCCCATGTGGTCATCACTCAGGACTGGCACCCTGCCGGGCACATTTCCTTTGCTTCCAGCCATGCGCAGCGCCTGCCGTTCGAGAGCATTACCCTGCCCTACGGCCCGCAGACGCTGTGGCCGGATCATTGCGTACAAGGCAGTCACGGTGCGCAGTTGCATGCCGACCTCGACCTGCCGCACGCGCAACTGGTCCTGCGCAAGGGCTGCAATGCGCACATCGACAGTTACTCGGCATTTCTGGAGGCAGACCGCACGACCGGCACAGGGCTGGCCGGGTATCTGACAGAGCGCGGCATCGACACGCTGTTCGTGGTCGGTCTGGCGCTGGACTTCTGTGTCGCCTGGTCGGCGCAGGATGCACGCAGTGCGGGTTTCAATACTTTTGTGGTCGAAGACGCCTGTCGCGCCATCGACATGAACGGCTCGCTGGAGCACGCTTGGAGGACCATGCTGGGCATGGGTATCGAACGCGTGCAGAGCGCTGATCTGCTGGGCTAGACCGACACATTCTGCCAACCGACTCAAACATTTCTCGATACGCCCCGCCGCTGGCGAACGACAGCGCGCGGCGCCTGTCTGAACCATCGGCCCGACATTGCCCCGGTCGGTCCATTTCATCACTGGCGCTGAGGACGTTGTATGGATCACGAAGTAGATGGCAAGACCCCCGGCCTGTCAGCCGAGGAAGAGCGCGAGATCGATGAGAACCAGCCGCCCCGCGCGGCGGTGTTGCACGAAACCATTCGCATGCAGGGCGACCACGAACTGGAGCGCAGCGTAGCCGCGCTGTGGTGGTCGGCACTGGCTGCAGGGCTGACCATGGGCCTGTCGCTGATGGCCATGGGGTTGTTGAACTCGCGCCTCGAAGGCATCCCCGGCAGTCATGTGATCAGCAGCCTCGGCTATTCTGCAGGGTTTCTGGCGGTCATCCTGGCGCGCCAGCAACTGTTCACGGAAAACACCATCACGGCTGTGCTACCCGTCATGAGCAAGCTGAACCTTGCCAA
Source organism: Pseudomonas sp. PvP009 (assembly GCF_017832995.1). NCBI lineage: Bacteria > Pseudomonadati > Pseudomonadota > Gammaproteobacteria > Pseudomonadales > Pseudomonadaceae > Pseudomonas > Pseudomonas sp. PvP009. Next base: position 2,135,166 of record NZ_JAFIBG010000001.1, on the reverse strand, counting down.
CATCGGGCGGCTGCTGCGTTTGTGGGGTGTGGTTCTGACCGGCAACCTGGTCGGTACGCTGACGGTGGCCTATGTCATGCTCAATCTGCCGATTTTCGACACCAGCACAGACAAGGCGTTTCTGGAAATTGGCCACAAGGTCATGGAAAACGACATGGCCCAGATGTTTTCCAAGGGCATCGTCTCGGGCTGGATGATTGCGACCATGGTCTGGATGATCGCGTCGATGGAGAACGCCAAGATAGCGATCATTGTGCTTATCACTTACCTGATGGCGCTTGGCGACTTCACGCACATCGTGGTGGGTTCGGCCGAAGTATCCTATCTTGTATTCGCGGGTGAACTGGGCTGGAAGGATTTCTGGTTTGCCTTCGCAGGCCCCACGCTGGCAGGCAACATCATCGGTGGCAGTTTTATTTTCGCTTTGATCAGCCATGCGCAGATCCGCAGTGAAAAAGACACCACAGAGAAAATGGAGCGCGATCGCAAAAACAAGGAAGAAAAACTTCGCCTGGAGAAGGCGCAGAAGCTCAAGGAAGCGGATTTCACGGCAAAGCGAGAAATATGATCCCTATCATTAAACTTTCTTTCAGGAAACGCGGCGGATTTTAAAGGCAGAATGACTCTTTGAACGCATCTATTCAGGCAGGGACCATGACCCGAATTCTGGCAATCGAAGATGATGCCATCACTGCAAAGGAAATCGTGACCGAACTCAGCAGCCACGGGCTGGAAGTGGACTGGGTCGACAATGGCCGTGACGGTCTGGCGCGTGCAGTGAGTGGTGATTATGACCTTATTACCCTGGACCGCATGTTGCCGGAGATGGATGGTCTGACCATCGTCACCCACTTGCGCGCCCAAGGCATTTCCACGCCGATCCTGATGATCAGCGCCCTCTCCGACGTGGACGAGCGCGTTCGCGGTCTGCGTGCCGGAGGGGACGACTATCTGCCAAAGCCCTTCGCGTCGGATGAGATGGCTGCGCGCGTCGAGGTGCTGTTGCGGCGCAGCAACCCGGTCAGTGCCGCCAAGACGGTATTGCAGGTTGCCGACCTGGAACTGAACCTGATTACCCGGGAAGCGTGTCGCGGCGGCGAGCCGCTGATCCTGCTGCCCACCGAATTCAAGCTGCTTGAGTTTCTGATGCGCAACAGCGGACAGATCATCACGCGAATGATGATTTTTCAGGAAGTCTGGGGCTACCACTTCGATCCGGGCACCAACCTGATCGACGTACACATCGGCCGTCTGCGCAAGAAGATCGACCAACCCGGCACCGCACAGCTCATTCAGACCGTGCGAGGATCCGGCTATGTCATTGCCGAACCCGTCTGACGGCTGGCGATCATCAACGAGTCGATTACTGGCGCTGTACAGCTCGCTGTTCGTAGCCTGGAGCGTGATTCTGCTTGGCGTCCTGTACTGGGAGGTTACGTCCTATCTGGACACCCTTGCCCGCCAGTCACTTACCCATCGCCAGCAACTGTTTTCGCGCTTCGAGGGGCAAGGACTGGTGGACGCTCTGGCCACCAGCATGACCTTCGATACCCGGTCCGTGGATGCCTACGGTCTGTTCGACGAGAACTTCCGGCCGGTTGCCGGGCCTATCAACAGCGTCCCGAAAAACCTGCCGATAGACGGCCAGATTCATGTGCTGAACGATTGCATCGAGTCGGACGATCCAGGCATGCCGCAAGGCAGTTGCGATGCGATCGTCAACCGCACCTCGGACGGCCGCTGGCTGGTGCTGGTTCGCGAGAACGGCTCGCTGTTTGCGGTGAGCACGCTGATCCTGCATGCCTTGCTGTGGGGCATCTCGCTGACCATTATTCCCGGTGTTGCCGGCTGGCACTTGCTGCGCCGTCGACCGTTGCGGCGTATCCGTGCGATCCAGGCCAGCGCCGAATCGATCATCGCCGGCGACATGGCCGGCCGTCTGCCGGTCTCCAACAGGCGCGATGAGCTAGACATGCTGGCGGTGATCGTCAACGCCATGCTGGACCGCATCGAAAAGCTCATGAACGAGGTCAAGGGCGTCTGCGACAACATCGCCCATGACCTGCGCACACCGCTGACGCGCTTACGTGCGCAGCTTTACCGTATTCAACAGCAGTCAGCCCACGATTCGACCCATGCCACGCAGATTGCCCAGGTCATCAGCGAAGCTGACACGCTGATGGCACGCTTTCGTGGACTGCTGCGCATCTCCGAGCTGGAAGACCGCCAGCGGCGCTCGGCATTCGTTGAACTGGAACTGCGCCCATTGCTGCAGGAGCTGCACGACTTCCACCTGCCGCTGGCTGAAGAAGACCAGATCACCCTGATACTTGACCTGCACGAAACGTTACCCACCCTAGTGGGCGACCGCGCCCTGCTGTTCGAGGCACTGACCAACCTGCTGGGCAACGCAATCAAGTTCACCCCTACCGGTGGAGTCGTCAAAGTCAGCGCCTACCCTGCCCCAGGCGGTACCACACCGTGCATCGAGGTAGAGGATTCCGGCCCTGGCATCCCCGTCGCCGAGCGCGCCGCTGTCTTCCAGCGCTTTTATCGCAGTGAGGCCGGAACCGAGCAAAGCGGCTTCGGCCTCGGTCTCTCGGTAGTGGCGGCAATCGTCAATCTGCACGGTTTTACGCTGCAGATAGGCACCAGCGAATACGGCGGCGCAAGTTTGCTGCTGGAATGCCGCACAGTGAATACGCTGGCCTGATATTCAGGCACTTTTCAAGCTCACGATTGCACGATCGCGCCTGCTTTTTGACGAGATTAACGCGTCTGGCCCAAGGGTTTCAGCGACTTAGATATTAATCTGGCGCGTTCTGCCAAGCATAAAGTTGTAACTAGATGTTACAAAATCATACCCTGCTTGACCGTTTCAGCCTGCGCAAGTTCCTCTCAATAAATACGCTTTTACGGCTGGATACGGCGTTTTTCCCCGATTAAATCCTTCTCTTTCGCAAAACATGATGGCCAAACGCCAAGGTGAAACGTGAGCGACTAGACATTTTTATGACGTCAGTGACTTGTCGCAATGCTGGCACTGCGTTATCTATGTCCGGGCAGACACAGTTCCTGCGGTAACGTTTCCGCTGCACCCAGAATAATAACTCACCGGATTTCGCCACTTACCAGGCGAGGCTTTGGCATGGCTGCCAAAGCAGAGAACGCTGCACTAATTGCTGGATAAAATTTTAGCTGGGAGGCTGTTATGGGCGCACAATCGAAGATTCTAACGATCGGTAAGTACAAGGTTTACGCCGAGACTTACTGGAAAGGCAGCGACGCCAAGACCATTCTGCTGGTCAACGGTGCACTGTCGACCACTGGCTCTTTCGGGCAGACGGTCAAGTACTTGCAACCGCACTACAACCTGGTGCTGTTCGATCTGCCGTTTTCGGGACAATCCCGAGCGCATAACCCGGACGACATGATTGTCAGCAAGGAAGATGAAGTAAACATTCTCCTCCAACTGATTGATCTCTATCAGGTAAACCACCTGCTGTCGGTCTCCTGGGGCGGTGTATCGGCCCTGCTGGCCCTCTCTGCATGCCCTCCATCCGTAGAAAAAGCCATCATCAGCTCGTTCTCGCCGGTGCTCAACGAGGCCATGCTCGACTATATCGACAACGCCCAGGTCTACCTCGCCGCGCGAGAAAAACGCAAGATCGGCTCACTGCTCAACGACACCGTGGGCAAGTACCTGCCGCGCCTGTTCAAACTCTATAACTACAAGCACCTGATCAGTCTTGCCGAGCACGAATATCGCCAGATCGACTTTCACATCAGCCAGATTCGCCAACTAAGCGCCAGTAATTACGTCGAGCGTTTTTCCTCGATCAACATTCCGGTGCTGTTCATCAACGGTGAAAAAGATGAATACACCACCGTTGAAGATGCCCGCATGTTTTCCAACTATATTGCCAAAAGCAGTTTCAACGTAGTTCCGGACACCGGGCACTTTCTGGACCTGGAAAGCAAGGCGGCGTGGCACCACTCGCAAAGAAACGTACTGACATTTTTGGGCACTGAAGCTAACCAGGAGGTTTGGCCCAGCGTCACCGCGATGGCCTGAAGCTCGCTCGCCTGGCCCGGGAAGCCCTTGCGCTTTTCCGGTCTGACGCTGTGACTCATGGATGATGTTGGCTTCTTTGATCGGGCAGTGCTATTCGTTGATGACTTTTCCCTTTGCAACGCTCCGGCGTTCGTGCTGCCGTGTTTCCGGAAATATCCGGCCGTTGCACTCTCTGTACACTCAGCCCGGCGTGGTACTGGGTTTCATCTCGCTACTCTCGCTCAGCGCCTGTTCTGCAGGAAAACCCGCAGAAAAGGCGCTGGTGCGAGTCACCGCGCAACCGGTTGCCTTACTGAACGTCGCCAGCAGTGTGACGCTGACGGGCGACATCCAGGCACGCAAGGTGACCGAGCAATCGTTTCGTGTCTCCGGCAAGCTGATCAAGCGCTATGTTGATGTCGGGGATCGAGTGCGGGTCGGGCAAGTTCTGGCCAGACTCGACGCGCGCGAGCAAAAGACCGAGCTGGCGTCAGCCAGTGCCGAAGTCGCCGTACGACAGTCGCGGCTGCACCTCGCCGAACAAAACTACCAGCGTCAGCAAGTGCTGCTGCCCAAGGGTTATACCAACCTCAGCGAATACCAGAGGGCCCGCTCCGGGCTCGACAGTGCGCGGGGGGATCTGGCCGCGCTGCAGGCGCAGCAGGCCAACGCGCGTGATCAGGTCGCTTACACCGAACTGTTCGCGGCAGCCAATGGCGTCGTGACGGCGCGCTATGCCGAAGAAGGTCAGGTGGTTCAGGCCGCCACTGCGATTTTCAGCGTCGCTCATGATGGCGAGCGCGAAGCGGTGTTTTCCGCGTACGAATCACTGCTGCGAGCCGATCAGACCGGTGCTGCAGTGACTGTCAACCCCTTGGGCCAGCCGGAGATTCAGCTGAGCGGCATCATCAGGGAAATCACCCCTATCGTCTCCGCCGCGAACGGCACGTTGCGGGTGCGCGTTGCACTGCAGGGCGCCGCTGCGTCGCTCGCACTGGGCTCCGTGGTCAGCGCTCGCTTGCAGACGCAGTCGCAATCGGCGTTCGCCCTGCCCTGGTCCGCCTTGAGCCGTACACAAGGACAACCGGCAGTCTGGCGGGTGGACGCTCAGGCCAGGGTCAGGCTGACGCCTGTGAAAGTGCTGCGTTATGAACAGGGCCAGGTCATCGTTTCAGAGGGCTTGTCCGAAGGTGATCGGGTGGTTTCCCGAGGGCTGCAGTTTCTCTACCCGGGACAACGGGTAGAGGTCGCAGAGCAAGCACCAGCCGAACAAAGCGTCTCGCTGGCGTCGTCGGGAGCTGCGCGATGAGCACCTCGTGCGTAGAACCACGAACGAGATCCCGCTGCTGGCTGATCTGCATTCTGATCGTGGCACTGCCGGGATGCCGCGACAAACCGCTTCGCGAGGTTGTCGAACGCCCGGTGCTGTTCACCGAAATAGTCGATCAGCACAGCGCCTCTTATGGCCGCTTCGCCGGCGTCATCCAGCCGCAGTATGAAGCGGCATTGGCGTTTCGCGTCGCTGGCCGACTGGCGACCCGGCACGCGGAGATCGGCGATCAAGTGCGCAAGGGCGATCTGCTCGCCACCCTGGAACCCGGCGACCAGCAACACCGTTTGCGTGCCCGCCAGGCGGAACTCGGCAAAGCCCAGTCCGCCTGGCAACAGGCGCGCGACGAGTTGACGCGCTACCAGCAGCTCTATCAACGCGCTATCGGCTCGCGAGCACGAATGGATCAGCTGGACAACGACCTGCGCACTCAGGACGCGCTGCGCAACCAGGCCCGCGTCGCGGTGCAACAAGCGAGTGATCATGTGTCCTACACACGCTTGTCAGCCGAGTTCGATGGTCTGATCACAGGATGGCAAGCCGAAGTCGGCCAGGTCATGGCGACCGGTCAGGCAGTGGTCAGCCTTGCGCGCCCGGACAGCCGTGAAGCGCTCGTCGACTTGCCACTCGGTTCGCTGAATGACCGCCACCGCATCAGAGTGATTTCGCAACTGAACGAACAGCTCTCAGTGGCCGCGAACGTCCGCCAGCTTGCGCCGCAAATCAATGCCGAGACCCGCACTCAGCGCGTCCGCCTGGCCTTGCAGAACCCTGCGGACAGCTTTCGCCTGGGCTCGACCGTCACCGTAGAGATCAGTGGCGACGCGCCGGCGTTTCATGAGCTGCCCGGCAGCGCAGTGCTGCAGCGTGACGGCGCCTCTCAGGTATGGGTGATCGACCCAACGACATCGACACTGGTCCCGCGCGCGGTGCAGGTACTGGCGCGTTCGGGCTCGACGGTAAGGGTCAGTGGTGCGCTGCACAAGGGCGAAAAAGTAGTGACTGCCGGCGTCAACGGCATGCAGTCCGGTCAGAAGATCCGTGTGCAGCGAGAGGTCGGTTTGTGAAGGAGCGCTTCAATCTATCGGCCTGGGGGCTCAGGCATCGCACGCTGGTCTGGTACATGATGTTCGTTTCACTGCTGATGGGCAGCTGGTCATTCCTGAATCTGGGGCGTGAGGAAGACCCTTCATTCGCCATCAAGACCATGGTCATTCAGGCACGCTGGCCGGGTGCGACGCTGCCCGACACTCTGCAGCAGGTGACTGATCGTCTGGAGAAGAAGCTCGAAGAAATCGACGCGCTGGATTACGTGAAAAGCTACACGCTGGCGGGCGAATCGACGCTTTTTGTCTTCCTCAAAAGTGAAACCCGAAGCGTTGATATCCCGGCAGCGTGGTATCAGGTACGCAAGAAGATCAGCGATGTGCGCAGCGAACTCCCCAGCGGTATTCAGGGCCCTGCGTTCAATGACGAGTTTGGCGATGTGTTCGGCAGCATCTATGCGTTCACCGCCGATGGCCTGTCTTTCCGCCAACTGCGCGACTATGTCGAGCAAGTGCGCGCCGACATCCGCAGCGTGCCCAACCTGGGCAAGATCGAGTTGCTCGGCGCCCAGCGCGAAGTCATTTATCTGAATTTCTCGATCCGCAAGCTCGCCGCGCTGGGCATCGATCAGCGCCAGGTGCTGCAAAGCCTGCAAGCGCAAAACTCGGTCACGCCTGCCGGGGTGATGGAGGCCGGTCCCGAACGCATTGCGGTGCGGGCCAGCGGGCAGTTCAGCAATGAACAAGACCTCGAGGCTGTCAATCTGCGCGTCGGCGACCGGTTCTTTCGCCTCAGCGATCTGGCGACCATCGAGCGCCGTTATGCAGATCCGCCCTCCTCACTGTTCCGCTTCAATGGCCAGCCAGCCATTGGCCTTGCGGTGGCCATGAAGCAAGGTGGCAACATCCAGGCATTCGGCAACCAGTTGCAGCAGCGCATCGACGATCTGACCACTGAACTGCCGCTGGGCATCGACGTGCACCTGGTCTCAAGCCAGGCCGATGTGGTCGAAAAAGCCATCGGCGGCTTCACCCATGCACTCTTTGAAGCGATCCTGATTGTGCTGGTCGTCAGCTTCATCAGCCTCGGCATCCGTGCCGGTCTGGTGGTGGCCTGTTCGATTCCGCTGGTGCTGGCGCTGGTCTTCGTGTTCATGGAGTACAGCGGCATCACCATGCAACGTATCTCGCTGGGCGCGCTGATCATCGCCCTGGGGCTGTTGGTGGATGACGCGATGATCACCGTCGAGATGATGGTCACTCGCCTTGAAAGCGGCGATTCGTTACCGCAGGCCGCTACCTTCGCTTACACCTCGACCGCGTTCCCGATGCTGACCGGCACATTGGTCACGGTCGCCGGTTTCGTGCCCATCGGCCTGAACTCCAGCTCCGCAGGCGAATACGTGTTCACCATGTTCGCCGTCATTGCCGTAGCGTTGCTGCTGTCCTGGCTGGTGGCGGTACTGTTCGCGCCACTGATTGGCGTGCACATCCTCAAGGCGTCCGCGCAACACGCAGCGCCGGGGCGCTGGATGCGTGGTTTCAGCCGACTGCTGGTCAAGGCGCTCGAACACCGGGGGTGGGTCATCGGCATCACTCTGCTGATGTTCATCGGGTCGCTGTTTGCAGGCAGGTTGCTGCAGAACCAGTTCTTCCCGGACTCCGACCGGCCGGAAATTCTGGTGGATATCTACATGCCGCAAAACGGCTCCATCGAAGGTACCCGCCAAACCATGGACCGCTTTGAAGCAGCGCTCAAAGGGGATGCCGATGTGCTGCGCTGGAGCTCTTACGTGGGCAAGGGCGCGGTGCGTTTTTACCTGCCGCTGGATCAGCAATTGAGCAACCCGTTCTACGGACAACTGGTGATCGTCAGCCAGGGTGGCGAAGCGCGTGACCGGCTGATCGAACGCTTGCGTCAGCGCTTTCGCGACGATTACGTCGGCGTGGGTGGCTACGTTCAGCCGCTGAACATGGGGCCGCCAGTGGGCTGGCCGGTGCAATACCGGGTCAGCGGGCCGGACATCGAACAGGTGCGCAGCCAGGCCATGGCGCTGGCGGCGATTCTCGATGCCAACCCCAATATCGGCCAGGTCATCTATGACTGGAACGAACCGGGCAAGGTGCTGAAGATCGACATCGCGCAGGACAAGGTGCGCCAGTTCGGTCTGTCCTCCGAGGACGTGGCGCAAATCCTCAACAGCCTCGTCAGCGGCACCACCATCACTCAGGTGCGTGACAGCACCTATCTGATCGACCTGGTCGGACGTGCGGACAGCGACGAACGCAGCTCGGTGCAGACCCTTGCCAACCTGCAGATTCCCACACCCGGCGGTGCGAGTGTGCCGCTGCTGGCGTTCGCCACGCTCAGTTACGAGCAGGAACAGCCGCTGGTGTGGCGGCGTGACAGACTGCCGACCATCACCCTGAAAGCCAACGTGCTCGGCACTTTGCAACCAGCAGCGCTGGTCAGGCAATTGAAGCCCGACGTCGATGCGTTCAGCGCCGACCTGCCGTTACGTTACTCGGTCGCCACTGGCGGCGCGGTCGAGGCCAGCGCTCGCTCACAGGGGCCGATCCTGAAGGTCGTGCCGTTGATGCTGCTGTTGGTTGTCAGCTTTTTGATGATCCAGTTGCACAGCGTGAAAAAACTGCTGCTGGTGGTCAGCGTAGTGCCGCTGGGCCTGATCGGCGTGGTCGCGGCCTTGTTGATTTCCGGCTATCCGCTGGGGTTCGTGGCGATTCTGGGCGTGCTGGCGCTGATCGGCATCATCATCCGCAACTCGGTGATTCTGGTCACGCAGATCGATGAATTCATTGCCGCTGGGGAAAGCGCCTGGACATCGGTGGTCAAGGCCACCGAACATCGCTGCCGACCGATTATGCTCACTGCTGCGGCCGCGAGCCTGGGCATGATCCCGATTGCCCGCGAGGTGTTCTGGGGGCCGATGGCCATCGCTATGATCGGCGGCATCGCCATCGCCACCCTGCTGACCCTGTTTTTCCTGCCGGCGCTGTATATGGTCAGCTACCGGATCAAGCCACCAGCTGTTTAGCAGGTCAGATTTCCACCGGCAGGAAATCGAACAGCGCCTGTGGGGCCTCGACCAACATAATGCGCTTGAGCGGGTCCGGGCATTCAAGCGCGCGAAACTGCTCGACCACACCGGTGTAGCTGACCACGTGCTCATGCTGGGTGTGCGGCCAGTCGCTGCCCCATACCAGTCGGCGCGGGCCAAAGCTTTGCAGCAGCAACGGCCATGCGGCGCGAGCAAACGTCGCGTTCTGCTCGACACTGCCGCCCAGACGATAGATCGCCGAAATCTTCATCCACATCTGCCCGCTAAGGCCCAACTCCAGCAAGGCCTGGAACGCCGGATCATCAACACCAAGGCGCGCATCGGGCCGCCCGAAATGGTCAATCACCAGCTTGCAACCGAACGGCAACAACTGCCGAATCAGCCCCGGAAGGTCAGCGACCTCGCGGTGCAGTTCGACATGCCAGCCTAGCGTCCAGATGTGTTTGAACAGCGTCTTCCATTCCGGCGCGGCAAAGTCTGGCAGCGGCCTGCCGATCAGGTTCAGGCGGATGCCGACGATGCCCAGCCGGGCCATATGCTGCAACGCACCGCGACTGATGTCCGTGTCGACCACCGCCACACCGCGCAAGCGGTCCGGAGCCTGCGCCAGGGCATCGAGCAGAAACCGGTTATCGGTGCCCAGAAAACTGGGCTGGATCAAAACACCGTGGCTCAGACCATGTTCGCTGAGGTTGGCCAGATAGGCGTGCACCGTTGCGTCGTAGTCCGGGCTGTAACGCCGTCCTGACGCCAGGCTCAAATCCTTGCTGAAGACATGTGCGTGGGCATCGATGCCCAGTATTGGCGTGGTACAAGAATCAGTCATGGGTTCGTCTATAAAGAGTCAGCGCGGCGCCGCAACACCGCGAATGAAAGGTTTTCAAGCCCGCTGCGCGGCGCCCTTGTCCAGTGGTTCGGCAACGGGCAGCGTAGCCTCGAGGTTGCGTCCACGGGTTTCCGGCAGGCAGAAAGCGGCAATCATTGCCACGCCGTAGGCAATGCCGGCGTCGATTCCGATGGCGCTGCCGAGCGACATTGACTGGCTCATATGCCCCACCAGAAACGGAAACACCGCCGACAGCACGCGCCCGAAGTTGTAGCAGAAGCCCACCCCGGCACCCCGCACCTCTGCCGGGTACAGCTCGTTGAAAAACGAGCCGAGGCTGGCCGGAATGCCTGCGGCGAAGAAGCCCAGCGGAAAGCCGAGAAACAGCATCTGTGTGTTGCTCAACGGCAGCATCAGGTAACACTGAACGGTGACCACGCAGCACAAGGCGAACAGCATAATGTTCTTGCGTCGACCTATGCGGTCGATCAACAGACCGCTGCACACACAACCGCACCAGAACGCAACGATAATGACCGCCAGATAGCCGCCTGAACTGAGCACGGACAGGTTGCGCTCGGTTTTGAGAAAGGTCGGCAACCAGGTCATGACCGCGTGATAACCGCCGTGCGCACCGAGCCCCAGCAAGCCACCGAGCAAGGTAACGCGCAGCAGTTCGGGGCGAAAAATCCCGGCCATCGACTTGAAGAAGTTGACCTTCGGCGCGGCGCTTTTCTGCATGCGCAGGAAGCTCTCCGGTTCTTCGACATTGCGTCGCACCCAGATGATCATCAGGGCGGGCAGCAGGCCGACAAAGAACATGACCCGCCAGGCAATATCCTCCGGTACAAACGAATAAATCAGAGTAAACAGCACCACTGCCAGGCCCCAGCCGACGGCCCACGCACCTTGCACGGTGGCCATGACCTTGCCGCGGTAGCGGGACTGAATCGTCTCGGCCATCAGCACCGCGCCTGCTGCCCACTCACCACCGATGCCAAAGCCCTGCAGCGCCTTGACGATCAGCAACTGGTTGAAACCGGTCACGAACGCAGACAAAAAGGTAAAGAAGGAAAACCACAGAATCATCCACTGCAGCGTGCGCACCCGGCCATAGCGGTCGGACAGCGTCCCGCCCACCCAGCCACCCAACGCGGATGTTACCAGCGTCACCGCGCTGATCAGCCCGGCATCGCCCTTGGTCAGGGCAAACGCAGCAATCAGGGCCGGAATGGCCAGACCGAACATCTGCACTTCCAGAGCGTCCAGCGACCAGCCGCCAAAACAGGCCCAGAAGGTCTTGCGTTCTTTGGGAGTGACGTCGCGATACCAATTGAACATGGCGCTTATCCTTATGGGCGTTGCACGGTTCGGGCAGACTGCAGCGCTGTCAGCGAATGTCCACGCTGTAGCGGAAATGGCTGGCGTGCCCTCGCGAGCGGCGCCACTCCAGAGGCTCACCGGCGTAGTTGCGCGCCAGGCGTTCGATGACCACCACCGAACTGCCGACCGGAATCTGCAGCAACCGGCCATATACGTCGTTAACCGTCTCGGCCGTCAGGCTTTCTTGCGCACAGGCGACCACCTGACCGCAGACATCTTCGTAGATCGGATAAAGCAATGGCCCCTGCGTATCGAGGTCAAGCTCCAGCAATGCCTGAAACCGCGCACGTGGCAGCCAGATTTCTTCGGCCAGCACCGGCTGGCCATCCAGCAACCGCAAGCGGACCATACGAATCACCGGCGCACCTGCGCCCATCCCCAGCGCCTGAGCGACCGACGAAGGCGCATCCACAGGCTCGACGGACAAGATCCGGCTTTCCGGCACCCGGCGTTCACCCGCTTCGGTTTGAAAACGGAAAAAACGAAACAGCGAGGACTGAAACTGCGCACGACGAATGAACGTGCCACGCCCCTGCTGGCGCTCCAGAATGTTGTCGCTGACCAGCAGATCAATGGCCTTGCGCACCGTACCTGTGGACAGGCCATACTCTGCAGACAACGCCGCTTCGGTAGGAATCGCCTCACCCGGACGCCAGCGATTATTGGCAATCTGCTCCGCCAGGCTGTCGCGCAGGCGTTGATAAAGCGGTAGGCGTTCGTCGCTGGAAAGCTTGTTCATTGTTTTATTCATCCAGTCATCTATATGAATTTTCTGAAAAGAGTATTCATCCGTGGCAAGCGAAGGTCAATAGTTCGCGAGCGTGCGTGACTATACCGACACATCGCTGCGCTTCGCTGATCATCATTCCCGGAAATATCCTGTATCAACTCGCCGCACCTACTTAATGGCCGATAAAACCGTTAGCCTGCGCTGCATCGATCAAAAACCGTCTGACAGACACGCTTCCAGCGTCTGACAGTCCATGCTCAAGCGAGACTTTCATGCCCCACTCGTCCCAATCCGCGCATAACGCTGTGACCATGACCCCGGCCATGGTCATGCTGTTTGCCTTCTGCTGTGGCGCGATCGTCGCCAACATCTACTACGCCCAGCCGATCATCGAGCTGATTGCGCCGGACATCGGGCTGTCGAGCACGGCGGCCAGTCTGATCGTTTCATTGACGCAGATCGGTTATGCGCTGGGGCTGTTTTTTCTGGTGCCGCTGGGCGATTTGCTGGAGAACCGCAGGCTGATGCTGGTGACGACTGTCGTCGCGATTCTCAGCCTGCTGGGTGCCGCCTTCGCCGAGCAGCCGAATGTGTTTTTGCTGGTCTCGCTGCTGGTGGGCTTCAGTTCAGTATCGGTGCAGATGCTCATTCCGTTGGCGGCGCATCTGGCTCCGGAGGAGTCGCGTGGTCGGGTCGTTGGCGGGATCATGGGCGGACTGCTGCTGGGGATTCTGCTGGCGCGGCCGATTGCCAGTCTGGTGGCCGACCATTTCGGCTGGCGGGCGGTGTTCGGCTCGGCGGCCGTGGTGATGATCGGCATCAGCGTGGTACTGGCGACCACCATGCCAAAACGCCTCCCGGATCATCGTGCGTCCTACGGCCAGTTGCTGTTCTCGCTCTGGACGCTCTTGCGTACCCAGCCGGTGCTGCGCCAGCGTGCCTTTTATCAGGCTTGCATGTTTGCGACCTTCAGCCTGTTCTGGACCGCCGTCCCGCTGGAGCTGTCGCGCAATCACGGGCTGTCGCAAACCCAGATCGCGCTCTTTGCCCTGATCGGCGCGATCGGTGCCATTGCGGCGCCCATCAGCGGCCGCCTGGCAGACGCCGGCTACACCCGCATCGCCTCACTGGGCGCACTGCTGTTCGGCGCACTCAGCTTTCTTCCAGGCCTGGTTCATCCAGCCTACAGCGTGATAGGCCTGGCCATAACCGGCGTAGTGCTGGATTTCTGTGTGCAGACCAGCATGGTCCTGGGCCAGCGCACGGTCTACGCGCTGGATGCCGCCAGCCGCAGCCGGCTCAACGCGCTGTACATGACCAGTATTTTTATCGGTGGCGCCATTGGCTCGGCAGTCGCCAGCCCGCTGTTTGATCACGGTGGCTGGACCTGGGTGCTGATCGCTGGCACGGCACTGCCACTGATTGCATTGCTCGCGCTGCTCAGGGACCGATCCAGGCAGAATGCGTAAACCCTGCACTTTGTAACTGAATTGCAGGATAATGCCGCGGCGATGGCATAGCCCATCGCCCTTCTGGCTCTCTCTCGCACCTAAAGGCTCGCGTATCCGGCACCTCTGGATCTGCGCGATTGAACACGGATTGTACAGACGCCTCATCCCAAGGCCCCGAATCCGTCGATACTGCTTTTCAAGCGCATCGGCACGCACTTGCGCAACCCGAACAAGGCATAACAGCAATGGACGCAGCACCACGAACAAGCAAGATTTCCGCGATTTTCGCCAAGATATCGCTCGGCATCAGCGGTATGATCGGGGCTATCTGGAGCATCTTCACCTACCTTTTCCCGGACCCGGCCGTTCTTGGCCTCAGTATTGACTTCATAAACTGGAAGACACTGGTCATTATCGTCGGCACCGGCATGGTGATAAGCGGGCTGTACATCGCAATCATGGCCAGAAAGCTTCCATCGCCGCTCAAGCTCGGCGTCTGGCTGGCACTGTCACTATTTCTCTGCGCGGTGTTCTTCAAACTGGGCGGCGAATACGCTAAACCTTCGGTCGATTTCGCCCGCGCTCAGACACTGTTCACCGAGAACGAAAGCGCCAACCTGTTCGGCAAGCGCTCCGAGACCGTCGACAACGTAAGTATGGAGTTGCTGGGTTGTGACCAGAACGGCCAGTCGCCTACCTGCACGCTTGAGCTGATCAATAAAAGCGCCGATCGCGACTTCAGGTTTCTCAACCCGATCAGCCTGTTCGAAGAAACCGGCGGCGCGCTGGGGCTTTCGCAACTGCGTGTCGGCGATGCAAAGTTCGATCGCTGGGACAGCTTCCAGTTGATCCGCAACGTGCCTACCCGCGTGACACTGATCTTTGAAGCGACCAAGGGCCGTGTGAAGCAGTCACCTGCCTTGAAGCTGACCTTCCGCGATCGCGAGAACAAGGACAACGTGCTCAAGTTCAACGAGGTCAAGGTCAACTAGTTGAACGAAGAATGAGCGTCGCCCCCTCGGACGACGCACGTATTCACTGGCGGTTTGACTGCTTCAACCAAGCCGCCAGATCCATCACTTCAGCCTCGTTGATGCTGTGCCCCATGCCTTCATAGGCATGCAACTGCGGCGTCAGGCCGAGCGATTTCAACGTCGCTTCGGCTTGCGGGGCGCTGGCATAGGCCACCTGGCGATCCTGCGTGCCGTGACCGATGAATACGCTCAGTGCCTTGAGATCGTCGGAGGCCTTGACCTCGGACTTCACAACCGGCAACAGCCGTCCGCTCAACGCCGCGAAGCCGCCGACCAGCTTTGGCTGTCGCAGCGCGACTTCGTAACTCATCATGGCGCCCTGGCTGAAACCGATCAGGAAGACTTTGCCTGGCTGAGTATGAAACTTCTCGGTGGCTTTGCCGATGAACGCAGCCAACCGGGTACCGCTGCTTTTCAGGTCTTCAGTCACACCATCGTAATCCGCGACGCCGGGCTTCTGGGTGAACCACTTGTAGCTGTCGGCGCGCAACTCCATCGGCGCCTGTACCGACACGTAGTTGTAGTCGGCCGGAAGCTCTTCCTTGAGCCCGAACAGGTCGGCGGCATTGCTGCCGTAGCCGTGGATGAAAATCACCAGTGGCTGGTCAGGCTTGTCGACATTGGTCTGCGCCAGGTAATCGAGTGGCAGGTCCGTATGCAAGGTGTCCTGCGCCTGTGCCATTCCGACAAAAGCAAACAGCAAGGCAGCGAAGAATTTCAGCATGTTCATGACCTCTGTTTGACGCTGCCAGCGGGCAGCGTCGTGAGTGGGCGTGGTGGCAGAAACTAACACAGCCTCAGTTCTGCATGCTGGTCCGCGAAACTTCCGGCTTGATCAACTGCATCTGCTGACGGTAATCATCCGTTACCTGACGCGCCTGGCTGCTGCTGGTGATCACCCGCGGTGTAATAAGCACGATCAACTCGGTACGGCCCTTGGATTTGCTGGTATTGCCGAACAGCCATCTCAAGCCCGGAATGCGTCCCAGGTAAGGTACGGCGCTGACCGTCTCGGCATTGTCCTGCTTGATCAAACCGCCCAGCAGCACGGTCTGACCGCTCTGTGCGGCCACTTGCGTGGCCACCGAACGGGTGGAAATACGCGGATTGCCGTTGGCATCGCTGTTGTTGGCATTGGTGTCGGCACTGCTGACCTGCTGCTGAATGTCCATGTACACCAGGCCGCCCGGATTGATGCGTGGCACGACATCGAGAATCACACCGGTCTGCACATATTCGACGCTGCTCAATGTGGTGCCGGCATTGGTGTTGGTGTTGATCGAGGTCTGGCTGATCGGGATGTTGTCGCCGACCTGAATCTGCGCCTGCTGGTTGTTCATGACCACCAGCGAAGGCGCCGACAGGACCTGCGTGCGGCCATTGGTTTCCAGCGCCCGCAAGGCGACTTGCAGGTTGTTGCTGACAAAGGAGTAGAAGAACGCGTCAGTAGAGGCCAGCGCAGCACCGCCAGTACCAATCGCACCCTGGCTGCCCGCAGTATTGGTCACGTTGCCGGTGGTACCCGAGTTGCCCGCCAGACGCCCGAGGTACCACTGCACGCCCATGTCCAGCTCGCCGGTGAGCTGGACTTCCAGAATGCGCGTCTCGATCTGCACTTGCAGCGGCGGATTATCGAGGCGCTTGATGGCCGACTCGATCTCCTTCCACTGCGCCGGACGGGTGCGAACCAGCAACTGGTTGCTGCTCTTCTGCGCCGTGATGCGTGTGCTGGCGTCCAGAGACTTGTTATTGCCGCCAGACTCGCTGCCTTCCTGGCTGGCCGAATCCGAATCACCGCCACTCTGATCGTCGCCTTCGGATTCGCTGTCGCCATTGTTCTGGCTGTTGTTCATGCCCTGACTGTTGCCAAACCCCCCGCCATTGCTCAGGCCGCTGCCGGTACCGCCCAGCCCGTTGGAGCTGCTCATGCCGCCGACACCGTTGCCGCCACTGGAGTTGAGCGACGACAAGGTGGTGGTGCGCAAGCCTGGTGCAACTTTGGCCGCAGCGTCTTCCTTGATGGCGCCGGTGCCGTAAATCTGCCGCAGGTATTTGGCCAGATCGGTGGCCTTCATGTTGCGCACGTCATACACGTACATCTGCGGTTCGTTGCCACCGCCTTCGTCGATGGTGTGAATCCATTCGCCGACTTCGTGCAGGTACTCGGGCTGCGAGGAAATCGCCACCACCGAATTGGTCCGTTCGATTGGCAGGAAACGCACCATGCCCGCCAGCGGCATGCCGCTTTCCGGGCCGAACATTTTCTGCAGTTCTGGCATCAGTTCGCCAACCGAGGCGCGTTGCAGGCCGAAGACGCCGACAGACATGCCTTTGAGCCAGTCCACATCGAAGGTGTCGATGGTGTCCTGATAGTTGGCCAGCTCTTCGGGCGTACCCGCCAGGCTGAGCACATTGCGCGCCGGGTCTACCAGCAGGAAAGCGTTTTCGCGAGCGAACGGCTTGAGCAGCTTCTGCATCTCGGTCGCCGAGATGTAGCGCAGCGGAAACAGCCGCGCCGACATGCCGGCCGAAGGTTGCGCCACGCGCATTTCGGGGACCAGCTTGCCCGCCACCGCCTGGTTCGATGGCAGGATCACGTAGCGGTTGCCCTGTTTGATCATGGCGTTGTCGGTCCAGGACAGCAGCGTCTCGAGAATCGATAGCGCCTGCTGCTTGTTGACCGGCTTGGACGTCGAGAAGCTCACATCGCCCTTCACACCCTGGGCAATGCTGTAATTCTCGTGCAGCAGATCGCCCATGATGCTGTTGATCACCGCCTGAATCGGCTGATTGGTGAAGTTGAAGACGATGTCACCCGTCTCGGCCTGACGCGCTGCGGGAGCGGCGGCAGGCTGACGGATGAAACGCTGGTTGCCTTTGATGATCTGCCGCTGCGGCGAGCTGGTCGTCTGCTGGGAAGGTGGCTCGACGGGCGGTCTTTCGCTGCGCGGGTCTACCGGCGGGCGTTGTGAACCGGTTCCCTGGAGCGCTTCCTGCAGCATGCCATTGTCGGGATCGAGTGTGTCTGACTGTGACGCGCAGCCGCCAAGGGCGACGGCGGTGGCCAGGCAAAGCAAGGGTGTGCGCAAGGTAGCGATGGCAGGAACTCCAGAAAAGGTACCCATCACAGGGTGGAATCGTTGGTTAAGGTAATCGGCGGTGTATTCGACGGCGGCGGCAGACGCAGCGCGGGCAGGCGCAGGACTTGCGTGCGGTCATCGAGTTTGAACGTGGCCTGGGTGGGCTCCAGACGGTCCAGCGTCCAGCCGTTGGGCAAGCGATCGCCCTGACGGACTTTCAATGCCGGGCCGCTGGCCTGCTTGAGCAATGCCACACGCAGCGAGCCGTCCATGATCACCCCGGTCAGGGTCAGGCCAGCCAGATTGGTGGCTTGCGCATCGGCTTTGCGAACGGCCACGTCAGGGCTGCGATCAGGACTGAACAGCGGGGTTTTCCAGGTATTGGCGAGGCTGTCGAGGGTCGCCGACGGCGCACTGTGGACCTGCGCCCTCTGATCGACCGGGTTGCGCGGCGCCTGCTCGGGCAGCCAGTCCGGTGAGTGCGCAGCGCCGCTGAAGACCAGTGCGATCAAAGCTACCAACACTGCGGCGAAAGCCAGCAGTGCCCACTCCAGCGGACGCAGTGAACCGATCATTGCTCGCCCTCCCCGGCACTGGCCGGTTGCAGGTAGCCGCGCACCAGCAGGTGCACCACCAGTTTGCCGGCAGCACCGCTGGCCGGAGCGTTGGCGTCGCGACGCATACTCATCTCATCAATAAACAAAAACGGGCGCTGATACTCCAGCGCATGCAGGATGGCGGTCAGTGGTTCGATGGCGCAGTTCAGGGTCAGGCTGACCTTGACCTGCCGATACGGCTCGGCACTGTCCTGCTCAGGGGTGATCGGCATGCGCTGAGTCAACTCGCAGCCGCCGCCAGTGCTGGCCTGGCTGCTGATCAGGTCGGCAATGCGCTGCATCAGATCAGCGGCCACGGCACTGGGATCTTCGCCCGGCAGCAAGCTGGTGCTGCTGGCCGGATCACGGCGGGCCTGCTCCAGTTGCTCGCGCAACGAATCACCCTGCTGCAGAAGGCCCGCGTAGCGCTGCTGCTGTTCGCGCAACTGGTCGGTCTGTTCATTGATGTCGCGCAAGGGTCCGGCGAACCAGCTGTCGATCAACAACCAGTAAGCCAGGCACAACACCAGGGCCAGAATCATCAGGGCAGCGCCCCGCCGCTCACGGCTTGTCAGTGGACGGCGCATCGGCGTTCTCCTGCTGCTGGTTCTGGTGCAAATGCGCGCGCAGGGAATATTGATCCTTGCCGGTTTTGGTGTCGGGCTGGATCACCCCCTGAAACTGCGCATTATCCAGACTTCGGCAGTCCTTGACGCGGCCGATCAGCGCACTGGCCTTGGCGCTCTGCCCGGAAAAGGCCACCTCGGCACTGTCGCTGATTTCCATATGCTCGATCCAGGTGTCCGAAGGCAGGCAGGCGGTCAGCTCACTGAGCAGCGCCGAGAGCGGCGGCTGCGCAGCCTTGCGGCGCAACAGGTAGTTGGCAGCGCCCAGAGTGTTAGTCAATTGCTGGCGCAGTTGTTGGACCTCGCCAACCTGAGCCTTCTGCGCCTTGACGCTGGCCTGCATGTCATCGAGCAGGCTCTGGCGGTCGTTCAGCCACAGCAACATGGCGCTCAGCAGCAGGCCGGCACACAGCCAGATCAGCCCGCGCTGCAAGCGATGGCCGGAGCGCGACTGTTGCGGGCGCAACGGCATCGGCAGCAGATCGACACCCATGCGCTGCCCTGTAGTCAGGTTGTCAGCGCCCACGTCCGTGCCCACATCGACAGCATCGGGACGCAAGCCACGCTCGGCGCACTCACGGAGTATCGCGTCCAGCCGCTCGCGCAGGATTGCCACCAGCGTGACCTGCACAAAGCTGGCGCTGCGGCTGTCCTGACGGGCCACGAAGTACAACTGGCCCGCGTCAAATGGCGTGAAACGATCCAGCTCGTAGCCGACCACGGTCGACAGATTGCGTGCCGCAGCCGCAGGAAGCTGCAAGGTCTGCAACAGCACAGCCGAGGGCGGCAGCAGCAGGACCCGCCGTACCTGAGGCGATGCATCGGGCAGCGGCTCGACCAATGGCCAGACAAGCGCCTGCTCCACGGTCTCGCGGCCCAGCCATCGACGCACACGCGGAGGAAGGCAGGCGCGAAGCTCCGCTACCCACCATTGCCAGGCGTGTTGCGCCGGACTGCCACGCCACTGCCGGGCGACCTGTTCGCGTAACGCGTAAACAGGCGCCAGACGTGCAGAAACTGATGAATTCATTCTTGCCAACGCAACACCCTGTAGGGCTGTGCGCCTCCCTCCGATGGGCTCAATAAAACAGTGGTCTGTAACAGGGCGGTCACACCGCCCGGTCGTTCTGCGCGCGTGTCGATGGCCAGTACCTCACCGGCGTCGGCCCCGACCGCGCTCTGGTTCGGCAGGTTCAAGGCCCGACGCAGCAACGCCGAAGCGAACGCCGGGTCGGGCCGATCCAGACCGCTCCATAATGTTATTTCCGGCAACAGCCGGGTATACAGCGCCTGGTTCATGCCCGGCAGCTGGCGAACTTCCTCTACCACCCGCAGCGGTGACTGACCGCCATTGCGCTGCGACTCCAATACCTGGGCGATACCGCTGGCCTGATTTTTAGCCGCGCCGCAGGCCTGCAGCAGACGCGATATATCAGCAACCGGTGCGCTGTTGAGGTCCAGCTTGCCGCGCTCGCTTCTGATGCTCACCAACAGTTGCGTGTCATCCATCCGTAACGAGACCACACGCCCGTCAGCAATCCAGCGTTTGCGCTGTTCAGGATCGAGCAAGCCCTGTACAGCCATATTCATGCCAGCTTCGGCGGCCATCAGCGCCTGGGTGTTTTGCCGTAACCAGAGCGACTGCCGACTCTCCAGTTGCACCCACCCGGCCAGCCCGCCGAGCAACAGGCTCAGCAGTGCCAGCACCCAGAGCACCACCAGCAGCGCAACACCGCGCTGCGATTGGCTAGTCACGTTCATTCGCCGCCCGCCCCGCCGGACAGGTCCAGACGCAAGGCCACCACTTCCGAGACCCATTTCACCGCGCCATGGGTCTGCATATCGATGCGCACTGCACCCGGCAAGCGATTCGGCCAGGGCCATTCGGCCATCCAGCCGGTCGGCTTGCCCTTGGGCGTCAGCCCGCGATAACTGAACGTCAACGACTCGACGTTTTGCAGCAATACCTGAGGCTCACCCCAGGGCTTGAGAGCGATGCCATCCGCACTGGACAGAACCTGAGCGAACGACACCTGCAAAGACCGATGCTCTTGCGGCCCCTTGAGCTCCAGGCTGTGAACCTGGATACCGCCGCCTAGCTCGCCCGGCAGCGTTGCGACAAACCGCAACTGCTGCGCCGAGCCTTCAAAAAAACCGCTGTTGACGTCATCCTCACCAGACGTGTCCAGCGGCAGCGCCTGAGCGATCGAGCTGCGCAGAAACGCTTGCGCGGCGCGGATCTCGTCCAGGTTAACGGTGTAGCGCTCAGCCTTGAGCACCGCACGATTGGCACCCAGTAACGCCCCGGCAACCAGCACCAGCAGCACGCCGAGCAGGCTGATCACCAGCAACACTTCCAGCAGCGTGAAGCCACGCTGAGTGCCCCTCATGACCCCGCCCCGCTGACAGCGCCACGCAATTTAAACGTACTGAACTGGGCCTTGCGCTGATGCTCACTGAGCATCAGGTCGAGACGGAACATCCTCGCCTGACCATTGGCACCCGGCAGCTGACGGATATCCAGTGTCCAGTCGATGCCTGCGAGTTCGCCCTTTCGCGTACCGTTTTCCAGCGGACCGGCGCTTTCCTGATCCATTATCGTGCGTGCCGCATGGCTCAGCCGGTCACTGCGCGACACCTGCTGCAAGGAGCGCGCACTTTGCCCGAACGCCACCAGCAGAACACCGCTGCACACCGCCATGACGGTCAATGCAGCAAGCATTTCCAGCAGGGTGAACCCCGACTGCGATGTTTTCATTAAAGCGTCCGGACCTGGACGCTGCCGGTCAGCCAGCCAATATCAATACGCCAGCGCCGGTCGCCGTCAGCGACCACCACGTTGCCACCACTGGAGCCGCCGTCCGGGTAGAACTCCACAGCGGAACCAAGATCGGACGCGGTCTGCATGGTCACGCGCAGACTTTCCGGCCAGTGCATCTCGCGCTTGCCGGGCGCCTTGAAGGTCGCCTTGCGCAGATTGAATTCGGTGCGCGCCGGCTGACCGGTGACAATCGCGCGCACTCTGGTGGCCCGCAACGCTTCGACCATGTCGCCGACCGCGCGCCGTTCACTGGCGGTGCTCAAACCCTGTTGCAGACCGAAACCCACCAGACCGACGGCGATGCTCATCAACACCAGCACCACCAGCATTTCCATGAGGGTAAAACCCCGGCTTGCGACAGGCGTTCTCATGCCGAACGTTACTCCCAGTTGCCCAGGTCGGCGCTGTACCCTTCGCCGCCCGGCTGACCGTCCTGGCCGTAGAAGATCAGGTCGAAGCTGCCGTGCTGACCAGGGAAGCGGTAGCCGAATGCATGGCCGAACGGATCCTTGAGGTCCGAAGGCTTGGCGTAAGGGCCGTTCCAGTTCGATGCATTACCCGGCTTCTCGGTCAATTGCTGCAAGGTCTTGGGTGGCGAACCGACGTCCAGCGCGTAGCTTTCAATCTTCATGCCCAGGCTGGCCAGTTGAGCCTTGCCTGCCCCGTACTTGCCCTTGTCGACGTTGCCGCCCACCTGACGCACGACGATGGTCGCAACGATGCCCAGCAATACGATAACGGCGAGCATTTCCAGCAATGTGAAGCCGCCCTGTCGACGTGCGGGTTTGAAACGTGTACGGCTAAAAGTCATCGGAATGGTTTCCTGTTTCATGAATTCAGATATTGCTGGTCAGGCTCATCAGCGGCAGCATGATGGCCAGCATGATCACCGCGACCATGCCCGCCATCACCACCGTCAGCGCCGGTACGAGTGCGGCCAGCATGCGGTCGATACCGCGCTTGGCCTCGACGTCGAACACATCGGCGACCTTCATCAGCATGGTGTCCAGTTCGCCAGCCTGTTCGCCGACCTCGATCATTTGCAGCGCCAGATCCGGCAACAACGGCTGCGCGCCGAACGCGCTGGCCAGCGTACCGCCACCCTTGACCGACTCGGCCGCCTGCTCGACCTGCGCCTGCAGGGCACGATTGGTACAGACCTGGCGAGCGATCACCAGCGCCTGCAACAACGCCACTCCATTGGTCAAAAGCGTCCCGAGGGTTCGAGTCAGACGTGCTGCCTCAATGCGCTGCAATAAAGGACCGATCACCCGGATGCCCAGCAAACGGCGATCGCGGCGCTCGCGACGCTGCGGGTCGCGCATGCGAATGGACATGCCCCAGATCAACGCGATCAGGCCCGCCAGCACCGCCAGCCCGTAGTCGCTCAAAAACTCTCCGAGGTTGAGAATAACCTCGGTGATCAACGGAATCGGCACGCCGAGATCCTTGAAGATCGGTACGAATTGCGGCACGACGTAGGCCAGCAACAGCGCCAGGGAACCCAACACGCCCACCACCAGGAAGGCCGGATAGATCAGCGCGTTGATCACCTCGCCACGCAGCAACTGGCTGCGCTCCAGGTAATCGCTCAGCTGGCGCAGCGTACTTTCCAGTGCGCCACCGGCTTCACCGGCGCGGACCATGCTTATATAGAGGGGCGAAAACTGGCTGCCCTCTTCTTCAAGTGCCACGGACAACGGCTTGCCAGCCTTGACCTGTTCGCGGATACGCTCGATCAACGCTTTGGTCTGCGGTTGTCCAGGCTGTTTGAGCAGAATTCCAAGCGATCGTTCCAACGGTTGGCCTGCGCCGAGCAACGTTGCGAGCTGCTGGGTGAAGCTGACCAGCGCCGCGCCATTGAGCAAACCGCTGCCCAGCGCACGACGCAAACCGCCCAGACCGGCAGCATCGACCTGCAAAACCATTAGGCCACGCTTCTGCAACGCGGCAATGGCGGCGTCCTGATCGCGGGCCTCCAGCGTGCCATTCTGCGGCGCACCCTGAGCATCCAGCGCGCGGTACTTGAACAGACTCATGTGCCTTCACCACGGGTGACGCGCAGCACTTCTTCCAGCGAAGTCACCCCGGCCACAGCCTGACGCAGGCCTTCTTCATGCAGTGTGCGCAAGCCGCCACGTCGGGCAGCCTCTTCCAGCGTCGAGGCGTCGGCGTGACGCATCAAAAGACTGCGCAGCTCTTCGTTCATCACCAGCAGTTCGGTGATTGCACTGCGCCCGCGATAGCCGCCGCCGGGCGCATCGGCACGCGGACGATACAGACGGATGGGCCGCTCGTCAGTGAAACGCTCCAGCCCGTGTTCGGCGATCAGCTCCGGTGGCGCATCGAAGGCTTCACGGGTTGCCGGATCGAGACGGCGCACCAGACGCTGAGCCAGAATTCCGTTGACCGTCGACGCGATCAGATAGCTTTCGACGCCCATGTCCAGCAAGCGGGTAATACTCGCCGCCGCGCTGTTGGTGTGCAGGGTCGAGAGCACCAGGTGACCGGTCAACGAGGACTGGATGGCAATACGGCAGGTTTCCAGGTCTCGCATCTCACCGATCATGATGACATCCGGGTCCTGACGCACGATGGAGCGCAGCGCTCCGGCGAAATCCAGGCCGATGGATGGCTTGACCTGAATCTGGTTGATGCCTTCGAGCTGATACTCGACCGGGTCTTCAACGGTGATGATCTTGCGCTCGGCCGTATTGAGCCGTGACAGCGCGGTATACAGCGTGGTGGTCTTGCCGGAACCGGTCGGCCCGGTGACCAGCAGAATGCCGTGCGGACGCTCCAGCACGTCGAGAAATTCGTCCAGCCGTTCGCCATCGAAACCCAGGCTCGGGAAATCGAAGTTGATGGTCTGTCGGTCCAGCAGACGCATGACCACCGATTCGCCAAAGCTGGTGGGCACTGTCGATACCCGCAGGTCCAGCTCCTTGCCCTGGATGCGCAGCATGATCCGGCCATCCTGCGGCAGACGACGCTCGGCGATGTCCAGCCGCGCCATGATCTTCACCCTGGAAATCACCGCCGCCGAAGAGCTGGACGGCGGTGCTTCGGCTTCGTGCAAGACACCGTCGATGCGATAGCGCACCTTCAACTGGCTCTCGAAGGGCTCGATATGAATGTCTGACGCACGCTGTTCGACCGCGCGCTGCAGGATCAGGTTGACCAGACGAATGACCGGCGCTTCGGAGGCCAGGTCCTTAAGATGCTCGATGTCTTCCAGCGAGCCGCCCTCCTCATCCAGGTTCTCGATCAGGGTGCCCATTGCAGAGCGGCCCTGACCATAATAACGCTCGATAAGGGTCTCAACCTCGTTGCGTGGGCCGATGGACAGTCGCACCGGTACCGCGCAGGCATAGGCGATGGCCTGAAACGGATACGCCGTGGCGGGGTTGGCGCTGAGCACCTGCAGGCCTTGATCGCTCCAGCCTACCGGCACGACTTGATAGTGACGCATGAAGCGTTCGGTCAGTGGCGGCAAAGGATCCAGCAGCGGTGGCACAGCGTCGGCGAGCAACAAAGGTGCCTGCAGCAAGGCCGCCCATGCGCGGGCCAGTTCGAATTCGGAAACCAGTCCCAGACGCGTCAGCAGCCCGAGCAACTCAGTGCCTTCCGACTCCTGCTGCAAGCGCTGCGCGCGCTCCAGATCGGCCGTTTTCAGACCGGCATTTTCGATCAGCCAGGCGCAAACCTGCTGGGCATCCGGAATGAGCAGACGGGAAACTTCGACGGGAGCTGACGGCATGAATGAGGGCATTTTGCTACTTCGGAGGGACATATTACAGCACTCTCCGACCGGAGAGTGCTGCGCTCAAAGGCTTCAAACGATCAGTTTGACTGCTTTTGAGGGGTTGCGTTCTGCGGGCGACCGCCTTTTGTCGTTTCGGTCTTCTGGTTTTGCGCTTTCTGAGCCGCCTTGGCGTCCTGAGTCTGGGTCATCACGGTCTCGTCGCTGGCGCCGGAAGTTGCATCTGCATCCGTCGCGTCGTCGGCAAAGGCTGCACCACTCAGGGCAAGACCTAACACCACACCGGCACTCATCATGGAAAATTTCATCGTAGTAACTCCTCAAAAAACAAAAAGAGCCCCGCAAAAAAGCGGGGCAGTTGTAGAAACCGGTCAAGCACTAGCGCACCGCATATGTCGCAACTTGCGAGCCGTCTTTCTTCATCCTGAAAAATCTTAAACCCATCGACCAGTAGGTTTAACAAGAGTTCCTCAGATGTAAAGAAAAATTACCAAATCAAAGAAAAATACGCTTTTATTTGACATTTATGCCTTGTTTTATACTTAATTGTATCGTTTTGTAGATTCAAAACGCCATCACATGATGCCAAGGTGATGGCTCTAGACAAGTAAAAAAAGAAACGCCAAACAAAACTAATATGGCAACTAAGGAGTCCTACCTCGCGCCCTTTAAACAGGGAATAAACGCGACGACGAGAAACTGTTGCCCACAGAAAAGTTGGCCGAAAGCAGTAAATAAGAACGCATTTATCCTGCGCACGTGCGCAGGCAGACAGTTATTTGAAACGCAGTTGGAGAGCAATATGAACAAGCGAAAGATGATAGGCGCGCACTCGGCGCTGGCCTTGCTGGCATTGGCAGTATCCCAGGTGCACGCCGCTGACCCTACCGTGCAACAAGGGCGTGAAGATCGCGCCGAAAAAGCCGCACAGAAAACCCTGGCCAAGATGACCATGGAAGAAAAACTGGCCTACATTGGCGGCACCGGCGGCTGGGACGTCAAGCCGCTGACCAACTACGGCGTCCCGCAGATCCACGGCGCTGACGGCGGTGTGGGCGTGCGCTACACCAGCGAAGGCAACGATCAGGGTGTTGTCTACCCGTCCGGCCCTAACCTGGCCGCCACCTTCAACCCGCGTCGTGCCATCGACCTCGGCCGCGCGCTGGGTTATGACACTGCCGTCGGCGGCTACCAGTTCATCACTGGCCCCGGCGTCAACCTGTACCGCATGCCGTACGGCGGCCGTGCGTTCGAATACCTCTCCGGTGAAGACCCGTTCCTCGGCGCCAGCCTGGCACCAGGTGTCATCAACGGTATCCAGTCTCGTGGTGTATGGGCCAACGCCAAGCACTACGCGGCTAACGATCAGGAAAGCAACCGCTTCAATCTGAACCAGACAATGCCAGAGCGCGTGCTGCGCGAAATGTCGCTGCCTGCGTTCGAATCGTCGTCGAAAAACGGCAACGTGGCGATGATGATGTGCGCTTTCCAGAAAGTGAACGGTGAGTTCGCCTGCGAAAGCGAGCACCTGATCGCCCAGATCCTGAAGAAGGAATGGGGCTTCAAAGGCTTCGTACAGAGCGACTACAACGCTGTCGTTCACGGTTTCAACGCTGCCCGCGCCGGTACCGATCTGGACATGATGGGCTACCAGATGAACAGCTCCGTGCTGAAGCCGCATCTGGACGCCGGCGACCTGAGCGCTGCGACCATCGACGACAAGGTCCGTCGTATTCTCAAGCAGATCTACCTGTACAAGTTCGACAGCAAGACGCCGCTGACCACGCACAACATGAACAGCTCGACCAGCAACAAGGTTGCTCTGAACGCTGCGCGTGAAGGTATCGTACTGCTGAAAAACCAGGACAACCTGCTGCCGCTGGACAAGCAGAAAGTCAAGAAAATCGCCGTTGTCGGCACCCTGGCCAAGTACTCGCCACCGACCGGTTTCGGCAGCGCCAACGTCATGGCCAGCCATTACGTCAGCGAATTGAGCGGCCTGCAACAAATCGCGCCTAACGCCAAGGTCGACTTCATCGAAGGCCTGTCGCTGGACCCAAGCACCAGTGCCTGGACCACCACCGACGCAACTGGTAATGAAGTCCAGGGCATGAAGGCCGAGTACTTCAGCAACACCAACTGGTCTGGCGATGCCGCTGTCACCCGCACCGAGAAGCACGTTGACCTGGACTGGGCCAACGACAAGAACCTGCCGTTCGAAAGCAACACGTCGACGTCCGATCCGTACACCACCAAAGGCTCGACCGCTGGCCAGTTGAATGGCGATACATCGTCCACTTCGATTCGCTACACCGGCAAGGTCACCCCGACCCAGAGCGGCGAGCAAGTGTTCAAGGTGCGTGCCGACGGCGCCGTGCGTCTGTGGGTCAACGGCAAGAAAATCATCGACAACGGTGACGGCAAGCCGCTTCCGGGCAACAGCATTCCGCCTACCATTCCAGAGTTCGCCAAGATCAACCTGGAAGCGGGCCAGTCTTACGACGTGAAGCTCGAGTACTCGCGTCGTGCCGGCTACCTGTCGACCATGGGCGGCCTGGTAGGTGTGCAGTTGAGCTCCGCCTCGCTGAACGCTCCTCAGGACCTGTCCGGCTATGACGCCGTCGTGGTTGCCGTAGGTAACAGCAACGAATACGAAGGTGAAGGTTTCGACCACAGCTTCGATCTGCCTGAGTTCCAGAACGAGCTGATCCAGAACATCGCCAAGGTCAACCCCAATACCGTGGTGACCATGTATGGCGGTACGGGTCTGAAGATGAGCGACTGGATCGAACAGGTTCCAGCAGCGCTGCACGCCTTCTACCCAGGTCAGAACGGTGGTCAGGCCCTGGCCGAGATCCTGTTCGGCAAGGTCAACCCGTCGGGCAAACTGCCGATCAGTATCGAACGCAACATCGAAGACAACCCGGCTTACGCTTCCTTCCCGAAATTCGACAATCAGAACACTCTGACCGACATGGATTACAAGGATGACCTGCTGCTGGGTTATCGCGGATACGAGAAGAAAGGCATCAAGCCGCTCTACCCGTTCGGTTACGGTATGTCGTACACCACGTTCGGCTACAGCAACATCAAGGTGACGCCAGGCGTCGCGGTCGGCAACACGCCGATCAAGGTGTCCTTCGACCTGAGCAACACCGGCAAGGTCGGTGGTTCGGAAGTCGCCCAGCTGTACGTGGGCCAGCAGAACCCGAAAGTCGAGCGTCCGATCAAGGAACTCAAAGGCTACAAGAAGGTGTTCCTCAAGCCGGGTGAAAGCAAGCGTGTGACCATCGAGCTGAATGATCGCTCGCTGGCCTACTTCGATGAGAAGAGCAAGCAGTGGGTGGTCGATGCCGACACCTTCAACATCTCGCTCGGTTCGTCGTCGCAGGACATCCGCCTGAACGCCAAGCTGGTCAACTCGTTCCGTCAGGAACTGTCGACCACCACCAGCAACCCGCTGCCACGCTCCGCTCTGAACTCGGTTCTGGTCGAGAAACCACCGGTCAAGACCGGCGGTGTATTCAAGCAGACCGTTGAGTAAGCATTAGCTGACTGAAGGGTAAACGGACAAATAAAGGCTCAGGGACGAGCCCTTACCGCTGCATCGACCTGCGCAATGTAGGTATCGAAACACTCGACCAGATCCACCTGATCGGGAAAGCGTAACCACTGAATCTGCAAGCCATCCATCATCGCCAGAAGCTGCCGGATAATCTTGTCCAGATCCACATCCGCACGTACCTCCCCGCGCTCCACCAAGGCCGAAAACTGTCCCAGCAAATGCGCGTGAATACGCTCGTAGCGCGTCTGGAACCATTCATAGGCAGGCTGGTTTTCCAGCAGACTTTCCGCATTGAGGATCGAAAACGCTCGTACCACGCCGGGTGCCGTGGCGTTGGAGCGGTTGATCGCGCGCAAGCCGCCGAGCAGACCGGTCAAGGTGTTATCGGTGCGGACTTCGGCAGCAATTCGGCCGTTGACCTCGTCGCGTCGCTCCAGCACGCCCATCAGCAGCGAGATCTTGCTCGGAAAATGGTGCAGCAATCCGGCAACGGAAATACCGACGATGGCTGCTACCTTGGCCACTGAAGCGCCGGTATAGCCTTCAAGGGAAAACACTTGCAGTGCCGCATCGAGCAGTTCTTCGCGGCGCTTTTCGCCCTTTGGCGCGCGTCGCTGTCGGGTGACTGCCGTGCCCGTTTCCGTGGGGTCATGCCGAGTCATATCAGGCTCCTTCTTGAACAGCCGCGTACCCTAACGATTCAGGCAAGCGCTGGCAACGCTATTGAGCCGGATTGTTCGACAATTTCATCTTGTACAGCAGAACCATGGCAGGGTCAGGTGCGCTCCACCGGAACACTGCCCCAACCTTCGCCCAGCATGCGCTGCATCAGCACCGTGTCTACCCAACGGCCATGCTTGAAACCGACCGATTCGAACACCCCGACCCGACGAAAGCCAAGACGCTCATGCAGGCGCAACGACGCGATATTCTGGCTGTTGCCGATAACCGCAATCATCTGCCGCCAGCCGCCCGCTTCACAGTGCTGCACCAGGGCACTCAACAGCGCCTGGCCGATCCCCTGACCGCCGAGTCCATCGCGCACGTACACAGAATCCTCGACGGTAAAGCGGTAGCCTGGACGTGGCCGATACGGCGTAACGTAGCCATAGCCGAGAATTTCTCCGCCGCGCTCAGCTACCAGATACGGCAAGCCTTTCGCAAGGACCATACGACGACGCTGCAGCAATTCGGCCAGGTCAGGCGGCTCCAGCTCGAAGCTGGAAATCCCGTGCAGCACGTGGTCAGCGTAGATCGCCTGTACAGCAGGCATGTCATCGTCGCGGGCGTCACGCAGGTCAAAGGTTGAAGTCATGTCCAGGCTCTGTACGAATGTCTGTGAATGGCCGCAATGATGACGCTCACCACAACATTAAAAAAGCTATGATTTGTCATCCACAGCATAAGAAATACTTTGTCATGCGTCGGCTGAACCTCAATCACCTGCACACATTTTCGCTGGTCATTGCCCATGGCAGTTTTTCTGCGGCGGCGGAGCGTTTGCACCTGACCCAACCCGCGGTCAGCCTGCAGGTGCGACAGCTGGAAGATCAACTGAAGCTGCAACTGATCGAACGGGTCGGCAAACGCCTCAAACCTACCTCCGCAGGCAATGTACTGCTGGAGCATATCGCGCGCATCGATGCGGTGGTCGAAGACGCCCTGCAGGCGCTGTCCAGCCATGCCAGCGGCATTGCCGGAAAAATCGCCATCGGCACTGGCGCAACAGCGTGTATTCATCTGCTGCCGCCCATGCTGCAGGCGCTGCGTCGGCGTTTCCCCGAACTGGATGTGCGCGTCAGCACCGGCAACACCGAAGGCATCCTCAAGGCGGTCGAAGAAAACCTCGTGGATCTGGCGCTGGTCACCCTGCCCGCCTCTGGTCGCAGTCTGCACATCACGCCGCTGCTTGAAGATGAGTTCGTCGCGATTTTCGCCAGCAGCCAGCGACCGATGCCGGCACACATGACCCCGGAGCGCCTCAGCGCACAGCCGTTGGTCGTATTCGAAGCCGGCAGCAGCACGCGTAAGTTGATCGATGAATGGTTCCTGCATGCCGGCATCCGCGTAAAACCGGTCATGGAACTGGGCAGCATTGAAGCGATCAAGGAAATGGTCGCTGCAGGCCTGGGCTACAGCATCGTGCCGCGGATGGCCGTTGCTGCGCTGCACCATCGCCGCGGCCTGCAAGTGCTGCCCTTGGCAACAGCGCTGACTCGCACACTGGGAATTGCCTTACGCCAGGACAAACCGGTCAGCAAAGCCCTGCGTCAGGTGCTGGATGCGCTGCAAGACCTCAAAAGGTCATAAAGGCGCGCCACGATAGAGGCTTGATTGCGCCCTTGCACTATAAAGAGCAAAGGCACTCGGCCTGGCAAATAAGGTCGACAGTTGCACAGGCGGCGAATCAGGTTGTACGATGACTGCCCACTGGTAACTGAAAAAATGATGGCTGGCCTGCTTTTAGACGCCCCATCACTGACAATCTGTAAAGCAACTCGGCAACCCATAAGGAGCGCCGGTCCGGATACCTTCCCTGCCGACCTCCAACCTCAAAACAACAGGAGATACCGATGCCTAACATTCTCGGCCAGAACTTCATCGCTGGCGGCCGCAGCGCTTTGGGCCAGAGCCTGCAAAAAAGCCTGGATGCCACCACGGGTGAAGAGCTGCCTTACAGCTTTCATCAGGCCACCGACGGCGAAATCGACGCCGCGGCACTGGCTGCCAAGGCTGCATTCCCGGAATTTCGTCAGCTGAGCCCGGCCCGTCGCGCGGATTTCCTCGACGCCATTGCTGATGAACTCGACGGGCTTGGCGATGACTTCGTCGCTATCGTCTGCCAGGAAACCGCTCTGCCCCAGGCGCGTATTCAGGGTGAGCGCGGGCGCACCAGCGGCCAGATGCGTCTGTTTTCCAAGGTCCTGCGCCGCGGTGATTTCGTCGGTGCACGTATCGACCTGGCGTTGCCGGATCGCAAGCCGTTGCCACGCGTCGACCTGCGCCAGTACCGCATCGGCGTGGGCCCGGTTGCGGTGTTCGGGGCAAGCAACTTCCCGCTGGCGTTTTCCACTGCGGGCGGTGATACCGCAGCAGCACTGGCCGCCGGTTGCCCGGTAGTATTCAAGGCGCACAGCGGTCACATGGCGACTGCCGATCTGGTGGCCAGCGCAATCATTCGCGCTGCCGAGCGTACGCAGATGCCCAAAGGCGTGTTCAACATGATCTTCGGCAACGGCGTCGGTGAAGGCTTGGTCAAGCACCCGGCCATCCAGGCGGTTGGTTTCACCGGCTCGCTGAACGGTGGCAACGCGCTGTGCAAAATGGCTGCCGAGCGTCCACAACCCATTCAGGTGTTTGCCGAGATGTCCAGTATCAATCCGGTCGTGCTGCTGCCAGGCGCCTTGCAGGCACGTGGTGAAACCGTGGCCAAGGAGCTTGCCGGCTCGGTGGTCATGGGTGCCGGTCAGTTCTGTACCAACCCCGGCGTGGTCATCGGCCTGCGCTCCCCGGCGTTCTCGACATTCATCGAGCAACTGACCGAACAGATGGGCAGTCAGGCTCCGCAGACCATGCTCAACGCGGGTGGCCTGCGCAGTTATAGCAAGGGCGTGGAACACCTGCTTTCGCATCCTGGCGTGACGCATCTGGCCGGCAAGCCTCAGGAAGGCAAGCAGGCGCAGGCGCAGTTGTTCAAGGCTGACGTGAGCCTGCTGCTGAACGGTGATCAATTGCTGCAAGAGGAAGTCTTCGGCCCGACCACGCTGCTGATCGAAGTCGCTGACGATGCGCAGTTGAAAGACGCGCTGCAAGCCTTGCGTGGTCAGCTGACTGCGACCGTGATCGGTGAACCTGCGGACTTGAGCCAGTACAGCTGGCTGCAACCGATTCTCGAAGAGAAAGTCGGCCGCATCCTGTTCAACGGCTACCCGACCGGTGTCGAGGTCTGCGAGGCGATGGTTCACGGCGGTCCATACCCGGCAACCTCGGACGCACGCGGTACCTCGGTGGGCACCCTCGCCATCGACCGCTTCCTGCGCCCCGTGTGCTATCAGAACCTGGCGGACAGCCAGTTGCCACCTGCGTTGCAGAACGCCAACCCGTTGGGCCTGCGCCGTCTGGTCAATGGCGAATGGAGTGACCAGCCCGTCGCGTAATCGCCATCGGCTAAATCCGCAACACAGCATCCGCAACACAGCAGCGCGACCTGATGAGGGTCGCGCTTTTTTTTGGAAAAAATTTCTTTTTTGTGCCCGGAGTCGCTTATAGCGGACCGCTTTTATACCCGGATGACAGCACCATAGAAGTGCAAAACATAGGCTGTTCATAAATTAACCACACAGCTGTAAGCCACGTGTAACAAGGGTTTCAAAAAGTTACCCACAGACATACCCACGATTTCCGTGGACAACTTTTCATCGAATTCGGACCTTAAAAACCCTGAGCAGTGCAAGCGTAAATTTTTGACGGGTGTCTGCAATCCCGGTGTGATGGCATCTGTAATGGCCCACGAGGCCGCCTGACATAACCTTATGCACGTTTGGCGGTTGATTCGACAGGCTGTACAGCGTGAAATAGACGATTTATCGAGGCCCCACCATGCAACAGCGTTGTAACGTGGCCGTACTCGGCCTGGGTGCTATGGGTGCTGCCACGGCGTATCAGTTGGCAAAGGCCGGAGTCGATGTGATTGGCATCGACCGCTACGCCCCTCCGCACACACAAGGCTCCAGTCACGGCGATACCCGCATCACGCGGCTGTCGGCCGGTGAAGGGCCGCAATACCTGCCACTGGTACGCAGCTCACAGCGCATCTGGCGTGAACTTGAAGCATTGAGCGGCGAGTCGCTGTTCGAGCAGTGCGGTGTGCTGGTGATGACTTCAAGCCCCGCTTACGATCCAGAGGACGTCAACGACTTCACCCATCAGACCATCGCGCTGGCCCGCGCTTATGGGGTGAGGCACGAGGTATTGGCGGCCGCAGCGATTCGCGAGCGCTTCCCTCAGTTCGCTCCTGTGCTGGATAGCGCCATCGGCTATTTCGAACCAGAGGGCGGATTCGTTCGGCCCGAGCGCTGCATCGCCGTACAGCTCAAGCTGGCAAGACAACACGGCGCACGTTTGCTGACCCACGAAACGGTCACGCAGTTGCAGGCGCATGGCGATCAGGTACAAATCACCACCGACAAGGGCTCGATCATCGCCGACAAGGTCGTGGCCAGCGCGGGCATGTGGTCGGCCGGTTTACTCGGCGCACCGTTCAGCGACCTGCTGCGGGTGTGCCGGCAAAAGCTGTTCTGGTTCGAGGTGCAGCAAGAGGCTGCCTTTGCTGCGCCGTCGCCAAGCTTCATCCTGAGTCACGGGCCGGGCGACGCCGATGTCAATTACGGCTTCCCGCCGCTGCCCGGTGAAAACAGCATGAAGGTCGCCACTGAGCAATACCTCGAGACGTCAGCGGCTGACCGGTTGGACCGCACCATTACCGCGCGGGAAGAACAGGAAATGTTCCGCACTCAGGTGCAGGGCAGGATTGCGGGACTGACGCCAAAGGTGGTCAAGTCTTCGGTGTGCGCCTATACCGTGACGCCGGACTGCCACTTCATCATCGATGAACACCCGCACCTGAAAAACGTGACGGTAGTCTCGGCCTGTTCCGGCCACGGTTTCAAGCATTCAGCCGGGCTCGGACTGGCGCTGGCGCAACGCTGTATTGATGGCGAGAGCGATGTGGATCTCTCGGCCTTTTCACTGCAACGCTTCGCCAGGCAGGCTTGATCAGCGCGCCACCACGAACGCCTCGTCGATGCGCGCCAGATCGGTGTCACGCAAGGTGCCGGCGTAGTAATGCAGCTTGATCCAGGCCATCAAATAGTCGTAACGGGCTTTCGCCAGATCGCGACGGGTACTGTAAAGCTGCTGCTCGGCGTTGAGGGCATCCAGGCTGATGCGCTCGCCACCCCGAATGCTCTGGCGGGTCGATTCGACCAATGCCTGCGCCGAGATCAGCGCCTTCTGGTAGGCGCGTAACTTGCCCACCCCTGACGCACAGGCGTTGAACTGGCGACGCAGCTCGATCAGGGTTTCGCGGGTCTTGCCCTCCAGCTCGTATTCAGCCTGCTCGCGCTTGCTGTTGGCCTGGCGCACCGAGGCGCTGGTGCCCCCTCCGGCGTACAGCGGAAGACTGAGCTCGATGCCTATCGTGTTGGTGTCGTAACGCTGATTGTAGGTGTTACCGCTGTCCGATTCGTTCTGACGGATACTTGCGTAGGCATTCACCGTCGGCAGATGCCCCGCGCGATTGCGCTCCACCTCGTATCGCGCCACTTCCAGGGACTGACGCTGCGAAGCCAGGATCGGGCTATTGGCCATGGCCAGCGCATGCCACTCGGTAAAGCTGGACGGTGCGAGGACCAACGCCTGAAAGCTGTCCCTCAAGGGCTCCAGCTGCGCAACATCGATACTCGGCTCGCCCAGCAAC
The DNA here is from genome assembly GCF_017832995.1 of Pseudomonas sp. PvP009. Taxonomy (NCBI): domain Bacteria; kingdom Pseudomonadati; phylum Pseudomonadota; class Gammaproteobacteria; order Pseudomonadales; family Pseudomonadaceae; genus Pseudomonas; species Pseudomonas sp. PvP009. The sequence continues at coordinate 2,099,303 of NZ_JAFIBG010000001.1, read as the reverse complement.
GCCGCCAGCTCGCGTAAGGCCGCGTCCTGCTCATCGCTGGCTTCGATCTGCTCGGCAATCGCCAGTTCGTTGCGCGACTCCGCTTCGAGAATATCGGTGCGCGTGCCCTCTCCCTGCTCGAACATCTGCCGGTTCTGCGCGAACTGGCGTTCGAACGCCTGCTGCTTGGCACGCGCGATATTGATCTGGTCCTGGGCGAAGAGTGCCTGGGTGTACAGGGTCAACACCCGCACCAGTAACTCCTGGCTCTTGCTGCGAAAGGTCTCGTCGGCAAACAGCGCCTGGGCCAGTCCCTTGCGGTAATTGGCGTACGCCTCGTAATCGATCAATGGCTGCTGAACCGTCAGGCTCGAACCAAAGCTGTTGTAGTGGCGATGATCAGTCGTGTCTTGAGTGCTGCCTTTGAGGGTCGCCTTGGAATCGTTGCGCCCCTTGTTGTAGCTGTACGACACACGAGGCAACAAGCCCGCACGACCGATCACCCGGTTTTCCAGGCCCGCGTCACGCTCCTTCAGCGCGCCCAGATAAACCGGGTCATTGCGAAGCGCCAGTTCATAGACCTGAAACGGGCCCATGGCCTGAGTCAAGGGTGCAGTACCCATCAGGATGGCCGTCAACAAAGCGGCTTTAAGGGGATGACGAAACATCCTATTCCTCCGTCAACGCGGAGCCGGCACGGTCCAGCAAAGGTTTGAACAGATAATTGAGCAGCGAGCGTTCACCCGTGCGCACGAACATTTCAGCGGGCATGCCGGGTTTGATCACCAGCCCGTTGAGTTTTTCCAGCGCCGCGTCGCCCACCGAGGTACGCAGCACGTAATACGGCTGGCCGGTTTTTTCATCCTGCATCTGGTCGGCGGAAATCAGGCTCACCTCACCGGAAACCCGCGGCGTGCGGCTTTGATTGAACGCGGTAAACAGAATGTCGACCGGCAAATGGCTGGCGACCTTGTCGATCAGTTGCACTGGCAGCCGCCCTTCAACTTCCAGACGTGTGCCTTGCGGGACGATTTCCAGCAGGGTTTCGCCGGCACGCACCACCGCGCCTTCGGTGTGCACGCCCAGATTGACGGCGATGCCATCCGCCGGCGCCAGGATGGCGCTGTGTTGCAGACTGAAACCGGCCGAGGCCAGTTGCTGCTCAAGGGTAAGTGCCTTGACCTGGGCATCGGCCCATTGGCTGCGCACCTCTTTCTGGTACTCCTCGCGCTGCTGCTGAAGGCGCAGGCGCGACTCGACGATACCTTGCTCTATACGTCCGGTTTCGCCTGCGTTTTGCGCCAGGCTCTGCTGCACCTGAGAAAGCTGACGCTGGAACTCCAGCAGGCGATTGCCGGGAATGAACCCGTTCTGCGCCAGCGGCTCCAGGTTACTCAGTTGCTTGCGTAGCGAATCAGCCTGAGCCATCAGATCCGAGCGGGCACGGCGCATGCCGGCGAGCTGCAATCCGGCACCCTCGATGCTCGCCTGCAGGCCGGACTGCTCGCGCGCCAGGGCCTGGCGTCGGCTGCTGAACAACTGCCGCTGCCCTTCAAGCACCAGCGCCAGCCGTGGGTCGGGGTCTTGCCCCTGCCCGGCCGCAATCAGTTCTGCGGGAAAACGCACCTCGTCAAGGTTGTCGCGCTCGCTCTGCCAGCGCGCCAGGCTGGCCCAGGCCATTCGGTACTGGGCTCGCAGCGATTGCACGTCGGCTTCGACCTGAGTCTGATCAAGGCGAAACAGCGGTTCGCCCTCTTTAACCCGTTGACCTTCACTGACCAGAATTTTGCTGACCACACCGCCATCCAGCGACTGCACGGCCTTGCGTTTGCCAGACACCACCACCGTCCCCTGCACGGCAATGCCCTGATCCAGAGGGGCAAGACTGGCCCACAGAAAGAAACTGCCCGCCCCTGCCAGCATGAGAATCCAGCCGGCACGAACGAAGAACTGCACGCCGCGTTCCTTGCCCGGCACAGCGTAATGAGTGTCGATAGGGCTGTTCATACGTCGGACTGCCTGTTCTGCGTGCCGTACTGACGGCTCATGGAAAGCCCGGCAGGTGCAGGGCGAGATTGCGATTGAGGGTGCGCTTGCGCTGCCTGCGCCGACGATGGCTGTCCGGACAAGGCCTGCAACACCTGAGCCGTGGCACCGAATGCCTGCATGCGACCTTCGCTCAGCACCAGCAGGCGATCGGTCTGGTTCAGCGACTGTGTACGGTGGGTGACGAGCACAACGGTGCAGCCGCGGGTCTTGAGTTCAGCAATCGCCTGAGTCAGCGCCGCTTCACCCGCAGCATCCAGATTGGAATTGGGCTCATCGAGCACCACCAGTCGCGGATCGCCATACAAGGCACGGGCCAGCGCGACGCGCTGTTTCTGACCGCCGGACAAGCCGGCGCCATCATCGCCCAGCCGCGTGTCGTAGCCTTGAGGCAGGCGCAGAATCAGTTCGTGCACGCCCGCCAGTTGCGCGGCAGCAACCACCGCGCTCGCGTCGCCCTCGCGAAAGCGCGCGATGTTTTCTGCCACGCTGCCGCCGAACAGCTCGATGTCCTGCGGCAGATAGCCAATATAGGGACCCAGCGCCTCTCGGTCCCAGCGATGCATATCGGCCCCGTCCAGACGTACCGTGCCGCCCAGCGCTGGCCAGACACCAACCAGCACGCGTGCCAGGGTCGATTTTCCGGAGCCGGATGCGCCCAGCACGCCGAGCACTTCACCGGCTTGCAACTGGAAGCTCACTTGCTGAATCGTCGGCGACGTTTTACCCGGAGGGGCAGCGCTGACCTGTTCGGCGCTGATCTGACCGCGCGGTGCCGGCAGAGGCATGCGCGGCGCGGGCTCGGCGTAGGTCTTGAGCAGCTGGTCAAGGCGCCCGTAGGCCAGGCGTGCAGAACTCCATTGTTTCCAGACGGCGATCAACTGGTCGATGGGGCTCAGAACCCGCCCCATGAGGATCGAGCCGGCGATCATCATGCCGGCGGTCATGTCTCCATTTATCACCAGCAGTGCGCCCAACCCCAGCACCAGCGACTGCAGGCACAGGCGTAAAGCTTTGCTGATTGAACTGATCACCGCTCCCGTGTCACTGGCACGGTTTTGCAGGGCCAGAAAGCGCCCATGCACATGGAACCAGCGACGCCGCAAGACCTCAAGCATGCCCATCGCCTGGATCGCCTCGGCCTGTTGCAGATGCCGGGTCGCCAATTGCGCAGACTGCTGCGAGTAGCCGCTGGCTTCGGCCAGCGGTTTGCGGGTCAGCCATTCGTTGAGGCAGGCCAGTCCGACCAGCAACACCGTCCCCACACTGGCCAGCACGCCTAGCCAGGGGTCGAAAAGGAAGATTACCGCCAGGTAGATGGGAAACCACGGGGCGTCGAAGAACGCGAACAGCGCCGGCCCGGTGAGAAACTGGCGGATGAAGGTCAGGTCACCCAGCGCCTGTCCAGCCTGACGCTGTCCGGCGTGCAGGTTGCTCTCGAACGCGGCCTGATAGACGCGCAGATTGAAATGCTTCTCCAGCTCGCTGCCGATACGGATCACCACAAAGCTGCGGATCATCTCCAGCAAGCCTATAAACGCAAAGAACCCGACCACCATCAGCGTCAGCATGGCCAGAGTGGTCTGGTTCTGTGAGGTCAGTACGCGGTCATAGACTTGCAGCATGTAAATCGATGGGGCGAGCATCAGCACGTTGATCAGGGCGGTAAAGCAACCGACACCAATCAACGCGCTCTTGTAGTCAGCCAGCGCTTTGTACAACGGCGCAGGGTTGCCTTGGGAGGACATACTCATGGTTCTTCCTTGAAAGCCGCGAGTGCGGCCGGGTGACATCCTTGGGGACATTCATTTCGGACATTTTTTCGGTGCACGGCCGGCACCCTTTATTCGGCTGCGCGCTCCAGCCTCAGCACCTGACCGCTCGGCAGGCGCGCCTCATAGCGCTGCTCTCCCATATGGTTGAAATGAATCAGTCGATTGCCCTCGTTGTCGGTCAAGGCGAGACCGTCAGGCGTCGGGAACCAACCGACTGGTGCTTCGTTCAGCCATTTGGTGGCGCAGGCGGTATCGCCGCCCAGCTGGGGCGCCTCGGTGTTCAACTGCAGTTCGCAGGCTCGATCAGCCTGTGAATGAATAAACAGATGCCACTTGCCGCTGAGTTCAGCGGGGCTTGGCAGTTTCAGACTCATGGCCATGCATGCTCCAGAAAGGCTCACCAGCAGCGCAAGAGCGGCTGGAGCGAATTGAAAAAAACGGTTGAGCTTCATAAGGACGAACGTTCCAGATCATGGGCGGGCCGATCGACTCGCCCATGATTTTTACCGGTTAAACGATGATGTCAGCAGCGACTGCCTGACCTACGGTACCGACCAGGAAATCGCCGATGCCCTGCCCGGTGAAGTCGATCGCCAGACTGCCCAGATTGCTGCTCTGGTTATAGTTGAGGATCGCCTCGCCAGCATGGCCGCTGAACGCGTTGACGAACTGCAGCGCGCTCAGCGTGGAAATGGCCGATACGTCGATCTTGTCCTGACCGCTGACGAAATCACGAATCGTATCCTGGCCCGCACGGTTGGAGTCGGAGCTGGCGCCAAACACGAAGATGTCGGCACCCGCACCACCGGTCAGGCTGTCGGCGCCGCCACCCCCATAGATGATGTCGTTGCCGGCACCACCCTTGAGGTCGTTGGCGGCAGCATTGCCGATCAACAGGTCATTGCCCGAACCGCCCACCGCGTTTTCAACCACCACACCCTTGGCGATCGAAACGTTGCCCACCATGCCACCGACATCCGAGAACGAGGCGGCATTGAGGTTGATCTTCTGGTTCTGGGTGAAGCCGGAGAAGTCGAGGGTATCCTTGCCCCCGCCATCCCACACCGAGAACACCACCTTGGAAGAGGCGGACGTGGCGCTGTAGAAATCGCGCCCGGCAGTAGAGTTGAACCCATAGACCGTATCACCGGCACGGGTGCTCATGTTCGCGCCATAGAGCTGCTGAACGGCGGTGATGTCATCCAGCAACGGTGCCGAAGAGTACGACGGAGCGCCGCCCTTGACGAAGTTCTGGTCAGTGTTGGACTCACTCCAGTAACTCATGACGCTATAGCCACGGGTGTCTTCTGCGTAAGTGGCGTCCTTGTAGCTCGGATTGCCCTCGCCCGCGTTGTAGTCACCCGGGTGAGACAGGCCCAGGGTATGGCCGATTTCATGGGTCAGGGTCTGACGGCCGTAATTGCCATTGTCCGGGGTGGTGTTGACCTTGTAGCTGTTGTCGACAAGGTACCAGGACTGGCCGTCAGTACGGCTGTTGCCACTGGGCAGGTAGGCAAAAGCTGCACCGCCCGCACTGCCGTTGCTGTAGTTGCCGAAGGTCATATGCCCGTCGCCGCCGGAAGCCGCCTGGGTAAAGCTGACCTTGGCGACGTCTGCCCAGGATTGCATCGACAATACCGCCTGTGCTTTCTGCTGCGCGTTGAACGCACTGAAAGTCCCCAGCGAATTGTCGAACCCGGCAGGCTTGGCCGTCAGGAACGTGTAGGTGAGGTTGATGGTGCCGTTGCCATCGCGATCCGTCCAGGCGGCGTCGTCGCGAAGAATATAATCAGCGGCCTGATCGACCGAATACGAGGGCTTGCCATTGATCGTGAGGTTGCCGCCACGGTCATACTGGTGCGCGAACGCATTGATCTGGTCAAAAGAGGTGCTGGTAGCAGCGGAAAGTTGAATTGCAGCATTTTCTTTGACTTTCGTCATGACACTTCCTTGTTTGCTGTTTGACAGGTTAGGTACGACAGGACTCTCCCCTGTAGCGAGAGAGTCCGGTCACTCGCCTTGTGAAGCATAAAAATCGTATTGCGTAACAAAACTGACACATCCTGAAATCTTGTGTCCAGCACTGTTCGATGATGTCAAGTGGCCCTAAATGGGCAAGCGCCTACAGGCGTTGGAGAATCGCCTGATATTATTTTTTGTGATGATGAAATAGTCGATAAACGCTTGAACAGACTGTAGCAAGCTTGATAAATATGACTGATAGGTCATGAATTTTACGGGGTCGACTGGCCGCAAATGCTCTGAGTAATGCTCCGGCTCACTCAGCCGCCAGGAACGGCACACCGTCAGCAGTGCGATGGGCCAATGCTGACATTTTTCCTCGCCGCAGAAACGCAAAAAGCCCCGACGAGTCGGGGCTTTTCTTGAAGTGCAGCGGCCTGAATATTCAGGCCTGGTAAATCAGTCGTCGCGGCTCATGATGCCGAAGATCTGCAGCAGGCTGATAAACAGGTTGTAGATCGATACGTACAGGCTGACCGTCGCCATGATGTAGTTACGCTCACCACCCTGAATGATCGCGCTGGTCTGGAACAGAATGCACACCGACGAGAACAGCACGAAGCCCGCGCTGATAGCCAGTTGCAGACCGCTGATCTGGAAGAACATGCCGGCCACTACCGCACCCAGCAGTACGAAGAAACCTGCGGTGATGAAACCACCCAGGAAGCTCATGTCCTTGCGGGTAATCAGTACGTAGGCTGACAGGCCGCCGAATACCAGAGCCGTCATCGCGAAGGCCGAGCTGACCACTTCAGCACCACCGGCCATGCCCAGGTAACGGTTTAGGATCGGACCCAGCAGGAAGCCCATGAAACCTGTCAGGGCGAAGGTCGACACCAGACCCCAGACCGAATCACGCAGCTTGTTGGTCAGGAAGAACAGACCGTAGAAGCCGATCAGCACCACGAAAATGTTCGGGTAGCCGACGCGCATCTGCTGAGCGACGAAGGCCATGACACCACTGAAAGCCAGTGTCAGGGCGAGAAGACCGTAAGTATTGCGCAGGACACGACTAACCTCGAGCTGGTCGGCCTGCATGCCGGTTTTAAGGCTGTAATCCTGTTCGCGCATGGCGAAACTCCTTGCTGTTGAAATGTTGAGTTGCAAAGATCATAACAGAGGCGCTGCAACTGGCTAGTCACAGAGTTTGACAGCTTGTTTCATTCCGGTATTATGGCGCCCGCAACGAAGTGGAGGTATGGCCGAGTGGTTTAAGGCAGCAGTCTTGAAAACTGCCGACTGTAACAGGTCCTAGAGTTCGAATCTCTATGCCTCCGCCATATTTGGCAGCGCAAAGCCCTGATTATTCAGGGCTTTGTCGTTTCTGGTCGCCACGAATTCCTCTCACCGCCCCGCCGTGCGAGCTGCAGTACGCAACCTGATATATTGATGTCCATACCGAATCAATCATCCTGGTTACGCAATGCCCATCAATTTCGACCTCAACGACCTCCAGGCATTTCGTGCCGTGGTCGAGAATGGCAGCTTCCGCAAGGCCGCTGAAACCGTACAGATCACCCAGCCTGCGCTCAGTCGGCGGATAGAAAAGCTCGAATCTGCGCTGAATGTGAAGCTGTTCGAGCGGACCACCCGCAGGGTCAGCCTGACCACGGTCGGCCGCGCATTTCTGCCTCAGGTCGAGCGTATTCTGGATGATCTGGACAGCGCGTTGATGACCATCGAAGGCGTCGGCTCCACGCGAATGGGCAGCGTGACGATTGCCTGCGTGCCTTCAGCCGCCTATTACTTCATGCCGCAGGTCATCAGCGCCTTTCACCGGTTGTTTCCGAAAATCAGAATCCGGGTCATGGACGCCAGCGCCAATGAGGTCAACAGCGCGGTTGCCCTGGGCGAAGCCGATTTCGGGGTGAGTTTCAGCGGCAATCTGGCGCCGGAGGTGGATTTCGAGCTGCTGCTGCAGGAACGCTACGTGATGGCCTGCAGGCGGGATCACCCGCTGGCAACATGCGACAGCGTCAGTTGGGAAGAGATGTACCGCCACGACTACATCGGCCTGGACATCACCTCGGGTAATCGTCTGGTGCTGGATCAGGCGCTGGCACCTTCGCGCCCGCACAAGGAAAGCATCTGCGAAACCCGCCATGTCACGACCATGATCGGACTGGTGGAAGCAGGGCTTGGCGTGGCTGCGGTGCCGTCGATCGCCATGCCGATGACCGCTCACCCGTTTCTGGTGAGCGTGCCATTGGTTGCGCCCGAGGTGATTCGCAATGTAGGGCTGATCAAGCGTCGTGGCAGGACCTTGACACCGGCAGCCCTCGAGTTGGAACAACTGGTCAGGAAAATGCCTTCACGCTCAGCGGGGAACTGAATCCAGACCGGTAGACTGCACTGTAGCCTGGGCCTTCGGGGAGGCCAGGTAATCCAGCAAGGCCTTCGCCTCTTTCGGGTGCTCGGCATTGACCGGGATGCCCGCGGCATAACGGGTAACCGACTGAACGTCTTCCGGGATCTTCGCCACGAACGTCACGCCGGGAATCGGCAGCAACTCGGCAACCTGTTGAAAGCCCACCTCGTAGTCACCCTTGGCAACCACCGAAGCAACCGGGATGCGCTCGATCATCTTACCCTTCGGCGCGAGCTCCTTCTCGATACCGAGCTTTTTGAAAAGCTCTTTTTCGATGTACACGCCACTGGCGCTGTCGGAGTAAGCCACCGACCTGGCCTTGAGCAAGGTGGCCTTGAGCTCACTGTCGGTGCCGATCGCCGGCTTGGCCGCACCCTCCTTCACCACCATTCCGATCCGCGAGTCAGCCAGTTCGACCCGCGATGCCGGGTCTACCTTGCCTTGCTTGATCAGATCATCCAGCGCATAGCCGACCATGATCACCACATCGGCGTGCTCGCCACGGGCCAGACGATTCGGGATGGCCTCGGGCGCCTTGCCCATCGATGGGCCGAGAATGGTGTCGAGCGAGTCCCCGGAAGACGCCGCGTATTGCGGTCCGAGCAGTTTGTACGCAGCCGTAAAGCCGCCGGAGGTCATAACCTTGAGCTGTTCAGCCTGCGCCGCCGCACTGACCGCGATACAGCCGAGAAAAAGCGCGGCCAATTGATGTTTGTATAACGATTTCATAATGATTTTCCTTGATTAAACAGCCAGTTGCGGGCGGGTCGAGATGTGCCGGTAGAGCACCAGTGTGGCACCCAGCGCACAGGCTGCAGCAAATGTCATCCAGTAAGCAGGTGCAGCCTTGTCGCCGGTGAGGTGGATCAACCAGGTCGAAATCGCCGGAGTGAAACCACCAAAAACCGCCGTCGCCAGGCTGTAGGCCAGCGAGAAACCGGCAACACGCACCTCTACCGGCATGATTTCGGTCAACGCCGGAATCATCGCGCCGTTATACAAGCCGTAGAGAAACGAGAACCACAACAGCACTTCCAGCATATGGCCGAAGCTGGGCGCCAGAGCGAGGAAAGACAGCGCCGGGTACGCACTGACGATGGTCAGTAGCGTCATCGCAACCAACAGCGGCTTGCGCCCGAAACGGTCGCTCAACATGCCGCCGACAGGCAGCCAGATAAAGTTGGAGACACCGACCAGCAAGGTCACCAGAAGCGCATCGGAGGTACTCAGGTTGAGTACGGTTTTGCCGAATGTCGGTGCGTAGATGGTGATCAGATAAAAGGTGGTAGTGGTCATCGCCACCATCAGCATTCCGACAATCACCACGCGCCAGTTTTGCAGCAGCGTCGCGAACACCTGCCGCATGGTCGGACGATGAGAGCGAGTGGCGAACTCCTCTGTTTCCTGCAGGCTGCGGCGCAGCAGGAAAATGAACGGAATGATCAGGCAACCGATGGCGAACGGAATTCTCCAGCCCCAATCGGCGACAGCAGCAGGTGCCATCCATTGGTTCAAGCCATAGCCCAGTGCAGCGGCGACAACGATTGCCACCTGCTGACTGCCCGACTGCCAACTGGTATAGAAGCCCTTGCGGCCGGGTGTCGCCATCTCTGCCAGATACACGGACACCCCACCCAGTTCCGCGCCGGCAGAAAAGCCTTGCAGCAAGCGGCCGACCAATACCAGGGCCGGTGCCCACAAGCCGATGCTTGCGTAACCGGGCACCAGAACAATCAGCAACGTGCCACTGGCCATGATCGACAGGGTCACAATCAAGCCTTTACGGCGGCCCACGTCATCAATGTAAGCGCCCAGAATCACGGCACCCAACGGACGCATCAGGAAGCCAGCACCGAAGACCGCGAAGGTCATCATCAGCGAAGCAAACTCACTGCTGGCCGGGAAAAAGGCGGAGGCGATCTGGGTGGCGTAAAAGCCGAACAGGAAGAAGTCGAATTGCTCGAGGAAATTACCGGAGGTGACCCGAAATACCGCGCCTGCCTTCGACCGGGAGGATTCTTTTCGTAATGGGGATGAGCCGTGCATCAGTGTTCTCCAGCGATCTTATTAGAGTGTTGTAAGCGCTTGTGATGGAGGAGTCTGCCGGACACACTTTGAAACGATAAGTGCTATGTTTTCATCGATTGATGCACGATTTACATCAATCGAAACTCAAGCGGTTGCGCCTTGATACTGGGTTTGCAGGTCAGCGCGCGCCAAACTCACACGCCTGCCCTTGAATTCTTTATCATTGCGCATGTTTTGTTGGCAGAGCCGATCATGAAATTCGCCATCTCCCTTTTTTCCGCCGCCCATGCGCCCTCCTCTCGGCGAGCCTTGCAGTTCGCCAAGGCGGTGCTGGCAGGCGGGCACGAAATTGTCCGGTTGTTCTTCTATCAGGAAGGCGTACATAGCGCGTCGGCCAACGTCGTGACGCCGCAGGACGAGCAGGATATGGCACTGCAGTGGCGTGACTTCATCGTCGAGCACAAGCTGGACGGCGTGGTGTGCATTGCCGCGGCGTTGCGTCGCGGTGTGCTCGACACGCAAGAGGCCGAGCGTTATCAGCGGCCGGCGGCAAACCTGCGCGAGCCGTGGGAATTGTCCGGGCTGGGCCAGCTGCACGATGCTGTGCAATCGGCTGATCGCCTGATCTGCTTCGGAGGGCCATGAGATGCCCAGATCACTATTGGTTGTCAGCCGTCAGTCGCCGTGGTCCGGTCCCGGTGCCCGCGAAGCGCTGGATATCGTACTGGCGGGCGGAGCATTCGATCTGTTGGTAGGCCTGCTGTTTCTGGACGACGGGGTTTTTCAGTTGTTGCCACAGCAGTCGCCCGACGCCCTGCAACAGAAAGACCTGACCGCAAACCTGAAAGCCCTGCCGATGTTCGGTGTCGAAGACCTTTACGTCTGCGGACAAAGCCTGGCCGAGCGCGGCATCTCCCCCGGAGCATTGAGCGAAGAGCTGAGCCAATTGACTACGCGCGCAGAATTGTCAGCACTTTTTGACCGGTATGACGAGGTAATCACGATCTGATGGCTACTTTGCACGTTCTCTCTCACTCGCCGTTTGCCGACACCCGGCTGGACAGTTGCCTGCGCTTGCTGGGCAACGATGATGGCGTACTGCTCTGTGGCGATGCCACCTATGCGCTGATGCCATCCAGTGCGCAGCTCAAAGCCCTTCAGTCGTCGGTCGACTCATCGCAACTGTTCGCCCTCGACGAAGACCTCAGCGCACGCAATCTGCCCCTCCCTGCCGGAGTCAGCAGCATCGACTACCCGGCGTTCGTGGAACTGTCGCTGCGCTTCGACAAGGTCAATACCTGGTTATGAAACAGTTGAACATTGACGGGCGCAGCATCGAACTGGACAAGGATGGTTTTCTGCAAGACCTCAGCGACTGGTCGCTGGACGTCGCCCACGCCTTGTCCGCCGAGGAAGGTATCGAGTTGAGTGCCGAGCACCTTGAAATCCTTGAGCTGCTGCGAGGTTTTTACGCCGAGTTCCAGCTTTCGCCCGCAACACGGCCGCTGATCAAATACACCGCGCTGAAGCTGGGTGCAGAAAAAGGCAACAGCATGCACCTCAATCGCCTGTTCAACGGCACTCCCGCCAAACTCGCCGCCAAGCTGGCGGGCCTGCCCAAACCGACCAATTGCATATGAATGATTACGCTGCGCTTGTCACTGAAACACCTGAAGAACATCCCTTTGCGACGTTCGTTCGCATTCTGGGCAAAGGCAAACGTGGCGCGCGCAACCTGACTCGCGAGGAAGCACGGGAAGCCATGGGCATGCTGCTCGATGAAAAAGTCGAGGACACCCAACTTGGCGCTTTTCTGATGCTGCTGCGTCACAAGGAAGAAAGCCCCGAGGAGCTGGCGGGGTTTACCGAAGCGGTGCGTGAACGTCTGCACGCTCCCGACATGCAGGTCGACATCGACTGGCCGACCTACGCCGGAAAAAAGCGTCACCTGCCGTGGTACCTGCTGGCAGCCAAATGCCTGGCGCAAAACGGCGTCAGGATCCTCCTGCACGGCGGGGGCGCGCATACCGCAGGGCGTCTGTACACCGAGCAGTTGCTCGATCTGCTGAAGATACCGCTGTGCCGCAACTGGTCAGCGGTCAAGACTTCGCTCGAGCAAGACCGGCTGGCGTTCATTCCGCTCGCCGATTGGGCACCGCAGTTGCAGCGCATGATCGACCTGCGCAACACGCTGGGGCTACGCTCGCCCATTCATTCGCTGGCACGCATTCTCAATCCGCTGCAGGCGCGGTGTGGCCTGCAAAGCATTTTTCACCCGGGCTATCAAAGCGTGCATCGCGATGCCAGCAGCCTGCTCGGCGACAACGCCATCGTGGTCAAGGGTGATGGCGGCGAAATCGAGATCAACCCCGACACCATCAGCCACCTGTACGGCACCACCGGCGGCCAGCCGTGGGATGAAGAATGGCCAGCGCTCTCACCGCGTCGCCATGTAAAACCGGCGACGCTCGACCCGCAGCAACTGCTGGCCTTGTGGCGAGGAGAAATCGAAGACAGTTACCCGCAACTGGCATTGATATCGACCATGGCGCTCGCCCTGCGCGGCCTGGGCGTCGATCGTGACGAGGCCTTCGCCCAGGCACAGGTATTCTGGGATCGCCGCGACATCAATCTGTAACCCTTCGGCCTTTCGACAATGAAAGGCCGTAATCCAGTCGAACCGATGCACCTGCGCTGACCTCCAAGCTCTATCACCTGGAAATGGGAGTCAGACATGGGCCTTCTGGTCGAAGGACACTGGCAAGACCAGTGGTACGAAAGCAGCAAAGATGGCGCATTTCAGCGCGAAAATGCTCAGCGACGCAGTTGGGTCACGCCCGATGGACACCCGGGACCATCCGGTGCAGGCGGGTTTGCTGCACAGGCGGGTCGCTATCACCTGTACGTGTCTCTGGCTTGCCCGTGGGCACAACGCACGCTTATTTTGCGCAAGCTCAAGGGCCTGGAAGGCCTGATCGATGTTTCGGTGGTCAGTTGGCTGATGCTGGAAGACGGCTGGACCTTTGATCAGCAGAAAGGCTCCAGCGGCGATGCGCTGGATGACCTGCAGTTCCTTCACCAGCGCTATACCGCCGACGACCCTCGATACACCGGCCGCGTCACCGTTCCGGTGCTGTGGGACAAGCAGCAGCAATGCATCGTCAGCAACGAATCTGCGGAAATCATCCGCATGTTCAATTCCGCATTCGACGAGCTGACCGGCAATACGCTGGATTTCTACCCGCAAGCGTTACGCGCGAGCATTGACGAGCTTAACGAGCAGATCTACCCGAAGGTCAACAACGGCGTGTACCGGGCTGGTTTCGCCACCTCGCAAGGCGCATATGAAGAGGCGTTCGATGATGTATTCGCTGAACTGGACGTGCTGGAAAACCTGCTCGGTGAAAAGCGTTACCTGACAGGCAAACACCTTACCGAAGCCGACATACGTCTGTTCACCACCATCGTGCGCTTCGATGCGGTGTATTACAGCCACTTCAAATGCAACCTGCGGCGCATCGCGGACTACCCCAATCTCAGCAACTGGTTACGCGAGCTGTATCAGTGGCCGGGGGTCGCAGAGACGGTGAGTTTCGAGCACATCAAAGGGCATTACTATGGGAGCCATCGCACCATCAACCCGACCGGGATCATACCGAAGGGGCCCGCACTCGATCTGCAGGCAGATCACGACCGTGAGCGACTGTCCGGTGAAGGTGTCTGGAACAACTGACGTATGGGAAGAAGTGGTGGATAGCCCGGACGGGCTACCCATCATTGGCATCAGAGAGTCGCCTGAGCGCCCTCGAACCACGCCAGCTTTTCACGCAACTTGACCACCTCACCGATAATCACCAGCGTCGGTGCATGAACATCATGCTCGGCAACCAGTTGCGGCAGGTTTGCCAGGGTCCCTGTGAACACACGCTGATTGACGGTGGTGCCCTGCTCGACCAGTGCAGCAGGCGTGTCGGCAGAGCGACCGTGCCGGATCAACTGCTCACAGATAACCGGCAAACCGATCAGCCCCATGTAAAACACCAGTGTTTGCGCAGGCGCTACCAGATCTGACCAGGGCAGATCTGTCGTACCGTTTTTCAAGTGACCCGTGATGAAACGCACCGATTGCGCATGATCACGGTGCGTCAACGGTATACCCGCATATGCTGCGCAACCGCTGGCAGCGGTGATGCCGGGCACTACCTGGAACGGTATGCCATGCGCCGCCAGTTCTTCGATTTCCTCGCCGCCACGGCCGAAGATGAACGGATCACCGCCCTTCAGACGCACCACTCGCTTGCCCTGCTTTGCCAGTGCAACCAGTTGCTGGTTGATCTGTTCCTGCGGAACGGCATGCTCCGCACGGCGCTTGCCAACGTAGACACGCTCGGCATCACGACGGCACAGGTCAAGAATCGTTGGCGCGACCAGGCGGTCATACAACACCACATCCGCTTGCTGCATCAGGCGCAAGGCCCGGAAAGTCAGCAAATCCGGATCACCTGGACCCGCACCGACCAGATAGACCTCACCGGTCTCAGAAGGCGGCTCGCCAGCAATTTTGGCGATCAGCATACGTTCGGCTTCAGCACCCTGCCCGGCCAGCTGGCGGTCGGCAATGGCGCCCTGAAAAACATCTTCCCAGAACGCTCGGCGCTGCTGCACATTCGGAAACAGGCCTTTGACCTGATTGCGAAAGCGCGCAGCCAGTCCGGCGAGCTGCCCGTAGCTGGAGGGAATCCAGGTTTCCAGCTTGGCGCGAATCAAACGCGCCAGCACCGGCGCATCGCCGCCACTGGACACGGCAATCACCAAGGGCGAGCGGTCGACGATGGCCGGAAAGATCACCGTACACAGCGCCGGGGCGTCAACCACGTTGACCGGAACGCAACGCAAGCGGGCATCGCGTGACACCTGAGCGTTGAGCGGCTCATCATCCGTCGCAGCAATGATCAGCACGCAACCATCAAGGTCGCATTCGCTGTAGCCGCGCAGGATCATTTCACCGCCGCTCTGGACAACCAGCTCGCTCAGTTGCGCCTCGATTTCCGGCGCAACCACGCGCAGCACTGCACCGGCGTCGGCAATCAGGCGTGATTTGCGCAGGGCAATTTCACCGCCACCAACCACCAGCACACGACTGCCACGCAGGTTATGGAACAGCGGCAGAAATTCCATTTAACCGATGACCTCAAGGCCGCCCATGTACGGCTTGAGCACCTCAGGCACACGAATCGAACCGTCCGCCTGCTGATAGTTCTCCAGCACTGCCACCAGTGTGCGGCCTACCGCCAGGCCCGACCCGTTGAGGGTGTGGACCAGCTCCGGCTTGCCGGTTTCAGGGTTACGCCAGCGCGCCTGCATGCGGCGCGCCTGGAAATCACCGCAGTTGGAGCAGGAAGAGATTTCGCGATATTTGTCCTGGCTCGGAATCCAGACTTCCAGGTCGTAAGTCTTCACCGCACTGAACCCCATATCGCCGGTGCACAGCGCGAGCGTGCGATAAGGCAGTTCAAGCAGTTGCAGGACGCGTTCGGCGTTGCCGGTCAGCGACTCGAGCGCGGCCATGGAGTCGTCAGGCGCAACGATCTGGACCATCTCGACCTTGTCGAACTGGTGCTGGCGAATCATGCCGCGGGTATCACGCCCGGACGCGCCCGCTTCACTGCGGAAGCAAGGGGTATGGGCAACAAACTTGAGAGGCAGCTGTTTGGCATCGAGAATTTCACCCGACACGATATTGGTCAGCGACACTTCGGCAGTCGGGATCAGGTACAGATCGGCCTCGCCTTCGCGGGAGATCTTGAACAGGTCTTCCTCGAACTTGGGTAACTGACCTGTGCCCTGCAACGCTGGTGCCTGCACCAGATACGGAGTGTAAGTCTCTTCGTAGCCGTGCTCGTTGATGTGCAGATTGATCATGAACTGTGCCAGGGCACGGTGCAGACGCGCGATCGGGCCACGCAGCAGCGCAAAGCGCGCGCCGGACAGCTTGGCTGCGGTCTCGAAATCCAGCCAGCCGAACTTCTCGCCCAGCGCAACGTGATCCTTGACCTCGAAATCGAATGACGTCGGCGTACCCCAGCGACGTACTTCGACGTTGCCTTCTTCGTCGGCACCGACCGGCACGGACTCGTGGGGCAGGTTCGGAATGCTCAGCACCAGCGCATCCAGTTCGGCCTGAATGCCATCCAGCTCGACCTTGCCTTCGCTCAGCTCATTGCCCATGCGCTCGACATCAGCCATCAACGGCGCAATATCTTCGCCGCGCTGCTTGGCCTGACCAATGGATTTGGAACGTGCATTGCGCTCGGCCTGCAGCTGTTCGGTGCGGGTCTGCACTACCTTGCGCTGGGCTTCCAGCGATTCAATGCGCGCCACATCCAGCGTGAAACCACGGGAAGCCAGGCGATCCGCTACGTCCTGAAGTTGAGTACGTAACAGTTTGGAATCGAGCATATCGTTCTCTCGTCTATCAAAGTCTGGTCAGGGACAGGCCAGCCCAGGTTGCGAGCAGCCCGCCGAATACGCTGATACCGGCATAGCCGAGGGCCAGCGGTACCTGCCCGCTTTCCAGCAGGCGCAGCGTATCCAGTGAAAAGGATGAAAAGGTCGTCAGACCGCCTACAAAGCCGACAAGCAAGCCGGCACGAATTTCGATGGGCACTTCCGGACGCAGCAGGAACAGTCCGTACAGTACACCGATGATCAGGCACCCGACGATGTTGACCGCCAGCGTCGCCGCATAAAAATAACGAGGCCAGTTGGCGCTGACCCAGGTGCCTGTCGCAAAGCGCAATAATGTACCAGCGATCCCGGCAATCGACACCGCAAGAATAGTCTGAATCATCACTTTCTCCGCTTGCGAGGGCTGGCATCGTCCAATGCGTTCAGATGCCTGAGCTTTTCACCGATCTTGAGCTCCAGACCGCGAGGCACAGGCTGGTAATACTGCCGTGGCTCCAGCTCGTCCGGAAAGTAGTCTTCGCCAGCTGCATAAGCATCGGGCTCATCATGGGCATAGCGATATTCTTCGCCATAACCTAGCTGCTTCATCAGCTTGGTAGGCGCATTGCGCAAGTGCAGCGGAACCTCCAGCGAACCGTGCTCACCTGCTTCGCGCATAGCCGCCTTGAACGCCATGTAGACCGCGTTGCTTTTTGGCGCACAGGCGAGATAGACAATAGCCTGCGCGACCGCCAGCTCTCCCTCGGGACTGCCAAGGCGCTCCTGCACATCCCAAGCGGACATGCACAACGGCAGCGCACGAGGATCGGCATTGCCGATATCTTCACTGGCCATGCGCACCACGCGGCGCGCCAGATATAGCGGATCACAACCGCCGTCGATCATCCGCGCAAACCAGTACAGGGCCGCGTCGGGATTGGAACCGCGAATCGACTTGTGCAGTGCCGATATCTGGTCGTAGAACGCCTCGCCGCCCTTGTCGAAGCGGCGTCGACTGTCACCCAACAGGCTCTGCAGCAGCCCGACATCGATTTCGCTGCCGTCTTCGGCCAGATCCGAGGCGTTCTCCAGCAAGTTGAGCATGCGCCGACCGTCGCCATCGGCGGCGGACATCAGCATCGCAAACCCCTCATCGCTCAAGGCCAGTTGCCGCTTGCCCAGCCCGCGCTCTTCGGTCAGGGCACGATTGACCAGCTTGCGCAGCGCCGCCTCGTCCAGGCTTTTGAGCACGTAGACACGCGCCCGGGACAACAAGGCGTTGTTGAGTTCGAACGAGGGGTTTTCGGTGGTCGCGCCGATAAAGATCAGCGTGCCGTCCTCGACATAAGGCAGGAAGGCATCCTGCTGTGACTTGTTGAAGCGGTGCACTTCGTCGACAAACAGGATGGTGCGCTTGCCGTACTGTCCGGCCTGCTGCCGGGCGACTTCAACGGCCTGACGGATTTCCTTGACCCCGGCGAGCACCGCCGAAACCGTCTCGAAGTGCGCGTCCGACACTTTGGCCAGCAGCTTCGCCAGGGTGGTCTTGCCCACCCCGGGCGGGCCCCAGAAAATCATCGAGTGCAGTGCGCCTTGCTCCAGCGCCTCACGCAGAGGCTTGCCGTGGGCAAGCACGTGTTCCTGGCCGACATACTCATCCAGGTTGGTAGCACGCAAACGTGCAGCCAGAGGCTGAGCTATCGGTTCGCGGCTGAACAAGTCCATGGTCAGAAATCGGCCCTTTTACTCTTGAATGACATCAGCACCCTTGGGAATCTGGAACTGAAACTTGCTGGCTGCGATCGACTCGTTGGCCTTGACCCCGGTGAACAGGATATTGGTGCGCTGACCTACGCTGTCGATCAACTGCATGTCGTTGATGATGCCGTTGCGGAACGACAGACGCAGGCTGTCGAACAGCGTGTCCTTGGTCTTGGGCTTGAGCACGAAATCGATCACGCCACCCGCCTCTTTCGCGGTGATGTCGAAGCTTTCGCTGATCTTTGATACATCACCGGACAGCAGCAAGGCTGGAGTCTGAGTCAGGCGCTGATCGAGCTTCTTGATCGTGACCTGCTCCAGATCAGGGTCCCACAGCGAGACTTTCTTGCCGTCCGAGACCATCAACTGCTCCTGTGGCGCATCGGTATGCCAGTTGAACAAGCCGGGGCGCTGCAGGGCCATTTCGCCGGTGGTTTCCTGCAACTGGGTACCGCCACCGTCCAGCGTCAGTTGCGAGAAGCGGGCGGTCAGGGTCTGGGATTTCTCCAGCAACTGGGTCAGGCGCGCCACGTCCTTGCTGTCGGCATGGGCGGGGATCATGGAGAAGGTCAGTGCAGTGGCCAACAGCATGCGGATAAGGCGCATGGGATTCCTCTTTGAAGTCGATGATGATGCGACAGCGTGGCGTGCACGCCGTCGCCGCAATACGGGGTGATAAAAATCAGTCGCGCACCGGCCCGGGGGCCAGGACTTCGCGCGAACCGTTGGTATTCATGGAGGTCACGACCCCTGCCATTTCCATCGCTTCGATCATGCGCGCTGCGCGGTTATAGCCGATCTTCAACTTGCGCTGTACGGCAGAAATCGAAGCGCGACGGCTTTCCAGCACGAACTTGACGGCCTCATCGTAAAGCGCGTCGCTTTCGCTGTCTTCACTGCCTTCGCCGCCACCGCCATCAAAGCCGCTGCCGGGCTCTTCGACACCGGCGAGAATATCGTCGTTGTAGTCCGGGGAACCTCGCAGCTTCCAGGCTTCTACCACACGATGCACTTCTTCGTCGGAAACGAACGCGCCATGCACACGAATCGGCAGGCTGGTGCCTGGCGGCATGTACAGCATGTCGCCGTGGCCCAACAGTTGTTCGGCGCCGCCCTGGTCGATGATGGTCCGCGAATCGATTTTGCTCGATACCTGGAATGCCATACGCGTTGGAATGTTGGCCTTGATCAGACCGGTGATCACATCCACCGACGGACGCTGGGTGGCGAGAATCAGGTGGATGCCCGCAGCACGTGCTTTCTGGGCGATACGCGCGATCAGCTCTTCGACCTTCTTGCCGACGATCATCATCATGTCGGCGAACTCGTCCACCACCACGACGATGGTCGGCAGTTTGCTCAGCAGCGGCGCTTCGTCATGAATACTTTCGCGCTTGTACAGCGGATCGGCAAGCGGCTCGCCGGCATCCTGAGCTTCCTTGACCTTCTGATTGAAGCCGGACAGGTTACGTACACCCATCTTCGCCATCAGCTTGTAGCGACGCTCCATCTCGGCAACGCTCCAGCGCAGGGCGTTGGCGGCGTCCTTCATGTCGGTGACCACCGGACACAACAGGTGCGGAATACCTTCGTAGATGGACAGTTCGAGCATCTTCGGGTCGATCATGATCAGCTTGGCGTCTTCCGGGCCGGACTTGAACAGGATCGACAGGATCATGGCGTTCACACCCACCGATTTACCGGAACCGGTCGTACCGGCTACCAGCAGGTGGGGCATCTTGGCCAGATCGGTAATCACCGGCTTGCCGCCGATGTCGTGGCCCAGGGCCAAGGTGACAGGCGACTTGGCGTTATCGTATTCGGGAGTCGACAACACCTCGGAGAAGCGCACAATCTGGCGATCTTCGTTGGGGATCTCGATACCGACGGTGGTCTTGCCCGGAATCACCTCGACTACACGAACGCTGGTCACGGCGAGCGAGCGCGCAAGGTCCTTGGCGAGGTTGGAAATGCGGCTGACCTTGACGCCGGCGGCGGGCTGGATCTCGTAGCGGGTAATGACCGGACCGGGGTGGATGGAGTCTACCGAGACCTCCACACCGAATTCCTTGAGCTTGATTTCCAGCAAATGACCGACGGCCGCCAGAGACTCTGGGGAATAGTTGAGCTGCTTCTTCTCTGCCGGGTCGAGGATGGAAATCGGCGGAAGCGTGCCTTCCACTGCACTGTCCACGAACAGCGGCGCCTGCTTTTCCTTCATGACGCGCTTGCTGGGCTCTACAGGCTTCGAAGGCGCTGGCGCGATGACCGCAGGCACGTGCTTTTCGCGCTCGGTCATGTGTTTGCTCAACGACGCTTCACGCTCAACCAGTCGCTCTCTGGCCTTGGCCTGCTCGCGACGATCGGGAGCCACAGGCGCCACCACATCGTTGACGCGCATGTCCACCTCACGCAACTGCGCAACCATCTGCTTGCGCTCGGCGCGGGCAGTCCACCAGCGGTTCGCAGCGCCTTGAAACAGTTCGAACAGGTCGAGGGTGATCTTGCCGGTGACATCCATCACCTTGAACCAGGACAGGTCGGTGAACACGGTCAGGCCGAACAGAAACAGGGCAATGAACAGTAAGGTGCTGCCTTGAATATTCAGCGCTTTCTTGGCCAGATCGCCGAGCACTTCGCCCAGCACACCGCCTGCCGAGCCTGGGAAGCCGGCCGAGAAATGGAAATGGATATGCGCCAGCGCAGCGCCCGCCAGGATCAGGAACACCAGACCGATCAGGCGCCAGGAAAACAGCCAGCCGCTCCATTGCCATGGCTCATGGCGATGGCGAAAGACCTGCCAGGCTTTGATCGCCAGCAACAGCGGGAAGATGTAGGCGAAATAGCCCAGAATCATGAACAGAATATCGGCACAGAACGCACCTGCACGCCCTGCGGCATTCTGCACCTGTGCCGCATTGCTGCTGGTGTGGCTCCAGCCGGGATCGCTCTGATCGTAGGTCAGCAAGGCCATCATCAGATACAGGCACAGTGCGCCAAAGGCGATCAGGGCCCCTTCCTTGAGCCGGTAGTGCAATTGCTGTCGCCAAAGCGGGACAGCGCTGGGTGCTGGGGTGGATTTCTTCAAAACGCTTTATTTCCTGCGCAATAGCGCGAACATCTCGTTGATTGACCAGAAACGGCTGTCGGACGGCACTGACTGCTCCCGCATGGACAGGGAGCGCAGACAGCGGGAAAGCCTGTCGACAGACGCTTGAATGATAACGCCCAAAACAGGCATTGTACGGTTTTACAGCCACTTGAGTCTGTACGAAAACACACCAGATCCACTTCAGACGGTTCCGCAAGACGGAACACGCTTTCACCTTCACTGACGATGTTCAATTTGAGCATGCATTGCGTTTTGTGACAAAGGCTTATGGCGTGTTTCTGTCAACGGTCTGCAACTTGAGCGGCCACGCGACCGTTGCGAGGCTCACGCCCTACCGCATGCACAAGGTACGCGCCATAATGACAACCGCTTGTGACCACGCCTGTCGCACAGAGTTGCACACACAGACAGGTGCGCCCTCCCCTTCCGCAAAGTTGTGATGCCATGCTGACCTGGTTGACCCGCAACAGCCTCGATTTTCCCCCACTGGAAAAAGCCCTCCGTGAACCCAACGGTCTACTTGCCGCAGGCGGAGACTTGTCGGCCGATCGCCTGATCAGCGCTTATCGACATGGCTGCTTTCCCTGGTTTCAGGACGGTCAGCCGATTCTCTGGTGGTCTCCCGATCCGCGCACCGTGCTGTTTCCTGAAGAACTCCATGTCTCGCGAAGCCTCGGCAAGGTTCTGCGCCAGTCGCGCTATCGGGTGACCTTCGATCAGGATTTTGCCAGCGTGATCAAGGCCTGCGCTGCGCCTCGAAGCTACGCCAACGAAACCTGGATAACCGGCTCGATGCAGGCGGCCTACGTTGAGTTGCACCGCCGTGGCCACGCGCACAGCGTCGAGGTCTGGGATCAGGATGAACTGGTCGGCGGGCTGTACGGCCTGGCAATGGGCCAGCTGTTTTTCGGCGAGTCGATGTTCAGCCGGGCAGACAACGCCTCGAAAGTCGGCTTTGCCACGCTGGTAGAGCATTTGACTGACTGGGGATTTGTGTTGATCGATTGCCAGATGCCCACTCAACATTTGCACAGCTTCGGCGCGCGCGCCATTCCTCGGCAGACGTTCGCCGATTACCTGTCCCGCCATCTGGACCAGCCGACCGACGCCAACTGGTCAGCTAGGCGAGTTTGACAGGCTGGCATACACTCATGGGTAAGGATTCACCATTAGGCGACGACCATGACAGAGCTGGCGAGGCTGAAGTTTTATGCCACTCAACCGCACACGTGCAGTTACCTGCCCGAAGAGCAGGCGACGACCCTGTTTCTGGACCCCAGCCAGCCAATGGATGTACAGGTCTATGCCGACCTGTCGGACATGGGTTTTCGCCGCAGCGGTGATCACCTCTATCGCCCGCACTGCCAGAACTGCAGCGCCTGTGTGCCCGCACGCATTCCGGTGAGCCTCTTCGTCCCCGACCGCCAGCAAAAACGCATTCTGAAACGCAATGCCGACATTCAGGTGCAAAGCGCCAAACCAGTGTTCACTCAGGAATATTTCGATCTTTATCGGCGTTATATTGAACAACGGCACGCTGACGGCGACATGTTCCCGCCAAGTCGCGAGCAATTTTCGACCTTTCTGGTCCGCGACCTGCCCTTTTCGCGCTTTTACGAATTTCGTGTCGATCAACGCCTGTTGGCAGTTGCCGTCACCGACCTGCTGCCCAACGGGCTTTCAGCGGTCTATACGTTCTACGAACCCGATGAAGAACGCCGCAGTCTGGGCCGTTACGCGATTTTGTGGCAGATCGCCGAAGCTGCCAGGCTGCAACTGCAGGCGGTGTACCTCGGCTACTGGATCAAGAACTGCAAAAAGATGAATTACAAGACCCAATATCGCCCCATCGAGCTGCTCACCAATCAAAGATGGGTCACTCTGTATTGAACCCCTTGGCTTAAACTGGTTTTTTCGGGCACAATGCACGCCGCTTTTGCCTGGCGCCACTTGCACCGGGCCACTCATTTGTATACCGAGGGCTTTACTGCATGTCGAAAGAAGACAGCTTCGAAATGGAAGGCACTGTCGTCGACACCCTGCCCAACACCATGTTTCGCGTGGAGTTGGAAAACGGGCACGTCGTAACCGCGCATATCTCCGGCAAGATGCGCAAGAATTACATCCGTATTCTGACCGGTGACAAAGTGCGCGTAGAGCTGACGCCCTATGACCTGAGCAAAGGGCGCATCACCTACCGCGCTCGCTAAACAGGCATTAACGAAAACGCCCGGCATAAGCCGGGCGTTTTTGTATGCCTGTTTTTTACAGTCGATGTCCTCGGCCTGCCCCGCATCCATCAATGATGCGGGGCGAGGCGTCGGCTATCAGGCCATTTCTGCCGTGGTTTCGAAATCGAAGGTGATCTCGCCATCCTTGATATCGATGTGCACCACGCCGCCATGTTCTGACAGTTCGCCGAACAGAATCTCTTCGGCGAGAGGCCGTTTGATCTTGTCCTGAATCAGGCGAGCCATCGGTCTGGCACCCATTGCCGCATCGTAACCACCCTGCGCCAGCCAGCTTCTCGCCGCCTCGGACACTTCGAGCAGTACGCGCTTGTCTTCCAGTTGGGCCTGAAGTTCGGTGAGGAACTTGTCGACCACGCTCTTGATGACTTCGTGGCTGAGGCGACCAAACTGAATGATGGTATCCAGACGGTTGCGGAACTCCGGCGTGAAGCTCTTCTTGATCACTTCCATCGCGTCAGACGAGTGGTCCTGATGCGTGAAACCGATCGAAGCGCGCGCAGCAGACTCGGCCCCGGCGTTGGTGGTCATGATCACGATCACATTGCGGAAATCCGCCTTGCGCCCGTTGTTGTCGGTCA
Source organism: Pseudomonas sp. PvP009 (assembly GCF_017832995.1). Lineage (NCBI taxonomy): Bacteria > Pseudomonadati > Pseudomonadota > Gammaproteobacteria > Pseudomonadales > Pseudomonadaceae > Pseudomonas > Pseudomonas sp. PvP009. Next base: position 2,074,935 of record NZ_JAFIBG010000001.1, on the reverse strand, counting down.
GCGTACCGTGGTCCATCACCTGCAGGAGCAGATTGAAGACTTCCGGGTGAGCCTTTTCGATTTCATCGAGCAACAGCACGCAATGCGGCTGGCGGGTAATGGCCTCGGTCAGCAGACCGCCCTGGTCGAAACCGACATAGCCCGGAGGCGCACCGATAAGACGGGAAACGGTATGCCGTTCCATGTACTCGGACATGTCGAAACGGATCAACTCGACACCCAGTGCCTTGGCCAGCTGACGAGCCGCCTCGGTCTTGCCGACGCCCGTAGGACCGGCGAACAGGAACGAACCGACCGGTTTGTCAGGCGACTTGAGACCTGCGCGAGACAGCTTGATCGCCGTCGACAACGAGTCAATGGCCGCATCCTGCCCGAACACCGTGAGTTTGAGATCGCGCTCCAGGTTACGCAGCAGTTCCTTATCGGAGCTATTGACGTGTTTTGGCGGAATACGCGCGATCTTGGCAACGATGTCTTCAACCTCGGGCACATCGATACGTTTAGCGCGCTTTTCGACCGGCTGCAGACGCTGGTAGGCACCCGCTTCATCAATCACGTCAATGGCCTTGTCAGGCATATGACGGTCGTTGATGTAGCGCGATGCAAGTTCTGCGGCAGCGCGCAGGGCTTCGTCGCTGTATTCGATGCTGTGATGCTGCTCGAAACGGCTTTTCAGGCCACGCAGAATACCGATGGTGTCCTCGACCGAAGGCTCGGACACATCGACTTTCTGGAAACGACGCGCCAAGGCACGATCCTTCTCGAAAATCCCGCGAAACTCCTGGAAGGTGGTCGAACCGATGCAACGGATCTCGCCGGAGGACAGCAACGGCTTGAGCAGATTGGAAGCATCCATTACCCCGCCGGAAGCTGCGCCAGCACCGATGATCGTGTGGATTTCGTCAATGAACAGGATCGCCTGAGGACGCTTGCGCAGTTCGTTGAGCAACGCCTTGAAGCGCTTCTCGAAATCGCCGCGGTATTTCGTCCCGGCCAGCAACGCACCCAGGTCGAGCGAGTAGACGACGCTATTGGCAAGCAGGTCAGGTACCTGATTGTCGACGATGCGCTTGGCCAGACCTTCAGCGATGGCCGTTTTACCGACACCCGCTTCACCGACCAGCAAAGGGTTGTTCTTGCGACGACGAGCCAGAATCTGTGCCACCCGCTCGACTTCGCTTTCGCGGCCGACCAGTGGATCGATGCGCCCCTGACGTGCCAACTCGTTCAGATTGCTGGCATAGGCATCCAGAGGATTGCCTGAGGAAGATGCTTCACCGCCCTCGTCGTCCTGCATATCCTGTTCACCTTCAGAAGAGTGTTCGCCGTGCCCTGGCACCTTGGAGATACCGTGGGCGATGTAGTTGACGACATCGATCCGGGCCACGCTCTGCTGTTTGAGCAGAAATACGGCCTGGCTTTCCTGCTCACTGAAAATCGCGACCAGCACGTTGGCGCCGGTCACTTCGCGCTTGCCTGAGCTCTGCACGTGGAAGACTGCCCGCTGCAGCACGCGCTGGAACCCGAGCGTCGGTTGTGTCTCGCGGTCCTCGTCATGAACGGGGATCAGCGGAGTGGTGGAGTCGATGAACTCCTGCAGATCATGCTTGAGTTTATCGAGGTTTGCGCCGCAGGCACGCAGGACAGTGGCTGCAGCCTCATTATCCAATAGAGCCAGCAGGAGATGCTCGACCGTCATGAACTCATGACGCTTCGAACGTGCCTCCTTGAAGGCAAGATTGAGGGTGACTTCGAGCTCACGGTTTAACATAGCTTCACCTCATACCCAAGTGGTCGGCGTTTAACCGTCCTTCTCGATCTCACAGAGTAGCGGATGCTGGCTCTCCCTGGCGTATTGATTGACCTGCATTGCCTTGGTCTCGGCGATGTCACGGGTAAACAATCCGCAGACTGCCCGTCCCTCTGTATGGACGGCCAGCATGACTTTGGTGGCCAGCTCACGATTCAGGTTAAAAAACACCTCGAGTACTTCTACGACGAAATCCATCGGGGTGTAGTCATCGTTGAATAAAACCACCTTGTACATCGGTGGCGCCTGCAGGGCCGGCTTGGCGTCCTGCACCGCAATGCCCGCCGAGTCGTCCTCGTGCGACTGCGGATCATCCTGATTGAATGTTAGTCGAATCTTGCTGAATGCATGCATGGAAAGAAATGTTCGTTTGAGGGCGGATTGAGCAATTTAGTCGCAGTCTGGGCGGTTTTTAAATGGGCTGCCACATGACCTTGACTATCAGCTAAACGGTGTTACAAACAATAGAGCCCACATTGGGTAAAAAGGGTCCGCGCAGTCAACCAAAATTTTTTGGGTGAGCAGCGGATTGAAGTGGATGATACTCCTGACGGAGTCCTTTGCAGAGGGAGATGGTAATGATTGAAGGAAAAGTCAAGTGGTTCAACAATGCAAAAGGGTTTGGGTTCATAAACGCTGAAGGCAATGACGAGGATCTGTTCGCTCATTTCTCGGCCATCGAAATGGACGGTTACAAAACTCTAAAGGCTGGCCAGAAAGTCAGATTTGAAGTCGCCCAAGGTCCAAAAGGGCTTCATGCTGTAAAAATCAAAGGCCTGGAAGATAAAAAGCTGGATCCGGCAAAAGAAACACATCCGCTGCACCAGCAGGACCACGCTCACGCGGACGCCTGATACTCATGTTGAAAAAGTGATTGGATCTATAGCGGCAGCCATCAGAGCCAGCCGAATCAATAGAAACATGCAATGAGCTTTGCCGGACACGTAAAAAGACAGGGACATTGGTCTGTTTATATCCGTCACGCTCCACAGGGTGTCGAATTAGCGGTTATTGCACCGCGGATACCCAGACTCCAATCCAGAACGTTCCGTTCGTCTACCCCAAGTCGTCCTGAACAACGAAAATCCGCCCTCACCATCTGCCCCCCCCGCCTCAAGGCGTGCCAGCCCCCACATGCCAACCATTCCAGACAGCTGCCTGGAGGACTGCGCGTTCGACCAACGGCGGATATTCATTTTTCGATAGCTCGCATAGCATTAATGCTTGGTGCCAATGGTTTGATATACTCGCGCCGTGACCGCAGAGTCATCAAGGCCGACCCGTCCGAATTCTGACCCTCGGCCTTCCTTATGCGTCGGGCTGCTACCTGACCCGACAGCTTGACGCTCGACTGATGCACCCAACATCACCGCGAATAAACCTCGACCTGGCTCATGGCCGAACCGTGGGCAAGCGCGCTTAGAATGCGCGTATCGAGATTTTGTGCATGCTCAGCAAAAGAGAGTTAATACGAATGTCCAACCGCTCGAAGATCATCTACACCTTCACCGACGAAGCTCCGGCCCTCGCCACCTACTCCCTGCTGCCTATTATCGAAGCGTTCACGGCAACCTCTGATATCGACGTGGAAACACGCGACATTTCTCTGGCGGGCCGTGTTCTTTCCAGCTTCCCGGAATTGCTTGCCGACAAAAAAGTGCCGGATCATCTCGCCGAGCTGGGCAAACTGGCCACTACGCCAGAGGCCAATATCATCAAGCTGCCTAACATCAGCGCCTCGGTCCCGCAATTGAAGGCGACCATCAAGGAGCTTCAGAATCAGGGCTACAACATTCCTGACTACCCTGAAAACCCTGCCACTGACGCGGAAAAAGAAACCCGCGCACGCTACGACAAGACCAAGGGCAGCGCCGTGAACCCGGTTCTGCGCGAAGGCAACTCCGATCGCCGCGCCCCGCTGTCGGTCAAGAACTACGCGCGCAAGCACCCGCACAAGATGGGCGCCTGGTCAGCTGACTCCAAGGCTCACGTTGCACACATGAGCAACGGCGACTTCTACGGCAGCGAAAAAGCTGCCGAGATCGCAGCCGATAACACCGTCAAGATCGAACTCGTCGCCCAGGACGGCACCACCACCGTCCTGAAGGAAAAAACCTCCGTCAAGGCGGGCGAAGTCGTCGACTGCTCGGTCATGAGCGCCAAGGCCCTGCGCAGTTTCATTGCTGCCGAAATCGAAGACGCTCGCAAGCAGGGCGTTCTGTTTTCGGTGCACTTGAAAGCCACCATGATGAAGATCTCCGATCCGATCATGTTCGGCCAGATCGTCGACGAGTTCTACAAGGACGCGCTGACCAAGCACGCCGATACGCTCAAGCAGATCGGCTTCAGCCTGAACAACGGCATCGGCGACCTGTACGAACGCATCACTGCCCTGCCCGCTGACAAGCAGGCAGAAATCAAGGCTGACATCGAAGCGGTCTACGCCGTTCGTCCACAGCTGGCGATGGTCAATTCCGACAAGGGCATCACCAACCTGCACGTGCCGAGCGACGTCATCGTCGACGCCTCGATGCCGGCAATGATTCGTGACTCCGGCAAGATGTGGGGCACAGACGGTCAGTTGCACGATGCCAAGGCGGTCATTCCGGATCGCTGCTACGCCACCATCTATCAGGCAGTCATCGAAGACTGCAAGAAAAATGGCGCATTCGACCCGACCACCATGGGCAGCGTACCGAACGTCGGTTTGATGGCTCAGAAGGCCGAAGAGTATGGCTCCCACGACAAGACGTTCCACATTCAGACCAACGGCGTGGTTCGCGTAACCGACAGCCAGGGCAACCTGCTGATGGAACAGAACGTCGAAGCCGGCGATATCTGGCGCATGTGCCAGGCCAAGGACGCACCGATCCAGGATTGGGTGAAACTGGCCGTCAACCGTGCCCGCGCCAGCAACACCCCGGCTATCTTCTGGCTGGACTCGTCCCGCGCCCACGACAGCGTGATGATCGAGAAAGTGCGCAAGTACCTGGGCGACCATGACACGTCGGGCCTGGATATCCAGATCCTGTCACCTGTCGACGCGATGAAGCTGACCCTGGAACGCACGCGCGCAGGCAAGGACACCATTTCGGTGACCGGCAACGTTCTGCGCGACTACCTGACTGACCTGTTCCCGATCATGGAACTGGGCACCAGCGCGAAGATGCTGTCTATCGTTCCGCTGATGAACGGCGGCGGTCTGTTCGAAACCGGCGCTGGTGGTTCGGCTCCGAAACACGTGCAGCAGTTCGTCGAGGAAAACTTCCTGCGCTGGGATTCGCTGGGCGAATTCCTGGCGCTGGCAGCGTCCCTCGAGCATCTTGGCCATGCCTACAACAATCCGAAAGCGTTGGTTCTGTCCAAGACCCTCGACCAGGCCACTGGCGAGTTCCTGGACCGCAACAAGTCGCCTTCGCGCAAGGTAGGCGGTATCGACAACCGCGGCAGCCACTTCTACCTGACCCTGTTCTGGGCTCAGGCACTGGCTGCTCAGAACGACGATGCAGACCTCAAGGCGCAGTTCGCACCTCTGGCCAAGACCCTGACCGACAACGAAGAAAAAATCGTTGCCGAGCTGAACGCCGTTCAGGGCAAGCCGGTGGATATTGGTGGCTACTACTTCCCTAACCCGGAAGTCACCAGCAAGGCCATGCGCCCGAGCGCCACGCTCAACGCGGCCATCGCCGCGCTGTAAGAGGCAATCCGAGGCGGTGCATAAAAAATGCACCGTCTCACAAAAAAATCCCCGGCCTGTTGTCGGGGATTTTTTTATCCATGAAAAATTTCAGCTACCTGAGTAAGCGCGGGCGCCAGGGAGATGCTCGCTCAAGCACACCATTTATCCCTTCAGCTTTTCAGTGTGCGCGAAAGAAAGTCGCGAATGTATTCGGCGACCTCAGGCGCGTGTGTTTCCAATGCAAAGTGCCCTGCATCCAGCAGATGCACTTCAGCAGCCGGGACGTCCTTGCGATAAGCATGCGCGCCAGGCGGTATGAACGCAGGATCGTGCTTGCCCCAGACCGCCAGCAAGGGAGGCTGATATTTGCGCAAGTATTCCTGAAACGAGGGGTAAGCCGCTACGTTACTGCGGTAGTCAAGAATCAGGTCAAGCTGGATCTCCTCTGCGCCCGGCCGCGCCATATACATAATGTCGAGGTTGTAGCCATCGGGAGAAAGCTTTTCAGGATCGGCTCCCGTACCATATTGCCAGTCCCGGATGACTTGCGGTGACAACGAGGCGCGACAGGCTTCGCGATTGGCTGCCGAAGGCTCGCGCCAATAGGCTTGCCACGGGCCCCATTGATCGCTGAATCCTTCCAGGTAGGCGTTGCCGTTCTGACTGATGATTGCAGTAACCTTTTCCGGGTTCGCCGCTGCGAGCCGCAAACCTGTCGGTGCGCCATAGTCGAATAGGTATAACACGTATTTCTTCAGGCCCAGTGCCTCGGTGAAGCGCTCGATCACCTTGTAAAGGTTTTCGAATGTGTAATCGAACTGCCCGCGCGGTGGAGCCTTGGTATTACCGAATCCAGGCAGGTCGGGAGCGATCAGGCGGTACTGACTCGCCAGCAAGGGCATCAGGTCGCGAAACATGTGGCTGGAACTCGGAAAACCATGAAGCAACAGAAGCACCGGGGCGTCCTTAGCTCCGACTTCGCGATAGAACACATTGACGTCTCCTACCTGCTGAGTGTGAAACGTCACGCGGAAGGCATCATCAATGTTCATTGCATTTTCCCTGGATAGAGGTTTATTGCTTGCAGAAGCGGCGCTCACCAACGACGCCCCGAGAGCAGAAGCAGCGCCTAACGCTGACGCTTGTAAAACCTTGCGCCGACTGACACCGGATGCGGCATTTTCAGCGTCGGCTGAACCGAAATTTTTCATAGAAGAGTCTGACCGGGCTGGATGAATGAGTCGCCATCCTAATCATTGCGCACAGACTGCAGAATCACCGCAAAAATCAATTCACCATTTCAGATTATGAAATGCTGTTAGGATTTCGCATCTCTCGTGGCAAGCAGGCAGCCTATGGACCGTATTCAGGAAATGACGCTTTTTGCCGCACTTGCCGAGCAAACCAGTTTTGCCGGGGTGGCCCGCCACTTTGGCCTGTCGACCGCTACGGTAACCCGGGCTGTCGCGAGCCTGGAGAGCCGCCTGGGCATCCTTCTGGTGGTGCGCACTACTCGCAATATGCGGCTCACCGAGGCGGGCCAGCGCTTCGCCGCTGATTGCCGTCGATTGCTTGCCGACCTTGATGAGGCTGAAAGCGCGGCAGGCGGCTTGCATGCGTTGCCAGGCGGCCTGCTGACGGTCACCGCACCTCAGATGTTCGGCGCGCTGCATGTCGTGCCCGTAATGACGAGCTTTCTCGAGCGGTTTCCGGCCGTGGACATCCGTGCCATTCTGGTCGACAGGGTAGTGTCCATGCTCGATGAGGGCGTCGACGTGGCGGTCAGGATCGGCACCCTGCCCGATTCGTCTCTTACCGCAATCCCGACAGGTAGCGTGCGGCGCATGGTTTGCGCCTCCCCTGCCTACCTCGAAAAGCATGGAGCCCCGCAGCATCCCGACGATTTGCGACAGCATTCCACAGTTTCAACCACCACCGCCGAACGCTCGCCTCACTGGCTTTTCCGGATCGATGACAAGAATTATTCAGTAGACGTCGCCTCAAGACTCAGTCTGACGTCTTATCAGGCGGCGATCAGCGCTGCGTTACAGGGCTGGGGACTGACCCAGGTGCCGTACTATCAGATACGCGAGCACCTGCAGGAAGGCAGGCTCAAGTGTGTTCTGGAGACGTTCGAAATAATCCCGGAACCGGTTCACGTTGTTTACCTGGAGGGCCGTCGTCGCTCATCCAAAGTGCGAGCCTTTGTGGACTTCTGCGTCAGCGCCCTGAGGCATGATCTGCAGTTCGAGCAACAATAAGCTGTTACGGCTGACTCAATCCCCAGCAAAGAGACCATTATCATGACCTGGCAAGCCCACGTTACCGTCGCCACCATCGTCGAAGATCAAGGCCGCTTTCTGTTCGTCGAAGAAATCAAAGGCGGACGCGCCGTACTCAACCAACCCGCCGGGCACCTCGACCCGAACGAGAGCCTGCAACGCGCTGCAGTGCGTGAAACCCTGGAAGAAACCGGCTGGGACGTCGAATTGACTAGCGTGGTGGGCATCTACCTGTACACCGCACCGAGCAATGGCGTGACCTACCAGCGAATCTGCTTTGCCGCCAAGGCCCTGCGCCACCATCCGGAATATCAACTCGATGAAGGCATCGTCGGCGCAGTCTGGCTGACTCGCGATGAACTGGTAGCCCAGCAGGAGCGCTGGCGCAGCGAGCTGGTATTGCGCTGCCTGGACGACTACCTCGATGGTGAACATTTCAGTCTCGACCTGCTGCGCGACAAGGCGTGAGACTCGACGCCCTCAGCCTGATAGAATCGCGTCCTTTTACAGGTCAGCCGTTGAATCCCCATGCGTGATCCAGCCCCCTCGAACTCAGAAATGAAGCGCGTCATAGTCGGCATGTCCGGCGGCGTGGACTCTTCCGTTTCCGCCGTACTGCTCATGGAGCAGGGTTATCAGGTGGAAGGCTTGTTCATGAAGAACTGGGAAGAAGACGACGGAACGGAATACTGCACCGCCCGCGAAGACCTGGCAGATGCCCAGGCCGTGTGCGACAAGATCGGCATCAAGCTGCACACGGCCAACTTCGCGGCCGAGTACTGGGACAACGTCTTCGAGCACTTCCTTGAAGAGTACAAGGCCGGGCGCACGCCGAACCCGGACATCCTGTGTAACCGCGAAATCAAGTTCAAGGCGTTTCTCGACTACGCACTGATGCTCGGCGCCGACCTTATTGCTACAGGCCATTACGTACGCCGCCGTGATATCGATGGACGTACCGAGCTGCTCAAGGGCCTGGACCCGAACAAGGATCAGAGCTACTTCCTGCACGCCGTTGGCGGCGAGCAGATTGCCCGCACCCTGTTCCCGGTTGGCGAGCTGGAAAAACCGGAAGTGCGCGCCATTGCCGAAAAGCACGGCCTGGCCACTGCCAAGAAGAAGGATTCCACCGGAATCTGCTTCATTGGCGAACGCCGCTTCACTGATTTTCTGCGTCAGTACCTGCCCGCCCAGCCCGGCGAAATCAAGACCACCGAAGGTGAAGTCATCGGTCGTCACAGCGGCCTGATGTACCACACCATCGGCCAGCGTCAGGGTCTGGGCATCGGCGGTCTCAAGGATGCCAGCGATGATCCGTGGTACGTGCTGGTCAAGGACCTGGACAACAACGAACTGATTGTCGGTCAGGGTAACGATCACCCCTGGCTGTTTTCCCGTGCGCTGGTCTCTTCGGAAATCTATTGGGTCAACCCGATCGATCTGAGCAGCCCGCGCAGGCTCACCGCGAAGGTCCGTTATCGTCAGGGCGACCAGCCATGCACGCTGGAAAAAACCGCAGACGGTTATCGCGCCACATTCGATGACCCGCAACGCGCCGTCACTCCCGGCCAGTCTGTGGTGTTCTACGACGGCGAAATCTGTCTGGGCGGCGGCGTGATCGAAATTGCCGAACCCTGGACCAGCAAGGACAAGCGTTGATGAGCCCGACTCAGGAACAACTGATCGCTCTGGGCGGTGTATTCCAGGCCGCCGTGCTGGTCGACCGGATCGCCAAGACCGGTCAGATCAGCGAAGCGGCCCTGAGCTGCATGCTCGGCAGCCTGCTGGTGGTCGACCCCAAGGACACACTGGACGTCTTCGGCGGCGACGATCTCAACCTGCACGAAGGCTATCGCGCCATGGCCAGCGCCCTGGAGCGCGACCCGGCAACCTTGCAACGCGAGCCATTGCGCTACGCCCTGTCGATGCTCGGCCTCGAGCGTCAGCTGGCCAAGCGCGATGACCTGCTTGAAGTGATCGGCAAACGCATTCCGGTGATTCAATCACAGGTCGAGCATTTTGGCATCGCCCACGAGAACGTGATTGCCGCGACCGGCGCGCTGTATCAGGACACCCTGAGCACCTTGCGCCAGCGCATTCAGGTACAAGGCGACATGCGTAATCTGCAGCAGCCGAATAATGCCTCGAAGATTCGCGGCATTCTGCTGGCCGGTATTCGCTCTGCCCGCCTGTGGCGGCAAGTTGGCGGTCATCGCTGGCAACTGGTGTTCAGCCGCCGCAAGTTGTTGAAAGAACTTTATCCATTGCTGCACGGCTGACCCGCCGCGCGCCAATGACCTTCACCACCCCAGGCACGACGCTGTCTACGCTGGTCGGCGGACTCCGGTCCGACTGACTTTTCATGTATGATATGCGCCCTTTTCGTCGCCCGACTGTCCGAGAGCATCCCATGCAGCTTTCTTCGCTCACTGCGGTTTCCCCTGTTGATGGCCGCTACGCCGGCAAAACCCAGGCCTTGCGCCCTATTTTCAGCGAATACGGCCTGATCCGTTTCCGCGTGATGGTTGAAGTTCGCTGGCTCCAGCGTCTTGCGGCTCACCCGCAGATCACCGAGGTCCCGGCCTTCTCCGCGCAAGCCAACACCATCCTGGATACCCTGGCCGAAGACTTCTCCGTGGAGCATGCCGAGCGAGTCAAGGAAATCGAGCGCACCACCAATCATGACGTGAAGGCTGTGGAGTATCTGCTCAAGGAGCAGGCTGCCAAATTGCCAGAGCTGGAAAAGGTCAGCGAGTTCATCCACTTCGCCTGCACCAGCGAAGACATCAACAACCTGTCTCACGCATTGATGCTGCGCGAGGGCCGCGACACTGTCGTGCTGCCGCTGATGCGTCAGATCGCCGACGCTATCCGCGAGCTGGCGATTCGCTTCGCAGACGTGCCGATGCTGTCCCGTACCCACGGCCAGCCCGCCTCCCCGACCACACTGGGCAAGGAACTGGCCAACGTTGTCTACCGCCTTGAGCGTCAGATCAGCCAGATCGCGGCAGTCCCGTTGCTCGGCAAGATCAACGGCGCAGTCGGCAACTACAATGCCCACCTCTCTGCCTACGCAGACATCGACTGGGAAGCCAACGCGCGCGCCTTCATCGAAGACGAGCTGGGCCTGGGCTTCAACCCCTACACCACGCAGATCGAACCGCACGACTATATTGCCGAGCTGTTCGATGCCATTGCGCGCTTCAACACCATCCTGATCGACTTCGACCGCGACATCTGGGGCTACATCTCGCTGGGCTATTTCAAGCAGCGCACCATCGCTGGCGAAATCGGCTCCTCGACCATGCCGCACAAGGTCAACCCGATTGACTTCGAAAACTCCGAAGGCAATCTGGGCATCGCCAACGCACTGTTCCAGCACCTGGCGAGCAAGTTGCCTGTGTCTCGCTGGCAGCGTGACCTGACCGACTCCACCGTGCTGCGCAATCTGGGCGTCGGCTTTGCCCACAGCGTCATTGCCTACGAAGCCAGCCTCAAGGGCATCAGCAAGCTGGAACTGAACGAACAGCGCATTGCCGCCGATCTGGACGCATGCTGGGAAGTTCTGGCAGAGCCGATTCAGACTGTCATGCGTCGTTACAACATCGAAAACCCATACGAAAAACTGAAAGAACTGACACGCGGCAAGGGCATCGGTCCTGAAGCGTTGCAGACTTTCATCGACGGCCTGGACATGCCTGCCGAAGCCAAGGCCGAGCTCAAGAAGCTCACGCCGGCCAATTACATCGGTAACGCAGCCGCTCAGGCCAAGCGCATCTGACACGCAAAAAAATTGCACACGCCCGGCTGTGCCGGGCGTTTTCATTTCAAGGGCTTACACATGAATCCTGATATTCCTCTGCAACTTCTGGGCGGCATCAGTGCTCGCGTTTTCCTGCGTGACTACTGGCAGAAAAAACCGCTGCTGATCCGCCAGGCTCTGCCGGACTTTCAAAGCCCGATCGACGCGGACGAGCTTGCCGGCCTCGCCCTGGAAGAAGAAGTGGAGTCGCGCCTGGTCATCGAAAACGGCGAGCGCCCATGGGAGCTGCGTCGCGGCCCGTTCGCTGAAGACGAGTTCAGCAAGCTGCCCGAGCGCGACTGGACGCTGCTGGTCCAGGCCGTGGACCAATTCGTCCCGGAGGTCAGCGAGCTGCTGGAAAACTTCCGTTTTCTGCCCAGCTGGCGGATTGACGACGTGATGATCAGCTACGCAGCCCCTGGCGGCAGCGTCGGTCCGCATTTCGACAACTATGATGTATTCCTGCTTCAGGGACATGGCAAACGGCACTGGCAGATCGGCCAGATGTGCGATGCGGAAAGCCCGTTGCTGCAGCATGCCGACCTGCGCATCCTTGCCGAATTCGAGAAGACCGAAGAGTGGACGCTGGAACCGGGCGACATGCTTTATCTGCCGCCACGTCTAGCGCACTGCGGCGTCGCCGTCGACGACTGCCTTACCTACTCGGTCGGTTTCCGGGCGCCAAGCGCTGCCGAAGTCCTGACTCACTTCACCGACTTCCTCAGCCAGTTCATCCCGGATGAAGAGCGCTATACCGATGCTGACGCCCAGCCGGTCAGCGACCCTCATCAGATCCAGCATGACGCGCTCGATCGCCTGAAAACGCTGCTGGCCGAGCACATGAGTGACGAACGCCTGCTGCTGACCTGGTTCGGCCAGTTCATGACCGAGCCGCGCTACCCGGAACTGGTGACCGGCCCTGAGCTGGAAGAACAGGACCTGCTCGACAGCCTCGAGCAGGGCGCGGTGCTGATTCGTAACCCGAGCGCACGGCTGGCCTGGTCTGAAGTCGATGACGATCTGCTACTGTTTGCCAGTGGCCAGAGCCGTCTGCTGCCGGGCAGCCTGCGTGACCTGCTCAAACTGATCTGTGCCGCCGATGCGTTGCACAGCGAAAACCTTGGCCAATGGTTGGCCGATGACGAGGGGCGCAATTTGCTTTGCGAACTCGTAAAACAAGGAAGCCTGGGATTTGCCGATGAATAAAGTCACTGTAGCTGTCGCCCAATGGCAGAAGAACAACGCCGATATCCGGCGCATACGCGATTCGGTATTCATTGCCGAACAATCGGTGCCGCCGGAACTGGAGTGGGATGCCGAAGACGCAGGTGCCGTGCACTTTCTTGCGTACGAAGGTGAATATGCGGTGGGCACTGCCCGACTGCTGCCCGATGGCGAGATCGGCCGCTTGTCAGTCCTGAGAGACTGGCGTGGCCTCAAGGTCGGCGAGGCTCTGTTGGGTGCCGTGATCCATGAAGCTGAACAGCGTGGCCTCAAGCCGCTCAAGCTGAGCGCTCAGGTGCAGGCCGTCGAGTTTTATCAGCGCTTCGGCTTTTCGGTTATCAGCGACGAGTTTCTCGAAGCCGGCCTGCCACACGTTGATATGCTCCGCGAAGCGTGATCAGCGCGATTATGTAGGCGCTCACTGCGGCACTACATAATGATCGCCCTGCCCTTTTTCGCTAGACCCTCTCAAGGTCGAACCGAAAAGCGGCAGGGCTTTTTTATGCCTGACCATTCAGCTTGATTGCCTGCAGCCGACACAGTGGCACAATCATGCTTTACGCGCTTACCGCGGAGAATGAACATGTCAGTACGCAACTTGCTCAATGCAGCGCTCACCTCGATGCTGATCGTCTTCAGCGCTCACGTCTTCGCAGCGACCGAAGTCGTCCCGCTCAACTACCGCACCAGTGCCGATCTATTGCCGGTCGCCAAATCCTTTCTGGGGGACGAAGGCACCGTCAGCGCCTACGGCAATCAACTGATCGTGAATGCAGAGTCACGCAAGATCGAAGAACTTCGCGCCTTGATCTCGCAACTCGATACCGCACCGAAACGCTTGCTGATCAGCGTTGACACCAGCGACAGCGCGACGCGCAACAGCAGAGGCTCGCGAGTGATCGAGTACGGTACCGCCAGCCGTGAAGGCGGCGTGCAACAAGTACAAACCAGCGAAGGAACCCCTGCACTCATTCAGGTTGGCCAGAGCGTGCCACTGACCTCCTCATCCACGGACGCGTACGGATACTCGCGAAGCGACACCGAGTACCGCAATGTAACTCAGGGGTTTTACGTCACGGCCAGCGTGACCGGCGACACGGTTCACCTGAGCATCAGCACCAATCATGACCGCATGAGCCAGGAGCGCCCTGACGCCGTCAAAGTGCAGAGTACCGACAGCCAGGTGAGTGGCAGGCTGGGAGAATGGATCACGCTGGCGAGCAATAGCAACGAATCCGTCGCCGATCAGAACGGCCTGGCGCAGCGCTATTCCACCCAGGGTCGTGACGATATGATTTTGCGCGTAAAGGTCGAAACCCTCGAATAGCCTGTATGGGTGAAAACCCAATACTTACGGGCCTTTTGATGACTGGCCGGTCGACTTTTAACAAATATGTAGTGATTTAAAAAAAGCACTACAAAACGTTTGACGCCCCCCGGAAGTGCGAGGCATGATTGCCTCGCTCCCGCTAATCAGAGGCTTTGCAAAGAGTCTTCGAGTCGCCGCTCTCACACACCCCGCAGAGCCGATTCGTGTCCGCACCGCCCACAAGGCAGTTTGACGAGGTTGCGACTGGAACGAAGTTGTCCCGAGGGACGGAAGCGTAAACGGTAACCCGGCAAGGCCGACGGTGATGCACAACGCCACTGCAGGCCCGACTGTCCACCTGACAGCCTCATGTCCGGACGCCGGCTCTCCCCTCGAGCACATCGTTCACCTGTCGCGACCCACGTAACGTGCGGCTTCAAGCAAAGCCCCGGATCAGCGAGCAGCCATCTACCGTGCCTTCGATAAACGAGGCGTTTTGGCGGAGCAGGACTTTCCAACGAGACCTACTTCTAGAGGTTTATCACCATGGCACTGACACGCGAACAACAAATAGCGGCTCTCGAGAAAGACTGGGCTGAAAATCCGCGCTGGAAAAACGTGACCCGTACTTACTCCGCTGCAGATGTGGTCCGCCTGCGCGGCTCGGTTCAACCCGAACACACCTTTGCACGACTGGGTGCAGACAAGCTGTGGAATCTGGTGACCCAGGGTGCCAAACCGTCCTTTCGACCGGACAAGGATTTCGTCAATTGCATGGGTGCCCTCACTGGCGGCCAGGCCGTGCAGCAGGTCAAGGCCGGTATTCAGGCCATCTACCTGTCCGGTTGGCAGGTCGCTGCCGACAACAACTCTGCCGAGTCCATGTACCCGGATCAGTCGCTGTACCCGGTCGACTCGGTGCCGACCGTGGTCAAGCGCATCAACAACTCGTTCCGCCGTGCCGACCAGATCCAGTGGAAAGCCGGCAAGGCGCCGGGCGACGAAGGCTATATCGACTACTTCGCACCGATCGTGGCAGACGCGGAAGCCGGATTCGGCGGTGTACTCAATGCCTATGAGCTGATGAAAAGCATGATCGAAGCCGGTGCCGCCGGGGTGCACTTCGAAGATCAACTGGCTTCAGTGAAGAAATGTGGCCACATGGGCGGCAAGGTGCTGGTCCCGACTCAGGAAGCCATACAGAAACTGGTCGCAGCACGCCTGGCCGCCGACGTGGCCGGTGTACCGACCATCATACTGGCCCGGACTGACGCCAACGCTGCCGACTTGCTGACATCCGATTGCGATCCGTACGACAAGCCATTCGTGACCGGCGAACGGACTCATGAGGGGTTCTATAAAGTTCGTGCCGGCCTCGATCAGGCCATCTCACGTGGCCTCGCGTACGCGCCCTACGCCGATCTGATCTGGTGCGAAACAGCCAGACCGGATCTGGACGAGGCACGCCGCTTCGCCGAAGCGATCAAAAAGGAATACCCGGACCAGTTGCTGTCCTACAACTGCTCGCCGTCCTTCAACTGGAAGAAAAACCTCGACGACGCAACCATTGCCAAATTTCAGCGCGAGCTGTCGGCCATGGGTTACAAGCACCAGTTCATCACCCTGGCAGGCATTCACAACATGTGGCACAGCATGTTCAATCTGGCACACGACTACGCCCGCAATGACATGACCGCCTACGTGAAGCTGCAGGAACAGGAGTTCGCCGACGCTGCCAAGGGCTACACCTTCGTGGCCCACCAGCAGGAAGTGGGTACCGGCTATTTCGATGACATGACGACCGTGATCCAGGGCGGCGTATCGTCGGTAACCGCACTGACCGGCTCCACCGAAGAAGAGCAATTCCACTGATACACCGCGCAACGCGTTGAAAAGACAGGCCGCCCGTAAGGGCGGTCTGTGTTTTGTGTCAGAAGGTGCCGGTATTGATTTCGGACAATATGCAGTTGCCGAGCGAATGCTACAAAAGGCGCACTTTATAAGCAGTACCGTTACCCACTATGCGACGACTACCGCACGCTGAACTATCAAGGCTCCTTCAAATGATATTAATTATCATTCAAATTGCCTTTCCTTACATTTCGTGCACAAGAAACATAATTAATGAAATCCCCGCTGACGCCCGTCTGGCAGGCCCTGCAGCCTCCGTGAAAGGCCGTGGGCAATTAATTCCGTAAATAAATTTGATGTAGAAAATTTACTTGCCAAGTGTTTGCACATAAAATCAATCCGTTGACCGCACTGCGACATTTCGTCACTGCCTCGACTCTTTATCAAGCACAGAGACCTTTGCTCTCTAACAAGGACTGACAGCATGCCCGAATCGACAGGTCTGATTGCCCATAACTGGGGCTTCGCCATTTTCCTTTTGGGTGTTGTCGGCCTTTGCGCCTTCATGCTCGGTCTGTCCAGCCTGCTCGGAAGCAAGGCCTGGGGCCGCAGCAAGAACGAACCTTTCGAATCCGGCATGCTGCCTACCGGCAGTGCGCGCCTGCGTCTCTCCGCAAAATTCTATCTGGTCGCGATGCTTTTCGTGATCTTTGACATTGAAGCCCTCTTTCTCTTTGCCTGGTCTGTGTCCGTCCGCGAAAGCGGCTGGACCGGATTCGTCGAAGCTCTCGTTTTCATAGCAATTCTGTTGGCAGGTCTTGTCTACCTATGGCGGGTTGGCGCTCTTGACTGGGCTCCTGAAGGTCGCCGTAATCGGCAAGCGAAGCTGAAACAATGAGGCTTTGGCGATGCAATATAATCTCACCAGGATCGACCCGGACGCTCCTAACGAGCAGTACCCCATCGGCAAACGGGAAACCGTTTCCGATCCGTTAGAAGATCAAGTCCACAAAAACATCTACATGGGCAAGCTGGAAGACGTGCTGAACGGTGCGGTCAACTGGGGACGTAAAAACTCCCTGTGGCCCTACAACTTCGGCCTGTCGTGCTGCTATGTGGAAATGACCACCGCCTTCACGGCACCCCACGACATCGCGCGCTTTGGCGCTGAGGTCATCCGGGCGTCGCCACGGCAGGCGGATTTCATGGTTATTGCCGGTACCTGCTTCATCAAGATGGCGCCGATCATCCAGCGTCTCTACGAGCAAATGCTCGAACCCAAGTGGGTCATTTCCATGGGTTCGTGTGCCAACTCCGGTGGCATGTACGACATCTACTCAGTGGTCCAGGGGGTGGACAAATTCCTTCCCGTGGATGTCTACGTGCCCGGCTGCCCGCCCCGCCCCGAGGCGTTTCTGCAAGGCTTGATGCTGTTGCAGGAATCCATCGGCAAGGAGCGTCGCCCTCTTTCCTGGGTCGTTGGCGATCAAGGCGTGTATCGCGCCGAGATGCCGTCGCAAAAGGAACAGCGCCGCGAACAGCGTATTCAGGTGACCAACCTGCGCAGCCCCGACGAAGTCTGATCCAGCCCGTTCTTCTTATAAAAAAGACAAGAACCGGGGTTGATTCTGTACGTTGACCGAAGTGATTGAGACCTATGACTGCAGACAACGCTCTGTACATCCCGCCTTACAAGGCTGACGACCAAGATGTCGTCGTTGAACTGAATAACCGTTTTGGAGCCGAGGCTTTCACCGCCCAGCCGACTCGCACCGGCATGCCCGTGCTGTGGGTCGAGCGCGCCAGACTGTTTGAAATTCTGACGTTCCTGCGCAACGTGCCCAAGCCCTACTCCATGCTGTATGACCTGCATGGCGTGGACGAGCGACTGCGCACAAACCGTCGTGGTCTGCCCGGCGCAGACTTCACCGTGTTCTATCACCTGCTGTCGATCGAGCGAAACAGCGACGTGATGATCAAGGTAGCGCTTTCCGAAAGCGATCTGAGCGTACCGACGATTACCAGCATCTGGCCCAACGCCAACTGGTACGAGCGTGAAGTCTGGGACATGTTCGGCATCGACTTCCCAGGCCACCCGCACCTGAGCCGCATCATGATGCCGCCGACCTGGGAAGGCCACCCGCTGCGCAAGGACTTCCCTGCCCGTGCAACGGAATTTGACCCGTACAGCCTGACCCTCGCCAAACAGCAACTGGAAGAGGAAGCAGCACGCTTCCGTCCGGAAGACTGGGGCATGAAACGCTCTGGCGCCAACGAGGACTACATGTTCCTCAACCTGGGGCCGAACCACCCTTCTGCTCACGGTGCGTTCCGTATCATTCTGCAACTGGACGGCGAAGAAATCGTCGACTGCGTTCCGGACATCGGCTACCACCATCGTGGTGCCGAGAAAATGGCCGAGCGCCAGTCCTGGCACAGCTTCATTCCCTACACCGACCGTATCGATTACCTGGGCGGGGTGATGAACAACCTGCCTTATGTGCTCTCGGTCGAGAAGCTGGCAGGCATCAAGGTGCCGGAGAAGGTCGACGTGATCCGCATCATGATGGCCGAGTTCTTCCGAATCACCAGTCATCTGCTGTTCCTGGGTACCTACATTCAGGACGTGGGCGCCATGACACCGGTGTTCTTCACGTTCACCGACCGCCAGAAAGCCTACACCGTGATCGAAGCGATTACCGGCTTCCGTCTGCACCCTGCCTGGTACCGCATCGGCGGGGTCGCTCACGACCTGCCGCGTGGCTGGGAAAAACTGGTCAAGGACTTCGTCGACTGGCTGCCAAAGCGCCTCGACGAATACACCAAGGCTGCGCTGCAGAACAGCATCCTAAAGGGTCGTACCGTCGGCGTTGCCGCGTACAACACCAAGGAAGCCCTCGAATGGGGCGTCACCGGTGCAGGCCTGCGCTCCACCGGTTGCGACTTCGACCTGCGCAAGGCTCGCCCTTACTCGGGTTACGAGAACTTCGAATTCGAAGTGCCGCTGGCTGCCAATGGCGATGCCTATGACCGCTGCATGGTCCGCGTCGAAGAGATGCGCCAGAGCATCAAGATCATCGACCAGTGCATGCGCAACATGCCGGAAGGCCCGTACAAGGCGGATCACCCGCTGACCACGCCGCCGCCGAAAGAGCGCACCCTGCAGCACATCGAAACCCTGATCACGCACTTCCTGCAGGTTTCGTGGGGCCCGGTCATGCCGGCCAACGAATCCTTCCAGATGATCGAAGCGACCAAGGGTATCAACAGCTATTACCTGACGAGCGACGGCGGCACCATGAGCTACCGTACCCGGATCCGCACCCCGAGTTACCCGCACCTGCAGCAGATCCCTTCGGTGATCAAAGGCAGCATGGTCGCGGACTTGATCGCGTACCTGGGTAGTATCGATTTCGTTATGGCCGACGTGGACCGCTAAGCATGAATAGCCCGCTAATCCAGACAGACCGTTTCGCCCTGAGCGAAACCGAGCGCTCGGCCATCGAGCATGAGATGCATCACTACGAGGACCCGCGCGCGGCGTCCATCGAAGCCCTGAAAATTGTTCAGAAGGAACGCGGCTGGGTGCCCGACGGCGCCATTTACGCGATCGGCGACCTGCTGGGCATCCCCGCCAGCGACGTCGAAGGCGTTGCTACCTTCTACAGCCAGATCTTCCGCCAGCCGGTCGGGCGTCACATCATTCGCGTCTGCAACAGCATGGTGTGCTTCATCGGCGGCCACGAAAACGTGGTCGACGAGATCAAGAGCTCACTGGGCATCGGCTTGGGTCAGACCACCGCCGACGGTCGTTTCACACTGCTGCCGGTCTGCTGCCTCGGCAACTGTGACAAGGCGCCGGCCGTGATGGTCGACGACGACACTTTCGGCGATGTACAGCCTGCTGGCGTTGCCAAGATGCTGGAGGGTTACCTATGACCATCACTTCCTTCGGCCCTGCCAACCGCATTACGCGCACGGCAGAAACCCATCCGCTGACCTGGCGTCTGCGCGACGACGGCGAGCCGGTCTGGCTCGACGAGTACCAGACCAAGGACGGCTATGCCGCAGCGCGCAAGGCGCTGACGCAACAGGCGCCTGACGATATCGTCCAGTCGGTCAAGGATTCCGGCCTCAAGGGCCGCGGTGGCGCAGGCTTCCCCACCGGTGTGAAGTGGGGCCTGATGCCCAAAGACGAGTCCATGAACATCCGCTACCTGCTGTGCAACGCGGACGAGATGGAGCCCAATACCTGGAAAGACCGCATGCTGATGGAGCAACTGCCCCATCTGCTGGTCGAGGGCATGCTGATCAGTGCCCGCGCGTTGAAAGCCTATCGCGGCTATATCTTCCTGCGCGGCGAATACGTCACTGCGGCCAAGCACCTCAATCGCGCAGTGGCGGAAGCCAAGGCTGCCGGTTTGCTGGGCAAGAACATTCTCGGCACCGGCTTCGACTTCGAACTGTTCGTGCACACCGGTGCAGGTCGCTACATCTGCGGCGAAGAAACCGCACTGATCAACTCGCTGGAAGGCCGCCGCGCCAACCCGCGCTCCAAGCCGCCCTTCCCTGCTGCAGTGGGCGTTTGGGGCAAGCCGACCTGTGTGAACAACGTCGAAACCCTGTGCAACGTGCCTGCCATCGTCAACAACGGCAACGACTGGTACAAGTCGCTGGCCCGCGAAGGCAGTGAAGACCACGGCACCAAACTGATGGGTTTCTCCGGCAAGGTCAAAAACCCCGGTTTGTGGGAGCTGCCTTTCGGCGTACAGGCTCGCGAACTGTTCGAAGACTACGCCGGCGGCATGCGCGATGGCTTCAAGCTCAAGTGCTGGCAACCCGGAGGCGCCGGTACGGGTTTCCTGCTGCCGGAGCATCTGGACGCCCAGATGTATGCAGGCGGTATCGCCAAGGTCGGCACCCGGATGGGTACTGGACTGGCGATGGCGGTCGACGATTCGGTCAACATGGTCTCGCTGCTGCGCAACATGGAAGAGTTTTTCGCCCAGGAGTCCTGTGGCTTCTGCACGCCATGCCGCGACGGTTTGCCATGGAGCGTAAAAATGCTTCGCGCCATCGAGAACGGTCAGGGTCAGCCGGGGGATATCGAAACCCTGCTGGGTCTGGTCAATTTCCTCGGCCCTGGCAAGACCTTCTGTGCCCATGCACCGGGCGCCGTTGAACCCTTGGGCAGTGCGATCAAGTATTTCCGTTCCGAGTTCGAAGCCGGTATCGCGCCAGCCAGTGCAACCACGCTCGTTCCGGGCAAAAGTCCGACAGTGGTCGGCGCATAACAAGACACAACGGTCGGCGGCTGTTCGGGCTGCCGTCCTCGTACCTGCTGACGCCCTCCGGGCTGAACGATACGGGTACTACCGAGATTCCATTAGCCACGCCCGCTGACAACGGGCCAACGAAGACCTTTGAACCATGGCTACTATTCACGTAGACGGCAAAGCGCTCGAAGTCGATGGTGCAGACAACCTGTTACAGGCATGTCTGTCGCTTGGCCTCGATATTCCTTATTTCTGCTGGCACCCCGCCCTTGGCAGCGTTGGCGCCTGTCGCCAGTGCGCGGTCAAGCAGTACACGGACGAGAACGACACCCGCGGTCGTATCGTCATGTCCTGCATGACGCCAGCCACCGACAACACCTGGATTTCCATCGAAGACGATGAGTCCAAGGCTTTCCGGGCCAGTGTCGTCGAATGGCTGATGACCAACCACCCGCATGACTGCCCGGTCTGCGAGGAAGGCGGTCACTGCCACCTGCAGGACATGACGGTGATGACCGGCCACAACGAGCGCCGTTATCGCTTCACCAAGCGTACCCACCAGAATCAGGAGCTGGGGCCGTTCATCGCGCACGAGATGAACCGCTGCATCGCCTGTTATCGCTGTGTGCGCTTTTATAAAGACTACGCAGGCGGCACCGACCTAGGCGTCTACGGCGCCCATGACAACGTGTACTTCGGTCGCGTTGAAGACGGCACGCTGGAAAGCGAGTTCTCCGGCAACCTCACCGAGGTCTGCCCGACCGGTGTGTTCACGGACAAGACCCACTCCGAGCGCTACAACCGCAAGTGGGACATGCAGTTCTCTCCAAGCATCTGCCACGGCTGTTCCAGCGGCTGCAACATCAGCCCGGGTGAACGCTACGGTGAATTGCGCCGCATCGAAAACCGTTACAACGGCTCGGTCAACCAGTACTTCCTCTGCGACCGCGGACGTTTCGGCTACGGCTACGTCAACCGCAAGGATCGCCCGCGTCAGCCATTGCTCGTCGACGGTCAGGTCAAACTGAGCCTGGACGAGGCGCTGGATAAGGCGGCGGACCTGCTGCGCGGCCGTAACATCGTCGGTATCGGCTCTCCTCGCGCCAGCCTTGAAAGCAACTACGCGCTGCGTGAGCTGGTGGGTGCCGAGCATTTCTACAGCGGTATCGAAGCCGGTGAACTGGAGCGTATCAGGCTGATCCTCAAGGTCCTGAACGACAGCCCGCTGCCGATCCCGACCCTGCGCGACATCGAAGATCACGATGCCATCTTCGTCCTCGGCGAAGACCTGACCCAGACAGCGGCGCGCATGGCCCTGGGCTTGCGCCAGGCCGTCAAAGGCAAGGCTGAAGACATGGCAGCGGCGATGAAAGTCCAGCCGTGGCTCGACGCGGCCGTGAAGAACATCGGTCAGCACGAGCTCAATCCGCTGTTCATCGCCAGCCTCGCCGAGACCCGTCTCGATGACGTCGCAGAAGAATGCGTACATGCAGCGCCCGATGATCTGGCGCGTATCGGTTTTGCCGTAGCCCATGCCCTGGACGCCAGCGCACCTGCCGTCGAAGGTCTGGACAGCGAGGCGCTGGAACTGGCGCAACGCATTGCCGATGCACTGCTGGCTGCCAAACGACCGCTGATCATTTCCGGCAGTTCACTGGGTTCGACAGCGCTGATCGAAGCTGCTGCCAACATCGCCAAGGCCTTGAAACTGCGCGACAAGCAGGGTTCGATCAGCCTGATCGTGCCTGAAGCCAACAGCATGGGCCTGGCGATGTTCGGCGGCGAGTCCGTAGATGCCGCGCTGCAAGCCGTGATCTCCGGCAAGGCCGACGCTATCGTGGTGCTGGAAAACGATTTGTATCGTCGTGTGGACGCCAGGATCGTCGACGCCGCGCTGAGCGCTGCGAAGGTCGTGATCGTCGCTGACCATCAGAAAACCCCGACCAGCGACCGCGCCCACCTGATCCTGCCAGCTGCCAGCTTCGCTGAAGGCGACGGCACACTGGTCAGCCAGGAAGGCCGCGCCCAGCGCTTCTTCCAGGTCTTCGATCCGACCTATCTGGATGCCAGCATTCTGATCCACGAAGGCTGGCGCTGGTTGCATGCCCTGCGTGCCACCTTGCTGAACAAGCCGGTTGACTGGACGCAACTCGACCACGTCACCGAAGCCTGCGCCGGCAGCACGCCGCAACTGGCGGGTATCGTCAACGCCGCGCCGTCTGCGTCGTTCCGCATCAAGGGCCTGAAACTGGCTCGCGAACCGCTGCGTTATAGCGGTCGTACCGCGATGCGAGCCAACATCAGCGTGCATGAGCCGCGCACCTCGCAAGACATCGACACCGCGTTCTCGTTCTCCATGGAAGGCTACTCGGGCTCGGCCGAGCCTCGTCAGCAGGTGCCATTCGCCTGGTCGCCGGGCTGGAACTCGCCACAGGCCTGGAACAAGTTTCAGGATGAAGTCGGCGGTCACTTGCGTGCCGGCGACCCGGGCACCCGCCTGATCGAAAGCCAGGGCGATGGTCTGTCGTGGTTCTCCAGCGTGCCACGCGCGTTCTCTCCAGAGCGCGGCACCTGGCAGGTCGTACCGTTCTTCCACCTGTTCGGCAGCGACGAAACCTCGTCTCTGGCCGCGCCGGTTCAGGAACGCATCCCGCAGGCCTATGTCGCAGTGGCCAAGTCCGAAGCCGATCGTCTCGGCGTCAACGACGGTGCCCTGCTCTCCTTGAGCATCGGCGGCGAAACGCTGACCTTGCCGTTGCGCATCAGCGAAGAACTGGGCGCCGGCCTTGTGGCATTGCCGGCAGGACTGCCTGGCATTCCGCCAGCACTCTTTGGCAAATCCGTTGACGGTCTGCAGGAGGCAGCGCAATGACCTGGTTTACCCCTGATGTGATCGACGCAATCATTGCAGTGGTCAAGGCCATCGTGGTGCTGCTGGGCGTCGTGGTTGGCGGTGCCTTGTTGAGCTTCGTCGAACGTCGTTTGCTGGGCTGGTGGCAGGACCGTTATGGTCCGAACCGCGTGGGTCCGTTCGGCATGTTCCAGATCGCAGCTGACATGCTGAAGATGTTCTTCAAGGAAGACTGGACCCCACCGTTCGCTGACAAGGTGATCTTCACCCTGGCGCCGGTGGTTGCCATGAGCGCCTTGCTGATCGCCTTTGCGGTCATCCCGATCACCCCGACCTGGGGCGTCGCGGACCTGAACATCGGTCTGTTGTTCTTCTTCGCCATGGCCGGTCTGTCCGTGTATGCGGTGCTGTTCGCCGGCTGGTCGAGCAACAACAAGTTCGCCCTGCTGGGCAGCCTGCGTGCTTCGGCACAAACCGTCTCCTACGAAGTGTTCATGGGCCTTGCGCTGATGGGCATCGTGGTTCAGGTCGGCTCGTTCAACATGCGCGACATCGTTGAATATCAGGCGCAGAACCTGTGGTTCATCATTCCGCAGTTCTTCGGCTTCTGTACGTTCTTCATCGCAGGCGTGGCGGTGACTCACCGCCACCCGTTCGACCAACCGGAAGCCGAGCAGGAACTGGCTGACGGCTACCACATTGAATATGCCGGCATGAAATGGGGCATGTTCTTTGTGGGCGAATACATCGGGATCATCTTGATCTCGGCGCTGCTGGTGACGCTGTTCTTCGGCGGCTGGCACGGCCCGTTCGACATTCTGCCATCGCTGGCATTCTTCTGGTTCGCCTTGAAAACCGCGTTTTTCATCATGCTGTTCATTCTGCTGCGCGCCTCCATCCCGCGCCCGCGTTATGACCAGGTCATGGATTTCAGCTGGAAGTTCTGTCTGCCGCTGACCCTGATCAATTTGCTGGTGACTGCTGCGATTGTGTTGTTGAACACACCGGCAGGCTCGGTTCAGTGAGGATTTGACCCATGTTCAAATATATTGGTGACATCGTTAAGGGTACGGGTACCCAGTTGCGCAGCCTGGTCATGGTCTTCGGCCACGGCTTTCGCAAGCGCGACACCCTGCAATACCCCGAAGAGCAGGTTTATCTCCCTCCTCGCTACCGTGGCCGCATCGTTCTGACCCGCGACCCCGATGGTGAAGAGCGCTGCGTGGCGTGCAACCTGTGTGCAGTAGCCTGCCCGGTCGGCTGCATTTCGCTGCAGAAGGCCGAGACAGAGGACG
This sequence comes from Pseudomonas sp. PvP009, assembly GCF_017832995.1. Classification (NCBI taxonomy): domain Bacteria; kingdom Pseudomonadati; phylum Pseudomonadota; class Gammaproteobacteria; order Pseudomonadales; family Pseudomonadaceae; genus Pseudomonas; species Pseudomonas sp. PvP009. Next base: position 2,049,556 of record NZ_JAFIBG010000001.1, on the reverse strand, counting down.
GACGCTGGTATCCCGACTTCTTCCGCATCAACTTTTCGCGCTGCATCTTCTGCGGCCTGTGCGAAGAAGCCTGCCCGACAACCGCGATCCAGCTCACGCCGGACTTCGAGATGGCCGACTTCAAGCGTCAGGATCTGGTGTACGAGAAGGAAGACCTGCTGATCTCCGGACCTGGCAAGAACCCTGACTACAACTTCTATCGCGTTGCCGGTATGGCCATCGGCGGCAAGCCCAAGGGCTCCGCACAGAACGAAGCCGAGCCGATCAACGTCAAGAGCTTGCTGCCTTAAGGAAGTAAAGATGGAATTCGCTTTCTACTTCGCATCCGGTATCGCTGTTGTGTCCACCCTGCGGGTGATCACCAACACGAACCCGGTGCACGCCCTGCTCTACCTGATCATCTCGCTGATCGCCGTAGCAATGACGTTCTTCAGCCTCGGTGCGCCGTTCGCCGGTGTGCTGGAAGTCATTGCCTACGCGGGCGCGATCATGGTCCTGTTCGTGTTTGTGGTGATGATGCTCAACCTCGGCCCGGCCTCGGTTCAGCAGGAACGTGCCTGGCTCAAACCCGGCATCTGGATCGGCCCGGTCATTCTCGGCGCGCTGTTGCTGGCCGAGTTGCTGTACGTGCTGTTCGCCAACCCGACCGGCGCTGGTGTCGGTCACACCACGGTCGACGCCAAGGCAGTCGGCATCAGCCTGTTCGGGCCCTATCTGCTGGTGGTGGAACTCGCCTCGATGCTGTTGCTTGCAGCAGCCATCACGGCCTTCCATCTGGGCCGCAACGAGGCCAAGGAGCCAAGCCAATGAATGCTATCCCTCTTGAGCACGGTCTGGCGGTCGCCGGGGTCCTGTTCTGCCTGGGTCTGGTCGGCCTGATGGTGCGCCGTAACATTCTCTTCGTGTTGATGAGCCTGGAAATCATGATGAACGCCGCTGCACTGGCGTTCGTCGTGGCCGGCAGCCGTTGGGGGCAACCGGACGGGCAGGTGATGTTCATCCTGGTGATCAGCCTTGCGGCAGCCGAGGCCAGTATCGGCCTGGCGATCCTGATGCAACTCTATCGCCGCTTCCACACTCTCGATATCGATGCTGCCAGCGAGATGCGCGGATGAATCTTCTCTTTCTGACTTTCGTATTCCCCCTCATCGGCTTTCTGCTGCTGTCGTTCTCCCGTGGACGCATCTCGGAAAACCTCGCTGCGCTGATTGGCGTCGGCTCCATCGGCCTGTCAGCCATTGTCACTGCCTGGGTCATCTGGCAGTTCAACGTGGCACCACCCGAAGGCGGTCACTACACCCAGGTGTTGTGGCGCTGGATGGACGTCGATGGCTTCCAGCCCAACTTCGCGCTGTATCTGGACGGGCTGTCCGTCACGATGCTGGGCGTCGTGGTGGGCGTCGGCTTCCTGATCCACCTGTTCGCGTCCTGGTACATGCGCGGTGAAGCGGGTTATTCGCGCTTCTTCGCCTACACCAACCTGTTCATTGCCAGCATGCTGTTCCTGATCCTGGGCGACAACCTGCTGTTCATCTACTTCGGTTGGGAAGGCGTGGGCCTGTGCAGCTATCTGTTGATCGGTTTCTATTACAGCAACCGCAACAACGGCAACGCAGCGCTCAAAGCGTTCATCGTCACCCGTATCGGTGACGTGTTCATGGCTATCGGCCTGTTCATCCTGTTCCAGCAACTGGGCACGCTCAATGTGCAGGAACTGCTGGTCAGGGCGCCGGAACACTTCAAGGTCGGCGATTTCTGGATCGTGCTGGCGACGTTGATGCTGCTGGGCGGTGCGGTCGGTAAATCCGCCCAACTGCCACTGCAAACCTGGCTGGCTGACGCGATGGCCGGTCCTACTCCGGTGTCGGCGCTGATCCACGCAGCGACCATGGTCACGGCGGGCGTTTACCTGATCGCGCGTACTCACGGCCTGTTCGCACTGGCACCTGACATTCTGCATCTGGTCGGCATTGTCGGCGGCGTCACGCTGGTTCTGGCGGGTTTCGCCGCACTGGTACAGACCGACATCAAGCGTATCCTCGCCTACTCGACCATGAGCCAGATCGGCTACATGTTCCTGGCACTGGGCGTCGGTGCCTGGGAAGGCGCGATCTTCCACCTGATGACCCACGCCTTCTTCAAGGCGCTGCTGTTCCTTGCTTCCGGTGCGGTGATCGTTGCCTGCCACCACGAACAGAACATCTTCAAGATGGGCGGCCTGTGGAAGAAACTGCCATTGGCCTACGCCAGCTTCATCGTCGGTGGCGCTGCTCTTTCCGCCCTGCCGCTGCTGACGGCGGGCTTCTACTCCAAGGACGAAATTCTCTGGGAAGCATTTGCCAGCGGTAACAACGGTTTGCTGTATGCCGGTCTGGTGGGCGCGTTCATGACGTCGCTGTACACCTTCCGTCTGATCTTCATCGCGTTCCACGGTGAAGCCAAGACCGAAGCACACGCAGGTCACGGTATCGCTCATTGGCTGCCACTGTCGGTGCTGATCGTGCTGTCTACGTTCATCGGCGCGTTGATCACTCCGCCCCTGGCCGGTGTGCTGCCGCAGAGCGTCGGCCATGCCGGTGGCGAAGCCAAGCACAGTCTGGAGATCGCCTCCGGCGCCATCGCGCTGGCCGGTATCCTGCTGGCAGCGTTGCTGTTCCTCGGCAAGCGTCGCCTGGCAACGGCTATCGCCAACAGTGGTCCGGGCCGTTTCCTCTCGGCCTGGTGGTTCGCGGCCTGGGGCTTCGACTGGATCTACGACAAGCTGTTCGTCAAGCCGTATCTGGCAATCAGCCATGTACTGCGTAGCGATCCGTTCGACCGCACCATCGGCTTGATCCCACGTCTGGTCAAAGGCGGTCATGACACCATGAGCCGCACCGAGACCGGCCAGTTGCGTTGGTATGCTGCCTCGATCGCCGTGGGTGCCGTTCTGGTACTCGGTGCCGTCGTTCTGGTTGCGATCTGATATGAACCTTGCGAATTTGCGAAAGGAATTGAGCCCGTCATGATTCTGCCCTGGCTAATCCTGATCCCCTTCATCGGCGGCCTGCTGTGCTGGCTGGGTGAGCGCTTCGGCTCTACCCTGCCGCGCTGGATTGCGTTGCTGACAATGACCCTGGAACTGGTTCTCGGCCTCTGGCTGTGGGCTACCGGCAACTTCGGCTACGCGCCGGTGCCGGGTGCCGATCCAACCTGGACCCTGGAATTCCACCACCCGTGGATCACCCGCTTCGGCATCGACGTGCATCTGGCACTCGATGGCCTGTCGCTGCTGATGATCCTGCTGACCGGCCTGCTGGGCGTGCTTTCGGTGCTGTGCTCGTGGAAGGAAATCCAGCGCAAGGTCGGTTTCTTCCACCTTAACCTGATGTGGATCCTGGGCGGTGTCGTCGGCGTGTTCCTGGCCATCGACCTGTTCATGTTCTTCTTCTTCTGGGAAATGATGCTGGTGCCGATGTATTTCCTCATCGCGCTCTGGGGTCACAGTTCTTCGGACGGCAAGAAAACCCGTATCTATGCAGCCACCAAGTTCTTCATCTTCACTCAGGCCAGCGGCCTGATCATGCTGGTGGCGATCCTGGGCCTGGTGCTGGTGCACTTCAATCAGACCGGCGTGATCACTTTTGCCTACGCCGACCTGCTGAAGACCAAACTGACACCGGGTACCGAGTACATCCTGATGCTGGGCTTCTTCATTGCCTTCGCCGTCAAGCTGCCGGTGGTGCCATTGCACTCATGGCTGCCGGATGCGCATGCCCAGGCACCGACTGCAGGCTCCGTCGACCTGGCGGGTATCCTGCTGAAGACGGCGGCTTACGGCCTGCTGCGCTTTGCCCTGCCGCTGTTCCCCAACGCATCGGCCGAGTTCGCACCGATTGCAATGACGCTGGGCCTGGTCGGTATCTTCTACGGCGCATTCCTCGCGTTTGCCCAGACCGACATCAAGCGTCTGATCGCGTTCTCCAGCGTTTCGCACATGGGCTTCGTGCTGATCGGTATCTACTCGGGCAGCCAGCAAGCGCTGCAAGGCGTACTGATCCAGATGATCGCCCACGGTCTGTCGGCCGCGGCACTGTTCATTCTCAGTGGCCAGTTGTACGAGCGTCTGCACACTCGCGACATGCGTGAGATGGGCGGTCTGTGGTCACGCATCGCCTACATCCCGGCCATCAGCCTGTTCTTTGCCGCCGCCTCTTTGGGTCTGCCGGGCACCGGCAACTTCGTCGGCGAATTCCTGATTCTGCTGGGCAGCTTCGCCAGCTCACCATGGATCACGGCGATCGCCACCTCCGGTCTGGTGTTTGGTTCTGTCTACTCGCTGATCATGATCCACCGCGCCTATTTCGGCCCGTCGAAGTCCGACGAGGTTCTGAAGGGCATGGACGGACGGGAAATGATCATGGTGCTGGGCCTTGCCGTGTTGCTGGTCGTGCTCGGGGTATTCCCGCAGCCGTTCCTCGACACATCGGCGGCGACCATGCACGGCGTGCAGCAATGGCTAGGCACTGCCTTCACTCAACTCGCTTCGGCCCGGTAAGAGCGCTATGGACCTGACGATTCAACACTTTATTGCGCTTGCGCCACTGCTGATCACCAGCCTCACCATTGTCGTGGTGATGCTGGCGATCGCATGGCGCCGCAATCACTCGCAAACGTTCCTGCTTTCGGTAGCAGGCCTCAACCTGGCTCTTCTGTCGATCTATCCAGCACTGAAAGTTGCCCCTCTGGTCGTGACGCCACTGCTGCATATCGACAACTTTGCCTGCCTGTACATGGCGATCATCCTCGCCTCTACCCTCGCTTGCGTGACCATGGCGCACGCCTATCTGGGTGACGGCAAGGCCGGGTATCCGGGCAATCGCGAAGAGCTTTACCTGCTGATCCTGCTGGCAGCTGCCGGTGGACTGGTGCTGGTCAGCGCTCAGCATCTGGCGGGCCTGTTCATCGGCCTGGAACTGCTGTCGGTGCCGGTCTATGGGCTGGTGGCTTATGCCTTCTTCAACAAGCGTTCGCTGGAAGGCGGCATCAAGTACATGGTCCTGTCGGCCGCAGGCTCGGCGTTCCTGCTGTTCGGTATGGCGCTGCTGTACGCAGAGGCAGGCTCGCTGAGTTTCGACGGTATCGGCAAGGCCATCGCAGCGACCGGCATGCCGAGTCCGATTGCCAGCCTGGGTCTGGGCATGATGGTCGTCGGCTTGGCCTTCAAGCTGTCACTGGTGCCTTTCCACCTGTGGACCCCGGACGTTTACGAAGGCGCTCCTGCGCCGGTCGCAGCCTTCCTGGCAACTGCCAGCAAGGTGGCGGTATTCGCGGTACTGGTGCGTCTGTTCCAGGTTTCGCCGGCAGCCAGCAGCGGTGTCCTGCATGATGTACTGGCAGTCATCGCCGTCGCGTCGATCCTGGTCGGCAACCTGCTGGCGCTGACTCAGACCAACCTCAAGCGTCTGTTGGGCTACTCCTCCATCGCGCACTTCGGTTACCTGATGATTGCGCTGGTGGCCAGCAAAGGCATGGCTGTCGAAGCGATCGGCGTCTATCTGGCGACTTACGTCCTGACCTCGCTGGGCAGCTTCGGTGTGATCACCATGATGTCTTCGCCTTACAGCGGACGTGATGCCGACGCAATGTTCGAATACCGTGGTCTGTTCTGGCGTCGCCCTTACCTGACGGCAGTCATGACCCTGATGATGCTGTCGCTGGCAGGTATCCCGCTCACCGCAGGTTTCATCGGCAAGTTCTATATCATCGCCACCGGTGTCGAATCGCAGCTGTGGTGGCTGGTCGGGGCTCTGGTAATCGGTAGCGCCATCGGCGTGTTCTATTACCTGCGCGTGATGGTCACCATGTATCTGGTCGACAACAAGCTTCCTCGCCACGACGCAGCCATCAACTGGGCACAGCGCACGGGCGGCGTGATGCTGCTGGCCGTTGCGATCCTGACCTTCGTGCTGGGTGTCTACCCGCAACCGCTGCTCGATCTGGTGCTCAATGCCGGTCTGCACGTAGCGGGCTGATCCTGCGCAAACGCAAAGCCCTGCTCTCGAGCAGGGCTTTTTTTTGTCTCCGAAAATGGCTGGAACGGCTACCCGGCAACACTTTTCGCGGCCCGCACAGCGCCAGGGGATAGGCCCACCGTTCTTTTGAATGCACGGCTGAACGCGGCCAATGAGCCGTAACCCAGTTGACTGGCAACAGCCTCCAGAGAACAGTGTTCACGGCTAAGCCTGTGCAATGCCAGGCGCATTCTCAGCTCCGTCAGGTACTGCAATGGCGGCATACCCGTTGCCTCGAGAAAGCGCTGTGCGAACACAGAGCGGGAATGCCTGGCCTCACGGGCAAGCGTGGCCACCGTCCAGCGTCTGCCTGGACGCTGGTGCATCATGACGATGGCGCGACTCAGCCGAGGGTCTTGCAAAGCACCGAGCCAGCCTGTGGCATTTCCACAGCCGCCCGCGACCCAACCACGCACCAACAGCGCGGCCACGACTTCAGCAAGACGTGCCAGAATCCCCGCATGCCCGGCCTGCAGCATCAAGGTCTCACGCTCCATTGCCGCGAGCATGGGCCGCAGCTCGGGACATGTCTCCAACAGCGTGCTGACCTGCATGACATCCGGCATGGCGGCAACAAGCGGTTGCATGCCGCCCAGCTCCAACTCCATGCAACAGCTGAAAATGATCGCGTGATCAGAGACTCCGCCCTCCTCGTCGTATGCCCCATTGTGAACGCCATCGACAATGCCGGTAGACGGGTCAAACAGCTGTATATCGCTCGCAGCCGTGTCTTCAGCCGGCAAAATGGCATGGTGCCCACCGCGCGGAATCAGAACCGCGTCCCCGCTGTCAAGCCTGCATAGAACGTTCTCAGCGCTGCGCAACCACACCGGCCCACGTCCGACGAAATGAAACTGTGCTCGCCCGATTGCGTTACTGAAGCCAACACCAATAGGCGGTACGACTTTCAACCTCCGGAATTGAACACCGAATAGACGCATACCGAGCAGCAGTTCGCTGATGGGGTCATTTGAGCAGGTTGGCATGGAGAACGGTGACCATGAATTCAGGACGATTAATCAATTTTTCCGGATCTTACGTCATAGACCGTCCTGCGTCATCGACCTACAGTGCGCCCATCACTTCTGCCGCAGGGAAATCGCCTCATGAATCACATTCGCTTCGTTCGCCTACTGCGTAATACCTGGCTTGTCGCGCTGTTAAGCGGACTATCGTCAATTGCCCTGGCAATAGAAAAAAACTACACCGTCACAGCCCCTGACGGCGTCAAACTCGCTGTGCAGGAATCAGGAGATCCGAACGGCCCGGCTCTGATTTTCATCCACGGCCTGCTGGGCAGTCACCTCAATTGGGAGAAGCAGATCGGTAGTCCTCAGCTGCAGCGCTACCGGATGATTACCTATGACCTGCGCGGTCACGGGCTTTCCGATAAGCCCGAGAATATCGAGGCGTACCGCAATGGACGTCATTATGCGGACGATCTGGCAGCGGTAGTTGAAGCCACTGCAAGCAGGCGTCCGGTGCTGGTTGGCTGGTCAATGGGCGGCGTGGTCATGTCCAACTACCTCGCCACCTATGGCGATGCGAAGATCGGCGGGGTTGTGTATGTCGATGGTGTCATCGAGCTCAACGCTGCTTTGATTACAGCTCATCCTCAAGTGTATGCAGGCCTGAGCTCAGAGGACCTGAAGACCCACCTTGATGCAGTACGTACTTTTCTCGGACTGTGCTTCCAGACAAAACCGGATGCACTAACATTCGGACGGCTGTTATCGAGTGCCGCGATGGCATCGTGGGCGATGACCCGTGCTACGCCTGCAATGACTGTCGATGCGGCAGAAGGCTTGCCCAGGGCAAAGGTGCCGGTATTGATGCTGTATGGCGGCAAGGATGAGCTGGTCAATGTTCAGCCCAGCATCGCACGTGCCCGGCAACTCAATGCGCGGATTCAATCCAAGGTGTACGAAAATTCAGGCCACGCGCCATTTCTGGAAGAAGCATCACGCTTCAATACTGATCTGACAGCCTTCATGGACTCGGCTGCCATCGCGGCAAAAGGCTTAGAATGAGACCTGATCCGAGCGTTATGTCCTAATCAAAAAAACCGCGCATGCTCCTGCCTGATAAATGGCAGGAGGCATGCGCGGGTCTGTGTCGGCTACGCCTCCTTACAATATCAGCCTGGCAGTTTTACGGGCTTCTTGGCTCCGCTGAACAACCCCCAGCTGGACATGAACAGCGCCGCCACCAGAGGTCCGATCACAAAGCCGTTCAGACCAAAGACCGACATGCCGCCCAACGTGGAAATAAGGATCAGGTAGTCCGGCATCTTCGTGTCCTTGCCCACCAGGATCGGGCGCAGTACGTTATCAACCAGACCGATGACGAAGACGCCAAACAAGCCCAGCACCACACCTTGCCAGATCATGCCGCTGAGCAGGAAGTAGACTGCCACCGGCGCCCAGACAATCCCGGCTCCCACCGCAGGCAACAGCGACAGGAACGCCATGATCACCGCCCAAAGCAGCGCACTCGGGATGTCCAGCACCCAGAAGATGAAGCCGCCCAGCGCACCTTGCGTGACCGCGACCACCACGTTGCCTTTGACCGTGGCACGTACCACACGGGTGAACTTGAGCTGCAGACGACGCTTCTGCTGTTCGCCCAACGGGAAGGCGGTGCGGATCTTGCGCACCAGTTCCTGTCCGTCGCGCAGGAAAAAGTACAGCAGGTAGAGCATGATGAAGACGCTCACGACAAAGTCGAACGTGCCCTGTCCAAAGCTGAATGCCTGCGTCGCCAGGTACTGACTGCCCTGCATCGCACCCTTGGCGATCTTATCGCGCAACCCTTCCAGGTCTCCCATGCCCAGACGATCGAGCAGCGCCTGCACGGAGTGCGGCAGCAGGTCCTTGAACTCGGCCAGGTAGCCGGCGATATCCAGTTGCCCGGTCTCGACGTTCTTGTACAGCATGGTCCCCTCCTGAACCAGCAAGGCGCTGATCACGATCACCGGCAGAATCGCGATAACCAGACAGATCATCAGGGTGCACAGGGAGGTGAGATTGCGTGACCAGTTGAACTTGATCTGCAACTTGCGCTGCACAGGCGCGAAGATGATTCCGAGGATGACCGCCCAGAACACTGCGCCATAGAACGGCAGCAGAATCCATATGAAGGCGATGGTCACCAGTACCAGTAGTAGAATGAGGGTTTTGTATTGCAGCGTGGTTTCGTTCATGTCCTGTCCATGTCATTAGACCGCGCATCGCGCCCGGTCTAGAGCTTAGTCAGCACACAAGCGCACGAGTGCCATCTTCTATGAAGGCAATATGACGGCGACGAAAGTCACGGGTGATGGCAGGGATTCAAGCCACTGCCCGACAGACATCAGCGCCGGAACTGACCAAGCAGGCTGTCCAGGCGCGCGCCCGTTCAGCCAGGCTGCGTGAGGTCTTGGCGGTGTGCCGGGTTTCATCGGCGACGCCCTCGACTGCACTCAAGATCTGATGAACGCTGCGATTAATTTCTCTGAAAGGTGCCGGCTGACGTACTACGGGGCAGTCCGCTCTGGCAGGTCTATGCGTACCCGCAATCCCCCTGCCGGACTCTCCTGGAGTTGCAATTGACCGCCCCACGCCTCGACGATGTCGCGCACGATACCAAGACCCAGCCCGTGGCCAGTAATCTGCTCGTCAAGACGAGCGCCCCGACTGAACACTTCTGCGCGTTGCGCCTCGGGAATACCAGGCCCGTCGTCATCCACCAACAGACAGAAGCCCTGATGCTGACTCAGAATGTCCAGACGCACTTCGCTGTCGGCCCATTTGCAGGCGTTGTCCAGCAGGTTGCCGAGCAGCTCGAGAATGTCCTCTCGATCCCACGGCAGGTACATGCCCGCCTCGACATCATTGATCAACTGGAGGTGGGCACCATGAATCATACCCAGCGTGGAGAAAAGCCCGGGCAGTTCGGCGTCACAATCGAAGCGGGCTCCCGGTAGAGCGTCGCCGGAGAGGCGTGCGCGATTAAGCTCGCGCTCCAGACGCAGACGGATATTTTCCAGTTGCTCCTGCAGCGTCCTGCGCAAGGCCGGGTTGGCGTCCAATTGTCCGCTGAGGGCCAGGCTGAGCAAGACCGCGAGCGGTGTTTTCAAGGCATGTCCAAGATTACCCAGTGCATTGCGTGAGCGTTTCAGGCTGTCTTCGGTATGCGCGAGCAAGTGGTTGATCTGCGCCACCAGCGGCTCGAGTTCGAGGGGAACCTGATTATCCAGTTGTGAGCGCTGGCCCTGCTGGAGCTGAAAAATCTGCTCGCGAACGGTTTCAAGCGGACGAAGCGCTCTTCGCACGGTGATGCGTTGCAATACCAGCACCAGGATCAGCGCGGCAAGCCCGAGCCCCATCCCGACCTGCTGCATGAGACGAAAGCTCGCCCTGACCGGCGTATAATCCTGTGCGACGGTGATTGAAATCTGCTTGCCGAACTTGCGGTATTCACTGGTCAGCATCAACAGCGATTGCCCGGTCTTGCCGAGCTCAAGATTGGCATGCAAACCCACCCCAGGCTGGGGCAGCTCGAAATCCCACAGGGAGCGGGAGCGCCAGTGCCCCTGTGGCAGATCCATGCGGAAGTAATGGCCGGACAACGGACGCTGGTATGCACCCGAGAGGCGATGGTCATCCAGCTGCAGCCCGGCAGGACCTCGCACCAGTGCTACCAGCAGGTTTTCACTTTCGTTGCGCAGGCCTGACTCCAGATAGCGCTGCAGGCCCACTTCGAATAGCCAGAGACTGGTCTGCGCCATCACCAGACCGACAACGACCATGACGGCGATCAAACCCAGACTCAGACGCCGCTGTATGGATTTCAACCGCCGACTCCACCGTACAGATAGCCCTGACCGCGGCGTGTCTCGACGACTGCGCGGCCCAACTTGCGCCTCAGGTGATTGACATGGACTTCGATGACGTTGGAATCACGCTCGTTTTCGCCATCGTACAAGTGCTCTGAAAGATGGCTTTTCGAGAGAATCTGTCCCGGGTGGAGCATGAAATAACGCAGCAACCGAAACTCAGCCGAGGTGAGCTGAATATCCACGCCATCCCGGCTGACGCATTGCCGGCCTTCATCCAGATTAAGGCCGGCCGATTCCAGTGTGGGCTGGTTGGCCAGCCCGTGCGAACGTCGCAGCAATGCCTGAATACGCAGCTGCAGCTCTTCAGGATGAAAAGGCTTGGTCAGGTAATCATCGGCGCCTGCCTTCAAGCCTTCTATACGCTCTGACCAGGAGCCCCGCGCGGTCAGAATCAACACGGGGGTCGCCAGACCTTTGCTGCGCCAATGCTGGAGAACCTCAAGCCCTGGCATGCCAGGCAGACCCAGATCCAGAACAATCAAGTCATACGGTTCACTTGCGCCTTGATGAACCGCATCACGCCCGTCAGCCAGCCAGTCGACCGCGTAGCCTTGACGCCCCAGCGCAGCCAGCAGCTCATCGGCAAGGGGAACATGGTCTTCAACCAGTAGCAGGCGCATCAATCATCGTCCTCGTCTTTCAATAATCGGCTATCACGTGCATCGAACTTGAGCTCGCGGACGACGCCCTCAGGGGTCAGCAACTCAAATTCATACACGTACACATTATTCTTTTCCTCGAGCTCGGCCTCCAGCAGACGAGAGCCCGGATGAAGGCCCATCGCGCGTTCGATGAACTGTTCGAGAGGCAGGATGACCCCGCGCTGCCGCAAACTGAGCGCTTCATCCTGATTCAGATCTCTGGCATACACAAAAGAGCAGGTCAGGCTCAAACCAAGGATGACACAGAGACGCTTGTCGACATTCATTAGTTATCCTGATGATTCCTGTAGACCTGGCCCGTGGCGGCGTCCATTTCGAGAACCCACTCAACACCCTGTTTGTCACGCAGCTCGACATTGTAAACGTACCTGCCGTAGATGTTCTTGAACTGCGTGCCGGTGATACTGGCATCGGGGTGTTTGCTCAGCGCTTTGGCATCGAGCTTTTCAGCCGAATGAAGCGTACCGGCCTCACTGAGGCGCAGCACTTCCTGTGGGTCGACCCCACGCGCCTGGATGAAACAGGACGTCAAAACAAATGTAAGGGCCGCCAGCAGGGTGGTCAGCGTTTTCATAGGGGGTATCCATAGCGATCGGTGCTTCTATGGCGTCCACCTTAACCGGTACAACTTAACTCAAACTGAATAGATCTGGCCGAGTGCCATCAAACGTTCTGGCAGGTTTATCGCGGCTAACCCTTGCATGGAGTTTCAGGCCATTGCTGTTAAACTCCTCGATTGCATTTATCGCGTGAGCGATCGCCATTTTTCCGGGGCCAATACACAGTGGAAATCTTCAAAGAGTTTACCTTCGAGTCAGCACACCGCCTCCCCCACGTTCCAGAGGGGCACAAGTGTGGACGCCTGCACGGCCATTCGTTTCGTGTCGGCATTCATCTGGCCGGAAAGGTTGATCCCCATACCGGCTGGATCCGGGACTTCTCGGAAATCAAGGCGATCTTCAAGCCGCTGTATGAACGCCTCGATCATAACTACCTGAATGACATCCCGGGCCTTGAGAATCCGACCAGCGAAAACCTGGCGAAATGGATCTGGAATGAGTTGAAGCCTCTGCTACCGGAGCTGTCGGCAGTCCGTATTCACGAGACTTGCACCAGTGGATGTGAATACCGCGGCGATTGATTGCCCTGACAATAAAAAACCACCTCACCGGTGGTTTTTTTGTGCCTGTCGATCGGCGGCAGATATAGCCACGCAGAGCCATGATGCATAGAAACGAAAACGTGTTTTCACGCTGGTTTTTTGCAGGCACCAGACAAACAAAAACCCTCAACGCGTAAGCGATGAGGGTTTCTGGAATTTAATCTTGACGATGACCTACTCTCACATGGGGAAACCCCACACTACCATCGGCGATACATCGTTTCACTACTGAGTTCGGGATGGGATCAGGTGGTTCCAATGTTCTATGGTCGTCAAGAAATTCGGGTACCGAATCGTGCCCTGCGGCGCGCTTCAGCAAATCGGGTATGTGATAGCAAGCTGTTTCAGGTGTCGTTCGTGACGCAAACTTTCGGTTCGTGTCATCTTCACAGTCACCGCAATCTGCTCATTCAACGCAAATTGCTTGGGTGTTATATGGTCAAGCCTCACGGGCAATTAGTATTGGTTAGCTCAACGCCTCACAGCGCTTACACACCCAACCTATCAACGTCGTAGTCTTCGACGGCCCTTTAGGGAACTCAAGGTTCCAGTGAGATCTCATCTTGAGGCAAGTTTCCCGCTTAGATGCTTTCAGCGGTTATCTTTTCCGAACATAGCTACCCGGCAATGCCACTGGCGTGACAACCGGAACACCAGAGGTTCGTCCACTCCGGTCCTCTCGTACTAGGAGCAGCCCCTCTCAAATCTCAAACGTCCACGGCAGATAGGGACCGAACTGTCTCACGACGTTCTAAACCCAGCTCGCGTACCACTTTAAATGGCGAACAGCCATACCCTTGGGACCGGCTTCAGCCCCAGGATGTGATGAGCCGACATCGAGGTGCCAAACACCGCCGTCGATATGAACTCTTGGGCGGTATCAGCCTGTTATCCCCGGAGTACCTTTTATCCGTTGAGCGATGGCCCTTCCATACAGAACCACCGGATCACTAAGACCTACTTTCGTACCTGCTCGACGTGTCTGTCTCGCAGTCAAGCGCGCTTTTGCCTTTATACTCTACGACCGATTTCCGACCGGTCTGAGCGCACCTTCGTACTCCTCCGTTACTCTTTAGGAGGAGACCGCCCCAGTCAAACTACCCACCATACACTGTCCTCGATCCGGATAACGGACCTGAGTTAGAACCTCAAAGTTGCCAGGGTGGTATTTCAAGGTTGGCTCCACGCAGACTGGCGTCCACGCTTCAAAGCCTCCCACCTATCCTACACAAGCAAATTCAAAGTCCAGTGCAAAGCTATAGTAAAGGTTCACGGGGTCTTTCCGTCTAGCCGCGGATACACTGCATCTTCACAGCGATTTCAATTTCACTGAGTCTCGGGTGGAGACAGCGCCGCCATCGTTACGCCATTCGTGCAGGTCGGAACTTACCCGACAAGGAATTTCGCTACCTTAGGACCGTTATAGTTACGGCCGCCGTTTACCGGGGCTTCGATCAAGAGCTTCGCTTGCGCTAACCCCATCAATTAACCTTCCGGCACCGGGCAGGCGTCACACCCTATACGTCCACTTTCGTGTTTGCAGAGTGCTGTGTTTTTAATAAACAGTCGCAGCGGCCTGGTATCTTCGACCGGCAGGGGCTTACGCAGTAAATGCTTCACCTCCACCGGCGCACCTTCTCCCGAAGTTACGGTGCCATTTTGCCTAGTTCCTTCACCCGAGTTCTCTCAAGCGCCTTGGTATTCTCTACCCAACCACCTGTGTCGGTTTGGGGTACGGTTCCTGGTTACCTGAAGCTTAGAAGCTTTTCTTGGAAGCATGGCATCAACCACTTCGTGTTCTAAAAGAACACTCGTCATCAGCTCTCGGCCTTAAGATCCCGGATTTACCTAAGATCTCAGCCTACCACCTTAAACCTGGACTACCAACGCCAGGCTGGCCTAGCCTTCTCCGTCCCTCCATCGCAATAACCAGAAGTACAGGAATATTAACCTGTTTTCCATCGACTACGCTTTTCAGCCTCGCCTTAGGGACCGACTAACCCTGCGTCGATTAACGTTGCGCAGGAAACCTTGGTCTTTCGGCGTGGGTGTTTTTCACACCCATTGTCGTTACTCATGTCAGCATTCGCACTTCTGATACCTCCAGCAAGCTTCTCAACTCACCTTCACAGGCTTACAGAACGCTCCTCTACCGCATCATCAAAAGATGATACCCGTAGCTTCGGTGCATGGTTTGAGCCCCGTTACATCTTCCGCGCAGGCCGACTCGACTAGTGAGCTATTACGCTTTCTTTAAAGGGTGGCTGCTTCTAAGCCAACCTCCTAGCTGTCTAAGCCTTCCCACATCGTTTCCCACTTAACCATGACTTTGGGACCTTAGCTGACGGTCTGGGTTGTTTCCCTTTTCACGACGGACGTTAGCACCCGCCGTGTGTCTCCCATGCTCGGCACTTGTAGGTATTCGGAGTTTGCATCGGTTTGGTAAGTCGGGATGACCCCCTAGCCGAAACAGTGCTCTACCCCCTACAGTGATACATGAGGCGCTACCTAAATAGCTTTCGAGGAGAACCAGCTATCTCCGAGCTTGATTAGCCTTTCACTCCGATCCACAGGTCATCCGCTAACTTTTCAACGGTAGTCGGTTCGGTCCTCCAGTTAGTGTTACCCAACCTTCAACCTGCCCATGGATAGATCGCCCGGTTTCGGGTCTATTCCCAGCGACTAGACGCCCTATTAAGACTCGCTTTCGCTACGCCTCCCCTATTCGGTTAAGCTCGCCACTGAAAATAAGTCGCTGACCCATTATACAAAAGGTACGCAGTCACCCAACAAAGTGGGCTCCCACTGCTTGTACGCATACGGTTTCAGGATCTATTTCACTCCGCTCTCCGCGGTTCTTTTCGCCTTTCCCTCACGGTACTGGTTCACTATCGGTCAGTCAGTAGTATTTAGCCTTGGAGGATGGTCCCCCCATATTCAGACAAGGTTTCTCGTGCCCCGTCCTACTCGATTTCATTGCAAAGGGATTTTCGCGTACAGGGCTATCACCCACTATGGCCGTCCTTTCCAGAACGTTCCGCTAATCTCAATACAACTTAAGGGCTGGTCCCCGTTCGCTCGCCACTACTAAGGGAATCTCGGTTGATTTCTTTTCCTCAGGGTACTTAGATGTTTCAGTTCCCCTGGTTCGCCTCTTGCACCTATGTATTCAGTACAAGATAACCATCTTATGATGGCTGGGTTCCCCCATTCAGATATCTCCGGATCACAGTCTGTTTGCCGACTCCCCGAAGCTTTTCGCAGGCTACCACGTCTTTCATCGCCTCTGACTGCCAAGGCATCCACCGTATGCGCTTCTTCACTTGACCATATAACCCCAAGCAATCTGGTTATACTGTGAAGACGACATTCGCCGAAAGTTTGCATTTCACAAACTTTACCTTAGCCCGGACACACACCAGTGAAAGAGGTGCCCGGTCTATATTTCTTTCTATCACATACCCAAATTTTTAAAGAACGATCTAATCAAAGACTAGAAATCAACATTCATGCACTGATCATCAGGATCAATGGAATGCTCATTTCTAAGCTTTCAAACAGAAGCAGTAAGTGGTGGAGCCAAGCGGGATCGAACCGCTGACCTCCTGCGTGCAAGGCAGGCGCTCTCCCAGCTGAGCTATGGCCCCGTATTTCTACAGGCGTTTCCCACACAAAATTGGTGGGTCTGGGCAGATTCGAACTGCCGACCTCACCCTTATCAGGGGTGCGCTCTAACCAACTGAGCTACAGACCCAATTTCGAGCTTGTAGCCGCTAGCGTTGAGCTATCAGCTTGGAGCTTAAAGCTGCTTCTAATCGTCTTCTTCAATGAATCAAGCAATTCGTGTGGGTGCTTATGGTGCAGCTGAGTCGTCGATTAAGGAGGTGATCCAGCCGCAGGTTCCCCTACGGCTACCTTGTTACGACTTCACCCCAGTCATGAATCACACCGTGGTAACCGTCCCCCCGAAGGTTAGACTAGCTACTTCTGGTGCAACCCACTCCCATGGTGTGACGGGCGGTGTGTACAAGGCCCGGGAACGTATTCACCGCGACATTCTGATTCGCGATTACTAGCGATTCCGACTTCACGCAGTCGAGTTGCAGACTGCGATCCGGACTACGATCGGTTTTGTGAGATTAGCTCCACCTCGCGGCTTGGCAACCCTCTGTACCGACCATTGTAGCACGTGTGTAGCCCAGGCCGTAAGGGCCATGATGACTTGACGTCATCCCCACCTTCCTCCGGTTTGTCACCGGCAGTCTCCTTAGAGTGCCCACCATAACGTGCTGGTAACTAAGGACAAGGGTTGCGCTCGTTACGGGACTTAACCCAACATCTCACGACACGAGCTGACGACAGCCATGCAGCACCTGTCTCAATGTTCCCGAAGGCACCAATCCATCTCTGGAAAGTTCATTGGATGTCAAGGCCTGGTAAGGTTCTTCGCGTTGCTTCGAATTAAACCACATGCTCCACCGCTTGTGCGGGCCCCCGTCAATTCATTTGAGTTTTAACCTTGCGGCCGTACTCCCCAGGCGGTCAACTTAATGCGTTAGCTGCGCCACTAAGAGCTCAAGGCTCCCAACGGCTAGTTGACATCGTTTACGGCGTGGACTACCAGGGTATCTAATCCTGTTTGCTCCCCACGCTTTCGCACCTCAGTGTCAGTATCAGTCCAGGTGGTCGCCTTCGCCACTGGTGTTCCTTCCTATATCTACGCATTTCACCGCTACACAGGAAATTCCACCACCCTCTACCATACTCTAGCTTGCCAGTTTTGGATGCAGTTCCCAGGTTGAGCCCGGGGATTTCACATTCAACTTAACAAACCACCTACGCGCGCTTTACGCCCAGTAATTCCGATTAACGCTTGCACCCTCTGTATTACCGCGGCTGCTGGCACAGAGTTAGCCGGTGCTTATTCTGTCGGTAACGTCAAAACAGATACGTATTAGGTAACTGCCCTTCCTCCCAACTTAAAGTGCTTTACAATCCGAAGACCTTCTTCACACACGCGGCATGGCTGGATCAGGCTTTCGCCCATTGTCCAATATTCCCCACTGCTGCCTCCCGTAGGAGTCTGGACCGTGTCTCAGTTCCAGTGTGACTGATCATCCTCTCAGACCAGTTACGGATCGTCGCCTTGGTGAGCCATTACCTCACCAACTAGCTAATCCGACCTAGGCTCATCTGATAGCGCAAGGCCCGAATGTCCCCTGCTTTCTCCCGTAGGACGTATGCGGTATTAGCGTCCGTTTCCGAGCGTTATCCCCCACTACCAGGCAGATTCCTAGGCATTACTCACCCGTCCGCCGCTCGCCACCAGGTACAAGTACCCGTGCTGCCGCTCGACTTGCATGTGTTAGGCCTGCCGCCAGCGTTCAATCTGAGCCATGATCAAACTCTTCAGTTCAAACATCTAACTGGGTTTTGAGAAAAACCCTAAACTTGGCTCAGCAATCGTTGGTTACATCTTTGATTTCTCGCGGAGTAACTTGGGTTGCTGATAATCTGTTGACTTCAGTCTGACACCACAAGCACCCACACGAATTGCTTGATTCAGTTGTTAAAGAGCGGTTGGTTAAGACCTTTCGTCTCAACCGAGGCGCGCATTCTACAGCGTCCTCTGTATCTGTCAAGCGGTTATTTTAAGAAGCTTTCAAAGTTTCCTTTGCAACTTCAACCACTTGCGCTGCGATCAACTCTTGAGTTGCTCATCAGCGGGAGGCGAATTCTACAGCGTTACAACCGCGTGTCAAACTCTTTTTTCTCACCGCTGTCGATCAACCCAGACCCGACCTCCTTCCTCGCTGACTCTTCACTTCAAAACCTTGCAAACTATTGATCTACAAGGCTTTTTAGTTTCCGTCTGCGCCGGAAGTGGGGCGAATTATAGACACCTCACAGAGGGCGTCAACCGTTAATTTCAAAATCGCCGAAATTGACCGTTTCGTGATTACTTATATAGAAGAGCACACGCGCCTTGCGCAATATATTGCCCATTCATTGATTATTCCGCATCATGGGCCATTACCTGTACCAGGATCACGCCCAGGATGTACATCTGAAATGTCTGAGAAATCCCGCAACATAGCCTCTGCCCTGTTCCCTCTGGGACTGCTGATGATCGCCATGATCTCGATTCAAAGCGGCGCATCGCTGGCAAAGAGTCTTTTCCCTGTCGTGGGCGCGCAAGGCACCACGACACTCAGGCTGGTATTCGCAAGCCTTATCCTGGTTGCCGTCCTGCGCCCGTGGCGAGCGAATCTGACTGCAAAGTCGTTACGCACTGTCGTGATCTACGGCATTGCGCTGGGCTGCATGAACCTTCTCTTCTATATGTCGTTGCAAACAGTGCCCTTGGGAATTGCAGTAGCCCTGGAGTTCACCGGCCCGCTGGCTGTGGCGTTGCTGTCCTCCCGCAAGCCCATTGATTTCCTCTGGGTAACTCTGGCAGTCATCGGCCTGCTGCTGTTGATCCCTTTGGGGACCTCAGCTGCCGCGATCGATCTGCTCGGTGCAGGCTATGCCTTGGGCGCCGGGGTGTGCTGGGCCGCATACATCGTGTTCGGTCACAAGGCTGGCGCCGACAACGGTGTGCAGACGGCTGCCCTCGGCGTCGTTATTGCCGCGCTCTTTATAGGACCGATTGGCGTGATCCACGCAGGCTCTGCGTTACTGGATATTTCACTGATACCCGCAGCGTTGGGTGTCGCTATCCTGTCGACTGCCCTGCCCTATAGCCTGGAGATGATTGCCCTGACGCGGATGTCGGCGCGTACATTTGGCACGCTCGCAAGCCTGGAACCCGTCTTCGCAGCGCTTTCCGGCCTGGTTTTTCTCCATGAAAGCCTTTCACTGACGCAATGGCTGGCGATCGGCGCAATCATCTTCGCCTCCATCGGCGCAACCCTTGGTTCTGCAAACAGCAAACCTCAACTGGTACCGGCCGACTGAACTTACCACGCAGCAAGAAGCCATATGGCACTAGCATTTGTTACGCGCATGCGCCATGTTTGTACCTGACCGATTTATATTCGGTGGCTATGCGTTACAGTTCAAACGACTCATGGTCCAGTCAATCGGATGGATCGCGATCAGCAATGGCCCGCTAAGGAAAGGAATGAAATACATTTTTGTCGTATTGGCCATATTGGCTGTGGCAGGTTGTGCAGCCACATCCAAACCCGTCACGCAAAGCAAGCGAGGCATCCACATCAACTGCTCAGGCCTCACGTCGTCTTGGGCAAAATGCTACGAACTGGCTACCAACTCTTGCGCTTCCAGAACATTCAAAGTGATCGCAAAGTCCGGCGATGCCACCGAGGAGCCCGAAGACTATCCGTTCGGCCTGAACCCGGCGGGTTACACCAGCCGCAGCATGATCATCGTGTGCAGGAAAGCAGCACCACTGGCCGATCCGTCACCGCAGGACTGAGCCCGCGGCAACGTGAAGGCTTGATCAGACAGGGATCGTGCGGGCCTGCAGCCACAACAGCGCAGTGCCCTGCAGAAACGGGCTCAAGCGCGTCAGAACCTGCACATGGTAGTCGTTCAGCCAGGCGCGTTCTTCTGCGTTCAACATCGACACCTCGAGGCAACGGGTGTCGATCGGGCACAGCGTCAGGGTTTCAAAGCGCAGGAACTCGCCGAACTCGGTTTTGCCTGCTTCCTGGTTGATCACCAGGTTTTCGATACGCACCCCCCAGCGTCCAGGCCGGTACGTACCGGGCTCGATGGACGTGATCATCCCTGGCAGCATGGCCGTCTGCGGCGTTGCAGGTGCCTGATAGGCAATGACTTGCGGCCCCTCGTGCACATTCAGGAAATAACCCACACCGTGCCCGGTGCCGTGGCCGTAATTGACACCCTCACTCCAGATCGGCGCTCGGGCGATGGCGTCCAGCAGCGGCGACTGAATGCCCTTGGGGAATTGAGCACGTGACAGTGCGATCACACCCTTGAGGACGCGCGTACAGTCCTGCTTCTGTTCGGCACTCGGTGTTCCGATCGCCACCATCCGCGTGATGTCAGTGGTGCCACCAAGGTACTGGCCGCCCGAATCGATCAGCAGCAAACCATCACCTTCTATCCGCGCATGCTCCGCCTCGGTGGCGCGATAATGCGGCATTGCGCCATTAGCGTTGAAACCCGCAATAGTCGCGAAGCTGGGCGAGACATAACCCGGACGTCGCTCACGTGCCTGCGTGAGTTTTTCATCGATGGTCAGTTCGCTGACAGGCTCTCGCCCCAGTGCACTGTCCAGCCAGGCGAAGAATTCGCACAGCGCCGCGCCGTCCTGCTCCATTGCCTGACGGATATGAGCCGTATCGGTCTCGGTTTTTCGCGATTTCAGCAACGTGCTCGGGTTAAGCCCTTCAACCAGCGTGACCTCACTGTCCAGGTAATCGAGCAGTCCGCAGGTAACCCGCGCCGGATCGACCAGCAGTCGCGCATCCTTCGGCAGTTCACGCAAGGCGGCGCCAATCTGCGTGTACTCCATGAGGTTAATGGCCTCGCGCTCCAGGCGCGCACGCACCGAGTCCGGCACTTTCTTCGAGTCCACGAACAGCGTGACGCTTTGCGGACCGATCAAGGCAAACGCGATGAACACCGGATTGTAGGAAACGTCAGCGCCACGCAGATTGAACAGCCAGGCGATGTCGTCCAGCGTTGCAATGAAATGCCAGTCAGCTTTTCGCTCGACGATGATCTGACGAACCCGCGCGAGTTTTTCGCTACGGCCCAGTGACGCCTGGGGAGGCAAATGCTCGTAAATCGGGTGGGACGGCAACGCGGGCCGGTCCTGCCATAGCTCGGTAAGCAGGTCGATGTCGGTTCGCAGCCGCGCGCCGCGCTCGTAGAGCTTGCTTGCCAGGGTTCGCGAAGAAGCAACGGCCAGAACCGCGCCATCAACGGCAACCACGCTTTCGGCCTTGGCTTCATCTGCCAGCCATTCGAGCGGACCTTGCTGGCCAGGCATCAGTTTCACCAACTCGATGCCGCTGCCGGCCAGCTCCTTGGTGGCCTGCTCCCAATAGCGGCTGTCAGCCCAAATGCCGGCAAAATCCTGGGTGATGATCAGCGTACCGACCGAGCCGTGAAAACCCGACAGCCACTGGCGCCCCTGCCAATAGCCGGGCAGGTATTCGGAGAGGTGCGGATCCGCTGACGGCACCAGATAGGCATCGATGCGCTCCCTGCTCATCAAGGCGCGGGTTTGCGCCAAACGTTCTGCCACGTCTGAACTGGCATTGGATTGCGTGCTCATTGACTCTCCTGCTGACCCGGAAATTGACTGCTTTCACTGGTTCAGATAATGGAGCACTCATCGAGCCTGAGCAACCGCCCAGAACGCTGGCTGAATCAAAGAGGCGCGAATCGAGTCGACCGCACGCTCTATGTCCTGCTCGCGGGTGAAGCGCCCCAGGCTCAGGCGTATGGTCTGGCTGGCGGCCTGCGGGCTCAGCCCGAGAGCGAGCAGGACATGCGACGGCAGTTTTTTTGCCGAGTTGCAGGCTGAGGTGGACGAAAAGGCCAGACTCTCACCCAGCGCGGCGACGTCCAGATCGTTATGGGTGAAGGTAAAACTGAGTGTGTGGGCAATCCGCTGCGTGGGACTGCCGTTGATACGCACCCCGGGGATCTTGGCCAAGCGCTCACAAAGAAGATCACTCAGCCGCTGTACTTCAACCACTTCTTCTCCGAGCACCTCTGCCGCCAGGGCAAAGGCAGCGCCCATTCCTGCGATCTGATGCGTCGCCAGTGTCCCGGAGCGCAAGCCACATTCGTGGCCTCCCCCATGAATCTGAGCGAGTACACGCTGCTGCGCGCGCGGACCGACGTACAAGGCGCCAACGCCCTTGGGCCCATAGATCTTGTGTGCCGAGAGCGACATCAAATCCACCGCGAGCTGGCTGAGGTCAATCGGCAGCTTGCCAGCGCCTTGTGCAGCGTCGACATGCAACAGCGCCCCGTGCCCACGTACACGCCTGCCGATTTCGGCGATGTCGTTGACGGTACCCAGTTCGTTATTGACCAGCATCAGCGAGACCAGAAATGTATCGTCACGCAAGGCTGCACTGACCGCATCGGCACTGATAAGGCCCTCGCTGTCCGGCGCCAGCCAGGTAACATCGACGCCCTCTTCCTCAAGTTGACGGGCGGTGTCGAGGGTAGCCTTGTGCTCGATCAGGCTGGTGATGATATGACCGGGTCTGCCTCCTAAGACCGCTGCCTGGCGCTTGGCACGTTCCTGAGCTACCCCCTTTATTGCCAGATTGCTGGATTCGGTCGCGCCGGAAGTCCAGATGATCTGCGAGGCTTGCGCACCCACCAGGTGCGCAACCTGCCCACGGGCAAACTCCACTGCAAGGCGGGCTTTCTGGCCGAACGAATGGGAGCTGGAGGCGGGATTACCGAAATTGCCTGATGCCCCCAGGCAATCTACCATCACTCTGATGACGCGCTCGTCCACAGGCGTGGTGGCAGCGTAATCAAAATACAGCACTGGCTCGTTCATGCGTGTTCCTCGTTCACAGACCATGAAGAGGATCATGCACGAAATCAAATAGAACCAAAAATTATAAATTAGCATTTATATAGATTAAAAAAGAATAAATAGAAAGCTACTGTCGTAAAATCCGCTGATCTCTCGACGCCGGATAGAGGCCGTAAGCTGTGTCGTTAAAAAGACATCAACTGATGATATTTTTTTGACACACTTATAAATCAGTACGTTAGATTCTCCGCTCTACCATTTATCAAAAATCTAACAGAAACCTGACGAAATAATTTGACAGATACCCTGCCGCCACCGATATATAGGACCGTCAGGCACATTCCGGTTTTACGCACATGCCGCAGAGCATGGCGTCGGAATCATCCGCCGAAGTTGACTGCTGTCCCGTCTCACCCTGTCAGTTATTTCCACGGCGCTTACCCGGCGCTGGCGGATGTCCGTTGACTCTCACTTCCTTTTTAAACTGCTGAATGCGTTCGGTGTGGCGGTAGCTTTGCCTGTTGCAATGCGACCCACTCGACGCTTACGCGTTGGTTCTGTGTAAGCAGCGCCCTGACTGGATCGACACGATTCGGCGGTAGCGTGCCCGGCAGTCAACGCACGTCTGCGAAAGATGCCCGGTCACCCGCTTGGCAACGCGCTGATTCAAAGAAACATGGAGGCTTCGATGATTAACGTGACCAAGACATATCTGGGTGATATCGACCAGTTCAAACGCTATGTCGAAGGCATCTACGCACGTGGCTGGCTGACCAATCACGGTCCGCTGGCCAGGGAGCTGACGGATAGACTCAAGGACTACCTGGGCGTCAGGCACATTATTCTGACCAACAACGGCACCCTGGCCCTGCAAGTGGCCTATCGGGCGCTGGGGCTGAGTGGCAGCGCAGTGACTACGCCATTCAGTTTTGTCGCGACCAGCAGCTCGCTGCAATGGGAAGGCATCCGGCCGATCTTTGCCGACATCGATGCGCACACCTGGAACATCTCGCCGAAACACATCGAAAACAGTATTGCCGAAGACACCACTGCGATCGTCGCCACCCACGTGTTCGGCAATCCGTGTGACGTGCAAGCCATCGAGCAAATAGCCCGCGAGCATAAGCTCAAGGTCGTCTATGACGGCGCACATGCATTCGCCGTGCGTCACGCAGGCCAGTCGGTGCTCAATCACGGCGACATCAGCACCTTGAGCTTCCATGCCACCAAGCTGTTTCACACCATTGAAGGTGGCGCGATCATCACCAACGATGACGAGCTGGCCAGACAGGCCCATCTGATGTGCAACTTCGGCATTTCCGGCGTCGACCGGATCGACGGCATCGGCATCAACGCCAAGCTCAATGAATTCTCCGCCGCCATGGGGCTGTGCATTCTCGACAACATCAGCAACATTCTCGAAGAGCGTGCAGAGATAGCCGATCACTACACCTCGTCGCTGCAGGACTATCTGGATCTGCAGACACCGCAGGCCGACAGCCAGTTGAATCACAGTTATTACCCTGTGGCCCTGCGCGACGAGCAACAATTGTTGAGCGTGCGCACGGCACTCAACCAGCACAAGATCAACCCTCGCCGCTACTTCTACCCCTCGCTGGATACCCTTGAATACCTGCAGCCGCAACCCGGCCAGCCGGAGTCCAGAGCGTTGAGCGAGCGAGTGCTGTGCCTACCGATCTATCCCGGTCTGCTGAGAAGCGAGCAGGACCTGGTGATCCGCACCCTGATCGAAGCCTGCAACGGGACTGAAACTGACTACCGGGCCTGCACCGTTGCGCGGGTCTGCTGACGATCATGCCCGGCAAACATTCCCTCATTCGCAACACCCTCCTGAATTATGGCGGGCAGGCTTACGTGCTGCTGGTCGGGATTCTGATCATGCCGTTTTATCTGGGCCATCTGGGTGCCGAAGCGTATGGCCTGATCGGCTTCTTCACCCTGCTGCAGGCCTGGCTGCAATTGCTGGATGCCGGGCTGTCACCCAGCCTGGTGCGGGCGGTGGCGCATCAGCGAGACACCCCTGCAAGCAAACAATACCTGGGCCGTCTGCTGCGCTCGTTCGAACTGGTTTTTCTGCCGATGGCCATGTTCTGCGCCCTGCTTGTCTGTATCGCCAGCCCCTGGATCGCCGCGCACTGGCTGAACGCAAACACGCTACAACCCGACACGCTGACCCATTGCATCACTTTGATGGGCATCATCATTGCCCTGCGCCTGTATTCGACGCTGTACAAAAGCGCGATTCAGGGCCTTGAACAGCATGGCTGGCTCAACGTCGCCAATGTGTTGATCGCGACATTGCGCTACTTCGGTGGCCTGGTGCTGGTCAGTCAGTTTTCCCGGGACCCACGAGACTTCTTTGAATTTCAACTTGCGGTGGGGCTGATCGAAACCCTGTGGTTTGCCGGCAAGGCCCGCGGGCAGATGCCTGCGCCGCATTGGCTGACCGGTCTGGACTGGCCATTGATCAAGCCGATCCTGCCCTTCGCCGCCAGCCTGTCGCTGAGCGCTGTGCTGTGGATCGTGCTGACTCAGGTGGACAAGGCTCTTCTGTCGAATCTGCTGCCGCTGGGCCAGTACGGCTACTTCTCACTGGTGGCGTTGATCGCCACCGGCATCGTGATGCTGACCAACCCGCTGGTCCAGACGCTGCTGCCACGCCTGACAGTGTTGATGGCCGAGGGGCGGCGCGACGAGATGCACGCCTTGTTCCTCGCCGCCAATCGCTTCGCCTGCACCTTTGTGTTTCCTCTGGCGGCGGTCATTGCCCTGTATGCAGAACCGTTGATTCTCGCCTGGACCGGCGATCCGGTCGCCGCAAACTGGAGTCGCCCGGTACTGGGCTGGTACGCACTGGGCAGCGCCATCATGGCCGCCAGTGCCTTTCAGTTCTATTTGCAATACGCCTATGGCCGAATGAATTTGCACCTGTGGTACAGCCTGATATCGACGCTGGTCAGCGTGCCGGTGATGGTGCTGGCGATTCATTACCAAGGCGTGTACGGCGCGGCGTTGGCGTGGTTTTTTCTGCGCGCGACGTCTTTCGCGATATGGCCAGCCATCGTGCATCGACACCTGGCCCCCGGCCTTCATCGCCAGTGGCTGAGCGACATCCTGCGTATCAGCGTCATGACCGCTACTGGCCTGGTGGTCAGCGCTCCCATATTCAATCTGATTGCCGGTGAAAGCCGCAGCAGCGTGCTTCTGGCACTCGCGCTCAGCGGGCTTGTCACCCTGACGCTGGTGGCGACGAGTCACCGGCCGCTGGCATCGAAACTCTATGTTCTGTTCAGTAAACCGAGTACTTGAGCCATGGACGACACTGTAAGAAATACCGAGGAAACCTGCCTGGCGCCGCCGCTGCTGAGCATCGTATGCCCCGCCTACAATCAGGAAGGCTTCATCGCCCAGACGCTGGACGGGCTTTTGTCACAGCAGACCGATTTCAGGTACGAAATCCTGATCAACGACGACGCCTCCACAGACGCTACGGCGCGCATCATTGCGCACTACGCCGAGCGGCATCCGACGATCATTCGGCCCTTCTATCAGCAGATCAATCAGTACAGCCAGGGCAGAGCTTGCGTCCCGGGCCTGTTTGGCGAAGCGCGCGGTCGTTACATCGCCTACTGCGAAGCCGACGACTACTGGACCGATCCGCAAAAACTGCAGCAGCAAGTGGACTTTCTCGAAGCTCATCCGGATTACGTCATCACTTATCACGACGCGTTCGTCTTCGATGATCACGGCCAGTATGGAGTGCAATTGCAAGGCCACCTGCGCGCCGATGCCTCGGCGCTGGAGTTGCAACAGGCAAGACGCCTGTCGACCCTGACCGTCTGCTTTCGCAATGTGTTCAGCCAGATGCCACCCGAACTGAGCCTGTGCAGCGCACCATTGAACGATATGTGCTGGTGGTCGTTGCTGGGGGCCTACGGCAAGGGCAAGTTCATGGCCGGGATCAAGCCGGCCGCCTATCGCGTGCACCCTGGCGGGGTGTTCTCGATGCGCAGTGACAAACGCAAGTTGCACATGAACCTGCAGACCTGCTCAAGCCTGGCCAACTATTACAACCGCTTGGGCAATCAGCCGCTGTACCAGTATTTCCTGATGCAGACGGTGTGCCTGTCGCTGGCCGCACTCGCCCCCCGCCACAAACTGCAGACGCTGTGGAAAGTGGCGGTCAACATGATCGGCAATCTGCGCAGGCGCCTGCCGCCCGCCACTGGCAAAGCTCATGTTCAGTAGTGTGCTGGTGTTG
Organism: Pseudomonas sp. PvP009; assembly: GCF_017832995.1. NCBI lineage: Bacteria > Pseudomonadati > Pseudomonadota > Gammaproteobacteria > Pseudomonadales > Pseudomonadaceae > Pseudomonas > Pseudomonas sp. PvP009. The sequence goes on along the minus strand of NZ_JAFIBG010000001.1, from coordinate 2,022,014 downwards.
TGCGTCGGCAACGTCTGCCGCAGTCCGATGGCCGTGGCGATGCTGCATGAACGCCTGCAGGCCACGCAGGTGCGTATCCAGTCGGCAGGCATCGCCGCGTTGTCGGGTTCATCGATCGACCCGACGGCACATGCAGTGCTGCAGTCGCACCGGGTACAGCCCCGGCGGCATGCCGCTCGCCAGATGAGTCGCGAGCTGCTGCGCCAGGCCGACCTGATCCTGCTGATGGAGCAGGCGCATTTTTCCGACGTCCTCGAACTGGCCCCCGAGGTGCGCGGCAAAGCCTTTCTGATCGGCAAATGGCAGGACCCGCTCGACATCACCGACCCTTACCGGCGGCCCGCGTCAGCCTTCGAACAGACCTACGCGCAGCTCTCGCGCTGCATCGACGACTGGCTCCCTCATTTTCAGTCAGGAGCAACAGGATAAATGACCGTCATGAACCATCCTTCCCTGAATTTCCAAGCGGACTCCCGGATCGATCTGGCAACAGTCCTGCGGATGCTGTTCGATCACAAGACCCTGATCCTGTGGACCGTCGGCGTGTTTTTCCTGATCGGCCTGGGCTATGCCATTCTGGCCACACCGGTGTATCAGGCCACCGCCATGATTCAGATAGAGCCTCGAAAAATCGGCATCGAGGGCACACCGGAAGTCAGTGCAAAGCCACTCTCGGTGTCGCAGGCGACCACCGAGATCGAGCTGATCAAGTCCCGCGCGCTGCTGGGCAAGGTCGTCGACGATCTGCAGCTCAATAGGCTCCAGACACCTGATTTGTTTCCTGTGATCGGTCCTTATCTGTATCGCACCTTCAAGCCCGCACGCGACGGTGAGCTGGCGCAGCCTTTATTCGGCCTGACCCAATATGCGTGGGGCGGCGAAAAAATAGAGGTGTTCCAACTGGAAGTGCCGGAGCACCTGCTGGGTGAAAAACTCACCCTGACCGCAGGCAAACCCGGCCAGTTCTCGCTCTACGACAGCGAACACAATCTGCTGCTCGGCGGTGCGATCAATCGCGTGGTCGAAGGCCACGGAATCAAGATCCAGGTCGCTACGTTGCAGGCCCGGCCTGGTACCGATTTCACTGTCTCCAGACAGCGCACGCTCAGCACCGCGCTGATCTATCAGAACCGCCTGAAGATCGCCGAGGCCGGCAGGGACTCGGGCATCATCTACCTGTCGATCGAGGACCAGGACGCACAACGGGCCAACCGGATTCTCGATGAGGTCAGCCATCTGTATGTACGTCAGAACGTCGAGCGCAGTTCGGCCGAGGCCGCCCAGCGCCTGCAGTTCTTGCGCTCGCAGTTACCCGCCGTACGCAAGCAGCTCGAGGAATCGGAAACCGCGCTGAACACCTTCCAGACCAGCGCCCGATCGGTGGACCTGAGCATCGAAACCAAGGGGGTGCTTGACCAGGTGGTCAGTCTTGACTCGATGCTGTCCGAACTGAAACTCAAACGCGTCGAACTGGAGCGGCTGTATACCCGTGAGCACCCGACCTATCGCAGCCTGATGAGCCAGATGAACCAACTGGAACAACAGCGCCAGGGCCTGCTGAAAAAAATCGACGCGCTGCCCATGACCCAGCAAGAGTTGTTGCGTCTGACCCGCGATATGCAGGTCATCAGCCAGACCTACACACTGATGCTCAACAAAAGCCAGGAGCAGGACATTCTGCGCGCTGGCAACATCGGCAATGTACGGGTCATCGACAACGCCGACACCAATGTCGAAAGACCCGTCAAACCGATGAAAACACTGATCGTGCTGATTGCCACGCTGCTCGGCGCACTGGTGGCAATGACCATGGTTTTCGTGCGCCAGGCGTTCTATCGCGGCGTCGAAAGCGCCGAGATCATTGAAAATCTGGGCATGCCGGTCTACGCGTCGCTGCCCTACTCGCGTCAACAGGAGCATCTGGACAAGCGCGACCATGCTGGCAAGGAGTCGAAGTTGCTGAGCATTGCCGCTCCTGCCGAGCTGGCGATCGAGTCATTGCGCAGCCTGCGCACAAGCCTGCACTTCGCCATGCTTGAAGCGCGCAACAACGTGTTGATGATATCCAGCCCGACACCGGGTGCAGGCAAGTCTTTTGTGTCGAGCAATCTGGCGACCATCATTGCCCAGACCGGCAAGCGGGTCCTGCTGATCGATGCCGACATGCGCAAAGGCTACCTGCATCGCCTCCTCGGTCTGCAACCCAAACACGGGCTGTCCGACACACTGGCGGCGCGTCTGCGGTGTACCGAGGTCATCAACACCACCCGTGTCCGGCATCTGGATTTCATCTCCTGTGGTTTCGCCGCGCCCAACCCCTCGGAGCTGCTGATGCATGACAACTTCCACAAGATGCTTGCCGAACTGTCGCCGCTGTACGACCTGATTCTGATCGACACCCCGCCCATCCTCGCCGTGACCGACGCGACGCTGGTCGGCCGTCAGGCGGGCACTTGCCTGCTGGTGGCGCGCTTCGGCATGACCACCGTTCAGGAAATCGAAGCCAGCAAACGACGTTTGGGTCAGAACGGAATTCTGATCAAGGGCGCCATTTTCAACGCGGTGGTGCGCAAGGCCACGACCTCCGACTACGACTGCGCCGCCTACGGCTACAACTACCACCCCGCGCCCCGATAACCGGGGTGCTGCTTGCCGCTGACCGAGCTGTTTCATTTAAAAGGAATTAACCATGTCCCACTCCGACCAGGATGTCCGCTGGTACCTGATCCAGACCAAACCCCGGCAGGAAGCCCGCGCCGAAGAACATTTGCGGCGTCAGCAGTTCGAGTGCTATCGACCGTTACAGGCCGATGCAAAGAAAAACGGCACCAGGGTTCAGACCGGCGAGCCGTTATTCCCCGGCTATCTGTTCATTCACATGGATCAGGTGCAGGACAACTGGTACCCGATTCGCTCCACCCGCGGCGTCTCGCGCATCGTGACCTTCGGCGGTCATCCGGTGCCGGTTCGGGATCATCTGATCGAGCAGATCCGCCAGCGACTGGCCACGCCCGCGCCGAAAACACAGTTTGCTCAGGGAGACGCGGTGCTTATCACGCATGCCAGTTGGGGTGACGTCGAGGCCATCTTTTTGAGCGAAGACGGCGCGCAGCGCGCGGTGATCCTGCTCAATATGCTGCAACGCCAGCAAAAAGTGGTGCTACCGATCAGCAGCCTGTCGCGAATCGAGGCGAGCGCCTAGCGCTCGAACCCGCCGTAATCTGCCGCACGACGTGTCCTTAAAGAACGCGTCGCACGTCTGTTTCACCAGCCTCGGAATCGCACCATGCCGCGCCAGACCACCCTGGTGACGCTCACCTATGGTGACCGTTTCAGCTATTTGCACACCCTGATCAGCCGCTCGCTGGAAAGCCCGCTGATCGGCCGTGTGATCGTTGTCAGCAATGCTTCCACCGCGCCACTGCAAGCGCTGTGCGATGAGTGGCCCGATCGGGTTCAGGTGATCTGGCTGTCACACAACACCGGCTCGGCCAATGGCTACTCGGTGGGCATCAACGCTGCGCTGCAAGCCGGAGACGACTGCATCTGGCTGATGGACGACGATAACGCACCGACCGCGCATGCCATCGAGGCATTGCATCGATCCTTGCGTGAACGGCAACTCCTCGACGGCCAGGACAACTGCGCGGTGCTCGGCTTTCGCCCCACGCATCAAGCCGACATCGCCGCAGGTGTGCCGCTGCAATACGCAATCCAGCGGCGCTCAAGCTTCTTCGGCTTTCACATCGCCCAGTTGCCTTACAAGATCTGGCGACGCCTGCCGTGGGGACAGCCCGATGCGACCCGGCTGATGCCGGAGCGCGTGCAACTGCCCTTTGCCACTTACGGCGGGCTGCTTGCCCATCGCAGCCTTTACGAAAAGATCGGCCTGCCACTGGATGCTCTCAAGCTGTACAGCGATGACAGCGAATACACCTGGCGCATCACCGACGGTGGCGGAAAGCTGTTTCTGGTGCCCGATGCGCGGCTGGATGATCTGGAAGACTCCTGGAACATCAAGGCACGGACCCGCAATGTCTATGAAAGCTACCTGCTGGGCGGGTCGGATCTGCGCGCCTACTACGCAGCGCGTAATCAGGCCTGGTTCGACAAACATGTCTGGGCAGCTTCCACGCTCAGCTATCGGCTCAATCGCCGGGTGTTTCTCTGCCTGCTGAACCTGTATGCCTGGCGCCATGACGCGGCCCAGCGTCTGGACCTGCTCAACGACGCCATTCGCGAAGGCGAAGCCGGCAGGCTGGGCCTGAACAGGGCCTACCCACTATGAAAATCCTGTTCATCAATAGCCTCTACGCGCCCGATATCGGCGGCGGCGCAGAAATCATTCTGCAGCGTACGGTCGAGGGCTTGCAGCAGCGCGGGCACAGCGTCGCGGTATTGGCCACCACTGACCGGCCTGGCTTGCAACTGGCGGAGGTCAACCGGGTCAAGGTCTATCGGGCCGGCCTGCTTAACCACTATTGGCACTTCATCGCCCAGCGTCCGGGCCGTCTGGCGCGCTTTGCCTGGCACTGGCGCGACCGCTACAACGCAGGCATGCGTGAGTACGTGGAGCGCGTGATGGAGCTGGAGCAGCCAGAACTGGTGGTGTGCCATAACCTGACGGGCTGGTCGGTCTCGGCATGGGACCAGATCACCCAGGCCAATTGCCCGATCGTGCAGGTGCTGCATGATTTCTACCTGCTGTGCCCGGCAAGCACGATGTTCAGAAAAGGCAAAAGCTGTCAGCGCCAGTGCACGACGTGCACACGGTTGCGCAGCCATCATGCACAACAGTCGGAACAGGTCAGCGCGGTGGTCGGCGTCAGCCGCTTCATGCTCGACACGCTGCGGGCGCAGGATTATTTCAAGCATGCCAGAGGCTATGTGGTGCATAACGCCAGCCCGTTTACGCCAGCGCTTCGCGAGCAGCCCAAAGCACTTGTCGATAACGCACCGTTGCGTTTCGGTTACCTGGGCACCCTGTCGACCAACAAGGGGCTGGAGTGGATGATCGAGCAGTTCCAGCGCCTGCCGTTCAAAGCCACCCTGCAGATCGCCGGGCGCGGACAGCCATCCGATGAAAAGCGCTTCAGGGCCATGGTCACGTCCCCTGACATCAGCTTCGTCGGTTTTCAGAGGCCTGAGCATTTCTATCGCCAGATCGACGTGGCGGTTGTGCCTTCCCTGTGGAATGAGCCATTCGGCATGGTCGCGGTCGAGGCGTGCGCGCACTCGCTGCCGGTCATCGCCAGCCGAATGGGCGGGCTCACGGAAATCATTCAGGAACCGCTCAATGGCTTGCTGTGCAGCCCCGATGACCCTGACTCACTGGGGCTGGCGATGCTCAAGCTGCATCAGCAGCCCGAACTGCTGGCACGCCTCGGCAGCCAGGCACGCAGCAGCGTCGCGTCATTGATGAACCTGGACTTGATGCTGGACCAGTACGAAAGCATCTTCGCCCAGACCTTGCAGGATCGCAGCACGTAGCACCTGGCAAGTAGCACGGCGAACGGGCGCAGTCGCCCCGTTCGACGACATCACGGACACGGTGTGGCACCCGCCAGTTCACCTTCATCAGCAGGATGCTCAAGATGATTTTCATCAATGCACGGTTTCTTACCCAGGACATCAGTGGTGTACAGCGCTACGCAGAGCAGATGTGCCGAGCGCTGAAGCGACTGCGCGACGATCTGGTATTCGTTGCCCCGCATAACATCAGACTGCATGACTGCGCCAGCGCATTGGAGGCGCACTGCATCGGGCGCTCCACCGGGCATGTGTGGGAGCAGATCGACCTGCCGCTGTACCTGAAACGTCGGGGCAGTCCGTTGCTGATCTCGATCAGCAACACCGGGCCCATGCTGTATGGCAACCAGATTGCGACTCACCACGACATCAACTATGTGCGCTACCCGCAAAGTTACACCCGGTTGTTCCGTCTGGCCTATCGGACCATCACCCCGATCCTGCTGTCGCGCGCCAGAACGCTGATCACCGGCAGCCACTTCTCGCGCAGAGAAATATCCTCGTTCTATGGCTACGCAGAAGACAAAGTGCTCGTCGTACCGGCTGCGGTCAGCGACGATTTCATCCCGGGGCCGACCGCTGTGAATCGTCCGAACTACCTGCTGGCCGTGTCCTCGCCGGCCGTACACAAGAATTTCAGACGCATGATTCAGGCCTTTCTCAGCCTGCGTGGCCATACGGATCTGCAATTGCATATTGTCGGCGCAGCCAGCGCGCTGTTCGCCGACCCGAACCTGCAGCACATCGCCTGTCGTGACCCGCGTATCCGTTTTCTGGGTCGCCTCAGTGATGCCGAGCTGATCGCGCAGTACCAGGGCGCGACTGCGTTCGTGTTCCCTTCGATTTACGAGGGCTTCGGCATCCCGCCGCTCGAAGCCCAGGCCTGCGGCTGTCCGGTGCTGGCATCCAATGCTGCGTCTATTCCGGAAGTTCTGCAGGCCAGTGCGCTGTATTTCGACCCGCTGGACGTCAGCCACATGGCCGCAGCCATGCAGCGCATTCTGCTGGATGCGCCCTTGCGCAAGGCGCTGCGTGTGCAAGGCCTGCAAAACGTGCAGCGTTTTTCCTGGGAGCTTTCCGCACAGCGTATTTCCCAGCGCATCGATACGTTGCTGGCGGCCGACCCTGCGCAGCAAAGCAAGCTGCACGTCGCCGCCGAATCGTCCACCGGCAAACCCTGAATCCACAACAGCAACGCCAGGATGCGCGCCGTCGCGTCCGCAGTAGCGCGGGCCATTACAGCAAGGAACGCCCATGAGAATCGCTATCGTCCACGACTGGCTGGTGAGCTACGCCGGTGCCGAGCGCGTGCTCGCGTCATTGATCAACGTCTGGCCTGCTGCTGACCTGTTTGCGGTCATCGACTTCCTCAACGATCAGGACCGCGCGCACCTGCATGGCAAGGTCGCCAGAACGACGTTCATCCAGAAGCTGCCCGGTGCCCGCAAACACTATTCGCGCTACCTGCCACTGATGCCGCTGGCCATCGAGCAACTGGATCTGTCCGGCTATGACCTGATCATCAGCAGCAGCCACGCAGTGGCCAAGGGCGTGCTGTGCGGCCCGGACCAATTGCACATCAGCTATGTGCACTCGCCGATCCGCTATGCCTGGGACTTGCAGCATCAGTACCTTCAGGAGTCAGGGCTGAGCAAGGGAATCAAGGGTGGCCTGGCACGCCTGGTCCTGCATTACATTCGCTTGTGGGACCAGCGCACGTCGAACGGCGTGGATGCCTTCATTGCCAATTCCGGGTTTATCGGTGCGCGCATCACCAAGGCCTATCGACGCGACTCCACCGTCATCTACCCGCCGGTGGACACGCTCGGCTTCACTGCCCAGGGCACGCGTGGGGACTTCTACCTCTGCGCCTCGCGAATGGTGCCTTACAAACGCATGCCGATGATTGTCGAGGCCTTCGCCGCGATGCCTGACAAACGCCTGATCATGATCGGCGACGGACCGGACCTGGCCAAGGCACAGGCTATCGCCAGTCAAGTGGGCAACGTGACGCTGCTGGGTTTTCAGCCAGGTAACGTGCTGCTCGAGCACATGCGCAGTGCCAAGGCGTTTGTCTTCGCCGCCGAGGAAGATTTCGGCATCAGCCCGGTCGAAGCCCAGGCTTGCGGCACGCCGGTCATCGCCTTCGCCAAGGGCGGCGTCATGGAGACCGTGCGCGGCCTGGATCACCCGCAACCGACCGGCGTGTTCTACCGACAGCAAACAGTCGCATCACTGATCACCGCCATAGGCGAATTCGAAGCGGCGCAATCACGCATCTCTCCCGAGGCTTGCCGGGCCAATGCCGAGCGGTTTTCGGTCGCGCGCTTCGAGCAGGAGATCAAAGCCTTCGTCGAGGACCGTCTGGCCCTCTCAAGCAGGGTTCATCTGGCGCGCCTGCCTCAGTCGCAATGGGTCGCCCAGGCAGCGCCCGGCCTGGGCAGCGAACTGCCGAACCGTGTCGTCCCTCTGAAAATCGTCTGAGCGAGCCCTCCCCATGCGTACTTCAGTCCGCGGCATTCTGCGTGCCCACCAGTCAGCGCTTTCGCTCGCCCATCGCTTGCTGGACCTGACCGTCATTGTGCTGATCGGTTACTGGCAAACCGGGCTGACAGTCACCGACAGCACAGAAGCCTGGTCGCACATTTTCCTCGCGGTGCTGGTCTTTCACTGGGTCAGCGAGTACCACCAGTTGTATGGCTCATGGCGTGGCGAGCGCATCCTGCGCGAGCTGACCAAGGTCTTCAGTTACTGGGCGATGACCTTCATCACCCTGCTGTCGCTGAACAGCCTGCTGCTCAACCAGACGCAATTGCCCGATAACGGCCAGATGAGCTGGTTCGCGCTGGCCCTCGCCGTGCTGTGCGGCTACCGGCTGCTGATTCGCCTAGCCCTGCACACCCTGCGTCGGCGTGGCTTCAATACGCGCCGGGTGGCGATCGTCGGCACCGGCCAGGTCGGCGAGCGGCTGGCCCAGTCTATCGCCTTGGCGCCCTGGATGGGCCTGATCCTGCTGGGCTTTTATGACGCGCATCCGCAGCAGATGAATCTGCAGGCACACAAGCGCCGACCGCCCGTACTGGGTGACCTGCAGCAGTTGATCGAAGATGCCCGCGCTGGCCGGATCGACAAGGTGTACATCACCCTCGCCTTCAGCGCAGAACCGCAACTGCGCGAGTTGATTACCGGCCTGAGCGACACCACCGCCTCGGTGTACCTGATTCCGGATGTGTTCATGTTCGACCTGCTGCACGCGCGCAGTGAAAGCATCAACGGCCTGGCCAGCATCAGCATTTTCGATTCGCCCATGGACGGTGCCTGGAGCCTGGCCAAACGTGCCGAAGACATCGTGCTGTCGAGCCTGATTCTGTTGCTGATCGCCGTGCCCCTGGTGACCATTGCGGCAGCCATCAAGCTTACCTCGGCCGGCCCGGTGCTGTTCCGCCAGCGCCGCTACGGGCTGGACGGCCGCTCGATCATGGTCTGGAAATTTCGCAGCATGAGCGTCCAGGAAAACACCGATGTGGTGCTTCAGGCGACGCGCAACGACGCGCGGGTAACACCGCTGGGCCGCTTTTTGCGCCGGACGTCGCTGGATGAGCTGCCGCAGTTCTTCAACGTGCTGCACGGCGACATGTCCATCGTTGGCCCACGCCCCCACGCCATTGCCCACAACGAGCAATACCGCAGGCAGGTCAGCGGTTACATGTTGCGCCACAAGGTCAAGCCCGGCATCACCGGCTGGGCGCAGATCAACGGCTGGCGCGGCGAAACCGACACGCTGGACAAGATGCGCATGCGCGTCGAGTTCGACCTGGAATACATCGAGCACTGGTCGATCTGGCTGGACCTGAAAATCATTCTGCTGACGCTGCTCAAGGGGTTCGTCAACAAGAACGCCTTCTGATGCCAGCGCTGACCTGAGCACACACCGAACACCCTCGGTACGCAACAAGAACGGAGCAATCCCATGAAAGGAAAAACGTCATGAATCGAAGCGTTACTGCGTTACTGCTGGTCAGCCTGGCGCTGCAAGGCTGTGCATTCGCGCCGGGGCAACATATGACGCCGGATGACGTCACTCTCGACAAACCGGACGAACCCCGTGCACAGCTGATCGAGGTCACGCCGAAGACCCTGCAGCAACAGCAACTGCGCGCCACTGCAGAGGCCAAGGCCCTGCCGCAGGTGCTGCTGGACTACAGGACTCCGGAATACGTGATCGGTGCTGGCGATACCTTGCTGGTCACCGTGTTCGAACACCCCGAACTGACCGCGCCAGGCTCACAGGACCAACTGGATGCCAACACCCGGGAAGTGCTCAACGACGGCACGCTCTACTTCCCCTATGTAGGCAGAATCCGCGCGAGTGGCAGAACGGTCAGCGAGGTTCGTGAGCAGTTACGCATGGGCCTGGCGCCGCAATACACCGAGGTCAAGGTCGACGTCAAAGTGCTGCGCTACAACAGCCAGCGAATACTGTTGTCCGGTTCTTTCAAGGTCCCCGGTCCGCAACCGATCACCAATATTCCGTTGAGCCTGGTGCAGGCGGTGAGTGTCGCTGGCGTCGACCTGACCGATGCCAACCTGGCCGGGCTGACCCTGCGCCGGGAGGGCAAGGACTACCTGATCGACATCGACTCGCTGAACCGCCGGGACTCGCAACTGAGCCGGATCTTCCTGAAGGACGGCGATTACCTGCACCTCAACAGCAACTCGCGAAACAAGATCTACGTGCTGGGCGAGGTCCGTAACCCTCAGGTAATCTCGTTCGGCACCACCCGCCTGACACTGCTCGAGGCGTTGGGAAACTCCGGCGGCCTCAGCCCGGACAGCGCAGACGGCGATGCGGTGTACGTCATACGCGGTGCGGAAAACTTCGCCCAGGCGCCTTCCACCGTCTACCACCTCAATGCCAAGAAGCCCACCGCGTACCTGCTGGCGGGGCAGTTCGAGCTCAAGGCACAGGACGTGGTATTCGTCGGCCCTGCCGATATCACCCGCTGGAGCCGCTTCATCAGCCAGCTGCTCGGCTCGGCCAGCGTGATACAGACCGGTGCGGCCTTTCGCAACTGAACCGCGCGGCTGTGCGCCAATCTCCCTGCACGCGGTTGTGCAGGGATTTTTTTGCCTGTCGCACTGCGCCAGACTGTTGCCAGAGCAACAGCTGTTCAACAGTTGACGGCTTTTGCATCAGCGCGGCGAACCCTCTCCTGCGGCATGAAACAGACGCAGACCCAACGACTGCGGGCCATCGCCAGACACACAAGAAGGCTGGCACATAAGCTGCTTTGCAGGCTTACGTTTATCGCAAGGACATCCCACATGCGCGTCGTTTCACTTTCAGGCAGTCCCTCCCCCAAATCCCGTTCCGGCGTTGTGCTGGCCCACGCCGGCCGCTGGCTGCAGAGTCACGGCGTCGAAGTCACCACATTGCGCATACGCGACTTCAATGCAGAGGACCTGCTTTTCGCCCGTTTCGACAGCCCGCAGGTGCTCGAATTGATCGAAGCGGTCAGTCAGGCCGATGGCCTGCTGATCGGCACGCCGGTATACAAGGCGTCATTTTCCGGCGCACTGAAAACCCTGCTCGACTTGCTGCCCGAGCGCGCGCTGCATGGCAAAGTGGTCTTGCCGCTGGCCACCGGCGGCAGTATCGCGCACATGCTGGCCGTGGATTACGCGCTCAAACCGGTGCTGTCGGCGCTCAAGTCGCAGGAAGTGCTGCACGGCATCTTCGCCATCGATACCCAGGTCAGCTACGACGACAACGAACTAGGCGGTACGCTGGACGAAATCCTCACGGAGCGCCTGCATGAAGGGCTGGAGCATTTCCACCACGGCCTGCAACGCCGCTTGCAGGCGCGTCACCAGCAGGCTGGCGGGCACTTGCAACTGGCGTTGTAGTGCCGGAATAGCAAAGGCATCAATGCTCGATAAACAGCGGATACAGCGAGGCCACCAACAGCGCTGCCATCACGCTGTTGAAAATACGTAACCCGAGCGGATCGCACAGAACGTTGCGCAGCAAACTGCCAAAGCCTGCCCAGATGCCCACGCTGGGCAGGTTAATCAGCGCAAACACTGCGGAAATCACCACAACGTTGTAGAAGTAGCCCTGCATGGGGGTGTAGGTGCTGATCGCGCCGATCGCCATGATCCAGGCCTTGGGATTGACCCATTGAAAAAGCGCGGCGCTCATGAAACTCAGCGGCTTGCCCTCGCTGTCGACGCTATCGGAGGCAGGCCCCGACGTGGCGATTTTCCAGGCCAGGTACAGCAGATAGGCAGCGCCCACATAGCGCAGGATCGTGTAGAGCACCGGCCAGGCCTTGAACACGCTGCCCAGACCGAAACCGACGGCCAGCACCAGAACGAAAAAACCGACACTGATACCCAGCATGTGCGGCAGGGTGCGACTGAAACCGAAGTTCACGCCCGAGGCCAGCAGCATCATGTTGTTGGGGCCGGGAGTGATGGAGGTGACGAATGCGAAGAGTGTGAATGCCAGAAGCAAATCGAAAGAGAGAAACATGCTGCCTGTCCGGATCAGTGAGTCAGGTGCTCACCCTATCGAAGGCGGTGCAGGAAACACACGGACAGTTGACGGCCAATTACAGCAGTACAGTTCTTACACAACGCACTTTTCAAGCCGACTGTTAACCTTGTGGCTGCTGACCCGTGACACCCAGATCGACGCTTGTTTCGCCTTTTTCATCGAAGTCCCGCGCCTGCTGGATCTGCGGATCCGCCATCAATTGCGCCTTGCGTGCCTGATACTCATCAAATGACAGGCCGCGACGGTTGAGGTCTTCAAGGGCCAACTGATGGCTTTCTTCAGCGCTGAACGCCCGCTGCTCGACAGCGTGGTGAGTGGAGCAGCCGGAAACCAGCGCAACAGTGAATGTCAGGACAAGCGCAAGGGCGAGCATACGGTTCATCGGGGGCCTCCGGTCGGGCTTCATTTCAGGAATGAAGCAAGGTTACGCCTGCCCCTGGCGCAGCAAAAATCATCCGCCGTGATAGTCGCTATCGACTGTTGCGAGCATTCTCGATCAACACCTCGCGCAACGCTTGAGCCGCAGTTGAAAGCTTGTGATCGGCAAGCATCATCAGGCCGATACGCCGTTCGATCAGCGGCTCCACCAGCGCCACGCAGCAGGCCCCCAGTTCCTGCATCTGCCCGATGCACAGTGACGGTACCGCGCTGACGCCCAGGCCATTGGCAACCATGCGCCCGATGGTCGACAACTGATGGCTCTCGAACGCGACCGCCAGCTTGCCGTGGCGCGGCTCGATAGCCTGTTCCAGCAGCAAACGTACCGCCGAAGGGCGTTGCAGGGCGATGAAGTCTTCACGCAGCAGTTCTTCCCAGGTGACCTCACGCCGCTGGGCCAGCGGCGACTCCCGGGGCACCACGGCGACGAAGCGGTCCATATAGAACGGAGTGAACGACAGGGCACTGTTCGACTCGGGCTCAAAGCCGATACCCAGTTCGACACGGCGATGTCGGACCATCTCCAGCACTTGCTCGTTGATCACGTCATGCACCGCGACATTGACGCGCGGGTAGCGCCCACGAAACACCTTCAAGGCCGCTGGCAGCAGATTGCCGGCAAACGATGGCATGGCGGCCACCGACACCCTGCCCATTTGCAAAGTGAAACGCTGACGCAGCAGTTCTTCGGTGTTGTCCCAGTCGGCCAGCAACTGGCGCGCCAGCGGCAACAGGGTCTCGCCTTCGGGCGTCAGACCGACGTTGCGTGTGGTGCGCGTCAACAGCTGTCCGCCAAGGTCCTCTTCTAGGCTTTTGATCGTCAGGCTCAAGGCCGGTTGCGACACGTTAAGACGCTCGCCGGCCTGAGCGAAACTCAGGTACTGCGCGACGGCCAGAAAAGCGCGAAGCTGCTTGACGTTCATATATTTGCTTTTCTTATGAATTGATCAGAAAAACAAAATTAACAAATCAGTCACGCCGAGAGAAGATGCAGGTCACCCGATCCTCCGACAGCGCGACTGTCGGTCAACAACTATAAAAGGCGGATCATCATGGCTGGACTCGATAAACGAGTAGCGACCTACGAAGAAGCCCTCGCCGGGCTGACCGACGACATGACGGTACTCTGCGGCGGCTTCGGCCTGTGCGGCATCCCGGAAAACCTGATCGCGCAGATCAAGCGCATGGGTATCAAGGGCCTGACCGTGGTCTCCAACAACTGCGGCGTTGACGGCTTCGGACTCGGCATCCTGCTTGAAGACCGGCAGATCCGCAAAATGATTTCGTCCTACGTCGGCGAGAATGCCTTGTTCGAAAAGCAGCTGCTCAGCGGCGAGCTGGAAGTCGAACTCACGCCACAAGGCACCCTGGCGGAAAAACTGCGTGCCGGTGGCGCAGGCATTCCGGCGTTCTATACCGCAACCGGTTACGGAACGCCGGTCGCCGAAGGCAAGGAAACCCGTCAGTTCAACGGCCGCAACGTGATTCTGGAAGAGGCCATCACCGGTGACTTCGCCCTGATCAAGGGCTGGAAAGCCGACCACTTCGGCAACGTCATCTATCGCCATACCGCACAGAACTTCAACCCGGTGGTGGCCACCGCCGGACGGATCACCGTGGTCGAGGTCGAGGAAATCGTCGAGCCGGGCGTGCTGCTGCCTACCCAGATCCACACCCCAGGCATCTACGTCGACCGGGTCATCCAGGGCACTTTCGAAAAACGCATCGAACAGCGCACCGTCAGAAAATCCTGATAGCGCAGCCTTGGCCCTACAACAATAAAGAGGCTTCAGACGATGGCACTTTCCCGCGAACAAATGGCTCAACGTGTCGCCCGTGAGCTCAAGGACGGTTATTACGTGAACCTTGGCATCGGTATTCCGACCCTGGTGGCCAACTACGTGCCCGATGACATCGACGTCATGCTCCAGTCGGAAAACGGCCTGCTGGGCATGGGCGCCTTCCCCACCGAAGACACCATCGACGCAGACATGATCAATGCCGGCAAGCAGACGGTCACCGCGCGCATCGGCGCCTCTATTTTTTCGTCGGCCGAATCCTTTGCCATGATCCGCGGCGGCCATGTCGACCTGACGGTGCTCGGCGCTTTCGAGGTGGATATCGAGGGCAACATCGCTTCGTGGATGATCCCCGGCAAGCTGATCAAGGGCATGGGTGGCGCGATGGACCTGGTGGCGGGGGCTGACAACATCATCGTCACCATGACCCATGCGTCGAAGGACGGCGAATCCAAACTGCTCACCCGTTGCAGCCTGCCACTGACCGGCGCAGGCTGCATCCGCAAGGTGCTGACTGATCTGGCTTACCTGGAAATCGAAAACGGCGCGTTCATCCTCCGCGAACGCGCGCCGGGGGTCAGCGTGGAAGAAATCGTGGCCAAAACCGCAGGCAAGCTGATCGTGCCGGATGACGTGATCGAGATGAGCTTCTGAGCACAGGCCAACGCGGAGCATTGGCAAGATACTCATGGCCAGCCACCCTCGTTCCCAAGCTCCAGTTTGGGGACGATGGTTATCAGCTCACAAGCCGGGCCTTTGGCCAAGTTGCTCTAAAGCGCTTTTCGAGCACGATGGCACAGACGACGCAGAGTGCGACGTAAGTGACGGCTGAGTCCTGGCGCTGATCCGGGGGTAGCCTGGCAGGACGCCAGGCTAGCCGCACCGGACCATGGATGGTCCGTTGCGGCGCCCCCCGGAGCAGTGACAGGGCGAAGGAACCCGACGAAGTCGGGCCGGAAACGGAGCTTGGGGGTTTGCCTACTTTGGCCCCATCAAAGTAGGTCGCCGAGGGGCGAAAAGGTGACCTGAGTCTAACCCTAATCCACCTGAAAAAGAAAAACCGCCGTGTGACGTGGAGCGTCCGCAATAGTCGGCTGTTCAAGTAACTCCCCGATAATAATTACAAAAAGAGGTGCCCCAGATGGCCGCCAACATAGAAGAAAGCCGCTCCGCCCGATTTGCCTTGCGCTGTGCTGCGTGGGCTGAACGCTGGTTTCCTGATTCATGGGTATTTGCCGCACTGGCAGTGGTCATCGTCACGCTGGCGACACTGGCGATCGGCGCGCGCCCGGCCGAGGCTGCCAAGGCGTTCGGTGACGGGTTCTGGAGCCTGATTCCGTTCACCATGCAGATGGCCTTCGTGGTCATCGGCGGTTACGTGGTCGCCAGTTCACCGCCTGCGGTGCGCCTGATCGACCGCCTGGCCCGGGTGCCGCGCAACGGCCGTTCGGCGGTGGCCTGGGTGGCGCTGATTTCCATGCTCGCTTCGCTGCTCAACTGGGGCCTGTCGCTGGTGTTCGGTGGCCTGCTGGTGCGAGCCCTCGCCCGCCGCACTGACCTGCGCATGGATTACCGCGCAGCCGGCGCAGCCGCCTATCTGGGTCTGGGTGCAGTCTGGGCGCTGGGGCTGTCGTCTTCGGCCGCGCAATTGCAGGCCAACCCGGCCAGTCTGCCGCCGTCGATCCTGGCGATTACCGGCGTGATCCCGTTCACCGAAACCATCTTTCTCTGGCAATCCGGGGTCATGCTCGCCGCGCTGGTGGTCATCTCACTGATCGTTGCCTATGCCACCGCGCCCGGCCCGAACAGCGCCCGCGACGCCAAGGCCTGCGGTGTCGACCCGGCCTTCAACCTGCCGCCACTGCCGCCCCGCACACGGCCCGGGGAATGGCTGGAATACAGCCCGCTGCTGATCATCCTGATGGTGCTGCTGGGGGTTGGCTGGTTGTTCAGCGAGTTTTCGAGCAAACCGGCGATCACGGCGATTTCCGGGCTCAACACCTACAACTTCCTGTTCATCATGCTCGGTGCCCTGCTGCACTGGCGACCGCGCAGTTTTCTCGACGCCGTCGCACGGGCGGTGCCCACCACCACCGGCGTGCTGATTCAATTCCCTCTGTACGGTTCGATAGCCGCGCTACTGACCACGGTCAAGGGCGGCGATGCGCAAACCCTGGCGCATTACATTTCGACATTTTTCACCAGCATTGCCTCCCACGACACTTACGCGATTCTGATGGGCGTCTATTCGGCCATATTGGGCTTTTTCATTCCGTCGGGCGGCGGCAAGTGGATCATCGAAGCGCCCTACGTAATGCAAGTTGCCAATGACCTGCAGTATCACCTCGGCTGGGCAGTACAGATCTACAACGCAGCCGAAGCCTTGCCCAACCTGATAAACCCGTTCTATATGCTGCCGCTGCTGGGTGTACTGGGCCTGAAGGCGCGTGACCTGATCGGCTTCTCGTTCGTGCAGCTGCTGGTCCACACGCCGCTGGTGCTGTTTCTGCTCTGGGCACTGGGCACCACGTTGGCCTATGTGCCACCGGTAGTGCCCTGAATGCCTACGCGTCGAATGCGTAGTCACGCTCGACCCGGCAGATTCGCGTGGTAAACGCCTGATACCAGCGTGAACGTCCCTGCTCGCGGACCTGGGCATGATCGGCCTGCTGTTTCCAGGCCAGAATCGCGGCTTCATCGCTCCAGTAGGACACGGTGATGCCCAGGCCGTCGTCACCGCGCGCCGACTCCACGCCCAGAAAGCCTGGCTGTTGTCGGGCCAGACTCACCATGCGCTGCGCCGCCTCCGCGTACGCCTGATCATCGTCAGGCGTACGCAGCGAGGTGAACACCACAGCGAAGTAAGGCTTGGCAAACCGGGCGGCCATCATGCCGGGTTGCTCAGGCAGGCGCGGACAAACGCGGCCACCAGAGGAGGCGTCTGGCCCTGCAACGCAGCGCGCTCCGGCTGGAACAGTGTGGCGACGTAGAACGGGTGCCCCTGCAATTCCATACTGCGCACTTCGCCCTCGGGACCGCGCCCGCTGACCTTCAGGTGCTCGCCGAACAGCGCCGACTCCAGCTCGCGGCGCAGACCGTAGCGGCAGTGATAGCGCTCGTCGGTGTCGAGCCTGCCATAGGCTTGGGCAATCAGCGTGTCGGGTTGCAACTGAATCGCTGCCACCGATTCAACCAGCGAGCAACTGAGTGGCTCGATAATCACGTTTGCCGCGTGCGGCGCAGTTTCGCCATGCTCGGCGTCTGCCCAGCCCAGTTGGTGGCGGGCGTACTCGACCAACGCGTGCTGAAAGCCCCCGCACGTCCCCAGAAACGGCACCCGGTGCTCACGAGCGAAACGAATGGCCGTCAACGCGCCCAGCATGTCCCGATACGGACTGGCCGGAACGCACCACAGACCATCGAATTCGGCGAGTTGCGCACCGCTGCCGATCCCCGGCGTCGGCAGCCATTCGAAACCGACCCGTACCTGCGCGGCCTCCGCCGCCCTCTGCAAGGCCAACGGAATGGCCTGATGCGCAGGGACATCCGCACTAAAGTCCCCTACCAGACCGATCCGTATCCCGTTGCGTGTGTTATCTGCTTTGCCCATGCCCTGCTCCCTGTTTGATGTCGTACAGCCCGGGGGGACTATAAACAGGCAGCAAAATCAGCAGAATGGGCGTTACAGCAATGCCTCGCGTGCAACGCTGCACGGTTGCTCATTCAGTCACAGGCGTCAGCACCGGTTGCCCGGCAAAAAACGCCAGCAGGTTATCGTTGACCATTTGCACACTGTCTCTCGAAGCCTCGGGGGACAGGCCTGCCACGTGCGGTGTCAGCACCACATTGTCCAGCGTCTTGAGCACATCCGGCACAGTCGGTTCATCGTCGAACACGTCCAGCGCGGCCCCGGCAATCTGCTCATGCTGCAGTGCACTGACCAACGCCTGGGTATCCACCACGCTGGCGCGGGCAATATTGACCAAAAACCCGTCAGGGCCCAGCGCCTCAAGCACCCGAGCGTCGATCAGATGCTGCGTGCCGCTGCCACCGGGCGTGGCGATGACCAGAAAATCCGATGCGGCCGCCAGCGCCTGCGCTGTCGCATGCCAGGTGTAATCGCAGTCGCTGCGTGGCTTGCGGTTGTGGTAACCGATGGCAATATCAAAGGCGGCTGCACGCTTGGCAATCGCCAGCCCTACCGCCCCCAGCCCGACGATCCCCAGACGCTTGCCTGCCAGCGACGGGCGCACCACCTTGCGCCATTCGCTGCGTCGCACCGAGGCATCGGCCTGCGGAATGTCGCGCACCAACGACAGCAGCAACGCCAGCGTATGATCGGCCACCGTGGCGGCGTTGACGCCTGCACCATTGGTCACGACGATGCCACGTGCCTGCGCGGCAGGCAGATCGACCTTCTCGTAACCGGCGCCGCTTACGCAAATGATGCGCAGCTGCGGCAGTGCATCCATTTCCTCGGCGAAAAATCCCAACGGCCCGCGTGTCACCACGGCAATGATGCTCGGCCCGTGCGTGGCAATCGCCTCGGCACGCAGTTCGGCCGTCGGGGCGCGAATCAACTGAAAACCGCTGCTTTCAAGAATCGGCAAATACGTGTCCAGGTTTTCCACCAGCACCAATACCGTTGTCATGCGCGCTCCCGTTCGATCAGCAAAATGCTGACCTTAACGCGACTCGACCCACTTGTGCAGCGCCGCTGACGCTGGAACTGAAAAAAGCCTTCCCGAATACGCCAGGCGTTCATAAAGTGGACGCATTTGCGGGACAGACTAATGCGCAAGCAGACTTGGCAATCAGCAGAGTGCGTTATGGTTGCGTGCAGTGACGCGACCAGTGGCTCTAAGGTCTGGCGCGCAGGCTGCTCATAAAACAGGCTTTCTCAAAAACAAGGAAACACCCGCCCATGCAAGGATTTCCCACCACCCTGTTGAAAAAGACCCTATTGGCTGCGGCTGTCATGTCGGGCCTGATGCTGTCGTCAGGCATGGCAGCGGCGGCGGACGCCCCAGGCAAGGTGCTGAGCGAGAAATACGGCCTGCCCTGGCCAGCCGTGATCGCCCATCGCGGTGCTTCGTTCGACGCACCGGAAGAAACCATCCCGGCCTACACCCTGGCGCGGGACCTGGGCGCGGACTACCTGGAAATGGACATCCAGCGAACCAAGGACGGCGTGCTGATAGCGCTGCACGATGACGTGCTGGAACGCACTACCAACATCGCTCAAGTGTTCCCGACACGGGTGAAAGACCCGGTCAGCACCTTCACTCTGGCGGAGCTCAAGCAACTGGACGCCGGTTCGTGGTTCAACAAGGCTTACCCGGACAGGGCCCGCGACAGTTACAACGGGTTGCAGATCCTGACGCTGGATGAGGTCATCGACATCGCCGAGGGCGGCGCCAACAAACCTGGGCTGTACATAGAGACCAAGGTGCCGAACAAGTTTCCCGGTGTCGAAGCCGACCTGAAAAAACTGCTGGCCAAACGCGGCTGGCTCGACCAGCGCCCTGCGGCAGCGGCCGGCCATGTCAACGTCGCGCACATGCCAGGACGCGTCGTCCTGCAGACGTTCGAGAAGCAAAGCCTGGAACTGCTGCAGAAAGAAATGCCGAAAGTGCCCAAGGTCATGCTGTTGTGGATTGGCGAAGGCTCGATAGAGCCCAAATCCAGCGTCGCGTTCAAGGACTCCGGAGCCAAGGACAAGGCCAGCTATTACGCGACCCAGGAAGTCAAATCAGCGCAAGAGTTCGAGCAGTGGATTGACTGGGCCAAGGCCCACGGCGCCATCGGCACCGGCCCTTCGTCGCAACTGGCCAAGGGTGGCGACCAGAGCTACATGGACCTGGTCAAACCCTGGATGAACAACCTGACCCACGAGAAAGGCATGGTCATCCACCCGTACACGGTGGATGACGCAGAGGACTTCAAGCGGATCAGCCATGATGGCGCGGACGGCTTCTTCACCAACCGCACCGCCGAACTGTTGAAGTTCTACGAGCGGCCGGCAAAAGAAAGCATTGAAACGATTCTGAAGCGTAACGGCTACTGATCCAGCGGCTGGCTGCATCCTGCGATGCGGCCAGTCGATCAGAAGTCGATAGTGCCCGACAGCTTGAGAGTACGTGGCTCGCCCTGAGTCAGGTAACCGCCATTGGCTGATGCCCAATAATCCTTGTCCATAAGGTTCTCGACGTTGGCGCGCAGGGTCACGTCCTTCTGCGCAACGTTGAAGGTGTAGCGTGCGCCCAGGTCGAAGCGGTTCCAGGTCGGGATGCTCAGGTTGTTGGCAGCATCGACATATTGCCCACCGGTGCGCAGCATGCGCGCATTGATGGCCGCGCCTTCGATCCCCGGAATGTCCCAATCGGCACCCGCATTGAACTGGAAGGTCGGCACACCCACGGCCCGATTGCCGTCGTTGCTGCCACTGGCCGTACCGCTCACCTCGGTGTCCATCAGGGTCAGACCGGCCAGCAGACGCAAGCCGCTGACGGGCTGGCCAAAGACGTTCATCTCAACGCCGCGATTGCGCTGCTGACCATCACGGACATAACGCGACCCGGTGCCTTCCAGAACCTGATAGCCGTCAGCCGGTTGCTCGATGCGGTACACGCCCAGGCTCGCGCCGAACGTACCCATGTCCAGCTTGACGCCCGCTTCCACCTGTTTCGAACGCGACGGCGCAAAAACTTCGCCAGGGTTGATGGTGACGGTATCCGGAGCCGTTGGACCTTGCGCCAGACCTTCGATGCGGTTGGCGTAGAACGACACATAGTGCCAAGGCTTGAATACCACCCCGTAGACCGGCGTGGTGATCGCTTCGTCGTACAGCGCATTGCGCGGGCCGCTGCCGTATTCATACCCCTGAACACGCAGTTGCTGGCGACGCAGGCCGGCAGTCAGCAACAGGCGATCATCGAAAAAGCCCAGCGTGTCTGAGAACGCGACGCTGCGCATGCGGCTCTTGCCGACAATGCCGGGATCATTCAGATCGCCTGCGGTGAAACTGTCGAGTGCCGGGCGCTCTTGGGAGACAGGGTCGTAAAGGTTGTTGCTGGAGGTGCCGCCAAACAGATACGCACTGCGCTGTTCGGTCCAGATACCGGACAGCCCGAAGTTGACCTTGTGGCTGACCGCGCCGGTCTGCAGCTTGCCGTTGATGCCGGCCATGGCGGTCTTGTTGTCTTCGTCATGCGGGATAAAAGACGGTGCGGCCGTGGTATTGCCTGCGGCATCGTGGACAGTTGGCGAGCCATATACGCCGACCTCGCGGGTGTGCTTGGCGCCCACTGCGGCGTACAGCGTCCAGTCTTCGTTGAGGTCGTACTCGGCGCGGCTCATGCCGAAGGTGTCTTCGGTTTCGGTCCAGGTCCAGTTCGGCGCGTAATTGGTATCCGAGTCCGGAGCATGCGGCACGCTGGTCAGGGCGCTGTCGACAAACACCGTGTTGCGGCTCTGGTTGATGCGCTGCTTCTGGTAGGCAAAATCGCCGGACAAACGGAAGTTGTCACCTCGATAATCCAGCCCCAGCGCGAACAGCTTGCTGCGATGCTCTTCGTCCTCGACGCCGGTCTCGCCTTCGCGCTGCGACAGGTTAAGACGCGCGCCGAAGCGATTGCCCTCGCCAAAGCGCTGCCCCAGATCGAGGTGCTCGCCGACCCGGCCGTCGCTGCTGATGTCGGAGGTAAAACGACGCGTCGGTGTGTCCTGCGCGCGCTTGGGCTGCAGGTTCACGCCGCCGCCAATCCCGGAACCGGTCGGCGTCACGCCGTTGATGAAGGCGTTGGGGCCCTTGAACACTTCAACGCGCTCCAGCGCATCGGTCGATATGATCTGGCGTGGCAGTACGCCGTAAAGGCCGTTGTAGGAGATATCGTCGGTGGTCAGCTTGAGGCCGCGAATGACGAAGATATGCGAAGCGTTGGCATAACCACTTGACTGACGCACCGATGCATCATTAAGCAATACGTCGCCGACGGTTTCAGCCTGCTGGTCCTTGATCAATTGCTCGGTGTAACTGCTCATGGTGAACGGCACGTCCATGATGTCGGCATTGCCCAGAACGCCCAGTTGCCCACCGCGCGCCACCTGCCCACCGGCATAAACCGGCGGTAGCGCGTGAGGGTCGGCCTTGTCGGCACTGATGTCGGTCTCGCCCAGCACCACAGGGCCGTCCTGCCGAGTGGCAGCCTCTGCAGCGGCCCAGGCCGGAGATCCAATGGAACAGCAAAACGCGAGCAACGTAAGGCGCATCGGGAACGATGGGGAGTTCATCAGTAAGTCCTGAAGACAAGTTGAACGAGATCGGAAGCAACCGTCCTGGACATCACCGATCGGGTGGATGCGAAATGATATCAGATGTTACTGGTAATGCTTATCATTTGTTTATGCATAGAAGATGATAAGTCAGCAACGTGATGCGGTTCGTTCCGGCGCTGCATCATGAAAAATCAGCGCGCATGGCGCCCCGTGGCGTTCCGCAATGCTTTGAAACAGGTTGGCGACAGCCACAGGAGGGCCACTGTCGTGTAAGCTCACAGGCTATTGGTTTTCCCATCGAGAGGCCTATGCAGTCCACTTTCCGACGCTCGACCCTGGCAGCACTTCGTGGTTTTGCCTTGCAGAGCGATGCAATCTCCATTGTTCCTTCTGCCGCCGACTATCGACGCTGCCTGCTGGAAAAGATCGCTTCGGCCACCCGGCGCATCTATATCATCGCGCTGTACCTGCAGCAGGATGAAGCCGGCCAGGAGATTCTCGACGCGCTGTACGCTGCCAAATCCGCGAGGCCGGAGCTGGATGTGGTAGTGCTGGTCGACTGGTTTCGCGCGCAACGCGGCCTGATAGGTGCTGGACGCCAGCCCGGCAACTCGACCTGGTATCAGGCGCAGAACCTTGAATACGATGAAGAAGTGCCGATCTACGGCGTGCCGGTGCAGACCCGCGAACTGTTCGGCGTGCTGCACCTCAAGGGCAGTGTGATCGACGACTGTGTGATCTACAGCGGCGCCAGCATCAACAACGTCTACCTGCACAAGCTCGACAAATACCGTCTGGACCGTTATCACCTGATCGAAAACGCAGCATTGGCCGACGCTTTCCAGAATCTGGTGCAGCGGGAAATACTTTCGTCGCCGGCCGTGCACCGCCTCGATCTGCAATCGCCGCCCAGCTCGCGCAGTTTGCGCAGCGAGATCCGTGCGTTTCGTAGCGACCTGAAACGCGCCGCCTACGACACATCGGCAGGCGAAAAGGAAAACGGCGAGATGCGCGTGATTCCGCTGCTCGGCGTCGGCCCACGCAACAATCTCAACCGCGCCATTTGCGATCTGATCGCGTCGAGCAAGATCCAGCTGACCATCTGCACGCCGTACTTCAACCTGCCGGTGGCCGTCACTCGCGAGATCAACCGGGCGCTCAAGCGCGGCGTACAGGTCGATATCATCATTGGCGACAAGACCGCCAACGACTTCTTCATCGATCCGGATGAGCCGTTCAAGGTGATCTCGGCCCTGCCCTATCTCTATGAAATCAGCCTGCGGCGCTTTGCCCACAAGCATCAGAAGGCAATCGCTCAGCACCGCCTCAATGTGCACCTGTGGAAACACGGCGATAACACCTTCCACCTCAAAGGC
Organism: Pseudomonas sp. PvP009; assembly: GCF_017832995.1. Taxonomy (NCBI): domain Bacteria; kingdom Pseudomonadati; phylum Pseudomonadota; class Gammaproteobacteria; order Pseudomonadales; family Pseudomonadaceae; genus Pseudomonas; species Pseudomonas sp. PvP009. The sequence continues at coordinate 1,998,036 of NZ_JAFIBG010000001.1, read as the reverse complement.
ATCTGGGTCGACCAGCGTTATACCCTGCTGACCGGCAACAACCTGAACCCTCGCGCCTTCAACCTGGACCTGGAAAACGCCTTGTTGATCGACGACCCGAAGGGTCAGTGGAGCGAGCCAAGGGAAGCGGAAATCGCGCACTTGATGCGCAACACACAGCGCGTCAACCAGTATGACGAGCTCGACACACTGGCCAACTACCCCGAAGGCGTGCGCAAGTTTCTCAAGCGTGTCAGCCGCGTGCGGGTCGAGCGACTGCTATACCGGATTCTCTAAGCCCCAGTGTGCGGCCGGCATGTCAGTTATTGCTTGACGTGCCGCCCACGTTTCCCCTTGCAAAACCCGGACAGCGACCTAGCCTCAAGGCCGTTTCGCACCCAGTTGCTTCCACATCTTCTGCGTGATTTTACGCCGGTTGCTGTAGCCAGCCCACGGGTCGTCCTTGAGCCGCTTCAAACGCTGCTCAAGGTTGGTGATGTCCCACTGTGCCGACGACTTCAGACCCGCCAGCTCATCCAGCGCAATCGGCACCGAGACCGGCAACCCGGGCCGGGCGCGTACTGAATAGGCGGTCACCGTGCTGCCGCCGCGGCTGTTGCGCAGGTAATCGATGAAGATTTTTCCGACGCGGTTTTTCGGCCCCATGGTGGCGGTGAAGCGTTCCGGCAACTGACGGCTGGCAAACTCGGCGATGGCCTTGGCGAACGCCTTTACGGTGTCCCAGTCTGCCTGCCGCGCCAACGGCACGATGATGTGCATGCCCTTGCCGCCGCTGGTCTTGAGAAAGGCTTCCAGACCCAGCTCTTCCAGCACGGCGAGCACCATTTGTGTGGCCTCGATCATGCTGCGCCAGGGCAGTGCCGGATCGGGATCAAGGTCCAGCACGAAATGGTCCGGCGTTTCGATCCTGTCACGCGTCGCGCCCCAGGTATGCAGCTCTATAGCGCCCATTTGCGCAGCACCGACCAGCGCCTGCACCGAATCTATTTCCATCAGCGCGGCGTGCCCGGGGTCCAGCGCGCGATCCAGTTGCTTGATGTGCGGGATCGCCAGATGCTCGGCATGCTTCTGGAAAAACTGCTCACCGTCGATGCCCTCAGGACAGCGCAGCAGGGCTACGGGACGCTTGTTCAGGTAGGGCAGAATCCAGTCGGCGATGGACTGGTAAAACTGTGCAAGTTCGATTTTGCTGGTGCCGGTCTTGCTGTCGATGACGCGGTCCGGATGACTGATGCCGGTGCCCGCCACATCAACCTTCCCCTGCGCAGCCTTTTTGCGCGCCTTGGGCGCTGCCGTCTTGGTTCGTGCCTGGCTGGGCACATTGGCAGGCTGAGCGTCTTCACGCACCACGTCCTTGGCGGGCTTGTCGCTGCGCAGTCCGACAAAGGCAGCCTGGCGCACAATCCCTTCGCGGGTCCACTGGGCGAACTCGGCTTCGCAGACCAGTTGCGGTTCCACCCACTGCACGCCACGGGCCTGGGACGCGGAGAGCTTTTTGGCCAGCGGTGAATCCTTGCGCTGCAACTTCTTCAGCTGTTTATACAGTTGCTCAAGGGTCACTTCAGTGAACCCGGTGCCGACCCGCCCGGCGTAGACCAACCCATCCTCACCGGCATTGACCGCAAGCAACAGGGCACCGAACGCCGATCGGCTGCCCTGCGGCGCCGTGTAGCCGACGACCACGAATTCCTGTCGCAAGCGACATTTGAGCTTGATCCAGTCGGCATTGCGCTTACTGACGTACGCACTACCGGCACGCTTGCCGATCACCCCTTCCAGGCCCATTGCCGCAGCACTCGCGACAATGTCCTGATGGCCCGCCTGAAAGGCATCCGAATAACGCAACAGGCGACTTTTCTGGGCGTCGAGGACTTGCTTCAAGGCATCACGACGCTGCTCAAGCGGCACTTCACGCAGGTCCTCCGCGCTCAGAAACGGCATGTCGAACAGGTAATACAGAATGTCCTTGCTGTTCCCCGCGTCGAAGGCATTCTGCAAGCCCTGGAAGTCGGGCAGCCCTTGCTCATCGAGAACCACCACTTCGCCGTCGAACCAACTGTCACGCAGCTTCATGCCCTTGAGCGCCTTGACCAGCTCCGGCAGCCGCTCGGTCCAGTCATGCCCGTTGCGGGTGAACAGCCGCACATCGTCGCCCTGAATACGGGTCAGCATGCGGTAGCCATCGAATTTGATTTCGTACAACCAGTCACCGGCCGGCGGCGCTTCCACCAGCGTTGCCAGTTGCGGCGAAAGCGTATCAGGGAAAGCCGCTTTCGCTTTCCTGCGGGTCGGCTTTGCAACTGGCGTCGGCGCTTTTGATTTTGATGTGGCGGCCTTGGCTTTGCCGCTTGCAGCACTGGCCCCGGACTTTTTCGAGGCGCTGCGTTGCTTGCCCACATGAGCACCACTGATCACGCTTTGCGGCTGCTCATGGGTGATGTCGTATTCGGCAGCAGGTCGCGCGATGTCATCCTTTTCCTTGATCAGCAGCCACTGCTCCTTGCTGCCGCTGCCCTTGAGGCGCGTACGCACCAGTGCCCAGTCACCGCTGAGTTTCTCGCCGACCAGGGTGAACTTGAGTTTGCCGTCCTCGTAGGTCTTTTGCGGATCGCCGTGCGGCTGCCAGACACCGCGGTCCCAGACGATCACATCACCGCCACCGTATTGACCCTGCGGGATACTGCCCTCGAAGCCGGCGTAGTCCAGCGGATGGTCTTCGACATGCACTGCCAGACGCTTTTGCGTAGGGTCCAGGCTCGGGCCTTTGGGCACGGCCCAGCTCTTGAGCGTGCCATCGAGTTCCAGTCGAAAGTCGTAATGCAGGTTACGTGCGTCATGCTTCTGGATCACGAAACCAAGCGCACCGGGCTGCGATTTGCCTTTGCCCTTGCGTTTGCTTTCCGCAGGCTCGGAGGTGATGGCGAAATTGCGCTTGCGGGTGTATTCACTGGCGGGCTTGGCCATCACCGGTCACTCCGTAGGGCTCAAGAGGCTTTGCTGGTTTTCTTGCGCGCGGCGGGCCGCTTGGGCCTGGGGCTGTCCTTGTCGGCCGGTTTTTCCTTCGCCGCGGGCTTGCTCGCCTTGCCTTTGCTGGCCCCGCCCTTGCCCGCCAGACTGCGCCGTAGCAGGTCGGTGAGATCGATGACATCGGCGCTCTTGCGTTCTTCCTCGGCCGGATCGGTCTCGACATCCTCGATCTGTCCTTCGTCTGCCTTGGTCTTGACCAGGTGCATGATCTTGTCCTGAAAGGTGTCGCGATACAGCTCAGGCTGCCAGTCAGCGCTCATGTCCTTGACCAGGCGCTTGGCCATGTCACGTTCGCTCTTGTTCAACTTGGCGTCAGTCACCGCATCGCTCAGTTCCAGTGCATCCAGCTCACGCACGTCGGCAGGCCAGCGCAGGATCACCATCACCAGCGCCGATTCCAGTGGCATGACCGCCGCGAGGTGTTCGCGGGTATGCAGCACAACATTGGCCAGCGCGACCTTTTTGGTGTCGACCAGGGTTTCGCGTAGCAACGCATAGACTTTCTCGCCGCGCTTGTCGGGGGTCAGGAAATAAGGCGTGTCGATGTTCTGCAAGGGGATCTGCTGGCTGTCGACGAACGCGAATATGTCGATGGTCTGCGTCGACTTGGGGTGCGCAGAACGGATTTCCTCCTCGCTGAGCACCACATAGCGATCCTTCTCGTACGCCACGCCCTTGACGATGTTTTCGCTGGTGACTTCCTTGCCGGTGACCTTGTTGATTCGCTTGTAGCCGACCGGGTCCATGCTGCGTTTGTCGAGCCAGTCGAAGTCGACACTGGTCGACGTTGTCGCCGAAACCAACGCGACCGGTATATGCACCAGCCCGAAGCTGATTGCGCCCTTCCAGATTGCCCTTGCCATGGTCTGACTCCTGTTGGTCCTGGAAAAGTGACAGGGCCGGTCGGAGAAAAGTTTCGGCAGCCTGACGAGCGCCGGGAAACCTGCCCAACCGGAAACGTTTTTTACCCTGAATGCCAGACTTTCACCGCGTCGGCGCTCGGCAGGCGCCTTATTGACCGGGGGCTCTGCCACCGTCAAAAGCCTTGTGTTCAAAGGGCTGGCGCAGAGATGTCAGCGGGGTCGCAGAGGACATATGCATTTAGGATCTAAAAATATGGTTTAACGTTCTTTTGCGGAATAAAAAAGACGTTCTATAAATGGCCCCACCCCGAACGCTGTTGGTGAGGTGTCTGCCAACCGACAGCGGATCCCGTCAGCTTCCATCTGGCTGATTACTTCCAAGGATTTGTCATGAACGTTTTCTGGTTTCTTCCGACTCACGGCGACGGCCATTATCTGGGCACGACAAAGGGCGCACGTCCCGTCACCCTCAATTATTTGAAGCAGGTGGCGCAGGCCGCCGATGACCTGGGTTATTACGGCGTATTGATCCCTACCGGTCGCTCCTGCGAAGACTCGTGGGTCATCGCCTCGGCGCTGGTGCCGCTGACCGAGCGCCTGAGGTATCTGGTAGCGATCCGTCCGGGGATTATCTCGCCGACCGTCTCGGCACGCATGGCAGCCACGCTGGATCGCCTGTCCGGCGGCCGGCTGCTGATCAACGTGGTGACCGGTGGCGACCCGGACGAAAACCGTGGCGATGGCAGCTTTCTCGACCACAGCGAGCGTTATGAAGTCACCGACGAATTTCTGAAAATCTGGCGTCGCGTCCTGCAGGGTGAAGCGGTCGACTTCGAAGGCAAGCACTTGCGCGTGCAGAACGCCAAAGCGCTTTACCCGCCGATTCAAAAACCCTACCCGCCGCTGTATTTCGGTGGTTCCTCCGACGCGGCGCATGACCTTGCGGCCGATCAGGTGGACGTGTACCTGACCTGGGGTGAGCCTCCGGCAGCCGTGGCGCAAAAGCTCGCCGATGTGCGTGAACGCGCCGCGCGCAAGGGACGTACCGTGAAGTTCGGCATTCGCCTGCACGTGATCGTGCGCGAAACCAGCGAAGAAGCCTGGAAAGCCGCCAGCACACTGATCGAACACATCAGTGATGACACCATTGCTGCGGCGCAGAAGTCCTTTTCGCGCTTTGATTCCGAAGGCCAGCGGCGCATGGCGGCACTGCATGACGGGCGTCGCGACAACCTGGAGATCGCGCCCAACCTGTGGGCCGGTGTCGGCCTGGTACGCGGCGGAGCGGGCACGGCGCTGGTCGGCAATCCCGAAGAAGTCGCGGCACGTATCAAGGAATACGCCGACCTGGGCATCGAGAGCTTCATTTTCTCGGGTTACCCGCATCTTGAAGAAGCTTACCGCTTCGCCGAGCTGGTCTTCCCGCTGCTGCCTGAGCCTTACGCCAGCCTCGCAGGGCGCGGCATCACCAACCTGACGGGCCCGTTCGGCGAAATGATCGCCAACGATCTGCCCCCGCAGGCCAAGTGATGTCCGGACAACTGCTGACCTTACCGCACTCGCCTGCGCTGGCCACCTCGATCAGGGCCACTGCGCAGGTGTTCGAAGACCCCAAGTCCCGGGCCCTACTCGCTCACGTACGCCAGGTTGCGCCCAGTGATGCCAGCGTGCTGATCATTGGCGAGACCGGCACCGGCAAGGAACTGGTCGCACGTCACGTCCACGAACTGAGCGCCCGCCGCGACAAACCGTTCGTGGCGGTCAACTGCGGCGCGTTCTCCGAGAACCTGATCGAGGCCGAGTTGTTCGGCCACGAAAAAGGCGCGTTCACCGGAGCGATCAGCGCCAAGGCGGGCTGGTTCGAAGAGGCCAACGGCGGCACGCTGTTTCTCGATGAGATCGGCGACCTGCCCATGTCGCTGCAGGTCAAATTGCTGCGCGTGCTTCAGGAGCGTGAAGTGGTGCGTCTGGGCTCGCGCAAGAGCGTGCCCATTGATGTAAGGGTCCTCGCAGCCACCAACGTGCAGCTTGAAAAGGCCATCAACGCCGGGCATTTTCGCGAAGACCTTTATTACCGGCTCGATGTGGTCAATCTGGAATTGAGCCCGCTGCGCGACCGGCCGGGCGACATCCTGCCCTTGGCCCGGCATTTCATAGAGGTCTACAGCCAGCGGCTGCGGCATGGTCCGGTACGGATCAGCCCAGAAGCCGAGCACAAGCTCAAGACCTACAGCTGGCCGGGGAATATTCGCGAGCTGGAAAACGTCATCCATCACACCCTGCTGGTGTGCCGTGAAGGCGTCATTCAGCGTGATGACCTGCGCATGTCCAACCTTAGAATCGAGCGCCAGGATGAACAGAACCCGCCTGACGAATCAGCCGAGCAACTACTCAACCGGGCGTTTCAAAAGCTCTTTGAAGAACAGGCCGGTGCCTTGCACGAGAAGGTCGAGGATACGTTGCTCAGAACCGCCTATCGCTTCTGCCACCACAACCAGGTGCACACAGCCAGCCTGCTGGGCCTGACCCGCAACGTCACGCGCACACGCTTGATCAAGATTGGCGAACTGGCGGTCAACAAACGCAGACCGGGTGAAAACGTCCAGGGCGACCGCATGCTGCATCTGTCGGTGTGAAGACTCAGACCGATGACGCAGAGCGTCACGAACGGCATTCCCACGCTGGAGCGTGAGGAACGATCGCTGTCCGGGAGAACACTATCGTGCCCATGCTCCGCGTGGGTATGCGTTTCCGGACGCTCTGCGTCCTCTTCTGAGCAAGCGGCGCTTTACGACAAACGCATCGCCAGCGCCTTGGCCTGGATCGCTACATCGGTCACTGCGGTGCTTTCCCACCACATGCCGCGCAATGGCGGGCCCATGGCGAACAGGCGTGCCGAGTACTGACCGTGTGCGTCGAGCACAGCGCCAGCGGCGTCGGCGGCGATGCCGAGTGCCAGCGGGCCGGGCTGTATCAGACCGCGAACCAGCAACTGCCGGGGCAACGGGCGATCCACGCGTCGCCAGTCGTATTCGATGCCGGTAGAGTTGATTAACGCATCACCAGTAATCTGCGTCGGCTGACTCTCACCGCGCCGACGCACGCTGATCTGTACCTGACCTGACGGCAGACTGGCCACGCCCTGCAACGAGGCCGCGTCAATGCTCAACCGCCCTTGCCTGATCAGCCGCGCAAGCAGCGCAGCGCTGGGTGGCGGGGAGCGATGGTGGTGACTCTCCCACCACGGTCGTACATGACGGACGAACTGGCGGCGCTGCTGATCGCTGGCCTGATTCCACAGCCTGCCCACATTGGCACGCACGGTGTCCAGCGGTGCCTGCCAGTCAATCCCGCTCTCGATGGCCAGCTCGCACTGTTCACGCACTTTGCGCAGCAGTTGCCGAGTACTGCGGATACTCGGGTCCTGAGCGAGAAAATCAGACCATTCCGGCGGCTGACGCCGGACATGCGGCAACAGGCCGTGCCGGGAAAAGATCTGGATGGGCCCACGATGCCCGGCCGTTTCCAGCGAGACCAGCGCATCGACCATGGTCAGCCCCGAGCCGATGATCAGCACACTCGACTGCGGATCGAGCTTTCTCATCACCGCCACATCCCAGGGATCCAGCGCAGCCGTGTTCAGCTCGTTCGAATCACGTCGCGGGGTGCGTGACGCCGCGTACATACCGGTCGCCAGTACGGCGCGGCTGCCGCGCAGCATACGACCGTCAGCCAGCGAGACACTGACGCCACCTTCATGGACCTGCAGGTCCACTGCCTCGCCGGGCACATGCACGGCGGTCGAGCCAAAGGCTTCGCCAGCGCTTCGGGCTTCACGCAGCCGCTGCTGGACGTAAAGCCCGAACACCCCGCGCGGCGGAAACAGTTCGGCGACCGGGACCCTCTGCTCAGCGGCTTCAGGCCAGCCACCAGCGGCCAGATAGTCAGTCAGCCATCGGGTAAGGTCATCCGGGTTATCCGGATCGACGCTCATCCGCGCAGCGTTGCCATTGAGTGTATGGCCCGGCTCCGTCGCACTGTAGGCCTCGCCCCTGCCGAGTTCGCTACGGGTTTCGATGATCAGGATTCGCCGCTGGCCCGGTCTGCGCAGCAGTTGCGCCGCCAGCATGGTCCCGCTCAGACCGCCGCCGATGATCAGAATGTCAGCCGTCTGATGGGAATTTTCGGTCATCGAACAGTGCCTCGGTCGGGTTGCGATAAAGAATCGGAAGGTCAGAGCGCGACGTTACGCACGAAACGCAGCGGCACGTCGGCATCGTTGCAATAGCGGTGCGGCTGATTGCTGGGGAACATGAAGAACTCGCCCGCTCCTATCTGCTGCGTGGCCGCAGGGTCGGAAAAACGTATCGTCAGATGCCCTTCGACGACGTAGACCTGTTCACTCCAGCCATCGGGATCGGCCTCCGAGACATAGGCGTCCCCGGGCTGCAGACAGAACTCCCACAACTCCACCTCGCGCCGGGCAACGGCCCTGGCCAGCAGCACCGCCTTGCTGCCGGCGATAGTACCGGCCCATGCCAGCTCGTTGATGCGGCTGTAATCGTGATTTTCGGGGGCCTGGATCAGGTCGCTGAACGCCACTTCCAGGGCTTCGGCCACGCGGTCCAGAGTCGCCAGGCTGACGTTTTTCTCGCCGGCCTCGATAGCGACCAGCATACGTCGGCTGACCCCGGACTTTTCCGCCAGCGCCGTCTGGCTGAGGTCCGCACTGTTACGCAGACGCCGTACGTTCTGGCTGACGTGCTGCAGCACCGGAGGGCGCTGGGAATTTTCTTTGTGCATGCTGGTGCTCACATCAAACCGTTGCGCATTATACTGCCCAGCCCAGGGACACTGTCAGGGTGTTCAGCCTCACACCGCGCGCATGGCAATTAACAGGAATCCGGAGCTGACATGAAGTCTATCAGCCGCACACCCCGCATCAGCAAGGCAGAAGCCGTGCTGATTCTGATCACCATGCTCTGGGGAGGCACCTTTCTACTGGTCCAGCATGCGATGACCGTCAGCGGGCCGATGTTCTTCGTCGGCCTGCGCTTTGCCGCCGCAGCGCTTATCGTAGCGCTGTTTTCAATGAAGGTGCTGCGCGGTCTTACCTTTCTTGAGCTCAAGGCCGGCGTCTTCATCGGCATCGCGATCATGCTCGGTTATGGCCTGCAGACGATCGGACTGCAGACCATCCCCAGCAGTCAGTCGGCGTTCATCACGGCGCTCTACGTACCCTGCGTACCTTTGTTGCAATGGCTGGTACTGGGCCGGCGACCAGGGTTGATGCCGACACTGGGCATCATCCTCGCCTTCACCGGGCTGATGCTGGTCGCCGGGCCGCAGGGCGCTTCCCTGCAACTCAGTTCCGGCGAGATCGTGACGCTGATCAGCACAGTGGCCATCGCCGCCGAGATCATCATGATCAGTGCCTATGCCGGTGAGGTCGATGTGCGTCGAGTCACCGTGGTGCAACTGGCTACCGCATCGGCGCTGGCATTTCTGATGATCGTCCCGACCGAGGAGCACTTGCCGGATTTTTCCTGGTTGCTGGTGTTCAGTGCTGTGGGGCTTGGGACCATGAGTGCGGCGATCCAGATCGCCATGAACTGGGCACAGAAAAGTGTTTCGCCGACCCGCGCCACGGTGATTTATGCCGGTGAACCGGTCTGGGCCGGAATTGTCGGAAGACTCGCCGGCGAGCGTTTGCCGGGCGTCGCCCTGCTGGGCGCGGCACTGATTGTGGCCGGGGTGATCGTCAGCGAAATGAAGCGGCGTTCGGCGTCTGATGATCAGAGCATTGTCGACGAAGAGGGAAATGAACAAGCCGTGCGCAAAGCTGAGTGAACAGCGGGCTTTGCCAGCCATGAAACACCTTGCTTCTTCAAAGCTATTTCAAATACATATCGCTGCATCAGAAGTAATTATTTACCGAATTAAAAAAGCAGACACTTTTTGTAGGAAATTTCGGAAACCGTCCCTTTGGTATCGGAGTGTCTGGCACGTATGATGCTTGACATTCCCCTGCAGATTAGAAGCCTATGTCCCTGATAGTTCTACTGCTTCTGCCTTTCATCGGCAGCTGTCTGGCGGCCTTTTTGCCGCACAACGCGCGTAATGCGGAATCGTTTCTGGCCGGTCTGATCGCCCTCATCGGCGCGGTGCAGATGGCCTTGTGGTTCCCTCAGATCGCCGACGGCGGCGTGATTCGTGAAGAGTATTTCTGGCTGCCAAGCCTGGGCATGAACTTCGTTCTGCGCATCGACGGCTTCGCCTGGCTGTTCTCGATGCTGGTGCTGGGCATCGGTGCGCTGGTCTCGCTGTACGCGCGTTATTACATGTCGCCTGACGATCCGGTGCCGCGCTTCTTTGCGTTTTTCCTGGCCTTCATGGGCGCCATGCTCGGACTGGTGATGTCCGGCAATCTGATTCAGATCGTGTTTTTCTGGGAGCTGACCAGCCTGTTCTCGTTCCTGCTGATCGGCTACTGGCACCATCGGGCCGATGCCCGACGCGGCGCGTACATGGCGCTGATGGTTACCGGTGCGGGCGGTCTGGCGCTGCTGGCCGGCATGATGATCCTCGGCCATGTGGCAGGCAGTTACGACCTGGACCGTGTTCTGGCCTCCGGTGACGCGATTCGTGCGCACGCCCTGTACCCGGTGTTACTCACCCTGATTCTGATCGGCGCACTGACCAAAAGCGCCCAGTTCCCTTTCCATTTCTGGCTGCCGCACGCTATGGCGGCCCCCACGCCGGTGTCGGCGTATCTGCACTCGGCGACCATGGTCAAGGCCGGGGTGTTTCTCATGGCGCGCATGTGGCCGGCGCTGTCCGGCACCGAGCAATGGTTCTGGATCGTCAGTGGCGCGGGTGCCTGCACGCTGATTCTCGGCGCCTACGCGGCCATCTTTCAGAATGACCTCAAGGGCCTGCTGGCCTATTCGACCATCAGCCACCTGGGCCTGATCACCCTGCTACTCGGCCTCAACAGCCCGCTGGCTGCGGTGGCTGCGGTGTTCCATATTCTCAACCACGCGACCTTCAAGGCGTCGCTGTTCATGGCCGCCGGCATCATCGACCACGAGAGCGGAACCCGCGATATCCGGCGTCTCAGTGGTCTGGTAAGGCTGCTGCCCTACACCGCGACACTGGCGATGGTCGCCAGCGCGTCGATGGCCGGCGTGCCGCTGCTCAACGGTTTTCTATCCAAGGAAATGTTCTTTGCCGAAACCGTGTTTATTTCCGCCACTGCCTGGGTCGAGATTGCCTTGCCGGTGATCGCGACCATCGCCGGGATCTTCAGCGTTGCCTATTCGCTGCGCTTCACGGTCGATGTGTTTTTCGGTCCGGCGGCCAAGGATCTGCCGCACTTGCCCCACGAACCGCCGCGCTGGATGCGTGCGCCGGTCGAACTGCTGGTGCTGACGTGTCTGGTGGTGGGGATTTTCCCGGCGCAATCGGTCGCGCCCCTGCTCGCCGCCGCTGCGCGTCCGGTGGTCGGTGGCACACTGCCCGAATACAGCCTGGCGATCTGGCACGGCTGGAACCTGCCGATGGTCATGAGCCTGGTGGCAATGGCGGGCGGTATCATTCTGTATCTATTACTGCGCAAGCCGCTCAAGCACGAGCGCATCACCGCCCCGCCGCTGGTGGGACGTCTCAATGGCAAGCGCTTTTTCGAGCGCAGTCAGGTGGTGATGATGCACTGGGCACGCCGTTTCGAACGCAAGGTCAGCACTCGCCGCCTGCAGCCGCAACTGTTTCTGCTGGTGCTCGCGGCGGTACTGGGCGGTTTCATTCCGATGTATTTCAGCGGCCTGACCTGGGGCGACAGACCGAAGATTCCGGGTTCCGGGGTGTTTGTCACGCTGTGGCTCATCGCGATTGCCTGCGCCATAGGCGCGGCCTGGCAGGGTAAATATCACCGTTTGGCGGCACTGGTGATGGTCAGCGTCTGCGGGCTGATGACCTGCATTACCTTCGTCTGGTTCTCGGCCCCTGATCTGGCACTGACGCAACTGGTCGTGGAGGTGGTGACCACCGTGCTGATCCTGCTCGGTTTGCGCTGGCTGCCGCGACGCAATGAAGACGTCGCCCCGCTCAGCGCACGCCTGCGTGCCCGCACCCGACGCATCCGCGACTTCGGCCTGGCGGTGCTCGTAGGGCTGGGCATGGCGATACTCTCCTATGCCATGCTGACCCGCCAGACGCCCAACGCCATCTCGTCCTTCTACCTGAGTCGTGCGCTGCCCCAGGGCGGCGGCACCAACGTGGTCAACGTGATGCTGGTGGATTTCCGCGGCTTCGACACGTTCGGCGAGATCACCGTGCTGGCGGCGGTCGCCATGACAGTGTTCGCCCTGTTGCGACGCTTCCGCCCACCGAAGGAAAGCATTCTGCTGCCCGCACAACAGCGCCTGCTGGCCCGTGACGTGGTAACGGACCTGGTCAACCCGCGCAGCGCCAGCGATACCGCGCTCGGTTTCATGATGGTTCCGGCAGCGCTGGTTCGATTGCTGCTGCCTATTGCTTTCATCATTTCGATGTACCTGTTCGTCCGCGGCCACAACCAGCCTGGCGGCGGGTTTGTTGCCGGGCTGGTGATGTCGGTGGCGTTCATTCTGCAATACATGGTGGCAGGCACCCAGTGGGTCGAGGCGCAAATGAGCCTGCGCCCGCTACGCTGGATGGGCACGGGCCTGTTATGCGCGGTTCTGACTGGCGCAGGCTCGATGGCGCTGGGTTATCCGTTCATGACCACCCACACCGCCCATGTCGATCTGCCGATCCTGGGTGATATTCACATTGCCAGCGCGCTGTTCTTCGATGTCGGCGTGTACGCCGTGGTGGTCGGCTCGACGCTGCTGATTCTCACCGCACTGGCGCACCAGTCGGTGCGCAGCCATCGGCCGACGCAGTTGCCCAAGCCTGTCGCCAACCCGCAAGGAATCCTCTGATGGAAGAAGTCATTGCAATCGCCATCGGTGTACTGGCCGCCTCGGGCGTCTGGCTGATCCTCAGGCCACGTACCTTCCAGGTAGTGATGGGGCTGTGCCTGTTGTCGTACGGGGTCAACCTGTTCATCTTCAGCATGGGCAGCCTGTTCATCGGCAGAGAGCCGATCATCAAGGACGGCATTCCTCAGGACCTGCTCAATTACACTGATCCGTTGCCACAGGCGCTGGTGCTGACCGCGATTGTCATCAGCTTCGCCATGACCGCGCTGTTTCTGGTGGTCTTGCTCGCCTCCAGGGGCCTGACCGGCACCGACCATGTAGATGGCCGGGAGCCCAAGGCATGAGCTGGATGAACCAACTGATCATCGCGCCCATCCTGCTGCCGCTGCTGACCGCCGGGCTGATGCTCTGGCTGGGCGAAAAGCACCGGCCGCTCAAGGGCCGTATCAATCTGTTTTCCAGCATCCTCGGGCTGGGCATTTCCGTAGCGCTGTTTCTCTGGGTGCAACACAGCGGCAGCAGCGGCTCGATCGGTGTCTATCTGCCGGGCAACTGGGGCGTGCCGTTCGGCATCGTGCTGGTGGTCGACCACCTGTCAGCGATGATGCTCGTCCTGACCGGGATTGTCGGGGTCTGCGCCCTGCTGTTCGCGCTGGCTCGCTGGGACAGGGCCGGTGCCAGCTTCCACGCGCTGTTCCAGATCCAGCTCATGGGGCTGTACGGCGCGTTCCTGACTGCGGATCTGTTCAACCTGTTCGTGTTCTTCGAAGTACTGCTCGCGGCGTCCTACGGCCTGATGCTGCACGGCTCCGGCCGGGCACGGGTGTCGACGGGCCTGCATTACATTTCGATCAACCTGCTGGCGTCGTCGCTGTTTCTGATCGGTGCAGCGTTGATTTACGGGGTGACCGGCACGCTGAACTTCGCCGACCTGGCCATCAAGATCCCGCAGGTAGCGGAGTCCGATCTGGGCCTGCTGCACGCGGGGGCTGCAATTCTGGCCACGGCGTTCCTGGCCAAGGCTGGCATGTGGCCGCTGAACTTCTGGCTGGTTCCCGCCTATTCGGCAGCCAGCGCGCCGGTGGCGGCGATGTTTGCGATCATGACCAAAGTGGGGGTCTACACCCTGCTGCGCCTGTGGACCCTGCTGTTTTCCGGTCAGGCCGGTGCGTCGGCCTTCTTCGGCGGCGACTGGCTGATCTACGGCGGCATGGCGACGATTTTCACCGCAGCCATCGCCATCATCGCCGCCCAGCGCCTGGAACGACTCGCCAGTCTGAGCATACTGGTGTCAGCAGGCATTCTGCTGTCCGCCGTTGGCTTCGCCCAACCGAGCCTGACCTCGGGCGCGCTGTTCTACATGGTCAGCTCGACGCTGGCATTGAGCGCCATGTTCCTGCTGGGCGAACTGATCGAACGCTCCCGCTCGGCCAACGAGATCCCTCTGGAATACGACGTGGATCAATTGCCTCGTACCCTGGAGTCTCTGCATCCGCCGCCCGGCGCCAACCTGGACGACGAACAGAAGGTCGTGGTCGGTCAGGTCATTCCCATGACCATGGCTTTTCTGGGCCTGAGTTTTATCGCCTGCGCCTTGCTGATCATCGGCATGCCGCCGCTCTCGGGGTTCATCGGCAAGCTCACCTTGATCAGCGCCCTGATGAACCCGCTGGGCCTGGACGTCGCGAAGGATGAGGCGCTTTCCACTCAGGCGTGGATGCTGATCGGCCTGCTGATCTTTTCCGGACTGGCGTCGCTGATCGCTTTTTCAAGGCTCGGCACGCAACGTTTCTGGACGCCACACGAGCGTCCTTCGCCGATGCTGCGCCGCAACGAATGCCTGCCGATCATCATTCTTCTGGGTCTGTGTATCGCGCTGACCTTCAAGGCCGAACCCTTGTTGCGCTACACCCAGGACACCGCTGCAGCGCTGCATGAGCCCAAGCAGTACGTGCAGTCAGTGCTCGCCACACGCCCGATACCGGGCCCCACCAGCCAGGAAGTCGATGCGGAGGGACAGCCATGAAACGCCTGTTTCCCGCCCCTCTCCTCTCGTTGGCACTCTGGCTGCTTTGGCTGGTATTGAACCTGTCGATTAGCCCCGGTCACCTGCTGCTGGGCGCGGTGCTGGGTTTTCTCGCGCCGCTGTTGATGGCTCCTTTGCGCCCGCTGCCGGTACGTATTCGCAAACCCGGCACGATCCTGAAGTTTCTATGGCGGGTGGGACGCGACGTGGTGGTCTCCAACGTGCAGGTCGGCCTGAGCGTCTGGCGGCTCGAAAGCCGTCCGCCACGCTCGGCCTTCGTGCGCATTCCACTGGACCTGCACAACGCTCACGGCCTCGCCGCGCTGGCGATGGTCACCACGGTAGTCCCCGGAACGGTGTGGTCGGAGCTGGCACTGGATCGCAGCGTGCTGCTGATGCATGTCTTCGACCTGGAGGACGAAGCGCAATTCATCGAGCACTTCAAAACCACCTATGAGCGACCGTTGATGGAGATCTTTCAATGAGTGCACTGCTCGACAACGCCATCCTGATCAGCCTGCTGATCTTCGCCCTGGCGATGGTGATCACCCTGCTGCGCCTGCTCAAGGGGCCTTCGGCCCAGGACCGGGTACTGGCGCTGGACTATCTGTACATCATTGCCATGCTGATGATGCTGGTGCTTGGCATTCGCTACGCCAGTGACACGTATTTCGAAGCGGCCATGCTGATTGCCCTGTTCGGCTTCGTCGGCTCGTTCGCTCTGGCCAAGTTCCTGCTGCGCGGAGAAGTGATCGAATGACCGGACTGCCGAACACAGTACCCTTCTGGGTGGAAATACTGACCGCCGGGCTGCTGATCGCCAGCAGCCTGTTCGCCTTGACCGGTGCTCTGGGGCTGCTGCGCCTCAAGGACTTTTTCCAGCGCATGCATCCACCCGCCCTCGCGTCGACGCTGGGCGCCTGGTGCGTTGCGCTGGCGTCGATCATCTACTTTTCGGCGCTGAAGGCGGAGCCGGTGATCCACGCCTGGCTGATCCCGGTATTGCTGGCGATCACGGTACCGGTGACTACGCTGTTGCTGGCGCGAACGGCGCTGTTCCGCAAGCGCATGGCCGGTGACGACGTGCCCGCGGAGGTCAGCAGCGGTACCGGCAACGGAGAATCGGCAGGCGGCTGAATCAACGTCTGGCCAGTGTTACTCGCTGGCCTTGAACGTCAGCTCGCCCTTGCGCCATTTGGCAGCCTTGCCGACGGCGCCTTTGAGAAGCTTGCTCATGCCGATCTGCAATTGCTCTTTCGCAGCGAAAACCATGAACACGGTCTGACCTTCCTTGAACACGATACCGTGACCTTCGGGGACGTCGACGAAGGCATATTCGCCCAGCCCGTACACGGTGGTCTTGATTTCGCGGAATTTCAATTCGAGCTTGCCGCCCTCGCGGCTGGGCAGAACAGACGCGCGGAAATGGTCGCCCACCTTGAGCTCAAGGCGAGGTTTGTCGTCGACGACCAATGCGCTTTCGGTGTCGATTTCGGCGATATAGATGCCTTCGGCTGATTGCTCGGTGATGTAGACAAAACGGGATTGAAACTGCTTGACCAATTGTGCGCGGAGGTCGCCGAGCACGAACAAGGCATGGGTATCCAGATTACTTACAGCCAAAGTACAAACCCTCAAACATGAAATGAGGCTGCCTGATGTCAGGGCAGTCGAGAAAGTGATTCATCCATAGACCGCTTCATGTGGCCGGAAATTTTCCGGCATGCTGCACGCAGAAGCGCAGACAGCGCCGCCGCAAACCTTGTGCAGGCGGGTGGCGGATTCTACCGGCTCATGGCAGCTACGGGATATATACCTTTTGTACACAGCAGTGTCGCGCAAGCGCTGGGGCCCCGAAAATAAAGGTCAGCCCGGGCACGGCGCAAAGGCTGGACGGGTTCCAGCCTGCAATGTGTGCGTCCTGCGATAGCAGAAACATATCATTTATAGCCGCTGTAGAAAAAGCCATCTTTTCCTGCACAGCCAAATGCATCGAACTCTTGCCTGTGCCCACTACTCCCATAAGAACTGATGAATACGGGGATAACCCCCGGCGAGGAGATGACATGGAACAGACTACAACTACCATCAACGACCTGTTCGCCCAATTGGCGCTGGACTCCGATGATGACAGCATCGAAAAGTTTATCGCCAGCCATCCTCTGCCCGACGACGTCAAACTGATCGACGCAGAGTTCTGGACGCCGCGTCAGTCTGACTTTCTCAAGGAGCAGCTGCACGAAGATGCCGAATGGGCGATGGTGGTCGACGAACTGAACGTGCGTCTTCACAAAAAGCCCGAGTGAGCCACTCGGGCGTTGAGGCCTATTGCGGATAACCGGGCTGGCCGATATTGGGATGCAATATCCGGCCGCCTGACTGGGGTGCGTGGACGAAAACAGCGTCGCCTAATGTACCCACTCTGCCGACCACTGCATTCCAGTGCGCAGACTGATGGATATAGCGCCAGCGCAGTAATGCCTCTTCATGACTGTCCAGCAGGTAAGGCCCGCCTCGCGCATAGTCGATCAGCCGGCTAGAGATGTTCTCGAGCTCGGGAGGCAGCTGGAATTCGGGGGTTAGTGGCACCGGATTGAAAGGCACGCCCTCGTCACACGCCAGTGTGTGCATCACCAGCAACGATACCCTCGACAGGTGGCCAAATACCTGGCGGCCCATCCCCACTGCGGCAACAACTGTACTCATGCCATTCAGGCTTTTCCTGCACGGATAACACTTGCTCTCGCAAGCCTGAACCCCCAGCCAGGCCTGACTATCGAGCGGGTCGATCCAGTGATCGCGGTTCATTCGGTTCAATTCAGCCTGTGCCTCCTTCCAGCTTGGTGCCTCCTCGCACGGGCTGCCACGGCTGACCACACTGCTGCGGGGACGCGTGAGCAATACGCTTTCCTCCATCTGTGGAGGGTAACCCCCACCGATATCGGAATGTGCACCGGGCAGAACGATTTCCCTGGGCCACACGGGCCGAACGCTGTTCAGCGCAAAGTTGCGCCGTGACTCATCGCGGGCCACCAGATGCAACACCTGCTGCGCACACCCCGGAGGCAGGTACAGATTGACTCTCCTGTTGCTCGCATCGCGGGTATTGCCCATGTCCTTGAAGCTGCCGATGGCTGCAACGGTATCGAACAGACCGATGACCTTGAGCCGTACGCTGCCGTTGCTCCAGCTGAAACTGTCGCTCAGCCTGGCCTTGCGGCTTTCAAGTATCGGCTCGAGCATGCCCGAACGCTGCTTGAGTATTTCATTGACCAGATGCCTGGCCGACGCTGCACCTCGGCTGAAGCCGAACACGTCCAGTTCCAGCGCTTCGAGCACACAATCCGGGTTGTCGCGGGGAAACGCTTTCAATACCGATTCCAGCTTTTTGAATGCGTTTTCCACCTTGGAGATCACACCGGTGGCCCCGCGACCGAAACTCTGCCCCGGCCATACCGAATCACGTCCACCGGAGGTGGTGCCGGCCCCGCTTACATAGATCGGGTAATACACCTTCAGGCCTTCACCGTCATTTTCGGCAACAGGTTGCAGACGGTAGATATCGACCAGTCTGGCTATATTGCTTGGATCATTACTGTAACTACTGCCAGGCTGAACATGACGACCCGCGCACGCTTTAATATGCTGCCCCTCATTGATCTCCATCAATGCCTGGCAGTCGGCTCCGATCTGACTATTGACGCGATTATTTCCCGTCCCATCGAAGAAAATCCCTACCCGCGCCGTGACGCGCCGTGTCACCACATCTGAAAGGGCTGCTGACTGTTGAGAACTCCGTTTATCGCTCATAACACTTCCGTCCCTAGAGGCAAGCCATGAAAAGGCTGCGCTTAAATCAAAACGTAAATAACGTTGATTTAAACAGCTTGCTTAAAGACAGTGAGCAGTCAAGCCATGTTGCACGTTTTCAGACAGCTCCTACAACTTCTATCGCCATGACTTTATTACCTTCAACTAAAAACCTACACACGCGCCAGCAACTTTGCTGATTAGTTATTTCTTTGAAAAAACCAACTAACAGGCCAGCCCTTTTGCCGGCCTGAATGATCGGTTACGCGTCTCAGCGGCCTTGCGGCCTGTACCCCAAGCGCAGGCCGCCCCAATGTCGGCCGTTGACCAGGATCGGCACGGACAGGTCGTGCATCAGTTCACCGGTGTCTCGCGTGTAGGTTTGCAGCAGGACCGGCTGTTGGTGGCTGCCACAGCGAATGCCGGTACGGTCATCGAACTTGCGCTTGCTTCGATTGCGCGCGTTATCCAGCGTGGCATCGCCGGTCAAGGGCTGGCTGAAGGCATTGTTGTGCGTCGGCACATAGCCTTGCTGGGTACAGGCGATGGCAAATACCAGACCTTCGTGGCGCGACAGCAGCGGTTCTTGCAGTGCTGGCAATACCTGATCGGTATAACGGTCGAAACGTGTTGTAAAGCGAGTGGGTGAAGTATTGGCGACGGGTTTGTAATTGCGGTCGAACAGGTCATCAAGGCTGACGCGCCCCTGTTCGATATCGGCCTCGAATTTTTCGCTGATCATTCGCGCGCCTTCACGAGCCAGGTCGTAAATGCGTTGGTGGTATTCATCCAGACCGACCTGCGCCAGGCGCTGACTGATAGTCTCGGCCTGCTCCTCCATCTGCACTGCGGACTTGGCCAGTTGCCGGGTCTGCTCATCGCTGACAGAAAGATCACTGCGCATGTGCTCGACAGCGTCGAACAGGCTCGCCAACTGATCCTGATTGCTCCTCGCGCCCTGCGCGATTTCGCCGACCTGGCTTTCCAGTTCGACCGCAAGCCGGGCGATATTGCCCAGGTGCTCGCCGGTCAGCTCGACCTGCTCGACACCCACATCCAGATCGGACGACAGCTCACGAATCTGCTCCACGACTTGTGCGGTGCGCTGCTGGATATCCGCCACCATCTGCCCGACCTCGCCCGTGGCACTGGCAGTGCGACCGGCGAGACCACGGACTTCGTCGGCAACCACCGCAAAACCGCGTCCGTGCTCGCCAGCCCGCGCCGCTTCGATGGCGGCGTTGAGCGCCAGCAGGTTGGTCTGGCTGGCAATCGACTGAATGACCAGCGTCACACGCTGGATCTCTTCACTGCGCTGGCTGAGTGCCTCGATCAGCTCACGGCTGCCGACGGCACGCTTGCTCAGGCGGTGCATGCGTTCGATGGACTCATTCAGCACGCTGCTGCCCGATTCGCTGCGCTGGCGCGCCTCGCTGGCGGCAACCAATGCCTGCTGACTCAACTGGGCTGTCTGTTGCTCGGTGGCGATCATCTGTTCGGCACTGCTGACGATCTGTTCGGCAGCCCCCAGTTGCGACTGCACCTTGCCAGCCAGTTGCCCGACCGAAAAGGCCACCTGGGCCGCGGACAGCGCGTTATGACTGGTGGTGCGCGACAGATCGCGGGTCAGCAAGGCGATATCGCTGTCGCCCACCGCGCTGCCTGGAAGCGCTTGCCTGCTGCGCACCAGGCGCGGCAACCAGACCACCAACAACGCCAGCGGAACGACGACATACAGCGACAGGCCTGCAACGCTCATGGCGGCGAGCAACAGGCACAGGACCACGCTTTGCACCGCCGGCACCCACCACCTCGATGCAGCGTCGGGCGTATCGGCCAGCGGTAATCCGGCTGCCATGGATAGGTTGTCGGCCATGTTGCGTCACCCCGTCTGTCATTGTCGTTATGGCGCTATTAAACGCCAGATAACGGCCTTGTGCCATGCGCTGTTGGTCGTAGCGACCGGGCGATGGACGTCAACGCGTTTTCGACAAATTCCGGGCACAACAAAACCGGGAGGCAATTGCTTGCCTCCCGGTCTGGACACTCAGCCGCTGTTACCTGTCTATCAGGCCTGGCGCTGGTGCTTGTCGATCTGCTCGTGGCGCTCTTGCGCTTCGATGCAATACTTGGTGGTCGGGCTGATCAGCAGGCGCTTGAGGCCGATTGGCTCGCCGCTGTCGTCGCACCAGCCGAAGGTGTCATCGGCAATACGCGAAAGGGCCATTTCCAACTGTGGCAGCATGCGCTGGTCGCGATCGATCACGTTGACCAGCCAGTGACGCTCTTCTTCGACCGAAGCAGCGTCAGCCGGATCGGCAGGCGTGTCCAGGCTCTCGATCGCAATGCGGCTCTGCTCGATACGCTCATGGATCTCGACCTTCATGCCCTGCAACAGCTCGACGAAGAAAGCGTGCTGCTCGGCGTTCATGTAGTCATCGGCCGGCATGGCCAGCAACTTTTCCTTTGTCATTTATTTCTCTATAAAAAAACGTGCATTGAGGAGCGGCCTGACGTTGCCGTACAAACCAATAATCTCCAAGCGCCACCTGGCACTCAATTTACGAGGGGCGGCAGTCTAAGGCCGGCTAGCGGGCTCGGCAACACAATTGAAGGATTTTTGTACAGCAAATACCTTAAAACCCTTCAAGTGCGGGCGAAAGACCTGGCCAGCAGGTTGCTTGATGAGGCTCTGACCCACTGACAACGAATCGGTTCCTGCAAACTCCAACGCACAAAAGGGCCTTGAAAGGCCCTTTGATGCAGGTGATGGAATCAGCGCTTGGTCTTGCGCTTGTTGCGATATTGATCGATTACCACGGCCACGACAATGATCAAGCCTTTGATAATGTCCTGAACATAGGCGTCTACACCAACAAAGGTGAAACCGCTGGCCATCACGCCGAGGATCAGCGCACCGATAACCGTACCGGTAATCCGCCCGACCCCTCCGGAAAGGCTAGTGCCGCCGATGACCGCAGCGGCGATGGCGTCCAGCTCGTAGGACATGCCCATCCCGGCCTGCCCGGTTGCCGCTCGCGCCGAGGCAACCACACCCGCCAGCCCGGCCAGCAGCCCGGCGATGCTGTAGACGATGACCAGATGGCGCTTGACGTTGATCCCCGAGGTGCGTGCCGCCTGCATGTTGCCGCCAATGGCGTAGGTGTACTTGCCGTACTTGGTGTAACGCAGGGCTATGTGAAAGATGACCGCCACCACCAGGAAGATGATCACCGGCATCGCGCCCTGGCCAATGGCCGTGTACGAGTCGGAGAGCATGCTGACCGGCTGACCTTCGGTGTAGAAGCGTGCAAGGCCGCGCGCAGAGACCATCATGCCCAGCGTGGCAATGAACGGCGGAATACCGGTTATGGCAATGATGCTGCCATTGATGGCGCCCGCCAGCAGCCCGACGCCGAGACCGACAACGACCGGAATCCACACCGGCAGGTCGGTCAGCGACGGAAACACCGCCCGGGAGAAGTCGGAAGTCTGAGCCAGGCTTGCGGCAATCATCGCTGAAAGCGCAAGCACCGAGCCGGAGGAGAGATCGATGCCGGTGGTGATGATCACTTGGGTCACGCCGATGGCCAGCAAGCCGATGATCGACACCTGCAGGATCATCAGTACCAGACGCTGGGAATTGAGCAGGAAGCTCTGATCACGGACGATCCAGCCGAACAGTTCAAAGATCAGGCCGATGCCGATCAGCACCAGAAAGATGCTCAGTTCGGTGGGCAGCCGCCGTTTGCTTCTGGTCGGCGTCATGGCCGGTTTATTTTGCAGAATCGCGTCGCTCATGTTCGTTATCCTCTTGTTCTTCTTCTACCGAGCCCTGTAGTGCGAACTCAATGAACCTTGTGGCCGGAGGCCAGATGCATGACTTTTTCCTGGGTCGCTTCACTGCGATCAAGGATGCCCATCATTTCGCCTTCGTGCATGACCATGACCCGGTCACTCATGCCAAGCACCTCCGGCAGCTCAGAGGAAATCATGATGACCGCCATGCCCTCACTGGCCAGCAGGGAGATCAGGCGGTAGATTTCCACCTTGGCCCCCACGTCGATACCGCGTGTCGGCTCATCCAGAATCAGTACCTTGGGGTTGGTCATCAGCCAGCGCGCCAGCAGCGCCTTCTGCTGGTTACCCCCGGATAATGTGTCGATGCACTGCTCCAGTGACGGCGTCTTGACCCGAAGCTTTTTGCACATGTCTTCGCACAGGGCGCGCAAGGCCTTCTGTTGCACGAAACCGTTGCCGGCATAGTTGGCCAGCACGGCCATCTCCATGTTTTCCATCACCGACAGGCATGGAAACAGACCAGTCAATTTGCGGTCCTCCGTGAGTAGCGCAAAACCCAGTTCGATGGCCTGATGTGGATCGCCGATGTGCACCGTCTTGCCATCGAAGCGCACCTCGCCGCTGTCGCTGGGGGTTATGCCAAACAGCGTCTCGGCTACATTGGTGCGCCCGGAACCCATCAGCCCGGCAATGCCAAGCACCTCCCCGGCACGCAGGTCGAAGCTCACATCCTTGAAAATGCCGTTCAGGCTCAGCCGGTTGACGGACAGCAACACATCGCCTGCCGGTTTCTCCCGTTCGGGGAACAACTGGGTCAGTTCCCGGCCCACCATCATGGTGATCAGACTGTCGCCATCCATGCTTTCAGCGCGCTGCAGACCAATGTAGGCACCGTCGCGGAACACCGCCACTTCGTCGGCGATTTCGAAGACTTCGTTCATCTTGTGGGTGATGTAAATGATGCCTTTGCCTTGGGCACGCAGGTCGCTGATGATCGAGAACAGGTGAGCGACTTCGGTTTCGGTGATGGCCGAGGTCGGTTCGTCCATGATCAGCACGTCCGAGTTGTATGACACGGCCTTGGCGATCTCCACCATCTGCCGCTCGGCGATGCTCAGCGTGCCGACCAGTTCCTCGGGATCGAGCTTGATTCGCAGGCGCTCCAGCAGCTCGGCAGTGCAGCGATGCATCTCGCGGTGATCAACCATGTGCAGGCCGTTGAGCTGCTCGCGACCGATCCAGATGTTCTCGGCAATGCTCATGAACGGCATCAGGTTCAGTTCCTGATGGATCATGGCGATGCCTGCCTGCAACGCTGAAAGAGGCGTCTCGAAGCGGACCGGCTTGCCACGCAGACGGATTTCGCCCGCGTCCGGCTGATAGATGCCCGCAATGATTTTCATCAGGGTGGATTTTCCGGCTCCGTTCTCTCCCATCAGCGCCAGCACGCTGCCAGGGCGAACACGCAGTTGCACATCATTGAGCGCAACCACGCCAGGAAAGCCCTTGGTGACATGGCTGATTTCCAGCAGATACGGGGCCTGGGCGTCAGGCGCCCCGCCATCCCCGTCGCCGGACGGCAGATCGCGTTGCGCGGGCGGATTGGCAGTAGCAGAACCGAACATGATCACAACTCCTCAAGCGGCAGGCTGCGGCAGAGCATTTGCGTGCCCTGCCGGGCCTGACGATCGTTGTTATTTGAAAGTGGCGACGTTTTCAGGGGTGATCAGGCGATAGGGAATGATGATCGCCTGGGGCTCGACCTTTTCCTTCCTGGCCAGTTTCACCGCGGCATCTATCGCCCCGTCGGCCTGCCCTTTCGCGTCCTGATAGACCGATACGGCCAGATCGCCCTTGGTCACGGCGTTCAGTCCGTCCGGGGTACCGTCGACACCGGCGACGAAAACGTTGCCCTTGCCGACGCCTGCCTGCTTCAGCGCCATCGCCGCACCAATGGCCATTTCATCGTTGTTGGCCAGCACCGCGTTGAATTTGCGCCCTTGAGTGAGCCAGTCGTTGGTCAGGTCCATGCCCTTCTGGCGCAGCCAGGTACCAGTCTGCTCCTGGTCTATCTTGATGTCCGGGTACTTGGCCAACACCTCCTTGATGCCCTTGGTGCGGTTTTGCGTGGAGTTGTTGGCCAGGTCACCCAGCAAAATCATGACACTGCCCTTGTGGTCCATCTTGTCAGCGATGTATTGCGCCTGAAGTCGACCGGCCTCCATGTCATCCGACGTCACGGTGGCGACGCCTGCTGGCAGCTTCGGATCGTCCGGGCGGCGGTTGACGTAGACCAGCGGGATACCGGCGGCGACCGCTTCCTTGGTGATCCGCGCGGTAGCAGCGGTGTCGACCGGATTGACGATCAGCGCGTCGACTTTCTTGTTGATCAGGTCCTTGACCTGATCAAGCTGCTTGTTGACGTCCGCGCGGGCATCGACAAACTGCAGGTCCACTTTCTCGGTCGTGGACATGACTTTGGCCTTGGCATTCATGTCGTCACGCAGGTAGGTCAGCCAGGTGTCATCGAACTGCGACATAGCCACACCGATCTTGATATCGGCCAAAGCTGCACCGCTGCCCAGCATCAGCGCCATCGCCAACGAGGTCAAAGCAATCTTGGTCTTCATGAGGATCTGTCTCCAAATTCTTGTTGTTGTGTGGATGCAGCAAATCAGCGTGACAGGCGGATTCCGGTAGCACCGGGGATGCAGAACAGTTGCGCATCCTTGTGGCGCACGCACAGGCCCCGGGCGACGACGGTGAGAAATCGCTCCAGGGTCCGGATCCAGAATGACGGGGTGGCAGAACGCTTGGCGGTGACGCCAGAGGTAGGGGTTTTCATCGACAGTACCTATCTTTTGTTTTGTTTTTGTAGGGCTTGCATCTCGTGATCTGAAAAACCTTCAAAACGCGAGGGATTCGATAGTCGGTAACCTGAAAAAGACTCTATTGGAAAATATTTTCCAATTCAACTGATTTTAGAATTTTATTCCATTTCATTTTGTGCGGTTGCAGAAACGACAAAGCCTGACGCATGGCAAGCGTCAGGCTCTCTTCGATAACGGGCTGCTGGATGCGCTGCAGTGCGCGATGGCTACAGCACTACGACCCGCCCCTCTCTAGCGCTCAGGCGCGCGGCATCCATGACCTGCGCAGAGGCTATCGCATCGTGTGGATTGACCGGATTACTGCCCTGCTCGTCGACAGCGCTTTGCAGCTGGCGGTAGAACTCAAGCCAGCAACCGCGCTCCGACGGTACACGCTCGCGATGCTCACCCTGCTCGAACCAGCCCCAGCGCCGATGCTCCTCGACACCCCAGCGCTCGCCCTCGGACTTTGGCGTGAGCCCGGCAAAGGCGGCCTCTTCCTGGCCGTCCAGCCCATCGACGCTGTAACAGCCCTTCGCCCCACTGACCCTGAAACGCGGTTTGGCACTGTTTTGCAGGCAACTGCCGGAAAGGTGTGAAGTCACGCCGCTGGCATGGCTCAGGGAAACGAAGAACGTGTGGTCCAGTTCGTCTTGCGGCGCAGCGAATTGCAGTTCGGCATACACCCGTTCGACCGGCCCGAACAGCACCAGCGCCTGATCCACCAGATGACTGCCCAGGTCACGCAGCACGCCACCGCCGCTGGCTTTGCCGACAGACCGTGGCGAATAACGCTCGATGCTGGACTCGAACCGGCTGACCGCGCCCAGCGCCTCACTGTCGAGCAATTTGCGCACGGTGAGGAAGTCCGAATCCCAGCGGCGGTTCTGATAAACGCTGAGCAGTACGCCACGGCGCTCGGCCGCTTCCACCAGCTCGCGCGCCTGCGCTGCATCACTGGCGAAGGGCTTGTCGCTGACCACCCCGATACCCAGTTCTATCGCTTCGAGGATCAACGCTCGGCGCGAGGCCAGCGGTGTGGAAATCACCACCACATCAACCCCGGCAGCGACCAGATCGACCAGCGTATCGAAGGTCGCCACGCCGGGATGGTCTTTGGCCACTTCCTGTTTGCGCTCGGGTGAACGGGTTACCACACCCACAAACGTGGCACCCGGCAAACTTGAAATCAGCGTCGCATGAAAGTAACGCCCGCCTTTGCCATAGCCCACCAGCCCTGCTCGCATGCATGTCTCCTGTAGTCCATGAACCTCATGGCCGCAGCCGTCGGTTGTGTAGTTGATGCCGCCGTTTCAACGGAGCAGCTCGCTTTTGACCCGCTCCAGCATGAATCGGCTCGATTCATCTGCGCGTTCCTCCCAGGCAAATACCGCCACTGTGGCAATGCCGTCGAACTTGATGTCCCGCAACGTCGAGAAGAACGCCTCCCAGTTCACCTCGCCCTGGCCGATGTCCAGGTGCTGATGCACCGTCGCCGTCACGCCGGGCGGGTTGACGATGTAGCGCAGGTTGGAAGAAGCCCGGTGATTATAGGTGTCGGCAATGATCAGATGCGTGAGCTTGTCGCCGGCATAGCGCAGCATCGAAGCGATATCACCAACGCCATCGTCGTAGAAGAAAGTGTGTGGTGCCGCGTACAGGTAGTTGATCCAGTCCCGATCGAGCCCGCGAATAATATCCACCGACTCGTTGCTGCGCTCGCAGAAATCGTAGGGGTGCGCCTGAATATCGAGCTTTATACCTTCACGCTCGAAATGCGGCATCAATTCATCCATGGATTTCATGAACTGGTTTTCACAGACCAGCGCATGGTCGGATTGCCCGCTGAACTCGGTATTCATAAGGTCGCAGTCCATCTCAACGGCGAGCTGAATGGCACGTTTCCAGTTGCGAACCGCTGCAATACGCAGGTCTTCATCTGGCGCAGCCCAGTGGTACAGCGGCAGCAACGAGGAGAGTTTCACCCCGGCATCACTCAGGGCTTTGCGAAACTCCCTGATCCGCGCCCGATCCACCCGCGGGTATTTGTAAAATGGCATGAAATCTTCACGCGGCGACAGCTCGATATAGTCATAGCCCAGCTCCGCGGTTTTATCGACCATCGCCCCCAGTGACAGATGGCGATACATGTAAGGGTCCAGTGCAATACGCATGATGCCTCCCTTTTATTCCTTTCAAGAGATGTCCTGTTTAACCGCAGGATGGTCAGTTATAGAACACCGGACGCATGGCGAGCGCGATCGGCACGACTGCACCCGTGTTCTGCGCCAGCACGCAGGCATCGGCGGCCACAGCGGCGGCATAGCCGTCCCAGGCCGAAGGGCCGTAGAGGGTCCCCGCTTTGACGCCGTCGATGAAGTCCTGCAACTCGACGTCGTAAGCAGCGATGAAGCGGTCTTTCCAGTCCATCAGAATCGCGTTGGACAGCTTCGCTTCGCTGCGCAACTGGACCTGAGAGGGCTCCGGCAGTCTGGCAATACCCGTCTCGCCGACGACTTCACACTGGATGTCGTAGCCATACTGACAATTGACGAATACTTCGACGTCGATACGTGTGCCCTTGACCGTTTCCAGCATCACGATCTGCGGGTCCTTCATGTGCGCCAGGGCCTTGCTGGTCTTGCGCGGGAATACCACCTGCACCGACACGTAGTCATCGTCGAGCAGCCAGCGCAGCACGTTGAGTTCGTGAATGAGCGTATCGGTGATGGCCATGTCGGTCTTGTAATTCTCGCCCACCCGCGGGTTGCGGTGCGCGCAGTGGAGCATCAGCGGCTCGCCAATCTGGCCGCTGTCGATCACTGCCTTGAGCGCGCGATAGCCTTGGTCATAAGGGCGCATGAACCCTACCTGTACCAGACGCCTGCCACTGGCGATCTCGGCTTCGACAATGTGCCGGCAGCCTTCGGCAGTGACTGCCAGCGGCTTTTCGCAGAACACCGGCTTGCCCGCAGCGATGGCTGCCAGCACATATTCTTCGTGACTGGGCCCCCAGGAGCAGACCAGGACCGCCTCGACATCCGGCGCGGCGATCAATGCGTGCCCGTCGGCATACACTTCGGCGCCGAGGTCCAGATCGCGCACCACCTTCGCTGCCTGTTCGAGATTGATGTCGGTGACGGCCACCACCTGACTGCCGACCAGCGTTTTGCTGCAACGCCGGATATGATCCTGACCGATTGCGCCTGTACCGATCACGCCGAGTTTCAATGCCATTTTCATGTTCCTTTTTTGTTATTGGATGTACCCGTGAACGGATCACGAGCGCTGAACGATAAAAGTGATCAGTACTGACGAGCCTTGAGCAGCTCGCGGCTGAGCTTTTCATACACTTGAGCGGTGGTGCCGGTGGTCGACACTTCGGCAACCCCGACACGCCACCACGACAGGTATTTGTGGATCATCGTCTTGGGCAGGACCTTGATGTCGATCAGCGTCGACACGGTCTGACGTTGCGCATCGACGAGCGCCTGGCGCAGTTGTTCGGCAGTACTCACCTTGTAGGTCTTGCAGCCATAGGCGGCAGCACTCATGGCGAAATCCACTGGCACAAAGTCACCGTCGAGCTTGCCGGTTTCCGGATTGCGGAAGCGGAACTCGGTGCCGAAGCTGTTCATGCCGTGCTCCATCTGCAGATTGTTGATGCAGCCGAAAGTCATGTTGTCCAGCAACACCACGTTGATCTTGCGCAGCTCCTGGATCGAGGTGGCCAGTTCCGAATGGAGCATCATGTAAGAGCCATCGCCGACCAGCGCAAAGACTTCGCGGTGCGGCGCTGCGAGCTTCACGCCCAGTGCGGCGTTGACCTCATAACCCATGCACGAATAACCGTATTCGACGTGATAGGTGTCGACTCCGGTACTGCGCCAGGCGCGCTGCAGATCACCCGGCAAGCTGCCCGCTGCTGCAACGATCACCGCATCGGCAGGCAGGCTCTGGTTGAGGATGCCCAATACACCACTCTGAGTCAGACACGAACCCGTCAGCTCGATGAAATCGCGCAGCACGGCAGGGTCCAGGTGATCGTTGATTTCCGGGACAAAATCCTCACGCTGGTACTCGACCGCGTACAGGCGATCCACCTCGGCATCCAGCTCGGCACGTGCCGATCGCGGTGCATCGCCCCAGGCCGCACGATAACCGCAGGCCTGGAGGCTTTCGGTCAGCGCCTGCAATGCCATCTGCGCATCGGCCAGGACCTGCACGCCGTCCAGTTTCTGCACATCGAATGCACCGACATTGAGGTTGAGAAACTGCACATCCGGGTTCTGAAACAGCCATTTCGACGCGGTGGTGAAATCGCTGTAACGGGTGCCTACGCCGATGATCAGGTCAGCCTCTTTGGCCAGCCGATTGGCCGCCAGCGTGCCGGTTTCGCCGATGCCGCCCATGTTCAACGGGTGCGCCGAAACGATGGCACTTTTACCGGCCTGAGTTTCGGCGAACGGGATATCGAAGCGCTCGGCAAAGGCTTGCAAGGCATCCGCCGCGCCGGAGTAACGCACCCCGCCGCCGCAGATCAGCAACGGCTTGCGCTTGCCGACAAGTAGTTGCAACGCGTCGTCAAGCATGGCCTTGCTTGGCGGACGCCGGTCGATACGGTGCACGCGTTTTTGCAGGAAGCTATCCGGATAGTCGTAGGCTTCAGCCTGCACATCCTGAGGCAGCGCCAGGGTAACGGCGCCCGTGTCGGCCGGGTCGGTCAGTACGCGCATGGCATTGAGCGCTGCGCTCATCAACTGCTCGGGCCGGTTGATGCGGTCCCAGTATTTGCTCACCGCCTTGAACGCGTCGTTGGTGCTGATACTCAGGTCGTGAAACTGCTCGATCTGCTGCAGCACCGGATCGGGCTGGCGGCTGGCGTAGACATCGCCCGGCAACAGCAGCAACGGGATGCGGTTGGCCGAGGCCGTTGCCGCAGCGGTGACCATGTTCGCCGCGCCAGGGCCGACCGATGAACTGCACGCGTAGATCTTGCGACGCAGGTGCTGCTTGGCAAAACCGATGGCGGCGTGGCACATGCCCTGCTCGTTACGGCCCTGATGGACCACCAGGTCGCCGCTGTCCTGCTCCAGCGCCTGCCCAAGCCCCAGCACGTTGCCATGCCCGAAAATAGTGAAAATGCCGGCGACGAATTTGCTCTGTACGCCGTCGACTTCGACGTACTGGTTATCGAGAAACTTCACCAGGGCCTGGGCCATGGTCAGTCGGGTTGTACTCATGTTCGCACCTTGTTCTTGTTTGAGGTGGCCAGGGTTTGAGCCGGCCTGACGGCTGAAGTCAGTGACGCTGCGAAACGGCTCGTGACAAATGCGTCATGCTTGCCGCTATTGCCTGAGGAATGTCATCCAACGCGTGAACGCTTTCGGCAAACGGTTCGAACGACAGATGCCCCTGATAGCCACTGTCCAGCAAGCGCTCGATCTGCGACGCATTGCCCAGAATGTCGCCTTCGCCGATCAGCACGCGATGACCATCGCGAATGCTGTTGAGCGGTGTCTGCGCATCCTCGACACCGGAGATATGTACCAGCCCGGTCAGCTCCGGGAACAGCTCGACCTCGCCGGCCAGATGGTGATGAAAGGTGTCGTGAACCAGTCGGTAGACATCCAGCCCGCCCACAGCTTTGATCGCATCCACCGCTTGACGTTTGAGTCGCAGCGAGCACTCCTCGAAACCCAGCGGTTCGACGAAGCCGAGAATTCCGTGCTCGCGAAGAATCGGGGCCAAGGCCGTCAATGCGGTGCGTAATCCCGCAGCGCGCTGCGCACCGTTGCGCGGGTCGGCACGGTCATTGAGCGGGCACAGCACCAGACCGCGGGCACCGCAGTCGCGGGCGTACTGCGCCAGCTTGGTCGCTTGAGCAGCGCGCTCCTGGTTCCAGACATCGAACGGGTACAGGGCGTTGATGGACAACACCTCTACCCCCCTGGCAGCACAAAGATCACGGACGACCTCGGGGGCAGTGCCGTCTTCGATCTCGATGCCCTTAAGGTCGTTGCGAATCTCGATAGCATCGGCACCCAGCTCAACCACCAGGTCGACGAAACTTTCCAGAGACAGGCGCGGCGCGACCATTCGATTAAGGGCGAAACGCAGAGGGTGGTTCATTGTTCTTATTCTCCGCAAACATTCCATTGATGAAGACTATTTGGCAGTCGGCATACTGAACTCGGGGCCTTTGGCGATGCTGTCCGGCCAGCGCTGCATGACGCTTTTGTAGCGGCTGTAAAAACGCAGGCCTTCTTCGCCATAGGCATGGTGATCGCCAAACAGCGACCGCTTCCAGCCGCCAAACGAATGCCAGGCCATGGGTACCGGGATCGGCACGTTAATGCCGACCATGCCGACCTTGATGCTGCGAGCGAACGCGCGGGCCACGCCGCCATCGCTGGTGAAACACGACACGCCATTGCCGAACTCGTGCGCGTTGATCAGCGCCACGGCACTGGCAAAATCCGCGACGTGGACGATGCCCAGCACCGGGCCGAAGATTTCCTCCTTGTAGATCTGCATCTGCGGCGTGACGTGGTCGAACAGCGTCGCGCCGACGAAAAAGCCCTGCTCGGCACCCGGCACCTTGAAGTTGCGCCCATCGACGAGCAGCCTGGCGCCCTCTTTGACGCCCTGATCGATGAAGCCCTCGACCTTGGCCTTGTGCACGGCGGTGACCAGCGGCCCCATGTCCGAATCGGCCTGCATGCCGTTGCCGACCTTGAGCTGGTCGATGCGCGGCAGCAGCTTGTCGATGAGGCGCTGGCCGACATCGCCGACCACCACGGCAATCGAGATCGCCATGCAGCGCTCCCCTGCCGAGCCATAAGCCGCCCCGATCAAGGCGTCGGCGGCCTGATCCAGATCAGCGTCGGGCATCACGATCATATGGTTCTTGGCCCCGCCCAGCGCCTGCACGCGCTTGCCGTGGGCAGTGCCTTGCTGATGGATGTATTCAGCGATCGGGGTCGAGCCGACAAAGGAAATGGCCTCGATGTCAGGGTGCTGCAGCAACGCATCGACCGCCACCTTGTCACCCTGCACCACATTGAAGACGCCATCGGGCAGACCGGCTTCCTTGAGCAGGCGCGCCATCAGCAGGCTGGCCGACGGATCGCGCTCGGAAGGTTTGAGGATGAAGCAGTTGCCCGTCACCAGCGCCATGGGAATCATCCACAAGGGCACCATGACCGGAAAGTTGAACGGCGTGACCCCGGCGCAGACGCCCAGTGGCTGACGCAGGTTCCAGTTATCGATACCGCCGCCGATGTTGTCGCTGAAATCGCTCTTCAGCAGGTTGGGGGCACCGCAGGCAAATTCGACGATCTCGATACCGCGCACCACCTCGCCGCGTGCGTCGGACAACACCTTGCCGTGCTCGCGGCAAATGATCTGCGCCAGTTCGTCGTGGTGATGATCCAGCAGTTCCTTGAACTTGAACATCACCCGCGCACGGCGCAACGAGGACTGCTCGGACCAGGCCGGAAACGCCGCCTTGGCCGCCGCAACCGCTTCATCCACGGTCTTCACGCTGGCCAGCGCAACACGCGCCTGGACCGTGCCGACTGCCGGGTTGAAGACATCGCTGTAACGCTCGCCCTCGCCCGTGTCCAGGTGTCCGTTGATGTAGTGGCCGATTACCGGTGACTCGTTCATCTCATGCCTCCAGAACAAAAATGGGAAATCAGAGATCCAGCAGCCAGCTGTGCTGCGGATCGTTGTGGAACTGCCAGGCGCGCGTCGGGCCGGCCATTACGTTCAGGTACCAGGATTCGTAGCCATAGGGGACGGAGACCGGGTGGTAGCCCTTGGGCACGGTCACCAGGTCATTGTTTTCCACGGCCATGGCCTGATCGATGCTGCGGTCGTCGGTGTAAACCCGCTGGAAAACGAAGCCCTGCGGCGGGTTGACCTGGTGGTAGTAGGTTTCTTCGAGGAAGCTCTCGTGCGGCAGGTTGTCCCGGTCATGCTTGTGCGGCGGGTAACTGGAGGAATGCCCGGAAGGTGTACGCACCTCGACCACCAGCAGCGAATGCGCCGCTTCGCTGTCCGGCAATATGTCGCACACATAACGGGTATTGGCGCCCTTGCCGCGTACGCTGCGCTTCATGCTGCCCGGCATGATCAAGCGTGCCGGAAAATGTTTGCCGGCATCGCCCGGCGCCGTGCATACGGCAAGCTGCACCGCGCCACGCGCGACAAACTGCGCCTGGCTATGCGGCGGCAGATAGACCGCGAATGGCGATTTTTCTTCGAATACCGATTGTCGGTCGCCGATGTTTTCCCAGTTGAAAGCGCCCTGCCCCGGCGCTTCGCCACTGACGCTGGCGTGCCCGGTCAGCAGGACCACGCACAGCTCGTTTTCGCCTGCACTCAGCGGCAGGCTTTCGCCGGACTCCAGGCGGTAGGCGGCGAAGTTCACGTATTCCAGCGAACCGGGGGCCAGCGCTACGACGTCGCGGCCAGTGGATTTGCTCTTGGTCAGCAGATTCATGCTTGAGTCCTCCTTATCGTGCATCGGCCAGCAGTTGGCGCAGCGTGTCATAGCCTTTTTTGGCGTAGACATAACTCGGCGCTACGGCTGGGTCCTGTTCGGCCTCGACCACCAGCCAGCCGTTGTAATCGGCCTGCAACAAGACTTTGAGCAGCGCCGAGAAGTCGATGTCGCCGTCGCCCGGCACCGTGAAGGTGCCGTTGATGATGCAGTCCGGAAAGCTCCACAGATTGTTGCGCGCCAGTTGCACCACCGGCTTGCGCACGTCCTTGAAATGCACATGACAGATACGCTGGATGTGCTTGCTCAACACCTGAAGAGGGTCGCCACCGCCCATGTAGCAATGCCCGGAATCGAACAGCAGCCCGACTTCCTCACCGGTCAGCGCCATCAGCCGGTCGATATCCTGCGGCGACTCAACGTAAGCGCCCATATGATGGTGATACGCCAGACGCACGCCTCGGGACAGGGTGAAACGCGCCAGCTCGGTCAATTTTTCGGCGTACTCATGCCAGGCGGCATCGGTGTGAAAACGCGGTCGTTCGACCAGCGGAATACGCTGCCCCTGAATCGAGTCGGCCACCTCGCCATACACCAGCACCGAAGCGCCATTTTCGGCGAGCAGTTGCACATGCGCAGTGATGGCTTCGATTTCCTCGGCCACCGAACGCCGCGCCAGGCGGCTGGAGTACCAGCCGGACACCAGCGCCAGATCATGGGGCCGCAACACATCGCCGACGCCCTTGGCATCTTTCGGAAACTTGCCGTTGAGCTCGAAGCCCTCGTAACCAATGGCTTTGCCTTCGCTGAGCGCCGTGCTCAACGGGGTTTCTCCGCCAAGGGCCGGCAAATCATCGTTGCTCCAGGAGATCGGATTGATGCCGATGCGGATCCTGGGTGTGGAAGTCGAAACGGGCATGGCTGCACCTTTTTTGTTGTTATCGCGACGTTGTTGTGGCGTCGAAATCAGGAACGAATCAGGCGCGGCTTTCGCGCCAGGATTCGATTAACCAGTTGAAGGTGCTCTGCACCCGACTGATCAGCGTCGCATCGTCTATTTCTCCGGCCATCCAGGCCCGGCTTGGCTCACGGAATATTGTCCGGCCGACGGCAAAGCCCTGGCAGATGCGGCTGTTGCGTGCTTCGGCAAAGCCGGCGGCG
Organism: Pseudomonas sp. PvP009; assembly: GCF_017832995.1. NCBI lineage: Bacteria > Pseudomonadati > Pseudomonadota > Gammaproteobacteria > Pseudomonadales > Pseudomonadaceae > Pseudomonas > Pseudomonas sp. PvP009. The sequence goes on along the minus strand of NZ_JAFIBG010000001.1, from coordinate 1,963,006 downwards.
AGCTCTTCGACAGGCGCATTGAGCCCGAGCAGTACCACACCCCGGCAATACGGATCGCGTTGCTGGATCAGTTCGTCCAGTTGCTGCCAGACCTGCGCGCTCTGCGCCTCGATCTTCCACCACGCCGGGTAGATGCCCAGGTTATACAAACGCTTCAGCGAGCGAAGCATCACGTCCGGATGAGGCGACGGGTGATCCTTGGGCGGAATGATTTCCAGCAGCAACTCATGGCCGCTGACTTTCGAAGCGTCGTAGAGCGCCTTGATCTGCGCTTCCTGCTCCAGGCGCAGCATCGGCTCGTCATCGGGGTGATATTGCACCAGGCACTTGATGATCTGCTCTTGCGGCCAGGCGAGCAGATTGCTACCGATGGAGCGACCGTGCTCGAAGGCCAGCGGCCTTGAGCCCTGTACTTCCACCGGACGCGCTACCCACCAGCCGCGACCGGTTGCGGCGTTGAGTGAATCCTGACCGAAGCGCTGGTCGGCAAGCAGACCGACATCGGCCTCGATACCGCGCTTGCGCAGGTCGGCTTCGACCCGCTCGACCGCTTGCACGAACAACTGCTTGAGCTGGCTGATGCTGCCCAAATCACGCCCGGCCTGTTGCGCCAGTTCGACCAACTGGCCGCGATGATCGAAGGCGAAGATGAACAACTGCCGCCACTGCTTGCGCGGCACGCTGACCTGATGCAGCCGTTGCAGGGCGACATCCTGATCAGGACGGGTGATGGGTTGCGGGCTGTTGAACAGGTAATCGAGCTCGGCCGGGGTCGGCATCGCGGGCGCGCAGGCGTGACGCGACACCACCAGCCCGCCACAGGCATTGGCCAGCTGGCAGCAGCGCTCGTCGCTGGCCTCCTTGAGCCAGCCGCTGAGAAAACCGGACATGAACGCATCGCCCGCACCGAGCACGTTGAGCACTTCGACCTGCACGCCGGGGTAGATAGCGCCCTCTTCCAGCCGCGCGGGAATGGCCCCGTGAATCACCGTGCAGCCTTGCGGGCCGAGCTTGACCACCAGCGTTGCGGCCGTCAGTTCACGCACCCTGCGCAGGGCCGCGAGCAAATCGGTGGCACCGCCGGCAATCTGGAATTCTTCTTCGGTGCCGACGATCAGGTCGAAACGCGGCAGGATGCGTTGTACATGCTGGCTGACCTTCTGATCGGCAACGAACCGGGTCTCGCCATCGGCCTTGCCTGCCAGCCCCCAGAGCACCGGGCGGTAGTCGATGTCCAGCACGCGTTTGACGTCATGCTTCTCGGCATAGTCGAGCGCCTGGCTGCTGGCCTTGAACACCTGATCAGTGGAGAAATGCGTGCCGGTGATCAACAGCGCCTTGCTGGATGCAATCTGCTGTTCGTCGATATCCTCGGCGCGCAGGGCCATGTCAGCGCAGTTTTCACGGTAGAACACCAGAGGAAAGGTTTCGCGATCCTTCAGCCCCAGCAGCACCATCGCCGTCAGGCGCTCGGGGTCGCGCTTGATCGCACTGACATCACAGCCTTCGCGGGCCAGGGATTCGACCAGAAAGCGGCCCATGTGATCATCGCCGACCCTGCTCAGCATGGCCGACCTGAGCCCGAGCCTGGCGGTGCCGAAGGCAATATTGGCCGACGAGCCGCCCAGGTACTTGGCGAAACTGGAAACGTCTTCCAGCCGCGCCCCCACTTGCTGCGCATAAAGGTCGACGCCCAGGCGTCCGAGGCAAATCAGATCCAACTGACGCCCAGTGGCAAAGCGTGTCTGGCCCATGGTGGCTCCTGTTATTTTTATCAGCCTGCAGCGCTTGCATCATGTGTACACGCTGCTTTGTGAATGCAGCGTAAAACGTAAGCGCGCATCAATCAATATTTTTTCTATAATTATTTTTATTGGAATATTTTTTCCATACCGCCATTCAAGTGCTGGCACACTGCGCAGACGGTTAGGATATAGTCGCCGTTCTGCCCCAAGGCAGACTCCACCGTCAGGCACACAACGGTCGTGCTGTGCACGCCGTTGCCCTGAAAAAGAACAAGCAGAAAGGATGTGAATATGACCAGCGCCGATCAGCCCACTCTGCCCGGGACGAGCGTCGACATGCCGCCGAACAGTGCCGAAGGCTTGTTGCGACTGATCACTGATGAATACGAGGGACTGCCACGTCAGCTCAAGCGGATCGCCAGCTATATGAGCCAGCAGAGCGACCGGATCATGGTTGACCGGATCAGCGACATCGCCCGCGAGTGCGAAGTCCACCCTTCGGCCATCGTGCGATTTTCCCAGCGCTTCGGCTTCAGCGGTTTCAGCGAGATGCAGGCGTTATTTCGCGAGGCTTATACGCACAAGACCACGCCGGTGCAGAACTACCAGCAGCGTATCCGCAGCCTGATCGCCAACAAGTCACAGAAAGCCAACGCAGGCGATCTGGCACGCGAATGCGTCAGCGCCACCCTCTCCGGCCTGGAACGCCTGAGTGTCGAACTGGATGACGATGAATTCGAAAAAGCCGTGGACCTGGTGGTCAACGCCGACAACATCTATGTGGTGGGCGTGCGCCGCTCGTTTGCGGTGGCTGATTATCTGGTCTACAACCTGCAACACACCAACAAGCGCATTCACCTGATCTCTGGCCTGGGTGGCAGCTATCGCGAGCAAATGCGCAGTGTGCGCGCCAATGACCTGGTGATTGCCATCAGCTTCACGCCCTATGGCAAGGAGACCCAGCACTGCCTGCGCATTGCCCAGCATCATCAGGCCAAGACGCTGATCATCACCGACAGCAACCTGTCGCCGCTGGCCAAGCGCGCCAACTCGGTGCTGCTGGTCAACGAGGGCAGCTCGTTCGCCTTCCGCTCGCTGAGCGCCACGCTATGCCTGTGCCAGGCGCTGTTCATTGCCGTGGCGTATCGCCTGGAACTCAAGGTCGACGAAATACACGAACAAGTCGGGTTTGATGACTGAGGGCTGAGCCCTCAGGATTTGGCTTCCTCGCCCATGCGCTGCTGGTTCTTCTCGCCCATTTTCTTCGCGCGTTTTTCCAGCACCAGATACACCACCAGCGCCAGCAGCAGCGGCAGCAGGAAGTAGATCGCGCGGTAACCGATCAACGCTGCGAGCAGGCTGCCCTTGGAAAACTGGTGCGCCAGCAAGGTGATAAACACAGTCTCGAGCACGCCGAGGCCTGCTGGAATGTGAGTGATCACCCCGGCGATGCTGCTGATCAGCAACACACCGAGAATCGCCGGATAAAACGCCTTGTCCGGCAGCAGGGTGTAAATTACCGCAGCCATCAACGACCAGTTCAGAGCGCCCAGACTGGCCTGCATCAGCGCCTGCTTCATCGATGGCAGATTGAATTCCTGATCACGGATGGTCCATGAGCGTTTCTTCGAAAACCGGCAGGCCAGCAGGTACGCAAAACACACGGCCAACAGTCCGAAGCCGATCAGTTGCAGCGTTGTGGTGCCGATCGACCACTCCTTGGGCAACTCCAGAAAACGCATCGAAAACACAAAACCGGCCAGCAGCATGTAGCCCAGCCAGTTGGTAATCAGGCTCAGGCTGAGAATCCGCGTGATGGTCGAAACGTCCAGCCCCAGTCGCGAATACAGGCGGTAACGCAAGGCGATGCCGCCGACCCAGGAACTGAGATTGAGGTTGAACGCGTAGCAGACAAACGTCACCGGCACGATCTGCTTGATCGACAACTTGTGCCGGGTGTAATAGCGCGCCAACACGTCAAAGCCGCAGTAGGTCGCGTAGCTGGCAAAAGCCACCGCCGCCGCGATGGCCAAGGTGCTGGCCTTGTAGGACGCCAACGCCTGTTTCACCTCTTGCCAGTCAAGCTTCTTGACCAGCATAAACAGCAGAACCGGGACGGCGATGAAGAAAAACAGGTTGAACACCCGCTTTGCCCACTTCCACTTGGTTCCCTGCGCACTTTGCGGCGCTGCCTGCGTGGCTTGGGTCATAGGGTTTTCTCCTGGTCCATCGGATGGTTGTTCTGCTGCTGTTCGATCACTTTCGCTTCGGGCACTACATCACCGGCACGCAGTGGCTTGAGGCGCACACCGTGAACCGGGAACAAACCGGCAATGGCCGGAAAACGGCGCAGGAAAAAGAAACTCAATACGATCATCGGCGCACGCCACCACTGGCCACGCGCCGCCCCCTTGAGGCTCATTTGCTTGCTGTGCGCAGCGGCAAGTTCCATCAGATGGTTTTGCAGATGCTCATTGAGCGCGCGATCACGAATGAACAGGTTGGCTTCCAGGTTCAGCGCAAGGCTCAGCGGGTCGAGATTGCTGGAGCCCACGGTGGACCAGTCCTGGTCGATCAGCGCGACCTTGCCGTGCAATGCACGTTGCTTGTATTCGTGAATGGCCACGCCATCGCGCAGCAGATAGGTATAGGTCAGTCGCGAGCAGACCCGCACGAACGGCATGTCGGGTTGGCCTTGCAGGATCAGGGTGACCTTGACGCCCCGCCGTGAGGCATTACGCAGCTCACGCAGAAAGCGGTAGCTGGGGTAAAAATATGCATTGGCCAGGGTGATGCGTTGCGTCGCAGCGCGAATCGCCTCGAGGTACTGCTCTTCGATATCGGTGCTGTGCTCGTCATTATCGCGCTCGGCGAGCAGCATGCTGGCGTCACCGGCGCGGTCCAGCTTGAGTGCAATGGGCGGTAACTTGTCACGAACGACCTTGCTGAGCATATTCAACGCGCTGTGGTGAATATCGCCAACAATCGGTCCGCGGACCAGAACGGCGTAGTCCTGCTTGGCCGTCACCCCGGTGTCGGTCATATGATCGACGCTGTAGTTGATGCCGCCGATGAAACCCAGTTCGCCGTCGATCACCACCACCTTGCGGTGCAGGCGGCGAAACAGGTTGGTGCGCATGCCCATGAACCGCGGGCGCGGATCGAACAACTGAATCTGGATACCGGCGTCGATCATGGTTTTGACAAACGTCGAACTCAGGTCCGAAGTGCCATAGTCATCCACCGTGACGACCACCTTCGCGCCATTCGCAGCGGCTTCGAGCAACGCCTGTTGCAAACTTTCGCCGATTCGGTCTTCAAAGATGATGAAGGTCTCGATCAGCACCTCTTTGCGCGCGGCACGTATGCACTCGAATACCCGGGCGTAGAAATCCTCGCCATTGATCAGCAACTCTACCGAGTTGCCGTCACGCCACTGCCCTGTCGTATCGCTCATAAGGTCAACTCCACCGCCAGCGGTGCATGATCGGAAAGGTGGGACCACGGTCGGCTGGACAACACTTTCGGCCGGTGCGACGTCGCATTGCGGACATAGATCCGGTCCAGGCAGAGCAAGGGCCAACGGGCCGGAAAGCTTTTGGCCGGTGCCCCGAAGCGCTCGACAAAAACCTCGTGCAGCCCACTGCCCTGCAGCGATGCATCGGCGCGCTGGCGCCAGTCATTGAAGTCACCGGCAACGATGACCGGCTCGCCCTCGGGAATACGCGCCATCAGCTCGTTAAGCAATTTGAGCTGCTGACGCCGATGACTTTCACGCAACCCGAGGTGCACACAGACTGCATGTAACCGGCCCGCGTGTGGCACCTCGAGGATGCAGTGCAACAAGCCGCGCTGCTCGGTGCCATGAATGGAAATATCGAGGTTTTCATGCTGGATGATCGGGTATTTGGACAGCAACGCGTTGCCATGATCGCCATCCGGGTACACCGCGTTGCGGCCGTAGGCAAAATCACTCCACATGCTGTCGGCCAGAAACTCGTACTGCGAAATCATCGGCCAGTCCTTGACCTTGCGCGCATGGCTCTGTTGTTCGCCGTGCACTTCCTGAAGAAACACGATATCGGCCGATACAGTGCGCACAGCTTCACGCAACTCCGGCAGAATGAAGCGGCGATTGAAAATGCCAAAGCCCATGTGCATGTTCATGGTCAGTACATTCAATGAAACACTGGCGGACACTGGTGTTGCTGGGCCGACAGGCGGATTGGCACTGGTCAAGACTTGCTCCCGGGTGAATATTCACGGCATATGAAGCCACCCGTGGGCACAGGTTCCGTCGCGTATTTCACGTGCTGTGTATTTGCCATATTTAGTGGCCGGAGAGGCACGTGAAAAAAATCAGGCCAACATGAAACGCAGGCGCCCGATCGACAGCCTAAGCTGTGCACCAGACCTGCAAACAAAGAGACAAGGAATCAAATCGTGGATGCATCGACTTCTCAACGCTACACCGCCCGGGCCAGGTGGCTGCACTGGTCAATGGCCATTCTGATCGTGCTGGCGTACACCCTGATTCTGAGCCGCACCCAGTTCAGCAAGGGCTCGGAATACCGTTTGCTGGTCGTGCAGAGCCATTACTGGGTCGGCATTCTGATTCTGATCATGGCGTTTTTCCGTGCCGCCGAGCGTCGACGTCATCGTCCACCCGGCATTACACCGCCGCTTGAAGGGGCGTTGCGCATCGTCGCAACCCTGACCCATTACGCGCTGTATGCGTTCCTGTTTGCTCAGCCGTTACTGGGCCTGCTGACGGTGATGGTGGAGAAAGGCGCACTGCCCATCCCCCTCACCGACCTGCAGATCCCCTGGCCGCTGGCCACCTCGGACCACCTGGCCGAAACGTTCGAAGACGTGCACAAGTTGCTGGGCTCGATCTTTTACTATGTCATCGGTCTGCATGTGATCGCTGCGCTCTGGCACCACCTGGTGCGCAAGGACGATACCCTCAAGCGCATGCTGTAACTCAGGACGCCGAAAGAACCCGGGCAAGCGTAGCCTTCACCTTGCCCATCCCCTCGCGCAGGGCCTGTTCGATTTCCGCCATGGTAATGACAGTCGTCGATTTGCCCGCTGCCGGATTGACCACCAGCGCCAGGCAGGCGTATTCAAGCTCCAGTTCACGCGCCAAGGCGGCTTCGGGCATGCCAGTCATGCCGACGATGTCGCAACCATCACGCTCCAGGCGAATGATTTCGGCAACAGTCTCCAGACGCGGTCCCTGGGTACAGGCATAGACGCCCCGATCGGAGAACGCGCATCCCTCTGCCGCCAACGCCGCAATCAGCCGAGCACGCAGCGGTTCGCTGTACGGATAGCTGAAGTCGATGTGCGTGACCTCTTCCAGATCATCGGCAAAGAAGGTGTGCTGACGACCGCTGGTGTAGTCGACCAGATCATGCGGCACACAGAAATGCCCGGTGCCCATGGCCGGATGAATGCCACCGACTGCGTTGACCGCAAGAATCGCTTCGGCACCTGCCTGCTTGAGTGCCCAGATATTGGCCCGGTAGTTAACCTGATGCGGCGGCAAGCGGTGCGGGTGGCCGTGGCGCGCCAGAAACATCACTTCACGACCGGCATAGTCGCCGATCTGGATTTCGCCGGACGGTGCGCCATAAGGGGTGTTCATCGGCAGGGATTGCCGAATGTTCAGGCCCTCGAGCTGGGTCAGGCCAGTACCGCCAATAATCGCGTAAACAGTCATCGCAAATCCTTAATCGATCAGTTGAGCAGCGCGCAGAGCCTGGAGCGCGGCCTGCCAGCGCGGGTGTTGCCGATAGTCGGTGCTGGCCGACGCCTGACCGCGCATACGCGCGATACGTGGCGAAGGCTTGACCTTCAGACGCTGCGCAGCGCCCAGCGCAAGCTCTGCGGCCGCCCGGTCGTTGCACACCAGGCCCATGTCGCATCCGGCTGTCAGCGCTGCCTCGATACGGCTGGCCGCATCACCGACGACATGAGCCCCGGCCATCGACAGGTCATCGCTGAAAATAACACCGTCAAATTGCAGTTCGTGGCGCAGAATGTCCTGCAACCAGCGCCTTGAGAACCCTGCGGGCTGCGAATCGACTTTCGGGTAAATGACATGCGCTGGCATCACTGCAGCCAGTTGCTGACTCAGACGAGCAAACGGCACCAGATCACTGGCGCGGATCTCTTCCAGGCTACGCTCGTCATTCGGGATAGCCACATGAGAATCGGCTTCAGCCCAGCCGTGGCCGGGAAAATGCTTGCCGGTGGCAGCCATGCCCGCAGCGTTCATCCCACGAATGAACGCCCCTGCCAGCAACGCCGCCCGCTGCGGATCGCCTTCGAACGAACGCGTGCCGACCACAGCGCTGCGCTGGTAGTCGAGGTCCAGTACCGGAGCGAAGCTCAGGTCCAGTCCGACCGCCAGCACTTCGGTCGCCATCAGCCAGCCACACTGCTCAGCCAGATGCTCGGCGTCAGGCTTGTCGGCGATGGCGCGCATCGGCGGCAGGCGTACGAAGCCCTCACGCAGGCGCTGCACCCTGCCGCCCTCCTGATCGACGGCCAGCAGCAGGTCCGGGCGCACAGCACGAATCGCGGCGCTCAACTCACGAACCTGACGGGGATGCTCGATGTTTCGGGCAAAGATGATCAAACCGCCCACTTCGGGCTGACGCAAAAACTGACGGTCTTCGCTGGTCAGCCAAGTGCCGGCGACATCGACCATCAGGGAGCCTTGCAGGCCAGAACTCATAGAAAAACCCTTACACACCAGTGCTCGTTCACAATCCGGGCATGGTGCTTGATCCTGAAGCCCGACGCAATCCGACACGCCGGTACAGCGTGACTCAGGGCAGAGGCTTCAGGCCTTGGCGACCGCAGGCGCGCTGGTGCTGCTCTTGGTCCGCGGCCTGAGCTGGGCGGCGATCATCGCAGGGTCGCTGACCCCGGTGTCGGCGCGCATGCCGGCGGCCAGAAACGGCACCATCAGGCGCATGACCTGCTCAATGGAGGTATTGACGCCGAAATCGGTCTCGGCAATGGCGCGCAGGGCCTTGATACCGGACATGCTGAACGCCGCAGCGCCGAGCATGAAGTGCACGCGCCAGAACAGCTCGATGGGTGGAATGCGCGGCGCGGCTTCGTTGACCAGCGTCATGTAGCGACGGAACACCTTGCCGTACATGTCTTCGAGGTAGCGGCGCAGGTGGCCCTGGCTCTGACTGAAGGCAAGCCCCAGCAGGCGCATGAAGATCGACAGGTCGTTACCGCTGCGCGGCTGCACCACAAGCGCCTGCTCGACGAGAATCTCCAGCAGTTCCTCAAGGCTTGGCTTGTGTTCGGGTTTTGCCTGGCGACGTTCCAGCTCGCGATCGAGACTGATGCAGAACGGTCCCAGAAAACGCGAGAACACGGCCTGAATCAACGCCTTCTTCGAGCCGAAGTGATAATTCACTGCAGCCAGATTGACCGACGCCTTGCTGGTGATAAGACGCAATGACGTTTCGGCAAAGCCTTTCTCTGCAAACAACTGCTCTGCAGCATCAAGAATGCGTTCAACGGTTTCCGACTGGGCCATGGCTCTCTGCCTAACAAACGAACGTTTGAAACATACGTATCAAACGCCTCGGTTGTCAAGTCGGCGCGTTCACTTTGTGGCCGAACAGTCACGGTAATGGATGTTAAATGACAAAACTCAGGTATTGCCGAGGTTTTTGACGGGAGGCGCTGCATGAGTAGGGCCACCGCTCGGCAGCGAAAATGAAATGGATGATTGCCAACGCGCCTTCACTGTATATAATCCCAGTCACTGTATAAAAAGCCAGAGCGCCCCTCATGATCAAACTGACGCCACGCCAGGCTGAAATCCTGGGTTTCATCAAACGCTGCCTGGAAGACAACGGGTTCCCGCCGACACGTGCGGAAATCGCTCAGGAGCTGGGCTTTAAATCGCCCAACGCGGCGGAAGAGCACCTCAAGGCCCTGGCCCGCAAAGGCGCCATCGAAATGACTCCCGGTGCTTCACGCGGCATTCGCATCCCCGGCTTCGAAGCGCGGCCGGATGACAGCAGCCTGCCAGTCATCGGCCGCGTTGCAGCAGGTGCACCGATCCTGGCTCAGCAACACATTGAAGAGTCCTGCAACATCAACCCTTCCTTCTTCCACCCCAGCGCCAACTACCTGTTGCGCGTTCACGGCATGAGTATGAAGGACGTCGGCATTCTGGATGGCGACCTGCTCGCCGTGCACACCACACGCGAGGCCCGCAACGGCCAGATCGTGGTTGCCCGGATTGGCGATGAAGTGACCGTCAAGCGTTTCAAGCGTGAAGGCAGCAAGGTCTGGCTGCTGGCGGAGAACCCTGACTTCGCACCCATCGAGGTCGATCTCAAGGATCAGGAACTGGTGATCGAAGGTTTGAGCGTCGGCGTCATTCGCCGCTAAGGAGACGTTATGCAGTTCCATCAAGCACCGCATTCGCAATTGCCGCTGTTCGAGGCGTTTCTGGCTCAGCCCATCGCCCCGCTGCTCACAGATGCAGTCGAAACGCCGTGGGGCGATGAACCAGAGCCCTTCAGTGAACTGTCATTGCGCGGCGCTGCCGGGAACTGCCTCAACCTTCTGGCCCCTATTCTTCGGGAACTGAGTGAGGAGCTGGATGCGCGCTGGCTGACACTTATCGCACCGCCATCCAGCCTGACGCAGACATGGCTGCGCGATGCCGGGCTGAACAGGGAGCGGATTCTTCTTCTGCAGCCACGCGGCACGCAAAGCGTACTGGAGTTGACTCGCGAAGCACTTCGACTGGGGCGTAGTCATACGGTGGTGAGCTGGATCAACCCGCTAGGCGCCATAGCGCGTCAGCAACTGATCAGTGCAGCAAAAATCGGGGAAGCACAGAGCCTGAACATCCGGCTGGGCTAAGGCCCAGTCGTCGATCAATGCAGAACGTGAGGCACATCATCCTTTTCGATTTCGCCTTCCGCCAAGCGGCCAGCCATCTGCACACCCACACTCAACATGGCTTTGGCGACTTCGACATGCTGACCCTGCATGAAAGCTTTGGCATCCGCAGAGAAATCAAGCGTTACCAGAGAACCCTCGTCATCGGCACGACGCAGCTCGATACGTCCGTCAGGTAGTTCGACAATTTCCAGGAAAGAGGTAGGCATTGGTACAGTTACTCCGCGATAAGCCGGCATTGTAACAGCCTGCCAGCCCTTACTTCATTGGTTTTCAGCACTCGCTCAGGCCTTCACGAAAACGGATGGCCAACCCTTTAAGCTGTTGGCGCCAATTTTCGAGCTCTTCACGTGAGAGTTCAGACTCCGGCTCTGCGTCCAGGTTCACTGCCTGTATCATCGGCTGCGTGACATCACCCTTGAGCTTTTTCGGCGCTCGCGGTGGCTCATACAACGCGTTATAGGCTGCCAGCAGTTGCGCAAGCCATGTCTGGCGATTCTGGGCGAGCTCTACCAGCTCGGCCATTTCGGGAATGGCGATGGCGTTCAGCACCTCTTGCGTCAACAACTCTTCCGCACGTCGCGCACTGGCTTGCGGCAGACGGTAGTAACCTGCGATCTCATGACACAGGCCCAGCAGCGCACCATACAGATGAAACAGCGCGGACTCGCGTTCTGCCTGCAGCAACGCAGGAGAGTTCACCGCCTGCCCCTTCTCCGCCCTCCCCAACGCTTCGAGCGAGAGCCCTGCGAAATAGATTTTCTGGTTGGTACGGGTATAGAGCTCATGAGCCATGGCGACACTCTCCATAACGATAGGATAGAGAACAGCATAGCCTGCGGCACTTGGGCCGTCCGGCGAAACAGGCGGATGCCTATCGAAAACAGCGCCCGGCTCACTTGAGCCGGGCGCTTGCGATCAACGCTTGTCTTCAACCTTCCAGGCGCTGCCGTCATAGAACGCACGCCAGCCGGTAGGCTTGCCTTCTACTTCGGTCTGGACGTATTGCTCTTTGGTCTTGCGGCTGTAGCGGATCACTGCTGGACGACCGTCCGGATCCTTCTTCGGCGCTTCGCAAAGGAAGTGATACTTGGGATCGATTTCGTCCTTGTGCGGGGCGATTTCGATGACCAGCGGTGCGCGGGTTTCGCGATTCTTCGGAAACTGGCTGGCGGCCAGGAACAGGCCCGAAGCCCCATCACGCAGGATATACGTATCGTCAACCTTGTCGCACTTGAGCTCCGGCATTTTCACCGGGTCCATCTTCGGCGGCGCCGCGTCACCGCTTTTCAGCAGTTTGCGGGTGTTCTTGCAGTCCGGGTTGGTGCAGCCAAAGAACTTGCCGAAACGGCCGGTCTTGAGCTGCATCTCGCTGCCACACTTGTCACACTCCAGGCTCGGACCTTCATAGCCTTTGATGCGATAAGTGCCTTCCTCGATCTCGTAACCGGTGCAATCGGGGTTGTTGCCGCAAATATGCAGCTTGTGCTTCTCGTCCAGCAGGTAGGCGTCCATCGCCGTGCTGCAGATCGGGCAACGATGCTTGCCGCGCAGAACACGCGACTCGGACTCACCCTCATCATCGTCGGCAATTTCGTCGCCGGGAGTCAGATTGACGGTCGCCTTGCAGCGTTCCTTGGGTGGCAGGCTGTAGCCGGAGCAACCCAGGAAAACGCCCGTCGAGGCCGTACGGATCTGCATTGGACGGCCGCACACCTTGCACGGGATATCGGTCATCACTGGCTGGTTGGCACGCATACCGCCATCAGCGGCCTCGGCCACCTCAAGCTTTTTACGGAAATCGCCGTAGAACTCGTCCAGCACGTTCTTCCAGTCGCGCTCACCCTGAGCCACGTCGTCGAGATTTTCTTCCATCCCGGCGGTAAAGCCATAGTCCATCAGGTTGGAAAAGCTTTCGGACAGACGTCCAGTGACGATGTCGCCCATCTTTTCCGAGTAGAAGCGGCGGTTATGCAACGCCACGTAGCCACGGTCCTGGATGGTCGAGATGATCGCTGCGTAGGTCGACGGGCGACCGATGCCACGCTTTTCCATTTCCTTGACCAGGCTCGCTTCCGAGTAACGCGCAGGCGGCTTGGTGAAGTGCTGGCTTGGGTCGAGCTTGTTCAGTTTCAGGGTTTCGCCCTGGGCCATGTCCGGCAGAACGTCGTCATCGCCCGGCTTGGCCATCTGCGGCAGCGCACGGGTGTAACCGTCGAACTTGAGGATTCGGCCCTTGGCGCGCAACTCGAAATCGCTCGCGGCGACCGTAACGGTGGTCGACAGGTATTGCGCAGGCAGCATCTGGCAGGCCACGAACTGACGCCAGATCAACTCGTAAAGACGCTCGGCGTCACGCTCCATCCCGGTCAGTTTGCTCGGGTGAGTGTTGACGTCGGAAGGACGAATCGCTTCGTGAGCTTCTTGCGCGCCTTCCTTGCTGCTGTAGACGTTGGGCGACTCCGGCAGGTACTTCTTGCCGAATTCGGTTTCGATGTAGTCGCGCGCCATGCTGACGGCATCAGCCGACAGGTTGGTCGAGTCGGTACGCATGTAAGTGATGTAGCCCGCTTCGTACAAGCGCTGAGCCATCATCATGGTCTTCTTCACGCCGTAGCCCAGACGATTGCTCGCCGCCTGCTGCAGGGTCGAGGTGATGAATGGCGCCGACGGCTTGCTGCTGGTCGGCTTGTCTTCACGCTTGACGATGCTGTAGCTGGACGCCTTGAGCTTTTCAAGGGCGGCCATGGCCTGGCTTTCATTCAGCGGCTTGAACGCTTCGCCATTTTCACGCGCCACTTCGAAACGCACATTGGCGCCCTTGGCGGTGCCCAGATCGGCGTGGATCTCCCAGTATTCCTCAGGGTTGAACGCACGGATTTCACGTTCGCGCTCGACTACCAGTTTTACTGCGACCGACTGCACACGTCCGGCAGACAAGCCACGGGCAACTTTCTGCCAGAGCAGCGGCGAGACCATGTAGCCGACGACGCGGTCGAGGAAGCGACGCGCCTGCTGGGCGTTAACCCGGGCAATATCCAGTTCGCCTGGCTTGGAAAACGCTTCCTGAATGGCTTTCTTGGTGATTTCGTTGAACACCACGCGCTTGTAGCGGCTGTCATCACCCCCGATGGCTTCGCGCAGGTGCCAGGCAATGGCTTCCCCTTCGCGGTCCAAGTCCGTCGCGAGATAGATGATGTCGGCATCCTTGGCGAGCTTGCGCAGCTCTTCAATGACCTTTTCCTTGCCGGGGAGGATCTCGTACTTGGCTTTCCAGCCGTGTTCCGGGTCGACTCCCATGCGCGAGACCAGCTGGCGTTGCGCCTTTTCTTTCGGCGTCAGTACCGGGCCTTCGCCCGCGGCAGCCTTGCCACGCTTGGCGGCAGGATCTTTGGCGGCACTCGCCGAACCGCTGGTGGGCAGGTCTCGGATATGGCCGATACTCGACTTCACCACGTACTGGTTGCCCAAATACTTGTTGATGGTCTTGGCCTTAGCCGGGGATTCCACGATGACCAGCGATTTGCCCATGGATCAGAAAATTCCTGAATACTAGATGAAAGACAGTGAGGAGCTTGTAAAGGCCACGCTATATATAGTGGCTACAAGGTGAGGTCAAGCACAGCCTGTTGTGCAATCGCCTCTCACGTTCGGGAAAACAGGCTGGGTTCAGCCTCAACCAGAGCAAAGCGCGGGACGTGCTCGCCGTCAACCTCGACCGACTCCAGAAACATGTTCAAGGGACGTACCCACATGCCGAAATCGCCGTACAAAGCCTGATAAAACACGACTTCCTCTTCGGTTTCGGAATGTTTTGCAACGCTGAAAACCCGGTAGTGCGGGCCCTTGTAATGGCGATAGAGCCCTGGTTGCAGCTGCATGTTGCGGTCCCCTTGTAACACGTCCAAAAAATTTGCCTGAAACCATTTTTTCAAAAAACAAAAGCCGGGGCACCAAGCCCCGGCTCGCATCACACTCGGGAATCAGACGCGTTCGAAAACGGTCGCGATGCCCTGACCCAGACCAATACACATGGTCGATACACCAAAGGTGCCGCCATTCTGCTTCATGACGTTGAGCAGAGTGCCGGAGATGCGTGCACCGGAACACCCGAAAGGATGCCCCAGAGCGATGGCGCCGCCGTGCAGGTTAACCTTCTCGTTCATCTTGTCGAGCACTTTCAAATCTTTCAACACCGGCAAGGCCTGTGCAGCGAAGGCTTCGTTGAGTTCGAAGAAGTCGATATCGGCAATACTCAGGCCGGCGCGCTTGAGCGCTTTCTGGGTGGCCGGAACCGGACCATAGCCCATGATTGCGGGGTCGACACCGGCCACCGCCATGGAGCGTATCACCGCCATCGGCTGGATACCGAGGTCCTGGGCACGCTGGGCCGACATGACGATCATGCACGATGCACCGTCAGTGATCTGCGAGGACGTACCGGCAGTCACGGTGCCACCTTTTGGATTGAAGGCAGGCTTGAGTGCCGCCAGACTTTCCAGGGTCGTGTCCGGCCGGATGGTTTCATCGTAGTCGAAGACCTTGAGGAATCCGTTCTCGTCGTAACCCTGCATCGGGATGATCTCGTCCTTGAACTTGCCTTCCAGCGTCGCCTTGTGCGCCAGCTGGTGGGAACGCAGACCGAAAGCGTCCTGCTGCTCGCGGGTGATGCCGTGCATTTTTCCGAGCATTTCGGCGGTCAGGCCCATCATGCCGGAGGCCTTGGCAGCGTGCAGGGACATATGCGGGTTCGGGTCAACGCCGTGCATCATGCTGACATGGCCCATGTGCTCGACACCGCCGATGACGAACACATCACCGTTGTTGGTCATGATTGCCTGAGCAGCCGTGTGCAGCGCGCTCATGGACGAACCACAAAGACGGCTTACCGTCTGGGCGGCCGAGGTGTGCGGGATCTGGGTCAGCAATGACGCCATGCGCGCGATGTTCCAGCCCTGCTCCAGGGTCTGGTTGACGCAGCCCCAGATCACGTCCTCGACTTCAGCCGGGTCGACCTTGTTGTTGCGCTCGAGCAACTTGCTGATCAGGTGCGCGGACATATCTTCGGCGCGGGTATTGCGGTGCATGCCGCCCTTGGAGCGGCCCATCGGGGTGCGACCGAAGTCAACAATCACGACGTCTCTTGGATTAAGGCTCATTGGTTCATTCCTCGGAAGACGCTTGACCGAAGAAGCTCTGGCCTTTGGCGGCCATCTCACGCAGCTTCGTGGTCGGTTGATACAGGGCACCCAGTTCGGCGTATTGGTCAGCCAGGGCAACGAATTCGGCAACACCGATGGAATCGATGTAGCGCAGCGCGCCGCCACGGAACGGAGGGAAACCGATACCGTAGATCAGGCCCATGTCAGCCTCGGCAGCGGTTTCGACAATACCGTCTTCCAGGCAGCGGACCGTTTCCAGGCACAGCGGGATCATCATCCAGTTGACGATGTCTTCATCGCTGACTTCGCGCTGCTCGTAGACAATCGGCTTGAGCACGTCCAGCACTGCCGGGTCATTGACCTTCTTGGGCTTGCCCTTCTTGTCGGTCTCGTACGCGTAGAAACCCTTGCCGTTCTTCTGCCCGAGGCGCTTGGCGTCGTACAGAGCGTCGATCGCAGAGCGGCGATCATCTTTCATGCGATCAGGGAAACCTTCGGCCATGACATCACGACCGTGGTGGCCGGTGTCGATACCGACCACGTCCATCAGGTAGGCAGGGCCCATCGGCCAGCCGAATTTCTCCATGACCTTGTCGATGCGCACAAAATCCACGCCCGCACTGACCAGTCTGGCGAAACCACCGAAGTACGGGAACAACACGCGGTTGACCAGAAAGCCCGGGCAGTCGTTGACCACGATCGGGTTCTTGCCCATTTTCTTGGCGTAGGCAACGGTCGTGGCGACCGCTTCTTCACTAGATTTCTCGCCACGGATCACTTCCACCAGCGGCATCATGTGCACAGGGTTGAAGAAGTGCATGCCGACGAAGTTTTCCGGGCGCTTGAGGGCCTGGGCCAGCAGGCTGATCGAGATGGTCGAGGTGTTGGACGCCAGAATGGTGTTTTCACCCACATTGGCTTCGACTTCGGCCAGTACCGCCTGCTTGACCTTGGGGTTCTCGACGACTGCTTCGACGACCAGATCGACATTGCCGAAATCGCCGTAGGACAGCGTCGGACGAATGGCGTTAAGCGCTTCGGCCATCTTCGCTGCGGTCAGACGACCTTTCTCCAGGCGACCGCCAAGCAGTTTGGACGCTTCGTTCAGACCCAGTTGAATGGCCTCTTCGCGGATATCCTTCATCAGGATCGGCGTGCCTTTGACTGCCGACTGGTAGGCAATGCCGCCGCCCATGATCCCGGCGCCCAGCACGGCCGCCTGCTTCACGTCCTTGGCAATCTTGTCGTAGCCCTTGGCTTTCTTTTTCAGTTCCTGATCGTTCAGGAACAGGCCGATCAGACTCTGCGCGGCTGCAGTCTTGGCCATTTTCACGAAACCGGCGGCTTCGATCTCCAGTGCCTTGTCACGACCGAAGTTGGCGGCTTTCTGAATGGTCTTGATGGCTTCGACCGGGGCCGGATAGTTCGGGCCGGCCTGACCTGCGACGAAGCCCTTGGCGGTTTCGAATGCCATCATCTGTTCGATGGCATTGAGCTTGAGCTTGTCCAGCTTCGGCTGACGCTTGGCCTTGTAATCGAACTCGCCGGAAATGGCGCGCTGGATCAAATCAAGGGCGGCGGCCTGCAGCTTGTCGGGCGCTACCACTGCGTCCACGGCACCGACCTTGAGAGCGTCTTCCGCAGCGTTTTCCTTACCCGAGGCAATCCACTCGATTGCGTTGTCGGCACCAATGATGCGTGGCAGACGCACGGTGCCGCCGAAACCCGGGTACAGGCCCAGCTTGACCTCGGGCAGACCGACGCGAGCGCTACTGGCGATGACTCGATAGTCTGCGGCCAGGCACATTTCCAGACCGCCGCCCAACGCGATACCGTTGATTGCCACGACAGTCGGCACGTTCAGGTCTTCGAAATCACTGAAAATCCTGTTCGCTTCCAGATTGCCGGCGACCAGCTCAGCTTCCGGCAACTTGAAGTTGTCGACGAATTCGGTGATATCGGCGCCGACAATGAATGAATCTTTGCCACTGGTAACAATCACGCCCTTGATCGATGCGTCGGCCTTGACCGCATCGACTGCCTGGCGGAACTCATTGAGGGTGAGACGGTTGAACTTGTTGACGGACTCACCCTTGAGGTCGAAATTCAATTCGACGATGCCACTTTCAAGAGCCTTAACCGTGATGGCTTTACCTTCGTAAATCATCAACTGATCTCCACAATATGGAAGCTGAACAATACCCGCCGGACCTCAATGTCCGACGGGGCTACGACGTCGCCGTCGATGAACACGCCAAATCACACGCTTACCGCCGCGACGTGGTAGTCGGGATTCTGTCAGAGCTCTCTGACGACCAAACGCTCATTTCATACGCCCGTTTGATTTGGGTACGCACACCATCAGGCATAACCACACGATTGTCAATTCGACAAAACACCTGAAAATCCACGTATTAACAGGAGCATGCGCAGGCTTCATAATGCCCACGAAGACCTACGATCCTCCATCATTCGCAGTAATGATAGTGGCCATTCGAATGCCCTGCAGCTGCCGCATGGGGCACGCGGTAATACGCCGCCACACCAGGCCTGGCGGGCTTCTGCATGACGATAGCCATGCCGCGTGACATTCGATAGGCGCAGCGAACAATTAGCCAGAAACGCACCGTACGAGGGCACGCGCAAAAAATATTTGCAGGAATCGCGACAAAAAGGAGCAAAAGGTCTAGAGTCGCAGCACTGCGCCACAAGAGGCTCGCAATGCAGCTGATTTGCGGGTGCGCAACAGCGAAAGCCGACATGGCGGCGAAAGCCTGTCGGCACGCGACGAATTATCGGCCTGCCTGGCCAACCCCGGCCCGATGTTGTTATCGGGCTTTTTAATGCCTGCGATTCAGGGTCAGGCCAGGGCCTTGAGCAGCGCATCAATACGCTGTAACACTTCTGCCTCGCCCCGCTCCGCCCAGTACACAGCAACCAGCTGCCCGTCAGCCTCGACCTTGTAGGCATCCACGGGCAATGTTTGCAGGTAAGGCAGCAGCTTCGCGTCTTCGCAAGGCTCGCGCCAGCGGTTGCGCCACACGCCCGGCTCGCTTTGCCAGTACACCCAGGCATCTGCATGTGAGCCCAGGCGCGGGCGATGGTACTGCGCGCAAGGGCTGGGCGGCTCCTTGCTTAGCCAGTGCGGCCACTCCTGCGGGGTCAGTTGCATGCCCATGCCCAGGCGCCGCGCCTGCATGCGCAACGCCATCCTGCCGCTCTGCTGGCGCGAGGGACGCAGCCACACCAGTGGACTCAACATCACACCAATGATTGACAGGACTATCCAGACCGTCATATTTCTTGCCCCCAGCCGATTTCAGGCTCTTTACAACATTCTAGAAAACAATGACTTGCACATGGGTCTGCCCAGATGCGAACGAAAGAGCCATACTCCCATCATTGCAATTCTCCCGGAGGACACCCTCATGCCATACAAACACATTCTGGTTGCCATCGACCTCACCGATGAGTGTGACCCGGTCATACGTCGCGCCAGCGGGCTGGCCAAGGCCAGCGGGGCAAAACTGTCGGTCGTGCACATCGTCGAACCGATCGCCATGGCGTTCGGCGGCGACGTGCCGATGGACCTTTCACAGTTGCAACAGCAACAGATCGATCAGGCCAGGCAGAAGCTAGCAAAGCTGGAGGACAAGTATCCGGAACTGGAGAACAGCAAAAGCCACATGGTGTTCGGCCAGCCCCGCCAGGAAATCCACAAGCTGGCCAAGAGTGAAGAATGCGACCTGATCGTTGTCGGCAGCCATGGCCGTCACGGCCTGGCCCTGCTGCTCGGCTCGACCGCCAACGACGTCCTGCACGGCGCACCCTGCGATGTGCTGGCAGTAAGCCTCAAGAAACCCGAGTAAGCTGACCCGCCACAGAGAAAAGCCCGGTTAACCCGGGCTTTTCTGCATGTCAGGAACGCGCCGGACTATCACTCGTCCAGCTCGGCCCAACGCTCCAGCAGCTTGTCCAGCTCGGCCTGCAGGTTTTCCAGCTGCGCCAGCACGGCTGCAGTCTGCTCCGCCGAGCGCTGATAGAAGCCCGGCTCGGCCATTTCCGCGTTCAGCGCGGCCATCTTGCCTTCGACTTCATCGATCTGCGCAGGCAGCGCCTCCAGTTCGCGCTGAAGCTTGTAGCTGAGCTTCTTCTTCGCCACCGGCATGTCCTGAGCGGCGACCGGCGCGGCCTGCACCACAGCGCTGGCCAGCTCGGCCTTGCCCGACTTGGTGTCGGCGACGCCCAGCAGACGCGGCGAACCGCCCTGACGCAGCCAGTCCTGATAACCACCCACGTATTCGCGAACCTTGCCCTCGCCTTCGAACACCAGAGTACTGGTGACGACGTTGTCCAGAAATGCCCGGTCGTGACTGACCATCAGCACGGTGCCTTTGAAGGTCAGCAGAACCTCTTCGAGCAGCTCCAGGGTTTCGACGTCCAGGTCGTTGGTCGGTTCGTCGAGCACCAGCAGGTTGGCTGGCTTGCTGAACAGCTTGGCCAGCAACAGACGGGCTCGTTCACCGCCGGACAGCGCCTTGACCGGCGTGCGGGCACGCTGCGGGCTGAACAGGAAGTCGCCGAGGTAGCTCAGCACATGACGGCTCTGGCCGTCGATGTCGATGAAATCACGTCCCTCGGCAACGTTGTCGATTACGGTCTTTTCCAGATCGAGCTGGTGACGCAACTGGTCGAAATAGGCCACGTCCAGACGCGTACCGACTTCAACCTTGCCGGCAGTCGGCTGCAGGTTGTCGAGCATCAGCTTGAGCAGCGTGGTCTTGCCGGTACCGTTGGCACCGAGCAGACCGATACGGTCTTCGCGCTGCAGGACCATGGAAAAGTCCTTGATCAGGGTCGGCCCGCCCGGATGAGCGAAGCTGACGTTCTCAAGGATCATGACCTGCTTGCCGGATTTCTCGGCAGTGTCGAGCTGAATGTTGGCCTTGCCGGTACGCTCACGGCGCTCGCTGCGCTCTACACGCAGCTCCTTGAGCGCCCGCACGCGACCTTCGTTACGGGTACGACGCGCCTTGATGCCCTGACGGATCCAGACCTCTTCCTGGGCCAGACGCTTGTCGAACAGTGCGTTAGCGGTCTCTTCGGCAGCCAGCGCGGCTTCCTTGTGGACCAGGAAACTGGCGTAGTCACCGTCCCAGTCGATCAGGCCGCCGCGGTCCAGCTCAAGGATGCGGGTCGCAAGGTTTTGCAGGAATGCCCGGTCGTGCGTGATAAACAGCACTGCACCCTGGAAATCCTTGAGGGCTTCTTCAAGCCAGGCGATGGCGCCGATATCCAGGTGGTTGGTCGGCTCGTCGAGCAACAGCAGGTCCGGCTCGGACACCAGCGCCTGGGCCAGCAGAACACGGCGACGCCAGCCACCGGACAATTCGGCCAGGGTCTTGTCGGCAGGCAGCTGCAAGCGGCTGAGAGTGCTATCGACCAACTGTTGCAGGCGCCACCCATCACGGGCTTCGAGGTCCTGCTGAACATGCATCAGCTTGTTCAGGTCTTCCTCGGTGACGCAGTTCTGCGCCAAGTGATGGTACTCGGCCAGCAAGGCACCGACGCCATCCAGACCTTCGGCAACCACGTCGAACACCGTCCGTCCGTCGGCTACCGGCAATTCCTGGGGCAATTCGCCGATCTTGAGGCCGGGCGCGCGCCAGACAGCCCCGTCATCAGGCTTCTGAACGCCTTTTACCAGCTTCAACATGCTGGATTTGCCTGTGCCGTTACGGCCGATGATGCACACCCGCTCGCCACGGGCGATCTGCCAGGACACCTTGTCCAATAACGGCATGGCGCCGAAAGCAAGGGACACATCGCTGAATTTGAGCAGGGTCATGAGCTTCTCCAAAAACCGGGCGCGCATTCTACCTGAGATAGCAGGCAGATGTCGGCATTCATGGCACCGCCGCGCGCCTCGACAAGACTTTATGACCGCCAATTATTTCCATATGAGACAAGCTCGTCGGCAATGCTTTCACCAAGAGCTGGCAAAAGGCTAAGCTAGCAATACTTTTCACCGACTCATCTGCTCGGAAGTCTCATGCGCAGTCGTTTGTTCAGCTTTTTATCGTGCCTGCTCCTCTCCGCCACCGCCGTCCAGACTGCTCATGCGGTAGACCTCAACCAACAACGCAAGTATTACGACGAAGCCAAGCGCGCACTGGCCAAGGGCGATTCCGGCCCCTACCAGATGTACGCCACGGCCCTGGCCGACTATCCGCTGGAGCCTTACCTCGAATACGACGAACTGACGGCGCGCCTGAAAACGGCAAGCAATCCCGAAATCGAGAAGTTTCTTGCCGAGCACGGCGATCTGCCGCAATCCAACTGGATGAAGCTGCGCTGGTTGCGCTGGCTGGCCGAGCGTGGCGACTGGCAAACCTTCGTCAAGTATTACGACCCGAAGATGAAATTCGTCGAGCTGGACTGCCTGTACGGGCAGTATCAGTTGAACAGCAACAAGCGCGCCGAAGGTTTCGCCAGTGCCGAAAAGCTCTGGATGACCGGCAAGACATTACCTGCTGCCTGTGACGGTTTCTTTGCCCAGTGGGCGGCGGCCGGCCAGTTGACCGAACAGAAGCGCTGGCAGCGCGCCAAGCTGGCGGCGCAGACGCGCAATTACAGTCTGGCCAGCACGCTGGTGGACAGCCTCAACTCGCTGGCACCGCAAGGACGCCTGCTGCTGGCTGTCGCGCAGAAACCCGAGATGGTCAACAACCCGTCGCAATTTACCCCGGTAGACGAAGCGATGTCCGACGTGGTCGGTCTCGGCCTGCGCCGACTCGCCAAGCAGGACCCGCAGAAAGCCCTGTCGATGCTCGATGGCTACGCCGCGACCATGCATTTCTCCCGCGAAGAGCAGGTCGAGATTGCCAAGGAAATCGGCCTGACCCTGGCACGTCGTTATGACGACCGCGCGCTGGAGGTCATGACCAAATACGACCCTGAATTGCGTGACGACACCGTGACCGAATGGCGCCTGCGACTGCTGCTGCGTCTGGGTCGCTGGGAAGACGCCTATGAGCTCGCGCGCCGACTGCCCAAGGACCTGGCAGCGACCAATCGCTGGCGTTACTGGGAAGCCCGCTCTCTGGAACTGGCGCAACCCAACAGCCCGCTGATTGCCGCGCTGTACAAGGACGTCGCCAAGGAGCGTGACTTCTACGGTTTTCTGGCTGCCGACCGCACCCAGAGCCCGTACCAGCTCAACAACAAGCCCCTGGTGCTGAGCCAGGCGCTGATCAACAAGGTACGCAACACGCCGGGCGTGCGTCGCGCACTGGAGTTTCACGATCGCGGCGAGATCGTCAACGGTCGGCGCGAGTGGTATCACGTGAGCCGCCTGTTCAATCGTGACGAGATGGTTGCCCAGGCCAAGCTGGCCTATGACATGCAATGGTATTTCCCGGCAATCCGTACCATCAGCCAGGCGCAATACTGGGACGATCTGGATATTCGCTTCCCGATGGCACACCGCGACACGCTGGTACGCGAAGCCAAGGTACGTGGCCTGCATTCGAGCTGGGTGTTCGCCATCACGCGCCAGGAAAGCGCCTTCATGGACGATGCTCGCTCGGGCGTCGGTGCCAGCGGGCTGATGCAACTGATGCCTGCCACTGCCAAGGAGACCGCGCGCAAGTACAGCATCCCGCTGGCCTCGCCTCAGCAGGTGCTGGACCCGGACACCAATATCCAGCTGGGTGCCGCCTACCTGAGCTCGGTGCATGCGCAGTTCAACGGTAACCGGGTGCTCGCCTCAGCGGCCTACAACGCCGGCCCGGGGCGCGTGCGCCAATGGCTTAAAGGTGCCAACCATCTGGCCTTCGATGTCTGGGTAGAGAGCATTCCGTTCGATGAAACCCGTCAGTACGTGCAAAACGTGTTGTCGTACTCGGTGATCTACGGCCAGAAGCTCAACTCGCCCCAGCCTCTGGTGGACTGGCACGAGCGGTTTTTCGACGACCAGTGACCGGTCGGCAGGAGTGCTGCGCTCAGCACTCCTGCCGGACAACGGCAGTCCCCGCCCCTACTCCAGCACTTCGACGGACATGCCCACTTCAAGCTCGCCCAACCCCTCGTTGGCCACGTTCTGGCCGAACAGCACGTTGCCTTCCACTTCCCGATAAGTCTTGAGCGTGGCGAACGGTTCGCGATCTGCACTGCGCTCGCCGGTTGCCGGGTCGACAGTGGTCAGGATGCAGCGCGCGCAAGGCGTGAGCAGCTGGAATTCGATATCGCCGATGCGGATGCGCTTCCAGCCATCCTCGGCAAAGGCCTCGGCCCCTTCGATCACCAGATTGGGTCTGAAGCGCAGCATTTCCTGAGGCCTGCCCATGCGCGCTGACAGGTCATCGAGCGATCCCTGACCGATCAGCAACAGTGGAAAACCATCGGCAAAGCTCACCCGATCGTTGACCGTCTGATAGCCGCCAGGGATCCAGCGTGCACGCTCCGCCGGCAGATAGACCATACGCGTGGGCTTGCCGATAAACCGGCTGACCCATTCGGCCGCCTCATCGCCCGCATCCGGCACCTGCAGCGAGTCACGCCAGACGGTGACGCCACGCAGATTCAGGTCGATATTCAGCGGAACCGCTACGTCCAGGGGTTCGAAGCCAGGTGCCGAAAGCGTCACGCCGCCACTGGCGTTCCACAATACCGACAGTTGGGACATGTGCGGCAGCGCACGCTGAGTGAAGAACCGGCCATTGCTGGCGTCGACCAGCATCCAGCGTCGATCACCCGCCAACCCCAACGCATCGAACGATGCGCGCTGCATCGACTCGG
The DNA here is from genome assembly GCF_017832995.1 of Pseudomonas sp. PvP009. Taxonomy (NCBI): domain Bacteria; kingdom Pseudomonadati; phylum Pseudomonadota; class Gammaproteobacteria; order Pseudomonadales; family Pseudomonadaceae; genus Pseudomonas; species Pseudomonas sp. PvP009. Next base: position 1,938,345 of record NZ_JAFIBG010000001.1, on the reverse strand, counting down.
CCTTGCAGGATTTGAGCGAGAAACGATAGAGCGAGCTAAGACGTAACATGGGCGCCGATTCCTTTGAGGGCTGGATAAGCTTTGCTGCAGACAGCAAAGCTTATCCGATGCCGGAGCCGGCGGCACTCGCGATGAAGAATCGCGCGCGGCGTCAGACAATCATCAAAAGACGTTCGCGCACGACCTCGACCAGCTTGTCGGGCTGGAACTTGGAAAGGAAGTTGTCACAGCCGACCTTCTTGACCATCGATTCGTTGAAGCTGCCGGACAACGAGGTATGCAGGACGATGTACAGACCGCGCAGACGTGCATCGTTACGAATCTCGGTGGTCAGACGGTAGCCGTCCATTTCCGGCATTTCCGCATCGGTGAACACCATCAGCAGCTTCTCATGCACGTTCTCGCCTGCATCCGCCCAGGCTTTGAGCATGTTCAGCGCCTTGAGACCATCGCTGGCGACGTGCAGCTTGAGGCCCAACTGAGACAGCGTGTCGCGCAACTGCGCCAGCGCAACCTTGGAGTCGTCGACCAGCAACACTTCGCGGCCACGGGCGTTTTCCAGCACCGGGTCTTCGAGCTTCTCGCGGGACACCTTGGCGTTGTAAGGGACGATCTCGGCGAGTACTTTTTCAACGTCGATGATCTCTACGAGTTGATCATCGACCTTGCTGATCGCGGTCAGGTAATGCTGACGACCGGCGCTGACCGGCGGCGGCATGATTGCGTCCCAGTTCATGTTGACGATGCGGTCGACACCGCCAACCAGAAAGGCTTGAACCGATCGGTTGTATTCGGTGACGATGATCGTGCTGCCTGGGCCCGGGACCAGCGGACGCATGCCGATGGCCTGGGAGAGGTCGATCACCGGAAGGGTCTGGCCGCGCAGGTTGACCACGCCGCACACAAACGAGTGGCGTTGCGGCATGAGGGTCAGTTTGGGTAGTTGCAATACTTCCTGGACCTTGAACACGTTGATCGCAAACAACTGCCGACCGGCAAGGCGAAACATGAGGATTTCCAGGCGATTCTCGCCCACCAGTTGTGTGCGCTGATCTACTGTGTCGAGAATGCCTGCCATTATTAGCTCCTGAAGCGATGGTCACGTTGATTCTGTTGAGCCTGTATCGGCTGAAATCAGCCGGACCTTAATGGCGATAAACAGCGACTCCCAAGCATTGATATCACTTTAGCATCATGCTCTACTGATGTCGCTTTCAAGACCGTAAATGCAGCCACAAACCACTACCGAAAATGCCTCGGTGCTTCTTTGCGCCCTAAGTCATAACCATATATCTGCAAAAATATCAATCAGGGATAACCTGATATGATCGACATCTATTTGCCACTATCGTGACGCTATTCTCATTCTATGAAAGGCGTCATATTCGTGTCAGCCCGCCAATCCTTGCAATCGATCGGCACTGGCAACATTCAGAAACGCCCTACATACTTTTGTTTGAAATCGACATTAACTGTCAGCCATTCGCCGCGGGCGGAAGTTCGCTATCCATGATCAGTGGAGACAAAGGATGCTGAGCCACAACGATTGGCAGCACAAGCACGACGAGTTCCTGAGCCTGTCTCAGGCACTTCTGCACAAGTCGGAAGAATGTCTTTCGCATCTGGAACTGATCCCCAACGACGAGGACGCTACCGGCTGCCTGTTGACCACCCTGCGCAAGCTGGCCCAGGAGGCAGAAGCCGTTCCTGTGCCGTGTATCGCCGATTTTTCCCACCAGCTGTGCCAGCTGTTGAAAACCGGCGGCCAGGCCAACGAGCTTTCTCAGGAAGCCCTGCTCGCCGTCAAGAACTGCCTGACACTGATGTACTGGCAAGTCGAGCTTCTCGATCCGCAAACCGGCGAGCTGACGATGGACGACCACGAGCAGCTTGAGCTGCTGGAAAAACTGGCCAGCGTCTCCGCGCAATCGGCTTCGCCGAAAGATGCAACCCGCCAATAACACTCCATCACGTCAGACGGTGAGGATCACATCGCGATGTCATTGAGGCAGCGTTGTCACGTCGGCATTTTCCGTTCATTGTCTTTATTGTCAGTAACATCGTCTTCAAGCATGACCAGAGACTACACGCGCGCTTGAGCAGCCCCACTTGCACAAGAAATCACAATGACCTGCAATCTGTTATTGGTCGACGACCACTCCCTTATCAGAGCCGGCGTGCGAGCGCTGGTTGCAGACATGTCTGGATACGCCATCCTGGGCGAAACGGCTGACGGTGCGCAGTTGGCGACTCTTGCGCAGCAGCTCAAGCCCGACATCATCCTGCTCGACATCTGCATGAAAAATGTTGACGGCCTGGATGCACTTGCGCAGCTGCTGACGGTGCAACCGCACTGCAAGGTGTTGATCCTGTCGATGCACAATGATCCGGACATGATCGTGCGTGCGCTCGACATCGGCGCGCAAGGCTATCTACTCAAGGACACGACGGCTGCGGAACTCGAGCAGGCACTGGAAGCGTTACGTAGCAACGAGCGTTACCTGAGCCCGGCCATTGCTCAATTGGTCATCGAGTGCGCACTGCGCGGTACACCCTCGAAAAGGGCTCAGGCGGCGAAAGAGCGCTATCACCTGACCGCTCGCCAACTTGAAATCCTGCGCCTGATCGTGCGCGGCAAGTCTACTCGGGAGATCGCCGTTGGCTTGGGACTGAGCATCAAGACCATCGAGACTCACCGCGCTCAGGTCATGAAGCGCCTGCAGATATTCGACGTGGCCGGGTTGGTGTTGTTTTGCGTTCGCGAACGGATTATCAGTCTGGACGACTGAGCTTCGGTGCGCCGCCCAGTACCGGAGAGTCCGCTGGCAGGTGAACATGAAGCGCCCCCGGCCGGGCCTCGAAACGCAGGTCCTCGCCCGACAGCGGCTCACCGTCCAGATTGATATCCAGGCCTTGGGCGGACTTGAGCTCTACCCAAGGCAAACGCGCGCGAATGAACATATTGTCGATACCCAGCCCGCCCTCCAGAAGGCTCCTCAGCGTGCCGACCACTTCCTGAGGCGCTGGCAGGATGCTGATGTCGAGAAGACCATCATCGGCCATCGCGGTCGGGCACAGCTCGTGCCCACCGCCCGCCTGCCGACCATTGCCGATACCCAGTGCAAGCAAGTCACCGCGCCAATGAAAATCCGGCCCGGTGAGCTCACCATGCGCCGCATGCAGCTCGCTGAATCGGGTCAGGCCCGTAAACAGGTAGGCAGCACCACCCAGCACCTTCTTCAGGTCCTCGGACGTGTTCGCCGTGACCTGGCTGCCAAACCCGCCGGTCGCCATATTGAGGAACAGCTTGCCGCCCACCTCACCCAGATCGACCGCACGCGGAGCCACGTCCATGAGTTGCAGGGCTTTGGAGACCTCGAGAGGCACGCCGGCCGCACGGGCAAAATCGTTCGCAGTCCCCAACGGCAGAATAGTCAGGCTGGCCTTGGTTTCGGCCAGTGCCAGAGCTTCGGCGATATCGCGCAAGGTGCCGTCGCCACCACCTGCGACAATGTGCCGATGACCGGCGGCCAAGGCTTCATCGACCAGGCGCTGGGCATCGCCGGCTTCCCAGGTCAGTCTCACGTCCAGTTCCCAACCCTGCTTACGCTTGTCTGCCACTGCGTCACGCACGTCTTCATTGAGTGCCTGTTTACCGTGAAGAATGAGCATTGCCCTGCGTTGTGTCATGACACCTCCTCTGCCGAACCCTACGAATTGAAACCTGCGAGCGACGCTCTTTTCTGTTATCGGCGCCCGCTTACATTTCGCACGACGCATGACTGTGACCCCGGGCGGTCGGAAAAAGCCCATCCGATGCGGAAATTTTTTTCACCCTGGCAACCGCTCGTTTTGCCCCGCAGGCACTGGCGAGAGCCACTTAACGGGCGGTCCGGATCAACGCCTGCGTCATGAATGAAGCACTTTTGTACTGTCGCTATTCGTTTCATGAGCTTTACTGACAGCATTACCCTCAACTGAGGGAAATTTCCTTCACAAATGATTGAAAAGGCTTAAATAAAATCCGGTCAGGGACGACATACATAAAGTGCTATTCACAAAAGACGATCTGGATTCCTCATCAGCACGATGTGTAACTGGCTACGCTTGGACACAGTTCACGCATAAACACCTCCAGGGTGTTGCAGGCAGACAGTAGAAAGCTGTCCTGAATCAGCAGAATTCAGGCGCATACAGGGAGTAGGGGATTTCTATGAGGTTGCAGCCCGTCGACAGTCTTTCGCTGACCCGCACCAGCCTGGTCGAATACTTTCTTTTCGGCATCCGCCTGGCGCATGGCATCGCCTGCATACTGCCGGGCCTGGTGATCATGTTATTGATCAAGGACGGCGGCACGGACGCTCATCAGAGCTACCTGACCATGCTGCTGTTTTTCGGCTGTGTCGGGGTGCTGGTATTTCAAGCCATGGGCGTCTATTCCGAAGCGCTGTTCAGCAACGATCTGCGCATGGGCGCGATGGCGCTGGCCTGGACCGCCGCTTTCGGACTGTTGCTGTTCATGCAGCAGGCAATGGGCCTGTTCGGCTACCTGCCACCCGAAGAACTGCTGATCTGGTACCTGACCAGCCTTGCACTGTTCGGCATCATTCGCCTGCTGTTACTGACGCTTTTCAAACATCAGATGCGCAAGGGCGTCTTCCTGCAGCACGCGGTGATTCTGGGCGCGACGGAGAACGGCCAGCGTCTGGCCGAATACCTGCTTGAACATCAGGACATTCGTTCAGGCGTGACCGGTTTTATCGACGACCGTATCGGCCGCATGCCCAAGACCGTGGCCAACCTGCCGCTGCTGGGCAATACCAGCGATCTGGAACGGCTGATCCGCGAAGAGAAAGTGACTCAGGTGCTGGTCGCCCTGCCCTGGACCGCAGAAAACCGCATGGACTACATCATCCGCGAATTGCGCAGGCTACCGGTCAACGTGTTGCTGGTGCCGGACATGATTGCCTTCCGACACACCCACAACCGCATCACTGAAGTCGCCCGGCTGCCGATGTTCAATGCCTCGGATCTGCCGCTCAGTGGCTGGTCGCCGTTCATCAAACGAGCTGAAGACATCGTGCTGTCATCGCTGGCATTGCTGGCGCTGTCACCCTTGATGCTGCTGGTCGCACTGGCGATCAAACTCGATTCCCCAGGCCCGGTGTTTTTCCGTCAGAAGCGCTACGGCTACAACAATCGCTTGATCGAAGTATTCAAGTTTCGCTCCATGCATCAGCACCAGGCCGATGCAACCGCCGAACGGCAAACCACCCGCGGCGACGCCAGAATCACCCGGATAGGACGTTTCATTCGCAAGACCAGCCTTGATGAACTGCCACAATTGTTCAACGTGGTGGCGGGCAGCATGTCGATGGTCGGGCCGCGCCCGCACGCCACGGCGACCAAGGCTGCGGGGATTCTGTTCGAGCAGGCGGTCAAGGAATACACCTCGCGGCATCGCGTCAAACCAGGCATTACCGGACTGGCGCAGATCAACGGCTATCGGGGCGAAACCGACACCGTTGAAAAAATCGAAAAACGCGTCGAGTTCGACCTTGAGTACATAGAAAACTGGTCCGTCTGGTTCGACCTCTACATCCTTATGCGCACTGTGCCTGCAGTGCTATTCACCCGTGAGGCTTACTGATGAGCACTCTCATTCCCTGCATTATTGCCGGCGGCTCCGGCACCCGTCTGTGGCCGGTTTCGCGTGAAGCCATGCCCAAACCGTTCATGCGCCTGCCAGACGGTCAGAGCCTGCTGCAGAAGACTTTTCTGCGTGCGGTGGGTCTGCCGGGCGTCGAGCGTTTGCTGACGGTGACCAACCGGGAAGTGTATTTCCGTACGGTGGACGACTACCGCCAGTTGAACAAAGGCAATGCGCGCCTGGATTTCATCCTCGAACCCTTCGGCCGCAATACGGCAGCTGCGGTTGCCGCTGCGGCGCTGCACGTCAGTCAGTTGTATGGCGACGAGGCGCAACTACTGGTTTTGCCTGCCGACCACCTGATCACCGACGTGGGGGAATTCTCCAGAGCGGTGGGCGCTGCACAGAAGCTGGCTGCCGAGGGCTGGCTGGTGACATTCGGCATTCTGCCGACCGCACCGGAAACCGGTTTTGGCTACATTGAGAAAGGCCCGGCACTCAATGCGGACGCCTGTCAGGTCGCCCGCTTTGTCGAAAAGCCCGATGCGATCACCGCCCAGGGCTATCTGGACAGCGGTCAGCATTTCTGGAATGCCGGCATGTTTTGCATGCGCGCCGACGCCGTCCTGCGCGAGTTGCGCACGCATGCGCCGGACGTCCTGACCGCCGTCAGCGCGTGCCTGGAATCGAGCCCGCGCAAGGAAGGCAATCGTGAGCTGCAAGTCGAGCTGGACGGTGAATCGTTTGCCCTGACACCGGACATTTCCATCGACTACGCGCTGATGGAACGCTCCGAAAAAGTCGCCGTGGTGCCCTGCCAGCTTGGCTGGAGTGATATCGGCTCGTGGCAGGCAGTGCGTGAGCTGTCTCCGGTCGATGCTCAAGGCAACTACTGCAATGGCGAAGCCGTGCTGCACGACGTCAGCAACTGCTACATCGACTCCCCAAAGCGTCTGGTGGGCGCTATCGGCCTCGACAATCTGATCATCGTCGACACCCCCGACGCCTTGCTGATCGCCGACGGTCGCCGCAGCCAAGAGGTCAAGATCATCGCTCAGGAGCTCAAGCGCCAAGGCCATGATGCCTACCGCCTGCACCGCACGGTCACACGCCCATGGGGCACCTACACCGTCCTCGAAGAGGGCAAGCGCTTCAAGATCAAGCGCATCGTGGTTCGCCCGCAGGCGTCGCTGTCGTTGCAGATGCACCATCACCGCAGCGAACACTGGATCGTGGTCAGCGGCATGGCCACCGTCACCAACGGCGAGCGCGAGTTCATGCTCGATACCAACGAGTCGACCTTTATCAAGCCGGGCCACACACACCGCTTGGTCAACCCCGGCGTCATCGATCTGGTGATGATCGAGGTGCAGAGCGGCGAGTACCTGGGCGAAGACGACATCGTGCGTTTTACCGACATTTATGGACGTGTACCCGACAAGGCCATGAAGAGCTGATCGGCGCAGCAACAAGCGTCGCTTGATTCAAGCGCCACGCAATCGACTGCACCCGGAACAGGCATGACCCGCCTACATGAATTTATTACCCGCGAGGGAGCCGTATTTGTGCATGACAGGAGCTCAGGAACAATGAAAAGCATGATGCTGATTGCCAGCTTATTGCTGTTGAGTGCGTGCAATACCCCTTCCAGGGTGGGCCTGCCCGATGACCGTGCGCAAATCGAGGCCGGCCAGGCTGCGGGCCGTGCACTGGCTGGCAAGCCACTGCCGCCGGAGCGAATCCGCCCCGGCGACACGCTGCGCATCGTGCGCAACAGTGGCGAGGCACCGTCGATTTCGGCGTTTACCGCCAACTCCATCTATGAACTGACCCTGTTTCAGGTGCTCAACGACGGCACCTTTTCCTACCCTTACATCGGCACGGTGAAAGCCGCGGGCCTGACCCTCCAGCAGCTTAACGACCTGCTGGAAAGCAAACTGCAGACCGTTTACCGCGAGACCGCGCTGACGATCAACATTTCCCAGTCGCCAGGCAACACCGTGTTTGTCGGTGGCGCAGTGCGCAACTCGGTCACCTTGCCGGTCAACGTCGCCACCAACTTAGACCAGGCCATCGTCGGCGCGGGCGGCGTGGCGCTCGATGCCGATGCCGGTCAGGTCGCGCTTCTGCGTCAGGAAGAAAACGGGCTCTACAAGACCTACTTCTTCGATTACAGCAAGTTCCTCTGGGCGGGCGGCGTCGGTGGCCCTACCGCACCGGTCCTGTTGAAACGCGGCGATATCGTGTTCGTTCCCAAATCATCGGTCGGCAACAAGGTTGACGGCGTGTCCCTGTATTTCAACCAGTTGATCCCCTTCGCGAAGTCGATCGGCCTGGGCCTGAACTACGAGCTGCGCAACAACAATTAATTGTCAGGGAAACAGACATGATCAACATCCGCTCATTCCGCGACTTGCTGCGCCTGCTCTTCATCTTCCAGCGCGAAGTCAGGATTACCGTACTGGCGACGTTCGTCATCATTCTTCTGGGCGCGTTTCTGCTCCCCAACCGCTATGAGTCCACCGCCCTGCTGCTGGTCAAGCCCGGCCGCGACAGCAGCACGGTGCCTATCGAGTTGTCCGACCGCCAGGCCATCGTGATACCGAGCGGCCTGCGCGATCCGCTGCTTGACGAGGAGCGCATGCTCAGCGGGCGGCCGATCATGCGTGCCGTGTCCGAGAAATACCTCGCCGAGCTGTCCATGGTGCCGCCTGAAACCGGCGTTCTGGCCTCGGTGAAGAACGGCATCAAGACCGTCGTCGGGGCGCTCGTCAACGGCGTGCGCAGCGTTCTGCAATTCATCGGGCTGGTGGAACACCGCTCCCAGGCCGAGCGCCTGGCGGAGGATCTGGAGAAAAACTTCAAGGTCAGCCATGAGCCTGGCTCGTCGGTGATGGAACTGAGGTTTACCTGGAGCGACCCGGAAGTCGCGCAGACCGTGCTCAAGACCTGGATCACCGAGTACCAGACGCAGCGCACCAAGACGCTGGGCCGGGTCAGCCTGTACGCGTTCTACGAAGCGGAAGTGAAGGCGACCGGTGCGAACATCATCGAGTACAAGAAGCAGATCCAGAACTACCTGAACCAGTTGAGCGCGGTAAGTATTTCCCAGCGTCTGGCGGACACCTCGCAGGCGCTCAACGATCTGCGCACCGAGCGCAACAACACCACCCGCTCGATTGCCTCGACCAAGGCAGGTCTGGACCTGCTGAAAAAACAACTGGCAGAGCAGCCCAAGACCGTCTCGGCAGGCCGCGAACTGGCCCTCAACCCCAATCGCCAGGACTTGCAGAACCGCATCAACGGCAAGGAAGTGGAACGTCAGGAGATGCTCCGCTCGTTCAAGGACGAGGCGCCGCCGATTCGTGCGATCAATGAGGAAGTCAGTAACCTCAAAAAGCTGCTCAAGGAACAGGACGCCACCGTACAGCGCTCCGAAAGCATCACGCCCAACCCGATCTACAACCGCATGCAGAACGTGTACGCCGACCAGCAGACCAGCTACGCACGCCTGCAAACCCAGTTCATCCAGCAGAACGAGCAAATCGCGCAGCTGGAACGTGACCGCCAGCAGGCACTGAATCTGGAGCCGGAACTGTCACGCCTGCAGAACGAGCTGGATGCGGCAGAAAAAAGCTATGCGCTGTACAAAAACAGCCTGGAAAAATCGCGTATCGACCGTGAACTGGACAACAGTCAGATCAGTAATATCGCGACCATCGAGGAGGCGACCTTCAACCCCAGCCGAGTATTCCCGAAAAGCCTGATGATGCTGTTTCTGGCGTTCCCGCTGAGCGTCGTGGTCGGTGCCGTGGCGCTGTACTCCTTCTACTTGCTGGACCAGCGCATTCATGACGGCGACAAGATCGAGAGCAGCTTCGGTGTTCCGGTCTGGACCAGCCTCCCCGACCTGGAACGTGCCCAGGAACGCAGTGCAGCCCTTACCTCGAACCTGCATCGGGTGTACGGCATTCTGCCGCTGGATCAGGTAGAAGAACGCGGTTTGACCATTGGTTTTACGTCGGTGAAGTACGGGGCCGGCGTGTCGTTCGTGATCGCGCGTTTGAGCACGCTGTTGATTGAACAGGGCCATCGGGTGCGTACCGAAGGCCGCAGTCCGGCCATTCCGGGCGAAATTGTGCTGATCAACGCTTCGGCACTGTCGGCGAATCAGGACGCCTTCGTGCTGTTGCGCAAGGCTGACCTGATCGTGCTGGTGGTTCGCGCCCAGGACACCACCGTGCCGATGTTGGAAGACACGTTGAACAACCTCAACACCGCTTTCAAGAAAGTCGACGGCATCATCATCAACCGTCGGCGCTTCGAAGTGCCTGAAAAAGTCTTGAGTTTTCTCAAGCGAATCGGGAGCAGAGGCTGATGCGAATAGCTTTGCTCGCGCCGCTGCCACCCGAGCAGAATGGCATCGCCGATTACGCCGGACATCTGCGCAATGCGCTTGAAGGCCTGGGTCTGCAGGTCAGCACACCGCTGCAGGGCGTCGGCAACGATCCCCGCGCCGCAGAGCAGCGGGTGGCCGAAACTGACTGGAGCGGCATCGATCTGGTCCACGCTGAACTGGGCGGTGGGCGACTGGCAGAGTTTCAAGCGCTGCGCGCACTGCGTCGGCGTTTCCCCAAGCTGCCGTTGACCGCGACCGTACACGATCCCGAGCGGCTGGTCTGGCGGCGCGAAAAACTGCCCTGGCCGTTGTCGATGGTCAGCGGCATGCGCTCGCCGCTGCCGGAAATCGCCACGGTACTGGCCGACCCGCTGTGCCTGCATGAAGAACGGCAGCTGGCGCGGCACATGACCCGCCTGGTGACCCTGACCCAGGCGGGCAGCCAGAGCCTGCGCCAGCGCATGGGGCTGACAGCGGCGCAGATGGCGGTCATCAATCACGGCAACCTCGACATCGCCCCCGCGCCGTTGCCGCCATTGAATCCCCTGCGCCTGTTGTATTTCGGTTTCATTTATCGCGGCAAGGGTATCGAGGATCTGCTCGATGCACTGTCCAGCGTATTCACTGCCCAGCCTGCACTGCGCTCGACCGTGCGCCTGACCCTGGCCGGTGGCAGCGAGCCGGAAATGGCCTTCGGCCCTTCCGGCAGTTATCTGGAACAACTGCGACTGCGCATCCGCCAACTGGGCCTTGTCGATCTGATCGACTGGCAACTGGACCTGCCTGCCGAACAGATCCCGCAGGTTATCCAGGCCCACCACGTCATGGTCCTGCCTTATCGCGAGTCGAGCAAACTGAAGATTCTTGGCAAGCTGCGCGGCACCAGTGGCGCGCTGTCGTGGGCAGTGGCCTGTGGCAGAGGCGTCATTACCTCGGATGCACGCTCGTTTGCCGAAGAAGTCTCACATGGTAACGGCATGATCTACCCGCAAGGCGACGTCGACGGGCTGACGCAAGCCCTGGCCCGCGCCTGCGCAACACCGGAGCTGGTCAGGCAATGGGCCGATAACGCTGCGCAGATGGGCAAGGCCAGGGTCTGGAGCCATACCGCAGAACATTTTCAGAATGTATTTCGCCAGGCTTGCCAGGAGAAGTGACATGCAGCGTCCATCCAGATTCGGGCAACTCGTCACCAGCGCACTGCTCGGCGCCGCGCTGAGCTGTGCCGCGCAAGCGTCAACGGTCCTCAAGGCTCCCCGCGAGGTAGTATGGGCAGACTTTCTGGGCGTCAACGTGCAGTTTCAGTACTTCGCGCCTGACATCTATCAACAGCAGATGAGCCGTCTGGATGAACTGGGCCTGAACTGGGTGCGACTGACCATTCACTGGCCAGTAATCGAGCCGCAAAAGGATCGTTACGCCCTGACCGAGCTGGACGCCGCCATGGCCGCGATCAAGGCGCATAATTACAACACCTTGGCGTACCTGGTCGGGTCAGCGCCCTTCGCCAGCAGCGCGCCGGCCGGGGCAAAGGCCCGCGATCAATATCCGCCAACCGATTTCAACGTGTTCGCCGCACGCATGACCGCCCTGGCCCAGCGCTATCCTCAGGTCAACAACTGGCAGGTCTGGAACGAGCCGAACATCGTCTGGCTGCCCAAAGAGGACCCGGCTGCCTATAGCCGTTTGCTGACCACCACTGCCAATGCGATCCGTGCGGTGCTGCCAAGCAAGACGATCGTCACTGCGGGCATGGCTTACTACAGCCAGATGCACAGCACCTCCGGCTACATGCTGCAGACCCTGCTCGACAACGGTCTGGGCCAGCAGAATATCGTCGCGGCCTATCACCCCTACTCCGAGTACCCGGAAGGCGATTCCACACCGGATCGCGATTTCCTGGTGCGCGCCAATGCCATGAACCAGTTGTTGCACAGCAACGGCGTCAAGCAGGTGTGGGCCACTGAATGGGGCTGGTCGAGCTATGCAGGCCCGGTGGAGATGCAGCATCTGATTGGCACCTCCGGCCAGGCTGACTATACCCTGCGACGTCTGGCGCTGATGAGCGCCATGGATTTCCAGCGCATCTTCCTGTTCAACCTCAGCGATCTGGACGAGCGCGCCTCGGCCCGCGATCAGGGCTACGGACTGCTTGATCTGCAGGCCAGTCCCAAACCGGTCTACACCGCGCTGCAGAATTTCCTGAAAATCACCGGCCCGCGCCTGCTACCCGCCGAACCGCCAGCTGTAAGCAGCGTCCCGGACGACCTTTATGCCGTTCCGTGGACGCGTGCAGATGGCACGCATCTGCTGATGTTCTGGAGTGCGGCGGGCACGTCGCTGAATTTTCCGGCTATCACCGACGCTGTGGTTCACGATCCATTGACCGGTAGCCGCACCCCGCTGTCCGGCAGCCAGGGCGTCACCCTGCTGCTGAAGCCGACTCTGCAAATTCTGGAATGGAAGCCCTGAGCCATGCGAATCCTGTGGACGCTCCCCTACCTGCCCTGGCCCACCACCAGTGGCGGCAAGACCCGGGAATACCATTTGCTGCGCAACCTGGCAGCGCGTGGCCATCGCATCACGCTGCTGGTGCAGTCCAAGAACCCGCTGGACGACGACGCTCGCGCGGCACTGGAGCCGTGGCTGGAACGCCTGATCGTGATTGATCGCCGCCCTCTGCTCAGCCTGCGTACCCTGCTGGCCGTGGCGTTTGCCGCGCCACCGATGCTGGCCAGCGTGAACGGCTACGCGCCGCAACTGGAAAAGGTCTTCGAACAGTTGCTGGAGGAGGACTGGGACATTATCCAGTTGCAGCACACTTATGCCTTTCAGCCCTTCGAGCGCGCGCTCAAGCGCTCCGGCAAGCCCTTCGTGCTGACCGAGCACAATGTCGAATCGGACCTCGGTGCCGCCAGCTACGACCGTCTGCCACGCTGGGCCAATGCCTTCGCGGTCTATGACCGCTGGCGCTACCGGCGCTGGGAAACCCGCGTGTTTCGCCAGACCGGCGAGTTGATCGCGGTCACCGAGGACGATGCCAAGGCGCTTTCGCGTCTGAGCGGCAGGGCTACGTCCTATGTGGTCAACAGTGTCGACTGCGATTATTACGCCAGCGTTCATGCGGACCGTCACAGCCATCGCCTGCTGTTCATCGGCAACTATGAATACGGCCCAAATGTCGACGCCATCGAATGGGCGCTGGACGAAATCATGCCAAAGGTCTGGGCCCTGGCACCCCATGTGCGTTTTGCCATCGGCGGCTTCGGTATGCCCCCGGCCTGGCGCGAGCGCTGGCCTGACCCGCGCATTGAATGGCTGGGTTTTGTGCCTGACCTGCGTGCCTTGCAGGCCACTGCCTCGATGTTCTTCGCGCCCCTGCGCCAGGGTGGCGGCTCAAAGCTCAAGACCCTGGAAGCCATGGCCGCCGGCCTGCCGGTAGTGACCACCGCGCAGGGGGTTTCCGGGCTGGCGGTGCGGCATGGCGAACATTACCTGGGCAGCGAGGATGCCTCCGGGCTGGCGACCCTGATCGCTGAATACACCGACAAACCACTGCAGCTCGAGCAGATTGGCGAAGCCGGCCGCGTTTATGTTCGCGCCCGGCATGACTGGTCCGTTTCGGCCGCTCAGCTGGAAGTGATTTACACCCGTTTTTCGTTCTCCAAGCAAGGATTGCGCTCATGCGTATAGGACTCGACTACCGCGCCGCAGCCGGTTACCCCACCAGCGGCATCGGACGCCAGAACCTGGCGCTGGAACAGGCGTTTCGTGAACACCCGGACGTGCAATTGCAGCTGTTCGGCGTGGCCCCCTACGATCATCCGGTACGCCGCCTGATGCATGCCCCGCGCTGGGCCGCCCCATTGAATTCGGTGCATCGGCTGCCCGATCGCCTGCGCTTCGAAGGCCAGTTCCTGCCTGCAGCCCTGCGCGATGCCGGTATTCAGATATATGTGGCCAATATCAACATGGGCCTGCCGCTGGGGCGCAAACCGGCCGGTATGCGCTACGTGCTGCAATTGCACGATCTGTTTCAGCTCACGCAGCACAACAGTCACGGCTCGCAACTGAAAGCCAGGCTCTACCGGATGACCGACTACCTGTCGATTGCCTGGTCGTTGAAGGTTGCCGACCAGATCTGGGTGCCCTCGCAGTTCACTGCAAACGAAGCTGCTCGTATGTTCCCCAGGATCAAGGCCAAGCTGCGCGTCATACCGCTGCTGGTGGAGGCGTTCAAGGGTGAGCCGGCCGACATCGCGCAACTGCGCCTGCCGCTGCGTTACTGGCTGTGCGTGGGCACGCGCGAACCGCGCAAGAACATCAAATGGTTCGTGGATGCCTGGCAGACCGCGCGCATGCAATTCGTCGATACCCCGGAGCTGGTACTGGTCGGTGGCGATGATCCGCTGACCGAGGCCCAGCGCCAGTTACCGGGTCTGCATGTGCTCAGCGGCCTGAGCGACGCCGAACTGCACGCCGTTTACAAAAATGCCGAACGGCTCTGGCAACCCTCCAAAAGCGAAGGTTTCGGGCTGCCGGTGATTGAAGCACTGAACACCGGCACACCGGTTGCAGTGGCCTCGGGCTCGTCGCTGGACGAAGTCGCCCCGCCCGACAGCCCGCGCTTTTCGCCGGTCGACAGCGGTAATCTGATCAGGTTGATGGGCACCCTGTCGCAGGCCCCCGAAGAGGATCCGGCGATCGCCACAGCCTGGACGCAGCGCTACCAGTTGAAAGCCTTTTGCGAACGCGTGCACGCGGCGCTGGAGGAATTGCGCTGATGCCAATGGCCTTACCCCTGGGGCTGCTGTTCAGCCTGCTGTTCGGCGTGATGATCTGGATGTTGCCCGCGCCCTTCGTGGTGGCGGCAGCAATCGGTACCGTGGCGGTTGCCACGATCATGCGTCGGCCGGTACGCGGGCTGCTGCTGTTCTGCCTGATCGGAACCTTCCTGCCCTACTCGACGGTTCAAATCGGCATTCGCACCACGGTGTCCGAAGCGCTGATCATGCTGACCTGGGCCAGTTACCTGCTGCATGCAGTCTTCCAGGAGCGCCAGCGTGTGCCCCATATGCTGCGACCCGAACGGCTGCTGGTGGCATTGATGCTGTTCAGTGCGTTTCCTTTTCTGGTCGGGCAGTTGACGGTTGTCGCCGAGGGCAACGGACCGATCAACTGGATACGCTGGTTGTTCAACCTGTCGATCCTGTTTCTGGTGCCACGCCTGCTGACCGACCTCAAGACGCTGGAAAATGCAGTCATCGCGCTGCTGGGCGGGACGCTGTTATTGCTGCTGCTCTCGATCGGAGTCTATGTCACCAAAGGCTCGGCCACTGCAATTATTCCGATCCTCGGCAGCCTGGGCTACAGCGGTGCCGACATCCTGAGCCAGAGCCTGCTTTCGCTCGCCAGCCGCATGGGCTCACCGTGGATGCACCCCAACGTGGCCGGGGGTGCGCTGGCGATGCTGCTGCCGCTAGCCTTCTGCTTCGGCATGACGCGCAGCGGCGCGGCTCGCAAGCTGGGCCTGACGGTGGCCGCACTGGGTGCGGTCGGCCTGTTGCTGACCGGATCACGCGGTGCGCTATTGAGCCTGATCGCGATGATGCTGCTGATGGCCCGGCGACGCATCCCGCACTTGGGGCGGCTGCTGATGGGTGGATTGGTGGCCGGCATTGTTCTGCTTATGTTCTACCCGCCTCTGCAAGACCGCCTGATGGGGCTGTTCAGCGATGACGACGCCAGTACCGCGATTCGCTTTCTGGAATACAGCCATTTCCCCGATGCAGTTGCCACCTTCCCGTTCGGCATCGGTTTCAAGACCGACCCGCCGGTACTGGGCTACACAGTGTTTGGCATTTCCAACCTGTGGCTGAACTACATCTACAAGATCGGCATACCCGGCATGCTGCTGTTCATCGCCATCACCGTCAGTTGGTGGAAGGAAGTGCGCCCCGGAAGCGGCCGGATCGTGCTGACTCGCGACAACGGCATTGCGCTGGGCTGCACCACCGGTGTGCTGGCAGCGCTGTTCAGCGGCCTGTTCGACCATTACTTCAGTTTCACCAGTGTGCTGGTCGCATTTTTCTGGCTATTTGTCGGCATCAGCCTGTACGAAACCAGACGCCTGCGCGCCAGCGCCTACACAACACCCAGACATCTTGAAGCCTCACACGAGCCGGGAGCCTCCTCATGAAACACCGCATGATGCATTCTCATAATCTCAGGGAGGCACTGCCCGATTACGCGCGCAAGATGGCGGTGCCGCTCGACGAGCTGGAAGCCGCCTACCAGTGGATGCTGGACAACGAAGTATGCTTTGAAACGCGGATCAAGGATCGCACCCTGTCGTTCATCTGCTACCTCAATATCGAGCCAAGAATCGAACACCCGCTGGCGCGACGCTTCTACAAGCTGCTGGCCATCGAAACCAAAGGCCCCCTCATCCCGCTGTACGGGATCAATTGGCCGACCCTGCGCGACCGCATGTTGCGGACCTGGGAGCAGGCGTACAACATCCTGATCTGCAAGATCCCCAGCCACACCCTGCGCCTGTTGTGGTTGCGCATCGGCGGCGCGAAGATCGGCAAGGGCTCGACGGTCTGGCGCAATACCGAGGTGCTGGGCGTCGACAGCCTGCGCATCGGCAATGACAGCACGGTGGGCTGGCACTGCCAACTGGACGCACGCGGCGGCCTGGTGATCGGCGATCACGTCACCATCGCTTCGCATGTGCTGATCATCGCTGGCGGGCACGATCTCAATGAGCCTGAATTCTGGGCAGTAGGCGGGCCGGTGTTCATCGGCGACTACGCCTGGATCTGCAGCCGCGCGCTGCTTTCGTTCGGTGCCGACATCGGCGAAGGTGCCGTGGTGGGCGGTAACAGCGTGGTCTCCAAACCGGTTCCGCCCTACGCCATCGTCAGTGGCCCGAACGCGGAGATCAAGGGCGAGCGCGCTCGCGGGCTCAACTACAAGGTGGGCGGCAAAGGCCTGTTCACCTTGTTCCACTGATCAGAAGCGCAGACGATGCTGGGTTCGACACTTTGGCTGACACTGGCCACCCTTACCGGGCTGGCTGCCGGATTTGCCCGCGAATGGCTATTGGTGGCGGCGTGGGGTGCCGGAGGCCAGAGCGACGCGTTTCTGGTTTCGATGTTCCTGCCCGAGGCGCTGCGCATGTCACTGGCGGCGGGCTTGCTCAGCGCCGCTGCCCTGCCCCTTTATCAGCAGCGTACCGCTGAACGGCAACAGCGCTGGCTGGGAGGCATGGCACCGCGCCTGTTACTGACCGGGCTGGCAGTGAGTGTCATTCTGCTGTTGAGCGCCGGGGGGCTGGTGCGCCTGATCGGTCCGGGGCTGGACGCAGACGGCTACGCGCAGGCTGCCAGCGGCCTGCGCTGGCTGGCCTGGTGCGCACCGGGTTTCATGCTGCATGCGCTGTTTTGCGTACCGCTGCAGGCTCGCTCGCGCTTCGTGCTCGCCGGGCTCGGCTCGCTGCTGTTCAACCTGCCGCCGGTCATCTACCTCGCCACGTTAAGCCATGCCTCGACGTCGACCGGGCTGGCCAGCGCGTGCGTGCTGGGTAGCGTGCTGATGCCGGGTGTGTTGTTGCCAGCCCTGTATCGCTCGGGCTGGCGGCCTTGGCAGTGGCAATCGGAAGCTGGCGCAATGCGTGAGCTGTTGCAGCGCATCGGCCCGCTGCTGAGCAGCAACCTGGCCAGCCAGGGGCTTGCCCTGCTGGAGCGCATGGTGGCTTCGCTGCTCGGCGAAGGCGCGGTGACCTGGGTCAACCTGGCGCGCAAATTGATCAACCTGCCGCTGATTGCCTTGATGAGCCTGAATCAGGTGTTACTCGGTCTGATGAGCGGCAGTGCCGGCGATCAGCGCCTGTCGCTGCTGAAACGCGGGCTGGGCAGCGCGACCTTGCTGACCCTGCCGGCGGTGGCCGGGCTGATCGGCGCGGCCGGGGCGCTGGTAACACTGTTGCTGCCCAATCAGACCCAGGGCGGGCCGCTACCGGAATTGCTGGCCTGGTTTGCCGTGCCGCTGATGTTCGGTGCCTGGAATGCCTTGCTGGCGCGCTATGCCTACGCCGCCGGTGACACACGCCTGCCGCTCAATTGCGAACTAGTCGGCAGTCTGTGCAATGCGCTGCTGCTCGGCGCACTGCCCGTCGCCTTCGGCCTGACCGGCATTGCCCTCGCCGCGCTGGGCGGTGCGCTGGTCACCGGCGTGCTGCTGATGCGCCGCCAGTCTTTGCTGCATGTCTTGCCGTGGCGCAGCCACTGGTTGCTGGCCAGCCTGCTGATGGCTATCGCCGCCCTGTTGCTGCATCCGTTGCACGACACCTGGCTGCAACTGGGCCTGAGCTGTGTTTATGGCGCACTACTGCTGGTCGGGTTGGCGTTGTGGCTCAAGCCGTGGCGTAACGTGTCAGCCTGATCGGCGGCCTGACGGCAGGCTTCCCTGAAGCGCTCCAGGCTCGGCGAGATGAACTTGTCGCGGTGCCTGATCATGAAGAACCGGCGATTGAGCGGCGGCAGCGGGCTGGCGAGCGTGCGCAACTGCCTGCTGGCCAGCAGGTCGGCGACCACACGGCGGGACAGGCAACTGATGCCAATGCCTTGCGCGAGGGTGCGCATGATCGCTTCCGAGCTGCCTACCTGACGCATGTCCTGCAGGTCATGCAAATGCCTGAGCAGCAAGTGTTCGACCTCTTCGCGCGTTCCCGAACCCTGCTCACGCAGCAGCCACTCCGCGCTCTGCAGTTCGCCCAGCGACACGTGTTCCTGCCCGGCCAGCGGATGAGCGCTGCCGGCGACGATGAGCATTTCATCGACCAGCCATGGCTCGGCGATCAGCTCAGGCAGATGACAGGGAGCCTCGATGAGACCCATATCGATTTCAAACTGCGCGACCTTGCGCGCGATCAGTGCACTGTTGCCGATGTCCACATCGATTCGCAGTTGAGGCGTCGAGCCGCGCAGTGCCCCGACGATCTGCGGCACAACGTAATTGCCGATGGTGCTGCTACTGCCGATGCGCAGGCGAGCATTCAACGCCGCGTCGGGCAACAGAAAGCTGTCCTCGATCTGCTGGGCGTTTTCCAGCATCTTCATGGCACGGGGCAGCAGTGCCTGCCCGCTGTCATTGAGCAGCAGACGCTTGCCCACCCGGTCAAACAAACGCGTACCCAACGCGCTTTCCAGCTCGTTCAAGGCCGCGCTGGTGGCTGACTGGGACAGCGCCAGAGCGCTGCCTGCGCTGGTGGTGCTGCCACAGCGGGTGATCGCGCAAAAAATCTGTAATTGCCGCAGGTTGATTCTCAAGGCCATCTCTCTCGCCGGGCAGACCTACCTGAAAAACAGGTAACGATGAGAGAGATTACCCGTTTAGAAGATTGACTGTCGATCCGTAGACTGATGGCACATCCCGAAATCACCAGCAGGAAACTGCCATGAGCAGACTCGCAATCCTCATCAAGGGCAACGCCCCCTTCGCAGCACTGACCAGCCCGCTGGAGGCGATTCGGCAATTCACCCCCAACTGGTTCGCCGTGACCATGGGCACCGGGATTCTGTCGCTGGCGCTGGCTCAACTGCCGGGTAGCCCTGCCCCGCTGCGCGCGCTGGGTGAAGCGTTGTGGTTCCTGAACATCGCCCTGTTCACGCTGTTCAGCGTGATGTACGCAAGCCGCTGGTTGCTGTTTTTCGATGAAGCGCGTCAGGTCTTCGGGCACTCCACCGTGTCGATGTTCTTCGGCACCATTCCCATGGGCCTGGCCACCATCATCAACGGCCTGCTGGTGTTCGGGCCGGCGCGCTGGGGCAGCGCCATTGTCCCGGTTGCCGAGGCCTTGTGGTGGCTGGACGTGGCGATGGCCCTGGCGTGTGGGGTGCTGATCCCTTTCATGATGTTCACCCGTCAGGAGCACAGCATCGAGAAGATGACTGCTGTCTGGTTGTTACCGGTGGTCGCGGCAGAAGTTGCAGCGGCCTGTGGGGGATCGCTGACAACGCATCTTGCGGGCGCTGACTCGCAGTTCACGGTGCTGATCACCAGCTACGTACTGTGGGCCTACTCGGTGCCCGTGGCGTTGAGCATTCTGGTGATCCTGCTGTTGCGCCTGGCGCTGCATAAACTGCCCCACGAAAGCATGGCCGCCTCCAGCTGGCTGGCACTCGGTCCCATCGGTACGGGCGCACTGGGCATGCTGGTGATGGGCAGCGACGCCCCGGCCATCTTCGCCGCCCACGGCCTCGCATCCATCGGCACGGTGGCAGCAGGCATCGGTGTGCTGGTCGGTATGCTGTTCTGGGGGCTGGGTCTGTGGTGGATGGCGCTGGCCGTGCTGATTACAGCGCGCTACGTGAAACAGGGTATCGGCTTCAACCTGGGCTGGTGGGCGTTCACCTTTCCACTCGGCGTGTACGCAGTGGCGACGCTCAAACTCGGCGCCACCCTGCATCTGGGCTTCTTCGATGTCTTTGGCTCGTGGCTCGTGGCGCTGCTGGCGCTGATGTGGTCGGTCGTGTCGATACGCACTCTGGCCGGCGCCTACCGGGGTTACCTGTTCGTCTCGCCCTGCATCGCAGCACAAGGGTGCGTCCGCCGGTAAGTTTCCTTGAACTTACCTCGGCGGCGAGGCGCCTGAGAGGAATATCTTCATGACAGAGAGCCTCCATGCCCAACTCAGCATTTTCCGCCAGCCACTTTTCCGGCAACCACGCCGCTCGCGATGAAAACATCGTCATCAACTCCTACACCACCGTGCTGCGCAAAACGGGCGTTCCCCATGAACTGTTCGCGACCTACTGGCGCGACGTTCATGGCCCGCTGTGCGCCAGGCTCGAAGGTCTGGGCTGGTATGTTCAGCATCACCTGACGCGGGAAAAGGACGGCCACCTGTGGCCAGTCATCGAAGGCGTTACGGCCTTGCCTGGCTACGTACTGGATGGTGGCGTGGAGATCGGCTTTCTGTCCGCCGAAGCGCAGAAACAATTCAAGGATGCCAGCGCCCTGCTGTTCTCCGACGAGCAGAACATGTTCGAGGAAACCATCGCCTACGACGTACCGGATGGCTCCAGCACCCTGGTGGATCGCCTGCCTGACCCGATCCCCAACGAAACCGCCACACTGGACAAGATGCATCTGCACTTTCATCTCGCCAGCGCTGACCTGCCTGCAGCCCGAAAAGCCATTGAGCAGCTGGCCCATGACATGGCAGGTTCCGATGCCGTGCTGAAACTGCGCCTGCACCTCGCACAACCTTACGATAACGCCAAGCCTGCACCGCCTGCGCCGGATGTTAATCATGAGGTCGAAGCGTCGCGCCTGAATATTGTCATGATGGAGTTGGTGTTCGAATCGGCCTGGACGCGCCGGACCTACTATGCCAGTGAGCAGTTCAAGACGATTACTCAAGGCATCAGCAAGCATGTTCGCTACATCACGCCGTTCGGTGTCAGCGGTGTCTACACCTACGTACGCGATGCGCTGATGACCACTGCTGGTGTGCGTGGCAGCAGGCAGGCAGAGCTGATTCGTCAATTGGGTGCGATCAACCAGACCCGGCCCGAGATCGAAAGCCTGTTTGGTGCGCCGTCGACGTTTTAATATAGCTGCCCCGCATGTCTGCTTTAACCGGCACGATTCGGAATCGTGCTTTACTCAGCAAAATGGAATTGGGTGATGCCTGTGAAAGCTTTGACGACTCGTGAGGTGTATCAGCAACTGCGGGATGCTGCGATGGGTACACGGTCGCTGAAGTTTACCGGCACACCCTCCGGCTTCGGGCTGCAACAGGTGGACATCGACGGCTGGCTGCTGACGCTGGAAGTCACCGAGGGCAGCCCGACCCGCTGTCGGGCGTGCCGCTGTCCGCTGGGTCGGGAAGGCTCGTTCGAAAGCTGGCTGCGCACTGATCCGGTAAGTTTGCTCAGTGGCTGGGAGCATGCGCAGATCGAGCGGTTGCTGGGTGAGGCGGCAGCCGGGCAGCTTGGGCTCGATCAGGTTCCGGGGCAGTCACCTGACTCTCAATGAGCGGTGCTTTAACTGCCTGGTTATGTTTGACCGAGGCACCTCTCGTTACTCATCGTTATACACAAGTCTGCTTTTGATTCTGGCCGAAGGCCGTGGGAGCGAACTTGTTCGCGAAGGGGGCTGTATAATCGCCGAAAATACATCGACTGAAACACCGTCTTCGCGAACAAGCGAAGCGTCACCCGGCTCACTTCCACGCCCTTCGGGCAGAAGCCTGTAAGTCCTTTATTCCGGGCATTCTAGAACGTGTGTATAACGCTGAGCGCTGCGCGTGGGAATGCAGTTCGTGACGCTCTGCGTCACACAGCGGTTCTGCGATTTCAGGTGGACTGGGGTTCGACTCAGGCCTCCTTTTCGACCATCAGCGAGTGATTTTGATGAGGCTAAAGTAACCTCACACTCTGTGCCGTCAGTGCCATTGTGGTTGAAAAGTGCTTTGCCCGGACTCAGCCCATTGCTGAATCGTTTAACTCGGCGTTAAATAGCTGTTCAGATGATAGGCAACACCATAATTCCAATAATTACAGAAGGACCACCACCATGAAATCCCTTCCTCTGCTCGTAGGCCTCGGTGCTCTTACAGCCGCTTCCAGTGTGTTTGCCTGGGATTACGTGCTGCTCGACACCGACAAGGCTGCGCAGAATCAGCAGATCACCAGTCAGCAACTGGGCGTCAAGACCGACAAGCCGTTCACTGTCACGATGCGTACGCTGCATGGCGGTCGTCAGGAGGGCGTGAGCATCATCGATATCGACAATGGCACGATGAAGCTGTCAGTCGTCCCGACCCGTGGCATGAATGTGCTGCAGGCGTCAGTCGGCGATGTGCGCATGGGCTGGGATTCGCCGGTCAAGGACGTGGTCAATCCGGCCTTCATCGAGCTTAATGGCCGCGGCGGCCTGGGCTGGCTGGAAGGTTTCAACGAGTTGGTAGCTCGCTGCGGCTACGAGTGGGTGGGCCATCCCGGGATGGACAACGGCGAGTTGCTGACCCTGCACGGCCGTGCCGCCAACATTCCGGCGAGCAAGGTGACACTGCAGATCGACGAAAAACCGCCGTACGCAATCCGCCTCAAGGGCGAATTGAAGGAGCAGGCGTTCAAGAAGGTCGACTTCTCGGTGCAGACCGAACTGGTCACCGAGCCAGGAAGCACAAGCTTTTCGCTCAACGATACACTGACCAACAATGGCGACTATCCGAAGGAATACCAGGCGCTGTACCACAGCAACTTCAGCACGCCGTTCCTCGAGCAAGGGGCGCGTTTCGAAGCGCCGGTCAAGCAGGTCTCGCCGTTCAACGACAAAGCCAAGGGTGATCTCGGCGACTGGCAGACCTACCGCGCGCCGACGCCGGATTACGACGAGACGGTCTACAACATCGTGCCCTACGGTGATGCCAAGGGTGACACGCTGACCGTGCTGCACAACAAGGCTGGCAGCCTGGGCGTGTCGGTCGGTTTCAATACCAAACAGTTGCCGGTGTTCTCGCTGTGGAAAAACACCGACACCAAAGGTCAGGGCTACGTCACCGGGCTGGAACCGGGGACCAGCTTCTCCTATAACCGCCGCTTCCAGCGCCCGCTGAATCTGGTACCAACCATTGCCCCGAAAGAGCAACGTCAGTTCCAGATCAGTTACAGCCTGCTGGCTGACAAAGGCGCGGTCGACAAAGCCCTTGGACAGGTCAAGCACATTCAGGACGGTCGCGAGACCGAAGTGCGCAAAGAGCCGCTGGTGGATCTGACCAAAGAGCAATGATCCTCATCTGACGTTTCTCCAACGCAGCGGTGAAACAGGGCCGGATGTCGACGCAAGCCATTGTGTCGACATCCGGCCCTGCTCCTTCCGGAGGTAAAAATTCTCACAACACTTGAGGTTTTCGCCTGTCTACACCCTCTCAACCCCTCGAAGACGAGCACGCACATGAAAATCCTGATGGTTTTGACATCCCATGACCAACTGGGCGACACCGGCAAGAAAACCGGTTTCTGGCTCGAAGAGTTCGTTGCGCCGTATTACGCGTTCAAAGAGGCCGGTGCCGACATTACGCTGGTTTCTCCGAAAGGCGGTCAACCACCGCTGGACCCGAAAAGCGATGAGCCCGACGCTCAGACCGAAGACACCAAGCGCTTCTCCAAAGATGCTGATGCACAGAAAGCGCTCGCTAACACCGGCCTTCTGTCTGGCGTCAATGCTGCCGATTTCGATGCCGTGTTCTACCCGGGCGGTCACGGCCCGCTGTGGGACCTGGCTGAAGACAAGCACTCCATCGCGCTGATCGAGGCCTTTGCCAAAGCAGACAAGCCACACGCAATGGTCTGCCACGCACCTGGCGTATTGCGTCACGTAAAAGCGCCGAACGGCCGGCCTCTGGTCGAGGGCCGCAGCGTCACAGGCTTCACCAACAGTGAAGAAGAGGCGGTCGGCCTGACAAAGGTCGTGCCTTTTCTGGTCGAAGACACGCTCAAGCAACTGGGCGGTGACTATTCCAAAGTTGAGGACTGGGGCGTCCACGTGCTGACCGACGGCAAGCTGGTGACTGGCCAGAACCCGGCCAGCTCTGCGCAGGCAGCCAAAGACCTGATCACTCTGCTGAGCTAATCGATTTGCGCGGTTCGGCGTCCGACGCTATCAGCATCGGGCAACGGACCGCGCGTCATTTAAATCGAATCTTGCACCCGCCACACTGACCAATAACCACACCCCGACAATAAGGAGTACGGTCATGGCTGATGAATCCAAACGCGAAGACCTCGATCACAAGCCTGAAAACGCCGGCAAAGTGGGCGAGAAAAACAAACAGCTCAATCAGCAGGGTGAACAGGCCCGACCTGCCACTTCGCCCGACCCGCAGAAAGACAAGTCCGGCAACTGATACCGCGTCAGAGCAAGCCGCGTTCGGCACACACCTTCACGACTTGTTCACGCAGCCAGCCACTGGCTTCGTCTCGATCCGCCTGGGCGCTCCATAGCATGTCCAGACTGAAGCCAGGCAGGTCAGGCGGCAGTTCGAATACGGAAATCCACAGTTCATTACCCAGCAGCGTTTGAATACGGCGTGGCAGCACCAGCATGAAATCGGTGCCTTCCAGCAACTGCAAGGCTGCGCGGTAGCTGTTGGCCCGTGCGACGATATTGCGCTCAAGCCCCTGCCGCTGCAGCCAGCCATCCACCATGTTGGTATCGGACGTCCACGGCGTCGGGTAGACATGGCGGTGCTGGATAAAGGTTTGCAGGTCGATCAGGGCGCTGAGCGGCGCGAACCTGGAGTCCATGACGCACACCAGATCATCCTCCATCAACACCTGCGAAATCAGGCTGTCCGGGACTCGGTGAAAACCAGGCCCGAAGCACAGGGCAAGGTCAAACAGGCCATCATTCAATTGCTCGGCCGGCAACTGCTTTTCAAGCTTTTGCACATTGACCGTCACCGAGCAACCGGCGGCAGCGAAGTCACGCAGCAAATGCGGCAATACCAGCAGCTCGAAATACTCAGGGGCACAGACCGTGAAGGTGGTCTGTGCACGAGTCGGGTCGAACAGATCGAGGCCGTTATGGCACAGATTGACCGAGCGGAGAATCTGCTGCACATGGTCGTGCATGGCCAGCGCCTTGCGGGTCGGACGCATGCCGTTGCGGGTGCAGATGAACAGATCGTCCTCGAAGTTCGCACGCAGCTTTTTCAGGCAGTAACTGACCGTCGACTGGCTGACATGCAACGCTTCCGCGACCAGAGTCAGGTTGCGCTGCTCATACACCGAGACAAAGACCATCAGGTCCTGCATGTCCAGCTTTCTCAGGGCATTACTGTTAAGCATCAAGGTATCTCGCTGGCGCTGTGACCGGGCGGTCAGGTCAACGCGCACAAGATAGCATCAAAATGCAATCATGCCGCCTCCCTGCCAGTGATGACAGGTTCGTCGAGTGCGTTGCGCAGATGATCAGCATAACGTCGGGGATCGAGTCGCACCACCATCAACAGCATGATCGCGACCAACGCCATCAGTGACCACCATGCACCCGCAAAGCTGCCCGTCAGGTCACGAATGACGCCGGCAAGCAGCGGCGACAGGCTGGCGATCAGATAACCCACGCCCTGCACGAATGCCGTCAGGCCACCCGCCTGTTGTGGATCATCGAAATGATCCATGGACACGATCAGGCTCAGCGGAAAAAGACCGCCAATCCCCAACCCCAGCAGGCCTGTCCACAGCAGGCCCATCTGTTGCGGCATCAGAATCAGCCCGGCAAAGCCAATCATCATAAACGTCAGCAGCACAACCAGCGCCATGCGCTTATCGCGACTGCGGTTGGCCAGCGCCGGAGCCAGCAGACCCGATACGACCTCCATCAGGGTCAGAAAGCCCAGCAGCAGCCCTGCACTCTGCTCACTCCAGCCATTCTCCAGATAATACGGCGCCAGCCAGGCCAACACGCAGGTATAGGACGCCGTGCCAAGGCCGAAGAAAATCCCCAGCATCCAGGCCCGAGGCATGTGAAAAAAAGTCTGCCGGTGCCCTGCAGCGGTTGACGCGTCGGACTGCAAAGCGTGCCGCTGGGCAAACCAGAAGCACATCGCCAGAAGAACCAGTAGCGACCAGACCGCCAGGCCGACGCGCCAACTGCCACTGCTGTCCATCACCAGAGGGCTGAATGAAGCAGCCAACGCGGCGCCACCCATAATCGCGGTCACATAAAATCCCATGCACAGGGACACGTTGGCCTTGAAACGCGATTTGATCAACGCAGGCATCAGCGCCTGAATCAAGGCGATACCCAGCCCCGCCAGCACAGCGCTGAGGATCAGTTCAGCAGCAGAATCGAGAAACAGACGCGCCACGGTTGCCAAACCGATTAGCACCAGTGAAAGCAGGATGCTGCGATACGATCCCAGGTAACGAGCGATGCCCATGCCGAAAAACATCGCCAGTCCCATGCTCATGACCGGCAACATGGTCAGCAACGACGCCGTTCCGAAACCGAGCGGAACGTCCAGCCGAATCGCCACCAGCAATGGACCGACCGCAGCCATCGACGGGCGCAGGTTCAGCGCCACCAACAGGACACTGATCATCAACCCCATATTCTGAACCGCCGAACCACGCATCTGCATACCGTCACCATCGCTATTGATGGTCACGATTAGGCCGGGCGCGTGCTCAAGTGACAAATCAAAATCTGGGCCATGCTATTTAAAAATCAGTTCACCGTTGCCAAAGATGGTTTTCAGGCGTTCTGGCGACGGCAACTGCAGGATTCTGCGGCCTCCGGCTGGGCGGCTTCAGCTTCAGACTCAACCACCTCAACCACCTCATCCACGGCCAACCACCAGGTCAGACCGCGACACGGGTACTGCACATAGAACGGCTGGCCCATCATCGGCGTAGTGATCGAGACATTCTGCTCCCAAGCCAGAGCCAGAATGCGATCGAACGGCTCGTGCCAGGCATGCATCGACAGGTCGAAGGTGCCATTGTGGATCGGCAGCAACCAGCGACCGCGCAGGTCCAGGTGCGCCTGCAGCGTCTGCTCGGGCTGCATGTGCACATCGGGCCACTCGACGTTGTAGGCGCCGGTTTCCATCAGGGTCAGGTCAAACGGTCCGTATTGCTCGCCGATGGTTTTAAAGCCATCGAAGTAACCGCTGTCGCCACTGAAGAAGATCCGCTGATCGCCATCGATCATCACCCAGGACGCCCACAAGGTGCGGTTGCTGTCGAGCAGCGTGCGCCCGGAGAAATGCTGTGAGGGTGTGGCGACGAACTCGATTCCCGCCACCTCGGTGGACTGCCACCAGTCCAGTTGATGCACCTTGTGCGCAGGCACGCCCCACTCGATCAACGTATCGCCCACGCCAAGCGGCGCCAGAAAATGCTCGGTCTTTTCGGTCAGCGCCTTGATCGCCATGCGATCGAGGTGGTCGTAATGGTTGTGCGAAAGGATCACCGCTGTGATCGGTGGCAATTCTTCGAGGCTGATCGGCGGCTGATGAAAGCGCTGCGGGCCCGCCCACTGCACGGGCGAGGCACGCTCGGCAAACACGGGGTCGGTCAGCCAGAACTGGTCGCGCAGTTTGAGCAGAACGGTCGAGTGCCCCAGGCGGTACACCGTATTGTTCGGTGCAGCCAGCAATTGCTGACGCGACAGCGGCTGTACCGGAATGTCGCCTGCCGGGCGTGTGTCCTCGGGCTTGTTGAACGCTTGATCCCAGAAAATACCGAGCGTGCGCAGCAGGCTCGATGGCTTCATGGTGGCGTGATTGCGGTATCGCCCTTCGTGACGGGACAAGACAGGCAGTGAAGAAGAGTCCTTTTTCTGATGCGTCGAGGCCATGGTTCGCTGACTCCTGGGGGCAGGTTGAGGCTCCAGCCGTGCATACTTCGTACGTGATCCTGTTGCAGGATGTCCGAGGGAAAATATGTAACAGTGTTTTACACTACACGGTGTAGTTTTAAGGTTGCATGATCCTTGGCGACAAGTAAACTGCTGAGTGTAATTTTCTCTAAACGCACGTTTGAAGCGAACCTATGACCGAACCCATGCGCCTCACCGATCAGAAACGCGAATCCATCGTCCAGGCGGCTATCGCCGAATTCGGCGATCGTGGCTTCGAGATCACCAGCATGGACCGGATCGCCGCGCGGGCCGAGGTTTCCAAACGCACGGTCTATAACCACTTCCCCAGCAAGGAAGAACTGTTCGCCGAGATGCTGCAGCGCCTCTGGAGCTGCGCCCCGCCGCAGGCCGAAGTGGTTTTTCATCCGCAGATCGGCTTGCGCGAGCAGTTGCGGGAATTGCTCTGGGGCAAGATGCGCAACCTGACCAACAGTCACTTCCTCGACCTGGCCCGCGTGGTGGTTGGCGCGACCATTCACTCGCCCGAGCGGGCGCAGGTGTGGATGGCGCGGATCAATGAACGAGAAGAAACCTTCAGTGCCTGGATTCGCGCCGCGCAGAAGGACGGCCGTCTGAAACCGGTCGACCCGGCCTTTGCCGCGACGCAAATGCATGCGTTGCTCAAGTCGTTCGCGTTCTGGCCGCAGGTGACCTTCAGTGCGGCATTGCTTACCCCCGAGGAGCAGCACACGGTGGTCGAATCGACGCTGGACATGTTTCTCGGCTGGTACGAAATAGCCCGCTGAAGCAGCCGGACACGTTATTTTCAGTCGAGCACAACGCCCCGGCACTCGCCGAAGCCAATCGAGACGTGCCCTTCGCGATGACAACGGGCACGCAGAATCACCTCGTCGCCCCGCTGCAGGAACATTCGCGTTTCGCCATTAGGCAAGGTCACCGGTTGCTTGCCGCCTGCGGTCATCTCCAGCAGGCTGCCGTACTGACCTTCCTGGGGGCCGGACAACGTACCGGTGCCGAGCAGGTCTCCCGGTTGCAACTTGCAGCCGTTGACGCTGTGATGCGCAACCATCTGCGCCACTGTCCAGTACATGTTCAGCGCGTTGCTCAGACCTAACCGATGAGGCGCCAGCCCGTCGGCTTTCATCTGTGCAGTCAGCAGCAGCACTTCCAGCTCGATATCCAGCGCCCCGCGCTGCTGATCGTGGTCATCCAGCAGATACGCCAACGGTTGCGGATCGCCTTCCGGACGCGGCGGTTGCGCGCGACGAAACGGCTCAAGTGCTTCGGAGGTTACCACCCAGGGCGAGATCGTCGTGGCAAAGCTCTTGGACAGAAACGGTCCCAATGGTTGGTATTCCCATGCCTGTATGTCACGCGCCGACCAGTCGTTGAGCAGGCACAACCCGGCGATGTGTTCGGCAGCCTGATCGATCCCGATGGCCTCGCCCTGGGCATTCCCCGGCCCGATCCAGACCCCCAACTCCAGCTCGTAATCGAGGCGTTTGCAGGGACCGAAAACGGGAACCTCCTGGCCTGGCACCAGGGTTTGCCCGTTGGGCCGCCGCACCGTCGTACCGGAGGGACACAAGGTCGACGCTCTGCCGTGATAGCCGATCGGCACGTACTTGTAGTTGGGCAGCAGTGGGTTGTCCGGGCGGAACAGCTTGCCGACATTCAGTGCATGATGAATACCGACGTAAAAGTCCGAGTAATCACCCACCCGAGCCGGCATGTGCAACGTGCACTCGCTCATCGGCAGCAACAAACCGCCAACGCCCTGTAGCCTGTCACGCTGTGGACTGTTTTCATCGAGCAACTGCAACAAGGCGGCGCGCAACGCCCGTCGGGCAGCGGCACCCAGCGCAAGAAAATCATTGAGCTGGTCGCGGCTGGCAATTTCAGCTACTTCGGCGGCCTGCCCCTGAAACACCCCGGACTCTGTTGCCACGCGCAGATCGAAAATCCTGTCGCCGATGGCCACCCCACCACGCGGAGCGGTCTGGCCATGGCTGAACACGCCAATCGGCAGGTTCTGCAGGGGGAAATCGGCATGCCCGTTGGCAGATTCGACCCAGCTACGACGATTGAGCGCGGTAGTCATCAGCGTGGCTCCTGGGTAAACGTCCTGGCCATGTCCTTCCAGCAGGCATCGTAATCGGTTTGCAGTTGCGGGCAGTCGAGCGCGTGACGACTGGGGCGCAACACCTTGCCGGTCTCGAACATGAAGGCCATGGTGTTGTCGATCCTGTGCGGTTTCAGCTCGGCGGCAATGGCCTTTTCGGCGGTGACATTATCGGGGCCATGCGCACTCATGCAATTGTGCAGCGAAGCGCCACCGGGCATGAAGCCTTCGGCTTTGGCATCGTACGCGCCGTCGATCAGGCCCATGAATTCATTCATCAGATTGCGGTGGAACCACGGCGGGCGGAAGGTGTTTTCCGCCACCATCCAGCGCGGCGGAAAAATCACGAAATCGATATTGGCCTGGCCGTGAATAGCCCCCGGTGAGGTCAACACGGTGAAAATCGACGGGTCCGGGTGATCGTAGCTGACCGTCCCGAGGGTGTTGAAACGCCGCAGGTCGTATTTGTACGGAACGTTGTTGCCGTGCCAGCCCACCACGTCGAACGGTGAATGCTCCAGTTGCGTCGACCACAGTTCGCCGAGGAACTTCTGCACCAGTTGCATTGGCTGGCGACTGTCTTCGAACCAGGCGACCGGGCTCAGAAAATCACGTGAATTAGCCAGCCCGTTGCTGCCGATCGGGCCCAGTTCCGGGAGGCGCAAGGCGCAACCGTGATTCTCGCAGAGGTACCCACGAGCGCTGCTGTCGAGCAGTTGGACGCAGAACTTCAAACCTCGCGGCAAGACGGCGATTTCCAGGGGTTCGATGTCCAGCAAGCCCAGTTCGGTGACGATTCTGAGTCGGCCCTGCTGCGGCACCACCAGCCATTCGCCATCCGCACTAAAGAACGCTCGCTGCATGGAGGTGTTGGCGGTGTACAGGTAAACGCTGACACCCTCGGCCTGCTCCGCCGCCGAGGTGCTGGCGAGGGGGATGAGACCGTCGATGAAATCAGTCGGTGCCGCCGGGATGTCGAAGGCATTCCAGCGCAACCGATTGGGGTTGATCGGCCCCTGCTCCTGACCGGCGATCTGCCGATCCATGCGCTGATAACGCGGATGGGCTGCCGATGGCTTGATCCGATACAGCCAGGTACGTCGGGCTTCACTGCGCGCGACCGTAAAAGCGGTGCCCGAGAACTGCTCGGCATACAGACCCAGCGGATGCTTCTGCGGCGAATTCTGGCCAACGGGCAGCGCACCGGGCAGCGCCTCGCTGCTGAACTGGTTGCCGAAGCCCGACTGATAAACCAATGCGTCGGAACTGGAGTGGATAGCCATCTGGACCTCTTGTTGTCATGGGGTCGGGCAGAGACAGGACGAAACATTATTTTACGTAAAGCGATTACGCATAACGTAATTTGAGTTTGCCAGCCGGTCAAGCTATAAAGCTGCCTTTCCCGATCGGCGCACAACACCCCATGACCCAGCAAACCGAAAGCCCCGCAGGCGGACGCCCGCAAAAGGTCCAGGCCGCCGAAGTCGGGCTGGGCGTGCTCAAGGCGCTCGCTGAACTCTCCCCTGCCACGTCCCTGTCGAGACTGGCCGAACACCTGGGCATGCCCGCCAGCAAGGTCCATCGTTATCTGCAGGCGCTGATTGCCAGTGGCTTTGCCGAACAGGATGCTGTCAACAATCACTATGGGCTGGGGCGCGAGGCGTTGCAGGTCGGGCTGGCCTCGCTCGGCAAGCTGGATGTCCTCAAAGTGTCGGCCCCCTGGCTGGCCAGCTTGCGCGACGAGTTGAATCAGACCTGCTTTCTGGCGGTATGGGGCAACAAGGGGCCGACCGTGGTGTACGTCGAGCCCTCGATGGGTGCGGTGACGCTGGTCACGCAGATCGGTTCGGTGCTGCCGCTGCTCGGCTCGTCCACCGGCCTGGTGTTCGACAGTTTTCTGAACGGGCGCGAAACCGCAGCGCTTCGCGAGCAGGAAGTGCCGTTGCTGAGCGCCAGCCAGTTGCGTGAGGTCGAGCAGCATGTCGAGCAGATTCGCACCACTGGCGTGCACCAGATTCAGGGCTTGCTGATGCCGGGTATCAACGCAGCCTCGTCACCGCTATTCGCCATGGGTAACAAGCTGGTGGGCGTGATCACGGTCGTCGGACCGGGATCGGTGTTGAACGACGAGACGCAGAGTCTGGCGGCCAGAAGGCTTTTGCAAACGGCGGTGACAATCAGCGAGCGCATGGGAGGTAGCCGTCCGTCAGACTGACGTTGCGCCTGCGGCGACATACGTTGGTTTGCCGAACATATTGATAGCAACCCTGTGCAGGTACAGATCCATGACGCTCGACTATCGAGTGGACGCTGTGGATACCCTGGCAAAATGACTATCTGCTTGCCACCCTTGAATCAAGCGACCTTCGACACGGTTACGCCCTTTGGTTTTGGCCAGGTAAAGGAGTCGATCCGCTTCCTCCAGCGCAGCAGTATGCCGATTCTTCTCTGCCGCGTTGACCGCCACCACGCCCGAGCTGATGCTCAGCCTGCCCAGCGGGCTGGACGAGTGCTCGATACAACTGGCTTCAATGGATGATCTGATTTTTTCCGCAAGTTTCAGCGCCCCTGCCAGGCCGGTTTCAGGCAACAGAATGACAAACTCTTCGCCGCCGTAACGTGCAGCCATATCCCCAGACCGGTCGAGACTGTTGCCAATCAGCCCCGCCACTTGCCTCAGGCAGTCGTCACCCTGCAGATGGCCGTAGGTGTCGTTGTATTGTTTGAACCAGTCGATATCCAGCAAAATAATTGCGATGGTTGCATCATTCCGGCTCGCCCGCCCCCACTCCTGCTGCAAGGCCGTATCGAAGCAACGTCGATTGGCCAGGTGCGTCAGGCTGTCCGTGTGAGCGATGATCTCCAGGTCGTTCCTGGCGATATTCAGTTCACCCTCCGCCGTGATCAACTGCTGGATTTGCCGGTACAACAGCACGCCCAGAAAGACCAGCGCCAGGATAATGATGCCGGTGATGGTCATGGACCGCTGTGCATAGGCCCACCAGGGCGCGAACACATGCTGACTGGAGATACCGGCAGCGGCGACGATGGGCAATCCGGACACGCGCCGATAGGCGTATACCCTTTCCACCCCATCCACCACGGAGTTGATCACTGCGGTGCCGCTGTCGCTGTACGGCAGATAGCGCGTGAAGATATCGCCCTTGGCTACATTGGTGGTCATCAGTGCGGTTAAGGTGGGCCGCCGCGCAAGCAGGTCGCCATTATTCAGAGCGAGGAAGATCACACCCTTGTCGTCTACATCCATACGCTGGAAAAACGCCTGGAAATAAGCCACCGGCACGGTGGCGAGTGCAACGCCTGCAAAACTGCCATCCGCCGCATTGATACGCCGACTGACCGGGATGACCATGTCCCCTGTATTGCGGCTTTCAACAATGGACCCTACATGAATGGACGGGTCAGGGTTGTCGCGGTGGTAGATGAAGTAAGCACGGTCTTCGTTGTTGCGGGTCTGCACGCCCTTGGCAAAGGAGTTGGCGACCCAGTTGCCTTGAGCATCGTAGATGAACAGCCCCTGAAGCCCTTTGACGTTGACCAGGTCTTGAGCCATCAGTCTGGTCAAGCGGCTTTGCTGCTCGCCTGCGGCGCCATCCTGCTCAACACGCTCGGCAAGGTCACGCAGCGTATTGTCAGCCTGCTGCAGGGTGTCCTGAGCCTGCTGTTCAGCAGCAAGCACGATATTGGACACCGCAATCCTGGCAGTGGCGACGCGCTCGAGCTTGGATTGGTTCATCTGCCAGGCGGTGGCCAGGATCAACGATAGACAGACCAGGGCAATGAAACCGATCAACGCCTTGCTGAGCGCCGAAGGTGCAAGCCTCGTCGAAATAGAGAAAAGCCGCTGCATAGGGTCGTCATCAAATTGGCAGTGAAAACCGCTATGCAGTTTCCATACCCTTGCGACGCCAAACCTGAACACTTCGTTACGACCGGGTAATACTGGCCTTAGTTGGATCCATACCCGCCACGCTAGTTGCTCGAGAAGTTGTTACAGGTATCCGGCTTTTTGACGATATAGCTTCTAAGCTGCCTTGGACAGCTATCGAGACGCTACCGCAAGAGGTGCTGCATGTATCTGACTTTCCTTTTCCGGCGTGGCGCAAGCGCATGCTGGCAGGGTACCTCCACCGGTGCCGACACAGCGGCGTTACCCATCGATCGCTTCGTGTCTCGCGTGCGATCAGCGTTTAGCGATGGCCTCAAATGAATAGTTACCCAGTCGGCGATGATGACGAAGAACGTATTCGTATCTTGAATGCCTTTTCGCTGATGGATACCCCACCTGAGCACGAATACGATCAGATCGTGCAAATGGCATCGCGGATTTTCGATGTGCCCATTGTTCTGATTTCTCTGGTTCATCGAGACCGGCAATTCTTCAAGGCGCGCGTTGGCCTCGATGTCTGCGAAACGGGCCGCGACGTTTCATTCTGCAATTTTGCGCTCATGGGCCGTAACGTTTTTCTGGTGCCTGATGCATTGCAGGATGAGCGGTTCAGCTCAAACGCCTTGGTAGTCGGCGCTCCCCATATTCGCTTTTATGCCGGGGCGCCGCTGATAACCGCCAGCGGTCATGTGCTGGGCAGCCTGTGCCTGATCGACAATAAACCTCGGGAGACTTTCTCGGAGCGAGATCAGCTGGTTCTCCAGGACCTGGCGGTCATGGTCATCGAGAGAATGGAGTTGCGTCGGCTCACGCTCGAGAATGAAGACAGCCATACCCGCTTCATGAATATCACCTCGACTTCACCCGACGCGATCATCTGCTCGGACAGCAAAAACCGGATCATCTCATGGAACAACTCGGCCGAACTCATTTTCGGGCATCGATCCGAGGACGCCATGGGCAAGCCTCTCGACATCATTATTCCGCCCGAAATGCGCTCCAGGCACCATGCAGGTTTATCGAGGGTTGCTGCGGGTGGCCCGGCCTCCATTATCGGAAAATCCATCAACCTGACGGCCATCCATCGCGACGGTCACACCCTCCCCATTGAGCTCTCGCTCTCACAATGGACGTATGCCGGCGAGCCACAATTCGGAGCGATCATTCGGGACATCACCCAGCGTGTCGAGGCGGACAAATTACTCAAGCATGCGGCCGAATACGATCACCTGACCGGGCTTGCCAATCGATCGACACTCAAAAGGCGGATCAAGGAGGCGTGCGACGCGCAGCTGTCAGCAGCCATCCTGCTGATCGATCTGGACGGCTTCAAGGACGTCAACGACACGTTGGGCCACGCTGCAGGTGATTTTGTGCTCAAGGTGACCTCTCACCGTCTTCGCGAACACGTACCGGCCTGCCATATGGTCTCGCGTCTGGGCGGCGATGAGTTTGTCGTGTTCCTGTCCGACACCGCAGACCCTGAAAGGGCGATCAAGCTGGGCCTGACGCTCATCGCGGTCATCGAGGAACCGATAGAGTTTGAAGACAATTCAATCTACATCGGCGCCAGCATCGGCGTCTCCGTAAGGTCTGGCGCTGATTACGACGATGAGCAAATGCTCGGCAATGCGGATCTGGCGCTCTACCAGGCCAAGTCTGACGGACGCTCCCTGGTTCGCACCTTCACCTCCGAGCATCGACAGACCGCTTCAAGAAGAGGAGCGCTCAGCTCATCGATGCGTCAGGCATGGGCCAACAAAGAGTTCGAGCTTTACTACCAACCTCAGGTACGACTTGCGGATGGTCGTATCACCGGAGCCGAAGCCCTTATACGCTGGAACCATCCGACACTGGGCGTCGTGTCCCCGGCGGTTTTTCTGCCCGCACTGGAAGCAGGCCTGCTTGCGGTGCCGGTGGGCGAATGGATACTGCGTTCAGCCTGTGAGCAGGCAGCGAAATGGCGAAATACCGGCTGCGAGGAATTCCGCATCGGCGTCAACCTGTTCGCTGCGCAGTTTCGCATGCGCGACTTTGCCGAAATGGTTGAAAGTGCGCTTGAAGACTTTTCCTTGCCTGCACACTCACTCGAACTGGAGATCACGGAAAACATCATCTTGCGAAACGAGCAGCGCATTATGGAACCGCTGCGTCACCTTCGCTCGTTGGGTGTGGGCATCGCGTTCGACGATTTCGGTACCGGCTATGCGTCCCTGAGCCTGCTGAAAGACTATCCGGTGACACGACTGAAGATTGACCGCTCATTCGTAAGTGGCGTAGAGCGCAGCAAAAAAGATGAAGTCATCGTCGAGGCCGTTGTCAGGCTGGCAAACGGCTTCAATCTTCAGGTCACGGCAGAAGGCATAGAAACCCGTGAGCAGGAAAGTCTGATGCGCCATTATGTATGCGACGAAGGCCAAGGCTATCTGTATGGTCGCCCCATGCCGGCGCATGACTTCACCGAGCGCTATATCTCTTCTCACAACCGGCAAGCTGACGTTCTCAAGCACAAATGACTCAGAACGAGCCTGGGCAGGCTCGTCTGATCGCGCAAGACGGACGCTTTTTATGATTGCTCAGTCCGGCGTCAGGACACCACGCTGAATCTGGTCGCGTTCGATGGATTCAAACAGTGCCTTGAAGTTGCCTTCGCCAAACCCGTCATCGCCTTTGCGCTGAATGAATTCGAAAAACACCGGGCCCATCAGCGTTGCGGAGAATATCTGCAACAGCAAACGACGCTCGCCCCCTTCGGAAGAACCATCGAGCAGAATACCGCGTGACTTGAGCTCGGCCTCCGGCTCACCGTGATCGGGCAGGCGGCCTTGCAGCATCTCGTAGTAGGTGTCGGGTGGCGCGGTCATGAAGCGCATGCCGGTTGCTTTCAGCGCGTCCCAGGTCTTGATCAGGTCATCGGTAAAGAACGCCACGTGCTGAATGCCTTCGCCATTGAACTGCATCAAAAACTCTTCGATCTGACCCGCGCCCCTGGACGACTCTTCGTTCAGCGGAATGCGGATCATGCCGTCCGGGGCGGTCATGGCTTTGGAGGTCAGGCCGGTGTATTCGCCCTTGATGTCGAAGTAACGCAGCTCGCGGAAATTGAACAGCTTTTCATAGAAACCGGCCCAATACGCCATGCGTCCGCGGTACACGTTGTGGGTCAGGTGATCGATGAATTTCAGACCGGCACCGACCGGATGGCGGTCAACGCCTTCGATGAAGTTGAAATCGATGTCGTAGATCGACGTGCCCTCGCCGAAGCGGTCGATCAGATACAACGGCGCGCCACCGATGCCCTTGATCGCGGGCAGGCGCAATTCCATGGGCCCGGTAGCGATTTCCAGCGGTTGTGCGCCCAGTTCCAGTGCCCGGTTATAGGCCTTCTGCGCATCTTTCACGCGGAACGCCATACCGCATACCGAAGGACCATGCTCGGCGGCAAAGTAAGATGCCAGGCTGTGCGGTTCGTTGTTGAGGATCAGGTTGATCGCCCCCTGACGAAACAGGGACACGTCCTTGGAGCGGTGCGTTGCGACTTTGGTGAAGCCCATCATCTGGAACACAGGCTCAAGGCTGTTGGGCGTCGGTGATGCGAATTCGATGAATTCAAAGCCCATCAGGCCCATGGGGTTTTCGTAGAGATCAGCCATGACTGGCTCCTTGCAGGAAAGTGAGAGTGGGTAACCCTGGCAATCACTGTCCTGCGGGCGGCGCACACGGGATGCCTCGCACGCTGCGTGCGAGAAAATCACCGAATATCAGTTGCAGACCAAGAATCTTCATGAGGGCAGCCTACTCCGGCTTATCCGATTGTGCATCAGGGTGTGCCTGGTAAAAGACCGAGGGCTGCCGGGCCAGATGCTCGACCCGCTGAATACGCACGAATGCAGTCGGGCCTACGCGGTAACGATGCGCTGCGTACAACTGGGGTAGCAGGTAAATATTCGCATGGATGCGGTGTTTTTTATTTTCGTAAACCTATTACGTCATGCGTAAATTGCGGGATCGGACCCTCGCTGTCAACTCAAGCCTCGCAGCGAATGAGCTAGGATGCATTAACCCGACAAAAACAACCCAGGGTGGCTTGATGAACATTCTGTACGACGAACGCATCGACGGCGTGCTGCCCGCCGTCGACAAGCAGCTGCTGTTGCAGGCGCTGCAACAGCAGTTGCCCGACCTGGACATCCTGCATCGTCCCGAAGAGCTGCGGCCTTATGAGTGCGACGGGTTGTCGGCCTATCGCACCACACCGATGCTGGTGGCATTGCCGCGGCATGTGGAAGAAGTACAGACGCTGCTCAGGCTGTGCCACGCACGTCGCGTACCGGTGGTCGCTCGCGGGGCGGGCACCGGGCTGTCGGGAGGCGCGTTGCCGCTGGAAAAAGGCGTGCTGCTGGTCATGGCGCGTTTTAACCAGATCCTCGATATAGATCCCTCCGCGCGCTTGGCGCGGGTTCAGCCCGGCGTGCGCAACCTGGCCATTTCCCAGGCGGCAGCGCCCCACGGCCTGTATTACGCGCCGGACCCGTCCTCGCAAATCGCGTGCTCCATCGGCGGCAATGTGGCGGAAAATGCCGGTGGCGTGCATTGCCTCAAATACGGGCTGACCGTGCATAACCTGCTCAAGGTCGAGATCCTGACGGTGGAAGGCGAGCCGATGACGCTGGGCAGCGACACGCTGGACTCGCCGGGCTTCGACCTGCTGGCACTGTTCACCGGCTCCGAAGGCATGCTCGGCGTCATTACCGAAGTCACGGTCAAGCTGTTGCCCAGACCACAAGTGGCCAAGGTGCTGCTGGCGGCGTTCGATTCAGTGGAAAAGGCCGGGCGCGCGGTGGCCGATATCATCGCCGCGGGCATCATCCCCGGCGGGCTGGAGATGATGGACAATCTGGCGATTCGTGCCGCCGAGGATTTCATTCACGCAGGCTACCCGGTCGATGCCGAAGCCATCCTGCTCTGTGAACTGGACGGCGTGGAAGCCGATGTACATGCCGACTGCGAACGGGTTAGCGAGGTGTTGACACTGGCAGGCGCTACCGAAGTGCGCCAGGCCAAAGACGAAGCCGAACGGGTCCGCTTCTGGGCCGGGCGCAAAAACGCTTTCCCGGCCGTGGGTCGCCTGTCGCCGGACTACTACTGCATGGACGGGACCATCCCACGCCGTGAGTTGCCGGGCGTATTGCGCAGCATCAGGGAGCTATCCGAGCAATACGGCTTGCGCGTCGCCAACGTGTTTCATGCGGGCGATGGCAACATGCATCCGCTGATCCTGTTCGATGCCAATCAACCGGGTGAGCTGGAGCGCGCCGAGGCACTGGGCGGCAAAATCCTCGAGCTGTGCGTCAAGGTCGGCGGCAGCATTACCGGCGAGCACGGTGTCGGTCGCGAGAAGATCAATCAGATGTGCGCCCAGTTCAATAGCGACGAGCTGACCTTCTTCCATGCCATCAAGGCGGCATTCGACGCCAGTGGCCTGCTCAACCCCGGCAAGAACATCCCGACCCTGCATCGCTGCGCGGAATTTGGTGCCATGCACATCCACGCCGGGCAATTGCCGTTCCCCGACCTGGAGCGTTTCTGATGAGCACGATGGACAACGACGTCAGCCAGGCACTGCTCGAGCGGGTCAATCAGGCGCTGCGTGACGAAACGCCGTTACGTATTCAGGGCGGCAACAGCAAGGCTTCTCTCGGTCGTGAAACCGCTGGCGAAATACTCGATACCCGCGAGCACCGTGGCATCGTCAGTTATGACCCGACAGAACTGGTGATCACTGCACGCGCCGGCACGCCATTGAACGAACTGATGCAGACGCTGGATGCCGCAGGCCAGATGTTGCCTTGCGAACCGCCCGACTTCGGCGCCGCGACGCTCGGCGGCATGGTCGCTGCGGGACTCTCGGGACCGCGCCGGCCGTGGAGCGGATCGGTGCGTGATTTCGTGCTGGGCACACGGGTCATCACCGGTCTTGGCAAACACCTGCGTTTCGGCGGAGAAGTCATGAAGAACGTTGCAGGTTATGACGTTTCACGCCTGATGGCAGGCAGTTTCGGCTGCCTGGGGCTGCTGACCGAGGTGTCGCTCAAGGTGCTGCCCAAACCACGTCTGTGCAGCAGCATCGCACTGGAAATGGACAGCGCGCTGGCCTTGGCGCGCCTTGCCGAGTGGGGTCAGCAACCGATACCGATCAGCGCGGCCAGCCATGATGGCCACGTATTGCGCCTGCGCCTGGAAGGCGGCGAAGGTTCAGTGGCCGCAGCCCGGGACCGGCTCGGCGGCGAGCTGCTCGATGCCGCGTACTGGCAACAGTTGAATGCGCACCGCCTGCCCTTCTTCGATGACCCGCGGCCCCTGTGGCGGCTCTGTGTACCTGCTGACAGCCGCCTGCCGGATCTGCCGGGCGAGCAGTTGATCGACTGGGGTGGCGCGCAACGCTGGCTCAAGTCGGATGCTGACGGACAAACCATCAGAGCGATCACTATGGCGGTTGGCGGCCATGCGACCTGCTACAGCCAAGGCGTCGTCGACAGCCCGTTTGAACCGTTGGCCGCACCTGTGCTGCGCTACCATCAGGCACTCAAGACCCGACTCGACCCGCAGGGGATTTTCAACCCCGGTCGACTGTACGCGGAGCTTTGAAACATGCAGACCACATTGAGTGAACACGCCAGAACCCTGCCGCGCGCCGAAGAAGCCGAACGTATCCTGCGCAGTTGTGTGCATTGCGGTTTCTGTAACGCTACGTGTCCGACCTATCAATTGCTGGGTGATGAGCTGGACGGTCCACGCGGCAGGATCTACCTGATCAAACAAGTGCTCGAAGGTCAGCCGGTCACCGAGAAAACCCGTGTGCATCTGGACCGCTGCCTGAGCTGTCGCAATTGCGAGACCACCTGCCCGTCCGGGGTGGATTACCACAACCTGCTGGACATCGGTCGCGCGGCGGTGGAGGCCCTGGTGCCGCGGCCACTTGCAGAACGCGTGCTGCGTGAAGGCTTGCGTCGCGTCATCCCCCACCCCGGACTGTTCAAATCCCTGACCGGCATGGGCCTGAAGTTCAGGCCGTTGCTGCCGCAAACCCTGGCCACCAAGCTGCCGGAGACGGTCCATCCTGGCGGACTTCGCCCGCACACCGGTCATGCGCGCCAGGTGTTGCTCCTGGAAGGTTGCGTTCAGCCGGGCCTGTCGCCAAACACCAATAGCGCTACGGCGCGGGTACTGGATCGTCTGGGCATCGGCATTACGGCGGTCAGCCAGGCGGGTTGCTGCGGCGCCGTGGATTATCACCTCAATGCACAGGAGGCAGGGCTGGACCGGGCGCGGCGCAACATCGACGCGTGGTGGCCCGCGTTGCAAGGCAGTGCTGAAAGCCTGATCCAGACGGCCAGCGGCTGCGGGGCCTTCGTCAAGGATTACGGCCACCTGCTGCGCCATGATCCAGCCTATGCCGACAAGGCCGGGCAGATCAGCGCGCGAACCAAGGATCTGGTCGAACTGCTGCGCGACGAACCGCTGGAAACCCTCGGCATCAAGACCGATCAGCGCCTGGCGTTTCACTGCCCGTGTACGCTGCAACACGCGCAAAAACTCGGCGGCGAAGTCGAGCGTGTCCTGACTCGTCTAGGCTTCAATCTGACCACAGTGCCGGACGGTCATTTATGCTGCGGCTCTGCAGGCACCTACTCCATCACCCAGCCTGCCATCGCCCGTCAACTGCGCGACAACCGCATGAACGCACTGGAGAGCGGCAAACCGCAGGTGATTGCCACCGCCAATATAGGCTGTCAGACCCATCTGGCCAGCGCCGGCCGAACGCCAGTGCGGCACTGGATCGAACTGATCGACGCGGCGCTTGGCACGCCTGAATCACACTGAACGCCATTCGATAATCACTACTCCGGAGAGCTCCATGAAGATCAAAGCCGTACTGACCCAGACCGAAGTCAGCCTGATGCTCGGTGCCGCACGCGAAGAGGCGCAGGCCAATGGCTGGGCCGTTTCCATCGCCGTCGTTGATGACGGCGGCCATTTGCTGGCATTCGAGAGACTGGACGACGCCGCACCGATCAGCAGCTACATCGCGATCGAAAAAGCCCGCACCTCGGCACTCGGCAAACGTGAGTCCAAGGGTTACGAAGAGATGGTCAATGGCGGGCGCACTGCATTCCTGAGTGCTCCGCTGCTGACTTCCCTGGAAGGCGGTGTGCCGATCATCGTCGACGGCCAGGTGATCGGTGCGCTGGGGGTTTCAGGCGTGAAGGCCGAACAGGATGCTCAGGTCGCCAAGGCCGGCGTCGCAGCGCTTGACGCCGACTGACGGTCGACCCGGCTGGTAACACGCAAGCCAGGCCATTGCAGGAGTCTTCATAGCCGGTAGATCGAAATCCAGCTCATGTCCGGATGACTGGAATAGATGTACGTGCCGGTCTTGTTGAGTACCGCACCGCCTACCGACGGAAAATAAGCGATGCAGGTGGCGATGCCCTTCACCGTGTCGATCCGGTAAACGTCGTAATTACAGGTATAGATCGCGTAGACATAGCGGTCATCCGAGGTCACTCCGATGACTTTCACCGGGTAGCCTTGCGTGCCGATCCTTTCCCGATAGAAGGTTTTGTTGGTCGCCGAATCGATGATGTAGACCTCGTCGATGCCACCGACATACAGCCAGGCGCCATCGGAACTGAAGGCCATCGAACGCGGGTCGGAGAAGCCGGGAATGTCATGTTGCAGGTAATCGACCTTGCTGATCGCAAGAACATCGGTAGGCGCGGTCCGGTCAACCAGCATGGTTGCGTAAAACCTGTCGTTCAACGGGCTGATCCCGAGGGCCAGTGATGCGTTGGTCAGGGCACCCAGATCGAACTCGTTTTCGACCGTGTAATTCTCGGTCTCGATGAGGCGAATCAACCCGCCGAGCGCGTTCTGAAAGGACAGGCAGATAAAACGGCCATCGGCACTGCACAGGATCCTGTTGACGTTGGCTGCAGGAAGTATCCTGATCACTTCGCGCATGCGCGTATCGACCACGTAGCACCTTTTCTGGCCGATGGTGTAAAGCCTTTTGCCATCGGGGCTCAGGGTAATCGCGCCTGCCCCTGCCCGCTTGATGGCACCCGTTACGCTGGCACTGGCGATGTCGACCACACTGACTTCGCGACCACTTTCATGAGCGACATACAACGTGGTTTCATCAGGGCTGATAGCGATCTCTGCGGGTACGAAGCCCAGCGGGATAATGCCGGTCAGCCAGGCGATGTCCAGGGGGACACCTGGACCGACGGGGTCGACGATATGCGTCAGGGCTCTAACGTTCTGAGATGCTTTTTTTTGCATTTCTCTCACCTTCAATAGGTCTTGTAAGACCGCCAGAACGGGGAATAGATAAGAAGATATATCCCCGTCATCCAACGATGCGGCCAAGACACTTATGCCGCTCCGAGCCAAAAACGTAGGGTCATTGAATACTCAACACGGGGGGATGGGTACTGTCAGAAATAACAGTCGAAATGTGCCGAAACCGTTCGAATGAGGGTATCGACAACAGTGCAGGACAGCACGGTCGGGCACTCCAGCCCGGAGGCATCGAGCCCGCAGAGCGCCCCTACCATTGGTCAGTGCAATGACCCGGGGAAGGATCGCCAGGGCTGGTCGGGGAAAAGATTCAAGAGCTTTCCCGTACCACCAGTTCAAACCCTAGATCGACCTGCGGGTGCTGGGTGACTCCGTCCAGCAGGCCCAGCAAGACCTGAGCAGCACG
The DNA here is from genome assembly GCF_017832995.1 of Pseudomonas sp. PvP009. NCBI lineage: Bacteria > Pseudomonadati > Pseudomonadota > Gammaproteobacteria > Pseudomonadales > Pseudomonadaceae > Pseudomonas > Pseudomonas sp. PvP009. The sequence goes on along the minus strand of NZ_JAFIBG010000001.1, from coordinate 1,894,090 downwards.
CTGTCCGACTTCTTCCCTGGGTGTGCGAATCGAGGTCAGGCGCGGCACCATGTGCGCGGACCCAGGCAGGTCGTTGAAGCCCACCAGAGAGACCCGTTCGGGAATCGCGACCCCCAGGCGCAAGGCCTCCAGCGCAGCGCCCTGCGCCAGGTCGTCATTACAGAAGAACACCCCGTCGACATCCGGATGCTGGTCAAGCAGGCGCGCGAACAACTCCCCGCCCAGACCGATCGAGGAGGCCTGGCGTGTCGAGACCTGCAGCGCGGGGTCGAACAGCCCGGCGTCTTCCAGCACCCGACGGAACCCGGTGCCACGTTGCAGCACACGAGGGTCGAGCTGGGCGGCCATGTATGCCAGCCGATGGCGGCCACGCCCGAGCAGGTGCCGCGCAGCTTCGGCACCGGCCTGTTGCTGCGAGAACCCGACGCAATAGGCGCCCAGGCGAGTGTCGAGTTCCATCATGTGCACGCAGGGTATGCCGCTGGTTTCAAGCATCTGGCGGGACGCTGCCGTGTGGTCGAAACCGGTCAGCAGAATACCGCGCGGGCGATTGACCAGATGGTTGCGCAGCAGCTTCTCTTCCTCTTCGGGTGAGTAATGGTAGTTGCCGATGAGCACGTCCAGGCCGCGCACGCGCAACACGTCCTGAATGGCTTCCAGCGTCTCGATGAACAACTGGTTGGAAAGCGACGGCACCAGCACCACGACGGTCTGACTGCAGGAAGAGGCCAGCGCCCTGGCTGCCGGGTTGGCCACATAACCCAGGCTCTGCGCCGCAGCACGGACCTTTTCGACCAACTCGGGCGCCACGGTGCTGATACCGCGCAAGGCTCGCGAGGCGGTGATCGGAGAGACGCCAGCCAGCTTCGCCACTTCATTGAGCGTGGGGCGACCAGTCGAGCGGGAACCAATGCGTATCATGCGTTGCCAACTAACATAAGGGTTGCCAAATGTGTCGAATGCCCCATAAGGTAGCGCTGTCTCATGGAACGTGACAATGCTTTATCGCTGGTTTCACAGGGGTTACCCGATTCGGGTCCCGCGGAGAACAGCCTCCCATGCTTATTGATGAGCCCAAAACAACGACAAATAACTGGAACAGTCCGGGATAAGACTTATGTCCCCCCGAAAGAAGACAGCGCTGTCTCCAGATGAGGTGCCTACTGTGACAACTGCGAATACTGCTATTTCCGCCCTTGTGGTGATGGGTGTATCTGGCTGCGGCAAAAGCGCCGTCGGTGCCGAGATTGCCCTGAACAGCGGCGGCCGCCTGATCGAAGGCGACGCGTTCCATCCTCCAGCCAACATCGAAAAGATGAGCGCCGGAACCCCCCTCAACGACGAAGACCGTGCCGGCTGGCTGACCCGCCTGGGCGAAGAGATGGCTGCCGCCCTCGCCAACGGTGAACACCCGGTTCTGACCTGCTCTTCGCTCAAGCTCATCTATCGCCAGCGCCTGCGTGATGCGGTGCCAGGCCTGGGTTTCGTTTTTCTGGAACTCAGCAAGGAACTCGCCAGCGAACGCTGCTCGCACCGGCCTGGGCACTTCATGCCCGCCAGTCTTGTAGACAGCCAGTTCGCGACCCTCGAACCGCCCTATGGCGAACCGCTTACATTGATCGTGGACGCGTCCCAGCCTATCGATGTCATCGGCAAACAAGCCGCAGCATGGTGGAAAGGCTCTCACGCCTGATAAAGGCGTGAGTGCAAAAGACAGCGCTGTCTTGCGCACACACGATTGAAGTCGGCGCTGTTAACAGTTCCTTAAAACAATAAACCGGAGAGACATCCATGTTCGGTATGACCCATGAGACGTTCCTGCTCGTCGATGCGTTGGTGACCATCGTCGGCCTGGTGCTGCTGATCACCACCTTCAAGGTGCACCCTTTCGTCGCGTTGACCCTGGCGGCAGGCTTTCTTGGCCTGACCTCGGGAATGCCGGTCGAAAAAGTCATGAAATCCTTCCAGGACGGCTTCGGCGGGGTGCTGGGCTTCGTCGGCATCATCCTTGGCCTGGGCACAATGCTCGGCAAGCTGATGGCTGACTCGGGCGGCGCGGACCAGATTGCGCAAACGCTGATACGCACGTTCGGCAAACAGAAAGTGCACTGGGCAATGATGTTCTCTGCCTTCCTGGTGGGCATCCCGTTGTTCTTCGAGATCGGTTTTGTCCTGCTGATCCCGCTGGTGTTCATTGTTGCGCGGCGCACCGGCGTGCCCATCGTCAAGATCGGCATCCCGCTGCTGGCAGGCCTGTCAGCCGTACACGGTCTGGTTCCGCCTCATCCGGGTCCGTTGCTGGCCATCGGCATCTTCGGCGCCGATATCGGCAAAACCATTTTCTACGGACTGATCGTTGCACTGCCGACGGCCATCATCGCCGGCCCGATCTTCGGTAACTGGATTTCCAAAAGCATCCCCGGTACGCCGTCCAAGGAACTGATGGATCAGATCGCCAAGGAATCGAGCACTGAAAACCTGCCAGGCTTCGGCATCACACTGGTGACCATCCTGCTGCCAGTCTTCCTGATGCTGCTCAAGACCTTTGCCGATGTGGTGTTGCCGGAAAACAACATGTTCCGCATCTGGATGGACCTGATCGGTCACCCGATCACCGCCCTGCTTGCCGCGCTGTTGCTGGCGTTCTACACCTTCGGCGCCGCACGTGGTTTTGATCGCAGCAAAATCATGAAGCTGCTGGACCAGAGCCTGGCTCCAGTGGCGGCAATCGTCCTGATTGTGGGCGCAGGCGGTGGCTTCAAGCAGATGCTGGTTGCCAGTGGCGTGGGTGACGTGATCGGACACATGGCTGTGCAGGCGCAGATCAACCCGATCATGCTGGCCTGGCTGGTAGCGGCGGTCATCCGTATCGCAACCGGTTCGGCGACGGTGGCAACCATTACCGGTGCTGGCATCGTAGCGCCGGTGGTCGGCCTGATCCCAGGCGTCAATCGCGAGCTGCTGGTGCTGGCAACCGGTGCCGGCTCGTTGATCCTGTCGCACGTCAATGACGCCGGGTTCTGGCTGGTGAAGCAGTACTTCAACATGACCGTTGCCGAGACCTTCAAGACCTGGACGGTGATGGAAACCATCCTCTCGGTCGTCGGCCTGATTTTCATCATGCTGTTGTCAATGGCGGTGTAAACCCCGAACGAGCCTTCGCGGGCGCTGAAACCCGCGAAGGCCTGGCCCTGCCTCACACCTGTGCATCCCTTCCCAGCCCCCCCGTGGTACCCAGCATCAGCGTGAACACCAAGGTGATCCGCAGACCCTTCCTACACACTCGCTCAGCACTTTCATTTGAATTTTCAGAAAGCCCGGGCAATCTGGTGCAGTCGTGCCTACGCTTGTACTCATATCGAAATGGCTCAGGCAGCACCGTCGGCTAAGATGATGATGACCCGGAACGGTGCAGCGGTTGACGTTACTTTTTATATGACGCCAGTAAATACGGGCATTTTCACGTCGAAACGGGCAGAATTGGCGCACTCGTCGTATCCGGGATGCAAATCTCGATGACAAGAAAATGAACCGAGGGAATTTAATTCACCTGTGCGACGTCATAAGACGGATGCATTTGGATGCACTCGGCAACAATCACCACGCAAAGGCAAACGCCAGCCTCTTGAGAGAGGCGTTTTCAAGAGGCCATCAAGGAAAAGATTATGTTGATACTCACTCGCAAAGTAGGCGAAAGCATAAATATCGGTGACGAGATCACCGTCACGATTCTTGGCGTTCAAGGGCTTCAAGTCCGCCTGGGCATCAATGCACCCAAAAATGTTTCAGTGCATCGTGAAGAAATCTACAAACGTATCCAGGCAGAACTGGCTCCCAACCAGGACCCACAATAATTCCCGCACTACCCCCTTATTCAATGCTGACCTGCCGTTTATTGGCAGACCGGCCGTACGGCGTCCCTGGGACGCCGTTTTTTATGACCACCAACCTGCGCTGCACCAGCCTAACCGGCCTGAAGGCCTAAAGCCGCTTGCATGAATCCTTCCGAAATGAACGTCTCGACAGCTACAGGCTGATGAGCGAGTCTGCGTGTGACCGCCTCCAGTACCACTCGGCTGGCATCATGATGAAACTGCCAGACGCCATATATCCGGCCGTCGAAGGCTGGCTCGCTGCCCAAGTGCGGATCGACGCCCAGCCCGGCGCCAAGACCGAAAAGATGCAGACCCTTGACTCGACGGCCGTGCTGGTCGAACGGGCAGCCGCCAGCGTCCGAGTCTAGTCCCCCCTTGGCCTCGCGCAGGCTGACAAGGTTGCCATCGGCATCCTTCAGTCTGGGCAACACGGGCTGATAACCAGAGCACTGCACGATCACAGCCGAATCGGCCAGAACTAGTCGGGCCTGCTCGTGTTCATCGGGGCGTCCGCCCAGTGTCTGCAGCATCTGTACGCGCACGCCGGTTTTGCCTACGCGACCGCTTTGCAACGCTTCGCGCCCGATCTCCAGCGCACGGTAACGCAAACCTCCGGAACGGTTGACCCGACCTGAAACCGAACAGACATCAAGCTGCGCGTCAAATACGTAACCGGCCGCGTGCGCCAGTTCAACACTTTCGTAAAACAGCCTGATGCTGCTGCGATGGACGAGTGACAGTTCCTGCAAGCCGGCAAACTCCAGTGCATCCGCCAGATTCTCCAGCGTCGAAAAAGCGCTGTGAGATCCCCCGACGATGGTGATGCGCCCGTTATCGGCCAGCGCCGGGGCAAACACTTCGCGCAACTGCACCGCGTTCATGCGCAGCAAGCGGTCAGCGCTCTGGACAGTGCAGTGGTCCGGCAGCGTCAGGCCTTGTCGAGCAAGATCATCGATCAGGTGTTGTGGATCCTGGCGCCCGCCCAGGTTGAGTACCAGCGCCTGACAGCGCACGCGTCTTTTGCCGTACACGCTGTCAACGTGCAGACAAAACTCGTCACCCTCGCATATCACCTCATCCAGGCGCGTGCCGGACCAGACTTCTACACCATAACGTTGCACGATGTGGTCCAGCACCAGCCTGGATGCCTCGGCCATGAGCAGGCCCACATCCGACAGTTGCGGCGCGCTCTGTGCCTGAGCCTTGATGCGCCAGTAAGCTGCGGAGTTTTCCAGGGGTTCGAATACCTCGCGCAATGCCGGATCGCGAAGACAATCAATGAACACATCGCCAACCGAGTTGGCAGTGATCCGGTAATCTCCCAGCGCACCCGTACCGGGCCGGTCACTTGCATCAATGACAATCAGTCCTTTGGCTGCGAGCCCGGGCATCGCGCCGCTTTTCAGGGCGTTGAACAAAAAGCCCATGCCCGCGAGCCCTGCGCCACCCACCACGCAACCGCAGGCTGTTTCCATACAGGTATCAAACATAATGATGCTCCATCGTCATTTTCATACGTGGGTGCAGTCCAGAAGTTCTGGAGGGTCGAATACCTGATTGATAAAGCGAATCAGCGTCCCTGCACGATTCGAGGCAAAACACATGCAGCACACTGCACACTCTCTCACTCACGGCACCTGTGAGCCGCCATGGTCAGAAAAAGTGTTCTTCACAAAAAATTACAATAGGTAAAACAGACACAAGGCCTTAAGTTCAGACCTGACAGGAATAAGACGTCATGCTACCGCCCTTTTTTAACCCAGCGCCTTTATCAACTTGAGAAGAGTGACAATGCGTTACAAAATAAATCGGGCAACTGAATAGTTGCAAAGAAAAGCAAGAGTGTCAAATGGGCTGCAAGCAGCGGCAACGGCCCGGAACGCTTTATAACCTGATGATTTGAATGAGCTTGTATCTTTCAGCCGTGGAAGCCCCCTTCAAAAGAGCAGTTGTCGACGACATTACAGCGTTCAACGCGTTCAACTTATTTTTTATCGTCTGCGCTAAAAACAACAGGCTTTCGACGCTGTTAATTTGACGAGCACACTACCGATGTGCGCCACCCAAGGGTCCGCGCTCATGAAGAGCAGAAGAGCCCCTCTCCCAGCACTGAATGCGATTGATAAATCGACCCATGGAAACGACAAGGCCCCGATCAGCGATGATCAGGGCCAGGTACCGTAATGCCGGAGCATCAGCGGGGTGCAGCGGTATCAGGCAGCGCTGTAGTAAGCTTTCGCGACTCGAGCCGTCACCGGCACTTCACGCAACTCGGCCACCAGCTCAGCGATGTCCCGGACGGTCTTGATACGGCTGAGCGGCAGTTTCTTCTGACGCTGGGTGCGCCCGGATACCGGGTGGCTTATCTGCACATTCATCTGCTCATCGGCAATCGTACAGGTGCAACGCAACGGCAAAAGCGCACGTTCAACCATACTCCTGAGTTCTAACTCGGACAGTCCACTCGCGATCATTTCTTTATCTCCTTATGTGTGTAAGCATGTCCCGACCGTGACAAAATCTTGATAATTTTTATTGTTGATGACTTTTTAAAAACGGCCCGCGCCAGCCCGCCAATTATCTGTCGCCACTCACGTGATGCTTAAACCCGTTATACACTGCGCCCTGCACTTGAGGCAACTTCCATAACTGAATATCGACAACCCTTTTAACGCAGTTTTTTATTGACGGCGTCAACAGAAAAAACGATTCACTGCCCTATTCATCAACAAAATGGCACTTGAGGTGAACCCGCGTGGATAAACGGCACGTAAAAGAAGGAAGTTAAGACTGACGAACGGTTGAAGCCTGAAACGGATGCGGCTCTTGCAAGGCACGCCCGCTCCGTCGAAAAGAGTCGTGCGTGCCCTGCTCGAAACTTACTCTTGCGTGTCTTGCATGTTCTCTTCTGCGTCGATGCCGGACAGCCGCAGATGAATCAACGCCACACGCTCGCCGCGCTTATCGCGCTTTTCTTCGATATGGAATGGACGGAATCCCATCCGTGGATAGAACAGCAGGCCAGGGACGTTATGGTTATAGCAGGAGGCGACCATTTCAGTGGCCTCATGCTTGTCGAACGCGATCCCCATCATGGTGGTGATCATGAAGCGCCCTACCCCTCTGGACCGGGCTTTCGGGGCGATGATGACATTACCCAGCGAACAGCGGCCGCGAAATTTGCATTGAGAAAAATTGGCAAAACCTACCACTTCGCCGTCCATTTCAATGACGGTCGAATCATACCTTGTCTCAAGCGCTTGGCCGAGTTGCGAGGCGGTCAGCGGGTACGTTGCCCCGGGGAACATATAGAACAGCTCATCGGCATTCTGCGGCAGCTCGCAAATGAGGGGGACGTCTTTTTCTTCCAGGGGACGGTGAGTGAACATAGGCGGTAACCTCTTGAAGAAATTGAAGAAAGCGCGGGAATACAGCAAGCAGATCGGCGAATCCGGCGACGGTAGATGACAAAAACACAGCGCCCTCGCCCACACAGCATAATCCGCGGCTATCGAAAAGGGCTACCTCAATAACAAAACGTGCTAATAAGCGTCGTTGTCGATGCTGCCTTTAGGCCACATTGCGCAAGGTATTGAAGCCACGGGTTTTACTCGCCTCGGTCTTTCAGTGCTTGCGACGCAGGTACGCAATATCCTGTAACCCGGCGTTCGTCGGCTGGTCTTGCATCCCGGATGCAGATTCTGCATTTATTTCATTTTGTTGACCGGACCATTCCTCTTATGTCGATTTCGCCGCTGGCTCGCTTCAAAGCCCGTCCGCTCAGATGGATTAGCATGATAACCGTCATCCTTGGCCTGCCCGTCGGCTGTGCAGTGCTTGAACACAAGGAGCGCGAACTGGTGTTCCGCATCGAGCCCGGTACCGCCAGCTGGTACAGCGGTCTGCCGGCAGATGTGCAGGAAATCGAACTCAGTACACCGGCATTCGGCACCTCGCAGAATATCCATGCATGGTGGTGGCCCGCTGCGGACAAGAACGCTCCGGCGGTGCTGTACCTGCATGGATCACGATGGAACCTCACCGGCCAGCTGTTCCGTATCCAGCAACTCAAGGCGCAGGGCTACTCGATACTGGCGATCGATTACAGGGGTTTCGGACAAAGCATGGGCCAACTACCGTCGGAGAAGTCCGTGTATGAAGACGCACGTATCGCCTGGGAACGTCTGAAGCAGTTGCAACCCGACCCGCAGCGCAGACTGATTTATGGGCACTCTCTGGGCGGTGCGGTGGCAGTGGATCTGGCTGCGGAGCTGGGCGAAAACGCTGAAAAGGACAATGTGCCGATTCAGGCCCGCGGGCTGATCATAGAATCCACGTTCACCAATCTGGCCGATGTGGCCACCGCGCTGGCCAACACCTCACTGCCGGTGCGCTGGCTGCTGTCGCAGAAGTTCGACTCGCTGGACAAGATTGCAGACATCCATATGCCGGTGCTGATCGTGCACGGCACCGAGGATCGCTATGTACCGGCTCGCTTCAGCGAACAGTTGTTTGCAGCCGCGCAGGAACCCAAGAAGCTGCTGTTGGTGCCTGGCGGTACGCATAACAACAGCATGCAGCTCGGACAGCCCGCTTACAGCCGGGCCATTCGTGCCCTGTTCGATAAACCTGCATCGCTGCCTCAGGTGACAAAACAGGGCGAGGACTCAAAGAACGCCGGTTAGACAGCGCCGGGCGCGTGGCAGTAGTCTTCGGACTCATGGCCTAAGGACCCCGCAATGAACTGTATTGTCGAATATTCAGACCCGCATCACCGCCTGGCGGTCATCCAGCTGTGGAAGACCGTCTTCAATGACGACATGCCACACAATCGCCCAGACCTGTCGATCGACAAGAAACGGGCTGTCGACGACCATTTGTTCTTCGTTGCACTCGCGGATGACCAAGTGGTCGGGACCCTCCTTGCTGGCTACGACGGGCATCGCGGCTGGCTGTATTCGGTTGCCGTCGATCCGCAACAGCGCGGCAACGGCCTGGGCACCCGGCTGGTCAGGCATGCAGAAAAGGCGCTTGCGGATCTCGGCTGCGTGAAGATCAATCTGCAGATCCATACCTTCAATGAGAGCGTGCAGGCCTTCTATCGAACCTTGGGCTATACGCCTGAACTCATTATCAGCATGGGCAAGCGGATCGATGCCAACGTAACGGCTCAGTCCTGAGCCGAGCGCTCTCTGTTTGCCGAGGCGACCGAAACCATCGGGCGCCTCAATCATTTATTTACATGAGAATTAATATCAAATTACAATTATTGCTATTAACGTCATAGCAGAGCATCTCCCTTGAGCACGTCCTTCCAATGCCCTCGCCGTCCCGGCACTTTTCTGCTGTCCGCGCTTTCTCTGGCGATGTTCTCCGGCGGCGCAGTGCATGCAGCTGAAACTGCAACGCTGCCCGCTACGCAGGTGTCGGCAACCGCGACCGAAGCGCAGGAAGGCTACAGCGCCAAAAGCGCCAGCACCGCGAGCAAGAGTGATGTACCACTCAAGGAAGAAGCGCAGTCGGTCAACGTGGTGACACCGCAGACCATCGCCGACTACAACGTGCGCTCGCTGGACGATGCCATGAAGTTTGTCAGTGGCGTCAGCCAGGGCAATACGCTTGGCAACACCAAGGACTCACTGGTCAAGCGCGGCTTCGGTACCAATGATGATGGCTCGGTGCTGCGTGACGGCGTGCGCTCGGTGGTGTCGAAAAATTTCGGTGCCACTGCCGAACGCGTTGAAGTGCTCAAAGGCCCGGCCTCGCTGCTGTACGGAGCAATGGAGCCAGGTGGCGTGATCAACGTGATCAGCAAACAGCCGCAATACGTGCAAAGCACCACGCTCAGTGGCTCGGCGTACAGTGAAGGCGGCGGCAGTTTCGGCGTCGACACCACCGGCCCGCTCGGCGACTCGGGGCTGGCCTACCGCCTTGTGGCCGAGCGTCAGAGCGAGGACTACTGGCGCAACTATGGCGTTGACCAGCACACGCTGGTCGCGCCGTCGCTGTCCTGGACCGGGGAGCGCGCCAGCCTGACGCTGGCTTACGAATACAACGACTACGTCAGCCCGTTCGACCGTGGCACGGTGTTCACGGGCGGTCACCCGGCCGATATCAGCTACGACAAGCGCCTGGACGAAAAATGGGCAAATACCGTCGGCATCAGCGAAACCGCGACCGCGCGCTTCGAGTACCAGCTCAGCGATGACTGGAAAACCCGCCTGACCTACGGCTGGAACAACGACCGCTACAGCCTCTCGATTGCCCAGCCGAGTACGCTGTCCAGCAGCGGCGTGCTGCGGCGTCAGGCCAATGGCGGCCATTACGATTATGAAACGCGTTATGCCAGCTGGGACTTCATCGGCAAGCAGGAAGTGTTTGGCCAGCAACATGATCTGCTGATCGGTGCCGAGCAGGAAGACTCCGACAAATACCGCGGCAAGACCTACCGCAACGCCATTCAGGGTGGCTTCAATATCTTTTCGCCCAGCTACGGCAGCCTGGCGGAGCCCAGTGTCGTCAGTGCGACCACCAGCAACCTGAGCAATCAACTGACCTCGTCGTCCGTTTACCTCAAGGACAACTGGCACCTTGATGACCGCTGGATTCTGGTCCTGGGTGGCCGTTACCAGCATTACGATCAGTACATCGCCCAAGGTCTCGGCGCCACCCGCAACACTAACCTGAACAAAAATGACGATATATTCCTGCCGATGGCGGGCCTGGTGTTCAAGGTCAATGAAGACCTGTCGCTGTACGGCAATTACAGCCGCTCTTTCGTCCCCAACGAGGCCGTTAACGATGACGGCACCACTTTCGACCCGGAAGAAGGCCGCAGCTACGAAGTCGGCGCCAAATATGCACTGGCACCGGAACTCGACTTCAACCTCGCCGTGTTCGACATCGAGAAGAAAAACGTTGTGACCACCGTTGCTACCGGCGTCAGTGAAGCGGCTGGCAAAGTTGGCTCACAGGGCGTGGAGCTGGACGTGACCGGCCGCATCGCCGAGCGCTGGGACATGATCGGTACTTACGCCTACACCCACACCGAAGTGCTCGACGATCCGAAGAACGAGGGCAATCGTCTGATTCAGGCACCCAAGCACACGGCCAGCCTGTACCTCACCCACCACCTGCAAGTCCCGTCCGGTCTGGGCGACTGGCACGCCGGTGGCGGCGCACGCTACGTCGGCGAACGCGCCGGCGACGATGCCAACACCTTCTATATGAGCAGCTATACCGTAGCCGATGCGTTTCTGCGCTGGGACGTGCCTATGGCCGGTTATAAAACACGCCTGCAGTTGAACGTGGATAACCTGTTCGACAAGCAGTACTACCCGTCCAGCACCGGCAGCCAGTTGCAAGTCAATGTGGGTGAACCGCGCACCGCACGCCTGAGCGCCAGCGTCACGTTTTAAGAGGTTGCCACGGAGCAGGCCTGCGCGGGCTTGCTCAGTGGCACTTGAAGGGATGAATCAGAACTTCATTCGGTAAAAGCTGATCAGCGCTTCATTGCCATACAGGTATTCGAACCTGCCGATGAACGCGCTCTTCTCCAGCCACTCGTTAGGACCCAGAGAAACCTGAAAGCGGGGTGTGCAAGTGCACTGGTAATGGCCTTCGCTGATTGGCCATACTCCGTTCTGCAGCTCGTGCTGGCCCATTTCGTCAACAAGCAGAGCGCCTCTGCTTTCTACGTTGATCATTTCACCCAGTTGGGTGACCAGCGTGAAACGGGTTTCGAGAAAGGCCAGCTCGGATGACAACTCAACCAGCGTATTGCTACCGCCGGAAAGTACCGAGCCGCTGAAGTTTTCGCCGTAAAACTCCCCGCCCAAAACAGTGCTGTTGCTACGCAGTCCATCGCTACATATCCCCATGAGCACAGGAGCATCGGTCTTCAGAATCACCGTCAGCATTTTTTCCAGCTGAGGAGCCGTTGCCGTATTACCACGAAAAGAGCGTTTGACGGATTTGTTGAAGTCGATAATGGTCATAGAACTGTTCACTCCATCTTTGAATGGATTCGGGCAACGAATGGCCGGGTGCAGTCCATCGGCATTTATCTACGCCTGCTTTTCCAGTAAGCTCCACGGAGTCGACTGAAATCGTACCGAACGGTTCAGTTCCAGTCTAGAGAATTTTGCACACGATCTGCCCACCGGAGAATTGAGGATATGAATGAAGGTCCGTACTGAAGCTCGCCGCGAAGCCATCATTGATGCCGCAGCAAGTGTCTTCCTCGAAATGGGCTACGAGCGTGCATCGATGAATGAGGTCACCAAACGAATGGGTGGCTCCAAGGCGACGATCTACAGTTATTTCCCTTCCAAGGAAGAACTGTTCATCGCCGTAGTCGACAGACTCGCAACCGCCCATTTGGCCGACGCGGTTTCAGAGCTGGCGATCCAGGATGACAGACCGATCGATTTGCGGACCCTGTTCACGCGCTTCGGGGAACGCATGCTGATGGTGCTTATCAATGATGACAAGGCACTGGCCGTGTATCGCATGGTGGTCGCCGAGTCCGGACACTCGGACATCGGCATGATGTTCTACGAATCCGGTCCCAGCCAGTGTCTGCAGACAGTCACCTCAATGATGGCTCTGGCGATGCGAAGAGGCCAGTTGCGTGACACCGACCCGCATATCGCCGCGTTGCAGCTGACTGCGCTATTGACTGCCGAAACCGAGATTCGCCTTTACCAACAGGCACCCATGCCGCTGAGCATCGAAGAAATTCGCGCCTTGGTCAAACGCGCAGTCGATACTTTCATGTTGGGCATGGAGAAACGTTGAGCGCACATAACAGAACCAGCTGGTACTGATAAGAACCGACATTGCAACCCTTCTGAAATACCTTGTTACTCTTTTACAGCCAAGTTAATCCGAATGAGGGCGATAGCTGATTACCCCTTCGGAGAAACACTATGATCCTGCGAAAACTCAACCTGGCCGCCCGTTCGACGCTCTGTTTCGGCGTGTTCTGCCTGATGATCATTGCCTTGGGCCTCCTCGCCCTGCGTCAGGCGGCCGAGCTCAATGCGGCGGAAAAATTCATCGAGACCAATGTGCTTCCGAGCGTGAAACAGCTCGGGTCGATTGATCGGGAGTTTGTCAGTATCCGCGGCAACAACGCCCGTGTGCGCAATCCGATTGAACCGCAGGATCGAAAGACCAAGGCGCTCAGCGATATCCAGCAGTCTCGCTCGCTGATCGCCAGCTATTTTGATGCACTCGGCAAATTGATCGTGACTCCGCAAGGGCGCCAGGCATTCGATGAATTGTCCCAGGCACAGGCCGGGTATCAGGTGGCACAGGACCGCTACCTGGCCTCGGTGGCAGCCGGCAATCTGGAAGCTGCAGTGGCAACCTCCAATGGCGAAATGAAAAGCGCGGCCGATCAGGTTGAAGCCGGGATGAAGAAACTCATCGGCGTCAACGACGGCAAAGCAGAGAAAGCTGGCGCTACCGCTCAGGCTGCCTATAAGCAGACATTGTGGATGGTGGGTATTTTCATCGCCGTCGGCGTCATTACCACGCTGCTCCTTGCCTGGATGTACACCCGCAGTGTGACGGGCCCGATTGGCGATTCGTTGAGTATCGCGCAACGCATTGCCACCAATGATCTGAGCAAGGATATCCCGCAACATGGTACTGACGAGGCGGCGAAACTGATTGCCGCACTCGCCACCATGCAGGCCAACCTGCGCAATGCCCTGATCCTGATCGGCGACTCGTCCACCCAGCTGGCGGCCACCTCCGAGGAAATGCATGCAGTCACGGAAGACGCATCGCGCACCATTCTGCGCCAGACCAACGAGATCGAAATGGCAGCCACGGCCGTTAACGAGATGAGCGCGGCGGTGGAAGAAGTGGCCAGTAATGCCGCATCGGCATCGGAAGTGACCTCGCAATCGAGCACTGCAGCCATGGCCGGACGCGCGCAGGTCGATGAGACCGTCACGGCGATCAACCTGATGGTTTCCAAGGTGCAGATCACCTCCACCGAGGTACAGGGCCTGGCCGTCATGGCGACGGATATCAGCAAGGTGCTGGATGTGATTCGCGCCATCGCCGAACAGACCAACCTGCTGGCGCTCAACGCGGCCATCGAAGCGGCCCGCGCAGGTGAAGCCGGACGAGGTTTTGCGGTGGTTGCGGACGAAGTCCGGGCACTGGCGCATCGCACTCAGCAATCGACCCGAGAAATCGAGCAGATGGTCGGCTCGATTCAGACCGGAACCGGCAATGCCGTCAGCGCAATGGAGCAGACCAGCGTTCAGGCCCACAAGACGCTGGAGATGGCCAATGGCGCCGGCAAGGCGCTGCTGGAAATCACCGAATCCATCAGCCAGATCAATGAACGGAACCTGATGATTGCCACCGCAGCTGAAGAACAGGCTCAGGTCGCTCGAGAAGTCGACAGAAGCCTGGTCAGCATTCGTGATCTGTCCAGCCAGACGTCCGAGGGCTCCAATCAGACGGCCATCGCCACTGCCGAACTGTCAACCCTGGCTTCAAGCCTGAACCGTCTCACCAAGCAATTCCGCGTTTAAGCCCCTCTGCCGGGAAGCTCGCTTCCCGGCATCTTTCCTTGTCGAATAGCTTGCCCAGGCTTGACAGCCCGTTGCGCAGCGGCAGACGCTACTGCTGCGTGCCGAACATTGCCGTCCAGTAAATCCCTGCGTCACTTTTCGGGTCCATCGCGTAGGCTGCACCCAGCTCGCGGAAATCCGGATTCATCAGGTTGGCGCAGTGGCCCGGGCTCAGCAGCCAGCCATCCACCACCTTGCGCGCACTGTCCTGACCGGCGGCAATGTTCTCCCCCACCTGCTGACCCACATACCCGGCCAGTTCGGCGCGGTCGCCAGGTGTACGGCCGTCACGATCCTTGTGGTCAAAAAAGTTTTGATTGGCCATCGCCTGGGAATGACGTTGTGCAGCGGTCCCCAGTACCAGGTTCCAGGCCAGCGGCGTGGTAGCGGCGAAGGATTGTGTGCCGCACTGGCGTGCCTGAGTGCGGGCGTTGTTGATCATTTCCAGTATCTTTTGCCCCTCTGTCTGCCAGTCGCCAAGACGCGACGCGACCAGCGAGCGCGCCAGCACGATACGCCAGTCTCGCCCTTCGCGGCTGACACCGATGTCGACGAACTGCGGGTCCAGCACCACACGGCAGAAACTCTCCAGAACCGCCTTGAGTGCAGCGTCTGCATTGTTCGGACCGGACAGGCTTATCGCCTGCACGGTGACCATCGGGTAGGAAGCACGCGTCAGCGCCTGTTGCAGGTCCAGATTGCCACTGGCCGGCAGCACCAGACGCGCATCGCTGGTCAGCGGTGGCAGTTCCATGGACACCTGCTCGCCGCAGCGCTGCGCCTGGCCGCGATAGGCATTGAGGGATTCGATCAATTGCGTTTCGTCGCCGGCCAGCGCAGCACTGGCAAACACGCCAGAGCACAACACGGCCAGAAAGGATATCGACACTCGCGGGAGCGACAGGCGCAGAAGGTAATGAATGACAGGCATGAAAAGTCTCTCTCGGGCTGAGTCCGCCTATGATGCGCGAAATGACCCGGTCGGGCGCAACGCCTTTTTCATGCCTGACCGGAATTTAACAACCGATCGGGCCCAGACGTGCGCCAGACAATGCCTCGTGAGGACGACTTACAGCTTGAAGTTGGCAACCAGTGAGTTGAACGAGGTGGCCAGTCGCGACAGCTCCTGACTGGACGCGCTGGTCTGGTTGGCACCGGCAGCGCTCTGGGTCGACAGGTCCTGAATGTTGATCAGGTTGCGGTCTACCTCGCGGGCCACCTGGGCCTGCTCTTCCGAGGCGGAAGCAATGACCAGATTACGCTCGTTGATGGTGGCTACACCCAGGGTGATTTTCTCCAGCGCCGCGCCCGCACGCAGGGCCAGTTCCTGGGTGTTGGTGGCCAGCGACAGGCTCTTGCCCATCGCCGCAACCGCGCCATCAGCACCCGACTGCACGGTACTGATCATGCCTTCGATTTCCACGGTCGATGCCTGGGTACGGTGCGCCAAAGCCCGAACCTCGTCAGCCACCACCGCAAAACCACGACCCTGTTCGCCGGCACGCGCAGCTTCAATGGCGGCGTTCAAGGCCAGCAGGTTGGTCTGCTCGGCGATACTGCGAATCACGTCAAGCACCTTGCTGATTTCCCGCACATGCCCGGCCAGCTCGGACACAGCGCCAGTGGATGCCGTGATCTCATGGACCATGGTGGTGATGCCCTTGACCGTGTGATCGACCTGGCCACGACCATCGACGGCATCGTCTGTCGCAGACTTCGAAGCCTCGGAGGTGGACACCGCGTTGCGCGCCACTTCTTCCACTGCGGCAGTCATCTGATTGACGGCTGTTGCCGCCTGCTGGATTTCGTCGTTCTGGCGAGTCAGCCCGCGGGTGCTTTCATCGGTGACGGCGCTCAGTTCTTCGGCAGCGGAAGCCAGCTGGTCCGAGGCACTGGCAATCTGTTGGATGGTGTTTTTCAGCCCGCCCTGCATGTCGGACAGCGCGTCCAACAGTTGCCCGGCCTCATCGCCACTGTTAGAAACAATAGGCTGGGTCAGGTCACCGCCCGCAATGCGCTGAGCACTGGCGACTGCGACAGCCAAAGGACGGGTGATCATGCGGGTAATCAGCACGCCGAGCATGATGGCCACCAGAAAAGCGATCACCACGCCAATCTCCAGCATCAATACCGAACTGGCCTTCAGGTCGGCAGCAGCGGCTGCGCCTTCCTTGATCTGACGGTTGTTGGAATCGATAATGGTGCGCAGGTAACTGCGCACCTTGGTAAAGCTTTCCGAGGACAGGCTGTTCAACTGGGTACGGGCAGCCTCGTAATTACCTGCCTTCATCAGGTCGACAACCTGTTGAGAGCCCGAAACGTAAGCGGGCAGCATCAGTTCCAACTGGTCCCCGGCGGCGCGCTCGTCATCTTCCAGAGGCGTGGCGCGGTAGATCGCAAACACTTTTTGCGCACGGGCCAGGTCATCACTCAACGCCTGACGAACGCGATCCTTGTCCGTTTCGGAGACACCGCCATCCTGCGCATCCAGCAAACGGTAAAGCCCACGGTTGTGAGCGGTGAAGCTGGTCAGCGCTTCATTGGTGTTGCTGACCGAGACGAGGTTGTTGGAAAAAGTAAGCTCAAGGTTATTGCCCAGGCGGGTCACTCCGACCATCCCCAGAGCGCCGACGGCCAGCGTGATCAACGCACAAATGATGAAAGCAGAGAGAAGCTTGGTAGAAAACTTGGACTGACGCAGGACGTTCATGGGGCTTACCTGTTGCTGAATGAGGAGTGGTGTCAGTGCCGGAATGAGTTGATCAAACAGCGATGATGTCATAATGACTTCACCTCATTTGGATCGTTCCACCCCCTCCTCGTTTTTTGATAGAAAACTTTTACAAGTCGCACTTGTGCCCTAACGCTCTCTATCGGTCCTGCCTCACTGGCACTCTTTGTCAGTGCAGGCGCGAGGTTTGCGACGCGTCGTCTGCCAGCTCATTGTTGCCAAGACGTTGCTCGGCGAACGTTCTCGCTTCAAGGGCCATGCGGTCCAGATGGCGGTCGCGTTGCTTCTCCGCATCGACCATAGCGCTGTTGCCGTGCTGTTTGAGCAGGTAAGCATGAATCTGCCGCACTTCCACCGAGTTGTAGATCGGCGCGATATCCATGACCGCAAGCAAGCCGTCAGTACCGTGATCACGCGTGTTCATGATGACCTGCGGACCACGCGCACCCAACACTTGAAAGCCCATTGCCTCGAAATACGCGACTTTTCCGACCACGCAATACAGCTCTGCGTGCGGATAGCGACTGGTCATTTTCTCCAGCATCGAGCGTGCGATGCCCTGACGACGGTGGCTGTCGCGCACCGCCATGTAGGCTACGGCGCAGGCTTGCGGATCATCCTGGACAGGCAGGTACAGCAAAAAACCCAATACGGTTTCGGGGTCTTCATCGTCCAGCGCGACGATCAGCTCCACGGTCAGCTGCTGCGAACCGTCCATGGCATTCAGGTACAAATGCACCTCGTAGCCCACGCCGTACTGGTAAAGGTTGTACAGCGGGTTGCTCGGCGCAATGGCCACCAGGCTGATGTCCGTCACGTAGTCGACAACCATCTGCTGGATCTGGCTACGGATGAATTCCGGCGGCGGGGTGTGTAGCAGCATGATCGTCGGCATGGGACAAGGGGCTCCATTTAATAGGTGTGTCTGTACAGGACGTGGCCACATGATAGCGCGTCGAAGCATTCAGGACCGATATTGTCATATTGCCAGCATCCAGCAGCGCGCCAACTTAGTTGCAACTTATACGATGACTTAAAAAAAAATATCAAATAGTCACCCACCTGAACGATGACCCTAACTATCAGTACGATCGTACCAACCCACTCGACAGCGACCTGACGGGAGCCAGACAACAAAGTTGATAATGATTCACATCTGCCTGATAGAGGGGCGAGACGGCAAGTTTAATGACTGTCGACATTCAATAAAAATCCATTTATTTCAGATGGATACAGAACTAGAGAAAATACGGATATATAACTTGATCCACAACGTCTGAACGTGCATCAATGCACCAGGCGAGTTCAGTGCAAACATTCTTTACCGGGTCTACCTTTTGCCCGAGTATTTATCTCAATCGCCCCGATACATTTTTATAATCACCGCATTTCCCTCACGCGCCTAAGATAATCCGGCCTACTAAAAATATGAGGGATTCAAAATGCCGTTATTAAACTGGTCCAGACACATGGTGTGTCTAACTGCAGCCGGTCTGATTACTATTCCGACCGCTTATGCAGCCGATACCCTGACCCGCGACAATGGCGCCGTCGTTGGAGACAATCAGAATTCTCAGACCGCAGGCGCCGAAGGGCCTGTCCTGCTGCAAGACGTGCAGCTGCTGCAAAAGCTGCAGCGCTTTGATCGCGAACGCATTCCTGAGCGCGTCGTGCATGCCCGTGGTACTGGCGTCAAAGGCGAGTTCACGGCCTCCGCCGACATCAGCGACCTGAGCAAGGCGACCGTTTTCAAATCCGGTGAGAAGACCCCGGTATTCGTGCGCTTCTCCTCCGTGGTTCACGGCAATCACTCGCCTGAAACCCTGCGCGACCCGCACGGCTTCGCCACCAAGTTCTACACGGCTGACGGTAACTGGGATCTGGTCGGCAACAACTTCCCGACCTTTTTCATTCGTGACGCCATCAAGTTCCCGGACATGGTCCACGCGTTCAAACCTGACCCGCGTACCAATCTGGACAACGATTCGCGTCGCTTCGACTTCTTCTCCCACGTACCAGAAGCCACCCGTACGTTGACCCTGTTGTATTCAAACGAGGGCACCCCAGCGGGCTATCGCTTCATGGACGGCAACGGTGTACACGCCTACAAACTGGTCAACGCCAAGGGCGAAGTGCACTACGTCAAGTTCCACTGGAAATCCCTGCAGGGCCTCAAGAACCTTGATCCCAAGGAAGTTGCTCAGGTCCAGTCCAAGGACTACAGCCACCTGACCAACGATCTGGTCGGCGCGATCAAAAAAGGTGACTTCCCGAAATGGGACCTGTACGTTCAGGTCCTGAAGCCTGAAGAGCTGGCGAAATTCGACTTCGACCCACTGGACGCTACCAAGATCTGGCCGGACGTTCCCGAGAAGAAGATCGGGCAGATGGTCCTGAACAAGAACGTCGACAACTACTTCCAGGAAACCGAGCAGGTCGCCATGGCCCCGGCCAACCTGGTTCCAGGTATCGAACCTTCCGAGGACCGTCTGCTGCAAGGCCGTGTGTTCTCCTACGCTGACACCCAGATGTATCGCCTTGGCGCCAATGGCCTGAGCCTGCCCGTCAACCAGCCAAAAGTTGCGGTCAACAACGGCAATCAGGACGGTGCGCTGAATACCGGTCACACCACCAGCGGCGTCAACTATGAGCCGAGCCGTCTGGAACCGCGTCCAGCGGATGACAAAGCGCGCTACAGCCAGCTGCCGCTCAGTGGCACTACCCAGCAGGCGAAGATCACGCGTGAGCAGAACTTCAAGCAGGCGGGTGATCTGTATCGCTCCTACAGCGCGAAAGAGAAGACTGACCTGGTGCAGAGCTTTGGTGAGTCGCTGGCCGACACCGACACTGAAAGCAAGAACATCATGCTGTCGTACCTGTACAAGGCGGATCCGGACTACGGCACTCGGGTAGCCGAAGTCGCCAAAGGCGATCTGAGCAAGGTCAAGTCCCTGGCTGCAAGCCTCAAGGACTGATGATCTGATACCCCGTCCCGGTGCTCTGTCGCCGGGACGGTTCCCGTCAGGAGAACGCCCATGAAGCATCTGATCTATGGCTTGCTGCTGTTTGCCGCAGCCGCTAACGCCACACCACCGGCATCGACACCCACCCCCACTCCACCGCCTTCAGAGCTGAGCGCCGAACAGACTGCCAGCCAACTGCGCACGCTGTTTTTCGACGCCTCCCGTGAAGGCAACAACCCGATGCTGGACACGTTTATCGAGGCTCATTACGACCTCAACATCCGTGACGAACAAGGCTATACCGGTCTGATTCTGGCGGCCTATCACGGCCATGAGGATTCGGTGATACGCCTGATAGACGCCGGAGCGGACCCATGCGCCAAGGACAATCGCGGCAATACGGCGCTGATGGGTGCGATTTTCAAAGGTGAACTGAGCATCGCCAAGCGTCTGGTGCAGGCAGATTGTGGTGCGAACCTCACCAACAATGCCGGACAGACTGCGGCCATGTACGCCGCCTTGTTCAAACGCACTGAAGTGCTCAAGGAACTGACCGACAAGGGCGCAGACCTGAGCATTCGTGACAGCATGGGCAATGACGTGGAAGGCTTGTCCAAAGGTGAATTCCAGGCGCCGCCTGTCCGCTGACGGCGGCTGGAATCAGTCTTCGCGCTCGATCATTTCGTAGATGCGGCTGGCAAACGCTTCCATGGTGAAGGGTTTGGTGAGCACCCACATCCCCGGGTCCAGATGGCCGTTGCCAATGATGGCGTTCTCTGCGTAGCCGGTAATGAACAGCACTTTGAGGTCGGGTCGAATGATCCGCGCCGCATCGGCCAATTGCCGGCCATTCATGCCACCCGGCAACCCGACGTCAGTCACCAGCAGGTCGATACGCGCATCGGACTCCAGCACCTTGAGCGCAGATGCGCCTTCGTCCGCCTCGATCGGAATGTAGCCCTGATCCTCCAGTACTTCGGCCACCAGCATGCGGATGGTCGGCTCATCGTCGACAATCATCACGGTGCGCTCGTTCTGTACCGACGTCGATTCAGAGGCATCCGCAGACTCGATCTCTTCCGGCGCCCCAAGGTAATGACGCGGCAGATACAGGCACATGTTCGTGCCCTGATCAGGCTCGGAATAAATGCGCACCTGGCCGCCGGACTGGCGCACGAAACCGTACACCATCGACAACCCCAGCCCCGTGCCCTGCCCCAGTGGCTTGGTAGTAAAGAAAGGATCGAATGCCCGATTGATGACCTCGGGCGACATGCCGGTGCCGGTGTCGCTGACACACAACGACAGGTACTGCCCGGGGATCAGATCGCGGCTTTGCGAACCACGCTCGTCAATCCAGCGGTTGGCTGTCTCGATGGTAATCCGCCCGCCTCGCGGCATGGCGTCCCTGGCGTTGATGCACAGGTTCAACAAGGCATTTTCCAGCTGCGGTGCATCGATGAACGTTGACCACAACCCGACCGAGGTCACCACCTCCACGGTGATGTGCGGCCCGACCGTGCGCCGAATCAGTTCTTCCATGCCGATGACCAGCCGGTTGACGTCGACCGGCTTGGGGTCCAGGGTCTGCCGACGCGAAAACGCCAGCAATCGATGAGTCAGTGAAGCCGCACGTTTGGAAGCATCCTGCGCAGCCCCTATGTAGCGGTCCAGTTCATTGAAACGGCCCTGGCTCACCCGCGTCTTGAGCAGTTCCAGCGAGCCCGTGATGCCGGTCAACAGGTTGTTGAAGTCGTGGGCGATACCGCCAGTCAACTGGCCTACGGCTTCCATCTTCTGCGACTGGCGCAAGGCTTCTTCAGCCTGGCTCAGGCGCTTCTGCTCGCGCAGCCGTTCGCTGACATCGTAGGCAAACAGGTAAGCGCCAATGGCCTGCCCCTGAGCATTGCGCAGCGTGCTGTAACGTATTTCAAAATGGCTGGCCGGATCGTTCGAGTCACTGAAGCTGACGCTTTCGGCGAACTCCTCGCCCGCTAACGCACGCGTCCAGCGCCGTTCAAGATCAGCCTTGCTGTGCGGCCGGTCGTCGAGCAGGTCGAGCATACTGTCACCCACTTGCGGCCGGACGCCGAACAGGCGCTCGAACTCGCGCAAGGCAGCGCCATTGATGGCCATCCAGCGAAAATTGCAGTCGACGACATGAATGATCGCATTGGTGCCGTTGACGACATCGGCCAGCACATTGCGCTCGGCCACGGCTTCGACAATGCGCGCCTCCAGTGTTTCGTTCAGTTGCTTGAGCGCCAGCTCGGCGCGCTTGCGTTCAGTGATGTCTTGAAACAGTACCGCGACCTGCCGGCGGCTGGCCGGCTCGATGCGAAACGCGGTCAAAGCCAGATAACGCCCGGTGGCCACCAGCTCGCGCTCGAAACGGATCGGCTTGCCGGTCCGCAACACATCGCCGTAAAACTCCACCCAGCCATCAGCCTCCTCGCGAACCATCTCGCGCAGCTTCTTGCCCACCACGTTGGAAATGCCGGCGTGGTACTCGTAGGCCGGGTTGGCTTCGACGTGAAGGTAATCGCTCAGCGGACCGTGCGGCCCGTCAAAGAACTCAATGATGCAAAAGCCTTCATCCATCGCGTTGAACAGAAAACGATAACGCTCCTGGGATTGTGCCAAGGCGTATTCGGCCTCCCGACCGGTGACGCTCAGGCTCTCTTTAAGCGAAGCGTTTTCCTGCTCCAGAGCCGCTAACCGGCTCTGGAGACGTTGTAAATCTGTCGGGGTCACAGCGGCGGCACCTGAGGTATTGGTTGTGCCGCTTTCCCGTCGTGCGGGGCGACGCGAACACGCTACGAGAAAAAACGCTCGCTTGCAAAAATAATGGCTTTTTGAGTTCAGAAATTGGTGGTTTTCGTCAAATCAGATCGAGACATGCTTTTGTGAACAGTCTTCACCAGCACAGGACCTGCCGTGCGGGACCGGTCCCATTGCGGCGCACGCTGTCAGTTCGACACTGAGGTTGCCGCATGCAGGCGCAGCCATTGGTCTGCGACTTGCCCCATGTTCTTGGGCTCGCCATTTTTGATCCACGCCATGAATGGCCGATCGAACCTGAACGACGCCCCGCACTGCAAGGTCATGAAGCGCCTCACGTTCTGCGTGTTCCGATAGTGGTCATTCACCGGCGTGTCGCGCGTGATGAGGTCGGAGTGCCAATCGAAAGCCATGCCTGATTCCTCGTGCTGTCGGGTTGCAGACACTCTTTATAAAGGGATTCTGCTGCAGTCGCGAGACTGGAAAAGCTTGTGGCGTACAGGAAATTGCGCAAACCCGACTCACTCTCCCGCAAACGGCACCAGCGACTCAAGCAGCCACGCGCCCGCAGGCCCCAGACTGCGTTGGAACGACCAGATGACGTCCACCGCCGAGCGCCGCGGCCAGCCGGAGACTTGCAGCTCTTTCAGAAGGCCGCCCGAATAGCGCGACACCAGCCAGCGCGGTAATGCCGACCAGCCAAACCCGAACGCAGCCATGTCCATCAACAGCAGGTAATTGGGTGCCGACCAATGCCGATGGCCGCTGGTGGGCAGGTCGTCGGTGGGGATGCTGTGCTCGATCAGCGTATTGAGGCGCAAGGCGCGATAGCGGGCCAGCTGTTGGTAATCGACCCGTTCCAGCGCGGCCAGTGGATGTTTGTGCGACACGAACAGACCGAAATCGGCACTTTCCTCGATGGTCGCGTGACCGATTTCCGGTGGGTAGCTGGCTTGCGCCGACAGCAGCCCCAGTGACGCCCTGCCCGACTGCACCAGGCTGATGGCGTCGCCATGCTCGGCGAACACGCATTCCATTTCCAGCTCTGGAAAGCGTTGATCGAGCTCGGTCATCAGCCGTTCGAAATCGGCAAACTGGTTGGCATCCGACAGCACCAGCGTCAGCCGTGGCTCGACCCCTGCCGCAAGCCGCGCAGCCGCGCGACGCAGCCGGTCCGAGGCGCACAGCAGATCATCGACACGGCCCAGCATGACCCTCCCCGCTTCGGTGAGGACCGGTTGCCTGGAAGAGCGATCGAACAGCTCCAGCCCCAGATCGATTTCCAGGCGGGCGATCGCTTCACTGATGGTCGATTGACTCTTGCCCAGACGGCGTGCGGCCGCGCTGAACGAACCCAGCGCGGCAATCTGGGCGAAGGCTTCCAGGGCTTCTGGCGAATAACTCATGGCGCTCTCATATCGGTTTAACCGATGGCATTGATTTTCAGCTTAACGTAAACACCGATGATAATACCGCCATCAATTCAATCATCACCAAGGGCAGCGTAGTCATGAGTAACAGCCAACCGCACATCGACCGGCAACCCGGCGTCGCCAGCAAAACCCTGCGTGAGCGGGCGATGCATGCCGCGCTGTTCGAGATCGGCGGTGTGATTCTGGTCGCACCACTGCTGGCCTGGCTGATGGACCAATCGCTGGCGATGATGGGCGCCATGACGGTGATGATCTCGACCATCGCCATGCTGTGGAACATGACCTACAACGCGCTGTTCGACCGCCTGCGCAACCGCTACGGATTTACCATCAGCCTCACGGTCCGCGTCCTGCACGCAACGGGTTTCGAAGCCGGACTGATTCTGGCCGTGGTGCCGCTGGCCGCATGGTGGCTGACGATCAGCCTGATGGAAGCGTTCTGGCTGGACATCGGTCTGCTGCTGATGTTTCTGCCCTATACCCTGCTCTTCAACTGGGCTTACGACACGCTGCGTGAGCGCCTGATACAGCGACGTCTGGCGAGGTGTGAGGTGTGATGCATCAGGCACACGCATACCGTGCATCAAATGTTCTCACTGGATAATCAAATCCTCGTCATTGCACACTGTCCTCTACTGGCCCAGGCAAGGACACCCTTCGATGACAACTGAAGTACTCAAACTGGCGGCGTTCAGCGATGGCGATCGCGGTGGCAATCCGGCAGGTGTGTGGATTGGCGATGCGTTACCCGAGGATGCCGTCATGCAGCAGATTGCCACCGACATCGGTTTTTCCGAAACGGCGTTCGCTGCGCCTGTCGAAGGCGGCTGGCGGGTGCGGTATTTCTCGCCGCTGGCAGAAGTACCGTTTTGCGGGCACGCCACCATCGCCCTGGGCGCAGCGCTGGCGGCACAGCAAGGCGATGGCGTGTTTCAGCTGACACTCAATCAGGCGCAGATTACGGTCGAGGGCCACGCGCAGGGCTCGCTGACGTCGGCGGCGCTGCAATCGCCACCCACGTTCAGCAAGCCGGTCAGTGTGCCGTTGCTGGAAGAAGCATTGGCGCTGTTCGGCTATAACCATGCCGATCTGGATGAGCGCATTACCCCCGCGCATATCAATGGCGGTGCCGGGCATCTGCTGCTGGCGCTGAACAGCCGCGAAAGGCTCAAGGCCATGCGCTACGACCAGCAGATGGGTCACGACCTGATGGTCCGTGAAGGCTGGGCGACGATTCTGCTGGTGTGGGCCGAGACCGATCAGTTGTTTCACACCCGCAACCCGTTTGCGTTCGGCGGCGTCTACGAAGACCCGGCCACCGGCGCGGCCACGGCAGCGCTGGGCGGCTATCTGCGTGATATCGGCTGGCCGCATGGCGGTTTGATAGACATTATTCAGGGCGAGGACATGGGCAGCCCATCGCGTCTGCGCGCCGAAATCCCGCAGCAACCGGGAAGCTCGATCCGGGTGTCGGGGATGGCGCGCAGGTTGTAATACCGATCAGGTCCTGAGTTTGCTGCCCCCGATCGCCACGCCCACCAGCATCACGGCAACGATCATGAACGCCAGCTCAAGACTGCTGACATGGGCAATGAAACCGATTGCCGCAGGACCGATCAGAATCCCGGCGTAACCGACTGTGGTAATGGCCGGGATTGCCACGCTTTCAGGCATGGTCTTCTGCCGACCGGCTGCGCTGTAGCAGACCGGAACGATGTTTGAGCAACCCGCCCCCACCAATGCATACCCCAGCAGCGCCGCCTGCCAGAACGGGATCAATGTCGCGACGGCCAGGCCCGCCGCGGCACACAGTCCGCCGAGAATGATCACTCGATTGGAGCCGACGCGTTTTACCACTGCATCGCCAAACAGCCGTCCAAGGGTCATGGTCGCGGCGAATACCGCGTAACCCAGCCCGGCATAGGAAGGCTCGACACCACGCAACGAGGTCAGGAATACCGCGCTCCAGTCGAGCATCGCGCCTTCGGCCAGAAATACGGTGAAACACAGCAGGCCGATGAACAGCACCACGCCACGCGGGATTGCAAAGGCTGGCCCATCGGCCGGACTGCCGTAAGGCAACAGATTCGGCGCCGCTTTGGCCAGCGCGACCAACGTCAGAAAGACCACGATCAGCATCGCCGTGAATGGCGAGATACCCAGGCTGAGCAAACCGGCGACGCCCGCTGCACCGACAATCCCGCCAAGGCTGAACAGGCCGTGAAACCCCGACATCATGGTCTTGCCGCTGGCGCGCTCGACAATTACCGCCTGCACGTTGGCCGTGCAGTCCACTCCGCCCATGCTCGCGCCAAACAGAAACAGCGTGGCGATCAATAGCGGCAGACTGGAAATCGTCGCCAGCAGCGGCAGGCACAGGCAGATCAACAGCGTCGAACACACCAGCAGACGCCGACAGCCAAAGCGCGCCGCCAGTGCTCCCGCCAGCGGCATCGAAATGATCGAGCCCACCCCCAGACACAGCAACAAGAGCCCAAGCGTGCCCTCATCAAGGCCCATCCGCTGTTTGACGTAAGGCACCAGCGGCGCCCACGAAGCCACGCTGAAACCGGCAATGAAAAACGCGATACGCGTCGAAGACTGCTCCGCCCGAGCCTTGGCATCCTGGGCTGCGGTGCTGAAAGAGGTCATGCATGCTCCTTTGGGTGTCGGATTATTCCGTGTCGAAACCTGGCATTTGAGAAACGAACAAGTTAAACAAATTATGATACACAATCAGTTGACGCCCGCCTCAGGACAGTTTCCACATGAATAATCTTTTCATTCTAAATGGGCAAAAAGCCAGCAAAAACAAAGGATAACTGAAAAAAACGTTAAAAATCAAAAGCATTTACCAGTCTCTGAATAAACGTAATACGAAAGCATAATTTTCATAACCTTCCTCTATGTTTTTTTGATCTACGCGCGTTTATTGCCACGCATAAAGGGCTGGGTTAGATTCAACCCCGCACTCAGTTAGTGCAACTGGCCGACGAGATGTTCCCTGGTGATTGTTCAGCAAGCGCTTGAAGCGTCACCGATTAAGGAGGATCAATAGATGACAACTTGCCCGACCGAAACATACCGCCCCCTGCGCGAAGCAACGCATGAGTATTTCGCACGTGCACTGACTCTCCCCGGCATCAGTCAGACTACTAAAGGCTCTTCGCCTCGGTGTTTTTCGTCCTACCCCGATCGGCGCTCTCCTTTCATTACAGGCCATGCGCGTGATTCGCTGGCGCTGACGAGGAACAGCGCTGCCTTGATGACACTCATCACACACCGCTCTGCAACGGGTGCCGGCAGTCTTCGCTGCCAGATCGACCCCACACCTTAGAGCATTGCTGCACGGCTCAACTGACTCGACACGAACACTGAACTCATTCGGTTTGCCCTTCAGGTAATCCGTTATGGAATTCGTGTACGCGCTCGCCCCTTTTTCTTCAATGAACTACATCTGAACGTTAAAGACGGAGATAATTATGGCTGCACTCAAAGTTGGCATTGTTGGTCTCGGCGCACAAATGCAGGAAAATCTGTTGCCCACTCTTTTGCAGATGCCGGACATTCGTATTGTTTCAGTCTGCGACAGTGATCGCGGCCGAGCCGAGCAAATCAATCGTTTCGTATCGAATGTGATGATCACGGATAATTTCGACGACATGCTTGCAAACGCCGGGCTCGATGCGGTCGTCATGGCCTGCCCGCCCCAGGCTCACCGCGATCTTGCGTTCAAGGCAATGGCCAAAGGTGTGCATGTCTTCGTCGAGAAGCCACCTTGCTTCACCCTTGACGAACTGGACCAACTGATCGACGCAAGTCGCCGTTCGAACGTGATCACCGGCGTCGGCATGAATTTCAAATTTGCCAAGCCCATGCGCCAGTTGCGCCAGATGACCAGTGCCGAACAATTTGGCCAGGTCGTGCATGTCCAGCTCAACCACTACGCCAGCAAACCCACCTCGCCACTCTGGGGTCTCGACTCGACGCTGAGGTCGTTCCTGCTCGCACAGGCCATCCATACCATCGATCTGGGCGTCACGTTCGGAGGCGGTGAGCTGCGTGATATCGAATCGCGAGTGCAACGTCATGGCGATTCATTACTGGTCAGTCTGGAGCTGCAGTTCACCACGGGCGCCAGTGTCAGCCTGCTCAGCGGAACAATGTTCCCGTACTTTGAATTCGACATGAAAATTGTCAGCTCGAACTCGATGATGGTCGAGCTCAATAACCTGTGGAACATCACCATGCACGAACCGGAGCACGGCACCAGCGCTACCGGCCCAGGTAAACGCTGGAGAGGCGCCTGGCAGCCGGGGCCTCTGGATTCGGGGTATGAGCGCAGTGGCTACTTCGGCGAACTCGAGCAGTTTTTCCATGCCGTTCGTAACAACACTACTTATGAGGCGAGCTTCGAAAGCCTGCGGCCGACCTATGAGGTCATCGAGAGCATTTGCAAGGCAGATGCCGTCGCTCGACCAGACCTGGCCCTGAGCGCCTGACCCTACGCCAACCCAATGCCTGTTTTCGGAGCTTGCACACATGTCCAGTCTTTCCAGTAACGCCACTGCTCGACCTGCCGTTTCGGATAAATATCGCCCGGTATACGCAGACGATCTGCTGACCATGCAACTGACGCTGGAGCGTCCCCTGTCGGGGACTAGTGATGTGGTCGGCGAATACGAAAGCAAACTCGCCGCCTGGTTCGAAGCGCAACACGCCATTGCCGTATCGTCAGGCGGTGCCGCATTAAGTGTGGCTATCTACGCCTCCGGGGTCGGTCCGGGCGACGACGTTCTGCTGACGCCCAGTTGCCCGCTGTGCACGATTTACCCGATCATCGCTGCCGGGGCCAACCCCATCTTCGTCGACACCCGCTCCCACGGCTTCGGTGCCGATCCGGCGTCCATAAAGGCGCGCATGACCTCACGCACCAAGGCCATCATCGATATTCCGATGTGGGGCTATCCCACGGAAGTCGACGAGTTGCGCACCCTGACCCATGAGCTGGGTATCAAGCTGATTCTCGACCTGGCTCATTCGCACGGCACCACCCTGGAAGGCCGCCCGATGTCCCAATTCGGCGATCTGTCCTGCTTCAGCACCCACGAGCGTAAACCACTGGCAACCGGCGAAGGCGGTTTCATTCTCACCGACGACGATGCATTGGCGCAGCGCTGCCGCGACTACAGCCGCTTCGGTAACCTCAACGGCAAGGATTTCGGCCTCAACTACAAACTCGCTGCACTGCCAGCGGCGCTGGGCGGCAGCCGTCTGGCGTCACTGAATGAGCAGATCCAGAAACGCAGAGAGAACGCGGCCTACTTCCTTGCCAGGCTCGATCACAGCAAGGTCCGGGAGAAGAAAATCATCGACGGCGGCCTGCCTAACTATTACTTCCTGAACCTTGAGCTGCACTTCGCCGACAACCGTGCATTCATCGATTACCTCGACGAAGCCGGTATCCCTTCCGACATCAAACGCTACGGTTGCAAGGCACTCTATGAGTTCCCGGCACTGGCACAGTACCGCAACGAATGCCCGAACGCAGAAGCGCTGCTGGCAGGCATGACAACAATTCCGGTTCATCCGGGCATTACCCGGGCGGAGCTCGAATACATGGCTGATCGCATCAACCAGTACGGTGGCGCATAAATGACTGAACCACTCGATCGCTCACAACTGGATCGGCATTTCACCGCGTCCGGGTTCGTCTTGAACCCGGAGCGCAAGATGCTGCTGCTGCATCACCGCAAGCTGGGCGTCTGGCTCTATCCGGGCGGCCACATCGAACAGGGCGAAACACCCGACGTTGCAGTACTCAGAGAGATTTTCGAAGAGACGGGCATTCATGCCGAGTTGCTCGGCGAGCGTGATGAAGAGCTCGCCGATGTCGAAACCGATGTCACCGTACTGCATCAGCCTTACCGGGTGCTGTGCGAATACATTGATGACAAACGCGGCCCGCACTATCACCTGGACCTGATTTATGTCACGGCAACAAGCCTGCAAGCCTGCCCGGACAACCGGGAAGTCGAGCATGCGCGGTTTTTCAGCCATGCGGAAACCGCAGACCTGAAGATGTTTCCCAATTTCCGGCGAATGGTAGACCGGGTTTTTGCAGACGATGCGCTGTGGGATCTGGTGGGAATGAAGGTGGCACCATGAGCCTGCGTACCATTACCCAGCTGCGCACCATCACCCAGAAAGGGCCGATGCATTCGATCGATGATCTGCATGAGCTGGAGCGGGCGCTGCATTCGGGCCTGACAGGCACTTCGCAGGTGGTCGATGAATACGAAGCGGCGCTTTCCGGGCTCTATGGCATCAAGCATGTGATCGCTGTGTCTTCGGGTGCGGCATCAGTGACCGCTGCGCTTGCCGGTGTCGATTTCCAGCCGGGCGACGAAGTCATCGTCGCCCCGACGGGACCGATCTGTACGGTCCTGCCGATCCTCTCGCTGGGGCTTGTGCCGGTGTTCTGCGATGTCGCGCCGCACAGTTTCGGCCTGGATCCGCAAGACCTGCAGCGCTGCATAGGCCCTCGTACCTGCGCAGTCATCGAAGTACCGATGTGGGGCTATCCGATTCGCTCGAATGAAACCTGGGCGACCATGCGCCAAGCCGGTATTCCTCTGATCCAGGACCTGGCCCACGCACACATGACCCGGCTGGACGGCACCTGGCTCGCACGGCATGGGGATATCAGCTGTTTCAGTACCCATGACTGCAAATTCATCTCGACCGGCGAAGGCGGCTTCGTGATGACCGATGACGACGACCGGGCCAGACGAATCCGCGCCTATACCCGTTTCGGCAACCTGACAGGCGAATCGCTGGGTATCAACCTGAAGCTGGGCGGGCTGCAGGCGGCGCTGGGGCTGGCCCGTTCGCGTCAGCTCTATTCGCACCTCGAACGCCGGATGAGAAACCGCGATCTTCTTCTGTCCATGCTCGATAACCCGGCGTTTCGCGAGCTGCCTGTCGTCAAAGGCGGCGCAGTCAACGCCTACTCGCTGCTCCTGCAGTCAGTGGGGCATGACGGTCGCCAACTGGTGCACTACCAACAACGTCACGGTATCGAATCGGACATCGGCAAGTACGATAACCAGCCGCTTTACCAGTTGCCGCTGCTGACCCGGTATCAACGCGACTGCCCTAACGCTGCCAGATTGCTGCGTTCACTGACGACGGTGCCTCTGCACCAGAATCTGCAGGACGACGATCTGCATTACATCGCCAAGGTGCTCAATGACTACTCTCCCGATTGAACCGGCCCTGCGCTCGGGCCATGCGGTAGTAATTGGCGGCAGTGTCACCGGCTGCCTCACCGCTGCCGTGCTGGCGCGCCGCTTCGAGCGTGTCACTGTCGTCGAAAAAGGCGACTTTTACGACGAGACAGGCCCGCGTCAGAGCCTGCCTCAAGAACACCATGTGCACCTGCTGCTGTTGCGCGGCAAGCAGATCATGGAGCGGATCTATCCGGGGCTGCTGAGTGCGCTCGAACAAAGCGGCGCTCAGGTGGCGGACCTCGGACATGATGTGAAGTGGTACCAACGCGGCCGCTGGAAAAACCGTTATCGCAGCGGCATCGAAGCTCACTACTGCAGCCGCCGGCTCATCGACAACCAGTTGCGCCGTTGCCTGACGACCGTACCGCAGGTCAGCATTCTGTCCGGTACACGGGTCACGCGCATCGAGTTTTCCGGTGCCGAGAACCTGCGTCAGGTGAGCGGCGTCGCGATCAATGACGGCTCGGGCGAGCGCAACCTGTCCTGCGACCTGCTGGTGGATGCCAGCGGCCGCGGCACGCACATGCCTTCCTGGCTGAAAGACGCAGGCTTTGGCAGCGTGCAGAACAGTGTGGTCAAGACCGAACTGGGCTACGCATCGCGCATCTACAAACGGCTTCCTGCCTTCGCTGAACAATGGAAAGTATTGCTGGTGCTGCCAACCGCTCCGGCCCAGCGTTCGATGGGGGTCATCAGCCCGATCGAGGGCGATCGCTGGATGGTGACCACCGGGGGCTGGTTCGGCAACTTCCCCGGCAAGGACCCCGACGAGTTTCTTCAGGCGCTGGCCAGCCTGCCCGTCCCGGACATCCATGACGTCATCCGCGAGGCCGAGCCACTCTCGGAGGTCTTTACCTTCAGAATGCCTGGCAGTCGCCGCACTCACTACGACCGTCTCAAACACTGGCCAGAAGGCCTGCTGGTGGTGGGTGATGCATTGAGCAGCATGAATCCGCTGTACAGCCAGGGCATGACCATCGCGGCACTCGAAGCCGATTGCATCGATGAGCGCCTTGACGCACTGCTGGATAAATCACTCCGCTGCCATCAGTTGCAGGGCCTGCTGTGCAGTGTCGTTGACGGTGCCTGGAACATGGCCACGACCGAAGATTTTCGTTTTCCGGAAACCTCCGGGGAACGCACTTGGCGCACACGTTTCGACCATTGGTATGGCGCCGGGCTGGGTGCGCTCTCGGCGAACAATCGTCGTGCGCTGGAAACGCAGATCAGTGTGACTAACCTGGTGATGGACCCGGCTCGGGTGTATTCGCCAGCGATTGTGTCGCGCATCGCTCTTAATGCCCTACTTTCCCGGAATACCCGACAATGATCGACGACATCCTGCATTTCTCCGGCATCGAGCATGTGGTGTTCGACTGGAACGGTACGTTGATCGACGACCTCGATCTTGCCGTCTGCGCCGTGAATCGTTGCGGCGAGCAGTTCGGCGTCGCGCCTGTCACCGCCGAACAATACCGGGCAAGGTTCGACTTTCCGATTGCCGGGTTCTACGCGTCACTCGGCTTTGACCTGAACCGTGTGCCGTTCTCTACCATCGTGCAGCATTACCTGGAGCACTTCGACGCAAACGTTGCCCACTGCCCGCTGCAACCGGGCGTGATCGAGTTTCTCGACGCGGCGCGCAGGGTCGGGATCGGCGTCTCGATCCTGTCGGCATCGCACTGTGACGTTCTGGTTCAGACCCTGCACGCGAAGGGCCTGTATGAGTGTTTCGAACATGTCGTGGGGCTGAGCCATAACCAGGCCACCAGCAAAACCGCCGAGGCCGTAGTGCTGCAGAAAACCTTGGGCACACCGGCCTCACGCACCCTGTTTGTTGGCGACACGCTGCATGACTTCGACGTCGCAAATGTCGTGGGCTGGTCGCCGGTGCTGGTTGCGACAGGCCATCAGAACAGCGAACGCCTGCGACTCAGTGGTGCCCCGCTGTTCGATGGCCTGGGCGATCTGCTCGAACGCTTCACACCCGGCCCCACATTGCACGCCAACACCGGGAGTGCCTGACCATGACCGCGTCGCACATCGTTCTGTCTGGCCTGATCGCCACTGCATTGACCTTGCGTGCGATCGTTGCCTTTTACTACCGCGACAAGCAGCGCATATTGCGATTGCTGCGCCTGACACCCCGGCTCCCTGACCGCAAGGAGCACTACTATCGACCGCTGGATGGCTGGCTCGCGCCGCTGCCGTTCATCTGGACCTGGCTGGATATCGTCGCCGCCGTGCTGCTCGCATCACTCTACTCCTCGCCGTTGGCGTGGCTGATGGTGGTGCTGTGGAGCGGTGGACGGCTGCGTGCGCTGCAGGAGTTTGGCCATAACGCCGTGCATTTTGCGTTATGCCCCAATCATGATTGGCAGTGGTGGCTGAGCGATATTTTCTATCAGTTTCCAGCATTCAAACGTGACATGCGCAGCCGACACCAGACCCACACGCTGGAACACCATCGCAACCCCAATCATCCAGATCTCGACCCCAACCGCGCACGGGTGCATGCCGGTGGCTATGTGGCCGGCATCTCTTCCGGCAAATTCTATTGGTTGCTGCTCTATCCGCTGACGCCCCAGGGGGCCCGGGTCAATCTGAGCACCATGGCGCGCAACAGTCTGCTGAATCACTCGCGCCTGACCACGGTGGTTCGTATCGTGTGTCTGCTGGCGGTCACCGCGCTGCTCTACTGGGCAGGCGGCTGGAAAGGCGTGCTGTTTGGCTGGCTGGTTCCGTTGCTGACGTCGTATCCGGTGTTTGCCTGGGTGTCACTGCTCACCGAGCACCGCTGGTTTGTCGAAGGGACGCCCAGGGACAGACGCGATCTTGAATACCTGGCAGGCCGGCCCACCGATTATTTCGGCATCACCGGGTGGCTGATCCGCGTGTTCATCGCGCCGACGTCCGACGCCTACCACCTGGCGCACTCGCTGTACCCCGGCGTGCGCTGGAACTACCTGCCGGCGATTGACCGGCACCTGAAAATCCATGAGCCACGCTACAGCAACAACGCCAGTGAAGGCCTGCTGCTTCGACGCGGCAGCGCACCCACTGCGCTATCCGAACTGTATGAGCGTCTGGTGACCACCGGACATCCAGAAACCACCTTGAAAACCAGAGGCAGCGTATGAATACCCCGGCACATCAGCACATTCAACGTATCGGC
Source organism: Pseudomonas sp. PvP009 (assembly GCF_017832995.1). NCBI lineage: Bacteria > Pseudomonadati > Pseudomonadota > Gammaproteobacteria > Pseudomonadales > Pseudomonadaceae > Pseudomonas > Pseudomonas sp. PvP009. The sequence goes on along the minus strand of NZ_JAFIBG010000001.1, from coordinate 1,859,242 downwards.
ATCATTGGCGGCAGTGGCCTTCAACAGTTGCCCGGTTTGAAGGACGTACAGCTCGTCGAGTGCGAAACGGCGTTCGGCAAACCCTCTTCTCCCGTCACGCTGGGCACCCTCAACGACGTGCCGGTGGCGTTCGTGCAGCGTCACGGTGTGGGCCATACCATCCCGCCAGCGTTCATCAATGTGCGCGCCAATATTGCCGCGCTGCGCAGTGTCGGCTGCACTCAAATGTTGTCGGTGAGTGCCGTGGGCAGCCTGAGCCACGATGCACCGCCGGGCAGCTTCGTGCTGATCGACCAGTTCATCGATCGCACGATCAAGCGTGACAAGACGTTCTTCGGGCCGGGGCTGGTCGGTCACGTGCCGTTTGGCGACCCGGTGTGCGGGCGCATGCGCTCGGTGTTGGCCAGCGCTGCAGAAGCCGCCGATGTGCAGGCCCGCAACGGCGGCACCTACGTGGTCATGGAAGGGCCGCAGTTTTCGACACGTGCCGAATCCAGCCTCTATCGCCAATGGGGTGGCACCGTGATCGGCATGACCGCCATGCCTGAAGCCAAGCTGGCACGCGAAGCGGAGCTTTGCTACGCGATGATTGCCATCCCCACGGACTTCGACTGCTGGCACGAGTCCCATGAACAGGTCAACGCGACGCTGGTCGCCCAGCGAATGGCGGATACCGTCACACTGACCCGCCGTCTGGTCACCGAAGCCGTGACGCGGCTGGGCGAACATCAGGGTGCCTGCTCAGCCGGATGTGATCACGCGCTGGACACCGCCGTCATGACCGCCCCCGAGCACCGCGATCCGGAAATGGTCGCGCGCCTGCTGACGGTTGCCCCCAACGCCACTCACCTGGGAGCGAAAGTATGAACAATCCGGGCACCACTCAGGACAGAGTGCGTATCAAGAAGGTCGAAGTGCTCTCGGACAACTGGTACGTACTGCGCAAGACCACCTATGACTTTCAGGGGCGCAACGGCGCCTGGCGCACGCTGACCCGGGAAACCTACGACCGCGGCAACGGTGCGACCATCCTGCTCTACAGCAAGCTGAAGCAGACCGTCGTCCTGACCCGGCAATTCCGCTTTCCGGCCTTCGTCAACGAGCACGACGGCATGCTGGTCGAAACCTGCGCCGGGCTGCTGGATCGCGACGATCCGCAAACCTGTATCCGCAAGGAGACCGAGGAAGAGACCGGTTATCGCATACAGGAGGTGCGCAAGGTCTTCGAAGCGTTCATGAGCCCTGGGTCGGTGACCGAGCGGCTGTACTTTTTCGTCGGCGAATACTTCGATGAAAACAAGCTGAGCGACGGCGGTGGTCTGGAAGCGGAAGGCGAAGAAATCGAGGTTCTCGAGCTGCCGCTGGACGAAGCACTGGCCATGATAGAAACCGGGGCGATCTGCGACGGCAAGACCATCATGCTGCTACAGTACGCCAAACTGCATGGACTGCTGGATTGAGGCCGGGCATGGATGAACTTATCGCTATCAGCTCGATGGAAAATGCCGAACTGGCCGAGTTCGTGGCAGGCATCAGCGAGCATATCGGTGTACCGGTGCGCCTCTCGCGCTGGTCCACATCAGAATTGATCGAACGCGTGATCGACGGCACGGCAGGCGACTGGGATCTGCTGTTGGGGACGGCTGCCACCGCCCTGCTCGATCCTGCACTGAACTCGCAGTTGCTGACGCTGGACGCGCTTGATTGCTCGATGCTGCCCGCGCAGGCGATTGCCGCCGACCGACGCTGGTTCAGCCCGTCAGGCTTTGTCCCGGCCTTTTGTTATGACCCGCACGTGCTCGCTGCCCACGGCCTCACGCCCCCTCTGTCCTGGGACGCGCTGTGCGCACCGGCGTGGGCCGATCGCATCGCCTTGCCAGATCCGGGACGCTCGGGCGCAGGCTATCTGCACCTGAGCGCGCTGCTCGAAGAGTACGGCGAGCAGGCCTGGGACAGGCTCGCTCACATTGCACAACTGCGGCCATCCATCAGCGGGTCGTCCACCGCCCCGATAGAGGCGGTGATCAAGGGCCATGCGCTGGTCGGCGTGACGGTGTCCACGGCTGCCACTCGTGCCGCGGCGCAGCGGAGTTCCCTGCACTGGTGCGTGCCCGGTGATGCACGTCGCTACGAGTTCGAAGTGTTCGGCTGTCGTGCCGGTTCGCCGCGTGCGACACAGGCGCTGCAGGCACTTGGCTGGATGCTTTCGCCGGGCGCCGCTGCCATCAGCCGACGCTACGGCAAGGTCGTGATCGGTGGCCTGTCGAGCGATACACTGGCAGCGGCCGACCTAAAGGCGCTGGATGCCATCGAGGCCAGCCATACCAAAGTCGCCCGTTGCGCACGCTGGCATTCACTGTTCGACACAAAGGCTGGCCTATGACCGACATGGCCCACAACCAATCGATGCAATCGCCCTCTGCCCCGGCAAGAACGGAGCCACGGCCGTGGGGGATTTACCTGATGTTCGGCCTGTTCGGGGCCCAGCAAGGCATGCTCGGACCACTGATGCCGTTTCTGCGTGCCGAGTTCAATCTTGATCTGCGCTGGACCGGCCTGCATTTCGCCGCATACGCCTTGGGGCTGGTGCTGATCGGAGTGCCCTATCGCTGGCTGGAGAGCCGGGCACTGGCAATCGGCATCGGTCGTATCGCCATAGGTTCTATCGTGCTGGCCAGCGGACTGTTTTCAATCGCCAGCGGTTTGACCATGACACTGCCCGGCAGCGTACTGATGGGCTTCTCGGGAGGTCTGGTCATGGCCGTCGGACAGGCCATGCTCGGCAGACTGTATGGTCGGCAGGCCGCCGCCAAACTGGTGGAAGCTCATATTGTGGCAGGCCTCTGTGTACTGGGCGGCGCGCTGCTGGTGGGCGCAGCGACAGCCATCGGGCTGTCGTGGCGCATGGCTCCGCTGATGGTCAGCAGTTGGGCGCTGATCATGTTCTGCCTGCCGCTGACCATTCATAAGTCCGGGGCCGGCCACAACGCCTCATCGCAAAGGGTCGATACCCCGCGCCTGCAACGCCTGACCCGGCTCAGTCTGTGGGCTTTGGTGATACTCGGAATCTCGGCGGAATGGGGTGTCGGGTTCTGGGGCGCGGAGTACATCAAGACCCATGTACAGACCAGCGCGTCGGTCGCAGCGACGCTGATGAGCCTGTACTTTGCCGGCACCGTCTGCGGGCGACTGGTCAGCAGCTACGCGCTGCGCCGGGTCTCACCGTTTACATTGCTGACCGTGGTGATATTCAGCGCTATTGCCACGCTGCTGGTGCTGTCTTTCGTAAAAGGCGTCACCGGCACAGCGATCCTCACGTTCGTGCTCGGCGCCTGCCTGGGCAATTTCTTTCCGCTGATTCTTGGCTCGGCCATGCGTATTGCGCCACAGGCCAGCTCGACGCTCAGTACCCATGCATCACAGGCGGTCGGTGTGGCGCTGCTGCTGGCGCCGTTTCTGCTCGGGCTGCTGTCCGAACGAATCGGGGTCGAGGCCGCCTTCCGCCTGCTGATCGTCTATCCCCTTCTCATGTTGCCGCTAGTGCCCGCCCTGCGTGGTGCCTGGTCTGCCGGCAACGCTACCACCCCCTCAAAGGAGTAGGAATCGATGGCCCTTTGCGCGCTGTTGTTCGATCTGGACGGAACGCTTATCGACACCGATGAACTGCATTTGAACGCCTATAACCAGTTGCTCGCACGCTGGGGCCGTTCGATGGACATCGGTTATTACAAGGCCCATGTCATGGGCTTCCCGGATGACATGATTTTTGGCGGCCTGTTTCCCGATACTCCAACGGCGCAATACGCCAGTCTGGCGGCGGAGAAAGAGGCCATGTTTCGCGCTCAACTGGGCGAGACGATCCCGGTGGCAGGCGTGTTGCGTATCCTGGATCACGCGCGCGAAACCGGCCTGCGCACCGCAGTGGTGACCAATGCGCCCCGTGAAAACGCCATGGCCATGCTGACTGGCCTGGGCATTGTCGACCGGTTTGAAACCATTGTGATCGGCGGTGAGCTGGCGCGTGGCAAGCCGCATCCGATGCCTTATCTCACGGCGCTGGAACTGCTGGGCGTGACGGCCGACCAGGCGCTTGCCTTCGAGGACTCGCTGGCAGGCGTCCAATCGGCGAGCGCCGCCGGGATCCATACTTTCGGCATGCTGTCGGGGCTGGATGAGGGGCAGCTGCGAGCGGCCGGTGCCCGGGACATCATTCGCGACTTCAACGGTGATGCGCTCTGGCGACACCTTGAATCGCCCGCCTGACGCGCCCGTTTTCGGTCAGGTGCAGAGTGACATCCGTGCGCCCTCGCCTGACGAACGTTGCGCCTGCAAATCCGAGCTTTTTGCGACCCTGCACACTAAACTAGCCTCCGCGCGCACCAGACAGGTGCGCAATCTGTCGAATCAGTTGTTGCGGAGGCCGTTGTGTACAAAGGTGTGGTGCTGTCGGTCCTGGCGTCTACGCTGTTCGGGGTCATGTATTTCTATACGTCACTGATGGCCCCGCTCGACGGCGAAGAAATCTTCGGCTGGCGCATGCTGCTCACCGTGCCCTGCGCGACGCTGTTCATGCTGGTCAGCGGTGACTGGCGGCGAGTCCGCGAAGTGGCTGTCCGACTCAGGCAGCAACCACTGCTGATCTTCGCGCTGCTGCTGTCTTCGGTGCTGCTTGGTGCGCAGTTGCTGATCTTCATGTGGGCACCGCTGCACGGGCGCAGTCTGGAGGTGTCGCTGGGCTATTTCCTGCTGCCGCTGAGCATGATTCTCACCGGCCGCGTGGTGTATGGCGAGCACCTCTCCTACTTGCAGAAAGTCGCTGCGGTGTTTGCCATGATCGGCGTGGCGCATGAGCTGTGGCGGCTGGGCAGTTTCTCCTGGGAAACCCTGCTGGTCGCGGGCGGCTATCCGCTGTACTTCGTGCTGCGTCGCACGCTCAAGACCGATCACCTCGGCGGGCTCTGGTTCGACATGCTGCTGATGCTGCCCATCGGCCTGTGGTTCATCGCCCACGGCCATCCGCAGGCCATTCAACAGACACCGCTGTTGTACCTGCTGATTCCGTTGCTCGGGGTAATCAGTGCCTCGGCGCTGGTCAGTTACATCCTTGCCAGCCGCCTGCTGCCGTTCAGCCTGTTCGGACTGCTCAGTTATGTCGAGCCGATCCTGCTGGTCGGCGTCGCCCTGCTGCTGGGCGAGAGCATCGGTCGTGATGAATGGCTGACGTACCTGCCGATCTGGATGGCCGTCGTGGTCCTGATGATCGAAGGCGCCAAGCACATGCGGGCCCAGCGCCGCCGCGATGCGAGCTAAGCGTCAGGACTCGGTGAAACGCTCCAGCTGCATTTCCTGAAGTCGACTGAGGGTGCGCCGGAAGGCAAACGACAGGTAGCCCTCGGTGTACAGGTCGTCCATCGGCACCGGCGCTTCGACATACAGCGGAATGCGCCGGTCATAGCACTCGTCGACCAGCGCGATGAAGCGCCGCACGCCATCATCGTTGGGCGACAACTGCGGCAGCTCGCGATCGCCTGCGGTCACCTGCTCGACGCCATCCTCGGTGCCGCGGGCAATTTTCGCTTCGCGCTGTGAGGCCCCCAGCAGCGGCACCTCGCTGAGCAGAATCACCGAAAAGCGATCGCACAAGGCGATGAAATCCATGGCCGCCAGCGGCTGTTCGCAAAGGTCGCGATAGCGGCACCACACGGCCGTGTCGGAATGCTGAACTACATTAATGCTGCGATAACCGAGCATGACCTGCGAATCGTGAACCGGCTGATCCGCGCTCAACGCTTCGAAGATGCCCTGCAAGGCGCTGGGTCTACCGGCTTCGGCAATCCAGTAGCGCTGATGCAGTTGCCCGGGGTGCAGCCGGTGATCCTCGCCGCCGTCGACGGCCACGACATCCATGTACTTCAGAATGGCCGCAACCGCTGGCAGGAAGCGCTCGCGATTGTGGCCGTGGCTGTATAACTGCTCCGGTGGCTGGTTAGACGTGCAGACCAGCACCACGCCCTCTTCGAACATCACCTGCAGCAGCCCGCCGAGGATCACTGCGTCACCGATATCGGTGACGAACAGCTCATCGAAACACATCACCCGCACGTCACGCGCCAGCTCCCTGGCGACCACGGTCAGCGGCTGGGAAGTGCCCATCAACTCGAACATGCGTTTGTGCACCCAACGCATGAAGTGATGAAAATGCTGACGCCGGGCCGGTACGCTCAGGCTTTCGAAAAAGCGGTCCATCAGCCAGGTCTTGCCACGTCCGACCGGCCCCCACAGATAAACGCCACGAGCCCGACCGCGAGCGTCGGCCAGCCCCTCATAACACGCCTGCAATTGCCGGGCGGCCTGCAACTGCGCCTGATCGGGTTGAAAACCACGCTGGACGGCACGTTCGTAGGCTTGCAGAGGAGAGACGGCATCCATCAGGCACACACCCTTCGCTATCGGAGAAAAGACATCCAGCCTATACGAGGCTGCGCAGCGCAGCGCAACTCATCAACTCAACTCAGGCATGCTGCACACCGGCACGTTTGAGCAATCGCTTGCAGCGCTCGGACAGGTGTACCACACGCAAATGCTTGTCCGCTTTGGCGTAGCGCTCGCGCAGGGTTTTGAGCGCAGCGATGGCCGAGTAATCGACAAAGCTCAGGTGCCGGCAGTCCAGTGTCACCTGCGCCGGGTCTTCGGCCGGGTTGAACTGGTCGAGAAACGGTGTGGTCGAGGCGAAGAACAGCGTGCCATGCAGGTGGTAGACCTTGCTGCCGTCGGCTTCGACATGGCTGTCGGCGTACAGCTCGCGAGCCTGCTGCCAGGCGAAATTGATTGCTGCAATGATAATCCCGAACAGCACTGCGGTGGCCAAATCGGTCAGCACCGTGACCACGGTCACGGCAATGATCGCCAGGACGTCGTTGACCGGCACCTTACGCAGCACGCGCAGCGAAGCCCAGGCGAAGGTCTGCTGGGCGACCACGAACATCACCCCGACCAGCGCCGCCAATGGAATGCGCTCGATCAGCGGCGAGAGGAACAGCACGAACATCAGGATCATCAAGCCCGCGACCACGCCCGACAGACGACCACGGCCGCCAGAACTCAGGTTGATCACGGTCTGGCCGATCATCGCGCAGCCGCCCATGCCGCCGAAGGCACCGGACACCACGTTGGCAGCACCCAGCGCCACGCACTCGCGATCCGGATAACCACGGGTTTCGGTGATCTCGTCGGTCAGGTTGAGGGTCAGCAGGGTTTCCAGCAGACCGACCAGCGCCATCAGGATCGCGTAAGGCGCGATGATGCGCAGCGTCTCCAGATTCCACGGAATGTCCGGCATGGCGAATACCGGCAAGCCACCGGCGATGTGCGCCATGTCGCCCAGGGTGCGGGTCGGCAGGCCGAGCAGGTAGACCGCCAGCCCGACGCTGAGGATAGCCACCAGCGCTGGCGGCACAATGCGGGTCAAGCGTGGCAACAGGTAGACAATCGCCATGGTCAGCGCCACCAGCCCGAGCATCACGTACAGCGGCGTACCGCTGAGCCATGATTCACCCACCTTGAAGTGCTCCAGTTGCGCCATCGCGATGACGATCGCCAGGCCGTTGACGAAGCCCAGCATCACCGGATACGGCACCAGCCGCACCAGTTTGCCGAGCCGCAGCAAGCCGAACAGGATCATGATCAGACCGCCCAGCAATACGGTCGCCAGCAAATACTGCACACCCTGCTGAACCACCAGCGCGACGATCACCACCGCCATGGAACCGGCCGCACCGGACACCATGCCCGGACGCCCGCCGAACAGCGCAGTCAGGGTACAGATGATGAATGCGCCGTAGAGCCCCATCAGCGGATTGAGATGGGCCACCAGCGCAAAGGCGATGCACTCGGGCACCAATGCAAAAGATGTGGTGAGGCCTGCCAGGACTTCGGCACGTATACGGATCGTTTTCATGGGTTACCTGAGCGGCGCTCCGTGGAAGAAGCGCAAAAAAGGGGCATATTACGCAAACCTTTGACGACCGACCACCACGGTGGGGCTTCCAGGAAAGCTCTCTGATGATCGGCCCATGCCCCAAAACAACAAGGAATAATCCAATGCAATGGAATGGAGCGCTGCTCTGCACAGGACTTCTGCTGTTCAATGCGGTGGCTGTTGCCGACGATGACACAGCGTCTGTCGACGCATTCGTGCAGGCAGAAGCCAGCAAAGTGATGCAGGAAAATCATATCGCGGGCCTGTCGATCGCCGTTACTCGCCAGGGCAAACAGCAGTTCTACACCTATGGCGTCGCATCAAAAGCCACCGGCCAGCCAGTCACCCGCGATACGCTGTTTGAACTCGGCTCGATCAGCAAGACCTTCACCGCCACCCTCGCTACCTGGGCGCAGGCCAATGGGCAGCTGTCGCTGACGCAAAGCATCGACAGCTATATTCCGCAGTTGCAGGCCACGCGGCTGGGTAAGGTGCCGGTTTTCCATCTGGGCACCCACACGGCTGGCGGCTTCCCGCTTCAGGTGCCGGATAAAGTGCAAAACACCCGCCAGTTGATGGAATATTTCAAGGCCTGGCAGCCCGACTATCTGCCCGGCACCCATCGCACCTACGCCAACCCCAGTGTGGGCCTGCTCGGCATGGTTGCGGCGCGCAGCATGAAACTGCCTTATGAACAGGCTCTGCAGCAGCGGCTGTTTCCGGCGCTGGGTCTGAGTAATACCTATATCAACGTGCCCGATGAAAAACAGGCGCTGTATGCGCAGGGCTACAACAAACTCGACGAGCCGGTCAGGGTCAATCCAGGTCCACTGGCGGCTGAAGCGTACGGAGTGAAATCGAGCAGCAGCGACTTGCTACGCTTCGTCGAAGCGAACATCGGGCTCGGTCAAAACGACGCCGCGCTGCAAAAAGCCCTGCGCGATACCCGGACCGGCTATTTCAAGGTCGGCGGCATGACTCAGGACCTGATCTGGGAGCAGTATCCGCTGCCGGTTCATCTGGATACGCTGCTTGAGGGCAATGCCAGCGCCATGCTGAACACGGTCAAAACCGAGATGATCGAGCCACCGCAGGCAGCGCAATCTTCGGTCTGGGTCAACAAAACCGGATCAACCAACGGTTTCGGCGGCTATGTGGCGTTCATTCCGGAGCAGCAGTTGGGGATTGCCATCCTCGCCAACAAAAACTACCCGAACGAGGAGCGGGTGAAACTGGCCTATCGAATTCTGCAGAAAATGGGCTGCTGCTCAACGCCCTGAAAACAGTCCTGCTCCCTCGGCCGCTTCGATTTCAAGCAGCTTGCGCTTGCGCTCGACGCCCCAGCGGTAGCCCGACAACGATCCATCGCTGCGCACCACACGGTGGCAGGGAATGGCCACTGCGAGCTTATTCGCACCGCAGGCATTGGCAACCGCACGGACTGCACTGGGCAGTCCTATCTGCGTCGCGATCTGCGTGTAGGTGGCCGTCGATCCGGCAGGAATCTCCCTGAGCGCCTGCCAGACCCGCTCCTGAAACACCGTGCCGCGGATATCCAGTGGCAGCGCCAGGCCGGTCGCGGGTGATTCGACAAAACCCACGACCTCGGCAACCAGTTGTTCGAACGCTGCGTCTGCGCCGATCAGGTTGGCGTTGGGAAACTGGTCCTGGAAAGCTTCGATCAGCGCATGCGGGTCATCACCGAGCGAAATTGCACAGATGCCCTTGCTGCTCGTGGCCACCAGAATCGAACCCAGCGAACTTTCACCCAGAGCGAACCTGATATCGACATTGGTCCCGCCTGCGCGGTATTCGGAAGGTTTCATGCCGAGCATGTTCTGCGAAGCCTCATAGAACCGACTGTTGGCGTTGTAGCCCGCCTCGTACAACGCACGGGTAATGCTGACGTCCTGTGAGAGCTGGACTTTCACCCGCGAGCGTAACGAGGCAACACTGTAGGCCTTGGGCGTCAGCCCGGTCAGCCTTTTGAAAATACGGTGAAAATGAAAACCGCTCATCCCGACCTGCTCGGCGAGCTCGGTCAGAGTGGGCATCGATTCGGCGGCATCGATCAGTCTGCAAGCCTGGGCAACGGCTTCCGCGTGCTTGAGCTGCAGCGCATGTGAATCTCCGGCATTGCGCAGGGACGGGCGAAACCCGGCGGCCTCGGCGTCGCGCGCACTATCAAAAAACACCACGTTTTCCGGACGCGGCAGCCGGGTCGGGCTGCACGGGTTGCAATAGATGCCAGTGGTCAGCACGCCGTAAACGAAGGCAGCGCCAGCGTCTGAACGCCGATTGACCAGGATGTCCCAGCGCGGATCGTCTTCAGTGCGCAGGGCGCGTGCCGGTTGAGTGCGTTCTGTGCTGTCCATGGTCGAGCCCGCCTTGAGTTTCGATAAGACTGCGCCTGTCAGAGCCACTGGGCACTCCGAGTCTTGCTTTCAAATTCGAGATGAACCGAGTTCGCTGAAATCGACCGGCACTCGCCACAGATACCAGGCGGCGATGGTTCGGTAAGGCGCGAAGCGCTCGGCAAGCCGGGCCATTTGCCGGTGCGACGGCTTGAGTTGCAGAGCATACAGTCGCCGGTAGCCTTCGCACACGCCGAAATCGCTGGCTGGCATCACATCCAGCTGAGCGAGCCCGTAGATGAGCATCATCTCCACGGTCCAGCGGCCCACGCCCGGTAGCTGGATCAGGCGTTCGACCAGCGCCTCGTTGCCCATCGCCAGCGCAGCACTGACCTCAGGCACCAGACCGTCCAGCCGCGCCGCAGCAATCGCCTTGATCGCCCGGCATTTGGACGCCGAGAAGCCACAGGAGCGCAGCGCCTGATCATCCAGCTCGACCAGTGCCTGCGCGCCCGGGAAGCTGACCTCTGGAAGGCTGTCATCCAGAAACAACGCACGCAGCCTCCTGACCATCGCATCGCCCGCCCTGGCATGCAATTGCTGATAGGCGACCGCCTTGACCAGCGCCTGAAACGGGTCCTGCGCTGCGCTGACCGGATGCAGACAAGGGCCGACATGGTCGATCAATGACTGCCATTGCACGTCTATGGACCTAAGCGCCGCGACCGCCTCAGCATGCTCGCGGTCAGCGCTGTGTGATTTTGATGACATGATGACTTCCAGATTGAAGCGGCCAGGCGGGCAAACAGGGTTTACGCAGAGGCGGAAATGATCGTTGATTTACGAAGACCGCGGAACGTTCAAAACACCGTGACCGATTACCTGAACCTGACCTGAACGACCTGCCAAAAACGCATAGCCGATAAAAAACAACTACCCGCATTCAAGAATGAGTATCATTATGTTACGCAGTGTTTCCGGCCTACGACCCGCTGAGACACGTTCACCCTACAGCTTTGACTCGGTGAGATATGCTTGTTCCCTTTTTGATCATGCTGCGCGAAGGCATCGAAGCCGCGCTCATCGTTGGCATTATCGCCAGTTACCTGAAGCAGACCGGCCGCGGCGAGTGGATGCCTGCGGTATGGATCGGCGTATTTCTGGCTGCCGCGCTCTCGCTGTTCGTCGGCGGCGGGCTTGAGTTGATGAGCGCCGAGTTTCCGCAGAAGCAGCAGGAACTGTTCGAAGGCATCGTCGGCCTGATTGCGGTCGGCATTCTCAGCTCCATGGTGTTCTGGATGCGCAAGGTCGCACGGTCGATAAAACACGCGCTGCATGAATCACTCGACGCCGCCCTCACCGGCTCGAAAAACCAGACCTACGCGCTGATTGCCATGGTGTTTTTCGCCGTGGCCCGCGAAGGCCTGGAGACCGTCTTCTTTCTGCTCGCCGTGTTCCAGCAGAGTGACGGCTCCGGCGCGCCGCTGGGCGCCCTGCTCGGCCTGTTACTGGCAGTCGCTTTCGGTGTGGCCATCTACAGCGGCAGCATGCGCCTCAACCTGAGCCTGTTTTTCCGCTGGACCGGGTTGTTCATTCTGGTAGTGGCGGCGGGCATTCTCGCCAACTCCGTCCAGGCACTGCATGAAGCCGGGGTCTGGAATCACCTGCAGGAAGTGGTTTTCGACATCAGTGCGCTGCTGCCGATGGATGGCCCTGCCGGTTCGGTACTGGCGGGCATGTTCGGTTACCAGGACGCGCCGACGGTCAGCACCCTGAGTGCCTACCTGATTTACCTGATCGGGGCGCTGCTGCTGTTCTTCAAGCCGCACACCCCGGCCGCTGGCAAGGTCATGCAGCCAAACACATCTTCTGTTACGAACGAATAAGGGCCTCCATGTCTAACCGTCCCTCAGGGCCTTCCGGGAAAGCCCGGCCGCCCCGTGTCCTGCGATTGGCAGTCGCCGGCTCAGTGATCCTGATGATCGCCGCAGGCGGGCTGTTCTACTACGCCTCGCAGGTCGCAGCCAAAAAGCGCGCGGCCAATGCCGGTACTGAGACCGTGGTCAATATCCACGCTCGTAACTGCGAACCGAACGCCTTGACGGTCGCTGCGGGCAAGAACGCCTTCCGCATCGTCAACCGCTCGGAACGCGCCGTCGAATGGGAAATTCTCGATGGCGTGCTGGTGATTGAAGAACGGGAAAACATCGCGCCAGGGCTGAGCCAGGTGATCAATGCCAACCTGACGCCCGGTGATTACACGATTACCTGCGGTCTGCTGAGTAACCCGCGCGGCACCTTGCATGTCACGCCGACGGCAGAGTCCGACGCCAAGGCCAAGGCGCGTCCGTCCATGACCGCCTTCATCGGGCCGCTCTCCGAGTACCGCGTGTACCTGAGCCTGCAAAGCTCGGCGCTGATCAAGGCCGTCACCACCCTGCAACAGGCCATTGATGCCGGCGACCTGAGCGCCGCCCAGGCCGCCTACCTGCCCGCCCGCGCCGTCTACCAGCGCATCGCACCGGCTGCACAGCGCCTTGCCGAGCTGGACAATGCGATCAATGCCCGCGCCGACTATTACGAGAAACGTGAACAGGATCCTGGCTTCGGCGGCTTTCACCGCATTGAATATGGCCTGTACGAGCAACACAGCGTCGAGGGCCTGGCGCCGGTCGCGCAGCGTCTGCAAACCGACGTCACCCAGCTCAAGCAACAGTTGATGGCGCAATCGCTGGCGCCCGAACAGCTGGCGGCCATCGCCACGCGCACCCTGCGCAGCCTGGCTGAGGTACGCAGCAACGGCGAAGAGGAACGCTACAGCCACAGCGACCTCAACGGCTTTGCCGCCAACCTGGACGGCACCCGCAAGATCGTCGACCTGCTGCGGCCGTTGCTGGCCCGCAGTGCGGGTGATCTGTTGCAGAAGATCGACGCAGCCATGGCTGATCTGGACACCACGCTCGATGCGTTGAGCAGCGCCGATGGCGGCGTACGCCCCTACGATCAGGTGGATAAGGCGCAGCGTCAGCAGATCGCCGCCAAGGCTGGCGCTCTGGCTGACGCGCTCAATGGCATCGACCCGGCACTCGGCCTCTCCGGCCTTTGATTTACTGGAGCACAGCACGATGAAAAATCCGGACAGCAATTCAGACACGAGCAATGCTCCGGCCTCCCTGCAACGCCGCCGCGTTCTGATGGGGCTCGGCGCTGCAGGGGCCGCGCTGGCGGGCAGCAGCCTGAGTGGCAACGCACTTGCCGCAGCACCTGCGCAGGTCGCCGAAGCGCCGAACAGTGAGAAAACGCAGGACCACAACGAGTTTCACGGCCTGCATCAGAGCGGCATCGTCAACCCGCGCCCTGCTGCGGGCATGCTGGTGGCATTCGATGTTCTGGCCGCCGACCATGAAGACCTGGAACGTCTGTTTCGCACCCTGAACGAGCGCATCGCGTTCCTGATGACCGGTGGCCCGGTGCCGGAGATCGATCCGAAACTGCCACCGCCGGACTCGGGCATTCTCGGTCCGGTGGTGACCCCGGACAACCTGACCATCACCGTGTCGGTAGGCGAGTCGCTGTTCGACGAGCGTTTCGGTCTGACCCCGGTCAAGCCGAAACGCCTGAGCCGCATGACCGGTTTCCCCAACGATGCGCTGGATCCGGCCAGTTGCCATGGCGACCTGAGCATCCAGTTCTGCGCCAACACTGCCGACAGCAACATCCATGCGCTGCGCGACATCGTCAAGAACCTGCCCGACCTGCTGCTGGTGCGCTGGAAACAGGAAGGCACCGTGCCGCCCCAGGCACCGAAGAAACCCGGTCAGCCGCCGGAAAGCGCGCGCAACTTCCTGGGTTTCCGGGATGGCTCGGCGAACCCGGATTCCAACAACCAGAAGACCATGAACGAACTGGTCTGGGTGCAGCCGGGCAGCGACGAACCGGCCTGGGCCGCCAACGGCAGCTATCAGGCGGTGCGCATCATCCGCAACTTCGTCGAGCGCTGGGACCGCACGCCCTTGCAGGAGCAAGAGTCGATTTTCGGCCGCAGCAAAAGCACCGGCGCGCCCATGGACGGCAAAGTCGAGAGCGATGTGCCCAACTACGCAGCCGACCCGGAAGGCAAGAAAACCCGACTGGATTCGCACATCCGCCTGGCCAACCCGCGTACCGCCGAAAGCCAGCGCAACCTGATACTGCGCCGCCCGTTCAATTACTCCAACGGGGTGAACAAGAACGGTCAGCTGGACATGGGCCTGCTGTTCATCTGCTATCAGGCCGATCTGGAAAAAGGCTTCATTACTGTACAGAGCCGGCTTAACGGCGAGCCGCTGGAGGAGTACCTCAAGCCGGTCGGTGGCGGCTATTTCTTCACCCTGCCGGGGGTAACCGGCGACCAGGATTTCATCGGTCGCTCGCTGCTGGCGGCCGTATCGTCCACTCAAAACGCATGACCTATCCACTCCTGACCCGGAAGACACTCATGAAAAAGACGCCCCTGGCTTTGCTCCTGACCCTTGGCCTGCTCCAGACTCCACTGGCGGCCTTCGCCGCCACCGCGCCGCTGGATCTGGTAGGCCCGGTGTCGGACTATAAGATCTACGTGACCGAGAACATCGAAGAACTGGTCAGCCACACCCAGAAATTCACCGATGCCGTGAAAAAAGGCGACATCGCGACAGCCAAAAAGCTCTACGCCCCTACTCGCGTGTACTACGAGTCGGTAGAGCCGATTGCCGAACTGTTCAGTGACCTGGACGCGTCCATCGACTCACGCGTCGACGACCATGAACAAGGCGTTACGGCGGAAGACTTCACCGGCTTCCATCGCCTGGAGTATGCGCTGTTCTCGCAGAACACCACCAAGGATCAGGGCCCTATCGCCGACAAGCTGTTGAGCGACGTCAAAGACCTGGAAAAGCGCGTGGCCGAACTGACCTTCCCGCCTGAAAAAGTCGTCGGCGGCGCCGCAGCCCTGCTGGAAGAAGTGGCAGCGACCAAGATCTCCGGCGAAGAAGACCGTTACAGCCACACGGACCTGTATGACTTCCAGGGCAATATCGATGGTGCGAAGAAAATCGTCGACCTGTTCCGCCCGCAGATCGAACAGCAGGACAAAGCCTTCTCGAGCAAAGTCGACAAGAACTTCGCCACCGTGGACAAAATCCTCGCCAAGTACAAGACCAAGGACGGTGGCTTTGAAACCTACGACAAGGTCAAAGAGAACGACCGCAAAGCCCTGATCGGTCCGGTCAACACCCTGGCAGAAGACCTCTCGACCCTGCGCGGCAAACTGGGCCTGAATTGATCTGAAGCGCCGCGCCTGCCCAAGGTGCGGCTCTTTGCCCTGCCCGGTGGTTACTGCACCTGAGTGTGACGCGGAGCGTCACGAACGGCATTCCCACGCTGGAGCGTGAGGAACGATAATCTCACTACCGCCATCGTGCGACGCTCTGCGTCCGTTCCTAGATCCCGCTGAACCAGTTGTACCCCTGATCCTCCCAATACCCCCCAGGATTCTCGTTACTGACGAAAATCTCCACGATGTGCTTGGGATTCTTGAAGCCCAGCTTGGTCGGCACCCGCACCCGCAACGGGTAACCGTAATCAGGCGGCAGCGCCACTTCACCGAAATCCAGCGCCAGCAAGGTCTGCGGATGCAACGCAGTAGGCATATCCAGACTTGAGTAATAGCGGTCGGCGCACTTGAAACCGACAAAACGCGCCGTCGTGTCAGCGCCGATATACTCCAGGAACGTCTTCAGCGGCACGCCGCCCCACTGCCCTATCGCACTCCAGCCCTCGATGCAGATCAACCGCGTGATGTCCGTGCGTTGCGGCAGTTTGCGCAGCGCCTCAAGCGTCCACGGCTGCTTGTCCCGCACCAGCCCCGACACCGCCAGTTGGTAATCGGAAAGATCCAGCTCCGGCACATTGTACTCAGGGTAGAACGCATTGAACGGGAACGGGTTGGTCAACTGCGCCTTGCTGTAGGTCGGCGCCAGCTTCTGGCCGTTGAACAGCCAGGCCTGAACCCGGTCATTCCAGCGCGACATGGCCCACAGCACTTTATCGACCTGATCGCCATCCTGCAGGTTGCAGCCTGTGAGCATCGACATCGCGCCCACGGTCAGCCCCGCGCGCAAAAACGAGCGGCGCTGAATATCGACCAGCTGGCGCTCTTGCGCGGGCTCAAGGCGGATACGCTGAGTGATGCGTTTACGTGGTTCGTTCATGATTGCGCAGTTCCGTCTTCGTTCGGCTGGCGGCCGCCGGTAATCATCGGCAGCAAAGTACTGGGCACCAGCACGACCAGCAGCAGATGGACGATGACGAACGCGCCGATGGCGGTCATCGCCCCGAAATGTACCCAACGGGCGAAATCGAATCCGCCCAGCAGACTGACCAGTCCCTGAAACTGCACCGGTTTCCAGATAGCCAGACCGGACAGCACCACCAGCACGCCCATGGCCAGCACCAACCAGTACATCAACCGTTGCACGGCGTTGTAACGGCCTTTGACGTGGACCAGTCGAAAACGCAACGCGTCACTCATGTCACGCGTCACTTCGGACGGCCGGACCGGCAACAGGTCGCGTTTGAAATGGCGGCTGAACACGCCATACAACACATAAATCAGACCGTTGATGACCAACAGCCACATCACCGCGAAGTGCCAGGCAATGGAACCGCCCAGCCAGCCGCCGAGTGTCAAGAATTTGGGAAAGGTGAACGGCATCAGTGGCGATGCGTTGTAGATCGCCCAACCGCTCATGAACATACAAACCATGCCCACGGCATTGACCCAGTGGGTCAGGCGCACCGGCCACGGATGGATGGGGCGGGTTTTCATGTCGAGATCCCTCTGATCAGGCCTGGAAAGGCTGTCAGGGGCAGCCTTGCGCCCCTGACAGCTCTGGCGGTGATTACATCGGCGGGGTGAAACCGCCTTTGCCGACGGCCACACCACGAGCGGACTTGCCGTCGTCAGCCGGGAACACCACGACCTTGGCGCCCTTGGTCAACTGGTCGACCTTGCCTGGCTCGACGTAGGCGATAGGCACATCCTGCGGCACCACCAGTTTCTTCTCGCCACCCTCGTATTTGACGGTCAGCGTGCGGCCATCGGTGCCAGCCAACGTGCCAACGGTGCCATTGGTCATGGTGCCGGTGCTGCCATCAGCGTTTTCCCAGCCATAGTGACCTTCGCCACTGCCTTTGAGGCTGGCTTCAAAAACGGTCACTTCCAGCGCTTTCAGTGTGCCGTCCGCCTGCGGGATGGCAGCCGACCCGACAAAACTGTCGCCTTTGATTTGCTTGAAGTCAGCTTCTGACACAAGACGAACACCGGTCTTGTCAGTCAGCTTGATGCTTTCGTGCTGACCCGAACGGGTGGTGAAATCGAGGGTGTCGGCGCTGACGCTGTCGACGGTCCCACGCATCGGTTTGACCACCTTCATGTCGGCAGCCTGGGTCATGACAGCGGCACTGAGCAACAGCAGGCCGAACGTAGTAGAGAGTGCAGTCTTCATCGGTACTTCCTTGGCAGGTGAGATCTGAAACCCATCTTTGCACCGCTACCGGCACCGCAGAATGACCGGGCAATGACATTTTTGTCATTCGTCGGACACCTTGTCGGCAACTGGTTAGACTCCGGCATCGGCGCACCATGGGTGCAGGCAAAAGCGTAGCGGACAAAACGATGCATATCCTGCTGATTGAAGATGACACCAAAACCGGCGAGTACCTGAAGAAGGGTCTGGGTGAGTCCGGCTACAAGGTGGACTGGACCCAGCATGGGGCCGACGGCCTGCACCTGGCGCTGGAAAACCGCTATGACCTGATTGTGCTGGACGTGATGCTGCCGGGCATCGATGGCTGGCAAATCATCGAAGTACTGCGCGCCCGGCAGGACGTGCCAGTGCTGTTTCTGACCGCGCGCGACCAGTTGCAGGACCGGATTCGCGGCCTGGAACTGGGTGCCGACGATTATCTGGTCAAGCCGTTTTCCTTCACTGAACTGCTGCTGCGCATCCGCACCATCCTGCGCCGGGGCGTGGTACGCGAGGCGGACCACTTTCATCTGGCCGATCTGGAACTGGACCTGCTGCGCCGCCGGGTGACGCGCCAGCAACAGGTCATCGTGCTGACCAACAAGGAGTTCGCCCTGCTGCACCTGTTATTGCGCCGCGAAGGCGACGTACTGTCCAGGGCACAGATTGCCTCGGAAGTCTGGGACATGAATTTCGACAGCGACACCAATGTCGTGGACGTCGCCATCAAGCGCCTGCGCAGCAAGGTGGACCTGCCCTACCCGGTCAAACTCATCCACACCGTGCGTGGCATCGGTTATGTGTGCGAGGTGCGGCCATGCGACGCCAGCCTTCCCTGACCCTGCGTTCGACCCTGGCCTTTGCCCTGGTGGCGATGCTCACTGTCAGCGGCGCCGGCCTGTACCTGTATCAGTCAATCGAAGAAACGGTCATGCAACGCAGCGACCATGCCGTGCTCGCGCGGCTGGACCACTTTCGCAAGCTGCTGCGCTATGACTTGACCATGGACAACCTCAAAGGCAGCCCGCAACTGTTCGAGAACATGCTCGACAGCGAAGAAGATATCTTCATCATCGGCGAGCCAGGCAAATCACCAGTGATCTCGGTCAACCCGCAGCACGCGCCTCTGCCGGAGCTGCCGACCGTGGCGCAGGACCAGCCGCTGCGGGTCGACGATCTGCGCAGCGGCATGAGCCTGCAAGGCGTGCCGTTGCGCGCGGCTGCCGTGCAGGTGATGTCCAACGGTGTCGAAGTGCGTTTGCAGGCCGCGCACCTGATGGTCAAAGAAATGGCCATGCTCGCCAGCTTCCGTCAGCGTATCTATATAGCCGTGGCCCTGGCGTTTCTGATCACCGCAGCCTTGGGGTATGTGCTGCTGCGTCGCGGCTTGCGTCCGCTGCGCAGAATGGCCGCCCATGCCGCCGCAATCACCCCGGCCAGCCTGCACAAACGCCTCGACAGCCGCGATACGCCCGTCGAGCTGCAACAACTGAGCGACGCCTTCAACGCCATGCTTGACCGTCTGGACGATGGCTACCGACGCCTGATGCAGTTTTCTGCCGATCTGGCCCACGAAATCCGCACACCCGTCGGCTCGCTGATGGGCCACTGCCAGGTCGCCTTGCGCCAGAACCGCAGCGCCGATGAATATCAGGCGCTACTGGCCTCCAATCTGGAAGAGCTGGAGCGCATCTCTCGGCTGGTAGAAAGCATTCTGTTTCTGGCACGGGCGGACGAAGCCCAAGCCGCGCTGGAACGTCAGTCGCTGGATTTGCATGATGAGCTGCAACGAGTCGCCGGCTATTTCGAGGGGCTGGCCGAAGAACGCAATCTGACCCTGAGCACCCACGGACAAGGCACGTTGCTGGCCGATCCTATTTTGCTGCGGCGTGCACTGAGCAATCTGGTCGCCAATGCGATTCGCTACGCCGATGAAGACAGCGAAATTCTGATGCGGGTGACGGCTGTGGACAGGCACTGGAAGATCGATGTGGAGAATCAGGGACCGGTGCTGCCGCAAGCCACACTCGCGCGCTTGTTCGATCGTTTCTATCGCGGTGACGCCTCACGCCATGAGCGTTCGGATTCCAACGGCCTGGGGCTGGCGATCGTCACGGCAATCATGCAACTGCACGGCGGTCGGGTCGAAGTCGATCAACCCGCCGTCGGCAGAATCTGCTTCAGTCTGATATTCCCGGCGGCCTGAAGCCTGCGGTGCGCGAGGATCAATTCTTTTTTTCGTGGGCAATGGCCAGCTTGTAGAAGGTGGCCGAGCCGCCTTCCGTGGTGTAGCCGGTATTGTCTTGGGTATAGACCCCTGCCTTGAAGTAGAACAGTTTGCTGGCCCAGGCTGAATCCAGCTTGGCGTACCAGACTGCGTCAAAGGCATTGACCGTCAGATCGCCAGACGGCGACAGGTTGATGGTGTAGTTGAACTGCTTATCGAGCGGCACACCCTGGGCGATGGTGATGACCTCGATTTCCGAGTCCGGCGTACGACGAAACTTGGCGACGATGTTGCCGGTCTGCAGCTTCTCCTTGTACTGATACTCCACCTTCAGCAGCGGTTCGGTGCTCTGGTAGCAGTGAATCTGACCGATCACGATCTTGCCGCTGGAAGGCACCTGATCAACTTCCAGGGTGGCGCGCAAAAAGTTGTCGGCACTCGAGTAGGCCCAGTTGAAGACTCTTCCGTCTGAAGTCGTCTCACGCAATTCGGAACGCGGGTACTTGGCGTTTTCGGTGGTTGAACCCGTCACCGGCGCCCAGAAGAACAGCGTATCCCCCGATTGAAAGTAGCCATCCCGATAGCCCTTTACCAATTTGGGGGTTTCGATGATGGTCGCGGGGCTTCCGACAGGTACGGAGAGATTCCAGGTAGCAAGGTCGATCATCGCGTAGCTCGCAAGGTGCGTATCACGCACCAACTG
The DNA here is from genome assembly GCF_017832995.1 of Pseudomonas sp. PvP009. NCBI lineage: Bacteria > Pseudomonadati > Pseudomonadota > Gammaproteobacteria > Pseudomonadales > Pseudomonadaceae > Pseudomonas > Pseudomonas sp. PvP009. The sequence continues at coordinate 1,838,433 of NZ_JAFIBG010000001.1, read as the reverse complement.
AATGGCTCTGGAACGGGTGTGCTGGCCCGTTTGGTCATCCAGACTATCGGCTTAATCGTTTATTTTTAAAACAGACCCGACAACGCTTTGGCGTCAACAAAACGTCTAAAAACAGCCCATGCCATCACTCCGATATCAATTGTTGCAGTGCAGCAATGTGCCACTGTCGAGCTACAAGCGTTGATTAACGTGAAGAAGTGTTTTGTGAAGCGCGTCATTTTTTTGAATGTATCGAGTCCGCCACAGCGCGAAAAACCCCAAATAACCGACAGACGGTAGCGGTTATCTTCAGGATAAATGAACTTCCGCCGCTTGAAGCACACCAAGGCGACCCTTTTAGAGCGTCACGTCGTCTCAAAACACGTTTTTAACGGGTTAGAAAGAAAGCGCCTCCGCCGGGCAACTTCGGGTTGACTGTAAGCAGTTGTTACGGGATATTAGTTAGCAAGCTATTTATATCCCTGCTAACAATATTGCTCCTAACTAAATTCCTGGTGTTTCCATGTCTGTCGAATCCTTGCATCGGACAATCAGCAGTGGCCTGGTGGCCGCGTCTCGCCAATGGCGACGCATCTGCCAGAACACGCTGGTGACCTATGGCATTTCCGAAGCCTGCGCAGGTCCGCTGTTGGCCATCGCACGCCTGGGCGATGGCGCACATCAGGTAAAAGTCGCCCAGGCGGCCGGCATGGAGAGCCCGACGCTGGTGCGTCTGCTCGATCAGTTGTGCCAGGCCGATATCGTTTGCCGCACCGAAGACCCGAATGACCGCCGCGCCAAGGCCTTGAGCCTGACGCGCAAAGGTCGCGCACTGGCCTGTTCCATCGAAGCCGAGCTGACCCGCTTGCGTGCCGAAGTGCTGCAAGGCCTGCAACCTGCCGACCTGGAAGCCACCTTGCGGGTGTTACAGGCGTTTGCCGATGCGGCGCAGCGCGAACACGGGGGCCAGGCTTGAACGGATTTTTCTCCAGCGTTCCACCTGCACGTGACTGGTTCTACGGTGTACGCACCTTCGGCGCGTCGATGCTGGCGCTGTACATCGCATTATTGATGGAAATGCCTCGCCCCTACTGGGCAATGGCCACGGTGTACATCGTCTCCAGCCCCTTCGTCGGCCCGACCAGTTCCAAGGCCCTGTACAGAGCAGCCGGAACCCTGGCCGGTGCAGCGGCCTCGGTCGTGCTGGTGCCCATGTTCGTGCAGACGCCGTTGTTGCTGGCCATCGTGGTCGGGCTGTGGACCGGTACCCTGTTGTTTCTGTCCCTGCACTTGCGCACCGCCAACAGCTACGCATTGATGCTCGCCGGCTACACCATGCCGCTGATTTCGCTGCCGGTGGTCGACAACCCGCAGGCTGTATTCGAGATCGCGGTGTCGCGTACCGAAGAGATTTTTCTCGGCATCATCTGCGCCGCTGTCGTGGGTGCGATGTTCTGGCCCAGACGCCTGGCGCCGGTGTTTCAGGCCACCACGGAAAAGTGGTTCAGCGATGCCGCGACCTACAGTCAGCGTTTTATCAGCCGCACCTGTCAGCCCGAAGAAATCGGTACGCTGCGCAACTCGATGGTCGGCAGCTTCAACTCACTGGAAATGATGATCGGCCAGTTGAGCCACGAAGGCGCCCGCAAGCAAACCGTGCGCAACGCCAATGAACTGCGCGGCCGGATGATCCACCTCTTGCCGGTCATCGATGCGCTGGACGACGCGCTGTGGGCGCTGGAGCGACGCACGCCCGAGCTGCTGGCCAGCCTCAACCCCTTGTTGCACAAGGCTTGCGACTGGCTTGAAAGCACTGCCGACGGGCCACAGGTGGAGCAATGGCAGCAGTTGCACCGCGATCTGCAGAGCCTGCAACCGGACTCCGCGCAACTGGACGACCGCAATCAACTGCTGCTTTCCAATACGCTGTTCAGGCTGGGTGAGTGGATCGATCTGTGGCTGGATTGCCGAACCCTGCAATACGCGATCAAGACCGACGACCAGTCACAGTGGCGCGCGGTCTATCGCCACTGGCGCCTGGGCCGGCTGACCCCGTTTCTCGACCGCGGTCTGATGCTCTATTCGGTGACCTCGACAGTACTGGCGATCATCTCCGCGTCGGTGTTGTGGATTCTGCTCGGCTGGAAAGACGGCGCAAGTGCCGTGGCACTGGCGGCGGTGTCGTGCAGCTTCTTCGCCGCCATGGACGACCCTGCCCCGCAAATCTACCGGTTCTTCTTCTGGACCCTGCTCTCGGTGGTGTTCGCCAGCCTGTACCTGTTTGTGGTGCTGCCCAACCTGCATGACTTCCCGATGCTGGTGCTGGCCTTCGCCGTGCCGTTCATATGCGTCGGGACCCTGACCGTGCAGCCGCGCTTCTTTCTCGGCACGCTGCTTACCATCGTCAACACCTCGTCGTTCATCAGTATCCAGAGCGCTTATGACGCGGACTTCATGAACTTCCTCAATGCCAACCTGGCGGGTCCTGCCGGGCTGCTGTTCGCCTTCATCTGGACCCTGGTGTTCCGCCCGTTCGGCGTCGAACTGGCGGTCAAGCGCCTCACCCGTTTCAGCTGGCGTGACATCGCCAGTCTCAGTGAAAACGCTTCGCTGGCCGAGCATCGGCGCATGGGCGTGCAAATGCTCGACCGCCTGATGCAGCAACTGCCGCGCCTTACGCTCACCGCCCAGGACACCGGGATTGCCTTGCGTGAACTGCGCGTCGCGCTGAACATGCTCGACCTGCTGGCCTACACCCGCCGTGCCACGCCTGCGGCGCAGGTACTGCTGCGTCAGGTGATCGACGAAGTCAGCGGCTATTTCAAACAGTGCCGCAAGGCCGGTGAACGACTACCCGCGCCCAGAGGCCTGCTGATGGCCATGGACCGCGCACGCCGTTCACTGACCGATCAGGAGATGGGCGACAACCCGGCCCGACTGCACCTTCTGCACGCCCTCAGCGGCCTGCGCCTGGCGCTGCTGCCGGGGGTCGAAATCGTCACCGTAGGCGGCGAACTGACCGAGCAACTGCCGCACAACATCGATGGAGCGCCCCTGTGATCGGTGATCTGGACATCAGCGGGATCTTCATCCCCACGTTCCTGGCGATGATGGGCATCGCCTATCTGCTGTTTCTGGTCGTGCACGCGGTGCTGTCGCGTGCCCACTTCTACCGTCTGGTCTGGCACCGGGCTTTGTTCAACGTAGGTCTATACGCTTTGTTGCTCGGCGCCGTGGATACTCTAAGTCGATACCTGATGACATGAAAAAACCGATACTGACACTGGGCCGCGTGGTCCTGACCCTGCTGGTTGTCACCCTCGCCGCCGTGGTCGTATGGCGCATGGTGATGTATTACATGTATGCACCGTGGACGCGGGACGGGCATATCCGCGCCGACATCGTGCAGATCGCACCGGACGTGTCCGGGCTGATCCAGAAGGTCGAAGTCACTGACAACCAGCCTGTGCACAAGGGCCAGGTCCTGTTCACCATCGATCAGGACCGCTTCCGTCTGGCACTGCGCCAGGCGCAGGCGACCGTCGCCGAACGTCAGGAAACCTGGGAGCAGGCACGCCGTGAGAACAAACGTAACCGGGGCCTGGGCAATCTGGTCGCCCGCGAACAACTGGAAGAAAGCCAGTCACGCGAAGCCCGAGCCCTTTCGGCACTGGGCGAATCAAAGGTTGCGGTGGATGCCGCGCAGTTGAACCTGGATCGCTCGGTGATCCGCAGTCCGGTGGACGGCTACCTCAACGACCGCGCCCCCCGCGAACATGAGTTCGTCACTGCCGGGCGTCCGGTGCTCTCAGTGGTCGATTCGACGTCGTTCCACATCGATGGCTATTTCGAGGAAACCAAGCTCGATGGCATCCATGTCGGCCAGGGCGTCGACATCCGTGTCATCGGCGACAACGCGCGGCTGACCGGCCATGTGGTGAGCATCGTTGCCGGTATCGAAGACCGCGATCGCAGCAGCGGCTCGAACCTGCTGCCCAACGTCAACCCGGCCTTCAGCTGGGTGCGTCTGGCGCAGCGGATTCCGGTGCGGATTGCCTTCGATGACGTGCCTGCCGATTTCCGCATGATTGCCGGGCGTACCGCGACGGTGTCGATTATCGACGACACGCAGGAGCGCAGCCGATGAAACGTGCTTTACGCGTGGCCGCGCTCGGCTTTACCGCCGTGCTGTCGGCCTGCCAGATGGTCGGTCCGGATTACCAGTTGCCCAAAGACGGCGCGATCAATCGTCCGGACCTGCAGGGTGAACTGGCTGGTCGCTCGGTCAACACGGTTTCGGCCCCGGTGCCTGCTCACTGGTGGCGCCTGTACCAGGATGCGCGTCTGGATGAGCTGGTGGGCCAAGCCATCGCTTCCAATACCGACCTGCGCATCGCTGCCGCCAACCTGCAGCGTGCCCGCTATCAGACCTCGGAAGCCGAGGCGGCCGGCGGCTTTACCAACGGTGCGAAGATCGGCGCGCAGCGCGTGCAGGAGTCTGGCGAGGCGTTTCTGCTGACCGACAAGGTGCCGGTGGCCAATGTCGGCGATGTGGGTCTGACCACTTCGTACCAGTTCGATCTGTTCGGCACCTTGCAGCGTGGCATCGAAGCGGCGCAGGCCAATGTCGATGCCAATCAGGCGGCGGTGGATACGGCACGTATCACGGTGGTCGTCGATGTGGTGCGCGCGTACACGCAGATTTGTGCGGCCAACGAAGAGCTCGACATCGCCCGCGAATCGCTGGAATTGCAAAAACAGAGTGTGTCCCTCAACCAGCGCCTGCGTGATGCCGGGCGTGGCGATGAAACCCAGGTCACTCGTTCGCAGACGCAGTTCAAGTCATTGCGCGCCGAAATGCCCCGTTACGAGGCGCGTCGTCAGGCTGCGATGTTCCGCCTGTCGATGTTGCTGGCCAAACCTGTCGAGCAACTGCCCGCCGGGGTCAGCACCTGCAACCAGTTGCCGCATATTGCGCAGGTCATGCCGGTGGGCGACGGCGCAGCACTGCTCAAACGCCGCCCGGATGTGCGTCAGGCTGAACGCCATCTGGCGATGTCGACCGCCGAGATCGGCGTTGCCACCGGCGAGCTGTATCCGGACATCAGCATCGGCGCGAGCATTGGCACCACCGGCCTGATCGAGAACCTTGGCAAGCCGGCGGCCAATCGCTGGGGCTTCGGGCCGCTGCTGAACTGGACTATCCCGTCCAACGGCTCACGCGCCCGCATCCATCAGGCCGAAGCCTCGGCGCAAGCTGCGCTGGCGCGCTTTGACGGTGTGGTGCTCAATGCCATCCGTGAAACCCAGACCGGTCTGGCGCAATACACCGCCCTGCTCGACCGCCGCGACGCGCTCAAAGACGCCGAGCAATCTGCCAAGGAGGCGGCTGACCAGACGCACCGTTTCTATCAGGCCGGACGCGCCTCGTTCCTCGCCGATCTGCAGGCTACGCGCACTTACACTGACGTACGCGCGCAGATGGCCGAAGCCAACACTCAGGTGGCGATGGGGCAGATCAATCTGTTTCTGGCACTCGGCGGCGGCTGGGAGAAGGATGACGTGGCGCAGCAGTAGGATGGGCGTTCGCCTCGCCATCAGGCGTGGTTCGGATTGATCAGTGCCCTGAGGACATGGTCTTCCCAGACGCCGGCAATTTTCAGGTAGGCACGGGCATAGCCTTCCTGTTCGAAGCCAAGCGACTGCAGAAGTCGCTGACTTTTCAGGTTGTGTGGCAGGTGGTTGGCCATGATTCGATGCAGGCCCATGTGTTCGAAGCAGTAGCGATTGGTGACCTCCAGTGACCTTTTCATCAAGCCCTGCCCCTGAGCGGTTTCTGCCAGTGAGAAGCCGAGGTTGCAGGCCTGGAAAGCGCCTCTCACGATGTTGGTGTAGCTGCAGCGTCCCAGCAATTCTCCGTCCGGAGCGGTGATAAGGAAAAAAAACGCGCTGCCGACCTGCATGCTTTCCCATTGCTGCTGGACCCTTGACCGGGCGTTTTCGAGAATGAAATAGTCATCGTCCCTTAGCGGTTCCCAAGGCTGCAGATGCTGGCGATGGGTATTTTCATAACGGTTGATCAGCTCGGCATCATCAAATGCCAATTTTCTGAGAGAAAAGTTCTCGCCTGCATACTGCATGTTTACTCCCCGTGTCAGTCACTACCCGGATTATCGTTTCTACGCTCCAGCGTGGGAATGCAGTTCGTGACGCTCTGCGTCACACGGCGGTTTTTCTTTGTCAGGTGGATTTGGGTTCGGCTCAGGTCACCTTTTCGCCCCTCGGCGACCTACTTTGATGGGGCCAAAGTAGGCAAAACCCGCAGTTCCGTTTCCGGCCCGACTTCGTCGGGTTCCTTCGCCCTGGCACTGATCCGTCACCTACGTCGCAATTTGCGTCGTTAGTGCCACCGTGATCGAAAAGCATTTCGGTGGCAGTGGCGGCGATTTTGACTATCGTTCCTCACTCCGCGTGGGAATGCAGGTCGTGACGCTCCGCGTCACACAGCGGTTTTCTTTGTCAGGTGGATTGAAGTTCGACTCAGGTCACCTTTACGGGCGCTGTAACGGCGTTTTCGCCATCAAGCGAAGCGTCGCCCGGCTCGCTCCCGCAAGTCTTGTGCGCTTGCACTCAACCTCCCAATGCTCCTAGGCTCTCCCGATCTTTGATTCGGGAACCACCATGGACAGCTCTCTCAGCCGCCGCGAGCGGTTGCATATTGTTATTTTCGAGGCCAATACGCCTGCCGGGCGGATGTTTGACAAGGCGGTGCTGGTCGCGATTCTGCTCAGTCTGCTGGTCACTATCATCGACAGCATCGAGAGTATTCATCGTGATTACGCGATGCTTTTCGCATGGATCGAATGGGGCTTCACGCTGATGTTTGCCATCGAATACATGCTGCGCCTGTATTGCTCGCCGCGGCCGCTGAAGTACGCATTCAGTTTCTACGGGTTGGTGGACCTGCTGGCGATCGTGCCGGGCGTGCTGTCTATCTATTACAGCGATGCGCAATACCTGCTGATCGTGCGGATCATCCGTATGCTGCGGATTTTCAGGGTGCTCAAGCTCGGCACCTACCTGCGGCAGGCCAATTACCTGCTGGCGGCGCTGCGTGGCAGCAAGCAGAAGATCATCGTGTTTCTGGTCACGGTGTCTACGCTGGTCACCGTATTCGGCACGCTGATGTATGTGATCGAAGGTCCGGAGCATGGTTTCACCAGCATTCCCAAGGGTATTTACTGGGCCATCGTGACCCTGACGACGGTGGGCTTTGGCGATATCGTGCCCAAGACTCCACTCGGCCAGATGCTCTCCTCGCTGGTGATGATTACCGGCTACTCGATCATCGCCGTGCCCACCGGGATATTCACCGCCGAGCTGGCCAACGCCATGCGCGGCGAGCAGTTGAAACACGACTGCCCGGTGTGCTCGAAAAACCTTCACGAGCACGGCGCGGCGTTCTGCTCACGCTGCGGCAATCAATTGTTTAAAAAAACAGAGCACACGGCATAAGCAAAGATCTTTTCGGTCTTTAAACCGCAGGCGCGATGCTGATAGTGTCGCGGCATTACGCCATCAGGCTGATAACACTCTTCATCTCAAGGACCCTGCAGTGAATAAACTCTTCGCCGCCTCGCTACTGGCCGCCGGCCTGGCTTTTGCCAGCGCTGCCCAGGCAGCTCCAACGCTGCTCAACGTCTCCTATGACGTGATGCGTGATTTCTACAAGGACTACAACAGCGCCTTCCAGAAACACTGGAAAGACGAGAAGCATGAAGATGTGACCGTGCAGATGTCCTTCGGCGGATCGAGCAAGCAAGCGCGTTCGGTCATCGACGGGCTGCCGGCTGACGTGATCACCATGAACATGGCCACTGACATCAACGCCCTGGCCGACAATGGCAAGCTGGTGCCGGAAGACTGGGTCAGCCGCCTGCCAAACAACAGCGCGCCCTTCACCTCGGCCACGGTGTTCATCGTGCGCAAGGGCAACCCGAAGGCGATCAAAGACTGGCCGGATCTGATCAAGGATGGCGTGGAAGTCATCGTGCCCAACCCGAAAACCTCGGGCAACGGCCGCTACACCTACCTCTCGGCCTGGGGTTACACCTTGAAAAAAGGCGGCGATGAAGCGGCGGCGAAGAAATTCGTCGGTGATCTGTTCAGCCATGTGCCAGTCCTTGATACCGGCGGCCGTGGTGCGACCACAACGTTCATGACCAACCAGATCGGCGACGTGCTGGTCACCTTCGAGAACGAAGCGGAAATGATCGCCCGCGAATTCGGTCGCGATCAGTTCGAAGTGGTTTACCCCTCCGTGTCGGCAGAAGCCGAGCCACCGGTGAGTGTGGTCGACAAGGTCGTGGACAAGAAAGGCTCCCGCCCCCTGGCTGAGGAATACCTGAAATACCTGTGGTCACCGGAAGGCCAGGAAATCGCTGCCAAAAACTACCTGCGCCCGCGTGATCCGCAGGTGCTGGCCAAGTACACCGATCGCTTCCCGAAAGTGGACTTCCTCTCGGTGGAGAAAACCTTCGGTGACTGGCGCACGGTGCAGAAGACCCACTTCATCGACGGCGGTGTGTTCGACCAGATCTATCCGGGCAAATAAACCGCTCAGGCAATGCAAAACGGCGACCTTCGAGGTCGCCGTTTTTATTGAGCCTGAATCATTTACTGAACTGTTTGCCCAGCCCTGCCGGCACGCCACTGACATCAGTCGCCTGCCACGGACCGTTGGGGCTGGTTGCCCAGCTCCAGCCGTCATTCCACTGGTAGTACGTGCGCTGGCGATAGAAAGTATTAGGCTGATCGTCCATCACGTACACGCCCAGGCGCGGGTCCCAGTGGCTGCCGCCGCCCGGTGGCGGCGCGAAACTGGCCGAGGACTTCGGCGCTGCGGCAGGCGCCTTGGCAGGCTCCGAAGGCGCGCTACTCGGACGCGGTGCGCCGGGCTGCTGGCCACCCGGCAGGTTGAGGATAGGATCCTGGCTATGTGGCGGTGCCGGATGCTGGACAGCACAGGCACTCAGGCCAACGACCAGACCCAACAAGGTGATGCGTGCGGTACGGTACATAAGCGAATTCTCTAGTTATCCGGACTGTCAATGGTCAACGCCTGCTGCGCCGCAGTATCACTGGCCAGTGGCTGACTGCGGCCGACCCACTCACCGGTGGTTGGCTGCCCTGCGCGAGACACTCGCGCAACCAGTTGGACTTGCGCAAAGTTCGACAGGTTCAGTTGCGGCATCATTGCGTCGGCATCGCTCAGTTCCACGTCGGCAGGCAAGTCCGCCACGGTAATGCGTTTGACCGCCAAAGGCGCCGCCGGGCCATTGATGGCGCGGGCAAAGACGAACACGCTGTCGTTCGGGCTTACCTTGCCTTGAAGTGCCGCAGCCAGCTCGACATGAATTTTTATCGACTTCGCCTTAACTGCCGGCGCCGCGTCTGCCGCGCGTTTGGCGAGGTTATCTCTGGCGCGGGCAATGCCGCCTTCCAGTGCCGAACGCGATGCGTCATCTGCGGGCAGTGCTGCGAGCAACCGGGTCCAGTAATCCACCGCCGCCTGATAGCGCTGTGTTTCGAACGCGGCAATCCCAAGCAGACCAAGGCTGGTGACTTCCTTGGGGTCAGCCTGCAGCGCTTCGTCGGTCAGCGCCTGCACCTGGGGTGTGAAGTGCTTGTCGCTGGCGAAATACAGCGCCTGAGCCCACTGCCCGAGCAACTCGGGCTGCCTTCCGGCCAGCGCCACTGAACGCTCGAACATCTGCGCGGCATCACCCGGGCGGTTCTGCGCCATATAGCTGCGCGCCAGAAAATACAGGTTTTCGGCTGAATCCGGTTGAGCCTGCACGCTGCGCTCAAGGCGCTGTGTCATGTCTGCCAGTGAGGTCGGTGGTCGAGCGAATTCGCGACTCAGTTCAACCCGGTCACTGGCACCCAGCTGGAGATAGCCCGCCAGCCCCAACACCGGGACCAGCAGCGCAGCCAGCACCAGCAGGGGCTTGCCCAGACGCGATGTGCGGGCAGGCTCTGCGCCTTCGGTGTCGGCAAGCAGCTCACGCGCTGCTTCGGCACGTGCAGACTGCAATTGCGCCACCGACAGCACGCCCTGCTCGTGCTGAACCTGCAGCTCGCTCAGTCGCTCCTGATACAAGGCCACGTTCAGAGCTGTGCGGTCTTCTTCCCGTTGCGCGCGATGGCCGCGCAGCAGCGGAATCAGCAAAAAGCTCAGCGCGACCATCAGCAACAGCCCGGTAGCCATCCAGAAGTCGATCATGGGCGGTGCTCATCCAGCAAGGTGGCAAGACGCTGCTTCTCATCTTCGCAAAGCTCGTCGGCCTGTGCGGATTGTGCCTTGCGGCGGCGGCCAACGATAAGGCCGATCACCACAAACCCGCCAACCAGAAGGCCGGCCGGCCCGAACCACAGCAGCCAGGTGCGTGCATTGAGGCTCGGCTTGTAGCGAACGAAATCGCCATAGCGATCGACCATGAAATCGATGATCTGTTGATTGCTCTGCCCTTCGCCCAGCATGCGGTAGATTTCCTTGCGCAAATCAGCGGCAATCGGCGCATTGGAGTCGGCAATGTCCTGGTTCTGGCATTTCGGGCAGCGCAGTTCTCGGGTCAGTTCGCTGTAGCGCGCGCGCTCGGCATCGTCGCGAAAAGCATAAGCGTCGATGGCCGCGTGGGCGATGCCGGAACACAGCACGCTGAACAGGACGATCATCAGGCAGCGCTTCATGGCCGCGCCTCATCGACCAGTTGCTGATAACGCGCGGCAAGCTTTTCGCGCCACACTGCGTCGTCGATAACCCCGACGTGTTTGTAACGAATGACGCCTTGGGCATCGATCAGGAAGGTTTCCGGCGCACCGTACACCCCCAGGTTAAGGCCCAGAGAACCGTCCTGGTCACGAATATTCAACTGATAAGGATCATGGAATTCCTTGAGCCATTTCAGCGCGTCCGCGTTGACGTCCTTGTAATTCACGCCGTAGATCAGCACGCCCTGCTGCGCCAGCCGGGTCAGCACCGGATGCTCCACCCGGCAGGCCACGCACCAGGTGCCCCACACGTTGACCAGCGCAGGTTTGCCGAGCAGATCGGCACGGCTCAACATCCGCTCGCCCTGCACCGCCGGCAGCGAGAATGCCGGAAAAGGCTTGCCGATCAGTGCCGAGGGCAGCTCGGCGGGGTCCAGATACAAACCGCGATACAAAAACGCCGCTACGCCCAGAAACAGCACCAGTGGCAGCACCATGACCCAGCGTCTCATTGTGCTGCTCCCGACAAACCCAACGCCTCGCGCACCTTGCTCTTTACCCGGGTGCGATAACGCCGGTCCAGCGCCGCCAGCACCCCGCCCAGGCCGGTCAGCAGGCCGCCCAGCCAGATCCAGCGCACAAACGGTTTGACGTGAACCCGAACGGCCCACGCACCATCGCCCAGCGGTTCACCCAGGGCGACATACAGGTCCCGGCTGAAACCGGCAGCAATGCCCGCTTCGGTCATCATCGACTGCTGCACGGTGTAGAGGCGCTTCTCCGGGTGCAGTTCGGTCAGTTGAACGCCGTTGCGCAGCACGCGAACCGTGCCCCGATCGGAGGTGAAGTTAGGCCCTTCATAATGCCGGGCACCCTCGAAGACAAAGGTATACCCACCCAGTTCGGTGGACTCGCCAGGGGCCATGCGCAAATCGCGCTCGGCGCTGTTCTGGCTCGACAGCACCACCCCCAGCGCGCACACGACAATCCCAAGGTGCGCCAGCTGCATGCCCCAATAGCTGCGGGTCAGACCGCGTGCGCCGCTGAGCAGCCCCTTGTGGCGGGTCTTGTCGAGCAGGTCGCGAACCCCGGCCAGCAGCACCCAGGCGGCGAGCATCAGGGTCGCCAGCACCGCCCACTGGAAATCGCCCAGCAGCAGACCGGCCAGCACCGCCAGGACGACGCTGCCGATTAGTACCGGGGCCAGCATGCAGAGCAGCCATTTCAGCGGCGTGTCCTTCCAGCGCACCAGTACGCCGACCGCCATAACCACCAGCAACAAGCCCATCAACGGCACGAACAGCGTATTGAAGTACGGCGGGCCGACCGACATCTTGGCGCCGCTCATGGCATCAATCACCAGCGGATAAAGGGTGCCCAGCAGAATCATGGACGCAGCAACCACCAGCAACAGGTTATTGCCCAGCAGCAGGGTTTCCCGCGACCACAGGCCGAATCCGACCTGGCTTTTGACCACTGGTGCGCGAATCGCGAACAGGGTCAGCGAGCCACCCACCACGACCAGCAGGAACATCAGGATAAACACACCGCGTGCCGGGTCCGAGGCAAAGGCGTGCACGGAGGTCAGCACCCCGGAACGGACCAGGAAGGTGCCCAGCAGGCTCAAAGAAAACGCAGCAATGGCCAGCAATACCGTCCAGCTCTTGAATACGCCACGTTTTTCCGTGACCGCCAGCGAGTGAATCAGTGCAGTGCCGACCAGCCAGGGCATGAACGAGGCGTTTTCCACCGGGTCCCAGAACCACCAGCCGCCCCAACCCAGCTCGTAATACGCCCACCACGAGCCCAGGCTGATGCCGATGCCGAGAAAAGCCCAGGCCACCAGGGTCCATGGACGAGACCAGCGCGCCCAGGCAGCGTCGAGTCGACCGCCGAGCAAGGCCGCGATGGCGAACGCAAAGGCCACGGAGAAACCGACATAGCCCATGTACAGCATCGGCGGATGCACGATAAGGCCAATGTCTTGCAACAACGGGTTCAGATCACGTCCATTCGCGGGCATCTGCGGCAACAGACGCGCGAACGGATTTGAGGTGAGGATCAGAAACGACAGGAAACCCAGGCTGATCATGCCCATTACGGCGAGGACCCGCGCCAGCATCACCTGCGGAAGTTGCCGTGAAAACACCGACACGGCGAAGGTCCAGCCACCGAGAATCAATGCCCAGAGCAGCAATGAACCTTCATGCGCGCCCCACACGGCGCTGAACTTGTAGTACCAGGGCAGCGCAGTGTTGGAGTTCTGCGCAACGTAGGCGACGGAGAAGTCGTCGACCATGAACGCGTAGGTCAGACAACCGAAGGCGAAGATCAGAAAGCTGAACTGGCCCCAGGCTGCCGGACGGGCAAGGCTCATCCACAGGCGATCACCGCGCCATGCGCCGATCAGCGGAATGATGGCCTGCACCAGCGCAAAGCAGAATGCCAGAATCATGGCCAGCTGGCCGAGTTCGGGAATCATCGATCAACCCTGTTTGACGGGTGTGGAAGGCGCAGCCGGTGCCGTCTGACCGCTGTCACGCAGCGCCTTGGTGACCTCGGGGGGCATGTATTTCTCGTCATGCTTGGCCAGTACCTCATCGGCCACCACTACGCCCTGTGCATTGAGTTTGCCCAGCGCCACGATGCCCTGCCCTTCACGAAACAGATCAGGAAGAATGCCTCGATAGGTGATGGTTACCGACTTGTTGAAATCGGTGACCACAAAACGCACGTCCAGCGAATCGGCCGAGCGCTGCAAGGAGCCCTTTTCGACCATGCCGCCAGCCCGAATGCGCGTATCCAGCGGTGCCTCGCCATTGGCGATCTGGCTGGGGGTGTAGAACAGGTTGATGTTTTCCTGCAAGGCGCCGAGGGCCAGGGTCACGGCCAGACCGACACCGGCCAGCAGCGCGACAATGATCAACAAGCGTTTTTTGCGCAGCGGGCTCACGGGCGATTCTCCCGCTTCAGGCGACGTGCCTGCTGTTTCAGAAAGCGCTGCCGCGCCCAGAGCGGCAACGCCACGTTGATCAGCAGCACCACAAGGCACAGCCCGTAGGCCGACCAGACAAATACGCCGTGGCGGCCCATGGCAAGAAAATCGCTGAACGATGCAAAACTCAAAGCGTGTTCTCCGACTGCGCTGCTGTGTGGCCCAGGCTGCGCAGAATCTCGGCCTTGACCCACTGGGTGCGCGCTTCGCGACGCAGCACTTCAAGACGCATGCGCATCATCAACAGCACGCCGAACAAGCAGTAGAAACCCAGCGTGGTAAACAGCAGCGGCAGCCACATTTCAGCCGGCATGGCGGGCTTTTCCGTGAGGCTGAACGTCGAACCCTGGTGCAGGGTGTTCCACCACTCGACCGAATACTTGATGATCGGAATGTTCACCACACCGACGATCGCCAGCACCGCGCAGGCCTTGGCGGCGCTGTCGCGGTTACTGATGGCGTTGCCCAGCGCGATCAGGCCGAAATACAGGAACAGCAGAATCAGCATCGAGGTCAGTCGCGCGTCCCAGACCCACCATGCTCCCCAGGTGGGCTTGCCCCAGATCGCGCCGGTCGCCAGCGCCAGCGCGGTCATCCACGCGCCAATCGGTGCAGCGCAGTGCAGCGCGACATCGGCCAGCTTGATTCTCCAGACCAGCCCGACCAACCCGCACACGGCCAGCATGACGTAACAGGACTGGGCGAGCATCGCGGCAGGGACGTGGATATAAATGATCCGGAAGCTGTTGCCCTGCTGGTAATCCGGCGGCGCGAACGCAAGGCCCCAGACCATGCCGATGACCAGTGACAGCAAAGCGGCAACACTCAGCCAGGGCAGCAGGCGTGCGCTGACGCGGTAAAACCCTTTCGGCGAGCCGAGCGTGTGCAGCCAGGCCCAACCGATGCTGCTTTTCATGGCGTTGCTTTTCATCAGGGTGCATCCAGGGTGTTGACCGGCATCGAAGTCTCGATCCCGGAACCTCAATTATTCGCCGATGCTGATTTTCAGGCCAGCGGCTATCGCAAAGGGTGTCAGGGTGATCGCCAGCGCCGCCAGGCTGCCCAGCCACAGCAGATAGCCGGTCGTCGGCATGCCCTGCAGCGCGGCCTGCAACGCGCCACTGCCCAGAATCAGCACCGGGATGTACAGCGGCAGAATCAACAATGCCAGCAGCAGGCCGCCACGCTTCAAACCCACGGTCAACGCCGCCCCCAACGCCCCCAGCAGGCTGAGCACCGGGGTGCCCAGCAGCAGCGAAACCATCAACACCGGCAGGCACTGCACCGGCAGACCGAGCATCAAGGCCAGCAAAGGTGACAACAGTACCAGTGCCAGCCCGGAAAAAACCCAGTGTGCCAGCACTTTGATCAGCACCAGAAGGGCCAGCGGGTGCGGCGAAAGGACCCACTGCTCCAGCGAGCCGTCCTCGAAATCACTGCGTAACAGCCCGTCCAGCGACAGCAGCACGGCCAGCAGCGCCGCCACCCAGACCAGCCCCGGCGACAAGGTTTGCAACAATTGCGTCTGCGGCCCCAGCGCCAGCGGGAACAGGGCGACCACGATCGCGAAGAACACCAGCGGGTTGGCCAGCTCTGCCGGACGCCTCGCCAGCAGCCGCACCTCACGGAGCATCAGCAGAACAAACACATTGCTCATGCTGACCACTGCCCCAGGTCGAGGTCCCGATAGCCCGCGGGCAGACGGCTCAGGCTGTGGTGGGTGGTCATGACAATCATGCCGCCGTGTTCACAGTGCTCGGCGAGGTGTTTCTCCAGTTGCTCGATGCCTTGGCGGTCGAGCGCGGTAAACGGCTCGTCGAGCAGCCAGAGTGGCGGGCCCGGCAGATACAGACGTGCCAGCGCGACGCGACGCTGCTGCCCGGCCGACAAAGTGTGACAGGGCACGTCCTCGAAACCTGCAAGGCCGACCGCATCTAGCGCGGTAGCTATCGCGCCGGCATCGGCTGGCTGGTGCAGGGCGCTGAGCCAGGACAGGTTTTCCAGCGGCGTCAGCATATCCTTGAGCGCTGGCGCATGACCGATCCACAACAGCTTGCTGCCCGGTGCCGCGGGCCCACGATCCACTGGCTGCGCGTCGAGCACCACCTGCCCGGCCGTTGGCTGCATCAACCCGCACAGCAGGCGCAGCA
Organism: Pseudomonas sp. PvP009; assembly: GCF_017832995.1. NCBI lineage: Bacteria > Pseudomonadati > Pseudomonadota > Gammaproteobacteria > Pseudomonadales > Pseudomonadaceae > Pseudomonas > Pseudomonas sp. PvP009. Next base: position 1,822,536 of record NZ_JAFIBG010000001.1, on the reverse strand, counting down.
GGCTGGTCTTGCCGCAGCCGTTGGGACCGCTGATCTGCAGCATGTCGCCCGCGTGCAGATGAAGATCGAGGTTTTCGAACAGCATCCGCCCGTCCCGCTCACACGCCAGAGCCGTCGCTTGCAAAAATGGGGTGGCTGGGATCATGAAGCGTTTCCAGTGCTTTGCGTCGCGAAATGTGCCAAAACAGAGACATACGGAGTAAAACGCGGTTCAAGTCGGGATTGATACGGCCGTTACATGAAGAGAAGTTAATGGCGGCTGGTCCGGTTTCGGCCGGTATTATACATGCGAGTCCTGTTATCAAAGGGGCAATTTCCTCGGGTTGATAGTTCAATGACAGGCGACATCACCAGCGTTCCGGCAACAAACGCCACCCTGACACTGTTGCGCGCCGGCATCTCCCCCGCGCAAGTGCTGACCATGCTGCAATCAGCGGAAAATCTGATCCCCGAAGGCGAAACCGCTAACGCCGAAGTGCTGACCCTCAAGCAGGTCAACCAGAACTTCCAGCTGCTGTTGCGGCTGGTGCTCGCCAACGGCAGCCTGACCAATTTACCGGTCACCAGCAGCGTCCCGTTCACGCCCGGCAGCCTGCTGCAAGTGGCGCAGGCGTCGGCCAACGAGCTGACCTTGACGCTGCAGCAGCTCAACGGCGCGCTGAAAAACTCGATGACCAGCATCGATACCCAACAATTACCGGTCGGCACGCTGCTGCAAGGCAAAGTCATGACCAGCCAGGTGATCGCTCAGGCAGTCAATCAACTGGCCGCCCAGAACCCGGCTGCGGCGACGCCCATCTACCGCTCCATCGTGATGCTGCTCAACACGGCGCTGGCGGGTTCCAGTCTGACCATCGAGAGCCCGCAGCCGCTGACGGTTGGCAGCCTCTTGAGCGCTCAGGTACAAGGCAATCAGGCACTCAACTTCGTGGCCCTGCCCGGTCGTTTCGACCAACTGGCCGTGGCGCAGCAACTGTCCGCACAGCAAAATCGTCAAGGCTCGCTGGACACCCTGATCAATGCCCTGCAAAACCTGCAGTCCGGCAGCCCGACCAGTACCAGCCCGGCCATCAGCGCGCCGCTGCAGGCCAGTATCAATCAGTTGCTCGCCGACCTGCCCGACGTCGAGCAGATGACCACCCCTAAGGGCGTGGCCCAGGCGCTGAACGCCAGTGGCGTGTTTCTGGAAGCCAGACTGCTGGCCGGATTGAACCCGGCGCAGCAGCTACCGGACATGAAGGCCAACCTGATGCGTCTGATCGCCCAGATCCTGCCCGGCCTGCCGGACAATATGTCTTACGGCGCAGCGGCGGCGTCCAACACCCTGGCGCGCACGATGCCCAATGCAATCCGCAATGCGCTGGGTACCCTCGGCCTGGTCGCGGCACGCACTCAGCCAAGCATTTTTCCGCTGCCGTCGCGCACGGTCAGCGGTGGCGAGAAGGAGGATGATCTGGAAATCCTCCTCAAGCTCGCTGCGGCTGCTGTCTCACGCCTGCAAAGCCATCAACTGGGCGGGCTGGAACAAACGCGCACCAACGCCGACGGCACACAGGTGACCACCTGGCAGCTGGAAGTGCCGATGCGCAACGCCCACGACATCGTGCCCTTGCAGGTCAAGGTGCAGCGTGAAGACACGCCCGATCAGGACGCGGCCGAAGACCGTGATGGTATCGAGATCAAGGACACCCGGGAAAAGCTCTGGAAAGTCGACCTGGCGTTCGATCTCGAGCCGTTGGGCCCCTTGCAGGTGCATGCGCAGTTACTGCGCGGCACGCTGTCCAGCCAGCTGTGGGCCGAGCGCCCCGACAGCGCGGCATTGATCGAACATGAGCTGGGGTATCTGCGCGAACGGCTGATAGCCTGCGGCCTGGCAGTGGGCGAACTGGCCTGCAGCCACGGCGCACCACCAAGCGGTCCGCGTACCGCGCTCGAACAACGCTGGATCGACGAGAACGCCTGATGAGCCTACCCGAACACACTCCGCGCCAGGCGATTGCCCTCAGCTATGACGGCCAGCATGCCCCGACGCTCAGCGCCAAGGGCGACGACCAGTTGGCCGAGGCGATTCTGGCCATTGCCCGCGAATACGAAGTGCCCATCTATGAGAACGCTGAACTGGTCAAGCTGTTGGCCCGCATGGAATTGGGCGACAGTATTCCCGAGCCGCTGTACCGCACGATTGCCGAAATCATCGCGTTCGCCTGGCACCTGAAAGGCAAGTTTCCGGCTGGTCAGGACCCGAACGCGCCACCTGTCGAGCGCGATATTACGCCGCGCTACTGACTGCAGAAGCGCTGGCCGGTATCACATTGCAATCGGCTTGCGCCCTGCAAACGAATGCGCCAGCGTGCCGCCGTCGACCAGGTCCAGCTCGCCACCCAGAGGAACGCCGTGGGCAATGCGCGATGCGACCAGGCCCTTGTCATGCAGCAACTGGGCGATGTAATGCGCGGTCGCTTCGCCTTCCACCGTTGGATTGGTCGCGAGGATCACCTCGGTGAAGGTGCCCTGCTGGCTGACGCGTTCCATCAATTGCGGAATGCCAATGGCCTCCGGTCCCAGGCCGTCGAGCGGCGACAGGTGCCCCTTGAGCACGAAGTAACGACCGCGATAGCCGGTCTGCTCCACCGCATAGACATCCGTCGGGCCTTCGACCACGCACAGCAGCGTGTCATCACGACGCGGGTCTGCGCATTGCGGGCAGAGTTCCTCTTCGGTCAGCGTGCGGCACGAGCGGCAGTGACCCACGCCATCCATCGCCTGCCCCAATGCCTGCGCCAGCCGCGAACCGCCGCTGCGGTCGCGCTCCAGCAACTGCAACGCCATGCGCTGAGCGGTTTTCTGACCGACGCCCGGCAGCACGCGGAAGGCATCGATCAACTGGCGAATCAGGGGGCTGAAGCTCATGGAGAAAAATCCGACAAAAACACAAGACGCGGTTTATACCCGCGCGTTGCCGTGAGCGTCAATTAAGGTGTTCAACACAGCGACCAACAGCGTGCCGGTGCTTTGCCGAATCAGGCTTTCAGGGCTGTCTCGAGAAACTCGGTCAACGCCTGTACCCGTGCGCTGCGATGCTTTCGTACAGGCACCAGCAGGTTGATAGGCGCACTGGCCAGTTGCCAATCGGCAAGCACCCGCACCAGCCTGCCGCTGGCAATGGCGTCGCTGACGTCCCACTGCGAACGCAACACGATGCCCAGCCCCTGTTCGGCCCAACGCCGGGCGACCGAGCCGTCGTTGCTGAGCAGCGCGGGCTCGATGCGCAGGGTCTTTTTCGTCTGGCCCTTGCTCAGGTGCCAGAGGGTGACGTCTTCATCGTTTTCGCGAATGCAGATGCAGCGATGGCCAGCCAGTTGATCGGGCGTCGAGGGCACACCATGCTGCTCGATATACGCCGGGCTCGCGCACAGCCAGCGATGATTCTGTGCCAATGGCCTGGCGATCCACTGGCTGTCATTGAGGCTACCGATGTGTATCACCGCATCGCTGTCGTGACGGTCCGGCCAGGGTGTTTCGCGCAGGTCCAGCTGCAGACACAACTGCGGATGCAGCCTGGCGAAGCGCGCCAGCAGCGGCGCAATGCGCTGGCGTCCATAACCGAACGGCGCTGCCAGACGCAATGTGCCCACCAGCCGTTCATCACGCTGCCTGAAAGACTCCGGGAGTGCCTCCAGTTGCTCCAGCAACTGTGCGCTTTCGCGGGCGAAACGCTCGCCATCAGCGGTCAGACTCAGGCGTCTGGCGTCGCGACTGGCCAGGGTGATGCCCAGTTGCGTCTCCAGTTTGCGCAAGCGCATCGACAACGCCGGCGGCGAGACGTTGAGGATTCTGGCGGCAGCACTGAGCGATTCGCAGCGCGACAGGGTCACGGCCAGACGCAGGTCTTCGATAGCGATCATTCACTTCAGCTTAATGATTGATGATCACGCATTGAACCACAGCTTCATCATCGCTGCGTAGAGTGGCTCCCGTACCCAGCCACACGAGCGCTTTCCATGTCAGCCTCCCTGTCCTCTCTCGATACGCCTGTCGCGCTGCTCGATGTGTCGCGCATGCAGCACAATATCCAGCGTATGCAACAACGCATGAACGAGCTTGACGTGCGTTTGCGCCCGCACGTCAAGACCAGCAAATGCCTGCCGGTCATACAGGCGCAGATTGCAGCAGGCGCCAGCGGCGTCACAGTGTCGACGCTGAAAGAGGCCGAGCATTGCTTTGCCGAGGGCATCGACGATGTGTTCTATGCCGTCGCCATTGCACCCGGCAAGCTGGAGCAGTCACTCAGACTGCGGCGCAAGGGCTGCCGCCTGAGCATCCTCACCGACAGCGTGACCGCTGCCCGGGCAATTGTCGCCTTCGGCCAGGCGCATGACGAACGTTTCGACGTCTGGATAGAAATCGATTGCGACGGTCATCGCTCCGGCCTGACCGTCGACGACCCCTCGCTCGTCGAGGTCGCGAGCACGCTGGTCGACGGTGGCATGCAACTGCGTGGGGTAATGACCCATGCCGGGTCCAGTTATGACCTCGACACACCCGCAGCACTGCAAGCCCTCGCCGAACAGGAACGCAGGCTCTGCGTCAGCGCCGCCGAGCGGATTCGTCAGGCAGGACTGCCCTGTGCGGACGTCAGCATCGGTTCGACCCCGACGGCACTGTCGGCGCAGAGCCTGCACGGCGTGACAGAAGTTCGCGCCGGGGTGTATGTGTTCTTCGATCTGGTGATGCACAACATTGGCGTATGCCAGGCAGATGAGTTGGCCCTGAGCGTGCTGACCACGGTCATCGGCCATCAGCAGGACAAGGGCTGGATCATCGTTGACGCAGGCTGGATGGCCATGAGCCGCGATCGCGGCACGCAGCGCCAGCGTGAGGATTTCGGCTACGGCCAGGTGTGCAGCGAAAGCGGTGAATGGATCGACGGTGCACGGGTCACCGGTGCCAATCAGGAGCACGGCATCATCACGCTTGCTGCGGGCAGCGAGGCCGACATCAGCGAGCGTTTTCCCATCGGCAGCCGACTGCGCATTCTGCCCAACCACGCCTGTGCCACCGGCGCGCAATTCCCGGACTACCACGCCTGCGACAGCGAAGGCGCAATCCATACCTGGAGTCGCCTGCATGGCTGGTGAGATGAAACCGATCAGTACGTCCCTGGCCGCAGCACCCGGTGGGCATTATTCGCAGGCGATGCTGCATCAAGGCACGCTGCATGTTTCCGGACAACTGCCGGTGCGCGCCGATGGCAGTCACAGCGTCGGCGAGCCGTTCGAGGTCCAGGCTGCGGTCGCGCTGGACAATCTGCTGGCCATCCTTGGCGCGGCGGGATGCAATACGGATGACCTGCTGAAAGTGACCGTTTATATCGCCGGCGTCCAGCATTGGCCTGCCTTCGACCGCCTCTACGCTGGCTATCTGGGCGAACATCGCCCTGCGCGCGCGGTGGTGCCGGTTCCGGAATTGCACCACGGCTACCTGATCGAGATCGAAGCGCTGGCGCGTTGTAGCCAATCCACATGAGCGGGAGCCCTTCATGACCCCACAAAAAAGCGATGTCCTGATTATCGGCGGCGGCTTCATGGGCGCGTCCTCCGCGTTTTTTCTGCGCCAGCACGGCCGTTCGGTCACCCTGCTGGAGCGCGACCAGATCGGCCAATACGCCAGCGGCGTGAATTTCGGCAACGTGCGCCGTCAGGGACGGTTTCTCGGCCAGCTGGAACTGTCCAATCGCTCCTGGGCACTGTGGAAGCGCCTGCCGGAGCTGATCGGCGAAGACCTGGAATTCATTCCCAGCGGGCATATGCGCGTGTGCTATCGCGAAGACGAAATCGCCGAACTGGAGGCCTATGCCGCCGCCCCGCAAGCCCGCGAGCTGGACTTGCAGATCCTTTCCGGCAAGGCGCTGCACGACCGTTTTCCGTTTCTCGGTGCGCAAGTCAAAGGCGGTTCCTATGCGCCCCATGACGGGCACGCCAACCCAAGGCTGGCAGCCCCCGCGTTCGCCCGCGCGGCGATTCGTGCGGGGGCAAGAATCGAAGAACGCACTGAAGTGACCGAGGTACAGAAGGTCGGCGGCGAGTTTCAAGTCACCACCGCCGATGGACAGCTATTCGTCGCCGAACAGTTGCTCATCACTGCCGGTGCCTGGGGTGCCAGGCTCGCCGAGCAGTTCGGCGAGTCTGTCCCTCTTGAGCCCAACGGACCGCAGATGTCGGTGACAGAACCGGTACCTTACGCACTGCCGACGGTGATCGGGGTGTTTACCAAGATCAAGGAAGAAGTGATCTATTTCCGGCAGATCCCGCGCGGCAACATCATCATCGGAGGCGGCAATCGCAATAAACCGGACATGCTCAACCGCCGCGCCTACTTCAAGCCGGAGAGCCTGATCAACCAGATGAAACAGATGAAACGCCTGCTACCGGGCGCAGAAAAGCTGAACATCATCCGCGTCTGGAGCGGCATCGAGAGTTACACACCTGACTCGCTGCCGATCATGGGCCGCAGCGGCAAAGTCGACGGCCTGTTCTACGCGTTTGGCTTCTGCGGCCATGGTTTTCAGCTTGGTCCCGGCGTCGGTGACGTCATGGCCGAGCTGATCAGCACCGGCAGCACGCGCACGTTGATCAGCCCGTTCGATATTCGCCGCTTCACCGATCCGACCGCCATCGAAATGCCGCTCATGTCCAGCCTGATGAGTACTGGAAAGCTGGTATGAGCCCAACCACTCACCCACTTCATCGCAACGGAGGCGCCATGCCTGCAACCTCAGACGCTCACTACCAGTATCGCCCGGTGACTGCGGCGGATATCCCGGCAGCCCATGCCCTTTCAGTGAGCCTCAAGTGGCCACACCGCGAACAGGACTGGGCGATGGTGCAACGTACTTCCGAGGGTTTTGTCGCCGAGCACGGTGGCCAACTGGTTGGCGTGGCGTTTACCTGCCATCAGGGCGACTGGTCCTCGATCGGGCTGGTGATCGTCCGCGATGATCATCAGGGCAAAGGCATCGGTCGCCGCTTGATGAAGCTGTGTCTCGACGCGACGGCACCGCGCACGCCGATCCTCAACGCTACGGAACTGGGCGCGCCGCTTTACCAGAGCCTGGGTTTCGTTGACTTCGCGCGTATCCAGCAGCATCAGGGCGTTGCCGACCTGTCAGGGCTGGCGGCACCGAAAGACGACCTGCCGATTCGTACGCTGGGCGCGACCGACCACGCAGAACTGATCCGCCTGGCCAACGCGGGCAGCGGCCTGGATCGCACTGCCGTGTTGACTGATCTGTTGCACGATGCAGAACAGGCGGTCGGCATTGAACACGCAGGCCAGTTGCAAGGCATCGCCCTGCTGCGCCGTTTCGGGCGCGGTCATATCATCGGTCCGGTGGTTGCCCGTGATGTCGATCAGGCAAAACGATTGATTGAACACCTGTTGCAACAGATACCCGGTCTGTTCGTGCGCTTCGACATTCTGGCTGACTGCGGGCTGGCGCCGTGGCTCGAAAGCCTGGGTCTGCCGTGTGTCGACAGGGCACCGCGCATGGTGCTCGGGACGCCGCCCGCCTACAACCCGGATGTGCAGCAATTCGCGCTGGTGACTCAGGCGATCGGCTGAGTCACCAGCGCGGGTAAACGGCCGAAACAGGTCCGCCATGTTAGCGGGTTGCATACAGCAGATTATTCTTTGCAACCCGGCAGATCGGCGCTTTTTATCCAGACTGCTTTGTTAGCTTATGGGTATCGAACGGCCTGACCGTAAAGGGCCTGGCCTTGACCACTATTGCTCCAGGGAGCCCGCTGGATGACCTCACAGTCCTTGAACAGCCATCACGTTGATCCGGACACCGCGCTGAAACTCTATATTGATGGTGGTTGGTCCGCCCCGCTCGACCCGGTCAGTATCGCGGTGATCAACCCTGCGACCGAAGAGGTGGTGGCGCATGTCGCCAGTGGCACGGCCGCCGATGTCGACCGTGCGGTTGCGGCAGCGCGGGCAGCCTTTGCCAGCTGGTCCGGCACCTCGCCACACGCCCGGGCACAGGTCATCGGCCGAATCTACGAGCTCATTATCGAGCGCAAGGAACAACTGGCGCAGGCGATCTCGCTGGAGATGGGCGCATCCATCAGTTCGGCGCGAGCCATGCAGGTGCCGCTGGCCGCAGAACACGTGCGTGTCGCACGTGACCTGCTGGCGAGCTACCGCTTCCATACCGTCGAAGGCAGCACGGCGATCGACCGCGAGCCCATTGGTGTGTGTGGGCTGATCACACCGTGGAACTGGCCGCTGTATCAAATCACCGCCAAAGTCGCCCCGGCCATCGCGGCCGGCTGCACGGTGGTGCTCAAGCCCAGCGAACTGTCGCCCCTGAGCGCCCTGCTGTTCGCGCAACTGGTGCATGACGCCGGTCTGCCGCCCGGCGTGTTCAACCTGGTCAATGGCAGCGGCCCCGAGGTCGGCGGCGCGATGGCGGCCCACCCTGATATCGACATGATCTCGATCACCGGCTCCAACCGGGCAGGCGCATTGGTGGCGCAAGCCGCCGCGCCGACGGTTAAACGAGTGACTCAGGAACTGGGCGGCAAATCACCGAATATCCTGCTGCCCGACGCCGACTTCGCCAAAGCCGTGCCGCCCGGGGTGATGGCCGCGTTCCGCAATGTGGGTCAGTCGTGCAGCGCGCCGACGCGAATGATCGTGCCCAGAAGCCGACTGGCGGAAGTCGAGGCTCTGGCTGCCGAAACGGCCGCAGCCATTGTTGTGGGCGATCCACAGTTGGAGGGGACGGTATTGGGCCCGATCGCCAACGAGGCGCAGTTTCACCGTGTCCAGGCGATGATCGATGCAGGGCTGAGCGAAGGCGCGAAGCTGGTGTGCGGCGGGCCGGGACGGGTGCAGGGCCATGAGCGAGGCTTCTATACCCGGCCAACGGTGTTTTCCGAGGTGGACTCGTCGATGCGTATCGCCCAGGAAGAGATTTTCGGCCCGGTGCTGTGCCTGATTGCCTACGATACGGTCGAGGAGGCTATCGCAATTGCCAACGATACGGTCTATGGCCTGGGTGCGCATGTCCAGGGGCAGGACCTCGAGCAGGCACGCGCGGTGGCTTCGCGCATTCGTGCCGGGCAGGTGCACCTGAACTACCCCGCCTGGAACCCGATGGCCCCGTTTGGCGGCTACAAGCGCTCGGGCAACGGTCGCGAGTACGGCGTGCAGGGGTTCGAAGAGTATCTGGAGACCAAGGCTATTGTGGGGTTTGGCTGAGTGGGGTTTGTGCTACGCGCTAATTTGGAATGTAGTTGACTATCGTTCCCATGCTCCGCGTGGTAATGCCTTTCGTGACGCTCCGCGTCACACAGCGGTTCTGCGATATCAGGTGGATTGAGGTTCAACTCAGGTCACGTTTTCGCCCCTCGGCGACTCACTTTGAGGGACCAAAGTGAGCAAAGTCCTTCGCTCCTGTTTCCGGCCCGACTTCGTCGGGTTCCTTCGCCCTGTCACTGATCCGGGGGTCGCCGCAACGCGCCATCCATGGCGCGGTGCGGCTAGCCTGGCGTCCTGCCAGGCTACCCCCGGATCAGCGCCAGGACTCAGCCGTCACTAACGTCGCACTCTGCGTCGTCAGTGCCATCGCGGTTGAAAAGCACTGCGGTGGCAGCGACTGCGTGTAAGGCATAACATTGTTTCGCATCGACGATTTGTGACGCGGAGCATTGGCACGATAATCACTGGAGCGTGCGAAACGAGAGTAAGAAATCACTTTCTCGCCGCTTTGGCCACGTCCATCCTGCGCAGGTGGCAGGTGACTTCTTCGCGGTCGTGGTAGAGCTGTTTGCAGCCGATGGACACCCGTACCCCTCGCGCCTGAAAGCCCTCTTCGATGCGGTCGAGCAGTCGGCGTACTTCAGCGTAGCGCTGTTTCATCGGCAACTTGAGGTTGACCACCGCTTCGCGGCACAGTCCTTCACCCAGCCAGGTCTCCAGCAGCGCCGCATTGCGCGCAGGCTTTTCGACGATGTCGCAGACCATCCAGTCCACGGGCTGCCGAGGCTTGTAGGTAAAACCGTCCGCCATCAGATGCTGCACCAGCCCGGTGTCCATCAGGCTTTCCGCCATCGGCCCGTTATCGATGGCGGTCACCAGCATGCCGCGGCGCACCAGTTGATACGTCCAGCCGCCCGGCGCGGCACCCAGGTCCACGCCGGTCATGTCGCCGGAAAGGCGCTCGTCCCACTGGTCTCTGGGAATGAAGTGGTGCCAGGCCTCTTCAAGCTTCAAGGTCGAACGGCTTGGCGCTTCGCGGGGAAACTTGAGGCGCGGGATGCCCATGGGCCACATGGCGGAGTTGTCCGCATCGGCCAGACCGAGAAACACCTCGCGACCACTCTTGAAGGTCAGCAGCAGACGCGGCTTGCGCGGGTCATCCACCAGTTTGCCTGCCTGAGTCAGGGCCTTGCGCAGCGGCGCTTCGAACTTCTTGCAGAAATTCGACAGTTCCTTGCCGTCGTTGGTATCCACGACCTCCAGCCACAGACTGCCGCAGGTAGGAAACGCCGCCAGCTGCGCGAGAATCACGCTGATGCGATCGGTTTCCGGCAACTCGAGAAACAGACCCCGCGCCCACTGCCGGGGAAAGATCAGCTTGTCGAAGCGCTGACCGTTCATCAACCGTTCGGCGCCATCCGCCTCGGTGCAGATGAATTCGGCGCAGGCCGTGTCGGGACGGGCCTTGGCATACCCGGCCACGTCCAGGCGCGCGGCGTGATCGGCTATTTCCGAGCAGACTTCGCCCTCAAAACCGGGTCGGCAGTGCATAAACAGTGTATTCATGGGTTACTCCTGGGCAGTGGGCACTCGGGCGTAACCCCGCAGACTTGAAAGCCGCGCATGATAGCCCAATCCAGGAACCACTGGTGCGGCCGAACAGTCCACAGAACTTGAAGCCTGATGCGGCGCTCCCGACCTGATGCACATGGAGCCCGTAAACCGATGTTCGGAGATCATTCCTCAAAGGAGACATTCATGCCCTCCCTCGATAGCCTGAAGAGCCTTAAAACCCTCGAAATCGATAACAAGACCTACCACTACTTCAGCCTGCCGGAAGCCGCCCGATCACTGGGCGATCTGGACAAGCTGCCCATGTCACTCAAGGTGCTGCTGGAAAACCTGCTGCGCTGGGAAGACAACAAGACGGTAACCGGCAACGACCTCAAGGCCCTCGCCGACTGGTTGACCGAGCGTCGTTCGGACCGGGAAATTCAATACCGCCCTGCCCGCGTCCTGATGCAGGACTTCACCGGCGTACCGGCGGTGGTCGATCTGGCCGCCATGCGTGCGGCCGTGGCGAAGGCCGGCGGCGATCCGCAGCGAATCAACCCCCTTTCCCCGGTGGACCTGGTGATCGACCACTCGGTGATGGTCGACAAGTTTGGCAACGCCGAAGCCTTCGGCGAGAACGTCGATATCGAGATGCAGCGCAACGGCGAGCGCTACGCGTTCCTGCGCTGGGGCCAGAGCGCTTTCGATAATTTCAGCGTGGTGCCACCCGGCACCGGCATTTGCCATCAGGTGAACCTCGAATACCTGGGCCGCACGGTATGGACCAAGGAAGAAGACGGTCGCACTTACGCGTTCCCGGACACCCTGGTCGGTACCGACTCGCACACCACGATGATCAACGGCCTGGGCGTGCTGGGCTGGGGCGTGGGCGGTATCGAAGCCGAAGCGGCGATGCTCGGCCAGCCGGTGTCGATGCTGATCCCGGAAGTGATCGGTTTCCAGCTGACCGGCAAACTGAAGGAAGGCATCACCGCCACCGACCTGGTGCTAACCGTCACCCAGATGCTGCGCAAGAAAGGTGTGGTCGGCAAGTTTGTCGAGTTCTACGGCGACGGCCTGGCCGATCTGCCGCTGGCCGACCGCGCGACCATTGCCAACATGGCGCCCGAATATGGCGCGACCTGCGGCTTCTTCCCGGTCGATGACGTGACGCTGGACTACCTGCGTCTGTCAGGTCGCCCCGACGAAACCGTCAAGCTGGTCGAAGCGTATTGCAAGGCTCAGGGTCTATGGCGTCTGGCGGGTCAGGAACCGGCGTTCACCGACAGCCTGGAACTGGACATGAGCACGATCGAAGCCAGCCTTGCCGGCCCCAAGCGCCCTCAGGATCGTGTAGCACTGCCGAATGTCTCCAAGGCGTTCAGCGATTTCCTCGGTCTGCAGGTCAAGCCTGCCAAGGTCGATGAAGGTCGGCTGGAAAGCGAAGGCGGCGGCGGTGTCGCGGTTGGCAACGAGGCTCAGGTCAGTGGCGAAACCCAATATGAATACGACGGCCAGACTTATCACCTGAAAGACGGCGCCGTGGTGATCGCAGCGATCACGTCCTGCACCAATACCTCCAACCCCAGCGTCATGATGGCAGCCGGGCTGGTCGCGAAAAAAGCCGTCGAGAAAGGCCTGAAACGCAAGCCGTGGGTGAAAAGCTCGCTGGCTCCCGGTTCCAAAGTGGTGACCGATTATTACAACGCAGCGGGTCTGACCCAATACCTCGACGCCCTGGGCTTCGATCTGGTCGGTTACGGCTGCACCACCTGCATTGGCAACTCCGGTCCGCTGCTGGAGCCTATCGAGAAAGCCATTCAGCAGTCCGACCTGACCGTTGCGTCGGTGCTGTCGGGCAACCGCAATTTCGAGGGCCGCGTCCATCCGCTGGTCAAGACCAACTGGCTGGCATCGCCCCCCCTGGTAGTTGCCTATGCGCTGGCAGGCTCGGTGCGCATCGACATCAGCAGCGAGCCGCTGGGCGAAGGTGCAGACGGCAAGCCGGTTTATCTGCGTGATATCTGGCCGAGTCAGCAGGAAATCGCCGACGCCGTGGCCAGCGTCAACACCGGCATGTTCCATAAGGAATACGCCGAAGTCTTTGCCGGCGACGAACAATGGCAAGCCATCGAGGTGCCGCAGGCTGCCACCTACGTCTGGCAGGACGATTCCACCTATATTCAGCACCCGCCGTTCTTCGACGGCATCGACGGTCCGCTGCCGGTTATCGAAGACGTGGAAAACGCGCGCATCCTGGCCCTGCTGGGCGACTCGGTAACCACCGACCACATCTCACCCGCCGGTAATATCAAGGCCGACAGTCCTGCCGGGCGCTACCTTCAGGAAAAAGGCGTCAAGTATCAGGACTTCAACTCTTACGGCTCGCGCCGTGGCAACCATGAAGTGATGATGCGCGGGACGTTTGCCAATATCCGCATTCGCAACGAAATGCTCGATGGCGAAGAAGGTGGCAACACGGTGTATGTGCCCTCCGGCGAGAAGCTGGCGATCTACGACGCAGCCATGCGCTATCAGGCAGAAGGCACGCCGCTGGTGATCATTGCCGGCCTGGAATACGGCACGGGCTCAAGCCGTGACTGGGCTGCCAAAGGTACCAACCTGCTGGGCGTCAAGGCTGTCATCGCCGAAAGCTTTGAACGGATTCACCGCTCGAACCTGGTGGGCATGGGCGTGTTGCCATTGCAGTTCAAGAACGGCCAGACGCGCAAGACCCTCGGCCTGACCGGCAAGGAGACACTGAAGATCACCGGGCTGACCAACGCAGACGTGCAGCCGGGCATGAGCCTGACCCTGCATATAGAACGCGAGGACGGCAGCAAGGAAACCGTCGACGTGCTGTGCCGCATCGATACGCTTAACGAAGTGGAATACTTCAAGTCAGGCGGCATTCTGCATTACGTGCTGCGCCAGCTGATCGCGTCCTGATACCCCCTGAATAGGGCCTGCACCCAGTTTCAGGGTCAGGCCCCTTGCATGAAAATTTCTATAATCTCGCCCCTGCCCTGCTGAACGCCGGATAGAATTCCCCGCTCTCAAGGCAGGACTTACTCATGACCACAAGGCACTGGCTGACTTTCTGCCTCCTGAGCAGCGGCTACGCGCTGGCGTTGTTCCACGGCAACCTTGCCCCTTCGGCAGCGCTGAGCTTTGGCGCGTTGTTCATTGCCTGGTTTTGCGTGGCGCGATCCTCTTATTCCTCCATTCGCCTGTGTGGCCACGGATTGTTCATCGTGACCGGTCTGGCGCTGGCCTTTCACCTGGCGCCTGGCTTCAATAACGCCAACGTCATCGAAGCAACGCGATTCAGTGCCGATGCCGCGCTGTTCTCCATGGACCTGAGTCTGGACAAGCCGCTGATCGGCTTCTGGCTGATACTGGCCTGCCCCTGGATTCTGCCTAAGGTTGACGTCGCCCATTCACTGCAAACCGGGCTTCTGGCGCTGATTGTGACGTCGGCGTTCTGCATGACCGCTGCGGTCATGTTGAACGTCGTCGGCTGGACACCGAAATGGCCTGACCAAGGCCTGATATGGCTGCTCAACAATCTGTTGCTGGTGACCCTGACCGAAGAGCTGTTTTTCCGCGCTTATCTGCAAGGCAGCCTGATGCGCCTGTTCAAGGGCTCAAGGTATGCGACGGCATTATCGATCACCCTCGCTGCCGGCCTGTTCGGACTTGCGCACGCAGGTGCCGGCCCGCAGTGGGTAGCATTGGCGAGCATGGCGGGCCTGGGGTACGGCATCGCATTTCGTTTCGGCGGGCTGCAGGCCGCCGTCATCAGCCATCTGGGCCTGAACCTCGTGCATTTCGGGCTGTTCACCTACCCCATGCTGGCCCGCCAGGGCTGACTCTACGGTCACTTGTCGCACGCCGCTCAATTTATCGACGTGCCCGCCGATAACCACGCCATAGTCTTCCGGATCGAAGGATCGAAATCCCATGCGCAACAACCAGCCCGTCACTCAACATGAGCGGACATTTCCTGCCGAACAACGACTGATTTCCACCACCGACACACGCGGCACCATCACCTATTGCAACGATGCCTTCGTCGACATCAGTGGTTACAGCGAGGCTGAGTTGGTGGGTGCGGCGCACAACACGGTGCGTCATCCGGATGTACCGCCTGCTGTATTCGAGCACATGTGGACCACGCTCAAGTCCGGGCAGCCGTGGATGGGCATCGTCAAGAACCGCTGCAAGAACGGCGACCATTATTGGGTCAATGCCTACGTGACGCCGGTGCTGGAAAACCGCCAGGTGGTGGGTTTCGAGTCGGTACGTATCAAGCCGACCGCCGAACAGATCCGCCGTGCCGAGGCGCTTTACACCCGCCTCAACAAGGGCAAGAGCGCCGTACCAAACCGCGACAAGTGGCTGCCGGTACTTCAGGACTGGCTGCCGTTCATTCTGGTCAGCCAACTGAGCTTCCTGATCGGCGTGTGGCTCAATTCACATTGGGGGTTTGCCCTGGCTGCGGCACTGTCGGTACCACTGGGCCTGCTGGGTCTTTCCTGGCAGCAGCGTGGCACCAAACGCTTGTTGCGCCTGGCCGAGCAGACCACTTCCGACCCGTTGATCGCGCAGATGTACACCGACAGCCGCGGCCCGCAAGCGCGCCTGGAAATGTCGATCCTCAGCCAGGAAGCGCGCATGAAAACCTGCCTGACGCGTTTGCAGGACACGGCCGAACACCTGAACAGTCAGGCTCGTCAGTCCAACTCGCTGGCCAATGCCAGTTCGATCGGGCTGGAACGTCAGCGTGTGGAAACCGAGCAGGTTGCCGCCGCCATCAACCAGATGGCCGCCACCACTCAGGAAGTCGCCAGCCACGTAAACCGTGCCGCTGACGCCACCCAGCAGGCCAACGAACTGACGCGTCGCGGGCGCGATATCGCCGGTGAAACCCGCGAAGCCATTCAGCGCCTGTCCACCTCGGTGGGCGAAACCGGCCTGACCGTGACCCGCTTGGCCAAGGACAGCGATGAAATCGGCGGCGTGGTCGATGTGATCAAAGGCATCGCCGACCAGACCAACCTTCTGGCCCTTAACGCCGCGATCGAAGCAGCGCGCGCCGGTGAGATGGGTCGCGGCTTTGCCGTCGTGGCAGATGAAGTGCGCCAGCTGGCGCAACGCACCGCCGAGTCCACCGGGCAGATTCATGGCCTCATCGCCAAACTGCAGCAGACCGCAACCGACGCGGTACACACCATGGACACCGGTCGCCGTCAGGCCGAAGAAGGCGTTGCCCGGGTACTGGAGGCCGATCAGGCGCTGGTGGGCATCAGTGAGGCTGTCGCCAATATCACCGACATGACCACGCAAATCGCCACCGCCACGGAAGAGCAAAGTGCCGTGGCCGAGGAAATCAATCGCAACATCGCCACCATCGCCAGCCTGGCAGACCAGACCTCTGACGAAGCGCGTCGCTCTGCGGTATTAAGTGGCGAACTGACCGACACGGCCAACTCACAGTATTCACTGGTAGAGCGGTTTAATCGCTAAGGCCTGAGACTGTATGCCAAGCCTCGACAAACTTCGGTTGGTCGGGGCTTTTTTATGAGCATTAGTAGTATGCACTGTTAACACTCTATTCAGATCTGACGAAATCTTAAAAGCCATCTGAAGACTGTGTAGGATATTTCTTTAAAATCTTCAGTAGCAGCCATGCATGATTTTTGTCTATTGACAGTGAACGCTTACTCAGATTAGTTGAAATTCAGGTGATGCGGTAGTTATCTATTACCCCTTACGCCGACTATCACCCGAGTAAAAACTTTAGAGCTACGTCATGTGGCGTTTGGCTTTTTAATTGGAGAGAAAAAATGAAAGATTTCACCCAGTACTATAAATTTTCCGCACCACGTGTTCCAGCAGCCAGCCCTATTGATGGAATGATGCCAGTTGACAGCCTGAACCGGCCGGTGAGCGTTGAGGTTGTTCTTTGGAGCGAGATGCGTCCGGGCTATGACATCCAACTGAACCTGGACGGTCATTTGGTGGGGGAACGAAAAACCCTGACTCACGATAACAAGCCTGGCGAAGTAGTTCACTTGGAGGTGGACAAAAAGTACTTGAGAGAAGAGCGTTCATACACCTTGCGCTGTATGGCCACGAACAATATCAACCAAACTGTAGAGAATTCACCGTCTACCTCCTTGATTCTCGACCGCACCGCTCCAGGCGCAGCACTGCTTGCGCCTATCATCTTCCATCAGGTCAATTTCGGCGAAGCGCTGAAAGGCATGCTACCCGGCTACGCCGACATGCAGGCCGGCGATTGCATCCAGACCTTCTGTAATAACAGAGAAGGCCCGGTTCATGTGGTGGAGCCTGAAAACCTTGCCACCGTTCCCATGCAGATCGTTTTCAGCAAAGCATTCCTGCTTGGTCTGGACAGCCAACACGTTACCATCAATTATCAGGTCATCGACCGTGCGGGCAACGTTTCACTGCTCTCGCACTCTGTGACCCTGTCAATGCAGTTTTAAGCACAGCAGCCTACATTTCTGCCCATAACCTTGAGGGTCTCGCACGCTAACGCGTGCGAGACCCTAATGATAAAGTTGAGTGAATATTCCTACGCAGGAGTGGGAATTCAGCCAAAACTTACTTTTTTACCTTTTGTAAGACTTATCTGTAGTTAACGTCCTACAGGTATTTCACGCACAAAAAGCCCTGAAAGAACACCCACATCAAGCCACGCCCTTTATTTACCGCATCTCCGACACTAACGAGCAATAACTCAATATGCACATGATACCAAATGTAACTGCATAACCTCGCACAACCTTGGCTTACCTTTGATATCGGCAGACACTTGACCTGAACACTTATGTGCCTTGTAATATTTCCGTTGCCGACAACTGCCGGCACGTACATAACAACTCAACTTAATGTCAATAAAAGAGTTCACGATGGATAAAGAACAATCCACGGATGTAGCGGCGCGCACCCAAAAAAAACAAAACAATCCCGACAGCGCGAGCACTGTTCAAGAAGCCCCGCCCCACAAGAGCCTCTACCGACACGCGAGCCCCCTCCATCTTCCATCCGATATTTCCGATACGCTGAAAGCACCTGTGCTGCCTGACATCGATCCTGACTCCATCAGTCACGAACAGGCACATGCGGGCATTACCATTCATATCCCAGGGTCAGTCAAAATGTGCTGGGGTGACGAAATCCGTTTTTATTGGGGAAAAAACCTGTCATCGACAACGCTTTTTCATCGGGTAGGCGAAAACAGCGTGATACGTGTGCTGTGCATTTCCTACACTTTTACGCCCTATATTCAGTACGGTCTGGTTGATCTGTATTACGAGCTTTATCGTGATCATCGACTGATCGGCACATCGCCAGTGCTACGGGTGAACGTCAACTACGCGGTGCCTGTCACCTCCCGACAGAGACAACGCAAACGCAGGTTCACCGATCATTAACTGAAAAGCCCCCGGTGATCATTCACCGGGGGCTCTGGTGTTCCTCAGGCACTGGCCTTAAGAATCAGAATGCCAGGCGTAGCCCTACATTCGCTCCCCAGGGTTGCTCGATATGCCGACCTTTCATGTAATCGAAGTCTGCGTGCAGTTTCAGACGCTCGGACAGCGAAACCGATACCCCGGCTCCCAGTTCGCCGCGCGAACCGAACAGGCTGTTATCGAATTTCACATCGTTGGCTTTCACCTCGTTGCGACGCGAAAACTCCTGTGCAACGGCGACACGCACATAAGGCTGCAATACCCCGCCATCCTTGAGCGCGACACTGCGGCCCAGCGAGGTGCCGACCTTGCCCAATAACGATTGGGTCTGGTCGTTCTTCGCCTTCATGCCATTGTCCAGGCGCAGTTCCTGTCCCTGAACGACGACACTGGACAACTGAGCGAACGGTTCGAGAAAGTAATCGTCCGCCAGTTTTATGTGGCGGCCGAACTCTACCCATCCCCCTACCCCGTTGTTGGTGTAGTCACCCTTGGCCTTGCTTGCATCGCTCATGGCAACATCTGCCTTGTTGCGAAAGCGGTTGAGTTTGAGCACGCCGTCAACGTAGTAGCCTTCGTCCAACAGCCAGGTGGCATAGGCGCCTGCATAGTAGCTGTCGACTTTACCCGTAGTGCCACGGCTCAAATCGATACCGGACGTGCTGTACCCTCCCAGCACACCCACTACCAGTTGGCCGTTGCTGACCTCGACGGGCGCATCGGCACCCAGCGACAGGCCACTTTGTTTCTGCCGGTAGTCAACACCGTCACTGGTCGTGGCATTCAGCCTGTTGCCATAGGCACGCATCCAGCCGCCCGCCCTGCCGCTTGCACGAACCTCACCCATGCGCGAACGCAAGGTAGAGAGCTCACTCATCCAAATGGCAGGTGCCGCGCTGTAAAGGGCAAGCGCGCTCTGGGTCGAAGGGCTTATGACCTTGTCTTTACCGACGATGAACCAGTCATTGCCCTGCTGCTCCAGCAGATACGAATAGGCGCCCAGGTCGACCCGTCCGCCCAGCAGGCTGAATTGCGCGTCGCCACCTTCGGTATGCACCACCTTGAGCGGTGCCATGTCGGCAGACACAATCTCCTCCCCCGTGTTGCGCACCCGCAAGCCGAACTGCCCACTGGCCTGGCCGTTGACGTCAATGAGGTCTCCGACGCCGTTGTCCAGATCCACGCGCAAGCCGAACGTGCCAGCCCCTGACAACTCATTCAGCGAAAGGGTATGAAACCCTTCGCCAGCAAACGAGACCCTGCCAGCCTGCAGGGAAAGCGACCTGACGGCATTGTCGCCCTGCATCTGCCAGTGGCTGCCCGAGGTAATCGCCAGACGGTTGCCATTGACGATGTCGCCGTTCAATTGCGCGCCGTTTTGCAGCGTGATGTTCAGGGTGCTGGTGTCATCGGCGACAAGGTTGCCATTGAGGGTGCTGTTGTCGACGTTGAAGTTGGCGGTGCTCTGGTTCAGAACCTCAAGAAGCATGCCATTGCCGGACAGCAGGAGGGTGTCGTTCTTGATCTCAATATCCGCAAGGTGGCTTATACCCTCACGCCCTTCCACCCTTATGGCGGCTCCTGTCAGCCCTTCGACGGTAGAGTTGTCGATGCTCAGTTGACCGTGATTGAACTGCGTTCCATCACCCACTGTGAGGCCTGGATGAGTGAACCATACCCCGTGAGACAAGCCTTTTATGTAGCTCCGGGAAGTGATATCAGCGCGAGCGCCAAAAATGCCAACGCCCCAGCCAGTGTGTCTACCAACTTCACCCTGCAGCGAGCTGACCTGTGTATTGCTGATCAGGGCCGAGGCGTCCTCGACAACGGTAATGCCGCCCCCTTTTCCCTCAACGACACTGTGTTCAAGTGTCACGTTCGAGTTGCCCTGCACGATGAGCGCTACCGCGCTATCGCTGAGGATGGTGGAGTCTTTAACTAAAACCCGAGCGTCACCGTCAGACAACATTCCATCCTTGACCAGGGTATTGCCCGTTAATTCGACCCTTCCGCCATAAGAAGACATACGTTTGATCGCAGCCCCATCGGAATGAAGGTATCCAGTACCGTATACAAGGTAATTACCAAATGCGCTGGCCGCATCCACATACTCTGTCCGGTCTCTGACAATCTCCCTAAGCGGAGAGTCGGCCATCACGTGAGTCGACGCGAGGTACGCAATAGCGCCCAGCCCTGCCCTGTAAAGCCCACACTTCCCAATAAAACACTCAGCCACAATAAGAAACTCTCAACATTCATAGGAGTTTTATTGTGGCTGCGACGCTAGCGGATACAATTAATTTCCAATAACAAACAAGTAGTCCAATTCCGAAACTTTAGTAGTACCTTTCCCACAAAACACCAGGCTAATCCGATTGAACAGCCAGCCTACATCTATAATAATATTTATCTACAGAGCATTGACAGCCGTTCAAAAAGCCTATTACTTAAAAATCCAGATGAAGCCAAGAGCTTCTCTCTGACGGCCAAGCGCCCCTGGAATTATCGTTATCGACTGACGACATCAGGACACTCCTGCTCGTCAATAAAAATTAAATAGAGGAATTTCGACATGCGTCAAAAAAATACTTTTTACACACGCGGCCCCAATCAAGAACCGACGCTCATACCACCGTTTGTTCCTGTCGCAGACGAAGTGGACGGACTTATAAAAACAGCCGACCTTGCCAATGACATCATCGTCGAATTTCCAGTCTGGGAAGGTGCCAGGCATCAAGACTCTTACCAGTTGCGATTGAATGGCGATGAAGTTGGTTTAGCAGGCCAACTGATACCTCTGCCACCGGTCGGAACGCTATTACGCTTGACCATCCCCGTCGACACCGAACTGAAAGACGACGGCGCGTACGAACTTGACTACATGACGATCGGTTATCCCAGTGGTGCGAAGCAATCGTCCCAAATCAAAACGCTTATTGTCGACCGCACCGCTCCGGGCGCCCATCAACTGGGTTACATGGATTTTCCGGCTGAGGCCAAAGATGGCCTGACACTTGAAGAGCTTCAGTCCATGGGCGGTGTATTGACCGGTAGCATTTTCGGATATTCGGGACTGAATCGCGGCGACGTTATCAAAACCTATTGGGGAAACGTGCCCGGTCCAGAGCTTGAACTGAACGGTCTGGAAGATGAAAGTCAAGCGATCGAAATCCTGTTTACCCAAGAGTTTCTTACTGCTCTCGGCAGCCCTGCAGGTGCAACCTATTACACGGTGACGGACCGAGCCGGCAACACGTCTGCCGAGTCTCAGAAGATTACCATCCCTCTGTTTCTGACCGAAGTGACGCCCGGCCTGCCTGCTCCGGTTATTGATAATAACGACGGCGTGATTGATTACGCAGAGGCCATGGCCAGCGTCGAGGTAAAAATTCCTTTCTCGTCCTTTTTGATGGAAGGCGATCAGATTCTCCTGCGCTGGGGTTCTGAAGAGTTAGGGCCTGCCGCTATTGCCGTGGAGGACTTGGACGAGCCTTTCATTCTGTTCTTTGATGTCCCGTATCTGATCATTGAACAGGCTCAGAATGGTCTGCGCGATATCAAGTATGACGTCATTAGAAACGGACAGGTTACCGGTACTTCAGACCCGCTTGAGGTGCTTGTCAACATCGAGCTGCCCGTACCCGGCATTCTCGACAAACCGACGATCAAAGGTAGCAGCAGCACGCCCAGCAATGAAGACAACTTTATTGATGAGAACGACTTTGAGCTTGACGCCACCGTACTGGTTAACTGGAACCCTCTCTTTAAGGCCAATCAGATCTTGACGGTCTTTTGGGGCGGCCAAGAGGTATTGGAACAACCCTACACGCTCACCAACAGCGACGTCGTGGCCGGCCGTACGCTGTTGCTCACTGCGCTGAACAGTAAGTTCACCGCCGTGGGCACAGGAAACGACATCAGAGTTTATTACACCGTCAAAACCGAGGGTAATCCCAATCTCTCCACGTCATCAGAGCAGGGCTTGATCGTGCGTTCAAAAAATGAATTACCGGGTGGCCCGGACGGACCAGAAGCGCCGCAATTTATGTCGCTGTCTGCCAACGGCACGCTCACCTTTGAAAACAGTGCGCAAGGCGCCCCCATTTTTATCCAACCCTATTTAAATATGGCCCCAGGACAAGTCATTGTCTTCACCTATGAAGCCTACAACGAGCTGGTGGGCGATGATAAAAAATTCGAATGGTCAGTCACGTCACCGGCCCTCACTCAGGAAGAGGTCCAAAACGGCGTTAATATTCTGGTGCCCCGCACTGTATTGAACCAGCACTGTTACGGGCATGCCGAGATCAGCTTCCAGGTAAGAAGCAGTATGGGCCAAGGTAATTCGAAACGCGCCAGCGCCTACGTTGATATGCGTGTCGGTGGACTCTGCAGAATTTGACCTCGCCTGAACTTCGCCATTTATCGTTAAACACGAAAAAGAGAACATCCATGAATACACTACAGACCTTACCTGCACTGCCTGTTCCACTGCCCTTGAGCTATAACCCTCAAGGCATTGGCGATGTTGACGTAGCAGATCCGGCCAAGTCGATAGAAATACTGATCGGCCCTATCAACCTCAAACCAAAAGACCGGATCGACCTGTTCTGGGGCACACACAATGAGGTTATTGATACCTACACACATTCTTCAGACTCACCGAACACCAATGGCTTTTTTTCATTGTATGTGGATACCCGCTGGGTCCAGTCAGGCCTTACTGATGTCAACTATCTCTATACACCGTTCCCCTCCAATATTCAGGAGCATTCGCCTGTTAACAAAATAGTCGTCAAACTGGAAATCCCCGGTGGTCGGGATCCCGACCCAGCCACACCCTACGAAAATGAAAAGCTCGACATCCCGACCGTCAACCCGTCTGGCGTGATCACCTCACCTGAGGGGGTAAGCGTTACCCTCGACGCTTACGAAAATATGGCTGCAGGTGATTCGATTTTTATCTATTGGCACGGCATCAGAGTCGAACATCCTCCTCTGACAGCAGACCAGCTTGGTAAACCGGTCACTGTGAGTATCGACAAGCAGATCATTATCGAAGCAGGGGACTCGGAAAATATTGTTGTCCGGTACGATGTCAGGGATATCGTCAATAACTGGTCCCGCTTCTCTTTCCCAGCCTATGTCACAGTCGAAGCTGGCAACTCCAGCCTGCAGGCCCCCATCGCCCCGCAGGCGCCCAACATGGAGCTTGACCTCGATAAGCTGGCCGGCGCAGATGTTCAAGCGCTCGTGCTGTCACATGCCAGTATCGCCACCGGTGACATCATAAACTTCGTGATGGAGCGTAATACTGCAGAAGGCATTCAACTGGAGTCCTTCACCGCATCAAAAGTGGTTCAGATACCTGGCAGCTTCGTAGAGTTTCTTATCCCCAATGAACAGTTCCACCCCATCGCACAGGGTCGGGCACGCCTGAAATACACAGTGATCAAAGACACTGGCGAGGCGTTGCGCTCAAAAAGTCTGACACTCGCAGTACTCGGCCAACCGCAGCAGCTGTCATTGCCACATGTCCAAGGCGTCACCAATGGAATTCTGAACCCTGATAGTCACAATGTGATCACTCAGGTGCCGCCTTACTACTTTATGGCAGACGGCCACGACATCAACCTGGTATGGATTGGCAAAACTGCTAACGGTGAGACGGTCATGCATCAGGAGGTTAAAAACCTGAATGCCGATGATATCGGCAAGAGCATCGAGTATTTGATCCCGGATGAAAAGGTTGGTGCATTGGCAGGCGGCTCACTTGAGGTTTACTACACCGTAACCACCTACGCGAAAGCGTTCTTCAAATCGCCCACACTACGGTTGCTCGTGGACGTGGATAACAGCACTCCGCTGGAAGCTCCTGTCGTAGATAAGCTGAGTGCGGACGGCATTCTCGACCCGGCCGATGTACCACTCGAAGCCATTGTTCGCGTGTCGCCTTATCGCGCAATGGCTGAGGGAGACAAAGTCACCATTCACTGGGAAGGCGTTGACGCAGAGGGTACCTATGGCACCTACACCGTTATTAATTCCGGCACCGTCAACAGGGAAACCGTGTTCCGCATTCCTAAACTGTACGTAGATGCCAATTTAAACAGGCTGGTCCAGGTCTGGTATACGGTACAACACGAAGACAGAATTGCTGAATCGGAGAAATCAGCAATTACTATCCGTGAGATGGTGGCACTGCCCCTCCCCACCCCCACCCTGAAAGAAGCCATCGGCACCACGCTCGACCCGGCCAACGCTTCATCCGGTGCAACCGTGGTGATCGACGCCGTCGCCAATCTGCAAGCGGGCGACCAGGTCATCACACAGTGGCAAGGGCCCAACGGCAACGACACCCGGGAAAAAACCCTGACTGGCGCAGACGCGGGCAAGACGCTGGAGGTAGTGTTTGCTGTGGCGCTGGTGACGGCAAACGCCGGGCAGACGGTGGCGGTTTCTTATGTCGTCAATCGCGTCAATGGCCTGGTTCAGGTATCCGGCACGCTGGCCTTGCAGATTCTGGCGGCGCAGCCCGAGCTGGTGCTGGACACTTCGCCGGTCACTCTGGGTGGCAAGGTGTATCTGCTTCCGGGCTCGCCGGACCTGTTGCCGAACTTCCCGTCCGACACCACCCTTCTGCGTCAGGCCAGTGGCGGACAGGCACCCTATCAGTACGCTTCGAGCGACCCGCTGGTCGCGAAAGTGGAGAACAACGGTCTGACCTCGGTTCGAGGCAAAGGCACGGCCATCATTACTGCGACCGATGCGCTGGGCGCGAGCAAGCAGTACACGGTGACCGTCACCGGCGTCATCCATTGCATCGGCCTGGGCAGCGGCAGCTTTTCTCAGATCAGCAAAAACGCGGGCAACAACGGCGCGAGGATTCCAACCATCCACGAGCTGGTGGATATCCACGCCCTGTATGGCAATCGCTGGCCGATGGGCAAAGGCAATTATTGGTCGTCGACTGTTTCAAGCGCCGGTATCGGCGGATGGAACTGGTATTACGTGAAAAATATGGTCACTGGCGGCAACTTCAAACTGAAGAGTCACAATTCCAGTCTTGGCGTAGGCATCAGATGATCGATTGCTGAACCCATTGTTAATACGGCAGGGCGTTGCGCTAAAGGTGTAACGCCCTGTCGTCGTTTTCAGGAGCTTCTCAGGGCCAGCCCATGCACCGACCGACTCCCTCACGCCAACGCTGCGTCCACCCTGTTGTTCTCGAAGACCGCTTTGCCGCGAGCATCAACACACAACCTTTCAGGACGTCCTCACTGACAGGTCGATTGACACTGAGATCGGAGCTGGAACAGGCCCCCGCTCACTGGATATGGCAGGTCATCGCCGATGGCAAGGTGGGCAGCCGACGAACCTCCATCGGCTTGTTTCTGGATCGCGATCTCGAGCCTGGCGGCCACGACCTTATCGATCATGAGCAGATCAAGGTGATCTACACCGAAACGCTGCACCGGAAGAACACCGTCTACCACTCGGCGCATTTCCAGGGCGGCCGGCTGGTGCTGCTTGAAGCCAACCCCTGCACACTGCGGATAAGGGGCGTGTTCAGTTTCAATATGTCATCCATTAACCTTGATGTGACCGACGGCGCCTTCGACCTGTATTGCCGGTGACTCAGCCGCGCAGGAACCCGGCAATCTCTCTCGCGGATTCAGCCAGGCATTGCTCGTGGCTGATACCCGCGACCTTCAGTGGCTTTAGGTCGTGATTGGCAGTCGGCAACCAGTGCAGCCGGATGGCACTGGACAATGCATAGCGCTCTACTGCTTCGCGATTGCCCAGCGCGTCGCGTTCGCCCTGAACGATCAGCGTGGGCGTCCTCAGTTCGGCCAGATGAGCCACGCGTGGTTTTTCTGGCTTGCCAACGGCGTAGAACGGATACCCCAGACACACCAGCGCATCGACCTCAAGCTCATCGGCGATCAAGCTGGCCATGCGCCCGCCCATTGATTTGCCGCCGATCGCCAGACGTCCGGGGATGTAAGCACGGGCGCAGGCGAACACCTCTCTCCAGCACTCCAGCAGTTGCGCTTGTGGATTGGGGGGGCGCTTGCTGCCGCCCTGACGCCGCTGCGCCATATAGGGGAACTCGAAGCGCAGGGTGCTGATACCTTGCGCCGCCAGATCAGCCGCCATGCGGTTCATGAAGTCGCTGTCCATGGGTGCGCCGGCACCATGCGCCAGCAGCAGGGTCGGTGTGTCCAGCGCATCCGCAGGTTGCGCGGGCGTCCACAGCCTGCCTCTTTCATTGACCAGCTGCAGCCATTGATCCTGACCGATATCGGGCTTCAAGCCGTTGCTCATGGTTGCCTCATTCAGGTGGGTCGCAAAGTAGCCCGTCACTATAACGGCGAACAGGGTCGCGAATCCTGCACGAATCGCGAGCGCACGGCGCATCGGCATGCCCTGCCACGTCGGACAGCCACCATTCAGGTCTGCCTGGGTAATCTGTCAAGGTGCACAAGGTCAAGCACCGAGACAATGAGCGCCCCAAACTCGACACCGCCGGGCGGTTTCATTGACGGCACTGGACGCGCACACGTGCAACAACACCGCTGAGTCGGTCACCAGAGTCATATGCCTGCTCAGGCCAACTTGCTGGGCAATGACAGGTGTTACTGCCGACTGAATAGACGTGACAGTCTTTGCGCGAGTCCTGATCAACTCGTCTGTACGCGAAGATCGCCACCGCTGTATTGCAGTCCAGCGGCGATGCGTGAACTCCGCACCCTGCAACGGGGTGCGGAATACCTTCTGAGCCTGCTTTCAACGCAGCATCACCAAACACAGCCACTTTTCGTACAGAGCCTGCGACTTCCCACACCCCTGTTTCAAAGTTAAACTCGCCAACACGCGTCTGCCGCAACCCTTTGACGCTCGTTGATGTGCCTGTCTGTTCCTGCCCCTGCCTTTTCGGTGTGCTTCGATGCCATTTCCAGCACTGCATCGCCCTGGCCCGATTACGTCTGCGGTAACCCTCTGAATCGTGGAAGTCTGCAATGAGCACAACAATCAGTCCGACAACCTACAACTACACCGTGGTGCGCCAGTTTGCCATCATGACCGTGGTCTGGGGTGTGGTCGGCATGAGTCTGGGCGTGTTCATTGCTTCGCAGCTGGTCTGGCCAGGGCTGAACCTGGAACTTGAATGGACCACCTTCGGACGCCTGCGCCCGCTGCACACCAATCTGGTGATCTTCGCCTTCGGCGGCTGCGCGCTGTTCGCCACCTCCTATTACGTAGTGCAACGCACTTGCCAGACGCGGCTGATTTCCGACGGTCTGGCGGCCTTTACCTTCTGGGGCTGGCAGGCCGTGATTGTCGGTGCCATCGTGACCCTGCCGATGGGCTACACCACTACCAAGGAATATGCCGAGCTCGAATGGCCGGTGGCGATTCTGCTGGCCATCGTCTGGGCCGCCTACGCGGCGGTGTTTTTTGGCACCATCGTCAAACGCCGCACCCGGCATATCTACGTCGCCAACTGGTTTTACGGCGCGTTCATCGTCGTAACCGGCATGCTGCACATCGTCAACCATATCTCGTTGCCGGTCAGCCTGTTCAAATCCTATTCGGCGTATGCCGGTGCGACCGATGCCATGATCCAGTGGTGGTACGGACACAATGCCGTCGGGTTTTTCCTGACCACCGGCTTTCTCGGCATGATGTATTACTTCGTGCCCAAACAGGCCGAGCGCCCGGTCTACTCCTATCGTTTGTCCATCGTGCATTTCTGGGCATTGATTACCCTGTATATCTGGGCCGGCCCGCACCATCTGCACTACACCGCCCTGCCGGACTGGGCGCAGTCGCTGGGCATGGTGATGTCGATCATTCTGCTAGTCCCCAGCTGGGGCGGGATGATCAACGGCATGATGACGCTGTCGGGCGCGTGGCATAAATTGCGGACCGATTCGATACTGCGCTTTCTGGTGGTCTCGCTGGCCTTTTATGGCATGTCGACCTTCGAAGGCCCGATGATGGCAATCAAGACCGTCAACTCGCTTTCGCACTACACGGACTGGACAATCGGCCATGTCCACGCCGGAGCCCTGGGCTGGGTCGCGATGATTACCATCGGGTCGGTCTATCACATGATTCCGAAACTCTACGCCCGCCCGCACATGTACAGCGTCAGCCTGATCAACACGCACTTCTGGCTCGCGACCGTCGGTACCGTGCTGTACATCACCTCGATGTGGGTCAATGGCATCACCCAGGGCCTGATGTGGCGCGCGGTGAACGACGACGGCACGCTGACCTACTCCTTCATCGAAACCATGCAGGCCAGCCACCTGGGCTATATCGTGCGGGCCATCGGCGGCGCGATTTTCACCAGCGGCATGTTGCTGATGGCCTACAACGTCGTGCGTACGATACGTGCCTCTGACCCGCAGGCGGCCGCAGCGGCCACCCGCATCGCAGTCGCAGGAGCGCATTGATGAAGCACGATGCGCTGGAAAAAAACATCGGCCTGCTGGCCTTCTTCATGGTGATTGCCGTGAGCATCGGTGGGCTGACGCAGATCGTCCCGCTGTTCTTTCAGGACGTCACCAACCAGCCTATCGAGGGCATGAAGCCACGCAGCGCGCTTGAGGTGGAAGGCCGTGATGTGTTCATCGCCAATGGCTGTGTCGGTTGCCACTCGCAGATGATCCGCCCGTTGCGCGCCGAAACCGAGCGCTACGGGCATTACTCGGTGGCAGGCGAAAGTGTCTGGGACCATCCCTTCCTGTGGGGCTCCAAACGCACCGGGCCGGACCTGGCAAGGATCGGCGGTCGCTACTCGGACGAGTGGCACCGGGTACACCTGAACAATCCGCGCGACCTGGTCCCGGCGTCGATCATGCCGGCTTATCCGTTTCTGGCCGAGAAGACAATCGACAGCACGCAGACTGCAAAAAAACTGCAGGTGCTGCGTACCCTCGGCACCCCTTACACCGACGCGGATATCGCCGGTGCGGCGGCTGCGGTGCAGGGCAAGACCGAAATGGACGCGCTGGTGGCCTATCTGCAAGGCCTTGGCACGCTCATCAGGAGCAAACGGTGATCATGATGGACATCGGAATGATTCGAGGCCTCGGCACACTGGTCGTGATGGTGGCGTTCATCGGCCTGATGCTTTGGGTGTTCAGCCCTGCCCGCAAGGCAGACTTCGACGACGCGACCCTGCTGCCTTTCGCGGATGACCCCGAGGCCATCGGCAAGGTCGAAGATGCCAAGGCTGAACGGGAAGGCCGGTCATGAGCACGTTCTGGAGCCTTTACGTCGCGGTCCTGACCCTGGGCACCCTCATCGCCATGCTCTGGCTGCTGGTGTCCACGCGCAAAGGTCAGCCCGACGAACCCACGGATGAAACCGTCGGCCATACATTCGACGGTATCGAGGAGTACGACAACCCGCTGCCCAGATGGTGGTTCTATCTATTCGTAGCGACCATCGTCTTTGCCCTGGGGTATCTGCTCCTGTACCCGGGCCTGGGCAACTGGCAGGGCTTGCTGCCCGGTTATGAATACCGGGACCAGGACAGCAAAACACAATTCTCCGACGGCCAGCAAGGCTGGACCAGTGTCCATGAATGGGAACGGGAAGTCGCAAACGCCGAAGCCCGCTACGGGCCGCTGTTTGCCAGGTACGCCGCCATGCCCGTCGAGGAAGTGGCGAAAGACCCGCAGGCGTTGAAAATCGGCGCACGCCTGTTCGCGTCCAACTGCTCGGTCTGCCACGGCTCTGACGCGAAAGGCGCCTATGGCTTTCCCAATCTGACCGATGCCGACTGGCGCTGGGGCGGCGATGCGCAGGCGATCAAGACGTCTATCCTCGCCGGGCGCATGGGCGTGATGCCGGCCTTGGGCGGAGTGCTTGGCGAACAAGGGGTTCGCGATGTGGCGGCCTATGTGCTGACGCAACTGGACGCGCGTGCGCTACCGCAGGATGCCAAGGCTGACCCGGTGGCAGGACAGAAGACCTTCGCCAGCCTGTGCGTTGCCTGTCATGGGCCAGAGGGCAAAGGAATGCCGATTCTCGGCGCGCCGGACCTGACCCACCCCAACGCGTTTATCTACGGCTCCAGCTTCGCTCAGTTGCAGCAGACCATTCGTGATGGCCGCCAGGGCCAGATGCCTGCTCAGCAAGCATTGCAAGGCAATGACCGGGTTCATATTCTGGCTGCCTATGTTTACAGCCTGTCCCGCCAGGAGCAGCCAGCCGAATCCAGATGACAGGGCTCCGGTCAGCCTGGGGTTGTAGCATTCTGAAAGAACAAATTCTTTGTAGTTACATCTCTACATGACTAGACTCGATCATGACCACGACACTCTGTCTACTCATTCTGGAAGTAGCGCATATGACCACAACCCTCTCCAGCCGTGAATTCAATCAGGACACCAGCGGGGCCAAGAAAGCGGCTAATGAAGGCCCGGTGTTCATTACCGACCGCGGCCGCCCGGCCCATGTGCTGCTTTGCATCGAGGATTACCTGAAGCTGACCGGCAGTGCGTCAAGCATCGCCGACATGCTGATAATGCCCACTGACATCAATATCGAGTTCGAGCCTCAGCGCGCCGTGATCACGCCCCGACAGGTTGATCTGTCCTGATGTTCCTGCTCGACACCAACGTGGTTTCAGAGCTCAGAAAGCGCACTGCAGACGCCAACGTGCTGCGCTGGTCGCGAACACAGATGGCCTCCAGCCTGTTCATCTCGTCCATCACGATTCTTGAACTCGAAACAGGTATCCTGCGCATCGAACGCCGCGACCCGACACAAGGCGCAGTATTGCGAATGTGGCTCGACCAGCATGTATTGAAGGCATTCGCCGGGCGTATCCTGACAGTCGACACCCAGGTCGCAAGGCGCTGCGCGCAATTGCACGTTCCCGACCCGCGCAGCGAATGCGATGCGCTGATAGCCGCCACTGCGCTGGTACATGGCATGACCGTGGTCACACGCAACACAATGGACTTTCAGTCGTGCGGGGTCGCGTTGCTCAATCCCTGGGTCAGCCAGTTGAATGAAGAAGCGGCCGCTTATTCACGTGCATCACGTTCAACGCGGATGTGAACCTGCCTGACCTGTATCGGTCGGGGCCAAGCCACTGCCGCTGGACTCATCGATGACCAAACAGATTCCAGTACACAACATCACCCCGGCATCCGAAACAGGCGGCGAATTCACCGACCTCTATGCTTCGCGCGAGAAGATCCAGACCCGCGCGTTCAAAGGCCTGTTTCGAAATGTGCGGATGCTCGGCGGCGCGCTGTTGCTGCTGATCTTTTTCGGCACGGTCTGGCTGAGTCGCAGCGGGCATCAGGCGGTCTGGTGGAACCTGCCGGAACGCAAGTTCTACATCTTCGGCGCAACGTTCTGGCCGCAGGACTTCATCCTCTTGTCCGGCATTCTGATCGTTGCAGCGTTCGGGTTGTTCTTCATCACCGTCTATGCCGGGCGGGTCTGGTGTGGCTATACCTGCCCGCAGAGTGTCTGGACCTGGATCTTCATGTGGTGCGAGAAAGTGACTGAAGGCGACCGCAACCAGCGAATCAGGCTCGACCATGCCCCTATGAGTGCCGGCAAAATGCTGCGCAAGTTCGCCAAACACAGCCTGTGGCTGCTGATCGGGTTTGCCACCGGTATGACCTTCGTGGGCTATTTCTCGCCCATTCGCACGCTGTGCGTGGATCTGTTCACGGGCCAGGCGGATGGCTGGGCCTATTTCTGGGTCGGTTTCTTTACCCTGGCCACTTACCTTAATGCCGGCTGGCTGCGCGAACAGGTATGCATTTACATGTGCCCCTATGCGCGATTCCAGAGCGTGATGTTCGACAAGGACACGCTGATCATCTCCTACGACCAGAATCGTGGCGAAGCCCGAGGCCCGCGCAAGAAGGAAGCCGATCCTCAGGCACTGGGGCTGGGTGACTGCATCGACTGCACGATGTGCGTGCAGGTCTGCCCGACCGGCATCGACATTCGTGACGGCCTGCAGGTGGAGTGCATCAGCTGTGCAGCGTGCGTCGATGCCTGCGATACGGTCATGGACAAGATGGATTACCCTCGCGGCCTTATTCGCTACACCACCGAGCACAACCTTGCCGGGCAACGCACCCGCACCCTGCGCCCGCGCCTGATCGGTTATGCGCTGGTCTTGCTGCTGATGATTGCGCTGCTGACGGCTGCTTTCTGCATGCGTACGCTGGTGGGCCTGGAGGTCAGCAAGGACCGCATGCTGTTCCGGGAAAACGCCGAGGGCCGGATCGAAAACGTCTACAGCCTGAAAGTGATGAACAAGGATCAGGTGGACCACACCTATGTCCTGCAGGCCAGCGGCCTTTCCGACCTGAAACTGCAGGGCCGTCGGGAAATCAGCGTCCCGGCGGGTGAAATCGTCAGCCTGCCGGTGGAGCTGTCCAGCGCGCCGGAAAAACTACCGTCGCACAGCAACGAGGTAACCTTTACCCTCAAGGACATCGACAGCGATACACAGGTCGAGACCCAAAGCCGCTTTCTTGGCCCACCTATTCGTTAAGAGCCCCGTCATGCCCGCTGCGACTGCTGCAAGCCCTTGGTATCGGCACCTATGGCCATGGATCATCATCGCCATCCTGACCGGCTCGGTGACCTTGAGCCTGTCGATGGTGTTCATCGCCGTGACCCACCCGGATCCGCTGGTCACCGATAACTATTACGAGGCCGGCAAAGGCATCAATCGCTCGTTGAATCGTGAAGTGCTCGCCCAGACCCTCAAGCTGCACGCGCGCCTGAAAATGGATGAGCTGACCGGCGAAGTCGAACTGCGCCTGAGCGGCAACAGTAACCCGGAGCGTCTGGAACTCAACCTGATTTCGCCCACGCGCCCTGACAGTGACCGCCGGGTGTTCCTGACCCGCAGCCCGTCCGAACCAGGCCGTTACATCGGTCAGTTGCAGGACAAGGTCAACGGTCGGCGTTTTGTGGAACTGCTGGGTGTCGAAGGCGAGCAGACCTGGCGCCTGTTCGAGGAAGAACAGATCGGCACCAATGACGTGACCCTGGGTGACGAGCCCCTGCAAGCCGCGCAACGCCGGAAAGACTGAACGTGGCCAGGCCCTCCTCCCCCGCTCCGCTGCACTGCTACCACTGCGGCCTGCCGGTTCCGGCGGGCAGCCATTTCAACGCGGTGGTGCTCGGTACAACCCGACAGCTGTGCTGCCCCGGTTGCCAGGCAGTAACCGAGGCCATCGTCGCGAGCGGTCTGGACAACTATTACCGCCATCGCAGTGAAACCTCGGCCAACCCGGAAAGCCTGCCCAGCCAATTGCTCGATGAACTGGCGCTCTACGACCGCCCCGACGTACAGGCGCCGTTCGTGCGCCACGACGGCGACCTCTCAGAGGCCACCCTGCTTGTCGAAGGCATCAGTTGCGCGGCCTGCGGCTGGCTGATCGAGCAACGCCTGGGGCGATTGCCCGGGGTGACCGAAGCGCGGCTGAACCTGTCCACTCATCGCCTGCTGGTGCGCTGGAACGCCGACCAGCTTGCCCTCAGCCAATTGCTGAACGAACTGCACGCGATTGGCTATGTCGCCCATCCATGGCAGGCCGACCGCGCTACCGAGCGCATGGCGAGTGACAATCGCCTGGCGCTGCGACAACTGGGCGTCGCCGGCCTGCTGTGGTTTCAGGCCATGATGGCAACCATGGCCACCTGGCCGGAGTTCAATATCGACCTCAGCCCGCAGATGCACACCATCCTGCGCTGGGTGGCGCTGTTTCTGACCACGCCGATCGTCTTCTACAGTTGCGCGCCGTTCTTTCGCAGCGCGTGGCGCGACCTGCGCAGCCGTCACCTGACAATGGATGTCTCCGTGTCGCTGGCAATAGGCGCGGCCTACGCCGCAGGGATCTGGACCGCCGTCACCGGCGCTGGCGAACTGTATTTCGATGCAGTCGGCATGTTTGCGCTGTTCCTGCTGGCAGGACGTTACCTGGAACGCCGGGCTCGCGAGCGCACGGCGGCGGCCACAGCCCAACTGGTCAACGTGCTGCCCGCCTCATGCCTGCGCCTCAGCGATGACGGCCAGAGCCAGCGCATCATGCTCAGCGAACTGCACCTGGCTGATCGGGTGCTGGTGCAGCCCGGTGCAGTGATACCGGCCGATGGCAAAATCCTCGAGGGTCACTCCAGTGTCGATGAATCGCTGTTGACCGGCGAATACCTGCCACAGATGCGCAGTGTAGGCGATGCGGTCACCGCAGGAACGCTGAATGTCGAAAGCCCGCTGACCGTTGCCGTGACGGCGCTGGGCCACGAAACCCGTCTTTCGGCCATTGTCCGACTGCTCGAACGCGCGCAGACAGAAAAGCCCCGACTCGCGCAGATCGCCGACCGTGCAGCACAGACCTTTCTGCTGCTTTCGCTGATCGCGGCCGCGCTGATCGGAGTGATCTGGTGGCAGCTGGACGCATCGCGCGCGTTCTGGATCGTTTTGGCCATGCTCGTCGCTACCTGCCCCTGCGCACTGTCGCTGGCGACGCCGACTGCATTGACTGCGGCGACCGGCACGCTGCACAACCTTGGTCTGCTGCTGACCCGGGGTCATGTGCTCGAAGGCCTCAACCAGATCGATACGGTCATCTTCGACAAGACCGGTACCCTGACCGAAGGGCGCCTGACGCTGCGCGGCATTCACCCGCTGCGCGAGCTGGACGCCAATCGCTGCCTGGAACTGGCGGCAGCCCTGGAAAACCGCTCCGAGCATCCCATCGCCCGCGCCTTCGGTCGAGCGCCAAAGGCTGCCGAAGAGGTGCTCAGCACCCCGGGACTGGGCCTGCAAGGTCGTGTTGAAGGGCATCTGCTGCGCATCGGCGAGGCGGCTTTCGTCTGTGCGCTGAGCGGCGCTGAAACACCCTTGCCAACCGAGCGTTCCGGCCAATGGCTGTTGTTGGGGGATACGCAGGGCCCACTCGCATGGTTGGTACTGGACGACCGACTGCGCGAGGATGCAGGCACTCTGTTACACGCGTGCCGGGCGCGAGGCTGGAAGACGCTGCTTTTGTCTGGTGACAGCTCGCCGATGGTTGACCGTGTCGCGCAGGCGCTGGGCATCGACGAGGCGCGTGGCGGCATGCGCCCGGACGATAAGCTAGAGGTGCTGCGCCAGCTTCAGGCTCAGGGGCGCAAGGTGCTGATGATCGGTGACGGAGTGAACGACGTACCGGTCATGGCAGCAGCCGACATCAGTGTGGCGATGGGCTCGGCCACCGACCTCGCCAAAACCAGCGCTGACGCCGTGCTGCTGTGTAACCGTTTGCCGGTGCTGATCGACGCGCTGAATCTGGCCCGGCGCACGCGTAGCGTCATTATCGAAAACCTGCTCTGGGCCGGTCTGTACAATGGCCTCATGCTGCCCTTCGCGGCGCTGGGCTGGATCACTCCGGTGTGGGCGGCGATCGGCATGTCGCTCAGTTCGCTGACTGTGGTACTCAACGCCTTGCGCCTGACCCGCCTGCCGCGTCGTGCGCCCGTTTCCCCATCTGCCCCGGAGGTTTCATGCCCGCGCTTTACATCATGATTCCTGCCGCTCTGTTGCTGGTGGGCGTGGCGATCTACGTGTTCTTCTGGGCAGTGGACAGCGGTCAGTACGACGACATGGACGGTCCGGCACACAGCATATTGTTCGACGACACACCGCCTGTCGAGCATGCCCCGCCTGAGTCTCCCCAACCGTGCCCGGACGAGAAACGCGATGTTTGAACTCGCTTCGATGCTGTTCTCGGCGTTCATTCTCGGGCTGCTCGGCGGCGGCCACTGTCTGGGCATGTGTGGCGGCCTGATGGGCGCCCTGACGCTGGCCATCCCCAAGGAACAGCGCAGCCGACGGTTTCGTTTGCTGCTGGCCTACAACCTGGGGCGCATTCTCAGCTACGTCGCAGCCGGCCTGTGTTCCGGACTGGTCGGCTGGGCTGTGGCGCAAAGTCCGCTGGCGACGGGCTTGCGCATCGTCGCCGCCGTGTTGCTGATCATGATGGGGCTGTACCTGGCCGGCTGGTGGAGCGGACTGACCTATATAGAACGTCTAGGCCGAGGCCTGTGGCGTTATTTGCAACCCTTGGCCAGTCGCCTGTTGCCGGTGTCCAGTGTGCCGCGCGCCTTGTTGCTCGGCGCCCTGTGGGGCTGGCTGCCCTGCGGGCTGGTGTACAGCGCCCTGCTCTGGGCCGCCAGCCAGGGCAACCCTCTCGACAGTGCACTGCTGATGCTGGCCTTCGGGCTGGGCACCTGGCCCGTTCTGCTGGCCACCGGCCTGGCTGCCGAACGCACCACGGCTTTGCTGCGCAAACGTGGCGTGCGCATGGCGGGAGGCTTGCTGGTGATGGTCTTCGGTATCTGGACCTTGCCAGGCCCACATCAGCACTGGCTGATGGGGCATTGAGGCCGGCAACTCTTGCCATTTGATCCACATCAACGCCGACCCTCCGCCTCCTGCGTATGCTCGCGATATCGCCAGCCGGACCGGGAAACGCGCGCATGCTTGACGCCATTCGTTGGGATTCAGACCTGATCCATCGCTACGATGTGGCCGGACCGCGCTATACGTCCTATCCGACAGCGGTGCAGTTTCATACCCAAGTGAGCGCCTTCGACCTGCTGCACGCGCTGCGCGAAAGCCGCAAGGCGTCACGTCCGTTATCGCTCTACGTGCATCTGCCCTTCTGCGCGAACATTTGCTACTACTGCGCCTGCAACAAAGTCATCACCAAGGATCGCGGACGCGCTCAGGCCTACCTGCAACGGCTCGAGCACGAGATACAGATGCTCGCCTGTCACTTGGCGCCCGGTCAGTTGGTGGAGCAACTGCATCTGGGCGGCGGTACGCCGACCTTTCTCAGTCACGACGAACTGCGCCGCTTGATGGCGCAGCTGCGCTTGCATTTCAACCTGCTGGACGACGACTCCGGCGACTATGGCATCGAGATCGATCCTCGCGAAGCCGACTGGTCGACGATGGGGCTGCTGCGCGAGCTGGGT
This sequence comes from Pseudomonas sp. PvP009, assembly GCF_017832995.1. Classification (NCBI taxonomy): domain Bacteria; kingdom Pseudomonadati; phylum Pseudomonadota; class Gammaproteobacteria; order Pseudomonadales; family Pseudomonadaceae; genus Pseudomonas; species Pseudomonas sp. PvP009. The sequence continues at coordinate 1,785,181 of NZ_JAFIBG010000001.1, read as the reverse complement.
TTCAACCGGGTCAGCCTGGGCGTGCAAGACCTCGACCCGACGGTGCAGCGGGCGATCAACCGCATGCAGAGCCTGGAAGAGACCCGCGCAATCGTTGAAGCGGCGCGCACGCTGCAATTTCGTTCGGTGAATATTGATCTGATCTACGGTCTGCCCACACAGAATCCGCAAACCTTCAGCCACACCGTGGACAAGGTCATCGATCTGCAGCCCGATCGGTTGTCGGTGTTCAACTATGCGCATCTGCCCGAGCGCTTCATGCCGCAGCGGCGCATCGACGTGGCAGACCTGCCGGATGCAGAAAGCAAACTGCTGATGCTGGAGCGCACCGTCGAGCAATTGGGCAACGCCGGTTATCGCTACATCGGCATGGACCATTTCGCCCTGCCCGACGACGAGTTGGCCACCGCTCAGGAAGACCTGACCCTGCAGCGCAACTTTCAGGGCTATACCACGCACGGTCACTGCGACCTCATCGGCCTGGGTGTCTCGGCCATCAGCCAGGTCGGCGAGCTGTACAGCCAGAACAGCAGCGACCTGAACGAGTACTTGAGGCTGCTGGACAGCGACCAGCCAGCAACCCGACGCGGGCTGATCTGCAACGATGACGACCGCATCAGGCGCGCGATCATTCAGCAGTTGATCTGCCACTTCACGCTGGATTTCGGCGAGATCGAAAAGACTTTTTGCATCGATTTCAGGGACTATTTCAGCGAAGCGTGGCCGCAACTGCTTGGCATGGCGAGCGACGGGCTGATTACGCTGAGCGAGACGGGCATTGAAGTCAGACCGGCAGGCCGCCTTTTGGTACGCGCAGTGTGCATGGTCTTCGATACTTACCTGACCCGGCAGAACAGACAGCAGTTCTCCCAGGTGATATGACCTGCGGCCGGGTGCTACATTTTGGCCAGAACCAGCATCCCCGCCTTGGTCTTGTCGGCGTCACTGGAGCCCAGGCTGTTCATGAGCGACGACAGATCGGCCGTGGAATTGCTCACTTGCGCCTGCAACGTGCTGAGCACGGTCTGTAGCGCCGCAGCCTTGGTCCTTCGCTCCTCGGGGCTCAGGCTGGGGTCATTCAGCGCCTTCTGGATCTGCTCCATGGTTTCCTCGATCCTGCGCTGAAGTTCGCGAATCGCCTTGAGGATCTTCTGCACGGAACCAGGCAGGCCGCTCTGTTCGATATCAGCGTTTCTGGAAGACGATGACGCAGCCGCCTTGCCTTCTGCCGACAAATTGACCTGTACGGCCTTTGTCTCGCTTGCCGACGCCTCGGTAGTGATTTGCTCGGCGTTACTGTAGGTGGTCTGCGAGGTCGCAGTCCGTATCGTAATGCTGCTGATCAACGGGAGTGTCGTTGACATGACGAGGCATCCTGGCTTGGCTGAAGGAATACGTGGTTATCGGCAGGCAACCTGTAACCTTGACGACGCCGACAGATTTGCAGGCTGGCCCCGACAAGCACGGGTGAGTTACCCTTACGGCTTATGTGTGATTTCCCACAAGGAATTAAGTGATGTCCGAGCCAGTCAAGTCGCGCGCGCAAAACCAGGCTCACTGCAAGGATTGCAGTCTCGCGCCGTTGTGCCTGCCCCTTTCGTTGAATACCGAAGACATGGACTGCCTTGACCAGATCGTCAAACGCGGCCGCCCGCTGAAGAAAGGCGAATTTCTGTTTCGTCAGGGGGACACCTTCGAGTCGGTCTATGCGGTGCGTTCCGGGGCGTTGAAAACCTTCAATATCAGTGACAGCGGTGAAGAACAGCTCACCGGTTTTCACCTGCCCAGCGAACTGGTGGGCATGTCCGGCATGGACGCCGAGGCTTACCCAGTCTCGGCCCAGGCACTGGAAACCACGTCGGTCTGCGAAATCCCTTTCGAGCGTCTGGACGAGCTTTCCGCGAAACTGCCGCAACTGCGTCGGCAGTTGATGCGCGTCATGAGCCGTGAGATCCGTGACGATCAGCAAATGATGCTGCTGCTCTCGAAAAAGACCGCCGATGAGCGTATCGCCACGTTTCTGATCAACCTGTCTGCACGCTTCCGCGCCAGAGGCTTTTCGGCCAATCAGTTCCGCCTGAGTATGTCGCGCAACGAAATCGGCAATCACCTGGGTCTGGCAGTCGAGACCGTGTCCCGTGTCTTTACCCGGTTCCAGCAAAATCAGCTGATTTCTGCCGAGGGCAAAGAGATTCACATCCTCGCCCCCATCGAGCTGTGCGCACTGGCTGGCGGGTCGATGCAAAGCTGAAACGTGCGATCTTTGGCGGGTCGGCTTAAACTGTCGGCCAAAACTGCCATGGAATCCCCTGATGACTTTCGATCAATCGAACTTCAAATCCCTCATCCGCCCGGTCGTGGACTTCCCTAAGCCGGGCGTGGTCTTCCGCGATATCACACCGCTGTTCCAGTCGCCCAAGGCCACCCGTCAGGTGATTGACAGCTTCGTGCAGCGCTACATCGATGCCGAGTTCAGTCATATCGGCGTCATGGACGCGCGGGGTTTTCTGATCGGTTCGGTGGTCGCGTATCAATTGAACAAGCCGCTGGTGCTGTTCCGCAAACAAGGCAAACTGCCTGCCGATGTACTGTCCGAGGCGTATCAGACCGAATACGGCGAAGCGTATCTGGAAGTGCATGCCGACAGTCTGTGCGAAGGTGACTCGGTCATCATGTTCGATGACTTGATCGCGACCGGAGGCACGCTGATCGCCGCTGCCAATCTGATCCGCCGTATGGGTGCCGAAGTGTACGAGGCTGCTGCGATCATCGACCTGCCGGAACTGGGCGGCTCCCAGCGTCTTAACGACCTGAAGATCCCGACGTTCTGCCTGACCGAGTTTGCGCTAGACGAGCAGTAACGGCATAGGCATGAGAGTTACAGGTTCCGAACGGTCCAGCACTCACGGCTATCGTAAACGCGCTTTTTTATCGCGATGGCGCTGACGACGGAGCGTCACGAACTGCATTCCCACGCGGAGCATGGGAACGATAGCCATACGAACGAGAAACTAGCTCGCTGTATTACCGTGCAGTTTGGTCATCAGTTGCGCTTCGGCCTGGGTCAGGCCGCAGGACTGGGTCAGCTCGTCGATGCTGGCACCCATGCCGACCAGACGGGCGGCCTGGGCGAAGGATAGCGTGGAGGGATCGCGCTGCTCCAGAGCGGTGAGCTTGTCCGGCAACGGCGCAACGACGGCACGCAGCTCATGCAACGCTTCGCCCATGCGCACCGTGCCGTTCTGGTAGTTGTCCAGACGCCTGGCCAACTCCTTGATCCGCTGATCCCGCAAGGCAGCCGCCTCATCACGCTCGGCGTCGAGCTTGCGCTGACGCCTGGTATGGGCCAGGAACATAAACAGGGTCACTACCCAGAGAATGCCCAGAAAGACGACAGCTACCTCAAAGATCAATCAGATGTTCTCCAGATCGGACCACTCTTCTTCGGACATCATTTTGTCCAGTTCAACCAGAATCAACAGTTCGCCGTTCTTGTTGCAAACGCCCTGAATGAACTTGGCCGACTCGTCGTTACCGACGTTAGGCGCAGTTTCAACTTCCGACTGACGCAAGTAAACCACTTCCGCAACGCTGTCGACCAGAATACCGACCACTTGCTTGTCGGCTTCGATGATCACGATACGCGTGTTGTCGCTGACTTCAACCGGGTCCAGGCCAAAACGCTGACGGGTGTCGATCACGGTCACGACGTTACCGCGCAGGTTGATGATGCCCAGCACATAACTTGGCGCACCCGGCACCGGGGCGATTTCAGTGTAGCGCAGCACTTCCTGCACCTGCATTACGTTGATGCCGTAGGACTCGTTGTCCAGGCGGAACGTAACCCATTGCAGAATAGGATCTTCGGAACCTTGTGCAGACGACTTATTCATAACCCCAACCCCTCACGTGTGTTCTTTGCAGGTGACGCCACTGGCATCGACCCATGATTATTTCGACTTGTTCAACTGCTTGACCGCGCCACTGGCTATCAGCTCGGCCAACTCTGCTACATCCAGCAACGCGCACATATGCTCGATGACCGTACCCGCCAGCCATGGACGATGACCTCGCCGCGCGCGCCATTTGATCTCGTTCGGATCAAGACGCAACGAACGGCTGACCTGATGCACCGCCAGCCCCCACTCGTATCCCTGCACCGAAATCACATACTGCAATCCCTGGCGAAAATCGTCGCGGTAGCGATCAGGCATGATCCAGCGCGCGGTATCCAACACTTTCAGGTTGCCTGCCTGACACGGCAGGATCCCGAGAAACCAGTCCGGCTGACCGAACAGCGGCGTCAGCTCCTGCCCTGCCAGCGGATAAATCGACCCCAGGCACACCAGCGGCACCGCCAGTGTCAGACCGGCCACATCGAACAACAGGCATTCGAACGGCTCGGCAGCCCATGCCGGACGACCATCACTGGTCGGCGGTGGCGTCGGGGTACGCTGGGCTGCCAGCGTGCTCAACTCGGCGACCGGTTCCACCAGCGCAACAGTTGGCACTGCCTCTTCAACCTGAGCCTCTTCAACCTGCACCGCTTCGGCAACGATCACCGGAGCGACTTCAACCACTGGCGCAGGCGCCAGGACCTGCACCTTGACAGCCACCGGAGCCGGCGCGGCAACCGCGACCGCCAGCGGCTTGATCTGCGCCTGCATCCGCGCATCAAAGGCCTGCTCTTCGAGCACAGCCGCCTGAAATTCATCGATGCTGCTGACGGGCTCTTCGAGCACTTCAGTCGCGTCGTACAGCAGTGCGTCCAGGTAGGACTGCAAAGCCAGTTTGGGTCGTGTTGCTACTTCTACAGGGCGGTTCATACCGGGGCCCAACGAAAAATGGAGCATGTGCAGCCTGATACAGTTATCGGCCGCATTGAGGCATCACTTGAGCAAACAATGCAGAAAGAGTAGACGTTCACGTCAGGCCACCTGCGCATTGAGCTGCTCGGCGAGCATATGCTTGAGCAATGCCCGGTAAGCGATCACACCGCGACTCTTGCTGTCGTTCTGCGACGGCGTAAGCCCCAGACGGCTGGCATCGCGCAGTCGTGTATCGACCGGCACGTAGGCTTGCCAGACATGCTCGGGAAAGCTGTCGCGCAACAGTTTCAAGGTGCCCATCGATGCCTGGGTACGGCGGTCGAACAAGGTCGGCACGATGGTGTAAGGCAACGGCACCTTGCGCGAACGATTGATCATGGTCAGCGTATTGACCATGCGCTCCAGACCTTTCACGGCCAGAAACTCGGTCTGCACCGGAATCGCCAGTTGCTGGCTGGCCGCCAGTGCATTGACCATGAGAACGCCCAGCAGCGGCGGACTGTCGATCAACGCATAGTCAAAATCCTGCCACAACTGAGCCAGGCTTTTCGCGACAACCAGACCCAGGCCGCTCTGGCCGGGTGACTGGCGCTCCAGCGTGGCAAGCGCGGTGCTGGAGGGGATCAGCGAGATGCGTTTATCGCTGGTAGGCAGCAACAACTGGCCGGGAAGACCGTCCGGCACAGCACCTTTATGCAGAAACAGATCGAAAGCGCTGTGTTCCAGCTCGTCCGGGTTATGCCCGAAATAACTGGTCATGGAGCCGTGAGGGTCCAGATCGACCACAACCACGCGCTTACCTGAGTCGGCCAGCAAACCGGCCAGGGCAATGGTCGTGGTGGTCTTTCCGACTCCACCTTTCTGGTTGGCTACTGCCCAGACTCTCATTAATTGTTTTCCTTGCGTACAGCGACGACCATACCGATACGATGTTTAGGGGGCGGGTGACGGAGAATTGACGGCGTTCGCGCGTACCGGCGGCTTTGCTGGCACCGGTGCAGTTTGTGTGCCAGCACGCCGCAATGCAGCATCAGGCTGCACATTGGCCGATCCAGCGCTGGTCAGGCTGCGGCGAACGTCCAGATTGCGCGAGATAACCAGCACTACACGGCGGTTCTTGGCGCGTCCGGCCGTGCTGGTGTTGGGAACGATCGGCTGAAATTCACCATAGCCCACCGAAGCGAGTCGCGCCGGATTGACGCCGTCCATGGCCAACATGCGCACAATGCTGGCAGAACGTGCCGAAGACAGCTCCCAGTTGGTCGGGAATTGCGCAGTGCTGATCGGCTGGTCGTCGGTAAAGCCTTCGACATGGATCGGGTTGTCGAAGCGTTTGACGATTCCGGCGACCTTTTCGATGATGGTGAACGCCTTGTCGCTGGGCATCGCATCGCCGCTGCCGAAAAGCATGCTGGAGTTGAGCTCGATCTCGATCCACAGTTCGTTGCCACGCACCGTCATCTGATCGGACTTGATCAGGTCACCGAACGCATCGCGCACGTCCTGGGCAATGGTCTGCAACGGGTCATCGGACGCCTGACCTATACCGGCGTCAGTCTGCTCACTGTCCTTGACCAGCGGCTCGGCAGGCTTGACCGAGACCGGGCGCTGCTCACCGATGGGGATCGGCTTCATGGTGCGTTCAGTGTCGTTGAATACGCCGACCAATGCCTGGGACAGGATCTTGTACTTGCCTTCGTTGACCGAGGAAATCGAGTACATCACCACGAAAAACGCGAACAGCAAGGTAATGAAGTCGGCATACGACACCAGCCAGCGTTCGTGATTTTCATGTTCTTCGACCTGACGACGGCGAGCCATGCGTGGTTACTCCATGAAGCCTTGCAGCTTGAGTTCGATGGAGCGCGGGTTTTCACCCTCGGCGATGGACAAAAGACCTTCAAGCAACATTTCGCGGTAGCGCGCCTGACGGTGGGCAATGGCCTTGAGTTTGTTCGCCACTGGCAAAAGGATCAGGTTGGCCATGGCCACGCCGTAGATGGTGGCGACGAAGGCCACCGCAATACCGCTGCCCAACTGGCTGGGATCAGCCAGGTTGCCCATGACATGGATGAGGCCCATGACTGCGCCGATGATACCCACGGTCGGCGCGTAGCCGCCCATGCTTTCGAATACTTTCGCAGCCTGAATATCGCGGGTTTCCTGCGTGATGAAATCCACTTCAAGAATGCTGCGAATCGCGGCGGGTTCTGCACCGTCGACCAACAGTTGCAGGCCCTTGCGCGAATAACCGTCGGGCTCGGCATCGGCTACGGTTTCCAGACCCAGCAAGCCCTCTTTGCGAGCGGTCATGCTCCAGCCGATCACTCGATCGACACCGCCAGGCAGATCGATACGTGGCGGAAAAATGATCCAGTGGATGATTTTCATGGCACGCATGAACGCGTTCATCGGCGACTGCAACAGCGAAGCACCGAGTGTACCGCCCAACACGATCAGCGCCGCCGGACCATTGAGCAAGGCACCGAGGTGCCCGCCTTCGAGAAAATTACCACCAATGATTGCGACAAACGCCAGGATCAGACCGATAAGGCTCAGTACATCCATCAGAGACAGGCCTCTACCAGGTGCCGACCGATGTCGTCCAGACTGTAGATCGCATCCGCGAGTTCAGCCTTGACGATGGCCATCGGCATGCCATAAATCACGCAGCTCGCTTCATCCTGAGCCCACACGGTACTGCCAGCCTGCTTGAGCAAACGCGCGCCCTCGCGGCCATCGGCGCCCATGCCGGTCAAGACCACCGAAAGCACTTTATCGCCGTAGGACTTGGCGGCAGAGCCGAAGGTGATGTCGACGCAGGGCTTGTAATTGAGGCGCTCGTCGCCCGGCAGAATCTTCACCGTGCCGCGTCCGTCAACCATCATCTGCTTGCCACCCGGTGCCAGCAGCGCCAGACCAGGACGCAGCACGTCGCCGTCTTCCGCTTCCTTGACGCTGATCTTGCACAGCTTGTCGAGACGTTCGGCAAACGCCTTGGTAAACGCCGCAGGCATGTGCTGAATCAGCACCAGTGGTGCCGGAAAGTTGGCTGGCAGTTGGGTCAGTACGCGTTGCAGTGCGACCGGGCCGCCCGTTGACGTGCCGATGGCCACCAGTTTGTAGGCCTTGCGCTTGGCCGTGCCTGACGTCGTCGGGTGCGCCGGCGCATGATGGGCCGGGGCGGCCGAAGCGGCAGCGGGTGTTGCCGTGCGTGACGGCACCGCCCTGGCGGGTGCCGGGGCTGGCGCAGAAGCGCGGCTGGTCAACGTCGACGGAGCCGGTGCTGCCGGAGTTGCACTGGCTGAACCGAACCCGCTGGAACGACGATTGCTGCGTGAGATGCTGTTGATTTTCTCGCACAGCAGTTGCTTGACCTTCTGCGGGTTGCGCGAGATATCTTCGAAATTCTTGGGCAGAAAATCCACCGCACCGGCGTCAAGAGCATCCAGCGTCACGCGCGCACCTTCGTGCGTCAGCGACGAGAACATCAATACCGGGGTGGGGATACGCTGCATGATATGGCGAACTGCCGTAATGCCATCCATCATCGGCATTTCGTAGTCCATGGTGATGACATCCGGCTTGAGCGCCAGCGCCTGCTCAATCGCTTCCTTGCCGTTGGTGGCGGTGCCGACCACTACAATGTTGGGGTCCGAAGAAAGAATTTCCGTAACGCGGCGGCGGAAAAAACCGGAATCATCCACCACCAGGACCTTGACTGCCATAAACACTCCAATAGGTGCCGCAAGCAGCCAGGCTGCCCGCGACCCCGGGTTCAGATACGCCGTGCGGCGTAACGCTTGAGCATGCTGGGTACATCGAGAATCAAGGCGATGCGACCGTCACCGGTGATGGTGGCGCCCGACATACCCGGCGTACCTTGCAGCATCTTGCCCAGCGGTTTGATGACCACTTCTTCCTGACCGACCAGTTGATCGACGACAAAGCCGATGCGCTGAGTGCCGACCGTGAGGATTACCACGTGCCCTTCGCGCTGCTCCTCGTGAGCCGCCGAACTGACCAGCCAGCGCTTGAGGTAGAACAGCGGCAAGGCCTTGTCACGTACGATCACCACTTCCTGGCCATCAACCACGTTGGTAGTCGACAGGTTCAGGTGGAAGATTTCGTTGACGTTGACCAGCGGGAAAGCGAAAGCCTGGTTGCCCAGCATCACCATCAGGGTCGGCATGATCGCCAAGGTCAACGGCACCTTGATGACGATCTTCGAACCCTGGCCCTTGGTCGAGTAGATGTTGATCGAGCCGTTGAGCTGGGAGATCTTGGTCTTGACCACGTCCATGCCCACACCGCGACCCGACACATCGGAAATCTCGGTCTTGGTCGAGAAGCCCGGCGCGAAGATCAGGTTGTAGCAATCGGTGTCACTCAACCGATCGGCTGCATCCTTGTCCATGACGCCGCGCTTCACTGCAATGGAGCGCAGTACGTTAGGGTCCATGCCCTTACCGTCATCGGAAATCGACAGCAGGATATGGTCGCCTTCCTGCTCTGCCGAAAGAATCACACGACCGCCGCGGGACTTGCCCGTGGCTTCGCGCTCTTCCGGCGTTTCGATACCGTGGTCGACTGCGTTACGCACCAAGTGGACCAGTGGATCGGCAAGCGCCTCTACGAGGTTCTTGTCAAGGTCGGTCTCTTCACCGACCAGTTCCAGGTTGATCTCTTTCTTGAGCTGGCGAGCCAGGTCACGGACCAGACGCGGGAAGCGGCCGAAGACTTTCTTGATCGGCTGCATGCGGGTTTTCATCACCGCAGTCTGCAGATCGGCAGTCACCACATCCAGGTTGGAAACTGCCTTGGACATGGCTTCATCGCCGTTGTTGAGACCCAGGCGCACCAGACGGTTGCGCACCAGCACCAGCTCGCCGACCATGTTCATGATCTCGTCCAGTCGGGCGGTATCGACACGTACAGTGGTTTCGGCTTCTGTAGCCACCGGTTTTTCACCACTGGGTGCAGGAGCGCGCGCAGGGGCTGGAGCCGCAGCGGGTTTGGCCGGCTCGGCTTTCGCAGCAGGCGCCGGTGCAGGCTTGGCGACAGGAGGTGGCGGAGCAGCCGCTGCGGCCGGAGCAGGCGCCTTGGCAACGATCGCCTCAGGCTCGAACTTGCCCTTGCCATGCAATTCATCGAGCAGGCTTTCGAATTCGTGATCAGTGATTTCGTCCGAAGCAGCAGCGGGAGCCTTGGCCGCAACGGCTACAGGTGCAGCAGCTACCGGAGCCGCTACGGCGCCATCAAACGAGCCTTTGCCGTGCAGTTGATCGAGCAACGCTTCGAATTCGTCGTCGGTGATTTCATCACCGGCAGGCGCTGCACTGCCCTGCGCCACAGGTGCACGTGCCGGAGCAGGAGCAGGAGCAGCGTCAGCCGCAAACTTGCCTTTGCCATGCAACTGATCAAGCAGGGATTCGAATTCCTGATCGGTGATTTCATCACCCGCCGGCGCAGCCGCAACCGCTGCAGGCGCCGTTGCTGGCGCTGCAGATACCGGGCTTGAGCCGTGCAGCGAATCGAGCAACTGCTCGAATTCATCATCGGTAATCTCGTCGCCAGCGGCTGGCTCCGCAACGGCAGCAGCAGCCTGGACTTCAACCACCGGCTCAGGTTCAGGAGCCGCTACTTCATCGGCGGATTGTGGCTCGGCCAGACGCGCCAGCGCGGCCAGCAGTTCTGGCGTCGCCGGAGTTACGTCAGTCCGTTCACGTACCTGACCGAACATGCTGTTGACGGTGTCCAGTGCTTCCAGGACCACGTCCATCAATTCGGAATCGACGCGACGTTCACCCTTACGCAGGATGTCGAACACGTTTTCGGCGATGTGGCAGCACTCCACCAGCTCATGGAGCTGGAGGAAGCCGGCGCCCCCTTTTACAGTGTGAAAACCGCGAAAAATTGCATTGAGCAGATCAGCATCATCCGGTCGGCTTTCCAGCTCGACCAATTGCTCTGACAACTGCTCCAGAATTTCGCCGGCCTCTACCAGAAAATCCTGAAGGATTTCTTCATCGGCGCCGAAGCTCATGGGGTGCTCCCTAAAATTAACCGTCAACAGACCTTAGAAGCCGAGGCTCGATAGCAGATCGTCTACATCATCCTGTCCGGATACGACGTCTTCACGTTTATCGGCATGAATCTGCGGACCTTCACCCTGAGCGAGATGTTTTTTAGGATCTTTTTCATCGAGGATGGATTGTTCGTCATGTTCGATGCCTGCAAAGCGATCGACATGACTGGCCATGAGCACCAGTTTGAGCAGATTGCTCTCGACTTCAGTGACCAGTTGCGTCACTCGCTTGATAACCTGACCGGTAAGGTCCTGGTAATCCTGGGCGAGCAGAATGTCGTTGAGATGCGCGGAAACCTGATGGGTTTCCTTCTCGGTACGCGTCAGAAAACCATCGACCCGCTTGGCCAGCTCGCGGAACTCTTCGGCACCGATTTCGCGGCGCATGAAACGTCCCCAGTCTTCGCTCAACGCCTTGGCGTCGGAACTCAGGCCGTTCATGACCGGCGTACTCTCCTCCACCAGGTCCATAGTGCGGTTGGCCGCATTCTCGGTCAGCCTCACCACATACGACAGGCGCTCGGTAGCATCCGTGATCTGCGACACTTCCTCGGCTTGAGGCATGTGCGGATCGATGTGAAAGTTTACGATTGCACTGTGCAGCTCACGAGTCAGCTTGCCCACTTCCTGATAAAGGCCGCGGTCGCGTGTCTGGTTGAGTTCGTGAATCAGTTGCACAGCGTCACCGAAACGACCCTTTTCAAGGCTGGTGACAAGTTCCTGCGCGTGTCTCTTTAAGGTCGACTCAAAGTCGGCCATCGAATCATTGTTATCCATAGCGCCCTCGCGGCTTGCATCAGCTATTGACGCGTTCAAAGATCTTGTCGATCTTGTCTTTCAGGGCTTGGGCAGTGAATGGCTTGACTACATAGCCGTTCACCCCAGCCTGGGCAGCTTCAATGATCTGCTCACGCTTGGCTTCGGCAGTGACCATCAGCACGGGAAGGCTCTTGAGGCGTTCGTCCTTGCGGACTTCGCGCAGCAGATCGATACCGGACATGCCAGGCATGTTCCAGTCCGTCACCAGAAAGTCAAAGGCACCGCTCTGCAGCATCGGCAATGCGGTCAGACCATCATCCGCTTCCGATGTGTTGGTAAACCCCAGATCACGCAAAAGGTTCTTGATGATCCGCCGCATCGTTGAGAAGTCATCAACGATGAGGATTTTCATGTTCTTGTCCAATTCGACCTCCAAGCAGTCTTTAACGCGTTCAGCACCTGAACACGCTGTTCACTCAATACTGGCACAGCACACCTCCGGCTGTACGAAACGACGACGGGCTTGGCACAACAACAGGCAAGGACCTGAGAAACAAGCCCATCAAGGCAATGCCTGACACGCTTCTGACGAGTCCATCCTGTTACCACGTAACGCTCTGCACAGCCGGCTTGCAGCCAACGTGCGGCCAAGGACCGCACATTGCCTGTCAACGCGCTCGCCACTCCCCCAAACGCCCTCGCAAACGAGCTGCGCACTGGCTGTGTAACTGACTGACCCGAGATTCGCTGACCCCAAGAACCTCTCCGATTTCCTTGAGGTTCAGCTCTTCGTCGTAGTACAGCGCCAACACCAGACGCTCGCGCTCTGGCAGATTGGCAATTGCATCGGCCAACGCAGCCTGGAAGCGCTCGTCTTCCAGGTCGCGCGACGGCTCAAGCGATCCGCTTGCGCCATCCTCGTGCAGCCCTTCATGATCGCCGTCCTGCAGCAGGTCGTCGAAACTGAAGAGGCGGCTGCCCAAGGTGTCATTCAAAATCCCGTAGTAATCATCGAGACTCAACTGGAGTTCGGCCGCAACCTCGTGATCTTTAGCGTCACGGCCGGTTTTAGCTTCAATTGACCGAATTGCGTCGCTGACCATGCGCGTATTGCGGTGTACCGAGCGTGGCGCCCAGTCACCCTTGCGCACTTCATCGAGCATCGCACCACGGATGCGAATGCCAGCATAGGTCTCGAAACTCGCACCCTTGGTGGAATCATACTTGGTGGAGACTTCAAGCAGGCCGATCATGCCGGCCTGGATCAGATCCTCGACCTGCACGCTGGCCGGCAAGCGCGCCAGCAGATGATAAGCGATACGCTTGACCAATGGCGCATAGCGCTCGATCAACTCGTACTGTGAATTACGGGAAGTCTTGCTGTACATCTGGTAGCCGCTCGCAGTCATTGCACAGGCCCTGCACTGGTCTGGTGAACGAGTCGCTCAACGAAGAACTCGAGATGACCCCGCGGATTGGCTGGCAACGGCCAGGTATCAACCTTCTGGGCAATGGCCTTGAAGGCCAGTGCACATTTGGAACGCGGGAATGCTTCGTAAACAGCGCGCTGTTTCTGTACCGCCTTGCGTACGCACTCGTCGTACGGCACGGCACCTACATACTGCAGTGCAACATCGAGAAAACGATCCGTCACTTTGGTCAGTTTGGCAAACAGGTTGCGCCCTTCCTGCGGGCTCTGTGCCATGTTGGCCAGCACCCGGAAGCGGTTCATGCCGTAATCGCGGTTGAGCAGTTTGATCAGGGCGTAGGCATCGGTGATCGACGTGGGCTCATCGCACACCACCAGCAGCACTTCCTGAGCGGCGCGCACGAAGCTGACCACCGACTCACCGATACCGGCGGCTGTGTCGATCACCAGCACATCGAGGTTGTCGCCAATCTCACTGAACGCCTGGATCAAGCCCGCATGCTGGGCGGGCGACAGATGCACCATGCTCTGGGTGCCGGAAGCGGCGGGTACGATTCGAACCCCGCCCGGCCCCTGCAACAGCACGTCGCGCAACTCACAACGCCCCTCCATGACATCGGCAAGCGTGCGTTTGGGCGTCAACCCAAGCAGCACGTCGACATTGGCCAGACCCAGATCGGCGTCCAGCAGCATGACGCGACGGCCAAGCTCGGCAAGGGCCAGTGAAAGGTTCACTGACACGTTAGTCTTACCGACGCCACCTTTGCCACCGGTCACCGCGATAACCTGTACGGGATGCATGCTGCCCATGTTATTTCTTTACCTTGTCTTGCGTAGACCGAAACCACATCGAGGGCTGCACGTTCGCAAATGAACACTGCATGGCAGACCGTTGACGCAGGGACATTCCAATAATATCCATCACTTAACCCACTCTCTTGCCAGGGGTGTGATAGAGGTCAGCAAACATATCAGCCATTGCTTCTTCGCTAGGCTCGTCCTGCATCTGCACACTCACAGCGCGGCTTACCAACTGATGACGACGCGGAGTATGCAGGTCATCAGGAATACGTGGTCCGTCCGTGAGGTAGGCCACAGGTAGTTCGTGACTGATCGCCAGGCTCAGGACTTCACCAAGGCTGGCAGTTTCATCAAGCTTGGTCAGAATGCATCCGGCCAGGCCACAACGTTTGTAACTGTGATACGCGGCTGTCAGCACCTGCTTCTGGCTGGTGGTTGCCAGTACCAGATAGTTGCGCGACTTGATGCCGCGACCCGCGAGGCTTTCCAGCTGCATGCGCAGCGCAGGATCACTGGCCTGCAGGCCGGCGGTGTCAATCAGTACCACGCGCTTGCGCAACAGCGGTTCCAGCGCCTGAACCAGAGACTGGCCAGGATCGATATGGGTGACCGGTACGTTGAGGATGCGCCCAAGGGTCTTGAGCTGCTCTTGCGCGCCGATACGGAAACTGTCCATGCTGACCAGTGCGATATTCTGCGGGCCGTACTTCAGCACGTAACGTGCTGCCAGTTTGGCCAGGGTGGTGGTCTTGCCCATTCCGGCAGGACCGACCATTGCAATCACGCCGCCCTCTTCGAGCGGCTCGACTTCGGGTACGGCGATCATGCGGGCCAGGTGCGCCAGCAGCATGCGCCAGGCCTGACGAGGCTCGTCAATCTCCGGAATCATCGACAGCAGGTCGCGTGACAGCGGGCCGGACAGGCCGACACGTTGCAGGCGACGCCAAAGGTTGGCCTGCTGCGGACGACTGCCCTGCAGCTGGTTCCAGGCCAGCGAGCCGAGCTGGACTTCCAGCAACTCACGCAGGCCGTTCAATTCGGAGCGCATCGAGTCATAGGCGCGCTGGCCAATGGCAGGCTCGGCGGCCTGTGCCGGTGCGTACGCGAATGGACGCGGCGGCTCTTCGAGCGTCGGCTCAATGTGCGTATCGGCAGGGTTGGCCGGCTTGCCGGAAAAAAGCTGCAGGTTGATCGATGCGTCGCTGTCGCTGCGGTTGTTCAATTCGGCCTGGGCGGAGACGATGCGCGACTGAGTCTTGCGCAGCTCGTCTTCCAGTTCCATGTTCGGCACACGCGGTGCCAGGGCGGACAGCTTGTAATCCAGAGCAGCAGTCAGCTCTACGCCACCGGCAATGCGCCGGTTACCGATGATGGCCGCTTCAGCGCCCAGCTCATCGCGAACCAGCTTCATGGCTTGACGCATATCGGCGGCGAAAAATCGCTTAACTTGCATGACTCACTACCTCAGCCGTTTGGCCCGACAGTCGCTACGATGGTTACTTGCTTGTTGTCCGGAATTTCCTGGTACGCCAGAACATGCATGTTCGGTACAGCCAATCGTCCAAATCGTGACAGCATCGCCCGGACAGGCCCTGCTACCAGAAGAATTACCGGCAACCCTTGCATCTCCTGACGCTGGGCGGCCTCGATCAACGAACGCTGGAGCTTCTCAGCCATGCTTGGCTCAAGAAGAACGCCTTCTTCCTGACCCTGACCAGCCTTCTGCAAACTATTGAGCAATATCTGTTCCAACCTTGGTTCCAGAGTGATAACAGGCAGCTCCGGCTCAACGCCTACAATGCTTTGGACGATTGCGCGACTCAGACCCACGCGCACCGCGGCCACCAAAGCGGCGGTATCTTGACTCTTCCCGGCGTTGTTGGCGATAGCCTCTGCAATGCTGCGAATATCCCGGACAGGTACGTGTTCAGCCAGCAGCGCTTGCAGCACGTTGAGCAGCGAGGACAGCGACAGCACGCCAGGTACCAGCTCTTCAGCCAGCTTGGGCGAGCTTTTGGCCAGCAATTGCATCAATTGCTGGACTTCCTCGTGGCCGATCAGCTCATGCGAATGCTTGTAGAGAATCTGGTTCAAGTGAGTCGCCACTACAGTACTGGCATCGACCACCGTGTACCCCAGCGACTGAGCCTGACTGCGCTGGCTTATTTCGATCCACACGGCTTCCAGACCAAACGCCGGATCTCTGGCGGTGATGCCGTTAAGGGTGCCGAACACTTGACCGGGGTTGATCGCCAGCTCGCGATCCGGGTAGATCTCGGCCTCGGCCAGAATCACGCCCATCAGTGTCAGACGATAGGCGCTTGGCGCCAGATCAAGGTTGTCGCGAATGTGCACGGTGGGCATCAGAAAACCGAGCTCTTGCGAGAGCTTCTTGCGCACGCCCTTGATACGCGCCAGCAACTGACCACCCTGATTGCGATCCACCAGCGGAATCAGGCGGTAACCTACTTCCAGGCCGATGATATCGATGGGCGTGACGTCATCCCAGCCCAGCTCCTTGGAGTCTTGAACGCGGGTCGGTGACGGCAGCAGGTCCTGTTGACGCTGCACTTCGGCCAGCGCCTCGACCTTCACCTGGTTGTCTTTCTTCCACAGCAGGTAAGCACCACCTGCGGCCACCAGGCCAAGACCGATGAAGGAGAAGTGCGGCATGCCTGGCACCAGACCCATCACGATCATGATGGCGGCAGATACAGCCAGCGCCTTGGGCGAGGCAAACATCTGGCGATTGATCAGCTTGCCCATCTCTTCAGAACCGGAAGCACGGGTCACCATGATCGCGGCAGCGGTGGACAGCAGCAGTGATGGCAATTGCGCCACCAAACCGTCACCGATGGTCAACAGGGTGTAAACGCGACCCGCATCGGCGAAGGTCATGTTGTGCTGAAAGATACCGACCAGCATGCCGCCTATCAGGTTGATGAACAGAATCAGCAGGCCGGCAATCGCGTCACCGCGTACAAACTTGCTGGCACCGTCCATGGACCCGTAGAACTCGGCTTCCTGGGCCACTTCGGCACGACGGCGCTTGGCTTCCGGCTGGTCGATAAGACCGGCGTTGAGATCGGCGTCGATCGCCATCTGTTTGCCGGGCATCGCGTCGAGGGTGAAGCGCGCGCTCACCTCGGAAATACGGCCGGCACCCTTGGTGATAACCACGAAGTTGATGATCATCAGAATCGCGAACACCACGATACCGACGACGTAGTTGCCACCGATCACCACTTCACCGAAGGCCTGAATCACCTTGCCCGCCGCGGCGTGGCCGTCCTGGCCGTGAAGCATCACCACCCGGGTGGAAGCCACGTTCAGCGCCAGACGCAGCAACGTGGCGACCAGCAGAATGGTCGGAAACACAGAAAAATCCAGCGGCCGCAGGGCGTATACGCAGACCAGCAGCACGACGATGGACAGTGCAATGTTGAACGTGAAAAGTACGTCCAGCAGGAACGGCGGCATGGGCAACATCATCATTGCCAGCATGATCAGCAACAACAACGGAACGCCCAACTGACCACGGCCCAGGCCTGTGATGTTGCTGCGTGCGCTACTGAGTAATTGAGAGCGATCCACTGATTCGTTACCTGCGCACTAGATCAAAACATTGACGCCGATGGCGCCCTGTATCGACCCTGTTGCAAAAAGCTGTCCAACTTTTACAAAGCCAGCGGCGGTAAGGTTTTAGAGACACAAGCCAGGTTAAACCGGAGCGCGGACCGCCCGGAACGGCATGCCCACGCGGAGCATGGGCAAGATGGTGGTCTGCCGGCAACGAAGGGAGAGCGGGCTACGCGTCGCGCTGCAGGTCGGGAGGAATCCTGATGTCGCCCAGAGGGTCGGGGCGCTTGCCCTGACCGGCGCGGAACTGGCGGATCTGGTAGACGTAGGCCAGCACCTGTGCGACCGCCAGATACAGGCCGGCGGGGATTTCCTGGTCAAGCTCGGTGCTGTAGTAGATAGAACGCGCCAGTGCCGCAGACTCCAGAATCAGGATCTCGTTATGCGCGCCGATTTCGCGAATTTTCAGTGCCACCAGGTCAGTACCCTTGGCCAGCAGCATCGGCGCCCCGCCCTGTTCGGGATCGTATTTCAGGGCGACGGCAAAGTGTGTCGGGTTGGTAATGATCACGTCGGCCTCGGGGACGGAGGCCATCATGCGTCGCTGGGACATTTCACGCTGCAGCTGACGAATGCGCTGCTTGACCTCCGGGCTGCCCTCGCTGTTCTTGTGCTCGTCGCGCACTTCCTGCTTGGTCATCAGTAGCTTCTTGTGCGCCTCATACAACACAAACGGCACATCCGCCGCCGCGATAAATATCAGGCCACACGCCATCCAGAAACTGCTCCAGCCCACCACCATCAGGCTATGGATCATGGCCTGCTCGAGCGGCTCGTGAGCAATCGCAACCAGGTCCTTGCGCTCGTTGTTAAGAACCACCAGCGCCACGGCCAGGATGATCAGAAATTTTCCGAAGGACTTGAGCAATTCAACCAGCGCATGCGGCGAGAACATGCGCTTTAGCCCCGCTGCCGGGTTCATCCGGCTGAACTTGGGCATCAACGATTTGGTTGCGAACAGCCAGCCGCCGAGCATGATCGGCCCCACCAATGCAGCGACCAGCATGGCGATCAGAAACGGCAGGACCACGATCAGCGCATGCATCCCGGAACTGAGCAGCGCCTTGCCCATGTAGGACTGATCCATCAGGGTTTCACGGGATATCGTGAAATTGTCGCGCATCAGCTCGGACATCATCAGGGCGATATCGGAGCCGAACACCAGTAAACCGCCCGCCCCCATCAGCATCACCACCAGCGTGGTCAGTTCCTTGGAGCG
This sequence comes from Pseudomonas sp. PvP009, assembly GCF_017832995.1. Lineage (NCBI taxonomy): Bacteria > Pseudomonadati > Pseudomonadota > Gammaproteobacteria > Pseudomonadales > Pseudomonadaceae > Pseudomonas > Pseudomonas sp. PvP009. Next base: position 1,766,417 of record NZ_JAFIBG010000001.1, on the reverse strand, counting down.
CGCGATCTGGCCGTCAGCCCGTGAGTCCTTGACCTTTTTTTCCGTGGGGTCTTCTGTTTTGTCCTGGCCATTCTCGTTTTCTGCCATTCAACGAGCCCTCACCATGTCGCGCAACGCCTGCAAGGCCTGCGTAGCGATCGGCTGATACTGATTGAGAATGTCGCCCATCGTCATCCACAGAATGACCATGCCCATGACCAGCGTAAGCGGGAAGCCGATGGAAAAGATGTTGAGTTGCGGCGCGGCGCGGGTCATGACCCCGAAAGCGATGTTAATGATCAGCAGCGCGGTAATCGCAGGCAACACCAGTCGCATGCCCGAAGCCAGTACCCAGCCCAACCCGTTGGCCAGCTCCCAGAAGTTATTGACCAGCAAACCACTGCCGACCGGCATCGTGGTAAAGCTCTCGACGAGAATCTCCAGCACCACCAGATGGCCGTTCATGGCCAGGAACAACAGGGTGACCAGCATCGTGAAGAATTGGCCGATGGTCGCGGAGGAAACACCGTTGGTAGGGTCGACCATCGACGCAAAGCCCATCCCCATCTGCGTCGAGATGATCTGCCCCGCAACCACGAAGATATGGAAGAACAACTGTAGCGACAGGCCCATCCCGGCGCCGATGATGATCTGCTCACCGATCAGCAACAACGCGCTCAGGTCGAGCGCCTGCACGGGCGGCATGGCAGGTAGCGCAGGCGCGACCACCACGGTAATCGCCACGGCGAGGTACATGCGTACGCGACGCGGGACCAGCGTGGTGCCGATGATCGGCATGGTCATCAGCAACGCGATGATGCGAAATAGCGGCAGCATGAAACTCGCTACCCAGGTACTGATCTGGGTATCGGTCAGCGCAAGCATCGGCTGCATGCAGTGCTAGCCGATCAGTGTCGGAATACTGGTGTACAACGACAGCATGTATTCCATGAATATTTTCAACAGCCACGGGCCGATGACGATGAGGGTGATGAGCATCACCAGCAGGCGCGGCAGGAAGCTCAAGGTCTGTTCGTTGATCTGCGTGGCGGCCTGAAACATGGCCACCAGCAGACCGCACAACAGACTTGGCACTACAAGAATCGCGACCAGCACAGTAGTCAGCCACAGGGCCTCGCGGAACAGATCGACGGCTACTTCCGGCGTCATCGGGCAGACTCCTCAGTAAAACGGCTCATACGCCACCAAAACTGCCAGCCAGGGTGCCGACAATCAGCGCCCAGCCGTCCACCAGCACAAACAACATGATCTTGAACGGCAGAGAAATGATCAGCGGCGACAGCATCATCATACCCATCGCCATCAGCACACTGGCCACCACCATATCGATGATCAGAAACGGAATGAAGATCATGAAACCGATCTGAAACGCCGTCTTGAGTTCCGAAATCACGAACGCCGGAACCAGAATGGTCAATGGCGCGGCATCCGGGGTCGGGATGTCGGTACGCTTGGACAAGCGCATGAACAGCTCGAGGTCACTGGTGCGCGTCTGGGCCAGCATGAAGTCCTTGATCGGCACCTGCGCCTTGGCCACCGCATCCTGCGCCGAAAGCTTCTCGGCCAGATAAGGCTGCAAGGCATCCTGATTCACCCGGTCGAAGACCGGCGCCATGATGAACATGGTCAGAAACAACGCCATGCCGGTGAGGATCTGGTTCGACGGCGTCTGCTGCAGGCCGAGGGCCTGACGCAGAATCGAGAAGACAATGATGATTCGCGTGAAGCTGGTCATCAACATGACGAACGCCGGAATGAAGCTCAGCGCGGTCATGATCAGCAGAATCTGCAGACTGACCGAATACTCCTGCTGACCATCGGCACCGTTGGACAGCGTGATCGCCTGGATCGACAGTGGATCGGCCGCCAACGCAGCAGGCGTCACCATGACCAGCAACAGCAGTATCAGGAAACGCAAAGCGCCCATTACTTCTTGTCCTTATCCTTGCCCATCAGCTCCATCAGGCGCTGAGCGAATTCAGGGGTAGCCTGCTCGCGCACCGGCACCTGTACGGGCTCCTTGAGCACATGCAGAGGCGTGATTCGCCCGGGCGTAATGCCCAGCAGCACTTGTTCATTACCGATCTGCACAAGCACCAGCCGATCACGCGGGCCCAGTGCGCGCGAACTCACCAGCTCGATCACCTGATTGCTGTTCGGCCCGACGCGCTGCACCCGGCGCATCAGCCAGGCGAGCACGAAAATCAGACCAATCACCAGAATCAGACCGAACAGCAATTGCACCACCTGCCCGCCCATGCCGCCGGAGACCGTGTTGGCCACTTGCGCAGGTGCCGCCTGAGCGGCGGGTTCGGCAGCCCAGGCCAGCGATGGCAGGGTCAGCAAAACACTCAGCCAGCGCCTCACTTAGCGCAGCTTCTTGATGCGTTCGCTCGGGCTGATCACGTCGGTCAGACGGATGCCGAACTTTTCGTTGACCACCACCACTTCGCCATGCGCGATCAGTGTGCCGTTGACCAGCACATCCAGGGGTTCGCCTGCCAGACGATCCAGCTCGATCACCGAGCCCTGGTTGAGCTGCAACAGGTTACGAATGTTGATGTCGGTGCTGCCTACTTCCATGGAAATCGACACCGGAATGTCTAGAATCACATCCAGGTTGGGACCATCCAGAGAAACCGGACCGGTGCTTTTCGGCACGCTGCCGAACTCCTCCATAGCCATCCGGCTACCCGAATTGCCGGCGTCCGCAGCCAGCAACGCATCAATATCAGCCTGACTGTCGCCAGCTTCGCCCAATGCAGCAGCCCATTCATCGGCCAATGCCTGGTCTTCAGCAGACGTCATATCGTTTTCATCAGCCATCGGTTGTCCTCTGCACGCAGTATTTCAGTTACGCAACAATTTCCGACGCAGACCTGAAAGGTCAGCGTCGCGCTATAGGTTCGATTACTTGCAGGGCCATCTTGCCCTTGTGCGAGCCAAGCTTGACCTTGAATGAAGGTACGCCATTGGCACGCATGACCAGCGAGTCGCTCAGTTCCACCGGGATGACATCGCCAGGGCGCATGTGCAGGATGTCCCGCAACGGCAACTGGCGCTGGGCGATGGTCGTGGTGAGCGGCACGTTGACATCCAGCACGTCTTCCTTGAGCGCGTTGACCCAGCGCTCGTCCTGATCGTCCAGATCGGACTGGAAACCGGCGTCGAGCATTTCGCGGATCGGCTCGATCATCGAGTACGGCATGGTCACGTGCAAGTCGCCGCCACCGCCATCGAGTTCGATGTGGAAGGTGGAGATCACTACAGCCTCGCTCGGCCCGACAATGTTGGCCATGGCCGGGTTAACTTCCGAGTTGATGTACTCGAAATTCACTTCCATGATCGCCTGCCAGGCCTCTTTGAGGTCGACAAACGCCTGATCCAGCACCATGCGTACGACACGCAGTTCGGTCGGCGTGAACTCACGGCCTTCGATCTTGGCGTGACGACCGTCACCGCCGAAAAAGTTATCCACCAGCTTGAACACCAGCTTGGCGTCGAGAATGAACAGCGCGGTGCCTCGCAGCGGCTTGATCTTGGCCAGGTTGAGGCTGGTCGGCACGTACAGGGAATGCACGTACTCACCGAACTTCATGACCTGAACACCGCCCACTGCCACGTCCGCCGAGCGGCGCAGCAGGTTGAACATGCTGATACGCGTGTAGCGAGCGAATCGCTCGTTGATCATTTCCAGCGTCGGCATGCGTCCGCGGACGATCCGGTCCTGGCTGGTCAGGTCGTAACTTTTGACACTGCCAGGCTCGCTGTTGTTGTCAGTCTGGACCATCCCATCGTCGACGCCATGCAGCAGCGCATCGATCTCGTCCTGGGAGAGCAGGTCTTGCACGGCCATGTGAGAGTCCTACTGCAATACGAAGTTAGTGAAGAGCAGCTGTTCTATCACAGTCTTGCCGAGTTCTTTCTGTGCGACTTCCTGAATACTGGCGGTCGCTTTCTGACGCAGCATTTCCTGGCCGATCGGCGAAGCCAGCGATTCGAAGGGAATGGCTGCAAACAGCATGACCAGATTATTGCGGATCAATGGCATGTGTACCTTCAGCGCTTCCATGTCGGCTGCATTTCGACCCAGCATGGTGATGCTCACCTGCATGTAGCGTTGGCGGCCATTGGCGTTGAAGTTGACCACGAAGGCCGGGGTCATCGGCTCGAACACCGCCACGGGCTTGACGTTCGCTGCCGCTGCGGCCGCCGCTGGGTCTACCTTGCTTTCGCTCTTGTGCATGAGGAACCAGGTCGCGCCCACCGACAAGCCTACCGCCAGCAGCAACGCCACGACGGCAATGATAATGAGCTTGAGCTTGCCTTTACCTTTGCCTGTGGTCGCGGGGTCTTTAACTTCTTCGCTCTGCGCCATGCCAATAATCCGTCACTATTCAAGAGGTTCTTCAATACGTGACAGAGGCAGAGCAAGTGTTATGCCAGAGTTGTACGAAACGGGGATGTATTGGACACAAACGGTTACGCGCCTGGGCGCGAGGGCATGGTGACTCTTGTACAGCCGTTGAAGGCGCGGCCCCTGATGACTATCGTTCCTCACGCTCCGCGTAGGAATGCAGTTCGTGACGCTCTGCGTCACACGGCGGTTTTTCTTTGTCAGGTGGATTGAGGTTCGGCTCAGGTCACCTTTTCGCCCCTCGGCGAGTCACTTTGATGGGGCCAAAGTGACCAAAGCCCCTGGCTCCGTTTCCGGCCCGACTTCGTCGGGTTCCTTCGCCCTGTCACTGATCCGGGGGTCGCCGGAGCAGCGCCAGGACTCAGCCGTCACTTACGTCGCACTCTGCGTCGTCTGTACCATCGCGTTCAAAAAGCACTTCTGCGCCAACACGTTCAGGCAGTGCATGACGTCGCGTCGCGGTTGCCATGTGGCGCAGGAGCCTCACGCGTAATAATCGATCTCACTGGTGCCGATCACTCGTGCCGCTGGCTGGCTGACAGGGATGGCCGCATCGACGCCTGCGATTTCATCCGAGCTATCGCCAGAGCTCCTGCCCCCACCCCGACCGCTGCGCTGGGCGCGACTGGCCTGCTCTTGAGCCTGTTGCTGGGCCTGCTGTTGCGACTGATCGGAGACATTCACGTCGACGTTGCCAAGCCCCTGCTGCACGAACGACTCACGCAACTTCGACATTTGGCTTTCCAGCGCATCACGGACACCCAGGTGCGCGCTCATGAAGGTCACTTGGGTCTGCTGCTCAGGCGCCATGTTGATCCGGATATCCAGACGGCCGAGTTCGGCAGGCTCAAGCTTGATATCCGCGGTCTTGAGGTTCTGGCTCGACAGGTACATGACGCGGTCGACGATGCCTTCGGTCCAGCCACTTTGATGCATGGCCAACGGCTGGTTCATCAAGGGCGCAGCCGGTGCCGCCGCTGCACGTACGGGTTGCGCGGCCTGGCTGAGCGCAGCGAGGCGATCGGCAAAGTTGTCGACGCGCGTGTCACCGGCGGCGCCTTTTACATCCTTCAGCCCCTCACCGATCAAACCGCTGAACGACTTGTCGCTGCTTTCAGTGCTGCTGCCTTCGGACGGAAGCTGCTCGCTCAAGACCGACAGGTTATTGACGATATTTTGATTGGGGTCAGCTTCAGCATTGCTCGGCGTCGCCTTGTTGGCAGCCTGGGCATTCTGCGCAGCCAGTTGGGTTTTGGCAGTGGCGTTTTCCAGCGCCAACTGCACGGCATCCAGACCATCAAGCGGATCGGCGTCTGGGTTGAAGGCGTCTTCAACCACGGCCGGCGGTGCCGCCTGAGTGGTGGTGGTGAGCGCCGAGACCACTGGAGCAGTGACGACTTCCGAACTGGGTGGCACCTTGGCTACAGGGGCCCCGGGAGCCTGTGCGACCATTGCCTGCAATGCCGGATCAAGGGCCGGATCGACGACCGCCTGGCCCTCAGTCAACGCCGGATCGGCAGAGGCCTGTGCATCATCCTGTTTAGCATCAGAATGCCCCGCGTCATCATCTGCAGCAGCCGGCTTGGCTGGCAAATCATTGCCGCTATCGGCAACGCTCGACTTGTCGGCGGCATTTGCCTGATCACTTGCAGGCTTGTCCTTGCCGGCGGCGACCTTGTCCTTGTCAGGCGCGGTCTTGTCGCGAGCTGGCTTTACTGGCGCATCTTCCCGCGCAGGGGCAGTGTCTTTGGCCTGCTTTGCATAGACATTGGAAAAGCTGGAGGCCCCGTCCTTGCTGCTGTCAGCAGACTTGACCGCATTATTGGCCACACCGGACCTGGCGGTCACAGAGGTTGTGGCCTGAAGAAGCGCATTGGTAGCAAGGGGCATTTCGGTCTCCGCATCAGCTGCTGGTTATCGCCTTACCGGAGTAGCTAGCAATATGCGGGCCAATTTTTAAATGATCCTTGGTAACGGGAATCAAGGGGGTGACGTCAGGACTCAACTGACGAACAGCTGCCGCTCGGAATTGAACAGCCCGCGAATCGTCATGTATTCGCTGTCGATCGTGCGAATCAGCTCTGCCAGGCCTGCGAACTGCTGCTGGCGAGCCTGGTCCTCGAGCTGACGACACAGCTCGGAAAGCTGCAAGGCGCCCATGTTGCTGCTGCTGCCCTTGAAACTGTGAGCGGTCAGGCTCAACTCCTGAAAATCAGGATCGTGCGACCCCACAGCCAGGCGCAGTTGCGCGATACGCTGCTCGGAATCCTTGAGAAAAACATCCAGCAAGGTCGGATATTCGTCCTCCATGACCTCCTGCAAGGCATTCAATACGCTGTAATCCAGATGAATCGACACTTGTTCACTCCTTGATCAAGACTCCAGGCGAGGATTATGCCACTCCCTTCCAGGAAAATTCCACGCAGGCCGTCCTGCCATCCCTGGACCACCTGGCCTCGCGGCTCAATTCGCAGACCAGATGCAGTCCGCGACCATACAGTTCATTGCTGGCAGACGTCGGCGTCCGGGTCTTTTCCACATCGAATCCCTGGCCGCTGTCCTCGACGCTGAGGGTCAACCGACCGCCCTGCGCGACCGTTTCGACCTGCAGGGTCACCCGGATGAAGCCGGACTGCAGCCTGTCGAGACGCTCTGCGCGCTGCTGGTAATAAAGCGCGAAACCTGCTGCATCGTGCTTGAGCGACGAATCCAGCGCTAGCACACCATGCTCCAGCGCATTGCTGTACAGCTCGCCAAGCACCATGTGCAGTGCGGCCCCCTGATCACGCAGGCCATGAACCTCCAGCAGTAGTTGCAGCACATAAGGCAGTGGGTTGAAACGCTTGAGGGTCGAGGCACGAAACTCGAAGCTGGCCGACCAGTCCAGCGGGCTGGATGCGCCGCTGTCCGAATACATCATCGCTGGCAGACTTTTCAGCGGCGCCTCGACAGCGCTGACTTCCAGAAGGCTGACATCGTCACGCGCCTTGCCGCCAAATTCGTTGAGCGCCTCGAGGATCTCTTCGATCAGCAACTGCGGTTCGCGATTGGCAGACAGAACCTCTCGCAGACGCTGCGCACCGAACAGCTCCTCCTGGCTGTTACTGGTGTCGAGCACGCCGTCGGACAACAGAAATATGCGATCACCCGGTGCCAAGGGATACACGTCGGTGCGCGCATCGAAGGCATCGACGCTCAATACACCCAATGGCAGATGATTCGAAGCCAGCGGCACATGCTCGCCCTGCACGCCGCGCAACAGGTAACCGTCCGGCAAGCCGCCACTCCAGACCTCAACCTGCCGCTGCGGCAGATTGATACACAGCAGCGTCGCACAACAAAACATGTCGACCGGGAGGATGCGTTTGAGCTTGGCGTTCATTTCACGGAGGATTTCAACCAGACCATAGCCCTTGGCGGTCATGCCGTAGAACACCTCGGCAAGTGGCATGGCACCCACCGCCGCCGGCAAGCCATGTCCGGTGAAATCCCCGAGCAGCACCTGCATGTGCCCGGCTGGCGTATAAGCGGCGAGCATCAGGTCGCCGTTGAACAATGCGTAGGGAGACTGAAGGTAGCGGATATTGCTCGCCCCCAGGCAACCGGCGTGGGCGATCTGATCGAACACCGCCTTGGCGACACGCTGCTCATTGAGCAGATACTCATGATGCCTGGCGATCTGGTCACGCTGCTGGCGGACGGTTTCGTGCAATACCCGCAAGCGGTTCATGGCGTTGATCTTGGCGGCCAATACCAGCGGGTTGTAAGGCTTGGACATGAAATCGTCGCCACCGGCATCCAGGCAGCGTGCGAGCGCTTCGCCTTCGGTGAGCGAGGTCAGGAAGATGATCGGCACCAGCGATTCGCCGGCCATTGCCTTGATTCTTCGCGCCGCTTCGAAACCATCCATGACCGGCATCATGGCGTCCATGAGAATCAACTGCGGGCTTTCGGCCTTGAAAATGGCAACCGCTTCGACACCGTTGCCCGCGCTGAGAACCCGGTGACCCTGCCGCGCAACGATAGTTGAAAGCAGCAAGCGGTCACTGGTGCTGTCATCAGCGATCAGAATGCACAGTTTTTTCGGGGCTGACTGCACTGGGTATGCTCAATTCGAACAGCTTCGAGAAATTGGAAATGGCCAGAATCTTCAGCACATCAGGCGTGCAGTTGACCAGGCGCACCAACGCCTTGTCACCGCCAGCATGATCGCGCAGCAGCAACAGCATCCCCAGCGCCGAGCTGTCCAGATAATGCGTACCGCGCAGGTCGACCACGTAATTCAATGACTGCGGATGGTCCTCATAGGCAGCGCGAAACGCCTGATGGGAGTTGAAATCGAAGCGTCCTTCGATTTCAAGGATCAGCGTCCGGCCATCGTCAGAAAGTTTGGAAGTGACTGTCATGGGAACCTCGAGGTGTTTCATCACCGAGACATTGATAGCGTAGACCAGCCCGAGAGATTGCTGCGGGTCTGATTGAGTCAAACGTCAGAATTGTTCATGGCGAGGCAGACGCTGCGACAACTCGTCGAGCAATTTCTGCTCGCGCTTGTCCTCCAGCCTGCGCGCCTCGTCCATGTAGCGCTGCACCAGCTTGCGCAAGCCCTCCACACGCGCATAGCAATCCTGCCAGGCGCTGCGCGCCCGATCCAGATTGGCCTTGTGCCATTCGAGACTTTTGTATTGCTGGGCAACGGCGACATCGAGCTGACTGAGAAAGCGCTGGTAGCCCAGCAGCCATTGCCCGGAAACCCCGGCACTGCCGCGCTGCAACCATTGCTGCTGATAATCCTGACGAAACTGGTCAAGCTCCTGCAGCTTGTTATTGGCAAGGTTGACCTGCCCCTGGAAGTGCCCAAGGCGCTGGGCGGCGGTTCGCTCGGCGGCTTCTGCCATCTCGACCACCGGCGCCAGACGCGCCGCTCGACTCTGGGCCATGGCTTATCAGCCGCCAGGCGCTGGTGCGAAAATCGACGCCAGCGCCTCGCTGCTGCCTTCTATGCTTTCGTTTTCACGCAGGCCCTGGCGCTGGTAGCGCACCAGCACCGGGTGCAGCGCGATCGCCATGTCGGTTTCCCGGTCGCCACCGGCCACGTAAGCACCGACGCTGATGAGGTCGCGGGTCTGCTGATAGCGCGACCACAACTGTTTGAAATGCTGGGCACGCGCCATATGTTCAGGGCTGACCACCGCAGGCATGACCCGGCTGATGGACGCTTCAATATCGATGGCCGGGTAATGCCCCTCTTCGGCCAAGCGCCGGGACAGTACGATGTGACCGTCGAGCACACCACGCGCCGAGTCGGCAATCGGGTCCTGCTGATCATCACCCTCCGAGAGCACCGTGTAAAACGCGGTGATCGAACCACCACCCGCCTCGGCATTGCCAGCGCGCTCCACCAGCTTGGGCAAACGGGCGAAGACAGAGGGCGGATAACCCTTGGTGGCTGGCGGCTCGCCAATGGCCAGCGCGATTTCCCGCTGAGCCTGAGCAAAACGGGTCAGGGAGTCCATCAGCAACAGGACATTCTTGCCCTTGTCACGAAAGTATTCGGCGATTCGCGTGCAATACATCGCTGCACGCAAGCGCATCAGTGGCGCATCATCGGCTGGCGAAGCGACGACGACCGAACGCTTCAGGCCCTCTTCGCCGAGGATGTGCTCGATGAACTCCTTGACCTCACGGCCCCGCTCACCGATCAGGCCGACGACGATGATGTCCGCCTCGGTGAAGCGCGTCATCATGCCGAGCAGCACACTCTTACCCACGCCCGTACCGGCAAATAGCCCGAGACGCTGACCGCGGCCCACCGTCAATAAACCGTTGATGCACCGAATGCCGACATCCAGCGGCCGACTGATGGGGTCACGCTTGAGCGGGTTGATGGTCGGGCCATCCATCGGCACCCAGTCTTCGGCCTTGATCGGCGAGCGACCATCCAGCGGACGACCAGCGCCATCGAGCACCCGGCCCAACATGCTCATGCCCATCGGCAGCCGACCGGTATCGGCCAGCGGCACAACCCGTGCGCCAGGCGCGATGCCCGCCACGCTGCCGACCGGCATCAGAAACACCTTGCCACCGGAAAAACCCATCACTTCGGCTTCGACTTCCACCGGGTGATGACTGTCGTCATTGATGACCACACAGCGGCTGCCCATCGCCGCGCGCAGGCCCTCGGCCTCAAGCGTCAGACCCACCATGCGCAGCAGGCGGCCTTCCACTACGGGCTGGACAGGCAGGCTGATCGACTCGGCATAGGAACCGAGGCGCTTGGCGAAACTGGTGCGATCAAGGCGCATCGAGGGTGTCCGCGTCGGATTCGTCAGCAGTAGGCACTGTACCTGGCGAGGCTTGCAGATCGATACTCAGATCGGCTGCCGCAGGATGGGTTACCTGCTCATGCAACTGGTCGTGCATCTTGGAAATTGCCAGGGCGATGCGCGTTTCGACGCTGGCGTCGATACGGCTATGTTCGGTTTCGATCCGACAACCACCTGGCAGCAGGTCTTCATCTTCGACGATCTTCCAGGACTCCTCGTGACGTTCGCGCATGGCCTTGACCAGCAGAAAATCCTGAGGGTTTATGAAAATTCGCACGTTCTGCGCGCCCATAGGCAAGAGCTTGAGGGCATCGCGCAGGACGCTGGCAATCTGTGCCGAGTCGGTAACCAGTTCACGCTGAATCACCTGGCGCGCGATGTGCTCGACCAGATGAATGACGGCCTTCTCGATCTGGGTGTCCTGCTCGGCGATAGGTGTCAGCAGGTTGCTCATCAGTTGTTCCAGGCTGGCGACTTTTGCCGCAAGAACGACCTCAGCCTCCTGACGCACTTTTAGCTGAGTGCTGTGGAAACCTTCCTTTTCACCGGTGGCAAAGCCTTCGTTCCAGGCCTCCTGACGGATACTTTCCAGCTCTTCCAGGGTCAGTGGCTGGACTTCATCCAGCGGCACTTCTTCCATCTCGGCCGGTTCGTCGAGCTGCTCGGGCTCCGGTTCAGGTTCGGGCTCGACGTGCGGATCGAAGCTGGGCAACGCCCAGATATCGAGCAACCCGGCGTCCTTGGCGCGAATGAGGTCGCTGGCCGATTCTTTATTGGAACTGGACATGAGTCGGCTGAATCCTTAGATCATTTCCTCGCCACCCTTGCCACCGAGTACGATCTCGCCGGCCTCGGCCATACGACGCGCGATGGTGAGGATTTCTTTCTGGGCGGTTTCCACATCGCTGACACGCACCGGACCTTTTGCTTCCAGGTCGTCGCGTAGCAGCTCGGAGGCACGCTTGGACATGTTCTTGAAGATTTTTTCCTTGATCGCTTCGTCCGAGCCCTTGAGGGCCAGTACCAGCACGTCCGAGGATACTTCGCGCAGCAGCGCCTGGATACCGCGATCGTCCACATCGGAAAGATTGTTGAAGACGAACATGAGGTCTTCGATCTGCACCGACAGGTCTTCGTCGACCTCGCGGATCGAGTCCATGAGCGAACCTTCGATCGAGCTGTCGAGGAAGTTCATGATATCGGCCGCACGCTTGATACCACCCAGTGTGGTACGCGACGTGTTGGCGTTACCGGAGAACTGCTTCTCGAGAATCTGGTTCAATTCCTTGAGAGCCGCTGGCTGTACGGTGTTGAGCGATGACACGCGCAGGATGATGTCGAGGCGGACCTTGTGATCGAAATGCCCGAGCACCTCGCCCGCCTGGTCGGCGTCGAGATAGGCGACCACGATGGCCTGAATCTGCGGGTGCTCGAAACGGATCACGTCGGCAACGGCACGCGGCTCCATCCACTTGAGGCTGTCCAGACCGCTGGTATTGCCACCCAGCAGGATCCGGTCGATCAGGCCGTTGGCCTTGTCCTCGCCCAGTGCCTGAGTCAGCATCTTGCGGATATAGCCGTCGGAACCGACGCCAAGGCTGGTCTGATCGCCAACGATGTCGACGAACTCGCTCATGACCTCTTCGACCTGCTCGCGATGCACATTGCGCATCTGCGCCATCGCTACGCCCACCTTCTGGACTTCCTTGGGGCCCATGTGCCGGAGCACCTGAGCCGCATCGGTTTCGCCCAGCGAGAGCAACAGTACAGCCGCTTTTTCAACTTTGGAGAGTTTGGCTACCATGGCTCGTTCATTCATCAGTGTTGATCCACTCTTTCACAACCTGAGCCACACGGCCAGGATCCTCAGCCACCAAACTCTTGATTGCATTCAGCTGTGCATCATAGCCTTCGGTAGGGCTCGGCAGCAGAATGCTCTGCGGGCCGCCCAGGCTTACGCGATCGTTGGACAATTCGCCGTCCAGACCGCCCATGCCCCCCAGCTCGGCGTCGCCACCGAAACCTGCCAGTTCCTTGCGCTTGCCGTTGGTGATGTTGTTCAACACCGGGCGCAGTACACCGAACACCAGAATCAGGATGAAGATCACGCCAACAGCCTGTTTGACGATGTCCCAGAACCAGGGTTGCGAATAGAACGACGCTTCAGGCAGCACTTCAGCGCGTTCGCTGGAGAACGGCACGTTGATCACGCTGACGCTGTCACCGCGGCTGGCGTCGAAACCGACGGCATCCTGCACCAGACGCGTGAAGCGCGCCAGATCCGCGGCGCTCCACGGAGCACGGCTGACTTCGCCATTGGCCGCGTTGGTCTTGACCATGTCGTCGACCACTACCGCAACCGAAAGGCGGGTCAAACGGCCCTGCTGCTGCTTGGTGTGACTGATAGAACGGTCAAGCTCGAAGTTCTTGGTCGACTGCACGCGCTTGTCGGCCGGGTATGGCGCCAATGCGGGCTGACCGGTTGCCGGGTCCATGATCTGCTGACCATTGGCATCCAGCAGGGGCTGGCCTGGCGCGATGGGGCCGGCAGCACCGGCGGCACCAGCACCTGCAGTCTGTGGAGCCGTCGCCGGGCCGGGCGGCTGGTTGCTTAGCGCCCCCGGAACGCCGCCCGAGCTTGAGCTGCTGGAACGTTGCTCATTGACCGACTGCTCGCTGCGCAAGGCAGGCTGGTCAGGGTTGAAGCTTTCGGCGGTCGATTCGACAGCGCTGAAATCAACCACCGCCGAGACCTCGGCCTTGTAGCGGTCATTACCCAGGATCGGCTGGAGGATGTTCTGCACACGCTGGGTCAGCATGCCTTCCATGCGCCGGCTGTAGTCAAACTGCTTGCCAGCCATGGTCAGCTCGGAGTTTTCCGCCTGATCAGAAAGCAGCGTGCCCTTCTGGTCAACGACGGTAATCTGCGACTTGCTCAATTCGGGAACGCTGGTGGCGACCAGATTGATAATGGCCAGCACCTGGCTCGGCTCCAGCGAGCGACCGGCATATAGCTCGACCAGTACCGAGGCACTTGGCTTACGGTCATCACGGACAAACACCGAGCTTTTCGGAATGGCCAGGTGCACGCGGGCACCCTTGACGTTGTTCAACGCAGAAATGGTCCGTGCCAGTTCGCCTTCCAGCCCGCGACGATAACGCGTGGCTTCCATGAACTGACTGGTACCCAGGCCCTGATCCTTATCGAGGATTTCGAAGCCGATATTGGCGTCGTTCTGTACCACGCCCGCCTGGGCCAGCTGGATGCGCGCACGCTGCACATCATCGGACTTGACCAGAAGCGCACCGGAGTTCGGCTCGACGGTGTAGTTGATGTTCGCTGCAGTCAGGGTGTCCATGATCTGCTTGCTGTCCATGCCCGCCAGACTGCCATAAAGCGGACGATAGTCAGGCTGTTGGGACCAGAGCACCACGGCAAAGCCGATGGCCACGCTCGCGGCAAGACCGACCATGAGGCCGATCTGCCGCAGCATGGTCATTTCGGAAAGATTTTCCAGAAAAGACATACCGAACAACGGTTTTCTTTCGGAAGCGCCCGCTCTTGCAGGAACGGTATCGGCAGCTGCTTCGGCCATGACTCAGTACGTCCCTTAAACCGGCATCTGCATGATGTCTTGGTAAGCTTGAACCAGCTTGTTACGTACCTGGGTCAACGCCTGAAAAGACACACTGGCTTTCTGCGACGAAATCATGACGTCGGTCAGATCCACGCCGCTCTTGCCGACTTCGAATGCATTGGCCAACTGGCTGGAAGCCTGCTGGGTCTGCGCGACCTTGTTGACGGCCTGACCAAGCATGTCAGCGAAGCTGCTGGCACCGGCTTCCTGCGCACCGGACACGGGCTTGGGCGCAGACATCGCATCCATCTGCATGGCCCGCATATCCAACATCAAGCGATTAAATTCAACACCTTGGCTCATGGACATATCTCTCGTAAGGCCCGCAAATTTTTGACACTGATTCAGCGGGTACAGAAGGTATAGCAACAACGATGCCAGCTAGATGGCGGCTATTTGCCACACCAGATAAGCGCATCATGTCACTTGACACGAGATCACGCCGAATCGCCCTTATTTACGGGGCGTCGGGTGTATTTCAGACTTGCATCACAGCAAAAATATTCAGTGACCGCCGATCGGGAACGGCAATCAGTGTGCTTCCTTCATGTGGCAAACAGATAGGCTTCCACATCCATTCCAGCGTCACGCATCTGCGCCAGCTTGTAACGCAATGTACGTGGGCTGATACCCAGGCGTTCCGCAGCCTCCTTGCGACGTCCCCGTTCAGAACGCAGGGTGTCGATGATCATTTGAAACTCATGACGCCTGAGGTCATCGCCCAGCGCGCCGGCAGATTCCGGACTGACGCCGGTCCCTGCATTCTCCGCCACGGTAGTGACGGTAACAGCCGCTGCAGCCTCGACGGGCGCGGCAACAGGCAAGCTGGTAACCGGCCCGGACAGACAGAAATCCTGCGCCTGAATCACCCCGCCCTGCTGCAGAATCAAGGCCCGCTGTACTGCGTTATCCAGTTCCCGCACATTCCCGGGCCATGGATAGCTCACCAGACACTGCTGCGCTTCTGCAGAAAGACGAACCGGCGCGTGCTTCATTTTATTGACGTGCTTGGCCAGAAGCCGCTCGGCCAACGGCAGAATATCGGCAGTCCTTTGACGCAACGCCTGCCATGCCAGTGGAAATACCGACAGGCGATAAAACAGATCCTCACGAAAGCGCCCCGCCGCCACTTCGCCCGCCAGATCGCGGTTGGTGGTCGCCACGACGCGAATGTCCAGAACGATCGGCTTGCGCGCCCCTACGCGCTCGACTTCGCGTTCCTGCAACACACGCAGCAATTTGGCTTGCAGCCCCAGCGGCATTTCGGAAATCTCGTCCAGCAGGATCGTCCCGCCGTCAGCCTGCTCGAACTTGCCGGCCTGCGCCGCAATGGCGCCGGTAAACGAACCCTTTTCATGGCCGAATAACGTGGCTTCCAGCATGTTGTCCGGAATCGCTGCACAATTGATCGCAATAAAAGGCTTATCGGCACGGGGCGAGTTTTGATGAATGAAACGCGCCAAAACCTCTTTACCAGTACCGGACTCGCCGGAGATCAACACGGTGGAGTCGCTTTTCGCCACGCGACTGGCCAGGTTCAGCAACTGGATACTGGCGGGCTCCACGGCAATCGGCCCGTCGCGCTCGGCAGGCTCCAGACGACCCAGTGCATGCCGCGCAACCAGTGCGATCAGCGCCTTGGGCTCGAAGGGTTTGACCAGGTAATCCGCAGCACCCTGGCGCATGGCGTCGACCGCACGCTCGACTGCGCCGTGCGCAGTCATCAAGAGCACTGGCAATTGCGGATGCCGGCTGCGTAACAGACTCAGCAATTGGTGCCCGTCCATGCCCGGCATGTTGACGTCACTGATCACCAGGCTGAAGGGCTGTGCGTCGGCGGCCACTAGCGCCTCTTCGGCAGAACCGACCGCCTGATAGTCATAACCGGCCAGCTCGAGGGTTTCCCCAAGCGCTTCCCGGAGCGAAAGATCATCCTCGACCAGCAGCACATTGATCGGCATCAGTTAGTACCTGTCGAACTGGAAGCCGGGATCAACGGCAGACTGATAATGACGCAGGTACCACGGCCGACCCGCGACAAATAATGCACGCGTCCCTGATGCGCACGCGACACCGCCGTCACCACAGCCAGACCAAGCCCTGTGCCGGTGGTCTTGGTCGTAAAGAATGGCTCACCGATGCGCGCCAGCCCAGCCTTGTCAATGCCGCTGCCGTTATCGCTGAAGCAGATCCGCAGCTCATTGCCGCGACTGTAGGCGTGAACTTTCAACAGCGTCCGGCCAGCGCTTGCCTGGACGGCGTTTTCAATCAGATTGAGCAGAGCGCCGACCAATGTGTCGCGATTGCACAGCAGCTCGCCATCGATACTGTCGCACTGCCAGCGCACCGCTAAGCCCTGAACATGCGTCGCAGCAGCATTTTGCAGCGCCTGAAACAGAGCTCCGGGGGTCAGCCGATCCGTCAGCGGCAGCTCGCCCCGGGCGAATACCAGCATGTCGCGAACCTGATGCTCCAGCTCGTGCAAACGATCCTTGAGCCGCGCGGCGAAACGCTGCTGGGTTTCCACCGGCAGTTCCCGCTCGGTCAAGTGGCTGGCGTAAATCATCGCAGCGGACAACGGTGTACGAATCTGATGCGCCAGAGAAGCGACCATACGCCCCAGTGACGACAGGCGCTCGTGACGGGCCAGCTGCTCCTGAAGATGACGGGTTTCGGTCAGGTCATTGATCAATACCAGCTGCCCCGGCTCGGCATCCAGCGAACGCGTGGCAATAGAGAGCCTGCGACCGTCCTTGAGCGAGACTTCGTGACCATCGTCCTCACGGGGTGCAAAGCAGCGGCTGATCACATGACGCCAGAGCATGCCCAGCAGCGGCTGCCCGAGCAGATCGATGGCAGCGGGATTGGCCTCTCGCACGACGCCCATGCCATCAATAACGATGACGCCACCAGGCAACAGATCAAGCAGATTCTGCAGGCGGTTGGCCAGGCGTTCTTTTTCCGCCAGTTCCTGAAGACGCTGGGCGCCGGCATGCGCCAGTTCGCCCTTGAGTTCGGTAACACGCGCTTCAAGCACGCCGTAGGAATTGGTCAGTTGCGCCGACATTTGATTGAACAGCGAGAATGCCTGCTCAAGCCCCTGACGACTTTCCAGTTCCGGGGAGTACTGAGCCTGAACAGATAGGGCGGAAGTCAGTTGGGCGGCCTGGGACATGATTCATCTCTCTCGTGGCGAACCGTCAGTAAACGGTGTGTTAAGAGAGACTTAGCAATCCCCGTGCCTAAAAAAAACCCCTGAAAAATCAGGGGCTTGGTTTTTGGCACAAAAAACCGGCGTCAATCATCTGCCTGTTCATCGCCCTCACGACGACTCATACCGTACTTGCGCATCTTCTCGACCAGCGTGGTACGACGAATACGCAAGCGCTCCGCAGCGCGGGCAACGATACCGTTGGCATCGTCGAGTGCCTGCTGAATCAGGCCCTGCTCAAGACCACCGAGGTAGTCTTTCAGATCGAGCCCTTCAGGCGGCAGCATCGCGCCAGAGGCGAAATTCGGGGTGTTGCTGTTGATCGCCACACGCTCTTCGATCTCGCTGCGCATGCTGTCGACCATCTGCTCGTCTTCGTCGTCGACATAGCGAAACTTCTTTGGCAGCTCGGCCACACCAATCACACCATACGGATGCATGATCGCCATGCGCTCGACCAGGTTGGCCAGCTCACGAACGTTGCCCGGCCAGGCATGGCGACACAGCGACATGATGGCGGCGGAGTTGAAACGAATCGAACCGCGCTTCTCGTGCTCCATGCGCGAAATCAATTCGTTCATGAGCAGCGGGATGTCTTCGACACGCTCGCGCAACGGCGCCATTTCGATCGGGAACACATTGAGACGGTAGTAAAGATCTTCGCGGAAGCTGCCCAGCTCGATCATGGTCTCGAGGTTCTTGTGCGTCGCGGCGATGATGCGCACATCGATACTTTGCGTCTTGTTGCTGCCCACACGCTCAAAGGTGCGTTCCTGCAGGACGCGCAGCAGCTTGACCTGCATCGGCAGCGGCATGTCGCCGATTTCGTCGAGGAACAAGGTACCGCCGTTGGCCAGCTCGAAGCGGCCGGCACGGCTGGTGATCGCGCCGGTGAACGCGCCCTTCTCGTGTCCGAACAGCTCGCTTTCGAGCAATTCGGCCGGAATGGCACCGCAGTTGACCGGCACGAACGGCGCATCACGACGCTTGGAGTGGTAATGCAGATTACGCGCAACAACTTCCTTGCCGGTCCCCGACTCACCAAGAATCAGTACGCTGGCATCGGTGTCGGCGACCTGCTGCATCATCTGCCGCACGTGCTGAATCGCGCGGCTGGTACCTACCAGACTGCGGAACAGGTTCGGTTCACGATGACGGCCGCGCTCGCGAGCCTGGTCGTACATCTCGCGATAGACCTGGGCACGGTGCAGCGAATCGAGCAGCTTGCTGTAGCTGGGTGGCATTTCGAGTGCGGAAAGGACTCGTCTGCGCAAATCCTCGGGCAACTCGACCGAAGAATTTTCGCTCATCAGCAGCACAGGAAGGAACTCATCCCATGCCGCGATGGTCTTAAGGAGCCCCTGCAGGCTGCCCGGTGCATTTACGCTACCGACAAGTACGCACAGTACTTCTCGTGGAGACGCCAGAGAGCCGACTACCTGCTGCCAGTCCTGAGTGGAACAGGAGAGATTTTCTTCGCCAAGAAAATTCAGGATAACCGCCAGATCCCGGCGGCGCTGGCTATCGTCATCGATTAGCAGAATCTTGATTTCACGCCACATGCAATAGCAACTTCCCTAGTCAACTCAATGCCCATGATTGGGGGGGCAGCTTGGCTTTCTCAGCTGTATAAACCTTGAGACGCCAGAAAATAGTAAACATCACTAGTTAAGTCAAAAAAACGGACACAGTCAAATTTATGGCGAAATTCTTGTCGAACAATAAAAATGACAATTAAACATTAACCAAACAGATGGTATACCTTCGTCGCGCTCTTCGCATTCTGGATTTGAGTCATTTCTTCGACAACCGCTTGACGCTCGCCGGTTGCAACATCAATCAGTTGCCTGTAGACACCCAATAACTCCTCAAGGTTGCTGCGCAGTGCAGGTTCGTCGTCGGGCGCTTCGCCGACCACCGCGTCGACGCACTCGCGACATGCCAGGTCCAGCTTGACGATAGCCTCCCAGTCACGATCTGCCAGCGCGCCTACCAAGGCTTCGCGGGTTTCTTCGATACGCTTGAGCGCAGCACTCATTATTGTTCTCCTCAGGCCAGCAGATTATTGCAGGGTGCCGATAGCGTCCCAGCCTTCCTTGACGGTGATCAACAGGCCGGCGACTTCATCGAGTATCTTCTGATCATTACGGGCGTTGGCTTCCGCCAGACGCGTCATCATGTAGTGATAGAGGCTGTCCTGCCTGGCCAGCGCACCGCCGGGCGAGCTTTCCAGATCCAGTCCCTCACGCAGGCCGCCCACGATGTCGATGGCCTTGCCGATGAGCACGCCCTTGCTGGCGATATCCTTGCGCGCCATAGCGCCCTTGGCCTGAGCGATGCGGTCAAGCCCCCCCTCCATCAACATCTGGACCAGACGATGAGGGCTTGCTTCCGAGGTCTGAGCCTGGGCGCCGATTTTCTGATACTGCCGCAACGCTAACATCGGATTCATAATGGGCCTCGTAACAAATCCAGAATACTGATACTCAAGCTATCGACGCAGTGCCCGGAAACTTTAGCCTAAAAGCAAGAACCCGACACAGGGTCGGGTTCTTGGCACTTCTGCACTCGTTATTTACGAGGCGTTTTTCTGGGCGTTCATCGCGTCAAAAATCGACGTAATGCTTGAAGCAGTCGCTTTTAGCTGCCCGACGATCAGGTCCATTGCGTTGTATTTCTTGGTGAGGGTTGCCGTCAACGTCGTAATACGACGATTAAGCGCCTCTTGATCGTTGGCCAGTCTCGTCTGCACTTTATTGAGGATCGTGGCCTTGCCAGCAAGAACGCCGTCAGCCTTCGTGTAAGGCTCAAGCGCTTTGTTCATGCGTGCGATCAAGCCACCCGAGCTCGTGCCGTCAGCAGCGGTCGTACCGGTGAACATCGCCTGTATCTGGCTGCCCAGCTTCTTGTCGCTCAGCGCTGTGGTCAGGTCGGCCGCATTCAACGACAACTTACCGTCAGCCTGCTGAGTCTTGATCCCCAATTGCGACAGGGAACTCAAGCCGGCATTCGACGTAGCCGTGGCAATCTGGTCACGTATCGTTGCCAGCAGCGCACGCGGCGTGGAATCGCCGGTCAACGCGGCGGCCGTGTATTTACCCTGACTGTCGACAGTACCCTTGGTCAACGACGACACCAGTGAAACCAGTGTGTTGTAGGAGTCGACGAACGACTGCAATGACGTTTTCAGACCATCGGTATTAGTGGCTACCGTGACCTTGGTCGATGCCGAAGGATCAGCAGAAGCGCTGGGCGCGACCAGTTCGAACGTCAGACCGGAAATCGCCGTGCTCACGGTATTGGTCTTGCTGGTCAGACTCAAGCCATCGACCGTGAATGCGGCGTCCTTGGCGACATCGGTAATCGCACCGGCGCCAGTACCCGAGGCACTCATCAACTTGGTGCCATCAATGTTAAGTGCTTCCTGGCCGGAAGACCCCGTCACCGAGATGTCACTGCCCTTGCCGGTGGTCGTCGAACTGAACACCAGCCTGGAACCGTTGTTGTCGTTGATAATGTTGGCAGTGATGCCTTTACCCTGCAGCGTCGAGTTGACCTTGTCGCGCACTTCCTGCAGCGTCGAGGTCTTGTCGATCGCCACGTTGTAATCAGTGCCATTTTGAGTGATTTTCAGAGTACCACTCGGAATAGCACTCGCCTGCGTCGAGCTCAGCGCGGCGGTAGCCACCTTCGAAGGCGTTGCCAGCTGGCTAATGTTGATCGCGTAGGTGCCGTTGACTGCCGTGTTGCCCGCTGTGGCCTTGACCACCGCTTCATTGGAAGACGTAGCAGCAAAGCCCTGAAAGGCAGGCGTGGTGGAACTGGCAAGGGTGTCCAGTGTTTTCTGGAACGCAGCCAGTGCAGACGTCAACTGACTGACACCCGACAGCGATGCAGTCGTTGAGGCACTTTGCTTGTCGATCTGGTTTTGCTTGGGCGTCTTCTCGGCGTCGACAAGAACCGTCACGATATTGCCGATCGCCAGGCCCGAACCCAAGCCTGTTGAAGCTGAAATTGGACTTGCCATGTTACTTCTCCCTTCAAGAATGCCGCCGGCTTTCCTGCGCTTTCAAAGCACCGGGCAACCTGCAACAAATACCGTACCGGTGTTCAAGCCTTGGCGCGAAACAACAAACTGTTCGCATCACTCAGGCTATCGGCCAGCTTCAGGATTTCTGCATTAGGAATCTGTCTTACCACTTCACCCGAGTCGCTGGCAATGACCTTGACAATGACTTTGCCAGAATCTTCGTCAATCGAAAACTCGAGATTGCGCTTTACCTCGTGAAAGAACTTCTGGATGTCCTCAGCGGCTGCCTTGACTTTGGCATCGTCCTTGGAATCATCCTTGTGCAGACCGGAGCCTTTACTTTCGGCCGTTGCGGCAACGCGCTCGACGGGCGCCTTATCAGCAGGCTTGTCAACCGACGCATCCGGCACAGGGGCCTGACTCACCGGTAGAACGGCCGGATAAGTCACGTTCAACTTCACACTCATATCCATGACCATTACCTCAGAAAGTAAAAAAGCGAGAGAGCACTGTTAAGTACTCCCCCGCTAAAACTCACGCCGCTATTACTGAAGCAGTTTCAGTACTGCGGATGGCAGCTGGTTAGCCTGAGCCAGAACAGAGGTGGAAGCCTGTTGCAGGGTCTGTTGCTTGGTCAGCTGTGCAGTTTCAGCAGCGAAGTCGGTATCCTGGATACGACCCAGTGCAGCACTGGCGTTTTCGTTGATGTTCTGCAGGTTGGAGATGGTGCTGGTCAGACGGTTTTGTGCAGCACCGAGATCAGAACGCGTGTTGTTGATGGTCTGCAGAGCCGAGTCGATAGCTGCGATTGCGGCGGAGAAGTTAGTCTCTGCAGCAGCACTGTCGGAACCGACGATGGTGATTGCCGAACCGACACCCAGGGTGTTTGCGTCAAAGCTGGCGCTCAGAGTCAGAGTGATCTGGTTCGAAGAGCCGGAGTTGGAGCCAACCTGGAAAGTCATGGTGCTGGCAGAACCGTTGAGCAGCGCTTTGCCGTTCAAGTTGGTGCTCGCGGAGATACGAGTCAGCTCGGAACTCATCTGGGTGAATTCTTTGTTCAGCGCAACGCGGTCAGTGTCACTGTTGCTGTCGTTTCGCGACTGAACAGCCAGTTCACGCATACGTTGCAGAATGTTGGTCGACTCTTGCAGCGCGCCTTCAGCGGTCTGAGCAATGGACATACCGTCGTTGGCGTTTTTGATCGCCATGGTCTGACCTTTGATCTGCGAGTTGATCTTGGTGGCGATGTTCAGGCCAGCAGCGTCGTCTTTGGCGCTGTTGATTTTCAGACCGGAAGACAGACGAGTCATCGAGGTCGAAAGGGCGTCGGAAGCGCGACCCAGGTTCTTCTGGACGTTCAACGATGCTACGTTGGTGTTTACTGTTAAAGCCATGATGAATTCCTCGTTGGTTTGGTACTACGTGGCTTCCGGCCCCTGCAAGCGCCGGGTGTGCCTAGAGAACCTTCGTAATAGTTATCGTCGCGATGGCAGGTTGCTTGAGTGTTTTTTTTTAATATTTTGCCATCACCGTGACACCCCTTATAAAACAAGGGTTTGGGGCAAAATCACACGACGAAAAAGAGAGGAATTGATGACAGTGAGAAACAGGGTGAGGCAAGCGTGTTGCGTAGCGAAGTTCAAAATGTGACGGGGATCACAGTTTAATTTAAAAACGCCCGGGGAGTTATCCGCAGGCGTTCTTTGTAAGACGAGTCGAACTCAGTCTTTATAGATAATTGCAGAGCCCCAGGAAAGTCCCACACCAAAGCCACTCAAGGCGACCCGCTTCCACGAAGAGCCAAGCACATGCTTTTCGATCAGCAACGGAATACTGGAGGACACGGTGTTGCCGGTTTCGACCATGTCCTTGAGAAACTTCTCGGGCTTGTCTTCGAAGCGCCGCGCGACCGCATCGACGATCGCGGCACTGCCCTGATGAATACAGAAGGCATCGATATCGTCAGGGGTCAGATCCGACTCGGCCAATAGCTCATGCAGATGCGCCGGGACTTTCAACAGTGCGAAGTTGAACACCTGACGACCGTTCATGAAGAAAATGCCGTTGCTGACCTTCAGATGTGGCGCACCGGAACCATCGGTACCGAACTTCGCCTTGCCCAGCTGCCATTCGGCACCCTCGCCCATCCAGGTGGCCGTCGCAGCATCTCCGAACAGCATGGTGGTATTGCGATCTTCCGGGTCGACAATTTTCGAATACGGGTCGGCAGTGATCAACAGGCCATTTTTCAAGCCTGCCGCTTCCATGAAGCCCTTGATTGCGTAAATGCCGTACACATAGCCGGAACAGCCCAGCGATATGTCGAATGCAGCGACATTGGTCGACAGCCCCAATTTGTCCTGAACGATGGCTGCAGTATGCGGCAGCCCTTCCTCGTCGCCATTCTGGGTGACGACGATCAGCACATCGATGCTTTCGCGCTTGAGCTGCGGGTTATTGGCAAACAGCGTGTTGGCTGCCTCAACGCACAGATCCGAGGTTTCCTGGCCGGCGTCTTTGCGCGGCAGGAAGGTGGAGCCGATCTTCCCAAGGATGAATTCTTCATCCTTGCCGAATTTGGCGCCTTGAGCGTAGTTATCAACACCTGCAACAGGCACGTAACTCGCTATGCTTTTAATGCCAATCATCATGGCTTCCCGATGAGTAAACAGGTCATTTTCCGTCCCGACGAAATCGGGGCGCTACCGAATAGGGGTGATTTACAGACATTTTCAGGGCGCTTGGCAGGTTAAAGCAAGTCAGGCGCATGTCGCTCCCTGTAAAACAATACAGTGGAGATGCACTTTATGACCCGCAGGTCACTCCCGTCTGCATGCTTTAGGATAATTTGCGTCGAGGGAACATGCACTTGAACCTTGCCGACTGCTCTCTGCGAGGAAGCCTTCAAAGTGAAGAACCGGCCGCGAAGCAGCCGGTTTTACGGGGGTGAACGACTCAAACAGCCAGAGTGAAGCCTTTGCCGTGGAGATCCAGATTGACGTTGTAGGCTTCATCCTGCGCGAACTGCGATGACCACTTGTCCATCAATGCTTCGCGCGCCTGCTGCGGGGCATGCAGCACACCGGAATGCACCACCTGCACATGCGGCGTCCATACGGTCAGGTAGCCGGCTTGCGCAGCCTTGAGGCACAGGTCGACATCGCCCAGCGCTTCGGCGAATGCCTCTTCATCCAGGCCGCCCACGGCGTTGTACAGCTCCTTGGCAATCATCAGGCAGGCCGATGACACGGCAGAGTAGTTCTGCTCGACCACCAGCCGCTGCATGTAGCCGGTCGCGGTCTTGGGCTCGCCGACGAACCCCGAACCCACGCCGCCATTGAGTCCCAGCACCAGACCGGCCTGAGTCACTGCGCCTTCGCCATCCACCAGCTTGGCGCCTACCACGCCCACTTCCGGGCGCTGCGCCTGGTTGAGCAGTGATTCGATCCAGCCGACATTGACGATCTGACTTTCGGCATCCAGCAGGATCAGGTATTCGCCACCGGCTTCCTGGCTGATCAGATTGCGCAGGGCTGCAGGGCTCATGCGCTGTTCGGCACGGAACACTCGAACACGACCCGACACCTGCTCCTGCCGGGCAAGCCAGGTCGACAGTTCGGCAGAGGTGCTGGCGTTGTCACCGATCAGCACTTCATAACGCTGATAGCGGGTGCGTTGCAGAATGCTTTGCAGGCAACGCTGCAATTGGGGCAGGTTGTCCTGGCTGTGCAGCAGGATCGAAACCACCGGCCGATGGGCGTGGCGATAATCGATCTTGTAAGTACCAGGCTGCGCCGAGCTGATTTCTGCCTGATAACCGCGCTTGCCAAGGTGGCGCTTGAGCGCTTTTTGTTCGTCCGAGTTGTCTTTCAACTCGGGCGCATCACAGATCAGCAGCGGTTCGCTCAGATGGGCCAGGCCACTCATGCCGCCCTGCTCGATCAAGCGCAGCAACAGATCGAATTCCAGCGCCTCGGGAAACTCGCGCGAGTAACCACCCGCCTCGACCAGCAACTCGCGACGCACCAGCCAGTGACGAGCCATCAATGACGGCAGGCTTTGCAGCAGATCAAGGTTGAAACCAGGGCGAAACACCGGGGCCAGCGTGCCATTGGCTTGACGCTGAACCTCATCCACTGCAACAGCCCGGCACTGCGCCGCATCGATCAGCTCGGCGCTGGCCAGCAGCAGACCGCTGCGGGTGAACTCTTCGCCGGCCTGCGCGAGCATCAGCCAGTCGCTGGGCGACTGTTTGACGACCTGATTAATCTTGTCGACGTAATTGCTTTCGGTGACTTTCACAAAGTGCAGGGTATTGTGCAGCGTGGTCACGGCTGGCAATTCCCCGGTGGTGAACACCACCACCCTGAAGGCCTTGTAATGACTGTTGATCAGGCTGTCGAACGTGGACT
Source organism: Pseudomonas sp. PvP009 (assembly GCF_017832995.1). Taxonomy (NCBI): domain Bacteria; kingdom Pseudomonadati; phylum Pseudomonadota; class Gammaproteobacteria; order Pseudomonadales; family Pseudomonadaceae; genus Pseudomonas; species Pseudomonas sp. PvP009. The sequence goes on along the minus strand of NZ_JAFIBG010000001.1, from coordinate 1,740,383 downwards.
GCAGCTTGAATACGTCAGCCTCAAGGTCCAGCAACAGGATACCGATCTGCGACCCGGCCGGTTTGCTGGCGAGCTTGTCGCTGATCTGCTTGAGGGCCTCAGGCGCCGGATCGCGCGAATCGAGCCAGTTGAGCAGTTGACCGGAAGCCATGCTATCGAGCAGCCGACCATTGTCGAAAGCGGATGCCGCCTGCAGACGCTGGCTCCACGCCGAAACCTGTTCGATCTGCTTTTCGCTGTCCTTGCCTTTGCCGCTGATCAATTCCGCGATCAGGCTCTTCACGACGCCGAGGTTGAAAGCGTAGGTTTCGTAGGCGTACCACAAGCGGCTGATGCGCGCCTCGGCGTCCGGGTTGCTCTGCTCGCGCAACAACTCGGCCTGCTTGAGCAGCGCCGCTTCCACCCCTTCCAGCTGCAGACGGCCCGCCGGCATCAGATGGATGAGGAATTCGATTCTGGCCAGTTCATCGAACAGTGCCTGGTTGTAAAACGGCATTTCGACGAACTGGCGAGGCTCGAAGAGCGCGTCCGATTGCTCAAGGCCGACATTCCACACCGCGCTGATGATTTTCTCATCGCCCTGGAAGCCCTGAGTCTTGAGGCATTCGCCCATGGCGGCAAGACCGGCCTGAATCTTCTGTTCGCCCTGCGCGCCTTCACCGAGCAGCGCGACCAGTTTTTTGGCGAACGCATCGCGGGCTGTCCTGGCTTTGGGATCAGTGTGCCTGACGGCGGCGGCAATGGCCGCGCCATGGCGCAGCTCGGCCTGCTTGCCCGAGGTGAAGTGCAGCGCATGAGGGACTGGCAGGATGCGCAGGCGAGCCGCCGCAACCAGATAGTTCATGTGGCCGATTTCCTGCCAGTGCGGCTCGGTGTCATCGGTAACCGAGGTAAACCACTGCTGCGCCAGCTCCGTGCGCGTCACAGCGCTGAGCAGCGACAGGCTTTCGCTCATGAAACTCAGAACCCGCTCACCCGCGTCATCCGAGGCATAGTCTTCGCAGGTTTTGCGATCGCGACGGAAATAGTCCACCTGACCGACCTGCGCCTGATAGCTCAGGCTGTAGCCTTGACAGGCGCCGTAGGTCGGGTTGGCCTCAAGAAAGCTCAGCGCTGCGCTCAGTGCATCAGGCAGCAAAAAACTGTCGACCGGAGCCTGAACCACGAAGGGGGTGGTCACCTGCCTGAGCCCCTCGGCGACCCTGACGCCAAGGCTGGCACTGGCCAGCGCGTCGCTGTGCAGGTAATGCAGGCCTGCTGTACCGGCAATCTCCGCATCAGGCTGGGCTGACGCATCGACCACTATGAGGGTGCACGGAAACTGGCTGTAATACTTCAAGGCGCGGCGCAGGAAGTCTGGCTGGTCCTTGGCCATCAACAGCAGGGTCAGGCGCTGATTCAAAGCGGTGTGTTCATTTCCCGAATGGCTTTGCATGATCTTTCCTTATAACGAATCGATTGCGCCTTCAACCGCAGCGGGCGTTGAAGCAAGAGCGTAGCGTGGCCGCACCAGCAGACAACCCGCTGGTGCGTGTTCAAACGGATCGGATCAGTCCGGCAACCAGCCGTTGGCCCAATATTGCAGGTTTTCGCCGCGCAACATGAAGTCACGCAGTACTGTCTCGCGCAACTCGTCGCCCATGCGGTAACTGGCATTGGGGTCGGACAAGTGCATGCGGATCGCCTGCAACCACTCTTCGGAGCTGTTGGTGTACACCCGGGTCGCTGGCAGATGGCCGCGATACGCCTCGGTGTCGGAGCAGATCACCGGGTAGCCGCAGGCGCCGTACTCAAGCAACCTGAGGTTGCTTTTGCAGTCATTGAAAATATGGAATTCCAGCGGCGCCAAGGCCAGATCAAGGTTCAGGCTGGCGAGCTTGGCCGGGTAGGTTTTCAGGCTGACCCCAGGATGGAACTCATGGATATAGGGTTTGAGCAGGTCCGGGCACATGCCGAAGAACACCCACTCGACTTCATCTGCCAGTTCGCGCACCACATCGACAATCAGCTCCAGGTCCCCCCGGTGGCTGGTGCCGCCGCCCCAGCCGATACGCGGCTTGTCGGAGCTGCGCCGCTGGGTTCTCAGGTTGCTCCACAAGTGGGTCGCCAGCATATTCGGCACGACACGAATGTCGCTGTGCATGCTCGACAGCACCTCGGCCAGCGGATGAGTCGACACCACCACACGGTCACACAGGCCTATGCCTTTGCGCAGCATGGCACCGATGTTGTCCGGCATGTTGCGCTTGTGCTCGTTGCGCTCGGGGACATCGGCGATATAGTCATCGAGTTCGAAAATACGCATGGCGCTGGAATAGTTCTTCGCCAGTTCGATGTCCGGAACCTTGGCTTCTGTGTAACGGCCCTGGAAAACGATGACATCGGGCGACTCACGCTCTATTTCGACCGGCGTTGCGGTCTCGTAAGTCATCCGGCCAACCACCCGCCCGGCCGCCATCAACTCCAGCAGTGGCTGGCTGACCCGGTAGTGACCCACCGCCGAAGAGTTGACCGCCATACCGAAAATGGACGGCAGATGGCGGGTACAGAACGGGCTCCAGCCTGCCAGCAGACCGGGGTCCAGAGCGAACGACAGCGCCTCGTTGAGGTACAGATTGGGGTTGTAGGCCTGATCCCTGGCCATTTTCGGCAGCCACTTCTGGAAGAACGATTTCTGCTCGTTGTCGAGTACCTGACGAGACGTCTCGTTACGTTCAGCGGCGGCAGGCTCAGCCAGTACCAGCGATGAATCCGGAGTACCGACGATCAGGTAGCCCTCGCGCCCGACGCGCATGCACAGGTCCAGGTCCTGCAGCCCCTGGGTGAAGGTCGTCGCCTCCAGTGCGTCGACGGCATCGAACACCTCTTTGCGCACCATCAGGCAATTGCCGCTGACCGCGCTCCAGTTCTGGGTCAATTGCAGACGCTGCATGTAGCCGCTGGCCCCTGCGGGGAAATTGACGAACGGCCGACCAGCCAGGCCATCCATGCCCATGACCATGCCTGCATACAGAATATTGCCTTGCGGATTGAGGATGCGTGGGCCGACGATCCCGACTTCAGGGCGCTGAGCATGGTGAACAAGCCCCTGCAGCCAGTCCGCCTGATGAATCAGGGCATAGGCGCTGAGCATCAGCAGATAATCGCCACGCGCCTGTCCGGCGGCGTGATTCTGGGCAATTGCCTCGCTGCCAGCCGCGGACAGGGAAAAAATCCGCAGCTTGTCGCTGCCCAGCTCACTCATCGCCGTGAACCATGCCCGGGCTTCAGCGCTTTCGCTGGCGTTGTCGACGATCAGGACTTCGTAATTCGGGTAGGTGGTGTTGCTGAGCAGGCTGTCTATGCAGCGCTCCAGGGCGCCCAGTTGATCCTTGGCGGTGATGATGATCGAGACCAGCGGCAACGACGGGTGAACGTACTCGATGCGATTGAGCAACGGCAACTGATCGTGATGAATCACGTGTTCTCTGCCAATCCGTGACAGGTGGGCTGCAACCAAAGGCTCGCTGTGCTCAATGACACCGGGCAGTGACAGCCAGTCAGCGAATGCCAGACGCGACTCGACCTGCACTTCGGCAATGTGCTCGATGCTCTGCGGCCCTGCCCCCTCGACCAGACGCCAGATCACATCGTGCGGGGCGAGTTCATCGAAGGCCGGATCGAAACCGCCCATGTCGAGCAGATTTCGACGTTCGAACGCCAGCGTGCGCCCGACATAAGGGTAGGCACGCAGCAGGTCCAGGTTGAAGCCGGGTTTGAATATCGGCTCTCTGGACTCGTCCTCGACCAGCGCGCCTTCGTCGCTGTAGACACACAGCAGCCCGGGGATCTGGGCGATACGCTCGGCCAGAATCAGCAACGCTGGCTGCGTCAGCCGGTCACCGGCGCGCAACAGGTAAACCCAGTCGGCACTGTCCAGCAGTGGCAATACTTCGTTCAGTTGCCGAGCCCAGTCCGGCTGCAGAGAAAAACGCAGCACCTGCGGATCGTCGACGCTGGCGTTGGTCAGCACCACCACCGAGTCTGCGGCATAGTCCTGTTCGGCCAGACTGCGCAAGGTGATATCGAGGGCCTCGGCATCGCCATCCGGGTCGATGATCACCGGCACGATACGTGGCTGCCAAGCCCAACTGACAATGCGCTGTTCCAGCAACTTTTTTTGCGGCTCGGAAAACCGGCGGCAGGACAGCCACTCGGCGTAAAGCTCTGCGTAGCTGTCACTGCTGCTGCCGACGCGGCTCATCATGATGCCCTGACGACCAGCCATCACCCCGTAAAGACCGACCTCATCCCACTCGCGCGGCTCTTCTTGCGCGCGACGCAGAGGCAGAAAACGCACCCAGCCCTGGGCCGGTGCGTCTTCGCCGCTACGCGCCTGGAGCATTTCGTTCAGCCAGCCCCATTCGGTGGTGGCTTTCTGGTGCATATCGCCCTGACTGCTGAAGCGCCCCGGGTGCAAGCGTTCGGTGCTCTGGATACTGTGCAGCACAACGAGATTGCCGCGTCGCAGCAGGCAGATGAACAGCGTGAAATCCAGCAGCGCGACGAAACCCTGCGGCAGCGCAATGGACGGCAGGTATTCCTGTACATCGGCGCGACGCATCAGCGCGCCACTGAAGCCGCCCAGATAGTTACGCGGCGTGCGCTCGAAAATCGCCAGCATGTCCTCGCCCTTGAACACTGCGTCGTAGGGCACGAGGCCGACGTTTTCCATGCGGGCCGGCAATACATAATCATCGACGTCCACCAGATGGCGCTTGCTGACGACGAGTTGAACGTCCTTGTAGGTATCGAGGGTTTGCGCCTGATAAGCAACGCAGTAGTTATAGAGGCGGTCGTCATCACAGAGAAATTTGATGTACTCGCCACTCGCCTGCTCCAGACAATTGAGCAGATTGCCCTGAAACCCCAGGCGCTGAGGATTGCGCAGGTAACGGGCCCGATCACTGTCGGGAGCCACCAGTTCGTCGAAAATCGCCTTGATCTCGTCGGTACGGCAATCATCACAGACGATGACTTCGAGATTGTCGTAGACCTGGTCCAGCGCACTTTGCAGCGCTGCGCGGAAGAAGCGCGGATTGAGGGCGGGAATGACAATACTGACGAGAGGGACTGAATTCACTATGACTGACTCGCGAGCGGCTGGGGACCCTTCAGTCGAGTGGCCCCCCTCACCGCTGAAAAAAGACGGCGGATGCTCAACGTCAGAACTCAAAGCTGACTGAACAGGTTCAACTTGGATAGCATGGTAAACACCTGCTGAGAAGCGTCCAGCATGGTTTTCTGCAATGTCAGGCGGGTGGTCGCCTCGACGATGTCGGCATTTACATAAGTGCCTTGCTCAGTGGTGTTGTTGCCTTTGAGCAGATCGTTGGTCGTGCCTTGGGCGGTTGCCGCCAGCTGACGCGCACCGCCACTGGAACGTGCCGTAGAGGCTTGTTCGATGGAACTGCTCATGTTGCCCAGCGCAGTGTTCAGCGCCGCCGTCATATTCTGCGAGGCCACCAGGTTGCCATCGGTGGGCGTCGACAGGGCTTTAATCGCCGCGGTCAGCGTATTCAGGATGTTCTCGGTCTGGTGTGTGCCGGATTCGACGATGAATTGGTCGCCTGCAGCCGGTGTGCCGCTGATATTGAAGTTCACGCCGGAGGCATTGGCCGTCGAACCGGTCATGGTGCCGCTGGACACTGGCTTGCTGTTACTGGTCAATGGCGCAGCATACAGGTCGTAATCGGTCGGGCTGGTGAACTTGAGGATTGCGCCTTCTGTGGGGAAGGTATTGTTGAACGCGGTACGGTCCGCAGCGGTATTGCCCACGGCAGAGCTGCTGACTGTCGCCGTCGAGGTATTGCCGGCGCTGCGCGCTGTGGAAACACTGTCCGGTGTCGACGCCAATTGGTAGCTGCGATTGGTCAGCGCCGCATCTGCGGTGGCGTCCGAGACCCGGTCAGCGGCAGGCAGGTTGACGTTGAGGGTCATTTCCACGCCGCGGAAGGTGAACGTCTGGGCATCGAACGAGCCGTGGGAAAACTTGCCACCCGACGACGTATCGGAACTCACGTCAGTGCCACTGGCATCAGTGATCTTGAACTGCGTGCCACTGAGAAAGGTCAGCGTGTAAGGTTCGCCGCCCTGGTAGCTGGCGTTATAGGTCGGAGTGGACGTCACCAGGCCACCGCTGAGGCCGATCTTGCCGTCATCGGTTGCAGGAGAAAGCAGTGTGGCAGACGTACGGGTAGTGTTGACCGACTGCTCGAAAGCCTCGAAACCCGTGGTGTTGCTGGCCATTACCAGGCCGTCGCCTACCGCCAGATTGACGCTGGTCTGGTCGCCCTTGTAGCTGTAAGAGCCGTCAGCGTTCTGCGCGTACGGTGGCGTCGACGCCTTGGAACCTGAAAATATGTACTGACCATTCGGGTCCTGGCTATTCATCAAGCCCAGAATCTGGCTCTGGTACTGCTTGAGCGCCGAAGCCTTGGCGAGACGGTCGGAGTCGGTAAACGCGCCACTGCCCGCCGAGACGATCTGCTCACGCGCAGCCTGCATCGTGTCGATGATGCTGGTCAGGGTCGTTTCGGTGGTCACAACGTTGGTATTGATCGTGCCGATATTGGTTTCGTACTGGGTCAGCATGGAGTTCTGCTGGGCCAGTTGCAGTACGCGCGCGGCACCCACCGGATCATCGCCCGCGGTATTGAGCTTGATGCCGCTGGAGACCTCTTCGCTGGTCTTGTTCAGGTTCGAATAGTTACGCTGATAATTGGTGTTCGTGGATTCGAAGAACTGGGTAGTCGAGATACGCATGGCTCACGATTCCTTAAAGACTGTTGATCAGCGTGCTGAAAATGGTTTGTGCCGCCTTGATGATCTGCGAAGAGGCGGTGTAGTACTGCTGGTACTTGATCAGGTTGGACGCTTCTTCGTCGAGCGATACACCCGAGACCGAATCACGCGACGACTTGGCCTGGCTGACCACGGCCGCAGTGGCGGTCACATCGTTCTTGCTCTGGCTGGCCAACGTACCTACCACAGATACCGTACTTGCATACGCACCGGACAGGCTGGTGCCCACACCACCGTTGATGACGCCGACAGTCTTGGCGGTCTGCAGACCTGCCACCGCCAACGCATTGCGGTTATCGGACGAGCCACCACCGGTCATGCCGATGCTGAACGTGTCATTGGCAACCGGCGAGCCGGAGATAGTCATTTGCAGTTCAAAAGCGGTTTTGCTGCTCGGCGTCGTCGTAGTGTCAGTGTAGCCAACGTTCAACTTGACCGTGTTGGCCTGGCCCTGAATGATCGAACCGCCGACGGCGTTGCCATTCTGGTCAAGCACCGCACCGCCACTCGCATTGATCAGGGTGTAGCTCTGCACGCCGCTGCTGTTCGCAGCACCCATCACCAGTTTCATCGGGGTGGAGGATTTGAGCGCATTACGCAGGTCAGCGGTCTGGGTGCTGTCGTAGATATCGGACTTGGTGTTCAGCACCGGCTGAGTGAAGCCACCGGTGCCGGAGTTGCTGCTACCCGCCGTTGCCGTCAGGGGCGCCGCAGCTGCAATGTCCTTGGCATCGGTCAGCGCCACCGAAATCCCCGCCGCGCCAGTACGTGTCGGGATGACCTTGAAACTGTCACCCGCCGCCAGCGTATTGCCGTTGAGGCTCACACTGAAGCCTTCGAACTGCTTGGGCGGATTGTCAGCCAGCGAACCGGCCCCCACGCTCTCGCCATTGGGCAGGCGGCGCACGCTGAAATTCGATGAGTCGCTGAACGTCACTTCATAATCGTTGGCGGTCAGCTTGCTGGTGTCGCCGATCGTCACGTTGAGGTTGCCGGAGCCGACACTGTTGGTGGTTTTGCCGATGCTGCGCTGGGTAATGGCATCCGCACTGTTGATGCTGGAGTACAGGTTCGAACCAAAGTTACCCTTGCTGTCGATACCCTGATTCATCTGGCTGTTGACCTGATCGGACAGCACCATCGCGGTACGCCCCAATTCATTGGTCGCGGGCACCAGCACTTCGTTGCGATAACGCAACAGACCACCGATCGAGCCACCCGTGAGCACCGAGGTCACATCCGTCTGGGTCTGGCCGTAGGCAACCTGCACGTTGTACTGCAACGGATCGGACGGGCTCGGGCTGGCCGACATCTTGTAGGACGTGCCGCCACTGACCAGTGATTGTCCGGTGCCGGTATAGATGTCGAAGTTGCCGTTGTTCTCGACAACCTTCACACCGACCAGCTCGTTGAGCTTACGAACCGCCTCGCTGCGCGAATCGAGCAAGGTATTTGGCGTGGCATTGCCCGCCGACGCTTGTGTAATCTGCTTGTTCAGGCTCGCCAGGGTGGTGGTCAGTTCGTTGACCTGCTTGGTGAACGTGTCGAGCTGCGTGTTGACGTTGTCGTTCTGCGTGGACAGCTGCGACGACACCGAGTTGAAGCGTGCACTCAACGCGCCAGCCTGGGTCAGGAACGACGAGCGTTCGGCCGACTGCGTGGCGCTGGTGGCGATGCCCTGCATCTTGGTGAAGAAGTCCGCCAGTTGCACGGAGATCCCCGTCGCACTGTCGGACAGCAATGTATCGGTCTTGCTGGCCTGACCGGAATAAGCCACTGCATCCGCGCTGAGGGCGGTGCTCGATTGCAATTGGGTGTCCAGATAGCCGTTGTAGATGCGACGTACGTCGGACAGCGTAGTGCCGGTACCGATGTAGCCTACACCCTGACCAAGAGCGATCTGCGCCGACGCCGTGGTCAGCACCTGCTGACGCGAGTAACCAGCGGTATCCACGTTGGCCGTGTTGTTACCGATGGTGTTGATCGCGGCACTGCTGGCATTGATACCTGAGAGCCCAATTGAAATCAGCGACATGAGTCAAACCTTATAAAGTCGTGGAAGAGCCCGCTGCAGCGGCGTAAGTCTGGTAACTCTTCATCTGCTTCGCAATCTGCGAAATCTTGCTGGCATAGTCCGGGTCAGTGGCGTAGCCGGCCTTCTGCAATTCTTTTACAAACTGTTCCGGTTTATCGGCCGAATTGACCACTTCTTTATACCGGCTGTTGTTCTGCAACAGACTGACCAGGTCGTGGAAGCTGTCGGCGTAGGAATCGTAGGAACGGAAGTCCGCCGTTTCCTTGACCATCTTGCCGTCGCGGAACTCGCTGGTGATCGCGCGTGCTTCGGCACCCTTCCAGCTGCCCGCCGCCTTGATGCCGAACAGGTTGTGGCTGCTGCTGCCGTCCTGCTGACGCATGATCGATTTGCCCCAACCGGTTTCCAGTGCCGCCTGCGCCACCAGCATGACCGGGTCGACGCCGATTCGTGCTGCGGCTTCCTTGGCCAGTGGCAGCATGGTTTCGACGAACTGATCGGCGTTGCTGAACGCACGCTTGGCCGGTGCCAGCGGTGGCTGGGCCATGGAGCGCACGTACTCAGGCGCGGGTGCCAGGTTCGGATCAAGAGTCCAGTCGCCGTTGTTGCCTGTGCTGCCAGCTGTCGCGCGAGCAGGTACCGGGCTGTTGCTGACCGCCGCTGTAGCGGAAGGCACGATGCCAGCCAGCAGACGATCGGTGAGCTTGGCGGGCAAGGACAGACGGCGCGAGTTGAGCATTGCCATGTCATTGCGCCCTTCTCCGGACGCCGATGCCGCAGCCGCCGCCTGATCGGCAGCCACCGAGCGTGTGGCCCACAACGGACGCTGGTAGACACTGGTCGCCAGGCCGGTCTTGGCCGGCGCAGCGTCGGTAGCGGCCGTTGCAGCCTTGGCGGCGTCGGTCGTATTGATCGGCGCGGCGTGGTTTATCCCCTTGTCTTTCGACAATTGGCGCATCAGCACGTCCTGCAAGCCGATACCGTTGCCACGGGTGGACAGCGTGACCGCCAGTTGCTGGTCATACATATCCTGATACTGCCGCGTGGCCGGGGTGTTCATCGGATTGTCCTTGGCCAGCACTTCGTTGGCCGAGCGCATGGCCTTGAGCATCTGGCTGACGAACAGCGACTCGAACTCGCGGGCCACTTTCTTCTGGTTTTCCACACTGTCCTTGTCGCCATGCTTCAGCGACGCCAGACGGTTGACGTCGGTATAGGCACCCGAATCGACCGCCGACGAAATTCCGCTCTTGGGCATATCCATGCTCGAATCCTCAGATCACGATCAGGTCGGCTTGCAACGCGCCGGCCTGCTTAAGGGCTTCGAGAATGGCCATCAGGTCACCGGGCGCAGCGCCCACCTGATTGACCGCGCGAACGATCTCATCCAGCGTCGTGCCTGGACCGAACTTGAACATCGGGTGCAACTCCTGCTGGGCATTGACCCGCGAGCGTGGCACGACCGCAGTCTGACCACCGGACAATGCGCCCGGTTGGCTGACGATCGGGTCTTCGGTGATGGTCACGGTCAGGCTGCCGTGGGTCACGGCAGCAGGCGAAACCTTGACGTTCTGGCCGATGACGATGGTGCCGGTCCGCGAATTGATGATGACCTTGGCAGCGGTCTGGCCCGGATCGACTTCCAGGTTTTCCAGAATCGACAGGTAGTCGACACGCTGGCCCGGATCAAGCGGTGCGGTCACACGCACCGAACCACCGTCCAGCGCCTGAGCGACGCCCGGGCCCAGCAATTCGTTGATCTTGTCGACAACCCGCTTGGCAGTGGTGAAGTCGGAGCGATTCAGGTTCAGGGTCAGGGTATTGCCCTGATTGAAACCGCTCGGCACCGAACGCTCGACCGACGCTCCGCCAGGAATGCGCCCCGACGACGGAACGTTGACAGTGATTTTCGAGCCGTCACGACCTTCCGCATCGAAACCACCGACCACCAGGTTGCCCTGAGCGATGGCGTAAACGTTGCCGTCGACACCTTTCATCGGTGTCATCAACAGCGCACCACCGCGGAGGCTCTTGGAGTTACCGATCGAAGAAACGGTGATATCGACCGTCTGGCCCGGTTTGGCAAATGCTGGCAAATCTGCGTACACCGCAACTGCTGCAACGTTTTTCAACTGTACGGTGCCAGAGCCGGCCGGGACCTTGATGCCGAACTGCGACAGCATGTTGTTGAAGGTCTGCAGGGTGAACGGGGTCTGGGTGGTCTGGTCACCTGTACCGTTGAGACCGACGACCAGACCGTAACCGATCAACTGGTTGGCCCGTACGCCGGAGATGCTCGCGATGTCCTTCAGACGCTCGGCGTGGACGCCGAACGCTGTGGACAACAACAAGGTCGCCGCTATCAGTTGCTTGAGCTTGATCATGTTTATCCCGCTATCAGAAAGGGAACAACGGGCTGAGGAAGAACCGGTCGAACCAGCCTGGCTGGCTGGTATCGGCAAAGGCTCCGGTCCCCGAATAGGTAATACGTGCATCAGCGATACGGGTGGACGACACAGTGTTGTCGGTCGCGATGTCATCAGCCCGGACCAGACCGGCAATGCGCACCAGCTCGTCACCGGTATTGAGGGTCATCCACTTCTCGCCACGTACCGCCAGAATGCCGTTGGGCAGCACATCCGCAACCGTCACGGTGACCGAGCCGGTCAGACTGTTGCTCTGTGCGGCCTTGCCGTCACCCTTGGTGGTCCGCGCGCCGTTGTAACCGGCGTTGAGGCTCAAATCATTGCCGCCAATCGGGTTGTTGGTGGTCAGACCCGAACCGAACAGCGAGGTCAGACCAATGCTGTTGTTGCTGTTCTTGGACATCGCCGAAGTGGCCGCCTTGCTCGCCGCCATACGCTCGGAAAGCGTGATGGTGATGATGTCGCCAATACGGAAGGCCTTGCGGTCACCGTACAGGTTCTGCTCGAAACCGGCCTGATAGATGGCGCCATTGTTGGCAGCCGCCGACATGGGCGTACGCGGCAACACCGGAGCGTAATAAGGGTCATTGGGCTTGGCCGTCGGCGCAACACAGCCGGACAGCAGGGTGATCCCGCACAATGAAGCGATCAACACTGAAAAACGCGGAACACTAAGGCGGTTCATGACACTTGAAACCTCGCGGTGTAACAGGCGCTTATCAGGCGCCCCATCGGATTGAGCGGTTCTACGAGCAGCGACATCAAGGACTTACAGGTTCTGCGTCAGGTTTTGCAGCATCTGGTCAGCGGTCGAGATCACTTTGGAGTTCATCTCGTAAGCGCGCTGGGTAGTGATCATGTTGACCAGTTCCTCAACGGTGCTGACGTTGGAGTTTTCCAGGGTGTTCTGCAGGGTCGGACCCAGGCCGTTAAGGCCAGGAGTGCCGATCTGCGGCGCGCCGCTCGAACCGGTTTCCAGGTACAGGTTGCCACCCATGGCCTGCAGACCGGCCGGGTTGATGAAGTCTGCAGTCTGGATGTTGCCGATGATCTGCGGCGTAGCGGTTGCACCTGCCAGCGTGACGGAAACAGTACCGTCCTGGCCGACCGTGAAGGTCTGGGCGTTCTGTGGAACGACAATCGCAGGCTCGAGGGCATAACCGTTGGCAGTCACGATCTGGCCGTTGGCGTCGAGGTGGAACGTACCGTCACGGCTGTAGGCAATGGTGCCGTCCGGCTGGGTCACCTGAAAGAAACCACGACCGTTGACCGCCAGGTCCAGCGGGTTGTTGGTGGTCTGCAGGCTACCGGCAGTGAAGTTTTTCTGCGTGCCGACAATGCGCACACCGGTACCCAGTTGCAGGCCGGAAGGCAGTTCGCTGTCTTGGGTGGACTGGGCACCCGGCTGGCGTTTGATCTGATACAGCAGGTCCTGGAACTCGGCACGGTCACTCTTGAAACCCGTGGTCGAAACGTTCGCCAGGTTGTTGGAGATGGTGGTCAGGTTGGTGTCCTGAGCGGCAAGGCCGGTTTTGGCGACGTATAGTGCAGGAAGCATGTGTGTTCTCCTCGAGCGCCGGTTTGTCGGCGCAAGCTGTCATTGATTAGCCAAGTTGCAAGACGCGAGCCATAGACTGATCGTCTTCTTCGGCGGTCTTCATCATCTTGACGTGCAATTCGAATTGACGGGACAAGGCCAGTACCGAGGTCATTTCCTCGACCGCATTGACGTTGCTCGCCTGCAGAAAGCCGGACTCGACCTGAACGGTGGCGTCTGCGTCGGCAGGCCGGCCGGTCTTGGTGTGGATCAGGCCGTCAGGGCCCTTCTCCATGGTCTTCAGGTCAGGCCTGACCAGCTTGATGCGGTCAACCTGCGCCATCACCTGCGGACTCTCGCCCAGCGAACGAATGCTGATCGTGCCGTCGGCGCCGATCTCGATCTGCTGCTGAGGCGGCACGGCGATCGGACCGCCGTTGCCCATAACCGGCAAACCACTGCCGTCGCGCAACACGCCCAGGGCATCGATGTTCATGCCGGAACTGCGGGTATAGGCTTCACCGCCATCGGGCGTCTGCACGGCGATCCAGCCATCACCCTTGACGGCGATGTCCAGCTCGCGACCGGTCTGCACCATGGCACCGGCGGAAAAGTCGGTACCGGGACGCTCGCTCATGGCGTAGGCGCGCGATGGCATGACCTCGCCAAACACCGGCATCGAGCGGGCCTGTTCAAGGTCACGCATGAAACCGTTGGTTGAGACGTTTGCCAGGTTGTTGGCATGAGCCTTTTGCGCGATCGCGTTTTCGGATGCACCGCTCATTGCGACGTAAAGCAACTTGTCCACAGTCTTCCTCCTCCGACAGACGCTTGCCGCCTGTAGCTGTTCTGAAAGGGTTAAAGCAATTTTTGAACCAACTTGTCAGGCTCGATACAAATGCCTGATTAACCAGTAAAAACTGGTGTTCGCCGATGACCTGAGGACAGAGCGCCAGCCAATAGCGGCGGCGGACTGCCGCCTGCCGCTTGCCAGGCAGGAAACACCGCCAAAAAAACTTCATCGAACTGCGCTGACAACCGGATCGACAGTGATAATCTTGCCGACACCGCAACCCTGATCGGGAACCGTCATGCCTTTTCGTGCGTGCATCATCGGTATCGCGAGCGCGAGCCTGATGACCTTTGCCCTGCTCTCTCAGGCCGCTCCCGCCCACTATTACAAATGGCAGGGCGACAGCCGTATCGTCTGCGCCCAGGCCAGCCCGGGCCCAGGCTGGAAACGATTGAAAGGCCACTTCATCAAAGCCGACTGCTCGATGTAATCAGGTCGACTGAATCAGCGTCTGCATCAGCGTCACTTCGGTGGATATCGCCTTCGAGTTGGCCTGATAGGCTGTCTGGGCCTGGATCAGCGCAATCAGCTCATCGGCCAGCACGACGTTAGAACCCTCCAGCGCGCCACTGACGATGCTGCCCAGCGTACCGACGCCCGGCACATCATATTCAGCCACTCCGGAATCAGCGGTGGCGGTCCAGCGTGTATCACTACGCGGCTGCAAGCCATGCGGATTGGCGAAACTGGCGAGCATCACCTGACCGATAGACTTGGTCATGCCATTGGTAAACCCGGCACGCAGAATGCCGTCCCGGCCAACGTCGAGACTTTTCAGTTCGCCTGCCGAATGGCCATCCACGTAGGCAGCCGAGCGCGAACTGGTAGCGTTGTGCTGAAGCAGACGGGTGAAGTCGATGGTGATGCCGTCAGCGCTGCCAGCCGCCCCGTTGGATATCCAGCGCTCGCGCGCGGTGCCAGGATCAACCGCCATCACAGGCGACCAGCCAGTGAGTTTCAGCTGAGTGCCATTGCTGCTCAGGCCCGGACTGCCGGTCAACGACGCAACAGTGCCATGCGAATCGAAGACGATGTTCGCCGTCAGCGGCGTGGTGGAAGCGGAGTTCTGCGGGTTTCGATCATCGATCAGTGCGTGCATGCGCCAACTGTTGGTGCCGTCCTTCACGAAATACTGTTTCAGCTCATGAGTGTTGCCCTGACTGTCAAAGATCTGGTTACCGAACATCCTGCTGTAGGTGTTCAGGTCTGCGGGATTGAAGTCTGGAACCGGCCGATGCATGACCGTATCACCGGGATCGAGCAGACTGGCCCCGGCATCGTTCAACGGCAACGAAACAGCCCCGCCGTTCAGCGAGCCATTCGCCGCCCAAGCGCCATTGATCTGCGCGGCAGGCACCCATCCCTGCAAGGCAAATTCGGTATCCGAGACTTTGCTCAGGTGCTGATCATTGCCGCTGTACGACAGCGAGCCGTCAGGCTTGAGCTCAAGGCTTACCTGCAGCGGCGCTACGCTGTCGGGATCCACCGGATTGCGCCCGTCCACCAGCACATACATCGACCATTGATTGGCCTCGGTCTTGACGAAATACTGCTTGAGCTCATGATCGGCTGCGGGCACCGGAGTGATGCCCACATCCTGGATGGTCCGGGTGGCGACCCGTGTGTAGGTCGCGGGGTCGTCCGGGTCGAAGGTCGGCAAGCGAGCAAGCGAAGGCAGCGAGGCATCCAGATTGATAGTTTCAGCCACCGTGGTCGTAGCCCTGGCACCGACGTTGGACGTATCGATCTGCAAGTCCGTGCGGATACCACTGGCAATCTCGCCCTTATCGTTTGCGGCATAACCCTGCAAACGTCCGCCATCGCTGTCGACGACAAAGTTGGCAGCGTCTTTCAAAAATGCGCCGGCCCGCGTATAAGCCAGCGAACCCTGGTCACTGACCACGAAAAAGCCGTTGCCCTGAATACGCATATCCAGCGCATTGCCGGAACTGATCACGGTTTCACCCTGATTGAAATTCTGCTGCACCGAAGCAAGTCGTACACCATCCCCGACAGCGTGCTGCCCGGCCCCCAACTGTGCGGACGCATATAAAGCCGAAAACTGCGCACGGGATGACTTGAAACCCAGAGTGCCGACGTTGGCAATATTATTACCCGCCACTTCCAGTCGTTTATTGGCAGCATGAATACCGCTGATCGCTGTATTGAATGACATGAGGACTCCCTTGCCGCAAAGGCAATTCATAGAGGAGTTTTATTCTCACATCATCGTGCGTAGGAAGTTTCCAAGTAGGGTGCGGGAGTAATCCGTAACTTTCAGCACTAAAATATATAACAACGTACTGGGCAGGCAGGCATAAAAAAGCCCCTTTTACAGGGGCTTTTTCAATACAGTTCAAACAACGTTTGTTACGTCATCTGAATAGTGGTCTGCATGATGGTGCTTTGTGTGGAAATGGTCTTGGCGTTAGCCTGATAGTTGCTCTGCGCCTTGATCAGGTTAACTAGCTCCATGGTCAGGTCGACGTTGGATTCTTCCAGCGCCTGACCGGTGATGTAACCCAATGTACCCGACTGTGGAGCGCCGCTCACCGGTACGCCGGAAGCGAACGTTTCACGCCAGTTGGTGCCGCCGGCCTGCGCCAGGCCCTGCACGTTGGCAAAGCTGGTCAGCGAAGTCTGGCCGATGACCTGCGACTTGCCGTTGGTGTAGGTGGCGAACAGGTTGCCGCTCGAGTCGACGTTCATGCCGCTCAACTGGCCAGTGGCGTAACCATTCTGATCCTGCTTGAGCAGGCCCGATACCGAAGCGGTCTGGGTAGTG
Source organism: Pseudomonas sp. PvP009 (assembly GCF_017832995.1). Taxonomy (NCBI): domain Bacteria; kingdom Pseudomonadati; phylum Pseudomonadota; class Gammaproteobacteria; order Pseudomonadales; family Pseudomonadaceae; genus Pseudomonas; species Pseudomonas sp. PvP009. Next base: position 1,723,904 of record NZ_JAFIBG010000001.1, on the reverse strand, counting down.
GACGACATGTCCAGCTTGATCGAAGCTGCGCCAGTAGCGCCGTTTGCTGCCCAAGTGGCCGTCGTGCCAGTACCGACCTGCACGCCAGGTACCCAGTTGTTCACGGCAAACGTACCGTCAGCATTGAACTTGATGTTGGCGCTGTCAGTAGGAACAGCGGCGCCGGCGGTGGTCACCAGGTTGCCCGAGGAATCGAATGTCAGATCATTCTTGTCCGGCGCGGTAGACGTCGGATCGGAAATGCTGCGCCCGTCCATCAGGGAATACATCGACCAGGTATTGGTGCCGGTCTTGACGAAATACTGATCCAGGGTGTGAGCATTACCCTGAGTGTCGTAAGTCGGGGTGCTGTACTTGTTGTTGTAACTCTTGGTGTCGGTCGCATCGAACGTCGCAACGGTCGGTAATGGCGTCGTCGAGTTCAAGTTGGCGGAGTTGGTGATCGTGCTCGTCGCCTTGGGGTCCAGGTTGGACGCGTTCACACGCAGATCGCTGAGCGCACCGGTCACGACAGAGCCATTGGCGTCAACGTTGTAACCCTGCAGCTTCATGTTGCTGCTATTGACGACGTAGCCTTCCTTGTCGGTGTGGAATGCACCGGCACGGGTGTACAGCTTCTCGCCGTTATTGCTCATCATGAAGAAACCGTCGCCATTAATGGCAAGGTCCAGACTGTTGGCTGTTCCGGTGGTCAGGCTGCCCTGGGAGAACTGCTGGGAAACCGCAGCGGTCCTCACGCCACTGCCGACGCTGGTATTGCCGGAAGTACCACGAATCGACTGAGCGTATTGATCAGCGAACTCGGCACGTGACGATTTGAAACCGGTTGTCGCGACGTTGGCAATGTTGTTGCCGGTAACGTCGAGACTTTTGTTTGCAGCATAGAGCCCACTAAGGCCGATATTGAAAGACATGTTTCACTCCTGCGCCGTAGCGGCTCTACAATCCGATAGTTTGAACTTTGGACAGGGCGACACTGCCGCTGGCCAGGTTAAGCGTTGTTTCTGCGCCATTGACACCCATCGTGACACTGTTGACCGTGGCGGGCAGGTAAGTTGAAAGCTGTGTGTTCTTGCCTTGGATCGAGCCTTCAGCTTTGAAGGTATAAGTTCCCGATGGCAACTGAGTACCGCTTGAGTCCGTACCGTCCCAGGCAAAGCTGGTGGTACCGGCTTTTTGCGTGCCCAGGTCAACACTGTCGACCAGATTCGATTGCGAGTCGTACACCTTGACGGTCGTTAGCGAGCTTTCGCCCGGCACTACGATCGACCCGGTCAGGCCTTTGGTCGTATCGACCGAGGTACTGCTCGCATCGATGATTACCGAGCGTCCGACCAGTGACGAGGCCTGCAAGGCCTGCGACGACTTGTAGCTGCTGGCGATCGTGTCAACGGTCGAGGTCAGATTCTGCATGCTTTCAAGGCTGCTGAACTGCGCCAGTTGCGCCACGAACTGCGTGTTGTCCTGCGGATCCAGAGGGTTCTGGTTCTTCATCTGCGTCACGAGCAACTGCAGAAAAGAGTCCTTGCCCAGCGTGCCGGTAGAATTCGTCGCGGTCGGCGTCGGATTCTGCAGCGTATTCAAAAATGTCGATGAAACGCTGTTTGCTGTGGTGCTATCAACGGCCATAACGTTCGCCTTCTATCACTGACCGAGGGTCAGAACCTTCTGCATCATGGATTTAGCGGTGTTCATGATTTCTGCGTTGGTCTGGAAAGACCGGCTGGCAGAAATCATGTCGGCCATTTCTTCCACGACATTGACGTTGGGGTAATAGACATACCCGTCCTTGTCAGCGGAAGGATGATTGGGCTCGTAACGTGCTTCCAGGTTCGAGCTGTCTTCGATGATGCCGTTGACCTGAACGCCCTGCCCGGCTTCGCCCTGGTCCTGAAACAAAGAACCACCGGTCGACTGCTGACCCTGCATCACGGTGGCGAACACCGGGTGACGGGCACGATAGGTCTGGTCCATGCTCGAAGACACGGTCTCGGCGTTGGCGATGTTACTGGCCGTGGTGTTCAGACGCGTGGTCTGGGCACTCATGGCGCTACCGGCAATGTTGAACACATTGGCTAGTGACATGAATTATTCTCCGCGAAGGGCTGCAACCAGCCCCTTGAACTTGCTGTTGAGCAATGTGAAGCTGGCCTGGAAGCCCATGGCGTTCTCGGTGTAGCTGGCCTGCTCGACCTGGGAATCAACGGTGTTCTGGTCCAGCGAAGGCTGCGACGGCGTGCGATACATCAGCGTCCCGTCGTCATTGCCCATGCCCTCGGCTTCGATATGGCGGCTGTTGGTCTTGTTCAGCGCGAAGTGACCGTTCTGGGCCTTGTCGGTTTCGGCAGCCAGCACCGAAGAAAACTCCAGATCACGAGCCTTGAAGTTCGGGGTGTCGGCGTTGGAAATGTTGTTGGCCAACACCTCTGCCCGCTGAGCCCGGAAGTTGAGGGCCTTTTCATGTATGCCTAGCGCTTTATCGAAGCTGATGCTCATTTCGGGAAACCTTTGCCGGTTGACCTGATTCTGTTGTTACTGACAAAGCAATCGGCGTGCCATGTTGTAAAAGTCAATGTTTGCAGGGCCCGCAGGCGGCGGCGAGGCGGCAATGCCAGAAAAGCGGCAAGGCATTTCCGCTGTGGAGGGGTAAAGCGGCAAGGTGGGTGCCGTTTTTTTGCCAGTATGGGGGCAGCGTTGGCGAATCTCGTATCTGCACTACAGGATTGTGGTGATGACCGATACACTCAGGCGCACAAGGATTGGGAATTGGAAAGGAGCTTCATCTTGGTCGACTCAATAGGCACTCACAACAACCCGGGCATTAACACCGCAAAAGCCGTGGCGTCCCCCATCACCTCACCCATCCCCGGCACCCCTTCTGCCACCTCAAACAAAACGCAGGACTCAGGCAAGCTTTCTTCTCTTTCTGTGCAACTCAGCGAAAGCGCGACGCGTGCGGCGTCAAGAGATGCGGGCCTTGACCGTAAAGCCTTGAGTGAAAAAAACAGCCAGTTGACAGAGCAACTGGTAGGAAGCAGTTACGACGCGAATAAAGCCAGGCACGATGCCGAAGTCCCCCAAAGCAGAGATCCTGATCGCCTGGAACGCGCAAAAAACGCGACTGAATTCGTTACTGGCAGTGGAAAGAACCCGTTTTCCGGCATGTCCCGAGACCAGCTTTCACTTATCGCCTATGACGAAAGCGGCGACTTTACAGTCAACGAGAAAAAGTCAGCCTGGCTGGAGTCCTATCGCCAGGAGAGGGCATGGCGCCAGCAAGTTGTAGCCGAAGGAAGCGCTGAATACAGTAGGACCGGCAAGCTGACTGACTTTTTCACATCGGTTCTCGATCACTATAAAGGGCTGCCAGCCATCGAGCAGTCGCAATACCCTTCCAGCTATGAAACCAAACTTCAGGGCTGGATTGATCAAGACTTCAACTACCTGACCAATACGGCTGAAGGCAAAAGTGACGCTCAAGATTTCATCGGCAAGCTTCTGACACGTAATGAAAGCTTATTTGGCGACAGTGCATCAGCTACCGACTCACCATCCACCGAATGAAAGTCCGGGCGGTTTTCGATAATCTCCGCCCGGACAACGCTTTCAATCAGAGACCCAGCTCACTCAAACCCGGGTGATCATCGGGTCGGCGCCCCAATGGCCAATGGTATTTGCGCTCGGACTCGGCGATCGGCAAATCGTTGATGCAGGCAAAACGTCGTTGCATGAGGCCGTTTGCTGCGAACTCCCAGTTTTCGTTGCCATAGGAACGGAACCAGTTGCCGGAGTCATCGTGCCATTCGTAGGCATAACGCACGGCGATGCGGTTATCCGTGAATGCCCAGAGTTCCTTGATCAGCCGGTAGTCCAGTTCCTTGCGCCACTTGCGTTCCAGAAAGGCCTGAGCCTCTGCGCGACCATTGACGAACTCGCTGCGGTTACGCCAGTAGGTATCTTCGGTGTAGGCCAGCGCGACTTTCGCCGCATCGCGCGAATTCCAGCCATCCTCGGCGCCACGGACTTTCTGGACTGCAGTCTCCAGGGTGAAGGGTGGCAATGGCGGTCTTCCTTTATCACTCATCTCGGCGTCCTCAGAACGGTTTGTAGGGCAGGAATTTTCCATCGAGGGTGATCACGGCTCGCTCGCCCCCTTCCGGATCGTCGACTTTCTTGATGTCGAGCTTGAAGTTGATTGCGCTGATGATGCCGTCGCCGAACTGCTCGTGCACCAGTGCTTTCAGCGTTGTGCCGTAGACCTGAACCATTTCATGGAAGCGGTAGACGGTCGGGTCACTGGAGACGTCTTCGACATTGCCGCGCAACGGGATGGTTTGCAGTTCGGCGACCGCGTCCCGGTCCAGCCCGAGACGCTCGGCGACCACCTCGGCCACCGCTTCCGGCAAAGGGTGCTGACCAAGCAACGCAGCGGTGACATACACCACGCTCAACCCCGTACCTTCTGCGAGCCCTGCCCAGGTCAGGTTCTTTGCAGTCTTGGCCTGCAGCACACGTTCAGTCAGATGCTGGCGCAGCGCTCTGGAAATATTGCTGTGCGGCATAGGTAACCCTCCGGAATGAATTCACGTCAATCACAGCATCGACGACTATCACCATAAGATCCAAGACTGATTTATGATCATCGCCATAATCCTGACTTATGGTGATGCTGTGCTGTTACGCCATATACGTTATTTGCTGGCAGTCGCCGACCATGGCAATTTCACCCGGGCAGCCGAGGCCCTGCATGTCTCGCAACCGGCGCTGTCGCAGCAGATCAGGCAGCTGGAAAGCAGTCTGGGTGTGCAACTGTTCGACCGCACCCGCCGCAGTGTCGTGCCGACCGATGCCGGCCGCGTTTATCTGGACCACGCGCGTCGCTGCCTGCTTGAGCTGGAGGCAGGGAAGCGTGCGCTCGACGATGTCAGCGATCTGTCACGCGGACAATTGCGCCTCGGCGTCACGCCCACCTTCAGTGAATACCTGATAGCACCACTGATCGACCGCTTCAGCGCGCTGTATCCTGGAGTGGCAATTATCCTCACAGAGCTGCCTCTGGAGCAGATTACCGAGGCATTGATCAGTGACGCGCTTGATCTGGCCATCGGTTTTGCCGGCAGTCATGCTGTCGAGATAGACAGCCAGGCTCTGTTCGATGAACAACTGTGCCTGGTCATGGCCAAGCCTGGCCCCGAAAAGCAGGCCGCATTGACACTTGAGGACCTGCAAACACTTCGCTTTGCCTTGCTCGCCCCCGGATTCGCCACTCGCCAGTTGCTGGATGCCTGGTGCCAGATGCACAACTTCAAGCCGACGGTCGGCCTTGAGGCGAACTCGATTGCCATTTTGCTCAAGGTCGTCGCCCAGGGTCGCATGGTGACCATTCTTCCCGATGCCATCGTTCGCGAGCAGCCTGGATTGCGCGAAGTTCAGACCATCCCTGCCCTGCCTGGGCGGACGGTTGCGCTGCTGCGGCGTAAAAACGGCTACCAGAGCGCTGCCGCCAACGCTTTTGCAAAACTGGTGAGCGGCAGCAGTACGCAAACATGAAACCGATGGGCAGACGATCAGAGCTGTTTTCGGCCGCGCACAAAAAAAGAGACCCGAAGATCTCTTTTTTCATGACAGGCAACTGACAGATCGTCACTTGGCCTTATAGATGATCCCGGGGCTGCACTGAACCATCTGGTAGTGATCCGGCAAACCATTGAGCGCTTCGGAAGCCCCCAGAAACAGATAGCCGCCTGGCTTGAGCGTGCCGTGGATACGCAGCAGGATGTCTTTCTTCACTTCGGCCGAGAAGTAGATCAATACGTTACGGCAGAAAACGATGTCGAACTTGCCCAGCGAGGCGTAGCTGTCGAGCAGGTTGAACGAGCGGAACTCCACACGACTCTTGATCGGCGCCTTGACCACCCAGCGGCCCGGGCTTTTTACATCAAAAAAGCGCTGCAGACGATCCGGCGACAGGCCGCGGCCGATGGCCAGACTGTCGTATTCGCCGGTCTTGCAGTTATTGAGCATCAAGCCCGACAGATCGGTTGCGACGATCTGCACACCCGATTTGAGCTGCCCCTGATTGGCTCGCTCGAACTCATCGATGGACATCGACAGCGAATACGGTTCCTGACCCGACGAACAGGCGGCCGACCAGATGCGCAGTCGCTGACCAGGGCTTGCCTTGATCTGCTCGGGCAGCACCTTGTTCTTCAGCACTTCGAATGGATAAGTATCGCGAAACCACAGGGTTTCGTTGGTGGTCATCGCATCGACCACCTGCTCGCGCAAACCACTGCGCGGCTGGGTCTGAATGCGCTGGACCAACTCGCCAAGCGACTTGATGCTTTGCTGCTCCATCAATTTGTTGAGGCGGCTGGACACCAGGTACTGCTTGTTTTCCCCAAGCAGGATGCCACAGGCTTTTTCCAGAAATACCCGGAACTGATCAAAATCCAAATTACCCGTAGACAAAGTGCCGCCTCTCAAATCATGTGAATCACCGGGGACGACGCCCCCGGCTGGTTATTCTGCTGCCTTGATCCGCGCAACGACCCTGGCCGCCAGATCATCAGGCCTGAATTTCGCGAGAAAATCATCCGCGCCGACTTTCTTGACCATCGCCTGGTTGAATACCCCTGACAGCGAGGTATGCAAAGTGATGTGCATCTTCTGCATGCGTGGATCATTACGTATTGCTGCGGTAAGGGTATAGCCATCCATCTCCGGCATTTCAATGTCGGAGATCATCATCAGGAACTCTTCTTCAGGTTTTTTGCCTTCTGCGACCATCTTGAGCAGGTAATCCAGCGCCTGACGACCATCGTTGAGCGCTACCACTTCCACCCCGACGGTTTCCAGGCAGCGGCTCACCTGCTTGCGGGCCACCGACGAGTCGTCGACCGTCAGCACGCGCAGGGAGACAGCCTTGTGCTGAACCTCGGCGTCAATGACACCGACCGAAATTTCTTCGGACACTGGCGCAACTTCGGCGAGAATTTTCTCGACGTCGATGATTTCCACCAGCTGGTTATCAACCCGGGTAACGGCGGTCAGGTAATGATCGCGCCCGGTGCCCTTGGGTGGTGGATGAATCTCTTCCCAGTTCATGTTGACGATGCGTTCGACAGAATGCACCAGAAAGCCCTGAACCTTGGTGTTGTACTCGGTAATGATGACGAAGGAATTAACCAGCGAAATCATGCCTGTGGAACCTGTCGCCATTGCCAGATCCATGATCGGGATCGTGCCGCCACGAATATTGGCCACGCCCCGAACGATCTTGCTCGATTTGGGCATGATGGTGAGTTTCGGGCATTGCAGTACTTCTTTTACCTTGAAGACGTTGATCCCATAGAGCTGCTTGCCGTCGAGACGGAACAAGAGCAGCTCCAGGCGATTCTGACCGACCAGCTGAGTTCGCTGGTTTACCGAATCCATTACACCTGCCATGCCGAACCCCCTTACAAAATGACCGCCGCCCAGACACCAGATCAACAAGCGGCACGGGCTTTGCTATTTATTACTTCATGAACGCAAAGACGACAATTTCTCGACACCTCGCATTAGAAACCCGCAGGCTTCTGTGCGCAATCGCCCTGCTGTGCCTTTCCAGCACGGTGACCCTCGCTCGTGCCGAGAATTTCACACTGCCTGAGCAGCTTATCGGCGTCACCCAAGGGTTTCTTGAGTTCACAGTAGAAGACTATTTGGCAACCAACCAGATTGACGGGCGTCATGAGATACAGGTCAAGCAACTTGACCCGCGTTTAAGGATGGGTGCCTGCGACAAGGATTTGACAGCCACACTGGAAAGTCCGCGCCCGGTTGGCCGGGTCACCGTGCGGGTGCGCTGCGAAGGTTCTTCACCCTGGACGGTGTTTGTACCCGCCCAGGTGCTGCTGTATCGCAACGTCGTGACCGTGATGCGCCCGCTCAAGCGTGACGCGATCGTCACCGAAGAAGACGTTGCGATGCGCGAGCGGGATGTCAGCAGCCTGGGTCAGGGTTTCCTGGCATCGCTGGATCAGGCAGTCGGTCAGAAGGTTGTCCGACAGATGGTCATCGATCAGGTCATCACCCCGGTGGCGCTTGAGCAGCCACAAATGGTTCACAAGGGCGATCAGGTTGTGATCATCGCCCGCAGCGGCTCGCTGGCGGTTCGCATGCCCGGCGAAGCGATGTCCGATGGAGGCTTCAACGAACAGATACGGGTGAAAAACCTCAATTCCCAGCGGGTGATCAAGGCAAGTGTCACCGGCCCAGGGCAGGTGGAAGTCGCTATGTAGTGCATTGATGGTGGCGCGAAGGGTGTGTTTTTTTTAGACTGCGGGGAATGCCCGACGGCAAATGTCGTCTATTGGGAAGCTTTCTCACAATCAGCCTAAAGTTTGATAGGGGTTGGCCGAAAACAAGGCAAGCGTCCAAACACCCAGAGGTTTTTTCAATCATGGTCATAGATTTCAGTCGCCTTAACAACTCACAGTCTGTTGCCGGTGCTTCCCGTACCAGCCCCGGTAAAGACACCGCCAAAACCGCTGCCCCAGACCCTGCCGTCACCGCAGGCGTCAAAAGCACCGGGGAAACTTTTTCCTTGAGCAGTGAGGCTCAACAGTTGCAGAAAATCACGGACAAGCTGACCGATCTGCCAACCGTCAACAGTGCTCGCGTTGCCGAGCTCAAACAGGCCATCGCCGACGGTAGCTACACAGTGGACAGCAACCGTGTCGCCAGCAAACTGTTGAATTTCGAAACCCAACGCTAAGCTCAGGCTGGCGCTGGATATTCTGGACGCTTAAAAACCAGAGCATGCGATGCAAGACACTACTTTGCTGCAGATGATCACTGACGACATGGTCTCGGCCCGACAGCTTCTTGAGCTGTTGCAGGCCGAATCATTGATTCTTCACGGCCGCGACATGGGCGAGATGGAGCAGGTGCTGGCGCAGAAACAGGCGCTGGTCATTCTTCTCGATCAGCATGGTCGCAAGCGTAGTCAGGTGCTTGCGGGCATGGGGCTGCCAGCCAATCGCAGTGGTCTCCAGCAACTGGCCAGCCAGTCGGATATCGGTGAGCAATTGCTGCTGGCTGCCGACGAACTGAATACGTTGATCAATGAATGCCAGACGCTCAACGAGCGCAATGGTAGTCTGATCCAGATGCAGCAGGTCAGTACCGCTCACCAGCTTCGCATCTTGAACGGTGGCGATACGCCTACACTCTATGACAGCCGCGGGTCGACTGCACTTAGAGCAAAACCACGCCCTCTGAGTCAGGCGTAACTTCCTGTATCAAGGTTTCGTGCATGGTGGCAGAATGCCTGATGTTGCGTTGCCGTAGTATTTTGCCTGGAGATTCAAGAACGTGAATGGCTCAAGCGCGGACGATGCTCCGCAGCCCCCGAAGGTTCTCAATACACCTTTGGAAATTGCCGCTAACCTGCGGCTGCTACTCGAGAGTCATGATCCTCTGATCATTACCTTTCATGAGCGCCCCCAGCGCTTTCAGAGCTATATGCTTGAAGTCGACCGCGACAACAACGTCATGGCCCTCGACGAAATGATCCCCCGCGATGGCGAACGCTTTCTGAGCAACGGCGAATCCTTCCGTGTCGAAGGCTTTCACGACGGCGTGCGGATTGCCTGGGAAAGTACTGCGCAAATGGACATCCTCAGCACCGACGGTCAACGCATGTACCGCGGCCCGATGCCTGAGGAAGTGGTTTATCACCAGCGCCGCAACGCATTCCGGGCCGCGCTGAAGCTGGCGCAACTGGTCGACGTCGAAATCGGCGGTGACCGCCTGAAATTTACGCTGGCCGGCAAGCTGCTGGATATTTCTGCTACCGGTTGCAAGTTGCGCTTCGAGGGCGACGTGTCCGATCGCATGCAATTGGGCCAGGTATACGAACGCTTCGTTGCCAAGCTGCCTTTCGGCGCCATGACAGCGCCTGTCGAGTTACGCCATCTGCATTTCGAAGAAAGAATCAACACTACCTTTGCCGGCGTGCGCTTCCACAACATGAGTGGGCTGGTGCAGCGTCAGGTCGAACGTTTCGTCTATCAGTTACAGCGCGAAGCACGACGCTTCGACAAAGACGACGACTTCTGACACTCATCTGAATCGCCCAACGATTGCGGCATTGCTGCCGCAATCGTGCACTGCCCTGCGCTACTCGTCAGGCCTTCCAGGTCTCGCTTTCACGCTCGCGTTCATGCTCATCGGCTTCAGCCGTTTCCGCCTCGGCAGCCGGCTCGGCCTGAACCAGAACCTCGCTTTCCGTATCGACCTCTGCTTCGGACGCGACCTCGGAATCCGGCTCCGGCTCTGGCTCAACGGTTGCCTGCATCTGTTCCTGAACCACCTGCTCGTCGACACGCGGGTCAAGTGCAACCACCAGTGGCGAACTGGACATACTGTCCGGCATCGCAACGTGGTGCAGCGGTGCGTTTTCGACCTGGTGCAGGTGAGTGACCGCCTTTGGCCTGATCAGCAGTACCAGAATCACACCAGCGCCACACACGAACGCATACAGCATGTGCCCGCCAAACAGCTTCATCACCACACCCGCAGCCAGCGGACCGATACTGGCGCCGATGCCGTAGGTCATGAGCAACATGGCCGTCAGCGACACTCGGCGCTCGGCCTCGACGTGGTCATTGGCGAAGGCCACTGCCAGCGGATAAAGGCAGAACTGCATCAGCGAAGCCAGAAAACCGACACCGAACAGCACCTCGACCGGCACGCTGGGGAACACCGCCAGCGGTAACGACGCCACCACCAACGCGGCGGCAAAGATACGCATCAGTACGGAGCGGTCATAGCGGTCGGACAGCAGGCCCAACGGCCACTGCACCAGAAAACCGGCCAGAATGCAGCAGCCCATGAACAGACCGACCTGCTCGGTGGACAGACCCTGCTCGGCGGCGTAGACCGGTGCCAGACCATAGAACGAACCGATGATCAGACCGGCGCCCAGTACCGCCGTCAGCGACTGCGGCACACGCTTCATGAAGAAGCGCGGCTCCAGTGGCGCCGGATGCAGCGGTGCCGGGTGAATCGCCCGGGTCATGGCGACGGGCACCAGACACAGAGCGAAACACATCGCCACCAGCATCAGCAGCTCAGGCCCCAGTTGCGGGTGAACCACCAGCACCAACTGACCCAGCACCAACCCCAGGTAGGACGCAATCATGTAGCCGCTGAAGACCATGCCGCGCTGTTTGGCAGCCGCCTGCTCGTTCAGCCAGCTCTCGATGACCATGTATTGGCACATCATACCCAGACCGACGATCACCCTCAGCACCAGCCAGGCTGGCAACCAGCTGATCAGGCCATGCCCGAGCACTGCCGCACCGACGATGCCGGCACAAGTGGCGTAGGCGCGAATATGCCCGACACGGCCGATCAGGCGGTGACCGATCTTGCCGCCCAGTACCAGACCGAAATAGTTGGCAGCCATCAACGCACCCACCCACAGGCTGTCAACCTGATCGGCGGCCAGGCGCAGGGCCAGATAAGTGCTCAGCAGACCCGAGCCGATCAACATCATCAACGAGGCAAAATAAAGCGCTCGAAAGGACTTCCAGATTTGGCGCATCAACTTTCCAAAAATAGGGAGTCGCCCGACTGGGCGAGCCCGACACTGCGATTCTTAAACCTGAGCAGCCAGCACGCGCCGTTCCCAGGGGGTTATCTCGTCAAAAAAACTGGTCAGTTCCAGGGTCTTCGACGCGATGTAGCCTTCGATGAATTCATGACCAAACAGTTCCTTGGCCAACTGACTGCTTTTCAGACGCTCCAGAGCAGCGTGCAAGGTACACGGCAATAACAATTCTTCCGGCACCTCCAGTTCGCCCTGCAGCGGCGGCGTCGGTTGCAGTCGTTGCTCGATGCCATGCAGCCCGGCCGCCAGACTTGCGGCAATAGCCAGATAAGGATTGGCGTCAGCGCCCGGCAGACGATTTTCCACCCTTCTGGCCGCCGCTGCACTCGACGGAATGCGTAATCCGGCAGCACGATTGTCGTAGGACCAGCAGGCGTTATTGGGTGACGCATAAGGATGGCACAGGCGCTGGTAGGAATTCACATTGGGCGCGAACAGCGCGGTGAAGTCCGCCATGCAGGCTTGCTGGCCAGCAATAAAATGACGAAACGCGTCTGTCGGCTCACCCTGCGCATCACTGAAGACGTTCACTGCGGTCTCTGCTGCCACCACGCTCTGATGAATATGCATCGAACTGCCCGCCGTATGGGCCAGCGGTTTGGCCATGCACACCACGATGAGCCCGTGCTTGAGCGCAACCTCCTTGAGCAAGTGCTTGAACAGAAAAGTCTGATCGGCCAGCAGCAGCGGATCGCCATGCAGCAGGTTGATCTCGAACTGGCTGACCCCCATCTCGTGCATCACGGTGTCACGCGGCAGGCCCAGCGCGGCCATACAGGCATACACCTCGGCAAAAAAAGGCCGCAAGCCGTTGTTGGAGCTGACACTGAATGCCGAGTGCCCCTGTTCGCATCGCCCGTCCAGCCCTGTCGGTGGCTCAAACGGATAAAGCGGCTCAGGATTGGGCGCAAAAACAAAAAACTCGAGTTCGGTGGCCACCACTGGCACCAGGTCCTGCGCAGCGTAACGGGCGATAACCGCCTTGAGCTGATTACGGGTGGAGAGCATGCAGGGCTGGCCATCGAGGTCATGCGCATCACAAATGGCCAGGGCACGCGGCGACGTGCTCCAGGGCAGACGGTGGAGCTGCTGTGGATCACTGATCAGCGCCAGATCGCCGTCATCACTGCCGTAAAAGCGCGCCGGCGGATAGCCGCCCATGATGCATTGCAGCAACACGCCGCGCGCCAGCTGCAAACGGCGGCCTTCGAGAAAACCTTCAGCCGTCATCACCTTGCCGCGCGGCACACCGTTCAAATCCGGGGTTACACACTCCACTTCATCAATGCCCATCAGCATTTCTTGCTGCGAATGGGGGTCATTGCGTGTCATGGGTCAGTCCTTTTAGTTGAGCAGCAAACGCCAAGCTTCAACCTTCAGACTGCAATCTTCAAGCACCGCGCTTCAGGCTGTCGGCCTGCCGCTCAACGCGTCAGAGAACCGGGTTATGGAAAGGTGTCCCGGTCACTTCGATGAACTCTTTTCGGTAGTCTTCGTTTTCCGGGTCGACCACGAGGGCCTGGCGCAGGAATTCGACGCCTTCGGCCACATTACCCAATTGACGACTCAGGGCACCGGCGAGGTGCAGCCTGGTGGCATCGAAAAAATTGAATGACAGCATAATCTTGGTCAGCGTCAGCGCGTTCTCGAGCTTGCCCGCCATCAACAATTGGTTGAACTGCGTGTTGAAGTCGCCGACGTCCTGCCACTTTTCGGCAGACAAGCCCTCCACTTTGCGCAGCACGACGGTGTGGCCGTTGCCTACTTTCGAATCGGTTTCTTCGACGCACTCGATGTACCAGCAACCCAGGCCTGACGAGTTAACGTAATTGACCGCACGGAGCATGCTTTGCAGGGAAAAAACCTGATAGTGACCGCGCCATTCGCCTTCAGTGACGGTGGTCATGTCGACCTTGTTTTCATAGTCCTCGATCATCTGCGCCAGCGTCGTCAAACGACGCGCCCGATCAGTCTTGGCTGCGGTGCGCTTGGGAAAGATGCAGAAAAATACCCCGCCGTTCTTCAGCACTCGGAAGGATTCGACGTAGGCAGAAAGCAGGTTGGGGACGTGCTCGATGACGTGCGAACTGATCAGATAGTCAACCGACGAGTCTGCCGTATGGATGCATTGAAAATCGCCCAGCATGTCGACCTTCGAAACATCGCCCGACACTTTCATCTGCTCGACGAAGTACTGCTGATAGTCTTCCATGTCGCGAGGGTGCAGAAAATCCACACCGTTGCACGGCGCAACGTTCAGGCAATGGGCAAGATTGAACGCGTTGTGAGCCGCGGCGCCCAACTCTATACCGTGCCCCTGGCAGTACTTTTTAGCTAACAGCATCACCCACCCACCGCTCATCGTGATATCGAATACAGCCTTTCAACGATTTCGGCGGTGTCCGCTAAAACTTTAACCAGCACCGCTCCAGGCCTTTGGCGTGCCAGCAATTGGCGTAAATATTGCAATCCACCGCGTACATACATCGATTTACGTCAGCGCGGGCTTGAACTGCCCGCCACGCTGCGACGCCAATCAACAACAATCACGCTAGGCTCTGTACGAAAAGTCGGCGAGCGAAGGTCAGGCAAGGCAAAAACAGGCGAGGAACGGCCGGGGTCGCGTTCGACTCTACGTGTTGTAAATGAGCATTCCGAGCCTGTTTTTAACGAAGCATCACCGAGCGCAGCCACTTTTCGTACAGAGCCTAACGCCCGAGAGAACAGAGGATCACCATGATCAATGGTCAAAAGGTTGGCTGCGGCATCGTCACCTACAACCGTCCTGCGCTGCTGAAAAAGCTTTACGATTCCCTGCCTGCCGAGATCATCGACTGCGTTGTCATCATCAATGACGGCGAGGTGTACCCGGAGTTTTCCGCGTATGACAGCGAGGTTTTCTTCAACAACGAAACCAACCTCGGCGTTGGAAAATCCAAGAACAGAGCTTTGTCGCGACTCATGGACGCCGGGTGTGAACACCTGTTCCTGATCGAAGACGACATCTATATAAAAAGCCCGGAAGTGTTCGAGCTTTATATTCTGACCTCGACGCTGACCGGCATTCAGCACCTCAATTACAGCCAGCATGGTCTGATGAACAAGACGCCGTCCGGCGAGGCCAACGCGGTGTACCGGATTGACTACGGCAATGGCATCAACCTGCCCTTGTACCGCCATTGCGTCGGTGCGTTTTCCTACTATTCCAGACGTAGCCTGGAAGCCGCCGGCCTGATGGACGAGACGTATCACAACGCCTTTGAACACGTCGATCACACACTGGCCATCATCAACCAGAACATGCACCCACCTTTCTGGTTTTTCGCCGACATCGATAATTCGCAGCTGTATCTGGGGGACGAGCCCTGGACGCTCGAGGGCTCAACGATTTCGTCCGATACCCTGCACCGCAAAAACGCCCTCGCAGCCATTGAACACTTCACGCTCAAGCACGGCTGCGAACCAGTCAGACATCCGTTGGCGTCTGATCAGGAGCTGATGGACAGCCTGAACAGCATCAAACAGAACTTCGGATTGAATATCTAAGCGCCGAGCCCGCCCCGCAATCCTGACAAGGCGTTGCGGGGTACTCGTTGCAAGACCGCTGCCTCAGGGCAGGGTCATACTGAACATCGCCCCGCCCAGCACGCCGCCGTTGGCGATTTCAATGCGCCCGCGCATGCCGTTGCGTACATGCAGCCGGGCAATGTGTGCAGCGAAGTACAAGCCCAGGCCGGTACTGCCGCTGCCCTGGTTGATGCCCTGCACATAGTCGGTCTGGCGCTCGATCAGATACGCCGGGTAGCCGGGGCCGTCGTCATTGATGGTGATTTTCAGCTGCCCGCCTTCATCGCCGACACTGACAACGATCTGCTCGCGGGCAAAACCGATGGCGTTGACGATGATATTGCCCACCACCGAGCCGATCAGTTCGCGGTCGAAAAAGCCAAGGGGACTCGCCACGTCGATCGCATGACGCGCGGCAATCCCGCGGCTGGCCAGTACGTCCTGGTGATGGGCGAGTTGCGCTTCGATGAAATCGTCCAGTTCGTGGTAGTCCGGACGCAATGGCATCTGGTTGACACCCAGCTTGTAGAGGCCGAGCAACTGCACGAGCATGCCGTTGAGGTTGGCAAATTCATAGTCGATGATGCCATGCTCGGACGTGTCGCGCTGCTGGACCGAAAGCTTCGCCTGCCACTGGCTGTGTGCCTGGGTCAGGGTCGCCAGCGAGTTCTTCATGTCGTGCACCGTGGAGGCGATCACCATGGAAAAATCGAGGCCCTGCTCTGTCTCTTCATTCATGCGCTAAACGCCCTCTCCCTGAGTTTATGGTAGCGCTCATAGCGTGGATCGCTTTCCGGGATCTTGCCAAGCATGGTCAGGCTGGCCCGACACTCGTCAATTCCGGCCTGGCCCAGATTCTGGCCAGGGTGAAGCAGCGACTGCACCATGTTCAGCGCAATACTGATGTTCTTTGGCTGCAAGCCAAGCGCACTGCGGAAAAACGCCTGTGCTTCGGTGAGGTTGCCAGCCTTGTAACTGCGCACGCCTTGCAGGTTGAAATCGACAGCCGCCTTGCTGGCCCCCAGAATCGCCGGATCATCGGTCATGCTGGCGATGCTTTTCATCACCGCTGGATCGTCGCCATAGGCTCCCGCACAACTCTTCAAGACGCCGGCACCGGCCTCTTCCTGACCGAGCTTCTTCAGTTGCGCAGCCACCATCAGTGCGGCGTCGGCACTGAGCACCTGCTCCATGCCATCCAGCCTGGCCATCGCCTGCTCGGTGAGCTTGGCTGCGGCTTCCGGGTCCGAATGCTGCAGGCTGGCCGCCTTCATCAGCCGGGTGCGCACTTGCAGACCCTGGTCGTCGCCATGCTCCTTGGCAACGTCGACGAGGGCGTTGTTGATCTCGACGCGGGTGCGCGCATCGAGCCCCTGATCACCACCCTTGCTGATCAACGCATGCGCCAACCCCAGGTTGGTTTCCGGATCCTTGAAACGCGAATGCTGACCTTGGGAGACGGCCTGGCGATAGGCCTTGGAGGCACTTTCGAAGTCATCGTTGCCCAATGCCAGCTTGCCCAGCAGCTTCTGCCGACGCACCGCCAGCGGCGACAGGCGCACTGCGCTTTCCAGCACAGACTGCGCGCGCTTGCCATCGCCAAGCGCGACCAGCACATCAGCCAGGCCATCGAACAGCGCAGGCATGGTCGGAAATGCCTTGATTGCCTGTTCGTAGATAGCCTGCGCCTCGGCGGTCTTGCCGCGCTTGAGCAGCAGGCTGCCCAATGCACCGTAGGCCCACGGCGTGGCCCGATCAGCCAGAATGGTCTTGAGGAACGCTTCCAGGGGCTCGTTCTGCTTCAGGTCACGCAAGGCATCGGCCTTGTAGCGCAGGCACAACGGCGCATAACGCGGGTCCTGCTCGATCAGATTGTCACACGCGGCCAGCACCTCGGCCGGTTTGCGACGGTCGAGGGCCTGCAGAATCGGCTTGAGCAAGGTCTTGCGCTGCACCAGCTTTTCCAGCCGCTGGGCCAGCCCGGCGCGGTTGAACGGCTTGGTCAGGTAACCATCCGGCTCCCACTCGAGCGCACTCATGACCATCGCCTGACTGTTTTCGGCAGTGACCATGATGAATACGCTTTCGTAACTCAGCAGGCGCTCGATCATCAGGTCTTCCAGCACCTGCTGGCCGTTCTTGCGGCCATCACCCAGGTTGAAATCGTGCAGCACGAAGTCATAACGCTTTTGCGAGCACATGCGCAGAGCCTGCTCGCCGGAGTCGGCGGTGTCCACTTCCTTGACGCCCAGTTCACGCAGCATCGATCTCACTGAACTGCGAAAGTCAGAGAAATCATCAACGATAAGAAAGCTTTTTTGGTTGTACGCCAGCATCCGGATTCCTGCACAGGAGAGGGTGAAAATATGAGATCCGCGGCCTGAACATCATTCAGACCCGACTCGGCAGCCCATTTTTCAGGACGCACATAATAACTGATGGCAAAGAGCCATAACACAACTTGCCATGACCCCTTCCCGCGCATCAAAGCGCGAGGTTGAGGGCAACACTCAGTTTTTCGACCATCCACGCAGAAACTGTAGAACGAACATCAACTTCGCACACGAACCCTATGCCAGGCAGACATAAAGAGTGTGGGCTGGGTCGTGATTGCGGCAGGGGAAAGGCATTTTCGGAGAGGTCCGTCACACATCGGCTGCGCACTCGATATAACGCACAACGTGGTGGACAGCATGCCAGCGCGGGGCGCTGGCATGTGAGGTGGTCCAGGCGGTTTACACCCAGCCGTCGTTCTTCTTGCGGCCCTTGGTCAACGCCGGGAGGATCAGGCCGACCAGCAAGCCGGCACCGGCAATGCTGCCGCCGTAGACCATGTAACGCATCATCACCTGCTTGTTCTCATCGCCAAGTCGCGCCTGAGTCGCACGCAATTCAGCCTGAGAGTCGGCCAGTTGATCGTTAAGGGTCTTGGTGCGCGCCTCCAGTTCATCGACCAGCTTCTTGCGCGCGTCCAGCGTTTCCTGCATGCCCTGCACGCGGGTCTTCCAGGTATTGTCGATGCCCGCCAGTTGCTCGGTCAGATCGGCGACCTGCTGAGTCAGTTGTGGCACACGCTCGGCCTGACCAGGGACTTCCTGCAAGTCGCTGCTCGGAATCCACACCGTGGAACCGCCTTCGCCACGCACCTGGCTGAACTTGCCCGAAGCGCTGAGCAGCTCGACCTTCTGCCCGGATTTCAGCGTCCCCACAATCCGGTGATCATCGGTTGGTCCGCTGCGTACATAGGTGGTGAGGCTGTCGCTGACCCAGCGATCGCTGCCTGCGGCCTGTGCGCTGCCAGGCATGACAACGGTCAATGCAGCGCCAACCAGGCCTGCGCCGAGCAAGCGACGCGAAACGGCGAACAGGCCAGGGGCTCGGGAAAGAAGTGCGGAAAAATGACGAGACATGGCGATAATTATCTTTATCTGAAATGAAAATAAAGCCTCGTTTAACGGGCCGGCTAAGGATGGGAGCGGCAAGTGATCAACGGTTTTGCAACTCCTGCCCGGACGGAATGTCTGCCTGTCAGGCGCGTTGAAAAAGCACCTGATGATCCCTTTCATGCAGGCCGTCCAGAAAGTCCATCAGCTAACAGACTCCGTTAAAGGGGTCAGGTTCACTATTGCCCGTTGTCCGCGTCAAAATTCAGCCGCACGGTCAGCGAAGCAAGTGCCTGCTTTCAAAAGAATTCGCCTGCCGATTCAATCCTGCGATGACGCACAACGGCTCAAACAGGGGACGTCTGCGGTCCGGCGTTTGCTTTCCCGGCCAAGTGCTGTAGAAAAGGCTCCACAGGGGCGAATGTTCTCGATATTCGCCATCCTGATGCTCGACTGCATCGCTCTAATGGAAAATAGAATGATCCCAAGACAAGTGATTAACGCCACCGTAAGCCCGAAAGGCAGCCTTGAAACCCTGTCCCAACGTGAAGTGCAGCAGCTCAGCGCGGCCGGTTCAGGCAGCACCTATACCCTGTTTCGCCAGTGCGCCCTGGCCATTCTCAATACCGGCGCCCACGTCGATAACGCCAAGACCATTCTTGAAGCGTACGAGAGTTTTGAAGTCCGCATCCATCAACAGGACCGCGGCGTTCGCCTGGAGCTGCTCAACGCGCCTGCCGATGCATTCGTCGACGGCGAGATGATCGCCAGCACCCGCGAAATGCTGTTCAGCGCCTTGCGCGACATCGTTTATACCGAAAGCGAGCTGGACAGCCAGCGCATCGACCTGAGCAATTCCCAGGGCATCACCGACTACGTGTTCCACCTGCTGCGCAACGCTCGTACCCTGCGTGCCGGTGTCGAGCCGAAGATGGTGGTGTGCTGGGGCGGCCATTCGATCAATACCGAAGAATACAAATACACCAAGAAAGTCGGCCACGAGCTGGGCCTGCGCAGCCTGGATATCTGCACCGGCTGCGGCCCCGGCGTGATGAAAGGCCCGATGAAAGGCGCAACCATCGCGCACGCCAAGCAGCGCATCGTCGGCGGTCGCTACCTGGGCCTGACCGAACCGGGCATCATCGCCGCCGAAGCGCCCAACCCGATCGTCAATGAGCTGGTCATCCTGCCGGACATCGAAAAACGCCTCGAAGCGTTCGTGCGCGTCGGCCACGGCATTATCATTTTCCCTGGCGGCGCGGGCACTGCCGAAGAGTTCCTGTATCTGCTGGGTATTCTGATGCATCCGGACAACAAGGATGTGCCGTTCCCGGTGATCCTGACCGGCCCGAAAAACACCGAACCGTACCTGCAGCAGTTGCACGCGTTTGTCGGTGCCACGCTGGGTGAAGAGGCGCAGCGTCACTATCAGATCATCATCGACAACCCGGCAGACGTTGCCCGGCAGATGACGCAGGGCCTGAAGGAAGTGAAGCAGTTCCGCCGCGAGCGTAACGACGCGTTTCACTTCAACTGGCTGCTGAAGATCGAGGAAAGCTTCCAGCACCCTTTCGATCCGACCCACGAGAACATGTCCAGACTGCAACTGAACCACGATGTGCCGACTCACGAACTGGCCGCCAACCTGCGCCGGGCGTTTTCCGGCATCGTCGCCGGCAACGTCAAGGACAAGGGCATTCGTCTGATCGAGCAGCATGGTCCTTATCAGATCCACGGCGACCCATCGATCATGGGCCCGCTGGACAAGTTGTTGCAGGCCTTCGTCGATCAGCACCGCATGAAGCTGCCAGGCGGCGCGGCGTACGTGCCGTGCTACCAGGTCGTGACCTGACCGCATAACGGCATGCTGCAAGCCGACGGGGTGCTCTTGAGCACCCCGTTTCTATTTCTGCTGGCGAAAGGCCTTGGGCGACTGCCCGGTAGCGCGCTTGAAGAAGCGCGAAAAATACGCAGGCTCGGAAAAACCCAGGCTGTCTGACACCTGATTGATGGTCAGGGTGGTGTAGATCAGGTTGCGCTTGGCCTCCAGCAACAAGCGCTCACTGATGATCTGCAAGGCCGACTGATTGCACAGCCGCCGACACAGTGCATTCAAATGCGCGGCGCTGATACCCATCGCCTGAGCATGCTGGTCGATCGACCAGTGCTCGCGAAAACTCGCCTCCAGTTGATGCATGAATACCTGCAAATGCTCGCGGCCGCGATCCATCGCATGAGTCTCTTCGCCGGCATGCTCGCTGCTGCGCCGGCTGAGCCATACCGCCAGCACATTGACCAGCGAGTGCAGCATCAGATCGCGGCCCGCTCTGGGCTGCCGGTATTCATCGGCAATGGCATTGAACAGCGTGTCCACATAATCGCTGTCTGCCCCGAGCACATAGCAGCGGGAAGCGCTGAGGGCAGAGACGTCGAGCGCAGCCTCGAGTTGCTCCACCAAGGGTCTGGCCAGGCTGAGAATATGGCCCTGAATATCTCTGGAAAACCTGAAGGTGTGCACGCTCAGTGCGGGAACGACTTGCAGCGCAGGCATCTCGACCTCGCTGACCCGGTCCTCGACCTTGAGCATCGCCTTGCCCGACTGCACGTAAAGCAGCTGGACCAGATCCCCATGCCGATGCGGCTTGATCTCCCATTCGTGAATCCTGCTGCGCTCGGGGATCGACTCGCAATGGATCAGGTCCGGGGTGGGCCAGGCCGTGGTTTCTCCGTAGAGCTTGAACACCGGTATCGCTGCTGTAGCAGGTCTGGCCATGTCGTCCTCTCTCGTCCGGACCCTCGAAAAGTCCAGATAATGCAGCGGATATTGCCTTCTTATCCAGACAGCATCCATTAAAAATGCAGGAGACAAAAACAAACACGTCCCGCTGGCTAAACCTGGCAGGGATCAAAAGACAGGACTATCGCCATGAAGACCAAGGTTGCCATTATCGGTTCAGGCCCTTCCGGGCTGCTGCTGGGCCAACTGCTGCAGCGTGCCGGCATCGACAACGTCATCGTCGAGCGCAAGGCCCCCGATTACATCCTTTCGCGCATCCGCGCAGGCGTTCTGGAACAAGGTATGACCGACCTGTTGCGTGAAGCGGGCGTCAGTGAACGCATGGACGCAGAGGGCATGATCCATGACGGTTTCGAGCTGGCGTTCGCCGGTCGCTGCGAGCGCATCGACCTGAAGAGTCTTGCCAATGGCAGGACGGTGATGGTCTACGGCCAGACCGAAGTCACCCGCGACCTGATGGCCGCGCGCGCCGCGACCGGTGCAATGACGATCTATGACGCCGCGGACGTCAAAGCGCATGACCTCAAGAGCAATAGTCCGTACCTGACGTTCGTGAAAGACGGCGAGACCGTGCGCCTGGACTGCGATTACATTGCCGGCTGTGACGGCTTTCACGGGGTGTCACGGCAATCGATTCCCGCTGACGCCCTCAAGGTATTCGAACGCGTCTATCCGTTCGGCTGGCTCGGCGTACTGGCCGATACGCCGCCGGTCAACGAAGAGCTTGTCTACGCCAATCACCCGCGCGGCTTTGCCTTGTGCAGCATGCGCTCGGCCATTCGCACCCGCTATTACGTGCAAGTCAGTGCCGACGAGAAGGTCGAAGACTGGTCGGACGAGCGCTTCTGGGAGGAACTCAAATCCCGCCTGCCCGAGCATCTGGCGGAGCGTCTGGTCACCGGGCCGTCCATCGAGAAAAGCATCGCGCCGCTGCGCAGCTTTGTGGTTGAACCCATGCAGTACGGTCGCCTGTTCCTGCTCGGCGACGCCGCGCACATCGTCCCGCCGACCGGTGCCAAGGGGCTGAACCTGGCGGCCAGCGATGTCAGCACGCTATACCGCATCCTGCTCAAGGTGTACCAGGAAGGCCGCACTGACTTGCTGGAAAAGTACTCACAAATCTGCCTGCGCCGGGTGTGGAAAGCCGAGCGTTTCTCCTGGTGGATGACGTCGGTGCTGCATAACTTCCCCGATACCGACGCCTTCAGCCAGCGCATCCAGCAGACCGAACTGGACTACTACGTCGGCTCGGAAGCCGGGCGCAGGACCATTGCCGAGAACTACGTGGGCTTGCCGTATGAGGCGGTCGAGTAGAGCGTTGGCCCCGGCGCTGTGATGTTCGTTGCGTACTGACGTTGGCGACAAGCCATAACCTCCCCCGCGTACCTGCGTTGTGCAATCACACAACGCATGCCCCCTGCCGCCGTGCAAACCCCCAAAGCGTTTTCGTCACCGGCCACCTATGATCAAGCGTGCATCCAATAGCTATCGGGCTATATAAAAACAACAAGCACAGAGGAACACCCGCCATGACACCCGTTTCGACCCACGAGGTGGGCGACGCTGAAGGCAATCTTGTCTACCGTCGCATCACCCTGCGCCTTATCCCGTTTATCTTCATTTGTTACCTGTTCAATTACCTCGACCGCGTGAACGTCGGCTTCGCCAAACTGCAGATGCTCGATGCCCTGAATTTCAGCGAGACGGTTTATGGCCTCGGTGCCGGTATCTTCTTCATTGGCTACGTGCTGTGTGGCCTGCCCAGCAATCTGGCGCTGAACCGCTTCGGGCCGCGTCGCTGGATCGGTCTGATGATGATTACCTGGGGAATCTTCTCGACCTGCCTGCTGTTCGTCACCACGCCGGTCGAGTTCTACGTGCTGCGCTTTCTGACCGGTATGGCAGAGGCCGGCTTCTTCCCCGGCATCGTGCTGTACCTCTCGCGCTGGTATCCGAACCAGCGTCGCGGACGGATCATGGCACTGTTCATGTCGGCCATTCCGGTCTCCGGACTGCTGGGCGGCCCGTTTTCCGGATGGATTCTCAATCATTTCGCTGCGGGCCAGGGCGGCATGGCCGGCTGGCAATGGATGTTCCTGATTCAGGGCTTGCCGACAGTGGCGCTGGGTGCGCTGGCCTTCGTTCTGCTGTGCGACAAGGTCGAGGATGCCCGCTGGCTGACGCCCGAGCAGCGTCAGCGGGTCAAGACCGATATCACCAACGATGAACTGAGCCGTCCGGTACACGGCAAAAGCTCGGTGGCTTCAGTGCTGAGCATGCCGTTCATATGGATTCTGGGCTTTATCTACTTCTGCATTCAAAGCGGCGTCTACGCGATCAATTTCTGGCTGCCGTCGATCATCAAGAACCTCGGTTTCAGCGATGCACTGGTGATCGGCTGGATCAGCGCCGTGCCGTACCTGATGGCGGGCGTGTTCATGCTGTTGGTCGGCCGCTCTGCCGACCTGCGCAATGAGCGGCGCTGGCATCTGGTGGTCCCGATGCTGATGGGCGCGAACGGCCTGATCATTGCCGCCAACTTCGCGACGCTGCCCATCGTTGCCATCATCGGACTGACTATCGCGACCATGGGTGCGCTGACCAGCCTGCCGATGTTCTGGCCATTGCCGACCGCCCTGCTGAGCGCCAGCGTTGCCGCAGGCGGGCTGGCGCTGATCAACTCGATTGGGCAGATGGCAGGCTTTCTCAGCCCTTACCTGGTGGGCTGGATCAAGGATCAAACCGGCTCGACTACCCTGGCGCTGTACGCACTGGCCGCGCTGACCATCGTTGGTAGCCTGGTGGCATTGCGGGTCAGTCGTTCGTCAGCGGTCAAGGTGGCAGGCCCCGCCTGATCGCCATGGCCGAAGACAGCGTGATCCTGCGTATTTGGCATGAAGCGGGATGCGCAGATTTTTGCGCACCCGATACCCGCATAAAACTGACCAAGGCTTGTATTTAAAACGCTGCAGCACACAGGAATGAGTCGGCGCATGTGCGCAGACGTTTGCGCACTATTTCACGTTTTTTTTGCTCGATGTCTTTGCTTTAAATCTCTATCTATTTGTTTTACATAGATAAATAGACAGTCGGCACATATCTTGGAATGCACTTCTGCATACAGCGGGCGATATCGCCCGTTTCTGCGCAGAGATTCCATGCATGACCGACAAATCCGGCACCCATACACAACGACGTGCTGCAACGTTCGCCAAAACTCCCGCCACGGCCACCAGCCTGTGTCCCTTCCGAGGACCTGACGTGGCTATCGTGCCGGTGCGCTATGCGCTGGACCGCTCCCGCTACGATACCGCTCCCCAGAAGCTGAAACCGCTACTCAAGGGCAGCCGCTGGGCGGTGATGCCGAAGTTGAAAACACGCAGCTATACCCTTCGCCAGCTGTATGACGGCTACGTGTATGTCTATGACGAAACGGCAGAGACGTTGCACGAATACGCGGTGTCAGCCGCCAGCGGCAACCTGAGCCATATTGTCTGGACCGATGCGCAGCTTGGCAGTGACCAGCGCAGTGGCGGCAGCGACGCCAAGCCTTTTCTGCTCTATCCGCGAAACAACCTGCTGCGCATCGCCTTTTCAGCGCAGCAGTGGACCTGGCGAATTTGCGAACACCTGCGCTCCAATCCGGCAAGCCGCACGTCATGGATGAAAATGCTGGATCTGATACGCTACTGCATGACCATGGCCGAGCCGCATACCCTGCCGTTGAACCGTATCGCCGAGGCGGTGGCGGACATCGACAAGGAGCATGCGGTTGAAGATAACCGGTTTGCAGACTCAGCGATTCCTACACACGAGTCCTCCAGCGAAGAAAACCAGCCGCTGTTTTCGCCAATCGGCGCTGACGTTTTCTGGCAAGGCAGTGTTGAACATCAGAACAGCTCTCTGCTCATTGCCCTTGATGACCCGCTGGCCATTTTCAATGATCTGGGCATGCAACTGGCCGCCGATCAAGCCGCTTACCGCAACTGGCAAGCCGAGCACGAACACAAGCTCCAGATCGCCCAGACCGTCACCACGCTATGTGGCGCTGAAAGCGAGCCGGAGAAACTGCCGGCATCGGTGCGCGGCAATGCCGCGCTCACCCATCAGTACCTGAGCGACGTCGAAGCCTATTTTGAACAATGCATGTTTGAACAAGAGCAGATCGGCAACAACACGGCTCCCGGTGGCGTGCTGTTGCTGCCGGATATTTTCAAAAGCCCGGAGATGCGCAGATCGATTGAAATGCGTTACGGCAGCGCGCCCTCCGACGACGCCCTGCAAGCCTGGAAAGATCGCCAAAAATGGCGGCGCGAGGTCGATCTGAGCGGCGCGCGTCAGTACCTTCAGCAGCACCTGCCAACCGGCGACACACTGCTGCAACAGGTGCGTGACACGCAAAGCGACTTTCGGCAGTGGTCGACCCATCTGGGCACAGAACCGCTCAAGCTGTTTGTCGACACCACCCACCCAGAAAGCCTGCTGTATCTGCAAACAGTCATGCTCAACCTGCAGATCATTTACGCTCAGGACAACGCCGCCAGCGCCTGGCTCGCCGAGCAGGAAGCCAACGACAGCAGCCTGTTTGGCACCTTGCGCTACGGCTTCTCACCGGCGCTCAAGCACGCGCTGCATCAGGAGGCCAACGCGCTGCTGAACGGCCTTGGCGACATCACCAACCTGGCCACCCGCATCGGCGAACTCAACGGCACGCTCAATCACCAGGGCTTTGCCGACAAGCCGTGGATGAAGGCGCTGAAACAACCTGTTCAGGACACCTTCAAAGCCCTCGGCCAACTGGCCAGCAACGCAGGCAAAGCGACGTTCGAAAGTATCCTGCTGGCCTGGGTGCCCATCGACAGCCGCCTGGCGGTGGGCAAGCAGCAGAACATCGTTGTGCTGATTCGCACACTGCTGATCGGTCAGATCCTGCTCGATTCGAAGGCACGTATTGCGATCGATCAGAAAATGTTTACGAAGCTGAAAAGCTGGATCAGTGAGTGGCGGGTACTCAACAAGCAGATCAGCGACACCCGCCGCAGTTGGCTCTATCCCACCGCTTACAACCCTCGCAAAAGCATCGCCAGCCACCTGCGCGCGCTCGAGCAAGAACTTCGCCTGCACGAACTGAGCATGCCCTCCCTGCTCGACTATCAGAACAACCAATACGCCAAGCAATTGCAGGACGAGATTCGCCTGCACTTCCAGTCCGGCAAAGCCATCACCAAAGAATGGCTGGGCACCGCCAGGCGCTGGCTCGATGGACTGGGAGGGATTGCCGGTTCGATTACCTGGGGCGTGATCATGCTCAACTTCATCAACACCGCCTTCACTTATCGCGACCTTACTCGGGATGGAGACTTTAGTGCCAAGGACATCGGCAAGGTGACGTATGGGTTGGGGTATAGCTTTAACTTGTTGATGGCGGTGTTTGTTGAAGCGCCTTGGGCGGTTATCAGGGATGCGACGCCCCTTTCTGTTGGCGGATATAACATAGGCATTCTCGATAAATCGGCGGCTTACTGGAAAGCACGGGGCAATGCGGTTTGGGGGGATGCGATAAGGGGGTTTAGAGTTTCAATGGTGGCAATGGGTGGGTTTGGACTCGCGGCAGTTACGCTTGAAATATTTGATGTTGCAGATGACTTTTACGCAGCAAAAACACCAGAAGAAAAGAACGTAATCATTGTAAAAGGCATTTCTGTGTTCACAATGGGAGTGGGCTCAACTTTTCAATTGATGGGAGGATTATCGCCTGCCAGTGCATTCGCGACTGTTGCGATGAGTTCCTGGTTTAGTGTGGCGCTACTCATAATAGGCTCTATTTATCTTTTCACTACGATGACCCTGAATTATTTCAAACAAGACAGTGTTGGCTGGTGGCTACGCAAGTGCTGTTGGTCCAGAACCCTGGACTATCGCTACGCTGAGACTGCCCAAGGTGAGCATGAAGAAGTTCGCGCGCTTATGGAAATTAAATTATCTCCGCAAGTTTATGTAAAAAGCACCGTATATTATGAAAACCGTTATCTAGGAAAAGGAGATCACTACAGTGTAGCGGTACAAAATGGCGCTGGAGTACAAGTGCACTTGCCAAATCTGATACGCGGGCAGTCCGTGCACTTCAACATCGTCAGCAGCAAGCGACCATGGGGAGTGCTACCTGTAGAAAAAATAGACGACCCGCTGCATCAAACTTTTCTGGACCGCGGGCAATTCAGGAAAGCCGAACAGTTCGGGAAGCTAACCAACACGCCTCTTGGCAAGGCGAGTGAAGACTTCACCTATCCTCTCATGCCACCAGACAATGAAGACCTCATCTGGGAAACCTGGGTGCCACTGGACAAGGACGCAACATATCTTGAGCTGCAAATCTGGTACCCGGCCAGTCTTTTAGACCCTGGCGAAGAAGATAGAAGCTATCT
Source organism: Pseudomonas sp. PvP009 (assembly GCF_017832995.1). Lineage (NCBI taxonomy): Bacteria > Pseudomonadati > Pseudomonadota > Gammaproteobacteria > Pseudomonadales > Pseudomonadaceae > Pseudomonas > Pseudomonas sp. PvP009. The sequence goes on along the minus strand of NZ_JAFIBG010000001.1, from coordinate 1,696,070 downwards.
GTTTCAGATGCAGCTTAGCCCAAAAGGCGATACCGCTATTGACGGACTGGCTGCTGTGGAACTTGAAGTGAAGACATCAAACAGGGCAGGTACGCTGACTCTCGAAGTCGCAGAGGGCACGCCATTATGACTCAAAAAGAAAAAACCCCAACTTTCCCACACGGTAGAGATGTTCTGAACTGGAAAATCAAAACACTTGCGAGATCGCCCAGAGAAATGATGATAACTCAGTCCATATTTATCGCAGTCTACCTAACAGGATGCACCCTTTACATGTGGGTAGGCTGGATAATGTTTTCAGATAGCCTCTACTCATTAGTGGGCACTGTATTAGCGCTCGCCGGCATTCTTGCCTATTTCGTAGGCCTGCTCATCCGCCAAAAAACCATCTTCAACTACACCCTGAAAACCGATGGAGCCACGGTCGAGTATTACCTCCACTACCCCGACTTCGCCTCAAGCTTCTTCAAGGGCATCGCCATTTTCGTCATGCTGGTATTCGGACTCGTCGCCGTCCTGACCGGATCGTTGCTCTTTCTGGTCGGCCCGGTGGCGATGGCTTTCATCGCCGCCATCAAACTGCTGAACTGGGAAAACCCTGTCCACCATCGACAAACCGCCCCTTGGGCACTGCACGAATTCGTCACGGTCGATCACAAACGCCTGATGGTCATCATCCATTGCGAAGATGTCACCACCGGCTTCGCCGCACGCTTTCCCAGCAAAGCGTTGATGGACAAGTACCTCGCCTTCCTGCGCGAGGTACTTCCAGCAAAGGTTGAATACATCGAAAAGGCTACCAACTGGTATCAGGGCTGATGCGACTCAGGCTTGAGTTGAAACTCACTGCAAGCCTGAGAAAGCGATCAAACTGCCATGGGCACCGTGAAGCGGAACTCGCTGCCCTCGCCCACCCGGCTTTGCGCTACCAGTTCTCCACCATGAGCCTTGACGATGCCCTGGGAGATGTAAAGGCCCAGGCCGGTGCCGGTCGGGTTGCCTTCCTTGACGGTCCAGTAGCGTTCGAAGATATGCGGCAACTGCTCGGGAGGGATACCCTCGCCGGAGTCCCTCACGGTGAACACGATTTCAGAGCCGTTGGACATGGCTGACACGTCGATCTTGCCCAGTTTCGGGGTGAATTTGATAGCGTTGCCAACCAGGTTGGACAGCACCTGAAACAGGCGCTCCGGGTCAGCATTGACCTTGATATCCGGCTCGGCGTTGAAGGAAATTTCGACGGATTTATCCATCGCCAGCGGGGCCAGCAAGGTATAGGCCTCCTCGAATATCTGGCTGACTTCCAGCGGCTGCGGCGTAATCGTGTAACGGCCTGCTTCGATTTTCGAGGTGTCGAGCAGGTCTTCCAGCAATACATTCATGCGGCTGGCCGCTTGCTGCATGGTATCGATTGCCGTGGAAATGCGTCGCGACGTGTGCGGCCCATCGGAGCTGAACGATTTCTGCATCATTCCGCAGAGCATGGAAATGACCGTCATCGGGTTACGCAAGTCATGGGAAACAACCGCTACCAGCTCGTCGCGGGCGCGAACAGCCTGTTGCTCCCTGCGCACCTGACGGGCAAGGTCGTTTTCCAGGGCGGAGCGGCGCAGGTCATTGGCAGCGAACACGTCGCCATAGCTCCACTTCGTAGCGATCCCGGTCATCTCGACCTTCCAGATCTCAAACGAGGTGCGCGGCCGAAGACGCATGCCGCCTGCCGAGCTCTCCATATCCAGTGGTTTTTTCGGATTACCGCTCCACTGGACCGTTTCCTTGACCTCGGGACGAAACCAGATAACACCGTTGTCGACCGGCTTTGGCAGGCTCATCGCCAACACGCCGCTGGCGATTGGCTGATAAGCCTCGGCAGGCGCGTAGACACTGGATAGATGATGACTGGCATACACTGGTTCGCCACCAGCGATCATCCACGCATGCAGCGAACGTATGTCGGACGGCTCAGGGCAGATGCCGAAACAATGCGTTTGCCGGTCTTCGATGATGGCGACGCCGGTTGCGCCCACCATATCCATCAACAACTGTGGTTGCTGCGCCAGGCCATCGAAGACGTTTTCTTCGGACCCGGCCATGGCCAGATTCAATTGCTCGAGCGCCCTGACCTTCGCCTCTCGCTGACGGCTTATTTCCAGCGCTTCCATGGCGCTGATCTGCAGCGACAGAACCTGGCCTATCGCCTGGCAGGCACTGCGCAGTTCGTGGGACACGTACAGCGGCGTGCGGTTGCCGCAACTGATCAATCCCCACAACTTGCCGCCTTGAATCAGCGACACACTCATGGATGACAGCACGCCCATGTTCTTCATGTACTGGCAGTGGATCGGTGAAACACTGCGCAACGTCGAAAAACTCAGGTCAAGCTGCTGCTGAGTGTCCGGGCGCAGTTGAGGCACCAGGGGCACCGGGGTGTAATCGGCATCGGGAATAATGCGCAGCCAGTTGCGGCGATAGAGTTCGCGCGCCTGCTCGGGAATGTCCGATGCCGGGAAGAACAACCCGTTGAAGAGCTCCATGCTTGGCGCCGAGGCTTCGGCGATCACCTGACCATGGCCTTCTTCTTCGAAACGGTAGATCAGCACCCGGTCGTAACCGGTCATTTTCTGGATCTCGCGAACGCTGACTTCATACAGGGTCTGCAGATCAGTCGCGGCGTGCAGTTGGCGCAACATGCGCCCAATGTTGCCGGTGCGCTCGGAATAACTGACCGACTGCGCATCCTTGCCCTGAATTTCGAGCTCCAGAACCAGAACGCCCTGATGGCGGTGCAGCAAGGCTTCGAACTCAATGCCGTTGATGGACATCAGCAGGCGTTGCGCGTCGATGAACGAATCATGAGCACTGGCGCTTCGGATCACGTCGGCCCAGCCAGCGCCCAGCACACAGTCCAGCCCCTTGCCGAGCACCTGCTCGGGCACATGGCCCAGCACAGCCTTGACGTTGGCACTGACTTGCAGGATTTTCAGATCGGGCTCTGTCAGTGTGAACAGCAGACCATGGGGTTGAATGGCACCGGGAAACTGAATGGGCTCATCTGCACAATTGGCCAGAAGGACTTCAAAGGCGTCTTTGTCGAGTTGGCTCATAACAGTACCTCTTGACCCTCGAGCCAGTGCTCGAAACATGCAAATGTGGAGTGCGCTGCAGAGGCGGCGGCATCAGTAAAAGCAACTTCTCGGGGTACTTCATCCAGGTGATTAAGAAACGCCTTCCAGCGAGGTCCGGTAAGGGCACCGTACACATCGAGAAAGGCCGTTCCACTTTGTTCATCCAGCCCCAGACGCTTGTTTATTTCGCGTCGCAACACTTGCCCGCCCAATGTCGCCCCTTCCAGCACATACATCACCCCCATACATGCCCCGGGAGAATCAACAGCGGGTAACTGTTCGCAGCGAGGCAATTGGCCAATGTCATGGTCGGACAGCCCCAACGCACGCAGATCCTCGACCAACACAGGGGTTTTGACCCTCTCGAGCGGGATAAGCTCCGCAGGTATCAAGGCACTGGCATGCAGTATCGCTTCAAGCGGTGCATAAAAACCGTAGTAAGCCTGAAGCAGACGGAGGTAAAGAGCGTGATCCAGAGCGGATGAAAAAAATGGCATGCGTTTTTCAAGCCTGACGTGCAACTGACTCGTCTCAGCACGCAGTGCATCAAGCAGTTTCGGCGGGGTAACAGATGAAAAACTTGCCGGCATCCAGGAAGGCTCTTGAGTGTGCAATGGGCAGAAAACGCATCCGAGCGAAAACAGGCCGCCAAAATACAGATTCAGAGCAAAATCTGACAGGTATTTCCTAGGTTTACGATGAAATACCACTGTCCACAAAGAAAAACAGTCAGCGTTACAAGACGACGGTTTGCAACTGCCCGCAAAATACGCGCTCAACTAACGACGATAGTCGAAACCCAGCCCATACGCGTTCGGCGCGTGTGCGGTTCGCGCAGGCAAGCACTTTAACATCATCCGATAATGATGCCATCCTCTCGTAAGCCACCGACTCGATCGGCGGCTCACGTGCCCCCCTGAATAAAGCTGGCTCGCTCTGTCAACGCACGTTCTGGTACAGCATCATTCGCGAGGTTTCATGCAGGCCGCGGGTCAGGTCGCGCAGCCGTTCAAACTCTTGCGGGTTCTGTTCGGCAACGTTGTCCAGCGGCGTGGGGGAAGACAGGTCGTGGAGCGTTGGCGAACTGCCGTCGTGCTCCATTTGCAGCAGGTAGTTGCGCGTGACACCGCCGATCAGCGGGAACGTACCTTCGCGCAGTACCAGCGGCACCACACGCTCACCTTCTGGAGCCGCTTGCTGAATGTCACGGCCCATGGTGCCGCTGGTGAAGTCCATACCGGCCATCCCCGCCAGTGTCGGCAACAGATCGGCGAGGCCGACCGCTTCTTCGACGACCCGTGTGCCCAGCAGGCCGGGGGCGTGAATCAACAGCGGGACGTTGTTGCTCTCCAGGCCCAGTTGCTCGAACGCCGGCGCCATGTGCGGGATCTGGCTGATGCGCGTGTTGTGATCGCCAAACAGCACGAAGATGGTGTTTTCGTAGTAACCGCCCGCCTTGGCCAGTTCCATTAACCGTCCGATGTTGAAATCCAGCAGGCGCACGGCGTTGTACTGCTCCACGCTGCGCGAACCGGCGGCCTGGACCTGCTCCACGGTCTTGTCACTGACCTGAAAACCGTCGTTGTCCTGTGGAATGGTAAACGGCCGATGATTGCCCGCGGTCTGCACGTAGGCAAAGAACGGTTTGTCGGCTGGCAACGCACGCAGGATCCGGTCGCTCTCCTTGAACAGATCAAGGTCGGAAATCCCCCAGACATCTACCTGCGGTGACTTCCAGTCGCGCTCGTCGTAGAGACGTACGTCATCGATACTGCGACGGATCAGGGCGTTCATGTTGGCCCAGCCGGAATTGCCGCCAATCATGTACAGCTTCTCGTACCCTTTGAAGTCGTTGATGATGGTGTTTTGCCGTGTGAGCAGCGGGTGACGCGTGGCGGTTTCCTGCCGTGTCACGTCGGGCACCCCGGTGATGCTCGCCCAGACCGTTTTCGCAGTGCCGGTAACCGGCACGTAAAAGTGCTTGAAGAACCAGCTTTGGGTGGCCAGATGGTCCAGGTTCGGCGTCGGGTTCAGCGGGTTGCCGTAGGCGCCGACGGCACTGGTGCCCAGCGATTCGAGCATGACGAACATGACATTCGGCGGCCGCTCGCCCGGCAGCCGGTAAGGCTGCACGGTCTGGTGACGCTTGAAACTCAACCCCTGCACGTCTGGCTGGGGGACGCCCAGATAACGCGCGACCTGTTCATAGTGCTTGCGCACCTGGGGTTCATCGAAGTTCAACTGCGAGACCTTGAGCGTGTCGTACAGGAACAACGCCGGATTGAGCCCCAGCGCCGCCACCTGACTGTTGCCGGAGAAGAACGCATCGCTCCAGCGCAACGGTACCGGGTTTTCCAGATTGAGATTCTCGACCCGGCCCAACAGGCCGAGAAAGGTTGCACAGACCATCAGGGCCGAACCCCAGACCACGGACCCGCGTTTGATCGGCCTGGCCTCACGGTCCAGGGTGACACGTTCAAGCCTGATCAATACCCAGCCGAGCACCGCGACCGTGAGCAGCCAGCCGACAGTGATCCACAACACCGGATAGGTCTGCCAGAGCATGTCCCGGGAAATCTGCGCATCCTCCAGATAGCGTAGCACGCTGGCGTTGAGCCTGACGCCGAGATAGGCGTAATGGCCGAAATCGACGATGTAAATCATCGTCAGGATCGCCAGCGCCACGATCAGATAGCCTCGCGCCAGCCAGCGCAAGGCACGCACGCTGATCAGGTTCCAGCCCGGCAACCAGAGCAGCACCGCGATAGGCAGCAGTATCAGCAGCGCCAGGCGCAAGTCGAAGCGCAGACCGATGCCCAGCGTCTGTGCGACCTCGCCATGCGTGAACAGCGTGCCCGGCTCGATGCCGGAAAACCCGAAGAAGAACACACCCCTCAGCAACGCCGACAGCAGGAACACCACCATGACCGCGCCCAGCCAATAATGCAGGCGTCGCGATTGCAACCAACTCATCGTCATTCCTCTAGACATTGCCGACAGACAGAGCGGCCGGACGGCGCGTCTCCATTGCCCGGCGATAAACAAAACGGACAGCCAGGATCAGCAATGCCCCACAACAGTAAAGGCCAAGCAGCGGATCGATCAGGTAATCCCAATAATTCTCCGATGGCTTGATGCGGAAAGTGAAGGCCAGCGTCGCAGCGCTGAGCATCACCGCGGCCAGCGCATTGCGCATAAAGACCAGCCCCAGCGCGATGACAGCGACAATCATGATCATTGGCCGCGGGTTGTAACCCCAGCGGTACGGATCGAAATACGTCAGGCCCAGCGTAGCCGGGTACAGGGTCAGTGCCAGCGCAGCAAACACCAGCAACACCACCGCGCGCCTGGACACGGCCAGTGGCTTGAGCACACCCAGTCGCTGCAGGGTCAGCCAGCCCAGCAGCACCAGGCTGCTGATGGCCAGGTCATCGGTCAGGCTGCGGGCATAGGACGCCATCGACAGCCCGTCGATCGAGATCACACTCAATAGCGAGACGGCGGCCAGCAGGCCGCAGCGCCACCATAACGATGCGGTCAGCGGCGCCAACAGTACAAACAGGGTCCAGGCAAACGCCAGATGAGCCAATCCCAAAGCGATCATAAAAGTTGCTCCGCCAGCCAGGCCTCGTTGAAGCTGACATGCTTGATGAAGGTGTTATTCCATGAGTAGACCAGGTGATACAGGCCGTCCGGGCTACGGATGAAGTACGGGTATTCGTATTCGAAGTCGCAGCCCTGGGGCGAGCAGACGCGTTGGTCCAGATTGCTCAGAAACGCCTCTTCCATCGGTTGACGCAGTGCGCCACTGGAACTGCGGAAGCCCTCGCCGATCACCTCCTTGTACGCCTCGAGGGTAAACGGCGTGCCCAGCGGATCGGGCGACTTGTCGAAATCCATCAATGGCCGCCAGACGTTCATCTCCTCGTCAGTACGGTACAGGCTGAGCTTGAAGCGCCCCTCGCGCAGGTCATTGAGCGCCACCAGCAGCCCCCTGCCCGGCACACCAACCGCAGCCAGCGAAGAATTGGGGTTGCTCGGGGTCAGCGGATACGGCTCGCTCCAGCTCTGCCCGCCGTCTTCGGTGCGGCTGGCCAGCACACGGTGGAACGTCTCGCCGGCATAGCGCAACAAGGCCACGGCGCGCTGCCCATCCAAAGGCACCACGGTGGGCTGCAGGGAGTTATTGCCACGGCTGATGCGAAACTTGTCGATCACTTCACCGTCGGCACTCAGGTACAGGTATTCGGCAAACTTGCCGAGAAACTCATGATAGACCGGCAGGCCGATCGAACCGTCGGCATGAAACACCGGCGCGCCGCGCACCAGCGTACTGATGTTCAGGAACGGTGTTGTCACCAGTTGCCATGGCGGCGACCAGCTGGCGCCCATGTCGCTGGAGACCATGGCGTTGACCGTACTGCCCGCCCAGCCGCCGACCGAAACTGAAACGTAGAACAGCCATAGGCGATTGTCCGGAGCCAGGGCGATCACCGGATTGCCCAGCTTGCGGATGTATTTGCCAGTCCCCGACTGGGTGGACTCACGGGTTGCCAGCACCTGCTCGCCGCCCCACTCACCACTGGCCGCATCGAAGCGCGAGGTGCGTATTTCAACGTCGCCCGCCCCTTCGCGAGAACCGGCGAACCACACCGACATCAGGTCGCCGCCGGGCAACGCCGTCACGGCTGAGGAATGCACGAAGTCGTCCAGGTCGGAAGACGCGAAACGCGACATATAGGACGCCTTGGGCGCCACGCTCTCAGCGCCAACTGGCGCGGGGCTGACCGCAAAGGGCGCAATACGGTGCTGTGGATGGCTGAGCCACGCACTGAGAAAAATCGCCACAACAATCAGGCCTGCGCTCCATGCAGCCAGGTTTCGGGAAATAACACGCATCGGGAGGCATCACTGTAATGAGGAACAAAGGTGTGGTTTCAGCGATGGCGATCTTCGGGCAACGGACGTCGTTTGCCAGTCAGCATCGACAGGGGCAGATTGTCACGCACTTGAAAGCTTTCGAAGATGGCGGCGGCCATGTGCAGTACCACCAGGGCACACAAGGTGTTAGCGAGAATTTCATGGATGTCCTGCGGCCAGTCGGCGCCCCACAAGGCATCGACCTCTTCCATCAGAAAACCGGTCAGGCCCATGCCGAAGATCAGCACCATCATGAGTACCATGACCAGCGCGCCGAGCGGGGAATGACCGAGCCGATGTATCGGTCGCAGGTCGATCAGCGAGCGCATGTGCGCACGCAGGCGCGCCGGATGTGGCCAGAAATCGCTCCAGCGTGCGCTGCGCGGCCCGATGAATCCCCACACCACTCGCACCGCCAGCCAGGCAATCGCGTAATAGCCCAGCCAGATATGCCAGTCGCCCCCTGCTTCATTGAAGAAATAATTGGCAACAAAAACACCCGCGATCGAGACGTGAAACAGCCTGACCAGCGGGTCCCAAAGGCGCAGGGAAACACGGCTCATTACTTGGTCTCGGTCTTCACCGCTTTACCCGTCACCGGATCGTGATAAATCTCGACCTTGCGCTTGTCCTTGTCGAAACCATAGATTTCGTAGCAGTTGCCGTCAGTCACCTTGAACTTGCTGATCTCGTAACCCTGAGCCTTGAGCTGCTCCTGGAATTTGGCCTGATCCTGCCATTGGGACTTGTCAGCCGTGGTGCATTGCGGCCCGGCAAGTGCCAGCGGGCTGGCCAGACACAGGGAAATCAGCAGGACTTTACGCATGACAGATACTCGCAAGCAGTTAAGGAGCGCCTACTGTGCGAAACGAATCTTAGGAAAAGCTTAATACGTAATAGCTCGTAACATCTTCCCGGACACACGGCACTTCGCGCTGCTGCCTGCTGAATGCATCATGGCGCCCTTCTTCCCACACTCACCGGTCAAACCCTATGCGCCTGCTTCTCGTCGAGGATGATCGAGCCATTGGTCAAGGCATCCGCGTGGCCCTGAATACCGAGGGCTACACCCTTGACTGGCTGGAGGACGGACTGAGCGCGCTGCACGCCTTGCGCAGCGAGCCATTCGACCTGTTGCTGCTCGACCTCGGATTGCCACGCATGGATGGCCTGGACCTGCTGCGCCAGTTGCGCGCTGAAGCACTCACCCTGCCGGTGCTGATCCTGACTGCACGCGACGGGACTGCCGACCGTATTGCCGGCCTGGATGCCGGTGCGGACGACTACCTGATCAAGCCCTTCGACGTCGATGAATTGAAAGCCCGGGTCCGCGCCCTGCTCAGGCGCAGCCAGGGCCGTGCGCAACCGCTGCTGGAGCACGCGGGCATCAGCCTCGACCCGGCGTCGCAACAGGTCAGCTTCAAGGGCAGCGAAGTACCAATGACGCCGATGGAGTACCAGCTGCTGCATCAACTGATGATCCGCCCCGGCAAAGTGGTCACCCGCGAGCGTTTGTCCAATACCCTGTACGGCTGGCAGGACAAGGTCGAAAGCAACACCTTGGAAGTGCTGATTCACAACCTGCGCAAGAAACTGTCTACCGAGCTGATCCGTACCGTGCGCGGCGTCGGCTACCTGCTGGAGCTCAAGGCATGACCTCGGTACGCGCGCGCATTCTGATCCCGGTACTGATGCTGTTGCTGCTCGGCGACCTGACCATCAGCCTGCTCGCCCTGCGCGACAGCCATCACGAAATCGAAGAAGTCTACGATGCACAACTGGCCCAGAGCGCGCGCCTGCTGCAAGGTGTGCTGCGTCAGCGCGCAGCGGGTGAGCAGGACCTCGACAAGCTGTATCAGGCGTTCGATCAGGCCATGAGCCGGGTCGGCACCAGCGGCGTGGCCCATCCCTACGAAACCCGGCTGACCTTTCAGGTCTGGCGTACCTCGGGCGAGCTGCTGGTGCGCTCGGCCGAAGCGCCGCTGCTCAGTGCACCTCCGGCAACCGAAGGCTCCCATGATCTGGTCGAGAACGGGCACGAGTGGTGCGGCTTTCTCCTCGCCGATCCACAGCAGGGTTTTCTGATCTGGGTGGGTGAGCGCGATGACGTGCGCCAGGACCTGATTCAGCGCATTGTCAGTCACACGCTGTGGCCGACGCTGATCGGTGTGCCGCTGCTGGTAGTGGCGATCTGGCTGGCCATCGGCTGGGGCCTGCGCCCTCTGCAAGCGATGGCCAGAGTCATCCGCAAGCGCGATGCCGAGAGCCTCGAACCGCTTGATGTAACGCCACTTCCCAAAGAACTGGAGCCCATGCAGTACGCGCTCAATCGTCTGCTGACCCAGATCGAAAGTGTGCTGGAACGCGAGCGACGCTTCATCGCCGACGCGGCCCACGAACTTCGCACGCCGCTGACCATCCTGCGCATCCACGCGCAGAACGCACGCCAGGCCGAAACCCCGGAGCAACGCCTGGAAGCACTGGATTTCCTCGTGCATGGCGTCGACCGCGCCGCCCGCCTGGCCAGTCAGTTATTGACTATGGCACGCCTGGAACCGCGTCTTGAAGTCAGCCAGTTACAGACCTTCGAGCTAAACACACTGGTACGCGAGGAGATGGCCGAACTCACGCCACTGGCCCTGGAAAAGCGCGTCGATCTGGTGTTCGAGGAAGGCGAGGATTGCGTGATTCGCAGCGACCCGGCAGCCATCACCATTGCCTTGCAGAACCTGCTGACCAATGCGCTGAATTTCGCCCCGACCGCCAGCGAGATTCGCGTCGCCCTGCACACCCAGGAAGATGGCAGCGCGCACCTGTCAGTCGAAGACGCAGGGCCGGGTATCGACGAACAGCAGAAGGCGCGCCTGTTCGAACGCTTTTACAGTCAGGGTCACAGCAATGGCGCAGGACTGGGGCTGGCGATCGTCGACATGATCGTGCGCAAACTGGAAAGCAGCCTGCACCTGCGCAACTCGGCGCAGGGCGGACTGTGTGCAGAGCTGCGCATCAAGAGCAGGACGAGCTGAACCCTGCTCGGCTCAAAGCACCACGCGCAGGCATTGCCCGGCGTGATACAGGGTGAAGCCCGCGTCGTAGGCCAGGCTGCGCAACGAACTTCCCGAGACCTTTTTGCCGCTTGAAAAACTCATCGGCAACGCAGTTGCATCGTCAGTCAGCAGGTAATCGGCAAAGCACTTGCCCACCAGCGTCCCGGTGGTCACCCCGCGGCCATTGAAACCGGTCGCCGCCAGCAAGCCTGGCGCTGGTTCGAAGAGGCGCAACAAGTGGTCCGGCGTGAAGCCGATGCGCCCGGTCCAGGTGCTCTGCCACTCGACCCGGCCCAGTTGCGGGAAGTAATGCTGCTGGACGCGATCCGCCCACTGACGAATGAACCACAGCGGATAATTGCCGGCGTTACCCAGGCTGCCCAGTAGCAGGCGCCCATGGGCATCACGACGAATGTTGCTGAGCACCGTGCGCGTATCCCACGAACCCTGCCCGCCGCGCAGAATCTGCGCCTGCTCGGCACCGCTGAGTGGCTGCGAAGCGACCTGATAGTAGTAACCTGTGAAGATGTGATCCTTGATATCGGTCCACTCGCCTTCGGTGTAGGCATTGGACGCGATGATCACTTTCTCGGCGCTCACACTGCCCGCAGCAGTAGAGACCTTCCAGCCGTCAGCGGTGCGTTGCAAGCCGTTGACAGGAGAATCACCGAACACTTGCCCACCCTGCGCCACCACGTTGAGCGCCATGCCCGAGACATAGGCCATCGGGTTCACCGTGCCGGCGCGGTGATCGAGCAAGGCACCGCTGACCTTGTCGGTACCACAGGCGTCTTCGCAGGGTTTGCCAGTCAGTAATTCGACGTTGGCACCGCGCCGCTGCCACTGTGCGGCGCGGCTGCGCAGGTCAGCCAGGCCCTTGGCGTTATGCGCCATGTGCAGGTTGCCGGTGCGCGTGTCCTGGCAATCGATGCGGTACTGGTCGATGGTCGCGAACACCAGTGCCGGTGCCGCGCCCAATGCGCCATTCAGTCGGCTGGCCTCGACGCTGCCCAGTACTTTGTCCAGCTGATCGGGCGCCACCCAGGTCCCGGCATTCACCAGGCCGACGTTGCGTCCGGAACCGCCATGGCCGACCTGGTGCGCTTCGACCACACACACCGACTTGCCGCCTTCCAGCAAGCGCAACGCCGCCGACAGACCGGTAAACCCGGCACCGATGATGCACACATCGGCGCTCCGCTCACCGCTCAGGGCCGGGCTGACCGGACGTTGCGGAGTCAATTGTTCCCACAGACAGCCTTCAGCAAACTGCACCATCGAAAAACTCCAGCAATGTCGGTAACAAGCGCCCGGTTCACATCAGTCGAAAACGATGCCCTGAGCCAGCGGCAACTCGCGGGAGTAGTTAACGGTGTTGGTCTGCCGGCGCATGTAGGCGCGCCACGAATCGGAGCCGGACTCGCGGCCGCCACCGGTTTCCTTCTCGCCACCAAATGCCCCGCCGATTTCCGCACCGCTGGTGCCGATATTGACGTTGGCAATACCGCAATCGCTGCCCGCGGCGCTCTGGAAAGCCTCGGCCTCGCGCAGGTCGGTAGTGAAAATGCACGACGACAGGCCCTGCGGCACTTCGTTGTTCAGGCGCAGAGCCTCTTCGAAGTCGTCGTAGGCCAGCACGTAGAGAATCGGCGCGAAGGTTTCGTGACGCACGACGTCGCTCTGGCCAGGCATTTCGGCAATGGCCGGCGTGACGTAGTAGCCGTTCGGGTATTTGTCCTGCAACTGACGCTCGCCACCGAACACCTGTCCGCCTTCGTCACGGGCCTTGGTCAGCGCGTTCTGCATGGCCGAAAACGCTTGCTGGTCAATCAGCGGACCGATCAGATTACCTTCACGCGGATCACCGACGCGCACCTTGGCATAGGCCGCCTTGACGCGGGCGACCACTTCGTCCTTGATCGAACGGTGCACAATCAGGCGGCGCAACGTGGTGCAACGCTGACCGGCGGTGCCTACCGCACTGAACAGAATGCCGCGCACGGCCAAGTCCAGATCGGCGCTCGGGGCCAGTATCATCGCGTTGTTGCCACCCAGCTCCAGAATGCTGCGCCCGAAACGGGCGGCGACACGCGGACCGACTTCACGGCCCATGCGGGTGCTGCCGGTGGCGCTGATCAGCGGCACGCGCGGGTCATCGACCAGCGCTTCGCCGGCGTCACGATCACCAATCACCAATTGCGCCAGTGCTGCGGGTGCATCACCGAAAATCTTCAGCGCCTTGTCGAACAGCGCCTGACAGGCCAGTGCCGTCAGTGGGGTCTTTTCCGAAGGTTTCCAGATCACCGGATTGCCGCAGACCAGCGCCAGCGTGGTGTTCCAGGCCCAGACCGCGACCGGGAAGTTAAACGCGCTGATCACGCCGACCACGCCCAGCGGGTGCCAGGTTTCGCGCATGTGATGACCGGGACGCTCGGAGGCGATGGTCAGACCGTACAGCTGACGCGACAGACCAACGGCAAAGTCGCAGATGTCGATCATTTCCTGCACTTCACCCAGACCTTCCTGAGTGATCTTGCCGGCCTCGACCGACACCAGTTCGCCCAGATCAGCCTTGTGCTCACGCAGCACTTCACCAAAGATCCGCACCAGCTCGCCACGCCGTGGGGCCGGCACTGTGCGCCACTTCAGAAACGCGCTGTGGGCGCTGTCGATTCGCGCCACCACCTGTGCCTTGCCTTCAAGCGTGACCGAGGCAATCCGGCTGCCATCAATCGGGGTGTAAACCGGATAGTCCCCTTGGGTGTGGGCACTGCTCGCCACGCCCAGACGTGCTAGTAACTCGGCAACCATGTTGATTCTCCTGTCATGAAACCACGGTGGAAATCATCGATGACCTCAGTATCAAGCCACTCAGGGTCGGGCTACAAACGACGTTTTTGAAAAACATGATTCCTTTTAGGAATGAACTTCTGATCATTAGCAGCCAGAAAAGCCATTACATCGGGAATTATTGGAATGACCCGGTGATTTTATTTCGTTTGCGAGCGCTGCCCGATGTTTGTTTGGATAAGGCCATCATGATCACCCGGAGTCGGGGCCAGACCGATGAGCGAACACATCAGCGAATCCATTTCGTTTGTCCACAACATCACGTTGTCCCACGGCCGCAACGCTGAAGTCTGGGACACCGACGGCAAACGCTACATCGACTTTGTCGGCGGCATCGGGGTGCTCAATCTGGGGCATTGCAACCCGCAGGTGGTCACGGCCATTCAGGATCAGGCGGCAAAGCTGACCCACTATTGCTTCAACGCCACGCCTCACGACCCGTACATCCGCTTCATGGAGCAGCTCACGCAGTTCGTGCCGGTCAGTTATCCCCTCAGCGGCATGCTCACCAACAGCGGTGCGGAAGCGGCTGAAAATGCGTTGAAGATCGTACGTGGCGCTACTGGCCGTACTGCGGTCATCGCGTTCGATGGTGGCTTTCATGGCCGAACGCTGGCGACCCTGAACCTCAATGGCAAGGTAGCGCCCTATAAACAGAAAGTCGGCGTACTGCCCGGCCCGGTCTTTCACGTTCCGTTCCCCAGCAAGGACAATGGCGTGTCCACCGAGCAGGCACTCAAGGCCATGGACCGGCTGTTCAGCGTCGAGATCGACGTCAACGACGTGGGCTGCATCATCTTTGAGCCGGTGCAGGGCGAAGGCGGTTTTCTGGCCATGCAGCCGGACTTTGCCCAGGCATTGCGAGCGTTCTGCGATAAGCACGGCATCGTGCTGATCGCCGATGAAATCCAGTCCGGCTTCGGCCGTACCGGGCAGCGTTTCGCGTTCAGCCGCCTGGGCATCGAGCCCGATCTGATTCTGCTGGGCAAAAGCATTGCGGGCGGCATCCCGCTGGGCGCCGTGGTAGGTCGCAAGCCGTTGCTGGACAACCTGCCCAAGGGCGGCCTGGGCGGTACCTATTCCGGCAACCCGATTGGCTGCGCAGCGGGCCTCGCGTCACTGGCACAGATGACCGATGCCAACCTGTCCAGTTGGGGCGAGCAGCAGGAACACGCCATCGTTTCACGCTATGAAGCCTGGCAGGCGAGCAGACTGTCGCCGTACCTGGGCAGGCTGACCGGTGTTGGCTGCATGCGCGGTATCGAACTGATCACGCCGGAGGGCGAGCCCGGCACCCGACAGCTCGCCGAGCTGCTGAGCTCAGCCAGGGACGCCGGGCTGCTGCTGATGCCCAGCGGCAAGTCACGGCACATTATCCGCCTGCTGATTCCGCTGACCATTGAGCCCGATGTGCTGCACGAAGGGCTGGATATTTTCGAGCGCTGCCTCGCGGCGCTGGCTTGAACCCGTACGGAGAAAACACCCTGATGAGCACAGCACGCTTTGCCGACCCGGATAAGATCCGCGCGGGTTTTTCTCGCGCCATGTCGCAGATGTACAAGCACGAAGTGCCGCTGTACGGCACGCTGATGGCGCTGGTGAGTGAAGTCAACGAACAGGTCATGAGCCATGACAGCAGTGTGCTGGACAGCCTGCGCCAGACCGGTGAAATCCAGCGCCTGGACATGGAACGGCACGGTGCGATCCGCGTCGGCACGGCACAGGAACTGGCCACCCTCGCCCGCCTGTTCGCGGTCATGGGCATGCAGCCGGTGGGTTACTACGACCTGAGCGCGGCCGGCGTGCCGGTTCACTCCACCGCCTTTCGCGCCGTGCATGAGCAGGCGCTGCAGGTCAGTCCGTTTCGCGTGTTCACCTCGTTGCTGCGTCTGGAGCTGATCGAAAGCGACAGCCTGCGTGAGTTCGCCAGTCAGGTGCTGGGCAAGCGCAGTATCTTCACGCCCGGCGCCCTGGCGTTAATCGACAAGCATGAAGCAGACGGCGGCTTGAGCGAAGCCGATGCGTCCGAGTTCATTCAGCAGGCGCTGGAAACCTTTCGCTGGCACAACACGGCGACGGTTTCGCTGGACGACTATCAGAAGCTGAACACTCAGCATCGCCTGATCGCTGATGTGGTGGCGTTTCGAGGTCCGCATATCAACCACCTGACGCCACGCACGCTGGACATCGATGCGGTTCAGGCCGGCATGCCTGGCAAGGGCATCACACCCAAAGCGGTGGTTGAAGGGCCGCCACGTCGCCAATGTCCGATACTGCTGCGCCAGACCAGTTTCAAGGCGCTGGAAGAACCGATTACTTTCATCGGCCAAGGGAGCATTCAGTCGGGCAGCCACTCGGCACGCTTCGGCGAGATAGAACAGCGTGGCGCTGCACTGACGCCCAAAGGCCGCGAGCTGTATGACCGGCTGCTGAACGATGCCCGCGAAGCGCTGGGCGAGTTCCCCAGTGAGGCTAATGCCGTTCGCTATGCCGGGCTGCTGGAAGAAACGTTCAAAGCGTTTCCGGACAGCCACGCTGAAATGCGCAGGCAGGGTCTGGCCTACTTTCGCTATTTCCCGACCGAGTCAGGCATTGCCGCGCGCGCATCCGGCAGTCTGGAGCAGCTTGTCGAAGCCGGTCATGTGCGCTTCGAGCCATTGGTGTACGAAGACTTTTTGCCGGTCAGTGCGGCGGGCATCTTCCAGTCCAATCTGGGCGATAACGCACAGGCGCATTACGCGACGAATTCGAATCAGCAGGATTTCGAGCGGGCGCTGGGACGCGGGACGCTTAACGAACTGGACCTGTATGCCGACACCCAACGGCGTTCCTTGGAGGAATGCGCCAGGGCGCTGGAGCTGAGCAGTCCAGCCTACTAATTAGTGAGAGCGAGCTTGCTCGCGAAGACGATGTTTCAGGCGATGCATTTTGGCGCCCATACCGACTTTTTCGCGAACAAGTTCGCTCCTACGGCCTTCGGCCAGAATCAAACGCGCACTTATGTATAACGATGAGCGCTCTGCGTCACATTCCCGGTTCGCTACCCCTTGGGCAAAAGGCCGTTTTGATTCTGCCCAACGGGCGTAAGAGCGGACTTGTCCGCGAAGGGGCCGAAAGCCTTCCCGAGAATGTATCGCCTGAAACGTCGTCTTCGCGAACAAGTTCGCTCCTACGGCCTTCGGCCAGAATTAAAAGCGCACTTGCGCATAATGATGAGCGCTCTGCGTCACATTCCCGGTTCGCTACCTCTTGTCCAGAAGGCCGTCTTGGTTCTGCCCAACGGGCGTAGGAGCGGACTTGTCCGCGAAGGGGCCGCAAGCCTTCCCGAAAATATATTGCCTGAAACATCGTCTTCGCGAACAAGTTCGCTCCTACGGCCTTCGGCCAGAATCAAACGCGCACTTATGTATAACGATGAGCGCTCTGCGTCACATTCCCGGTTCGCTACCCCTTGGGCAAAAGGCCGTTTTGATTCTGCCCAACGCGCGTAGGAGCGGACTTGTCCGCGAAGGGGCCGCAAGCCTTCCCGAAAATATATCGCCTGAAACATCGTCTTCGCGAACAAGTTCGCTACGGCCTTCGGCCAGAATCAAAAGCGCACTTGCGCATAATGATGAGCGCTCTGCGTCACATTCCCGGTTCGCTACCCCTTGGGCAAAAGGCCGTTTTGATTCTGCCCAACGGGCGTAGGAGCGGACTTGTCCGCGAAGGGGCCGCAAGCCTTCCCGAAAATATATCGCCTGAAACATCGTCTTCGCGAACAAGTTCGCTCCTACGGCCTTCGGCCAGAATCAAACGCGCACTTGTGTATAACGATGAGCGCTCTGCGTCACATTCCCGGTTCGCTACCCCTTGTCCAGAAGGCCGTCTTGGTTCTGCCCAAAGGGCGTAGGAGCGGACTTGTCCGCGAAGGGGCCGCAAGCCTTCCCAAAAATATATCGCCTGAAACATCGTCTTCGCGAACAAGTTCGCTCCTACGGCCTTCGGCCAGAATCAAAAGCGCACTTGCGCATAATGATGAGCGCGCTGCGTTACATTCCCGGTTCGCAACCCCTTGTCCAGAAGGCCGTCTTGGTTCTGCACAACGGGCGTAGGAGCGGACTTGTCCGCGAAGGGGCCGCAAGCCTTCCCGAGAATGTATCGCCTGAAACGTCGTCTTCGCGAACAAGTTCGCTCCTACGGCCTTCGGCCAGAATCAAACGCGCACTTGTGTATAACGATGAGCGCTCTGCGTCACATTCCCGGTTCGCTGCCCCTTGTCCAGAAGGCCGTCTTGGTTCTGCCCAAAGGGCGTAGGAGCGGACTTGTCCGCGAAGGGGCCGCAAGCCTTCCCAAAAATATATCGCCTGAAACATCGTCTTCGCGAACAAGTTCGCTCCTACGGCCTTCGGCCAGAATCAAAAGCGCACTTGCGCATAATGATGAGCGCGCTGCGTTACATTCCCGGTTCGCAACCCCTTGTCCAGAAGGCCGTCTTGGTTCTGCACAACGGGCGTAGGAGCGGACTTGTCCGCGAAGGGGCCGCAAGCCTTCCCGAGAATGTATCGCCTGAAACGTCGTCTTCGCGAACAAGTTCGCTCCTACGGCCTTCGGCCAGAATCAAAAGCGCACTTGTGCATAATGATGAGCGCTCTGCGTCACATTCCGGGGCGTTCTGTGTTCTGTTTAAAGCAACGATAAATAAAATTCGCAATATTGGTGTGCAACCTCGTGCTATGCATACTGCGGTTGCGTGTGGACAGCAAAGTGCCGTATTCAAAGGCTCATCCCTTCAAATAGCGCACCCTGTGATCCCCTTGCAAAGGCTCGAAGCAGTTTGGGTCTGGATCACATTCAGACCTCATAAAAATACCTGGCCGGATAACGGTCTCCATGACTTCATGGACTTTTTAACGCTGCCCTGGCGCTTTACCGCGCCGACCTGAAAAACAGAATAACGATTGATAAGGCCTGAAAAAGGCCATTCAGCAGGCAAGGGGATCATCATGCAAAACTCACACGCTGCAGTGTCGGGTGACAATCAGGCCGTTTCATCGACGGTGAAACTGTATGTCTGGGCCGCCGTTATCCTCACCATTGCCGAAATGATCGGTGCCGTCAGTATCCCGCTGGGCCCCGGCAAGGTGGTGTTGTTGCCGATGGTGTGGGCGCTGCTGCTGGGCGCGACGATCGGCCTTGCCAGCCGCCGTATGCCAGGCACCATTGGCATCGACCACGGTACGCAATTGCGCTCGGCCTCCATCCTGCAACCTGCCCTGCTGCTTTTCATTGCCAAGCTCGGCCTGGTGGTCGGTGGCTCGCTGCCGGTGGTGTTCGCCTCCGGGTGGGCGCTGATGTTTCAGGAGTTCGGCCACTTCGTCGGCACCGTGATGCTCGGTCTGCCGGTCGCACTGATGCTCGGTATCAAGCGCGAAGCCATTGGTGCGACCTTCTCGGTCGGCCGTGAGCCGAGCCTGGCAATCATCGGCGAGCGCTATGGCATGGACTCTCCGGAAGGTCGCGGCGTATTGGCCGAGTACCTGACGGGCACCCTGTTCGGCGCGCTGTTCATTGCCATCGTCGCCGGGTTTATCGCCAGCCTGGGGATCTTCCATCCCAACTCGCTGGCGATGGGCTCAGGCATCGGTTCGGGCAGCATGATGGCCGCTGCTGCCGGGGCGATTGCCGCACAACAAACACCGGAAGTCGCCAAGGAAGTCATGACCCTGGCGGCAGCCTCGAACCTGATCACCACCACCATCGGCACCTACTTCACCCTGTTCATCTCCCTGCCACTGGCGGTCTGGGGCTATCGTGTGCTCGAGCCGCTGATCGGCCGCACCACCAAGGCATCGATGAGCGAGGAAGGCCTGCGCCACAGCGACGTGTCGCTGGAGGTGCCGGAACTGGGCTGGTCGGGCAAGATCAGTGCGTGGCTGGCTGCGGGTGCACTGGCACTGATTGCCAACTATGTCGGCTACAAGACACTGTCAGGCGATGCCTTCACCGGCATGGGCATCATGATTTTCTGTGCCTTCGTGGGTGAGGTGTTTTGCAACCTGCTTCGCCGCAAGATCCCCGCCGTGTGCATGGTGTCGCTGGTGGCAATGTTCCTGACCTCGCCGGCATGCCCCTGGGCCGCCGAGATTGCGCGGATCACCAGCTCGATCAACCTGCTGGCGGTCATTACTCCGATGCTGACCTTCGCCGGTCTGTCGATTGCCAAGGACCTCCCGGCCTTCCGCCGTTTGGGCTGGAGGATTGTACTGGTGTCGTTCCTCGCCAACTTCGGTACGTTCATCGGTGCGGTATTGATCGCCGAGCTGTTCCATTGATCCACACTGCCTGATTCGGCGCGAGTCAGCCCAGCGCCTCGTTCACCAGCCAGTCATGCACTGCGCGACGTGACGGGGTGCTCAGCGCCCCTTCGCGATAGGCCAGCACGTATTTCTTTCTGGCCTTGATCGGATGGCCGAAGGGCACGATCAGCAAGCCCTGCTCCAGCTCATCGGTAATCAGCGCCTTGCGGGCAATGGCCACGCCCATGCCCATGCGCGCGGCGTCGATGGTCAGGTGATTACGGTTGAACGTGTGGCCGCGACGCACATCGATGCCATCGGCACCGATGGCCGTCAGGTAGAACTCCCACTCCGCATATTCATAGCTGCCGCGCCAGGCGGTGATGTCGTGCAGCAACGGAAAGTGCACCAGCTGACTCGGCGTATCCAGCGGCGGCTTGCCCACTAGCAGGTCAGGCGAGCAGACCGCAAACAGCTCTTCCTCCAGCAAGGGCGTAGTCGACAACCCCGGATAGCTGCCGTCGTTCAGGTCGATGGCCAGATCGAAATCGTCATCACGCAACGACCCGCTGCTGTCCTCGGCAATGATCCGCAACTGGATGTCCGGAAACGCTGCCTGCAAGCGTGGCAGGCGCGGCATCAACCATTTGCTCAGGAATGATGGAATGCAGCGCAGCTTGAACACCCCGCCGATACGCCCGGAATACAGCAGGCGCAGTTCTTCGCTGATACGGCTTTGCACTTCGTTGGCGACCACCGCCAGACGCTGACCTTCAGCGGTCAGCTCAAGCCCGCGCCCGACCCGGTGAAACAGCGCAAAGCCCAGGCGCTCTTCGAGCTGGCGCATCTGCTGACTGATCGCGCCGGGGGTGACGTGCAATTCTTCCGCGCAGCGGGTGAAGGACAGGTGACGGGCCGCGCAGGCGAACACCTGTAGCCAGGCGTGCATCTGTGCGTTGAAGATTCTGCTCATTGAAGAGTTCCGCTAAAGCGTTGCATAGCAACAATCGTTTGTCGTTTCGACAGCCGAAGCCAAAGATGAGTAACAGAAAAAGGGGAATACCAAATTCCCGTGCATCATCTCACCTGAAGGACCTTCGTGATGGCTATCAGCGTCTTCGACATGTTCAAAATCGGCATCGGGCCGTCCAGTTCCCACACCGTCGGGCCAATGCGCGCCGGCGCACTGTTTGTGACCGAACTGCGCAATCACAACCGGTTGCACAGCGTAGAACGGATAGAGGTGCGATTGTACGGTTCTCTGTCGGCCACGGGCATCGGTCACGGCAGCGATCGCGCAACGGTCATGGGCCTGATGGGTGAGTGGCCTGACCAGATCGACCCTAGCCAGGTCAACCAGCGCATCGACGCGCTGCGTGCCGATAACCAGCTGATGCTGGCGGGCGAACAGGCCATCACCTTCGTCTGGGAGCGGGACATGTGCCTGCTCGATGAAAGCCTCCCCTACCATCCCAATGGCATGACGCTGTGCGCCTATGGCAAGAACGGCGAACTCCACGAGCAAACCTACTATTCGGTGGGCGGCGGCTTTGTAATTGACGCCGAGCAGGCAGCCAGTGGTGTACTGGACAGTGACACGACTGTGCTGCCTTATGACTTTTTCAGCGGCGCGCAACTGCTGAGGCTGTGCAAAACCCACGGCATGAGCATTTCCGAATTGATGATGGCCAACGAAAAGGTCTGGCGCAGCGAGGAAGAAATCCGCGAGAAAATCATGGTGATCTGGGCCGCGATGCGTGCCTGCGTCGACAAGGGCCTGGTGGAAACCGGCATCCTGCCCGGTGGCCTGAACGTGCGGCGACGTGCCTACCGCCTGCATCAGAACCTGCAGAACCTGGATAACCCCAACGTGATCGGCTCGACGCTGAGCGCCATGGAATGGGTCAACCTGTTCGCCCTCGCGGTCAACGAAGAAAACGCCGCAGGCGGGCGCATGGTGACGGCGCCCACCAACGGCGCGGCTGGCATCGTGCCCGCCGTGCTGCACTACTTCATGAAATTCAAACCCACGGCCAATGACGATGACGTTGTACGGTTTTTCCTGAGCGCCGCTGCGGTCGGCATTCTGTGCAAGAAAAACGCCTCGATTTCCGGTGCCGAGGTCGGTTGTCAGGGTGAGGTAGGATCGGCCTGCGCGATGGCCGCCGCGGGCCTGGCAGAGATCCTCGGCGCGACGCCCGAGCAGGTAGAGAACGCTGCCGAGATTGGCCTGGAGCATAATCTGGGGCTGACCTGCGATCCGGTCGGCGGGCTGGTGCAGATCCCCTGCATCGAGCGCAATGCGATTGCTGCCGTGAAGGCCATCAATGCCGCCCAGATGGCCCTGCGCGGCGACGGCGAGCACCACATCTCGCTGGACCACGCCATCCGCACGATGCGCGACACCGGCGCCGACATGCACGACAAATACAAGGAAACCTCACGCGGCGGCCTGGCGGTCAACCTGATCGAGTGCTGACAGCGCAGACGACTGCGGCGGGTTCGGCGCTTACGGATTCAGCAGCGTCGAACCCGAATAGAAGATGCCGGCCAGTGCAATCAGCAGCAGCGTCAGACTGGAAACGATCTCGATCTTGCGCTTGTACTTCAAGGCCAGTTTCTGACGCATGAGGAAGATGTAGGAGAACATGATCGTCAGGTCAAGGATCACGTAGATTCCCGACAACAATGCGATGCTGCCTTTGAACGACGCGGTAACGTGAATGAATTGCGGGAAAAACGAAACAAAGAAAATGATGTCCTTGGGGTTGGAAATCCCCACCAGAAAGCCGGTGACCAGTCCACTGTGCTTGCCTTGCTTAGGGACCGGCGCTGCATCGCTCTTTGCAGGGGCAGAACGCAACGCCTGCTCCAGTACCTGAAAGGACATATAGGCGATAAACAGGCAACCGATCAGGCTGATCCAGTTCAGCACCTGCTCGCTGACCGACAGCGTGCCGGTCAGGATAAATGCCGAGACCATCACCAGCACCAGCGCCGCCCAGTTGGTACCCAACGCCGTCAGCACTGCCCGTTTCGGACCGCACGCAAGGCTGGTACTGACGACGAGCGCCACCACCGGACCGGGTATGATGATCAGCATGAATACGCTGAACGTGTAGATAAGCAGCAACGATATATCCATGGGTACTCAACGCTCGCTAAAAGGGTCAGTCGTGTTGGCTTTGATGTGAAGAGGGCATCTGGATAACGACAGCCCGCCTTTTTCGTATAACTGATACTGCTTCCACTCAAGGCTGTCGCCATCACCGAAAAAGCCCAGCGTGTCGGGCATCACGCCTTTGTTGTAATCGGCGATTCGCTGACGAATTCTTTCCCTGATCTTGCGCCCGCTTTCCGTCTCGCCACTCGCCACTTCGTCAAAGTTTTCACGGGGATTGACCACGAATACGATGTGCCCACCCAGCGAACGGCTTTTCATCGCGGTATGGCGGGGAAAGCTCATATTGATGAACAACGACAGCCCGGCGAAGTGGTACGTCCATTCGAACGTTTCCGGATTCGTACACGCGCCAGCGGGCCAGGGTGAATTATCATCGTCATGCAAATGTTGTAACGCGGCCCAGGCATGGGCCTGTTCTTCGGCGAGGGTGTTGAAATCGTTTTTTTCGAAAATGACAATTAGCGGATTGAACAGGCGATCTTCAAGTGGTGTTTCATTGACGAACTTCACATACGCTTGCAGGCCATCACACAGCGTCTGTCGTTCATCTTTTTCGGGAATGAACAACAGCAGACAACTGCCAGCCTTGTTGGCCCGACGTCCAAACAGGCAGGGAAACCCCTTGTCACTCAGCACCTGTTCGAATTGCCAGTAAGCCTGAATTCTCCAGCCCATTTCGAGGGCCGTATCACTTTCCAGCAAACGCCTTACAACAGACTGGCGTAATAGCATTTCGGACTTGGGCAGCATAAAGCCTCACGCACACAACAGATAAGAACACCGCCTCGTTGTTTGTTTTTTTGCGACAGTGAAGAGCCGGCGATTCTGACCGGAGACAGGGATGCTTAAAAATGGAAAAAGAGGTAGCCTGTGATGATAAATAATCATGGTTAGTTATCGGATGACTGAACGCATGCCTCCGCTTTACGCGCTAAGAGCCTTTGAGGTCGCCGCGCGATCATGCTCTTTTACGCGTGCGGCACAGGAACTATCACTGACTCAAAGTGCTATTAGTCGTCATATTCGGACGCTCGAAGAAACCCTCGGTTGCCGCTTATTCGAGCGTAAAGGTCCGAGGCTTTCGTTAAGTGATGAAGGTCGGCGACTGTCCAGCCAGCTCAAGATCGGCTTTCGGATCATAGAAGACGCTTGCCAGCCTTTTCGCGGTCAGGCCGCGAACCTGCGTCTCAAATCGCCGTCGACCCTGACCATGAGATGGCTGCTGCACGCGCTGGAATCCTTCAAACAGCCCGAACCCGCCCTGCCGGTCCAGCTTTCCAGTGTGTGGATGGACTTCGATAGCGTGGACTTTTACTCAGAGCCCTTTGACTGCGCGATTCTGTTGGGCAATGGCAACTTCGGTGCGGAGGTGGAAACCTGCAAGCTGTTTGATGAGTGGCTGATTCCGATCTGCTCGGCAGACACGCTGGGCGATCAACCCTGGGGACCGGAGCGCCTGGAGGAAGCCGAGCTCATCCATCCGTCGAGTGACCGCAGGGACTGGCGGCGCTGGTTGAACCGGATGGACCTCGCCGGTCAGGTGACGTTGAGCAACGGCAAGGTATTCGACACCCTTGATCAGGGCATCACCGCTGCGGTCAGAGGGCACGGGGTATCGATCGGTGATCTGTTTCTGATCGCTGATGATCTGAACGAGGGCCAGGTGTTTTTGCCCTTCAACTCGGCGGTGGGAACGGGTGATGCCTATTATCTGGTCTGGTTGCAGGACAGTTTCAAACGCCAGCGGGTACTGGAGCTGCGCGACCATCTACTGACCTGCCTGCCGGATATATCCGGTATCGCAGTGGAATTGCTCACCGCGCCTTCATCCGTGGCTGCTCGCTAGTGTTGTGCACAGGTCATGATGCCCCCGGAAAACAGGCTTGACTATCGTGCCTGCGCTACGCGTCGGCATGCAGCTCTGGACGCGCTGCGTCCTGTTTGTGGCGCTACGCACTCAGAATCGAGTGCGCAGGCAAGTCATTCAACTGACCGGCAAACACTGCTCCACCAGCGAGGTCCACACCGCAACGCCGGGTTCGATGACCTGGTCGTTGAAGTCGTAGTACGGGTTGTGCAACGCCGCCGACGGCTTCTCGCCGTCGACGCCCATCCAGATATAAGCACCCGGACAGGCATGCAGCATGAAGGCGAAGTCTTCGGAGGCCATCGACGGGTTGCAGCCCCACTGCACGTTGGCCTCGCCCACTGCAGCGACTGCTGCACGACGGATCGTGGCTGCCGCTTCGACGTGGTTCTCGGTCACCGGGTAGCCGACGTTGTAGACCAGCTCGCCGCGCACGCCGAAGGCCGTCGGCAAACGCTCGACGAACTCGCCGATCAGGCGCTGGACCTTCTCCCGCACAGGGGTTTGCAGGCAACGCACGGTGCCCCGCAGTGTGGCGGTTTCCGGGATCACGTTGATCGCCTCGCCGGCATTGAACTGAGTGATGCTGACCACCGCCGAATCAAGCGGCGACAGGCGCCGGGAGACGATGGTTTGCAGGCCCAGGACCAGTTCGGCAGCGGCCACGATCGGATCGTTGCCCTTGTCCGGCATGGCCGCATGGCTGCCTTTGCCGGTCAGGGTGATTTCAAAGGTGTCGAGCGACGCCATCATCGGCCCCGGATTGATCACCACCTTGCCCGCCGGCACGCCCGGCCAGTTGTGCAGGCCGTAGATGGCTTCCATCGGAAAGCGCTCGAACAGCCCGTCTTCGATCATTCGCTGTGCGCCGCCGAGGTTCTCCTCGGCAGGCTGGAAGACGAAATGCACCGTGCCGCGAAAGCGCCGAGTCTCGGCCAGATGCCTGGCGGTGGCCAGCAGGATCGCGGTGTGGCCATCGTGACCGCAGGCGTGCATGCAGCCCTTGTGGGTCGACTTGTGAACGCTGTCGCCCAGCTCCTGAATCGGCAAGGCATCCATGTCGGCACGCAGGCCGATGGTCGGGCCGTCGCCGTTACGCAGGGTGCCGACCACGCCAGTGCCGCCCAGACCACGGTGAATCTCGATGCCGAAACTGCTCAGCAGCTCTGCCACCTTGTCGGAGGTTTTCAGCTCCTGAAAGCCCAGTTCCGGCGCGGCATGAAGGGTGCGGCGCCACACGGTTGCTTCGTCAATCAACGTCTTTGAAATGGACATGTGCTTACTCCAGACTCGCGCCGTAGCCAAAGCTGGCGGCTGGCTTGGCGGCGGTTTCGACCCAGACGCTTTTCACTTCACTGTACTCGCGCAGGGCATCCAGACCGGAAGACCGGCCATAACCACTCTCACCATAGCCGCCGAACGGCGAACTGACGTGAATAGTCTTGTAACCGTTGACCCAGAAGGTCCCGGCACGCACTTGTCTGGCAACGCGGTGAGCGCGGCCGACATCGCGGGTCCAGACACCACCGGCCAGGCCGAAACGGCTGTCGTTGGCGATGCGGATCGCATCCTCTTCGTCCTTGAATGGAATCGCCACCACCACCGGGCCGAAGATTTCTTCCTGCGCGCAATAGAGCTCGTTTGAGCCTGCCAGAACGGTCGGGTTGATGTAGTAACCGGGCTTTTCCGGGATCGGATCAGCATGCTCGCCCACCAGCTTCGCGCCGTCTTTGAGCGCTTGCTCGACCATGTTTTTCACGTGGTTGTATTGCTTGGCGTTGTTGATCGGGCCGATCTGGGTTTCAGGGTCGCTCGGATCACCGACCTTGAACTGTGTCGCTGCCACTGCCAGGGCATCGGTGAACTTCTCGAAGATCGATTCCTGCACCAGCAGGCGCGAACCGGACACACAGCTCTGCCCGGCACCGGAAAAGATCGCGGCCTGGGCACCGCGCAAGGCGACTTCCAGGTCGGCATCGTCGAACACGATGTTGGCCGACTTGCCGCCCAGCTCCAGCACCGCAGGAATGCAACGCTGCGCTGCCGCCACGGCGATATGCCGGCCAGTGGCGGGTGAGCCGACGAACACCACCTTGCGAATGTCAGCCTTGGCAATGAACGCCTGGCCGATGGAATGACCGAAACCGGCAATCACGTTGACCAGCCCTTTCGGCACGCCGGCCCGCTCGATCAGCACGCCGACCATCAGCGAGCTGAGCGGGGTCAGTTCCGACGGTTTGAGAATTACCGCGTTGCCCGCTGCAATCGCCGGGGCGATCTGCCAGCCACAGGTGAAGATCGGCGCATTCCAGGGTGTGATCTGCAACACCGTGCCCAACGGTTCGTAGGTCACATAGTTCAGGTGCGTGGTCGGCACCGGGATGATCTCGCCGTGCAGCTTGTCCGCCCAGCCGGCGTAATACTCGAACATCTCGGCCACTTTGAGTACTTCGACACGGGCATCGCGGATCGGCTTGTTGGCGGTCAGGGATTCGATCTGCGCGAGGTTTTCCAGCTCGTCACGAATCAGATTGCCCACCTGATACATGGCGCGGCCACGTGCCTGAGCGGTCAGTGCCCACCATTGTTGTTGCGCAGCTTTTGCGGCCTTGTCGGCCACTTCGACCAACGACTCGTCGGCGTCCGGGAAACTCAGCAGCAGGCTGTCGTCATGGGCATTGCGCACTTCAACGGGCGCGCCGTGGCCTTCGATGAACTGGCCGCCGACGTAGCTGGCGATGACACTGCGATCGCCCCAGTAAGGACGCATCAGTTCGAGGATTCTTGCAGTGCTCATCGCTTATTCTCCATGACCGTAAAGTTTGCCATCGGTGCGTTGCACGATGGCGCAGAAGTCTTCGTTGTCCGCCAGGGTTTCACTGCTGGCCTGCCACAATTGTGCAACGACGCGCGACAGCGGCAGGTCCATGTCGAGGCTGTCCGCCAGATCGCTGGCCAGGCCGACGTCCTTGCGCATCAGGCCCATGGTGAAACCGGAGTCATACGCCTTGTTGAGTACCCAGGTCGGGAACATCACTTGCGTGGCACCGCTGCGTCCGGAACCGGCATTCAGGCCCTGCAGAAGTTTTTCCGGATCGACCCCTGCGCGCGCGGCCATCGCCACGGCTTCGGCAGTGCTGATCAGGTGACAGGCGGCGAGCATGTTGTTGGCGATCTTGGCGACGTTGCCTGCGCCACATTGCCCGACGTGCACGCGTGTCCCGCTCATGCCTTCCAGGACCGGCATGGCGCGCGCCAGGTCAGCGTCCTCGGCACCGATCACCATCGACATGGTGCCGGTGGCAGCGCCTTTCGGGCCGCCAGACACCGGCGCGTCGATGAACGCAATGCCGTTCTTCGCCAGTTCGGCGGCGACCTTGCGGCTCATTTCCGGCGTCGACGTCGTGGTATCGACAACGATAAGGCCCTTGCGCCCCACCTCGTTGATGCCGCCCGCGCCGAGGCACACCGATTCCACGTGCTCGGCCTTGGGCAGCGAGAGGATCAGAATGTCCACGCCTTGAATCAGTTGCGTACGGTCGGCAACCGGCTTGACGCCCTTGCTTTCGGCTTGGGCCAGCGCGGCCTGCGACAGGTCGAAGCCGCTGACATCAAAGCCCTTGCCCGCCAGCGTGGCAGCCATGCCGCCGCCCATGTTGCCCAATCCGATCACACCTGCTTTCAAAGTCATGTCTGCATCCCGATCAAAGATTTTGTACGAATTAGAGGATGACGCTGCGAGCCCTTTCGGCCTGCAATGCGCTGATGATTCGAGTATGGACAGCGCTCTCCCCTCTCAGCAATAATCCAAAAATCGAATTTATGTTGCCTTTAGCGCAACACTGGAAGCCCATGAGCCTCGTTCAAGATCGACGCATCCTGTATTTTTTCGAAGCCGTACGATTGGGCAGCGTCCGGGCTGCCGCCGACTTCCTCAACGTTGCGCCTTCGGCGGTGAGCCGCCAGATCGCACAACTGGAACAGGAGCTGGGCTCTCCCCTGCTGGAGCGTCATCGACGCGGCGTCAAACCGACCGAGGCGGGCGACAAGGTGCTGGCCTACTACCGCCAGCGATTGACGCAGCAGGAGGTTTTGCTGGATTCGATTCAGGCCTTGAAAGGCTTGCACAGCGGCTCGGTGACACTGGTCTCCGGGGAGGGTTTTCTGGAAAGTCTCGCGCAGCCGCTGGCCCGGTTTTCCGAGCTGTACCCCAGGATCGAACTGATCGTGAACGTCTGTGGCAGCAACGAAGTGATTCGCCAGGTGGTCGAGGATGAAGCGCACATCGGTCTGGTCTTCAACCCGGCTGCCGACCCGAAAATCCGCTCGCATGCGCATCAGCGTCAACCGGTCTGTGTGATCACTGCGCCAGATCATCCGCTGGCCGAAGAACCTGGCCCGATACAGCTGCGGGCACTTGAAGACTACCGTGTCGCCCTGCCTGCCGTGTCTTACGGTATCCGCCAGATTCTGCTGCAAGCCGAGCATCAGTTGGGCATCACCGTGCAGCCGACGCTGACCTGCAGCACCTTCGCGATGCTCAAGCATTTCGCCATGCAGGGTGGCGTCACGCTGCTGCCGACCTTTGTCGTGGAGGAAGAAATAAAGGCCGGAAGATTGCGTGCCCTGCCCTTGCAGCATGAGGTGTTCAGCAGCCCGCAGACTCACCTGATCAGCCGATTGGGCCGTCAACTGAGTGTCGGCGCCAATCGCCTGATGGGCATGCTGTTGCAGGATATGACAGCATTCCGCAACTGACCTACCGTTAGTCCCCACGTCAAGCAATCGCGCTGAACCAACAAAAACCTCATGGTTCATCTTCAGTAACGGATCGGAATTTTCTGCTGTCACTGAGGATTAACCATGAGAGCTTTGACTTACCACGGCGCGAACAGTGTGAAGGTCGATACAGTGCCGGACCCTGTGATCGAGCAAGCGGATGACATCATTCTGCGCGTCACGGCGACCGCTATCTGCGGTTCCGACCTGCACTTGTATCGCGGCAAAATCCCTACGGTTGAACACGGCGACATTTTTGGTCACGAGTTCATGGGCGTCGTGGAAGAAACCGGCTCGGCGGTCACGGCTGTGGCCAAAGGCGATCGCGTGGTGATCCCGTTTGTCATCGCCTGCGGCAGCTGCTTTTTCTGCAACCTCGACCAGTTCGCGGCCTGCGAAACCACCAACACCGGACGTGGCGCGATTATCAACAAAAAGTCGATTCCACCAGGGGCGGCGCTGTTCGGCTTCAGCCATCTGTATGGCGGCGTCCCGGGCGGCCAGGCTGAATACGTGCGAGTGCCCAAGGCCAACGTCGGCCCGTTCAAGGTGCCAGGCACACTGGCTGACGAGAAGGTTCTGTTCCTCTCCGATATTCTTCCCACCGCCTGGCAGGCTGTACTCAACGCCGGGATTGGCCAGGGCTCGACGGTTGCCATTTACGGCGCTGGCCCGGTCGGCCTGATGAGCGCAGCGTGCGCAAAAATGCTCGGTGCGGAGAAGATCTTCATGGTCGATCACCATCCTTATCGTCTGGCCTATGCGCAGAAAACCTACGGCGTTATCCCGATCAATTTTGATGACGACGATGACCCAGCCGATACGATCATTCGCCAGACCGCCGGCATGCGCGGTGTGGATGGGGTAGTGGACGCAGTGGGGTTCGAGGCCAAGGGCAGCACCACTGAAACCATTCTGGCCACGCTGAAACTGGAAGGCAGCAGTGGCAAGGCGTTGCGTCAGTGCATCGCGGCGGTACGCCGTGGTGGCGTGGTCAGTGTGCCAGGGGTTTATGCCGGGTTCATCCACGGCTTCATGTTCGGCGATGCGTTCGACAAGGGCCTGACCTTCAAAATGGGCCAGACCCATGTGCATCGCTTCATGCCTGAATTACTGGAGCATATCGAGGCCGGCCGCCTGGAACCCGAAGCCATCATCACGCACCGGATGTCACTGGAGGATGCGGCGCAGGGCTACAAGCTGTTCGACAAGAAGGAAGAGGATTGCCGCAAGGTCATACTCACACCCGGCAACAACACGATTGTGGTGCCGGACGACACGACCGAAGCCCTGGTCGGGGGTGGCGTGCCGGCTATGTAAGGTACGGGCTCGCCTTTGATTCTGGCCTAAGGCCGCAGGAGCGAACGTGTTCGAGAACGGTATTTCAGACGATGTATGTTCATCGTTCACACTGCCCCCTTCGCGAACAAGTTCGCTCCTACGCCCTGCGGGCAGAGGCCTGAGAACAGTATTTCAGACGATGTATGTTCATCGTTCACACTGCCCCCTTCGCGAACACGTTCGCTCCTACGCCCTGCGGGCAGAAGCCTGAGAACATTTCAGACGGTGTATGTTCATCGTCCACACCGCCCCCTTCGCGAACAAGTTCGCTCCTACGCCCTGCGGGCAGAAGCCTGAAAGCGGTGTTTCAGACGATGTATGTTCATCGTTCATGCCGCCCCCTTCGCGAACAAGTTCGCTCCTACGCTCTGCGGGCAGAAGCCTGAAAGCGGTGTTTCAGACGATGTATGTTCATCGTTCATACCGCCCCCTTCGCGAACACGTTCGCTCCTACGCCCTGCGGGCAGAAGCCTGAAAACGGTGTTTCAGACGATGTATGTTCATCGTTCATGCCGCCCCCTTCGCGAACACGTTCGCTCCTACGTCCTCCGGGCAGAAGCTTGAAAACGGTGTTTCAGACGATATATGTTCATCGTTCATACCGCCCCCTTCGCGAACAAGTTCGCTCCTACGCCCTGCGGGCAGAAGCTTGAAAATGTCACTACCACGCAGAGCGCTCATCGTTATGCGCACGTTCGCTTTTGACTCTGGCCGTAGGCCGTAGGAGCGAACTTGTTCGCGAACGGTATTGCAGACGGTGTATGTTCATCGTTCATGCCGCCCCTTTCGCGAACACGTTCGCTCCTGCGCCCTGCGGGCAAACGCCATCACCGGCTCAGGTAGGCAAACCGGCCTTTGAACGGTTTGCCGATCGGGTCGGCCAAGTCGCCGTGTTTGCTGGTGGTCAGGCCCAGATCCACCAGTGATTCGGCCAGTTTCACCGCCGCTGCCACGCCGTCGATGACCGGCAGGCCGATCGCTTCGCTCAACTGCCTGCCCAGATCCGCCATGCCGCCGCAACCCAACACAATGGCTCCCGCCCCTTCTTCGTCACGGGCGCGCCGGGCCTGTTCGGCCATGCATTCGATGAGCTCCGGTCCGCTTTCCTCCAGCGCCAGCACCGGCAGATCGATACAACGCACCGATGTGCACAACTCACTGAAGCCATAACGCTGCAATAGATGCTCGGCAATGATCCGCGTGCGGGTCAGCGTGGTGACCACGGCGAAACGGGTGGAAATCAGGCTGGCCATATGAAAGGCCGCTTCGGCGATGCCGATCACCGGGGCGCTGGCGTACTCGCGTGCCGCCAGCAGGCCAGGGTCGCCAAAACAGGCAATGATGTGCGCGTCGACCTGTTGCTCGCGTCCCTTGCGCACTTCTTCCAGCACGCCCAGCGTCGCTATCGCCTCATCGAAATGGCCTTCGATGGACACCGGGCCATCCGCCGGACTGCAGGCGATGATCTGCGTGCCGGGGCGCGCCACGGCTTGCGCGGCCAGGCCGATCTTGTGGGTCATGGCTTCGCTGGTATTGGGGTTGATTACTTGAATACGCACCGGGACTCCTTCAGCGCCGTTTGAAAATGCTATGAAAATCCACTGTCTCGCTGAGCGGCGCATCTACATTCAGGCTGGCACGGATGCGGCGCAGATGCTCGGCCATCCAATCGCGCGCCTGTTCGCCCTGCCCGCTTTCGAGCAAGGCCAGCAAGTCGACATGCTGGCCACAATCACAGCCGACACTGCGTCGCGAGCCGTACACCGCTACAATCAATGAGGACCGTGTGGTGAGCTGCGCGACTTGTTCGGTCAACACCTGATTGCCCGCCAGCGCGCTCAACTGCACATGAAAGCGCGCCGACAGTTGAATCGCTTCGCTGTGGCGCCCGGCGTGTTGCGCCTCATGCTCCTGATCGCAAAGCGCGCGCAGTGCCTCCAGACGCTGGCCGCCGACTCGCGTGGCGATATCGGCCATCAGTGCGGGCTCGATCAGTTGCCTGGCGCCCAATACATCCTGTGCTTCCTGAGCCGAAGGTTGCGCAACCTCTGCGCCGCGCTTGGGCCGTAGGGTAACCAGTCGCTCCAGCGCCAGACGCTGCAAGACCTTGCGAATACCGGTGCGGCTGATCTCGAACACTTCGGCCAGGGCGTCCTCGGGCAAGCGCGTTCCCGGAGCGAGCCGGTGTTCGACGATGGCTTCCAGTACATGCTGATAAATCTGTTCATCACGGCCCTTTTCATCGGTAGAAGGCGTGAGAAACAACGGGGCACTGTCAGGTCGGATCATGGCTTCACATCACATTGGCATTACAGATCGTATACAAGAATAGTGCCTGATGCGGAACATGATGAGTAGCGCAATTTGATTAACAGGCCAGATAGCCACTCAACTGAAAACGAATTAACCGCACCGTAAATGAGCAAAAGCGCCCTGTTTACGTGCACTTCAAGCACCTGCTCGGACTTTCCTGATTTACCCGCCCGCCTGAGTAGAAACGCCCTAAAACAAGACTCGCAGCCATTACCTACCAACGAGAAATCGTATGGCACATGTTTTGCGTACACGATCGTATACAAAAAAATCATCGATCGTACTCCGATCCCGTCACGACACACCGAGGGAGTCAGGCAATGACAGATCAACGCCCGGCCGGGTACAGCCCGCGCCTGCACAACCACGATCTGGGGCCGGTGCCGCAGAAGTGGACCTGGTACAACATTCTGGCGTTCTGGATGAGCGACGTGCACAGCGTCGGCGGCTACGTTTTCGCTGCCAGTCTGTTCGCCTTGGGACTGGCCAGTTGGCAGGTGCTGATCGCGCTGCTGGTGGGGATCTGCATCATTCAGGTGATCGCCAATCTGGTCGCCAAACCCAGTCAGCAAGCCGCCGTGCCCTACCCGGTCATCTGCCGCCTGGCCTTCGGCGTCTTCGGAGCCAACATTCCCGCCATCATTCGCGGGCTCATCGCCGTGGCGTGGTACGGCATTCAAACTTACCTGGCGTCCAGCGCACTGGTGATCGTGGTGCTGCGTTTCTTCCCGGAACTGGCCGCGTATCAAAGCGTGACGTTTCTCGGTCTGTCCTGGCTCGGCTGGTTCGGCTTTCTCGCGTTGTGGGTGGTGCAAGCCGCGGTGTTCTGGACAGGTATGGAATCGATCAGGCGCTTCATCGACTGGGCCGGCCCGGCCGTTTACGCGGTGATGTTCGCCCTGGCAGGCTGGATTGTCTGGCGCGCCGGCTGGGACAACATCAGTTTTACCCTGGCGGAAAAGGAGTTGTCCGGCTGGGCGGCGTTCGGCCAAGTGGTCATGGCCATTGCTCTGGTAGTCTCGTATTTCTCTGGGCCGACGCTAAACTTCGGTGATTTCAGCCGCTATTGCCGCAGCATGGCCGACGTGCGCCGCGGCAATTTCTGGGGTTTGCCGGTGAATTTTCTGGCGTTCTCACTGGTAACGGTGGTGATTGTTTCAGGCACGTTGCCGATTTTCGGTGAGATGATCCACGACCCGATCGCGACCGTCGCGCGCATCGACAACACCACGGCCGTGCTGCTCGGTGCCTTTACTTTTGTGACCGCGACGGTCGGCATCAACATCGTCGCCAACTTCGTTTCCCCCGCCTTCGACTTCGCCAACGTGGCGCCCAGCCGCATCAGCTGGCGTGCAGGCGGCATGATCGCTGCGGTGGCGTCGATCTTCATCACACCCTGGAACCTGTTCAACAACCCGGAAGTGATTCACTACACCCTGGACGTGCTGGCGGCCTGCATCGGCCCGCTGTTCGGCATCCTGCTGGTGGATTACTACCTGATCAAGAAGCAGCAGATCGATGTCGACGCCCTGTTCAATGACACGCCGAGCGGGCGCTACTGGTACACCAACGGCGTGAACTGGATCGCGGTCAAGGCCTTGCTGCTCACCGCACTGGTCGGTCTGTGCTTCACCTTTGTCGAGTGGTTCAAGCCGATTGCCAACTTCGCCTGGTTTACCGGCTGCATCCTGGGCGGCGCAGTGTTTTATGCGCTGACTCGCTGGTCACCGGTGCAGGCTGCCAACCTGCCTGCGCCTGTCGGACAGCATTGAGGTGTTGGCAAGAAGCTAAGTACTTGAATGAAACCAGCGCTTTCAGGTGATTCGCCAGCCCCGGCATGACCTGGAAGCGTTGCCCTGCCTGCTCCGCTGAAGCTTGCGCGCGCCTCAAATGATATTATTTTAATATCACCCCTACCTGAATCATGAAATGATCGAGTGTCACTGATCGCTTTGTCAGGCATCAGGCACAAAATAGAATAAATTTTGTACAACTTTCAGGCCGCTGCGCTGCCCTATGACTGAGTCTTTGTGAACCAGGCGTTCAAGTGGGTCGATAGTGATGAGCAATGATGTTTATGGCGGCAAGCCATTCGCCCCCCAGCCCCCCCTATCCTCGGCGCAGGAAGCGGCCGAGCGGCTGCAACTAACCCTCGATTCTGGGGCAGTTGTCGGCACTTGGGTGTGGGACATCATTGCCGATCAACTGACTGGCGATGAGCGTTTTGCCCGGACCTTCGGCTTGTGCCCGAAGTTGTGCGCCAAAGGCTTGCCACTGGAACTGGTGATTGCCTCTATTCATCCTGACGATTCGGCCAGAGTCGACAAGTCGATCGAGGAAGCGCTGCAGAGCAGCGAAACCTATCGATGCGAATACCGGGTTCTGCATGAAGACGGCATTTATCGCTGGATCGAAGCCAGCGGAAGAATCGAGCGCGACAGTCGCGGCAAACCTGTTCGCAGTCCGGGCGTGTTGCTCGATATAGACAGCCGTCGCACTGCCGAAGACGAGCGCGACCGGCTCAACGAGTTGTTGAGAATATTCACCGCTGCCGTTCCCGGCGTTGTCTACGCCAAGGATCTCGAGGGCCGCATGCTCGTTGCCAATCGTGGTACCGCTGACCTGATCGGCAAGCCGCCGGAGTTTTTCATTGGCAAGACGGACCTCGATTTCCTGGATGACCAGCAACAGGCGCGAATCCTCATGGAAACCGACCGCCGGATCATGCAGAACAACGTCAGCGAACAGATCGAAGAACAGGTCAACCTGGCTGATGGCTCTGCAGCAATATGGCTCTCGACCAAAGCGCCCCTGCTCGATGAAAACGGCGAGGTGATCGGTCTGATCGGCTCATCCATCGATGTCACCGCCAGAAAAAAAGCCGAAGAGGCGGTCAGAGAGCTCAACCAGACACTTGAACAGCGCATCGAACAGGCGGTTTTCGAACGCGAGCAAATCGAAGATGCCCTGCGCCACTCGCAGAAGATGGATGCCGTCGGGCAACTGACGGGGGGCATCGCCCATGACTTCAACAATCTGCTGGCCGGCATTTCCGGCAGCCTGGAACTGATCACCAAACGCTTGGCCCAGGGCCGCGTCGGTGACGTAGACCGTTACGTGTCGGTCGCCCAGGGCGCGGTACGCCGCGCGGCGTCGCTGACTCACCGCCTGCTGGCGTTCTCTCGACGCCAGACACTGTCGCCGAGAGCCACCGACGTCAACGGGCTCATTCATGACATGGAAGAGCTGATCGCCCGTACCGTCGGCCCGGAGATAGACATAAAGGTCGTTGCGCAGAATGACCTGTGGCCCGCGCTGATCGATCATGCCCAGCTGGAAAGCTCGCTGCTGAACCTGTGCCTGAATGCGCGTGACGCGATGCCCAACGGCGGGCGCATTATCATCGAGACCGCCAATGCGTCCCTTGAAGAGTGCACCGACCCGGACCACGGTATTCCAGCCGGCGAGCACCTGAGCATCCGCGTGACCGACACGGGCATCGGCATGAGCCCGGACATCGCCGCCAAAGCCTTTGAACCGTTCTTCACCACCAAGGCCATAGGTGCCGGCACCGGTCTCGGGCTGTCGATGGTGTATGGCTTTGTGCGCCAGTCCGGGGGGCAGATTCGCGTCGAGTCGATCGAAGGCCAGGGCACCAGCGTGGTCATGCACCTGCCCCGCCACACCGCTGAAAACGCTCCCCGCCCCGTCGAGCCGGAAGTTATCGAAGAACCGCCGCATCACACCGGCGAAACCGTTCTGATCGTGGACGACGAACCCTCGGTGAGGATGCTCGTCGCCGAAGTCATCAGCGGTCTGGGCTACAACTGCCTGGAAGCGGCAGACGCACAATCAGGCTTGCAGATCCTGCAGTCGGACACACGCATCGACCTGCTGATCAGTGACATAGGTTTGCCAGGCGGCATGAATGGCCGGGAAATGGCCGATGCGGCCGGTGACTGTCGACCAGGCCTGCCGACCCTGTTCATCACCGGTTACGCCAAGACGTCGGTGCTGGACGATTGCCACCTGCGACCTTGCACGCAAGTGCTGACCAAGCCGTTCGGGCTGGACGCGCTGGCCGGACGGGTGACAGGCCTGATCGGCGCTGACGCGGTCGCCCGCGGATATTCGTAGGGTGAATCCGACCACGCCGGATGGTCGGTATTTTGTGGTCAAGGGGCAACTCTGGCGATGCTCCAATCCCTCTTTGAGCGACGACGTCCGCCAGCATCTGGTGGATGAGCTGATGGCTGCGCGTCGTGCAGTCAAAGCCGCCAAGGCATCCGAAGACCCCGCAGCCCTGAAGGCGGCTCGTGCCAGTGTCGACAAGGCCAAAGTTGCACTGGGCGAGCGCGGTGAAGTCTGGTGGACCGATGGCGCCGAGGATTTCAATCGGCGCAAGGTAAAAAACACACCTTATGCACAGTGGTATGCAGAGCACGAGCCGTCGGAAAAACAGACAAGCAGTGAGTAAGCACGTTCATGCCATAACACGTGATGATCGACACCATTGTGCTGCTCGCTCACTTGTTTATTTGACACGCCTTTTCTCCGCAGAGGGGCGGTAGCCGAAGTAGGAGCTGTAACACTTGCTGAAATGGCTCGGCGATACAAATCCGCACGCCACCAGCACTTCGGTTTGAGACAACTCGGTGTGCTGTAGCAACCGCCGAGCTTCGGTGATGCGAAGTTCCAGATAATAGCGCTGCGGTGTAGTGCCTAATTGCTCTTTGAACAATCGCTCAAGCTGACGTCGCGAACGCCCCCCATAAACGGCCAGCTCTTCCATTTCCAGAGGCTCCTCTAGATTGGACTCCATGAGCCGGATCACTTCGCGCAAAGGAGCGCTCACGGACAGTAACGGCGAGGTTTTGATACGCCGGTATCTGGACTCTTCGAATGAAAGAATGTCTTCAATACCCTCTACCAACGCCTTGCCATGCAGACCTTTGATCCACTCCAAGGCCATATGATAGGCGCCTGTCGGACTTGATGCAGTCAGTCGGTCCCGATCTGCGACATGCGCTTCACTGGTGACCTGGCCCACGCTGGCAATTTCCGCGAGAGCGGGTCGATGCTCGGGGTGAATCGCGCATCGGTAGCCATCCAGCAAGCCGGCCCGCCCAAGGAACCAGGCACCATTCCATAATCCTGCCAGGGTTACCCCCTGAGAGGCAGCGTCGCGCAATAAGCGGATCAGGTGATCGCTCGCCTTCAACTCGGTGCGATAGCCTCCGCAGATGACCAGCAGGTCCAGTCCTGCAAGGCTGTCACGCCCAAACAGCTCGTCCGGGCGAATCACCAGCCCAAGATCGCTGACCACCTCGCCTTCGCTAAGACCCAGCGTGGTGGTCGAAAACAGATCTCGTCGCAGCAGATTGGCCGTGACAATGGCGTCCAGCACCTGGGTGAAAGCAGGTAACGAAAAATGCTCCAGCAGAAGAAAACCGGCACACGTTTGCCGTGTGGACTCAGGCTGTTCCTCTTTCAGAAAGCGAAGGTTTTTCCCTTGCATTGCGTCGCTGAATTTACGCCTGGCGATCACTTGAAACCTCGCTTGATTCACGCCAATTGAAAACCACTCTTGCCGATGTACCCGCAGGCCGCAGTAAATGCGAGACGTCGAAGAGAGGTATACATTGAAACGCGCGCTGAATGCGTTCCATGCACCTCATTTTGTTTTCGTGACGTTATCAAAACCTGATGAAAAACGCTGCGTTGCATAAATATCGGGGAATAGCGCCAATCTCTCGTTTTGGCGGTATGGTTAGGCTTTCCTATGAGGGTGATCCATGGCCGTCCAAAACCCCAACAGTTCTCAAAAGCACTTGGCGGTGCTGATCGATGCCGACAATGCGCCAGCAGCGATCGTAGAAGGCCTTTTCGAAGAGATCGCCAAATATGGCGTGGCCAGCGTCAAACGCATCTATGGTGACTGGACCGGCCCGCAACTCGGCGGCTGGAAAAAAGTTCTGCTCGACTACTCCATTCAGCCCATCCAGCAGTTCGCCTACACCAAAGGCAAGAATGCCACTGACAGCTCATTGATAATCGACGCTATGGACTTGCTCTACACGCGTCGTTTCGACGGGTTCTGCCTGGTGTCCAGCGACAGTGACTTCACACGCCTGGCCTCGCGCTTGCGTGAGGAAGGTCTGACCGTTTATGGCTTTGGCGAAGAAAAGACACCCAAACCCTTCGTGGCGGCCTGCGACAAGTTCATCTACATCGAATTGCTTCGCGAAGAGATCACCACACCGGCCACCGGAGACTCTACGCCGGATGCAGCTGCAACACCGAGCAACGTGAAATCAGTGGCAACCGAGCCGAGCAAGAAACCCAAAGCCCCTGTGGGCTTCATCGCAAAGATAATGGACGATATTGCTGATGAAGACGGCTGGGCACCCTTGGGCGCCATTGGCACGAACATCACCAAACTGCGGCCTGAGTTCGATCCTCGTACCCATGGCTACAAGAAACTGAGCGATTTGATCAAAGGCTATCCACAAACGTTCGAGCTACAGGCCCGTCCGGCCTCTGGTGGAACGGCAGTGCTTTATGCGCGGCATAAACTGCAGGGCAAGTGAGGTTCGTCAGTCGGGGACTGACAGTTGCGATTGTCAGTTCTTTCCTGACGCTGTAGCTGGAACGGCACCGTCGAACACATGTAAAAAAGGTCAGCCTGAAAACTCCGGTCTTCCAGTACGGCCGCACCTGTTTCGGTAACACCAAGAACAATGTGCTGGACATAGGGAAACGAGATGTCGTGCTCCAGCACAGCGGCGGAAACCAGCAGACCCTCTTTGACCAGTTCATCAATCATGGCCATAAAATCCCCGGCCGCCGGAACGTCTGATTGAAGACGTATCAGCGCGAGATAAATTTGACCGGACGTCAACTTTCCAGGGCGGACGAAGTTCGCGCTGCGGACAATTTCAAGCACCGCCAATTCATCGGAAAAATTATTAAAACCCATAGCGGCCTCCCACTTCTGAAGGCACTGACCCGCCTGTCCGGCTACGTCAGGACTTTTAAAAGAAGCTCAGCTCGTGATGAGCGGAAACGCATCTGGCTTCCGTTATTCATCTTGCAATTAAACGAGCCAGATCCAGCTGGCACATACGGATTTCATGAAGCTGCGTGTAGACGCTTTAGAGTGGAATCGTTGGAAAGGCCATCCGTTGCGGATGCCGTTAACGATGATCCGGTGTCAGAAATTTCATCGCTTCCTTAATCACCGAAGGGTGATCAATCAGCCGATTGTGGCCAAGCCCTTCAGTGGTAAACAGACGCGCTCCCGGCCATAGCTCTGCAAAACGAGCGCCCTTTTCCCACGGTGTTTCACGATCACGGCGGTCATGAATGACCAAGGCGGGACGATCAAGCAGCGGCAGTCGCGAACTGGCGTCGTAGTCTGCGAAGCGGCGACCGGTCAGCGAATGCAGGACGCCCTCGAAAGGTTTGAATACTGTGTGGGCAACACCGACTGAATCGAACAGTTGAAGGACGCTGTCCGTAGGTGCCAGGAACGGCGCAATCAGGATAAAACGATCAGGGCGCCACGACTGTTCCTGAGCGAAAACAATCGATGAAGCGCCGAGTGAATGCGCTATCACCGCCGAAGGCTTTCCGAAATGGCGCCCCACGTGCTGCTGCACAGCCACGAACTGGGTCATATGACTGATGCTGCCCGCGCTCAACCCATGCGCGGGCTGATCGAACCCCACCACGGCGTAGCCCATCGAGCGCAGTAACGGCACCCATCCGATAAACCGCATCGCGTAACTTGACCAGCCGTGGGCCAGCAACACATACGGCTGGCTGGAGGGATCGCCCCAGACATAGGTGGCAATTCTGATGCCGTCCAGCTCAAGGCTACCGGTTTGCACATCCGTCGCTGTACTCAGAATTTCAGCAGCCTTGGCACGTCCGGACGCCTGCGGAGTCACAAAACGTCGAGCGAGATATCTTCCAGTGATGCCCGGTAGAATACGGCTGGTCAGCGTGAACGTGCCGCGCAGCGTCAATAGTCGAAGCCTCTTGATGATGTCGCTCATCGGTGTTCCCCACGCCCGTCAGATGATCTGGCACCATTAGAACAGCCTATCTTGTCACTGACAAGATAGGCTGAACCGATGGGAATATAACTTTTGTTTCATGATAGGGAGCCTTACATGTCGACTTCAGACGCCCCACGGACCTACCACCACGGCAATCTGCCCGCCGTCCTGCGTCAGGCCGCCTGGGATATCGTGGGGGAAGCGGGAGTCCGCGGCATGTCACTGCGCGAGTGCGCCAGACGGGCGAATGTCTCTCATGCCGCCCCCGCCCACCATTTCGGCTCTCTGGAAAATCTGCTGGCAGAAGTGGTGGCCGATGGATATGAGCGCATGGCCGACGTCATCATTGCCGTCCAACAGGAACTTGACGACACCCTCCTGGGTTGCGGTATTGGTTATGTAAGTTTCGCCAAAAGTTACCCGGAGCACTTCCGATTGATGTTTGGCGCGGGTGTAAACCGCACGTTGCCCAGGCTTCTAAAATCGGGTGAACGTGCGCTGCAAGTGCTCCGCCAGTCGATACGCAATGCCTGGATAGCGAAATACGGTAGCGAGCCCGAGCCGGAACTGCTTGAACAGCGCACCTTCCTCGCCTGGAGCACCGCGCACGGCTACGCTTCCCTGACCATCGACAGAAAGACGAATAACCCCCCTATTCCCTCTGCCGAGTCGGTACTGCAATTGATGACATGCGCCGTGCTTATGCCCTCAGGCTGAAAACAGGCGCACTGCCGCCACCCGATTGATAAACAACCGCCGTCGTGACTGCGCTTGCACAGAAGCGGTTT
The DNA here is from genome assembly GCF_017832995.1 of Pseudomonas sp. PvP009. Taxonomy (NCBI): domain Bacteria; kingdom Pseudomonadati; phylum Pseudomonadota; class Gammaproteobacteria; order Pseudomonadales; family Pseudomonadaceae; genus Pseudomonas; species Pseudomonas sp. PvP009. The sequence continues at coordinate 1,653,515 of NZ_JAFIBG010000001.1, read as the reverse complement.
CGACGGTGTGCATGCAATTTGCCCGCACGTCTTGCGACGATGTTCCCCACGTCCCTTTCCGAAAACCGAGCAAGATCGGCATCGACCATTTTTGATGTCGATCAACATCAATGCGTTGACATTTTAGATTTGGATCGTAATCATAAGTGCGACTTCCTCAACGCACATTACGAGTACCTCCTCCATGACAACGCCATCCACTGTTCTCATTACCGGTGCTTCCAGCGGCATCGGCGCGGTATATGCCGAACGCTTTGCCCGTCGCGGTCACAATCTCGTGATGGTCGCTCGTGACAAGGCACGTCTTGATGCCCTGGCAACACGCCTTCGTGAAGAAAACGGCGTTGCCATTGAAGTCATCCAGGCGGATTTGACTCAATCTGCCGATCTCACAGCTCTGGAAACCCGTCTGCGTGAGGACGCCAGCATCGATGTGCTGATCAACAACGCGGGCATTGCCCAATCCGGAGGGTTCGTTCAACAGAACGCCGAGTCCATCGACAAGCTTGTCGCACTCAATATCGTCGCCCTGACACGCCTTGCGGCCGCCGTGGCCCCGCGTTTCGCACAGTCCGGCTCGGGCTCGATCGTCAACCTCGGATCGGTGGTGGGTTTTGCGCCAGAGTTCGGCATGTCGGTCTACGGTGCGACCAAGGCCTACGTACTGTTCCTTTCCCAAGGAATGAACGTGGAATTGGCGCCCAAGGGCGTATACGTCCAGGCGGTGCTTCCGGCAGCCACGCGCACAGAAATCTGGGAGCGTGCGGGGATCGATCTGAACACTATTGCAGAGGTGATGGACGTCGAAGAGCTGGTTGATGCAGCAATGGTGGGTTTCGACCGCCGCGAACAGGTGACCATTCCACCGCTGCATGTGGCGGGGCGTTGGGACTCGCTGGATGAGGCGCGACTAGGGCTGATGTCGGACATTCGACAGGCTCAGGCGGCCGAGCGCTATCGCCCGCAAGCCTGAAGCGGATCAAGCCGCGGCAGATGCACATCCTTGTTCGAAGACACTGGAATCAGAGCGTCATGAAAGCACTGACATTTGAGAATTACGGCAAGTCGCCTGAGATTGCGATTACCCACGTCCCCATACCCGCCATCAAACCTGACGAACTGTTGGTGGAAGTTCACGCGGCCGGGTTGAACCCGATCGACAACATCATCACTACGGGTGTCTTCAAGTCGGTGGTGAAGTTGCAACTACCGGCCACCATGGGCAGCGATCTGGCGGGCGTGGTCATTCAAGTGGGCAGCGCAGTCACTCGATTCAAGGCAGGCGACGCGGTATTCGCGAGCCTGTTCGAACTGGGTGGGGGCGCCATCGCCGAGTTCGCCGCCGTACCGGAACACGCTGCCGCATTGAAGCCCGCCAACCTGGACTTTGTTCAGGCAGCCTCTATCCCGATGGTCGGGCTTACGTCGTGGCAGGCATACAAAGATCGCGCCCCTCTTCAAGCGGGCCAGAAGGTGTTCATACCGGCCGGGTCTGGAGGTATCGGCACCTTCGCCATCCAGCTGGCCAAACACCTGGGCGCCACAGTGGCCACGACCACCAGCACAGGAAATATGGCGCTGGTTCGTAGCCTGGGCGCAGATGAAGTGGTGAATTACAAAGAGCAGGCATTCGAACAGGTGCTACACGACGTTGACCTGGTGCTTGGCACCACCCGGGGAGACGACCTTGAAAGAGCTGTCGGCATCATCAAGCCCGGCGGCAGGATCGTATCCTTGGTCGGCCCGCTGGATACGGCATTCGCCAAGGCTCGGCGGATGAATGCCTTCTTCGCCTTCGTATTCGGGTTGATGAGCCGCAGGATCACGCGCCTGGCCAGAAAGAAGAGTGCGTCGTACTCGTTTCTGTTTGTCCGCGCGGATGGCGCTCAACTTGGCGACATTGCCAGGTTGCTCGAACGTGGCCAGATAAAACCGGTGATTGACAGTGTCTTTGCGTTTGAACAGGCCCGCGAAGGGCTTGAATACCTGGGTCGGGGCCGCGCCAAAGGCAAGGTCGTTGTGAAGATCAGATAAGCACCTATTCGACGCGTCGCTCAACCACCCTTCAGGCCCGCACCTGTCGAGCATTGGAGTATCAAATGAACACCTCTTCCGAAAGAACCGCCATCGTCACGGGTGCATCATCGGGCATCGGTCGCGCCACCGCCGAGGCCTTGGCGCGCTCGGGGTACACCGTGTTTGGTACCAGCCGCAAAGCCGGTGACAGTGAGGCACAGGTCTCCATGCTGACCTGCGATGTCACGGATGACGATTCTGTCCGCGCGCTCGTTGCCACCGTCCTCGCGCAAACCGGGCGTATCGACCTGCTGGTCAACAATGCCGGCATCGGTATGCTGGGCGGCGCCGAGGAGTTCTCGATCCCGCAAGTGCAGGCACTGTTCGACGTCAATCTGTTTGGCGTCATGCGCATGACCAACGCAGTACTGCCATCAATGCGCCAACGAGGTCAGGGGCGCATTATCAATATCGGCTCGGTCCTGGGGCTGATACCGGCGCCCTACTCGGCTCATTATTCGGCCGTCAAACATGCCCTGGAAGGCTATTCGGAATCACTCGATCATGAAATTCGTGCCTTCAACGTCCGGGTCTCGGTCATTGAGCCGGCCTACGTACGCACCGTCTTCGATCAAAATGGCATCGAGCCTGACTCGCAGTTGCAGGCGTACGATCAGGCGCGAGCCAGTGTCCGTGCATTGCTCGCCGATGTCATGCAGACAGCCGACCTGCCCGAGGTTGTCGCAGCGGTGGTGCTGAAAGCGGCGAGCGATGTTCGTCCCCGGCATCGATACACCGCCGGCAAGACCGCCCGACAAATCAGCCTGCTACGGCGCTTCGCACCTGCCGGGGCGTTCGATAAGAGCTTGCGCAAGCAGTTTCGCTTGCCGGAGTGAATGGCGTGGGTCGGGTTGGCAGCTTCTCGAATTCGAGTGTCAGCGCCGTTCCACACTCACTTGGTTCGGCAGCGGCCCACAGGCACGATAGGTGTTGATCAACGTGTCAAAAAGGGAAATGTCCGACCTGCTTCTGGCAACCAGTTGAGCGCCCGCCACAGCGGAAAAAATAGCCTGCGCCCGCACCTCGCTGTCCGCAGGCGTGCAAATGTTCGCGGCCACCAGAAGCTTGCTCAGCCAGGCAATGTTGACCTGGGCAAACAGCTGCATTTCCTCAGTCATCTCCGGCGGCAGGTTGTCGGTTTCAGCGCCGACGAAAGTGCCCAGGCAAAGGCGGTTTTCAACCTCCAGCGAACGCCGGAAAATTTCCGGGAAACGCTGTAACGCTTCGCCGGGATCGGGGGTTTCTGCGCAGATCATCTCGAGTGCAGCGGCACCGTCCTGCCAGTATCGCCTGGCAACCGCGACACCCAGGTCAGCCTTGCTGGGGAAGTGGTAGTAAATACTGGCCGGCTTGATTCCGACCTGGGCGGCCAGATCGCGAAAGTTCAGGCCGTTGTAGCCCTGCGACTGGGCGATGTTTCTCGCAGCAAGCAGGATCGCCTCACGGGCGTTGATGGTCATCGTAGTGCCTTGTACTTCGGACGCGTTTCTGGAGACCGACACATGCTAATTCAAAAACCTGCCTTTTGTTAGGTAGAAAGACGGTGTAGCGCATGGCTGCTGAACGGCTATCGTCGGTTTCTCCCAAGCTGCAACGGCTATCGCCGGGAACATCCTGCTTGACGTTCCCGGCGATAAGGTGCGCGTACAACAGCTCAATCATTCGGCCGGCGAGTCCAGCTCAGGAATACCGCTGCTGCGATCAGCATAGGCCGCCTGGAAAGCCGGACGCTTCTGCCAGCGCTGCCAGTACAGGTCCAGGAACTCGAAACGCTCATCCAGTGGCGTGGCGTTGACCGGGAACTTGGAGAAGGCAATGGCGGTTGCAAGCGTGATGTCCGCGAACGTTGGCGCATCGCCGCCCAGCAGCCACTCGCGACCATCGGACAGATGACGATTGACCAATGCCGCATGGCTCAGCGCCTCTTTGCGGCAGTGCTCGCCCCATGCTTCGTTCTTGGTCAGTTCAAGTTTGAAACCGAGGCCGGTGTGCAGCACGTGAAAGGCCGTAACGATCCGATAGAGGATATGCACCCAGATGCGGTTATCCCACATGTTGTCGAGGCCCTGCTGCAGAGCGCCCTCGCCCATGATCTTGCGGCCCGGATAAGCCTGATCCAGATAGCGAGCGATAGCGGCCGTCTCGGAAATGAAGCTGCCGTCTGCCAGTTCCAGGGTCGGTGTTTCACCCCACGGGTTCATATTCAGGTGACGCCAGCCACGCTGCTCTCCGCCCGGCGTCATGTCATAAATGGTTTCTTCGAACTGATCGGCAATGCCTTTTTCGTGGATGAACAAACGCAGGCGTTGAGGATTCGGAAAAGCCGAAGGAGAGGTGAAAAGTCGCAATTTAGAGGTCATGGTCGGGCCTGTGAGGTAGGGTAAAAAACCTACCTAACTATCGTTAGGTAGCCATACCGTAGCGGTACTTTTGCGCCGAGTCAATGTCTACCTAACATTTGTTAGGTAGCCAATATCTGGCTCGGCTGACCAGCAAGCCTAGCAACCGGACAGGATTGTGCTGAAAATGCAGCCCTCAGGCGTGGGTTGGCCCGCATTGACAGCGCTCAAACGTGAGCGCCTTGATATCCTGTGCGCCGATCTCGGGCGGCCAGTGAATGCTGCTCAAAAACGTACAAGACCCAGGCTCGAACCACAGGCCTTGCCAGGCCGCATCGCGCAGAGAAAGAAGGAAAAAGAATGCAGCACGCTTCGCTGAACCGTTTTCGTACCGGGTTGCTCGCCTTGCTCTTGCTGTGCGTGACCTTGCCGGCCCTGGCCCAGAATGCCCCCGCGCCCCAGGCCGATAGTGCCAGCAGCGCAGCGCCTGCCGTGGTTGTCCCAAGCCTGGATGATCTGAACCAACAGCTCGATCAGATCCGTCAGAAAGTGACGGTCAGCGCCAACGACGACCTGCTTTCAAGCCTGCGCCAGGCGGCTTTGCAGGTTCAGAAACAAGCCGACAATCTGGTTGCGCAGCAAGCTGTCGACATCGAACACCTGAATGATCAGCTCAACATTCTCGGGCCGGTGCAACCGGACGAAGCGCAGAGCCTGACCAGTCAGCGCAAGACGTTGACCGCGCAGAAAAACGCGCTGGTCAATGATGAACGGCAGACCAATGAGCTAAGCCAGTCAGCCCGGGATCTGGCCACGCAGATATTCAACCTGCGCCGCAGCCTCTTCGATTCTCAGATCAGCACGCGCACGGCGAGCCCGCTCAGTTCGGCATTCTGGTCCACGCTGATTCGCCCGACCGATGACGACCTGGGACGCCTGAACAGGCTTCTGGTGGACGTGCGCCAGGTGCTCAATAACGCGATGGCACCGGAAAACCGTGTGCAATTCATCAGCGTGGTGCTGGGCGCGTTGTTCATCTGGGTGGTTGTCCGGCGCCTGCTGGAGCGCCTGCTTATCTGGGCGATGATTCGCTGGCTGCCCGAAGGCCGCCTGCGCCGCAGTGCTCTGGCCCTGGCTGTCGGGCTGTCGACCATTCTCACCATCACCATTGCCACTTCCTTGCTGCGCTGGGGAATCGTCCACAACGCGGTGCTCAGCAACGACGTGGTCAATCTGCTCGATCAGGTGCAGACGCTGATTACCTTCTGCGCCTTCATCGTCGGTCTGGGCCGTGCGCTGTTGATGCTGGCACACGCCTCGTGGCGCCTGCCGCAAATTCCTGACCAGATCGCCACCGCACTGGGCCGCTTCCCCCCTGCCCTGGCGCTGGCACTGATGGTCATCGGCACACAGGAGCGAATCAACAGTGTGATTGCCAGCAGCCTGGCACTGACGGTTGCGGTCAATGGCCTGACGGCACTGGCGGTTTCGCTGGTGTTCTTCTACGCCCTGTTGCGCTACCGCCGTACCCGCCGCCGCTTTGAACTGGAGCGCCCAGCGGGCTTCGCCGGGCTGATTCCGTTTATCGTTGCGGTGTGGGTCGGCCTGAGTTTGCTGGCATTGTTGAGCGGCTACCTGACGCTGGCTTACTTTCTGGCAGTGAAACTGCTCTGGGTCAGCGTAGTGGCGTCCACTGCGTACCTGCTGATCGCCTGCTTCGGTGACATCTGCGAAACCCTCCTGTCGCCCAAACAACCTGGCGGCCTGGCGCTGGGCTCAGCGTTGGGCTTGTCCACTCGCCATCAGGCGCAGGCAAGTACCGTACTGGCCGGCATAGGTCGCACCTTACTGCTGCTCACCGCTGTCCTGCTGGCGTTCCTGCCCTCAGGGTCGAGCCCGGGCGACCTGCTCGCCAGCTTTACTCAGCTGGATGTCACGTCCAAATCCATGGGCAACCTGAACATTGTCCCCAGCGACATTCTGGTGGCATTGGTCTGCCTGGTCGTCGGCCTGCTGAGTGTGCGTGTACTCAAGGAATGGTTTGGAGAACGCCTGCTGCCCGAAACCAATATGGACGCGGGCATGCAGGCCTCGCTGGTGACCCTGATCGGTTACATCGGCTTTGTGCTGGTGGTGGCCGTGGTGATGTCCATGCTCAACATCAGCCTCACCAACCTGACCTGGGTGGTCAGTGCGCTGTCGGTGGGGATAGGTTTCGGCCTGCAAGCCATTGTGCAGAACTTCATCTCCGGCCTGATTCTGCTGACCGAGCGTCCGGTCAAAGTCGGCGACTGGGTGAGCCTGGCGGGGGTCGAAGGCGATATTCGCCGGATCAACGTCCGCGCGACCGAAATCCAGATGGGCGACCGCTCGACAGTGATCGTGCCGAACTCGCAGTTCATCACGCAGAACGTGCGTAACGTCACCATGGGCAATGCGCTGGGCGTGGTCGGAATCACCCTTACGCTGCCCCTGGAAACAGACGTCCTGCAAATACGCGAACTGCTGTTGCAGGCCTTCACCGAGCATGAAGCCATACTCGATGCGCCAGCGCCTTCAGTCACCTTCAAAGACCTGACCAATACCGGTTTGATCATCAGCGCCAGCGGCTACGTGAACAGCCCACGCTCGGTGGGTGGCGCACGGAGTGATCTGTTGTTTACGGTCTTGGGGCGTCTGAGGGAATTGGGTGTAGCGCTGTCTGCACCGCAGAGCATGGTGTTGATTAATGAGGGGGCTGGGAAGGATGCGGCGGCGGAGGAGAGTCAGTGATGCTTGTTTGTGTGGTGTCCAAGGCGGGGTTCGAACCTGCACCTAGGGGGCAATTTTAGCCCTGCGGTTACAGCCACAAGCCCAATATTACCGGGCGTTTTAGTCTCATTGGGCCCGTGAACTTCGCGAGGAAAGCTACGTCAATCCGAATGAGTACGGCAGGTTGCGGCAGCGTAAGGGATGCTGCGGCCATGAGCAGGTTTCTGCACCTGTAGGCTCGAGGGGCACCTGTGGATGATAAACAGTGCCTGCTATGCGCATGGTTAGCGGCTTTCAATGCAGATGACGGAACTTGCATCAGGCAACCCGCCTGCCTCAAAGATCTTCCCCTGAAGGCTCTTCGTACAAAGGATCCATATCAACATTCGTGAAGCCCCAGAAATAAGCCACATTCTGAGCCTGCTCTGGAGACATCTTTAGCGCAGTACGGCCTGATGGGAAAAGCTCCGCGTAAAACGCTACCGCTCGAGCCATCACATGGATTCTGGTTTGCAAGGCGACTAAGCCAAGCATTCGCTGATCGTCGATTAACTGAGCTTGCCCCATTTGCATTGAGCTGATGTAGGACGTGTGCGCGTACCCGCAAAAATGGGAGTACACGTTCTGAAAATACTTTTTGCTGAAGCCAGCCCTTACTGCTTCGTTCGTCCATGACCAGCCAGCTCTCCAGTCTCCCTTCATCAAACGCTTAACCTGATCCGGACTGTAGCCGCCGAGAAAAGGAGATGGCTCAATTTCTGCAATCTGGTCGGCGGCTTGAAGCCGTGCCACCTTTAGTGCCTCACTAGCCTGATCGGTAGATGGATGTAGCTTGAGTCTGTCCATCAATCCGCCTAATCGCCAAACACCGTATCGAAATTGCCGCAAAGCGGGATCTTGGCATTGGAATATCCAGTGGAAGACAATGAAAGTTTCCAAGCAGGCACGAGCCAAGATTGTTGCCGAAGAGTGATCGACGAAGACGATTTGCGAGCCGTCGTGGAAGTCTAACTGCGTCGGATCGAGTATTAGCCTGACCGAACAGGCTTGCTTGAAAAGCTTTACTGCCAATATCTGGGCGTGATTCATCCAAGCATCCTAGGAACTCAATGCATGACTTCGCTGAGCTTCGATCATTCTTGCAAACAGTTCGGTCAACGTTCCGAAATCTTCTTCGGGATCGCGATGGGAGGTTGGGCGTGGAGTCGATGACATTAGGTAGGCTCTGGTCGTCCATGGTGATCTAGAACTCTAGATCACCATTTTACCTACCCACGATGCCGCCCGGAAAATAAGTGTATCGCCATGGAATTGATTCATTTCTCAAAGGGTTGAACATGATCATTTGCGAGTTGAGAGTCTGGTTTTAGATTTTTCCGAGTTTGCCCCCCTGACTGCAATCGGAAGGCTACGTAAAGTCGATTGCAGCGCTCAGGCGTTCAACCCGAACCTCAAGGAAAATGACATGACCAAAAAATCTTCAAGCACTAAATCACAACCTATGACTAAAGAAGCCAAAGCCCGCATCTACTCCGCGACTTCTCGAGAGAATGACGGCATTATCCCTCCGGATAGCTTCGCTTCCCGAGCCGCGAGGGCGGCAGATAAAGCAAAAAAATAAAAGGATTTAGCATCCCGAGGGGGCCTTCCCCCTTGGGCAGGTGACCGCATGAAACTCCCAGTCTCACCCTATCCATCTATAGGCGAAGTCGTTTACGAGATTGCGACCCGTAGCGGCCTTGTACTCTCTACAGAGGGTACTGGCTTGTATGATGATTTGAAGGCATTCAAGGACGAGCGCAGACGCCCTGGCCTTGACCCAATCGAAATACCAACCACCATTCTGTTCAAGCTTGAGAACAGGTTGGCCACCTTTATCGGAGATGAGGTCTTTGCCAACTCGATATTCGTAGCATGGCGTCGCTGGCTCGAATACTACGCGTCGATTATTCCTAGGCATGATGCAGGCCTACTCCACCGTCGAGACATGATGTACCTGCTATGGCCAACGATATTCGCGTTTGGCGGCAGTCTGGTGCTGAAGATGATTCACCACATTTTGCCAATCGTTCCTTTGGGCAAACTGCTGTCTGCCACTGCGCCCTTTGGCTTTCTCGTTGAGGCCTTCTGTACTTGGGGAACTAAGGACTACACCAAAATCTGTGAATATCGGGCAGAGGTGAATGCAATCGACCTCGACAATTGCCGAGATACTCTCGACGATTGGCTGAGAGGCTCAGCGGTTACAAACCTAGACCGAGCGCGAGAGATTCTTCAAGCGCTAGGGCTCGGCGAAGAATTTGCACCGAAACTGTGGATGGTAGCCGCTAGACTCCTAGCTCGGACGCCACTTAAATATCGCGAAGCGATTTCAAATCACTTGGATCTACCCGAAGACGCTGACTCCGCTCTAGAAGCCTATTACTGGCGTAAACGGCAGTTAGCCATAGAGAGGGCTGAAAGTTTGAATATCGGCCCGGATCGCCCATTTTCGGCGATTCGCGAAGCACTTTACAATCCAGCTATACCAAGAGATGCGCACGCCGTCGAAGATATGCTGAGACGCCTTGAAAAGACGTGGGAGCCCATTTCTGAAGAGACTTATCACATCATTGATTGGCTACGCGGACGCTTTCTAGTTCTATCTGGGCAGGAAGAACAAGCCCTGAAATACTATCAGAATGCCTACATCCACGGAGTTGGTAGAGAAGCTGATGTATTCAACCACGTCCTCCCTGAAGCCCTTGCACTTGCAGGTAAGCTGGGAAAGAAAAAATGGGTAGCGCGGTTCGACTCGTTGCTTGGCCTTCACCGGAAGGGAGACTGGAATGGTGACCCTGAGTCGTTCAAGGCGCTTTTCGAAAAGCATTTCGATAGCCGGTTGCTGTATGGAAAACCTGATCCCACGCGGGAGTGACGGCGACCGTTGTTCTGGATAATGGCAGCGGAGATTATCACTGGTCTACGCTGGATACCGTTCCGGCGCATCTAATGAACTTCAGGGCGCTATGTCGCTGCGATAGTCTAGTAGACTATAGATCTGTGCAAGGAAGCTTAAGTGAAATTTTATCGCTTTGATCCCCAAAAACTTGTCATGCCCGTGATGCACGACGTGCAGGTGGATTCCGATTTAGTCGGCCTGATTCTTCAGGCGCGTCCCAAGGACTGCATTGTGCTGGCCGGTTGGGACGCGAGAGCCCAAATTGGTAATGTGAGCGCATTTGGCATCGTCATGACAGTTGATCAAGCATCAGGTCGTGCAAAGATCCTGTGGCGCGAAACTGATATCACGCTTCGGCCTAGCTCGAGCGGAAGACGTTACTGGGAGCAAACCAAACACTGGTTTGCTTTTGCCCCTGACGTGGTCAACCGGTACGGTCTTCCAGATCTACATGCCGAATATTTTCCAGACATCGCCGGATTCGACATCCCGGTGCCGCCACCGCCCGTGAGAAGCGTGAGTCAACCCTCTAGTTCGCCCACAGGTGGCTACGTCTATGTCATTCGATCTAAGCTGGGTTTCAAGATAGGCAAGACAATTCACCTGAAGGCTCGCACCCGGCTCTTCGAGGTCAAGCTCCCCTTTCCGATAAGTCTTGAGCATTACGCCTGGTTTGATGACTACACCTATGCAGAGCGGAGTTTGCATCTTGCCTATCAAGCAAAGCGCCTTGAGGGTGAGTGGTTTGATCTCGACGCCTCCGATCTTAAGCAGATTAAGACTCTTGGTAAGTCTGTGCCAGTAGCAGGGCTTTGAGTGGAAGATCAAATGGAAGTGACTAGGTACTTGCGGATCGAAGAGTCAGTAGAGGCTAGCCTCGATAGTTCAGGAAGACATCCTGTAGTCACCGAGAAGGCGCGCTGACAGGATAATACCTTGAAAGGCTTTATTTATATGGTGTCCCAGGCGGGGTTCGAACCTGCAACCTTCCCCTTAGGAGGGGGATGCTCTATCCAATTGAGCTACTGAGACACTGCGTGCCGACACACCGATCGGTGCCAGCGAGGACGGCGTGCATCTTAGCGGCATGTGGCGCTTTTGTCATGTCGTCATTGCCCTTCGACCCTGTAGCCGATGTCGCCTGGAAACACGGTCTCATAAACCGATCATGCAATTTGCAATACCCCAAAAAGCCATCATTGCAAAACGCACTGCAGAGCACTTTTTTTAATTTAATAAGCCATTGATTAGAAAGGATTTTTTATCATTTTACGATTGGCATGCAGACTGCATTATTGATATCTGTGGAACACATCTCATCCCAAACGGTCGGGCACAGGTACTGGAAAATGAACAAGACTCTCTCAGTGTTGAATGCGGCAGCTCTGGTGGCTCTGGTGGCATTTCATTTCCAGGATTCTGGTATCAAGGACGCTCAGGCCGCTATGCCTGCTCCAGTCCACCACCAGATCAGTCAGGCGCCAAAACTGGCAATCATGACTGAACGCGTTGCAAGCGCAGCGATGCTGGCCAATGACGATGATGAGTCACTTCAGTTTCCACGCGCCGAACAGCGCTGGGTTTTCTGATAACGCCCGCAACGACCCTTTCAAGAGAGAGTAGCCATGTCAAAATCCGCGTTGTCATTTCTGGTCCTGGCGATAATGGCTGTCGTCGCCGACCTTTTGCTTCCTGTTAATGCGCAAGCCATGAGTATCGCTGCAAATATCGCCGCCGGTGTGTTCGCCTGTCTCTTCGTAGTTGCGTTGTTCGTCGGTCGTCGCTTCAAGTTCGACCCGGTGCTTCGCTGACAGCGAAGCTACCTGCAGCAATTTGCCCGGTCGTCTGACCGTTCGCATCCAGAATCCCCCCTCCTCCAAAAGAACCTTCCTGCACCGCAGCCAACCCTTTGTCGGCTAACCTCGCTCACGCTGAATTTCGACGCATACTTAGAGTCAAATGGCCATGACAGGAAAAAGCTCGGTGGCGTGCCCTTTTATCCCGGGACAAATGCGATGACTTTGCAAATTCGCTCGCATTTCTGATAATTGGTGCTGGCAATACGCCTCTACCTGAGTCAATATTTGTCACAGAATTGACGCCAAGGATTCGACGGAATGCGGCATTATGTCGGCCCCTTGGAACCCCGGTTGAACATTTGGCCAAAATGACTGTCTGACTGTGACAATCTTGCGGCCACTTGCTAGAACCGCTTCCCCTGAACTAACCGGTTAAATATATGAGCCCTATGAAACAGGCTACTTATTCCAGCCGCACGGCTGACAAGTTCGTCGTTCGCCTACCAGATGGCATGCGTAATCGCGTGCAAGAGGTAGCCAAGAATCATCACCGCAGCATGAACTCGGAAATCATCGCTCGTCTCGAACAAAGCCTGATTCAGGAAGGCGCTCTTGGTGATGAACCAAGCCTGCGTCTCGATAGTCCTGAGCTGTCCTTGCACGAACGCGAGCTGCTGCAGCGCTTTCGTCAGCTTTCACATCGTCAACAGAACGCTCTTGTTTCGCTGATTGCTCATGACACGGAACTCGCTTCCGAAGAGTCCTGAGATTTCACTTAACAGACAAAGGCCAGCGAAAGCTGGCCTTTTTCGTTATAGCCTTCTTGTAGTCTTTTTCTTTATTAGTCGTCGGCTTATCGCGTTACACAACGAGATGAAGACTTGGCCGAAGCATAAAAAAACCGCCTGATCACGGCGGTTTTTTATTTCAAAAGACTGTAAGAGTCGCGAGGCTTAGAGCAGAAAGATCGTCGCCAGTCCAAGGAAGATGAAGAAGCCGCCGCTGTCGGTCATCGCCGTAATCATGACGCTTGCCCCCATCGCGGGATCTCGTCCCAGGCGAGCAAGCGCCATGGGAATGGAAACGCCCATCAGCGCTGCCAGCAACAGGTTGAGCGTCATGGCTGCGGTCATGACCACACCTAATGACCAACTGCCATACAGCATGTAGGCGACCACGCCGATCACACCCCCCCAGAGCAGCCCGTTGATCAGGCCGACAGCCAGCTCCTTGCGCAGCAAGCGCGCCGTATTACCGGTATTGACCTGGTCCAGCGCCATCGCGCGGACGATCATGGTGATGGTCTGATTACCGGAGTTGCCACCGATACCGGCCACGATAGGCATCAGCGCAGCGAGCGCCACCAGCTTCTCGATGGAGCCTTCGAACAGGCCGATCACGCGCGAGGCCAGGAACGCAGTTACCAGGTTGACTGCCAGCCAGGCCCAACGGTTGCGCAGCGAACGCCATACCGACGCGAAGATGTCTTCCTCTTCACGCAGACCCGCCATGTTGAGGACTTCGCTTTCGCTTTCCTCACGGATCAGGTCGACCATTTCATCGATGGTCAGACGGCCGATCAGCTTGCCGTTCTTGTCCACGACCGGCGTGGAAATAAGGTCGTAACGCTCGAACGCCTGTGCCGCATCGTAGGCATCGTCTTCCGGGTGAAAGCTGACCGGGTCGTTGGCCATGACTTCGCCAACCTGCTTCTCCGGATCATTGACCAGCAGACGCTTGATCGGCAGCACGCCCTTGAGCACGCCCTCGGAATCGACTACGAACAGTTTGTCGGTGTGACCGGGCAGCTCTTTGAGCCTGCGCAGGTAGCGCAGTACGACTTCAAGGCTGACATCCTCACGGATCGTCACCATCTCGAAGTCCATCAGCGCACCGACCTGATCCTCGTCATAGGACAGGGCCGACCGCACGCGCTCACGCTGTTGTGAATCCAGTGTTTCCATGAGCTCGTGAACGACGTCGCGGGGCAACTCGGGAGCAAGGTCGGCCAGTTCGTCGGCGTCCATGTCCCGTGCCGCCGCGAGCAACTCATGATCGTCCATGTCGGCGATCAGGGTTTCACGAACGGAATCGGATACTTCGAGAAGAATATCGCCGTCGCGATCGGCCTTGACCAGCTGCCAGACGGTCAGACGGTCTTCCAGGGGCAAGGCTTCAAGGATATAAGCGACGTCGGCAGAGTGAAGGTCTTCGAGCTTGCGTTGCAACTCGACGAGGTTCTGCCGGTGAACCAGGTTTTCTACACGGTCCTGATGCTGACCTTCCTGACGATGGGTCAGGTCCTCAACAATACGCTGGCGCTGCAGCAGATCGACGACCTGAGCCAGGCGATCCTGCAAGCTTTCCTGCGTTTTTTTTACTTCTCTTTCGGTCATAGGCGAACTCCACTCCCAGCAGCGGAGCACGCCGGGAGATCAATCAGTTAATTCATGATTGTTGAAAAACATTATCGAGTAACGACTGGGTATGTCCATGGAGGTGTTCCACAAGCCCCGGCGGAGCTGACGGGCGCAATGATACACCGCTTTGAGCGAAGCGCACGCGAGAAAATTCAGCTCAGAACAACCGTTTGCAGTGCAAACCTGCACAACTCCGTAAGCCAGCCAGGGTTCGACGTCACATTCAGCCAACAAAACACGCTCGCCCCTTGCAAAGGCGGGAGTTAGCCTTTGCTGACACCCGTCACGGAGGACCTTGGGCATGCGACCTGCCAATCACCTGCTGCTGTGGAGCGCCCTGCTCTGCCTGCCTGCGACTGCAACCGCCAGCAACGTTCATCGCTGCGAGGATGCATCCGGAAAGATTACGTTTACCACCCTGGGATGCCCGGATGGGCACAGCATCCGCCTGCAGAGCGCCTTCAATGCACCGCCGGGAACCCGTATCGATGTGCTACCGCCCGCTAACACTGCGCAAACCGCGCGCGGAAAACCGACAGACCAGACAGTTGTCGTGGTCGGCACACGCGATGATGGCTGCGGCAACCGCTTGAGCGCCGAACAGCGCCGGGCTGCGATCATCAACCAGCGCACCCCTCCTGGCATGACGCAGCGTGATGTGGAGAGCCTGCTGGGGCGCCCCGACAAGATCACCAACCGCAACGGAGAATTGCATTACGTGTACAACCAGAAAAAAGGCCGCAGCAATAAGGTGACATTTGACGAGCACGGATGCGTTAAAGGAAAACGCTAGAAAGCAAAAAGCCCACATCTTTCGATGTGGGCTTTTCGTTTGTATGGTGCACTCGACAGGATTCGAACCTGTGACCGCTCGGTTCGTAGCCGAGTACTCTATCCAGCTGAGCTACGAGTGCATTGGTGTTTTTAGACCAGATCACCTCTGGTTGGAGCCAGTTATCGGAAACCTTGTAATTGCTTACAACATTTCAAACAACTTTAAATGGTGCACTCGACAGGATTCGAACCTGTGACCGCTCGGTTCGTAGCCGAGTACTCTATCCAGCTGAGCTACGAGTGCATGTGTTGGTGCCGCGCATTATAGGTCGTAAAACTGTTTAGTCAAGCACTTTTTCTAGTAAATTCAACAACTTACAGATCAAGCCCAGTTTTACGCACTACATAAATAATGGCGGAGAACGGGGGATTCGAACCCCCGACACCCTTTTGAGGTGTACTCCCTTAGCAGGGGAGCGCCTTCGGCCACTCGGCCAGCTCTCCGCAACACGGGGCGTATAATAACCACCCTTTTCCCCGTTTGCAAACCAAAAATTCAATAAAAATTAATGGCTTGGTTCTTCGTCCTTCTCTTTCTTGATACGCAGGTAAATCTCTTCACGGTGGACAGCGACTTCCTTCGGCGCATTGACACCAATACGCACCTGATTACCCTTCACTCCGAGCACGGTGACGGTGATTTCACCATCCCCAATGATCAGGCTTTCCGCGCACCGACGAGTCAGAATCAGCATACTTTTCTCCTTACGCCTTTATTCAGGGACAACAGTCTGCAACCTATAGGCAGTGACACTAGCAAAACGCCATGACCACTACCTGTATATCGACTAACGCAAAGAAAACAAAAGCCCTTCTGCGCAGCACCCGAAAGACGCGGTCACGCCGCGCCCTTCGATGACAGGGTCATTCACCCTGCCGCGGAGCATCCAGCTCAAAGGCCGTGTGCAATGCGCGCACAGCCAACTCCAGGTATTTCTCTTCGATGACCACGGAAACCTTGATTTCCGATGTGGAGATCATCTGAATATTGATGCTCTCCTTGGCCAGCGCTTCGAACATGCGACTGGCAACGCCGGCATGCGAGCGCATGCCGACGCCGACGATGGACACCTTGGCGATCTTGGTATCGCCGGACACTTCACGCGCGCTGATTTCACGTGCGGTGGCCTCAAGCACCTGCAAGGCCGCCTGATAGTCGTTGCGATGGATCGTGAAGGTGAAATCGGTGGTGTTATCGTGCGAGACGTTCTGCACGATCATGTCCACTTCGATATTGGCCGCGCTGATCGGGCCGAGAATCTTGAACGCCACGCCGGGGGTGTCTGGCACACCACGGATGGTCAGCTTGGCTTCATCGCGGTTGAAGGCGATGCCGGAAATGATCGGCTGTTCCATGGATTCCTCTTCATCGATTGTAATAAGGGTGCCCGGCCCCTCTTTGAAGCTGTGCAGAACGCGCAGCGGGACATTGTATTTGCCGGCGAACTCGACCGCACGGATCTGCAGCACCTTGGAACCGAGGCTGGCCATTTCCAGCATCTCTTCGAAGGTGATCTTGTCGAGGCGCTGGGCCTGCGACACGACGCGCGGATCAGTGGTGTAGACGCCATCGACGTCGGTGTAGATCTGGCACTCGTCCGCTTTCAGCGCCGCCGCCAGGGCAACACCGGTCGTGTCCGAGCCACCACGCCCGAGGGTCGTGATGTTGCCGTGCTCATCGACACCCTGGAAGCCGGCAACCACTACCACACGACCCGCTTTCAGGTCGGTACGGATCTTGTGGTCGTCGATCTGCAGGATGCGCGCCTTGTTGTGCGCGCTGTCGGTGAGAATACGCACCTGATTGCCGGTGTAGGACACCGCAGGAACGCCACGTTTCATCAAGGCCATCGCCAGCAGCGCGATGGTGACCTGCTCGCCCGTGGAGACAATGACATCCAGCTCGCGAGGAACCGGCTGATCACTGATCTGCCTGGCCAGCTCGATCAGACGATTGGTTTCACCGCTCATGGCCGACAGTACGACCACCAGGTCGTCACCCGCCTCACGGAATTTCTTGACCTTGTCGGCCACCTGCTCGATGCGCTCTACAGAGCCCACGGAGGTGCCGCCAAATTTCTGTACGATTAAAGCCATCTCAAAGCCGCCTCAAATCCCGTTAAGAGCACCCATTAACATTCGAGTTCAAGTACGGCCTGCCGGTGTGCGGCAGGCCCGCTGACCCGACTCAGATACCCTGCTCTACAAAAGGAACGGCCAGTGCCAGCGCTGAATCCAGCGCACCGGCATCTACACCACCGCCTTGAGCCATATCAGGACGGCCACCACCTTTACCACCTACGGCGGCAGCTGCCTGCTTCATCAAATCACCGGCTTTGAGTTGGCCAGTCAGGTCCTTGGTCACGCCTGCGACCAAGACAACCTTGTCCTCATGAACACTGCCGAGCAGGATCACTGCGCGGCCGAGCTTGTTCTTCAACTGATCGACAAGCGCCAACAGCGCCTTGCCGTCCTGACCATCCAGGCGCGTGGCCAGAACCTTGACCCCTTTGACATCCAGCGCAGCTGACGACAGGTCGTCACCGGCGGCACTGGCTGCCTTGGCCTGCAGTTGTTCCAGTTGTTTTTCCAGCAGACGGTTGCGTTCAATCACCGCCGTCAGCTTGTCCAGCAGGTTGTCGCGATTGCCTTTGACCAGCGTCGCGGCTTCCTTGAGTTGATCTTCGGCCGAATTCAGCCAGGCCAGGGCCGCAGCGCCGGTGACGGCCTCGATACGGCGCACGCCTGCTGCAACACCGCCCTCACTGACGATCTTGAACAGCGCGATGTCACCGGTGCGGCTGGCGTGAATGCCACCACACAGCTCGACGGAAAACTCGCCGCCCATGCTCAGTACGCGAACGCTGTCGCCGTACTTCTCGCCGAACAGCGCCATGGCACCCTTTTTCTTCGCCGTGTCGATATCGGTTTCTTCGGTCATTACCTCGGTGTTCTTGCGAATCTCGGCGTTGACGATATCTTCCAGCGCACGCAGTTGCTCGGGCTTGATCGCTTCGAAGTGGCTGAAGTCGAAGCGCAGACGCTGACTGTCGACCAGCGAGCCTTTCTGCTGAACGTGCTCACCCAGCACCTGACGCAATGCGGCGTGCAGCAAGTGAGTGGCCGAATGGTTCAATTTGGTTGCATCGCGAACTTCATCAGCCACTTGTGTTTCAACCTGCGCGCCAACGCTCAGGCTGCCGGACGCCACAACGCCGTGGTGCAGGAACGCACCACCGGTCTTGGTGGTATCACTGACGTCAAAGCGCGCGTCACCGGCCTGCAGGAAACCGCTGTCACCGATCTGACCGCCCGACTCGGCGTAGAACGGGGTGATGTCGAGAATCACCACGCCCTCTTCGCCTTCATTCAGGTGAGAAACCGACTGGCCTTCCTTATAGAGAGCCACGACGCTGGCGCGGCCAGTGGTCGCCGAGTAACCGGTGAACTGCGTGGCCACATCGACCTTCACCAGGCTGTTGTAATCCATGCCGAACGAGCTGGCCGAACGGGCGCGCACGCGCTGGGCGTCCATTTCACGCTCGAAGCCTGCTTCGTCCAGGGTCAGGTTGCGCTCGCGGGCGATGTCGCCGGTCAGGTCCATCGGGAAACCGTAGGTGTCGTACAGCTTGAAAACCACTTCGCCCGGAACCACGGTGCCTTTGAGGTCGGCCAGATCCTGCTCGAGGATTTTCAGACCTTGCTCGAGGGTCTTGGCGAACTGCTCTTCTTCGCCTTTGAGTACGCGTTCGATGTGCGACTGCTGTTGCACCAGCTCAGGGAACGCAGACCCCATCTCGGCAACCAGCGCGGCAACGATCTGGTAGAAGAAGCTGCCCTTGGCACCCAGTTTGTTGCCGTGACGGCAGGCGCGACGAATGATGCGGCGCAGCACATAACCACGCCCTTCGTTGGACGGCAGCACGCCGTCGGCGATCAGGAAGCCGCACGAGCGAATGTGGTCAGCCACGACTTTCAGCGAAGCCTGGTTGTCATTGCTGCAACCAATGGCCTTGGCCGACGCAGCCAGCAGGCTCTGGAACAAGTCGATTTCATAGTTGGAATGCACGTGCTGCAGGACCGCACTGACACGCTCCAGGCCCATGCCGGTATCGACCGATGGCGCTGGCAGCGGGTGCAGCACGCCATCTGCAGTCCGGTTGAACTGCATGAATACGTTGTTCCAGATCTCGATGTAACGGTCGCCGTCTTCTTCCGGCGAGCCCGGCGGGCCGCCCCAGATTTCCGGGCCGTGATCGAAGAAAATCTCGCTGCAAGGACCGCACGGGCCGGTGTCGCCCATGGTCCAGAAGTTATCGGAGGCGTACGGTGCGCCTTTGTTGTCGCCAATACGGACCATGCGCTCGGCAGGTACGCCGATCTCCTTGGTCCAGATGTCGTAGGCTTCGTCGTCAGTGGCGTACACCGTGACCCAGAGCTTTTCCTTGGGCAGGTTGAGCCATTTTTCGGAGGTCAGGAAGGTCCAGGCGTAGGTGATGGCATCACGCTTGAAATAGTCACCGAAGCTGAAGTTGCCCAGCATTTCGAAAAAAGTATGGTGACGAGCGGTGTAGCCGACGTTTTCCAGGTCGTTGTGCTTGCCACCGGCACGCACGCATTTCTGACTGGTAACGGCGCGGGTGTAGGCGCGCTTTTCCTGGCCCAGGAAGCAATCCTTGAACTGGTTCATGCCTGCGTTGGTGAACAGCAGGGTTGGGTCATTGCCCGGAATCAAGGAGCTTGAAGCGACACGGGTGTGGCCTTGCTCTTCGAAGAAGCCAAGGAAGGCTTCACGGATTTCTGCGCTTTTCATAGGTTCTTCCACGGAGACTGCGGCCAGAGGCAAGTGCAAAACGTCAAATGACGTAGCGACGGCAAAGGGCCGCATTATATAGGCGTTGCGCCCTCGGTACAGTGTGTTTGTGCGATAGAAACAAGTAACTGGATTATCGGCATGTCATGGGTGTTCAAAGGCTGCGAATGCGGCGATGACCTGTTCGACCTGAGCGCGCGACACGTTCAGGTGGGTCACCATGCGCAGCCGCGCCGAGGCCGTGAGTACGATGCCACGCTCGGCGCAGAACGCTTTGAGCGATGCCGCGCGCTCGCCGATCTGCACATAGACCATATTGGTCTGCACCGGCTCGACAGCGTAGCCGAGCCCGCTCAGGCCTTCAGCCAGAAACGCCGCGTTGGCATGGTCGTCCGCCAACCGCTCGACCTGATGATCCAGCGCGTAGAGCCCTGCCGCCGCCAGCCCTCCAGCCTGACGCATGCCACCGCCAAGCATCTTGCGCAAGCGGCGGGCCTTGGCGATCAACGGCTGCGAACCACACAGCACCGAGCCGATCGGCGCGCCCAGCCCCTTGGAAAGGCAGACCGAAACCGAATCGAAGTGCCGGGTGATCTCATGGACATCGACACCCAGCCTGACCGAGGCGTTGTACAGCCGTGCGCCGTCCAGATGGAGGGCGAGCCCCTTTTCCAGAGTCAGGGTACGCGCGGCAGCCAGGTAGTCCAAGGGCAGCACTTTGCCCTGCATGGTGTTTTCCAGGGCCAGCAGGCGCGTGCGGGCAAAGTGAAAATCATCGGGCTTGATGGCGTCGAGCACCTGCTGCAGGTCCAGGGAGCCATCGGCCTGTACCTCCAGGGGCTGTGGCTGAATGGAGCCCAGCACTGCCGCACCGCCACCTTCGTACTTATAGGTGTGGGCCTGCTGACCGACGACGTACTCATCGCCACGTTCACAGTGCGCCATCAGCGCCAGCAGATTGCTCATGGTGCCAGACGGCACGAACAGCGCGGCATCGAACCCGAGGCGTCCGGCAAGCGTCGCTTCGAGCAGATTGACGGTAGGGTCCTCGCCGTAGACATCATCGCCAACGGGCGCACGTGCCATGGCATCAAGCATGCCGGCCGTGGGCAGAGTCACTGTGTCGCTGCGCAGATCGATGACAGTCACGAAAAAGCTCCCTGAAGTTGAAGATCGATAATGCATGCAACCTTTGGCTTGCAACAAGGCATTACTGACGACGCGGTACATGATAATCAAGCGCCGCCGCTCTCGATACTCCGACTCCTTATAAGAAAAAGGCAGGTATACCGTACGAAAGTGTCCATGCATGATCCAGCGAACTATGATAAAAATCTCGCGCCGGCCACGTAAAGTGACGGCAACGTTCTCAGGGCGGGGTGTAATTCCCCACCGGCGGTAATGACGCGCAATGCGTCTAGCCCGCGAGCGCTTGGGGGTCGTGGCGTTGGCCGCGATCTGCAAGGTCAGCAGACCCGGTGTGATTCCGGGGCCGACGGTCATAGTCCGGATGAAGAGAGAGCGGGATTGGCGTCAACAAGAACGTCTGCAAAACCTATCCATGAACGACATCGTTCAGGAGGCTTTCCTACGCAGCTTGAATCCCTTTCGATCCAAATGCCCTGTTTTTTCCATAAACAGGAGTCAGAACACGTGCAACCAACCGCAATCGACAGCAAAAGCAAAAGCCACGCAAACGAGCGTGTCGCGTTCATCCAGGCCTGCTGGCACAAGGATATCGTCGACCAGAGCCGTAAAGGTTTTATCGCCGAGATGGCCAATCAGGGCTACGCCGAAAGCGATATCGACATCTTTGAAGTGGGCGGCGCCTTTGAAATCCCGCTGCATGCAAAACTGCTGGCCAATACCGGCCGCTACGCTGGCATCGTCGGCGCCGCACTGGTAGTGGATGGCGGCATCTATCGTCACGAGTTCGTCGCGCAGTCAGTGGTCAGTGCGCTGATGCAGGTCCAGCTGGAAACCGAAGTACCGGTGTTCTCCGTGGTCCTGACACCGCATCACTTCCATGCCGGCGAAGAGCATCAGAAGTTCTTCTTCGATCACTTCGTGCACAAGGGCGAAGAAGCAGCCAAGACCTGCGCTGACACCCTGAACAAGGTACGTAGCCTGCGCCGTCTGGATGCACAGCAGAAAGCGGCCTGCTGAGACGCAGCATCGGTAGGTGTTCTCCCGGACACCTATCGTTCTGGACGCTTTGCGTCCGATCCTGAGGGTGCCGAGCGATCAGCCGAGGCTATCCGCATCAGTGGGTACGATCAGAATCCCCGCCCGCAGGCCGTTTTTGACCCTGGGGTTGGGGAAGATGATTCTCGCGCCCTCTTCTTCCACTACCCAGCGTGAACCACCCGCGTCTTCGGCCAGCACGTAGCCCTTTTCCAGCGGGGAGAAGTTCTCGACGTCATCGGCCAGGTTGAAGGTGAACGCATCGGTGCGCTTGATCACTTCCCGCGCCACGCTGAACAGTTGCAACCCTTCAAGATCGTCATCCAGCTCAGGTTCAGTGCCCTCGATGAGCTGCTCGATACACAAGCGCAGCGGCCCGAGATTGACCTGCTGGTTATGCCCGAACGGCCGCGCCTTGCCCAGTTCCAGAGTGAAAGCCTCGGCCCCCAATTGATCGTAGGTGTAGGCGCTGAAGACAATGGACGGCTTGTTCTGCAGCAGCACCGCACTCATGCCCGCCGCTCGTAGCCTGGCCAGCTCAAGCCGGGAATGCTGACGTCCTTCCTTCCACGGGTACAGCGCGAACTGTTCGATCGTCGAGCCGCGAATGGCGGTGTGCAGATCGTAATGCAGCCGATAACGCTCCGGCAGACTGAAAAAGCTGGCGGCCAGTCGCTCCAGCTCGCAGGCCCGCAAGGCCTCGGCGCCACCGCTTTGCAGATGACGGCCGTTGAACAGCCGATTGACGTCCTGCTCGACAAAACGCGCCCCGCGTCGCATGGCGTCGGGATTGCCGAACAGGAACAGAATACGTGCGCGCGGTTTCAGGTCGCCGCGCGCAATGCTGCGGATCAATTCATCCAGCAGCTCAATGGGCGCAGTCTCGTTGCCATGGATACCGGCAGACAGCAGCAGGTCAGTGCCATTGTCACGAGCCTCTGGCGGGCGGACTTCCAGTGCGCCCTCGCCCATCCAGCGCATGCGCACGCCTTCGACGGTCAGTTGAGTCTTTTCCGCCGGCTCACGTCCAGCCAGGGTCAGTTCAAGCAGTTTGCCGAGGGCGAGCATGGCGCGCTTCCTTAGTGGTTGCAGTCAGGGCCGTGAACGTGACCGTCTTCCTCGACGCCCATGTCGGCCGGCTCCATTTCCAGTTGCAGGCTGACCAGGTTGGTCGCCAGCGGACGCAGCAGCAGGTTGGCGTATTCGGCATCGTCCTCTTCGACGTCAACGCCGATCAGCAACTGGCCACGGCCATCCTGCTGAATCCACAGTTCCTTGCCCTGCCAGATGACGGCAACGCGGGTGCAGGACGTTTCCAGCTGGGTGCCATCAGTGTCTTCAAGGATCAGTTGCAGGGCGTCGCTCATATAAAAATGCTCTCTATAAAGGAAATAGTGCGCCGGACAGTGGCCCGACGCGCAGGATGCTTCAATTCAGTTGAAATGGATAAACCGCGCCCAGTTTAAGGATTTGCGTCAGTTCATCCAATGCCGCGCGGCATTCGTTGAGCAATCGAGGGTCGGCCAGATCGCTTTCACTCATGCGGTCCCGGTAGTGCCTGTCGACCCACTGCGTCAACGTTTCGTACAACGGCGCAGTCATGATCACCCCCGGATTCACCGCCGCCAGCTCGGTGTCGTTGAGTGCTACACGCAAGCGCAGGCAGGCTGGACCACCGCCGTTCTGCATGCTTTGCTTGAGGTCGAACACCTTGACCTCGGCAACCGGGCTGTCATCGGCGATCAATCGTTGCAGGTAAGCCCAGACACTCGCGTTCGCCTGGCATTCCTGCGGCACTATCAGCAGCATCGAGCCATCGGACCGCGACAACAGCTGGCTATTGAACAGGTAGGAGCGCACGGCATCCTGAACCGAGACCTCGGCACGCGGTACGCAAATCGCCCGCAACTGCCCGCCGACACGACTGAGCTTGTCGCGCAGCTCATCGAGCATCGGTTCGGTATTGAGGAATGCGTCCTGGTGATAGAACAGCACCTCACCGTTGCCGACCGCAATCACATCGTTGTGGAACACCCCCTGATCAATGACCGCCGGGTTCTGCTGACTATAGACCACGCCGGCCTCGCTCAGGCCGTGCAGCCGAGCAACGGCGCGTGACGCCTCCAGGGTCTGACGCGCCGGGTACTTCTGCGGCGCCGGGTAGCGCGTGTCGAAGGCACTGCGGCCGAACACGAAAAACTCGACCCCGGCCTCGCCGTAATCACGACAGAAACGGGTGTGGTTGGCCGCGCCTTCATCGCCAAACTGCGCGACAGCCGGTAGCGCAGGGTGATGAGCGAAATGCTTTGCATCCGCGAACATCGCGCCGAGCACGCGGGTGGTGGTCGGATGCTCGATGCTGCGGTGGTATTTGCAGTTGAGGTTGGCCGCCGTGAAATGCACGCGCCCATCGGCAGTGTCGGCACTGGGGCTGACCGTGGCCGCGTTGGCCACCCACATGCTGGATGCCGAGCAACTGGCGACCAGCAACGGCATGTCCTGACGGGCCGCTTTTTCAATCACCTGCTCATCGCTGCCGGTGAAGCCCAAACGGCGCAGGCCGGACACATCAGGACGTTCCTGCGGTGCCAGTACGCCTTGGGTAAAACCCAGGTCCATCAGCGCTTTCATTTTCGCCAGGCCTTGCAGCGCCGCCTCACGCGGGTTGGCGCTTTGCTGGCTGTTACTCTGGGAGGCAACGTTACCGTAGGACAACCCGCCGTAGTTGTGGGTTGGCCCGACCAGACCGTCAAAATTCACTTCACAGGACTTCATCGGCAAGGCTCCGTGGATCTGTTTTTATAAGCAATCGTGCGCAATGTCAGCTCAGCCTGATACCGGGGGTCAGTGTCGCAGGCAGCGTCAGGCTGCCGGCCTCCAGCGAAGCCACCGGATAGGCGCAGTAATCGGCCGCATAATAGGCGCTGGCGCGATGGTTGCCCGAGGCGCCTACCCCGCCAAACGGGGCGCTGCTGGCGGCTCCGGTCAACGGTTTGTTCCAGTTGACGATCCCGGCACGGCTGTGCAGCCAGAACTGCTGATAGCGCGCTTCGGAGTCAGACAGCAGACCTGCCGCCAGGCCATAACGGGTGGCGTTGGCTTCGGCGATGGCGGCGTCGAAACCGGCGTAGCGGATGACCTGCAGCAGCGGGCCGAACAGCTCTTCGTCGGGTCGATAGGGCACCGCGCTGACATCGATAATGCCCGGCGTCAGCAGCGCCGAGCCGGGCTGCGGCTGGCGCATTTCCAGCAGGGTCAGTGCGCCGTTGGCGAGCAGATTGCGCTGCGCGTCGAGCAAGGCGCGTGCAGCCTCCAGCGAAATCACCGAACCCATGAACGGCGCAGGCTGTTGATCGAACGCACCGGCTTCGATAGTAGCGCTGACGCCCACCAGTCGTGCCAGCAAGGCATCACCCCAGTCGCCTTCGGGCACCAGCAGACGACGCGCACAGGTGCAGCGCTGGCCCGCGGAAATGAAGGCTGACTGAATGATGGTGTACACCGCTGCATCGATGTCCTGAACCTGATCGACGATCAACGGGTTGTTACCGCCCATTTCCAGGGCAAGGATCTTGTCCGGCCGACCGGCGAACTGCTGATGCAGCGCATTGCCGGTCCGGCTCGACCCGGTGAAGAACAGGCCGTCGATACCCGGATTGGCCGCCAGCGCGATTCCGGTTTCGCGACCGCCCTGCAGCAGGTTCAGAACCCCGGCAGGCAGTCCGGCTTCGATCCAGCACTTGACGGTCAGCTCAGCGACTTTCGGTGTCAGTTCGCTGGGTTTGAACAGCACCACGTTGCCCGCCAGCAAGGCCGGGACGATATGGCCGTTGGGCAGATGCCCGGGAAAGTTGTACGGGCCGAACACGGCGACCACGCCGTGCGGCTTGTGGCGCAGTACCGCAGTGGCGTCGCCCAGTGGCCCGCTCTTTTCGCCGGTTCGTTCGCGATAGCTCTGCACCGAGATGGCAATCTTGTTGACCATGCTGGTCACTTCGGTCGCTGATTCCCACAACGGTTTGCCGGTCTCTTCACCGATGCAGTGCGCCAGCGCGTCGGCGTGATGTTTGAGCCGTGCAGTGAAGGCCTCCAGTACCGCGATGCGCTGATCCAGAGACAGCAGCGCCCAGGCAGGAAATGCCTGACGCGCCGCCTGCACCGCCTGCTCGACCTGCGCGGCGCTCGCCCCACGCCCGGACCACAGCACCTGCTGGGTCACCGGGTTCAGCGAATCGACCACCTCACCCTGCCCGTCCTGCCAGGCACCTGCGATGTAAAGGCTATTCATCAAACGCCCTCCCGTGCCGCAGACAAGGGCACCGCGCGCACATTGTCGCCCGCACTCATGCGCAGGCGCTTGGCGGTCTGCGGAGCGACGACCAGCGTACCGGCGGCAAAACGCGCAGCGCCTACCGTTACGCGGCAGTCTTCACGCTTGCGGTTGTAGATCAGGAACTGTGGAGCGTCGTCACCTGGCGTGCCGATGGCCAGCACCAGCGCCTGGCTGTCCTTGATTGCGCGAATCTTGCCGGTCTCGCACTCGATGGCCGGGCCGGCATCGAAGATGTCGACATAACCCTGATACGAAAAGCCTTCGCTCTTGAGCATGGTCAGCGCAGGCTCGGTGTCGGCATGCACCCGACCGATCACGTTGCGTGCGTCTTCGGAAAGAAAGCAGCTGTACAACGGAAACTTGGGCATCAGTTCGGCGATGAATGCCTTGTTTCCCACGCCGGTCAGGTAATCCGCTTGGCTGAACTCCATCTTGAAGAAATGCCGCCCCAGACTTTCCCAGAACGGCGAACGGCCCTGCTCATCGGACATGCCGCGCATTTCGGCAATGATCTTGTTGCCGAACAGCCTGGGGAATTCGGCGATGAACAGCATGCGCGCCTTGGACAGCAGGCGACCGTTGAGGCCGTTACGCGAATCACTGTGCAGGAATAGCGAGCACAGCTCGGAATTGCCGGTCAGGTCGTTGGCCAGGAACAGGGTCGGAATTTCCCGGTAGATGTTCAGCTCCTGTGAAGCGCTGACGGTCAGACCGACCCGGTAGTTGTACCAGGGCTCGCGCAGACCGACCGCTCCGGCAATGGCGGAAATGCCCACCACCCGGCCGTCGTCGTCTTCCAGCACGAACAGGTAATCGGCGTCGCCGCGCTCGGCTTCTCCGCGAAAGGTCTTTTCAGCCCAGCCTACCCGGTGCGCCAGACGCTGCTCATTGGCGGGCAGAGTCGTCAGACCGGCACCGGTGCTACGCGCCAGCTCGATCAACGCGGGCAGGTCGCTGCTGCGTACAGGACGAACGATCATGTTATCTCCTCAGCGGCTCATCAAGAGCCTTGAAACTCGCTAATCAGCTATCGAACGTCCGGTTCAGACCGCGACAATCCGTACACTGGCACCTTCACCAACACCCAGGGCATCGGCAGCCTGGAGACTCAGCACCACCGGCCTGCCGGGCGCCCAGTCCAGTTCCAGCAGCACCGCGCGGTAGTCCTGCAACAGGCCATTGGCGATCAGATACAGACGCCCGCCCTTGCCGACATCGCTGCCTTGCCCGGGCTCGACCTTGACCGGAACCAGACGGCTCTGGGCAATCGAACGAATCCCGGACACCCGAGCGTGCAGCGTCGGTCCACCGTCGAAAATGTCGATGTAGTGATCGGTTTCAAAGCCCTCGCGCATCAGGATGTCGAAGGTGATCTGCGCGCGCGGATGTACCTGTCCCATGGCTTCCTGCGCTGCGTCGGGCAACAGTGGCACGTAGATCGGGTAATGCGGCATCAGCTCGGCGAGGAAGGTCCGGCTTTTCAGCCCGCACAGGCGCTCGGCAGCGGCGTAATTGATATCGAAGAAGTTGCGCCCGATGGCATCCCAGAACGGTGAGTCGCCCTGCTCATCGCTGTAACCGACGATCTCGGTCACCACCGAATCGGCAAAGCGCTCGGGGTGACTGGCGACAAACAGCAGACGGCCGCGCGAATTGAGCTCCGACCATGCCGTCCCGACCAGCTCCGGGACCACGTAAAAACTGGTCAACAGGCTGTTGCCGGTCAGGTCATGACACTGCGACAGCACGTGAATCTTGTTATGGATCTTCAGTTCGCGGGAAGCATGCACGAAGGTTTCGTTGCGAAAACTGTAGAACGGCTCGGAGTAGCCCGCCGAGGCCACGATGCCCGAGCAGCCCACCAGCTTGCCGCTTTCGCTGTCTTCGAGCACGAAGAAGTAGGTTTCTTCGCCGTTGAAGCTGACTTCGGCGGCAAACGACGCCTCCGACGAGCCGATCTTGTCGGTCAGGCGGCCAGCATCGTCGGGCAAGGACGTGACACCGATAGGGCTGTCGGCAGCGAGGCGTTGAACCTCGGCCAGGTCAGCCATTTGCGCAGGGCGCATTACCAGCATGGTGCCACTCCTTGTAGATCGACCAGCCTTTACGACCGGCGCTAGTAAAAGCACCACATGGCGTCAGGCCGCATGGCGCAGGAAACAGGTGCGGCGTCCGCCATCAAGCGGACACCGCAAGGCTGCCATCGAATCAGGATGTCAGTTTGGCGATGGCGCGTTCGAAGCGGTTCAGGCCCTCTTCGATGTCTGCGTCTTCAATCACCAGGCTCGGCGCGAAACGAATCACGTCAGGGCCGGCCTGCAGGATCATCAGGTCCTGGGCCTCGGCCGCATTGAAGATGTCCTTGGCCTTGCCTTTCCAGGCATCGGACAACACGCAACCGATCAACAGGCCCAGACCGCGCACTTCGCTGAACACGCCGTATTGCTGGCCGATACTTTCCAGACGGGTCTTGAATTGCTGATGCTTGCGCTGCACGCCCGCAAGCACTTCAGGCGTATTGACGACATCGATGACCGCCTCACCGACCGCGCAGGCCAGCGGGTTGCCGCCATAGGTGGTGCCGTGCACGCCGACCGCGAAGTGCTTGGCGAGCTTTTCAGTGGTGAGCATGGCCGCCAGCGGGAAACCGCCGCCGATGCTCTTGGCGCTGGAAAGGATGTCCGGGGTCACGCCGTAATGCATGTAGGCGAACAGATGACCGCTGCGGCCCATGCCGCTCTGCACTTCATCGAACACCAGCAGGGCGTTGTGCTCGTCACACAGCTTGCGCGCACCTTGCAGGTATTCCAGCTGACCCGGCAGAACACCGCCCTCGCCCTGAATCGGCTCCAGCACCACGGCACAGGTCTTGTCGGTAACAGCGGCCTTCAGTGCGTCGAGGTCGTTGTACGGCACATGGCTGATGCCGGTGATCTTCGGCCCGAAACCATCGGAGTACTTCGGCTGCCCACCCACGCTGACGGTGAACAGGGTGCGGCCATGAAAGCTGTTCAGCGCCGCGATGATTTCGTACTTCTCCGGGCCGTACTGGTCATGCGCCACACGGCGTGCCAGCTTGAAGGCGGCTTCGTTGGCTTCAGCACCGGAGTTACAGAAGAACACGCGCTCGGCGAACGTCGCATCCACCAGTTTTTTCGCCAGACGCAGGGTCGGCTCGTTGGTGAAGACGTTGGACACATGCCAGAGGTTATTGGCCTGCTCGGTCAAGGCACCGACCAGCGCCGGGTGGCAGTGGCCCAATACGTTGACGGCGATACCGCCCGAGAAATCCACCAGTTCGCGCCCCGCCTGATCCCAGACCCGGGAGCCCGCACCGCGCACAGGGATGAACCCGGCCGGGGCGTAATTGGGGACCATTACCTGGTCGAAATCGGCGCGTTGCACCGCAGCATGCTCAACGGACATCGGAGTCTCCTGATGAGGAACGCCTGCCTGAAACTGGCGAGCGATGGAAAGATTGTAAGGACTGATTTGTGTTCGGCCTTGCCGCCAGGCGACAACTTGTTACAGCGCAAAACCGGGTTTTTTCAAGGTTTTCGGCAATGCGACAATTTGCGTCACAAAGGCGCAGTTTAAACGGATTGAGGCGGGCCTGTCTGGACCTGAGCTGTCGCGGCAGCACTTCTATCGCGACAAGACAATCAACCGCGTTCGGCAGGCACAGGGGAAAGTTCGAACGGGCTGCTGCTGCGTCGCTGATTGCGGTCTTCACGCGGCGTGGCACCGAAGAAATTGCGGTAGGCGCTGGAGAAGTGCGGTCCCGAGGAAAAACCGCACGAAAGGCCGATCTGAATGATCGACTTGCTGGTCTGCATCAGCATCTGGCGCGCCTTGTTCAGGCGCAGCTCCAGGTAGTACTGGCTGGGCACACGGTTGAGGTACTGCTTGAAGATCCGTTCCAACTGACGACGAGACACGCACACATGCTGAGCGATTTCGTCGGTGGTCAATGGCTCTTCGATGTTGGCTTCCATCAGTAGCACCGCCTGGGTCAGCTTGGGATGGCTGGAGCCCAGACGGTTCTGCAGCGGAATGCGCTGACGCTCGCCGCCTTCGCGAATGCGCTCGACCACCAGCTCTTCGGAAACCGCCCCGGCCAGTTCGGCCCCATGATCACGGGACAGCACTGCCAGCAGCAGGTCGAGCACCGACATGCCACCACAGGCGGTCAGGCGATCCCGATCCCAATCGAACAAATGGCTGGTGGCAATGACCTTGGGGAAACGCTCGGCAAAGTCGTCCTGCCAGCGCCAGTGCACGGCGGCACGGTAGCCATCCAGCAGGCCCAGTTGCGCAAGCGGATAGACGCCCGCCGACAGCCCGCCAATCGAACAGCCGGCACGCACCAGTTGCTTGAGCGCGCTGCCCAGCGCCGGGGCCACACCTGCAGGAGGCTCGTCAGCCAGTAAAAACAGCTTCTGAAAGCCTTCCAGCCGGCCGGCCCAGGGCTCACCCGGCAATTGCCACGCGCCGGCGAGCGCCGAAGGCTCCGTGGCCTCGGCCTGCAGGAACGACAGCTCATAGACCACTTCAGGGTGAACGCGCTGCGCAACGCGCAAGGCTTCCTCGGCCAGTGCCAGGGTCAGGGCTTTGGTGCCAGGCCAGACGAGGAAACCTATTCGATGGGCAGTCATTGGGACATCCGATACGTATTGCCGCAAAAGCCGAGCCTTGGAAGATAGCTCGATCTGGAACATCCAGGTCGTGTCGCGCGTCGCGCAGCATGCCCTGTTCTGCCATAAAAAGGCATCGTCATACGCTGCCGATCGTCACTTCAGGCTGCCGGACAGGAATTGCTGCAAACGCTCGGTCTGCGGATTGGCCAGCACTTCGCGCGGGGCACCACGCTCCAGAACGACACCCTGGTGCAGGAAAACCAACTGATTGGAGACCTCACGGGCGAAACCCATTTCGTGAGTCACCACCACCATGGTGCGGCCTTCCTGAGCCAGGCCCTGCATGACCTTGAGCACGTCACCGACCAGCTCCGGGTCCAGCGCCGAGGTCGGCTCATCGAACAGCATGACCTCGGGCTCCATCGCCAGTGCGCGGGCAATCGCCACACGCTGCTGCTCACCGCCGGACATGTGCCCAGGGTAAGCGTCCTTGCGATGGGACACGCCGACTTTGGCCAGATAATGTTCAGCCTTTTCCAGCGCTTCCTTTTTCGACACACCCAGCACATGGACCGGCGCTTCGATGATGTTCTGCAGTGCCGTCATGTGCGACCACAGATTGAAGTGCTGAAACACCATCGACAGGCGTGAACGCATACGCTGCAATTGCTTGGCGTCGGCAGCTTTCAAACCGCCTTCCTTATTCGGCACCAGCTTCAGCTCTTCGTTGTTGAGCAGGATCTTGCCGGCATGGGGCTGTTCGAGCAGGTTGATGCAGCGCAGAAAGGTGCTTTTGCCAGAGCCGCTGGAGCCGATGATGCTGATGACATCGCCGGCCTTGGCGGTCATGGACACACCCTTGATCACTTCGTGACTGCCGTAGCGCTTGTGCAGGTCCTGCACTTCCAGTTTGTTCATGCTTTGGGTTTCCACAGAACGGTCAATCACTGAGCAGACGTCCGTGACGCAGCGCCGTGCGCCCCGCCACCTTGGCCAGCCAGAAACCGGGTTGAGCGTAACGAAGCCGCTCGATGGCGAACAACACCCCGGCAGTATTCGCACAAATGGTACTGACCTGATCGGACAGCGGGTCGATCACTTCGAACAGCGGATCGCCCGCCTCGACCCTCTCGCCAGCAGCGCGCAGGAACGTCACCACGCCAGGGTGCGGCGCATAGAGCAATTCGGTGCCTTCGAACGGCAAGCCCTCGCAGGCTTCATGCGCCGGCTGCGGCCAGTCGCCGCCGATGAAGCCCTGTTCGGCGAGAAACGCCAGAATGCCCTCGGCGTGCGCGAGGGCCTGCGGCTTGCCAGTATCGGCCTGACCGCCCAGTTCAAGGGTAGTCGCGAGGCAGGCCAGCGGGATCTGCGCCTGCGGGAAAATCCGCGAAAGGCGCAACCACGGCAGCGAGCAGGCTTCATCGAAGGAGCTGCCACCGGAATCCTCGGCGAGCAGCGCCACCTGGATATTCAGATGCGCCGACAGCGAACGCCATTGTGGCCAGTGCTGCGGCAAGGCGTACATGTGCAACGCGGCATCGGCATCACAATGCAGATCGAGCACCACATCAGCGACGCAGGCATGACTGAGCAGGATGCGTTGCATGCCTTGCAATTCGCTCTGCGGCGCGGGCAGACCTTCGAGCGCAGCGCTCATTGCCTGGCGAATCAGCCGGGTATTGGCGCGCGGGTCGTCGCCCAGTTGACCTTCCAGCAACTCGGCGACCGGCTCGCTCAGCTCGGTGAAGTCACGGTTGAAATTCTTGCCACTGCCGAACTCGAAACGGCCCTGATGCGCACCTTGCAGCAACTGCCCCAGGCCCAGTGGATTGGCCACCGGCACCAGTTCGACGACACCTTTGAGGAGGCCCTGCTGCTCCAGCTCGGTGAGGCGTTTTTTCAGCTCCCAGGCCGTGCGCATGCCGGGCAGTTCGTCGGCATGCAGGCTGGCCTGGATGTAGGCCTTGCGCTCGCCGGTGCCGAAGCGAAAGACGCTCAGCGTGCGTTGGGTGCCGAGGGTGCTCCACGGCAATACATGATCGGTTCTTTGCATTTCAGACCTTCCGTGGGGCGAGGTAGCCCAGCCAGCGGCGTTCGGCGATCTTGAACAGCCGCACCAGAATGAATGTCAGGCACAGATAGAAAACGCCTGCGGTGATGTAAGCCTCGAAAGGCAGGTAGAACTGCGCATTGACCGTACGGGCCGCGCCGGTGATGTCGATCAGGGTCACGATGGACGCCAGACTGGTGGTCTGCAGCATCATGATGACCTCGTTGCTGTACTGCGGCAGCGCCCGGCGCAAGGCCGAGGGCAGCAGAATGCGCCGGTACATCTTGGCTTTCGACATGCCCATGGCCCGCGCGGCCTCGATTTCACCCGCCGGTGTGGCCTTGAGGCTGCCGGCGATGATCTCCGCCGTGTAGGCGCTGGTGTTGATGGTGAACGCCAGGCAGGCGCAGAAGGTGGCACTGGACAGCCAGGGCCACAAAAAGCTTTCGCGCACCGCATCGAACTGAGCCAGCCCGTAATAGATCAGAAACAGCTGCACCAGCATAGGCGTGCCGCGAATCACGTAGGTGTACAGCCACGCAGGGATGTTCACCCAAGGGTTTTTCGAGACTCGCATCAGGCCCAGCGGCAATGCCGCCAGCAGCCCGAACGCGAGTGAAATCGCCAGCAGCTTCAGGGTGGTCAGCAGGCCGCCGAAGTACAGCGGCAGACTGTCCCAGATCACGTTGTAGTCAAAGATCATAGGTCAGCCGCCCTCACGCCCACCGAGTAGCGTTTTTCGAGGTAACGCAAGGCGAGCAGCGACACGCTGGTGATCACCAGGTACATCGCCGCAACCGCCAGAAAGAAGGTGAAAGGCTCGCGGGTGGCATCGGCCGCCTGCTTGGCCTTGAACATCATGTCCTGCAGACCGACCACGGAAATCAGCGCGGTGGCCTTGGTCAGCACCAGCCAGTTGTTGGTGAAACCGGGAATCGCCAGACGAATCATCTGCGGCACCAGAATACGGAAGAACACCTTGCCGCTGCTCAGGCCATACGCCATGCCCGCCTCGGCCTGCCCCTTGGGAATGGCCATGAACGCACCGCGAAAGGTTTCCGAGAGATACGCGCCGAAGATGAAGCCCAGCGTGCAGATGCCTGCCATCAACGGATCAAGGTCGATGTAGTCGTCAAACCCCAGCAAGGGGGCGACGCGGTTGAGCAGGTCCTGGCCGCCGTAGAAGATCAGCAGAATCAGGACCAGATCGGGAATACCACGAACCACCGTGCTGTACAGGTCGCCCAGCCAGGCGATCCAGCGTACCGGAGACAGCCTCAGCGCCACGCCGATCAGACCGAGAACGATCGCCAGAGCCATCGACGACAGGGCCAGCTGCAACGTCAGCCAGGCACCTTCGAGGATGACAGCTCCGTAACCTTTCAACATGATGTGCGGTCCTCAAGCGTGGAATAAAAATGGCGCAATCCAGGCAATTCTGTTTGCGCCATTGGTCAGGGTAAGGACGACGACTTATTTGCCGTAGATATCGAAATCGAAATACTTGTCCTGGATAGCCTTGTACTTGCCGTTGGCACGGATCGCGGCGATGGCGGCGTTGAGACGGTCAAGGTCGGCCTTGTCGCCCTTGCGCACGGCAATGCCGATGCCGTCACCAAAGTATTTCGGATCGACGAACGACGGACCTACGAACGCATAGCCTTTGCCTGCGTCGGTTTTCAGGAAGCCGTCCTGCAACAGCGTGGCGTCGGCGACAGTACCGTCCAGGCGACCTGCACCGATGTCCAGGTAGATTTCGTTCTGCGAGCCGTACGGCGTCACTTCGACACCTTTGGGAGCGAGGACTTCACGGGCGAAACGCTCGTGGATCGAGCCACGCTGCACGCCGATCTTCTTGCCCTTGAGTTCAGCCAGGCTGTCGCTGACCGTAGTGCCGTCCTTCATAACCAGACGCGCCGGGGAATTGTAATACTTGCCGGTGAAGTCCACGGACTTCTTGCGGTCGTCAGTGATGGACATCGACGACAGGATCGCGTCGATCTTGCGCACTTTCAGCGCCGGGATAAGGCCGTCGAATTCCTGCTCGACCCAGGTGCACTTGACCTTCATTTCTTCACACAGCGCATTGCCGATGTCGTAGTCAAAGCCGACGATGCTGCCATCCGGGGCCTTGGACGCGAACGGAGGGTAAGCCGCTTCGATACCGATTTTCAGTGGTTTTTCATCAGCAAAGATCGGCTGGGCGAGCACGGACAACGCCATCGCGCCAATAAGCATGAGCTTTTTCATTTCCAGGGACTCCATCGGTAAAGCACGACAAGTGGCAAAGTGAGCAAGCGCCCAATGTGCGAAAGGACAATCTCGGGGAAAAGCGACGCCGGATACGTGACACCGCGCTGGCGGCTCACAGCCCTTCGGCGAATGAGGGGCATTTTAACGACAGGCTCGAAGTCGATATTTCTTCAATGCGACAACTAGTTACAGAAGCGCTTGAAAACCCACTACACGGTATTGACGGGGCCCGCTTCTGCTGATCCAGCAGCGCAGACTCAACCTGTCATAACAGCAAAAAGCGCGCCCATTATTGGCAAACCCTTTTAATCCGGCAAGCCCAGCGTGCCACATGGCGATTTAAAAGCCTTGCTGCGTCGTACTTTCCTACATAGAAACCCCAGACATGTCCCACAACGAAGCACTGCGCGACAACGCCGTGTAAACCGGTAACAACCCGATATATATCCCTTTTCCCTTACCAGACGCCGAAAACGAAGGCGCCCCGTTCGGCTCTCACCGAACGGGGCGCTTCAGTCACAGGATCGCTCAGGCAGCGTTCATGGCCTTGTGCGTGTCGATCAGATGCTGCACCACGCCCGGGTCGGCCAGGGTGGAGATATCACCCAGCGCATCGTACTCGGCGGTCGCAATCTTGCGCAGGATGCGGCGCATGATCTTGCCCGAACGAGTCTTCGGCAGGCCGGGCGCCCACTGAATGAAGTCAGGCGAGGCAATCGGGCCGATCTCCTTGCGCACCCAGTTGCGCAATTCGGTGCGCAACGCGTCGCTCGGTTCTTCACCGCCGTTGAGGGTCACATAAACGTAAATGCCCTGCCCTTTCAGGTCATGCGGCACACCGACCACAGCAGCCTCGGCGACTTTCGGGTGCGCAACCATCGCACTTTCGATTTCAGCCGTGCCCATGCGGTGGCCGGAAACGTTGAGCACGTCATCCACACGCCCGGTGATCCAGAAATAACCGTCCTCGTCACGACGGGCACCGTCACCGGTGAAGTACATGCCGCGGAACGTCTTGAAGTAGGTGTCGACGAAACGGTCATGATCGCCGTACAGCGAGCGCGACTGGCCCGGCCACGAATCGAGGATCACCAGATTGCCCTCGGCAGCGCCCTCGATGAGGTTGCCCAGGTTATCCACCAGCGCCGGAATCACACCGAAGAACGGACGTGTCGCCGAGCCCGGTTTCAGGGCGGTCGCGCCTGGCAACGGGCTGATCAGGATGCCGCCGGTTTCGGTCTGCCACCAGGTATCGACAATCGGGCAGTTCTGCTTGCCGACCGTGTTGTAGTACCAGGCCCAGGCTTCCGGGTTGATTGGCTCGCCCACCGAACCCAGCAGGCGCAGGCTGGAACCGTCGGCACCTTCAACGGACTTGGTGCCTTCAGCCATCATGGCGCGAATCGCGGTCGGCGCGGTGTAGAGGATATTGACCTTGTGCTTGTCGATGATCTTCGACACGCGGGTAATGTCCGGATAGTTCGGCACGCCTTCGAACAGCAGCGTGGTCGCACCATTGGCCAGAGGGCCGTAGACAATGTAACTGTGCCCGGTGACCCAGCCGACGTCGGCGGTGCACCAATAGACTTCGCCTGGTTTGTAGTCGAACACGCGTTCGTGGGTCAGCGCCGCATACAGCAGATAACCTGCAGTGGTGTGCAGCACGCCCTTGGGTTTGCCGGTCGAGCCCGAGGTGTAGAGAATGAACAGCGACTCTTCAGCACCCATCTCTTTCGGCGCACAGGTGCTGGACGCCACTTCCAGAAGCGAGTGGTACCAGATGTCACGGTGACGGTTCCATTCGATCTCGCCCCCGGTGCGCTTGCAGACGATGACCTTCTGCACGCTGCTGGTTTCCGGGTTGGTCAGGGCGCGGTCGACGTTGGCCTTGAGCGCCGTCTTCTTGCCGCCACGCAGACCTTCGTCAGCGGTGATGACCACTTTGGAACTGCAATCGATGATCCGGCCTGCCAGCGCTTCGGGCGAAAAGCCGCCGAACACCACCGAGTGAATCGCACCGATCCGCGCGCACGCCAGCATGGCGACCACAGCCTCGGGGATCATCGGCATGTAGATGGTCACAACGTCACCACGGTGCACGTCCTGGCCACGCAGCGCGTTGGCGAACTTGCACACTTC
The DNA here is from genome assembly GCF_017832995.1 of Pseudomonas sp. PvP009. Classification (NCBI taxonomy): domain Bacteria; kingdom Pseudomonadati; phylum Pseudomonadota; class Gammaproteobacteria; order Pseudomonadales; family Pseudomonadaceae; genus Pseudomonas; species Pseudomonas sp. PvP009. The sequence continues at coordinate 1,615,946 of NZ_JAFIBG010000001.1, read as the reverse complement.
GGCGTGCAGTTCGCGGTAGGTGATTTCCCGGTGCTCGGAAGGGTCATCGCCCTCCCAGATGATGGCGATGCTGTCGCCGCGTTCTTCCAGATGGCGATCCAGGCAGTTGTAGGCAACGTTCAGCGTGCCGTCGGCGAACCATTTGATATCGACACGGTGATCATCGAACGAGGTCTGTTTGACCACGGTGAAAGGTTTGATCCAGTCGAGGCGCTGAGCCTGTTCACGCCAGAAACCATCAGGGTTGACCACCGACTGCTGGTACATGGCCTTGTAGGTCGCTTCATCCGTCAGCGTAGTCGCTGCGACTTCTGGGCGGACGGGGTACAGGGAAGCTGCACTCATCTTGGTTACCTCGGTGGATAGTTGTTGTTTTATGCCCCTGTTGTATCCCGCCCCACCCGCAGGGGCCATTCGACGTTGGTCTTACCGGGCGGGGCCGGAGCTGCAAGCCATAAGCTGCAAGCCGCAAGCATTAAGCCCGAAAGCTTGAAGCTTGCAGCTGCCCTCAAGATTATTACCATTTTGATAAAAGCGCTTATCCAAAGTCTTTATATATGCGCTGTCGCAACAGGCATAGAATTCGATCCGCCAACAAGGCAGACATCAACTGCCCCCACGCAGTGTTGTTCCAACTCGAAAAACGTATCAGACCGCCTTAGCCCATGACGTCAAAAACGTGATGCGACGGCGCTCACTTTGAAAAAGGTAAACGACAATGAAAGCTTTATTAGTGGCATTGGCCCTGTGCGGCATCAGTAGTTTCGCCATGGCCGAAGAATCGCAGACCAAAGTGGCTGCGCAACAGGCGCGTGTCGAGCAATATACCTACGGCACTCATCTGGATATCGCCCGGGTTATTTCCATCAGCCAGATCCCTAACGTCTGCGCAGTGGTCCCGGCGCGCATGGTGTATGAAGATTCGCAAGGCGCGCGCCACACCATGGGCTATCAGGTGATGGGCAACGGCTGCAGCAACGGTTGAGGCTTCTTACGGTTGCAACCTGTGCACGACGCCTCGCCGCTCTTTATAAGGTGCGAGGCGCATGCACGAAGTGGCCGACAGGACTATCAATGAGCAAGTTATTTATCGACTGGATGCGGATCTGATTCGCGCCCCAATTCATAGTCGCGCAACTTGTTGGCAATCGTTGTATGAGACACCCCCAAGCGTTTACCTAATTGGCGACTGCTGGGATATTGCGCATACAGTTGTTCCAGCACCGACTTTTCAAAGCGCCCGATAATAGCGCCCAGCCCGCCCTCCAGCGACGCCTCACTCAATCCCTGGCGCACGCCGTAATCCGGCAAACGGATATGCTCGGCCTGCACCTTGCCGCCATCACACAGCGATACGGCCTGAAACAATACGTTTTCCAGTTGTCGCACATTGCCGGGCCAGTGGTACTGACTCAGACGCTTGATGGCCGCAGGTAATATGCCGGGCAGCGGACAGCCTATCTGTCGGCTGGCCTGATCGAGAAAATGCTCCACCAGAGGCTCAAGACCGTCCAGACAGTCGCGCAGTGGCGGTATATGCAGCGACAGCACGTTAAGGCGATGATAAAGGTCCTGCCTGAACATGCCTTTGGCGCACAGCTCCGAAAGATCGACCTGGGTCGAACACATCACTCGCACATCAAGAAACATGTCCTCGTCACTGCCGACCCGGCGAAAGCTGCCGTCCTGAATGAAGCGCAGCAGTTTGGCCTGCATACGGGCGCTCAGCTCACCTACACCATCGAGAAACAGCGTGCCGCCCGCGGTCAGTTCCAACAGCCCCAGCCGCCCTTCCGCACGCGCGCCGTCGAACGCACCAGGGTCATAACCGAACAGCTCGATCTCGGCCATGGACTCCGACAACCCGGCACAGTTGAGTGCCATCAGCGGTGACTGGCCGCGCGGGCTTGCCAGGTGACAGGCGCGGGCCAGCAATTCCTTGCCAGTGCCGGTTTCGCCCTCGATCAGCAGCGGCGCATCGAGGGGCGCCATGCGCCGCGCCTCGCGAACCACGGCAGCCATGACCTTCGAGCTCTGAAAGATGCTGTCGAAGCCACGCAGCTCCTGCTTGCGCACATGGTAGATGCGCTCGCCGATCCGATCCGCGCGGTGCAGCGTCAGCACGGCCCCGGCCATGGCTTCGCTGTCGTCATGTTCCGATTGCAGAGGTGCGATGTCGGCAAGAAACACATCGCCACATACCTTGACCCGCAGCCCATTGATCCGCGACTGGCTGGCGCGCACCAGCTCAGGCAGGTCGAAATCTTCGGCGTAACGCGACAAGGGCATGCCCGGCACTTCATCGACCCGCACGCCCAGCAACTGCGCAGCGGCACGATTGGCCGCAACGATCGCCCCGCCCATGTCGATGGACAACACCGGGAATTCCAACGCGCCGAGCAAGGCATTGAGCTCCATGTGCCGGCGCTCGCTGGGCATCAGCCCGACGCGCTTGACGCCGAACACCCCGGTGATCGCCTCGAACTTCGGGCGGAGGGCCTGGAACTGCAGGTTGATCAGGTTCGGGCAATGCAGATAGATCGCGTCACCGTGTTCGCCCCCCACTTCACCGCGCGCCACGTTGACGCCGTAAGCCACCAGCAGATCGAGAATGTCGCGAAGAATGCCGATGCGGTTCTGGCAGTGCACCTTGATGCGCATGAGTCATCGTCTCTGTAGGGGTATGTTTTTTTATGAAGCGGGAAAATTAATGTCAACAATACGTTACGCATGCGCGCTTCGCGAGCGGCAGGATGCTTGATTTCAAGCCTCTTCCATCGCAAGCGTAAACTTTTCGTTACGAACCAGTGATCAAACCCATGCGCTACCCTGCTCACACCCACTGACGTGCCCTCGAAACCGGGTTATTCCTGAACACAGGCTTTTACAAGAACACTCTAAAAACACCAGCCTTTCGAGGATATCAGCATGGCCCAGACGCTTTACGTGGCACGCGAGCCGGACGCTTCGGGTTTCATCGATTACACGGCGGACGAACATGCGGTATGGAACACCCTGATTACCCGACAGATGAAAATCGTCGAAGGACGTGCCTGTCAGGAGTATCTGGACGGAATCGAGCACCTAGGCCTGCCGCTCGATCGCATTCCTCAGCTAGGCGAAATCAACAAGGTTCTGGGCGCGACCACGGGCTGGCAGGTCGAGCGAGTGCCCGCGCTGATCCCCTTCCAGACGTTTTTTGAACTGCTGGCCAGCAAGCGCTTTCCGGTGGCGACGTTCATTCGTAGCGCAGAAGAACTGGACTACCTGCAGGAACCGGACATCTTTCATGAAATATTTGGCCACTGCCCGCTATTGACCAATCCATGGTTTGCCGAATTCACCCACACCTACGGCAAACTCGGCCTGAGCGCGAGCAAGGAACAACGCGTGTACCTGGCCCGGCTGTACTGGATGACCATCGAGTTTGGTCTGGTCGATACACCGCAAGGACGGAAAATCTACGGCGGCGGCATCCTTTCTTCACCGAAGGAAGCGTTGTACAGCTTATCGGCAGCCCCCGAACACCAGCCTTTCGATCCGCTTGAGGCGATGCGCACCCCTTATCGCATCGACATTCTGCAACCGCTGTACTTTGTCCTGCCGGATCTGAAGCATCTGTTCGACCTGGCGCAGCAAGACATCATGGCGCTGGTCGGGCAAGGCATGCAGTTGGGCTTGCACGCTCCCAAGTTTCCACCTAAAACCAAAAGCCACGCCGCCTGACGCTCGGCCCGCTATCCGAAAAGGACACTCTGCTTATGACCACCTTGAATCAAGCCCACTGTGAAGCCTGCCGTGCCGATGCGCCGCAGGTCAGCGAAGCCGAATTGCCGGAACTGCTCAAGCAGATCCCGGACTGGAACATCGAGGTCCGCGACGCGGTGATGCAGCTGGAAAAAGTGTTTCTGTTCAAGAATTTCAAATGGGCGCTGGCGTTCACCAATGCCGTGGGCGAAATTGCCGAAGCGGAAGGCCATCACCCGGGCCTGTTGACCGAGTGGGGCAAGGTGACCGTGACCTGGTGGAGCCACTCGATCAAGGGCCTGCATCGCAACGACTTCATCATGGCCGCGCGCACGGATGAAGTGGCCAAGGGTGCAGAAGGCCGAAAATAAAATGATCAACGGGCCGCGGACCCTGCTCACGCGGTCCGGCCCAATGAAATCAAGCTGCTCAGCGCCTCGCGAGGCGAAAAGTCGGACAGTGAAAAAGCCATTTTGTTTCACGATCAGGGCAATCGGGGTAAAAAAATATCCTGATTGTCATTTTCAGTGGGTTATCCTGCGCATGCTTTTTTAAAGCACGGTTCTATCTGCAACCCCTTGCGAGGAGCGACGACGATGCATGAAATCCCTAACTTCCCACCAGGCCAACAGGAACCACAACAGTCGACTCTGGCTCAGCAAGAGCTTGGTCAACCTGTAGCAATGAAAGCAGCACCCTCGGCTCAAGACAGCCAGAAAGCCGGACGCAAAGACTGAAGGCGATTGTTTTCAGGCGTATCGAAAAACGGTTTTGCCGGTTTTCAATACGCCTGGAAAACCAGCAACAGGCAAACAGCAGATTTTTATGAGCGACTTCACTGAAACCCAAGCCAGCGCCCTGATTGGCACCGCCGAGAAAATGATCGAGATCTGGTCACGCCTCAGCCCGGAAAAACAGAGCGCCCTGCTCGCCCGTTTCGGTACTCAGGAAAACGCCTTGGCCGCACTTGTGACCACACACCTTGTGGCACCCAGAGACGAATAGCCCCCTCCATTCAGGTTTATTTCAATCTGTTGCACCTGCATCGCCCGATGCATCGGTATGATAAGCACTTCGAGAGCTTGCTAAGGGTTTTCCCTGCCCGCTCGAACGCCATGCCCGCAAAAGAATGAAAGCCCGCCCCATGTCCGAGACACAGCAAAACACACCACAAACCCCGATGGCCGTTACCCTGACCGTCGTGTCCATCGTGATGTTCACCTTTATCGGCTACCTGAACATCGGCATCCCCCTCGCCGTTCTGCCCGGCTACGTCCACAGTGATCTGGGCTTCGGTGCAGTCATCGCCGGGCTGGTCATCAGCGTGCAGTACCTGGCCACGCTGATCAGTCGCCCCTGGTCGAGTCGCATCATCGACAATCTGGGCAGCAAAAAAGCTGTGCAGATCGGGCTGACCGGTTGCGGGCTGAGCGGTGTGTTCATGCTGGTGCCGGTCTGGCTGGACAGTTGGCCGATGGCGAGCCTGGTGATTCTGCTGATTGGCCGGGTGATCCTCGGTGCCGCGGAAAGCCTCGTCGGTTCTGGCTCGATTGGCTGGGGCATCGGCCGGGTCGGCGCGCAGAACACCGCCAAGGTCATTTCCTGGAATGGCATCGCCAGCTACGGCGCGCTGGCCATCGGTGCGCCACTGGGTGTGTGGATGGTCGACGAACTCGGCCTGTGGACAGTGGGTGTGAGCATCATGCTGCTGTGCGCGCTGGGGCTCTACCTGACGTGGTATAAAGAGCCCGCGCCGATCGTGCAGGGCGAGCGACTGCCATTCATGCATGTACTCGGACGAGTGTTTCCGCATGGCATGGGCCTGGCGTTGGGCGGTATCGGTTTCGGCACTATCGCGACGTTCATCACCCTGTATTACGCGAGCAACCACTGGCCGAACGCCGCGCTGTGCCTGACGCTGTTTGGTGGCAGCTTCATCGCCGCGCGCCTGCTGTTCGGCAGCCTGATCAATCGCCTGGGCGGCTTTCGAGTGGCGATTGTCTGTATGTCCGTGGAAAGCCTGGGGCTCTTGCTGCTGTGGCTTGCGCCCACTCCGGACCTGGCACTGGCTGGCGCGGCGCTGACCGGTTTCGGATTCTCGCTGGTGTTCCCGGCGCTGGGCGTGGAAGCGGTCAATCTGGTCCCGGCGTCAAGCCGAGGCGCGGCAGTGGGCGCCTACTCGCTGTTCATCGACCTGTCACTGGGCATCACCGGCCCACTGGCAGGCGCCATTGCCGCCGGCTTCGGCTTCGTCTCGATCTTCCTGTTCGCGGCACTGGCGTCACTCACCGGGTTGGCGTTGAGCGTTTATCTGTACAAGCAGGCGCAGGTACTACGCCAGTAATGATCGGTGCTCATAGTCATACAGGTCCTGAAGAGCCCGGAAAGCAGAGTTTTCAGGCTGCTCGTAGGAGATTCTATGGTTTTGGGAAAGCCCTCAAGCCACTTTTGTTTGATATTCGCTCTGGTTCTTTAACAGAGCGAAGACTACTCGAGCCAACTTTCGGGAGAGCATGACCAGCGCTTGAGTTGTACTAAAGCCACGCTTTCTCTGCTCTTCATAAAAAGGCTTCCAGGCCGGCGTACGGCTCCCGGACATAGCCGCGTTGTGCAGCAACCGTCGGGCTTCTGGATCGCCGCGTTTGGTCAATCGACGAGGTCCATCACTTTGCCCTGATTTGGATACTCTCAGGTCCAGCCCAAGAAACGCGATAAAGGCGTTCGCTCCGCTGAACTCGCCTCGCTGAAAAGAAGTGACCAAACGAGCTGCAGTCAGAAAGCCGATCCCTTCTACTTTCATACAGCGGTTGACCTGCCTCATCAGCCCGGCTTCCTGCAGTACATCGCGAATCTTCTTTTCAACGAGCGCCTCAAATCGTTTCATCGAGTTGACCTGATTGGTGAACGCTGTTCTCAGAAAAGGCTCGTTGGTCCAGCTTTGTACCAGGCCAGTACGAGCCTGAACCAAGGCTGCACGACGTCGGAACAGGCTCAGAAGCTGCCGATAAAGCGGGCTCGCAGGTATCCAGGGCCGCAACTCATCAAGCTCGTTTTTCAGGTATCGGGCCAACAAACGAGCATCTTGGGCATCGGTTTTGGCGCGTATGTTGACGCCTTTACGGTAATGACTGAGCTGATAGCCATCCACCATATAAACGTCACAGCCTGCTTCGTGGGCCGCATCCGCGAACAGGACGTGATAGACGTTAGTGGCTTCGATGGCGATGGCGCGGCTGCTCGCCAAGGCCTTCAGCCATTGGGTGATGGCGACTTTGGTATTGGGGATTGCCTCAAGTCGATCATATTGATCGTGGTAGATCACCAGCTCATTCTTGGCGACATCTACACCGATGATCGGTTTTTCCAGAGTAACCCGCATTGCCATAACGCCTCCTCGGGGATAAGGTTTACAGACTTGAAGGGGCCACCCAGAGGCGCAGGCTTGTTTCTATCGTAGGTTGTGAGCCTTAAGCATTCTTTATCGGCGCTTGGGTGAAAGGAGGAGGGGTGAAATCTCCTACGGGTCTGTACTGCGCGAACAGTCAGAAGCGAACTAAGTCCCTCCTCCTCCCTTCAAGTCTTACCATACAAGCGAACTTGTTCGCGAAGACATTGTTTTGAACGCCAGATCTTCCGAGACGGTACGGGCCCTTTCGCGAACAAGTTCGCTCCTACGTTCGAGCGTGGGAACGGGGCTTTTGTAGGAGCGAACTTGTTCGCGAAGGCATTGTTTTGAACGCCAGATCTTCCGCGACTGTACGGGCCCTTTCGCGAACAAGTTCGCTCCTACGTTCGAGCGTGGGAACGGGGCTTTTGTAGGAGCGAACTTGTTCGCGAAGGCATTGTTTTGAACGCTAAATCTTCTGCGACTGTACCGGCCCTTTCGCGAACAAGTTCGCTTGTATGGTAAGACTTGAAGGGAGGAGGAGGGACTTAGTTCGCTTCTGACTGTTCGCGCAGTACAGACCCGTAGGAGATTTCACCCCTCCTCCTTTCACCCAAGCGCCGATAAAGAATGCTTAAGGCTCACAACCTACGATAGAAACAAGCCTGCGCCTCTGGGTGGCCCCTTCAAGTCTGTAAACCTTATCCCCGAGGAGGCGTTATGGCAATGCGGGTTACTCTGGAAAAACCGATCATCGGTGTAGATGTCGCCAAGAATGAGCTGGTGATCTACCACGATCAATATGATCGACTTGAGGCAATCCCCAATACCAAAGTCGCCATCACCCAATGGCTGAAGGCCTTGGCGAGCAGCTGCGCCATCGCCATCGAAGCCACTAACGTCTATCACGTCCTGTTCGCGGATGCGGCCCACGAAGCAGGCTGTGACGTTTATATGGTGGATGGCTATCAGCTCAGTCATTACCGTAAAGGCGTCAACATACGCGCCAAAACCGATGCCCAAGATGCTCGTTTGTTGGCCCGATACCTGAAAAACGAGCTTGATGAGTTGCGGCCCTGGATACCTGCGAGCCCGCTTTATCGGCAGCTTCTGAGCCTGTTCCGACGTCGTGCAGCCTTGGTTCAGGCTCGTACTGGCCTGGTACAAAGCTGGACCAACGAGCCTTTTCTGAGAACAGCGTTCGCCAATCAGGTCAACTCGATGAAACGATTTGAGGCGCTCGTTGAAAAGAAGATTCGCGATGTACTGCAGGAAGCCGGGCTGATGAGGCAGGTCAACCGCTGTATGAAAGTAGAAGGGATCGGCTTTCTGACTGCAGCTCGTTTGGTCACTTCTTTTCAGCGAGGCGAGTTCAGCGCAGCGAACGCCTTTATCGCGTTTCTTGGGCTGGACCTGAGAGTATCCAAATCAGGGCAAAGTGATGGACCTCGTCGATTGACCAAACGCGGCGATCCAGAAGCCCGACGGTTGCTGCACAACGCGGCTATGTCCGGGAGCCGTACGCCGGCCTGGAAGCCTTTTTATGAAGAGCAGAGAAAGCGTGGCTTTAGTACAACTCAAGCGCTGGTCATGCTCTCCCGAAAGTTGGCTCGAGTAGTCTTCGCTCTGTTAAAGAACCAGAGCGAATATCAAACAAAAGTGGCTTGAGGGCTTTCCCAAAACCATAGAATCTCCTACGTTCGAGCGTGAGGGCTTTTGTAGGAGCGAACTTGTTCGCGAAGGCATTGTTTTGAACGCTAAATCTTCTGCGACGGTACGGGCCCTTTCGCGAACAAGTTCGCTCCTACGGCCTGCGGCCAGAATCAAGCGTAGACTTTTGTATAGCGCTGAGCACTGCGTGGCACGAGACTGAAAAACACCTCAAAAATCCACTTTCCCGCGTCCGGCCTTGATCGAGCCGCGTTTGCTCTTGGACTCCAGGCGCCGGGTCTTGGAGCCGAGCGTCGGACGGGTCGGGCGGCGTTTCTTTTCGACCTTGGCCGCGTTGACGATCAGCTCACTCAAACGCAGCAAGGCATCGGCACGGTTCTGCTCCTGGGTCCGATACTGCTGAGCCTTGAGCACGATCACGCCGTCGCTGGTAATCCGGCTGTCACTCAACGCCAGCAGCCGTTCCTTGTAAAACGGCGGCAGCGATGAGGCGTTGATGTCGAAACGCAAATGCACCGCGCTGGAGACCTTGTTGACGTTCTGCCCGCCCGCGCCCTGAGCACGGATAGCGGTCAGTTCGATCTCTGCATCCGGCAGATGAACGTTGTTGGAAATCACCAGCATCGGGGTCTCTTCTTCTCGGAAACGGGCAAGGCTATTTGCCAGACTGTGCAGATAGGACAACGCTACGCCTGTTTTTGGCCCGGTAACAGACCCACATCACCGCCAGCCACACAGGTATCGCATAGACCGATATGCGGATGCCGGGGATCATCAGCATGATGCCGAGGATAAACACCACAAAGGCCAGGCACACATAGTTGCCATAGGGATACCACAGCGCCTTGAACAGCGGCACCTGGGCGGTCCGGTTCATGTGTTGGCGGAATTTCAGGTGCGAGTAGCTGATCATCGCCCAGTTGATCACCAGCGTGGCCACCACCAGCGACATCAACAGTTCCAGCGCCTGCTGCGGCACGAAATAGTTGAGCAGCACCGCGACCAGTGTCACGGCGGCAGAGGCGAAGATCGCCTTGACCGGCACCCCGCGTTTGTCGACCTGGGCCAGCGCCTTGGGCGCATCACCCTGCTCGGCCATGCCCACCAGCATGCGGCTGTTGCAGTAAGTGCCGCTGTTGTAGACCGACAGCGCTGCCGTCAGCACCACAAAGTTGAGGATGTGCGCAGCCGTGTCGCTACCGAGCATCGAGAAAACCTGCACGAACGGGCTGCCGCTGTAGGAATCGCCAGACGCATTGAGGCTGGCCAGCAGGCTGTCCCAGGGCGTCAGCGACAACAGCACCACCAGCGCGCCGATGTAGAAAATCAGGATGCGGTAGATGACCTGGTTGATCGCCTTGGGGATTACGGTTTTTGGCTGTTCGGCTTCGGCAGCGGTGAAACCGAGCATCTCCAGGCCGCCGAAGGAGAACATGATGATTGCCAGCGCCATCACCAAACCACTGACACCATTGGGAAAGAATCCGCCATGCTCCCAGAGGTTACTGACCGAGGCCTGCGGACCGCCGCTGCCACTGACCAGCATGTAACTGCCCAGCGCAATCATGCCGATGATCGCCACCACCTTGATGATCGCGAACCAGAACTCGGTCTCGCCGAAGACCTTGACGTTGGTCAGGTTAATGGCATTGATCAGCACGAAGAAGGCTGCCGCGGAGACCCAGCCCGGGATGTCCGGCAACCAGTAATGAATGTATTTGCCGACGGCAGTCAGCTCGGACATACCGACCAGGATGTACAGCAGCCAGCAATTCCAGCCCGACAGGAACCCGGCGAAACCGCCCCAGTAGTTGTGGGCGAAGTGGCTGAACGAGCCGGCGACCGGCTCTTCGACAATCATCTCGCCCAGCTGGCGCATGATCATGAAAGCGATGAAGCCACAGATGGCATAACCTAGAATCATCGACGGCCCGGCTGATTTCAGCACGCCCGCCGAACCGAGAAACAGGCCCGTCCCGATGGCACCGCCCAAGGCGATCAACTGGATGTGTCGATTCTTCAGGCCACGTTTCAGTTCGCCCGAGGGTGAGGTTGTTTCACTCATTCAATAGCCACCTGATCGATCTTGTTCTGTGACGGAATAGAACCTGCTGCGCTCGTGGCGCAACAGAATTGCAGCGTTCGAGGCGGATGGCCCGGAGCGTTGAACAGCACTGTTTCACAGAAAAAAGCGCAGCATTGTACACGTGCAACCCGGCTGAGGTTCAAAACAGGGAGGTCGATGCGCGACGGCAGTGTGACAGCGCTTTTCAGAGCGACGAAAACGACAACGCCAGCCCTGTGGACTGGCGTTGCCATTCATTCACAACGAGCGATCACTCAGGCTTGCGACGACCGAAACCCGGACGCTGACCTGAACCTGCCGGTGGGCCACGACGCTTGCCTGACGGCGCATCATCGTTGACCAGCTTGATGCCGACACGCTTCGGGCCCGGCTTGGCCGGACGCTTGTTCATGTCGCTCGGACGCTCGGCGACCGGCGTACCACGGCTGTTGTCGGCCGGACGCGGCGCGCGTGAACCGGGCTTGCCCGAATCCTTGCGCGACGAAGGACGCTGAGTCGAATCGCCACCGCGCGGACGATCACGCTCGCTGCCGGTGATCTGCGGCTGACGCGGTGCGCGCTCGCCGCCGGCTGCCGGAGCACCAGCTGCAGGACGCAAGGTGCGAACGCGCTCGCCTTTGCCCAAAGGGCGCGACGATTGACGCTGCAGACGCTCCATCTTGTCTTTGGTCTTGGCATTCATCTGCGGCTGGGCCACAGGCTGCAGACCGACTTCGGCTGCCAGAATGTCGACTTCGTACTGGCTCATTTCGCGCCAGCGGCCCATCGGCAGGTCGGAGTTGAGGAACACCGGCCCGTAACGCACGCGCTTCAGGCGGCTGACCACCAGCCCCTGGGATTCCCAGAGACGACGCACTTCGCGGTTACGGCCTTCCATCACCACGCAGTGATACCAGTGGTTGAAGCCTTCGCCGCCCGGTGCCTGCTGGATATCGGTGAAGCGTGCAGGACCATCTTCGAGAATCACACCGTTCTTGAGGCGCAGCAACATGTCGTCATCGACTTCGCCACGCACACGAACCGCGTATTCACGGTCCATTTCAAACGATGGGTGCATCAGGCGGTTGGCGAGTTCACCGTCGGTGGTGAACATCAGCAGGCCGGTGGTGTTGATGTCGAGACGACCAATGTTGATCCAGCGGCCTTCTTTCGGGCGCGGCAGACGATCAAACACGGTCGGACGGCCTTCAGGGTCGTCACGGGTGCAGATTTCACCATCGGGCTTGTTGTACATGATGACGCGACGGACCGTTTCGGCCGCTTCTTCGCGCTTGATGACGCGACCATCGACACTGATGGCGTCATGCAGGTCGACGCGTTGACCGAGGGTCGCGTCCTTGCCGTTGACCTTGATACGGCCCTGGGTAATCCAGGCTTCCACGTCACGGCGTGAACCCACGCCAATGCGCGCCAGAACCTTCTGCAGCTTTTCGCCTGCGGGTCCGATTTCCTGGCTGTCCTGCTTGTCTTTTTCACTCATCTGGGCACCTCCCGGTGTGTCGAATCAGGGCTGGCCGAGAACCGGCAAGACCTGTGCCCGGCGCGCTGTGGATAGCGGCAAGGCGAAATACTTGAAAGCCCGGGCGACACTTGATCGCCGAGGGTCGGCCATCATACGCCCCTGCGCCGGTTTACGCATCCGGCGTCAGCGGCAAATGCCCGAATCACTTCTTCTTTTTACGACCGGCGGTCTTGAGCTTCGCCAGCCGCTTGGCAGACTCATCGAGCACCGTGCGCTTGTCGTCCTTGTCGAGCTTCTTCCAGGACTTGATTTCGCGCTTGCTGCGACCGCAGCCCAGACAAATATCATCATCGAACTTGCACAGGCTGATGCAGGGGTTCTTGGTCGAACTCATGGGCAGCGAATCTCATGGCGAGTGGTATCAGATGTGACCCTGGGCTGGCGCATGAATTCGACCGGAGTGCGCGGAACGTTGGCACGACAATTCTGATTATCGTTCCGCACGCTCCAGGACGAGGTATCAAGAGGACGCAGAGCGCTCATGGCTACATACAGGTCTTGTGGGAGCGAGCTTGCTCGCGAAAGGGCCCTTACAGAATCCGAAAATAGCGAGCCTGCACCATCGCCTTCGCGAGCAAGCTCGCTCCCACGAGACTTGTGTATCACGCTGAACGCTTCAGCGTGGGAGCGCTAGTCAATCAGACCTCATCGTCGCCTTTGCCGTCTTCAGGCTCAGGCTCCGCGCGCAGCAGGTCGTCGAAGTCGGTCTTGAGGCCCTGTTCCATCGAATCCAGTTCCACCAGCAGACTGCGGAAGCTGGTTTCGTCACGCGGCGCTTCGGGCTCTGCGTCCGGGTCGAGGCTGGCGTCGGCCAGGGCTTGCAGGTGCGCAGGCACCGGCGCTTCTTCGAAATCCAGCACCGGCTCGGTTTCCATCTCGCGCAGGTCGGCCAGCGGCGGCAGTTCGTCGAGGCTTTTCAGGTTGAAGTGGTCGAGAAAGCCTTTGGTGGTCGCGAACATCGCCGGTTTGCCGGGCACATCGCGGTAGCCCACCACGCGAATCCACTCGCGCTCGAGCAGGGTCTTGACGATGTGGCTGTTGACCGCGACACCGCGCACATCCTCGATCTCGCCCCGCGTGATCGGCTGGCGGTAGGCGATCAGCGCGAGGGTTTCCAGCATGGCTCGGGAGTAACGCTGCGGCCGTTCTTCCCACAACCGCCCGACCCACGGCGAAAAGCGGTCACGAATCTGCAGGCGATAACCCGACGCCACTTCCTTGAGCTCGAAAGCGCGCCCCTCACATGACTTGCGCAACACCTCGAGTGCCTTTTTGAACACCGGGGGTTCAGGGCGCTCGCCTTCCTCGAATAGCTCATACAGGCGCTCCAGCGTCTGCGGTTTTCCGGAGGCCAGCAGAAATGCTTCAAGCAGCGGGGCCAGTTCGCGAGGTTCGTTGAGGTTCATGAATGTGTTTTAGCTCTACTCGGCTCGCGCCCGGACATGGATCGCCGCAAAGGGCTCGTTTTGGACCAGCTCGACAAGTGACTCCTTGACCAGTTCAAGCACCGCCATAAACGTCACGACCACACCCAGACGCCCTTCTTCGGCGGTAAACAGCTCGGCGAACGGCACAAAACCGCCGCCCTTGAGACGCTCCAGCACGTCGCTCATGCGCTCGCGGGTGGACAGTGCCTCGCGGCTGACCTGGTGGCTTTCGAACATGTCGCCGCGGTGCAGCACTTCGGCCATCGACATCAGCACTTCTTCAAGGCTGACATCCGGCAGCAACTTGCGTGCACGGGCTTCGGGAGCGTCCAGTTTCGGCACGATGACATCGCGGCCTACACGGCTCAGGCCATCGATGCCCTCGGCGGCGGCCTTGAAGCGCTCGTATTCCTGCAAGCGGCGAATCAGCTCGGCGCGCGGATCACCCTCTTCCTCTTCGACCTCCGCCGAACGCGGCAACAGCATGCGCGACTTGATCTCGGCCAGCATGGCGGCCATGACCAGATACTCGGCAGCCAGCTCCAGGCGCACGGTTTTCATCAGCTCGACGTACCCCATGTACTGCTTGGTGATCTCGGCCACGGGAATATCGAGGATGTCGATGTTCTGTTTGCGGATCAGGTACAGCAGCAGGTCGAGCGGCCCTTCGAACGCTTCGAGAAAAACCTCCAACGCATCGGGCGGGATGTACAGGTCCAGCGGCATCTGCGTGACAGCACGCCCGTAGACCAGCGCGAACGGCAGCTCTTGCTGGGCGTCGGCCTGGCTGTCGACTGCCTCGACGGCTGTCATCAGGCGCGTTCACCGAAAGGCGTCGGATCACCACAGCCGACCCGAACGATCTGGGGTTCACCCTCAGCCAGGTTAATGACCGTGGACGCCGAAATACCGCCGATCCCGCCATCGATGATCAGATCGACCTGATGCTCGAGAATCTGGCGCATCTCGTAGGGATCGCTGAGCGGCACGCTGTCGCCCGGCATGATCAGGCTGACGCTCATCAGCGGCTCGCCCAATTGCTCCAGCAGGGCCTGGGCGATGGGATGGCTTGGCACACGCAGGCCGATGGTGCGGCGCTTGGGGTGCAGCACCAGACGCGGTACCTCGCGGGTGGCGTTGAGAATGAAGGTGTAAGGCCCGGGCGTGTGCGCCTTCAGCGCACGGAACGCACCGGTGTCGACCTTGGCAAACAGCCCCAGTTGCGACAGGTCGCAGCACATCAGGGTGAAGTTGTGCTTGTCGTCCAGCTGGCGCAGGCGGCGGATACGCTCGATGGCGCTCTTGTCACCGATCTGGCAACCCAGTGCATAGGACGAATCTGTCGGGTACACCACCAGCCCGCCGGCCTTGATGATTTCAGCGGCCTGTTTGATCAGGCGCGGCTGCGGGTTTTCCGGATGGACCTGGAAAAATTGACTCACGATTACTTCCTGTTCAGACGGAGGCAGTAGGCTGTTCATGTTTGAATCTGCACCACAAAGGCGGTAGATCTTCAGGCACGGGACGATAAGTGCCGATCTCGCCCCAGGTGCCAGGACCGTGGAAGTCGCTGCCGGCAGAAACCAGCAAACCGAACTCGCGTGCAAGGATGGCCAGGGTGCCGACCTGATCGGCAGGCTGCATGCCATTGACCACTTCTATGGCGTGCCCACCGGCCTGGACGAAATCGCCGACCAGTTTACGCCGTTTACTGCGGGTAAAGTCATAATGTGAAGGATGCGCGAGACTGACCCATGCACCCGACGCCCGCAAGGTGGCGACCGTGTCCTCCAGCGTCGGCCAGTGCTGCTTCACATCGCCCAGTTTGCCCGCGCCCAGCCATTTGCGAAATGCCTCGGCGCGATCCTTGACGAAACCCGAGCGCACCATGAAGTCGGCAAAGTGCGGACGCGCAGGCGCATTACCGCTGTCACCCAGTTCCTGCTGAATCGCGCGAGCGCCTTCCAGCGCGCCAGGCATACCTTTGATCGCCAATTTGCGACTGATTTCTTCCGCACGCAGCCAGCGTCCTTCATGCAAACGGCTGATGGCCTCGGTCAGCGCCGGGGCCTGGGTATCGAATCCGTAACCCAGAATATGAATGGTCGCGCCGCCCCAGGTGCAGGACAGCTCCACCCCGTTGATCAGTTGCATACCCAATGAATGCGCCGCCGCACGGGCCTCTTCAAGCCCTTCAAGGGTGTCGTGGTCGGTCAGCGAAAGGACGCGCACGCCGTTTTCATGAGCACGCGTGACCAGTGCCGTGGGCGAGAGTGCCCCGTCGGAAGCGGTGCTGTGACAGTGCAGGTCTACATTCATAGTGAGGCTTTCGTGTTCATTGATGTTTGTTATTATGCCGCCACATCCTGCTTCTGGCTGCCATTGTGAAACAATTCATCGACTTCATCCCGCTGCTGCTGTTCTTCATCGTTTACAAAACCGAGCCGCGTGCCGTGGATATCCTCGGCAATACCTATATGGTAGGCGGCATTTTCAGTGCAACGGCGATGCTGATCATCAGTTCGGTGGTGGTCTACGGCATTCTCTACGTCAAACAGCGCAAGCTGGAAAAAAGCCAGTGGCTCACGTTGGTGGCGTGCCTGGTGTTCGGCAGCCTGACCCTGGCCTTCCACAGCGAAACTTTTCTGAAATGGAAAGCCCCGGTGGTCAACTGGCTGTTTGCCGTCGCCTTTGCCGGCAGTCATTTCATCGGCGACCGGCCGCTTATCCAGCGCATCATGGGTCATGCATTGACCCTGCCGGCGGCGATCTGGACCCGCCTCAACATCGCCTGGATCATATTCTTCCTGTTCTGTGGCGCAGCCAACCTGTATGTGGCCTTCACTTATCAGGAATTCTGGGTCGACTTCAAAGTATTCGGCAGCCTGGGCATGACCCTGATCTTCCTGGTCGGCCAGGGGATCTACCTGTCACGCCACCTGCACGACACCGCTCCCAATACGACCAAATCCGAGGACTGACATGCTCTACGCAATCATCGCCACCGACGTCGAAAACTCGCTGGAAAAACGCCTCAGCGTTCGCCCGGCACACCTGGAGCGCCTCAACGCACTCAAGGATGAAGGCCGTCTGGTGCTGGCAGGTCCACACCCGGCAGTCGACAGCAACGACCCCGGCGCTGCCGGTTTCAGCGGCAGCCTGATCGTTGCCGAGTTCGAATCGCAGAGCGTCGCCAAGGCCTGGGCCGAAGCCGATCCGTTCGTGGCCGCAGGTGTATACGCGAACGTCGTGGTCAAACCGTTCAAGCAGGTCCTGCCCTGAGCCTGCCCGACCGACTTTTTAACAGCTCTGCTTTCTGATCGAGGCAGAGTCACGCGGCACCCCGGTAGTGGCCAATTGAGTGAGTCATGAGCGAGCTGTTACTAATTGATGATGATCAAGAGCTGTGCGAACTGCTGAGCAGTTGGCTGAGCCAGGAAGGCTTTCAGGTGCGCGCCTGTCACGACGGGACCAGCGCGCGTCAGGCATTGGCCGACGCCGCCCCGGCTGCCGTGGTGCTGGACGTGATGCTGCCCGATGGCAGCGGCCTGGAGTTGCTCAAGCAATTACGTGCCGACCACCCCGACCTGCCAGTGGTCATGCTCTCGGCACGCGGCGAGCCGCTGGACCGCATCCTGGGTCTGGAGCTGGGCGCTGACGATTATCTGGCAAAACCCTGCGACCCTCGTGAACTCACTGCCCGCCTGCGCGCCGTACTGCGCCGCAGTCATCCGGTGGCGTCGTCAAGCCAGCTCGAACTGGGCGACTTGACCTTCAGCCCGATGCGCGGCGTGGTCAGTGTCGACGAAAAGGAACTGACCCTCACGGTGTCCGAAAGCCGCTTGCTGGAAGCATTGATGCGCCAGCCCGGCGAACCGCTGGACAAGCAGGAACTGGCGCAACTGGCCCTGGGCCGCAAGCTGACCCTGTACGACCGTAGTCTGGATATGCACGTCAGCAACCTGCGCAAGAAAATCGGCCCGCACTCCGACGGCCGCCCACGCATCGTCGCGCTGCGCAGCCGCGGCTATTATTATGCTCTTTGAGCAGCTTCAAGCCACAAGCTACAAGCTGCAAGCAGAGCGCTTCTGGCTTGAAGCTTGAAGCTGACAACTTGCAGCTGCCCCTTACACAAGCTTTACCAAGCGCTGACTGCGCTTGACCTTGATCTCCCTAAACTGGGCTCATCGGCATCGAGCCGCACTAGAGACAAGGAGATACACAATGCGCAAGACCCTGATCGCTTTGATGTTTGCTACTGCCCTGCCGACCATCGCCATGGCCGCACCACCACCGCCACCTGCCGGTGGCCCGGATGCTGACGGACCTGCCATGCACATGGATCGCGATGACCGCGGCCCTGGCCCACGTATGGACCGCGGCCCTGGCCCAATGGGACCGATGGGTGAGCTGGACCTGACACGTGAACAGCGTCAGCAGATCGAACGTTTGATGCGCGAGCAACGACACGAGCGCCGCGAAATCACCCAAAGCTACCTGGAAAAAATGCCTGCTGCCGACCAGAAAGCAATGCATGACGAAATCGAAGCCAAACGCTCCAAGACCGACAGCGAAGTTCGTGCACTGCTGAGGCCTGACCAGCAGAAGCAGTTTGACGAAATCAAGAAGAAAGAAGATGAACGTCGCGCCGAATGGGCCGAGTTCAAGGCCTGGAAAGCGGCAAAAGCAGCAAAAACGCTGTAACCATCAGGCCTCGCGGCCCGATGAGTTGAACACAACCCGGCATGCGCACGCATGCCGGGCTTTTTTACTGAGACCGAGGAAATCCCGTGCGTTCATTGTTCTGGCGAATCCTGGCCAGCTTCTGGCTGGCCATCGCTCTGGTAGGCGGCCTGTCGGTGCTCATGGGGCATATGCTCAATCAGGATGCGTGGATCCTCAGTCGTCACCCGGTGCTCAACTCGTTGCCCGAACAGTGGACACAACGCTTCGAGGACAAGGGCGCGGATAACGCTCAGGAATTTCTTCAGGACATCAAACGACGCAATCGTATCGACACTCAAGTGCTCAGCGAAAGCGGCGAGCCCATGGTGCGTGGCACCTTCCCGCCGCGCGCCGCCGCCCTGGAAGCACGGCAGCGGGAAGACGACGAGCAGGGGCGCAAACTGCCCTGGCGCCGTCTGGCCACCGAGTACAGCAGCCCGAAGACCGGCGAAACCTACCTGTTCATCTACCGCGTTCCGCACCCGGAGCTCGACGAGTGGCACCGTCAGAGTCTGATGTGGCCATTGAGCGCGCTGGGCATTGCACTGGTGGTCCTGACCCTGTTCAGCCTGTTCGTGACGCTGTCGATTACCCGACCACTGAGTCGCCTGCGCGGCGCAGTGCACGATCTGGGGCAAACCAGCTATCAACAGCACAGCCTCGGACAACTGGCCAACCGGCGTGACGAGTTCGGCGTGCTGGCCAAGGACTTCAACCGCATGGGCGCGCGCCTGCAAAGCCTGATTGGCAGTCAGCGCCAGTTGCTGCGCGATGTGTCTCATGAACTGCGCTCACCGCTGGCCCGGTTGCGCATCGCCCTGGCGCTGGCTGAACGTGCGGAGCCTGCAGAGCGTGAAAAGCTTTGGCCACGGCTGGGCCGTGAATGTGACCGGCTGGAGGCGCTGATCAGCGAGATCCTGGCCCTGGCACGCCTCGACGCAGAGCTTCGCGGCCCGGAGCCCGTCGACCTCGAAGCGCTGCTGCAGCGCCTGAAGAGCGACACACAGCTGGACGGTGTCGATCAGAATATTCACATTGATGTGCAGGACAACCTGCAGTTCAAAGGCTGGCCGGACATGATCGAACGGGCGCTGGACAACCTGCTGCGCAACGCGCTGCGCTTCAACCCGAGCGGCCAGCGCATCGATCTGCAGGCAACTCAGGTCGGCGATCACATCCGTCTGAGCGTTCGCGATCATGGCCCAGGCGTTGCCGACGAACACCTGACGCAACTGGGCGAGCCGTTTTACCGAGCCCCCGGCCAGACCACCCCGGGTCACGGCCTGGGACTGGCGATCGCCAAACGCGCAGCGGAACGACATGGCGGCACTCTTATGCTGGGCAATCACCCGGACGGCGGGTTTATCGCCACACTGGATCTGCCCAGAGAGCCGCTCAGTTCGTCGGCTGTCTGATCAGCCCTGCCACTCGCTGACAAACCCGCCCACATCGACTTTTGGTGCTTCCCGCGGCGGGTTCAGCGGGGTGCCCAGGTACAGAAAGCCGAGCACTTCTTCGCCGGCTTCAAGGCCGAAGCCCTTGGCTACCTGTGGCGCATAGGACAGCTCGCCAGTCCTCCAGACCGCACCGATACCCAGTGCATACGCTGCCAGCAACACGCCATGGGCGGCGCATCCGGCGGTGATCCGTTGTTCCGAGTGCGGGACTTTGAAGTGGTCCTGCAAGCGCGCGATCACGACCACCACCAAAGGTGCGCGCAATGGGCCAAGACGGGCCTTTTCCAGCGCCTGCGGGGTCACTTCAGCACCACTCTCCTGCAGCGCCTGCGCCAGCATCTCGCCCATGCGCTCACGGGCCGCGCCTTCAACCGTCAGAAAACGATACGGCTTGAGCTGTCCATGATCCGGCGCGCGCAATGCAGCACCGAACAGGATTTCCCGCTGCGCAGCGTCCGGGGCCGGGTCGACCAGTCGTGGAACCGATACACGATTGAGCAAAACGTCGAGCGCCTGCATGGACTGTCTCCTTGAAAAGTGATCGAGCATTCTAGAGCCTGTTTAGCGTCAATAACGAGTGCGACGCACAATTCGTTACCTCTGCGCTTGCAGACGCTCCTCGGCCGCGCCGGTTTACATGCCTTCAAGCGCAGGTAGAATGGCGCCTTTCCTCACACCAGCCAGAGCCTGTCATGTCGTTGCCGACCTTGCGTATCATCGGTTTCATTATCGGCATCTTCCTGATCACCCTGGCTGTCGCCATGATCGTGCCCATGGCCACGCTGGTCATCTACGACCGTTTCGAAGATCTGCGCGAGTTTCTCTGGGCCAGCGCCATCACCTTTATCGCCGGTCTGGCGCTGGTGGTGCCCGGACGCCCCGACAACGTTCAGTTGCGCCCTCGGGACATGTACATGCTGACCGTCTCCAGCTGGATTGTGGTGTGCATTTTCGCCGCCCTGCCCTTTCTGCTGACCCAGCACATCAGTTACACCGACTCGTTCTTCGAGAGCATGTCCGGCATCACGGCCACCGGCTCGACAGTACTCAGCCATCTGGACAGCATGTCGCCGGGCATTCTGATCTGGCGCTCAATGCTGCACTGGCTGGGCGGTATCGGCTTCATCGGTATGGCCGTGGCGATTCTGCCCCTGCTGCGCATCGGCGGCATGCGTCTGTTTCAGACCGAGTCCTCGGACCGCTCGGAAAAGGTCATGCCCCGCTCGCACATGGTGGCCAAGTTCATCGTGCTCGCCTATGTCGGCTTTACCGCGCTGGGCAGTCTGGCTTTCTGGGCAGCGGGCATGAGTCTGTTCGACGCGATCAACCATGCGATGTCGGCGATTTCCACAGGTGGCTTCTCCACCTCCGACCAGTCGTTGGCCAAATGGCCGCAACCGGCGGTGCATTGGGTGGCGATCGTGGTGATGATCCTCGGCAGCCTGCCCTTTACCCTGTATGTCGCGACATTGCGTGGCAACCGCAAGGCGTTGATCAAGGATGAGCAGGTTCAGGGCCTGATCGGGCTGCTGTTGATCACTTGGCTGGTGATGACGGTCTGGTACGCCAATACCACGGACCTGCCGTGGACCGAGGCGCTGCGCCATGTCGCGCTGAACGTGACCTCGGTGGTGACGACGACGGGTTTTGCACTGGGTGACTACAGCTTGTGGGGTAATTTCTCGCTGATGCTGTTCTTTTATCTGGGCTTTATCGGCGGCTGTTCTGGCTCGACAGCCGGCGGAGTGAAGATCTTCCGTTTTCAGGTGGCCTACATTCTGCTCAAGACCAACCTCAATCAACTGATCCATCCGCGCGCGGTGATGAAGCAGAAATACAATGGCCATAGGCTGGACGATGAGATCGTGCGCTCGATCCTGACCTTTTCGTTTTTCTTCACGATCACTATCTGTCTGATCGCGCTGATGCTGTCGCTGCTCGGGCTGGACTGGATGACGGCGCTGACCGGCGCTGCCAGTACGGTATCGGGTGTAGGGCCAGGGCTGGGTGAGGTCATCGGGCCGGCGGGTAATTTCTCTACCCTGCCGGATGCGGCCAAATGGATTCTGTCCGGCGGCATGCTGCTTGGCCGTCTGGAAATCATTACTGTGTTGGTGCTCTGTGTACCGGCATTCTGGCGGCATTGAGGCCTGGCAGAGGCCGCGGGTAAGGCATTATCGTTTCCATGCTCCGCGTGGGAATGCAGTTTGTGAAGCTCTGCGTCACACGGCGGTTTTGCGACTTCAGGTGAATTGGGGCTCGGCTCAGATTCTCGTTCCCGCGCTCTGGTGTGACCCCCGAAGGTTGGATGCAACCTTTGGAGGCGTCATGGGTAAATATACAGAGCAGGCAAAACTCGCAGCCGTGAAAGAGTATTGTGCTGGCAAGGCAGGTTTGAGGGATGTTGCGCATCGCCACGATGTGGATTTTTCCTGCCTTAGGCAGTGGGTTGCGGCCTATCAGATTCATGGCGTAGCGGGCCTGCAAGAGAAAAAACGCCAGCGCTACAGTGACGAGTTCAAGCTGACTGTTTTGAAGCGCATGCATGATGAGCGTTTATCTCTGCGCCAGACAGCGGCCTTGTTCGATATCCGTCAGTTCGGCATCATCGGTCTATGGCAGCGCCATTATGAAGAAGGGGCCTTTGATGCCTCCTCCAAGCCACCCACAAAAGCCGGACGCCCAAGAAAGATGACGACTGCACTTCCGCCTGTGAACGCCCCCTCAATCGACGATGAATCGCGCTCGCGTGACGAGTTGCTTGCCGAGGTGAAGCAACTGCGGATGGAGGTCGACTATCTAAAAAAGCTCGATGCCTTGGCTCAGAAGAAGCAACGAATAGCGCAACAGAAAAAGCGCAAATCGTAACCGAACTGAGACTGGGGCATTCTCTGGGTGGCCTGCTGAAGCTTGCCGGTCTGGCGCGCAGCACTTTTTACTATCAACAAAAGGTACTGCAAGCGGGCGATAAGTACGCCGGGCTGAAAGACCTGATTCAGACAGTTTTCTACGATCATAAAGGCCGGTATGGCTATCGTCGTATCACGGCGGCGTTGCGGCGCGCAGGCCATCTTGTGAACCACAAGACGGTGCAGAAACTGATGGGGCAGCTTGGCCTGAAGAGCCTGGTGCGAGTGAAGAAATACCGCTCTTACAAGGGCGAAGTAGGCAAGGCTGCGCCCAACATTCTCAAGCGTGATTTCAAGGCCCAGCACCTTAATGAAAAATGGGCCACGGACGTCACTGAGTTCAAAGTGGGAGGCCAGAAGCTCTATCTGTCGCCCATCATGGATCTGTACAACGGCGAAATCATTTCCTATGCAATCGCCAGGCGCCCGCTGTACTCCATGGTGGACGAAATGCTTGAAGGAGCGTTCAAGAAGCTTGAGCCGCATGAAAAGCCTATTTTGCACTCAGACCAGGGCTGGCAATATCGGATGCCTGTTTACCAACGATTACTCAATGAGCATTCGATCACATGCAGCATGTCGCGCAAGGGCAACTGCTACGACAACGCGGCTATGGAAAGTTTTTTTGGCACGCTGAAGTCCGAGTTTTTCTATCTGAACAAATTTAACAATCTGGATGAGCTTCATGCGGGCATCGACGAGTACATTGAGTATTACAATCAGTCACGCATCAAACTGAAACTTAGCGGCCTGAGCCCTGTGGAGTTCAGAATGCAGGCCGCTCAGGCAGCGTAGAAATAATCGTCCAACCTTCGGGGGTCATACCACTCCGCGTGGGAATGCAGTTCGTGACGCTCTGCGTCACACAGGGGTTCTGCGATGTCAGGTGGATTGGCGTTCGGCTCAGGTCACCTTTTCGCCCCTCGGCGAGTTACTTTGATGAGGCCAAAGTAACCAAATGTATGGTCAGCCCACCCCCTGCAATCGCAGTTCGATGAGCGGTAAAGCATGCTTGCGCTAATGTATCCGGGCTCATTCTGGGCAATTTTGCTGCCCGGCCCTTGATGAGTATTCGCCGCCTTACTGTCCTCAAAAGCCTTAAAGCCTCGAAGGCTGCTTTGGTTATCAGGTTCTCAGTCAGGCCATGAGCTGTTTATCGTCATCATCACTGCGTCGCAAAAGCTGGTATGTCTATTTTCTACTCAGATCATTGATGCGTTGTAAGTGCTACCTCGTCTGAGCACCGCCCATACGATTCTTGCCAGCTTGTTCGCTAAAGCACATACCACCTTGTTCGGATGCTTGCGTGTCAACAAGTCTCTTACCCACTGCCCAAGGGCATCATCGCGGCGTTCTATTCGAATCATGAGCGCTCGAGAACCTTGCACCAGCAGGGTTCGCAGGTGCCTGTCACCTCGCTTGCTGATACCCAGCAATACGGGTCTCCCGCCTGTAGAGAACTGTCTGGGAACCAGCCCCAGAAAAGCGGAAAGGTCTCGTGAGGCTCGAAAATTGGAAGCGTCACCCAGATCCGCTACAAATGCGCTGGCGGTAATAGGACCAATGCCAGGAATCGTCATCAAGCGTGTACCAGCATCGTCTTGCGCCAGTTGCTGCTTGATTTGCGCATCACAGGCCTTTATTTCGGTATCAAGGCGATGAATATCCTCCAGCAAATGCTCCATGACCCTTTTGAACTGCAGCGGCAGGTCGCTACGTGAATCGTCAATCAGCTCAGGTACTTTGGCGATCGCTGCCTTGGTGACTGGCAAGGCAACTCCGAACTCAAGCAAAAAACCATGCACCCTGTTGATGGCTTCAGTACGGTGGCAAACCAGTGACTCGCGAAGACGATGTTGTACAGAAAGTACCTGCTGCTCCACAGTCTTAACGGCAACGTAATGAGTACGCGGTCTGGAGGCCGCCTCGCATATAGCTTCGGCATCGATGAAGTCATTCTTGTTGCCCGTCACGTAGGGCTTCACATGTTGCGGAGCAATCAACTTCACCCGGTGCCCCAGCGAGGCGAGTTTCCTGGCAAGCCAGTGAGAGCCACCGCACGACTCCATTGCAATGGAGCAGGGTTCAATCTGAGCCGCAAACTGCAGAAGGCGATTGCGATTGAAGCACTTGCGTAATACTTGGTGGCCGCCTGCATCATGGCCTATGAGGTGAAAACTATTTTTACCAATGTCGATGCCTAAGAGCTTGAGGCCGTTTTTCATGAGTGATCTCCTCGACGTTAGAGAGAAACCCGGAAAGTGTAGACACTCCGGGTTTCTCGGATCGGGCTGACCATCTCATTAGCCTTTCGCTCCGGTTTCCGGCCCGACTTCGTCGGGTTCCTTCGCCCTGTCACTGCTCCGGGGGTCGCCGCAACGGGCCATCCATGGCCCGGTGCGGCTAGCCTGGCGTCCTGCCAGGCTACCCCCGGAGCAGCGCCAGGACTCAGCCGTCACTAACGTCGCACTCTGCGTCGTCAGTGCCATCGCGGTTGAAAAGCGCTTTTGCGGCAGTGGCTGCGGGCAAGGCATGACGGTGTTTCGCATCTTGGATTTGTAACGCGGAACGTCACGAACTGCGTGCCAACGCAGAGCATTGGCACGATAGTCGTAAACATGAGCACGACTCGAATGCTCCACATCGGCACGACAGTCGGCTAAATTTGTGTATAACAATAAGAACCCACACGAGGACAGGCACCGTGGATACCATCAGGCGTTTTTCGAGCTTTGCCGAGTTCTATCCTTTTTATCTTGCCGAGCACAGTAGCGCTACCAGCCGGCGTCTGCATTTTGTCGGTACGTCTCTGGTGATTTTCCTGCTGGCGTTTGGTGTGGGCAGCGGCCGCTGGGGGTTGTTATGGTTGTTGCCGGTCGCGGGTTACGGTTTCGCGTGGGCCGGGCATTTCTTTTTTGAGAAGAACCGTCCGGCCACGTTCAAGCATCCGTTTTACAGCTTGCTCGGCGACTTTGTGATGTACCGCGACATGCTTCTGGGTAAGGTGCCTTTCTAGGCAGACTGCTTCAGGCAAGCGTTTCGCTGGCGGGTTCTTCGACCGCAACCTGTTGCGCCTTCAAATGCGCATCCGCCAGACGGAACAGTTCGATGTTGCCGTCCAGGTGTTCGATCAGGGCGGTACAGGATTCGACCCAGTCGCCGCAGTTGAGATATTCCACGCCGCCCACCTGGCGAATTTCCGCATGGTGGATGTGCCCGCAGACCACCCCGTCCAGCCCGCGCTTCACGCATTCGTGGGCGATGGCTTCCTCGAAATCGCTGATGAAATTCACCGCACTCTTGACCTTGTGCTTGAGGTACGCCGACAGCGACCAGTAGCCATAGCCGTATTTGGCGCGCCAGTGGTTGAGCCAGCGGTTGAGGGTCAGGGTGAATTCATAGGCCGAGTCGCCCAGAAAGGCCAGCCAGCGGTGGTAGCGGGTGATCACGTCGAACTGGTCGCCGTGAATGACCAGAAAACGACGTCCATCGGCCGTCACGTGTTCGACTTCGTCTACCAACTGGATGTTGCCCAGCACCAGCTTGGAGTAACGGCGCAGGAATTCATCGTGATTGCCGGTGACGTAAATGACTTCGGTGCCGCGCTTGCTCATGGTCAGCAAGCGGCGAATCACGTTGGTGTGTGCTTGTGGCCAGTACATGCCGCCGCGCAGTTTCCAGCCATCGATGATGTCGCCGACCAGGTACACCTTGTCAGCCTGATAGCGCTTGAGAAACGCGGAGAGGTGCTCGGCCTGGCAATCACGTGTGCCCAGATGAACGTCGGAAATCCACAAGGTGCGCACGCGCTGTTTGCGGCTGGGTGTGGCGAGCTGAGCACTGGTCATGTGACGACCTCCGGCAGGGTTTCCAGAAGAGTGGAGCATGCCGGTTAACCGAATGTGACACGTGCGTGGCGATGTCGTGACAGTTGCCCCGTATTACTGAGGGTCTGCCGGAGTATGGCGGTCGTTGTGGCCCAGATCGCGGGCCGGATCGATCTGGTCACGCAGCCGCTGCTTGAGCACCTTGGCTTCGGGAAAGCCGCCATCGGCCTTGCGTTCCCAGAGTTGCACGCCGTCACAGGTAATACGGAACACGCCGCCGGTGCCTGGCTGCAGCGAGACTTTACCCAGATCATCACTGAACGTGCTCAGCAGTTCCTGGGCCAGCCAGGCAGCGCGTAATAGCCACTGGCATTGAATGCAATAGGTGATGATGACTTCAGGCTTTTCGACAGACATGGGCGTCCCCTTCGGAAATTCAGACGACCATGATACGCAGCGTGCGCCGAATCAACGAGCGTTGGCGAAGCGGCGCAGTGCGCTGAGCGTTACGTCCTGCTCCGGTGCTTGCGGAGCGGTATCGGCAGCTGCGTTCACCTTGACGCCCAGCAAGCCCAGCAAGCGGCTTCGAATCAGTTGGAACCCGGCCTGCCCGCTGTCGCGCTGACGCGGCAGGTCGACGCGGATGTCGTCGGCAATCTTGCCGTCGGCCAGCACGATGACCCGGTCAGCGAGCAGGATCGCCTCATCGACATCATGCGTCACCAGCAGCACCGCCGGGGTGTGTTTGCGCCACAGGTCGATGATCAGTTGATGCATGCGAATGCGCGTCAACGCATCGAGTGCGGCAAAAGGCTCGTCGAGCAGCAACAGTTTTGGCTCACGGACTAGCCCACGCGCCAGCGCCACACGCTGCGCTTCGCCACCGGACAAGGTGGCCGGAAAGGCATTCAGCCGATGCGCCAGGCCAACTTCGGTCAATGCCGCTTCAGCCCGAGCCTTGGCATCGTTGATGCGCAGGCCGAGAACCACGTTTTTCCACGCGCTTTTCCACGGCATCAGGCGCGGCTCTTGAAAAACCGCCGCACGCGCGACCGGCACACGGAGCTCACCGCTGTCGATCTCGTCCAGCCCGGCCAGAGTGCGCAGCAAGGTGGTCTTGCCGGAGCCACTGGCCCCGAGCAAAGCGACAAATTCGCCCGGAGCAATGTCCAGATTCAGCCCGTCGATGACCCGTTGCCGACCAAACTGGCGCACCACGTCGCGCAGTTGTACAGGCGCCTGCCCCGCTTGGGGGGCGACGAATGGAGTGTTGCGCAGATCAGGAGTCGCCATGTGTTCAATGCCTCACGAAGGTCGGTCGCCAAGCCAGCGCATAGCGCTCCAGCGTGCGAATGATGGCGTCGATCACCAGACCAAGGACGCTGTAGATCAACAGGCAGATAACGATTACATCAGTGCGCATGAAGTCCCGCGCATCACTGGCCAGATAACCGATGCCAGCGGTGGTGTTGATTTGCTCGACAAAGACCAGGGCCAGCCACGAAATACCCAGTGAATAGCGCAGCCCGACAAAAAACGCAGGCAACGAGCCGGGCAGGATGACGTGCCAGATCAGCTCGCGGCGGCTCAAGCCGAGCGTATTGGCAGCCTCAATGAGTTTCGGGTCGATATTGCGGATGCCGGAAAACAGGTTCAGGTACACCGGAAACGTGGTGCCCATGACGATCAGCGCCACTTTGGTGAACTCGCCAATGCCGAACCAGAGGATGAACAGTGGCACCAGTGCCAGCGAGGGAATGGTGCGCAACATCTGCATGGGCGAGTCAAGGACGATTTCGCCACGTCGGGAAAGCCCGGTCACCAGCGCAGCGACCACGCCGATGCTGACGCCAATGCTCAAGCCCGACAGTGCCCGTTGCAACGAAACCCACAAGTGGTGGGCCAGTTCGCCCGAAACGATCATCGACCAGAGCGTACCGCCGATCTGCGACGGCGCGGCAATCACGCGGACTGGCAGCAGACCGGTTTGTGAAGCCAGCTCCCAGAGCAGCAACAGCACCAGCGGGCTGAGCAGACGCAAGACAAAACCCGGCACTTGCCAGCGCGGGCGAACCGATTGCGAGACGCGGCTCTGTTCGGGTTTTTTGACCACCAGAAAACCGGGGTCTGCGAGGTTCAGCGTTGTGTCAGACATGGGCACATCCTTCCTGGACGAACCGGGCAGGACGCACCCGATACATTATGAGGGCCATGCTATTAGCATAAGAACGCTGCGTGAAATTCGATTTAGACCTAAGCTAATAGTCAAAATATTTGATCAAACAAACAAATATCATGCATATTTTTTATAATTAACTTAGACCGAAATCGAATTTCACAGCGTCTGCCCCTTGCCTTTATGGTGCCTCTCGACAAGGTCGAACGGACCTCAACCATTGGCAGGAGTTTTCATGAGCATCGAATTCATTGGCTATATCGCCACGCAACCCGGTTCTGAAATTCACCCGCGCAGCGGCGCGGGCATCCAGCCCGACTACGTGAAGACCGTGGCCAAGGCTCATGAAGATGCCGGTTTTGATCGCGCGCTGATCGCCTACCACTCCAACAGCCCGGACAGCACGCTGGTCGCAGCGCATGCCGCCAGCGTCACCACCAAACTGAAGTTTCTGGTCGCCCATCGCCCCGGCTTCATCGCGCCCACGGTGGCCGCACGGCAGTTCGCGACGCTGGACGTGTTCAATGGCGGCCGCACTGCCGTGCATATCATCACCGGCGGTGACGACAAGGAACTGCGCGCCGACGGCAGCCATATCGGCAAGGACGATCGATACGCACGCAGCGACGAATACCTCAGCGTGGTGCGTCAGGAATGGACCAGCGACAAGCCGTTCGATCATAACGGCACCTACTACCAGCTTGAGGGTGCGCACTCGTTGGTCAAATCCCCACAGCAGCCACATATCCCTCTGTACTTCGGTGGTTCCTCGGCGGCGGCGATTGCTGTGGCGGGTAAACACGCCGATGTTTATGCATTGTGGGGCGAGACATACGAGCAGGTGCGTGACGTGGTGAAACAGGTCCGCGCCGAAGCCGCCAGACATGGGCGGACCATTCGTTTCAGCCTGTCATTGCGCCCGATTCTGGCAGAGACCGAGGAACAGGCCTGGGCACGTGCCGACAGTATTCTGGAAAAGGCCAAGGCCCTGGCAGACCGCAACGGCTTTGTACGTCGCGAACCGCCGAATGAAGGATCACGCCGCCTGCTGGCCGCTGCTGCACAAGGATCGCGCCTGGACAAGCGCCTTTGGACAGGCATCGCCGGCCTGCTCGGCGCACAGGGCAACTCGACCTCGCTGGTTGGCACCCCGGAACAGGTCGCTGAAGCGCTGCTGGATTACTACGATCTGGGGATTACCACCTTCCTGATTCGCGGCTTCGATCCACTGGAAGATGCCATCGACTACGGCAAGAAGCTGATCCCGCTGACCCGCGCATTGGTGGCGCAACGTGAACAGCAGGCTCGCGAACAGGTCGCCTGATTCAACCTATATCCTGCGGGCCGGTCTGACGCCCAACGCCAGACCGCCTGCCCGCAATGCGGTGTTCAGGCGGCTGCCGAGACCGGCTTGAGCGACCGAGCCACCAGTGTGCCAAAGGCTTCCACCGGCGCTTGCAGGTTACCGAGAAAGCGCGGGTAGAACAGCCACAAGTCCATTACCGGCTTGAAGTCCTTGAGCGGCAGCGCCACCAACTGCTCGCGGTGCGCGCTGCGTTCCAGCAGCGGACGGGGCACCAGGCCAAGCCCCATGCCATCGGCCACCAGCCCGAGTTGCAGCTCGGTGCCGAAAGTTTCCAGATTGACCTTCATGCTCAAGCCCTGATCGGTCAGCGTGCGCTGCAAGCCTGCACGAAAACCGCAGCCGTCCGGATTAAGCACCCAGCCCTGCTCATAACAATCCGCCAGCTTGCCGGGCTTTTTCGGGGCCAGCCCCTTGGCGCAGACCACCACCAGCTCCATCTTGCCAATCGACTGACCAATGATGTTGTCTGGAAATATCTTGCCTGCCGGAAACAGCGCAGCCGCTGCATCCAGCTCGCCGTTTTCGATCTTGCCGATCAGGTGGCTGCCCCAACCGGTGCTGACCTGGGCGCGCAGATCGGGAAACTCCCCACGCAACTGCTTGAGCGCATCGAGCAGCACCACGTCACCGATGGTTTGCGGCACGCCCAGACGCAAAAGACCGCTGGGCGGCGTGTCACTGGCCACCAGCTCGCGCAACGAATCCATCTCGCGCAGGATCGCCAGGCACTTCTGGTACACCTGAAGGCCCATCGGAGTCGGCTTGAGCGGTTTGGTATTGCGGTCGAACAGCTCGACCCCGAGGGCTTGCTCGAAATTCTGCACCCGGCGCGTGATGGCGGGCTGGGTCAGGTCCAGCGATTCAGCGGCGTGGCTGATCGACTGGCAGCGGATGACTGCAACGAACGCATCGATATCATCAATTTTCATTCGGACCGCACATAAAAAAGAGATTAAACATAGGCAAAAAGCATAGTACCAGCAGGCGCTCATGGATAGCCCGAGCGTAGATTTCGCGGATTACGACAAACAAGTAAAAGACGTTTTCGTTATAACCTAATCATTAAAAAATAGCATATTAAATATCTATATTATGCTTATATCGAACCATTCCCTGACTTTGATCTGGAAATGGACATGACTCAGAACCGACACCCGGAGCGACTCGGGGCCTTTATCGATGCACTCACCGAACTGCTTGGCAGCGAGCCGCATGAAGGCGATCTGTTGCGCCGCGGCGGCAAGCTGCTGGCGCAACTGGTCAGCCACGATGACTGGCTGGCAGAAGAATTTACCGTACCCGACGCCAACCGCTATCAGCAATTTCTGCTGCATGCCGATCCACAGCAGCGTTTTTCGGTAGTCAGTTTCGTCTGGGGGCCTGGCCAACGCACACCTATTCACGACCACCGCGTGTGGGGGCTGATCGGCATGCTGCGCGGCGCGGAAGATTCCCAGGGCTACCTTCGCAACGCGCAAGGGCACCTGGAAACCAGCGGCCCGGCGATTCGCCTGCAACCCGGCCAGGTCGAGGCGTTGTCACCGCACAGCAATGATGTCCATCAGGTCAGCAACGCCTTCAACGATCAGGTGTCGATCAGCATCCACGTTTACGGCGCCGATATCGGCACTGTGAAGCGTGCGGTCTATGACCTCGACGGCAGCGAAAAACTGTTCATCTCCGGCTATTCGAACGCCGCCGCCACCGCCCATCAGGATCAGCCAACAGGGAGCCCGACCCCATGACCACACCTGCCACCCGATCATTCGCCGACATTCGCCAGGCCTTGCTGGACCGCCAGGAGCTGGCCTTGGTAGATGTCCGCGAAGAGGCCCCCTTTGCCCAGGCTCATCCGCTGTTTGCCGTGAACATCCCGCTGTCGAAGCTGGAGCTGGAGATTTTCTCCCGCATCCCGCGACGCGACACGGCCGTGACCCTTTACGACGATGGCGAAGGTCTGGCGCAGATCGCCCTGCAGCGCCTGCAGACACTGGGCTACAGCGACGTGAAACTGCTCGACGGCGGCCTCCAGGGCTGGCGCGCGGCTGGCGGCGAGCTGTTCATCGACGTGAATGTGCCGAGCAAGGCGTTTGGCGAGCTGGTGGAGCATCACCGCGCCACCCCGTCGCTGGCCGCAGAAGAGGTCAAGCGCCTGATCGACAGCAATGCCGACGTGGTGGTGCTCGATGCCCGGCGCTATGACGAATACCAGACCATGAGCATTCCAGGCGGCATCAGCGTACCGGGCGCCGAACTGGTGCTGCGGGCACGTGAGCTGGCACCGGATCCCACTACTCGAATCATCGTCAATTGTGCGGGTCGCACGCGCAGCATCATCGGCACCCAGTCGCTGGTCAACGCGGGCCTGCCCAATCCGATCAACGCACTGCGCAATGGCACCATTGGCTGGCTGCTGGCCGGCCAGACGCTGGACCATGGCCAGAACCGGCGTTTTGCGGCAGTCAGTGAAGAGACCCGCGAAACCGCCAGTGCCGATGCGCGCCAGGTGGCCGATCGAGCCAAGGTCAAACGAGCCAGCCGTGCTGATCTGCAACGCTGGCAAGCCGAGGCTTCACGTACCACTTACCTGTTCGATGTACGTACCCCGGAAGAGTTTGCCAAAGGCCACCTGCCCGGCGCGCGTTCCACACCGGGTGGGCAACTGGTGCAGGAAACCGATCATTTCGCCAGCGTCCGCGGTGCGCGAATCGCGCTGCTGGACGACGACGGCGTGCGCGCCAACATGTCGGCCTCCTGGCTGGCGCAGTTGGGCTGGGACGTGTCGGTGATTGATGACCTGGAGGCAGCGGATTTCAGCGAACAGGGCGACTGGGACGCGCCCTTCCCGACGCCGCCGCAGGTCGAGGCGATCAGCGTCGAGACCCTTACTCAATGGCAGAAACAGGTAAACGTGGCGGTGCTGGATTTCACCGCCAGCGCCAACTATGTCAAACAGCATATCCCTGGTGCCTGGTGGACCTTGCGTGCCGACCTGAAGCAGGCGCTGGGCAAGCTGCCGGCAGCTGACCGCTATGTCTTGACCTGCGGCAGCAGCCGTCTGGCGCGCTTTGCCGTGGCCGACCTGGAAGCGTTGACCGACAAGCCGGTGTTTCTGCTCGAAGGCGGCACCGCCAGCTGGATCAAGGCCGGCCTGCCGCTGGAGCACGGCGAAAGCCGACTGGCCTCGCCACGCATCGATCGCTACCACCGCCCGTACGAAGGCACCGACGCACCGCGCGAAGCCATGCAGGCGTATCTGGACTGGGAATTCGGCCTGGTGGAGCAGCTGGGACGTGACGGAACACATGGGTTTTACGTGATTTGATGCCGTTGAGTACACCGCGCAGCGCATTGGCACAAGCGCCAAGTGGGAGCGAGCTTGCTCGCGAAGAGGGCGCTACATTCAGTGCATTTTCTGCGTCTGGAACAGGGTCTTCGCGAGCAAGCTCGCTCCCACAAGGCTGCGTCCGACTCTAAAGGTGAGGCGTATTGGCACAAGCGTCAAAGGCTCATCAGGACTATTCATCACCCTATTGGAGACACACTTAAATGCTGCCTTTTTTCAAATCCCCCCTGCCCTTCAAAAGCCTGTTGCTGGGCGCGCTGTTGAGCGTCATGGCAGGTCAGCAGGTTCTGGCCGCTGAGCTGGCACCGTTGCTGGTCGCCAATCAGAAGTCGTTGCTGAAAACCCTGCTGCAGGTTTCCGGTGAGCTCAAGGACGTGCCTTACGAGATTCAGTTTTCCGAGTTTCCCGCAGCGGCGCCCTTGGGAGAGGCGCTGAATGCGGGCGCGGTGGATATCGGTGCGCTGGGTGATGCACCCTATGTATTCGCTCTGGGGGCGGGTGCACCCTTGAAAGTGGTCAGCATCACCCACGCCCAGGGCCGCTTCACCACTGCGGTGCTGGTGCCGAAAAACTCGCCGATCAAGACTGTTGCCGACCTCAAGGGCAAGCGCATCGTCACCGGACGCGGCTCCATCGGCCACTATCTGGCGATCCGCGCCTTGCATGAGGCCGGGCTGAAAACCAGTGATGTTACCTTCATCAATCTGCTGCCCAGCGAATCGCGTCTGCTGCTGGACAGTGGCGATGCCGACGCCTGGGCGACATGGGACCCGTACACCACGATCTCCATCACGCAAAGCGACGCGCGGGTGCTGGTCAGTGGCAGCGAGCTGCTGAGCAACCATCTCTACCTTGCCGCAACCAGCAAGGCCATCGAAGGCAAACGCGCGCAACTGGATGATTTCGTTGCCCGTGTGGAGCGCGCTTTCAACTGGTCCAACGCCCATCCCGAGGAGTACGCGGAGGCCCAGGCGAAAGTCACCGGCCTGCCCCTGGCGGTGCACCTCGCAGTGGCCAAGGCGACGAAAATGCAGCGTACGCCGATTGATGACCAGATTGTCCAGGGCCTGCAAAACACTGCAGACACTTACCTGGCTGAAGGCATTCTAAGCAAACGGATCGACGTTTCGACAGGCTTCGACAAAAGCTTCAACGCGTCGCGCGCGCAGATCGCGCAGGCCACCGCTCAATAAACGCTGCGAAAAGGACCCCGCATGACACTCTCGACCCTGCGCCCTACCCCGCGCCAGCAGCAAGACGCCCCCGAGTCCGCGGAGGACTTCAGTAAACGGCTGGCAGAACTGACCGCAGCGCTGGCCGAAACCGCCGAGCAATACGATATCAGCGCGCAATTTCCCCATGCCAACTTCCAACTGCTGCACGCTCACGGCCTGCTTGGCCTGACGGTTCCGACCGAACTGGGCGGCGGCGGTGCCGACTTGCCCCGCGCTCAAAAGGCGATCAGCGCGGTGGCCCGGGGAGAGCCGTCGACGGCGCTGATTCTGGTCATGCAATACCTGCAGCATTCGAGGCTGCAGGAGAACCGCAACTGGCCAAGCCATCTGCGCGTGCAGGTGGCCGAACAGGCCGTGCGTGAGGGCGCGTTGATCAACGCTCTGCGCGTCGAGCCCGATCTGGGAACGCCCGCGCGGGGCGGCCTGCCAGGCACCATCGCACGCCGCACCGCGCAAGGCTGGCGCATCAGCGGCAGCAAGATCTACTCCACCGGCAGCCACGGTCTGACCTGGTTTGCCGTATGGGCGCGCAGCGATGACGATGACCCGCTGGTGGGCAGCTGGCTGGTCCACAAGGACTCGCCGGGCATCACCATCATTGAGGACTGGGACCATCTGGGCATGCGTGCAACCAGCAGCCACGAAGTCAGATTCGACAACGTGCTGGTGCCACTCGATCACGCCGTCAGCGTCAGCCCGTGGAGCGCACCGCAATCCGAGCTGGATGGATCAGGCCTGCTGTGGATGGCGGTGCTGCTGTCGTCGGTCTACGACGGCATCGCTCAATCCGCCCGCGACTGGCTGGTGCACTGGCTGGAACAGCGCACACCCTCCAACCTTGGCGCGGCGCTGTCGACCCTGCCGCGCTTTCAGGAAACCGTCGGGCAGATCGATACTCTGCTGTTCGCCAATCGCAGCCTGCTGCAATCGGCTGCTCACGGGCACACACCTGCCCAGCACGCCGGGCAGATCAAATACCTGGTAACCGGCAACGCCATCCGCGCGGTGGAGCTGGCCATCGAGGCTTCGGGGAATCCTGGACTGTCACGCAGCAACCCGTTGCAGCGCCACTACCGCAACGTCCTGTGCGGTCGGGTGCATACCCCACAGAACGATGCGGTGCTGGCCAGCGTGGGCAAGGCGGCGTTTGCGGCACGCAGCAAAGACCAATAAGACGCGTCAGAGCAGTGACGGCGGCTCGAACGCCGTCACCGGCGGCAGGTCCTGATCCCATTTGACGATGTCCACCGATGCTGTCTGTGCTGAACAGCCCTGCGACAGGCTGGAGGCGCCCACATCTTCGGTGATCACATTCGGGTTGCCGTGTTTTTCCAGGCTGCCCCGCTCGCCATGCACCAGCGGGTCGAACCAGGCCCCGGTGGCAATCTGCACTACGCCGGGGCGAATGCCGTCCGACACGATCACCCCGGCCAGAAACGCGCCACGCTCGTTGAACACCTTGACCACATCGCCATCGACCAGCCCGCGTGCGCGAGCATCCAGCGGATTAAGGGTCAGCGGCTCGCGCGCCTGAATTTTCGAGGAGCGACTGTAACTGCCGTGGTCGTACTGACTGTGCAAACGGGTTTTCGGTTGGTTGGACAACAGGTGCAGCGCGTGGGTCGGCGCAGGCTTTTCCAGCCACACCGGGTGACCGGGACAATCGGCATAGCCAAAGCCTGCGATGCGCTCGGAGAAAATTTCGATGCGCCCGGACGGCGTCGGCAACGGATGCGCGTCAGGGTCATGACGAAAGGATTCAAGCAGCACGTTGTCGGTGTGCGGGTAGTCTATTTCCAGTACACCGTCACGCCAGAACTGCTCGAACTCGGGCAGGGTGATGCCAAACGTTTCGGCCCGTTGCCGAGACTCGTCATAGATAAAGCGCAGCCATTCCCCCGCATCCCGACCTTCGGTAAACGCTGGTGCCACCCCCAGCCGTTCGGCCAGCGCGGCCAGAATCGAGTAGTCGTCACGCGACTCTCCCACGGGCTCGATCGCCTGCTGCATGGCGATCATGAAACGGTCGGAGGCCGAACTGCCGATGTCATTTCGCTCCAGGGCCGTGGTGGCCGGCAGCACGATGTCGGCATAGCGTGCCTGGGCGGTCCAGAACTGCTCGTGGACGATGATGGTTTGCGGCCGCTGCCACGCCTCCAGCAGCCGATTGAGGTCCTGATGGTGGTGAAAGATATTGCCACCCGCCCAGTACACCAGGCGAATGTCCGGGTACCTGCGTTGCTGCCCGTTGTAATCGAAGGGCGTCCCGGGGTTGAGCAACATGTCCGTCACCCGCGCGACCGGAATGAACGCCTTGACCGGGTTGCTGCCCTGGGAAAAGCGCGGCCCCGAGAACGCTTTGCGGCCACTGCCGGTGTTGTTCATGCAACCATACCCCAGGCCGAAACCGGCACCGGGCAAACCGATCTGCCCCAACAGCGCAGCCAGAGTCACGGTCATCCAGAACGGTTGCTCGCCGTGTATAGAACGCTGCAATGAATAGGCGACGTTGATCATGGTGCGCTTGCTGGCCATGCGTCGGGCCAGCTCGACAATCTGCTGCGCAGGAATATCGGTCAGCGCCTCGGCCCAGCATGGGTCTTTCGGCTGGCCATCAGTGTGGCCCAGCAGGTACTCGCGAAAACGTGCATAGCCCACGGTATAGCGCTGGACGAAATCCTCGTTGTGCAGCCCTTCGCTGATCAACACCCAGGACAGCGCCATCATCAACGCCGTGTCGCTGCCGGGACGTACCGCCAGCCACTGGTTATGCGTCGGGCCGACCAGATCGTCACGCAGCGGGCTGACATTGACGAACTGCACCCCCGCGTCGGACATACGCTGTAGCGCGTCGCCCAGCAGATGGTCGCTGGCACCACCGGGGCTGGTCTGGGCATTCTTGGCGGGCAAGCCACCGAACGCGACGAACAGCTCGCAATGCTCGGCCAGGTTTTTCCAGGAGGTATGCGCCGCCAGCAGCCAGTCCATGTTGCCGACGATGTGCGGCATCAGTACCCGCCCGGCACCCAGACTGTAGCTATCGGTACTGAACACATAACCGCCGATGCAGTTAAGGAAGCGATGCAACTGGCTTTGCGCGTGATGAAAACGCCCCGCGCTGCCCCAGCCATAGCTGCCGCCGAAAATAGCCTGATTGCCGTGCTCGTGCCGGACTCGCTGCAACTCGCTGGCGACCAGATCCAGCGCGACCTCCCAGGAAACCTCGATGAACGGCTCCTGACCACGCAGATCAGGCCGTCCACCGGCCTGCTGAAGAAAACTGCGGCGTATCGCCGGGCGTCTGATGCGGGTCGGTGAGGTAATGGCCTCGGCAACCGAATCGCCGATCGGAGACGGGTCCTTGTCCCATTCTGCCGGCAGCAGCCCGGTCAGCTTGCCGTCCTCGACCTGTGGGCGGTAAGCGCCCCAGTGCAATGATGTGAAACTCATGGTGATGGCTCCCGGATGGCGCAGTGGCAGGCAGTCGGTCAGCGCACTGCTTGCGCCTGATCGGCCAGCGCGGCACTGAACGACTCGTCAAACACGCTGGCAGCAGGATAACGCTTGGTCAGCCCAGCGTTGTTGAAGAAATCGATGGTCTGCTGCGCACCGGCCACCACTTGCGCAGTGATCGGCACGACCACTACCTGAGCACGGGAAAACCAGCGGCGTGCTACCTCGGCATCGGCCTTGGTCAGCGCGGACCAGACGTTGGCGTAGCGTTCATTGTGCTGCGGATCGCTGACCGACCAGGCCCGGGCGGCCTGCAGGCGTTGCAGGAAATCGCTGATCTGCGCACGCTTGTCCTTGATGGCCTGATCGTTGGCGACGATGAAGCTTTGCGCCGGAATCAAGCCCTCGGCAGTCGCGATAATCCGCGCGCCCTGTCGTTCCTGTTGAGTGACGTAGGGTTCCCAAGTAGCAATCGCATCCACCGAACCGCCGTCCAGCGCGTGGGAGGAATCCAGTGCGCTGAGGTAGCGATAGTCAACGGCATCGCGGGCGATACCTGCCTTGTCCAGTGCAGTGAGCATCAGTTGCTGGCTGAACGAACCTTTCCAGATGGCGACCTTCTTGCCCGCCAGATCCGCCACGGTCTTGATTGGCGAGTCCTTGCGCACAACGATGGCAACGCCGTCGAGGTTCTGTCGCGACACACCGATGACCTTGATCGGAGCCCCCAGCGCGCCCATGAACAGCGCAGGCGAATCACCCAGCAAGCCAATATCCAGGCTGCCAACGTTCAAGGCCTCGGCGACCGGCGAGCCTGCGGTGAACTGCTTCCATTCCAGTTCGTAAGGCAGATCCTTGAGCACCCCGGCGGCTTCCATCACGGTACGGGCGCTGTAGCTCTGATCGCCGACGATCAGATTGGCCGCCTGGGTATTGAGCGAGGCCACGAGGCCCAGCGACAGCCCCTTCAGCAAGCGTTGGCTCCAGCGGACGAGGGTCGTTGGCACAGGTAGGTTCTCCACAGGCATTGGGCAAATCGAAATGATCGGCAACGACCCTAACACCCGAACAAAAATTAGCTAAATTCATTTTTGTTCTAGCCTAAGATGCAAATTAATTATCAATGAATCGGCCGCCAGCCTGCTTCAAGCTCGCCGATCATTCAGTTCGAGACCTGATTCCAGACGCTCGCGCAGGAACTCGATGAATGCCTGCACCGGTCGCGACGCCTGTCGGTGTTGCGGATAAACCGCTGACAGCGTCAACGGCTCGGGACGCAGGTCATCCAGCACCCGGACCAAGCTGCCCTCGCGCAGCGCCGCGCCGACAATGAAGGTAGGCAAATAGGTGATGCCCAGCCCGGCAATGGCTGATTCCCTCAGCAGCTCGCCATTATTGGCGCGCATACGCCCGCTGACATTGAGGGTCAACGGCTTCTCCTGCCCTTGAAAACGCCATTGCGCCTGACGGCTGTGGCCATAGGGCAGGCAATCATGGGTGTGCAGGTCTTCGGGCTTTTGTGGTGTGCCGCGCTCGGCCAGGTACGCCGGGCTGGCGCAGTACACCCGGTCGATCAAGGCAATGCGCCGGGCGATCAGACTGGAATCTTCCAGCACCCCGATACGCAGCACCACGTCGTAGCCTTCGCTGATCACATCCACCGGACGGTCACTCAGGTCCACCTCCACCGCCACCTCGCGATAGCGCTGCAAAAACAGCGGCAGCAGGCACGCCAGGTGCGTAACGGCAAACGACAGCGGCGCACTCACGCGCAGGGTGCCGCGCGGTTCGTTGTTCTGTCCGGTGATGCCCTGCTCCACCTGCTCAAGCTCGGCGAGCAGACGCAGGGCCGATTCGTAGTAACTCTGCCCCAACGGCGTGACATCCAGACGTCGCGTCGAGCGGTTGAGCAGGCGTACGCCCAGACGCTCCTCCAATTGCATCAGGCGACGACTGACGAACTGCTTGGACAAGCCCAGCTTGTCGGACGCGGCGGTCAGGCTGCCGGACTCCATTACCTGGCAGAACATGCGCATGTCTTCAAAAGGGTTCATCTGTTGCGACCTGATCAAGCGCTAATGGCGTTCGACAGAGCGTAACGCAGCGTTGACCACTGTCAACCTCAGAGAGACAGTCATTCATATTTCAGCTACTTATTGCGACAGTCGATAAGCCGTACTCTTCGTCCTACGTGATCGATTGCTGAATGTGCAGCGTCGATAGATGGAGAAAGAATCATGCTGACTCTTCGCAAAGCCTCTGATCGTGGTGCAGCCGACCATGGCTGGTTGAAATCCTTTCACACCTTTTCCTTTGCCGGCTATCGCAACCCGCAGGAACAGGGCTTTTCCGACCTGCTGGTGATCAACGACGACCGTGTCAGTGCAGGCAAAGGCTTCGGCCAGCATCCTCATCGAGACATGGAGATCTTTTCCTACGTGCTGAAAGGCGCGCTGGAACACAAGGATACGCTGGGCACTGGCTCGGTGATTCGTCCCGGTGACGTGCAATTGATGAGCGCCGGTACCGGTGTGGCGCACAGCGAGTTCAACCACTCGCACACTGAGGGCGTGCATTTTCTGCAGATCTGGATCGTGCCGAATGTTGCAGGCGCGGCGCCCAACTACCAGGAAAAGCATTTCAGCCCCGAGCAGAAACGCGGTCGCTTGCAGTTGATCATTTCGCCGGAAGGCGAGAACGGTGCGCTCAAGGTGCGCCAGGACGCTCGCGTGTATGCCGGCCTGTTCGATGGCGATGAAACCGCCACCCTGGAGCTGGCAGCCAACCGCTATGCCTACGTGCACGTTGCCCGTGGCAGCGTGGTGCTCAATGGCGAGCAACTGGGTGAAGGGGATGGCGTGCGTGTACGCGACGAACAGACGCTGAGCCTGAGCGCAGGGGTTGACGCAGAGGTGTTGGTGTTCGACATGCGGCCAAATGAATTGCCGCAGATGCCTTGAGCCTGAAACGAAAAAACGCCGCTCTTAATAGAGCGGCGTTTTTTTATATAACGTTAAAAACCCGTGACGTTAAAACATCTTGCTTAAAACGCACAAACAAAAACGCCGCTCTGTTGAGCGGCGTTTTTGTGAATTTGGAGCGGGAAACGAGACTCGAACTCGCGACCCCGACCTTGGCAAGGTCGTGCTCTACCAACTGAGCTATTCCCGCAATATGGCGTCCCCTAGGGGACTCGAACCCCTGTTACCGCCGTGAAAGGGCGGTGTCCTAGGCCACTAGACGAAGGGGACACTGCCTGAAACACCATGGTGTGTGTTTCAGTTCCAGACATCATCCGAAGACGTGTTCTGGTTTCACTCAACCCTGCCCTAAGGCAAAGCTGCTTAAAATTGGAGCGGGAAACGAGACTCGAACTCGCGACCCCGACCTTGGCAAGGTCGTGCTCTACCAACTGAGCTATTCCCGCAATGGCGTCCCCTAGGGGACTCGAACCCCTGTTACCGCCGTGAAAGGGCGGTGTCCTAGGCCACTAGACGAAGGGGACACACGTACAACATTCACTACTTATTTGCGCTACGCTGTGTGCTTTACGCTGTAAGTGGCGCGCATTCTATGGATGGATTGAGGGGTCGTCAACCCCCATGTGAAAATTTATTGAAATCAATAACTTCGATGCCGTTCGGAGGATGACCGACCGTCGCCAGGCGCGCGGCTGATCAATCTTCCCTCATCTATATAGAAGAGATGCCGACAAACTCCGAGAGGGACATCTATGCGCAGTAGTGCTTAGCCACTACACTCGCACTAAAACTAATTGAACGAATGAGGTTTGCACAGTGACTCCACTCATGATCACGCTGATGGTAGTAGCAGGTATCGCACTGCTCATCGCGATCGGCTACCTGAATCACGTCGCTGAAAACGGCAAACTGGAGAAGGCTCGCACCAAGGTCGAACTCGGGGATCGCCTGCGTCGCTGCAGCGAGATCACCGAAGTGTTCCCGGGCCAGCTGATGTCCCCCGCCTTGAAGCTGTTGCTGGCGCGGCTGGAGCTGAACGTCGTGCAGCGCATGCTGAACATGGAGAAAGGCAACGCTCAGCTCAAGCACCGCATTGGCGAACTGGAAGAGCAGATTGCCAAGGGCGAAGGCATCGAGATACCCAACCCGGTCACACCGATCCAGACCGAAGCCAAGGCCAAGGACGTGCGTTTTCTGCTGGAAGCCCTGCACGGTCAGGTGACGCGCGCTGCGCATGACGGTTTTCTGCAGACCAGCGAAGCGAAACACTGGATTCGTGAAATCCGCACGATCCTGGTCAATCTGCACATCGAATTTTTCAACAACCTTGGCCAGACCGCACTTTCCCAGGATCAGCCAGGTCAGGCACGCCTGGCATTCGAACGCGGCGTACAGTACTTGCGCAACCAGCCGGACCCGGTCACTTATCAACAGCAACTGCTGGCGATGGAAAAACAGCTGGCCCGCGCCAACTCGGTGGTACTGACTAACACCGCACCGACCGAAGACGACGACAACGAACTGACCGAAGGCCTGAAGCAGGACGACACCGAATCGGAATGGAAGAAGAAAGTCATCTACGATTGA
The DNA here is from genome assembly GCF_017832995.1 of Pseudomonas sp. PvP009. Classification (NCBI taxonomy): domain Bacteria; kingdom Pseudomonadati; phylum Pseudomonadota; class Gammaproteobacteria; order Pseudomonadales; family Pseudomonadaceae; genus Pseudomonas; species Pseudomonas sp. PvP009. Next base: position 1,573,046 of record NZ_JAFIBG010000001.1, on the reverse strand, counting down.
TGACTGCCCCGCCGCTGCCGGAATTGTGCGCCGGGCAGCGGCAGGCCGACCGGCTCAGCAGTCGGTCGATGCCAGAAAGATAGCCGCAAGACGCTCGATCCCTGCCTGATCCTCCTCGTTGAAACGCCCCACACTCGGACTGTCCAGGTCCAGCACACCGATCAGACGCCCCTCCTTGATCAATGGCACTACCAACTCGCTGTTCGATGCACTGTCGCAGGCAATATGTCCGGGAAATTCGTGAACGTCCTGGACGCGCTGGGTTTGCCGACTCTGCGCGGCCGCCCCGCAAACGCCGCGGCCAAAAGGGATGCGTACACAGGCGATCTGCCCTTGAAACGGCCCCAGCACCAGTTCTTCGTTACGATTGAGGTAAAAACCCGCCCAGTTCAGATCATCGAGCTGGGTGTAGAGAAACGCCGAAAACTGCGCCGCATTGGCGATGAAATCGCGCTCATCGGCCAGCAGTGCCTCAAGTTGTGCGGCCAGCAGGCCGTAGCCGTCCAGGCCCGCGCCGGTATTTTGCAAATCAATCATGTGTGTTGCTCCAACAATTCAAGTCCTACCCAGTAACGTGCAAATTGATAGGCGCAGCGGCCATTGCGATTGCCGCGCGCGGTTGCCCAGCGAATCGCGGCTTTTTCCAGGTTTTCGTCACGCTGCCACTGCAATCCGGCTTTTTGCGCCAATTGCGTGATCCAGTGTTCGACCACGTTCAGATAATGTTCCTGAGTGAACGGATAGAACGACAGCCATAGCCCGAACCGGTCAGACAAGGCGATCTTGTCTTCGACGGCCTCACTGGGGTGCAGTTCGCCGTCAACGTGTTTCCAGTCAACGTTGTCACTTTCCTTCTCGGGCACCAGATGACGACGATTGGAGGTTGCATACAGCAGCACGTTGTCAGGCGCCTGCTCCAGCGAGCCGTCGAGCACACTCTTCAGCACGCGATAATCACCCTCGCCCGACTCGAACGACAGGTCATCGCAGAACAATACGAAACGCTGCGGCAGCTTGTGCAGTTGTTCGACCACACGCGGCAAGTCGCCCAGGTGATCGCGTTCGATCTCGATCAGACGCAGCCCGGCCGGGGCGTACTCGGCCAGCAGCGCGCGGATCAAGGATGACTTGCCGGTGCCGCGCGAACCCCAGAGCAAAGCGTGGTTGGCAGGCAGTCCTTCGATAAACTGGCGGGTATTGCGCCCCAATTGATCGCGCTGCAGGTCGACGCCGATCAGATCGGTCAGGCGTGTATCCAGGCTCACTTGCAACGGCATCAGGTAACCGCTGCGCCCTTCTTGCACCCAGCGCGCGGCGAGAGCCTGCGACCAGTCGACCGGCTCGCGCAGCGCTGGCAGCAAGGGCTCCAGTCGAGCCAGCACGGCGTCGGCGCGCTGCAGAAAAGCATCCAACCGAGAATCCACGGGATCTCCTTATATTTAACTGATTAGTCAGCAGTGCCGATCAGCTATGCTTGGCCGGCACCGGGCACCAGAAGTGGCAGTACTCATGGATATATCGCTCAAAAACAGGCTGTCGTTCAAGCAGGCACGCCTGGCTGTATTGATCGGCTTCGTGCTGGGGACCTTGCTGAGCCTGTTTCAGATTGCGATCGATTATGCCAGCGAAGACGCTTCCATCAATCGAGAAATCAAGTCGCTGCTGGAAATCATCCAGAACCCGGCATCGCGCATCGCCTACAACATCGACTCCGAGCTGGCCCAGGAACTCACACTCGGCCTGCTGCGCTCCCCTGCCGTGGTCAGCGCCAGGCTTACCGACAACAACGACGCCGTGCTCTCCAGCGTCGAGCGCCCAATGGCCACCGGGCGTTATCGGGTGTTCAGCGACTGGCTGTTCGGCGAAAGCCGGCAGTTTCAGGAAAAGCTGCACCTCAATCACCTGCCCAATGAAACCATCGGCACACTGTACCTGACCGTGGACACCTTCGCGTTCGGCAGCCATTTTCTGCAACGCGCTGAAATCACCCTGCTCAACGGCTTCGTCCGCAGCCTGGCGCTGGCCGGGATTCTGACCATCCTGTTTTACGCGACCCTGACCAAGCCGCTGGTGAGAGTGATCCGCGAATTGAGCAGTCGCGATCCGCGTAACCCTGACCAAGGCAAAATCACCTGCCCGCCCTACCATGCCCAGGATGAAATCGGTGTGCTGGTCGAGACGTTCAACCGTCAGTTTGAAACCATGAGCAGCGAGTTTTCCAGGCGCCGCGCGGCCGAGGACCGGCTGACCGACCATCTCAACGAACTGGAAAACATCGTCTCGGCGCGCACCAACGAGCTCAAGGCCAGCAACCTGCGCCTGCGCGAGTCCAACGAGGAACTGCAGATAGCACGCAGCACGGCGCTGGACATGGCCCATGCGCGCTCGGCGTTTCTGGCGCACATGAGCCATGAGATTCGTACACCGCTCAACGGTCTGCTGGGCATGCTGGCGCTGTCGCTGGACAGTCCGCTGGGTGCCGAACAACGCCAGCAGCTAATGATCGCCCACGACTCCGGCAAGGTGCTGGTCGAGCTGCTCAACGATATTCTCGACATGTCCAAGTTCGATGCCGGCCACCTGGAGATCGAGCGCATTCCTTTCGACCTGGGGATGTTGATCGAGGACACCGCCAATCTGCTGTCGCAGAACGCAGCCCCCAGCGTGGAGCTGACCTGCCTCATCGCGCCGGACTTCCCGGCCATGGTCACCGGCGATCCGACCAGGGTGCGTCAGATCGTCAGCAATCTGCTGTCCAACGCCCTCAAGTTCACCCGCTTCGGGCGCGTGGATGTGCGTCTGACTCATCATCGGGACGCCAGCTCCGGTGAAAACCGCGTGCGCATCGAAGTCCGCGATACCGGCATCGGCATTGCGCAGGACGCCCAGACCAGAATCTTCCAGCCGTTCACCCAGGCTGAAACTGCCATCACCCGCCAGTACGGCGGCACCGGGCTGGGCCTGGCGCTGACCAACAACCTCTGCGAGGCCATGAATGGCACGTTGAGCATCCAGTCGCAGTCCGGTTTCGGCAGCCAGTTCTGCGCCGAGCTGCCGCTGCCGGTCCACGTGCCTGCGGTCACTCAGACCCCGCTCAAGGGCCGTGTGACGGTGGTCAGCTCGGCAGGCAGCGGCCTGGTGGAGCTGCTTGGCAGCCTGCTGCCGTTCTGGGGGGTCGACCTCAAGCGACGCAGCATCGACGATCGCCCGGAAGCAGTGGACCTCGACGGCAGTCCTGATCTGGTGATTACCGACTGCCCCGAGTGCCTGTTTGCCATTCGCCCCACGACGCCCGTGCCGATCCTGCTGGTGACCGCCTATGGCAACTTCATGCCTGGCGAACAGGTTGCCGCCCTGGCCCCGCTGCAACAGCAGGCCCGGCCACTGGCGCGCAATGCGCTTTACCACACGCTGCGGCGCATACTGGGTCAGGAAGAGACAGGCCTCAAGGACACACAGGCGCTCGAACATACTGCACCACGTCTGGCGCGGGTGTTACTGGTGGAGGACAACCCGGTCAATCAACTGGTCGCCAAGGGCATCCTCGGCAAGCTGGGTTGCGAAGTGATCATCAGCAGCCACGGCGGCGAAGCCCTGGAACAGCTGGAGCAAGGCCATTTCGACCTGGTATTGATGGACTGCAACATGCCGGTCATGGACGGCTATGAAGCCAGCCGCCAGATCCGCAGCAGTGGCCGCTGGCCGAACCTGCCGATCGTTGCCCTTACCGCCAATGCCATGCCCGATGAACGCGAGCGCTGCAAGGCGGCAGGCATGAATGACTATCTGGCCAAGCCGTTCCGGCGTGCCGAACTGGTCAGCATTCTGGATCAGTGGATACCCATTACCGGTATCGACTGAAGGCTCAGCGCAGCAGCGCCTCGATCTCGCCCGTCAGTTCCTCAGGCTTGGTCAATGGCGCGAAACGCTTGACCAGCCGACCATCCTGGCCAATCAGGAACTTGGTGAAATTCCACTTGATGCGCTCCGTACCCAGCAACCCCGGAGCCTGCTGCTTGAGCTGCACGAACAGCGGATGGGCCTGCTCGCCGTTCACATCGATCTTCTTGAACAGCGGGAAGCTGACGCCATAGTTCAGCTCGCAAAAGCCGGAAATCGCCCCCTCGTCGCCTGGCTCCTGCTTGCCGAACTGGTTGCAGGGAAAGCCCAGCACCACCAACCCCTGATCCCGGTAATCCTGCCAGAGCTTCTCCAGCCCCTTGTATTGAGGGGTGAAGCCACATTTGCTGGCCGTGTTGACCACCAGCAACGCCTTGCCGGAAAAATCAGCGAGGGTTTTCTGTTCGCCCTTGATCGTCGTGACCGGGATGCTCAGCAGGTTTTCACTCATCAAAGGAGGCCTCGATACTGAAATTGGAACAGGGCGGTGGCTGAATCTGCAGGGCGCTCAGGCGCGCGGCACCAGATCCAGGCAGACCGAATTGATGCAATAACGCAGTCCGGTAGGTGGCGGTCCATCCGGGAACACATGGCCCAGGTGCGCATCACATTTGGCGCAAACCACTTCAGTACGAATCATGCCGTGGCTCATGTCGCGAACCTCGACCACTGCACTGCCCTCGAGCGGCGCATAGAAGCTGGGCCAGCCGCAGCCTGAATCGAACTTGGTGGTGGAATCGAATAGCGGCTCATGGCAGCAGATGCATTCGTAGATACCGTCTGTCTTTGTCCCGTTGTACTTGCCGGAGAACGGCCGCTCGGTGCCTTTCAGACGACAGACGTTGTACTGCTCCGGGTCGAGCATCTGCTTCCACTCTTCCAGCGTTTTTTCCAACTTGTCCACAGGTACACCTCCGAATTCGAAAAACCCTGATCTGTACCTTTTCCGCAGATCAGGTGGCACGTATCATTGCGCCAGGTCAGACGTCAGTCTGGCACCCGCGTTTGTCGTACACAAACCCATTTTCATGGCGAATGTAGCGACCTTCATTGCAAGCCGGCGACAGCTCGTCCATTTTCGGGATCATCACCATGCAGTTCAACAAATCGAACAAGCTCGCAAACGTCTGCTATGACATTCGCGGGCCGGTGCTCAAGCACGCCAAACGCCTGGAAGAGGAAGGCCATCGCATCCTCAAGCTGAACATCGGCAACCCGGCGCCGTTTGGTTTCGAGGCGCCGGACGAAATTCTGCAGGACGTGATCCGCAACTTGCCGACTGCGCAGGGCTACAGCGACTCCAAGGGCCTGTTCAGCGCCCGCAAGGCGGTGATGCAGTATTACCAGCAGAAGCAGGTCGAAGGCGTCGGCATCGAAGACATCTACCTGGGCAACGGCGTGTCCGAGCTGATCGTGATGTCGATGCAGGCGTTGCTCAACAATGGCGACGAAGTGCTGGTTCCGGCCCCCGACTACCCGCTGTGGACCGCTGCTGTCGCCTTGTCCGGTGGCAGCCCGGTGCATTACCTGTGCGACGAGCAGGCCAACTGGTGGCCTGATCTTGAAGACATCAAGGCCAAGATCACCCCGAACACCAAGGCCATGGTCATCATCAACCCGAACAACCCGACAGGTGCGGTGTACTCGCGCGAAGTACTGTTGGGCATGCTGGAACTGGCCCGCCAGCATAATCTGGTGGTGTTCTCCGACGAAATCTACGACAAGATCCTGTATGACGACGCAGTGCACATCTGCACCGCCTCGCTGGCGCCGGACCTGCTGTGCCTGACCTTCAACGGCCTGTCCAAGTCGTATCGGGTTGCGGGCTTCCGTTCCGGCTGGATCGCCATTTCCGGGCCGAAACACAACGCGCAGAGCTACATCGAAGGCATCGACATTCTGGCCAACATGCGCCTGTGTGCCAACGTGCCGAGCCAGCACGCCATCCAGACCGCGCTGGGCGGCTATCAGAGCATCAATGACCTGATCCTTCCTCCTGGCCGTCTGCTGGAACAGCGCAACCGCACCTGGGAGCTGCTCAACGACATTCCCGGCGTCAGCTGCGTGAAGCCGATGGGCGCGCTGTATGCGTTCCCGCGCATTGACCCGAAGGTCTGCCCGATCCTCAACGACGAGAAGTTCGTCCTCGACCTGCTGCTTTCCGAGAAGCTGCTGGTGGTCCAGGGCACAGCGTTCAACTGGCCGTACCCTGACCACTTCCGCGTCGTAACCCTGCCCCGCGTCGATGAGCTGGAGCAGGCCATTGGCCGCATCGGTAACTTCCTGAAGGGTTATCGGCAGTAAACAGCCACAGCCCTCCCGCCTGACCTGTCTGCCCCGACCCGCTCGGGGCAGTTTATTTCTGCGTGTCTGAAACATCATGAGCGCCCTGCCACAAACGCTTCAGGCATCGACCGCTCTGGCTCAGGCGCCGTTCAGCCTTGCGGGATTACCATTTATTGCGACAAGAGGACACAGTTTGAAATAGTCCCTCTGTTGAATAGCAGCAAGCATCACCTTATATACCCGGCATCGAGTTACATATTTACCTGAGGAGAACGTTTCGACCATGATGCGCATTTTGCTGTTTTTGGCCACTAACCTTGCGGTCGTGCTGATTGCCAGCATCACCCTGAGCCTTTTTGGCTTCAATGGGTTCATGGCGGCCAACGGGGTTGATCTGAACCTCAATCAGCTGCTGGTTTTCTGCGCTGTGTTCGGTTTCGCGGGCTCGCTGTTCTCGCTGTTCATCTCCAAGTGGATGGCGAAGATGAGCACCGGTACTCAGATCATCAGCCAGCCTCGCACTCGCCATGAGCAATGGTTGCTGCAGACCGTTGAACAACTGTCCCGCGACGCGGGCATCAAGATGCCGGAAGTCGGTATTTTCCCGGCGTACGAAGCCAACGCGTTTGCCACGGGCTGGAACAAGAACGATGCCCTGGTTGCGGTCAGCCAGGGCCTGCTCGAGCGCTTTTCGCCGGATGAGGTGAAAGCCGTACTGGCTCACGAGATCGGCCACGTTGCCAATGGCGACATGGTGACGCTGGCGCTGGTGCAGGGCGTGGTGAACACCTTCGTGATGTTCTTCGCCCGCATCATCGGTAATTTCGTCGACAAGGTGATCTTCAAGACTGAAAACGGTCAGGGCATCGCTTACTACATCACGACGATCTTCGCCGAGCTGGTACTGGGCTTTCTGGCCAGCGCCATCGTCATGTGGTTCTCGCGCAAACGCGAATTCCGCGCTGACGATGCCGGTGCACGACTGGCGGGTACGAGTGCAATGATCGGCGCGCTGCAACGCTTGCGTTCCGAACAGGGCGTCCCGGTGAACATGCCTGACAGCCTGACCGCCTTCGGTATCAATGCCGGTCTCAAGAAGGGCCTCGCCGGCCTGTTCATGAGCCACCCGCCGCTGGAGCAACGCATCGAGGCCCTGCGCCGTCGCGGTTGAACCGCGAACGCGATAGCCTTCGCCCCGCGCATAGCAATGAGAGGTGTTCTTCCGGACACCTCTCGTTCCTCACGCTCCGCGTGGGAATGCAGTTCGTGACGCAGGGCGTCAAACGGTTCTGCGATTCAGAGAGATTCAGGACCAACTCAGCGCGATTGACGCTCCAACACATAAACATGCTCATCCATACGCTCCAATCCGGCCTTCAACCCCTTGGCACTGCTGTGCAGCGTATCCTGCCCACCAACCTTGGTGACCTCCCAGTTCCCTGACATGACCCTCTGCAGCCATGTGTGCGGGACGGAGAATGGCGGGCCTTCGAGCAGGGCCTGGTCGTATTCCAGGGTAATCAGCAAACCGCTGCACGCCTGCGGCATTAGCGCTTCAAGCTGCCGCACATAGCGTTCGCGCATATCCGCTGGCAGGGCGATCATCGCGGCGCGGTCGTAAAACGCCGCGCAATGACCGATATCGCGCACAGTCAGCGCGAAGAAATCACCGCACCAGATTTCGATACCCGGCACTGCGTAGACCTTGAAGTCGCCCTGCGACGTGATGTGCGGCTGCTCACCACGCTCGGTGAAATAGCGCTCTACCGCCGCCTCGGACAGCTCGGCGCCCACCACGTGATATCCCTGCCCGCTCAGCCAGCTCATGTCCTGGCTCTTGCCACATAACGGCACCAGAACCCGCGCTCCCGGAACAACATTCAGCGAGGACCAATATTGTTGCAGGTCCTTATTGACCTCTGACTGGTGAAAGCCGATCTGCCCGGCACTCCAGCGCTGCAGCCAAAAATCCGCCTGCATGAAACCTCCTTAAAATTCGATAAAAAAGCGCCAGAACTTATATTAGATTTAGATCATAAAAATGACCGACTATGAGTCATCCCACTATTCTGGAGCTTTAAATGTTCCCCAGCCTGTTTATTTCCCATGGCTCCCCCATGTTGGCGCTGGAACCCGGCGAAAGCGGCCCGGCTCTGAAGCGACTGGCTGCCAGCCTGCTCCGGCCTCGCGCCATCGTGATGGTGTCTGCCCACTGGGAAAGCCATGAACTGATCGTCAACGGTAATCCACAACCCGAGACATGGCATGACTTCGGCGGCTTTCCGCCCGAATTGTTTGCAGTTCAGTACCCGGCGCAAGGGCTGCCGGAGCTGACGCGCAAGGTGGTTGAACTGCTTGCCGCCAGCGACTTGCCTGCACGCATCGACAGCAGACGTCCCTTCGACCACGGCGTCTGGGTGCCTTTGTCGCTGATGTACCCGGACGCCGATATTCCGGTGGTGCAGGTTTCGCTGCCCAGCCGCCAGGGGCCGGAATTACAGACCCGCGTGGGCCGGGCACTGGCCAGCTTGCGTGAACAGGGTGTGCTGATCATCGGTTCAGGCAGCATCACGCACAACCTGCGTGACCTTGACTGGAACGCCGGCCCCGACAGTATCGAGCCCTGGGCTGCCGCGTTTCGCGACTGGATGATCGACAAGCTGCAAAACGACGATGAAGCCGCGTTGCACCACTACCGCAGCCTCGCTCCTCATGCGGCCCGTGCGCACCCCAGTGACGAGCACCTGCTGCCGCTGTATTTCGCACGCGGCGCTGGCGGTGTTTTCGGCATTGCCCATCAGGGCTTCACCATGGGCGCACTCGGGATGGATATCTATCGGTTCGGGTGAAGCCAATAGCGCCAATTTGCCTGAATACAAAGCAAAAAAATCCCCGAACCAGTCGGGGATTTTTTATTGGCCGATCAGCTCAAGAGCCGATCAGTCTTCGCGATAGCGACGCAGCTTGAGCTGCTTGCCAGCAACGCGGGTGTCCTTGAGCTTGGTCAGCAGACGCTCAAGACCATCTTCCGGCAGTTCAACCAGGCTGAAGCTGTCACGGACCTGGATACGGCCGATCGCTTCGCGGGCCAGGCCGCCTTCGTTGAGAATGGCACCGAGCAGGTTCTTGGCAGCGATACCATCACGCGCACCCAGCGCGGTACGGCAACGAGCACGGCCTTCGGCCAATGGAACCGGCGCACGACGCTCACGCTCAGGACGATCACCACGGTCGCTGCTGCGCTCTGGACGATCACCGCGTGGGGCGTTGTTCGGAACCAGTGGACGCTCGCGCTCGATGGCTGCCAGGGTCAGTGCCTGACCGTTGGTAGCCTTGCGCAGCAGTGCAGCAGCAAGAGCGCGAGGGCTGCAGCCGATGTCGGCAGTCAGACGATCGAGCAGATCACCGTGAGTCGATTCGGCATCGGCGACCAGCGGCGACAGGCTGTTGGTCAGTTTCTTGATGCGCGCATCCAGAACGGCCTGGGCATCCGGCAGGCGGACTTCCGCAACCTTCTGACCGGTAACACGCTCGATCACTTGCAGCATGCGGCGCTCACGAGGCGTCACCAGCAGCAGGGCGCGACCTTCGCGACCGGCACGACCGGTACGGCCGATACGGTGAACGTAGGACTCTGGATCGTAAGGCATGTCCACGTTGAATACGTGAGTGATACGCGGAACGTCAAGACCACGGGCAGCAACGTCGGTCGCCACAACGATGTCCAGACGGCCATCCTTGAGGGATTCGATAACGCGCTCGCGCTGGTTCTGGGCGATGTCGCCGTTCAGTGCGGCAGCCTTGTAGCCTTTGGCTTCAAGGGCGCTGGCCAGATCCAGGGTCGCCTGCTTGGTGCGGACGAACATGATCAGGGCATCGAAGTCTTCGACTTCCAGCAGGCTCAGTACAGCCGAGGTCTTCTGGTCAGCGTGAACCAGCAGGTGAGCCTGTTCGATCGCGGTAACAGTCTGGGTCTTGGTCTGGATCTTGACGTGCTTCGGATCACGCAAATGGCGCTCAGCGATGGCACGGATCGACTGCGGCAAAGTAGCCGAGAACAATACGGTTTGCTTGGTTTCCGGCATGGCCTTGAAGATAACTTCGAGGTCGTCCATGAAGCCCAGCTTGAGCATTTCGTCCGCTTCGTCGAGAACCAGGTGGTTCACGGTCGCCAGGACTTTCTCGTCACGACGCAGGTGGTCGCAGAGACGGCCCGGGGTAGCGACGACGATCTGTGCGCCATTACGGATAGCCTTGAGCTGAGGGCCCATCGGCGCGCCGCCGTAGACCGCTACAACGGTCACGCCCGGCATTTGTTTTGCGTAGGTCTCGAACGCGGTGGCAACCTGAAGTGCCAGTTCGCGGGTCGGGGCCAGGATCAGTGCTTGCGGCTCGCGCTTGCTCGGGTCGATCCGATGCAGGATAGGCAGTGCGAAAGCGGCGGTTTTACCCGTACCGGTTTGCGCCTGACCGATCATGTCGTGGCCGGCCATGATGATCGGGATCGACTGCTGCTGAATGGCCGACGGCTCTTCGTAGCCAGTGGCGATAACGGCTGCGAGGATATTTGGATGAAGTTCAAAAGCGGCGAAGCCGCCGAATTCCTGGGTCATGGGTCTGCCTCTAGTGCATCCGCAAAGACCCATGCTCCAAAGCTGCGCGTGCCGTGTACGACCCTAAAGTCACCCTGGCTGCTTTGTCGGCGGGGATTTGCGAAAACGTTTGATGAATGGATCGCCTAGGATAGTCCGCAGAGCGAACAAGCAGCCGAAGCTGGCTTCGGGAAATTGCAATACCTTGACGAGGGTCCTGTTAAAGACCGGCGCGCACTATACCGGAAATACGCACCTTGGTGAGTCTTTTTTTACGAAACGTTGCGCCATTTTTGAGCGGCGGCAGGCCCTGGGTGCGGGCAGAAGACCGCTTGATCAGGGCGCGGGCCCGAGATTGCGGGCATTGCCGCTTAAACGTTTAACCTATTCTTGCACATGACCGGCATTCTGGCCTTCGAGGTGTGGCGAATTGTCCCACCCCGTTTTCAGAACAACCTACTCACCCGCCGCCTGCTCAGGTGGCGGAACGAATGGCCCTGATCAGCGACGCCAGCGCGTAGCCCAGATGCGGCGCAAGTGCCTCGGCTCGCCCGCTCAACGCGTCGATATCCAGCGTCTGATCCAGGTCGGCGGGCACGAGCAGGATGACGTTGCCCTCCTTCACCGGCAGCTCCCAGTAATGGCGGTGGTAAAGGCCGCGCAACAACGCCGCTCCCAGCGGTTTGCCGTCGTCAGTGGCCCACTGATTGATGATCAGCCAGCCGCCCGGGTTCAACCGCTGCTGACAGCTCTGCAGGAAATTCCAGGCCAGATGCCCGACGCCAGGCCCGACATCGGTGTACAGGTCGACAAAGATCAGGTCGGCAGGCTCGGCGCTGTCCAGCAGGTCCAGCGCATCGCCGATGCGGATATACAGTCGCGGATCGTCGTCGAGCCCCATGAACTCCATGGCCAGACGTGGCACATCCGGGCGCAGCTCGATGACTTCCACGTCCTCGAGTGGCAGGAACTTCATGCAGGCCTGGGTCAGCGTACCGGCCCCCAACCCCAGAAACAGCGCGCTTTCCGGCGCGTCATGGCACAGCGCGCCGATCAGCATCGCCCGGGTGTAGTCGTACTCCAGCCAGCTCGGATCGGCTGTAAAGGTGCAGCTTTGCTCGATGGCATCGCCAAACTCCAGAAAGCGGTAGTCCTCCACTTCCAGCACGCGAATCATGCCGAAGTCGTCGTGGACCTCGGCCAGGATTCGCTCTACGCGCTCACGCTCTTCCGTCATCACCGTTCCTGGTTGCCTGCGCTGAGCGCAAAATACGAATTGTCGGGCAAGCGCACGGCTTTGTCACACGTTGTGGCGTCCAGCACCGCTCCAGTGGTCTGCACCAGACTGGCAGAGCAACGGCGAACTGCTAACATGCCGATCCGATTGCACAACTCTAGAGCCAATAATGAGCCAACCCTGGAGCCCCGACAGCTGGCGGGCACTGCCGATTCAGCAGCAACCTCACTACCCTGATGCCGAGCACCTGCACCGGGTCGAACAGACGCTGGCCAGTTATCCGCCGCTGGTGTTCGCCGGCGAAGCCCGTGAGTTGCGCCGTCAGTTTGCCGAAGTGACCCAAGGGCGTGCGTTCTTGCTGCAGGGCGGCGACTGCGCAGAAAGCTTCATGGAGTTTTCCGCCGCCAAGATTCGCGATACGTTCAAGGTCCTGCTGCAGATGGCAATCGTGATGACGTTTGCCGCCGGCTGCCCGGTGGTGAAAGTCGGACGCATGGCCGGGCAATTTGCCAAGCCACGCTCGGCCAATGACGAAATCATCGACGGCGTGACGCTCCCGGCGTACCGCGGCGATATCGTCAACGGTATCGGGTTCGACGAGAAGAGCCGTGTGCCGGACCCGGAGCGCCTGCTGCAGGCCTATAACCAGTCCACCGCCACCCTGAACCTGCTGCGCGCCTTCGCTCAGGGCGGATTTGCCGATTTGCATCAGGTCCACAAATGGAACCTGGACTTCATCGCCAACTCGGCGCTCGCCGAAAAATACAGCCAGCTGGCCGGGCGTATCGATGAAACCCTGGCGTTCATGCGCGCCTGCGGCATGGACAGCTCGCCGCAATTGCGCGAAACCAGCTTCTTCACCGCTCACGAAGCGTTGCTGCTCAACTACGAAGAAGCCTTCGTGCGACGCGACAGTCTGACCAACGATTACTATGATTGCTCGGCGCACATGCTGTGGATCGGCGACCGCACACGTCAGCTGGATGGCGCGCATGTCGAGTTCCTGCGCGGGGTCAACAACCCGATCGGCGTCAAGGTCGGCCCGAGCATGAATACCGACGACCTGATTCGCCTGATCGACATCCTCAACCCGGACAACGACCCTGGACGCCTGAACCTGATCGCCCGCATGGGTGCCAACAAGGTGGCTGATCACTTGCCGCAGCTGATCCGCGCCGTCGAGCGCGAAGGCCGCAAGGTGCTGTGGAGCTCGGACCCGATGCACGGCAACACGATCAAGGCCAGCAGTGGCTACAAGACCCGCGATTTCGCGCAGATCCTTGGCGAAGTGAAGCAGTTCTTTCAGGTGCATCAGGCCGAGGGCACTTACGCGGGCGGCATTCATATCGAAATGACCGGACAGAACGTCACCGAATGCATCGGTGGTGCGCGCCCGATTACTGAAGACGGCCTTTCGGATCGCTATCACACGCATTGCGACCCACGCATGAACGCCGATCAGTCATTGGAACTGGCCTTCCTGATTGCCGAGACCCTCAAGCAGGTCAGGCGCTAAACAGGAAACCCGGGCCAACTGCCCGCTCAATGCTTGAGCGGGTCGTCCCAGAACGGACGTTCGGCTTCCTGCTGAATGTCGGCACGGCTCAAGCCCAGGTCCTTAAGTGTTCCGTCACTCATTTGCGCCAGCAGGTGGCGCTGGCGGTGCAACTCCAGCCAGCGCTGCAGATGACCCTTGAGCACTGTGAACACCGCGCCCGCCTGCAAACACCCATCAGCCCTTTCCACCCCTACGCATTGTTTCTGACCTTTCATCATCTTGCCCTCCTTGTGGGATGACTGAAGTCTCGCTTCGGGCGTAGGATCAATCCAACGAATGTTCGTTATGCCTTCCATCTGGGAGATTGATGTATTGGCCACCTACCCGAGCATTGATACCGAACTGTTGCGCACCTTCGTGGCGATTGCCGATCACGGTGGTTTTACCCGTGCAGGCGAAGCCGTCAACCGCACTCAGTCGGCGGTCAGCATGCAGATGAAGCGTCTGGAAGAAGATGTCGTGCAGCGCCCGCTGTTTCAGCGTGAAGGCCGGGTCCTGAACCTGACTGCCGAGGGTCAGGTACTGCTCGGTTACGCGCGACGAATCCTCAAGCTGCACAGCGAGGTGTTCAACACCTTGCGCGAGCCGCACATGATCGGCGTGGTGAAAATCGGCTCGCCTGACGATTACGTGATGCGCTTCCTGCCCGGCATTCTGGCGCAGTTCGCCCTAGCGTATCCGCTGGTTCAGGTGGAAGTGCATTGCGAGCCATCGGACCTTCTGCTGCAACGTCACGACCTGGATCTGACCATTGTCACGCGCAAGCCAGGCACCGAGATCGGCACATTGCTGCGTCAGGAACGTCTGATGTGGATGGAGGCCATCGGCTTTGCCCCGCATGAGCAAACGCCCATTCCCCTGGCGATGTTCAACACCCACTGCTTCTGTCGTGACTGGGCGTGCAATGCGCTGGACGGCGTCGGGCGTGACTACCGCATCGCCTACAGCAGCTCGAGCATGGCGGCGATCACCGCAGTGGTCAGCGCAGGCCTGGCAGTCACCGCGCAGTTCCAGAGCCTGGCCACAGCGGATTTGCGCATCCTCGGCGAGGCGGAACAATTGCCACAGTTGCCAACCGCCAGCATCGTATTGCTACGCAAGCCTGAAAATCCCTCGCCCATCACCGAATGCATGGCCGATTACATCATCGCCGGCTTCAAACCTTGAGCGCGAGAATGACCGCACAGAGCACTAGAAACACGCAGAACATCAGGCGCAGGGTGCGCTCCGGCAACGAATGCGCCAGCTTCACGCCCCAACTGATGCTGGCCAGGCCGCCAATGGCCAGCGGAATGCCCATCGCCCAGTTGACGTGATCGTGCAGCGCGTAGGTGACCAGCGTGATGCCGGTGCTCGGCGCCGCCAGGGATAGCGCCAGCCCTTGGGCCACGACCTGGGTCGCGCCAAAGACACTGGTGAGGATCGGCGTCGCCACTACCCCGCCGCCAACGCCAAAAAGACCACCGGTCACGCCGGACCCGACGCCCAGCAGCCATAGCCACTTTTCATGACGCAACCCGCCCGCGGCCTGTTTGCTGCGCCAATACATCTGCGCAACGTTGAACACGGTCAGTACCACCAGAAAACCGACGAAGGCCAGGCGCATGCCCTGCGGGTCGACGCGGACCGCGAGCAGTGAGGTCAACCAGGCAAAAATGAAACTGGGGATGATCAACATCAGCGCATTACGCAGCAGAATCCGGTTGCGCTGGTTGTAACGCCACAAGGCAAGCAACACATTGGGCAGGACCATCAACAAGGCGGTCCCTTGAGCGAGTTGCTGATCCAGACCAAACAGCACCCCGAGTGCGGGAATTGCCACAAGACCACCACCGATGCCGAACAATCCTCCCAGGGTGCCCATCGCTGCACCCAGCAACACAAACATCACAATTTCAATCACACTGCATCCCCACCCAATCAATGAGCAAATGCTACGCAGTCCTGCTCTGGACCGACACCCGATGGCGCCGTTTTTTTTCACGCGTCACGCACAATCCCAGCGCGTTGAGCGCACATGAGCAAAATTATCTGGCGCATTAAAGAGTGCAACACTAAGTTAAACTCATCCGACCGAGTTTGAGGACCTGATATGAGCGCCGACGAAAGCCCGACCCGCGCCGCACCTGCCGATTGCGATTCGCTGCTGCTGGATAACCAGTTGTGTTTCGCCCTGTATTCCACGTCGTTGATGATGACCAAGGTTTACAAGCCGCTGCTGCAGGCGCTCGGGCTCACCTATCCGCAGTACCTGGCGATGATGGTGCTGTGGGAAAGGGACGGGCTTACCGTGGGGGATGTCAGCACCCGCCTGCTCACCGATCCGGGCTCATTGACGCCATTGCTCAAACGCCTCGAAGGTGAGGGCTTCATCAGCCGTACGCGCAGCAAGGAAGACGAGCGGGTGGTGCTGCTTCACCTGACTGCGCAGGGCCGCGAATTGCAGCAGAAGGCCTTGACCGTCCCTGGCTGTGTTCTTTCGTCGAGCGGGCTGACCATGGAAAAGCTTCGCGACCTGCAAGCCCAGTTGCTGCAGCTGCGCGAGCACCTGCACCACAGCCTCTAGGAAAAAGTGCAGACCTGCCTCTCGTCACCGCGCGTGAGGTCTGACAGGTGCTCCAAGCATGTTTTCTTGCTTCCAACGACCATCCTCGACCTTTTTGCAAAATTAGCTTGCGCGCAAACTATCCTTGGACTACCTTTGCTTTGCGATTAGTTAGCGCGCAAGTATTTAGCGCAATCAAACCTTCATCGAACGAGGCAAAATCATGGACACTCTTTACACCGCAGTTGCAACCGCCACCGGCGGCCGTGATGGTCGTGCTGTTTCCGACGACAAGATTCTCGACGTCAAGCTGGCGACCCCGAAAGAACTCGGTGGTGCTGGCGGCGCAGCCACTAACCCTGAGCAGCTGTTCGCTGCCGGTTATTCGGCCTGCTTCATCGGTGCATTGAAGTTCGTGGCCGGTCAGAGCAAACGCAGCATTCCGGCAGACACCTCGATTACCGCCCATGTAGGCATTGGCCAGATTCCAGGCGGTTTCGGTCTGGACATCGATTTGCATGTCAGCCTGCCAGGCCTGGAGCAAGCCGACGCTCAGCAACTGGTCGATGCCGCTCACGTGGTTTGCCCTTACTCCAACGCCACTCGCGGTAACGTCGATGTGCGCCTGCATGTAACGGTCTGATCCGGTCTGACGCCTGAGTAACGGCCACCTCACAAAAACCTCAGGCACAAAAAAACCCGCAGCGATGCGGGTTTTTTGCGTAACGGGGTTACAAAACCGTGCTTACTTCGCACGGCCTTTGTAGGAACCGCCTTCACGGGTATCGATCTCGATCATGTCGCCGATTTCGATGAAGTCAGCAACACTCAGCTCGGTGCCGTTTTTCAGTTTGGCAGGCTTCATGACCTTGCCCGACGTGTCGCCACGAGCGGAGCCTTCGGTGTAGTCAACCTGACGCACGATAGTAGTCGGCAGCTCTACGGAAACCAGACGGTCTTCGAAGAACACGGCTTCGCAGACGTCGGTCATGCCTTCTTCAACGAAAGGCAGAACGCTTTCGATGTCTTCGGCGTTCAGCTCGTACATGGTGTAGTCAGTGGTGTCCATGAACGTGTAGGTGTCACCGCTGATGAAAGACAGGGTGGCTTCCTTGCGATCCAGGATCACGTCGTCCAGCTTGTCGTCGGCGCTGTAAACGATCTCGGTCTTGTAACCGGTCAGCAGGTTTTTCAGCTTGGTCTTCATGATCGCGCTGTTACGACCGGATTTGGTGAACTCAGCTTTCTGAACCAGCCAAGGATCGTTCTCGAGACGGATCACGGTACCGGGTTTCAGCTCTTTACCAGTTTTCATTGCATATATCCGAATTTGGATGGAATTAACCAAAGGCTCTGTACGAGAAACAACCTGCGCAGGCCTTTTTCGTACAGAGCCTTGTATCAAGGCCGCGTATCATAGCGAATTTACATAAAACTGCACCAGCGCCGTGGCAAGATCAGTCTGTGCGGCTTGTTGCTGGCACCATCGCTCCGCATGGTGCTGGATCTGCGGCCAGTACTCTGCCAGCGCCGTCCAGCACTCGCCGAGGTCGCCGCCGACATTCCAGCGCTGCCAGAACTGATTCAGCGCCTGCGCGGCTGCCGGCGAAAGACCCGCGAGATAGAGCGTTAAAAACGCATCGAGCTTGGGCAGATGCGCGTCGTCTTCCTGCTGGTAGATGTGCCAGAGCATCGGCCGCCCCGCCCACTGCGCACGCACGAACGAGTCTTCGCCGCGCACGATATTGAAATCGCAGCTCCAGAGCAGTTGGTCGTAAAGCTCCTGACGGATGAACGGCAGGACCTGAACCGTCAGCCCGCCGCAGGCCTGAATGAACCCGGCGCGCAGCGGATCTTTGGTACCCAGCCAACGCTGCAGGTCGCCGAGTATGCGCCCCTCTGGCACCAGAAGATGTGTCGGCCGGCTGTCGCTGGCCAAGGCATCGAGCCAACTGCCGAGCACGGGATTTTCATAGGCAAATACCGAGATCAGGCGCGCATCGGCCAACGCTTCGATACCCAACCCGCTCAGGAAGGCTTGCCTTGCCGCGCTGTTTTGCTGAAACGCCTGGCGCTGCTCGATGAGGCTTTTTTCGCGCAACAGGCCACCCGTGGCTTCGGAAAAACCCGGGAAGAAAAAGAACTTCTTCAAACCGTTCGACTGTGGCGAAGGCAGGCCGTGGCAGCCAGACACCCAGTCCTCGGCGCTGAGGTAATCGAGACTCAGCCACAGCGGCCTTGGCGAACGCTGCAGCATCGCTTCGGTGTAGCGCGTCGGCAGGCGGCAGGCGAACGCTTCGATGACGACATCAGGAATATCGGTGTTCAGCCACTCGGTCGGCCACTGGCAGACGCTCACGCCCTCTTGCCATTGTTGCCGGGCCTGGGGATCGGCTCCGGGGCACAAGCGAACGAAGGCCGACAGATCATCGATCCATAAACGCACTTGCAGGCCATGCTCGGCAACCAGCTGGCGCGCCAGGCGCCAGGTCACGCCCGCATCACCGTAGTTGTCGACTACGCTGCAAAAAATGTCCCACGAGGCTTTCATCCTGGCTCCCTGAGGCTGGATGGCAAAAAACGCTGATTGTCGTTCAGAACGGCACGTTGTCACCAGCCTGATGCTGTCGGACAAACAGGTGGCACAGTTTTCATACCCGACCATCAGGCATGGCACAATCACATCTGTTGGCCTGCAAGGAGTTCAGCCATGTCATTCCCTACCCGCCGTCGCGACCTGTACGTGTCGTTGAAATTGATCGTGTGCATTGCGCTGGGCATCTGGCTGGGCGCCCTGGCGGTGTTTCTGACCGCCCTGCTGTATTACAAAAGCCTGCCACCGGCCCAGACCCAGGCGCTGGACAATGCCGCCGCACAGTTGACCACCCCGCCCGCGCAAAAGCCCGCCTCCCCGTCTGCGCCGGAGACCGAGATGTTTCGCAAATATGAGCAAAGCCTGCGTGAAAGCGAGGCGCGTCAGGCGCGTGAACAGGCGCAGGAGCAACAGCAGCGCACCTTCAACCGCTCGAAGTGTGACTTCTGGATACAGCAGGATCGCACCGCGCCTAGCGAAAAAAGCCGTGCCAGCATCAATCAGTACTGCGGATAAACCATGAACAAACAGGATGTACTGCAACTGATCGTCGACAAACTGAACATCGATCTGGACATCGCCGAACGAGCGGCGCAGACCGCCTACGAAACGGCCACTCACGAAGAGAACATTGCCGAGAACAAGTACGACACGCTAGGGCTGGAGGCTTCTTATCTGGCAGCCGGCCAGGCGCGCCGCGTCGAGGAGATTCGTCAGTCGTTGACGCTTTATCGGAAATGGTCTCTCAAGCCATTCGATGAATCGCGTGGCATTCAGACCGGTGATCTGGTGGTCGTCGAGGATGCCGACGGGCAGACACACTATCTGTTTCTCGGCCCCGATGCTGCCGGCCTGAAGGTCAGTGCAGGGGATCAACTGGTCACCGTCATTACTGCCAGAGCCCCGCTCGGGCAGAGCCTGCTGGGCAAATTCGAAGACGATGCCGTACAGATTGTCATCAACGGCAGTCGACAATCCTACGAGATCACACAAACGTTGTGACACACCCGGCATCTGCAGGGTTGATCGCATCAAGTTTTTGTGGGTAAGGTTAACCGTCGCCATCACCACCGCAACCGGGGCAACATCAAAGCAAACAAGGACTAAAACCCAAGGAGATTTTTCATGACGAACGTCATCGCATTCCCTGACGCCCATGAACGTGATCGCCTGAAGTCCAGCCAAGATCCGGCGTTGAGATACTTGAACAAGAAAGAACGACAACTGATCGACCAACTGCGTTCGACCAGCCATGCGGGAAGGCAGTACGTTTACGACTATGCGAGCATCATGCACTTGTCCAGGCCGTTGTATCCCGAGCCAGTGGACTGATCACGATCGCATAACCTTATCGCAGTCTGCGCCGCTGGATCGGCGCAGACTTCGAGGTTTAGCTTGATGGCTTTAGCGGATTAGCGAAAAGATCAGTGCTGAAATCGCCACAACTCCGGCGGCAACCACAAAGTAGTTGGACCACGCGCCAGCGTATTTACGCATGGCCGGTACCTTGTGGATGGCGTACATCGGCATCAGGAACAGCAAAGCCGAAATCACCGGCCCGCCCAGGGTTTCGATCATGCCCAGGATGCTTGGGTTGAGCGTTGCCACCAGCCAGCACACCACCAGCATGAACGCCGCCGTCATGCGATCCAGCGCCTTGGGTGCAGGACGACGACCCGCCTTCAGAACCAGGCCTTTCAATCCCTCGCTGGCACCGATGTAGTGGCCGAGAAACGACTTGGAAATGGCCACGAACGCAATCAGCGGTGCGACAAAGGCGATGGTCGGGTTGTTGAAGTGGTTGGCCAGGTAGGACAGGATCGAGATGTTCTGCGCCTTGGCCTCGGCCAGCTGGACAGGCGACAGGGTCAACACGCAACTGAACACGAAGAACAGCACCATCACGACCATCAGACCGTGGGCACGGGCCAGAATCTGCGAACTGCGTACTTCCGCGTTTTCGCCATACTGACGCTTCTGATCGACGGCAAACGCAGAAATGATCGGTGTGTGGTTGAAAGAGAACACCATCACCGGAATGGCCAGCCACAGCGTGGGTATGAACGCCGATAGCTCAGGGAACGTAGTAGCGGTGCTCAGAATGCCGCCGGTCCAGTGCGGGATGAGGAATATCGCCAGAAACAACAGTGCGACGATGAACGGATAAACCATCAGGCTCATGGCCTTGACGATGAACCGCTCGCCACAACGCACCACGGCCAACAGCCCCATGATCAGCAAAAACGCCAGTGCGGCGCGCGGCGGTGGCGTGATGTGCAGCTGGTGCTCAAGAAAACTGCCCACGGTATTGGTGAGGGCCACGCTGTAGATCAGCAGGATCGGGAAGATGGCGAAGAAATACAGCAAGGTGATCATCGCGCCAGCACTCTTGCCGAAATGCTCTTCGACCACATCGGTGATGTCGGCACCCTCACGTCCTGAGAGCACGAAGCGCGTCAAACCGCGGTGAGCGTAGAACGTCATGGGAAACGCCAGCAGTGCCAGCGCCATCAATGGCCAGAAACCGCCGATACCCGCGTTGATTGGCAAAAACAGGGTACCCGCACCGATGGCGGTACCGAACAATCCGAGCATCCAGGTGGTGTCATTACGATTCCACGACGCGATGCTCTCGGGAGCTACATCCAGACGTTCTACGACGCCATTAGCCTGATCATTCATCCGGTCGACTCTCCGTGGCCGGTTTATCAAAAAGGGAAACGCATCGAAAAAACTGGCAGTCAGCGCTCCCCTCGAAAACAGCGGGCGAGATTCTCCGGGATTGACGCCAGAAGTCAAAGGTTTGTAGGACAATAGTTTCTTCCACGACATGCTGGCGTTCGAGCGCACGCCTTTTGCACAAAGGGCTGGAGGACGGTCGACCTCTTGTCGAGGAATTAGTGTTTCAACAGCTTACGGGCTCAATCGAGCCGACCCCGCGGCTTAACATTCGGGAACAGTTCTGCGTTTTTCCTGGAGGGACAGCAGCGATACCATGCCGCGCCTGTGCGGTACATCCGGCAAAAACCTCTTCAAGGACCAAAAACGATGTTGAGCATCAACGCCGGGCCGTTCGCCCTCGCGATATCCCATCTGTTGCTGTTGGGCGCCTTGATAACCGCCACGTGGGTAGAGGCCCGGCTCGTCCGGCATACCCTGACCAGAAAGACCGCAGTATTCGGACTCTTCATTCTGGGTATTGCCACTGCACGTACCGCATTCGTCCTGACCTATTTCGCGCAATACAGCGACGCCCCCTGGAAGGCGCTGGACATCCGTGATGGCGGCTTTGTGGTCTGGCCCGGGGTTATCTGCGCTCTGCTGGGCGGCTTGATCATCGGCTGGCGCCGTCCCGGACAGCGGCGCGCCCTGACGTTCGCAATGAGCATCGGACTGGCGATCTGGGTATCGGGCGGTTTGATTCTGGACCACTATCAGAAGGGCAATTCGCTGCCTGATACAACCCTTCGGACGCTGACTGGTGAGCCGGTCAGGGCCTCCGACTATCGGGGCAAACCAGTGGTCATCAACTTGTGGGCCACCTGGTGCCCTCCGTGCCGCCGCGAAATGCCGGTGCTGCGCGATATGCAACGGGAACGCGAGGACATTACATTTCTGTTCGTCAATCAGGCCGAAAGCGCCGGAGAAGTCAGCGACTACTTGTCGAAACAGCAATTGGTGCTAAGCAACAGCTTTCTCGATCCGGACGGCGAGTTCGCCCGCCAGGTGGGTTCGGCGGCGCTGCCCACCACTCTTTTCTACTCACCAGACGGACGGCTGATCGACAGTCATCTGGGCGAATTGTCCAGAGCCAGCCTCACTCATTACCTGGATAAATAGCTAGGTATTCACCTACCTGATTGAGATGAAGTTGTCATTGCGAGCGAAAGCCTGCTGCATCGTTTCACCTATCCATGTATAAATGCGCTTACACATTGGCCCTTCTGGAGACTCAGCGCATGCGTTACGCGCTTGATCATAAGGCCCAAACGCACCAACGCATCGTCAAGGAAGCGTCCATGCGCTTCCGTCGTGACGGCATTGGTGCTACGGGCTTGCAACCTTTGATGAAGGCACTTGGCTTGACCCATGGCGGGTTCTACGCGCATTTCAAATCCAAGGATGATCTTGTTGAACAGGCATTGAGTCACGCCCTCGACAATGTGAAAGGAATCACCAGCGACGTTTTCGCCAGGCAGGACTCGCTCAGTGAATTCATTGATCTCTACCTATCGATAGCCAGCCGCGATGCGGAAGACGGCGGTTGTCCGTTACCGACTATGTGCCTGGAACTAGGCCAGCGCGATCAGCCCAGCATGACGACGGATAAAATCATCCTTCATCTGCTGGAGCAGTTCGACAAGCCCCTGGCGGAGAATGGACTGGAGTCCAAAAGCCTGCCGGTGCTGTCCGCACTGGTAGGCGGTCTGGCACTCGCCCGCAGCGCTTTTGACGAGGAACTGTCACAGCGCATTCTGGACACGACCCGCGACTATCTCAAAAAGGAGATAAAAAAGAGCACCAACTGATCTTCTGGAACAGCTACTTTCTCGGAGAGCTTCCCCGGTGAGAGTTTATAAACACACAGGCCGATCATCGATCGGCCTGTGTGTTTAGCGGATGAAGCACTGATCAGTCGAGTGCAAGCTTTTCGCGATTTCTCTCCAGAATGGCCTTGCCGATTCCTTTTACTTCGATCAGTTCATCAATCGAGGTGAAATCGCCGTTGGCTTCCCGATAAGCCACAATGGCATCAGCCTTGTTCTTCCCGATCCCCGCCAGTTCTTTCTGCAGTGTCTGAGCATCGGCAGTATTGAGATTGACCCTGTCCTTGCGCTGCTCATGCGCCACAGCGGGTGCTGTTTCTTCCATCATCGGCGAATGGGATACCGCGGGCTGCGGGATGGCGGGCTGGGACGCAGGCGCGGCGTTGACCGCAACCGAGGTACTGGTGAGCAAGGCAAAGATCAAGGCACTGAAGATAGGGGTTCGCATAGATAAAGCTCCATAGCAGTTCAAGGCAGCATCCACATGCTGTGCCTGAAACTTAGACCAGCGTCCCCTCTTGGAAAAGAAGTCGAGCGTTGCTGCCTGTTGCCGGATCGTTCAACGTATTTCCACCCCTGCCCAGAGCCCCCGGCAGTGCTGATGAAATCACGTTTCGCCGCTGCGTTCCTGATACATCCAGTCAACGATTTCACCTTCTGGCGTATAACCGTTTACCGTTTCGCGCAGCAACTGACGCACGCTGGTGTAATCATCTCGGTCGACCGCATCCAGCAGCTTTGTCAGGCGGCCTTTCAATACATCCCATGGCAGGCAATCTTCATTTGCACTCATGATCATCGGGTGCTCGGTGGCAACCACGTTGTCGCCGATCAACAGCTCTTCATAGAGTTTTTCACCGGGACGCAGGCCAGTGAACTCGATGGAGATATCACCGTGCGGATTTTTCTCCGAGCGAATGGCCAGACCGGAAAGATGGATCATCTTCTCGGCCAGTTCGACAATCTTGACCGGCTCCCCCATATCGAGAACGAAGACATCACCGCCATGCCCCATGGAGCCGGCCTGAATCACCAACTGAGCGGCTTCGGGGATGGTCATGAAATAGCGGGTGATCTTTGGATGCGTCACCGTCAGCGGACCGCCTGACTGGATCTGCTTGTGGAACAGCGGGATCACCGAACCGGAAGAGCCAAGCACGTTGCCAAAGCGCACCATGGTAAAGCGGGTCTTGTTGACCTGATAGACGTTGGCCTTGTCACCGAAGATCACTGGCGCGGTTTCGCGGCTCAGTGCCTGCAATATCAATTCGGCAAGGCGCTTGGTGCTGCCCATCACGTTGGTGGGGCGGACCGCCTTGTCGGTAGAGATCAGGACAAAGTTGGACACCCCTGCCTGCAACGCCGCCTGGGCGGTATTGAGCGTACCCACGACGTTGTTGATGACGCCTTCCGCAATATTGTGCTCGACCATCGGCACATGCTTGTAGGCAGCAGCGTGATAGACCGTATCGACCTTCCAGGTTTTCATGATCGACAGCAGCTTGGGGTGATTGCGTACCGAACCGAGTATGGGCAGCAATTTCACCGAGAGTGACTCTCGAGCCGAGCGCTGTTCAAGTTCGGAGAGAATGCTGTAGAGATTGAACTCGCTATGGTCCAGCAGCAGTAATTGGGTAGGTTGCAGCAGCAGTATCTGTCGGCACAGCTCGGAACCGATCGAGCCGCCGGCGCCGGTCACCAGCACCGTCTTGCCCTTGATGCAGTGCTCGAGCAGGTTATCGCGAGCCGGGACTGCGTCGCGGCCCAAAAGGTCTGCAATGTCGACTTCCTGAAGGTCATCGACCTTGACCCTGCCAGCGGCCAGATCCATGAAGCCCGGAACGCTTCGTACGTGCAGCGGAAAGCCTTCCAGAAAGCCCAGGATTTCCCGACGACGCCCACGCGACGATGACGGGATTGCCAGGAGGATTTCCTGAGCTCCCGTGGAATCGATCATTCGCTGGATGTTTCGAGGCTTGTAGACCTGCAGACCAGAAATGACCCGATTGGAAATCGACTCATCATCATCGATGAACGCCACCGGATGCATCAGACGGCCCATGCGCAATGCGGCGACCAACTGGTTTCCCGCTGCACCGGCGCCGTAAATGGCAACCTTCTGCAAACCGTTGTCGCTCTTGGCGAAAGGCACGTGCTGCGCCGCAGCGAACCAGTCGCCGAGAAAATACTGCCGCATGGCCAGGCGCAGACCACCGATCATGACCATGCTCAGCCACCAGTAATTGAAGATCACCGAACGCGGGACCAATTGCTGGTGGTTGCTGTACACGTAGACCATGCAACCAAGGATCAACGACGACATCGTGACGGCCTTGATGATGGCAATCAGCGCATCATTGCCGAAGTAGCGCATGACTGCGCGATACATGCCGAATCGTATGAACAGCGGGATAGCCGCAACGGGCGCACTGATGAACAGCCACGTGTGCTTCTCGAGAGGATTGATCAGCTCATCGATACCCAGCCGTACCACAAACGCCATCCACAGAGCCAGCCAGACCAGGAAGACGTCGGTAGCAACCTGAATTATTCGTTTTTTGCGGCGTGGTAGAGCCAGTAATCTGGTCCGCAATCTGCTCATCAATTTTTTTATGCTCCGTTATGCTACCGGTTGCAACATGATCTGAAATCGGTACCTGTGAAACAGCTACGTGTCTGAGACAACCAGAAAAACACTTCGTTACCTTATTCTGCCTCGCCGGCGCCGAACCTCAACGCCAGCAGAATCAGCGGGCAGTAAGCAATGACCGCCCATATAAGCCCTTCCCCATCGCCCAGCGCAACCCATAGTGCAATGGGCAGCAACCAGACCAGATTGATCAACCCCACCGCAAGCGTAACCGGCACATGCCTGCCGTAGTGACGCGAAGCAAACTGGTAAGCATGGCTGCGATGCGCCTCGTAGAGCCTTTCTTTACGTAACAGGCGTCGCACGAGGGTTACGGTCGCATCGACGACAAACACTCCCAGCAGAATCAACCAGGACCAGAATAACTGAGGTGAAGCCCAGGAACCCTGAATGGATAGCACACCGAGCACTATGCCGAGGAAACCACTGCCCGCATCGCCCATGAATATCTTCGCCGGAGGGAAGTTCCAATAGAGGAAACCTGCTGCGGCAGCGCCCAGCATGAGCACTTCCCAGGACAGCCCGGCCTGGCCGCCAAACGCGTAGATAATGCTCATGCCCAGGCATACCGTGACCGCCTCGATACCGGCGATGCCGTCTATTCCGTCCATGAAGTTGTAGAGGTTCAGCATCCACACCAGATAGAACGCCGCGAGCACCTGCCAGAGCAACCCCAGGTCGACCGTCCAGCCCATGACGTCGAGCGGGGCAAGTCCGCCCAGCCAGAACAAGGCCCAGGCAGCCGCAGCAAAATGCCCCAGCAGGCGCCACCGTGCGGCGATATGCCCGTGATCGTCCATGAAACCGATCACCGCCACCAGGCCTCCCGAACCGACAATTGCGGCAAGTGCAGAGGGAGGCAGATAACCCGCCCACCCCAGCACAGCGATCGCCAGGATGAAAGTGATGACGATGGCAACACCGCCGCCCCTGGGCGTGGGTATGGAATGCGAACTTCGGGCGTTTGGAATGTCGATCAGACTTTTGGCGAGCGCATACTTGCGCAGCAACGCCGTTAGAATCAGAGACAGAAAGGCAATAGCGATTACCGACAGCCACTCAATCATGCTTGTCGTGTTCCAGATAATATCGGGCAGTGTCCTGCATGGCGTGTTCAATACTCACAGGTGGATGCCAATCCAGCATCGTACAGGTTTTACTGATATCGACCTGCAGCGAGTTGCACAGCCGTTGTGAAAAAGCTTTCTTGCCTAACAGTGCTGCAGCCGCTTTCAACAGCGAGGCCGGCACCGGCAACAGTCGAGCAGGTTTGCCCAGGGCCTTGCCCATTTCGCGCAGCAGCCTGGTCGTGGACAAATCTTCCCCATCACTGACCAGAAACGTCTGGTCAGCCGCAGCAGGATGATCGACACAGACCGTCACCAGGTCTGCCAGGTTATCCACCGCCACAAGGCTTCTACGATTATCGATGGACCCGAGCGGCAACGGCAGCCCCTTGTCCAGCCAGCGCATCATGCTTCTGAAGTTAGCCTTGACCCCCGGACCGTAGACCAGTACCGGTCGAATGATCACCACCTGCATACCGGTGCGGGCAGACAACTCACGCAAGCCCTCTTCGGCCCTGAGCTTTGAAACACCATAGGCATCCAGCGGATTGCACGGGTCGCTGGCCGTGAATGGCGCACCTACAGGCGTAGACTCGCCATTGGCCTTGATGGAACTAATAAAGATGAAGCGTCTGACGCCTGCGGCTGCGGCCTGCTCGGCCAGATTCAGCGTTGCGGTGACATTAGCGCGCAAGTATTCCTGATCCGGCGCTTCAGCGGTCTCGTTCAGTACATGAACACGGGCAGCACAATGAATCACCACGTCCGCGCCAGCTACAAAACTTGCCCATTGATTGTCCGGTGCCAATGATTGCGCGCTGACAACATCGATGCGCGGACTGGAAGCGACATAAGCGCCTCGGACTGCAACCCTCACAGCAAAGCCTGTGCGCTCGATCAGCCGACGAACCACGGCACTGCCCACGAAACCTGTCGCACCTGTTATTGCAACCAATGCAACATCACCGCTCATGCAAACACGCCCTTCCAAATCGGCCAAATATTGCTCAAGTAACGCCTTTTGACAACTGAAATATGTTCAATCCATTTTATAACGTTCACGATGATGCTCAACGTGTACCAAGGTCAATGCACAATCATCATGTCCTGGCACTCACTTGCAAGAATTCGATTACCACGCCAGCCGACAACTAACGTGCTCATCGTGCCTTCAAGGGATAAACAGTTCCAACGGGCGTTTTTCGAGCGAGTACTTACGACTCAGAATATTACCCAGAACCTTTTTCGCAGCCGCTTCGCCATGCACCAACCGAATCTGCGTCGGCCACTCTTTCATCCCCGTGACGAACTCGACCAATTCGACCTGATCGGCGTGAGCAGAATAGCCTTTTGCGGTATGGACTCCGGCATTTATATCAAAGCGCTCGCGATCCAGCTCTACATAGCCGCCCGATGGGCCATGTAACTGAATGGCCTCGCCCGGTGTTCCCTTGCCCTGATAGCCGACAAATACCACGTTATGTCGTGTGTCGCCGAGCATGGCTTTCAGGTAATTGACGATTCTGCCTCCTGCACACATGCCGTTACCGGCAATCACAATGGCCGGACGCGCCGTACTGGCCAGGTAATTGACCGTACGCAAATGCTCTTCATGGGTGTCGACGGTAACCAGTTGCTCGAAACCCAACGGCTTTCTGCCGACGTCGAGCCTTAGCCGGGCGTCCTCATCCCAATAGTCTTCGAACGACTGATAGACCTTGGTAAAGCGACTCGCCAGAGGCGAATCAAGGATGATCGGCAACCTCGACCAGTCTGGGGCACTCTCACCCCGGTGCTCGCTGCTTTCAGTGCAATGATTCGAAGGCATCTTGCGTCGCAGTATGTCTTCCAGCTCGTAGAGCAATTCCTGGGTTCGGCCGATGCTGAACGCCGGTATCAGCACGGTGCCGTTATCCTCCAGCGCCTTGTCTATGATGCGCTCAAGTCCAAGCTGACGAATGTTGCGATCTTCGTGAACACGATTGCCGTAGGTGCTTTCCAGCACCAGCACATCCGCGCGCTCGGGCGGCTTCGGCGCAGGCAGAAAAGGCGTATGACTCGCCCCCAGGTCACCGGAAAACACCACCCGCACAGAACGCCCTTGTGCAGGATATTGAAGATCGCATTCTATATAGGCCGACCCCAATATGTGTCCGGCGCGCTGCAAGCGGACCCGGCAATGCACGGATTCGTTGTCGATCAGGCTGAACCAGTCATCGAATGGCAGAGCGATAATTCTCTTGTTGATGACGTCCAGGTAGCGCGCGACTTGCCCGGGGTCGTGTGCAAATTCAATTTTCAGGAGATCTTCCATGACCAGTGGCAACAGATGGGCACTGGGCTCACTGCACAGTATCGGCCCTTTGTAACCGGATGCCAGCAACTCTGGAATACGCCCGACATGGTCATTGTGTACGTGGCTGATCAGCAGCGCCCTGATAGCCTCGGGATCGAATCCGAATGACGCGCTTTCGGACTGCCTGCCGCGCTCCTGCACCGACCCACAGTCAATCAGCAGGCTGCTCGATACGTCGATGTGCAGCTGATGACACGAGCCCGTTACTGTATCGACAGCGCCGTGATGAATGATTTGCGGATAAAACATGCAGTCACCTTTTCTTGCCAGCCTGCTCTGAATATCCGGGATATCCGATATCAGGGCTGAACATTAAGTTTCGGCGCATTCTGCACTTGAACGAATCATTTTCAAGCCTTGACACAAGGCTGTCAGGGCAGCAGTAATCGACGCTGAAAATCAATATAACCCGTACCCCCTTTAAAATGGGTACACGATTTAAAAAAGCGAATATTCCTACACGGCGTAGTAACTAATCTTCATATAACAGAAGAATAAACCGACAGAATTATAAGACTCTTTTTTCGACAAAACTGTTTGAAGACACAACAAAGCGTGCCAGCTCAGCAGCAGCGCATGCTGCTTCATGAACAGAAGGGAGTAAAAGACGCGCGCTATCGTGTCGCCAGATCGTTCTCCGACGACGCATGATCAGCGCTGCTCAGACAGAGCGAGGGGAAGGTGCGCGCTTTTTGCGAAGGCTGGCTATCCACGCCAGTATCGGGCCAATGACCATGCCCACGAGCAACGCGAGGACAACAGGCAATGCCAGCGGAAGCTGAGGCGCCGACCAACCGAAAAACGTCACGGCAACAGACTGCCGGTTCTCAAGCACAAACACAGTTGTTGCCAAAACAACGAGCAATACGGCGACGATCAAAATGACTCGTTTGAAGATACGCATCTGGTGATCCTGTGGTGAATGGCTTTAAAAGCCCTCTTCTTCATCCTCGTTGACCCGATCCCGCAGCTCCTTGCCCGGCTTGAAATGCGGGACAAACTTGCCATCGAGGCTGACCGACTGACCGGTCTTCGGGTTGCGCCCTACCCGCGGTGCGCGGTAATGCAGCGAAAAGCTGCCAAAGCCTCGAATCTCGATTCGGTCTCCGGTTGCCAGACACTGGGACATTTGTTCAAGCATGGTCTTGATGGCCAGCTCGACATCCTTGGATGAGAGCAGCCCTTGATGGGTGACAATTCGTTCGATCAACTCCGACTTCGTCATATTTTTCCCTTCTTTTTCAAGCAGCTAGATCAGCGCTTGGAAGGTTTTAGCATGACCGGATGAATTTGAACAGCCCATCTATTGACTTATGTTCAATCCCGTCTAACCAGGCATGAACAGATTACAGCGACATGACAGGGGCGAGGCAGAGGGAGGGAGCTGGAGCAATAGACGAAACGAGACAGCCTGAGAAGCCAATGGAGGCGTTTTGCGACTCACACTGTGCGTCAGAGCGAGCCAGGAAGACCCGAACCTGTAGCGCCTGAACGATAGAAACAAAAAAGGACGACCGAAGTCGTCCTTTTTTTGGTCAAGCAGAACTTAGTTCTGTTTTTCCATTTGCGCGCGCAGCAGGTCACCAATAGTGGTAGGACCAGTGCTTTCAGCGACTTCAGGCTTGCTACGCAGGCTCTGGATCGCTTCTTTCTCGTCTTCAACGTCTTTCGACTTGATGGACAAGCTGATTACGCGGCTCTTGCGGTCAACGCTGATGATCTTGGCTTCGATCTCTTCGCCTTCCTTCAGAACGTTACGCGCGTCTTCAACGCGGTCACGGCTGATTTCGGAAGCCTTGAGGGTCGCTTCGATGTCGTCGGCCAGAGTGATGATGGCGCCTTTGGCGTCAACTTCTTTAACGATACCGCGAACGATGGCGCCCTTGTCATTGACAGTGACGTACTCGGAGAACGGATCGCTTTCCAGCTGCTTGATACCCAGCGAGATACGCTCACGCTCAGGATCAACCGACAGGATCACAGTGTCGAGCTCGTCGCCCTTCTTGAAGCGACGTACGGCTTCTTCGCCCACTTCGTTCCAGGAGATGTCGGACAGGTGAACCAGACCATCGATGCCGCCGTCCAGACCAATGAAGATACCGAAATCGGTGATCGACTTGATGGTGCCGGAGATTTTATCGCCCTTGTTGAACTGGCCAGAGAAATCTTCCCACGGGTTAGATTTGCACTGCTTGATGCCGAGGGAGATACGACGACGCTCTTCGTCGATGTCCAGAACCATGACTTCCACTTCGTCGCCAACCTGAACGACTTTCGAAGGGTGGATGTTCTTGTTGGTCCAGTCCATTTCGGAAACGTGTACCAGGCCTTCCACGCCTTCTTCCAGCTCTGCGAAGCAGCCGTAGTCGGTCAGGTTGGTAACACGCGCGGTAACGCGGGTGCTTTCCGGGTAGCGAGCCTTGATAGCGACCCATGGATCTTCACCCAGCTGCTTCAGACCCAGGGAAACACGATTGCGCTCGCGATCGTACTTCAGGACCTTGACATCGATCTCGTCGCCAACGTTGACGATTTCCGATGGATGCTTGATGCGCTTCCAGGCCATGTCGGTGATGTGCAGCAGGCCATCGACGCCACCCAGATCGACGAATGCGCCGTAATCGGTGAGGTTCTTGACGATACCCTTGACTTGCTGACCTTCCTGCAGGGACTCGAGCAGAGCTTCGCGCTCGGCACTGTTCTCGGCTTCCAGGACACTGCGACGGGAAACGACAACGTTGTTGCGCTTCTGGTCCAGCTTGATGACCTTGAACTCGAGCTCTTTGCCTTCCAGGTGAGTCGTGTCACGCACAGGGCGGACGTCAACCAGAGAACCAGGCAGGAACGCACGGATGCCGTTAACGTCGACAGTGAAGCCGCCTTTAACCTTACCGTTGATAACGCCCTTGACCACTTCTTCAGCTGCGAAAGCCGCTTCCAGAACGATCCAGCACTCGGCACGCTTGGCTTTTTCGCGGGACAGCTTGGTTTCGCCAAAGCCATCTTCGACCGCGTCCAGCGCAACGTGAACTTCATCACCGATCTTGATGGTCAGCTCGCCAGCGTCGTTGTGGAACTGCTCCAGCGGGATGAGGCCTTCAGATTTCAGACCGGCGTGAACCGTAACCCAACCTGCCTGGTAGTCGATATCAACGATGATCGCGGTGATGATCGAACCGGCCTGAAGGTTGAGGGTCTTTAGGCTTTCTTCAAAAAGTTCTGCAAAGCTTTCGCTCATTTTAATTCCTGTTGATCAAGGGCGAAGAATACGCCCATCTGCCACGCTCCAGACAACGTGGGTTTCGTTCAAGTAAAAGAAAGCCTGCGGGACTATGACTGGTCTCCCACATGCTTCTTCGTCATCCGGCAATACCGCGAAGCGCGATTTCGCTCAGAATGCGTTCCAGCACCTGTTCGATGGACAATTCAGTGGAATCCAGCTGTATGGCGTCGTGCGCCGGCTTCAACGGTGCTACCGCTCGCTGGGTGTCACGCTCGTCGCGTGCACATATCTCATCTAGCAGACTCGACAGACTAACATCATCGCCCTTGGCCTTCAACTGCAAGTAACGTCGACGCGCACGCTCCTCGGCACTGGCGGTGAGGAATATCTTCAGCGGTGCATCCGGAAAGACCACGGTACCCATGTCGCGACCGTCCGCGACCAGACCCGGCTCTTCCTGAAACGCTCGCTGACGCAACAGCAACGCATCGCGCACCGCCGGCAGCGAGGCCACCTGTGATGCGCCACTGCCGACCTGCTCGTTGCGAATGGCGTGGGTGACGTCCTCGCCTTCCAGAATGATGCGCTGCCCCTGCCCTGCTGCAGTCGCTTCGAACTGAACATCCAGATGAGCGGCCAGAACCTTGAGCGCTTCTTCATTGGTCAGGTCGACACCGTGATTGCGCGCCGCGAAAGCCAGCAGGCGATACAACGCGCCTGAGTCGAGCAGGCACCAGCCAAGTTTCCTGGCCAGCAATCCGGCGACAGTGCCCTTTCCGGAACCGCTGGGGCCGTCGATGGTAATAACAGGAGCTTTGATTTTCACTTTTTGTCCTCTTGCGCTACACGCATGCCAACTTGAGCGCACAGCGCCAGAAAATGGGGAAACAATGCGGCGGCATCCGCGCACGCCTGGATACGGATGGGTGCCGAAGCCCTCAACGATGCAACGCGAAACGCCATGACGATACGCTGATCACCGCGAGCATCCACCTCGCCGCCACCCGGCACACCGCCTTCGATAATGATGCCATCCAGCACGGGCTCGGCCTCGATACCGAGCGCCAGCAAACCGTCAGCCATCAGCCTGACGCACTCCGACTCATCGGCTTGCAGGGCCTGCGCGCCGCGCAGAATGGTACGCCCTTCTGCGCAGGCTGCGGCAACAAGAAGCACCGGAAATGCATTCAGCGCCAGAGGCACCAGTGCTTCGGGGATGTCAGCGCCTTTGAGCCGGGCCGAGCGAACATGCAGGTCAGCGACCGCTTCATTCGCCAGCTTGCGGACGTTCTGCAGCACGATATCGCCGCCCATCAGGCGCAAAATATCGATCGCCCCCTCGCAAGAGGAACTGACGGGAACGTCCTCCAGCAGCAGATCGCAGCCTTCACTGATCGACGTCGCGACCATGAACAGCACCGCCGACGTCACGTCAACCGGCCCCTTGATGCGATGACTGACACCCTCAGCAGACCCGCCGTGAAGTGCACGAGGCTCCTCAGGTGCGGTATCGACACGCGCACGGCTGGCGAGAATTCTGCCGAAGTGCTCCCTCGCTGCGCGTGCACGGGTAAATACATCCATCAACTGCGCGCCATCACCGGCATCCACAGCCTCGCGCAAGGCGTCGAGATCGGTGCGAAAGCTGTCCAGGGTGCGCAGTACGGCATCACGATTGGCCATGAAAATGTCATGCCACATGGTCGGATCGCTGCCTGCGATGCGCGTGAAATCACGAAACCCGCCCGCGGCATACCTGAATATGTCCAGGTTCTCATTGCGCTTGGCCAGCGAGTCGACCAGACCGAATGCCAGCAGATGCGGCAGATGGCTGGTGGCAGCCAGCACCTCGTCGTGGCGCTCGACCTGCATGTGCTCTACGTCGGCCCCAAGGGCTGACCACAACTGGTCGACAATCGCCACCGCCTGGGGATCGGTTTCAGTCAGTGGCGTGAGAATGACCTTATGGCGACGAAACAGCGCCGCATTGGACGCCTCGACACCGCTCTGCTCGGAGCCTGCAATCGGATGGCCGGGAACGAAGCGCGACGGCATGTGCCCGAACGCCTGACGTGCAGCCCTCACCACATTGCCTTTGGCGCTGCCGACATCGGTCAGGATTGCATGACCCAGATCGATCGGCGCCAGCAGCGCAAGCAGCTTTTCCATGGCCAGTATCGGCACCGCCAGCTGGATCACGTCCGCACCACGGCAAGCGGTGGCAAGGTCAGCCTCACAACGGTCCACGACCCCCAGCTCGACCGCCAGCTGTCGCGACTGCGGATCGAGGTCGACGCCGACCACCTCGCCACACAGGCCGCTTTCGCGCACACCCTTGGCAAAGGAACCACCGATCAGCCCGAGCCCGACGACCACCAGACGACCGATCACCGGCCGTACTGACTGTTCTGCAATCACATCAACCACGCGAACACACCTGACAACCCGGCAAGGTAAAAAACAAACGAATCATGGACCACACCCTCAGAGCACCGCTTTCGGGTAGGAACCCAGCACCTTCAAGGCGACGGCTTCGCTGCTGATTCGCTCCAGCACGGCCTTGACCAGCGGATCCTTGTGATGGCCGACGAAGTCAATGAAGAACACGTAGGTCCACTTGCCACTGCGCGAAGGACGGGTCTCGATACGCGTCAGGTCCAGGCCATTCTCGTGAAACGGCACCAGCAGCTCGTGCAGCGCGCCCGGCTTGTTGCTCATCGACACAATGATCGAGGTTTTGTCATCGCCGGTCGGCGGGACTTCCTGATTGCCGATAATGAGAAAACGCGTGGAATTGTCCGGACGATCTTCGATCTTTTCCGCCAGTCGGGTCAGGCCATACAGACCTGCCGCCATATCGCCGGCGATGGCCGCCGAGTTCCACTCGCCCTTTACCCGTTTGGCAGCTTCGGCGTTGCTGGCAACGGCGACGCGCTCGACATTCGGGTAATGAGCATCCAGCCATTTACGGCACTGAGCCAGCGACTGGGCATGGGAATAAATGCGCGTGATGCTTTCCGTCTTGGTGCTTTCGCCCACCAGCAGATGGTGGTGAATGCGCAGTTCGACTTCGCCGCAGATCACCATGTCGTGTTCAAGAAAGCTGTCGAGGGTGTGATTGACCGCGCCTTCGGTGGAATTTTCCACCGGAACCACGCCGAAATTCACGGCACCGGCGACCACTTCGCGGAACACTTCGTCAATTGCAGCCATCGGCAGACTGATGACGGCGTGCCCGAAATGCTTCATCGCGGCGGCCTGGGTAAACGTCCCCTCAGGGCCAAGATAGGCGACCTTGAGCGGCTGTTCCAGCGCCAGGCAGGAAGACATGATTTCGCGGAACAGACGCGCCATTTCTTCGTTGCTCAACGGCCCGCGATTACGCTCCATGACTCGCCTGAGCACCGCAGCTTCGCGCTCCGGCCGATAGAACACCGGCACCTCGCCTTCAGCCAGCGAGGACATCTTGACCCTGGCCACCTCCTGGGCACAGCGGGCACGCTCGCTGATCAGTTCCAGTACCTTTTCATCGAGGCTGTCGATACGGACGCGAAGCGCCTTGAGTTCTTGCTCGGACATCAGCCGTGCTCCTTCTCGAAGTCTTTCATGTAGGCCACCAGCGCGTTGATGGCGTTGATATCGATTGCGTTGTAGATGGATGCACGCATGCCTCCCACCGAGCGATGGCCCTTGAGGTTAAGCAGGCCGTTTGCATCGGCACCGGCCAGGAACAGCTTGTCGAGACGATCGTCAGCCAGGCGGAACGGGACGTTCATCCACGAACGATCAGGCTTGTTGATCGGGTTGCTGTACAGCTCGCTGGCGTCGATGAAGTCATACAGCGTGCGCTGCTTGATTTCGTTGCGCTTGCCGATCGCTTCGACACCGCCCTGCTCTTTCAGCCACTCGAAGACCAGCCCGGACAGGTACCAGGCCAGGGTCGGCGGCGTGTTGTACATCGAACCATTGTCGGCCGCGACTTTGTAGTCGAGCATGGTCGGGCACAGCGAGCGCGCACGACCCAGCAAGTCTTCGCGAATGATCACCACCACGATGCCGCTGGGGCCAATGTTCTTCTGGGCGCCGGCGTAGATCATGCCGAAACGCGAGATATCGAGCGGACGCGAGAGGATGTCCGAAGACATGTCGGCCACCAGGGGCACGTCGCCGGTTTCCGGAATCCAGTTGAATTCCAGACCGCCAATGGTTTCGTTTGGCGCGTAGTGGACGTAAGCCGCGTCCTTGGACAGCTTCCACTCGTTCTGGCCGGGAATGGCGAAGTAATCGTAGGCCTTGGCGCTGGCCGCGACGTTGATTGCGCCGTAGCGCGAAGCCTCGTCGATAGCCTTCTGCGACCAGATGCCGGTGTCGATGTAATCGGCCTTGCCATTTTCAGGCAGCAGGTTCAGCGCGATCTGGGCGAACTGCTGGCTGGCACCGCCTTGCAGGAACAACACTTTGTAATTCGAAGGAATGGACAGCAGGTCACGCAGATCCTGCTCGGCCTTGGTGGCAATGGAGACGAACTCATCACTGCGGTGGCTCATTTCCATGACGGAAAGGCCTTTGCCATGCCAGTCGAGGAGCTCCGCCTGGGCACGCAGCAGAACAGCTTCAGGAAGCGCAGCAGGACCTGCGCAGAAGTTAAAGGCTCGCTTGCTCATATCCACTCTCGTCAAATACGTTGGGTCTGTACGCGCTTGTTTCTGGTTACTTGCCACGAGCAGACAGACGCCGCAGCGACTGGCAGCTCCTTGCGGGAATCTTGATCCGGCCGCCGGGCTGGCCGAATGCCGCAAGGGCTGGACTTGCCTGGAATGCAGATGCATGCACAGACGAGCCAGCCCTTACCTGATTTACGTTACCGCTTAGTTCTTTGGTTCGTCTTCGTCTGACGCAGCATCCGCCTGCAGGTCTTCACCGGCATCGTCCACTTCAGCGGCATCGACGATCACGCCGTCGACAAGCTCACCCTCAAGCTCTTCGCCTTCGACTTCCGACGGCTCCTGAACACGCTCCAGGCCGACCAGTTTCTCGTCGCTGGCCAGCTTGATCAAGGTAACGCCCTGGGTGTTACGACCCAGACTGGAAACTTCACCGACACGGGTACGGACCAGCGTGCCCTGGTCGGAAATCAGCATGATTTCTTCGCCATCGAGCACCTGAACCGCGCCGACCAGACGGCCGTTACGCTCGTTGCTGACCATGGCGATGACGCCCTGACCGCCACGCTTGTACTCGGGGAACTCGGAGATCGCCGTACGCTTGCCGTAGCCGCGCTCGGAAGCGGTCAGAATCTGGCTGCCTTCTTCCGGGATCAACATCGAAATCAGCTTTTGACCTTCTGGCAGACGCATACCACGAACGCCGCGGGCTGTACGGCCCATGGCGCGCACGTCGGATTCCTTGAAGCGGGTCACCTTGCCGCCGTCGGAGAACAGCATGATTTCCTGTTCGCCATCGGTAATGGCTGCGGAGATCAGGATGTCGCCCTCGTCCAGTTCAAGGGCGATGAGGCCCGAGCTGCGCTGACGGCTGAATGCAACCAGCGGGGTCTTCTTGACAGTACCGTTGGCGGTGGACATGAAGATGAACGGAGCCTTCTTCTTGTCGGCCGCCTTGATACGGGCCTTGCGCTCTTCTTCGGTCTCGCTGCTGTTTTCCGCGTCGTCCAGCTCGCCTTCCAGGGCCTCGCCTTCCTCATCGGCACGCTTGCGCATGGCTTCAAGGTCGACCGGCAGCATGGTGGTGATGTATTCCCCGTCGCTCAACGGCAACAGGTTGACCAGCGGACGACCACGGGCAGCGCGGGACGCTTCTGGAATCTCGTAGGTCTTGAGCCAGTAGACCTTGCCCTTGCTGGAGAACATCAGCAGCGTGGTGTGGCTGTTGGCAACCAGCAGGTG
Source organism: Pseudomonas sp. PvP009 (assembly GCF_017832995.1). Classification (NCBI taxonomy): domain Bacteria; kingdom Pseudomonadati; phylum Pseudomonadota; class Gammaproteobacteria; order Pseudomonadales; family Pseudomonadaceae; genus Pseudomonas; species Pseudomonas sp. PvP009. The sequence goes on along the minus strand of NZ_JAFIBG010000001.1, from coordinate 1,534,586 downwards.
AGCAATGTAATCCTCATCCTTGATGCCGGTGGCCGACTTGCCCTTGCCGCCACGACGTTGAGCCTGATAGACCGCCAATGGCTGAGTCTTGGCATAGCCGCCGTGGGAAATGGTGACAACACGCTCTTCTTCGGTGATCAGGTCACCCAGCGTCAGGTCCAGACGCGCATCGAGAATTTCGGTGCGACGGGCATCGCCGTATTCGGAGCGGATCAGTTCCAGCTCTTCGCGGATCACTTCCATCAGGCGCGTTGCGCTGTTCAGGATGCGGATCAGCTCGCCGATCTGATTGAGGATTTCCTGGTACTCGCCCAGCAGCTTCTCGTGCTCGAGACCGGTCAGGCGGTGCAGACGCAGTTCCAGAATGGCCTGAGCCTGTTCCGGCGACAGGAAATACTTGCCTTCACGCAGACCGTATTGCGGATCGAGGTTCTCGGGGCGGCACGAATCGGCACCGGCACGCTCGACCATCTCGACCACTGCGCTCGATTCCCAAGGCGTCTTGATCAACGCCTCCTTGGCTTCGGCAGGTGTCGGAGAGGCCTTGATGAGGGCGATGACCGGGTCAATGTTGGACAGCGCAACGGCCTGACCTTCAAGGATGTGGCCACGCTCGCGCGCCTTGCGCAGTTCGAACACGGTACGACGGGTCACCACTTCGCGGCGATGACGAACGAAGGCTTCCAGCAGATCCTTGAGGTTCAGGATGCGCGGACGACCGTCGATCAGGGCGACGATGTTGATACCGAAAACGCTTTGCAGCTGGGTCTGGGCATAGAGGTTGTTGAGGATAACCTCAGGCACTTCGCCACGACGCAGCTCGATGACCACGCGCATACCATCCTTGTCGGACTCGTCGCGCAGTTCGGTGATGCCTTCGAGTTTCTTTTCCTTGACCAGCTCGGCGATCTTCTCGATCAGACGCGCCTTGTTCAACTGGTAAGGCAGCTCGGTGATAACGATCTGCTGGCGACCGCCCACCTTGTCGATGTCTTCGACGATGGAGCGGGCACGCATGTAAATGCGTCCACGGCCCGTGCGATAGGCTTCGATGATGCCGGCGCGACCGTTGATGATCGCCGCAGTCGGGAAATCCGGACCGGGGATGTATTGCATCAACTCGTCGACCGTCAACTCGGGGTTGTCGATCAGCGCCAGGCAACCGTCGATGACTTCACCGAGGTTGTGCGGCGGGATGTTGGTCGCCATGCCCACGGCGATACCGCTGGAACCGTTGACCAGCAGGTTGGGAATACGGGTCGGCATGACCGCCGGGATCATCTCGGTGCCGTCGTAGTTCGGCACCCAGTCCACGGTTTCCTTGTGCAGGTCGGCCAGCAGCTCGTGCGCCAGCTTGGTCATGCGCACTTCGGTGTATCGCATGGCGGCGGCGTTGTCGCCGTCGACCGAACCGAAGTTGCCCTGACCGTCTACCAGCAGGTAACGCAGAGAGAATGGCTGAGCCATACGAACGATGGTGTCGTACACGGCGGTGTCGCCGTGCGGGTGATACTTACCGATCACGTCACCAACCACACGGGCGGATTTCTTGTACGGCTTGTTCCAGTCGTTACCCAGCTCGCTCATTGCGAACAGCACGCGCCTGTGCACGGGCTTCAAGCCATCGCGTGCATCGGGCAGTGCGCGACCGACGATTACGCTCATTGCGTAGTCGAGGTAGGACTGCTTCAGCTCGTCTTCGATATTGACCGGGAGGATTTCTTTGGCCAGTTCGCCCATGAGAAGCCTGATTCCTTTTTCTGGTGAAACCTCGCAAACCCATTCGGGGTATACGAAGCTCGCCGCTGCCAGCATATGCAGGGCAGCGACTTACGACAAATCAACGAGTTATGCCATGAATCTACGCAGCGTGGGCGACTACAATCAGTGTCCCCGATAACCGCCGGATATTACCACAATCGCCGAGGCGCTCACATCCTTTGCAGGCGCTGAAAGCGAGCCGCAGACACATAACACGCCTGAGAAACGCTTACAGGCCCGCCCAGCCGCATTGCACAACGGCGCCGGGTCGGGCCTGTCTGCCTCAGTGAAGGTGTTTACGGCTCATCAATTGAGCCATGCGCGCGGTATCGGGACGTTCGACAATGCCCTTTTCGGTCACGATGGCGTCGATCAGGTCTGCCGGCGTCACATCGAACACCGGGTTGAAAGCCTCGACCTCAGCGCCGACTCGCTGGCCGCCCACTTCGAGCAGTTCACGGCCGTCGCGCTCTTCAATGATGATGTCGTCACCACTGGCCATGTCCATGTCGATGGTCGAGCTCGGTGCGACCACCATGAAGCGCACCCCGTGGTGCATGGCGGCGACAGCAAGCTGATAGGTGCCGATCTTGTTCGCCACGTCGCCGTTGGCGGTGATGCGGTCAGCACCGACGATGACCCAGGTGATGCCCTTGGTGCGCATCAGGTGCGCGGCGGCGGAATCTGCGTTCAGGGTCACCGGGATGCCCTCGTTGGCCAGCTCCCAGGCGGTAAGCCGCGAACCCTGCAGCCAGGGCCGGGTTTCGTCGGCGTAAACCCGCTCGATCATGCCTTCCAGATGCGCCGCACGAATCACGCCCAGCGCCGTGCCGAAGCCGCCCGTGGCCAGCGCCCCGGTATTGCAGTGGGTGAGCACCGTCTGCAGATTGCCCTGGTGCTTGCGGATCAGGTCGGCGCCCAGCTGCGCCATGGTCAGATTGGCCTCGCGGTCGCTCAGGTGAATCGCCACGGCTTCGGCCTCGAGGGCCGCTAGCGGGTCATCGCCGTGCTTGACGCGCATCAGACGATCACGCATCCGGTTCAGCGCCCAGAACAGGTTCACTGCCGTCGGACGCGAATCGGCCAGCAACTGCAAGTCCTCTTCCAGCGCCGGATACCAGTCTGCACCTTGCGCGATACGCGCACGCGCGGCCAGCACCGCACCATAGGCAGCACTGATGCCGATAGCCGGCGCGCCGCGCACGACCATCGTACGAATCGCTTCGGCGACTCCCTCGGCGGTGGTATAGCGGTGCCAGACTTCCTCGAACGGCAGTACCCGCTGGTCCAGCAGGTACAGAGCGTCGTCTCGCCAATCGATGGCCTTAACTTTCTCCGCAGCCAACATTCGATCGCGCATCGCCAACTCCATCTTGAACATCCGAAACCCAGCATCAAAAGCCGCTGATTATAGCGAGCCGCCTGCGAAGACGCTCGGGTATACTTCGTCATCAACGTAATAAACGATGGAAACCTTCTCATGCCGAACGCTACAGCACCGCTCGACCTTTTGCTCCTGCCCGCCTGGCTGGTGCCGGTCGAGCCCGCAGGCGTCGTGCTCAAGGACCACGGCATCGGCATTCGCGATGGCTGTATCGTCTATATCGGTCCACGTGCCGAAGCGCTGCGGCAAAACGCCGTGCAGGTGCAGGAACTGCCCGGCATGCTGCTCAGCCCCGGCCTGATCAACGCCCACGGCCATGCGGCGATGACCCTGTTTCGCGGGCTGGCCGATGACCTGCCACTGATGACCTGGCTGCAGGACCATATCTGGCCTGCCGAAGGCAAGTGGGTCGATGAAGACTTTGTGCGTGACGGCACAGACCTGGCCATCGCCGAGCAGCTCAAGGGCGGCATCACCTGTTTCTCCGACATGTATTTCTACCCCAAGGTGGCCGCCGAACGCGTCCACGCCAGCGGCATGCGTGCGCAGATCACCGTCCCGGTGCTGGATTTTCCGATTCCAGGTGCCCATACCACGGCTGAAGCCCTGCACAACGGCATCGAACTGTTCAACGATCTCGCCCATCATCCACGCATCAAGATCGCCTTCGGCCCGCATGCGCCCTATACCGTGAGCGATGAGAACCTGGAGAAGGTCCGGGTAATCGCCGACGAGCTGGACGCCACGATCCAGATGCACGTCCACGAGACCGCATTTGAAGTCGAGCAGGCTGTCGAACAGCGCCAGGAACGCCCCCTCGCCCGCCTCAACCGACTGGGCATGCTCGGGCCGCGCTTCCAGGCCGTGCACATGACCCAGATCAGCGACGACGATCTGGCCCTGTTGGTGGAAAGCAATACCAACGTCATTCATTGCCCGGAATCCAATCTCAAGCTGGCCAGCGGTTTCTGCCCGGTTGAACGACTGTGGCAGGCCGGTGTGAACGTTGCGGTGGGCACCGACGGTGCCGCCAGCAACAATGACCTGGATCTGCTCGGCGAAACCCGAACCGCCGCCTTGCTGGCCAAGGCTGTTGCTGGCTCGGCTACGGCGCTGGATGCACACCGCGCGCTGCGCATGGCAACGCTGAATGGCGCTCGCGCCCTGGGTATTCAGGCCGAGACCGGCTCGCTGGAGATCGGCAAGGCGGCGGACATGGTCGCTTTCGACCTGTCGGGCCTGGCCCAGCAACCGATCTACGATCCGGTATCGCAGCTTATATATGCCACTGGCCGCGATTGCGTGAGTCATGTCTGGGTGGCCGGCAAGCAATTGCTCGACGCTCGCCAGCTGACCCGCATGGATGAACACGCTTTGCGCGACACCGCGATCGCGTGGGGCCAGCGTATTTCCGGTAAAGCCGAATAATTCGATTCGGACCGAACACATGCCAGTCAGGCTTATCTATAACCCTGACTGATGAAAAAGAATTTTGAGTTCAAGAGGGACACCCATGAGCAACGTCGACCGCGCAGAAATCGCCAAATTCGAGGCCCTGGCCCATCGCTGGTGGGACCGCGAAAGCGAATTCAAGCCGCTGCATGACATCAACCCGCTGCGCGTCAACTGGATCGACGAGCGTGTCGGCCTGGCGGGCAAGAAGGTGCTGGACGTCGGCTGCGGCGGCGGCATTCTCAGCGAGGCGATGGCTTTGCGCGGCGCCACGGTGACCGGCATCGACATGGGCGAAGCGCCGCTGGCAGTTGCGCAGCTGCATCAGCTCGAATCGGGTGTCAGCGTCGAGTATCGACAGATCACCGCCGAGGACATGGCCGAAGAAATGCCCGAGCAATACGATGTAGTGACCTGCCTGGAAATGCTCGAGCACGTGCCGGACCCATCCTCGGTGATCCGCGCCTGCTACCGCATGGTCAAGCCTGGCGGCCAGGTGTTCTTCTCGACCATCAACCGTAACCCGAAAGCCTATCTGTTCGCCGTGGTCGGCGCCGAATACATCCTCAACCTGCTGCCACGCGGCACTCACGACTTCAAGAAATTCATCCGCCCTTCCGAGCTGGGCGCCTGGAGCCGTGACGCCGGCCTGCAGGTCAAGGACGTCATCGGCCTGACCTACAACCCGCTGACCAAGCATTACAAGTTGACCTCCGATGTCGGCGTCAACTACATGATCCAGACCCTGCGGGAGGCATGATTGATGCGCCTGAGAGCGGTTTTATTCGACATGGACGGCACCCTGCTCGACACCGCACCGGACTTCATCGCCATCGCCCAGGCAATGCTTGCCGATCGTAACCTGCCTGCGGTGCCGAACAAACTGATCCGCGACGAAGTTTCCGGCGGTGCCAGAGCCATGGTCGCGGCCAGCTTTGCGATGTCACCCGAAGATCCACAATTCGAGGCATTGCGCCTGGAGTTTCTGGAACGCTATCAGCGTGAATGCGCCGTCCACAGCAAACTGTTCGACGGCATGGACGAACTGCTGGCCGACATCGAAAAGGCGGGGCTGATCTGGGGTGTGGTGACCAACAAACCGGTGCGCTTTGCCCAACACATCATGGAGCGGCTCGGCCTGTCGGAACGCTCGGCGCTGCTGATCTGCCCTGACCATGTCACACACAGCAAGCCACACCCGGAACCGATGATTCTGGCCTGCCGGATGCTTGACCTGGACCCGGCCAGCGTTCTGTTCGTAGGCGATGACCTGCGCGACATTGAGTCCGGGCGCGACGCCGGCACAAAGACCGCCGCCGTGCGCTACGGCTATATCCACCCCGACGACAACCCGGATCACTGGGGTGCCGACGTGGTGGTCGATCATCCGCTGGAATTGCGCAAGGTGCTGGATAACGCACTGTGCAGCTGCTAAACGAGGCTTTACATGTTTGATTACTCCGCGCACCCGGAACTGCTCAAGGGCCGGATCATTCTGGTCACTGGCGCCGCTCGCGGCATCGGTGCCGCAGCCGCCAAAGCCTACGCAGCGCATGGCGCCACCGTCCTGCTGCTGGGCAGGACCGAAGCCAGCCTGGCGCAGGTCCATGACGAGATAAATGCAGCAGGCCAGCCGCAGCCGTTGGTCATACCCTTCGATCTGCAAAGCGCCGACCCTGCGCAGTATCAAGCGCTGGCGACCATGATCGAGCGCACAGTCGGCCGTCTTGACGGGCTGCTGCACAACGCCTCGATCATCGGCCCGCGTACCTCAGTGGAGCACCTGCCCGGCGAAGACTTCATGGAGGTCATGCACGTCAACGTCAACGCCACCTTCATGCTCACCCAGGCACTGCTGCCGCTGCTTCAGCGTTCGGAGGATGCATCGATAGCCTTCACCTCCAGCAGCGTGGGCCGCAAAGGGCGCGCACAATGGGGCGCTTACGGCGTGTCGAAGTTTGCCACCGAAGGTCTGATGCAAACCCTCGCTGACGAGCTGGAAGGCGTCAGCACGGTCCGCGCCAACAGCATCAACCCCGGCGCGACCCGTACCGGCATGCGCGCGCAGGCCTACCCTGATGAAAACCCGCAGAACAATCCGGCACCTGAAGAGATCATGCCGGTCTATCTGTACCTGATGGGGCCGGACAGCAAAGGCATCAACGGGCAGGCATTGAATGCCCAGTGAAGGGAAAAGGCCGTTGTGACGAAAAACCGTCACAAAGGCTGTTTCGAGCGGCTTTTTAAGTCAAGGAATTGCCGATCCGGGGCCACTGTCAGAGAGATGGCGTCAGCTAAACCACTGATTTTAATAAGTCTGGCCAAAAATGAACCGAATGGCACCACGTCCCCTCTAACCCAGCCAAGCCAGCAATATGTGCTGAGGAGCGAAGAGATGAATTTTCCTACCCAGACCCATGCAATCGATTTCGATACGGCTGAACTGCAGCGCCTGGGTTTTAGAAATCGACCTGACGCCGTGCTTCCCCCCCCGTCACTGCCCGAGCTGATCTATCAGCTTGGGCGACAATTGCAGACCAGTCTGGAAGCCGAGCGGATACTGACCCTGTTCTTTCAAGGCGTACAACGGTTCCTGCCATTGAGCGGTCTGATGTATCGACATATCGAAAGCGACTTGCACCTGCGTCTGGGCGAGATGTCATCCGACAGCGCCAGTTTTCATCTGCGTCACGAAGGCAAATGCATCGGCGAACTGGAGTTTCAGGGCTCCAGGCCATTCGATACGCGGCAACTGAGCGACCTCGAATCCCTGCTGGTGTGCCTGGTGTACCCGTTGCTGAATGCGCTGCTGTACCGCATTGCTACCCAGACTGCCCTGCGTGACCCGCTGACCAGCACCGGCAATCGCATCGCCATGGATCAGAGCCTGGCCCGTGAAATCGAGATTTCACGTCGCCACAAGCAACCCTTGTCCCTGCTGATGCTGGATATCGACCACTTCAAGAAAGTGAATGATGAATACGGTCATCACACCGGTGACGATGTGCTGAAGACCGTCGCGCAGAGCCTTAAGGCACAACTGCGCAATATCGACCGGGTGTTCCGCTATGGCGGTGAAGAGTTCGTGGTGATTCTTTCCAACACTGGCGCCGATTCTGCCGAACTGATTGGTCAGCGTCTGTGCCAGGCCGTGCGAAATCTCGAGTTTCGCGAGCTTAGCCCGGCATTGACCATGACTGTCAGCCTGGGTTGCTCGACACTGCTGCCGACTGAAACAGCCGACAGCCTGCTGCGTCGTGCGGACAATGCTCTGTACGTCGCCAAGCGCGAAGGCCGCAATCGTATCGCCATGGCAAGCTAGCACTCTCTCCTGCCGTCTCGCCCGTCCTTACGCCTCCAGCGCGGCAACACGTCCTCGCGGCTTGACCCTGTCCATCTGCATGCAACGTTCAAGAAACAGGTACATATAGTCGTAGCTTTTGGTAACGGCCTGACGCAGCTCGGCCTGCAATTGCACACTCGGCTTGCTACCCACCAACGTACAAATAATCTCGAGCGCCTCCCAAGGGTGCGCGTCGTCGTACTGTGCATGCATCTTGAGCCACTTCATGGCTTTCTTGCGTGTCTCTTCAGGAAAGGCTTCGGCGTACACACCGCTGGAGCAGACCACGGCCGACCATTCGCCGGTCGCCCCCTCAATGGCGTAGTTGGTAGCCGCCATCGCCACGGCCAGCGAATCTGACGAGCTGGTCTGCCAGCACCAGTGGCTCAGCGCGTGCAACTCTGGCGCTACCCGCTGATCGTGCAAGTCTTCAAGCGTCACTTCATGGGCCGCACACCAGTTCACCCAGTAGTCGGCATGATTGAGTTCGACACGGATATTGCGCATCAGCCAGCGGCGCGCCATGTCTTCACCCGGGTGACGACCGAAACGGGTCTTGGTGAGATTCTTGGCCATGTACACCGCAAACTGCTCGACGACTGGCCACCCGCCGATCAGGTAGTGACGCATGATCTGCGGACTCAACTTCGCGTCACGCATTTGCTGGTACAACTCGTGCTCGACCACCCGCGCTTTTGCAGCGCTGCAATCCTTGATCAAATGCTGCGCCCAGGCCGGATAACTGCTGGCTTCCATGAGCGGACCGGTTCTTTCGAAAGCGTCGATCACTGGGGTATCTCCTTATGAGGGTTTCAACTGATTAACGTAGCGTTCCTGGCGCGCCGAACATCAGGGGGTCAGGCCGTACGGGCTGAATATAAAGACTCTCGCAAGTGAACAATTCAGGGCGGGAAATCAGATAGCCCTGTGCAAAATCCACGCCCATTTCCTGCAACGCAGCTTCGATCTGCGGCGTCTCAACGTACTCCGCAATGGTGCGTTTGCCCATGACATGACCGATATTGTTGATCACCTCGACCATCGCCTTGTTGATCGGGTTGTCGAGCATGTCCTTTACAAAACTGCCATCGATCTTCAGGAAATCCACCGGCAAATGCTTGAGATAGGCAAAGGACGACATGCCCGAGCAGAAATCATCAAGGGAAAACTGACAGCCCAATCCCTTCAACTCGTTGATGAATCTGATCGCACTTTGCAGGTCGGCAATCGCACTGGTCTCGGTGATCTCGAAGCAGATCATCCCGGGCGATACGGCAAACGTCTCGAATTGCTGTTTCAGGTATTCGAGGAACGTATCATCTCCGATACTCGATCCTGACAAATTTATAGCACATAGCGCCTGTGGCACCTGATGCCGATCATCACTCTGGCACTGAGCTATGACTTTGAACACATTGTGTACCACCCAGCGATCCAGGGTGGTCATGAGTCCGTAGCGCTCGGCGGCCGGAATGAAATTGTCCGGGACGACCATTCGCCCGGACTCGTCGCGCAGGCGCAGGAGGATTTCAATGTGTCGTACTTCACCCGACTCGCCCTTTATCGAAGCGATTTCCTGCGCATAAAGGCAAAAGCGATTCTCGTCCATGGCCATATGCAGGCGCTGTATCCAGGCCATCTCGCCAAAACGCATCGACAGCGTCAGATCATCCACACTGTAGGCCTGGACCCGATTGCGACCTCTTTCCTTGGCCATATAGCAAGCCATGTCAGCGGCCGACAATGATCCTTCCAGAGACGCAGGCGTGTCGCCGAGGTGCACCAGGCCAATACTGACGGTAGCCATGAATGGCCGGCCTTTCCACATGAAATGCAGACGCTGCACCGCCTCGCGCAACGCCTCGGCAATATCGAGCGCCGTTTCGGCGGGACAATCGACCAACAACACACCGAATTCGTCACCTCCCAGCCGGGCCAGCGTGTCGCCGTCACGCAAACCCTGCGGCAAGGCCCGGCAAAGCTGACGCAATAGCTCATCACCCGCCGCATGGCCACCGGTATCATTGACCAGCTTGAACTGATCCAGATCGAGAAACATCAGGCAGTGGCTGCGGCCCTGACCGCAGTCTTCATCGAGCACTCGCTGCAAGCGGCGTTCGAATTCACTGCGGTTGACCAGCCCCGTCAGCGGATCATGGGCAGCCTGCCAGGACAGATCGGCGATGTACTGCTGCTCCTGGGTCATGTCATGCAGCACCAGCACCGCACCACTGATCACGCCTTCGGTGTAGATCGGCGTACCCACCAGCGCGACCGACACCGTGCTGCCATCAAGCCGCTGAATCAGCTTGCTGTTGGCGCTGCCGCCCTTGAGTTTGCCGGTGATGATCTGCTCGACCAGCGTTGACTGGTCCTTCTGATCGTTTTCATCCAGCAGATTGAACAGTGCAGCCAGAGGAAGCCCGCTGGCCTGAGTACTTTTCCAATGGGTGAGGCCCTCTGCGGCAGGGTTCATGTAAACAATGGCGCCGGCCACATCGATGGTGATCACCCCGTCGCCGATAGACTCCAGCGTGATCTGTGCGCGCTCCTTCTCCAGTTGCAGGGCATCGGCAAATACACGCCGCTGAACGATCAGACGTCGCACCCGCAGCAGCGCCAAGAGAATCAGTAACACGGCGGTGACCAGGTTGACCGCTATCAACAGGTTGAGGATCAGCCTGGAGCCTTCGCCCAGTGCATCACTGAAAGCGCGCGCAGCAGGCGTTACGCCTTCATCGATCACATTGATCTGCTCGCGCCATTGGTCGACCTCGGCGGCGCTCACAGCGCCCTGCCCGACCCGCTCATGAATATGACGCGCAAGCTCGTCGAGCTGCATGAGGTAGCCGTCACCCACTTCCCAGAAATGGATGACCTGCTTCATGAAGCTGAAGCTATGGAAATTCAGGTACATCCAGATGATGCCGTTTACATCGTCCGGGTGATTGCCGCCTTGAATGATTCCACTTCTGGCATCGGCCAGCGACGGGTTGGGCTGATCAAGGGCTTTGCGTAGCGCCTGGCCGCCCTGAGGTACGGAAAAGGCTTTTTGATACTTGAGGTAGTCACGCTCATCGTGACGGCTGGCGTACAGGCTCAGGTAGTGAATGGCGTCCTTCTGCCCCTTGGACCAGAGGCTCTCCCCCGCCACATAGCTGCGTACCGCAGACATGGTGTAGAGACTGACGCACCCCAGCAACGCCTGAAACAGGGCGACGGCAATGAAAGGCCACACGATGCCCAACAGACGGGGCTTGGAGAAGGTCCATGCTTGCTTCATGGGTTTCACGTCACCACATGCCTGAATAAACGTCTAGCGCAGAGACTAGGCTAAATTCGCCCGTGATGGCAGGTGATTCTCCCGCAATCGAGCCAACCTGTGCGCTGATCGAGGCTTCGCACATCAGATTTGTTGCAAATGTCCGTACAGTTTGGCGTACAGACCTCCATCGGCAATCAACTGCTGATGGTCACCGTCTTCAACAATACGCCCGCCATCGAACACCAGCACCCGGTCAGCCTGCTTCACGGCCGACAGGCGATGGGCAATGATCAGCGTCGTGCGGCTGCGTAGAAAACGTGCGAGCGCCTGATGCAGGTTGTACTCGGTGGCAGCGTCCAGCGCCGAGGTGGCCTCATCGAGGATCACCACTTTGGGGTCGGACAGCACCATGCGCGCGATGGCCATGCGCTGGCGCTGGCCACCCGACATTCTGACCCCAGAGCGTCCGACAACGCTGTCCAGACCTTGTGGCAGATCGCGGATCGCAGGGTCGAGTTGCGCAACCTCCAGCGCGCGCCAGCAGTCTTCATCGCTGCAGTCACGGCCCATGGTCAGGTTGGCGCGTACGGTGTCATTGAACAGGGCCGGATGCTGCAGCACCACGGCGACGTTCTCACGCACGGTCTCCAGGCCGATATCCTGCTGGCTGACGCCGCCAAAACGGATCACCCCGGTACGGGCCGTATAGAGCCCGAGCAGCAACTGCACCAGGGTGCTCTTGCCGCCGCCGCTGGCACCGACAATGGCGACCTTTTCTCCCGGCGCGATGTTCAGGTTCAACTGGTCCAGCACCAGGTCTTCGCCATAGCCGAAAGTCAGGCCACGCACTTCGACCCCTACTGTTTCCTTGCCCTCGAACGGGTCGGTGCCACCGGCATATTGCGGCTCGTCGGCACGCGCCAGCAGCTCGTTGATGCGCGTCAGAGCTCCGCCGGCTGCGTAGTAGGCGTATTGCAGGTTCAGCAGTTGCTCCACCGGCGTCATCATGAACCACAGGTAGCTGAACACCGCGAGCATCTGCCCAATGGACAGGTCCGAGAACAACACGGTAAGCATTGCCGCGGCGCGAAAGATATCGATACCGAACTGGAACAGCAGCCCGCTGGCACGGCCCGAGGCGTCGCTTTTCCATTGTGAATTGATTGCGTAGTCACGCACTTCCTGCGCGCGCACGCCCAGGCGCCCCAGAAAGAAGCCTTGTCGGTTCCCTGCCCTGACTTCCTGAATCGCATCCAGCGTCTCGCTCAGCGCCTGGGTAAACCGCGATGTGCTGTCGTTCTCCAGCTTCTTGAGGTGCTTGACGCGCTTGCCCAGTTTTACCGTAAGCAGGATGACCAGCGGGTTGAACAGCATAATCAGCAGTGCCAGCTTCCAGTGCATCCACATCAGAATGCCCGCGGTGCCTGCCAGGGTCAGCGTGGCCACCAGCAGACGACTGAGGGTTTCACCGACGAACTTGTCCAGCGTATCCAGATCGGTGACCAGGTGCGTGGTCACCGTGCCGCTGCCCAGGCTTTCGTATTCACGCAGGGAAATGCGCTTGAGCCGCTCGATCAGCCGCAGCCGGATACGATAGACGATGTCCTTGGCCAGCCCGGCGAACAGCCGCGCCTGCAACACATTGAACACCAGCGCTCCGACCCGCAGCACCAGCGTTAACGACAGCATCAGGCCAATGTAGCCCGCCGCCTTTTGCCAGCTGCCAGGCAGTAGGTGATCCATGACCTTGAGCGCAGCATCGCCACGGCCCAGCAACACCTCGTCGACCAGCAACGGCAGCAGCAACGGGATAGGCACACTGCACAGTGTGGCCAGCACCGCGACACCGTTGGCCAGCCACAGGGACTTTTTATGCCGCAAGGCGAGACGACGGATCTCGGCCCAGCTCAATGCATCGCTGCGCGTGGCGTGCGACGGTCGGGCAGCCTCAGTCACCTCATCCTGCACTGGCTGCACGCTCCAGCCATCGACCCAGCAAGGGCGAAAGGCTGCTCAGTGGCTGATAACCGTTGGTCAGCAGCGCCAGCTGACCATTGCGCTCGGCCAGCAGGGTCGGGAAGCCGGCAATGCCCAGATCCTGTGCCCAGGCAAAATCGGCAGCGGTGGCCGCTTGCCGCTGAGGACTTTCAAACTCATCGGCAAATGCCTGACGCGACAGCCCCGTCTGCTCCGCGAGCTCAGCCAGCAATGACGGACGCGTCACGTCACGGGCTTCGCTATAGAAAGCCCGCTGGATGAGTCCGACCAGTTGCCAGGCGCGATCCGGGTCCAGCTGCCGTGCCGCAGTGACGGCCAGGCAGGCAGGTGTAGTGTCGTAGACAAACCCTTCCGGCAGCGCACCTTCGCGACAAAACGGCTGACCGGTGGCCTCTTCTACCGCCTGCCAGTGTTCAAGAATGTAACGACGTTTGGCAGGCTCCAGCGCCGCACCTTCGGAGCGCAGCCCGCCCATCACCAGATGCAGCGGCACGCCCGCCGCCCGAGCCTGTTGCACCAACGCGTCGGCAACCGGGGCAAAGCCCCAGCACCAGGAACACATCGGGTCCATGACATAGATCAGGCGGGCAGACATGGCTCAGGCCTCGGAGGGTAAACGATAGTTGCGACCGATCGGATGAGGCTGGTTACGTGCCTTGGCCAGTTCGATCTGCTTTTGCCGGTCGATGGCGCTGCGACGCGTCTTCTCGCTCAGCGAATCCCAGCAATGCGGACAACTGACGCCCGGCGAGTAATGCTCGCTGGCGCGGTCCTCGGCACTGATAGGCGTACGGCAGGCGTGGCACTGATCATAATCGCCTTCGGTCAGGTCGTGTCGCACCGTGACCCGATTGTCGAACACGAAACACTCGCCGCGCCAGTGACTTTCCTGCTCAGGGACCTCTTCCAGATACTTGAGAATGCCGCCCTTGAGGTGATAGACCTCTTCGAAGCCCTCGCCGAGCATGTAACTCGACGCTTTTTCGCAGCGGATGCCACCGGTGCAGAACATGGCGACTTTCTTGTGTACTGCCGGGTCGAAATGCGCCTTGATGTATTCCGGAAACTCTCGAAACGACGTGGTTTTCGGATCGATGGCGCCCTCGAAGGTGCCGATCGAGACTTCGTAATCGTTGCGAGTATCGATCAGTAGTACTTCGGGATCGCTGATCAGGTCGTTCCAGTCCTTGGCCTCTACGTACGTACCGACGCTCTTGTTCGGGTCGACGCCTTCGACGCCCAGGGTCACGATCTCTTTCTTGAGCTTGACCTTGGTGCGATAGAACGGCTGCTCGTCGCAGTAGGATTCCTTGTGGTCGATGTCGACCAGGCGCGGGTCGTTCTTCAACCACGCCATCAGGCCATCGATGCCTTCGCGACTGCCGGACACCGTGCCGTTGATGCCCTCGTCGGCGATCAACAGCGTGCCCTTGATGCCGTTGTCGATCATCGCCTGCAACAGCGGCTCGCGCAGTTCCACGTAATCGCTGAGGGTAACGAACTTGTACAGCGCAGCCACGACGATCGGCTGAGTCATCGGCTCTTGAGTCATGTATCTCTCCAGTGGCGACCCTCGCAAAGGGCCTACCGGGTAAAAAATTGCGGACCAAAAAAACGCACCGGCCAGGCGGCGCGGTGCGGATTCTAGCAAAAACCGGAGTACAGCAGGCAGCTCGGCGGGGCAATCGCCCCAGCAAGGGGGCCGGATCAGTAAAAAGCCCTGATCAATGCCCGCCGGCACAGGTCGGCGAAGCAGGCGCTGCACCGATCTTCGACCATTCTTCAGGCGTGTAAGTGTGCAACGCCAGTGCATGAAACTCGCCCATGAGCGGGCCCAGCGTGGCGTAAACCTTCTGGTGCCGCTTGACCGAGTTCAGGCCCTGAAACTGATCACTGACCAGAACAGCCTTGTAATGGGTCTGCTGACCACGACTGTGCATATAACTCTCGTCGAGCACTTGCAGGTGATGCGGTTGCAGCAGCGCAAGCGCCGACTCGATTCGTTGTTGCATGGTCATGATGGAAATCGCCTGTCAGGGCTTTTTGGCCGGAGCCGGAGCAGCTGCCTTGGCAGGTTCCAGTTCGGCAGTCATGTCAGCCAGCAGCTTGTTGACGACCGGAACAGCGCTTTCCAGCTTGCTCTGGGTCAGTTGGGCCGACTGCTGAGCCAGCTCAGGCATCTTGGTCATCACTTTCTTGCCCAGTGGCGACTGGTAGAACGCAACCAGATCCTTCAGCTCGCTTTCGGTGAAGTTGGCGGTGTACAGCTTGACCATCTCAGGCTTGAGCTTGTTCCAGCCAATGGCTTGGTCCAGAGCGGTGTTGGCCTTGGCCTGATAGGTTTCAAGCAGGGCTTTTTTCGACGCAGGTGCCTTGGTTTCAGCAAAACGCTGAGCGAACATCTGCTGAACCTGAGCGTAGACCGGAGCGCCCAGGCGATCGGCGTTGGCAAGCTTCAGGAACGTTTCGGCGCTCGCGTTGTGACTGGCGGTGTCGGCGAAGACCTGGCCGCTGGCACAGACCAGGGCTACCGCGGTACAAATGGCACGAAGACGGGTCATCGAGTTTCCTTATCTAGCAAACGAGGCATTACCCCAGGGCCGACCATTCTGCGCTTATCTGGGCTTTTGGCTCAACCCCCGGTTCACCCAGCGGTTAAAAAGCACTGCGCGGGAACCCTGTGGGCATATGGACACCTAACCCTGCAACGTACTTAAAGGAGTAAGACCAGTGAGCCGCACCGAAACCGATAGCATTGGCCCGATCGAAGTCCCCGAAGATGCCTACTGGGGCGCGCAGACCCAACGCTCACTGATCAATTTTGCGATTGGCGACCAGCGAATGCCGCTGCCCGTCCTGCACGCGCTGACACTGATCAAGAAAGCCGCCGCACGGGTCAACGACCGAAATGGCGATCTGCCTGCCGATATCGCCCGCCTGATCGAGCAGGCCGCCGACGAAGTGCTCGACGGTCAGCATGACGCGCAATTTCCGCTGGTGGTCTGGCAGACCGGCAGTGGCACGCAGAGCAACATGAACGTCAACGAGGTGATTGCTGGCCGCGCCAACGAGCTGGCTGGCCAAGGTCGTGGCGGCAAGTCGCCAGTCCATCCCAACGATCATGTCAATCGCTCGCAAAGCTCCAACGACTGCTTCCCGACAGCCATGCACATCGCAACTGCCCAGGCGGTCAAGGAGCAACTGCTGCCCGCCATTGCCGAATTGTCCAGCGGTCTGGCCGAACAGGCCGCGCGGCACATGAAGCTGGTCAAGACCGGGCGCACGCACATGATGGATGCGACGCCGATCACCTTCGGCCAGGAGCTGTCGGGATTTGTCGCGCAACTCGATTACGCGGAAAAAGCCATTCGCGCCGCTCTGCCCGCCGTCTACGAGCTGGCTCAGGGCGGTACAGCAGTCGGCACCGGGCTCAATGCACCCAAAGGGTTTGCCGAGGCCATTGCCGCAGAACTGGCCGCGCTCTCAGGCCTGCCATTCGTCACCGCCCCCAACAAGTTCGCCGCGCTGGCCGGTCATGAGCCACTTGCTGCGCTGTCCGGCGCATTGAAGACGCTGGCCGGTACGCTGATGAAAATCGCCAACGACCTGCGCCTGCTGGGCTCAGGCCCACGTGCCGGGCTG
This sequence comes from Pseudomonas sp. PvP009, assembly GCF_017832995.1. Classification (NCBI taxonomy): domain Bacteria; kingdom Pseudomonadati; phylum Pseudomonadota; class Gammaproteobacteria; order Pseudomonadales; family Pseudomonadaceae; genus Pseudomonas; species Pseudomonas sp. PvP009. Next base: position 1,517,741 of record NZ_JAFIBG010000001.1, on the reverse strand, counting down.
GCAGAAGTCAGACTGCCTGCCAATGAGCCAGGCAGTTCGATCATGCCCGGCAAGGTCAATCCGACCCAGTGCGAGGCCTTGTCGATGCTGGCCTGCCAGGTCATGGGCAACGACGTGACCATCGGTTTTGCCGCCAGTCAGGGTCACCTGCAACTGAACGTGTACAAGCCGGTGATCATTCATAACGTTCTGCAGTCGATTCGCCTGCTGGCCGATGGCTGCAGCAATTTCAACGAGCACTGCATCGCGGGCATGGAGCCGGATGGCGAAAAAATGGCCGAGCACCTGGAGCGCGGCCTGATGCTGGTCACCGCCCTCAATCCGCATATCGGCTATGACAAGTCGGCGCAGATTGCCAAGAAAGCCTACACCGAAGGTCTGACCTTGCGCGAGGCGGCATTGGCGCTGGGTTACCTGACCGATGAAGAGTTCGACGCCTGGGTGCGGCCGGACAAAATGCTCGAGGCAGGCAGTAATGGCTGATGCCAGAAGCGGCGCAACGCCACTGGAAGGTAATGGCAAACGAATCCTGATGGTCTACGGCACGCCGAAGGCCATCAGTTTCTGTCACGCCCTGGGTGACGCCTATGCGCAGACCGCGCGTGGCGAAGGGCACGTGGTGCGGGTCATCAAGCTGGGCGAACTGGACTTCGATCCGATTCTGCACAACGGCTACGATCAGACTCAGACCCTTGAGCCCGACCTGCTCGAAGCCCAGCGTCAGATCCACTGGGCCGAGCATCTGGTCTTCGTCTACCCGGTTTGGTGGGGCGGCTTGCCTGCCTTGCTGACTGGCTTTTTCGACCGGGTACTGACACCCGGGTTTGCGTTCAAGGTGCATGGCCGCAAGCACTCATCCAATGAACTGCTTCGCGGCCGGACGGCGGAACTGCTGGTCGCCATGGACACGCCGCCGCGCTACTTTAAATGGATTTACGGCGCGCCGGCGCACCGCCAGATGGTGCGGACCATACTCGGCTTTTGCGGGATCAAGACCAAACGCCTGACCGAGTTTGCCCCGGTACACAGCGCCAGCGAACAGCAGCGCCAGGAATGGATTATTCAGGCGCAGGGGCTGGGCAGACGCTGATCTGCCCCACCACCCGCACGTCAGGCCTGCGCAAGCCGCGCCTTGAGGCCGGCGACCAGCGAAGGGCCAAGCGCAGTCAGCGCCGACCCGGCCACCACCAGCAGCGCACCGCCGTATCCCAGCATGTTCAACTCTTCAGCCAGCACGTAATCCGGCCACAGCCAGGCGGCAACCGCCACGGCGGTTAGCGTGACCAGGGGCGTCAGCGCCAACGTCGCACTAACCCGCGAAGCCTCCCAGTGCGCCAGCGCTTCGGCGAAGGCACCGTAGGCCACCAGCGTGTTCAGACAGCAGGCCAGCAGCAGCCAGCCTTGCAACGGGCTCAACAGCAACGCCTCGGCAGGGTGCGCCCACGGCGTGAGCAACAACGCGCAAAACAGGTAGATCACCATCATCACCTGCAGCGAATTCCATACCGTCAGGAGCTGCTTCTGACTCAGCCCATAAAACGTCCATATGGTCGAGGCCAGGAGCACCACCAGCACGCCCAGGGTGTAGTCACCCAACGAGGTGAAAAGCTCCACCAGACGCTGATTGAAAAAGAATCCGAAGCCCACCAGCAGTACCATCAGGCCGATACCCTGCCCCAGACTGAAACGCTCCTTGAACAGAAAGATGCTGCTGATCAGCAGAAAAATCGGACCGACCTGAACCAGCAATTGCGTGGTGCCCGGGCTCAGCAGGCGCAAGCCAATGAGGTACAGCACATAGTTGCCGACCAGACCGAACACAGCCAGCCCGACCAGCACCCTGCCCTTGCGCCCCAGCACTTTGAAGCTGGGCAGGCGCTTGACCGACGCCAGCCAGATGAACAACAGCGCACCGGACACAGCCAGGCGGAACCAGGTCACTGTCACAGGATCCATCACCTGCAGCACCTGCTTGAGCTTGATCGGCAAAATGCCCCACAGCAGCGCGGTCAACAGTGACAGACAAAGGCCATAGACCCAGCGACCAGACGAGATATGCATTGCAACTTCCGCAAGAGGGTTAAAACAGAACATTCATTCTAGGCGCTGATCGGCAAAGCAACAGTTACAGCTGGGTGCAGTTAACGGCGCGAATTGTGTTCCTTATCCCTGGCCGCCGTGATTGCGCTGGTAGGTCTCACTGCCCATGGCCTGAATCTGACCTTCGATCAACGCATCGAACGGCTTCAGCAACGCCTCGAACGAGGTGGGTGCTTCCAGCGTCTGCAAGGTATGCACGATGGCCTCGAGCGTCGACAAGGCCTCCGGGCCCGGCGCCTTGCGCAAGCGATAACGCGAAACAGGCACGTCGCCCGGCGTCACCCTTGGCAGCTCGGCGAGCAAGGGGTTGAGGTGCAGCAGCTTGCGCGCCTTGCGCCACGTGCCATCCGGCACGACCAGCAGCATGGGCAGTGAATCCTGCGCATAAGGCGTCAGCGTCTGCGCAGCCTCGCCCGGAAACAGCAATCGAGGCTGATAACCGGGAGGATTCAGAATCCGCTGCAGATCGTCGAACACTTCACCCACCAACAACTGCGCATTGACCAGACCGAGCGCGGCCAGTCGGGCGGTGTTCAAGGCATGGCTGACTTCATCGGGATGCTGCAGGATCAACACTCGCGTGCGACTGTCCAGCTGTGGAATCAGGGCGCACAGACAATGCGTGGCAGGACGCAGACAACGTTCACAACGGGCGCGGGACATCGATGGGTACTCGGTCAATCTCACAAGGTTAAAGAGGCTGCACTGCGCGATGAATCAGCGTTGCCGCAAACCGCCTGTCGAACAGCCAGGCATTTTAAACAAATCAGCCTCCCAACGGCGGAGCAATCCGCAGCCGCAACGGCGATTTGAGCTAGCCTCATGGGTCTGGGCTGGAGAAATGAAGTACGCCTGCTGTATCTGACAAGATCCACATCAGGGGCTTTCATGAATCGCGAAGAAATCAGGCAAAAGGTATTCGACGCCCTGGGTATCATTCTAGTGGACAAGAGCGCCATTCAGGATGACGCAACGCTCGCCGATCTGGCCCTTGATGACGAGGATATCGAGCGCTTTTTCAGCGCGCTGGAGGAAGCCTTCGATTTCACCCTCCCTGAAGCCATCAGAAGACAGGCAACCGCCAGACCAGATCAGTTTGCGCTGGACAGCATCGTCAAGCTGATTTTGCATGAGCTGAAAAAGGAACCGGGAAAGTCAGAGGAAAAGCACGGGCATCAGCATTGAAAGCTGGCCCTTGTATCGGGACGCCCTGTGCGCCCCGACGAAACTCAACATGCGCACTACCCTGTGGCCAGGGTCAGGCGAGAGGCTTACCGGCGTTGGCGGCGACGATCATCGTCGGCACGAACCGGAATGGGTTGCAGTTTTGGGCGTTCTATCAGACCCAATGCAACGCCTACATCGTGGAGCCATTCTTGCAGTTTGCTATTCATAGAGCCCCCTTGAGGGAAATACTCGGCAGTCGATCCGTACTCATCACTCACTAGAGATCATAGAAGCAAATGAACTGTTAGCCGAGTGCAACGAGAAACAATTTTCCCGATGGAGCCAATGTGACATTTGTGCAGGATCGCTTCTAGTCTTTGCGACGGACGGCCTGTTACTGAACATTACGCCGACGAGTCGACCAGACTCAGTCTGGCGGACTGATCAGGCCATCGCGGTCGGTCATCGCCCGCTCCAGTAAATCGGCGGGCAGACTCTTGCTGGCGCGCGCCCCCAGCAGTTTGAGCTGCTCGCTGCGGCTGATCAGGTTGCCACGCCCTTCTGTCAGCTTGTTGCGCGCAGCCGAGTAAGCCTTGTCCAGTTGTTGCAGGCGGTTGCCCACCTCATCCAGATCCTGGATGAACAATACGAACTTGTCGTACAGCCAGCCTGCGCGTTCGGCGATCTCACGGGCGTTCTGGCTCTGACGCTCCTGCTTCCAGAGGCTGTCAATCACCCGCAAGGTGGCCAGCAGGGTCGTGGGGCTGACAATCACGATGTTGCGGTCGAAGGCTTCCTGGAAAAGGTTCGGCTCGGCCTGCAGGGCGGCAGAAAAAGCGGCCTCGATAGGCACGAAGAGCAGAACGAAATCCAGGCTATGAAGCCCTTCGAGACGCTTATAATCCTTGCCCGACAAGCCTTTGACATGGTTACGCAACGACAGTACGTGCTGCTTCAGCGCAGCCTGACCAATGACCTCGTCATCGGCAGACACATATTGCTGGTAGGCCGTCAGGCTGACCTTGGCGTCGACCACCACCTGCTTGTCGCCCGGCAACATGATCAACACGTCAGGCTGAAAGCGTTCGCCGTCCGGCCCCTTGAGGCTGATTTGCGTCTGGTACTCACGGCCCTTTTCAAGCCCGGCATGCTCCAGCACGCGCTCCAGGATCAGCTCGCCCCAGTTGCCCTGGGTCTTCTGCCCCTTCAAGGCGCGTGTCAGGTTGGTCGCCTCATCACTCAAACGCTGATTCAACTGCTGCAGACGTTCCAGCTCCTTGGCCAGGGAAAAGCGTTCGCGCGCTTCGTTCTGGTAACTCTCCTCGACACGCTTTTCGAACGACTGGATACGCTCCTTGAGCGGCGTGAGCAATTGGCCCAGCTGCTGCTGGCTGGTCTCGGCGAAGCGCTGCTCGCGCTCATCGAAAATCTTGCCCGCCAGTTCAGCGAACTGCGCGCGCAGCTCATCCCGGGACCCCTGCAGATCGTTCAGGCGCTGCTGATGGCCATCCTGCTGTTCGCGCAGCTCAGCGTTAAGCGCTGCACACTGCGCATCAAGGCGACGCAACTCTGCCTCTCTGGCGGCACGCTCATGATTCCAGTCCTGTGCCGTTTCGCGCGCGTTATCGCTTTCCTGGCGCAACAACTCGACCTCGCGGCGCAAAGCCGCCAGATCAGCCTGCTTGGCGGCATTGGCCTGACTGAGGTCGCTGACCTCGTCACGGCACGCATCCAGCTGGGCGTTGAGACCTTCCTGCGCCATTTGCGCCATGCTCAAACGCTCATCGAGCAACGCGCTCTCGGCCTGACGAGCGGCCAGACGGCGCTGCAGATGCCAAAGCAGGCCCAGCAAGGGCAACGCTGCTGCGCCAAGCCCCAGTAACAGGCTGTTCAGGTCCAGTGCCATTAAAGACTCCATGCGGGCTGAATAATAAAGGCCAGCGGCAGATTGAGTAGAGCGTGATAGTGCAGCAGAAACATCATCTCGGGTGAGACGGGATCAACAGGCGGGGGCAAATCGGGGGAACGGATTGTACGCGCTTTCAGCACGGCACACAGCCCCTATTAGGGGGACATTTGCGCGGGACAATCCACAGAAGCTGTGGATAACTCAGTGGACAACCGCCCTTTAACTTCCGCAAACGCAAGCAGCATGGGGCCTGCGCTCAAACTGACGATTTTTTCACCAGCTAAAAAAAACGATGTTTTTCATTGACTTAATAATTCACCATCATAAATCAAACCCTTAGCTTCGCTTGTGACAGTGATGTCGCAGCTTGTGGCGCTAATGTGCACAACTCCTCATCAAGGCTGTTTTTGGTCATTTCATGCATCATTTATTGCGCGCCCGAACGCATCGCATTCTCAATGAATACAAGGCTTTCAGCAGGTTTTCGGTTTCTGGTTCGACATCGATGACGAGGCATTTTGCGCATTATTCAGGGCAATGAAAGCAACACAGGCGACAAATTGCACATAGTGCGGTCCAAGCACTGCCAAAAATGCTCCCCATCCTAATGAACCAAAGATTCAGTGAAGGAATCCATGAAGGAGATCGCCAAGTTCTTCCTGCTGTTGTTGGCTGTTTGCTTCGTCGCCCTGGCAGTCAGTATCGTGCTGCCACCCCCGGACGGCGGCGTGTTCGCCTACAGCGTGCTGCTGTCAGCGATCGCCCTGATGCTGATCATCTGCGGTGACCTGAGCAGCGGGCGCATCAACGCGACAGGCGACATCATGCGCGCCATCGAAAGCCGCAGGTCGCTGCGGCTTACTGTCACCGCCTACGTGCTGGGCTGCTCGATGGTTGCGTCAATCACCGTACTGATCTATAGATTGGCCGGGCACTGGTGAAGTTTTATACACTGCCACTTGCAATGTCCAGATGAGGCGGGTAATATCGCCGCCGTTAGTACCAAGCTGAAAATCAATTCCGGTCGACAAGTCCCCCGACAGACACTCCTCCATGCGACGAGAATGTTGGCAACAAGGGATCGACCACCTCGATGGTTTCCAGACATGAACCTTTCGCGCTGATGCACCATTTGGGGTGACAGTGCAGTCATGGCCCTCATGGTCTGCTTCAACCAGCCTGCAATTGATCAGGATCTTCACCCGGAGCGTAGAACCTTTGCTCCTGTTGTGTTGCCTGCCCTCCTAAGTACCTACCGGTCAGCCAGAGCGCCATACGATAAAGCGCGCTTCAACTGCCTGTCTTTGTTCCAGTCAGGTTCTCCGCCCAGCCAGGCTTTTGTATCAAATGTCGGCCCGCGTTTACTGGAATCTTTATTTTTGCACGGTATTGTTCCGTGTTGCTTCAGGAAACACCTTGAATATGAATACTCAGACTCAACATGCAATTCACACATTGACCAACGCTTTTGCCCCAATGAACTGCCTGATCATGGCCGCTCGCAAAGGCTGCTTCAGTTTCACCATCGTCAATGAACACGGCATCGCCCGCCACAGCGAACGCCTGTACCCCGATCAGTACGCCAGCGCCGAACCGCTGCAGGCCGTGATCGAGCGTACCCGTCAGGCCCTCATCGCCTGACGAAAACGTTGCACCGCAAGCCAAAAGCCCCGCACTGCAAAGGCGGGGCTTTTTTTATGCGCGCGTTATAACAGTGTCATTATGCGACGATAAGGCTCTGGAACTGCGCTAATTCGAAGCTCCTACTCCCTCGGCAGGATTGTCCTACAAGAATAGCTCTAAATCGGGCTCCTCAGCCTATAGCGCGCCGTCGAAAATGTTGGTAATTTTCGACCGGTGAACAACAAGGAGTTCTAATAATGAAAATAATGACAAAAGCACTGAACCGGACAACGCTTGGACTCGCACTGGGTCTGGCCTCTTCTCAACTGCTCGCTGCCGGCTTTGCCCTCAACGAACAAAGCATCAGCGGCATGGGCACCGGCTTTGCAGGTCGCTCCTCGTCAGCCGATGACGCAAGCACCGTATTCGGCAACCCTGCCGGTATGTCCCGCATCAAACGCGAACAAATCAGCGTGGGTGCAGCTGCAGTGATCGCCAAGACCGATATCGACAATGGCCGTGGCACATTTGGCGGCAGCAACGACGGCGACATGGTTCCGGTGGTCGGCGTACCCATGGGCTATTACGTCAAACCAATCGATGATCACTGGGCATTTGGTCTGGGCGTGTACGTACCGTTCGGCCTGGTCACCGATTACGAAAAAGGCTTCGCTGGCCGCTACTGGGGTGACAAGAGTCACGTCCAGGTCGTGACCTTCCAGCCGACTGTCAGCTATGCATTCAATGACAAGGTGTCCATCGGTTTCGGCCCGACGATCAACCGTATCGACGGCGAGCTGACGTCCGCTACATTGAATGGAAGAAGCCCGGGCCTCAACGACGGCAAGGTAAAGATCGAAGGCGATGACACCGCAATCGGCTTCAATGCCGGTATTTTGGTGCAGGCTACCGACACCACTCGCCTGGGCCTGACTTACCACTCCAAGGTCGATTACAAGCTCAAGGGCAAGACCAAGATCGAAGGTTCGGGTTTCGGACCTTTCGGCGGTCAGAAGTATGACGCTTCGCTCGACATCTCCACGCCTGAGTCCGTGGACTTCTCCATCACCCAGCAGATCGACGAAAACTGGACGGTCTATGCCGGCAGTACCTGGACTCGCTGGAGCCGACTGCAAGACATCACCGTCAACAACGATGGCGTCCCTGCCCTGCTGGGCGGTTCTGCCGGGCCGATCGGCACCATCAGCGAAGAACAGAACTGGCACGACACCTGGGCCCACGCCATCGGTGCTTCGTACAAGGTCAATAAAGAGTGGACGCTGCGCACCGGCTTCTCCGTTGATCAGTCGCCGACCAACAACGTCAACCGCTCCCCACGCATCCCGACGGGCGATCGCAAGATCATCAGCTTCGGTGCAGGCTGGAGCCCGACCGACGACCTGACCATCGACGTGGCGTACTCGTACCTGCGTGAAGACGAAACCAAGATCCGCGACTCCAGCGCGACCAAAGGTTCGTACAGCGCCGACTACCGCAACACCGCTCACGGCCTGGGCACTTCGGTTACCTATCGCTTCTGATAAGCAACTGCCAGGCTGAAAAAAAGCCCGCAACCAGTGATGGTTGCGGGCTTTTTAGTACGTGCCTGGTGCGCTCAGATCTGCATTGATTGACTACCGCACAGATACTCCACGTCATTGACTGACTATCGTGACGACGCTCAGCGTCGGCATGCAGTTCTGGACGCTCTGCGTCCTCTATGTGGCGCTCCGCGTCACACAAGGGCTCTGCGATGCCAGGTCGATTCAGACAAGACTCAAGCCGCCCTTTTTTGCCCCCTAAGGCTTAGACGCAATCGCCTTCTCAATGGCTGCGATCAGCTCAGGATCATCCGGCTTGGTCATGCTGGAGAAGTTGGCGATGACCTTGCCCTGGCGATCGACCACGTACTTGTAAAAGTTCCAGCGCGGCGCACTGCTTTGCTCGGCCAGCACCTTGAACAAATGGGTCGCATCATCACCGCGCACGGTCTGCGGCTCGGTCATGGTGAAGGTCACGCCATAATTGACGTAGCAGACCTTGGCAGTCTCCTCACCATCCTTGGCTTCCTGTTTGAAGTCATTGGACGGCACGCCCAATACTTCGAGCCCCTGCCCCTTGTAGCGCTGACTCAGCGCTTCAAGGCCTTTGAACTGCGGGGCGAAGCCGCAGAAGCTGGCAGTATTGACCACCACCAGCGGCTTGCCGGCAAAGCGCTTGCACAGGTCGATGTTTTCCTTGGCGCGCAGCTTGGGCAACTCGCCTTGCAGCAACGGCGGGCAGTCGGCGGCCATTGCAGCACCGCTCATGGCCAGCAGCAAAAGAGGGATCGAAAAAAAGCGAATGTTCATCATGACGGCCCTGAATATTGTTTTGGTCTGCCGACACGCTACCCCATGCAGGAGCGTCTGCCTAGCAAGCGCCCATTCCCAATTGCAATGCGCCCAGCCCGACATGCTGCCAGGCCCACCAGAGCAATCCCAGCACCACGGCGCCCACCAGCAGCGCCGCCAGCAGAGGCCAGCGCCGACTCATGCCAGACCGCCCTGCGCCTGCAATCGTGCCACCGGCCGCTCGCGCACCGGCCAGTTGAGCGCCGCGGCGAGCAGACTCAGGAGTATCGAGACTTGCCAGATCAGGTCGTAGCTACCGGTGCGGTCATACACCAGCCCGCCCAGCCAGCCACCGAGGAAGGCGCCTAGCTGGTGAAACAGGAAGACAATGCCGCCCAGCATCGACAGGTTGCGCACACCGAACAGTGTCGCGACCGTACCGTTGGTCAGCGGCACGGTCGACAACCACAGCAAGCCCATCGCCACGCCGAACAGATACGCTGTGGTCTGACTCAAGGGTATCCAGAGAAACAGCACGATCACCACCGCACGCAACAGGTAAAGCACGGTCAGCAGTCGGGGCTTGGACATGCGTCCGCCCAGCCAGCCTGCGGTGTAGGTGCCAAAGATATTGAACAGGCCGATCAGGGCCAGCACCGTAGTGCCGACCTTGGCGGGCAAGTGCTGATCCACCAGATAGGCCGGCAAATGCACGCCAATGAACACCACTTGAAAGCCGCAGACAAAGAACCCCAGCGCCAACAGCCAGAACCCCGAATGCGAGCACGCCTCACGCAGCGCCTCGCCCAGGGTCAATTCGACGCCGGTGGATACGCTCGGCGTATCCTTGAGCATACCCACCAGAGGCAGGATCAACGCCACCATCACGCCCAGCACCAGCAAGGCACCGGACCAGCCCAGCCAACTGATCAAGCCCAATGTACCGGGCAGCATGGCGAACTGACCGAATGAGCCGGCTGCGCTGGCGATCCCCATGCCAATGCTGCGTTTTTCCGCGGGCAGCGCTCGCCCCACGACACCGAGGATGACCGAAAACGATGTGCCGGACAGACCGATACCGATCAGCAGACCGGCGCTCAGTGAAAGGCTGAGGGAAGAGTCGGCGGTACTCATGCACAACAGACCCGCGGCATACAGCACACCGCCGACGAAGACGACTTTCGCCGCACCGAATCGATCGGCCAGCGCCCCGGCGAATGGCTGTGCCAGGCCCCACATCAGATTCTGCAGGGCAATGGCAAAGGCAAAGACTTCACGTCCCCAGCCAAACTCGGCGCTCATGGGTGCCAGAAACAGACCGAAGCCGTGCCGCGTGCCCAACGAAAGCGCAAGAATCAGCGCACTCCCCAGCAGAACCCAGCCACTGGTACGCCAGATCGATGTCATGGTTAAGCTCCCTGCGCTTTGTGTTACATGGTTTTACCCGCGATTCGCGAAGCTACGCGCTGCCGGTAAAAGCTGTCAACAAAGCGATGTGCAGGGTCTCAAAGCAGCGCCAGCGTCAGCAGCACCGCCAACTCCAGCAGCTCAAGCAGTGCCCCGGCTGTATCACCGGTGCATCCGCCCAGACGTCGCATCATCAGCTGCCGCAACCAGAAGAAGCAGGCGGCGCAGACCAGCAATACCATTACCCCTGACCAGCCGGCGAGCAGCACGCACGCAATGGCAGTGGCGAGCAAAACCTTGCGTCCAGGGCCACGCGACAGATGATCGGCCAGCGCCTGCCCCAACCCTCCGGAACGCACATACGGCGTCCCCAAAAACAGCCCAAGCATGGCAGCGCGCCCGATTACCGGTGCCAACAGCAGCCAGACACTGGCATGGCTCTCGATCAGCGCCAGAATCGCGGCAAACTTGAGCAGCAGCACCAAGACCAGCGTGACCACGGCGATAGGCCCGCTGCGTGGATCTTTCATGATCTTCAAGGTGCGTTCACGGTCACCGAAGCCGCCCAGCCAGGCGTCAGCACTGTCGGCCAGACCATCCAGATGCAGGCCGCCGCTGAGCAATACCCAGGCAGTGAGTACCAGCGCGGCGTGCAGCATCAGCGGCGCACCACTGAGCAGCGTATTGAAACCCAGCAGCAGGGTGCCGAACACCGCCCCCACCAACGGGTAGAACAGCAAAGAACGCCCCAGCTCTTCGGGACGCGGCATACCGGGCAGCCTGATCGGCAGGCTGCCAAGAAATTGCAGAGCGATCCAGAACGGCAGCATCTCAGATCTCCGTGAGTACGCGATCAGCAGCGACCTGAATCGACAACAGCGCGCCATGCCCGACCACCACCTGCAACAGTTGCTCACGCGGCAAACCACGCGCCTGCGCCACCAGCAGGCGCATGACACCACCATGACTGACCAGCAACACGCGCTCACAGGCATAAGCCTGATGCAGACGCTCAACGGCACTCAATACGCGGTTCGAGAAATCCAGCACCGGCTCACCGTTGGGAGGTGTGAAGGCGTAGGGATCCGCCCAGAACAGCCCCAGGCCCTCGGCATCGGTCTCCATGAGTTGCGCAGGGCTGTGCCCTTCCCAGTCACCGAAATGCAGCTCCTGCAAACCCGGCTCCAGGTGCAGAGGCAACGACAAGCGCTGCGCCAGCTCTTCGGAGAAACGGGCGCAACGTTGCAGCGGCGAGCTGACAATCCGCGTCCAGGGGCCGCCACCCGCCACTGCCGCACGCATCTGCTGCCAGCCAGACTCGGTCAGAGCATCGTCGATGCTGCCGCGCAGGCCGCCGCCCAGTTCGGTTTCGCCATGACGCAACAAGTCCAGGTGCAAGGTCATGCGGGACGATCCGCCACAGCCGCTTCGGCAAACGTCGCCATGCCGTTGTGCAGCTCGCACGCCAGGCGCACCAGCGGCACCGCCAGTGCGGCACCGCTGCCCTCGCCCAAACGCAAACCGAGGTCCAGCAACGGTTCGGCCTGCAGCGTTTCCAGCAGATGCCGATGGCCCGGTTCGGCGCCCCGATGACCGAACAGCAGCCAGTTACGGCAGGAAGGGTTCAGGCGCACCGCCACCAGCGCGGCCACGCTGCAAATGAAACCGTCGACCAGTACCGCAATTCCTTCCTGCGCGCAGGCCAGGTACGCACCAGTCAGTGCGGCGATTTCGAAGCCGCCCAGGCAGAACAGGCTGCTCAACGGGTCACCCGCCTGCTCGGCGTGCAATGCCAGTGCGCGCTCGATGACGTGGGTCTTGTGCTGAATACCCTCGGCATTCAGCCCGGTGCCCGGTCCGACCAGCAATGGCGCGGCGCACTCCAACAGTGAGCAGGCGACTGCGCTGGCGGCTGTGGTGTTGCCGATGCCCATCTCGCCACCGATGAACAGTTCGGTGCCGACAGCCTTGGCGCGCAATACGCTGTCACGCCCGGCCTGCAGGGCGGCGAGCCCCTGCTCGACACTCATGGCCGGCCCCTGGGCAAAATTGGCGGTGCCCGCGCCAATGCGCAGATGGCGCACCCCGGGCAGATCCATTGGCGACACGGTGCCCAGATCGACCACGTCCAGTTGCGCGGAGAGCTGACGCGCCAGCACGCTGATCGCGGCGCCGCCGTTGACGAAGTTGTGCAGCATCTGACCGGTGACTTCCTGTGGGTACGCCGACACACCTTCAGCGACGACACCATGATCAGCGGCGAAAATCGCGATCCACAGTTGATCCGCGGCCGGACGCTCACGTCCCTGCAGACCGGCCAGCTGTACCGCCAAGCGCTCCAGTTGCGCCAGCGAACCGGCGGGTTTGGTCAGTTGCTGCTGACGGGCCAGTGCCGCCTCGCGCATCGGCACATCAATGGCCTGTGCGGGCTTGAGCCACCAGGAATTACTCATAGCGCGGTTCCTTTCAACGTCAGGGGCAAGCCGGCAACGGTCAACACGACACGCTGGCAACGCTCGGCCAGCGCCTGATGCAACAGGCCGGCTTCATCGACATAGCGACGGGTCAGTTCGCCGAGCGGCACGACGCCGAGCCCGGTTTCGTTGCTGACAAAAATGATTTCACCCGGCAGCCCGGCAAGGCTGTCGAGCAGGGATTCACGTTCTTGAAGCAGGCGCTCGGGGTTGTCGAGCATCAGTAGATTGGTCAACCAAAGGGTCAGGCAATCGACCAGCAGGCAGCAATCGGGCGCCGCGTTTTCGCGCAGCACCCGCGCCAGTTCGATCGGCTCTTCGACCAACCCCCAGTGCTCGGGACGGCGTGCGCGATGACTGGCAACACGCTGATTCATTTCGCCGTCCAGAGGCTGACTGGTGGCGATGTACGTCACCCTCAGCGCGCTGTCGGCGGCCAGTTTTTCCGCCAGACGACTCTTGCCGGAGCGCGCGCCGCCGAGGATCAATTGCAGCATTCAGTTCGCCTCCAGGCCACACAGTTCACGAAGCAATGGACCGTCCAGGTGCTTTTCCACCAAGTCCGCCAGACGTTCGATGTCGCGCTCGCGCAAGGCGTGATAATCGACGGCCTGCACGTTCGTCAACCCCGCCCAGCGCAGCAACGCGCTACAGGCAGCAGGTGATTCGAACAGGCCGTGCAGGTAAGTCCCCAGCACCTGGCCGTCGGCACTCTGCGCACCATCGCAACGCCCGTCGTCCAGTTGCACGGCAGCCTGCTCCAGCGCCGGCCCTGTCGTTACCCCGGCATGAATTTCGTAGCCACTGACCTCGGCGTCTTCCAGGGTCAGACGACCGCGCACATTGCGCAGTTGCTTTTCCGCTTCCAGTACCGTGCTCATTGCCAGTAGGCCAAACCCTGGGCTGGACCCGGCTGCGCCTTCCAGCCCGAGTGGATCGTGTACCTGCTCACCGAGCATTTGCAGGCCACCGCAAATCCCCATCAGCTTGCCGCCATAACGCAAATGCCGCTCGATGGCGGTGGCCCAGCCATTGTTGCGCAGGTAGTTGAGATCGCTGCGCACACTCTTGGAACCGGGCAGAATGATCAGGTCCGCAGGAGGAATCGCCTGGCCGGGACCGATGAATTGCAGATTGACCTGAGGGTGCAGGCGCAACGGATCGAAATCGGTGTGATTACTGATGCGAGGCAGCACCGGGACCACCACGTTCAGCACATGCTCGACCTTGTCGGTCTGACGCTGGTCCAGGCCGTCTTCGGCCTCCAGGTGCAGATCCATCACGTAGGGCAGCACGCCAACCACCGGCTTGCCGGTGCGCGCTTCCAGCCAGTCCAGGCCCGGCTGCAACAAGGCGATGTCGCCGCGAAAACGGTTGATGATGAAACCCTTGACCCGCGCCTGCTCGCTGGGCGACAGCAACTCGAGCGTGCCGACCAGATGGGCAAACACCCCGCCACGATTGATGTCGGCAATCAGCAGCACCGGGCAGTCGACCGCCTCGGCAAAGCCCATGTTGGCGATATCGTTGGCGCGCAGGTTGATCTCGGCCGGAGAACCCGCACCCTCGACCACAATCACCGGATAGCTCTCACCCAGGCGCCGATGCGATTCCAGCACTGCCTGCATGGCGATCTCTTTGTAGCCGTGATACGCCACCGCGTTCATGGTGGTCACGGCGCGGCCGTGAATGATCACCTGCGCGCCGGTGTCACTGTTGGGCTTGAGCAGCACCGGGTTCATGTCGGTGTGCGGTTCGAGGTAGCACGCCTGGGCCTGCACGGCCTGTGCGCGACCGATCTCGCCGCCGTCTGCCGTCACCGCGCTATTGAGCGCCATGTTCTGCGGCTTGAACGGCACAACCTTGACGCCCTGACGAGTCAGCCAGCGGCACAGGGCCGTCACCAGGGTGCTCTTGCCGGCATCGGAAGTGGTGCCTTGTACCATCAGCGTGCTCATGGGTATTCCTTGCGGTATTCAAGCAGAACATCGTGCAGCCGCAGCCAGTCGGCCTCGTCGCAGGGCAGACCGAAACGCAGACTGGACGACTCGGAGCTGTCACCCTTGAACAGGCGCAGCAGCACGCCACGCTGCGCACAAAACTCATAGAGCGTCTGCGCTTCAGGGGTAACCAGCCATTGGAACAGCGCGCAGCCGCCTTGCGGGCTCAGACGGTAGCGGTCGAGCAACGCCACCAGCCGCTCGCGGGCCTGCTCACAGCGCTCACGCTGGCGCGTCTGCCCCTGCTGATCGCTAAGGCACACCTGACCGATGATCCGGGTTGGCCCACTGACCGACCAAGGCCCGATTTCCTGCGCCAGCATCCTCAACAGCACCGGCTCGGCCATGACAAAACCAAGCCGGACGCCGGCCAGGCCGAAAAACTTGCCAAACGAACGCAGGACAATCAGTCCGCTGCGCCACGTCTCGGCCGCCAGGCTCATGCCCGGCGTGTTATCCATGAACGCTTCATCGACGACCAGCCAGCCACCGCGCTCGGCCAGTCGCGCATGCCACTCCAGCAGGCGCTCGGCGCTCAGGTGCAGGCCGGTCGGGTTGTTGGGGTTGACCACCACCAGCACGTCCAGGCTGTCGAGGAAGTAGTCGACCTCCTGCTCACCCACCTCACGGACCACGAAGCCGTTCTTGCGCCAGGCATGCGCGTGCTCTGCGTAGCAGGGCGACAGTACGCCAACCCTCCCTCCGCTGCGCACCCGTGGCAGCGCCTGAATCGCAGCCTGCGAACCAGACACCGGCAATAACCGGGACACGCCGTAATAAGTGCAGGCCGCCGCTTCCAGACCATCGTCAGTCTCGGGCAACCGCGCCCAGGCACGCGTCGGAATCTCCGGGATGGGCCACGACCAGGGCGCGATCCCGGTGGACAGGTCCAGCCAGTCGGCCAGAGGGATACCGTAATGCTGCGCCGCAGCGCGCAACCGCCCGCCGTGCTCAAGCATAAAATTCAGCTGCCACGCAGATGACCAGCAGCCATAACCAGACGCCGCGCTGCACCAGTTGCCAGCCGCGATCGATCGAGTCCGCATCGGCAGGCGTACCCTCACCCAGTTGCGGACGCTGATGCAGCTCGCCGTGGTAGATCGCCGCGCCCCCCAGTTCGACGCCCAGCGCGCCTGCGCCAGCGGCCATTACCGGGCCGGCATTCGGACTGTCCCAGGCCGGAGCCTGCGTACGCCAGCAACGCAGCGCCAGTCGGGTCTTGCCCAGCAAGGCGTAGGTCAATGCCACAAGACGTGCGGGAATATAGTTGAGCAGATCATCGATCTTCGCCGCAGCCCAGCCAAAACGCTCAAAGCGCTCATTGCGGTAACCCCACATGGCGTCCAGCGTATTGCTCAGCCGGTACAGCACCACGCCGGGCGCGCCAGCCACCACGAACCAGAACAGCGCCGCGAACACCGCATCGCTGCCGTTCTCCAGCACCGACTCGGTGGCTGCGCGGGCGACTTCGGTAGCGTCCAGCTCAGTGGTCTGGCGACTGACCAGATAACCGACCCGCTGACGTGCTTCGACCAGATCATCACTGCGCAGCGCTTGCGCCACCGGCTGAACGTGCTCACCCAGGCTGCGCATGCCCAGCGCGCAATACAGCGCCAGAATATCGAACAGCCAGCCCACGCCAGGCAACCAGCTCAGCAGCGTGGCCAGCAGCGTCAGCGGTACAACGGTGATGACCCAGGCAGTAACGCCATGACTGCGCCAGCCACGGCCGCCACTGTTGAAGCGCTGCTCGACCCGACTGGCGAAGTTGCCGAACGCCACTAGCGGATGCCATCGTTTTGGCTCACCGAGCAGCGCATCCAGCGCGACTCCGGCGACGCTCAACAGCGCCACACTCATTGACTCACTCCCCATTGATTCTCGTACAGCAGCTCATGCAGCGGACGCGCCTGCGCCCAGCCTTCCATCACCAGCATTGGCGCAGGATAAAATTCCTTGACCGGGCCCAGACAAATGATCGCCAGCGGCTTGGCGCCGTCAGGCATGCCCAGCAGTTCGGCCAGCGCCTCGGGGTCGAACAGCGACACCCAGCCCATGCCCAAGCCTTCTGCACGCGAGGCCA
The DNA here is from genome assembly GCF_017832995.1 of Pseudomonas sp. PvP009. Classification (NCBI taxonomy): domain Bacteria; kingdom Pseudomonadati; phylum Pseudomonadota; class Gammaproteobacteria; order Pseudomonadales; family Pseudomonadaceae; genus Pseudomonas; species Pseudomonas sp. PvP009. The sequence continues at coordinate 1,500,645 of NZ_JAFIBG010000001.1, read as the reverse complement.
GCCACAGGTTCTGGATCGCGCAGGACAGCGAGGCCATGTCCATTTCCGGCAAGGTGCGACGGCCGAAAATGTGCTGCTCTCGCCCTTCCATCAGCGCGGCGACCAGCACTTCTGCACAGTCGTTGATGCCTTCGACCTTGAGCTTCATGAACTCGTCGGTTCGCTCACCCAGCGCCTCGGCGGTACGGATACGCTCTTCCTCTACCTGCGCCTGCATCCTGCCGCGCAATAACGGGTCGCTGATGCGGATGAAGCGCCACGGCTGCATCAGCCCGACGCTGGGAGCCTGGTGCGCGGCCTCCAGCACGCGTGCCAGCAGTTCGGGCGCGACCGTGCCGCCGATGAAGTGGCGCATGTCGCGACGTTCGGCGATGGCGCGGTACACCGCAGCCCGCTCTTCGGGGCTGAACGCTTGCTCGGTCATGGTTTGAACAGCGCCGCTATCGCCCGAGGGCAGGACGGAAAATAGAAATGCACGTAGGACGCGGTCAGGCGACCCAGGCGATAAACCGCTTCTGCGCCGCGTCCGCCATTGGGGCTGACGCCGCGCGCGATCGGCTGCAGCTCGGTGCTGGTCAGCGAATGATGATAAGTGTGACCGTGCAGCGTGCCCTCGGGTAACTCGACGGCTTGCAAGGCCAGCGCAGCCAGACGCTTCTGCATGACGGCTTCACCGGACAGCAAACCGACCAGTTCGGCACGCACGCCCTCGACATCGGTCAAGGCTTCGAGCAAATAGAGCATGCCGCCGCACTCGGCCAGAATCGGCTTGCCGGCAATATGGTGAGCCCTGATCAAAGCCTGCATCGCGCCATTGGCGGCCAGCGCGACGTGGTGCAGCTCCGGGTAACCACCTGGCAGGTACAGGCTGTCGGCGTCGGGCAACTCGCGATCATGGATCGGCGAGAAGAAACTCAGCTCGGCACCCATGTTCCTCAGCAGGTCCAGACTCGCGCCATACAGAAAGGCAAAGGCCTCGTCGCGCGCGATGGCGATGCGTACGCCGCGCAGCAGCGGCTCGACCTGAACCGGGTCGGGCGCAGTGAAGGTCACGGCCGGCGGCAAGGCCACCTCACAGGTGCTGGCAAGCGCCGCAGCCGCCATGTCCAGACGCACGTCCAGATCGTTGAGCTCACTGGCCTGGACCAGCCCCAGATGGCGGCTGGGCAGTTCGAAGCCGACTTCCCGGGACAGTGCGCCGTACCAGCGCAGGCCTTCGGTCAGGCTGTTCTCCAGCAATTGCGCATGGCGTACCGTGCCGACGCGATTGGCCAGCACGCCGGCGAACGGCAGATCAGGCTGATAGCGCGCCAGGCCCAGCGCCAGTGCGCCAAACGTCTGCGCCATGGCCGTGCCGTCGATCACACCGAGTACCGGCACGCCAAAATGCCGGGCCAGGTCGGCGCTCGACGGCGTGCCATCGAACAGGCCCATGACCCCCTCGATCAGAATCAGGTCCGCCTCATCAGCCGCTTCCCACAACAAGCGACGGCTTTCATCCGCACCGACCATCCACATGTCCAATTGATAGACCGGCGCGCCACTGGCCCGCTCGAGAATCATCGGGTCGAGAAAATCCGGGCCGCACTTGAACACCCGGACCTTGCGCCCCTGGTTGCGGTGCAGGCGTGCCAGAGCAGCGGTCACCGTGGTTTTGCCTTGCCCGGAGGCAGGCGCAGCGATCAATACTGCCGGGCAATCACGCGGGGCTCTCATTGCAATGCGCTCAATGATGAAGGGGTCACAGCTCGATACCTTTCTGCGCGCGAATACCGGCCTGGAACGCGTGCTTGACCACGCCGATCTCGGAAACGGTATCGGCCAGGTCGATCAATTCGGCTTTGGCACCGCGGCCAGTCACCAACACATGCTGCATCGGCGGACGTGCCTGCAGGTCGCTCAGCACCTGTTCGAGGTCGAGGTAGCCATGTTTGAGGGCGATGTTCAGTTCGTCGAGCACCACCAGCCCAATGGCCGGATCGCGAAGCATTTCCTGAGACACGGCCCAGGCGGCTTCAGCGGCGGCGATGTCACGCTGGCGATCCTGGGTTTCCCAGGTGAAGCCCTCGCCCATCACGTGATAGCGCACCTGCTCGGGGAAACGGCGGAAAAACATTTCTTCGCCGGTGCTGTTGCGGCCCTTGATGAACTGCACCACACCACACTGCATGTCGTGGCCCATGGCCCGGGCGAGCATGCCGAATGCCGAACTGCTCTTGCCCTTGCCATTGCCGGTCAATACCAGCAGCAGGCCGCACTCGTTGGGCGAGCTGGCAATACGCTGGTCCATGAAGGCTTTCTTGCGCTGCATGCGCGCCAGATGGCGTTCGTCGCGTTCGGGGGATTCGTTCATCTGGGTTCTCCGCTCGGGGCAGGCGACAACAGACGGAAGGACAGCACTGGACAGCACGGCAACGCCCTGCACAGAACATCACCCTCCGTGATGTCATTGAATGATTCAGGCCGGTCTCCGGGCTCATGAGCGGGTCACCCCGGCTGCGCGCCTTCCCATGTCGAAACACAGTGGCGTCAGGCACAGCCTTGACTCATTTACCGTTGCGGGGGCAGCGCCGGGATCGGATCTGTCGACCCACACCGGCTTCCCTGTTTCACTCTGCCAATCGAGGATTGCAGAGCACCTGAAACAAACCGCGAAGGGTAGAGGGTTGGACCGGGAGCGTCAATCGACACCGTCGCCGCGGAACGTTATTGAACCTAGCGGGTTGGCGGTGCCTCTATCAGTTACTGGACCACGCCTTTGTTAATGGAGATCGATCATGTTCAAACTCAGACCCCACTACGCAGTGTTGCTGCTGGTCGCCGGTGGCCTCGCTGCCTGCGGCGAGTCGTCGAGCCTGCAAGTCTCGGATGGAACAGGCCCCTCGCCCAAGCTGCCGGAGCCCAACAAGACGCTGATTCCGACCGTCAACATCGCACCCGCCGTAGGCTGGGAAAAAGGCGCCAAGCCGGTCGCCGCGCCGGGCACACAAGTGGCTGCGTTCGCCGAGAACCTCGATCACCCGCGCTGGCTGTATGTATTGCCCAACGGTGACGTGCTGGTGGCAGAGACCAATTCGCCCGCCAAACCGGATGACTCCAAAGGCATTCGCGGCTGGGTGATGGAAAAAGTCATGGGCCGCGCCGGTGCCGGTGTGCCCAGCGCCAACCGCGTTACCTTGCTGCGCGACGTGGACAAGGACGGTGTGGCAGAGACTCGCACGGTTTTCCTGCAAAACCTCAATTCGCCGTTCGGCATGACCCTGGTGGGCAACAAGCTGTATGTCGCCGACACCGACCGCCTGATCAGCTTCCCGTATGAATCCGGGCAGACCTCGATCAGCGCGCAAGCGACCAAGGTCGTCGACCTGCCGGGCGGTACGCTCAATCACCACTGGACCAAGAACGTCATCGCCAGCAAGGATGGCAGCAAGCTGTACGTGACCGTGGGCTCCAACAGCAACGTGGCCGAGAACGGCATGGACAAGGAAGAAGGTCGTGCGGCGATCTGGGAAGTGGACGCGGCTACCGGTAACCACCGGATCTTCGCTTCCGGCCTGCGCAACCCCAACGGCATGGATTGGGAACCGAAGACCGGCAAACTGTGGACGGCGGTCAACGAGCGCGACGAGATCGGCAGCGATCTGGTGCCTGACTACGTGACCTCGGTGCAGGACGGCGCATTCTACGGCTGGCCTTACAGCTACTACGGCCAACACGTCGACGAGCGCGTCAAGCCGCAGAACCCGGCACTGGTCGCCAAGGCGATTGCCCCGGATTACGCAGTCGGTCCACACACCGCCTCGCTGGGCCTGGTGTTCGCCGACGGCAAGACACTGGCGGCACCGTTCAACGAAGGTCTGTTCATTGGCCAGCACGGCTCGTGGAACCGCAAACCGCACAGCGGCTACAAGGTGGTGTTCATTCCATTCAGTGGCGGCAAACCCAACGGCACACCGGTCGATGTGTTGACCGGTTTCCTCAACAAGGATGAAAAAGCCATGGGTCGTCCGGTTGGCGTAGTCAATGACCAGCGCGGCGGATTGCTGGTGGCCGACGATGTCGGCAACAAGATCTGGCGCGTGACATCCGCCAAGGCTGCTCAGTAACGCCGAGCGTAGAGGTTTGACGCAGAGCGTCGCACGATAGTTGAGATCATCGCTCCCTACGCTCCAGCACTCGGCGTTACACACAAGTCCTGGAGAGCCCGGAATACGTGCCTTTCAGGGCTCTGCCCGAAGGGCGTAGGAGCGAACTTGTTCGCGAAGGCGGTGTTTCAGAAGATGCATTTTCGGCGGTCATACCGGCCCTTTCGCGAACAAGTTCGCTCCTACGGCCTACGGCCAGAATCAAAAGCAGACTTAGGTGTGACGTTGAGCGCTCCGCGTGGGCGTGGGCATGCAGTTCTGGACGCTCTTAAGCGCGCGCAGAGCAATCAGCGCGAAGCGCTTAAGGCCGATTCTGCGCCAGGCTGGCGGGCTGAATTACGCGCTTGGCGTTGAGGTAGGCTCTCTGCCAGTAAGGCTTGTCGAGGCTGTCGAGCTTGACCGTGCCGCCGGTGGCAGGTGCATGCACGAAGCGGCCTTCGCCGACATAGATCCCGGCGTGGGACACCTGAGAACCGCCCGATGTGGCGAAGAACACCAGATCACCTGACTGCAATTGCTCGCGACGAATATTCGGTGCGCCCATCACGATCATCTCGCGCGTGGAACGCGGCAGGGAAATGCCCGCCGCATCACGATAGACATAACCTATAAGACCGCTGCAATCGAAACCGGAGTCAGGCGTGTTGCCGCCCCAGCGATAAGGCGTGCCAACCAGCCCCAACGCACGAAACAGCACGTCTTCGGCAGCCGGAGAGAGAATCTGGGGAGGTGCAGTGACCACCGGACGCTGAACGATCCGGGGCGCTTTGGGCGGAGGCGGCGCACTGGCGCAGGCACCGAGCAACGCAGCAACAGAGATGACTAACAGCCGCAACGCAATCGACATAACCACAACAACCCATCCGGATGCGGCTTACGCTGCCGAGAAGCTCAAAAACGCAGAAAGACCCGAAGGTCTTGTACTGCGCGTTCTATTTATTTACGCCGCTTGGACGCGGTCTTGACTGTAGTCGAAGTCATCGCCGTTGTCTGCGTTACTTCAGGTGTCGATTTTACTGCAACAGTACCTGGGGCCATCGCCAGAGGCCGCTTGGCCTCGATGAAGGTCTTGCTCCAGTAGGCGTCATCGAGGCTGTCGATGCGCACACCGCCGCTGCGGCGACTGCTGGAGTGGATGAACTGCCGATTACCGGCGTAGATCGCTGCGTGGCTGACCTGACCGCGACCGCGGGTACTGAAGAACAGCACATCGCCCGGCTGAAGCTTGTTGCGCGCCACCAGAGGTGCGTTGACGTTGATCATTTCACGCGTGGAACGTGGCAGGCTCATGCCGGCCTCTTCGCGAAACAGATAACCGATGAAGCCGCTGCAATCGAAACCCGAAGAAGTCGACGTGCCGCCGAACTTGTAGCGTGTGCCGATCAGCGACTTGCCACGCTCCAGGATGCTGTCGGCCAAGGCCGGCAGTTGGTAAGACTTGTTATCAGCGAACTGGGACAGTTCGTCTTCGGTAGCGAGCTCGTCCTGCAGGACTGCCGCGTCGGCGCGACGGGCTGCGGACTGGGCGTTGGCGTTGATTGCGCTCTGATAGCGTGGAACTGGCTGGGCCTGTTCCTGCTGTGCGACCGGCATATTGGCCGAGCAACCGAAGAGAAATGTAACGAGTGCGAGAGGCACGAGGGGTGCGAAGCGAACAACTTGCATGGGCACAACCGTGGCTGACTAGTTAAGATGGCGAGACTATGCCTTTTATGAAGGTGATTTGCAAATTCAATCGAACTAGATGTGACTTATGAGTTCGGCCATGACATGTGCCGCGCGGTACGGTAAAAAGACGTCCATCTGAGCGCTGTGATCCGTCGGCTGCGGATTGATTTCTGCGGTAAAACCCCCGGAAACCCTGGTGCGAATGACAGGTTCGTGAATGTAGGGGAAGCTTGCGGTGGTGCCGATACTCAGGACCGCGTCATAGCCTTTAGCCAGCTCTTCATGCAGTGTTTCCAGCGCTTTTTCGGGGAGCATTTCCTGAAAAAGAACGACGGACGGTCGCAAAATGCCACTACATGCCGGGCATAAGGGGGGCAAAGGGCGCTGCAAGTGCTCGCTCAATTGAGAATCCTCAGCACCGCAGGATTGGCAAAACAGTGGCGAGAGTTGCCCGTGAATTTCGATCAGGCGCTCCGGCGGACTGCCCGCCGCGCGATGGTAACCGTCGACGTTCTGGGTCAGCACCCAGCACTCGGGTTTGATGCGCTGCAACTGGGCGATGGCGTAATGCGCGACATTCGGCTCGCCACCCAGGCACGCCTTGCCCAGTTCGGCTATGTATTTCCAGCACAGCTCAGGGTCACGACGCAGCATGGGCCCGGACAGGGCCATTTCGATAGGCAGGCCATCGTCGGTCTTGCCATTGTAGAGCCCGCCCACGCCACGATAGGTCGGCAGCCCTGAATCGGCAGACAGCCCCGCCCCGGTGATCACCAGAATCCGCCGTGCATGGCGCAACGCAGCCGCCGTCTGCATCAACAGCGCCTGATCTACCACCCGAGGGTCTCTTTAAGAAAGGGAATGGTCAGCTTGCGCTTTTCCTGGAGTGACGCCTGATCGAGGCGCTCGAGCAATTCGAACAACGCGCTCATGCTGCGTGTACCACGCGTCAGGATGAAATGCCCGACATCGTCGGTCAGGTGCAGGCCACGCCGTGAAGCACGCAGTTGCAAGGCGCGCAGTTTGTCTTCGTCGGACAGCCCGCGCATCTGGAACACCAACGCCATGGTCAGGCGCGATTTCAGGTCGGGAAGCTTTACCGGCAGTTCGCGGGGCGATTTGGATGCGGCAATCAACAGGCGACGCCCGCTGTCACGCAGACGATTGAACAGATGAAACAGCGCTTCTTCCCAGTCCGGCTTGCCGACGATCGCCTGCAGGTCGTCCAGACACACCAGCTCATATTGCTCCAGATGATCGAACAGCTCGATGCCTTCATCTATCACTTCGGCCAGCGGCAGATACACCGCAGGCTCGCCAAGCTGTTCGAAACGCAGGCAGGCAGCCTGCAGCAGGTGCGTGCGCCCTACCCCGTCCTTGCCCCACAGATAGATGAGGCTTTCGGTCCAGCCAGCGTCGGCTTCGCACAGCCGCTCGACATAGCCGAGTGCAGCGGCGTTGGCGCCTGGATAGTAATTGACGAAAGTGGCGTCATCACGCAGACGCACACTCAGGGGCAGCTGAATCGGTTTCATGCTGACTAACGGCTCATGCAAACCGTCAAGGGCCTCTGTGTAAAGAGCGCAAAGTTTATACCCGTGACGCTGGTCGCACAATGCGACAGACCTCAAGCAAAATCAAAGGTTTGCGTCAGGGTGAGTAAAGCGCCGCCCAGTACGGGGCGTTTGAAGGGGGGCATGCCCTCAAGGCATCAGCCTCTTCACCGGTCGGCGAAGAGGCTTGCGTCGACCTTACAGCTCCGGATCTTCCGCGCCTGCGTAGATTTCCGAGTCCTTGTACAGATCATGCATGTGACGCACCAGCACCATGATCACCGCAGCCACCGGCAGGGCGAGCAGAATGCCGGTAAAGCCGAACAGCTCGCCACCTGCGAGAATCGCGAAGATGACCGCGACCGGGTGCAGGCCTATGCGATCACCGACCAGCAATGGCGTCAGCACCATCCCCTCCAGGGCCTGACCGATCATGAACACCGCCACAATCCCCATCATCGGGTACAGGTCACCGCCAAACTGGAACAGCCCGGCCACCAGCGCCGAACCGATACCGATCACGAAACCCATGTAAGGCACGATGGCCGCCAGACCGGCAATGACGCCGATCAGCAGGCCCAGTTCCAGCCCGACCAGCATCAGACCGGCCGCGTAGATCACGCCAAGGCCGACCATCACCAGCAACTGACCGCGTATGAACGCGCCCAAGACTTCATGGCACTCGCCCGCCAGCTTGACGATTTGCGCTTCACGCTGACGAGGCAGCAGGCCACGAATCTTGCCGGTCATGATGTCCCAGTCGCGCAGCAGGTAGAAACACACCACGGGAATCAGCACCAGGTTGGTCAGCCAGCCGATCAGCGCAAGGCTGGACGCAGTAGCCTGGGACAGCACGATAGAGACGATGTCCCCGGCCTGGCCCATATGCTCGGAGATGGCTGCCTTGATCTTGTCGAACTTCCAGAACCCGTCTGCCAGCCCGAACTTGGCCTGAACCCACGGCAACGCCGCGTGTTGCAGCCAGTCGAGAATCTGCGGCGCCAGTTCGTAGAGGCGGAACAACTGCTTGGCCAGCATCGGTACCAGAATCAGCAGCAACGCCATCAGCACCAGCGTGAACAGCCCGAAAACGACCACTACGCTCAGGGTTCTGGACAGTCCGGCGCGCTCCAGTCGATCCACCAGCGGATCGCCCATATAGGCCAGTAGCAATGCCACCAGAAAGGGAGTGAGGATTGGGTGCAACAGCACCACGAATGCGACCAGCAAGGCCAGGCCGCCGATCCAGAACCAACGCCGCATATCAGTCATCAATATCCCTCAAGCCAATAGAAAAGCGTTCTTGCCGGGTTACCAGCGGAAATAAAGCTGTGGCGCGGACGCCGGAACAATCATCGGTGCGGGCGCAGGTGCCGCAACAGGAGCAGCTCCATTGGCTGGCGCCATCGGCGCAGTTGCATCGACAGGCGCAGCAGGCGGCGTTGCGGTAGCGGCTGCCTCGGCTGCAGGCACTTCCTGCAATTTGGCCAGCGACAACTGCGAGCGTAGCTGATCGGTGCTGCCACTGACCTCAAACACCACTTTATCGCCTTCGACAGAACTCAGACGCACGCCGAACGGTTCGAGTAACTGGAGCAGTTGCGCATAGCGCTCCAGCGTCATGCCCTGAACCTGGATCAGCATGCCGGTCGACGCACCTGGCTTGGCAACGAAGCGCGGCGCCAGACGCTCGCTTACCGAGAGCAGCACCGCATCGGCCAACGCCTCGGAGGTGGCACCGGTTGCGCTGCCCTGTTCGCGCTGATCACCCAGCCACAAGCGCCATTTGCCCTGCCACTGACCGCCATCTTCACTGGCGTGCACGGCCAGTATCGCGTCAGCGCCATAGCGCTCGGAGGCTTCCTTGAGCGGCGCAGGGTCAGTGCCCTCCAGGGTTTTCGCGTTACCGATACCCTGCTCGCTCAAATCAGCCAGCGGCAGGCGCAGTGGCAGTCCGCGGTGCTGAGCGGCCTGGCGCAAGGGTTCGGCGGCGGCCTGACCGTCGCCGACCAGATTCGAGCCTTCCACCGAGTCATTCAGCCACCAGCCGAGAATCGATGGGCGATTACTGCCCCAGATCGACAGACCCGCATCGTGCAGCGCACGGTCGGTGGTTGCCGGATCGAAGTCGACCAGCAGGGTTTCCGGCGGTCCGGCCTCGTAGCCGAACTGGCTAATGATCTGCTGCGGGTCTTTGCGCAGCGCGGCGATGGCCGAACCCTGCACGGCCTTGGCGTCGCCGGTCAGGCGCAGCACCAGGGTTTCGACGGCGGCCTGCGTGGCCCGCGTGCGCTCATCGGGCGACTGGCCATTGACCGGCTCGCGAACCTGATAAAGGTTGCTGACCGTTTCGGCAAGGCTGGGAAGGCTGATCAGGGACAGACAGCCGATTAGAAGAATTCTGGAAAAACGCATGGACAGTTCCCGAACGGAAAAAAGTAAAAAGAAGCTGTTTCAGCAGGCGTACAGGTCTGGGACAGACGTGAGCCACCTATCATTCAGTTCGCGCATAAAGTACACCCTAAACGTCCAGGCTCGCACTGACAGGCCACCGGGTTGAGGTTTATTTGGTGCAACACCGCCCTGTTGTCGGCGCAAGGATGGCCCCTGATGAGCAAGCCTGATAAAATCGCGCGCCTTCGCAGACCGGCAATCGCCATGGCCCCAACATTACCACCGCATGACAGCGCGGTGCTGAACGGGCCCTAACGCAGCGGTCGATACCTCCGAATCCCCCCTAAAGGCCTGGATTTTCTATGAGCAAGCAACCCTCCCTGAGCTATAAAGACGCCGGTGTAGACATCGACGCCGGTGAAGCATTGGTCGAACGCATCAAGAGCGTCGCCAAGCGCACCAAGCGTCCGGAAGTCATGGGCGGCCTGGGAGGCTTCGGCGCCCTCTGCGAAATCCCGGCCGGCTACAAGCAACCGGTTCTGGTTTCCGGCACCGACGGCGTGGGCACCAAGCTGCGTCTGGCGCTGAACCTGAACAAGCACGACACCATCGGCATCGACCTGGTCGCCATGTGCGTCAATGACCTGGTGGTCTGCGGTGCAGAGCCGCTGTTCTTCCTCGATTACTACGCCACCGGCAAACTGAACGTCGACACCGCCGCTCAGGTCGTCACCGGCATCGGCGCCGGCTGCGAACTGGCCGGTTGCTCGCTGGTGGGTGGCGAAACCGCTGAAATGCCGGGCATGTACGAAGGCGAAGACTACGACCTGGCAGGCTTCTGCGTCGGCGTGGTGGAAAAGGCCGAGATCATCGACGGCTCGAAAGTTGCTGCCGGTGACGCCCTGCTCGCCCTGCCATCGTCCGGCCCGCACTCCAACGGTTACTCGCTGATCCGCAAGATCATCGAAGTGGCAGGCGCGGACATCGAGAACATCCAGCTGGACGGCAAACCGCTGACCGAACTGCTGATGGCGCCGACCCGCATCTACGTGAAGCCGTTGCTCAAGCTGATCAAGGAAACCGGCGCTGTCAAGGCCATGGCCCACATCACCGGTGGCGGCCTGCTCGACAACATTCCACGCGTACTGCCTGAAGGCGCTCAGGCCGTGGTCGACGTCGCCAGCTGGCAGCGTCCGGCCGTATTCGACTGGCTGCAGCAGCAAGGCAACGTTGCGGAAAACGAGATGCACCGCGTGCTGAACTGCGGCGTGGGCATGGTGATCTGCGTCGCTCAGGAGCACGTTGAAGCGGCACTCAAGGTGCTGCGTGAAGCGGGCGAGCAGCCTTGGGTGATCGGCCAGATCGCCACCGCTGCCGAAGGCGCAGCACAGGTCGAGCTGAAAAACCTCAAGGCGCATTGATGCCAGCCATCTGCGACGTCGTGGTGCTGCTGTCCGGCACCGGCGGCAACCTGCAAGCGATGATCGACAGCTTCAAGGACGAGGCCAGCCCCGTCCGCATCCGCGCGGTGATATCCAACCGCGCAGATGCGTTCGGCCTGCAACGCGCCCGGGACGCAGGCATCGAAACCTGCGTACTGGATCACACCGCGTACGAAGGTCGCGAGACCTTCGATGCAGCGCTGATCGAACGGATCGACGCCTTCCAGCCACAGTTGGTCGTACTGGCCGGGTTCATGCGCATTCTCAGCGCGGGGTTCGTTCGCCACTATCACGGCCGTCTACTGAATATTCACCCTTCCCTGCTGCCGCGTTACAAAGGCTTGCACACGCACAAGCGTGCGCTGGAAGCCGGCGACACCGAGCATGGCTGCAGCGTGCATTTTGTTACCGAGGAACTCGATGGCGGCCCACTGGTCGTACAGGCAGTTATTTCGGTACAGTTGCACGACACGCCCGCAACGCTCGCGCAACGGGTCCATGTTCAAGAGCACCGTATTTACCCACTGGCCATTCGCTGGTTTGCCGAAGGCCGACTGAGCCTTGGTGAACAAGGTGCGTTACTCGATAGCCAGTTACTCCCGGCCAGCGGCCATCTGATTCGACATTAGGAGATACTATGCGTCGCGCTCTGCTCTTCGCTTTCGCTCTGCTCGCATTGCCTGCCGTACAGGCCGCAGACCTTCAACCCTTCTCCGCCAGCTACACCGCCGACTGGAAACAGCTGCCTATGAGCGGTACGGCTGAACGCAGCCTGGAAGCCGGCGCCAACGGCACCTGGACCTTGAGCTTCAAGGCCTCGATGATGATCGCCAGCCTGACTGAAGTCAGCACACTGAAGGTCGACAAGGACACCCTGCTGCCGCAGACCTACAGCTTCGAGCGCAGTGGCCTGGGCAAATCCAAGAAGGTCGATCTGGCGTTTGACTGGAACACCAAGTTCGTCACCGGCACCGACCGTGGCGATGCGATCAAGCTGCCGCTCAACCGTGGCATCCTCGACAAGTCCACCTATCAGCTGGCGTTGCAACATGACATCGCTGAGGGCAAGAAGAGCATGAGCTATCAGGTTGTCGACGGTGATGAAGTGGACACCTACGACTTCCGCGTGCTGGGTTCGGAAAAAGTCACCACCAAGACAGGCCAGGTCGATGCGATCAAGGTCGAGCGCGTGCGCGACCCGACGCAAAGCAAGCGCACCACCGTGCTGTGGTTCGCCAAGGACTGGGATTACCTGCTGGTCCGCCTGCAACAGGTCGAAACCGACGGCAAGGAATACAACATCGTCTTGCTGGACGGCACCGTCAACGGCAAGGCCGTCAAAGGCAGCTGATTGCCCTGACCACCCGCACCACAGAGCCCCGCTTTTTAGCGGGGTTTTTTATTAGCTGAAGGCATGCGACGCAGAGCGCCGCACGATAGTCGCGCCAGCACCGGCCCCTTCGTGAGCAAGCTCACTCCCACGCCCTTCGGGCAGAAGCGCAGAGCATCGGGCACGATAGTTGAGGTTATCGTTCCGCACGCTCCAGCGTGGGAATGCAGTTCGCGACGCTCTGCGTCGCAAAGAGGACGCGGAGCGTCTGGAACGGCGTATCCAGGCGCGTTCGGACGAGCCGACAGCGCACCCGAAGCACATGAAACATCCTTCATTTTGCCACCACTGCGCTGTAAGCCTCGTCAAGCAAGGGCTGCAGAAGATCGATCAATTTCTGACCACTGGGGAACCTGAACAGGCTATTTACTTAGGCAGCTAACAAATCCTATAAAAGAGTCCTGCGACACATCGCCGCAGTATCCAGAGGCCTAACCATCAAGGCCATCAAAGTCAGGAGCTTACTACTATGACTGTCAGAGTTACTGAACGCGACGACGCCCACCTCTCTCACGAAGCCGTTGCCGACGGCATCCAGATCTGGGATGTGCACCAACAGGACCAACTTGTCGGCATGTTCCACGTTGAGTCCGATGCCCTTCGCTATAAGGAAGAGCTGGAAGCGCTGGAAAGCCAGGGCAACCACTGAACAATTCCAAGAACAGAAAAAGACAAAACCCGCTGAATGCGGGTTTTGTTTTGACAACTCAATGACAGCGCCGTGGGCTTACCACATCAGATCGTCAGGCACCTGATACGCCGCGTACGGGTCGTCTGCATCCGGCGCTTCGGTCGGGGTGTTGAGCAGCACAATACGGCGCGGGTCACGCTCCTGGATCTTCAGCGCAGCCTCGCGCGGAATGATCTCGTAACCGCCACCGTGGTGAACGATGGCCAGTGAACCGCTGCTGAGCTTGTTGCGCACCATGGCGTTGACCGGAATGCGCTTGACCTTCTTGTCGTCAACGAAGTTGTAGTAATCCTCGGTGATCAGCTTGGGCAGGCGCGACACTTCGATCAGTTGCTTGACCTGAGCAGTACGGGCCTTCTGCTCGACCTTCTCCTGCTGCTGACGGTTCAGCTCCTGATCACGCTTGGCCTTCTCGGCCATGGCCTCCTGGGCCGCACGCTTTTGCGAGTCATCGGCCTGCGCCTGACCCTTATGCACCAGACGCTGCTCTTTCTGCTTTTCTTTGCCGACCTGCTTGGCCTGCTTTTGGTTGACCAGACCTGCCTTGAGCAACTGATCGCGAAGGGAAAGGCTCATTGTCTACTCACTTATACCGTTACCGCACACTCAGCCGCAGCCGGGTGTGCTCTTTTCCTGACGTTTGGCTTCGCCCCACAACGCGTCCATTTCTTCGAGCGAGCACGCTTCGATAGGACGCTGCAGGTGGCGCAAAGCCTGTTCAATGAATCGGAAGCGTCTGTCGAACTTGCTATTGGCCGAGCGTAGCGCAGTTTCCGGGTCGACCTTAAGATGTCGGGCCAGGTTGACGACGCTGAACAGCAGGTCGCCGACTTCCTCGGCAATGCCCTCGGCGTCATTGTCGACCATGGCCTCAAGAATTTCATCGAGTTCTTCACGCACCTTGTCGACCACCGGCAAAGCCGCAGGCCAGTCGAAACCCACCTGCGCCGCACGCTTCTGCAGTTTGGCCGCACGACTCAACGCCGGCAAGGCCCGAGGCACGTCGTCGAGCAGCGACAACTGCTCGGGAACGCCAGCCTTTTCGGCACGCTCCTCGGCCTTGATTTCGTCCCAGCGAAGGTTGACCTGCTCGTCGGTCAGGCGCGGCGTTTCTGCCGGCGCGTACAGCTCGCCGGTCGGAAACACGTGCGGATGGCGACGCAGCAACTTGCGGGTAATACCGTCGATCACATCGTCGAATTCAAACCGGCCTTCCTCTTTGGCCAACTGCGCATAGAAGACCACCTGAAACAGCAGGTCTCCCAACTCGCCTTTCAGATGGTCGAGGTCGCCCTGTTCAATGGCATCGGCCACTTCATAGGCTTCTTCCAGCGTGTGCGGCACGATGCTGGCGTAGTTCTGCTTCAGGTCCCACGGGCAGCCGAACTGCGGATCACGCAGCCGGGCCATGAGGTTGAGCAGGTCTTGAACTGTGTACATGGGCTTCCTTCGGTCGCAGCGGTTTAGCTTCAAGCTGCAAGCCACCGCAATCTGCTTTAGCTTGCAGCTTACAGCTGCCCCTAGGGCGTCCTGTTCCTGCGCGTTTCAATGATGTTCGGCAACTGGGAAATACGCCCCAGCAATCGCCCCAGCGCGTCCAGACCCGGAATCTCGATGGTCAGGGACATAAGCGCTGTGTTGTCTTCCTTGTTCGAACGGGTGTTGACCGCCAGCACGTTGATCCGCTCGTTGAGCAGCACCTGGGTGACATCCCGCAGCAAGCCGGAACGGTCGTAGGCGCGGATGATGATATCCACCGGATAGGTTAGCACCGGCACCGGTCCCCAGCTGACCTGAATGATCCGCTCGGGCTCGCGACCGCCCAGTTGCAGCACCGAAGCGCAATCCTGACGGTGAATGCTGACGCCACGACCCTGGGTGATATAACCGACGATGGCATCGCCCGGCAGCGGCTGACAGCAGCCGGCCATCTGCGTCATCAGGTTGCCCACGCCCTGAATCTGAATATCGCCACGCTTGCCGGGCTTGTAGCCGGTGGCCTTGCGCGGGATCAGCTCCAGTTGTTCATTGACGCGATCAGGCTCGACCTGCTGCTGAGCCAGATTGACCAGTTGCGCCAGACGCAGATCGCCTGCGCCCAAGGCCGCGAACATGTCATCGGCAGTCTTGTGATTGGCCTTGTCCGCGAGCTTGTCAAAATCGACCTGTGGCAACGCCAGGCGCGCCAGTTCGCGTTCGATCAGGGTTCTGCCGGCAGCGACGTTCTGGTCGCGGGCCTGCAATTTGAACCAGTGAACAATCTTGGCCCGCGCCCGTGAGGTGGTGATGTACCCCAGGTTCGAGTTCAGCCAGTCGCGGCTCGGCGTACCGTGCTTGCTGGTGATGATTTCGACCTGCTCGCCGGTCTGCAGGCTGTAGTTGAGCGGTACGATTCGACCATTGATCTTCGCACCCCGGCAGTTGTGGCCGATTTCGGTGTGCACCCGATAGGCGAAGTCCAGTGGTGTCGCGCCCTTGGGCAGGTCAATGGCGTGGCCGTCCGGGGTGAAGACGTAGACGCGGTCAGGCTCGATATCGACCCGCAGCTGATCGGCCAGACCGCCGATGTCGCCCAGTTCTTCATGCCATTCGAGCACCTGACGCAGCCAGGAAATCTTCTCTTCATAATGATTGGAGCCGGATTTGACGTCGGTGCCTTTATAGCGCCAGTGCGCACACACGCCCAGCTCGGCCTCTTCATGCATGGCGTGGGTGCGGATCTGCACTTCCAGCACCTTGCCTTCCGGCCCGATCACGGCGGTGTGCAGCGAGCGATAGCCGTTTTCCTTGGGGTTGGCGATGTAGTCGTCGAACTCTTTGGGAATATGCCGCCACAAGGTATGCACGATACCCAGCGCGGTGTAGCAATCGCGCATTTCCGGGACCAGCACACGCAGCGCACGCACGTCATAGATCTGGCTGAAGGCCAGGCCCTTGCGCTGCATTTTGCGCCAGATGGAATAGATATGCTTGGCACGCCCGCTGATGTCAGCGGTCACGCCGGTGGCCTGCAGTTCGTTGTCGAGCTGGGACATGACGTCGCTGATGAAGCGCTCGCGGTCCAGCCTGCGTTCATGCAGCAGCTTGGCGATCTGCTTGTATTGATCAGGCTCCAGGTAGCGGAAGGACAGGTCTTCCAGCTCCCACTTGATGTGACCGATGCCCAGACGGTGGGCCAGCGGAGCATAGATGTCGAAGACTTCGCGGGCCACACGGTTGCGTTTTTCGTCGTCGGCGTTCTTTACCGCACGAATCGCGCAGGTACGTTCGGCCAGCTTGATCAGTGCAACACGCACGTCGTCGACCATCGCCACCAGCATCTTGCGCAGGTTTTCGACCTGCGCCTGACTGCCGAGCACCAATGACTGACGAGGGCTGAGACTGGCGCTGATCGCGGCCATGCGCAGCACGCCGTCGATCAGCTTGGCGACCGTTGCGCCAAAGCGCTGCTCGACTTCAGGCAGCGCAATGAGACCTTCACGCACGCCACGGTAAATGACCGCAGCGACCAGCGAGTCCTGATCCAGCTTGAGGTCAGCCAGGATCTCCGCGATTTCCAGACCGGTCTGGAAACTGGAGGTGCCCTCTGCCCAATGATTCTTGTGGGCCTTGTCGGTCTGCTCGGCTTCCCGGGCAAATTCACAGGCCTTTTTCATGACTTCCCGGTCCAGGACCAGGTCGACGCTGACAATATGATCGAGCCACGCGTCGAGATTGATACTGCCGTCTGTGTTTATCGGCTGGTTCGCTCTCACCTGTACCATGCTGCTTACCTTCCCTACGGCGCGATGAATAGCGCCATCAGTCGCCAGCCTTCTGAGCGAATGCCACTTGCCGGGCAAGCAAGGACCGGCATTCGCGGGCCAGTCGGATTAAATGAGATTCCTTGTCAGCAACGACCTCGTTCCAGTGAACGCTGCTCACTTACTCATTTCAAATAAAGCCATCGCCTCGACATGCGCCGTCTGCGGAAACATATCGAGGATTCCGGCACGTTTTAACCGGTAGCCCTGACGGATCAGTTCGACCGCGTCACGAGCCAAAGTTGCCGGATTACATGAAACATAGAGCAGTCGTCGGGCCCCCGTCTTTCTGATCTGACGGACCACTTCAAAGGCCCCATCACGCGGTGGGTCCAAGAGTACCGCAGAAAACCCTTCTGCCGCCCAGTCGGTATGTGTCAGCGGCTGCGAAAGATCCGCCTGAAAAAACTGCACATTGTGCAGATCATTACTCATTGCGTTGACGGCTGCACGCTCGACCATGGTCGCAACGCCTTCAACCGCCACCACTTCCCTGGCCAGACCCGCCAGCGGCAAGGCGAAATTGCCCAGACCACAGAACAGGTCCATGACACGTTCGTCTTTTGCAGGCGCCAGCCATTGCATAGCCTGCTCGATCATCGCGGTGTTGACCGCCGCGTTGACCTGAATGAAATCTCCCGGTCGCCAGGCCAAGTGCAGGTTCCACGGCTCCAGCCGGTAGCCCAGCGTATCGCCAGGGCTGGCCGGTTGGGGCTCGCCGTCACCATGCAGCCACAGCTGCGCGCCATGCCTGGAGCAAAACGCTTGCAACAGCGCCAGATCGGCCTCGGCAAGCGGCGCGGTGTGGCGCAACAACACGGCAGTCGCCACACCACTGAACAGCTCGACATGACCCAGCGACTGCGGCTTGCTGAAACTTTTCAGCATGCCAGGCAACTCATTCATGATGGGTTGCAAGGCCTGTACCAGCACCGGACAGTGTTCGATGCTGACGATGTCCTGGCTGGCGGCTGCGCGAAACCCCACCTCCAGCCTTTTGGCCTTGGCATCCCAGCGAACCGCGACCCGCGCGCGTCGGCGATAGGCCAGCTCGGCACCGCTCAAAGGTGCCCCCCATTCATCCGGCACAACATTCGCCACGCGCAGCAACTGCTCGGCGAGCATGCGCTGTTTCAGGGCAAGCTGTTCTTCGTGGGGCACATGCTGAACACTGCAGCCGCCACAGCGACCGAAATACTCACAGGCCGGAGCGCGACGCATGGCGCTGGCGGTGAAGACCCGCTCGGTGCGCGCCTCGACGACCTTGCCGCGCGCATTGAGCACGCGCGCCTCGACCTCTTCGCCTGCCAGACTGCCGGCGACAAACCAGGTTTTGCCCTCGAGAAAGGCGATACCGCGACCGTCGTCGGACAGCCGCTCGATGGTCAGCCGCTGCTTTTTACCGGTAGGAATCTGTACGGTTTTAACGCCGCCCGCAGGCTGAAAGCGCAAACCTCTTTCATGCTTGGCCATCAGTTGGGCGAATCATAGACGCCGGTCGACAGGTAACGGTCGCCTCGGTCACAGATGATCGCCACAATCACGGCGTTTTCGACTTCCTTGGAAATACGCAACGCCCCGGCGACCGAACCACCGGACGACACGCCACAGAAGATGCCTTCTTCGCGGGCCAGTCGACGCATGGTGTCTTCGGCTTCGGTCTGGCCCATGTCGATGATGCGGTCGACACGGTCCGACTGATAGATTTTCGGCAGGTATTCGTACGGCCAGCGGCGAATACCGGGGATCGAGGCGCCCTCCATCGGTTGCAGGCCGACGATCTGTACGTCCGGATTCTGCTCCTTGAGGTAGCGCGAGGTGCCCATGATGGTGCCAGTGGTGCCCATCGAACTGACGAAATGGGTCACGGTACCGCCCGTCTGCCGCCAGATTTCCGGACCGGTGGAGGTGTAATGCGCTTCAGGATTGTCGCCATTGGCAAACTGATCGAGCACTTTGCCGCGCCCTTCGGCCTGCATGCGCTCGGCCAGATCGCGAGCACCTTCCATGCCCTGGTCCTTGCTGACAGAAATCAGCTCGGCACCATAGGCGGTCATCGCGGCCTTGCGTTCGGCACTGGAGTTGTCCGGCATGATCAGAATCATCCGGTAGCCCTTGATCGCCGCGGCCATGGCCAGCGCGATCCCGGTATTGCCGGAGGTGGCTTCGATCAGTGTGTCACCCGGATGGATCTGGCCGCGCAACTCGGCGCGGGTGATCATAGACAAGGCCGGGCGGTCTTTTACCGAGCCAGCGGGGTTGTTACCTTCGAGTTTCAACAGGAGGGTATTGCTGGTGTTACCCGCCATGCGTTGCAGACGCACCAGCGGGGTGTTGCCGACGCAATCGGCAATGGTTTGATACTGCAGGGTCATGGCGTCTTCGCAATCCAGACTGCGGGGGGTGCCTATCATAACGGCAAACGGCCAAAGCCCATATCACGCAAAGTGCGCTGCTTATTCCCAAAAAGAATAAACGCTGATTTTTCCACTGCCGCCCCTCCCTGCACAGAGAGTAAGGTGCCCATGCCGATGGTAAATGGCTAAACTCATTCCCTTGTGCCGATACAGCAAGGCAGCCGATGCCTGATATCGACGGACTGATACATGTTGCCGGAGGAAGAGCGTGCTGACCAAGCTGGGTATAAAAGGCCGTGTGCTGCTACTGACTATTTTGCCTGCCAGCCTGATGGCGGCGACGCTCGGTGGTTATTTCACCTGGATGCAGTTGAGCGAACTGCAAAGCCAACTGCTGCAACGCGGCGAAATGATCGCCCAGGATCTGGCGCCGCTTGCCGCCAATGCCCTGGGGCGCAAGGATAAAGTGCTGCTCAGTCGCATTGCCACCCAGACGCTGGAGCAGGCCGACGTGCGCGCCGTGTCGTTTCTCGACACCGATCGAACGGTATTGGCCCACGCCGGGCCTACCATGATCAGCCCGTCGCCGATTGGCAGCGCCTCGCAGTTGCTTAGTTCCACCGGCACCGACGCCACGCGCTACCTGCTGCCGGTATTCGGCAGTCAACGCCATCTGACCAGCCCGATCATCCCTGCCGAAGCCGATACCCTGCTGGGCTGGGTCGAGCTTGAAATCTCCCATAACGGCACGCTGCTGCGCGGTTACCGAAGCCTGTTTGCCAGCCTGCTGCTGATCCTGACCGGGCTGGCGTTTACCGCGACCCTCGCGGTACGCATGAGCCGCACCATCAACGGGCCGATGAGCCAGATCAAGCAGGCGGTTTCGCAACTCAAGGACGGCAATCTGGAAACCCGCCTGCCACCGCTGGGCAGCCGGGAGCTGGACGAGCTGGCGTCGGGCATCAACCGCATGGCGGCGACGCTACAGAACGCGCAGGAAGAACTGCAACTGAGCATCGATCAGGCAACCGAGGATGTGCGACAGAATCTGGAGACCATCGAAATCCAGAACATCGAACTCGATCTGGCACGCAAGGAAGCGCTTGAAGCAAGCCGGATCAAGTCCGAATTCCTGGCCAACATGAGCCATGAAATCCGCACGCCGCTGAATGGCATTCTGGGCTTCACCCATTTGCTGCAAAAAAGCGAGCTGACCCCCCGCCAGTTCGACTATCTGGGCACCATCGAAAAGTCCGCAGACAACCTGTTGAGCATCATCAACGAGATTCTCGACTTCTCGAAGATCGAGGCCGGCAAGCTGGTGCTCGACAATATTCCGTTCAACCTGCGCGATCTGTTGCAGGACACCTTGACCATCCTCGCCCCGGCGGCGCACGCCAAACAGCTGGAGCTGGTCAGTCTGGTGTACCGCGATACGCCACTGGCGCTGTCCGGTGACCCGCTGCGTCTGCGGCAGATCCTGACCAATCTGGTCAGCAACGCGATCAAATTTACCCGCGAAGGCACGATCGTCGCGCGCGCCATGCTCGAGGACGAAACCGAAGAGCACGCGCAGCTGCGCATCAGCGTGCAGGACACCGGGATCGGCCTGTCCAGCCAGGATGTGCGGGCACTGTTCCAGGCCTTCAGCCAGGCCGACAATTCGCTTTCGCGTCAACCGGGTGGTACCGGGCTGGGGCTGGTGATCTCCAAACGCCTGATCGAACAGATGGGCGGCGAAATCGGTGTCGACAGCACGCCGGGCGAAGGTTCGGAATTCTGGATCAGCCTGAAACTGCCCAAGGCCCGTGAAGACAAGGAAGAATCACTCAATATTCCGCTCGGAGGCCTGCGCGCCGCAGTACTTGAACATCATGACCTGGCGCGTCAGGCGCTGGAGCATCAGCTGGAAGACTGCGGCCTGCAGACCATCGTGTTCAATAATCTGGAAAACCTGCTCAACGGCGTGACCGCAGCGCACGAAACGCCAGCAGCCATCGATCTGGCGGTACTGGGCGTGACGGCGCTGGAAATCTCTCCGGAACGGCTGCGCCAGCACATCTGGGACCTGGAAAACCTCAACTGCAAGGTCATGGTGCTGTGCCCGACTACCGAGCACGCGCTGTTCCAGCTGGCGGTCCACGATGTCTACACGCAACTGCAGGCCAAGCCCGCCTGCACCCGCAAACTGCAAAAAGCCCTGTCCGAGCTGATCGCGCCGCGAGCGGTGCGTACCGATATCGGCCCGCCACTGTCGAGCCGCGCACCGCGAGTGCTGTGCGTGGACGACAACCCGGCCAACCTGCTACTGGTACAGACCCTGCTCGAAGACATGGGCGCTGAAGTGGTCGCTGTCGAGGGCGGTTACGCGGCGGTCAATGCGGTACAGCAAGAAGCGTTCGATCTGGTGTTGATGGACGTGCAGATGCCCGGCATGGACGGCCGGCAGGCCACCGAGGCGATCCGCGCCTGGGAAGCCGAACGCAACCAGAGTTCGCTGCCGATCGTAGCCCTCACCGCGCATGCGATGGCCAATGAAAAGCGCTCACTGCTGCAAAGCGGTATGGACGACTACCTGACCAAGCCGATCAGCGAACGGCAACTGGCGCAGGTGGTGCTCAAGTGGACCGGGCTGGCGCTGCGCAACCCTGCGCCGGAACGCCAGAATGAAGCGCTTGAGGTGCATGTCGGGCCGCTGGTGCTGGATCATGAAGAAGGGTTGCGCCTGGCGGCAGGCAAGGCGGATCTTGCCGCCGACATGCTGGCCATGCTGCTGGCTTCCCTGGATGCCGACCGCGAGGCCATTCGTGCGGCGCGTGCCAGCCAGGATGTGCACGCGTTGATCGAACGCATCCACCGTCTGCACGGCGCAACGCGGTATTGCGGCGTTCCTCAACTGCGCAGTGCCTGCCAGCGCGCCGAAACCCTGCTCAAGCAAGACGCTCCGCACACCGAAGAGGCCCTGAACGATCTGGACAAGGCCATCATTCGCCTGGAAGCCGAGGCGCGGGTCATGGCTTGAGCGTGCGGCGGGACACCTTTCGTGCCTGACGCTCCAGCGTGGGCGGAGCATGTTAGGATGCGCGCAATTTTGGAGGACCCATGGTCGAACACGATTTTCGCTACAGCATGCTTAACCCTCAGCACACGCTGACCGAATGCCGAACTCTGGCGCCCGGTCGCTATCAGGTCACCGGCAACGGCGGCTCGATTCACGACAACGACCAGTTGTTGGTGACCATCAAAGGCAGTAAAAGCCTGCACATGCGCCTCACCGTCGAGAAAGTCCGGCACCTGATCAACCCGCCCGGCCAGTGGATTGCGGTGGCCAAAGGCCCGGTATTCGACGAGTTGGCAATTCATCAGTGGAAAGTGAATTGCGACAGCTGCGCCGCCGAACTGAACTTCGAGTTCATGGTAGAGAGCAAGCTGGGCGTCAAGGCGCAGAAACCGGCCGCTACCGCGCGCATCGCGGAGCTGGGCTGGAAAACCGATGGCGAGAAGCACTTCTGCAAGAAGTGTCAGGAGAAAGCGGCATGAAACAGTTTGCGCTCCTGAGCCTGATCGGCGGCGCGCTGCTGGTTGGTTGTACTGCTGACCCGCTGCCGATCCAGCAGGATCACAGCTATGTAACCGAGTGGATCGGCGAGCGTCCGCTGATTGATAACAGTCGCTTGACCATGACGCTGGGTGCCGATGGCCGTGCGTATGGCAATGCGGGCTGCAACCATTGGTTTGCGCCCTATACGCTGAACGATCACAGCATCAGTTTCGGTCCGGTGGGCAAGACGCGCAAGATGTGTGCGCCGGCGTTGATGGAGCAGGAGCAGCGTTTTATCAAGGCGATGAGCAGTGTTCAGCGCTGGGATATCTCGCCCATCGAGCAGTTGCGTCTGTGGCCAACGCAGGGCAAGCCGTTGCGTTTCTGGCTGGAAGATAGCTGATTGTAACTATCGTGCCGAAGCTCAGCGTAACTTGCGACGCAGAGCGTCTAGAACTGCATTCCCACGCTGGAGCGCAGGGAACGATCACTATCGTGCGACGCTCCGCGTCGCATGCCGTTCTGGACGCTCCGCGTCCTCGTTGCTACGCCAAGCGTCGAAAATCGATCCGATCAGCCCTCGCCACGCAGTGTCTTGAGCTTCTGGATCACGGTCGCGGCCGATTGTTCGCCGAGCAGTTGTTCGCGCATCTTGCCCTTGTCGTCGATGATGTAGGTCACCGGCAGTGCCTCGGAGGGCGGCAGGCTGTATTGCTCGGCCGGGTCCTGGGCGAGCACGGTGAATTTGATGCCCAGTGCATTGGCAGCGCTTTTCAGTTCGTCGCCCTGCAGGTTGTCGAAGTTGACCCCCAGCACGGTGACTTTCTGGTCCTTGAGCTGCTCGGACAATGCATTGAACTCCGGAACCTCGGTGCGGCAAGGGCCACACCATTCGGCCCAGTAGTTGACCACCAGCCAGTGCCCCTTGATGCGCTCACTGGCGACCTTCTGGCCATTCTGATCATTGCCCAGGTCCACGCCACATCCGCTGAGCAGCAAACTGCCGAAAAGTATTACCGCTGCTGTTAATCGCCTTGCCATTTGCTTGTTTCCTCGCCCCGTTCAACCTGCAATTACTTATACCCAAGCCACGACTATTGACCATTCGATATGTCGGACAGTGCCATCGCTGGTTAGAATACGCCACCCCACACAAGATGCGACGTGCAAATGACCGATCTGACGCTGTATCACAACCCGCGCTGCAGCAAGTCCCGCGGCGCGCTGGAACTGCTTCAGGCCCGCGGCCTGACGCCGGACATCGTCCTGTACCTGGAAACCCCGCCCGACGCCGACCGTGTGCGCGACCTGCTCGGCAAGCTGGGCATCGGCGCCCGGCAACTGCTGCGTACCGGCGAGGACGATTACAAGCAACTCAATCTGGCCGACCCGAGCCTGAGCGACGAGCAACTGATCGCCGCCATGGCCGCTCACCCCAAACTCATCGAACGACCGATTCTGGTCACTGGCGACAAGGCTGTCATTGGCCGCCCACCCGAGAACATTCTGGAGCTGCTGCCGTGAGCACACCCTACATTCTGGTCCTCTATTACAGCCGCAACGGCTCCACCAGCGAAATGGCCCGGCAGGTTGCCCGCGGCATTGAACTGGGCGGCATGGAAGCGCGGCTGCGCACCGTACCTGCCGTTTCCGCCGACTGCGAAGCGACCGCCCCCGAGATTCCGGAAAGCGGCGCGCTGTACGCGACCCTCGATGACCTGAAAAACTGCTCCGGCCTGGCGCTGGGCAGCCCGACGCGCTTCGGCAACATGGCCGCGCCGCTGAAATACTTCCTCGACGGCACCAGTAACCTGTGGCTGACCGGCGCGTTGGTCGGTAAACCCGCCGGCGTCTTTACCTCCACCGCCAGCCTGCACGGTGGTCAGGAAACCACGCTGATGTCGATGCTGCTGCCCCTGCTGCATCACGGCATGCTGATCATGGGCCTGCCCTACAGCGAATCGGCGCTGCTGGAAACCACCGGCGGTGGCACGCCCTACGGTCCCAGCCATCACGCCGGTGCCGATGGCAAGCGCGCGCTGGACCGTCATGAAACCGACCTGTGCCGCGCCTTGGGCCAGCGTCTGGCCAGGACCGCGGTGCAACTGGACGCGCCGCGCAGCTGAATCGGCAGAGCGCCGGATGCTTTCAGTTAAATCGTAAACTTGCAGGGCAAGGGTCGGTCTGAACCCTTGTCCTGCCTGTTGAATTTCTTTGGAGAACCGATGCACGACTACAAATGGCTGAACGAGTATTGCCTGAATCGATTCGGCTCCGCCAAAGCTCTGGAAGCTCATCTGCCCTCCCCCAAGACACCCAGACAACTGCAAGCCATCAGCGCCGACCGCTACCTGTCGACCATGGCCCTGCGGGTTTTCCGCGCAGGCCTGAAACACAGCCTGGTAGACGCCAAGTGGCCAGCGTTCGAAGAAGTGTTTTTTCGCTTCGACCCGGAGAAAGTCGTGCTGATGGGCGCCGATCACCTGGAACGGCTGATGCAGGATGCGCGCATCATTCGTCATCTGGGCAAGCTCAAGAGCGTGCCGCGCAATGCGCAACTGATTCTGGACATCGAGCAGGAGCATGGCAGTTTCGGCAAGTTCATCGCCGAGTGGCCGGTCGATAACATCACCGGCCTGTGGCAGTACATCGCCAAACACGGCAACCAGATGGGCGGCCTGTCAGCGCCGCGCTTTCTGCGCATGATCGGCAAGGACACCTTCATTCCGACCTGGGATGTGGTTGCCGCCCTG
Organism: Pseudomonas sp. PvP009; assembly: GCF_017832995.1. Taxonomy (NCBI): domain Bacteria; kingdom Pseudomonadati; phylum Pseudomonadota; class Gammaproteobacteria; order Pseudomonadales; family Pseudomonadaceae; genus Pseudomonas; species Pseudomonas sp. PvP009. The sequence continues at coordinate 1,474,908 of NZ_JAFIBG010000001.1, read as the reverse complement.
AACGCGCAGGATATCGTCGACCGTGTGCCGAGCAGCAAACGCGATCAGGCGATCGTGCAGGACGTCTTCAACCAGTGGCACGCAGAAAGCGGTAGGCCGATGTGCCAGCTGTCAGCCATGCTGGCGTTCACCGTCAACCACTGAGTGCCGTCAGATATTGACCACATTGACGAACCGCGACGCAGCGGTTTCGTCGATGCGCAGGTTGCTGAAGTCGAACAGGTTGCGGTCGGCCAGCTGCGAGGGCTGCACGTTCTGCAAGGCGCGGAAAATGCTCTCCGTCCGGCCAGGCGTCTTGCGCTCCCAGTCCTGCAGCATCTCCTTGACCACCTGACGTTGCAGGTTTTCCTGCGAACCGCACAGGTTGCACGGGATGATCGGAAACTGCTTTAGGTCCGAGTAGGCCTGAATGTCCTTTTCATGGCAGTACGCCAACGGACGAATCACCACGTTACGGCCATCATCGGCACGCAGCTTGGGCGGCATGGCCTTGAGCGAGCCATTGAAGAACATGTTGAGAAAGAATGTCTCGACGATGTCGTCGCGGTGGTGCCCGAGCGCCATCTTGGTGGCACCGATCTCGTCAGCGAAGGTGTACAGCGTGCCGCGACGCAGCCGTGAACACAGCGAGCAGGTGGTCTTGCCTTCCGGGATCAATTCCTTGACCACTGAATACGTGTCTTTCTCGACGATGTGGTACTCGATACCCAGCTCTTTGAGGTAGGCAGGCAGCACGTGCTCGGGAAAGCCGGGCTGCTTCTGGTCCATGTTGACCGCCACGATGTCGAACTTGATCGGCGCGACCTTCTGCAGGTGCATCAGCACATCGAGCATGGTGTAACTGTCCTTGCCGCCGGACAGGCAGACCATGACCTTGTCACCCTCTTCGATCATGTTGAAGTCGGCAACCGCTTCGCCGGCCAGCCGACGCAGACGTTTCTGCAATTTGTTCTGATTGACTGAAAGGGTGCCCATTTATGGAAATATCCGCTGACGATAGCTTGAGAAAAGCCGGACATTTTACCCGTAACCGACCATTCGTTAAATATGCTGCGCCTGTACTGTTCAGACAGGCGACCACGCTGAATCAAAAATGACCACCGGGCAGTTGGCCTGTTCAGAGCTTAGCCACATTGCGGCATACTTGGCGCAATGGAGAACCCTAAAGCATGCCCGAACAACTCAATTCACGCGTCGAGACCTGTTACCAACAAGCCGAAGCCTTCTTCAAGCGCACCTTCAAACGCCCGGTGGTCAGTTTCCAGTTGCGCGGTCAGAAGGCCGGTGTCGCTCATCTGCATGAAAACCTGTTGCGCTTTAACCCGCAGCTCTACAAGGAAAACGCCGAAGACTTCCTGCGCCAGACCGTGCCCCACGAGGTCGCGCACCTGATCGCCCATCAGTTGTTCGGTGGCAGCATCCAGCCACATGGCGAAGAATGGCAATTGATCATGCGCGGCGTCTATGAACTGCCGCCCAATCGCTGCCACACCTATGCGGTCAAGCGGCGTAGCGTGATCCGTTACATCTACCGCTGCCCGTGCCCGGACAGCGACTTTCCGTTCACCGCGCAGCGTCATGGCATGGTTCGCAAGGGGCGGCGCTACCTGTGCCGTCGCTGCCGCGAGCCTCTGGTGTTCAGCGGCGAGACGCGCACGGAATAATCCTCCGGCAAACTGCAGGCATAAAAAAACCCATCCGAAGATGGGTTTTTTATGGCCTGAGGGTTATCAGACGGTCTTGGTGGTGTTCACCGCAGCGGCCGGAGTCGGGCCTTCGGCAACGCCGAGGTCGTCTTCAGGGCGGGTTTCCAGAATGGCAGAGCCACCGGAAGTCAGCTCGGACTGCAGCTTGTCGGTGTCCAGCTCGCCGACCCACTTGGCAACCACAACGGTAGCAACAGCGTTACCGACCAGGTTGGTCAGGGCGCGGGCTTCGGACATGAAGCGGTCGATACCCAGAATCAGCGCCAGACCTGCAACCGGCAGATGGCCTACAGCCGACAGGGTCGCAGCCAGTACGATGAAGCCGCTACCGGTTACGCCAGCAGCACCTTTGGACGACAGCAGCAGCACCAGCAACAGGGTGATCTGGTGCGTGATGTCCATATGCGTGTTGGTTGCCTGAGCGATGAACACGGCGGCCATGGTCAAGTAGATCGAGGTACCGTCCAGGTTGAACGAGTAGCCCGTCGGGATAACCAGACCGACCACAGACTTCTTGGCACCCAGGCGCTCCATCTTGATCAGCATGCGCGGCAGGGCGGATTCCGAAGAAGAAGTACCCAGTACGATCAACAGCTCTTCACGGATGTAGCGAATCAGCTTGAAGATGCTGAAGCCGTGAGCGCGGGCGATAGCGCCCAGTACAAACACGACGAACAGCACGCAGGTGATGTAGAAGCAGATCATCAACTGACCCAGCTGCACCAGCGAGCTCACGCCATAGGCACCGATGGTGAAGGCCATGGCACCGAACGCACCCAGCGGGGCCAGCTTCATGATCATGTTGATGATGTTGAACATCACGTGGGCGAAGCGATCGATGAAGTCCAGAACCGGCTTGCCGTAGGCACCCAGGCGATGCAGCGCGAAGCCGAAGATCACCGAGAACATCAGCACTTGCAGGATATCGCCGTTGGCAAACGCGCCGACGATGGTGTTCGGAATGACGTTAAGGATAAAGCCGACGATGCTCTGATCCTGACCGGCCGTAACGTAGGCGGCGATCTTCGAAGCGTCGAGCGTGCTGACGTCGATGTTCATGCCGGCACCCGGCTGAACAACGTTGACTACGATCAGACCTATCAGCAACGCAATGGTCGAAACAACTTCGAAGTACAGCAGCGCATAGCCGCCAGTCTTGCCGACCGACTTCATGCTCTGCATGCCAGCGATACCACTGACGACGGTACAGAAGATGATCGGAGCAATGACCATCTTGATCAGTTTGATGAACCCGTCACCCAGCGGTTTTAACGCCTTGCCGGTGTCCGGGTAGAAGTGACCGATCAGGATACCGATGACAATCGCAACGATTACCTGAAAATAGAGGGATTTGTAGATGGGCTGACGAGTCGTCATTGCAGTTTTCCTCAAGGGCGTCGTCGGCATCTTCACCTGATGCGCGCGAGCCTATAAAGCGCTAACCCTCCTGCACTGGAGGGATTTGTTTTGTCGAGCTGCGCAAGGCAGGTCTCTGCCATGTAGATAGCAATAGGCGTGCCATGGAGTCATTTTGACATCAAAACCCCGCTGTATAAGGCGCACACTGGTAACGGTAGCCGGGATCCGAGAGGACAGGTGGCGGTTTTCCGCCGTATGATGGGAAAAACTGGCACACAGTGGCGGGTATCCGCCTTCTTTTCTGTGGTGACTGGAGTGATCGGTGACGCGTAGAGGTGTGACGCAGAGCGTCACGAACGGCATTCCCATGCTGGAGCGTGAGGAACGATAGGTGTGATAACACTATCGTGCCAATGCTCCGCGTTGGCATGCCGTTCTGGACGCTCTGCGTCCGCTCTTGAAACTGGGGCGAATCACACCCTCACTGCGCCAGAAAATGAATCCTGAACGCCGCTCCCCCCATTGGGGAATCGCCCAGCGTCAATTGCGCGCCGTAGCTTTCGATGATGTCCTTGACCACCGCCAGGCCGATGCCTTGCCCGGGGTTCTGGCGGTCCAGACGCTCGCCGCGTTCGAGAATGCGCGCACGCTGGCTCTGCGGGACACCGGGGCCGTCGTCTTCGACGCACAGTTCATCGCCGGTCGTCGAGCGCGTGAAGCTGACGCGCACTTCACTCAGGCACAGCCGATAGGCGTTTTCCAGCAGGTTGCCGAGCATTTCCAGCAACGCGCCCTCTTCCATATGCACCTGGCAGTGCTCGGGCAGGTCCAGCGTGGCCTTGACCTGTTTGTCGCGATACACCTTGTCCAGCGTGTTGCACAGGCTTTCAACCACGGGTCGCAGCATCACGTGATGCCGCACCAGACCGCTCTTGCGCAGGCTGGCCCGTTGCAGTTGATAGCCGATCTGCTGGCTCATGCGTTCGATCTGCGATTGCAGCACCCACGCCTGCTCGACATCCTCGGGGCGCTTGGCGATGTTCTCGCTTACGCCTTGCAAAACCGCCAGCGGGGTTTTCAGGCTATGCGCCAGGTCGTCCAGAGAGTCGCGGTAACGGATCCGCTGCTCGCGCTCGCTGCGTAGCAGGCGGTTGAGCGAGTCGGTCAGGCGCAGCAGTTCGCTGGGGTGTTCCTCGCTGAGGCTGTCGCGTACACCGGATTCCACCTGATCCAGTTCCTGGCTCAAGCCGCGCAGGGCCCGCAGCCCCCAGGTCAGGCCCATCCACAGCAACCCGAGCAGCACCGCCAGTGCTGCGCCAAAGCCCAGATAAAGCTTGCGGCGCAGACCGTCGATGGTTTCCTGATAGCCGCGCAACGGTTGCACGGCAACGATACTGAACGCGGCATTGCGCCCGCCGAGCAGCCGGATCTCGACGTCATAGACGAAATACTCATCGCCATTGATTTCCTTGATCTTGGTGAACTCGCTGCCCTGCCCGTCGTATTGCGGGCGGTAGTCGATGTTCTCGCCTTCGGTCGACAACGAGCGCCAGACCATCTGCCCCTGGCGGTTATAGATGTAGCCCAGCAGACGGCTGCCGGGCAGATTGAATTGTTCGCCCGGCAACACCGAGGGCATCAACAGATGGTCGTTTTCGACGCGAGCCGCCGAAATCATGGTGGTGACATCAGAAGCCAGGCGTTGCTCGATCGCTCCGCGTAGCGCCAGGCTGAACGCCCCCTGCAGTGCAGGCAGCATCAGCAGCATGAAGATCACCGCCAGCGTGGCGGCGCCCAGCATCAAGCGCAGGCGAAGCGAACGAATCACGTACAGCGCTCATTGAACAGATAGCCCATGCCGCGCACGGTTTCGATAGGTTTGAAGGCCACGCTGCTGTCCAGCTTGCGACGCAGACGACCGACCAGCACTTCGATCACGTTCGGGTCGCGCTCGTCGTCATCGGGGTACAGCTGCTCCATCAGGCGCTCCTTGGGCACCACTTGCTGATGATGGAGCATCAGGTACTCAAGAATGCGGTATTCGTAGGCCGTCAGCGCCAACGGCTGCTCGGCCAGTGCGGCGTGCTTGCGATTGAGGTCCAGCAACAGCGGACCAGCCGTTATTGTTGACTGGATGAAGCCGCTGGAACGCCGTAACAAGGCGTTCAGCCGTGCCTCCAGCTCTTCGAACTGGAAGGGCTTGACCACGTAGTCGTCAGCCCCGGCCGCCAGGCCTTCGACCTTGTCCTGCCAATTGCCGCGCGCGGTCAGGATCAGGATCGGAAAGGCCTTGCCTAGTGCACGCAGCTGGCGAATCAGGTCAAGGCCGCCGATGCCCGGCAGGCCCAGATCGATCACCGCCAGGTCGTGATTGAATTGCGCGACCTGATACAACGCCTCTTCGGCGTTGGCCACCGCTTCCACCACATGCCCGGCTTCGGTCAGACGGGTTCGCAGGTGGTGGCGCAGCAGTGCTTCATCCTCAACTACCAACAACTTCATGCAGCTCTCCCAGGCACAATCGCAGCCTCAAGACAAAGAATGAAACGACATCGTCGCATCAGTACTCAACAGGCGGGCGCTGACGGGCACGTGTTGTGTCACATCATAGCTGCCCAGCAGGATTTCGCGGCTGACAGGCGCACCATTGTGAGTGCCCGTCAGGCTGCCGTAAACCGGTGGCGAATAAAGCGTCCCCACCGAGACGTTGGAATGCGCCTGCTCCCCGAGCGCGTGTCCCCAACTGTTGGTATCGTCAAGCTTTTCGCTGGTCTTGCTGAATTCGATACGGGCCACGTCAAGCCGACCATCACCCGCCTGCACCGCAGCACTGCCACCCAGAAAAGCCAAGGCCAGGAAAAACTTGTTGAGATTCAACATATCGACTCCTTTTGCGCTCGGGGACGCTGTCAAGGTATGGGCCAACAGTAATCGCGCCGGGCTGAACCCCGACTGAACACTGCATGAACCGGCGCTGAACAGTCATCCACACCCTGTGCAGCAGAATCGGCTATGGTTGTTTGCGACTTAAAAACATCAACAAGGAGCTGACCATGCGTGTGTGGATTGCAATGATCATGATGGGCCTGACCGGCCTCGCCCAGGCGGCGATCAAGACCGAGCAGATCGATTATAAAAGTGCCGACGGCACCAAGCTGGTGGGCTATTACGCTTACGACGACGCTGTAAAAGGCCCGCGCCCTGGCGTCCTGGTGGTTCACGAATGGTGGGGCCTGAACGACTACGCCAAGCGCCGCGCCCGCGATCTGGCTGCTCTGGGTTACAGCGCGATGGCCATCGACATGTACGGCGAAGGCAAGAACACCGAGCACCCGAAAGACGCGATGGCCTTCATGCAGGCCGCGCTGAAGGACAGCGATGCCGCCGACAAGCGTTTTGACGCCGGGCTGGAGCAATTGAAGAAGCAGCCACAGACCGATCCGAAAAAGATCGCAGCGATCGGTTACTGCTTCGGCGGCAAGATCGTGCTCGACGCAGCACGCCGCGGTGAACCGCTGCTGGGCGTGGTGAGTTTCCACGGCGCACTGGTCACCAACACTCCTGCAAAACCGGGCATCAAGGTGCCAATGCTGGTCGAGCACGGCGCCAAGGACAGCATGGTCACCCCTGAAAACGTCACCGCGTTCAAGAAGGAAATGGACGACGCCAAGGCCGACTACAAATTCGTCAGCATCGACGGCGCCAAACACGGCTTCACCAACCCCGACGCCGACCGCCTGAGCCACGGCGAACACGGCGGCCCGGACATCGGCTACGACAAGGCCGCCGATGAGAGCTCCTGGGCGGACATGAAAGTGTTTTTCAAGAAGATATTTGGTTGAGCCATAGCTGACACTGCGCGTCCACCCGAGTCTGGGAGGACGCGGAGCGTCCGGAAAGGCATGCGACGCACGATAGTTGCGATCATCGTTCCGCACGTTATGCGTCAATACCAGCGCTGAATATCGATCAAACCGCTCCGCCCCTCATAATCGCGGGCACTGGAGTATCTCCAATGCTCACCTACATCCACATAACCTCTCTTTACCGGGTTATCGTGAATGTAATCGAGCTTCTGCCGCATAACTTTTTCATTCCACACAAGCTCGGCATGAGCCCCTTCCTGCCAGACCTGATAAACCCTGTCACTCTTGTGCAGGCGTTTGACGAACCGCAGACGCTCCAGCGTGCTCTCGGCATTGGCGTTCTCGAGTGCTTCGATTATCTGTCGAGCCGTAAAAGACTTGAAACTGCTCACACATTTGTCCAAGGCGGGTGCTTGGGCGACGAAGTGCAAGTGATTTTCCAGAACGACATACCCGAATAGCTGCAGGCCTTGATGAGCCTGTTGATAGCGCCAGGCGTTCAACAGAATGTCTACCAGAACAGGCCGGGTAAAAAGCGGTAACCACTCCACCACCGTACAGGTCAGAAAATGAGGTTTTTCAGGTTCGGTGATGGTGTATCGACTCCGGCCCATGTGTTCATCCTTGAATCATCAGAGGCGCGAAAGGTACATCGCTGCTTGGTAAGTACGGAATGATGAAAGTGTGACGAGTTTTTTTGCCCTTCATCGCCAAGAGGACGCAGAGCGTCCGGAAAGGCATGCGACGCAGAGCGTCGCACGATAGTTGAGGTTATCGTTCCGCACGCTCCAGCGGGAATGCAGTTCTCGACGCTCTGCGTCGTCAAGAGGACGCAGAGCGTCCAGACAGGCATGCGACGCAGAGCGCCGCACGATAGTCGAGGTGATCGTTCCGCACGCTCCGGCGTGGGAATGCAGGTCTCGACGCTCTGCGTCGTCAAGAGGACGCAGAGCGTCCAGACAGGCATGCGACGCAGAGCGCCGCACGATAGTTGAGGTTATCGTTCCGCACGCTCCAGCGGGAATGCAGTTCTCGACGCTCTGCGTCGTCAAGAGGACGCAGAGCGTCCAGACAGGCATGCGACGCAGAGCGCCGCACGATAGTTGCGATCATCGTTCCGCACGCTCCAGCGGGAATGCAGTTCTCGACGCTCTGCGTCGTCAAGAGGACGCAGAGCGTCCAGACAGGCATGCGACGCAGAGCGCCGCACGATAGTTGCGATCATCGTTCCGCACGCTCCAGCGTGGGAATGCAGTTCTCGACGCTCTGCGTCGTCAAGAAGACGCGGAGCGTCGGTACGATACTTACTGTGCCCTTCCCTCCAACCCATTACCCCGGCAAAATGCCGCCCATGACTCGACTATCCCACCTCCCCATCTGCTGCCCGGAACTGATCCGGCATTGGCCGCTGCCGCAAGCCTTGCCGGGAGCGTTACTGGTGAGTGGACATTTTGATCCGCTCAAGCTGGTCGACGGCGACTTTCAGCGTTGTGAGCTGCAAATGCCCGCGAGCATTCAGCGCTCGGTCGCCAAGCGCCAGACTGAATTCCTCGCCGGTCGTCTCTGCGCCCGCGAAGCCATGCGCCAACTGGATGGCCGCCTGCATGTCCCTGCAGTGGGCGAAGACCGTGCGCCGATCTGGCCCGCTGATGTCTGCGGTTCGATCACTCACAGCACCGGCTGGGCCGCTGCCGTGGTTGCGCATAAGCAGCAGTGGCGCGGGTTGGGGCTGGACACGGAAAACCTGCTGAGCCACGACCGAGCCTCGCGGCTGGCCGGGGAAATTCTGACGGCGGCCGAGCTGGCAGAGATGGCGGCAGGTCCGGAAGATCAGATCGCACTGCGCGTGACCCTGACCTTTTCGATCAAGGAAGCGCTGTTCAAGGCGCTCTACCCCATCGTGCACAAGCGCTTCTACTTCGAAGACGCGCAACTGCTGGAATGGTCCGCCGATGGCCACGCCCGATTACAACTGCTGATCGACCTGTCCAGCGAGTGGCATGCGGGCAAGGAGCTGGACGGTCAGTTCAGTGTGCAGGACGACCACCTGTTGAGCCTGGTCGCCGTCGAAGGTTGATCAGCCGGGCAGCGGACAATGTTCGCAACGTCCAACCCACTCGACCCGATGACTCAGGCAGCACACACGCCGTTGCCTGCGAGGTTCACCGCCCTGCGCCTGCGGCACATAACGCACGGCCTGGAACAGAGGATTGGCGCGCCCGTCCGGCCTTTTCTTCTCGCTTAACAGCGCCCGCCCGGCAGCCAGCGACGCATCACTGCAGGTGGCCAGTTGCGCAAGGCAGCCTTCCAGATAATCCCCGGCGCTGCTCCATAACACCGCGGCAGACAGTCCGCCATAAGCGCTCAGAGAAGTAATGAAGGGCTGCAGATTGTCATCGAGCAACCCGGCAAAGCGCTGAAACGGATCAAGCGGCATACCTCGCCAGACGCGTCCCTTCCCCGCCAGCCTGACACCGCTCGGCACGCCTCGCTCATCCAGCGCCAGCGCCACCTGCCCAAGCTGCAACGGCCAATGCCAGTCATGCACCAGGCTGGCGACCAGCACCGGCGGAATCAGTTGCATGAAGTAAAACTTGGCCCACTGCGACACCAGCACAGGCAATTGATCAGGCATCAGCTGCGGCCCGTAAACAGTCAGCAGCAGTTGATCAAGACGCTCGGGGCGCAGCAGATCAGGCAACGTCATCAACGGGCGCGCGTCATCCGCCGTCAGTAACGTCCGCCCGAATCGCGCAAATGGCCCGGCAAACAACGGCAAGCTCATCGCGGCACCTGCGTGCGCGGCCAAGACAGGCTGAAGCATGCTCCGCCCAGGCTGACGCTATGCCCGATCAGCGCGCGGCCTTCATGCCAATGGATGATCCGCCGCACGATCGACAGGCCCAGCCCATGCCCGCCCGAGGCTCGGGTGCGGCTGTCATCGATGCGCATGAAAGGCGTGAAAATCTGTTCCCACGCCTGCTCCGGAACGCCAGGACCATCGTCGTCCACATCGATACGGCACTGCTGCGCCTCCAGCCGATAGCTGATACGCACCTCGTTATCGGCATGGCGCAGCGCATTGCTCACCAGGTTCTGCATGGCGCGATGCAGGTAGCGCGGCTCGCCCTCGACCCAGGCAGCCTCGCCCTCTTCGGCCCTCAGGCATTCGCCCCGCGAAACCCTTACGTCGGCGCGCAATGGCGCCAGTTCGGCGATCACCTGATCGATCAGCGCATCCAGATCGACACGCTGGAAGTTCAAGGTCGGCGCGCCCTGCTCAAGACGCGCATAGGTGAGCATCTCATCGACCAGCTTGTCGAGGTCCTGGATATCGCTGTCCATACCGATCATGTATTTGCGACGCGCCTCGGGAGTCGCGGCGTCGCTGACCATCTCCAGACCGAAACGCAGACGCGCCACCGGCGTACGCAACTCGTGGGACACCGCGCGCACCAGTTCGCGCTGGATCATCAATGAGCGCTGCAGGTGTTCGGCCATGCTGTTGAACGCCGCTGCCACACGCCCCACCGAGTCGGAGCCCTCGGTCGGCACGCGGGTTTGCAAACTGCCCTGAGCAATCTGCGTGGCCGCCGCTTCCAGCTCCAGCACCCGTCGCTCCAGACGCCGCACCAGCAAGTACACCACCAGACCGATCAGACACAGCCCCATCAAGGCGATCAGCAGCAGCCAATGCAACGGATAAGGGTTCATCTGGTACAGCGGACCGATTTCCAGCACCCAGTTGGTGTCGACGATCCCGGCCAGCACGCGGATCGAATCGCCGCCCTTGCCCAGCGCCATGACCGTATCGCCCTCATAGACGCGGCGGCGCTGGTCATCGTCCAGATCCGCCTGATCCAGCGCCAGCAGGTGCAGGTCGAAACCGAACCCCTTGTCGCTGCGCAGGGCCTGCAGGCGCGCCGGTTGCTCGTCGACGGGAAAGCGCACCAGTTCATCGATCAGCAGGTAAATAGTGGCTCTCGCCAACTGTTCGGTGATCTGCTGCACTTCGCCGGTCAGCAACAGCGGCTCCTTGTCGCTCAACTGACGATAAACCCTGGCAGCGTGCGGCCCGATCTGTTCGACCACCACCTTGCCGCGCGCCAGTTGGCCCAGTGCGCTGCTGTCGAGGTGAGCCTGCTCAAGGGTTTGCAGGCTCAGGGGAATGCCCAGCAGGCGCTCCCAGATCGCCAGGGCGCGGCGCCGTTCGATGCCGTCGAGCGGCACCAGATTGTCGGCCATGATCGTAAAGGTGCCGTGAGCCAGGCGCTCGCGGTACTGCTCGCCGCGCGACTGATTGAGCACATGCAGGGCCAGCACACCGAGCAGCGCGACCAGCACCAACACGCCCAGTACGCCACCGTAGATGCGCAGAAAGATCGAATTCATCAGGTCAGCCGCTGAACACGTGGCCGCTGATGTCCTGCGCGGCTTCGGGCACAAACAGATAGCCCTTGCTGCGCACGGTCTTGATCAGACGCGGATGAATGGGGTCGTCGCCGATTTTCGGGCGGATACGCGAGATACGCACATCGATGGAGCGATCCTGCCCGTCGTACCCCACGCCGCGCAACGCGGTGAAGATCTCTTCGCGGGACAGCGTGCGCCCGGCGTTGGCCACCAGCAGCCACAGCAGGTCGAACTCGGCACCGGTCAGCTCGATGCTCTGCTCGCGCAGCCAGGCCTCACGCAGTGCGTTGTCCACCACCAACGGGCCGAACACCAGACGGCGCAACTCGGCAGCCGGCACCTGCGGCGCTTCACTGCGGCGCAGCAAGGCTTTGATACGCGCCAGCAGCACGCGCGGATGCACCGGTTTGCAGACGAAATCGTCGGCGCCGGTGTCGAGTCCTTCTATATGGTCGGTGTCATCGGTGCGCGCGGTGAGCATCAGAATCGGTCCGTCGTAACGGTCACGCACGCTGCGGCAGATGCTGAAACCGTCCTCGCCGGGCAGCATCAGGTCGAGAATCACCAGATCCGGCTGCTCGGCGATGATCCGCGCCGCCGCCAGCGCGCCGTCGCCTTCGATGCTCACGCGCATGCCGTGGTTCTGCAGGTAGTCGCTGGTCAGTTCGGCCAGTCGCTGGTCATCCTCGACGATCAGCACGCGCCAGGTGTGTGGTTCCACAGCCATCTTTCCTTGTCGTTATCGACCGCTTTTTGTTTTTGCAACGCAGGGGTTGCGGCACCACGTCGCAGGCCAGTGTAGCAACCCTTGCGCGGATCACACGCCACCGCACGCGGCATAGCACATGACATGCCAGAACGGCCTTGCAGCAGCGTTTTTTTGTGATAGGGTTCGCGCCCTCAAAAATCATCAGTACATCGCCAGTGCCTACAAAAATCGGTGACAAACGGTCACGATCCAGTAGTTATGCGGCCTACACGCACGGTGTGCGATTCATACACAAACTACACACACTTTATCCACAAGCGGTGCGTTGCAATTCATGTCCAAAACGCATTATCTTGTAGCCCAGCGACGAGGCACACCCTACATGTGGGGTTTTGAATAAAAACGCCAGCACAACTCAAATGGGAAATTCAAGCATTTTTGTTGCGTCTGAGGGGTTGAACTTCAGGCCAGTTTAGGCACCAAGACGCTCGCGCATGAGCCAGAGCCATCCCGTACACGTTTTGCAACATCGAACACGCACTCTTGATCAGATTTTCGAAGGATCGGGCATAGCCCGGTCCTTTTTGGCTTCAAAACCTGGAAGCGGCGACAGACCCCCGCTTTCACCTTCGTTTTGGAGCCCTTTGGTCGCCTCTTGCGACTGACTGCTCTAAACGAAATGGTGGGCAGCAATGCCCGAACAAACTTAAAGAACGTGGAGTCACACATGCAAACAGACACAACTCGCGAGAACTCGCCGACCGGCGCGCCGCAGGCAAGCCAGACCCAGCAGGATCTGTCTGCCACTGCCCCCGGTCAACTGCGCGTGATCAAGCGTAACGGTACTGTCGTTCCCTACACGGACGACAAGATCACCGTTGCCATCACCAAGGCGTTTCTTGCAGTTGAAGGCGGCAATGCTGCTGCCTCGTCGCGCATCCATGACACCGTTGCCCGCCTGACCGAACAGGTCAGCGCGACGTTCAAGCGTCGCATGCCTTCGGGCGGCACCATCCACATCGAAGAAATCCAGGATCAGGTCGAACTGGCGCTGATGCGTGCCGGCGAGCAGAAAGTAGCTCGCGACTACGTCATCTACCGTGACTCGCGCGCCAAGGAGCGTGCCGTTCGCGCCCCCGAAGAGCAGGTCCAGGCTCACCCGTCGATCCGCATCACCCGCGCCGACGGCAGCTTTGCGCCGCTGGACATGGGCCGCCTGAACACCATCGTCACCGAAGCGTGCGAAGGCCTGGCGGAAGTCGACGCCGACCTGATCCAGACCGAAACCCTGAAAAACCTGTACGACGGCGTGGCGCTGAAAGACGTCAACACCGCGCTGGTCATGACCGCCCGTACCCTGGTCGAGCGCGAGCCGAACTACTCGTTCGTCACCGCCCGCCTGCTGATGGACACCCTGCGCGCCGAAGGCCTGGGTTTCCTCGGTGTCGCCGACAGCGCCACCCACCACGAAATGGCCGACCTGTACGCCAAGGCGCTGCCTGCCTACGTCACCGCCGGTATCAAGTTCGAACTGCTCAACCCTGTACTGGCCGAATTCGACCTCGAAAAACTCGGCAAGGCGATCAACCACGAGCGCGACCAGCAGTTCACCTACCTGGGCCTGCAAACCCTGTACGACCGTTACTTCATCCACAAGGATGGCGTGCGTTTCGAACTGCCGCAGATCTTCTTCATGCGCGTGGCCATGGGCCTGGCAATCGAAGAGAAAGCCCGTGAAGACCGCGCCATCGAGTTCTACAACCTGCTGTCGTCGTTCGACTACATGTCGTCGACCCCGACCCTGTTCAACGCCGGCACCCTGCGTCCACAGCTGTCCAGCTGCTACCTGACCACCGTGCCGGATGACCTGTCGGGCATTTACCACGCGATCCACGACAACGCCATGCTGTCCAAATTCGCAGGCGGTCTGGGCAACGACTGGACGCCGGTTCGTGCGCTGGGCTCGTACATAAAGGGCACCAACGGCAAGTCGCAAGGCGTCGTACCGTTCCTGAAAGTGGTCAACGACACCGCCGTTGCGGTTAACCAGGGCGGCAAGCGCAAGGGCGCTGTCTGTGCCTACCTGGAAACCTGGCACATGGACATCGAAGAGTTCATCGAGCTGCGCAAGAACACCGGTGATGACCGTCGTCGTACCCACGACATGAACACCGCCAACTGGATCCCTGACCTGTTCATGAAGCGCGTCTTCGACGACGGCCCGTGGACCCTGTTCTCGCCATCCGAAGTACCGGACCTTCACGACCTGACCGGCAAGGCCTTTCAGGAGCGTTACGAGTACTACGAAGCGCTGACCGAATACCCAGGCAAGATCAAACTGTTCAAGACCATCCAGGCCAAGGATCTGTGGCGCAAGATGCTCTCGATGCTGTTCGAAACCGGCCACCCTTGGCTGACCTTCAAGGACCCGTGCAACCTGCGTAGCCCGCAGCAGCACGTGGGCGTGGTTCACAGCTCGAACCTGTGCACCGAGATCACCCTGAACACCAACAAGGACGAGATCGCGGTCTGCAACCTGGGCTCGATCAACCTGCCGAACCACATCGTCGACGGCAAGCTGGACACCGACAAGCTCAAGCGCACCGTCGATGTAGCCGTGCGCATGCTCGATAACGTGATCGACATCAACTACTACTCAGTACCGCAGGCCAAGAACTCCAACCTGCGCCACCGTCCGGTCGGCCTGGGCATCATGGGCTTCCAGGACGCGCTGTACCTGCAACACATCCCGTACGGTTCCGATGCTGCCGTGCAGTTCGCCGACACCTCCATGGAAGCGGTCAGCTACTACGCGATCCAGGCGTCCTGCGACCTGGCCGACGAGCGCGGTGCCTACGAGACGTTCCAGGGTTCGCTGTGGTCCAAAGGCATCCTGCCGCTGGATTCGCAACAGATCCTGATCGAGCAGCGTGGCGAGAAGTACATCAGCGTCGACCTGAAGGAAACCCTGGACTGGGCGCCGGTTCGTGCCCGTGTGCAGAAAGGTATCCGTAACTCGAACATCATGGCCATCGCACCGACCGCCACCATCGCCAACATCACTGGCGTGTCGCAGTCGATCGAACCGACCTATCAGAACCTCTACGTGAAATCGAACCTGTCCGGCGAATTCACCGTGATCAACCCGTACCTGGTTCGCGACCTCAAGGCCCGCGGCCTGTGGGACTCGGTCATGATCAACGACCTGAAGTACTACGACGGTTCGGTACAGCAAATCGAGCGCATCCCGCAGGAGCTCAAGGAGCTTTACGCGACTGCCTTCGAAGTGGACACCAAGTGGATCGTCGACGCGGCAAGCCGTCGTCAGAAGTGGATCGACCAGGCTCAGTCGCTGAACCTGTACATCGCTGGCGCTTCGGGCAAGAAGCTGGACGTGACCTACCGCATGGCCTGGTACCGTGGTCTGAAAACCACTTACTACCTCCGTGCCCTGGCCGCGACCAGCACCGAGAAGTCCACCGTCAACACCGGCAAGCTCAACGCAGTATCGAGCGGCGGCCACGGCCCGGACGACTCGGCGATCACCGCCCCGCGTCCAACCGAAGCAGCACCGGCCGGCCCGGCCCCAGTGCCAAAGGCTTGCGCAATCGACGAGCCGGATTGTGAGGCTTGCCAGTAAGGCAACCCACCTCGCCCCCACAGCGCGTTTAGAACTGTGGGAGCGAGCTTGCTCGCGAAGAGGCCGGTAAGGGAAACCTACCCTTACCGCCCGCCTCCTGACCCAAAGGCCTCAAAAGCCAAAAATTCATGTTCCTTGCGCGCAACACCTTAAAAGCAAGCAACACCCCCTCTGGATCCAACAGGCCAGTCCACCCGACTGACCCTCAAGCAGGAGAAGTACACCATGCTGAGCTGGGACGAATTCGATAAAGAAGACGGCGAAGTAGTCGCCAAAGCGACCAACGCCGGCCACGCCAACGAAGCCAACATGGACCGCCTCGACAGCGCCGGTGGCCTGGCTGCACAAGAAGCCCGCGCCGTTACAGCCGCCGACTCCGCTGCCCTGATCCGCGCCAAGAAAGCGCTGGACGCACTGGACGTCGCTGAAGGCCTGGCCGAGCTCGAAGGCGCCAGCGCCCGCGTCGCCGTTGACGAAAAAATGATGATCAACTGCCGCGCCGACCTCAACCAGCTCGTACCTTTCAAGTACGACTGGGCCTGGCAGAAGTACCTGGACGGTTGCGCAAACCACTGGATGCCGCAAGAAGTCAACATGACCGCCGACATCGCCCTCTGGAAAAACCCGGAAGGCCTGACTGACGACGAGCGCCGCATCGTCATGCGCAACCTGGGCTTCTTCTCCACTGCCGACTCGCTGGTTGCCAACAACCTGGTGCTGGCCGTGTACCGCCTGATCACCAACCCGGAGTGCCGCCAGTACATCCTGCGCCAGGCCTTCGAAGAGGCGATCCACACCCACGCCTACCAGTACTGCATCGAATCGCTGGCCATGGATGAAGGCGAGATCTTCAACATGTACCACGAGATCCCATCGGTCGCCAAAAAGGCAGCCTGGGGTCTGAAATACACCCGTTCGATCTCCGATCCGAAGTTCGAAACCGGCACCGTCGAAACCGACAAAGAGCTGCTGCGCAACCTGATCGCTTACTACTGCGTACTGGAAGGCATCTTCTTCTACTGCGGCTTCACCCAGATCCTCTCCATGGGCCGCCGCAACAAGATGACCGGCGTCGCTGAGCAGTTCCAGTACATCCTGCGCGACGAGTCCATGCACCTGAACTTCGGCATCGACGTGATCAACCAGATCAAAATCGAAAACCCACACCTGTGGGATGCCGAGATGAAAGAAGAAGCCACGCAGATGATCCTGCAAGGCACCCAGCTGGAAATCGAATACGCCCGCGACACCATGCCCCGCGGCGTACTCGGCATGAACGCGGCGATGATGGAGGACTACCTGAAATTCATCGCTAACCGTCGCTTGAGCCAGATCGGGCTGAAGGAAGAGTATCCTGGGACGACTAATCCGTTTCCTTGGATGAGCGAGATCATGGACTTGAAGAAAGAGAAGAATTTCTTTGAGACGAGAGTGATTGAGTATCAGACGGGTGGGGCTTTGAGCTGGGATTGATGCACCTTTACGTGGAGTCGCATTAAAAGCTGAAACCGTCTCATCAGAATCTGATGAGACATCAGCTTATGGTCTAAGCGACCCGTTCATGAAGTCGTGACTAACCAATAAATGGCTTCAGGCAGCAAATGAAATTGGCATAATAAAGGGCTACTTACAGGATGCCCTTTATTATCTGAGTATCAAGCTAATCAAATTAGCTTAGCCCT
Organism: Pseudomonas sp. PvP009; assembly: GCF_017832995.1. Lineage (NCBI taxonomy): Bacteria > Pseudomonadati > Pseudomonadota > Gammaproteobacteria > Pseudomonadales > Pseudomonadaceae > Pseudomonas > Pseudomonas sp. PvP009. Next base: position 1,457,533 of record NZ_JAFIBG010000001.1, on the reverse strand, counting down.
CGCCGCAAACCTACATCATCCACTCAAAAACACAAAATGCCGACGAGTGCTTCTTCGCGCCTCTCAGAATAGCTCAAACCTCGCTAGGTGGAGCTGAACGCTGACGGGGAATTCCTAAGCGCTGACGCCGCTCCCATAAGCATTTCCTACTTACCCCCAGCTTGCTAGCCAGCTGAGTCTCTGTCATGTGGCCTTGGTGTTCCAGAACAAAGTGTTGGAAATAGTCCTCCAATGAAAGACCATCAGCCGGCTCATGTTCTGCGCTGTCCTGCTGCGTGGTGACAGAAATAAAGTCCTCATCCAGCGCGCTCATATCAATGTCAATGCCAAGCGCGTCCGCAGATATCTCTGAGGTTTCGCACATGATAACCGCCCGCTCTACAGCGTTCTGCAACTCCCGAACATTCCCCGGCCAGGAGTAACGCAAAATTGCACTCTCTGCACTTGGAGAGAATTTCAAACCAGTGCGCGCAGCACGTACACTTTGGCTAATGAGAAACGCTCGGGCAATTTGAAGGACGTCCTCGCCTCTTTCACGTAGAGGTGGAAGTACCAACGCAATGACATGAAGACGGTAGTACAAATCTTCACGAAATTGACCTACCCTAGCCATACTTTTGAGGTCTCGATGCGTTGCAGCTACGACGCGGACGTTTACCTTTTGTGATTGCACTGAGCCGACGCGACGAATTTCTCCCTCTTGAAGCACTCGCAAAAGCCGCGCTTGAGCTTCAAGTGGCAACTCCCCAATTTCGTCAAGAAATAATGTTCCGCCATCAGCAGCCTCGACTAAGCCCGCCCGTCCCGCGCCGGCTCCAGTAAAAGCACCTTTTTCATGACCAAACAGCTCGGACTCAATCAAGCTTTCCGGGATTGCAGCGCAATTAACGGAAACTATTGGTGCCTTAGCTCGCCGCGATAAATTGTGTAGCGCCTTAGCAACTAGCTCCTTTCCTGTACCAGACTCACCCTGAACTAGTACATTAGAATCAGTCGGCGCGACCTTAAAAATCTTTCCAAAAAGCTGCTGCATAGGTGGGCAGGACCCGATAATTCCGATATCCACCTTGCTGCTCAGGTGATCAACCTGGCCACCCCCGCTATCTATCATAGACCGATCGGCGCAGCGCTCAGACTCAAAGCTTTTTTGATCTGAGAGGATGCGAGAGATCGCTTGGAGCAATTCGTCGTGATCAAAGGGCTTAGCAATATAGTCAACTGCTCCCATCTTCATTGAATCCACTGCGGAGCGGAGGCTGGCATAGCTCGTCATAATCAGCACAGGCTTACCTCGACCGAGCTTAATCAGTTCCGTCCCAGGAGCGCCAGGCAGGCGAAGGTCACTAACAATCAGAGCGAATGATGGGATATCATATCGCTCCTGAGCGTCCGCCACCGAGCCCGCCTCACTGACCTTGTAATGGTTTCGTTCCAGAAGACGGACTAGGGCTGAACGAATGACAGCCTCGTCCTCAACGATCAGGATACGGTTCATCTAGACCTCGCAAAGTCATGGCTCGAATATTGCTTAAAATGTGAAATATTCGTCTCTATGGGCTTAAACGTCGCTCGCTCCGCGCGATTGAGGAGCTTATAAAGTAGTTATAATGAGGCAATATGGCGACATTGACTACCGTAGTAATACAAAAGTAACGAATCGGTAGGCCGCCGCGCTCATGCAAATTATCTGACCGTATCAAATTTTCTGTACTTATCACTTTATGGTCTTACAAAACCTAAGCCAGAGCAAAATCTGTATACCTTAAACCTGCCTGGAAGAAAATATGTGGTGACATAAGGAAATCCTAAATCACAAAAAATCAGGCTTACCCAAAAAGCCGCGCTTTTGAGCACGATAACTCAGGGAGAAAAGAATGCGACGTTTGGTCACTCAATCACGTGATGACAACTATAAATCAGCTAGAGATTATCAAGACGTATTCCAAGAGATAACCAAGCAAATTTTTGTTACAGGGAACGGTCCTCATAAGTTTGTGCTCACTAACCCCATCGAAACACCCGGTAGTAGAGCGCAAGCTTGGGGTGGCTACTTGGCCGCCAGCCATCCAGTAGCAATGACGATCAAGGTAATTGACAGCCGAGGAATCAATAAAACACAAAATGTGGAGCTGGAAAATAACTGGAGACGCATCGGAGATCTGATTCCTAATGTATACGGTAACGAATTTAAGCTTTCTCTGGAATGGAGCGGCCAAATCCAAATTGATGTGTGGGGATTGACTAGCGGATCGCCACTTTCGTCCATCGATGGCGAAGCCCTACAAGACATATCCCAAATCGATTCGCTCCATATAATCCCGGAAACTTTTTACTTGCAACACAATACAGCAATAAATATGGATATTGATACGAATGATTCTACACACTTCAGCTTAGAAGACGGCAGAATTATAAATCTAAAAAAGTGCTCGTATTGTGCGCGCCAGCTTCCAATCGACCCCAATCGATTAGGAGCATTAGCCTTCCACAAACATAACGCAAAAAAAACAATGCACCAAAATGAGTGTAGAGCATGTAAAAAATGGCGCATAAATGACGCCTTGAATAGCACTAGGACTCCGGATCAGCTGCACGAATCGTCAGTCATAACGCGAGAGCGGAAATTCTTTTTACGTGAGCCGGAACGTCTATTGGAAATCAAAGAGCGCACGGGTGCAGGATTACGAAGTCAAGTCTGGGAGAGATTTGAAAGAAAATGCTTTAGGTGTCAAATTAAAGTTGCCCTGGATGGTTTCCATCTTGATCATACAAGGCCACTCGCATATTTATGGCCCATTGATGAATTTGCAACTTGTCTTTGCTCAGGTTGCAACAATGAAAAGAAAGATAAATTTCCTGTAGATTTTTACACTTCAGACCAAATATCTCGGCTTTCTCAGATAACAGGATTACCCGTAAGCGACTTGAACAAAAAATCTCTCAACGAGCCAGAACTTAATCGCATGCTCGCAGACCTACCAAGGTTTGCACATGGCTGGGAGCCACGCACTTTCTTCGCTATCGCGCGAAAGGTGAGTGAGTTAAACCCTTCAATAAATATCATTCAAATATTGAAACAGCAAGATCCGACTTTATATGAAAAAATAGAAAAGGAATACTCGCAACGCCCACCAGAGGTCGCTCTAGACCAACTAGAGTAGCCCTTCTTAAAGGAGCAAAACTAGTGGTAGCTAACTACATAGACGCTACCACTAACTCACATCATTGGTTCTTTACATAAAAAAGTAAATGATTATACTTTGTCATCCCCTTGTCCTTTATACCGTGTTTTTGCGCCTGACTTACATCCTCTTTAATTTCATAAACCAAGTTAAATTTTGCAGCTGCTAGATTTGCGATATCGACATCGAGCCGTTTCCCCTTTCCGTCTCCACTACCAATATGTATGATTAGAGTACCGGAAGGTTTCAGCAGCGCAGCAGCTTGATCTATAAATTCGGCATAACACTCCGAAGATTTAATTTGCTGACGCTCGAGAAATCCAAGACTTCGCTCATGAAAGTCAACCTCAGACCAACCGCAAAACCAAAGTCTAAGCCAATTCGGACGATCGAATCTCATCCCTAAAAACGGAGGCGACGTAATTATTGCATCAAACAAACCAATATCTTTTGAATTCAGGTCTCTGAAATCCCCGTACAATCCAACTCCAGGCAAAAACTCATTTGGTAATGGGGTTTTCAACGCAGTCGATATTTTGTTCCTTACCTTCTCATACACACTTTTATATACAAACTCTCCAGACGGGCTGAATGGTGTTATCGGATGCGAAGTTCGGGAGAGTGCATACGGCCTGTTCCCGTGCAGAACATGTAAAAGTGATGCCCAAGCAAAATTTTCTTCTTTACTAACGTACGATCCCTCTAAGAAAAGATTGCGCGCCTTCAAAACCTCTCTCAGAGTATCGGGATGATAATACTCACACACTTTACCATTGAGCCCAAAATGTGCTGCATCAATATCACTACTTGATAATTCTACTTCTTCAATTTTTAGCCAAAGATTCTGCCAAGCGGAAAGCGCCTCCTCTAGAGTTGGAGGATCAAGCTTCGCAGTTGCGACTGTTGCTGGAAAAGGGCTTTTATCATTAGATACAGCCTCACGCCCCTGTAGCGCGGCTTCAAAAGGAATCGTACCAACACCGCCAAGCAAATCAAGCAGCCGACCTCCTTCAGGAACAAACTCCTTAACGAGCCAGTGAGCCATCGCAGGCTTTAACTTCCCCTGATACGAACAGAGCGAATGTAGTGCATGCCCCCAGTTTCTCTTTGAAAACGCCCCATTTTGAAAGGGCATATCCTGATGGAATCTAGCTGCGGCTTGATGCAGAGATTTTTCTTTACTTAGCACTATCGGTTCCCGGCTGAAATCATTGGCTTTGAAAAGACAATCTCTACCTGCTTTAGCTCAGTTTTATCACGTGAGTGTCTTCTAGCAATTACACATTCGGCGTCTACATTAAACCCAGCGGCTTTAGCAACATCTACCAGTAAAATATCAGTTTTAACATGAACACCGTAGAATTTTGAGTCCCCTATATCAAGCACGAATTTTCCGCCTGGCACGAGCCCTTTGAGCACTTGAGAAAACATCATATACATGTCCGAAAAATAATGCCGCACCAGCCGAGGAATACGGCTATCGGTTGCGACAGCCAAAAGCTCATTAACTACAAGCTCGACGGCGGGAAATATTAAATCGTCTGGTTTATTCTTCGTAACATTACTTATTCCGGCGGTAATAGCCTGCCGATTAAACCCACTCAAATCTTTTTCACTACTAATAAAGCCTGCAAGCCAAAGTTCAATCTTCGTATTCCTAAAGTAATTGGTTCCATTTAAATATGGAGGAGAAGTCAAAGCAAACTCAAATCTGCTTTCAAAATCATCCGAGATACTCATGGCATTCGCAGATACCATGACAGTGGAAACTAATTTATTAGGCATAGCCGCGACGTCACTGCACATACGTATTACACTGTCAGCAACGAATGCTTTTACATCTACAACCCTATTTTTGTATTCATCCGGCCTGCGACGTCTTAGATCCGCACGACGCGTCATATTTGAAGATTTTACTGTATTGGCGGCACAGGCGAGAAGTAGCAGGTTCTTCGCATGCGGATGAACGCTCTCGTACTCTAGAGCAATATTTCGCGCGCAAAGTAGCTCTCGAACATCAGTTAACTCAAAAAAATCTCTGTTAGGAAACGCTTGCTCATAACTAGAAATATCGACCTTTCGCACCATTTTCTCGAAATCTTTTGAGCGTATCTTGCCGATGAAATCTTTACAAACATCGTGAAAAAAATTCTGATTTGAACTAGCCCAAATCGAGCTATTCACCTTCGTCTCAGTGACGAAAGCCATGAAGGGATTTATCTCACTATAGTAGGATTGCACACCTAGCCTAGAAGCGGCCAAGCATGTAGTACCTGACCCGCCAAATGGATCATAAACATTGCCTGGCTGGAATCTATCTAGAATACCCGTAATATATTTGGCAGAAAACCCCTCTACATATGGGTACCATCCAAACGCGCCCTGCTTCATACTATCTTTAAAAGTGACACCAAGCTCAAGCTTTCGTTCAAACGCTAGTTCTACTTTAACTTCGGAGGCCGGCTCACCAATCTCAAACTCTATGTGACGTTGTTTGGGCTCTACTGGTAAAAACTCACTCATTTCCTCCTCCGCTGACTATTTGCCCGGCACTAACTGGTAGCTTTGGGGTTTGATCATTATGCACAACATTATCCATATCGGAAATTTTCCCCGATCCGACATAGACCTGAGCCGACTCTAAAAACCATTCCTTTAGTGACTTAGCATCTTTGGCGAGAGCTGAATATAACTCTCGTTTAAAGGACGGATCGATTTCTATGACGATCCTACCACTGCTACCAATACTCATCGTATACGCACCAACAATGTTATTTATGTCACATTACACGAAACCGTAGTAGCGTTGCAAGCAGGTGAGTCTGTCTTAGACCTTGATTTTCCTACTTTTTCCCTTGCTCTGATCACCCCGTAACGGAGACGGCCCTCGCGCGCATCGTTGCGCTATCGCCAGCCGCAGGGTCTGAACAAGCGTCTTTTTACTGGTACCGTAGGCAGTTGACGCTAACCTGGGCTCTAGGGTTAGGACCCTTTTGCTGAATCGCAAGACTTCCCTCGGACTCAGGGGGCAACCTCAGAGCGCCATCAGTGCCGCAGTATCAAAAACCAAAAAGTTCTGATGCTGGGTGCGAGCCGTCCAAGTATTACAATACCAGCTGCATGACCGGACCAAGAAGGTGGTGAGCAACATCCGCTTCCAGAATTTACTACCGGGGCTGATCGCCTCATAAGTAATCCAGAACATTCAGGTTGCCTTGCTCGAAAGGAGCAATCTGGAGGGGCTTTACCAAACACGCGGCGCGCAGTACCCGCTCGTTGAAAAGCCTGGCTGGCCTGTAGGACGAACAGCAGATAAGGCTGAAGTGTAGTAGTCGATGAAAAGATGATTCAGCGTTTAGAAAACGCACTCCCCACCAATCAGCAGATCAAACCCCAGGGGACCCAATGAGCAAGAAAACGGTGTCACCTAAGATAAAGCGGACGCCACTTTTCTGTCTTTAAAGGCACTCGAAAATAAGGTGCGTCAAATTTCTTTAGGGCTAGGGCTCTACTCTAGTTGTCACATACGGGTAGATCGAGGTCAACATAAGCAAACAACGGCAAGTCATACAAATCACCGAACAGCTGAAAGATCTTCGCAGAGGCGTTGATCAATTTTTTTACACTGCCAGCCTGATGAGTCAGGTTTATACGCTTGTTGTGGTCTCGACTCATAGCACTTAACGCCTTATAGACCCGTGCGTCCGGCACGCAGCAAAACTCGCCTGGAATTGATGGATAAAGCTGACAGCGCAACTCTCGCATAACCAGCGGGATCTTTATCAGCATGCTTTTTTGGCCGGTCCCCAAGCCTTTTAATGAACGCATAAAGTCGAAAAACGCAGCGTAATGGCTAGTCGTAATCATGACGGCGATGGCACGTTTGATGCCGTCCCAGTTGTGGGCAAGGACTTTCACACTCGCGTAAACATCTTTCCTGAAACTGACCTGCTTTCTGGTGTCGGGACGAAGGCACTGACCTAAGGTCTGCACGATGGAAGCCTTACGTTTACTGCACTCTATTTCGACAAACGCGTCGTTTGTCCATAAAGCGGGTGTGTCTTTGTGAGCGAGCTTCATCCAGGCCACAAAATAGACGGCATTCTCCCAAGGGCCTGTCCGAGACCAGGCCACCGCCAAGACAAATAGGAGAAACAGATCCTTCTCCTCTCGTAGATCCAGCTTCAGTAAACGACCATCCAACAGAGGAATTTTGAAGTCAGCAACCCATCCCCGATAACTTCCAGCCTCGTTGAGATTGGCATAGGCAAGGTTCGGCGACGCGGCTTTGAAGCGGTCGATCAACCATGCGGCCGCCTTCGTTTCTTCATTTCCAGGCACAGTGATCGTGGGTGCCTGAGTCTGTTCGTAGCGAGGATTGGAAATCACACTCAGCCCAGCGCAACGATACCCGGTTGATGGACATTTCATTTCTACGCGGTCAAAACGACCAGTAGCAAGCAACTGATCAACCACTTGCGTTTCAGCTTGCATCTGGTCTTTTCGGGTGGCTCCATTGGTTCTAATCCAGTAATCCAACGAGTCCGGCTTCCTGTGATCGGTCAACCCTACTTTGATGGGACCCAACACCATGGAACCACCCAATCCCTCTACTTTTGTAACCAAGGCGTCAATGCCGAATGAGCCGCCGTCTCTCAACGTAATCATTACGCGTCCTTAATTTTTTCATTTAATCCACTGTTGAACACTAGGGTCATCAGTGGATTTCCAGGTAAACCAGGGTTTCCCTTTACTAGCACTACATCAACCTTCGCGGCACTTCAACCGCGTCTCGCATACCGCCCCCACCTCAAGTGGGTCCGGTACACCCTTCGGCTCATTCAAAACGCAATCCTCAGCTTTGTTCTAGCGCGGCGGCCGCTTCCCGCTGAATTTGCGCGTACCCAATGAAAGGCTTCAACGACCAGCGTGCTTGGGCAAACTTGATGAACCGCTGCTCTTGATGGTCATTCAGCTCGCCATGAAGGTCGTGATAAAAATTGATCGTCCGCCTTCTGCCATCGAAACTTTTAATCAGTGAATGCGTGTCGAAAGCCATTTTTCGAACTTGATGAAGTTCTGTAGGCGGTTCTTCCCCCAGTCCCTCGCAGTAGCGTGGAAGCTTGTCTTCCAGATCATCGTTGTTTCCCTGAATGTTCAGGCGCAGTTCCAGTAAGACAAAATTGCCTAGACGGCGCCGCTGGTACTTATCTTGTTTACGGTTGTTTTCCCCCTCACGACTTCTATTTTCAGTAGCCCAGAGGTGCTCCACCGAGTAATAGTCTGAGGTTTTACCCTCCGAAACCCCGAGAAGAATTTTATCAATTTGAATCGTTTTTCGCGGTTGGAGCTTCGCCTCGTAGTTCATGAGGAAGTACCGCAAGCCACGCCATTTGTAAAAATCGTCGGGGCTGTCAGGGTCAAGAGAGAAGGACTTAATAAACCGGTGATCCGCAGCTAGCCAATGGATAAAATTAACGAGCCCGTATTCCAATGCATCCTCATCGGTTTCCAAACAGATGTGCCCAACCTTAAGCTCTTCGGGGGTAAGCGCGGCCAAAAGCCCAGAGTGGTAGTAATGCGCCGCATACCAATAGAGATCGCCTTGTCCGGTGTCATTACGTGACGTCATGTTCCGCGCCATGTAGACCCGAAAATTGAGGATCTCCAACAACCGAAGCAGTTTATGCAGGCGCTCGCCCGAGCCCTGCAATTTGATCACCATCGCCAGGAACAACGGCATAATGGACGCATGACGTGCCTGCGCGCGGATTTGATCAAGAAGCACCACTATCTCAGGCTCTAAACCTGCGTGATCACGCCCATACAGACGTTGATACCAGAGCGCGGCGGTTTTCATAAACTGCACAAAGGCCGCAATTTTTTTGATCACCGGCTCGCGGGGTAAATCCTCATTCAGACAGCTGTCGAGGTTTACTCGCTTTTTCAGCTCTTCATAACCGTATTGGCTATCGGTTTTATTCAGTTTGAAATGGACGACCAGGCAGTAACGAAGAAATGCACTTTCGTCGCCGACTGAGGTTTTGCCAGCGATGTTCAAGGCCCTGAGGATTTCTGACCAATCCTGATCGATTGTGTCCCTGAGCGAAGCCGCAGAAAGCTTCACACAGCAGTAAATCAAATAGTTTTTAACCTTTTCCAACTCGCTAAGCGGTTTTCCCCTGTTGTTGATGACCTCGAACATGATTCCCGTTTCAGCATCTTCTTCAGGCGCGAACACCAGAAAGCCGAGCCGGGACTCAAGGATATCCCTGATCCGCTGTGGCTCAATTCCCAAAGCGATTTTGTCCTCAAGCCACTTCTTAATCGAACCTCGGGCGCCGAGTAATCGTTGATGCGCCTCAAGTTTAATCGGACTGTTATCGAGGTTACCTTCAGCCATCACCACACGTTCGAAAAACGACCGTGTATCCGAGTTCAAGCGCAACACAGCACGATCATTGCCAAGCTCACCACGGCGTAAATACAGCGCGGAAAACGCTGCCCGTTCTTCGATGGGCAGCGACTCGCAAAGCAGGTACAGAAAAATGGCAAGTGTGGTCAGCCGCTGCTGGCCATCCACGACGTGGAAGGCGTTGTCTGCCGCATGTTTCGGACGACTGAGGACGAGTGTGCCGGTGTAATGACGTAACGCGGCGCCATCTTGCATCAGATGATCGACGTCCTTGAGCAGTTCATCGACCTGCTTTTTGTCCCACGCGTAGCCACGCTGATAATCCGGAATGGTGAAAAACCGGTCCGAAAAGATGCTCGGCAGCGTCAGCAGTTGAGCGCCAAATCCTTGTGTGGTCATTGCGGTGTATCGCTCCTTGAATGGGGGGGGCGTGCAGAGAACGTGAGAGATCACGTGCCCACTCAACGCCATCAGTAACCTTAAGCTTGCTGGATCCGCCAACGACTGATTGATCATCGTAAGCAGTAAAATCGGCCCGGTTGAGCAACCCCGACGTTGCGGGCGAACCATGATGCCACTATGCCGCTATCGCACTCAGCGGTAAATTTTTATTACGGATTGGGTTCAGGTGTTCGCTAGATGCGCCAGCCCAGCCGCGACCAATACGATTTCCCAGCGGGCGAACGTCAATCGGCAATGACTGTGAAACACGCCGCTTGACGGTCAATGCAATTCAACCAGGGCTGGGTAGTGGGCAGTCGAACCGTTGTGCGCCTAACACCGCTTCGGTTAAACGCCGGATGATTGCAAGGCGTTGCGCAGCCGCCGGCCCGCGCCCGGCCCTAGGGTTTGATCCCTCCCCCCGCCGACTGATAGCCTAAACCCCACAGGCCATTCCCAAACACCGAGGCTCGATGCGGTGACCGACTCCCAGTTGCTGGCGATACTCCAGGCGGAGAACGCGCGGTTAATTGCCTTACTCGATGCGCACGGCATCGACTGGCAACCGCCTGTCGAACCTACCCGTATCCCCGTGGCGCCCGTTGATACGTCATCCGCCCTGGACACCCGTAGCAAGCTCGCCCTCTTTCGTAGCTTGTTTAGAGGGCGTACCGACATCTACCCGCTGCGCTGGGAAGGCAAAAGCGGCAAGTCCGGCTATGCACCTGCCTGCGCGAACGAGTGGCGTCCGGGGATCTGCGAGAAACCACGGATCAAATGCGGCGACTGCCACCAGCGCCAACTGCTGGAGGTGACCGACGACGTTATCTTTCGCCATCTGGCAGGCGCGGTAGTGGTCGGTGTCTATCCGTTGCTCAAGGATGATACTTGCTACTTTCTGGCCGTCGATTTCGACGAGGCCGAATGGCGCGATGACGCCCGCGCATTCGTGGAGTCCTGCAAGGCCCTCGGTGTGCCCGTCGCCTTGGAAGTCTCACGCTCGGGCAACGGCGCGCATGCCTGGATCTTCTTCGAGGACAAGGTACTGGCCAGCGATGCACGCCGTCTCGGGGCCGCCATCATCAGTCATGCCTGTGAACGCACGCGGCAATTATCGCTCAGCTCCTACGACAGGTTGTTTCCCAACCAGGACACCCTGCCCAAAGGCGGTTTCGGCAACTTGATCGCGTTACCGCTGCAAAAACGCTCCAGGGCACAGCATCACAGCGTCTTTGTCGATGACGCTCTGGTGCCCTATGCCGATCAGTGGGAGTTCCTCGCCACACTCCAACGCATGAACCCCGAGCGCATCCACCCCGTCATTACTCAGGCCACGGGCAACCGCGACCCCGTCGCCGTTGCCTACGTCGATGAAGACGAAGGTGCCCAGCCATGGAAAGTCCCCTCGCCTCGACCACAGAAGCCCAACGGCCCGATGCCTGCCACCCTGAGCATCACCCTGGCGAACCTGATCTACTTTGAAAAGGCCCAGCTGCCTCAACCCTTGGTCAACCAGTTGATCCGCCTCGCGGCGTTTCAGAATCCCGAGTTTTACAAAGCGCAGGCCCTGCGCCTGTCAGTGTGGAACAAACCCAGAGTCATTGGCTGCGCGCAGAATTTTCCCCAACATATCGCCTTGCCACGTGGCTGCTGGGACGCCGTGCAGGCGCTGCTGGCGGAGTACAAGATCACGCCACTGGTGGAAGACGAGCGTTTCGCGGGCTATCCGTTGGATGTCAGTTTCCTCGGCACTCTGCGTCCTGACCAGGAAACGGCCGTTACCGCCATGCAAGCACATGACACCGGTATCCTCTGCGCGCCAACGGCCTTCGGTAAAACCGTGAGTGCCGCAGCGCTCATTACCAGGCGGCGTGTGAATACCTTGGTGCTTGTGCACAGGACCGAGCTGCTCCGGCAGTGGCAAGAACGCTTGCAGGCGTTCCTCGGCGTCGGCAAAGAAGTCGTCGGCACCTTGGGCGGCGGTAAGCCCAAGCTCACCGGCCAGATCGATATAGCTGTCATGCAATCGCTGTCGCGCAAAGGCGAGATCAGTGACCTTGTGAAAAATTACGGCCAGATCATCATTGACGAATGCCATCACCTGTCGGCGGTGTCTTTCGAAGCCTTGTTGCGCAGTTCGCCCGCGCGTTACGTGCTCGGGCTGACGGCGACCCCGATCCGCCGCGATGGGCAGCAGCCCATCATTTTCATGCAGTGCGGACCTATCCGCCATACCGCCGCGCGCCCAGCCAGCGCCCCTCATGATTTGTCCGTGAGCCCTCGCATACTGTCCGACCCCGTCATCGTCCCTGAGGGCTCGGGTATCCAGGAAGTATTCAGGCGATTGGCAGATGACTCACAGCGCACGGCCACCATCGTTTCTGCTGTGGTGCAAGCTTACCGCCAAGGCCGAAAAGTCCTGGTGCTTAGCCAGCGCACAGAGCATGTTGATACGCTAGATGTTGCGCTCAGGGAGCAGGTCGCGAATCTTTTCACGCTCCATGGCCGCATGCCGAAGAAACGGCGGGCGTCGCTGATCAGTACATTGGAGTCTCTGCCCGAAGATGCGCCTCGGGTGCTCTTGGCCACCGGTACGCTCATTGGCGAAGGGTTCGATCACCCTGCACTTGATACCTTGGTGCTGGCCATGCCCATTTCCTGGCGCGGCATCCTCCAGCAGTACGCGGGACGCCTGCATCGCCTACACACCGCCAAGTCCGACGTACAGGTGATTGATTTCGTAGACGAGGGTAACGTCGCCGTGTTGAGAATGTGGGAGAAGCGCAAGGCCGGTTACAAAGCCATGGGCTATCGACTGGTCTATTCATCCAACACACTGTCGCTGCTGTAGGCCTGTCGCGTGAAAGGAAAGAACTGGCATCAGCCCGATTGAAGAACTGCCATCTGAACGAACCGACGTCCGCTACCCTGATATCGGTTTCGAACTGAGATTCGACTCGCTGAAAGGACCTTCGCAATGCTGGAACAGTACGACCGAGCCAAACTGTTGGATGAGGTTTGGACAGAAGCGGTGACGATAGTCGCACCGCGCTACCAGCTCTCTGACGTAGGCCTTAAGAAACTCTGTGGACGGCTACAGATCCCAACCCCGCCTCGGGGCTACTGGACACGACTGAAGGCTGGCAAGTCGGTGCCGCCGCGCCCCAAACTTCGCGAATACGTTGGCCACCCGATGAACCTATTACGCACGCAGGCCCCGCACACCGAGGTTGAGCCCAAGCCCATGGATGAGCGGCTGGTGCCGCTGCTGGCCTTCGAGCGAGCACCTGGCAACCAGATTATCGTCCCTGATCAAGTGAAGCGTTGGCACCCGATGACCAACGCTGCCCGCGTTGCGTTGAAGAAACCCGTCATTGATTCACGCGGCCAGCCCAGCACGCGCGCGCCTGCGCTAAGTATTTGTGTCTCGCCCTCCTTGCAGGATCGCGCGCTAAGGCTCGTGGATACCCTCCTCAAAGCACTGGAAACACGTGGCTATCGTATCGAGCAGAGCAAAAAGCAGGTCGACATCCTGATCATGGGCCGAGGCTATCATCTGCGCGTGTTCGAACCCTGCAAGCGCAGCCCATATGTGCCAACGCCAAAACAACTGGAGGACAAGGCTCGCGGGCGCTGGAGCTACTGGCCTAATTGGGCATATCAACCGACAGGGAAACTCCAACTGCTAATAAATGAAGGGTATGCAGGCAAAGTTATCGACTCGCCGAGCCTCCCGGTCGAGATGCAATTGAACAAGCTGCTTGAACAGGTCGTTACAAACGCTGTCGGAGCGCTGGTGAATGCAGAGCAGCATGCCATCGCCGATGAAAAGCGTCGCCATCTGCGCGAAAGCGCTGCCGCGCGACAACGCATACAGAATGACGAACGAAAACGCTTAGCAGCCCTAGAGTCCGATGCACAGAACTGGCGCCGCGCCCAGGTCATCCGCGACTATATCGACGCCCTTGAGCGCAAGTCGCTATCGGCAACCCACGGCATAGAGCACATGAGCTATTTTCAATGGGCGCGCGCCAAAGCCGATTGGCTAGATCCACTGGTACGAAATGTGACCGATCTACTGGACGAAGATATAAAGATCCCCTATTAGGCAGCACTTTCATGACTGATGAAACGAAAAAAACCGAAGATTCGATACATACATTTGACGAGATAGTCGCGTTGAAAGACGCACAACAGCGCCAAAAACAGGAACACTTGCGCGAATGGCGCTTGCGCTATGAAGCCTTAGATGAAGAAACGCGAAAAGCGCTCGACGAAAAAATTAAAATCTATTGCGACAGCATTAGCGTGCAATTTGGAAAATCTCGACCGTTTCATCCGCGCAGCCGCTAAGCGTATATGAGTGATTTGTACGCCCTCTCCCATTATTTAACTTCTACCGTAACGCATTTATTTTGCGTAACACCCCAGTGTTACGCAAAATAAACGCGTTACACGAGAACATCGTTTGCTCCTCGTAATAAAGTCAGCACCGCTAGAAGTGGCGCCCTTCGACAGCGAAAGCAATATGCAAAATTTGCATATTGCCTCCTACCGGTCAGTGTTATGTACAAATGGATAGTGCTCCGCTCCCTCGGTGTCAGGAGAGGTTTCCGTCTAGGAGGCTACTCCTACCGCACATTTTGAGCCACATCGGCCAAATGAGGTCTCGTCGGACGGAACCATCGCTCACTGAAATGAAAAGTGGAACAGGGACTCAGTTTCGCCACTCGGAGCTGATGGCGAACATGACTAACTCAACCAGGCAGCTCAAAGGCACTCCCTGGCCAAACCATTAACGCCAATCCCCACTCAGAAACCCACCCATATTAGGTGCAAACCATGTTCTCGATACCGTTTCTCCCAAGGATCGCGGGCCTGCATGAAACTGCCGCCGCGGGTTAATCGCCACCACGCATGCCCCCCCATAGCCGGTGCCAGCCGCGCAAGCCAAAAAACATCGGCAGCAGTGATTTCGAAAAAAAATTTGCACGCTTTCACTCGGGCAATGAAAGCAAGAAGATCAATTTAACATTATGATATTTATAGTTTTTATTTAACTTGTCAGCCACATAAACATTTTTTGTCAGCACCATTGACACGTCAATAAAAATGTGAGTTTACGAATAAAAAAGCTTTCACTATGATGCCCGAAATTCCCATTTTGGACGCATCTCATGAGACCACCTACCGCCTTCGAGCAGAGCCGAACCCGGACACCAAGCCGCATCCTGAAGAAGGGAAAATACGGCAAGCACATCACCCATTTTCCATCCTTCAAAAACAAAAAGGTCGTGGTTTGCGAAAGCGAGCTTGAAGCGGATTTCTGTGTCTGGCTCGAATATGAAGATCAGGTGGTGGCCTATGCCCCTCAGCCCGGAACCTTCTCGTTTGCCATGGAAGACCGTGCAGTTCGGTATACCCCCGACTTTGAAATCAGCTATGGCACTGGCGAAATCAGATACGTCGAGATCAAGCCCGATCATATTGTCGAGGACGCCAGCTATCTCCGGAAAATAGGCGAGTTCAGAAAGGTTTGTGAGCAAGCAGGCTACGGATTCGACCTCATCACGGAACGGGAAATTCGCATTCAACCAAAGCTGAGAAATCTCCAAAATCTCTATAACCGAATGCATCTGGTCACGGACACGGAGTTGAACTACGTCCTCGACAGCCTCAAGCAAACATCCATGTCTGGCAGTACCGTGCGCTCACTGTTGGCGCTACCGTATCCACCCTCGATGAAATCAATCGCCAAGGGCGTATTTAATCGGCTGATTTCGGCTGATCTCGACCAGCTATTTACGCTGGAGTCACGCGTTTCATCATCGGCTAACGGGGGCCGCACGCTATGTCTAATGCCATAGTCAATGAACGTTACCGCTTGAATGGCGCGGAATTTGAAGTCGTATCGACCGATTTGAAATACGCTCAGTTCAGTGCCGTCATCGGACAACGGCAAGTATCGTTTACCCACTTCCAGGTGAGCGAAATGATAGCGAATGGAAGCTTGGTCAAATCTCAATGCGCACCTATCGACCAGAGCAAAGCTCCAATTCTTTTGAGTATGAGCACGGCTGAAAGAGCGGAGCATGACAGGAAAACTGGATATACCGTAGGCGCGCTGCTAGCGCTTGGCAACCGCCTGCCTCGTGACGCAGCGCAAGCCTATATCAGAGAGCACGCGGAACAAATTGGGGACTCTTCCCCCCCTAGCTATTCGACATTGTACAACTGGGCAGCAAAATATAGGCAATCCGGCAACAGCCCCTTGGGACTTATAAAGAACAAACACTACCAACTGCCACGTGGAAAAAAACTGGACAACAAAACGATCGAAATTGCAGAAGACATCATTAACCAGCACTATCTGATCAAAGAACGCCCGAGTGGACAACTCGCTTATAACATACTGATAACTCACATCGAAAAAGACAATGAGCATCGCCCTTTAGATGAGCAAATCAAGCCGCCCTCACGTGCGACGTTTTATCGTATGTTGTCCGCAATTGACGCATATAAATTCAACATCATGCGCGAAGGCCGAGCATACGCTGAAAAAATAAATAAATATGGACGTAGCATCCAGAGGCCCCATCACATGTACCAGAGAATAGAAGCAGACACTCAACAAATTGACATTATCGCTGTGGACACGAACGGAAATGTCATCGGCAGGCCCTACCTGACCGCATTTATCGAGTGCAAAAGCAAGATGATTATTGGGTGGGAACTTTCAATGACGCCACCTTGCGCGGCGAAAACAATGAAAGCCCTCAAGATGTCGCTGCGCAGTGATAACCCTATAGCGGGAAAAGGGGAAACATACTACATTGACAATGGATCAGAATTTCTTAATGACTCATTTTTCAATTTCTTCAGTATATATGGCTCGAAGGTATTACCGCTGCCACCTGGGAAGCCCGATCAAAAAAGCTTTATTGAGCGATTTTTCTTAACTTTGAACCTGACAATTATGCATCACGCCAAAGGTACGACTAAATCCAATCCGACAGAACGTAGAGATTATAACTCCGAAAAAAATGCGTGCCTGACCGTAGAGAGCATCAGATTAGTATTCACACGCTGGCTCGACGAGTACTACCATGAAAACCCTCAGAAAGGCGTATCCGTAGCCCCACGAAGTGCTTTTGAGAAGGCCATGATGACGGAGCTGCCGCCCGACACCTACGCAATTGAACAGCTAGATATTACTTGCCGCAAAACCAAAGCAAGAACAATTTCAAACGGCAGGATCACAATGTTCAACCTTCAGTGGTACGGCCCTGGACTAGCAAGATTGAATGACAAAGCCCGAAAGCACAACTGTAAACCTTTGGTGCATTACGACGAGTCTGACCTATCAACCGTGTGGTTATCCATACCGCAAGAACCTGGGGTAATGGTTCGAGCAGATGCTGTAGACCCTGATTATCAAAACAACCTAACGCTTTACGAACACCAACTGGCCTGTGACGCAATTGACAAAGAAGGCCTGACTTTTAGCAAGAAAAAAGCAGCTCGCGCGCTAGCAAATATTTACCTTAACCTAAGTGAACTAGAATACAAAAAACCTAAAAAGCAAAAACAACAACGACCGATCACTTTGGCAACTCAGGATGATGAAGGTGATGCAAGAGCAGAACTCGAAGACGATGTATACCATACCCAGACAGATTTGAATGTCACCGAGATGAAAAATATAGAAGACTCCGATGATGACTTAGAAACCTTTAAACTAGAGTAATTCATATGACTCCTGCAATTGAAAATAAAATGACAGAGTTTTCCAAGCATATTGTTGTTCACTGCTATTATAAAGACGCGTTAGAAAAAATACATAAAAGCATCATAACGACCGCTACTCGCCGTGAGCCTTCATCTGCGCTACTGACGGGACTCTCCGGAGTTGGAAAATCAACAGTCTGCAAATATATAGTACAACAAATCGGTGGTCGGAAGGAAATAGAGACCGAGTGGGGTATCATTGAAACCGTCCCTGCATTTTATTGCGAACTACCAGCTGGGCCTACACTGAAATCCCTGACTATGGGTATGCTAGCTCAATTAGGGTGCGTACATCTAAATGGCGACGCCACGGCCTTACTTTATCGATTGATCACCCTCTTAAAGACCTGCCAGACCCAGGTCATCCTACTAGACGAGTTTCATCACTTGCTGGGAAAAGGGGCCGAAAAAACGAAAGGTCTCGTTTGCGACTGGGTTAAAACGCTTATGAATCGAACACTGATACCCGTGGTCATAGCGGGTACACCAGAGTGTGAATCAATCGTAGACGAACACCCACAGCTTGCCCGACGGTATCCATTCAGAACAAATCTGCGGCCTCTCGAATACACGTCGCTGGAGAATCAGTCAAATTACTTGAAGGTCCTAAAATCACTGGGCGCACAAATTAACAAGATCGGCGAGTTCTCGGAGTCTATCTATCTCACCGACCAAGCGTTGGCGGCCAGAATATTTGTTGCCAGTGGCGGCAATATGAATTCGCTTCGACAGTTGCTTCACGAAGCCTTCCGGATTGCGCTAGAAAGAAACACAAGCACATTTTCTGAGAAAGACCTTGCAGCATCCTATGACTCGCAATGCCTAGAGGGAGCCTTAGTAAAATTCAAAAATCCCTTTGCATTGGATAATCAAGAAGTCCGGGGTATCATTTCGAGGAACTCACGATGAATGTCTTGAGCTTTGTACCCCGCGCACGTCCTGAGGAAAGCCCTCGTAGCCTGCTTATCAGAGCCGCATACCATAATGGCTTTAAGTCTGTCACCAAAATGATCGCGTCGTTACAGCGCGAGAGCAACGCACGACCATTCGATTGGCAGCTGCACCACTCAAGCATGGCCAAACTATTCGAGACACTTGATCCAAAAACAACTACTCCCCTGCCATTTTACCGCAGCACGTCTGAGGTTACGCGCGGCGCGCCGGTGTATATCAACAACATTGCCGTGCCTCTGACGCTGCTTAAGACGAAAAAACATTTAATTTGCCCTGAATGTTTATTAGAAGGCTGGCAGAAATATATTCAGGACTTCGACATTATAGACGCCTGTCCATACCATGACTGTGCCTACATTGATCACTGTCCGTCTTGCGAGCAAGAGATAACATGGACTGACTGCAATGGAGCATTGTGTAAATGCGGTTATGATTTGCGGAATAGCCCACAACAGCCTAAGCATTCACAGCTCTCGACTAGCCTTCTTTCTATTTTTAGAAATAAAGATCAAGAGAGCTTCGACTCATTCTTAATCAACCTCCAAGTACTCAGATACTATTACAAAATCAACGACGAAGAAAAGAAACACACAGCTGACCTTGCAGTTAGCATAGCTGACAGTCCTAACTGCGAAAAAATCACAGCTGCTATTTGTCACTCGATCGATGAGCACGAGCCTGCACCAAACCTATTTTTTATTGCCCCATGGTTACTATCTAGCGATGAAGAGGTCCGACAGATTGCCAACAACTTAATAACTAAACCGCTCACGCCATCCAAAACACAACAAAATCGCAATCCTAGAAAAGCACTATGGCTACGCCGAGATGAGCTGGCAACCATTGGAGTAAACCAACTCAAACTACAAACCCTTATACGTTCAGGACTAATAACGAAAGTTAAAATAAAAACAAATACGCCTTTCCAATATCATTCACACAATTGGGCTGCCGTTGAAGCTTGGCTGGGGTCAGCCGGTACTCAAAAAATTGCTACAGGAATCCCATCTCACTTTGACGTAGAGCGCGCTGCTCTGCATCTGGACGTCTATCCTGAGGTTGTCAGGCGAGCAGTCAAGGCTGGATTTATCGCTAATAATTTGAAAACAGGAGCTTTTGGAAAAATGCTTTTGGATGCCAACGAGGTGTCTGCATTTCATAACAGATACATTTTCGTCGGACCACTTGCAAAGCAGCTCAACACACCAAACACTACACTGACAGCACGTCTGACAACGGTAGGAATTATGCCAGTCTCGGGTCCAACTGTGGATGGAGCGCTGGTCACAATTTACGAAAGACGCGCACTTGAAGAGTCGAGAGTCGCGAGAGCTTTGGAAGCCGAAACCTACTCAAATAAGGCGGGCCGCAGACTACACAAATTGATGCCTAACGACACACATATCAGCTCCACCGAGACCGCAAGAATTTTAAATATCGAAATTCAACGGTTGAAATATCTAGAACGGATGGGCTTTCTTGTGCAAGAGATACCAGCAGAATTTCTATGCGAAAATCGGCGTTTTTTTACTAAAAAATCTGTCCTCTCGACAAAAAACAAATTAGATCGCTGTGTAACAATTGATTCCCTATCCCGTGAGTTCGAGATCCCATCGCTTACCTTCGCACGTCGTTTCATAAAAAGCGGTTACGTGTCCCCCATAGTGATCGGTAAGTGTCAATTAATCTGTGAAAAAGATGCAATTCAGATTCGCAAAAACCTCGAACTGTACTGTAGTTGCGATCAGGCGGACAAATTCCTGAAGGCGCCGATAGGACATGCATCCAATCTAATTTCCACAGGTCGGATCCGGGTCGTTCCAGTTTCCGAATCCAAGATCACTACTGTCCGACTCATCTGCTGGGCGGATATTCAAGCACTAAGCGTAGCTCTCTAAGCTTTATCCCGTTTCAGTCTCATACTCCCTCCTTTTCACTCACCCCGGTCTACACTCGGGGAGTTGACACAACCTCATTAAAAAATATAATATCTACTAATAATCAGCAATACAAAACGCAGCTCTATTGCCCCCACTAAATTTGATGCATTTTAATACTGTAGAAAATTCATTTTTAATTGAGAAAAGCATCATACATTTTAGTTTTTATTGAGATGGCGTTTTAAACTTCATGAGACACAACGGTTGTCCTCCAATGAATACGGATAGCCCGTTTCAGCTTTTATTGAGACTCCACGCTTTAAAGTATAGTTCACTATGAAGCCCCGCTAACCCGGGGCTTATTTTAAAAAAACAAACTATAAAAAATAGAATATGCATACTGAAAAACTGATCACTATATTAACAGACATAGAAAAACTAACCAAAAAACAACCAGACTTTCTAAAGCTAATTGAAAACCTAGACACTATCCATCAGGAACTTCCAAAAATACTTGCCCAACTACTAATAACAACAAACCCAAATAACTTGAGGGCCGAAGCTCACGAAAAACACAACTTACTGTTGACCAAAGTAAATAACAGCTTAAGGAAATCTAGATTTAGCACAATTACCAAGGCTGCCCACGAGATAGAAGAGCTACTACACCTACAGGAAGTATCTTTTTTTGATAGTGCAGCATTCAATATAAAAAATATTATAGATGCAATTGACGATCACCTAAGCAATCCAAACATAGAAACCTCACTTAAACTCATCAACTCAGCACACGAACTAAAAAACTCTCTTTTAGAAATAAAAGCTTGCAAAAAACTATTATTGGAGACTACAGCAAAAGAACTTTCCATCGAAAACGAAGAAAACGAAACATTCAAGATATACTTTCCACAATATATTTCACTAAGTCAATTCACAGCAAAAACAGATGCTTTAAACTCTATCATAGAAGAATGCTGCAACTTAGTCGGACTTAGTGTACAAGAAGCAGCTGTAGAAATTAAAAAAATCGAGTCGGGAAGTTATTTTGCTAAAATATCAGCAAATCCACTAGTGGTAATACTTTTAACTACGATCATAAACAATGGATCCAACTACTTTTTCAAAGAGCTTGAAAATAATAATACCACCCCACTAAGAGAGTCATCCGATATAATCGATAAGCTCTTGAAGATTAGGGAAACACTTGCCACGAACGGGCATGACGTCAAAAATATTGACGAAAACATAAAGAAATCCTCCTTAATAATATCAAAACAGCTAGAAAAACTGCTAGAAAATACTCAGCAAATCGAAGTTAACGACCACACAATCCAAGCTCGAAACTACGATCAGCTGCCTATCGAAGTAAAAAAACAGCTTAATAACGGTCAAACTCAAGCTAAGATTGAGAATCTGGAGTAGCCAAATAAATAAAGCGTATCAAAAACTAAACACCCTTCTGCAGTGTAAACTTTCGAGGAATGCCTTTTCTCAAATGGAAAGGCTAGAAAAATTAACTCCAAATTATTTTAAAAACACACTTTCCCAAACACTTTCCAAACACGTTCTCAAAATAATTACTTTGCCCCCCCCAACTAAAGCTCTTATATTTATCAACCTCAGTTTTGGGCAACCAGAATTGCAAAACCCTCCTAAAAATATTTAAAATTTAAAGCTTGTAATCTACCTATTTGCAAATCAAACGGCACCACCCACAACCTCAACCCCTCTGAAAACTCAAAAACCGGCAACGCCTCCTGAAACGAAGCCCGCTTCGGATAAATCAGCACCAAATCCCCCTGCCCGCCCAGATATTTCTGTCCATACGCAAACAGCTGGTAAAAATCCGCCTGGCTCAGACCATAATTTTTGCCACCCAACTCGCTTTCCAGTCGCTTCCACTTGGTGTCCAGAACCCAGCTCTTCTCCCCGTGAGTAATCATCAAGTCAGGCCGTAGCTGAAAGACCTTTTTGCCCTGATGGGTGCACAGATACTCACTGCTGCGCTGGGTATGCAGCGTTGCATCTGGCGGCAGTGACTCCCTCAGGCACGCAGCCACGTAGCGTTCGAACAGCTTCTCCATCGGGAACAGCAAGCTCATGCCCTGCCATTCGCCCGCAATCGCCAGTGGTGTTTGCTGTTGGATGATGAGTTCGCACCACGGCTTCACAGGCTGGTAGTGGGCCATCAGCCGATCGTGGCGCCACTGTTTGAAATCTTGAGCGGTGTCTCGGCTGCTTGGGATCTCTAGCAACAGTGAGCGCAGTTCGTGGGAGAGACGCCAGTTACTGGGGTCTTGGGTTGTTTTGCAGACGATATCTAACGCTGTTTTGAGTAGGCGGTTCTCGGCCCGGTCGGGCAGGAATACGTCGTGACGAATTTGGAAGTGGTGCTGTCGGCCAGGAGGTTGGCGCATTTGGCGGGCGGTGTTGAGTTGGCCGCGCAAATATCGCTGTTCCTCTTCGACTCGTTGGTAGTCGAAGCGAAGGCCGCGTTTAATGAGGTGGTCGAGCGCATCAAGAAAGCTGCTCATCACCCATTCAGTCAAGGGCGCGTCGAAACGCTGTAAGGCGGTAGCGCCGACCTTACGGGTAGGCAGGTCTAATGACTTTTGAATCATGCGCCTGAGCAACGCGCGGCTTTGCTGGATGCAGTCACCTTGTTCAAAATGCTTGGGCAGGATTTCGATACGCGTACCGCAGGGTGTTTCCAGCGCGCCAACGTAGTTGTCGAGTTTAAGCCAGCGGCGGCCTTCGACTTGAACCAGTGCTGCACCCGCTTTGCTAAAGCGGGAACTGGTTTCGCAGAGCCAGTCGAAAGCCGAGGGCGATACCTGGGCTACGTCGAGCGTCGGGCTAAGAACATTGCTGGTTGTCAGCCGAGCATATTCTCGGACCGTTACGGTGGTTTTCACCTTTGCTGTTCGCTCAGGAATTTAATGATCTTGCGCCCGAGGTCCCGCGTGTTCAGCGTGATGCCCGACGCTGATGTAATAGGTAGGCCATGTTTGCTGGCAATCTCTCGCAAATGTGGCTTGGCAGGTTTGACCTGCTGGCCTCCACGATAGACCTCAATACTGCCATTGGCGGCTTGTCGTATGTCTACGCCTTCCGTTCTGACGGTCTTGGCTTCCAGCGGCGCGCTGACGCTCAGGTTGTGATCGATCACCCCCAGATATGACTCGATATTGTCGAATGCAGGCAGATTCACTTCCCAACGCTCGTTGTTCTGCCCGACTGTGACAGCATCTCCAAACAGCACGCTGAGGTCTTGGCTCGGCTGGATCAAGAATCTATTTTCTGGAGCCTTGCGTTGATCGTTGAGGACCCACTGGATACGCTGCCAATCTTCGAAGAAGTACTCCTGAAGTAGCGGCAGGATTTGCTCTCGAAAAATGCCTGCCAGGCGCCCCAATGTTGGATCGCTTTCGAGAGGCATGAAATACGCGTGCCCCAGGCAATGATCTTGATCGAGCAGGACGGCTATACGCTGGTTCATCACACTGAGCAATTCGTCGATAGCGATGCCATCAACCTCTATATCTTCAAGCAGCTCCGGGTTAGGCGGCACCTCGATGAACGTGAAGCGACGACGCAGGGCAATATCAAGTGCGGCCAATGATCGGTCAGATGTGTTCATGGTGCCGATCAAGTGAATGTTGCCGGGGATGCTGAAGCGCTCCTTCGAGTAAGGCAGCGTAACTTCGAGAGCCTCTGATGCGCCCGCACGCTTGGAAGGTTCAATGAGGGTGATCAGCTCGCCGAAGATGCGCGAGACGTTGCCTCGGTTGATCTCATCAATGATCAGCACTTTGGCATCGGTATGCTGAATAGGGGCAGGCTCAAATAAGCCCTCCTCGTTCCTACCCAGCATGTGTTCGACCATCGACGGCAGGAAATTCTTGTAGCCATTTACCAAGAACGGATCAAGGATGGAGCCCGGCACTTTCTTGTCCCAGCGACCATTGCCCAGTTCTTCGATAGTGAAGGTGCCGGCGTCCACATAAGAAGCGAGCGTATTTAGCAGACTCATGCCTATGGGGAGGTGCTTACCTTGAGGCTTCTCTATCTCTACGACATCAGGCGTGGCGCGGGTCACTTTGTAGCCTGTGCCGTAGCGATCACCGACTTTGAATGCTCGGTATTTTCCGCTCAGTTCACTCGCAATTGACTCGCAGAGGCTTTTGAAAACGCCAGATACCACCTCGTAACGGATCTGGCCTTGCTCATCAGTCGTAGCGCGAAGCCCTTCAACAAAGTCTTCATAGCTGAAGCTCTGATGAAAGGTCACAAAGCGCACGTCGCCTGCTGCGAGCAGCTCGTCGAAACGAGCTTTTAGCGCTGACCGATTACCGGCATTTTTTGCAAGAAAAGGCTGATCCAGGATCTGCAACGTCGCTTCGACTGTGGCGTAGGTTTTCCCCGTACCGGGCGGACCGAAGAAAATCTGATTGAGCGAAGGCATTACCGAACGTCCCTGTAGGAAAAGTCCGACAACAGTATCTAGATTGCCAGCATGGGTAAAGCGAAGCGTCGGTAGTGTCGTGTTTATGTAGCAGCCCTGAGAATGCGACGCAGAGCGTCGCGAACTGCATTCCTACGCGGAGCGTTGGAACGATATGGGTTGCTGAGCCCGATACCTCGCCTGAAGATCGGAAACCCCTGACAGCCCCTCCCTCTCCTGTCCGATATCGACACGTTGCCAGCGCCGGTATCGTATGCGCCGGTGCCTAAGAAACACCCAACGTAGATGCAGTGAGTTCACGCATAGCTTCAGATTCCAATCGTTCTAATCAAACGGGAATCTCGGCTTTGCTGATCCGCTCAGTTGGGGTTTCTTACGCCCGCTCTGCGTTGGTCTTTAACGTCATTTCAGCTCATACGTAGAGGTCAGCATGTTAAACAATCTATTCCGGGGCAGTGCTCGTCAGGCACAAGAGGTTTTTGCCGGCTTCACCCCAACCCCCTTCCACCGCCACAACCGCCAGCTCATCGCCCTCCTCCTCGAAAACCAACCCTGGTTCAGTGCCCGTGATCTGGGTCGCATGATCGGCTGGCCGTTGAACGAGCGGACGCTGCGCAAGCTGGACGCTGACCAGCACCGCATGATCTCGCTCGACCTGCACGGCGAAGCACAGTCAGAGCTGATGGTCAGTGAGTCGGGGGCGTACGCGATGATGGTGCATCACTACCATGCGGAGAATCGCGGGTTGCGGCAGTGGCTTACCCATGAGGTGGTGCCTGCGTTGCGGGATGGGCAGGTGCCGTTCGATGACTGCACGCCGAACCTGAGCATGCTGCAGTGGCCGGGGTTGTCGGTGAGTATGTTGCACTGGCACAGCGAGCCGTGGATACGGTTGCGGGATATGCCGATGCTGTTGGCGCATCCGCAGATGCAGGTTGAGGCGCGTCCGCGCAGTTTGGGCAGGCCTTGGTGGCGGGCGGTGCTGCCTGCCTCTCGGCTGGGTTGAATGCGTGGTGATGGCCGTGCCATGTGGGTGACGGCCATTGTGTCTCGTCGGATCAGTCTTTCAGGCGGCGTCGGTAGTCGTTGATCATTTCTTTGGTGACGTCCTCCTTGTAGCAAATCGGTTCCTCACCACCTTCACGGCTATACGCACTGCGCTTGCCGCATCGGCTGCCGTTACGCGCAGAGTTGTAAGGGCAAGGACAGTTGCCGGAGTAGCCATCGATGGATTCCTGGATGATGGCTTTGACGATTGAGGCGTCTGTTACCTGGGTTTCTCTGGCGTTTGCGGAGAAGGCACAGAGGAATGCGAGTATGGCAACGAAGCCTGTCCCTGTCTTTTTCATGGCTATTCCTTAGCGAGTGCAGACGAGTGTCTGTTGCAAGGTTTTACCATGATGTTAATGAGCCATCAAATTTTGTTTGTTGAGGTGATTGTTGGGGGTTTGGGTTGTTCGGTGAGAACAACTTTGTGGGAGGTTTGAATAGCCCGACTTTGAGACTTGGTTTGCAGAGGATGTATCGCACGCACAGGTTTTACTGCCGGTTCCCGGCAGATCGCGAACAAGTTCGCTCCTATGCCCTGCGGGCAGAAGCGTTGCCCGGTGCGTTTCACGGTATTTGGCCAAAAGCTTGGATTCGTGAGTTATCAGGCCGTGATGGCTTGGATGTGACGCGGAGCGGTGGGCATGCTAGGTGTCTAGAGCCTGCGGGGCCACTACACCCCGCAGGCATCCCCCATCAGAACTGCCAATCCAGCGACAGACCCACACCGTGGGTTTTATCCCGCGCACCCAGCAAACCGTTGTAGTCCAGGTTGATGCGTGCGTCCCTGCCCAGGGCCAGGCTGGCGCGGGCGCCGACTATGGCGGCGTCGCGGTCCATGGAGACGCTTTGCACGTTGAAGCTGTTGCCGGCGCTGGCGAAGGCCAGGTGTTGTTCCGACGAGGTGTCGCTCAGGTTGTGCTGCCAGCCGAGGGTGGCGGAGACGTCGAGTTTTTGTGTGTCGTTGAGGTTGAAGCGGTTTCCGGCGCGCATGCCCAGGGTCGAGAGCACGGTGTCGCGTGTGTCGTCGCTGCCTTTGAGGGCTGTGGCGCCGCCTTTTTCGGTGAAGCTGTCGCTGTCGAAGTGGACGTAAGCCAGGTTGGCGAATGGCTCCAGTGCCAGCGGTTGCAGGTTCAGGCGGTAGGCGGCTTCGGTGAACACCTGGCTCGACTGGGCGTCGCGCTTGACCTTCTGACGGTCGGAAAACGCGCCGAATTGCAGGTCGCGTTTCACATCGATGCGGTGCCAGCTGTGCGATGCGCCTGCGGTGAGGCGCAGTGCGCCCTGTTCGTGGCCGATGTAGGCGCCCAGGTGGTAGCTGTCTGCCGAGGCCCGCGAGTGGGTGTCGTCGCCCAGGCTCAGCGAGGTGTCGCTGTAACCTGCCATCGCGCCCAAACGGGTGTGCTCGCTGATCAGGCCGTCGACGCCTGCCAACAGGCCACCCAGCGATGAGGTCGAGCTGGCGCTGTCACTGCTGCCACTGTTTTTGCCCCAGGCACCCAGCGCCTTGACCCACACCGAGCTGTCTTCAGTGCCGGGTGCTGGCTGGTCGTACAAGCCTTCTACGCGCAGACGATCACCCACGGCGTCGCGCAGTTGGCGGCTGTCGTTGATCAGCTGTGTAGCGATGGCCGGGTGCACTTCGCCCGACAGTTGGGTGAATGCACGGCGTGCGCTGGCAGCGTCCTGGCTGAGGATGACGCTCTCATAGACCGAGTTGCCCGCACTCAGTTGCTCGATGGCCTGAGCCACGCTGCGCTGGTTGGACGTTTGCGCCGCGCTGGCGAAGCTGTCGCCATTACGTGCAAGGGCCAGTGTCACGCCTGTACCGGTATAGGCCAGGTTGCCGTCCAGGAAGGCGTAGTTATCGGTCACCGAGCCGAACTGACCCTGAACGCCGCCAGTCGCCTGCAGCACGTTGAACTGCTGACCGACCACGCTGCGGGTCTGGTTGCTGCTGAGCAGCGCGGGGTTGTCGTTTTCCAGGGACAGGGCCATGTTGGCGCCGCTCACGGTCGCGGTGCCGCCGACCACGATGCGGTCGCTGGCGGTGGGCGAGAATTCAACCGCGTAGGTCGAGCCCGGAGCCAGGTTGAGGTCGCCCGCCACTTGCAGCGTGCCGATGGAGTTGCCCGGCGCGACGGTGCCGCCCTGGTTGGCGGTCAGCGCTGCGACACTGCCATTGCCACCCAGTATGCCGCCGTTATTGACGGTGACCGCAGAGGCCAGCGAGCCGTTGATGGCCAGACGACCTTGATTGACCAGCGTCGGGCCGCTGTAGCTGTTGGCGCCAGTCAACACCAGAGTGCCGATGCCTTGTTTGGTCAGGCCGCCGTGACCGGAGATGTTGTTGCTCCATACGTCCAGCCCGCATTGCGGCCCGCTGCAGGTGCGTTGGGTCGGTTTACCGGCATCGACAATCGCACCGACACCAGGCAGGTCAGCCACGAACTGGCTGTCGCCGTAGGCGCCGTCGATACGGAACTCGGCAGGAATATCCGCTTCGGTGACGAACATGCTCGGGCCGTTGACCGCTTTGCCGAGGTTGATCATACCCCAGCCGTACAGCGCATCGACGCCCGGCGCGCCGAGGTCGGTGGCGGTAGTTTTCAGGACGTCGGCGACCTGCGCGCCGGTCATGTACGGGAAGCGCTCCATCAACACAGCCATGCTGCCTGCGACGTGAGGCGCAGCCATCGAAGTGCCGTTCTTGTTGGCCCAGCCGACGGTCAGGTCTGCCAGGCTGGTGCCGTTGAGCACCGAGCTGTAGATGCGCGTGCCCGGTGCCGAGACGCAGAAGCTGGCGGTGTAGCCACAGCGCGACGAAAAAGTGCTCAGCGTGTAGGGCGTGGTAGCGGCCGCTGCGGCATCCGGATTTTGTTGCAGGGCGGCGACGGTCAGCCAGTTGGGGGCGATCTCCGGTACGAAGTAGCCGAGCCCGGCCATCGCGTCGGGGTTGTTGAGGTTGTAGTCGTTACCTGCTGCGAAGATAGTCACCACGCCGCTGCGTGCGGCGTCGATCGCGCCCTGATACGCGCCACCCGGACGCGTGCCGAGGATCTGGCGAATCTGGTCGAACTGCACTTGCGCGTCCTGCACGGTGAAGTGCGGGAATGCCGGATCGCGCCCGCCTTTGTCGAAACGGTCCGTGATGCCAATGCCCCAACTGTTGTTGATGACCCGCGCGCCGCTGTTGACCAGCGCGTTCCAGCCTGCCTGATACACCGCGCCGTCGTTGCCCAGTACGATGCCGTCTTCCGGGCCCGGGTCGCCGTTGTCGGCGCTGATGATTTGCGCGTTGTAGGCCACGCCGTGCATCGGCCCGCCGTCGCGATTGCCACCGGCAATGCCGCCGACGTGGGTGCCGTGGTTACCGAGTTTGCCGCCGGAGTCCAGGCTCGGTGCGCCGTCGTAGCGGAAAGCGTCGCCCGCCTTCACCGGGATGTACGGGTCGGTGTACTCGCGGATGCCGCTGGTGACCAGATTGACCACCTTGTTGGGGCTGTCGAATTCCGGATGCGGGGCGTAGACCGGCTGGTCGAAGATGCCCAGTTTGATGTCCTTGCCCGAGTAGCCTGCGGCGTAGGCCTGATCGGCGTTGATCGCGCCCAGGCCCCAGTCGGCATTGAATTCGGCACTGCGCCAGCTGGCGGCATTGCCCGCCTGCCCTGCTTCCACATACGGTGCGGCATGAGCCACGCCCAGTGTCGCCAGGTAACAGGCGAGCGCGCCGCAGGAGGCGCGATTGACCGCTCGAATGGCTTGTCTCAGGGGTTTGACAGAGGTGTGTCGGGTACTGAATGCATCTTTCATGAAAATTACCGTCCTTAGTTAACGCGCACGAATCTCCGCGCGCATGCATCTGCATGCGCGTCGTTCTTTTGGGTTTAGGGTTGTCTACTGCTTAGAACTGCCAGTTCAGACTCAGGCCGACACCGTGACTTTTCTCACGACTGGCCAGCTGGCCGCTGTAATCGAGGCTGATCCTTGCCTCCTTGCTCAACGCCAGACTGGCGTGAGCACCGACCAGCGCGGCATCGCGCACCAGCGGCGAGCTTTCTATAGCGAAGCTGCTGCCACCGGAGGCAAATGCCAGATGCTGTTCGGAATCGGTGTTGCTCAGGTTGTGCTGCCAGCCGAGGCTGCCGGACAGGTCGACCTTCTGACGGTCGCTGATCGCGATGCTCTTCAGGGCACGCAGGCCGAGGGTACTGAGTACCGCATCACGGTTGTCGCTACCGGCAGACAGCGCTGCAGCGTCGCCCTTCTCGGTGAAACCATCGGTGTTCAGGTGGACGTAGGCCAGATTGGCGAACGGCTCAAGCGTCGCGGGTTGCAGGTGAATGCGATACGCCGCCTCGGTGAACACTTGGGTGCTCTGCGCATCGTGTTTGGTTTTCTCCTTGCCCGCTGCGCCGCCGACCTGCACGTCGCGTTGCGCGTCGATGCGATGCCAGCTGTGTGCGGCGCCCAGGGTCAGGCGCAGCGCACCGATTTCATGGCCGAGGTACGCGCCCAGATGGTAGCTGTCCACCGACGCCCTGGAGTGCGTGCCGGAGCCCATGTTCAGCGAGCTGTCGCTGTAGCCTGCGACGACGCCCAGACGGGTGTCATCGGCAAGGTTGCCATCGACACCGGCCAGCAGCCCGCCAATCGAGGAGGTGTAACCCGCAGTGTCGTCGCGCGAGTCGGTCTTGCCCCATGCGCCCAGGGCTTTGAGCCAGACGTTGTCTTGTGCGGCAGTGTTGCCATCGGTGCCGAACACGCTGGCACCCAGACGCTCACCCACCGCATCCCGAACCTGACGGCTGTCGTTGATCAACACGCTGCCGATGGCCGGGTAAATTTCACCGGACAATTGCTGGAAGCTGTCGCGTGCCGAGGCAGCGCTCTGGGTAAGCAGCAGGTTTTCATACACCGCATTACCCGCGCCGAGTTGTTCGGCGGCAGTCGCCACAGCAGCCTGGTTGGGGGTTTGCGCGACGCTATTGAAAGCGGCAGTTTGCTCGACGTTCAGTGCGACCGCGTTGGCTGCGTAGTCGAGTCGGCCACCGAGGAAGGCGTAGTTGGAGGACACGCTGCCAAACTGGCCATTGATGCCATTGGCCGCTTGCAGCACGTTGTACTGGCGACCTACCACGCTTTGGATCGGAGCAGAACTCAAGGCCACAGGCGTTGCATTCTCCAGCGCCAGCGTCATGTTCGCGCCTGACACCGTGGCGCTGCCTGTAGCGACGATGCGGTCACTGGCAGTTGGGGAAAGCTCCACGGCGTAGGTCGAACCCGGCTCGAGAGTCACATTGCCATTGACCTGCAATGTACCGATGGAGTTGCCCGGCGCGACGATACCGCCGTTGCGCGCTGTCAGCCCGCCGATCTGGCCATTGCCGCCCAGCGTGCCGCCAGCATTGACCTGCACGGCTGACACGAGCGATCCATTGACCGACAGCAAACCGCCATTGACCAGTGTGTCACCGCGATAGGTATTGGCGCCCTCCAGAATCAGTCGACCCGCGCCGGATTTAATCAAGCTGCCTTGGTACTGACGCTGTGCCGCTGCGGCGGCGCGAGCAGTGCCGGTGGCATAATCGGCCTGATCCTGCTGGCTGGCGGTGCTGGCAACGCCGTTCTGCCAGCCTTTACTGATCAGCGTCCGCTGCCAGGTGGCCTGCTCGGCGCTGTCCTCGGCCTGACGCTGGATCAGCGCCTGATCGGAGATATTATTGCTCCACACATCAGTCAACCCTGCACCCAGATTAGCGTCGAAGGTGCCGAGCAATTGGCCCGGACCGCGCATTGCCCGCTCCAGGTTGGCCACACCCCAGCCGACGCTGTTGGTCGGTGCCTGAGTAATCGAACCGTCGAGCTGGGTGGCGGTGGTCAGCAGCACTTGCAGCGCCTGCTCGTTGGTCATGTACGGGAAGCGCTCCATCACCAGCGCCAGCGCGCCAGTGGCATGCGGCGCGGACATGGAGGTGCCTGATTTGATGCCGTAACCGCCACCCGGCACGGTGCTGTTGACCAGCCGACCGGGCATGGTGATGCACCAGTACTTGGACAGGCCGCACTGGTTGTAGCGTTGACCGTTGCTGCTGTCGAGGCCAGACACGGCCAGCCAGTGGCCTTCAAGATCCGGCTCGAAAAAAGGCAGCGAAGCCCGCACGCTGGCGTTGGCGTAACCGGTGTTGCCTGCACTGAAAACGTTGATCACGCCCTTGCGCGAGACATTCGCCGCTTCGTCCAGCCAGGTGCCGCGGTTGTAGTGCTGAGCGTAGGCAGCGCGCACGCCCGCTTCGGTGGCGTAGGTCACGTCAGCCGGCTGGCTGCCCCAGCTGTTGTTGATGGCGCGCACGCCGGCATCCGCCAAGGCGCCATACACCGCTTTGAAGTACTGCGGGTCGGGGTTAGGGCCGAACAGGAAGCTGTCGTTCTGATTGGTGTTGCCGACGTAGATCTGCGCGTTGTACGCCACGCCATGCATCTCCACACCATCGCGCGCCGCGCCCATAGTGCCGGTAACGTGTGTGCCGTGGGTGTCGTTGTTCGGGTTGATGGCACCGGTGATGCTGAACGGCGAGCCGTTGACGTAGGTACCGGTAGCGGTGACGGCGTGGTAGCGGGACGGCGTGGCTTCCGGATGGGACGGGTCGAAGCCCGAGTCCAGCGCACCGATTTTGACGCCAGCCCCGGTGATGCCAGCGGCGTAGGCCTGATCAGCCTGGATACGGCCCAGACCCCAGTCGCTCTGGAATTCTGCCGAGCGCCAACTGGCAGCGTCACCCGGCTTGCCCTGCTCGACATAGTCAGCATAAGCCGAGCAGCCAAACGTAAAAGACAGCGCGCACAGCGCGCCGGTTGCTACAGGCTTGAACGAATAACGGACAACACTCACGCACTTCGACTTTTGCATCCCTGCACACCTGATACTGGTTGGCTCTTGATTGAGCGATTCCAGAACATAGTCCGCAGTGTAAAACTTGGCAACAGTTTTATTTCAATTCTGATACAAAGGTTAAGACATAAGGAAAACGCATCGCAGGACATATACATAGCTGATAGGCGCTTGAATCTATTGAGTTTATTTTGGATTTTATTATGCCGTTGAATTATTGCGTAGTGGCCATTTAATTGCATCCGACGTGTTTTTCTTGTGCCCTACCCACTGTTTCCAGTAACAGTTGCCAACAGCGTTATTTGTCTGAGGGCGCCAAAACTTGTCCGGCAATAATAAATATTCATTCGGAGATTCACGGAAAAAGATGACGCAGAGCGTCATGAACGGCATGCCCATGCGGAGCGATGGGCACGATAAGTGGTGGTTTGGGCCTTGCTCACCATCGTTCCCACGCTCCGTGGTAATGCCGTTCAGGACGCTCTGCGTCCTATCCAGGGAATGGCCTGCCTAGCGGCTGAACCGTTCTGCCAGACTGTGCAGGTAGTGCGCCATTTCTTCCAGCTCGCTGCTGATCTGCGAACCTTGCTGCGCCTGACTGGCGCTTTCGTCGCAGAGTTGCGCAATGCGGGTGATTTGCTGGCTGATGGTTTCCGCGACGTGGCTCTGCTCTTCAGACGCCGATGCCATCTGCTGGCTCATGCCAGTGATGCGGGTCACGGACTGGCTGATGCCATCCAGCGCCTTCTGCACGGCTTCAACGCTGGCGACACTCTCCTGAGAAATCTGCTCGCCTTTGCTGGCGGTCTGTACCGCACGGTCGGCGCCATCACGCAGCGAGGTGATGATTTGCTGGATCTGCTCGGTCGACGACTGCGTGCGAGACGCCAGCGAACGTACCTCGTCGGCCACCACCGCAAAACCACGCCCCTGTTCACCGGCACGCGCCGCTTCGATAGCCGCGTTGAGCGCCAGCAGATTGGTTTGCTGGGCGATGGACGTGATCACATCGACCACACTGCCGATCGATTGGGTCGCGTCAGCCAGTTCCCCCACGGCGTTGCCAATGTCGGTAACCGAGGTCGCCATGTGCCGAATCGCCAGCAGGCTTTCATCTGCCAGCCCACGCCCCTGTTGCGCGAGCTTGTCGGCCTCCTCGGCAGCATGGGCAGTGTTCTGCACGTTGTGGGTGACTTCCTGAATGGTCGCCGCCATCTGGTTGATGGCCGTGGCTGACTGATCGGCCTCACTGCGCTGCTGATCCAGCGACTCGGCCTGGCGAAGGGACAATTGCGCTGACCGGCCCGCATGCTGGCGCACGCTCTCGCCGGTATCCGCCAGACGCGTCAAGGCCGTCTGCAAGCGCGCTTCTTCGCTGAGCATGGCCAGGTCGAGCTGGGCCTGCGGGCCGCGATTATCGCTGTAGGTCAGCGCAATCAATGCACTGGTGAAGGCCTTGGGGTGTTCTTCAAGGGTTTCGCGGATGCTGCGGCGCTGACGCACTTCAAGAAAAACGCCCAACACAACCATCACAATCGGGATCATGATGATCGACGGCAAATCGTCGAGCAGGTAAACACCCACAGCCAGCGCAAGCGCGCAGAGGATCATCGGTAACTGGCGAATCAGGTGATAGGCCGCCGAGCTGCTGGAGGACACTGCCGACTTGCCAGCCCGCAACCGCGCATACAGCGCTTCAGCGCGACGCACCTGATCGCGGGTCGGCAGCGAGCGCACCGACTCGTACCCGACGATCCGGCCGTTTTCGTAAACCGCCGTCACATAAGCGCTGACCCAATAGTAATCACCCTGCTTGGAGCGGTTCTTGACCACCCCCATCCACGGCTTGCCCTGTTTGATAGTTTCCCACATATGCGCGAACACCGAGGCTGGCATGTCCGGGTGGCGCACCAGATTGTGCGTCTGCCCGACCAGCTCTTCGCGAGTAAAACCGCTCAGGGTGACGAAGGCGTCGTTGCAGTAAGTAATGTGGCTGTTAAGGTCGGTGGTGGAGATCAGGCGTTCAGAGGCCGGAAAAGTCCGCTCAGTCTGCGTGATAGGCATGTTGACGCGCATTAGGAATCACTCCGTGATAACGCTGATACTCCGGGCAGATGCTGAAGGTGTAGCACAGCCTTTCAAAGTGACAACCGATAGTCATGATGCACTGTTATCGCCCCCAAGACTCAGGGCTTTAACAACGGTTGGGGATTACGTCACTCAAGAAACGGCAGGAATGAGAGCGGCGTAAGGTGTTTGCGCCGCAACGAGGATGCCTGCACCATGCGGCACCTGATCGCATCCCGACCCAAGGCACAGACCCAAGGCAACCCCATGGCACACAACACGACCTCTGCGCTGCAAGCACTTATCAAGAAACTGCGCGGGTTATTGAGCCGGGTTGCGGGAGGCACACCGAACCGGCAACAGCGCCCGGAGCCCGCTACGCCTGCAGCGCAATTGCCTGAACCGCAAGCGCCAGTCAGAACCCGCCGCGCCAACCCTGGCAAAAAGCCCCACAAACCTGCGCCGCCAACACCCACGGCAAAGCCGGCGGCGCCTGCGTGCCCGCACTGTCGGAAAACCATGGTGATCAAGGTGGCGCGCACCGGCAAGAACGCCGGGGAATTCTGGGGTTGTGTGGCCTATCCGAAATGCCGGGGGATCCGACCGATCTTTCGCTGAACGCAGGACCGGTCGCCCCTTACACGCTGCGCTTAGCTGATGTTGGCCAACAGCTCGCGGGCCATGCGCCGATGCTCCTCATCGGACTCGTCAATGATCTGCTGGAGGATTTCACGGGCCGATTCGAGATCGCCGTCCTCAATCAGCACTTGCGCCTGATTGATCTGGCTGAGCGGCGGTTCTTCCAGATCCAGCAGGTCGAAATCAGCGTCATCGTTCATGAAGCTGTCGAGGAAATCGTCACTCAGGCCGTCGGCGGCAGATGGCGCAAGTACTTCGACTGGCTCAACCACCTCGGGCTCGGAGAAATCACTGAGGAACTGTTCGTCCGAGAGCTCGAAGACTTCCGGCAACTGGGTCAGGTCCGAAGAAAAACCGGGGTCGACTTCAGCCGGCGCTGGTGTAGCGGCAGGCTTGGCGCGCGTCGGCGGGCTGTCGAACGGGTCGACCAGATCCCAGTCGGCGTCCATCGACAGGTCATCCAGGTTCAACTGAAACTCATCGGCGTGCTGCGGGTTGAGCGCCGCAGCGGCGCTTTCATCCAGCTGCGCGGCGGGTTGTGGCTCAGCTTCGGGCTGCAGGTAGAGCTCAGGTTCAGGCTCGGATTTATCGAAAGACAATGTGCTGGCTGCCACCGCGACAGCCGGGACGACCGCCGCAACAGGAGCGATCTCGGCAGCCTTGAGCTGCGGGAAGCGATCGCGGATGTCCTGAATGGTCTGCGGATCGACGCCGTGCTCCAGCGCAGCCTGTTCTTCGCGAACGAAACCAGTGCCGTCGCCCTGTTCCGCCAGCAACTCCAGCAGGCGAATGCGAATGTCATCGCGTTCGGGCTGGGTTTCCAGGGCGCTGCGCAGAATACCCATCGCCTCGGTGAAGCGTCCGTAGGCGATGTAAATGCTCACGCCATCCAGCGCATCCGGAGCAGCGCCAGGCGAGCGTTGTGCTGGCGATGGCTTGGCCGGTGCCGGCGTCGATGAGCTCTGCACCAAGGGCTGCGGCGCAACAGCGGGCACTTCGAACACCGGAAGCATGGATGCCTGAGCGGGCTTGATCAGTTGGTCATCCGGGGTGGCGGCGGGCGCCGCTGATTCCTTGCGCTGCTGACGTCGTTTCGAATAAGCAAACGCCACCAGCAAAAGCACGATCAATACGGCAGCGATTAGTATCGGCAGGCTGAGGAATGAATCGCTGCCCGATGCAGCAACAGGTTGAGCAGGCGCGGCAGGCGCAACTGCAGGTGTCGCAGGTGCTGGCGTGACTGTTGCCGGTGCAGCTGGCGTGGCAGCGGATTGCGCAGCGGCCAGATCACTGCGCAAGGCGATGATCTGTTTGTCCTTGCCACTCATCTCTTCCTGCAATTCCTGCGTCTGCGCCTTGAGCGCCTCCAGTGACTGAGTCAATTGCTGGTTTTCGATGGCAGCGGCCGACAACTGCTCGGCGGTACGCTGCAATTCGACAGGCTTTGGCGAAGGCGCCGTAGCGCTTGCGGCAGGCGCTGCGGCGGTCGGCAGCACTGCAGCGTCCGGCAGCAACAGGTCCTGGCCAACTTTAAGCGCAGACCCGGCGCCTGCGGCGAAGATTTGCGGGTTGAGCGAACGAATACCGTCCGCCAGCTGGCTTGCCGACACCTTGTTGCCAGGTCCCTGCAAGCGGCTGGCGATACCATTGAGCGTGTCGCCACTGGCCACCGTATAGCGTTTGCCCTGCACGGCCGCCGGTGGCGCGACCGGCATGCGGCTTTCCGAAGCGGAGGTCGCCGAGCGCTGCTGGTTGCGGCTGCGCGTGGCGGCCAGGCCTTGCGCCGAGGTGGCAGGATCGAGCAGCAGCGTGTATTCGTGCAGCAAATCGCCATTCGGCCGCGCCAGCTGGACGAGAAAACTCAGGTAGGGTTCGGTGACCGGCTTGCTGGAAACCACCCGGATCACGCCGCGGTCACCACGCAGAACCGGCGTGAAGCGCAGGTCATTGAGAAAGAACACGCGCTCTATTCCGGCCTTGGCGAACGCTTCGGGTGATGCGAGCCGGGCGACCACGTCTTCATTGCTCAGACCGCCGGTTTCCAGCAGCTGGATCTCGGCATTCAACGGCTGGTTAAGCGCCGAGTGCAAGGTGATTTCACCCAGGCCCAACGCAGATGCCAGCGTGGAGCAGGTCAGCAACGAAACCGCCAACACGCCCTTGCCAAACGCCTCGCGCGCCTTGCGGCCTGCACCTTCGACAGCAGCCAGTGAACTCTTCAGCATGCGAACCCTTATGGAAACCACGGCAGGCTTCTCACGTAATCAGATGGACGTCAGTATCCGTTTAACGATTATGGTTGAGAATGCGCAGCTTCGTCTCAGGATCTTTCGAGATTGGCGAGAATCTGCGAATGCACACGCATGCTGACGCGCAGATCCTCTTCGCTCACGCCCTCGAACAACTCGATACGCAATACATTGGCGATGTTTTCAATTTTTTCGATCAGGGGCAATGCCGTGTCACTGAGCAGGATCTTTTTTGCACGTCGATCCTCAAGCACCGCCTGACGTTGCACCAGGCCCTGCTTTTCAAGACTGTCGAGCAAGCGCGCCAGGGTGGGGCCTTCTACGCCCACACTCTGCGCCAGCTCGCGCTGGGTGGGCGGCTCGGTGAAGCGCGCGAGGTGCAGCAGGACCAGCCAGCGAGCCTGAGACAGGCCAAGATCGGCCAGCCTGCGATCCAGCTCCGCACGCCAGCCTCGCGTGAGGTGCCCGAGCTGCATCCCGAAACGATGTTCATCAGTCATTGGCATAAGGAAACTCGTGATTAAAACTAATTATTAGCGAGCTAAGCATGGTCCTTATGTTCAAGCAAGCACGGGACGGTGACGCTCCGTCGCACGCCGTTATACCTCAAACTCCGATTGCAGCGCTGCACGTACGCAATACAACACACCCTCCGGCACCCGCCCGGCAAACTGCTCGGCAATCGCCGACACCGGCGGCAGTTCCCCTTCTCCATCGAGAAAGGCATCCTGCACTTCACCCAGCAGGTCCTCCGGCAAGTCCAGCGCCTGCTCAATGGATAACTGCTGCTTGCCGATGGCTTCGGCCAGCAGGGTGTAGACATTCTTTTCCGAGCACTGCAACTGACCGGCGATCTGCGTCGGGGTCATGCCTGCGCGCGCCAGGCTGATCAGTTCGTGACGCACATCGGCAACCACCCGTGGTGCCTCGGCCTTGCCGCTGAGCACTTCGAGAAAGGCTTCGCCATAACGCTCCAGCTTGCGCGCACCCACACCGCTGACCTTGGCCATCTCGGCCATCGATCCGGGTTTGCTGCGCAGCATTTCCAGCAGGGTCGAGTCCGGGAAAATAACGTAAGGCGGGACACCGTGCTCTTCGGCCAGCTTGCGCCGCAGGGCACGCAGGGCTTCCCACTGCTCGCGCTCTTCGCCACGCACCAGTTGACTGGCCGGGCTGCCGGAACTGCTTCTCGATGTGGTTTGTGGCTTGAGGTCCTGGCGCAGTTCCAGAGAAACTTCGCCACGCAGCAAAGGGCGGCATGTTTCGCTGAGGCGCAGGCCGCCATAGCCTTCAAGGTCGATGTCCGCCAGACCGCGCGCAACCAGTTGGCGGAACAGCGAGCGCCACTCGGACTCGGTGCGCGCTTTACCGACGCCGAACACCGACAGGTGCTGATGACCGAAGCTCTCTACCTTGTCGTTGGACTTGCCGAGCAGCACGTCGACCAGATGGCCGACGCCATAACGCTGGCCGGTACGGTAGATGGCCGACAGCGCCTGACGCGCAGGTTCGGTGGCATCCCAGGTCTGCACGCCATCGACGCAGTTGTCGCAATGGCCGCACGGGTTGGGCATGTCTTCGTCGAAATAGGCCAGCAGGGTCTGCCGACGGCAACGGGTTTCTTCGCACAGGGCCAGCATCGCATCGAGCTTGTGCTGCTCCAGCCGCTTGTGACGCTCGTCGCCTTCGGAGTTCTGCAGCATCTGCTTGAGCATCAGCACGTCTTGCAGACCGTAGGCCATCCAGGCATCGGCGGGCAGGCCATCACGCCCTGCCCGGCCGGTTTCCTGGTAATAAGCCTCAAGCGATTTGGGCAGGTCCATGTGCGCGACAAAACG
The DNA here is from genome assembly GCF_017832995.1 of Pseudomonas sp. PvP009. Classification (NCBI taxonomy): domain Bacteria; kingdom Pseudomonadati; phylum Pseudomonadota; class Gammaproteobacteria; order Pseudomonadales; family Pseudomonadaceae; genus Pseudomonas; species Pseudomonas sp. PvP009. Next base: position 1,417,676 of record NZ_JAFIBG010000001.1, on the reverse strand, counting down.
CACGTTGGGCTTGTCGATGCCCATGCCGAACGCAATGGTGGCGACCATGATCAGCCCTTCCTCGTTGAGAAAGCGCTTCTGGTTGGCCGCCCGGGTTTCGGACGGCAGACCCGCGTGATAAGGCAGCGCGGGGTAGCCGTTGTCACTGAGAAAAACGGCGACCTCATCGACCTTCTTGCGTGACAGACAGTAAACGATACCGGCGTCGCTGCGGCGCTCGGAAAGGAAGGCCAGCAACTGTTTGCGCGGCTGTTCCTTGGGCACGATGCGATAGAAGATGTTGGGCCGGTCGAAGCTGGACAGAAAGCGCTCGGCGTTCTGCAGGTGCAGACGCGTGACGATTTCTTCGCGGGTGCGCTTGTCGGCGGTGGCGGTCAGCGCGATGCGCGGTACATCCGGAAACAGCTCGGCCAGTTGACCCAGTTGCAGGTATTCCGGGCGGAAGTCATGACCCCATTGCGACACGCAGTGCGCTTCGTCGATGGCAAACAGGGCGATCTTGAGGTTTTGCAGGAATGACAGCATGCGTGGCTGAACCAGGCGCTCCGGGGCGAGGTAAAGCATTTTGACTTCGCCCAGACGAATGCGATTGGCCAGTTCGCGCTGCTGCTCGGCGCTGAGGGTCGAGTTGAGTGCAGCGGCCGACACGCCCAGTTCATCCAGCGTGGCAACCTGGTCGTCCATCAGCGCGATGAGTGGCGACACAACCACGCACAGCCCGTCGCGCAACAGCCCTGGTACCTGAAAACACAGGGACTTGCCGCCACCGGTGGGCATCAGCACCAGCGCATCGCCACCGCTGGCTACGCGCTCAATAATGGCACCCTGGCGACCACGAAAGCTGTCGTAACCGAAGATGTCTTTAAGTACGCGTTGTGCCTGCTCAAGCATAAAAAACCCCGGAATATCCTGCTGCACTGCAAAACGGGGGAGTATACCCGAGCGCTCGGGAGCAATGGATGACTGGGACATGAGCGGTCGAAATTAACTGCAATTGGCCTGCGCGCTGGCGCCACGGACGCTCAGGGCCTAGAATCCAGCATCGTTTATATTTTCAAGGTAGCGCTTCCATGTCCTTCGCTGAGCAATTAACCCGCCTGCAAGTCTTCCTCGATGCAGATGAACTGCACGAAGAAGCACTGGACTACGTGGCCGCGCATGGCTACCTGACCGCCTTGTCAATCTGCGCTGAAGAGGTGCCGGAGCGCGAGTGGATCGACGCGCTGTTCTCCGAGCCGCCGCAGTACTCCAGCGAAGCGCAACAGACAGAAGTCGAAGCGACGCTGATTGCCCTCAAGGCACACATTGCCCGCCAGCTGGCTTCGGACGAAGAGTTCGAGCTGCCGTGCGATCTGGACCTGGGCGACGACCCTGATGATTCCGACCTGCGCGGCTGGTGCATCGGCTTCATGGAAGGCGTGTTCCTGCGTGAAAACGCCTGGTTTGAAAGTGCCGAGGAAGAAGTCAGCGAAATGCTCCTGCCGATCATGGTCGGTTCGGGCCTGTTCGACGAGCAGCCGGAGTTCGCCGACATCGCCCAGGACGCCAACCTGATGGACGACATGATCGTGCAGATCCCTGAAGCGCTGACCGCCCTGTACCTGCTCTGCCAGGCACCGGACGAAAAGCCGGCGATCCTCAAGCCCCGCCATCACTGAGTCGGCGCCTATGGCGCAAGGCTCACCGCGCACCAGCCGTCACCGGTCGGTGCGCTATCTGCTTGTAGCGGTAGGCTGGCTGAGCGTGATATTGGGCGTGGTCGGTATTTTCCTGCCGGTGCTGCCCACCACGCCTTTTCTGCTGCTGGCCGCGGCCTGCTTCGCGCGCAGCTCTCCGCGCTTCTACGACTGGCTGGTCAACCACCCGCAACTCGGTCCGTGGATTCGTGATTACCTCGAAGGCAACGGCATCCCGCTCAAGGGCAAGGTCTACGCCATCGGCCTGATGTGGCTGAGCATCAGCCTGTCGTGCTACCTGGTGCCCTCACCCTGGGCACGGGTCTTCATGCTGACCAGCGCAGTGCTGGTGACGATCTATATCCTCAGGCAGAAGACGCGCCCGCCGGGCGGTTGCAAGAGGTAGCGCCGAGTAAAACCGACGCCACCGCAACGCTCAGACCATCAGTTCTTCCTGTCCCTGGCGAACGCCGCTTCCAGCGCTTCGTTGAGGGTGCGCAACACCTTGACCCTGGCCCAGCGCTTGTCGTTGGCCTCGATCAATGTCCACGGTGCGATTTCGGTACTGGTGCGATCCACCATGTCGCCGACTGCCTGGCGGTAGTCAGGCCATTTCTTGCGGTTGCGCCAGTCGTCCTCGGTGATCTTGTAGCGCTTGAACGGGATCTTTTCGCGCTCCTTGAAACGCTCCAGTTGGGTCTGCTGATCGATGGCCAGCCAGAACTTGACCACCACAACGCCTGCGTCGGTGAGCTGCTCTTCGAAGTCATTGATTTCCGAGTACGCGCGCTTCCAGTCCGACTCGCTGCAAAAACCCTCGACCCGCTCGACCAGCACGCGGCCGTACCACGAGCGATCGAAGATGGTGAATTTGCCGCGCGCCGGTATCTGCCGCCAGAAACGCCACAGATACGGTTGCGCGCGCTCATCCTGGGTGGGCGCGGCGATCGGCACGATGGCGTATTGACGCGGGTCCAGTGCCGCCGCCACACGTCGAATCGCACCGCCCTTGCCTGCCGCATCGTTGCCTTCGAACACTGCCAGCAGCGCGTGGCTTTTCATGCGCTTGTCGCGCATGTTGCCGGATAGCCGCGCCTGCTCGGTGATCAACTGCTGCTGATAATCGTCCTTGCTCAGGTTCAGGCTCAGGTCGAGGCTGTCGAGCAGGGTCAGCTCGTTACTGTGAATCGCCAGCGGCCCGACCGTCAGCGCAGCGGTCTCGGGCTCGGCCTTGTTCAGCGCGGCCTGCATGCCTTCCAGCAACAGGCGGCCGACGGTCAGGCTGCGGTAGTTGGCGTCCACACCCTCGATCACATGCCAGGGGGCATATTCACGACTGGTGCGACGCAGGACCCGTTCGCCGAAGCGCACGAACTTGTCGTAGGTCTTGGACTGCTGCCAGTCCAGCGGGCTGATGCGCCAGCTGTGCAACGGATCATCCTTGAGGGTTTTGAGACGCAACTTCATCTGTTTTTTGGACAGGTGAAACCAGAATTTGAAGATCAGCGCGCCTTCATCGCAGAGCATCTTTTCCAGTCGTTCGGCACCGCTGATGGCCTGATCGAGCACGGCGTCCTTGAAGCGCCCGTGAACCCTGTCCTGGAGCATCTGGCTGTACCAGTTGCCAAAGAAAATACCCATGCGGCCCTTGGCCGGCAATTGCCGCCAGTAGCGCCAGACGGGCGGATGAGCGAGTTCTTCGTCGGTCTGCTGATCGAAGGTACGCACCTCGATCAGGCGCGGGTCCATCCACTCACTGAGCAGTTTGACGGTCTCGCCCTTGCCCGCGCCTTCTATGCCGTTGATCAGCACGATGATCTGGCGACCAGCCTGCTCGTGCAGGTCTATCTGCGCTTCGAGCAACGCTTCGCGCAGTTGCGGCAACGCTGCCTCGTAAGTCTCATCGTCAATGACATGACCGATTTCAGCGGATTCAAACATGCACAGCTCCTGATTGATGTGGGCTCAGAGAACGCCTGATGGAGATTGTGACCATTGATTGCAGGCATCGGTCAATCCACACATCCTTGATAGCACTTTTCTCTGCGCAGACGGCTAAAATGCCGCCACTGCCTTCGCTGAGCCCGACATGACCATTACCCGCCACGCCCAGATCGACTGGGACGAACACGGCAACCCGCGTTCCCGCGATTTTTCCGACGTGTACTTTTCCACCGAGTCCGGTCTGGACGAAACGCGCCATGTGTTTCTGGTGCAGAACGACCTGCGCCGGCGCTTCACCGAATTGCCGGATGAAGGCCGGTTGATCATTGGTGAAACCGGCTTCGGCACCGGGCTGAATTTCCTTTGTGCCTGGCAGTTGTTCGACGAGTGCGCGCCCACCGATGCGCGCCTGCAGTTCGTCAGCGTCGAGAAATACCCGTTGAGCCACGCCGACCTGCAGCGTGCCCTCGCGTTGTGGCCCGAGCTGTCGCCGTTTGCGGGTCAATTGCTCGATCAGTATGTGGCTGTGCATGAAGGCTTTCAGCGTCTGGTGTTCGCGGGCGGCCGCGTGACGCTTACGCTACTGATCGGCGATGCGCTGCAGATGCTGCCGCAACTGGACGGGCAGGTGGACGCCTGGTTTCTCGACGGTTTTGCGCCAGCGAAAAACCCGGAAATGTGGACCCCCGAGCTGTTTGCCGAACTGGCGCGCCTGTCCACATCGAGCACCACGATAGGCACCTTCACCAGCACCGGCTGGGTGCGCCGCTCGCTGAATGCGGCAGGGTTCAAGATGAAGCGCGTACCGGGCATCGGCCACAAATGGGAAGTCCTGCGTGGCGCTTTTATCGCTTGGCCAGAGGACGTAGCGCTCCCCGCTGCTGCCAAGCCTTGGTTCGCCCGCCCCGCGCCGATTGGCGGCGAGCGTAAAGCGCTGGTGATTGGCGCGGGGCTGGCCGGCTGCGCCACGGCACAGAGTCTGGCGCAACGCGGTTGGCAGGTCAGCCTGCTGGAGCGCCACGCCGCACCGGCACAGGAAGCATCCGGCAACCCGCAGGGCGTGCTGTACCTGAAACTGTCGGCGCACGGTACGGCGCTGTCACAGTTGATCCTCAGCGGTTTCGGTCATACACGAAGGCTGCTTGAGCGCTTGCAGCGCGGGGTCGACTGGGACGCTTGCGGGGTGCTGCAACTGACCTTCGACGACAAGGAAGCGCTGCGCCAGAAACAACTGGCCGATGCCTTCCCCGAATCACTCCTGCACCTGCTGGACCAGCCTGCGGCCGAAGCGCAGAGCGGCGTTGCGCTGAACAGTGGCGGGCTTTTTTACCCCGAAGGCGGCTGGGTTCATCCGCCTGCGTTGTGTCACGCACAGGCTGCGCACGCCAATATCCGCCTGATCACTCATCAACAGGCACTGGAGCTGAGACGTGTCGATGATCAGTGGCAGGTCTGGAGTGAGGAACAGTTGGTCGACAGCGCTCCGGTCGTGGTGCTGGCCGGTGCGGCTGATATCCAGCAGTTTTCGCAGAGCGCCGATTTGCCGCTCAAACGCATCCGCGGGCAGATCACCCGTTTGCCGCAGACTCAAGCCAGCACGGCATTGCGCAGCGTGGTGTGCGCCGAGGGTTATGTGGCTCCGGCGCGCCTGGGCGAACATACGCTGGGCGCCAGTTTCGATTTCAACAGCACTGATCTGACGCCGAACCTGGCCGATCATCTGGACAATCTGGGGCTGTTGCGGGAGATTTCGGAAGACCTCACTTCACGCCTTGAGGCCGCCGCTTTGTCGCCCGAACAATTGCAGGGGCGCGCGGCGTTTCGCTGTACCAGCCCGGATTATCTGCCCATCGTCGGTCCGCTGGCCGACCGCAAGGCGTTCATGCAGGCCTATGCCGCACTGGGCAAGGATGCACGTCAGGTGCCGGACAGCGCCTGCCCGTGGCTTGACGGCCTGTACGTCAACAGCGGCCACGGTTCGCGCGGGCTGATCACCGCGCCGCTGTGTGGCGAACTGATCGCCGCCTGGCTCGACAACGAACCACTGCCTTTGCCGCGTAGCGTGGCCGAAGCCTGTCACCCCAACCGGTTCGCGCTGCGCGGGCTGATTCGCGGCGGCGGGAAGTCGCCTGAAAAGCAGGACCAACGTGGAGCATCGCACGCTAGTTGAGATGATCGTTCCCTACGCTCCAGCGTGGGAATACAGCTCTCGACGCGCTGCGTCGCAAAGAAGACGCAAAACGTCCTGAACGGCATGACGACGCAGAGCGTCGCACGATATTTCCTACGAGCACGCTCAGGCGCTACTCTTGAGCGTCTGTCAGAACGATTGGGTTGCTCATGCTGCAAGTGCGAAACGTATTCAAGCGCTACACCACGGCACAGGGACCGCTGGATGTATTGCGTGGTGTCGATCTGCATCTGGCACAGGGCGAAAGCCTGGCGTTGATGGGTGAGTCCGGCAGTGGCAAGAGCACCTTGCTGCATCTGGTGGCGGGCCTGGATCAGGTCGACGATGGCAGCATCGAGGTCGCAGGCCAGCGTCTGGACCTGATGAACGAAAGCCAGTTGGCCAACTGGCGGCGTACCGAGATCGGTCTGGTGTTTCAGCAGTTCAACCTGATCGGCAGCCTGAAAATAGCCGACAACCTGGCGTTTCAGGCACGGCTGGCCGGGCGCGTTGATGCAGCCTGGCAGGCGCATTTGATCGAGCGACTGGGCCTGGCCACGCTGCTGGATCGCTATCCCGAACAACTCTCCGGCGGACAGCAGCAACGTGTAGCGATAGGCCGCGCCCTCGCCTCCCGACCCGGCCTGCTGCTGGCTGACGAACCCACCGGCAATCTCGACGAAGCCACCAGCGACGAGGTGCTGCAACTGCTGCTGGATATCCTCGCCGACAGCCCTACCAGTCTGCTGATGGTCACCCATAGCCCGCGCGTCGCGCAGCGGCTGTCGCGCAAAGTAGTGCTGCATCTGGGGCGTCTGGCTGACGAAGGCAAACGCTGATGCGGGTTTTCTATTGGACGCTGCGCGCCCTGCTGAGCCATTGGCGCCGTCATCCGGTGCAGTTTTTCAGTGTGCTGACCGGCTTGTGGCTGGCCACCGCGCTGCTCACCGGCGTGCAGGCGCTCAATAGCCAGGCGCGGGAAAGCTACCAGCGTGCCAGCCAGTTGATTGGCGGCGAGCCGCAGACCCGTATCACTGCCAGCAGCGGCGGGCTGTTCCCGCAAGCATTGTTTATCGAGCTGCGCCGCGAAGGCTGGCCCGTGTCGCCCATGCTGCAAGGCCGTATCGTGCTTAAAGGGCGTGAAGACCGTCGCCTGCAACTGATGGGTATCGAGCCGGTGACCTTGCCGCCCGGCTCGGCACTGGCCGGACAGACGTTGAACGCCGAACAGGTCGTGGACTTCCTCACACCGCCGGGCATGACCTGGATTGCGCCGCAGACCCTGCAAGCGCTGGGGCTTGAGGAAGGCCAGCAGCCGCTGACCGAAACCGGCGTCGCGCTGCCCCCCTTGCACGCCAAACCCGACATGGCGCCTGGCGTTTTGCTGACGGACATAGGCTTTGCGCAACCGTTGTTGGGCCAGCCAGGGCAGTTGTCCGGAATGCTGCTGGCCAAGGATTTTGCCCGGCAAAACCCCGTGCTACCGGCAGCCCTGAATGACCTGCTGGTGATCAAGAAAAGCGGCGAAGAAAACAATCTGGAGCGCCTCACCGAAAGCTTCCATCTGAATCTGAACGCACTCGGGGTACTGTCCTTCATCGTCGGCCTGTTCATTGTCCACGCCGCCATTGGCCTGGCCCTTGAACAGCGCCGTGGCCTGCTGCGCAACCTGCGTGCCTGTGGCGTCAGCGCACGTCTGTTGATAGCTGCGCTGGGCGTAGAACTTGGGGCACTGGCGCTGTTGGGCGGTATTTTTGGCGTGGTCAGCGGCTATCTGCTGGCCAGCCTGTTATTGCCGGATGTCGCGGCCAGCCTGCGCGGCTTGTACGGCGCGGAGGTCGCCGGCCAGTTGAACCTCAGTCTGTGGTGGTGGCTGAGCGGTATCGGCCTGAGTCTGCTTGGCGCGTTGCTGGCCGGTGCCAATAGCCTGTTGCGGGCTGCGCGCCTGCCGTTGCTGGCACTGGCCGATGCCCAGGCATGGCAGCAAGCCCATGCGCGGTGGTTGCAGCGCCAGGCTTGGGTGGCGGTGCTGGGCGCGGTGGTTGCCGTGAGCGCGCTGTTGTTCGGCACCAGTCTGATGCTGGGGTTTGTGATGATGTCCGCCCTGCTGCTCAGCGCCGCGCTGGCCCTGCCGGTTTTGCTGGACGCCATGCTTGGCGGCCTGTTGAAGCGCAGCCGCTCGGTGCTCGGGCAATGGTTTCTGGCGGATTGCCGTCAACAGTTGCCCGCCCTGAGCCTGGCGCTGATGGCCCTGTTGCTGGCGATGGCCGCGAACATCGGCGCAGGCAGCATGACCTCGGGCTTTCGCCAGACATTCAATAGTTGGCTGGAGCAACGCCTGACCGCTGAACTGTATGTCAGCCCGCAGAACCCCGAGCAGGCCGGGCCGCTGAACACCTGGCTGAGCCAGCAACAGGATGTCAGCGCCGTGCTGCCCAACTGGCAGGTGCCGGTGCAAGTCCAGGGCTGGCCTGCGGACCTGTTTGGTGTGATCGATCACAGCACCTATCGCCAGCACTGGGCGTTGCTGGAGTCCGTCGCCGGTGATCCGTGGAATGTTTTGCGCGATGAAAACACGGTCATGCTCAGCGAACAATTGGCACGCCGCCTTCAACTGGGGCTGGACGATACGCTGAACATCCCGGTGCCCACTGGCAAGTGGACCCCGCGCATCGTCGGGATCTATGCCGACTATGGCAACCCCAAGGGACATCTGCTGGTCAATGCCCGGCACCTGCTCGCCCACTGGCCGCAATCGATGCCGGTGCGTTTCAACCTGAGGGTCGATCAGGCGGCAATCCCGTCGCTGGTCACCCGGCTGCAAGCGCGTTTCAAGCTGGACGACAATCACATCATCGATCAGAGCCAGCTCAAGGGTTGGTCGAGCCAGGTCTTTGAACGTACGTTTGCCGCCACTGCCGCTCTCAACAGCCTGACACTGGGCGTTGCTGGCGTGGCGCTGTTCATCAGCCTGCTGACTCAAAGCCAGAGCCGCCTCGGGCAGCTCGCCCCGTTATGGGCGCTGGGCGTCACGCGACGGCAACTGATGCTGCTCAACCTGGGACAGACCTGGCTGCTGGCGGTCCTGACACTGGTGCTCGCGCTGCCACTCGGGCTGCTGCTGGCCTGGTGCCTGGATGCGGTGATTAACGTTCGCGCCTTTGGCTGGCGCCTGCCGCTGCAGGTGTTCCCGCTGCAACTGCTGCAATTGATGGCGCTGGCGATGCTGGCGACTTTGCTGGCCTCGGCCTGGCCGCTGCTGAAGCTGTACCGCAGCCGTCCAGCGGATCTACTCAGGACATTCGCCAATGAACAGTAAATGGCTGATGCCGCTGGTCCTCGTCGGGCTGCTCGCTGCCTGCGACGACAAACCACAACCTGAAAGCGGATTCGCCGGACTGGGCAATACCGCCGACAGTTACGCGCAGGTGACGCCGGGCAAGGTCTTTTCATTCCCGCAAGACCACGGCCAGCATCCCGGCTTTCGTATCGAGTGGTGGTACATCACCGCCACCCTCAAGGATGACGCGGGCCAGCAGTTCGGCGTGCAGTGGACGTTGTTTCGCAATGCCCTGCGCCCCGGCCAACAGACTGGCAGCGGCTGGAATGACGGCACGATCTGGCTGGGCCATGCGGCGGCAACGTCGAGCAGCGGCCACTATGTAGCAGAGCGTTACGCACGCGGCGGCATCGGTCAGGCCGACGTGACCCTGGCCCCCTTCTCGGCATGGATCGATGACTGGGCCTTTACCAGCAGTGTTCACAGCGGTGATCCACTGACTGCCATGCAGCTAAAGGCCAGCGGCAAGGACTTTCGCTACGACCTGAACCTGACATCCAGCAAACCGCTGGTGCTGCAGGGCGAACAGGGCTACAGCCAGAAATCGGAGGCGGGCCAGGCGTCGTACTACTACAGCCAGCCCTTCTTCGACGCCAAAGGCAGCGTGGAAATACAGGGCAAGTCCTATCAGGTCAACGGCCACGCCTGGCTGGACCGGGAATGGAGCAGCCAGCCACTGACCGCCAACCAGAGCGGCTGGGACTGGTTTTCGCTGCAACTGGCAGACGGCGATCGCCTGATGCTCTATCGCATCCGCCACAAGAACGGTGCCCCCTACCTGACCGGTAACTGGATCAGCGCCGACGGCACCACCCGGATGCTGCACGCTAACGAAATCAGTCTGGAGCCATTGAAGGAAACCTTGATCGGCGAGCATAAAGTGCCCACCCGCTGGAGAGTCAGGGTCCCCGACCGAAACCTGGACATCACCACCGACGCGCTGAACCCGGCCGCCTGGATGGGCGTGAGTATTCCCTACTGGGAGGGGCCGGTGAAGTTCAGCGGGAGCCAGGAAGGTGTGGGGTATCTGGAGATGACCGGGTATTGAGCGGATCCTGCTGGCGGTTGCGCTTTCAATTCGAAACACCTGTTGGCGCTGCGAGAGCCAACGACGCGTGTCAGGCTGACTTTTTGAAATAGGGCCATGTGCTCAGATTTTTCAGAGGACGCTCATCCCAGGACAAGGCCATTTTTTCAAAATGTCTGTAAAACGTGTCCTTCTGCTCCTTGTAACGCACCGCGTCTATAAAGGGCTTGGCTTTCTTGTACAGGCTCACGACATTCGAATGGTTGGACTGCCGCAGCATTTCCTCGTGGTAGATCCCTTGAACAATACCCACGGCCACTCGCTCCCAATGGTTAAGCACGTACTTGACCGCTTCCTTTTCCTTGCGATCAGCCTCGGTGCAAGACAACAGCAAATCCTTCATCGGCGACTGGGCATCATGCATGGCGGCAATGCGCGCGTTACCCAGCTGTAGCTGCTCATCCAGCCGGCACCCAAATAACAGGTCTGCAGTCTGTTTCTTCTTTGCAGTCGCTAACACCATGTACATCGAAACGATCGCAGTGAGCACTCCGCAGAACAGAAGAACATTGCGAAGCGCTTCTTTTGCCAGCAGTTCGGCCAGAGCCAGACACATATCCATATGATTTTTCTCATAAAAAAATGGAGACCGATCGCGGCCTCCATTTGAAATTCCTGAACGGGTTTAAAAGCCTTCGTACTCTTCGCAAACCGGTGCAATGTGCTTGTTCATATCGATACCCCTTTATGTATGCCGAGTGAGTTGGCGTGCTTTCATAGGCCCCAAACTAGCGTGCTGCAAACATCACCGTCAATGAGCCGTATCCGCTTTACATGTCAGAAAAATCCGTCTTAAAGCGGGTGCGGTAAGCACGACAGCAAACCGAACCCAGTTAGCGCATCAATTCCAGAAGCACGTTGCCAACCAGCTGAAAACAAACGCTTATAACTTTTTGATCTAAAACTACCATGCCCTCACTGGGTCAGTTTCTGGGTGACTGCACTTTCTCAGTCACCTCCCCAACGGAAACCCGGTAAGGACTTATGTGCGGATTAGCAGGTGAATTACGTTTCGACCATCAACCAGCGGACCTAGCCGCTGTTGAACGCATTACCCATGAGCTGGCGCCTCGCGGCCCGGATGCGTGGGGGTTTCACAGCCAGGGGCCGGTTGCCCTTGGTCATCGTCGCCTGAAAATCATGGACCTGTCGGACGGCTCGGCGCAGCCGATGATCGACAGCAACCTGGGCCTGTCCTTGGCCTTCAACGGCGCGATCTACAACTTCCCTGAATTGCGTGCCGAGTTGGAAAGCCTTGGCTATCAGTTCCATTCCGGCGGTGACACCGAAGTGTTGCTCAAGGGCTATCACGCGTGGGGCGCAGACATGCTGCCCAAGCTCAACGGCATGTTCGCCTTTGCCATCTGGGAACGTGACAGCAAGCAGCTGTTCATCGCCCGTGACCGCCTCGGCGTCAAGCCGTTGTACCTGTCGAAAACCGACAAGCGCCTGCGCTTCGCATCCTCGCTGCCTGCCCTGCTCAAAGGTGGTGACATTAGCGGGATGCTTGATCCGGTGGCGCTCAACCATTACCTCAACTTCCATGCGGTGGTGCCTGCGCCGCGCACCTTGCTGGCCGGCGTCGAAAAACTTCCGCCAGCCAGCTGGATGCGTATCGACGCCAGCGGCAAGGTCGAACAGAAAGTCTGGTGGACGCTGCCCTACGGCCCGCACGAAGACGAGAAAAACCTCACCCTCGAAGACTGGCGCGACCGCGTACTGGACAGTACGCGTGAAGCGGTAGCGATCCGTCAGCGTGCTGCAGTGGACGTCGGTGTGCTGCTGTCCGGCGGCGTCGACTCGAGCATGCTGGTAGGTCTGCTGCGTGAAGTGGGTGTCGAGGACCTGTCGACCTTCTCCATCGGCTTCCAGGATGCCGGCGGCGAGCGTGGCGACGAATTTCAGTATTCCGACCTGATCGCCAAGCATTACGGCACGCGCCATCACCAGTTGCGTATTCAGGAACGCGAGATCATCGAGCAGTTGCCTGCGGCGTTCCGCGCGATGAGCGAGCCGATGGTCAGCCACGACTGCATCGCCTTCTACCTGCTGTCGCGTGAAGTGTCGAAACACTGCAAGGTGGTACAGAGCGGCCAGGGCGCTGATGAACTGTTCGCCGGTTACCACTGGTACCCGCAAGTCGACGGCGCGAGCGATCCGGTGGCGGCCTACCGCGATGCATTCGTCGACCGCAGCTACGCCGAATACGCCGAGACCGTGCAGCCGAAGTGGCGCACTGCCAATGACGCCGCCGGTGATTTCGTTCGCGATCACTTTGCCCAGCCAGGCGCCAGCGCCGCCGTCGACAAGGCCTTGCGCCTGGACAGCACGGTGATGCTGGTCGATGACCCGGTCAAGCGTGTCGACAACATGACCATGGCCTGGGGCCTGGAAGCGCGCACGCCGTTCCTTGACTATCGTCTGGTCGAACTGTCGGCTCGCATTCCCGGTAAATTCAAGCTGCCGGACGGTGGCAAACAGGTGCTGAAAGAAGCCGCGCGTATGGTCATTCCTTCGGAAGTGATTGATCGCAAGAAAGGCTACTTCCCGGTGCCTGGCCTCAAACACTTGCAGGGCGACACGCTTAACTGGGTGCGCGAGTTGCTGACCGACTCCAGTCAGGACCGCGGCCTGTTCAACCCTGCGATGGTCGACAAGCTGCTGACCAACCCCGAGGGCCAGCTCACGCCATTGCGCGGCTCCAAGCTGTGGCAACTGGCAGCGCTGAACCTTTGGCTCAGCGAACAGGGACTGTGATCGATGAAACAGAACGCGACGACTTATAGCCAGCGCCTGTTGCGCGGCCAGTCGCCCTCGTACGAACGTCTGCAGGCACGACTCGCTGAAGACGGCAGCCAGATAGATGCAGACCCTCTGGCGCTGCACTGTGGCTGGGGACGTTTGCTGATCGGTCACACCTACCCTGATCCGGCAGCGCTGGCTCAGGACCTGCTCAACGAAAAACCCGGCGAGCGCGACATCGCGCTGTATGTGGCAGCGCCGCAACAGGTGTTGGCGCAATCGCCGCAGCAGTTGTTTCTCGACCCGTCGGACACGCTGCGTCTGTGGTTCAGCGATTACCGCCCGGCGCAGCGTGTGTTTCGCGGCTACCGTATCCGCCGTGCCCACAACGAGAACGACTGGCAGGCCATCAACAACCTGTATCTGGCGCGCGGCATGTTGCCCATCGACCCCGAGTTGCTGACCCCGCGCCACGAAGGTGGCCCGGTGTATTGGGTGGCCGAGGACGAAGGCAGCAAGACGATCATCGGCAGCGTCATGGGCCTCAATCATCAGAAGGCCTTCAATGACCCGGAGAAAGGCAGCAGCCTCTGGTGCCTGGCGGTTGATCCGCAATGCACGCGGCCGGGTGTCGGCGAAGTGCTGGTTCGGCACCTGATCGAGCACTTCATGAGTCGCGGCCTGAGCTACCTCGACCTGTCGGTGCTGCATGACAACGATCAGGCCAAGGCGCTGTACGCCAAATTGAATTTCCGCAATCTGCCGACCTTCGCCATCAAGCGCAAGAACGGTATCAACGAGTCGTTGTTTCTCGGCCCTGGCCCGCAGGCGGACTTCAATCCGTATGCGCGGATCATTGTCGAGGAAGCCCATCGGCGCGGCATTGACGTGCAGGTGGATGATGCGGATGCCGGGCTGTTCACCCTCAGCTACGGCGGTCGTCGTATACGCTGCCGCGAATCGTTGAGCGATCTGACCAGCGCGGTGAGCATGACCCTGTGTCAGGACAAGAGCCTGACCCATCGTGCCCTGAAGGCTGCCGGCCTGCGCCTGCCCGCGCAGCAAAGGGCGGGCAGCGCAGACGACAATCTGGCGTTTCTCGAAGCGCACGGGCAAATCGTGGTCAAGCCGCTGGACGGTGAACAAGGCCAGGGCGTAGCGGTTGATCTGCGCACCATTGACGATGTACAGAGTGCTATAGAGCAGGCCCGCCAGTTCGACACTCGCGTGATTCTGGAAAGCTTTCATGAAGGCCTGGACTTGCGCATCGTGGTGATCGGCTTTCAGGTCGTGGCTGCGGCGATACGCCGTCCGGCTGAAATCATCGGTGACGGCCGCCACACCATCAAACAGTTGATCGAAGCCCAAAGCCGACGCCGCGCCGCAGCAACGGATGGCGAAAGCCGTATTCCGATGGATCAGGAAACCGAGCGCACCGTGCGCGAGGCCGGTTTTGACTACGCCGATATTCTGCCGATGGATCAGCGCCTGGCCGTGCGCCGTGCTGCCAATCTGCACACCGGCGGCTGCCTGGAAGATGTCACGGCCATTCTGCACCCGGTACTCAGCGACGCAGCGGTGCGTGCCGCGCGGGCGCTGGACATCCCGGTCGTCGGCCTGGACCTGATGGTGCCGGCCGCCGATCAGCCTGAATACGTGTTCATCGAAGCCAATGAACGCGTAGGGCTTGCCAATCACGAACCGCAACCCACCGCCGAACGTTTCGTCGATCTGTTGTTTCCGCACAGCCTGCCTGTGCATATCTGATCGCAGCTGCGGGCACGGCTGCAAGAGGCGCATCAGCCTTTGCAGCCCGTGGCTTGCAACTGTTCCATAAGGAGCATCCATGACCCCTGCAAATATCCCCGATCCGGATCTGAAATACCTGCAGAAAGTTCTGTTGGAAATGCTCGCGATCCCAAGCCCCACCGGCTTCACAGACACCATTGTGCGTTACGTGGCCGAGCGACTCGAAGAGCTCGGGATCCCGTTCGAACTGACCCGCCGCGGCACTATCCGCGCCACACTGAAGGGCAAGCAGAACAGCCCTGACCGGGCCGTATCGGCGCACCTGGACACCATTGGTGCCAGTGTTCGGGAAGTCAAAGACAACGGCCGCCTGGCGCTGGCTGCGGTCGGCTGCTGGTCGAGCCGCTTTGCCGAAGGCAGCCGGGTCAGCGTGTTCACCGACACCGGCGTGATCCGTGGCAGCGTTCTGCCGCTGATGGCTTCCGGTCACGCGTTCAACACCGCCGTGGACGAAATGCCGATCAGTTGGGACCACGTCGAGCTGCGCCTGGACGCCTATTGCACCACGCGCGCCGACTGCGAATCACTGGGCATCGGCATCGGTGACTTCGTGGCCTTCGACCCGCTGCCGGAGTTCACCGAGAGCGGACACATCAGTGCCCGTCACCTGGATGACAAAGCCGGTGTGGCAGCACTGCTCGCCGCCCTGAAGTCCATTGTCGAAAGCGGTGCCGAGCCGTTGATCGACTGCCACCCGCTGTTCACCATCACCGAAGAAACCGGGACGGGCGCAGCGGGTGTACTGCCTTGGGACGTGAGCGAGTTCGTCGGCATCGACATTGCACCGGTTGCGCCGGGTCAACATTCCAGCGAACACGCCGTCAGCGTGGCGATGCAGGACTCGGGCGGTCCTTACGACTACCACCTGTCCCGCCATCTGCTGCGGCTGGGCGTGGACAACGAGTTGCCGGTGCGCCGTGACCTGTTCCGCTATTACTACAGTGATGCGCACTCGGCCGTGACCTCGGGGCATGACATCCGCACCGCCCTGCTGGCCTTCGGCTGTGACGCGACGCATGGCTACGAGCGCACGCATATCGACAGTCTGGCAGCGCTGAGCAAGTTGCTGGGTGCCTACATCCTCAGCCCGCCGGTATTCGCCAGTGATGCCAAACCAGCGCAGAGCTCGCTGGAGCGCTTCAGCCATCAGATTGAGCACGATGCGCAGATGGAATCCGATACCCGCGTGCCACCGGTCGACAGCCTGATCGGGCAGAATCGCGAAGAGAGTTGAGGCCCTGTGAATTGCGGTGCACGGCACCGCAGTTCTATCATCGCCGCTCATCGACACGAGAACCGCCATGCTGATCCCCTACGACCAACTGGAACCTGACACCCTCACTCGCCTGATCGAGGACTTCGTCACCCGTGAGGGCACCGATAATGGCGACGAAACACCCCTGCAAACCCGGGTATTGCGCGTGCGTCATGCGTTGACCAAGGGTCAGGCGGTGATCTTTTTCGACCTTGAGAGCCAACAGTGTCAGCTGATGCTCAAGCACGACGTGCCGAAGGAGTTTTTCGAATAGCCCCTACAGGGCCTGCGTCAGGTCATTCACCTACGACATCGTTTGCTGACAACGCCGCTCACTGAAGCGGCGTTGTTGCCTGTTGGGCAAGCGTCCTGGCAATTCGTTTGTAGACCTCGGCGCGGTGAACCTTGACGTCTTTCGGGGCATTGATCCCGAGCCTGACCTGATTGCCGTTGATCCCCAGGATCTGCACGGTGATGTCATCACCGATGGAAAACGTTTCGCCAATTTCCCGCGTCAGTACCAGCATTTTTCCCACCCTTGCGTTGCGCAAAAGAGGCAGGGTGCATGGCGAGACACGGCGCTTCAATGCACTGATGGCAAATCAGTAACGTCCTGCAACAGCACCGGAAAAGACTGAAGGAAACGTCTTACTTTCCGGCCAAATCAGTGGGAAATGTCGTTCGCGGCTGTGGTTAATCAAGCGGCGGACCAACGTGGCCCGAGCAGAATGATGGTCGCACCGATGACGCAGAAAGCCAGACCCAGCCAGTCCGTGCCCAACGGCCTGACCCGCTCGACCAGGCCCAGCCAGGCAATCGACGCGACAATGTAGATCCCGCCATACGCCGCGTAGGCTCGGCCCGCATAAGCCGCCTCCACACGTGTCAGCAACAGTGCAAACACCGTCAGGCTGACAAGCGCAGGAATCACCCACAGCGCACTCTTACCTTGCCGTAACCACAGCCAGAAGGCATAGCAACCGAATATCTCGAACAGGGCGGCAAGGAAGAACCACAGGTAATTGAGCATGAACGGTTCACAGATCAGGGCTGAAATATGCACGCAACCCTATCAGAAAACAGTGCGGTCATGACCTTGATACCACCCAAGAGGACGCGGAGCGTCCGGAAAGGCATGCGACGCAGAGCGGCGCACGATAATCGGATTATCCGTGCAGACCGACGCAGAGCTTCAGCACGATAGTTGAGGTTATCGTTCCTCACGCTCCAGCGTGGGAATGCAGTTCTCGACGCTCTGCGTCGCAAAGAGGACGCGGAGTATCCGGGTCAGTCAGGCATGCCCCTTCTGCGCCTTGGCGCGCATCTTGGCGCACATGACGGTCATTTCGTCATACATCGCCTGTGGCTGCTTGCGTTTCATTTCCCAAGCCATGCGGCCTTCTTCGTGAGGCAGGATCATGAACTCGCCTTCGCCGACCTGCCTGAAGATGCAGTCGGCGATATCCCCGGCAGTGATCGGCGACTTCTCCAGCAACCTGCCGATCTGCGCCTTCATCGCGGGCGTGGGGCCGCGGAAGGAATCCAGCAGGTTGGTCTGAAAGAACGACGGGCAGACCACATGAACACCAATCCCCTGGTCATGCAACTCGACCAGCAGGCTCTCGGAAAGCGCGACGACCCCGGCCTTGGCGACGTTGTAATTGCTCATCGCCGGCGCCTGCATCAGCGCTGCCATCGAGGCGATGTTGATGATCCGGCCCTTGCTGGCCAGCAGCATCGGCAGGAACGCCTTGCAGCCCTTGACCACGCCCATCAGATTGATCGCGATCTGCCAGTCCCAGTCCTCCAGCGACAACTCGTTGAAGAAGCCCCCGGAAGCCACACCCGCATTGTTGACGATGACGTCGATGCCGCCAAAACGCTGTTCGCACGCTTGAGCAAACGCGGTGAGCTGGCTGTAATCGCGAACGTCGCAACGCTGCACGAAGCCGTCACCACCCGCCTCGCGTACCAGCGCAAGGGTCTCCTGCAAGCCGGCATCATTGATGTCCGAGAGTGCCAGCCGCCACCCTTCGCGTGCCCAGCGCAGTGCAATTTCACGACCCAGACCTGAGCCGGCGCCAGTAATCATGATGCGGTTTTGCATAGCGAGTGCCTTGTGATGTGCAGGAGTTGTATGAGTGTAATCACACTAGAAGCACCACAAACCCACCATCAAGACGCTGAATGCCTGGAGCAAACCGCAGCCCTATGAACGCCTGGACCGGGCCACATAACGCAGCAGCAACAGGCCATACACCGACACGTTGAGCAGCACGACGATGCCACCCAGCCAAAGCTGCATGCCCGGCGTAAGCCCGGCCGGGTAAATCAGCGGGATCAGATAATGCTCAACGAAGCCCCCGGTATAGCCCTGCCCTCCAGCGTTGCTGCGCAGGGTGTTTTCCAGCGGTGTCAGCGGGCAATACAGGTGCAGAAACTCGACCGCTGTCCCCCAGGCCGCAGCAGGAACGTGCAGCAGTGCCAGCCAGGGCCTTCTCAATACCAGCAGTCCGCCGAACAGGACGAACACAATGAACAGTAGATGAAACACGACCACGGCATCCGCCGCCACTCGATAAACCATCATTGTGTCCTCTTGCGGGCCATGCATCAGGTAGAAAGTTCGCATCGCGCTGAGACTTTCCAGGGTCTTTAGTTCAATTGTTTTTAAGACCGATTCAAACGCGCCAAGTCAAAAAAAGCCCCATTTATTGTCAGACAAAAATACGGTAAGCCTCTGACTTTCAATGATTTTAAAATGTGTAATAAATTATTTAAAATAGATCGAACCTTTCTCCAACGCCCAGAGTCCGATGAGTCAAGCAGGCCACTTCATACCGTTCGGTGTGACGTTTCAACTGCATCTGCTAATTAACATTAATGTAAAGAGGGAACTCACCATGGGCATCGGCACTATTCTTATCATCGTTCTGATTCTGCTGCTAGTTGGCGGTTTGCCAGTATTCCCGCACTCGCGCAGTTGGGGCTACGGTCCGTCGGGCATCATCGGTACGATCCTGGTGATCCTGCTGATTCTGGTGTTGCTCGGCAAGATATGACCTGCTGCTCCACGCAGCAGCGCATGTAGCCAATAAGAAACCCCGCTTTTTCAAGCGGGGTTTTTTATCGCCCATGAAAAAGCAGCCCGAAGGCTGCTTAGTTCATAACACTCATGCCTTAGTGTGAAACCGCACCACTGGCACCCAGCCCGGTCTGCGAGCGGACGAATTGCGGGAAGAACAGAGCGCGCTCGCCCTCCGCCGCTTTCGACTTGTCGGTGATGGAGAAGAACCAGATCCCTACGAAGGCAATGGCGATGGAAAACAACGCCGGGTATTCGTAAGGGAAAATGGCTTTCTCGTGATGCAGTATCTGCACCCAGATGGTCGGACCCAGCACCATCAGCACCACTGCGCTGATCAGGCCCATCCAGCCGCCAATCATGGCGCCACGGGTGGTCAGGTTTTTCCAGTACATGGAAAGCAGCAGGATCGGGAAGTTGCAGCTTGCCGCGACCGAGAACGCCAGGCCCACCATGAAGGCGATGTTCTGGCTTTCAAAGGCAATACCCAGAAAGATCGCCACGACCGCCAAGGCGATGGTGGTGATTTTCGAGATACGGATCTCGTCCTTCTCGTTGGCTTTGCCTGCCTTGATGACGCTGGCATACAAGTCGTGAGAAACCGCCGAAGCACCCGCCAGGGTCAGCCCGGCAACCACTGCCAGAATAGTGGCGAACGCGACTGCCGAGATGAAGCCCAGGAACAGACTGCCTCCGACGGCATCGGCGAGGTGAATCGCCGCCATGTTGTTACCGCCCAGCAAGGCGCCTGCCGCATCCTTGAACGCCGGATTGGTGCTGACCAGCAGGATCGCGCCGAAACCGATGATGAAGGTAAGGATGTAGAAGTAGCCGATAAAGCCGGTCGCGTAGAGCACCGACTTGCGGGCTTCCTTGGCATCGCTCACGGTGAAGAAGCGCATCAGGATGTGTGGCAGGCCGGCAGTACCGAACATCAGGGCCAGACCCAGCGAGAACGCCGAGATCGGGTCTTTCACCAGCCCGCCAGGGCTCATGATCGCTTCACCTTTGGGGTGAACCTTGATCGCTTCGGAGAACAGCATGTTGAAGTCGAAGTTGACGTGCTTCATGACCATCAGTGCCATGAACGACGCACCGGACAGCAACATCACCGCCTTGATGATCTGCACCCAGGTGGTGGCGAGCATGCCGCCGAACAGCACATAGAGACACATCAGAATACCGACCAGCACCACCGCAACGGCGTAGTCCAGACCGAACAGCAGCTGGATCAGCTTGCCGGCACCCACCATCTGCGCAATCAGGTAAAACGCCACCACTACCAGCGAGCCGCAGGCAGACAGGGTGCGAATCTCCTTTTGCTTGAGGCGGTACGAGGCCACGTCGGCAAAGGTATATTTACCCAGGTTGCGCAGGCGTTCGGCGATCAGGAACAGGATGATCGGCCAGCCCACCAGGAAGCCGATCGAGTAGATCAGGCCATCATAGCCGGAGGTGTAGACCAGTGCGGAAATCCCCAGAAAGGACGCTGCCGACATGTAGTCACCGGCAATCGCCAGACCGTTCTGGAAGCCGGTGATCTTGCCACCTGCCGAATAATAGTCCGACGCAGTCTTGTTCTTTTTCGATGCCCAGTAGGTGATGTACAGCGTGAAAGCGACGAAGACCACGAACATGACGATCGCGGCGACGTTCAGGGGTTGTTTCTGCACTGCACCCGTCAACGCGTCTGCCGCCCAGAGGGTCGGCGCGAAGGCGGCCAGGCCAAGTGCTGCTGATAGGCGCCGGATCATTGCTGAGCCTCCTTGAGGATCGCGTTGTTCAGGTCATCGAATTCACCGTTGGCACGGCGAACATAGATGGCGGTCAATATGAACGCGGAAAGGATCAGCCCTACGCCTATCGGCATTCCCCAGGTAATGGTCGAAGTGGGACTTAGTTTGGCCCCCAGAATATGGGGTCCGTAAGCAATCAAAAGAATAAAGGCCGCATACAGGCCAAGCATGATCGCCGAGAGAATCCAGGCGAAACGCTCTCTTTTGGAGACCAGCTCCTTGAAACGGGGGCTGTTTTGAATCGAGAGGTAAATGCTGTCGTTCATTGTTTTTGTCCTCGCAGCACAGATGAGATGTCACGTAATGCACTTTAGTCGGGTCCGGCGCGCACTCCAGACGACCTTAGTATTAGAACGACATTAGCTGTGGATACCTCTTCTCGCACGGTCTGAACCCACCGGCAGTCGGTCGCACGGAAAATACTCCGGGGCAGAAAAACAAAAGGCCGTCTGGCGATAACACCAGACGGCCTTGAGAAGGGCTATTCAGACACTTTGCGACTATTTGGCAGTCCATGCGGCGACGCGGTCGGGGTGCTTGGCGACCCAGTCCTTCGCTGCAGCTTCAGGTTTGGCACCGTCCTGAATCGCCAGCATCACCTCACCGATTTCATCCTTGGACGCCCACTGGAATTTTTTCAGGAAGGCCACGACTTCAGGAGCTTTCTTCTCCAGCCCCAGGCTGCCCACGTTGTCGACGGTTTCAGCCTCGCCGTAGACACCTTTCGGATCGTCCAGGAAACGCAGTTTCCACTTGGCGAACATCCAGTGCGGCACCCAGCCGGTGACGACGATGGACTTCTTCGCCTTTTCCGCGCGGGTCAGCTCGGCAATCATGCCTGCGCCGGAGCTCGCCTGCAGTTTATAGCCGTCCAGACCGTAGTCCTTGATGGCCTGATCGGTCTTGAGCATCACGCCCGAGCCCGCATCGATGCCGGTGATCTTCTTGTTGAAGGAAGCATCGGTCTTCAGGTCTTCGATGGTTTTGGCCTTGACGTATTCAGGCACGATCAAGCCAATCTTGGCGTCCTTGAAGTTAGGCCCGTAGTTGACGACCTGATCCTTGTACTTGGCGTAGTACTCGCCATGCGTGCCCGGAAGCCACGCAGACAGCATCAGATCGAGCTTGTCGGTTGCCACCGCCTGCCACATGATCCCAGCGGCGACAGACTGCAACTTGACGTCATAACCAAGCTTTTGCTTGATCACTTCGGAGGCCACGAAGGTGGTCGCGACACTGTCGGACCAGCCTTCCACATAGCCGATGGTCAGGGTCTTGGTTTCGGCAATCGCCAGCGTGGAGCTGACCGCAAGTACCAGAGCGGCACCCGCCCCCAGTATTTTTCGCATCATCATTGTCGCTTCCCCGGAAGTCTGCACCGACGGTTGTCGGGGCATGGTTAACGTTGTTCTCCAGACCGCCCCCGCGCCCGACCTTGGGGCACGCGGCGCCTTGCACGTTTTTATCGCTGCCACGCGCAATCAAACGCACCGCAACGCCACCCTGATCATCGACCTGCACGACAGGCAGGCATGCTCTGTCTGCGACACTGGGGCAATGGGAAACGACAACAACGAGCCATCAACGACAACGCACAGCGAAAAACGCCTGAAGCTGGCCATTAGGGGCAGGGGCACACCTTTATGCCCAGAGGAGAACGCCCTCCCCCATACCATCGTCGTATAGACGACACAGACCTGCAGCGCACCACTCTGGCTCATGCTACGAAGGAAACACGATGTGTTACCGCAGCTTTACGATCACCACCGCGAACGGGTAACACGGAAACATTTTTTCCGGCTCTACGACCACGCGCCAACCATCAGAATTCACAAGCTACTGATTTAAAAGAGTTTTCAAAAACTGGCACGGGTCCTGCTATACCTCTGATACAACAAAAACAACAAACGATGCAGCGAACCAATAAAAACAATACGTAACGGCTCTGACACAACAAGAACAAAACGGACAGAGGCGCAGCTAACAGATTTTTTTGGAGTGGATCAGCTTTACAGGGACCTTTCAATGGAAGGCCTCGCGACCGGCCCGAGAACAATAAAACTACCGTCAGGTAGCTCCAGAACCGGTGGGATCACCCTGTTGTGCAGGCAGGTGATTAAAGCGAATCAGCGCTCAAAAAAATACGTTTGCTCTTGACCCCGTATGGGGGTCGCACAACAACGCTGTAAAGGGACTGGTCGCCAACAACAATAACAGGCCGCCCCATAACAATAAAAAGAGCACGTGAACCACATTGGAGGAGAGCTACGGCTCTCCTTTGTGCTTTACGCAAGCCGCAAATTTCGCCTCCAGGCCATGGCCTGCCAACCTTCACCAGCACTGCAAACGTCGAGCCGGGCCAGCAAATACGCTAGTCACGCAAAAATAAACCGCATATCTGCATTGCAAAATCCAAAGAACGTGTATTGTTCCGTCTTATTTACAGGGTTAACCGGTGGATGGGGCACTTTGGCACTACACCTTGGTCATAGCCTGCGTATCTCATCAGCACTTCTTTCCCAAGGGATTTAGTCATGCTCCGTTTTCTGCGCCTCGCCACTGTTATAGGTGGCTTGTGTTTAAGTGCGTCCGCTCTGGCAACCACCGTCGACTCCGCCACCTATGGCTACCCGCTGACTAATCCGTTTGAAGCGACCATTGCGACCACACCGCCCGCTCTGCGCCCCGACCTGCCTGACGATGAAGATATCGATCAGGATGTCTACACCCTGAACCTGCATCCCGAGCGCGAGTTCACCCTGCCCGACAACTTCTGGGCGGTGAAAAAGTTGCATTATCGCCTGGCCAAACAGGACCACGCTGCCCCGCTGATCTTCCTGATCGCCGGCACGGGCGCGCCGTATAACAGCACCATCAATGAATTCCTGAAAAAGCTCTATTACGGCGCGGGCTACCACGTCGTGCAGCTGTCTTCGCCCACCAGCTATGACTTCATGACCTCGGCCTCGCGCTTTGCGACTCCTGGCGTCTCCACCGACGACGCAGAAGACATTTATCGCGTGATGCAGGCCATTCGGGCTCAGCAGGCGCAACTGCCGGTAACCGACTATTACCTGACCGGTTACAGCCTTGGCGCACTGAATGCTGCATTCGTCAGCAAGCTGGACGAAACCCGTCGCAGCTTCAACTTCAAGAAGGTCCTGCTGCTCAACCCGCCGGTCAATCTCTACACCTCGATCAGCAACCTCGACAAACTGGTACAGACCAACGTCAAGGGCATCAACAACACCACCACGTTCTATGAACTGGTGCTGGCCAAGCTGACCCGCTACTTCCGCCAAAAAGGCTACATTGATCTCAACGATGCACTGCTGTTCGACTTCCAGCAGTCCAAGCAGCACCTGACCAATGAACAGATGGCGATGCTGATCGGTACCTCGTTCCGCTTCTCGTCGGCTGACATCGCGTTCACCTCCGACCTGATCAACCGTCGCGGTCTGATTACGCCACCGAAATTCCCGATCACCGAAGGCACCAGCCTGACGCCGTTCCTCAAGCGCGCCCTGCAGTGCGACTTCGATTGCTACCTGACCGAACAGGTCATCCCGATGTGGCGTGCACGCACCGACGGCGGTAGCCTGCTGCAACTGGTCGACCAGGTCAGCCTCTACGCCCTGAAGGACTACCTGCACAGCAACACCAAGATTGCCGTCATGCACAACGCCGACGACGTGATCCTGGGTTCGGGTGACCTCGGTTTCCTGCGCAAGACCTTTGGCGATCGCCTGACCGTTTACCCGTACGGCGGGCATTGCGGCAACCTTAATTACCGCGTCAACACCGACGCCATGCTGGAGTTTTTCCGTGGCTAAACGTCTTTTACTTCTTGCCGCTCTGCTCTGTGCCGGCACAGTCCAGGCCGCTGACGCGGATACCAGCAACAAGGCTCAGCACCCGGCCACTGTGGCCCGTCAGACCGATGCTGATGGTTTCACTCAGCCGCTGAAGTCGCTGCAATTCAACCCGGGGCTGGATCAGCGTGAGTTCGAGCGCGCCTCCATCAACGCACTGGAAGTCTATGATCCGCTGGAATCCTGGAACCGCCGGGTCTACCACTTCAACTACCGTTTCGATGAATGGGTATTCCTGCCGGTGGTGGACGGCTACCGCTACATCACTCCTGGCTTCGTACGCAGCGGTGTGAGCAACTTTTTCAGCAACCTGGGCGACGTCTCCAACCTGTTGAACAGCCTGCTGCAGTTCAAGGGCGAGCGCTCGCTGGACACCACTGGCCGTCTGCTGCTCAACACCACCATCGGCATCGCCGGTCTGTGGGACCCGGCGACCATGATGGGCCTGCCGCGCCAGAGCGAAGACTTCGGCCAGACCCTGGGCTTCTACGGCGTGCCTTCAGGACCTTATCTGGTGTTGCCATTGTTCGGCCCATCGAACCTGCGTGACACTGGCGGCATGCTGTTCGACTACACGGCTGAAAACCAGATCAACTTCCTCAACGTGGCTGAAGTCAGCAGCGACCATCCGGAAATCACCGTGTTGCGTGCCGTTGACCGCCGTTACGTCACCAGCTTCCGTTACGGTCAGCTCAACTCGCCGTTCGAGTATGAAAAAGTGCGCTACGTCTATACCGAGTCGCGCAAGCTGCAGATCGCCGAATAAGCATAACGCAGCAAAACGACGGCCAGCCGGAGTGATCGGGCTGGTCGTTTTTTTATGGGCACTTTTACCTGTCTGGTCAATCACATGCCTCAGGGCAAACGCCTCCGTCATTAACAGACAAAAAGGAATTTCCATGCGCTTTTTCGGTTTCAAGGCAATGGCTGTATGTGTCGCACTGGCAGCATCTCAGAGCATGGTCAGCGTTCAGGCTGCCACCAAACCGCAGGCCGCTGCGCCCGCCGCTGCCGCAGTGCAAAACGCTTCGCTGCTGGGCGGCAAACTGGCCTTCACCATTCCTGCGGGCTACGTACAGGGCGAGATGCCCGAGATTGATGCAAAAGCCAAGGCTCAGGGTGTGACCGGGTCGCTCTACACCAATGCGGCCGAAAAGCGCGTGTTGATCGTTACCGAAACGCCTATGCCAATGGGCGTGCAGGCCAACGATAACGACGGCGCAGTACTTGACGGGCTGGTCACCGGTATCCTTGCCCAGCAGAGTACCGGCTACAAGGACTTCAAAAAGCTGGGTGACAAGAAGATCGTCAAGAAGAATGGTCTTGGTGTGCGCCAACTGGATACCTCGGCAACCATGAGCGACGCTCAGGTGCTGAGCACATCGATCGTCGCTGCATCGGGTACCCGCGCAGCCGTGCTGAACGTGGTCTCCAATGCAAAAAATCCGAAAGAGCACGCCGCGCTGGTGAAGACTGTCATCGGCCAATGATCTGCGGACCGGTCAGCCGCTCCGATGCGACTTGATCCGCGCGAAACACCTCGCATAATCACTCGCCCAGGGTCTGGACCTTGGGCAGGGTGCCTACGAATCCTTATTAGTGAATTCCAGTCCACAACAAAGGGAAAACTTGGCAAAGATAGAAGCTCATTTCTGCAATAAGCTGGCGGACTTATTTTTAATGGGTCTGCACTATGCCTTCTCTGGAAACCACTGCCTCCGGCGCCCGCAGCGAAAGCTCGACCGGCGCCGGCTTGTCCATCGCGATTCTGGCCTTGGCCGGCTTCGTGATCGTCACCACTGAATTTCTCATCATCGGTCTGTTGCCTTCAATGGCCCGTGATCTGGGGATCTCCATCTCTACCGCCGGCTTGCTGGTAACGCTGTTCGCCTTCACCGTGATGCTCTTTGGCCCACCGCTGACAGCCATGCTCTCGCACCTGGACCGCAAGCGCACGTTCATCGTCATTTTGCTGATCTTCGCCGCCTCCAACGCACTGGCGGCGGTGTCGAGCAATATCTGGGTGCTGGCGCTGGCGCGGTTCATTCCGGCACTGGCCTTGCCGGTGTTCTGGGGCACCGCCAGTGAAACGGCAAGCCTGCTGGCCGGACCGAAGCACGCTGGCAAGGCCGTTGCGCAGGTCTACCTCGGCATCTCGGCTGCCATGCTGTTCGGTATCCCGCTGGGTACAGTATTCGCCGATGCCGTGGGTTGGCGCGGGGCATTCTGGGCGCTGACGCTGCTGTCAGCGTTAATGGCTCTGTTGCTGGCACTGTCGATGCCGCGTATCGAACCTACCGCAAAAGTCGGCCTCGCCGAGCAGGCAAAAATTCTCCGGGATCCGTTCTTCCTCGCCAACCTGCTGCTGTCCATCCTGCTGTTCACGGCCATGTTCGGTGCCTATACCTACCTGGCTGACACGCTGGAACGCATCGCGGGCATCGAATCGGCTCAAGTGGGTTGGTGGTTGATGGGCTTCGGCGCGGTCGGCCTGATCGGCAATGCCCTGGGTGGACGTTATGTGGACCGCAGCCCGCTCGGCTCGACCATGGCCTTTGCGCTGTTGCTCGCGCTGGGCATGACCGCAAGCGTACCGGCCGCAGGCTCCATGCCGTTGCTGGCCGTGGTACTGGTGATTTGGGGCATCGCGCATACGGCGTTGTTTCCGATCTGCCAGATCAGGGTGATGAAAGCAGCGCCTCAGGCCCAGGCACTGGCCGGGACCTTGAATGTCTCGGCCGCCAATGCCGGGATCGGTCTGGGATCGATCATCGGAGGCCTTACCATCGAGCACCTGGGGCTGGGTGCCGTAGGGTATGTCGCCGCTGTTGTTGCGCTGCTGTCCATTGCCGTTGCATGGATGACCAGCACGCAGCAAAACAAGGCAACGTTGTAATCGCCTGACCGTCGCTTACCTAAACTCGCCGGGCGGCGTGTCTGCCAACAACCAGACACCCTGCCCCGGTTATTCACGGTGTATTAAATTGTATGTTTCGTCATATTTTTGAACAGGTTTTAGTACTGTTTATGTCATTTAATTGACTTTTAAACAGCCAGTTTCATCAATATGTAATTATTTGACACCCCTCGGCAAAATACTCTTCCCTTGCCACTAGTGAACGCTCAAACTCCAGCCCTTCGGTCAAGCGGCGTCGATTTCTGACCGATTCGAAAGTAATGTCCGGTAAGAATCTATGAGCACCTATCACCGCAGAGGGATGGCATTCGCCA
This sequence comes from Pseudomonas sp. PvP009, assembly GCF_017832995.1. Lineage (NCBI taxonomy): Bacteria > Pseudomonadati > Pseudomonadota > Gammaproteobacteria > Pseudomonadales > Pseudomonadaceae > Pseudomonas > Pseudomonas sp. PvP009. The sequence continues at coordinate 1,389,669 of NZ_JAFIBG010000001.1, read as the reverse complement.
AGCGGATCTACGCCCCGAGATGCTTCGGTGTAAGCGTTGGCTTTGTGACGGTCGCTGTTTCTCTGTATTACGTGAATACAGCACACTGGGCGTGGTTGTTGGCACTGCTCTACAGCCTCGTATGGCCGCATGTTGCTTACCAGCTCGCAAGAACGTCGCGCGAGCCCTACCAGGCTGAATGGCGAAATCTGCTTTTCGATTCGATGATGGGCGGTTTCTGGGTTGGCGCGATGGGTTTCAGCGCAGTTCCCGGTATAACGGTCCTCGCCATGATGGCCATGCATAACATGGCGGCCGCCGGGCCACGTCTGATGCTGCAAGGCCTGTGCATGCAGGCACTGGGCGTGCTGATTTCGCTGGCCGCGCTCGACCCTGTCGTCAATCTGCATGGCAACATGGCGCAGATCTACGCCTGCCTTCCGGTACTGGTGACCTACCCTATTTTCATCGGCTGGCTGAGCCATCAGGTCACACTCAAACTATGGGAGCACCGCAACATCCTGCGCAAGGTCAGCCGTACCGACAGCCTGACCGGTCTGCTCAATCACGGAGCGTGGAAGGATCTGCTTGACCTGGAGTACGCCAGTAGCCAGAACACGTATCAGGAGTGCGTCATCGCGTTGATCGATATCGATCACTTCAAGGTCATCAACGACACTTATGGTCACCTGATGGGCGACACGGTATTGCAGAGTATCAGCGAGGCACTGACAGAAAACCTGCGCGATTCCGACCTGATCGGACGTTGTGGCGGCGATGAGTTCTGCGTCATTTTGCCCGACACCTGCTTGCTTCAAGCAAAGGAAATTCTTGAGCGCCTGCGCCTGGCGATAGATGAAATGACCTACATCCTGCATTGCAATCTCAAGGTCAGCCTCAGTATCGGCATTGCCGCCTACTCCCCTGAAATGCCCGATGCCTCGTCGTGGCTGCACGAAGCAGACAAAGCGCTGTATCTGGCCAAAAGCACCGGCCGCAACCGCGTCGCCAGCCATCAGGATGCGCAACCAGAACTCCAGTCGCTTGGCGCACAAGCCTGATCCGTCAACGCTTATCCTTGAACAGCATGTCGAACAGGGATGAGAGACTCGTGACCCCCATCGCTTTCAGAAACGTCTCGCGCATATCGTTACGCAGGCTTTCCAGCGTTACTTCCTTGGGTTTAGCGGCTTTTTTTACGGAGGTCGTTTCTCGAGAGTCGCCTTCGCCAGGCGTGTATTTTTCCTTGGACAGCGTCCTTATGTAGTCACTCTTCTGGCTTTTATAAGTAGTGAAGTCTGCACCCAGTTGTTCGTCCCTTTCCCCCGCCGTTGAAAACCTGTTGATCACTTTTTCCATGAACTCAAAATTATTGTGACCTATGGACCCGTAGTCCTTGTCAGTGATGAAGCGAACGAACCCCTGATCCAGCCGCGTTGTTTTTAACCCATCGCTTTCGGTAATACGCTTGGCGGTGGCCGCGTGCGGCTCGGTAAAACTGTAGAACACCTTGTGGCCTTCCATGTCATATGTTTTGCCCTGGTTATGACGAAGCATTATCCCTCCATCATCACTCTCTCTGTAAGAAGCCAACTGAAACGCCAGGTCATCGACATAGCTCAAATCAGCTCCCTGATCACTCGCCCAACCGTAAACGTCACCCAACAGACTCCGATCATCCCGGGTTAAAAAAAATGCCTGGGGCATGGACATTCCACAGTCGGCTTTTCCTAGCATGGGCGCAGAACGAGCAGAGTCCGCGAACCCAAACACCCTGTGTTTCAGGAGGGCCTGGCCGCTGATGGTCACCGCAGAGTCTGGAGAGGTTGATCGGAGGGCGGGATTGGCAATTGAGGGCATGTTTTTTGCCGCTCTTTTATCGTCAAGTTGTTGCGCGGCTATCAGTGCATCTGCTCCGGAACTTATGACTCGCATGACGTTGGCTCCTGCCCCGAAAGATCCCTGGCGGTTATCGCCAGGGATTGACAATCAATACGTTAAATGAAAGGTGACTGTTTCTGGCCCTGCAGGCTTGCTTTGCCAAGGTCCATTGACAGCTTGGTGTTTTATCAAAACATCCGATGCATAGCTGAACCCCAAGCTATTAAATTGATCAGTGTCACCTGGCATACCTGGATCAATCTGAATACAGCTCGACTCGTGTACGCCTCCGCGTCTGAAACATATTTTTGCCTGCTCACCCGTACTCTCCGGAAAAGACGTAGCGGTCCAGGAAATCTTTTGCAACCGAGAGTTATTCGCCGCGCCGCGGGGGTAATCAGCCAATCTCAATTGGTGTCGGGAAAACGCACTGTGACCAGGCCCATTGATAAACGTCGGTGTTCGGGTAGTCGTAACAGAATAATCGCCCGCCTGGCTGGCGGCCGACACTAACAACACAAGCAAAGGTGCTATTTTTTTCATAGGTGTACTCCAATATTTATAAATCAAATTCATCGGCCGTGCGAAAGCCGCAGGCTTGAAAGCCTCTGCACGAACCGCTATTTTTTATCATTCAACGAACGCGCTAGCGCGCACTCTGATTAAACATGTTTGTTAGAGAAGACCTAAACCGCTTGTAAAATTCCCATCAACCGACTGGTATAGATACCCACGTCCGAGACCTGATTAGCCACACGCCTGATCAATGGAAAGTTCAAAGGAGGACAGGTTATTCAACAGCCACTCAGGCGTATGCCTCTCAAGCAATGTGCCAATGGGCTGCTGCTTTATCAGTGCGCCGTAGAGGGCTTCTTCATGATCGAGGTGTGCTTGCTGAACAGCGCGATAGTTGAGCGGATAGATGCTCTTCTCGATGGGCAACAGCCGGTCGAAGTGTTCGAGCAGACCATGAAAGACGATTCGCCGTTCGACGGTATTGCGCGTGGTAGCAATGAGTTTGACGAAGTACTCACTGTCCTGAGCCCGCAGCGCTTCGCTGGCGGCATAACGCTCGACCAGCGTGTGCGGCGATGGATCATCGAATACGATGCAGCACAGGTCTTCGCGCACCAGGCCTTTGAACGGGTTCTCGGCTTCTGACCGACGGCCGTGCAGCCCGAGTGCAAATTGTACGGCGCGCTCGGCCAGCCATTGACGCTTGCGGCCCTCAAGCCGTGCAATGTCTTCGAGCAAGGGTGACTGACGCCCATGCGAACGAAGCTGCCGACAGAGTTTGGCAAACAGGCCAACGGGGCCGGACAGCTTTGCCTGTTGCTCGGCAAGTTGCGTCACCGAAAGCGCGGACTGCCGGGTTGTCAGATGCTGGAAGTCCGTTGTCATATTAAAATCAGGCCGCTGCGGATCCAGCCGCGACGACGTGTCGGCACCTGACTCGCCCCGAACAAAACAAACAGTCATGAGTGGCTCCTTTTTTATTGTTTACAGTTCGTCGTGCGAGCAGGTTTCGGATAGTCCTTTATGCAGACAGCCAGGAAGCAGTGGCTGACGGCAGTCACAGAGCAGCACGGTATTATTGATTGCACTGCCAAAGTATCAGCAGTGCTTATTGCACTAATAAGTTACAGGTTGCGACAAGACACATTATGTATGTGCTGGCTCGCTGCGCAATCCGACAGATGTAGGGGGTTGGACAGTGTTCCCCGGAAGCAATAGAGATACACACCGGGCCATGAGCTCGGCACGCGTCCTCACCTGATTCTTTCTTAGCAGCGAAGATACGTGATCGCGAACGGTGTAGTCACTGATACTGAGCTGCCTGGCAATTTCCTTGTTCGTACATCCCTGCAACAACAGGCCAAGAACCTCCTGCTCTCTCATTGTCACCCACATGATACTTCCCCTTGCCATCATTTTGCCTAATCGGCAAATTCGTAGAATGTTTCTTACATTCGTCTTCCATGACCTACACAGTAAATCGGCACAGAAATCATTTTATTTAGTCTTGTTTTGCATTAACACGAGATACCCCTCAAAGCTTCGCAATAAAGCTGAAAGCTGTAAGAAAAATCTTTAATATTTAAATACTGAGGAAAACTCCTACAGTAAATACAGAATAATTACGTATTCCTATTTATCGATGCCATGAATGACCCACCTGACGAAATATTTTCCACGGGCACGAATCAAGGACGCACTAGATAAATAACGTAAACACTATAGAGAGGGGCAAGATAGACTTGAGGAAATGGAATTACAATCACTTGTTACAATTGAACGCGTCTGCACAAGGAACTTTTCGGCCATGTTCGAGCTGCCACTCACCCCGGCAGAGGTGAGCAGCGGGCGTTGCGTCACCCCGCCCGCAGTTATCCGGCTTTACCGCTTGCCAGGTCATCCACCACCATGCCCCGGCGCAGGCCGAATACTGCAGCGGTCATCAGGCCCGTGGCGCCCATGATCAGGCTGTACAGCACACACACCCAGATATTCCAGGGCACCAGGGCAATCAGCAGCAATGGCGTGGTGCTGGCCCAGAATGCGTAGGCGATGTTGTAAGTGAACGAGATGCCTGACACCCGGATGTTCGCCGGGAACAGTCCGATCATCACCGACGGCACCACACCGACAATCCCGCACGCCAGTCCGGCAATCGCGTAGGCAATGCCCAGTGGCATCCATTGCTCGATGAGGCTGGTATAAAGCACGCCGATGCCCATCGGCATCAGCAGGCTGTAGAACAGGATGCCGCGCCAGGCGCCGATACGGTCGACCAGCATGCCTGCCAGCACGCAGCCTATATTGAGAAACACGATACCGACGGCGCTCAGGGCAAAGGTGTCGCTGGCACTGATACCAAAGCGCTGCTGCATGACAGTCGGAGTAACCACCACCAGAACCACCACTGCTGAGGTCAGCACAAAGGTCAGCAGCGCAGCAGGCAGCAAGGATTGGCGATGATCGCGCAGCACCTGGCCAAGCGGCAGCGCCGGCAGGTGTTCACGCTGGGCATGCAGGGCGATGAACACCGGGGTTTCGTTTAGCCAGCGGCGCAACCAGACCCCAACCACACCGAATACGCCACCGAGCAGGAACGGAATACGCCATGCCCAGTCAAGAATTTCGCCGGGGCTGAAGACCCGCGCCAGCCATGTTGCAGTCAGTGCACCCAGCAGGTATCCGAATGTCAGGCCGGCTTGCAGTACGCCCAGTGCATAGCCGCGGTGCCCCTTGGGCGCGTGTTCTGCTACGAATACCCAGGCGCTTGGCACTTCGCCGCCCACAGCGGCTCCTTGCAGGATGCGCAGCGCCAGCAGGACCAGCGGCGCCCAGTAACCGATCTGTGCGTAAGTGGGCATGACGCCGATCAGCAGACAAGGCAGAGCCATCATCAGAATGCTCAGGCTGAACACGCGCTTGCGCCCCAGCCGGTCGGCGAAGTGCGCCATGAGGATCCCGCCCAGCGGGCGCGCCAGATAGCCGGTCACGAAGATCCCGAAGCTTTGCAGCAGACGCAGCCACTCTGGCATGTCAGGGGGAAAGAACAGCTGGCTGAGGGTCAGCGCAAAGAACACAAAAATGATGAAGTCGTAGATTTCCAGCGCCCCACCCAGCGCGGCAAGACTCAGGGTCTTGTAGTCGCCTTTGGTGAAAGGTTGCGGAGTGGATTGAACGATGGCCGTCATGAAGCCCCCGAAACATGGCTGAAAAGAGCGCCTGACGCTCACAGGGCGCGAAGAATAGCAAAGCTTGCGGGCGCACTGATACGGAACTGAGGCCTGTAGCGGGAACGATGATCCCGACTATCGTGCGGCGCTCCGCGTCGCATGCCGTTCTGGACGCTCCGCGTCCTCTTGCGACGCAGAGCGTCGAGAACTGCATTGCCATGCGGGAGTATGCCGAACGATCATCTCGACTGTCGTGCCGATGCTCCTCGCACCAGAGCCCTTCGCTAAAAGTTGACGGAGGCCGACAATCTCGCCGTTCTGGGCGCGCCCATGAACAGGTAGTCGTCACCCAGATACTCTCCGGCATCACGCCAATAGCGTTTGTCGAACAGGTTGTCTACCGTCAGGCGCAGGACCGTGTCGTAACCGCTGATTCGGGTGCTGTAACGGCTGCCGATATTGAACAGTGCGTAGTCATTGACCTGCACGGTACCTTTACGGTCAGCGTACTTGCTGGCGCTGTACTGCACTCCACCGAGCAACGCGAGCCCGGGCACCGGCAGGCTGTAGTCGGCTTGCAGGGTGCCACGGTATCTGGGCACATTGAGGGCCTGATGATCGTCATAGGCCTCGGTGCCGCTGTCTTCAACGCGCGCCCGGATGGCCGCCGCACTGGCGGATATCTGCAGGCGGTCAGTCACCCAGCCACTTGCCCCCAGTTCAAGGCCGGTGTTTTTCTGCTCGCCTTGCTGCACGTAAGTGAACGTACCGTCATCGTTGGGCCTGGAATACTGGTAGGCCTGGCGGGCCTGAAACACTGCGGCGGTCAGGCTCATGCGCTGCCAGTCATACTTGATGCCTGCTTCCAGCTGTCGGGATACGGTCGGCGCAAGAATTTCACTGGCATTGGTGGTGAACCACGCTGCCGTCCCGCCCAGCGACAGGCCCTTGCTGTAGCTGGTGTAGAGCGAAACATTGTCCACCGGCTTGTAGATCAGCGCCGCCTGCGGCAGAAACACATAGCGCTCGGTGTGTCGCGCATCACTGCCGTCCTCGTTGAATGCCTGCTCGTCGAGCCGCACCCCGCGTCCGCCCAGCACGGTTTGCCAGTGCTCGTTGAAGCTGATCCGGTCGGTGGCAAACAGCCCATACTGGCGGCTGTCCAGGCGGCGCTCGGTATGTGCAAGCGCCAGGGTCGAGGGTGCCACCTGCTCAGGTGCCTCATTGATATTGCCCGTGCCGACAAATTCGTTGAAGGTCCCGCGCGTATCGACCGTACGGCGGTAGGCACTGCTACCGAAGGTCAGTTCGTGCCCCAGCGATCCGGTAGCGAATGTACCGGACATGGCTGCTTCGACTTCATCGTTGCGACGCGTATCGTCCGGGCTGCGGAAATCATAGATGTCATAACCGCCCTCGGCACTGAAATGGTTAGGCACCGCTTGCCCGGCGCAACTGGCCGAGCCGTAACACCCCCACGCAAAGGCACTGTAGTCATCGATGACCACGCGACTGCGCGAAGCACTGAGACTGCCCTTCCAGCTGTCATTGAAGCGATATTCGAAACGTCCGTTCATGTTCAGCGAGTCGATACCGACCGGATTGGACCAGTTCTGGTGGCCCAGCAAGTTACGTGGCGAGGCGTCGTGAGGCAGCGCAGTGCCGCCCAGAAGCTGATAACCGGGCACCGAACGCTGTTCTTTGGTCTGGTACTCGACATCGAGTTGCAGCAGGGCGCGCTCGCTGATGTTCCAGTCGAACGCCAGGGAGGCAAAATCGCGCTGGCCATCGGCGTGTTCGACATATGAACGAATGTCTTCATGGGCAAGGTTGGCGCGCAGGCCGAATTGCTGTTCGCTGCCGAACCAGCCACCGACATCGGTCGCGATGTAGCGTTCGCCGTGTTCGTTGGTCGAGACCGTGACCGAGCGAACGTCCTGCGCCCGCTTGGTCTGATAATTGATGACCCCGCCGGGCTCGGCCACGCCGCTCTGCAGGCCGGAAAGCCCCTTGAGCAACTCGACCTGCTGCTTGTTCTCCAGCGCTACGTTCTGCTCACCGGCAATGCTGCGGCCATTGATGCGATAACTGTTGGCGGCGTTCAACGAAAACCCGCGCACCACAAAGTTTTCGTAATAGCCCACCGGGGCATAGCCGTCGCCGACCGACGCATCGTTGCGCAGTACTTCACTCAGCAGCTTCGCCTGACGGTCCTTGATCAGCGCAGCGTTGAACACTGACACCGAGGCAGGCGTATCCAGCAGTGAAGCCTGATCTAACCCGAATATCGATGCCCGCTCAGCTTTATAGTCGCCGGTGCTTTCCGGCTCGCTGAACCCAGTGACGTTGACCGCATCCAGGCTGAGCACCTCTGCGGCCAGCAACGGCGAGGCAACCGCCATACCCAACGGTAACAATCGCCAGGCGTGGCGCATGGCAGGTCGGTAAGGCGTTCTCATCGAGCAGACTCCGCAAGGACAGATGCCTGGACAGACGCGACGCACCTTCCGGCAGGGGGCCAACCTTTTACGTTCACTGTCGGTTTTTTTCAACCTTTACGTGATGCTTTGCCTTTAAACGAAGTGCTGGGGAAAACTTTACTTACGAATCAGCAGAGCGAGACCGGCTTCAAAACGCCCCACACACTTGAATAATTAAGCGTGAATTAAGTAAGCGCGGATAATCTGAGCTCAACAAAACCGCTGAACCAATCAGCGTGTGATGAATCAATCAAGACAGATCAATCAGAAAGGAATACCCCATGAAACTTATGCCTGCCGTTTTCGCCGCTGTTGCCCTCACTGCTGTTGCAGGTGCCGCCCAGGCTGACGTTGGTCCCGATGAAGTGATCCGCCTGTACAAGTCCCAGGCGTTGGGTGACTTTGAACAGTTCAACAAGAATGCCGTTGCCAAGCACCAGGGCTTCACGGTCAGCGATACCGAACTGGACAAGGACCGCACCGGCCGCCTGATCTATCAGATCGAACTGAAAGACGCCAAGGGTGTGGAGTGGAACTACGACGTTGATGCCAAAACGGGCGAAGTGGTACGTGACGCAAAAGATAATTGATCCGACTGCTTTACCGGTTACCACCGCAAGCAACTCATAAGAAAATTCCCACAATATTGTGGGAATTTTCTTTTTCAAGCGGTTAACAGTTTATTACTGAGCCAAGCCCACTTTCAGCAGACTGCCCTTATCGTCGTCGGTCAACAGATACAAGTAACCATCCGGTCCCTGACGAACATCACGTATGCGCTGTTTCATGTCTTTCAACAGACGTTCTTCATGAACGATTTTGTCATTCTCGAACTGCAGCCTGATCAACTCTTCAGTGGCCAGCGCACCGATGAATACACTGTGATCCCATGCCTTGAAAAGGCTGTGGTCATAGAACGCCATGCCACTGAGGCCCGGCGACACTTCCCAGACCTGGAACGGAATTTTGGTTCCTTCGACAACCTTGCCCTTGGACTCCGGAATCGGCTGACCCGAGTAGTCGATACCGTGGGTCGCGATCGGCCAGCCATAATTCGCGCCACGCTCGATGATATTCAGCTCATCACCGCCCTTGGGACCATGCTCGTTGGTCCACAACGTCCCGGTCCAGGGATCCAGCGCGGCGCCCTGCTGGTTGCGATGGCCATAGGACCATATCTCGGGGCGTACGCCCTTCTGGCCCACGAACGGATTGTCTTTCGGTACGCTGCCGTCCGGATAGATGCGCACGATCTTGCCCTGCAACTTGTCCAGATCCTGCGCAGTGGGGCGCTGATTGTTTTCGCCCAGCGCGATGAACAGGTAACCGTCGCGATCGAAGACCATCCGCGCGCCGAAGTGGTTGCCCACCGACAGTTTCGGTTCCTGGCGGAAGATAACTTCGAAGTCTTCCAGACGGGTCATGTCTTTGGACAGGCGACCACGCCCAGCGGCAGTGCCGGCGGTATCACCGTCGGCGGCAGTCTTGCCGCTGCCCTCGGAGTAGGTCAGATAGACCATGCGGTCCTTGGCGAAGTCCGGAGACAGCACGACATCGAGCAGACCGCCCTGCTTCTGCGCCCAGACTTGCGGCACCCCGGAAAGCGGTGCAGACAATTTGCCATCCGCCGACACAACGCGCAGGTTGCCGGAACGCTCTGTCACCAGCATGCCTTGCTTGTCAGGCAGAAAGGCCAGCGCCCACGGATGATCCAGACCTTCGACAACAGGCGTCACCGTGACGGTGCCCAGTTCGCTTTTGTAGGACTCCGTAGCGGCACTGGCCGCCAGTGGCAGGCTCAGAATGGCTGCAGTACACAATGTCGCGATCAGGGTTTTTCTAAGCATGAGCGTTTCCTTATGCATTGAGTCGACGTCCGCAAGGGTTCGCCGGGTTGAAAATTCAGTTGCCGCGCTTGGGGTCGGTTATCGGAGTAGTAGAAGGACGTGGCGTGTTCTGGCGCGTAGGGTAGCCGTTGCCGATGCCACCGTTTTCCAGAGTGGGCTTGCGCACCGGCGGCGCAATGTTGGGGCCACGAGACGGTGGCACGCTGGACTCGGTGCCTTGGCGGCTGTTGGGGTTGGCACGGTGAATCGGGCTGTTATAGGGGTTGCTGCTGGCACCGTTGTTGAGGGTGCTGTTTGGCAGCGTCTGCGCCTGGACCGCACCGATGCTGCATGACGCAACAAGCACGCCGCCGACAAGATTGCGCACAAAACTGTTCATCACTACCTCTGGGCAAAGTGAAAACTTCGGAGTAACCGTGAAGGCTCAGGCCTTTGATGGCAACCCGGGCCTCAGGTTCGACGCGACACTGCCAATGAGCAAGCAAAGCGCTGGGAGAGTTTGTAACAAGGATGGTCAGGGCTGTCGAAGCAGAACGACGTGACGGCCTGCAGCCCAAGGTTTTGCGGATAACAAAAGCCACACTGCAGACAGCCGGTGCGGTCAAAAGGCACAGGCTGGCGCAGGGTGCCTACGCAGATTTCAACGGCATGCTGAAGGTAAAGACCGTGCCCTGCTCTCGCGTCGAGCACACCTCGAGCGTACCCCCATGGGCGATGGCTATCTCGCTGGCGATGTACAACCCCAGTCCGAGCCCGGCTTGCGGCTCGTCGGTGATGGGTCTCGAGTACGGCAGGAACAGTTGCGCACGAACCGATTCAGGTATCGGCTCTCCCTGATTGGTAACGCTGAGCACAAACACCTCGCCATGCACGCCTGCCGTCACTTCGACCGGGCTCTCGGCATCACCATGGCTGATCGCGTTGGACACCAGGTTGGAGAGCAATTGCGCGATTCGCTCGTGATCGCAGCGGATACGCTCCAGCGCGCCTATGTTCGAGTGAATCGGCCGCGACGGGTGAACACGCTGCACCTCTGAAATCACATGTTCCAGGGTTTTATCCAGGCCGGGCGCCTCATGGATACTGAGAGGAATGCCATGACCCATGCGGCCACGGGCAAAATCGAGCACGTCATCGACCAGCTGCGAGGCGCGCTGGCCAGAGGTCAGGATGTGGTGCACGATCTGCTCGGCCTTTTCATCCAGCGGACGGCGCAGCAGCAATTCGGCGCTGGCATTGATGGCAAACAGCGGGTTGCGCAGGTCGTGCCCCAGCACGGCGATAAACTGCTCGCGCAGCTCAGCCACCTCACGTTCGGCGAGCAAATCTTCACGCGCCTGTTGCAGGTTTTCCTCGGCCTCGATCTGCAGCGCCAGAAGACGTGCGAACGACACCATCATGGCCTCGATGGGCGTACCTATCAGCTTCGCCGGCTTGGGATCCAGCGCACAGATGGTGCCGAAAAAGGAGCCATCGGAAAGAAAGATCGGCACCGAGATATAGCTCTGGAAGCTGTACAGACGTGGTGTTTCATGCGCACAGAACAACGGATCCTCGGCGACATGATCAATCACCACAGCCTTGTGGGAGCTGCGAATCTCGTGGCAGATGGTGCTGCTCAGCTCCAGCTCGCCGCCGGGTTTCAAACCGAACTCGAGCTTGTCCAGGACCGCACAGGCCGTCCAGGTGGTTTCGGTTACACGCGCCACGGCGGCGAAACCCAACCCGGTGGATTCGGCAATGACTTGCAGGATGGCCGGCACCGCGCTGATCCGACTGATCGTGGCCACATCATTTGAAAGGGATCGCCGCATGTAGAACCTGTATGAGCCTTGATGTGATGACGCAGCTCGTAAGTTTAGAACTGTAACGATTTTTCTGCACCCGTGAATAACACGGGTTGATCGTCAATCTGCATGAAACCTGATCAAACCTCGGTTTTCGCCGGGGGACGCGGAAACGCCACGGTGAAGGTCGTGCCCTCTTCAGCCGAAGAACGAACCGTCACATCGCCCAGATGGGCTCGAACGATCTCGCGCACGATAAACAGGCCGAGCCCGACGGTGCGGGTCTCGTCACTGTCGCTGACCACGCGTACGACGGGCTCGTACAGGTCGTCTACCTTCTCCATCGGTATCGGTTCACCAACGTTGTGCACCGACAGTTTGATCATCCAGGTGTCGAACGACGACGTAATCAAAACCTCGCCGTCATCGGTGCCGTAATTGATGGCATTGCTGACCAGATTGCCAAGCATCTGCAGCAGGCGGTCAGGATCAGCCGAACAAGCGCCCTGCCCTTCGCTGCGATGGGTCAGCACTCGATCCGGGAAAACCTGGCGCAGCTCTTCGACGCCCCGGGCGACGACTGCGTGAAAATCGACAGGCTGAGGAACGACGGTAATGCCACTGCCGACCCGGGCGTGGGTGAAATCCAGCAGGTCGACAATCATGCGATCGGCGCGGTCGGTGGAATGATTGATGTGTCCCAGAATCCGTTCCTGCCGCGACTCCAGCGGCGTGCGCTCCAGCAGCCCGGCAGCCATCTTGATCGCGGCCAGCGGGTTGCGCAGGTCGTGGCTGACGATGCCAATCATCTGTTCGGCAAAAATAGCCCGGATCTCCGCCTCGGCATGCGCCAGACGCAAGCGATTGCGCGCCGAGGTCAGCTCGCTCTGCACGGTCATCTGCTGTTGCAGGAGCTCCTCGGCGATCTTGCGGGCAGCCAGCAGTTCGCGCTCGTACTTGTTGCGCTCTTCGGCCAGGAACACGGCAACTTCATGCAAATACCCCGACGGGTACTCGCGGCGGACGGCATTGAGCATCATCGGAATGGGGCGGCCATCGGCATGAATCAGCTCGACCTTGACCTCGGCAATTGAACCTTGTGCCAGCAGTGTGGGCGCCCAGTGAGTCTGCAGAAAGGCCTTGCCTGCCAGACTCAGCAGTTCCTGAAAGCGGCGGCCCACAACAGCGTCGCGCTCCAGCCCCAGCCATCGGCAAAACGTCAGGTTGGCGCGCTCGATAGTGCCGTTGGGCAACGTGATCAACAGACCACAGGGCGCATGCTCGTAGAGATCTTCCGTAACAGGCAGACTCACCTGTTCAACGGTCATGTGCGGCGCTCTCGTAAGAGGCCAGAAACTGATTCATCGCAGTAATGCATTCCTGGGCTGCGCTCATGTGTGGGTAATGCCCTACGTTGTCGATCATGCGCAGGGTGCTGTCGGTAATGACGCGGTGCAAATATTCACCCACTTCGACTGGCACCACCATATCGTCGCTGCTTTGCAGAATGAGTGTTCTGCTCTTGAGTTGCGCGACATCTGCACGATGGTCGGATAAAAACGTCACGCGGGCAAACTGTCTGGCGATCTCGGCATTGGTGCGACAGAAACTGTTGGCGAGTTCTTCGCTCAGTTCAGGCCGGTCCGAGGCGCCCATGAGTGCGGGCGCCATGGTGCTCGACCAGCCAAGGTAATTGCTTTCCAGCGTCTCAAGCAACGAATCCACATCGGCGCGAGTGAATCCCCCCATGTAATCTCCCTCGTTGAGGTAGTGCGGGGATGGACCAATCATGATGTGACCGTCGAACCGACCGGGCGACTGAAGCTCGGCCAGCACGGCAATCATGCAACTGACCGAATGACCGACGTGCACCACCGGCCCCTCTGCGGCGAACTCGTTGACCACTTCCAACAAGTCAGTTGCATAGCCCTTGAGCGACGAATACTTGTGCGGATACCAGGCCGACACATCAGAATTGCCGTTGCCCACCAGGTCGAACAGCACGACCTTGAAGCGCGCTGCGAAGTGCGGCGCCATAAAACGCCACATGTTCTGATCGCAGCCGAATCCATGAGCGAAAATCAGAGTAATCGGTCCGTCGCCTGAAATATTGACGTTGTTGCGCTGCTGGACCGACATGTCGGGCTCCAAAAATGGCCAGGTAAACGGCTGGGTATGTATACCGTGATAAAGATGGGAGGAGATTATCACCGTTAAAGGCACATTAGTGGCACAAACCGCACTTTAAGGCAGGAGCGTCACGAACTGCATGCCAATGCGGAGCATTGGCACGATGAGCAGTCAGATTTACGATGAGCGCGGAGCGTGGGGCTGACAAGACGCGGGATTCACTCGCCGATGTCTTCGTTCCAGAGTTCGGGCTTGCTGGCGATAAAGTCTTTCATCATGTGTGTGCACTCAGGGTTGTCCAGCACGTCGATCTGCACGCCACGCGAGCGCAGCAGTTCTTCCTCGCCCATGAAGGACTCATTCTCACCGATGATCACTTTGCGAATCCCGTAGAGCAGGATCGCACCGCTGCACATCGCACAAGGCGACAGCGTGGTGTAGAGGACCGAGTCACGGTAGACACTGGCAGGCTGGCGACCGGCATTTTCCAGCGCATCCATCTCGCCATGCTTCGTCGCACTGCCCTCTTGTACACGACGGTTGTGGCCTCGACCGATGATTTTGCCGCCGTGGACGATGACCGAGCCGATAGGGATTCCGCCTTCCTTCAGCCCGAGTTGTGCCTCATCGAATGCTGCCTGCATGAATGCGTCCATGTTCTTTGCCTCGTCTCGTCAAAATAGCTGTCAGCGTCGCAGTGCTGCCTCGGCATTGCTCAGCGCACGACTGACAAATTGTCCCAGCAGCTCCGATGATCGGGCTTTCATATCGACGCTGACCTGGGTGTTTCTCGACCTGAATCTGTTCCCTAATGCAGGCGAGTCCGCCCCCTGATTGAGCGAACGCAATTCCTCGGCGGTAAAGGCATGAGCATAAGCGGCTGCCAGATTGCGGTCCCACTGCGCCTGATATTCCGGCTTGAGGCGCTGCAATTCCTTCTGTACCAGTTCCTGCGCTTCAGTCTTGCCGACAGCCTGCACGATACCGGCAAACGTGGCCGTGCGCGAGGCGACCTGATAGCCCAGCCAGGCAAGGCCTTCGCCCAGGTTTCGTTGTTCCACCAGGGCCAGCGCCATGTCGTCGGCCTCTTCGGCGCTGGCCGGATGCATCGCGTCCAGGCACAGACAGGCCAGCAATGCCAGGCAGGTCTGCCAAGTACCGCGCGAGCCCCGAGCGTGATCAGTCATGACGCCTCCCGAGCATCGATTGACCCAGACCTGAACTTATCAGCTCGGCGGGGCTTTACCACTCGGCGCGTCGCATACCGGTCATTGATGCCGCTATCAGCTATGCGCCTGGCGTCATGCAGCAGAGTGAACGTTAAAGACTGCTGCTGACCCGTTCCGCCACATCGGCAGGCAACCAGGCTTTCCAGACGTCGGGATGTTGCTTGAGAAAGCGTGCAGCCACGACCTTGGCATCCTCGTGCTTGTCACTCATTTCGCCCAAGGTCTTGTTCAGCAGGTCAATCGGGAAATCCACGCCCTTGAAGACACTCACCAGCTCAGGGTATTGCTTGCTGAATTCTGCCGATACGCCGATCGACAGCGTTGCCGCCAGCGAAGACGTGCCGCGCGGGTTGGGGTTGCTGGCGTCGGTCAGGGTTTTCCAGGCCTCGGCGTCAAAGGCGGGCTCGTCCAGTTTGATCAGCTTGTACTTGCCCAACAGCGGCGTAGGTGACCAGTAGTAAAACAACACCGGCTTGCCGCGCCGGATGGACGATGCGACCTCGGCGTCCAGTGCTGCGCCCGAGCCGGTGCGGAAGTTGACGAAGCTGTCGGCCAGGCCATAAGCCTTGAGTTTCTGGGTGTTGACGATTTCCGAAGTCCAGCCGCTCGGGCTGTTGAGGAACCGGCCTTTGTCCGGCGATTCCGGGTCTTTGAAGACGTCCTTGTGGCGCGCCAGATCCGCAACAGATTTCAGGTCCGGCGCCAGCGGTTTGATGCCTTTGGCGGCGTCGCCCTTGATCACGTACTCGGGCACCCACCAGCCTTCGGTCGCGCCCTTGACGATGTTGCCCAGGCCGAGCACATTGCCTTCCTCTTCAGCCTTGACCCACACCGGGCTGCGTCCGGTCCATTCTTCGGCGATCACCTGAATATCATTTTTCGCCAGCGCGGTTTCCAGGCTGACCGTACTGCCTGGCAGGGTATCGGTCGGGTAGCCATAGCCCTTCTCGACAATGGTACGCAGGACTTCAGTGATCAGGCTGCCGCTTTCCCAGGTCAGCGCGCCAAACTGGATAGGCTTGGTTTTTTCAGCCGCTGTCGCGGTCTGCCCCAGTAGGCCCAGCGCCAGAAGTGAACAGCCCAGTAGTCGTGTTATTGATTTCATGCTCACCTCAAATGGCGCGGAAGAAACGGGTCTGAAAGTATCGACACCAGCCTGCGCCGATTAGTTGTCACGGCTTGAGCCTCTGTATGATGCAAGGCTCCTATTTCAAGCGCAGCCGCAATGTCCGAAATCCAGTTCTATTCGCTACCTGATGAGTGTCGCCCATTGCTGGGCAAGTTCTACCGCGAGCACCAGTCGTCAATGCGCGCTGCCAGCAAAGGCCAGGCATGGGTTGCAAAGCAGGCAGAAATCATCGGCGCGTTGTGCTTGACGCCTGTTGCAGAGGGGCATTGGCTGACCGGGCTGTTCGTGGCGCCGGCGCTGCGTGGACAGGCAGTGGCGCGGGGCCTGATCGAAGCGGCATTGCAACCTCTGGGCGGGCCGGTGTGGCTGTTCTGCCATCCTGATCTGCTGGGCTTCTACCAACGCTCAGGATTCGAGACGGCACAGCGTCTGCCACAGACCCTCGGCGAACGATTCATGCGTTACAGCCGCAGCAAGCCGCTGATAGCACTGTGCCGCGAAGCCTGACGGCTTCGCTGTGCCACACGACGATCACTCGTCGGCGTTGGGGTCCATGTCCGGAAACATCACGTCCATGAAGCCGAATTTACTGAAATCGGTGATGCGGGATGGGTAAAGTCGACCGATCAGGTGGTCGCATTCATGCTGAACGACGCGTGCGTGAAAACCATGGGCAACACGTTCGATGGGCTGCCCCTGAGGATCGTAGCCTTCGTAACGAATGCTCTGATAACGGTCCACCATGCCGCGCAATCCGGGCACTGACAGACACCCTTCCCAGCCCTCTTCCAGCGTCGGGCTCAGCGGGGTGATCAGCGGGTTGATGAGGATCGTCTGCGGGACCGCCTCGGCCTGGGGATAGCGCTCGTTGCGCTCGAAACCGAAAATCACCAGTTGCAGGTCAATGCCGATCTGCGGTGCCGCCAAGCCAACACCGCCGACGCTGTGCATGGTTTCGAACATGTCAGCAATCAGCGTATCGAGCTCGCTGCTGCCGAACATCTCTGCGGGCACCGGAGGGGCGATGCGCAACAAGCGCTCATCGCCCATCTTCAGGATTTTGTGGATCATGACTGCCTGTCTCTTGCCGACTTAAAAAGCGATCTTGCCACAGAAATCGATCAGGCTTCGTCAGCCTTCTGCAGCGGCACCGAGTGGTCGCGGCCCAGACCCGAGACATGCTGCTTGTCTGTCTCGCTGCTTTCTTCGCCGCCGTCACCGGCTTCCTTCTCGCCTGCGTCCTTGCCTTCAGCGGACATGTGCTCGATCACCGCATTCATTTCCGCCCCCAGCAACAGCACCGCCGCCGAGATGTAGAAATACAGCAGCAGCACGATGATCGCGCCGATGCTGCCGTACATGGCGTTGTAGTCGGCAAAGGTCTTGACGTAAAAACCGAAGGCCAGGGAAGCAACGATCCATACCACCACGGCCAGCACCGAACCTGGAGTGATGAAGCGAAACTCCTGTTTGACGTCAGGCATCACGTAATAGATCAGTGCCACAGCGACCATCAGCAGAATGATGATCGCGGGCCAGCGCAGGATGGTCCACAGTGTGACGATGAAGTCTTCCATGCCGATCTGCGCGGCAATCCAGTTCATGACCTGCGGCCCGAGCACCATGAAGGCGGCTGCCGCCAGCAACATGCCGGCAATGCCTACGGTGTAGAGAATCGACAGCGGCAGACGCTTCCAGATAGGACGCCCTTCGACGACGTCGTACGCAGCGTTCATGGCGCTCATCATCAGGCGCACGCCCGCTGACGCGGTCCACAGCGCGATGACGATACCGATCGACAGCAAGCCACCCTTGGACTGCTGCAACTGGTCGATGACCGGGTTGACCTGCTCGAGGGCCTGCGGCGGCAAGAGGAACTCCGATTGCAGTCGCAACCAGGAGAAAAAGTCCGGCAGATGCAAGAAACCGATCAGCGCGATCAGAAACAGCAGGAACGGAAACAGAGAAAACAGCATCTGGTAAGCCAGTGCAGATGCATAGGTGGACATCTCGTCATCGAGGAACTCATTGACGGTTCTCACCAGCACCTTGCCGACTTTCAATTTACGCAAATGGGGGAAAATCATGGCGCTTCCTCTCGCTCCCTTACTGGAAAACCTTACATCCTGAAAACCGGCATGTCCTAGATGACATATCGCGCTGACGGAGCCGATACGCGAATACCGATGGCACATTGACTGGACAGGCCATGAAAGGTTTCAGTCCCGCAGAGCAGAAAGCATAACGGCCATCCGTGGATGACCGTTATCGGTAATGCATGCTCCCGGCGCCAACGCGCCGGAAACAATCGACTCAAGCCTTGTCAACGCCCTTCTTGATCGCATCCTTGACCTTGCCTACGGCCTGCTGGCCTTCGCCTTTCAGCTCTTGTACCTTGCCTTCAGCCTGCAGCTTGTCATTGTCGGTAGCCTTGCCAACAGCCTGCTTGACGTTACCAACTGCTTCGTTGGCCATACCTTTGGCTTTATCGCTGGTGCTGCTCATCGAAAATCTCCTGGGTCTGAAGACCGCACTGGAATCGGATGTCGTACTCGACAAAAGATTGACCTGTGTGGGAGGCAAAGAGTTTCAACTATTTTCGGGGCCCTGTTGCCGCTCATCTGCCGTGCATTGGGGCAGGTTTGCGGCAGAGTTTGTGCGAGAATGCGCGCCACCGTTGTCCGGCAGGGCCGACACGCTGAACACACCGATTCACAGGAACGTTATGAAACTCGATAAAAAGCTGGCCATCGCACGCAGAAACCAGGATCTGGGTGGTGCAGTGCTGGGCGTCAACAACACGCATTTCGCCGTGCTGGACCACAAAAGAAACATCTGGTGGTTCGACCTGCCTGTCCCGCGCCTGCAAGTAGGTCAGTACGAGTGGCTGCACCTGCTGCTGCACACGCCTGAAACCGACCAGTTGCTGCATTTGAAAGTGACCACGGTCTTCATGCGCGATCACATGGAAGGCCTTGAAGTGCGCAATGCCGACAAGCGCAAGCCGACCGTCAGCCTGGAGCTGAGCGCCGACAAGGACTCTTTCCTCAAGGACATGCGCCCCAAGGGCAGCAACCTGAGTTTTGCCAGCTTCCTGCAGAAGTAACTCTGAACGTAGCGGCAGCGTAGCCGCTACGCTCGCGCACTGTGTCGGGTGAACGTTGCGCATCGGCAACGCTCATTGCGGCACAGCGCTTCAGGCAAACTTACGTACCGCCAGATAGCCCGCCGTACCGGCCAGCGCCGACACAATCGTGCCCCACGCATGATCCACCAGCGCCAGCTGCGCCGGCCAGCCCTGCAAGGTGGCCCAGTTGGTCAGGTCATAGGTGCCATAGGCAATCAGCCCCAGCAGACCGCTGCACAATGTCGCATGGCTCAGTCGCTGCACTCTGAGCGCAGGCATGACGCCGAAAAACACCACCCCCGCTCCGTACATTAGATAAAACGCGATGGCAGGCCCCAATACCGGCGTATCGAGCATCAGTGGTCCGAGCCATTCACGGTAGGTCGGCCCCATCAACACGCCCAGCCACAGTCCGTCGAGGATCAGAAACGCCAGCAATGTGCCGAAGTAAGCGATCAGTATTCTTTTCATGGCGCGTCCTTGATGAAGTTTCAGGGCCGGGAAAGCCCGCTTGAGGGTATGACCGACCAAAGGTAGACATTGATCCATCCAACTTCAGGACTTTTAAAAGGTTAAGGGAGTCAGTGTTAACGAGCGTTATGGAGTTTCAAGCACATGAACACTGTTGGTCCCCTGAAAATAGATGTCTGGAGCGACTACGTCTGCCCCTTCTGCTACCTGCAACTGGCCGTCCTGGAACAGCTTCAGCAAACCTACGGTGAACGGCTCGAATTCAATTGGCATGCCTTTGAACTGCGCCCTGATCCGCTGGCACTGCTCGACCCGAGTGCCGATTATCTGCGTGAAACCTGGTCTCGCTCAGTGCTGCCGATGGCCGACAGGCGTCAGGTGACAATGAAGATGCCCAGCGTTCAGCCGCGCAGCCGCAAGGTGCTGGAAGCCGCGGCCTTTGCCAGGAACGCAGGAAGTTTTGAAGCCTTCCACAAAGAGGCTTATCGGGCTTTCTTCGAAAAGGGGCTGGATATCGGCGAGACGCACACGTTGCTCGAGCTGGCCGCCACCCTTGGGCTGGATCGGCAAGCGATGGAGCAGGCACTCAACGCCGGTCATTTCGAAAAGGCCGTGATGGACGACCAGCAATTGGCGCAAAAGCTTGGACTGAGAGCGGTGCCGGTCCTGCTGCTGCGACGCAGTGGCGAGGCACTGGAAGACGCCCGGGTATTCAACGGCACCTTGCCGTTTGATCGCCTGAGCCAGGAAATAGACGCGCTCGCCACCTGGGCCTGAGGTGCCGCAAGCTGCGTCGATTGCAGCTCACATCGATTAACTCAAGGGCACCCAGGCTGCGATGCCGTATCAGACCAGCTCGATACGGTCGGCGTGAATCACGATCTGGCCCTGCTTGTACAACGCACCAATGGCCTTTTTGAAGTTGCCCTTGCTGACGCCAAACAGGCCGCTGATAACCTGCGGATCACTTTTATCGCTGACTGGCAGCGTGCCGTCGTTCTCGCGCAGCTTGGCAAGAATCTTCGAATTCAAGCTGCTTGCGGCCTCTGCACCGACGGGCTGCAGGCTCAGGCTGATATTGCCGTCGCTGCGAATTTCCTTGATGTAGCCTTTTTCCTGCTTGCCGGCGCGCATGAACTTGAACACTTCGTTCTTGTGAATCAGGCCCCAGTGCTTGTTGTTGATGATCGCCTTGAAGCCCATGTCGGTCGCTTCGGCGACCAGCAAATCGACTTCCTGCCCCACGCTGTAATTGGCGGGAGTTTTATCCAGGTAGCGGTCCAGACGCGCAGTGGCGGTGATGCGCCGTGTGTGCTTGTCGAGGTAGACGTGAACCACGCAGTAATCACCGGCCTGCAGGGTGCGCTTCTCTTCGGAGTATGGCAGCAACAGGTCCTTGGGCAGGCCCCAGTCGAGGAACACACCGATGCTGTTGACTTCAACCACCTTCAGGCTGGCGAACTCACCGACCTGCACCTTGGGCTTTTCAGTGGTGGCGAGCAGCTTGTCTTCGCTATCCAGATAGACGAACACATTGAGCCAGTCTTCATCTTCCGTAGGAACGTCCTTGGGGATGTACCGATTGGGCAGAAGGATTTCACCATCCTGCGCACCGTCCAGATAAAGACCGAAGTTCGTGTGCTTGACGATTTGCAAGCTGTTGTAGCGCCCGATTAAAGCCATTTCCAGATACCCTCATTACGTGGGCGGCATTCTACCCGACTTTGAGTCCGGGTTCGCGTTGCGTGGCCGAAGGTGGCGATGCAGCCTCCACTCGTCAGTTTCCCGGTTACCCATCAATCGGCCTTGCTGGGCGGCGGCGCAGCGCCTCATCGAAAATTTATATCTGAAAACAGTCGGTTAGCGCCATTTAGAAGAAATCCGGCCAGCCACCGATTACAGGCCCGGCTCGGGCGAATGCCATATTCACCAAGCAATAATCAAGCGTTTCCTGTACTCTGGCTGGCCGTATTACGTTTATGAAGGTAAATGGCAGCCATGCGTATCAAAGCATCCCACTCGAAAGCCAAACCCGCCCCAGCCGTTGAAACGAGCGACTCGATCAACGCGCAGATTGCAGCTTTCCTGAAGTCCGGCGGTGAAATCCAGCAAATTGCCAAAGGCGTGAGTGGCCAGACCTTCGCACCTTCCAAGCAGATCAATCTCGGTAAAAAGTAAAACCGCGTCCTGCCTGTCGATCTCTACGCGCCTTGACACTCAAGGCGCTAGATTGACCATCCTTCGCTGGATATTCTTCCGGCCACGCTGCTACTCTCTCCTCTGATATCACTATGACCACGAGCTGGATCACGCTCTGGACGTTATCTTCTTTGTGGAATGCTCGAATGAAGAACTGGATGCTTTTCGGTGCACTTGTCTACCTTGGCGGCTGCGCGTCGCACCACTGCGAAAATGGCCCCAACGACAGTCAGCTCACCGACAGCCCTTGCCGGGCGGAGCACCTGCTGTATCAGAACGACATGCTGCAGGCCAAACTGCTGATCAGCGAAGACAACCGCGAAAACTATGAGCTGGCCGAAGCCATGCTGCGCCGAGCCGCACTTGACGACGCGTCGGGCGAAGCCGAGTTCTATCAGGCCGTGTTGCTGATTCGCCAGCAGGCCGACCCAAAGCAGATTATCGATTTGCTGCAAACCGCTGCGAAACACAAGCATCCCCTGGCCATCGCCCTGCTCTCCCAGCAATTGAGCGTCAGCGATCCAAAGCTTGCCGAACGTTACCAGGCTGAATACGCCCAACTGGACGTCGCCAAGAGCGGCTACCCGTCGTTCGAGCAGGCGCTGGTGGTGATTCGCGGTCTGATCATCCCCTCTGCGCGCACCACTGCGGCCAACTGACACACAACGGATCGACGAACGGTCCGCCCTCTGCTCATTTCGACGGTATGCTTGCGAGGCTCTAGCTCGCGGCATGTGTCGGCTCCTGAGCCATTTTCGATACGCCATCCCTGACCACACTCCTCGCAGATCAAGGAGTGAGCCATGCTCAGCCATCGCTTACACGTGCTGTCTTTCAGCGCCATGCTTGTTTGTCAGTCCGTCTCTGCCCAGGTTCTGGAGCGGGATCTGGGCGACTTCGACCTGAAACTCGCCACCACGCCTACGCGCAGCATGGCCCAGGGTCTGGTAACGCCCACCGGCGGCTCCGGCTCCTTTCACGGCGGCATGGACCTGACTCACGAGAGCGGTTTCTACTTCGGGCAATGGGCGCCCAACATGGGCCTGGCCTCCGATACCGGAATGGAGCTCGATTCCTACATGGGCTTCAAGAAGCCCTTCGATAACACCCTTGGCTACGAGCTGGGGATGATTCGTTACAGTTACCCCGACACCAGCCAGATCGACAGCCACGAGTTCTATGCCGGTCTGCGCATGCGTGACAGCCGGATCGGCGCGGCCTTCAGCAACGATGTCGGCACCCGCGACAGTACGGTATTCGTCGATCTGGGCGCCATCGAGCAACTCGGCGTCGGGGTGCGCATGCAGTACGCCAATCACCAGTTCGATACCCCGCAGTCCGCCGCCGACGGCGGGTTGATCAACGGCTTCAACGACTGGTCGCTGAACCTGTCACGCCCCTGGCTGGGCATCGACATGAACCTCATCTACAGCGGCTCCAGCCTGAGCGGCGGCGATTGCAGCGTTTACAGCGGCCACAACGCACGCTGTGACGGGACGTTTACCCTCAAAGCGGTGCGTTCATTCTTTTAAAGGCCCAAACCGGTTGAACTGCCAGACGCTACGCTCCTCTACTGCACGTCAGTACGCCAAGGAGATGTCATGCAGTCTTTATTCAAAGCATTCGTCACGCTGTTGATGACCGTTGCACTGCTCACAGGATGCAATCAGGTAGGACTGGCGTATCGCAACCTCGACGTGATCATTCCGTGGACGCTCAGCGACTACCTGGACATGAATTCGGAACAGAAAGGCTGGCTGGACGTGCGCCTCAAGCAACACTTGAGCTGGCACTGCAGCACCCAGCTGCCGGAATACCTGACCTGGCTGGACAAACTCGAGGACATGGTCAAGACCGACCAGGTGACGTACGAAGGGCTGCAGGCTCGTACCAGCGAAGCCAAAGAGGCGATTGCCAAGATCTCGAAGGAAATCACCCCGTCTGCGGTGGAGTTGCTGTCGCGCTTTGACGACAAGCAGGTGCAGGAGATGCAGGAATCGTTCGCCAAGGATCAGCGCAAGCGCGAAAACAAATACCTCGACCAGCCACTGGAACGCCAGATCGCAGAACGTGCCGACCGTATGCAGAAACGCGTGACGCCGTGGGTCGGCAAGCTCAATCAGGCGCAGAAAGATCGCATTCAGGCCTGGTCTGCATCGCTGGGCGAACAGAACAAGGCCTGGATTGAAAACCGTACGCGCTGGCAGAACCTGTTCCTGGCCACGGTGCAGCAGCGTCAGGCCAGCGACTTTCCGCAACGCATCGCCGCGCTATTGCAGGACCGCGAGACGTTCTGGACCCCTGAATACCGCAAGGCCTACGACCAGACCGAGAAGGCCGCGATATCGCTGATCGTCGACATCACCGCCCTGAGCACCCCGGAACAACGCGCCAAACTGCTGAGCCGCATCGCCGACATGCGCAAGGACTTCACCGACCTAGACTGCCTGAAGTCGCAGAAGTGATCCGGTAGCCCTCTCACCAGAACTATCGTACCCATGCTCCGCGTAGGTATGCCGTTCCGGACGCTCTGCGTACTGCCTTGAGTGCGCGGCGCGGCGCAGAATCGTGACGCGGAGCGTCACCCAATGCATTCCCACGCGGAGCGTGAGGAACGATAGCTCTACAACTATCGTACCCGTGCTCCGCGTGGGTAAGCCGTTCTATGCGATCTGGGGCTTTTTGGCGATGGTGTCGAAGAGCGCGGGGTCAAGGGGGTCGCCGGCCTGCTCATTGAGCACCTGACGCGGGTGGTCGTTCCCCGGAATGCTGCTGTCGATCAAGGCCAGCAGGCTCGCGCCGCGCTTTGTCAGCATGTACGTCGAGCCATCTCCGCCTTCCTCGCGAGGACGCGGTTCGATGTAGCTGCGATTGAGCAATGTCTCGAATTCAGTGGATGTCGATGGGGTGCCGTTGTTCTGCACATCGTGCAGCAAACGCTCGATAAGGTCCCAGTTGTAAGTCATTTTTCTAAACCTCCGTCCAGCATGGAATGATCACCCATGACCTCCAGCCACGGGCATGCGACTCAAAGGGTGTGACCTGCGAGGTGTATGGCGGTTCAGAGAAGCTGGCGGGCGGTATAACGAGGCGTTGTCAGGACTGTAAAGAGGTTGATCGCTCCCGAATGCACGGGAGCGATCACGGCAATCACTCGGCAGCCGGGGCCGGGGTGCTGCGTTTTTTCAGCGGGGCCATGCCGTCCTGGCTGACCAGGTCGGACTTGGGACGGTTGACCGTCTTGCGTTTGGTTGGCCCTTTGGCCGCGACCTTCTTCTTGTCGCCCTTAGCGTCGGTCTTTTTCTTCTTGACGCCTACCGCCTTGCCGGAGGCCTTGACCTTCTTCGGCCCGCCGTAGGTGCCTTTGACTTCCTTGATGACGCGACGCTCGAAGCTCTGCTTGAGGTAGCGCTCCACGCTCGACATCAGGTTCCAGTCGCCATGACAGATCAGCGAGATCGCCAGACCGTCGCTGCCTGCACGGCCGGTACGTCCGACGCGGTGAACGTAGTCATCGCCGCTGCGTGGCATGTCGAAGTTGATCACCATGTCCAGACCTTCGACATCAAGGCCACGAGCCGCCACATCGGTGGCGACCATGATTTTCGCGCCGCCTTGCTTGAGACGGTCGATGGCCGCCTTGCGGTCCTTCTGGTCCTTGTCGCCGTGCAGCACGAACGCCTTGTATTCCAGCGCCACCAGGCGGCCATACAGACGGTCGGCCATGGCCTTGGTGTTGGTGAAGATAATGGCTTTCTGGTAAGTCTCGTTGGCCAGCAACCAGTTGAGAACCTGCTCTTTGTGCACATTGTGATCAGCAGTGATGATCTGGTGGCGTGTGCCGGAAGCCAGCTCGCTGACGCTGTTGACTTGCAGGTGCTGCGGATCCTTGAGCACCTTGCCGATCATTTCCCGCAAGCCAGCGCCGCCGGTGGTCGCCGAGAACAGCATGGTCTGCTCACGACCGGCACATTCGCCGGCCAGACGCTCGACGTCTTCGGAGAAGCCCATGTCCAGCATGCGGTCGGCTTCGTCCAGTACCAGCACTTCAACGTGCTTGAGGTCCAGATTGCCTGCGTTCAACTGCTCCAGCAGACGACCCGGCGTGCCGATCAGAATGTCCGGCACCTTGCGCAGCATGGCAGCCTGAACCTTGAAGTCCTCGCCACCGGTGATCAAACCGGCCTTGACGAAAGTGAACTGCGAAAAGCGCTCGACTTCCTTGAGCGTCTGCTGAGCCAGCTCACGGGTCGGCAGCAGGATCACCGCACGGATGTCGACGCGAACCTTGGCCGGGCCGATCAGACGGTTGAGGATCGGCAGCACAAATGCGGCGGTCTTGCCGCTACCGGTTTGCGCAGTCACCCGCAGGTCGCGCCCTTGCAGTGCGAGCGGAATGGCGGCCGCCTGCACGGGCGTAGGCTCGACAAATTTAAGCTCGGCCACAGCTTTGAGCAGGCGTTCGTGCAGGGCGAATTCGGAAAACACGGGTGCTACCTCGACGAAAAACAAAAATACAGCTGCATAGCGTAACGGTTTCGAGCGCCGGGGCCGAGTTTCTTTACCACCAAAGGCCGATTTTGTTTACCAACGGGCGAATAAAGGTCATTCGAAACGTCGCCAGACAACGCCGTCACCCCGCGCCTCGCGCCGATATTTCACCCCTCTTGCGCGCAGGAAATCGAAGGTCGTGATTTCTTTGTCTACCTTCAGATTCGGTTAAGAAACCGCTTCGATACTCCACCCTACTCGCTGACCGGGGGAGGAGCCTCGCCAATGCCTGATATCGATTCGAACATTCGTCTACCGCTGAGTTTTGGCAATACCGGGGCACCCACCCTGACCCTCTTCCGCGCCTTGGCGCATGAACAGCAGCGTGAACCTCTGGAACTGTTCGTTCAGCAACAATTTCGCAAAGCCCACGACGCCGACGTCAGGCAATTCATGCCGGAGCTTTTCGGGCTCCAGGACGGCAGCGGCGCGCTGTGTGCCGTGGCCGGTATTCGTCACGCCAGCGCCGGCACATTGTTTCTGGAGAACTATCTGGATGCGCCCATCGAACAGCAGGTCAACGCTGCGGCAGGCCGCTTGATCGAGCGCCAGGGCATCGTCGAAGTCGGCAACCTGGCGGCCAACAGCCTGGGCAGCGCTCGACTGAGCATCATCACAGTGACCTGGTTGCTGGCGATGAGCGGGTTTGAATGGGTCGCCTTTACCGGCAATGCGGCCCTGGTCAACAGCTTCAATCGTCTGGGCCTGAATCCGGTCACGCTATGCGCTGCCGATCCGGCCCGTCTGGGCGAAGGGCGTCACACCTGGGGCTCGTATTACGACTCACGGCCCAGCGTGCATGTCGGCGATATCCGTGCCGGTTTTCTGCACCTGAGCAGCATGGGCATTTTCGAACGTTTTGGACTGCCACAGACACTGGAGCCTGATTGCCATGTCGCATGAACGTGAAGCCTTTTGGCTAAGACTGCAGACGCTGGCCGATGAGCAGCCCCGGGCCATCGCCCTGCAAGGCGAAGACCGGACGCTGGATTACGCCGCACTGGTCGAGGAGATTACGCAGCGCCGCGAACAATTGCGCGTCGCCAATGCGCGGATCGTGGCGCTGATGCTGGACAACAGCCCCGACGCCCTGCTCTGGGACCTGGCCGTGCTGTTCGAAGGCCTGAGCTGCGTGGCGCTGCCGCCGTTCTTCAGCCTCACCCAAAGACGGCATTGCCTGCAACGAAGCCAGGCGGACACGGTGATCACCGGGTCGCTCTTCGCCCAAGAGCTGCAGGCCTCTGATTACAGACAACACGGCGCATTCTGGCAACGCCGCGCTGCCGAGCAAGTGTACATGCCAGTGGGCACCACTAAACTGACCTTTACCTCGGGCACCACAGGCACCCCCAAGGGCGTGTGCCTGAGTGCCGACAGCATCCTCCGGGTCGCTCGCGGGCTTCATGAAGCCAGTCAGTCGGTGCGACCTGTACACCATCTGAGCCTGTTGCCGCTGGCGATCCTGCTGGAAAACATCGGCTGTTATGCAGCCCTGTATGCCGGCGCACGCATCAGCCTGCCAAGCCAGCAGGAACTGGGTATCCAGGGTGCCAGTGGCGTCGACGCCTCGCGTCTGCTGATGTTTTTGCAACAGCGCCGCCCGGACAGCATGATTCTGGTTCCGCAATTGTTGCTGCTGCTGGTGACGGCCTGCGAAGCGGGTGCGTTCGATGCGTCGATGCTGAGCTTCGCTGCAGTCGGTGGCGCGCGCGTCAGCCTTGATCTGCTGTCGCGCGCTCAAGCGGCAGGCCTGCCGGTCTTCGAGGGCTATGGCCTGTCGGAGTGCGCCTCGGTCATCACCCTCAATCGACCGGACGCCCAGCGTGCCGGCAGCGTCGGTCGCCCACTGCCGCACATCTGGCTACGCCTGGCCGATGACGGCGAAGTGCTGGTGGCCGGCAGTCCGATGCTCGGCTATCTGGGCGACACGACACCCGCACCGGCCTGGTGGCCTACCGGCGATCTGGGTGAGCTCGATGCTGACGGCTACCTGTACTTGAAAGGCCGCAAGAAACATCAGTTCGTGACCAGCTTCGGACGCAACGTCAATCCGGAATGGATCGAAGCCGAACTGACCCAGAGCCACTGTATTGCCCAGGCATTCGTGTATGGCGAGGCCCTGCCGTCCAACCACGCCCTGCTCTGGCCATCGCGCCCCGGCACCACTGACCTGCAGATCGACGAGGCCGTCAACAAGGCCAATCAGGCGCTGCCCGATTACGCCCGCGTCACGAGCTGGACCCGCCTCGACGAGCCTTTCAGCCCCGCAAACGGTTTGTCTACCGCGAATGGCCGGCCTCGCCGCGAGGCCATTCTTGAACGCTACCAAACACTTTTTACTCCCTCCAACCTGACCCAAGGTGCCTTGTCATGAGTTTTTTTCAGACCCTGCAGGATGCGACCCAGGAACAACGCGAAACCCTGTTCAATCTGCCGATCATCCGCCAGGCAATGGCCGGCCAGGTCAGCCTGGAAAGTTACCGGGCGTTTCTGACTCAGGCCTACTACCACGTGCGCCACACCGTGCCGTTGATGATGGCTTGCGGCGCGCGGCTGCCGTCGCGCATGGAATGGCTGCGCGCGGCCGTCTGTGAGTACATCGAGGACGAATACGGGCATGAAAAGTGGGTACTCAACGATCTGCGTGCCTGCGGTGGGCAGGCAGATGCCGTGGAAAACGGCCAACCCGGCGCGCCTGTCGAACTGATGGTCGCCTACCTTTACGACCTGATCGCACGTGGCAACCCGGTGGGCCTGTTCGGCATGGTCAATGTGCTGGAAGGCACCAGCATTGCCCTGGCCACGCACGCAGCAGACAGCATGCGCAAAGGGCTCGGCCTTGGGCCAGAAGCGTTCAGCTACCTGAGTTCTCACGGCAGCCTGGACATCGGCCACATGGAAACCTTCCGCACACTGATGGACAAGGTCGATGATCCGGACGATCAACAGGCCGTGATTCATGCGTCGCGCATGGTTTACCGCCTGTACACCGACATGTTTCGCGAGTTGCCGGGCGCTGCCCTGACCGCGCACCAGGAGTCGGCTCATGCGGCTGCCTGACGCGCACGTCGTCCTTACGGGTGCCAGCGGCGGCATCGGTCTGGCCATTGCCGAAGCATTGTGCAGCCAGGGTGCCAAGGTGCTGGCAGTGTCGCGCCATGTGCATCCGCTGCGTCAGCTGCTCGAACTCTACCCAGCCAACCTGCACTGGGTCGAGGCGGACCTGTGCACGGCACAGGGTCGTCAGCAAGTGGTCCGCGCGGTCGGCGCCGTGCCTGGCGTCAACCTGCTGATCAATGCGGCGGGCACCAACCATTTCGCGATGCTTGAACAGCTGTCAGCCAGCGACATCGATTCCATGCTGACCCTTAATGTGCATGCCCCGATCCAGTTGACCAGCCTGATGCTGCCGGTGCTCAAGCAGGCCAGCGAAGCCATGGTGGTCAACGTCGGTTCTACCTACGGCTCCATCGGCCATGCCGGGTATGCCACCTACTGCGCCAGCAAGTTTGCGTTGCGAGGGTTTTCCGAAGCGCTGCGTCGCGAGCTGGCCGACACCCGGGTGGGCGTACTGTACGTCGCCCCGCGCGCCACCCGGACCAGCATGAACAGCGCCGCAGCACAGGCACTGAACGACGCGCTGAGTTCGGCAGTCGACGACCCGCAAGACGTCGCCCAAGCGGTGCTCCAGGCCATTGCAGGTAACCGCAGAGAGCTTTACCTGGGGTGGCCGGAGCGTTTTTTCATCAGGCTCAACAGCCTGTTGCCGACCCTCGTGGACTGGGGCCTGCGCAAGCATCTCCCGTTGATCCGCCACCACAGTTCACCCATTGCGCAAGAGAAGCACATACCATGAAAAGAATCGCTTTCGTCGTCATGAGCCTGATCAGCCTGCCGCTCTGGGCACTCGATGCACCCGACCAGCAGCGTCTGGCCGGTATCCAGAAGGAATGGGCGCATATTCAGTACGGCCTGCCCGAGAAGCAGCGTGTCGATGCATTCGAGAAGCTGGCCACGCAAGCCACGGCCTTCACTCAGGATCGTCCTGACGCAGCAGAAGCGTGGATCTGGTCGGGCATCGTCACCAGCAGTTGGGCCGGGGCACAAGGCGGCCTTGGCGCGCTGGGCAAAGCCAAACAGGCAAAGGCCGACCTGGAAAAGGCCATGACCCTGGACGCCAATGCCTTGCAGGGCTCGGCCTACACCAGCCTGGCAGCGCTGTATGACAAGGTTCCGGGTTGGCCGATAGGCTTCGGCGACTCGGCCAAGGCCGGGCAATTGCTGGAGCAAGCGTTGAAAATCAACCCGAACGGCATAGATACGCTATTTTTCTCGGCGCAACATCAGTTCGATCAGGGCAACTATGCTCAAGCACAGCAAGCTTTGAACAAGGCGTTGCAGGCACCACCCCGTCCGGGCCGTGAAGAGGCCGACGCCGGGCGCAGGAAAGACATCCAGTCGCTGCTCACCAGCGTGAACAAGAAGCTCAACTGACGGAGACACCATGCGTCTGCTGCTTATCGAAGACGACGTTGCACTGGGCGAAGGCATTCAGCAGGCACTCAGCCGGGAAGGCTACACCGTTGACTGGATCAAGGACGGCAGCAGCGCCCTGCATGCCCTGCTCAGCGAGAGCTTCGATCTGGCCATTCTCGACGTCGGCCTGCCGACGCTGAGTGGGTTTGAAGTACTGCGTCGACTGCGTCACAGCGGCTCGACGCTGCCGGTCATGATCCTGACCGCACGCGACGCCACCGAAGACCGGATTATCGGCCTGGACAGTGGCGCTGACGATTATCTGGTCAAACCCTTCGATGTGTCCGAGCTCAAAGCCCGCTTGCGCGCCCTGCTACGCCGCAGTGCCGGGCGTGCCAAGGTGCTGATCGAACACAACGGCATCCGCCTGGACCCCAGCACGCAACAGGTCAGCTATCACGATGCCGCAGTTGCCCTGACGCCCAAGGAATACCAATTGCTGTATGAATTGCTCTCGCCGCCAGGCAGGGTCATGACCCGCGAACGGCTGATGCAGCTGCTCTATGGCTGGAACGAAGAGGCCGAAAGCAACACCCTCGAAGTGCACATTCACCATCTGCGCAAAAAGTTTTCCAGCACCCTGATCCGTACCATTCGAGGCGTGGGTTATCTGGTGGAGGAGCGTTCTTGAAGTCGATACGCCGCCGCACACTGACCCTGATCATCGGCCTGCTGTTGAGTGGTCTTCTGGTACTGACGCTGTTCAACGTGCATGACAGCAATCACGAAATCGCGGAAATCTACGATGCCCAACTGGCGCAGAACGCGAGGCTGCTGGAAGGCGTGATGCGCATGCCCATGGAGCGCAAGGAACATGCGCAGCTCTATCAGGCCTTCAATCAGGCCCTCGCCCAGGCCGAACCCCGTGTGGACGGCCACCCTTACGAGGGCAAGATCGCCTTTCAGGTCTGGGACAAGGACAACAACTCGCTGGTACACACTGCCAGCGCCCCGACCTTCACTCATCCGCCACAGAGCACCGGGTTCAGTGATTTCAACGACATGGCCGGCCATCAATGGCGAGCCTTCGTGCTCAGGGACGAGCAGCATGGTCTGCTGGTCTGGGTCGGTGAGCGCGATGACGTGCGCTCGGATCTGGTCAATCGCATTGTGCGTCACACAGTCTTGCCGAACCTGATCGGCAGTCTGGTGCTGATGATCGCCATCTGGCTGGCGATCCGCTGGGGGCTGAGGCCGCTGGCCGATTTCGCCAATACCCTGCGCGGCCGTAACGCCGGTGCTCTGCACCCCCTGCAGCTCAACGCCCTGCCTACCGAACTGGAACCCATGCAGGCCGCCCTGAACCGCCTGCTGGGACAGATTCAGGACCTGCTCAAACGCGAGCGGCGCTTCATTGCCGATGCGGCCCACGAAATGCGCACGCCTCTGGCGGTCCTGCGTGTGCACGCGCAAAACGTACTGGAAGCGCACAACGAAGCGCAGCGGCAACAGTCGCTGGGCTACCTGATCATCGGCGTGGACCGCACCACGCGGCTGGTCAACCAGTTGCTGACCATTGCGCGCCTGGAACCCGGCCCGTCGCCAGCGGGCAAGGTGGCGGTGGATCTGGTCAGCGCTGTGCGCGACAGTCTGGTGCAATTGACCCCGTGGGTGCTGAGCAAGCATCTGGAGTTGTCCTTTGAGTGCAGTGAAGCCAGCCGCGACGTAACGGTGGACTTCCCCGCGCTGGACATCGCCTTGCACAACCTGATCACCAATGCCGTCAACTTCTCACCCGAGGGCGGCCAGGTCACGGTGGGGCTGACGTTCAGTGAGCATTGCTTCCGGCTCAATGTCGACGATCAGGGCCCCGGTATCGATGAGCAGGAGCGCGAACGCTTGTTCGAGCCGTTCTACAGCCGTGGCAACGATCAAGGGGTAGGTCTGGGGCTGGCCATCGTGGAGAAAGTCGCGCTGCTGATGGGCGGCAACGTGAGCCTCGACAATCGTCCGGAGGGCGGGCTCAGGGCCAGTCTGCAGGCGCCGTTGCGCTGAGCATTGAGCAACGCGCCGAGGGACGGCCATCGAGTGCCGTCACGACACCGGCAGCAGCACATCGACCACCAGACCGCCGCCCGGCCGATTGCGTGCGGCGATCTGCCCGCCGTGCATTTCGATAGCCCGCAGGGCGATGGCCAGGCCCAGGCCAAAGCCCTGCGCGGCATTCTCCGGACCGCGCTCGAAGGGCTGGAAAATCCGTTGCAGGCACGCCTCGTCCACACCCGGCCCCTGATCGATGACATTGACCATCAGGCACAGCGGCTGGGCCTGAACGTTGGCGACCACCACCACATCCGTGCCGACCGCCGTGTGGCGAACGGCATTGCGGATCACGTTTTCGAAGGCCCGGTAGAGCAGTTCGCTGTCGACCTGTGCGACGAAAGACCCGGGAGCCTGCAGCCTGACCCGACACTGCTTCAGTCCGGCCTCGAATTCGGCATCCTCGACGATGGCCGCCAGCAGGCTGATGACATCGACCTGGTCGCGGGTCAGGCTTTCGACATCGCTCTGCATGCGCGCCAGGGTCAGCAATTCTTCGATCAGTGAGTCCATGCGCTCCGATTCGCGCTCGATACGCTCGAGCATGTCCAGCTGGGTCGGCTCCTGGCGCAACAGGCCGATGGCGGCACTCATGCGCGTCAGCGGCGAACGCAGCTCATGGGAAATATCATGCAGCAGTTGTTGCTGGGAGTCGGCCATGACCTTGAGCTGATTGGCCATGCGGTCGCAATCCTCGGCAAGGTCGACGATTTCATCGCGCCGCCGGCCCATGTCGGGTTTTACCCGTGTGTCGAAACGGCCTCTGGCGACCTTGCCCATCGCCTCACGCAATTTAATCAGCGGTGCCACCAGATAGCTGCTGAGAAACCAGCTGAACAGCGCACTCATGACCGTGCCGGTGATCAGCGGATTGAGGTGAGAGGGTTGATCGTCATGGTTGGGGCGCTGGGTAGAGCGGATATGCACGAGTGCACCTTCGCGCGTACGCACGGCGAGTTCGAAGCGAGGGTTTTCCAGCGAATCGCCCGCCAGCAGCATCCCCTGGCTGTCGTACAAACCGACCTTGCTGTGACCCTCCGGCTGCCAGGCATCAAGCAACGCCTGCCCTGCGGCAATGCCCGAGCGCTGCAAAATGCGCACTTCGTTGTCGAGCACCGTGCTGAACGAGGGATCGTCCCGCCCTGCCTGGGTGAACATGAACAGACCGGCACCTACCATGAAGGTCAGGCTGGTCGCCAGCCAGAACGCCAGGAACAGCTTCCAGAACAACCGGCTCGGCCTCATGGCGTGATCAACATATAGCCCAGATTGCGCACGCTCTGTATCCAGCTCTGGTTATCGTTGCGCGGGCCGAGCTTGTGGCGAATGCTGCTGATGTGCACGTCGATACTGCGATCGTAGCGAGCCAGCGGCCGTCCCAGCGCGTTCATCGACAGGTTCTGCTTGCTGACCAGTTGCCCGGCATGCCGCGCCAGCTCTTCGAGCAGGCAGAACTCGTTGCCGGTCAGTTCAAGCGTCACGCCCTGCCAGCGCGCTTCACGCTTGCCTGGCCAGAGCATCAGCTCTCCGGCCTGAATCACATCCCTGACCGCATCGACTACCGACACCGCACGCACCCGGCGCATGATCGCCCGCAGACGCGCCACCAGCTCACCCGGCGAGCTGGGCTTGGGCACGTAATCGTCGGCGCCCAGTTCCAGCCCGGAAATACGGTCGATATTGTCGCCGCGGGCGGTCAGCAGAATCACCGGCACCTGGCTTTGCGCGCGGATCCGCCGCAGCACTTCGATCCCGGAGATGCGCGGCATCATGATGTCCAGCACGACAATGTCGTGACGCCCGGACAAGGCTTCAATCTCGCCCTCTTCAGCGCTGTTGGTGCAGGTCACGTCGAAGCTTTCACGGGTCAGGTACTGGCTGAGCATTTCCGTCAGTTCCCGGTCATCGTCGACAAGCAATACGGAAGTCATGGCAGGCCCTTGATTGGTGGTTGCCGATTATCCCGGCGCTGCTGCGGCGTGTCAGCCGGGCTCGATGATCTTTACCTAACCTTACACGGCGTTAACCGTCCCCAACATGCCCTCGCCCTATGCTGCGCAGCCAACAGCGCCCGCCGGACCGGCCCTTTCTGGCGTGTCATCGGCAGCGCTCAAATGCCTTTGTCGCAGCTTTCTGGAAAGGGTTTGATGATTTCTTCGCGTCTGCTTCTATCGTTCTGCCTGTTAATCAGCGTCCCGCTGGCACACGCCGACACTTTTTCCATCTCGGACATCCGCGTCAACGGCCTGCAACGCGTATCAGCCGGCAGCGTATTCGCTGCGCTGCCGCTCAATGTCGGCGACCAGGCCGATGAGCAGCGCCTGGCCGACGCGTCGCGCTCACTGTTCAAGACCGGTTTCTTTCAGGACATCAACGTTGCACGCGATGGCAATGTGCTGGTGATCAATGTAGTCGAACGCCCCTCTATCGCCAGTATCGAGATTGTCGGCAACAAGGTCATCAGCACCGACGACCTGATGAAGGGGCTCAAGCAGTCGGGGCTCAGTGAAGGCGAGATATTCCAGCGCGCCACGCTGGAGGGCGTGCGCAATGAACTGCAACGCCAATATGTCTCTCAGGGCCGCTACAGTGCCTCGGTCGATACCGAGGCGCTGCCTGCACCACGTAACCGCATCGCCCTGAAAATCACCATCGACGAAGGGACGGTGGCGTCGATCCAGCACATCAACGTGGTCGGCAACACCGTGTTCTCCGATGAACAGCTGGCTGATCAGTTTCAGCTCAAAACCAGCAACTGGCTGTCGTTTTTCAAGAACGATGACAAGTACGCCCGCGAAAAACTTTCCGGCGACTTGGAGCGACTGCGCTCCTGGTACCTGGACCGCGGCTACATCAACATGGATATCAACTCGACTCAGGTGTCGCTGACGCCTGACAAGAAAGGCGTGTTCATTACCGTCAATATCACCGAAGGCGACCGGTATACGGTAGGCAGCGTCAAACTGGGCGGCGACCTGAAAGTGCCGAAGGACCAGCTCGAACAACTGATTCTGGTCAAACCGGGCCAGGTGTTTTCACGCAAGGTCATGACTGACAGCAGCAACCTGATCACCCGCCGTCTGGGCAACGATGGCTACACTTTCGCCAACGTCAACGGCTTGCCGAAAGCCAACGATGCCGATCACACCGTTGATATCAGTTTCGTGGTCGACCCCGGCAAGCGCGCCTACGCCAACCGCATCAACTTTCGCGGCAACACCAAGACCGCCGACGAAGTGCTGCGCCGTGAAATGCGCCAGATGGAAGGCGGCTGGGCCTCGACCTACCTGATCGACCAGTCGAAGGTGCGCCTGGAGCGTCTCGGTTTCTTCAAGGAAGTGAACGTCGAAACGCCAGCGGTCCCCGGCACCGACGATCAGGTCGACATCAACTACGCCGTCGAAGAACAGGCCTCGGGCAACATCACCGCCAGCGTGGGCTTTTCGCAAAGCGCCGGGCTGATACTCGGCGGCTCTATCTCGCAGAACAACATTCTCGGCACCGGCAACTTCGCCAGCCTCGGCATGACCCGCTCCGAGTACCAGACCAAGTACAACTTCGCGTTCACCAACCCGTACTTCACGCCTGACGGGGTGAGCCTGGGCTACAACGTTTTCTACAACGCGACCGACTACAGCAAGTATTACGATGACGACGACGAGGTCTCCTACTACTCGCTCAACAGCGTGGGCGCAGGGGTCAACCTCGGCTATCCGATCAGCGAAACATCGCGCCTGACCTACGGGCTGTCGATCCAGCGTGACACCCTCGACGCCGGCAGCTACAGCGCTGACGAGATCTATGACTTCATTGAGCGCGAGGGTGATGCGTTCACCAACCTCAAGGCCAGCGTCGGCTGGTCGGAATCGACCCTCAACAAGGGCGTACTGGCCACCCGCGGGCACTCGCAAAGTCTGACCCTGACCAGCACCGTGCCGGGCAGTGACCTGCAGTTCTACAAACTAGACTACAACGGCCAGACCTTCCTGCCGCTCAGCGACACCACCTCGCTGCGCCTGCATACCAAACTCGGCTACGGCAACGGTTACGGCGATACCGACGGCCTGCCTTTCTACGAAAACTATACGGCGGGCGGCCAGGCCACGGTGCGCGGCTTCAAGGACGGCACGCTGGGGCCGCGCAATACCCCGGCCACCGGCACCTACGCCAGTCAGGGGCAGATCTACTATTCCGACCGCGACACCGAAGCCCTGGGCGGCAACATCCTGATCACCGGCGGCATGGAATACCTGTTCCCGATGCCCTTCGTCAAAGACCAGAAATCCCTGCGCACCTCGCTGTTCTGGGACTTCGGCACGGTTTACGCCGACAAGTGCTACCTGACCACCACGCAGAACTGCGGCAACATCAATATCGACCAGATGGCCAGTTCGGTCGGCGTCGGCGTGACCTGGTACTCGCCGCTCGGCCCCCTGAGCTTCGACCTCGCCGTGCCGATCAAAAAGCCCGAAGACGCCGAGACCCAAGTGTTCCAGTTCTCGCTGGGCCAGACCTTTTGAGGCGGAGCTTTTACAGCATGAACAAGGCGGTCTTTACCCAGCATTACCTGGCCCGGACCGCGCTTTACATCCCGTCGTTGAATACTGCCTGCACTACTCATCAGGTCAGGAGTCGTTACATGAGCCGCGAAGTCAGACAGATCACCCCCGATGTGCAGGAAATCATCCAGCACGCCTTGCGCTCGCTGCTGGGCAAAGGTTTCGTCATCGCGCTGTTCGGCAGCGAGGATGCAACCGGGGCCATGCACTACCATTTGCGTATCGACCACGACGCCACGGGGTTGGGCATCGAGCATCACGACAACGTCGAAGACGGTTTCATCGACGATATCTTCATGCTCGCCACCCGCATGAAAGCCATGCTCAAGCAGCGCGAAACCCTGTCTCGCATGCATGGCGGCAGCCAGGCGACGGGTCAGGTGCGGCTGCTGACCTGGATCACCGAGGACAACAGCCAGACGGTCATGCAAACCGCCGAGGCTGCGGGGCGCGAGTGTTTGAGTGCGTTGCGCGAGCGGCGGCTGCGGGCTTGAATCATGAGCGTCGCACGGCTCAATCAATGGCCGAGACCATCAGTTCTCGCAACCACCTATGAGCCGGATCGCGGTGCAAACGCTCTGGCCACAGCATGAGCATTTCAAACCCCGGAATCGAAAGCGGCGGTTCCTGAACCACGAGCGTCGGCTGGCCGCGCACCAGCCGTTCAGGCACCACGGCAACCAGATCGCTGCTGGTCAATGCCGACACCAGCGAGCCGAAATGCGGCGCCGACAATACGACCCGCCGACTTAAACCCAGCGCCGCCAAGGCCTGGTCGGTGCTTCCGGCAAAGCCGCCGCCGTTGGGAGACATGACCGCATGCTCCAGCTCACAGAAACGTGTCAGCGACACGGGTCGTGCAAGGTCCGGATGATCATGCCGGGCAGCAAGCACATAACGCTCATGAATCAACGACCGCTGGCGCAGCTTGGGCGGCGCCTCCTCGCGGGTGTGCAACGCCAGATCCAGCCGACCGTTTTCAAGATCCGCGGCCAGGCTGACAGGGTGCTTGTTCAACATGGCCAGGCGCGTACCCGGCGCACTGCTGCGCAACCTGCCGAGCGACGGCCATATCAATGCGATGGTCGCGTAGTCGCTGGCAGCGACGCGCCAGGTGTGATCGGCCGTT
Organism: Pseudomonas sp. PvP009; assembly: GCF_017832995.1. NCBI lineage: Bacteria > Pseudomonadati > Pseudomonadota > Gammaproteobacteria > Pseudomonadales > Pseudomonadaceae > Pseudomonas > Pseudomonas sp. PvP009. Next base: position 1,350,909 of record NZ_JAFIBG010000001.1, on the reverse strand, counting down.
GCCGGATCGAAATCCCGGCCGGGCAGTAACGCAGACTCCAGCGCTGCAAGTGCCTGACGGAGTGGTTCGCGCAGTTCTTCAGCCCGCGCGGTCGGGGTCATGCCCCGCGGCCCCGGCAACAACAACGGATCTTCCAGCACCTGCCTCAGCCTGCCCAATTGCAGGCTGACGGTGGGCTGGGTCAGGTTCAGCCGATGCGCCGCGCGGGTGACGTTCTGCTCCGAGAGCAATGCATCCAGCGTGACCAGCAGATTGAGGTCGATACGCCGCAAGGTATTGTTCATGCACATACCAAGTGTTTGGGAGATTGATTTCCAGCATACCCGATCGAGTCTGTAGCGTTGCCTCATGACAGACAAACCGGAGTCCCTCATGAACATACTTATTGTCTACGCCCACCCAGAACCGCGCTCGCTGAACGGGTCGTTGAAAGACTTCGCAGTCGATCATCTGCAGAACAACGGCCATCAGGTGCAAGTGTCCGACCTTTACCAGATGGGCTGGAAGGCGATCATCGACGCCAACGATGCACCCGGTCTTGAGAACAACCGCCGCTTTGACCCTGCCCTTGAGTCGCAACGCGTGTTTGCCGCCGGTATTCAGCCGCCGGACATCGAGGCCGAACAGGCCAAACTACTCTGGGCAGACGCCGTCATATTTCAGTTTCCACTCTGGTGGTTTTCGATGCCCGCGATCATGAAAGGCTGGATAGAGCGGGTGTACGCCTGTGGTTTCGCCTACGGCGTGGGCGAGCACAGCGACCAGCACTGGGGTGATCGATACGGTGAAGGAACGCTGGCAGGCAAGCGCGCCATGCTGACGGTGACCATGGGCGGCTGGGAGTCCCACTACAGCGAGCGTGGCGTAAACGGGGCGCTGAACGACGTGCTCTTTCCTATCCAGCACGGCATCCTGTTCTATCCAGGTTTCGATGTGCTCGCGCCCTTCCCTGTGTACCGGGCAGGCAAAGTGGACAGCGCAACCTTTGCGCAGATTTGCGCCGACTACGGCGACCGCCTGGATAACCTGTTCACCCTTGAGCCCTTGCCCTTTCGCAGGCAGAACGACGGCGACTACGAGATCCCGGCACTGACATTGCGAGCGGATCTTGCACCGGGTCGGCAGGGGCTGGACATTCACCTGCGCGATCAGTGACTGATAACGAAAAGACCCTGCTTGTGCAGGGCCTTTTCATACGCGTTGTCTTCCGGCGGATTACTTCAGGTTGTTCTTGAAAAACTCGCCCAGCTTGTCGAACGGGATCAGATCGACCCGATCGTAAAGATCCACATGCCCGGCCTCCGGCACGATGATCAGTTGCTTGGGCTGGCCGGCCAGTTTGTACGCTTCCTCGCTGAACTCCAGAGAGTGCGCCTTTGAGCCGGCGATGAACAACATCGGGCGTGGCGAGATGGTCGCGATGTCGTTGAACGGATAGAAGTTCATGAACTTGACGTTGCTGGTCAGCGTCGGGTGAGTGGTCAACTCGGGGGACTGGCCTTCGGGCGTGAACTCGCCCCGTGGCGTGCGATAGAAATCGTAGAACTCGCGTTCGATCGGGCCGGATTTTTCAGTCAGTTTGTGTACGGTGCCGCTGGTATACGCGGTGTCGCCGCCGCTGTATTCCACGTCGCGCTGCAGTGCCGCCTGCTCGATGATCGTCTTGCGCTGAGCCAGCGTCTGCGAGTGTTTCAGGCCGTTACGGTTGGCGGCGCCCATGTCATACATGCTCACCGTGGCAATGGCTTTCATGCGCGGATCGATCTTCGCGGCACTGATGACAAAGCTGCCACTGCCGCAAATCCCCAGCACGCCGATTCGTTTTTTGTCCACGAAGGTCTGAGTGCCCAGGAAGTCCACTGCGGCACTGAAGTCTTCGGCGTAGAGATCGGGTGAAACGGCGTTACGCGGCTGGCCTTCGCTCCCGCCCCAGAACGACAAATCCAGCGACAAGGTCACAAACCCCTGCTCGGCCAGTTTCTGCGCGTACAGATTGGCACTTTGCTCCTTCACCGCCCCCATCGGATGGCCAACGATAATTGCCGGAGCTTTAACGTTCGGGTTCGAGCCTTTGGGTATAAACAGATTGCCCGCGACTTTCATCTTGTACTGGTTGTTGAACAGTACTTTTTGCGCAACGACCTTGTCGCTTATGTAGAAATTATCGGCACCGTGAGACATGTCTGCTCCTGTCGCAGCGTATGAGCTGATTAAAAGCCCAAGCATCAAAAGAATCTTTTTCATGGCGTGTTACCTCGTTGAGAAATTGACCCGCGTTTACCTGCCCGGCCCTGACCGGTGTTGCTTTCCTGCAGGGACGCGTTGTCGCGTGCCGTCCAGGCCAGCGCGGCCGAACACGCCAGTAACACGCCACCGAATGCGAACGGGCTCCACCAACCGAGGCTGTCGAACAGCACGCCGCCGATGCCGGCCCCGGCGGTGATCGCCAATTGAATGGTCGCCACCATCAGGCCGCCGCCCGCCTCGGCATCGTCGGGCAGCGTGCGGCTCAACCAGAGGCCCCAGGCGACTGGTGCCGGCGTGGCAATCAGGCCCCAGACGGCAAGCACAATGGCGACGGACTGTGGCGAATGCCCCAGGCCGGTGAGCGCCACGGCCAGCACCGCCATCAGCAGCGGAATGGCGATCAGGCAGGCATACAGGCCTTTGTGCAGCAGCCTGCCGATCAGGTAGGTGCCGACCAGCCCGCTGGCCCCCAGCGCCAAAAGCATCAGGGACAACGTGTTGACGCTGACCCCGGTGATCTCTTCCAGAAACGGGCGCAGGTAGGTGAAGACGGCGAACTGGCCCATGAACAGCAACAGGATCGCGCTCATGCCGACGGCCACTTGCGGGTTACGCAGCAGGCGGAACGGATTGCGTGCCCGGTTGTTCGGCTGGCTGCGCATGGCCGGCAGGCTCAGCCACTGCCAGGCAAACGCCAGCGCGGCGAGCGGGATGACCAGGAAAAACGCGCCGCGCCAGCCGATGTACTGGCCCATGAAGCTGCCCAATGGCGCGGCGACCGTTGCAGCCAGCGCATTGCCACCGTTGATCAGTGCCAGGCCCTTGGCGACCGATTGCTTCGGCACCAGCTTCATCACGGTAGCGGTCGACATCGACCAGAAGCCACCAATGGCGATCCCGAGCAGTGCACGGCCTGTCATGAACAACCAGCCGTTGGAGGCCAGCGTAACGATCACGCCAGACACCAGCAGCAACAGGCTGAAGCCCAGCAGCACAGGCTTGCGATCAAGATGCCCGGTCAGTGGCGTGTTCAGCAGGCTGGTCAGCACGGCAAAAAAACCGGAGATCGAAATCGCCTGCCCTGCCTGCCCCTGACTGATGCCCAGGTCCTGCGCGATGGGTGTCAGCAGGCTGACCGGCATGAACTCCGACGCAATCAGCACCACCACACACAGCGCCATCGAAAACACGGCGCCCCAGGCTGGCGGATGTGCGGTCGTCTCAGCCCCATTTAGCGTTGAATCGAATGCTTGCATGCGTCCTGACCTGGCGATGTTGAAAATAGTCGGCACAGGTTAGGGCAAAGGCATTAGGATGATTAGACACCACAATTTAAACGCGCTTGTGAGGAGGATTCAGCAATGAGCACACCCAAACTCAATGATCTGCAAGCCTTTCTGCAGGTAGCACGCGATCAGAGCTTTACCAAGGCGGCCACCAAGCTGGGCGTTACGCCTTCAGCCCTGAGCCACACCCTTCGTGGCCTTGAAGAGCGCATGGGCCTGCGCCTGCTGGCGAGAACCACCCGCAACGTGGCCCCGACCGAAGCAGGCGAACGGCTGATGCGCTCGATCGGGCCGCTGCTGGACCAGATTGCCGCAGAAGTCGAAGTGCTGGGCGAACTGCGCGACAAGCCCGCCGGCACCATTCGCGTCACCTGCTCCGATGACGCCGCAGAAGGCATCATCCGCCCGATGCTTGCAGGGTTTCTCGCGCAGTACCCGGATATCCAGATCGAGATCTGCATCGACTACGGCTTCACCAATATTGTCAGCGAACGCTTCGATGCAGGCATTCGCCTGGGGGAGTCCATCAGCAAGGACATGATTGCCGTGCGCCTGGGCCCTGACTGGCGCTTGTCAGTGGTCGGCTCGCCGGCCTACTTCGAGCGACACCCCGTCCCGCTGCAACCTCAGGACCTGACCCAACATACCTGCATCAACATCCGCCACTCGCCGAACGGCAGCTGCTACGCCTGGGAGTTCGAGAAGGGCAGCCGCAAGCTCAACATACGGGTCAATGGGCAATTCACGTCGAACAGCATGATCCATGTGCTCAACGCCGCACTGGACGGCGTGGGCCTGGCCTACGTGCCGGACTCCATGGCCGAACCGCACATCGCCAGCGGCCGCCTGAAAGAAGTGCTGGTCGACTGGAGCCCGTATTTCGAAGGCTTTCACTTGTACTACCCGAACCGGCGACAGGCGTCGCCGGCGTTCAGTGCGTTTGTCGAGGCGGTGAGGTATCGGGGCTAGCCCCCCGCCGCCTGATTACTGCGCGGCTTTCAACGCATCCGCGACCTTGTTCAGCGAACCTTGAGCGGGTTCGGCCAGCAGCTTCAGCTCGGTGGTTTTGCCACGCACCACCACTTGCATGGCGGTGGGCGCACCCTTTGCGTCACCCACGATCCGGTAAACGGTGTCGCCGCGCACGAAGCTCAATACGTGACTGGTAGCGTCGTACTTCAGTTGCTCACCGTCAGCCTGGGGAAACAGCAGCCCGACCTGATTCTTGCTGTCCACGGCCGCGTAGAAGACCGGGCTTGCGTCCCCTGAGCGGAACAACACAATGCGCTTGCCGGACGGCGCGAGCCTGAACGACAAGAGAATCTCACGCTGCTGGTCTTCCTCCCAGACGATGCTGGTGGTGTGCGTCATCTTGCCATTCTGATTGCGACTGACTGTTTCAGTCGGCAGTCCCGACCCACCGGTATGGTCAAGGACCGTCTGCGTTTCCAGAACCGGCTCGCCATTACGGATGCTATACGTAGACGTCTGGTGCCAGCAGCAACCGTCCTTGGTCATGGTCTCGATCTTGCGGGCTTTCTCATTCACGCTGAACAGGCCGCAGTTGTTTTGCGCCAGTTGGGTAAACGAATCGCTGTGCCGGAAACCATCGGCCGTGCCGAGAAAGACCTGATACGAGGGGCCGTGATAGCAGCTGTTTTGCCCGTCCATCAAGGCCAGGTCCTTGATGCCATCGAAGTTGAAATCCTGATAGATCAGTACGCTTTGTTCGCCATAGGGCAACTCGTGCACGTTGGTTTTGACCTTGCCGGTTTTGGGGTCAGTGCCAAGCACCAGTTCGTCGGACTGCACGCGGATCAAGGCCGCACCGCTGGCCTTGTCGTACACGTTGATCACGCCGGGACGAAATACATCTTCCTTGGCGGAAATATCCAGCGTCGCACGGTATTTATCGGAAAAGTCCTGCAGGGCGTAGTTCTCCCGGGGCGAGCCCGCGAACCCTGCTGCGTCCATTTCACCGTAGGTCGGTAACGCACCGGCGGCACTGACCAGTGTCGAAGAGGCCAGGCCGACCAGTACCCACAAGGCCTGCAACCCGAGACGTGACGCACAGCGTTGAACGATGGATAGGTGCAAGACGCAACTCCTTTGATAATGAGCGATGAGTTTACTTCAGCAATTGATACAATTTGAAATCATTGCCCGACGTGCACTTCGTGCTCACAGGCCGCCCCGTACGACCCGGTAAATGTTCTAATCACGCCCCCTCTTCGCTCAACGGGCCCGATGCTTTTATGGATATTCACTCGCTTTGGCTCAAGACCCAGGAAATCTGGGACATGCTCGATCAGCACCCGTGGATACGTACCGGGCTGGCGCTGATCCTGTTGCTGACCGCCGCACTGGTGCTTGGCCGCGTGGCGCGCTTTCTAGTGCTGTATGCCGTGAGGATGCTGGGCCGTCAGGCATCGCTGCACTGGATCAACGACTTTCGCCACAACAAGGTTTTCCATCGCCTGGCGCAAATGGTGCCGTCGCTGGTCATTCAATTCGGCCTGAACCTGGTCCCCGGGCTGAGCGCCACAGGCAAGAACGTCATCGGCAACCTGGCGATGGCCTTCACCATCCTGTTCATGACCCTGGCCATCGGCGCCCTGCTCAACGCCCTGCTGGACATCTATGCGCGCACCGAGCACGCCCGCACGCGCTCCATCAAGGGTTACGTGCAGCTGTCGAAGATGATCCTGTACGTCTTCGCCGGGATCATCATCGTCGCCACCCTGATCGACCGTTCGCCCCTGCTACTGCTGTCCGGCCTCGGCGCCATGTCGGCGGTCATCCTGTTGGTCTACAAAGATACCCTGCTCTCCTTCGTCGCCAGTGTGCAACTGACCAGCAACGACATGCTGCGCGTCGGCGACTGGATCGAAATGCCGCAGGTCGGCGCGGACGGCGACGTGGTGGACATCACCCTGCACACCGTCAAGGTGCAGAACTTCGACAAAACCATCGTCTCCATCCCGACCTGGCGCCTGATGTCAGAGTCGTTCCGCAACTGGCGCGGCATGCAGCAATCCGGCGGACGGCGCATCAAGCGCAGCCTGTTCATCGACGCCAGCGGCGTGCGCTTCGTCCGTGACGATGAAGAACAGCAGCTCATGCAAATCCACCTGCTCACCGACTACATCGGCCGCAAACAGGCCGAATTGCTGGCCTGGAACCAGGCGCAAGGCAACGTCGCACAAATGTCCGCCAACCGCCGGCGCATGACCAACATCGGCACCTTCCGCGCCTACGCCCTGGCGTACCTGAAAAGCCACGTCGACATCAACCCGAACATGACCTGCATGGTTCGCCAGCTCGAACCCACCTCGCAGGGCATCCCGCTGGAAATCTACTGCTTCACCCGCACCACAGTGTGGGTGGATTACGAGCGGATACAGGGGGATATTTTCGATTATCTGATTACGGTGATGCCGGAGTTCGGGTTGAGTTTGTATCAGCAGCCTAGTGGGGCGGATATGCGGGTGGGGTTGAGGGGGGAGCCGGCGCGGGTGGGGGCTACACCGCTGGTAGAGCCGTTTCCTACAGAACATTCAGGCTGAACGGCGCAGACAATGCGCAACTGAAGGCCTAAGATAGATCCACCGCCAACAGGAGCTTGATCATGAGCGCTCGAATTTCTCCAATCGTGTCGGAGTTTGAAACCGAGGAACAGGCCGCCAGCTACGACAAGTGGTTTCGTGCGCAGGTCCAGGCGTCAATCAATGATCCGGCACCCAATATTTCACACGATCAGGTCATGGCCGAGATGCGTGCGCTTCTAGAGTCTAAGCAGCCCCCGTCAGATGCTAGTTGAGTGGCGGCCGGCAGCACGAATGAACCTGAAGCAAATACTTTCCTACATCGCAGACAGAAATATACGAGCAGCCAGCGAACTGGGAATGGCAATAGAAGTAGCCACTTCAGCCCTACCTCAACATCCTTACTTGTATCGCCATGGGCGAGTGCCTGGAACAAGGGAAATCGTTGTCCACCCTAATTATCTCGTTGTTTACAAAGTGACAGATCGGATCGAAGTTCTCGCTGTACTTCACGCCAGGCAAGCCTACCCTACCGACGCTGGGTAGATCTTCGATTGAGGTGTTGGTGCTTATGTCGAATCAGAAAAGGCAATCGATTCTGCGGCAATAGCTACCTAACCAGTCCAGAAATACCGAACCGCCATCTGACTTTGCAGAAAACAACCCATGCTGGAGTTGGTAATGTGTGCTCTCGGAACGCTGACGAATTCATGATAACCGGGCTACCTGCAGGCTATGCTTGAGGCCTTTTGATCTGTACAAGCATTGCTATCAGAGCATCAAAAGCCATCCATAAAAAAAATGACAAATTGGGGGTAAGGATGAATCGCCTATTTCATGCTGCAGCGTTTGCAAGCGCCATGATGATCGTTGCAGCACCCGCCCAAGCCCGTATCACACAATTGGAGATCCTGCGGACCGAACCCGCTTTCGGAGGCGAAAGCTTAGGGAATACAGGGGCTTACGAACGCGTCTTTGCGCGCGCTCATGGTGAATTAGACCCAGGAGCGCCTGAAAACAAGATTATTCAAGACATCGAACTTGCACCCCGTAACGGTCGTGGGATGGTTGAATACACGACTGATGTTGCAATCCTGCGTCCCGCTGACGTGGCCAAATCGAATGACATTCTTCTATTCGACGTGCCAAATCGAGGCTCTAAGCGCGCGATGTTATTGTTCAACGCTGATATGCAGGGTAGTCCAGCAGCGTCCAACAACTTCGAAGTCGCTGGGGACGGTTTTCTACAGCGCCAGGGTACGACGCTGATCGCGTTTGCCTGGCAGGGGGACGTTGCCCCGGGCGACAACCGCATGATGGTGCAATTGCCGACGGCCATAAATACTGATGGGTCGCCGGTAACAGGTGTGGTGCGCAGTGAGTTGACCACGCTCTCACCGACCGTCAGCCTTAACCTGTCTGCAGGTTGGTTCACCTCCACGCCGCCTCACACGAGCTACAAATCGGTTGAAACCGACAATACCAAAGTGCTCGCGGATGGCTTTCGTCCGACGTTGACGGTGCGTTCGCGAGCAAATGCGCCCCGCCAGGAAATTCCAGTAAATGACTGGAAGTTTGGCGATTGCAATACGCCGAGCGAAACCCAGATATGCCTACCCGCTGGTTTTCAGCCCGGTAAGCTTTACGAGCTGATTTACCGGGCCAAGGAGCCGGCGGTAATGGGTATTGGTTTTGCGATCGCACGGGATGTTGGTGCGTTTTTCCAGCAGGCTGAGCATGACGATACCGGTGTGCCCAACCCTGTAGTGCATGGGCCTAAGGTCAAGTCGATTATCACTGGCTCATCACAAGCCGGGCGATTCATTCGCAGCATGATCGCGCTGGGGTTCAACCGCAGCGAGGCAGGTCATCGGGTCTATGATGGTGCGATGCCGCATATTGGAGGCGGCCTGATGCCGCTCAACATCCGATTTGCTCAACCTGGTCGGGCGTGGGGTCAGCAGGTCGATCATGACTCCCCTGCTTACGATTTTCCGTTTACCTATGGCCGGGAAACCGATCCTGTTACCGGACGCTCGCAGGGTTTGCTGGATCGCTGCAACGATAACAACACTTGCCCTCTGATATTCCACATGGCAACAGCCCTTGAGCTTTGGGAGGGACGCCAGTCGCTTGGCCTTACCGATCCACTCGGCTTGCGCGATACACCTGAACCGGAAAACGTCCGCACTTTTATTATGGCAAGTACGCAGCATGCCCCGCCGTCTTTGCCACTCCCGGCTAAACCACCCTTTGGGCTTTGCCAGGTGCAATCAAATCCAAACCCACACACCTGGACAATGCGCGCAGCGTTCATCAACCTCGTCGGCTGGGTTCGTGATGAGACAACACCGCCGGCTTCGATAAAACCTTCTGTAGCGGACGGCACCCTCGTGCCGGCGGACAGGGTCAGTTTCCCGCTCATCCCCGCGACCAATTATGGTGGCGTTTCGCGCCCCGAGCTCCGCTACACCGGTGCCGTCAACAGCCTGCAAGTGCTTGATTTTGGACCTGGTTTTCGTCCCGAAGACAGCTCTGGCATTCTCACAAACGAGCCGCCGAAACCGGGGGTTGGCAGTTACGGCCTTCTGGTACCTCAAGTGGATGCAGACGGAATTGATGTGGGTGGCGTTCGGGATGTGTATCTGGGTGCTCCCATCGGGACTTACACGGGTTGGAACACCTTCCGCCCCGAGTTTTTTGATGGTGGCTTTTGTAACTTCCAAGGCAGCTTCCTCCCGTTTGCCGCGACGAAGAAAGAGCGAATCGTGGCCGGAGACCCTCGCCTTTCCCTGGAGGAACGCTACCCCACGAAGGAGGATTATGTGTCTGCAGTGAGTAAAGCTGCAGACTCGCTGGTTGAGGCGCGGATGCTGCTTCCTGAAGACCGTGAGCGGCTTGTAAAAGAAGCACAGGAGACAGGTGTGCGTGCAGGGCCTTGAGCAGGGGTAAACAGGCGACCACTACAAAGGAGTAATACATGGATTTTCGGTTTCAGATTGCTTCTGATGTGATCAGGGATGGTCTCGGGATTGAACTCATCGACGCAAATGGGCAGGTATGTGCGGAGGTGTTCCGATGTGATGCTGCACCGTGGCTTTTTTCTTTTGGTAGAGAAGTTTGCCAATCGCCTCCCAGTCCCTCTGCGCCAATAACGTAAACCAATGCTCTGTCTTCCATGGCCGCGCTCCACGCGTGATGCCGAACGTCGGGGCAGAATAGAGCTTAGGCTGAAGCGGTTGCGACGACAGGACGCACAGGGCTGTCGCCTTAGCCAGTCTAAACGAGGTGTCCAGACTTTTAAGCAGACCACTACAATCGTCGACGTTCCACGCTTGGCTTATTCATAGCGCTCATCACCTCAAAGAGTACAAATGCTCTCTTTGCGAGCTTAGCGAGATACACTGAATGCATCGACAGTATCCCAACACATCCCTACCAGGACGGGAACAAGAAACTCGGGGCATTGCTGCTCGGACGCCTCATAAAGCACGGATCACCCACGCTACGCATTCAATGCAAACAGATATCTGCTTTCCAGCACCTTGAGCCATAGACCACTACATTCGTGCGAATTGCCCTGCTGGAGCACAACGCAAAGCGGGCGTAAGAAACTCAAGAGCGACAGCACTTCTTATATTTTTTCCCGCTACCGCATGGGCATGCTTCGTTGCGGCCCGGCTCCACGTGCCTCATGCCTCTCTCGAACATTTTCATCGCTATGTTCATGCCTACGGGCTTTTGCATGCCCTTAGTCAGCTCGTCCATCGCGTCGGACTGAGCCCAAGGTAGGTTGTACATCATGCCGAATTGAATATTTCCCTGCGTACTCACGGATACACCGAACCATGTGGCAGCTCGCTCTGCGTATTTGCGTTTTTCACAATGCAGTTTCAGGTGTTCGATCGCATGGGGATCTGGATCTGGGTAGCAATGGAACGTAATCCCCACTTCTCCTCCATCAATGGCAAAGGTGAAATCGTGAGGGCGCCCATCTCTAACGGCCATACCCGTGATACCGGCTATGCCCTGGTGGATTTGCTGACATGCTCTGCCATCCAGCGAAAGCAGCACAAAACCGAGTTCAAGCATTGCAGGATCTGTTGCTCGCTCAATCTGAGCAATCAAACGCTCATACTGAGTACCTAGCATGTGCGTTAGAATACCTGGCGGTGTTCTTTTACCTGGGAAACCTTCCCTACGCACCGTCATCGCGACATCCACGTCACCCGCGAACGAGTCGTCCACCGATGCCATGCTGTAGGTTGGGTCGAGCCAGAGATTTCGATTCAGGTGATAGCCCAGCGCTGTCAACTCGTGGCTAACTCTGAGCTTGTCGCGTGCGATCGCCCTCAATCGTACGTAGCTAAGAAAGCGAAGGGGGAAGTCCAGCATTTCCGCCAAAACGTCCAGTAGGAAAACGTCCATCACCAACGGGGCCCGGACGATGTCCGTGGTTTCGAATTCAAGGTATTGGCTCGCTTGGAGCGCTAGAGCAGGATAATGGTCAGACACCACACAGAACGGGAAAATCTCTTTGATCGAATCTGGCATGGCAATCTCGCGCCCCGCATCATCGATCATCCGGCACCTACCCGAGAGAATCGCCTCAGCGCAGTCCCACGCTTGATCAGATGCCTTCTGAATAGCCGCAGCGAAGTCAGCCTTGAGCTGACCGTCGTTCCCCTTCCGTGCCGCCAGAGTCAGCTTCTTCGCTTTAGCCTGAACGATGATCACCCGATCACCGAAGATCACCAGTACGTCAGCCTCTCCGGCCCTGTTCTTACCATCAAGAATGTTGACGTTGGTGAAAACGTTGGCTCTTCCGAAGACCGCAGCTAATCGTTTGTGAGCGAAACGCTCAACAAAAGCGCCTCGGTTGTCAGAGGCCTGTCGGCGATAGACAGGGTCGTCTTTCATCCAAAAGAACGGTGACTCGTAGAGTGCTTCGTAAATTGCATAGTGCATGAAGAGAAGCACCGACCCGCGATCAGTCGGCAACAGCGGCGTTGCGACGACGCTATTGAAATCTCCCAGCTCCCGGAATTCCGCGCTCTGACCAGTGAACGTCAATGCCTCAAATACAGCCTGTACGACGGCAATGTCCAGCCCCGTTTTTCGAGCGACGTCCTCAGTGGTGAACTCGAAGTGAGCCAGACGTGAAACGACGGCATCCAGTGCCTTTTTCCCATCCTGGTGTAGCTGGGTTGCACGCGAGTCCATGAGCGAACACATCGCACGGGCGACTGTTTGTGCCTGACGACTCGTGAAGCCCTTATTCTGCTGAAGCCAAGCGTCATCGCCGCTGTGCTTATCGACGAAAAAATCTCGGTACTGGAAACTGTAAGCGGACTCTGGTCCGTAGAAGATTGGCTCCCTCAGCGCCGCCCCTTCCCAAATAGACATGCGATCTGTCGCGCTGGCAGATCTGCGCTTCAGCGCCTCGAAGATGACGCCGTTCATTGAGCCGTGGAGTTCAGCCATAAACTCATCGGTTTGCGCTACATAAGCTTGGATTTGAGTAGATTCCGGGAGTGTCAGATCCAACGGCTGGCGCATCATCAGCCCCAGCAGAGTGTTGATCTCTGTTCTGAGAAGTCGGCCAGGATCGTAAAGCTCACTCAAATCGGAAGCTGTGTACTCATCTTGAAAGGCCACCATATTATCGCGATGGCAGATGTATGCGATCGCGTGAACGTAACCCGGTTTGGCGGTGAGCACGCCAAGGTCGGCAAATACCTCGGACTCACTACGTCCTGTAATACGCATACTTCCCTCCTTCGGGCAACTAGCGAAAAACGGCTCCACTCAGTAAATATGTCGCACTTTGGTGCAGTTGATCGGCAGGCTTGGGTTATCAATCCTCGGCTGTGAGATGCGATCGCGCCCTAGATCCAAGCAGACGGAATCAATACAGACGACGGGTCAGCTTTGGCTGTCGAGTTCCCTGGTGTTTTGGCTTGTCGGGATTGTATTTGCAGCGAGGAAAGCCCGAGCAGAATTTGAAATCGCCGAACTTACAGGTGCGCTGAAGCACGAACCCATACTGACAGGCTGAGCATCGTTCCTCTTGTATCGGATGACCCTTAATGCCCGCAACCATGACCACACCGTATTTAGCCAGCTCGGCCAAGAGCGGAGAATTTCTGGCAGTCACGGTGAACATGGCCACCGACCTGCGCGCCCGAGTCAAACGTAGAAAGGCCGACACTCCTCTCCATGCAGATAAGTGTCAACCACACCGCAAAAAACAGGGAGTTTATCAGAGGCCGAATGTCATTAGGTTCCGCCACACCGCTTTAATCCCACACACATTGAGCCCACGAGAGGGTTAGGCGGATGTAGAGGACCGAGTGGCGGCCAGCGGTGCGGGGCGAGATAGGTGCTATCGGAAACCAGTCAGCGCAAAACTTTCTCGAACACGGCCCCATCTTGATGACATAGAACCAAGCGTTGTGGAGATGGACAGCGGCTCCGTATGAGGAGCACAGCTTCCATGCTTCCATGCTTGCAGGCTAGCCCTCAATCGGTACACTGATGGCCTATGGCTAGAAACTAGGACTCTAGAGCTGTCCGTAATATCTGGAGCGCAACCGTATCGGCTACCATGCAGTCGTCGGCAGAATTACTGTGGCTTCATGCTCGATATGAGGATTGGGTTTAATCCACCTTTGATATGGAGGGTTTGCATGGGCATCAAAATGGATCACGCCTTCGACCAGAATGGCGATCGCTGGGAAGCTGCCACATACACAAAGGGAACCGGCGCCGAACCCCTGCTTTGCAAGTGTGGCACTCCAGTCACCCATAACCCGCCATACAGCCGGGAAATGTATGACAAGTCTGTTCTCGTCAAGGGCTATTTTCGTCTCTATCCCAAAGGTGCTCACGCCGCGAATTGTCGTTTCGGAGTGGACGAGGAGATTAACGAGATCGCAAGCACATCCGAAGATCTGATCGAAAGTATCCAGCACAATCGTTACCGGATGCGTCTGGTCATGATCAAGGAAGCCCTGGAAAAAGGTGTTCGTAATTTCGAGGATGATGGGGGAACTCGGGCTACAGCGGGTCGGACTTACACCCACAATCCAAATCTTCTTCCTGCGTACATCAACTCAGCAAAGCGAGCCCTGAAGCTCCGCGCACTCTGTGACAAAGACCAAGACATCGAACAGCATCTGGAACTGGTTTTCGAGGGCAATGTGAAGGTCGCCTGGAATCAGTTCTATTTCGAGCCGGAGCGCCACGCTGAAGCGTATTACGCAGTGTCGCACAACGCCGTTCAACACCCCATCGCGATTCAGGGTGCAGTGAGCAGTATTAGGACTGAGCTCAGGGGTGAAAAAACCAAGAACGTCATCAACCTGCAAATGAACAAGTTCCGAGTCGATCCGGATGACGCCGAAAATGGCATTGGCCTGGAAGTGAGCATTTGGGCCAAGGATCAAGCGTGGCTCAAAGGCATTGAAAAGGACGATGAGATCGTAGTCCTGGGCATGTGGAAGCACTCTACTACTGCACCCGAGAAAGCCCCTAGGCAAGGACGCTTCAAAACCCTTACCAAACGCAGATTGACATTGACCTTAGTCCTGAAAGCCCAAGTCTCCAAAGTTGATCGATTGCCCGTTAGGCGATCGACTGTAAATCTCTAGCTGCCCAGTTGAGCATCCACCATCTCCTGTAGACGGTATGTCGTTAGCCATAGGTTTGACCTCGCAGTGGTGTGGCATTAGTTCTTCTTTTCTAGTGTACCTCATCGCTATGACAGGGCCTGTACACTCGGGTGAGTACGATACTGGCAATCGAAGCGCCAGGCTGAGCACACTTTTGAATGATCTGGGCCTTGAAGGGACTTGGAATCGTAACGGCGTGTTAGCTGCACTACGTACGACGCTGAACAGCTTGTACGTCGTAGCCAGTTTGAAGCGTCAGTTGGGCAAGCCGACGTTCAAGAAATTGGATGCCTTTGAACACTTGAAGACTTGCGTCGTCTGATCGCCCTTTCGTAAGCGTCTGCCCAACACATCTTGCTCAATGTTCAGCGTTTGTCTGGGAGTAGGAAATATACCTCGTAGATACCCCGTGCCGCACGGATGGTCACAGGGTGTATGACTGGCCTTATGTCACTCAACTCCCATTCGAGCCAGCCATCTTAAAAACAGTTTGCACAGGCCACTTGCATATCAGCGAGGATGAAGGGACGCAGGGCTTTCACGCGCACAATTGCCACCGCAATACCGTTATCGTCTTCGTCCCCATCGTTATGGAGAAATCGCTCGTTTTCCACAATCAGGAGATCCTCGGAAATATCTAAGTCTGGAAGCCAACGACGGACTTCGAGGATTTTCTCGCCAGAAGCGATTCGGCCGCCACTGCCTCCCCCGCCCACTTTTCACCAACGCTAAGATGCATCGCATGCGATGCCCGAATCAGGGATGCTTTTCATCAAGCCAAACTCTAAAAGACAGAAAGCACAATAGTGGAGTGCTACTCTATCAATAGAGTACACCACCGCGCGATACGGGAAGAAAGTTCAGCGTTTCTGGCATAAAAGGTCTAGACAGATGCAGATGCCCAGGTTAAATACGAAGTCGATACGGTACATCCACTGTCAGCTTTTGGTCGATTCTGTTGAAAACAGTCGGCCGTGGTTTCCAGGGCAGAAAAGTACGCGCTTGAGATTGAAATCGTTACTTTGAGCAGAAAATTCCGGGCTCAGATTTGGCGTAGCGGCTTACCAAAAAGGTGTTTTCAGCGATTATTACTCGAGCGGTCTGGAGGAACCGTTTTTTTCAACAGAATCGGTCGAAAGCAGCCAAAGAATAACCGCAATCAGACCAATGATCACCGTTGCCCAGGCACTCGGGCTGTTGCGTGTACGGGCTAAGTCAGATCTAACCGTCCGGGATAACACTCCGGATTAGCATTATGGGCGTGAAACTGATCTACGTATCAGCGAACACTCGAGCATCCGCCATCATGCCGCTGTCTGTATAAGCGCGCAGTCACAACAGCCTATTCGAATTGAAGATACCTGTTCGATCTGCGTCATATGCCCGTAAAGCACCTTCCCGAACGAAGATAGCGTGCGAGGCAAGATAGGGTATATTGTCAGGATCACACCGAAAATAGTAGACCGGAAGAGGCTAGGGAATAAATTCATGCAGTACATACAAAGGGATGTTCCGGTACCTGCAATTTTGACAGGCAGCGCGGCAAACGAGCACAGAGAGTTTTTGGTTCGATTCATGGCACAGAGCGAAGAGCAACTGTCGCAGAAATATCCGCCTGCGTCGTCTCTAAATCTTTCAGATCAAAGCATGAGTGCTGCATTAAAAAGGCTTTTTATAGGCCGCTGCGCCTTTTGCGAAGCTTGGGCAGACCTGATGCCGTATCGTTTTAGACCGAAGTCTCAGTCACTGCCTTACGAGCCCAGCAAATTTGCACATTTCTATTACAGCTGGCTAGATATTGCATGGCAGAATATCTATCCCATATGCCATTCATGCATGCCTGCAGATGGAGAATACTTCCCCGTGCTCGGCAAGCGCGCTCCGTTACCCGATATGGTTCTTTACCAGCAGTACGCTCAAGAAAATACCGGCATGTGGCCTGCTTACCCGCTCAGGGAGAAACCAATACTCCTCGACCCCTGTTTTGATCAGGCGCTATATAAAGAGCTCGGCACCCGATCCGACGGTAGTCTGGTGGGGTTATCAGAGCGAGGCAGACTCACGATAGAACATTTCAATCTTAATACCGCTGTGCGCACTGCTGAGCGCTTTGCCAGTCATCAAGACTATTTGCGGCAGTTGGTGCAGTGGGTTAGGGAGGTCAATGCAAAAGAATCCATCAAAATCTTTGATTTTAAACAGCTGGAATTCGGAGGCAGTTGGTATTTGCTGCTGCGCCGATTGGCAGTCTTCGTGGGAGCCGAGACAAGTAGTCGCCCTGTATTGTCAATGGCAGGGATCGCCCGCGTATTCGCCAAGCTTCGCAAGATTGCGGACGGGCGTTCGCGTCTTGAACAGTGCATCCAGCAACTTGCCGATAACGAGCCCCAAGAGTTTTCGAGCGAGGACACCATCATGTATCTCAAGCGCCCGAGTACAGCCAGTGTCACTCGCCTTCGCTTAGAGAACTTCAAGTCTATCGAGAATCTAGACATCAATCTGCAACCCCAAACTCCGACTACTCCGCTCGAGGGCACTCGGCAATTTCCTGCACTTCTCATCATTGGTGAGAACTCAGCAGGCAAAAGCACTATTTTGGAGGCGCTCGCCCTCGGGCTTTCATCAACCCAAGCGTTTGTTAGCTTGGGGTTGACCACGAAAAACTTCATCCTCGCCCCGGAGTTTCTAGGCGCCGCACAGCCACGAGCGGTTTCTGAGGCTCTGATCGAAATCGATATCTCGAACGGGTCCAAACGTACTTTGCTCATCGAACAAGGCGGTATCAATATCCCTGACGAGATGCAGCAGGAAAATATCCCGGTATTCGCCTATGGCGCGTTTCGCCAGTATCAGCACCAGGGCCCAAGCTCCAAACCCAAGCCGGATGCCTTTGTACACAATCTTTTTGACGGCCGTATGCTGCCCAACCCCGAACGATGGCTGCTCAAGCTGAGTAATGCCCGCTTCGCAATGGTGATCCGAGCCTTGCGTGAAATTCTATCCATCGACGGACGTTTCGATGTCATCCGTCGAGACATTGCTAGCAAGCAATGCTATGTCGTAACAGGTATTCGCGACGACGGCAGCCCTCTGTCTCAAAGCTCGTTGAAAGTTGCTTCTTCCGGCTTTCGCTCCATCCTGGCCATGGCTTGCGACGTGATGCGCGGTCTGATGAACCCCAGCATCTACCCGGACTTTGAGAGCCTTCAGACCGCCAGAGCGGTAGTGCTCATTGACGAGGTCGAGGCCCATCTGCACCCACGCTGGAAGATGCGCATTATGCGTGGGCTGCGGGAGGCGCTACCCAATGTCACTTTTATCGCGACGACTCACGACCCGTTATGCATCCGGGGCATGAACGACGGCGAAATCGTGGTGCTGCGACGGGTCCAACTCAGACAAGGCACCACCGATGCGGGGCTGCAATCCCAGGTTGAGGCGCAGACCGACTTGCCGCCATTGTCTGAGCTGAGGATCGAACAATTACTAACCTCGGATCTGTTCCAGCTGCACTCCACAGACGATCCCGAAATGGATCAGCAATTCGCGCATATCGCCGATCTGCTGGCCATGCCGTCGGAACAACTTGAGCCGGAACAACTACGGACGCTGAAACGATTCAACGACGATGTAGCATCCGCGCTGCCCGTCGGCACGTCCGAAGCCCATCGAGTGGTGCAGGATGCCGTTGCTGAATACCTGCAAATCCGTGCACGTACATCTGTGCAGCGAGTAGCGGACGCCAAGGCCAGTGTTAAGGCCAAGATCATCCAAGCGCTGGAGGGAATTCTTTAATGCGCCGTGTAGAACGCATTGGAAGCGTACCGTCTAATCTCGAATCGGCCAACAAAGGTGGCAAAACCGAGCGCGACCGTGCCCGCGATCACCAGCTCGATACCAACCCGAAAAAAGGCAGTTTTACCTACGCGGGATATAAACATGACGACGTCAAACGCAAACTCGCAGCGCTGTTCCACAATAAATGCGCCTACTGCGAGACTTTCTTCTCGGCGTCCGCCCCAGTGGACATCGAGCACTATCGCCCAAAAGGTTCGGTTGCAGATGACCCTGCCCACCCAGGCTACTGGTGGCTAGCTATGAGCTGGGACAACTTGCTGCCTAGTTGCATCGACTGCAACCGAAAACGCAAACAATACTTGCCCGATGCATCGACCAGTCTTAAGGCGCTTTACGACAGTAGCACCAACGCAGGCATGAACTTGGGCAAAGGCGGAAAACAGGATAGTTTTCCGATCCGGGATTCCGGAAAACGGCTCGCCGCCGAGAGTTATGCGTACATCGACGAGGAGCCGCTTCTGCTGGACCCGACACGTGATGATCCTCGCGAGCACCTGCGCTTTAGCGTCGACCGCACATCCCCGGTAAGCTTGGTCTTGGCGGGTAGTGCGCCCGGACGAGCAAGCGATCGAGGTGCGATGTCGATACAGACTTACGGTCTGAATCGCCTCGGGCTGGTGCAGGATAGGACCCGGTTGCTGCGGCGCCTGGAGTTTCTAGGTGAGATGATTCTTGAGTTAGGGATTACCGTCGACGAGCTCAAAGCACTGCCCGCCCAAGCCGCTCTGGACAACGCCATCAAACGCTTGGAGGTCATGCAAGGCCGTATGCTGGTGGAAATTAAGGCGATGGCTGCGCCCATGGAACCGTACTCAGAGATGGTAGGCGCCTGGCTCAACAATTATATAGAACAGTTAAAAGCTTGATTCTTCGCGCACCCGGCCTTGAAAACTGGCTGGTCACAAGGTGTTGTGTCATCCACTGGACAGCCGCTATTCTTGGTCGGTTGTGGCCTGTCGCTACCGGCCGCCTTCGACCCAAAGCTACCTCTGGCGACAGACGGAAGTCGGCTAATAGCTACCTCTTGATAACAATTACTGGTAGGGCTCTACCCTCGGCCGGCAAACACTCTGTACCATATATAAATTATTTCAAAGGCATACGTACGATACCAATACGGCTTACATTACGTAGCGACTATTCTTTACTCGTCAACAGTATTCGATCGCTGAAGAGTGTGTGTAGGATGTCGCCCCACCTGAAGCTTGTAGAGAAGAAATAGGCCTTCTGGCATCGGCAGACCATCTTCGTAGTCTCGCCAGCGATCTTCGGTAACAAACACAAGCGCTGCGGCTTGGGCCGGAGTCTGCTCCATTGCCTCGCGCAGCGAGATAATCTCTTCAACCTTCGCTTCACGATGCGTACGGCGGGGCCAAAGCCTTGGAAGGCTGCTGTTCTTATTGACAAGCCTAAGTCTGACGTCATCCCAGTCCAGCAATAGAGCGATATCTGCGCTAGTGTCTCCAACGAGTCGAGCACCGAGGCCGATGATTGACTCTGCACCAGCCTCCTCATACTCGCATATTGCCAGTTCAATTGCCGACCGAGCTCTCGCTACCTCGTCTTTGGACAATTTGCGGAGAGCAAGATGCACCTTTCCTACCGCTTCCACACTTCGTCGCGCACGTCGCCGAATATCAATTTTCTGAGGTTGCTCATCCAGAACTCGGGGCTTGAAGTCTCTATCGGCGCTAAGACTCACTTTGTTTGCATAAAATTTTACTGTCTCGACCCAGCCGTTAGCATCTCTCATCCCGTCATCGTTTGCTACAAAACCATGCACGGCAGTAGCTTTATGCTGAACGTGGTTCCTTAGACTGCACATAAATCGATAATCCAAGCTTCGGGAAAATGCCTCATTTAGTTCCGACTTCGCAACTTGGCTGAAGCTAGGAACTAGTTCCAAGCATTTGAAGTCCTGCACCACCTGGTCTGCATAGGCTCGCATGGCCGTAAGCAAATTCACGATATGGCGATTTGCTGTTTCTAGGATTTCCGCTGAATTCATGTAACGATGTTGAGGCTCCACTTTGGCACGCAAGCAGATTTCCGTGAAAGCCAGTTCCATCGTCAGAAAATTGCCAAGCAGCAGTTCGTAGCGTTGCTCGAAAGCCAGTGCCTCGGACAACAAGCTTCGTGCATGTGCAAGCTCCTTGTAGCGTCCCTCGGAGATGCTCAGCTGCAAGCGCGGGCCAATAATGAATTGTTCAAGAATGTACTCAGCAGGCACTTTCCTACTCCTCGTATTCGACTTGACTGAGCATAGCTTCACTGGCAAACCGGTGCTAGGCTCTACTCGCAGCGACTACTCAAATGACCGTCCGCTTTTGGCCGATTCTGTTGAAGAAGACGGCCGTGGTTTCCAAGGTAGAAAAGTACGCATTTGAGATTAAAATCGTTACTTTTAGCAGAAGATTCCGGGCTCAGATTTGGCGTAGCGGCTTACAAAAAGGTGTTTTCAGCGGTCAGTACTCGAGTGGTCTGGAGGAACCGACTTTTTCAACAGAATCGACTAATAGCGGCCTGTTTAGCGGTGCTTTGAGTGCTGGGGTCAGGGTCATGGGGGCCTCGACGCTGATCACTAGCATTGGCAAACATTTCCTGCGTAATCGCTGATACACTGCTTTAAAACATACGCCTGCTGGCCGCCAATTCACTGGGTCGTGAGATGGACATCAAAGAATTTTGCCTCGCTCATGGATTTGATATGAGCAAATGTGGAGTCGCGTTAGGCGGTGGTAGTTTTGGAATGACAGAGTTGAAAACCTCACCTGTCGATTTTTTGACCTTGGCGGAAGACGATTTTGAACGGGGCGGTTTCGGGGCGCTCGTCAATGCAACGACCAATGCAAAACGTGCCATTGTCTGTCAGCTTGATCAGTTGTTGATCTCTTTTGGTTACCCGTCACTTCGATGGAACGTGCCAAAGAAGATCGAGCGGCTAAGGGCACTTGGATTATTAGCGCCTAGTTTATTGCGTAAAGTCGTCGATATAAGAAATATTCTTGAGCATGATTACGCGATTCCTGAGCTTGAAAAAGTTAAAGAGACGTTAGACATCGCGAGTCTATTTGTTATGTCCGCTTCAGCTGCATTCATCCCATTTGATGATGTTTTGGAGTTTTTACTCCCTGACTTGGAGGTAAAAGAGCGTTCTGTCAATCGTGTCTCGGCAGGACTGAATCGCGAGCCGGGCAGGGTTTTTTATACCGTCTACGCTTATGAATCTTGTAAGTATGCCGGGCGCTGTGTCAGTCAGTGTGAGATTCAATCAGGGCATATCCTGTTCGAGGCAATGGTAAAGCTTTCCGCTTCGCTGATGTTTCGATACAAGGTAAACCAAGCCCTCAGTGATTCTGAAGCTGCATATGCCAAGCTATGAATCGTTGAATTAGAGTTGGGGCTTGAAGAGGCTGAAATCGGCGAAAGGCAGACCTTCCTTAAATCTTAAAACAGGTTTACAAACTAGATATCGGCATGAGTTTAGGCGAGATGGCATGACACTTTCCAAGGGCAATATTATAAGGCTTATCAATATTGACCGAGCAACGTTAGTGCTCTCTGATCGGTTGAGCTCTCAGGAGGCGGTTCCTGGAGATATCGCCGAGGTGGAAGAGATTTCAGTGGGTGAGGCTGGATGTATCGTTCGCTTGCTGTGCGAGCCAAATGCAGGATTTCTCGAATGGAGAGCCCCATATTTTGAGGGTGGGTTGACCTGTGAGGTACTTCGTAGCTATCCCAATGACGTCCTCTCTTGGATGTCTGCCTAGGGTCCAGAGCGTGTCAATCCCCTTTAGCAGCTTCCATCCCAAATGCTTTGCCCTACTCAGCCCAGGCCAGACACCGGCTGCTCAGATTCAGTATAAAATTCCGGTGATCAGCAGGCATGCCGACAGCGAGGGCTAGAGGCTAGAAATCTGGGGGTTGAGTGATTGCAGACAACGGTTCATATCTTTGTCCAGTTTGTGGATACGCCGGGCTTGAAGAGCCTCCATACGACGACGTTGGGTGCTCTTCGTTTGGCATCTGCCCGTCCTGTGGTACGCAGTTTGGCTACGATGACGCGATACGTGCCCATGCTGATTTACGGAGATTATGGATATCTAAAGGAATGCTTTGGTGGAGCAAAGCTCAAGCGTCGCCGAGTGGTTGAGACCCTGAAAGGCAACTTCAGGCTGTCGAAAAAGGCACTAATATCTGAACATAACGCCGCCTATGTGGACAGGGCTTCAGGAGTAATAACCCCACCCACTACCCCACACAAACCAACGCCATTTCCTACAAACAATTAAGGCCTGAAGGCGCAGACAATAAACAGACTAACGCCTACGATAAACCCATCCACACTGGATACGATCAAGTTACTACTGAAGCACGCACCTCGCTTAATAACGAGATAACAAGTAACACAAATCTTGCTACACACTAGATAGCCATATGCAACAAACTAGCGGACTTGTGAAACAAGCTCGCTCGGCCTAACTGCGTAAAAATCCTACACATACGCTTATATACACATCAAGAATTAAATCAATTTAAGGAATATCATGAAAAAATTATTGATCGGCGTCGCAATTGCTACCTCCCTGCTGGGACTGTCCATGACCTCTCAAGCAGCGGAAAACTGCCCTGCTGTCTCGAAGATCGAGCAGGTCTCGCCCGGTGTTTACCGGGCGAGCGGCAATGACGGCGAGTGGACCGGCGTGCTGCAAGGCGTTGTGACAAAGAAAATGCCTGTGCAGTCCTTTGATCTGGCTATCGCTATTCAAGAGGGTGCAGACGCACCTCAGATGTTGCAACACTGCACCTACAACATCGGTGGGCGCGAGGCGCTGGACATGCGTTTCATCGCTAAAAACAATAAGGATTTCACTATAAAAACTGCAGGCAATGCCTGGAAGAAAGAAGATGGGCCTTTTGGTCTTGTCTATAACGTGTGTGAAAAAACATCACCTGAAAACTGCAAGTTCACTGTCGTTCAGTAACACAAAATAACCTTGTCGCTCTTCAGCGAGCCTGTAATGGCTCGCTGAAGAGTCACTCACGTCAGATCATGCAAATCCTTACCCAGTGCAGGCATGACCTCGAAATGAGAGAACACCACTTCCAGCCCTCCCCGTTCCGGACTGCAGCACATTGGGCCTACGGCATAAGACTCACTCACGGGAAATGGTGCCAGGCGCAGCAGCGGCCAGCGTAGGCCGTCGCTGGACTGCTGAATGCGCAGGACGCCCTTGGCGACGGTGACTCGCAGCCAGAGGCCGGATGATGAATCATCAAACGCCCCCGTGGCCCAATCGGATTGTCCGCAGGTTAAAACGCTGCCCAGCATCAGGGCTCCGTCGCTGACTTCAACACCGGTTTTGACCCAGTTGCGCTCGTCAATGCGGACCATCAAGCCCGCCTGATCGTAAAGTGTCTTGAAATCACCCTGCACATGCACTTGCGCAGTGAAATCACCGGTCACCGAAACACCCAGAAAATGACCGGTGTCGCGGCAGAAACCGTAGTGCGTCTGCTGCCAGAAATCGGTTTGCGGGTCTGTGGTGACTGTCAGACGCTCGTCCGTCACGCTGCAATGCCGGGGTGGGTTCAGCCAGATGCCTTTGTCGAACATGTCGCCTCCTGTGTGGGGTTGTCGAGGTTGATGGACCGGAGGCTCGGTGGCCTGACCCCATCTACTCCATATGGATGGGCGCGTTCCGATGATAAACATCAACCAGCAGCACAACATCTGACCACAACGCAAAACCTCACGCACCTTACCCACCCCAAAAAAACGACATTTCCTACGCCCGAAACCCACGCCCACACCCTTGCCACCCCATCCCCACCACGCTAACCTCCCCGCCGCTCGCTGCAAAATCAGCGGCTGGGTTTGGCGACCCAAAGAAAAGACAAAAATACGCTCCATCGCGAAACAGCAGATCCTGTCGGCCTGCATGTCGCGCTATGGCGGCTGTGCGCGGGAGATCTTCGGGTCTGCCGGGGTTTGTCTTTTTGCCCGGTTCGCCAACCTGCACACAGCTGCCACCCAATGTTTGGCGACAATCCGTGGCGGCTCTCGATAACCAAAAAGAGCGTCACCCATGCAAAATATCGTTCTCAGAAACACCCATACACCCCATTTCGAAGCCACCCTCTTCCTCCGCCACAGCCGCACCCTTCGCGCCATTTTCACCGAATCTCAAGCCTGGTTCTGCCTGGCAGACCTTGCCCGTCTGATGGGCAGGCCGCTGGATGAGCGCGCCACGCTCAAGCTCGATGCGGATCAGCGTCGTGAGGTCTGGCTGGAAGCTCATGGCGAGTGCCAGCGGCAGTTGATGATCAGCGAGTCCGGCGTGCTGGCGCTGCTGGTTCATCATTACGTGCCGGAGAACCGCGCGCTGCGTCAGTGGCTGACGCATGAGGTGCTGACGACCTTGCATGATCAACAGAACGTCACGCTCGATAACCCGAGAATGAGCCAGCTGCAATGGCCCGGCACATCGCTGAGCGTGCTGCACTGGCGCAGCGAAACCTGGGTTCGCTTGCGCGACATGCCAAATGTGGTGGCCGAGGCAGCTCCCCGTCCGAAGCGGCCGTTATGGCGCAGGGTGTTGAAGCGCATCAACACAATGCGCACTGCCGCCTGACCGGTACTGTCTGAACCCCGTTGACACTCCAACCACCAAAAAACATGATGCATCCACTCTAAAAACCGGAACGCACTCATGAGCGACAAGAAAAAGCTTTTGCTGACTGGCGCAAGCCGGGGTATCGGTCATGCCACGGTCAAGCATTTCAATGCCGCTGGCTGGGAGGTGTTTACCGCGTCGCGGCAGAACTGGGTCGCTGACTGCCCGTGGGCTGAAGGTCTGCTCAACCACATTCACCTGGACCTGGAAAACATCGACAGCGTCAGCGAGAGCATGGCGGCGATCAAGGACAAGCTCGGCGGGCGGCTCGATGCGCTGGTCAACAATGCCGGCGTTTCACCGAAGACCGAGGACGGCGGGCGCATGGGTGTGCTGGAGTCGGATTACAGCACCTGGATCAAGGTGTTCAACGTCAATCTGTTCTCCACCGCGCTGCTGGGTCGGGGTTTGTTTGACGAGTTGAAGGCAGCCAAGGGCAGCATCATCAATGTCACCTCGATCGCCGGCTCGAAGGTCCACCCGTTTGCGGGGGTCGCCTACGCCACGTCCAAGGCGGCACTGTCGGCGCTGACCCGGGAAATGGCCTTCGATTTCGGTCCGCACGGGATACGGGTCAATGCCATTGCGCCGGGTGAAATCGATACGTCGATTCTGTCACCCGGCACCGCCGAGATTGTCGAGCGGCTGGTGCCGATGCACCGGCTGGGCAAGCCCGAGGAAGTCGCCTCGCTGATCTACTTCCTGTGTACGGCTGGCGCGTCCTACGTGAACGGTGCGGAGATTCACGTCAACGGCGGCCAGCACGTCTGACTCAACGTGTGCCGGAAACGCTCTCCGGCACGCGTCGCACGCCCAGGCGACTGATCCACACCGACGCCACGATCACCCCGCCGCCGATCAGCAGGCGGGTGAAGTCCTCATGCTGGTTCCAGATCAGCAGATTGATCAACAGCCCCAGCGGCACATGCAGGTTATTCATCACCGCCAGGGTGCCGCCGTTGACCATGCACGCGCCTTTATTCCACCAATACATGCCCAGCGCCGTCGAACACAGGCCGAGGAATAGCAGCACAATCCATTGGGTCGGCGCTTCGGGCAGGTGTTGCGGGTTGCCGAACATCAGGAACGCCGGCAGAACCACGGCCAGTGCGCCGAGGTAGAAGTAGCCGAAGCGTCGGTAATGCGGCAGGTCGCTCGGGTAGCGCGCCACCAGATGCTTGTACAGCACCTGCCCGGCGGCGTAGGTGAAGTTGGCCAGTTGCAGCAGCAGAAAGCCGCCAAGGAAGTCGCCGTCCAGGCCATCGTAACGAATCACGCCAGCGCCCAGCACCGCGACCACTGCCGCCAGCAATGCCCAAGGGTTGAAGCGTCGGTTAAGCGCATCTTCGATCAACGTCACGTGCAGCGGCGTGAGGATGGTGAACAGCAGCACTTCCGGCACCGTCAGCACCCTGAAGCTCAGGTACAGGCAGACATAGGTCACGCCGAATTGCAGCGCGCCGATCAGCAGCATGCTGCGCATGAAGCGGGGTTCGACCTGACGCCAGCGGGTCAGCGGAATGAATACCAGACCGGCCAGCACCACGCGGACCAGCACCGCGAAATAGCTGTCGACGTGCCCGGCCAGATAGACACCGATCAGGCTGAACGAGAACGCCTGAATCAGTGTGACGAAAAGTAGATAACCCATGCCCGCCCCCATTTTTGAAGGGCGCGACCATAGCGGTTGCGTCACTCACTGTCCACTCGAAGGCCGCCACTTTTTGACGCCAAGCCGTCGCCGCGCTCCGCGTTACCCGTCACAAATATGACAGTCGCATTATTGACGTACATGTCGTCGGTTTCGACGAAAATATAGCCTATATCGGCAACTTTTCCACAGAAAAAGGTCTTATCATCCCGACGCTGCAATATTGACTAAATTCATCCACATTCGTCGTCGCCTGGAGTAACACCATGATATTCAACACAAAAGACTTCGGAGCACTGGGCGACGGCGTCACTGACGATACGGCAGCCATTCAGGCCGCAATCGACGCAGCTGCTGCGGCAGGCGGCGGTGAAGTGGTGATGGGGGCCGGAACGTACGTCGTGTCCGGTGGCGAGGAGCCTTCGGATGGCTGCCTGATGCTCAAGAGCAACGTCACCCTGTCGGGCGCAGGCATGGGCGAGACGATCATCAAGCTCGCGGATGGCTCGGACACCAAGGTGACCGGCATCGTGCGCTCGGCCTACGGCGAAGAAACCCACGACTTCGGCATGAAGAACCTGACGCTGGACGGTAACCGCGACGCCACCACCGGCAAGGTGGACGGCTGGTTCAACGGTTACATTCCAGGCTCTGACGGCAAGGATTCGAACGTCACCCTCGACAGCGTCGAGATCAAGGATTGCTCGGGCTACGGCTTCGACCCGCACGAGCAGACCGTCAACATGGTGATCAAGAACAGCGTGTCGCATGGCAACGGCCTGGATGGCTTCGTAGCCGATTACCTGAGCGACAGCGTGTTTGAAAACAATGTCGCCTATGACAACGATCGTCACGGCTTCAACGTGGTCACCAGCACCCACGACTTCACCCTGAGCAACAACGTTGCCTATGGCAATGGCAGCACCGGCATCGTGGTGCAGCGCGGCAGCGAGAACATCCCCTCGCCCGCCAACATCACCATCACCGGCGGCGCGGTGTATGGCAACGCGGCAGAAGGCGTACTGATCAAGCTGTCCAGCCAGGTTTCGGTCAGCGGCGTGGACATCCACGACAATGGCAACGCCGGCGTGCGCATTTATGGCAGTTCCGGGGTGGATATCTTCGATAACACCCTGAGCAACAACGCGCTGGGTTCAGCGGTTCCGGAAATCATCATTCAGTCCTACGACGACACCACAGGCGTGTCCGGCAAGTTCTTCAGCGGCAGCGACAACCTGATCCGTGGCAACACGATCACCGGCAGTGACAACTCCACCTACGGCATCGCCGAGCGCAACGAAGACGGCACCGACCGCAACAGCATCGTCGGCAACACCATCAGCCACACCAGCAAGGGGCTGACCCTGGTGTATGGAGATGGCAGCTTTGCAGGTGATGCGTTCCCGCTGGTGACCGTCAATGGCACCGAGGGCAACGACGTCATCACCGGTGGCGCGGCCCACGAGCAAATCTTCGGACTGGCCGGCAAGGACACCCTGAACGGCGGGTCGGGTGACGACATCCTGGTCGGCGGTGCCGGGGCCGACAAGCTCACCGGCGGCGCGGGGGCCGACACCTTTCGCTTCGATCAGTTGACCGACAGCTACCGTACGGCGACCACCAGTTCCACCGACCTGGTCACCGACTTCGACATCAGCCAGGACCGCATCGACCTGACCAGCCTGGGCTTCACCGGGCTGGGCAGCGGCAAGGGCGGTACGCTGAACATCAGCTACAACGCCACACTGGACCGCACCTACGTCAAATCACTCGACGCCGATGCCAGCGGCAACCGCTTCGAGCTGGGCTTGAGCGGCAACCTGAAAGACACGCTCAATGCCAGCCACTTCATCTTCCAGCATGTCGTGGAAGGCACGGCGGGCGGCGATACCCTCACCGGCACCGACGGCAATGACGTGCTCAACGGCAATGCCGGTACGGACCGCATCGACGGCGGCGCGGGCGCCGACACGATCACTGGCGGAGCCGATGCCGACACCCTGACCGGTGGCGCAGGCGCGGACCTGTTCATCTACAACTCGCGCCTGGACAGCTATCGCAATTACACCGCCAGCGGCACCAAGCAGAGCGACACGATTACCGACTTCAACCCGGCCGAAGACCGCATCGACCTGTCCAGCATCGGCCTGCGCGGCCTGGGCGATGGCAGCGCCAACACCATTTACCTGTCCGTCAATGCCGACGGCAGCAAGACCTACATCAAGACCGATGCGGTCGACAGCACAGGCAATCGCTTCGAGATCGCCTTGCAAGGCAACCTGGCCGAAAAACTGGGTGCGTCCAACTTCATCTTCTCCACCGCAGCCGCCGCCAATCAGGCGCCAGTCCTCAATACGCCGCTGATGGACCAGAACATCACCGAGCTAAAGGCGTTCTCCTACGCCGTGCAACCCGGCAGCTTCAGCGACCCGGACAGCAACACGCTGACCTACAGCGCCACCCTGGCCGATAACAGCGCCCTGCCCGACTGGTTGAAGTTCGACAGCAAGACCCTGACCTTCAGCGGCACACCGGGCGGCACGGCATCGGGGCTTTACTCGGTATTGCTGACCGCTAGCGACGCGACCGGTGCTTCGGTGGCCGACAGTTTTGCCATCAATGTGGGCAACGTTACGCCGGGGATCCTCACCGGCACCGAGAACGCCGAAGCGCTGTACGGCACCGAAGGCAACGACACGATTCTGGGCCTGGGCGGTGATGACACGCTGCGTGGCGATACCGGCACCGACATCATCAACGGTGGCGCAGGACGCGATGCCCTGTACGGTGGCGCCGATGGCGACACGTTCGTCTACAGCGCACTGACCGACAGCTACCGCGATTACGACGCTGGCGGACTGACCGCCACCGACACGATCTATGACTTCACCCCCGGCCAGGACAAGATAGACGTCTCCGCCCTGGGCTTTCTGGGGCTGGGCAACGGCGAAGATCACACGCTGTACATGACCCTCAACGAAACCGGCGACAAGACCTACATCAAGTCCGCCACAGCGGATGCCGACGGCAATCGCTTCGAAATCGCCCTGAGCGGCAACCTGATCGATACCCTGACCGATGCGGACTTCGTCTTCGGCCAGCGTGAGGCGCAGGAGATTCTCTACCTGCCGACCCTGGGCCAGTCCAATGCGCGCCTGCTGCGCATGACTGAAGACGATAACCAGTCCGGCACCTCGGAAATGGTCAAGGACCTGACCCGCTACACCGATTACGACGTGCGCAGCCAGTTCACCGACGCCAATGGTGATGGCATCGACCTCGCCGTGGGCGGCAGCACCGTGGTCGGCTACTCGACCGGCACTCAGGATGAACAGCGTGTTTCCTGGTGGCTGGTTGACACCGATGAGCCGGGCCCTGCGCTGTTGCGCGCCACCGAGTTGCTCAAGTCGCAACTGGCGTCGCTGACCGCCATAGACAAAGTGACCACCGGGATCATCTGGGGTCAGGGCGAAGAAGCCGCTCAGGAAATCGCCCGCGCCACTGACAAGCAGGCGGCGGCCGACCTGTACAAGGCCTCGACCCTGAAAGTGTTCGACTACTTGCACGCGCAGATCGGCGATTTCACCGTGTACATCGCCGAAACCGGGCACTACCAGGCCGACGCCGCCAAGGCGCGCGGTTACACCGAAGAAAAGATCAACGCCATTGTCGAAGGCGCCGGGTACGTCAGAAGCGTTCAGGAAGCCATTGCCACCGAGCGCGCCGACGTCAAGCTGGCGGTTGACTACACCGACCTGCCCCTGCGTTACGAGGTCAACCCGCTGGTTTACCCCGATGACGTCTGGCACCTGCATGAAGAATCCGCCGAGATCGTCGGCCAGCGTCTGGCCGATTTCATCGCCGATGACCTGGGCTTTCATGGCAACGCCGCTGACAACAACGACCCGGCGGCCATTTTCGAGAGTGGCCAGAACGAAGGCGGCCACATCTTCGGCACCAGTGACGACGACACTCTGGTCGGCAGTTCCGGCAATGACGTGCTGGACGGCGATCAGGGCGCGGATGACATGAGCGGCGGCGATGGCAACGATATCTACGTGGTTGACAACGCTTTCGATACCGTCACCGAAAGCAACGACTCGCCCTCGCAGGTGGACACCGTGGTGTCGTCTGTCAGCTGGACGCTGGGCGCAAACCTGGAAAACCTGCTGCTTACCGGCGTGTCTGCCATCAATGGCACCGGCAACGCCGTGAAAAACGTCATCATCGGCAATGCCAGCAACAACATTCTCGACGGCGCTGCAGGTGCCGACATGCTGACCGGCGGCGATGGGTCGGACAGTTATTATGTCGACGATGCCGCCGACCGGGTGGTCGAGACCAATGCCGATGCAAAAGCGGGCGGCGTGGATACGGTGTACAGCTCGCTGGCCAGCTACACGCTGGGGGCCAATCTGGAAAACATCGTCATCAACAGCAGCGGGGCCGCCAATGCCACCGGCAATGCTCTGGATAACCTGATTTATGCGGGCGCTGGCGACAACGTCATGGACGGGCGTGGCGGCAATGACACCGTGTCGTATCTGTTCGCCACTGCCGGCGTCACCGTTGCGCTGAACACCAGCGCTCAGCAAGCCACCGGCGGTTCGGGCCTGGACACACTGAAGGGCACTGAAAACCTGATCGGCAGCCAGTTTGCCGACACCTTGACCGGCAACAAGAACGCCAACACCCTGAGTGGAGGCGCTGGTAATGACACCTTGTCCGGCGGCGCGGGCGACGACGTGCTGATCGGCGGATCAGGCGCGGATACGCTGATCGGCGGCACCGGTGCAGACCACTACGTGTTCAACGGCAGCAGCGATACGGGCCTGGGCGGACTGCGCGACATCATCAATGGCTTCAAGACAGTCGAAGGCGACAAGCTGGACTTCTCCGGCTTCGATGCCCGCCCGCTGACCGATGGCCACGATGCCTTCGTATTCATCGGCAACGCGGCGTTCAGCGCCAACAACAGTGGTGAACTGCGTTTTGCCGACGGCGTGCTGTACGGCAACATCGATGACAACGTCGGCGCGGACTTCGAAATCCAGCTCACGGGCGTGCAGACGCTGCAGGCCGCCGACATCATTGCCTGATCGTCCCAAAGCACATAACTCATAAACAGCCCTGGAAACGGGGCTGCACCCTCAGAACATCTGCAAGAGCGACCGGGGTGAGTGACATCCCCCACAACCCCGGTCCTTCACCAACGCGTTGCACAAAAACGCGAAGCTTCTGTGCCCCTACCCATAAATTTGTCTTATCCATAAGAGCGCTCTACTCTCAGGCGGGCTGACAGCTGAGCCTGATTCGCAGCTTTATGATGCTGCGATTGAATCGGGATGAGACGTCGAGACTCTTGCCTGCGCCGACCTGCACACGTCGGGTGCGCGGTGCCTCCGGCCCGTTGATGAACACCACCGAACATTTGGCGTCTACTTCACCGTAGTTGTTGACGGTGATTGACCCGGTATCGTGATAGACGTCGTGGGCAACATAATCGATCTTCACGTCCTGGTACTGTTTTTCCACCTCAATGGGGTACGCCAGGGCCGTCACCGGCAACATGACCAGCAGCGCACAACACAGTCGATTCATTCGGCAATCTCCGAGTCGGGATTGTCAGAGTAGAACAATAAGCCCGTATTTAAAGAGGAATTACAGCATGAAAGCGCCCCGCGTGACTCTCGACCAGTGGCGCACATTGCAGGCCGTGGTCGATCACGGTGGTTTTGCTCAGGCCGCCGAAGCGTTGCATCGCTCGCAGTCCTCGGTGAGTTACACCGTGGCGCGCATGCAGGAACAGCTCGGCGTGCCGTTGTTGCGTATCGACGGGCGCAAGGCTGTGCTGACCGAAGCCGGTGGCGTACTGCTGCGCCGCTCGCGGCAACTGGTCAAGCAGGCCAGCCAGCTGGAAGACCTCGCGCACCATATGGAACAGGGCTGGGAAGCCGAAGTGCGCCTGGTGATCGACGCGGCGTACCCTTCGGCACGTTTGGTCAAGGCGCTGACCGCATTCATGCCACAGAGCCGCGGCTGCCGGGTGCGACTGCGTGAAGAAGTGCTCTCCGGCGTCGAAGAGGTCTTGCTCGAAGGCGTGGCGGACCTGGCCATCAGCGGCTACAGCATTGCCGGGCATCTGGGCACCGAGATGAGCTCGGTCGAGTTCGTCGCCGTCGCTCACCCGGACCACGCCCTGCATCAGGCCAATCGCGAGCTGACCTTTCAGGACCTGGAAAGCCAGTTGCAGGTCGTCATCCGTGATTCGGGCAGGCAGCAACCCAGGGACTTCGGCTGGCTGGGTGCGGAACAGCGCTGGACCGTCGGCAGCCTGGGCACCGCCGCGACCTTCGTCAGCAACGGCCTGGGCTTCGCCTGGCTGCCGCGGCACATGATCGAGCGCGAACTGCGCGAAGGCTTGCTCAAGCCCCTGCGCCTGGACAAGGGCGGCAGCCGCAACCCGACCTTCTATCTTTACTCCAGCAAGGACCGGCCGCTGGGCCCGGCGACGCAGATTCTGATCGACCTGATCCGCACCTTCGACACGGCCCCGCTCACACCAGCACTCGGCACGCCGCAAAATGCCTGACAGGCGCAGGCACGTGGCGCTCTTCACTGCATGCAGCACTTCAATCGCACGCGGCTGGAATTCATCGCCAGCAACGCAGTCTGAAATCCTGTGCGGTCCATGGACGTGCAGCCTGATCGCCTGAAGTGCTGCAAACCCGCCAATACGCTGGGCAAAAAAAGCCAAACGTGGTTACCTTGCCGGTCACAGTCGATATCTCTCAATGAAGGACGTGTTGCCACATGCTGAAAAAAATCGCTCTCGCCGCCTGCTCCGTGCTGTTCGCCGCCAACCTGATGGCTGCCCCGGATAAAGCCACGCACGTGGTACTCGACACCAGTTTCGGCCAGATTGAAATCGAACTCGCAGACACCAAGGCGCCGGTCAGCACCCAGAACTTTCTGGGTTATGTCGACAGCGGCTTCTACACCAACACCATCTTTCACCGGGTGATTCCGGGCTTCATGGTGCAGGGCGGTGGCTTCACCCCGCAGATGGTTCAGAAGCAGACCAAGGATCCGATCAAGAACGAAGCCCAGAACGGTTTGCATAACGTGCGTGGCACCATTGCCATGGCGCGTACCTCGGACGTGAACTCGGCCACCAGTCAATTCTTCATCAACACCAATGACAATGCCATGCTCGACAACGGCGCGCGCGACTTCGGTTATGCGGTGTTCGGTAAAGTCGTCAAGGGTATGGACGTCGTCGACAACATCGTCAACGCCCGCACCACTACTCAGAAAGGCATGCAAAACGTGCCAATCGACCCGATCCTGATCAAGTCCGCCAAACGCGTCAACTGATCGGGAAACCTGCACCGCATGAACCCTTGGGCTTCGTGCGGTCCGGACGGGAGAGCCTCCACTTATCAAGGAGAACCCACGTCGCGTGGGTGTGATAGCCAATGCTTTATCGTCGTTTCGAAAAACTGATCGATATCTTCAAAGACGCTCCTACCGCAGCCCCGCCCAATACCGTCTTCGCGTTTTACCTCTACTACCTGCGTCAGGTGTGGCCGACGTTCACTGCGTTGCTGGTGGTCGGCCTGATCGGTGCGTTGATCGAAGTGTCGCTGTTCAGTTACCTGAGCCGCATCATCGACCTGGCGCAAACCACGCCGCCGGAGAATTTCTTCAGCACTCACGCTTCCGAACTGATCTGGATGGTCGTCGTAGCCCTGTTGCTGCGGCCGATTTTCGTCGGCCTGCATGACCTGCTGGTCCACCAGACGATCAGCCCCGGCATGACCAACCTGATTCGCTGGCAGAACCACAGTTACGTGCTCAAGCAGAGCGTCAACTTCTTCCAGAACGACTTCGCCGGGCGTATCGCTCAGCGCATCATGCAGACCGGCAACTCGTTACGTGACTCGGCTGTGCAGTCGGTGGATGCGCTGTGGCATGTGCTGATCTACGCGATCAGCGCAATGGTGCTGTTCGCCGAAGCCGACTGGCGCCTGATGATCCCGCTGGGTACCTGGATCGCGGCGTTCATCCTCTCGCTGATGTATTTCGTGCCGAGGGTCAAGCAGCGCTCGGTGGATTCGTCCGATGCCCGCTCAAGACTGATGGGCCGCATCGTCGACGGCTACACCAACATCACCACGCTCAAGCTGTTCGCCCACACCAACCACGAGCAGCAGTACGCTCGCGAAGCGATGCGCGATCAAACCGAAAAAAGTCAGCTGGCTGGCCGCGTGGTCACCTCGATGGACACCACCATCACCACCATGAACGGCATACTGATCGTCACCACGACCGGTCTGGCGCTTTGGCTGTGGACGCAGTCGATGATTTCGGTGGGTGCGATCGCACTGGCCACTGGTCTGGTCATCCGCATCGTCAACATGTCCGGCTGGATCATGTGGGTGGTCAACGGCATCTTCGAGAACATCGGCACCGTGCAGGACGGCCTGGAAAGTATCTCGCAGCCCGTCACGGTCAATGACAAACCTGGCGCCCTGCCGCTGAAGATCGAAAACGGCGGCGTCCGGTTCGACGGCGTCGATTTCCATTACGGCAATGGCAACGGGATCATTCACAACCTCAACCTGGACATCAGACCGGGTGAGAAGATCGGCCTTATCGGACCTTCCGGCGCGGGCAAGTCGACGCTGGTCAACCTGCTGCTGCGCATGTACGACGTGCAAGGCGGGAGGATCCTCATCGACGGCCAGGATATTTCCGAAATCACCCAGGAAAGCCTGCGGGCGCAGATCGGCATGATTACCCAGGACACCTCGCTGCTGCACCGCTCGATTCGCGAGAACCTGCTGTATGGCAATCCGCACGCAACTGATGAACAGCTCTGGGATTCGATTCACAAGGCGCGCGCCGACGAGTTCATCCCGCTGCTGTCGGACTCCGAAGGTCGCACCGGCTTCGACGCCCATGTCGGTGAGCGCGGCGTCAAGCTGTCCGGCGGTCAACGCCAGCGTATCGCGATCACCCGCGTGCTGCTCAAGGACGCGCCGATCCTGATCATGGACGAAGCCACCTCGGCACTCGACTCGGAAGTCGAAGCAGCGATTCAGGAGAGCCTGGAGACGTTAATGCAAGGCAAGACTGTGATCGCCATCGCGCACCGCCTGTCGACCATCGCACGCATGGATCGCCTGGTGGTTCTGGAGAAAGGCCAGATCGCCGAAACCGGCACGCACAGCGAACTGCTGGCGCATGGCGGGCTGTATGCACGGTTGTGGCAGCATCAGACGGGTGGGTTTGTAGGCGTGGATTGATAGGGCGAGGCTGCCGGCCTCTTCGCGAGCAAGCTCGCTCCCACAAGATCTTCACAAGCCATAAAATCTTCAGGGGCAGTGATCTCCCCGCCACCCCGCCTGCCGGTCAGGTGTACACAGCAGTTGTGTGAGCTTGCTCGCGAAGAGGCCCGTGCAGTCGCTGAATGTCTTCTGGATAGCTGCTCACCTGCCGGTCAGGTGTACACCGAACTTGTGGGAGCGAGCTTGCTCGCGAAGAGGCCCGTGCAGTCGCTGAATGTCTTCTGGGTAGCTGCTCGCCTGCCGGTCAGGTGTACACCGCACTTGTGGGAGCTTGCTCACGAAGGTGCCAGTGCTGTCGCTGGATGTCTTCTGCATAGCTACTCACCTGCAGGTCAGGTGTACACCGCACTTGTGGGAGCGAGCTTGCTCGCGAAGAGGCCAGTGCAGTCGCTGAATGTCTTCTGGGTAGCTGCTCACCTGCCGGTCAGGTGTACACCGCACTTGTGGGAGCGAGCTTGCTCGCGAAGAGGCCCTTGCAGTCGCTGGATGTCTTCTGGATAGCTGCTCACCTGTCGGTCAGGTGTACACAGCAGTTGTGTGAGCTTGCTCACGAAGGTGCCAGTGCAGTCGC
Organism: Pseudomonas sp. PvP009; assembly: GCF_017832995.1. Classification (NCBI taxonomy): domain Bacteria; kingdom Pseudomonadati; phylum Pseudomonadota; class Gammaproteobacteria; order Pseudomonadales; family Pseudomonadaceae; genus Pseudomonas; species Pseudomonas sp. PvP009. The sequence goes on along the minus strand of NZ_JAFIBG010000001.1, from coordinate 1,314,048 downwards.
TGGATGTCTTCTGGGTAGCTACTCACCTGCAGGTCAGGTGTACACCCCACTTGTGGGAGCGAGCTTGCTCGCGAAGAGGTCAGTGCAGTCGCTGGATGTCTTCTGGATAGCTGCTCACCTGTCGGTCAGGTGTACACCGCACTTGTGGGAGCGAGCTTGCTCGCGAAGAGGTCAGTGCAGTCGCTGAATGTCTTCTGGATAGCTGCTCACCTGCCGGTCAGGTGTACACCGCAATTGTGGGAGCGAGCTTGCTCGCGAAGAGGTCAGTGCAGTCGCTGAATATCTTCTGGCGGGTTACTCCGCCTGCCGATACGGCAGCGCGCTGCGCGCATCCTCGGCATAGGCCATTACGCCGACGCGCTCCTGCTCCAGAAACTCGCTGACCGCGTCTTTCAGGCCTGGGTGCATCAGGTAATGCCACGAACGGGTGATCTGCGGTTCGAAACCGCGGATCAGTTTGTGTTCGCCCTGCGCACCGGCGTCGAAGCGTTGCAGGCCGTGGGCGATGGCGTAGTCCATACCCTGGTAAAAACAGGTTTCGAAATGCAGCCGGTCGAACTCAGCCAGGCAGCCCCAGTAACGCCCATAGAAACTGTCGTCACCGATCAGGCTGAAAGCCATCGCCACAGGCCGTGAGCCCTGCAGCGCGATGACCACTCGGATCGACTCAGGCATGCGCTCGGCCAGCAGGCTGAAGAACTCACGCGTCAGGTAAGGCGCCTGCCCGCGCACCTCGTAGGTATTGGAATAGCACGCATACACGAAGTCCCACAGCACTTCGCTCATCTGCGCGCCTTCGAGCCATTCGAACTCGATGCCCTGCCCGGCCACCTGTTCACGCTCCTTGCGCATCTGTTTGCGCTTGCGCGAACTCAATGCGTCGAGAAAATCCTGGAAATCGCGGTAGCCGCGATTCTGCCAATGAAACTGGCAACCAATCCGTTGCAACCAGCCCGGTTGGGTTTCAAGCAGGGCATCGGCCGCCGGATCGGTAAAGTTCACGTGCGCGCTCGACAGCCCCTCACGTTGCAGGTACGCCGGCAGCTCGCCGAGCAACTCGATGCCACCCTGAGGCGTCGCGGACAGAATCCTCGAACCGCCGACCGGGCTGAAAGGCACGGCGACCAGCAGCTTGGGGTAGTAGGCGATGCCAGCGCGACGGCAGGCGTCTGCCCAGGCGTGATCGAACACGTACTCGCCATACGAATGCCACTTTCGGTAGGCCGGCAACGCCGCCACCAACTGATCGTTTTCGTAGTGCAGCACGTGCTCGGCACGCCAGCCTGATCGTGGGCCGAGGCTGCCGCTGTCCTCCAGCGAGCTGAGAAACGCATGCCGCAGGAATGGCTGATTGCCAGGGACCAGCGCATCCCATTGGGCAGGCGTGACGGTGGCGAGGCTGTCGATTACGTGAACAGGCATGCAGGTTCCCCGATAGGCAGACAGGGTGAAGAATATCCCTTATTGAGCCGTGATGTTCACCGCCTCCGCAATCTGCCTGGAAAGAGTGACCGCGAATTCGTTGATCGCTCGCTCACGCTCACGGGAGATCACGCCAATCTGCTCGATGTACTGCTGATCGGATTGCTCGTCAGGCGGCAACTCATCCAGGGCCACCAGGCGCTGATTGAAAGGCTGCTTGACCGGCTCGAACTCCGGGGCGTAACGAATTTCCAGATAACTCATCCAGAACTCCCGGGCAATCATCGACTGAAAAAACTCAGGGGTGGTTTCGCGATCGATGATTTCGTTGTACGCCGTCTGTAAATCCGCTTCGCTCACCCTGGCAATAGCGCGGAACCACATGGTTCGCGGCTGGCCCGGCAGTTCAAGCCGCGCCTGCAGACCGACGCGATAGGCCAGGCGTACTTCGGCCTCATCGACGCTCTCGCCGCTCGCCTGGCGAAACGCAATCTCGCGCAGGGCAATTTTCTCCACCTGGTCCAGACGGTCCAGACTGCGGGTCATCCTGAACAGCTTGCGTGGCTGCGCAGACGCCGGCGTGGATGACATGATCGAGAAGATCTGGACGCGCACTTCCATGTCGCCAAACACCAATGCCAGTCCATCGCCACACGTCTGCGGGTGCGCAGCAACATCGAAGAGCTGGGCACGCAGCTCGGCGTTTACCGACGCCGCTTCGATCATCGACCAGACCCGCGCAATCAGCTCATCGCGGTTACTTGAAAAGTCGGCCGAGTGTGTCAGATCGCTTAGCATCTGAAAAAAATCCGTGGAGCCGGCACAAGCGCGCAGGTCTTGCCACAGCCTTGTGCGGGTATTGGCCTGCTCACGATTCAGGCCTAAAAGCCACGGCGCACTGTCAGGTCCGGCCTCAACCGGATTGACACTCTGGCTGACACCCCATCGCGGTCGCAGCCTTCCCTCGCGAAACAGCCTGATGCGCTCCAGCGTGGGTGAATTCAACGGATTGCCGTTCAGATGCAAGTGCAGGCGCGAGGAACTGAGGGAGCGCTCGATGTTATCGAGCTCATCGATGGATATTTCCGAGATGCGATTGTCACGCACATCAATACGAATCAGCTCAGACCGAAGCCAGTTCCATGCCGGCAATCTGCTAATGCCGGAGCCGCGCAGAAACAACAGGCGCAGGGAGTTCAGTGCATTGATGGGGACATCCTCGCCGAGCGAGCAAAAATTGAGGTCCAGAATTTCCAGGCGGTTCAGGTTCTGCAACGTCGCGTTGGCGGACTCTGTCCAGATCAGCGGATTGTGGCTGATGGACAGCTCTGCAAGCTGAGGCATTTGCCCTATCGAAGTCGGCAAGGATCGCAGGTCATTGAAGTCCAGGCTCAGCGAACGCAGTCTATTGAAGTTTTTCAGTAATGCATCCGCTTGTGGATCGGTAAGCTGCATGGCGCGGGCTTTCAGCACCGCCACATGGTCGAAGTTGGCCGTGATATCCGGTAGTTCTCCGATACGCAGATTATCCAGATCGAGCGCGTACCCCAAGAAGTCACCTTGAAAGTTTCGGCACTGAACGCTCAAGCGTTTCCAGCAGTCGTGAATGCGCGTCGCGGCAACCTCCCTCGGCCGGCGCATCGAAGAAAAGGGCGTTTCCGCGACCCAAGTGTCCAGGGTAACCTGGAGCGTTCGCAGTTCATCGGCGAGGCTGCTCAGTCTTTGCCGGACGAAAGTCGACAACTCCCTCGCCAGTCCGGTGTGTTCGGCGCGCAACGCGTTCAGGAAACCGGACACCTCTGCATCGGAAAAATCAGGGTATAAGCTTTTTACCGCAAGCTCCGGCGAGTACCTGGACGCGCCGATGCCCAGACGACGAAAGAAACGTCGCAACCGTCCACTCAGGGGGTAGCCAATACGGCCATGGGGCAAGCGTTGCGGCCATTTGATACCCGGCTTGATCAGTTGTAATTGCAGAACGGCAGCCATGCGCTCGCGTCGTTCGACTGCCGTATCGCGCAACAGGCTGCGCAGTTGCAGCTCATCCGCATCAGCGGGCAGCTGGATGTCGAGCCGCACTTGCTCAGGAAGCGCCAGCAACAACGCCCTGAAAAACTGCTGATCCACTTCACCGAGCGACTCGCCCGACGGCTCAAAGCACTGAACACCCTGCTCGGTATTGACCAGCAGCCGGTGCGATGAGGCCTGATCGCTGTCGAGACTGGCTATTTCGTCGCCCTCCAGCGAATCCTTCAACAGATCGATCGAAACATCACCCCGCCAGCCTGGCACGTACTGCAGCATGCCCAGCCCCGCTGCCCGGGTGTCCGGATTATCGGTTACCGCCCGATAGAAGCCTTCGTTGGCGCGGTTTATCCGCAGTTGCTGCTGATACTCGCGGGCATGCTCGGCGAGCCCTAGAGGAATGCGCTTTTCAGTGGTCATTCGCGCTTTGTCTGCATCGCTCGCCATGCCGATGAGTTCGAGCGCCACGCTGCTCGGCAGGCTTTCGAAGTCGCGCTGTATCAGCTGGACATGCGGGTCGTCGCTGCGACCTTTGAGCGCCTGCACGTCATCTAGCAGGCGCCCGATGTGCGTCTGGGCGTAATCGGCCAGATAGCGTTTGAGGCCACGCAGTTGAACGGCCCTGTCGGCACTGTCGCTTCCGCTCAGACGAGCGGCTTCATCGGCGGACAGATTTTCCAGCAATTGACCCAGCACCTCAGTGAGCTGCCCGGTCGGCCCTGTGACATGGGACGACAGCGTCATCTGCGATCCCGCGTTCCACGCTTCCAGCAGCGCGCCTTGGGCGTCGATCAGTAGCAGGCCGCGGGCCTCATGCCAGCGCGGTGATGACACCAGCAGTTTCAGCCACGGTTCAAGATGAGAAACATGGACATCAGCCACATCGGCGGCCTGAAGAGCGTCGATGCAGGCGTGCAACTGCCGTTCTGTTTCAACGCGCTGAATGGCGTCCTTTAGCAAGGCCGGAGGCTGGAGGTTCTCGACATGGACCTGGCGCAACAACGCCTCTTGGGTGCCGGTGATGCGCAGGACTTTCTGAATGTCTTCTTCCGGGAACGCATGATACGTCGGGTTCAGGCGTCTGAAAGCCGTTACCTCGTCCCAACCCATGGGGTTTTCCCATTCATGGCGCCAGGCGCCGGCACCGTTGTGTTTGAGCTTCGGCGCGTACGAACGCTCATTCACCGGATGCCTGACGCGCCATTGGGTGCCGGCGGCATCGGACTCGACGCGATACAGTTTGCCATCCAGTGGCAACCAGGTCTTGCCCTCGTGCTCATAAAGCCCAAGGGCGTTGCTGCTCAGGTTGTCGGGCAACGAAACCGTATGCGCATAGGCATCAATGCTCGGCTTGCCGAGACGTACGGCCCCGTCGACACGCCGTTGCACCAGGCTTTCGATGAACATCGAGGGTTGCAGCCCGTTCACCGCAGCCACGACGCCGCCTGCCACCAGCATCTGTGCAACATTTTCGCCGATGTCGTAGACATGTTGCATGGCGTCTTCGACTTCATCGTGCTTCCAGTCTTCGTAAGCAACGAACGCTTCGCTGGCGAGCTGATAGAGGGCGACCACGGACATGACTTCACCCAGCACCGGCACAAAGAACCCGGCCACGTTGAGCAGGTTCATACCATTGTTTTCAAGGCTTTCGATCAGTGCATCGTGAGCCTGCTGGTCCACCTGAGCGGAAGGCACCGCGATCGCCTTTGAGTCGTCATAGGTTTTGGCCAGCAAATGGTCGTATAGCCGCTCGAATGGCGGCTTCGAGAATGGCTGTGCCTGCACGACCAGGTCGGCGTCGAGGTTCAGCTTGCGATCCCTGGCCGGATACAGCCGCGCGTCCAGTTTGGTAAAAAATGCCGAAGCCTGGCCGAGGCTGACGAAACGGCTGAAGTAGCGTCGATAGTGTTCGCTGCCCAACGCCGTCACCAGCCAGACATTGAAGGCCCGCAACGATGCGAACTGCTTGATCGGATGCGAGGGCTCGGAAGGCAGGTAGACCAGACAAGGACCGTCATCGGGCCTGGCGCCATCCTGCTGTATCAGCAAAGCACCCTGTAACAGCGAGCCGGGGAACGTGTAGGTGTCGAGCATGTGCAGTTGGCAATAACGCACGCCCTTGCCATCCCATCGCGGCTGGTCAACGGACTTCACCATGTCCAGCAGGGTCTGGTACGCCGCTTCAGTGATATCGCCTTTCATCACAGCGATATGCGCAAGCACCTCGACGGCGGCACGCTCGCTGTCCATGAATGCGCTGGCAACCGCTTGCGCAGCCGGGCCTGGCGGTTTGAACACGCTGTCCAGATGGGTCTGATACTGGCGGCCCAGATCCAGCTCATGGCAAAAATCAGCGAACTGTTCGAGATCGATCGCCTGACGGTCCCGGTATTCCACCTTGTAGCGGCGCTGGGCGCTGTCGATCAGCCAGTAGCGCAGGCCACCTGTGCGCAAGATTGCCGAGTAGGGATCGAAGCGGCTTCTGTTGCTCGGAGCGAAGTTCTGCAAGGCCGCCTGGAGCAGAGTCTGCTCAAGCGGGGCCGGGCTCCAGGTGCTGTCATAGCGCCAGGTCATCAGTTGAAACGCTTCAACGTCGAGGTCGAGCTTGAAACGTTCGACAAACGCTTTCGACAGCAAGGGCGCTGCAAACTGCTGCGCTGATAAAAGCCGGTTGCGCATTGGCTCCAGCGCCTGGGCGCAACGGCGTGCGCTTTGCTGGCCGGCGTGCAGCGCCTGGCGCAGTGCCGTAGGCGCGCCCACATACCAGTCTGGCAAGTTGAGCCTGATGAATTCGGTGTTGGCGTGCTCCGCTTCGAACGGCGCCGCGTCCTGCGGTGGAGGCGTTACAGAGGCGTGTGCAACGGACGATTCTATTGTTTCAAAGGGGTTGTATCTGAGGGTGAACATGGTCGATACCGCTAATGGCTTTGTGAATAGCCAATACGATAAAGACCCAACGGCCTGCACATGACATAACGGGATATGACAGGTAGCGCCCGTCTCAAGAGCGCTACCCGTCGAACGCGATCAGCGCTTGCGCAGAATCACGCTGCCGATCGAGTAACCAGCGCCAAACGAACTGAGTACCGCCAGAGCGCCTTGCGGCAAGTCGTCCTGATAGGTGTGAAACGCAATCACCGAGCCCGCCGAACTGGTATTGCCATAGGTGTCGAGAATCACCGGCGCTTCTTCGACGCTGGCGTCGCGGCCCAGCAGCTTCTTGACGATCAGATGGTTCATGCTCAGGTTGGCCTGGTGCAGCCAGAAGCGTCTGACGTCAGTGATGTTGATGCCGTTGTCCTGCAAATGCGCAGCGACCAGCTCGGCGACCATCGGGCACACCTCGCGGAAGACCTTGCGGCCTTCCTGCACGAACAGCTTGTCCGGCGCACTCTGGCCCTCGTCCGAGGTACGGTTGAGGAAACCGAAATTGTTGCGGATGTTGTTGGAAAACTGGGTCAGCAGCCGGGTGCTGACGATATCGAACTGATAAGGCGACGTGGCAAGATCGGCGCGCTCGATCACCACCGCCGTGGCGCCATCACCAAAGATGAAGTGGCTGTCACGGTCACGGAAATTAAGGTGTGCGGTGCAGATTTCCGGGCTGATCACCAGCAAGGCGCGAGCCTGACCCAGTTGCACGCTGTTGCAGGCCGTCTGAATGCCGAAGGTGGCCGACGAACAGGCCACGTTCATGTCAAACCCGTAACCGGCAACGCCCAGCGCTTGCTGAATCTCGATGGAGATTGCCGGATAGGCGCGTTGCAGGTTGGAGCAGGCAACGATTACACCGTCGATGTCGGCAGCGGTTTTGCCGGCGCGTTGCAGCGCCTGTCTGGCGGCAGCTACACCCATCTCACAGAGGATCGACCATTCGTCATTGCTGCGCTCCGGCAGGTTGGGCTTCATGCGCTGCGGATCGAGAATGCCCTCCTTGTCCATGACGAAGCGGCTTTTGATACCCGAAGCCTTTTCGATGAAAGCGGCGCTGGACTCACTCAGCGTCTGCACGTCGCCACGTTCGATAGCGGCGGCATTATCGCTGTTGAACTGTGCAACATAGGCATTGAAAGACTGCACCAGCTCTTCGTTGGAGATGCTGTTGGCCGGGGTAAACAGGCCTGTGCCGCTGATGACGACGTTGTGCACGGTCGTTCCTCTCTTATTGAGTTGCAGGTAATGACCTGCTCACGCACGGCAACTGAAGGCCCACTGCTTTTTGGGACCTGCGTACCAGTGCGACTGTAAAAGCTGCCCGTAACCGGGAGCAGCATTTCATGACACGGTGAAGACAGGCGCGGAGTGTGCCACAGAGCCCGGTTTTGGCGCTATCGGGCCAATGAATATAGGCACGATAGACGCCTTTTACTTCGTGACAGGAAGCAGCGGATCAGCTCTCCACCTGACTCCACTGCTTGCTCAACCGTTTGTCCGACACGGGCATTTTCGTGCCCAGTTGCTGGGCGAACAGCGAGACGCGGTATTCCTCCATCCACCAACGGTACAGCGCCAGTTCCGGGTCGCGCTTGCCTTCTTGCGCGTGCTTGTCGGCGCGTGCCTGGTATTGCGTCCACAGACCTGCCAGCTCGATGCTCCACACCCGGTCCTTCTGCACCTGAGACGGCAGTTTTTCCAGACGCATCTCGATGGCCTTCAGATAACGCGGCAGCTCCTTGAGCCATACCGCCGGGGTCTCGCGGACGAATCCGGGGTACACCAGCTTGCTCAGTTGCGCCTTGATATCGTTGAGCGCCACCGCCTGGGACAGGTCGATCTTGCCTTTGAAGCGCTTTTGCAGACCGTGCCACAGCTTGAGAATTTCCAGCGTCAGCTTCGCGAGCCGCTCGGCATGCTCGGTCCAGTCGGCGCGCTTGCGCTCAGCCAGCGACAGCAGGCCGGCACCGTCGCGCGGCAACTCGGCTTCACCTTCCAGCACGCAACTGTCGAGGCTGGCCAGCAGGATGTCTTCGATCAACGCATCGATGCGCCCCAGCTCGCGATGAAGCAAGGCCAGTTCGGTCTGCCCCGGCAATTTGTTGCGCAGAAACTTGGCGGGTTCGGCCAACTGCTGCAACAGCAAACGCTGCAAGGCGCGGCGATGCTGATACTCGGCCTCGGCCTGGGTCGAGAAACGGCCTTCCTTGACCGCTCCGCCCTCTTCGACCAGCGCCGGATAAACCGTCATCGACAGCCCGGCGATGTTCTGCTGGGTTTTCTGCGCCACCGCAGCGAAGGCCTTGGCCTGCACGGGCTGCTGGCTTTTTGCGGTTTGCGGCACGGCCAGCGCGGCCTGACTCGCCTCGGCAAAGCGCGCCGTCAGCTCGGCCAGATCGCGCCCCTCACCGAGAAACTTGCCGCTGCCATCGACGATTTCCAGATTCATCTTCAGATGACCTTCAAGCTGCTGTGCCGCCTCGGCCCAGGCTTCGTCACTGACCCTTACACCAGTCATGCGCAGCAGTTCACGGCCCAGCGCCTGAGGCAATGAACCCTCGCCGAAGGTAATGCGCTGCAACGCCGCCTTGATGAAATCCGGGACCGGCACGAAGTTCTTGCGCACCGCCTTGGGCAGGTTGCGGACCAGCGCAATGCACTTGGTCTCGAGTAACCCCGGCACCAGCCATTCAAGACGCTCGGCAGGCAGCGACAGCAACAACGGCGCGGGAACGCGTAAAGTCACGCCGTCACGCGGGTGATTGGGTTCGAAGTGGTAGCTCAGCGACAGGCTCAGGTCGCCCAGCCGCAGGGTGTCCGGATATTGCGCGGCGGTGACTTCGCTGGCCTCGCGCGCCAGTACGTCCTCTTCGCGCATGATCAACAGCTGTGGATTCTTCTGGCTTTCGGTTTTGTACCAGCTGTCGAAGGTGGCCGTCTGATGAATCTCGGCCGGAATGCGTGCTTCGTAGAAGCTGTACAGGGTGTCTTCGTCAGCCAGAATATCGCGGCGTCGAGCCTTGGCTTCCAGCTCGTCGAGCTGTTCCAGCAAGCGGGTATTGGCGCTCAGGCACTTGGCCCGTGACAGGATATCGCCACGCACCAGGCCTTCACGAATGAACAGCTCGCGCGAAACCACCGGGTCGATAGGTCCGAAATGCACCGGGCGACGGCCCACCACGATCAGGCCAAACAGCGTGATCTGTTCGAACGCCACGACCTGCCCGCGCTTCTTCTCCCAGTGCGGCTCGAAGTGGTTTTTCTTGATCAGGTGGCCGGCCAGCGGCTCGATCCAGTCCGAATCGATCTTGGCGACCATGCGCGCGTACAGTTTGGTGGTTTCCACCAGTTCGGCGGTCATCAACCACTGTGGACGCTTCTTGCCCAATCCGGAGGAAGGGTGAATCCAGAAGCGCCGCTGTCGTGCGCCGAGGTAATCGCCCTCGTCGGCCTTTTGCCCGATCTGACTCAGCAGACCGGAAAGAATGGCCTTGTGAAACTTAGGGTAATCGGCCGGCTCTTTGTTGACCGTCAGTTGCAGGTCGCGACAGATCAGGCTCAATTGCCGATGGGAATCGCGCCATTCACGCAGGCGCAGGTAATTCAGGAAATTGCGCCGGCACCAGTTACGCAACGGGCTGGCAGTCAGGGTCTGGCGCTGCTCTTCGAAGCCGCGCCACAGATTGACCATCCCGGCGAAGTCCGAGTCGGCGTCCTTCCATTGCGCGTGAGCCTGATCCGCAGCCTGCTGACGCTCGGGCGGGCGCTCGCGCACGTCCTGTACTGACATGGCGCTGGCGACGATCAGCACTTCCTGCAGGCTGCCCTGCTTCGCCGCTTCCAGCAGCATGCGGCCCATGCGCGGGTCCACCGGCAGACGCGCCAGTTGGCGGCCCAGCGGGGTCAGCTGATTCTCGCGGTTGACCGCCGAGAGCTCCTGCAACAGGTTGAAACCGTCGCTGATCGCCTTGCCGTCCGGCGGCTCGATGAACGGGAAGTCGGTGATCTCGCCCAGGCGCAGGTGCAGCATCTGCAGGATGACCGCGGCCAGGTTGGTGCGCAGGATCTCGGGGTCGGTGAATTCCGGCCGACCGTTGAAATCCTCTTCACTGTACAGACGCACGCACAGGCCGGGCTCGACCCGTCCGCAACGGCCTTTGCGCTGGTTGGCACTGGCCTGGGACACCGCCTCGATCGGCAGGCGCTGGACCTTGGCGCGATAGCTGTAGCGACTGATGCGCGCCGTACCGGTGTCGATCACGTAACGGATGCCCGGCACAGTCAGCGAGGTTTCAGCGACGTTGGTAGCCAGTACAACGCGACGACCAGGGTGCGATTGAAAGATACGCTGCTGCTCGGCCGGCGAGAGGCGCGCGTAAAGCGGCAGAATCTCGGTGTGCCTGAGCTGCGCCTTGCGCAGCACCTCGGCGGCATCGCGGATCTCGCGCTCGCCAGGCAGGAACACCAACACATCGCCTGGGCTCTTGCGCTCGCTGCGCTCGAAGGCCGCCAGTTCGTCCAGCGTGGCCAGAATCGCCTGATCGACGGTCAGGTCATCTTCAACGCTGTTGCCGTCTTCGTCCTGCTCGCTGGTCAGCGGGCGATACCAGACGTCCACGGGGAAGGTACGCCCGGACACTTCGATCACCGGCGCATCGTTGAAGTGCTCGGAAAAGCGCTGCAGGTCGATGGTCGCGGAAGTGATGATGACCTTAAGGTCCGGACGACGCGGCAGCAGGGTCTTCAGATAACCCAGCAGGAAATCGATGTTCAGGCTGCGTTCGTGGGCTTCGTCGACGATGATCGTGTCATAGCGCTCGAGAAAGCGGTCGTGCTGGGTTTCGGCCAGCAGAATACCGTCGGTCATCAGCTTGATCAGGGTGTTGCTGTCGCTCTGGTCCTCGAAACGCACCTGATAGCCGACCAGCGCACCGAGCGGCGTACCGATTTCCTCGGCAACCCGGCTGGCCACGCTGCGGGCGGCGATCCGGCGCGGCTGGGTATGACCGATCAGACCGTGCTGACCGCGACCGATTTCAAGGCAGATCTTCGGCAACTGGGTGGTCTTCCCGGAGCCAGTCTCGCCGGCAATGATCAGCACCTGGTGCTTGAGCAGCGCATCCTTGATCTCGTCACGCTTGGCCGCGATGGGCAGGTTATCGTCGTAACGAATCGCCGGCACACTTTCACGCCGCGCAGTGACCTGCGCACAGGATGCCTGCACGCGCGCAACCCACTGCGCCAGCTTCGCCTCGTCGGGCTTTTTGCGCAGGTCGTGCAACTGACGGCGCAGACGATGACGTTCGCTGATCATCGCTTGGTCGAGGTTTTTCAGAAGTTGGTCGATAGAGGGCGATTCGTCGGTCATCAGGCGCGCAGGGTCTTTTTTCAAATGGCAGATGCGGATTGTCGCAGATTGCGGTGGGTCGTGACGATGGTCTGAGGATTGGGCAGTACGCAGTATCATCCACTGGACTCCCCCTGGCGCTCAGATCCATGCACAAATCTGACTGCCTATCGTGCCAATGCTCCGCGTTGGCATGCAGTTCGTGACGCTCTGCGTCACAAATCTTCAGTCTGGCGAGACCGCGCGCATAAACGAAACTCTGGCTTTAGTGGTGCCGGCATCTGGTACAGCCCGAAGCAGGCGTCAGCGCTTTAGCGTGTGACGCAGAGCGTCACGAAAGGCATTCCCACGCGGAGCGTGAGGAACGAGAGGTGTCCGGGAGAACACTCTCGTGAAGATGTGCCTGGCGTGGGAATGAACGTCAATCCGGTTTCGGGCCTGCTCTTACTTCTTCACACCCAGTTTCTTCAATTCCTCATCACGCAACTCGCGACGCAGGATCTTGCCGACGTTGGTGGTTGGCAGCACGTCGCGGAATTCGACGCTGCGCGGTACTTTGTAGCCGGTCAGGTTGGCGCGCATGTGCTCCATGACCTTGTCCTTGGTCAGGGTAACGCCCGGTTTGGCCACCACGAAAACCTTGATGGTCTCGCCCGACTTCTCGTCCGGGACGCCGATCGCCGCGCACTGAAGCACGCCGGGAAGTGTCGCCAGTACGTCTTCCAGTTCGTTGGGGTACACGTTGAAACCGGAGATCAGGATCATGTCTTTCTTGCGATCGACAATCCGGATATAGCCGTCAGGCTGGATGATCGCGATGTCGCCGGTCTTCAGCCAGCCTTCGCTGTCGATCATTTCATCGGTCGCTTCCTGGCGCTGCCAGTAGCCTTTCATGACCTGCGGCCCCTTGATGCACAGCTCGCCGGTTTCACCGAACGCCAGCTCGTTGCCCGCATCGTCGATGACCTTGCACAGGGTCGACGGTACCGGAATACCGATGCTGCCCATCTGCACGTACTGAGAAGGATTGACCGTGGCCACCGGGCTGGTCTCGGTCATGCCGTAGCCTTCGCAGACCTGACAGCCCGTCACCTGCTTCCAGCGCTCGGCAGCGGCCTGCTGCAAGGCCATGCCGCCGGACAAGGTGACCTTCAACGCCGAGAAATCGAGGTTGCGGAAGCCTTCGCTATTGCACAGGGCCACGAACAGCGTGTTAAGGCCGACAAAGCCGCTGAACTTCCATTTCGACAGCTCCTTGACCATGGCCGGCAGGTCACGCGGGTTGCTGATCAGGATGTTGTGATTACCGAGCAGCATCATCGCCATGCAATGAAAGGTGAAGGCATAGATATGGTAAAGCGGCAGCGGCGTGATGATGATTTCACAGCCTTCGCCCAGATTTGACGCCATCAGCGCCCGGCATTGCAGCATGTTGGCGATCAGGTTGCGGTGCGTGAGCATTGCCCCCTTGGCCACGCCGGTAGTGCCGCCGGTGTACTGCAGCACGGCAACATCGGCGCTGCCAGGCGACACCTCGGTCACTGGCTGCCCACGGCCCTTGCCAAGTACATCGTTGAATTTGACGGCCTTGGGCAAGTGATAGGCCGGGACCATTTTCTTCACGTACTTGATGACGCTGTTGATCAGCAAGCGCTTGAACGGTGACAGCATGTCGGCCACTTCGGTGACAATCACCTGCCTGATCTGCGTCTTGGGTACGACCTTCTCGGCCAGGTGGGCCATGTTTGCCAGGCACACCAGCGCCTTGGCACCGGAGTCGTTGAACTGGTGTTCCATTTCCCGCGCGGTGTACAGCGGGTTGGTGTTGACCACGATCAGCCCGGCGCGAATCGCGCCAAAGACGGCAATCGGGTACTGCAATACGTTGGGTAGCTGCACGGCGATACGGTCACCCGGCTGCAGGTCGGTATGTTGCTGAATCCAGGCGGCAAACGCGCCGGACAACTCATATAGTTCGCCGTAGGTGATGGTCTTGCCCAGGTTGCTGAACGCCGGCTTGTCGGCGAAGCGCTGGCAGGACTGCTTCAGGACCGCCTGGACGTTAGGGTACTCGTCGGGGTTGATATCGGCAGGGATACCGGACGGGTACTTGTCCTTCCAGAAGTTATCAATCATTCAGTCGGCTCCGTAGCGATAGCGAATTCTTCACATCGCCTGAAGCGATGATTTTCTTGTGCTTGGAATTATGCAGTAGACGCTTTTTCCGCTTTATGACTGATCAAAAAGCGCGCCGAGAGTAGCAGCTTTGCCAAAGGCCGACTAGAGGCATAAGAAGGCCCGACAGTCACCAGCAAGACCAGAAAACCATATCTGGTCACTTTTAATGCATTTAATAAAACCTCATCACTGCCTCAAAAGCACCGGACCAGAGCGGTCCCTCAGCATAATCGCCTGTTTCCGGAAAAAATCGACCCCGTTTGCAGCGATCTGCAAACGGGGTCAGGTACACAGATGGAGACGATTAAAGGGTCAGGCAATGTCCCGAAGCTCGCGGCGCAGAATCTTGCCCACCGGGGTCATCGGCAATGAATCACGCAGAACGATCTGCCTGGGCACCTTGTAGCCGGTGAAATTCTCTTTGCAGAAGGCCTTGAGCTCTTCGATGCTCAGCCCCGGGTCTCGCGCCACCACGAATAGCTTCACGGCCTCCCCTGAGCGCTCGTCCGGCACGCCGATGCAGGCGCAGTTGGCGACTTTAGGATGAGCCATGACCACGTCTTCGATTTCGTTGGGGTAGACGTTGAAACCGGACACGATGATCAGGTCTTTCTTGCGGTCGACGATACTGACGAATCCGTCAGCGCCAATCACGGCAATGTCACCGGTCTTGAACCAGCCTTCGGCATCCAGGCATTCGGCCGTGGCATCAGGCTGGTTCCAGTAGCCTTTCATGACCTGCGGCCCCTTGATGCACAGCTCGCCACGCTCGCCGAAAGGCAACTCGATGCCATTGTCATCGATGACTTTCATGGCGGTGCCGGGCACGGGAATGCCCACGGTTCCCAGGCGCGCCAGAGTGCCGTAGGGATTGGCACTGGCAACAGGCGATGTTTCGGTCAGGCCGTAACCTTCGACGATCGTGCAGCCGGTGATCTGCGCCCAGCGCTCGGCCGTGGCCTTGACCAGTGCAGTGCCACCGGAGTTGGTGCTTTTCAGCGCCGAGAAATCCAGATTCTTGAATTCCGGATGGTTCATGAGCGCCACGAACAGCGTGTTGAGTCCGATCATGGCAGTGAAACGCCACTTGCCCAGCTCTTTGATGAAGCCGCCGATATCGCGAGGGTTGGTGATCAGGATGTTGTGATTGCCGCTGATCATCATGCACATGCAGTTCGCCGTGAACGCATAGATGTGATAGAGCGGCAGCGGCGCAATCATCACCTCTTTGCCTTCTTCAAACAGCGATCCGCCTTGCGGACCTTGCTGGCGCATGCAGGCATAGACCTGTTGCATGTTGGCGACCAGATTGCCATGGGTGAGCATCGCGCCCTTGGCCAGGCCCGTGGTGCCACCGGTGTACTGCAGAACGGCAACATCCTGCAGACCTCGCGGTACGACCTGCATGCGGCTGTCGCGCCCCAGGCGCAGCGTTCGCTTGAAGCCGACGGCCTGAGGCAGATGGAATTCAGGGACCATCTTCTTGACCTTGTCGACAATGGTATTGACCAGCCAGCCCTTGGCAGCCGATTGCATGTCGCCCATTTTCACTTCGATCAGGTATTCGATGGCCGTGTCCGGCAGCACTTCCTGCACCAGCTTGCCGAACAGATTGAGATAGACCAGCGCCCGGGCGCCGGAGTCCTTGAATTGATGGCGCATCTCGCGCGCGGTGTACAACGGGTTGGTGTTGACCACCGTCAGACCGGCACGCATCGCACCGAATACGGCGATCGGGTACTGCAGGATATTGGGCATCTGTACGGCAATGCGGTCACCCGGCACCAGTTGCGTGTGCTGCTGCAAATACGCGGCGAAGGCGGCGGAGTGACGCTCAAGTTCCGCGTAGGTCAGCGTCACGCCCATGTTGCTGAACGCAGGTCGGTCGGCGAATTTCCTGCAGCAGCGCTCAAACACCTCGACGACCGATTGGTAGGTCTGCAGATCCACCTCGGCGTCGACACCCGCCGGACGCTTGTCATCCCAGAAGTCAGCTTGCATTATTTTTATCCCTTTTCCCTGCATAGGTCTGAGCGGACGTTAGCAGTTAAAGCACCTCAGGCAAATCATCATCCGGGCCTCATCAGCAGCATGAATCTTGTCTCTGTTCAGACTGAAATCTGTCGCCAGCGATACACTGCGCACGGCAATCGGGCTGGTAAGGACACCTGCCCGATAGCGCAGTAGCCGTATTCACACGACGTTTGCTTATTATTTGCCTTGAATGTGATCCGGGGAGCGCCAGCAAGCGTCTGAATGATCTTGTCCGCGCATTGGCGGCGACAGGTCATCAAGTGTTACAAATCAAGGCCAGGTCGGGTTGCACGAACCGGCGCGCTTCAATTCATTTTTATTGTCAGGACAGCCACATGACTCAAGTCACCAACACGCCTTACGAAGCCCTTGAAGTCGGTCAGACCGCCAGCTACAGCAAGACAGTGGAAGAGCGTGATATTCAGCTGTTCGCCGCGATGTCTGGCGACCACAACCCGGTCCACCTGGACGCCGAATACGCCTCCAAGACCATGTTCAAGGAGCGTATTGCCCACGGCATGTTCAGCGGCGCGCTGATCAGTGCGGCGGTTGCGTGCGAGTTGCCTGGCCCCGGCACCATCTATATCGGTCAACAGATGACCTTCCTCAAGCCGGTAAAACTGGGCGATACCCTGACGGTGCGCCTGGAAATCCTGGAAAAACTGCCGAAGTTCCGCGTGCGCATCGCCACCCGCGTTTTCAATCAGAACGATGAGCTGGTTGTAGACGGCGAAGCCGAGATTCTCGCCCCGCGCAAGCAGCAGACCGTCGACCTGACCGTATTGCCCGAGATCACTTTCGGCTGATACCGCGCACGGGCGTGCGCCACGCAGCGCGCACGACCGACCGACTCGCCAGTGGCCTGAACAAAAATTCATGATGCACCCGGAACTGCTTTCCTGCGCTTTCCACTCAGGGAACCAGTAGCACTCCCTATCCGGATCACGAATTGTTCATCCCACAGGCGGGGAAATCAGCCATGAATACGATCAACAGAAACTATTACCCCGTCTCCGGGACTTCTGCGCAGGATGCTCCGGCGCAGACCGATCAACTGCAGCTTCAAGGTCAGGGCATCAAGCCGGGCCACAATAGCAACCTGATCGACTTCGGCCTGACACAGCAGGCCAATGGCCCGCACTCTTCGCTGAATACACTAGGCTCCAGAGTCCAGCCGACTGACACGAGCACGTCTTCAAACATGCTGGGTGGCAACGGTGAGCAGGTACTGAACAAACTTGTGCAAGCGATCCGCAACATCCTCAACAACCTGCTCTCTCTGCTGGAAGGCAATCTACAGAACGGCTCTGGGCCTGCACAGACTCAACGCGAACAGACGCCGACACTCGCTCAATCGCCCTCGTCCTCGTCCTCTTCCTCGTCGCCTTCGACACCTAAGGGCAACGCAGAAAAACCCTTTGTGGTGCAGAACGATCACCCTTCAGAAAAACCTGTATCACTGCAAAAAAATACAGAGCCGACGCCCGCTGCGCCGCCACAAACAGCAGCCCGGACGGCCGAGCGAAGCAGTGTCACTCCAGACAAGACACCCGCCAGGCCCGATGCGGTAAACCCGGCAGTGGTCAATGACCCTGCCCTGCCGAAAACCTCGACGGACACCACCAAGACCGATAACACGGTTAAAGCAGCGAAAACCGTGACCCCGGCAGCGCATGGCCAGGGCGCGGACATGTCCGGCATCGTAGGTTTCGCCAAAGAGGCCAACACCACCGGCGGTAACGGTGGCGAAGTCGTTACGGTCAATACCGTGGCGGACCTCAAGAAGTACATGGAGGACGATAAAGCCCGCACCGTCAAACTGGGGGCCAATCTGTCTGCCGACAGCAAAGTGACTATCAACTTTGGCGCCAACAAGACTCTGCTCGGCACCGACAAGGGCAACAGTCTGCACAACATCTACCTGGCCAGCGGCAAGACCGCCAGCAATGACATCTTCCAGAACCTGAACTTCGACCACGACAGCCGTTATCGCGAAAACGGTGACATGCAGATGTTCATCAGCAGCGGTCAGAAATACTGGATCGACCACAACACCTATTCAGGCACCAAGGATCAGAACGCCAAAGGTCTGGACAAGCTGCTCTATGTCGGCGGGACGGCAGACAACGTCAGTCTGACCAACTCGAAATTCCAGAACAACGAATATGGCGTGATTCTCGGTCAGCCGGACGACTCCGCTCAAGCCAAGGCCGAGTACAAGGGCTACCCGCGCATGACCATCGCCAACAATGTGTTCAGCAACCTTGATGTTCGGGCACCCGGCCTGATGCGGCATGGCGATTTTGACGTTTACAACAACTCGATCGACAACTTCCATCTTGGCTTTACCGCGACAGGGGATGCGACCATCCTTTCGCAGGCCAACTATTTCAACAAAGGCGTCAATGTGTCCGATAAGCCGAGCAACGCCGGCGTGCTGGATGACTATGGCGATGCGCACTTCAAGGACATCGGCAGCAATGTCAGCTTCACCCAGAAGTCAGCGGTGACCGCCTGGACGCCGAGCTATCAGCGCGACATCAAGACCGCCGAAGCCGCCAGAGCCTATGACCTGACCCATGCCGGCGCCAACACCGTGAGCTGATAGCCCACGGCGCTCGATGCAGGGCGTGGCATGCAGACGAAAAAAAGGGCGACCGAAGTCGCCCCAAGTGCCTTGCGTGCTCATTGAATGCAGATAGGCGCGTGTCCGCCTACAGCGCATTCGATGAAGAAGACTAAGGCAGCGTGCATAAAGGCGAGTTGATCCAGATCAGCTGTTGCTGAACCAGACTGATCAGATCAAGGGTATGGCGGCTGGATCAGCGCTTTTTGGGCTTTTTGCCGGACTTTTTCTGCTTGCCCAACGGCATGGCCTGCTCGAAGGCATTGCGCACTTCATTGAGGCGCTTGTCATTCAGATCGTGGATACGCTTGGCGCGCTCGGCGCCCAGGTCGATCAGTTGTGCGTCGTCGCTCATGGCTTGCGGTTCTCGAACACGGGAAATCAGGGCCAATAATGCTCAATCGCAGCAGCCTTGGCCAGTCCCGTGACCCGTACAGACATGGGCGGTGCAGCGATCAGATCTGAATATCCACCCAAAGCCCCTGACGCGGCTCGTCGTCGATGAGCGGCACGACGGGTACGGTATTGTCGGCGTTCAGCGAATCACCCGGAACCACCAGCCCCACGTATTCCTCGGCTTCTCCGCCGCCATGAGCCTGCTGCTGTTGCTGCTGGCGCTGTTGCTCTTCACGCAACAGCAACGCGCTGCGTTCAGTATCTTCATTGCGCAGGTCGATGGAGGTCTCGCTGGAGCTCTGCTGCACCGGCGCGACAGGTGGAATGTCCGGCATGCGTTTGGCCGGATCCAGCTGTGATGTCACTGGCACCACACTTAACGGAAGCATAGGTTGCAGCATGGTTTTATCTCCTCTTACCGGGGTGTCGGCCGTGCACGAGGCAACTTGAACCGGGCTGAAATAGCCAGTGATGGTTTATAAGATCTTTTTTGACTCCTCTCAGTGAAATAAGTGTCATGGAACCAAAAATTCGATAGGTTCCGGCGCTGACCATGAGTTTTTTCACGCTGCCTTTGGCCTTCGGGGCGCGTTCCGTTAACATACTCAGCTTTTTCAAGCGGGAGACAGGCAGCATGGCGCAGCAGTATCAACCGGGGCAACGCTGGATTAGTGACAGCGAAGCCGAGCTGGGTTTGGGCACCGTTCTGGCACAGGACGGCCGCTTATTGACCGTGCTCTATCCGGCCACTGGCGAAACACGTCAGTACGCACTGCGTAACGCGCCGCTGACCCGCGTGCGCTTCTCCCCTGGCGATGTGATCACGCACTTCGAAAACTGGAAAATGACCGTTCGCGAAGTCGACGATGTCGATGGCCTGCTGGTCTACCACGGCCTGAATGCGCAGAACGAAGTGGTCACGCTGCCGGAAACCCAGTTGTCGAACTTCATCCAGTTCCGCCTGGCGACCGATCGTCTGTTTGCCGGCCAGATCGACCAGCTGTCATGGTTTTCGCTGCGCTACAACACGCTCGAGCACACCAGCCGTCAATTGCAGTCCTCGCTCTGGGGCCTGGGTGGCGTGCGCGCACAGCCTATCGCCCACCAGTTGCACATCGCTCGCGAAGTCGCGGACCGCATCGCGCCACGCGTTCTGCTGGCCGACGAAGTGGGCCTGGGTAAAACCATCGAAGCCGGTCTGGTGATCCATCGCCAACTGCTGTCGGGCCGCGCCAACCGCGTACTGATCCTGGTTCCGGAAAATCTGCAGCACCAGTGGCTGGTGGAAATGCGTCGCCGCTTCAACCTGCAGGTTGCGCTGTTCGACGCCGAGCGTTTCATGGAAAGCGATGCCGGCAACCCGTTCGAAGACACCCAGCTCGCGCTGGTTGCCCTGGAATGGCTGGTCGAAGACGAAAAAGCCCAGGACGCCCTGTTTGCGGCGGGCTGGGACTTGATGGTAGTTGACGAAGCGCACCACCTGGTCTGGCACGAAGACAAGGCCAGCCGCGAATATTCGTTGGTCGAACAGCTGGCCGAAGTCATTGCGGGCGTACTGCTGCTGACCGCGACGCCGGAACAACTGGGCCAGGACAGCCACTTTGCCCGTCTGCGCCTGCTGGACCCGAACCGTTTCCACGACCTCAAGGCCTTCCGCGCCGAGAGCGAGAACTATCGCCCGGTGGCTCAGGCCGTTCAGGAGTTGCTCGACAAAGGCAAGCTGTCCGCTGCGGCGCAAGAGACCATTCACGGCTTCCTGGGTGCCGAAGGCGATTCGCTGCTGGCCGCGGTGAATACCGGCGACGAAGAAGCCAAATCGCGTCTGATTCGCGAACTGCTCGACCGTCATGGCACCGGCCGCGTGCTGTTCCGCAACACCCGTGCCGCGGTGCAGGGCTTCCCGGAGCGCAAGCTGCATCAATACCCGCTGCCCTGCCCTGTCGAATACCTCGAATTGCCGGTCGGCGAGCACGCCGATCTTTACCCGGAAGTCAGCTTTCAGTCGCAATCGGAAGTCAGTGAAGAAGAGCGCTGGTGGCGCTTCGACCCCCGCGTCGACTGGCTGATCGATACCCTGAAAATGCTCAAGCGCGTCAAGGTGCTGGTGATCTGTGCCCACGCCGAAACCGCCATGGACCTGGAAGATGCGCTGCGTGTGCGCTCCGGTATCCCTGCAACGGTTTTCCACGAAGGCATGAACATCCTTGAGCGCGACCGTGCGGCGGCCTACTTTGCAGACGAAGAGTTCGGCGCCCAGGTGCTGATCTGTTCGGAAATCGGCAGCGAAGGCCGCAACTTCCAGTTCTCCCACCATCTGGTCCTGTTCGATCTGCCGTCGCACCCGGACTTGCTGGAGCAGCGTATCGGGCGTCTGGACCGGATCGGCCAGAAGCACACCATCGAGCTGCACGTCCCGTTCCTGGAAACCAGTCCGCAGGCCCGCCTGTTCCAGTGGTATCACGAAGCGCTCAATGCGTTCCTCAATACCTGCCCGACCGGCAACGCCCTGCAGCATCAGTTCGGCCCGCGCCTGCTGCCGCTGCTGGAAAGCGGTGACGACGACGAGTGGCAAACCCTGATCGATGAAGCCCGCAGCGAACGCGAGCGCCTGGAAAGCGAACTGCATACCGGTCGCGACCGTTTGCTGGAACTCAATTCCGGCGGCGCTGGCGAAGGCGAAGCGCTGGTCGAAGCGATCCTCGATCAGGACGATCAGTTCAGCCTGCCGATCTACATGGAAACCCTGTTCGACGCGTTTGGCATCGACAGCGAGGACCATTCGGAAAACGCCCTGATCCTCAAGCCGAGTGAAAAGATGCTCGACGCCAGCTTCCCGCTGGGCGACGACGAAGGCGTGACCATCACCTACGACCGCAATCAGGCGCTGTCCCGCGAGGACATGCAGTTCATCACCTGGGAGCACCCGATGGTGCAAGGCGGCATGGATCTGGTGCTGTCCGGTTCGATGGGCAACACCGCCGTGGCGCTGATCAAGAACAAGGCACTCAAGCCGGGCACCGTTCTGCTGGAACTGATCTACGTCAGCGAAGTGGTTGCGCCGCGCTCGCTGCAGTTGGGGCGTTATCTGCCGCCTGCCGCGCTACGCTGCCTGCTCGACCCGAATGGCAACGATCTGGCCAGCCGTGTGTCGTTCAACACGCTCAATGATCAGCTCGAAAGTGTGCCCCGTGCCAGCGCCAACAAGTTCATCCAGGCACAACGTGACCAACTGACCCCGAGGATCAACGCGGGCGAAGAGAAAATCACGCCGAAACACGCAGAGCGCGTTGCCGAAGCGCAGCGCCGTCTGGCAGCCGATACCGAAGAAGAACTGGCCCGCCTGACGGCATTGCAAGCGGTCAACCCGACCGTGCGCGACAGTGAACTGGTGGCTCTGCGCGCGCAACGTGAACAGGGTCTGGCCATGCTTGAAAAAGCGGCCCTGCGTCTGGAAGCGATCCGGGTACTGGTCGCAGGCTGAGGGCCGGTTACACACCCACCTGCCACGCGATATACGCCCCCCTATCATGCCCATGCTCCGCATGGGCATGCCTTTCCGGACGCTCTGCGTCCTCCCAAGCATAGAGTCCAGACGCGCCAGCCATCACTTTGATGCCAAATTGGCACCTCGTGTATTGGCAGGATGTAAACAGCTTCTATACTCAGCCTAGAACGCCAGGCCTTCAGCCTTGGCGCCCTTGCAGTGAGAATAGGGCAAGCTATGGATTGGCTGGGTTTGAACGTATTCGCTGACCCACCAGCGGACGTGCAATTGTTGATCGACTGTAGTCACAACCTGTTTCTGGTCGCGCTTGCTTACGGCGTGGCCTGTGCTGCGTGCTTTGCCACGCTGGACATTGCGGACCGTGTCATCCAGGTCGACGCCCTCAAAAGTCGTCGCCTCTGGAAAGCGCTGGGCGCGCTTTGCCTGGCCGGTGGCGTATGGGCGATGCATTTCATCAGCATGCTGGCCTTACAGGCCCCCCTCAAAATCGCCTATGACCTCTCCATCACGCTGATTTCCCTGCTGATCGTATTGATCACCGCATTGGTGGCCATGCGAGCACTGACCATCCCCGAGCTGACCTTGAAGCGCTGTCTGATCAGCGCGGTGGTGATGGGGATCGGCATCAGTGTCATGCACTACCTGGGCATGTCGGCCATGCGTTCCACTGCCACGCAGTACTACGAGCCGCGGATGTTTGCCCTGTCGATTCTGGTGGCGGTTCTTTCCAGCATTGCGCTCCTTACCCTGTCCCGGCACTTGCGCCAGTACAGCGGCATGTTTCATCAGATGTTCCGTTACGCGGTCAGCCTTTTGCTGGGCGCAGGCCTGCTGACCATGCACCTGATGGGCATGAAGGCGCTGCGGCTGGTAATACCGGAAGGCGTTGCGCTGCACGGCCCCACTACCGAAAACAGCCAACAGCTGGGGCTTACCATCGCGGCCATCGCCCTGCTGATCATCGCCGGCAGCATCAGCGCAGCAATGGCCGACAAGAAACTGCAAGGCAAGGAGCATGACCTGCAACGGGTCAATGTGCTGCTCAGCCAGCTTGATCAGGCACGCGTCTCGCTTCAGCAGGTTGCACATTACGACCCACTGACCAACCTGATCAACCGTCGCGGCTTCAATCAGATCTTCGCCGAGAAGCTGCAGGAGCACACCTTCAACAAAGGCATGCTTGCGGTGATGTTCCTTGACATCGACCACTTCAAGCGCATCAACGACAGCCTGGGCCACGACGCGGGTGACGAGCTGCTCAAGGTGATCGCCGAGCGCATCCGCAGCGCTACACGTGCCCAGGACGTGGTTGCGCGTTTCGGCGGCGACGAATTCTGCATTCTGCTGAGCATTCCGGACTACGAAGAGGCAAGACATCTGGCTCATCGAGTCATGCACAAAATGAAGGAGACCATCGCGCTGGCAGGCAGGCGTATGGTCATGACCACCAGTATCGGCATTGCCGTGTTCCCGCGTGATGGCTCGACCTGCGATGAGCTGCTCAAGCACGCAGACCTCGCGCTCTACCAGTCAAAGGACAAAGGGCGCAACGGCGTCAACTTCTTCAACCCGGCTCTCAAGACCAAAGCCAGTCTGGAACTGCAACTGGAAGAAGAACTGCGCAATGCCTTGCGCGAGGGGAAGGGGCTACAGGTGTATTACCAGCCTATTGTCGACATGCGCACTGGCCACGTTGCCAAGCTCGAGGCGCTGGTACGCTGGAATCACCCGCACCACGGCCTGCTGGTACCCGCACGCTTCATCAGCATTGCCGAGACTAACGGCCTGATTGCCGAGCTGGATAACTGGGTGCTGCGCCGCGCCTGTCACGACCTGCGCACTCTAGGCCAGGAAGGGCTGGAACAGCTGATCATCTCCGTCAACTGTTCAGCGCTGACGCTGGGCCGCAACGAACTGGTCGAAGAGGTTGAACGGGCGCTGGCCGATGCTGACGCGGCACCTGGACAGCTTGAACTGGAGGTGACCGAAAATGCCTTGATGGGCAACATCAGCAACACCATCCAGATGCTCAAGCACATTCGCAGCCTGGGTGTTTCACTGTCGATTGACGACTTCGGCACGGGATACTCGTCGCTCGCCTATCTCAAGCGACTGCCACTGGACACGCTGAAGATCGACCGTTCGTTCATTATCGACATTCCGCAGTCCCCGCAGGACATGGAAATCGTTCAGGCAATCCTCGTCATGGCGCATACGTTGCGCTTGAAAGTGGTGACCGAAGGCGTCGAAACCCAGGATCAACTGGAGTTTCTCAGGCAGTTTGGCAGTGATTACGTACAAGGTTATCTGTTCAGCAGGCCCCAGCCGCTGGAGCGCATCCTGCCTCTTGCCAGACAGATGAACCAGCGCGAGCCCACTACCCGCTGGTCTGCCCTGCCACAACAGCACAGCGAGGAGTCGGGCAGCGAAACACCAGCCATTCCGGATGTGTTTGCCGAACTGCGTGACAATGACGATTTCGCCAGTCCCAGACCTGTCCGTACCTGAGGGGGCGGCGCACGGCTCCATCGTCTAAAGAAACAGTGCAGCCCGCGGAACCGCTACCTCCAAGGTGGGGTTTTACGCTACGCGGGCTGCCGAAAAGTTACCTTCCAACTCACTCCGGAAAACCGCGCGGCACCTGACTGGTGCGCAAATCAATCCTGCGCCCTGTTTTGAATCAAAACCCAAGGTGCCACTACTACAGCCCAGAGCAGCGGATCTGTCTCCACCAGCTCAAGCGCCTTGGTTTCAGACACCTTGCCAACCCGACCCTCAGCCAACCATGCAGACACCCTTGCTGCATCATTTTCGGCCACCGCCTCGGCGACTTCGATCAAATCCAGAGGCAACTCGACCCACAACAGGGCACCCTTGGCAAAGAATGGTTGCAATTCAGTCCAGGTGATTGATGCCGTTTCGCCAAGCAGTTTGGCATAGAGGGTGCTAGGTTCTTGCGTCATGGGTTTCACCAAAAAGAAAATCGGCGCAATGATAACGCCGAGTTTCCCACCGGCAAGCCCAGAAGCAGGCGATTTATCGCAGGGAAGTGCAGATAACCCTATGGATCTGAAGTGATTTCAGACGCTCAAGCGGTTCGATTCTGTAACTTTCTTTCGATTAAGCGACACCCACAGGTTTGTCCTCAGACGCCCGGCTTTCCAAGCCAGCGAACCGCGCTCTAAACTGTTCCGGTACAGTTGGCGGCGTGGGACAACCGGTGATCGAATCGGTCCTGGAGCCTTGGCCATCAGGATTATAAAAACTACAACGCAAGAGTGGAGCATCATGACTAAGGGTACCAATAAGCTTTCAAGGCTGTTTGCCGCACTGGTTATGGCGGGGGTTGCCAGCCATTCGTTCGCAGCTGACACCATCAAGATCGGCATCGCCGGTCCCAAGACCGGCCCTGTCGCCGAATACGGCACCATGCAGTTCAATGGCGCCAAGATGGCCATCGAGCAGATCAACGCCAAAGGCGGCGTAGATGGCAAAAAGCTTGAAGCCGTCGAATACGATGACGCCTGCGATCCGAAACAGGCCGTTGCGGTCGCCAACAAAGTGGTCAACGACGGCGTGAAATACGTGGTCGGTCACCTTTGCTCCAGCTCCGCCCAGCCAGCCTCCGACGTTTACGAAGACGAAGGCATCATCATGGTGACCCCGGCTGCCACCAGCCCGGAAATCACCGCGCGCGGCTACAAACTGGTGTTCCGCACCATCGGTCTGGACAGCGCCCAGGGTCCGGCCGCCGGCAACTACATTGCCGACGTCGCCAAGCCGAAAATCGTTGCAGTCATCCACGACAAGCAGCAGTACGGCGAAGGTATCGCAACAGCCGTCAAGCAGACGCTGGAGAAAAAAGGCGTCAAGGTTGCACTGTTCGAAGGCATCAACGCTGGCGACAAGGACTTCTCGTCGCTGATCGCCAAGCTCAAGCAGGCCAACGTCGACTTCGTCTACTACGGCGGCTACCACCCTGAGCTGGGCCAGATTCTGCGCCAGTCCAAGGAAAAAGGTCTGAACGCCAAGTTCATGGGCCCTGAAGGTGTCGGCAACGAGTCGATCTCGCAAATCGCGGGTGATGCTTCGGAAGGCCTGCTGGTCACCCTGCCAAAATCCTTCGACCAGGACCCGGCCAACCAGGCACTGACCGAAGCCTTCAAGGCCAAGAGCCAGGACCCGAGCGGCCCGTTCGTGTACCCGTCCTACTCCGCCGTGCAGGTCATTGCTGACGGCATCGCTGCCGCCAAGTCCGAAGACACCACCAAGGTGGCCGCTGCCATCCATGCCGGTACCTTCAAGACGCCAATGGGCGAGCTGAGCTACGACGAAAAAGGTGACCTGAAGAACTTCCAGTTCGTGGTCTACGAGTGGCACTTCGGCAAACCCAAGACCGAAGCCGCCAAATAAGCTGCTTGCGTCAACCCTCAAAGCCCACTGCCAGCGCAGTGGGCTTTGTTTTACGAATCCAGGCCCGTACGCACGTTTCGGCGACCCGAACGGCATGCACGAGGCCCCCTGAAAATCTTAAAACCGTCAATAGCGGTTCCTTGATAGCGCAACAGGCTACGCATCGACAGAATGCCACCCCGGCGCAGGTCAGAGAAATGCAGATCAGGTTTTTAGGAGCGCGGTAAATGCCCGAGTTATTCCACTACATGCAGCAGCTGGTCAATGGCCTGACCATTGGCAGTACGTATGCATTGATCGCCATCGGTTACACGATGGTGTACGGCATCATCGGAATGATCAACTTCGCCCATGGCGAGGTGTACATGATCGGTTCCTATGTAGCTTTCATGGCCCTCGCCGGTCTGGCGATGCTGGGGATTCACAGCCTGCCGTTGCTGATGATTGCCGGTTTTGCCGCTGCGATCATCGTGACCAGTGCCTACGGATACAGCATCGAGCGCGTGGCCTACCGTCCGTTGCGCAACAGCAACCGTCTGATTCCACTGATTTCCGCCATCGGCATGTCGATCTTTCTGCAGAACTCGGTCCAGCTTTCCCAGGGCTCGGGCAACTTCGCCATCCCCAACCTGCTGCCCGGCAGCCTCTCGTTCGGGCCCGGTGGCGCAGAGGAAGTGCTGATTTCCTACATGCAGATCGTGGTGTTCGTCGTCACCCTGGTGGCCATGACCGGCCTGACCCTGTTCATCTCCCGCTCGCGAATGGGCCGCGCCTGCCGCGCCTGCGCCGAGGACATGAAGATGGCCAATCTGCTGGGCATCAACACCAACAACATCATCGCCCTGACCTTTGTGGTCGGTGCTGCACTGGCCGCCGTCGCCGCCATGCTGCTGAGCATGCAATACGGCGTGATCAACCCCAACGCCGGTTTCCTCGTCGGCCTGAAAGCCTTCACGGCTGCGGTACTGGGCGGTATCGGTTCGATCCCGGGTGCTGTGCTCGGTGGCCTGGTGCTGGGCGTCGCCGAAGCCTTCGGTGCCGACATTTTTGGTGATCAGTACAAGGACGTCGTGGCTTTCGGCCTGCTGGTCCTGGTGCTGCTGTTCCGACCGACCGGCATTCTGGGTCGTCCGGAGGTTGAGAAAGTATGAGCAAGTCTTTCAAACAGGCGCTGTTCAGCGCCTTACTGGTCTGGGCCGTGGCCTACCCGGTGTTCGGCCTGAAACTGGCCTTTTCCGGCGTCACCCTGCAAGTGCAGAACGCCAGCCCGCTGACCCTGACCATCATTGCCGTGTGTTCGGTCCTGCTGTTTCTGCGCGTATTGTTCGCCGAGCAGATCAGCGGCCTGCGTCGCGGCTCCGACAAACCGCTGATCCCGCAAAAAACCAGCGACTTCCTGACCCAGCCGAAAACCCAGCGCTGGGGCCTCGCGGCGCTCATCGTACTGGCCTTCATCTGGCCATTCTTCGGGTCGCGCGGTGCGGTGGACATTGCCACGCTGATCCTGATCTACGTGATGCTCGGCCTCGGCCTGAACATCGTGGTCGGCCTGGCAGGTCTGCTTGACCTGGGCTATGTGGGTTTCTATGCGGTCGGCGCCTACAGCTATGCCCTGCTGTCGCATTATTACGGGCTCGGCTTCTGGATCTGCCTGCCGATCGCGGGATTGATGGCGGCGCTGTTCGGATTCCTGCTGGGCTTTCCGGTGTTGCGTCTGCGCGGCGACTACCTGGCCATCGTGACGCTGGGGTTCGGCGAGATCATCCGTATCTTCCTGCGCAACCTGACCGATATCACTGGCGGTCCGAACGGCATCAGCAACATCGAAAAGCCGACCCTCTTCGGTCTGACCTTCGAGCGCAAGGCCGCTGAGGGCATGCAGACCTTCCACGAGTTCTTCGGTCTGCCGTACAACTCGATCAACAAGGTCATCTTCCTCTACCTGATCGCCCTGCTGCTGGCACTGGCGGCGTTGTTCGTCATCAATCGCCTGCTGCGCATGCCGATCGGACGGGCCTGGGAAGCCTTGCGCGAAGACGAAATCGCCTGCCGCGCACTGGGTCTGAACCCGACCGTGATCAAGCTCTCGGCCTTCACCCTTGGCGCTGCGTTCGCAGGTTTCGCGGGCAGCTTCTTTGCTGCACGTCAGGGTCTGATCACTCCGGAATCGTTCACCTTCATCGAGTCGGCAATCATCCTCGCCATCGTGGTGCTGGGTGGCATGGGCTCGCAACTGGGCGTGATTCTGGCGGCGATCGTAATGATCCTGTTGCCTGAGCTGATGCGTGAGTTCAGTGACTACCGCATGCTGATGTTCGGCGCGCTGATGGTGCTGATGATGATCTGGCGTCCACAAGGCTTCCTGCCGATGCAGCGCCCCGAAATGAAATTGAAAGCGGAGCTGCCGAAATGAGCCGCCCATTACTGCAAGCCACTGGCTTGAGCATGCGTTTTGGCGGCCTGCTGGCGGTCAATGGCGTTGCCCTGACGGTCAATCAGGGGCAGGTTGTGTCGATGATCGGCCCCAATGGCGCCGGCAAGACGACAGTTTTCAACTGCCTGACCGGTTTCTACCGGCCGAGCGCAGGCACGATTCTGCTGGACGGTGAGCCGATCCAGGGCCTGGCTGGCCACCAGATCGCGCGCAAGGGTGTGGTGCGTACGTTCCAGAACGTGCGCCTGTTCAAGGAAATGACCGCCGTGGAAAACCTGTTGGTTGCCCAGCACCGGCATTTGAACACCAACTTCCTGTCCGGCCTGTTCAAGACGCCCGCGTTCCGCCGCAGCGAACGTGAAGCCATGGACTACGCCGAGCACTGGCTGGAAGCGGTCAACCTCAGGGAATTCGCCAACCGCCCTGCCGGGACGCTGGCCTACGGTCAGCAACGCCGCCTGGAAATCGCCCGCTGCATGATGACGCGTCCGCGCATTCTGATGCTCGACGAACCGGCAGCGGGTCTGAACCCCAGGGAAACCGATGATCTGAAAGCACTGATCGGCGTGTTGCGCAGCGAGCACAACGCGACGGTCCTGTTGATCGAGCACGACATGAAACTGGTGATGAGCATTTCCGACCACATCGTGGTGATCAATCAGGGCACGCCTCTGGCCGATGGCACCCCGGAACAGATTCGTGACAATCCCGATGTGATCAAAGCCTACCTGGGGGAAGCGTAAATGCTGCAGTTCGAAAACGTTTCCACCTTCTACGGCAAGATCCAGGCGCTGCACAGCGTCAACGTGGAAGTACGCCAGGGTGAAATTGTCACCCTGATCGGCGCCAACGGCGCGGGCAAGTCCACCCTGCTGATGACCCTGTGCGGCTCACCGCGCGCCCAAAGCGGCAGTATTCGCTACATGGGCGAGGAACTGGTCGGGCTGGAGTCGTCGATCATCATGCGCAAGAGCATTGCCGTGGTGCCGGAAGGCCGCCGGGTGTTTGCGCGTCTGACCGTTGAAGAGAACCTGGCGATGGGCGGCTTCTTCACGGAAAAAGAGGATTATCAGGAACAGATGGACAAGGTCCTGCACCTCTTTCCCCGCCTCAAGGAACGCTTCAATCAGCGCGGCGGCACCATGTCCGGCGGCGAACAGCAGATGCTGGCCATTGGTCGTGCACTGATGAGCAAGCCCAAGTTGCTGTTGCTGGACGAGCCTTCACTGGGTCTGGCGCCGATCATCATCCAGCAGATTTTCGAGATCGTCGAACAGCTGCGCCGCGATGGGGTGACGGTATTTCTGGTCGAACAGAACGCCAACCAGGCCCTGAAAGTCGCCGACCGCGCCTACGTACTGGAAAACGGCCGCGTGGTCATGCAGGGCACAGGCGAAGAACTGCTGGTCGATCCGAAAGTGCGGGACGCGTATCTGGGCGGCTAAGCTCACATAACGGCCCGAGAGGCCGAAACGGTTTTGCAGGCGCGAATCGGGCGACGTTTCGCTTGTTCGCGAAGGCGTTCGTTTAAAC
The DNA here is from genome assembly GCF_017832995.1 of Pseudomonas sp. PvP009. Classification (NCBI taxonomy): domain Bacteria; kingdom Pseudomonadati; phylum Pseudomonadota; class Gammaproteobacteria; order Pseudomonadales; family Pseudomonadaceae; genus Pseudomonas; species Pseudomonas sp. PvP009. The sequence continues at coordinate 1,283,198 of NZ_JAFIBG010000001.1, read as the reverse complement.
GACGTATTTTCGTCGAACAAAACGGCCCTTTCGCGAACAGGTTCGCTCCTACGGTCAGCGTCAAACCTGAACGATAGTCGAAGCCACTGCTCGCGCGATAAGCATCCCGACCCTTGTGATGCACCTCCAGTCTGAGTAACGTGGCGGCACTTGTCTGGAGACCACATCATGTTCGCTGCCCGTTCCGTCCTCGTATTTGCTCTTCTACCATTGTTTGCCGGGTGTCAATTGCTCGGTAAACAGACCGAGGAACCGAAGGTTTCCACGGCGGGCATGCTCCGTATGCAGGGCGACCTGACCGGGGAAAACGGCCAGTTGCTGTTCAAGCCGTGTAACGAGCAGCGTCGCTACGTGGTCAAGGATCGCGGCAACACCGGCATTCTGCAGGAAGCGGCCTCGCTGGCGGACAGCAAAGGCACGGTGTTTGCCGATCTGCGCGGCAGCTTTGCCGCGAGCAAGGCGGCCAACAGTGACGGTCAGCTGGACCTGCATCAGCTGTACCGCGTCGAACGTCCCGGCCAGGCCTGTGAAGACCTCAATTTCAAACGTCTGACATTGCACGTCAATGGCAACAAGCCCGCCTGGAACGTCAATGTCAGCGGCAAGGGCATGGTTCTGGAGCGCGAGGGCGTTGCGCCACTGGCGCTGCCCTACGTGGAAGAGAAGCTGCCGGACGGCAGTTTCAGCGTCAGCAGCGAGGCCAACAATCAGCGCATCGAGATCTGGGTTGCGCCACAGCGCTGCGTCGACAGCGTCGACGGCTCGGTGCAACACCTCACCGCAGAACTGCGCATAAACGGCCAGGCCCAGCGTGGCTGCGGTTATTACGGCGGTTCACGCGACGACTGATCGCTCAGGCTCGCCGCCAAAGGGGTTCAGCGCTTATAATCGCCGGTTCTTGTAGTGCTGTCGGGCTGAACCTGCGGCCCGAAAACTGGACCCCTTAATGTTACGAATCACCGAACTCAAGCTGCCGATCGATCATCCGGAAGAAGACCTGCGCGTTGCGCTCTTGAAGCACCTGGGTATCGACAGCGGCGAACTGCTGGACTTTACCCTCTTCAAGCGCAGCTACGACGCGCGCAAAAAGTCTTCCGAGCTGTGTTTCATTTACACCATCGACTTCCAGGTCAAGGATGAAGAAGCACTGTTGCGCAAGCTGGCCGATGACCGCCACGTCGGCCCGGCACCTGATGTCAGCTACAAAGTCGTCGGACACGCTCCCGAGGGGCTGACAGAGCGCCCGATCGTCGTGGGTTTCGGACCCTGCGGTATTTTTGCCGGGCTGCTGCTCGCGCAGATGGGCTTCAAGCCGATCATCCTCGAGCGCGGCACCGAAGTTCGCCAGCGCACCAAGGACACCTGGGCGCTGTGGCGCAAAAACGTCCTCAGCCCCGAGTCCAACGTACAGTTCGGCGAGGGCGGTGCCGGGACCTTTTCCGACGGCAAGCTTTACAGCCAGATCAAGGACCCGAAATTCATCGGCCGCAAAGTGCTGCACGAATTCGTGAAAGCCGGCGCCCCGGAAGAAATCCTCTATGTCAGCAAGCCGCATATCGGCACGTTCCGCCTGACGGGCGTGGTCGAGAACATGCGCCATCAGATCGAAGCGCTGGGCGGCGAAGTGCGCTTTCAGCAGCGTGTGACCGACGTGATGATCGAGGACGGCCAATTGCTGGGCGTGCAGCTGGACAGCGGCGAACAGCTCGCGTCCCGGCACGTGATTCTGGCGCTGGGCCACAGTGCCCGCGACACCTTCCGCATGCTGCACGGCCGTGGCGTGTTCATGGAAGCCAAGCCGTTCTCGGTGGGCTTTCGCATCGAACACCCGCAATCGTTGATCGACCGCGCACGACTGGGCAAATACGCCGGTCACCCGAAGCTCGGCGCAGCCGATTACAAGCTGGTGCATCACGCCAGCAACGGCCGCTCGGTCTACAGCTTCTGCATGTGCCCTGGCGGCACGGTCGTGGCAGCCACGTCAGAGCCCGGCCGAGTGGTCACCAACGGTATGAGCCAATACTCACGCAACGAGCGCAATGCCAACTCGGGCATCGTGGTCGGTATCTCGCCGGAACAGGACTATCCTGGCAGCCCGCTGGCCGGTATCGAGTTGCAGGAGCGTCTGGAATCTCACGCCTATCTGCTCGGCGGCAGCAGCTACGAAGCGCCTGCGCAACTGGTTGGCGACTTCATTGCAGGCAGGGCCTCGACGGCTCTGGGCAGCGTTGAACCGTCCTACAAGCCGGGGGTGAAGCTGGTGGACCTTGCCGAGGCCCTGCCCGCCTTTGCCATCGAAGCGATTCGTGAAGCGTTGCCTGCGTTCGACAAGCAGATCAAAGGCTTCTCACTGCACGACGCTGTGCTGACTGGCATCGAAACCCGCACCTCGGCACCGCTGCGCATCACCCGCGGGCCGACTCTGCAAAGCCTGAACACCAAAGGCCTTTACCCGGCCGGTGAAGGCGCTGGCTATGCGGGCGGGATTCTCTCGGCTGGTGTGGACGGCATTCGGGTGGCCGAAGCGCTGGTGCGCGACATGCTGGGGATCGAGGGCTGAGCCCAGGCTGACTATCGTTATACATAAGCCTTGTGGGAGCATTCACGCCTGGCAATAAAAAACCCCGAGCATTGCGGCTCGGGGTTTTGCTGTGCGGTGTTGCAGATCAGTGGGTAACGCGGCTGGTGCCATTGACGCTCATGATGCGCACACGCTCGCCGACCCGGAAAATCTCGTTTTCCTGAACCTGCTGCACGTAGGCACGCATGCTGCCGTCATCCTCACGCACGGTGATTTCGACACCTTGCGTACGGGTCAGGCCTTCCTCGGTCGCCGAACCCAGCAGACCACCGGCCACTGCACCGATGACCGCTGCCACGATACTGCCGCGACCGCCACCGATAGCGCTGCCGCCCACACCACCAACAACGGCACCCGCCGCGCCGCCGATCGGGGTCTTGGTGCCCTCGATCTTGACCGGACGCAAGGATTCGATCGTCCCCATGCGAACTGTCTGTACGGTCCTGGCCTCATCACGGGAATAGGAATCACCGGTCAGATTCGAGGTACAGCCGCCCAGCGTCAGAGCCATGGCAGTGAACGAAGCAACCAGAAGAGCAGACTTGCGCATAAAAGGAATCTCCAGAGGAATCAGTGGCCATTAGACTACCCGACAAAGGTGCTGTCACGGCCCCGAGCCTGCAAATTAAATTGATTCAGGCCTCATACAGCCATAACCCGTATAACGCTCAGACGATTGGCCAAACGAATAATTCAATCAGGGTGCAAGGCGCTCGCGTGTCCATCTGTCGTCTATCAAACGATAGTTCAAACGGTCGTGAAGTCGACTGGAGCGGCCCTGCCAGAACTCGATCCGCTCGGGCAAAAGACGGTAGCCACCCCAGTGCTCGGGGCAGTGTGGCTGGGTGTCTGCGAAGCGTTGTTCCGTCTGTCTGATCAGGCCTTCCAGTTCGTCGCGATCCGCGATCACGCGACTCTGTGGCGAGGCCCATGCACCCAGACGGCTGCCCAGAGGGCGCACCTGGTAATAAGCGTCGGACTCCTGCGCAGAGACTTTCTCCACCCGACCCTCGATACGCACCTGGCGCTCCAGTGTCGGCCAGAAGAAGGTCATCGCGGCAAATGGACGTGCAGCGATCTGCTGGCCCTTGGCGCTTTCGTAGTTAGTGAAAAACGTGAACCCCTGAGTGTCCAGGCCCTTGAGCAGCAAGACGCGGCAATGTGGACGTCCTTGTTCATCAACCGTCGCCAGTGTCATGGCGTTAGCCTCGACAGGCGGCTGCTCGGTGTTCACCGCGTCGGCAAACCATGCATGAAAGAGTGCAAAGGGCTCGTCCGGCGATTGCGCTTCGGTCAACCCGTCGCGGGTGTAATCACGGCGCATGTCGGCCAGGGTCTGAGTCATGGTTTCATTCCTGCGCAGATATCATGAACGTTAGCTAACTCTCGTTACGAGGCTCGGCGCTCGCCGTTATCACACATTCGTTTTTGATTCTGGCCGAAGGCCGTGGGAGCGAACTTGTTCGCGAAGACGGTGATTCAGACGATACGTTTCGCAGACTGTACCGGCCTTTTCGCGAACAAGTTCGCTCCCACGCCCTCCGGGCAGAAGCCTGAAAGCCTTGTTTTTCAGGCTATTCAGGACTTGTGCACAACGCAAAGCGCGGAGCGTGGAGACGAAAGTCGTGAGGTAACCAGGCCTCAGTTACTGGCCTGGCTGTCATCTTTCTTGGCGGGCGCCTTGGCCTTGGTCGCTGCTGGTTTTTTAGCTGCTGCGGTGGTCTTGGCTGGCGCGGCCTTCTTGGCGGTGCTGGCTTTGGCCGGTGCAGCTTTCTTGGCGGTGTCTTTCTTCGCAGCGGCTTTCTTGGCAGGTGCGGCGGCAGGTGGCGGGGCAACCGGCTTGACGTCCTGGGTAGCGACCATCGTCGGCGCCACTGGCGGCAGTGCGTAGCGGCTCATCAGCGCCCGCATGGTGTCCTGCGGCGTCATGAGAATCTCGACCCGGCGGTTGAGCGCACGGCCCTGCAGGCTGTCGTTGGCAGCGCGCGGCATCACGGCACCCATGCCACGCTGGCTCAGACGGTTACGCTCCAGGCCACTGAGACGGAAAATCGCGGCAACCGATTGCGCACGTTCCTGGCTGATCTTCTGGTTGGCTTCGGTAGGACCCGAAGTGTCGGCATGACCGAGAATCAGCACGGCAGTTTTCTGATCGCCTTCGACCACCTTGGCCAGACGGGTGATCGGACCCAGCGTGTTCGGCAGCAGCATGGCCGGACGGTCAGGGTTGAACGAGCTGTCGACTGGCGCGGTGATTGCCAGCAGGTCTTCGCGACGCTCCAGCTGGAACGGGCTGTCCTTGATTGCAGCGCGCAGGCGCGGCTCGTACTCGTCCAGCCAGGCCTGGGTCACTTTCGGATCAGGCATCGCCAGCGCTTTCGGCTCGTCCTTGGAGGAGTCGTTGCCAAACGGCCACCACCACTTGGTGTCGGTCTCCGATTTGGCAACCAGCGCCGGCGCAGCGGGCTTGGCTGCCGGCTTGTCGGCCACGGCATCAGGTTTGGCCTGCGCGTTATCGTTCGAACCGAACGGCCAGTACCACGGCGCGCTGTTTTCAGCACCTGCCGCAGGTGCCGGCGTGGCAGCAGCCTTGGCAACCGGAGCGGGCGCCGGGCTCGATGCCGGGGCCTTGGCAGCGGTGCCTGCGTCAGCGGAGTCGCTGCCGGAACCGAACTGCCACCAATGGCCTCCGGTTGCAGCAGAGTCGGATTGTGGGGTTTGGGCACAGCCGGTCACGGCGATGCACAGGGCGAGAACGAGGCTTTTATTAGACGACATGGGTAACCCGCAACGGTTTTGATCAGACAGAAGGACGTAACTACGCCGGTATAACATGCATAAAGATGCAGTTGGAAAAAGAAACCGTCGTACGGTTCCTGTTACAGCCATTTAACTGACAGTCGGTATGAAACAAGCACTTATAGCCGATACTTACTGCAAACACTCACGCAGAACCCCGACCAGTTTCTGCGCACGTGGGTCCATCAGAATGTAGGGCCCCAAGGTGTTGGTAACGAAGCCAAAGGCAACCTCGTCATCAGGATCGGCGAACCCTACCGAGCCGCCCGCCCCCGGATGGCCAAAGGCTTTAGGCCCCAGGCCGTAGGTCGCGTTGGCAACGCCCGGCTGATCGAGCATGCAGCCCAGCCCCAGACGGGTCGAGGTCAGTAATGTCTTGTCCTGACCGAGGCTGTGTTCCCGGGTCAGCTCATTGAGCATGTCGGCTTCAAGCAGGCTGCCATCGAGCAGACCGTTATAGAAACCGGCGAGACTGCGTGCATTGCCGTGGCCGTTGGCCGCCGGTTGCTGCATGCGGCGCCACTCCGGCTTGTTGGTGCTGGTCATGATCGACGGCGGGTTGGTGAACGCCTTGGCAGTGATCGAAGCCGGCTCGCGCATCGTCGCCTGCAGCACGCGTTGGGCAGCGTCGTCACCAGCATTGCCTTTGCCGCGCGCGATGTGGGCCACGCGATGAAACTGGTCATCCTGCAGCCCGACATGAAAATCCAGCCCCAGCGGGCGGGCGATACGCGCAGCAATGGATTCCCCAGGGCCTCGACCATCGGCGCGGCGCAGCATCTCGCCCACCAGCCAGCCATAGGTGATCGCCGCATAACCATGCCCCTGACCCGGTGTCCACCAGGGTTCTTCGGCTGCCAGGGCGGCGGTCATGGTGTCCCACTGGTAAAGCGCTTCCGCAGGCAATGGCTCACGCAACGCGGGCAGCCCGGCCTGATGGCAGAGCAATTGGCGAAGCGTGATGGAGGCCTTGCCCGCCGCGGCGAATTCGGGCCAAAGCCTGGCCACGGGTTCGTCCAGCTTCAACTTGCCCTCTTCGACCAGTTGCAGAACCGCCACGCTGGTGAAGGTCTTGGTGCAGGAGAACAGGTTGAGAATAGTGTCGGTGTGCCACGCTTCGGCACCGTCCTTGTCGGCAGTGCCTGCCCACAGATCGATGACGGTCTGGCCACCAACCTGAATGCACAAGGCGGCGCCGCGCTCCTGCGGGTCGTCAAAGAGCGCCGCAAAGGCTTCACGTACTGCTTCGAATTGAAGTTCGTAATGACCCTGGATCTGCAACGGCTGACTCCTGACTGACAACATGAGCCTGGCGACAGGCTAAACGGGCCGTATTGTTTCAGCGATCGAGCGCTTTGGGAACAGATGTGAAACGCTCTTCATCTTTGGCTCACGTTATTTCCCGACGGAACGGTGGCAGCGCATTGAGAATCGCCTTGCCATAGCGCTGGGTGACCACGCGGCGGTCCAGCAGCGTGATGGTGCCGCGGTCCTCTTCGGTACGCAGCAAGCGACCACAGGCCTGCACCAGACGCAACGAGGCGTCGGGCACGGCGATCTCCATGAACGGGTTACCGCCACGCGCTTCGATCCACTCGGCCAGCGCAGCCTCGACCGGGTCATCCGGCACTGCGAACGGGATCTTGGCGATGACCACGTGTTCGCAGTAGGCGCCGGGCAAATCCACACCCTCGGCGAAGCTGGCCAGCCCGAACAGTACGCTGGACTCGCCGCTGTCGACGCGTGCCTTGTGCTTGTTGAGGGTCTCCTGTTTGGACAGGTTGCCCTGAATGAACACCTGCTTGCGCCAGTCACGATCCAGGCCGTCGAAGACATCCTGCATCTGCTTGCGCGACGAATACAGCACCAGCGTGCCTCGCGACCCCTCCACCAGACCGGGCAGGTCGCGGATGATCGCGGCGGTATGCGCAACCGAGTCACGCGGGTCGGCCTTGAGGTCCGGTACACGAAGCACACCGGCATCGGCGTGATGGAACGGGCTTGGTACCACGGCGGTCACCGCCCCTTTGGGCAGCCCGGCACGCATGCGATAGCGGTCGAATTTGCCCAGCGCGGTAAGCGTCGCCGAGGTGACCAGCGCGCCGTAGGCGATGTTCCACAAGTTGCGGCGCAGCATTTCCGCCGCCAGGATCGGGCTGGCATTGACCTCGATATCGAACATTGCACCGCTGTCGGCCAGGGTCAGCCAGCGCGCCATTGGCGGGCTGTCTTCCGGGTCTTCGGCGGTGAAGGCGGTCCACAATTCCCAGTTGCCATGCGCGCGGGCCAGCAGGCTGCCGAACAGCGGATACCATTCTTCGGCCTGATGGCTGGCGATGCCGATGTTGACCTCACCGTCCATGCCTTCCTTGAGCAGCTCGGTCAGGCGCGTGAACAGGTCGTCGAGGCGCGCGAAGCCCTTCTTGAGCTCGATGCCCATTTCGCGGATGTGCTCGGGAATCACGCCGCCGACAAAGCGGTGACGTGGACGCTCGCGGCCCTGCATGTCTTCACCGGCGCGGAAATCCGCCAGTTGCTCGCAGGCACCGAACATGAACTGCTGATGGCCCTTGATCTCGCGGGCCAGCTCCGGCACCTGCTCGATCAGCTTGCCCAGATCGCCGGGCAGCGGATGCTGGGCCAGCAGCTTGGCGAGGTTCTTGGCAGTCTGTTCCAGCCAGTCGGCGGTCGATTTCAATCGGGTGTAGTGGGCAAAGTGGCCGATGGCCTTGTCCGGCAGGTGATGACCTTCGTCAAATACATACAAGGTGTCACGCGGGTCCGGCAGCACCGCACCGCCACCCAGTGCCAGGTCGGCCAGCACCATGTCGTGGTTGGTGACGATCACATCGACCTTGCCCATGCCTTCACGCGCCTTATAGAAGGCGCACTGCTGAAAGTTGGGGCAGTGCCGGTTGGTGCACTGGCTGTGATCGGTGGTCAGACGCGCCCAGTCCTGATCGGCGAGTTCCTGCGGCCAGCTGTCGCGATCGCCGTCCCACTTGTTGCCCGCCAGCTTCTGCAACATGCTGGTGAAAAGCTTCTGACTGGCCTCATCGACTTCGATCTTGAAGCCTTCTTCCTCGAACAGCTGCGCGGTCGCGTTGGTCGCGTCACTTTCCTGCAGCAATGCGTCGAGCTTGGACAGGCACATGTAACGCCCGCGCCCCTTGGCCAGGGCGAAGGTAAAATTCAGACCGCTGTTGCGCATCAGGTCCGGCAGGTCCTTGTAGACGATCTGCTCCTGCAGGGCGACGGTCGCGGTGGCGATCACCAGCCGCTTGCCTGCCGCCTTGGCGGTGGGAATCGAGGCGATGGCATAGGCCACGGTCTTGCCGGTACCCGTTCCGGCTTCGACGGCCACTACCGCTGGATCGCCCGAACGACGGCCCTCTTCATCGGTGTCAATGTCCCCCAGCACCTTGGCGACTTCAGCGATCATCAATCGCTGGCCATAGCGTGGCTTGAGGCTCTTGGCTTCGAGGAAACGCGAGTAAGCGCCCTGGATCTGGGTTTTGAGTTCGGTACTGATCATTGGCTTCGGTTCGGGGGCACGGCTAAAAAGGCTGGATAAATTTTCAGTAGTTCTGAGTGGGCGCTATCATAGCGCGCTAAATCCATCCGCGCAGAACGGAGTGTCCGATGACCGCTTTTTCTACTGTCTATACATTGCATCTGCTGGCTGCCCTGGTGTGGGTTGGCGGCATGTTTTTCGCCTGGATGGTGTTGCGCCCAGCAGTCATTGCAGCACTTGAAGGCCCTTCTCGCCTGAAAGTGTGGGTCCAGGTGTTTCCGCGCTTCTTCGCCTGGGTCTGGGCTGCGGTGGTGCTGCTGCCGATAACCGGCATCGGCATGATTCAGCTCAACTTCACCGGCTTTGAAACCGCGCCGCGTTATGTGCAAATCATGATGGGCCTGTACGTCGTCATGGTTGCGCTGTTTTTGCGTATCCAGTCATTGCAACTGCCGGAGCTGCGTCGTGCCGTGGAAGCCGAGCAGTGGGCCGAGGGCGCGGCGGCATTGGGCAATATCCGCCGCCTGGTCGGCATCAACCTGATTATCGGTCTGGCCGTGGTCATGCTCGCCGCTGCTCGTCCGGGCCTTTGAGGCAAAACGGAACATCACGGGGCACTGGCGGTGACACCGCGCACAGCTTGCGGGCATTTTCCTGCCCGATCGGTCATCTTCTGCACATGATATCCAAGGCATTCAACATCTTGAAACAGTTTGGCATGGGCTGTGCAAACGCTTGCGATCAGCAGTACGCGCCCACGAAAAGGAGCTTCAATGCCACAGCCGCCATTCACTCGACCTGCAACGCCCTCAAGATTCCTTATGCCACTGCTGTTCGCCGCCGCCGCGGCGCTGCCCTGTACCAGCGTCCTGGCACAGCCCGCCGCGGCCGAAGACTCGGCGCAAGGCGAAGCACTCAGCCCGCCCGCCTCGCCCAAGGAAGGTAAAGGCGCGTATTTTTCAGACTGGCTCAATCAGGACCTGACGCTGATCGGCAGCAAGGACATCAGCTTCGGCCCCAAGCCCAACGATGACATCTACCTGGAGTACGAATACTTCGGCCGCAAAGGGCCGTTCGAGCTGTACGGCTATGTCGACGTACCGAAGATCCTCGGCATCGGCAATGATAATGACAAAGGTGTCTGGGACCATGGCTCGCCGCTGTTCATGGAACACGAGCCACGCGTCTCGATCGACTACCTTGCCGGACGCAGTCTGGCCATCGGCCCATTCAAAGAATGGTACGTCGCCTTCGACTGGATCTATGACCACGGCAGCAATACGGCGAACCGGGCCAACACCTTGTACAGCGGCCTGGGCACTGACATCGATACCCACTCGCGGGTCAATCTGTCGGCCAACTTCTATGGCCGCTACCAGTGGGAGAACTACGGTGCCAGCAACGAATATTCGTGGGACGGCTATCGTGCCCAGCTCAAATACATCGTACCGATCAGCACCTTCGACAACGGCGCCTCGCTGACCTACATCGGCTTCACCAACTTCGATTTCGGCTCGGACCTCAAGAACGATCCGGCACGCACCGGCAACTCCACGGTCGCCACCAATGTGCTGCTTTACGCCTTCACGCATCTGCGCTTCACCCTGGTTGGCCGCTACTTCCACAATGGCGGCAACTGGCAGGACGGCAGCGAGCTGAACTTCGGCGATGGCAACTTCCGCGCGCGCTCTGATGGCTGGGGCTACTACGCAGGCGTGGGTTACCAATTCTGAACCTTATTATGACGACAGGAGTTTTCATGAAACACACCACTCGCAACACACTGTGCGCCACGCTGGCGCTGCTCAGCCCTGCTGTCTGGGCGGCTACCGCGCCGGTGGCACCGCTCACGCCCAAGGTCATGCTGATCGCCATGTTTGCGCCCGAGGCACAGAACTGGATCGACCGGCTGCATCTGACCAAGGAAATCCAGGTGCCTGGCCTTGCCGCCGAGTACCCGGCCATCCGCTGCAATGACCAGGACGTCTGCCTGCTGGTCACAGGCATGGGCCAGACCAACGCTGCGGCATCGACCCTGGCACTGGCCCTGTCGCCGCAATTCGACCTGCGCAAGACTTACTTCATTGTCGCGGGCATTGCCGGCATCAACCCGCACCGCGGCACACTCGGCACCACTGCCTGGGCGCATTATCTGGTGGAGTTCGGCACGCAGTGGGAAATCGACTCCCGCGATGTGCCCAAGGAATGGCCGACCGGTTATCTGGGCATCAACACCAAGGGCCCGAACGAGAAGCCGCCGCTGGATTACAAGACAGAAGTCTTCGAGCTCAACCCCAAGCTGCAGGCCAAGGCGTTTGCCCTGTCGCACAAGGTGACACTCAGCGAAAGCAAGGAATCCGCGGCCTGGCGCGTCAAATACCCTTATGCGCCTGCCAACCAGCCGCCGCAGGTCACGCAGTGCGACACGCTGGCAGGTAATACCTGGTTTTCCGGGACGCGTCTGAGCGAGCGTGCGGAAGTCTGGACCAAGCTGCTGACCGACGGTAAGGGCGAGTATTGCACCACCCAGCAAGAGGATAACTCCACCTACGAGGCTCTGCTGCGAGCGAGCAAGGCAGGCAAGGTCGATGTCAATCGCTTGGCTGTCGTCCGCGCGGGCTCTGACTTCGATCGTCCGTATCCGGGTTACAGCGAGGTGGACAACTTGCTCAAGTATGCCGATCAGGGTGCCTTCGTCCCGGCGCTGGAAAACCTCTACCGCACAGGCAACCCGCTGGTGCAGGCGATTGTCGGCGACTGGAAGAATTGGGAAAAAGGCGTACCGCAATAATGTGATATGAAGCGGGTCGCGCCTGTCCGGATCATGGCCTTGCACCTGATCCGGACAGGCTCTCGCAGACTACAGACGTTGCAGGATCAACGCGCCTTCCGGTCCCGGAGCACCTGGCAGACCTGGCTCACCCTGTCTGCCAGACTTGCCGCCTTCAGCGCGGTAGACAACACAGCCTTTCGACGCACCGCCCTTCCCTGCCTTGCCGCCTTCGCCACCTTTGCCCGCCGCGCCGCCCGCGACATTCACCTTGATGCGTTCGGCCGGATAGCTCTGTGGCAGTTCAAGACGAACCTGCGCGCCCGCAGCGCCATCATGGCCATTGCCGCCGCTGTCGCCGTTATAACCACGCCCGGCCTGGCCCCAGGTACAGCCCGGGGCTTCGCCCGAGCCGCCATCCAGCCCGGCATAGCCTGGGCTGCCTGCGCCACCGCGGGCGTCAATCGACAGTTCTTCGGCATCCAGGCTCTGCAGGCGCAGGGTCAGGTTGCGCCCTGGCCGTGCCGGCTTCTCGAAAGTACCCGGCGCACCCCGTGCGGTGATCTGGCTGCCGGTGCCGAACTCACCGTGCAGCACGACCATGTTGAACGACTGCACACCAGGGACGATGGCAATTCGCGCTTCGTGCCCCAGTACCAGCTCGCCAATCTTCACATCATCGATACCGGCCGGAATCAGCAGAGTGCCGTAGTCGGACACTTCAAGGCGCTCGACCTGCAGAACGCTGCTGTTGCCAGGCAGACGCATCAGCGAGTGTGGAGCGACGATAATTGCCTGAGCCATGGCCAGAGGGCTGAACAACGCCGCCAGCAGAACGAGCTTACGCATGAGTGTGCCCCCTGACCGAACGGCCGATGGATTGAACATGAAAGATGCCAAACAGGATGATTTTGCCCCGGTCGCTCCACGGATGCCGGCGACCGCGCAGGCTGCCGTTGAACAGAATCAGCTCCAGCAAATGAGTCAACAACAGCACCGCGCCGGCCATGTCGATCATCACGCCAAACGGGCTGGGCGCCTCAATCGCCGCGTTGACCAGCACCACCAGCCAAAAGCCCAGCATCAATATCTTCCCCAGCCCCCAAAACACCTTCATTGCCCGCCCACCCCTTGTCATGATCCGTTACGAAATTGCAGTCTTCGCATGCTTTTCGTCGCCGCACAGTAGACGTGCTGTACGCCGAATATGCCAGCGGTGTATTGAGAAAGATCCGGAATGATCTCGACGCTGGACAATTATTGTGTGCGGCAATGCCGCAATCAAGGTTAGCGGACACCAGAAAGCCCTGTCACAAGGGTGCAGGACTTTTTACAGGACCTCTGGTGTGTATCCTGTCAGGCCTCGCTGGGAGTCTTGGCCTGGACGACTGGACGTACCACTGGCACCGGACGCTTGTACCACCAGACACCCACCAATACCGCAGCAACGCCAAGCCATTGAACCAACGTGAGCTGCTCATCGAAAAAGAAGAACCCGATCAGAATCGCCACCACCGGACGGGCCAGTGCCGAAACAGAGGCCAGTACGACATCGACGTGTCTGAGTGCATACGCCATCAGGCCATGGCCCAGAAGCTGGCTGATCAGCGCGAGCAACGCAATGACCACCCAGCCCTGCACGGTGTCCGGCAGAATCTTCGCACTGGTGAGCAAAGCGATGGGCAGTAACAGCACTGCACAGGTAAAGCTATTCCAGATAATGATCTTGCGAGACGTGAAGCAGTCGCGCAGCGACTTGATCAGGATCAGGTAGATCGCATAGAAAAGCGCGGAGTTCAGGGCCAGCAGGTCGCCAGTCACGCTCTGGCTGGAAAACGCCACGCTGGCACTGCCGTCAAACACCAGCAGACAAGCCCCGCCGATACTCAGGGCCAGCGCCAACACTTGATAGACGCCGATTTTTTCCTTCATGAACAGATAGGACAGCAGCGCCACAAACACCGGGGACAGGTTCATCAGGACCGACGTGTTGGCCATGCTGGTCAGCTTGACCGCCCAGTGATTGGACAGCAGATCCACACACGACACCACGCCCGACAGCACCAGCAGCCAGAGCATCGCCCGCCGGCTGCGCGCCGTACCGACAGCCCCGGTCTCAGTGTTTTTACCTGCTGGCCAGGCGGCCAGCGCAGAGGCCATACCGCCCGCCATGAACATTCGCAGCATCAGGGTAGACGTGGCATCCACTTCACTGAGCTTGACAAACGCAATGGCGGAGGCCACACCGATGGTACTTATGATCAGTGCCAGAACAGGCAAAAACGCCTTATTACCCACCTTCATGACGGTCCCTCGAAGTTATAGGAGTTGAGTCGCGCAATGAATGCCGCCGAACTGCTTTTGATGCTCTGTAAAGGCGATCAAACGAACATGACAGTCAAGCTCAGCCAACTGATCAAGCAGGCGCACGGGTGCGTTTTGATCGATCCAGACATGGTTGCCCAATGAAAATGCATTTGCGCACCATGCCGCCATCATTTCGTCGTCCAGCGGTATCAGCCCGATACCCGCTACCTGTGCTGCCTGGCGAAACGTCAGGTCCTTGTCAGTCAATTGCCAGCCCGATGACACGCGCCGATAAACGCTGACCAGGGAGCGGTCGGCTGCGTCCGCTCTTTTCGCGTCGATCAGCAGAGTGTCACGCAGCAGGCAGGCGTAGTGATCCAGGTGAAACTGTTCGGGATTACGCCATATGTCCTGCACCGCCAGCACAACCTCGCCCTTGAGCAAGCTTGAAGCCAGCAAGAACTCGAGCACCGGGGCCTCGGTGCGAAAGCCGGTGTTGATCAAGGATATGTGTTCGTTTTCCAGATAATCACCGCCCTCGAGCACCTGATCGAGTTCGACAGGAACGTGACCATGGGCAGCGACCACCTGCTTCACCACGTCAACCTCGCGCGCCCTGTCCTGACGCTTCAGCCGCCCGAAAACCGGCTGCCCGCCGACGTTCATGAAGTGGTCCCGCGGAAACAGAAGCCCGTACAGCGGTTGAATACGGTAGCTCTCGTAGGTAGCGTCCGGACTGATCCGGCCCAACTCGTCATCGTAATGCAGCCTTAGCTCGGGCTGGTTGATGATGATCTCGGCCAACTCCTGCCGACTGCAGCGGAGCACTTGCTGGTGAGCAAGCTGCTGGCGCCCGTGTTCGACATTATCGGCAAAGCGCAACGCCCGCCTTGCCAACTGCCGCATATCCTCGATGGCCACATGTGGACCGTCTTCGCTGAACAGCGCATCGGACAGGAAAACGGTCGGGAAACCCGCTGCATTGAAAGAGCTGGCCAGAGCCATGACATCGGCATCTGCCTGCCGAAGCGAATACGGGCGCTGTGATTCCATGAATATCGACATGGAAACAGGCTGCACGACAGAGGGAAGCTGCAGGAGCACTTTCATTCAGGGTTCCAGAAATCAGGTTGCGCGAATCGACGTCTGCAAAATATTCATGCACTGCACAATGGCCTGCTCTATCGCAGCCTGGCTGTCGGCGGCGAAGTGCAGTCTGGCGGGGATATCCTCGTAGCTGAACGCATTTGAATCGCCCTGGGACTGCACGCTGCTATAGGTCAGCAGCGGATGGGAGAGCTCCATCAACGGATCGAAGGTGAACCCGCCGGGGAACGGATTGGGCATCATCAGAAAACCGGTGATTCGGGTGTCTACCGGAGCGATAGCCACTTCCAGCGCGGCGCGGGTCCAGAGCTCATACAGGTCGATCCCCTCGCTGCGCAACGCGACAAACGGAATCTCACCGCCGCCGACTCGACCGCCGATCTCCAGAAATACGAGCTCGCCACGACGTTCGATGATCTCCAGGTGAATGGCCTGGTTGTGCAGGTTGAGGCGCAGGCAGACTTCTTCGGTGAACGCACGCGCTCGCGCGATGAATGCCCGGTCATCGACCGTGACCGAGCCGAGCGGCAGGCCATTGCGAAAGTCCAGGCAGGTGTTCAGGTACTTCGACACCTTGAAGTACGGCATGCTGTCAGCCGCCAGTATCGCGTCGACATGATAGATATCGCCTTCTATGTACTCTTCGACTTCGTAGCCATTGAAATCCGGCAGGTCGGGTATATCTTCCAGGCGCTCGATCTTCACCACGCCGTCCGAGGCTGCGCCAACCTGGGGCTTGAGGATGACCGGAAAGCCGTGCTCATGACAGAAGGCTTCGACGCCGCCACGCGACGCTACATTCCGATACTGAGGATAACGAACCGAAGAACCGGTCAATGCTTCCTTCATGCTCGCCTTGTTACGGCACAGCAGGTTATCGGCGACCTTGGCGCCGGGTATGTTGAATTCGGTACGCACCAGCGCAGCGGCGTCCAGATCGTATTCCGAAAAGGCGATCACGAAATCGACAGGCTGACGACGATGAATGGCCCGCGCTTCCTGAAGTATCAGATCGGCGTCCAGTGCGCTGACTTCGACCACATTGGCGCTGACCTGCGGATCAATCAGCCGCGAGTGCCCTGCCAGTGATATGTAGGAGACATCGACCTGCGAGTGATCGATGTATTTGCGGTAGTCCGAAAGCTCGTCGTCATAGCGGTTGATGATCAGGACATGCTTCATACGATTCCAACCTCTGTGTGTACCCGCCCGACTAGGCTTCTTACAAGCGCCTCGTCGGTACCGCCGAACATGACGTAGCCGATTCTTGAGGTCCAGTCCTGATCCGAGCCAAGAGCGTCGCCGGATCGGTAATAGACCTGATGCGAAAGGTAATACGGACTGTCGAAAATGTCGGAGAGCCCTTGCAGCTCGGTAAATTCGCTCTTGTCGCCTCGGGGGATGAAGGCGATGGCACTGACGCCGTTCGCACGTGGCACGGCCCGACTGTCGATGTCCAGGTACTCACACAGTGTCTCTTTGGCAAGATCAATGCCGCTGGCACGCCTGATCAACTCGACGATATTGTCGCCTGGAAGACGGGCCGCCAGTTCAACCGCTACCGGCTGACCTTGTGGCGTTACACGCAACTCCAGGTGGAACGGCCCGACGTTCAGCTTTATGGCCTCAAGCACCGCCAGCGAATAGTCGGTCAGTACCCTGCGAAATCCTTCTTCATAGCCTTGGCCCACGATGTGACCGACTTCGACAAAGTACGGCTCCGAGCCGAGCAGTTTCTCCGTGATGGACGCAAGGGTGACGCTGCCATCGCTGCGCACGATGCCTTCGACACTGTATTCAGTGCCGGGAATGTACGCTTCGACAATCAGCTGGCCACTGGCAGTAAAGCCGATGTCGTCGGGCAGTGATTGACGAAATGTCTCCACCGCTTCGATCAACTCTTGATGGTTGTAGAGCTTGCGCACACCGATACTGCCCGCCATATCGATCGGCTTGACCACCGCCGGAAAGCTGAAGCCCTCCGGCACAGCTACCGGCGCGTGGGCATCCAGAAGGAAAAAGCCGATCGTGCTCAGCCCCGCCTCAGTCAGCCGGCTGCGGAAATTGAATTTGTTGCGCACTTTCTCTACTGCACTGTCGTGCAGATGCGTTGTGCCTGACGCTGCCCCCAGGCGCGCGGCCATGGGCACGGCGTACTCCACACCGGGAAGAACGGCGCGGACGTCTCCCAACTCATTGATTTTCTTCAGCTGTGCCTCAAAATCACCGGTGTCGATTTTGATGACCTGACGTACCTTGGCCCGCAACTCAGCGTTGAGCTCCTGCTCGCCACCGTCACAGGAAAACACATAGACACCGACGCCCAGCTGCTGCGCCGCATTGATATAGTTAATACCGGATGAAACAGGATCAATGACAACGATGGACATGGCTCAGTCTCCGACTATCCAAAACTTTCAAGTTCACACAAGGGAAGGTTCTTTAACTTGCCGATCACCCCATCCGACCCGACGCCGATGGTGAGCGTGTCGTGCATCAAGTGTTCGCCAATGGCGAAGTCAGGGTGGGTCCATTCGGAAAAAGGAAAGTTGGTCACGTGAACGTCGCATTCAACCGTTTTGCGGAACATCTCTATACACCCTGCGTGATAATCGCTGAGGCCTGCACGATTGACGGCGTAAATGGCAACTTCACGAATACCGTACTTCGCTACCAGTTCCTGCGCACGACTCAATGCCGCGCCCATTCCACTTCCACCACTCACAACATTCAAACGACTCAGGGACTGTTCATAGACCGGCAAGGCAGGGCTTGCAATTGAATATTCCAGCGGTTCGCCCACTGACCACTGCAACAATAACCCCGAGAACAGGCCACCCTCACGCAATTTCACATGGCAGGTCAGGCTGTCGTAATCCTTGCCACCCAAGGTCACCACAGAATAACTGCGCACCGCTGAACCCTCGGGATATTTCAAACTGATGACCGACTTGGCGTTATAGAAAACCTTTTTGACCTCAAGCACGACTTCCATTATTTGCCCGGACAGCATCCGTTTGCTTTTCAGCCTGGCCTTATGAAAGGTGCTGATCGCAACACGGATATCAATATCCGTTTCAGCACGACTGACGCATGGCAGAAAGGCTTCATTCAAGGCAACGACTTTTCCCTGTTCCAGAACGCGCCCCGAAACAAGTGTGCACTTGCACACTCTGCACACCCCTTTGAGACACCCCCTTACCAACGCTTCATGAGGAAGGGCATCGGTAAGGGGTTGCTGACTCTCGGCGGTGTAAGTCTGGTCTCCAATACGCACACTGTAGATTGCCATTACACCGACCTTGAGTAAGGTGTATTAAAGCGTTGCTGCACGCAGGGCCTGGAAGTACTCACCGACCATCGGTATGAATGCCTTGATATGAACGACAGCCTTTTGCAGATCCTTCTCGTCCTTGATAACCGACGCCAGCATGTTGTTCATCATGCCGCTGTGGTCCTCGGCTTCGTCGAAAGCCACGTGAGAAGCCGCTCCGCTGACCGCTGGCTGGCCCATGCTGGCACTGGCCTTCTGGGTGATGAACGAGCTGTATTTGTCGCCGTAGTATTCGAGGAACCAGTCCCAGGTGATCGAGGACAAAGGACCGAACTTGCTGACGCAAAAGTTCAGGTAACCCATGAGTTTCCAGGTTTCCGGGAAGGCGAACTGCGCCTGAACGTCGGAAGGAGAATAGCCGTACGTGATGAGGTCCTGACCGAACATTTCGTCGTGGCCGAACTCATCATACAAATAGTAAGACAATTGTTTGGCGGCGGAAATGTTGTCGACTGCCGCAACCTGTACAGCACGTGCGTCCAGTTCGTTGTTCATGTGAATGCGGATCACGCACTCCAGAATATGACGCTTGTAGTAAGACTCATTGAACCAGTCGCCTTTATGGAACTCGCCCATGACGGTGTCTTTTTTGAATTCTGCTTCCAGGCAGGTATCAACAGTGCTTTCAAGCGTCTTTAGCATCTCAGCGGTGGATATCATCGGTTGCTTCTCTCCATGTTAATCATTAATGGCTTAATGATATTTAATATTCAGCGCCCTGCTGAATCGTGTTATCCGTATCACAACAAAACAAATGACCGACGGCCAGAACCGCGAGCGAAAGCTGATCGATAGGTCATACAACGATTGCGTAAAATAAAAAATGACGTCAAACAAGTGACCTTGCCTATTGCCAGAGGCGGCAGCTAAACAGCCGGTGTTTTTTAACAGCCGTCACTGACACGCACCCGAATGGCCCGGGCAATATCATCGCTTTACGTATTCAAGGCGCACAGAAAGACGGTCCATAATAATGAACGTTGTACGTCTAATAGCCCATGGCCAGAATATTCTGCGTGTCCGCTGGACACACAGCACATACCACGCCTTTATCAAGGCATCGCAGAGAATACAAGTGAGTTACATAGTAGGTGTTTATACGTCGCGTCCATGCAGCCACTCTTGGGATCCAATTTGTGTTGCGGATCCTAATGCGTCTGAAAACAGCTTGCAAGTAACTTTATAATCTAAGTATCTGCCAAATGACTTAATAACCCGGTCGCTGCACCTGAAAGCCCGTGAACGACGCTTTCCAGACCTCGCCGGGCAGGCTAGTCTTGTCAGCTAACCAGAGGACTTTCAATGACCGTCGGCTACTCGAACCGTACGCCCCAACAAGCGCTGGCTGCCCTGCTCGATCGCTATGCGCCGCAGCGCCTGCTGTTGATCGGCGCTCAGGCGTTTCCGGCGTTGCAAGCCTTTCAGGAGGCCCACCCGCAGACAGAGGTCGCGCTGGCCGAACCCGCTGCGCTGCCTGCCCATCTGGCGGCGCAACGTTTCGATCTGGCGCTGGTGGTCGATTGTCTCGAACACATCCCCAAGCGCACCGGCCTGGAATTGTTGGGTGGCATCCGCAACCTCAACGCCAGCCGCATCGCGGTGCTCGCCGACTTGCAGGCCTGCGGTTGGCAGGAGACGGATTTTTTCTCGCTGGCGCTACAGTCCAGCGAGCGCTTCGCCCGCGACGAGCAGGTGCTGAACCTGTTTACGTACGACTTGCGTGAGTACAAACAGGTGCCCGACTGGCTGAACGCGAAGTACTGGGCTAACCCGGAGAATTTTGGAAAGTATTGGTGGTGACCTATGAGTAGTGCCATTTGCCCCTGCGGCAGCGGCGATCTGTTGCTGGCCTGCTGCGGTCGCTATCACGCAGGTCAGCCTGCGCCAGGCGCGGAAAAGCTGATGCGCTCGCGTTATAGCGCTTATGTGCTGGGGCTGACTGATTATCTGGTCCAGACCACTCTGCCGGTGCAGCAAGGCGGGCTGGACCGTGAGGCTATCGCTCAGTGGAGTGCGCAGAGCACTTGGTTGGGGCTGGAGGTAGAAGGCTCGGAGGTGTTCGGCGGCAAGCCGGAGCATGCGTTCGTGACTTTTACCGCTCGCTGGCATGATGGCAATGGTGAGCACAGTCATAAGGAGCGTTCGTCGTTCGTGCAGAATCAGGGGCGCTGGTATTTTATCGATTCAACCGTGCCGTTGAAGGCTGGGCGTAATGATGCGTGTCCGTGTGGCAGTGAGCAGAAGTTCAAGAAGTGCTGCTCGGCTTATGTGGACTGAGTTGCGGCTCTTTGCTTGAACGTCGAGAACTCCGCGGTTGACTATCGTTCCCGCGTGGGAATTCAGTTCGTGACGCTCTGCGTCACACGGCGGTCTGCGTTATCAGGTGGATTGGGCTCGCCTTAAAACTCCAATTGTGCCGAGAACGCGACGGTGCGTGGGTCGCCCAGGTAGCTGCTGTTGAGCCAGTATTCCTTGTTGGTCAGGTTGCTGACGTTGACGCGCAGGGTCAGGTCGTTTTCTGCAAGGCGCAGGCGGTAGCGGGCTCCGGCGTCGAAGGTGGTGAAGGACGGCAGGTCGTTTTCGTTGCTTTGATCGGTGTATTGCTTGCCGGTGTAGAACGCCCCGCCGGTCATGGCCAGGCCTGGTATAGGGTTGATGTCGTATTCGGCATAAACCTTGGCCAGTTGCTTGGCGACGTTGGTCGGGACGTTGCCTTCATCCGCTGCGACGCCGGTTTTCTTGATTTTCGGGTCGAGCAAGGTAAAGCCGCCAACTACGGTCAGTTCCGGGATGACCTTGCCGGTGACGCTGAATTCCAGGCCGTTGTTCTCCTGACGTCCGTCCACAACGTAGATGTTGGAGGCAGTGGTGTAACCGTTGGGCTTCTCGATGTTGAACAGCGCCAGGGTCAGCAGGGTTTCACCCAGCGTCGCCTTGGCACCGATTTCGTATTGCTCACTGATTTCAGGCGCAAACGCCTGGCCGGCATTGGCGGTCCCGCTAGGCGCGACGCCGCCCGATTGCAGGCCTTCTATATACGTGGCGTAGGTGGTCAGCCACGGCAGCGGTTTATAGACCAGCGAGATGTTCGGCGAAGTCTTGCTCTCGTTGTAGGTGGTCTCGGCTTCGGCGGAACCGAACGCCTTGGCGTAGACGAACTCGTTGGCGTAGGTTTTGATCTGCGTGTTGGTCACACCCAGGATCGCCGACCACTGCTCGTTGAAGGTGATGACGTCACCGATCAGGACGTTGTTGCTTTCCGAGCTGTTGGCCAGGCGCTGGTCGCCATGCCCGATGGAGTACGCAGGCTTGCCAACCTGAGGCGTCTGGTCCAGCGGTATCGTGCCCACCGGCGAGGTGTATTGCGGGCCCGGCTGATCGGGCGTGTACGGAATGTGATCCTCGTACTGCTTCTGGCGCGAGGTATTGCCCTGATAGCCCACGGTGACCTTGTGACCGATGAAGCCGGTATCGAACGCCGCATCGAGGAACAGCGAGCCGGTCTTTTCTTCGGTTTCAATCGGAGCGAAGGCATACAGCGGCTGCGAGTAAAGGCCCGCGCTGTAGACCGTCGGCCCGGTGTAGGTGTTCTCCGAGGTGTACTGCTGGGCCGCGAAGGCCGCGCGCAAGGTGAAGGTGTCGTTCAAACGCCACTTGGCGCGCACACCGGCCTTGTCGGACTCGTAATCAGAAAACGACCACTTCTGGCTGTAGAGCTTGTCGTTGTCCAGCGATGCCGCGCTGGGGCGCAGGGACTGGTCACCGAAATACCAGTAACTGGTCAGGCCTCGAATTTCGGTCTTCTTGTGCGAGGCGTCGAACTGTACCAGCAGGTCGTCGGACACGTTCCAGTCCAGTGCCAGGGAAATCATCTCGCGACGACGCTTGTTCAGATCGACGGCCGTTTCACCATCCTGGGTCAGCACGTTAAGGCGATAGGCGAACTTGCCCTCGCTGTCGATAGGCCCGCCGAAGTCACCATGCAGGTAGTAATTCTCACCCCCGGCATTGCCCAGGGTGACGCTGTTGTAGCGTTGATAGGTCGGGCGCTTGAGCACGTAGTTGACCAGCCCGCCCGGCGAGGCTGGACCATACAAGAAGCCGGTCAGACCGGTGATGACTTCCAGTTGCTCCATCTCTTCCATGTAGTTGCTACCGTCGGCACCGTTGGTGAACCGCAGGCCATCATTGGCGATGTTCAGGCTGCCCGCGCTGCTGAAACCACGAATATTGACGGCACTGGCATAACCGGCACTGGTCGGCGAGTACATCTGGGTGAACGGGTTGTGCTTGATGACATCGTCCAGCGAGGTCGCCTGGATGTTTTTTAGCAGTGCCTGAGGCGTGACGCTGATGGAATAAGGCGTGTCCTGCAGCCGCATGCCACCCAGCGCGCCGACGCTGCTGACGTTCTCGCTGCGATAACCTGCTGCCTCCGAACCTTCGAGGGGCGTGCTGTTGGCGTTGATGTTCACGTCCGACAGGTTCAAGGCGTTCTGTTCCATGGCCATCAGCGTGTACGTCCCGGCACTGCTCTGCACCAGTTGCAGGCCGCTGCCACGCAGGGCCTCGCGCAAGGCCGTCGCCGCGTCGAAATTGCCTTTCACCGCCGAGCTGGTTTTGCCAGCGACCAGCGCCGGGTCAAGACTCAATGCCAGACCACCCTGGCTGGATATCTGATTCAGCGTGGTCGCCATCGGGCCTGCGGGTAGATCGTAGGCAACCAGGCTGGCCTGCTGCGCCGCCATCGACAGCGGGCTGGTCATAGGCGTGCACAGGGCGATCGCCACGGCCAACAGACTGGGACGCAGAAGGGTGTCTAACGAACGGGACATCGGGCAACTCCTGATGGAATACTTCTCAATGCCTGTTAGCCGGACGAGCGCTCGAAAGTAACAGGGCTGATTGAAAATAATTCCGTTTCAGGATTCAGCAGACTCGCAGCGTCACTCCGGGATGATCTTCAGGTGCGACGTATCGGGCGCCTCCTGCGACTCGGGTTTTTCGACCTGTCCCATGTCGCTGCCCACCGGGGCCAGGCTCAAACGCGAGAGATCCAGCAGCGGCGCAACAGGCTGAGGCTTGTCGGGCAGCAACTCGACGCCCGCTTCTGCGACCGAGTAATCCGGCGCATCGACGTCCACAAAAGCCGCCATATAGGCGTCGCGCGGTTTGATCTGCAAACGCCCCGGACTGACCGGGGTCTTGCGCAACCAGTTCGGTGCGTCGGGCGGCGGCGCCAGTTCGACCTCTTCCATGGGCAATGGTGTATTCATTTCCAGCACACGCACCAGAGCACCCGCGCGCTCGAGGGTGGCGCGATATTTCTCTGCCGTTGCTGCGTCGAGATTGTTTTTCAGAACCAGTCGGCGTCCCGAGAACAGGAGGTCCAGACGTTCGGCATCTGCATTGAACAGCTTGCCAAGGTTAGCCCTTACCTTCTCGGGTTGTGCTCCGGCGACCAGTTCGGCACTGAAGACAATTTCGTAGAGATTCATGGAAGAAGACACCGATATGCACGTCAGTAAAAGTATGGCGAAGCGTCAGACAGCGCAATAAGCGCGTTGCCGTTGAACGTCGAGTTGGTAGACTCAGGCGTCAAAGGGAGCACATCCATGTTTTTTCAGGCGCACATTACAAGAATCATAAGCCTTGCGTTGATCCTGTCCGGGCTCAGCGGATGCTCGCTCCTGAGTTTTGACCGCACTCAGGAACCGGAAGTGCATTTGCTGAAGGTCCAGGTGGTCAAGGCGAGGCTGACACAGCAGGATTTCAAGCTGTACTTCGAAGTCGATAACCCCAACGAAGACAGCTTGCTGGTACGTGGCCTGAAGTACAAGATCACCCTCAATGACATGGTCCTTGTCGATGACACGTTCAGCGACTGGTTTGTCGTCGACGGTAATAGCCGCAAAACCTTCGTGGTGCCGATTCGCACCAACCTCTGGCGCTACGCACGGTACATCGCTCAACTGCTGAAAAAGCCTGATGAGCTGGTTCATTATCAGTTGGACGGCAAGCTCAAGACCGGCATCGTGTTCAGGCACAACGTGCGCATCGGCACATCAGGCGATGTGCTGCCGGAAGACCTGATCCAGCGCCGATGATCATTCAGCCTATCCGCCCAGCTTGCCCTTGATCAGCTCCAGAAGAAACTTCCAGATGTCCGCGGCCCACAATGCCCGGTTGACGGCACTGATCAGCGCACCGCCGAACGATCCCAGCAGAAACCCAACCCCCGTAGTGTTGCGCGGATCTGCCACGCCAAGGTAATCACTGGCGATGCCGGTGAGGAATACTGCACAGGCCACGCCGGTCACCAGAAAAACCAGCCAGGCACGCCAGTCGAGCAGACCTGCCTTATGCCACCAGCCAGAAATGATCGCACCCACCAGACCGGCTACCAGCCATTCGCCTCGGTCTGCCAAACCATTCAAGATATCCATCGCTTCTGACTCCGTTCAAGAAATACAGCCGTTCACGAACACAGAAAAATCCAGACACTGGGGGGCCTGCCGCGGATTGCTGCGGCGCAGGCACCGTTAGAAAACCTGAAAAATTAAGCATGCTTAAAAACACAAGCAAACGTATGCCACCAACCCGCCGCGCCACCGGGCGAGCATCAGAGGCTTGAGGTCAGTTGTCGATGTAGCGCTGCCAGCCGATCCTTACCGAACCGTCTGGCTGACGGTCAATCTCGATGCCTTCGGTTTCTTCGATTTCCTCCAGCACCACGTTCCAGCTGTCCTCGGGCTCATCATCACGACGGGCGACGATGACCCACTGGGTCTTTTGAACATTCGGCGCGGAGACCAGCCGTTGAATGCGCTTGCCGATCTGTTCGTAGAAAGACCTGCCTGTCGATCCAGTATCATTGCCAGCCATGATAGCCTCCGAGGCATAACTGTATATAAATACAGTATTCCAGCTGTATGAACCTCGCAAGCATTTCGTAGGACGTTTCCTGCCGAGCATCTTTGGCGAAAAAGCCTGCAAGCCTTGTCACGCTAGGCTTACAGCTTGCCAGTCATCCTCACCGCTACGCCGATAATGCGACAGTCGGCACCGCATTCGATCATTTTGTACGCCGGGTTCAGGGGCTTCAGGTAGCGTGTGCCACCGTCCTCGACCAGCTTCTTGAACGTCGCCTCGTTGCTGGCGGGTAGCTTGGCGATCACCAGCTTGCCGGGCTGCACATCAGCCTCCGTGTCCACCAGAATCATCATTCCTTCCGGCACACTGACGCCGGTGGGCGCGGTCATCGAATCGCCCTTGACCTCCAGCCAGAACGCCGTCCCCTTGGAGTCGTAGTCGGAGATTTCATAGCGGTCGGAAAAGCCGTCGGGATAAGGCTGAACCGCCTCTTCCCAGGAGCCCGCCGACACCCAGCTGATCACCGGATAGCGGAAGGACATTTTCGGCTGATCGATCAGCGCAACGTTGGCGTCGAAGGCAGGCGCCTGTTCCGGCCCCTCGCCAATCGCCAGCCATTCGGCACGAAAGCCCGTGGCCCTGGCCAGTGCGTAAAGATTTTCCGGCCGCAGGCTTTTGCTTTCCCCACTGATCCATTGGGTAACGGCAGAGTTGGCCACGCCGCACTGGGCGGCAATCTCACCTTTCTTCAGGCCGCTGGCGGCGATTGCCCTGGCGATACGTTCCTGTCGGGTCATGAAGCGGCTCCGCACACGGTAATAAAGAATACTGAAAAATGCTCAACTTAGACTAAGCATACTTAAAAACTGGCGCTGTGCGAATCCCAATATGCCGATACTGCTTGGCCGTGATTTGCGGGATAATGCGCGCCAGATTTAATTGCGGAGTAAAACCGATGAACCAGCAAGCCCATGTGCATGGCCCCGATTGCAACCATGACCACGATCACCACGACCACCAGCACGGCCATGTACACGGTCCAGACTGCGGTCACGCTCACCAGGAACCGGTGCGCAATACCCTTAAAGATGTCGGTCGTAACGATCCTTGCCCGTGCGGCAGCGACAAGAAATTCAAGAAATGCCACGGCGCGTAAGGCGCGGAGCATTATGGACGACGGCCTGCATTGCAGGCCGTTTTCATTTGTAGGCGGCAGGTGAGCAAGGTAAAACATGGGGTTTCGGTCACCCACATGGAGCGCTCAATGATCGACCTGCATTACTGGACCACGCCCAACGGGCACAAAATCACGCTGTTTCTGGAAGAGGCAGGTCTGCCCTACACGATCTTTCCGGTGAACATCGGCAAAGACGAGCAATTCAAAGCCGAATTCCTGAAAATCGCCCCCAACAACCGCATCCCGGCCATTGTCGATCACCAGCCTGCTGACGGCGGCGCACCGCTGAGCCTGTTCGAGTCGGGCGCCATTCTGCTGTACCTCGCCGAGAAGACCGGGCAATTCATCCCGCAGGATCTACGTGGTCGCCAGGAAGTGTCGCAATGGCTGTTCTGGCAAATGGGCGGGCTCGGTCCGATGGCCGGTCAGAATCATCACTTCAATCGTTTCGCCAAGGAAAAGATCCCCTACGCGATCGAGCGCTACGTCAACGAAACCGCGCGACTGTATGGCGTACTGGACAAGCGTCTGGCCGATCGCCAGTTTGTGGCGGGTGACGAGTACAGCATCGCCGACATGGCGATCTACCCATGGATCGTGCCGCACACCTATCAACAGCAGAATCTGGACGACTTCCCGCACCTCAAGCGCTGGTTCGACAGCATCGCCGGTCGAGAAGCGACCCAACGCGCGTATGCGCTGGTCGAGAAGATCAACCCGTCGAAGCCTTGAGTCCCCTTGGACTCAAATGGCGACTCTTGTGCCTGCGCTGAGCAATGGCACAAGAGCCGTCTGGTCACTTCTGCAAAATCCTGAAATAAACTCGCCCTTCCCGCTTGCGCGCTGGCGGGCTGCTCTCTAACGTAGCGGCTCTTGTACGTTACCCCTCCAGGAGCTTGCCCATGGCCTCGCCAGCCCTTCGTCATTTTCTACCCCGATTCGGCGCTGCCGCCGCTGCGGCGAGCTTCCTGAGCCTTGCCGGCTGCCAATTGGGCGGCGGCGATCCCGAGACCGTGCTGCCTGTTTCCGGGACATTCCCGCTCAAAGGGCTGGCGCAAAATGTTTCGGTGCGCCGCAACACGATGGGCATGCCGCTGATAGAAAGCAGCAGCTACCACGATGCGCTGTTCACGCTCGGCTACGTTCATGCCGGTGATCGAATCGGTCAGATGCTCGGCATGCGTCTGCTAGCACAGGGCCGCTTGTCGGAAATGGCCGGCGCGGATGCGCTGGACGTCGACCGCCTGATGCGCTCGGTCAACCTCAAGCAGAACGCCAGCGACCTGTACAACGCCGCGTCGCCACGCTTGAAACGTTTCTTCGATGTCTATGCACGCGGTGTGAACGCCTACCTGTTCCGTTATCGCGACAAGCTGCCTGCCGAGATCGCCAGTTCGGGCTACAAGCCGGAATACTGGAAGCCGGAAGACTCGGCGCTGATCTTCAGCCTGCTCAATTTCAGCCTGTCGGTAAACCTGCAGGAAGAGCTGTCGGCGCTGGTTCTGGCGCAGAAAGTCAGCGCGGACAAACTCGCCTGGCTGTTGCCGACCTACCCTGACGAAGAATTACCATTTGCCGAAGCCGACAAGCTCAAGGGCCTGAACCTGAACAATCAGGTCACCGGCCTGAGCGATCTGAACAGGATCGCCCTGCAGCTCTCGGACCTGAACATGCTCGGCGTTGCGGCCTCCAGCAACTGGGCCATCGCGCCACAACGCAGTCGCAACGGCAAAAGTCTGCTGGCCAGTGACATGCAGCTGCCTGCCGGGCTCAATTCTGCCTGGAGCTTCGTGCAGATCCGCGCACCGAAATATCAAGTGTCCGGCGTCACCATCGCTGGCATGCCGCTGGTGCTCAGCGGTTTCAACGGCAAGCTGGCGTGGAGCATGAGCAGCGTCAAGGGTGACAACCAGGACCTGTTTCTGGAGAAGATCAAGCGCGAAGGCAACCGCGTCTCCTACATGGCTGACGGCAAATGGCTGCCAGCAGCGGCGCATCAGGAAACCTTTCTGGTCAAGGGCGGCAGCCCGCTGCGTGAAACCGTGTACGAAACCCGCCACGGCGCGCTGCTAAACGCCTCTGCAACCCCGCCCGGCAACGGTTTGAGCCTGGCGCTGCAAGTCCCGAACTTCAAGGACGACAAGAGCCTGGATGCGTTCTTCGATCTGTCCCGTGCGCCCAACGTCGAGAAAGCCTTCGATACCAGCCGCGAGATTCGGGCGATCACCCTGAATATGATCTTTGCCGACGCCTCGAACATTGGCTGGCAGGTCACCGGCCGCTTCCCGAACCGGCGTGAAGGCCAGGGTCTGCTGCCTTCGCCGGGTTGGGATGGCAAGTACGACTGGGACGGTTTCGCCGACTCGATGCTCCACCCCTATGATCAGGACCCGCGCCAGGGCTGGCTCGCCGCAGCCAATCAGCGCACGATCCCGAAAGGCTACGGCATGCAGCTCTCCAACTCGTGGGGCTACCCGGAGCGCGCCGAGCGGATTGCCGAGCTGGCCAACGGTGGCAAGCAGGACCTGCGCAGCACCATCGCCATGCAATACGACCAGACCACGACGTTCGCCGCCAAGCTCAAGACCATGTTCCAGGCGCCGGGCATGAGCAAGCCGCTCAAGCAGGCCATCGATGCCCTGCCCGAAGCCGATCGCAACAAGGCCCGCGAAGCGTTCACGCGCCTGATGGCGTTCGATGGCAAGCTCAGTGCTACCTCGGCCGATGCGGCGCTGTACGAGCTGTTTCTGCAGGAAAGCGCCAAGCAGATTTTCCTTGATGAATTGGGTCCGGAAACCAGCCCTGCCTGGCAGGCACTGGTGGCCAATGCCAGCTCATCCTACTCACCACAGGCCGACCACCTGTTGGGGCGCGATGACAGTCCGTATTGGGATGACGTTAAAACCCCGCAGAAGGAAGACAAACCGGCCATCCTCGCGCGCAGTCTGGCGGCTGCCATCACCAGTGGCGACAGCCTGTTGGGCAGCGATCACAAGGCCTGGCAATGGGGCAAACTGCACCGTGACAACTGGGTCTCGACCAGCCCGCTGGCCAAGCAGTTGGGTGGCGGCGAGTTCAACCGTAGCGCCACACCAGCGGGTGGTGATCACACGACGCTGAACGTGTCCGGCTTCGAGTGGGGCAAGGGCTTCGACGCCCGCATGGCCCCCGGTCTGCGCATGATTGTCGACTTCAGCCTGGTCGAGCCGATGACCGGCCTGATCAGCACCGGCCAATCCGGCAACCCGGCCAGCCCGTATTACGCCAACAGTATCGAGCCGTGGCAGAAAGGCCAGTACCAGTCGATTCCG
The DNA here is from genome assembly GCF_017832995.1 of Pseudomonas sp. PvP009. Lineage (NCBI taxonomy): Bacteria > Pseudomonadati > Pseudomonadota > Gammaproteobacteria > Pseudomonadales > Pseudomonadaceae > Pseudomonas > Pseudomonas sp. PvP009. The sequence continues at coordinate 1,253,425 of NZ_JAFIBG010000001.1, read as the reverse complement.
GTGCAACAACAGAACTACGAAAAGGGCTACGGCAAGCAACGCCTGACGCTGACACCGGGCAAGTAAGCGCCGAAAACCGGACGCAGCGGTTTTTCTTTGTCAGGTAGATTGGGGTTCGGCTTGAGTCATCAATGTCCGGAAGAAACACCATCGTGCATAAAAGCGCTTTTCTGTCGCGATGGCACTGACGACGCAGAGTGCGACGTAAGTGACGGCTGAGTCCTGGCGCTGATCCGGGGGTAGCCTGGCAGGACGCCAGGCTAGCCGCACCGGGCCATGGATGGCCCGTTGCGGCGACCCCCGGATCAGTGGCAGGGCGAAGGAACCCGACGAAGTCGGGCCGGAAACGGAGCCAGGGGGTTTGGTTACTTTGGCCCCATCAAAGTAACTCGCCGAGGGGCGAAAAGGTGACTTGAGCCGAACCTCAATCCACCTGACATCGCAGAACCCCTGTGTGACGCGGAGCGTCACGAACTGCATTCCCACGCGGAGCATGGGAACGATAGTCAGAGGCGAAAAGGTGACCTTGAGTCGAGCCCTGATTCACCTGCTGTCGCGCCTCAAGCTCCGCAGCGCTCACGCAAACTCCCCGAACTTCCAGATCCTTCCCGGCTCATAGCTAACAAGCCCATCCATACGGTTGCCCCATGGATCTTGTCGTTGCTCGCCCCGAAGGTTTGTACTGCCCACCTGGTGATTTCTATATCGATCCATGGCGTCCTGTCGAACGCGCCGTCATCACACATGCGCATGGCGACCATGCCCGTACCGGCAATGAGCATTACCTGTCGGCGGCCAGTGGCGAAGGCATTCTGCGTTCGCGCCTTGGGCAGGACATCAATCTGCAGACCCTGGAATACGGCGAAACCATCACCCATCACGGCGTGAAGCTGAGCCTGCATCCGGCCGGGCATGTGCTGGGGTCGGCGCAGGTGCGACTGGAGTACCAAGGCGAGGTCTGGGTAGCTTCCGGCGACTACAAAGTCGAGCCGGACGGGACTTGTGCGGCCTTCGAGCCGGTGCGCTGCCATACTTTTATCACCGAATCGACCTTCGGTCTGCCGATCTATCGTTGGGCGCCGCAGGCGCAGATCTTCGAAGGCATCAACCAGTGGTGGCGTGCCAATGCAGCCCAGGGCAAGGCCAGCGTGTTGTTCGCCTACTCGTTCGGCAAGGCCCAGCGCATCCTGCACGGCATTGATGCGCAGATCGGGCCGATACTGGTACACGGCGCCGTAGAGCCGCTGAACCGTGTGTATCGTGAAGGCGGCATCTACATCCCGGAAACCCAGTACGCCGGCGATTTCAAAAAGACCGATCCCGCGCTGCGTCAGGCGTTGATTCTGGCACCGCCTTCGGCAGGTGGCAGCAGCTGGATGAAGCGCTTTGGCGAATACAGCGATGCGTTTGCCAGCGGCTGGATGATGCTGCGCGGCACACGACGCCGGCGCGGTGTGGATCGCGGTTTTGTGCTGTCCGATCACGCCGACTGGCCAGGCTTGCTATGGGCTGTTGAACAGACCGGCGCCGAACGCGTCATGGTGACCCACGGCTCGGTCGGCATACTGGTGCGCTACCTGCGAGAACTGGGCCTGGACGCGCAGGGCTTCAGCACCGAATACGGTGATGAAGAGGACAGCAACCCGGCAACCAGCGAACCCGAGGCGGCAGGTACGGGTGAGGCTCAATCATGAAAGCCTTCGCTGAACTCTACGCACAGCTGGACGCGACCACGTCTAGCAACGCCAAACTCGCCGCAATGCGCGACTACTTCGAAAAGGCGGCAGCAGAGGACGCAGCCTGGGCAGTGTACTTTCTGTCAGGCGGACGCCCACGACAGTTGGTGCCTACCCGTGTACTGCGCGAACAGGCAATGACCCTGGCAAGTCTGCCGGAATGGCTGTTCGAAGAGAGCTATCAGGCAGTCGGTGACCTGGCGGAAACCCTGTCGCTGTTGCTGCCCCAGGCCGACCACAGTAATGACGAAGGCCTGGCCACCTGGATGGAAGACAAGCTGTTGCCATTGCGCGGTCTGCCGCCTGAAGAACTCGCCGAGCGGCTGCCGCTGTTCTGGTCGCAGCTGGACCGCAGCAGTCTGATGGTCTGCATCAAGCTGATCACCGGCAGCTTCCGCGTCGGCGTGTCCAAGCTGCTGGTCACCCGTGCGCTGGCGGCGCTGGCAGACATCGACAGCAAACGTGTCGCACAACGACTGGTGGGCTACACCGACCTGTCGCACCGGCCCAGCGCCGAGCGCTATTTGAAGCTGATCGCGCCTGAATCCGAAGATGAGCACGCCCAACGCGGCGGCCAGCCCTACCCGTTTTTTCTCGCCCACTCGCTGCAACAGCCCGCCGATCAGTTCGAGGCGTTGCTCGGTCCGGCGCAGAACTGGCAGGTGGAATGGAAGTGGGACGGTATTCGCGCGCAACTGGTCAAACGTGACGGGCGCTTATGGATCTGGTCGCGCGGCGAGGAGCTGGTAACCGACCGTTTTCCGGAGTTGCACAGCCTGGTGCAGTGCCTGCCGGACGGCACGGTGATCGACGGCGAAATCGTGGTCTGGAAAGCCCCCGATGCGAACCCCGATGCCGATGCGGAGTTTGCCTTGAACAGCGATGCTCCTGTGGCTGCGCCTTCGGTTCAGCCGTTCGCCCTGCTGCAACAGCGCATAGGCCGAAAGACGCTGGGCAAAAAGATTCTTGCCGACGTTCCGGTCGTGGTGCTGGCCTATGACCTGCTGGAGTGGCAAGGCGATGACTGGCGCAGTCGCCCGCAACATGAACGCCGCTCGCAACTGGAAGCTCTGATCGAAACCTGCCAGAGCGAGGTGCTGATGCCCTCCCCGGTGCTCACCGGCAAGGATTGGCTCGACCTGGCCACCCAGCGCGAAGCCTCGCGCAGCCTGGGCGTCGAGGGCATGATGCTCAAGGCTCGCGACTCGCTGTACGGCGTCGGTCGCACCAAGGACATGGGGGTGTGGTGGAAATGGAAAATCGACCCGTTCAGCGTCGACGCCGTGCTGATTTACGCGCAACGCGGTCACGGACGACGCGCCAGTCTGTACAGCGACTACACCTTTGCGGTGTGGGACGGCCCGCCCGAAGCCAGTGAGCGCACGTTGGTGCCATTCGCCAAGGCCTACTCGGGGCTGACCGATGAAGAAATGCGCAAGGTCGACGCCATCGTTCGCAAGACAACGGTGGAGAAATTCGGGCCGGTCAGCAGCGTCACTCCGACGCTGGTGTTCGAGCTGGGCTTTGAAGGTATCGCCCTGTCCAAGCGTCACAAGAGCGGCATCGCGGTGCGTTTCCCGCGGATGCTGCGCTGGCGGCAGGACAAGCCGGTCGCCGAAGCCGACAGTCTGGCGACGCTGCAAGACCTGCTGAACTAGAGCACCAAAAGGGCGCATGGAAAATACCGTGCACCTTTTTGAAACACCAACAGGCAAATCATCCTGATCGTTTGTAGGAAACTTCCTGATTCGTTACCAATCTTCCGCTCTGTCTCACCTGACAAAGCTCCCTGCGTAGTACCGGGCGATGAACACCAACCCTGTAAGCGCGCATGGGCGGCCAATTGCCAGCCGTTTATACGAAATAGCGACAACGCCTTACATTTCAAACGCACGTTCGTTCCTCTGGTTCGGAAATTGCTACCCAATGCCTATCTGGCACTTGCCGGTAGCACGCTTCGCGTATTCCCAACGCCCCATTTAAGGTTTTAAGGACTGAACAATGAAAAAAGCATGGCTGACTCTTTCTGCACTGGCTCTGTGCATCGCCGCCGGTAACACCATGGCCAAGGAATACAAGGAACTGCGCTTTGGCGTCGATCCATCTTACGCACCGTTCGAATCAAAAGCGGCCGATGGCAGCCTGGTCGGCTTCGATATCGATCTGGGCAATGCGATCTGCAAAGAGCTGAAAGTCACGTGCAAATGGGTCGAAAGCGACTTCGACGGCATGATCCCCGGCCTCAAGGCACGCAAATTCGACGGCGTCATTTCCTCGATGACCGTGACCCCTGCTCGCGAAAAAGTCATCGACTTCTCCAACGAACTGTTCTCCGGCCCGACCTCGCTGGTGTTCAAGAAGGGTGCAGGCTTTACCGCCGACCCGGCCAGCCTGAAAGGCAAGACCGTGGGCTATGAGCAAGGCACCATCCAGGAAGCCTACGCCAAGGCCGTACTGGACAAGGCAGGTATTTCCACCAAGGCCTATGCCAATCAGGACCAAGTTTACTCCGACCTGACCTCCGGTCGTCTCGACGCCTCGATCCAGGACATGCTGCAGGCCGAACTGGGCTTCCTGAAATCGCCGGCCGGTGCTGACTACGAAGTCAGCAAGCCTATCGACAGCGAACTGCTGCCAGCCAAAACCGCCATCGGCATTGCCCAGGGCAACAAGGAACTCAAGGCGCTGCTGGATAAAGGCATCAAGGCGATGCACGACGACGGCACCTACGCTGAAATCCAGAAAAAACACTTTGGCGACCTGAACCTCTACAGCGGTAAATAACACCCCGACGCCCATCGATTTCGGCGATCATTCGTCGCCCGATCGGTGGGCGTTTTTGTTGGTAACAAGGCCTATCCATGCTCGATGCACTCATGCAAAACCTGGGACTCTCGGCATTCAGCCTGAAGGGCTTTGGCCCGCTGTTGCTGGAAGGCACCTGGATGACCGTCAAACTGGCTGTGCTGTCGCTTGCTCTGAGCATTCTGCTCGGACTGATCGGGGCCAGCGCCAAACTGTCGAGTTCCGCGCTGCTGCGCGTGCCGGCGCAAATTTACACGACACTGATCCGTGGTGTTCCGGACCTGGTGTTGATGCTGCTGATTTTCTACAGCCTGCAAACCTGGCTCACCATGCTGACCGACGCGATGGAATGGGAATACATCGAGATCAACCCGTTCGGCGCAGGCGTCATCACCCTGGGCTTCATCTATGGTGCGTACTTCACCGAGACCTTTCGCGGCGCGATTCTGTCCGTGCCTCGCGGTCAGGTGGAGGCAGCGACGGCCTATGGACTGAAACGCGGCCAGCGCTTTCGTTACGTCGTGTTCCCGCAGATGATGCGTTACGCGCTGCCGGGGATTGGTAACAACTGGCAGGTGCTGCTCAAGGCGACTGCGCTGGTATCGATCATCGGCCTGGCCGATCTGGTCAAGGCGTCACAGGATGCGGGCAAGAGCACCTATCAGTTGTTCTACTTTCTGGTGCTGGCAGCATTGATTTACCTGCTGATCACCAGTGCCTCGAACTTCGCCCTGCGTTGGGCTGAGCGGTATTACGCCGCAGGCAGCCGGGAGGCACAGCGATGATCGAATTGCTGCAGGAATACTGGAAACCCTTCCTTTATACGGATGGCGTCAACGTGACCGGCCTGGCGATGACCATGTGGCTGCTCAGCGCCTCCATCGTCATCGGCTTTTGCGTGTCGATCCCGCTGTCCATTGCGCGGGTGTCGAGAAACCGCTGGGTGCGCTGGCCGGTGCAGTTCTACACCTACCTGTTTCGCGGTACGCCCCTCTATATACAGCTGCTGATCTGCTACACCGGCATTTACAGCCTTGCCGCGGTGCGTGAACAGCCGATGCTCGATGCATTCTTTCGCGATGCGATGAACTGCACGATCCTGGCTTTCACCCTGAACACCTGCGCCTACACCACCGAGATCTTTGCCGGGGCGATCCGCAGCATGGCCCACGGCGAAGTCGAAGCGGCCAAGGCCTACGGCCTGACCGGCTGGAAGCTTTATGCCTACGTGATCATGCCGTCGGTGCTGCGCCGCTCTCTGCCGTATTACAGCAACGAAGTGATCCTGATGCTGCACTCGACCACCGTGGCCTTTACCGCCACGGTGCCGGACATCCTGAAAGTGGCGCGGGATGCCAACTCTGCCACTTTCATGACCTTCCAGTCCTTCGGTATCGCCGCCGTCATGTACCTGACCGTGACGTTCATTCTGGTCGGGCTGTTCCGCCTTGCCGAACGCCGCTGGCTGGCCTTTCTCGGCCCAGCCCATTAATCAGGACTGAACATGCGCCATCATACCCATGACTTGCTGTCGCCAGTGCCCGGCACTGGTCGGCAAATCCACAGCTTCCATTACGGGCCGCAAAACGGCGCCGGCAAAGTCTATATTCAGGCGTCGCTGCATGCCGACGAGCTACCGGGCATGCTGGTGGCCTGGTACCTGAAGCAGCGTCTGGCCGAACTGGAAAACGCCGGTCGTCTGTTGGGCGAAATCGTTGTGGTGCCCGTCGCCAACCCGATCGGTCTGGAACAGGTGCTGATGGACACCCCGCTGGGCCGCTACGAGCTGGAAAGCGGCCAGAACTTCAATCGCGGGTTCAGCGACCTCTGCACTCAGGTCGGTGATGACATCGAAGCCCGACTGACTAACGACGCAGAGCACAACTGCGCGCTGGTAAGGGACAGCCTGCTGTCGGCGCTGAATGCCGTACCGGCGACCACACAACTGCATTCGTTGCGCCTGACCCTGCAGCGCCTGGCCTGCGATGCCGACATGGTGCTGGACCTGCACTGTGATTTCGAGTCGGTCGAGCACCTGTACACCACGCCCGAAGCCTGGCCGAAAGTCGAACCGTTATCACGCTACCTGGGCGCGCACGCCAGCCTGCTGGCGACTGACTCAGGCGGGCAGTCGTTCGATGAGTGCTTCACGCTGGTCTGGTGGCAATTGCAGCAACGCTTTGGCGAGCGCTTTCCGATTCCCATGGGCAGCTTTTCGGTGACCCTGGAGCTGCGCGGGCAAGGCGATGTAAACCATGCGCTGGCCAGCCGCGACTGCCAGGCGATCATTCATTACCTGATCGATGCCGGCATGATTGACGGCGATCTGCAGCCGCTGCCCGAACTGCTCTACCCCGCTACGCCACTGGCAGCGGTCGAACCGGTGGCTACGCCGGTCGGCGGCCTGCTGGTGTTCTGCGCGATGCCCGGCGAACACGTCGAGGCCGGCCAACTGATTGCCGAGGTCATCGACCCGATCAGCGACACCGTGACCTGCATCCATGCCCTCAACGCAGGCCTGCTGTATGCGCGTTCCCTGCGCCGCATGGCGACTGCCGGCATGGTCATTGCGCACATCGCCGGCACCCATGCCTATCGCAGCGGCTATCTACTTTCTCCTTGAGGACCTGTCATGTACAAACTGACCATCGATGGCCTGCACAAAAGCTATGGCGACAACCACGTGCTCAAAGGCGTATCGCTCAAGGCCAGCAGCGGTGACGTCATCTGTTTGATCGGGGCAAGTGGCTCCGGCAAGAGCACCTTTTTGCGCTGCATCAACTTTCTCGAACAGCCCAGTGACGGGGCGATGAGCCTGGATGGCAAGCAAGTACGCATGGTCAGCGACAAGGACGGTATGCGCGTTGCCGACCCGGATGAGCTGCAGCGTATCCGTACGCGGCTGGCGATGGTGTTTCAGCACTTCAACCTGTGGGCGCACATGACCGTGCTGGAAAACATCACCATGGCGCCGCGCCGGGTCCTGGGCGTGCCCAAGGCCGAAGCCGAAGCTCGCGCGCGCAAATACCTGGAAAAGGTCGGCCTGCCTGAGCGTGTCGCCGATCAGTACCCCGCGTTTCTTTCCGGTGGCCAGCAACAGCGCGTGGCCATCGCCCGTGCGCTGGCGATGGAGCCGGAAATCATGCTCTTCGACGAACCGACATCCGCGCTGGACCCGGAGCTGGTCGGTGAAGTGCTGAAGGTCATTCAGGGCCTGGCTGAAGAAGGCCGGACGATGATTCTGGTCACCCACGAAATGGGTTTCGCGCGCAAGGTGGCGAGCCAGGTTGTGTTCCTGCACCAGGGCCAGATCGAAGAATCCGGCCACCCGGACGAAGTCCTCAACAACCCGAAAAGCGAGCGTTTGCAGCAGTTCTTGAGCGGCAATCTGAAGTAGCACGGATTGCTGCGTACACACGTCTCGATCCCCCTCAAATCTCGTTCCCACGCTCAAGCGTGGAAGACGCTCTACGTCATCAAGAGGACGCAGAGCGTCCAGAACGGCATGCCGACGCGGAGCATCGGCACGATAGTCATGGTGGTATCCCTGGTATCGGCACGATAGGCAATCCAGGAACGATCAGCCACATAACCATTTAAAACTATTACCCTTTCTCTGCTGTCTCTGACTTAACGCCACTCAGAGCACACTCAAACGGATGAGCAGACCCACCGATTTCGCTCGACGATGGTTTCTCGCCCGAGGCTGGAAGCCCTTTGCGTTCCAGAAAGAGGTCTGGGCGGCGGTGAAGAATGGCGAGTCCGGTTTGCTGCATGCCAGCACCGGCTCGGGCAAGACCTACGCCGTATGGTTCGCCGCGCTCAACCGCTTCGCCAAAGCCAATACGCTCACCGCTGACAACAAACCCCGCAAACGCAAACCGCCTGCCGAGCCGCTGAGTGTGCTGTGGATCACGCCCATGCGCGCCCTGGCCGCCGATACCGCCCGCGCCCTTGAGGCGCCACTGACCGAACTGGACATCCCGTGGTCGGTCGGCTTGCGCACCGGCGATACCAGCGGCAGCGAGCGCGCCCGTCAGAGTCGGCGGCTGCCCTCGGCCTTGATCACCACCCCTGAAAGCCTGACGCTGCTGCTGACCCGTGCAGATGCCCAAGTCGCCTTGTCCACGCTGAAGATGGTGGTAGTGGACGAATGGCACGAGCTGATCGGCAACAAGCGCGGCGTGCAGTTGCAACTGGCCCTTGCCCGCCTGAGGCGCTGGAATCCGCAACTGATCGTGTGGGGCATTTCCGCGACGCTGGGCAATCAGCAACACGCGCAGCAGGTACTGATCGGCGACGGCGGCGTGACCGTGCAAGGCAAGATCGTCAAGGACTTGCAGGTCGATACGCTGTTGCCGCCGTCCATCGAACGCTTTCCGTGGGCCGGGCACATGGGCTTGCGCATGTTGCCGCAGGTCGTCGCCGAGGTGGAAAGCAGCGCAAGCTGTCTGGTGTTCACCAACACTCGGGCGCAGTCGGAAATCTGGTATCAGGCGCTACTGGAAGCCCGCCCCGACTGGGCCGGGCTGATTGCCCTGCACCATGGGTCGCTGGCCCGAGAGGTCCGCGACTGGGTCGAGCGCGCGTTGAAAGAAGGCGCACTCAAGGCCGTGGTGTGTACCTCCAGCCTGGACCTGGGCGTGGACTTTCTGCCGGTCGAGCGCGTGTTACAAATCGGCTCGCCCAAAGGTGTCGCGCGCCTGATGCAGCGCGCCGGGCGCTCGGGCCACGCGCCGGGTCGTCCTTCGCGCGTGACACTGGTGCCGACCCACAGCCTGGAGCTGGTCGAAGCCGCTGCTGCCCATGACGCCGTCGAAGCACGGATGATCGAGCCTCGCGAATCCCCACACCAGCCGCTGGACGTGCTGGTCCAGCACTTGGTCAGCATCGCCTTGGGCGGTGGCTTCCTGCCCGATGAACTGCTGGACGAAGTACGCAGCGCCTGGGCTTACCACGACCTCAGCGACGAGCAATGGCAATGGGCGCTGGCGTTTGTTCGCAACGGTGGCCACTCGCTGACCGCCTACCCTGATTACCGCCGCGCCGAACCTGACGAGGACGGCGTCTGGAGGGTCCCCGATGCGCGCCTTGCCAGACGCCACCGCATGAGCGTGGGGACCATCGTCAGCGAGGCCACCGTCAACCTGAAATACTGGAAAAAAGGCGGCGGTGGTGGCTCGCTGGGCAGCGTCGAAGAAGGCTTCATCGCCAGACTCAAACCCGGTGACGGCTTTCTGTTCGGCGGACGCTTGCTGGAGCTGGTTCGAGTGGAAAACATGACAGCCTACGTCAAGCGCGCGACCGGCAAGAAAGCCGCCGTGCCACGCTGGAATGGCGGTCGAATGCCCCTGTCCAGCGAACTGGCGGATGCCGTGGTGGAGAAGTTCGATGCTGCTGCGCGGGGCGAATTCAACAGCCCGGAAATGCGCGCCATCAAACCCCTGCTGGAAGTGCAGCAGCAGTGGTCAGGGCTGCCACGACGCGAAACATTGCTGGCCGAAACACTCAAGTCCCGGGAAGGCTGGCACCTGTTCCTCTACCCGTTCGCCGGCCGCCACGTGCATCTGGGGCTGGGCAGCCTGCTGGCCTGGCGCCTGAGCCGGCATCAGCCGCTGACCTTTTCCATCGCCGTCAACGACTACGGGCTGGAGCTGCTCAGCGCCAGCGAGATTGACTGGGCGCAGACGTTGCAGGCTGACCTGTTCAGCGAAACGGATCTTTTACCCGATATTATTGCCAGCCTGAACGCTGGCGAACTGGCCCTGCGGCGCTTTAGGGAAATCGCGCGTATCTCTGGTCTGGTGTTTTCCGGCTACCCTGGCGCGGCCAAGAGCAATCGTCAGCTGCAGGCATCCAGCGGGCTGTTCTTCGAGGTGTTCAAGCAGTATGACGCTGACAACATGCTGCTGACCCAGGCCGAACAGGAAGTCCTGCGTCAGGAACTGGACCTGCAGCGTCTGGAACTGACGTTGCGCCAGATCAACAGCCGCACGCTGGACCTGCACGCAATAAAGCGCGCGACCCCGCTGGCCTTTCCGTTGCTGGTCGAGCGCTTTCGCGAAAGCCTCAGTTCGGAGAAACTTGCCGACCGCATCGCACGCATGGTCCGCGACCTGGAGAAAGCCGCTGGCCCGGAGCCTGAACAATGAACCCGTATCTGGCTGTCACGCTTGCAGGAGAGGAGCTGTGGCTGCTGGCCGACAAGGCCATCTACTACCCTGCCGAACGATCCTTGTTGATTGCCGATGCGCACTTTGGCAAGGCGGCCGCCTATCGCAAGCTCGGCCAACCGGTGCCGCACGGCACTACACAGGCGAATCTGCGCCGCCTGGACAGCCTTTTGGATGCCTATCCCTGCGATCATCTGATCTTTCTGGGCGATTTCCTGCACGCGCCAGAATCTCACGCTGTCAGCACGCTGGCGACGCTGCAACAATGGCGGGCAGAGCGTTCGACACTACGCATCACACTGATCCGCGGCAACCATGACAAACGAGCCGGCGATCCGCCCGCCTCTCTGGGCATTGATGTGGTCCCTGAGCCCTTGGCACTCGGGCCATTTGCCCTGCAGCACGAGCCCGATCCGCACCCTGACCTGCACGTACTGGCCGGGCACGTTCACCCGGTGTATCGACTACACGGGCGCGGCCGGCAAAGCTTGCGGCTGGCGTGCTTCTACTTGGGCCGGCAAGTCAGTCTGCTGCCAGCCTTCGGCGAGTTCACAGGCGGTTTTCAGATTCGCCCCGCACCGGACAGTACGATCTACGTGACCGGCGGTGATGCCGTGTGGCGAGTGGTATAGCGTCGCCGGTCGCCACATACAAAACTGCCCGCTGCTCACGAGAACAGCAGGCAGTTTTCTGATAATCAGGCCACAGGTGCAGGTGGCGGCTCGTCAGGAACAGTAGGCCCGCCTGGCTCGGTTGGCTGAAACGGAGTATCGGGGCCTGGATCACCCGGGATCCCGCCACCGACCATGTTCAGCTCCGGGCTGAGATCGGAATGAGCCATCAATGACCAGGCGAGCAGCCCGATCTCGTTAAGCGGAGATTGAACCTGTTCAGAGATTTTGAAAGTAGTCTTCATAGGGCACTCCAGATCAAAGGCTTTCGCACGTAATGAATTATGCGAAAGCATGTGAACAGATAGAGTGCGTAATAGAGTATTAATTCAATTCCACTAGTCAGCTGGAGCGCAAATCAGGTACGCGGCAGGGTGACGCCACGCTGCCCCTGGTACTTGCCACCCCGATCCTTATAGGACACTTCACACTCCTCATCGGACTCAAGGAACAGCATCTGCGCCACGCCTTCGTTGGCGTAGATCTTGGCCGGCAGTGTGGTGGTGTTGGAAAACTCCAGCGTTACATGGCCTTCCCACTCAGGCTCGAGCGGCGTGACATTGACGATGATGCCGCAGCGCGCGTAGGTGCTCTTGCCCAGGCAGATGGTCAGAACGTTACGCGGAATGCGGAAATATTCGACGGTGCGCGCCAGTGCAAACGAGTTGGGCGGGATGATGCACACGTCGCTCTTGATATCGACGAAGCTTTTTTCATCGAAGTTTTTCGGATCGACTGTGGCCGAATTGATGTTGGTGAAGACCTTGAATTCGTCGGCGCAACGCACGTCGTAGCCATAACTGGACACCCCGAAAGAGATCACCCGATCAGCGCCTTCGCCACGTACCTGGCGCTCAACGAAGGGCTCGATCATCCCGTGTTCCTGCGCCATGCGGCGAATCCACTTGTCCGATTTGATGCTCATGGCGGTGTCCTGAATAGCGAGGTGAAAAAGATATCCGGCATCTTACCGGGCTGAGGCCGAGGGTTCAAAGGCAACAGATCGCGAGTTCGCGTGACCGGCCGGGCTGTTTCGCTGCGAATGGAAATAATCATCAACAGACCATTGGCACGTTCGGAAAAAAGGGTTAAGGTGGCGTCACTGTGTTGCTTGTGTCACTGAGAATCTCTACACGATGTTGAATTTCGATCCAACCATCTCCATGAATTTTCCAGCTCTTTGCACTCAGTCTCGGCCAGGGCTCTTCCTACGCCGCAGTTAACTTTGTCCAAGGAGATATACTATGTCCAATCGCCAAACTGGTACCGTTAAGTGGTTCAACGATGAAAAAGGCTTCGGCTTCATCACTCCACAATCCGGTGACGACCTGTTCGTGCACTTCAAAGCTATCCAATCCGACGGCTTCAAAAGCCTGAAAGAAGGCCAACAGGTTTCTTTCATCGCTACCCGCGGTCAGAAAGGCATGCAAGCTGAAGAAGTTCAAGTTATCTAACTTGTACTGATTCGCTTAAAAACCCCGCCCTCAAAAGCGGGGTTTTTTATTGCCCGCCTTTTGACCTCTCGCTGGCTGAACACCCGCTGCACGCCTGACCAGAACGAGAGAAGCACAGCACCTCCCCCGCCCGATCATCACCATCCAATCAGTCGTCGCTTACCGAAATCGTCGGCATGGCTGGACTTGCAGCTTCCTGCAACACGATCCGCGCACCGACGTGACGTGCCAGCTCCTGATACACCATCGCAATCTGACTCTCCGGCTCGGCAATCGCCGTAGGCTTGCCGCCATCTGCCTGCTCGCGAATCAGCATCGACAGCGGCAGTGACGCCAGCAGCTCGACATCATACTGCGTCGCCAGCTTCGCGCCGCCACCTTCACCGAACAGATGCTCGGCATGGCCGCAGTTGGAGCAGATGTGCACCGCCATGTTTTCCACCACGCCCAGTACCGGAATGTTGACCTTGCGGAACATCTCGACACCCTTTTTCGCATCCAGCAAAGCCAGATCCTGTGGTGTGGTTACAATCACGGCCCCCGCCACGGGGACTTTCTGCGCGAGCGTCAACTGGATATCACCGGTGCCGGGCGGCATGTCGATGACCAGATAGTCCAGGTCATTCCAGGCAGTCTGCGTGACCAATTGCAGCAAAGCCCCCGATACCATCGGTCCGCGCCAGACCATCGGCGTGTTGTCGTCGGTCAGAAAGGCCATCGACATCACCTCGATACCATGCGCCTCGACCGGCACGAACCACTTCTGGTCCTTGATTTTCGGCCGCGTGCCTTCGGGAATACCGAACATCACCCCTTGGCTCGGCCCATAGATATCGGCATCGAGAATACCGACGCGAGCGCCCTCGCGAGACAGTGCCAAGGCCAGGTTGGCGGCGGTCGTGGACTTGCCGACACCGCCCTTGCCGGACGCGACGGCGACAATGTTTTTCACATTGGCAAGCCCCGGAATCTGGCTCTGGGCCTTGTGCGCGCTGATCACGCTGCTGATGGCAACGGTGGCCGAACTGACGCCGTCCAGATTCTCGATGGCGGTTTTCAGCACGTGCGCCCAGCCGTTCTTGAACAGGTCGGCGGCATAGCCCAATTCGAGTTGCACGCTGACCTGTGCCCCCTGAATATCGATGGACCGGACGCAACCGGCAGTGACCGGATCCTGATTCAGATAGGGGTCGGTGTACTGGCGAAGAATCGTCTCCACCGCTGCGCGATTGACTGCGCTCATGGGCTTACTCCGTAAAAAGACTGACTGGAACAGCCGACTATCGTACCTGTTCTGCCAGCAGCCCACATGATTTCACTAAACCGCGCCCAACCATTCAGGAGCATTCCCACAACCGCACGGGTGAAAAAAATCGTTCAGACCTTTATAGTGGCCGGTCTCCGTTTCACTTCAAGTAGCCGAGCCCCATGTCCGAGCCACGCAAGATTCTCGTTACCAGCGCCCTGCCCTATGCCAATGGTTCCATTCACCTTGGCCACATGCTTGAGTACATCCAGACCGACATGTGGGTGCGTTTTCAGAAGCACCGCGGCAATCAATGCATCTATGTCTGCGCGGACGACGCCCATGGCTCGGCAATCATGCTGCGCGCCGAAAAGGAAGGCATTACGCCAGAGCAACTGATCGCCAACGTCAAGGCCGAACACAGCGCCGACTTTGCCGACTTCCTGGTGGACTTCGATAATTTCCACTCGACGCACTCTGACGAGAACCGCGAACTGTCGAGCATGATCTACAAGCGTCTGCGCGATGCGGGTCATATCGCGACGCGCTCGGTTACCCAGTACTTCGACCCGGAAAAGAAAATGTTCCTGGCCGACCGCTTCATCAAGGGCACCTGCCCGAAATGCGCGGCCGAGGATCAGTACGGCGACAACTGTGAAAAGTGCGGTGCCACCTATGCCCCGACGGATCTGAAAGACCCCAAGTCGGCGATTTCCGGTGCCACGCCGGTGCTCAAGGACTCGAAGCACTTCTTCTTCGACCTTCCCGCATTCGACGCCATGCTCAAGAGCTGGACGCGCAGCGGCACCCTGCAGGACGCCGTTGCCAACAAGATCGCCGAATGGCTGGACAGTGGCCTGCAGCAGTGGGACATCTCCCGCGATGCGCCCTATTTCGGCTTTGAAATTCCCGACGAGCCAGGCAAATACTTCTACGTGTGGCTTGATGCGCCGATCGGCTACATGGCCAGCTTCAAGAACCTGTGTGCGCGTCGTCCAGACCTGGACTTCGATGCGTACTGGGGAAAGGGCGCGACCACCGAGCTCTATCACTTCATCGGCAAGGACATCGTCAACTTCCACGCGCTGTTCTGGCCTGCCATGCTGGAAGGCGCTGACTTGCGCACGCCGACCGGCATCAACGTCCACGGCTACCTGACCGTCAATGGCCAGAAAATGTCGAAATCGCGTGGCACCTTTATCAAGGCGCGCACCTACCTCGACCACCTGCCGCCCGAGTACCTGCGCTATTACTACGCATCCAAGCTGGGCCGTGGCGTCGACGACCTCGATCTGAACCTCGAAGACTTCGTGCAAAAGGTCAACTCCGACCTGATCGGCAAGGTTGTCAACATTGCCAGCCGTTGCGCCGGGTTCATTCACAAGGGCAACGCCGGTGTGATGGTCGAAGCCAATGCCGCGCCCGAGCTGACCGACGCGTTTCTGGCGGCTGCACCCAGCATTGCCGATGCCTACGAAGCCCGCGACTTCGCCCGCGCCATGCGCGAGACCATGGCCCTGGCGGACCGCGCCAATGCCTACATCGCGGAAAAAGCGCCATGGGCGCTGGCCAAACAGGAAGGCAGGCAGGATGAAGTCCAGGCCGTCTGTGCGCTGGGCATCAACCTGTTCCGCCAACTGGTGATTTTCCTCAAGCCGGTCCTGCCCAATCTGGCCGCCGATGCAGAAAAATTCCTCAACGTCGAACCACTGACCTGGGAAGACCACAAGATCTTGCTGACCAATCATCAGCTCAACCCTTTCTCGGCGCTGATGACCCGTATCGACCCGGTCAAGGTCGAGGCCATGGCCACTGCCTCCAAGGAAGACCTGACCGCTACCGACTCGTCGGCGGACACCGCGCCTGCCGGTAATGGCGAACTCGCCAAAGACCCGCTGTCGGCGGAAATCGACTTTGACGCCTTTGCCGCCATCGACCTGCGCGTCGCGCTGATTCTCAAGGCCGAACACGTGGAGGGTGCCGACAAGCTGCTGCGCCTGACTCTGGACATCGGCGACGAGCAGCGCAATGTCTTTTCCGGCATCAAGAGCGCATACCCGAACCCGTCCGAACTCGAAGGCCGTCTGACCATGATGATCGCCAACCTCAAGCCGCGAAAAATGCGTTTCGGCATTTCGCAGGGCATGGTGATGGCAGCAGGCCCCGGCGGTGAGGAGATCTATCTGCTCAGCCCCGACAGCGGTGCCAAGCCAGGCCAGCGCATCAAGTAAAAAAAGCAAGGCCCGGTATCCTGCCATCAGGCAGATACCGGGCCTTTACGCATTCGCAAGCTCCCTGATCTGTCCGATAATGCTGCTCTCCGGATAGACAGAACACCTGTTGGTCACCTGGCAAGACCATGACTGAATTGACTCGCCTGCTTCCCGACGTGGACCTCATCCGCAGTATCGACGCCCTTCTGCCGCAGACTCAGTGCGGCAAGTGCGGCCATCCCGGCTGCAAGCCCTACGCCGAAGGCATCGCTGGCGGCGAAGCCATCAACAAGTGCCCCCCGGGCGGCGAAGAAACGATAGTCCAGCTGGCCGAACTGCTGTCTGTTCCGGCCCTGACACTGGATATGCAACGCGGCACTGCACCTGCACAGGTTGCCTTCATTCGCGAAGCAGAGTGCATCGGGTGTACCAAATGTATTCAGGCCTGCCCCGTGGATGCCATTCTCGGCGCATCCAAGCTGATGCACACCGTGATCATCGATGAATGCACAGGCTGTGATCTGTGCGTTGCGCCGTGCCCGGTGGATTGTATTGAAATGCATCCGCTGCCACTGGCAACGGTCACGCCCATCGTCGGCGGTCTGGCCCCTACACCCGAGCTGCAGGAGGCGCGGCAGCGCAAGCGTAGTCATGCTCGAATGCGTTTCGAGGCACGAAATGCACGCCTGCACCGGGAGCAGCAAAAGCGGCTGGCAGAGCGCCTTGCGCGGTCGCAGCGCGTTGAATCCGCTCGGGACGTGTTGCCTCGATCCGCCGTGGCACTCGCCCGGGACGACAAGCCTGCCGGACCGGATGAGGCCTTGAAAAAAGCCCGAATTGCGCTGGCCATGAGCCGCGCGCAACTCAACAAGTCGCTCAAGGCGTTTGGTCACCCCCCCATTGCGGAGCAGGCCGCCAGGCTTGTGGAATTGCAGCGCGAATACGAAGCTGCCGAGCAGACACTTGCAGCACTTCTGCCACAACCCGCACAGGCTAATTCCGAGGAAAAGCTCCGCCCATGAATGCCGCAAAACGCCAGGAAATCTTTCGCAGGCTGCATGAGGACAATCCGGACCCAAAAACCGAATTGGCCTACACCACGCCTTTTGAACTGCTGATAGCCGTCATCCTTTCCGCCCAGGCCACCGACGTAAGCGTCAACAAGGCGACTGCCAGGCTTTACCCGGTAGCCAATACACCGCAGGCCATCTACGAACTGGGTGTAGAGGGGCTTTCCGAGTACATCAAGACAATCGGCCTCTACAACAGCAAAGCCAAAAACGTGATTGAAACCTGCCGCCTGCTGATGGAGCTGCACAACGGTGAAGTACCGCAAACCCGGGAAGCACTCGAGGCGCTGCCGGGCGTCGGGCGCAAAACCGCTAACGTGGTGCTCAACACCGCTTTCCGCCAGATCGCGATGGCGGTAGACACGCATATCTTCCGCGTCAGCAACCGCACAGGCATCGCGCCAGGCAAAAATGTAGTGGAGGTGGAAAGGCAACTGATGAAATTTGTGCCGAAAAACTACCTGCTCGACGCTCATCACTGGCTGATTCTGCACGGGCGCTACGTTTGCCAGGCCCGTAAACCGCGGTGCGGCAGTTGCCGTATAGAGGATCTGTGCGATTACAAGGCAAAAACATCCGACGATTGAGCCATACAGATCATTGCTGCCTTGCCGATTGAAAAAATCTTTTTTACCCACCTTTGGATTGTCGATATAAGAAGCGCCAGAGAGCACAAGCCCTGGAGTCGACTTCATGAGCACTGACAACGAACAACTGGACGTAGACGACGACCTCGTCTCCGTCGACACGGACGACACAGAACCAGTGACTGTCGAGCCGGCGAAGACCAACCTGAGCAAGCGACGCACCATCGACAACCTGCTTGAAGAGCGGCGTTTGCAGAAGCAGTTGGCTGATTACGACTTCGATTTCTAGACAGCCCTGAAATCGCACTGACTTGCTCGATCAGGGCATTTGAAGCCTCTCCAGAAGAGGCTTCAATACGTGATCAATACGGAAAATGAATGTTCGATAGCCGACCTGCACGACCGGGTATCAGCCACGCCCCCTTTTAAACAGTGCCTTATTCACACCAGCCCGTTACGCTGCGCGAGCTCGATCAGATCGACCAGAGAATGTGCGTTGAGCTTGAGCAACAAACGCGTTTTATAGGTGCTGACGGTCTTGTTGCTCAAAAACATGCCGTCTGCAATTTCCTTGTTGGTCTTGCCTCGGGCCAACTGCTGCAAAACCATCATCTCCCTGCCGGAAAGTCGGTCAACCATGTCCGACTCACTCGCGTTGCCCATACTGGAGCGAACAGTGTGCAACGCCTGGTTGGGAAAGTAGCTGTACCCTGACAGTACCGCCTTGATGGCACTTAGAAGCTCGGTCAGATCCTGCTGCTTGCAGACATAGCCGGCGGCCCCGGCCTGCATGCAGCGCATGGAGAAGTGGCCCGGCGCCTGAGAGGTGAGGATCAGAACCTTGAATGGCAACGTCATGGCTGACAGACGGGCGATTACCTCCAGCCCGTCGAGCTTGGGGATACCGATATCAAGAATGACGATATCCGGGAGGTGCTCACGCGCCAGTTGCAGCGCATCCACACCGTTGTCAGTCTCCGCGATGACCTCATAGCCATGACGCTCCATCAGCATGCGTACAGCAAGGCGAATGACGGGATGATCATCCACGATCAGCACTTTATTCATGGGCAGTCCATTTTTCGCTATTCGAATTTTCAGAGCCAGCACAATAACTTAGTCGTTTACTGCTTTGCATGGCGCTCACCCTTGTGGACTGACAGCCAAAGACCATTCCTACAATTACAGCAGAAACTTCCTACAATACTTGGCAGGAACGTACATTTTTTATTAATTCTCACAGAGCCTTCCTTTTCGGAACCTGGTGAATATTGTTGCTGATCGCCGCAGCACAAGCATCGCAGCATCAGTAGATAAATGCGTACAACAGGCGGCCGCCGAACGCTTACATTCAAAAATGTGACCCTGTTGCACCTGTTAACTGTATTGCCAAAGCATTCCTGCATCAGTGTCACGAACCGACTCGATACATGGCTTATCGCCAGCTACTTAAACCAATTCCCTTTAGCTGAGTCATTTAAAAAACAGGTCGATCCCCGCCCCCGGTAGCGCCCGACTGCTGTCACAGCCCATGGCTATCAGTCTGCCGCCCGGAAAGCGACACCTGCACATAACGCCCCTCTAGCAGGGCGACTGAAAGTCTCTGCATGCGGATGCCCTGCCCTGTACACACAGGTCCAAAGACCGCTGGATACATCCCACACGCTACATACGTAAACAAGGTTTAAAAATTACACATTATTTACAGAATTTCGTACAAATATTTATTTAAGGAAAACCCTCACAGAATGGCAAGAAAAATCCTACAAACAAACACACAACCTCAAAGTGCCACACCTCTACAAACCTATCATTGACATGGCTATATCTAACAAGGCCCATCCTTTCAGTGTCGCAAAATCTTACATACACCATAGCATAACCCTACATCATTCAAGACCATAATTAGCTCTTTCGACAAGTAGCAAATACCATTTTTTATTTCAAAGCCAGACACGTTCTTTCGAATAGGAAATGGACTACACGATTAGCAGACGCAACTTTACAACTCGTAAGACATTATAAAATTCACTCAATCAATTCATGCACCCCACCATTTTCCTCTTGCAAAATTTATTACCAGTCGTTACTTTTTTAACAGCAACTTTTATTAATTACTGCCTTTGAATACGCGCAGCTATATGACTTCCTGCTGCTGCGTACTGCACTTGCGCACTCCCTCAACGGTGCGTTCAAGCAGGCTTCATATAGTGCGCGGCCGGATGAAATAGCGCACTGGGTATCTAGCCGATCCGGCATCGCTGCTCTCTGGAAACGCTCAGGGCTCCTGGCAACTCTTTCGAGTAGGCCCTGTGTATAACCATGTTCAAAAGGGATGTACCATGAACACTAAATACGCTCGTACGCGGTCATCAATGCCCACCGCGTCTGATCTCACTACCGCAGTGGAAGCCTTTATTGCCCGTGGTGGTGTTATTGCAGTCATTCCAGAAGGAGAGACCGCTGAATTAGCCGCCCCGTCATCACCGCGTACAAAACGTGCGGCAGAACAGAGGCTTGAAGTCGCTGGTAAAGTGCAGCAACTGAGGTATCTGGCGGGCAAGGGGGCCGGTTTTACCGCGCTACAGTATTCATTGCGGATGAATAAAAGGGATGTTCGCCGACTGGCCACAGAACATGGCGTGACCATCAACCTCAGCCAGCCCTTGATTGTCCCACGCAGCGAGGCCCTTGATGACGTTACGGACATCGATGACGTCGTTGCAGGTCACGCCATGCACTACTCGGCATTGGGCTATACCGCGTCCGAGATTGCCCGGATACTCGATCTTAGCCTTCGCCAGGTACTCAGCATCGGCAAGGCATACCGGTTTGAATTCCGGTCACGACAGGAGAGCGACTGACCCTGAATAATTACGCAAAAAAACAAACAGCGTGCGATACGTTTCAGCTGGCCGATGGAAAACGCTGTTATTCCCTGCCCTGAACTTCTACAGCTACTGTAGGAAAACACCAAAACAAATACGCACTTTACCAGTGATCACTGTAAGAAGATTTTCAAAGACTAAATACTTGATGCTTCTGGCGAAGGCTGCACGCTGAAATGCATGGTAAAACAGGCATTGCTCTCCAGGTGTACGGCTACCTTGCATAGCACATATACCCTGCCTATCAACCACGATGACTTCACTGCCTCGACGTCTTTTTACATGACGCCTGGAAAGAATGACCCTGTCGATAGTATTTGAAGTGCAGCCCTGAACGGGCTGCACTTGTCTAACAACTTGCTGTATCAGAACAGCTTGCGGCCCTTGTTGGCTGCAATCCGCATGCGCAATGCGTTGAGCTTGATGAAGCCCGCTGCATCGGCCTGATCGTAGGCACCTGCGTCATCTTCGAACGTCGCAATGTTGGCGTCGAACAGCGAATCATCCGACTTGCGGCCGGTGACGATCACATTGCCCTTGTACAACTTCAGACGCACAACGCCATTCACGTGAGCCTGGGACGCGTCGATCATCTGTTGCAGCATCAGACGCTCCGGGCTCCACCAGTAACCTGTGTAAATCAGGCTGGCATATTTGGCCATGAGTTCGTCCTTGAGGTGGGCGACTTCGCGGTCCAGAGTGATCGATTCGATGGCGCGGTGAGCACGCAGCATGATGGTGCCACCCGGCGTCTCGTAGCAGCCACGGGACTTCATGCCCACATAACGGTTTTCAACGATATCCAGACGGCCGATACCGTTTTCGCCACCGATGCGGTTGAGGGTCGCGAGCACAGTGGCCGGAGTCATTTCGACGCCGTCCAGCGCAATGATATCGCCATTGCGATAGGTAAGCTCAAGGTAGGTCGCAACGTTTGGCGCGTCCTCGGGGGACTTGGTCCAGCGCCACATGTCTTCTTCGTGCTCGGTCCAGGTGTCTTCCAGCACGCCGCCTTCATAAGAGATGTGCAGCAGGTTGGCGTCCATGGAGTACGGAGATTTCTTCTTGCCGTGACGCTCGATGGGAATGTTGTGCTTTTCGGCGTAGTCCATCAGCTTCTCGCGCGACAGCAGATCCCATTCGCGCCACGGAGCGATGACCTTGACGCCTGGCTTGAGCGCATAGGCACCCAGCTCGAAACGTACCTGGTCGTTACCTTTGCCGGTTGCACCGTGGGAAATGGCGTCAGCGCCGGTTTCGTTGGCGATCTCGATCAGACGCTTGGCGATCAACGGACGGGCGATGGAGGTACCCAGCAGGTACTCGCCTTCATAGACGGTGTTGGCACGGAACATCGGGAAGACGAAATCGCGCACGAACTCTTCGCGCAGGTCATCGATGTAGATTTCTTTCACGCCCATGGCCTGCGCCTTGGCGCGTGCCGGCTCGACTTCTTCACCCTGACCCAGGTCAGCGGTAAAGGTCACCACTTCGCAGTTGTACGTATCTTGCAGCCACTTGAGGATTACCGAAGTATCCAGACCACCGGAATACGCGAGAACTACCTTGTTTACGTCCGCCATGCCATCACTCCACCGGGTTGTACGGAAAACCGCTGATTCTACCGTTCAAACCGGCAAATTTACAGGGGCGCGACAGCTTGTGACGACAAGGCGACGTCTGACAGATGTTTTTTACAGGCTTTAAGAAGTGTGCGCTGCGCTGGCAGACGCAACCGGCACCGGGCGCTCATCGGGCGCAACACGCTCAAGGTGCACGTTCACACGACGGTTGCGCGCACGGTTGGCTTCATTGGTGTTGGGCGCCAGCGGGTAGCGCTCGCCATGAAAGCGCAGGGTGATTTGCTGCTCGGGTATGCCTTGAGCCTTGAAATAATCCATGACCGCCAGCGCGCGACGGCGGGACAGGTCACGGT
Source organism: Pseudomonas sp. PvP009 (assembly GCF_017832995.1). Classification (NCBI taxonomy): domain Bacteria; kingdom Pseudomonadati; phylum Pseudomonadota; class Gammaproteobacteria; order Pseudomonadales; family Pseudomonadaceae; genus Pseudomonas; species Pseudomonas sp. PvP009. The sequence goes on along the minus strand of NZ_JAFIBG010000001.1, from coordinate 1,230,646 downwards.
TGGTCAGGCGATTGCCGCTGTTATCCGAATGACCGTCCAGCTCGATACGGTTCACGGTCGGGTCGGCCTTCAAATAGGCGACCATATTGTCCAGACGCGCCTTGGCACGCGCATCCAGCTCGATACCGCCGCCAGGGAAACCCACTTCAGCCTGTTTGATCTGATCGAAGTTCATCGGCAGCAGCTTGGCAGTGCATGCCTGGTAATCGCTGAATGCCTTGCTGAACTTGACCGGCAGCAGACGCACTTCCATCTGGCCGCCGTCGCGGGTGTAGTGGCGAATGAGCGGACTGCGCCCGTCCATCAGACCACTGATCAGACGTCCGGCCTGAGCCTGAGAGGTATTGAAGGGAATATCGCCATTGCTGACGCGCACCGATCCCAGGTTGATATCGCCACGTCCCGGCTGCCAGGGCGCCGCAGCGGCCAGCAGCGTCGCAGAGCCATTACCGAGCATGTTGTATGAAGCCTTTAGGCGAAACGTCGCCTGCTCGCCCGCGCGGCGCACGAACTCACCGGCACCGAAGTCGGTGATCGGCTGAGTCAGGCGGCACTCGAACTGATCGCCTTCGACCTTCCACTCAATGCTCTCCAGACGCGTCTGGAAACTGATAGCCATCGCCGGGAGGCTGGCAAACATGCTGAGCAGGGCTAAATATCGCTGGCGCACGGGAGGCTCCACTGGAAATGAACGCGAAACAGAAAATTACCGACTGACAAGGGAGCTATCGGTAACTTCATGCAAAACTTGATAGCGGATGCCTGAGAGAGTCTTTTCCGGTAGCATTCCCAGCGAGTTTGACCCGCCTGGAATCCCCAATGTCTGACCGCCTGACCCTCCTGCGTCCCGACGACTGGCATATTCACCTCCGTGACGGAGCTGTCTTGCCTCATACCGTTGCTGACGTAGCGCGAACTTTTGGCCGCGCAATCATCATGCCCAACCTCGTGCCTCCGGTACGCAACGCGCAGCAAGCCGATGCCTATCGCCAGCGCATTCTGGCTGCACGCCCGGCCAGCAGCCGCTTCGAGCCGTTGATGGTGCTGTACCTCACCGACCAGACCACGCCCGACGACATCCGCACCGCCAAGGCCAGTGGCTTCGTGTACGCGGCCAAGCTGTATCCGGCCGGCGCGACCACCAACTCCGATTCCGGTGTCACCAGCATCGACAAGATCTTCCCTGCCCTCGAAGCCATGGCCGAAGTCGGCATGCTGCTGCTGGTGCACGGGGAAGTGACACGTGGCGAAATCGACGTATTCGATCGCGAGAAGGTCTTCATCGATGAGCACCTGCGTCGTGTAGTCGAGCGCTTCCCGACCCTGAAAGTGGTGTTCGAACACATCACCACCGGTGAAGCGGTGCAGTTCGTCAATGAAGCTTCAGCCAATGTCGCGGCGACCATCACCGCGCATCACCTGCTCTACAACCGTAATCACATGCTGGTCGGCGGGATTCGTCCGCACTTCTATTGCCTGCCGATCCTCAAGCGCAATACGCATCAGACGGCCCTGCTCGACGCGGCCACCAGCGGCAGCGGCAAGTTCTTCCTGGGCACCGACTCTGCGCCGCATGCCCAGCATGCCAAGGAAAACGCGTGCGGTTGCGCCGGGTGCTACACCGCCTACGCAGCCATCGAACTGTATGCAGAAGCTTTCGAGCAGCGTAACGCTCTGGACAAGCTGGAAGGCTTCGCCAGCCTTCACGGTCCGGCGTTCTACGGCTTGCCCGCCAATCAGGACACCATCACGCTGGTGCGTGACGAGTGGACCGCCCCTGCCAGCCTGCCGTTCGGCGAGTTGACTGTTATCCCGCTGCGCGCTGGTGAAACACTGCGCTGGCGTCTGGAGGAACACGCGTGAGTGAAGATAATTTTGACGACGAACACGAAGGCCACGGCGGTGGCGGCGGTTCCCGTCACCCGATGGCGGCGCGCTTTCGCGGCTACCTGCCAGTGGTCGTCGACGTAGAAACCGGCGGATTTAATTCAGCCACCGATGCCTTGCTGGAAATCGCTGCGGTGACTATCGGCATGGATGAAAGAGGCTTCGTGTTCCCGGAACACACCTATTTCTTCCGCGTAGAACCGTTCGAAGGTGCCAACATCGAAGCGGCGGCGCTGGAGTTCACCGGCATCAAGCTCGATCACCCGCTGCGCATGGCAGTTAGCGAAGAAACCGCGATGAACGACATCTTTCGCGGCGTGCGCAAGGCCCTCAAGGCCAATGGCTGCAAACGCGCGGTGCTGGTCGGGCACAACGCCAGCTTCGACCTCGGCTTCGTCAATGCCGCCGTCGCGCGGATGGACATGAAGCGCAACCCGTTTCACCCGTTCTCCAGCTTCGACACCGCCACCCTCGCCGGCCTGGCTTATGGTCAGACGGTGCTGGCAAAGGCCTGTCAGGCTGCCGGCATCGACTTCGACGGGCGCGAGGCACACTCGGCCCGTTACGACACCGAGAAGACGGCAGAGCTGTTCTGCGGCATCGTCAATCGCTGGAAAGAAATGGGCGGTTGGGAAGATTTCGACGACTGAGGACGTTACGTCTGTGAATGGACCGGCCTTGTGCCGGTTTTTTCATGCCTGCAGCGGGACGATTCAGAGGGCATACCCAAGAAGCGTTTCCTGCGAAAGCAACCGCTCATCGCTCGATCTGAATACAACCCAAAACAGTTTTGACAAGCATTCTCATTAACATTAAGCTCCTCGGCACCAAGCAATAAACCAGCGACGGTCCATAGCTTATGTATGTTTGCCTCTGCCAAGGTGTCACCGACGGTCAAATCCGGGATGCAATTCTGGAAGGCTGCTGCAGTTATCGTGAAGTCCGTGAAACACTCGGCGTTGCGAGTAAATGTGGGAAATGCGCCTGCCTGGCAAAGGAAGTGGTGCGTGATACGCTGACCGAGCTGCAAACCAGCCATGCATTGCTGGCCTATCCGGCAAAATTTTCAGCTGCCTGAACCCCCTCTTTTAAAGAACCGGACACCACGTCCGGTTTTTTTATGCCTGTAATTCAAGCGCTTAGCGTCAAGATGCGGAACTCAAACATTCTTATTCCTATTTAATTTCACTTATTATTCAACAACTTAGGTTTGACAGGCGTTTAAGCGCAGCTCACACTCGGCACTTATATACACAAGCCACCGGCAGGACCTCGAACATGAAAGGCGACATTACCGTCATCCAGCATCTCAACAAGATCCTCGGGAACGAGCTGGTCGCTATCAATCAGTATTTCCTGCATGCGCGCATGTACGAAGACTGGGGTCTGAAAAAGCTGGGTGGCCACGAATATAAAGAGTCCATCCATGCGATGAAGTACGCTGACAAGCTGATCAAGCGCACATTGTTTCTGGAAGGGCTGCCCAACCTGCAGGACTTGGGCAAGATTCTCATCGGTGAGCACACCAAGGAAATGCTGGAGTGCGACCTGAAGATCGAGCAAAAAGGTCTGGCCGATCTGAAAGCCGCGATCGCTCACTTTGAGACAGTCGGTGACTTCGGCAGCCGTGAGTTGCTGGAAGACATCCTTGAGCCCAAGGAAGAGCAAATCGACTGGCTGGAGACTCAGTTGGGTCTGATCGTCAAGGTCGGTATCGAGAACTACCTGCAGTCGCAGATGGGTGACTGATTCCCCCATCGCGCCACAATGAAAAAGCCCGCCTCAATCGAGAGCGGGCTTTTTCTTGTGCGTAAAACCTTGCTGGAGCGTAGGAGGCGATAATCGCGACTATCGTGCGACGCTCTGCGCGAGGCTTTACTCGGCCTTGGCGGCGGATGCTTCCTTGACCAACGTCTGCAGCGAACCGTCAGCCATCATCTCGGTGATGATGTCGCTACCACCGACCAGCTCACCGGCAACCCACAGTTGCGGGAAAGTCGGCCAGTTGGCGTACTTTGGCAGGTTGGCGCGGATTTCAGGGTTTTGCAGAATGTCGACGTAGGCAAACTTTTCGCCACACGCCATCAATGCCTGGGAAGCCTTGGCCGAAAAGCCGCATTGCGGAGCGTTCGGAGCGCCTTTCATGTAAAGCAGAATGGTGTTGTTGGCAATCTGCTCTTTGATCGTTTCGATGATATCCATGGAGCACCTCGGCTGAAATATCCGACTCAGTTGTCGGCACGGTGGCGCATTGTAACGAAATCCCGAGCATGACGCTCTGTCTTGAGGCTTAACACGCCACGACCTGCACCGGTACGCCGTTCAACGCCGCGTTGCCGGACAGCGCGTCGAGTTGCCGTTCGTCGGTCAGGTCATTGGCACTGACGCCGGGCAGGCTCTGCGCGATCGCCATTTTTACTCCTGCACGTGAATGCCCCCAACCGTGCGGCAGGCTGACCACCCCCGGCATCATGTCCAGACTGCCCAGCACCTGAACCTCGATCATCCCGACCCGGGAGCTGACCCGGACCTGCTGGCCGTCACTCAGACCACGGCACGCGAGATCGTCAGGATGCATCAACAGTTGATGCCGGGGTTTGCCCTTCACCAGCCGATGGTAGTTGTGCATCCATGAGTTGTTACTGCGCACATGCCTGCGGCCAATCAGCAGCAACTCACCGGCCTGGGGAGCAGGCTCGGCTGCAAAGCGCGCCAGGTCAGCCATGATCACCTCAGGTGCGGCCTGAATGCGCCCATTGGCGGTCTTCAGACGCTGTGCAAGATTAGCCTTCAAAGCCCCCAGATCAAGACCGTGCGGATGACTGTCCAGTGTCTCCAGTGACAGCTTATGGGGTGATGCGTCGCCATAGAGACCTGCACGCAGCCCGCGATCGATCATCTGCGCAGGCGGCAACGTGGGTTTCAGCGCCCGCTCGGCCTTGGCGACAAAGGCGCTGGCCAGCCCGACGAAAATCTCCCAGTCGTGCAGCGCACCTTCGGGCTTGTCGAAAATGGCCCGATTGAAGCGCGTAACGTTACGCACTGCCAGGGTGTTGAAGGTGGTGTCGTAGTGATCATTTTCCAGTGCCGAGGTGGACGGCAGGATCAAGTCGGCGTGGCGAGTGGTCTCGTTGATGTAAAGATCGATGCTGAGCATGAACTCAAGCCCTTCGAGCGCCTGCTCCAGCTGACGGCCGTTCGGCGTCGACAGAACCGGGTTACCGGCAACGGTCACCAACGCGCGAACCTGCCCTTCCCCGTCCACAAGCATTTCCTCGGCGAGCGCCGAAACCGGCAACTCGCCGCCATACTCCGGCAGGCCGGACACCCTGCTTTGCCACAGATTGAAATGACCGCCGGATGTCGAGCTGACGAGGTCGACGGCGGGCTCTGTACACAGCGCGCCACCTACACGGTCCAGGTTGCCAGTCACCAGATTGATCAGTTGTGCCAGCCAATGGCACAGCGTGCCGAAGGTCTGAGTCGACACGCCCATTCGCCCATAGCACACCGCCTTGTCAGCGGCCGCGAAGTCCCGCGCCAGTTGCCGGATCTGCTCGGCAGCAATACCGCAGCGCGGGCTCATGGCCTCTGCAGTGAAGCCGGCAATGGCATGGCGTACCTGCTCCAGACCGTCGACGGGCAAATGGCTCTCGCGGGTCAGCCCCTCCTCGAACAGCGTATTGAGCAGCCCGAACAGCAACGCCGCATCACCGCCCGGGCGTACGAACAGATGCTGGTCAGCGATGGCAGCCGTCTCACTGCGGCGCGGGTCGATGACCACCAGTTTGCCGCCGCGCTGCTGGATTGCTTTCAGACGCTTTTCGACATCCGGTACCGTCATGATGCTGCCATTGGAGGCCAACGGATTACCGCCGAGAATCAGCATGAAGTCGGTGTGATCAATATCCGGAATCGGCAACAGCATGCCGTGGCCATACATCAGGAAACTGGTGAGGTGATGCGGCAACTGATCGACCGACGTCGCCGAAAAACGATTGCGGGTCTTGAGCAGGCCGAGAAAGTAATTGCTGTGCGTCATCAACCCGTAGTTATGCACGCTGGGGTTGCCCTGATAGACCGCCACCGCGTTTTGCCCATGGCGCTGCTGAATGGCGTAAAGCCGCTCCGCCACCAGATCGAACGCCTGCTGCCAGGCAATCGGCTGCCATTGATCACCGCTGCGCAGCATCGGCTGTCGCAAGCGATCAGGGTCGTTCTGGATGTCCTGCAGCGCAACCGCCTTGGGGCAGATATGACCGCGGCTGAACGTGTCCAGCGGGTCGCCCTTGATCGAGGTAATACGCGGCGCAGAATCCGCCTCCACGACGGTCTCGATCACAAGACCGCAAATGGCCTCGCACAGGTGGCAGGCTCGGTAGTGTTCAGTCCGGGTCATCACAGCCTCAGATCTTGTCATGGCAATCCGGTTGATTGCCGAACACTCACTATGCTGCCTTGCCATGCCCCGCGCCACTGATGTTCGGCCCGTGAATCGAGGGGCATCAGGCGCGCGGATGAGTTGGCCGAATCAACCGCCGATAGGCGTCACGACCTTGCGCTGTTGCTGGATTTCAGCCACGGTTTCGACCTGTTCCTGCGCCAGGTGGACGCCGGTCAGATCGCCGATCAAGCGCCAGTGCTCGTCGAGGCCTGAGCTGATGGTGGCCATGCGATCAATCATGCGCCGCCCCGCGGTACGCGTGACTTCGTCCTCGCTTCGCAGCAGTTCGAAAGACATCGAGGTCATCGAGGCTGTCAGATGGGTAAGCGTGCGGGCGGTGAGCCCGAGCAACTCCGTTAATTGATGCTCTTTTGAGTCCATTCCCCCACCCCTTGATTAGTAATGTATCGGCAACGATTTATAACCCACGCCCGAGATTAAAGAAACGGTCCCTGTTTCAAGCCCGTGAGGCGCATCCCATCAGGCGACGGCCGCGCAAACGTGGACTGTTACAGGATTGGTACTAATTGCCAAGCGCTATTTGGGCAGTGTACAAATGCTGCCTTCGGAAAACGTGCAGATGGCTGTCAACCTTCACAGCGTAGCCAGTTTTTGCCCCGTCAACACAGAATAACGGCGCCCCTTCTATACGGGACGCCAGTAGTAACCATGTTTCAGAAAAACGCATGCTATTGGTAAGACGCGACATTTTTTTATACTATCGCGCCTTTCTTATTCGTCGCCCCGTGCGGCTTCCGCCGCAGGTCTCGCCCGTTTTATCGATAAAAACCGGCTTTGATAACCTGCGGTCTGTTGCAGAAAAGGTAGTTAATCATGAACGCCAGGCACTTTCTCTCGATGATGGATTACACCCCGGATGAACTCTTGGGCTTGATCCGTCGTGGCGTAGAGCTTAAAGACCTGCGAAATCGCGGTGTACTTTTTGAACCGCTGAAGAACCGGGTATTGGGGATGATTTTCGAGAAATCCTCGACACGTACCCGTCTTTCTTTTGAAGCAGGGATGATTCAGCTCGGTGGCCAGGCCATCTTTTTGTCGCATCGAGACACCCAGTTGGGCCGCGGCGAGCCGATTGCCGACAGCGCGAAAGTGATGTCGCGCATGCTGGATGCAGTCATGATCCGTACTTATGCGCACAGCAATCTGACCGAATTCGCGGCCAATTCACGCGTGCCGGTCATCAACGGTCTGTCCGATGATCTGCACCCGTGCCAGTTGCTCGCCGACATGCAGACTTTCCTGGAGCATCGCGGCTCGATCCAGGGCAAGACCGTTGCCTGGATAGGCGATGGCAACAACATGTGCAACAGCTATATAGAAGCGGCGATTCAATTCGACTTCCAGTTGCGTGTGGCCTGCCCTGCCGGCTACGAGCCAAACGCCGAGTTCCTGGCATTGGCTGGCGAGCGTGTCACCGTGGTCCGCGATCCGAAAGCCGCAGTTGAGGGCGCCCATCTGGTCAGCACCGACGTGTGGACCTCCATGGGTCAGGAAGAGGAAACCGCTCGGCGCAAGAAATTGTTCGCGCCGTTTCAGGTCACGCGCGCCCTGCTCGACCTGGCAGACAAGGACGTGCTGTTCATGCACTGCCTGCCAGCTCATCGCGGCGAAGAAATCAGTGTCGACCTGCTGGATGATGCACGTTCGGTCGCCTGGGATCAGGCCGAAAATCGCTTGCACGCGCAGAAAGCGCTGCTGGAGTTTCTCGTCGCGCCGTCCTGCCAGCCCGCATGAACCCGTTGCTGCTGAACCTGCGCAACCTCGCTTGCGGCTACCAGAACCAACGCGTGGTGCAGGACTTGAACCTGCACCTCAACGCGGGTGATATCGGCTGCCTGCTGGGCTCGTCGGGCTGCGGCAAAACCACCACACTGCGCGCCATTGCCGGTTTCGAACCGATCCATGCAGGCGAGATCACCCTGGCGGGCGAAGTGATCTCCCGTCCGGGCTGGACCCTGCCGCCGGAGAAACGCCGCATCGGCATGGTGTTTCAGGATTACGCGCTGTTCCCGCACTTAAGCGTCGCCGAAAACATCGCATTCGGCATTCGCAACCAGCCGCGCCTGGATCAGGTGATCGCCGAGCTGCTTGAACTGGTCAACCTCGGCGCGCTGGGCAAGCGCTATCCTCACGAGCTGTCCGGTGGGCAGCAACAGCGAGTGGCGCTGGCCAGAGCACTGGCGCCCGAGCCGCAACTGCTGCTGCTCGACGAGCCCTTCTCCAACCTGGACGGCGAGCTGCGTCGGCGCCTGAGCCATGAGGTGCGCGATATTCTCAAGGCGCGTGGCACCAGCGCGATTCTGGTGACTCATGATCAGGAAGAGGCTTTTGCCGTCAGCGATCACGTAGGCGTATTCAAGGAGGGACGCCTGGAACAGTGGGACACGCCTTACAATCTCTATCACGAGCCGCGCACGCCATTCGTTGCCAGCTTCATCGGTCAAGGCTATTTCATTCGCGGGCAGATGATGGACCCGCAATCGGTGCATACCGAACTCGGCGTATTGCGCGGCAACCGGGCATACCCGGGCGTCAGTGGCGCCGCCGTGGATGTCTTGTTACGCCCTGACGACATCGTCTACGCGCCGCACAGCGACCTGAAAGCACGGGTCATCGGCCGAACCTTTCAGGGCGCCTCGACGCTGTACCGCCTGCAACTGTCGACCGGCAGTCAACTGGAAGCCATTTTCCCCAGCCATGCCGACCACGGCCAGGGTGAGGAAGTCGGTATTCGTGTGGCAGCAGAGCATCTGGTGCTGTTCCCGGCGCCCGGTAGCGTGGCCGTGCATACGCTCAATAGCTGAGGCGCGAATCATTCCCTGCCGATCTGGGCAAACCTGGCCTGGGTATGTTCAGCCAGCACCGCTGGCGAAAGCTCGACCTCAAGCCCCCTCCTCCCGGCACTGACGTAAATGCTGTCAAAGCGCTGCGCAGTTTCGTCGATAAAGGTGCGCAGGCGCTTCTTCTGGCCCAGCGGACTGATGCCCCCCAACAGGTAACCGGTCGAACGTTGCGCCGCCGCAGGGTCGGCCATTTCGGTTTTTTTTGCCCCGGCAGCCTGCGCCAGCGCCTTTAGATCAAGTGTTCCGACGACTGGCACTACGGCGACCAGTAACTCGCCTTTTTCGGTACTGGCGAGCAGCGTCTTGAAAACCTGTGCAGGCTCCAGACCCAGCTTTTCCGCTGCCTCCAGCCCATATGACGGCGCTTTCGGATCATGTTCATAACTGTGAATGCGATGTTCGGCGCGGTTTTTTTTCAGCAAATCCAATGCGGGTGTCATGCAACGCTCCAAAAGGTTCCGAATGCCCGTCACTTTAAGCGAAGTAAAGTGAACATGCCTTGATTCACGCCACCTGCGACACTGATGGCCTTTTGGCAACAGCCTGAATTCCCCGGTATAAAGCGGTCTTGCGGGGTCCTTGCAGGGTGCTGGCGATTTACTGACCGTTCGGTTCCGACCTTTGACAGCGGTGTTTCTTGCCTATATTTTTTCGTTTACGAATATTATCGAAAGCGATTTTTCGGTATAACTCGCAACGGCGATCAGAAATGGGGTTTTTTCTGAGACGCACGAATAACGAGCACCCACGCCTGTCTCAGGGTGCCGAGACAAAAACAAAAAATGAGGTATCCATGTCCATCGCACTAAAACAACCGACGCTCACCGGGCAATGTGTGGCTGAATTTCTTGGCACCGCCCTGATGATTTTTTTCGGCACAGGATGCGTTGCAGCGCTCAAGGTCGCGGGCGCCACTTTCGGCCTTTGGGAAATCAGCATCATCTGGGGCATTGCCGTCAGCATGGGGATCTACCTCAGCGCCGGCATTTCGGGTGCCCATCTGAACCCGGCCGTCAGCATCGCGCTGAGTCTGTTCGCCGGTTTTGAAAAACGTAAATTGCCCTTTTATATCTCCGCGCAAATCGCAGGCGCGTTCTGCGGAGCGGGTTTGGTGTACCTGCTGTACATCAGCCTTTTTTTCGACTTCGAACATGCTCACCACATCATTCGCGGCAGCGAGCAGAGTCTTGAACTGGCATCGGTGTTCTCGACGTACCCGAACCCGGCCATTTCAGTCGGTCAGGCCTTTCTGGTCGAAGTGGTCATCACTACCATTCTGATGGGTGTGATCATGGCCTTGGGCGATGACAGCAATGGTTTGCCGCGCGGCCCGCTGGCACCCTTGCTGATCGGCCTGCTGGTAGCCGTGATCGGTAGTTCGATGGGGCCTCTGACCGGTTTCGCCATGAACCCGGCGCGCGACTTCGGTCCGAAGCTGATGACGTTCTTCGCTGGCTGGGGTGAAATGGCCTTCACCGGCGGTCGCGACATTCCTTATTTCCTGGTTCCGATTTTTGCGCCCATTCTGGGTGCCTGCCTTGGTGCTGCTGGCTACCGCGCGCTGATCGCGCGTCATCTGCCAAGTGCCGCTCCTGTTGAACATGAAAAAGAGGCTCCTGTGGTTCGCGGCAAAGTTCAGGTTTCATCTTGAATGTCACTCAATTTGAATCTCACACAACTGAATCCCACCCAATAATGCAAGGCAATCGAAATGACTGACACACAGAACAAGAACTACATCATTGCTCTTGACCAGGGCACCACCAGCTCGCGCGCCATCATCTTCGATCGCGACGCCAACGTGGTGAGCACTGCCCAAAGCGAATTCGTCCAGCATTACCCGCAGGCAGGCTGGGTCGAACACGACCCTATGGAAATCTTCGCCACCCAGACTGCCTGCATGACCAAGGCACTGGCGCAGGCCGATCTGCACCACAACCAGATTGCCGCCATCGGTATCACCAACCAGCGTGAAACCACGGTCATCTGGGAGCGCGACACCGGCCGCCCTATCTACAACGCAATCGTCTGGCAGTGCCGCCGCAGCACCGAGATCTGCCAGCAGCTCAAGCGTGACGGCCTTGAGGAGTACATCAAGGACACCACGGGTCTGGTGATTGACCCGTACTTCTCCGGCTCCAAGGTCAAGTGGATCCTGGACAACGTCGAAGGCAGCCGCGAGCGCGCCCGTAAAGGCGAGCTGATGTTCGGCACCATCGATACCTGGCTGATCTGGAAATTCACCGGCGGCAAGGTTCACGTCACCGACTACACCAACGCCTCGCGGACCATGCTGTTCAACATCCATACGCTGGAATGGGATCAGCGCATGCTCGACGTGCTGGACATCCCGCGCGAGATGCTCCCTGAGGTCAAAGCTTCCTCCGAAGTTTACGGCCACAGCAAGAGCGGCATCCCGATCGCCGGTATCGCAGGCGACCAGCAGGCAGCGTTGTTCGGCCAGATGTGCGTCGAACCCGGCCAGGCCAAGAACACCTATGGCACTGGCTGCTTCCTGCTGATGAACACCGGCAAGAAAGCCGTGAAATCGGCGCACGGCATGCTCACCACTATCGGCTGTGGCCCGCGTGGTGAAGTGGCCTATGCGCTGGAAGGTGCGGTCTTCAACGGTGGTTCGACCGTGCAATGGCTGCGCGACGAACTCAAGCTCATCAACGACGCGCTGGACACCGAATACTTCGCCGGCAAGGTCAAGGACAGCAACGGTGTATACCTCGTGCCGGCGTTCACGGGTCTGGGCGCACCTTATTGGGACCCCTACGCACGAGGCGCATTGTTCGGTCTGACCCGTGGCGTGAAAGTCGATCACATCATTCGTGCAGCGCTGGAATCCATCGCCTATCAAACCCGCGACGTGCTCGATGCCATGCAGCAGGACTCCGGCGAACGCCTCAAGTCGCTGCGTGTGGACGGTGGTGCAGTGGCCAACAACTTCCTGATGCAGTTCCAGGCAGACATCCTCGGCACCCACGTCGAGCGTCCGCAGATGCGTGAAACCACGGCACTGGGTGCAGCCTTCCTGGCCGGTCTGGCGATTGGTTTCTGGAGCAGCCTGGACGAGTTGCGTAACAAGGCCGTGATCGAGCGTGTGTTCGAGCCATCGTGTGAAGAAGCGCATCGCGAAAAACTTTACGCAGGCTGGCAGAAAGCAGTCGCGCGTACTCGTGACTGGGAACCGCACGAAAACGAAGAGTGACAGTGCTGTTGTAAGGAGGGGAGCAGGATTCCGGCTGACAGGTTGCACTTTCCTGCGGCATGATGGGCGCCATTTGTAGAGGGCGCCCAAGGAAAAACAATGAACCTGCCTCCCCGCCAACAACAGATCCTCGAACTGGTCCGTGACCGTGGTTATGTCAGCATCGAGGAGATGGCGACGCTGTTCGTCGTGACCCCACAAACCATTCGCCGTGATATCAATCAATTGGCGGAAATGAACCTGTTGCGCCGCTACCACGGCGGCGCAGCCTATGACTCCAGCATCGAAAATACCGCCTACGCCATGCGTGCGGACCAGATGCGCGACGAAAAACAACGGATCGCCGAGGCCATCGCCGCGCAGATCCCGGACAACGCCTCGTTGTTCATCAATATCGGTACCACCACCGAATCCATCGCACGTGCTTTGCTCAACCACAACAACCTGAAGATCATCACCAATAACCTGCATGTGGCGTCGATCCTCAGCACCAAGGATGATTTTGAGGTGCTGATAGCTGGCGGAAATGTGCGGCGTGACGGCGGCGTTGTGGGCCAGGGCAGCATCGACTTCATCACCCAGTTCAAAGTGGACTTTGCCTTGGTGGGCATCAGTGGTATCGACGAAGACGGCAGCCTGCTGGATTTCGATTACCAGGAAGTGAGGGTGTCCCAGGCAATCATCGCCAACGCTCGCAAAGTGCTGCTGGCGGCTGATTCCAGCAAGTTCGGACGCAACGCCATGGTCCGCCTGGGGCCGATCACCCTCATCGATTGCCTGGTCACCGATCAGCCACCGGTACCCGCGCTGCAGCAGTTGCTGAATCAGCACAAGATTCGTCTGGAAGTGGTGTGATTGTCAGGCGCGAGCGGTGTTCGCGCGGCGGTCCGCAGTGCTCATGAAGACGGTGCATCGAGCGCCCTATTTTCTGGAGTCTGTACCGGCCTCTTCGCGAGCAAGCTCGCTCCCACAAGACTTGTGTATGTATGGCGCAGCACGCATCTGTGACGCGGAGCGGCACCCAAGGCATTTCCACGCTGGAGCGTGAGGAACGATAGATGTCCTGAAGAACACTATCGTGCCCATGCTCCGCGTGGGTATGCCGTTCTGGACGCTTCGCGTCCTCTCCTGCTTCAGCGATGTGGCGCAAATCTGTGCGTCAGAGCAATTCAGTGCAGGCTGTGCATCCATCCTCCCGGCAAAAAATCCCGCCCTACAATGTTCATATTTGTTCTTTTACTGACTCCATCATCAGTATTTTCAATCGATACGTGCTAGCAAGGGTCATTTTATTGAGCTATGATTTTCGAAAATGAACATTAATGTTCAGATTCGCCTTTCGAGCACTGCTCACGAATTGTCCAGGAGGCCACCAATGCCCCACACCAATGTGCCAACCCCGCCCCTCTCAGAGGTCTACGACATTGCCGTTATTGGCGGTGGCATTAACGGTGTCGGTATCGCAGCGGATGCCTCCGGTCGCGGCCTTTCGGTTTTTCTGTGCGAAAAGGACGACCTGGCCAGCCACACGTCCTCGGCCAGCAGCAAGCTGATTCATGGCGGCCTGCGCTATCTGGAGCACTACGAGTTCCGCCTGGTGCGTGAAGCCTTGGCAGAACGTGAAGTGCTGCTTGCCAAAGCACCGCACATCGTCAAGCCAATGCGCTTTGTGCTGCCTCATCGCCCGCACCTGCGTCCGGCCTGGATGATTCGTGCCGGGATGTTCCTTTATGACAACCTCGGCAAGCGCGAAAAGCTGCCAGCATCGCGAACCATTCATTTCGGTGCGGACAGCCCGCTCAACTCGAGCATCACCCGCGGTTTCGAATATTCCGACTGCTGGGTCGACGACGCGCGCCTGGTCGTGCTCAACGCCATGTCCGCTCGTGAAAACGGTGCGCACATTCATACTCAGACCCGTTGTGTCAGCGCCCGTCGTATCAAGGGCCTGTGGCATCTGCATCTGGAGCGCAGCGACGGCAGCCTGTTTTCGATCCATGCCAAGGCATTGGTCAATGCGGCAGGCCCATGGGTGGCCAAGTTCATACGTGAAGACCTGAAACTCGACTCGGCTTACGGCATCCGCCTGATTCAAGGCAGCCACCTGATCGTGCCGAAACTGTACGAAGGTGAGCACGCGTTCATTCTGCAGAACGAAGACAAGCGCATCGTGTTCACGATTCCGTACCTGGAGCACTTCACCATCGTCGGCACCACCGACCGTGAGTATCAGGGCGATCCGAACAAGGTGGATATCACTGAAGGCGAGATGGATTACGTGCTGAAAGTGGCCAATGACCACTTCAAGAAACAGTTGAGTCGCGCAGACGTGCTCCACACGTTTTCTGGCGTACGCCCGCTGTGCAACGACGAGTCCGATAATCCGTCCGCCATTACCCGTGATTACACACTTTCCTTGTCAGGCGGCGCTGACGAAGCGCCCATTCTGTCGGTGTTTGGCGGCAAGCTGACCACCTACCGCAAACTGGCCGAGTCGGCGATGGCGCAGTTGGCACCGTTCTTCAAACAGATGAAACCGAGCTGGACGGCCAAGGCTGCCCTGCCGGGTGGCGAGGACATGACCACCGCCGAAGCGCTGGCAACAGAAATGACTCGTCGCTGCAGCTGGCTGCCAGACCCTATTGCCAAGCGCTGGTCGATTACCTACGGCAGCCGCAGCTGGCGCTTGCTGGAGGGCGCGCAAAGCCTGGAAGATCTTGGTCAGCATTTGGGTGCAGGCCTGTATACCCGCGAGGTCGATTACCTGTGCGACCAGGAATGGGCCACCAGCATCGAAGATATCCTGTGGCGCCGCACCAAGCTCGGCTTGTTCACGACGCCTGAGGAGCAGACCGCCGTGAGCAGCTACCTGGAAACAGTGGTGCGCAACAAAGCCTCTTTCGAAGCGGCCTGATAATCCGCCCGCAACCTGTTCACCCATTGCGCGGTGAACAGGCTTCTCTCCTTGCTCCCCTCCTCCCGCGTACCCCATTCCATTCGGTTTCCCGAACAGTCTACCCCGCCTTATTCGGTTTCCCGGACGCCTCGGTCCGCGGCACCACAGCCAACTTTAAAAAACCTTTTAAATTCAGTTGCTTGAATTACTAAAACTGCTTGGCACGACTCATGCTCTACATTTTGAACCGAGCGTTTCGACGAGGGCGTGTGTCTGGATGTGGACGCCGTTGAAGCATTCGCCAAGAAGCGGGCCGACTCTGATTACGGCCCCATCAATAAAAAATGAAATCAAGGACTCAACCATGCGCATCGTTCCCCACCTGTTGGGCGCAGCCATCGCTGCCGCTCTGATCAGCACGCCGGTTTTCGCCGCCGAACTCACTGGCACGCTGAAGAAGATCAAGGAATCCGGCACCATCACGCTGGGCCATCGTGACGCCTCTATCCCGTTTTCCTACATCGCTGATGCCTCTGGTGTGCCGATGGGTTACTCCCACGATATCCAGCTGAAAATTGTCGAAGCCATCAAGAAAGACCTGGACATGCCTGACCTCAAGGTCAAGTACAACCTGGTGACTTCGCAGACCCGTATCCCGCTGGTTCAGAACGGCACCGTCGATGTGGAATGTGGCTCGACCACCAACAACGCCGAGCGCCAGCAGCAGGTCGATTTCTCCATCGGCATCTTTGAAGTCGGCACGCGCCTGCTGTCGAAAAAGGATTCCAGCTACAAGGATTTCGACGACCTGAAAGGCAAAAACGTCGTGACCACGGCTGGCACCACTTCCGAGCGCATCCTCAAGGCGATGAACGCTGACAAGCAGATGGGCATGAACGTGATCTCCGCCAAAGACCACGGTGAATCCTTCCAGATGCTCGAGTCCGGCCGTGCAGTCGCCTTCATGATGGACGACGCGCTGCTGGCAGGCGAAATGGCCAAGGCCAAGAAGCCGGACGACTGGGCAGTGACCGGCACTGCACAATCCTACGAGATCTACGGCTGCATGGTTCGCAAGGGCGATGCCCCGTTCAAGAAGGCTGTCGATGACGCCATTGTCGCTACCTACAAGTCGGGCGACATCAACGCTATCTACAGCAAGTGGTTCATGTCCCCTGTTCCTCCGAAAGGTCTGAATCTGAATTTCCCGATGAGCGACAAGCTCAAGGAGCTGATTCAGAACCCGACCGACAAAGCGGCTGACGACAAGAAAGCCTGAGATACCGGTTCAGCCAGTCCGAACTGACGGTATCCCGGGCGGGCACTGCCTGCCCGGGATCGCCTCGTCACTCCTGACTGACGACAGTGCGTGCATTTCGATAGCAATAAAAAGAGGGGGAGACCCTGATGAATTACAACTGGGACTGGGGCGTATTCTTCAAGTCCACCGGCGTCGGCAGCGAGACCTATCTGGACTGGTTCATCTCCGGTCTGGGCTGGACCATCGCCATTGCTGTCATTGCCTGGATCATTGCCCTGATACTGGGTTCGGTGCTGGGCGTCATGCGCACCGTGCCAAACCGTCTGGTGTCGGGCATCGCCACGGTATACGTGGAAATCTTCCGTAACGTGCCACTGCTGGTGCAGCTGTTCATCTGGTACTTCCTGGTGCCCGACCTGCTGCCGGAAAACCTGCAGGAGTGGTACAAGCAAGACCTGAACCCGACCACCTCCGCGTTCCTCAGCGTCGTGGTCTGCCTTGGCCTGTTCACCGCTGCACGGGTCTGCGAACAGGTGCGTACCGGCATTGAAGCACTGCCGAAGGGCCAGGAATCGGCCGCCCGCGCCATGGGATTCAAGCTGCCACAGATCTACTGGAACGTGCTGTTGCCGCAGGCTTACCGGATCATTATTCCGCCGCTCACCTCCGAATTCCTGAACGTGTTCAAGAACTCATCGGTAGCGTCACTGATCGGCCTGATGGAGTTGCTCGCACAGACCAAACAAACCGCCGAGTTCTCCGCCAACCTGTTCGAGGCCTTCACCCTCGCGACGCTCATCTACTTCACGCTGAACATGAGCCTGATGCTGCTGATGCGTGCGATCGAGAAGAAAGTCGCCGTACCGGGACTCATCTCACTGGGGGGCAAATAAATGGACTTCACAGGAATCGTTCCGGCCATTCCCGGCCTGTGGAACGGCATGGTCATGACCCTCAAGCTGATGGCGATGGGTGTCGTCGGCGGCCTGGTGCTTGGCACGCTGCTGGCGCTGATGCGCCTGTCATCGAACAAGCTGCTGGCCAATGTGGCCGGTGCCTACGTGAACTACTTTCGTTCGATCCCGCTGCTACTGGTGATCACCTGGTTCTATCTGGCCGTGCCGTTCGTGCTGCGCTGGATTACCGGTGAAGACACTCCCATCGGCGCGTTCGCCTCCTGCGTCGTGGCCTTCATGATGTTCGAAGCCGCGTACTTCTGCGAAATCGTCCGTGCTGGTGTGCAGTCGATCTCCAAGGGGCAAATGGGCGCTGCTCAGGCGCTGGGCATGAACTACTCGCAGATGATGCGACTGATCATCCTGCCCCAGGCGTTTCGCAAGATGACCCCGTTGCTGCTGCAACAGAGCATCATTCTGTTTCAGGACACCTCTCTGGTGTACACCGTCGGCCTCGTCGATTTTCTTAACGCATCGCGCTCCAGTGGCGACATCATCGGGCGCGCCAACGAGTTCCTGATCATTGCCGGTCTGGTGTATTTCACGATCAGCTTTGCCGCCTCGCTGCTGGTGAAGCGTCTGCAAAAAAGGTTTGCCGTATGATTTCCATCAAAAACGTCAACAAGTGGTATGGGGACTTCCAGGTACTGACCGATTGCAGCACCGAGGTCAGCAAGGGCGAAGTAGTTGTGGTGTGCGGCCCGTCCGGCTCCGGCAAATCGACCCTGATCAAATGCGTGAACGCACTGGAACCGTTTCAGAAAGGCGATATCGTTGTCGACGGCACATCAATCTCCGATTCGAAGACCAACCTGCCCAAGCTGCGCTCGCGGGTCGGCATGGTGTTTCAGCACTTCGAACTGTTCCCGCACCTGAGCATTGTCGAAAACCTGACCATCGCGCAGATCAAGGTGCTGGGCCGCAGCAAGGCCGAAGCCACCGAGAAGGGTCTGAAGCTGCTTGAGCGCGTCGGTCTTTCCGAGCATGCGCACAAGCATCCCGGGCAGCTTTCCGGTGGGCAGCAACAGCGTGTCGCCATCGCGCGCGCGCTGGCGATGGACCCGGTGGTCATGCTGTTCGACGAGCCCACTTCCGCACTCGACCCGGAAATGGTCAATGAAGTGCTCGATGTGATGGTGCAACTGGCCCAGGAAGGCATGACCATGATGTGCGTGACCCACGAGATGGGTTTCGCCCGCAAAGTCGCCAACCGGGTGATTTTCATGGACAAGGGACAGATCGTCGAAGACTGCGCCAAGGAAGAGTTTTTCGGTGACGTCAGCGCACGCTCGGAACGCGCCCAGCAATTCCTCGCCAAGATCCTTCAGCACTAGGCAATAGCTTGACGGCTGTCCGCCTATCAGCGGGCAGCTGTTCGGTCCAGGACGACTGTGATGAAATGCGACCCCACTCTTTATCGCGCCGCGCCGCCATCACTCGCCGTGAAACCCCGCCTGATCCGTCAACTGTTTCTGCCACCGCTGATCCTCATGCTGATGATCGGGCTGGGCTATATCGCCTATCTGGTCAGTGAACATAGCGGCATCAAGAGCCTGCGCGAAACCGGCGAGCGCCAGCTCGAGCTGCACGCACGCACGGTGGAGAGCGAAATCAGCAAATACACCTACCTGCCCAGCGTGCTGGAGCTGGAATCCAGCGTGTCGCAGTTGCTGAACGAACCGGGACCCGAGCTTCAGCAGCAGGTCAACCGCTACCTCGAAGGGCTGAATCGACGCAGCCGCAGCCGTGCCATTTACGTGATGGACACCACCGGACGCGTGCTGGCCACCAGCAACTGGCGTGATCCCGACAGTTATCAGGGTGAAGACCTGTCTTTCCGTGCCTACTTTCAGGACGCCGTGCGCGGCCTGCCCGGGCGCTTTTACGGCATCGGCACCACCACAGGTGAGTCGGGCTATTACCTGGCCCATGGGCTGGAAGACAAAGGCCGCATCATCGGCGTTGCGGTGATCAAGGTACGCCTCGAAGCACTTGAAGAACGCTGGCAGCGAGCACGGCTGGAGGCGTTTGTCAGCGACGAGAATGGCATCATCATCCTCTCCAGCGATCCGGCCCGGCGTCTGAAATCAGTGCGTCCGCTCACGGCTGAGGTCAAGGAGCGTCTGGCTCGCAGCCTGCAATATTACTGGTGGCCGCTCAACGAACTGGTGCCACTGGAACGGGAAACCTTGTCTGAGGGCGTCGAAACACTGGTTTTTCCCGCCAACATCAGTGTCGACCGCGAACACAAAAAGGTCAGTTATCTGGCCCAGAGCCGCCCGCTGAGTGACACCGCCTGGCACCTGACACTGCTTACCCCGCTGGAAGATCTGCGCCGTGAAGCAGCCAATCAGGGCATGCTGGTGGCCGTGGCTTGCGCGCTGGTGACCTTTCTGCTGATCGCCTGGAACGAGCGGCGCAAGGTGATCTCGACCCGGCTTGCTGCCAGGGAAGCGCTGCAGGCTGCCAACAACGAGCTGGAACGCAAGATCGCCGAACGCACCGAACACCTGCGGGCCAGCAACGAACGCCTCAAGGCGCAGATTCGTGAGCGAAGGCAGGCTGAAGACACTTTGCGCAGAGCCCAGGACGAGCTGGTACAGGCCGGAAAGCTGGCAGCCATCGGCCAGATGTCGACCAGCATCGCGCATGAGCTGAACCAGCCCCTGGCCGCACTGCGCACCTTGTCCGGCAACACCGTGCGCTTTCTGGAACGAGGTGCGCTGGACACCGCGAGTACCAACCTGCGTACCATCAATGATCTGGTCGACCGCATGGGCCGCATCACCGCCAGCCTGCGCGCATTCGCCAGACGCGGCGACGATCAGGGCCAGGCGCAACTGAGCAAGGCTGTCGATGCTGCGGCGCAGTTGCTGGGCGTGCGTCTGGAGCAGTCCGGCCTGATAGTGCATCGCGACTTCGTCGACGCCACACTGACCATCGACCAGACCCGCCTGGAACAGATTCTGGTCAACCTGATCGGCAACGCACTGGACGCTATGTTCGACCTGCCGCAACCGGAATTATGGCTCACCGGATCGGTTGTCGACGGCCGATACCGTCTGCGGGTACGTGATAACGGGCACGGCGTCGACGCCGAGGCGCGCAAGCATCTGTTTGAACCTTTCTTCACCACCAAACCGGGCGAACAAGGCCTGGGGCTGGGCCTGACGCTGTCGGCGAGCCTTGCCGCCGCAGCCGGGGGCAGCCTGAGCGCAGAGCATCCGCAGGACGGCGGTACGACGTTTGTCCTGAGCCTGCCGTTCATCCCCGATGCCCGCCACCCGGACAGCCCGACATGAGACGACATCCATGAGCATAAACAGCGACCTGACCGTCCTGATCGTCGAAGACGATCCGCATGTATTGCTCGGCTGCCAGCAGGCCCTCGCGCTGGAAGACATCGCCAGCGAGGGCGTTTCCAATGCTGAAGAGGCCTTGAAGCGCATCGGTGACAACTTCGCCGGTATCGTCATCAGTGACATTCGCTTGCCGGGCATCGACGGGCTGGAGTTGCTGAGCCGTCTCAAAGCACGTGACAGCAGCCTGCCGGTGGTGCTGATCACTGGCCATGGCGACATCACCATGGCCGTCAACGCAATGCGCGATGGCGCCTACGACTTCATGGAGAAACCCTTTTCTCCCGAGCGCTTGGTAGACGTCACCCGGCGCGCACTGGAACAACGCGGGCTGGCCCGTGAAGTGTGGGCGTTGCGCAAGCAGCTGGCCGAGCGCGATTCGCTGGAAGGCCGGATCATCGGCCGCTCCCCGGCCATGCAAAACCTGCGTGCGTTGATTGCCAACGTCGCCGACACCTCGGCCAACGTATTGATAGAAGGCGAAACCGGCACGGGCAAGGAGCTGGTCGCGCGCTGCCTGCACGATTTCAGTCGGCGCAAGGACAGCCAGTTCGTTGCGCTCAACTGTGGCGGGCTGGCGGAAAGCCTTTTCGAGTCGGAAATCTTCGGCCACGAAGCCAACGCTTTTACCGGCGCGGGCAAGCGGCGCATCGGCAAGATCGAACACGCGCACAACGGCACGCTGTTTCTCGATGAAGTGGAAAGCATGCCGGTCAATCTGCAGATCAAGCTGTTGCGCGTCCTGCAGGAGCGAACCCTCGAACGGCTGGGTTCCAACCAGAGCGTCGCCGTGGATTGCCGGGTCATTGCGGCGACCAAGTCCGACTTGAATGCCTTGGGCAAGACCAATCAGTTCCGCAGCGACCTGTATTACCGCCTGAACGTCGTCACGCTCGAACTGCCACCCTTGCGTGAGCGCCGCGAAGACATTCTGCAGTTGTTTGAACACTTCCTGCAGTTGTCGTCGTTACGCTTCGACCGCGAACCGCCCGTGCTGGATCGGCAAACCAGCTCGAACCTGATGAGCCACGACTGGCCGGGCAATGTACGCGAACTGCGCAACGTGGCCGAACGCTTTGCCTTGGGCCTGCCAGCATTCAAGCAGTCAGGCACGGTCAGTGAAAACCAGAGTCTTGGGTTTGCGGAAGCAGTCGAAGCCTTCGAGCGCTCATTGCTCGGCGACGCCTTGCAACGCAGCGGCGGCAACCTCAGCCAGGCCAGCCAGGAACTGGGCATGGCCAAGACCACGCTGTTTGACAAGGTCAAGAAATACGGGCTTTGAGCACTGCGCCCGATCTTGAGGGTGCGGTGTAGCGCTGATCTGTGACGCAGACAACGCTGGAGCGCGAGGAACGATAGGCGTCCGCAAGACCTATCGTGCGAATGCTCCGCGTGCTATCCCGCACAGACAGTACGTTACTTCGATTCACCGACAATCTGGCGGATTGCGCTGACGAATACCTCGACCGGCTGACCGCCCGAGACGGCGTACTGGTCGTTGAAGACCATGGTCGGCACGGAGGTGATACCGCGAGACGTCCAGAGCTGCTCTGCCTCGCGAACCTCAGTGGTGTACTCGTCGCCATCCAGAATCGCCTGAGCACGCAGACGATCCAGGCCGACCTTCTGCGCCACATCTGCCAGAGTCTGGTGACTGGACGGGTCTTTCAGGTCGCTGAAATACGCCTCGAACAGCGCCTGCTTCAACGCATGCTGCTTGCCTTGCTGCTCGGCCCAGTGCAGCAGGCGATGGGCATCGAACGTGTTGTAGATACGCCGCTCGCCGCTGGCAAAGGTGAAGCCGAGTTCAGCACCGCGTTCACGAATGGTCTGGTGAATACCTTCGATCTGTTCCGGCGTGGAGCCATACTTTTCGGCGATGTGTTCTTTGATGTCCTGCCCTTCGGCAGGCATGTTCGGGTTCAGCTCGAAAGGCTGAAAGTGAATGTGCGCTTGCACCTCATCACCCAATGCCTCCAGCGCCTGATCCAGCGCGCGCAGACCAATGACGCACCAGGGGCAGGAAACATCGGAGATGAAGTCGATCTTCAGTGCAGTTTTCATGTCGGCCCTTTTCGGTAAGCAAAGGTCACACGATACACTTCTGCCGATGCCTGACAACCGGGCCGGCTTACAACTGAGCCAGGTTGCGACCGTCTTCATGCTGGGCTTTCAGGTACGGCAGCACTGCACCGAGCAACGGGGCCTTGAAGGCCTCCTGGAAACGGTGCGCCAGCCCCGGAATCAGGCGCAGCTGGCTGCCCTGAATGTGCGCGGCCACATGCACACCGTGCATGACCGGCAACAGCGGGTCAGCCGTGCCGTGAACCACCAGTACCGGCAGACGCAGACGGTTCAGCAGTTCCACGCGGCTGGGCTCGGCCAGAATCGCCATGATCTGGCGTTTCACGCCCTCAGGATTGAACGCCCGGTCATAGGAAACAGCCGCCTGATGCAGCAGCTGCTGGCGATCGTCCTTGACCTGCGGGCTGCCCAGCGCCGCAAGCAGGTCGGCCTGTTGCTCGATCGCCACTTCCCGATTGGGCGCGCCGCGACGCGCCAACAGCTGCATGAGCGCGGTACTGGGCATAGGCAACCCCTGCGCACCGGAACTGGTCATGATCAGCGTCAGGCTTTCGACCCGCGACGGCGCCAGATCAGCCAGATGCTGGGCAATCATGCCGCCCATGCTCGCGCCCAACACGTGAAACTGGCGAATCTGCAATGCATCCATCAGACCCAGCGCATCGTCGGCCATATCAGTCAACGAATACGGTGCCGAGACAGGCAGGCCAAGTTTGTAACGCAGCACTTCGAACGTCAGATTGGCATCCGCTGGCTGTTGCACCCACGAAGACAGACCCACATCGCGATTGTCGTAGCGAATCACCCGATAACCCTGCTGACATAACGCGACCACGACCTCATCCGGCCAGTGAATCAACTGCCCACCCAGCCCCATCACCAACAACAAGGCAGGGTCGGACTCGCTACCAATACTCTGGTAGGCAATCCGCACGTCCTTGAGGTCAGCCGTCTGTACAGGAACATCGGTATCACAACGATCGGCCGCAAAAGACGGCAAGCCGCACAGAAGCGCGGCCAGAAAAATTAAAACCCGCATGAAAAACACCAAAAAACAGAACCCCAGTAGGCCGCGAGTCTGATGATGTTTTTCCAAGCGCGCTGCCACACTTGCGTGACAGTTTGATGAATGGCGCTGAGCGGTCGTTAATCGGGGTTTGCGTTAGGCAGCGACCTGATCCGCCACCATCAGGTTTTCCCCAAAACGGGCGCGCGCTTCTAGCAACGATTCCTGATGCCAGTTCGAATGCGTATCGCACTCGCCCAGGGACAGAACCTTGTAAACCGGCAGACGATCAAACACCGGGGCCAGCAGCTCCGGTTCGGTCACGTTGTCCAGATGCAACCCTGCAACTGGCAGCAGGGCCGCGACACCCAGGTTGGGCCGCAGGTCACCGTGATAGAGGCCGATAAGCTTCTTCAACGGCGAATATTGAAGAATGTGATAGGCACGCTCGAAGGCGTTGCTCCATGCCAGCGGCAGGTCGAGCGCCAGAATCGGTTCGTCGATCTGAATCCACTCGACACCGCGCGCTGCCAGCCGCCCGAAAATCTCGCCATACACCGGCAGCAGATGCTCCAGCAGGTCGAGGCGATCTACCTCGTCACCCTGAACGTCACTTAGCCAGAGCAGTGTCAGAGGACCGATCAACGCGGTTTTGCGGCCTTGCTCGCCTGCTTCACCGACGCTCGCCAGCAGCGGCGCCCAATCGGGCTGAAAACGCTGGTCGCGTTTCAGGTGTGGTACCTGCTGCGGATAACGCGCCATCAACCAAGTGCGCAGTTCGGCACCCGTGGTCGTACTCCCCTGATCCTGTTTCCAGAAAGCCTGCAAAGCGTGCTGCAATTCACGGTCCGCGCCAATGGGAAAATAGTCAGGGTGTTGAGTCAGGGCCACGATGCGTCCTCCATAAAAGATGGGGCTATTGTCGACAGCGGACACAACATGAGACAAACTCATTTTTTTCGTGTTGATCACAAATACTGCTCATGGAGCACTGACCGTGCTTGAAATACGCCACCTCAAAACCCTGCATGCCCTGCGCGAGGCCGACAGCCTTGTGGAGGCAGCCGAGCGCCTGCATTTGACGCAGTCGGCACTGTCCCATCAGTTCAAGGAGCTGGAAGAGCGCATGGGTATGCCGCTGTTTGTGCGCAAGACCAAACCGGTGCGCTTTACCAGCGCAGGTTTGCGCCTGCTGCAACTGGCCGACTCCATGCTGCCGCAACTGCGCAGTGCCGAGCGCGACATCGCCCGACTGGCGGGTGGTACGGCGGGAAGGCTGCACATGGCAATTGAGTGCCACAGCTGTTTTCAGTGGCTGATGCCGACCATCGACCAGTTCCGCGATGCCTGGCCCGAGGTCGAACTCGACTTGTCTTCCGGCTTCTCGTTCGCGCCCTTGCCAGCCCTGGCGCGCGGCGATCTGGACCTGGTGGTGACCTCAGATCCGCTGGAATTGCCCGGCATCACCTATGTGCCACTGTTTACCTATGAAGCGATGCTGGCAGTGGCCAATCAACATGCGCTGGCAACCAGGCCGTATGTCGTTCCGGAAGACTTGCTGGCTGAAACGCTGATCACGTACCCGGTGGAACGCGACCGGCTGGACATCTTCACGCGCTTTCTGGAACCCGCCGACATCGAACCGGCACAGGTACGAACATCGGAACTGACGGTGATGATGATGCAACTGGTCGCCAGCGGGCGCGGGGTCTGCGGTATGCCGCACTGGGCGCTGCATGAATACAGCTCACGCGGCTATGTGAAGGCCAAGCGGCTGGGCGAGAAAGGACTGTTCGCGACGCTCTACGCCGGTATCCGCGCCGACATGCTTGACGCACCGTACATGCGCGATTTCCTGCTGACCGCCAAGGACACCTCGTTTTCGACGCTCGACGGGGTAAGTGTGGTTCGCTGACATAGGGTTTGTTGACAGTGCCGTCCTGCACCGCGATGCAGGACGACTGCGCCGTTCAGCTACGCGCTGCCTGCCGCTTCAGATACAGCGGCAGAATCAGATCGCGGGTCAACGGCGCCAGCTGCAAACCCGCATGACTGTCCGCGTCAACCCACAGCACTTCTTCAATCTCGGCGGCAGGCACTGCCTGAGCGTCGGTCCTGACCTCATACAACTGGCAGTTGACTTCGAAACCGGGCTCGTTGGCGGCGGGTGCCGTGAACTCACCGAGAAATACCGCCTGCGCCGGATCGACGATCAGCCCGAGCTCTTCTTCGAGTTCTCTGGCCAGCGCCTGCGGTGCCGGTTCACCGGGCTCGATCTTGCCGCCCGGCTGCATGAAGGCCTGAGTACCGCGCTTGCGCACCAGCAGAGTCCGGCCGTCCGCGCCGATCAGCAGCGCCGCCGCGATGCGGATGATCTTCATGCGAAGATCTCCGTTTTCAGCAGCCGCGCCTGATCAGCCCGCTCCAGCGCCAGAACGATCAGGCGATGGATCAGTTCGGCATACGACAGACCGCTGGCCTGCCAGAGCTTGGGGTACATGCTGATCGAGGTGAAACCCGGCAGTGTGTTGACTTCGTTGATGATGATGTCGCGCCCTTCGGTGACGAAGAAATCGACCCGCGAGAGCCCTGCACAGCCCAGCACCTTGTACGCTTGCAACGCGACCTCACGCACCTGATCGCTCAGGACGGCGGGCAGCTCGGCGGGGATGGCGATGCGTGCCTGATCGCCATTCAGGTACTTGGTGTCGTAGGCATAGAATTCATCGTTGGCAATCACTTCGCCGCAGACACTGACCTGCACATCGACGTTACCCAGTACGGCGCACTCCACTTCACGGCCGACGATGCCCTGCTCGATCAGCAGCTTGTGATCGAACTCGAAACCCAGCGCCAGTGCCGCCGCGAAACCAGCCTCGTCAGATACCTTGCTCACGCCCACCGATGAACCCTGATTAGCCGGTTTGACGAACATTGGCAGCCCCAATTGGTCGACAGCCTCCGTGAAAGAAAGGCTCTCTCCACGCGACAGGACCCTGAACGGCGCGACGGCAATGCCCGCATCGCGCAGCAGGCGCTTGGTCACGTCCTTGTCCATGCAAACTGCAGAGGACAGCACATCGGCGCCGACAAAGGGCACGGCCAGCATGCGCAGCACACCCTGCAACGCACCGTCTTCACCAAAAGCGCCGTGGATCAGCGGGAATACTACATCGATAGCTGCCAGAGGCTGGCCTGACTCGACGTCAACGAACTGCCCACCGATGCTGCCCGGCAGCAAAGACAATGGCTTGCCTGATGCGCTCAGTTTGATCCGTGCAGGATCAGTGGCATTGAGCAGGTAATCGGCTTCGTCGAAATGCAGCCAGCGGCCCAGCTTGTCGACGCCGATCAGGGTCAGCGCATAGCGTTCACGATCAATCGCATTGATCACGTTGCGTGCCGACTGCAACGAAACCTCATGCTCGCTGGATTGCCCACCGAAAACGATGGCGACTGACTTTTTCAAAGCGGTTACTCCTGTTTTTCAGGCCGCGAAGATAAAAGCAATGTCGGCTGTTAGTCCAGTAGATGATTAGCCGCAGGCCTGAAATTCAGACAAAAAAAACCCGGTCTTGGGCAATCCATGCGAAATGCCCACGACCGGGAGGTCAGACCGCTCATTGAGCGGCTGCGGTTTCTTTCTTGCCAGCCGAGCCAAAGGCGGCGAAACGCTTGTTGAAACCCGCGATCCGGCCTTCGGTGGTGGTTTTGCGCTGCTGCCCGGTGTACATCGGGTGCGAGGCACTGGAAACATCGAGCGCAACATAAGGATAGGTAGTCCCGTCGGTGTGCTGTTGCGTGCGGTCTGTGTCTACAGTGGAGCCGATCAGAAAGTAAGCATCGGCAGCAGTGTCGTGGAACAGCACGGTGCGGTATTGAGGATGGATATCGGGTTTCATCGTGATCTCTCCGGTGAGTTGACTGGAATAGTTATACAGTAACGTAACGGGAGATGAGAATGACTGCTGTTGATTGCCATCATTGGTGAGGTTGATCGAACACGCACACGGCGCCGCTGTCGGCGTGAAGCCACCGGAACGCCTGAGCCGGAGACATTCTGTAATAGCGCGCTTTTGCAATTGCCCTCGATTAGCGGCACCCTGCCGCGCCGCCGAACGTCACTGGTCGCTGGCCTGGAACCTGAGCCTCTGTGGCCTATCTTTACTCATTAGCACTTTCAAGAGTCCACCGTTATGAATAACGGACGCGATCATCGAATCGACTTTTTTCGCGGCCTGGCGCTGATCTTCATCTTCTGGGATCACGTGCCGGACAATCCCCTGGCGCAACTGACCATACGCAACTTCGGCTTCAGCGACGCAGCGGAAATCTTCGTTTTCCTCGCCGGTTACGCATCCATACTGGCCTACGGGCGCATCGCCCGACGTGACGGCATGCTGGTGGCTGGCGTGCGTATCCTGCGCCGGACCTGGGTGCTGTATGTGGTGCATATCTTTCTGCTGACCCTGCTGATGGGCATCGTCTTCGTCGCCAACAACCACGTCGAGACGCGCGACATGGTCCAGCAGATGGGCCTTGAATACTTCGTCGGCAACCCGCAACAGGCATTGGCCGATGAACTGCTGCTGCGCTTCAAGCCGAACCTGACCGACCCGTTGCCGCTGTATATCGTGCTGTTGCTGACCTTGCCGCTGACCTTGCCATTGATGCTGCGCAAACTCGAAGTGGCGGTGGGCCTGTCGATTGCCCTGTACCTGATGGTGCCGTTATTCGGCTGGAACCTGCGCGCCTACGAAGGCGGCGGTGTCTGGTACTTCAACCCGGTCGCCTGGCAGTTGCTGTTCGTGCTCGGCGGTGCATGCGCTTTGCGCAGCGAAACAGCCACAACAGCTGCGCGCCCTCCGTTGCGCCAACAACCCTTGTTCATGGTCGCCGCCGTCTACGTGATGGTCGCAGGCATACTGACCTTCAGCGAAAAATGGCCCGGTCTGCACGCTGCGCTGGTCTCCAGCCTGCACCTTGAAAGCCTTTACCCGATCAGCAAGACCGACCTTGCGCCCGTCCGGCTACTGCACTTCCTTGCGCTGGTCTACGTCGTCGCCCGACTGCTGCCAACCTCAAGCACCTGGCTGAAAAACTGGCCCGCGCGACAGACCTGTCGCATGGGACGCTATTCGCTGGAAGTCTTCTGCCTGGGCGTCCTGCTCGCGCCACTGGCAGACATGGCCAATGCACTGGCAGGCGATACATGGCCTATGCAAGTGACCACGGCGATTGTCGGGTTGGGGTTGATGATGCTGATGGCCAATGGGCTGGAGTTGAATAAACGCCTGGGGAAATCGCCACACCTATTGCCAACTTGAGAACAGCGTCACGTTTGCATGCCCTCTCGGAGATTTCCTACTGGTTTGTCAGGCCAAGTTTTTCAGGAACTGGCCGCTATCCGGTATGAGACCAAAGAAAGGGGAACACTTTGAACATTAATGGAATTCCAAATCCGGCAAACATCCCGCAACAGGTGGGGTTGGTAACCGGTGCTAAACATGTTGATCCGACAGAAGACGTCAGCCTTCAAGAAGCCATTGCATCTGAAGTCAAAACGACAGAAAAAAATGTATTTTACAAATATCAGAAAGAGCCGTGGTTGTTGGAACCGATCAACGAACACATCACAAACAGGCTTGACTACGTAGCTCACAAAAAGAGACTCGACGTGCTGGAGCTTGCGCTGGTAAATGTGACCTATGATAGCTTTCGAAAACAACTGCAAGAAACCCACCCCGACATTGCACGTAAAAACTTCGGCTTCACACTGACCGAAAGTGCATCCATCAAGATAATTGACTACGATAACAGCCTGACTGAAAACGACACATCAGTTCTTACCCACGCCATCAACGGGTTCAGAGAATTCAAAGAACAACTCCAACATCACGCAAAGACCATCATGACCCTGGTAGACCACGACCATGAAACATTTGGCGGCCGATATAAACTGGATATCAGCAATTTTCAGGACGTGATCGACTATGGCAAAATCATGAACACCAGCGTACAAAAAATGCAGGACGAATGGATACAGCAAGTCCAGAGTAATGCTGAGAAACGAGATTTTTCGTATATTTCGTTGGCGGTATGAAACATCAGCCTGGCGAGACAAATGATTCGCCAGGCTGAGTTAGACGTTAACCGCGAGGAGCAACAGTTCGCAGCCAGGGTTAGTATACCCACTTGGAATTCTTATCACTCCCGGTTCGTCGAGCAGTTCATAGCTTTTTAAAACAGGATAGGAACCCAATCTGACAGTGTAGGGAAGCCTGCCACCTACCAGTGAGTTTCTTGGCTTGACCCTGATGATCACCTCAGCCCCAAGGGCCAGATCTTTAAAAACCTTGGCCTCAAGTGTCTGAGCAACCCACTCACCATTTTCGTAATACTCGGTCTTCCACTCGTTAGTGACCGGATCACCGACAGGGGTATATGGACACGATCATTTACCAGATCGAGCGCAATGCGCCGAAGCGTGAAGAGGAGCGCAAACCGTTGGTTGATCTTCACGTCTGATCAAGCCAGCGCCACTGCAGTTCATGTGTGACTGCAGTGGGATTAGTGCATGACGCTAATCCCCACTACGCGCCATCCTCCCTCGAAAACCTCCAGACAATTCCCTCCCACAATCCCATCCAGCGTCTAAGCTTGGGTCAGGTGCTTTGACAGGATGACCGGACAATCGACTATGGGCGCATTTCGGCATTCCGATAGCAAGCAAGAGACGCTATCCGCTGATCGTGAGGATGATCCTCGTACGCCCAAATATCCTCGTCGCAAGCGATACGGATGGCGGGTGTTCTGGGTAGTGGTGGTGTTGGCTGGGGTTGCATTGGGCGCGGCGGTGGCTGTGGAGAGCAGAACCTCCAGGCTTCAGGCGCGGGAATTCAGCCGCTTTGCCGCGAGCCTGGGTTATTCAATGCAGCCTGGGCCGAGTCATGACGTGGTATATCCCGGTGACGGGCCGTTCGACAGACGCCTGGGCTATTCATCCATGGATGAATTCCTGTCGCGCCTGCTCAAACGCGACTACGTGATCACGCGCCAGACCCGGTTTTCCCCGGAACTGCTGCGTTACGTCCGGCATGGTTTTTTCGTGCCTTACGAGGAAAAGACCCAGGCCGGGCTGTCGATTACCGATTGCCGGAACGAGCCGCTGTACGAGTTCAGATACCCACAGCAGTTTTACCCGACCTTTGCTGCCATTCCGCCGATGCTGGTGGACAGCCTGCTGTTCATCGAAAACCGCGACCTGCTCGATCCACAGCAGCCCATGGCCAACCCTGCGGTGGACTGGCCACGATTTGTCAAAGCCGCCTGGTCGCAACTGGCGAAGATGTTTGCCCTCCCCGGCCAGTCGGCTGGGGGCAGCACGCTGGCTACTCAGCTGGAAAAATACCGTCATTCCCCAGACGGGCTGACGCTGTCGGGTTCGGAAAAGCTGCGGCAGATGATTTCCGCCAGCGTTCGCGCCTATCAGCCGGGGACCGAGACACTCGCCGTGCGCCAGCGAGTGGTGCGTGACTACCTGAACAGCGTGCCGCTGTCTGCGGTGCCGGGGCATGGCGAGGTGCATGGTCTGGCTGAAGGACTGAGGGTATGGTTCGGCGCAGACTTCGCCAAAACCAACGAGATACTGGCGTCGAATCCAGGCAATAAACAGGCGCTGGCCGACAAGGCGCTGGCGCTGCGTGAAGTGCTCTCACTGGTGATCGCCCAGCGTCGTCCGTCGCACTATCTTGCCAAGGGCCGCTCTGAACTCGCCGAGTTGACCGACAGCCACATTCGCTTGCTGGCCCAGGCCAACGTCATCGACCGACCGCTGGCCGAGGCCGCGCTGGCAGCCCAGGTCACCTACCGCGACTGGGCGCAGCAACCGACCCTGCAGCCCATCGAAACCAACAAGGGCATCAGTGTCGCGCGCACTCGCCTGTCGAATCTGCTCAATCGCCCGCTTTACGACCTGGACCGTCTTGACCTGTCCGCCACCAGCACCCTGCATGGCGAATTGCAGCGCAGCGTCAGCCAGTACCTGCGTGACCTGGCCAACCCTGAATTTGCGGCAAAGACCGGTTTGATGGGCGAGCGCCTGTTGACCCCGGCCAGCACAACGCAGGTGCGCTACAGCTTCACGCTGTTTGAACGCGGCGTGGATGGCTCGCGGGTCAGGGTCCAGACCGACAGCACCGATCAGCCTTTCGACATCAACGAAGGCAGCAAGCTGGAGCTGGGCTCGACGGCGAAGATGCGCGTGCTGACGACGTATCTGGAGATCATCGCCGAGCTGCATGGGCGCTATGCGGGCTTGAGCCCTGCGCAATTGCGCAAAGTCCCGGTCGAGGAACCGGATCGGCTGACCCGCTGGGCGGTGGATTATCTGCTGATCAACAAGGACCGTGACCTGGCGAAGATGCTTTCGGCCGCACTCGACCGCACCTATTCGGCCAGCCCCGCAGAAGCGTTCTTCACCGGTGGCGGCATGCACCGTTTCAATAATTTCCGGCGCGAAGACAACGCGCGGATTCCGACCCTGCGCGAGTCGCTGCGTGAGTCGATCAACCTGCCGTTCATTCGCCTGATGCGCGATGTCGTGCGCTACAGCACCTATCAGGCGCCCAACAACAGCGCCGAGCTGCTCAAGGATGATGACAACCCGCGCCGTCAGGAATACCTGGCGCAGTTTGCCGACCGCGAAGGCACGGTATTCCTGCTGCGCTTCTGGAAGCGCTACAAGGAAAAGACCACCCAAGAGCGACTCGACACCTTTCTGGACGGCATTCACCCGACGGCTATTCGCCTCGCTGCGGTACACCGTTATCTGCTGCCGGGCGCTGATCAGGGCACCTTCAATGCGTTCATCCGCGCCCACCTCGACGAGCCCAGGGCAAGCGCGAAACTCACCGACAAACGTCTTGCCGATCTGTACCAGAGTTACGGTCCGGGCAGTTATGACCTGCCCGATCAAGGCTACATCGCCCGCGTCCATCCGCTGGAACTTTGGCTGGTGGGCTACCTGCTCAAGCACCCGGAAGCACAGTTCAAGGACGCGGTGGCCGCCAGTCGTTTCGAGCGTCAGGAAGTCTATGGCTGGCTGTTCAAGAGTCGCCACAAAGGCGCTCGCGACAGCCGGGTGCGGACCATGATGGAGGTCGAAGCGTTTCTGGACATCGAGCAACGCTGGCAGCGTGTGGGTTATCCGTTCGACCACCTGGTGCCTTCGCTGGCGACGGCTATCGGCAGTTCGGGAGATCGTCCCGCGGCGCTTGCCGAGCTGATCGGCATCATCCAGAACGATGGGATCCGCCTGCCTGCGGTGCGCATCGACAGTCTGCATTTTGCCGCCGATACGCCTTATGACACCCAACTGAGCATCAACCCGGAGCTGGGCAAGCGTGTGTTGCCATCGGAAGTCGCCGCGGCAATGCGCGAGGCCTTGTCGCAAGTGGTGGACGGCGGCACGGCGAAACGCGTGCAAGGCACATTCAAGATGCAGGACGGCAGTGTGCTGGCGATGGGTGGCAAGACCGGCACCGGGGATAACAGGATCGAAAGCGTCGGTGCGGGCGGGCGCATTCTCAGCTCAAGGGCGATAAACCGCACGGCGACTTTTGTGTTTTATATCGGCGACAACCACTTTGGCGCACTGACGGCGTTCGTGCCGGGACGCGCTGCCGAAGGCTTTCGTTTCACCTCGGCGTTGCCGGTGCAGGTGCTCAAAGGCATGGCGCCGATTCTGACGCCGTACCTGGAAAACCACGGACAAGCGATGTGCAACGCCCCGATTGCCGATGCGCCCAAGGGTGTCTGACCGGCAATGACCGCTCGTCTGCCAGCTCTGTGATTACAATAAGATATATCTTAAGGTATATCTAACTTGTAACCAGAGAGCAAAAACATGCGTGAAGATAAACACCCACCCCACCACCGTCCGCCGCATCTTCGTGAAGCAGGTGAAGATCGCGACGGTTTTGAAAAACGCCCAGGCCGCGAGCGCGGTGGACGTGGCCCTCGGGTTTTCGCCCCTGGCGATCTGAAATTGCTGTTGCTGGCGTTGATCGCCGAACAGCCCGCCCACGGTTATGACCTGATCCGCAAGATCGAAGGCCTGTTCGAGGGGGCGTACTGCCCCAGCCCCGGCGTTATCTACCCCACCCTGACGTTCCTTGAAGAAAGCGAAATGGTGGTCGGCGATGCACAGGCCGGCAAGAAGCTCTACACCGTCACCGATGCGGGTCGCCAATCCCTGGAAGATCAGGCCGTGGCACTGGAAGGTGTGCGCATGCGCATTGATGTCAGCAAGCGCTCACTGCGTGGCCATGATCGTCCGCCGGAAATCCATGAAGCGGTGCATAACCTGCGCCACGCGCTGCAGATGCACCATGGCCGCTGGAGTCCGGAAGAGATTCTGCGCGTCAGCGAACTGCTCAACAGCACAGCCAAGGCTGTCGTCGATGGGCCTCAACCTGCCTCGGAGGAGTCGGCATGAATTCGCCACAGTCAATCCATCGCGTCATGCATGAAATCAAGCGACGCAAGCTGCAGGTGGTGCGGGTCACGGAACTGACCCCCCTGATGCGCCGCATTACCTTGCAGGGCCCGGAGCTGGCGGGTTTCATCAGCCTGGGCACCGACGACCACGTCAAACTGTTCTTCCCGCAAACGGCAGAAGAACAGGCAGCCTTGGAAAACCTCAACCCTGCCGGCGACAAGGACACGCCGCGCCCGCCGATGCGCGATTACACGCCGCGTCGCTACGACGAAAAAGCCGGGGAACTGGATATCGATTTCGTTCTGCACGGCGAAGGCCCGGCGGCCACCTGGGCCGCTCAGGCAGCGCCCGGGCAATTTCTGCACATCGCAGGGCCGAAGGGTTCGATGGTGGTGCCGGACATGTTCGACAGCTACCTGCTGATCGGCGACGAAACAGCCATTCCCGCCATCGCCCGACGCCTCGAATCGCTGCCCGCCAACCGTGCTGCGCTGGTGATGGTCGAAGTGGCCAACCCGCAGGAACAGCAGGTGTTCGACAGCGCTGCGCAGGTCGACGTGATCTGGATCGTACGCGGCGAACAGAATCTGCTGGACGTCACGCGTCGCCTGGAGATGCCCGAGGGCAAGCTGTACGCCTGGGTCGCGACTGAATCCGCGCTGTCACGCAAGCTACGTCGTGTGCTGCTCGACGAGTTCGGCCTGGAAGAAGACTTCGTCAAGGCCGCCGGTTACTGGAAGCTGGACAGCACTGCAGAATGAGCAGGACCGGGCGACTCACCGCGAACGACGAGACGCCCGTTTATCGACTCCCAGCAGCACCAATGCGATCAGCACGAAACCCAGCAGCACGCCCAGCGCGTTGATGAATGCCTTCGGAAAACCGAGCGTGCCGACATCGATGAACGGGTACAGGTAATCACCGAACATGTGGCCACGCAGCAGGACATAGGCGAAGTAGACAAGCGGATAGATCGCCCAGAGCGGTATATGGCTCAGACGCAGCGTGCCCCTGGGCACGTACAACCACCAATAAAGCACGAACGCCAGCGGCATTATGTCGTGCAGCAGTTCATCGGCCACCCACTGCCAGCCTTCCGGGTGCCACAAGTGGCGCAACAGGATGTTGTAGGCGATGCCCACCAGCGCAATGCTCACCGCAATGCCGCCACACACGACTGGATGGCGGAAGAATCGGTGGCCTGCCGACTGCTGTGTCGTCAGGGCGCAACTCAGCGCGACCGCTACAAGCATGTTGGTCAGTACGGTGAAGAAACTTGAAAACCGTACCAGCCCGCCCAGCAGACTGGCGTGATCGGCATAACGGCCAATCAGGATCAGGTAAAGCTGAATCACCAGTCCAGACCAGCCAAGGCAAGCGGCAACAAGGGCGTAATAGCGCTTTCCCTGCGCAGGTGGTGGTTGTTCGCTGAGCATCAATCGGTATCCTTGCGTGCCGGCCTCCATGCCGAGCTATTCTGGCGAGCCTGTTACCAGCCCTTGCTGCGATGCAATTTCACATACAGCGCTTCGACCTTTTCCCGCGCCCAAGGGGTCTTGCGCAGGAAGGTCAGACTGGACTTGATGCTCGGATCGCTTTTGAAGCAGCGAATATCGACGCGCTCGGCAAGGCCGGACCATTCGTAATGTTCGACCAGCGCCCTGAGGATCTGCTCCAGCGTGACGCCGTGCAATGGGTCGGAGTTGGGTGTTGTCATGATGAGCCTTGCAACGGATGAAGAGGAGACGAACCTGAACGGATCTCTGGAGTAAGCAGGTACTTCCCGAAAGTCTGCCATTGTAAGCCCCACGCCTTGATAAAACACCGTCGACCTGCAGCACTGTTGCCGGCCTCGCAATGATCCATGTCAGGTTTTTCGCTTTTAGAAAAATTGTTAGGGCCCTATCATTGCCGGGTTAAGGATTGAAGATTCCCCCTTCTGCAGATGTTTCTTCGGACAAAAGCCTATGCACGAATTCGGGCGGTGATGGTCTACGACTCAATGACCGCGCCGACCAAACGTGCAGCCGCGCTCTGCCCGACGGTTTAATTCCACCGTCGGCGATTCGTCTCAACAAGCAGCTTCAAGGAATGGCGCCAAGGCAGGCGATGCTTAAAACAAGATGTCAATTACTTACTTCTCGCGGAGATTCGCAT
Organism: Pseudomonas sp. PvP009; assembly: GCF_017832995.1. Classification (NCBI taxonomy): domain Bacteria; kingdom Pseudomonadati; phylum Pseudomonadota; class Gammaproteobacteria; order Pseudomonadales; family Pseudomonadaceae; genus Pseudomonas; species Pseudomonas sp. PvP009. The sequence goes on along the minus strand of NZ_JAFIBG010000001.1, from coordinate 1,194,013 downwards.
TATGAGCACTGACGGTGCTTCAAATAGAAATCGCCTGTTACCGACCCTGCTCGGGCTGGTGATCCTGTTGATGGGGCTGGCCTTGCTGGTCGGTGGTGCCCGACTGCTGCAACTGGATGGCTCGCTGTATTACCTGCTGGCCGGTATCGGCTTCGCCGTGACTGGCGTGCTGCTGATCACGGGTCGTGCGGCTGCGCTGGGCCTTTATGCACTGCTGCTGTTCGCGAGCACCGTGTGGTCGTTGTGGGAAGTCGGCCTTGATTGGTGGCAATTGGTGCCACGCCTGGCGCTGTGGTTCGCACTGGGTATCGTGTTGCTGCTGCCATGGTTCCGCAAGCCGCTGCTGCGCAACGGTCCGGCACGCATGGGCACCGGTGCACTGAGCATCGCTGTGGTGCTGGCCGGCCTGACCGCACTGGCCAGCCAGTTCACGAACCCGGGCCGTATCGAAGGCCAGCTGGACCGCGAGACGGCTGGCACGACCAACACCGCACCGGCCATGCCTGACGGCGACTGGCAGTCCTACGGCCGCACCGCCTTCGGTGACCGCTACTCGCCACTGGCGCAGATCACGCCGGAAAACGTCAACAAGCTGGAGCCGGCCTGGACCTATCGCACCGGTGACATTCCGGGGCCGAATGACCCGGGTGAAACCACTGCCGAGAACACCCCGCTCAAGGTCAACGGCATGCTCTACGTGTGCACGCCGCACAGTCAGGTGATCGCGCTTGACCCGGATTCGGGCAAGGAAATCTGGCGCTTCGATCCGAAGCTCAGCACTCAGAACGCTGCCAACTTCAAGGGTTGGGCGCACATGACCTGCCGTGGCGTCACCTATCATGACGACGCTGCCTACGCCGCCAGTGCCCCGGCGCAAAGCCCGACGGTCCCGGCTGCTGACGGCACGGCCACTGCCAGTGCTGCCTGCCCGCGCAGAATCTTCCTGCCGACTGCCGACACTCGTCTGATCGCGCTGAACGCCGACACCGGCAAGATGTGCGAAGACTTCGGCAACAAGGGTTCGGTCGACCTGACCGCCAACATGGGCACCTTCGCTCCGGGCGGCTACTACTCCACGTCGCCACCCGCGGTCACCAAGGACCTGGTGATTATCGGTGGTCACGTTACTGACAACGTCTCCATGGACGAGCCGTCCGGCGTGATACGTGCCTATGACGTGCACACCGGCCGTCTGGTGTGGAACTGGGACAGCGGCAATCCGGAAGAGACTGCGCCGATTGCCGAAGGCAAGATCTACACGCGCAATTCGCCGAACATGTGGTCCATGTTCAGCGTCGATGAAAAGCTCGGCTTGATCTACCTGCCGATGGGTAACCAGACCCCTGACCAGTGGGGCGGCGACCGTACGCCAGAGTCCGAGAAGTACAGCGCGGGCCTGGTTGCACTGGACATCGCGACCGGTCGTGTACGCTGGGACTTCCAGTTCACTCACCATGACCTGTGGGACATGGACGTCGGTGGTCAGCCGACGCTGCTGGACATGAAAACAGCCGATGGCGTCAAGCCTGCAGTGCTGGCATCGACCAAGCAGGGCAGCATCTACGTGCTGGATCGCAGCACCGGCAAACCGATCGTGCCGATCAAGGAAGTACCGGTTCCGCAAGGTGCTGTCGCTGGCGATCACACCTCGCCAACCCAGCCCAAGTCCGACCTGAACTTCATGCCGCCGCCGCTCAAGGAGCGCGACATGTGGGGCGTGACGCCGTTTGACCAGATGATGTGCCGGATCGACTTCAAGTCGCTGCGCTACGATGGTCCGTTCACGCCACCTTCGCTGCAAGGTTCGATCGTTTATCCGGGTAACTTCGGTGTGTTCGACTGGGGCGGTATTGCCGTCGACCCGGTGCGTCAGATCGCCTTCGTCAATCCTAACTACATGGCTTTCCGTTCGAAGCTGGTACCGTCTGCCGAAGTTGAAGGCGGCCCGGGTCGCAAGAGCGAAACCGAAGGCGTACAGCCGAACAAGGGCGCGCCTTATGGTGTGATCCTGGAAGCACTGCTGTCGCCGATGGGCCTGCCTTGCCAGGCGCCAGCATGGGGTTACGTGGCGGCGGTCGACCTGACCACGCAAAAAACCATCTGGATGCACAAGAACGGTACCGTGCGCGACAGCTCGCCGATCCCGCTCCCGCTGACCATGGGTGTTCCAAGCCTGGGTGGTACGTTCACCACCGCCAGCGGCCTGGCGTTCATGAGCGCTACGCTTGACCAGTACCTGCGTGCTTATGACGTGCGTAACGGCAAGCAGTTGTGGGAAGCCCGCCTGCCAGCAGGTGCGCAAACCACCCCGATGACCTACACCGGCAAGGACGGTCAGCAATACGTGCTGGTCGTTGCGGGCGGTCACGGCTCACTGGGCACCAAACAGGGTGACTACGTGATGGCGTTCAAACTGCCGAAGTAAGGCGTTGCTGAGGTCAATGAAAAGCGGCTACCGAGAGGTAGCCGCTTTTTTTTGTCGCCACTGAAGCCGGATCCCGGTTGATCTAGCTACCAGGCAGGGCTGCGGATCTGTGAGCGCTGCCAGACGATTATCGTTCCTTACGCTCCAGCGTGGGAATGCCGTTCTGGACGCTCTGCGTCCTCTCTTGAGGGCTTCTATCAGTGCGAATGACTAGCGCGCTTTGGCGCTGCTTTTGTCACTGGCGCGCAGGATGTCGTTCCAGCGGCGGACCAGGTAGTTGTGCTCGTTCATGACCGAGTTCCACACGGCAATATGGCCCATGCGTTCTTCGTAAGCGCCGCCGTCACGGACTTCCCCGGCGTCGATCAGCGGCAAGCCGTCGCTGCCGAGCAGTTGCTCGCGGGCAGGCAGGCCGGCGTACCAGTAATCCCATTCGGCAGCGCTGAGGTGATCACGGCTGCGTGCCGGATTACCGATGTAATAGCCCTGCCGCGCCATCACTGCGCCGGGCCAGCCCGACAGCCACCAGTTCAGGTACGCATAGGCCGCATCCAGAACCGGCCCCTTAGCGTGGCGTGACAGGGAAAGCCCGCCAAACCAGCCGCGATAGCCCTCTTTGGGCACCGCGACGCGATACTTCACACCGGCACGGTGCAGCCTGACCAGGGTCGGTGACCAGAGGCTCTGAATGTCGATGTCAGGGCTGAGCATCAGTTCGGCGGCTTCTTCGTCGCCTGACCAGAACGCACCAAAATGCCCTTGCTGCTGTTTGCGCACCAGCACATCAGCGAGCCGATCGATCTCTTCGATGCTCATGTTGCCGATGTCCTTGAAGCTCGCCAGCCCTGCCCCCTGCACCGCCAGCGCGGCATCCAGTGCGCCGATGGCCGCGTCGCTCTGCAAGGCGATGCGCCCGCCCCAGACAGGGTCGAGTAACCATCCCCAGCTTTCGTCCGCAGAGCTCAAGCCCTCCGGCAAGCGCTCGGGGCGATAGGCGAAGCTGTCGGCGTTATGGGTCAGCGGCAGCATGCTGATGCGCTCGGTCACCGCGCTGCCTAGGCTGCCATCGTGCTGCACGAACAAACGCTCGCTCGGCACACTGCCGCTGCCTGGCTGGTCGGTAGGCCGCAGCCGGCCCTGCTTGGGCAAGTCGTTGATTTCGTGCCACAGCGCAATGCGCCGCGTGTCGATGGGTTGAATCGCCCGGGCTGGCCAGACGAAATCGACGTTATGAAACCACTGGTCGTAGAGGTCGTAGCTGTCTGGTTGCATGACCGCGATACGTTGCGCGGTTTGCACGTCATGAATCTGGTAGACCAGTTTGATCCCCAGTTCCTGCTCGGCCCGCTCACGCAAAGACTCCAGCAGGGTCACGGAGGTGCCCAGTACGCGCAAGGTGATGGTCATGCTGCGGACTCGTTGAGCGGCGGCGCGAAACTGCTGGAGAAGACTTCGAACGAACGACGCAGCAGATCGGAATCGAGACCGCGCAGGATGAACACCAGCCGCGAGGTGCGATCCTCGCCCGGCCAGGCGGCAAGGTGCACCGGCGCATGCAGGCAATGCTGCACACCATGAATCACGATGGGAGCCTGATTGTCGTTCACATTGAGCAGCCCTTTGACGCGGAGGATTCGTTCGCCGTGGCATCTTAACAGCATCGACAGCCACACCCCGAAGCCGACCCAGTCCAGAGGCCGCTCGAACGTCAGGCAACAGACCTGCGCATCACCATGCCGTGCGGAGGTCGACAGCACCCGATGCAGTTGCCAGCGGGTCACTTCAGCGGCCGGTTCTTCGCTGCGCATACCCTCGCCCAGCAGCAACTGATCGCCGCTGTGGACATCCGCCGTATCCAGCAGTGGCGCAGAAAAATTCAGCACTTGCAGATGCTCGCGCAGGCCATCCAGCACCGACTCGTCGACCAGATCGGTCTTGCTCAACAGCAGCCGGTCCGCCGCCGCGACCTGCGCCAGCCACTCCGGATGCAGACGCTCCTGCAGCGTCGCGTGACAGGCATCCACCAGCGTGACGATCAGACCGATATGAAAACGCCCGCGCAACTGCGGGTCATTGCTCAGCGTGGTGAGAATCGGTGCCGGATCGGCCAGGCCGGTGGTCTCCAGAATGACCCGGCGAAACGCAGGAATTTCACCTCGATTACGCCGCTCCAGAAGGCCGAGCAGCGCGTCTTTCAATTCACCGCGGACGGTGCAGCAGACACAACCGCTGGGCAGCAGCACGGTATCCGGTGCGACCTCTTCAACCAGCAGATGATCGATACCCACGTCGCCGAATTCGTTGATCAGCAGCGCGGTGTCGCCCATGTGTTCATCGGCCAGCAGGCGTTTGAGCAGCGTGGTCTTGCCGCTGCCGAGGAAGCCGGTAATTACGTTCAGGGCAATACTCATGATGACCTCTGCAGATGATCGAGCAGACCTGAATCAAGCGGGTCCAGCGGCCGGCCGATCAGCAACTCGGCTTTCTGCCAGAGCTGCTCCAGCCCGGTCGCAAGCTCCTGCTTGCCGGTGGCCCCGAGCAGGAGATAGGAAACGCCTTGAAAATCTTCGACCTTCAGACGAAACGGCGCGACCACCTTGTTGATTGCAGCAATACGACGCAAGCGCTCACGCCGCCGGGGCAGTTCTGCAGCCAGCGGATCGCTCCAGTGCACGTCTTCACCCAACAGCCCGCACAATCCACACATCAGGCGTTCTCCAGCTGTTTGCTCATGGCATGACGTCGCCGGAATTGGGGCCCAGTGTCTGACCGACGAACAGGTTGCCACCCGGCTCGCTGGCCAGTAGCACCGCCACCGGGGCAACCTCCTCGGCCAGACCGAAGCGGCCCAGTGGCAACTCGGCAGCCTTGGCGGTTTTCCAGGCGCTGCTGATCCCGGCGACCAATGGGGTTTCAATAGGACCGGGCGCGATGGCGTTGACCAGCACGTTGTCCTTGGCGACTTCCAGCGCCAGGGATTTGCTGAAACCGATCACCCCGGCCTTGGCGGCGGCGTAATGGGTCAGTTCGGCACCGCCCTTGATGCCCAGTTGCGAAGCGACATTGATGATGCGCCCCCAGCGCTGGGCAATCATGTGCGGCAATGCCCGCTGACTGGCCACGAACACGCTGGTCAGGTCAATGCGCAGCATGTCGTTCCACATGTCGAGGGTCAGGTCGACGCAACGCGCCTGGGTCAGCATGCCCGCGTTGTTGACCAGAATGTCGATGCCACCGAACTGCTCGACACAGGCATCGACGCTGGCTTGCGCGCCGTCGACGCTGCCGACATCGGCCACGCACTCCTGAACCTGGGCGCCCAGCTGGCGGCACTCTGCAGCGATCTTCGCCAGGCTGTCGGCGTCTCGGTCGCCCAGCACCAGACGCGCGCCTTCAGCCGCATAGGCGCGGGCGATGGCTGCGCCAATGCCACTGCCTGCTCCGGTGATTACTGCCCGCTTTTGTTTGAGTTGCTGCATGGGTCGGATTCCTTGGTTGATTTGGGGATCACGGCGTATGGCTCGCGAACACTCAGGCACTGGCACGCGCCTGCACTGAACGCTTCGCGAGCAGGCTCGCTGCCGATCCGAATCGATCTACTCGGGCCAGCGCACGGTCAGGCCGCCGTCGATCACGATGCTTTGCCCGGTCAGGTAACTGGCATCATCGCTGCACAGAAAACGCACCAGCGCAGCGACTTCATCCGCTCGGCCGACCCGGCCCAGGGGGATCGCTTTGGCCGCCTGCGCCAAACCTTCGGGCCCCAGCGAGTTCTTGCTGTCCAGCGATTGCGGCGTCTCGATCAGGCCGGGAATCACCGCGTTGCAACGGATGCCCTTCGGGGCGAGTTCCACCGCCAGTGACCGGCACAGCCCTGGCACGCCGGCCTTGGCCGCTGCGTAATGGGAATGGTCCTGCCAGCCATACACACCACCGGCAATCGAGGAAATCGCCACCAGCGCGCCGCCCTCGCCCATATGCCGGACGGCGGCGCGGAAGGTGCGCATAACGCCGGTCAGGTCCACGTCGAGCATCTCGTTCCAGCGCTCGTCGGTCATTTCCAGCAACGGCGCGCGGCGCAACAGCCCGGCATTGGCGACTGCGTAGTCGATGCGGCCGAACAACTTGACCGCCTGCGCGGCCAGGTCATCGACCGACTCGGTGAAGGTCACGTCCAGTGGCAGCATCAGGCATTCGCCGCCCGCCTCCGCCACCAGCCTGCGGGTTTCGTCCGGATCATGCGGGTCAGCCGGATAGAACCCGCCTGCCACCGCCACACCCTGGCGGGCAAAAGCCACTGCCAGGGCCTGACCGATGCCGCTGGCGGCACCGGTTATCACTGCAACTTTACGCGTCATGTGCTGCTCCTCATTTCACCGTTTCAGGTCGCACGTGTTTAGCGGCAAACATCAGCGCACCCGACAGGAAGCAGGGCACTGCACCGAAGTACAACGCTGAGGTCTGCCAGTCGCCGCCTGCGCTCAGTACCGATGTGGCACCGAAGCCTGCGACCACAGCACCGAGCGGGCCCATGGCATGGATGATTGCGCCGCCCGTGGCACGAATGCTGGTCGGGAAGCTTTCGCTGATGAAGAACAATGCCGCCGAGTAAGGGCCGATCAGGAAGAACAGCCCCAGGCTGTACAAGCCGACCACTGTCACCATGTTGCTTGGCCCGTACAGCATGCCGGCAAACGCCAGGCCGCCGAGCATCCAGCCAAGGCCGATGACATTGCGGCGACCGATCCGGTCACCCATCCAGCCGTGACACAGGTAGCCGCAATAGCCCACCAGGTTGGACAGCACCAGAATGATCAGCGAGTTCTCGAACGAGATGTGGTGGACGCTGACGATCACCGTCGTACCCAGCACGCTGAACACCTGAATGGCCGCCCAGTTGAGCAGGATCGCAGCACCGATCACCAGGGTCGCGCGGCGCGAGGAACCGCGAAAGGCAGCGCCGATACCGGCCTTGCTGTGTTCTTCGTAATCCACCCCGTACGTCTGCGCCACGGCCTTCGCCTGGCTGAGGTCGCCCTTCTTGCGCAACTGGGTGATGCGTTGATGGATCTGAAACTGCGGGCTCTCCTTGAGCTTGCGCGCCAGGATCGCGATGACGATGGCCGGGATGGCCGCAAACACAAAGCAACCCTGCCAGCCGATGACCGGCAACAGCACCGCCGTCAAACCGGCCGCGATCAGCGCACCGACCGGCCAGCCGCCTTGCACCAGGCTATAGATGAAGCCACGGCGCTTGGTCAGTCGCGGGTCGTCGGATGCGGCGTAGATTTCGCTCAGGTAGGTCGCGTTGACTGTTTCCTCGGCATAACCCAGACCGCCCAGCGAACGAATGAGGATCAGGGGCGACTTGCCCCACGCTCCGCCGATGGCCGTGAGCGCCGAGCAGATCGCCGAGCCACTCACGGTGAAAATGATACCCACGCGCCGTCCCAGGCGATCTACCAGCGGGCCGATGGCCAGAGCCACCACCGCGGTGCCGACCGCGACCCAGGTCGCGATTTCGGCCTGTTCGACCTCACTCCAGCTGAAATGCCGACCGATTTCCGGTAACAGCGTGCCAAACAGAATGAAGTCATATACCGCAAACACCCACGCGAAAAACGCAATCCATGTGGCGAACCGTACTTGCTCCGGAGTCAGTTGCTCAGGTTTCCAGCCGGTCAGGTCGAGCTTATTGTAAATGGACATGAGTGACGCCTCGGACAGGGCAATGAATCAGCGGGTACGGGGGTTGCGACGCACGAAGTCGTCGGCAATCTCGTCGAAAGTGACGAACTTGACGCCAGCATGGCTTTGAATGTGCTCGATCAAGCGCTCCAGCATCAGCAGCACTTGCGGGCGACCAGACACGTCCGGGTGAATGGTCATGGTGAATACAGCGTGTTCGTGTTCGCGATAGACCCAGTCGAACTGGTCGCGCCACATTTCTTCCAGGTGCCGAGGGTTGACGAAACCGTGGCTGTTCGGCGCCTTCTTGATGAACATCATCGGCGGCAGATCGTCCAGGTACCAGTTGGCCGGGATTTCCACCAGATCGGTTTCTTCGCCACGTACCAGGGGCTTCATCCAGGTATCCGGGTGCTGGCTGTAATCGATTTTGGTCCACTTGTCGCCCACCCGAACGTAGTAAGGATGGAAGTCGTTGTGCATCAGGCTGTGGTCGTACTTGATGCCTTTCTTGAGCAGCAGCTCATTGGTGACGTTGCTGAACTCCCACCACGGCGCGACATAGCCGGTCGGACGCTTGCCGGTCATTTGGGTGATCAGGTCGATGGACTTGTCGAGCACGATCTCCTCTTGCTCCGGGGTCATGGCAATCGGGTTTTCATGGCTGTAACCATGCACACCGATTTCATGCCCGGCATCCGCCACGGCTTTCATCTGCTCGGGGAAGGTCTCCATGGAGTGCCCCGGGATGAACCAGGTGGTGCGCAGACCGTAACGCTCGAACAACTTGAGCAGACGCGGCGCGCCGACTTCACCGGCGAACAGGCCGCGGGAAATGTCGTCCGGCGAATCCTCACCACCATAGGAGCCCAGCCAGCCGGCAACGGCATCCACATCCACACCAAACGCACACAGAATTTCTTTGGCCATCGTTGTTCTCCCACGGGTTAATCAGATCGGCTTCGCGCGGTACGGCACGCGGGCCGGTTGGCACTGCAAAACGTGTTCAAGGGGCTGCGATCAGTGACTCCACAGCCAGCGCCGCACGCAGCAGCCGTGCGTCTTCGCCTGCCGGTGCACTGAGCAACAGCCCGGTGGGCAAGCCCGAGGCATCGCGGCCGCTGGGCAGTGACACGCCGGGCATGTTCAGCAGGCTGCCGGGCATGGTCAGGCGCAGCGTGGCGAGGTTGGTTTGAACGAACAGATCGTCGTCCGTCAGCAGCGGTGCGAGCGGCGGCGCCACATGGGCCACGGTCGGGGTAATCAGCAGCGCGCCGTCCAGTTCGAGGGTCAACTGCTCCTGCAAGCGCTCGCGCGCGGCATACAGATTGACCAGCAGGCTGGCCGGCATGGAACGGGCTGCCTCCAGGCGCTTGCGAACTCTGGGGTCAAGCTGGCTGGCGGCGTCGCTGTCGAGCAACGCCTGATGCAGCGCAAACGCTTCGGCCGCACCAAGCCAGCCCTGTTGCTGGGTCAACAGCAACGTGGCCTGAAATGCCTGGCAAGGCTTGACCTCGATCAGCGCACCACTTGCACGCAGGGCGTCGACGGCACGCAACAGGTTGTCGCGAACGGCCGGCGTGACGCGCTCGTCTTCCAGCACCGCCTGATCGAGCAGAAAACGTTGACCGGCCAGGCTGCGTGGTATCAACGATGAAGGTTTGCTGCGCGCACAGAGCAGATCGTCGATCACCAGAGCGTCACGCACGCTGCGGGTCAGTGGTCCGACGCTGTCCAGCGTCAGCGCCAGCGGGAAAACGCCGTCGCGGCTATAGCGGCGGCTGGTGCTGCGAAACCCTACCAGACCGTTGAGCGCTGCCGGCACACGAATAGAACCGGCGGTATCGGTGCCCATCGCGATTGGTACGGTTCCGTTGGCTACGGCGACTGCCGAACCCGAAGAGGAGCCGCCAGGAACGCGTGGCGAGCTGTCGCTGCTGGGGTTGACCGGCGTGCCGAAATGCGGGTTCAGGCCCAGCCCTGAATAAGCGAATTCACTGAGGTTGGTCTTGCCCAGGCTGACCATCCCGGACCGTGCCAGCAGCCCGACAGTCGGCGCATCCAGCAGCGCCGGCGAAAGGCTGGTGCGCACCGCGGCACCGGCGGTTGTAACGCTGCCTGCCACGTCGAAAAGATCTTTCCAGGCGATAGGCACGCCGTCGAAGGGGCTCAATGGCTGCCCTTGTTGCCAGCGGGCCGCAGACGCTTCGGCTTCCCGGCGTGCCCGTTCGATACTCATGGAAATGAACACATGATCGGCGGTTTCTGCCTGTTGCAGAGCCTTGTCCAGAGCCTGCACAGGGTCGCTGCACCCCTGAGCAAAATCCTCGGCCAGCGCGCAGGCATCACGGGTAACGCTGTGACTCCCGGTATCGGTCATGGACATCACACCCTTAAAAAATGTACTTATTAATAAAATGTACATTTAATAAAGGCAGGTTCCATGCCAATCTGCACGTCGCGACGCCCTGACCCGACCGGGCTGATAGCCCTTTCGCGCTGGAACCGCCGTGCTAGAAACCTTTTTTCAAAGGCATCAATCAGTTGCGACAACGCTTCGCCAGCGCACAAAATCGTCATAAAGAAATAATGTATCTTTTATAAAAGGTACATTTCGGTGCAAAAAAGTAACGGTGGCCCCATGAACGAGCATAAGGACGTGTGCCAAGGTGACAACAACGCTTCTGTGCGAGAATCGTCCGTCAACCGCCAGAAGTGTATGAAACCGATGTCAGAAGAGGACCCGCGCACCGCGTCGCGCTACGCCATGATCCGCGAGGTGTTGCGTAACGCTATCGTCTCGGGCGCGGCCGCCAACGGACTGGTGCTGCTTGAAGCACCGCTGGCAGAACTGTTCGGCACCAGCCGGGTGCCGGTGCGCAAGGCGCTCAACCTGCTGCATGAAGAAGGCTTGATCAGCCGCTTCGACGGCCGGGGCTATCTGGTCAATCCTGACGCGCGGGAAGTCGAGCCGCTGCGCCTGAGCCTGAGCCACAAGCAGTTCGGGCTGGACAGCAGTGAAGAACTGGTCGACACCCGCCCGCTCGGCGAACGTATTCATGACGAGATCGGTGCGGCACTGTCGGCCTGTATCGCCTTTGGTCACTACCGGCTCGATGAGCAAAGCGCCGCGCAGCATTATGGAGTAAGCCGCGCAGTGGTTCGTGAGGCGCTGATGCGTCTGCGCGATCGCGGCCTGGTGGAAAAAGAGCCTTACTCGCAATGGCTGGCGGGGCCGCTGACGGCCCGGGAAATCACTGAAGACTACGAACTGCGTGCCTGCCTCGAGCCCGAAGCCTTGCGCCAGACTGCGCCACAGCTGAGCCGCGAAACCCTCGAAGCAATGCTGGCCAGGGTCATCGAGGCGCAAGACGCCGAACAGTGCAGCCTTGAGGAAATCGAGCGCCTTGAGGATGATCTGCATCAGCAATGCCTGGGCGGCCTGCAAAACCGCAAGATCGCCACGCTGATCAGCCAGGCGCAGAGCCCGATGATCATCAACCGGATTTTCTACCGCCTGCTGAGCATTGGCGCCGATGACGCGATGCTGGCCGAACACCGGCTGATCATCGAATTGCTGCTGCACGGTGCCTTCGACGCTGCTGCCCTGAACCTCAAGGAACACCTGCTACGCGCCCGGCAGCGCATGCTGCAACGCCTGAAAGTCCTGTCGGTATTGCCGGAGCAGGAAGTGCCGGGGTATCTGACGCGGTTGAGTTGAGGCGGGCTGGATCACTCTCGCTGCCACGCTATATAAACGAGTCAACTCGCACTCGGTGTGAAACCCGGTTTCTGTAGGAGCGGACTTGTCCGCGAAAGGGCCTGTACATTCACAACATTTCTGCTGCTCAAAGGCCCTCTTCGCGAACAAGTTCGCTCCTACACAAGCGTCCGATTTCGTAGCGCCCGGCAGCGCATGCCACGCTATAAACGAGTCAACTCGCACTCGGTGTGAAACCCGGTTTCTGTAGGAGCGGACTTGTCCGCGAAAGGGCCTGTACATTCACAACATTTCTGCTGCTCAAACGCCCTCTTCGCGAACAAGTTCGCTCCTACACAAGCGTCCGATTTCGTAGCGCCCGGCAGCGCATGCCACGCTATAAACGAGTCAACTCGCACTCGGTGTGAAACCCGGTTTCTGTAGGAGCGGATTTGTCCGCGAAAGGGCCTGTACATTCACAACATTTCTGCTGCCCAAACGCCCTCTTCGCGAACAACTTCGCGCCTGCACAAGCGTCCGATTTCGTAGCGCCCGGCAGCGCATGCCACGCTATAAACGAGTCAACTCGCACTCAGTGTGAAACCCGGTTTCTGTAGGAGCGGACTTGTCCGCGAAAGGGCCTGTACATTCACAACATTTCTGCGGCCCAAACGCCCTCTTCGCGAACAAGTTCGCGCCTGCACAAGCGTCCGATTTCGTAGCGCCCGGCAGCGCATGCCACGCTATAAACGAGTCAACTCGCACTCGGTGTGAAACCCGGTTTCTGTAGGAGCGGACTTGTCCGCGAAAGGGCCTGTACATTCACAACATTTCTGCTGCCCAAACGCCCTCTTCGCGAACAAGTTCGCGCCTGCACAAGCGTCCGATTTCGTAGCACCCGGCAGCGCATGCCACGCTATAAACGAGTCAACTCGCACTCGGTGTGAAACCCGGTTTCTGTAGGAGCGGACTTGTCCGCGAAAGGGCCTGTACATTCACAACATTTCTGCGGCCCAAACGCCCTCTTCGCGAACAAGTTCGCGCCTGCACGAGCGTTCTATTTCTTAAGATCCAGGCTACGACTTACTTGCCGATCACTTGGCCACGCATCGGTGCCAGGCGGGCGATGAGGCGGTTTTGTACGGGGACCGGGACCTTTTCGGTGTCCATCGAGGCGATGAGGTCTTCGACCAGCGCGTTGAAATCGCTGGGGGTCAGGTTCTGCCCCTTGTGCGCCTCGGCCATGCTGTCGCCGCTATAGCGACACGGGCCGCCGGACTCGACGCAGAGTTGTTCGACCAGCTTGTCGCGCAGACGCACGATGTCCACTTTCTTGAAGTGCTCGACGATCCGCTGATCCTTGGCCACGTTTATCAGCATGCCTTCGACGATGCGCTGGATACCGGCACGCTGGCCCAGGTCGTGGTAGAGGCTGTCATCCTTGGGTGGCTGTTGCTGCTGCGCGCAACCGGCCAGCAGCGTCAGCATCATGGCTATCAGCAGACGCCTCATCAAAAACTCCCCTGCACAGACAGATAGGTGCCGTTCTGGTTGTCCAGGGTGGCGATTTCACCCAGGCGGGCGTAAGCCAGGACCACGGACACGTGCTTGTTGGGGAAATAGCCGAGAAAAACATCGGCCCAGTCACTTTCGCCCGCAAACGAAAGGTTGTCCGGCTTCTCGCGATATTCGACGCCCAGCGCCCAGCGCGGATTGAACAGCACGGCTACCGAACCCTCCTTGAGCAGGCTGCGGCTGTCGCGCCGATCGCCGCCGAACCCCAACAGTCCGGTTTCGTTGGCGCGGCTGTAACGCACGCCGCCGTTGACCACGACGTTGTAGCCGAACGCCGCGCCCATGAACAACCGACTGGCCGTCAGGTAGCCTTCGACATCCGAGTCACGCCGGGCGCCGACCAGGCTGGGAATCAGGAAATCGTTCTGATGCTTGTACTGCACACCCAGAGAAACCTGCGGCAGGCTTTCGTAAATCAGGTCGCCGAACAGCCGCACTTTGACGCCGAACACGTCCTGACTGAGGTTATCGTCCGGCAGGCTGAGCCTGTGCTGCAGGTTGCTGATATCGAAACGCTGATGGGCGTAGGACAACTCCACGCGATTGCCATAGGCGAACGCCAGGCCTGCCACATCGAGGTTGTAGTCCGGCAGATTCACGTGCGTGGCGAAGGCGGTAGCGCCCCACTCGCCTTGCTCGCTGTACCCGGTGATCACCGCCCACGGGGTTATGCCGCCGCCGGCGCTGCCTTCAATGCTGGTCGCGCCGCCCGTGGCGATCAACCGGCCGTTGTCGCCCAGGGCGGACGTCGGAGTAGCGCCCGCCATGCCCACCAGCAAAGACCCCAACAGCAGCGATGTTTTGTGCAACATGGATTAATTCACCATAAGACCGGGTGAGGCCTGATACGTAGCAATCCATGCCTCGAACGCCGACGCGGTCAGCGGTCGACTGATCAGGTAACCCTGGGCCGTATCGCAGTGCCAACGCCGGAGCAGGTCCAGGCTGTGTTGATACTCGACACCTTCTGCCACCACCTTCAGTCCGAGGTTGTGGCTCATTTCAATGGTCGATCGCACGATCACTGCGTCTTCACTGGTTTCATCCAGGTTGCGCACGAAAGACTGATCGATTTTCAGCTCTTGTACGGGCAGACGTTTCAAGTGGGCCAGTGACGAGTAACCGGTGCCGAAATCGTCGATCGACAGGCTGATGCCGCAATCGCGCAGGCGATGCAGGACGATCAGTGCCTTTTCCGGTTCGCTCATGACGGCGCTTTCGGTGATCTCGAATAACAGTTGTTCGGCAGGTACGGCGTATTGCTTGAGCAGTTTCACGACATAGCCGACCAGATCATCACCCAGCAGGTCATCAGCGGAAATGTTTACCGATACCTGCAGGACCAGACCGCGCTTGCGCCATTCGGCCAGCTGGCGCATCGCCTCTTCGATCACCCAGTTGGTCAGCAGGTAAATGCTCCCGGTGCGCTCGGCGAGGACGATGAATTCGGCGGGCGAGACACTGCCGAACTGCGGATGAGCCCAGCGCAATAGCGCTTCAGCCTGACGCACATAGCCCTGGCGGATATCCAGCTTGGGCTGGTAATGCAGCATCAATTCGCCATTCTGCGCGGCCTTGCGCAGGTCACGAATGAGCGTGATCTGTCGCTGGTGAGCCAGGTCGCGGCCATCCTGATAGATCTGCAGGCGACCGGGGAGGAACGCGGCGTCCTTGCGGGCAATTACCGCACGGTTGAGCAACTCCTGGGCGGAGTCACCGTGTTCCGGGTACACCGTGATACCAATGCAGCATTCAAGCTCCAGCTCATGATTGTCGATACGCTGCGGCTCACTGAGCAGACGCTGCACAGCGTCAGCCATGCCCACCGCGCCATCGCTGGCCGTGTTGTCCAGCAGCAGCAGAAACTCATTGGCCCCCAGGCGCGCCACGGTATCGCCTGCGCGCAGATTACCTTGCAGGCGCTGGCCCACCTGTCGCAACAACTGGTCCACGCCTTCGGCGCTCACGCTTTCGCTGACCGTAGCGAGGTTCTCGACACTCAGAGATAGCAGGGCAACTGCACGATCTGCGGCAATCGAACTGCCCAGACGCTCCATCACCAGCGCCCGGTTGGGCAGCCCGGTCAGGTTGTCGTGCAGGGCGTTGTGGGCCAATTGCCCCTCACGCACCGCAATGCCTTGCTGCATGGTGTTGATCGCGTCGGCGAGCATGCCCAGTTCATCACTGCGGACCAAGGTGACCGGGGTTTTATAGTCGCCATCACCAATACGCTTGGCCGCCGTGGCCAGGACCTGAACCGGCAGCGAGACGCTTCGCGCCAGCGCCAGGGTGCCGATCAGCGAAGCCACCAGGGCGGCCATGGAAATCCAGAAGATCTTTTGATTCAGTGGCGCGAATGCCTGATAGGCCTTGTCCAGAGGGCTCTGCAACAGCGCGATGACCTGCCCGTCGCCGCCATTGCTGGTGTTGGCGAGCATCAGCGTCTGGCTGAGAAAGTTAAGGTTCGATTGCTCGGTGAGCAGCATCTGGCCTTCCGAGGAACTGCGCATCAGCTCGATCAGGCCCGCGTGCAGGGCCTCCGGCTGGGTACTGATCAGATCGCCGTTCTTGCCGTCTTCTACAGTGAGAAAAGACACTTCCAGGCCGCTGAGCGAACGCAGCTCTTCGGCAATATCGCTGTCGATGGTAAATCCCATGACCACACGGCCGATCGGCAATGGCGCGAGAACGGTGGCCTCCACCAGCAAATGAGGGTCTCCGCCGCCGGGCACAATGAGCACTGACTGACCGGCACGTTTGGCGTTGCGCAGGGCCTGGTCATAGACAAACCTGGAACCCTCGGGAACTTTCTGTACGGTGCTGGCAATCACTGTGCCATCCATGCCCAACAGGAACATGTCGCTGGCATTGATGCGTTTGCCATGGTTGAGCAACACCGAACGAATGGTCGAGGAGTCGGCACTGGCCACCGCGTCGCGAAAGCCGAAATCGGCTGCAACCAATTGCACGGTGTCACGCAGACGTTTGCCGCGCAGATCGATCAGCCGTTCGAACACACGACTGCCCACCTCCAGTTGCGCCTGAGCCTGAGTGCGTACCGCCTCCTCTGTTGCAACCTTGACGGCGAGATAGACCGCACTCACGACAATCAGCAACAGAACAATCAGCACCCCGGCGATGCGCGCCTGAAAGCTGGCTTTAAATTTCATTAATGCGTGGCCTTGTGGAAAGCGTCACCGAAGCCGCCAGGTGCGGGCTTGCCGGGTTTGTCCTCAGCTTGAATTTCAACCGCGAGGTTGAAACGCTGGGTAAGGCCGGCGGCAGGCACCTCGAACTCGCCGCCCGATACCGGCTGCATGTCCGCGATCTTCGGGTGCCAGAGGGTGGCATTGTAGTGCCCGGCAGGCATCTGATCGAGCTTGAGCTGGCCGTTGCTGTCGGTCACGCCGAACCATGAATCGTCTGTGACGTAGATGTAACCGACCATCCAGTCGTGAATGTTACAGCCCAGCACCACGATGCCGGGCTTGTCGAACAACAACGGATCCGAGGGTGTGCCCTCGTAAAGTCGCAATTCGAAGCGCTTGGCCTTAGAAAAGGAGTAGACCTGATGGCGGATGTTGTCGCTGTTGGGAAACTTGACCTGAGTGCCGGTGTGGATGGCCAGTACATGTGGCGCAAACTCCTGATCACGCTGATCCATTGATGCCTTCAGCGCAACGGGTGAAGGATCGGGCGGCCCTTTGAGGGTGACCACCGCATTCGCAAGGGGCTTGTCCTCCTTGTCCATCACCTGCGCGGTAAAGGTAGAAGCGGATGCGCTCGCAGCCGAGGCTACGCACAGTCCGGCCAGTAATGCCGATATAAATACGTTGGTCATACCTGATTCAACCCATAACGGCAGCGCCGTAAATGAAATAAGCCCGCTCTTTTCTACCTGACAGGCCCACCACTCATAAATAGCGGTTTTCCAATCGCTTTACAGACTATCGACCGAGACTATTGAAACCTGAGAGCCACCGCCCCATCTAAGAGCCATGTTCAACTTCTCAGGTGCCCCATGAACGACCAGCAGACAGACTCGCCAGATTTGCCCAACGACGCAGACGAGCACGATGTGTCTCTGAGTTCCGACAGCACCTCGCTTGCCTTGCCCGGCCAGAACCTGCCCGACAAGGTCTACATCATTCCGATCCACAATCGTCCTTTCTTTCCGGCGCAGGTCCTGCCTGTCATCGTCAATGAGGAGCCGTGGGCCGAAACGCTGGAGCTGGTCAGCAAGTCCGAGCATCATTCGCTGGCGCTGTTTTTCATGGACACTCCGCAGGAAGATCCACGCCACTTCAAGACCGACGCACTCCCCGAGTATGGCACTCTGGTCAAGGTTCACCACGCCAGTCGTGAAAATGGTCGTTTACAGTTCGTCGCGCAGGGCCTGAGCCGGGTGCGCATCCGCACTTGGCTCAAGCATCATCGCCCGCCGTATCTGGTAGAAGTCGAATACCCGCAGCAGCCCAATGAGCCGACCGATGAAGTGAAGGCCTACGGCATGGCCCTGATCAACGCGATCAAGGAACTGCTGCCGCTCAACCCGCTGTACAGCGAAGAGCTGAAGAATTATCTCAACCGTTTCAGCCCCAATGACCCCTCGCCGCTCACCGACTTTGCCGCTGCCCTGACCTCCGCCACCGGCGTCGAATTGCAGGAAGTACTCGATTGTGTGCCGATGCTCAGGCGCATGGAGAAGGTCCTGCCGATGCTGCGCAAGGAAGTCGAGGTTGCGCGCCTGCAAAAGGAAATTTCTGCCGAGGTGAACCGCAAGATCGGCGAGCATCAGCGGCAGTTCTTTCTCAAGGAACAGCTCAAGGTCATTCAGCAGGAACTGGGCCTGAGCAAGGACGATCGCAGCGCCGACATCGAACAGTTCGAGCAGCGTCTGGAAGGCAAGACCCTGCCGCCACAGGCGCGCAAGAAGTTCGACGAAGAAATCGGCAAACTCAAGGTGCTGGAAACCGGCTCGCCCGAATACGCTGTGACTCGCAATTACCTGGATTGGACCAGCTCGCTGCCGTGGGGCATCTACGGTGCCGACAAGCTGGACCTCAAGCACGCGCGCAAGGTGCTCGATCAGCACCATGCCGGGCTTGACGACATCAAGGCGCGGATTCTGGAATTCCTCGCCGTCGGTGCCTACAAGGGTGAAATCAGCGGTTCGATCGTGCTGCTGGTCGGCCCGCCAGGCGTGGGCAAGACCAGCGTCGGACGCTCGATTGCCGAATCGCTGGGGCGGCCGTTCTATCGCCTGAGCGTGGGCGGCATGCGCGACGAGGCCGAAATCAAGGGCCACCGCCGTACCTATATCGGTGCGCAACCGGGCAAGCTGGTGCAGGCGTTGAAAGACGTTGAAGTCATGAACCCGGTCATCATGCTCGATGAAATCGACAAGATGGGCCAGAGCTATCAGGGCGACCCGGCATCCGCGCTGTTGGAAACCCTGGACCCGGAACAGAACGTCGAGTTTCTCGATCACTACCTGGACCTGCGTCTGGACCTCTCCAAGGTCCTGTTCGTGTGCACGGCCAACACACTGGACTCGATCCCCGGCCCGCTGCTTGACCGGATGGAAGTGATCCGCCTGTCCGGCTACATCACCGAAGAGAAACTGGCGATTGCCAAGCGGCATTTGTGGCCCAAGCAGTTGGCGAAAGCCGGCGTTGCGAAAAACAAGCTGAGCATCAGTGACAGCGCCCTGCGCGCCGTCATCGAGGGTTACGCTCGCGAAGCCGGTGTGCGGCATCTGGAGAAGCAACTTGGCAAACTGGTGCGCAAGGCGGTGGTCAAACTGCTGGATGCGCCCGATTCGGTGATCAAGATCGGACCGAAAGACCTCGAAGCGTCGCTGGGCATGCCGGTGTTCCGCAGCGAGCAGGTGCTGTCCGGCACTGGCGTGATCACCGGTCTGGCCTGGACCAGTATGGGCGGCGCTACCCTGCCGATCGAGGCGACGCGCATTCATACCCTTAATCGCGGCTTCAAGCTGACCGGCCAATTGGGCGATGTGATGAAGGAGTCGGCCGAAATTGCCTACAGCTACGTCAGCGCCAATCTGTCGAAATTTGGTGGTGACGCGAAGTTCTTCGATGAGGCGTTCGTGCACGTACACGTTCCCGAAGGTGCCACCCCGAAAGACGGCCCGAGTGCGGGTGTGACCATGGCCAGCGCCTTGCTGTCCCTGGCCCGCAACCAGCCGCCGAAAAAAGGCGTCGCCATGACCGGCGAACTGACCCTGACCGGGCACGTACTGCCCATCGGCGGCGTTCGCGAAAAAGTCATTGCCGCGCGGCGCCAGAAAATCCACGAACTGATCCTGCCGGAGCCTAACCGTGGCAACTTCGAAGAGCTGCCGGACTATCTGAAGGAAGGCATTACCGTGCACTTCGCCAAACGCTTTGCGGACGTGGTGAAGGTGTTGTTCTAGAGCTTGATACTGCGCATGCCCCCACGCTGAATGGGCACAAGAGGTGTTCTATCGGGCGCCTCTCGTGCCGCACGCTCCAGCGTGGGGATGCAGTTCTGGACGCTCTGCGTCCGATCCAGAGCGCGACTGTCCTACTCCCCCACAAAACTCCGATCAGTTATCCTTGCGCCTCGTCTCGCAATACCGGAATTTGCCATGACCCCTGCCCGTTTCATTGCCCCGCTGAGCCTTGCGCTGCTGACGGCGTGCGCTCAGACGCCGAAAAACATTGTGTCCATCGACACGCAAAGCGACTGCCCGCTGACTCTCACGCCCGGACAGACGCTGATCCTGACGCTGCCCAGCAACCCGACCACCGGCTTTCGCTGGCTGACCCAGAACCCGGCCCAGAATATCCTGCGCAGCCTGGGGCCTGAGGTGTATGCCAACGCCGAGAGCAAGGAAATGGTCGGCAACGGTGGGCAATCGGTCTGGCGCTTCAAGGCCACCGATGCCGGGACCGGCCGGCTGATGATGGTCTATCAGCAACCCTGGGCACCCGAAGTCGCCCCGGAGCAGACCTTCGAGTGCGCCATCAGCGTGAAATGAGGCTTTGCGCACGGCTTGTCCGACTGCACGTACTGCATCATGCATCCCGGCGGCAAGTTGGCTAGAATGCCCGCTTTTCAAAGCCTTCGCCGGAACCGCCGTGAGCAAAGAAACCGACCGCATTTTCGCCCAGCCGCTGACCCAGGTGCCTGACTTCGCCTTCAACGAAGACGTGGTGCGGGTATTCCCGGACATGATCAAACGCTCGGTGCCCGGCTATCCGACGATTGTCGAAAACCTCGGTGTGCTGGCCGCGCAATTTGCACAGCCAAACACTGTGCTCTATGACCTGGGCAGCTCTCTGGGCGCCGTCACTCAGGCGCTGCGCCGCCATGTACGCGGCGAGGGTTGTGAGGTCATCGCGATAGACAACTCCAGTGCCATGGTCGAGCGTTGCCGTGAATACCTCAACGCGCAGGACTCCATGTTTCAGGAGTTGCTGCCGGTGCAGGTCCTCGAAGGCGATATTCTCGCGCTGACGTTCAAACCCGCCTCGGTGGTGGCGCTGAACTTCACCCTGCAATTCATCGCTCCCGAACAACGCCTGGCATTGCTCGGGCGCATTCGTGACGCACTGGTGCCCGGCGGCGCGCTGATCCTCTCGGAAAAACTGCGCTTCGACGATCAGCAGGAACATGCGCTGTTGACGGACCTGCACATCGCCTTCAAACGCGCCAACGGCTACAGCGACCTGGAAATTGCCCAGAAGCGCAGCGCCATCGAAAACGTCATGAAACCCGACAGCCTCGAAGAACACCGCCAACGCCTGCTTGCGGCAGGCTTTTCCAAGGTGGTGCCGTGGTTTCAATGCCTTAACTTCACCTCATTGATTGCCCTGCCATGATTGATCTCGCCCCCCTCGTCCGTCGTCTGGCGGGAACCCCTCTGGCCGATTGGGCCAATGGCCTGCAGGCCCAGCTCGATACCAAGATGGCCAAGGGTCACGGTGATCTGCAGCGCTGGCAAAGTGCGCTGGATGCCTTGCCCGACCTGCAGCCCGAGCGAATCGATCTGATCGACAGTTTTACCCTGGAAGCCGACTGCAACGGCGAGACCCGCACCGTCCTGCGTAAGGCATTGCTGGGCCTGTCACCGTGGCGCAAGGGGCCGTTCAATGTGTTCGGCGTGCATATCGACACCGAATGGCGCTCGGACTGGAAGTGGTCGCGGGTTTCGCCACACCTGGACCTGAAGGGCAAACGCGTTCTGGATGTGGGTTGCGGCAACGGTTATTACCAATGGCGCATGCTTGGCGCCGGGGCCGACAGCGTGATCGGGGTAGACCCCAACTGGCTGTTCTTCTGTCAGTTTCAGGCCATGCAGCGCTATCTGCCTGATCTGCCCGCCTGGCATCTGCCGTTCGCGCTGGAAGACCTGCCCGCCAACCTGGAAGGTTTCGACACGGTGTTTTCGATGGGCGTGCTGTATCACCGCAAATCCCCCATCGACCACCTGCTGGCCTTGAAAGACTGTCTGGTAAAAGGCGGCGAGCTGGTGATGGAAACCCTGGTAGTGCCGGGTGATGTCCATCAGGTGTTGGTCCCGGAAGATCGTTATGCGCAGATGCGCAATGTATGGTTCCTGCCTTCAGTGCCTGCTCTGGAGTTATGGATGCGCCGTGCCGGCTTCACCGATGTGCGTTGCGTCGACGTCAGCCACACGACGGTCGACGAACAACGCAGCACCGAGTGGATGCGCTTCCAGTCCCTGAGCGACTATCTGGACCCCACCGACCACAGCAAGACAGTCGAGGGCTTGCCTGCCCCCATGCGTGCGGTGATCGTGGGGCGCAAGCCCTGAGGGAAGAGTTATCTGGCCGCAGCCACGATCAACGCCTTCATCTCGGCCACTGCCGCCTTGAAGCCGACGAACAGAGCATGAGCCACCAGCGCGTGGCCGATGTTCAGTTCGTTGATGCCCTTGATCGCGGCGACCGCTTCGACGTTGTGATAATGCAGGCCATGACCGGCATTGACGATCAGCCCTTGGGAGAGACCAAACGCGACACCATCGGCGACCCGCTGCAGTTCTTCGGCGACTTCAGTCGGGGTCTGAGCATCGGCATAGCGACCGGTGTGCAGTTCGATGGCGGGTGCACCGACGCGTTTTGAAGCGGCGATCTGACGCTCGTCGGCGTCGATGAACAGTGAAACCTCGCAGCCAATCTTCGCCAGTCGCTCGACAGCCGCCTTGATCCGCGCTTCCTGCCCTGCCACATCCAGACCGCCTTCGGTGGTCAGCTCCTGCCGTGTCTCAGGCACCAGACAGATGTGCGCCGGGCGAATGCGTTCGGCGAAGGCGAGCATTTCTTCGGTCACGCCCATCTCGAAATTCATGCGGGTTTGCAAGACGTCCTTGAGCAGCAGGACATCGCGCTCCTGAATGTGTCGGCGGTCCTCACGCAGGTGAACGGTGATGCCGTCGGCGCCTGCCTCTTCGGCGTCCAGGGCAGCCTTGACCGGGTCCGGGTAACGCGTGCCACGGGCCTGACGCAAGGTGGCTACGTGGTCGATGTTCACGCCGAGAAGGATACGAGTGCTGTGGGTCACGGTGGTCTCCAGAAAAATGGGCGAGCTGGTCGAAGCAGGCTGTAGAGAATAAAGCCTGATCACGGCTTGCGAAACAGTTCACGACTGACTAAAGGGCGACCGCCCAAGTGAACCGCCAGCGCCTGACGCATCAGGCGCTTGGCAGCGGACAATGCGCCGGGGACGCTCCAGTCCGCTTCGGACATGGCCAACAATTCCGCGCCCTGAAACAGACCGGGCTGAAGCAAGTACACACGCTCGAGCCCGGCATCGACCTGCAGACGATACATACCATCAATGGCCAGCGGTTCGCCGTTGATGTCGGCGTCCATCGCGAAGCCATAGCCCAGGTCATCCAGCAACCGCCATTCGAACGAACGCAGCAACGGCTCCAGTGGACGCCCCAGAGAAAGGGCCAGCAGCGTGGCAGCGTAATGTTCGAACACGGCAGGATGAGGGTCTTCGGCAGGCAACAGGCGAATCAGCAGCTCGTTGAGGTACATGCCGCTGAACAGCGCTTCGCCGGTCATCCAGGTAGCGACGCCGGCGCTTTCCATGCGACCGACATTCTTCAGCTCGCCCCGCCCTCGAAACTCGACCTCGAGGGGCACGAACGGACGTGCCAGCGAACCGGCCTTGCCCTTGGCACTGCGCAGCACGGCACGCAGACGGCCCTGAGGCGTGAGGAAGTCGACCAGCGCGCTGTTTTCGCGATACGCACGGCTGTGGAGCACATAAGCAGGTTGGCCGGTAGGCGTGCTCATCAGGCTGGCTCGAAAGGGAAGTGTTCGCCCGACCATAGCAAGGTCGGGCGAAAGGACAGCTTAGAGGTCGCCGTAGCCAAGGGAACGCAGTGCGCGCTCGTCATCGGACCAGCCACCTTTGACCTTGACCCACAGGTTGAGCATCACCTTGGAGTCGAACAGCAGTTCCATGTCACGACGCGCGTCACTGCCGATGCGCTTGATGCGATCGCCCTTGTCGCCAATGATGATCTTCTTCTGTCCGTCGCGCTCGACGAGAATCAGCGCATGGATATGCAGGGTGCGGCCCTGCTGCTTGAATTCTTCGATCTCGACGGTGATCTGGTACGGAAGCTCGGCGCCCAACTGGCGCATGATCTTCTCGCGAACCAGTTCGGCAGCCAGAAAGCGGCTGCTGCGATCGGTGATCTGGTCTTCCGGGAAGAAGTGGTCGTTCTCGGGCAGGTGCGAGGCAATCAGGCTTTCCAGCGCTTCGAGGTTGTGGCCATGCTGCGCGGAGATCGGCACGATGGACGCATTCGGCAGTTGGCCCTGCAGCCACTCCAGATGCGGCATCAGGTCGCTCTTGTCCTCGATGCGATCGGTCTTGTTGATCGCCAGGATGACCGGCCCCTGCACATACTGAACACGCTCCAGAACCATCTGGTCTTCGTCTGTCCAGCGGGTGCGATCGACGACGAAGATGACCACGTCGACGTCCTTCAGCGCCGCCGAAGCGGTCTTGTTCATGTAACGGTTGAGCGCTTTCTCGCCATTCTTGTGCATGCCGGGGGTATCGACATAGATCGCCTGCACGGCGCCCTCGGTCTTGATGCCCAGCATGTTGTGGCGCGTGGTCTGCGGCTTGCGCGAGGTGATCGCGAGCTTCTGACCGAGAATGTGGTTGAGCAGCGTGGACTTGCCTACGTTGGGACGGCCGACAATGGCAACATAGCCACAGCGTGTTGCGGTTGTATCATTCATGACCGTTCTCCACGCCCAGGGCGATGAGTGCTGCTGCGGCGGCTACCTGTTCGGCAATCCGGCGGCTGACACCCTGTCCTCGGCTTTTTTCATTCAATAGGTTGATCTCGCATTCGACGAAAAACGTCCGGCAATGCGGTTCGCCCTGGATATCCACCACCTCGTAACGCGGCAGTTCGCAGGCCCGCGACTGGAGAAATTCCTGCAGTCGGGTCTTGGGGTCCTTGTTGGTGTCCACCAGCGTCAGGCTGTCAAACTCGGTTGTCAGCCAGGCCAGGACGCGCTCGCGCGCCGCCTCCATGCCCGCATCCAGGTAGATCGCCCCGATCAGTGCCTCGAGCGCGTCGGCGAGAATCGACTCACGACGGAAACCACCGCTTTTCAACTCGCCCGAACCAAGGCGCAGATATTCGCCCAAGTCAAAACCACGGGCCAGCAACGCCAGAGTCTCGCCCTTCACCAGCCGCGCCCGCAAGCGGGACAACTGGCCTTCGCGAGCCTGGGGGAAACGCTCGAACAGCGCCTCGCCAGCCACGAAGTTGAGAATGGCATCACCGAGAAACTCCAGACGCTCATTGTTGCGACCGGCAAAACTGCGATGGGTCAGGGCCAGGACCATCAGCTCCTGATCCTTGAAGGTGTAGCCGAGCTGACGCTCAAGGCGGCTCAAGGATACGCTCACGGTTTACCCACGCTGAATTGCTTGTCGAACTTCAACACCAGATCGATGTTCTGGAACCACGGTTCACGCTGCTCATAGTTCAAATGAGCCTGGAACGCATTGTTCTCCACCGTCACTTTCAACGCCTTGTTCAAATCTATATCCCGAATGCTGTTGACCTGCATGTTCTTACCGACATAACCGTAAAAATCGTCGACCGTGGTGATGTCCAGGGTCTTGTTGGTGTCGACCGCTTCGATGATTTTCTTCATCGTCATGTAGTCGAGGTAGTGCGGGACCAGCTTGAAGGCCGTGCTCGTCGCAAACGCGACCAGCGCCAGCACTAACAGCCAGCCCACGAAAGAAAAGCCTTTTTGAGAAGTAGAGAACGTCATGTTCGACTTCGACCTCAAGAGTGCAACGCCTCCTGACCGGGTCGACTCATGCTTCAGAGGCGTTTCCAGTCAGCCCAAATGACATACGGCGCTGCTCAGGCAGCGCCGCATCGATTACTTGATCAGCCCTACGCGCGCAAAATTGGGGAAGTGGCTCAGTTTCGGCTCGGGCCAGCTCATCCACACCGCGAACGCCTTGCCTACGATGTTCTTGTCCGGGACCATGCCCAGCTCATCCTTGGGAATGTTGGGATCATCCCAGTAACGGCTGTCGTTGGAGTTGTCACGGTTGTCGCCCATCATGAAGTAGTGCGCGGCAGGCACGGTCCATTCACTGTCAGGCGGCGCGCGGTAGCGGCTCATTTCCTGACGGATCTGATGTTCGACTTCGCCCAGCTGCTCTTCATAGAGTTCCGCGCTGCCCAGTGTACCGGGCTCGGTGCCGATCAGCTTCTTGGCGACCAGCTCGCCATTGATGAACAGCCGCTTGTCGCTGGTGTAGCGGATACGATCACCCGGCAGACCGACGACGCGCTTGATGTAATTGACGCTCGGGTCGCTCGGATAACGGAACACCATCACGTCGCCACGCTGCGGATCACCGATCTGAATCACCTTCTGGTCCAGTACCGGCAGGCGAATGCCGTACGCGAACTTGTTGACCAGAATGAAATCACCCACATCCAGTGTCGGCTTCATGGAGCCCGAAGGAATCTGGAACGGCTCGACCAGAAACGAACGAAGCACCAGCACGATGAACAACACCGGGAAGAACGATTTGCCGTACTCGACCAGCAAAGGCTCTTTGTTCAAGCGCTCCACGACAGCAATGTCAGGTTCGCCCACGCTGCCCTGATAGTTGGAAATGGCAGCCCGGCGACGAGGCGCCAGGATGACCAGATCAATCAGTGCAAGCACGCCACAGACGAAGACAGCGATGACCAACAACAGCGGGAAATTTAGTGACATAGGACCTGACTATTCCAACCTGAGCACTGCAAGGAAGGCTTCCTGTGGAATTTCCACGTTGCCGACCTGCTTCATGCGTTTCTTACCGGCCTTTTGCTTCTCCAGCAATTTACGCTTGCGGCTGACGTCACCGCCGTAGCATTTGGCCAATACGTTCTTTCTAAGCGCCTTTACGGTTGTCCGGGCCACAATCTGACCGCCGATAGCCGCCTGAATTGCCACGTCGAACATCTGTCGAGGGATCAGCTCTTTCATCTTCTCGGTCAGCGCACGCCCTTTGTAGTGTGCATTGTCGCGATGAACGATCAGGGCAAGGGCGTCGACCTTCTCGGCGTTGATCAGAACGTCGAGCTTGACCAGATTGGCCGACTGGTAACGATCAAAATGATAATCCAGCGAAGCATAACCGCGGCTGACAGACTTGAGACGATCGAAGAAGTCGAGAACCACTTCGTTCATCGGCAAATCGTAGCTCACCTGAACCTGCGTGCCGAGGAACAGCATGTCGTGCTGTACGCCACGTTTTTCGATGCACAACGTAATGACGTTGCCCAGGTGCTCCTGCGGCACAAGAATATTTGCGCGAACGATGGGCTCGCGCATGTCTTCAATGGCCGACAGGTCAGGCAGCTTGGAAGGGTTATCGACGTAAATCGTTTCGCCGGTCTTCAGCAACAGCTCGAAGATTACGGTTGGTGCGGTGGTGATCAGGTCGAGATTGTACTCACGCTCCAGGCGTTCCTGGATGATCTCCATGTGCAGCATGCCGAGGAAGCCACAGCGGAAGCCGAAGCCCAGCGCGTCGGAGCTCTCGGGCAGGTATTGCAGTGAAGAGTCGTTAAGCGTCAGCTTTTGCAGCGCTTCACGGAAGTCTTCGAAGTCGTCCGAGCTGACCGGGAACAGGCCTGCGTAGACTTGTGGCTGAATACGCTTGAAGCCGGGCAGTACGTCGACATCGGGAGTGGTGCTCAGGGTCAGGGTGTCACCGACCGGCGCACCGTGAATGTCCTTGATGCCGGCGATGATGAAGCCTACTTCGCCCGCTTTCAGATCGACGGTCGCCGAGTGCTTGGGGTTGAACACGCCCACGCTGTCGACCAGATGCAGCTTGCCGGTCGACTTGACGAGAATCTTGTCGCCCTTCTTGACGCGGCCGTGGCGCACACGCACCAGAGACACGACGCCCAGGTAGTTGTCGAACCAGGAGTCGATGATCAACGCCTGCAGCGGATCTTCGATATTGCCGGTCGGTGCAGGAATGGTTGCGACCAAGCGCTCGAGGACCTCGTCAACGCCCATGCCGCTCTTGGCGCTGCACGCCACGGCATCGGTGGCGTCGATACCGATGATCTTCTCGATCTCTTCCTTGACGCGGTCCGGATCGGCCTGTGGCAAGTCCATCTTGTTTAGTACCGGCATGACCTCAAGGCCCTGCTCGATGGCGGTGTAGCAGTTGGCGACCGATTGCGCCTCGACGCCCTGCCCTGCATCGACCACCAGCAACGCACCTTCGCACGCGGCCAGAGAACGGCTGACTTCGTAGGTGAAGTCGACGTGCCCCGGGGTGTCAATGAAGTTCAGCTGGTAGGTGATACCGTCTTTGGCCTTGTAATACAGGGTAACGCTATGGGCCTTGATGGTGATCCCGCGCTCGCGCTCAAGATCCATGGAGTCGAGCACCTGCGCTTCCATTTCGCGCTCGGTCAGGCCGCCGCACATTTGAATGAAGCGGTCGGCCAGCGTCGACTTGCCATGGTCAATGTGGGCGATGATGGAGAAATTGCGGATATGACTCAAATCACTCACGGATCAACACTCAAAAAGGTTGCAGGCAGATTGCCCGCCGAAAAATAGCCGGGAATTGTACCTGAACTAAGCAAGAGGCGTCACGCTTACAGGCACCCGGATCGGCGCACGGTAAACAAACGGGCACAAAAAAGGGTGGCCATGGCCACCCTTTCCGCTTAAACCGACCGGTTACTCGGACAGCTTGAAGGTGATGAAGGTCGCACGACCCTGACGCAAAACGCGCATCGAGACAGAGCGATCCTTGGGCAGGCTTTTCGCCACCTCGGTGAACTGCTTGCTGGACGTGATCGCCTGATTGTTCAAGTGAGTGATCACATCACCCGCCTGCAGACCGATCAGCGAAGCCGGGCCACCTGTGACTTCCTTGATGGCAACGCCGCCTTTGAGGTCCAGGGACTTCTTCTGCTCGGCGGTCAACTCGATCACCGATACGCCCAGACGATTACTGCTGCGCTCGGCACCCGTACCGCCAACATCGCCCATCTCCTGACCTTCATCAGGCAGTGCGCCGACGGTGACCGTCAGCTTCTGACGCTTGCCGTCGCGAATCACTTCAAGTTCGGCCTTGCTGCCGTCCTTGAGGTTGCCGATCAGGTGCGGCAGGTCAGCCGACATGACGATTGGCTGGCCGTTGGCGCTCAGAATCACGTCACCCACCTGCACACCGCCCTTGGCAGCAGGGCCATCTTCAAGAACCTGCGCAACCAGCGCGCCGGCAGGCTTGTCCAGGCCAAACGACTCGGCGAGGTCCTTGTTCACCTCTTGGATGACCACACCCAACCAGCCGCGGCTGACTTTGCCATTAGCCTTGAGCTGGTTGGCGACATCCATGGCGACGTCGATCGGAATCGCGAACGACAGGCCCATGAAACCACCGGAGCGGGTGAAGATCTGCGAGTTGATCCCGACGACTTCGCCAGCCATGTTGAACAGCGGGCCACCGGAGTTACCCGGGTTGATGGCCACGTCGGTCTGAATGAACGGCACATAGGTATCGTTAGGCAGGCTGCGCCCCTTGGCACTGACGATACCCTTGGTCACGGAGTGATCGAAGCCGAACGGCGAGCCGATCGCCAGAACCCATTCGCCGACCTTGAGCGTATTGGAATTGCCCAGTTTGGCGGTCGGCAGGTCCTTGCCATCAATTTTCAGCACGGCAACGTCGGTACGCGGATCGGTACCGACCAGCTTGGCCTTCAACTCGCTGCGATCGGACAGGCGTACGAGAATCTCGTCAGCACCATCGATTACGTGATTGTTGGTCAGAACGTAGCCGTCAGGGGAGATGATGAAGCCCGATCCAAGGGACTGAGCCTCACGCTGGCGATCACCCTTGCCTGCACCCGAGCCTGGCGGACGCGAACCCGGCGGCATGCTGCGCTCTAAAAACTCGCGAAGCATCGGCGGCAGCCCTTCCAGATCAGGCATCTGCTGATTGGCGACGGCACGGTCCGGCAATTTCTGACGCGTACTGATATTCACCACTGCGGGCGATGCCTGCTCGACCAGCCCGGTGAAGTCCGGCAGGTTTTCGGCCTGAGCCGTAGCCACCTGACCGAGCATCAGCACAGCGGCAATCAATGAAAAGTAGGATTTCATGCGTGGTATCGACATATGGCTCCCGTTTGTAACGAGGAAAAAATTAAGCAGTCCGAAGCAACCGACTCAAAGACCTCAAGCAGCGATGCTTATCTCTGGATCAGCGACATGACCTCTGAAAACGACAAAAGGCCAGAGCTGCGAGGCTCTGACCTATAGAAAAAAAACAGAGTTTTTGCAATCTGCAAACCTCACCAAACATTTCAGCGCCTTTGCTCAAGCCAGGTTGAGTGCGGCCTGGCGGCTTCTGTAACCCAGGATGAAAATTTTTACATCCTGGGAGCCGTGACTCCAAATGTTTATTTATTGGCTGAAGGTTCGTCGTTACGCATCGACAATGCTATGCGCTCTGCAGTGCCCATCGGAACTTCTCCGACGACCGTCACCATCATGTCGCCCTGCGGCGTTGTCAGACGGCGGGATACGGCCACTGTCGGGCCTAGCTGGGTGCGAATATCCGAAGACGCGCCACCTTTAACCGTTTCGATGAACACCGAAAAACGCGCCAGACCGTCGCTGTACATAAGATGTGTCACCGGCGACTGCGTAGCGGGGTCTTTGCGTACACCGCTGCTGCTGACGTCAAAACCCGGCGGTAACCAGTCCGAATGCCAGGCCACAGGGCTTATGGAAGCCTCAGGCTTGGTCTTCACCACAGAAACAGGCTTGCAGTCAGCACTGGTCTTGAGCATCTGCTCGGATAGCACGCTGGCGGTATCGAGATCGGTAAACTGAAAACGCTCGAGCAACTGCCCCTTCTCACTCAACAGAAGCGACTTGAGCACAAGACCGGTTTCGTTATCCAGGTGCAGTTCGAGGCCGTATCGATGCTGGTCCTTGGGGGACAGCGCAACGATAGTCGCCTGACGACCGGCCACTCTGGATTTGCCGGCAATTTTCATGTCGTACCAGGCGGACAATCTTTTGACATCGAATGCGCGGGCAGAAGAGTCGGCCGGATTGGCTACACCCGCTTCGAGCGTGCCGCTGACGCACTGAGTAAGCCCGTCAACACGCAATACTTCCTGAGCAGAACCATCAAGCTGCAGCAAGCGCTCCTGAATATGGCCGTCCGCTATGCGGTGCCAGATTCGGTGGGTAGAAAAACTACCGTTGCGCTCGTATACGAAGGTGCCTTGATAGCTTTGCTGCTGATCAACCTTGGCAAGACGATTTATTGCGTCTTGCGCATCATCAGCCTGTACCGGGAGGGCAAGCCATCCACCAAGCAGTAGTGGCAGTAGAGGGACGGCTCGCATGATCCTCCTTAACGGTTTTCCAGACTCGCAGCACGTGCGTATGGCAACGCGCTTTCAGTGCCTTTCAGCGCTGCTTCCTGGGCGTGCTGACGCAGATAGCCCGGCAGACGCTGGTCACCTTGACCACCGCCTTGCAGTACACCGTTGGCCATAGGACCAGGTGCTTGCTCGGCGCTTTCAGTGTAGCCAGCCAGTACGGCAGGGCCTTTCACTTGCGGAACAGTCAGATTGGCAGGCTGTTGAGTCTGCTGTGCCAACTGTGCACCGGCAATGTCGTCCTGGTTATACAGGCGGACACCAGCCAGAACGGCTACGGTAACCGACGCTGCAACGGCCAGACGACCCAGCGTACGCCAAGGACCGCGAGCTGCCTTGAGCGGGCTGACTTCATCGGCGATCGCGGCAGATACAGCAGCCGAAATATCCAGATGAGGGACCAGCAACTCTTTGTGCATTGCTGCACGAGCAACTTGGTAACGCGACCAGGTGGCGCGGGTATCGGCATCGTCAATGGCATTCAATACCCGACGTAATTCCAGTTCGTCCGCTTCATTATCAAGTACCGCGGACAGCGATTCCTGCAGGGCTTCACGACTCATGGCGGGTTCCTCTCTTGGGCTATCGCCGCTGTCTCAGGATTCCTGCAACAACGGCTGCAGGGCTTTATCGATGGCTTCCCGAGCGCGGAAGATCCGAGAGCGCACGGTACCAACTGGACACTGCATGACGCTCGCAATGTCTTCATAACTCAGACCATCGAATTCACGTAAAGTTAGTGCCGTACGTAAATCTTCCGGGAGAAGCTGGATGGTCCGATGGACGGTGCCCTCGATCTCATCCCTCAACAATGCACGCTCCGGCGACTCGATGTCCTTGAGGCCGTGGTCGCCGTCGTAGAACTCCGCGTCTTCAGACCTTACATCGCTATCCGGTGGTCGCCGACCTCGCGAAACCAGATAGTTCTTCGCCGTGTTAATGGCGATACGGTACAGCCAGGTGTAGAAAGCACTGTCACCGCGAAAATTTCCGAGAGCACGATAGGCCTTGATAAAGGCTTCCTGTGCAACGTCTTGAGCCTCATGGGTGTCGTGCACGAATCGCACGATCAACCCTAGAATTTTGTGCTGATACTTCAGCACCAACAGATCAAATGCTCGCGTATCGCCACGCTGTACGCGCTCGACAAGCTGCTGATCCTCTTCCTGGGTTAGCATGAACACTCCTCGTTAAGCATGAAGGAGTGTTGCAACTGATAGTGTTCAGGCTTGCAAACATAGACTCGGGCTTTTCGCAAAAGTTCTCCCCCTTCAAGCAAGTTTCCTGCAAGCCATCATAAAGCGTGCACGAAAAACGCAGCTCGACACGGTCGGCTGCGCGAATAGTCTTGTCGTCAGTTTCGCAGTTGATGATCACTTATCTAACCCTGCGAAATAGACGCTGTTCCTGTGTAGGCAACCTGCTATTGAGCATGGTTCTTTACAAAAAGTTCCATTGACACAATTGCCGGCGTGAGACTCAAACTGCTTAAAGTTCCCTTGAATCAACGCACTGGAGCATTTCCAGCGACCGAACAAAAGGAAAACAATAGGCATGCCGTCCGGGACTGGAGCACAATCCAGACCCGCCGTGGTCTCACATTGCCATGTAGGCGAGGCTATTGTGCCGTTACCCCAATACTTATACTAGTGGTCGCCAAGAGCAGAATTCGCAGATGAGTCAACATTTTCAGCATGACGTACTGGTAATCGGCAGCGGCGCTGCCGGGTTGAGCCTGGCACTGACCCTGCCCGACCACCTGCGGATTGCGGTCCTGAGCAAGGGTGACCTCGCCAACGGCTCGACCTTCTGGGCGCAGGGCGGTGTTGCGGCAGTGCTGGATGACACCGACACCGTGCAATCTCATGTTGAGGACACGCTGAACGCAGGCGGCGGCCTTTGCAACGAAGACGCTGTGCGCTTCACCGTCGAACACAGCCGCGAGGCGATTCAATGGCTGATCGATCAAGGCGTGCCTTTTACCCGCGGCGATGACGCAGGCACCGACGAAAGCGGATTTGAATTTCACCTGACGCGTGAAGGCGGCCACAGCCACCGACGGATCATTCATGCTGCAGACGCCACGGGTGCCGCCATTTTTCGCACCCTGCTGGAACAGGCAATCAAACGCCCCAATATCGAATTGCTCGAACAGCGCGCTGCCATCGACCTGATCACCGAACGCCGTCTAGGCCTGGAAGGCCAGCGCTGCCTCGGCGCCTACGTGCTCAATCGCCACAGTGGCGAAGTGGATACTTACAGCGCGCGCTTTACAATCCTGGCGTCGGGCGGCGCCGCCAAGGTTTACCTGTACACCAGTAACCCTGACGGCGCCTGTGGCGACGGCATCGCCATGGCCTGGCGTTCCGGCTGCCGGGTGGCGAACCTTGAGTTCAACCAGTTTCACCCCACTTGCCTGTATCACCCGCAGGCCAAGAGCTTTCTGATCACCGAGGCACTGCGCGGTGAAGGGGCGTACCTCAAGCTGCCTAACGGCGAGCGCTTCATGCAACGCTTCGATGAGCGGGCAGAACTGGCGCCGCGCGATATCGTTGCCCGCGCGATAGACCATGAGATGAAGCGGCTGGGCATCGACTGCGTGTATCTGGACATCAGCCACAAGCCGGAAGCCTTCATCAAGACGCACTTCCCAACCGTCTATGAACGCTGCCTGGAATTTTCCATCGACATCACGCGCGAACCGATCCCCGTAGTCCCCGCTGCGCATTACACCTGTGGTGGCGTGATGGTCGACAGCAAGGGGCATACCGATGTGCCGGGCCTTTACGCCATCGGCGAGACCAGCTTCACAGGCCTGCATGGCGCCAACCGCATGGCCAGCAACTCGCTGCTGGAGTGCTTCGTCTATGCCCGATCGGCCGCCGCAGACATCGAGAAGCAACTGAATGACGTGCAGATGCCCGCCGACCTTCCGGCCTGGGATGCCAGCCAGGTCACCGACTCGGACGAGGACGTGATCATCGCGCACAACTGGGACGAGCTGAGACGGTTCATGTGGGACTACGTCGGCATTGTGCGCACCAACAAACGCCTGCAGCGCGCTCAGCACCGCGTACGCCTGCTGCTGGACGAGATTGACGAGTTTTACAGCAACTACAAGGTCAGCCGCGACCTGATCGAGTTGCGCAACCTGGCGCAGGTGGCGGAACTGATGATCCGCTCGGCCATGCAGCGCAAGGAAAGCCGCGGTCTGCACTACACGCTGGACTATCCCGATATGTTGCCGGAGGCGCTGGACACTATTCTGGTGCCGCCCACCTATGCCGGCTGAATTTCAAACGCACGCGCAGACGTCGGTGAATGTCCGGCGTCAATGCGTCATGCGGGATACAACAACTGTTTATTGATCGTGCTGGCCGACCGGCGATAATCGGGCGAAAACGCAGAATCACCATCCACGGCAAGGCAAGGCTGTCGGGGCATAACTGCACAGGCTGCCAGCCGGTACGTGCATTCCACAGCTGCCAGCCTTGATGATCGCGCTTGAGCGCAGTGAATGCCGCCGGATGCGTCAGCAGGATGGCGCGTGGTATCACCCAGGCAGCATGCGCCAGACATATCAGCGCACCCAGCGCCGCAGCCCACACAGCGATGTCCAGCCAGCACAACGCTACCAGTGCCAGACACTGGACCGCGAGATACGCCGTCACCAGCAGACGCGAGGCCTGCCAATGACATTCGAAGCGATCACTGGGGCTGGACACGGTCCAGAATCATGCGAACCATGCGCTGCAATTCAGCATCTTCGGATTCGGCACGCTGCATGAACCAGCCGAACATATCCTGATCCTCACAGGTCAGCAGACGGCGGTACAAATCGCGGTCCTCGTCATTCAAGTGGGGATAGACCTCACGGACAAACGGCACCAGCAGCACGTCCAGTTCAAGCATGCCGCGGCGGCTGTGCCAGTAAAGGCGGTTGAGTTCAACGTCTTCGACCATGGAGCGCTCCTCAAAGTAGGCGGCAAGTATACAGCCGTGAGCCGGGCGCGCGAATCTTGCAATGGTCGCAGCAGTTTTCATGTACCCGTATGCATAACCTCGACTCGGCACTATGATGTGCCCCCGGACTTTTTTCCCAATCTGCGATGACCATGGCCCACACAGCTTTTTTCTGCACGCTAACCCATGAGGGCGTTCTCGCCGTTCGCGGCGTGGATGCCAGCAAGTTTCTTCAGGGTCAGCTGACGTGCAACCTCAACTATCTGAATGAAGACAAATCCAGCCTGGGTGCCCGTTGCACGCAGAAAGGCCGGATGCAGTCGAGTTTTCGCATCGTGTTCGAAGGCGACGGCTGCCTGCTGGCGATGGCTGGCGAACTGATCGAAGCGCAATTGCCCGACCTGCGCAAATACGCAGTGTTCTCCAAATCGAAGCTCACGGACGAAAGCGCAGACTGGGTGCGCTTCGGCTTGCAGGATGGGGACGCCGCGCTGGTCAGCCTGGGCCTGGATCTGCCCCAGGAAACCGATAGCGTGGTGCGCGCCAATGATCTGATCGCGATCCGCGTCTCGCCAGGCCGGGCCGAGCTTTGGGTGCGCAGCGCACAGGCAGACAGCATCAAGTCGCGCCTGGCACCGCAGTTGAGTGAAGGCCTGCTGAATGACTGGTTGCTGGGCCAGATACGTGTCGGCATCGGCCAGGTGTTCGGCAGCACCCGCGAAGAATTCATTCCGCAGATGATAAATCTGCAAGCAGTTGGCGGCGTCAGCTTCAAGAAAGGCTGTTACACCGGCCAGGAAATCGTTGCCAGAATGCAATATCTTGGCAAACTCAAGCGCAGGCTTTATCGCCTGACCCTGAGCGACGAAGAGATCCCACAACCCGGTACTGCATTGTTCTCACCGGTACATGCCAGCGCCGTGGGCAACGTCGTCATGGCCGCACAGGATGGGCAGAACATCGAACTGCTCGCGGTATTGCAGGGTGATGCGGCAGAAGACGGTCGTATCAATCTTGGCTCGCCAGAAGGCGCAGCGCTGCAAATGAGTGAACTGCCCTACACACTGGACAGCAAACTCGAAACTCAGCGCTAGCCAGACGAACACATTCAGCTTCCTAGTGTCTTTAGAGCGATCCAGTACAGCCTGGCGCTCTGAAGAGCGCGCGGATAACTCTGGACACCCCCAACAGCTGCGAGATGCAACATGAGCAAGATGGCTGACGAGGTGCAGAGAAACTTGATCAAGGCCATCGACAGAGATGCCTTGTTTCTACCCACCCTGCCGGAAGTGGCACTGAGAATTCGCCTGGCTGCAGAGGACACCGAGATCAGTATCTCGGCCCTGAGCAAGGTCATCGGTAGCGATACAGCCCTTTCCGCGCGCCTGATCAAGGTCGCGAACAGCCCCTTGCTGCGCCCGAATTTTGAAGTCAGCGACGTCAACACCGCGATTCGGCGGCTGGGCGTCAACTACACCTGCAACCTGGCCATCGGCCTAGTGGTCGAGCAGATGTTCCACGCCAAGTCGCCGGTCATCGAGCAGAAGATGCGCGATATCTGGAAGCAAAGCCTGCAGGTGGCCGGTATCAGTTACACCCTGTGTCAGCACTACACCAATCTGAAACCCGATCAGGCCACGCTCGCCGGGCTGATCCATCTGATCGGGATCCTGCCGATCCTGACCTATGCCGAAGACCATTACGAGCTGCTGTCCGACCCGATCAGCCTCAACCACGTGATCGACAGCATTCATCCGGTCATCGGCGAGCGCCTGCTGCGCTCCTGGGATTTCCCCGAGCCACTGGCCTGTGTGCCGGGCCAGTTCCAGAACTTCGCACGTGTCTCGAAAAGCCCTGACTACACCGATCTGGTGCAGATCGCCACGGTGCATATCCACAGGAATACCGAACACCCCTTCAGCCTCATTGAAATGGTCGACCTGCCTGCCTACAGCCAGTTGCGGCTCGCCAGAGGCGAAGGCGTGCTCAGCGCCCAGATGGACGAAGCCAAGAGCATGCTCTACTAATTTCGACCCATCAGGTCGCGCTGAAACTGACCCTAACCTTCAGGCCGCGCTCGGCGCCCTCGTGCAACGTGATTCTGGCCAGATGTGCCCGGCAGATTTCGCCCACAATCGCCAGCCCGAGCCCGGCACCACTTCCCTGCTGACTGCGACGGTAAAACCGCTCGAAGACCCGCTCACGCTCATCTGCCGGAATGCCGGGGCCATCATCCTCGACCTCCAGAACACCCGGCGCATAGACCCGCAACACCACGTTGCCGCCCGGTGAAGTGTGGGCCAGCGCATTGTCGATCAGATTGCTCAGCAATTCGTTCAGCAAGGTCGGCTCGCCGCGCAACCAGACCGGCTCGTCAGCCTCCAGCGCCAGCGCAACGCCCCGGGAATGAGCCAACGGCGCCATGGCCATGCCCAGTTCCCTGGCCAGTTGACTGAGGTCCAGCTGTTGCGCCCCGCCCTCGGCGATAGCCCGCGCGCCGTTTTCGATGCGCGCCAGGGACAGCAGCTGGTTGGCCAGATGCGTGAGTCGATCGGTGCCGAGCGCCGCCGACTCCAGCGTGCTGCGCCAATGCTGCGGGTCGCGCTCGCGCAGCCCCAGCTCGACCCGCGCCTTCAAGGCGGCCAGCGGGGTGCGCAGTTCGTGGGCGGCATCGGCGATGAATTGCGCCTGACGCTCGAACTGCACGCGCAGTCGCTCGGTGAAGTGGTTCAGCGCCCCTACCAGCGGACGCAGTTCGTGCTGCACTTCAACCATCGGTAACGCGCGCAGATCATCCAGCTGACGCTCCTCGACGGCGGTGCGCAGGCGCTCCAGCGGTCGCAATGCCGCGCTTACCGTGAACCAGACCAGCAGCAGCGCGCCTCCTCCGAGCATGCCCAGACGCAGCAATGTGTCAGCCATCAGGCTGCGCGCCATGCCCTTGCGCGCTTCCTGGGTTTCGGCAACGCGGATCTCGGCAGTGCCGTTCATACCCGGATCGGTCACTGGTTTGAGCAGGCTGACAACCCGCACGTCCTGCCCCTGATAGATCCCGTTATAAAATTTCGCCAGGGCCGGGTAATCGTCGGTGCGCAATGTACCGGGCGGCGGCGACGGCAGGTTTTCATAGCCGGAAATCAGCTTCTGATGAATGTCATTGACCTGATAGTAGATGCGCCCTTCGCTGTCGTAGGCGAAGGTGTCCAGCGCCACGTAGGGAATGTCGGCGCTCAGCGTCCCGTCACGCTGGGTCAGGCCGGCCGCGATGGTCCGCGCGGAAGCCAGCAACGTGCGGTCATAGGCGGTGTCGGCCACTTCGCGGCCATTCCAGTAAGCGCTCATGCCGCTGGCCAGCATCAACACCACCAGCAGCAGGGCCAGGTTCCACAATAACCGCCAGCGCAGGCTGTCGTTAATCATCACGGCTTTCCAGCAGATACCCCAGACCGCGAAAGGTCACGATGGCCACGGAATGCCCGTCGAGCTTCTTGCGCAGACGATGGACATAGATCTCGATGGCGTCGGGGCTGGCTTCTTCATCGAGCCCGAACACTTGCGCCGCCAGTTGCTCCTTACTCATCACCCGACCCGGCCGGGCGATAAGCGCTTCCAGCACCGCCTGTTCGCGAGAAGTCAGGGTCAGCAGTTCTTCGCCGAGCGTGAAACGTCGAGTGTCCAGATCGTAGGCCAAGACGCCGCAACGCTGTTGCCGCTCGCCACCCAGCACGCTGCGCCGCAGCAAGGCCTTGACCCTGGCCTCCAGCTCGGAAAGTTCGAAAGGCTTGGCCAGGTAGTCGTCGGCGCCCAGATTCAGCCCATGGACCCGGTCCTTGACGTCACTGCGCGCCGTCAGCATCAGCACCGGCAGGTTTTTGCTGCGCGCTCGCAGACGCGCCAGCACTTCAAAGCCGTCCATGCGCGGCAACCCGACATCGAGAATGGCGACCGCGTATTCTTCGCTGTTCAACGCCAGGTCGGCGGCCACGCCATCGTGCAGCACATCAACGGTCAAACCCGCGCTTTTGAGCGCCTGCGCGACACTTTCAGCCAATTGCAGATGATCTTCCACAAGAAGAACACGCATCGCCGTCTCCTGATTGTCACTGTTGTTATCGATCTGGGTATCGAGGCTCGTGGCGGTGGAGTTTACAGGCCGGCTGCCGTCTGTGAAGGGCAGAAACGATTCGCGGCTCGCTAATCACGACGTGAAAGGCAACTGAAAGGTTTACGAAAGGTTTGTCGTTTAGCATCGCGAAACGACCCGATAAAAGGGTACGTAAAAAACAGGCGCCCGGATGCGTCTGAACAATAAAAACAATAAATTGTTAAACGGAGTCACGTCATGTCTACGCCCGTCCAGGCTTGCCAGCCCATGGAGCACCTCCCGTCGAGGAATGCTCTGCGCGCCCCTCCCGCCACCCGCCGCAAAACAACACTTCAGCGCAAACGCCAGTACCTGTGAAACAGCGCACAGGCTTCGCCGTGTGCGCGACAAAAGCGCCTGGCGAACAGCTTCTCTCTGCCAAAAACAACAATATCCCTGGAGACTGAACATGAAATTTTCCCTGCGTCACGTAGCCGCCACCGCTGGGTGCATGCTGATTGCCAGCCAGTTGCTTGCCGAACCCAAACGTCCGGAATGCATCGCCCCTGCCTCGCCAGGTGGCGGGTTCGACCTGACCTGCAAACTGGTACAGAGCGCGCTGATCAACGAGAAGATTCTGACCTCGCCGATGCGCGTCACCTACATGCCAGGCGGTGTCGGCGCGGTGGCCTACAACGCCGTCGTCGCGCAGCGCCCCGCCGATGCCGGCACACTGGTCGCGTGGTCCAGCGGTTCGCTGCTCAATCTGGCGCAGGGCAAATTCGGTCGTTTCGATGAGAACGCAGTGCGCTGGCTCGCCGCCGTGGGCACCAGCTATGGCGCCATCGCCGTGAAGAGCGACTCGCCCTACAAGAATCTCGACGATCTGGTCCAGGCGCTGAAAGCCGATCCCAGCAAAGTCGTGATCGGCTCAGGCGGCACCGTGGGCAGCCAGGACTGGATGCAGACCGCGCTGATCGCCAAGGCCGCAGGCATCAACCCGCGCGCACTGCGCTACGTGGCACTCGAAGGCGGCGGTGAAATCGCCACCGCGTTGCTTGGCGGCCACATCCAGGTGGGCAGTACCGATATTTCCGACTCCATGCCGCACATTCTGAGCGGCGATATGCGCCTGCTCGCGGTGTTCGCCGAAAAGCGTATCGACGAACCTGAAATGAAAGACATCCCCACCGCCAAGGAACAGGGCTACGACATCGTCTGGCCAGTGGTGCGTGGCTTCTACCTCGGGCCGAAGGTCAGCGACGAAGATTACAACTGGTGGAAAGCCTCGTTCGACAAGATCCTGGCCTCCGAGGACTTCGCCAAACTGCGCGACCAGCGCGAGCTGTTCCCGTTCGCCATGACCGGCGCGGAACTGGACACCTACGTCAAGAAGCAGGTCGCCGACTACAAGTTGATGGCCAAGGAATTCGGCCTGATTCAGTGATTGAACTCAATTGACTGACATTCAGTTGCGTCCGCCAACGGGCGCGGCTCAGGAGCTTCTCATGGTCATACAACGCATCTTCGCTGGCCTGCTGTTACTGGCATGCGCAGGCCTGGCCCTCATGGCCTGGCCTTATCAGGCACCTTTTTCCTATGAACCGGTCGGACCGCGCGCCTTCCCGCTGCTGATGCTCGGTCTGATGGGCGTCGCCCTGCTGTACCTGCTGATCAGACCCACGCCCATCGTGCATACCGAGGAAGACCCGGAGCTGGACCGTGAGACCCTGATCAAGATCGGCGTATGCATCGTCCTGCTGCTGATATTCGCGGGGCTGTTCGAACCGCTGGGCTTCATCCTCAGCAGCATTCTGATCGGCATCCCCATGGCCCGCCTGTATGGCGGCCGCTGGCTGCCGAGCGTGGTGGTGGTGATTCTGATGAGCGTCGGCCTGTACCTGCTGTTCGACAAGGCCATGGACGTCCCCTTGCCTTTAGGCCTGCTCAGCGTTCTGGAGAATTAAAATGGATACTTTCGGTTATCTGGGCCAGGGCTTCGGTGTCGCCCTGACGCCTTACAACCTGATCACGGCGCTGTGCGGAACACTGATCGGTACTGTCGTCGGCCTGCTGCCGGGGCTTGGACCGATCAACGGTGTAGCGCTGCTGATCCCTATCGCCTTCGCGCTGGGCCTGCCGCCCGAGTCGGCGCTGATCTTGCTGGCCGCCGTGTACCTGGGCTGCGAATACGGCGGACGTATCAGCTCGATCCTGCTGAACATTCCGGGTGAAGCGTCCACTGTGATGACCACCCTGGACGGTTACCCGATGGCACGTCAGGGCCTGGCCGGGGTTGCACTGTCGCTGTCGGCATGGAGTTCGTTCATCGGCGCGTTCATCGCCACCTGCGGCATGGTGCTGTTCGCCCCCCTGCTCGCCAAATGGGCGATTGCCTTTGGTCCGGCGGAATACTTCGTGCTGATGGTGTTCGCGATCGTCTGTCTGGGCGGGATGGCCGGTGACCGGCCGCTGAAGACGTTCATTGCCGCGCTGATCGGGCTGTTCCTGTCTGCGGTCGGTATCGACGCCAACAGCGGGGTGTACCGTTTCACGGGCGACAACATTCACCTCACCGATGGCATTCAGTTCGTGGTGCTGGTGCTGGGCCTGTTCTCGATCAGCGAAATCCTCTTGCTCCTGGAGAAGACCCATCGTGGCCAGGAGGCCGTCAAGGCCACCGGGCGCATGATGTTCAACGTCAAGGAAGCCGCTTCGGTGTTCGTGGTGAACATTCGCTGCGGTCTGCTGGGGTTCATCCTTGGCGTATTGCCTGGTGCCGGTGCGACGCTGGCCAGCGCGGTCGCTTACATGACGGAAAAACGCATCGCCGGCGCTAGCGGCAAGTTCGGCCAAGGCGACATGCGTGGCCTGGCCGCACCCGAGACAGCCATCGGCGCGACAGCCTGTGGCGCACTGGTGCCAATGCTCACACTCGGCGTGCCGGGTTCAGGCACCACGGCGGTGATGATCGGCGCGTTGTCGCTGTACAACATCACGCCCGGCCCGATGTTGTTTCAACAGCAACCGGATATCGTCTGGGGCCTGATCGCGTCGTTGTTCATCGCCAACATCATGCTGGTGATCCTCAACATCCCGATGATTCGCATCTTCACGCGCATCCTCGCCGTGCCGAACTGGGCGCTGGTCCCGGTGATTGCGATCATCACCGGCATCGGTGTGTATGCGGTGCACGCCACCACCTTCGACCTGTTCCTGATGGTCGGCATCGGTATCTTCGGTTACATCCTGCGCAAGCTGGACTTCCCGCTGTCGCCGATCCTGCTCGGGTTCATCCTGGGGGGCCTGATGGAGCAAAACCTGCGTCGTGCCCTGTCGATCTCCAACGGCGAACTGGGGATCCTCTGGTCCAGCCCGATCACCCTCGGGGTCTGGGTGGTGACCGTGTTCATGCTGCTGTTCCCGCTGCTGCGCATCTGGCGCAAGCGCGCCAAACAGAAGGCCGCTGCGGCACATGGCTGATTCGTCTCTGCGCCAATGGTGGGCAACGCCACTGATCGGCCTGCTAGGCGGCTACCTCGCCAGCCAGGTCGGCTGGCCGTTGCCATGGATGGTGGGCTCGTTGCTGGCAATCATCCTGGTGCGCTGCCTGACACCCTGGCAGCTGGCGCAGATTCCCGGCGGGCGCAAATGCGGTCAGCTGATCATCGGGATCGGCATCGGCCTGCACTTCACCCCGGTGGTCATTGAACAGGTACTGGCGCATTTCGGGCTGATTTTCATCGGTGCCCTGGTCACCAGCCTGTCGTGTCTGGTCGGCGTGTGGCTGATGCTGCGTACCGGCGAGGATCGCCCTACGGCGTTCTTCTCCAGCATGCCGGGCGGTTCCGGGGAGATGGTCAACCTCGGCGCTCGCAACGGTGCAACGCTGAGCAGTGTCGCGGCCGCACAAAGTCTGCGGGTACTCGCCGTGGTGCTGTGCGTGCCAGCGATCTTCAAATACCTATTGGGTGATGGCGCACCAGCCTTGCATGCCAGCGTCGTGGACTGGCGCTGGCTGGCCGTTCTGCTGCCGCTCGGGGCTGCGCTGGCCTGGCTGTGGCAACGCCTCAAGCAGCCCAATCCCTGGCTGTTCGGCCCGCTGCTGCTCAGTGCCGTGGCGAGCGTGGTCTGGGATCTGAAAATCGGCCTGCCCAACGGTGCCAGCCAGCTTGGCCAGTTGCTGATTGGCAGCGGGCTGGGTTGTCATTTCAATCGGGAGTTCTTTCGGCGTGCGCCATCGTTCCTGGCGCGCACGCTGCTGGGCACTGCGCTGACCATGCTGATCGCCGCACTGGCGGCACTGGTGCTGAGCGCCCTCACCCACCTGGACCTGCGTTCGCTGACGCTGGGCATGATGCCCGGCGGCATCGCAGAAATGAGCCTGACCGCCGAAGTGCTGCAACTGTCGGTGCCGCTGGTCACGGCCATGCAGGTCATGCGCCTGCTGTTCGTGCTGTTTCTCGCCGAGCCGCTATACCGACGCTGGAACAAACGGCTCGCTGACTGAACAGGTCGCTGGAATCCTCGCAAATCAAAGCGCTGGCAAGCGCCAGTCGATCGGCGCAATGCCGTTTTGCTCAAGGTACTTGTTGGCCCGGCCGAAATGCCCGTTGCCCAAAAAGCCTTTGTAGGCTGACAACGGCGACGGATGGACGGAGGTCAGCACCAGATGCTTGGTCGCATCGACCAGTTTCTGCTTGCTCTGCGCATGAGCGCCCCACAGCAGGAACACCAGATGCGGCTGGTGCTCGCTGACCACTTGAATGATCCGGTCCGTGAAGTG
This sequence comes from Pseudomonas sp. PvP009, assembly GCF_017832995.1. NCBI lineage: Bacteria > Pseudomonadati > Pseudomonadota > Gammaproteobacteria > Pseudomonadales > Pseudomonadaceae > Pseudomonas > Pseudomonas sp. PvP009. The sequence goes on along the minus strand of NZ_JAFIBG010000001.1, from coordinate 1,149,782 downwards.
CTGCCAGCCTTTTCCTGCATGGGAAGCAGCGTTGGCGCGCTCGACAGTGAGCGTGGTGTTGAGCAACAGCACGCCCTGATCAGCCCAGGATTGCAGGCAACCGTGGTTCGGAATATCGATGTTCAGGTCGCGTTTCAGCTCTTTGTAGATGTTGACCAGCGATGGCGGCGTCGGCACTCCCGGCTGCACCGAGAAGCACAGGCCATGCGCCTGATTCGGACCGTGATAAGGGTCCTGGCCAAGGATGACCACTTTCACGTTATCCAGCGGCGTGGAGTTCAACGCGTTGAAGATCAGTGGCCCGGGCGGATAGATTTCCTTGCCCGCCGCGTGCTCCTGTCGCAGAAACTCGCGCAATTGAGCCATGTAGGGTTGTTCGAATTCGTCACGCAGGGCTTCTTTCCAGCTCGGCTCAAGCTTGATGCGGTCGTCGCTAGTCATGGTTACATCCGGTAAAAACAATGCGCGGACACTAGGAAAGCCGGACAGCAAAGTCAATGCCGGTTGCGCCATGCGCCTTCAAGATCGGACGCAGAGCGTCCAGAAAAGTGTGCCGACGCGGAGCGTCGGCACGATAGTCAGTTTGCAACAGTCAGTTCGCAGCTGTCAGTTCACAGGGTTGGGAGGATAGCGAGCGCGCATATTTCAGCTATCGATGCCCACCACGACCATCGCCGCGCCCGCCTCGTCCATGATCACGGCCATCCCGTCCGCCACGCCCACCGTGGTCGTCCCAGCCACGGCTACCTCGATCGCCGCGGAAGCCGTCGTTGCGGCCGAAGCCACCATTGCCGCGAAAGCCGTCATTGCGGCCGAAACCGTCGTTTCTCCAGCCATAACCCGGCGGACGTCCCGGCTGGTAATAGCGCGGCGGGGGCGGTGGCGCGTAATAACGGGGTGCCGGGGAGTAATAGCGCGGTTGAGGCGCCACATAGATGCGTCGCTCCTGATAGTAGGTAGAGCGGTAGCCATTGTCATACGCGTAGGCACCGCCAACGACAGTCGGCTGCGTGTACACATCGGATTCGTAGTAACCGGGACCTGCGTAGCAACCAGAAAGGAAAAGGGTCAGCAACGTGATAAGCAAGGGTCTTCGATACATGGCGGCCTCCTGGACCGCGATTGGGCCAAACCAGCGACGCTGGTCGGCGTCCGTCAAAGCGGTTGGCGGACGAATTATCTGACACCGAAAAGGCCTTCTAGTGCCTTGGGGCTGCATCGACGCCTCAATACAAATGATCGCCAGCAGATGCGCAAAGGCTCTGCAACCAAGGCCTGCAGGCCTGTTTCGGCTTTCTACAAACATGCTACAAAACATTTCATCTACCTTTGCCTCATCACGGTGCGTTCTCGCACCAGCACAAGGCAGTTCCTGCGGCAGCTGACCGTCGACGACTCGGCCAGGCCTTGAAAAACAAGGCGCAGCACGAGTTGGCACAACTCTCGCTTGATGAGCGATGTGCAGGAGTCAACACAGGTTCGCGGCACCACAATTTGCAATAGCCGACTAGGGTTCCGGCTTGCCGCCAGGCAAGTGGCTGGTCCGAGAGTTGGCGACCTCCAGTAGAGGTTACACGGCGGGACAAAAGCCCGGGAGACAGGGACACCAGTGGTGTCACGTTGCTCCTGGCCGCCTTTTTTCACTACTGGAGATTTCTCAACATGCAAAAGTCTCGTCTCTTCGGTCTGCTGACGGCAGGCCTGTTTGCTGCGTTGAGCCTCTCGGCGAATGCCGCCCAGAAAGATCACTTCAACGTCTGCTGGACCATCTACGCAGGCTGGATGCCGTGGGAATACGCAGGTAGCCAGGGCATCGTCGACAAGTGGGCGAAAAAGTACGGCATCAAGATCGATGTCACTCAGCTCAATGACTACGTCGAATCCATCAATCAGTACACCGCCGGCCAGTTCGATGGCTGCACCATGACCAACATGGACGCCCTGACCATCCCGGCCGCAGGTGGCGTGGAAAGCACGGCACTGATCGTCAGCGACTTCTCCAATGGCAATGACGGCATCGTGCTCAAGGGCGAAGGCAAGAAAGTCGCCGATCTGAAAGGCATGGACGTCAATCTGGTCGAACTGTCGGTGTCTCACTACCTGCTGGCCCGAGCGCTGGACAGCGTCAAGCTCAGTGAAAAAGACCTCAAGGTGGTCAACACCTCGGATGCCGATATCTCGGCAGCCTTCAATACCGACGATGTACAGGCCGTCACCACCTGGAACCCGATGCTCTCGGACATCAAGGCCAAGCCCGGCGTGACCGAAGTGTTCAACTCCAGCCAGATCCCCGGCGAGATCATGGACATGATGGTCGTCAACACCCAGACCCTGAAAGACAACCCGGCCCTGGGCAAAGCCCTGACCGGCGCCTGGTTTGAAGTGGTCGCGCTGATGAATGCCAAAAATGCTCAGGCCAAGGCTGCGCTGGAACACATGGCCAAGGCATCGGGCACCGATCTGGCCGGCTTCCAGGCGCAACTGGACACCACCAAGCTGTTTGCCACGCCCAAGGAAGCCCTTGAGTTCGCGACCGGCAAACAACTGCCGGATACACAGCGCAAGGTGGCTGACTTCTCGTTCGCTCACGGTTTGCTCGGCGAAGGCGCACGCGACGCCGATGCGGTCGGCATGTCGTTCGCCAATGGCGTGACGCTCGGCGACAAGGGCAATCTCAAGCTGCACTTTGACCCCAGCTACGTGCAGATGGCCGCCGACGGCAAGCTGTAAGTCACGCTCAGTAGAAAGGTCATTGCCATGCGTTTGATAAACCGCCATCCGGATCGTGCCGGTCGCCTGATACTGGTGATCCTGCCGTTCGCCCTGTTGCTGTTCGCCTATTTCATGGGCTCGGCGACCCGGCTTGCGGAAAACCCCAGCGACAAACTACTGCCCAGCGCGGTACAGATGGCCGATGCGGTCAAGCGCATGGCGTTCGTTGCCGATCCGCGCAGCGGTGACTACCTGCTGTGGCAGGACAGCGCCTCGAGCCTGAAACGCCTGGCCATCGGCCTGGGGATCAGCGCGCTGCTGGGCCTGGGTCTGGGCATCGCAGCGGGCATCCTGCCGTTGTGCGGCGCACCGCTGTCGCCCTTGCTGACGGTGCTGTCGATGGTGCCGCCGCTGGCCATCCTGCCCATTCTGTTCATCGTGTTCGGTCTGGGCGAGTTATCGAAGGTGATGCTGATCGTGATCGGTATCACGCCGATTCTGGCCCGTGATCTGGAACAGCGCGCCCGTGAAATTCCGGTCGAACTGCTGATCAAGGCGCAAACCCTCGGTGCCTCGACCTGGACACTGATCCTGCGGTTGATCCTGCCGCAATTGCTGCCACGCCTGTTGATCGCGCTGCGCCTGGTGCTGGGTTCGGCGTGGCTGTTCCTGATCGCCGCCGAGGCGATTGCTTCGACTGACGGCCTGGGCTACCGGATCTTCCTGGTGCGGCGCTATCTGGCGATGGACGTGATTCTGCCCTATGTGGTGTGGATCACCCTGCTCGCCTGGCTGATGGACTGGGGCCTGAAAGCTCTGACCCGACGCGCCTTTCCCTGGTACGAAGGAGCGCGAGCATGAGCTTTATCAGTGTGCGCAATGTCTGGCAGCAATACGCCGATCAGGTGGTGCTCGAGGGCCTCAACCTGGATGTGGCCGAAGGCGAGTTCTGCACGCTGGTCGGCGCGTCGGGCTGCGGCAAGTCGACCTTTCTGCGCCTGTTGCTGGGCCAGGAATCCGCCAGTCGCGGCGTGATCACGCTGGACGGCACGTCCCTACGCAATGAGCCGGATGCCAGCCGTGGCGTGGTGTTTCAGCGCTATTCGGTGTTCCCGCACCTGTCGGTGCTCGACAACGTGGCGCTGGGTCTGGAGCTGCCCCGCTCGCCCTGGCTCGGCCGTCTGTTCGGCCAGGCCAAAAGCGAGGCGCGCGAGAACGCCGCACAGTTGCTCGGCAAGGTCGGCCTGGGGCATGCGCTGGACAAGTACCCGACGCAATTGTCCGGCGGCATGCAGCAGCGTCTGGCGATCGCCCAGGCGCTGATCATGAAACCGCGCGTCCTGCTGCTGGACGAGCCGTTCGGCGCGCTCGACCCGGGCATCCGCAAGGACATGCACCACCTGCTGCTGGACCTGTGGCGCGAAACGAAACTGACCGTGTTCATGGTCACCCACGACCTGTCCGAAGGTTTCAACCTCGGCACCCGCCTGCTGGTTTTCGACAAGGTACGCCACGACCCGCACGCCCCCGGCGCCTACGGCGCGCGCATCACTTACGACATCCCCCTCAACAGCGAACGCCGCGCCGAACGCGCCGCCATCGATTCGCTGCTCAACGTTTCAGAGGAGCCCGTTCAATGACTGACTCAACCACGCTGTACCCGGTTTTCGCCGAAGAGATGCTGCCCGGTGGCGGCCATCGTTCGTTCATCCTCAAGCGCGGCGAACTGCTGCGCCTGACCGACCTGCACGGCAACGCCAACGTCAGCCTGACCCTGCTCAACGCCCACGAAAAAACCGAACGGCTGAACCTGCCTGACAGCCTCAAATGCCAGCACACCGCTCGTCTGAGCAACGGTCATTGCCTGTATTCGGACATGGGCCGCGTACTGGCGGCCATCGTCACTGACACCTGCGGCTGGAGCGACAGCATCGGCGGCGTGCTCAATGCTCAGGAAGTCGCTGAAAAATACGGCCAGGGCCGTTATCAGGAATTGCGCAACGGCTTCTTTCGCAATGGCGTCGACAACCTGCTGGTCGAGCTGGGCAAATGGGGGCTGGGGCTGTCCGACCTGCTGATGACCCTCAACCTGTTCAGCCGTGTCGATGTCGACGAGGCAGGAACCCTGCACTTCGCGCCGAATAATTCCAAAGCCGGTGACTACATCGAACTCTACGCACCGATGGACACGCTGGTGGTGCTGACCGCGCTGCAACACCCGATGGACCCCAACCCCGAATACACCCCACAACCGCTGAAACTCAGCTGGATGAAAGCCGACGCAAGCGTCGCCGAGCACTGCCGCACCTCGCGTCCGGAAAACGAGCGCGGCTTCATCAATACCGACCGCCTGTTCGCCTGAGGAGCCTTGTCATGAACTCACCCACCCACCTTTGCTGCGACGCGACCATCCCGGCCGGCGAGCCGTTTCTGGCCGAGGTCAAGGCCGGGCAGACCGTGCGCATCCTCGATCTGCAAGGCAATCAGGCCGTCGACACACTGTTTTTCAGTCTGAGCAACCCGCGTGAACGCTACGACGTGCAGCGCACCCTGCGCCGTCAGAACAGCGTGTACCTGACCACCGGCAGCGTGCTGTTTTCCAACCTCGGCCAGCCGATGCTGACCATTGTCGATGACACCTGCGGTCGCCACGACACGCTCGGTGGCGCATGCGCGCAAGAGAGCAACACCGTGCGCTATGCCCTGGAAAAGCGCTACATGCACAGCTGCCGTGACAACTACCTGCGCGCCTGCATGCATGACGGTCGCCTGAGTAAGGCCGACATCGGCCCGAACATCAACTTCTTCATGAACGTACCCGTGACAGCCGAAGGCGGCCTGACCTTCGAAGACGGTATTTCCGCACCCGGCAAATACGTCGAGCTGCGCGCTGAAATGGACGTGATCGTGCTGATTTCCAACTGTCCGCAGCTCAACAACCCCTGCAACGGCTACAACCCGACGCCTGCGCAGTTATTGATTCGCGACTGACCCGGCACCTGCCCTCAGCAACGGACGACCGTTGCGTAGATTGATCAATAGCGGGACGGCCCGCTTCCCATCACGAAACCGAGCGCGACTGGGTTTCCGGGGTTATGCCATGTTCGACAAACTGCTGATCGCCAACCGTGGCGCCATTGCCTGCCGCATCCTGCGGACCCTGCGCACCTTGCAGGTCAAGGGCGTGGCGGTGTATTCCGAAGCCGACGCTGCCAGCCTGCACCTGATGCAGGCCGACGAAGCCCACAGCCTGGGCGAAGGTGGCGCAGCCGGAACGTATCTGGCGGTGGACAAGATCATCGCCATCGCCAAAGCCAGCGGCGCCAAAGCCATTCATCCCGGTTACGGGTTTCTCTCCGAAAACGCTGCGTTCGCTCAGGCCTGCGAAGACGCCGGTATCGCCTTCGTCGGCCCGACGCCCGAGCAATTGCGCGTATTCGGCCTCAAACACACCGCCCGAGCGCTGGCCAGGCAGCATGGCGTGCCCATGCTCAAGGGCACTGAACTGCTCGACAGCCTGGAGTCAGCCATCGCGGCAGCCCGCACCATCGGCTACCCGGTGATGCTCAAGAGCACGGCGGGCGGTGGTGGCATCGGCATGCGTGTGTGTCGCAGCGCCGAAGAGCTGGCCGACTCGTTCGAGGCGGTAAAGCGCCTCGGTCAGAACAATTTCAGTGACGCGGGTGTATTCATCGAGAAATACATCCAGCGCGCCCGCCACCTGGAAGTGCAGGTGTTCGGCGACGGTCAGGGAGAAGTGCTGGCGCTCGGCGTACGCGACTGCTCGGTACAGCGGCGCAATCAGAAAGTGCTGGAAGAAACCCCGGCCCCGAACCTGCCGCACGGCATGGCTGAAGAGCTGTGCGCAGCGGCTGTCAAACTCGCCAGGGCAGTCGATTACCGCAGCGCCGGGACGGTCGAGTTCGTCTTCGACAGTGAAGATCAGCGCTTCTATTTTCTGGAAGTGAACACACGCTTGCAGGTCGAGCACGGCGTCACCGAGCAGGTGTGGGGCGTGGATCTGGTCAGCTGGATGGTGCAACTGGCCGCCGGTGATCTGCCGCCGCTGGATCAGTTGCAGGCCGGCCTGAAACCGGTTGGCCACGCCATTCAGGCGCGGCTCTACGCGGAAGATCCGGGCCGTGACTTTCAGCCCTGCCCTGGCCTGCTGACTGCGGCTGATTTCCCGCCTGCGGATGGCCGGTCGCTGCGCATCGACACCTGGGTCGAGGCCGGTTGTGAGATACCGCCGTACTTCGACCCGATGATCGCCAAGCTGATCAGTTGGGCACCGACCCGCGAGGACGCCAGCGCCGGGCTGATCGACGCGCTGAACGAAACGCGCCTGTACGGTGTGGAAACCAATCGCGACTACCTGCGCCAGATCATTGTCGACGCGCCGTTCGCCAGTGGCCAGCCGTGGACCCGCTGTCTGGAAGATCTGGTGTATCACGCTGACACCTTCGAAGTGCTGAGCGGCGGCACACAGACCAGCGTTCAGGATTATCCGGGACGACTGGGCTACTGGGCGGTCGGTGTACCGCCATCCGGGCCGATGGACAGCCGCGCGTTGCGCCAGGGCAACGGCCTGCTGGGCAACCCTGAAGGATGCGCCGCGCTGGAAATAACCATGAGCGGGCCGCTACTGCGCTTCAACACCGATGCGGTGGTCGCAGTGACCGGTGCACACATCCCGATCACCCTCAATGGCCAAGCCTGTGCGATGAACACCGCGCTATTCGTGAGCGCCGGTTCGACGTTGTCGCTGGGCACCATCGCAGGTGCCGGTGTGCGAAGCTATCTGTGCGTGCGCGGCGGGCTCGACGTGCCGGATTATCTGGGCAGCAAAAGTACCTTTACCCTCGGCCAGTTCGGCGGTCATGGCGGTCGCGCGCTGCGCGCCGGCGATGTGCTGCACATCGTGCCCCTGGTGGAGCGCAGTGCGGGGCAGCGGATTGCCGATGAGGCACTTGAAGCGCTGACAGACGTGCGCCGGATGAGGGTCATTTACGGCCCGCATGCCGCCCCGGAATACTTTACTGAAGCGTACATCGAGAGGTTTTTCGCGACCGACTGGGAAGTGCATTTCAACTCCAGCCGCACCGGCGTTCGCCTGATCGGCCCCAAACCCGAATGGGTGCGTGCCGATGGCGGCGAGGCGGGGTTGCACCCGTCCAACATCCACGACAACCCGTATGCGATCGGCGCGGTGGATTTCACCGGCGACATGCCGGTAATCCTCGGGCCGGACGGACCCAGCCTGGGCGGATTCGTCTGCCCGGTGACCATCATCGAAGCGGACCTGTGGCAGCTGGGGCAATTGAAGGCTGGCGACAGAGTCCGATTCACCCCGGTGAGCGTCGAGGCGTGTCATGCAGAACGATGTGGAAGCGCGCTTGCTAGCGAAGGCTATATTCCTGACGCAGAAAATCCATCGGCTGCAACGCCCTCTTCGCGAGCAAGCTCGCTCCCACAAGGCAACGCAAACTTCCGTAGGAGCGAACTTGTTCGCGAAGGCTATATTCCTGACGCAGAAAATCCATCGACTGCAACACCCTCTTCGCGGACAAGTCCGCTCCTACAGGGCACCGCAAACTCCCGTGGGAGCGAACTTGTTCGCGAAGGCTATAGTCCTGACGCAGAAAACCCATCGACTGTACCGCCCTCTTCGCGAGCAAGCTCGCTCCCACAAGGCACCGCAAACTTCCATAGGAGCGAACTTGTTCGCGAAGGCTATATTCCTGACGCAGAAAATCCATCGACCGCAACGCCCTCTTCGCGAGCAAGCTCGCTCCCACAAAGCACCGTAAACTTCCGTGGGAGCGAACTTGTTCGCGAAAGCTATATTCCTGACGCAGAAAATCCATCGACTGCGACGCCCTCTTCTCGAGCAAGCCAGATCCCACAAAGCACCGCAAATTTCCGTGGGAGCGAGCTTGCTCGCGAAGGCCATATTCCTGACGCAGAAAATCCATCGGCTGCAACGCCCTCTTCGCGAGCAAGCTCGCTCCCACAAGGCACCGCAAACTTCCGTAGGAGCGAACTTGTTCGCGAAGTCTATAGTCCTGACGCAGAAAATCCATCGACTGCGACGCCCTCTTCTCGAGCAAGCCAGATCCCACAAAGCACCGCAAATTTCCGTGGGAGCGAGCTTGCTCGCGAAGGCCATATTCCTGACGCAGAAAATCCATCGGCTGCAACGCCCTCTTCGCGAGCAAGCTCGCTCCCGCAAGGCACCGCAAACTTCCGTAGGAGCGAACTTGTTCGCGAAAGCTATAGTCCTGACGCAGAAAATCCATCGACTGTAGAGGACTCTTCGCGGACAAGTCCGCTCCTACAGGGCACCGCAAACTCCCGTGACAGCGAAGTTGTCCGTATAGAGGATCTTCCCTCCCCGGTCATCCTCGACATCGGTCAGGACGATAAACGCCTGGTTGCGCGTCTGTCCGGGGATACCCATCTGCTGCTGGAAATCGGTGCGCCGGAGCTGGATCTGGTGCTGCGTCTGCGCGGCCATGCCTTGATGCTTGCGCTGGAGGCCAAGGCGCTGGCGGGGGTGATTGATCTGACGCCGGGCATTCGCTCTCTGCAAGTCCACTACCGCCCCGAGCAACTGCCGCTTTGGCAACTGCTCGACATCGTCGCCGGAGAATGGGACGCCGTGTGCGCCGCGAAAGACCTGCAAGTGGCCTCGCGCATCGTCCATCTGCCGCTGTCCTGGGATGACCCGGCCTGCCAGCTGGCCATCGAAAAGTACATGACCACAGTACGCAAGGACGCGCCCTGGTGCCCGAGCAACCTGGAGTTCATCCGCCGTATCAATGACCTGCCCAACCTCGACGAAGTCCAGCGCACGGTGTTCGACGCCAGCTATCTGGTCATGGGGCTGGGCGACGTGTACCTCGGCGCACCGGTGGCCACGCCGCTGGACCCGCGCCATCGGCTGGTCACCACCAAGTACAACCCGGCGCGCACCTGGACCGCCGAAAACTCGGTGGGCATCGGCGGCGCGTACATGTGCGTGTACGGCATGGAAGGCCCCGGCGGGTACCAGTTCGTCGGCCGCACGTTGCAGATGTGGAATCGCTATCGCGACGTCGCTGCCTTCGAGGGTAAACCATGGCTGTTGCGCTTCTTCGATCAGATCCGTTTCTACCCGGTCAGCGCCGACGAACTGGTGCGTATCCGCCGCGACTTCCCGCTGGGTCGCTTCGCCCTGAACATCGAACACAGCACCCTGAATCTGGCTGATTACCAAGCCTTCCTGAGCCGCGAAGCCGAAGGCATTGAGGCGTTCCGCGCCCAGCAAAACGCCGCTTTCAACGCAGAGCGCGAACGCTGGATCGCCAACGGGCAGGCCGATTTCCAGAGCGATGAAGGCGTGACGCCAAACACCGAAGAACAGCCTCTGCAACCCGGTCAGCAAGGCGTCGACAGCCACATCGCCGGCAATCTCTGGCAAGTCCAGGTACAACCGGGCGACCACGTGGAAGCAGGCGATGTGCTGGTGATTCTGGAGTCCATGAAAATGGAAATCCCCCTGCTCGCCCCGATCGCCGGCGTGGTGCAGGACGTCAGGGTGCAACCCGGCTCGGCAGTACGCGCAGGGCAACGGGTGGTGGTGCTGAGCGCAGACTGAATCGACCCACTTTTCACTTCCAAGGGAATCCCGTCATGAACGACATAGCACTGCCCAATGACCTGCGTCTGGACACCGTACGCGCGCTCTACCAGTCCAGCAAAATATCGCCGCGCCAGCTGATCCTGGCGCTGCGCGAAAAAGCCGCAAGGCTGAACAGCGATTATCACCTGTTCATCCACCTGCTCAGCCCGGCTGAACTCGAGCCTTATCTGGCTGCACTGGATGCTCGTGATCCCAAAGACCTGCCGCTGTTCGGCATCCCCTTCGCGATCAAGGACAATATTGATTTGGCGGCCATTCCAACCACCGCGGCCTGTCCGGACTACGCCTACACACCCGAGCACTCGGCAAGCGTCGTCGCGCACCTGATCGCGCTGGGTGCCGTGCCCATGGGCAAGACCAATCTGGACCAGTTCGCCACAGGTTTGAACGGCAGCCGCTCGCCCTATGGCGCCTGCCCCAACAGCGTGTTGAACGAGTACCCGTCAGGCGGTTCGAGCGCCGGCTCGTCGCTGGCCGTGGCATTGGGCGTCAGCAGCTTCTCGCTGGGCACCGACACGGCGGGCTCGGGCAGGGTGCCCGCGGCACTGAATAACCTGGTGGGAATGAAAGCCAGCAAGGGACTGATTTCCACGGCGGGCGTGGTGCCCGCATGCCGAACGCAGGATTGCGTCTCGACCTTCACCGCCACGGCGCGGGAAGCCAGCGAGCTATTGGCACTGATCGCCGCATTTGATCCGCGCGATGAGTACAGCCGTCGCAACCCTTTGTGGAACGACGCCTCGGCTTTCGGCACACCTCGCCCGTTTCGCTTCGGTGTACCCCGTGCGGAGGACCTGCAGTTCTTCGGCTGTACCGAGGGGCCGAGACTGTTCAACGCAGCTATCGACCACCTTGCAGCGCTGGGTGGCGAAGCGGTCACAGTGGACTTGTCACCGTTTCTCGAAGCGGCGCGGTTGTTGTACGAGGGGCCGTGGGTGGCCGAACGCTACAGCGTCGCCGGACAGTTAATGGAAGAACGTCCTGACGCGGTATTGCCGGTAATCCGCGACGTGCTGGCCAAGGCTCCCCAGGTCAGCGGGGTCGATACGTTTCGCGCGCAGTACCGTTTGCAAGCACTCAAGGCGACGTGCGATCGGGCACTTGAAGGCCTGGAATGCATGGTGACGCCAAGCATCGGCCGCCCGGTGACATCGGCAGAGCTGGCGGCCGAGCCGGTGTTGCGTAACTCGGAGCTGGGTTACTACACGAATTTCGTCAACCTGCTCGACTACGCCGCCGTCGCCGTGCCCAGTGCCTTCATGGGCAACGGTCTGCCGTGGGGCGTGACGCTGTTCGGACGCGCATTCACCGATCAGTACCTGCTCAGTCTGGCCGACGCCTTGCAACGGCAAACCGCCCTGCCCTTGATTGGCGGCGAAGCACCTCGGCTGCCTGTACCGCAAACCACTGCGCGCAACGATAGGGCGCGGTTGGTGGTCTGCGGTGCTCACTTGGACGGACTGGCATTGAACTGGCAGCTCAGGCAACGAGGGGCACGCCTGCTGGAAACCACGCAAAGCTCGGCCGACTATCGGCTGTATGCGCTGGCCGGTGGTCCGCCCTTCCGGCCTGGCATGGTGCGGGTGACCGAACACGGCGTCGCCATCGACGTGGAGGTCTGGGAGCTGCCAAGTATCGAGTTGGGGTCGTTCCTGACCGGCATTCCAGCACCGCTCGGGCTGGGCAAGGTGCAATTGGCCGACGGCCGCTGGGAGACCGGTTTCATCTGCGAAGCCTATGGTCTGGAGGGCGCCCGCGACATCAGCCATCTCGGCGGCTGGCGTGCGCACGTGCAACCGCAGTGAGCGCAAGGCGGCATGCTCGGGCGTGCCGTCTCACTCTTTCAGCGCGACGGGAAGTTGCAATACATAGTTATGACCTTCCCCATCTCGCTTGCCGAAATAATGGGCATCCATTCATTTCGACCGCACGTCATGCCCCCCATCTGGAGTCCGCTTCGTCAGGACACGCTGTTTCACCCGTCCTCTTTACTGCTGGAGCAAACCAGCGTTCTGCGTCCCGAGCACAGCAGTAGCAGGCACGACACGCTGAACGCATCAATGCCGTTCATCCTGCCGGACGGCTTTTCAGTGCCCGAACCAACACCGTTGCCTGCGGTGACCGAAGAAAGCGAGCCGAAAGACGCCGCGCCACACATCGAGCGTCAACTCAGAGCCATGCGTAACAGCGCAGGTTTCCGGCTGATTGCCGACTCGACGTTACTCCTCCAAGCCTGCCAACTGGACATGGACTTTCCGCCGACGCGACAGGATTATGTTCGCCAGCAACTGACCACGCTGCTCACGCAGACGAGCGACAAGGCACTCGACCCGGACGCCCTGCAGATCACGTTCAGCAACGATGACCGACCTGCCGTGGACGACAATGGACACGAGCATTACAGCGTCAGCCTGTCGCTGACCGATGTGGCGCTGGCCAGCTTCGAGCCTGCGCACTTCCAGGCGCTGTCGCGTAGCACCCTCGCCGATAGTTCACTGTGCGAAGACACGCCTGCGCTGACAACCGCGCGGATGTTCAAGCTGATTGGCGAGCTGCCGCTCAAACGCAATTACAACGCCGTACTGCAGACATTCAGGACCCGGCACGAGGCAGCCTGGCGCACCTTGTCGCGGCTGGCGTTCCTTGACAACCTGGCTCGGCAGCTCAACCACAGACACATCAGTCGGGACGGTTATTGGTTGACGCTGGACGCCTTGGGGCTGGACCGGTTTCCCGCCGCCACCGACACGCTGAGCATGAGCGGACGAGGTGAAAAATCCGAAGTCCGAGCCCTGATGCTGAATGGCAAACAGGTGCCGGAGATATTTCAGATCAGCTCGAAAACCACGTCGCATTGTTTCATTCACATTCTGGGTGCCAAGGGTAACGTCATCGAATACATCAGCGATGATCCACGCCAGATGAGCAGGCGGCTGTTGGCGGCCATGAACGCCTCAGGGCTCTACGGCCAGGTATTTCTTTCGCTTGAGCAGCATGCCGGCATCGTTGTCGAGGCGTCGCTGATCGAAGGCGACCTGTTCACCGCAGTGACCCAGGCTTCGTTCGCCGGGCTTCTTGCCGACAGCCACGCGCGCAGCACGCTCGACCTGCTCAGGCCCGTCGCTCGTGGCCTGGCGCTGGCAGGTGCCGCAGACCTGTGGCAGACACAGCCGAGCATTCTGGAACAGATCCCGGTTGCGTCGAAAATGGCCGGGCAAGTCATGGCGAGCTATTTACAGGAAAACCACACGCTGACGATCAACCCCGAGCATGTGTTCATCGCTTATCGACCCGGCTATTCGAGCACCCCCCTGGGCAACCCCCGGTTGCCGCCTACGTCTGTTCACACGCCCGACCCAAGGCCAATCAGCCTGAGCGAGGCGCTTATAAGCAATTACCGAGTCGATCATCCGGCTGGCTACATCGATCACGGCGGCAGCACCGTGGTGTTCTTCGACCCCACCGGGCAGGGCGACAGTGAGCAGGGTCAGGTGCTTGATATCAGCCCGCAGGCGCTCGAGGACTACATCAGAGCCTTCGACTTTCTGACCTGGATGACTCAACGCATCCACGACTTCTGGGATCAGCAGCGAACCACCATACAACAGGCATTCAGAACCACCTTCATCAACCAGGCACTGATCAGCCTGAAGCGCGGCAGCCTCACGCGCGGCACCTTCGATCTGCTCGTGGACACCCTCGCGCACCCTGCTCCTCATAACTGGCGGTCACTCGGTTTTTTCGTTCAGGGCGCGTTGATCGACGCCATGCAACAGCAGTACACCGGCCTGCTGGTACTTGAGCAGCCGGGCTCACCGAACGTGCTTTATCAGGCGGGCCATGCCGATGCGTTCATCGAGTTTGCAGACGACACGGCGCTGAAGCTGCATCTGAGCCGGGCAACGGCCAGTCCGGAGTGGCGTGAGACGGTCATGCGTTATGTTCCGCGCCGTCATCACCAGCGCCTGGACTACCTGCTCAAATTATGGGGCGGGACACAGGCGCCCAACCCGCCCGTTTCCATCCTTCGCCCCTGGATCGATGCACTCTACAACCCGGACACGCGCCAGGCCATGAACCACTCGTTGTGTGAGAAAAGGCTGGAAGACACGCCATTCGCTTTTCTGCACCGACTGCTCAAGCAGAACGCGCTGGATGACGCAGAAGATCAGATCGTCACATCAACACAGGTAACACTGGCGGACTGGACCGACCGGCTTCAGCAATTACAGCGGCTCCTGGTGCCGATGTCCTTGTTGCTGACACCTGCGCTCGTTGCCTCCCTGGCCACGGAGATTGGCATCACCTCGCTGGCCATTGCCGCAACGCATCTGCCAGGCAGCCGTTACGCAGAGAAAAACCAGGCGCTGCTGGCCACGCTAACGCTGGGCTTGCTGCAACTGGCTCCGCACACACCAAGGATGCTGCGCTCACTGAGCCGAATCGTAAAACCTGCCGTGAGCAGTTCCCAAACCGTAGCGATTACACTCGACCGGGCGTTCGGCACCCGGCCGTTGCGCAGACAATTTGTCACCCCGCGCCAGACCCGGCTGGAGAAATTCTTTCACACCGACGCCCTGCTCAAACGCTGGACAGTCAGCACTGCCGTCTCGTCAAACCTGTTGCAGGTCCATGCCTGGAAGCTGGGTAAAAGGTTCCTTCTATGGACGTCCGACAGGGGTCAGGCGCGCACTCTGGTGGTCAGCAGCCATGGGTACTACACACCGTGGTCCCGGACGGTGAAGATCCCCAATGGCACCGAGATTCGCACCTACGCGCCGCATGGCTACGAACTGGTGGACCCGAAGCTGCATCGGGTCGTCAACAAGAACGCCCGGCCATTCGCACTTTCCAATACGGCGGTGCATAGCGTGATGCAGCCCACGCCGCTTGAACCTCTACTTCTCACCGACAAGCTGATAGCAGGCACTTCGCTGCCCGGCAGACTGAAGAACTACAGCCTGTCCAAGTTTCAGACAACGACCAGCGAGAGCTATGACGAGATCGCAAGCGTGGTGGGCAACTCGCGGGCGTCGCCCTTGCGCGGCTGGTTGCCGCCGACGCCGATGGATGTTCTGACAGTGCGCAACCGCTTCGGCATGCCCCCACCATCGTTGGCCGACCTGTTCGAAAGCCTGTCCATGCAAGGCATCCATTACGACAGAATATTGCTCGTGCACTGCCGGTGTGCGGCGATATCGGCGCTGATGAACCGCTCACCCGTCTATCATGCCCCGACAGCGAGCTCGGTGATTGCTAATATGGCCTGAACCAGACACCCCGATCATCCAGCACGGCGCTTACTCTCGACATGACAACGGCCTCCCCTGACACCGCGCTGTGCCCCTTGTGCGGCTTCAGCAACCAATGCAGCCTGGCCGATCCGCGCACCGTGGACCGGCCCTGCTGGTGCTTTTCGCAAAGCATCGACCCGGCATTGCTGGCAGCCCTGCCGGATAACCTTCGCGACAAGGCGTGTCTGTGCCCGCGCTGCGCCGGGATCGAAGATGCAGCGCCAGGTCCCCAGGCACGCCGGGCCACAGAGTAAGATGCGCGCCCCTTCCTCCGCTCGCCGTTATCGCCATGCGCCTTGATCGTTTCCTCAGCAACCTGCCACGCTTCAATCGTCAGCAAGTGCGCCTGGCACTGGCCAGCGGACGCGTGCAGGTAGACGGCCAGGCAACCCGCGACCCGCACCACGAAGTACGCGAATTCAGTTGTGTGGCGCTCGACGAAGAGATCCTCCAGGCAGGCAAAGTCCCCCGCTACTTCATGCTGCACAAACCTGAAGGCTGCGTCAGCGCGACGAGCGATGCGCAGCATCCGACCGTGCTCGATTTGCTGGACGAGCCTGACAAGCACGAACTGCACATCGCCGGACGGCTGGACTTCAACACCACCGGCCTGATGCTGATAACCAACGATGGTCAATGGTCGCGGCGCCTGACTCAGCCACAGACCAAAATGCCCAAGGTGTATTACGTCGAGACCGAGCAACCGATCGACGAACGCTACGCCGCGAAGTTTGCCGAAGGCCTGTATTTCGCATTCGAAAACCTCACCACACAACCGGCGCAATTGACCTTGTTGGGGCCGCAAAGTGCGCGCCTGAGCATTGTCGAAGGCCGCTATCATCAGGTGAAACGAATGTTCGGCCACTTCGACAACAAAGTGTTGCGCCTGCATCGGGAAACCATCGGCGCGCTGGCGCTGGACCCTGGCCTGCGCCCAGGCAGCTATCGCGCGCTGAACGCCGGCGAAATCGGCCTGTTTTGAACGTCATGGCCTCCTGGCAGACGCTGGTCGGATCGGCACAGGCCGTTGATCGACTATCGCATGTCTGTCACGAAACGCGGGCAATGTCATAGGCACGCATACCTGTCTACGCCAGGAGTGAAACCTATGTCGCCAGAAAAAGCAGTGCTCGACATACAAGGACAGTTTCGGGTTTATACCGAACTCTATCGCACCGATGCCGCCGCCAAGACCATCATTCTGGTCAACGGCTCATTGGCCACCACCGCTTCATTTACCCAGACCGTCCGCAACCTCTACCCGACCTTCAACGTGGTGCTTTACGACCAGCCCTATTCAGGCAAATCCAAACCGCACAACCTGCATGGCGCGCCACTGACCCGGGAAGAAGAAGGCCAGTTGCTGCTGGAACTGATCGATCACTTCAACGCCGAGCACGTGCTGTCGTTCTCGTGGGGCGGCGCGGCCACGCTGGTTGCTTTGGCGCATCGGCCGAAACGCATCGAAAGCGCAGTGATCAGCTCGTTCTCCCCAGTGATCAACGAGAAGATGCATGACTACCTGTGTCACGGCATCACGCACCTGGGCGCGCACAACCGTTATGACATGGGCCACTTGATCAACAACACCGTCGGCAAGCATCTGCCTACGTTGTTCAAACGCTTCAATTTCCGTCATATCAGCAGCCTGGATGCTCACGAATATGACCAGATGCATTACCACTTCAGCCAGGTCCTGGAGCTCGACCCGGACAATTACCTGACCGCAGGCAAGAACATCACCGTCCCCGTGCTGTTCATCAACGGAGCCCTGGACGAATACACCTGCGCAAACGACGCCGCCCACTTCTCCAGATACCTTCGCGACTGCAGCTTCAGCACCATCGACGCCACCGGCCACTTTCTGGACATGGAACACAAGGCCGCCTGCCGCGACTCGAAACAGGTGCTGATGAACTTCCTGCAACCGGGACAGGTGTCACGCGACGTCCATAACCGGGTTCAGGACTACCCGTCCCTGACCTTCTGAAAACCACACACGAAGCCGCCGTCAGTTACGGAGCATCGCCATCTGGCGGTTGGTTTTCAGGGTGAGTATCAGGAGGCAAAGCGCTGCGCAGTGAAATTAGCGCTTCAAATCAGGGCAGGGTTCTGGTACAAAGTCAGCCGCTCAGAGCAGCTATCAGAGCGGGTATAGTTTAGTGGTAAAACGAAAGCTTCCCAAGCTTTAGTTGAGGGTTCGATTCCCTCTACCCGCTCCATCTTCCAGCCAATGATCCCGGGCATGCCAAGCAATTTCGCCCTAGCGCCTAAGGCCATCAATACCTTCTCGCCGCCCCACCATCAGTTCTCCCGGAATCCCCAAAAATTTGATGCACCGTCGATTCCCTCGACACGGCGTCTTGTCTGACCCGCGTTTCCCCTTCGATCACTCAATAAACCCCTACCAGGATGTCTGAGTTTTGAAGCTCAACGATCGCCCGGACAGCGTCAGGGTACAACTCAATCGACGAAATCTCCTTCTCCAATGCCTCGCTCAGCTCGACGTGTTTAGAAACGGAGAGAGAAATCCCCAAGTGGTCTGCAACCCCGGCGAACGTAAGGTTTGCAGCCATCGCGAAGTCAAACCCAATCAGCATGCCCTACCAGGTGAATGAAGCCGGCATCGCCTTGAGTCAGTGCAGCAGACTCCGCGGAGTTGGCGATATTGAATGCGACCTGTCCACGGCTTGTGCCGCCGTCCAGCGAGTGGACCCAATAGGCAAGGCCGTTAGCGTCGCTGCCTCTGTCCAGGACATTGTGATACAGATGTTCGACAAAGGCTGTATTGCTGCTGCCATTGGGCAGGCTTTGGGAAAATTCGGCAGATTGCACAAAACCACCCGCAACCTGGGCACCGGTTGCGCCTGCGGCGCCATGAGACAGCCAGGACTTCAGGCCTTCAATATCGGGAGCACGATCCAGAATGGTATACAGACGACCAATGCTTGCCTGCGCAGAGTCGAGGACGAACAGTTCGCGATCTGCGAAATCGAGCACATTGAACCCACTCAGTTCGAATTTCGCCGCCGCTCCAGTGGAACGACTGACTGATAGCGTGTCGGTATCAAGCGCGCTGATCGTGTAGGCGGATGCAGCGCCGTTGAAAATAAAGGTGTCGATACCAGCGTTGCCCGCCAGATGCGAAACCGCATTGCTGTCCAGCCTGACTTCCTGCTCACTGATCTGATCATCCCCAGCCGTGCCGGTAGCCACGCCCTTGCCTATGACCATATCCAGATTGTTCCAGGCGTTATGAGCCACGATCCTGATGAACCCCGTCTCGCCTTCCGAGAGGTCACGGCTCTCGCGCGAATTCAGGAAGCCATCAGCGACCGCTGCTCGACTCCCACCCGCCTGCAGCAGCGTGCTCCAGGACGACACACCTGATTCTTCGCCTGTGCGATGCAATACGGTCTGATAGAGATCAAGGACAAAGTCCCGATCACCAAGCCCGCTGTAGCGCTGCATCCCTTCAATGGAATTCAGAAAGCCATCGCGAATCTCTGCATCCGAACTGCCGATCGCCTGCTGCGTCAGCCAGTTATTCAACCCCTGATAATCGGGCGTCCGACCGAACAGTGAATAAAGCCTGGCAATGTCAGCCTGATCCTCGGTGAGCGCGATGTGATGAAGATCGGTGCTAAAACTCAACGAAACAGTGGCGTCACTCTCGGCGTTGAAGGCGCCATAACGGCTGTGAAAAGCCATGAGCAGTTCGTCAAGACTGGCATTGCGGTCGCTGAAAGACAGCCTTTCGACGCTTGAAAGTGTGTCCACATCGGACGTTTGCGCATCATGAACGCTGAGGGTGGCATTCCTCACCAGCGCGGTATCGTACGTTGCAAAGTAGCGAGCACCTGCCTCGGTATACAAGGCGGTGTCGATGCCGTTGCCACCATTGAGCACGTCCGAGCCCGCCCCACCCATCAGCCAATCATTGCCATCGCCGCCTTGCAACTGGTCATTGCCCGCGTTTGCATTTAGAAAGTTGTCACTGGCGTTGCCTATCAGCGTATCTGCGCCTGCACCAGTTATGGCGTTCTCGATAACCGTACCGCGCGCGATTGCAATATTCGATAGACCGCCGTATAGGCTGGAAAAAGCTTCACTTCTCAGATCGACTGTCTGAGCGCCGACATAGGTGCTGACGTTGATCGTGTCGTTGCCGCCCGAATCATAGATCGTGGCCACCAGGCCGGGCACGAAGTCGGTTCCGGTGTTGATGGAAGTCTTGTTGAAACTGTAGGTATTGTCACCTGTGCGGGTAGCGGCGGTGCCGTACAGTGACTGGATGGCTACGATGTCCGCCAGCATGGGGGTAGCGACATAGCCGAAAGAGGCATTGGAATACGTATTCTCGTCCTGGCTGAAGTAGGACATCACCGAGTATTTCCAGCTGTCCTCTTGATAGAAGGCATTGTTGGGGAAGGTCGCGCTCCCGTTATAATTGCCCGCATGGCCCAACCCCAGCGCGTGGCCGATTTCATGAATGTAGGTTTGCTGATAATACAAACCGTATTTCACCCAATCGGAAGCGATGTTGACGCTGCTGTCCGAGATGATGCTGCCCGCATAATTGGAGTTGCTGTACGCACCGCTTTTTTGTTCGCTGAAATTGATCGCAGCGGCAGCGGTGGTTTCCACAAAGTTTAGGCCGCTGACATTGGTCCAGGTTTGCAGCGCATATCGAGCAACAACCTGAGCGCTTGCGCTCAAACTTGCCAGGTTGACAGTGAGCGACCCTCCGGCGTGCACGTCAAAATGGTGCTGGGAACCGCCATAGGCGTCGTGCCAATAGCCATCAGTAAGGTAGTTGGCTTGTTGGTCGAGCGTCAGGTGCCCAAGCGCCGCTTGGTTGGTGGCTGTCTGTTTAGCCGCACCCTGGCCAGTCGCTCCTTCGTCCCAAAGTTGGGTAAGTGCATCGCACATCGAACACATGTAGAAACTCCGGGGCAACGGATGCCTGGCCAAGTTAATTACGCAAGAATCGGGGACGGATAGGGAATGAGTTCAAGCCGCTGAGACGGGTTTGAAAGCTGGCTTCATGACCTTCACGCGCGTTTGCTCCGCCTTGATCTTGATGATCGTGTTGCTCTTCGAGAAGGTACGCCAGGACGCGGTCGAAGACCGTCAATCTCATTGCTGATGAGGTTGTCGGCATGCTTTCTTGCGACTTAAGGCGGTGTTTCCTGGAACCGATGAAATACAGCTGGAGGAGGCTGGAGTAAGCGTTCTGGCTGGGCAGGCGGGCAGGCCGCCCGCCGTTCGAGCGGAATCTACGTCCTTCTCATCACTGTCCCGGCTCGCTATCGCGTTCAATCGGGTCAAGACAAATTCACACATCCACCCGAACCACTGATCTCCGCTCAGCGAACGCTGCAGCAGTGCACACAATGGAGCGGTGGCATTCATGCGTAAAGCCCATTACTGGTGTGCTTGAATATCCTGAAGCGGTAGCAGATCCATGACGTCACAGAACAACTGCCGGTGCTTCCAGTCGTTTCTGTCGCCAATCACATAGAGGCGTCGCTTGGCACGCGTCGCCGCCACGTTCAGCAGGTTAGGTTCTGAAACAGCCCAGTTGCGAGCACCCGCTCCGGCAGTGTTGCCGCCCAATACGACGATGACGATCGATGCTTCCTTGCCTTGCATCGTGTGGATCGTGCCCGACACCAGCTTGCCTCGGAGTATGCGCTTGAGGTTTTGCTGCACAGCCTTGAAAGGCGTGATGACCGAAATATCTGTCGCCTCTACGCCATCGCCATGCAGCCGCTTGAGCAGGTAGCGTAAGACCTGGCCTTCCGCAGGCACCCAATTTCCTTCGGAAGACCCACTGACATGTATCCACCCTGTCGGCAGACTGGCGAGGGTTTCTTTGTCGGCGCGCGGTGCAATCGTTCCATACACCATTGCTCCGTCGTAGGCGATACGGTTGGCGAGTGCATACATAGGCTTGTCGCAGCGGCGATGCACGACCAGTGGCAATCCTACCCACGTCTTGCCGCCGGCAGGCCCGGCCATGCGTCCCCAAGGAGTGGCTTCGTCAGCCAGCACCTGTGCGGATTTTTGATTGGGAATCCAGTGCGCATCAACCCCGTAACGTGTACGCATGTGCTCCAGCACCGCATCGGATACGGTAACGATGGGCTTGAGTTGCAGCGGGTCCCCCACCAGCAACGCGCGTCGGGACCGCCATAGTGCGCCGACTGCCTGTTGCGGAGCGGCCTGACCTGCCTCATCCACGAGTAACCAGCCAATCTCACTGGCACCCAGCGAGCCAAACGAACGGGCGAATGATGCGAAGGTGCTGCTCAACACCGGAACGACCATGAACAAAGAAGCCCACGCCGAACGGATTGCATCGCGCGACAACCCTTGGAAACGCGAACCGGTCAGCAGACTATTGATCATGAATAAATTGGAACGCAGTCTTGACGCCTCAAGCTCGAAGAACGTCTGGTGGAGCTTCAGTGCCTGGATGAAAACCCGCGCACGTGCCTTCCGCCAGCCTTCAATGCGCCAGGGTTCGGCCAGTTCAATGGCATCCCCATCCCCGATAGCGTTGTCTTTTAACCAAGCAAGCAAATGGTCAGCCTGATGAGTGGTTGCCAGTTCCCAGGCATCGCGCGTAAGCGTTTGGTCCTGCTGCTGCGATCCCTGAAGCACTCGGCGCGCGTCAGTGATTTTTCTTTCCGCCTGGACCTTATCGATATCGAGTTGTTGAGTAAGGCGTGTGATCCGCGCGAACTCGGCCTTGGCAACGTCACGTTGGCTTTCCAGCAGTGCCCGAGCGGCATTCCAGTCGCGTCGAGCATTTCCCAGACTGAATACATTTGACCAGAAACCGGGTCTGGGTGGGAGCATCCCAAGCGCGTCAAGACACTTCTTCAGTGCCGTATTGGCGGGACCACCTTCCTCGTTATCCAGGCGCGAGAGTTCATTGGCTACCTCAATCAGCGACTGTTCGAATGACCTGAGTTTTTCGGAGTCTTCGGCAATCTTCTTCCTGGCCTCGAGGATGGCCAGGATCAACTCACGAATCCGACTGGCGTCACGGCATGCTTTGCGTTCTTGCGCCTTGACCGCCTCGTAGTCAGAGACTGCTTGCTGCCACAACGCTTGACGTTGCTCTGGTGAACGGACCGCATTCACCTCGGCACTCACATTGAGCCACCCCCAAAATCCCTTCGGGCCCTTCTCTTCCTCGGGTGGAGCATCTTCGCTCTGGCTCTCGCTGTCGTCAGCGTCTTCCATCTCGGCAGAGGAGGCCGAAAAGAGTGCTTCCACGATGTTGTCGACTTCTTCATCAGGGTCGACCTCCGTCTCGTCTTCTACCTGCGCCGCAGCCTTGTCTTCGCTGCCAAACGGGCGCTGACCATAGAAGTAACGATCTACGAATTTGTTGCGACGCGCCTTACTCCCCAATGCACCGGAAATCAGTCCCCACGCAGGCTTATCCGAGACAAGTTCCCCCAGCTCGGCGAAATACTCTGCTTCTGGCAGCCAACTTTCGTCAATCTTGTCTCTCTGCGGCAGTTCCAGTGTCACATTTTCCACGGCACCGTTGTTGGACGAAGCGACTACGATTTCGAAGCCATACAGTGCGGGGTTGAGCCTGAAACTGTATTGCTGCCTGCCACCGTCGTTGGCAGCTTCGCGTCCGTCGCTTGCGAATGCATCGGAAGCACGGCGTAGCTTGGCAAACGCATCGGCGCGGCTGGTGATAATCGCTGCAATAAGGTCGCGCAACAGCGTCGTCTTGCCCGTTCCAGGTGGGCCGTTGACGCCAAGCAGCCCTTGACCATCGGCCAGGGTGGACTGGATTGTGTTGACGGCCAGCTGCTGGGAATGCACCAGGCCCAAATGGTGCTCGGTGGGCCAACAGCTACTGGCGTAGGCATCCGGCATCAGTCGCCCCATCAGTGGCAACGATGCACGCTTATCATCCATATGCAGGCGAAGCTCGGGATCGTGATAGCGCAGGTACTGGTCCAGTGGTTCGCTTTTCACCCCTCTGGAGATCGCATCGGCGACATCGGCAAGATCGTCCAGCAAAAAGCTGTTCAGTGGATCGTCTTCCGACTCGGGCTTGTCGGGCTTGACGGGTTGTGAGCGAAAGCGAAAATGGTGGTGGTCCATCTCACCAAAAAAGTCCCCCAGCCCCAGAAACTGGAGGGTCCAGTGAGTCAGTTCACGCAAGTCTGCGCTTGATACCTCACCTTCGAACAGGCTGTTAGCACGCTCCCTGACGGTCTTTTGGTCGGTCTCGAACCCTCTGGTCCAGTCCTTGCCGGTCAATACCCGCCCTAGAAACCACGCTTCACTCGAAAGCACGAGGCTGTCATCGACCAGTCGGCCCGCCATCGTGAATTTTGCCGCAAACACGGCTGACTCGCGAAACCCGGGCTCCTGGTAGCCCTGATCGGCGCCGTACATCGCATCGAGCTTCTCGGCAACGAGACGGCTGTCGTAAAGATGAGCATAGAGCGTGTGGCTCCATATGCGCTTCTTGGGCAGTTCCTGTGCACTGACGCTACTTTCCGGGGTCCACGGAAGCAGCGGGCGCTGAATTGACGTGTCATGGATAAACGCTTCGTATCGATTAGCGCGTTTTTTCAGCTTGGGTGCTGATTGTGGTTGCAACAACTCGACCGCATGCCAGTACCGGACGATGCTTTCTTGATCCATCAAAATGACTTCCCCTGACTCACTGATCGGGCCTTTTTAGGTGTTAGAAGGCGCGGTATTGCGTGATAGTAAAACGATTGGGTACCGGTGAATGCAACTCAAACATCGAAGTCATTGCAGTAGACCGGTACTGACTTTCCCCACCCCCGCCTCTCCCGGCACCCGCGCCTTGGCTTCCTGCGCCGAAACGGGCATCACCAGATACTGCCGATACTCCCTGAACGCCTCCAGGGCAGAGGCATCCCGAGGGCGATAGTCCTCGCCACTGCTGCGCTGCTGATTCACGACACAGGTTCTGCCTATCGCGCTCATACACGCATCATTGGCGGCTTTTGAGACCGGATCGAACAAGGCGAACGCCGTGCCTGGCTGGTCCACATCGTTATACAGCGGATGAGCCACGTTCTCGAAGTCGTTTCCCTCGACCAGCAGCTGTGACGATGAGGTACGCGACATGATTGCGCCTTGATAGGTCATGCGCTGGAAAACGTTGTTGACCAGTTGGGCACGAACCTGCGCATTGTTCATGCCGCCTGAATGGGGTGCTCTGCCAGAGGTATCGTGTACATAGTTTCTCGACAGCGTCAGCGTGTCCTGACTGCCGAGGAACAGCCATACCCAGTAATGATGGCCATCGCAGGTAGACGAGTAAGGCGTTTGGCCGTCGAACTCATTGCTGGAAATGGTGACGTGTGACGCAGTGCCCCAGCCCGTAACAATCATCTGTCTGCCGATCCGCGCAAAGGTGTTGTGATCGATCCACACGCCATCAGCCTTGTTCAGGGTCAGCGCATCGCCGCCCCATACGACACGTGGATTGATATCCGAAAGCGTCAGGTTGCGAACGATCACGTTATGCGCGCCGTCGCCAATGAACAGCCCAGCGCCCTGAATGCCTGCCTTGTCGCCGAGCCCGATCAATGTCTTGTTGGAGCCGACTTTCAGTGGTTTCAGCCCCGCGTTGTCGTAGGTCACCATGACACGTGGCCTTGATTGGCAGAAGTTGTTGGCGCCATTCAGTGCAAGTTGCTCACCACCCTGCGGGCACGGCTTCACTACGCAGCCAGGCTCGGTGGTTGTGGTATTGCCGTTGGCAATCACGCTCGCGCGGAAGTCGAACGTGTGGTCCAGGACAATCACTCGCGGTGTGTCATCGGTGCAGGCACCGTGCGAGTCATGCGACGCACAGAGTGCTGAGCGAAGTTCATCCAGCGTGGAGGGATGCACGGCAGCCGCGGAGCCTCCGCCGGTCACATCCTTGGCGAAACCTTCAGGAATGTCTGCTGCCCGCACGCATTGCGCGCCTGAAAACAGCAGAACCAGAGTGGCGGCGATCTTCAGATAGCCGCTTTGCAAAAGAGATTGCAGGGGCGTCATCGGTTGAGCTTCCCGTCATGCTCGCGGGATTCGCGAGGACAATCTGGATGCTAAACGGACTGCGGCATGGTCTGCTCCGGTTCCATGGTGCTGGTCAGCCTCTGTTCAGGCACCCTGGCTCACGAAAACACCCGCTCCATCCTGACGCTGTCAATCCCGCGCCCACAACACTCATGATCTTCAAGGGTGTACGGCCAAAGCACGTCCATGGCGGGCCTGTTGTGCAGGAATGATTAAAGTGCCTGGCGAAATATGTCCTGAATCTGCTCGAGATCGGCAGGACGCGGATTGGTCAGGCCACAGGCATCTTTCAGGGCATTAGTGGCCAACAGTGGGAAGTCTTCCTCCTTGACGCCCAGCGCAGCAAGACCTGCCGGAATTTCCACGGCAGCCGACAATGCATGAATGGCGTCGATGGCGGCCTGCGCGCCTTCTTCTGGAGACAGCCCACGGATATTGCTGCCCATGGCGTGCGCAACGTCGGTCAGGCGGGCAGCGCTGACGCTGGCGTTGAAGCGCTGCACATGGGGCAGCAATACGGCGTTGCACACACCGTGGGGCAAATCATAAAAGCCGCCCAACTGGTGCGCCATGGCATGCACATAGCCCAGTGACGCGTTATTGAACGCCATGCCGGCCAGAAACTGGGCATAGGCCATGTTCTCGCGGGCGGTGATGTTTGCCCCGTTGTTGAATGCGTCGCGCAAATTGTTGGCGATCAGCGCCATAGCCTGTAACGCACAGGCGTCAGTGATCGGGTTGGCAGCCGTGGAGACATAGGCTTCGATTGCATGAGTCAAGGCATCCATGCCAGTGGCGGCAGTCAGCGACCTGGGCATGGCGACCATCATGTCGGGATCATTCACCGACAACAGCGGCGTGACGTTGCGGTCGATGATCGCCATTTTTACGTGCCGCGCTTCATCGGTGATGATGCAGAAGCGGGTCATCTCACTCGCGGTTCCGGCGGTGGTATTGATGGCGATCAGCGGCAACTGCGGTTTAGCCGAACGGTCGACGCCCTCATAGTCACTGATGTGCCCTCCGTTGCTGGCGCACAGGGCAATACCTTTTGCACAGTCGTGGGGCGAGCCGCCGCCAAGCGATATGACGAAATCGCACTGGCGCTCCTGCAACAAGGCAAGACCGTTCTCGACATTGGCGATGGTCGGGTTGGGGCGGGCACCGTCGTACACCACCGAGTCGATGCCCTGCTCCACCAGCAGCCCGGCGACCTGACTGGCCACTCCGGCCTTGGCGAGGCCTGCATCCGTGACGATCAGCGCCTTGCGAAATCCGTATTTGCGTATGGCGAGCATGGCTTCGTCAATGCAGCCAGTGCCGATGATGTTCACAGCGGGGATGAAAAAAGTGCTGATCATGACGGACCCTCGTGGGTAGCGCGGATGCTGGGGTGATAAACCAAGCATCCGCCTGGCGCGAGGTACAACCATTGACCCAGCGCAACAAAGCAGTCAAACGCCAGACCGTTGGTCGCAGACTCTTCGCCACTGCGCACAGAACGGCTATTTTCAGCCAATAAAGCCGTCGCTCTTGAGGAGCGTTTCCAGGCAATGCTCGCTAAGGCCGTAGAACGTCTTGAGCTCCTGAATACGCGCCAGCAACTGAGCCGGATCGACCGGCTCGGTACGCTTGACCGCGAGGATCATCTTGTTTTTGTTGGTGTGCTCCAGCGAAATGAACTCGAACACTTTGGTCTCGTAACCACATGCCTCCAGCAACAGCGCGCGCAGGCTGTCGGTGACCATTTCTGCCTGCTGGCCCATGTGCAGACCGTATTGCAGCATCGGCTTCAACAGCGTCGGGCTCTGGATCTGCAAGCGGATCTGTTTGTGGCAGCACGGCGAGCACATGATGATCGAGGCGCCGGAGCGAATGCCCATATGAATGGCGTAGTCTGTCGCGATATCACAGGCGTGCAGCGCGATCATCACGTCCAGCGCGCTGGGCGCCACCGTACGCACGTCACCCTGCGCAAAGGTCAGCCCCGGATGATCGAGCTTCGCCGCCGCCTCGTCGCACAAACTGACCATGTCTTCGCGCAGTTCGACACCGGTCACCTGCCCTTGCGCCTGCAAGGTGTTGCACAGGTAGTCGTGGATGGCGAAGGTCAGATAACCCTTGCCTGAGCCGAAGTCCGCAACCTTGATCGGCTGATCGAGCTTGAGCGGCGATGAGCTCAGTGCATGGGAAAACACTTCGATGAACTTGTTGATCTGCTTCCATTTGCGCGACATGGCCGGAATCAGCTCATGCTGGCGATTGGTCACACCCAAGTCAGTCAGGAATGGCCGGGTAAGCTCCAGGTAGCGTTTCTTCTCGCGGTCATGCCCGGCCGAAGGAGCCTGGCGCTCCTGCTGAGCCTTGCTTTTGAACAGCGTCGTCTTGCCCTTCTTGCTGAACTCCAGCTGCACCTCGTCGGTCAGCGACAAAAGGTGCGCGTTCTTGAAGGACGCCGGTATCAGGCTGGCAATGACAGCCACCGCTTCAGCAAGCGAAAAATTCTTGGTGATGTCGCGAGTCTTGTAGCGATACACAAAGCTCAGGCACGGTTGTTCCTTGACGGTCAGCGGCTTGATGATGATCCGCTGCAGATCAGCCTCGCTGCCCACGTATTTGGCCAGGACCAGCTTGATCAGCGAGTTCTGCGACAGGCTGGTCTCCAGCAGGCCGAGGAACTGCGCGAGATGATCGGTCGCAGCGATGGGTGACGTGGAGGTAATGACTGACATTGAAAATGTGCCTCAAGCGTCCCGTCCGGGACTCGAAAAATCAGGCCTGTATTTTAGGCGTGTCAGCGCGTCATGGGCACCCCTATTTTTCAGGGACTACACACACTGTTCGCACGTGCCTACATCCCCTGAAGAAACGCACATAAACGGTAAAGTAATCCTTGCCAAAAACGATGAACCGCTACTTGCGCGGCATAAAAACATCTTTATAGTCGGTTTGGCTGATTATAAATAATCAGACCAACCCTCTAGAGCTTTTTGCTCGACTGAAATAACTCGCACAAGGAACGTGCATTATGTTGACTCCAGCAGCACTTTTGGAAAACGAAGACATCGCACGGGTTACCTTGAAACCCGTCGAATACCTGAACGTTATCTTTGATGATGAAAAAAGTGGTGGCCGTAGCGCCGGCCTTGTTCTGACCAAGGAAGACATTCTTAGTCTGAAACGCTACGAACGACACGCCCTTAATATTCCCACGTCACTTTCGCGCGTCGAACAGCAATTGGGTTTTACCAAAAGTGGCATTCCCGGGCTTGAGCCTGAAGACATGCTCAAGACCTACAAGGCCATTAACAGTCACGGCAAAAGCTGGTCGGGGATCGAGGATGGCATCAAGCGTACCGGGTTCAATATTGACCTGTTTGCCGCGCAGTTCTCGGTACAGGGTCAGCAGATCATCGACCGCATTGAAAAGATGGATTTTGCCAGACAGATTGATCTGACTGTTGCCGATTTGATCATTGAAGAGGTCCGCAACACACCTCCGGTACCCCTGGAAAAAAACGATCAAAGGGTCTGTAGCACGCTGGCTGAATTTCTGAAGAAAACGGCGTCACAAATAAAAAACCATCAGCACGCTGCCGAAACACTGGAGCAACACATCGATACGTTCAGCTCCGTATTAAGCGTCACGCTCATTCCCGGCATCAACGACAAAGTGAAACTGGCTGCGCGCTCAGACCTGGACCAGCAAATCAAGGAGCTGGAAAAAGATATCGAACAACTGACGACGGACATCGAGCAGAAAAACAAGGAGCATAAAACCGCACTGAATACTATTGCCTGGGGTGGTTTCGGCGGCCCCATCGGGGTCGCTATCACAGGAGGTATTTTTGGCGCCAAAGCGGAAAAGATCCGAAAAGAAAAAAATCGTATGGTTGCTTCAAAGGCTCAGAAAGTTCAACTGCTCAAGGAAAAAGTTCCTTTGACAGCCGCCGTGCGCAGCCTGCAACTCATGTTTGATGATATGTATATTCGTATGTTGGACGCTCACAAAGGCGCCACCCACCTGAAAGACCTCTGGTTACTGTTAGCCACGTACATAGAACGTTCCGCACATGAACTGGCGGCCATCAAAGACGATCAGGCACTGCTGATTTTCGCCATGCAGTTTCAAGGCGTCGTCATGCCGTGGCTGGAAATAAAAGGTAAAACGACTGAGCTATTAAAGATATTTGATAGCGCGCTGGACCAGTTTAAACGCGAACAGCAACCCGCCATTGGCATAGGACGATAACCATGAGCACTGAACGCCTGGATGAGCTGTTAATCCTCACCCCCCCTGACAATGAAGTCATGGAAACAGCCCGTCAGAATATTCTTGCGCAAGTGACCGCGCTGAAGCTGGACTTTTTGCCGGTCATGAAAGAAAAAATGCTGCCGCTTCAGGCCGCATTGATGAGTGCAGACAAGGTCTATGGCCAGGAACTGGCCACTGTCACCGTACAGTTGAATAACATAGACCTGAAGCCGATCAATCAGAAACAACAACTGATTGAAGCCGACGCAAGGCTCAGCGACACACAGAAACAACAAGCGATCAGCCTGCTGAACGGGCAGCGCATTCGGCAGGTATCGAATCTCACAGACGTCGTGCGCCGCAGCGCTCAAGCCATTGCCGAACACAGCGATGATGTGGCGCAGATAAACCTGACGCTGGAAAGCAACCGTTTGCTGGAAACACTTCAGCAACAGATCGACAGCATGACCCAACGCTCAGCCACGCAGGAAAGCGCAATGGCGTTAATCGCTGCAGACCGGCGCCTGCTTGACACAACGATCAAGACATTTGAAAAGTACAACATCGCCGATCAGTTCAAGGAAATGCTGCCTACTCCAGAGGAACTCAAGCTGGTCACCATGACCTCTCCGGAACTCGCGTTGATCAACGCCGGGATTGCCAGACTCGGAAAACTGCTCGACAAGGTCAGCAGCGCCCTGAACTACCTTGACCTCGTTGAAGAACGCGACAGACTGAGGTCTCGCTATAACGCTCTGCTTGACGATTCCCGCACGGCTCTCCGAGAAGCACAGGCAACCCGAGAAAAACTCGACGAGTTGACAGCGCTCGCCGGCGTTGCTCAGAGCAAAACGCTTTGGGTACAAGAGGCGAAAAAGGTTTATCAATCGCTCTACCATTTTCTGGATCAGATAACGTCGCCAGCTGATACTTCGACGTCGATCAGCCAGCAGGTCGAACACCTGCAGACTTACATAAAATCGTTTTACAACGTAAAGCGTATCGTCTGACCCGCAAGGGTTTCAAGAAAGGCAGGTGTCGTTGAACTCGACGCCTGCCTTTTGGCCTTACCCCAGCACCACCAGCCGATTGGGCAGCTCATTTCTGCCGTGGGTTACCGGAACGTGATCGGCAAGCAACTCGCCGCAGGCGTGAATACACCCCAGAAATCCCTGCAGAATCTGCCCGTCTCGAACCTGTTGAGTGAACACGTCGACCATCGCTTTCCAGGTGTCGTCGTGCAGACGACTGGCGATGCCATGATCGACCAGAATTTCGACATAACGCTCGGCCTCGCTGATAAACACCAGAATGCCGGTGCCGTCATGGGTCTTGTGCAGGTTCTGTTCGAGGAACTGCCGACGCGCGAGGTTGCCGGCCCGCCAGCGCCGCACCGAAAGCGGCACCAGCAACGCTGAGACCTTCGACAGGTGGCACACCAGCGCCACAATAATGAACGTGCTCATCTGCGCCAGCATCAACTCGTCCGCGCTCAGCCATTGAAGGCAGTAATTGATCGTGCCCGGCAGCAACAGACCGATCAGCCCGGCCCAGATCAGCGGCATGTAGGCATAGTCGTCAGCACGAGCGGCCAGCACCGTGACCAGCTCGGCGTCAGTGCGCTGCTCGACGCGGTCAATCGCTTCGGCAACCTGCCGCTGTTCGTCTTTGTTCAGTAAAGCCATGGTTCCCTCATTCCGAATCAATCAACTACCAGTTGCCTGAAGCACCGCCGCCGCCGAAACGTCCGCCACTGCGATCAGCGGCTCTTTCACGGGCAGGCCGGGTGGCGCCGCCGCGTCTGACACTGATGATTACAATCCCCAGCACGATGAGGGTCAACACGATTCCGATCAGCCAGACCTGGTCGTCATTGGTCTGCTCGTCAACTTCGGACATCTGTCTTTTCGGTTCAGGATAATCGGGTATCTGCCCGCCCAATGCCGCGATAACCGCGCGCGTACCGCGCTCTATACCGACGGCAAACCGGTTGTCGTCAAACTCGGGGGTCATCAGCATGTCGATGATCAGAGAGGCCTGGGCGTCATTGAGACGATCCTTCAGCACATCGCCGACCTCCATGAACACCTTGCGCTTGTCGCGATAGACCACCAGCAGAACACTGTCATCCTTGCCATGCAGCCCCAGGCCCCAGGCGTCACCGAGTCGAGAGCCGAACTCTTCGATGCTCGTGCCCTGCAGATCAGCGAGGGTTACGACCACCACCCGCTCCCCGGTCGCCTTTTCATGGGCGCTCAGAAGTCTGGCCAGACGAACCGTAGTCTGGCTGTCGAGCATTTGTGCGGCGTCCACCACACTGCCGGTCATCGGCGGAAAAACCAGTGCTGATGGCTCTGCCTCGGCACGCAATACCCCTCCCAACAGCATCACCACGTACAACAACCACTGTGAAACAGACTTCAAAATCCAGACCTCCGGTGTTTTTTTGAATCCATTGAAACGACGCGCCTTAGCCAAAACACAAGTTCCCCGGCATAATCCATCGCCAACACCTGATGCGGTCATTATTTGATCGAACAGGGTCTGTACAAAAATCAATCAAACCGCCATTTTCGTACACACCTTGGGGAGACTTCGTACAGTGAAGCGGATGGCAACTATCCTGGCATCCCGTGCGAACCATAACGCCAAAGGTCCATAACCCAAAAACTGGCTGTCGGACATTAAACGCGAGTTACTGACAAAAGCCTTGAGAAATCATTCATGAATAAGCTGTGTTTATTAGGTTTGCTGGTCGGTATGGCCAGTCAGTCGGTGATGGCCCAGAACGCTGCCGCCACGGACAATACAACGCTTCAGGCCAAGAATGCCTTCATCGGCAAACTCATGAAACAAATGACTCTGGACGAAAAGATCGGTCAGTTACGACTCATCAGTATCAGTTCGGAAATGCCACAGCCGCAAATTCTCAAGGAAATTGCCGCCGGAAGAATCGGCGGCACGTTCAACTCCATTACCCGTTCGGAAAATCGTCCGCTGCAGGAAGCCGCAGTCGCCAAGAGCCGTCTGAAAATTCCGATGTTCTTTGCCTATGACGTGGTTCACGGCCATCGCACGATTTTCCCGATCAGCCTGGGCATGGCCGCAAGCTGGGACATGGACGCCATCGCACTGATGGGCCGGGTCTCGGCCAAAGAAGCCAGTGCCGACAGTATCGACATGACCTTCGCCCCCATGGTGGATATTTCCCGCGACCCTCGCTGGGGCCGCAGTTCCGAAGGGTTCGGTGAAGACACCTACCTGGTGTCACGCATTTCCGATGTGATGGTCAGGTCCTTCCAGGGCAAGAACGTCGCAGCCAACGACAGCATCATGGCCGCCGTCAAACACTTCGCCCTGTATGGCGCGGTAGAAGGCGGACGCGACTACAACACCGTGGACATGAGCATGACGCGCATGTACCAGGACTACCTGCCGCCCTACAAGGCCGGCATCGATGCCGGCGCCGGCGGCATCATGGTCGCACTCAACTCGATCAACGGCGTGCCGTCGACCTCCAACAAATGGTTGATGCAGGACCTGTTGCGCAAGGACTGGGGCTTCAAGGGCGTGACCATCAGCGACCACGGCGCGCTCAAGGAACTGATCGACCACGGCGTGGCCAAGGATTTCCGCGAGGCCGCCAAGCTGGCGATCAAGGCGGGCATCGACCTGAGCATGAACGACGCGGCCTATGGCGAGCAGTTGCCCGGTCTGGTGAAAGACGGCGAGGTTTCCATGAAGGAAATCGACAGCGCCGTGCGTGAAGTGCTGGGTGCCAAGTACGACATGGGCCTGTTCGCCTCGCCTTACGGTCGCATCGGTGTCGCTGCCGAAGATCCGGCCGACACCTATTCCGATGACCGCCTGCACCGTGCCGAAGCTCGAGATGTGGCGCGCAAGACGCTGGTGCTGCTGAAAAACCAGAACGAGACACTGCCACTGAAGAAGCAAGGCACCATCGCAGTGATCGGCGGACTGGCGCAAAGTCACCTCGACATGCTCGGCAGCTGGTCGGCAGCGGGTCGTCCCAACCAGTCGGTGACGGTGTATGAAGGGCTGGCCAACGCAGTCGGCGACAAGGCCAAGCTGGTTTACGCGCGCGGTGCCAACGTCAGTGACAACGAACACGTCCTCAACTACCTGAACTTCATCGAGAAGGAAGTAGAGATCGACCCGCGTCCGGCCCAGGAAATGATCGACGAAGCGGTCAAGGTCGCCGAGCAGGCCGATGTGATCGTTGCCGTGGTCGGCGAGTCGCGTGGCATGTCGCATGAATCGGCCAGCCGCAGCAGCCTGAACATTCCGGGCAAACAGCGCGACCTGATCAAGGCGCTCAAGGCCACTGGCAAACCACTGGTGCTGGTACTGATGAACGGCCGTCCGCTGGTTCTGGTCGACGAACAGGAACAGGCCGACGCCATGCTCGAAACCTGGTTCCCGGGCACCGAAGGCGGCAACGCAGTGGCTGATGTGCTGTTCGGCGACTACAACCCGTCGGGCAAGCTAGCCATGACGTTTCCTCGCTCGATCGGTCAACTGCCGGTCTACTATGCGCACCTGAACACCGGCCGTCCGTATCACGAAGGCAAGCCAGGCAACTACACCTCGCACTATTTCGAGGAGCCCAATGGCCCGCTGTACCCGTTCGGTTATGGTCTGAGCTACACCCAGTTCGACGTCTCGGACATCACGTTGTCGGACGCCAACATGACCCGCAAAGGCAAGCTGACTGCCAGCGTGACCGTGAAAAATACCGGCAAGGTTGCCGGTGCAACTGTTGTGCAGTTGTACCTGCATGACGTAGCGGCGTCGATCAGCCGTCCGGTAAAAGAACTGAAAAACTTCGAAAAAGTGATGCTCGAGCCCGGAGAAGAAAAAGTCGTAACCTTCACCCTCAGTGAAGACGACCTGAAGTTCTACAACACCGAGCTTAAGCACGTGGCAGAACCTGGCGAATTCAAGGTCATGATCGGCCTGGACTCGCAAGCAGTGAAAGAAGCGACCTTCAATCTGTTGTAAACCCTGCGCGTGGCGCGTTCGTGAGCATTCGCTCGGGAACGCGCCAGCAGGGTTCAATCAGGCTGCGACATGACGCTCAAGCATCGCTACTGGCGCATTACCCTGTACGTGCTGCTGATTCTGGCCGGTGCAGCCCTGTGCGCCGGGCTAGCGATGCGTCAGGCGCAGCGTCACGCAATGTCGGAAGATGCCGCACGTGCCGAAGGACAGTTGGCACTGTATGCCAATACCCTGCACACCCTGATCGAGCGCTATCGCGCCCTGCCCTCCGTGCTGGCGCTGGACCCGGAAATTCGTGCCGCGCTGAGCGGCCCGGTAACCGGTGAGGTGCAGAACGCACTCAACCTCAAGCTGGAAAAAATCAACAGCGCGGCTCATTCGTCGACGCTGGAGTTGCTCGACCGGCATGGTCTGGCGATTGGCGCGAGCAACTGGCGTACGCCCAATAGCTATGTCGGCCACAACTACGCTTTTCGACCCTACTTCCTGCAAACCCGCGCCAAGGGCACCGGGCGCTTTTATGCGGTCGGTGTGACCACCGGAATTCCGGGGTACTTTCTGTCCAGCGCGGTCTTGAACGATACCGGTGGGTTCATGGGGGCAATGGTCGTCAAACTGGAGTTCCCCAGCCTTGAGCAGGAATGGGATCAGGGTGAGGACCTGCTGCTGGTCAGCGATGAGAAAGGCATCGTATTTATCGCCAATCAACCAGGCTGGCGTTATCGCGAGCTGCTGCCGATCTCGATGGAAGACCGTGCCACCCTGTTGCGCACCCGCCAGTACGACAAGCAGGTATTGTCACCGCTGCGCAGCCGGGTCATCGACAGCTTCAGCGAAAACAGCCATTTGAGCCGTGTCGACGGCCCGTACGGCACGACGGATTATCTCTGGCAGTCGCTGCCCCTTACCGACGAAAACTGGACCCTGCACCTGTTGCGCAAGCCGCCCCCCTCCAGTGAGGACGTTCGCAATGCAGGACTGGCCGCCGCAGGCATCTGGCTGGCGCTGGTATTTCTGAGCCTGTTTCTCTATCAGCGCTGGCGACTGGCGCGATTGAGGGAGCGCAACCGGGATGAACTTGAGCGCCTGGTGCAAGCGCGCACGCGTGATCTGCAAACCGCGCAGGACGGTCTGGTGCAGTCGGCCAAACTGGCGGCGCTGGGGCAGATGTCGGCAGCACTGGCCCACGAAATCAACCAGCCGCTAACCGCCCAGCGCATGCAACTGGCGACCCTGCGACTGCTGCTCGATCAGGGCCGCATCGATGAAGCCTGCAAAGCGCTGGTTCCCGTCGATCAGCAACTGACACGCATGGCCGCCTTGACCAGCCACCTGAAGACCTTCGCGCGCAAGAGCCCCAGCGGCCTGCGCGAGAGGCTGGACCTGGCCACGGTTGTCGATCAGGCTTTGCTGTTGCTTGACCCGCGCCTGCGCGAGGAACACGTCGACTGCGTCCTTCATCTGGCTCGCCCGGCATGGGTGCGCGGCGACGCCATCCGCCTGGAACAGGTAATGATAAACCTGCTGCGCAATGCACTGGACGCCATGCGCGAGTGCCGCTCCAGGCATCTTGAAGTGCGTATCGACGCCGTCGACAACTATTGGCGGCTCAGCGTCAGGGACAACGGAAGCGGGATCGCCGCGGAAAATCTGCCCAGCATTTTCGATCCGTTCTTCACCACCAAACCGGTAGGCGACGGCCTGGGCCTTGGCCTGGCTGTGTCGTACGCCATCATTCATGAACTGGGCGGGCAACTGACGGCGCAAAACCATGCGGACGGTGCCGAGTTCTGGTTCAGCTTGCCCAACGACTTTCTGGAGGCCTGACCCGGCATGTTGAATTCGGTCATCGTGGTAGACGACGAGGCGCCCATTCGGCAAGCCGTCGAACAATGGCTGACGCTGTCGGGGTTCGAGGTGCAAGTCTTCGCCCGCGCCGAAGAGTGCCTGGCCCACCTGCCTGAGCACTTCCCCGGCGTCGTGCTGACCGATGTGAGCATGCCAGGCATGAGCGGCCTGGAGCTGCTGACCCGGTTGCAAGGCGCAGACCGCGACCTGCCGGTCATCCTCCTGACCGGCCATGGCGATGTGCCGATGGCCGTGGAGGCGATGCGCGAGGGGGCCTATGACTTTCTGGAAAAACCGTTCAGCCCGGAAACCTTGATCAGCAACCTGCGGCGCGCCCTCGAGAAACGCCAACTGGTGCTGGAAAACCGCCGCCTGCACGAGCAGGCCGATGCCAGAACCCGGCTGGACGCCACGCTGCTCGGCGTATCACCCGGCATGCAGACACTGCGCCGCCAGGTGCTGGAACTGGCGCAACTGCCGGTCAACGTGATCATTCGCGGGGAAACCGGCAGCGGCAAGGAACTGGTGGCGCGCTGCCTGCACGATTTCGGTCCGCGCGCCGCCAGACCTTTTGTTGCACTCAACTGCGCGGCCATCCCGGAACACCTGTTCGAAGCCGAGCTGTTCGGCCACGAAAGCGGCGCCTTCACCGGTGCGCAGGGCAAGCGCATCGGTCGCCTGGAGTATGCCGACGGCGGCACGGTGTTCCTCGATGAAATCGAGAGCATGCCGATGGCGCAACAGGTCAAGCTGCTGCGCGTTCTGCAGGACAAGCGCCTTGAGCGGCTGGGCTCGAATCAGAGTATCGACGTCGATCTGCGAATCATTGCCGCGACCAAGCCTGATCTTCTCGAAGAGGCGCGTGCCGGGCGCTTCCGCGAAGATCTGGCCTACCGCCTCAACGTTGCCGAGCTACGCTTGCCGCCGCTGCGCGAGCGCCTTGAAGACACCGCGCAACTGTTCAGCCACTTCGCCCGCGCCGCCGCCGAACGCGTGGGCAGGGAACCGCCCGCGCTGGACGCAGCTCATCTGAGCCGCCTGCTGGGCCATGACTGGCCAGGCAACGTGCGCGAGCTGGCCAATGCCGCCGAACGGCAGGCTTTGGGTCTGGAGCACGCCCTGCCGCAATCTGATACCCAATCGGCAGGGCACTCGCTGGCGGCGCGTCAGGAAGCCTTCGAAGCACAATGCCTGCGCGCTTCGCTGGCCCGTCATAAAGGCGACATCAAGGCGGTGCTCAATGAGTTGCAACTGCCGCGGCGGACGCTGAACGAGAAGATGCAGCGCCATGCTCTGGTACGCGAAACGTTCCTCGAATGAGGGCTGCGCACATTCCGTACAGCTTGTTCCGGCGATAACCGAACATTTCCAGCAGCGCCGGGTCTGCATACTGTTCACGGCTATATGAGGTCGTGATGGCTGGATACTTGCGAGGCATGATGACATCATGGCCGTCTGGTTACCCAGCTCACTTTGACAGTCCGAAAGATGGGGCATTTTCTACCGTGAATACTCCCCTCGACCTCCCCTTGGGAGGCGGCGAAATGGGTCGGTTTATCCGAGAGACGGACTGGTCGACGTCCGCGCTGGGACCCAAGCATGCATGGCCCGCAGCGCTACTGTCTTCAATGAATCTGATGCTCAGTTGCCCGGACAGCATGTACCTGCTCTGGGGACCTGACTACACCCTGTTTTTCAATGACGCTTACTCTGGGGTCCTGCCGATTGCCACCCAACAGGCGCAGGGGCAGCCCATTGCCTCGGTCTGGGGCGATGCCTGGGAAGCCGTGCGGCCGCTCGCCGAGCAGGCGCTGGCCGGACAAAGCCGCCGGTCTGACAATATTCAGCGCACCATCGTGCGCAATGGCAAGCCCGAGCAGACCTGGTGGTCGCTGTCCTATTCGCCGCTGTATGGCGATAGTGGCCTGATCGAAGGTGTGTTCTGCCGGGTCAACGAGACCACGTTGCAGGTCATGGCCGAAGTCCGTCAGTCGGAGAACGAAGCGTTCACCGACCGTGTGCTGTCGAGCATCAACGACTGCATCAAGGTGCTGGACCTCGATTCGCGCCTGACCTTCATGAGTGAAGGCGGTCAGCACATCATGGAAGTCAGCGATTTCAATGCGATTCGCGGCTGCCCCTGGCCTGACTTCTGGCAGGACCAGGGCAATCTGGACGCCATTGCTGCGGTCGACGCGGCACGAGCGGGCCAGAACGCCAGCTTCACCGGCTCGGCGCAGACCCTGGCGGGCACCACCAAGTGGTGGCATGTGCAGGTCAGTCCGATTTTCGGCAAGGACGGCAAACCGGAGAAGATTCTCTGTGTTTCCAGGGACATGACCCAGCTCAGAGACGCTGAAGAAGCCCTGCTGTCGCTCAACGAGACCCTTGAACAGCGCGTGGTGGAACGCACCCAGGACCGTGATCGCATCTGGCGGCTGTCGACCGACCTGATGCTGGTGGCGCAGTTCGACGGGATCATCTCGGCAGTCAATCCGGCATGGACGCAAGCACTCGGCTGGTCGGAAGAGCAACTGCTCGACAGCCAGTTTCTGGCACTGGTGCACCCTGAAGACGTGGACAACACGCTGGCCGCCATGAGCGGGCTGGAGAGCGGCCGCACGATTCCGCACTTCAAGAATCGCTATCGCCATCAGGACGGCTCGTACCGGACCATCTCCTGGACTGCCGTTCCGGACAAGCAATTCATCCATGCCGTCGGCCGTGACATTCAGGCCGAAGAAGAGGCCAATGAAGCGCTGCGGCTTTCGCAGGACGCCCTGCATCAGGCGCAGAAGCTGGAAGCCATCGGTCAACTCACCGGTGGCGTGGCGCATGATTTCAACAACCTGCTGACCGTGATCCGCTCCTGCAGCGACCTGCTGAAGTCATCGAACCTTGAAGAGCACCGCCGTGTGAAGTACGTCGAGGCCATCTCCAGCACGGTCGACCGGGCCGCGCGCCTGACCGGCCAGCTGCTGGCGTTCGCCCGCCGTCAGGCCTTGCAGCCGGAAGTGTTCGATGTGTGCAAGAGTGTGGCGCGCATCGGCGAGATGATGGACACGCTGACCGGCGCGCGTATTCAGGTCAGCATCGACCTGCCTGCCGGACCGTGCTTTATCTTCGCCGACGGCAGCCAGTTCGATACTGCGCTGGTCAACATGGTGGTCAACGCCCGCGATGCAATGTCCGGCGCGGGTAAGCTGATCATAAAGGTTGAATGCGCTGCCCACTGCACTGCAGACCAGCCGGCCTCACACAGCGCGGGTGACTATGTAAAGGTATCGCTGACCGATACCGGCGCAGGTATTGCCAAGGAAAAACTGGGCCTGATCTTCGAACCGTTCTATACCACCAAGAGTGTCGGCCAGGGCACCGGGCTGGGTTTGTCGCAGGTATTCGGGTTTGCCAAGCAGTCGGGCGGTGAAGTGCTGGTTGAAAGCGAGCTTGGCAAAGGCAGCCGCTTCACCCTGTGCCTGCCCAGCGCACAGGATCAGGAAGTCGTCCAGGAAGACCATCACCACACGCTCACCCCATTGCCCGGGCTATGCGTGCTCATGGTCGAGGACAATCAGGACATCGGTACCTACACCCGTCCCATGCTTGAGCAACTGGGCTTTCAGGTACTCTGGGTCAGCAGTGCCGCCGAAGCGCTGAAAGAGCTTTCCGGCAACCCGGAAAACTTCCATGTGGTGTTCTCGGACATCGCCATGCCGGGCATGAGTGGCCTGGAGCTGTACGCCGAAATCGAAGCGCGCTACCCGTGGATGCCGGTGGTTCTCACCACCGGGTACAGCACTGAGTTCGCGACGATCGCTCAGGACGAAACACATCGCTTCGACCTGTTGCAGAAACCCTATTCCAGAGACGATCTGGCGGCGATTCTGCACAAGGCCGTGAGCCGTAGCGGCGAACACTAAGGGGATGGATTCGCATCAATTCATCACGCCAGCGGATTCACTGATGCCTGATACGCATGAGTGAATCCCGGCACTCCCGACGCATAAAACCAAGACAACACCGGTTGCCTTGATTCAGAATCACGCAAAACATCGCAACACTCTTAGAGCAGGGAGCATTTTCGAGATGATCGTCGGTATTGATCTGGGCACCACCAACAGCCTGGTGGCTGTATGGCGCGACGGCAGCAGCGAGCTGGTGACCAACGCATTGGGAGAAACACTCACCCCCAGCGTTGTCGGGCTGGACGACGACGGGCAGATCCTGGTCGGCAAGGCAGCCCGCGAACGCCTGCAGACCCACCCGGAAAAAACCACCGCCCTGTTCAAGCGCTACATGGGCAGCGCCCAAGAAATTCGCCTGGGATCTGCTACTTACCGCCCCGAAGAGTTGTCATCGCTGGTGCTCAAAAGCCTGAAGGCTGATGTCGAGCGCGCGTTTGGCGAGCCTGTCACCGAAGCGGTGATCAGCGTCCCGGCCTATTTCAGCGACGCGCAGCGTAAAGCCACGCGTATCGCCGGGGAGCTGGCGGGGCTCAAGGTCGAGAAGCTCATCAACGAGCCAACAGCGGCGGCACTTGCGTATGGCCTTCACCAGAAGGAAGGCGAAACCTCGTTTCTGGTCTTCGACCTGGGTGGCGGTACCTTCGACATCTCGATACTCGAACTTTTCGACGGCGTGATGGAAGTGCGTGCCAGCGCGGGCGACAACTTTCTGGGGGGTGAAGATTTCGATCAGGTCATGGTCGAGCACTTTGTGAACCTGCACCGCGATGAGCCGGACTTCCCGTCAACGGAGCTGATTGCCCCGGCCTTGCGGCGCGAAGCCGAGCGGGTGCGCAGGGCTTTGGGCCAGGACGGGAGTGCCGACTTCGTATTGCGTCACGCCGACAGGGAATGGCGAAAAACCATTACTCAAGAGCAAATGAGCGATTTTTATGCGCCCCTGCTCAACCGCCTTCGCGCGCCGGCCGAGCGTGCGCTTCGAGACGCGCGGATACGCGTCGCCGATCTGGATGAGATTCTGCTGGTGGGCGGCACCACGCGCATGCCACTGATCCGCAAGCTTGCCGCGAGCCTGTTCGGGCGCTTCCCTTCCATTGCACTCAATCCCGATGAAATCGTCGCTCAGGGCGCAGCGGTGCAGGCGGCGCTCAAGCAACGGGACGCAGCGCTGGAGGAGATCGTCCTGACCGATGTGTGCCCTTACACACTGGGGATCGAGACCATCACGCAAGTTGGCAATCGCTATGAAAGCGGTCATTACCTGCCCATTATCGAACGCAACAGTGTCGTACCGGTCAGCCGGGTAAAAACGGTCCAGACCGTCAGTGATGATCAAGAGCACGTTATGGTGCGGATCTTTCAAGGCGAAAGCCGCATGGTCAAGGACAACATCGCCCTGGGCGAGCTCATTATCCCGATCCCCAAGGCGAAGGCCGGCGAAGTGGCGCTGGATGTGCGTTTTACCTATGACAACAACGGCCTGCTGGAGGCCGACGTGATGACACAGTTGACCGGGGAACGTCACAAGCTGGTCATCGAAAACAACCCAGGCGTGATGACGCCTGATGAAATACAGGAACGCCTTCAGGTACTCGAAGCGCTCAAAGTCCATCCGCGCGAACAGCAGGCCAATACTCATCTGATCGCCAGACTTGAACGCCTGTATCAGGAATGCCTGGGCAGCGATCGAGAACTTATCGATCACTGGACCACCCAGTTCCAGCATGTGCTGGAGACGCAGGACGAGCGGCAGATCAGCGAAATTCGCAAGCAACTCAAACAGGAAGTCGACACGTTCGAGCAGGGCGCAAGATGATCGACTGTTGGTCCGTACTTGAGCTGAATAACGATGCCGACGAGCGCAGCATCAAACGCCAATATGCCCGGTTACTGAAGGTCAACCGCCCAGATGAAGACCCGGTAGCCTTCCAGAATCTGCGTGATGCCTATGAAGAGGCGCTGCAGCGGGCACGATCGCGCGCAGATGAAGACGACCAACCTGTCATGCTGCGCCAGCCCTTGCCTGCCCCGCTTCTGACAACGACCGTTATCGAGCAGTCCGATGGCATGGACTGGCTTCAACAGGTCAGGCAAACCACAGCGCAGAACCTGCCCGAGCAACAGCAGCTCGCCATGGAGCATGGACAGGCGGAGCGCTTTCAACAACTGTTGCTGCTGGAGTGCCTGAACGACTCGGCGCGTCGCGTCGAATTGATCAAAGCTGCATTTCAGCATCTGCGCTGGCTGACGGTATGGCAAAGCATTCATATCAGCAGCTACCAGCAGCACGCCTTGGCCGAGGCGATATTGCGCGAGGCGTTCGAAGCGTTCAGCGCACTCATCGAGAGCGGGCAGCATGAGCGCTTCATTGAAGAACTTCAGACGCTGGAGCAGCAGCCCTGGCTGACAGAGCTGGAGCGTCGCGAGCATTTGCAATGCAGGTGCATGGTCTTGCTGATTGCCAGCCACCATGTGACCTCTGACCTGCTGGAACAGACGCGCGCGGTATTTGGCTGGAACCTGCAGCAAAACCTTCACCCCGGTCCTGAAGACCTTTGGCAGACACTGCGCCAGCGATACGAAGAAGTGGAGTACGCCGAGCATCTGCAACGCCTGCTCGATGCCAAACCGAGTACTGCCGAAGGCAAGGCCGCGCACTTGATGTTCAAGCCGCCACGTCTGGCTGCGCGGATCCGTACCGCAGTCAAGCAAGACGCTTCGGTGTGGAACGCCTGCGCGCATATTCAGGAGCAGTTGACCGTCCACTACCCCGACGTCCTCAAGCGCTACCCCGAAGCAGACCTGAATGCCTGGAAACTCATGCGTGAGCAGAGCGACTTCACGCCGCTCATCTGGGTCTACATCGGCGCGTTTCTGCTGGCGTTGCTGGCGCCTCCACTAGCGCCTGAAGGCACGGAATACAATCCGGGAACGCGGGTCCTCGTGCTGTTCCTGACACCGCTCTGGACAACCGTCGGCTTCTTCATCTTTATCTGCGTATGGCGTCCGCTGATGATTCTGGCAGAGCCTGCCGATGCCTGGCTGAGCAGCAAGTTACTGCCCAAGGTGCTGAGCTGGCCCGGTGCCCAGGCGCTGGTCTTGCGGCATGGCCTTCCGTTTTTGTT
This sequence comes from Pseudomonas sp. PvP009, assembly GCF_017832995.1. Classification (NCBI taxonomy): domain Bacteria; kingdom Pseudomonadati; phylum Pseudomonadota; class Gammaproteobacteria; order Pseudomonadales; family Pseudomonadaceae; genus Pseudomonas; species Pseudomonas sp. PvP009. Next base: position 1,105,788 of record NZ_JAFIBG010000001.1, on the reverse strand, counting down.
TCTAGGCCTTGTCCATGTGCTCGACGGCCCGCGCACGCTGCTGGTTTATCTGCTGCTGGCGGTGCTGTGGGTCGCCCTGTCGCCCTATCGCTACCTGTTTCAGACAGCGCCTGCCCGGCAGAAGATTCGACAGTTTTATGCAAGACACACGGTCATGGTGATCATTGGCACGCTGAGCATCGTCATGGCAGCGCTGTTGCTCTCCTCTAAACTGAGCGCTTGAGCGGTCTTCTGTCGGCAATCCACCAGAACACCCTGCTGCAAGCGCTTCCATCGGCAAGAATCCGCTTACCCCTGCCGGGCAGATAAGCGGATTCTTGCTCATAAAAGTCGCCCGACCGCTCTAGAACAAGCCCTCATGGTCTGGCACAGCTCCTGCTATGTAACACGCAGGGCATCCAATGCCTCCTTCCAAAAATAATGAAAAACAAGGAACACCATGGAAACTTCCAATCCCGCCTCCCATGGGTCGGCTGCTACTGCCGCTGGCCAGAAAACCACCTCCAGCCGTCTCAAATCGATTTTCAGTGGTTCGGTCGGCAACATGGTCGAGTGGTACGACTGGTACGTCTACGCCGCCTTCTCGCTGTACTTCGCCAAAGCCTTCTTTCCCAAGGGCGACACCACCGCCCAGTTGCTCAATACCGCTGCGATCTTTGCCGTCGGCTTTCTGATGCGGCCTATCGGTGGCTGGCTGATGGGGCTTTACGCTGACTACAAAGGCCGCAAGGCTGCGCTGATGGCATCGGTGCTGTTGATGTGCTTCGGCTCGCTGATCATTGCCCTGACACCAGGCTATGAAAGCATCGGCGTCGGTGCTCCGATCCTGCTGGTGTTCGCCCGCTTGCTGCAGGGCCTGTCTGTCGGCGGTGAATACGGCACGTCCGCCACCTACCTCAGCGAAATGGCCACCAAGGAACGTCGCGGCTTCTTCTCCAGCTTTCAGTACGTCACGCTGATTTCCGGCCAGCTCATCGCGCTGGGCGTGCTGATCGTTCTGCAACAGACGCTGACCACGGAGCAACTGTATGCCTGGGGCTGGCGTATCCCGTTCGTCATCGGTGCACTGTGCGCAATCGTCGCGCTGTTTTTGCGTCGCGGCATGGAAGAAACCGAGTCGTTCACGCGCAAGAAGAAGGAAAAGCCCAAGGAAAGCCTGATGCGCACGCTGATGCGTCATCCAAAGGAACTGATGACCGTCGTGGGTCTGACCATGGGCGGGACGCTGGCTTTCTACACTTACACCACTTACATGCAGAAGTATCTGGTCAACACCGTCGGCATGAGCATCACCGACTCGACGTCGATATCAGCGGCAACACTGTTTCTGTTCATGCTGTTGCAGCCGGTGGTCGGTGCGCTGTCCGACAAGATCGGGCGTCGTCCGATCCTGATTGCGTTCGGCGTACTGGGAACGCTGTGTACCGTACCGATCCTGACCACGCTGCATACCATTCAGACATGGTGGGGTGCGTTCTTCCTGATCATGGCGGCACTGATCATTGTCAGCGGCTACACCTCGATCAACGCAGTGGTGAAGGCAGAGCTGTTTCCGACCGAGATCCGCGCGCTGGGCGTCGGCCTGCCTTACGCCCTGACAGTATCGATCTTCGGCGGCACTGCGGAATACATCGCGCTGTGGTTCAAGAGCATCGGTATGGAGACCGGTTACTACTGGTACGTCACTGCCTGTATTGCCTGCTCGCTGCTGGTGTATGTGTTCATGAAAGACACGCGCAAGCACTCGCGTATCGAAACTGACTGATAAGGATTGCGAGGACTCTCGTGCCCAGGCTCCGCTCTCATCGTTATATACAAATCTCGTGGGAGCGAGCTTGCTCGCGAAGAGGCCGGTACAGTCTTCAGAAATAGAGCGTTATGACTGACTCTTCGTGAACAATGGGGATCGCCGCCCCGTTCCACTCCATTTTTCGGGCTTATCGAGACGTGTGTATAACGCTGAGGACTCCGCGCAGGCAGAAGAGTCATTCAGGCTCACTTAAAACGATCAATATCATCGCCCGCATTGATACATCAGCCGCTACAAAACAATCCATTACATGCAGCACCTGCAACAGAGTGTTACAGGGCGGTGCGCTACTTAGCCAACTTTCAGCAATAACCGCTTGAATAAACTGCGCTTTAAATTTGTCAAGAGCCTTTATTACAAGACTTTTCAAGAATTGCACCACAATAATGCAACCCCCGCTGAAAGGCCCGAAATCAGAGCATCACAGCCAACTATCATTTTCAGCGATGATCGCTAGCAATCCTATTAACTTCTTAATAATCCGCTGGCGCGTAGCATTGCCTCCATACCGGGATGACAACTCACCCGACACGCATTGGAGACATCATCATGAAAACCAACACACTGATCTTTGGCCTGGCTATCTCTGTTCTGGCTTCGAGCGCATTTGCACTTCCAGCCACCAACGTTCAGAGCGACCTGTCCAGCACCACCCTCGTTGCTGAAGGCGGCACCAAACACACTAACGTCGGCTCGATCCGTGTATCTGCGGACGGCGCAGATCATGTCGGTGCCAACCGTCTCGCCGCTGATGGCGCAGACCGCGTCGGTGCCAACCGTCAGGCTGCCGATGGTGCAGACCACGTCGGTGCCAATCGTCTTGCTGCAGACGGTGCAGATCGCGTAGGCGCCAACCGTCTGGGCTGATCGCTCACGCAACACCCCCAAAGCCCGGCTGATGTCGGGCTTCTTCATGTCTGGCTCAGAATGAAACACGCACGCCCCTCTGGCATCCTCTGCAAATGCGCAGCACTATGCTGACATCCACTATTGAGCCCATCAGGAACCGAGCATGTCAGACGCTATTCACTCCTACGAGCCATCCAAGGGTCACGGCCTGCCGCACGACCCGTTCAACGCGATTGTAGGCCCACGCCCGATTGGCTGGATTTCGTCGCAGGATGCCAACGGCAAACTCAACCTGGCACCTTACAGCTTCTTCAACGCGTTCAACTACGTGCCGCCGATCATCGGCTTCTGCAGCGTGGGTCGCAAAGACAGCCTCAATAATATCGAGCAAACCGGCGAGTTCGTCTGGAACCTGGCGACCCGCTCGCTGGCCGAAGCCATGAACCAGAGCTGCGCGCCGGTGGCGCCGGACGTCAGCGAATTCGAACTGGCAAACCTGACCCCACTGGCCTCGCAGATCGTCTCGGTGCCGCGTGTACTCGAAACGCCGGTGTCGTTCGAGTGCAAGGTCACACAGATCATTCAGTTGCAGCGTGCCGACAAGGAGTTGGTGCCAAGCTGGTTGATTCTCGGCGAAGTGGTGGCGGTGCATATCGACAAGTCGCTGCTCAAGGACGGCGTTTACGACACTGCCGCCGCCGAGCCGATTCTGCGCGGCGGCGGCCCGGCGGATTACTTCCAGCTCGGCCCGGAAGCGCTGTTCAAGATGTTCCGCCCAGGCGCCTGATCAGGCGTCAGCCCACACCGGTTCGCCCTCTGCATCGATATCGACCAGCCGCTGCAGCTCTTGCACAGCGGCCAAGTCGGCATCATCGGCGGTCTTGAATTTCTGGTCCGGCAGCAGCGCATGGAAGCGCGGTGCGCCGCCGGCGCCCAGCGCCTTTACGGCAATCGCCGCGTTATACCCCTGCTCGGACGGCATGACTGCCGAGACCACTTCAAACCCGTTGTATTCCTTGCGTGCCATGTCTCTCAACCCTGCCAATACGTCAAAGCGCGAATTCTAGCGCGTCTTTCGGCTCGTCCGACACGCGGCATGCAGCGATAAAGCCGCCGACGCAAAACCCAACCTTGTCCTACACTCTAATCAGTCCTTTCAAACTGCTCTGTAGCCGAGGTAAGGAGTGCGTCATGAAAGCAATAACAAGAAAGTGCATGGTTGTCGCAGGCGCTCTGGCGGTATTGGCTGTCTACAGCGCCGGTGCCTATCGTAACGAACTGGCGCGCCAGGCCCCCTATGTTTCCAGCTGTACGTTTGGCCATTGCGTGCCAACCGATGCAACCTTCAGCGCCTTGCGATGAGACTCGCGCCGTGTGAATTGCATTGCCATTGCACAAAGGCAGCTATCGATTAGCAAGCTATCGGATTAGACTGGCCAGACTCTCCCGCCACACTTGCGGCGGGTCAACACTGCCATCAGGTTTTGCCTTGACCAGTCTTAATCAAACGCCTCCGGCCATCCGCAGCATCCTGTTTGCGTTGATGATGGCAGTCCTGCTCAGCGCGCTGGACCAAACCATCGTCGCGGTGTCGATGCCCGCCATTTCCGCGCAATTCAGGGATATCGATCTCCTGGCCTGGGTCATATCCGCCTACATGGTGTCGCTTACCGTGGCCGTGCCGATCTACGGCAAGCTCGGCGATCTTTACGGGCGACGTAAACTGATGCTGTTCGGGCTGGGGATTTTTACCCTGGCTTCGCTGTTCTGTGGCCTGGCGCAGAGCATGGAACAACTGGTGCTGGCGCGCGTCCTTCAAGGTATCGGCGCTGGCGGGATGGTTTCGGTCAGCCAGGCGATCATCGCCGACATCGTTCCACCTCGCGAGCGCGGCCGTTATCAGGGTTACTTCAGCAGCATGTACGCCGTGGCCAGCGTCGCCGGGCCGGTACTCGGTGGCCTGATGACCGAATACCTGTCCTGGCGCTGGGTGTTCCTGATCAATCTGCCCCTGGGAGCAGCCGCGCTGATCGTCGCGTATCGGACCCTCGTCGGCTTGCCAGTCCCGCAACGCAAGCCGATTATCGATTACCTGGGTACCGTGCTAATGATCATCGGCCTGACAGCGCTGCTGCTGGGGATTACCGAAATTGGCCAGGGGCATGGTCTGGGCGACACCGAGGTTCAGTTGTTACTGGGCACGGCCCTGCTGACACTGGCCATTTTCGTCTGGTACGAACGTCGCACAGCCGAACCCTTGCTGCCCATGCATCTGTTCACCAACAAGAGTGCCGTGCTGTGCTGGTGCACCGTGTTCTTCACCAGTTTTCAGGCCATTTCCCTGATTGTTCTGATGCCGCTGCGTTATCAGACCGTTACCGGGGGCGGCGCAGACAGCGCCGCCCTGCACTTGCTTCCACTGGCTATCGGCATGCCGATGGGTGCCTATTTCGCCGGGCGACGCACCGCGCATACCGGGCGTTACAAGCCACTGATCCTGACCGGTGCGCTGTTGATGCCGGTTGCGATTCTGGGCATGGCCTTCACGCCGCCGCAATCGCTGATAGTGATGAGCCTGTTCATGATCCTCACCGGTGTTGCGACCGGTATGCAGTTCCCCACCTCATTGGTCGGCACCCAGAATTCGGTTCAGCTCCGGGATATGGGCGTGGCCACCAGTACGACCAATCTGTTCCGCTCACTGGGTGGTGCAGTGGGCGTGGCACTGATGTCGGCGCTGCTGCTGGCCATGTTGCAACACACCGGAGTCGGCCAACTCGGCGCAGGAGCACTGGGTGGCGAAGGCGGCTCCGGCAATGTCCTGCTCGACAGCCTTAACGCGGCAACCGGCCCGGCGCTGGAAACTCTGCGCGCCGAACTGGCAGTGACCTTCAGAAATCTGCTGATCACCAGTGCGGCCATTTCGTTGCTCGGTCTTGCGGCAGCCGCGGTGATGCCCAATACGTTGCTGCGAGGACGGGACTGATCGGCCTTTCAGTTTCAGGAATGCATCCCGGCCCAAAACCATTGCGTTTTCTTGCTCTTTATATGGGCAAACGCAGGCATGAGTTCACCTTCGTCGAAGTGTCGACGTGAGCCTGACTGTGCACTGCTGAACCAGTTGCCGGAGCGAGGGCAAGCTTGCCCGGCATTGACCGGCGGCAGCGGCTTTTCGTCGAATCGCGCATACCACTGCGCGGTGGTTTCATCGGTAAAGCCAATCCCTGGAACCAGGTAGGGATGAAGATTGCCGGTGTCCTGCAGGCGAATCGGCTTGATCATCCTGTTGACCGTCACATAAGACTGCGGCGGCGGCAGCCCTCTCCCGCCCAGCTCGGGCACCTCACCGGCGCGGATGATCAAGCCATTGCGATAGGTGTGGAACACGATCTCGCTGTGAGCGCTCATCTCGCCGCGCATTTTGTCGCTGCCTCCCAGCTGCCTGACGAACGCATCGCCAAGCACGGTGTACCAACTGACGCCCTTTATGCGGTCCAGCAGACGCAGGCTTTCAATGTGCGGGCCGGGATCGACCATCAGCCCGCTAAAATCCTGAGCAAGCCGAAATTCCCGGGGCAAATACTGATGGCCGTCGCACGGCAAAACGCAGGCAAGACCACCAAAGCCGTGCTCGGCCTGCAGTTCGCTGCTGAGGTACCTGATCCACTCCTCGTACTGTTTCAAGCCGTCGGGCTCGGTCAGATATGACCAGGGCAGAACCATTTTCAGACATGATCGATCGTTGTCGGCCTGGCCCTCTGAAGTGTTCATCACGAACAGGCTGTAGGTGGCGACTTCAGCCTGAGTGGCGCTGGCGATAGACCAGATGAACTGCTCGTCTGGCGGGCTCTCGACAATCTGGCGCCGGGTCGAAGCGAACCCGGAGCCGCTCAGGCGACGCATGCGTTTGAAGAGTTGCCATTTGAGTCTGTTTTTGAACGCTTCGTAAAAGCGCAAAAAGCAGGCTTCGACGCGACGCTTCATCTCCACAGTGTGGCCATTGCGAAAATACAGCGTGGTGATCAACCCCAATCGTATGACCGGTGTGCCCAATACTGAATCCATGGCCACACGTTCAGATTGTTGCGTGATCCTGGCCAATAACCCCACAGCGTCAGTTGCAGTGTCCGACATGCCCTGCCCTCCCATCAGTCGCCGGGGTCAGGTTTTTGCGCGTACCTGCATGCCCTTCGCAGGTATCGGTCACGCCAGAGATGTCCCCGCTCATTGGGTAGCCATGGCCCTGCCTGCCCGAGTAGACATCAGCGTAACTGGTGATGATTTCAGGGCACATAGGCGCAAGATTCGGCAAAAACATGCAACCTTCCTCTCTTCTGATCTTTCAGGAGGCGAAGAGTGAAGGGAGTTTTCCTGCGGAGCAATACTCGGAATTTACTTTGGGAAATCAGCTACATGTATCAGGAAATGTCCTACTTGCTTCCTACAATATCTTGTCAGATCAACGCTCGCTGATGCTTGCACGGCGAGCGCAATCGGTAAATACAGGTAAACGATCGGTAAACACACTATATAAGAGGCACGGATTGGAGTTAGGCTCTGCACAGCATCGCTGGCAGGCGGAACCGGCGGGTGCCGCCGCCGGTCATGTTCAGTCAGGCGCCAACTGTCGAGCGGTTGCTGTCGATCAGCAACGTCGGGCTGAAACGCAGCATGTCCAGGCACACGTCGACCAGTTGCTCGGCCTCTGCGGGCAGCGAGAAGCTGTCCGGAACCAGCAGCCATTGGTAAATGATGCCGTTGACGTAGGCAAACAGCGCCACGGCAGCCCGGGCGGTGTCCAGCCCTTTGGGTAATTGCCCCTGGCGCACGGCGTTGTTCAGCCCCAGGGTGATACGGTCGTGGCACTGTATGGCGTTGTCCTGACGCTGACGACGGAAATCACACATCTCGTCGGTAAACTCGCACTTGTGAAAGAGGATTTCATTGATGCGACGGGTTTTCGGGTCCAGTGCGAGTTCATGAAACAGGTGAATCAACAGATTTCTCATGCAGCCCAGCGGGTCTTCCTCGTCCTCGCTCTGGCTGGCCTCGGCCATTTCGTCAAGAGGCTCCTGAAGGCTGTCGAGCATAGCCTGCACCAGATCGGCCTTATTGTTGAAGTGCCAATAGATGGCGCCTCGCGTCACACCGGCAAGGGTGGCAATGTCGGCCAGCGTCGTGCGGGCGACGCCTCGCTCATAAAAAGCCTGCTCGGCAGCCTCCAGAATCTGGCTGCGAGTGATCTGAGCTTCCTCTTTGGTGCGACGAACCATGGCAATAAGACCTCAAAAAATTCACCTCAGGCATGCGTCTTGCGTCATGCCTCGAGATATGACCGGGCGGCATTTGTCTCGCCTTGTCCCGAATTGGCTCCCGGCTCCCTGAATACTGGCCGAATGCGCACGGCAGGTGTTTACAAACAACCGCGAATGTAAGTATATTCCTTAGCATGCTACTTATCTAGCCGAAATATTTTTTAACACTTCAACGTACTGTTGAGAAAACAGGCTCCTGCCCCGAGGATCTTCATGCAATTCAAGCCAGCTGTTACCGTTCTGGTCACTGCCATCGCCCTGGCAACCCTGCTCAGTGGCTGTAGCAAGAAGGAACAGGCCGCCCCGCCTGCGCAAACCCCTCAGGTAGGCGTCGTTACCATCAAAGCACAGCCGTATACCCTGACCACCGAGCTGCCGGGCCGAACCACCGCATTCCGCGTTGCCGAGGTTCGCCCTCAGGTCAACGGCATCATTCTCAAGCGTCTGTTCACCGAAGGTGGGGATGTCAAAGCCGGTCAGCAGCTCTACCAGATCGATCCGGCTGTCTATGAAGCCAACGCCAACAGCGCCAAGGCCACCCTGCAGTCCGCCAAGTCGATGTCCGATCGCTACAAGCAACTGGTCAGCGAGCAGGCAGTGAGCCGTCAGGAGTACGACACGGCGCTGGCATCCACCCAGGAAGCTCAGGCAACCCTGCAGACCGCCCAGATCAACCTGCGCTACACCAAGGTGCTGGCTCCTATTTCCGGTCGTATCGGTCGCTCTGCGGTGACTGAAGGCGCACTGGTGAGCAGCGCGCAGACCGACGCGATGGCAACCATCCAGCAACTCGATCCGATCTATGTCGACGTGGTGCAGTCATCTGCCGACATGCTCAAGCTGCGCAGCGACCTGGATAGCGGCAAGCTGCAGAAAGCCGGTGACAACGCGGCCAAGGTCAAGCTGACCCTGGAAGACAACAGCGTCTACGCCCAGGAAGGCAAACTGGAATTCTCCGAGGTATCGGTTGACCAGACCACCGGCTCCGTAACCCTGCGTGCGGTGTTCCCGAACCCTGAACACCGTCTGCTGCCGGGCATGTTCGTTCATGCGCAGTTGCAGGCTGGCGTCAATTCGAAGGCCATCCTGGCACCGCAGCAAGGCGTAACCCGTGACCTGAAAGGCACGCCGACCGCCATGGTAGTCAACCAGGACAACAAGGTTGAAATGCGCACGCTGGTGGCCAATCGCACCGTGGGCAGCGACTGGCTGATCGAAGACGGCCTGAAAGAAGGTGATCGCGTCATCACCGAAGGCTTGCAGTACGTCAAACCAGGCGCCGAAGTGAAAGTCGCCGAAGCGACCAACGTCAAAGGAGCAAACCCGGCACCTGCCCCGGCCACTGATAAAGCCGCAGGCAGCAAAGGGGAGTAACCCATGTCGAAATTTTTTATTGATCGACCCATTTTTGCCTGGGTTATTGCCCTCGTGATCATGCTGGTCGGTGCGCTGTCGATTTCCAGCCTGCCGATCAACCAGTACCCGAGCATCGCACCGCCCGCCATCGGTATCCAGGTCACCTATCCGGGCGCGTCTGCCCAGACGGTGCAGGACACTGTGGTCCAGGTGATCGAGCAACAGCTCAACGGTATCGATAACCTGCGTTATGTCAGCTCGGAAAGTAACTCCGACGGCAGCATGACCATCACCGCGACCTTCAATCAGGGCACCAACCCGGATACGGCGCAGGTCCAGGTGCAGAACAAGCTCAACCTCGCGACCCCGCTGCTGCCGCAGGAAGTGCAGCAACAGGGTATCCGCGTCACCAAGGCAGTGAAGAACTTCCTGATGGTGATCGGTCTGGTGTCGGAAGACGGCAGCATGGGCAAGGAAGACCTGGCCAACTACATTGTGTCGAACATGCAGGACCCGATCTCCCGGACCTCCGGTGTGGGTGACTTCCAAGTGTTCGGTTCTCAGTACGCCATGCGTATCTGGCTGGACCCGGCCAAGCTGAACAACTTCCAGCTGACCCCGGTAGACGTGAAAAACGCGATCACCGCACAGAACGTTCAGGTGTCGTCCGGCCAGTTGGGCGGCCTGCCATCGATCAGCGGCCAGCAGTTGAACGCTACGATCATCGGCAAGACGCGTCTTCAGACCGCCGAGCAGTTCGGCAATATCTTCCTCAAGGTCAACACCGACGGCTCACAGGTTCGCCTGAAAGACGTCGCTACAGTCGGCCTGGGCGCAGAGAACTACAGCACCGATTCGCAGTTCGACGGCAAACCGGCTTCCGGTCTGGCGATCAAGCTCGCCACCGGCGCCAACGCACTGGACACCGCCAAGGCCATCCGCGCGACCGTTTCGTCGCTGGAGCCATTCTTCCCGCCTGGCATGAAAGTCGTGTACCCGTATGACACCACACCGGTGGTGAGCGAATCGATCAACGGCGTGGTGCACACCCTGATCGAAGCGATCGTGCTGGTGTTCCTGGTGATGTACCTGTTCCTGCAGAACTTCCGCGCAACCATCATCACCACGATGACGGTTCCGGTGGTCTTGCTGGGTACGTTCGGCATCCTCGCGGCTTTCGGTTTCACCATCAACACCCTGACCATGTTCGGTATGGTGCTGGCCATCGGCTTGCTGGTGGACGATGCGATTGTGGTGGTGGAAAACGTCGAGCGGGTCATGGAGGAGGAAAAGCTCTCCCCGCGCGACGCCACGATCAAATCCATGACACAGATTCAGGGCGCACTGGTCGGTATTGCCCTGGTGCTGTCGGCGGTTCTGTTGCCAATGGCGTTTTTCGGTGGCTCCACCGGGGTGATCTACAAGCAGTTCTCGATCACCATCGTCTCGGCCATGGCCCTGTCGGTCGTGGTTGCGCTGATCTTCACCCCGGCGCTGTGCGCCACCATGCTCAAGCCCATCGATCACGAGAAGCACGGGCAACCGAAACGTGGTTTCTTCGGCTGGTTCAACCGTACCTTCGACCGTAGCGTTCTGAGTTACGAGCGCGGCGTCGGCAACATGCTCAAGCACAAGTGGCCTGCGTACCTGGGTTACATACTGATCTGCGCGGGCATGGTGTTCATGTTCATGCGTATTCCGGCTGCGTTCCTGCCGGATGAAGACCAGGGCGTTATCTTCGCCCAGATCCAGACACCGGCCGGCTCCTCGACCGAGCGTACGCAGGAAGTCATCGATCAGATGCGTGAGTACCTGCTGACCAAGGAAAGCGGCGCAGTGAAGTCGGTGTTCTCGGTAAACGGCTTCAACTTCGCAGGCCGCGGTCAAAGCTCGGCGATTGCGTTCGTGATGCTCAAGCCGTGGGAGGAGCGTGATTCCAACAACAGCGTCTTCGAACTGGCCAAGCGGGCTCAGGGCTATTTCTTCAGCCTGCGCGACGCGATGGTGTTTGCGGTCGTCCCGCCTTCGGTACTTGAGCTGGGTAACGCCACCGGCTTCGATGTTTACTTGCAGGATCAAGGCGGCGTGGGTCACGACAAGCTGATGGAAGCGCGTAACCAGTTCCTCGGTATGGCCGCACAGAGCAAGATTCTGGCGGGTGTGCGTCCCAACGGGCTGAACGACGAACCGCAGTACCAGTTGATCATTGACGACGAGCGCGCCAGCGCTTTGGGTATCACCCTGTCGGACATCAACAACACACTGTCCATCGCGTTGGGTGGCAGCTACGTCAACGACTTCATCGACCGTGGCCGTGTGAAGAAGGTGTACATCCAGGGCGATGCAGGTGCGCGTATGACGCCTGAAGACCTGAAGAAATGGTACGTGCGCAACAGCGCGGGTGAGATGGTGCCGTTCTCGGCCTTCGCCAGCGGCAAATGGTCCTACGGCTCGCCGAAACTGTCACGCTACAACGGCGTGGCGGCAGAGGAAGTGCTCGGTACTCCAGCCCCTGGTTACAGCAGCGGCGACGCGATGAACGAAGTCGAGGCGCTGGCCAAGAAGCTGCCGCAGGGCATCGGCATCTCGTGGACCGGCCTGTCTTACGAGGAACGCCTTTCCGGTTCGCAGGCCCCTGCCCTGTATGCCCTGTCGTTGCTGGTCGTGTTCCTCTGTCTGGCGGCGCTGTATGAAAGCTGGTCGATTCCGATCGCGGTCATCCTCGTGGTGCCACTGGGGGTTATCGGTGCATTAATGGCAACCAGCCTGCGCGGTCTGTCCAACGACGTGTTCTTCCAGGTCGGCTTGTTGGTGACGGTGGGTCTGGCGGCGAAAAACGCCATTCTGATCGTCGAGTTCGCCAAAGAGCTTCACGAACAGGGCAAGAGCCTGGTGGACGCGGCGATCGAGGCCTGCCGCATGCGTCTGCGCCCGATCATCATGACTTCCATGGCCTTCATCCTCGGCGTCGTACCGTTGGCGATTTCCACGGGCGCAGGTTCGGGTAGTCAGCATTCGATCGGTACTGGCGTAATTGGCGGTATGATCACCGCAGTTATTCTGGCGATCTTCTGGGTGCCCCTGTTCTTCGTAACGGTTTCAGGGCTCTTCAAGAGCAAGCAGAAACATATTTCACACGATGAGGCTGGCCAATGAGCAAGTCATTGATCTCACTTGCAGTTACCGCGTTCATTCTCGGCGGCTGCTCTTTGATCCCCGATTACAAGCAGCCGGAAGCACCGGTCGCGGCACAATATCCGCAAGGGCCGGCGTACTCGCCGGTCGAAGGCGCCAAAATGGCCGCCGCGGAACAAGGCTGGCGGCACTTCTTCAATGACCCGGCGCTGCAACAGCTGATTCAGACTGCACTGCTCAACAACCGTGACCTGCGGGTTGCGGCGCTGAACATCGACGCCTACCGCGCCCAGTACCGTATCCAGCGCTCGGACCTGTTCCCTGCCGTTTCGGCCACGGGTAGCGGCTCACGTCAGCGCGTGCCAGGTGACCAGTCGCAAACCGGTCAGCCCGGCATCACCAGCAGCTACTCGGCCACCCTGGGTGTCAGCTCTTACGAACTGGACCTCTTCGGCCGGGTACGCAGCCTCAGCGAGCAGGCGCTGGAGACCTACTTCGCCAGCGAGGAAGCACGTCGCAGCACCCAGATCAGTCTGGTGGCCAGCGTCGCCAATGCCTACATGACCTGGCAGGCCGACAAGGAACTGCTCAAGCTGACGCAGGACACCCTGAAGACCTACGAAGAAAGCTTCCGTCTGACCTCGCGCGCCAGCGAAGTCGGCGTGTCTTCGGCACTGGACCTGAGCCAGTCGCGCACCGCCGTCGAAAGCGCGCGCGCCAAACTGGCCCAGTACCAGCGCCTGGTTGCCCAGGATCAGAACAGCCTGGTGCTGCTGCTCGGCACCAGCCTGCCTGACAACCTTCCGGCCAGCCATTTGCTCGATTCCGACATGCTGACCGAAATGCCCGCAGGCCTGCCGTCCGACCTGCTGCAGCGTCGTCCGGACATTCTCGAGGCCGAGCACTCGCTCAAGGCGGCCAACGCCAACATCGGCGCGGCACGTGCAGCGTTCTTCCCGAGCATCAGCCTGACGGCCAGTGCCGGGACCAGCAGCAGCGAGCTGTCCGGCCTGTTCAAGGGGGGATCGGGCGCCTGGCTGTTCCAGCCAAGCATCAACATTCCGATCTTCAACGCCGGTAACCTGCGCGCCAGCCTGGACTACTCGAAAATCCAGAAGGAAATCAACGTCGCCAACTACGAGAAGGCGATTCAGACCGCCTTCCAGGAAGTGTCCGACGGCCTGGCTTCACGCAAGACCTATGACGAGCAGCTCCAGGCGCAACGTGACTTCGTCGCGGCCAACCAGGATTACTACCGTCTGGCCGAGCGTCGTTACCGGATCGGCATCGACAGCAACCTGACCTTCCTCGACGCCCAGCGCTCGCTGTTCAGTGCGCAACAAACGCTGATCACCGATCGCCTGTCGCAGCTGACCAGCGAGGTCAACCTGTACAAGGCCCTCGGCGGCGGCTGGTATGAAAGAACCGGACAGACCGAAACCATCTCCAAGGAGAAGCCTTCGGTTCAGCTGTTCTGATTGACAGCGGCAGACAAAAAAACCACCTGATCAGGTGGTTTTTTTTTGGCCGGCACACACCTGCGATCAATGATCCTGATGCAGGTACTTAGGCTCTTTGGGCAAACGCAGACTGAACAGGAACGCTACCGCCATCATGGCTGTCACGTACCAGTAAAAGCTGTTTTCCATTCCGGCACTCTTGAGTTTCAGTGCAACCCACTCAGCCGAGCCGCCGAACATTGCGTTGGCCACCGCGTACGCCAGACCCACGCCCAGCGCACGAACCTGAGGCGGAAACATCTCGGCTTTGACCAGCCCGCTGATCGAGGTGTAGAAGCTGACGATCGCCAGCGCCAGGGTAATCAGCACAAAGGCAATAAACGGGTTGGTGGTGGTCTTGAGCGTCATCAGGATCGGCACTGTGAACAGCGTACCCAGCGCGCCGAACAGGAGCATCGAATTGCGACGGCCAATGCGGTCCGCGAGCATGCCGAAGAACGGCTGCATGCACATGTACAGAAACAGCGCACCGGTCATGATGTAGCTGGCGGTCTTGGCTTCCATGCCCCCGGTGTTGACCAGGTATTTCTGCATGTAGGTCGTGAAGGTATAGAAAATAAGCGAGCCACCGGCGGTGTAGCCCAGCACTGTGATGAAGGCAGCAGCATGATGCTTGAACAGTGCCGCAATACTGCCCGCGTCCTTGTCCTGCCGGCTTTCGGCCGTGGTGGTTTCATTGAGGGTGCGACGCAACAGCAAGGCGATGACCGCAGCGCCAGCACCGATCACGAAGGGGATACGCCAGCCGTAGTCACGCAGTTCTTCGGTGGTCAGGAATTGCTGGAGGATGACCACCGTCAACACCGCCAGCAATTGCCCGCCGATCAGGGTGACGTACTGAAACGAAGCATAAAAGCCGCGCTGGCCGCGCAGCGCCACTTCACTCATATAAGTGGCCGTGGTGCCGTACTCGCCACCCACCGACAGGCCTTGCAGCAGGCGCGCCATCAACAGTAAGGCCGGCGCCCAGGCGCCAATCGAGGCATAGGTCGGCAGGCAGGCGATGATCAATGATCCGGCACACATCATGGTGACCGAAATCAGCATGGAGTTCTTGCGGCCATGTTTGTCTGCGACACGACCAAACAGCCAGCCGCCAATCGGACGCATCAGAAAGCCAGCGGCAAATACACCTGCGGTGTTGAGCAACTGAACGGTCGGATCATCGGAAGGGAAGAAAGCCGGTGCGAAATAAATCGCGCAGAAGGCGTAGATATAAAAGTCGAACCATTCGACCAGGTTGCCGGATGAGGCGCCGACAATGGCGAAAATTCTTTTGCTTCGCTCCTCGCCGGTGTAATGCGGTGCTTTTGATGTTGTAGTCATTATTTTCCCCAAGCAGAACTGTCCATAAGAAACAATCTGTAACACCGTCTTTAATCGAGCACAATAAGTCAGGCCAATTCAGCCGACTGGAATAGCGGGATCGTTGAGAATCCGGGCGTCCAGACGAACAACAACCCGGATCATCGGCCTGCCTTTTCGTGGAGGCTGACAAACGATCCGGGTTGCTGGACAACAGGTTGAAGCGGGAGGGCTTACCGCTCGATGGCCAGCGCAAGCCCCTGCCCGACGCCGACGCACATGGTTGCCAGGCCTCTGCGCCCGCCGGTTTTCTCCAGATGATGCAGCGCCGTCAGCACCAGCCGCGCGCCGCTCATGCCCAGCGGATGGCCTAGGGCAATCGCCCCGCCGTTGGGATTGACCTGCGGCGCATCGTCCGCCAGACCCAGCTCGCGCAGCACCGCAAGCCCCTGGCTGGCAAATGCTTCATTGAGCTCGATGACATCGAAATCGGTCACCGCCAGCCCCAGACGCTCGACCAGTTTACGCACCGCTGGCACCGGGCCAATGCCCATCACCCGAGGTGCAACCGCGGCGCTGGCCATGCCGAGCACGCGGGCGCGGGGCGTCAGGCCATGCTTTTTGACTGCT
This sequence comes from Pseudomonas sp. PvP009, assembly GCF_017832995.1. NCBI lineage: Bacteria > Pseudomonadati > Pseudomonadota > Gammaproteobacteria > Pseudomonadales > Pseudomonadaceae > Pseudomonas > Pseudomonas sp. PvP009. The sequence continues at coordinate 1,089,868 of NZ_JAFIBG010000001.1, read as the reverse complement.
TCGGCCGACGCCAGAATCAGCGCAGCAGCGCCGTCGTTGACTCCGGACGCATTACCGGCAGTCACCGTGCGGTCCGGGCCATTGACCGGCTTGAGTTTGCTCAGGGTTTCCAGACTGGTATCGCCACGCGGATGCTCATCCTTGTCGACAAGGGTTTCGCCCTTTTTGTGCGCGACTCGCACCGGCACGATCTCTTCCTCGAAAAAGCCCGCAGCCTGGGCAACGGCAGTGCGTTGCTGGCTGCGCAGGGCGAAAGCGTCCTGATCGGCTCGAGAAATCCTGAAGTCGGTTGCCACGTTGTCGCCCGTCTCGGGCATTGAGTCCACGCCGTACTGTGCTTTCATCGCCGGATTGATAAAGCGCCAGCCGATGGTGGTGTCTTCCAGCTTCATGTTGCGCGAAAACGCGGCATCGGCCTTGCCCATCACGAAGGGCGCGCGGGACATCGACTCGACGCCTCCGGCGATGGCCAGCTCGATTTCACCGGAAGCGATGGCCCGGAAAGCGGTGCCGATGGCGTCCATACCGGACGCACACAAACGATTGAGGGTGACGCCCGGTACACTTTCCGGCAGCCCGGCCAACAGTGCGGCCATGCGCGCAACGTTGCGGTTGTCCTCGCCAGCCTGATTGGCGCAGCCAAGGAACACTTCGTCGATCTCTTCCCAGTTGACCGAAGGGTTGCGCTCCATCAACGCCTTGATCGGCACCGCAGCCAGGTCGTCTGCACGCACCGAAGACAACCCACCACCAAAGCGACCGATGGGCGTACGAATCGCATCGCAAATAAATACATCACGCATCACGCTTCTCCTGCGACCTGACCATGAGCCGCGGCAGTTCGTGCTTCCAGATCACGCAGCGCCGTCAGCTCGACGTCAGTGGGCTCTTCGGACACAACAACGGTGTCGGCAAAGCGGATCTCCCAGCCGGTTGCTGCAATGACCTGCTCGCGGGTCACGCCAGGGTGCAGCGTGGTCACGACGAACTCGTGGGTGCCGGCTTCCGGCTCCATGATGCACAGGTCGGTGATGATGCCCACTGGGCCGGCACCGGGCAGGCCCAGGCGTTTGCGCGAGTCGCCACCTTCGCCATGGCCGACCGAGGTGATGAAGTCCAGCTTGTCGACGAACGAACGCGCCGACTGCTTGAGGATGATCAGCACTGACTTGGCCGACCCGGCGATCTCCGGCGCACCACCGGCGCCCGGCAGACGCACTTTTGGATGATGATAATCGCCGACCACGGTGGTATTGATGTTGCCGAAACGGTCGACCTGCGCCGCGCCGAGAAAACCGACATCGACGCGACCGCCCTGCAGCCAGTAGCGAAAGATTTCACTGGTGGAGACCACTGTGTCGGCGGTTTCAGCCAACTCGCCATCGCCGATAGACAACGGCAACACCGTGGGCTTGGCACCGATCGGGCCGGACTCGTAGATCAGCACCACGTCAGGCGCAGAGGTAAGACGTGCCAGATTCGCCGCCTTCGAAGGCAGGCCGATGCCGACGAAGCACACAGAACCATTACGCAAGCGACGGGCTGCGGCAACGGTCATCATTTCACTGGTGGAGTAAGTCATTATTTGGCCTCCGAAGCGCGAGCCAGCTTGCTCTGGAATTCACTGAAGTCTGCGGTGCCGTGGATGTATTCATCGATCCACGCCGTGAAGGTCTCCCGGTCTCGGGCGATCGGGTCCCAGGCCTGATAGAACGGGTTGTCACGCTCGTAGTAGCCATGCGCATAAGACGGATGCGCGCCGCCTGGCACCAGGCACACCGCGCTCAGCGCCCAGGTCGGCAGCACGCAGGAATTCATAGGCGCCTTGAGGTCATCGACGATTTCTTCCACCGTCACAATGCAACGCTTCGCAGCCAGTGCGGCTTCTTTCTGCGCACCGAGAATGCCCCACAACAGCACGTTGCCCTTGCGGTCGGCTTTCTGTGCATGAATCACGGTTACGTCGGGACGTACCGAAGGCACCGCTGCCAACACTTCGCCGGTGAACGGGCAGGTGACCGTCTTGATCAGCGGGTTGACCTTGGGCAGGTCGGACCCGGCGTAGGCGCGCAGCACCGCGAACGGCAGACCGGACGCGCCCGCCACATAAGCGTTGGCGAGGTCGGCATGGCTGTGCTCTTCAATTTCCATCGCGCGCGGCCACTGCTTTTCAACGGCATCGCGCAAACGGTGCAAGGAGCCAACGCCTGGGTTGCCGCCCCACGAGAAAATCAGCCGCTTCGCACAGCCGGCACCGATCAACTGGTCGTAGATCAGATCGGGCGTCATGCGCACAAGGGTCAGGTCTTTTTTACCCTGACGGATGATTTCATGCCCAGCGGCCGTGGGGATCAGATGCGTGAAGCCTTCCAGCGCAACGGTGTCGCCATCGTTGACCAGTTGCTTCACCGCATCGCGTAGAGAAAGAATGTCTGCCATGAGGTGCTCCGAACCCAACATCACGTTCAATGATCAGCGCGAAGACCTGCGCCGGAATGAAAATGAGGTTATGCCTGAGCAAGAAGGCAAACAATCCGATAATCGACTAAACGTTCGGTAATCGAACGAATTCAATCCGTCTAAAATACGGCAACGTCAGGTAAACAGCTGCGTACTCAGGTCGCGACTGGCATCGAGCATGATCGGCAGAAAGCGTTGTTCCAGCTCGCTGCGTGCCACACGTCCGGCGCTGGTACTGACATTCAGCGCAGCCAGCACCTGGCCCGATGCATCATAGACCGGTACGGCGATCGAACGCAGCCCCTGCTCCAGTTCCTGATCGACTATGCACCAGCCTTGTTGCCGAACCAGCTGCAGACATTCGAGCAAGGCCTCCGGCGTGCGAATGGTGCGGCTGGTCTTGGGCTGCAGATCGACATGGTCAAGGTATTCATGCAGCGACACGTCATCCAGTGCGGCCAGCAGAATGCGGCCCATGGATGTGCAGTACGCGGGAAGACGACCGCCCACGGAAAGGTCGACCGAGATGAGTCGCTGCGTGGTCGCAGAGCGCGCTATATAAAGAATGTCGTCGCCTTCCAGAGTCGCCATATTGCACGCCTCGTGCAGCTGGTCGCTCATACGGTCCAGATAAGGCTGCGATGACGTTGCCAGTGGCGTCGATGACAAATAGGCGTGGCCCAGCGTCAATACTTTGGGCAGTAGCGAGTAGGTACGGCCGTCAGTGGTCGCATAACCGAGCTTGATCAGGGTGTGCAGACAACGACGCACTGCCGCACGGGGGATCTCGGTGCGGTGGCTGATCTGCGCAATGGTCAGGTGTCTCTTACGCTCCTGAAAGGCATGAATCACGGCCAGCCCGCGCGCCAGCGAGGTCATGAAATCCGGGTCACCGGTCAGCGCCTGAATGCGCTTTGCGGGCGACGCCACGATGGGCGGTGCCAACGAGGCAAAAGATTTACGCAGTTCGTCGTTCATTGAAACACCTTATGTAACTGCCTTTCAGGCCCTGTAAACCGTAGGTTTCAGCTCTTTTCAGAGGAGCGAAGCCCGCCCTCATTTGTGCGATTATCGAACAGGTGGCCGATAATCGCAATTGACCCCATGTAAATATACTTATACCTTTACCTCTGCCACGAAGTGACTTCTTGGAAATACTGGTCAGGTACCCACTGAGAAGTCCAAGGCAGCGGCCTTGCTCACCAAGCAAGGCCGTTTTCATTACTCAGGCGCATCCCTCGTGCCCGATGCTCGCGACCCCCACCTCTTCATCTCGTTCTCGGTCGGTGCCTGCCACGCGACTCCACACATCCTGCATATAAAAGACAGTGAATTTCTTCGCCAACATTTTGTCGTCGAACGTGAAAACTGTTTTATAAAACTTATGTCATATAAATGGCTCACTGAAACTTCGGAACAATCGTACAAAAAAACCAGACATGTGAACTCATTCAACCTCTGTTGTTGACGTAGCAGAAGTTCTTGGAGATAGTATCTGGCAGTTGGTTGGCAATACCCTCGCAACGATTGATCCATTGACCCGATTTCTGCCTCGACTGTCCTGTCGAAGCGTTGTCACGGTGCACCATCGCAGCGAGACCATCAGCAAGCCTGCCAGCGCAAGCCCTGTGCTTGAAATCAAACGTGTGTCGCTACGACAGGTGTTTCTCTCTGGTGCACGTAGCCGCAGACAACAACAGGCATGTCCAGTAACCCTTTCGCGCAATCGCCCGAACAGGCCGCTGACTGTAGTTGGTATACAGCCAGACTGGAGTGAACATACTTGCAATGTTTTGCGTCATCGCCAGAGCCCATTCGACTCGATCAGGTATTAAAGTGACTAAAGATGAACTGCGCGCGGAACTTGAGCGCCAGGAACAACGCTACAAGGATGTCTACGGCGGTGAAATCACCACCTACGCCGCGCAACCTGAACCGGAACGCAAGCCTTGGCGCAAAAGAGCCAGCCTGCTGGACCAGGCGTTCAAGCAAGAACTGCAAAAAATGGAAGAAGGCCTGAAAGAAGAGCCATGACAGCGCAGGGCCGATAATCCCTGCCCGATACGTTTCTGACTTTCAGCCCCCGGAATTACACGCCTTACTGCCTCATTGAACATTCAACGGGGCGGCGCTCATGCGTCTTTTTTTTGGTTTGAGGCGACACCACGTGGTGACGACAAGTCGTTCGGTATTTTTTCTGTCATAATCGCGCCCCCTTCAGACCCGGTCAGAAAACCTACATGATCGATTTATTCAGCGGGCTTGATGCCTGGGTGCTTGTGAGCCTGTTGCTCGCCCTGGCTTTCGTCCTCACCTTCGAGTTCATCAACGGCTTTCATGACACCGCCAACGCGGTGGCGACAGTCATTTACACCAAAGCGATGCCGCCTCATCTGGCCGTGCTCTTTTCCGGTGTATTCAACTTTCTCGGTGTGTTGCTGGGCGGCGTGGGCGTTGCCTATGCCATCGTCCACCTGCTGCCGGTCGAACTGCTTATCAACGTCAACACCGGACATGGCCTGGCCATGGTGTTCTCGCTGCTGGCGGCGGCGATTACCTGGAACCTCGGCACCTGGTACTTCGGCATTCCGGCCTCCAGTTCGCACACGCTGATCGGCTCGATACTCGGTGTGGGTCTGGCCAATGCGCTGCTCAACGATATCCCGCTAGCCGATGGCGTGAACTGGCAGAAAGCGATCGATATCGGCGCTTCGCTGGTGTTCTCGCCGCTGGCCGGCTTTATCGTTGCGGGCCTGGTACTGATTGCCCTGAAATGGTGGCGTCCGCTGTCGAAGATGCACAAGACCCCTGACCAGCGCCGCAAGCTGGATGACAAGAAGCACCCGCCGTTCTGGAACCGTCTGGTGCTGGTCATCTCCGCCATGGCGGTCAGCTTCGTACACGGTTCGAATGACGGCCAGAAAGGTATTGGCCTGATCATGCTGGTACTGATCGGTATCGTGCCCAGCCAGTTCGTGCTTGACCTCACCAGCACGACCTACCAGATCGAACGCACCCGCGATGCGACCCAGCACCTGAACCAGTTCTATCAGCGCAACAGCAGCACGCTGGGCGAATATCTGGCTATGGGTAAAGCCGAAAAAGGCGACCTGCCGTCCAGCTCTGCCTGTAATCCGAAGCAGACCGAACCTACCATCGACGCGCTGCTCGACCGCCTGAAGGGCGTGTCCGACTACCATGCGCTGGCCCCTGAAAGCCGCATCGAAGTTCGTCGCTACCTGTTGTGCCTGGACGACACCGCCCGCAAGGTCGGCAAACTTCCGGACCTGTCAGCGCGTGAAAAGTCCGACCTGGAGAAACTTCGCAAGGACCTGACCACCACCACCGAGTACGCACCGTTCTGGGTGATTCTGGCGGTCGCACTGGCGCTGGGCATCGGCACCATGGTCGGCTGGAAACGTGTGGTACTGACGATCGGCGAGAAGATCGGCAAGCAGGGCATGACCTACGCACAAGGCATGTCGGCGCAGATCACCACCGCCTGCGCGATTGGTCTGGCCAACGTGTTCAGTCTTCCAGTGTCCACCACGCACATTCTGTCGTCGGGTGTAGCCGGCACCATGGTCGCCAACAAGAGCGGTCTGCAAGGCGGAACCGTGCGCACCATCCTGCTGGCCTGGGTGCTGACCCTACCGGCAACGGTCGCCTTGTCCGCAGCGTTGTTCTGGCTGGCTTCCAAGGCCCTGGCCTGATCTAGGCTCTGTACGAAAAGTCGGCGAGCGAAGGTCAGGCGAGGCAAAAACAGGCGAGGAAGCGGAGTCTACGTGTTGTAAATGAGCATTCCGAGCCTGTTTTTAACGAAGCATCACCGAGCGCAGCCACTTTTCGTACAGAGCCTAAAACCCTTCGGGCGGTGCATGCCTTGCACCGCTCAAGGGTTTGACTCACTCATCCTCTTGTTCCCCCTCCTCCTCAAGCCCTTCACCAGGCGCTTGCGCTTGCTGCAGCTCGCGCCACAGTGCTGCGGCACCGTCGAAATCAGTGCCGTTTTCAGCAGTCAGTTCAGCAGGGTCATAGCGGCTCAGGCAGCCTTCGCCAAGCGTTGCCGGAGCGGTGGAAGTGGCTTTGTCGAGAGGATCGGTCATTAGCTGTCACCTTGCGCGTTGCACCCTTGCCGACAGCTGAGTCGGGAGCGCGACAGACGCGCTCCGGAAAAGATAGATCAGCCGAAGACGACTGTCTTGTTGTCGTGAACCAGAACGCGGTCTTCCAGGTGAGCGCGCAGGCCGCGCGCCAGCACCATTTTTTCCACGTCGCGGCCGAAACGCACCATGTTTTCGATGCTGTCACGGTGACTGACGCGCACGACGTCCTGCTCGATGATCGGACCGGCGTCGAGCTCTTCGGTCACATAGTGACAGGTCGCGCCGATCAGTTTGACGCCGCGCAACGAGGCCTGGTGATAAGGCTTGGCCCCGACGAACGATGGCAGGAAGCTGTGGTGGATATTGATGACCTGATGGGCATATTCACGGCACAACTGCGGCGGCAGGATTTGCATATAACGCGCCAGAACCACGACATCAGCCTGGTGATGACCGACCAGACGCGATACCTCGGCGAATGCAGGCTCCTTGTCTTTCGGGTCCACCGGAACATGGTAGTAAGGGATGTTGTGCCACTCGACCATGCTGCGCAGGTCCTGGTGGTTTGAAATCACACAGGCGATGTCGCAGTCGAGTTCGTCACTGTGCCAACGGTGCAGCAGGTCGGCCAGACAGTGCGATTCGCGACTTGCCATGAGCACGACGCGCTTCTTCTGCGCCGAGTCGGTAATGCGCCAGTCCATCGAAAACTCTTCGGCAATCGGCGTGAAGGCTTCACGGAAGCCGTCCAGGTCAAAAGGCAGGGTGTCGGCACGGATCTCGTGACGCATGAAAAACCAGCCGCTGAGATTGTCCGAATGATGACTCGCTTCGGTGATCCAGCCGTTATGGGACGCCAGAAAGTTACTGACTTTGGCAACGATGCCTACACGGTCCGGGCAAGCAATCACCAGACGAAAAGTGCGCATTGGGGGAAACTCCAGAACTTCGCAAAGCCGCTATTCTAGCGGCTGCGCAGCAAAACTGCAGTATCTCTGTTGCCTGAATTCAGATGCCGAAAAAGCACACCGCCAAGGCCAAAGATTGCACCTTGCCAGTATGCGTTTTCCGGGTGCCCATCGCTAAACAAAACCTGTAATAAGAAGGGCTTTATAGGGGCGATCTTTTGAAGGAAGCGTGACGCGCTCCTAGTTCAGACGTCTGTAGGACGCGTGTATATTGCTAAATAATTCAAATAAAACTTTTATTTAATGTTTACTTGCTCATTTACAGTGACTATTATTGCCGCACTGTATCCCTGCAACCCTCACAACATAAGGTCTCCTCATGTCCCTGATCAACGAATACCGCGCTACAGAAGAAGCCATCAAAGAACTGCAAGCCCGTTTGAAGAACCTGTCGCAGGACGACAAACTGCAAACCGAGCTGGAATTCGAAGGCAAACTGCGCACGCTGATGGGCGAATACCAAAAGTCGCTGCGTGACATCATTGCCCTGTTGGATCCGGATGCCAAGGTAAACAAGGCCCCCCGTGGCGGCGCTGTTAAACCTGCCGGCACCAAACGCGCGCGCAAGGTCAAGCAATACAAGAACCCGCACAACGGTGAAGTCATCGAAACCAAAGGTGGCAACCACAAGACGCTGAAAGAGTGGAAAGCCAAGTGGGGCAGCGACGACGTTGAAAGCTGGGCCACTTTGCTGGGCTAAGCTTCACCAGATCGCGGTTCATTGCGATTGCAAAAACGCCAGCCTGCTGGCGTTTTTTATTGCCCGGTATTTTTATACGCCCAGACGGTTACTCAGCTTGTTGGCGTAATCCTGCCACTGCCGCAACACCTCTAACTGCTCTGGCGCGGCACTAAGGGAGCATTCTACCCAAGCGGCCGTAAAGTCATGCAGGGTGTTGGGAGCGCCCCATTCCGGGCTGCGCAAGCGCTGCTGACAGAAATCCCGCCAGCGTGTTTGCTCTTCGCCACTCAAGGTGTCAGGAAAGTTACGAGCGCGATACCGGAATAACAATTCAGGCAATCGGGCATCATCAAACGGCCAGGCGTCACGCGCCAGTTGTTCGGGCTCGGCCTGCCGAACTTGCTCACACAGTCGACGATCACGGTCACCTATAAAACCGTCATATAACTGCTGTTCGGGATCTTCACTTGCGACGAAGTCGTCCTTGCCGTAAACGGCCGCCAGTTTATCGTGCCAAACTTCGCGGCGTTCACTCAATTGCGCTGCGCGTGCCTGATAGCCGGCCATGTCCAGTTGCAGCCGCTGCTGATCTTCGCTGCGCAGCACCCCCAGCGGCGCGATCACCGGGCAACGGTTTATATGCAAGAGTTTGAGCGGCACGGGCAATTCGCCGTCGCCCAGCGCGTCGTGCCGCGTATATAAACGCCGCTTGAGTGTTTCAGCGCCCTCATGCAACAACGGTGAATGATCCAGGTGCAGATCACACACGATCAGCGCGTTGCGATTATGCGGGTGCCAGGCCAACGGCAGCACCACGCCCAGGTAATTGCGCGCCGCAGAAAAGCGTCCCGAAATATGCACCAGAGGCTGCATCAGGCGAACCTGTTCCTGGACTTTCTGTTTGCTGCGCAATGCAAACAGATAGTCGTAAAGCTTCGGCTGCTTTTCACGAATCAAACGTGCCAGCGCAATAGTTGCACGCACATCGGATAACGCGTCGTGTGCCTGCCCGTGATCAATACCATTGGCAGCCGTCAGCCGCTCCAGTTTCAGCGTGACCCGGCCGTCCTGTTCCGGCCAGACAATGCCATCGGGGCGCAATGCGCAGGCAGCCCGCACAACATCAATCAGATCCCAGCGACTGTTGCCCCCCTGCCATTCGCGCGCATAGGGGTCGAAGAAGTTGCGATAAAAACTGTAGCGCGTGACTTCATCATCAAAACGCAAGGTGTTGTAACCCGCGCCACAGGTTCCCGGAGCAGACAGTTCGGCATGTACGCGCGTCATGAAATCGGCCTCGCACAGGCCTTTTTCTGCCAGCGTGGCCGGGGTGATTCCGGTAATCATGCAGGCGGCAGGATGAGGCAGGATGTCATCGCTGAGCTGGCAGTGCAGATTGACCGGAGGCGCTATTTCATTGAGGTCGGTATCCGTGCGAATTCCGGCCATCTGCAGCGCACGGTCATTGCGCGGGTTGATACCGGTGGTTTCGTAGTCGTACCAGAAGATGCTGGAGGTCACGGGCTGATCCTGAACAAAAGACCCGCGAAGTGTAGGGCGTGACAGGTGTCATTGGCTAATCGGGTAGTATCCGGCGCACCGGGAAATGTTTTCTTACAGCCCGCGTATTGAATGGTCGGTTGCTTAGCTCCGCTGCGGTAGCTAGCATCAGTTTTGGTTTTCAGGCGCGTCCTTCCGACAATGTCATCCCGCCCCGCTTCGCCAAGGAGTGCAGCGCTGCCCACGCCGTTGGACACGCGCATTGAAATCGAGACGCCAGAAGGCATCGATATGCTTCTGCGCCCTGCCGGGCTGGTTTCCCGCGCATTGGCGTTCGGCATCGACTTCGCCATTCGCGCAGCCCTCCTCGGCGTGTTCTTTGTACTTCTGCAGCTGTTCGACAAGCTCGGCATGGGTCTGGCCGCTCTGGTGTTTTTTCTGGTGAACTGGTGGTACATGGTGCTGTTTGAAGTACTCAACCAGGGACGCACACCGGGCAAGCGCCTGCTCGGGCTGCGCGTGGTGCATGACGACGGCACGCCCATAGACTGGTCTTCTTCGCTGATCCGCAACCTGCTGCGCTTCGTCGACATGCTCCCGCTGGGCTACGGGCTGGGGGCGATCACTTGTCTGAACCATCCGCTATTCAAACGGCTGGGTGATCTTGCCGCCGGAACGCTGGTGATTTACAGCGACCGGCCGGTGGCGCGCCCTACCCTGCCGCAGGCCGAACCGGTCATGGTGCCCTTTGCCCTGCGTCTGGATGAACAGCGCGCGCTGCTCGGCCTGGCGGAGCGGCAGGCTGAACTTTCCAGCGCGCGAACCCAGGAACTCGCAGCCATCCTCGCCGAACCCTTGCGTATCCCCGCCGACACGGCGGTCGCTCATGTAAACGGCATCGCCCGCAACCTGCTGGGGCCGACATGAAGCAGAGCCTGTTTGAAACCCGCCATCAGCAGGAGTGGCAACGCTTCGAGCAGCGCCTGACGGCCCTTGAACAGGGCAAGGGCGATCTCGGCGGCGGCGCGAACTTTCCCGTCGATTATCGGCGCCTCTGCCACCACTTGGCGCTGGCACAGGAGCGTGGCTACAGCAGCCATTTGGTCGACCCCTTGCATCAGTTGGCCATGCGCGGTCATCAGCAACTTTACCGCCACCGCAGCACTGCCGGGGTGCGATTGCTGAGCTTCGTTCTGGGCGACTTTCCGCGACGCGTACGGACTGAGTGGCGCTTTGTACTGGTTGCCAGCCTGCTGCTGTTCGCCAGCCTGATCGGCATGGCGTTGCTGGTGTATGGTTTTCCACAACTGATCTACAGCGTCGTCAGCCCCGAACAACTGGCAGACATGCAGAGCATGTATGACCCGTCGGCCAGCCGGGTCGGTCAGCCCGTCGAACGGGGTTCCGATACGGACTGGATGATGTTCGGCTACTACATCATGAACAACATAGGCATCGCTTTCCAAACCTATGCAAGCGGCTTGCTGTTCGGGCTGGGCAGTCTGTTCTTCCTGCTCTTCAATGGGCTGATGACCGGCGCAATCGCCGGGCACCTGACAGACATCGGTTACGGGCAGACCTTCTGGCCCTTCGTCATCGGTCACGGCGCCTTCGAGCTGACGGCCATCGCCCTCGCCGGGGCGGCGGGCCTCAAACTGGGCTGGGCCTTGCTGGCTCCGGGAAGACTGACGCGCAGTGCCGCACTGCGCATCGCCGCGCGGGCCAGCATGCAGCTGGTCGGCGGGGTGATCCTGTTTCTGCTGATCGCAGCCTTCATCGAGGCGTACTGGTCATCGATGACCTGGCCCGGGCCGCTTCTCAAGTACCTGACTGGTGCCGTCCTGTGGTTGCTGGTGGCCGCGTATCTGACTCTGGCGGGACTTACACCTCATGCGCCTGACTGAGTCGACTGTTGCCATACGCCCTCGCTCGCCGTGGGAGGCCATCGACCTGGGCGTGCTGCTCGCCGGGCGGCACCGCGGTGTGCTGATGAGCAGTTGGGCAATCGTCACCCTGCCCCTTTTCTGTGTCCTCAGTGCACTGTTCTGGGATTACCCCACGGCCGCCATCCTGCTGTTCTGGTGGCTCAAACCTGCGTTCGAGCGGTTGCCGCTGCTGATCCTTTCGCAGTCACTGTTCGGTGCCACGCCGACACTGCGACAGGCCCTCAAGGCCTGGCCGGCGACCCTGAAGGAGCAACTGCTGCCCAGCCTCTTGTGGCGACGTCTTTCCCTGAGTCGCAGTTTCCAGCTGCCGGTGCAGCAACTGGAGCATCTGGCAGGTACCGAACGCGCCCTGCGCATCGGCCTTCTCAGCCAGAAAGACCTGCGCGCCGCACAGTTGCTCACCATCGTTGGCGCACACCTGGAATACGCACTGTGGATAGGCCTGCTGGTCCTGCTCTACGCCCTGATACCGCAGCAAATCCAGATCGACTGGCACTGGATGAGTCTGCTCGACGTCGAAAACCAATGGCTGTGGATCGACCATCTGACCAACCTCTTCTATGCCCTGGCGCTGATACTTTGGGAGCCTGTGTATGTCGCCTGCGGCTTCACGCTGTACTTGAATCGCCGCACGGTTCTTGAAGCCTGGGACATAGAACTGATCTTCCGGCGCCTGCGGCAGCGCCTGATCGGTACGGCCTATGCCGTGTTAATGGGCGTCGGGCTGCTGCTTTCGGCAGCGCCAGAACCGGTCTGGGCCGATCAGCCAAGCTACAGCTGCCCATTGCCGGAATCCGCCCCTGCGCAATCCGCTCCGTCCGTGGCGGCGCCCGACACGCCGCGCCTGACCCGCCAGCCCCTGACCAGCGAAGCGGCACGCAGCCAGATCCACAACGTTCTGCAACAGCCGCCCTTCCGCAACCCCCGGACCGAAACGGGCTGGCGCTTTCCTGAAAAACAGAAAGGCCAGTCTGCGGCGCGGGACACGCGTGATCAGAGCTGGCTGATGACCTGGCTCAACCGGCTTCTGCGCGCAGCGAGCGCCCTGGCCAGCCTGATTGAAGTACTGCTGTGGGGCGTGGTCATCGGGCTTGTGGGGCTGGTGATCTTTCGTTACCGGGACTGGTTCAGGACCTTCGTTGGCCGGAAGACCGACAAGGCCAAAACCACCCGCCCGGCACCCGAGCAGCTCTTTGGTCTGCAAGTGAATGCCGAAAGCCTGCCCGATGACATTGCCGGCCGGGCCGAGCAGCTCTGGAACAGCCAGCCTCGCGAAGCGCTGGGTCTGCTGTACCGCGCTTTGCTCAGCCGCTTGCTGAGCGACTATCGATTGCCCTTGAGAAATGCTGATACCGAAAGTCAGGTACTCGAACGTATCGCCGCGCTCAACCAGCCGCTGCTGAGTGAATTCAGCCGCGCGCTGACCGCACACTGGCAAAACCTCGCCTACGGGCATCGCCTGCCACCGGCGCATGCCCGACAGGAACTCTGCGATGGCTGGCGTCGCCTGTTCAACCAGGCACCGCAGCCATGAGCCGCCGTACCGGACTGCTGATCGGGCTGCTGGTCCTGTTGCTGCTGGCAGGTGGCGCGCTGTTTCTGAGCACTCAGCTCGAGCGCTACGAGAAAACGGTCGATCAGGGCCCCTCGCCACAGGCCAAGGCCAATCCCTGGCTGGCGGCCGAACATTTTCTGCGTGGCCTCTCTGTCACAGTGAATACCGTCGATACGCTGGCCCAGCTTCCCGACCCGAGTCAGAGCACCCAGACCCTGCTGCTACTCGATGACCGGGAAGACATGACGCCGACGCAAACTCAAAAACTGCTGGACTGGGCCGAAGCAGGCGGGCACCTGCTGTTTGTCGCCGAACAACTCTGGGACGAACAAAAAGGCCGCAGCGGTGACTTGCTGCTGGACAGTCTGCAGATTCATCAGTACCTCACCAAAGACATCAATGCCAAGGAACAGCAACTGACCGACGCTCAGCCGCCACTGCCCATCCCGCTGATGACGCCCGCCCCCAAGCACAAGAAAATGCCCTGGCCAGAGCTGACCCGCCTGTACCTGGAAAACGAGAGCGCCCCGGCCTACATGAGTTTCGATCCGGCGTTTCACCTCGAAGACCCGGAAGATCACGCTCAATCCTGGGCCAACAGCGCCGATGCCACGCACCTGCTGCAGATAAGCCGGGGCACTGGGCTGATCACGGTTATCACGGACGCCAACCTGTGGAAAACCCGCTCGATCGGCCACTATGACAATGCCTGGCTGCTCTGGTATCTGACGCAGGACAGCCAAGTGACCCTGGTGCTGCAAACCGAACACGACAACCTGCTGAGCCTGTTGCTGCGCAACTATCCTCAGGCGCTGCTGACGCTGGCACTGCTGATCGGCCTGGGTCTGTGGCACATCGGTCTGCGCGAGGGCCCGTTGCGCAGGCCCGCACCACTTGCACGCCGCCAACTGACCGAACACCTGCGCGCCAGTGCCGAGTTCCTGCGCAAACACACCGGGCAGCAGACGCTGATCAAACGCCTGCAACAGGACATCCTGCGTCGCGCCCGCCAGCTGCATCCCGGTTTCGAGCGGCTGGTCGTTGCCGAACAATGGCAAGTGCTTGCACGCCTGACCCGTCAGCCCACAAGCGCCATCAGCGACGCACTGCGCCCTCGCCCGCCGCAACGCCTGTCACACAGCGAATTCACCCGCCAGGTAGCCCACCTGCAAACAATCAGGAATGCCCTATGAGCGATCAAACACCCGCCCCATCAGGCAGCAGCACCGAGTCACTTGCCGAGCCCGCAGCCGAATCCACCACCCAGTTGCAGCAGCGGCAGCGTGCCAGCCAGCTGGCTCAGGCGTTGCGCAATGAGCTGCAAAAGGCCGTGATCGGACAAAATGCGGTTATCGACGATGTGTTGACCGCGCTGATCGGTGGCGGACATGTGTTGCTGGAAGGTGTTCCGGGGCTTGGCAAGACGCTGCTGGTTCGGGCGCTGGCCAGTTGCATCGGCTGCGAATTCGCCCGCATCCAGTTTACGCCGGACCTGATGCCCAGCGATGTCACCGGTCATGCGGTATACGACATGCAGACCGAGCAGTTCAAGCTGCGCAAGGGGCCGCTGTTCACCAACCTGCTGCTGGCCGACGAAATCAACAGGGCACCGGCCAAGACCCAGGCGGCTTTGCTCGAAGCGATGCAGGAGCGGCAAGTCACCCTTGAAGGGCGCGCCCTGCCGATCCCGCAGCCGTTCATGGTGCTGGCGACCCAGAACCCCATCGAACAGGAGGGCACCTATCCATTGCCTGAAGCTGAACTGGATCGTTTCATGCTCAAACTGCGCATGGATTATCCCGAAGCGCAGGAAGAGCTGAACATGGTACGTCAGGTCACCCGCTCGTCCCGGGCTGACATGCTGGATGTGCGACCGCTCAGGGTCATCATGCAGGCCCGCGAGGTTCAGGCGCTGCAACGCATTGCCAGCGAACTGCCCATCGATGAGCAAGTGCTGGACTACGCCGTGCGACTGGCACGCAGCACGCGCACCTGGCCAGGTCTGAGTCAGGGCGCAGGCCCTCGCGCTTCGATTGCGCTGGTGCGTGGTGGGCGGGCCCGAGCCGTGTTGCGTGGCGGCGAGTTCGTGACCCCGGACGATATCAAGGGCTGTGCACTGGCAGTGCTGCGACACCGGGTCAGGCTGTCGCCTGAGCTGGACATCGAAGGGCTGTCGGTGGATCAGGTGCTCAGGCAGATCCTCGACCAGGTCTCGGCACCGCGCCTGTGAAACAGGTCCTCAAGCCGTCGATAACGCTGCTGCGCTGGCTCGGCGGACTGATGGGCGTGGCCTTGCTGCTCGGAACGTTTCATGCGCTGGGCATCGAGTATCCGGCAAAAATCGACGACCTTTACTGGGGGGCATTGCTGGCCCTCGTCGTCGTGAGCGTGCTTGATGCAATCTGGCTGCTCAGAAGCCCCTCGCCACGCGTGCAGCGCGAGCTGGCGGGCAGTCTGACGCTGGACCGCTGGAACGAAGTCCGGCTCGACGTGCAGCACGACAATCGCAGACCCGTGATCGTGCGGCTATTCGATCATGTGCCGCACGGGCTGGAACACGAAAACCTGCCTCAGTCCCTCACCCTGGCCGCACGCGGTAAAGGCAGCATCGGCTATCGCCTGCGCCCGTCAAGCCGGGGTCACTTTACGTTTGAGCAGTGCGAAATCAGCCTGCCGGGAACGTTGCGCCTGTGGACGACACGACGCTACCTGGCAGTGCCCGGCACCACGCGGGTCTATCCGGATTTCGCCCGCCTCTGCGGCGGTCAATTGATGGCGGTGGATAACTGGCTGAGCCAACTGGGCATACGCCAGCTACAACGCCGCGGGCTGGGCATGGAATTCAACCAGTTGCGTGAATTTCGCGAGGGCGACAGCCTGCGCCAGATCGACTGGAAAGCCACCGCCCGCCAGCGAGCGCCCATCGCACGGGAATACCAGGACGAGCGGGATCAGCAAATCGTTTTCATGCTCGATTGCGGACGTCGGATGCGCAGTCAGGACGGCGACCTGTCTCACTTCGATCACGCCCTCAACGCTTGCCTGCTATTGAGTTATGTCGCGCTGCGTCAGGGTGATTCTGTCGGTATTGCGACCTTTGCCGGCGAGCAGGATCGTTATCTGGCGCCGGTGAAGGGGCCTGGGCAGCTGAATCGGGTGCTCAACACGGTCTATGACCTGCAGACCACCCGGCGCCCCGCTGACTACAGCGCCGCCGTGCGCCATCTGATGGTTCGTCATAAAAGACGTTCACTGGTGGTGTTGATGACCAACTTGCGTGATGAAGACGATGAGGAACTGCTGGCCGCTGCCAGGCAGCTCGGCAAACAGCATCGGGTACTGATCGCCAGTCTGCGCGAAGAAGTCCTCGACGGCCTGCGCCACTCGCCGGTACACACCTACGATGAAGCACTGAGTTATTGCGGGACGATCGACTTCCTCAATGCCCGCGCTTCGCTGCACGATCGTTTGAGCGCGCAAGGCATCGTGATCATGGATGCGCGGCCAGGAGAACTGGGCCCACAGCTGGTCAACCGTTACATGAGCTGGAAAAAGGCAGGTACGTTATGAACGACGCCCTGCCCGTCAGGCAGCAGCCTCAGGCAGAGGCTTCGTAGGAGGGGTAAAAACAGAAGTACTGTCGCAACAGCTGCACGAACTCCAGATACTCTGTCGAGACCTGACACAATTCAAAACCGGAGTCATAGCTGCCTGGTGTCTCGTCTTCGTGACACCAGAGGCACCTGGCGCTCACATCGATGGGCTGTCCGACGTTGCCATTCGGTAGTTTCAGGCACAGATCGAATCTCGCGCCCACCAGCACCGGCAGACTGCTGATAAGCATCAGCCCCTCACCGGACACATTCCCCAGACACCCCACCAGCTTGCCGGTATGACGATTGAAAACCTGCAAATAATCCTGCAGTTGATGACGTTCGATTTTCCGCTCTTTATACATGGCAGGCTGCCTTCCGAGACCGATGCTGCGACCACGCGGCACCGTGTGTTCGTTGCGGACTTCTAATGCGCTGCACGACAGAGGCTATCCAGGAAACAGTCTCGACCCGGAGCCCTGCAGCTCGTCCGCTTTGTGACCTCAGCCTAGCTCACAATTATTCGAAATCCACCCGAACACAGCACCTTCCATTCAAACGAGGGTAATTATTTCGATACAGGAGCGTTTCGAACAGGTACAGGTATGGGTCTGGCAGGTTGAGCCCTGGGGTAAAGACCTGTTTGTGCCAGCGTGTCGAGTCTGGCGCGTGCACGGAAGGCGTATTCACTTTCTGGATACTGCGCCATCAGGAATTGATAGGTCTGTGCCGCATCGACATACAATTTCTGCCGTTCCAGGCACTGGCCGCGCAACATCGACACTTCCGGCTGGACATAACGGCGCGAGCGGCTCTGGCGTTCGACCTTGGAGAGATCGAGCATCACCCGATCACAGTCACCTTCCTGATAGGCACGGTAAGCGTGATCAAGGTTGGAATTCATCGCCCAGCGGGTGCAACCGCTGAGCGCAGTCAGTAATACAACAATCGTTACAATACGCATGGGACTCTCCTGTTCTCTGCCCTGTATCGGCGTCACAGCCTGTTTCTTCAGGCCAATAGAGCGCCGGTTGTCAGCCGATTGCCCTCCCCGCCCCTGACACGGTAGTGCAAAGGAACAATGACTAAAGACCCAGACAGGAGTAGCCTCTCGCTGCGCTTCAATTAAGGAGTTTGTGCATGACCGTTCGCCGCACCAAAATCGTCGCCACACTTGGCCCTGCAAGCAATTCGCCGGAAGTCATCGAACAACTGATCCTTTCGGGTCTGGACGTTGCTCGTCTGAACTTCTCCCACGGTACTCCGGACGAGCACAAGGCTCGCGCCAGGCTGATCCGCGAAATCGCCGCCAGACACGGGCGCTTCGTCGCTCTGCTGGGCGACCTGCAGGGTCCGAAGATCCGTATCGCAAAGTTCACCGACAAGCGAATAGAGCTGAAGGTCGGTGACAAGTTCACCTTCTCCACCGCTCATCCGCTGACCAGTGGCAACCAACAGATCGTGGGTATCGACTACCCGGATCTGGTCAAGGATTGCGGCGTAGGCGACGAGTTGCTGCTCGACGATGGTCGCGTGGTCATGCGCGTCGACACCCAGACCGCTAACGAACTGCACTGCACCGTGCTGATCGGCGGCCCGCTGTCCGACCACAAAGGCATCAACCGTCGTGGTGGTGGCCTGACGGCGCCGGCACTGACCGAAAAAGACAAGCAGGACATCAAGCTCGCTGCCGAGATGGACCTCGACTACCTGGCCGTTTCCTTCCCGCGCGACGCCGCCGACATGGAATACGCTCGCCAGTTGCGCGACGAATCCGGTGGTACGGCCTGGCTGGTGGCCAAGATCGAACGCGCCGAAGCCGTTGCCAACGACGAAGTGCTGGATGAACTGATCCGCGCCAGTGACGCGGTCATGGTCGCTCGTGGTGACCTGGGCGTTGAAATCGGTGATGCCGAACTGGTCGGCGTACAGAAACGCATCATCCTGCACGCTCGTCGCCACAACAAGGCAGTGATCGTTGCCACGCAGATGATGGAGTCGATGATCTCCAGCCCAATGCCGACGCGTGCCGAAGTGTCCGACGTGGCCAACGCCGTGCTCGACTACACCGACGCTGTGATGCTGTCGGCCGAAAGTGCTGCAGGCTCCTACCCGATCGAAGCGGTTCAGGCCATGGCCCGTATCTGCATCGGTGCTGAAAAGCACCCGACCGGCAAGACTTCCAGCCACCGTATCGGTCACTCCTTCACCCGTTGCGATGAAAGCATCGCGCTGGCGGCCATGTACACCGCCAACCACTTCCCGGGTGTGAAGGCGATCATCGCACTGACCGAAAGCGGCTATACCCCGCTGATCATGTCGCGCATCCGCTCTTCGGTGCCGATCTACGCGTTCTCTCCGCACCGTGGTACTCAGGCGCGTGCAGCGATGTTCCGTGGTGTCTACACCGTGCCATTCGACCCGGCAGCCCTGCCGCCAGGTCAGGTCAGCCAGGCCGCAGTCGACGAACTGCTCAAGCGTGGTCTGGTCGAGCAAGGTGACTGGGTCATCCTCACCAAGGGCGACAGCTACCACACCATCGGCGGCACCAATGGCATGAAGATTCTGCACGTCGGCGACCCATTGGTCTGATCGCAGCACACGGCAAGCCAAGGCCCCGTCTCGCAAGAGTCGGGGCCTTTTGCGTTGGGTCAGCCCTGCGAATCATGTAATTATCGTGCCGAAGAACGAGAGCTGTAACTGACGTCACTCTTACTCCCGCGCCACAAACACATCCGCCAGCAACTGATTACGCGGCAGACCTGCCAGATAAAGGCGCTTGGCGAATATCTCCACGCTGTCGGCACTGCCGCACACCAGCGCCATCGCGTGCCGCGACAACAGGCGCAGTTCAACCAGGATTGCCTGTAGCGTCTGCGGGGTAACCAGCTCTACATGCAGCAGGGGATGACGTTCAGCCAAGGCGTGCAGTTCATCGGCCAGGTAGTGCTCGTGGCTGCCGCGGGCCAGATGAATCACGCGTATCGCGCCCTGATGGTCCTGGCGCAGCGCCTCGCGCAGTACACCCCACAAGGGCCCGAGCCCGGTGCCGGCGGCCAGCAGCAACAAGGGTTTTTCCTGCCAATCAGGGTCGTAACGCAGCGCCCCGCCACGCAACTCGCCGAGCCTCAGGGCGTCACCGACCTGCAACTGGCGGGCGACGTCACGGAAGGCCCCGTGCTGCAGGCAGTCAATGTGAAACTCCAGAAATGCATCCTCACCGGGAAGGCTCGCCAGCGAGTAAGGCCGCGCAACACCGCTCTCGGTCCACAACACCTGGTGCTGCCCGGCGCTGTAGCGCAGCGGTCTCGCTGGCTCCAGGCGCAAACGCAGCACCGATGCAGAGAGCCAGTCGCAGCCTGCCACCGTGGCAGGCAGGCCATCACGCTGTGGGTCAAACACCTCGACAGCCAGATCCGCCGTCACTCGGCACTGACAGGCAAGCCGCCAACCCTGCTGGCGTTTTTCGACAGGCAGCGCGTCGGGCAAAGCGTCTTCAGGCTCGCCCTTTACGACGCGCACCAGACACGCATGGCAACTGCCGGCACGACAGCTATAAGGGACCGGAATACCGGCATGGTTCAGGGCGTCGAGCAGATTGCTGGCCGATGCCACCGACCAGCTAAGCTCACCCACATGCAATTGAGGCATCAAAACGGCCTGTGCAGAAAATAACGGCGATTGTACAGACTGGCCTGTCGGGCGGGTTATACTGCCGCGCCTTTTTGCGCCCGCTATGGCCAACCTGACAGCTCTGGTTCAAGCCGCAGTTCCAGACTGCCGCCGATAGCGTAATTGAATGTTCCCGTCCTTACAGAGGAGCGCGCCGCATGACCGTGATCAAGCAAGACGACCTGATTCAGAGCGTTGCAGACGCACTGCAGTTCATTTCCTATTACCACCCCGTAGACTTCATCCAGGCCATGCACGAGGCGTATCTGCGTGAAGAGTCGCCTGCCGCTCGTGACTCCATCGCCCAGATCCTGATCAACTCGCGCATGTGCGCGACCGGTCATCGCCCGATCTGCCAGGACACCGGCATCGTCACGGTTTTCGTGCGCGTGGGGATGGACGTTCGCTGGGACGGCGCCACCATGGGCCTGGACGACATGATCAACGAAGGCGTGCGCCGCGCGTACAACCTGCCTGAAAACGTGCTGCGTGCCTCGATCCTTGCCGATCCGGCAGGCGCTCGCAAAAACACCAAGGACAATACCCCGGCCGTCATTCACTACTCCATCGTCCCGGGTAACACCGTGGAAGTGGACGTCGCGGCAAAAGGCGGCGGTTCGGAAAACAAATCGAAGATGGCAATGCTCAACCCGTCCGACTCGATCGTCGACTGGGTTCTGAAAACCGTTCCGACCATGGGCGCAGGCTGGTGTCCGCCGGGCATGCTCGGCATCGGCATCGGCGGCACCGCAGAAAAGGCCGCGGTCATGGCCAAGGAAGTGTTGATGGAGTCCATCGACATTCACGAACTGAAAGCCCGCGGCCCGCAGAATCGTATCGAAGAGATGCGTCTGGAGCTGTTCGAGAAGGTCAACCAGCTGGGCATTGGCGCTCAGGGCCTGGGCGGCCTGACCACCGTGCTCGACGTCAAGATCATGGATTACCCGACCCACGCCGCGTCGCTGCCGGTGTGCATGATCCCCAACTGCGCCGCCACCCGCCACGCGCACTTCGTGCTCGACGGCAGCGGCCCTGCCTCGCTGGAGGCTCCATCGCTGGACGCCTACCCGGAAATCGTCTGGGAAGCCGGCCCATCGGCCCGCCGCGTCAACCTCGATACCCTGACCCCGGAAGAAGTACAAAGCTGGAAACCGGGCGAAACCGTTTTGCTCAATGGCAAGATGCTCACCGGCCGCGATGCAGCGCACAAGCGCATGGTCGAAATGCTCAACAGGGGTGAAACCCTGCCGGTAGACCTCAAGGGGCGCTTCATCTACTACGTCGGCCCGGTTGATCCGGTACGCGAAGAAGTCGTCGGCCCGGCCGGCCCGACCACGGCCACCCGGATGGACAAGTTCACCCGGCAGATCCTCGATCAGACCGGTTTGCTGGGCATGATCGGCAAATCCGAACGCGGCCCGACCGCCATCGAAGCGATCCGTGACCACAAGGCCGTGTACCTGATGGCCGTTGGTGGTGCTGCCTATCTGGTGGCTCAGGCGATCAAGAAATCCCGCGTCGTGGCCTTCGCCGAGCTGGGCATGGAAGCGATCTACGAGTTCGAGGTCAAGGACATGCCGGTGACCGTTGCGGTAGACAGCACCGGCGAATCCGTTCACATAACCGGCCCGCAGATCTGGCAGAAGAAGATCAGCGACAGTCTGGCGGTGGAAGTGCAGTAAATACTGGATAAAACCCGTCTCATTGAGGCGGGTTTTATCGGTTTATGGTCAGCGCCAGGTTTGCGCCGCGCCGCTCCGTATATAGGCGTTCAACGGCATTTTCCTCATCATTTGTTCGTCAGCTGTAAAAGGGGCGTCGTCAAAAACGTAAGCTCTAAAATGATCCAGTAAGTCTCCGTACTCTTGATCAGATCGGCCTATTACGTCTGTAAACAGACCAGGGCCTACGATGTTTGACAATACTCGCACCCTTGCGTCTGCATCATCGTTCCAAATTAAATTAAAGCCGATCCCCGACAGCCCCATAGGATCTGGATAGAGCCCGCTGTTTAAAGCACTGTTATACCGTTTGACACCTTCGTCCATCATATCGTGTAATACGCCAGCACCGGCATGAGCGGCAAACGAGCTATTATTAACCATGAAACTGTCAACCGAATATTCAGATTCCCAAGGCACATGAACCGGGTTCAGTGTTAGAACTTCGTTCTGCTCAGCAAGCAGTGATTGATCTCCCAACGGCGTCATATCCTCGGTATCTGCGCCGGTATAAACATCATCAACGTCTGAATAAATTCCGCCCAACTCATGAACGGTATGCATCCGTAAAACGTCTACCGCGAATGCGTAATTCTGATTGTTTTTTCGGAAATCTTCATAAGCCACGTAAAGCGGCTGCTCCTTGAACCGCTGGAAAAAATCGGACCCAGCGAGCGGGACCACTTCCGATTTCAAATCTTTTTCGATTTCAGAGTAAATATCCGGCCTGCTCGTTTCCAGATGCAACTTCACTTTATACCCCCACGCCATTTCAACGGTTCTGTTGATATTGCTGACCTGAGCCTTCAAGGCATCCCGGTTTTCACCTATCCAGATCTGGTGAATAGTTTTTGGAACAGGTTCAGGTTGCTGGCCCTTCGCATCAACGTAAACAAGCGGATTATTTCTGACCATCCTGTACAGATTCAACCCATCCACATCCCCCGCCGGGTCCGGATTGATCCACCTTTGCAACCAAGGCGCGTAATACCTGAGCCCGTAATAATAAAGCCCACTGGTGTCACGCTCTTTACCCGAGTACCTAACTGTTTTGTACTTGGCCTCCACTGCACTACGCGCCGCCCACCAGGCCGTGCCGCCAAAAGGGTAATAACTTTCCTGGCTGATCAGACCGCCTTGCTGATCAAGCTCCAGCGTGCTTGAGCCCAGATGATCACCCAGGCTGTAACGCACCTGATCGTTCGCAATAGCGCTTGGTTTTCCAGCTTCCCAGTGCAACACCCGCACACTGTTGCGACCCGCCTGAGCCGTAACGACATGAAGGATTTCGCCATCGGCCGTAGTACGAATTTCCAGCCCCGGCAGGTAGCGCACTTCATTGATCAGTGTGCGACCTGATGCCTGAGCAGTACTGATCTTGCGACAACGTTGACCCTGGCCGTCATAGACATAGCGTTCCTCATCGGTCGACCCGTCTTCACGTTGCACAGTGGTGATGTGCTGCAACTGATTACGCGCATCCCAGCCCATAACCTGCCCGCGAACCAGTTTCAGCATGTTGCCGTTGGCATCAAAACTCGTAGCGAAATCCACTTCTCCTTCAGCGTCGGGCAGGCTGCGATTGCTGTCGGGATCAACGTGCATGTTGCGGGTGAAGTTGTGCGCGCCTTCGTGGCGCATTTGCAGCAGGTTACCCGCAGCGTCGTAGCTGTAACGCTGTGTGTAGTTGCTGACCTGACACGGATCATCCGTCGGCAGAGATTGCAGGCCCGGCAACGCCGGGCCATGGCTGGCACCGTTTCTGACTTCACGGCCGCTGGCTTCGATCAGTTGATACAGCGTGTCGTACTCGAAGCGACTGATCGGTTCGATAAGCTGGTTGTCACAATAGCGGTCTGGCTGGGACGCATCGTTGACCACCAGAACATTACCGACCGGGTCATAGCTGTAAATCAGCTTTTGCAACAGCGCGCCATCCGCCGCCATCGCGTTGAGCGCAGCGAGCCGACTGTCCTGCGGATTATATTGGAAATGACTGACAACACCATTGCCCGCCGTTTCCTGCTCGACTTGGTCAAGCGCGTTGTAACGTATTTCACTGACCAGCGTCTGCGACTGTGCGGCACCGGCCAATGTCAGTTCAGCAGCTTTCAACTGCCCAGCGACGGTCATGCCAAAGGCCTGCGTGTTGCCCATGGCATCGGTCTGCACGAGCACTTCGCCCAGCGCATTGAAACCCCAGCGGGTTTGCAGCCCGACAAGCTCAAGCAGCGCATCTCGCTCTGCTTCGGCCAGCGGCCAGTCCGGACTTTCAGGCGCTTGCAAAAAATGCCGTTTCTCACACAGCGCAGCGCCAAGCAGGCCGTAATCATGCAGCAAACGCGAGCCTGCCGTATCGTCATGGCGAATCAGTTGATTGCACTGGTTATGCTCAACGGCGTCGGCGCCACCATAGGCCAGGCGTTCGACGACAAGCCCCTGCTCTGTCACAGAGACAGAACGCAGCGAACTGTCGTATTCCATCAAGCGCTGAGTGCCTCGCCCGTCCCGGCTTTCAAGCAACTGCCCTGCCTCGCCCATCAGGTTCAGTCGCCAACCCGAGTCGACGCTTTCGCTCAGCAAGGCCGCTCCGGACAGACTGAACCTGACCAGCCGATTTGCCGGGGTCTGCGCTTCGGTTTCCGAGCGACTGAACAGACGCGGATCACGACCGACAACCGGACGCCCTGCCCAGTCATAGCGCTGATGGGTCACCCGCGCGGAAAGAGCCTGCCCGGCCACAGTTCGACAGAACTGCACGCTACGCACGGCCAGCGCACGTGGTTCAATGACCACCAGTATCGGCGTATTGCTGTGCACAATCGAACTCATGACCTTCATCCATGAAAGTTTGATAAGAACACTATTCCTGCCTGACAGGATCAGTGCACGGACGTGCAGCACGAAAAATCAAGCTCATACTTCAAGTACAGACCAGACACCTTCGCGCGACCACAGCATCCTGCATCTACTTAACATAGCCTCGCGCCTTCATTTTTGAAACAACCTGCTCTCTTCCGAGAAAAAGCCCTAAAAACGCAATATTATCTGCATTATTACGCAGGATGCGGTCCCGGACACCCGGGTACTTTAAGCGGTTAACGTTGATATCTTGAAGACTACGGGTTGCAAACAGACCTGTTACATCACCGGTCGTCAGCTTACCTTCGCTAATCATGCTATCAATATTCGAAAATATGACGTGATCATGCTGCCCTGCTGTAACATGACTTGCCGACTCTAACATGCTCTGCAAATGCTCATCCACGTCACCGGATGTTAGCTGCTCAACACCTTCATCCCGATTGACGCTCGCATTCATATAAATGTAATCCTTCGAACGCCTCTGCGTGGTATGGGAAATTTCATGGCCCATTACCAGCGCGGTTCCCAGCACATGAAAATCCAATACCTCACGCCCTAAAAATATTCTTTTGTGTGGGTCGTTTGAAAAGGTAAGACCCTGATTACCTGGCTGCCTGCCAAAGACGGCAAACTGATTAAACCCGTGCCCTGCCGTATAATCCTGCACCACGTCGTTCAAACTCGCGTACTGACTGGCCATTTCGGGCATTTGTGCCAATGATGTATACCCCATGACATTCCAGACGACGACTTTTTGCGTTTCGGTTAAATCTCCGCTATTAAAAACACGTTGACTCTCCTTATAGGCCACTTCAACAACCTCAAGGGCATGACCCAGCTTATCTGTCGGAGGCTTCTTCAACAGTTTTATATTTTCTCTGCCTCGAGCGATGAGGGTGAGGCCACTTGAACTGGCCTGCTGCTCGTAAGCGTCTTGAAAGCCCTGATAAGGTCGATGTTGCAAACCTGCTATATCTTTATTTCGTAACGGACTATTCCCAACCATTGCATAAAAATTCAACCCATCCACAGCCCCCGCCGGGTCCGGATTGATCCACCGCTGCAACCACGGCGCGTAATACCTGAACCCGTAATAATAAAGCCCGCTGGCATCGCGCTCTTTACCCGAATAACGCACTGTTTTGTACTTGGCCTCCACTGCACTGCGCGCCGCCCACCAGGCCGTGCCGCCAAAGGGGTAATAACTTTCCTGGCTGATCAGACCGCCTTGCTGATCAAGCTCCAGCGTGCTCGAGCCCAGATGATCACCCAGGCTGTAACGCACCTGATCGTTCTCAACAGCGCCCGGTTTTCCAGCCTCCCAGTGCAACACCCGCACGCTGTTGCGACCCGCCTGAGCCGTAACGACGTGAAGAGTTTCTCCATCGGCCGTGGTCCGAACTTCCAGTCCCGGCAGGTAGCGAACTTCATTGGTCAGTGTGCGACCTGATGCCTGCGCGGTGCTGATCTTGCGACAACGTTGACCCTGGCCGTCATAGACATAGCGTTCGTCATCGTTCGGTGCGTCTTTACGCTGCACAGTGGTGATGTGCTGCAACTGGTTACGCGCATCCCAGCCCATAACCTGCCCGCGAACCAGTTGCAGCAGATTGCCATTGGCATCAAAACTCTTAGCGAAATCCACATCCCCGTCATCGTCCGGCAGGCTGCGATTGCTGTCCGGTGCAACGTGCATGTTGCGGGTGAAGTTGTGTGCGCCTTCGTGGCGCATTTGCAGCAGGTTACCCGCAGCGTCGTAGCTGTAACGCTGTGTGTAGTTGCTGACCTGGCAAGGTTCGAGCGTCGGCAGAGGTTGCAGACCGGGTAGCGCCGGACCATGGGTAGCGCCGTTTCTGACCTCCCGCCCCGTGGCTTCGATCAACTGATACAACGTGTCGTAACAGTAACGGTTTATCGGCTCGATAAGCTGGTTGTCGCAATACCGGTCTGGTTGCGAGGCATCGTTGATGAGTAGAACGTTACCTGCCGGGTCATAGCTGTAGTTCAGTTTTTGCAACACTGAGCCGTCGGCAGATAGCGCACTGAGCTCAGTCAGCCGACCGTCCTGTTGATCATACACATAGCGACTGGCCACACCATTTCCTGCGGTCTCCTGCTCGACCTGATTGAACGCGTCGTAGTGAATCGCACTGACCAGCGTTTGCGGCTGTTCCGTATTGGCCAGGGTCAGTTCAACAGCGCGCAGTTGCCCATCCGCACCGTGACTGAAACGCTGGACGTTACTGTTGGCGTCAGTCTGCACCTGCGCTTCGCCCTGCGCGTTGAAAGCCCAGCGCGTCTGCAGGCCGACCGGCTCGAGCAGTGCATCACGATCAGGCTCGGCAAGTGGCCAGTCCGGGCTGTCGGGCGACTGCAGGAAGTACCTTTTTTCGCTCAACGCCCTACCCGACAGTCCATAGTCCAGCAGCAAGCGCGAGCCTGCCGTATCGTCATGGCGAATCAGTTGATTGCACTGGTTATGCTCAGCAGTGGCAGGCCCGCCATAAGTGAAGCGTTCGGTCATTCGGCCTGATTCGTTGATCGCCAAAGGGCGCAACAGCCTGTCGTATTCGATCTGGCGCGGGTTGTCACGTCCGTCACAGCTGTCGACTAACTGCCCCGCTTCGCCGTTCAGGCTCACCCGCCAACCTGAGTCGACACTGTTCGATAGCAGCAAAGCCCCGGACAAGCTGACGATTTGCATCAGGTTCACAGGCGCGCAGACACCATCTTTCAAACGACTGGAAAAACGTGGATCGCGACTGGCGATCAGTCGCCCGGCCTTGTCGAAATAGTGCTGCGTCACCCTCGCGTCAACAGGCTGACCATCAGCGCCACGATAGAACTGCACACTGCGTACCGGCAGACCCCGTGAATCGCTGACCGCCAATTGCGGCGTGTTGGTGTGCGTGATCGAGCTCATCCTTGAAACCTCTACCCGCCGTTAGTGACGCCCTTCAACCATAACAGCAGACAAACGGAAGCACGCGGCTTGGTCAAGAACCAATAGGCATAACCGTTGGGTAGTCAATCGCCAATGAATATACCTTCAGCGCCGGGCGCTAATACTTTGTTTTGATGAGAAATTTTTGGTGTTGTTGAGGGTTGACTGACACTTTTGTCAGCTAGACGCGAGCGCCATGGTAAACAAGGCTGGGTCATGACCACTGGAGAGCCGGACATGACCGAGCACCCCTTCTCCCTGTTACGCAACCTGGCCCGTTTTCAACTTCGACGATGAGCGCTATCTGCCGTTCGAGGGCACTGGCGCAATCTCTCGCTGGACCCTGAGCTTTTCCAACCCGGCGGCGCAGCGCGCTCGATCACCGACATTATCGTGCACATGCGCTACACGGCGAAAAGCCGTTAACCGACTGGGAGCAAGCTCCATGGAAGCTCAATCGCAAAATCAATCGCCGCCGTCCCTGCAACCGGCTGTAGCCACTCCGTCATTACCCAAAGGCGGTGGCGCGATTCAAAGCATCGGCAAGGGCTGGGGAGCCGTTGGCACTAGCGGCGCGGCGTCAATGGAAATCGCCCTGCCGATCAGCCAGGGCCGCGGTTACGCGCCCGCCCTGTCGCTGAGTTATCAGAGCACTTCCGGCAACGGCGTATTCGGACTTGGCTGGAACCTGAACACCAGCAAATTGGCGCGTCGTGCCAGCAAGGGCGTACCGAACTACACCGACGACGACCTCATTTTCGGCCCCGGAGGCGATGTCTGCCTGCCCGAACGCGACGACAGCGGCGCACTGGTTTCGAGTCAGGTCAGCCGCTACAACGGTCATGATTTGAATGCGACTTATCAGGTGGTGCGTTACTTCAGCCGAGTCGAAGGGGCCTTTGCGCGCATCGAGCATTGGCGCGTGGACATTGCAGATCCCGGCTTCTGGCTGATCCACGGCGCCGACGGCAGCCTGAACCTTTATGGCAGGAGGACCTCGTCGCGCATTGCCGACCCGGCAGACATGAATCGGGTTGCCGAATGGTTGCTGGATGAAAGCATGAATGCCGTCGGCGAACACATCCTCTATGAGTACAAGCCCGAAGACCATCAGGGCCTGGCGGAGGATCACCCGAGAAACTTCCGCGCCCAACGCTACCTGAGCCGGGTTCGCTACGGCAATGCCAAGGCGCACCCCGTACTTTACCTGTGGCAGGAAGATTCGCTGGACGGTTTGCTATGGCATTTCGACCTGATATTCGACTATGACCAGCGCGACACCCGCAGTGACCCGCCCCCCGAATACGATGAGCAATTTACCTGGCCGGTGCGCAGTGATCCGCATTCAAGTTTCGCCTATGGTTTTGAGCTGGGTAATCTGCGCCTGTGCCGGCAGGTTCTGATGTTCCATCACTTCCCGGATGAGCTCGGAGAAGCCCCGCTGCTGACCCGGCGACTGCTGCTGGAGCATTATCAGACAGCTCTCGGCTACAACCTGCTGAGCGCAGCGCATTCGCAGGCATGGGATGGTACGGACTGGCGGCGCGTCGATCAGCAACCTCCTGTGCAATTTCAATACACCGATTTCAGTCTTGAGTCAGGCATCTACACGCCGCTGGAGCCCATGGCCGGTTTGAATGACGGCCAGCAATACCAGTTGGTCGATCTGTCTGGCGACGGCTTGCCCGGCATTCTGTATCGAGACGACAAGGCGTGGCTTTATCGCGAACCGGTCCGTGATACCGCTGGCACAGCGGACGCCGTTGCCTACGGAACCTGTCAACCGCTACCCCGCATTCCCACGGCTGATTCAGCCACACCGGTACGTCAGGCCCTCACGGATCTGACCGGCGACGGGCGGCTGGACTGGATTGTCGCCCAGCCGGGAATGGCCGGATTCTTTACGCTCAACCCTGATCGAAGCTGGTCGAACTACGCCACGTTCTCGGCTTTTCCTACAGAGTTTTTCCACCCGCAAGGCCAGATGGCGGACCTGGTCGGCGACGGGCTGTCAGATCTGGCCTTGATTGGCCCACGTAGCGTTCGCCTGTATGCCAACCGTCGAGCCGATGGATTCGCCGCAGCAGTGGACATCCCTCACCACGAGGATCGCCTGCCATTGCTCAGCGACAGTTCCACTGAACTCGTGGCGTTCAGCGACCTTCTGGGTACGGGGCAACAACACCTGATACGGATCCGGCACAACGAGATCCGCGTCTGGCCAAACCTGGGCCGAGGCCGGTTCGGCAAGGGCCAGTTGTTTGCCACCCTGCCCTACACCTATGAGGCCTTTGATTCGAGCCAGGTGCGGCTGGCCGACCTGGACGGTTCAGGTGCCAGTGACGTGCTGTACCTGCAAGCCGATGGCTTTCAGGTCTTCATGAACCGGGGCGGGAACGGTCTGGCCGCGCCCTTCGATCAGCCCTGGCCGGAGGGCGTGCGTTATGACCGGCTCTGCCAGTTCAGTGCGGTCGATCTGCTGGGCCTGGGTTTCTCCAGCCTGGTGCTGACCGTACCGCACATGGCGCCACGGCACTGGAGCCTTTATTACGCGGAGGACCGGGCAGGCTCGGTGCGCAAACCGTATTTGCTGAAGGCCTCGGATAACAATCTCGGTGCTGCCGGAGAAGTCAGCTATCGCAGTTCGGCGCAGGAATGGCTGGACGAAAAAAACGAGCTACGGACCGCAGGCAGCGTTGCTGTCTCGGAATTACCGTTCCCGGTCCATGTGGTCGTCAGGCAAACCATGCAGGACAAGGTCACTGGCAATACGCTGACTCAGTTGTTCCGCTATCGACAGGGTTTCTATGACCCTCGCGAACGGGAGTTTCGCGGCTTCGGCCTGCTCCTGCAGACCGACACCGAAACGTCGTCGCAGGATCAGGAAGACTTTACCGCTCCGGTATTGAACAAGACCTGGTTCCACACCGGACGCTATCCTGCCAGACCCTGCACCGACCATGACCGCAGCGACCTACTGGCACGCCTGCCCGGCGAGCATGTGTTGTCCCGACTCGACGCCGCAACCCAGACAGAGCTGCCAATAACGGACGCGGATGACGCGACCTTGCAGGAAATGGCGCGAGCGCTGAGCGGCTCGGTACTGCGCAGCGAAGTCTTTGGACTCGACGCCAGTCAACGTCCCACCGTGCTGTATTCGACCCGGTCATGCCGCTATCTGGTTCGCCAACTGCAGGCATTGAGCGCACATCGATCCTACGCGTCGATGCTGCCACTGAGCCTGGAAGTCATCACCTATCGTTACGAGGCCGATGAACTGGAGGACCCGATGTGCGAACACAGCCTGAACCTGGCGTGGGACCGCTACGGCTCGACGCTCCACTCAGTCAGCGTCAACTATGCGCGGCGCAAGAAACCGGGTGACGCGCCACCCTTTGCGGACCCTCACCAGCAACAATGGTGGGAGGCGTCACACGACGACGCCCAGCAACAGTTCTACCTGAATGAAATGCATGCCGAAGCAATCCACCTGGACAGCCCGCAGAGCTGGCGTCTGGGGCTGCCTTACCGCACACGCGGCGACGCCATGCTCATTCCGGCAAGCGCCTTGACGCCTGAGCAGATCAGCTACGAACAGTTCGCCGATCCGTCCGGGCCCTTCGCAACCTTGCCACGTACGCTCACCAGTCTGTCGGTGCAACGCTACATCGGTTGCGGCGATGGCGAGGCGACCTTTCAGGCGCTGGCTGACGCCGTTGAAACGGCTGAACTGGATGATCATGCACTGAGCGCCTACGAGCGGGTCATGGACAGCGTCACTCTGGCCGAAAAACTCGTCGAGATCGGTTATCAGCAGATGCCAAGCTTTCTGCCAGCAGACAGCCTGAATCTATGGTCGGTAAAACGCGGCTTCGCCACCTACGCCGGTCAGGAGCACTTCTTTCATCCCACTCAGTTCAGGCCCACGCGCAGTCACGGCTGGAGTCTCGTCGAATACGACGCCTACCATCTGTTCGCGACTCGCATCACCGACCCGGCAGGCTGCGTCACTACCGCTGAATACGATTATCGTGTGCTGCAACCAAAACGAATCATCGACCCCAATCAGAACAGTCAGGAAGCTGATTACGACGCCTTCGGCAGAGTATGGGCAACCAGCTTTTACGGCACGGAACTGGGTGAGGCAGTCGGTTTTCCTCCACTCAATCGCGCCGGGCATTATTGGGCTTCTGCCGGCGAGGTAGCGCTGCAACCCGAATACGCTCTGGGCAGGCAAGCCAGCGCGCTCTATTACGACGGCAACACGGCTCTGGGGCAGGTCCACATCCCGCTGGCCACCGCTGCCCTCGCGGCAGACCGCTACCCGGAAGACCTGGACAGGCAGATCCGCATCAGCATGGCGTCGATAGACGGCTTCGGTCGCACGCTGCAAACCCGTCAAAAGGTGGAGGACGGCAACGCCTATTCAGTCGATGAATGGGGCAATCTCGAACTGGTCGGCGGTGAACCGAAAATTGTCCACGCATCACCGCGCTGGCGTGTCAGTGAACGTGTGGAATACAACAATAAAGGCTTGGCGGTGCGCGTTTACCGGCCGTATTTCGCCAACAGTCATCTGTATGTGAACGACGCATCGATACGCTCACAAAACATTGTCGACAAACAGTTCTACGACCCGCTGGGGCGTCCGACCATCACAATCACCGCCAAAGGCTGGATGCGCCGACAGACCTATCGGGTCTGGTACACCATCAGTGAGGACGAAAACGATACAGCCGAGGAAGTGCTGGCCGCGAGAAAGGCAGCCGAGCGTGGTTAATAGCGCGGTACATTCCCATACGCCGGAACTGCTCGTTTCCGAGGTTCGTGGGCTGGTCGTGCGCCAGGTCCTCTTACATCGAACAGAAGCCGCAGAAGCCGCCGCAATGCGGGTTACCAGGCGGTGTTTCGACCCGGCAGGCAGAATGATCGCCGCCACTGATCCACGTCTGGCCGACGCCAACCGGAGCACTGTCTACAGCCTTGGCGGCAACGCGTTGGCCACCGAGAGCGTCGATGCCGGCTGGCGAGTTGCGCTGTTCGGCGAGGCTGGCCAGGTCTTGAATGGCTGGGACGCTCGCGGTAACGAGCGGCAGTTAGAGTACGACCTGCTGTTACGCCTGAGAAACATCATCGAACAAAATCGGTGTGCTGAGCGGTTCACCTATGGCCAGACAGATGCGGCAGGACACAACCAGTGCAATCAACTGGTCCGCCATGACGATACGGCGGGCTCGCGCTTGCTGCAGGATTACAGCCTGCATGGCTCGGTACTCAGTGAAACACGACATTTCCTGCTCGCCGCAGAAGCAGCGGACTGGCCATCAGCCGAGCCTGATCGTAATGAGCTGCTGGAGCCGGCCGGCCTTCAGACCTGTCGCGTTTTCAACGCACAAGGTGAAGTGCTGACGCAGACCGATGCCAGTGGTAATAGCAAGCTTTCGACTCATAATCTGGCCGGTCAGCTGCACAGCACAGACCTGATATTGAACGACAGCATGCATGCGCGGACGCTGGTCAGCGCGATTCGCTATAACGCCTTCAACCAGGTCGAACAGGAAACAGCGGGCAATGGCGTAGTCAGCTTTTACGCCTATGATCAGCAGGACGGCAGGCTGATCGGGCTGAGCGCCATCTCTGCTGACGGCACGCTGCTGCAGCAACTCAATTACAGCTATGACCCGGTGGGCAATATCCTGCTCGTCAACGATGCCTCGCAACCAGACCGGTATTGCGACAACCAGCTTATCGAACCGATCAGCCGTTACCGTTACGACACGCTGTATCAGTTGATCGAAGCCACTGGCCGGGAGGTCAGAAACGGGGCCAGCCATGGTCCGGCGCTACCCGGTCTGCAACCTCTGCCGACGCTCGATCCTTGCCAGGTCAGCAACTACAGACAGAATTACAGCTACGACGCAGTGGGCAATCTGCTGCAAATGCGCCACGAAGGCGCACACAACTTCACCCGCAACATACACGTTGCACCGGACAGCAATCGCAGCCTGCCGGACGATGACGGGGATGTGGATTTCGCTACGAGTTTTGATGCCAACGGCAATCTGCTGCAACTGGTTCGCGGGCAGGTTATGGGCTGGGATGCGCGTAATCAGTTGCAGCACATCACCACTGTGCAACGTGAAGATGGGTCGAACGATGACGAACGCTATGTCTATGACGGCCAGGGTCAACGTTGTCGCAAGATCAGCACCGCGCAGGCATCAGGTCGCACGCTGATCAACGAAGTGCGCTACCTGCCGGGGCTGGAAATTCGTACTACGGCCGATGGAGAAATCCTTCATGTCGTTACGACTCAGGCGGGTCGCAACAGTGTGCGGGTCTTGCACTGGGAAGCTGGAAAACCCGATGCCATTGCGAACGATCAGGTGCGTTACAGCCTGGGTGATCATCTGGGCTCAAGCACGCTGGAGCTTGATCAGCAAGGCGGCCTGATCAGCCAGGAAAGTTATTACCCCTTTGGCGGCACGGCCTGGTGGGCGGCGCGTAGTGCAGTGGAGGCCAAGTACAAAACAGTGCGTTATTCGGGTAAAGAGCGCGATGCCAGCGGGCTTTATTATTACGGGTTCAGGTATTACGCGCCGTGGTTGCAGCGGTGGATCAATCCGGATCCGGCGGGGGGTGTGGATGGGTTGAACGCCTATAATTTCGTATCGAACAACCCCGTCATGTTAATAGACAAGGATGGGAGAGTAGGCGAGCGAATCGCCGCAGCATACGCACCAAACGAACCCGCCCTTCCTTCATACTTTAAAGACACCTACTTATCCGAAGCCTCTAACGATCAAATGATTGCGGACGCCAGAGCCGGAGCGCTGTGGAATGACCCTCCCAGGTTCCTGGGAGCAGGGTACGCATACGAACCTGCCTGGTACTACAATGCCAACCTGCAGCAGCGTATAGACTTGTTGAATGAGCGCTCATGGATGAGCCACGGCATCGTTACAACACTATTCAACCATGATCATGACCCTGTCAAAAAACCCTACGAAATAACATCCAGACACTGGAATAACGTTGATGAATTCACGAACACTTACACACCCGAGAAATGGATGATTCAATCCAATTTTAAAGCCAGCAAATCGAATGACTACCATGCGAGCGATGTTATTCGATATCAATATGAGACCGTGTCAAAATCATTGGGTTTCTTTGGAGTGTTACCTTCCCGTGTAGAAAACCAATACGTTATGAACACAAAAACCCTCAGCACCACCTCTGGGCTGGAATCCAGCACTCCTCACCTGTTAGACCTCTACCTCAATGAAACGCCGATCGGTAAAGGGACAAGTATTTCACTGACCGAGTTTCAAATGGAGGCAATGTGGGTGCAGCGCCAAATAGACCCCGTACTGGATCCGATCAGCCATTTTACGCTCGGAGTGAAACCCATCAATCATTTTAAACTGTAGACTCGCGCCACCGCCCCCAATATTAATAACACTTGGTACTTGCAACCGCAACTCAAAGCAATTCCATCCTCACTTACAAGGCAGCCCCCCTGATAATGCACAGAGGCCGAAAGGGTCTGTACGACCATTCTGACAAAAAGTAAAGATGTTTCAGTCAACACCGAAGGCTGCTGACCACCACGTTCGATAAAAATAAAGATTACGCTGCCGAAACATATGGATACCTGTATGCAACGTAAGACCGATCGAACGTGGAGATTTGAAACATGGCATTTGATGCGTACATCAAAATCGAAGGCATTCCAGGCGAAGCGCTGGATGACCGCTACAAGGACTGCATCGAGATCACCGGGTATGGTTTCGGCATGCACCAAAGTACCTCCGCCACGGCGAGCTCTTCAGGAGGCGCCTCGTCGGGTCGGACGTCCTTGAGTGATTTCACGTTCACCAAATCACTCGACAAATCGAGCTGCAAGCTCATGGAAAGTTTGTGCGCGGGCAAGCACCTGAAGGAAGTCGTCTTGTCACTGCATCGTGCAGGCGGAGACAAGGTCAAATACTTTGAAGTGCTGCTGGAAGAAGTCATCATTTCCAACTACACCCAGCATGCCAACGATGGCATCCCCAGCGAGACCATCAGCCTGAACTACGGAAAAATCAAAACCACCTACACCCAGCAGAAAAGATCTGACGGTGCCGGTGGAGGGAATGTCTCAGGTGGCTGGAACCGTATCAACAACAAGGTCTATTCCTGACTTCTTGAAAGCGCACGTATCAAACGTCACGACATGATCAAGGAAGGACTATGGCACGGCCATTTTTTACCGCCGCCTGGGCGGCTTCGCAACATATTTATGATCCGGTAGCGCCGGAAAAGCGAGTGGCAGAGGTGATTGGGGGGTTCGTCGCACAGAATATAAATAATCCTGATGCGTTGGCAAGATGGAAAAACACCTGCGCAGTCAGAATGAGCTACATTCTAAATTACACAGGAGCAAAAATTCCAAAAACACCAGATCAGACAGTCTCCGGAGAAGATCGAAATCAATATTTCTTCCGCATCACTGATCTCAAAAATTTTCTGATAAGAAATTGGGGCAAACCAGAGATAGTCAAATACCCGCCCTCTGATAGCGGACCATTGGCCAACAAAAAAGGCATCATAGTATTTGAAATATCAGGCTGGTCAGACGCTCGAGGACATGCAACTTTGTATGACGGGAGCATCTGCTATGACCATTGCTATTTCAACGAACCTGGCGTTAACTATCGGACAGATCAAGCAAATTTCTGGAGCCTTACATAATGCGTTCGTTTCGTGCAGCAATTCTGATTTTCTTAACGCTCGATACGCCTAGTATTTATGCATCTATTACGCCAACGTCACCAGAGGGAATGTACCGCACTCATGCACAAAACTATAAAGACCTTGTTCTTGCCACCTGCATCGCCAGCGCTTACAACTATAATGAAACCGTCGGGATAGATGCCGGCAGCAGTGTAACCGCGCTACGCGAATGGGCCAATTATGACTGGGAAAAAAGCCCTGAAAAGCTTAGAGAACTTGTGGACAATTATCTCGTTAGAGACTATACAAATCCACTGGTTGAGTCCGAAATAAAAGGCGTGAAATTCGATTTACTTAAGTGCCTTGATCTTTACCATAGCAAAGAGCTAGACGCATTGACAAAAAAGGTCGTAATCAACCCTACGTATACCGACATACAAGACTATAAAAAACACTAGGCAGCACAAGGAGCTAAATGCCATGAGGCTATTTCTTGCAACCACGAAACTACTTCTCTTGTTAGCAACATCCAACTGCTTTGCCTACACCCCCACCTCATCGCCCGAAGGGATGTACAGAACTTTTGAAAAAAACTACAAGGACATGGCGCTCGCCACCTGCATAACCACCGCTTATAAATACGACGTAAACGTCGGAATTGACGCGGGCAGTAGTGTCAGTGCGATGCGTGACTGGACCTACTATGACATGGAAAAAAGTCCTCTTGCCGTCAAGGCCCTGGTTGAAAAATACCTCGCCAGAGACTACACAAACCCTTTGGCCGAATCCCAGATCAAGGGTATAAAATTCGACCTGCTGAAATGCCTGGACATGTATCACAGCAAGGAACTGGACGCGTTGACGAAGAAGGTCGTTACAGATCCAAATCATACCTACATGCAGAATATCAAAAAGCCTTAACGACCCCCTTCATGCAACAAGCCTGTCCGGCAAACGCTGCACAGGCTATTTTCATTACAAGCACCCTACTCCGCACATTATCTATAGGGCGGAGACATATCATGCTGATTCACTGTAATCCGATAGCTTCTTAAGGTCTCGCCCTCGGTGATGTACTGCTTGCTGAAATACTGATAAACAGCCCTTGTCACTTCCCCCGCCTACACCGAAAACATCTTCAGAAAACCCACTTCGATAATTCTTGTAGGAATTATCAGCAGGACGCCTCCCTTCCAATTGAAGGAAATTTCCGAGAAAATCCCGGCCTCTTGCGCTTGGCTATTCAGGTCTCTAGCCTTCATCGATCGCTGCCCAATCAGCGATCAGGTTTGGTAGACCTGAGTGACCTGTGCGCAATGCGCCACCTTCTCAAGGCGCATTTTTTCGGCCTGCGTTTATGGTGGCCGTGCGCTTGGCGTCTTCGGACGCACCGGCTTGCCTGGTCACCGGTCTACCAACCTGCGTACGGCCGCCACCCTGATCGTTTGGTAGCGAAAGGGGCGGCTCCT
This sequence comes from Pseudomonas sp. PvP009, assembly GCF_017832995.1. Classification (NCBI taxonomy): domain Bacteria; kingdom Pseudomonadati; phylum Pseudomonadota; class Gammaproteobacteria; order Pseudomonadales; family Pseudomonadaceae; genus Pseudomonas; species Pseudomonas sp. PvP009. The sequence goes on along the minus strand of NZ_JAFIBG010000001.1, from coordinate 1,051,666 downwards.
TTCATTGATCAGGAGTTGCAAACATGCCCGATAAAATCGTCCCCGACCCTCCCACCGCCCTGTTCACCGTCAACGCATCCGTCAGCCAGGAGGAAGCGCTCAACTACGCTTCGGATCTGCTGCGCTGCATCATTACGACGGCCTATGAGTCCGGCGACAGCACTCAGGGCACCAGCCGTGATCTGGCGTTTTCGGTGTTGCACATGGCCGAGATGGCCAAAGCCATGGTTGACCGCTCACTGGAATGCATCGTTTGACCAGATGACAAGCCGGGGCCACGATCGGCCCCGCGCAAACCTCAGTTACGCTGATCCAACAAGTTCACCACCAGCCGGTCGATCCAGCCCCACAAGCGCTGCTTGACCCGTCGCCACAGCGGTCTGGCTTTCCAGTCTGCCAGCGTGGTTTCGGCGCTCAGGGCGAAGTCTTTTTCGAAGCTGGCGACCACGTCGCGGGTCAGTCCGGGGTCGAGGGCTTCGAGGTTGGCTTCCAGGTTGAAGCGCAGGTTCCAGTGATCGAAGTTGCAAGAGCCGAGACTCACCCAGTCGTCGATCAGGACCATTTTCAGGTGCAGAAAGCAGGGCTGGTATTCGAACACCTTGACCCCGGCGCGTAACAGGCGCGGGTAGTAGCGTTGACCGGCATAGCGTACGGACGGGTGATCGGTGCGCGGTCCGGTCAGCAGCAAACGCACATCAACGCCACGCGCTGCCGCCCGGCGCAAGGCGCGGCGAACTTTCCAGGTGGGCAGAAAGTAAGGGGTTGCCAGCCAGATCCGCTTTTGCCCGGTGTTCAGCGCACGCACCAGCGATTGCAGGATGTCGCGGTGCTGGCGGGAATCGGCATACGCCACGCGGCCCAGGCCCTCACCGGTTGTCGGGGCCTTGGGCAGATGATCAAGGCCGAAGTTTTCTTTCGGACGCCAGGCGAAACGCCGGGCGTTGGCGTGGAACTGCCGGTTGAACAGCGCCTGCCAGTCAATCACCAGCGGCCCGGTGATTTCGACCATCACTTCGTGCCACTGGCTGGCGTCCTTGTCCGGCTCCCAGAACTCGTCGGTCACACCGGTGCCGCCCACCACGGCCAAGGCCTTGTCCACCAACAGCAGTTTGCGATGGTCGCGGTAGAAGTTACGCACGCCGCGCCGCCAGTGGATCGGATTGTAGAAACGCAGAATCACACCGGCATCGGTCAGTTGCTTGCGCAGGCCGGCGTCGAAGGCTTTTGAACCGAAGTCATCGAACAGGCAGCGCACGATCACGCCACGCCTGCCCGCCTCGACCAGCGCGCGCACGATGGCGTCGGCGCAGGCCCCGGCTTCGACGAGGTACAACTCCAGATCGACCTGCTGCTCGGCGCGATCAATGGCTGCGATCATGCGCGGGAAGAACGCAGGACCGTCGATCAGCAATTGAAAGCGGTTGTTTTCACGCCACGGAAAAATCGCACCGTTCATATCAGCGCGCCGTGAAGATCAGGACAGCCCCGACCGGGACCGAGAGGCTCACCGCCGACAATCCTGCGGCATTGCGCAAAGCCTTGAAATCCGGGGCCATATCGAAATCCTGGGCATGGATCACCAGCGGCTCGAGCGTCACGACCTGAAAGCGCCGCTCGTCGAGACGCGTCGCCAGCAGCTCGGCGTTATAGCTGTGGGTCTTGCCACGCAGGCTGACGGTCAGAGGTAAACGCAGTTCCAGTTGCGCGCCGGGCGCGAGGTCGTTGATCGGGCGCATGTCGAGTTGCGCATTGATCTGAGCAGTCGGAAACTTGCGCACCTGAAACACCTGCTCTCGAAGGCGCTCGTCGCGCAGAGGGATGCCGGTGCTGACTGAATCGGTTTCAACTTCCACTTCAGCCAGCCCCTTGGCGTCGACTTTGCCGTGCAGCACGAGAAAGCGATGCACTTCGGCAGTATCGGCATTTTTGGTCGAGGTGAACGAGAGTCGCGACGACTCGTTATCCAGATACCAGTTCGCATGGGCAGGTAACGCCACTGCGGCCAGCAGGACCAGCAGCAGGCGATTCATAGTGAGCATGCAGACTCCAGACTTACAATTGAGGGCCACCTTATCCGCCTGTCTGACCTCTGGCAAACGACTGCGTTCGGCGGCACCCCATCAAGCCCTCATGGCAGCAGGCGACAGCCCTGTCGCTCACCCTGCCACGACGCGCTGCTGGTGCGTCCCAGGCCGCTGGCAATGACCCGTTTCTGACTGCTGTCGTCGACCAGGGTGCTGGGCAGATACTGCTTGATGTAGCCCTGGCAATACGCTTCGGAATTGTTCATGACGTACCTGCATGAGCAATATTCCTTGGCGGTGTAGGCACTGATGATGGTCGGAAATGCCTGCAGGTTCACACGGTACTGCCAGGCGAGTACGGCAAGTGCGGCAACGATCAGCAACAGCAGGCTGCTGAAGGGACGGCGCAGGATGAACATTCGACGCGTGCTCATTGACCGCCCTCCTTGCCAAACGCGGCCTGTACGCGCTTGAGCATCTCATTGTGGTTGTAGGTACTGTCGCGGTCATCGGCATAGCGCACGATCACCAGCTTCTGATCGGGAATCACATACAGCGCCTGCCCCCAATGCCCCAGTGCCGCGAAGGTGTCAGGGGGAGCGTCCGGCCACGGTCCTTTGCCGCCATCGGCAGTACGGTTGAGCCACCATTGGCCTCCGGGCACTTCAACGCTGGCATCCACGCCTGCACCGGCAAACGGCATCAGCGCGAAGTCCATCCACTCCTTGTTGAGCAGTTGCCGATCCTGCCATTGCCCGCCGCGCTGCATCAGCAGGCCGATGCGGGCCAGATCGCGGGCGGTCATGTAGGCATAGGAAGAGCCTACAAATGTACCCGCGCCATCGGTTTCCCAGACGGCACTGCGAATGCCGAGCGGGTCGAACAGCGCGGTCCATGGATAACCCGGATAAGCCTTATCGCCGACCATCTTTTTCAAGGCCGCAGCCAGGACGGTGCTGTCGCCGCTGGAATAAAGGTAAGTCTTGCCGGGGGGTTGGGCAGCGCGGCGATCGGCGGTGAAGCGTGCCATGTCGTCACGCCCGCGGGTGTAGAGCATGGCGACCACCGAGGAGTTGAGCGGAGCGTATTCGTAGTCTTCCTGCCAATCCAGACCTGACGCCCAGTGCATCAGGTCTTTGATGGCGATCTCGGGGTGCGCCTTGAACGGCGTGTAGAACTTCGCCACCGGATCATTCAGTTGAAAGCGTCCTTCTGCAAACGCAACGCCCAGCACCGTCGCCATGACGCTTTTGCTGATCGACCAGGTCAGGTGCGGCGTTTGCGCAGTGGTTACACCGCCGTAGCGCTCGTACACAACTTCGCCATCACGAATCACCAGCAGCGCATCGGTGCGTATGCCCTTGCGCGTGGCGTCGTCACGGGGCGGGAAGGCGTAAGCCTCAAGCTCTTCGATGGCCGCCGATCGCGGCACAGACTGAGCAGGCCATTGCTCTGTCGGCCATGGTTGAGCAACGACGCCCTGGGCACTGAAGCCCAGGATTAGAACCAGACACAGACTGACAAATCCACGCGGCATGACAGGGCCTCTACAGAATAGTCCGCATACCGTATCAGCGTTTCATGACAGTCAGCCATTACCTCGGGAGCAGACGCAGAGCGTCACAAATCTGCGCCGCCCTGCAACCCTCAAGACCGGACACAGGGGAAATGGCCCCAGCATCCCCCGTCACACAACCATCACCAAAGCTTCACAGGCATGACACGCCATCTCCCTAGCCTGCAAGTACGGCAAAGCGCCTGGACAAATCAGTCAACCAGCCCTTTCTGCATCTGCAAGGCTGGCTCATGGAGATTCGTATGACCCAGATCGCCCGCATTCGTGACAACACTTCTGAACGTCGTCTTCAGGCCGAGCGCCTGATTGGAGCGCGCGCCTTGCAGGAAGCACAGGCGTTGCGTTTCAGTGTGTTCAGCGAAGAGTTCAACGCCCGTCTCAACGGCGCTGAACAAGGCCTGGACATCGACGATTACGATGTTCACTGCTCGCACATCGGGGTACGCGACCTGAACACCGGGCGTCTGGTTGCCACGACCCGGCTGCTCGACCATAAGGCCGCCAACACGCTGGGGCGCTTCTACAGCGAAGAAGAGTTCAGTCTGCACGGGCTGGTCAATCTGCAAGGGCCGATCCTCGAACTGGGCCGCACCTGCGTCGATCCAACCTATCGCAACGGCGGCACCATCGCGGTGTTGTGGAGCGAACTGGCCGAGGTGCTCAACGAAGGCGGTTACAGCTACCTGATGGGCTGCGCGAGCATCCCGATGCAGGACGGCGGTATTCAGGCCCATGCGATCATGCAACGCCTGCGCGAACGCTACCTGTGCAACGAGCACCTGCGCGCCGAGCCGAAGAACCCGCTGCCGACCCTCGACATCCCGAGCAATGTTATCTGCGAGATGCCACCGCTGCTCAAGGCCTACATGCGTCTGGGGGCCAAGATCTGCGGCGAACCGTGCTGGGACGAAGACTTCCAGGTGGCCGACGTGTTCATCCTGCTCAAGCGCGACGACCTGTGCCCGCGCTACGCCCGCCACTTCAAGGCGGCCGTGTGATGAGCCGGTTACGCGGCTACGCCCGCGTAGTCCGGGTGCTACTGGTCGTAGCGCTCGGATTGACGATTGCCAGCGCGTTCGCGATCCTGGAGCGCACCAAGGTCGGAGGTTCGATGGAGCGCAGGCAGCGCTGGAGCCGCTGGTTCATGGCACGCCTGACCAACGCCCTGCCGTTTCGCGTCACCGTGACAGGTCAACTGCCAACCCAGCCCATGCTGTGGGTCAGCAACCATGTGTCATGGACCGACATCGCCCTGCTCGGCATGCTCGCACCGCTGTCGTTTCTGTCGAAAGCCGAAGTACGGACCTGGCCGGTAGCGGGCTGGCTGGCGCTAAAGGCCGGTACGCTGTTCATTCGTCGCGGATCGGGCGACAGCCGTTTGATCCAGAAGCAGATGTGCAATCACCTGCAACAAGGCAACGCACTGCTGATCTTCCCCGAAGGCACCACCACAGACGGCAAAAGCCTGCGCACCTTTCACGGTCGCCTGCTGTCCAGCGCCATCGACGCTGGCGTGCCAATCCAGCCGGTGGCCATTGGTTACTCACGTGACGGCAAACCGGACCCCATAGCCCCGTTCATTGGCGACGATGACTTGCTGTCGCATCTGCGCCGACTGTTCGCCAACGAGCAGAGCGATGTGCATATCCACCTGCTGACACCGATCCCGACCGCTGACCAGGAACGTGCCGCACTGGCCTTCAAGGCCCAACAGGCCGTTCAGGTGGCGTTGTTTGGCGAGCCGCCGGCTCAGCCGAGCGAAGTGGTTTCGCGTCCGGCCAGAGCGGCCTGAGCGAAATCTTCGAGTAGCGGATAGAACTCGGCGAAATCCGCACTCAAGGGCTGGTACAGCGCCTGCAGTTCCTGCATGCCGCCGGCCAGCCCTTCGGGTTTTGACAAGCGTCGGGATATGCCGCTCAAAACCTGCTCCAGCACCTCGAAATCCCGATACGACCCCAGCCAGTCCTGCGCGGCCATGCGCGGTGCGATCAGCGCCAGCCGCTCGGGCAATTGCGGCTCGGCAGCCAGCGTGCCATAGACTTTGCGGGTGAATGCGTCCAACGGCAGGTCGGCATAACGATGCCAGTCGCGCGCCAGGCAATGATCGAAAAAGACATCGAGCATGATGCCCGCATAACGCCGTCTCTGGAGCGGAAAGCGGGCAATGGAAGCCTTGATCAGCGGATGACTGTCAGTGAAGGCGTCGATGCTACGGTGCAGACGAATCGCCGCTTCGAGTTCCGTAGGAAAACGTCCCGGCAGCGGACCTTTGACGAAGTCGCCATACAGGCTGCCAAGCAATTGAGCGGGCCGGTGCCCGCCAAGATGAAGATGTGCCAAGTAGTTCATGGCTGCAAGCCTAGGCCGCTTTCGGGCCCGCTGTCCATATATCGTTATAACCCGATATAGCGATTTCACCGATCCTAAGCACATAATCATATTTGTATATCGCGAAATACAGATATAAGGTTCGCTCTATCGCGATATAACGCTACACCGCCTGTGAGAACGACATGCCTATCGACCTCGACGACATAATAAAAGCCCTGGCCCACCCGGTCCGCCGAGAAATCCTGACCTGGCTGAAGAACCCCCGCGCAAGCTTTCCCGCCCAGGAATACTCGATCGAACACGGCGTGTGCGCCGGACAGATCGATCAGCGTGCGGGATTGTCACAATCCACTGTCTCGGCCCATCTGGCGACCTTGCAACGCGCTGGTCTGATCAGCAGCAAGAAGGTCGGCCAATGGCATTTCTTCAGACGCAACGAAGAAGTCATACAGGCATTCGTTCAGGCGCTGGTTGAAGAACTGAACAACCCGACCTGATTTTCCAACGTTTACCAGGAGCTGCCACGTGCCTCTTTCGCTACTCATTCTGGCCCTGAGCGCCTTCGCCATCGGCACCACCGAATTCGTCATCATGGGCCTGCTGCCCGATGTAGCGGCCGACCTTGGCGTATCGATCCCCGGCGCAGGCTGGCTGGTGACCGGCTACGCGCTGGGAGTCGCCGTTGGTGCGCCGTTCATGGCCATGGCCACGGCAAAACTGCCGCGCAAGGCCGCGCTGGTCACGCTGATGGGGATTTTCATCATCGGCAACCTGCTCTGTGCGCTGGCCAGTGACTACAACGTCCTGATGTTCGCCCGCGTGGTGACTGCACTGTGTCACGGTGCGTTCTTCGGCATCGGCTCGGTGGTTGCCGCAGGTCTGGTGCCCGCCAACCGGCGTGCCTCAGCGGTGGCCTTGATGTTCACCGGCCTGACCCTGGCCAACGTACTGGGCGTACCGCTGGGTACTGCACTGGGTCAATACGCAGGCTGGCGCTCGACGTTCTGGGCCGTCACGGTCATCGGCGTGATTGCGCTGATCGGCCTGATCCGCTTCCTGCCGACCAACCGCAATGAAGAAAAGCTCAACATGCGCGCTGAACTGGGCGCCCTGCGAGGGGCCGGCATCTGGCTGTCGCTGACCATGACTGCGCTGTTCTCGGCGTCCATGTTCACCCTGTTCACTTACATTGCTCCGCTGCTCGGCGAAGTCACCGGTGTATCGCCCAACGGCGTGACCTGGACCCTGCTGCTGATCGGTCTGGGCCTGACCGCCGGCAACGTGATCGGCGGCAAGATGGCCGATCGCCACCTGTCGTCCACGCTGATTGGCGTATTCGTCTCGATGGCGGTGATCTCCACCGTACTCAGCTGGACCAGCACCGCGCTGATCCCGACTGAAATTACCCTGTTCCTCTGGGCAGTCGCAGCCTTCGCTGCCGTCCCGGCCCTGCAGATCAACGTGGTGACGTTCGGCAAAGCCGCACCGAACCTGGTTTCAACCCTGAACATCGGCGCCTTCAACGTCGGCAACGCGCTGGGCGCCTGGGTCGGTGGCAGCGTCATCGCCCACGGTCTGGGCCTGACCAGCGTACCGCTGGCTGCCGCCATCCTGGCCGTGCTGGCGCTGCTGATTACCCTGATTACCTTTCGTCAGACCGGCAACCCCGATCTGGCCCCTGCTACGCATTGATCAATTACGAGGATTAGACACATGACGACTATCTTTGACCCGATCACCCTGGGCGATCTGCAACTGCCCAACCGCATCATCATGGCCCCACTGACGCGCTGCCGTGCCGATGAAGGCCGTGTGCCGAACGCGATGATGGCCGAGTATTACGTTCAGCGCGCCTCGGCCGGCCTGATCCTGACCGAAGCCACTTCCGTCACCCCAATGGGCGTGGGCTACCCCGACACCCCGGGCATCTGGTCCAACGACCAGGTGCGTGGCTGGAGCAACATCACCAAGGCCGTGCACAACGCCGGTGGCCGCATCGCCCTGCAGTTGTGGCACGTGGGCCGTATTTCCCACCCGGCCTACCTGAACGGTGAAACGCCGGTCGCGCCGAGTGCCATCGCCGCCGAAGGCCACGTCAGCCTGATGCGCCCGATCACCCCATTGCCAACCCCGCGCGCGCTGGAACTGGCGGAAATCGGTGACATCGTCGAGGCCTATCGCGTCGGTGCGGAAAACGCCAAGGCTGCGGGCTTCGACGGCGTGGAAGTGCATGGCGCCAACGGCTATCTGCTTGAACAGTTCCTGCTGACCGGTAGCAACCAGCGCACCGACGAGTACGGCGGTTCGGTGGAAAATCGTGCGCGTCTGCTCCTCGAAGTGACCGACGCAGTCATCGATGTCTGGGGCGCTGGCCGTGTAGGTGTTCACCTCTCGCCTCGCTTCGACATGCACGACATGAGCGATGCAAATCGTACTGAAACCTTCAGCTATGTGGCCAAAGAGCTCGGCAAGCGCGGTATCGCGTTCATCTGTGCCCGTGAGCATGATGCTGAAGACAGCCTCGGCCCACAGTTGAAGAAGGATTTCGGCGGCGCCTATATCGCCAATGAAAAATTCACCAAGGACACGGCCAACGCCTGGCTGGCAGAAGGCAAGGCCGACGCCATTGCCTTTGGCGTGCCGTACATCGCCAACCCCGACCTGCCTGAGCGTCTGGCCAGCGATGCGCCTCTGAATGAAGCCCATCCGGAGACGTTCTATGCCAAAGGGCCAGTCGGCTATATCGACTACCCACGGATGTAAGCCGCTGTCGTGAAAGCAGAAACCCCGATTCGCAGGAATCGGGGTTTCTTTGTATCTGCACCTGAATTTTCTGGCCTGCGCTCCCTGGTCGACCTGCCGCACTGACGGCGGCAGATAGTGCCAGGGTCAACGGCGTGCGTTGAGCTGCTGCGACAGGTTCTGAATCTGGCTGGTCAGGGTATTGATGTTACGAGTCACCTGAGCACGAAACGCATCGAACTCGGCCGTATTGGCTTGCGCTGAAGGAGCCGGGCGGTTTTCCTGTTCGCTTTTCAGCACCATCAGGTCCTGTTCCAGGCGCTCTACAGCGGCAGACGGGTTGCCCTGCTTTTTCAACGTGGCGACATCGGCTGCCACGCTTTTGATCTGCGCATCCAGCTTGCCCTGATCCGCCTGAGCGGTCTTTAGGTCAGGCAACGCCGCCTTCAGGGTGGTCAGTTCAGCGACGACGCTTTTGAGCTGCTCCTGCAACTGCGCGTTTTCACTCTGCTGCTGGGCGGTTTGCGCGGCCATCTGCTCCAGACGCTTGTCGAGACTGCCCTGCTGGCCTTCGACACCTTCACGCTGTTTGTCCTGATCTTCCAGTTGCGCTTCGAGCAACTTGATACGCTGCTTGAGCGCCTCGCCATCACTGGAAAGCGCTTCGGTCGCGACGACCTTGCCGGAAATATCCTGCAAGCGCCCGGCTGCTTCTTCGCTGATGCGCGCAAAGCTTTCCTGAGTCGCTACCAACTGCTGTTCCATCAGGGAAACCTGCTGAAAGCTCCACCAGCCCAGACCGCAGAAGGCGATGAACAACGCACCGACCAACGCCCACAAAGGCCCGGTGCTCGGCGCCTTGACCTTGACTACAGGCGTGGTGCGCGAATAGACGGTGGTGCGCTCGCGTGCGCCATTGCTCGGCGCGAAGTCGTCGTCATCGTCCTTGGCGCTCAGGCTGGGAACGTCATCGACGTCGTCGTAGGGATCGTTGCGCATGAATAACCCTTCAGGAAGCTGTTAAATCAAAGTTGGGCAGTATAACAACAGCGCAGAATCAATCTCACTGTGCTACTGCCGCATTCAGATGGCGTGCTGTGCCTGCCACCAGCCACAGAATTCATCCAGCGCCGCCCACAGGCTGACCTGAGGCTGATAATCCAGATAATGCCTGGCGCGGCTGATATCAAGCGTAAAATCCGTGTTCATGACCTGCATGCCCACTCTCGACAGGGTAGGTTCAGGTCTGCCCGGCCACAGCATACAGGCAGCCTCATTGATCGCCGCGGCGCTGTAGGCCAGCCCGTACGAACGATAACGGGTAGCCTGCGGCAAGTGCATCTGGCGCATCACGTAATTGATCGCGTCCCACAGCGGGACCGGCGTGCCATTGCTGATGTTGTAGGCCTTGCCCAGTGCCGAACCCGTTGCCAGCAAGCTGCTCAGCAGGGCTTCGTTAAGGTTCTGCATGCTGGTGAAGTCCACCACGTTCAAGCCATTGCCGACGATCGACAGGCGCCTCTTGCGCTGCATGTGCAGCAAACGCGGGAAAATGCTGTTATCGCCCGCGCCGGTGACAAAGCGTGGCCGCAGGGCAATGACTTCCAGCCCGAATTCTTCGGCACCAAAGACTTTTTGCTCGGCCAGGTATTTGGTGGCCGCGTAGTGATTGTGAAAGCGCTTGGGCACCTGCTCTTCCTTGATCCCGCGGTGCGAGTGCCCATCAAAGTAGATCGACGGCGAGGAAAGATGAACCAGCCGTCGCACCCTTTGTTTCAGGCAGCCCTCGACGATGTTTTCAGTGAGCTGCACGTTGCCCTGCATGAAATCCTGGCGACGTCCCCACGTACCGACCGAGCCTGCGCAATGCACGACCGCTTCCACGTCATCGCACAATGCGCGCACCAGATAGGGATCGGCGAGGTCGCCCTGGATAAACTCGGCACCGCGCCTGACCAGGTGCTCGACACCTTGGGCACGACGGCCATTAATCCGCACGCTCATGCCCTGCTCAAGGGCAAAACGCGCAAAGCGTCCGCCGATGAAGCCGCTCGCGCCGGTGACCAGAATCTTCATTTACCGCTCCATTAACGCGTCTGCAGGAAAGGAAACCCTGCCTGCATGGATTACACATGATCCTGTTGACGATCAGTCTTCGCTCAGCGGCACCAGCCAGTGAGCCGAATGTTGCGCAAGATGTTCGGTGAGGCGCGTCAGAAGCTGCCCACCATTGCGCCAATGATGCCAGTAGAGCGGCACATCGATGCAACGGTCCGGCAGCAATTCGAGCAGCGTGCCGTTGCGCAACTGGTCGCGCACCTGCAACTCGGGCGCCAGCCCCCAGCCCATCCCCGCCTCGATCATACGGATGAAACCCTCGGAGGACGGACACAAATGATGCTCGAAGCCGTCCTGAACACCCAGCAGTGCCAGATAACGATGCTGCAGAAGATCGTCCGGCCCGTATACCAGAGCTGCGGATCTGACGAGCGCTTCAGGGCTGACGCCGTCCGGAAAGTGGCGGGCGATGAACGCCGGACTGGCCAGCGCCCGGTAGCGCATGGCCCCCAGTAACTGGCTACGGGCCCCGGCCACCGGACGCTCGCTGCCACACAGGCAGGCCGCTACCTCACCGGCGCGCATACGCTTAAGGCCTACGTCCTGATCTTCGACAACCAGATCCAGCAGCAAACGGTGTTGCGTACAAAACGCGCCAATGGCTGGCGCCCACCAGGTTGCCAGACTGTCGGCATTCAAGGCGATGCGCAAACGCTCGGGCATGCCCTCCTCGTCCAGTGCTGGCACCTGACTTTGCAGGTCGCGCTCCAGCAAACGGACCTGCTGCACGTGATTGAGCAGCCGCCGGCCAATGTCGGTAGGGCTCGGCGGCGTGGCGCGCACCAGCACCGGCAGGCCTATGCGTGCCTCCAGCAATTTGATGCGTTGCGAGACCGCTGACTGGGAAAGTCCGAGCACCTGAGCGGCACGCTCGAAGCCGGCTTGCTCGATCACGGCCGCCAGCGCCGACAGCAATTTATAGTCGAACATCAGTTTTCCTAATGAGCGATGAAGATTATTGGTTTTCCTTATATCTCTCCACCCATAAGAATGGCCATCTGAATCTGCTCAACGGAACATCCTTATGTGGCAAAGCTACCTCAATGGGCTGCTGATCGCGGCAGGCCTGATCATGGCTATCGGAACTCAAAATGCTTTTGTGCTGGCTCAGGGCCTGCGTCGTGAACATCATGTGGCCGTGGCGATGCTGTGCATCGTCTGCGACGCCATCCTGGTAGCGGCAGGTGTGTTCGGCCTGGCCAATGTACTAGCACAGAATCCAACCCTGCTGGCGGTGGCGCGCTGGGGCGGCGTGATATTTCTCAGCTGGTACGGCCTGCAGGCATTGCGCCGCGCCTGCTCGCGGCAAAGCCTGGAGCACAGTGCAGCGGTCGGCAGAAAATCGCTGCGCACCGTGTTGCTCAGCGCATTGGCCGTCACCTTGCTGAACCCGCACGTCTATCTGGACACCGTGTTGCTGATTGGCTCGCTGGGCGCGCAACAGGGCGTACCTGGCGCGTATGTCGCCGGCGCAGCCAGCGCCTCGCTGCTGTGGTTCTCGAGCCTGGCCCTGGGCGCGGCATGGCTGGCTCCCTGGCTGGCGCGCCCTGCCACCTGGCGCATGCTGGACCTGATGATCACGGTGATGATGTTCAGCGTGGCCTTCCAGTTGATCCGCTCAGCCTGACGGATTTCATGACCGCAGAGTCAAACGCGTGGGAACCTCTATCCCACACAGTTGTTGCGTGGTTAAGGCGCAGACCCGGTGCTATGATCCGGGGTCTGCGCCGCAAAAGAGTAAAACTCCCGGTGCATGCTGTATCTGGCCGCCCGTGATCGGCCGTGCGACTACCGCAATTGACCTGAAAGGAGATAAACCATGGCTTTTGAATTGCCGCCACTGCCCTACGCCAAAGACGCTCTGGTGCCGCACATTTCTGCGGAGACTCTGGAATATCACCACGACAAGCATCACAACACCTACGTCGTGAACCTGAACAACCTGGTGCCTGGCACCGAGTTCGAAGGCAAGACCCTGGAAGAGATCATCAAGACCTCCTCGGGCGGTATCTTTAACAACGCCGCTCAGGTCTGGAACCACACGTTCTACTGGAACTGCCTGGCCCCTAACGCTGGCGGCGAGCCTACCGGCGCTCTGGCCGAAGCCATCAACAAGGCATTCGGTTCCTTCGACAAGTTCAAGGAAGAGTTCAGCAAGACTTCCATCGGCACTTTCGGCTCCGGCTGGGGCTGGCTGGTGAAGAAGGCTGACGGTTCCCTGGCATTGGCCAGCACTATCGGTGCCGGCAACCCGCTGACCAGCGGCGACACCCCGCTGCTGACCTGCGATGTGTGGGAACACGCCTACTACATCGACTACCGCAATCTGCGTCCGAAGTACGTAGAAGCGTTCTGGAACCTGGTCAACTGGGACTTCGTGGCCAAGCAATTCGCAGCCTGAGTCCAGCGTCATCGAAAAAACCCGGCCTTGCGCCGGGTTTTTTATGTTTTGCAGCCTGTACAGGCCGCTCACCAGACGCCTGTTTTACCGACGGCGTCGAACACCGGCCTGCCCGTCAGGCGAATCGCAAATCTTTTTTCGCCTGCCGCTCGTACTTTGTGTATTGTCAGAAAACGCTAGCTGACTCGTACCCCAACGTAATTCTCTATGACGTAATTCTTTACAGTGTTCTGCTCTAGTTACCTACATGGCCACCCGACACATTGAGGTGGCTTTGGCCAGCAGGTGCAAGGAACGCGAAGATCAGCAAGGCGCACCGGTTGTGACAAGGTCACAGCGTGCGGGTCTGGTTTTTCGAGGGTCATGAGGCAATATGCCCTGCGACACGAACTAAGGAACGGCCATTGAAGCTGGAACTCAAGAACAGCCTGTCGGTAAAGTTGCTGCGCGTTGTGCTGCTTTCGGCGCTTCTGGTAGGCATCCTGCTCAGCTGTGCGCAAATCGTCTTCGACGCCTACAAGACACGTCAGGCCGTGGCGAGCGATGCCGAGCGAATTCTCGGCATGTTTCGCGATCCTTCGACGCAGGCCGTCTACAGCCTGGACCGCGAGATGGGCATGCAGGTCATCGAGGGCCTGTTCCAGGATGACTCGGTACGCATGGCGTCCATAGGGCACCCCAACGAAAGCCTGCTCGCCGAGAAAAACCGGCCACTGAAAACCTCCTCTACCCGCTGGCTGACAGACATCATCCTCGGCCAGGAGCGCAGCTTCACCACTCAACTGGTAGGCCGCAACCCCTACAGCGAGTATTACGGCGACCTGCGCATCACGCTGGACACCGCCAATTACGGCGAAAGCTTTCTGGTCAATGCCGGAATCATCTTTATCGCGGGCGTGCTGCGTGCGCTGGCAATGGGGCTGGTGTTGTATCTGGTCTATCACTGGCTGCTGACCAGACCGCTGTCAAAGATCATCGAACACCTGATCGCGATCAATCCCGACCGCCCCAGCGAACACCAGTTGCCGCTGCTCAAAGGCCACGAGAAAAACGAACTGGGAATCTGGGTCAACACCGCTAACCAGTTGCTGGCTTCCATTGAGCGCCACACTTACCTGCGCCATGAGGCCGAGAACAACCTGCAGCGCATGGCGCAGTACGACTTTCTCACCGGCCTGCCCAATCGACTTCAATTGCAGACCGGACTGGACAGGATTCTGGAAGACGCGGGACGCCAGCAACACAGAGTGGCGGTTCTTTGTGTAGGTCTGGATGACTTCAAGGGCATCAACGAACAGTTCAGTTATCAGTCCGGTGACCAATTGCTGCTCGCCCTCGCTGATCGCTTGCGCGCGCACAGCGTAAGACTCGGCGCCCTTGCGCGCTTGGGCGGCGACCAGTTCGCGCTGGTCCAGTCCAACATCGAGCAGCCTTACGAGGCGGCTGAGCTGGCGCAAAATATTCTGGATGAGCTGGAAGCACCGTTCATCGTCGGTGATCAGCAGATTCGACTGCGGGCAACCATCGGCATCACGCTGTTCCCGGAAGACGGTGACAGCACCGAGAAGCTGCTGCAAAAAGCCGAGCAGACCATGACGCTGGCCAAAGCCCGCTCACGTAACCGGTATCAGTTCTACATCGCCAGCGTGGACAGCGAAATGCGTCGCCGCCGCGAACTCGAAAAAGACCTGCGCGAAGCCCTGCCACTCAATCAGTTGTACTTGGTCTATCAACCACAGATCAGCTACCGCGATCACCGTATCGTCGGTGTGGAAGCACTGATCCGCTGGCAGCATCCGGAGCATGGCCTGGTGCCGCCGGACGTTTTCATCCCGCTGGCCGAACAGAACGGCACCATCATCGCCATCGGGGAATGGGTGCTGGATCAGGCCTGCCGCCAACTGCGCGAATGGCTCGATCAAGGCTTCACCGATTTGCGCATGGCAGTCAATCTGTCGACCGTGCAACTGCATCACGCCGAACTCCCCCGCGTGGTCAACAACCTGCTGCAGATCTACCGCTTGCCACCGCGCAGCCTGGAACTGGAAGTGACCGAAACCGGGCTGATGGAAGATATCAACACCGCCGCCCAGCACTTGCTGAGCTTGCGCCGTTCCGGCGCCTTGATTGCCATCGATGACTTTGGCACCGGCTATTCATCCCTGAGCTACCTGAAAAGCCTCCCGCTGGACAAGATCAAGATTGACCGCAGCTTCGTGCAGGACCTGATCGATGACGACGATGACGCCACCATCGTGCGAGCCATTATCCAGTTGGGCAAAAGCCTGGGCATGCAAGTCATTGCCGAAGGCGTGGAGACCGTTGAGCAGGAGGCCTATGTGATGACCGAGGGCTGTCACGAAGGCCAGGGCTATCTGTACAGCAAGCCGCTGCCGGGTCGGGAGTTGCTGGCTTACCTCAAGCAGTCGCGTCAGGACCACGCCGCCAGCCTGTGAGCAGGCTTGCACGCTTCCGGCCATTCAGGTCATCTTGAAACCGACTGTTACAACCTGCCGGATGCCTGAACACGCCCACACAGGCGTTTTGCCTTTACATCGAATGCAAATCTTTCGCATTATGTCGCAGATTTTATGGGCGCACCCCCGCCATCACCTTTATCGACGCAGGATTCCGTCATGATTCGTATGCCTCTGGCAACCGCTAGTCTGTTGGCCATCGCTATCTCTCTCGCCGGTTGTGGCGAAGGCAAGGACAAGGCTGCCGCCCCGGCACCCGAGCCAGCCGCGGCTCCGGCGACGCCGGCTGTGACGCCCGCGGCCCCTGCTCCGGCAGCCGCTGCCCAGACTGACGATGCGGCGGCCAAGGCTGTGGTCGCGAACTACGCCAACATGGTGTCCGCCGTGTTCGACGATGCCGAGGCCGGCGCGAAAAAACTCAGCACTGCCGTCGACGCATTTCTGGCCAAACCCAACGATGAAACCCTGAAAGCCGCCCGTGAGGCGTGGATCGCTGCGCGTGTGCCTTACATGCAGAGCGAAGTCTTCCGCTTCGGCAACACCATCATCGACGACTGGGAAGGACAGGTTAACGCCTGGCCCCTGGACGAAGGCCTGATCGACTATGTGGCCAAGGATTACCAGCACGCGCTGGGCAACCCGGGCGCCACTGCCAACATCATCGCCAACACCGAAATTCAGGTCGGCGAAGACAAGGTCGACGTGAAGGAAATCACCTCCGAAAAACTCGCCAGCCTGAACGAACTGGGCGGTTCCGAGGCCAACGTCGCCACCGGCTACCACGCCATCGAATTTCTGCTCTGGGGCCAGGACCTGAACGGTACCGGCCCTGGCGCCGGCGCACGTCCGGCCAGCGATTACCTGCAAGGGGCTGGCGCAACCGGCGGCCACAATGACCGTCGCCGCGCCTACCTCAAGGCCGTCACCGACCTGCTGGTCAGCGACCTTGAAGAAATGTCCGGTAACTGGAAAGCCGGCGTGCCCGACAACTACCGCGCCACGCTGGAAGCCGAATCCGGCGAAAGCGGTCTGCGCAAAATGCTCTTCGGCATGGGCAGCCTGTCGCTGGGTGAACTGGCGGGCGAGCGCATGAAAGTCGCACTGGAAGCCAACTCCAGCGAAGACGAACACGACTGCTTCAGCGACAACACGCACAACTCGCACTTCTACAACGGCAAGGGCATTCGCAACGTTTACCTGGGCGAGTACACCCGTACTGACGGCACCAAGGTCAGCGGGCCGAGCCTTTCGTCTCTGGTCGCCAAGGCAGACCCGGCCACGGACGCCACCTTGCGCGCCGACCTGGACGACACTCAGGCCAAGTTGCAGGTCATCGTCGATCATGCGAACAAGGGCGAGCATTTCGACCAGTTGATCGCTGCCGGCAACACAGCTGGCAATCAGGTGGTGCGTGACGCCATCGCCGCGCTGGTCAAACAGACAGGCGCTATCGAGCAGGCGGCTGGTAAGCTGGGCATCACCGACCTGAACCCGGACAACGCCGATCACGAGTTCTGATCAACCGCGTTTGTTGCAGTAACGATCAATGCCGGTCAGTTCGCTGACCGGCATTTTTTGTGTCTGATCGACAGGCATCGTTTGCAACTGCCGTGCGCGTTGACCTGCAACATGGGCAGACTTCCAAGCATCAATACAACGTATCCGCAATACGCCCCGGCAACGCCTTGTCATAGGCTTCACCGTCGATCTGCTCCGCCGAAACCGCTTTGAGGATCTGCCCGGCAGTGGGTAGCGCACTGCGTTCGATGTGCTTCGCCGGGTCCCACAAACCGGACCTGATGGTCGCCCTGCTGCACTGGAAATACACGCTGGTCACTGAAATACGCAGGACAGACCTGGGCAACTGGCTCTTCACTGCGAAGCGCGACAGCAACTCGGGCTCAACCGATATCTGTGCGGTTCCGTTGACGCGCAGGGTTTCACCCACGCCGGGTATAAGGAACAGCAGCGCGACGCGCGGATCGTTGACGATGTTGCGCAGCGTATCGATGCGGTTGTTGCCGCGTCGGTCCGGCAGATAAAGCGTCTTGCTGTCCTCGATATACACCAGGCCCGCCTGATCTCCACGTGGAGAAGCATCAAGCCCGTCAGGGCCGGCAGAGGCAAGCACGGCGAACGGTGCCTGCTCGATGAAAGGCCGGTAGACCTCGTGAATGTGGTCAACTTCCTTGAGGAGCGAAGGAGGTGCGATCGGACCATAGATCGCTTCCAGTGCCTGGATGGTGGTCACGAACGCGCTGTTGTCCGGGTTATTCATTGGATAATCTCTGCTGGCCGTTGGTGTATGAATGCTGCCAGCGTCATGTGACTGATCGTGTGAAGCAGCCTGCGCAGCATAGGCAAAAACATCAGGACCCGACCAGCCTCAAAGATTCGTAACATCACATTGCACAACACGTCGCAAACGATAATCCCTCTTATTCAAACCGCACGAGGCTGATAAGCTTGCACGCCCCGATTTTTCGCCCCGTTGCAGGATGTTTATGAGTACGCGGCTCCGTCTATCACTTGCCTTGCTCACGACCCTGGTCCTGAGCGCATGCGATGACGCCCCGCGTTTCACGCATGCCGAGCCGGGAGAAGCCTTGTCGGGTGGCAGCGCCACCGTGAGGAAGAGCGACCAGAACGCGTTCTCGATGCCCTCGGCCAACCTGGCCCCAGTGCGGCGGCTGGACTTCAGCGTCGGCAACAGCTTTTTCCGCAGCCCGTGGGTGATTGCGCCGTCGACTACCACGGCTCGCGATGGGCTGGGGCCGTTGTTCAACACCAATGCCTGCCAGAACTGCCACATCAAGGACGGTCGCGGTCACCCGCCGGAGGCTGGCGACAGCAATGCCGTGTCCATGCTGGTCAGGCTGTCGATTCCCGATGACCCGGCCTATGCCGACCTCATAAAGCGCAACGGCGTGCTGCCCGAGCCGGTTTACGGCGGGCAATTGCAGGACATGTCGAACCCCGGCGTTGCGCCCGAGGGCAAGGTGCGGGTCGAGTACGATGCGCTGACGGTCGAGTTTCGCGATGGCACGTCAGTCGAGCTGCGCCAGCCGACCCTCAGGATCACCCAGTTGGGCTATGGCCCCATGCACCCCGATACTCACATCTCGGCACGCGTAGCCCCGCCAATGATCGGCCTGGGCTTGCTCGAGGCCATTGCCGATGATGCCATCCTTGCCAATGCCGACCCCGACGACAAGAACGCCGATGGCATCTCGGGACGTCCCAACTGGGTGTGGGACGACGCTCGGCAAAAAGTGGTGATGGGCAGGTTTGGCTGGAAAGCCGGACAGCCCAACCTCAACCAGCAGAACGTGCATGCCTTTTCCGGTGATATGGGGCTGACCACCAGCCTGCGCCCTTTCGATGACTGCACGCCGGCCCAGACCGATTGCCTGGCTGCACCCAATGGCAATGGCCCGGATGGCGAACCGGAAGTCAGCGACAACATCCTGCGCCTGGTGGAGTTCTACACCCGCAACCTGGGTGTTCCGGCGCGTCGCAAGGTCGACGACCCTCAAGTGCTGGCAGGCAAGAACCTGTTTTTCCAGGCGGGCTGCCAGCAATGTCACACACCCGCTTTCAAAACCCGTAGCGACGCCGCCGAACCCGAGCTGGCCAATCAGGAGATTCGCCCGTACAGCGACTTGCTGCTGCACGACATGGGCGAAGGGTTGGCCGATAACCGTACCGAGTTCCAGGCCACCGGTAGTGAGTGGCGCACCCCGCCCTTGTGGGGGCTTGGCCTGACCGGCACGGTAAGCGGACACACCCAACTGTTGCACGACGGTCGCGCGCGTAATGCGCTTGAGGCGATACTGTGGCACGGCGGCGAAGCCCAGGCGGCACAGCGCCAGGTTCTGGCTTTTGACACACAGCAACGTGAAGCGCTGTTGGCCTTCCTGAATTCGTTATGATTGCGCCCTTTGCAGAATCTTCCTGTTCACACATCTTCCTTTCAGAAATAAGGAGCCGGACATGTTCCGACCCAAGTTGTTGCTGACCAGCCTTGCGGCACTTGCCTTGGGTGCCTGCTCGCCATCCGACCCTCAGGCGGTGACGTCCGCAGCGATTGCCAAACAGGTCATCCTGCCGACCTACAGCCGTTGGGTGGAGGCTGATCGTCAGTTGGCAGCCAGCGCATTGGCGTTCTGCCAGGGCAAGACTGATCTGGCCACAGCCCGCGCCGACTTTCTGAAAGCACAGAAGACTTGGGCCGAGTTGCAACCGCTGTTGATCGGCCCTCTGGCCGAAGGCAATCGCGCCTGGCAAATACAGTTCTGGCCAGACAAGAAGAATCTGGTGGGCCGTCAGGTCGAGCAACTGGTGACTGCACAGCCGCAGATCACCGCTCAGGAACTGTCCAAGGCCAGTGTCGTGGTGCAGGGTTTGTCCGCCTACGAATACATCCTTTTCGACGCTGACATCGACATGGCCAACGCCGAGCAGAAAGCGCGCTATTGCCCGCTGCTGATGGCCATCGGTGAACGCCAGAAGCTGCTTGCCGAAGAAATACTCAACAGCTGGAACAGCACCGACGGCATGCTCGCGCAACTGAGCAAGTTCCCCAATCAGCGCTACGCCGACTCCCACGAAGCGATTGCCGAACTGCTGCGGGTTCAGGTCACCGCCCTCGACAGCCTGAAGAAGAAGCTCGGCACGCCACTGGGTCGTCAGAGCAAAGGGCAGCCGCAGCCCTTCCAGGCAGATGCCTGGCGCAGCAAGTCGTCGCTCAGCAGCCTGGAAGCCAGCCTGATCAGCGCCGAGACGGTGTGGACCGGTGTCGACAACAAGGGCTTGCGCAGCCTGCTGCCCGCCGAGCAGAAACCGCTGGCCGACAAAATCGATGCCGCCTACGCTAACAGCCGCAAATTGCTGTCGGAACTCAAACCGCCGCTGGCCGACCTGCTGGCCACGGATGCAGGACGCCAGCAACTCAATGCGTTTTACGACAGCCTGAATGCCGTACACCGCCTGCACGAAGGCGAGCTGGCCAAGGCCCTCGGCATTCAATTGGGTTTCAACGCCAACGACGGCGATTGATCAAGAGGTAGAGGTGATGTTGCGACGTCAGGCCATGGCGCTCGGCAGTCTTCTGCGCAGCGCCTGCACGCTGGGCGGCTGGACCCTGTTCAAGCAAAAGAACACACGCCCCTTGTTGCTTTCCGCTCGCGACGATGGCGACGGCAAGCACTATGCGGTGGGTTTCAAGCTCGACGGAACGCAGGTATTCGCGACCCGGGTGGGCCAGCGCTGCCACGACATCATCAATCATCCCGACCTGCCACTCGCGGTGTTCATCGCCCGTCGCCCAGGTACTGAAAGCTACCTGATCGACCTGCGCGATGGCCGCTTGCTGCAAACCATCGTGTCGCAGCCCGACCGCCACTTCTACGGCCATGCTGTGATTCATCGCGACGGCGAATGGCTGTATGCGACGGAAAACGATACCCGCGATCCAGGCCGCGGTTTATTGGGCGTCTACCGCTTCGTCGACGAGCGACTGGTGCACTCGGCCGAGATCCCCACGCATGGCATCGGCCCGCATCAGGTCTCCTGGATGCCGGACGGTGAAACGCTGGTGGTCGCCAATGGTGGCATTCGCACCGAAGCGGAAAGCCGGGTAGAGATGAACCTCGATGCCATGCAACCCAGCCTGGTCATCATGCAGCGTGACGGTACCTTGCTCAGCAAGGAAGCGCTTTCCCAGCAGATGAACAGCGTGCGCCACATGGGCATTGCCAGCGATGGCACCATCGTCGCGGGTCAACAGTTCATGGGCGACAGCCACGAGTTGGCCGAACTGCTGGCCATCAAGCGTCCAGGCCAGCCATTCCAGGCGTTTCCGGTGGCAGAAGAGCAATTGCGCGCGATGGCCCACTACACCGCCAGCGTCGCAGTGCACAGTGACCTGCGACTGGTGGCCCTGACGGCACCCCGCGGCAACCGCTTCTTTATCTGGGATCTGGACAGTGGCGCATTGAAACTGGATGCGCCGTTGCCGGACTGTGCGGGAGTCGGCGCTGTAGCCGACGGCTTTGTCGTGACCTCAGGCCAGGGACGCTGCCGCTTCTATGACTGTCGCAAGGCGCAACTGCTGGCCCAGCCCTTGGACCTGCCAGCCGGGTTGTGGGACAACCATCTTCATCTGGCTCAGGTGGGTTAGGTCAGGGAGCCCAGGGCTTCAGTTTTTGATCCCGGTACCCTGCGCCAGGCTGTACATGAACAGCAACAGGTCGTGATCCGGCTGTACGTTCACCAGATTCTTCGCCACGCGTGGCAGTGGGCAGTAGCCCTCGCCATGCTGCGTGGTGAGGATGCGGGTAGACGGTTGTTCAAGCGCCGCCACGGCGACCGTGGCAACTGCCAGTGCACCGAAGATAAACAGACCTCTTGCCATTTCTAGCTTCATGACTCTAAACCTTTGATAGAGCTGCCAAACGCTGCCTGGTAAAAGTAGATCAACTTCTGCCAGTCTGCAGCGCTGAATGACGAATGGCGTCGTAGCTGCTTCATATCGTGCTGGGCTGCGCCTTGAGCGGTAAGGCGGCGACGGCCCTTCTCGAGATCGAGCAAGGCGACCTCGACGTTGGCGTCCGCCCCTTCCCCCGTCACTCGCACGAAAATGTGCTTGATGTACAGACAGCTGTGCTGCCAGCGGCCCAGGTGCATGCGGGCCAGAGTGGCTGCCACTTCCTTGAGCACACGCTCATAGAACAGCTCGCCGTGACGCTCGCGCCCTCCGGCAGCCTGCCACTTTTCAATTTCCTCGAAGCCTTCCAGCGCTACGGTGACCAGCAATGCCCGCCAGGCGTTGTCCTCGCCGCGTTCGGCACCGCAAAACACCACTTCGGGGACGACGACGCCAAGTTTGCGAAGACCTTCAAGCGCCTCGCGCTCGCGCAGTACGGTGGGCCGGCCCAGCGGGTGCAGCAGGCTGCGGTAGATGTGACCTGTCTGACGTTTGGCATAGAGGGTCTGTCCATCGTCCATGACCAGCCGCTGCACACCACTTTCTCCACCGCGACGCACATTGGGTTCTTCAACCCATTCGCCACGCTGGCTCCAGAACTGATCGAACTCGTTCTGGATCGGGTTCACAACTGGTTCTTTCACGGACTGCAAACCCATCTTTTTACCTTTTACGTAGGACATAGACTCGCCACATGGCGTACATGGGCAGGAAATCCATTCGGTTCTGAATGCGAAATCCTGCCTGCTCAAATTCGGTTTCTGCGGTAACAACAGGTAACACAAAACGATTCTGGTAACTTTCCCGCCCGGTTTTTTGCTGGCGTTTGTTCTCGAGGCGCGCACGCTTCCATGCCTTGAAATTGCCATCCACCCAGAGGGAGACGATCACGCTGTCACGGGTTACGCGTTGAAACTCGCGCAATAGAGCCATCCGGTCGCTGGACTGACCGACGTGGTGCAACAAGCGCATGCAGAAGATGCTGTCTACTGCGTTATCAGGCAGGTCGATGGCAAAGGCAGATGTCTGCAAAGGTTGTACCCTTTTTACAACGTCTGCCGGCTGCGAGGCACAAGCGGTACTGAGCATGTCCGCAGAGTTATCGGCACCGATGATCGAGCGGTTCGGCTTCTCGGCCAATAGCGGCCAGAAGCGTCCAGCACCACAAGGCAGGTCCAGCACCAGGCCCGGGTCCCCGGCCATGTGCAGCGCCTTTCTCGCCAGCTGTTCATCGCGATGATGCGACAGCTTGCGCCAGATACCGTCCTGATGCTTTTCGAAGTACTGGCGGGCGTGTGTCTTGTCGTACTTTCGGGAAAACTCGAGTTCGATGCGATCGCTCATGAGAGCAGCTCCTGATGTTGATGGGCGCCAAACTAAAGGCACGGCCGTCACCGTCAGGTCATCTGAATGTGAAAAAAATGTTACCTTTTAACGTCAGGTGTTTCGAGATTTTACAGAGAGTTAGAGGCCGTGTGTGGCCAATCGACGAAGTGCAGTCGATTGGCCGCTACACAATGAGGCCGGTCTACTCGGGAGAAAGGTCAGGGTTTGATCACGTTGAGCGTTACCTTGAACCGGCAACCATGAGGTTCCATAGGGGTGAGATCGACGCTCCATCCCTGATTGGTACAAATGCGCTGCACCAGCGACAGCCCGAGGCCCAGCCCCTCTCCGCGCTGCTCGTTGCCACGTACGAAAGGCTCGAACATTGCCTCGCGTTTTTCCTCGGGAATGCCCACACCACTGTCTTCCACGGTGAAGCTTTCGGCGTGCAGGGTCAGCGCAATGAATCCGTGATCGGTGTAGTGCAGCGCATTGCGCAGCAAGTTGCCCATCACGGCATGCAGGAAGGTCGCGTTGTAACGAATATCGGACAGCTGGTCATCGGCAGGTGGCGTATAGGTCAACTGCAGCCCCTTGCTCTCTATCGGGTCACGCCACTGGGAGATCAATTGCTCGGCCACCCCGACCAGCGTGGCCTTGGGCGTCATGGCCGGGTCTTCGCGCTGGGTGCGAGCGAGCATCAGGAAGGTTTGCACCAGATCGCGCATTTCTTCGCAGGCACGCCCGATACGCTCGACCTGACGACGGCCTCGCAGATCGAGCGCAGGGTTTTCCAGCAGCAGCTCACAAGAGCTGGCCAGCACCATCAACGGCGTACGCAGTTCATGGCTTACGTCGCTAGTGAACATGCGCTCACGAATCAACGCCTGCCGCAAGCGACCCAATGTTGCGTCGAAGGCCACCGCCAACTCGCCGACTTCGTCAGCGGCATAGTCGGGCGCCAGTGGCGGTGCCAGTCCAAGCAACTGGTCACGGTGACGAACCTGCCGGG
Organism: Pseudomonas sp. PvP009; assembly: GCF_017832995.1. Classification (NCBI taxonomy): domain Bacteria; kingdom Pseudomonadati; phylum Pseudomonadota; class Gammaproteobacteria; order Pseudomonadales; family Pseudomonadaceae; genus Pseudomonas; species Pseudomonas sp. PvP009. The sequence continues at coordinate 1,027,172 of NZ_JAFIBG010000001.1, read as the reverse complement.
CCAGACGTACTACAGGCGCCATGACCCGGCGCGCCAGCACCCAGCCCAGAAACACCGCCAGCCCCAAGGCCAGAACGAAACCGACCAGCACGACGGCGAACAGCACCCGCTCACGCTCTTCAAAATCGCTCTGATCCTGCAACAGGGCGTAATGCCGGCCATCCACCACCTCGATCATGGCGTGGTAGGACAACGGCCCACGGAACACCTCATGGAAACCTGGCTCAAGGTGACGAATATCCTTGGGCAGGTCGAAGTCGCCCGGACCGTTGGTGAAATAGAACAACTGGTCGGGCTTGGGCCGGTGGCTCCAGTCGCTGACACTGTCCATCAGCATCAGACGATTGAGGTCACCACCGAGGCCGGCGGAAATCAGCTTTTCTTCGACCAGGTGGACGGTGGAGATGATTCCGATGGCGAACGACCCGGCGACCAGTGCACTCATCAATGCGAAGGCAATGATGATCCGTTGCGCAAGACTCTGTTTAAACTCCATCCCGGCCCTCGGCCAAGCGATAGCCCACGCCATGCACGGTCTGCAACAGCGGTTTGCCAAACGGTTTGTCGATCACCTGACGCAACTGGTGCACATGGCTGCGCAGGCTGTCGCTGTCCGGGCAGTCATCGCCCCACAGCGCTTCTTCCAGAATCTCGCGACGCAGCACGTGCGGGCTCTTCTGCATCAGCACGGCGAGCAGCTTGAGGCCGACCGGGTTGAGCTTGAGCATGCGCCCCTCACGCGTGACCTCGAGGGTGTCGAGGTCATAGACCAGATCGGCCACCTGCAAGGTACGCCGCCCGCCGCCTTGGGCACGGCGCAATACCGCTTCGATCCGCGCGGCCAGTTCAGACAGGGCAAACGGCTTGAGCAGGTAGTCGTCAGCACCGGAGCGGAAACCCTGCAGACGGTCGTCCAGCTGATCGCGGGCGGTGAGCATGATGACCGGCGTGTCGCGCCGGGCATCTTCGCGCAGACGCTTGCACAAGGTGTAGCCGTCGATGCCGGGCAGCATGATGTCGAGAACGATCAGGTCGTAGTGCTCGGTGGCTGCCAGATGCAGTCCTGAGAGGCCATCCTGGGCGCAATCGACGGTATAGCCTTTCATGCCCAGGTAATCGGCCATGTTCGCCAGGATGTCGCGGTTGTCTTCAACCAGAAGAATTCGCATAAAACACTCTCATATGCAGTTTGGGCTGGCGCAGCTTAAGACGAAGTGGGCGTGAGGGCCAGCGCCGAAATGGCATGACGTTTTTTTCACCTATGATTGATAAGGCTCATGACACACTTTGAGACGAACCGTCGCACACAATAATCGCGGCATGCCCTTCAAAGATCTGGATTCGATATGTCGAAAACCGTCGCCCCACCCTACTCCCGTTCGATCAACCCGTGGATTTACCTGGGTATCCCTGTCGCCGTAGCGCTGATCCTCATGCTGCTTGAACTGACGTCACTGGACATGGACATCGCCAAACTGGCCTTCGATCCCGTCAGCGGACAGTTCATCGGCAGGCACAGTTATTTTCTCGAAGACGTTCTCCACGACCGCGCCAAACAACTGGTCATGGTATTCGGCGCGGTGGCCATGATCGGCTTTGCGGCGTCCTTCAAAGTACAGCGCCTGATCCCATGGCGCAGGGAGCTGGGTTGCCTGGTGCTGTCCATGGCGCTTTCAACCGCCTTCGTTACCCCGGTGAAAGTGGTGACGTCAGTGCAGTGCCCCTGGAGCCTGAAAGAATTCGGTGGTCAGGAAACCTACAGCGAACTGTTGAGCCCACGCCCTGCGACCGATAAACCGGGACGCTGCTGGCCGGGCGGTCATGCGGCGACCGGCTTTACCCTGTTCGCGCTGTTCTTCGCTTTTCGCGACCGTCGTCCACGGATGGCGAAAATGGGCCTGGCTCTGGCGTTCGGCCTTGGAACGGTGTTCTCTGTCGGGCGGATGCTGCAAGGTGCGCACTTCTTTTCCCATAACATCTGGACCGCAGTGTTCTGCTGGCTGATCTGTCTGGGGGTTTATTACTTCGTGCTTTACCGCCCCGAACCCAAGGGGCTCGAGAACAGCAAGGTACAGCCGACGCATTGATTGATCCGGCACACAAAGACCATAAAAAAACCCCGCACAAGGCGGGGTTCTTTATGGGTGTAACGCTGGGGGTAAAGCTGGCTTACATCATGCCGCCCATACCACCCATGCCGCCCATGTCCGGCATGCCGCCGCCTGCTGGCTTGTCGTCAGGCACGTCAGCGATCATCGCTTCGGTGGTGATCATCAAGCTGGCGATGGAGGACGCCGCCTGCAGAGCAGAACGAGTCACTTTGGCCGGGTCAAGGATACCCATTTCGATCATGTCGCCGTATTCGCCGGAAGCAGCGTTGTAACCGTAGTTACCCGAACCCTGCTTGACCTTGTCGACAACAACGCTTGGCTCGTCACCGGAGTTGGCAACGATCTGGCGCAGAGGCGCTTCGACTGCACGACGCAGCAGAGCGATACCGACGTCCTGATCAGCGTTGTCGCCTTTCAGACCTTCGATAGCCTGCAGGGAGCGAACCAGTGCCACGCCACCGCCAGGTACCACGCCTTCTTCAACGGCTGCGCGGGTTGCGTGCAGGGCGTCTTCAACGCGGGCTTTCTTCTCTTTCATCTCGACTTCGGAACCGGCACCGACCTTGATCACTGCAACGCCGCCAGACAGCTTGGCCAGACGCTCTTGCAGTTTTTCCTTGTCGTAGTCCGAGCTGGTGTCGCCGATTTGCTGGCGGATCTGGGAGATACGCGAGTCGATATCGGTTTTCACGCCAGCACCATCGATGATGGTGGTGTTTTCTTTGTTCAGGATGACGCGCTTGGCATTACCCAGGTGTTCCAGGGTAGTGGTTTCCAGGCTCAGGCCGATCTCTTCGGAGATAACGGTACCGCCAGTCAGAACAGCGATGTCCTGCAGCATGGCCTTGCGACGATCGCCGAAACCTGGAGCCTTGACGGCTGCAACTTTCACGATACCGCGCATGTTGTTGACCACCAGAGTCGCCAGCGCTTCGCCTTCAACATCTTCGGCAACGATCAGCAGAGGACGGCCAGCCTTGGCGACTGCTTCCAGAACCGGCAGCATTTCGCGAATGTTGGAGATCTTCTTGTCGACCAGCAACAGCAGCGGGCTGTCTAGCTCGGCAACCATGGTGTCCGGCTTATTGATGAAGTACGGGGACAGGTAACCACGGTCAAACTGCATGCCTTCTACAACAGACAGCTCGTTTTCCAGGCCCGAACCTTCTTCAACGGTGATAACGCCGTCTTTGGTCACTTTTTCCATGGCTTCGGCAATGATGTCGCCGATGGAGTGATCAGAGTTGGCCGAGATGGTGCCGACCTGGGCGATTGCCTTGGTGTCGGTGCATGGCTTGGACAGCTTCTTCAGCTCGGCAACAATGGCGATGGTCGCCTTGTCGATGCCGCGCTTGAGGTCCATCGGGTTCATGCCGGCAGCGACAGCCTTCAGGCCTTCGTTGACGATGGCCTGAGCCAGAACGGTAGCGGTAGTGGTACCGTCGCCTGCATCATCGTTGGCACGGGAAGCAACGTCTTTGACCAGCTGCGCGCCCATGTTTTCGAAACGGTCTTTAAGCTCGATTTCCTTGGCAACCGAAACACCGTCTTTGGTGATCAGCGGAGCGCCAAAGCTTTTCTCGATGATAACGTTACGGCCTTTAGGGCCCAGGGTCGCTTTAACTGCGTCAGCCAGGACGTTTACACCGGCGAGCATTTTTTTGCGGCCAGAATCGCCGAATTTAACTTCTTTAGCAGCCATGATCATTATTCCTTGAATACTTAGTAGTAACGGAAGTCAGCGGGAGCACTCAGCCTTCGACGACAGCAAGAATCTCGTTCTCGCTCATCACCAGCAGGTCTTCGCCGTCTACTTTCACTGTGTTGCTGCCGGAATAAGGGCCGAACACAACCTTGTCACCCACTTTCACAGCCAGCGCACGTACTTCGCCGTTGTCCAGCACGCGGCCGGTACCCACAGCAACGATCTCGCCGCGGTTAGGCTTTTCAGCAGCCGAACCTGGCAGAACGATACCGCCGGCAGTTTTCGTTTCTTCTTCACTGCGACGGATGACGACGCGGTCATGCAGAGGACGAAGCTTCATTGTCGATCTCCTGATTATGTTTGTTTGATCGTCCGGTGAGTGCACCGGCCGGTTTAAATCCGGACTTGCCGGTTACGGTTCGACGCGCGAACCGCAGAATACGGTCTGGCCTTCAGGCCAGAAACCTTGCGGTGACCCATACATAAGGGCGAGCAAAGTGATTACAAGTCTTGGGTTGAATTTTTTTACACCCGAACCGGCTGGTCAAAACGAACGCGGCACCCTGAGGTGCCGCGCTGCCGGGGGGTGTGGAAGATTACTTGTCGCGATGCTCGAACTCGCCTTCGATGACGTCGGGCTCGCGGGTAGGCTGGTGAATCGCCGTCGGGCGATGACTCGACGCACCGTGATTGGCATGCGTCTGCAAATCATCGGCGAAGGCCCGCTGACGCATGGCCTGATCCTGGGCGCGCTGGCGGACCTTGTTGATCAGCAGACGACGGGTGATCGGCAGCAGGCAGATCACACCCAGAATGTCGCTGATGAAACCGGGCAACAGCAGCAGACCGCCGCCCACGGCAACCATCAGGCCTTCGAGCATTTCCTGGGCAGGCAACTCGCCACGCGCCAGGCTTTCGCGTGCACGCAGCGCCGTCGCGAAACCGGCCACGCGCATCACGAACAAGCCGAGCATCGACGTCGCGACGACCAGCAGAAAGGTCCAGAGAAAGCCGATGGACATCCCGACACGAACCAGCAGAAACAGCTCAAGTACCGGGAACAATAGAAACAGCAGCAAAAAAACACGCATCAAATGAGTTCCTCAAGGGAAGAATGCCTTCCGAGTAGACCGTATGTGATGTCAGAAGGTCGTTAATTCAAGCTCCCTGCATCTGGCTTACCGCTAAATTATGCGCACAAGTGAGCTGAACCAGGCCTTCACAAACGTGTATCGGTGTATTTCAGGGCTGGCGGCCCACCCGAGACGAACGCGCAAAAACAGCCTATAACGTGCTCTGGCTATGGCATAAGCACTCGCAACCCGCCAGTGATGCCATGGAAACGATCAACTGTGATTGGGCACGCATATGGAATTGAAAGACAAGCTGATAATCATCACCGGCGGCTGCCAGGGGCTGGGCAGAGCCATGGCCGAATACCTGGCCGGTAAAGGCGCCAACCTGGCGCTGCTTGACCTCAATCAGGAGAAACTCGATCAGGCCGTCGCCGCCTGCGAAGCACTCGGGGTCAAGGCTCGCGCCTATCTGTGCAATGTTGCCAATGAAGAACAGGTCGTCGACACGGTCAGCAAGGTCGCCAAGGATTTCGGCGCCATTCATGGCCTGGTCAACAACGCTGGCATTCTGCGTGACGGCCTGCTGGTCAAGGTCAAGGATGGCGAGATGACCAAACTGAGCCTTGCGCAATGGCAAGCAGTGATCGACGTCAACCTGACCGGCGTATTCCTTTGCACCCGCGAAGTGGCGGCGAAAATGATCGAGCAGAAGAGTCAGGGCGCGATCATCAATATCTCGTCGATTTCACGTGCGGGCAATATCGGACAGACCAACTACTCGGCAGCCAAGGCCGGTGTGGCGGCTGCGACGGTTACCTGGGCAAGGGAACTGGCGCGCTACGGCATTCGAGTGGCAGGCGTGGCGCCGGGGTTCATTGAAACCGAAATGACCGGCAGCATGCGCCCCGAAGCACTGGAGAAGATGACCTCGGCTATCCCGCTCAAGCGCATGGGCAGACCGGACGAGATTGCACACTCGGTGGCTTATATTCTGGAAAACGATTATTACAGCGGACGCATCCTTGAGCTGGATGGCGCAATGCGAATCTAGTCAGCCCGTAAAAGCAGCAGGCGACGCACAGGGTGTGCGTCGCCTGCCCTTCGCTTACCAGCTTACGCCGAAGCCAGCGGTGTAGCGTGTCTTGTCGACATCGCCATTGCTCGAACCACTGATGACATTCTTCTCGGCTTTCAGGTTAAGCGACGCCCAGTCGGTCACCTTGTAGCGCAGCCCCGCTTCGACATCCAGCGAGTAGTCGGCGACGGCGCTCAGCGGCTTGCCCAGCTCGCCATTGGTGAAGAATTCGACCTTCTTGCCAATCAGGTAGCGGTTGTAATCCCACGTGCCGGCAACGGAATAGAAGTTTTCCTTCTCGTCGTTGGAGAACTCGAAATCGGTACGGTTAAGCAGCGCACCGACCTTGAATGCACCCAGTTCGTCATCCCACAGCTGGTAACCTGGACCGGTACCGACTACGCGCTGACGAGACAGATCCTCGACCTTGTCGCGTTTGTAGCTGACGCGACCATCCCAGAAAAATTTCTCGGTCAGGAAGCGGTCCAGCGAGTACTCGGCGCTCCAGTTGTCAGTGCCGACTACGTCGTCGGTGGTCTCGCGGTTGTAATCGCCCTTGGCGTTATGACGCCAGTCGCCATGGCGAGCCGAGGTCTTGAAGGCGACGTTGTAATCATTGGTATCGTTTTCGGCCTGCTGGAAATCCAGCGCCGCATCAATGTTGCCTTTCCAGACAAGATCCGTGATAACCGGCTTGGGCTTGATGATCTGATGGATACTTGCCAGCTCGACGGTTTTGGGTGCATCGCCATTGGCCAGCACGACCTTGCCATCATCCGCTGCCTGCAGCGAATTGGAGACTTCGCCGCCATGCTCATCCTGCTTGACCAGCAACGGCTGATCGCTTTTCAGGGTCTTGACCTGTTTCCAGTCCAGCGCGATGGCACCACCGTATTCGGTCTGCAGCAATAATTTGCCGCCGTCGAACACCTTGATTGTGCCGGTCAGGCGGTCGCCATTCTTCAACCAGACGGTATCGGCAAGCAATGGAGTGGAAACAGCAGTGATTGCAAGGCACAACAGGGTTCTGGACAACATAAGCGATAACTAGGCTCTGTAAGGCGGGAATCGGGCATTTTCCTGCGGGGGAGGTGACGGGACGATCCATGTACCACCAAGCACGGTGGTAACTGACAGCCCGAACCACCAAAAGTTCACTGAACGACAATCAATAGCGTTTTATACAGGATTATCGCGTGACAGACCCGGACTTAACATTACTTTACCCTGCGGGACAATCGCCGAACGAGGCGCGACGCACCGCCCTCTACCTGACGATGGCGCAGATACCGGAAGGCAAAGTGGTCGCTTACGGGCAGCTCGCCGAACTGGCCGGCCTGGGCCGAGCGGCACGCTGGGTGGGTCGTACGTTGAGCCAGTTGCCGGGCGGTTCTTCGCTGCCCTGGCATAGGGTTTTGGGCGCCGGTGGTCGGCTCAGTCTGCCGCCTGGCAGCGTTTCCGGTGACGAACAACGGGCACGTTTGCGCGCCGAGGGCGTGACCATTGTGAATAATCGGGTTGATATGCAGCGCCATGGCTGGCGTCCCCTATAGCACAGCGGTTAGAGTGCGCCCTTTGTTTTCGTAACCTGAGGCAGATTCCAGCCCATGCCCCGTAAAACCTGGCGCGCCGCGCTCGCCGCATATGCCAGCCCGTCGACATTAGTGTTACTGCTGCTCGGATTCGCTGCGGGCATGCCTTATATGCTGGTCTTTTCGACATTGTCCGTGTGGTTGCGCGAAGCCGGTGTCGCGCGCGAGACCATCGGCTATGCGAGCCTGATCGGCCTTGCCTACGCCTTTAAATGGGTCTGGTCGCCATTGCTCGACCAATGGCGTCTGCCCTTGCTCGGCAAGCTGGGACGTCGTCGCTCCTGGCTGGTGCTTTCCCAGAGCCTGGTGATTCTGGGCCTGATCGGCATGGGCTTCTGCGACCCGCAAAAGCATCTCTCGTGGCTGATCGCGATTGCCGTGGTGGTCGCCTTCTCGTCCGCCACGCAAGACATCGCCATTGATGCCTATCGCCTGGAAATTGCCCAGGACACCCAACAGGCTGCCCTGGCCGCCAGCTATATGTCCGGCTACCGGGTCGCTGCACTGCTGGCGACTGCGGGTGCGCTGTATTTCGCCGAGGGCTTCGGCTCGACGGGCTTTGCCTACAAGCATTCGGCGTGGACCGGCACTTATGTGCTGTTCGGACTGCTGATGCTGCCCGCCCTGGTCACCACACTGATCATGCGCGAACCGCCGGTGCCGCTGCGCACCCAGCTGTCGGCAGCGCGCTATGGCTTTACGCACCAGCTGGCCTCGGTGTTCGTGCTGATTGTGCTGCTGGTCTCCGTACCGGCAATGTTTACCCAGCTTTACAATACCGACTTCGCCAGCGTGCTGTTCAACGGCACCAGCTGGATGGACCTGTTGCTGGAAGACCGGGCGTTTTTACGCGCGATTCTCTACACGCTTCTGACCATCGCCTGCCTGTCCTCGATGGGTCGCCGCGGACTGGCACCGGTGCTCACCCCGATCAACGACTTCATCATGCGCTACCGCTGGCAGGCGCTGCTGTTGCTGGGCCTGATCGCGACCTACCGGATGTCCGACACGGTGATGGGGGTCATGGCCAACGTGTTCTACATCGACCAGGGCTTTACCAAGGACCAGATCGCCAGCGTCAGCAAAATCTTCGGCCTGATCATGACCCTGCTGGGGGCCGGTATCGGCGGGCTGCTGATTGTGCGCTTCGGCATCATGCCGATCCTGTTCATCGGCGGACTGGCCTCGGCTTCGACCAATATCCTGTTCCTGTTGCTGGCGGACATGGGCCCGAACGTGAAGATGCTGATCCTCACCATCTCGCTGGACAACCTCAGCTCCGGGCTGGCGACATCGGCGTTCGTCGCCTACCTGTCGAGCCTCACCAACCTGAAATTCTCTGCCACGCAATACGCCTTGCTCAGCTCCATCATGCTGCTGCTACCGCGCCTGCTGGGCGGCTATTCCGGTGTGGTGGTGGAAAAGTACGGGTACCACAACTTCTTCCTGATCACCGCGCTGCTGGGCATTCCGACGCTGGTGATGATCATCCTGCAATGGAACCGAGAGATACGCACGGCGAAGACCGAGCCACCTCAAGAGGCTTCCGTTATCGACAAGCCCTGATCTCTGGCTACCTCATCAAGGAACAACATTGGACACTGAAAACAAAGCACGCGCTTTCAACCCCGTTCCCCTGATCCTTATCAGCCTGGGGATCTGGCTGCCGATCATCGGCACCCTGCTGAGCTCCTACCTGTCACAGGATCCCGCGACCCCTTCCGGGCCAATGGCCTTCGGTGGCGCGGTGGTTCTGCTCGCGCAGGTGGAGATCTTCGCCATCATCTTTCTGCTGGTTTATGCGTTCGCCGTAAAACCGTGGAGACTCTCCACAACCATACGTACGGTGTTCTCGATCAACGCAGTCGCCGCCGTTGTCGCGGCAATCGGCATTATCGTTACGCTGGCCAATATAAGCCTGCAGTAATCGCCGACTAAAAAAGCCCTGACGCTCACGCGCCAGGGCTTTTTTCATATCACGCGCCCTCCCCTTACAGTCTTTCCTCCTGGCGCCTCTCATTACACCGTAAGAAACGCACTACAGCTTTTTATGAATTGGCCGACGACATTGCTAGCCATTCCTCACTACCTCACTGCGGCATCAAGAGTAATGTCGCCCGGTAATGGCCCTTTGCAATTTAACTGTGTGCCCCCGGAAAGAAGTCTATAGACTCACCCACCTCTCTATATCAGCACTCTCGCCCGGAACGAGCGGCTGGTTTTATATAACGGAGCAACAATGTTAAAGGATCTAACGGCGCTGTTTGCGCCACAAAACCGTCGCCTGATCAAGCTGACGACCGTTGCCCGTGACGAACAGGAACTCCTGCTGGAACGTTTTTCCGGTACTGAAAGCCTGTCCGAGCTGTTCAGCTTCGAGTTGTCGATGATCAGCCGCGATGCCGGTCTGGAGCTCAAATCGCAGATCGGCCAGCCTGCACAACTGGCAATAGAACTGGCCACCGGCGAGTCGCGCTTCATCAATGGCTATATCAGCACCTTCAGCCTGGAAGGCAGCGACGGCGGTCTGGCACGTTACAGCGCCACACTGAGCCCTGGCTGTGGATGCTCTCGCGGCGCGTCGACTCGCGCATATTTCAGGAACAGACCATCGAAGCCGTTATCCGAACGGTATTTGCGGCCTATGGTGCGTTGCCCGATTTCGAGTTTCAACTCAGCCAGCCACTCAAGACGCACAGTTACATCACCCAGTACCGTGAAAGCGATCTGACCTTTGTATTGCGCTTGCTGGAACACGAAGGGCTATTCTTCTATTTCGATCACAATCAGGAAAAGCACACGCTGATCATTCTTGATCACTCGCGCGACCTCTCGCCCCTGCCGCAACAGCCGAGCATTCGTTATCACAGTGCATCCGTTACCGAGACAGCGGATTCGATTACCGAATGGCGCAGCCATCGACGTCTGCAATCGGGGCGCATGTCCATTCAGACTTTCGATTACAAGCAGCCGCGCAATTCGCTGCCGGTTGGCATGCCGAGTCTCAACGAGCAGGGCAACGTCGATTCGTATGAAGTGTATGACGTGCTCGATCACTACAGCCATGGCACCTTCAATGACGGTGAACGCCTGGTACGTCAGCGTCTGGAGGCCATTGAGGTTCAGGGCAAGACATTCACTGGCAACAGTAACTGCCGCGCCATGTACCCTGGCCACACCTTTGAGCTGACCCAGCATTTTGATCATGACCGCGGCTCCGCTGAAGATCGTAGTTTTCTGCTGATAACGGTCAAGCATGAGGGCAGCAACAATTACCTGTCGGACGAAGGCGCGGGCTACACGAACGAGTTCGTGTGCATTCGCCACAAGATTCCCTACCGTCATCCGATCACCGTCCCGCGCCCAAGCATTAACGGCCCGCTGAGCGCCATCGTGGTCGGGCCGGAAGGTGAGGAAGTGTTCACTGACGAGCTGGCGCGGATACAGGTCAGGTTCCATTGGCAGCGCGGCGACAGCCTGCCGCAAGGCACCACGTGGTTGAGGGTGGCGATGCCCAGTGCCGGCAGCGGCTTCGGGCATCAGTTCATGCCACGCATTGGCCAGGAAGTGTTGGTGACGTTTCTGGCAGGCGATATCGACCGGCCTCTGGTGACGTCGGTGCTCTACAACAACATTAATCTGCCGCCACGCTTCAGCAAGGCCTCGGGGCTGCCCGGTAATCGCACACTGTCGGGGATCCGCACCCAGGAACACAAAGGCAGCGGCTTCAACGAACTGCTGTTCGATGACACGCCGGGCTCACTGCGCGCACGCATGGGCACGACCCATCAGGCCACCGCCCTCAACCTGGGCAAACTGACCGACCCGCGCACTGACGGCACCGCCCAGCCACGCGGCAACGGCGCAGAACTGCGCACCGATGCCGCCATCGCCCTGCGCGCCGCGCAAGGCATGTTGCTGACCACCTACGCGCGTACCGACGCAAAAGGCTCACAGCTGGATCGCGAAGAGCTGCTCAAACTGCTGGCCGAGTGCGGCGAGCTGTTCAAATCCCTCGGCGAAACCGCAGCCGCACGTGGCGGACAGGCGGTGGATGTCAAAGGCATAGAAGCCTTGCGCCAGTCGCTCGACCAATGGCCCGCGCCGGACAATAACGGCCTGGGCGACCCGGTACTGGCCATGACCGCAGCAGCAGGCATCGCCAGCGCCACACCACGCTCGCAGGCTCACTACGCTGGTGAAAATCACGACACCACCGCGCAGGACAACCTGCAATTGACCAGCGGCGCGGCCATGCACCTGCAAGCGGGCAAAGGGCTGTCAGCTTTCGCCCAGGACGCAGGCATCAGCGCCATTGCCAACCGCGGCAAAGTACTGGTTCAAGCGCAGGAAGACGACATCGCCCTCAATGCCCAGAAAAACCTGCACGTCTCGGCCGTCGAAGGCGAAGTGGTCATCACCGCGCCGACCATCCGCCTGGTCGCCGATGACGGCAGTTATATCAAGATTGGCGGCGGCGTCGAGATCGGCTCGCAAGGCAAAGTCACTGTGCACGCCAGCGAGCACGACTGGATCGGCCCCAAGACCGACAGCGCTGCGATCCCCTCTTTCGGCCGCGACCCCGCCGCCCAGCAGGTCACCTTCCACTACCCCGGCCACAGCGAACAAAGCCCGCGGGCAGCAGCGGATCACTCGTATGAAATCAAACTGGAAGATGGCAGCCTGGTGAAAGGAATGACGAACGCAGACGGACTGACCGAGCGCGTGGAACGCGAAATGATGCATCAGGCGCAAGTATCGGCACTGCGCAGCGGCACCCCGAAAGGAGGTGCGCAATGAACGGCGCCGATGAATACGCCGTTGCCCAAGGCAATACGCGCCTGATCCCCAACCTCAACACCACCTGCAAAATGGAAGTGCCCGGCGATTTGCCAGGCGTAGTGATCTTTCTGCACGGTGTGAATGACCCGGGGGCTTCTTATGAGTCGGTGGAGACGGGGTTGTGTCAGGGGGTTAATGAGCGGCTGGATCGGCCAGATCTGGTGGCGGGGCGGTATGGGGTAAGGTACAACGAAGCAAAAAAAGCGCCCTACGAGGAAAGGGACAGTGATCAGAAAGCCATGCTCGATGATCCTGACACCTATCTTTATCGGCGCGACGCATCTGACCCGAAAACCCATAGCCTGTTGATTCCCTTTTATTGGGGACATCGGGCAGCACCCGATCAAATAAAGCGTGATGACGCGGGCGATCCGTTCAGAATGCGTAATCAGTTTCAGGACATCAACGGCAACCGTCTGGACCGCCACTTTGCCAAGGCGGGAGGTTTTATTGCCAACGCGACCAATAACATACCGGATGTCTATGGTGAAGGTTTTAGGCCCAATCTGAAAAGCATCGCTCTGGAAACGTTTAAGCCAGACAACGCTTTATATTTTGGTCACTCGCCAGCGCGGCACTATTGCGTATTGGCGGCTCACCGTTTGGCTATGCTGATACGCGAGATCCGTCGCGTGTCGCCTGACGAGACAATAACAATCATGGGCCACAGCCAAGGCACGATAGTCACCTTGCTGGCGCAAGCGTTGCTGGTAGATGGAGGAGACCGTTGCGCAGATACTTTTATCATGGTTGATACGCCTTATTGTGTGTTGCCTGGTAACACTCCCAAAGACCAAGACACATTTTCAACGCTAGTTGGGATCGTAACTGCGATAACAAATAAGCCACACACACAACCAGCCATGTCAGAACTCAGGGACGCTAAAACCTACTGCGGCAGAAGCGGTTCGCGATGGTCACCCACTCAAGGTATCCGCAAAAATAAAGTGGGCAGCATGACAGTCTTTCCCGAGCGAGATAACCGAGGAAAGGTGTATCTGTATTTCTGCCCGGATGACACCACTGTCTCACTGGATGACGTCCAAGGCATCGGGACCTATGGAATGCCTGATGCTCTACCTGATGGACGAATGGCAATGATGGTGCTCCAGCAACTACGCTTCTATCAACGCATGTGGACCAAGCGCCATCGCTATGGTGAGCCGATCCTGATCGGCAACACGCCACAACCCGAACTCATGCGTGCCTCAGGCGAAGCTCGATACCCAGGTAGCTCATTTGGAGCCGGTATGATTGCCCGCGCGCCCATCCCGGAAAGGCAAGAACGCCTTATTAATGCCGAAGCGCTGACTCCGCCTCATGAACCAGAAATGTTCGGCGGCGAAGCGGAAACTGGCACACCAACAACTTCAGGCTTGGATAGACCAGACGACGTTGGCAAAAGCGTTGCGTTAGGGAAGGACGCCGCTACGTTCTTATGGATAGAAATGCCCACTGAATATGACGGTCCAAAAGTGACGAAGCGCCAAGCATTAGAACGCTTCAACGCGCTTTCTGATGATCCAGAAAAAAAAACCCGCCAAGTACGGGTAGGAAGACCCAGAAACTATGCCAACGTTTTAACAGGGTATATTTACCAAAGGGAAGAAACGCCAAAAGAAGCTCGAGATCGTATGGAGAAAAACCGTGATGCATGGAGCGAAAACTCCTATCACTCAGGCATACTACGTAGCCCGGAAAATCATCGCTGGGTGACTGCAATGGACATCGCTATTGGCCAAGCTAAATGCTTGGATGATCCGGCAATGCGTGATGTGCTGGTGGCGATTGCGGATTGGAAGATCGACGAGGCGCAATTTTCCACAATTAGTGAGTCACCAGGCTGGGAAAGGCTCAGTGAGGAAGCTCAGGATTTAGTCAGGGCTAGCTACCTGTACTATGAAGAAGGGGAGTTCCCTTCAACGGATCTAGTTTCACTAACTCCGCCGCAACTTATCCAGAGCGCTCCTAAATCTCGGGATGCCCAATGATCGATCGTCCACAAAGTATGCTACTTCGCCCGAAATTGAAAAGATATTTCTGGGTAACCGTAGTTTTGCAGGTCCTTTGGCTTGGATTTGTCCTGCTTGCCTACCTAAAAGCACAGGAAAACGATATGCAACTTCGTGACATAAACCCAGTAATGCGGTGGGGCATCGCAGGCATTTTAGGCTTGGTTTTGCTGGTCTATAGCGGACACTGGTGGGGGAAAGCCATCGCCCATGAGAAAGCTGAGCTGGCAGCTTATAGAACAGAGGTTACAGCTCAAAAGAACGAGCAAATGGCAACTCAGCAACGGACATATTCGCTGGAAATAAGAGGAGCGGGAATTGCCATTTTTCACGATAGCCAATCAGAAATTTGGAGTTTCATAAAGAAGAAAAACAATAATTTTACATCCATCTACTCCAATGACGCCAAGGACTATGATGCCTCGCTTGACTCACGCAAAATTAGCAGAGATATAAAAATTCGTGCAGCTTTCCAGCATTCGGCTGGCGACGCGATCGCCTATTGGCCAATACCCGTGTTCGCACTGGGGCCTCCGAATCTATTCGATAAAGCCTATAGAGCTGCAGGCTTGATCAACTCTGGCCGAAATGCAGCAACACTGGGAGTTGCGCTGTTTCTCTGGCAGGACGATGAAAGCACTACCCATGCACAGGCCATGATCGAACGACTATTTAATTTTTTCGACGACAATTCACAGGTGCCACAGGCCCTCATCGCAAGCAGAGATGGGGATATTACTCGTGACGTTTATCGAAAGCCTGGGACACCGGCACTGCAAAACGCCCAAGTAGTACCGACAATATTCGAAAGTATGACCGGACTGCTGGTCGCTCGTTCGGACCGGGTGGACAGGTATATTCGCCCTTACGCGACTCAAGAACCCGAAGACAATCAAAACAAAAATACTGACCTGGGCAAACTGTGGGCTTTCTACTGGGAACAGCCGCGAAAATTTAGAAAAATATATGAGGATGCAGAAAAGGCCAAAGGGGTTAAAGCTCCACTCGCCCCTGGTACGATATCGACCGCCTACTGGCAATCCCAACTCCCCAACCTCTGGAAAACCATCAGCAATCGCGGCCCCGGCAACTTCGAGCCCTCCCCTTGGCTGCCGATCCGTTGGGGTCAGCATCAGGTCAAGGAGTTCGACGCTGCGCCTGTTCTCGGCTATCTGCACCGCCCGATCAAGGCGCCCATGCAGGATGAAAACGGCAAGCGCCTGAAACCGGCCTTGCAAGCCAAAGCGCTGCAAGCCGCTTGGGTGCAGGCGCTGGATACCTTGCCAGATGGTCAGAAACCTGTGCGGGTGTTCTATGACAGCACCAACAACCCGGAAGCCGAAATTGCCCTGAACAACGCCCTGCACGACCTGAACAAGGACGGCCACGGTCTTGAGCTGGGCAATGTCGAAGAGGGCTACGACATCGGTCGTCGTCTGGGCAATACCGGGGTCAGCGGTGCGCTGGTCGAGATCAATCTGGCGACCATCGCCAGTTACAAGGATGGCGGCGTCAGCGCCGTGGTCTATGCCGGCACAGATGGCAGCCTGACCGTACAAATGGTCCGCCCGCCCGACGAAGCCCGTAAAGCGAAGAACAGCCAGAACCGCGGCGCAGACCCGTTCACCTTCGGTTCGCCAACCGGCGGAGCACCTGCAGAGTGAGTTATCCCGTCTGCCTGGGCGACGCGACCAGCAGTGGTGGCCGAGTGGTGTCCTGCCAACTGGCAGGCACCCACACTCTCAACGGCAAGCCTCCGGCCGTGCTGGGCGACAAAGCCACCTGCCCGCTTCATGCGGGTGAGTTCGCCTTTATCGAAGGCCACCCCACCCGAAAGCTGAACGGCATCCCAGTGGTCCTGCACGGCCATCGACTCGCGTGCGGCTGCCAGGGTGTGGCCAGCCATGCCATGAATGTGCGAGTGGTTTAGGGGTTTTATTTGTGATCAGGCTATGCAATGGAAGCACAGGAAAACCATATGGAATTGCGTGACATACATTCAGTAACACGCTGGGGTGTGGCAGCGGTTTTAGGCATCACGCTCTTCGCGTACAGCGGACACTGGTGGGGCAAAGCCGTCGCACATGAAAAAGCCGAGCTAGTCGCCTACAAATCCAAAGTGATGAGTCAGGCATCAGAACAGCAAGAGGCGCAAAAACGAAATTATTCGCTAGAAATACGCGGAACGGGCATCACCGTCCATGACTGGCATCAATCGTCAATCTGGCGAGAAATAGTCGCGAAGAACAACAACTTTGTATCCATATACCCATCATCCCCCAAAGAATACGATTCAGGCCTGAGCTCGCGCGAGATCACTAGAAGCATAAACACACGCGTGGCGTTCCAGCACTCCGCTGGAGAATCTGTTGCGTATTGGCCTGTCCCAACATTTGCGATCGCGCCTCCCAAACAGGCCTCAGACATCGGGGCTGCAGAGAACATAATGAGTGGTCGAAACGCAGCGACGCTTGGGGTCACGCTCGTTTTGTGGCAAGACGCTGAAAATACTACTCATGCCCAAAAAATGATTGAGCGTTTATTCCGCTTTTTTGACGAAAACCCCAAGGTGCCTGAAGCGCTAATCGTAAGTGAAGATGGTGATGTCACGCGAAACGGCTTACGCGTGGCTGGTACTCCAGGTCTGCAAAATGCCCAAGTAGTACCTACGGTGTTCGAGAGCATGACCGGACTGCTGGTCAGCCGATCCGAAAGAGTAGATCGATATATTCGTCCCTATGCGACCGGCGAAACGGAAGACAATCAGAACAAAAATACCGATTTGGGCAAGCTTTGGGATTTCTACTGGAATCGTGATGACGCATTTATGGAACAGTATGAAAACGAACAAAGCGCCAAAGGAATTGTAATTCCCAAATCTCCCGGCACCATGTCCACCTCCTACTGGCAATCCCAACTCCCCACCCTCTGGAAAACCATCAGCAATCGCGGCCCCGGCAATTTCGAGCCCTCCCCCTGGCTACCAATCCGTTGGGGTCAGCATCAGATCAAGGAGTTCGACGCTGCCCCAGTGCTCGGCTATCTGCACCGCCCGATCAAGGCGCCCATGCAGGATGAAAACGGCAAACGTCTGAAGCCGGCCTTGCAAGCCAAAGCGCTGCAAGCCGCCTGGGTGCAGGCGCTGGATACCTTGCCAGATGGTCAGAAACCTGTGCGGGTGTTCTACGACAGCACCAATAACCCGGAAGCCGAAATCGTCCTGAACAACGCCCTGCACGACCTGAACAAGGACGGCCACGGTCTTGAGCTCGGCAATGTCGAAGAGGGCTACGACATCGGTCGTCGTCTGGGCAATACCGGGGTTAGTGGTGCGCTGGTCGAGATCAATCTGGCGACCATCGCCAGTTACAAGGATGGCGGCGTCAGTGCCGTGGTCTACGCCGGCACCGATGGCAGCCTGACCGTACAAATGGTCCGTCCGCCCGATGAAGCTCGTAAAGCGAAGAACAGCCAGAACCGTGGCGCAGATCCGTTCACCTTCGGCTCGCCAACCGGCGGGGCACCTGCAGAGTGAGTTATCCGGTCTGCCTGGGCGACGCCACCAGCAGTGGTGGCCGAGTGGTGTCCTGCCAACTGGCAGGCACCCACACCCTCAACGGTAAGCCTCCAGCCGTGCTGGGCGACAAAGCCACCTGCCCGCTTCATGCGGGTGAGTTCGCCTTTATCGAAGGCCACCCTTCCAGAAAGCTGAACGGTATCCCAGTGGTCCTGCACGGCCATCGACTGGCGTGCGGCTGCCAGGGTGTGGCCAGCCATGCCATGAATGTGCGAGTGGTTTAGGGGTTTTATTTGTGATCAGGCTATGCAATGGAAGCACAGGAAAACCATATGGAATTGCGTGACATACATTCGGTGACCCGCTGGGGCATTGCAGGGATTTTAAGTGCGGTTCTGCTTAGCTACAGCGGGCATTGGTGGGGCAAAGCTATTGCCAATGAAAAGCATGAGTTGGCAGCTTACAAATCCCAAGTGATTGCTAAAAATGCAGAGCAACAGACTTCGCTGGCACGAACATACTCACTAGAAATACGAGGCGTAGGCATAGCAGTCAATGACTGGCATCAGTCGTCTGTCTGGCGAGAAATTGTTAAAAAAAATAACAACTTTTCATCGATATTTCCTTCACAAGCCAAAGCCTACGATCCATCGTTAAGCTCGCGAGAGACGACTGCGGATATCAATACTCGGGTGGCTTTTCAGCACGCGGCAAGCCCATCAGTAGCTTACTGGCCAATTCCCGTTTTTGCGCTTGGGCCTCCAAACCCTTACAAGAAAGCCTACCGCGCTGCAAGTATTATCAACTCAGGCCGCAATGCGGCAACGCTAGGAGTCACACAGTTTCTCTGGCAAGAAGACGAAAATACCAACTACGCACAAGGTATGATTGAGCGGCTGTTTGGTTTTTTTGAAGATAACCCGAAAGTGCCGCAGGCACTTATCGCAAGCGAAGACGGAGACGTAACGCGGAACTTATATCGCGAACGCGGTACTCCAGGCTTGCAAAAAAATACTCAAGTAGTGCCAACAGTATTCGAAAGCATGACAGGCCTGCTGATTACTCGCTCGGACCGGGTGGATCGCTACGTTCGTCCTTATGCGATTAACGACGCAGAAGACAACCAGAACAAAGATACCGATCTGGGCAAGCTTTGGGCTTTCTACTGGGAGCAGCCGCGTAAATTCAGAAAAGTCTATGAGGATGCGCAGAAGACCAAAGGAATTAAAGATCTATTAGGCCCAGGCACCATATCAACCGCCTACTGGCAATCCCAACTCCCCACCCTCTGGAAAACCACCAGCAACCGTGGTCCCGGCAACTTCGAGCCGTCCCCTTGGCTGCCGATCCGCTGGAATCAGCATCAGGTCAAGGAGTTCGATGCTGCGCCGGTACTCGGCTATCTGCACCGCCCGATAAAGGCGCCCATGCAGGATGAAAACGGCAAGCGCCTGAAACCGGCCTTGCAAGCCAAAGCCCTGCAAGCAGCGTGGGTACAGGCGCTGAACACTTTGCCCGACGGTCAGAAACCTGTGCGGGTGTTCTACGACAGCACCAACAACCCGGAAGCGGAAATCGCCCTGAACAACGCCCTGCACGACCTGAACAAGGACGGCCACGGTCTTGAGCTGGGCAATGTTGAAGAGGGCTACGACATCGGTCGTCGTCTGGGCAATACCGGGGTCAGCGGTGCGCTGGTCGAGATCAATCTGGCGACCATTGCCAGTTACAAGGATGGCGGCGTCAGCGCCGTAGTCTACGCCGGCACCGATGGTAGCCTGACCGTACAAATGGTCCGTCCGCCCGATGAAGCCCGTAAAGCGAAGAACAGCCAGAACCGCGGCGCAGATCCGTTTATCTTTGGTTCGCCTTAGCGGTCACTAAACACTCTCAATCGTAAACAAGGAAGAAAATATGTATACGCATTTTTGTAGGGCCTTTGTAGGGATAAATTTAGTCGCGGCATTGATTTTAATGGGAGGCTGTACGCAGGACTCCGTATCCCCGTGTGACGAACTGATTGGCGACTACGCCGCGAAGCCTAAAAATAAGCCGAAGTTTCGTATCGAGAAGAACGGCGAGAACTTCACGCTCACGCAAAGTGACGCAGGCACCCAGGTCAGTGAGCCGCTCACCCCCTTACCCAACGCCGAAATAGTGGAAATGTTTGAAGGCAAAATAGTACCGCCTCGCTGCATTCTCACCGCTGATGGTATGAAGATAATGAAGCTCCCCGCTGGCAGCGGCGTTAATCCCACAGAGGATCCCGATCGGAAACTTTCGCATTATCCCGAGCCCACCCCATTCCTCATGGGCATATCTGCGGGAGTAGCGGCTGTACTGGGTCTTTACCCCGTACCTCACCAAGAAAAACTCAAAGATATCGACGAGGAAGATGAGGACGACGACGGTTACATTTACAGTAAATAACCTACAGTTCGTGCCGGGGAGCCAAAAGGCATGTTCATCGTCGACGGATAAGGGATACCAGAGCATCACTGCTGGAAAACAATCATGGAGCGAAAATGAACGCTGTGAATAAAGAAAGCACCGGGCACCACGTTCTGCTTGCGATTATGGGATTAGGTGTCTGGCTGCCCATTATTCTTATCGCATTGCTATTTTGTGTAGTCCGTCTGTCCACCGGTTTGGGCGAAGGAATACTGGCAGTTGCCGTTACGCTTGGTTTACTGATGAATACAGAAGTCGTAGCGACCATTATTTTCTTCATCTACGCATGCTGGGCAAAGCCATGGCGATTTTCGAAAAAATGGCGAATCAGTTTTTACATCCATGCCTTAGTCTCTGGAATGACGACACTTTTGATTATCACCTTGGAAATAGCGTTTTCCTGATCCCGCCCCCCCCAAAGAAAAGCCCCGACTCTCACGAGCCAGGGCTTTGCCTTACCGCACAAACCACTATTCCTGAACCATCCGCACAATCCGCTGCGGCAGTGGGATCTCGATGCCTGCGTCCTTCAAGCGGTCGCGCGCTTCGATGTTGAACATCGACGTCACGTCGCCCATATCGCCACTGCTGGTCCAGACACGCAGGGACAAGGTAATCGCGTTCTCCCCCAGCGCTGCCACGACAGCCTGCGGGGCCGGGTCCTTGAGTACGCGCGGGTCGTCGGCCATGTCCAGCAGGACCTGCAAGGCCTTCTTGAGATCGGCATCGTGGCTGACGCCGATGTCGAAGGTGATCTTGCGGGTCGGCTGTCGGTTGGTGTTGGTGATGATGCCGTTGGACAGGTTGCCGTTGGGAATGATCACGGTACGGTTGTCGCCGGTGCGCAGCACGGTGTGGAAGATCTGGATGTTGTCGACGGTTCCCGACACACCCTGGGCTTCGATCCAGTCACCGATACGGAACGGGCGGAACAACAGAATCAGTACGCCACCGGCGAAGTTCGCCAGGCTGCCTTGCAGGGCCAGACCGATCGCCAGACCGGCAGCACCGATCGCCGCCACGAACGAGGTGGTTTCCACGCCGATCATCGACGCGACGCTGACCACCAGCAGGATTTTCAGAATGACGTTGGCCAGGTTGCTGACGAAGCCTTGCAAGGCCAGATCGGCGTGTCGCAAGGCCAGCAAGGCGCCCAGTTTGCCGGTCAGCCGGTTGATCAGCCACCAGCCTACGCACAGTGTGACGACTGCCAGCAGCAAGCGGCTGCCGTACTCCATGATCATCGGAATCCAGGCCTGCGACGCTTGCCACAGATGACCGACTTCTGCGTTTAAATCCATCGTTATCTCCTTACTCGTCACGAACTGCGATCAAAACTACGGCGGCCTGCCGTCATTTCAATGCTCAGGGCGATTCGGACTGGCGGGGGAACGCAGGGTTCCCCGGCTTTCAATGCAACGATCAGTCGCGGAAGTTGTTGAATTGCAACGGCATGCCCGAATCATAGGCACGCAACGCTGCGATGGCTTCTTGCAGGTCGTCGCGCTTCTTGCCGGTCACCCGCACCTGCTCGCCCTGAATGGCGGCCTGGACCTTGAGTTTGGCTTCCTTGATGTGAGCGACGATTTTCTTCGCCAGCTCCTTGTCGATGCCTTCACGCAGGATGACTTCCTGCTTCATCAATTTGCCGGAAGCATAAGCGTCCTTGATCTCGAGGCACTTCGCGTCGATCTTGCGTTTGACCAGCGCCAGCTTGAGGATTTCGATCATGGCCTCCAGCTGGAAGTCTGCTTCTGCGGTCAGCGTGACGGTCAGTTCCTTGAACTCGAACGTGCCTTTGCCTTTGAGGTCGTAGCGACGGTCCAGCTCTTTGATAGCGTTGTCGACGGCATTCGTGACTTCGTGTTTATCCAATTCGGACACTACGTCGAACGAGGGCATGTATGTTCTCCAGATAAACGGCGTGCGCACAATTCGGGCACGCATGACTTGACGGTGTGAAAGAACGCTCATTATAACGAGACTTTTCCGGCGTTCACTGTGAGCCTTCCATGCACATCCTTGTTTTCACCTTCTGCAGACCGCTTCAGCGCCATAACGTGCCGCTGTGATGGCGGTGACATGGCATGTTCTCGGCGCGGGCAGCCTGGGCAGTCTCTGGGCGACGCGACTGGCACGCGCGAATCTGCCGGTTCGGTTGATCCTTCGCAACGCGGATCGGCTGGCCGCCTATCAAGCCAATGGCAGCTGCGTGACGCTGGTCGAGAACGATATCGCCCATGCGTACCCGGTCGAAGCGCAGACCGCCAACCATCGACAGCCCATCGAACGGTTGCTGGTGGCCTGCAAGGCTTACGAAGCCGAGCAGGCTGTCGCTCAGCTGGCTCCGCGATTGACGGCGCAGGCCGACGTCATCCTGTTGCAGAACGGCCTGGGCAGCCAGGACGCTGTGGCGGCGCAAATCCCCCACGCGCGCTGCCTGTTCGCGTCCAGCACCGAAGGCGCGTTTCTGGAGTCGGACTGGCGTGTCAGGTTTGCTGGCCATGGTTTCAACTGGCTGGGTGACGCATCCAACCCGACAGCCCCCGCGCTTCTGCAGGATTTGCACGACAGTGGCATTCCCCACGAATGGACGCCGGACATCCTGACCCGCCTGTGGCGCAAGCTGGCAATCAACTGCGCGGTCAACCCGCTGACGGTCCTGCACGCCTGCCGTAACGGCGGCCTGCTCGAGCACGCCTGCGAGGTCGCCACGCTGTGCGCCGAGCTCAGCGATCTGCTGGGCCGCTGCGGCCAGTCGACGGCTGCGCAGGAATTGCATGCGGAAGTGCTGCGGGTCATCCAGGCGACCGCTGCCAACTACTCATCCATGTACCAGGATGTGCTTCACGGGCGACGCACCGAAGTCAGCTACCTGCTGGGTTACGCATGCGCAGCCGCAGCGCGTCATGGCTGTCCGGCCCCGCACCTGCAGCAGTTGCAGACGCGTCTGACCGCTCATCTGGCAAGCAAGGGTTTGCGTACCGACTAGCCCGCGCTACCCTGCTCGCATCACCCGTCACTGCGACTTGCCCAATGCCCTTGCGCCAACGCCTGGAAAACCTGCCCGTCGGCCAGAAACTGCTGGCCGCCCTGCTGGTCCTGATGACCACTGTACTGCTGGTCGCCAACCTGACCTTCATCAGCGCGGCCTACTACATCTCTCAGGAGGCGATGGCTCCACAGGCCCTGCAGACCATCGGTCGGCTGATCAGCAGCGCCAACCTCAACGAGCGGGCCTTGTACTCGCCGAACGAGGCGCGCGCGCTGCTCAAGGAGCTGAGAAGCTACGGGCCGTTGCGTGCCGCAGCCCTGTATGACAACAACGGCGAGCGGCTTGAACAGATGCATCAGGGCGAAAGTCTAGAGCTGCCCAAGCACTTCAAAGACATGGACAGCTGGCGTCTGACCGAATTTCGCAGCACGCAGGTCATTACCGTACCGAAGGGCGACGAGCCGCCAGGGCACTTGTTGCTGGTTGCCAGCAGCGAGCTGCCTCCTGCGTTCTACACCGGCACGCTGACTGCCAGCCTGGGCATTCTGGTGTTCAGCGTGCTGCTGTGGCTGGTGGTAGCGCGGCAGATTCGGCGCCTGATTACTGAACCCATTTACCAACTGGAAGAACTGTCCCGCCAGGTGACCCGCGAAGAGAACTACGCACTCCGCGCAGAACCCGGTAACGAGGATGAAATCGGCAGCCTGGCCGAGGCGTTCAACACCATGCTGTCGCGTATCGAAGCACGCGAACAGCAACTCAAGCGCGCGCGCGACGACTCGCAGGAAGCCTACGATCAGGCTCAGGGGCTGGCCGAGGAAACCCGCCACACCAACCGCAAGCTGGAGCTGGAAGTCCAGGTGCGCAGCAAGATCGAGAAGAAGCTCACCGGCTTCCAGAACTACCTCAACAGCATCATCGACTCGATGCCCTCGGCGATGATCGCACTGGACGAACAGCTGTACGTCACCCAGTGGAATCAGGAGGCGACGGCCTTGTCCGGGACGACCCTGGACGAAGCGCTGAACCAGCCGATCTTCCTGGCCTTCGAGCCGATGCGCTCGTTTCTGCCGCAGATCAAGCACACCGTCGAGCGCCATAGCGTGACCAAGATCGAGCGCGTGACCTGGATCAAGAATGACGAGTCCCGCCACTACGCGCTGACGTTCTACCCGTTGACCGGTGATGCCGGGCGCGGTGTGGTGATCCGGATCGATGACATCACCCAGCGCATATCGCTGGAAGAAATGATGGTGCAGTCGGAAAAAATGTTGTCCGTCGGCGGTCTGGCAGCAGGCATGGCGCATGAAATCAACAACCCGCTGGGCGCCATTCTGCACAATGTGCAGAACATCCGCCGGCGGCTGTCTCCGGAGCTGCCGAAGAACATCGAGCAGGCCGAGGCCGACGGCGTCGATCTGGCGCAGGTCAACCATTACCTGGAAAGCCGCGAAGTGCCGAAACTGCTCGACGGCATTCAGCAGGCCGGTGCCAGGGCTGCAAAAATCGTCAGCCACATGCTCAATTTCAGCCGCCTGAGCAGTCGTCAGTTATCGCCCTGTGATTTGCCGGCCTTGATCGATCAGGCCGTGGAGATCGCCAGTAACGACTTCGATCTGACCATCGGTTTCGACTTCAAGGGCCAGCACATCATCCGTCAGTTCGACCCCGAACTGGGCCCGGTGCCGTGCATTGCCAACGAGCTGGAGCAGGTGCTGCTGAACCTGCTGAAGAACGCCGCGCAGGCCATCCACCAGCGGCCGGAGAGCGAAGAGCCCGGGCGCATTACCCTGCGCACGCGCCTCAATCCGCCGTGGGCCGAGATTCAGGTCGAGGACAACGGCATCGGCATGTCAGAGAACATCCGCAAGCGTACGTTCGAGCCGTTTTTCACCACCAAGGAAATCGGCCAGGGCACCGGGCTGGGCCTGTCGGTGTCCTACTTCATTGTCACCAACAACCACAAAGGCCAGATGGAGGTACATTCCTCTCTCGGCACAGGCACCTGCTTTACGCTGCGTCTACCGCTGGTGGCCAACCAAGTGAGCGTTCAGCAGCAGGTCATTTCAAAATCCTGATCAGGAATCGCATCAATGGGCTTTCGTTTGTCGAAGATTTACACGCGTACCGGCGATGCCGGTGAAACCGGTCTGGGCGATGGCCGTCGGGTCTCCAAGGATCATCCGCGCGTCGAGGCCATCGGTGAGGTCGATACGCTCAACAGCCAGCTGGGACTGTTGCTGGCGGGGCTGATCGATGAAGCTCAGCGCGTCCCGGCCCTCAACGAAGTGATCGAGGTACTTGCACCCTGCCAGCACCGACTGTTCGATCTGGGCGGCGAACTGGCCATGCCGACCTACAAGGCGCTGAACGAAGCCGAGGTCGAGCGACTGGAGGCCGCCATTGATGTCTGGAATGAGGAGTTGGGGCCACTGGAAAATTTCATTTTGCCAGGCGGTTCATCGCTGATCGCCCAAGCGCACATCTGCCGTAGCCTGGCGCGCAGTGCCGAACGTCGCTGTCAGCATCTGAATGCCGTCGAGCCGCTGGAAGGCGCAGGGCTGGCGTACATCAACAGGCTGTCGGACTTGCTGTTCGTCGCAGCCCGATTGATCGCCAGAAGACAGGGCATTGCAGAGATCCTTTGGCAGCCCGCACCCAAGCCGGTTTGATGGGCATATCCATTAAACGGAGCAGCACAGACGACATCCTCACGCCAGCGTCCTGTCGTTAGGTATAGGTCTTGCGGGAGTGAGCGAGGCTGCGATCCGCATTGCTCACGAAGACGTCGGTCCAGACGCCCCATTTTCAGGGGTTTTACTGGCTTCTTCGCGAGCAAGCTCGCTCCCACGGCCTACGGCCAGAATCAAGAGCAGACATGTGTATAACGCTAGTTACTCCGCGTGGGCATGCCGTTCTGGACGCTCTGTGTCCTCTTCTGAGCGTCAGACGATCTCGTCAGGCCAGAACGCGCGAATCCCGGCCACGCCCTGTGCGCCGCTTTCCCAGGCCTGTTGACGCTCGGCAGGGCCTACGCCGCCCAACAGAAAGACCGGCCTGTTGAAACCCGCAATCAGTTGCGTTGCCTGCGGCCAGCCAAGCGGCTGCGCATCGGGGTGGGTCAGGGTTGGCTGAACGGGCGACAGGGTGACGAAATCCACGCCCATCTGCTCTGCCAGTGCCAGCTCTTCGGCGTTATGGCATGACGCCGCCAGCCAACGGTTCTCAGGGAACGGACGCCCGCGACTGGCGTACTTGCGCAGTTGCTCCGCCGTCAGGTGCCAGCCGGCGGACGGAAAGTCGCCCAGCCACTCCAGAGGCCCTTTGAGCATGAGCTGCGCCTTGCCGGCACACAGGCCCGCCGCATCCACGGCCAGGTCACGGTACTTCGGGTCGTAACCACCCGGCGCACGCAACTGGACCAGCTTGATGCCGCCAGCGATGGCTTTCTGCATGCCGCGCAACAGCTCGATATTGTCCAGCCCCTCAGGGGTGATCAGGTACTCGCCGGGCAAACGTGCCGCCGCGACGATCGGCTGATTGGCGGCCGGAAACTCATAATTGGCCAGCTCACGCGGGCTGGCCCAGACCAGCGGCTGCCCTTCTGCACCATGCGCCTGGCCAGTGAAGGCCGAGACTTCCCAGACGTCCAGCAGCACCTGCTTGTCCGGATAGTCGTGACAGACCTTGATCAGCGGACGTGCCGCCGTCACCAGGATGCCCAGCTCTTCCTGCAATTCACGTGCGAGCGCGGCCTGGACAGTCTCGCCCTCCTCGACCTTGCCGCCAGGAAACTCCCAGAGGCCGCCTTGATGCTGAGTGTCGGCACGCCGGGCAATCAATACGCTGCCGTCAGCGCCACGAATGACAGCGGCGGCCACATGAACTCGTTTCACGATCAGGACTCCTCCAGACCGGCCTGCTGCCAGCGTTTGAAGGCAGGCCACTGGTAAATGGTTTCGATGTACTTCAGCGCTTCTTCAGGCAACTCGACACGGTAACTGCGCAAGCGAATGGCTACCGGGGCAAAGAACGCGTCGGCAATGCTCGGCTTACCGAACAGAAACGGACCGCTTTCGGCCGCCGCAGTGCGGCATTCGGCCCACAGTTCGACGATACGGTCGATGTCGTTCTGGGTATCGACCGGAATCACTTCCAGCGCCTGATCCTGGCGCAGGTCCATCGGCATGTTCGAACGCAGGCTGACAAAGCCGCTGTGCATCTGCGCGCAGGCAGAACGTGCCTGGGCACGCGCAGCGGTATCACTCGGCCACAGGCCAGCGTCCGGAAAACGTTCGACCAGGTATTCGCAAATGGCCAGCGAATCGATGATCGTGCCGTGCTCGCACTGCAGCGCAGGGACCTTGCCGGTGGGTGAATACTTGAGAATGTTCGCGCGGGTGTCAGGCTGGTTCAGGCGGATGACCTGATCGGTGAACGGAGCACCGGTCATTTCCAGCACCAGCCAGGGACGCAGCGACCAGGAGGAGTAGCGTTTGTCGCCGATAATCAGATGCAGGCTCATGGTTCAGCTCCATTGAGCCCGGCGCGAAGACAGGATGCCGGCGCGCCGGGCATTGAATCAGGTGCGATATTCCGCGTTGATCTTCACGTACTCGTGAGAAAGATCGGTGGTCCAGATCGTTTCGCTGCAATCGCCGCGACCCAGCTCGATACGGATGGTGATTTCTTCTTCGGCCATCACCGCCGAGCCTTGCTCTTCGGTGTAGGTCGTAGCGCGGCAGCCCTGACTGGCGATGCACACGCCACCGAGGAATACGTCGATCTTGCTCACGTCCAGATCCGGCACACCGGCACGGCCGACAGCCGCCAGGATACGTCCCCAGTTCGGGTCGGAGGCGAACAGCGCCGTCTTGATCAGCGGCGAGTGGGCCACGGCATAACCGACGTCCAGGCATTCCTGATGATTGCCACCACCGTTGACTTCAACGGTCACGAACTTGGTCGCACCTTCTCCGTCACGCACAATGGCCTGAGCGACTTCCATGCACACATCGAACACCGCTTTCTTCAACGCCTCGAACAACGGGCCTTTGGCCTCGGTGATTTCCGGCAGATCAGCCTGACCGGTGGCGATCAACATGCAGCAATCGTTGGTCGAAGTGTCGCCATCGATGGTAATGCGGTTGAACGACTTGTTGGCGCCGTCACGAATCAGGTCCTGAAGCACGCTCTGCGCCACTTTGGCGTCGGTGGCGATGTAACCGAGCATGGTCGCCATGTTCGGGCGAATCATGCCTGCACCCTTGCTGATGCCGGTCACAGTGACGGTCACGCCGTCATGGCTGAACTGACGGCTGGCGCCTTTGGGCAGGGTATCGGTGGTCATGATCCCGGTCGCCGCAGCGGCCCAGTTATCCACAGACAGATCATCCAGCGCGGCTTGCAGGGCGCCTTCGATCTTTTCCACCGGCAACGGCTCACCGATCACGCCCGTCGAATAGGGCAGCACCGCCGAAGCATCGACGCCGGTCAGTTGCGCCAGCTTTTCGCAGGTACGCCGCGCCGCCACAAGACCTGGTTCGCCCGTGCCCGCATTGGCATTGCCGGTGTTGGTCAGCAAATAACGCACAGTGCCCTGGACGCGCTGTTTGGCCAAAATAACCGGCGCTGCGCAGAACGCATTCAAGGTGAATACGCCGGCCACGCTGGAGCCTTCGGCACAGCGCATGACCACAACATCCTTGCGCCCCGGGCGTTTGATGCCGGCAGAAGAAATGCCAAGTTCAAAACCGGGAACCGGGTGCAACGCAGGCAAAGGACCAAGACCAACAGCCATCGGGGTGCTCCTCATGGAGTGTGGCGCCGTCCGCATCGGTACGGCGATCAATGAAAAAACGCCGCGACGGGCAAGCCGGTCGCGGCGCAGGTATTACACAGTCAAAGGCTTAGTTGATCTGGCCGTGACAGTGCTTGAATTTCTTCCCCGAACCACACCAGCACAGCTCGTTGCGGCCCAGTTTCTGGTCGTTGCGAACCGGCTCGGATGCAACGGCAACAGGCGCTTCGCCACCCTCTTCATCGAGCAGCGGCTGCTCGATGCCCGGTGCAGGCGCGTGTTCGAACTGCATGCGACTGGCCAGCTCTTCGGCGTCCTGACGCAGGCGTGCTTCTTCTTCCTCTGGATCTTCGCGGCGAACCTGAACATGCGAGAGCACACGGATGGTGTCGCGCTTGATCGAATCCAGCAGTTCCTGGAACAGCGTGAAGGACTCGCGCTTGTATTCCTGCTTCGGGTTCTTCTGAGCGTAGCCGCGCAGGTGGATACCGTGACGCAGGTGGTCCATGGTCGACAGGTGATCTTTCCACAGGTCGTCCAGCACGCGCAGGAGGATCTGCTTCTCGAAGGAGCGCAGAGCTTCGGCGCTGGCCTGGTCTTCCTTCTCGTTGTACGCCACCAGCAACTGCGCCATGATTTTTTCGCGCAGGCTGTCTTCGTGCAGGTTGTCGTCTTCGTCGAGCCACTGCTGGATCGGCATTTGAACCGCGAAGTCGGTATTGAGCGCCGATTCCAGGCCGGCAACATTCCACTGCTCCGGCAGGGACTGTGGCGGAATGTGCTGGATGATCAGGTTGTTGAGCACTTCCTCGCGGAAGTCGGCAATGGTCTCGCCAATGTTCTCGGCGGCCAGCAACGTGTTACGCATGTGATAAATCACTTTACGCTGTTCGTTGGCCACGTCATCGAATTCCAGCAACTGCTTGCGGATGTCGAAGTTGCGACCTTCCACCTTGCGCTGCGCTTTTTCGATGGCGTTGGTCACCATGCGATGCTCGATGGCCTCACCGGACTGCATGCCCAGCGCCTTCATGAAGTTCTTCACCCGGTCAGAGGCAAAGATGCGCATCAGGCTGTCTTCGAGCGACAGGTAGAAACGGCTGGAGCCGGTGTCGCCCTGACGGCCGGCACGACCGCGCAGCTGGTTGTCGATACGGCGCGATTCGTGACGCTCGGAGGCGATGACGTGCAGGCCGCCCGCTTCGATCACCTGCTGATGGCGCTTCTGCCAGTCAGCCTTGATCTGTGCGATCTGCTCGGGAGTCGGGTCTTCCAGGTTGGCAACCTCGACTTCCCAGTTGCCGCCCAGCAGGATGTCGGTACCACGACCGGCCATGTTGGTGGCGATGGTCAACGCACCCGGACGACCGGCCTGCGCAATGATTTCCGCTTCCTTTTCGTGGAACTTGGCGTTCAGAACCTTGTGCTCGATACCTTCCTTGTTGAGCAGACTGGACATGTGCTCGGAGGTTTCGATGGTCGCCGTACCGACCAGCACCGGACGGTTTTCCGCGATGCAGGCCTTGATGTCGGTGACGATGGCGGCGTACTTCTCTTCCGCCGTCAGGTAGACCAGGTCGTTGAAGTCCTTACGCGCCAAAGGCTTGTTCGGCGGGATGACCATGACGGCCAGGTTGTAGATCTGGTGGAATTCGAACGCTTCGGTGTCGGCCGTACCGGTCATGCCGGACAGCTTGTTGTACAGACGGAAGTAGTTCTGGAACGTGGTCGATGCCAGGGTCTGGCTTTCAGCCTGAATGTTCAGACCCTCCTTGGCTTCGATGGCCTGGTGCAGACCTTCGGACAGACGACGGCCCGGCATGGTACGGCCGGTGTGTTCGTCGACCAGCAGCACCTGACCGTCCGAAACGATGTATTCGACGTTGCGATTGAACAGCTTGTGCGCACGCAGACCGGCATAGACGTGAGTCAGCAGGCCCAGGTTATGCGCCGAGTAGAGGCTCTCGCCTTCGGCCAGCAGGCCGACTTCGGTGAGCATTTCCTCGATGAACTGGTGACCGGCTTCGTTCAGCTCGACCTGACGGGTTTTCTCGTCAACGGTGAAATGACCCGGCTTGGTGACTTCGCCTTCCACTTCCTCGATATGCTGCTCGAGCTTGGGGATCAGGCGGTTGATTTCGGTGTACAGCTTGGAACTGTCTTCAGCCTGGCCGGAGATGATCAGCGGCGTACGCGCTTCGTCGATCAGAATCGAGTCGACTTCGTCGATCACGGCAAAATTGAGTTCACGCTGGAACTTGTCGTCCATGCTGAACGCCATGTTGTCGCGCAGGTAATCGAAACCGTATTCGTTGTTGGTGCCGTACGTGATATCGGCAGCGTAGGCGGCGCGCTTCTCTTCTGGCGGCTGGAATGGCGTAACGATGCCTACGGTCAGGCCGAGGAATTCGTACAGCGGACGCATCCAGTTGGCATCGCGGCGTGCGAGGTAGTCGTTCACGGTAACGACGTGAACGCCCTTGCCGGACAATGCGTTGAGGTAGACAGCCAGCGTACCGACCAGGGTTTTACCTTCACCGGTGCGCATTTCCGCGATCTGACCTTCGTGCAGGGTCATGCCGCCGATCAACTGAACGTCGAAGTGGCGCATGCCCATGACGCGCTTGCCCGCTTCACGAGCGACAGCAAAGGCTTCCGGAAGCAATTGATCGAGGGTCTCGCCTTTGGCTATGCGGGCCTTGAACTCTTCGGTCTTGGCGCGCAGTTGCTCGTCCGAAAGGGCCACCATTTGCTCTTCGAAGGCATTGACGATCTGTACCGTCTTGAGCATGCGTTTTACTTCACGCTCGTTCTTGCTTCCAAAAAGTTTTTTCAACAAAGGCGCAAACATATCGACAGGATCTTCCACACATAGGAATGGAGGGCGGCCCCGTGAGTCGCCCGTGCAGCCCAGATGGCCGCATGCGAACGAGCATTCTACCCGGAAACGATGGTGAGGAAAGTGGCGTTATTCCACGATGCTGGCACAGCGCTGTGACGGGGCAGGTTTACAATGGGGCCATTTTCAAGCACTTCAACCCGTTAGCCGGGGAAGTTACTCATTGATTTGCATATGAAAGCACGGAAATGCCCTGAAAAGCAGCCGTCAGAACGCTTTCTGTTAAGATGTTCATCTTGTTACCCAGGCATCCCTCCATGGCCTTTCGTCCTCTGAACGCCCGCCCGCCCGCGGTTTTGCTGCGTGAAGCCAAGCCCCTGAAGGCTATATTTCGCCACGCCGAGCGACTCAGCCACTTGCAGCGCCTGCTCGAAAGCCAGCTGCAGCCTGCGGCCCGCGAGCATTGTCGCGTGGCCTCGTGGCGCGAAGGTACCTTGTTGCTGATCGTGACGGATGGTCATTGGGCCACGCGCCTGCGCTACCAGCAGAAACGCCTGCACCGGCAAATGATGGCCTTCGACGAATTCATCAACCTGACCCGCATTGTGTTCAAGGTGCAGCCGCCTGAAGCGCCACGCGGAGCCGCCACGCACACGATCGACCTGTCGGCAGTGGCTGCCGAAAACATTCAGGCCACCGCTGAAGGCATCACCGATCCGCGCTTGCGTGCCGCACTGGAACGGCTGGCCAGCCATGCGAAGGACAGGAAGTAGCCCTGCCTGATCGCTGCACGCCCTCCGCGAACACTGACTATCCCTGAAAAAGCCCATAAAAAAAGGCCACCCGAGGGCAGCCTTTAAAGAACAAAAGGAAAGAGAGTAAAGCTTGCTTACACCGCCGCGACAGGGCGCATGTAAGAAATAGGTGCCGTACTGGCATCCTCGAAAGTCACCACTTCCCAAGCGTCTTTCTGCTCGATCAACGTGCGCAGCAGACGGTTGTTCAGTGCATGCCCCGATTTGAAACCCCGGAACTCACCAATCAGGCTGTTGCCCAGCAGGTAGAGGTCACCGATGGCGTCGAGGATTTTGTGTTTGACGAATTCGTCCTCGTACCGCAGGCCGTCTTCGTTCAGTACACCGTCCTTGTCGACCACGATGGCGTTTTCCACGCTGCCGCCGAGTGCGAGGTTGTGCTTGCGCAGGTACTCGATATCACTCATGAACCCGAAGGTCCGGGCACGGCTGACTTCCTTCACGAAGGAAGTGCTGGAAAAGTCCACGCTTGCACTCTGGGTGCGGTCACGGAAGACGGGGTGATCGAAATCGATCTCGAAACTGACCTTGAACCCTTCGAAAGGCACGAAAGTAGCGCGTTTACCGCCCTCCTCCACTGTGACTTCACGCAGGATACGGATGAATTTCTTCGGCTCGTCCTGTTCTTCCAGGCCTGCCGATTGAATCAGGAATACGAAAGGGCCTGCGCTGCCGTCCATGATAGGAACTTCGGAGGCAGAGAGCTCGACGTAGGCGTTATCGATGCCAAGGCCAGCCATGGCCGAGAGCAAGTGTTCTACCGTGTCGACTTTGACATCACCATTGACCAGAGTGGTCGACAAAGTGGTGTCACCGACGTTTTCCGCACGCGCAGGAATCTGCACGACGGGATCAAGGTCAGCTCGGCAAAACACAATGCCGGTATTCACAGGTGCGGGCTTGAGGGTCAGGTAAACCTTCTCCCCGGAGTGCAGGCCTACACCTGTGGCACGGATAATATTTTTCAGGGTGCGTTGTTTTATCATGGCATGGGCCGCTTCAGCGCAAGTTGCGAACTGGTATCAACAAAGGCTGGCGATGATAGCAGACCATGCCTTTGCTGAACACCAATCACCCTAATACCCCTGATACATTTCATCAATCGGCCTGACGACGCAGGAAAGCCGGGATGTCCAGGTAATCGAGATCATCGTTAGGGTTCATCTTCGCCGCGGCTGTAGCGCCTGCGTGTGCCTGGTTGCGCATCACGGTAGGACGATCCAGGTCACGGTAGTTGACCGACGGTGCTTCCTGGCGGGACGCCTGCTGTGCAGGAGCCTGCTGGGTAGTCTGCAGCGTGTTGTCGATGACCTTGACAGGTTTCTCGATTTTCGCGCCCAGGCCGGTGGCTACCACAGTCACGTGCAACTCGTCACGCATGTCCGGATCGATAACAGTACCGACCTTGACCATCGCGTGCTCGGAAGCGAACGCTTCGATGATGCTACCCACGTCCGAGTACTCACCCAGAGACAGGTCAGGACCGGCAGTGATGTTGACCAGGATGCCGCGAGCGCCCTGCAGGTTGACGTCTTCGAGCAACGGGTTGCGGATGGCCGCTTCGGTCGCTTCACGTGCACGGTTAGGACCGCTGGCGCAGCCAGTGCCCATCATCGCCATGCCCATTTCGCTCATCACGGTACGCACGTCGGCGAAGTCGACGTTGATCATGCCCGGACGCTTGAT
Source organism: Pseudomonas sp. PvP009 (assembly GCF_017832995.1). Classification (NCBI taxonomy): domain Bacteria; kingdom Pseudomonadati; phylum Pseudomonadota; class Gammaproteobacteria; order Pseudomonadales; family Pseudomonadaceae; genus Pseudomonas; species Pseudomonas sp. PvP009. The sequence goes on along the minus strand of NZ_JAFIBG010000001.1, from coordinate 992,656 downwards.
GATGTCGGAGATACCGCGAACGGCACCGGCCAGTACATCGTCAGCCTTGGCGAAAGCCGACAGCAAGCTGGCGTCTTTACCGAGGATGGTCAGCAGCTTCTCGTTGGGGATGGTGATCAACGAGTCGACGCTTTCGGACAGCATGCGGATGCCTTCATCGGCGATCTGCATACGCTTGCGACCTTCGAACGGGAACGGACGGGTCACGACTGCGACCGTCAGAATGCCCATTTCCTTGGCCACTTCAGCAATGATCGGTGCTGCACCGGTACCGGTACCGCCGCCCATGCCAGTGGTGATGAAAACCATGTTGGTGCCCTGCAGAACTTCTGCAATGCGCTCACGATCTTCCAGTGCGGCCTGACGACCGACTTCAGGGTTCGCGCCAGCGCCAAGACCCTTGGTCACGCCGGTGCCCAGTTGCAGAATGGTCCGCGCGCCAATGTTTTTCAGCGCTTGAGCATCGGTGTTGGCGCAGATGAATTCCACGCCTTCGATGTTGCTCTTGACCATGTGATTGACAGCGTTGCCGCCACCACCGCCTACGCCGATAACCTTGATAACCGGGCTTTGCGGGACGTTGTCTACGAGTTCGAACATTTTCTCTCTCCTTCCGCTTTCTAGTTAGTTTTGCCTACTGCCTGCCGATACTGCTGGTGAAGCCCTGAATCTGAATCTGTGAAACCGTTAAACGTTGAAACTTAGAAATTTCCCTGCACCCAACGCTTGATACGCTCAAGCACCGGTGCCTTGGTTTCGTCGCTGTAACTGCTGTTGCCGACAATCCCGGACAGCGAAATGCCATCCGATTGTTTTTGCAGCCCGTACATCAACAGGCCTACGCCGGTTGAGTAGATCGGGTTGCGCACGACATCAGCGAGCCCTTTGACGCTGTGCGGTACGCCCAGGCGGACCGGCATGTGGAAGATTTCCTCGGCCAGTTCGACCGCACCTTCCATTTTCGCTGTGCCCCCGGTCAGCACGATGCCGGCCGGGATCAGATCTTCGTAGCCGCTGCGGCGCAGTTCGGCCTGGATCAGGGTGAACAGCTCGTCGTAACGAGGCTCTACCACTTCGGCCAGGGCCTGACGCGACAGCTCGCGAGGTGGACGGTCGCCCACGCTCGGCACTTTGATGGTTTCGCCTGCACCGGCCAGCTTGGCCAGCGCACAGGCATAACGAATCTTGATTTCTTCGGCGTACTGGGTCGGAGTGCGCAACGCCATGGCGATGTCGTTGGTCACCTGGTCGCCCGCAATCGGGATGACCGCCGTGTGGCGAATGGCGCCTTCGGTGAAGATCGCGATGTCGGTGGTGCCGCCACCGATGTCCACCAGGCATACACCCAGTTCTTTCTCGTCATCGGTCAGCACGGAATACGCCGAAGCCAGTTGCTCGAGAATGATGTCGTCGACTTCCAGACCGCAGCGACGTACGCACTTTTCGATGTTCTGCGCCGCGTTCACCGCACAGGTCACCACATGAACCTTGGCTTCCAGACGTACGCCGGACATGCCCAGAGGCTCACGCACGCCTTCCTGGTTATCGATCACGTAATCCTGAGGCAGGGTGTGCAACACACGCTGGTCGGCAGGAATGGCCACCGCCTGAGCAGCATCGAGCACACGCTCCAGGTCCGCAGCGCTGACTTCGCGATCACGAATCGCCACGATGCCGTGCGAGTTCAGGCTGCGAATGTGGCTGCCTGCAACGCCCACGAATGCCGAGTGAATACGGCAGCCGGCCATCAATTGCGCTTCTTCGATTGCGCGCTGGATCGACTGCACGGTCGATTCGATATTCACCACCACGCCCTTCTTCAGGCCGCGGGAGGGATGGGTACCGATACCCACGATTTCCAGCGAGCCATCGGCCGCGACTTCGCCTACCAGTGCCACCACCTTGGAGGTACCGATATCCAGCCCGACGATCATTTTGCCGCTTTGCACATTTGCCATGGTCCTGCCTCTTATCAATTCTTCGCGACGGCGGGTTTTTCCGTCGCCGGCGCTGCCTGTTCGCGCCAACCGACCGCAAGGCCGTTGGAGTAACGCAAGTCGACGCGCGCGATATTCGTTATTTGGTCTTTCAGCGTTTTGTCGTAAATCGCGATGAAGCGGCGCATTTTTTCGACAAGGTGGTCGCGTCCAAGCAACAACTCGATACCCGGGCCAGCACTACCGGCACCTGTGGTCAGGAACCAGCTGCCACGCTCGCGCAGCTCCAGGCGCACGATGGAGAAGCCCAACGGGCGCAACATCTGACTCAACACCTGATACTGCTGCATCACCTGCTGCTGGGCCCGCTGCGGGCCGAACAACTGGGGAAGATGTTCGTAATTGGACAGTTCACGCGGTGTGAAAGCCTGCCCTTGGTTATTCAACAGCGCTTCATCGCCCCAACGGGCAACCGGCAACTGCTCTTCAAGACGAATCACTACCTGATCCGGCCATACACGACGGACCTCGGCGTGCGCGATCCATGGCATCTGCTCAAGCTCGGTGCGCATGGCAGCCAGATCGATCTTGAAAAAGCTCGACGCCACATAAGGCGCAATCCGCTGCTGCACAGCCTGCTGGCTGATGTAACTCAAATCGCCCTGCACGTTGATGCGGGTAATCGGGCGGTCGGCGTACGGCAGCAGACGCTGTGCTGCCTCATAAGTACCGAAGCCCAGAACCACCAACAGCACAGGCCAGAGCAGACGCTTCAGAAAACTGAAGTTGGCCTTGGGCAGGCGCGCCGACAAGGGCTCCTTGGCCACCATACGGCTGGCGCCGCGCGGCACCGGCTTGTTGCGGCCGGGTGCAGGTGGCTGAGGACGTGTCGACGGGCCGTACATGCCTTAACCCCTCGCCTGAACGCTGTCGGCCAGGATCGCCAACACCAGTTGTTGAAAATCCAGACCTGCCGCACGGGCCGCCATAGGCACCAGACTGTGATCGGTCATGCCCGGTACAGTATTGACTTCCAGTAACCAGAACTTGCCTTGTGCGTCCTGCATGACATCCGTGCGCGCCCAGCCTGCAATGCCGATGGCATCGCAAGCACGTGCTGCAAGTTGTTTGAGTTCCTGTTCCTGCGCATCGCCAAGTCCGCACGGAATCCGATACTGAGTATCGGACGCCAGGTACTTGGCATCGTAATCATAAAAACTGTGAGGAGTGCCCAGGCCGATGGGAGGCAACACCTGGCCACGCAGAGACGCGACAGTGAACTCAGGTCCCTGAATCCATTGTTCGACTAATACTTGCGAATCGTAGGTACTGGCGGCTTTCCATGCGGCGATCAATTCATCGACGCTGTTCACCTTTGCCATACCGATACTTGAACCTTCATGGGCCGGTTTGACGATCAAAGGCAAGCCCAGTTCCGTCGCGGCGCAAATACAATCACTCTCGTTTTCAAGAACGGCATGCAGCGGTGTGGCGAGGCCGAGACTCTGCCAGACCTGCTTGGTGCGCAACTTGTCCATCGCCAGTGCAGAAGCCAGTACGCCACTGCCGGTATAAGGGATTTCCAGGCATTCCAGCAGGCCTTGCATGGTGCCGTCTTCACCACCACGTCCGTGCAGAACGATAAAGGCACGGTCGATTTTCTCGCTGACCAGTCGCTGCAGGAAATCATCGCCCACATCAATGCCGAACGCATCCACGCCTGCCTCGAGCAACGCGCTGAGCACGGCGTTACCCGAGTTCAGCGAGACTGCCCGCTCGGCACTCTTGCCACCGAAGAGCACGGCGACACGGCCGAAGCTTTTCGGCTCAAGTGTCGAGCGCAGGGAAGACTGGGCGACGGCTGTCATTTCAGCTTCCCTTCGGTGGAGGCCACTTTGGCACCGGCGAACAGCGGGCTCTTGAGCAGTTGCGGTGCCAGACCGGCAATGTCGCCAGCGCCCTGACACAGCAGAATGTCGCCCGCGCGCAGCAACGGTTTGACCAGCGGCGCCAGCTCGACACCGCGCTCGATGTAGATCGGGTCCAGTTGGCCGCGCTGACGAATGCTGTGGCACAGGTTACGACTGTCCGCACCGGGAACCGGCTCTTCACCGGCCGGGTAGACTTCCATCAGCAACAGTACGTTGGCGTCCGCCAGAACCTGCACGAAGTCATCGTACAGATCGCGTGTGCGGCTAAACCGGTGCGGCTGGTAAACCATGACCAGACGACGATCAGGCCAGCCACCACGCACCGCACTGATCACAGCTGCCACTTCACGCGGGTGGTGACCGTAGTCATCGACCAGCATCACGTTGCCGCCATCGACCGGCAGCTCGCCGTAGACCTGGAAGCGCCGACCAACGCCCTGGAAGCCGGAAAGCCCCTGAACGATGGCCTCGTCGCTGACGCCCTCATCGGTAGCAATGGCGATGGTCGCCAGCGAGTTGAGTACGTTGTGATTGCCGGGCATGTTCACCGACACATCCAGCGGCTCGCGGTCGCGGCGCAGTACGGTGAAGAAGGTCAGCATGCCGTCCTGACGCACATTGATTGCACGTATATCGGCGGACTCGCTGAAGCCATAGGTCAGCGTCGGGCGCTTGACCAGCGGCAGAATTTCACGCACCACCGGATCGTCGATGCACATTACCGCCAGCCCGTAGAAAGGCAGGTTGTGCAGGAACTCGACAAAGGTCTTCTTCAGTTTGTTGAAGTCGCCTTCGTAGGTCGCCATGTGATCGGCGTCGATATTGGTGACCACTGCGACCAGAGGTTGCAGGTGCAGGAAGCTGGCGTCGCTTTCATCGGCTTCGGCGATCAGGTAGCGGCTGGTGCCCAACTGAGCATTGGTGCCCGCTGCATTCAGACGGCCGCCAATCACGAAGGTCGGGTCCAGGCCGCCGGCAGCGAATACCGAAGCGATCAGGCTGGTGGTGGTGGTCTTGCCATGCGTACCGGCAACGGCAATGCCGTGGCGATAACGCATCAGCTCGGCGAGCATCTCGGCACGCGGTACAACCGGGATGCGGCGCTCCAGCGCAGTGGCCACTTCCGGGTTGGAGGTGTTGACGGCACTGGACACTACCAGCACGTCGGCACCGATGGTGTTCTCGGCACGATGGCCAATGAAAATCTGTGCGCCAAACGATTCCAGGCGTTCGGTCACGGCCGAACCCTTCAGGTCGGAGCCCGAGACTTCGTAGCCCAGGTTCAGCAGCACCTCGGCAATCCCGCACATGCCGACACCGCCGATACCGACGAAGTGGATACGACGGATACGGCGCATTTCAGGTTGTGGCATGGCACGTTGATTCTCAACCATGGGCCACCTCCACACAGATGTTGACGACGGTGCTGGTTGCATCAGGCCTGGCCAGGCTGCGTGCAGTACGGGCCATGCTGTTCAATTGTTCGGGTTGCATCAAAACCTCTTTCAGGCGTGCTGCCATCTCGGCGGCGCCAGTTGTCGCTTGCGGCATGACGAAGGCTGCGCCTTCGCGAGCCAGATAGTCAGCGTTACGTGACTGATGGTCATCAATCGCGTGGGGCAGCGGTATCAGCAACGACGGCAGGCCGGCGGCGGCCAGTTCGCTGATGGTCAATGCACCTGCGCGGCAGACCACCAGATCGGCCCAGCCATAGGCTTGGGCCATGTTCTGGATGAACGGCGCAACCTGCGCCTCGACGCCCGCGTTGCGATAGCGCTCGGCGGTAACTGCGTCATGATTCTTGCCCGACTGATGAAAGACTTCGGGCTGGATGTCCTGAGGCAGCTGGGACAGCGCCTCGGGCAACAATTTGTTCAACGGCTCTGCGCCCAGGCTGCCACCCAGTACCAGCAGACGAGCCTTGCGTCCGGCCAGTGCCTGACGCGGTGTTTCCAGAAACAGCTCGACACGCACCGGGTTGCCGGTGGTGCGACGCTTGGACGACTCCGCAAAGGTGTTCGGGAACGCTTCGCACACCCGGCTGGCGAACGACGCCAGACTGCGGTTGGCGGTACCGGCCACGGCGTTCTGCTCGTGAATGATCAACGGTACGCCTGCCAGCTTCGCCGCCAGGCCGCCGGGGCCGGTGACGTAGCCACCAAAGCCGACCACGCAGACCGGTTTCACCTGACGTACGACCTTGCGTGCCTGCATCAGGGCCTTGAGCAACATGAAAGGCGCTTTGAGCAGCGACAAGCGGCCCTTGCCACGCAGACCGGTGACGTTGATCAGGTGCAGCGTCAGACCGGCCTGCGGTACCAGTTCGTTTTCGATACCGCGCGGCGTGCCCAGCCAATGGACCTTGTAGCCGCGTGCCTGGAACTCGCGCGCGCAGGCCAGCGCCGGGAATACATGCCCGCCGGTCCCGCCCGCCATGATCAGCACGTTAGCGTCCATTGGGCGTGTCCTCGGCGAAGTCGCTTTCCTTGAACTCGGCTTCTTCACTGCCCATGTTGTTGCGCGATTCCCACTCGATGCGCAGCAGCAGCCCGAGGCTCGCGCAGCAGATCACCAGCGAGCTGCCGCCGTAGCTGAGGAACGGCAGGGTCAGGCCCTTGGTGGGCAGCAGACCGACGTTCACACCGATGTTGATCAGGAACTGACCGATCCACAGGAACGACAGACCGTAGGCCACGTAGGCACCGAAGAACTGCTTGGCGCGCTCGGCCCACATGCCGATGTACATGCCGCGAATACTGACGAACAGGAACAACGCGACGGTGATCAGCGAACCCACGACGCCCAGCTCTTCTGCAAGGACCGAGAACACGAAGTCGGTGTGCGCTTCCGGCAGGTAGAACTGCTTCTGCACGCTGTTGCCCAGCCCGACGCCGAACCACTCGCCGCGACCGAAGGCGATCAGCGCCTGGGTCAATTGGTAGCCGGAGCCGAACTGGTCAGCCCACGGGTCAGTAAAGTTGGTCAGACGCGCCATCCGGTAAGGTTGGGCCTGAACCAGCACCACAACAGAGGCAACCGCCAGTACCACCATCAGCGAGAAGCGGAACAGGCCGACACCACCGAGGAACAACATGGCCGCCGCGGCGCCCATCATTACCACGGTCGCACCGAAGTCAGGCTCCATGAGCAGCAGACCGGCCATCGGCAACAGCACAATGAACGGCTTGAAGAAGCCCATCCAGCTTTCGCGAACTTCCTGCTGCTGACGAATCAGGTAGCCGGCAAGGAAGATCACCACAAACACCTTGGCGATTTCCGACGGCTGCACGTTGAACGCGCCGAAGCCGATCCAGCGCATCGAACCGTTCACCTCGCGCCCGATCCCCGGCACCAGCACCAGCAGCAACAGACCGAACGCGCCGAGCAGCATCATCCAGCCCAGACGCTGCCAGGTGGCGACCGGGATCATCATGGTCACGCCGCAGGCACCCAGGCCGATCAGCAGATAAACCAGGTGACGGGTCATCATGTACAGCGTGTTGCCCGACTGCACTGCGGCCACTTCCGACGAGGCAGAGGTAATCATCACCAGGCCAAGGCCAAGCAGCGCCAGGCAGCCGACCAGCATCGGGAAGTCCAGGTCGATGCCGCGCCCGCTGATCAGTGGCGATGGATAAGGCTTGATCACACCGAAGATCATGACAAGCACTCCACTGCCTGCGCGAACACACGTCCGCGCTCTTCATAATTCTTGAACATGTCCAGACTGGCGCATGCAGGAGAAAGCAATACGGCGTCGCCACGCAGAGCCAGTTTTGCGCTGTGCTCGACAGCCGCCTGGACGGTGTCGACACGCACCAGCGGAACGGCGTCGCCCAATGCCTGGGCAATCAGTTCGGCATCACGTCCGAGCAAGACCGCCGCGCGGCAATGCTTGGCGACTGGCGCACGCAAGCCGCTGAAGTCAGCGCCTTTGCCATCGCCGCCGGCGATCAGCACCAGCTTGCCGTCAATATCCGAGCCCAGCCCTTCGATGGCCGCCAGTGCGGCGCCCACGTTGGTGGCTTTGGAATCGTTGTAGTAATGAACGCCATCGTGCTCGCGCAGCCACTGGCAGCGATGCTCAAGGCCGGTGAATTCACGCAGGCTGGCGAGCATGGCGTCGAACGGCAGGCCGACTGCATGCCCAAGCGCCAAGGCGGCGAGCGCGTTGGCCTGATTGTGTGCACCGCGCACTTTCAGCTCACGCACCGGCATTAGGTTTTCAAACTGGAACGCCAGGTACTTTTCGCCGCTCTCTTCACGCAGGCCGAAACCATGGAAGTCGGGCTTGTTGAGGCCGAATGTCCAGCACGGCAGGCCTTCACCAATCAGCGGACGGGACAGCGCATCCTGACGATTGACCACCACTTGCCGCGCGCCACGGAAAATCCGGTGCTTGGCCAGGTGGTAAGCAGGCAGACCGTTGTAGCGGTCCATGTGGTCTTCGCTGATATTCAGCACGGTCGCCACTTCAGCATTGAGCTGGTCGGTGGTTTCGAGCTGAAAGCTGGAAAGCTCCATCACGTAAAGCTCGACATCGTCGCTGAGCAGGTCCAGCGCCGGAGTGCCGAGATTGCCGCCCACCGCCACACGCTTTCCAGCGGCAGCGGCCATCTCACCGACCAGTGTGGTCACGGTGCTTTTCGCATTCGAGCCGGTAATGGCAATCACCGGCGCCTTCGCGTAACGCGCGAACAGTTCGATGTCGCCCGACAGTTTGACGCCACGTGCGTGAGCCTGCTGCAGGGCCGGGGTTGCAAGGGCCAGACCGGGGCTGACATACAGCTCATCGGCACGGCAGAGGAAATCCACGTCCAGCTCGCCACAACGCACTTCCACCTGCGGATAGTCGCGACGCAAGGTCGCCAGCTCAGGAGGATTCTCCCGCGTGTCGGCCACGGCAAAGGACACGCCCTGGTTCGCCAGGAAGCGAACCAGGGACATGCCGCTTTTGCCTAGACCCACGACAATGCGGAAGCGGTCGGAAACGATCAGGGACACTCGTTCTACCTCAGTTTCAGCGTGGCAAGGCCAATGAGCACCAGAATCACGGTGATGATCCAGAAACGGACGATCACACGTGGCTCGGGCCAGCCTTTGAGTTCAAAGTGGTGGTGGATCGGCGCCATGCGGAATACGCGGCGACCGGTAAGTTTGAAAGACGCAACCTGAATGACCACTGAAAGGGTTTCCATCACGAACACACCGCCCATGATGAACAGGACCATTTCCTGACGAACGATCACCGCCATGGTGCCCAGAGCTGCGCCGAGTGCCAGAGCACCGACGTCGCCCATGAATACTTGCGCCGGGTACGTGTTGAACCAGAGGAACCCCAGCCCGGCACCAATCAGCGCGCCCGAGAACACAATCAGCTCGCCCGCCCCCGGTACGTAGGGAATCAGCAGGTATTCAGCAAATTTCACGTTGCCCGACAGGTAGCAGAAAATGCCCAGGGCACCGCCCACCATCACCGTCGGCATGATCGCCAGACCGTCCAGCCCGTCAGTCAGGTTGACTGCGTTGCTGGAGCCGACGATCACGAAATAGGTCAGCACGATGAAACCGATACCCAGCGGGATGCGCACATCCTTGAGCATCGGCACGATCAGCGTGGTTTCAGTCGCCGACGGCGCAGTCGTATAAAGGAAGATCGCGGCACAGAGGCCGAACACCGACTGCCAGAAATACTTCCAGCGGCTCGGCAGGCCACGCGAATTCTTTTCGATCACCTTGCGGTAGTCATCGACCCAGCCGATGGCGCCGAACAGAAAGGTCACCAGCAACACAACCCACACGTAACGGTTGCTCAGGTCAGCCCACAGCAACGTACTGATACCGATGGACGAGAGGATCAACGCGCCGCCCATCGTCGGCGTACCCGACTTGGAGAGGTGCGACTGCGGACCATCGTTACGCACGGACTGACCGATCTGACGCATCTGCAGGGTACGGATCATCCACGGCCCGAGGCACAGCGACAGCGTCAGTGCAGTGAGCACGCCAAGGATCCCGCGCAATGACAGGTACTGAAAGACCGCGAAGCCTTTGTAGAACTGTTGTAAAAACTCGGCCAACAGCAGCAGCATTAATGTTTCTCCAGGCTAGAACCGCACAAGGCAGCCACGACGTGTTCCATCGCAGCGCTACGCGAGCCCTTGATCAGTAAAGTGGTATCAGGGTCCTGCTCGGCGCCCAGCGCCGCAATCAGTTCAGCCTGACTGGCAAAGTGGTAAGCGTGCTCGCCGAAGGCGCTGACGGCGTGAGTCATCAGCGGGCCGACGGCATACAGCGCCGACACCTTGCCAGCGGCATAGGCACCGACTTCGCGATGACCCTGCTCGGCCCAGTCGCCCAGCTCGCCGATATCGCCAAGCACCAGTACGGTACGACCGGTGAAGCCGGTGAGGATGTCGACGGCCGCGTTGATCGAGGCAGGATTGGCGTTGTAGGTATCATCGATGACGCGCGTGCCATTGCTGGCGATTTGCGCCACGGCACGGCCCTTGACCGGCTGCACGCTGTTCAGTCCGGTGACGATCCCTTCCAGCGGCACACCCATTGCGCAGCTGGCAGCCGCAGCGGCCAGGGCATTGGACACGTTGTGTGTGCCGAGCAGGTTCAACTGAACCCGGGCAGTGCCGAGCGGGCTGTTGAGGGTGAAAGCCGGGCAACCCCGCGCATCACGGCTAAGCTCGCTGGCGTACACATCCGCCGCAGAGTCGGTCAGTGCGAAGGTCAGGACATTGCGATTGCCAGCGCGCTTGCGCCAGATCGGGAAGGCCTTGTCTTCCAGGTTCAAGACTGCCGTACCACCCGCGTCGAGACCTTCCAGAATCTCGCCCTTGGCTTCGACAATGCGGTCCGGGCCGCCAAACTCGCCAACATGGGCGGTTCCGGCGTTGGTGATCATGGCGACGTGCGGCTTGGCGAGGCTCACGGTGTAGGCAATCTCGCCAACCCGCGACGCACCCAGTTCGATCACCGCCGAGGTGTATTCGGGGGCCAGTTCCAGCAGCGTCAGTGGAACGCCCAATTCGTTGTTCAGGTTGCCTCGGGTCGCGAGCACAGGCCCGCGCGTGCGCAGGATGCTCGCGAGCATTTCCTTGACCGTGGTTTTGCCACTCGACCCGGTGACGGCAGCAACCGGCCGGTCGACGAACGCATTGCGATTCATGGCACCCAGTTGGGCAAGTGCCTTGCGGGTATCCAGCACGACCAGTTGCGGCAAGGCGGCGCCCTGCACTTCGCGCTCGACCAGAGCACCGACCGCACCTTTGGCAGCCACTTGATCGAGGTATTCATGACCGTCGAAACGCGGACCGGTCAGGGCCACGAACAGCTGGCCAGGCTCGATGCCACGGCTGTCGGTGCTGACGCCGGCAAAGCTGCAGTCGCCGCCGACCAGACGGGCGTCGAGTGGCACAACCAGTTCGCTGAAGGTCATTGGCTTAAGCATTCGCAGGCTCCCATACAGCAAGCGCGCTGGCGGCTTCTTGCAGGTCGGAGAACGGCTGCCGCTGACCGTTGATTTCCTGGTAGTCCTCGTGGCCCTTGCCGGCAAGCACCACGACGTCATCGGCATTGGCGCTGGCAATCAGTTCGGCAATGGCCTGACCGCGACCTTCGATGAAACGCACCTTGTCCGCAGCAACGAAGCCAGGGCGTATATCGTCAAAAATACTGACAGGCGATTCTGAGCGCGGATTGTCATCAGTGACCCATACGCCGTCGGCCAGACGCTCGACCACTTCAGCCATCAGCGGACGCTTGCCACGGTCACGATCACCGCCGCAGCCGAACAGGCACAACAAGCGGCCCTTGGCGTGCGGGCGCAGTGCTTCGAGTACTTTTTCCAGCGCGTCCGGGGTGTGCGCGTAATCCACGACGACCAGGGGCTTGTCGGCACCACCCAGACGCTGCATGCGTCCGACCGGGCCTTCGAGTTTCGGCAGCGCCTTGAGAATTTCGTCCAGCGCGTAATCCAGGCCCAGCAATGCACCGACCGCAGCCAGCACATTGCTAAGGTTGAAACGGCCCAGCAGGCTGCTGCGCAGGAAGTGTTCGCCCTGAGGCGTGACCAGCGTGGCACGCACGCCATCGTCATCGAACTTCGCATCGCGGCAATACAGGTAGGCCGTGCTGTCCAGCTGGCTGTAGGTGATCAGGCGCGACTCTTGTTTGACAGCGGCCAGTTCACGGCCGAAATCGTCATCCAGGTTGATCACCCGGCATTTCAGATCAGGCCATGCGAACAGCTTCGCCTTGGCGGCAGCGTAGGCCTCCATGGTGCCGTGATAATCCAGATGGTCACGGGACAGATTGGTCAGCACCGCCACATCAAAGGCCAGCGCCGCAGCGCGCCCCTGATCAAGACCGTGGGAGGAGACTTCCATCGCCACTGCGCGCGCGCCGGCCTGTCTCAGGTCGGTCAGCGTTGCCTGCACGGCAATCGGATCAGGCGTGGTGTGGCGGCCGCTTTGCAGCGAACCGTAGAAACCGGTGCCCAGTGTACCGACGATCCCGCAGCGTTGACCGAGGGCATCAAGCGCCTGAGCCACCAACTGGGTCACGCTGGTCTTGCCGTTGGTGCCGGTAACACCCACCAGATTCAGACTGCGGCTCGAATCGCCATAGAAGCGACCAGCGATCGCGGACAACTGCGCGGCGAGCCCTTTTACCGGAATCAGCGGCACGTCAGTGATCGGCAAAACGATCGACCCTTCGACTTCATAGGCTACGGCAGCTGCGCCACGCTTGAGCGCGTCGGCGATGTGCGCGCGGCCATCGACATTGATGCCCGGCACTGCCAGAAACAGGTCGCCCGGACGCACATTGCGGCTGTCGAGAGTCAACTCGCGAATCAGCGCATCGCGGTCGGTGTGAGCGAAAAGCTTGCTCAGATTAAAGGCCATCAACCACGCCCTCCTTTGGCTGCCGGTGCGGCGTTGACTTGTTCAGGCGGCGCAAGGTTGTCCGGCGTCACGTTCATCAGACGCAACGTGCCAGACATGACCTTGCTGAATACCGGGGCCGAAACCAGACCACCGTAGTAACCACCCTTGCTCGGTTCGTCGATGACAACCACGATGGCATAGCGCGGGTTACTCATCGGGCCGAAACCGGCGAACAGCGAGCGATAGGAATTTTCCGCGTAGCCCTTGGTGCCGATGGACGTCTTGCGCGCCGTACCACTCTTGCCGCCGACGTGATAGGACGGCACACGGGCGCGATAGACGCCGCGCGGGTCCTCGATAACCTGCTGCAACATGCCCTGCAGAGTCTTCGCGGTTTTCTCCGGAATGGCCTGGGTCGATTCCGGCTCTTTATCTGTTTTGAGGATGGTCAACGGCACGATGCGGCCGTTGTTGGCCAGCGCACCGTAGGCATGCACCAGCTGCAAGGCAGTGACCGACAGACCGTAGCCATAGGACAGCGTGGCGGTTTCGGCCTTGCGCCATTCGCGGTAGTTGGGCAGGTTGCCGACGCGCTCGCCAGGGAAGCCGAGGCCGGTGTACTGACCGAACCCGACGCGCTGCATGGCACGGAAGATCGCCTCACCGCCCACATCGAACGCGACCTTGCTCATGCCGACGTTACTGGAGTTGATCAGAATGCCGGTCAGATCGAGGATCGGGCCTTCGGTCTTGGTCACGTCACGAATCGTGTATTTGCCGATCTGCAGGGTGCCCGGATAAACCTCGACCTTGTCGGTCGGCTTCCAGCGGCCACTGTCCAGCGCTGCGGTCATGGAGATAGGCTTCATGGTCGAACCGGGTTCGAACACGTCGATGATCGCCCGGTTGCGCATGGCGGCAGGCACCATGGTGCGGCGGTTGTTCGGGTTGTAGGTCGGCTGATTGACCATCGCCAGCACCTCACCGGTCTTGACGTCCATGATCACCATGCTGCCGGCCTTGGCCTCGTTCTCGACGATGGCATTGCGCAGTTCACGGGTGGCCAGGTACTGCAGGCGCAGGTCAATAGATAAAGCCAAGGTCTTTCCGGCCTTGGCATTCTTGGTCACCTGAACATCCTTGATCAGTCGGCCGCGCCGGTCCTTGATGACCTGACGCTTGCCGGGCACTCCGGCGAGCCAGTCGTCATACGCCAGCTCGACGCCTTCCCGGCCATGGTCGTCAAGGTCGGTAAAGCCGACCATGTGTGCAGTAACATCGCCGGCAGGATAAAAGCGGCGGAACTCTTCGATGCCGTAGACACCGGGCACTTTCAGGTCGATGACCGACTGACCCTGCTCTGGCGTCAGGCCACGCACCAGGTAGATGAATTCCTTGTTCGCCTGCGAGTCCAGGCGCTCGGTCAGTGCCTTTAGATCCTGACCCAGGGCGGCGGCCAGCATCGGCCACTTGGACTTGTCCTGCTGCATTTCACGCGGGTTGGCCCACAGCGTGGTCACCGGCGTACTGACGGCCAGCGGCTCGCCGTTACGGTCGGTGATCAGGCCACGGTGCGCCGGAATAGGAATATGCCGAAGGCTACGTGCATCGCCCTGTTCCTTGAGAAAGGTATGGTCGATGACCTGCAGGTCGACGATGCGCCAGCAAATGGCGAGCACGAGGGACACCAGCAGCCCTACGACTACGCGAAAACGCCACGGATAAAGAGCGCCATCGAGCTTCATCATGGCGCCACCATGCGTACTTCGGCAGCGCTCGGGATGCGCATCTTCAGCTGTTCGGTGGCCAGAGTCTCGATACGGCTATGTGCAGTCCAGGTGCTCTGCTCAAGAATCAGCCGCCCCCACTCTGCCTGCGCCTTGTCGCGCACGCTCATTTCCGAATACAGCGAGTTGAGCAGTTGACGATTCCAATGTGCACTATAGGAAACGCCAATCGCCGAAATCAGGACGGCAATGAACAGCAGCAGCATAATGAAACTGCCGCCGGGCAGAGGCTTCAGAAACAGACGGCTCACCTGAGCTTCTCCGCTACACGCATGACAGCACTGCGCGAGCGCGGGTTTGCTTTGGTTTCGACATCTGAGGCGAACTGGGCCTTGCCGTGAATTTTGATTTTCGGTTCGAACGGTTTGTACTGAATCGGCAGATTGCGCGGCATGTTGTCGGCTTCGCCCTTGGCGAGCTTGCGCATGAACAGCTTGACGATGCGGTCTTCCAGCGAGTGAAAGCTGATGACGACCAGGCGGCCACCCACTTCCAGCGCATCCAGTGCCGCTTCGAGGCCGGCTTCCAGATCGCCCAATTCGTTGTTTACGTGAATACGCAGGCCCTGAAAGGCACGCGTTGCAGGATTCTTGCCCTTTTCCCAGGCAGGGTTGGCGACCTTGAGCACTTCTGCCAGATCAGCTGTGCGCTCGAAAGGCTGGACTTCGCGACGCGCGACGACCGCGTTGGCCATGCGCTTGGCAAATCGCTCTTCGCCGTATTCCTTGAAGACGCGGGCAATTTCTTCAGCCGGGGCAGTCGCGATGAACTCGGCAGCACTTACGCCACGGGTAGGGTCCATGCGCATGTCCAGAGGACCGTCGTTCATGAAGCTGAAACCGCGCTCGGGATCATCCAGCTGCGGGGACGACACACCCAGATCCAGCAGAATGCCACTGACCTTACCCGCCAAACCGCGTTCCTGAGCCTCGGATCCCAATTCGGCAAAGCTGCGCTGCACAATGACAAAGCGGCCGTCTTCGGCCGCTAGCGCTTGCCCGGTGGCAATCGCTTGAGGGTCCTTGTCGAATCCTAGAAGCCGACCATCTGGGCCCAGCTGGCTGAGTATCAGACGACTATGCCCGCCACGTCCGAACGTGCCGTCCAGATAGCAGCCATCGGCGCGCACCGCGAGAGCCTCCACGGCTTCTTCGAGCAGCACGGTGATGTGGGTAAAGCCGCTATTCATAGTCACAGGATCAAATCACGTAATTCGTCGGGCATCGCGCCAGGTTTTTGAATGGCAGCCAGGTCAGCATCAGCAAGAGCATTCCAGGCGTCCTCGTCCCACAGTTGAAACTTGTTCAGCTGGCCCACCAGCATTACGCGCTTATCCAGCTTCGCGTACTCGCGCAGGCGCGGCGGTACCAGAAAACGCCCACTCCCGTCGAGTTCCAGATCGACAGCATTACCAATCAGAAGCCTTTGCAGACGGCGGTTCTCTTCACGAAACGTCGCCAGATCACGAAGTTTTGCTTCTATCAGCTCCCATTCGGAAAGCGGATAAAGGCAAAGGCATGGATCAACAGCATCAATGGTCACGATAAGTTGGCCGGCGCTACGCGAATCCAACTCGTCACGGTACCGGCTCGGCATAGCGAGACGGCCCTTGGCATCGAGATTGATCGCATTGGCACCACGGAACACAGGCGCATTCTCCGAATATTAGCTTTTTGCGCTAAAAAAACCCACTTCGTGCCACTTTCTGCCACTTGCGCACACTATAGGAACGCGGCCACCACACCGTCAAGGCACGGTCTTAAGGAAAACCCTTACATTTCGGAGATTTAGGAGAGGTATTGGGGATAAAAGGGTAATTCTGAGAAGGATCCGACGGATAAATCCCACACAGCTCAAATCGTTGCGATTCAAAGTTAATGTGATTTATGAGCTGTAAGATTTTTTTGGTATTACGGAGGGGTTTTGCTGCTTGAAACGAAGGGGAAGAAAAAAGGTGGAGAGTCGATCTGTAAGCCGGGTTCTGTCGAGAACAGTCATTCCTCTACGACGGCCATCACTGGACGCCTTTAGCAACCTACCCGGTTCCAGCGCGGGCCACGCCTAGGAACCCTATTTGGTCTTGCTCCGAGTGGGGTTTACCTTGCCACGAACTGTTACCAGACGTGCGGTGCGCTCTTACCGCACCTTTTCACCCTTACCGGCACCGAAGTGCTTAGGCGGTTATTTTCTGTGGCACTTTCCGTAGGCTCACGCCTCCCAGGCGTTACCTGGCACTCCGCCCTATGGAGCCCGGACTTTCCTCCCCCCCTTGTTGCGGAACAACAAGAGGCAGCGACTGTCCAATCGACTCTCCGCCGACAAGGTTAGCGGCACACGCCATCAAGAACAAGCTTTAATAGCATGCGTGTCCCCCTTACCCCTTTCAAAAGCAGGCCGCTACTCCTTCTGCTTCTCCAGCGCCACCTGATACAACAGGTTCTTGCGCACGCCGGTTATTTCGGCAGCCAGCGCCGCGGCACGCTTGAGCGGCATCTCTGCAAGCAACAGATCCAGCACCCGACGAGCCTCCTCACCAATGACGTCCTCGTCATCCGGCGGCGTCCAGCCAGCCACCAGCACTACGCACTCGCCACGTTGCTGATTACTGTCGGATTCGACGAATGCCCGTAGCTCACCCAAAGGCAGACCCTTGAGGGTTTCGAAAGTTTTGGTTATTTCACGCGCCAGCAACGCCTGACGATCAGCACCGAACACCAGCTCCATATCCTGCAGACACTCCAGGATGCGATGCGGCGCCTCATAGTAGATCAACGTGCGCGGTTCTTCTTTGACACGCTCGAGCCTGGCCTTGCGACCCGCAGACTTGGCAGGAAGAAAACCCTCGAAAATGAATCGATCCGACGGCAGCCCGGCCGCAGACAAAGCCGCAATCAAGGCGCAAGCACCCGGCACCGGTACGACCTGCACACCTGCGGCACGCGCCTGGCGCACCAGGTGATAACCGGGATCGGAGATCAGTGGCGTGCCCGCATCGGAAATCAGTGCGACGTCATCACCGGCCAGCAGACGCGTGATGAAACGACTACCCTCATCACGTTCGTTATGTTCGTGACAGGCAGCCAATGGCGTGGAGATGCCGAAGTGCTGCATCAGACGTGCGGAATGACGCGTGTCTTCAGCTGCGATCAGCGCGACGTCGCGCAACACCTTCAAGGCCCGCACACTCATGTCGTCCAGATTGCCGATAGGAGTCGCCACTACATAAAGCGAACCCGGAGTGGAATTCGAAACAACCGGAACAGTCAAAACGCAAACCTCGCAGGTTAAAACAGGTGCTTGAAAAAAATGCATTGTACAGGCTGCGGCCCGGCGGAACGGTTCGCGCGTCAGGATGCCGACAAAAAAGGAATGAAAACATGTTCAGACCCGAGCAAGAAACGCGGCGCACCTCTCGAATTGAACGATTTGGCCGCCAGATGACCTTAACGCGACTGATATCACGGCTTTAAATACCTTCGACATCGCACCCCGGCCAGCGCTTGGGTACAATCCCCCGTTAATTCGCTCGAGTTTCAGGAACATACCAATGATCGCTTGTCTGCGGCTGCTCTCTGCCCTCTGCCTCGCTGCCCTCCTCGCAGCCTGTGCCAGCTCGCCCTCGTCCAGCCTTGGCGAGCTGCCTCGAACCCCTGATGCCAGCATCGAGCAATTGCTCGAGCAGGCTGCCAGCGCCAAAACACCCGAGCAGGCCGCAACGCTGCGCTTGAGCGCTGCTGATCTGGCCAGCCGCCAGAACGACGCAGGACGCGCCGCGCAAATCCTCGGACAGGTGCAAATCGATCAACTCAAGCCCGGCTTGCAGGTTTTCGCCAGCACACTGTCCGCTGAGCTGGCGATGGGCCGCAATCAGCCCAAGGCAGCGCTGACCGCGCTGAATCATCCAAGCATGCAACGCTTGGGCGAACTGTCGGTCGAGCAGCAGATCCGCACTCATATGGTCAAGGCGCGCGCCCTGGAAGCCGATGGTCAGGCACTCGCAGCCGCCAATGAACGTGTTTACGCCGGCCCGCTGCTACAAGGCGCAGACGCCAGCGCCAACAATGACGCGATCTGGACACTGGTCTCCGCCCTGCCTGCCGAGCAACTGCAGAGCACAGCCACCGACGACATGGGCGGCTGGCTGAATCTGGCTCGCTCGATCAAGGGCGCAGGCACGCTTGAGCAGCAACAGACTGCCATCGACAACTGGAAAGCGCAGAACCCTAAACACCCTGCTGCACAGCAACTGCCAACCGCCCTCGCCCAGCTGCGCGCATTGACCAGCGAGCCGATTACCAAAATTGCCCTGCTGCTGCCGCAGGACGGTCAGTTGGCCGCAGTTGCCAAGGCGTTGCGCGAAGGCTTCATGGCCGCGCACTTCCAGGCTCAGCAAGCAGGCGAGAATCCTCCGGCCATCCAGGTCTTCGACAGCTCGCGAATCACCTCGATGGACGAGTTCTACCGTCAGGCTCAGGCCGCTGGTGTGCAACTGGTCGTCGGTCCGCTGGAAAAGAACCTCGTCAAACAGCTGAACAGCCGTCAGCAGTTGCCTATCACCACCCTGGCGCTGAACTACAGCGATACCAGCAATGAAGGCCCGGCGCAGTTGTATCAGTTCGGCCTGGCCGCAGAAGACGAAGCCCGCGAGGTTGCACGTCGCGCCTGGGCAGACGGCAAGCGCAGCGCCGTGGCGATGGTTCCGAAAGGCGAATGGGGCGACCGCGTGCTGGATGCCTTCCGCAAAAGCTGGCAGGCCAAGGGCGGCACGCTGATCGCTGCAGAGCACGTTGATCAGCCTGTAGAACTGGCACAGCAGGTCGCCGATCTGTTCCAGCTGCGCAACAGCGAAGGCCGCGCGCAGCGCCTGCAAAGCACGGCCGGCACTCAAGTCGCCGCTCAGCCAAGCCGTCGCCAGGACATCGACTTCATGTTCCTCGCCGCGACCCCACAGCAAGCGCAGCAGATCAAACCCACCATGGTCTTCCAGTACGCAGGTGACGTTCCGGTCTACGCCACTTCGCACCTGTTCACCAACAGCAACGATCATGCGCAATACATGGACCTCAATGGCGTGCGCTTCTGCGAAACGCCATGGCTGCTGAACGCCGAAGACCCGCTGCGCCAGCAGGTCACCGCGCAATGGCCACAGGCTGCAGGCAGCCTGGGTCGTCTGTATGCGATGGGTATCGACGCCTACCGCCTGGCACCGCGCCTTGCCCAGCTCAAGGCGATGCCTGACAGCCGCATTGACGGGCTGTCCGGCAGCCTCAGCCTGAACCCTGGCCGTCGCGTCGAACGTCAGTTGCCATGGGCCGAATTCGTCGACGGCAAGATCCAGCGCCTGCCGGACACCGCTCCTTGATGCAACGCAGCACCCGCCAGCAAGCAGGGCGCGAGGCCGAAGCCTTCGCCCTGCAGTTTTTGCAACAACAGGGGCTGCGCCTGATTGAACAAAACTGGTTATGCAAACGCGGCGAGCTTGATCTAGTCATGCTTGACGGCGATACAGTAGTATTCGTCGAAGTTCGCTACCGTCGCCATTCAGGATGGGGTGGTGCCATGGAAAGCGTCGATTTTCGCAAGCAGGGGAAACTCGTCACCGCCGCACAGCTTTTTCTACAGCATGCAACGGCCTGGTCCAATCACCCCTGCCGTTTCGACGTGATCGCCATTGAAGGCGAGCCCGGCAAGGCTGCACCGTTGAACTGGATCAAGAGCGCTTTTGACAGCTGACCTGGCACAGTGAAGCAGCAGCCCGACTTGAGTCATGACCTGCAATACGCTGCAGCCCTCACCGATTTCGCTATTTGTTTTGCCGGCTGCACACCTTGTGTGCCGGATAGCTCCCGGGAGAACCCGGCGCATCCGTCCCGCCGCCGTACGCTCTAATTAAGGTCACATTGATGGACATGCAATCCCGAATTCGCCGGCTGTTCCAGGCCAGCATCGAAACCAAGCAACAGGCGATGGAAGTCCTTGCACCCTTTATCGAGCAAGCCAGTCAGGTCATGGTCAATGCCCTGCTCAACGAGGGCAAGATGCTCGCGTGCGGCAACGGCGGCTCAGCTGGCGACGCACAGCACTTTTCCTCGGAACTGCTCAACCGCTTCGAACGTGAGCGGCCGAGCCTGCCGGCAATTGCACTGACCACCGACAGCTCGACGATCACCTCGATCGCAAACGATTACAGCTACAACGAAATCTTCTCCAAACAGATCCGCGCGCTGGGTCAGCCGGGCGATGTATTGCTGGCTATTTCTACCAGCGGCAACTCGGCGAATATTATTCAGGCCATCCAGGCCGCACATGATCGCGAAATGATTGTCGTAGCATTGACGGGACGCGACGGTGGCGGCATGGCCTCACTGCTATTGCCTGAGGATGTGGAGATCCGCGTACCCGCCAATGTCACGGCACGCATACAAGAAGTCCATCTGCTGGCGATCCATTGCCTTTGCGATCTGATCGACAGCCAACTGTTCGGGAGTGAAGAATGACCCCTAATCGTCTCAGCCTACTGGTTCTGACACTGTGCCTCAGCATCACCGGATGCAGTTCGGTGATCACGGCCACTCGCGAAAAACCGATCGAAGACGATCGCGGCACGCGCACCTTCGGCAGCAAGATCGATGACTCGCTGATCGAGACCAAGGCAGCCGTCAACATCTCCAAGGCCAGCCCTGACCTCGCAGAGGGCTCGCACATCGTCGTGACCAGCTTCAACGGCATCGTGCTGCTGGCTGGCCAGACACCGCGTGCCGACCTCAAGGCCATGGCCGAACAGGCCGCCAGCGCCGTTCAGCGCGTCAAGAAGGTCAACAACGAACTGCAGGTGATGGCACCCTCCTCGCTGCTGGCGCGCAACAACGACGCCTGGCTGACCACCAAGGTCAAAAGCCAGATGATCGCTGACGCATCCATCCCCGGCTCACGCATCAAGGTGGTGACCGAGAACGGCATCGTGTTCCTGCTGGGCCTGGTAACCCAGGACGAAGCCAATCGCGCCACCAACCTGGTACAGGGCGTCTCCGGCGTACAGAAGATCGTCAAACTCTTCGAGTACATCGACTGACGGGTAACCGGCAGGCATGAAAAAGGCGATCCGAAGATCGCCTTTTTTATTGCCCGTTTTTTACTTCACGACCTTCAGACTCGGCCTGCCACTCGGACGCGGCGGTTCGCTGTCTGGCGGAGGCGTATCGTCTTCGATCTCGATCTCGATTTCTTCACCCTCTTCCATGGAAGGCTCCAGATCGAAAACCATGCCCTGACCGTTCTCGCGGGCATAAATACCCAGGATGGCAGCGACAGGTACATAAAGCGTGTGCGGCACACCGCCGAAGCGGCCTTCGAAGCTCACCGCTTCGTTATCCATATGCAGATGACGCACGGCACTTGGGGAAACATTCAGGACAATCTGCCCGTCATTGGCAAATCCTTGTGGGACCTGCACAGCCGGGTAATCCGCATTGACCAGCACATGCGGGGTGCAATCGTTATCGACGATCCACTCATAGAGAGCACGAACAAGATAAGGGCGACTGGAGTTCATTAACGGCTCCTTAAGCCTTAGCGCATTTCACGTTCGGCATCAGACAGACTCGTCTGAAAAGCCTCACGCGCAAATTGGCGCTCCATATAATCAAGCAACGGCTTGGCAGGCCGCGGCAATTCAATACCCAAAATTGGCAAACGCCAGAGTATGGGGAGTAGACAGCAGTCAACAAGACTTAGCTCGTCGCTCATGAAAAAAGCTTTTTCCGCGAACAACGGGGAAACCCCGGCCAGACTCTCGCGAAGCTCCTTGCGCGCCTGAACACGAGCGGGCTCTTTGCTGCGCGTATCCAGGATCAGGTCGACAAGGCCGCACCAGTCTCTCTGAATACGATGGATCAGCAAACGGCTATTGGCACGGGCAACCGGATAGACGGGCAGCAGAGGCGGATGTGGATAGCGCTCATCCAGGTACTCCATCACCACGGTCGACTCGTACAACGCCAGGTCACGATCAACGAGGGTCGGCACACTGCCGTATGGATTTACTTCAATCAGCTGCGGCGGATGACGACCTGCCACCACTTCAATGATTTCGGCGCTGACACCCTTCTCGGCGAGCACAATGCGTACGCGATGAGAATAGTGGTCGGCGGGGTCGGAGTAGCAGGCCAACCGGTTGGTCACGCCCATGGCGATCCTCCTCGCTTGTTAAAATTTATCGGACAGACGAACGAACGCGCTTGAAGGGCGCATCCGATAATGAACGCAACAGGACAGGTGTTCGTCGCGGGCCACAAGATAGCTCATTTACGCGATGTAAATTCCGTAATCTTCGTCGACAGGCGGATAAATTTCACAATATCGACGTAAAACGAGCAACGCAAAAACATCCTGACCGTAAAAATCACGCCCATAAAAAAACGTCCAGCCCCGCGAGGGGATGGACGTTCTTTCTTTGAACGAAGAGCGTGTTAACGCTTCGAGTACTGCGGACGCTTACGCGCTTTACGCAGACCGACTTTCTTACGTTCAACTTCACGAGCATCGCGAGTCACGAAGCCTGCTTTACGCAGAGCGCCACGCAGTGTCTCGTCGTACTGCATCAGAGCGCGAGTGATACCGTGGCGGATTGCGCCAGCCTGACCACTCACACCGCCACCGATAACGGTGACGTAGATGTCGAACTTTTCAACTGTCTCGGTCAGTTCCAGCGGCTGACGAACTACCATGCGGGCAGTTTCGCGGCCGAAGAAATTATCCAGGGAGCGGTTGTTGATCGAGATGTTACCAGTACCCGGACGCAGGAAAACGCGAGCGGTTGCGGTCTTGCGACGGCCAGTGCCGTAATTTTGAGTCGCCGACATAATGAACTATTCCGTTAAAACTTCAGTTCTTGGGGCTGCTGAGCAGTATGAGGGTGTACAGCGCCCGCATAGACTTTCAGCTTACGATACATGTCGCGACCCAGCGGGTTCTTAGGCAGCATGCCTTTGACTGCGGTCTCGATCACGCGCTCAGGAGCTTTGGCGATCAGCTTTTCGAAGTTGATCGACTTGATCCCGCCCGGAAAACCGGAGTGTGAGTAGTAGATCTTGTCGGTGGTCTTGGCACCAGTAACGCGGATCTGCTCGGCATTGATCACGACGATGTAGTCGCCGGTATCAACGTGCGGAGTGTATTCCGGTTTGTGCTTGCCACGCAGACGGCTCGCGATTTCGGTGGCCAGACGACCCAGGGTCTGACCAGCAGCGTCGACGACGAACCAGTCGCGCTTAACTGTTTCCGGTTTAGCAGTAAAAGTTTTCATTCTTTATAGCCTCAGGGGCCGCCCTGAAAATTAGACGGCGGATCTTACTGAATAGTGCGTACTTTGACAAGTCAAAGGCAGCCGGAAACAGACGCTATCGGGGGCTCGGGTCAGCGCGTCCGTTATACGGCAAGATTCTTCGGCAGACGGCGCATCACTTCCACTGCAAAGAGCTGGCGGATTATACAGACTGTAAAAATAACCTCAACCGGATTTTTTGTTCACATTCTGTTTATTGCCTGCGGGGCGTGGATTGGCGGATATTTACCCTCTTAGCACAAAGCCATCATGGGTGCCCTGCCAAGGGCCCCCACGTAACGAGGCTGGACAGTTCTGGCAAAAAATAAGACGATCCAGCCGTTGCTTGACCATTTACCCATATAAGAATAACGATTATGCCGATCCAACACGCCACTCTTCTGCGCCGCGTAAGCATCCTGACCACGGACAAGATGTTTGCCTCCACTGTCATGCAGGCCAAGGATTTCTTCCACTTGGCGAGCCTGCGCTACAGCAAGCAACTGGGCAATGGCCTGGTACCCGCCTTCGAAACGCGCCTGGTCAGCCCGGACGGGCTTTCGGTCAGCAGCTTCAGCGATGTCACCCTGCCGGTCGACGGCGCGCTCTGCCAGAGCGACATCATCGTCATCCCGGCCTTCTGGGACGATTTTGAAACCCTCTGCCAGCGTTACCCACAGATCCTGCCGTGGTTGCGCGAGCAGCACGCCAACGGTGCCGTACTCTGCGCCGAAGCCACCGGCGTCTACTGGCTTGCCGAAGCCGGCTTGCTGGACGGCAAGGAAGCGACGACCTACTGGCGCTTTTTCAGCGCATTCGCCGAGCGCTATCCCAAGGTCCTGCTCAATCAGGAAAAGCACCTGACCGACGCCGACAACGTGTATTGCGCGGGCGGCACGACCTCGGCCTGCGATCTGTACATTTATCTGATCGAGCGCTTCTGCGGCGCAAATGTCGCCCAGGCCGTCGCCCGCGACATCCTCTATGAAGTGCGTCGCACCTACTCGCCGGGGCGAATCGGTTTTGGCGGTCAGAAGCTTCATCAGGACGTGGTCATTCTGCAGATCCAGCACTGGCTGGAAGAGCACTTTGCCGACAAGTTCCGCTTTGAAGACGTGGCCCGTGAGCACGGCATGAGCATTCGCAATTTCATGCGCCGCTTTCAGACCGCCACAGGCGACAAGCCGCTGCATTACCTGCAACGGCTGCGGATCGAAACTGCAAAGGGATTGCTGTCGGGGACGCGCAAGAGCATCAAGACCATCAGCTACGAAGTGGGCTACGACGACGCCAGCTTCTTTGCCCGACTGTTCCGCCAGCACACCGAGCTGTCACCCAATCAGTATCGGCAACAGTTCGAGGGTCAGAGGGAGAAGCTATAAGCTGCAAGCTGCAAGCTGCAAGCTGCAAGAGCCTGGGCTTTTAGCTTGCGGCTTGCAGCTTGAAACTTGCCGCTGCGACTAGGGCTTGTGCGCCCGCGAGAGGAACTCGTGGGATTGCATTTCCAGCAGACGGCTGAGGGTGCGCTGAAACTCGAACATCAACCGGCCACCGGTGTACAGGTCCTTCAATTCGACCTCGGCCGAGATGATCAGCTTGACGTTGCGATCGTAGAACTCGTCGACCATGTTGATGAAGCGTCGGGCGATGTCGTCAGTGGCGACGTCCATCTGCTCGACGCCGCTGATCAGCACGGCATGGAAGATCTTGCCCAGCTCGATGTAGTCGTTCTGACTGCGCGGGCCGTCGCACAACTCACGGAAGTCGAACCACGCCACATCGTCACAGGTGCGCAGCGCACGGATCTCGCGGTTTTCGATCATCAACACATCGTTTTCGATGGTTTCCGCGCAATCCGGAGTCAGCGCCTTGAAGCTTTTACGCAGGCTCTCCTGTGCAACTTCGTTGAGCGGGAAATGGAACAGTTCAGCCTGCTCCAGGTGACGCAGACGGTAATCGACGCCACTGTCGACGTTGACGATGTCGGTGTTCTGCTTGATCAGCGCGATAGCCGGCAGGAAGCGCGCCCGCTGCAGGCCGTCCTTGTACAGGCCGTCCGGAACGATGTTGGAAGTGGCCACCAGCGTCACGCCATTCTTGAACAGCTCTTCCATCAGCGTGCCGAGGATCATGGCATCGGTAATATCGGAGACAAAAAACTCGTCGAAACAGATGACCCGCGCCTCATCGGAAAAACGCCTGGCGATGATCGTCAGCGGGTTTTTCTCGCCCTTGAGGGTCTTCATCTCTTCGTGCACGCGCTTCATGAAGCGGTGGAAGTGCGTACGGACCTTGTCCTGAAACGGCAGTGCGTCGAAGAACGTATCGACCAGATACGTCTTGCCGCGGCCTACGCCACCCCAGAAGTACAGCCCCTTGACCAGCGTCTGCTCTTTCTTGCCGAACAGTTTGCCGAACAGGCCGGGCTTGCTGTCGTGAGCGGCGATCAGATCGTCGTACAGGCGCTGCAGATGACGCACAGCGTTTTCCTGCGCGGCATCGTGAAAGAAGTCCGGGCGTTTCAGATCAGCTTGATATCGTTCTAGGGGCGTCATAATTCGTTAGCAAGGCAACAAAAACGGGTCGTCACTGTAGCGACGACCCCGGGGATTGGCAATCAGTCCTGTTGAGAAGCGAGCGCCAGCTTGAGTGTTTCGATGGCGCTGTCGCGCGCGGCAGCGTCGGCGAATACCGGACTGTCCGCCACGCAGGCGCCGTCCAGCCACAGCGTGAAGCGATCGTCTTCGCTGCGCAGGTCCAGTTCGCCGCCCTGCTGCAACTGCTTGCTGACCACGCCTGCCGCCTTGCCATCGGCAAAATTGCGCGACAACAGCAACTGCTCGCCATCGGCTGCCAGCATACGGAAACGGAAGCTGCCGTCGTCTTCACGGAAGCTGACGAAACGAGCGCCCTTGCTGGCCTTCTTCTTGCCGGTGTCGGCGTTCTGCACCACGGTACGGAACGACCGAAGGCCTACCGCCTCGCGCAGTTCCTCAAGGAACGGGGTGGCGACACGTCGGGCTTTCTGCGCGCCAGCGAGCAGGATGTCTTCCAGATCGGCAGGACGCTCGATCAGCCCCAGGTACTTTTCACGGGGCTCGCTCAGCTGCGCATCCAGCAACGTGAACAGACGATTCTTGGCTTCACCCCAACCCAGGCCCTGCAACAGGTCAGCGCGGAATTCGGCGCACTGCTCGGCCGTCGAGAAGGCCTGATACAGAGTAAACAGATGCGAGGTGTCCGGGTCTTTCGCTTCGCCTGGGGCACGCGAGTCGGTGACGATACGCGATATCGCGCTTTTCATGTCCTTGGCACCGCTGAACAACGGGATGGTGTTGTCGTAGCTCTTGGACATCTTGCGACCGTCCAGACCTGGCAGCGTAGCCACGCTCTCTTCGATCAGTGCCTCGGGCATGACGAAGAATTCCTTGCCATTGCCGAACAGGTGATTGAAACGCTGACCGATGTCACGGGCCATTTCAACGTGCTGAATCTGGTCGCGACCTACCGGAACCTGATGCGCATTGAACATCAGGATGTCGGCAGCCATCAGCACCGGGTAGCTGTATAGACCCATGGTGATGCCTGCGTCCGGGTCTTCGCCACCTTCCACGTTCTTGTCCACCGACGCCTTGTAGGCGTGGGCGCGATTGAGTAGGCCCTTGGCCGCGACGCAGGTGAGCAGCCAGGTCAGTTCCGGGATTTCAGGAATGTCCGACTGGCGATAGAAGGTCACACGATCGACGTCCAGCCCCGCCGCCAGCCAGGTCGCGGCGATTTCCAGACGCGAGCGCTGAATGCGCAGCGGGTCATCGCATTTGATCAGCGCGTGGTAGTCGGCCAGAAAGTAGAACGAGTCGAAATCGCTCTGACGGCTGGCGACAATGGCCGGGCGAATGGCGCCCGCGTAGTTGCCCAGATGGGGAGTGCCGGTGGTCGTGATACCGGTCAGGATACGAGTGGTCATGGCAGGTCGCTTATCAATAGGATGCAATACGGGCTGCAATCAGCTGGAAAGTCGCGGCAGGAGCAGATCTTTCAGATCAGTAAGCTTGCCGTGAAAAAAGTGTCCGCATTCTGCCACTTTCAGCAGCTCATGGGGACGTTGCAACGCGGCGGACCATGCATAGACCGTCTCTGGGTCGATCACTTCGTCGTTCTCCGGCTGAATGATCGTCAGCGGGCAAGCCTTGGGCAGTACGCTCTGGTCCTCGAGGCGCGACGCCGCAGCCGCAATCAGAAACAGATGCGTGAGCTTTTCACCCTGCGCTTCCAGCCTGCCACCCAGGTTTGCAGCAACGTAGCCGCCAAAGGAAAATCCGAACAGGGTCATCGGCAGATCAGGATGTTGCGCCCGCAGCCATTGGGCGGCAGCCTGGGCATCATCGATCTCGCCTGGCCCGGCAACCGAGGTACCGGCACTGGCACCGACGCCGCGATAATTGAAGCGCAACGTGATCAAACCCTGATCGCGTGCGGTACGCTGCAACGTCGAGACGACTTTATTGAGCATCGTTCCGCCCTGTATCGGGTTAGGATGACAGATCAGTGCAACACCTCGGGCGTCGGGGACATCCTGATACAGCGCTTCGAGCTGGCCTTCAGGGCCATCGATAAATAATGGGGTTTCACGCATGAGCAAAACAGAACTCCGTGACCTCGAAATAGGTCGACTCGTCTAGCTGATTGTCTGCGGCATGCATATCAACGATACGTCGCGGGTATACAGCGCAGGTTCGAGCCGTTAACGTAAAGCAAAGCCGTTTATAGAGGAAGGACTCGTGGAACACTCGCTCTTAGTCTGGTTGTTGCCGACGCTCGCCCTGGTGGCCGGTGTCGTCATTGGTTTTCTGGTGGCACGCCTGCTGCCCAACACCGTTCCGAACAGCACCCAGCGCCAGCTGGATGACATTCAGGAGCGTTTCGACGCCTATCAGAACGAGGTAGTCACGCACTTCAACAGCACGGCCAATCTGGTCCAAAAGCTTTCACAGAGCTATCAGGACGTTCAGGAACACCTTGCCGAGGGCGCCAACCGTCTGGCTCTCGACGAGCTGACCCGCCAACGCCTGCTGGCCGCCCTGCACCCTGAGGCCAATCATGCGCACCGCGATCATCGCGACCGCCTGACCCCGCCACGCGACACTGAAACACCCAAGGATTACGCGCCCAAGTCGCCCAACTCCCCGGGCATGCTGGATGAGCATTACGGCTTGAAGAAGTAAGCTTTCGCAGCCACACAAAAAGCCCGCCGCAGAGAGCATCTGCGGCGGGCTTTTTTTGTAGGATCGAAACTGCAATCCCTTGCGGAGGCAAGCCCCCTGCCAAGGGATATGAATCAGATCGCGCCGCGGCTGCGCAGCAGATCCAGCACCTGCCTGACGCTTTCTTCGACGTTGAGTGTCTGTGTGTCGATCACCAGATCGGCATTCAGCGGCACGTCATACGGGAAGGACTCGCCAGGGATATTGTCGCCATCAGCGGCATACAGGCCCTGCGGATCACGCTCGCGGCAGACCGTTGGCGACGCCTGTACATAGACGGTGAGCAGGCGATCCTTGCCGATCAGCGCCTTGGCGCGCTCACGCCCTTCGGCATCCGGAGCAACGAATGCGGCCAGGGTCAACAGGCCGGCTTCGTTGAACTGACGCGCCACATGCGCGGCACGGCTCCAGTTCTCGGTACGACCTGCACGATCCTGTGGCAAGCCCTTGTTCAGGTCATGACGCAGGTTCTGACCGTCCAGTACATAGACCGCACGGCCCATGTCGAACAGCTTGCGCTCGACCGCATAGGCCAGCGTGCTTTTGCCCGCGCCGGAAAGGCCGCTGAACAACACGGTGGCCGGCTGCTGACCGAAGCGCTGCGCGCGCTCCTCAGTGGAGACGTGGGCCAGTTCGCCATGGTGCTGCGAGCCGCCACCTGAAACCGGCTTGGCGATGATCATGCCCGCCGCAACGGTGCCATTGGTCAAACGATCGATGACGATGAACGAACCCGTGGTGCGGTTGCTGCTGTAGCCGTCCAGCGCGATGGGCGCATCGAGGCTGACCTTGACACGGCCGATCTCGTTCAACTGCAACGAGCTGGCAGGGCCTTCCTCCAGTGTGTTCACATCGACCCGGTGGGTGATGCTGGCAATGGAGCCTGGCACATAGCTGGTGGCGCGCTTGATGTCGTACTTCTTGCCCGGCAGCATCGGTTCTTCGGCCATCCACACCAGTATGGCATCGAACGCATCGCTGACCTGCGGAACATTGTCGGCATGCACCAGCAGGTCACCACGGGAAATGTCGATCTCGTCTTCCATGGTCAGCGTCACCGCCTGACCCGGCCCCGCCTGCTCCAGCTCGCCTTCAAAGGTGACGATGGACTTCACACGGCTGCTCTTGCCCGACGGCAGCACGACGATCTCGTCGCCCTTGTGCACGATGCCGCTGGCCAGCGTACCGGCGAAACCACGGAAGTTCAGATTCGGACGGTTGACGTACTGCACAGGGAAACGCAGGTCCGCATAATTGCGGTCGCTGGCGATTTCGACCGTTTCGAGAATTTCCATCAGCGACTGGCCGGTGTACCAGGGCGAACACTCGCTCTTGTTCACCACGTTGTCGCCCTTGAGCGCCGACATAGGTACAAAAGCCATGGTGGTCGGCTTGAACGCGATGCCGTCGGCAAACTTCAGGTAATCGGCCTTGATCGACTCGAAAACGCTTTCATCGAAGCCGTTGAGGTCCATCTTGTTGATGGCGACGACGATATGCTTGATGCCCAGCAGCGAGGCGATATAGCTGTGACGACGGGTCTGGGTCTGCACGCCGTAGCGGGCGTCCACCAGAATGATCGCCAGGTCACAGGTCGACGCACCCGTGGCCATGTTGCGGGTGTACTGCTCGTGGCCCGGAGTGTCGGCGATGATGAATTTGCGCTTGGCCGTGGAGAAATAGCGATAAGCGACATCGATGGTGATGCCCTGCTCCCGCTCGGCCTGCAGGCCATCCACCAGCAACGCCAGATCGACGTCATCACCCGTGGTACCGGACTTCTTCGAGTCACGGGTGATGGCTTCCAGGTGATCCTCGTAGATCATCTTGGAGTCGTGCAGCAAACGCCCGATCAGCGTGCTCTTGCCGTCATCGACGTTGCCACAGGTAAGAAAGCGCAGCATTTCCTTGCGTTCGTGCTGGCCCAGGTAGGCGAGGATGTCCTCGCTGATCAAATCAGATTGATGCGACATGTGACACCCCTTAGAAATAACCCTGACGTTTCTTTTCTTCCATCGAACCAGCGCCGTCATGGTCAATGACCCGGCCCTGGCGTTCGGAAGTTCGCGTCAGCAACATTTCCTGAATGATGTCGGTCAGGCTGGTCGCTTCGGACTCGACGGCACCGGTCAGCGGGTAGCAGCCCAGGGTGCGGAAACGGACCTTTTTCTTGACGATGCGCGACTTCTCTTCATCGGTGAGATGCTCGAGGATGCGCTCGTCGTCGATCATGATCAGCGTGCCGTTCTTCTCGATAACGTCGCGCTCGGCGGCGAAATACAGCGGCACGATCGGGATGCCTTCAAGGTAGATGTACTGCCAGATATCCAGCTCGGTCCAGTTGGAGAGCGGGAACACACGGATCGACTCACCTTTGTTGACGTTGCCGTTGTAGACGTTCCATAACTCGGGACGCTGGTTTTTCGGGTCCCAGCGGTGCTTGCTGTCGCGGAACGAGTAGACGCGTTCCTTGGCCCGGGACTTCTCTTCGTCGCGTCGGGCACCGCCAAAGGCGGCGTCGAAACCATGCTTGTCGAGCGCCTGCTTCAGGCCCTCGGTCTTCATGATGTCGGTGTGTTTGGCGCTGCCATGGGTGAACGGGTTGATGCCCTGCGCCACGCCATCGGGGTTGATGTGGGTGATCAGGTCCAGGCCCATTTCCTCGACCATCTGGTCGCGAAAGCGATACATCTCCTGGAATTTCCAGCGGGTATCGACGTGCATGACCGGGAATGGCAGTTTACCGGGGAAGAATGCCTTGCGCGCCAGGTGCAGCATCACGGCGGAATCTTTGCCGATCGAGTACAGCATCACCGGGTTATCGAACTCGGCGGCGACCTCGCGGATGATGTGGATGCTTTCCGCCTCCAGCTGTTTCAGATGCGTCAGTTTGTCAACCATGGCTACTCACGGATTGCGTTCGTTATGGACCGGGAAACCCCGGGGCGGCCAGCGGGCCGTATTCGAGCCGGGCACTTTAACATGCGTGATATCGCTAATCAGCGATGCAACTAGATCGAAACGATCTATGCATATGCCCTGCTGTTTGATCGTTCAAATCGGATTCGGACAGTCGATAAAGATATGCTCGAGCGCAAAGCGCCGCGCCAGGTAGTCGCCCAGTGCCTGAACGCCATAGCGCTCGGTGGCATGATGGCCGGCGGCGATGAAGCTGATGTCGTTCTCTCGTGCGCTATGAAACGTCTGCTCCGACGCTTCGCCACTGAGGAACAGGTCGACGCCCTCAAGCACCGCCTGATCGATGTAGTTCTGCCCCCCACCCGTGCACCAGCCGACACGGCGAATCATCTGACTGCCTTCGATGAGCAATGGCTCACGCCCCAGCGCGTCCTGCACGCGACGAGCGAAATCCCGCGCAGTCATGGGTTCGGACAGCGAACCGATCAGCCCGACCACGCGCGGGTTTTCGGGGTCCAGAGGACCTTCGACCGTGATGTCCAGTTGACGCGCCAGTTGCACGTTGTTGCCCACCTCGGGATGCACATCCAGCGGCAGGTGGTAGGCCAGCAGGCTGATGTCATGCTTGAGCAAAGTTTTCAGGCGACGCTGCTTCATGCCGACGACACACGGGTTTTCGCCCTTCCAGAAATAACCGTGGTGGACCAGAACCAGATCAGCCTGAGCGTCGACTGCCGCGTCCAGCAGGGCCTGACTGGCCGTCACGCCACTGACGATGCGCATGACTTGCGGCCGCCCTTCGACCTGCAGGCCATTGGGGCAGTAATCCTGAATCCGGGCACTGTTCAGATAGCGGTCGGCTTCTTCGACCAGGGTGCTCAGGGCAACAGCCATAAAAGACTCCTAAATATGCAGTTCAGAGCTGCGTTGTACTCGTATAATGCCCGCCATTATGGCGCACCCGTGGCAAAACTTTCTGCGCCCGCAACCATCAGGACTTGTTAAATGTTCAAGGCACTGCGTTTTTTCGGCTGGCCATTGCTGGCTGGCGTGCTTATCGCCATGCTGATTATCCAGCGCTACCCGCAGTGGGTCGGCCTGCCGAGCCTGGATGTCAATCTGCAGCAGGCCCCACAGACCACCAATGTCATGCAAGGTCCGTCTTCCTATGCCGACGCGGTCATTGCCGCAGCGCCCGCGGTGGTCAACCTCTATACCACCAAGATGGTCAACAAGGGCAACAACCCGCTTTTCGAAGACCCGCAATTCAGACGTTTCTTCGGCGACAACACGCCCAAGCAGAAGCGCATGGAATCGAGCCTGGGTTCTGGCGTCATGATGAGCCCCGAAGGCTACATACTGACCAACAACCACGTCACCACCGGCGCGGACCAGATCGTGGTCGCGCTCAAAGACGGCCGCGAAACCATTGCCCGGGTCATCGGCAATGACCCGGAAACCGACCTGGCGGTGCTCAAGATCGACCTGAAAAACCTGCCGGCGATTACCATCGCGCGCTCTGACAGCATCCGCATCGGCGATGTGGCACTGGCGATCGGCAACCCGTTCGGGGTCGGCCAGACCGTGACCATGGGCATCATCAGTGCCACCGGGCGCAATCAATTGGGCCTCAACACCTACGAAGACTTCATTCAGACCGATGCGGCCATCAACCCGGGTAACTCGGGCGGTGCGCTGGTAGACGCCAGCGGCAATCTGATCGGTATCAATACCGCGATCTTTTCCAAGTCCGGCGGCTCGCAGGGCATCGGCTTCGCCATTCCGACCAAGCTGGCTATGGATGTCATGAAGTCGATCATCGAGCATGGTCAGGTCATTCGTGGCTGGCTGGGCATCGAAGTTCAACCTCTGACTCAGGAACTGGCCGAATCCTTCGGGCTGAAGGATCGTCCAGGTATCGTCGTGGCGGGCATCTTCCGCGACGGACCGGCGCAGAAAGCCGGGCTGCAACTGGGCGACGTGATCCTGAGCATCAATGGCGAACCTGCCGGCGACGGTCGTCGCTCGATGAACCAGGTGGCGCGCACCAAACCCAAGGACAAGATTGCTATCGACGTGATGCGTAACGGCAAGGAAATGCGCCTGAGCGCCGAAGTCGGCCTGCGCCCACCGCCCGCCCCGACACCCGTGGCCGCGCCGGAGTGACGCCAGCACCTGGAAGTGCGGTACAACGCAGATCTGTGACGCCGGGAATAAAAGGTGTCCACGCTTCTGCCCAAAGGGCGTGAGAGCGAGGTGTTTTCGAGCCATGTGAAACACTCACACAGGTCCGGGTTGTCTTCAAGCCATGTGAAACACTCACACAGGTCCGGGGTGTCTTCAAGCCATGTGAAACACTCACACAGGGCCGGGGTGTCTTCAAGACATGTGGATTACTCACACAGGTCGGCTGTGTTTCGAGCCATGCGAATGCCCTGCGGCACTGATGACCTTGTGGGAGCGAGCTTGCTCGCGAAGACGGTGTTTCAGTCGATGCATTTTCGGCGCTTGTGCAGCCCCTTTCGCGAGCAAGCTCGCTCCCACAGGGCCGTGGTGCTTTCGGGCCATGTGAAACACTCACACAGGGCCGGGGTGTTTTCAAGCCATGTGGATTACTCACACAGGTCGACGGTGTTTCGAGCCATGCGAATGCCCTGCGGCACTGATGACCTTGTGGGAGCGAGCTTGCTCGCGAAGACGGTGTTTCAGTCGATGCATTTTCGGCGCTTGTGCAGCCCCTTTCGCGAGCAAGCTCGCTCCCACAGGGCCGTGGTGCTTTCGAGCCATGTGAAACACTCACACAGGTCCGGGTTGTCTTCAAGCCATGTGAAACACTCACACAGGTCCGGGGTGTCTTCAAGCTATGTGGATTACTCACACAGGTCGGCTGTGTTTCGAGCCATGCGAATGCCCTGCGGCACTGATGACCTTGTGGGAGCCAACTGCTCGCGAAGGCGGTGTTTCAGTCGATGCATTTTCGGCGTTTGTGCAGACCCTTTCGCGAGCAAGCTCGCTCCCACAGGGCCGTGGTGCTTTCGGGCCATGTGAAACACTCACACAGGGCCGTGGTGTCTTCAAGACATGTGAAACACTCACACAGGGCCGGGGTGTTTTCGAGCTATATGGATTACTCACACAGGTCGGCTGTGTTTCGAGCCATGCGAATGCCCTGCGGCACTGATGACCTTGTGGGAGCGAGCTTGCTCGCGAAGGCGGTGTTTCAGTCGATGCATTTTCGGCGTTTGTGCAGCCCCTTTCGCGAGCAAGCTCGCTCCCACAGGGCCGTGGTGCTTTCGGGCCATGTGAAACACTCACACAGGGCCGGGGTGTTTTCGAGCTATGTGGATTACTCACACAGGTCGGCTGTGTTTCGAGCCATGCGAATGCCCTGCGGCACTGATGACCTTGTGGGAGCGAGCTTGCTCGCGAAGACGGTGTTTCAGTCGATGCATTTTCGGCGCTTGTGCAGCCCCTTTCGCGAGCAAGCTCGCTCCCACAGGGCCGTGGTGCTTTCGGGCCATGTGAAACACTCACACAGGGCCGGGGTGTTTTCAAGCCATGTGAAACACTCACACAGGGCCGGGGTGTCTTCAAGACATGTGAAACACTCACACAGGGCCGGGGTGTCTTCAAGACATGTGGATTACTCACACAGGTCGGCTGTGTTTCGAGCCATGCGAATGCCCTGCGGCACTGATGACCTTGTGGGAGCGAGCTTGCTCGCGAAGACGGTGTTTCAGTCAATGCATTTTCGGCGCTTGTGCAGCCCCTTTCGCGAGCAAGCTCGCTCCCACAGGGCCGGGGTGTTTTCGGGCCATGTGAAACACTCACACAGGTCCGAGGTGTTTTCGAGCTATGTGGATTACTCACACAGGTCGGCTGTGTTTCGAGCCATGCGAATGCCCTGCGGCACTGATGACCTTGTGGGAGCGAGCTTGCTCGCGAAGACGGTGTTTCAGTCGATGCATTTTCGGCGCTTGTGCAGCCCCTTTCGCGAGCAAGCTCGCTCCCACAGGGCCGGGGTGTTTTCAAGCCATGTGAAACACTCACACAGGTCCGAGGTGTTTTCGAGCTATGTGGATTACTCACACAGGTCGGGGATGTTTTCGAGCCACGTAGATGTTCTGCAGCAGCGCTGATCTTGTGGGAGCGAGCTTGCTCGCGAAGGCGGTGTTTCAGTCGATGCATTTTCGGCGTTTGTGCAGACCCTTTCGCGAGCAAGCTCGCTCCCACAGGGCCGGGGTGTTTTCAAGCCATGTGAAACACTCACCCAGGTCCGGGGTGTTTTCGAGCCATGTGGATTACTCACACAGGTCGGCGATGAGTGACAGCGCAGAGTCAGCCCGTTTTCGGGCTGACCGATCCGCTGCTCAGATGTCGCTCAGACCTTCCAGCAACGCTTGATGCTGCTCTGGCGTGCCGATGCTGATGCGCAGGAACTGGGCGATTCGCTGCTGTTTGAAGTGGCGGACGATGACGCCCTGCTCGCGCAGTTTGGCGGCCAGTGCTGCGGCATCATGTTGCGGGTGGCGGGCGAAGATGAAGTTGGCTGCCGATGGCAGCACATCAAAGCCTTTGCGCTGCAACTGCTCGACCAGTACCTCGCGACTTTCGATGACCTTGTTGCGGGTTGTCTCGAAGTGCTCGCGATCCTCGAAGGCAGCCGCCCCGCCCACATTGGCCATGCGGTCCAGCGGATAAGAGTTGAAACTGTTCTTGATCCGCTCCAACGCCTCGATCAGGTCAGGATGCCCCACCGCCAGGCCGACGCGCAGACCGGCCAGCGAACGCGACTTGGACAGGGTCTGGGTGACCAGCAGGTTCGGGTAACGATCGACCAGCGTAATAGCTGTCTCGCCACCAAAGTCGATATACGCTTCATCGACGACCACCACCGAGTCCGGGCTGGCCTTGATGATCTGCTCGACCTTGTCCAGACCGAGCAGGCAACCGGTCGGCGCATTCGGGTTGGGGAAGATGATCCCGGCATTCGGCCTGGCGTAGTCTTCGGCACGAATCTGGAACTGCTCATCCAGCGGGACCAATTCGTGATCGATGCCATACAGGCCGCAATACACCGGATAGAAGCTGTAGCTGATATCCGGGAAAAGCAGCGGAGCATCGTGCTGAAACAAGGCGTGAAAAATGTGCGCCAGCACCTCGTCCGAGCCGTTGCCCAGGAACACCTGATTGGGCTGCACCTTGTAGTAATCGGCGACAGCATGCTTGAGCAGATCGCTGTTGGGGTCCGGATAAAGGCGCAAATCGTCGGTCAGCGCGGCGCGCATGGCGTCGATGGCCTTTGGCGAAGGGCCATACGGGTTTTCATTGGTATTGAGCTTGACCAGGCGGGTCAGCTTCGGCTGTTCGCCCGGCACATAAGGCACCAGATCGCTGACAAAAGGGCTCCAGAATTTGCTCATTATTTGCCGTCCTCTGTGTTGCCTGCTTTCCAGTCAGGGTCAGTGATTCGATATTCGGCACTGCGCGCGTGGCCGCTCAGAGACTCGCCACGAGCCAGCACGGACGCTGTCTTGCCCAGCTCGGACGCACCTTGCGGCGAGCAATAGATGATCGACGAGCGCTTCTGGAAATCGTAGACGCCCAGCGGCGAGGAAAAACGCGCCGTGCCGGAGGTCGGCAGCACATGGTTGGGACCTGCGCAGTAATCGCCCAGCGCTTCGGAGGTGTGGCGCCCCATGAAGATCGCACCCGCATGACGGATCTGCGGCAGCCAGGCTTCCGGATCGGCGACCGACAGTTCGAGGTGCTCGGGCGCGATGCGATTGGCGACTTCGATGGCCTGGGCCATGTCAGACACCTTTATCAGGGCGCCGCGACCGTTGATCGACGTTTCGACGATGGCCGCCCGCTCCATGGTCGGCAGCAGACGGGTGATGCTGGCCGCCACCTTGTCGAGAAATTCGGCATCCGGACTGACCAGAATGGCCTGGGCATCTTCGTCGTGCTCGGCCTGGGAGAACAGGTCCATGGCGATCCAGTCAGGATCGGTCTGGCCGTCACACACCACCAGAATCTCGGAAGGACCAGCGATCATATCGATCCCCACCTGACCGAAGACGTGACGCTTGGCGGTCGCCACATAGATGTTGCCAGGGCCAACAACCTTGTCGACTTTCGGCACGCTTTCAGTGCCGTAAGCCAGCGCGGCAACAGCCTGCGCCCCGCCAATGGTGAACACCCGGTCGACCCCTGCAATGCAGGCAGCAGCCAGCACCAGTTCGTTGATTTCACCACGCGGCGTCGGCACGACCATGACCACTTCGGTCACACCTGCCACCTTGG
This sequence comes from Pseudomonas sp. PvP009, assembly GCF_017832995.1. NCBI lineage: Bacteria > Pseudomonadati > Pseudomonadota > Gammaproteobacteria > Pseudomonadales > Pseudomonadaceae > Pseudomonas > Pseudomonas sp. PvP009. The sequence goes on along the minus strand of NZ_JAFIBG010000001.1, from coordinate 954,290 downwards.
CCGGTATGGCGTTCATCAATACCGAAGACGGATAGGAAGCTTTGCCACCCGGCACGTACAGACCTGCACGGTCCAACGGCGTGACCTTCTGGCCCAGCACCGTGCCGTCGGCCTCGGTGTAGCTCCAGGAATCCTGCTTCTGCTTTTCGTGGTAACTGCGCACACGCTCGGCGGCCTTTTCCAGGGCTTCGCGCTGAACCGGGGTAATGCGCGTCAACGCCAGTTCCAGGCGCTCGCGGGGCAGGATCAGGTCGGCCATCGAGGCGACCTGCAGCCCGTCGAACTTCTGGGTGAACTCGACCAGCGCCGCGTCGCCACGCTCACGCACCGCCTTGATGATGTCGAGCACGCGCTGGTTGACCGAGTCGTCAGACACACTTTCCCAGCTCAGCAGATGATCCAGATGTCGTGCGAAATCCGGGTCAGCAGCGTCGAGTCGGCGAATTGCAGTGGGAGTGGTCATAGCGGGGCCTCAATAATTGGCGGATGCTCAGGAGCCTAAAGCTACCAAGCTATCCGCGCAGGCACCTGAGAAATTTGGCTATGACACGGATAGCTGGACGCAACTCAACGTTGCGTGAAGGGATCAGCTACGGTGTCGCGACTCCACTGCCTTGCGCAGGGTGTCGATGAGAGCCTGAATACGTGCGTGCTGCATCTTCATGGAGGCCTTGTTCACCACCAGACGCGAGCTGATGGTCGCGATCAGCTCCTGGGGCTCCAGGCCGTTGGCGCGCAGGGTATTCCCGGTGTCGACCACGTCGATGATCTTGTCTGCGAGGCCAATCAGCGGTGCCAGCTCCATGGAGCCGTACAACTTGATGATATCGACCTGACGGCCCTGCTCTGCGTAGTAACGCTTGGCGACGTTGACGAACTTGGTCGCCACGCGCAGACGACCCTTGGGCTCGACCGCACCGATGGCACCCGCGGTCATCAGCTTGCACTTGGCAATCTGCAGGTCCAGCGGCTCATACAGGCCCTGACCGGTGTATTCCATCAGCACATCCTTGCCCGCGACACCCAGGTCGGCGGCACCATGCTCGACATAGGTCGGCACGTCGGTGGCACGCACGATCAGCAGGCGCACATCGGCCTGAGTCGTGGGGATGATGAGCTTGCGGCTCTTGTCCGGATTCTCGGTTGGCACTATGCCGGCTTCAGCGAGAAGCGGCAGAGTGTCGTCAAGAATGCGGCCCTTGGACAGTGCGATGGTCAACATGGGAAACGTAAGTCCTTATCAGGAAACTTTTGTCACGACGCAAGCGGCGCATGACAACCCTCAGGCCTGTTGACCTGAAGTGAAACGAATCAGAAATTACACCCGCGACAGAACAGGCGGCCCTGATGCCAGTGGCATCAGGACCGCATGCTGCTAGCCCGGAACGCGGCGGATCTTGGCACCCAGCATTTGCAGCTTCTCTTCGATGCACTCGTAACCACGGTCTATGTGGTAGATGCGGTCGATCAGCGTGTCGCCCTGGGCAACCAGCGCCGAGATCACCAGACTGGCCGATGCACGCAGGTCGGTCGCCATGACTGGCGCGCCCTTGAGCACTTCGGTGCCGGTAACAATGGCGGTGTTGCCTTCAACCTGAATCTGAGCGCCCATGCGGTGCATTTCATACACGTGCATGAAGCGGTTTTCGAAGATGGTCTCGATGACCGCCCCCGTGCCTTCGGCAATCGCGTTGAGCGAGATGAACTGCGCCTGCATGTCGGTCGGGAACGCCGGATAAGGCGCAGTACGCACATTGACCGCCTTTGGACGCTTGCCGTGCATGTTCAGCTCGATCCAGTCTTCACCGGTCGTGACTTCAGCACCCGCTTCCTGAAGCTTGAGCAGCACAGCTTCGAGGATGGTCGGATCGGTGTCCTTGACCTTGACGCGACCGCCGGTAACGGCAGCGGCCACCAGGTAGGTGCCGGTCTCGATACGGTCAGGCATGACCTTGTAGGTGGCCGGGCCCAGACGCTTGACGCCATCGATGGTGATGGTATCGGTACCTGCGCCGTGAATCTTGGCACCCATTGCAATCAGGAAGTTGGCCAGATCGACAACCTCTGGCTCGCGCGCGGCGTTCTGCAGCACGCTGCGACCGTTGGCGAGGCTGGCAGCCATCATGATGTTTTCAGTACCGGTCACGCTCACGGTATCGAAGAAGAAGTTGGCACCGCGCAAGCCACCCTCGGGTGCCTTGGCCTTGATGTAGCCACCTTCGACGTCAATGATCGCACCCATGGCTTCAAGGCCACGGATGTGCAGGTCGACCGGACGCGAACCGATGGCACAGCCACCTGGCAGAGCCACTTCGGCCTCGCCGAAGCGAGCGACCATCGGGCCCAGCACCAGAATCGACGCACGCATGGTTTTCACCAGTTCGTACGGCGCGACCAGAGTCTTGATGGTTCGCGGGTCGATTTCGACACTGAGCTTTTCGTCGATCACAGGCTCGATGCCCATGCGACCGAACAGCTCGATCATGGTCGTGATGTCGTGCAGGTGCGGCAGGTTCTGAACAGTGACGGGTCCGTCCGCCAGCAACGTGGCGGCAAGGATCGGCAGGGCAGAGTTCTTTGCCCCGGAAATGCGAATTTCGCCATCAAGACGAACGCCGCCGGTAATAATCAGTTTATCCATTAGAGTCTCGACACCAATTGGCTCAGGAACGCTCGGCCCATGCAGCGCGGCTGAAAAATTTCATGGTCACCGCGTGGATGCTGCCATCGGCAATCCAGGGGTTCAGATGGGTATAAATCTGTTGCTGACGTTTGACCGGGCTCAGGCCGGCCAACTCGTCGCTGATGATATTCAGCTGGAAGTTGCAGCCTTCGCCTTCGACTTCCACTTTGATTTCCGGCAGCTTTCCTTCAAGGAAGCTTTTAACTTCTACGGCCTGCATGCTTAACCTCGATCGGCGCTGTACGCGCGCGGGTCTGGCATCATACAAAAAAAGCCCATGTTATGCGAAGCCCGACAAGCAGGTCCCGGATAAAGGGCTTTTTCGATAGTGCTTTTCAGTGGGCGTCCAGCAGCTCGGTCAAACCTGATACGCGAGCTATCTGGCGCATGTCTTCGGGGAGCGAGCGCAACGTCATGGACTTGCCCGCATCCCGGGCATCGCGCATGAACGCCAGCAACAAGGCCAGGCCGACGCTGCTGGACTTCTCGACACCCGAGCAGTCCAGCGTGAGGTCTGCCAGATCACCGGATTTGATCAGTGCCGCACCCTGCTTGCGCAGTTGCGGCCCTGTGCGGTAATCCAGCACACCAATCAGCCTGAGCTCACCCGGCCCGACAAGGCGAACGGCAGATTCGGTCATTGCACCGGCTTCTGCGTAGCATCGACGGTAGATTTGGTCTTGGCCACTTCGCCAGCCCAGTTGTTGATGGTGGTGTCCAGGTTGTTGCCGTTGCGCTGCATCGCATCAGCGAACTGATCACGGAACAGTTTGCCGATATTGATACCGTTGATGACAACGTTACGCACTTTCCACTCGTCGTTCAGCTTGACCAGCGTGTAGGACACCGGATAAACCGCGCCGTTACTGCCCTTTACCTGCATGTCAACGCTGGTGCGGTCATTGCCTTCGTCCTTTGCAGGTGCGACGGTGATGCCCTGATTGTTGAATTCAAGCAAGGCATTGCCATAGAACTGCATCAGGCTTCGCTTGAAGTTTTCCTCGAAACGCTTCACCTGTTCGGGACTCGCCTTGCGGGAATACTTCACGGTCATGATGCTTTTGGAGATGCCATCGGCATCCACGACAGGACCGACGATGCGGTTCAGTGCATCGTAGAACGCGCTTGGGTTGGCTTTGTACTGCTCGCGATTGGTCGCCAGGTCACTCAACAGTTCCTTGGTGGTGCGCTCCACCAGGTCATGAGCCGACGGGGTGGCCGCGGCATTCGCCAGCATTGGCAGAGTGGCCAGCAATACCAGCAGGCCACGGCGCAGAATAGAGATCATTTGAAGCTCCTCACTTGGCGTCTTTACTAACAGTATTGAGCAGGAATTTTCCGATCAGGTCTTCCAGCACCAGCGACGACTGCGTGTCATGGATAGTCCCGCCATCCTTGAGCAGCTTGTCATCGCCACCGACGCTGAGACCAATGTATTTTTCACCCAGCAAACCGGCCGTCAGAATCGACGCAGTCGAGTCCGAAGGCAGGTTATCGACCTTCTTCTGAATTTCCAGTGTGACGCGACCGGTAAAGGTATCGCGATCCAGATCGATCGCCGTCACCTTACCGATCGTGACGCCAGCCATGCTTACCTTGGCTCTGACAGTCAAACCGGCAATATTGTCGAAGTAGGCATAAAGTTTATAGGTGTCGGTGCTTGCGCTCGTGCTCAGACCACTGACTCGCAGGGCCAGCAGGAGCAGAGCCAGTATCCCCGCCAGCAGGAACAGACCGACTCCGGTTTCGATGGCACGGTTTTGCATCAGAAATCTCCAAACATCAAAGCGGTCAAAATAAAGTCCAGTCCCAGCACGGCCAACGAGGCGTAAACGACGGTTCTGGTCGTCGCGCGACTGATCCCCTCGGAAGTAGGCTCGCAATCGTAACCCTGGAAAACGGCAATCCATGTCACCACGAAGGCAAATACGACGCTTTTGATCACCCCATTGAGCACATCGTTCGTGAAAGAAACGCTGTTCTGCATGTTCGACCAGAAAGAACCGTCATAGACTCCCAGCCAATCGATCGCCACCCAGGAAGCACCCCAGATACCGACCACGCTGAAAATCATCGCCAGAATCGGCAGCGAGATGAACCCGGCCCACAGACGCGGCGCAACGATGTACTTGAGCGGGTCGACACCGATCATTTCAAGGCTCGACAGCTGCTCGGTGGATTTCATGTTGCCAATCTCGGCGGTCAATGCCGACCCTGCACGACCGGCGAACAGCAAGGCCGTCACCACAGGACCAAGCTCACGCAGCAGGGTCAGGGCAACCATCTGGCCGACCGCCTGCTCCGAACCGTATTTGGTCAGAATGCTGAAACCCTGCAGCGCCAGTACCATGCCGATAAACATGCCGGACACCACAATGATGACCAGCGACATGACACCTACCGAATACAGCTGCCTGACCAGCAATTGAAAACTGCTGCCCGCACCGCCGCGACCGAGCAAGGCATGCACCAGAAACAGACCGGAGCGCCCCAGAACAGTAACAATATCAATGGCCGACCGCCCCAGCAGGCGAACCCGGTCCATCAGTGACTTATTGCGCATCAGCGCTTCCCCAATAGATCTTCGCGAAAATCCGGCGCCGGATAGTGGAACGGTACAGGACCGTCAGGCTCGCCGGTCATGAATTGACGAATACGTGGATTGTCCGAGGACATCAGTTCCTGAGGCGTACCCTGCCCCAGCACCTGCCCGTCGCCGACAACATATAGGTAGTCGGCAATGCTCGCAGTCTCGCTGAGGTCATGCGACACCACGATGCTGGTAATACCCAGCGCGTCGTTGAGCAGGCGGATCAAACGCACCAGCACCCCCATCGCAATCGGGTCCTGCCCGACGAAGGGCTCGTCATACATGAGAATCTGCGGATCAAGAGCGATTGCGCGCGCCAGCGCGACACGACGCTTCATGCCGCCCGACAATTCGTCCGGCATCAGCTCCACCGCGCCGCGCAGGCCTACGGCCTGAAGCTTGAGCAGAACGATGTCGCGGATCATTTCTTCCGGCAGCTCGGTGTGCACGCGCAGGGGAAAGGCGACGTTTTCGAAAACATCCAGATCGGTAAACAGCGCACCGCTCTGAAACAAAACGCCCATCTGCTTGCGGGCATCGAACAGATCACTGCGCGACAGCTCCGGCAGATTCTGGCCGTTGACCCACACCTGCCCTTCGCTCGGGCGCAACTGGGCACCCATCAGGCGCAGCAGGGTCGTCTTGCCGCAGCCTGACGGCCCCATGATCCCGGTGACCTTGCCGCGCGGAATACGAATATCAACGTTATTGAAAATGCTGCGCGCACCGCGTTTGAAAGACACACCTTTCAACTCGACCGCATAGGCGTCATCAGGACTCATCTAAACTCCTTGCGATACAGCTTCCACCCCGAGCCGCCGGTTTTTGAACACCGAGAGGCTGCCCAGGCGTGCCGAACAGGCCGCGAACTATATCACCGCAGCCACCCGCCCCCAAGAAGAGAACCGAGCGGTTCAGGTATTCGCTGAATTATTCTGTACCACAATGTTATGGCCACAGGCTTGAATACAGACACGCAGGTGCGTAGGAAATTCGTTTAAAAACAACACAACGACGATCAGACGTGAGGGAATCGTTCATTACAGCTATAATCGCCGCCTTTCAGCAGGCTGATCCTCTCCAGACATGAACCAATCCAGTGACCTGATCCAATCGGCGCAACGCACCATTCGCCTTGAGATAGAAGCCATACAAGGCCTGCTTGAACGTCTTGACGGCGACTTCGTGCGCGCGTGCGAAATGATCCTCGCCAGCAAAGGGCGTGTGGTCGTGGTCGGGATGGGCAAGTCCGGACACATCGGCAACAAGATCGCTGCCACACTGGCGAGCACCGGCACCACCTCGTTTTTCGTGCATCCGGCCGAAGCCAGCCACGGCGACATGGGCATGATCACCCGCGATGACATCATCCTGGCCCTGTCGAACTCCGGCAGCACCAACGAAATCGTCACCCTGCTGCCACTGATCAAGCGCCTGGGCATAAAGATGATCAGCCTGACCGGCGACTCCGAGTCCATTCTGGCCAAGGCTGCCGACATCAACCTCAACGCGCATGTCGTGCATGAGGCCTGCCCGCTCAACCTGGCACCGACGTCCTCGACGACCGCCGCACTGGTCATGGGCGACGCTCTCGCCGTGGCACTGCTCGACGCACGTGGTTTTACCGCCGAAGATTTCGCATTCTCCCATCCGGGCGGCGCATTGGGTCGCCGCCTGCTGCTCAAGGTCGAGAATGTGATGCACTCCGGCGAATCACTGCCCAGCGTGCAACGCGGCACTCTGCTGCGCGACGCGCTGCTTGAAATGACTCGTAAAGGTCTGGGCATGACGGCTATCGTCGAAGCCGACGGCACACTGGCCGGCATCTTCACTGACGGAGACTTGCGCCGGACATTGGACCGGCCTGTCGATATACGCCAGACCATCATCGATGAGGTCATGACGCTTCATGGCAAGACCGCCCATGCCGAGATGCTCGCTGCCGAGGCGCTGAAGATCATGGAGGACAACAAAATCAGTGCGCTTGTTGTCGTAGACCAGAACGACCGTCCGGTTGGCGCATTCAACCTGCAGGATCTCCTGCGCGCAGGCGTCATGTAATGGAAACCGAAACAATGACCCAGGATCTCATGCAACGCGGCAAGGCCATCAAGCTGGCAATCTTCGATGTCGATGGCGTGCTGACAGATGGCCGCCTTTACTTCATGGAAGATGGCAGCGAGATCAAGACATTCAATACTCTCGACGGCCAAGGCATTAAAATGCTGATAGCCTCGGGGGTCACCACGGCGATCATCAGTGGCCGCAAGACCGCGATAGTCGAGCGCCGGGCAAAGAGCCTGGGCATTGAACACCTGTTTCAGGGACGTGAAGACAAACTGGTGGTACTGGACAAGTTGCTGGCAGAACTCAACCTGAGTTACGAACAGGTCGCCTATCTGGGTGATGATCTGCCAGACTTGCCCGTCATCAGACGCGTCGGTCTGGGCATGGCAGTGGCCAATGCTGCCGGCTTTGTACGCGAGCACGCACACGGGATAACCAGGGCGCGAGGCGGCGAAGGTGCAGCGCGCGAATTCTGCGAACTGATTCTGAGTGCGCAAGGCAACCTTGAAGCGGCTCACTCCGCCTATTTATAGAAGCCATTATGTTCACTAAAAAAATTCGCAAGTTCCTGCTTCTCGGGGTACTGGCGCTGCTGCTGGCAGCGGTCGGTTACTGGAACATCAGCCCGGAAAGCTTCATGGACCAGCCTGATGCGTCGCTTGACGACACGGCGATCGACTACTATGCGATCAATACTCGCAGCGTGCAGTACCTGCCAGACGGCACACTTCAGTACGACATGACCTCCGACAAGGTCGAGCATGTGAAGGCCACAGATGTGAGCCTGCTGACGACACCCAATCTGAACATGTACCGCGGCGGAGCATTTCCGTGGCACGTGCAAAGCAAGCGAGGTGAAGTTTCGTCCGACGGCGATCAGGTCGAGCTGATGGATTCCGTTCGTGTTGAACGCACCGATGAAAAACAGCGCACGACCATTATTACCAGCAGCCGCATGACCGTATTTCCTCAGAAGGAATATGCGCAGACCGACCAAGACGTTAGAATCGACGGCGCGGGCGGTGTCACTACGGCCAAGGGAATGAAAGCGTATTTGAAAGACAGCAGGATGGACCTGCTGTCCAACGTAAGAGGACAGTATGAGGCTCGTTAAAACTCTTCCTTTATTGCTCGGCCTGGGCGCAGCACTGGGAAGCGCGAGCGCCTGGTCCCTGCCAACCGACCGAGATCAGCCTATCCACATCCAGTCTGACGATGCTCAGCTCGATGACAAGAAAGGCGTGGCGACTTACAAGGGCAATGTCATCATCACTCAGGGCTCGATGAAAATCACGGGCAACACCGTGACAATCACGCGTAATGCCCAGGGCGAAGTCGACGTCTTCACCTCCGTCGGCAACCTGGCTTACTACGAGCAGAAGCCTGCCGTAGACAAACCGATCGTGCAGGCCTATGCCGTCACCATCCAGTATTACGCTGGCCAGGACCGTATCGTCCTGATCGACAAGGCCAAGGTCATCAATGATGGCAACACCTCGGAAGGCGAGAAAATCGTCTACGACACGGTTAGACAAGTCGTCACCGCCGGTCGGGCCAATGGCGGCGCCAAGGTGACTACACCACGTCCGCGTATCGACATGGTCATCCAGCCGAAAAAGAAAACCGATCAACCTCAGAAGGCCCAGTAAATGGCGACGCTCAAAGCCCAGCATCTGGCTAAAAGCTACAAAAGCCGGCAGGTCGTGCGCGATGTGAGCATTTCCATCGACAGCGGCCAGATCGTCGGCCTGCTGGGCCCGAACGGCGCCGGCAAGACCACCTGTTTCTACATGATAGTGGGTCTGGTCCAGGCTGATCAGGGTCGTGTGCTGATTGACGATCTGGATGTCAGCCATCAACCCATGCACGGTCGCGCCCGCGCGGGCATCGGCTATCTGCCTCAGGAAGCCTCGATTTTCCGCAAGCTGTCGGTGTCCGACAACATCATGGCGATTCTCGAGACCCGCAAGGAGCTCGATGCCGGTGCGCGCCGCAAGGAACTGGAAAGCCTCCTGCAGGAGTTCCACATCACCCATATCCGCGACAACCTGGGCATGAGCCTGTCCGGCGGTGAACGTCGCCGCGTGGAAATCGCTCGAGCCTTGGCCACCGCACCGAAATTCATCCTGCTGGATGAACCGTTCGCAGGTGTCGATCCTATTTCGGTAGGCGACATCAAGCAGATCATTCACCATCTCAAGGCCAAGGGTATCGGTGTACTGATCACTGACCACAACGTCCGGGAAACGCTGGATATCTGCGAAATGGCCTACATCGTCAACGATGGACAGCTGATTGCGGAAGGCGACTCCGAGACCATTCTGGCGAATCAGCTGGTGAAAGAGGTCTACCTCGGCCACGAGTTCCGCCTTTAATCGACTGCCCCGTTGCGCTTCGCAGCCGATTGATGCCTAAGCAGTGTATTGACAACATTTTATTTGTCATACCACTCTAGGCAAACGCACAGGTTTCAGGCATATAATTTGCTTAAGTTGGCGCCACGGCGCCTGTAGTAGATGGCGCATGCGCGCCGGCGAATAAGGTGTTTAGCCCCTGCCATGAAACCATCGCTAGTCTTGAGAATGGGCCAGCAGCTGACGATGACACCGCAGCTGCAACAGGCAATCCGCTTACTTCAGCTTTCCACTCTGGATCTCCAGCAGGAGATCCAGGAAGCGCTGGAGTCAAACCCTATGCTGGAACGGCAGGAAGAAGGCGACGACTTCGACCACTCCGATCCGCTTGCCGACAACATCGAACAAAAGCCCAACCCCGACGTTCAGGAACCGACTTATCAGGAATCCGCGCCTACCGTGGATAACCTTGAAGAAGGCGAATGGAACGAACGCATTCCCAATGAGTTGCCCGTCGATACTGCATGGGAAGACATCTACCAGACCAGCGCCAGCAGCCTGCCAAGCAATGATGATGACGAGTGGGACTTCACCACACGCACCTCTGTGGGCGAAAGCCTGCAAAGCCACCTGCTGTGGCAACTGAATGTTGCGCCGATGTCCGACAAGGATCGCCTGGTGGCGGTCACGCTGATCGACTGCATCAACAACCAGGGCTACCTCGACGAGACGCTCGATGAGATTCTCGAGTCGTTCGACCCCGAACTGGACATAGAGCTCGACGAAATCGAAGCGGTACTGCACCGCATCCAGCAGTTTGAACCTGCCGGCATCGGCGCACGCAACCTGAGCGAATGCTTGCTGCTGCAACTGCGCCAACTGCCGGCGAAAACACCTTGGCTGACAGAAGCACAACGCCTGGTCAGCGACTACATCGACCTGCTCGGAAGCCGCGATTACGGCCAGCTGATGCGGCGCATGAAGCTCAAGGAAGACGAGCTGCGCCAGGTCATCGAGCTGGTGCAGAGCCTCAACCCGCGTCCAGGCTCGCAGATCGAATCCACCGAAGCCGAATACGTCATTCCGGACGTCATCGTGCGCAAGGACAACGAACGCTGGCTGGTCGAACTCAATCAGGAGTCGGTGCCACGCCTGCGCGTCAATCCGCAATACGCAGGCTTCGTGCGACGCGCCGACACTAGCGCAGACAACACCTTCATGCGCAATCAGTTGCAGGAAGCACGCTGGTTCATCAAGAGCCTGCAAAGCCGCAACGAAACACTGATGAAGGTCGCCACGCAGATCGTCGAACATCAGCGCGGTTTTCTCGAGTACGGCGACGAGGCCATGAAGCCGCTCGTCCTCCATGACATTGCCGAGGCAGTGGGCATGCACGAGTCGACCATCTCGCGGGTGACCACGCAGAAATTCATGCACACCCCACGTGGCATTTACGAGCTGAAATACTTCTTCTCAAGCCATGTGAGCACCTCCGAGGGCGGCGAATGCTCGTCCACGGCAATTCGCGCAATCATCAAAAAACTGGTTGCGGCGGAAAATCAGAAAAAGCCGTTGAGTGATAGCAAGATCGCTGGTTTACTGGAGGCACAAGGCATTCAAGTAGCCCGTCGCACAGTCGCCAAGTACCGTGAGTCTCTCGGGATCGCCCCTTCCAGTGAGCGTAAGCGACTGATGTGATACAGGCCGAGCCACAGCGTCCCAGTGGCAGGTGCCATGCCTGCCTCTTTATGCACTGGCAAAGGAGAAAGCTGTATGCAAGTCAACATCAGTGGACACCAACTGGAAGTGACCAAACCCCTTCGTGAATACGTTGAGCTCAAGCTCAAGAAGCTCGAGGGGCATTTTGACAAGATTACCAACGTGCAGGTCACGATGACGGTCGAAAAGCTCAAGCAGAAGATCGAAGCCACGTTGCACATCCATGGTGGAGAGGTCGTTGCCAATGCTGAACATGATGACATGTACGCTGCCATCGACCTGCTCACTGACAAGCTAGATCGACAATTGCTCAAGCATAAGGAAAAGCAGCAAAGCATCCTCAAAGGTGCGGCCGCTCGCTAACGCCCATTTAATGATCCGAATCGAAAATATCCTGACCCCCGGCCGTTCGCTCGTGGACGTGCCGGGTGACAGCAAAAAGCGTGTACTCGAAGACATCGCCAATCTGATCGCTCGTGAAGTACCGGGCATGGATTTCGAGACGGTGCTTGGAAGCCTCGTTGCCCGCGAAAAGCTGGGCTCGACCGGTTTTGGCAACGGTATTGCCATCCCTCATTGCCGCCTCCCCGGCTGTGAAGACCCCGTCAGTGCGGTCATTCACCTCACCAACCCTATCAACTTCGATGCTATCGATGGCGCACCAGTGGACCTGCTTTTCGTGTTGCTGGTCCCGCAAGCCGCCACCGATGCACACCTGGAGCTGCTGCGCCAGATCGCAAGCATGCTTGACCGCGCCGATGTGCGTGAACGCCTACGCAGTGCCAAAAGCGGTGAAGCGCTTTATCAAGTGGTGCTGGACGTGCAGAACGGCCACTGACCATGCGCATGATCATCGTCAGCGGCCGCTCCGGCTCAGGCAAGAGTACGGCGCTCGATGTGCTGGAAGACAACGGTTTCTATTGCGTCGACAACCTGCCAGCCGGCCTGCTGCCGGAACTGGCCGAGCGCGCGCTGATCAACACCGAACTGGCTGAACCGCTGCTGGCAGTTTCCATTGATGCACGCAATCTGCCCAGCCACCTCACACGCTTCCCGCAGATGCTGGATGAAGTGCGTTCACGCAATATCCAATGCGACGTGCTTTACCTGGACGCCGACGAAGCCACCCTGCTCAAGCGTTTCTCAGAAACCCGACGTCGCCATCCGCTGAGCACAGCGGACCGCTCGCTGGCTGAGGCGATACGGGACGAGACCACCCTGCTCGGCCCGATCATCGACCTGGCCGATCTGAAGATCAACACCACTCACCTGAACCTGTACCAGCTGCGTGACGCACTGAAACTGCGCCTGCTGAACAAGCCCGAGCCGGGTACGGCGTTCCTGATTGAATCGTTCGGCTTCAAGCGTGGCATGCCTGTCGATGCAGACCTGGTATTTGACGTGCGCTGCCTGCCCAACCCTTATTGGAAGCCTGAGCTGCGCGACCATTCGGGCCTGGAACAACCGGTTATCGACTACCTGTCCGCGCAGGCCGATGTAGAAGAGATGTTCCAGGATATCTTCGCTTACCTGAACAAATGGCTACCCCGGTTTGCAGCCAGTAACCGTTCTTACGTTACCATTGCCATCGGCTGCACCGGCGGACACCACCGTTCGGTCTACCTGACCGAGCGGCTCGGTCAGGTCTTGCAACAATCACTCAAGAACGTTCAGGTTCGCCACCGCGACCTCAGCTGAAGGATTTTCACTGCGATGCCCGCTCGTCAAATCACCATCATCAACAAACTGGGCCTGCACGCCCGCGCCGCCGCCAAATTCGTCGGCGTCGCGGGCAAGTTCCCCTGCAAGATCAGGGTCGGCCGTACTCCGGAGAGCATGGTCGACGGTAAAAGCATCATGGCCGTGATGATGCTGGCTGCCGGCAAGGGCACCGAGATCCACCTGCACACCGAAGGCGAATTCGAACAGGAAGCGCTCGATGGCCTGGTCGAGCTGATCGACAACCGGTTTGATGAGGGCGAATAAGCCCTCGGACAAACGCGGTATCCGTCACCACCAGCCTTGCACGCGTATCCAGTTCAGCCCATGGACAATCAGGAGCGCCATACCCGCCAACAACAGCACGCTCCCGACTGCCAGACGAAATAACCGCACATTGCTGAGCATGAGGAGTTCTGAGCGCATAGGCTGCCTTGGATGCGGTTGCCAGGCTCAGGCCAGGGCGGCCTGATAACGGCGAGACACTTCATCCCAATTGATCACGTTATAGAACGCATTGATGTATTCGGGACGACGGTTCTGATAGCGCAGGTAGTAAGCGTGCTCCCACACGTCCAGCCCCAGAATCGGCGTGTTGCCGTTCATCAACGGGCTGTCCTGATTACCGCTGCTTTCCACTACCAGCTTCTTGTCAGGCGTGACGCTCAGCCATGCCCAGCCACTGCCAAAACGGGTCAACGCAGCCTTGGTGAATGCCTCCTTGAAGCTTTCATAGCCGCCCAGTTGCTCATCAATGGCCGACGCAACAGCGCCTGAAGGCAAGCCTCCCCCGCCCGGCACCATGACTTCCCAGAACAACGAATGATTGGCATGGCCGCCACCCTGATTGATTACCGCTGGACGCAGGTTTTCAGGCAACTGCTGGACGCTGGCGACCAGCTTCTCCACAGACCAGTCGGCGAACTCCGTGCCTTCGACTGCCGCATTGAGGTTGTTGATGTACGTCTGGTGATGCTTGGTGTAGTGGATTTCCATGGTTTGCGCATCGATATGCGGTTCAAGGGCATCGTATGCGTAAGGCAGTGCAGGCAAGGTGTATGGCATTTCAATGTGCTCCGTAGAAAAGTCCGGAAGGGGCTGCAGAATGGCGCTGCAGCGCAGAGCGCGTATGCTCGCTGCTGCTGTTCAGCAACCGGTGAGTGCGCGGGTATTCGCCATGTTCGCTGATGAAACTCAGCAGCTCGGCGTAGGTTTTGCTGCTGTGGCGCAAGGCCGCCTCGCGCAGGGCGGGCGGGAGTCGTTGATCTTGCAGGGTCCGCAACAGGTGCTGGTGGATGGCGCACAGGTACTCGGCGCTCTCCTCCGGCTGACCCAGACTCAGGTGCAGATCCGCCAGGTTGTGATGGGAGATCACACACGCCGCGACGGCTTCGTCCACGTCCGGCCACCGCTCGAACAGCACCTGCGCCAAGGCCAGCGCCTGAAGGTACAGCTCACGGGCTTCGACCCACTCACCGAGACTGAAACAGCGATTGGCCTGTTCAATGGTGCGTTTCCAATGCTGCATGACATACCTCCAGAGGCGCAGGCTGGCCGGATCAACTGATCCTGACGGCCACAGCACACCTTCAAATGATATTCATTATTAAATGAGATTTTGACTCAACACAAGCGAGTTGATGAGATTGATTCTTGAGGAGGGGATGATGCAAGGCCGCAAACGCTGTCGATCGCTCTTGATCATGGAGCGAAGCGCAGTCGGGATGTGTGACACGGAATGTCGAGAACTGCGCGCCAAAGCCAATGCGGCATTGGCACGCGTTCAGTCAGGTGCGGGGCTGACGAGGCAGGCTGATCAGCTACCCGCTACGGTCATTCGCTCGATGAGTACCGAGCCGGTGCGGATGTTGCTGCGCAGCTCAAGATCGCTGCCGACGGCGACGATCTGCTTGAACATGTCGCGCATGTTGCCGGCAATGGTCACTTCCTGAACCGGGAACTGAATCTCGCCATTCTCGACCCAGAAGCCTGCCGCGCCGCGCGAATAGTCGCCGGTGACCATGTTCAGGCCACTGCCCATCAGTTCGGTCACCAGCAAGCCGCGTCCCATGCGCCGAATCAGCGCAGCCTGGTCGTCCGAACCGTGGGTAACGAACAGGTTGTGCACACCGCCCGCGTTGGCAGTGCTCGGCATGCCCAGCTTGCGGCCGGAATACGTGCTCAGCACGTAGGAAACCAGATCCCCACCTTCCACGAAGGGTTTGGCGAAGGTCGCCAGACCATCACTGTCGAACGCCGAACTGCCCATCGCATGCTTCAGGTGCGGGCGCTCATCGATGGTCATCCACTCGGGGAACAGGCGCTGACCCAGCGCGCCTTCGAGGAATGACGATTTGCGGTACAGGGTGCCGCCGGAAATCGCACCAAGAAAGCTGCCGAACAGGCCGCCTGCCAACTCCGCAGCAAACAGCACCGGCACTTCACAGGTCGGCACAGGACGCGCGCCCAGACGGCTCGCTGCACGCAACGCAGCCTTGCGGCCAATGCTTTGTGCATCGGCCAGCAGCTCGCCCTGGCGGTTGACGTCATACCAGTAATCGCGCTGCATCTGGCCTTCGCCCTCGGCGATCATCACACAGCTGAGGCTGTGCCGCGTTGACGCATAGCCACCGATGAAGCCATTGCTGTTGCCGTATACCCGGCAGCCCTGATGGGTATTGAGCGTGGTGCCATCGGCGTTCTTGATGCGGCTGTCGGCATCGAAGGCCGCCGCTTCGCAGAGCAACGCCTTCTCGATGGCTTGCTCGGGCGTGATGTCCCAGGTGTGATAAAGGTCAAAATCCATGACCTCTTTGGCCATCAGCGCAGCGTCGGCCAGCCCGGAGCTTTCATCTTCGGAGGTGTGTTCGGCAATCGCCAGTGCAGCGGCGACCGTTTCACGAATCGCGTCGGCGCCGGTTGCCGACGTGCTGGCCGAGCCCTTGCGCTGCCCGACATACAGGGTGATACCAAAGCCCTGATCGCGGTTGAACTCGACGGTTTCGACTTCACGCTGACGGACCGATGTCGACAGCCCCTGATCCACCGACACGGCGACTTCGCAGGCGCTGGCGCCCTGACGCCGGGCTTCGGCGATGATCTGCTCGACCTGTTCCTGCAGCTCGGGCAAGGCTTGTGGGCCGACGCTTTGGGTTGCACTCATGACTTTCTCCATCAAATTCTTCTTTCAGCACAGGCCGAATACCGACCGGGCCGGACAAGCGGCCCACGACTGGTTATCATGGCGGCGTTTCTTTGCGGACTGCCCCCATGGTTGATTCTTACGACGACTCCCTCGACGGGGAGAAAAGCAAAACCCAGGTCAAACGAGAGCTGCATGCTCTGGTCGACCTCGGCGAGCGACTGACAACACTCAAAGCCGATGTGCTGGCCAAGCTGCCGCTGACCGACGCTTTGCGCAAGGCCCTGGCCGAAGCGCCCAAGCACACGGCGAACATCGCGCGAAAGCGGCATATTCTGTTCATCGGCAAGCTGATGCGCGATCAGGACCAGGAAGCCATTCTGGTGTTGCTGGACCAACTCGATGCCTCCACTCGCCAATACAATGAACGTTTCCACAATCTGGAGCGCTGGCGTGATCGCCTGATCGCGGGCGATGACGCCGACCTCGAGAAGTTCGTTGTCGAATACCCCGATGCCGACCGTCAGCAGCTGCGTTCGCTGATCCGTCAGGCGCAACACGAAGTTGCACGTAACAAACCGCCGGCCACCAGCCGCAAAATCTTCAAATACATCCGTGAGCTGGACGAACTTCAACGCGGTCTGCGTTGATTTCATCCTCGGGGCCGGCAGCAACAAGCAGCCGGCCCCGACTCACGTTCAGCTACCGGTGCCACCCACAGTGATCGCGTCGATTTTCAGCGTAGGCTGACCCACACCGACCGGCAGCGACTGGCCATCTTTCCCGCACGTACCGACGCCGCTGTCCAGCGACAGATCGTTACCCACCATCGACACCCTGCTCATGGCTTCCGGCCCGTTACCGATCAAGGTAGCCCCTTTGACCGGCGCAGTAATCTTGCCGTCTTCGATCAAATAGGCCTCACTGGTCGAAAACACGAACTTGCCGCTGGTGATATCCACCTGACCCCCGCCCAGGTTGGCGCAGTAGATGCCGCGCTTCACTGAGGCGATGATTTCCTGCGGATCGCTCTGCCCGCCCAGCATGTAGGTGTTGGTCATGCGCGGCATCGGCAGGTGGGCATAGGACTCGCGACGGCCGTTGCCGGTGCGGGCCACGCCCATCAGGCGTGCATTGAGCTTGTCCTGCATGTAGCCCTTGAGCACGCCGTTCTCGATCAGCGTCGTGCATTCGGTCGGTGTGCCTTCGTCATCGACACTCAGCGAGCCACGACGCCCCGCCAGGGTGCCGTCGTCGACGATGGTGCAGAGTTTCGACGCAACCATCTCGCCCATGCGCCCGCTGTAGGCCGAACTGCCCTTGCGGTTGAAGTCGCCCTCAAGGCCGTGGCCGACCGCTTCGTGCAGCAGCACACCGGACCAGCCGGAGCCGAGTACCACCGGCAAGGTGCCTGCCGGTGCGGGAATCGCTTCCAGGTTGACCAGTGCCTGACGCAGGGCCTCACGGGCATAGCCCATGGCGCGATCGTCGGTCAGGAAATAACGGTAGTCGGTACGCCCACCGCCACCATGCCCGCCCCGCTCGCGACGGCCATTCTGCTCGACGATGACACTGACGTTGAAACGCACCAGCGGGCGTACATCGGCGGCCAGGCTGCCATCCGCGGCGGCCACCAGGATGCGCTCCCAGACACCGGCCATGCTCACCGAAACCTGCTGGATACGCGAGTCCAGCGCACGCGTCGCAACGTCGATGCGCTTGAGCAACTCGACCTTCTCGGCGCGGCTCAGCACTTCCAGCGGGTTATCCGGGGCATACAACTGCGCCACGTCCTGCGAGGTGAAAGCCTGCACGCGACCATTCTGGCCAGCGCGAGAAATGGAGCGCGCGGCCTGTGCAGCGGTGCGCAGGGCCTCGGGGGTGATCGCGTTGCTGTACGCAAAGCCGGTTTTCTCACCCGACTGGGCACGCACGCCCACGCCTTGATCAAGATTGAAACTGCCTTCCTTGACGATCCCGTCTTCGAGCGACCAGGACTCGGAGATCATGCCCTGAAAATACAGATCGGCCGCGTCGATTCCTGGCCCGGCCAGATCGCCCAGCACGGACTGCAGGCTGTCGAGGCTCAGGCCGCCGGGTGCCAGAAGGTGTTCGCTGACTGAGGACAGATCACTCATATTCACTCCGAAGCAGGCCGCATGGCGTCCTGCGAAAAAAAGCGCCGGTGACTGGACACCGGCATCCGCGCCCGTATGGACGCCTGTTCTTCACTGTCGCGTGTGGCCAGCAGCACCGCTTCACCCTGCGCCTGCTCGGCCAGTACGCGGCCCCATGGATCAACGATGGCCGCGTGTCCGTAAGTCTCGCGAGGCCCCGGATGGACCCCGCCCTGTGCCGCCGCCAGCACGTAACACTGGGTTTCGATGGCACGCGCGCGGATCAGAATGTCCCAGTGCGCAGCACCCGTTACCGCAGTGAACGCTGACGGCGCGGTAATCAGTTCAGCACCGGCCTCACGCAGCGCGGTGTACAACTCGGGAAAGCGCAGGTCATAACAGACGGTCAGCCCTAGACGCCCCACAGGCGTATCGGCTACCACCACCCTGCTCCCATGAGCATAGTCATCCGATTCACGATAGCGGCCACGGTTGTCAGCGACATCCACATCGAACAGATGCAGTTTGTCATAACGCGCCACCTGCTCACCGTGCTCATCGATCAACAGCGAACACGCCGTCACCTTGCCGTCCGGCCGCTCATCCGGCGGCAGTGGCAAGGTTCCGGCAACAATCCATAACTTGAGGTCGCGAGCGGCCAGTTTCAACCATCGCAGGATCGGCCCGTGCCCCTGAGCCTCGGCACGCCCGATATCGGCGACGTCGCGGCGCCCCATTGCGACGAAGTTTTCGGGCAGTACCGCCAGCCGCGCGCCACCTTCGGCTGCCTGTTCCAGCAGACGTCGGGCGCTGGCCAGATTGGCCAGGACATCGCTTTGGCTGACCATCTGAATCACCGCGAAGGACATGGCAACCCGCTCCTGAATGACATGGCCACCACTGTACTCCATGAGACGCTATTGGGGCTTTTCAAATGGCTTGTCGAACGTGATCTTCGGCTCTTTCCAGGGCCCTTCGACCTTGTATTGCACGCTGGCGAAACGCGCAACCCGGTCGCCCAGCAGCTTGTCGACCAGAAACAGCGCCCCGCCAATGGCGGGCGCGCCGACAATCAGTGCAGCGATAGGCAGATTATTGGTCACCGGCAAGGTCACCAGCAGCTTCGCATCGACACGATCGCGAACCATGTCCAGCGTACCGTTGAGTTCCAGATTGCTCGACGGCCCGGTCAGGGTGATCGGGTTGCGCGTCACATAGACACCGTCGCTGGCGACCAGCAGCCCTTTGACCCGGTCGTAGCTCAGGCCTTTGCCCAGCAGGTCGGAGAAGTCCAGGCGCAGACGCCGGCCGATGGAGTTGAAATTCAACAGTCCGAACACCCGCAACGCCTGAGCACCGCCCTCGACTTCGACGAACTGACCTCTGTTCAGCGTGGCATCCAGGCTACCGGAATAGCGCTTCAGACCGACCCAGGCAGGCGAACCCGGCCAGCGTCCGTCCACGTTCATCTCGAAGCGTTCACTGGTGACAGTGGGTGCGAAGTTCCAGGCCTTGAGCACATCCGCGAGGTTCTTGCCCGCCAGACGGCCTTTGAACGAACTGCTGCTGGCCCCGGGCGTACCCTCCCAGGTAGCGTCACCCTCCAGCAGAATGCCTTTGAGCCCCAGGCTCATGTCCGAAATGCGCATGCCGGCAGACGTTGGCCGGGTTTTCAATGCCCAGGCCCCGAGCAACTGATCGCCCTGAAACAGCTGGGAGATCTTCACGTCCAGCGCAGGGATATTGTGCGGGTCGATATCCGCCAGAGGATCAGGCGCGTTTTCCACCACGGTCGCTGTCGGGTCGGATGCAGGCAGTCGAACGTAGAGCATGTTGACGCCGATCGGTGCAGACTTGGCGTCGGGCAGCGTTGCCGTTCCCTTGGCCAGCGCGCTGTCCAGCGACAGGGCCCAGGCTGCCGCGCTGCGCTGCAACTGGACACGCACGTCATTGAGTGTGGTGCCCATCGCGGTCAGTTTGCCGATCTGCAGATCAACGCTGTTAAGCAGTTGTTTTGCGTTGCCGCCCGGATCATTCCCCGTGTAGCGAGCGGCCAGTTCCTGCCAGGGCGCGATGTCCAGTTCGGACAACTCCCCGCGGATCCGCAAGCCCTTGGCGTCCGGCACGATCGCCCCGCCGCGCCCCAGATAAAGCTCGCCACGACCTTCGGCAAACTTGCCACTCGGTGCTGCGAACGCAAAGTTGGCCTGATCGTTATAGGCCGCGCCGAGCCTGCGCTCCGCGCCTTGCAGGGTCATGCGGAATTCGCTGGGGCGCTCCTGCTCGGCGGTCTTGCCAAACGGTGCGGGCAAGTCGATCGCCACGCCCTTGAGCGTGGAGTTGATTACCAGCGGGCTGTCCTTGCTGTCCAGAATCAGCTGCAACTGATACGGCAGGTCACCGGAGACCGGCAACGGCTGGGTCACGTTCAGCCAGTCGGTGAGCCGCTTCACGGTGATTTGCCCGTTCGCCACAATGCGCGTCACGTTGTCGCCAGGCTTGCCCTCGGCGGCGATCTCTGCGGTGACAGGGCGATCGAATGCCTGGGCCTTGATGCCCTTGCCGCTCAGCCCGCTGGAGCTGTCAAAACGGAAGTCGCCTTTCAGGCGGGTCAGCTCCAGCACCGGGTCAGCCAGTTTCAAGCGCGCATTGTCGGTGCTGAAGTCCACCACGACCTTTGGCTCGACGCCCTTGGCCAGCGGTATATCCAGCTTCAGCTTGCCGTCCAGCGGGCCCTCGCCCTGCCAGCCGGCAAACGTGCTGCCCGTACCGATGGGCGCCTGCTGGAGAATCTTCAGGCCGTCGACCAGGTTTCCGGAGAAATTACCGTCCACCAGCAGGTGACTGTCCTGACCTGACGGCACATGAGGAATATTGACCAGCACATTGCTGACCTTGGTATCCAGCAACTGCCCTTTGCTTGCCTTGACACGTACACCGCTGTTTTCGACGTAGACCTTGCCATCCACCCCGGTCAGCGACGGCCAGCCCGGCTGGAACGCCAGTGTTGCGTTGCTGACATCGAAGAACAGACTAATGACACGCGCCGTATCGGGCGAGTTCTTGTTCAGCGACCCTTGATACTGGAAGAACCCCTGCTTGACCGCGCCACTCACCACGGCGGTGCGCAACCAGTGATCAAGCTCAGGACTGAGCGCGGTCGGCAGGTACTTGCTGGTGTAACGGCCGTCGCCGTCAACAATGCCGACCCGCAGGTCCATGTAGTCTTCCTGATCATGATTGAGATGAATTTTGATCAGAAAGTCCGCCGCAATCTTGCCTTCGTCGCCGAGCACCTTGATGTACGGGGCGATCAGCGTGAACGCCTGGTCATCCAGTTTCCAGGTCAGACGGGCATTGGCCTTCTGGTAACGCCAGGGTTTAGCGAAGATCGGGTCCAGGTGCAGCATGAAGTCGTCGGTGTCGAGGCGCAGCTCGCCCTGCCCCAGATCACCGCTGATGGCACCGGTGACATTTCCGGCCGCAGGCGCCCCGCGATACGCGTTGAAACCCACCTTGTCCAGATTGGCGGCAAAGCTCAGGCGCTTGTCGCCGACTGCCTGCGGCCGGTAGTCGAGCAGCACGTTATGCAGCCCGCCTGTCACCTTGAGGCCGTCGACCACTGCCATGGCCTTGTCAGGCAGGGGCGCGAGCGAGTCGATCAGCGGCGTGACAGGCGTCAGGTCCAGACGATCCGCCTGTACATGCCAGAGCTCTTCGCTGTCAGGGGTCGCGGCGGTTTGCGTCAGTTGCACACGGCTTTCCCAGCGCGTGTCGCCAAGGCTCATCGCCAGTGAATCGAGGTTCAGGTCGAAACCTGTATCAGTCCGTGCAAACCATGCGTTCAGCGCAAGGTTATCGATCGTCGACGGTTTGCGACCGGCATAAACGCCTTTGACCTGCGGTGCATTGAGACGCGTGGTCGCGCTTTGCACGGTGCCCTTGCCCCAACTCAACCAGACCTCGCCGCCGGCCTGCAGCTTCGACAGTGTCCATTCGCGAGTGAGGCTTTTCGGCAGCCACTTGGCCCAGTCGCTTTGCGGCAGGCTGGCGTAGACGTCGGCCTCGCCGTCCTTCCACTGACTGGCCTGGATGCGCGAGCGCACGTTGAGCGCGACCGGCTGACCATCCGGCAGGGTCAGGCGTGCGTCAAGTCGCTGGGCGTAGCTGCCGGTGTCCAGACTGAGGTTTACATAGGTGAGGGTCAGCGGCGCGGCGTCAAACGGTTGCACCGTGACCTGGCTGTCGAGCAACGACAAATGCGCGACCATCTGCATCTGCCTGAGCACCTGCTCGGGGTCGAACGGGCTGTCGTTGTGCACCGGCAAGCCCTGAACCGACCATGCGCCGTCCTTATCCTGCCTGAGGCTGAACTGCAGGCCGTCCACCTCGAGATGAGCGATGCGCACGTCACGCGCCAGCAGGCTCTCCCAAAGGTCAGGAACAACCCTTACGCGATCCAGACGAAGGGCACTGGCACCCTCGCCGACCATCACGTCGTGGGCCAGCAGTACCGGGGCAAAGCGGCTCCAGCTGCCCTCCAGGCTGCCGATGCTCAGCGGTATGCCCAGCGCGCTGCTGGCACGGGTTTCCACGTCGACACGGTATTCGGCAACCAGCGGCGTCAATTGACGGCCGAGGCTCACGTACAGCGCCGCAAGCACCAAAATCAGTGCGCACAGGCTCAGCCCCCAGCGGGTCAGGGTTGCGACGAGGCGAGGAAGACGTCCCATCTCAGGAGGCCCTCCACTGCGGGGTGCAAGGAGCAGAGTCGGCGAACGGATTCCGGCTCGGATGCGCAGGTGCGGTCAGGTACAGGTTTTGCTCATTCGCCACGCATCATTCTCGATAAAACGGCATACCTGCCAGAAACCCTTAGGGCACTTGTCATAGATTTCAAACGATCAGCACCCTCAGAGCAGCACCACGTCGTATTGTTCCTGCGAGTACATGGTTTCTACCTGAAAACGGATAGTGCGGCCAATAAAGCTCTCCAGTTCAGCCACGTTGCCGGACTCCTCGTCGAGCAGGCGATCCACCACGCGCTGATTGGCCAGAACACGATAGCCCACTGCCTGATAGGCCCTGGCCTCGCGAAGGATTTCCCGGAAGATTTCGTAGCAGATGGTCTCGGGGGTCTTCAGCTTGCCCCGCCCTGCGCAGCAATGACACGGTTCGCACAGCACCTGTTCGAGACTTTCGCGGGTGCGCTTGCGGGTCATCTGCACCAGACCCAGTTCGGTGATGCCGATGATGTTGGTCTTGGCGTGATCGCGTTCCAGCTGCTTCTCAAGCGTGCGCAGCACCTGACGCTGGTGTTCACCGTCTTCCATGTCGATGAAATCGATGATGATGATGCCGCCCAGATTGCGCAGGCGCAGCTGCCGGGCGATGGCCGTGGCAGCTTCCAGGTTGGTCTTGAAGATGGTTTCTTCGAGGTTGCGATGCCCCACGAACGCGCCGGTGTTGACGTCGATGGTGCTCATCGCTTCGGCTGGATCGATTACCAGATAGCCGCCCGACTTGAGCGGCACCTTGCGCTCGAGCGCTTTCTGGATTTCGTCCTCGACCCCATAAAGGTCGAAGATCGGCCGCTCGCCCGGATAGTGCTCGAGCCTGTCGGCGATTTCCGGCATCAGCTCGGCCACGAACTGAGTGGTTTTCTGAAAGGTTTCCCGCGAGTCGATACGGATCTTCTCGATGCGCGGGCTGACCAGATCGCGCAAGGTGCGCAGCGCCAGGCCCAGATCTTCGTAAATCACCGTGGGTGGGCTGACCGTCTTGATCTGCTCGCCGATCTGATCCCAGAGCCTGCGCAGATAGCGGATGTCCATCAGGATTTCATCAGCCCCGGCGCCTTCGGCAGCGGTGCGCAGAATGAAACCTCCAGCTTCCTTGATACCTTCCTGGGCAACACAATCGCTGACCACTTTCTTGAGTCGTTCGCGCTCGGCTTCGTCCTCGATCTTCAGCGAGATGCCCACATGCGCGGTGCGCGGCATGTACACCAGATAACGCGACGGAATGGAGAGTTGCGTGGTCAGCCGTGCGCCCTTGCTGCCGATCGGGTCTTTGGTGACTTGCACGACAAGGCTCTGGCCATCATGTACCAGCGACGCGATGCTCTCGACCGCAGGCCCTTCACGCATGGATATTTCCGATGCATGAATGAACGCCGCGCGATCCAGACCAATGTCGATGAACGCCGCCTGCATGCCGGGAAGCACCCGCACAACCTTGCCTTTGTAGATATTGCCGACGATGCCGCGACGCTGGGTGCGCTCGACGTGCACCTCTTGCAGAACCCCGTTTTCCACTACGGCCACGCGCGATTCCATCGGCGTGATGTTGATCAGAATCTCTTCACTCATGACTTGTCACCTTCCAGGCATTGCCAGCAGGGTATGCCGAAATGGCCAAGCAGTTCTGCGGTTTCGCACAGGGGCAGACCCACCACCCCAGAATAGCTACCTTGCAGACCCTCGACGAAAATCGCTGCCAACCCCTGGATGGCATAGCCGCCAGCCTTGTCGGCGGGCTCACCACTGGTCCAGTAGGCTTGGGCTTCATGGGTTTGAATCGGGCGAAAGCGCACACGACTGGTAACAATACGGGTTTCGCTGCGTTGCCGATCACAGAGCGCGACAGCCGTCAGTACGTCATGCTCGCGCCCGGACAGGGCCATGAGCATGGCCAGCGCATCCGCTTCATCGACCGGCTTGCCGAGAATGCGTCCATCGAGCACCACCGCCGTGTCGGCCCCGATCACGCATGCCTGTTGTTCGGCTGACAGCACGGATAGCCCGGCCTGAGCCTTGCCCAGCGCAAGACGCTCGACATAGGCAGCCGGGGTTTCATGGTCGAAAGGAGTTTCGTCGATCTGAGCGCTCAGTACGGTAAAGGGCACACCGATCTGAGTCAGAAGTTCGCGGCGGCGCGGCGAGCCAGAAGCCAGATAAAGCGAGGGCATAAGGACATCTCCGTGTCTGTGCGGGTGAGCGCGAACAACGCAGCGAGGCGTCGCGCTCACCTTGCGCTTAATTGATTTTCAAACGTTTGCGCAATCCACGCAGGCCATAACTGATCCAGGGCCACAACAGAGCGCTGACCAACGCGGGCAGCACCAGCGCCAGCGTAGGCTGACGGTTGCCGGTCAGCGCACTCAGCCAGAGTTGCGCAAGCTGCGCCAGACCGAATACCACCAATAGCACCAGGCACTGTTGCCACATCGGAAACATGCGCAGGCGCTGCTGCAAGGACATCACCAGAAAGGTAATCAGACTGAGGATCAGGGCATTCTGGCCAAGCAATGTGCCGTACAGCACATCCTCCATCAGGCCCAATATCCAAGCGGTGGTCATACCGTATTTGTGCGGCAGCGCCAGAACCCAGAAGGTCAGCAGCAGAGCCAGCCACAGCGGCCGGAAGATTTCCATGAATTGCGGCAGCGGCGAAACGCTCAGCAGCAGACCGATCGCAAACGTCAGCCAGACCACCCAGCCGTTGCGCCCGGAAACATGACTAACCATCGATAGGCTCCCGGGCAGTGGAAGGTCTGGAGGCAGGCGGCTGTGACGCCGCAGGCCGGGCGGCAGGCCTTGCAGGTGTCGCGGGCGTTGCCGCCGGTGCAGGTGTCGCCGACTGCGCCGCCGGCTTGTGCGTCAGCGTGCTGCCCGGAAAGACCGGAACGAATGCCTGCGGCCACATCGGGAAAGCCGGTGTCGGCGGCGGCAGTGTTGCCATCACGGAAGGCTCGACGCCCTTGTCGAGGGATTCCTGTGCTTGCGCCGCATCGGCAGCGCGCTCTTCCGGCGAGCGGCCGTCAGAGAACACCAGCAACAAATAGCGACTGCGATTCAACGCGGCGGTTGGCACCGCACGAACGATCGCGAACGGCTGGCCGGAGTCGTGAATCACCTCCTTGACCGTCGCCACCGGGTAACCGGCCGGGAAACGCTGACCAAGGCCCGAACTGACCAGCAGATCGCCTTCCTTGATGTCTGCGGTATCCGCCACATGCCGAAGCTCCAGACGCTCCGGGTTACCGGTGCCACTGGCGATGGCACGCAGACCGTTGCGGTTGACCTGCACCGGGATGCTGTGGGTCGTGTCAGTCAGTAGTAGAACGCGTGAGGTATAGGGCATCAATTCGACCACCTGCCCCATCAGGCCGCGCGCATCGAGCACAGGCTGGCCGAGCACCACGCCGTCGCGTTCGCCCTTGTTGATGATGATGCGATGGGTGAAGGGGTTCGGGTCCATGCCGATCAACTCGGCGACCTCGACCTTTTCGTTGACCAGCGCCGAAGAGTTCAGCAGCTCACGCAGCCGAACGTTCTGCTCGGTCAGTGCCGCCAGCTTTTGCAGGCGACCTTGCAAAAGCAGGGCTTCAGTCTTGAGTTTTTCGTTTTCGGCGATCAGCTCTGTGCGGCTGCCGAACTGACTGGCGACGCCTTGATACAGACGCTGTGGCAGGTCGACGATCCAGTAGGACTGCATGAGCACCATCGACATCTGGCTGCGCACGGGCTTGAGGATCGTAAAGCGGGCGTCGACAACCATCAACGCAACCGACAGAACGGCCAGCACCAGCAGACGTACACCCAGCGACGGGCCTTTTGAGAAAAGCGGTTTAATAGGCCGCTCCTCCGGGGCATGCGATCGTTGGATCGAACTTCGATTGGCAATTATTCATGCGGTATGTAACCGGCCTGGACAAATGAAAGAGATAGGCACCCTGTTTCGGCGTCAGCCTGATGCATACAGGTAGCATATCCGCCACCTGCATACAAAAGACTCCGTGAAAGGCACCCCGGCGAATTATTCGCTGGAGAGCAGATCCATGGTGTGCTTATCCATCATTTCCAGCGCACGGCCACCGCCACGCGCTACACAGGTCAGCGGGTCTTCGGCGACGATCACCGGCAGACCGGTTTCCTGCGCCAGCAACTTGTCCAGATCACGCAGCAGCGCACCACCACCGGTCAGGACCAGGCCACGCTCGGCGATGTCCGAGGCCAGTTCCGGAGGCGATTGCTCCAGAGCGCTCTTGACCGCCTGAACGATGGTCGCCAGCGACTCCTGCAGTGCCTCGAGCACTTCATTGGAGTTCAGGGTGAACGCACGTGGAACGCCTTCGGCCAGGTTGCGGCCACGGACGTCGACTTCGCGCACTTCACCGCCCGGATAGGCAGTACCGATTTCCTGCTTGATGCGCTCGGCAGTCGATTCGCCGATCAGGCTTCCGTAATTGCGGCGCACGTAGGTGATGATCGCTTCGTCGAAACGGTCACCGCCGACCCGTACGGATTCGGCATACACCACACCGTTCAGGGAGATCAGGGCGATTTCGGTGGTACCGCCGCCGATGTCGACAACCATCGAACCGCGAGCTTCTTCCACCGGCAAACCGGCACCGATTGCAGCGGCCATCGGTTCTTCGATCAGGAATACTTCGCGTGCGCCTGCACCCAGGGCCGACTCGCGAATGGCGCGACGCTCGACCTGAGTGGATTTGCACGGAACGCAGATCAGCACACGAGGGCTGGGCTGCAGAAAGCTGTTTTCATGAACCTTGTTGATGAAGTACTGCAACATTTTTTCGCAGACGCTGAAGTCGGCGATAACGCCGTCTTTCATTGGACGAATGGCTGCGATGTTGCCTGGAGTACGGCCCAGCATGCGCTTGGCTTCGGTACCGACGGCCACGACACTCTTCTGGTTGCCGTGAGTACGAATGGCAACGACAGAGGGTTCATTCAGAACGATACCGCGCTCACGCACGTAAATAAGGGTGTTGGCAGTGCCCAGGTCGATGGATAGATCACTGGAAAACATGCCACGCAGTTTCTTGAACATGGGAAAGGGACCCTAGGGAACGCGTGGTAAAAAAAGTGCGGCAAACTCTAACAACGACAGGGATTTTGGGCAAGGAGCCAATATGCTAAATTGGCGGTTTTCCGAACACCACCCTCGACGTTAGCGGCTTGAGACAGTAATAACGCGATAGTGTTCCGCAATTGGCAACAAAGCAAATCCATAAGCATTCCACTGGAGATACCCCATGGCGCTTGAACGCTCCGACGTGGAAAAGATCGCTCATCTGGCCCGACTGGGCCTCAATGACGCCGATATCCCGCGTACCACCGAAGCACTTAACAATATTCTTGGGCTGGTCGATCAGATGCAAGCGGTCGACACCATTGGCATCGAGCCGCTGGCTCACCCGCTGGAAGCCACCCAGCGCCTGCGCGAAGACGCCGTCACCGAGCGAAATCGTCGTGACACTTACCAAGCCATCGCACCAGCGGTCCAAGACGGGCTGTATCTGGTTCCGAAAGTCATCGAGTAAGGGAAAGCGCCTGCATGCATCAAATGACTCTGGCCGAGATCGCTCGCGGACTCGCCGATAAAAAGTTTTCTTCCGAAGAGCTGACTCGCGTTCTGCTGTCGCGCATCGCGACGCTCGACCCGCAGCTCAACAGCTTCATCAGCCTCACCGAAGACCTGGCCATCACCCAGGCGCAGGCGGCAGACGCGCGCCGTGCAGCCGGTGAAAACGGCCCGCTGCTCGGTGCCCCGCTGGCCCACAAGGACCTGTTCTGCACCCAGGGCATCCGCACCAGTTGCGGCTCGCTGATGCTCGACAATTTCAAGGCACCCTATGACGCCACGGTGGTTTCGCGTCTGGCATCGGCCGGTACAGTGACGCTGGGCAAGACCAACATGGACGAATTCGCCATGGGCTCGGCCAACGAATCCAGCCATTACGGCGCGGTGAAAAACCCGTGGAACCTGGAATGCGTCCCTGGCGGTTCTTCGGGCGGCTCGGCAGCTGCTGTTGCTGCACGTCTGTTGCCCGCCGCGACCGGCACCGACACCGGTGGCTCGATTCGCCAGCCTGCAGCGTTGACCAACCTCACTGGCCTCAAGCCGACCTACGGCCGCGTATCGCGCTGGGGCATGATTGCCTACGCATCCAGCCTCGATCAGGCGGGACCGATGGCACGCACGGCCGAAGATTGCGCACTGCTGCTGCAAGGCATGGCCGGTTTCGACCCGCAGGACTCGACCAGCATCGACGAGCCGGTTCCGGACTACTCCGCCAGCCTCAATACCTCGCTCAAGGGCCTGCGTATCGGTGTGCCGAAAGAATATTTCAGCGCAGGCCTCGACCCACGCATCGCGCAGCTGGTGCATGAAAGTGTCAAGGAGCTGGAAAAGCTCGGCGCGATCGTCAAAGAAGTCAGCCTGCCGAACCTGCAGCACGCGATCCCGGCCTACTACGTCATCGCGCCAGCAGAAGCCTCGTCCAACCTGTCGCGCTTCGACGGGGTGCGTTTCGGCTACCGCTGCGAAGACCCGAAAGACCTGACTGATCTGTACAAGCGCTCTCGCGCCGAAGGCTTCGGCCCGGAAGTCCAGCGACGCATCATGGTTGGCGCCTACGCGCTGTCGGCGGGTTACTACGACGCCTACTACCTGCAGGCGCAGAAAATCCGTCGCCTGATCAAGAACGATTTCATGAGTGCGTTCGCCGATGTCGACGTGATTCTCGGCCCGACCACGCCCAACCCGGCCTGGAAAATCGGCGCCAAGACCAACGATCCGATTGCCGAATACCTGGAAGACTTCTACACCATCACCGCCAACCTGGCGGGCCTGCCTGGCTTGTCCATGCCTGCGGGCTTCGTCGACGGTCTGCCGGTCGGCGTGCAGCTGCTCGCTCCGTATTTCCAGGAAGGCCGTCTCTTGAATGTGGCGCATCAGTATCAGCAAGTCACCGACTGGCACACTCGCGCACCTGAAGGCTTCTGAGGAGAAACACATGCAATGGGAAGTCGTCATCGGGCTGGAGATTCATACCCAGCTTTCGACCCAATCAAAGATTTTTTCCGGTAGCGCGACCACGTTCGGCTCCGAGCCCAACACGCAGGCCAGCCTCGTCGACCTGGGCATGCCTGGCGTATTGCCGGTGCTGAACAAGGAAGCCGTGCGCATGGCCGTCAAGTTCGGCCTGGCAGTGAACGCCGAAATCGGCCAGCACAACGTGTTTGCCCGCAAGAACTACTTCTACCCGGACCTGCCCAAGGGCTATCAGATCAGCCAGATGGAGCTGCCGATTGTCGGCAAGGGCCACCTGGACATCCCCCTTGAAGACGGCACCGTCAAGCGCATCGGCATCACCCGTGCGCACCTGGAAGAGGATGCGGGCAAGAGCCTGCACGAAGACTTCCAGGGCATGACCGGTATCGACCTGAACCGTGCCGGCACCCCGCTGCTGGAGATCGTTTCCGAGCCGGACATGCGCAACGCCAAGGAAGCCGTGGCTTACGTCAAGGCCATCCACGCGATTGTCCGCTACCTGGGCATCTGTGACGGCAACATGGCAGAAGGTTCGCTGCGCTGCGACTGCAACGTATCGATTCGTCCGAAGGGCCAGGTCGAGTTCGGCACGCGTTGCGAGATCAAGAACGTCAACTCGTTCCGCTTCATCGAAAAAGCGATCAACAGCGAGATTCAGCGCCAGATCGATCTGATCGAAGACGGTGGCAAGGTTATCCAGCAGACGCGCCTGTATGACCCGAACACCAACGAAACCCGCGCCATGCGCAGCAAGGAGGAAGCCAACGATTACCGTTACTTCCCCGACCCGGATCTGTTGCCGGTGATCATCGAGGACTCGTTCCTAGAAGAAACCCGCGCCACCTTGCCAGAGCTGCCGCCGCAGAAACGCGAACGCTTCCAGAGCCAGTTCGGTCTGTCGACCTACGACGCAAGCGTACTGGCTTCGAGCCGCGAGCAGGCTGACTACTTCGAACAGGTAGTGAGCATCAGCGGTGACGCCAAACTGGCAGCCAACTGGGTCATGGTCGAGCTGGGCAGCCTGCTGAACAAGCAGGGCCTGGAGATCGATCAGTCGCCGGTCAGTGCAGAGCAGTTAGGCGGCATGCTCAAGCGCATCACCGACAACACCATTTCCGGCAAGATCGCGAAAATGGTCTTCGAAGCAATGGCCAATGGTGAAGGCAGCGCCGATGAAGTCATCGAAAAACGCGGTCTGAAGCAGGTCACCGACAGCGGCGCCATTGAATCGATGCTCGACGAGGTGCTGGCAGCCAACGCGGAACAGGTCGAACAGTATCGTGCCGCGGACGAAGCCAAACGCGGCAAGATGTTCGGCTTTTTCGTCGGTCAGGCGATGAAAGCCTCCAAAGGCAAGGCCAACCCGCAGCAGGTCAACGAACTGCTGAAGGCCAAGCTGGAGGGCTGATCCTCGTCACTCTCGTTCCCACGCTATGCGATCAGCGTTATACACGAGTCTTGTGGGAGCGAGCTTGCTCGCGAATAGGCCGGTACAGCCTCTAGAGACAGGGCGTTTGGACCAAGGTCTTCGTGAGCAAGCTCACTCCCACAGAGGTCTTTATTCACATCGCGATTGCGGTCAAAGACCCCGCCTTCTGGGCTCTTCATGACTTGTGCATAACGATGAGCGCTCTGTGTGGGAATGCAGTTCCGGACGCTCTGCGTCCGCTGTCGAGTACGCGCTGCGACACCGGGTTATGACGCGGAGCGTCACGAAATGCATGCCGACATGGAGCCTTGGCACGAGCGTCAACCACAACTACTCCGGCACTCAGGAACCCACCCCATGCGCCGCCTTATTTTTGCCTGCAGCCTGCTGACGTTATTGGCAGGATGCGCTAATCACATCATCGACCCCCATGGTTATGACGAGACCGGCACCGCCGCTTATTACGGCGCCCGCCATCATGGCAACCGCACTGCCAGCGGCGAACCGTTCAATCAGAATGCGCTGACCGCTGCGCATCGACAGCTGCCTTTCGGCACGCGCGTCAAAGTCACCAACCTCGACAACGACAGGTCGGTAGTGGTACGCGTCAACGATCGCGGCCCTCACACGCGCGGCCGTCTGATCGATGTCTCTCGCGAAGCGGCCGAACAACTGGGTATGCTGCGCAGCGGGACAGCGCCAGTCCGCGTACAGGCCCTGGATTAACCCCAGCTCTCGATCACCTCCGATAAGGACACTCGTATTCTCCAGCTATCGGCCTTGCCCGCCCCCGCGCTCATCCAGATGCTCAGTGGCTTGTTATTGCTGCTGATCGGGGCAGAACTGTCAGTGCGCGCAGCGGTGCATCTGGCGGCGATTTTCAAGGTCCGGCCACTGATCGTCGGCCTGACCGTCGTGGCAATGGGCACCAGCGCGCCGCAGATGGCAGTAAGCCTGCAAGCCGCGTTTGCCGATAACACCGACATCGCTGTGGGCAGTGTCATCGGCGGTAACATTTTCAATGTGTTGGTGATCCTTGGCCTGTGCGCGCTGATCATTCCGTTACGCGTTGCCCGTCAGGTTTTGCACGTCGACATTCCGCTGATGATTGGCGCCTGCCTGCTGGCTATCGGCCTGTCCTGGAGCGGCGAATTCAGCAAACTGGACGGCGCAGTGCTGCTTGCCGGATTGCTGTTCTGCCTGATCGTCATCATCCGCCAAGGCGGTCATGCGCCGCGTCACGGACAGGCCGAGACAACCGAAAAACCTCGTACCTTCACGCGCATCCTCATGCTTGCCAGTGGCTTGCTGCTGTTGACCGCTGGCGGACACCTGCTGGTCGACGCGTCAGTGGTGATTGCCATACACCTGGGGCTTTCCGAACGCATCGTCGGTCTGACCATCATTGCCATTGGCACATCATTGCCGGCACTGATGACGTCGCTGATCGCAGCGTTTCGTGGTGAGCGTGATATTGCCGTGGGCAACGTGATCGGCAGCAACCTGTTCAATCTGCTGGGCGTTCTGGGGCTGACCGCACTGGTCGCCCCGGTGCCGCTGACGATCTCGCCAAATGCACTGGTGTTCGACCTGCCGATCATGCTCGGCGTGTCGTTGCTGTGCGTGCCGCTGTTCTATTCCGGATACCGGATAGACCGTCTGGAAGGCCTGTTTCTGCTGTCGTTGTACCTGACCTACGGGCTGCATATCCTGTCGATCAGCACCGGTATGGCGCTGGCCGAACGGCTTGAAAGCAAAATGCTCACGCTGGTGTTACCTGTGCTGGGCGCTGTGGTTGTCTGGGGCACAATTCGCGCCTGGCGACGCCAGCACTGACCTCCAACCCGCATTGATACAAGGAGCAAGGCCATGACAGACAAGACGATCAGCGAAGGCGAACAGATCCGTCGCCAGGTGATGGGCGATGTCTACGTCGACCGCGCGCTGGGGAATGCCACCGAGTTCAGCCAGCCGCTGCAGGATTTCGTCAACGAGCACGCCTGGGGCAGCGTCTGGAGTCGCGAGGGCCTGCCGCTGAAGACCCGTAGCCTGATCACCCTGGCCACCCTCACCGCCCTGAAATGCCCGCAAGAACTGAAAGGCCACGTTCGTGGCGCACTGAACAATGGCTGCACGGTCGAGGAGATTCGCGAAGCGCTGCTGCACTGCGCGGTGTACGCCGGCGTGCCAGCGGCCATCGACGCGTTTCGTGCGGCGCAGGAAGTGATCGACAGTTACGTCAAAGCGGATTAAATCCAGCCGCCCCATTGCAGGATGAAAATCCCCACGTTGGTCGTGACTGCTGCCGCCAGCGTGGTGATGACGATGATCGCAGCGGCCAGTTCGTAATTGCCGTTGGCCGTGCGCGCCATGATGTAGCTGGCTGCCGCTGTCGGGCTGCCGAAATACAGGAACAGAATCCCCAGTTCAGCGCCGCGAAAACCCGCCAGCCAGGCGGCCAGCGTGCACAGCACTGGCAGCGTGATCATCTTCATGACGCTGGCACTGATAGCCAGCTTTCCACTCTTGCGCAACGAAGCCAGCGACAACGTGCCGCCGATGCAGATCAGTGCCAGCGGCAGGGTCATCTGGGCCAGGTAGCTGCCAGAGGTTTCCAGCCATTTGGGCAGGCCGATGGCGAAGTAAGCGAAGGGTGAGGCGATGATCACGCTGATGATCAGTGGGTTGGCCAGCACGCTTTTGAAGATGCTCCAGGGATCGGACTTGATCACCGGGCTGTAAACCGCCAATACCACCGTCGATAACGTGTTGTAGAAGACGATGACCAGCGCGGCGAGAATGGCGCCCAGTGAAATGCCAGGAGGCCCGTACATGCTGGCCGCCAGGGCCAGACCGATAACCCCGTTATTGCCACGAAACGCGCCCTGGACGTAGATCCCGCGCTCTTCGTGCGGGCAGCGCCAGATCGCCCAGCACCAGGCGAATGCAAAACTCAGAAGCGTGGCGATGCTGAAAAAAATCAGCAGTTTGGGCTGCAGGGCGGTGCGCAGGTCGGCGTGAATAATGCCCAGAAACAGCAGCGCAGGCATGGTGACGTTGAACACCAGACCGGAAGCCGCAACGATGAAACCATCATTGATCGCGCCGATTCGCCTGAGGAACACGCCCAGAAACAGCATGGCAAACACCGGGGCGGTGATGTTCAGGGTTTCGAGAAAAATAGCCAGCATGCAACGCGTCCGGTCCCGTCGTTAGGTAGCTCATGATAGGCCACCGACGGCGAGCATGTTGCACGGAATTTCCGAAACCCTGATCCCCCACCGCGACTGCCGCTTCTCAGACGATGCGACTGACTTCCTTCACAGGCTGGAGCTTGCGCTCGAAAACCGAGACCCCGTCCAGATCGCGCAGTGCCACGGTCATCTCACCGGTCTGCCCGTCGATATTCACTTCGCCAAAGAACTGAAAACCCGCAAACGGCGAGGTGTTCTGCGCAGGGGGCGCCTTCTGGAACACCAGCTCGGGACCAAAGGTCTTGTCCAGCACGTTGGGACCATAGCTACCGGCATTCAATGGCCCGGCGACGAACTCCCAGAACGGGTCGAAGTCCTGAAATACGGCCAGATCCGGCTGGTAATGATGCGCGGCGCAGTAATGCACGTCGGCCGTCAGCCAGACACAATCGCGAACCTTCTGCGCGCGCAGGTACGCCAGCAATTCGGCGACCTCCAGCTCACGCCCCAACGCCGGGCCGTCATTGCCGTTGGCGATGGCCTCCCAACGCTGTACGCCGGGGCTGACCTCGCCATCCGGCACGCCCAGACCAATGGGCATGTCCGCCGCGATCACTTTCCACTGCGCACGCGATGCAGTGAGCTCGCGCTTGAGCCAGTCCAGTTGCTCACGGCCCATGAATGCGGTGGTCGGACCCGGCTTGTCGGCCAGGTTGGCATCGTTGCCGGCGCGGTAACTGCGCATATCGAGGACGAACACGTCGAGCATCGGACCGTAGGGAATCTTGCGATAAATGCGCCCGCCGTTGTCGGCTTCCTGCAAGCGCAGCGGCGCATATTCCAGGTAAGCCTGGCGGGCACGCGAGGACAGCAGGCCGATGTCCTTGACCTTGTAGCGATCATCGAGCTGTTTGCTGGGCGACCAGTTGTTGGTCACTTCGTGATCATCCCACTGCCAGATCTGCGGCACTTCGGCGTTGAAGCGGCGCAGGTTTTCATCCATCAGGTTGTAACGGTAGTTACCCCGGTATTCGTCGAGGGTCTCCGCTACCTTGCTCTTCGCCTCGGTGGTGATATTGCGCCAGACGCGTCCGCCCTCCGTGGTGAGCTGCTCCGGCACCGGGCTGTCGGCGTAGATGGTGTCACCGCTGTGGATAAAAAAGTCCGGCAAGCGCAAACGCATGGCTTCGTAGATACGCATGCCGCCGATATCGGGGTTGATGCCAAAGCCCTGCCCCACCGTGTCGCCGCTCCAGACGAAGCGGATGTCGCGGCGCTGCTGCGGCGTGCTGCGCAGATGGCCGAACCATGGCTCGCTGACGACACCGCTCTGCGCATCCTCGAAAGACACCCGGTAGAAAATCGCCTGATCGACCGGCAGCCCGCTCAACTCGACCCGCGCGGTGAAGTCGCTACGCTGATCGGCCAGCGCCGACACCACACGGCGTGGCTGGGTGAACATGCTGCGTGTGTCCCACTCGACGACCATGCGCGAGGGCCGGTCGCTACGGCTCCAGACGATCGCCTTGTCGCCGAACACATCGCCGGACTGCACGCCATCCATCATCTTCGGACGATCCTGCACCGAGGCGATGACTGCCGGCGCAACACCTGGTAACAGCAGACCTGCACCTACCGTTCCGACGGCCTGGATGACACGGCGACGCTTGAGATCGAACTGGCTCACGGTTATCCCCTCGCTGACAGGCAAAAAAGCACCGTAACAGGGGAATATTGGCGCTGTATGACAACGCAGTAGATCAAGCGCATGGCAGACTTCAAAAACTTCCGGCGCCCGGTAACTGGTAAACTCCCGCGCCTTATTCCAGCCCGAGGCGCTCAGCATGTCTTCCTTGAATCAGGCGCTCAGCGTCGCCCTCGATCATCGCCAGGCGTTGCTTGACCAATTGCATGGGCAGGGCACGGACTGCTATCGACTGTTTCACGGCAGCCAGGAGGGTGCCAGCGGGCTGACAATCGACCGCTACGGCCCGCAATTGCTGGTGCAGAGTTTTCACACCCGCCTGGATCGCGATGCCCTGCTGGCATTGCATGAACAGGTCAACACGCGCCTGGGCCTGGACACCCTGCTGGTCTATAACGATCGCTCGCAAGGCAACTCGCGCGTGGATCGCCACGACACCGTGTACAAGGCTGAAGAAGCAGCGCTGGCCGATCATGTCGGCCACGAATGGGGGCTCAATTACCGGGTCCGCGGCCGACATGCAGGCCAGGACCCACTATTGTTTCTGGATCTGCGCAACACACGCGGCTGGGTCAAGCAGCACAGCGCCGGCAAAAGCGTGCTGAACCTGTTCGCCTACACCTGTGGCGTCGGTCTGAGTGCTGCGGCCGGTGGCGCGAGTGAAGTGTGCAACCTGGACTTCGCCGAGGGCAATCTGGCGGTGGGTCGCGAGAATGGTGCGCTCAATCCGCAACTGCCGCCCATGCAATTCATCCAGTCGGATTATTTTCCGGCGATCCGCCAGTTGGCCGGGCTGCCCATTGCCGCGCGCCGCAGCCAGCAATTGCCCAGCTACGTGAAACTGCAACAGCGCCAATATGATCTGGTCCTGCTCGACCCACCGGCCTGGGCCAAGAGCGCGTTCGGCACCGTTGATTTGCTGCGCGATTATCAAAGCCTGCTCAAACCTGCGCTGTTGACCACGGCGGACGATGGTGTGCTGATCTGCTGCAACAATCTGGCGAAAGTCAGCATGCAGGACTGGCGTGAGCAGGTACTGCGCTGTGCCACCAAGGCCGGGCGTCCGGTGCGCGACTGCCAGGAGATGCGCCCAGCCGCAGACTTCCCGTCTCAGGATAATCAACCGCCGCTGAAAACGCTGATCCTGCAACTCTGATCCGGCGCTTGATATCGTAAAGTACAACCGGAAAGTTCCTACAAGCCGCGATGGCAGTGCCTTCGGAACCGAACAGGCATGCCATACTCCAAGGGCTTCCAAAAGAGAGAGACGCCGCTGCCCATGTCCAGAGGATTGAAACGCACACTTGGCTCCCTGCTGGCTGTGATCGCGCTCTACAGTTTGCTGGGATTTTTCATTCTTCCCGGCGTCGCTCTGCGGATCGCGAACCAGCAACTGGCCAATTACGCCACGGTGCCAGCAAAGCTCGAACGCCTGGAATTCAACCCCTTCACCCTGGAGCTGACACTTTGGGGCCTGAACATCGGTACGCCGGGGAAGGA
Organism: Pseudomonas sp. PvP009; assembly: GCF_017832995.1. Taxonomy (NCBI): domain Bacteria; kingdom Pseudomonadati; phylum Pseudomonadota; class Gammaproteobacteria; order Pseudomonadales; family Pseudomonadaceae; genus Pseudomonas; species Pseudomonas sp. PvP009. Next base: position 916,206 of record NZ_JAFIBG010000001.1, on the reverse strand, counting down.
GCAGGTCGCGTTTGAAAAGCTTTATGCCAATCTGCAAATCAACAGTCTGTGGACGCGGGCTCTGCATCTGCAACGCGTCGAGCTGATCAAACCGCGCACCGAGTTGCTGTTCGACAAACAGGGCAAGCTCAATCTGGCACAACTGTTCAAGCTGCCCGCCAGCGAACCGGCAAAGGACGAACCCGCCACTAAGCCATTCCCACTGCGTATCGACGAAATCAAACTGGCGGGAGGCTACGTTCACTTCCAGGACCTGCGCCCCAGCCAGCCCATCGAGTTTCTTTACGACGCGCTGGATTTCGAGCTAAAGAACCTCAGCACTCTGCCTGAAGACAATGCCGACATGACCCTGGTCGCAGCGGGTCCGGACGGTGGGCAGATCGACTGGGTCGGCCGTATCAGCCTGATCCCGATCGCCTCCGAGGGCACGCTGAAAGTCACTGACAGCAAGATGAAGCTGTGGTGGCCTTACGTGCGTGATGCCTTGCCGCTGGCGCTCGAGGACGGCGTGCTGAATTTCAGCACGGCCTACACACTGAATCTGTCCAAGGAAACCGAGCTGAAGTTGACCAACGTGTCAGCCAGTGTCGCGCCTTTCGCGCTCAACGCTCCCGACGGTCGCCCGCTGGTACGCCTGCAACGCCTGGACATCAGCGAAACATCGGTCGACCTGGCAAAGCAGCTGGTTACCGTAGGCAAGGTGCGCAGCCAGAAGCTGGAAACCTGGGCCGCGCGTGAAGCCGACGGGCAACTGGACTGGCAAAAACTGTTTGCCAGCCAAGCGGGCAAGCCCGCAGCAGCGCACACCCCGGCTGTGGACGAAAAAGCCGCCGAGCCAGCCCCGGCCACCGAGACCACAGCCAAAGCCAGCGCTCAACCTGTGGCGCAGAGCAAACCCTGGCAGGTCCTGTTGCGGGATGTGCAGTTGCGCAACTACATGGTCCATCTGGCAGATCGCGTGCCTCAAGAGCCGGTCGCGCTGGACGTTGGCCCGCTGAATCTGGACATCCAGAATTTCGACAGCCTGAACAAGGCGCCCTTCACGCTCAAGCTTGATACCGGGCTGGGTAAACAGGGCAATCTCACTGCCGCCGGTGACGTGAACCTCAACCCGGTCAGCGCACGACTCAACGTAACCACCCGCGACATCGACCTGCGCCTCGCCCAGGCCTACATCAGCCCGTTCATTCGTCTGGAGCTGCGCAGCGGCATGCTCGGCAGCGATCTGGCGGTCGACCTGAAAAGCACCGAGCCACTGGCGTTCAACGTCACCGGTAAAGCGCAGGTCAATCAGTTGCACACGCTGGATACGCTCAAACAGCGCGACTTCCTGAAGTGGCAGCAACTGGCGCTGGAGGGCCTGGACTACCAGCACGGCAAGGGCCTGTCGATTGCCAAATTGAACATGGATCAGCCTTACGCGCGCTTCATGATCAATGAGGACCGGACCACCAACATCGACGATCTGTTGATCCCGCAGCCAGCCGACGCAGCTACCGGCAAGACCGCCGCCCAGCCAAAGGCAGCCAAAACCCAAGCCGCAGGCAAGAAGGAAAACCCGCTGGCGATCTACGTGGGTGAAGTGAATATCAACAATGGCTCGGCAAACTTTGCCGACATGACCCTGACCCCCAACTTCGCCACCGCCGTGCAGCAGCTTAACGGTCGTATCGGCACCATCGACAACCGCAAGCCTACACCGGCACCGGTGGACATCGAGGGCAAGGTCGACCGCTATGCGCCGGTGACCATCAAGGGCAGCCTCAACCCGTTCGACCCGATGGCCAGTCTGGATATCACCACCAGCTTCAAGCGCGTCGAGCTGACCAACCTGACCCCTTACTCCGGCAAATTCGCAGGCTTCCGGATCCGCAAGGGCCGGCTCAATCTCGACCTGCACTACCTGATCACCAAGGGTCAGCTCAAGGCCCAGAACAAGGTGCTGGTGGAGCAGTTGCAACTGGGTGAGCGGGTCGACAGCCCGGATGCGCTGGACCTGCCTATTCGTCTGGCGGTCGCACTGCTCAAGGATACCAAGGGGCGCATTTCCCTCGAGCTGCCCATCGAAGGCGACCTGAACAACCCGCAGTTCAGCGTCATGCCGATTGTCTGGCAGACCCTGCGCAACCTGGTACTGCGTGCCGCGCAGGCCCCGTTCAAGATGCTCGGCGGGCTGGTTGCCGGTGGAAGCTCCGAGGACCTCGGCAGCGTAAGTTTCGCGCCAGGCGCCAGTGACTTGTCGGCAGAGGCGCAAAAGGCCCTGGACAAGCTCTCGGTGGCGCTCAAGGAGCGTCCGGACCTGAAGCTGGAGATCGAAGGCACCAGCGCCGCCAGCAGTGACGGTCCATTGATCGCCCAGCAAAGGCTGGAACGCGAATACCAGTACACGTATTACAAGATCCTCCAGCGACGCGGCGACAAGGTTCCAGCCAAGGCCGGCTTGATAGAGGTCCCGGAAGAGGAAAAGGCGCCTATGCTCGAAGGTATCTACAGGACACGCCTGAAACAGCAACCGCCCGCTGAATGGACCAGTCTGGGCAAGGAACAACGTGCTGCCCAGATGCGTGCCGCCGTACTCAAGTTCTGGAGCAGCAACGAGGTGCTGCTGCGCGAACTGGGCCAGAGCAGAGCCAGCAGCATCAAGGATTACCTGGTGGACAAGGGCAAGCTCGAAGACGCTCGCGTGTACTTCGTCGACGCGCAACTGGGCCAGGCCCAACCGGATGGTAAAGTCATCAGCCCCCTCCACCTCGACAGCGAATGAAGCCTTTGGCACACACCCGAATCAAACGACTGATCAACCTGACCCTCGCCGCCATGGCCGGGTCAGTTGTCGCATCAGCGTATGCCAGTTCGACCCTGCGTTGCGGCAGCCAACTGGTGAGCACCGGTGACCGGGCGTTCGAAGTCCAGCAGAAGTGCGGCGAACCGGTCAGCCAGGAAGTGCTCGGCACTCAGGAAACCTTCAATAGCAATTATCGAAGGTCCGAAGCCGTGCGGATCGAGGAGTGGATATACGGTCCTGATAACGGCATGTATCAGTACCTGCGCTTCGAAGGCGGGCGCCTGGTGGGCATCGAGAGCAAACGCCGCAACTGATCCCCCCTGCTTCCCTTGATCTGTTTCGTAGCGCCCATAGAAAAGGCCCCGACTCTTCAGTCGGGGCCTTTAATGGCTACATCCTTGTAGCCTCGCATGAACCTTCCATCAATCAATGACTGCGGCTGTTCATGAGCAGTATTCGATTACTCGGCTTTCAGGCCAGCAGCCGATACGTCTTTAACGCCTTTGATCTTCTTGGCGATAGCGACGGCAGTAGTTTTCTGAGCTTCAGTCACTTTTACCATGGAGGACAGGGAAACCACGCCTTTGTTGGTCTCAACCTTGATGTCCGAGCCTGGGATGCCTTTTTCGGTCAGCAGGTCGGCTTTGACTTTGGTGGTGATCCAGGTATCAGAAGTATCTTCTTTGACTTCTTGAGTAGTGGTGTTAGCTGCCAGAACCATTGGCGCTTGGGCCGAGGTCTGTGCGAAAGCAGCGTTGGCCATGGTCAGAGTCAGGGCAGTAGCGGTAGCAGCGGCAATAGCGAACTTCTTCATACGATAACTCCTGTTTTTCTCAAAATCTGCACCAGCATGTGGTGGCAGGGTTAACAGGTATATCGCAAGCGGTGTGCCAAAAATGAGACAGCTAAAATAACCTTTAAAATCAATTGCTTATGTTTTTCTCTATTTTGCTGAGTCGTGCAGATTGCCCGTTCGTGCAAACCCGGGCTTGCAAGATGCATGTTTGCACCGAGCAGTTTGCATGCTCCATTGGTAAGCCTCTAATTGCGCTCATAAAAAAAGGACTCCGAAGAGTCCTTTTTTACATGCCGCTCAGATCAATCAGACGCCCGACGCTTTCGCTGCGGCTACGTCTTTGATAGACAGCTTGATACGGCCGCGGTTATCCACGTCCAGTACCAGTACTTCGACTTCCTGACCTTCCTTGAGGATGTCGGTCACTTTCTCTACGCGAGCATCGCTCAGCATCGAGATGTGAACCAGACCGTCCTTGCCCGGCAGGATGTTGACGAATGCGCCGAAATCGACGATGCGCTCAACCTTGCCGACGTAGATCTTACCGATTTCCGCTTCTGCGGTGATGCCCAGAACGCGCTGACGTGCTGCCTCAGCCGCTTCCTTGGACTCGCCGAAGATCTTGATCGAGCCGTCGTCTTCGATGTCGATCGAAGCCTTGGTCTCTTCGCAGATGGCACGGATGGTTGCGCCACCCTTGCCGATCACGTCACGGATCTTGTCGGTGTCGATCTTCATCGCGATCATGGTCGGAGCGTTGGCCGACAGTTCGTTACGCGACTGACCGATGATCTGGTTCATCTGGCCGAGGATGTTCAGGCGAGCTTCCAGGGCCTGGCCCAGGGCGATCTCCATGATTTCTTCGGTGATGCCTTTGATCTTGATGTCCATCTGCAGCGCGGTAACACCTTTGGAGGTACCGGCTACCTTGAAGTCCATGTCACCCAGGTGGTCTTCGTCACCCAGGATGTCGGTCAGAATCGCGAACTTCTCGCCTTCCTTGACCAGCCCCATGGCGATACCGGCAACCGGCGCCTTCATCGGCACACCAGCGTCCATCAGAGCCAGGGAAGCACCGCAGACCGAAGCCATGGAGCTGGAGCCGTTGGACTCGGTGATTTCCGACACGACGCGGATGGTGTACGGGAACACGTCAGAGCCTGGCAGCATGGCCTGGACACTGCGACGGGCCAGACGGCCGTGACCGATTTCACGACGACCTGCGCCGCCCATGCGACCACACTCGCCCACCGAGAACGGAGGGAAGTTGTAGTGCAGCATGAAGGGGTCTTTTTTCTCGCCTTCGAGGGTATCGAGCAGCTGTGCGTCACGTGCAGTACCCAGCGTGGCAACGACCAGCGCCTGAGTTTCGCCACGGGTGAACAGTGCCGAACCGTGAGTCTTTGGCAGAACGCCGACTTCGATGTTCAGAGGACGAACGGTGCGGGTGTCACGGCCATCGATACGCGGCTTGCCGTTAACGATGTTTTCGCGAACGGTGCGGTATTCGATTTCGCCGAAAGCGGCTTTGACTTCGCTGGCAGACGGGCTGCCTTCTTCCACGGCCAGTTTGGCAACGATCTGATCTTTCAGCTCGCCAAGACGCGCATAACGGTCGGCTTTGACGGTGATGGTGTAAGCCTGGGAGATCGCTTCGCCGAACTCGGAGCGGATAGCGCTCAGCAGTTCAGTCGCTTCAGGCTTAGGCTGCCAGGCCCAGGTAGGCTTGGCGGCTTCGGCAGCCAGTTCCTTGATGGCGTTGATCACGACCTGGAACTCGTCATGCGCGAACAGCACAGCGCCCAGCATCTGGTCTTCGGTGAGCTCTTTGGCTTCCGACTCAACCATCAGAACGGCTTCGGAAGTACCGGCAACGACCATGTCCAGGCTCGAAGCCTGCAGCTGCTCGTAAGTCGGGTTCAACAGGTAGCCGGTGCTTTCGTGGAAAGCAACGCGGGCAGCACCGACCGGACCGTCAAACGGGATACCGGAGATGGCCAGGGCAGCCGAAGTACCGATCATCGCAGCGATGTCCGGATCGATTTTCTTGCTGGTGGAGACGACGGTGCAGACGACCTGCACTTCGTTCATGAAGCCTTCTGGAAACAACGGGCGGATCGGACGGTCGATCAGGCGCGAAGTCAGGGTTTCTTTCTCGGAAGGACGGCCTTCACGCTTGAAGAAACCACCAGGAATCTTGCCGGCAGCGTAGGTTTTTTCCTGATAGTGCACGGACAGAGGGAAGAAGCCTTTGCCAGCGTCAGCCTGTTTGGCGCCGACCACAGTCACGAGTACGCTGACGTCGTCGTCAACGGTGACCAATACTGCACCAGAGGCTTGACGGGCGATACGGCCTGTCTCGAGGGTTACGGTCGATTGACCGAACTGAAACTTTTTGATTACCGGGTTCACGGTTTCCTACCTTTCTTTGTGGCTCTTGGGGAACTGGTTTCTTGCGAATTCTTGGGCAGCGCGGGGAATCGGCCCCTTCCACAGCCCAGATAAAACTTGAGGCTGGGAGCCTGCCAGAACCACCGGGAAAACCCGACGGATCGTGACAGACAACCAACCTCTAGCAACGTCGTTATTAGCGACGCAGACCCAGACGACCGATCAGGGCGCTGTAACGGCTAACGTCCTTACCTTTCAGGTAATCCAGCAGCTTGCGACGCTGGTTTACCATACGGATCAGACCACGACGCGAGTGGTGGTCCTTACCGTTGGCCTTGAAGTGGCCTTGCAGTTTGTTGATGTTGGCGGTCAGCAGTGCAACTTGCACTTCTGGCGAACCAGTATCACCAACAGCTTGCTGGTAGTCGGTTACGATCTGAGCTTTTTCTTCAACGCTGAGTGCCATGTGGGCAATCCTTTTGTGCAAGGAAGCGTTTCCGGAGAAACGTTTCCAACAGGCCGAGGACAGATCCTCGTATTAAAAAATGAGGTATGACCGTGCCTGTTGACAGCCATCCTCGTTCCACCCCACTCGCCGGCAAGCCGACGGCTGGACTGGTTTCGGTCACTCTGACCGAATCAGGCGACGCGGCGCAATGCGCCCGTCTTCGGCGACTTCACCGATACCGATGAAGCGACCTTCGTGATCCTGCACGCGAACCATACCGAATTTCGGTGCGTCCGGCGCGCGTACTGGCTGACCATGCAACCAGTAAAACGAACTGTGTTCCGAAAACTTCAACAGCGGCCAGTCCAGTAGACCGCTGTCCGATGGCATCAGGAAACGGTCAACCGCTTCATTGCCGCCGTCGGCATGCACCTGCTCGAGCTCTTCCAGCGTCACTGTCTGAGCCAGCGTGAAAGGCCCGGCCTGGGTACGACGCAGCTCTGCGACATAAGCACCACAACCAAGCTTCTCACCGATATCCTCGACCAGCGTGCGGATATAGGTGCCTTTGCTGCAATCGACGGACAGACGTGCTGTGTCACCTTCGCAAGCAAGTAATTCCAGGCGCGCAATAGTAACAGAACGGGGCTCGCGCTCCACTACTTCCCCTGCACGCGCCAGCTTGTAAAGTGGCTGGCCATCACGCTTGAGGGCCGAGTACATGGGAGGTATCTGACTGATTTGTCCGCGAAAATGCGGCAGAACCGCTTCAATATCGTCACGACCAACGGTCACCGGACGCGTGAGCAGAACCTCGCCTTCGGAGTCGGCAGTGGTAGTGGTTTTACCGAGTTGCGCCAGGGTCTCGTAGGACTTGTCCGAATCGAGCAGGTACTGAGAGAACTTGGTCGCTTCACCAAAGCACAACGGCAGAACGCCCGTTGCCAGAGGATCAAGGCTGCCGGTGTGCCCGGCTTTCTCGGCATTGAGCAGCCAGCGAACCTTTTGCAGAGCGGCGTTGGAAGTGAAACCCAGTGGCTTGTCGAGCAGGATGATCCCGCTGACATTGCGGCGTATACGCTTGACCTGAGCCACTCTTTATTCCTCGGTACTTTCAGGCTTTGCATCCGGCGATGCAGGGCCTTCCTGATGCTGGCCGTCTTCTGCCACGGCACGCTCGATCAGTGCCGAGAGATGCGCGCCACGCACGACGCTTTCGTCATAGTGGAAATGCAGTTGAGGCACGCTGCGCAGCTTCATCTCACGGGCCAACTGCATACGCAGGAAACCTGCAGCAGCGTTGAGCACCTTGATGGTCTGCGCGATTTCTTCCGCGCTGTCCTGGCCCATGACGGTCATGAAAATCTTCGCATGACCCACGTCACGGCTGACGTCTACGGCGGTGATGGTGACCAGACCCACGCGTGGGTCCTTGATTTCGCGACGGATCAGCTGCGCCAGTTCGCGCTGCATCTGATCGCCGATACGTTGGGTACGGCTGTATTCTTTTGCCATGCTTGTTACCTGTTACTGATCCGGGACCAAACCCTGACAGTCTGAAAGCGGCAAACGCCCGGCCTGACACTTGCCAGACCGGGCGTTGCGTTTAGAGCCCATGAGGAAAGCAGAGCATTTACATGCAAGGCTTCCACCATGACTCCTGAAGCTCGCGATTTAGAGGCTGCGAGCCACTTGGACCTTCTCGAAGACTTCGATCTTGTCACCGACCTTGACGTCGTTGTAGCTCTTGACGCCGATACCGCATTCCATGCCTGCACGTACTTCGGCAGCGTCGTCCTTGAAGCGGCGCAGGGATTCCAGCTCGCCTTCAAAGATAACGATGTCTTCACGCAGAACACGAATCGGACGGTTACGGTAGACAGTGCCTTCCAGAACCATACACCCTGCGATCGCGCCGAATTTCGGCGAACGGAACACATCGCGGACTTCGGCGATACCCAGGATATTCTCCCGGACGTCGCTGCCAAGCATGCCGGTAAGGGCTTTCTTGACGTCTTCGATGATGTCGTAGATCACGTTGTAGTAACGCATATCCAGACCTTCCTGCTCGACGATCTTGCGCGCGCCAGCGTCGGCACGCACGTTGAAGCCGAACAGTACTGCGTTGGAGGCCAGTGCCAGGTTGGCGTCGCTCTCGGTGATACCACCGACACCGCCACCGACCACGCGCACTTGCACTTCGTCGTTACCCAAGCCGTTCAAGGCGCCGTTCAACGCTTCGAGGGAACCGCGTACGTCAGATTTGAGGACGATGTTGAGCGTCTTCTTCTCTGCCTGACCCATGTTCTCGAAGATGTTTTCCAGCTTGCCAGCGTGAGCACGGGCCAGTTTGACTTCGCGGAACTTGCCTTGACGGAACAGAGCCACTTCACGGGCTTTCTTCTCGTCCGACAGCACGCTCATCTCGTCGCCAGCGTCCGGTGTACCGTCCAGGCCGAGGATCTCGACAGGGATGGAAGGACCTGCTTCTTTGACCGGCTTGCCGTTCTCGTCGAGCATGGCGCGGATGCGGCCGAAGTTCGAACCGACCAGAACCATGTCGCCCTGACGCAGCGTACCGTCCTGAACCAGAACAGTAGCGACCGGACCACGGCCCTTGTCCAGACGGGACTCGACAACAACACCACGGCCAGGGGCCGACGGAGTTGCCTTGAGTTCCAGGACTTCGGCCTGCAGGAGAACAGCTTCCAGCAATTCGTCGACGCCAGTACCCATCTTCGCGGAAACCGAAACGAAAGGCGTATCACCGCCCCACTCTTCGGAGGTCACACCATGGACCGACAGCTCGCTGCGGATACGATCGAGGTCAGCACCAGGCTTGTCGATCTTGTTCACCGCAACAACCAGCGGAACGCCAGCCGCAACAGCATGCTGAACAGCTTCGATGGTCTGAGGCATCACGCCGTCGTCAGCTGCAACAACCAGAATCACGATATCCGTTGCCTTGGCACCGCGGGCACGCATGGCGGTAAACGCAGCGTGACCAGGGGTGTCGAGGAACGTGACCATGCCGCGTTCGGTTTCAACGTGGTAGGCACCGATATGCTGGGTGATGCCGCCGGCTTCGCCAGCTGCAACCTTGGCACGACGGATGTAGTCGAGCAGCGAGGTCTTACCGTGGTCGACGTGGCCCATTACGGTCACAACCGGTGCACGGGAGAACGACTCACCTTCGAACTTCAGCGATTCGGCCAGGGAATCTTCCAGGGCGTTGTCGCTGACCAGCGTGACCTTGTGGCCCAGCTCTTCGGCGATCAACTGGGCAGTTTCCTGATCCAGTACCTGGTTGATAGTCACCGGGGTGCCCATCTTGAACATGAACTTGATGACTTCAGCAGCCTTGACCGACATCTGTGCCGACAATTCGCCGACAGTGATGGTCTCGCCGATGGCAACGTCACGGATGACCGGGCCGGTAGGGCTCTGGAAACCATGCGCGTTACGCTTCTTCAGCTTGCCCTTGCCACGACCACCACGACGGAAGCTGTCGCTTTCTTCGTCGGTAGTGCGAGGAGCAACGCGAGGGGCCGGAGCCTTCTCCTTGACCGAAGCACGATGCGGAGCGTTTTTACGCTCGCCGTCGCCGCCACGGGCGTTGCGGTCGTCAGCACGAGGCTTGTCAGGGCGACGTTGTTCGTCACGCTTGCGAGCATCGGCAGAAGGCGCTGCGCTGGCCGGTGCCGGAGCAGCAGCTGCTGCTGGCGATGCTTCGCGCACAGGCTCGGCGGCGGCAACAGGCTCGGCAGCAGCCGAAGCAGGCTGGCTAGCAGCAGGCTGATTGCGCGCATCTTCTTCAGCGCGACGCTTGGCTTCTTCTTCAGCCTTTTGACGAGCGGCGTTTTCTACCGCACGGCGTTCGTCCATCTCGCGCTTGCGCTCGGCTTCGATCTCTTCCGGGCTACGCTGCACAAAGACTTTCTTCTTGCGCACTTCAACGCTGATGCTCTTGCTGCCAGCAACGCGCAGGGTGCTGGTGGTTTTGCGCTGCAAGGTAATCTTGCGAGGCTCTTCCACCTTGGCCTTGTGACCGCTTTTCAAGTGCGTCAACAAGGCTTGTTTTTCGTTATCGGTCACAACTTGCTCGGCGGCGGTGTGCGGCAGACCTGCCTCACGCATCTGCTGTAACAGGCGCTCTACCGGTGTGTCGACCACTTTGGCCAGTTCTTTCACCGTGACTTGCGTCATGCACTTCTCTCCTCAGGCCGCGCCCAATTACTCGAACCAGTGGGCTCGGGCGGCCATGATCAACTTGCCGGCACGATCATCGTCAATGCCGTCGATGTCGAGCAGGTCATCTATAGACTGCTCGGCCAGGTCTTCGCGGGTAATTACGCCGCGCACCGCCAGTTCCATCGCCAAATCCTTGTCCATACCCTCAAGCGAGAGCAGGTCTTCGGCCGGATGGGCGTCTGCCAGCTTTTCCTCTGTAGCGATGGCTTTAGTCAACAAACGATCCTTGGCACGAGCGCGAAGCTCGTTGACGATGTCTTCGTCAAAGCCGTCGATGTTGAGCATTTCTTCCAACGGTACGTAGGCAATCTCTTCCAGGCTGGTGAAGCCTTCATCAACCAGCACCTGTGCCAATTCTTCATCGACTTCGAGTTCTTCGATGAAATTGCGCAGGATGTCACCGGTTTCAGCTTGCTGCTTGGCCTGGATGTCCGATTCGGTCATTACGTTCAGGGTCCAGCCAGTCAGCTGACTGGCCAGACGCACGTTCTGACCGCCACGACCAATAGCCTGGGCCAGGTTGTCCGCTCCCACTGCGATATCCATTGCATGCGCGTCTTCATCTACGATGATTGCCGCTACTTCTGCAGGGGACATTGCATTGATCACGAACTGCGCCGGGTTATCGTCCCAAAGAACGATATCCACACGCTCGCCACCCAGCTCGCCGGAAACAGCCTGAACTCGCGAACCGCGCATGCCGATACAGGCACCTTGCGGGTCGATTCGTTTATCCTTGGAGCGAACAGCGATTTTCGCACGAGAACCCGGGTCACGGGAGGCAGCCATCACCTCGATCAGACCTTCGGCAATTTCCGGCACTTCAATGCGGAAAAGCTCGATCAGCATCTCTGGCGCAGTACGCGACAGAATCAGCTGAGGGCCACGGTTTTCGGTGCGAATTTCCTTCAGCAGAGCACGGACGCGAACACCGACCCGGAAAGTTTCCCGGGAAATGATGTCTTCACGAGCCAGCAAGGCTTCGGCATTGTTACCCAGGTCAACGATGACATTGTCACGCGTAACCTTTTTAACAGTACCAGAAATGATTTCACCCAGACGCTCGCGGTAGGCGTCGACTACCTGAGCACGCTCGGCTTCGCGAACTTTCTGCACAATGACTTGCTTGGCGGTCTGCGCCGCGATACGACCGAATTCGATGGAATCGATTTTTTCTTCGATCAGGTCGCCGGCAACAGCACCCGGCTTTTTCGCCTGGGCCTGATCCACGGCCAATTCGTAAGCAGGATCGTCCAGATCTTCGTCTTCGACAACTGTCCAGCGACGGAAAGTCTCGTAGTTGCCTGTCTGGCGATTGATCTCTACACGCAATTCTACTTCATCTTCAAAACGTTTCTTGGTAGCAGTGGCCAGAGCCAGCTCCAGCGCTTCAAAAATGACACTTGCCGGAACGCCCTTTTCATTGGACACCGACTCAACAACCAGCAGTACTTCTTTGCTCATCGTACGCCTCGCCTTTCGCAAGCCATTGGATCCGCGGGATCCGCAGTAACCGGCACGTCTCAGTCAAACGTGGGAATAATGTTGGCCTTGTCGATCATGTCGATCGGCAACAGGAACTCATGGTCTTCAACCTGCACCACGACATCCTGCTCCTCCACCCCGCGGAGAAGGCCTTGAAAGTTGCGTCGACCTTCGAAAGGCGAACGCAGCTTTATTTTCACTTGTTCCCCGGCGTACGAAGCAAACTGCTCAATAGTGAACAGCGGGCGCTCCATGCCAGGAGAAGATACTTCGAGGGTGTACTCGGTGCTGATTGGATCTTCTACGTCCAATACACCGCTGATCTGGCGACTGACGATTGCACAGTCGTCGACCAGAACGCCCCCTTCCTTGTCGATATAAATGCGCAGCACCGAATGCTTGCCCTGGGAACTGAAATCGATTCCCCAGCATTGGTAGCCAAGGGCCACGACCACTGGGGCCAACAAGTCCTGCAACTGTTCTAGCTTGCTCGACACCTGAACCCCCTCGTGCATGCTTTAGAAATAAAAAAATGGGCAAAAGCCCATCCCTGAAAACGCCGCTGAACATCGACGTCATGTACTGTCCAGCTAACAAAAAGCCCCTTAAAAGGGGCTCCGCTAAAACTGGTTGCGGGGGCTGGATTTGAACCAACGACCTTCGGGTTATGAGCCCGACGAGCTACCAAACTGCTCCACCCCGCGACAAAGCTGGGGCGGAAGTATACGACCGATCCATTGCTGGGTCAATCCAACATCCACCTACAAGAAAGCCCGCTAGTGCGGGCTCTCCTGTTAATTGGTACCGAGAAGGGGACTCGAACCCCTACACCCTATGGGCACAACCACCTCAAGGTTGCGTGTCTACCAATTCCACCACCTCGGCATTACAACTCTTTTGGCGACCTCACGAACATCGCCGAATTCTGTATTACTTCTTCTCTGGGGCTTGAGGTACGTCAGCTGGAACAGCGGCTGGCTTTTGCCCTTCGAGAACCGGCACATCATCTGCTGCCGGCTTTTGCTTCACTTCCAGTACTGCAGGGTCTGGCAAACCTACTTGAGTCAGCTGTTGAGCTTTCTCTTTAGCAAAGTAACCTAACCCCAAGCTGGTTATGAAAAAACATGCCGCAAGTATAGCAGTAAACTTACTGAGAAAGGTAGAGGTTCCTTGACCTCCGAAGACAGTATTTGATGCACCTGCTCCGAACGACGCGCCTGCGTCGGCACCTTTACCCTGCTGCAGCAATACCAGAGCGACAACGCCCAGAGCGCCCAACAGGTGAAAAACGATTACGACTGTTTCCAGCATTTTTTCAGTTTCCCGCGGCGCGACAGATCGCACCGAACTCATCTGCATTCAGGGAAGCTCCACCAATGAGCCCCCCATCGATATCCGGCATGCTGAAGAGCTCGACCGCATTGGCCGCCTTCACGCTGCCGCCATAGAGAAGTCGCACGCCTTGTGCGACTTCGGCATTCTCTTGTGCCAGTTGCGCACGGATTGCTGCGTGCACTTCCTGGGCTTCCTGAGGCGAAGCAGTCAATCCGGTGCCAATGGCCCAGACCGGCTCGTAGGCAATAACAGCGTTGACCAGTGCGTTGACGCCAAACTCGGCGATGACGCTGCTCAGCTGACGCCCTACCACTTCAAGCGTTTGCCCCGCCTTGCGCTCTTCCAGGGTTTCACCTACGCAAAGCACAGGTGTCAGACCTTTCGCCTGAATCGCCGCAAACTTCTTGTTCAGAACATCCTCTTGCTCGCCAATCAACTGACGACGCTCGGAGTGCCCGACAAGTACCAGTTTGCAACCTGCATCAGCCAGCTGACTCGATGCAACTTCACCCGTCAGCGCGCCCTGCTCAGCCTGAATGGCTGCATCCTGCGCACCAACGATGATCGACGTTGCCTTGAGCCCTTCGACTACCTGACAAGTAAACAGACTGGCAGGCATTACGGCGATATCGACGCTGCCTGGCAAAGACTGCTTGCACAAACCCTCGATCAGCTCAGCGACGCTGGCGCGGGTACCGTGCATTTTCCAGTTACCAGCTACCATTGGGCGACGCATGCTACACCTCGTGGGTCAAAGTGGGCGCAGATGTTACCCAACAGTTCCGACACTGGCAAGCCGAAATCAGGCGCAAACTTCAGTAACCAGTTTTGCGAGTTCTTCGGCGTACGCCCTGACCTGCGTTTCGTCCTCGCCTTCGACCATGACGCGCACCAGCGGCTCGGTACCCGATTTGCGCAGCAGTACCCTGCCACGCCCGGCCATCTGCTCGGTGACGCGGGCGCAGGCCTCCTGGACCGACGGATGCGTGACCGGGTCAACACCCGACCCGGCGAAGCGTACGTTGATCAGGATTTGCGGGCACTTTCGCAATTTCAGACGCGCTTCGGCCAGGCTCACACCACTGCGACGCAGGGCCAGTATCACCTGCAACGAGGCAATAATCGCATCACCGGTGGTGGCGTGCTGGAAACAGACGATATGACCGGAGTTTTCACCGCCTATCTGCCAGTTGCGCTCTAGCAGCTCGGCGATCACATAGCGGTCACCGACATTGGCCCGAACAAAAGGAATACCCTGCTCGGCCAGGGCCAGCTCAAGCCCCAGGTTGCTCATCAATGTGCCGACGACGCCGCCCTGCAAGCGACCCCGCTCATGCAGGTCGCGGGCGATGATGTAAAGCAATTCGTCGCCATCGACGATGGTCCCGGTGTGATCAACCATCAACACGCGGTCGCCGTCACCGTCGAAACCGATGCCCATGTCCGCATGCTCTTCAAGCACGGCGGCCTGCAGGGCTTCCATGTGCGTGGAGCCGCAGTTCTTGTTGATGTTGAGCCCGTCAGGTTGCGCGGAAAGCACCACCACCTGCGCGCCCAGCTCACGAAACACGTTGGGCGCCACCTTGTAGGTCGCACCGTGGGCACAGTCGATGACGACCTTGAGGCCGGCGAAGTCAGTGCTGGTAGGCACGCTGCTTTTGCAGAATTCGATGTAACGCCCGGCCGCATCGTTGATCCGCGAGACCTTGCCGAGGTTCTCGGACTCAGCCACGGTCATCGGTGCGTCGAGCAGCTCTTCGATCATCATTTCGATCTCGTCAGGCAGCTTGGTGCCCTGACCGGAGAAGAACTTGATGCCGTTGTCGTAGTGCGGATTATGCGAGGCGCTGATGACGATGCCAGCCTCGGCATGAAAGGTACGTGTCAGATAGGCGATGGCCGGTGTCGGCATCGGGCCCAGCAAAAGAACGTCAGCGCCCGCAGCGGAGAGGCCGGCCTCGAGGGCCGACTCGAACATGTAGCCGGAGATGCGCGTGTCCTTACCGACAAGAATC
The DNA here is from genome assembly GCF_017832995.1 of Pseudomonas sp. PvP009. Lineage (NCBI taxonomy): Bacteria > Pseudomonadati > Pseudomonadota > Gammaproteobacteria > Pseudomonadales > Pseudomonadaceae > Pseudomonas > Pseudomonas sp. PvP009. The sequence goes on along the minus strand of NZ_JAFIBG010000001.1, from coordinate 900,700 downwards.
CGGCAGGCGCCCATCTTGCGAAACGCCATGCCGGCGGCCCAACCCAGTTTCAGCATGAACTCGGGCGTGATCGGGAATTGCCCTACACGACCGCGAATGCCGTCGGTTCCGAAATATTTTCTGGTAGTCATGGATGCCCCACTGTTGTTATTCAGCTGCTTCGACAGCTGCGATCATGCGCACCACGTCAGCCGTTTCGGCGACATCATGCACACGCAGAATTCTTGCCCCTTTGGCCATCGCCAGAACCGCCAAGGCGAGCCCGCCGGACAGACGCTGGTCGACGGGACGCCCCAGCACAGCACCGATCATGCTCTTGCGCGAAACACCCACCAGCAAAGGCCGGCCGAGCGCGTGCAGCGCTTCCATATGCTTGAACAGGCTCAGATTGTGCTCCAGTGTCTTGGCAAAGCCAAAGCCCGGATCGAGAATGATCTGCTGCTGACCGATGCCAGCAGCGACGCACTGCTTCATGCGCTCAGCCAGGAAGGCACAGACCTCGCCCACCAGGTCATCGTAGTGCGGGTCATTCTGCATGGTTCCGGGCTCGCCCAGCATATGCATGAGACAGACCGGCAAACCGGTGCTTGCGGCCGCCTCAAGCGCGCCTGAGCGCTGCAGCGAGCGAACGTCGTTGATGAGACCGGCACCCAGGCCAGCCGTCGCCAGCATGACCTCAGGCGTGGAGGTATCCACCGAGATGATCACATCCAGCTCGCGCGCGATGACCTCGACCAGCGGGGCCACACGCTCGACCTCTTCCGACGCAGAGACAGGACGCGCGCCCGGACGCGTTGACTCGCCACCGACATCGATAAGCGTCGCGCCAGCCTGCACCATTGCCTCGGCGTGACGCAGCGCCGCATCGAGCTGGCTGTAGCGGCCGCCATCGGAAAATGAGTCTGGGGTTGCGTTGAGGATGCCCATCACGTGCGTATGGGCCAAATCAAGAACCCGGTTGCCGCAAGGCAACCGGGTTGGGTACAGCGCAGATGTCATGTCAGACCTTAGTGCTCGGCAGCAGGGCCGCCAATCGGAGTTTCTGGACGAGGGTCAGGCGTGATCGGCGTACCGTTGGTACCCGAACCTCCACCCCAGTCACGCGGCTCACGCGGAGTACGGCCGGTCATGATGTCGTCGATCTGGTCGGCATCAATGGTTTCGTACTTCATCAGCGCGTCGGCCATCGCTTCCAGCTTGTCGCGATTATCCGTCAACAGCTGCTTGGCGGTGCCATAGCAGTGGTCGATGATGCTGCGCACTTCGGAGTCGATAAGCTTGGCAGTATCGCCGGAAACACTGGAGTTCTGGCTGCCACCACGCCCCAGGTAACCTGCATCTTCATCTTCCGAGTACATCAGCGGGCCAAGCTTTTCAGACAGCCCCCACTTGGTCACCATGTTCCGGGCAATCTGGCTGGCACGCATGATGTCATTGGAGGCACCGGTTGTGACGCCATCGAAGCCCAGAGTCATCTCTTCAGCAATACGACCACCATACAGCGAGCAGATCTGGCTGATCAACGCACGCTTGGACAGGCTGTAACGGTCTTCTTCAGGCAGGAACATCGTCACACCCAACGCACGACCGCGCGGAATGATGGAAACCTTGTAGACCGGATCATGCTCTGGCACCAGACGACCAACGATAGCGTGACCCGCCTCGTGGTAAGCCGTGTTGCGCTTTTCCTTATCGGACATGACCATCGATTTGCGCTCGGCGCCCATCATGATCTTGTCCTTGGCCAGTTCGAACTCTTTCATCTCCACAACGCGCTTGCCGGAGCGAGCCGCGAACAGCGACGCTTCGTTGACCAGGTTGGCCAGGTCCGCACCGGAGAAGCCCGGCGTACCGCGAGCGATAACGCCCGGGTTGACGTCTTCGCCCATTGGCACCTTGCGCATGTGAACCTTGAGGATCTGCTCACGGCCACGAATGTCCGGCAGACCTACAACTACCTGGCGGTCGAAACGACCTGGACGCAGCAGCGCCGGATCCAGTACGTCAGGGCGGTTGGTTGCGGCAATGACGATGATGCCGTCATTCATTTCAAAACCGTCCATCTCGACCAGCAACTGGTTGAGAGTCTGCTCACGCTCGTCATGACCACCGCCCATGCCGGCGCCACGATGGCGACCGACCGCGTCGATTTCGTCGATGAAGATGATGCATGGCGCGTGTTTCTTGGCTTGCTCGAACATGTCGCGAACGCGGCTCGCACCAACACCCACGAACATTTCGACAAAGTCGGAACCGGAAATCGTGAAGAACGGGACCTTCGCTTCGCCGGCAATGGCCTTGGCGATCAGCGTCTTACCAGTACCTGGAGGGCCGACCATCAGCACGCCCCGCGGAATACGACCGCCCAGGCGCTGGAACTTGCCCGGATCGCGGAGAAATTCGACCAGTTCGCCGACTTCTTCCTTGGCTTCGTCGCAACCGGCAACGTCAGCCAGGGTCGTCTTGACCTGATCTTCTGACAACAGACGCGCCTTGCTTTTGCCGAAGCTCATCGGGCCGCCCTTGCCGCCCGCCCCGCCCTGCATCTGGCGCATGAAGAACATGAACACCGCGATGATCACCAGTATCGGGAAGCTGGCCACCAGCAACTGAGTCCAGATGCTCTGCTGCTCAGGCTGCTTGCCTTCGATCACGACGTTGTTGCTGACCAGATCACCGATCAGGCCATTGTCCGGGATGTTCGGGCGGATGGTCTTGAAGGTGTCGCCATCGCTGCGCTTGCCCGTAATGACGTAGCCGTCAACAGAAACCTTCTCGACCTTGCCATCCTTGACCTGCTGGATGAACTCGGAATAGTTGAGGTTCTGCGGCTCGTTCGGGCTGGAGAAGTTGTTCATCACCGTCACAAGGACAGCCGCGATGATCAACCACAGGATCAAATTCTTTGCCATATCGTTCAATTAGCTACCCTCTGAAGCAAGCTCCACGCAGCAAGCGTGCCTCGCATGATATTCACCGGCCTAACTTACTACAGAACCTACAGATACGGCAGACACCGTCTGTAACCCTTTGTGAAACTTTGACAACATAATGTTCAGTCATGCTGCATCGGTAACGCCATTTGAAAAAAGCTATCGCGCCTTGTCAAAAACGTTCGATGCTGGCCGCGCCATCAATGCCGCGAAAGCCGCGAGCCAGCAGGTATTGCTCGCGGGACCTGTCGCGGGACGACGACGGCTTGCGCATCTGCACCTTGTCGAACAGCTTGCGGATATCCTTGTGGTAGACATCGAAGCCTTCACCCTGGAAGACCTTGATCAGAAAATCGCCACCGGGACGCAGTACCCGACCAGCAAGATCGAGCGCCAATTCGCAGAGAAACATTGCACGCGGCATATCTACAGCGCTCAATCCACTCATATTGGGGGCCATATCGGAAATCACAAGGTCTACCTGCGTATTACCGACTGCCTCGAGTATCTGCTCAAGAATCGCATCCTCGGTAAAATCCCCCTGAATGAAGGTCACATCGGGGATGCTGTCCATTTCAAGGATGTCGGAAGCGATCAGACGACCTTGACCGCCGATCAGACGACTGGTCACCTGCGACCAGCCTCCCGGCGCCGCGCCGAGGTCGATCACGGTCATGCCCGGACGGATGAGTTTGTCCTTTTCCTGGATCTCGAGCAGCTTGTAACTGGCACGCGAACGGTAACCGTCCTTCTGTGCCATTTTGACGTACTTGTCGTCGAAGTGTTCTTTGAGCCAGTTATGGCTTGTCTTGGAACGGGCCACGGGGCACCTCAAAAATAAACGAGTCGTGATTAACTGGGCGGTCCCGGACTCGCTCGGGTAAACTGGCCGCCGCTTTTAAAAGATCAGACGCAGAGGTCAGATTATGCCGCTCACTCCAGAGCAGAAGAAACAATACAAATCCATTGGCCACCATCTGAAACCGGTATTGATCGTGGCTGACAATGGTTTGACTGAAGGTGTACTTGCAGAGCTTGAACGCGCGCTGAGCGATCATGAGCTGATCAAGATCAAGCTCAACATCCTCGACCGCGAAAGCCGTCTCGGTGCCATCGCAGAACTGTGCAAGGCCGGTTCTGCCGACCTGGTTCAGGTCATCGGCAAAATGGCGTTGATCTATCGCAAGAACCCAAAGGTAAACAAGCAACTGTCCAACGTCCACCGCGCACACGGATAAAAACAGAAGTCAGGGCCGCCAAAAGCGAGCCCTGACTCTTTTTTGCCGCTGAAAGCACCCGTAAAAACGGGCGACAGCATCAGATATGACGCACTTCGACGATTTCGTACTCGATCACGCCACTCGGCGTTTTCACGACAACGACATCACCCTCTTCCTTGGCAATCAAGGCACGGGCAATGGGCGAGCCCACTGAGATCTTGCCTTTCTTGATATCTGCTTCGTCCTCACCCACGATCTGATAGACCACGCTTTCGTCAGTCTCGACATTGGCGATTTCGACTGTCGTGCCGAAGATCACCTTGCCGGTGTGCGGAATAGTCGTGACGTCGATGATCACAGCGTTCTGCATGCGGCCTTCGATATCACGAATACGCGCCTCGACCATCCCCTGCTGCTCGCGGGCAGCATGGTATTCGGCGTTTTCCTTGAGGTCGCCCAGTTCGCGCGCAGTACCGATGTCCTGGCTCAACTTGGGACGAATCACCTTGGTCAGGTGGGTCAGCTCTTCTTCCAGGGCGCGAGCGCCCTGGACGGTCATTGGGTATTTGATCATGCCTTCAATCCTGCATGGAGATCCTGCAAACGACGTACGGTCTTCTCCGGACCGAACTTGAGCGCTTCACAGATCGCTTCGCCTGCTGCAATGGTAGTGGTGCAGTAAATCTTGTGCTGCAGGGCGTTGCGACGGATGGAGTAGGAATCCGCGATCGACTGGCGACCTTCGGTGGTGTTGATGATCAGAGTGACTTCGTCGTTCTTGATCATGTCGACCACATGCGGACGGCCTTCGGTCACCTTGTTGACGCGACGCACTTTCAGGCCTGCCGCCTCGATCAGCTTGGCGGTGCCTGCGGTGGCAACGATCTCGAAACCAAGATTGATAAGGTCACGAGCGACCGCTTCAACCAGAGGCTTGTCATCGTCACGTACGCTGATGAACGCGGTACCGCCAGTCGGCAGCACTTCGCTCGCGCCCATCTGGGCCTTGGCAAACGCTTCGCCAAAGGTATCACCCACACCCATCACTTCACCGGTCGATTTCATTTCCGGGCCGAGGATCGGGTCAACGCCAGGGAATTTGGCAAACGGGAACACTGCCTCTTTCACGCTGTAGAAGTTCGGAATGATTTCCTTGGTGAAGTTCAGCTCTTTCAGGGTTTTGCCTGCCATCACGCGGGCAGCGATCATCGCCAGGGAAACACCGATGCACTTGGAAACGAACGGCACGGTACGCGATGCGCGCGGGTTGACTTCAATGACGTAGATGTCTTCGCCCTGAAGTGCCAGCTGCACGTTCATCAGGCCGACAACGCCCAGTTCAAGCGCCATCTTCTTGACCTGCTCGCGCATCTCGTCCTGGATGTGAGCCGGCAGCGAGTACGGCGGCAGCGAGCACGCGGAGTCACCGGAGTGAACGCCCGCCTGCTCGATGTGCTGCATGATCGCGCCGATCACCACGTCAGTGCCGTCGCAGACCGCATCGACGTCCATCTCGATTGCGCAGTTCAGGAAGTGGTCCAGCAGCACCGGGCTGTCGTTGGACACCTGAACCGCTTCGCGCAGGTAACGCTTGAGTTCGTCTTCCTGGTAAACGATTTCCATCGCACGGCCACCCAGTACATAGGACGGACGCACCACCAGTGGATAACCGATCTTCGCTGCGGCACGAATCGCTTCGTCTTCGCTGCGCACAGTGGCGTTTGGCGGCTGACGCAGGTTCAGACGCTCGACCATGTGCTGGAAGCGCTCGCGGTCTTCGGCACGGTCAATGGCATCGGGACTGGTGCCGATGATCGGCACGCCGGCAGCTTCAAGAGCACGCGCCAGCTTCAGAGGCGTCTGGCCACCGTACTGGACGATCACACCTTTCGGCTTCTCGACACGGACGATTTCCAGCACGTCTTCCAGGGTGACAGGCTCGAAGTACAGACGATCCGAGGTGTCGTAGTCGGTGGAGACGGTCTCCGGGTTGCAGTTGACCATGATGGTCTCGTAACCGTCTTCACGCAGCGCCAGCGCGGCGTGCACACAGCAGTAATCGAACTCGATACCCTGGCCGATGCGGTTCGGGCCGCCGCCCAGGATCATGATCTTGTCACGCGTCGACGGGTTGGCTTCGCACTCTTCCTCGTAGGTCGAGTACAGGTACGCGGTGTCGGTTGCGAACTCGGCTGCGCAGGTGTCGACGCGCTTGTAGACCGGGAACACTTCGAGCTTGTGACGATGCGTCCGCAGGTTCTTCTCGGTAACGCCCAGCAGCTTGGCCAGACGCGCGTCGGAGAAGCCCTTGCGCTTGAGACGGAACATCACGTCACGGTCGATTGCCGACAGACCCAGGGTCTTGATCTTCTCTTCGTCCTTGATCAGGTCTTCGATCTGCACCAGGAACCATGGGTCGATCATGTTCATGGCGAAGATTTCTTCGACCGTCATGCCGGCGCGGAAGGCGTCGGCGACGTACCAGATACGCTCGGCGCCCGGCACAGTCAGCTCGCGCTTGAGCGTGCTCATGCTTTCCGGATGGCTCAAGTCCAGCTTCGGATCAAGACCGCACACACCGACTTCCAGGCCGCGCAGGGCTTTCTGCAGGGATTCCTGGAAGGTACGGCCGATGGCCATGACTTCACCGACCGACTTCATCTGAGTGGTCAGACGTGCATCGGCCTTGGCGAATTTCTCGAAGGCAAAGCGCGGCAGCTTGGTGACGACGTAGTCGATCGACGGTTCGAACGACGCCGGGGTCTTGCCGCCAGTGATTTCGTTCGACAGCTCGTCAAGGGTGTAGCCCACTGCCAGCTTGGCGGCAACGCGAGCGATAGGGAAGCCGGTCGCCTTGGAAGCCAGTGCAGAGGAACGCGATACACGCGGGTTCATTTCGATCACGACCATGCGGCCGGTATTCGGGCAGATGCCGAACTGAACGTTGGAACCACCGGTTTCAACGCCGATCTCGCGCAGCACTGCCAGCGAGGCATTACGCAGGATCTGGTATTCCTTATCGGTCAGGGTCTGTGCCGGCGCTACGGTGATCGAGTCACCAGTGTGCACACCCATCGGGTCGAAGTTCTCGATCGAGCAGACGATGATGCAGTTGTCCTTTTTGTCGCGGACAACTTCCATTTCGTACTCTTTCCAGCCGATCAGCGATTCGTCGATCAGCAGTTCCTTGGTTGGCGACAGGTCCAGACCACGGGCGCAGATTTCCTCGAACTCTTCACGGTTGTAAGCGATACCGCCGCCGGTGCCACCCATGGTGAACGACGGACGGATGATGCAAGGGAAGCCGAGCTTTTCAAGAACTGCGTTGGCTTCTTCCATGCTGTGCGCGATACCGGAGCGCGGGCACGCCAGGCCGATGGACTTCATCGCCTTGTCGAAGCGCGAACGGTCTTCTGCCTTGTCGATGGTGTCAGCGTTGGCGCCGATCATTTCAACACCGAACTTCTCCAGAACGCCTTCGCGCTCCAGATCCAGTGCGCAGTTCAGAGCCGTCTGGCCACCCATGGTTGGCAGCAGTGCGTCCGGACGTTCTTTTTCGATGATCTTGGCAACGGTCTGCCACTTGATCGGCTCGATGTAGGTGGCGTCAGCCATGGCCGGGTCGGTCATGATGGTGGCAGGGTTGGAGTTCACCAGGATGACACGGTAACCCTCCTCACGCAGAGCTTTGCAGGCCTGGGCGCCGGAGTAGTCGAATTCACAGGCCTGGCCGATCACGATGGGGCCGGCGCCGAGAATCAGGATGCTTTTAATATCTGTACGTTTTGGCATGGGTTGTCACTCAAATCCGCAGGTCAGTCGGCAAGCCGTCTTGAACATTTGTCTGAGGTGGCCTGGGCGGCAGCGACCGGACATTGAGTCCGGGGCCGCCCTGGGCACCTGCGTATTACAGTCTCAAGGCAACCGGTCAGCGGCGCTTGGCCATGGCTTCGATAAAGCGATCGAACAAAGGCGCGACGTCGTTCGGGCCCGGACTCGCTTCAGGGTGACCCTGGAAGCTGAATGCGCTCTTGTCGGTCAGTTCGATACCCTGCAGGGTGCCGTCGAACAGCGACTTGTGAATGGCGCGAACGTTGCTCGGCAGGGTCGCCTCATCCACCGCAAAACCGTGGTTCTGGCTGGTGATCATGACCACACCGGTGTCCAGATCCTGGACTGGGTGGTTGGCACCGTGGTGGCCGTGGCCCATCTTCACGGTCTTGGCACCCGCGGCCAGCGCCAGAAGCTGATGGCCGAGGCAGATGCCGAACACCGGAATGTCGGTTTCCAGCACTTCTCTGATCGCCTTGATGGCGTAGTCGCACGGCTCCGGGTCACCAGGGCCGTTGGACAGGAAAACACCGTCCGGCTTGTAGGCGAGCACTTCACTGGCAGGCGTTTGCGCCGGCACCACGGTTACACGGCAACCGCGCTCGACCAGCATGCGCAGGATGTTCACCTTGACGCCGTAATCGTAGGCGACCACGTGATAAGGCAGCTCGGAGGCGGCAATTTCAGGGTGGCTGTCGGTTTTCAGATCCCAGACGCTGGAACGCCACTCGTAGGTGTCCTTGGTGCAGACTTCCTTGGCCAGGTCCATGCCCTTGAGGCCCGGGAAGCTGCGGGCAGCGGCGATGGCCGCCTCTTCGGTGATGTTATCGCCGGCCAGGATGCAGCCGTTCTGGGCGCCTTTCTCACGCAGGATGCGGGTCAGGCGGCGCGTATCGATGCCGGCGATGGCAACGACGTTGTTGGCTTTCAGGTAATCACCGAGGGACAGCTTGTTACGCCAGTTGCTGGCGACCAGAGGCAGGTCGCGAATGACCAGACCGGCAGACCAGACGCGATTCGACTCTGCGTCTTCAGGGGTGGTGCCGGTGTTGCCGATATGCGGGTAAGTCAGGGTAACGATCTGCTGGGCGTAGGAAGGATCGGTAAGAATTTCCTGATAGCCTGTCATTGCGGTGTTGAACACCACCTCACCAACGGTCTGACCGTCGGCTCCAATGGCTTCGCCGCGAAAAATGCTGCCATCAGCAAGGGCGAGTATGGCTGGCTTAGTCAAGAAGACCTCCCGTAAATAAAACCTGAAAGGGCGATCGCAGGCTGCAAAAAAGCGGAATGACGTAGTTACGTCACCCCGCTTTCTTATGGAATCATCTGCGCGCTTTTAGTGGACACACTAAAGCTGTAGCTTACAGAAAAGGCCCATTTTGGTCTACCACCAATGAGCCTGAAATGCGGGAAAATGCGACAGGGCCACGAATGACCCTGTATGAAATCAATGCAGACCCAACACATCCTGCATGTCGTAAAGCCCTGGCGCCTTGCCGTCGAGCCACATTGCAGCCCGCACAGCACCCTTGGCGAAGGTCATGCGACTGGATGCCTTGTGCGCGATCTCGACCCGCTCACCGTCCGCTGCGAACAGCACGGTGTGATCACCCACAACGTCACCGGCACGAATGGTCGCAAACCCGATGGTCTGACGATCACGCGCGCCGGTCTGGCCTTCACGACCGTAGACCGCGACTTTTTCCAGATCGCGACCCAGCGCATTGGCAACCACTTCACCCATACGCAAAGCGGTGCCGGACGGCGCATCGACCTTGTGCCGATGGTGCGCCTCGGTGATTTCGATATCGACCTCATCACCCAGAACGCGTGCAGCGGTGTCGAGCAGCTTCAGACACAGGTTCACACCGACGCTGAAATTGGCAGCAAAGACGATTGGAATGTCTTTGCCCGCCTCTTCCAGACGCTGCTTTTCTTCCGCGCTGAAACCGGTGGTACCGATAATCATCGCCTTGCCTGCCTTGCGACAGAACGCCAGATTTTTCAGCGTCACCGATGGATGAGTAAAGTCGATCAGAACGTCGAACTCGTCCGCCACCTTTGCCAGATCACCTGACAACGGCACGCCGATACGACCCAGCGCAGCCAGTTCGCCCGCATCAGCGCCCACCAGCGTGCTGTCAGGACGATCGATAGCGGCGGTCAGCCCGGCGCCCGGCGCCTGCTGAACCGCCTCGATCAAGGTCTTGCCCATACGCCCGGCGGCGCCTACTACAGCAATACGTCGCATGCCCTGCTCCCGTTGATAGCCTTACAGATCGCCGAAGAAACGCTTCACACCCTCAAACCAGCCACTGGCTTTCGGAGAATGGGACTCGTCGTTTTCAAGCGAGGTGCGGAACTCTTCAAGCAGCTCGCGCTGGCGCTTGCTCAGGTTGACCGGGGTTTCGACTGCAACACGGCACATCAAGTCACCGGCACCACCGCCACGCACTGGAGCGACGCCCTTGCCACGCAAGCGGAACTGCTTGCCGGTCTGGGTACCTTCGGGGATTTTCAGTTTGACGCGACCGTCCAGCGTAGGCACTTCAAGCTCGCCACCCAGCGCTGCATCGGTAAAGCTGATAGGCACTTCGCAGAACAGGTGCTTGCCGTCACGCTGGAAGATCGCGTGCTCGCGCACATTGATCACGACATACAGGTCGCCGGTCGGACCACCCTGAGTACCCGCCTCGCCTTCGCCAGACAGACGAATGCGGTCACCAGTATCAACACCTGGCGGCACTTTGACGGAAAGCGTCTTGGACTCTTCGACGCGACCTTCGCCATGGCAGGAATCGCACGGATCAGAGATGATCTTGCCGTGGCCGTGGCAGCGCGGACAGGTTTGCTGCACAGAGAAGAAACCCTGCTGCATGCGCACCTGACCAATGCCGCCGCACGTAGGGCATGTGACAGGCGAAGAACCTTTCTTGGCACCGCTGCCGTCGCACGGTTTGCAGTTGACCAGCGTCGGGACGCGAATATTCACGTTAGTACCGCGAACCGCCTCCTCCAGATTCAGCTCCAGCGTATAGCGCAGGTCGCTGCCACGCTGAGCGCCGCCACGACCACCGCCGCCACCGGCACGGCCGCCACCAAAGAAGTCGCTGAACACATCGCCGAAGATATCGGAGAAGTTGGCGCCACCGGCGCCGCCGCCAAAACCACCGCCGCCACCCATGCTCGGATCGACACCGGCATGGCCATACTGATCGTAGGCTGCGCGCTTGCTGGCGTCGGAAAGCACTTCGTAGGCTTCGTTGGCCTCTTTGAACAGCTCTTCCGATGCTTTGTCATCAGGGTTGCGGTCAGGGTGATGCTTCATCGCCAGACGGCGATAAGCCTTCTTCAGATCCGCCTCGCTGGAGCCTCGCTCCACTCCCAACACTTCGTAATAATCACGCTTTGCCATAATTCTTCCGCACTCTTGAGGACGTTCGGCGAAGGCTCTCCTGAGCCGCACCAAACTCGTTGAGCCCCATACAGGCCCGGACCCAACTCACGTCGATTCAACGATCCTGGTCTTCGTTCAGCAGCCAGATGCATCCGGCCGAGAAAGCGGCAGAATGATTCGCCACGCAGGAGCGTCGCGATCTTGCCACGTGGCGTGCGGAGCAACTCCACACGCCGAAATTTTTGCCTGTTCCAGACACGCCAACGCGGGAGCAAGCTCCCGCGCGGCGACATCCTACCAGTCAGCGCTCGAAAGAGGTCAACCGGCTTTCAAGTGAGCCTGCGCTTACTTGTGGTCTTTTACTTCTTCAAACTCGGCGTCGACGACATCGTCAGCCTTGGCAGTTTCTTCAGCTGGCTTGGCCGCAGCGTCCGGGTTTTCAGCCTGCTCGGCGTACATCTTCTGAGCGATTGGCGCGGAAACCTTCGACAGCTCTTCGACCTTGGCTTCAATGGCAGCCTTGTCGTCGCCTTTGATAGCGGCTTCCAGAGCAACCAGTGCAGCTTCTACCGCAGTCTTCTCTTCAGCGGTGACCTTGTCGCCCGCGTCAGCGATCATCTTGCGAGTCGAGTGGACCAGCGCATCACCCTGGTTACGGGCAGAGGCCAGCTCTTCGAACTTGCGATCTTCTTCGGAGTTGACTTCAGCATCGCGAACCATCTGCTGAATTTCTTCCTCGGACAGACCGGAGTTGGCCTTGATCACGATGGACTGCTGCTTGCCGGTGGCCTTGTCTTTCGCGCCAACGTGCAGGATGCCGTTTGCGTCGATGTCGAAGGTCACTTCGATCTGTGGCACGCCACGTGGAGCAGGTGGAATCTCGGCCAGGTCGAACTTGCCCAGCGACTTGTTCTGACCGGCTTGCTTACGCTCGCCCTGCAGGACGTGGATGGTTACCGCGTTCTGGTTGTCATCGGCAGTCGAGAACACCTGGGATTTCTTGGTAGGAATCGTGGTGTTTTTCTCGATCAGCGCAGTCATCACGCCGCCCATGGTTTCGATACCCAGAGTCAGCGGGCTGACGTCCAGCAGCAGAACGTCTTTGACATCACCGGCCAGGACTGCGCCCTGAATGGCAGCACCCATGGCAACGGCTTCGTCAGGGTTGACGTCTTTACGTGCTTCTTTGCCGAAGAACTCGGTCACCAGCTTCTGAACCAGCGGCATACGCGTCTGACCACCGACCAGAATCACGTCGTTGATCTTGCTTCTGTCGATGCCAGCATCTTTCAGCGCCATTTCGCATGGAGCGATGGTGCGCTGAACCAGGTCTTCAACCAGCGATTCCAGCTTGGAGCGGGAGATCTTCACTACCAGGTGCTTAGGACCGGTTGCGTCTGCAGTGATGTACGGCAGGTTGACTTCGGTCTGGGTGCTGGAAGACAGCTCGATCTTGGCTTTTTCGGCAGCTTCTTTCAGACGCTGCATGGCCAGCGGATCACCCTTGAGGTTCATGCCGCTTTCTTTCTTGAATTCGTCGACGAAGTAGTCGATCAGACGAATGTCAAAGTCTTCACCACCCAGGAACGTGTCACCGTTGGTGGCCAACACTTCGAACTGGTGCTCGCCATCGACTTCAGCGATCTCGATGACCGAGACGTCGAAAGTACCGCCACCCAGGTCATAAACGATGACAGTGTGGTCGCCCTTGGCCTTGTCCATACCGTACGCCAGCGCAGCTGCGGTAGGTTCGTTGATGATGCGCTTGACGTCCAGACCGGCGATACGGCCAGCGTCCTTGGTCGCCTGACGCTGACTGTCGTTGAAGTAGGCCGGAACGGTGATGACCGCTTCGGTAACCGCTTCACCGAGGTAGTCTTCGGCAGTCTTTTTCATTTTCTTCAGGATTTCAGCGGAAATCTGAGGAGGCGCCATTTTCTGGCCATTCACTTCAACCCAGGCGTCACCGTTGTCAGCCTTGACGATCTTGTAAGGGACCATCTGGATGTCTTTCTGAACGACATCCTCTTCGAACTTGCGACCGATCAGACGCTTCACCGCGTACAGGGTGTTGTGCGGGTTGGTGACCGCCTGACGCTTGGCGGACTGACCGACCAGGATCTCGCCATCATTTGCATAGGCGATGATCGAAGGTGTAGTACGAGTACCTTCAGCGTTCTCGATAACCTTGACGTTACCGTTTTCCAGAATGGAGACGCAGGAGTTGGTAGTCCCCAGGTCGATACCGATAATTCTGCCCATCTTTGACTCTCCCGAAACTTGCAAAACTTGGATTTGGTTGCCGCCAGTGCGTTGACACCGTGCGGTAGCTCTTAAACGCTTGACCTTTAAATGGGGGCCTTACAGCTGATTTCAAGCCTGCTCGTTGATTGACGGCGTTGCAGGCGATGGTGCCTTGCTGACCACGACCATGGCCGGGCGCAGCAGGCGACCATTAAGCTGATAACCCTTCTGAAATACCTTGAGCACCGTGTTGGGCTCAACGTCGGCACTTTCCTGCATGGCCATCGCCTGGTGCTGGTCGGCACTGAACGGTTGGCCGTGCGGATCGATGGCTTCCAGCTGATAACGCTTGAGGGTGTCCTGGAACATCTTCAAGGTCAGCTCGATGCCTTCACGCATCGGGCGAATGCTTTCATCGTCCGGACTGGACAGATCAAGGCCTCGCTCCAGACTGTCGATGATCGGCAACAGATCACCGGCAAATTTTTCCAGCGCAAACTTGTGCGCCTTTTCAACATCCTGTTCGGCACGGCGGCGGACATTCTGCAGATCCGCAGCCACGCGAAGGGATTGGTCCTGCGCAGCGGCCAGTTGCTCTTCGAGCACCTGCACACGGGTTGTCAGTTCATCGCCCGCGCCCGCCTCGGCAGCCTGATCCTGAGCCTGCGCATCCAGATTCTGTTCGTCAGCCATACATCTTCTCCTCTAAAAACGTCCGCGATCCCGATTCGCGCTTCTGCCCACCTATATGGGATCGGATTTTCCGGCTTCAAGGGTTTCTTGTGATCGAGATACGCATTCCCTGACAAATAATCCGGATTCCGGCCCGGCAAAAAATGGCGCATTGACACAAGAGAGACTAAAAACCACTGAAAACCGATCAAATCGAGCTAAGCAAGGGCATTGTCAGCCACAAATAAAACACTGTATAAATAACCAGACAAACAGCCCGGGAGCCGCTCAATGCTGGTGCACCTTTCCGTACACAACTACGCCATTGTCGAACACCTTGACCTTGAACTGGATCGAGGCATGAGCGTCATCACCGGCGAAACCGGCGCTGGCAAGTCGATCATGCTCGACGCCCTGGGCCTGACCTTGGGCGACCGCGCCGACAGCGGCGTGGTCCGGCCAGGCGCCGATAAGGCCGACATCCTGGCCACGTTCGACCTGGGCGATATTCCCGAGGCACAGACCTGGCTCAAAGAGCGCGACCTGGACAACGACGGCCCCTGCATCCTGCGCCGGGTCATCACCGCCGAAGGTCGGTCACGCTCCTATATCAATGGCTCGCCTTGCCCTCAGGGCGACCTGAAGGCGCTGGGCGAACTGCTCATCGATATTCACAGCCAGCATGAACACCAGTCGCTGCTCAAGACCGACACCCACCGACGCCTGCTCGACGAATACGCGGGTGCGACCGATCTGGCCCGTCAGGTTCATCTCGCGGCCCAGCGCTGGCGGCAGACGCGGCAGGAGCTCGAGCGCCTCTCCAATTCGGGTGACGAGCAACGCGCACGGCATCAGTTGCTGAGCTATCAGCTCGAAGAACTGGAAAGCCTGAGCCTGGGCGAAAACGAGCTCGAACAGCTCGAACAGGAACACAAGGACCTGACCAACGCCGAAAGCCTGCTGAGCATTTGCCGACAAGTGGTCGAGCAGTGCAGCGAAAGCGATTCCGGCAACGTGCTCAATGCCCTGACCGCCAGCCTGCATCGCCTTGGCAGCGTCGACCATTCCCCGTCCGCCCTGAGCGAGGCCACAGGACTGCTGTCCAGCGCGCAGATACAGGTAGAAGAAGCGGTAGGCGAGCTGAATCGCTTTCTGGATCACTTCGATGCCGACCCTGCCCGCCTGCAACAGCTTGAAGAACGACTCGATGCTATCTATACGCTGGCGCGCAAGCACCGCATCCAGCCAGGCGAAGTGGCGACACTGCAACAAAAGCTGCTGGATGAAATAGAAACGCTGAATGCCAACGACGAATCCATCGAACGGCTGGAGCATGAAGTGCAAGCATTCGCGCGGCACTATCAGGATAAAGCCCGCGAGCTGAGCGACCTGCGTCACAATTCGGCGACGAAACTGGCCAGCGCCGTAGAACAGGAAATTCATCGTCTGGGCATGCCCGGCGGTCGTTTCCAGATCGACCTCAAAGCCAACGCCAGCGTAGAACCCTCGTCTCACGGCCTGGAGCAGGTAGAGCTATTGGTCAGCGCCAACCCCGGCCAACCATTGAAAGCGCTGGCGAAAGTCGCGTCGGGTGGTGAGCTGTCGCGCATCAGCCTGGCGATTCAGGTTATCACTGCGCAAACCTCACGGGTGCCGACGCTGGTATTCGACGAAGTGGATGTGGGGATTGGCGGACCGACCGCCGAGATCGTGGGGCAACTGCTGCGTCGCCTGGGCGAGCGCGGCCAGGTCATGACCGTCACTCACCTGCCGCAGGTCGCGGCGCAGGGCCATCAGCACCTGTTCGTGCATAAGGTGCGGGACAACGACGCAACGCGCACAGCCGTATCCAGGCTCAGCAAGACTGAACGTATAGAAGAAGTCGCCCGCATGCTGGGCGGCATCGACCTGACCAAGGAATCTCTGGCGCACGCCAAAAAGATGGTCGTTACGGCTAAAAGCTGAGCGATAGAAAGCACAAAGGCGACCGCGGTCGCCCCTGTTGCTGATTACGCCTTCTTGTTACGGACGTAGAGCACCAGATTGTGGTCCACCAGGTCAAAGCCGTGTCTTTCGACAATGGCTTTCTGAAGCTTCTCGATTTCTTCGTCGAAGAATTCGATCACCTCACCCGATTCCACGTTGACCATGTGGTCGTGGTGGCCGCCATCAGCCAGCTCGAACACAGCATGACCGCCGTCGAAATTGTGGCGCACCACCAGTCCAGCGGACTCGAACTGAGTCAGAACACGGTAAACCGTGGCCAGACCGACGTCCTCGCTGGCCTCCATGAGAGCCTTATAGACATCCTCGGCACTCATGTGGCGTTGCTCTGCAGAATCGAGCATTTGCAGTATTTTGACCCGCGGTAAGGTTACCTTGAGTCCTACTTTACGTAGTTCGTTATTTTCAACCATGGTCAGCTTTCTCGCAGACGCTGCTTCGCAGCTTCTCTTAATGCAGGTATGATCGGAGTTTACGTTGTCCCAGCCAAGATAGTGGAAGTCGCCCACCGATGCAAAACACCAAGCTCTTGCTAACCAGTTTCACCTTCGTGGGACTGCTCGCACTCGCCGGTTGTTCATTCCCCGGGGTTTACAAAATCGACATCCAGCAGGGTAATGTCGTCACGCAGGACATGATAGACCAGTTACGCCCCGGAATGACCCGGCGGCAAGTACGGTTTATCATGGGCAACCCCCTGTTGACCGACACTTTCCACTCCGATCGGTGGGATTACCTGTACAGCCTGCAGCCAGGTGGCGGTGAACGCCAGCAGGAGCGTGTCAGCCTTATATTCAACGGCAATGACCAGCTCGTGAGCCTGTCTGGCGACTTCATGCCCGGCGTCAGCCGCGATGAAGCCATTCTCGGCAAGGGCAGCGACACCACTGCCCCGGCAGAGAACCAGCCAGTGCAGCAGCCTGAGGAACCGGCCAAGCCAGGTTCGTTGCTGGATACAATCCAGAAGGACGTGGACAGCGTCGAGACAGTACCGGTCCCGACCCAGGAGCCGCTGGACACCAACACCCGGTAGTCCAAAGGGCCCAACAAAAAGCCCGGCATGCCGGGCTTTTTTGTGTCTTCCATTCAGCCCGCGTTCAGCCCGAACTCATCCTGTAGGCGTTCTTTTCTCACGCGCCTTGGCCGCGCGCAGACGTCTGATCTCCATCGGGTCGGCCACCAGCGGACGATAGATCTCTATCCGCTCCCCCGCCTCCAGCACCCGCGCAGCAGGATCAGCCACCACCTTGCCGAAGATACCGACGGCGCATTGGCTCAGATCCAGCTCGGGAAACTCCTTGTCCATACCGCTGAGCGCCAGCGCGTGGCGTACCGAAGAGCCGACCGGCACATCGACCGTCTTCAATACCTGGCGCTGCACTGAGGCGTAGACCACCTCTATCTGAATCGATGCGTCAGCCATGCAGCTCTTTCGCTCGCTGGCAGAATGCATCCACCAGCGTGTTGGCTGCCTGATTGAACAGCGGCCCCAGCGTGGCGCGAACGATGGTGCCGGCATAATCGAAGGACAGATCCAGACTGATCTTGCAGGCTTTCTCGCCCAGCGGCTTGAACGTCCAGACACCGTGAAACTGTTCGAACGGCCCTTCGACCAGGTCCATCACGATCGACTCGCCGGGAACCAGCGTGTTGCGCGTCATGAATTTCTGGCTCAAACCACCCTTGGCGATCTCCAGGCTGGCGCGCATCTGCGCCTCACTGGCTTCAACCACGGTAGCGGACGAGCACCAAGGCAGGAACTCGGGATAACGAGCCACATCATTGACCAGGTCATAAAGGAACCTGGCCGGGTACGGCAGTAAAGCAGAGCGTTGTATATGCGTAGTCATGTGAGCGTCATTTCCAGAGCTGAGCGGCAAACACCACAAGAATGCCGAGCGGCGCCACGTAGCGCATCAAAAAGTACGTCAGGTTGAAGAGCAGCGGACTGCGAATCGACAATTCGTCGCGCACCGTCTCACGGCCCATCACCCAACCAGCGAATACTACAAAACACAACCCACCCAGCGGCAACATGATCCGCGAAGTGAAGAAATCAATGACTCCGAAGAAGTCCAGGCCAGTCGATGCGCCCCATTGATAGAGGTGGAATGCGCCTCCATCGTTCACGAAAAACTTGGCTTTTTGCCAGATATTGAACGAGAACACCGTACCCAGGCCCACAAACCAGCAGGTAAAGGCCAGCCAGAACGTCACCCAGGCGCGGCGAATACGGGTGCGCTCGACCAGGTAGGCAACCATCGGCTCTAGCAACGAAATCGCCGAACTCCAGGCTGCAACGGCCACCAACACGAAGAACACGATGCCCATCAACTGGCCGAACGCGACATTGCCGAATGCATAAGGCAGCGTGACGAACATAAGGCCCGGCCCCTCGCTGGGGTTCAGGCCTGCGGCGAACACGATCGGGAACAGCGCAAGGCCGGCCAACAGCGAAACGAAGGTATCGAGCAACGCGATGCCGACGACAGTGCTGCTGATCGACGCGCCTTTGGTCATGTACGCGCCGTAGACCATGATCGAGCCGACACCGACGCTCAGGGAAAAGAACGCATGGCCCATCGCAGGCAGCAAGCCATCCAGCACCTTCTCGGGATTGAAGTCGAACATGAAATGCACGCCTTCCATGAAATGCCCGGTGGTCAGGCTATAGCCCAACAGCGCGAGCATCAGCAGGAAAAGCATTGGCATCATGATGCGCAGACTCTTCTCCAGCCCGGCCTCGACACCTTTGCCGATCACCACCGCCGACAGCAGCATGAAAATCGTGTGCCACAGAATCAGGCGCCATGGGTCGGCAATCACCGCACCGAAATACGCACCGACCTGATCCGGCGACACACCCTGAAAGTCGCCGCGCCCCATGTCGATGATGTAATCCAGCGACCAGCCGCCCACCACACTATAAAAGGAGAGAATCAGCAGCGCCGTGATCATCCCGGCAAACGCCCCCCAGGACCAGCGCGGCGAATGACCCGCTTCCTGCGCCAGCGTCTTGAGCGCATTCGCAGGACTGAGCCGGGAACGACGGCCAATCAGCGTCTCGGCGATCATGACCGGAATACCGATCAGCGCGATGCACGCCAGAAAAACCAGTACAAATGCACCGCCGCCATAGGCACCGACCATGTACGGAAATTTCCAGATACTGCCCAGCCCCACAGCAGAGCCGGTGGCAGCCAGGATGAACACCCAGCGACTTGCCCAGCTACCGTGGACCGAAACCTTGTCCGTCGACATTATCGAAACGCCCAGCCAAAAAAGATCGCGCATTGTCCGGGATTCAACCTTTGTGCTCAAGCACGCGCTTTCCCGTAGCCGACATTGATGCAACTGCCTATAATGCGCCCCCTATGGCTAAGCTCAAGAAACACCCTACAGGGACCATCGCGCAAAATAAGAAAGCGCGTCACGATTACTTCATCGAACACAAGTTCGAGGCCGGTCTGGTCCTGTCTGGCTGGGAAGTAAAAAGCCTGCGTGCCACCAAGGTACAGCTGGTCGACAGTTATGTGCTGCTCAAGGATGGCGAGGCCTGGCTGATGGGTTGCCACATCACGCCTCTCAAGACTGCCAGCACACACGTCATCGCTGACCCGACACGCACCCGCAAACTGCTGCTGAACAAGCGCGAGCTCGAAAAGCTCACCAGTTCGGTTCAGCAGAAAGGCTATGCCTGCGTCGCCCTTTCCGTTTACTGGAAGGAGCACCTGGTCAAGTGCGAAATTGCGCTGGGTAAAGGCAAGAAGGAATACGACAAGCGTCACACCGAACGCGAACGCGATTCGGACCGTGAACTCCAGCGTGCCGTGCGCTCCAAGGGCAAGGAAGACTAGTTCCCGGCGCTGGCGTGTGCCAGATGTCCTGACCCGGACATTTGGCACTTCATATCGACCCCTTTACCCGCACACACCGCTCCACTCCCCCGCCTCAACCCGTTCGATACCTCAAAGCGAAGATCGCCTCATTTTGGTGCTTGAATGCGCAATGTGGCTATTTCGCAGTATTCCGAAAATAAAATAGAACGCCTGCGTTACACCACAGTCAATCCTTTAGGCCCAGCTACTAAACGGGCTTTCAAACCCCTCGGGCGACGGCCTCAAACACCGGCCATACCGAGTCCACAGGTTACAAGGAGAGACACATGAAGCGTACCGCCCTCACTGGATTGTTCCTCAGCGCCGCCCTGTTGGCTTCGCCGGTTTTTGCCGCCGATGATCTGTGCGCAGCGAACATCAAGACCATCGAAAACGCTAATACTTCGTCCAGCACCAACTTGAGCCCAGAAAACAAGACAATGCTCGAGACGACTGTGAAGAACGCCAAAGCGGCCCAAGCGCAGAACGACGAGAAAAAATGCGTCGAGATCACCACCAAGACGCTCACTGCCCTGAAAAACACCGGTTCGGGCAGCGAAGGCACCAAGTAAACCTTCGAGCAGGCCAGCCACCCAGGCTGGCCTGAACGATTGCAGCAGACGGGTCGACGTGTCACGCCAATTGGCGTACACTGCGCCCCAGCGATTGCGAAAGCAGTCTCGGGGCCGATTTGGATTCGACGCCGGTGATGAAACTTTAGGTGCATGCCGAGTTGGTAACAGAACTCGTAAATCCACTGTTGCAACTTTCTATAGTTGCCAATGACGAAACCTACGGGGAATACGCTCTCGCCGCGTAAGCGGTGCTAGCCTTCCTTCTGGTAGCTTCGGCTCCAGCAATCATCAGGGGATGCCTGTAAACCCGAAATGATTGTCATATAGAACAGGATCGTCGCCTAGTACGTTGTGGACGAAGCGACTAAAACTTACACAACTCGCCCAAAGCACCCTGCCCGTCGGGTCGCTGAGGGTTAACTTAATAGACACGGCTAAGCATGTAGTACCGACAGCGGAGTACTGGCGGACGGGGGTTCAAATCCCCCCGGCTCCACCAAATTGCAAATGAAGACGCCCTAGGGCGTCTTTTTTTGTGTCTGTGATCCAGAAAATACAGGGGTTTCGACGCTTTTGGAGTGCTATTGATATTGGCGCTCCAAAGGGTACTCCATGCACCTGATGCGAACTTCTGGAAGCGCACGGGCAAGCGGCTAGCACCGCGAATGATGACCCAAGAAGCACTGGGGGGCAGCGATTCCATGGAAACCGAGTCATCCACATGGCTCTTCAAAGGACCCGCCCCTCCAGGCGGATCCAGCCAGGGATATTATGAAGAGCGGATCGTGTAGCTAATGTGCAAAATGATATCGGTCAGGCTTTCCAGCAGCGCCTTCTGTTTCGTTTCGGCCTGCGGGAAGCTGATTATCATGCTGCCCTCCCTGATATCTGCACCTTCAAACGGTAACCAACGCGGGTCATTAAAGTCGGACTGAAACTGACCGCTGTCATTCACGCCTCGCGAGATTGCCATGTTGTCGCAGCCCGGCGGTAACTCGTTCACACCACCGGTATAATTGAGTACCGCCTGAACATCCTGATAAGGTCCTAACAAGGCGGGCAGTGATACGCTGACCTGCTTGATTCGGCGCTGATCTCCCAGCCCGCTGGGGTAGTCATCAACTATATTCATATCCGCCAGTGTAATTGACGCCGTTAACGCGCCGCTTTCGTCCAGCCTGACACGCTCGGCGCTGCCCTCTGGAGGCGTGTCACCGTTCAGCAACGCCGACACCGCAGCTGACAGCTCAAACTGATCGGATTCTGTCAATGTGCTGCGATAAAAATCAGCCAGCGAAACAGTGCGTGTGACTTCAAGAGCACGTTTAGACCACTTCATCCGTGCGGCTTCCAACTGCGCCAGATTGAGCATAAGTCCCTCGCCACAGGTAAGTCCGGCCCAGGTACCCTGCCATCCACCACCGCGAATGTAGGTATCGCTCTTACCACTCTCCCAGTGCCACGCCTTTTCGGTCATCAGGCAACGAGATACAGCCAGGTCGTAAAACTGGAAGTAAATGGTTGCCAAACGACCACGCAGCCAGCTGTATAGAGCGCTATTACTAAACTTGGTCTGCAGAAAGTCTAACTGCGCCTGTGCGTGTCCTTGTTGCATCTCCAGGTGAATTTTCTGCAGTTCAGCAGACTCTATGCGTACCTCCAGAGCCGCCAGTTAAGCCTCCATCTGATGGATATCACCTTCTGCATTGTTGCGCTGAATCTCCCACTCCTCACGCCGGCGACGGTACATCTCTTCCTGAGCAATGCGTAAACTCGTTATCATCAACACATCGGACGCCATCGTAATACCAATGCCGACCGCATTGCCTACACCTTCATACTTCATACCGCCATTGGCGAGCCCGAAGATATTTGGCGCAAGGCCTGCAGCAGCTGCGGTCATATGCGCAACCTTTGCTCCAGCCGCAACCGATTGTGAAGCTACTTGCATCCCTATGGACAAACGTTCGCGAGCATTAATGTTTTCATCATGCATGCGGGAATAACTGTCGAATCGCTTCCGTGCACTGTCTTTGGCTTTAGAAAGGACCGCTTTTTCAGCCTCGAGCTCTCTGAGCATGCCTTCTTGTACGCGGATACTGCTGGCCATCAACTCAGTGCCCTGGTTTTGCAATAAGGCATTCAGTGATTCTGCATCCTGACGCTCGAGCACACCCTGCACTGCATTACCAAACTGAATAAGTTGAAATACCAGCCCGCGAGCACTTTCCAGCATCGGATCGAACCGCCAAAGAGGGAGAGAGGTGACGGGGAGCTCTGAACCGCCACTACTTTCTGCGGCCACGGCAGCGTTGAGCAAAGCCTTTGGATCCGCCGGCTTGGCAAACAGCGGCAACAGTAACGGTTGGCCGTCCAGCGTCAGGTTATGCCGCAAGTTGTACATGCGTTGGCGCAACGTTAACCAGTAGCCCTGCATCACCTCGTTGACTTCAGGCAGGAACAATGAACTTGCAGCGGCCGTGTTTGTAGGTGCCATAGCCTTAAGGGTTAAGGCTCTCCCTTCGCGCAGTAAGCTCAATACGGTTACGTGTTGCTCAGCCAACGCCTGAGAGGATGCCTCGCCTAGCGATGGCTCAGTCCACTGCGCATTGGCGCGGATGTAGGGCTGTTCACCCAGCAGGTTCAGAGCCTGGCTGTACCAGACTTTTGCCTCAGTGAGGGTATCTCGCTCAAGCTTACGGTAGGCAGAGTCGCCTCGAGCAATAAGCAAGTCCAATGCCCGCATGAAGGTAGCGACCTTGTAATGCATAGGGTCATTTTGCGCCACTGCGTCAGGATCTACAGCTTTGAGCGGGGCATCGTTCCAACAGGTGTCCTCTTGAAGTGGGCGCACGTTCCAGCTACGGTCGACATGCTGACCGCGAACAACATAACCCGATGGGCTCCATACATAGCGCAACCATTGATCAGCCAACGTGAATTGTTGTTCTTGCATGAAGCGTTGCGCCGACATCATTGGGGTGTAGTAGAACAGCTCCCAGAAGTACAGGGCGTTGGCGCCTGAGAAGTCCATCGGTACGGTGCTATTATCACGCCCCGTAACGCTGTGGACAATATACGGAGCAAGAGGCGACGTGCGCCCGGGTCTCGCGATATCGACATCCCTCACGTTAGGTACGTAACCGATCCAAACGCTTTGGTTATTAGCTTTGTTGAAGTCTGCGCCTTGATACTGTATCCGCAGATGAATATCCGACGGTACAAACCAGCCGCGGTCAGGGCATGGAACAAACAGCTCCACTGGCGTTATAGCCTGATCACTAAGATTCCCCGACCACGCGAGATAATTATCATCAACCTCAGCAAATGATTGATAATACATCCTTACCCATTTTTCATCGCCGTGTTGCGCTTGGTCATAGACGGGCAAATTAAGAGTCACAAAAAACCCCTCGCCCAGCTGAGGTTCCTGAATCTCTTGCGTCTCGTAGCTAAGAATAGTGTCGATACCTGAAGCAGCCCGCTCCACCAACTGTCGGGCGAACAGTGTATTGAGACGTGTGCGATATGCATCAATCTGCATGTATTGGGCGTTATCGGAAGTGGTTTTTAGCTGAATGAGATTTTTGACATCCAGAGAAGGGCGAAACAGGCGCAGTGTGTAGTGAGCGCAATCGCTTTCACGAACCTTAAACTTCACGGCCAGGGTAATCTCAGTGCTCTCGCCCCATGAGCTGGTGACAGGCACTTCAAGTAAATTGAACTGATAGATATTGGTTTCACCCAACGCCAAATCCTCGGGATGTTGAGCATAATCCGCAACCGAAAAACGACTAGCAACTACTCCATCTGTAATTTCTACGCAAATATCTTCTTGTGAAGCAACGATATCGTCAGTACTTTCAAACTCGCTCAAAAAAGGAAATATACTATAAGAAAACCAAAAATCAAATCTAACAAAAGGAATGGCCGTCTGATTAGAGCCCGGCCTGAATTCTGATATTTTATATATTACATACCCATCATTCGAAGCTTCAGACCTCGTACCAACACCTAATGAAACATATGTGTCCGAGACAACGTCATACGCCTTAGCCTCTTTGAGGCTACCATACTGCACGTCATATTGCAGAGGGAATACCAAATAAATGAAATTTGCGCTTCTGAAGACATGGAAGTCGTAATCAACAACAAAATGCACACCATGAAAGAATACAAACCCACCACCATTTGCCAATACAATCTCCCTATAAACCCGGTATTTCCAACCAGCAAGCCTATGTTCAACTGAAAATCTGGGCGATAAGCCAAGAACTATGCCACTATTGCTCGATCCATCCTGAACAGTTATATTGCTAGCATCACCTACCATTTTAAAGTCGTTTACCTGCTCGCTGAAAAAGCTTAGCTTTTTATCGACGTCCAGTGCCTGCGCATAAACGTTAACAACGAAGGTAGCGCTTTCACTGTCCAACTGGTGCCTAATGTACTCAGCGAACGTTACTGCATCAGCATAGGCCTTATGATTTATCGACATGTCCTCATACACATAGAGCAGACTTTTATCGGGCGCCTCTTCCGAAGCGGAAGTCGCCGGTATTTTTGTGTATACCAATACCGTCATGGCTTCATCTTTTTGAAAGTTGCTGCAATATAAACCTAGTGACGTATTCTCCAGATCGAACCGGCTTAGCTCATCGGTAACATCAACCATTTTTGGTGAAGTCCAATTACCGTCGTAACGCAGGTAAGAAATATTGATGGCGTACTCAAAGACCCCTGCATTATCCAGTGCACGGTACGTATTGGGCGGTGTCACGTCTTTTCGCTCTAGCCAGCAGAGATAAAGGCGCGATTTGTAGATCACTGGCCGAATACAGTCTCCCCACGGCTGTGCGGCACATTCTATCTTGCGCCAGTCCGTCCAGGCGTTCGCCGCTAACTGACCGTCTTCACCGCGCCGGCCTTCGTCCGCGCTGCGCCAGTAGAATTCACGCACTTCGCTCTGGTTAGTTCCGATGAAGTAGGTCTTCCCCTCGTGGACGTCCAGGTTGTCGTGATAGCCACTGATCACCCTGAGATTGGCCACCTCCTCAAAACTATTGAGGTAGGTGTTGAATGCGTCCCCGACCGTATCGGTATTGAGTTGCGCCTGCCCCAAAGTTTGCAGCATCGTATTCATCATGCCGCTTTGGCCCAGACGCACCGTGGGATCGACGTAGTTCTCCGGGTAGTAGACTAACTTAGCCGCGCCTGCCCAGGTGCTGTAGCGCTGGTTATAGCGCTCCCAGTCGGTAAAGAATTGCCCCGTCACTGCCGCTTTATCAACAAGACCTTGTGACTCGGCTGCACTTAGGGTCCGCTGTATAAATGTCTGCAAGCTCACGATGGCTTCCGCCACCCGAGAGGCCATCACCTGTGGCCCGTTAAGGTTGTCCAATAGCAGATATTGATAGAGTCCTTCACGAGACTTATTGGCGACTTGAGCAATCAACCCAGACTTGAGCAGATAACCACACAGGGCGGCGCTGAGTCCGGAGGCCAAAGCGGCCTCCATGCCTTTCGTCTCGTTTTGCGATAGTCCGGCTGAGAACGCATCTGCAACGCGCACCCAGTCGTCCCATGACGGCTGATTATCTGCCGTATAGCTCAGCGCAAGAAGCTCCCCAATATTCACGGGTGTCACACCAAAGGCGGCGCTCAATGCCGCCCACTGCAACACAGCGTCGATCTCCGACCACGCATTCAGCTGTGTGTCTGAAGCGGCTTGAGCCTGGGAAAATGCTTGCTCAGTAGCCTGCTCGAACCTTGCCGCATCGTC
Organism: Pseudomonas sp. PvP009; assembly: GCF_017832995.1. Classification (NCBI taxonomy): domain Bacteria; kingdom Pseudomonadati; phylum Pseudomonadota; class Gammaproteobacteria; order Pseudomonadales; family Pseudomonadaceae; genus Pseudomonas; species Pseudomonas sp. PvP009. The sequence continues at coordinate 874,161 of NZ_JAFIBG010000001.1, read as the reverse complement.
ATTCATCGCAATGGCAAGATCGGCCGGGGTAAGGGTATCCGCCACAAAGGCTGCCAATAAGGTAGACGCACCATCACCCAGGCTTTTTAGCCAGGCACTAAAGTTACAGAGCGCTTGTAACGTCGCCAAAGCACGCGGCAACACCACAGTCTCTGGTACTGGACCCAAGAGCCGAGCAGGACTGGCTACAAACAATGAAAAGGCTTGGGGGTTGATACCTGTGGCGTGATAAATCAGCGCCAATTGCGCTAGTCCGTAGCAAAAGGCAACGGCCTTCACATCGTTGGTCGCCGCCCCGTCCCAGAATTGATCCACGGTCCACTCAGCGGGCCGGAGGCCATTGGCCCAGGCAAGAACCGACTCAGCCACTGCGGCGGACGGTAGCGCTAAAGACGAAACCAAAACGGGTGCAAGAAGAGAGATACGTTTAGCCAACGTATCGGCGTCACCGTTAGCGTCTATCACTCGCTTGACTTCGTCCAGTAGCGCCGAAATTTCGGTGCTGGCCACCTGTATAAATGTGGGGCGCGTTAGCAGCTCAACGGAGGCAACGGACAGTTTTCGCGCGTTAAGCCACTGCGTCAGGCTGTCGACCTTTTGCAGCCAACCTGACCAAAGCTGAGTATTCTCTAGCTCGGAGGTGAGCCTGGGCAAGTCAGCAGCTTTTAGTAATTGCCTTAGCTCCGCCACACTAAGCCCATGCAGTCGGGCCCAACGACTCAAGGCGTACATCGCTGAAAGATTTTTCAGCTTAAGAGTAAATGTGCCTGTAGATACGCTATTGTCGAATACACTTAGCAACGTAAAAAGACCCACGTCATCAACGTTGAACGCGCGTTTCAAAACAGCTTTTTCAAAAGAGTGGTCGGCAGCGTTATCCGGCAGCAGGTTTATCTGGGTCGTCGACGGCGCGAATGGCTCGCCATTGAGCGGTGGACTATTAAACACCTGATCGAACAGGCTTTGATTGTCGTCATACCCCGATTGAGACAACAATCCTCCGCAGAGCACCAACGCTTCTTCAGGCTCAACGCCATAACGCTGTACGCAGCGCTGAACCTGGAACAGAAGCTGCAATGTCCCATCGGTAATGTTATTAGGATTTACGCTATTGACAATAGTTTCCAACGCTCTAGGATGCATCCCTGTGGCACGCCACAGGCGTATCGCCTTATTCAACTTAAGCAAGTAAGCTACCGCCGAGCGACTGATACTTACATCATACGCAACAGGAGCACTAACAAATAAGCCGTCTTGGCGATACCTTTCCAAATAAAGCGTAAAGCTACCCTCTGGAACGCCCGACGCTATCTGAACGACACACGTGGCTCCCGCATCCGGTGGAGTCCAGTCAGGATTATCAAATAGAGTTCCCCCGTCATTTAAATGTACCCGAAACGCTTTAAAAGCCTGATGAACATCATTGTAACTAAACCTCAGTTCATAGGCACCATTTCCTTTAGGGAACAACCAAGCAAAGTCTAATGTATAATGCTGACCGCACTGCAAACGGTAGACCGCGCCATCAATCATGGTCGTGAGCACATTATCGACGTATTCGCCTTCTCCGCCTCCGTCTTGCTCACCCTCCCAGTCAATGGTTGTAAACAGCGTCACCTCTTCGTCACTGAGCCCGTAATAACGACGCAAACTCTGCGGGTTCAGCAGGTACTCTTCAGGTAAGTCTCCAAAGTTTTTAGCGTATAACGCTGCTGCATTTTCCGACGTGACCTCCTCCGTCAAAATAGTGTACAACTCAGGAGGCATATCAAAGGCCATTCCCGCCATAGTAGCCCCTGAGAACAAACCCGTTACCCTAGGATTAGCCGCTAACTGCTTGAACTTAGGGTCCTTCTGTATACGACTCTGACGCAGACGTGCATGGGGGTGGTGATACGGGGTCGAGGCACTGAGTCGAAATTCAGCCAGGGCTTCCAATACCGCATTTTGATCATCAACCGCCATCTCCTTGCCGGCCAAGGTCATTAATACCTCATTGGAGAGCGAGAGTGCAGAAACCTCTTTGCTCATATTGCTCTGGCTGAGTAATACCCCCTTTAGGTCGGGCCGGCGCCTATCAATGTGATAAGGCGACTCTTCCGGGTACAAGCCGCAAGCATTCCGGTAGAGAGCCGAAAGGTAGGCCGCGGGTGAGAACATCGATGACACGGAGCCTGGTGAAGTGTAGGCACTGGCGCGATTACCAAACTGCTCTTCATAATCACGTAGCGACTCGCCCGGAGGGTTGATGCCCAAGCGCACTGCGTTTTTCAGCAATGGAGAGGATCGAACCAGCAAGCATTTCTCGTAAATGAGCGCCGCCTCTCGCTCCTCTCGGGCAGCCTCGTACAGTTCATCGACCTCACTGGATAATAACTTGCGAGTCGATAGCTTCTGACGGAAGGCTGCGACGGATGTCAACGCCTGCGCAGCCAGTGAATCCAGCCCCGCACGCGCTGACAAGCGTTTTATTTTGGACATTCTATTAAGACCCATGGAAATATCCTTATAATTAAATTCGCACACATGGCTATGTGTGGGGCTATGAAAGCACTGTCACAATCACAGTCGGAAATACATGGCCACCTCTCAGAGTGAGGGGGCTGGCGCTCAAGTGTTGTTCATGATAGCTGAGCGTAGTCATGAACTAATCTTTAGCAACATGAATCCATTAAACTCATGATGACCGGTTGAAACCGGACGCTCGTCTTTTAGGCGAGAATGCTTTAGGCGAGCAGGTTTTATAGATCGATATAGCTGATGACGTCGCGCTTATTCCAGTGTCCTGTTTTCTAAATAACTCACTTTATGTTTAATGTTTCAAGCGTCTCACGTCTCCGTGGGCTTTATTCAACGTTTCCTGTCACTTTGCGTTGCAAAACGTATCGGATTGGCTGAGCAATTCGTAACGCTGTGAACCTCGGATAAATACAGATCCTGGGTGGAAAAGATTATTTACCTGGCTCGCGTCGATGGAATTCCTGTGGCACCAGGGCTGATCCATCTCAACAGCAGAGAGCTGGAGGCAATCTTCGTATTGCCCATATTCATGGACCAGGGCGAAGCGCCCATGCTGTCTACACCTGACCATCGGACTACACCTGGCTGCGCAAACAACTGTAGATCAGACCGGCCGCTGCCCTGGCCATCATTCAACAAGGCCCGCGCGCACCGTCCACAGCAAGACCAGCGGCCATCCCCCCTCATCTGGCAATGAGGTATAGTGGCCATATATCATCACCCCTCTCAATCAAGGCGTGTGCCGTCGATAACGGTTCGGCTGGCATAAGTATGGAAGCTGCACATGCCGCAAAGAAGAAACCTGAAAAACTCTATTTTCGTCCCCTTGAAGCTGTCTCAATTGATCGGTCTTTTCAGTTGGGTTATCAGTTGGTGCCTGAATCCGTCCATTGATCGATCACTGGATATATTCATCTGCTGCGCGCTGGCGGGGGCAGCGCTGTCGATTATTGTCACGTCCAATAGCAGGAGCATGCTGGCATGGCGTCTGTTCGGCATCATTTACATGGCATCGCTGACCTTTCTGTTCAATGAACAGGTCGAACGCATGGGCGTGGAAGCATCGATGTGGGGGTTGGTGGTCACCTCCCTGCTCATCACAGGAATGAGCGTATTCTTCGTCAAGTTCATTGATTACATCGCTGCGGCGGCGTTGATCTGGTTGATCATGTGGCAAATGGACCTGACGGCTGTTGGCGTCAACCATGCGCCGTTGTTTTATGTGTTCCTGATCAGCTCGACCTTGCTGGGCGGCTGCCTCAATGCAACTTTCCTGAGCCTGGTCATGCAGACCATGGCAGCCAGGGACCGTTATCAGGAACTGTCCGAAACCGACGCCCTGACGCATGCGCCCAATCGCCGCGCACTGGTTGCCAGTCTGAATACTGCGCTGGCGTCCGCTGAAAAATCGTCGTTGTGGTTTGCCATGATTGATCTGGATCACTTTAAAAGTATCAACGACACCCATGGTCACGACGTGGGCGACAATGTCCTTGTTGGTTTTGCGACACTCCTCAAAAGCACAAAGGGACTGATCGCCTTTGGGCGTTTGGGTGGGGAAGAGTTTGGCGTGATCTTATCGGCGGCGAACGCCACAGACGCTGTACACGCACTGGAAGAGTTGTTGATGCTCGCGCAAAAGGATGAGACGGTTCAAGTCCTCTATTCATTCAGTGGCGGTGTGGCGAGTTTGTCGCGGGTTGAAACGCTCAGTGACCTGTTGAAAGAGGCCGATGATAACCTGTATCACGCCAAGCGCAGTGGCAGAAAATGCATTTCCTTTGAGGGCAATATTGTCTCCGCAACTGCGCTGAGCCTGACAAAATACAATCGCGTCCTGGAAACCAGTTAATCCTCGCCCCTCCCGGCGCAGTGTTCAGTCTGTTTCGGCTAACCCATCTGATGTTGGCCGAACGGTAGTTGCAACACATGGCGGGATAAATCCGCCAGAAAAGCGGGGCCGGCCCGCAAATCGGCAGCATGAGGGCAGAAATCGCCTCCCACCAAAAAAAACGTAAAATAATACCGATCGATTGAAAAATCGGCTTGAAAATTAGAGCGGTACAGACGGGATTATGGCTCAGCGCTTTCCTGACTAAAACGCTATTGCAAAAGAATATATTATTCCAGAGAATATTTTTTTTACGGGCTTGGGTGCTCTATAAAACGGCGTTGGCATCCATACAAGCGCTGCACAGTTCAAGCTCTCAGGATCCGGAAAGTAGTCATAAAGTCCGCATAATACTTCAGGCTTGCACACAAAAGGAATGGTTGCATTCCTTAGAAGATGCTTTAGAAGTTTAGCGCTGTCTGATTGTACAAACTGCTCCAGATCAACATCGTTATGCAAATGATACTCCGGTATTCTAGGACCTCCAAATATTCCCTTATAGTCTTTCAGCATGGCATTTTTTATGCAGGCCGCCTGGAGATATGCAGCAACCGATACGCCCTTAACTTTTTTTGCTTGAATGCCGACAATATAAAGAGAGTCGCTTTTTTTATGCGTTGAAAAATCATCATTATTCTGTATTTCCTTATGGTCCTTTTTTGTTATTACAGTGTCCTCTTTCGATACGGGCCTGACATATAAAGACCCCACAACCCCGAACTCTACATGCTCCGCAAGAAAACAGGTTCCGGGATTTGTCTGGATTCTTTTTTTGATTTGACTTGGTGAGGCAAGCTGATCTTCGCTGAATGTTTCTTTTTCTATTTCATATAGGGACTCTACATCCTGAATGAGCATTTCCCTTACCCTTACGGGCGAAAAATAGTCAACAAACATATCAATGGTGATTGCTGTTATTATCACATCCGCTATCAAAGCGGAATAGGCCAATCCATGATCAGCCACCTCCAAATCAAAAACAAATAAAGCGAAAAATAACGTTATTATTGGCTGTAGAAAGCCGACAGCTCTATTGACCAAATACAGCCTAATTGACTGCTTCCACCTTTTATGCTTTCGACAATAAACCGCCAAGGATAGGGTTGCTATAAATACAACCTCCAAAAATAAAAAGACCACACCTGCATCAATGCTTTCATAGCTAACCAACGCCAGAACAGAAATAAAAATTATTAATTTTAGCTTGTCAGAAGCTTTATCAAACATACCCTGTCGAAACGCATTGTTTTTATTTGCCATCACGAACTACCTTTTCTGGCCTTGACGGAGAAAATAAAGCACGTAAAAAATAAGAATAAATTTCGAGCTTTGCAAATATTGCTTATAGACTTTGTCCCTGTTTAACCGGTCACCCGTGCCTTGTTAAACCGAAGAAAACCTTAAAGCTCCTGGCTTCAAAAAGTACCGCGAGCCCCGTTGGTGGCCCACCTATTAAGTAGGTGAACTTCGCTGACATTGAGCATGCTGGAAAAATCAAACCGCGCCACAAGGGTGCTTTTGCTGATCCCGGATGCTGTGCTCGGACTCTCTCAGGAACCCGCCTGTAGCGAGGTCCGGGGGCAAGGGTCGCAGCACCGCGCATCCGTTTTTATTGAGGCCCTGTTAAACATTCCCGTCCCGCCGCACCTTCGAATACCGATCGATATCCTCCCGCAGCGTCCAACCCTGCCCCTGCCAATAACGCCCGGCCGCTTCATTACTCTTCATCACGTCCAGATGACATTTGTAAATACCCAGCGCTTCCAGACACTCGAGGCAGCGTTCGACCAACTCATAGGCGATACCGCGCCGGCGATACTCGGGCAGCACAATCAAATGCTGCAGATAACCGCGGCGTCCGTCATGCCCGCACATCACACCGCCGCACAAGGCGCCGTCCGCCTCGGCGACGAAGCTCATACCGGGGTTGCGTTCGAGGTAGCGCGCGGTGGCTTCGCGTGAATCGGCGTCGCGCAGGGAAATGCCCGGTGTGCTGCGCATCAGTTCGATGACCGCGTTGTAATCGTCCAGGGTCATGCTGCGAATCGTGATCATGGGCTAAGCGGCCTGCCGTCTCATGGGCTGCACAGGTTAGCAGAGCCGATTGATGCCTTGATGACAGCGCTGCCAGAGTCTGCCTATCGCCCCGTAATGTTCTTTCTATTAGAAATCTTCGTGAAGAAGGCTAATCTGCATAAGCATCGGCGAAAGTCGTGCGGTTTCACCCTGATAAGGAAATAACAATGAGCTCAAGTTTGCGACGCACGTTGTGGGCTCGGCTCGCAGCAATCTGATGATCGCTGTGCTGCGTATCTGTAGAGCTGGCCTGATCGTTAAACGAACGGCCGGCATGAACCCAGTGCTGTTGAGTTCCGTCATCACTGTCGGAGGTCCCACAAGTGGACTGGATGGCCGGATGCAAATGACAAAAAGGTGTATCAAGCATGTCAACTGAATCGAAATGCCCCTTCAACCACGCTGCCGGCGGCGGCACCACCAACCGTGACTGGTGGCCCAAGCAGCTGAATCTGAAGATCCTGCATCAGCATTCCTCGCTCTCCGACCCGATGGGCGAGAGTTTCGACTATGCCAAGGAGTTCAAGAGCCTTGACATCGAAGCGGTCAAACAGGACCTGCGCAACGTCATGACCCAGTCTCAGGACTGGTGGCCGGCAGACTTCGGCCACTACGGCCCGCTGTTCATTCGTATGGCCTGGCACAGCGCCGGTACCTACCGCACAGGCGATGGTCGTGGTGGTGCAGGTGCCGGTCAGCAACGTTTTGCGCCGCTCAACAGCTGGCCTGACAACGTCAGCCTGGACAAGGCGCGCCGCCTGATCTGGCCGATCAAGCAGAAGTACGGCCGCAAGATCTCCTGGGCTGACCTGATCGTACTGACCGGTAACGTCGCGCTCGAATCCATGGGCTTCAAGACCTTCGGTTTCTCCGGTGGTCGCGCGGATGTCTGGGAACCGGAAGAAGACGTGTACTGGGGTTCCGAGACCACTTGGCTGGGTGGTGAAGAACGCTACGGCGTGCAGAAGAAAATGCAGCAACCGGGCGACGGCACGCTGGTGGCCGAGCCGGAGAATCACGCCAACGAAGAAAGCCGTACCGCCAGCGGCGAACGCAATCTGGAAAACCCGCTTGCCGCCGTGCAGATGGGCTTGATTTACGTGAACCCTGAAGGCCCTGAAGGTGTACCGGATCCGGTTGCTTCGGCAAGGGATATCCGTGAAACCTTCGGTCGCATGGCGATGAACGACGAAGAGACCGTGGCACTTATTGCCGGTGGTCACGCCTTCGGCAAGACCCACGGTGCCGGCCCTGCCGACAACGTAGGTCCTGAGCCTGAAGCAGCCGGCCTTGAAGAGCAGGGTCTTGGCTGGAGGAACAAATTCGGCAGCGGTAAGGGTGGCGACACCATCACCAGCGGCCTGGAAGTGACCTGGACTTCGACGCCGACCAAATGGAGCAACGAGTACCTCGAAAACCTCTTTGGCTTCGAATGGGAACTGACCAAGAGCCCGGCAGGTGCGCATCAGTGGACGCCGAAGAACGGCGCTGGCGCCGGCAAGATCCCGGATGCCCACGATCCATCCAAGCGTCATGCACCGAGCATGCTGACCTCTGACCTGGCGCTGCGCTTCGATCCGGCTTACGAGCAGATCTCCCGCCGCTTCCTGAACAACCCCGAGCAACTGGCAGACGCGTTCGCCCGTGCCTGGTTCAAGCTGACTCACCGTGACATGGGCCCGCTTGCCCGCTACCTCGGCCCGGAAACACCGGCCGAAGAGCTGCTGTGGCAAGACCCGATTCCACACGTTGATCATGCGTTGGTGGATGATCAGGATGTGGCCGCACTCAAGGCCAGGATTCTCGCTTCGGGCCTTTCGGTCTCGCAGCTGGTATCGACGGCCTGGGCGGCAGCGTCTACCTTCCGTGGCTCGGACAAGCGCGGTGGTGCCAATGGCGGCCGTCTGCGTCTGGCTCCGCAGAAGGATTGGGCGGTCAATCAGCCTGCGCAGCTGGCGGGCGTGCTGAAGACCCTCGAGGGCATTCAGAGCGAATTCAACGCGGGTCAGTCGAACGGCAAGAAGGTTTCAATCGCAGATCTGATCGTCCTGGCGGGTAACGCAGGTGTCGAGCAGGCTGCGAAACATGCAGGTCAGCACGTCACTGTTCCGTTCGCACCGGGCCGCGCTGATGCGTCTCAGGAGCAGACCGACGTTGAGTCGTTCAGCTTCCTCGAGCCGATCGCCGATGGTTTCCGCAACTATCAGAAGGGGCATTACAAGGTCTCGGCAGAATCGTTGCTGGTCGACAAGGCGCAACTGCTGACCCTGACTGCACCGGAAATGACTGTACTGCTGGGCGGCCTGCGGGTCTTGAACATCAACGTCGGACAGAGCAAGCATGGCGTCTTCACTGATCAGCCAGGCACCCTGACCAACGACTTCTTCAAGAACCTGCTGGACATGGGCGTGGAGTGGAAAGCGACCGCGGGTGGCACTGATACCTTCGAGGCCCGTGACCGCAAGACTGGCGCAGTGAAATGGACCGGCACCCGTGTCGATCTGGTCTTCGGCTCGCATGCTCAGTTGCGTGCGATTGCCGAGGTGTATGGCAGCTCCGATGCCCACGAGAAGTTCGTCAAAGACTTCGTGGCAGTCTGGACCAAGGTGATGAACCTGGACCGCTTCGACCTGGCCTGATGTGTTTGATGTGCTGAGTTGAAAAAACGCCTCCCTTGTGGAGGCGTTTTTTTTGCTGCGATCTAGCAAAGGGCGCTGGTTTTATCAGCGGCTCATCATGCTTGCCGCCTGCTCCGTCGCTTCGGTCGTTCTGGTCGCCAGCTTGCGGACTTCATCCGCCACCACCGCGAAGCCTCGCCCTGCTTCACCGGCGCGTGCAGCCTCGATTGCCGCATTGAGCGCCAGGAGGTTGGTCTGGCTGGCAATGCTCTGGATAGTGCCAACTATCTGGGTCAGTTGAGCGATGTTCTCTTCCAGGTTTTTCTGATGCTGTGCTTCGGTATCGCGAAGAGCGTCCTGCTCATGCTTCAAATGCACATCCACCAACGCCCCCACCACCCTCAGCGGAACACCTTCGGGATTCCGGCGAGTCTGGCCGCGCGCACGGAACCAGCGATACTCCCCGGTTTTCATCTTCAGGCGGTACTCGATATCGAACGGAGTCTTGCCAGTCCGGTCATTCAAATGCGCACCGAACGCCGTCAGGCTTCGTTCCTTGTCTTCAGGGTGCAGCCGTGACGCCCAGCTATCCAGTACGTCGGGAAACTCTTCCACCGTTTCAAAACCCAGCAGACGCCTGAACTGTGGAGACCACCAGAAAGGATTGCGCGCATTGACCGGGTCGCCGGCAATGACCTCCATGTCCCAAAGACCGTCGGAGAGCATCTCTCGAGCCAGTTCGAATCGGGTAATGATCACATCGTGTTCCAGATCACGCTCAAGCTCATCATGGATATCCCGCAGAGATCCGGCGACCCGCAACGGCGTTCCGCGTGCGTCCCTTAACGTTTCGCCTTGGGCATAGAACCAGCGATAAGTGCCGTCCTTCATCGCCAGACGATTCTTGACGCGATACGGTGTATTGCCGGAACGGTCATTCAGGTGTTTGGCAAATGCATCCAGCGTGGCTTGTTTATCCTGAGGATGAAGCCGGTCTGCCCAGCTCGCCAATACGTTGGGGAAGTCGCGCTCATCGTTGAAACCGAGAAGCGTGCGCAGTTGCTGCGACCACCAGAATCGATTGTTCGGGTTGACCGGATCGCCCGCGACCACCTCCATGTCCCAGAGGCCCTCGCTCGACGCGCGGTTGACCAGATCAAAGCGGGTTTCATAAGCGGCGGCCGAGGCAGAGGCTTCGCCCAGCAGGTGGCGGGCGGTTTCCAGTTCTTGCTCAAGCGCGGCAATACGTTGCTCGTCGAGGCGACGCTGGGCGCTCAGCGAGCTCCAGCATTCGAGTACCGCGCTTTTTTCAGCACATCCCCCTACTGAGGGCTCAGTGCCGCCCTTTAGCGAGGAGATCAGTTGCTGAAGGGCTTTTTTGTCACGACGGGGGCTGAACAGGTGAAGCATGCTGTGGGCTCTCAAAGTAGGAGAAGTTGGCCGAGTCCCTGGCACGTCCCGTCTTTATCGTCCTACCGCCCGGTTTCTGTAATGCCAGATTGCAATCAGATAATGGTCACTCGTTCCAGAATCAACTTCACAGCCTGCTGATCGGTTTGCGCCCCTGCCACCGACTCCACTACCCGGACGCAGAGCGTCCAGAACGGCATTCCCAAGCTGGAGCGTGAGGAACGATAGTCTTGTAACTATCGTGCCAAGGACTACTGCAGCTTCACGCCCGCGGCGCAAACCTGCGCAACGCAACCACACCCAACACAGCCGACAACACCGACCCGATCAGCACGCCCACCTTGACCTCGTCGACCAGTTCCGGCGTGCCCGGGAAGGCCAGTGCGCCAATGAACAGGCTCATGGTGAAGCCGATACCACACAAGGCTGCGACGCCATACAGCTGGCCCCAGTTGCTGCCGTCCGGCAAGCGGGCCAGGCCTGCGCGAATCGCCAGCGCGGCCATGGCGAATATGCCGACCTGCTTGCCGACCAGTAGCCCCAGCGCAACGCCAAGCGGGACCGGGTCCACGAGCTTGTCGGCGGTTATGCTCGACAGTGATACGCCAGCGTTGGCAAAACCGAAGATCGGTACGACGGCAAACGCCACCCAAGGGTGCAGCTTTTCCTCCAGATGCAGCAGTGGCGAGCGAGCCTCTTCATCGGGTTTGCCCAACGGGATGCACAGCGCCAGCGCGACGCCCGCGAGGGTGGCGTGGATACCGGACTGGAGCATGAAGAACCACAGCAGCGCGCCTACAACCAGGTAAGGCAGCAGTTTTTTAACACCCAGACGATTCAGCGCGACGAGCACGGCGATGGAGCCCAGCGCTGCGAGCAGCATGGGAATGGAGAGATCGCTGGTGTAGAACAGCGCGATGATCAGCACCGCGCCGAGGTCATCAAGAATCGCCAGTGCAGACAGGAAGATCTTCAGCGACAGCGGCACGCGCTTGCCCAGCAGTGACAGCACACCCAGGGCGAATGCGATGTCGGTCGCTGCCGGAATGGCCCAACCGCCGATGGTGTCTGGCAGCCCCCAGTTGAACGCCACGTAGATCAGCGCCGGAACCACCATGCCGCCCAGCGCCGCAAAGCCCGGCAAGGCCCTCTGGCTCCAGGAGGCGAGCTGGCCGGCGAGCACCTCGCGCTTGATCTCCAGGCCAACCAGCATGAAGAAGATTGCCATCAGGCCGTCATTGATCCAGTGCGAAACCGACAACCCGGCGAACACAGCGTGCAGCGCGGCGAAGTAGCTGTCGGCCAGCGGTGAGTTGGCAACGATCAGGGCCGCCAGCGCAGCCGCCATCAACACCAGCCCGCCTGCGGATTCAGCAGCGAAGAAACGCGTGATGAACGCCAGCGCATTCGGGGATTCGATACGGGGGGTGGGTTTATGCATGACGGCTCCGCGAGGGTACAGCGCAAAAAGGCCGCAACCTTACCATCCGCAGAGCCTGTTGAAGGCCAGGTAAACCTGAGGATACAAATTAACGTTTCCCGGCCGAATACGCGCTGAAAAACGTCGTTGAACAACGCCTGTCGATCAGACAGGCGCCCTGCTCATGTCATTTCTTGACCGTTTCTTCGAGCGTAAAGCGGCCAAACGGGTTCTGGCCCAAGTGCTCGATGTTCTTGCGCGACACGTTGATGTAGGGGCTGTGGTAGAGGTCGATCCAGTTGACGCCCGCATCGTGGTTGATCAGATGATCCACGCTGACCTTGCATCTGAATTCGGCCATGCAAAAGCTTGGGGCCAAAAACCGTGTGCAGGGGGTGGTGCGTGCCGTTCACTACCGTTTACTCGACCACTGACCGGTTTATCGGCCAAAACCTATCATTTTCTATAGTTATGAGACGCAAGACGCCGCGCTATGGTGCACCCAAACTATCCAGCAGGGACCGCCGACATGGCAGATATGACGATCAAGGAAGGTTTTGCGCCCTTTGGCGACTATCAGACGTGGTATCGCATCACAGGCGACCTGCACAGTCCCGACACTCCACTGGTCATTCTGCACGGCGGTCCCGGTTGTACGCACGACTACGTCGATTCGTTCAAGGACATCGCCAGCACCGGCAGGGCCGTTATCCACTACGATCAGTTGGGTAACGGGAAGTCGACCCACCTGCGCGAGGTGAAGCGCGACTTCTGGACAGTCGATCTGTTTTTGAGCGAACTCGACAACCTGCTTGAGCACCTGGGCATCGAAAACAATTACGCATTGCTGGGCCAGTCGTGGGGCGGCATGCTGGCTTCAGAGCATGCCGTGCGTCAGCCCGAAGGGCTGAAGGCGCTGATCATCGCCAACTCCCCCGCAGACATGCACACCTGGGTAAGTGAGGCCAACCGGCTGCGCGAGGATCTGCCAGCTGAGGTCCAGGCCGCGTTGCTCAAGCACGAAAAAGCGGAAACGTTGAAAGACCCGGAATACCTGAAAGCCTCGCGAGTGTTCTATGACCGTCATGTCTGCCGCATCACACCGTGGCCGGAGGAGGTAAAACGTACCTTCGACGCGATTGACGCCGATCCGACCGTCTACCACGCCATGAATGGTCCTACCGAGTTCCACGTCATCGGCACGATGAAGGACTGGACCATCGTCAATCGCCTGAAGCTCATCAGCGTTCCTGCCTTACTGATTTCCGGGAAGTATGACGAAGCCACACCGCTCGTCGTGAAGCCCTACGTGGATAACGTCCCCGATATCAGTTGGTCTGTCTTCGAAGATTCCAGTCACATGCCCCATGCAGAAGAACGAATGGCCTGCATGGGACGCGTCGCAGGTTTTCTGGACACGTTGGTGGAACACGTTGAAGAGTCCGCAGCTTGACGTCGAGGCCTGATGGATTCGCGCGCTGAGAATTGCAGTATTAGAGTGAATACTTTAATGACGGTCACTCAAATAATGGCTAACTTTATTCACAGTGTTACTGGAACTTTTCACACTACGCGATTGCCCGGCAGCAAATAATGGCATGAAGCCATTATGAAATAACTTTCATCCCCCTTTTGTTAAAGCTCTCTCGTTTTCAGCAGAAAAACAGTCATTGGAAGGAACGTATTTGCCTTCCGCCTGTTTTGCCGCTGGAGGCAACCATGAACCTCAGATCGTTAAGCATTTCACGCAGGGCTTCCCTGTGTTTTGGCGTCATCACCTTGCTGTTGATCGGTCTGGGCGCCTTCTCCTACGTACAGATCGGCCACCTGCGCATAGCCGAGCAGAACATAGAAGAAAACTCACTGCCCAGCATTCAAGTCGTCGACGACATTCAGATCGCCCTGCTTCACGCTCGCCTGGAAAGCATCAGGATGCTTGCCAGCAATGATCCGAGCGTACACGCCACCGCAGAAGCCAAGGTTCGGGAAGCGATCGAGGCGCTGCGTGCCAATAGTGACTTCTATCAAAAACACCTGCTGTCAGGCGAAGCCGACCGGGCGCAATTCGAAGAGGCCAATAACAAGATGGGCGTCTACATTGATGGCTTGAAACAGGTCGTCGCACTGGACAGCGCTGATCACGACAAAGCGGTCTCCCTCGCCAACGGAGAGCAGGCCCAAAAGGCCGCTGCCTATCAGGAAAAACTCACTGTGCTACGTGGGCACAATGCTGAAGAGGCGGTCGTCTCCGGGAAAGATGCCACTGCAGTCTACGACCACAGCGTCAACGTGTTGATGATTGTGCTGATCGCAGCGTTCCTGCTTACCGTGGTACTCGCGATTGCACTGACACGCAGCATTGTCGACCCGATCAGCGTCTCGCTGAAACTGGCGGAAGACATCGCCGCCGGTGACCTGACCAGGCAATTGAGCGTTAGCGGCAGCGATGAAGCCTCACGCTTGATGACGGCCCTGAATACCATGTCGGGGAATCTACGCACCACCATTCATGAAATTTCCGGTGCGTCTGCGCAACTGAGCACCGCCGCCGTCGAAATGACGTCGATCACCGAAAGTGCCGACCGCACACTGCAGCAGCAGAACAGCGAAATCGAGCAGGCAGCTACTGCGGTAAACGAAATGAGTGCTGCCGTAGAAGAGGTCGCTCGTAATGCTACCTCGACCTCGCAGGCCGCCCAACAGTCGAGCCTTTCCGCTGACCTGGGTAACCAGCGCGTTGCTGAAACCCTGACAGCCATGCACAACCTGACGGGTCTGGTCGAGGGCTCTTCTGCACAAGTCACCGCGCTGGCAGGTCAGGCTCAGAACATCAGTAAGGTGCTGGGCGTAATTCGCGGCATTGCCGAACAGACCAACCTGCTGGCACTCAACGCAGCCATCGAAGCCGCGCGTGCCGGCGAACAGGGTCGCGGCTTCGCTGTGGTAGCCGATGAAGTACGGGCTCTGGCGCACCGCACACAGACGTCCACGCAAGAAGTCGAACAGATGATTTCAGCGATTCAGGCCGGCTCTTCCGCCACGGTCGAGTCCATGCAAAGGAGCACCCAGGAAGTTCACAGCACTCGTAAGACCGCAGAAGACGCCGGGGAGTCGCTGCGCCAGATCACCGACTCGGTACTCGAGATCAATAACCGTAACTTGCAGATCGCCGCGGCCTCCGAACAACAGGCGCATGTAGCGCGCGATGTCGACAGAAGCCTGGTCAGCATTCGTGACCTTGCCGTGCAGAGCAGCGAAGGCACCCGGCAGACCCTGATCGCCAGTACCGAACTGTCGCAGTTGGCGGTCAACCTGAATGATCTGGTGCTGCGCTTCAAGACGTAACCCAGACATCTACGCCGACCGGACATGACAGAGGGCAGCAGATTCGTCTACTGCCCTTCTTTTATAGAGTCAGTAGCGTTCGGCAAAAAACCTGCAATGACTCCTCCCCTCCCCAGCCTCTCCGTTCAAAACCTGTAACCCGCGCAACCCTGCTGACAGACTTTCAGGCGCATCGTCTTCCTTAGTTGAAACAGGATTCCTAAAGACCCTGTTCACGAGCCCGGACTATTTGAAAAAGCCCGCAACGTTGACAGCGGCATTAAAGTCATTCGATAGTTGGCGGCGAACAACAAAATATTTCATGTAAGCCACGATCAGGTATGACACGATCACTTCCTGCACGGGATCGGCAGCGCCCGGCGTACTGCCAAGGCCGCATCAGTGTTTTTTATGACCAGGGTGAGACATTTTGAACAACAACCTGACTTCCGCAGAGCTGGCAGTCATCAGTGAAATCGAGGCCACTTCCAGTCTGTTAAGGCTGGTAACCCGGCTGACCGGGCTAAGATTTGCGGCCATTGCCAAAGTCACCGAGGCCAGCTGGACCGCATGCGCTGTTTACGACGAAATTCAGTTCGGGCTGGAAGCCGGTCATCAGCTCAAGCTGGAGACCACGTTCTGCAATGAGTTGCGTCTGCACCGCCAGCCTATCGTAATCAACGAAGTCGCGACCGACCCTGTCTACGCAGAGCATCCCATTACTAAAATGTACGGTTTCCAGAGCTACTTCTCGTTGCCGATCATTTTTCCTAACGGCGATTTCTTCGGCACCCTGTGCGGCCTGGATACCAAGCCTGCGCCACTCGATGACGCCAATACCCTCGATACCCTGAAAGTGTTTTGCACGCTGATAGCCAGCACCCTGTACGCGCACTATCAACTGCAGGAAATGCAGGAGATACAGGAAGTCACCGCTTAAGGCATGGAATGCCTCAAACGCGCAGTTGCCGCTCCATGATCAATGTGCGCTCCTCTCCCTCCAGATGCTCCCGCACCAGGCTGAAGCCCAGCGCCAAGTAAAACCCCTGCGCAGTCAAGGATGACGGTACAACCATCCGCGCCGCGCCCGCCTTGCGTGCGACAACCTCCAGCTCGGCCATCAACAAACGCCCGATCCCCTGCCGATGCCTGTCAGGGTCGACAAATACCGAGCGCACGACCTCGCCCTCCAGACTCGCAGTGCCTCTCACCACGTGACCCTCTGACGCCACGAACACTTGCCGCTGTTGCATGAGCTGCTCGATCGCAGCCGGGCTGAAACTCAATTGCACGCGCTCGATCACACTGGCGGGATAGTCCTTGGCATTGCTGGTTCGCAAGGCCGCCAATACCACGCGGCTGATGGCATCAGCGTCCGCCATGCGGGCGGGTCGCACCTCGATGTTCATGGTGTGGCTCCTGATTACCTTGCAATGGGTGAGCTCATTTTCAGAGAGAGCAGGCAAGCAACACACGCCTTCATAAGATGAAGCCTTTGCTCACTCAGCACGTAAAAAACGTAGCCGAAGAGCCTGCATGACGGCACTCGATTTACTTATTTTCGGCCAGTCGACGAATGGTAGCACTGGCAACATACCGTAAATAAAAGGCCAACCCCTCGCCGTGTGCGGCTTGAACAACGATAGCGTTCAAAAAATCCGATCTGCGGCCGATTAATCGGTATCTCGCCGCTGTGGTCGGAATCTTTTCGTCTGTTAAAGTGAGTTTCGTGATGTCATATAGTCATCATCGAGTACCCATTGAGAATCATCATGAACGCCAGTGCCCCCATTCCCCTGAATGAAACGCAACGTCTGTTGCGCATACGGGAGCTGTGCGTACTTGAAGATACGTCCGATGACGTATTCGATGAAATCGTCGCGATGACCGCTGCATTTTTCGAGACACCGATTGCCCTGATCTCGATCGTCGATGAGCATCGTCAGTGGTTCCGCGCCAGGGTGGGCCTGAATGCCCGTGAAACACCGCGTAACGTGTCCTTCTGCGCCTACACCATCCTTTCCGACACGCTGTTCGAGATTCCCGACGCGACGCTCGACCAACGCTTCGTGAACAACAGCCTGGTCACCGGCCACCCTGACATTCGTTACTACGCAGGCGCGCCACTGATCACCGATGACGGCATTGCCCTGGGCAGCCTGTGCGTGATCGACACCAAGCCGCGCGAGCCGATGAGCGAGTACCAGACGCAGATGCTCAAGCGCTTTGCCTCACTGGTCATGAAGCGCATTGTCGGCCTCAGGCTCAGTTGCTTCATTGATCAGCCCACCGGCTTGTACAACCGCTCGCGCCTGCAGGAAGATATCAGTCAGGCAGTGGCATCCAGTGTCGATTATCAGTTGGTCGTGGTGGACATGATTACCTCGGCGTTCCTCAACGACATCGTCAAGGCCCTGGGTTACAGCTTCTCGCAGGATCTGGTGACGGCGATCAAAAGCCGACTGGAGTGCCTGCTGCCGCCGACCTGTTCCCTGTACAAGGTCAGCCCTACGCGCTTCGGCTTTCTGTTGGCTGGCGATCGCACGCCCGAACACCTGTTTCGCACCATCCTCAAAGACTTCGAGACGCCCGTTGAGTGCCGGGGCATTCCGGTACAGATGCAGGTCGGCCTGGGAGTCGTGACCCTGAACCGCAATCCGGCCGAAGAACAGGACTGGATGCGCATGGTCATCAGCGCCGCCGACGATGCCCGCGACCGCGATCTCGGCTGGGCGATGTATGAACCGCACTTCGACGCCGCCCAGCAGCGTGCTTTCAAACTGCTCAGTTCGTTGACCGGGGCGGTGCACGCTGACGATCAACTGCGTCTGGTCTACCAGCCGCGCATCGACCTCGACTCCGGCCTGTGTACGTCGGTAGAGGCCCTGCTGCGCTGGAATCACCCCACGCTCGGGGCCATCGGGCCTGCCGAGTTCGTGCCGCTGGCCGAGAAGACCGCGCTGATGCGCCCGCTGAGCCTTTGGGTGCTGACCAGTGCTATCGAACAGGCCGCTCGCTGGCAGCAACAGGGCTTCGATTTCCGTATTGCGATCAACGTGACGCCCGAAGACCTCACCGGCCCTGCGTTCACTGACCGGATGATCCGTCTGCTGGGCAAGCACAAAATCGACCCTACCCGCTTCGAGCTGGAGTTCACTGAAGGCGCGTTGATGCACAACCCGGCAGAAGTACGCCACCAACTGGAGCGCATGCGTCAGATGGGCATGGATGTGGCAATCGATGACTTCGGCACGGGCTACAGCAACTGGAATTACCTGCGGCAGTTGCCTGCGACGACGGTCAAGCTCGACCAGTCGCTGATCCGCAATCTGGCGTCCGACAAAACCGATCAGCGTCTGGTCAAGGCATTGATCGGTCTGGCCAAGAAGCTCGGTTACTGGGTCGTGGCCGAGGGCATCGAAACCGATGAGATTCGTCGCCTGGTCAAGCAGTGGGGTTGCGATGAAGGCCAAGGCTACCTGATCGCCAAACCCATGGAAGCCGAGGCTCTTCTGAACTGGATCGGCCCGAACCAACGCCTGCAGAGTGCTGCCCAAGCCGCAGAAGCGGCAATCGTGCGCGACAAACGGTTATAACCTTAGAACACATCTTCATAACCGTTTACACCACAAGCCGTTATGCTGCCCGCCACTTTTTGCCTATGCGTTTGCTTGAAAAAGGTTGGATATGGAAGCGGGTGGTCTGGGTTTCGTCGTTGCAGGGCTGGTAGTCGGATTCATCGTTGGCATGACCGGAGTCGGCGGCGGCTCGCTGATGACGCCGATACTGTTGTGGTTCGGCATCAATCCGGCCACGGCGGTCGGCACCGACTTGCTGTACGCGGCGATTACCAAATCCGGCGGGGTTCTGGTCCATCGCAAGAACGACAACATCGACTGGAAAGTCACCGGGCTGCTGACCTTGGGCAGCGTGCCGGCGGTGCTCATGACGCTGTGGTTTTTGAGCACCCTGCATACCGCTCCCGAGGCGCTTAACGCGATTATCAAACAGGCCCTCGGGTTTGTGCTGCTGCTGACCGCACTCGCCGTGCTGTTCAAGAAAAAACTGCTGGCCTTTGCTCACCGACGCGGGGACGGCTACTCGTTTTTCAGCGGCACCAGCCTGACGGTACTGACCGTCATTACCGGTCTGATCCTCGGCACCATGGTCGCACTCACCTCCATCGGCGCGGGTGCGTTGGGCACGGTGGCGTTGTTCATCCTCTATCCACTGCTGCCGACCCGGCGTCTGGTGGGTACGGAGATCGCCCACGCGGTGCCTCTCACGCTGGTTGCAGGTCTGGGTCATGCGAGCATGGGCAACATGAACTGGGAACTGCTGGGCTGGCTGCTGATGGGCTCACTGCCCGGCATCTACCTGGGCAGCCACATGGCAGGCCGCGTCTCCGATGACCTGCTACGGCCCTTCCTGGCCATCATGCTGGGCACGATCGGTTTCAAGCTGGCGTTCTGATCGGCGCTTATCCATCAGCCTGTCACATTTCTGAGTCAGGCTTGCCCACGAACACAGCCTTGAAAGCTGCAGAGCCCGTTTGCTTGCAGCCCGTGCACAATCATCGGGAATTGTAATTTTTTGTAGCGAGACACCGATTTTCGGCGCAGGATTTCGGGCGTCTGCTTTAGCGCCGATGACCCGGCACAGACTTACCCTCACAGAAAGGAGATGCCAACAATGCTCATCCGAATTGAAGAAGGTGTATATGGCGACGCTTGGGTTGTAATACTGGACGACTATCCGGTCAAATGCCGGAGCTGGCAGGAAGCCAGAGAATTTGCCGACCGCATGAAATCCAGAATCGACGCGCCTCATTCGCTGCCGCATATGGCACGCCGCGCCGCGGCTGAAATAAGCGTTCAGGCGGCCGCCCGCTAGACCGACTCCCTCCCCTGCGAATCACTCGACACAGCGTTGCCAGACAATGGTCGACGCTGTTTCACCTTGTCATGACGCCGCTTGAATTATCGAACCACTTCTCGTTTCCATGACATCCGTTTCACATCCCCTTCACGTCCGGCTGCGTAAATTGACCCTACTCCTTTGATGAATCCCATTTGGCCCACCCCGTTGTGGGCCATTTTTTTGCCTGCAGAAAAGTGCCGGTGCTCTCGCGCTGATCCGGCAGGATTACTCCCCTTGCGTTGCCGGCGACGATGACACAGCCAGCACCGGGCTGCTCAATACGCCAGCATTCAGCTCTGCCAGCCGATCACTGCCGGTGCCATTGGCCACGTCATTGCTCCAGCTTGCTGCCGAAACCGCCATCCAGCCCAACACAAACAACGCAGCTGCCTGTAACGCCCACTTGGTCATGATCGACATACGCTTTCTCCTTGTTCACGTCTGGATGGCAAGCATGTAAACACCTCACCATTGCAGAAGAATTGCAGAGTTTTTTATTTTTGCCAGCCGACATCTCACCTTTGTGAGCAAAGGTGCTGAAAAACAGGAGGGAACACTCTAGAAGGAAAAATACCCACGCCCGCAGGCGGGGTATTTTTGAAAAGCGGGGTCAGTACTTGGTGCTTTGCTGCTCAGGTCTGGCCGGTGTGTCCACATGACGCGGACCCGCAATCAGCAGAGCCAGCACGCCAACGATTGGCACGGCAACAACGACAATGATCCACATCAGCTTGTTGCTGGATTGTGTCTTGCTCTTGCGAATACGCAGTACTGCCCAGATGTCCGAAATCACGATCAGGGCGGTCAGCGCTGCGAACAACCACAAATGATTTTCCGATATCCAACCCATTTGAAATCTCCTGCACCATCAACGAAGGCAGCCAGACCGGCTGCCCTACTGTAGAAGAGGTCAAAAAGGACCTTAAAGTTCAGAGAATATTTCGGATTGTGACCGGTTACTCAGCGCCAACGCAGAGCGTCCCGAACCTCGTACCAACGCAGAGCATGGGCACGACAGGCGTATTCCGACACAGATCGTTCCTCCCGCTCCAGCGTGGGCATGCCGTTCGTGACGCTCCGCGTTACCCTCCAGTCAGGTAATCGGTGCCGGATTGAAGAGCGTAATGTCGTTGTGCAGCCGGTAATGCTCGGTCCAGGTCTTCTTCTTGCCGCTGGCCACGTCCAGGTAGAAGTGGAAAAGCTCCCAGCCCAGGTCCTCGATGCTCGCGCGTCCGGTCGCGATGCGTCCGGCGTCTATGTCGATCAGATCAGGCCAGCGCTGGGCCAGCTCGGTGCGGGTCGAGACCTTCACTACAGGCGCCATCGCCAGACCATACGGAGTACCGCGTCCGGTGGTGAATACATGCAGGTTCATGCCGGCAGCCAGTTGCAAGGTGCCGCAGACGAAGTCACTGGCCGGTGTCGCGCAGAAGATCAACCCCTTGCTGCTGACACGTTCGCCTGGGCCAAGTACGCCGTTGATGGCGCTGCTGCCCGACTTGACGATCGACCCCAAGGACTTCTCGACGATGTTCGACAACCCGCCCTTCTTGTTGCCCGGCGTGGTATTGGCGCTTCGATCTGCCTCACCTTTGGCCAGATAGCGGTCGTACCAGTCCATCTCCCGCACCAGCGCCTGTGCGACGTCCTGATCCTGTGCGCGGGAGGTCAGCAGATAGATGGCATCCCGCACTTCGGTCACTTCGGAAAACATCACCGTCGCACCGGCGCGAAGCAGCAGATCGGATGCATAACCCAGCGCCGGGTTGGCGGTAATGCCGGAAAACGCATCACTGCCGCCGCACTGCATGCCCAGAATCAACTCGGACGCAGGAACCGTCTCGCGACGCCGCAGATCCAGCTTTTTCAAACGCGTCTCGGCCAGCTCCATGATCTGCTCAATCATTTCATTGAAACCGTGGCTGGAGTCCTGCAGCCGATACAGCCAAGGCTCGCTGAGGTCCACCGAGCTGTCGCCTTCATGCATGACCTGCCCGGCCTGCAATTTCTCACAGCCCAGGCTGATCACCAGCGCCTCGCCACCCAGATTCGGGTTGCGTGCCAGATTGCGCACCGTGCGGATAGGGATGTAGGCATCGGTGGCCGTAATAGCCACGCCGCAGCCATAGCTGTGGGTCAGCGCCACGACGTCATCGACGTTCGGGTACTTGGGCAACAACTCGTCACGGATACGCTTGACCGCATGGTCGAGCACACCGGTCACGCACTGCACGGTGGTGGTGATGCCGAGAATGTTGCGAGTTCCCACAGTACCGTCAGCGTTGCGATAGCCCTCGAAGGTGTAACCCTCGAGCGGCGCCTGCTTTTCCGGCACCGCATCGGACATCGGCAGGCTGTCCAGCGCCGGCGCGGAAGGCATGCGCAGCTGGTCTTCCCTGACCCAACTGCCGCGCGGTATCGGTTGCAGTGCATAGCCAATGGTGTGGCCGTAACGAATCACGGCCTCGCCCACGGCCAGGTCAACGGTACTGACCTTGTGGCTCTGCGGTACGTTATCGACAGTGACCAGGCCGTTGTCGAATTCGGTTCCGGCCGGTACACCCTGGTCGTTGACCACAACCACGACGTTATCCAGCGGATGCAGCCGGATATAACGTGGCGAATCGGCATGTTGAATCAGGTTCATCACGGTTTCCTCAGGATTTTGCTTCGGAAAGGTCGCTGACCGAGTCGTTCAGCAATGGCCCCTTGGCAGGCGGCTCTTTCAATTCCACACGCTTGATTTCACCCACGATGAAAATGTAACTGATCACCGCCAGCAGCGCGTTGGCGCCCACGAACACCAGCGCCCATTTGAACGAGCCGGTGCTGCTGATGATGTAGCCAATCACGATCGGAGTGGTGATCGATGCAATGTTACCGAAGGTGTTGAACAGGCCGCCGCTCAAACCGGCGATCTGCTTGGGCGATACGTCGGACATCACAGCCCAGCCCAGCGCACCCACGCCCTTGCCGAAGAATGCCAGGGCCATGAAGCCCACGACCACCCATTCGATATCGACATAGTTGCACGTCACGATCGAGGTCGACAGCAGCAGACCACCGATGATCGGCGCCTTGCGCGCGAAGGTCAGCGAATGGCCCTTGCGCAGCAGGTAGTCGGAAATGATCCCGCCCAACACCCCGCCGATGAAACCGCAGATCGCTGGCAGAGACGCGATGATGCCGGCCTTGAGGATGGTCATGCCGCGTTCCTGAACCAGGTACACCGGGAACCAGGTCAGGAAGAAGTAGGTGATGCCGTTGATGCAGTATTGGCTGAGGTAGATACCCAGCATCATGCGGTTGGTCAGCAACTGGCGGATGTAATCCCACTTGGGACCGCTGCTGGCTGTTTTTTGCGTGCCTTTACCCTTGTCCTGATCCAGATCGACCAGCGCGCCATTGCTGGAAATGTGCTCCAGTTCGGCCTCGTTGATCATCGGGTGATTGCGCGGGCCGTAGATGACCTTCATCCAGATCATGGAGAACACGATACCGAACGCGCCCATCACCACGAACACGTGCTGCCAGCCGTAGGTGTAGACAATCCAGCCCATCAGCGGAGCGAACAGCACGGTGGCGAAGTACTGCGCCGAGTTGAAGATCGCCGAAGCAGTGCCGCGTTCGGCAGTCGGGAACCAGGCGGCGACAATGCGCGCGTTGCCCGGGAAGGACGGCGCTTCGGCCAGACCGACCAGAAAGCGCAGCATGAACAGCGCAACGATTGCCGTGGAGACGCCAAACTCGCCCACATAGCCTTGCAGCAGGGTGAACAGCGACCAGGTGAAAATGCTCATGGCGTAGACTTTCTTCGACCCGAAACGGTCGAGCAGCCAGCCACCGGGAATCTGACCGGCCACGTAGGCCCAGCCGAATGCGGAGAAGATATAGCCCAGCGTGACGGCACTGATGCCCAGGTCTTTCTGAATGCTGGAACCAGCGATAGCGATGGTGGCGCGGTCGGCATAGTTGATCGTGGTGACCAGAAACAGCATCAACAGGATCAAATAGCGGACGTGCGTCGGCTTGGACTTTTGCATGGTAGAGCTCCCACTGATTATTTTTTTACGCGGGTAAAGCTGTTTTTTGGGTGTAGCGTTACAGGCCCCTTGGCAGCGTCACGGCGACGACCTCTGCCACCTGTAAGGGTCATGCAGTGCAACGAAAAAACCGCTGATCGCTCAGCGGCTTTGTCGTGGCAGATGTTATTGCTTGCCTTGCTTGTCCATCAGTGCAGCGAGCATGTCGCACTCGTCAGGCGTCAGATCGGTCAATGGCGCGCGCACCGGACCTGCGTCATAACCGGCGATCTTCGCGCCGGCTTTGACGATGCTCACAGCATAGCCAGCCTTGCGGTTGCGGATTTCCAGGTAAGGCAGGAAGAAATCGTCGATGTACTTGCCGACCGCCTGATGATCGTCGCGGGCGATGGCGTGGTAGAAGTCCATCGCCAGTTTCGGTACGAAGTTGAACACTGCGGACGAATAGACTGGCACGCCCAGCGCCTTGTAGGCAGCGGCATAGACTTCAGCGGTCGGCAGGCCGCCCAGGTACGAGAAGCGGTCACCGAGACGGCGGCGGATCGAAACCATCAGTTCGATATCACCCAGGCCATCCTTGTAACCGATCAGGTTCGGGCAACGCTCGGCCAGTTGTTCCAGCAGGGTTGGCGTCAGGCGGCAGACGTTGCGGTTGTAGACCACCACACCGATCTTCACCGATTTGCACACGGCTTCGACGTGAGCGGCAACGCCGTCCTGGCTGGCTTCGGTCAGGTAGTGCGGCAGCAACAGCAAGCCCTTGGCGCCCAGACGCTCAGCCTCCTGAGCATACTCGATGGCCTGACGAGTCGCACCGCCTACACCGGCCAGGATTGGCACGCTGGTGGCGCAGGTGTCGACGGCAGTCTTGATGATTTCGGAGTATTCGCTGGCAGCCAGGGAGAAAAACTCACCGGTGCCGCCCGCGGCGAACAGAGCGCTTGCGCCATAAGGGGCCAGCCACTCGAGACGTTTGATGTAGCCAGCGCGGTGGAAGTCGCCTTGGGCATTGAAATCGGTAACCGGGAAGGACAGCAGACCGGATGAGAGGATGGACTTCAGTTCTTGTGGATTCATTATTCGAACACCCTGGAGGACATAATTGTTAGAGGATCACCGGGTCAGCGCCGATGTCGTAAGTCATCGTACAACTGATAATAAAATCACTCAACAGGGATTTTCGGGTTTTTTCAGAGGGAGAGGACGAGGTCCGGTTTTGATTTTTACGCTGCCACGCAGATGTGTGACGCGGAGCGTCAAGACCGGCATCCCCACGCTGGAGCGTGCCCAACGATAGTCAACACCGCAGCCATTGCCGCAAAAGTGCTTTTCTACCACGATGGCACGGACGACGCAGAGTGCGACGTAAGTGACAGGGCGAAGGAACCCGACGAAGTCGGGCCGGAAACGGAGCCAGGGACTTTGCTCACTTTGGTCCCTCAAAGTGAGTCGCCGAGGGGCGAAAAGGTGACCTGAGTCGAACCTCGATCCACCAGACAATGAAAAACCGCCGTGTGACGCAGAGCTTCACGAACTGCATTCCCACGCGGAGCATGGGAACGATAGTCAACCGTCCAACTTTTTGGGGTCAGTTCAGAACGTTCTGCGTCCTCTTTTTAAGCATCAAGCCCGCTGCGATTCAGCCTCTTCGTGCGCATGGCGCAGGCGTTCGCGGCTGTTGGTGAGGTGCAGGCGCATGGCGGCGCGGGCCGCATCGGAGTCCTGGCGGGCGATGGCGTCGAAGATTTCTTCGTGCTCGCGGCTCAGCCGATCCATGTAGTGCTGCTGGTCATCATGCGCCAGACGCGCCGAATTCAGCCGGGTACGCGGAATGATACTGGTGCCCAGGTGGGTCATGATGTCGGTGAAGTAGCGATTGCCGGTCGACAAGGCAATCTGCAGATGGAACTGGAAGTCCGACGCCACGGCATCGGTGGCGTGTGCCGCGCTTTCATTGAGCGCGTCCAGCGCCGAACGCATGGCTGCCAGTTGTTCATCACTGCGCCGCTGGGCTGCCAGGCCTGCCGACTCGACTTCAAGGCTGATGCGCAGTTCGAGAATCGCCAGTACATCACGCAGGGTGACGATGGTCGCCGGGTCAATCCGGAAACCACTGGGGCTTGGCGTGTCGAGCACGAAGGTACCGATGCCGTGACGGGTCTCGACCAGACCGGAGGCCTGCAGACGCGAAATCGCCTCACGCACGACCGTCCTGCTGACGCCCTGCTCTTCCATGATTGCGGATTCGGTGGGCAGTTTGTCGCCGCGCTTGAGCTGACCGCTGCGAATACGCTCGGACAGCTCTGTCACCAACTCCTGCGCGAGGCTGCGGTGTTTTCTGCGGGCGCGGGGCAGAGCGCTTTGATTTTCCATCCAACATCGATCTCTGGACTGCTAAACATGGGCTAATCATAGCTCAGCGGTTGTATGATCACACCCTCAAAAGCGCCGTGTCCCCTATAGCATCAACCTCAAAACGTTGCTGATCACGCTTGCTCGATCAATTTACCGCCCTCGACACGCACATGCCGGCCATGGAAGCGTTTCAGGCTGCTGCGGTGCCCGACACTGATCAGCGTCATGCCCGGTAGCCCGTCGATGACTGCCTGGTGCATGGCCGCTTCGTCATCTTCGTCCATGGCCGAGGTGGCCTCGTCCACATACAGCCAGTTCGGCGCGACCAACAGCGCGCGAGCGAACGCCACCCGTTGCTGCTCGCCCGGCGAGAGGAAACGCTGCCAGTGATTGCTTTCGTCCAGACGCGGTATCAGATGCTCCAGACGGCACTGCTCCAGTACCTCGGCAAAGCGCAGGGCCGGGTAATGTTCGGCAGGTTGTGGATAACTCATCGCCTCACGCAATGTGCCGATGGGCAGGTAAGGCCGTTGCGGCAGGAACAGCGCCGTGCCGGTGGGCAAGCGGATCTGCCCCGAACCCTCGGGCCAGAGACCGCCCAGCGCCCTCAATAATGAGCTTTTGCCACTGCCAGAACGACCGCTGAGCATCACCCGCTCTCCCGCGCCGACCTGCAGACTGGCGTCGCTCAGCAATTGACGCCCACCGGCGATGCTCAAGCCCAGATTGCGCAGGTCCAGCGTGTCGTTGGCGTGAATTCTTTCGATGGCCGGCTGCCGACCTTCATTGTCAGTCATGGCCTGGCGGAAGCTGAGCAGACGGTCGCTGGTGGCGCGCCATGACGCCAGCGTGCTATAGGCGCTGATGAACCAGCTGAAGTTCTCCTGCACGTTGCCGAATGCCGAGTTGATCTGCATCAGATCGCCCAGCTCGATCTTGCCGGCGAAATACCGTGGCGCGGCCACAATGAACGGAAAGATCAGCGCAATCTGCGAATAGCCCGAGGTGAAGAACGTCAGCCGTTTCTGGACCTTCATCGAGGCCCGGAAGTTATTCCAGATCATCATGAAGCGCCCGCTCAGGCGCTGGTTTTCATTGCGTTCACCCTCGGACAAGGCAATGCTTTCGGCGTTTTCGCGTACACGCACCAGCGCGAAACGCAGGTCTGCCTCGAATCGCTCCTGCTGGTTGTTCAACGGGATCAGCCGCTTGCCGATCCAGTGTGTCAGCAGGCTGCCCACCAGTGCATAAAGCATGGCCGCCCAGAACATATAGCCGGGAATGGTCACGCCGAACAGCTCGATACTGCCCGACACGCCCCAGAGAATTACCGAAAACGACACCAGACTGACCACCGAGCTCATCAGTCCCAGCCCCAGGCTGAGCGTGCTGGTGGTGAACTCATTGAGGTCTTCGGACAGACGCTGGTCAGGGTTATCGGTGTAACCACCCTGCTCCAGCTGGTAGTAGTTCTTGTCGGCGAGCCAGCGCGCGAAGTGTTGCTCCGTCAGCCAGCGACGCCAGCGGATGGTCAGCAACTGGGTCAGGTACAGGCGATAGACCGCAGCCAGAATGGCGATCGCGGCGATGCCGCTGAAGTACAGGATCAGGTGGGTGAACGCGGCAAGATCCTTGTTTTGCAAAGCGTTGTAGAAGTCTCGGTACCAACTGTTGAAGAACACCGAGACCTGCACGCTGAACAGCGACAGCGCGATCACCGAGACCAGCAGCAGCCAGGCAGTGGTCTTTTCCTCACTGCGCCAGTACGGCGTTATCAGCTTCCAGACGCGGGGTAGAAATGCTCCTTGCACAGTATCGTTGACGGCAGAATATTCAGCATTGCGATTCATGTGGTTCAGGCTCGCTCTCTTTGAACGTACGATGCCTGAGCACAATGAAGCAAAAAAACGCCTACGCGATCACTATGAAAAAACCTTCATTAACGCCGCACGGGGCGCTTCTGCAACTTGCGCTGCAAGGTCCGGCGGTGCATGCCCAGCGCCCGCGCGGTCGCTGAAATATTGCCCTCGTGCTCGGTCAGCACGCGCTGGATATGCTCCCACTGCAGGCGATCCACCGACATCGGATTCTCGGGGACCAGGGTGTCGAGGTTGGCGTGCTCGGACAGCAGGGCCGCGAGTACGTCGTCAGCGTCAGCCGGTTTGCACAGGTAATTGCACGCGCCGCGCTTGATCGCTTCGACCGCCGTGGCAATGCTCGAATAACCGGTGAGAATCACCACGCGCATGTCCGGGTCCATTTCCAGCAGCTTGGGCAGCAGCACCAGACCGGAATCGCCGTCCATCTTCAGGTCCAGCGCGGCGTATTCGGGGATGTCCTGTTGCGCCAGGGCCAACCCTTCTTCAGCCGAGCCGGCGGTGCTCACGCGAAACCCACGACGGCTCATGGCCCTCGCCATCACACGGGTGAACGTCGCGTCGTCATCGACCAGCAACAGGTGCGGCAGCTCTTCGCCTTCGACCTGGATGTCATCGTCACTCATGCTTCTTCTCCTCGCGTATCTCGGGGCAGGCGCAGCTCGGTGAGCGTACCGCCTTCTTCATGACTGTAGAGCTTCACCGAGCCACCCGCACGGGTGACGCTGGCCTTGCTCAGGAACAGACCCAGGCCGAAACCTTTGCCCTTGGTAGTAAAGAACGGTTTGCCGATCTGTTCGGCAATCGCCAGCGGCACACCCGCGCCATGGTCGCGAATGCTGATGCAGATTTCTGCACTGTCCCAGTCCAGATTGACTTCAAGGCCATCGGGGCAGGCATCGGCAGCGTTGTTGAGCAGGTTGAGCAGTGCCTGGGTCAGATCCGGCGGCGGCGCCAGCATCGGCGCCTCGCCTTTGCCCAATTGATAGAAACGATAACTCACTTCCGGGCGCATCAGATGCCAGCGGTTGAGGGACTCGTCCAGCCAGCGGGTGGCGGGCTGATATTCGACAGCCATGCGCCGATTGGCTTCGGCGGCGCGCACCAGTTGCTGCAGGGTCTGCTTGCACTGCTTGACCTGCTCCTGCAGCACGGACAGGTCATCCTGCAACGCAGGGTCGCTGTGATCCTGGCGCATTTCCTTGAGCAGCACGCTCATGGTTGCCAGCGGCGTTCCCAATTCATGGGCTGCCCCTGCGGCTTGGGTCGCGACGGCGAGCAACTGCTGATCACGCAGTCCTTCTTCGCGACGCTCGGCACGCAGTTGCTCCTGGCGACGCAACTCTTCTGCCATCTTCGCAGCAAAGAAGGTAATCACCGCAGCGGCCAATGCAAAGCTCAGCCACATGCCGTAGATCTGCATGTTTTCCCGGGCGATGGAGTCGGTTTCCAGCGGATAGGAACGCACCATCAGCAAGGTGTACATGCTCAGCGCAAAGCCGGACAGAATCAGCGAGTAACGCCACGGCAGCGTGGCGGCGGCAATGGTCAGCGGCACCAGATAATAGGAAACGAACGGGTTGGCCGAGCCACCCGAGTAATACAGCAGCGCACTGTGGATCAGGAGGTCCAGCGCCAGTTGCAGTGCATATTCCAGCTCGGTGAGCGGCAGCGAGGTGCGCAGACGAATGACCGTCAGCCCGCAGAGCACCAGCGAGCACCCCAAAGTGATCGACAGCTGCAGCCACGGCAATGGTAGAAAGTCGAACAGCCAGGCCATACCGACCGAGCCGGCCTGCGCGGCCAGCACCAGAATACGGATGAATGTCAGGCGCCACAGATTTTGCCGTGTGGCTGAAAGCATTTGAACGGGGGCGAGCATGAGCTCTCCTGATGAGTGCTCCAGGCGGATCGTAGCGAGTATAACCAAGCGGGAGGCAAAACTGGAAAAGTGCGTCAACGCACCGCACACCGAAGCACTCGGCCGTCGCAGGAACCGGACCAAAGCGCTACAGTCACAACACTTTGCGCCGCCCGACCACCGTCGGAGGCCGTTTGATAACAAGGAGCTCTCATGTTCAACCTTCGCCCTGCCGCCACCCTCGTCGCGCTGGCTGCTGCTTTGTCCAGCCTGCCCGCCATGGCTGAAGAAGTCCGTTACAACCAGATTTCATTGCGCGCCGAGGTCAATCAGGAGGTGCAGCGCGACCTGATGCTCGTCACGCTGTACACAGAAGCGCAGGACAGCGATCCGGCCAAACTGGCTGCGCAGATCACCGAGACGCTGAACAAGGCGCTGGGACAGGCGCGCCAGGTCAAGGACGTGAAGATCCGCCAGGGCAGCCGCAATAGCTACCCGGTCTACGACGATAAAGGCCAGAAGATCACTGGCTGGCGTGAACGCGCCGAACTGCGCCTGGAAAGTGCAGACTTTGCCGTGCTGTCCAAGCTGACCGGCGAGTTGCTGACCGACCTGAAAATGGGCGGTATGGACTTCTCGATTTCGCCATCGACGCGCAAGACCAGCGAAGACGCCCTGCTCAAGGACGCCGTGACTGCGTTCAAGGCTCGTGCACAACTGGTCACCGAGGCGCTGGGCGGTACAGGCTACAAGCTGGTCAACCTGAACCTGAACACCTCGGGCTACCCGCAGCCGTATCTGCGCGCGCCGGTCATGATGATGGCCAAGTCGTTGCGTGAAGACGCAGCACCGACGCCCGACGTCGAAGCAGGCACCAGCCAGGTCAGCGTCGCGGCGGATGGTGTGATCGAAGTCGCGATTCCTTGAATGACAGGGCGGTAGTGCCGACTACCGCCCTTTTCCACGCCCCACCTCCTCCTTTCTCCCTTTCTTCCTCGGCAATCTCCTACGTTTGCTGATGCGCTGCCTGATTGTCGGTGAGCTCGCGGCTCGCGAAACTTGCCGTCTCACTTTCGAACACTGTCGCCCTGGCTGAGTGACCCGGCCAACGCGCGCATTGCCATCAAGGAATCAAGGATGAATCCCCCGCATAACGCTTCCCGTAACCCTGCGGCTGTCATTGATCAGAACATGAATACCTACCGCGAGCCGCTTCCAATCCCCTTAAGATTCGAAGCCGGTGAAGGCGACGAACACACACATACTCACGGTGCCATCGAGAGCGTTCTCGAATCTGCCGGCTTCAGACCTGAGGAAATCCGCGCGATCTATTTCGGCAACTGGCTGCGCGACTATTCGCAATTGCTCGATCCAAAAATCGTCAGGGCGACAAGCATGCCGAAAAGCTTCCCTGACCTGCTTTCGCGTGACGCACTGACGCGTATCGTGGACGTACTGGCAGTCAAGGAATTCACCGATCTGATGAAGACAGACCGCTCGCGCTTCGTGGTGACCGCAGAGCGACTCGGCGTCTATCGCCCTGCTGAACACATCGACAACCCCAGAACCCTTGACCCCAAGCCGGCCAATCCAAAAGAGCGCGACGCCGACTTCGACGCCTGGGTGCTGCCCGACGATCCGCTATTGAAGGTCGACCCCGACACCTCAATGAAGCGCTACATTCAGCGCTCGGTGCCGGTGATGGCTGCGGGGCTGGAATCGGCGGTCAATGGCGGCCCAGGGTCTACCGACGGTCTACGTGACATGGGCGCGGCGCTGCACATTCTCGAAGACTTCTTCGCCCACTCCAACTTCGCCGAACTCAGCCTGATCAAACTCGGCCATGAGCGCATTCTGCCGTGGACGTCAGAAGCAGACTGCAAGCACCGTTTGCCTCTGGTAACCGGTACGTTCGGCGGCAGCGATATCATCGCCAGCCTCGCTGAGCCGCTTGGCAGGATTATGTTCTCGACAGACGAAAAGCCGTTCGAAGCGATCAAGGCTGGAGAACGTTACGAGCGCGACCAGATTATTCAGATCGTTCTGGGCGAGCACCCTGACCCGCGACTGCTCGCGGGTTACGAGGCCTTTCTCGACGCGCGCGACCAATGGGCCAGCCAGCCGTTCTCCGAACAGGTCGAACAGTTCTACGCTTTCATCGGTACGCCAGGGCGATTGCTGGGCAATGCATTCGGCGTCGTCATGCAAAGTCTGGCCATCTGGCTCGGCAACAGCGTCGACGACCTGCAGACCCTGCTTGATGAAGACCCCAATAGCAGCGGCTCGACCGATCCGTCACATTCGCAACTGGCCAAGGATCATGCGCAACACCCGCTGCACACACTTGCCGCAAGCCTGGCAAGAACGGCCGTGCTGCAAGTAGGTCAGGCAGTTCTGGGCCAGTGGCATGGCAAGGAAGGCGCCGAACATCCGGTCCAGGTTGCAACGCGGTTCTTCACTCACCCCATAGACTGCGATTGGCAGGACTCGATTGTCCGGGAATGGGCCGAGGCCAATCCCGAACAGGTCGAGCGGGCGACGCTCAAGAGCGAGCTGGACCAGTCCAGACTTCAATTGCAGCGCAGCGCGCAAAATGACTTGCAGCGTTTCAGCCAGGACGGCAGCGATTTTCTGAGCGTGTTTTTTGAAAGTGTTTCACTGGCAGACCTTTGGACGAGGATTACCGGCAAGTAAGCGTATTGTCCGACCCCGACCAAGTACGGCACTATCCGTTGTCTATCTGATTGTCGACTTTCAAGCACGGTTACTGCCGTACCACGCGAGGGATCCATGGGACACACACTTTTCAAACCGCTGCTGTTGACCACCGCGCTGCTGGCCTGCGCACCTTTGGCCCAAGCGGCAAGCACGCTGGTGTATTGCTCTGAAGCCAGCCCTGCCGGTTTCGACCCCAGCCAGTACACCAGCGGCACCGACTTCGATGCCTCGGCCGAAACCGTTTTCAACCGTCTGACCCAGTTCAAGCGTGGCGGTACGGAAGTGGAGCCAGGCCTGGCCACGCGCTGGGACGTTTCGCCGGATGGCCTGACCTACACGTTTCACCTGCGCGACGGCGTGAAATTCCACACCACGGATTATTTCACCCCGACTCGTACGTTCAACGCCGATGACGTGCTGTTCACGTTCAATCGTCTGCTCGATGCCAACCACCCGTTCCGCAAGGCATATCCTTCCGAGTCGCCCTATTTCACCGACATGGGCCTGAATACGACGATCAAGAGCGTCGAGAAAGTCGACCCGCTGACCGTCAAGTTCACCCTGAACAACATCGATGCGGCCTTCGTGCAGAACCTGGCCATGAGCTTCGCCTCCGTCCAGTCTGCCGAGTACGCAGACAAACTGCTCAAGGAAGGCAAGGCCGAGGACTTGAACCAGAAGCCCATCGGCACTGGCCCGTTCGTCTTCAAGCGCTACCAGAAGGATTCGCAGATCCGTTACGTCGGCAACACCGAGTACTGGAAGCCGGAGGATGTAAAGATCGACAACCTGATCTTCTCGATCAGCAGCGATGCCGCCGTGCGTCTGCAGA
Source organism: Pseudomonas sp. PvP009 (assembly GCF_017832995.1). Classification (NCBI taxonomy): domain Bacteria; kingdom Pseudomonadati; phylum Pseudomonadota; class Gammaproteobacteria; order Pseudomonadales; family Pseudomonadaceae; genus Pseudomonas; species Pseudomonas sp. PvP009. The sequence goes on along the minus strand of NZ_JAFIBG010000001.1, from coordinate 840,296 downwards.
AGCTCAAGGCCAACGAATGCCAGGTCAGCGGCTATCCCCGTCCGCAGGACATCGAGGAGATGAAAAAGGACCCGAAACTCAAGGTCCTCAGCCAGCCCGGCTTCAACCTGGGCTTCCTGGCCTACAACGTCACGCATCCGCCGCTGGACCAGCTCAAGGTGCGTCAGGCGCTGGACATGGCCATCGACAAACCGGCGATCATCAAAGCGGTTTATCAGAGCGCAGGCCAACTGGCTGAAAATGCCCTGCCGCCGGGTCAGTGGAGCTTCGATCCGACCATCAAGGATGCTCCGCACGACCTGACCAAAGCCAGACAACTGCTCAAGGAAGCAGGTGTGGCGCCGGGTACCAAAATCGACCTGTGGGCCATGACCGTCCAGCGCGCGTCGAACCCCAACGCACGCATGTCAGCACAGATGATCCAGTCCGACTGGGAGAAGATCGGTATCAAGGCCAACATCGTCAGCTATGAATGGGGCGAATACATCAAGCGCGCCAAGGCCGGCGAACATGACGCAATGATCTACGGCTGGACCGGTGACAACGGCGACCCCGACAACTGGCTCGGCGTGCTTTACAGCTGCGCAGCCGTCAAAGGCAGCAACTACGCCAAATGGTGCGACCCGGCTTACGACAAGCTGGTGCAGCAGGCCAAGCTGACCAGCGACCGCGATGAGCGCATCAAGCTCTATCAGCAGGCTCAGCACATTCTCAAGCAGCAGGTGCCAATCACCCCGATTGCCAACTCCAAGGTGTTTCAGCCAATGCGCCAGGAAGTGCAGGACTTCAAGATCAGTCCCTTCGGCCTGACACCCTTTTATGGTGTCAGCCTGGGAACAGTAAAGTAACAACACGGCTCCAACCGGGTGCATTTTTCTCACCCGGTTGCGCCTTATTGGTGCGCGAAACAATCGAAAAAGCGTCGCGCAAACGATCAACTCTCAAGAAAGTTACACTTTCGCGACATTCCTGTACGATCGTGCCACTCTTTGTCGCTTCTTTCGCCTCACTGTCTTGCTTTGGGTATGGCCCCTGCATAAGTATCGGACGGATCGGCTCACGAGGTCGTTCCCTCTAATCAAAAATGACAACAACTGAGGCAACCATGCTCAAACACGCGGTCATTCCGTTTCTGATCGGCGCCAGCCTGCTCGCCAGCGCACCTTTCGCTCACGCTGCATCGAATCTGGTGTTCTGTTCCGAGGGCAGCCCTGCCGGCTTCGATCCAGGTCAATACACCACAGGTACTGACTTCGACGCCTCGGCAGAGACCATCTTCAACCGCCTGAGTCAGTTTGAGCGCGGCGGCACCGCCGTAGTGCCGGGCCTGGCGACCAAATGGGACATCTCCGAAGATGGCCTGACGTACACCTTCCATCTTCGCGAAGGCGTCAAATTCCACACCACGCCGTACTTCAAGCCGACCCGTGAATTCAATGCCGATGACGTGCTGTTCACGTTCAATCGCATGATCGACAAGGACATGCCTTACCGCAAAGCGTATCCGACCGAATTCCCTTACTTCACCGATATGGCGATGGACACCAACATCACCAAAATCGAGAAGATCGACGACCACACCGTCAAGTTCACTCTGGGCAAGGTCGACGCCGCGTTCATCCAGAACATGGCGATGAGCTTCGCGTCCATCCAGTCCGCAGAATACGCTGCCAAGCTGCTCAAGGAAGGCAAGCCGGAGCTGATCAACCAGCAGCCGATCGGCACTGGCCCGTTCGTGTTCAAGAGCTACCAGAAAGACTCCAACATCCGTTACACCGGCAACAAGGACTACTGGAAGCCTGAAGACGTCAAGGTCGACAACCTGATCTTCGCCATCACCACCGATGCTTCGGTGCGCATGCAGAAGCTCAAGAAAAACGAATGCCAGATCACCGCTTATCCGCGCCCTGCCGACCTCGAACCGCTCAAGGCCGACAAGAACCTGAAGATGCCCGATCAGGCAGGCTTCAACCTGGGTTACATCGCCTACAACGTGATGCCTGAGATCAAGGGCGAAGACCATCCAAACCCGTTGGCTCAGTTGAAAGTGCGTCAGGCACTGGACATGGCGGTCAACAAGCAGCAGATCATCGACTCGGTTTACCAGGGTGCAGGTCAATTGGCGGTCAACGCCATGCCGCCGACCCAGTGGTCCTATGACACCACCATCAAGGACGCCAAGTACGATCCCGAGAAAGCTCGCCAGTTGCTCAAGGAAGCCGGCATCAAGGAAGGCACCGAAATTACCCTTTGGGCGATGCCGGTTCAGCGTCCTTATAACCCGAACGCCAAACTGATGGCCGAGATGCTCCAGTCCGACTGGAAGAAGATCGGTATCAACGCCAAGATCGTCAGCTACGAATGGGGCGAGTACATCAAGCGTGCCAAGAATGGCGAGAACGGCGCCATGCTGATTGGCTGGAGCGGTGACAATGGTGACCCGGACAACTGGCTCGGCACCCTGTTCGGCTGCGACGCCCTGAATGGCAACAACTTTGCCAAATGGTGCGACAAGCCGTTTGACACGCTGATCCATAAGGCCAAGGAAACGTCCGATCAGGCCAAGCGCACCAAACTGTACGAACAGGCGCAACACCTCCTGAAAGACGCCGTGCCAATGACGCCTATTGCGCACTCGACGGTCTATCAACCCATGCGTACCAGCGTGCAGGACTTCAAGATCAGCCCGTTTGGCTTGAACTCCTTTTACGGTGTGAGCGTGAGCGGCAAGTAAACGCGACTGTTTGCTGCGCCGCTCACCCGGCGCAGCAAACCGCTCTACTTGAATATAAGCCCCGAGCGATGGGTTGAAAAAGTGCCGATAACGGCATTCTTCTACTATCACTAAGATATTTCCTACGAGCTTTGCAGCCTTCGAGCCTATATACCGCGGACCTCTGACGACTTACCGTCGAAGGGCAGCGGCAATGGCAGGAAGCCCGTCGCTTCGTGTCCAGGTGCGCCGGGCATGTCGTGCGAAGTTGCGTGGGGCGACGCCTTTGGGCCAGTTAGACATTCGAGCCTCGGCTCATCCTTCGAGGATAGGGATCATCATGCGTAAAACTCTTGCGATGACGTCGTGCCTGGGACTGTTGGCACTGGCCCCGTTTGCCCAGGCGGCAAGCAATCTGGTGTTTTGCTCCGAAGCGAGCCCGGCCGGCTTCGACGGTGCGCAATACACCTCCTCCACCGATAACGATGCATCCGAGCCGATCTACAACCGACTCACCGAATTCAAGCAAGGCGATACCACCGTGGTTCCAGCGCTGGCGACTTCCTGGGACATCTCGGAAGACGGTCTGGTCTACACGTTTCATCTGCGCGAGGGTGTGAAGTTCCACAGCAACAAGAACTTCAAGCCCAGCCGTAACTTCAACGCCGACGACGTGCTGTTCACCTTCAATCGCATGCTCAAGCCCGATCATCCGTTCCGTGTCGCTTACCCGACCGAGTTCCCCTACTTCACCAGCATGGGCCTGAACAAGAAGATCAAGTCCGTCGAGAAGACCGACCCGCTGACCGTCGTGTTCACCCTCAATACGGTCGATGCGGCATTCATCCAGAACATCGCGATGAACTTCGCCGGCATTCTCTCCGCCGAGTACGCCGAGCAACTGATGGCCAAGGGTGACGTGCGCGACATCAACCAGCAGCCTATCGGTACAGGGCCATTCGTGTTTCAGCGTTATCAGAAGGATTCGCAGATTCGCTACAAGGGCAACAAGGATTTCTGGGACCCGAGCCGGGTGAAAATCGACCAGTTGATCTTCGCCATCGTGACCGACGCCTCTGCGCGCATGCAAAAGCTCAAGGCCAACGAGTGCCAGGTCTCGGTCAACCCGCGCCCGGCGGACCTCGCCAGCCTCAAGGCAGACAAAAGCCTGCAGATCATCGAGAAGCCTGGCTTCAACCTCGGCTACATTTCCTACAACGTGCGCCACGAACCTTTGGGCAAGCTGGAAGTGCGTCAGGCGCTGGACATGGCCGTCAACAAGAAGGCGATCATCAACGCGGTTTATCAGGGCGCAGGGCAACTGGCAGTCAACGCCATGCCACCGACCCAGTGGTCCTATGACACCACCATCAAGGACGCGCCCTATGACCCGGAAAAAGCCAGGACCCTATTGCGTGCCGCGGGCATCAAGGAAGGCACCGAACTGACCCTGTGGGCCATGCCGGTTCAGCGCCCTTACAACCCCAACGCCAAGCTGATGGCAGAAATGCTTCAGGCCGACTGGGCCAAGGTCGGCATCAAGGTCAAGATCGTCAGTTACGAATGGGGCGAATACCTCAAACGCACCAAGAATGGCGAGCACGATATCTCGCTGATCGGCTGGACCGGCGACAACGGTGACCCGGACAACTGGCTGGGCACGCTTTACAGCTGCGCGGCGATTGGCGGCAACAACTACTCGATGTGGTGCGACGAAAAATACGACCAACTGGTCAAGGCCGCGGTTGCGACCACTGACCGCGCGAAGCGTACCGACCTGTACCAACAGGCGCAGCGCTACCTCAAGGAGCAGGTGCCGATCACACCGGTTGCCCACTCGACCGTCAATCAGCCATTGCGCGCCGAGGTCAGGGACTTCCACGTCAGCCCGTTCGGTCGCAATAACTTCTCAGGCGTCAGCATCGTCGATTGATCGAAAAAACCGCACGCCCTCGTCGTCTTGTGTTACGGCGAGAGCGGGCACTTGCGCGTCGATACCTATAACAACGCAGGACCCAAAGTCCTGCACCACCAAAAGCCAGGCTCAAAGAACTGGCATATAAAAAAGTAATAAAGGGAGCTGCACATCGTGAAAACAACTAGCACTGCGTTATTGGCATTGTCTCTCTCGTCGTTTGGCGCACTGGTTCAGGCTGAACCGGCAAGCCAGGCGTTCGTACCGACCGAGCTGAGTTCAAAGAATGCACAGGCCGATGCCAACGGCTTTATCGAAGATCAACACCTGACCGGCACGACCCGTAACTGGTACGCCAATGAACTCAAGCGCCGCGGCGAAGTGTTCCGTTACAACGACAACGGCGTTGCCGAGCAGACCTCGCGTCGCATCAACTGGCAGCAGGGCACGATCGTCAACTACACCTCCGGTTATACGCAGGGCGTTGTAGGTTTCTCCACCGAACTGGCGCTGTACAACGCCATTGCGCTGGACCGTGATACCGATGACTTTGCCGGCAACTCAAACCGTACCCTGGCACACAGCGACGGCGATGCAGTCGGTCAGTGGAGCAAGATGGGCCTGGGCAACGTCAAGGCGCGGGTTTCCAACACCGTCCTGACCATGGGTCGCCAATCGGTGAACACCCCGGTCATCGCCTTCATCGGTAACCGCGCACTGCCGTCCAGCTTCCAGGGTGTTGCCGTACAGAGCGATGAGCTGAATAACCTGTCCTTTCAAGCAGGTAGTTTCGACCGCGTGTCGCCACGTATGGAACAGAGTCTGGACAAGTTCCGCTCCGAGTACGGTGATCGCAGCCAGACCGCCGACCGTCTGGACATGTTCGGCGCTGACTACAAGCCGACCGACAGCCTGACAACCAGCTTTTATGCATCGAACCTGGAAGACTTCTGGCACCAGTACTACTTCGGCTTCACCCACGAACTGGGTGACAGCAAGGCACTGGCGCTCAGCACCAACCTGAACTACTACAAAACCAAGGACTCGGGTCAAAGCAAACAAGGCCCTATCGACAACGATACCTACAGCCTGTCCTTCACCGGTACGCATAACGCTCACAGCATCAGCCTTGCCTATCAGCAAGTGTCTGGCGATGAGTACTTCGACTATGCGCACGATACCAACGCGATCTTCCTGGCCAACTCCCTGCTCTCGGACTTCAACGGTCCGAACGAGAAGTCCCTGCAGATCGCCTATGTACTGAACATGGCCGAATACGGCGTGCCCGGCCTGAAATTCAACATCTACCAGGCACGTGGCTGGGACATCGACGGTACCAAATACAAAGGCAACGTCTATGGCGACGTCCAGACAATCAATGGTGTCCGGACAGCGAGCGGCGTAAACGCAATGGACGGCGAGACTCACTACGAATACGGTATCGGTTCATCGTACTCAGTGCAGTCCGGCCCGCTCAAGGCTACCGCTATCCGCGCCACGTACACCACTCACCGCGCCAGCGAGAATCAGGCTGATGGCAACATCAACGAATTCCGCCTGGTGACCACTGTTCCGTTCAACATTCTTTGATTCGCTGAAAACCGTTCGGGCGCAAGGCAGCAGCCTTGCGTCCGAACATCACCATCGGCGTCAACTCTATGGAGGGTTCACAATGAAACTGTTATCGCTACGCAACTCGATTGCCCTGGCCCTGCTCAGCGTCGCCGTCAGTGTTTCGGCAAAACCCCTGGTGGTCTGCACCGAAGCCAGCCCCGAAGGCTTCGACATGGTACAATACACGACAGCAGTGACGGCCGATGCAGTGGCCGAAACCATGTTCAACCGCCTCGCGGATTTCAAACCCGGCACCACGGAAGTGATTCCTGCACTGGCTGACTCTTGGGAGATCAGCGACGACGGCCTGACGTACACCTTCCACCTGCGTAAAGGCGTCAAGTTCCACACCACCGATTACTTCAAACCGACCCGCGACATGAATGCCGACGATGTGCTCTGGAGTTTTCAGCGTCAGCTGGACCCGAAGCACCCATGGCATGACAAATCGAGCGTCGGCTTCCCCTACTTTGAAAGCATGGGCTTCAAAGAGCTGCTGAAAAGCGTCGAGAAAACTGACGACTACACCGTCAAGTTCACCCTGACCCGCCGCGAAGCGCCATTCCTGGCCGACCTCGCGATGGCCTTCGCCTCGATCTACCCGGCTGAATACGCCGACCAACTGTTGAAAGCCAACAAGACCGGCGACCTCAACAGCAAGCCGATCGGCACCGGCCCGTTCATCTTCCAGCGCTATGCCAAGGATGCACAGGTACGCTTCAAGGCCAACCCGGACTATTTCCGCGGCAAGCCGCCTGCCGATGCCCTGATTCTGGCCATCGCCACCGACAACAACGTGCGCCTGCAGAAGCTCAAGGCCAACGAATGTCAGATCGCGCTGTATCCGAAGCCGGACGACGTGCCGAGCATCAAGAAAGACCCGAACCTGAAAATCGACGAGCTGGAGGCAATGACCACCGGCTACATTGCGATCAACACGACCCACAAGTACCTGAGCGACGTGCGCGTCCGCAAAGCCATTGACATGACGTTCGACAAGAACGCTTATGTCAACGCGGTGTTCGGCAAGGGCAATGCGCTGGTAGCGGTCAACCCGTATCCGCCGACTCTGCTGGGTTATAACAAAGACCTGAAGAACCCACCGATCGACCTCGACAAGGCACGCGCCTTGCTGAAGGAAGCTGGCGTGCCGGAAGGCACCACGTTTACTCTGTTTACCCGCAACGGCGGTGGTCCGACCAACCCCAACCCGATGCTCGGCGCACAAATGATGCAATCCGACCTGGCGAAGATCGGCATCAAGATCGACATTCGCGTCATGGAATGGGGTGAAATGCTCAAACGTGCCAAGAATGGCGAACATGACATGGTGTCTGCAGGCTGGGCAGGCGACAATGGCGACCCTGATAACTTCCTGACTCCGATGCTGAGCTGTGAAGCGGCGAAAAACGGCGAGAACTATGCACGCTGGTGCAACGCCGATTTCCAGAAGCTGATCGATAAGGCGCGTGAAACAGTGAACCCCGACGAACGCGCAGGGCTCTATGAACAGGCCCAGGCAATATTCAACAAGGATCAGCCGTGGATCAGCATGGCTCACACCAGAATGTTCACGGCTATGCGTAAAAATGTGGAGGGCTACCAAATCAGCCCGCTCACAACCAACAACTTCGCCACTACCCAGGTGAAGTAGAAAAATAATCCGGCGAGCTCATAACCCGAGACTCGCCGGAGCACGCCTAACCGGCTGATGAGGTACACACCAAGATGTTTAGTTTTATCGCCCGCCGAGTGGGGTTGCTGATACCCACTTTCTTCGGCATCACCTTATTGACCTTCGCCTTGATTCGTCTGATTCCGGGCGACCCGGTCGAAGTCATGATGGGTGAGCGCCGTGTCGATCCGGAAATGCACGCTCAGGCCATGGAACGTCTGGGTCTGAACAAACCCCTCTACGCCCAGTACATCGATTACATCGGCAAGCTCGCCCAGGGTGACCTCGGTGAATCGTTGCGTACACGCACCAGTGTCTGGTCCGAATTCACTTCGCTGTTCCCGGCAACCCTGGAGTTGTCGCTGGCGGCGCTGATTTTCGCGGGTATTCTCGGCCTGCTGGCCGGGGTGATCGCCGCACTCAAGCGAGGGTCCCTGTTCGACCATGGGGTCATGGGGATTTCCCTCGCCGGTTATTCCATGCCGATCTTCTGGTGGGGCCTGATCCTCATCATGTTCTTCTCGGTAACGCTGGGCTGGACGCCGGTTTCAGGGCGGATAGACCTGCTGTACGACATTCCGCCGGTCACCGGCTTCATGCTGATCGACACGCTGCTAAGTGACGAACAGGGCGCGTTTCTCGATGCTCTGCACCACATGATTCTGCCAGCCATCGTGCTGGGCACCATCCCGCTGGCGGTGATCGCCCGGATGACCCGCTCGTCGATGCTCGAAGTACTGCGTGAAGACTATGTGCGTACCGCTCGTGCCAAAGGCCTGTCGCCCGCCCGCGTGGTATTCGTTCACGGTCTGCGCAACGCGTTGATTCCGGTACTGACCGTGTTCGGTCTGCAAATCGGTACATTGCTGGCCGGTGCGGTACTGACCGAAACGATCTTCTCCTGGCCGGGTATCGGCAAGTGGTTGATCGAAGCCATTGGCGCCCGGGACTACCCGGTCGTGCAAAACGGCATTCTGCTGATCGCCTGTCTGGTGATCCTGGTCAATTTCGTGGTGGATATCCTCTACGGCTTTGCCAACCCACGCATTCGTCACCAGCGCTGAGATCATCGATATGAGCACCCCTACTCCTGCGGTAGCAGTCGATCAAAGCCTGCTTTACCCATCCCCGTACAAAGAATTCTGGCAAGCCTTCTCGAAAAACAAAGGCGCGGTTGCCGGCCTGCTGTTCATGATCCTGATCGTGTTCTGCGCCCTGTTCGCGCCCTGGGTTGCCCCCCATGACCCGAGCGAGCAATACCGCGACTTCCTGCTGACGCCTCCGGTGTGGCTCGAAGGCGGTCAATGGCAATTCATCCTCGGCACCGACGAATTGGGCCGCGACCTGCTGTCGCGTCTGATCCAGGGCTCGCGCCTGTCGCTGCTGATCGGTCTGGCATCGGTGGTCATGTCGCTGATCCCCGGCATTCTGCTGGGTCTGCTGGCGGGCTTCTTCCCTCGCGTGCTCGGCCCTTCGGTCATGCGCCTGATGGACATCATGCTGGCCCTGCCCTCACTGCTGCTGGCTGTGGCCATCGTGGCGATTCTCGGCCCTGGCCTGATCAACACCGTGATCGCCATCGCCATCGTGTCGCTGCCTTCCTATGTTCGTCTGACCCGCGCTGCGGTGATGGGCGAGCTGAACCGCGACTACGTGACGGCCGCCCGTCTGGCCGGTGCCACCCTGCCGCGCCTGATGTTCATCACCGTGCTGCCCAACTGCATGGCACCGCTGATCGTTCAAGCCACCCTGAGCTTCTCTTCGGCAATTCTCGACGCCGCAGCGCTGGGCTTCCTGGGTCTGGGCGTACAGCCACCGACGCCTGAATGGGGCACCATGCTCGCCTCGGCGCGCGACTACATCGAACGTGCCTGGTGGGTCGTGAGCCTGCCCGGTCTGACCATTTTGCTCAGCGTGCTGGCAATCAACCTGATGGGCGACGGTCTGCGCGATGCGCTGGACCCGAAACTCAAGAACGCCGCCTGAGGAGATTCGCATGTCACTTCTTGAAATCAAGAATCTCAACGTCCGCTTCGGCGACACCAAGGCCGTACCTGTTGTGGACGGCCTGTCCCTAAGCGTCGAAAAGGGTGAAGTACTGGCCATCGTCGGCGAATCGGGTTCCGGTAAATCGGTGACCATGATGGCGCTGATGGGGCTGATCGATTCCCCCGGCATCATCACCGCCGATGCGCTCAACTTCGACGGCAACGACCTGCTCAAGCTCAACTCGCGGCAGCGTCGACGCATCATCGGCAAAGACCTGGCGATGGTCTTTCAGGACCCGATGACCGCTCTGAACCCCAGCTATACCGTGGGCTTCCAGATCGAGGAAGTGCTGCGCCAGCACCTGAACATGTCGGGCAAGGCCGCACGCCAGCGTGCACTGGAACTGCTGGAAAAGGTCGAGATCCCTGGCGCCGCCGCGCGCCTGAATGCCTACCCGCACCAACTGTCCGGTGGCATGAGCCAGCGTGTGGCGATTGCCATGGCGATTGCTGGCGAACCGAAACTGCTGATCGCCGACGAACCGACCACCGCCCTGGACGTGACCATTCAGGCGCAGATCATGGAACTGCTGCTGAGCCTGCAAAAAGAGCAGGACATGGCACTGGTGCTGATCACTCACGACCTGGCTGTGGTGGCTGAAACCGCCCAGCGTGTCTGCGTGATGTACGCCGGTCAGGCTGTCGAAGTCGGTCAGGTGCCGGGGCTGTTCGATGTTCCTGCCCATCCGTACAGCGAAGCCTTGCTGGCCGCCATTCCCGAGCACAGCATGGGCGCTGAACGCCTCGCCACGCTGCCGGGCATGGTCCCGGGCCGCTATGACCGTCCACAGGGTTGCCTGCTGTCACCGCGCTGCCCGTACGTGCGCGACAACTGCCGAACCGAACGCCCTGCCCTTGATCCCAAGGCGCACAGCCTGGCACGCTGCTTCTATCCCTTGAATCAGGAGGTGGCGTAATGAGCGTCGTACTGACCGCCCGCGACCTTACCCGTCACTACGAAGTCTCCCGCGGCCTGTTCAAGGGCACAGCGCTGGTGCGTGCGCTTAATGGCGTGTCCTTCGAACTCGAAGCCGGCAAGACCCTGGCTGTGGTCGGCGAGTCCGGCTGTGGCAAATCGACACTGGCACGCGCGCTGACGCTGATCGAAGAGCCTTCATCCGGCTCGCTGAAAATCGCCGGCCAGGAAGTTGCCGGGGCCAGCAAGGCCGAGCGCAAGCAGTTGCGCAAGGACGTGCAAATGGTCTTCCAGAGCCCTTATGCATCGCTCAACCCAAGGCAGAAAGTCGGGGATCAGCTTGGCGAGCCGCTGCTGATCAACACCAACCTGTCAGCCGCCGAACGCCGCGAGAAAGTGCAGGCGATGATGGCCCAGGTCGGTTTGCGCCCTGAGCACTATCAGCGCTACCCGCACATGTTCTCCGGCGGTCAGCGTCAGCGTATCGCGCTGGCACGGGCGATGATGCTGCAACCCAAGGTGCTGGTAGCGGACGAGCCGACTTCAGCGCTGGACGTGTCGATTCAGGCGCAGGTACTGAACCTGTTCATGGACCTGCAGCAGGAATTCAACACCGCCTATGTGTTCATCTCCCACAACCTGTCGGTGGTGCGTCATGTCGCCGATACGGTATTGGTGATGTACCTGGGCCGGCCTGCGGAAATGGGTCCCAAGGAAGAGATCTACAACCGTCCGCTGCACCCGTACACCCAGGCGCTGCTGTCGGCGACCCCGACCATCCACCCGGACCCGCTCAAGCCGAAGATCAAGATCGTCGGCGAGCTGCCCAACCCGCTCAACCCGCCAAGCGGCTGTGCCTTCCACAAGCGCTGCCCGTATGCGACCGAGCGTTGTGCAGCCGAAGTGCCAGAGCTGCGCCTGGTGGATAACCGCCAGGTGGCTTGCCATTACGCCGAGCAATTTGTAGCGGCGTAGCTACAAGCTACAAGCTACAAGCTACAAGCTACAAGCTACAAGCTACAAGCTACAAGCTACAAGACTATCGTGCCCACGCTCCAGCGTGGGCACGCAGTTCTGGACGCTCTGCGTCCGATCTTCGCTAGTCAATACACGTCCCGCCGATACCGCCCTTCCTCGATCAGTTCGCTGACTGCCTGCTCGCCCAGCACCTCGTTCAACACTTGATCCACGCCCGCCGCCATACCCAGCAAGCTCCCACAGATGTAAATCGCTGCCCCCTCATCGAGCCACACACGCAGTTCATCGGCCGCTTCGCGCAAGCGATCCTGCACGTAGATTTTTTCTGCCTGATCGCGGGAAAAGGCCAGGTCCAGGCGCGTCAGATGACCAGCCTGCAGCCAGCCCTGCAATTCGGCGCTGCAATGGAAGTCATGCGCCCGGTTACGTTCGCCGAACAACAACCAGTTGCGCACCTGCCCTTGAGCGATACGCGCCTTGAGCAGGCTGCGCAAACCGGCCAGCCCGGTGCCATTGCCCAGCAGGATCAATGGCACCGGCTCGGCAGGCAGATGAAAGCTGCTGTTGCGGCGCACACGCAGGCTGACGGCACCGCCAACGGCACAATGCTCGGTAAGCCATCCCGAGCCCAGCCCCAGGCTGCCGTCGGCATGCACTTCCTGACGCACGATAAGCTGCAGGCAGCCGTCCTGCGCAATTGAGGCAATCGAATATTCGCGTACAGAGACTGGTACCAGCGCATCGATCAACGCCTGCGCATGCAGCCCCACCAGATGCGAACGGCTGTGCGGTAACTGGCAGCTTTCCAAGGCCTGCGCGAGCGGCTCCTGCAAGCCATCCACGCTTACCCATGCGCCCGGATCGACACCCAGCCCGGCCAGATACGGCTCGATTACCCGCAGCGTGTGGCGCGGCATCACCTCGACCAGATCCCCCGCCTGCCAGTGCGCAGAGGTTGGCGGCGTCAGGTCCAGCAGGTAAACCTTCGAACCACTGCTGCCAGCGTTCAATAGCACGCGCCGGGCCAGTGTCCAGTTATCGAAAACCGGTGTCTGCCAGTGTGCCGCTGGCACGCAACCGGTCAACTGCGCCAATTGCTGTTGCCAGTATTGCAGGGCTGCCGGATCGGCGCTGTCTACTTCAACAAGCGGGAACAGGCTGCGCCCGCCCCGCTCGGTCAACCAGCCGTGCAAACGATGGGCAAAGCCGCAGAAGTGTGGGTACTGCCGGTCGCCCAGCGCCAGAACGGCATAATCGAGCTGGTCCAGTGAAAGCGGGCGACCCAGCAGCTTGCGCTCGAAACGTCGGGCACTGTCTGGGGCCTCTCCGTCACCAAAGGTACTGACGACGAACAAGGCATTGTGACTTCGGCATAACTCGTCTTCGCTCAGATCGCCCAGCCGCTTCACGCGCACCGACAATCCTGAGGCCTGCAACTGGCCAGCGGTCTGCCAGGCCAATTGTTCGGCAAAACCACTTTGACTGGCGAAACAGACCAGCCAGGATGCGTCATCATCGTGGTCATCACCCTGAACCTCGCCGCGTGCACGCTCGATATCACGCTTCTTGCGACGTCGATCCAGGTACAGCAACCAGCCGGTAATGAAGAACAGCGGCATCAGCAACGATGCGCCGGTCATGATGAGTCGACCGACGAGCCCGAAGTAGCTGCCGACGTGCAGCGCGTAATTGCTGGCCAGCAGTTGCGCACCGAAACTGCGTTCGGCATAGCGTACGACCGAGCTGACCTGACCATTGGCCGGATCAAGAGTGATGGTGTTCAGCGCACGCGGGTGCGGAGAATCCTTGAGCAGGTAAAACACGGTGGCAGGTTGACCGCCCGCAGCAGGCAGGCGCAGGTTATAAGCCAGCAAGTCCGGCCCTGCAGCCTTCTGGATACTGTCCCAGACCGCCACATAATCGACCGCCAACGGTAACCTTCCCGCAGCCTTGGGTGGCGCAGCGACGCCTTCTTCGAGCGGCGAATCCCCGATCAGTTTATTCAGGCCGTTGCTCACCCAGTCATACGACCAGGTGAGTCCCGTTATGGCGAACAACAGGTAGAACAGCAGGCACCAGGTGCCGAAGATCGAATGCAGGTCCCAGTTGAAACTGCGGCCTTTCTTCGCCCAGTCAACGGTCAGCCAGACCCGCCAGTTCCGCGCTGCGCGAGGCCAGCGCAAGTACAGCCCGGACAGGCAAAAGAACACCAGAATCAGCGTACACGCCGCCGTAACCTGCTTGCCCGCCTCGCCCATGGCCAGATAACGGTGCAGCTTCAGGACAAAGTCGAAAAACCCCTCCCCTACCGCATTGCCTTTCAGCTCACCCGTGTAGGGGTCGAAATTGCGTTTGGGGCCTCGACGCTCACCCGTTTTGGGCGTGAAAAATACCTGGGCGGCACGATTGCCGGTGGTTTCGACGCGCAGGATAGCGACCGTCAGGCCGGTCGCGGCCTCCAGCCTGCGCACCAGCTCAACAGGTGGCAGCGTGGCACCGCGCGGCTCGACCAACAGCACATCCGGATTAAGCGCGTCGAGAATTTCGTCCTCGAACGAATACAGCGCACCGGTCATCCCCATGAGGGTCAACACCAGACCTGCCGTGATCCCGAAGAACCAGTGCAACTGAAACAGGACTTTCTTCAGCACGCTCGCCACTCTCACTCATATTTTGCGGCGCAATTAATGCACTGACGGCCATGACCTGTCTATCTGTAACGTGTCTTTTGCCCCAAACCAAAACCCCGCCAGGCATGGCAGGCGGGATGATGCCGGCTGATCAACTGCGCCAGCTTCTGCGCAAATCGATCAGATAGTTGTTTAGCGCATCCGCCTGACGGCTGAAGTGCTCGACGCGCTTCTCGATCACTGCGGTTTCAGGCAGGCGGCTGCTGGCCAGGACACGTTTCAACGCTTCGAGCAATTTACTCATCTCGCGAACGTAGTCGGTCTTGCAGAGCTCGACCGAGGCGAGCCCCGAGAGCTGGCCGCGTTTGCTCACTTCGGTTTCCAGCGCTGCGCGAGTCGCGTCAGTCGTTTCCTGCAGTCCTGTCATCTGCGTCTGAAGTCGTTCCCTCAGAGCAATCAGATGATCATAGTCGACGGCCGCGTCCAGCAGATCCAGAATATTGGAAACTCCGGCGATACCCGCTTTAACGGAGCCGATCAACGGATTCAGGGGATCGACATCCGCCAGCCTCTCCAGAGAAGCGACCAGCGGCTTTAACTTGTCGAAAAAGCTGAGGCTTTCGACATCTCTAATGAGATCGTTGACCGCTGCGGCCTGCCGTACAACTTCCGGCAGGCGCGCATGCTCAGTTTCCAGCCTGGCCTCCAGTACAGCGATTTCCTGCTCAAGGGCAGGCGTCAGGTGCTCTACGCCATCGACCCGCACAGCCTCCAGATTGATGAGTGCCCTGTCCAGCGCCTTGGCCTGGCTGCTCAAAGAGGCCTCCCTTGTATCCAGCAGCAGGCTGATCTCCTCGTTGAAGTCAGCGATTGCAGCGCTGCTTTTAGCGTCTTCAGGATCACCTCTCAACTTCTCGACAGCCTCAAGAAAAGGCAGCATCTCTTCGCTGTTGTACATATGCGGAACAAGCGTCAGTGTATCCAGTGCTGCCTTGTCGACATGACCGACCTCACTGAGCAGGCTGTGCAAGGCCTCGTTCATGACCGGTAAATAAATATCACCCAGCCTATCGGCCTCGCGCTTGAGTTTTTCACGACTGGCAATAATGATTTCCATATCAGGTTTGGGCAGTTGAGCGGGCATAGCAAGTACATGAACATTCATAACAGCATTCTCTTTAACGTTAAGGTGGGCAACACTCACGCAACGGGTTCGTCCAGTGCATTGTTAAAAGCGGTCAACAGATCGAAGGCCTGGACCTGAATCTCCCTCCAATTGCTCATGAGGGTTTGGAAGCGGGAAACGAAACTGACCAGGTACAAGGCGTTATTGGTATTTTTAATACGATCGTAGGAGGCGTCGACCAGCTCTTCCAACAATACCCACAGGCTCTCTATATTACTGACGCTACTGGCCGCCCCGTCGACTCTGGCTTTCAAATCCTGCAGACTGGTTTCGAAGGCCATCAAGTCGCTCAACAACGCGTTGGATTGTTTTATCTGCTTCTCTATCTGGCGTTTTTCTTCAATCAGACGATCTTTTTCATCGAGAGCCTTCGATGCCTTCGGGCCAAAGATGGACAGGGAAACAGCCCCGCCGACAAGTCCCCACCAGAAACCGATCCACTTGTATTCGCAGTACTCTTCGTACTCGGCAAGTTTATGATTGATGCGTCCGTTGAGCTGATCGACGTCCGCAGTAAGCCGGGCAATTTCGTCATCAGTGTCGCCGGAGCCGGCCAACCTTATTTTCAACGCCACGCCGGGCGCTATCTCGTCTTTTAGACGACGCTTGAAATCGGTCACCCCGACTCGGGTTCGCGTGGTGCTGGCACTATGGTCCTTGATATGTACCTTGAGTTCATCGACCAGCGACAACAGCCCGGGCAGTCTCTTGCTGTCCTGGTCCATCAGTGCAACGGGGGGCATTGCATCAATCTGCGACGGCGTCAGGTCCCCCACTTGCAGGGTCTGGTAGGAATCGAGTCCTTTGATGAAATCCACCACATCCGTTGCGATGGCGATCAGATTGCCCGAGAAAACGTACAGGTCGCTGCCGACTTTCTGCATGGCGGTTTCAATCGCCGACCAGCTCCTGGCATGGGCTTGAATACCGAGGTACAGCTCGACGATCGCTTCTGCCCCAAGGCCGGGAATGCCGTTGTCCTGCCCCCCTGTCAGCTGGCTGACTTCGTCCAGTGTGGTCGGCAGTTCCAGGCCCGTATTGACATAACGCCTGATGCGGCGAACATCTTCGTTGGTAATCAACAAGCCCGGGGCACGCGCCACCTCTGCGCCCCGACTGGTCAGGGTATCCATCAAGTCCTTGCTGACACGACTGACTTCTTCGACGCTGTGTGCTTCGCCGTCCGTAAATTGCGGTTCAACGGTCGTAACCATGATTAATTTCCTTATTATGTAGAGCCTGTTTTGCGCCGACTATAAATCGGTGCTTCAAGGTCATTGGAAATTAACAAAGGGTATCGACTTCACACAGTGAGCAGAACGGACAACACCTGTAGGAATAAGCAACACATTCTGCTGGGTCTATTATATTACCCCGCAAACGTTTAATAACACGCCCCTCACTTACTGCACGTTTCAGCGCACCGAGACTTATATAATTATTTTTTACGGGCAAAAAAAAACCCATTTTCATGGGTTTTTTTTGACGCAAGGAAATTACAGGTAGAACGACTTCAGCGGCGGGAAGCCATTGAATTCCACTGCGCTGTAGCTGGTGGTGTAGGCGCCGGTGGACAACCAGTACATACGATCACCGATGGCCAGGTTGAGTGGCAGGCCGTACTTGTAGTTTTCGTACATGATGTCGGCGCTGTCGCAGGTAGGACCGGCGATGACCACCTCTTCCATTTCGCCTTTCTTCTCGGTCCAGATCGGAAACTTGATGGCTTCGTCCATGGTTTCGATCAGACCGGAGAACTTGCCCACGTCGGTGTATACCCAACGCTCGACCGCGGTACGCGACTTGCGGGCAACCAGTACCACTTCGCTGACCAGGATGCCGGCGTTGGAGATCAACGAACGGCCCGGCTCGAGAATGATTTCCGGCAGGTCATCACCGAAGTCTTCCTTCAGGAAGCGGATGATCTCTTCGGCGTAGGTTTCCAGGCTGTTGGTGCGGGTGATGTAGTTGGCCGGGAAGCCGCCACCCATGTTGATCAGCTTGAGAACGATGCCGTCTTCTTCTTTCAGACGCTCGAAGATCACTTTGACCTTGGCAATGGCAGCGTCCCAGACGCTGATGTCACGCTGCTGCGAGCCGACGTGGAACGAGATGCCGTAAGGCACAAGACCCAGGTCGCGGGCAAGAATCAGCAGGTCCATGGCCATGTCGGTCTGGCAGCCGAATTTGCGCGACAGAGGCCAGTCGGCCGTGGTCGAACCTTCGGTCAGGATGCGCACGTAGACTTTCGAGCCCGGTGCCGCCTTGGCAATGTTACGCAGGTCGGCTTCGGAGTCGGTGGCGAACAGACGCACGCCCTTCTCGTAGAAGTAACGAATGTCCTTGGATTTCTTGATGGTGTTGCCGTAGCTCATACGCTCCGGGCCGACACCACAGCTCAGGACCTTGTCCAGCTCGTAGATCGACGCGATGTCGAAGCTCGAACCCTTTTCCTTGAGCAGATTGATGACTTCAACGGCAGGGTTGGCCTTGACCGCATAATAAACCTTGGCGAATTCGAAGCCCGCACGCAGGTCGTCATATGCCTTGCTGATGATGTCAGTATCAATGACCACGAACGGGGTTTCTTGCTTGTCAGCGAACGCCTTCATTTTCTTGAAGGTTTCGGCTGAGTAGTAGTCTTCGACATTGATCGGCATGCTGCTGGAACTCCTATTGGCAAACGGTATTGGTCAATGGGTACAAATGAACGCCCTCCGTATCCCCACTTTGGTTCGCCTACTTCCCAAGGCATGTCGCCGAAAGCAAAAAGGCCCTGAAGGGCTGCCTTCCTGGCCTTGCTGTCTCGTCGTCAGTACTTGAGCCGGATGGATCGTTTCCAGCATGGACGTTCGGCGCGAACTTTAGGACCTGAGGGGCCGGATATCAACAAAAAATGTCGCGTTTTTGCACAGGGCTTTTGAGTTGCCTTCCCAAAGACCTGTTTAACCGACCTGCATGACAGGCAGATGTTCCCCACCTCCGTCGCCATTGCCTTTTCGCAGCGCTCCAGGCCATCACCTTTTCAACGCCAGGCAAAGCGAATCAGCCTGTCAGTTCTGTCAGTAGACGGATGCAGAGGACGCGCGCTCAATAAATAGCTCAGACCGCCTTTTCAGGTAACGATCATGGATGACCGACAGCCTCACGCCGCCAGCTCCGTTGCGCCCGGTGCAGTTCAAGCAGAAACCCGATGGCAAGCCTTCGGCTTCGGCTCTGCCGAAAGCCATCGCCAACGTCACGCCCGTGCCAGGGCACACACCAACTTTCAGCCGACTAACATTTATGTAACGAAAGGCGATCGGCTGGAAATAACCGCAACCAGTCTGTACATGAATCTGGTGTCTGCAGTGATCGGGGTGCCCGAACTGGATACACCCACCCCGTACCCGCTGAAACGTGGCCTGAACGTCCTTGTCGCTACCAACACAGGCCTGCTGGGCTTTACCAATCTGGACCCGCTCGGTCACGTGATTCTGGATATAGCAGGACAGTACAACCATGTGCCGTTTTTCAGAATGGACATGACCAACCTGGAATGGGAACAGCAGATGGCGCAATACAGCAATGCGCCCGTCGTGCTGCTGACCAGCCCCAGGGCCATCATCGTGGTGCGGTACAACAGCGCTCGGAACTATCTGTCCAATCCAGAGGAATTGATGGCCCGTTACGACAAGGCCATCGAGGCTCAGGACCGGATTTCGGGCGTCGAACAGTACGGCACTGAAGAATGGTCGCTGGACCCCAGCAAACATTTTTATGTAGAGGCCGATAAGGGTTACATGTTTGCTAAAAACGGCCATATGGGGTTTAACGGGGCGACTCCCCTGGCCCAATTACTGTCAACCCTCTCTGACGACGGTTGGGGGCCTTGGCACGAAAGCGGTCATCAACGGCAACTCGCCCCCATGACATGGGGCAGCGGCACTGGAATGACAGAGGTGACGGTCAATCTCTACTCGATGGCGACCCAGGAGTTTTTTTGCGGGCGTGCCCATAACATCGACTCCAGGTACACGGCCGTAAAACAATACCTGCTCGGCACAGTGCGCGAATATGACGACATCAAAGACGTCATGCAAAAACTCGTGATGCTCTGGCAATTGCGTCTTAGCTTCGGTACTTCGTTTTACCCGCAATTGCACCAGCGCTATCGGCTCATGAACAACCCGCCCACCGTCAACGACGATAAAGCGCAGCGCTTCATCGTCGAAACCTCGCTGCTGAGCCATCTCAACCTGGCGGAATTCTTTGATCGCTGGGGATTGTACCCAACCCCTGCAACCCTCAACCAGATCGCCGACCTGCCCGCATTGACACTGGCCATTTGGGAAAATGACGCTGAGACGACGATCCCAATCGACCTGCCGTTACTCACTTATATCCCGGAGCTCGCCCATATCCTGTCCAGCGTTCACGCCACCTTTCAAGACCGGATAAAGTTTACCGTTGCCGAGCAATGGTACACGCCATACCGTTACGAGATAACGCTCAACGGAGCGTTAGTGGCGTGGGTAGACAATGGCGAATGCGTGGGTTGTGAAGCGCGTATCGAAGAAGGCATCGCCTACGTGGAAGCCAGCACACCCATCTCCGAAGGGGACGAAGCGTCGGTCAAGGTGGTTGCTGGGGGCAAGCTATACGCTGTGGCCAGTACGGCATCACGCCCCATCCTGCTGTTCAATATCAAGGCATTGTTTACCGATGACCGTTGCACTGAGCTCAGCCCCGGCATTACCCAGCCAAGGCTTGACGTTCTTTTCTCCAATCTGGATGAAGACCGGACCGATGAACTGCACGGTCGCCTATTGAACCGTGCACAACGGTTACTCCTGCAAAAAACCATAAGAAGCGTGATCGTCAGTGCAGGACTTGTCCAGGTGACGTTCGAGGGTGAGGCTTTCAAGAGTCATGATTATACGATTATCTTCGGAGCCCCTCCTTATGCGACGCTTGAAAAAGGCTACCCCAACGGCTCCGAACTAATCGATAACACCTGGATACGCCCCGGCGGCGTAGGCCATCAAGAGGTGACCATCACGGCAGCTGGAGGCATCGGGAAAACCTATACCCTGTTCTCCGGCAACGTCGAGCAGGCAAAAATCGCCCTGCCTATCCGCCAGCTCTTCACGGACTCTACGATGACCCGACTGGTAGCAGGTGTCGATCAGGCAAGCGTTGATGCCCTGTACATGACCGTCAACGGCAACCCGCTCATCAGCGTGACAAACCGGGCAGCGTACCGTTCTTATCTGGCCATTGCCCAGAGCCTGTTGTTACGACTGACCGTCGCGAAGGTCGTCAGAACAGATGACCTGCTGGAGGTGTATTTCGAGGGCGACACGTTCAAAAAGCATAACTACAAGCTTTTCGTCAACGACCTCTATGCCTCCGAGATCACCCAAGGCAACGCCTACTATTCAAGTGTGTCCAACCGGGTCTGGACCAGCAACAAGAAGTTCGGGGGTAATGACCACTGTAAAGTGATCGTCGAGTATCAGGGGGTCGTGACAACGTTGTATGAGAGCGATGCTGCAGACGCCATGACGGCGTCTGCATTGCAGGAAAGCGACGCCACCCAATGTGGCCTGGAGAAGTTCCAAGTGTGAACATTGCCGCCAGCCATGACGCTGGCGGCAACGCAGCCGGTCAGGAAGCCACTTGCTCGGCTGGCGAAACAATACTGGTCTTCATGCCACGCGAACGGCCCGAGCTCAGATAAGCCGCAATGGACTCTTGCGTCACTTCACCCAGGAACACGTTCTCGGCATCCAGCACCGGCAGCCAGGCACGGTTGAACTCGTACATGCGCGACAGCAGGATGCGCAAATGTTCGTCGTAAGCGGCAGTGGCGTTGAATTCACGCAGGAACTGCGCGCACGTGCCCTGCTGACGGTGCAGGTCACGACGACGCACATAGCCCATTGCCTTGTTCTCGCTGTCGGTGACAACGATATAGCGACGGTCGTTTTCGTCCATCACTTCCAGTGCGTCGGCAACCGGAGTTTCCGGGCTGACCGACGGCGCGTTGTCGGCCGCATCTTCGGCCTTGACCAGCAGCAGACGCTTGAGAGTGCTGTCCTGGCCGACGAAGCTGCTGACGAAGTCGTCAGCCGGATGAGCGAGCAAGGTGTCCGGGTGATCGATCTGCAGCAGTTTGCCGCCACGGAAGATAGCGATTTTGTCGCCCAGCTTGATGGCTTCGTCGATGTCGTGGCTGACCATGATCACGGTCTTGTTCAGCGCGCGCTGCATCTCGAAGAACTCGTTCTGGATCATCTCGCGGTTGATCGGGTCGACCGCACCGAACGGTTCGTCCATCAACAGCAAAGGTGCGTCGGCTGCCAGGGCACGGATCACGCCGATACGCTGTTGCTGGCCGCCGGACAGTTCACGCGGGTAACGATGCAGGTACTGCTTGGGCTCCAGTTTGATCATGCTCATCAGTTCGCGAGCACGGTCATGGCAACGCTGCTTGTCCCAACCGAGCAGCTTGGGCACGACCACGATGTTTTCTTCGATGGTCATGTTCGGGAACAGACCGATCTGCTGAATCACGTAGCCGATGTTGCGACGCAGGGTCACTTCGTCAAGACCAGTGGTGTCTTCGCCATTGATCAGCACTTTGCCGGAGGTTGGCATGATCAGGCGGTTGATCATTTTCAGCGTGGTGCTCTTGCCGCAGCCCGACGGGCCGAGGAAGACGCAGATTTCGCCTTCGTTGACCGTGAGGCTGACCGAATCGACAGCCTTCACTTCTTTGCCGTTGCTCTGGAAAGTCTTGGAGAGGTTCTGGAGTTCGATCATTTCAGTAATCCTTTTGGAGTCAGCGTGCGTTGCAGCCATTGCAGGAGAAGGTCGGCGATAATGGCCAGAATGCTGACCAGTACCGCGCCGACGATCAGCATCGACATATCGCTGCGGCTGATAGAAGCAAGAATGAGTACACCCAGACCACCGGCACCGATGGTCGCGGCGATGGTCATGACACCGATATTCATCACCACGGCGGTGCGCACACCGGCGAGAATCACAGGCACTGCGATAGGCAGCTCGACCATGCGCAGACGCTGGCCGAAGGTCATGCCGATGCCTTTGGCGGCTTCGCGGATACCCGGTTCTACGCCTGTGAGGGCCAGATAGGTGTTACGCATAATCGGCAGCAGCGAGTAAAGGAACACCGCGGTAATCGCCGGCATCGGGCCAAGGCCCTGGCCGAACTTGGAGTAGAACGGCAGCAGCAGGCCGAACAGGGCAATCGACGGCACGGTCAACAACACCGTGGCGCTGGCCTGCAAAGGGCCCGCCAGCACTGGAAAACGCGTCATCAACACGCCCAACGGCACACCGACGACAATCGCCAGGGTCACGGCGATGCCAACCAGCGTAATGTGCTGCCAGGTCAGGTGCAGGACCTGTGCCCAGTCCAGATGGGAGAAGGCGCTCAAGAAACTCATATCGTCTCCTTCCTTAATTCAATGGGTGCTGACGCAGAAAATCTGCAGCAACCGCGGATGGGCTTTCATGGCCGACGTCGACACGAGCGTTGAGGTCGATCATGGTCTGGTTGTCCAGCAGATCAGCCAACGGCTTGAGCAGCGTCTCGATGTCCGGATGCTTATCCAGATATTCCTGACGAATCACCGGCGCCGCGGTGTAGTCCGGGAAGTAGTGCTTGTCGTCTTGTAGCACTTTGAGCTTGAACGCGTTCAGGCGACCATCTGTGGTGTAGACAAGCCCTGCGAACACCTGACCGTTCTGCAGCGCGGTGTACACCAAGCCCGAGTCCATCTGCCGAGTGTTTTCACGCCCCAGATTCATGTCGTAATGCTTGACCATGCCGACCAGGCCGTCGGACCGGTTGGCAAACTCGGTGTCCAGCGCGACCAGATGCCCTTCTTTGGCTTCGTCTTTGAACACCTTGGCCAGGTCGGACATTGTGTTGACCTGCGGGTACTTGTCAGCAATCTTCTGCGGCAGCGCCAGCGCATAGGTGTTGTTGAACTTCGACGGCGAAAGCCAGATCAGGCCTTTCTTTGCATCGACTTCCTTGACCCGCGCATAGGTCTGAGCGCTGTCGAGTTTTTCGTCGATGTGGTTGTAGGACACCAGCGACACACCGGTGTATTCCCACAACAGATCCAGCTGACCACTTTCCTGTGCGCTGCGCGCCAGATTGCTGCCCAGGCCGCCAGTGATTTGCACGTCGTAGTTCTTGGTCCGCAGGTATTGTGCGGTCAGTTCAGCGAGGATGGTCTGTTCGGTGAACACCCGTGCGCCGACACGCAACAGCGGCTTTTCTGCAGCTTGGGCCAATGCCGGAAACAGCAAGGCAAAGCCTAAAAACAAGCATATTCTTTTCATGAGATTTCCTTCGCTCAGCGAGCCAGTCCGCGTTCCAGCCAAAGACGACTGGCCAGTATCACCAGACCATCGAGCAGCAGCGCCAGCAGAGCGGTACACGCCGCACCCAGCACCAATTGCGGTTGGTTGTTCAACGCAATGCCCGGGAAAATCAGACTGCCAAGGCTATTGGCACCGATGAGAAACGCCAGCGGCGCGGTCCCGACATTGATCGCCAGTGCGACCCGCACGCCACCGATGATGATCGGTACAGCGTTGGGCAACTCGACACGCCACAGCACCTGGCGCGGAGTCATGCCAATACCGACGGCAGCTTCCTTGAGTGAACCCTGTACGTTTTTCAGGCCTTCGTAGGTGTTACGCACGATCGGCAACAGCGAGGCGAGAAACAGCGCGAAGATCGCCGGCCCGCTGCCGATCCCGAGAATCCCGAGGGCAATGGCCAGAACGGCGAGAGGAGGAACGGTGTTGCCAATATTGAATATCTGCATGAAGCGTTCGGCGCGTCCAACCATACTCGGTCGGCTGAGGGCAATGCCCGCAGGGATGCCGACCACCAGGGCCGCCAACATTGAAACCACAACCAGAATCAGATGAGCCTGAAGATAGAACAGCAGGTCATCCTGGTATTGCTTGATAGTACTAACGCCGATCCAGTGGATCAGCAGGGCCAGGAGTGCGATCGCAACCGCACCTCCCAATAGCCCCTTGCCATAGCGATTTGCCACAGGCGGACTCCTTATTTCAGTCGGCGAACGCGTTGACCTGGACGTCCGGGGAGGACGCCGGCAATAACGTTCGCGAAGAGCAGCGGGTGGGTCGCCGGTAAGGGTTTAACCTCGGCGAAAACACAAGCCATAAGCGCAGCTTCGTCAAACCAACATGCTGATGAATCAGCCCCTTGCGTTGGCTTCGTTGCGAGCCTTGACGGGGGAGTGGACGTCTCCACGACATGAAAGGTTCCCACACGAGACATTATCTAGCCATCGTTTATTGTCTGAACGGTTCGGTTATTGCCGCGAGTTGAGCTATAATCTGCGCCCTTTTTCAATCCCATCCCAGGCGATTTCCCATGACCCAACAGGCCGCCGAAGTCGCGAAACGCCGCACTTTCGCCATTATTTCCCACCCGGATGCGGGTAAAACCACCATCACGGAAAAACTCCTGCTGATGGGCAAGGCCATTTCCGTCGCCGGTACGGTCAAGTCGCGTAAATCCGACCGTCACGCCACCTCCGACTGGATGGAAATGGAGAAACAGCGTGGTATCTCCATTACCACGTCCGTGATGCAGTTTCCGTATCGCGACCACATGATCAACCTGCTCGACACCCCGGGCCACGAAGACTTCTCCGAAGACACCTACCGCACCCTGACGGCGGTCGACTCTGCTTTGATGGTCCTCGACGGCGGTAAAGGCGTCGAGCCGCGCACCATCGCGCTGATGGATGTCTGCCGTCTGCGTGACACGCCTATTGTCAGTTTCATCAACAAGCTCGACCGTGATATCCGCGACCCGATCGAGCTGCTCGATGAAATCGAAGCGGTCCTCAAGATCAAGGCGGCACCGATCACCTGGCCGATCGGTTGCTACCGGGACTTCAAGGGTGTCTACCACCTGGCCGATGACTACATCATTGTCTACACCGCGGGTCACGGCCACGAGCGCACCGAAACCAAAATCATCGAGAAGCTCGATTCGGACGAAGCCCGCGCCCACTTGGGCGATGAATACGAGCGCTTCGTCGAGCAATTGGAGCTGGTACAGGGTGCCTGCCACGAATTCAACCAGCAGGAATTCATCGACGGTCAGCTGACCCCGGTGTTCTTCGGTACCGCGCTGGGCAACTTCGGCGTCGATCATGTACTCGATGCCGTGGTGAACTGGGCGCCCAAGCCGCTGGCACGTGTGGCCAACGAGCGCACCGTCGAGCCGGCGGAAGAGAAATTCAGCGGCTTCGTGTTCAAGATCCAGGCGAACATGGACCCCAAGCACCGCGACCGCATCGCCTTCATGCGTATCTGCTCGGGCCGTTACGACAAGGGCATGAAGATGCGCCATGTGCGCCTGGGCAAGGACGTACGGATCGGCGACGCGCTGACGTTCTTCTCATCGGAACGCGAGCAGCTGGAAGAAGCCTACGCCGGCGACATCATCGGCTTGCACAACCACGGCACCATCCAGATCGGCGATACCTTCACCGAAGGCGAAGCGCTGGGGTTCACCGGTATTCCGCACTTCGCACCAGAGCTGTTCCGTCGCGTACGCCTGAAGGACCCGCTCAAGTCCAAGCAACTGCGTCAGGGTCTGCAACAGCTGGCCGAAGAAGGCGCCACGCAGGTGTTCTTCCCGCAGCGCAGCAACGACATCATCCTCGGCGCCGTCGGTGTGCTGCAGTTCGATGTGGTCGCCAGCCGTCTCAAGGAAGAATACAAGGTTGAATGCGCCTACGAGCCAATCACTGTGTGGTCAGCCCGCTGGATCGACTGCGACGACAAGAAGAAGCTCGAAGAGTTTGAGAACAAGGCGGTGGAAAACCTCGCAGTGGACGGCGGCGGTCACCTGACCTACCTCGCTCCTACCCGCGTGAACCTGGCGCTGATGGAAGAACGCTGGCCCGACGTGAAATTCCGCGCCACCCGCGAACACCACTGACCGGCTGATGGCATCGCTGTGTGACGCAGAGCGTCACGAACGGCACTCCCACGCTGGAGCATGAGGAACGATAGTTTTCTAACTATCGTGCCGATGCTCCGCGTCGGCACGCCGTTCTGGACGCTCCGCGTCCTCTCTCGACCGGCATTCGCTGATCTGGATCAACCATTCAGCGCAAAATGAGAATTAATCTCAATAGAGCCTTGCTATTATCCCGATAGGAATTATTCTCATCTGACTTACACAGGAGATGAGACATGACCTATTTGATCGATGCATGGCTGGACAGACCCCACCCTTACCTGAGAATTCTCCATCGCGAGACGGGGGAAGTGTGTGCCGTACTGGAAGAGGAAGCGCTGGAGGAGTTACGCGATCAGGGCGATCTGGATGTGTGCAGTTTGAGTTCCAGCGAGCCATTGGTGCTCAAGGAGCTGGTGAGAAACCTGTTTCTGTTCTGCTACGCGCGGGCGTTGCGCCCCATGGGTGAGTTGCACTGAGCATGAAGCATCAGCACAACTGCGTCGCTGAACGAATCGGCTCGATCCGTTCAGCGACTACCTGCATCGACCGGGTCGCTTACAGAACGTCCAGCAGTTCCACATCAAACACCAGCACGCTGTGCGGTGCGATGCTGCCTACGCCCTGAGCGCCGTAAGCCAGCTCGCTCGGCACGTGCAGACGCCATTTGCTGCCGGCGTTCATCAGTTGCAGCGCCTCGGTCCAGCCAGCAATCACGCCGCTGACCGGAAATTCGGCCGGCTCGCCACGATCGTAGGAACTGTCGAAGACGTTACCGTCGATCAACGTGCCGTGGTAGTGAACGCGTACCTGATCTTCACGGGTTGGCTTAGGGCCAGTGCCAGCGGTCACGACTTCGAATTGCAGACCCGAAGCCAGCGTGGTCACGCCTTCGCGCTTGGCGTTTTCAGCCAGGTAGGCCTTGCCGGCGCCTGCGGCCTGCTCAGCCTTGGCGGCTGCTTCAGCCTGCATGATTTCGCGGATGACCTTGAAGCTGGCGGACATTTCTTCCTGACCGACACGGCTTGGCTGACCGCCAAACGCATCGCGCAGGCCTGCCACGATGGCTTCCAGATCGACGCCCGGTGGCGGGTTGTCGCGCAACTGATCGCCCAACTGACGGCCAATGCCGTAGCTGACGCGGGTTTCGTCGGTGGACAGATTGACTTCGGACATGACACTGCTCCGTAGAGGGGCACGCAGTCGGTATCACGCAAAACCTGAACGGCAATCACGCTATACGCTGATGCGCCCCGAACCAAAAGGCCGAGCAGCCTAGCACAATTGCCGCTGTAGCCCCTACCGCAGCAGCAATCCGCAGTTGGCGATCAGGACCATGAAGAATGAAACGAGATCGGCAGGCGCATTTCAGAGCGGTCATTGACAGGCATGCCACACAGCTCGTCATGGACCACGCAATGGACCAGGTAAAAAGGCACCACCGGTATTTCCTTGAGCAAGTCCCGGGCGTGCTCTACCGAGCGAAGATGCAGGGTCTTGCCCGCTGGGTCCTTGAGCATCACCGAAGTGCCATTCATGCGCACATCCAGTAGATAGATGCCGCCTTCGATGGAGATCAGGTTCAGCTCATCGACCCGCCCGGCCTGGGCGTGGCCGATAAATTCCTGATAATTCATGATCGAACCTCCTGCGCAAACGCCTGATGCATCGGAACGGACGTTTTACAACACACAGCGCCGACATGCCAGAAACGATAATGCCCGCCCCTGTCATTCAGCGTTGTCTCAGTGCTTGGTGACCTTGTCCAGATAGCCCATCGCAAACGCCGATATCACGAACGTCATATGGATAATCACGTACCACATCAGGTATTCGGGCTTGATGTTGGTGGCATCCATGAACACTCGCAACAGGTGGATGGAAGAAATCGCCACAATCGATGCTGCAACTTTCATCTTCAGCGAAGACGAATCCATGGTGCCCAGCCAGTTAAGCTTTTCCTTGTCCTCGTCGATGTCCAGCTGTGACACGAAATTCTCGTAGCCGGAGATCATCACCATCACCAGCAAGCCACCGACCAGCGCCATGTCGATCAGCGAGAGCAGCACCAGAATCAGGTCTGCTTCGGCCAGCGAGAAGATGTTGGGAATGACGTGAAAGATTTCCTGGAAAAACTTCAGACACAACGCCAACAGGCCAAGGGACAGGCCGAAATAGATCGGCGCCAGCAGCCAGCGCGATGCGTACATGGCATTTTCAAAAAAACGTTCCATTGATACTCGCAAGGTGTTTTAAAGGAGCGGGCGAGTATATCAGCGGTAATGCGCCGCTCTGAGCATGCGACAAAATAACGCACAGCGGCAGTTAGCGCGTTGCTGAGGAACCGAATTGAAGCCTAGGCTCTGTACGAAAAGTCGGCGAGCGAAGGTCAGGCGAGGCAAAAACAGGCGAGGAACGGCCGGGGTCGCGTTCGACTCTACGTGTTGTAAATGAGCATTCCGATTGGACTCGCATCCGAGCCTGTTTTTAACGAGGCATCACCGAGCGCAGCCACTTTTCGTACAGAGCCTAGAACAGCGACGAGCTTTGACAGACCATCCTGTCGCTATCAATACGGCGCAGTTCAGCCTGGACATGCAGGGCCCAGATGGGTACGTCATCGGCACATTGATAACCATGCAACGACAGGCTTTCGATAACGCTGGTGAGCACCGATTGCGCTTCGGGCAAGCCTCTGAAAGGCCCCTGGGACTTGATTGCGGAAGGCTGTTCTGCAGCCATTCCGGCCGCGAAGAGCACCATCCACTGTCCGCTGTCACTGCGCAGAGGCCGGATGACACACTCGATACGGGTCATCAGCCCCATGCATTCTCGGGTAAGGCAAAGGCTACGCTGCATGATGCGCTCCTGATCAGCAACAGTATTCATCCTTCTCGTTTAGCAGGATGCACGCCAATCTCCTTGGCCACTGCGATCACCTCAAGACTAGAAGAAAACCACCCCGCGAGAAACTATCCCTGATGAACGGAGCACCGGGCGGCCCTCACCGCCCGGCGCCTGCGCTTTCAGACCTTGAGTTCAGGCTGCAACTGCGCAGGCTCCTTTTCCAGCTCTTCCTTGAGATCTTCGTCGCTGAGCATCTCTGCGATATCGCGCAGACGCTCCACCACGCGTGCATTGACGCTGCCCTCAGGGAACTCGCCATGCTCGTCAGGCGCACCGGCGGGTTCGCCAACCAGCAGGCTCAGCGCCTCATCGGCCTGACGCACCGCATAGATATGGAATTGCCCGGCACGTACAGCCTGCACTACACGCTCGTCCAGCATCAGCGTGGTGACGTTGGCCTGCGGAATGATCGCGCCCTGCTCGCCTGTCAGCCCCCGGGCTTCGCAGAGGCGGAAGAAGCCCTCGATCTTTTCATTGACCCCGCCCACCGCCTGAACTTCGCCAAACTGGTTGATGGAACCGGTAATCGCGAAGCACTGCTTGAGTGGCGTGCGTGACAGCGCCGAGATCAGCGTGCAGACCTCGCCCAGCGACGCACTGTCGCCGTCCACGTAACCATAGGACTGCTCGAGCGCGATGCTCGCGGAAATCGCCAGCGGGAATTCCTGGGCATAACGACTGCCGAGGTAGCCGGTAAGAATCATCACGCCCTTGGAGTGAATCGGCTGGCCAAGGTTGACCTCGCGCTCAATGTCGACGATCCCGCTGCCGCCCGGGTAAACCGTGGCGGAAATGCGCGCGGGCACGCCGAAGGCCGAGTCTCCGACTTCCAGAACCGTCAGGCCGTTACACTTGCCGACTGCCGCGCCGTCAGTGTCGATCAGGATCACGCCAGCCATCATGTCATCGAGAATCCGCGCCGAAACCCGCCCGGTACGGGTGGCCTTGGCCTTGAGCGCACGCTCGATATGCCCGGCGTCGGTCTTGTCGTCGTTGGCCAGCTGGCGGATGAAATCGGCCTCGCTGACCAATTGAAACAGGTCGCCGATACGCGCCGACAAACGCCCCTGATGCTCGGCCAATCGGGCGCTGTAAGTCGCCAGCCGCGCCACTGCGTCGGCGGTCAAAGGCGCCATGCCCTCTTCCGAGGTGCGGGTCTTGAGCAACTGAGCGAATTGCTCGAGCGTTTCGTCGACCATCGGAATCTCTTCATCGAAGTCGACCAGCACCCGGAACATCTCCTGGAAGTCAGGATCAAGGTCTTGCAGGGTGTAGTACAGCGAACGCGAACCGATGATGATGATTTTGACGTTCCACGGGATCACCTGCGGCGTCAGGCTCACGGTGGCAACGCGGCCAAGCTCGCCCAACGGCGACTCCATCTTCAGCTTGCGCGATTGCAGGGTACGCTTGAGCGCATCCCAGACGAACGGCTCGCCCAGCATCTTCTCGGCTTCCAGAATCAGGAAACCGCCGTTGGCGCGATGCAGCGCGCCGGGGCGCAGTTGCCGATACGTGGTGTACAGCGCGCCCTGATCGGTGCTGTATTCGATGCGCCCGAACAGGTTGTCATAGGTGGGGTGCTGCTCGAAAACCACCGGCGCACCGCCATCACGAGTATTCCCGACCACCAGACTCGGGCTGTACTGCTCTTCCAGCAGCTTGCGCGCCTGGGCGTCGGTCTTCGCGTCATCGACCAACTGCTCGACCAGCGTCTTGAGCAGGTACACCTGCATGGCCTGCAGGTAGGCGCAGACCGCAGCGTTCTCGGCGTATTTTTCCGAGAGCGGTGCCAGCAAGGGTTGCAGGGTCAGGGTGATGGTTTCTTCATTCAACTGACGCAGCTGATTGTTGGACTCGCGCTTCCACTGCGGCAGGCTGGCCAGCTCTTCGTTGAGACGCTCCTCGAGCGCGGAGATATCTTCGTGGAAGCGCTCGCGATCCGCTTCGGGCAGTTGCGAAAACTCGGCCTCGTCCAGCGCCTTGCCATCGGCCATCGGCGTGAACGCGATGTTGGAACTGTCGCGATACAGCGCGATGTCCTTTTCCAGTGACAGGCGCTCGATAACGTCCAGAGCACGGTCGTAACGCTGATTGAACGCACGGTCGATCGAGCTTTTCTTCTGCTGGTAAGACGGGTGCTCGAAAACCGCCGGGAAGGTCACCAGCAGGTTGTCGATCAGGCCGCCGATGTCGGCGGTGAACTCATGAGCTGTGCCTGGAGGCAGCTCCAGTGCCTTGGGCTCGCGGGGCTCGTCGAAATTGTTGACGTAGACCCAGTCCGACGGCGTCTGCATCCGCTTGCCTTCAGCCTTGAGGTAGCGTTTGACGAACGAAAAGCGCCCGGTGCCGGGCTCGCCCATGACAAATACGTTGTAACCGGGGCGCGGCATGGCAACGCCGAACTGCAGGGCCTCTACGGCTCTCTCCTGGCCAAGGACACCGCGAAAAGGTTCGAGCTCATGGGTGGTCGCAAAGCTGAATTGCTCAGCGGAAAACGGACGGGTCAGCGCGTTGGGCGCCAGGCGTAGGTTGGCTGCGACAGAATCGGGCATCAGTAATCCTTACATCAGGCGGGGCAGATGTCGGCATTCTGGCGCTCGCTGTACACGACTTGCAAGGCAGGAAAGAGCCGAAAAGCATTTGCGTGGGTGCTGCCATGAGCCACGTCCTTAAAAAAGCCGTTTTCAAGCAATAATCTGTAATCGATGACGGAACCCTTGGAACGTGCCTAAACTCCAAACTGCACAGGTGGTTGTTGGTTGGCCGTCTGTCTTGATGTAACGACTCAAGAAACTCGACCCTTGGCTGAACTAAAAAGAGAAAAAGCTATGAAACGGATTCTTCTTGGAACGCTCTTCGCCGCTGTATCGATCAACGCTATGGCTCAAGCACCAGGCGGTCCTGACTGCGGTTGGGGCAACATGCTGTTTGAAGGTCAACGCGGTACTCCAGCTCACTTCCTGGCTTCGACCACCAACGGTACTTCGGGTAACGCCACCTTCGGCATGACCTCCGGCACCAACGGCTGCTCCACCAACGGCGCACTGACCTATGGCGGTAAATCCTGGCTTGCCATGAACGGCATGATGGATGAACTCTCCAAGGACATGGCCATGGGTCAGGGCGAAGCACTGACGACCTACGCTGTGGTACTGGGCGTTGCACCAGAAGACCGCGAGCACTTCGCCGCCGTCACTCACGAGCACTTCTCGCAAATCTTCAGCAAGGCCGACGCCACTGCCGAAGACGTTCACACCAACACCGTCAATGTTCTGAAAAACGATCCGACTCTGGCCAAGTACGCTACTCAGGCTTAAAGTCGTTCGCCCGCCCTTTGTTCGCAAAGGGCGGGATTCCCTTTTCTGACTAGTTGCCCTCTATGCTCAAACGTCTTGTATCGCTGGCGCTGTTCGTCTGTGCCCCTTTTTTGTCCGCGGCACCTCATGCCAGCGCTGAACGTTTGCAGCAATTGGCCAATGAACCGTTCTGGATTTCTCTGGGTCACTACGAAGCCGGCAAGCTCGGTGGCTGGCGCAGCTATGTCACAGACCCGAAATTCTTTCTCGCCGCCAACGGTGCACACGACCCGCAGGCGGAGCTAAGCGCAACACTCGACGCTATTTACGCACCCGTCAGTAACGAACAGACCCACGCCCAGTGCGTGTACCCGGCACGCACTCGCTGGCTGCGTGACCAGTTGCACCTGACGAGCCTGCCGACCCCGGACTGCAAGGAATTCAAAGCCTGGTACAAGGATGTGGCCCCGGACAGCACGGTGCTGATTTTCCCGGCCGCTTACCTCAATAGCCCCTCGTCGATGTTTGGCCATACGCTGCTGCGCATCGATCCGGCCAGCGCGAAAACCAATAACACCACCTTACTGAGCTACGCGATCAACTTCGGTGCCTACATCGAAGGCATGGACAACAGCATTCTGTACGCGTGGAAAGGTCTGGCAGGCGGCTATCCTGGATTGTTTGCGCTAGTGCCGTATCAGGAAAAACTGTCGGAATACCGCAGCCTGGAAAACCGTGACCTCTGGGAATACCGGCTGAACCTGACTGCGGAAGAAACCGGGCGCATGGTCGAGCACGTCTGGGAGCTGAAACAGATCCGCTTCAGTTATTTCTTCTTCGACGAAAACTGCTCGTACCGGCTGCTGGAATTGCTGCAGGTCGCCCGCCCGGGCCTGAAGCTTACCGATCAGTTCGGCCTGACCGCGATCCCGACCGATACGGTCAAGGCGATCAAGGCCGCCGGGCTGGTGGAGAAGATCGACTATCGCCCGTCACGCGAACGCGAACTGCTGAGCCGCGCCGAACCGCTCGATGCAGACGAGCAACAGTGGGTATTGAAGGTCAGCGCCGACCAGAAGCAACTGCAGAACAGCGAGTACCTTGCGCAGCCCAAGGAACGCCGCGCGTTGATTCAGGACGCCGCGTATCGTCTGGAACGCTACCGCGCCAACGGCCTTGAGCGCGATACACAACGCTCGCAACGCAGCTTCGAACTGTTGCAGGCGATCAACCAGAACCCGCCGCCACAACTGGACATCCCGCGCCCCGGCCTGCCGGAAGAAGGCCATGAATCACGCACCTGGCAGCTGGGAGCGGGCACACGCGGTGACAAGGCGTTTGCCGAATATGGCCTGCGCATGGCCTATCACGACCTGAACGACAACGCCTATGGCTTCCCGCTGGGTGCGCAGATCGAGATTCTTCAGCTCAAGGTGCGTCAATACGAAGGCAATGACTGGCAGGTGCAGCAACTGGACCTGGCGACCATTCGCTCACTGACTCCGCGCACTGAACTGCTGAAACCCTGGTCATGGCAAGTCACCGGCGGCCTGGAACGGGTTCTCGGCAAGCACGGCGACGAAAACCTCGTCAGCCATGTCAACGGTGGTGGCGGCGGCACCTGGCAACTGGCCGATGACATGCTTGGCTTCGCACTGGGCACCGTGCGGGTCGAACACAATAACGATTTCGCCGAATTCATCTCCCCCGCTGCAGGCTTCAACACGGGCGTGCTGTGGCGCAACCCGCTGGGCAACCTCAGCCTGGAAGCCAAGGGCGACTATTTCACCAATGGCGAAGTGCGCCGCAGCGTCAGTCTCAACCAGCAATGGGAGCTGTCCCGCAACCTCGGCCTGCGCCTGAGCGCCCAGCGTGAATTCAGCCAGATGAGTTCGCCACAGAACGAAGTGATGCTTGAGGTGAAGTGGTATCACTACTGACCGGATCAGTAGCGAGTCGCCGGCAGTGTGCGTCGAAAATAAAAGCACACTGCCATTACACGCTCCCTACATCGCTTTTACAAATAACTCACAAATTACCTTCTAGACTCCTCTCATAAGCAGAGGGAATCACCATGAAGCGGTATTGGCTGTTGTTGTCGCTGGCCATCGTGCTGGCGGGTTGTCAGTCCACCCGTGACCAGATGCTGGCGGAGGGTTATCCGCCGGGTTTTGCAGACGGCTATCAGGACGGCTGCAGCAGCGGCAGGGATGCAGCAGGCGCCACTACCGGCCAATTCCGCAAAAACGTGCCCCGTTACTTGAAAGACAAGCTCTACGCCCAGGGCTGGACCGATGGCTTTCGTCAGTGCGAGACCTCGCAGGACAATCGCGACCGGCTCGATCCCGGCCAGGTCTTCAATGAGCGTGACCGCGCCTGGGAGCGGGAAAAGACCCGCAGTGCCGCCAAGGCCTACCGCCCGAACTGACCCACAAAGCCTGGAAAATCGACGAAACCAATGATGCCCTGCTGTGGCCCAAAGCCTATTAGGGAGGAC
Source organism: Pseudomonas sp. PvP009 (assembly GCF_017832995.1). Taxonomy (NCBI): domain Bacteria; kingdom Pseudomonadati; phylum Pseudomonadota; class Gammaproteobacteria; order Pseudomonadales; family Pseudomonadaceae; genus Pseudomonas; species Pseudomonas sp. PvP009. The sequence continues at coordinate 804,877 of NZ_JAFIBG010000001.1, read as the reverse complement.
ATTTCATGAGCCGCGCATTCGTAAACGAAGACAACGCTGCCGCCGAGGCCGAGCAACCGGTAGAGCGGCTGGTCAGTACACAGATCAACTACGTCACGGCCGAAGGCCTGACCATGTTGAAGAAACACGTCAGCAGCCTGCAGGCGCAGCACAGCACGCAAACCGCGTTGGGCGAAGCGGCAGACAAGCAGCGACTGGCCGATCTGGAACGGGACCTGCGCTACTTCAACCAGCGCCTGCAAAGCGCGCAGGTCGTCGCACCGGCCGTGTCGACCGAAAAAGTGCAGATAGGCAGTTGGGTAACGTTCGCGGATGAACAGGACAACCAGCAGCGCGTGCATCTGGTCGGAGAGGATCAGGCCGATGCAGCCAAAGGACAGATCAATTGGGGGTCGCCACTGGGCCGCGCCCTGATCGGTGCGCAGAAAGGCGATGAAGTGTTGTGGCAGCGCCCGGCGGGCGATCAGTCGATTGAAGTGCTGCTGATCGAACCTGACGCGTGAGCCAGGCCGACCAGCGGCAACGCCGCTCCTTGCAAGGAGCGGCGCCTGCCTGAACGCTGATCAGGCCAGCTTTTTGTGACGCACACGGTGCGGTTGGGCAGCCGCTTCGCCCAGACGCTTCTTGCGATCGGCTTCATACTCGGTGTAGTTGCCTTCGAAGAAGATCGCTTGCGAATCGTCTTCGTACGCCAGGATGTGCGTGGCTACACGGTCAAGGAACCACCGATCGTGAGAGATCACAATGGCAGCGCCCGGGAAGTCCAGCAGCGCTTCCTCCAGTGAACGCAGGGTCTCCACGTCGAGGTCGTTGGACGGTTCGTCGAGCAGCAGCACATTGCCGCCCTCTTTCAGGGTCAGCGCCAGGTGCAGACGACCACGCTCACCACCGGACAGGTCCTTGACGAACTTCTGCTGATCGCCGCCCTTGAAATTGAAGCGACCGACGTAGGTACGCGACGGAATCTCATAGTTACCGATACGGATCACATCGGAACCGTCGGACACTGCCTGGAACACCGATTTGCTGCCGTCAAGGTCATCACGGCTCTGATCCACGCAGGCCAGCTGCACGGTTTCACCGACTTCGATGCTGCCCGAATCCGGCTGCTCCTTGCCCATCAGCATGCGGAACAATGTCGACTTACCGGCACCGTTGCCGCCGATCACGCCAACGATAGCGCCTTTGGGCATGGAGAACGACAGGTTGTCGATCAGCACGCGGTCGCCATAGCCCTTGGTGACGTTCTTGAACTCGATAACCTTGTCGCCCAGACGCGGACCGGCCGGGATATAGATCTCGTTGGTCTCGCTGCGCTTCTGGAATTCCTGCGACTGCATCTCTTCGAAGCGTTGCAGACGCGCCTTGGATTTGGACTGACGCGCCTTGGCCCCCTTGCGGACCCATTCCAGCTCGTCTTTCATGGCTTTTTCGTGAGCGGTCTGCTGCTTGGATTCCTGCGCCAGGCGGTCCGACTTGGCTTCAAGCCAGCCGGAATAGTTGCCCTCGTAAGGAATGCCCGCGCCGCGGTCGAGTTCCAGAATCCAGCCAGCCACGTTGTCCAGGAAGTAACGGTCGTGCGTGATCGCAACCACAGTTCCCGGGAAGTCGTGAAGGAAATGCTCCAGCCAGGCGACCGAGTCGGCATCCAGGTGGTTGGTCGGTTCGTCGAGAAGCAACATGTCCGGTGCCGAGAGCAGCAGGCGGCACAGCGCGACACGGCGCTTTTCGCCACCGGAAAGGACCGAAACCTTCGCATCCCAGGCCGGCAGGCGCAGCGCGTCGGCGGCGACTTCCAGCTGACGCTCCAGGTTATGGCCATCGCTGGCCTGCAGGATCGATTCGAGCTTGGCCTGCTCGGCCGCCAGCTTGTCGAAATCAGCGTCCGGCTCGGCGTATTCGGCGTAGACCTGATCGAGACGCGCCTGAGCGTCCTTGATCACGCTGACCGCCTCTTCGACGACCTCACGGACCGTCTTGTTCGGGTCAAGTTGTGGCTCCTGCGGCAGATAACCCACATTGAGCTCCGGCATCGGACGCGCTTCGCCATCAAACTCGGTGTCGACACCCGCCATGATTTTCAACAGCGTGGATTTACCCGAACCGTTGAGGCCCAGCACGCCGATCTTGGCACCGGGAAAGAAAGACAGAGAGATGTTTTTCAGGATTTCACGCTTCGGCGGCACAACTTTGCTCAGCCGATGCATGGTGTAGACGTATTGAGCCATGAAATGAAAACCTAGCGTCTGTAATGAGGACCGATTTGGGTAACGAGCTTAAAGCTCCGGCCGGAAAAAAGCTTTTATTTGTCCTTGAGACTTGCCGCGAGACCGTTCCGAGCCTTGAATAAACTCAGTTGGAAATATATCGGGGCAGTGCTGGCAAATATAAAGCCTGATCGATATTGCAAAAAGTGGAGTCACTCATGCAGGAGTCGGTGGATACCACACGTTGCGCAAAGCTACCCGAATGCTGCGTGCAGGGCAAACGATACGGCCCAATGGGACTGGCACTTTGCCACAACTAAAGGCATGCTAGCCGCCCTCTTTGGGCGACCGCCTATTTTATCTAAAGCACCACTGCTTCAGTCCAGCAGTCAGGAACAGCGATTTGCCCACTTCAACGCCTCTGTCGTCATCAAGTGTCGCTACAGACAGTGCGACCAGGCCTCTGCGTGGGTCAGTGAAAGGCATTCTGGCGGGCCTGGTTCTGGTGGTGCTTGCCCTGTTGCTCTGGCAGCTGATCGAGCAATTTCATCAGACTCAGGAGCGCCAGCGTCAGCGCAGTCTGGAGTACAGCGTCCAGTTGTCAGACCGGATGAGTCTGAACATGGCGCTCAAGGCGCAGATCGCCATGAACCTGCTGGACGAGGCGCTATCCTCGGGGGAGCGGCTGGAGCAGCCGACGACGCTGGTGAACCTGCGCACTGCCCTGCCCGCACTGCGCAGCGTCGCTCGCCTGAATCGGGAGGGTGAAATTGTCAGTGACAGTGCCGAGGCCTCGCGCGACGGTGAGTTTCTCGAACAAGCCATGAAGCAGGCGCGCGGTCGCCCCTACTTCTATACCGGCTCCGAAGACGGCAACCAGATTTATATACTGATTCGCCTGGGCAACGGGGTGAGCGGCGACTACTGGGCAGTGCGCGTGGCACCCGACGCCTTGAAAGAACTTGCCAGCCAGCCGGCGCAGAACTTTCAGCACCTGTGGCGTCTTGAACAGCGCAAGACGCAGCGGGTCATTATCCATGAACAGGTGCCGGCCAACGAAGCGGACAGTGGTCTGTCCGATACCATTCTGCTGCAGCCGCTGAGCAACAGTGACTGGCAACTGCGGGGACTGTTCGACACCTACAAGGCCCGCAGCGAACTGCTTGCGCCACTGATCGGCAAGTGCCTGATCGGCCTGCTGCTGTCGATCCTGCCGCTGATCGCGCTGATCAGCCTGCGCCGACGCCAGCGTCAGATGCTGCAGAGCAGGCGCCGCTACCGGGATATCTTCGAAGGCGCGGGCGTCGCGATATGTGTCATGGACATGTCCGGCCTTCAGGAGCAACTGGAAGCACTTGAGGTCAGGACCGGCGAGGACTTCGAGCGTCTGCTCAAAAGCCAGCCAGCCTCGCTCAAACGCCTGTTGCAGCAATTGCGCATCAGCGAACTCAACGAAGTTGCCTTGAGCCTGCTGGATATTGAGCACCGCGAACAGGCATGGCAACCATTGATCGAGGGCGAATCACGCTCGCGTCCGGGCGTCGGCATTCCGATCATTCAGGCGGTTCTCGCCGGGCAGCCACGACTGGAACTGGAAATCTGCCTGACCCGCGCAAGCGGTGAGGATCAGCACCTGTGGCTGGTCATGCGCCTGCCCGAGACACGCAGCGACTTCGATGCGGTGATTCTCAGCATTGGCGACATCACCAGCCGTAAACAGGTCGAGCTGTCATTGCTGGACCGCGAGAGCTTCTGGTCCGACGTGGTAAGCACCGTACCGGACCATTTGTACGTTCAGGACGTACTCAGCCAGCGGGTGATCTACAGCAACCACCACTTCGGCTACACGCTGGGTTACAGCAAGTCAGAACTGCACGCCATGGGCGAGTTCTTCTGGGAAGTCCTGCTGCACCCTGAGGACGCCCGAAACTATCAGGACATGCGCCTGCGCCAGCGTCACCACGGGCACAATGAATTACTGCAACGCGTGCTGCGCTTCCGGGACCGCGAGAGCAACTGGCGGTCTTTCGACATTCGCGAGCAGGCGCTGGCCTGGGACGCAGAAGACCGGGTCACCCGTATCATCGGCATTGCCAAGGACATTACCGAGCAGGTCGCGTCCAGCCAGTCACTGCGTGACAGCGAACAGCGTTACCGCATGCTCGCCGAAAGCATCAGTGATGTGATTTTCTCCACCGACGGCCGGCTGGCAGTCAACTACGTCAGCCCTTCGGTAGAACGTGCGCTGGGCTACAGCGCCGAGTGGATCCTGCAGAACGGCTGGTCCGCCGCTATTGCCAACCCCCAGCAAATAGTCGGTTTTGATGCGCTCATGGACCGCATCGACAAGGTCCTCGACAAACCTCAGGAACTCGCCAGGCTGCGCGAAGAAGTCACCATCCGAATGTTCCTGTTCGACTGCCTGCGTGCCGACGGACGCAAGATCCCGGTGGAACTGCGCGTGGTTCTGGTGTGGGGCGAACACGGCAATTTCGAGGGGATCTTCGGCGTGGGCCGGGACATCAGTCAGCAGCGTCGGGCCGAGAAAGACCTGCGCATGGCTGCCACCGTATTCGAGCATTCGACATCCGCCATTCTGATTACCGACCCCGCTGGCTATATCGTGCAGGCCAACGAGGCCTTTACCCGCGTCAGTGGCTATGAAGTGGCTCAGGTGCTCGATCAACTGCCGGGCATGCTCACCGTGGAGTCCGAACAGGAAACCCGGCTGCGCCACATCCTCAGGCAGTTGAACGGACAAGGCACGTGGGAAGGTGAAATCCGGCTCAAGCGCCGTAATGGCGAACACTACCCGGCCTGGGTCGGCATTACCGCAGTCCTCGACGATGAAGGCGACCTGGCCAGCTACGTGTGCTTCTTCAGCGATATCAGCGAGCGCAGGGCCAGCGAGGATCGCATACACCGTCTGGCCTACTACGACGCGCTGACTCACCTGCCCAACCGCACCCTGTTTCAGGATCGACTGCATTCGGCGCTGCAGCACGCCGAGCGCCAGCAGGCCTGGGTGGTGCTGATGTTCCTCGACCTCGACCGCTTCAAACCGATCAACGACTCCCTGGGCCATGCCGCGGGCGACCGGATGCTGCAGGAAATGGCCACGCGCCTGCTCGCCTGCGTATCGGTGGATGACACCGTGGCCCGCATGGGCGGGGATGAATTCACCCTGCTGCTGGAACCGGATGAAACCCGCGAAGCCGCGCTGAATCGCGCGATTCACGTTGCCGAACGCATTCTGACCAGCCTGATAACGCCTTTCGTACTCGAAGGCCGCGAGTTCTTTGTGACCGCCAGTATCGGCATCGCCCTCAGCCCGCAGGACGGCAAGGAACTGAGTCAGTTGATGAAGAACGCCGACACAGCGATGTATCACGCCAAAGAGCGCGGCAAGAACAATTTCCAGTTCTATCAGGCAGACATGAACGCCACCGCTCTGGAGCGTCTGGAGCTGGAAAGCGACTTGCGCCACGCCCTGGAGCAGAAGGAGTTCACCCTCTTCTACCAACCGCAGTTCAGCGGCGACGGCAAACGCCTGACGGGCGCAGAAGCCCTGCTGCGCTGGCGCCATCCACGTCGCGGGCTGGTACCGCCCAACGACTTCATCCCGGTGCTCGAAGAGCTCGGGCTGGTCGTGGAAGTCGGCGATTGGGTTCTGGCCGAAGCTTGCCGCCAACTCAAACACTGGCATCAGGCCAGGGTTCGCGTGCCCAAGGTGTCGGTCAACATCTCGGCACGGCAGTTCTCGGACGGTCAGCTCGGCAAGCGTATCGCCCTCATACTCGAACAGACCGGCCTGTCACCCGCCTGCCTGGAGCTGGAACTGACCGAAAGCATCCTGATGCGCGAGGTCAACGAGGCCATGCAGATCCTCGATGGCCTCAAAAACCTTGGCCTGAGCATCGCCGTCGATGACTTCGGCACCGGCTACTCGTCGCTGAACTACCTCAAACAGTTCCCGATTGACGTGCTGAAGATCGACCGCACCTTCGTCGATGGCCTGCCATCCGGCGAGCAGGACGCCCAGATCGCCCGCGCCATCATCGCCATGGCTCATAGCCTGAACCTCTCGGTGATCGCCGAAGGCGTGGAGACCCATGAACAACTGGAGTTTCTTCGCGAACACGACTGCGACGAAGTCCAGGGCTACCTGTTCGGCCGCCCGATGCCCCCTGCGCAGTTCGAAGCGCAATTCAGCAATGATGCGTTGTTCATGCTGGATTGAATGCGGGCCTCGCGCCCCGGCCATCGTACATTTGAACGATAGCCGAACCCTTGAATATGAGTAGACTTGAGCCACTGCCTCGCACAGCGTCGATGACAGCGAGCGCTCTACCCATAATAAAGAACACAAGGGGGTAGCATGATCAGCGATACAACATCCCTGGACAGTGTTTCCTGTCAGGTCGTTGAAGCCTTGAACAAGGTGATTCTCGCGCTTCAGACCGAGGTCAGCAGCGCGTCGATCTCTACGTTTCATCAACAGGCGCTTGAGCGGGCGGGCGCGCTGGTGCCGTTCGACAAGGCCTGGTGGGGAAGATCCACCTGGCGTGACAACTGGCCCGTCGAGCACAGTTCCTTTTTGCTCGGCCTGCCCACCGGCTATCCCGCCGAGTGGGAGCAACTCAAGACCTCGGATGCCAGCGTCGGCAGAATGCATCAGACCCAAGGCGTCTGTCAGGTCATTCACTGTACGGCAGCGGATGCACCTCCCGCGCTGGCCGAACTCGGACGCCAGTACGACCTTTGTTTCGCTCTGGGCATTGTCCTGACCGACCCGCACACCCAGCAGGGCGTGCATTTGACGCTGTTTCGCTCGGCTGACCACACGCCCTTTTCGCCCTTGGACAAACGCCTGATCGAGTGGCTGATGCCGCATCTGATCGCCGCTGAACAGGCCAGTTACCTGCGCACGCTCACGACCCTGCGCGAGACTCAGGGGGCTTACGATGAGACCGCCATGGCAGTAAGCGATCGTTACGGCGTGCTGCTTTCCATGGAACCTGCGTTCTCGTCGATGCTCGGCTCGGAATGGCCTGACAGACCGTCCAATCGTCTGCCCCGACAGTGCAACCCTCAAGAGGGTTATTCGAGTCAGAACCTGCACATCACCTCGCAGCCGGTGGGCGACCTGGTTCTATTGACGGCGCGCCGACGCAGCAGTCTGGAACTGTTGAGCACGCGCGAACTTCAGGTCGCCCGAGGCTTTGCGGTCGGACAGACGTACAAGGAAGTCGCTCGCAACATCGGTATGTCGCCCTGCACCGTCCGGCACCACTTGAGAAAGATCTACAACAAGCTCGGTGTCACCCGTAAAGCACAGATCGCTCAGTTGCTGCATTTGACTGACGGCTGACGCCAACGCGTTCCAGCCCATTTCCGGTTTTTCCAATAACTGCCACCCCGCAAGGGAGGGCCGTGCTCGCCCATAAAAATAACAAGGCACTTACCGATGTCATTAAAAAACTACTTCCTTAGCGCTTCAGGGCTCGCCATGGCGATCCTGTGGTTATCGTCCACAGCGTGCGCCACCGAGAATGCTGCACCTACGACAGCCGCCGGCGTTTTCGACTTTGGCGCAGGCTTCATGCCGCCCACCACCCCCAATGGCACCGTCGGCATGCGCATCAGCAACTACCGGGCGAATGTCATCAAGGACAGCCACGGCAATGACAGCCCCAACGATTTCCAGATCAACGTCCTGGCAATCGGCCTCGCTTATTTGCGAATGACCGAGCAGGAGTTTTTGGGGGCCCGCTATGGTTTCGCGGTGGTGCCGATCTTCTTCAAGATGGATGCAGACCTGGGCGTGAACGCCGGGGGGCAACGGGTCTTCAGCGACAGTGCATCGCTGTTTCGTCAGGCGGACCTGCAAGTGGTGCCGATCATCCTGGACTGGAAGCTCGGACCGGGGCTGGGCATCAATGCCCAACTGATGTTTCAGGCGCCCACCGGGGACTATGACAAAAACCGTCTGGTCAGCCCTGGTACTCATCACTGGACGGTTTCTCCGCTGTTGAACGCGACCTACATTTCACCCGGTGGCTTCGAGGTTTCCTCGAGTTTCCAGATCGATATAAACGCGCGCAACCCCGACACCGATTACCGCAGTGGCGTTGAGTACCGACATGAGTTTGCAGTGGGCCAGCATGTGGGCGACTGGACCGTCGGCATTGGCGGCTACTACTACCGACAGCTGTCGGACGACGACGCGCCGGGACTGACCCGCGGCAATCGCGCCCGAGTACTCGCCGCAGGCCCTGCAGTGAGTTACTTCAAACCCGGCGCCGGTCTGCCGCCCATCTGGTTGCACGCCTACAAGGAGTTCGACGCCCACAACCGTGCCGAGGGCTACACCGTAGCGCTGCGTACCGGCATCAGCTTTTAAGTGGCGTGCGCAACGCGACGACACGCTTTCAATCCTGGAGACGATCGATGAAAGACCTGCACGAATTATTCAATACGCTGGACGGCCGAGGCCTGGCAACACTGGTACGCAATGGCGAGGTGAGCCCCGGCGAGCTGCTGGAAACCGCTATTGAGCGAGTAGAACAGGTCGAGCCAGGCCTGAACGCCGTCAGCGAAAGGCTTTACGATCAGGCGCGCAGCCAGGCGAGCGGGAGCAGCGTCAGACAGGGCGTCATGGCAGGCGTACCAACGCTGGTGAAAGACATGTTCACACCGATGAATGGGGCTCGCATGACCAGTGGCTCGCATGCGCTGGGCGAGTTTCGCTCAGACATCGACTGCGAAATCGTCAGCCGGCTGCGTCAGGCAGGCTGCCAACTGATCGGGACAACCACCGCGCCTGAATTCGGCGTGTCCTACAGCACCGAATCGCAACGCTTCGGCGCGACCCGCAATCCCTGGAATCCGCAATACAGCGCGGGCGGTTCCAGCGGGGGTGCAGCAGCGCTGGTTGCGGCGCGCGCCATCCCTTTCGCCCATGGCAACGATGGCGGCGGCTCGCTTCGCGTACCGGCCTCCTGCTGCGGCGTATTCGGCTTCAAGCCATCGCGTGGCCTGCTGCCGTCCGGCCCGATGGTCGGCGAGGGCTGGGCAGGCCTGAGCACAGCCCATGCGATCACCCTGTCGGTAGGCGACAGCGCCGCCCTGCTCGACGCCACTGCCGGGAGTGACCTGGGGGCTCCCTATGCGGCGCCCATGCCGGCGACGCCGTTTGCACACGCCGCGGGACGCGATCCCAGGCGCCTGAAAATCGCTCTGATCTCGGCAATATCACCCTGGCCCGCCGAACCGGAAGCCCTGGCTGCACTGCAGCACACGGCGGCCTTGCTAGAGGCGCTAGGGCATTGCGTGGTCCCGGCGACGTTGCCGATCCAGCTGCCTGAATTCCTCGATGCGACGTTCGACATCATCGGTTCACACACCCAGGGCTACCTCGATCTGTTGGGCAAAATGCGCGGTTTCCCGGTTTCTATGGACGAACTGGAGCCGCGCACCCGCGTCATTCTGCGCGAACGCGGGCAACTGTCGGCGACACGCTACATTTCCGCGGTCGAATCGATGCATGCACTGGGCCGGGCGATGGCCGGCTTCTTCGAAGAGTACGACATTGTCCTCACCCCGACGCTCAACCGCGCGCCGCCGCGCCTGGGAGAACTGGCCTTCGACGACGACAGCCGGTCCCTGCAGGACTTCATCGCGCTTTCGCACAGCTACTCGCCCTACACGGCGATCTTCAACGCAACAGGCCAGCCGGCCATGTCCGTGCCCCTCTACTGGACAGCCGATTCGCTACCGCTGGGCTCTCACTTCGCCGCGCGGTTTGGCGACGAACTGACCCTGCTGAGCCTCGCCGGGCAACTGGAGCGCGCCCAGCCGTGGGCCGCACGCAGGCCGCCTTTGAGCGCTTATACGGGTTGATGCGAAGGGATTTTGCCAGCGACGCAGGTAAGGCCACCGGCGTGGTCTTGCCTGCAGAAGCCCATAGAACCGAGGATGCAGCGCATTTTACTGCGCTGCGTGAACCCCTTCACTGTTCAAGATGACTGCCTTTCATATGCCAGATAAAACCCGATGGGGTAGAATAGTCGCCTTTTCCGCCATGCCCCCTTGAGGACTGCCATGTTCAGCCGTGATTTGACTATCGCCAAGTACGACGCCGATCTGTTTGCCGCCATGGAGCAAGAAGCTCTGCGTCAGGAAGAACACATCGAGCTGATTGCCTCGGAAAACTACACCAGTCCGGCCGTCATGGAAGCTCAAGGCTCGGCCCTGACCAACAAGTACGCAGAAGGCTATCCAGGCAAGCGCTACTACGGTGGTTGCGAGTACGTCGACATTATCGAGCAACTGGCCATCGACCGCGCCAAGGAACTGTTCGGCGCTGACTACGCCAACGTTCAGCCACATGCGGGTTCGCAAGCCAACTCGGCGGTCTACCTGGCCTTGCTGCAAGGCGGCGACACCATTCTGGGCATGAGCCTGGCTCACGGCGGTCACCTGACCCACGGCGCCAGCGTTTCGTCCTCGGGCAAACTGTACAACGCCGTTCAGTACGGCATCGATGCCAACGGCATGATCGATTACGACGAAGTCGAGCGCCTGGCTGTCGAGCACAAGCCAAAAATGATCGTCGCCGGTTTTTCTGCCTACTCGCAGATCCTCGACTTCCCGCGCTTCCGTGCAATCTCTGACAAGGTCGGTGCCTACCTGTTCGTCGACATGGCTCACGTAGCCGGTCTGGTCGCCGCAGGCGTCTACCCGAACCCGGTGCCATTCGCCGACGTCGTGACCACCACCACACACAAGACCCTGCGCGGTCCACGTGGCGGCCTGATCCTGGCGCGCGCCAACGCCGAGATCGAGAAGAAGCTGAACTCTGCAGTATTCCCTGGCTCCCAGGGCGGTCCGCTGGAGCACGTCATCGCAGCCAAGGCCGTGTGCTTCAAGGAAGCGCTGCAGCCTGAGTTCAAGACCTACCAGCAGCAAGTGGTGAAGAACGCCAAGGCCATGGCCGGTGTGTTCATCGAGCGTGGCTTCGACGTCGTCTCCGGCGGTACCGAGAACCACCTGTTCCTGCTGTCGCTGATCAAACAGGACATCTCCGGTAAAGACGCCGACGCCGCTCTGGGTCGCGCCTTCATCACCGTCAACAAGAACTCCGTACCAAACGACCCACGCTCCCCGTTCGTCACCTCCGGCCTGCGCTTCGGCACCCCGGCAGTGACCACTCGCGGCTTCAAGGAAGCAGAGTGCAAGGAACTGGCCGGCTGGATCTGCGACATCCTGGCTGACCTGAACAACGAAGCCGTGATCGACGCGGTTCGCGAAAAGGTCAAGGCCATCTGCGCCAAGCTGCCGGTTTACGGCGCTTGATAAGCCTGGCTTAAGCGCAGCACCAAAAAGCCCCGACTCGTGAGAGCCGGGGCTTTTTGTTGGACGGTTCACTGTATGGGCAGAAGCTCAGCCGCTATTCGTCTCCTCACCCACATACCCTCTCGAACCCCGCCCGAATCTTCTCCTCCGGCAACTCATCGGCAATGAACACAATCACGCTCTCGCGTTTTTCGCCTTCGGCCCACTCGGTGTCCCAGTCGAAGCCATACAGTTTGAGCACGCCCTGAAACACCATCTTGCGTGGTTCGTCTTCGATGTTGAGCACGCCCTTGTAACGCAGCAATTGTTTGCCGTGATCTTCCAGCAGTTCGTTCATGAACTCGCTGAGGCGGTCCAGGTTCAGCGGTTTTTCGCTGCGCAGGACCAGGCTGCTGATCCGGTCAGCGGAATTGCCGGCCGGGGCCAGCGGGCGCAGGATCATGCCGCCGCCGAGGTCGGCATTGAGGTTGAAGCCGCGTACGTCGAGCAGTTCGGCGAGGTCGATCCTGCCGTGCGCGACAATACGGATCGGCGCACGGCGGTTGATGCGGGTCAGGCGTGCACTGAGGGCCTCGAAGGCTGCGTCGTCAACCAGATCACGCTTGCTGACCAGCAACCGGTCGGCAAAACCGATCTGCGCCTGGGCGATGGTTTGCGCCAGGTGGGTATCGGCATGCGCGGCGTCGACCAGGGTAATGATGCCGTCGAGGATGTAACGCTCGCGCAGCTCTTCATCGATGAAAAAGGTCTGCGCGACCGGCGCGGGATCGGCCAGCCCGGTGCATTCGATCACCAGCCGGTCGAACGCGATCTCGCCGCTGTCCAGACGCTCCAGCAACAGGTAGAGCGCCTTGGTCAGATCAGTGTGGATGGTGCAGCACACGCAACCGTTGGACAGGGTCATGATCTGCACAGGGTCGGTGCCGAGCAACTGGCTGTCGATGCCTGCATCACTGAATTCGTTTTCGATCACGGCGATTTTCAGGCCGTGTTCGGCCTTGAGCAGGTGGCGCAGCAAGGTGGTCTTGCCGGCGCCCAGAAAACCGGTCAGCACGGTCACGGGGATGGGTTGCAACTCAGTCATAAGGCTCCTGGCGTGAGGCATTCAGCTGAAATGAAAACGCGCCACAGGTGATGGCCTGCGGCGCGTCGGATCAAACCATAACGCAGATCAGCGGATCAACAGCACTTCGGACCGGCCTTACCGCCGTAACGGGCCTCTTGCCGCTCCCGAAAGAACTGCTCGTAGGTCATCACCGGCTTGTCCGGATGAGTGTTCTGCATGTGCTCGACATAGGTGTCGTAGTCCGGCATGCCCACCATCAGGCGCGCAGCCTGACCGAGATATTTGCCGAGGCGACTCAGGTCATTGAACATGGGCAAATCCTCTGTGGGTAACCATCATCACACCTGCGACGCTGGCGGCATGGCCTGGAACGGAGCTTCCTTGTCGGTGCGCTCCTTGGTGCTCCAGGCCGCACGGCCGACTTTAATGGCGTAGAACAGAATGCTGACCACCACGAACAGGAACAATATGGTCAGCCCGGCGTTGGTGTAAGCGTTGAAGATAACGTGCTGCATCTGGTCCATGGTTTTGGCCGGGGCCAGAATCTGACCGGCATCGGCCGCCGCGCTGTATTTCTTGGCCAGAGCCAGGAAACCTACCGCAGGGTTGGCGTCGAACAGCTTGATCAAACCAGCGGTCACGGTGCAGATCAGTAGCCAGACAGCGGGCAGCATGGTCACCCAGACATAGCGCTGACGCTTCATCTTGATCAGCACCACGCTGGCCAGCATCAGAGCGATACCGGCAAGCATCTGGTTGGAGATACCGAACAGCGGCCACAGGGTATTGATGCCGCCCAGCGGATCGATCACGCCCTGATAGAGCAGATAGCCCCACAGTGCCACGCAACCGCCGGTACCGATGGCGTTGGCCGTCCACGACTCGGTGCGCTTCAGGGCCGGAACGAAGCTGCCCAGCAAGTCCTGCAGCATGAAGCGTCCGGCACGTGTACCGGCGTCGACGGCGGTCAGGATGAACAGCGCCTCGAACAGAATCGCAAAGTGGTACCAGAACGCCATGGTGTTTTCACCCGGCAGCACCTGATGAAGGATCTGCGCGATACCGACGGCCAGCGTCGGAGCACCACCGGCACGGGCCAGAACAGTGTTTTCACCGATGTCTTTCGCGACAGCGGTCAGTTGCTCCGGCGTGATGGCAAAGCCCCAGCTGGACACGGTCTGCGCAACGGTCACCACGTCACTGCCGACCACCGCAGCCGGGCTGTTCATGGCGAAGTACACACCTGGCTCGATCACCGAAGCGGCAACCATCGCCATGATGGCCACGAAGGACTCCATCAGCATGCCGCCGTAACCGATGTAACGGGCGTTCTTCTCGTTATCCAGCAGTTTGGGCGTCGTGCCCGACGAGATCAGTGCGTGGAAACCCGACACTGCACCGCAGGCAATGGTGATGAACAGGAACGGGAACAGTGCGCCCTTCCAGACCGGGCCTGTGCCGTTGGTGAACTGGGTCAGGGCCGGCATTTTCAGCTCGGGCGCCAGAATCAGGATGCCGATCGCCAGTGCCAGAATGGTGCCGATTTTCAGGAAGGTCGACAGGTAGTCACGGGGCGCAAGCAGCAGCCAGACCGGCAGCATGGCCGCTACAAAGCCATAACCGACCAGCATCCAGGTGATCTGCACGCCGGTAAACGTGAACATCGGCCCCCAGGTCGGATCCGCCGCAACCATGCCGCCGACCCAGATGGAGCCGAGCAACAGAATGACGCCGACGATGGAGATTTCACCAATGCGTCCTGGACGGATGTAGCGCATATAAATGCCCATGAACATCGCGATCGGGATCGTCGCCATGACCGTGAACATGCCCCACGGGCTCTCAGCCAGGGCCTTGACTACGATCAGCGCCAGCACCGCGAGGATGATGATCATGATCAGGAAACAGCCGAATAGTGCAATGGTGCCGGGAATACGGCCCATTTCCTCGCGGACCATATCGCCCAACGAGCGTCCGTCACGGCGCGTCGAAAGGAACAGGATCATGAAGTCCTGCACCGCACCGGCCAGCACCACGCCGGCAATCAGCCAGAGCGTACCGGGCAGATAGCCCATTTGCGCTGCCAGTACCGGGCCTACCAGCGGGCCTGCGCCAGCAATGGCTGCAAAGTGGTGACCGAAGAGGATGTGTTTGTTGGTCGGCACATAGTCCAGACCGTCGTTGTTGACCACCGCCGGTGTCGCGCGCAGCGGATCGATCTGCATGACGTGAGTGGCGATGAAAAGACTGTAGTAACGATAGGCAACCAGGTAGATAGCTACCGCGGCGACCACGATCCACAAGGCGTTGATCGCCTCTCCGCGACGCAAGGCCACGACCCCAAGGGCACATGCCCCGACAATTGCGACGATGAGCCAGGGAACATGGCGCATCAGACTATTATTATTTTTCATTTTTTTATTCCAGCAGAGTTGACTAGAAGGCAAGCCATGCGAGTTTAGCGCCGGATCAGCGAAAGACCACCCCCAACCAAGGTCTAGGTCGAAATTTGATCAATTGCGGCAGATACCCGGCATAGAGGGCTGGAATGGCCTCGACAGATGGCGTTCCGATCACAAAACAGCGATGCAGAACTGTTCTGCAATTGCTTTCCGGTCTATCGTGCATGGACAACAGAATCGATCAGATAACGACCTGCCCGCTGACTCCGGTGGCGGTCACCAAGAGAGTTCATTCGATGACCGACTCACCCGAAGATCGCCGTCGTTTCAAACGCATTGCCTTTGATGCCAAGACCGATCTGAAGCAAGGCGACAAAAGCTGGAAAGTGCAACTGGTCGACCTGTCCCTCAAAGGGTTGCTGATCGACCGGCCTGATCCGTGGAACGGTGATCAGACGCAGCCCTTTGAAGTCGACATCATTCTGAGCAACGATGCCCATGTGAAAATGGATGTCGAAATCACCCATGACAACAACCGGCAACTGGGATTCGTTTGCCGGCACATTGGGCTGGAGTCAATCAGCCACCTTAGGCGGCTGGTCGAATTGAACCTCGGAGACCCCGAGGAACTGGATCGGGAACTGGCAGCCTTGATCGAACTGCAGGAATAATCCTCAGGGCGAGGTCACTCGAACAGCGCATCGAGGGCCTGTTCAAGTCGCGTAACGGCAATGATCTGCAAGCCGGGCGGCGCTTCTTTCGGCGCGTTGCCCTTGGGCACGATGGCGCGCTTGAAGCCGTGCTTGGCGGCCTCCTTGAGGCGCTCCTGGCCGCTGGGCACCGGCCTGACTTCACCGGAAAGCCCCACCTCACCGAACACCAGCAAGTCATGCGGCAGCGGGCGATTGCGCAGGCTGGACATCACCGCTGCCATCAAGGCCAGGTCGGAGGCGGTTTCCAGCACTTTCACACCGCCTACCACGTTGAGGAACACGTCCTGATCGTGAGTAGGAATGCCACCGTGGCGATGCAGGACTGCCAGCAGCATGGCCAGACGATTCTGATCCAGTCCCAGCGTTACGCGGCGCGGGTTGGACATGTGACTGTCGTCTACCAGCGCCTGCACTTCCACCAGCATCGGTCGCGTGCCTTCCCAGGTGGCCATGACCACACTGCCCGGCACTTCTTCCTGCGCACGAGTGAGAAAGATCGCCGACGGGTTGGAGACTTCTTTCAGGCCCTTGTCGGTCATGCCGAACACGCCCAGCTCATTGACCGCGCCAAAGCGGTTCTTCACCGCTCGTAACAGGCGCAGGCGACCGTCCGACTCGCCCTCGAAATACAGCACGGTGTCGACCATGTGCTCAAGCACACGCGGACCGGCCAGGGCGCCTTCCTTGGTGACGTGGCCGACCAAGAAGATCGCCGTGCCGCTCTGCTTGGCGTAACGCACCAGCAAGGCGGCGCTTTCACGAACCTGCGACACGCCGCCAGGGGCCGACTGCAGCTGTTCGGTGAAAATCGTCTGGATCGAATCGATCACCATCACCTTGGGCTTCTCGACCTTGGCGGTGGCAATGATGGTCTCGATGCAGGTTTCGGTCATGACCCGCAGCTTGTCCTGCGGCAGGCCCAGGCGCCGGGCGCGCATGGCGACCTGCTGCTGGGATTCCTCACCGGTGACATACAGCGCAGGCATGCGCTGGGCGATGTTGCACAGCGTCTGCAAGAGGATTGTGGACTTGCCGATGCCGGGGTCGCCGCCAATCAGCACCACCGAACCGTCAACCAGACCGCCGCCGAGTACCCTGTCCAGCTCGGTGGAGTTGGTGGAGAAGCGCGGGATTTCTTCGACGCTGACCTCCGCCAGGGTCCTGATCTGCGCCTGCGAACCGGTCCAGCCAGTACGCCCGGTGGGCGGCGCGGCGGCACCGCTTTCAATCATGGTTTCGACCAGTGTGTTCCAGGCACCGCATTCGCTGCACTGGCCCGCCCACTTGGGAAATGTCGCGCCGCACTCGGTGCAGCCGTACAAGCGTTTGGCCTTGGCCATCACAACCCCAGTCGTTAGAAAACGCCCATGATAACGCAGGTTGCAACACCTGCCAGTCGCTGGGCGACGACTGCTTTTGAAAACCGGATAAAACTTACATGGACGACTCCGGTCGATTGAATGTGGCACGGGCGGCAACAGTACGTCTGGGCTACACTAATCCGGATCAAATTTATCTGCTACAAGGAATTACCCCATGAGCGTGCTTAAGGAATTCAAGGCATTCGCGGTCAAAGGCAACGTAGTTGATATGGCCGTCGGTATTATCATTGGCGCGGCATTCGGCAAGATCGTTTCCTCGTTCGTCGGCGATGTCATCATGCCGCCGCTGGGCCTGCTGATTGGTGGCGTGGACTTCAGCGACCTGGCCGTCACCCTGCGCCCCGCACAAGGGACTGCACCTGCGGTACTGCTGGCGTACGGCAAGTTCATCCAGACCGTCCTCGACTTCATCATCGTCGCGTTCGCGATCTTCATGGGCGTCAAGGCCATCAACCGCCTGAAACGCGAAGAAGCCAAGGCACCTACCCTGCCGCCAACACCCTCCAAAGAAGAAGTCCTGCTGGGCGAGATACGCGACCTGCTCAAAGAGCAGAGCAAACCGGCAGCGCCCATTACCGTGGATCCTGCGCGTACGCTTTGATTGAGTAAGGCCTGCACCTGCAGGCCATCGGCCCTAACCATGATGGCACTGACGACGCAAATTGCGACGTAAGTGACAGGACGAAGTCGGGCCGGAAACGGAGCGAAAGGCTTTGGTCACTTTGGCCCCATCAAAGTGACTCGCCGAGGGGCGAAAAGGTGACCTGAGCCGACCCCCTATTTACCTGACATCAAAAAACCGCTGTGTGACGCGGAGCGTCACGAACTGCATGCCGAAGCGGAGCGTGAGGAGAGATAGTTATGTGACTGTCGTGCCAATGCTCGGCACGACAGCCATCGTTAGCCGCCAACCCTCACCAATACGTCTCAACCGCCACCTGCCCAGGCTTGCGTGACAGGCTCAAGCGCATCTCGCGCTGCTTGAGAATCGCCCGAGTGTCATCGATCATCTGCGGATTGCCGCACAGCATCACCCGCGAATGCTCCGGCGTGAGAGCAATGCCGGCCGCGCGCTCCAGCTCCCCGTTTTCGATCAACTGCGTGATACGTCCATTCAATGCGCCCGGATGCTGCTCGCGGGTCACCGTGGCCAGAAACAGAAACTTGTCCGCGTATTCAGCCAAGTACTCACGCTGCATCAGTTCGGCAATCAACTGCTGATAAGCCAGCTCGCGCGACTCACGAACGCTGTACACCAGAATCACCCGCTCGAACTTCTCCCAGACCTCGAAATCCTGAAGGATCGACAGAAACGGTGCGACACCCGTCCCTGTGGATAACAGCCAGAGATCGCGCCCATCGACAAAGCGATCCAGGGTCAGATAACCAAACGCCTGCTTTTCCACCAACAGACTGTCACCCTCACGCAAGCGGCTCAACTCGCTGGTGAACTCGCCATCCGGCACCACGATGGAAAAGAACTCCAGAAACTCGTCATGCGGAGAAGAAACCATCGAGTAGGCACGCCATACCACCGTGCCGTCGGCCTTGGTCACCCCGAGACGCGCAAACTGTCCGGCACGAAAGCGAAAACCGGGATCACGCGTGGTGCGCAGGGTAAACAGGTTCGCGGTCAGCGGCGTGACACGCTGCAGTGTCTGTCGGGTGAATTTGTCGTCACTGACGGTCATGGTGCGCTTTGAACTCCTGAATATGGAAAGCAGAGCCCAGTGTCCCGCAAAGCAGGCTCGATAAACACCGGCTATTTGTGATGGATTACCCGGCAACGGGCTCTGCCGCTTAGAGTATTTGGTTCTTGGATCAGCCCTTGCAGGGTCGAACGTCCACAGAGCCGATTACCCCGACCCTTCTCGCGCGGGGGTTTCAGCCGACAGCCCCGAAACACACTGCCAAGTGCCATCAGCCCATCCGTCCGGCTGATCCGCAGCCTGACGGATTGCGGTCTATTTGTTCCTAGACTGGATAAACACCCAGCAAGGTCTGTACACGTACTGCAAGGAGGCTACATGAACACAATGGACATAAATTTCTCACAGCCCTCGCCAGCAAAAAACCTGACTCAGAGAGAAATCGAAGTCCTCAAATGGTCCGCTGAAGGCAAAACAGCTGGCGACATCGCAATGATCCTCTGCCTGAAGGAGCGCACCATTCACTTCCACATTGCCAGCGCCATTCAAAAAATGGGCGTTTGCAACAAGACGGCTGCCGCCGTACAAGCCGCACTCAGCGGGATGTTCTGACAAAACGGGCAATCACCGCGTAATCAGACAGGTATCGAAACGAAAAAATACGTAAAATCGTCTGTCTCAGCGAGCCCACCTGTCATCGGGCTCACTGACATACCTTCGATTGCACAGAGTTCTCCCGCCAATGCCCCTGCTCATCAGTCCCTTCGCTGAACTTGATCTCATTCGCCAACCCGAGCAACAGGATGAGCCCCTGCAGGCCTTCGATGCCGCTGACGAGTACCTGCTCAATCATGTTGCACAAACAGGGCTGAGCCTGCCAAGCCGGGTTCTGGTGCTCAATGACAGTTTCGGCGCGCTGGCGGCAAGTCTCGCGCCGCATGCCACGGTGATCAGCAGTACCGACTCGTTTCTGGCGGCACAGGCGCTGGAAAAGAATCTGGCGCGCAACGGCATGAGCTACGACGCAGTACCGCACATTCCGGCCAGCGAAGCGTTGCAGGGGCCATTCGACTGGGTGCTGATTCGTGTGCCCAAGACCCTGGCGCTGCTCGAGGAGCAACTGATACGCCTGCAAGGCCAGCTGGCCCCCGGCGCACGGGTTATCGCTGCAGCAATGGTCAAGCATTTGCCGCGTTCGGCTGGCGACTTGCTGGAGGAATATGTCGGACCGGTCCAGGCCTCGCTGGCAGTGAAAAAAGCCAGGCTGTTGTTTGCCACGCCACAGCCTATGGAAGTGCGGAGCTCGCCCTACCCGACGCGCTACCGGCTGGATGAACCGGCCATCGAACTGCTCAACCATGCCAATGTGTTCTGCCGCGACGGGCTAGACATCGGCACCCGCGCTTTCCTGCCGCATCTGCCAAAAAATCTTGGCACGGCACGGGTCGCGGACCTGGGTTGCGGTAACGGCGTACTGGCCATCGCCAGTGCGCTGGACAACCCGCAGGCGCACTACACGCTGGTCGACGAGTCGTTCATGGCCGTGCAATCGGCAGCCGAGAACTGGCAAGCGACGCTGGGTGATCGCGACGTACGGATTCAAGCAGGCGACGGTCTGGAGATGCAGGAGCCTGATTCGCTGGATGTGGTGCTGTGCAACCCGCCCTTCCACCAGCAACAAGTGGTCGGCGACTTTCTTGCCTGGCGGATGTTTCTTCAGGCCCGGGCCGCACTGGTGACTGGCGGGGCGCTGTACATCGTCGGCAATCGCCACCTGGGTTATCACACCAAGCTGTCGCGCTTGTTCCGCGGCGTCGAACAAGTCGCCGCTACGCCGAAATTCGTGATCCTGAAAGCCCGCAAGTAACCCACGCCCACGGCACAAAAAAAGACCCCCTTGCCACGCGAGTGGCAAGAGGGTCGCAAAACGTGTCCGCAGACACGAACGGGAATTCAGTATCAGTGTGTCGTCAGGCCCGCTGCGCTCATGAACATGCGCATCAGGCTGGCCACGATGAACAGCGCGAATACGCTGCCCGCCCAGATTCCGACCAGCCAGGCCAGTCGTTGCCAGAGCGGCTTGCTCAGCGCCGGATCAGGATCGTGCATGGAATTTTTACCAGACATCGTCATTCTCCTCGGTTCGGACTAGTGATAACCGTCTGCAGCCGTCACCTTGCCGCGGAACACGTAATAGCTCCAGAAGGTGTAGCCCAGGATGAACGGAATGATGAACAGCGTGCCCACCAGCATGAAGCCCTGGCTCTGCGGCGGCGCGGCGGCGGTCCAGATCGATACCGAAGGCGGGATGATGTTTGGCCACAGACTGATGCCCAGACCGCTGTAACCCAGGAAGATCAGCAACAGGGTCAGCAGAAACGGCGTGTAGTGGGCATTGCGGGCCACCGCCTTGAACAGACCATACATGGTCACCAGCACCAGAATCGGTACCGGCATGAACCAGAACAGGTTGGGCATGCTGAACCAGCGATGCGCGATATCAGCGTGGGCCAGCGGCGTCCACAGGCTGACCACGCCCATGACCGCGAGCACCGCAAGGGCCAGAGGACGCGCCAGATCATGCATCGCCTTCTGCAGCGAGCCTTCGGTTTTCATGATCAGCCAAGTGCAGCCCAGCAGCGCATAGGCGACGATCAAGGCCAGCCCGCAGAACATCGGGAACGGCGCGAGCCAGTCCAGCGAGCCCCCGGCAAACTGGCGATCGACCACCGGAATACCTTCAATGTAGGTACCCAGCGCCACGCCCTGGAAGAAGGTCGCAGCCAGCGAGCCGCCAATGAACGCCTTGTCCCACCAGTGGCGCTTCAGTTCGGTCGCCTTGAAGCGGAACTCGAATGCCACGCCACGGAAAATCAGGCCCATGAGCATGAACATCAGCGGCAGGTACAGCGCAGACAGGACCACCGAGTAGGCCAGCGGGAATGCACCGAACAGTGCCGCACCGCCCAGCACCAGCCAGGTTTCGTTGCCGTCCCAGACCGGCGCGACGGTGTTCATCATCACATCGCGGTCGGAACTGTCTTTCATGAACGGGAAGAGAATCCCGATACCCAGATCGAAGCCGTCCATCACCACGTACATCATGATGCCGAAGACGATGATGATGGCCCAGATCAGCGGAAGATCGATACCCATGGCTTAAATCCCCTTGCCGTGACGGTCAAGATTGTCGCCATCTTCTTCGCCTTCAACAGCGGCGGAGAGCGGACGGGCCGGTGTACGTTGCTGGCCGGGACCACCGTGAGGCACATGTTCGACATAGGCCTTCGGCCCTTTGCGAACCAGACGCATCATGTAGCCAAGGCCTGTGCCGAAGAGCACGAAGTAGACGACCACGAACAGCACGAGGGTGATGCTCATCTGCGCCACGCTGTGCCCGGACGAAGCATCGGCGGTACGCATCAGGCCGTACACGACCCACGGCTGACGGCCGATTTCGGTGGTGAACCAGCCGGCGAGAATCGCGATCAGGCCAGACGGCCCCATCCACAACGCCAGGTACAGGAACGGACGCGAGTTATATAGCGTGCCGCGCTTGCGCAGCCACAGGCTCCACAGGCCGGTGAAGATCATCAGCATGCCAAGGGCGACCATGACCCGGAACGACCAGAACACGATCGTCGAATTAGGGCGATCCTCGGGCTTGAACTCCTTGAGCGCAGGCACCTGCTTGTCGAGACTGTGGGTCAGGATCAGGCTGCCCAGGTACGGAATTTCCACCGCGTACTTGGTTCGTTCTTCCTTCATGTCGGGAATGCCGAACAGGATAAGCGGGGTCGGTTCGTCACCGACGTTCTCCCAGTGACCTTCGATGGCCGCAATCTTCGCAGGCTGATGCTTGAGCGTATTCAGACCGTGGAAGTCACCGACGACAGCCTGGACAGGCGCGACCAGCAGGGCCATCCACATGGCCATCGAGAGCATCTTGCGCACCGCAGGTGTGTCGCGGCCCCGCAACAGGTGCCAGGCGGCCGACGAACCGACGAAGAACGCCGTCGCCACGAACGCGGCAATGGCCATGTGCGTCAGGCGATAAGGGAACGACGGGTTGAAGACCACGGCGAACCAGTCAGTGGGAATGATCCGACCGTCGATGATCTCGAACCCTTGCGGCGTCTGCATCCAGCTGTTGGACGACAAAATCCAGAAGGTGGAGATCAGCGTGCCGATGGCAACCATTACCGTGGAGAAGAAGTGCAGTCTGCGGCCGACACGGTTCCAGCCGAACAGCATCACACCGAGGAAGCCCGCTTCCAGGAAGAACGCGGTCAGTACCTCGTAGGTCAGCAGCGGCCCGGTCACAGCACCTGCGAAGTCTGAGAAGCGGCTCCAGTTGGTGCCGAACTGGTAGGCCATGACAAGCCCGGAAACCACGCCCATGCCGAAGTTGACTGCAAAAATCTTCGACCAGAAGTGGTACAGGTCACGGTAGACGTCATCGCGGGTCTTCAGCCACAGACCTTCGAGCACAGCCAGGTAACTTGCCAGACCGATGGTGATGGCAGGAAACAGGATGTGGAACGAAATCGTGAATGCGAACTGAATCCGGGCGAGATCTATAGCCTCTAAACCGAACATAAGATGTTCCTCTCTCAGATGAAACGTGCTGCCGGCCACAAGCCAACAGCGATTGCCCCCACGGTAATGAGTGCTTGTGTTTCTTTATTCTGGCGTTTCCAAAAGCGAAAACGCTGGTCGATGCACTGATCATTGCCTTAACGCAATGACGCAGATCAATCGACCATCAAAGAGTAGTCCTGTTCAGCCATTAAAGTTGTGTGGTCTATTGTCGCGTGGCGGTTTGTCTCACCTGCAGAGCAAGTGCAGACGCGGAGCCCTTCCGGACACCTATCGTTCCTCACGCTCCGAGTGAGAATGCAGCTCGTGACGCTGCGCGTCACATCTGCGCCGCGCCGCCTGCACAAGAGGACGCAGAGCGCCACCCACTGCATGCCAATGCAGAGCATTGGCACGATAGGCAGTTGGCTGTGCGTTTACTGTTACAACAGCTTATCCAGCGTGATCGGAAACTCGCGGATCCGTTTGCCGGTGGCGTGATAGATCGCGTTGGCAATCGCTGCCGGTACACCCACGATGCCGATCTCGCCGACGCCCTTGGAACCCAGCGCGTTGACGATGTCGTCGTGCTCTTCGACAAACAGCACGTCGATATCACCAATGTCAGCGTTCACCGGGATGTGGTACTCGGCCAGGCTGTGGTTCATCGGACGGCCCAGGTCGTGGTCAAGCATCGCCTCTTCCTGAAGCGCCATGCCCATGCCCCAGACAACGCCACCCAGAATCTGACTGCGCGCCATTTTCGGGTTCACGACCCTGCCCGCTGCGACGGCACTGACCACACGATTGACCTTGATAGTGCCCAGATCCTCGTCGACCAGCACTTCGACGAACACCGCCGAGTGCGTGGCTGCCGCATAGGCTTCGCGCTTCTTGTCCGGCTCGGCGTCGACTTGCACCTCAATGACACCATGGGCCTGAGACGCTGCCAGTTCAGCCATCGATAGCGCCTGATCGCCGACATACAGCTTGCCCGCTTCGAAGCGCACCTCGTCCGGCGTCACAGAAGCGAATT
The DNA here is from genome assembly GCF_017832995.1 of Pseudomonas sp. PvP009. Lineage (NCBI taxonomy): Bacteria > Pseudomonadati > Pseudomonadota > Gammaproteobacteria > Pseudomonadales > Pseudomonadaceae > Pseudomonas > Pseudomonas sp. PvP009. The sequence continues at coordinate 780,487 of NZ_JAFIBG010000001.1, read as the reverse complement.
GCGGATGCAGCCCTTTGGCAACTTCCAGTACCTGACGCTGCAACGCCTGGCAGGCCTGTTGCACTGCAGTACCGACTGAAGACACCGTGAACGAGCCGCCCTGCAACGGCGCAGTCGGCAACGAAGAGTCGCCCAACAGGAAGCTGACGTTATCCACCTCGATACCCGACGACTCTGCAGCGATCTGCGTCATGACGGTATAAGTGCCGGTGCCGATGTCGGTGGTAGCACTGCTGACCACCAGCTTGCCGTCCGCTTGCAGGCGCGCCTTGGCGCTGGCCTTCATCTGCATGGCCTCCCAGACACCACCCGCCATGCCCCAGCCGACCAACTGACGGCCCTGACGCATGCTGCGGGGCTCAGGGTTGCGGCTGGACCAGCCAAAGCGTTCGGCACCCTGGGCGTAGCATTCGCGCAATTCCTTGCTCGAATACGGCTTGTCTTCGTTGCCGTTGCGCTCGGCGTAGTTGGTCAGGCGCAGGCGCACCGGGTCGATGGCCAAGGCGTAAGCCAGTTCGTCCATGGCGCATTCCAGGCCGATCATGCCCAGGGCAGCACCGGGCGCACGCATGTCGAGCGGCGTAAAGACGTCCAGCGGGACCAGTTTGTAGGTCAACTGCACGTTGTCGCAGTGGTAGAGCATGCCGCTCCACTCCACGACGTGCTCGCTGAAGTCCTCGAAACGCGAAGTCTGCCCGATGGCCTCATGACCGACCGCCAGCAAACGACCGTTGGCAGCCGCGCCCAGACGCAGGCGCTGAACAGTGCGCGGGCGATAACCGAAGGTGAACATCTGCTGCCGGGTCAGAGTCAAGCGCACGGAGCGCTTGAGGTGCAGTGCAGCCATCACCGCCAGCGGCAACTGATACTGCGGGCGCAGGCCAGAACCGAAAGCACCACCGACAAAGGCGGCCAGCACACGGATCTTGTCCTTTTCCAGGCCGAAGACCTTGTGCAGGTAGTCCTGACAGTTTTGCGTGCCTTGGGTCTTGTCGTGAATCTGCAAGCTGCCGTCGGCCTGATACAGGACGGTCGATGCATGCGGTTCCATCGGGTTGTGGTATTCGCTGGGCGTGCTGTACGTCACGTCCACGCTCAACGCCGAGCTGGCAAGTTCACCTTCGAAGTTGCCACGCGGCGGCGGCAATTCGGCAGGCGCTTTGTAGGCCGTATCGAGCATGGCCTGCAAATCGGTCTGGTGCTCCTGCTGCTCGTATTCGATACGCACCAGCGAGCCGGCGTGCCGCGCCAGCTCCAGCGTATCGGCGACGACCAGCGCGAGTGGTTGGCCGCTGTACATCACGTTGTCGTTGTAAAAAGGACGAAACGGCGAACCGTCGGCCGAATCGGCGTCCTCATAGTTTTCGTCGTAACTGGCCAGCCACGGACGATTGGTGTGGTCAATGACAGCGACCACACCCGGAACCTTCAACGCTTCGCTTGTATCGATGCTGGCGACGCGACCGTTGGCGATGGTGCTGGAGACCACGCTGCCATACAGCAACCCTTCTTCAGGGTATTCGCCGGCGTAACGTGCGCCACCGGTCACTTTCAATCGGCCGTCGACGCGGTCCACAGGCTTGCCCATTGGCGAAAATGGCTGGTTCATTGGGCGCTCCCTCCTGTTGCGGCATCGCTCAAGGCACGGATGATCGCGCGGCGGGCCAGTCTGACTTTGAAACCGTTGTGCTCCAGAGGCTGGGCATCTTCAAGCATGGCGTCTGCGGCAGCGGCGAAGTTTTCGCGGGTGACCGGCTTGCCGACCAACAGTGCCTCGACCGCTTTGTCGCGCCACGGCTTGTGCGCGACACCGCCCAATGCCAGACGCACGTCGCGAATCACGTCGCCGTCCAGATCGATGGCGGCAGCCACCGATATCAGGGCAAACGCGTAGGACGCACGGTCGCGGATCTTCAGATAAGCGTTGTGGCTGACAAAGCCGTTTGCAGGCAGCTCGACGGCGACAATCAACTCATCGTCAGCCAACTGATTGTCACGTTGCGGCGCATCACCCGGCAGGCGATGGAAATCCGCGAACTCGATAGTGCGGCGACCGGCACGTCCCTGAACGTGCACCACGGCCTCCAGCGCAGCGAGTGCCACGCACATGTCGGACGGGTGAGTCGCGACGCAGTCCTCGCTGGCACCAAGGATCGCGTGAATGCGATTAAGGCCCGTGCGCGCCGGGCAGCCACTGCCCGGCTCGCGCTTATTGCACGGCACGCCGGTGTCATAGAAGTAATAGCAGCGGGTGCGTTGCAGCAGGTTGCCGCCGGTACTGGCCATGTTGCGCAGCTGCGGCGAAGCACCGGCCAGCACCGCTTTGCTCAACAGCGGGTAACGCGCCTCGATCAGCGGGTGGTAGGCCAGGTCGGCGTTGCTGACCAACGCACCGATCATCACACCGCCCGAGGCGGTCTCACTGATATCCCTTAAAGGCAGGCCAGTGATGTCGATCAGGTGCTCGGGCGTGGCGACGTTTTCTTTCATCAGGTCAAGCAGATTGGTGCCGCCCGCAATGAAACGCGTGGCCGGTCCGCTCAGGTTGACCGCCGCAGTGATGTCGGTCGGCTTGCTGTAGGTAAACGGATTCATGCATTCACCTCCGGCTTCGGCGCTGCATTGTGGAACTGCGGCAGCGCCTCTTCGACGGCGGCGAGGATATTGCTGTAGGCACCGCAGCGGCACAGGTTACCGCTCATCAGTTCCTGAATCTCGGCACGCGTGCTGGCGCGCCCCTCATTGGCAAGCCCGACTGCCGAGCAGATTTGCCCGGGCGTGCAGTAGCCGCACTGGAACGCATCGTTCTTGATGAACGCCTGCTGCATGGGGTGCAACTGGTCGCCATCGGCCAGGCCTTCAATGGTGGTCAGCTCGGCGCCGTCACACATGATCGCCAGCGTCAGGCAGGCATTGATGCGCGTGCCGTCGCGCAGTACGGTACACGCACCGCACTGGCCGTGGTCGCAGCCTTTCTTGGTGCCGACCAGATCGAGCTGATCGCGCAGCAGGTCAAGCAAGGTGGTCCAGGGCAGCACATCCAGTTGGCGGAGCTGTCCGTTCAGGGTCAGGGAAATCGCGTGGGTGGCGAAGTCCTGGGGGTTCGGGGTCGTTGCACTCATGGAAACCTCACGGTAGGCGGTCACTTAGCGCACTTTTTATGCGTCTTAAGGGGTGGGACTTCGCGAGGTTTGCAACGTTCAGGCTTTCTTGATGAGCGTACTTGTCATCGAAAGGCCGTCATCCACAGGCAGCCATCCCGCCAAGCTGCTGGTATGATGCGCGGCTTTTTCCGACCCGCAAAAATCAAACGGGCTGCCCTGCAGTCTGTGCATTGCTGTTGGAGTCGATCATTCACGACGCGCGCCGCGTCACGGAGAGCCAGACATGCTGGAAAGGCTGTTTCAACTCAAGGCACACAACACCAACGTGCGAACCGAGATTCTTGCGGGCGTCACGACTTTCCTGGCGATGGCTTACATCCTGTTCGTCAACCCGAGCATCCTCGGCGAAACCGGCATGGACAAGGGCGCGGTATTCGTCGCCACCTGCCTGGCAGCGGCCATCGGCTCGACGGTGATGGGCCTGATCGCCAACTACCCGATCGCCCTGGCACCGGGCATGGGCCTGAACGCCTTCTTTACCTACACCGTGGTCCTGCACATGGGCCACAGCTGGCAGGTAGCGCTGGGCGCGGTGTTCATTTCAGCGGTGATGTTCTTCATCCTGTCGATCTTCCGCATCCGTGAATGGATCATCAACAGCATTCCCCTGCCCCTGCGTTCGGCGATTGCGGCCGGTATCGGCCTGTTCCTGGCGCTGATCGCCCTGCATAACGCCGGAATCGTGGTCAGCAACCCGGCGACCATGGTCGGCATGGGCGATCTCAAGCAGCCAGCCCCGGTACTGGCGACGCTGGGCTTCTTTCTGATCGTGGCCCTGGACTACCTCAAGGTTCGCGGCGCCGTGCTGATCGGCATCCTCGCGGTGACCCTGGTGTCTATCGCCCTGGGCTTCTCGCCGTTTGGCGGTGTGGTGTCGATGCCGCCTTCGCTGGCACCGACCTTCATGCAACTGGACATCATGGGTGCGCTGGACGTCGGTCTGGTCAGCATCATCTTCGCCTTCCTGTTCGTCGACATCTTCGACAACTCCGGCACCCTGATCGGCGTGGCCAAACGCGCCGGGCTGATGGGCAAGGACGGGCACATGCCGAAGATGGGCCGTGCGCTGATCGCCGACAGTACTGCCGCGATGGCCGGCTCACTGCTGGGCACCTCGACCACCACCAGCTACATTGAGTCGGCTGCGGGCGTCAGCGCCGGTGGCCGCACAGGTCTGACTGCCGTGGTGGTCGCCGTGCTGTTTCTGCTGGCGCTGTTCTTCGCTCCACTGGCCGGCAGCGTGCCCGCCTTCGCGACCGCACCCGCGCTGCTGTTCGTCGCCGTGTTGATGGCGTCCGGCATGGCGGAAATCGACTGGGATGACATCACGGTCGCAGCGCCAGTAGTCATCACTGCTCTGGCCATGCCATTCACCTACTCCATCGCCAACGGCATTGCCTTTGGCTTCATTTCCTGGACAGCGATCAAGCTGCTGTCGGGACGCTGGCGCGAGCTGAATTCGGCGCTGGTGATCCTGTCGATCCTGTTCGTGATCAAGCTGGGCTGGTTCAACGCATGAGTGTTCCCTTCGACCCTGCGAGCTACGACCGTCAGCTCGAAGAAAAAACCGTCCGCCTGCGCGAGTTGCTGGCGCCGTTCGATGCACCCGAGCCGCAGGTGTTCGACTCGCCACGCGAACACTATCGGTTGCGCGCCGAGTTCCGCCTGTGGCGCGAAGACCAGAAGCGCTACTACGCGATGTTCGCGCCGGGCGACAACAGGACACCGATCCTGCTCGAAGGCCTGCCGATCGCCAGCGAGCGCATCAACGCGCTGATGCCGGTGCTGCGCGAGCGCTGGGAAGCCAGCCCGACGTTGAACCACAAGCTGTTTCAGGTGGACTTCCTGACCACGCTGGCAGGCGACGCGATGATTACCCTGTGCTATCACCGCCCGCTGGACGCCGAATGGCAGGCCGCAGCCGAGCAACTGGCCGCCGAACTGGACGTCAGCCTGATTGGCCGTTCCAAGGGTCAGAAGCTGGTCATCGGCCATGATTACGTGACCGAGAAGCTCGACGTGGCTGGCCGCACCTTCAGCTACCGGCAACCGGAAGGCGCTTTCACCCAGCCCAACGGCACGGTGAACGGCAAGATGCTCAACTGGGCCTTCGATGCGCTGGGCGAGCGGCAGGACGACCTGTTGGAGCTGTATTGCGGCAATGGCAACTTCACCCTGCCGCTGGCCACCCGCGTGCGCAAGGTGCTGGCGACCGAAATCAGCAAGACCTCGGTCAATGCGGCGCTAAGCAACCTGGATGACAACGGCGTGGACAACGTCACGCTGGTGCGCCTGTCCGCCGAAGAACTGACCGAAGCCCTGAACGAAGTGCGCCCGTTCCGCCGTCTGCACGGTGTGGACTTGAAGAGCTACGATTTCGGCAGCGTGTTCGTCGACCCGCCCCGCGCCGGCATGGACCCGGACACCTGCGAACTGACCCGGCGCTTCGAGCGCATTCTGTACATATCCTGCAACCCGGAAACCCTGGCTGCCAACATCGCCCAACTGCACGACACCCACCGGGTCGAGCGCTGCGCACTGTTCGATCAGTTTCCGTACACCCACCACATGGAATCGGGTGTGCTGCTGGTTAGGCGCTGAGGCCCCTCTGACTGACTATCTTGCCGACGCTCTGGACGCTTCGCGTCCTATCCTGAACATGCGGCGCGGCGCAGATCTGTGACGCAGAGCGTCGAGAACTGCATTCACACGCTGGAGCGTGAGGAACGATAATCCGACTATCGTGCGGCGCTCTGCGTCGCATGCCTTTCTGGACGCTCTGCGTCCTCTTGCGACGCGGAGCGTCGTGAAATGCATTCCCACTGGAGCGTGAGGAACGAGAGTTCTTTCATGCCCGTCAACTGCGAAACTGTCAGAATATTTATTAGCTTCCTATCGATACGCTGGGGTATAAACCAAAAACCTGAATCAGCTGCTTCAATGGGATCCTTTTTCTTGAGCTCCGAGTCTTCCGCGCCTTCTGCCCCGGTCAAGTTGTCCAGCCAGCCCGGTTTCGTCAGTTTTATCCTCTCGCGTCTGATGGCCGTGTTTGCCATGCAGATTCAGGCGGTGGTCGTTGCCTGGCAGGTTTATGACATGACCCGCGAGCCAATGGCGCTGGCCTATGTGGGTCTTGCTCAGTTCATTCCCATGTTGCTGCTGTTGATGCCTGCCGGGGATCTGATCGACCGCTACAACCGCAAGATCATCCTGATGCTCAGTTGGGGGGTGCAGGCGATCTGTGGCGTCATTCTGCTGGTGTTCTCGGCGCTGAAGCTGCAAGACCTGCGGCTGATCTACGGCGCGCTGATGCTGTACGGCTGCGCCCGCGCCTTTACCGGTCCGGCGCTGCAAAGCCTGTTGCCGCAGATTGTCCCGCGCGACCAACTGGCCTCGGCCATCGCCACCAACAGCGTGATCATGCGCTGTTCGACCGTCGGTGGCCCGCTGATCGGTGGCTATCTGTACTGGCTGGGCGGCGCAGAGCTGACGTATTCGGTCTGCGTCGCAGCATTCATTGCCGGCATCCTGTTTCTGGCCCCCGTGGCAACGCCCTTTGCCGGTAAACCGGTGGAACTGGGCTCCAGCGCCTGGGGCCGGTTCACCGCTGGTATTGCCTTCATTCGCTCGCGGCCGATCATCCTTGGCACCATTTCGCTGGACCTGTTCGCCGTGCTGCTCGGCGGCGTGGTGGCGCTGCTGCCGATCTACGCCCATGAAGTGCTGCACCTCGGGCCGCAAGGGCTGGGCATGTTGCGTGCGTCGATGAGCCTGGGTGAACTGGGCGTCGGCATTTACCTGAGCATGCGCCCGTTGCAGCGCAACGTCGGCATGACCATGTTTCTCGCCGTCGGCCTGTTCGGCGTAGCGAATCTGGTGTTTGCACTGTCGACCCTGTTCTGGCTGTCGTGCCTGGCCCTGCTGATTGCGGGCGCGGCGGACATGGTCAGCGTATTCATCCGTTCGGCGCTGGTGCAGTTCTCGACGCCGGACAACATGCGCGGCCGGGTCAATGCGGTGAACATGCTGTTCATTGGCTCCTCCAACGAGCTGGGCGAGTTCCGCGCAGGCACCAGCGCCTCGCTGGTCGGCGCAATCCCTGCCGCAATTATGGGGGGTGTCTGCACGCTGGGCGTGGTCGGCGCCTGGATGACGGGCTTCAAATCGTTGCGCCAGGTCGACCGTTTTGCCGACGCCTCGCCGCCGGACGTGCTCAACGCGCAGCCCGTGAAACAGGCCTGACAGCGGCAGGTTTCAGCAAAACACAGCCACGGCACAGCTTGCGCGAACCAATCAGTCCCGTTACACCTCTATACCCTCGCATTCTGCACACGACGCTGGCCGGAACGCCGGAACGCCGGACTGGCGTATTCGCGTATCAGCAGCGACACTCATTGCACGAAAAGAAGAGGGATCCGACATGCTCTGGAAAAAAGGCCGACGCAGCGACAACGTAGTCGATGCGCGCGATGGCGGCAGCAGTGGCGGTGGTGGCGGTGGCATGCGCATCGGCGGCAAAGGGCTGGGTATCGGCGGCATCGTGATCATCGTCGCCATCGGCCTGCTGACAGGCCAGGACCCGATGCAGATTCTCGGGCAACTGACCGGTCAAGTGACCGAGCAGAGCGCCCCGCCCAGCGCGCAAACGCGTGAAGCGCCGCCGGCCAACGACCAGCAGGCCGAATTCGTGCGCAGCATCCTTGGCGATACCGAAGACACCTGGCGCGCCGTATTCGCCCAGAACGGTCGCGAATACAAGGACCCTACGCTGGTGCTGTTCAGCGGCCAGGTCAACTCCGCCTGCGGTCGCGCCACTTCGGCAACCGGTCCGTTCTATTGCCCGGCTGACCAGCAGGTCTACCTGGACATGGAGTTCTTCCGTGAAATGGCCCAGCGCTTTTCCGCCGCTGGCGACTTCGCTCAGGCTTACGTGATCGCCCACGAAGTCGGGCACCATGTGCAGACCCTGCTGGGCATTTCCGCCAAGGTCGACAAGGCTCGCCAGTCCGGGCAGAAAATGGAAGGTGCCAACGGTTTACTGGTCCGCCAGGAGCTGCAAGCGGACTGCTTTGCCGGTGTTTGGGCCTACAACGCACAAAATCGTTTGAACTGGCTCGAGCCGGGTGATATTGAAGAAGCATTGAACGCGGCCAACGCTATCGGCGATGATCGCTTGCAACAGCAAAGCAGTGGTCGAGTCGCCCCAGACTCCTTCACTCACGGCACGTCTGCACAGCGTGTACGCTGGTTCAAGGCAGGCTTTGCCCAAGGTCAAATCAATCAATGCGATACATTCGCCGCCAAGAGTCTCTGAGCACATGATTAAACCGCTTCTGGTCCTGTTGTTGAGCACTGCCTTCGTGAGCCTCGGGGCGCATGCCGAGGATCAAGCGGTCAATTCCATCAGCCCGGATCGCCTCGCCATCAATGGTGCCGAGGCGACCCTCGGGTTGAGCCAGGAGTGGGTACATCCCAAGCCGAAGATCGAACGCGTGGTGATCGTCCTGCACGGTCGCCTGCGCAACGCGCAAACCTACCTGCGCAGCATCGAACGGGCGGCCAACCAGTCCCGAGAGCGCGGCAAGACCTTGCTGATCGCCCCGCAATTTCTGGATGAAAGGGATATCGTTGCGCACCACTTGCCTGACTCGATCCTGCGCTGGCGCCAGAACAGCTGGATGGAAGGCGCGACCTCCACCGATCCCAAGCCGGTCAGCTCGTTCCTGGTGCTGGACCACATCCTCAAGCGCCTGAGCGACAGCAAGCTGTTTCCCAACCTGAAGGAAATCGTCATTGCCGGGCACTCCGGTGGTGCGCAGGTGGTGCAGCGCTACGCGATGATCGGCGGCAAGGAAGACGCGCTGCTGCAACGTGAAGGGGTGAAGCTGCGCTACGTGATCGCCAATCCGTCGTCCTACGCTTACTTCGACGCGGAACGGCCTGAACCGGTAACCGCGCAAAGCTGCCCGAACTTCAACGACTGGAAATACGGCCTCAACAAGATGCCGTTCTACTCGGGCAAGGAAAAGCCGGCTGACATCGAAAAGAATTACGTGAAGCGCGACATCACTTACCTGATGGGCGAGCTGGACACCGACCGCAACCACCCGGCGCTGGACAAGACCTGTGCCGCCGAAGCGCAAGGCGCCTACCGCCTGATTCGTGGGCAGAACTACTTCAACTATCTGCAGAAGCGTCACCCGGAAGGGTTGAACCAGCGTTTGGTGATCGTGCCGAAAGTAGGCCACAACGGCGACGGGATCTTCACCTCACCGCAAGGCCAGGCGGTGCTGTTCAAGCCGTTTTGAGTGATCTGGATATAACTATCGTCCCCACGCTCCGCGTTCAGCGCTACATACAAGGTTTAGACCGCCTGGAATAAAGGGCTTCCAGGCTTCTGCCCAAAGGGCGTAGGAGCGAACCGGGCGACGCTTAGTTCGTTCGCAAAGACGGTGTTTCAGTCGATGCATTTTCGGCGCTTATACAGCCCCCTTCGCGAACAAGTTCGCTCCTACGGCCTTCGGCAAGAATCAAAAGCAGACTTGTGGATAACGATGAGCGCTCCGCATTGGCACGATAAACAGCTCAGATCATCCCAGCATCCCGCGCAGCACTGTGCAATCCTGCGCATGCCAGTCAGTCAGCTCTGGCCAGGGATTGTCTTTCAGGTTGACCAGAATGGTCTTGGCGCCCGCCGCACGGCCGCAGTTCAGGTCATGCATGTAGTCGCCGATCATGACCATCTTCTCCGGCTCGACACTCCAGCGAGTGGCCAGCTGCAGTAAGCCTGCCGGGTCCGGTTTTGGCGTCGCCTCGTCGCGGCCCAGCACATCCTCGACGGCAAAGCAGTCCTCCAGGCCGATAGCCTTCAAGGTGATATACGCCAGCTCCTGAGCGTTACGGGTGAGTATGCCCAGCTGATAGCCGCGCGCCGACAACTCGCGAACCAGTTCGACCGCGCCCTCGGCAGGCTGCGAAGCCAGAGCCAGCTCGCGTTCATGCTCCAGCAGCCAGGCGTGCTTGGCCGCCGATTCCTCAGCGGGCAACGCAGCAAGATGCCCAAGAATGTCGTCGTCCTGGGGGATGCCCAATTCACGTTTGATGGCCGGGAAGTCGTGGATAGGGACGGTCAAGGTACCGTCCATGTCGAATACCCAGTGCCGTATACCTTCGAGTGTCATGCCCAATCCTTACGATGGCGGATCAGCCCTTCCTGACTGACCGATGCGACCAATTGCCCGTCGCGGTTGAAGATACTGCCGCGCGAAAAGCCGCGCGAGTTGCCTGCCCAGGGGCTGTCCATCGCGTAGAGCAGCCAGTCATCGGTGCGCAGGTCGTTGTGGAACCACAGCGAATGGTCAAGGCTGGCAACCTGCATGTCGCGCTGCCAGACGGTTTTGCCGTGTGGCAGCAATGAGGTGGTCAGCAAGTTGAAGTCAGAGGCATAGGCGAGCATGTAACGATGCAGCGCCTGCACGTCCGAGAGGCTGCCATCGGCGCGGAACCACACGTATTTCACGGGCTCGCCGGGCTTGGGATCGTAGGGATCCTCGGAGGTCACCGGGCGGAACTGGATCGGCTTGGGGCGCAGAAACTTGTCGTGCATCGCTTCAGGAATCAGGTGCGCGCGGCGGGTCAGCAACTCCAGCTCGGACGGCAGGTCTTCCGGGCCGACAATCTGCGGCATCGTCGCCTGGTGCTCGAAGCCCTCTTCGTCGTACTGGAACGAAGCGCTGCAGGTAAAAATCGGCTTGCCCTTCTGAATGGCAGTGACGTGGCGCGTGCTGAAACTGCCGCCGTCACGTACGCGGTCCACCTGATAGACCACCGGCAAACCGGCATCGCCAGGACGCAGGAAGTAGCCGTGCAGCGAGTGAACATGACGGTCCTCTTCGACCGTCTGACTGGCGGCGGACAGCGACTGACCCAGCACCTGACCACCAAACAATTGGCGAAAGCCCAGATCCTGGCTATGCCCGCGGAACAGGTTTTCTTCAATCGCTTCCAGCGTCAGCAACTCAACCAGATCATCCAGCACTTGGCTCATTCTCATTCCTCTCGTACATCGACTTTGCACTGGTACGGCAACAGCAGTCGCTGCATTTTCCGACAGGCCTCGGGCCCATCCCACTGGAACGGAATGATACAGACTTAAGATGGTTGGCTTAATTCAATCTGCACCCTGATCAAGGCTTCAGCGTCTTGAGCCACTGCTCATGGCTGATCCGGTACAGCACGTGCGGCTTGAGCGGGTGGCCGTCCTCAAGGTTCGGGTGATCGAAACTGCCGGACTCATCCTGCTGCATACCGATTGCCTGCATCACCTTTTGTGACGGCTGATTATTGACCGCCGTGAACGACACGATCTCCTTCAGCTCCAGGCGCTCGAAACCACAGCCCAAGGCGGTCCAGGCCGCCTCGCTGGCAAAGCCCAGGCCCCAGTGGTCATAAGCCAGGCGCCAGCCGATCTCCACGGCCGGTGTAAAAGGCGCCTTGAAACCCACCACATGCAGCCCGGTAAAACCGATGAACTCGCCGGTGTCCTTGCGCTCCAGCGCCCAGAGCCCGAAACCCAGTTCGGCAAAATGACCCCGCAGCCGCCCGATCATGGCAGCACTTTCAAGGTGGCTCAGGGGCTTCGGAAAATAGCGCATGACGCGAGGGTCCGCACTCATCCGGGCGAACGCCGGCAAGTCATCGTCACGCCACTGCCGCATCCGCAGTCGGGCGCTATCAAGCTTGAGTATCGGTTCCATCGATTCTCCCGTGTCACGAGACATTAATGGGCTTCAGTGCAGCCGTCCGCTGCGCCACACAACTGGGCGTGCGGATACTTTACTGGCACTATCGGGCTTCGGCCCTTCAACGGACGCAAAATGTCCCTACCGCTTATCTACCACGAAGACTACAGCCCGGAATTCCCGGCGGATCATCGCTTCCCGATGGACAAGTTTCGTTTGTTGCGCGATTACTTGATCGACAGCGGCCTGACCAGTGACGTTCAATTAATGCGTCCCGAGTTGTGCCCGGCGGACATTCTGGCGCTGGCTCATGACCCTTCCTACATCAGCCGCTACCTTAGCGGTGATCTGTCGCGCGAAGACCAGCGGCGTCTCGGACTGCCGTGGAGCGAGGCTCTGGCACGCCGAACCATCCGTGCGGTAGGCGGCTCGCTGCTGACGGCCGAACAGGCTCTCAAGCATGGCCTGGCCTGCCATCTGGCGGGCGGCACCCACCATGCGCATTATGACTACCCGGCGGGTTTCTGCATTTTCAATGACCTGGCGGTGATCAGTCAGTACCTGCTGCAAAGCGGCCGCGTGGACAAGGTCCTGATCTTTGACTGCGATGTGCATCAGGGTGACGGCACGGCGCGCATTCTGGCCGATACCGAGGATGCCATTACCGTCTCGCTGCACTGCGAAAAGAACTTCCCGGCACGCAAGGCGCAGAGCGACTGGGACATCCCGCTGCCAATGGGCATGGGCGACGCCGACTACCTGAACGTGGTCGACGACCTGCTGAACTACCTGCTGCCGTTCTACAAGCCGGACCTGGTGCTGTACGACGCAGGCGTGGATGTCCACAAGGATGATGCGCTGGGCTATCTGCAGCTCACCGACCAGGGGCTGGCCAATCGCGACGAAGCGGTGCTGCGTCACTGCCTGAGTCGCGACATTCCGGTCATGGGCGTGATCGGCGGTGGCTACAGCAAGGACCGCCAGGCACTCGCAAGGCGCCACGGGATCCTCCATCACAGTGCGCAACGGGTCTGGAACGACATGGGCCTGTGACCCTGCGCGGTACTTCGCCTCAGTCGCAGCGCATGACGTGCGCCACACCTTGAAAGAACGCTCGGGTAGAATGCCCCACCCCTCTGCCATCGATCTTCGCTGACCATGACCGACCTCGCCTCCTCCGCTTCCCGAACCGTCGCCATCATCGGAGGCGGCCCTGCGGGGTTGATGGCAGCAGAAGTGTTGAGCCAGGCCGGACTGAGGGTCGACCTGTACGACGCCATGCCGTCGGTCGGGCGCAAGTTTCTGCTCGCCGGGGTGGGCGGTATGAATATCACCCACTCAGAGCCCTACCCGGCTTTTCTGGCGCGCTATGCCGAACGTTCGCCGATGATCGCACCGCTGTTGCGCGGCTTTGACGCTGATGCGCTGTGCCAGTGGATTCATGCACTAGGCATCGAGACCTTTGTCGGCAGCTCGGGGCGCGTGTTTCCCACAGACATGAAAGCCGCCCCCCTGCTACGCGCCTGGCTCAAGCGGCTGCGCGATGCCGGTGTCACGATTCATACGCGGCATCGCTGGTCGGGCTGGAACGCTGATGGCAGCCTGCGCATTACTCATGCTGACGGTGAACTGGCGATCAAGCCGGCAGCCACGTTGCTGGCGCTGGGCGGCGCCAGTTGGGCGCGGCTGGGGTCTGACGGGGCCTGGCTGCCATGGCTACAGGCAAGACAGGTCGAGGTTGCGCCTTTGCAGGCCGCCAACTGTGGTTTCGAGGTGAGCACCTGGAGCGACCTGCTGCGTGACAAGTTTGCCGGTGCGCCGCTGAAAAATATCGCGATGGGCCTGCATGGTCATGCCCTGCGCTTGGGCGAATGTGTGCTGACCGCGACGGGCGTGGAAGGCAGCCTGGTGTATGCGCTGTCGGCGCAGATTCGTGAACAGATCAACCTTCACGGTTCAGCGGTTGTGGATATCGATCTGCTGCCCGGCAAAGCGCTGACAGACATTCAAAAAGCCCTGAGCAAACCCCGCGGCTCGCGCTCGATGTCCAAGCATCTGCACAGCCAGTTGGGGCTGGACGGCGCCAAGGCAGCGCTGTTGCGCGAGCTTGCGCCTCGTGAAGCGTTTGCCGATCCGCAGCTGTTGAGCGAGGCCATCAAGGCGCTGCCACTGCCCCTGATCAAACCGCGCCCCATTGATGAGGCCATCAGCACCGCAGGGGGCGTTACCTTCGAGGCCATGGACGAGCGTCTGATGCTCAGGCAACTGCCCGGCGTATTCTGCGCCGGTGAAATGATCGACTGGGAAGCGCCGACCGGCGGCTACCTGCTGACCGCCTGCTTCGCCAGCGGCCGCGCTGCAGGGTTGGGGATGGTCGAGTGGCTGCAATCGCGCTGATCATGATCGTCGCCACGCTCCGCGCTTATCGTTATGTAAAAGTCCGCTTTTGATTCTGCCCGCAGGGCGTAGGAGCGAACCGGGCGACGCTTCGCTTGTTCGCGAAGAGGGTGTTTCAATCGATGCATTTTCGGCGATTATGCAGGCCCCTTCGCGAACAAGTTCGCTCCTACGGCCTCCGGCCAGAATCAAAAACGAACTTGTGTATAGTAATGAGCGCTCCGTCCGCTTTGAATGCGCACTGCGCTTCAAGGCTTCTTCTTGCGCGGACCCGTGTTGAAGACCGGTACTTTACGCACCGGTTTGACCACCGGCGCAGGCTCGGACTCGCCGCTGTCGACCCATTTGCCCAGGTTGCGCTTGCTGCCCGACACCTTGGGTTTCTTCGGTTTCTTGGGCTTTTTCAGGATCTGGCCGCTGGCATCCGTGCTCGGCACGCGATGCTCCGGCTCGAAATCCTGCTCTTCCTTGCGCTCCAGGGTCTGGCGGGTCAGCACTTCGATGGCTGACAGCAACTCAACCTCATCGGCACACACCAGCGAAATCGCCTCCCCCGTCAGCCCCGCACGGCCGGTGCGGCCAATACGGTGGATGTAATCCTCGGCCACGATCGGCAGGTCCAGGTTGACCACGGTCGGCAGGTCATCGATGTCCAGACCGCGCGCCGCCACGTCGGTGGCCACCAGAATCTTCACTTCGTTGCTCTTGAAGCGGTCCAGCGCACGCTGGCGGGTGGCCTGCGGCTTGTCGCCGTGAATGCCGTCGGCGTTCATGCCCAAACCCTGCAAGCGATCCACCAGTTGATCGACGCCAACCCGGGTCTTGGCGAACACCAGCACCTGCCCCCAGCGATGCTTCTTCATCAGATGGATGAACAGATCCGCCTTGCGTTTCTTGTCGACGGTCACGACCCATTGCTTGACCGACGACGCCGCGACGTTGCGCGGGCTGACTTCGATGGTCAGCGGGTCATTGAGCATCTGCGCGGCTAGCAGACGAATCTCGTCGGAGAAAGTCGCGGAGAACAGCAGGGTCTGGCGCTGCTTGGGCAACACCGCATAGATACCGCGCAATTCCTCGGCAAAGCCCAGGTCGAGCATACGGTCAGCTTCATCGAGGATCAGCGTCTGCAACTGGGAGAACTTGACCGCGTTCTGGCGGTGCAGATCGAGCAAGCGGCCTGGGGTCGCGACCAGCACGTCCACGCCCCTGCGCAGCTTCATCATCTGCGGGTTGATGCTCACGCCGCCGTAAGCCGCGTAGGTGGTCAGCGGCAGATGCTCGGCGTACTGACGAATGCTTTCATGAACCTGATCGGCCAGCTCGCGGGTCGGCGCCAGCACCAGCGCGCGAATCGAATTGGGCGCGACTTTCGGGCCTTCCATGGTCAGCCGTTGCAGCAGCGGCAGGGCAAAACCTGCGGTCTTGCCGGTGCCGGTCTGCGCAGCAGCCATCAGATCGCGGCCCGCCAGTACCGGAGGAATTGCCTGAGTCTGTACAGGCGTCGGAGTCTGGTAACCGAGCGCTTCAAGGGCGCGCAGCAAGGGTTCGATCAGGCCGAGGGAGGCGAATGTCATGGAAATACCGTAGGAAAGATTCAACGCAAGGCGCGCAGTTTAACCTGTCCGGCGCGCCTCGGTTAGCTTGTGCGTGTCGATACGGCCTCTCGCGGCGGCGACCGGCGCCATTGCGGCAGGCCAATCAGCACCACGGCACTGATGATCACCACCATGGCCATGCACTCTTCGACACCAATCGTTTCGCCAGCGAACACCACGCCAAGCATCACTGCCACGGCCGGATTGACGTAGGCGTAGCTGGTCGCCGCTGCCGGGCGCACGTTCTTGAGCAGGTACATATAAGCGCTGAACGCGACGATAGAGCCGAACACCACCAGATACAGCAGCGCGCCCCAGCCCGCCGCCGTCGGCATATGCGTTAGACGCTCGCCACTCAAGGCACTGCCGATCAGCAGCGTCGCTCCCGCCGTGATCATTTCCGCCGCACTGGCCATCGGCCCCTTCGGCAACGGCAGGTGCTTGCTCAGCACCGAACCAAACGCCCAGGCGGCGGCGGCAAAGATCACCACGGCGGCGCCATAAGGGCTGGCCTGCAAATTGGAGCCGAGGTTCAACAGGCCGATGCCGATCAGGCCCAGCACGATGCCTGCCCATTCAAGGTTAGTGGTGCGATTGCCCCAGAACAGCCCGAACAGCAGGGTAAACAGCGGCATGGTCGCCACCGCCAGCGCTGCCACACCTGACGCAACGCCTGCGTGTTCGGCCAGGGTCACACCGCCGTTACCGCAGGCCAGCAGCAGGAAGCCAATCACGAACGCGGCTTTCCACTCAGCCCAGGTCGGCGCCGGCACGCCGCGAAACCTTAAAAAGCCGTACATCAGGCAGCCAGCAATCAGAAAGCGCACACCGGCCATCATCAACGGTGGCCATGATTCCACGCCGATGCGGATCACCAGATAGGTAGAACCCCAGATCAGGTACAAGGCCAGAAAGGCGCCGATGAGCAAGGGCGAAACGCGAACGGATTGAGGCATGGCTAGGCTCTTGGATCATTGTTATGGTTGACCTATTGTATGAAGGCCGAAGTCGGATATTAAGCAGACAAACCTGTTTAAAACGCGCTGAAACTTACGATTCAATGCTTGTCAGGCCTGCTTTCCTTTTATTTTAAAAACGCCCATCGCTCGGTACGAGGCACGCCATGACCCTGGATAAATACGATCGGATTCTGCTCGATGAGCTGCTGAAAAATGGCCGGGCGTCTTTTGCGCAGCTGGCGAAACGGGTCAACCTGTCCGCGCCCGCGGTCGCGGAAAGGGTCGCCAAGCTGGAAGCCAGTGGCGTGATTACCGGTTACGAGGCCAAGGTCGATCTGTCGAAAGTCGGACTGCCGATTCAATGCATCATCGAATTGCGCATGGGCAGCCATGGCAATCAGCAGGCCTATAAGGACCTGTGGAAAGTCCCCGAACTGATCCAGTGTTATCGGGTGACGGGCGACCCGTGTGTGATCATGCGCGCGGCGGTCGATTCGATGCCGCACCTGGAAGACCTGATCAACCGCATCGCCAAGTTTGGCTTCAGCAAGACGTCAATCGTGCTGTCGACGGCAGTGGAGCGCAGCCTGCCGGCCGATTACTTGATCAACAACGGCAAACAGGAGCACTGACAGTTCAGACGCCGCGCTGGCGCTTCAGCGTTTCGCTGATCTTGGCGGCGGGGACTTTCTGCAGGGAACACAGCATCTTGTGAGAAATGGCAGAGATGCCGTGGGTCTGGCGCAATTCGTTGGTCAGGTACGCCGTCAGGTTGGCCGCCATTTCCGCATCCGCCATCGCCCGGTGAGCCTTGCCGGTGTCGGGCAGGCGCGCATAGCGGGTCAACGTGCCGAGCTTGTGGTTCGGTGCGCCGGGCATCAGCCGTCGGGCCAGCAGCAGCGAACAGGCAAAGCTCTGTTCGCGCGTGCGCTCGATACGCGACAACTCGTAATCCCAGAACTTCTGGTCGAACGAGGCGTTGTGCGCCACCAGCGGTGTGGAACCGACGAAATCCGCCACATCGCCCATCACCCGCTCGGCGCTGGGGGCGGTACGAATCATGTTGTTGCTGATGCCGGTCAACCCTTCGATGAACGCAGGAATACGCACGCCCGCATTCATCAGGCTCTGAAAGCGCTCGACGATACGCCCCTGCTCCATGATCACCACCGCAATCTCGGTCGCCCGGCAGCTATGGCCCGGGGAGATACCGGTGGTTTCAAAGTCGATGACTGCAATACGTTCCAACACTGGCCTGGCCCTGTAAATTCATTTCAACAACAACGCGCCTTCGATCGGCACGTAACGGCTGGCGGCGCGGATCAACGAGTTCGCGGTCAGCCCCGGTACGCCGTAGGCGACCGCCTCGACCCCATGCTTGCTGATCACGCGTTCGAGCAACATGTCAAAATCGCCATCACCCGACGCCAGCACGATTTCGTCCACTTGCGGCGCGAAATCCATGATATCGATGGTGATGCCGACATCCCAGTCCCCTTTGGCCGAACCGTCGCTACGCTGGATGTACGGCTTGAGCCTGACCGTGAACCCCAGATTGCGCAGGATCTGCTGGAACTGCTGTTGTTTGCTGTCGCCACGATCGATGGCGTACGCAAACGCGTGAACGATCTCGCCGCGCTTGCTGATATCCGCCCACAGGGCGGCGTAATTGAAATGACAGCCATGCGCCTGGCGCACGGTGTAATACAGGTTCTGCACGTCGGCGAACACCGCGATCTTCTTCACCGCAATTCCTCATGGCGGGCAACATGCCCACGGGTTACAGCGATCCGGAACGTGAATCGGCGCCCAGTATGCCAGTTTGAGGAAGGAATTGAGGTCGACACAACGATTATCGTTCCCACGCTCCAGCGCTCATTGTTATACACAAATCTTTAAGAGCCCGGAAAACGTGACTTTCGAGCTTCTGCCCGCAGGGCGTAGGAGCGAACTTGTTCGCGAGACGGTGTTTCAGACGATGTATTTTCGACGGTTATAAAGCCCCCTTCGCGAGCAAGCGAAGCGTAGCCCGGCTCGCTCCCACGGCTTGCGGCCAGAATCAAGAGCAGACTTGCGTATAACGATGAGCGCAGAGTCCAGGCACGATCAGCGACCTTGCGGGCACCTATCGCTCCTCACGCTCCAGCGTGGGAGCATGAAGAACGACCGTCACATCCTCAAACGAACGAATCATCGTCCGAGAAACTGTCGCCACCATCGTCGAAACTGTCGTCAGCCGTGTACTGCTGATCCGGCTGTCCCCAACCGCTCTGGTCATTGGACAAGCCGGTGTCCTGAGCCTGTGGCGCGTCGTGAATGACTTCGACGATCTCCTGCGGCTGGCTGTGGTGGCTGAACATGCTGCTGATACCTTCTGCCAGCAACACACCGCCCGCTACACCGGCCGCAGTCTTCAGCGCACCGCCAAGAAAGCCACTGCCGGCAGCCGGAGCCGGCGCGGCATAACCACCCTGCGGCGCTGCGGGCGCAGGTGCAGGATTGAAACCACCACCATCACGCCAGCCGCCACTGGAAGGCTGACTCGGTTGCGGCTGCGATGCACGCGGGGCGCTGCTGCCAAAGATACTCGACAAAAACCCGCCACTCGCTGGCGCGGATGAGGCTTGCCCCTTGGCCTGCTGGAGCTCGGCCTGCAACTGCTGAATCTGCTCGTCGCGCTGTTTTACCTGCTGATTGAGCTGATTGACCGCCGCTTCCTGCACCAGAATCGCCTGCGTCATGTAATACGGCGCAGCGGGCTGGCGGGTCAGATGCTCCTTGATACGCGCCTCGGCCGCAGCATCTCGCGGGGCGGATGCCGTTTCAGCGTCTTTCAGTTTCGAGAAAAGACCGTCAATCAGGGTTTGCTCTTCGCTGTTCATGACCACCTCACTGAGTTGCCACTGGAATTCTTCCCTGCCGCAATGGCAGGACCATGTGCAGAAAATGGGGCCTCATCGATGCGCTTCAATGACATGAAGAAAAAGATAACAAGGCGTGCGCCGAAAACCACTGCGCTTGGTTCGACAGGGGCCATGGGCTAAAGTGTGCACCTGCTTTTAGCCTGCGATCTATCTCCATGAACCCGTTGAACATCATCCAGGATTCGCTTTATTTCTTTCGGCGCAATCTCGGCAGTATCGCGCTGCTGTGCCTGCCTGTCGTGATCCTTGAAGTGCTGGCCAAACAAGCGCTGGGCAGCGCCATGTCCGCCGACACGTCACCTGCCTATGCATTGGTGATCGGGCTGTTTTTCTACCCTGTCTATACGGCCGCGCTGATCCTGTTTCTCGACGCACGCAGCCGTGGCGAGGACGTACACACCCGCGATGTACTGGCCATGGCCGTGCGCCTGTGGCCGACCTTCGCCGTGCTCTCGGCCATGAGCACCCTGCTGATCATGTTCGGCCTTTCACTGTTCGTCGTACCCGGCATCTGGGTGATGATCAAACTGGCGTTCAGCGAGTACCTGCTGGTTCTGCGCAAACTCACGCCGTTCATGGCCATGCGCGAAAGCATGCAGATGACCACCGGACACTTCACGCGCATTCTGGTGTGTGTCCTGAGCGTCTATATTCCCCTGTGGCTGCTCGAGGGCGCCAGCCTGTACCTGTTTCCGGAACCGCAAAGCGCAGCGGTTTCCGTAATCACCGACAGCATCGGCAGCTTCCTGCAGTTGTTCACCACCATCGTGACGTTCCGCCTGTTCATGCTGATCAGCGAGCCCGCGCACCGCGCCTGAAGCAAAGGCTGACGTCAGGCGCGTCGATTCGGTATGCTCAATGCCGAATCCCTCACTGAGCGCCAGGCGCCCCAAGTCGAGCCGATGCCCCGTTTACTGCTACGTCTGACCCTGTACGGCTTGCTGCTGGTCGCCGTATTGCTGTTACTGGTTTTCCAACTGACCTGGCGTCCTCCAGCCCGTGAATTACTCACGGCCAGCTGCAACCCTGCGGTCGAGGCACCGAAACTGGTGCCGGGGCAAGCGCTGAAAGTCATGACCTGGAACATCCAGTACCTGGCGGGTAAACGTTATGTATTCTGGTATGACATGGCCGATGGCAGCGGCCCGGATGAACGCCCGACCCATGAAGACCTTGCCTACAATCTGGATGAAGTGGCGCGGGTCATCCGTGACGAACAGCCCGACATCGTGCTGCTGCAGGGCGTCGACGATGGCGCCAAGAACTCCGACTATCAGGATCAGCTGGCGCTGATCAAGGAACGTGTCGCGGACCTCTACCCGTGCAGCACGCAGGCCTTCTACTGGAAGTCAGAGTTCGTACCCAACCCGCATATCTGGGGCAGCGTCGGCAGAAAACTGGCGACCCTCAGCCGCTTCCACATCGACAGCGGCGAACGTATACAACTGCCGGTGCCCGACGCCAACATCATCAGCCGTCAGTTCCAGCCAAAGGATGCCTTGCTGGTCAGCTACCTGCCCTTGCGTGACGGCGGCAAACTGGCCGTCATCAATACCAGCCTGACCACCGCCAGACACGCCGGCGACACCGCACAAAAACAGGTCGCGGCCACTGAGACGCAGCTGGACAAGCTGGAAAGCGGCGGCACGCCCTGGCTGATCGGCGGCGACTTCAACCTGCTGCCGCTGGGCCAATACCAGCGCCTCCCCGAACAGCAGCGCCTTGGCTACGCCGCCGACAGCGAACTGCACGAGCTGTGGGACAAATACCCGATGATCCCCGACAACGCCGAATCCAGCGGCATCGACCGCAGCAAATGGCTGACGCACTTCCCCAACGACAGCCGCATCAACGGGCCGGACCGGACGGTGGATTATCTGTTCTACAGCCCGAGCCTGAAGCGGGTCAGTGCGAGGGTGCGGCGGGATGATACGTTGCTGATATCTGATCACCTGCCGGTGATCGGGCGGTTTTTGTTGCCGGTGGTGCCTTGAATGGACAAAGCGCACTCAGGCGTCAAGGGTGCTCAACATCCGTCCTCAGCATCGCGTCGAGTGCTTGCTGAAGCTTCGATGCGCGCTCCGCGCATGGTGCCGCCTTCATGCTCATTGTCCGCAAATATGGGCTCGTAACCTTTTCCGGTGAACGTAAAGAATTTCGTTTTCCCATCAGCCTTCAACTGGGCCAGGGCTACGCTTACCAACGCGAGAGACCGATCGTCAGGCTCAAGCGCGCGGTCATGTCCATCAAACTCGATGCCCATAAAGTCCGCCCTATCCGCATCATCCGTGTAACAGCGCGCGACGAGGGACAAGGTGCCTTCCGTGAAGTAGTACATATCGTACTCGTAGTAATAGTCGTAGAAGCCGTCCTTATCCTGCTCGCTGGCGTCGATGTGGTGATGCCGCTCCATGAGGATTGAACCCGGCCCTTGGGATGTCCACTGAGGTTCGAGCTCGCGTTTACGGTTGTCATCCCGTGAGAAGACGGTTTTCATACAGCGCTTGATAAGGGATTTGAAAACAAATCTGGCAGTGTTCAATGGCTTTCCCTGGTTACCCGATTGCTCGGCGACTTTCCGCGATCGATTCCTGAGTATTCGCGTGGTTGAAAATACCGGAGCCAAGCGAAAATGGCAGCCCTATAGCCGTCGATAAGCTGGCGAGTGGCCGAGCATCTGAATGTCGTCCTTCAGCGTTCGACAGGGTCAAAACAGTTTGAACCGTTTCTCAGCGCGCTCGCCTAATGATTAGCCCATGGATACTTCCATGGACGACGTGCCAATACCGGCATACACCAAAGGGTGATCAACATGGCTAAAGACGACAAGAAAAGTAAAGGCGAAGCCTCGAAAGCCAGCAAGGACTTGAAAGACAAGAAGGCATCACCTGCCAAGAAATCTGAAGCGGCCTCGACGCTTTCCAAGTCTTCCGAAAAGAAAGACAAGAAAAAAGACGCCGAGCCAAAGAAAGCGGCCAAAAAAGCTGACAGCAAGCCAGAAAAGGCCAAGAAATCAGACAAGGTTGAAAAGGCTGAAAAGCCGGCTAAAAAGAAAAAGTGACATCTGCTGCCTGCCAGGGCGTTGCGCCCTGGCGTTCTCTGGCAACGTTTTAACCGATACGCCGATACGTTAGGCTGCCAGAATAAAGAGGTGTACAGCCCCTATCTAGCGTGCCGTTTTCGAAATAGCTCACTTTTCTTGCGTGGTATCAAAGACCTCAAGCGCACGGTAAATTTTGCTCAAGATCTCTTCTCACTTTACGTTCCAAACGTACCGGGTAGGCTGAGCATTGCGTAACGCCATGAATGTTGCGATGGAGCTTTCTGATTCTCGGGCGGAGGCAATGCTGCAGTAGCGCAGGTAGACGGTGATGCCTCGAAAGAAGCGCTCAATTATGTCTATTCAGGAGCTTGAGGCTGGCGTGAAATGGATATGAAATCGTGGATGCTTCGCCAGCCAAGCTTTTACCGCAGCGTGCTTGTAGGTCGTTTAGTATCGACGATCAGATGGAACTGGAGGTGCCTAGACGTTTCTTTATTAATCTTCTTGAGAAAGTCTTGATGCCAGTGCTTACGCTCAATGCTGCTGATCAATTTCGCTTAGAGGTAATCCAACGGCGAATAACATGAGCGGGCCATAGCGAGTGTAGTCATGAGATTTAGTCTGGTTATAACTGATGGTCAGAGGCAAGCTCGGCTGTGTTCGCTCAGCGACTGAACCTGGCTTTTCTCATCGCAGCACGACATCAGAGCCTTGTCCGGCGGAGTCAAATGGAACTCGATCAAATCCCAGAATTCCTCCTCGAACCACGGATCGCTGAATGACTTGAAGGTGCTCGTCAGGTAAGGTTTTAAATCATTGGCAACCTATAGTTTTGGACGGTAGTCGAGGAAATACCCGCTACCCTCGCCATGCTCCGACAGTTCCAGCGCGGCTCTACGATGCTGGCTCGGCTGATCTGTTCCAGAACGCGACGAACCGCCTCTACAGGCAAAGATGACTTGCGTCCACGCTCAGGTTCGTCGACCAGTACGTCCAGTCGACGAGCCTGGAAACGCCGGCACCAAAGCGTGATCGTTGGGCAGAAAAAGCCCGTCAACCGTGCAATGTTGTCTCGGGTTTCGCCTTCGGCAGCCAGCAGGATTATCCGTGCTCGCCGACCCTCTCGCTGAGTGGTGGTTGCGGAGCGAACGTCCCGTTTTAGTTCGATCGCTTTCGGGGCTAAGCGTGATGTCCAAAGCACTCACGATAAACTATACAAGGCTAGAATGACATCTGAAGTGTAGCCGAAAACCGCGAAAATCCATTTCGCTAATAGTACACTAGATTCTATTTTATAGTGTCATATATGTAAGAGCCTAAAACAGACCCCGCAGCACCAAGACATATTGCTGTTAATCCGGAGATTGCAAGGGACCAGACAGGGTGCACCTTAATAAAGTCTGCCAACTTGTAAAAAAGATCTTTTTGTATCTTTTTTATTTCATGCTGGCATTTTTCTATGGTTTCGCTTGATACTTTATCTCGGCGAATTCTCTCCACGCAACTGGAGCATAGAATTGGTTTGTGGCATGAGTAGACGGCATCTGTTTTTATGCCATTCATGTCAAATATACAGCCTCGTGTCTCATCGTGTGTAAAATTGGTATGCTCTATGTTTTCGGGTATGCGATCTCCATTCCTTTTGTATACTAATGTATAAGAGTAAAACAAACGATAAACAATGTTAACTAGTGGAATATTTGATGCATTAAGTATGTCTTTCATTTCGTAGAATGAGAGCACTACCCTGTTGGATGTCAAGCGCCGAGAGTACCAGTTCTCTTCAATTGGCACATTAACTATAGATACTAAGAAGTCGCCTTTAAATCTTTCAGGCAGAACTTCTTCTAACGCCTTATCTGTGAACTCCCAACCTCTACCGTCAGACTCACAGTTTAATGAGTAGTTTTCTATTTCGTCACATATTTCAAATATTTCGGACCTCCACTCCTTTAGTTTTTTCTTGTCAAACTCTGCTGGCATGTGACCAATCGTTGCAACGGTTATTTTTATCTTGGACATTGCTCTTCCTTGGCTAGTTTTAAACCCATCTTATACTGCTGATGTATGAATATTAGATTGTGATTGATGTGACGTAGGTTTCGGCTCCTGAAGCTAATGCCTTTATTATAGGGTGTCAGCTAGCATTGTAGTTATTTTTCAAAAATAGACTCTAGCAGTGTAATCCGGTCGAATGATAAAAACCACCCCACGCTCTTATCCAAATTCTTTTTTCTTAGTATAGCTCTAGATTGCTGCTTCAGAAATAACTTATTTTTCTTCCGCGACTTCAAACGCCTCACGCGTACGTTGGATTTCGTTCAACATTTCTTCTCCCATTACGTTCCAAAATTATCGGGTCGGCTGAGCATTGCGTACGCTATGAATGTTGTGATGGAGCTTTCTACCTCTCTGGCGGAAGCAAAGCTGCCTTCGCGCAGGTAGACGATGACGCCTCGAAAGGATCGCCCAAACATGTCCATTCAGCAGCTTGAGGTTGGAATAAAATGGATATGAAAGGCAAATACTTCTGCCAGCCAAGTTTTCATCCCGATGCCTAAAGGCAACCCCGGCTGGGTTTGCTTCAGCGACTGAACCTGGCTTTTCTCATCGCAGCACAACACCCAAGTCTTGTCCGGCGGCGTCAGATGGCCCGATCAAATCCCAGAACTTCTCCTCGAACTGCGGATCGCTGGATAACTTAAACTTTCGCGTCAGGTGAGGCTTTAAATCGTTGGTAGCCTGTAGTTTATAGACGGCGGTCGAGAAAACAACCCCTGCCTTTATCATTCACCAAGAGCTCCAGTGCGACTCTCCGATGCAGGGTCGGTTGGCCTGTTCCAGAACGCGGCGAACCGTCTCAACATGCATTGCGAAAAGCGATTTTCGCAGACAGAACACTAGCATCCTGAATAATAAGTCTCTTTTTTCAGATAGCCAATATATCGTAATATCACTGCTTCTTCGCTTGCCGAATGAAACCCTGCATATCGTAAATATCTAGTCCATCCGGAGTTATTTCATACACCGCGCCGAATTTGTCTCCCGTCTTGATATATCTGTCTTTATCTACCTGCTTTTCAAGACGAAATCGCCCTGAACTGCCATCACCATTGTGTCTTTCCAGATAATATTTACTTCCATCCCGGACAATGGAGAGCTGAGCATCAAGAAAATCTGGAGAACCTAAATCGTCTAGCCATCTACCCACCACCAAGTTTGCAGCGTTTGAGACCGAAGTTAAAGCCCAGAACAGACTCAATAGGATTACTTTCTTAAACTTTCCACTCATGACATACTCCTTCGTTATTTGAAAGCAGTTCCTGGCCTCAGGCATCGGCAGTGGCCTGGGACATTTCGGCTCGCTGCATCAATCCCAAAATTACACATTAAACCTACTCATCACACATAGCTATTTCCGCTCGCAACTTGTTCGCTGTAACAAATCCAGCAAGCTGCACTAGTGTCGCAACTACTATACTCAACAGGCACGCACCACGAATAGAAAGCAAAGCCCATACAAGAAAACCAGAACACTTCACGCATTGAAGAAAAGCCATGTCACCGACAGCACCTGCAACAGACGCAACCAGAAGTAAAATAACAACCAGAAAAATATTAGAAATAACCTCTTGCTTTAAATCAGTTAGCGCACGCACAACCTTCACATAAGCCTGCGAACTTCGCAATCTTAACTTCTTAGGAACGTCTTTCATAACACCTTCAACATAGTTAAAGAACGCCAGAGACATAGCCCCAAACAGAGCAGCTAAGGCAAACAGAGCGGTATTGACATTATTAAATACAGCGCTAGCCCGCCCCTCACTACCCCACAACGAAAAATATGAGAGACCAAACGATGCAAAAAACACAAAAAATACACGAAGCACACTATCGCCTCAAAAGACTAATTATTTTAGAGTATGTCTCAGCGACCAATTTAGCATCGCTATCAAAACGTCCTGGCGCGGGCTTGCCAGTTTCAAGCTCCAATTGCTGTTCTTGCATAACTACTTCGTCCGCCGGCACTTCAAGATCAATCTTAACTACAGCCGACATACTCTTATAGACCTTCTTGCCACCTCTATCCCCTTCAGTCGTGACACTCCATTTACCCTCGCCCTCTTCAATGTAATCTATATAACCTCCAACAGGAGCTGCTGGAACCTTAAGATCACCATATTCATTACTCAGTATAACCTTCACTTCATCCTGATCAAAAAGCTCCTTCATAGCCTTAAGAGCGTCCCGGGCTTTTACGTTAGTCTCCAAAATATTGGGAGATATAAGATCCAATTCAACCTTGTAGACTTTTTTATGAGTATTTATAACATTCCAGAATTCGCCCTTCATAGTTTTAGGCTCGATAAAAATAGAATAATTATATTGATCTAAGACCGCAGACTTTAACCCAGCATGAATGGCATTCATTATCTGATCCTCAGTACCAAATCGCCAATCATGCTGTACAAAAATATATTGACCAACCACATCGACTATTGTAATTATCGGAACCCAATCATCTGCATCATGAGGTACAATATCGCCAGGTATTTTATCGCCAACTTTGGTGATTTTGTGCTTAGCCGTTTTACCGACTAAAAATCTGCGCTTCGGAAACTCGTCACCCGAGGGTTCCACATATGAAAAACCCACAAAACCATAGCGAACCTTGTTTTTAAAAAACTCACGCCCATCATCTTGAAGGGCAGGAACAACAACGGCCCCCTTGGGGTTTGGTAGAGGTTCAGAAACGAGAGCACCCTGCTTATTTTTGATTAACGAGTAACGCAGCACCAAAAACGACTTGAATCCTTTCACAAAACACCCTTTAAATTTACGATCCATTCTTATCAAGCAAGCTACGTTATTTAGCAGTTGATATCAATATGAAACCAATCAAAATCTGGGGCACATCACATGGGCTTGTAGACATAGCATGTCTGCACTACCCCTGCCGAGCTACTAATACATTCTGGCTCGTCATAGGTAGCCTATCGACGCACCCACTACTCGAAAAATGCGCGTGATCTCGAAGTTGCACACGGAGCTACCCTCACGTCCCCCTCGGCTTAACCCGCGCCGTCGCCTCAGCCACCAACGGATCATCCGGCCAGTAATGCTTCGGATACCGCCCTTTCAAGTCCTTCTTCACGTCTATATAGGTAGATCGCCAGAAGTTAGCCAGATCCTGCGTCACCTGTACCGGGCGGCGTGCCGGGGACAGCAGGTGCAGTTTCAGCACCTGCCGTCCATTGGCAATGCGCGGTGTATCGGACAAACCAAACAGCTCTTGCAGCCGCACCGACAGAATCGGCGGATGTTCGCTGTAGTCGATACGAATATTTGAGCCAGAGGGCACTTGCAGGGTCTGGGGTGCCATTGCCTCCAACTGTTGCGGCAATGGCCATGGCAGGAGGTTGCGCAGGATGGAGGACAGGTCGAGCTGGCTGAAATGGCTGAGCCGGGTAACTTTGCCCAGGTAGGGCATCAGCCAGTTTTCGAGTGTCGCCAGCAGTTGCGCGTCGCTCAGATCAGGCCACTCGCTCGCTGAGTTTTTCTCGATATCCAGACTGCGCAACAGCGCAATACGCGCTTGCCATTGACGCAGTTCCGGCGTCCAGGGCAGCAGTTCCAGGCCTTTGCGACGCACCAGCGCCAGCAGTGCATGGCTGCGGGTTGCGTCGTCGAGGCCGGTCAGTGGTTCGCGACTGATGATCAGTTCACCGACTTTGCGCTGTCGTTCGGCGCGGAATACACCTTCGCGTTCGTCCCAGTCGATCTGGTCCACGCTGATGACCTGCTCGGCCAACACCGAATCGAACAGTGCCGGATCGAACTCGGCGGCGAGGTAGATGCGTTCTTCGCGCTGGCCCTGACGACTGCCCAAATCCGCGATGACCAGCCACGGCTGTTTCATCAGCGCATCCGCCTCGGCGAACAGGGCTGCGCGACCATTGGCCAGTCGGTATTCGGCGCCGCCCGCTCGGCGTTGCTGTGCGACGCGATCCGGGTAGGCCAAGGCCAGCAAGGCGCCCAGCCAGCGTGAGTGATCCGGATCGCTGACCGGGCTGTTCGCTGCGCCGCGCAGATACCCGCGATATTGCCGCGACAGTTGTCTGGCCCGCTGTACCCCGCCTTGTGCGCCGCGCGCCGCGCGTTCGGTGCCGGCCAGCAGGGTCAGGCGGCTGTGCAGGTCCGCGCCAGCGCCGCGCAAGATATCGCGCTCGCCCAGCAAGGCCGCCACGTCGCACGCCAGTTCGCCCAGCCCTAGCGCATGGCCGCGCAACAGCAGATGGGCGATGCGCGGATGAGCAGGCAGCTCAGCCATCGCCTGACCGTGTGGCGTCAGGGCTGGCGGCTGACCCGGCTGATTGTTCAATGCCTCCAGGCGCACCAGCAAATCCTGCGCCTGTGCATAAGCCGCGGCAGGCGGTACGTCGAGCCAGACCAGTTGCGCAGGCGTGACGCCCCAGCGAGCCAGTTGCAGTGCGAGCCCGGCGAGGTCCGCCTGAAGAATTTCTGCCGCCCCGTAGGCGGCCAGTTGATCGTGTTGCGCTTCGGACCACAGCCGGTAACACACGCCCGGCTCCAGCCGCCCTGCCCGTCCGGCGCGCTGGGTGGCGCTGGCACGAGAGATGCGTTGAGTCTCCAGACGCGTCATGCCGCTGCCCGGATCGAAACGCGGCACCCGCGCCAAACCGGCATCGATCACCACACGCACGCCGTCGATGGTCAGACTGGTTTCCGCAATGTTGGTCGCCAGCACCACCTTGCGCGTGCCCTTGGGAGCGGGTTCGATAGCCGCGCGTTGCGCATTCAGATCAAGCTCGCCATGCAGGGGGCAAAGCAGAATGTCGGCGCGCTCACCCAGTGCTTCCGCCAGTTGCTGGTTGACCCGACGAATCTCGGCCTGCCCCGGCAGAAACACCAGCAGGCTGCCGGACTCGCTGCCCAGCGCATCCAGCACCGTCTGCACGACACGCGGTTCGACAAACTCACCGGGCTGAAAAGGCCGCCCCCACTGCATGCTCACCGGAAACATCCGCCCGTCACTGCGTACCACCGGCGCATCGTCCAGCAACGCCGCCAACCGCTCGCCTTCCAGCGTGGCCGACATGAGCAGAATCTTCAGCGGCTGATCGTCGCGAAACAGCTCCCGGCCATTGAGGCTCAGAGCCAGAGCCAGATCGGCATCCAGACTGCGTTCGTGAAACTCATCGAAAATCAGCAGCCCCACACCTTCCAGCGCCGGATCGTCCTGCAAACGACGCGTGAGTATCCCCTCGGTGACCACTTCAATACGCGTCTTCGGGCCGACCCGGCTTTCCAGACGAATCCGATAGCCCACCGTCTCGCCGACCTTCTCGCCCAGCTCGCTGGCCAAGCGCTCGGCAGCCGCTCTCGCCGCCAGGCGCCGAGGCTCCAGCATCAGAATGGTCTGCCCGGCCAGCCAGGTTTCCTCAAGCAGCGCGAGCGGCACGCGCGTGGTCTTGCCCGCGCCGGGAGGGGCTTCGAGTACGGCTTCATGGCGTGTGGACAAGGCCTGGCGCAAGGCCGGCAGGACGGCATCGATGGGTAACGAGATCATGGGGGCTCCCGGAGAGATGCGGGGGAGTATACCGGGGTGGGGTTGGGGAATCAGGCGGCGTGTTTTAGCTGAACGGCAGTAGCCAGAAACACTGCCGCCAGCATGCCTCACGCCGAAAAGTCAGGTCTTGAACTCGTTACCGTTCTCATCAATAAGGCCATTGTCGTATTTCTTGCGCAATTCAGGATCGGACAAAATCCTGAACGCATTTGAAATCACTTTGAAACGCTCAGTCGCCTCAGCCTCGTTACCGACGTTCTTATCAGGATGATTCTTCAGCGAGGCTTTCTTGTAAGCCTTTTTGACTGCGGAGAGGTCCGCCGTCATGTCCGAGAGGCCCAGGTGCTCGTACAACTGCTTGACGGGTGGCTTGGCGGGGGCGGAATCGTCCACCTTCGCGGACGCGCCAGCAGCAGGTGTTTTGTGGGGCCGCTCTGTTGACGGCCGCTGAGCGCCTGAATTGGGCTGAGCTTTCGGCGGTGGTGGGTTGGCCTGGGGGCGAGCGCTTGGAGGCGTTTGTGGGCGTGCTTGCTGTTGAGTGCTTTCAGGTCTCCAGGATGGTCCCGGTGTGGGTCGTCGCACGCGATCGGTGCTTTGCTGACGAATCTCGTTGATCACCTGGTCAGCGATGTCGTTCATCAGTTTGTTCAGCTTCAAGTTGCTGGAGAAGAATGCGTAGTTCGCCTCACTGTTGTGCTTGCCATGCTCAGGTTCGAGACTGGCCATCGCGTCGGCCAGCGTCTTGCCCAGAGAGAACAACATCTTGCCCTGACTGTCGCTGACGCCCAAAAAGCTCATCACGTTGCGCATCGACTGGTCGCGCTCCCAGACAACGCTGGCCACGTCGAAAGCAGCTCGCGCCAGATTGAATCGGCCTCCCCCTTCGTGCGTCTCGACATGGGTCACCGGTTCCTTGCCGAGCAATGCGTCGAGGATCACCTCGAGGCCTTTCTGCTGGCGCTCGTTGAGCCGGCTTTTCTGCTCCAGCAATGAGCTGTTGACCTGCAACGCCACTTTGCCAGCGATATGGCTGACGACGTTCATCGCGCGGTCTATCGTTGGCTTTGTCGAATCGCTGAGCGCCACACGCGCCAACGAAGATGCAAGGTTGGTGAGGTTGATCATCTGCTTCTCCGGAAACTCATACCGCCTTGGTGGCAAGCAACGAGATCCGGTTCCACAGGATGTGCAACTCTGCACAGGTGCAGAACGCTGACGCGAGCATCAGTCAGGTGTGTGCATTACGGTCAGCCCGCCTTGGCCGCCATCGCCGTCACTTCCACCCGCATGCCCTCAACCGCCAACGCCGCGACGCCCACCGCTGCGCGCACGGGCCAAGGTTTTTTGAAGAAGCGTTTGTACACTTCGTTGAAGGCAGCGCGGTCGGCCATGTCGGTCAGGTAGATGGTCAGGTGCATGACCCGGTCCATCGAGCTGCCGGCGCGTTCGAGGGCGTCTTTCAGGGCTCGCAGGGTGCATTCACTCTGCTCGGTGATGCCACCCAGTTCCAGGCTGCCGTCGGGATGGGTCGGGATCTGGGTGCTGACCAGCACGCCGTTGAAGTCGGCGACGTCCGAGGAGATGGACTCCGGATCTGGATCGGGGGTGAAGGTGATGTCTGCGTTTGCCATGGGATCTCTGCTTTGCAAAGGATGGAAAACGCCAAGCCTACGCGAGCGACAGGTGGGGGTCGAGCCGTGGGCTTTGGCGCGGAAAGTTGAAATGCGCCGCGTTGCTCTACAGAATCGCGCCCGGACCCGGCCATGCTGTCGGGCGTTTAGGGTGAAAGGGGTTGCCGTTGAACGAACAGAGATTGTCCATGCGCCTTGAGCGTGTGGCGACGCATGTGCCACCCGGTGCACGACTGGCTGATATTGGCTCGGATCACGGCTATCTGCCGGTGGCGCTGCTGAACCGGGGTGTTATCGCGGCAGCGGTGGCTGGCGAGGTGGCGTTGACGCCGTTCTGCGCAGCCGAGCGTACCGTGCGCGAGAACGATCTGGAGGATCAGGTCAGCGTGCGCCTGGCCGATGGTCTGGCAGCGATCGAAGCGGAAGACGCGATCACCGCGATCAGTCTCTGCGGCATGGGCGGCGAGACGATTCGCGACATCCTTGAAGCGGGCAAGGCGCGCCTGAGCGGTCAGGAACGCTTGATCCTGCAACCCAACGGCGGCGAGCAACCGTTGCGTGTCTGGCTGATGAAGCATGACTACCGCATCGTCAGCGAAGAGGTGCTGCGGGAAAATCGTTTCGACTACGAAATCATCGTCGCCGAACGCACAGGCCCCGTTAAGTACACGGCTGAGGAGTTGTATTTCGGCCCGCTGCAGATGCAGGCGCGCAGCCCGGCGTTTCTGCTCAAATGGCAGCGTTTGCTGGGCAAGAAGCACAAGACGCTGCGCAACTTCAAACGCGCGCAGCAAGCCGTGAACCAAGAGAAGCTGCAGGACGTTGCGCAACAGGTCCGCTGGATTACCGCGTTGCTGGCCTGAAAATCGAACTCATGACCGAACCGGCTCTCAAACCCGCATGATCCGCAGGTCAGGCTTTAAGGGTGCCTGCATCTGGTTCAGGCGTCAGCGCTGCAATGTGTGACGCGGAGCGTGAGGAACGAGAGGTGTCCGGGAGAACACTTCTGGTGCGTATAACCGGCGCGTCTTCTACACAACCATCGACGGGAGTAAAACGACCATGCATTCCGAAGCACTTTCCTGGGGCCACGGGCCTCGTCTGTTCGAAGTCTTCCTTGAGCCGACCTGCCCCTTTTCGGTGAAGGCCTTCTTCAAGCTCGATGAGCTGCTGGCTCAAGCCGGAGAAGACAGGGTCACGGTCAAAATCCGCCTGCAGTCGCAGCCCTGGCACATGTTTTCAGGTGTCATCGTGCGCTGCATTCTGGCGGCTGCGACCCTTGAAGGCGGCAAGCAAAGCGCCAAGGCGGTCATGGCGGCGGTTGCGTCACACCGTGAGGAATTCGAGTTCGAACACCACGCCACCGGCCCGAACATGGACGCGACGCCCAACGACATCATCGCGCGCATCGAGCGTTACAGCGGCCTCGCGCTGGCAGAGGCATTCGCCAATCCCGAGCTTGAGCAGGCCGTGAAATGGCATGCCAAATACGCTCGCCAGAACGGCATACACGTCTCGCCGACCTTCATGATCGACGGTCTTGTGCAGCCGGGCTTGAGCAGTGGCGACCCGGTATCGAAGTGGGTCGCGGAGATAGGTTGAGCGACGAGCTCAACCCAGCGCATCGATCCGCTCATTGATCCACTCGCGGCTGCGCGCCAGCGCCTTGCGCGCCAACGTGGTCGGGAAGTGGATGAAGCCGTGCGGCGACTCGGGCATGAGGTGCATTTCGACCTCTGCCGAGTTGGCCCAGCGCTCGGCCATTTGCAGTGTGTCATCCAGCAGCGGGTCGATCTCTCCGACGAACATCAGTGCGGGCGGAAGGCCTGTCAAATCGCCATACAGTGGTGACAATGGCGGTTCACGGCGTTTATCGTCGCTTCGATCAGGGGTGAGCGCGCGCATGGCGCCGACCATGCCCGGACCATGCAGCACCAGCGTCTCCGGCCCTGCGGTACGCACGCTCTTGGTCCCCGTCAGGTCGTAAACGCCGTAGTACAGGACTGTACCCACTATGCGCTTGAGCAGATCAGGTCGGCTTTTCAATTTCAGGAGGGTGGCTGCAGCAAGATGCCCGCCAGCGGATTCGCCGACCACGATAACCGGCAGGCCGGCAAACTCTTCGCAGTCCTTCCCCAACAGCCAGCAGGCGGCAGAAAAGCAGTCCTCCATCAGGCCCTCGATGGGGGTTGTCACAGCAAGTCGGTAATCAACCGAAACAATGGCCACGTCGCAGGCACTGACCATGCCGACGTTGAGATCATCGTTCATCTGGGCATTGCCGATCACCCATCCGCCGCCGTGGATATCGAACACCACGCCCTTGGGTTTGCCTTTGGGGCGGATGATGCGCACGGGCACAGCTACGTTATCCGAGCTGACCGTTCTTTTCTCGATGCGAAGGTCATGGCCTCCCGGTTTCAGGGCGCTGCCGATCTGCGCCGCACGCAACAGCGCCTGAATCAACCGGGGCGTGACGCGATTGCGAATCTGGAAACGCGGCATCCGCGCGAGGGTTTTATTAAACCGTCGTACTTCTACCAACTCTTGCTCACTGGAAAGCCAAGGCTGTTTTGTGTCCAATTTCTGCTCTCTTGTCAGGCTGACGTATGCGGGGGCGCGCAACGCGATTTGCCCCACCTGTACCTGAGAGGCTCTCAGTCGTAGAACGGTTCAACGGATGCCCGACTGCCCACGAAAAAACTGTCCGCGACCAGCCGCAACGGTTGCAGGTCCAGGTCACTGGCTTTATCGCCGATCAGCTGTTGGAAGTGGCGATACACCGCGGCGTACTCGCCCTCCTCCGAAACAGCCTGGCGCACGCCGTCGATACTCAACAGCGCACCGCCGTTGTCCAGGCGCAACGTGCCTTCGGCGCAGCGAATCTCGATGCTCCACAGCTCGTCGTGACCATGGTCGAAATCGAACTCGGCGCGGATATCGAGATGGCGCGTGTCGGACATTTTGATGGACGCAGCGATAGGCGACTGGCAATTGCTCGGCACGCGCAGTTCGGCAGACTCGACGAACAATGGCAGTGGCAGCAGGTGCGTCACGATCGACAGGGCATTGATACCCGGATCGAACACGCCAAGGCCACCGGGCTGCCAGATCCACGCCTGACCGGGGTGCCATTTGCGCACGTCTTCTTTCCAGTCGATCTGCATGCTCTGCAGGGTGCGGGTGGACAACCACTCACGCGCCGCTTCGATACCCTGCGCGTAACGCGAATGCCAGGCGAACAGACCGCTGACGCCCTGCTCTTGCACCTGGGTCACCAACGCCATCGCCTCACCCAGGGTCGCGCACGGCGGCTTCTCGACCAGCACGTGTTTGCCGGCAGCCAACGCCTCTTGCACCAAGGCAAAGCGACCTTGCGGGGGCGTACAGAACGCAATCGCGTCGACCTGCGGCCCGCTCGCAAGCAGTTCGCCCAGGGATTTGAAATTCTCTACCCCGGCGCACGGCTGGCCTTGCGTAGCCACGGCCACCAGATCAAATGCGGGATTGGCGTGGATGGCAGGGACGTGTTGATCCTGCGCAATCTTGCCGTAACCCACCAGACCGAGACGAATCGGTTGCATACATGACTCCTGAGTTTTTGTAGTTATCGTGCGGCACAGTAAACCAGATGTTAATCGTGGTCGGTAAGGGGCATCGGCGCGGGAGCTGTTTTCCTGGCCGATCTCACATTCGATAATCTTCAGCGCCCGCTCAGGCCCCTTCGTGAGCAAGCTCACTCCCATCACTACGATTCAGCCGTTCGGGGCGCTTCGCATCCCATTTGGTTTAACTTCACGGCCGCAGAACCACGCTATCACTCAATAGTCTTAGCCTTGCAGTCATTGCCTTGTATAGTTGCCCTCTTCATCTCAGGAGCTTTCCATGCGCATTCCTTCTCGCTTGATCGGTGGCGTTCTGGTCGCCACGTTGCTGACTCAGATTTCCGCCTGCGGCAGCATTTTCTATCCTGATCGTCGTGGTCAGATCGATGGCAAGGTTGACCCGGCCATTGCGGCGCTGGATGCTTTCGCGCTGCTGTTCTATATCGTTCCGGGCGTGATTGCGTTTGCGGTGGACTTCGCCACCGGCGCGATCTATTACGGGCCCGGCGAGCATGCGCAGATCGATCCGCAAAAGCTGCAAAAGGCGCTCAAGGCAGATGGCAGTGTCGACAACACCAAGCTGCAAGCCATCATTGAAACCGAGCTGGGCCGTTCCCTGCCGTTGAACGATCCACGCCTGATCCAGCACAAAGGCAGCGTCGAGCAACTGGCAGCACTGGGCCTGGTCCCGGCTGCCTGATATCGATCCCGTTCAAGGAAGCGTCATGAGCACCACTGCCGAACATTCCCGACTGCTGCGGCTCGCGACGCGGGCCTCGCTGGCGGTCGCCACGACGCTGATCCTGGCCAAGGGCGTTGCCTGGTGGCTGAGCGGTTCGGTGAGCCTGCTGGCCGGTCTCACCGACTCGCTGCTGGATGGCGCCGCCTCGTTCCTCAACCTGCTGGCGGTGCATTACGCATTGCGCCCTGCCGATGACGATCATCGCTACGGCCACGGCAAGGCGGAAGCGCTGTCGGGCATGGCGCAGGCGTTGTTCATCACCGTCAGTGGTGTGCTGATTGCCGTCCAGGCCGTCGAGCGCATCCAGAACCCGGAGCCGCTGGGCGCACCGCTGCTGGGCATGGTGGTGATGGTGGTTTCCATCGCGCTGACGATCGCACTGCTCACTCTGCAATACCGGGTGATCAAGGCGACCGGCTCGGCAGCGATCCGCGCTGATTCGCTGCACTACCGTTCAGACCTGCTGCTTAACGCCAGCATTCTGGTGGCGCTGACGCTGGCGTATTTCGGCTGGCAGCAGTTGGATGCGTATTTTGGTCTGGGCATCGCGGTGTATATCTTGTGGAGCGCCTTTCAAATCGCCCGCGAAACGATATCGGTGCTGATGGATGCGGAATTGCCCGCCGATGTCAGTACTCAAATGCTGGTACTGGCGTGCGAAGTGCCGGGCGTGCTCGGGGCGCATGATCTGCGTACACGAATCTCTGGCAATCACTGGTTTGTGCAGTTGCACCTGGAGCTACCGGGTAGCCTGACGCTATCGGTCGCCCATGCAATTTGTGATCAGGTGGCTGACGCCATTCACAAGCAATTCCCGAAGGCCGAGGTGTTGGTACACGCCGACCCTCAGGAAGTCGTCAAGCAGGCCAGCGCCTGACCGCCATCAGTTGACGCTGTAACCTCGCCCCGCCAGACACGCGCCCATCGAGCGACGATACAGATCGACCACGTCGGGCGGCGGCTGGCCGGTGACATTGGCCGGGTCGAAACCGCTTTGCTCCGCAGCCCAGCGGTAGCACTGGTATTTATCCAGCTCGACCTGCTGCGGGCTCTGCCCGTTTGCAGGGTAGGCCACCGGATCGTAGCCATTGCCCTGCTGTTCGGCCGGCGGAGCCTGATACACGGCTTCGTTCTGCGGCGGATTGACCACCACGTAGTCCTGACTGTCCGGCTGGTAGGCGTAATAGGTGCCGGCAGCCAGAAACAGCAGGCTGCTGCCGATCCATACTTCCTGAGAGTAGGACGGTAGTCTGCTGACACGCACGCCGTAGGGAGGTGTCACCACGACATAACGCGGGCCTTGCGGGCGATACCAGTAGCCACCCGAGTAGTAATAGTCCTGACCACGATAGGGAATACGCGAGTAGCCACCCGGTACGCGATCTATCGCATAGCCAGGCCGATATTGCGGACCTGGCCCCCAGCCATTGCCGTGCCCATCGGGACGCCCTTCCCAACGGTCATTGGGGCGAACGTTGCCGGCCTGCCAGTTGCGGTTATTGCCGCGTGGAATGTCCTGGTAATAGCCCTGACGCGGCGGCTGGGTTTGCCATGCCTCTTTCGGGCCGCTCTGGATCGGCAGGTTGTCCTGGGCTTGGCGCAACTGCTGACGCTGCTGGTTTTGCTGCTGCTGAATCTGGCGCTGCTGATCACGCTGTTGCTGCTCGATCTGCTGTTGCTGCTGGCGCTCGATGTTGCGCTGCTGAAGCTGCTGTTGCTGGATCTGCTGCTGTTGCTGACGCTCGACCTGACGCTGCTGATTCTGCTGCTCCTGAATCTGGCGTTGCTGATTGGTCTGCTGCTGGTTGATCTGCTGTTGCTGCTGACGCTCGACCTGGCGCAGCTGGTTTTGCTGCTGTTGGATCTGCCGCTGCTGGTTGATCTGCTCTTGAGCACGCTGCTGTTGCTGCTGACGCTGCTGCGCGTTTTCACCAGGGCTGCCGTAAAGCGGATTGCGCGGTGGTTCATCACGTTCGTCGGCCAGCGCCTGAGCACCGATGCTCAGACACAACAGACTTACACCCGCAAACTGCCAGATGCCAGATTTCATGCTTTCCTCACTAGAGCGCGGGTTGACGTCATTAAGACTGTTTAAGCGTAGCGCCGTTCTGCGCACTTTATCAGCAGACAAAGAAAAGGGGACCAAATGGCCCCCTTGAGATACTTCGTCCTGGCGCAGCGCTTTTGACGCTGGCTCACCTCATGCCGTCTTCTGGACAGTATGTAGCCCGGGGGCCTGACACACCCTATTGGGTGGAAGGCCGCGACTGGCCTGATTCGGCGGGTCGCGCTGGACGCTGTGTCCGGGCAGTGATTCTGTTTAAAAGAATAGGCCTGAGGCCGAGGCAGAAGATTGCTAATATTGCGGATTAAAACATTACTTGCGCAATTTTTGACTTCAGATGAATAATCCAGCGCAATTGAATTGATAATGGGGTGCATCGTGAGCAAGCTCGACAGATACGACCTGAGCATTTTGGCCGAATTGCAACGGGACGCACGGATATCCAACCAGGAATTGGCCGAACGCATTGGTCTGTCGCCGTCACCCTGCTCGCGCCGGGTCAAGCAACTGGAAGACGACGGTTATATCGTGCGCCAGGTTGCCCTGCTGGATCGCAAGAAACTGGGTCTGAACCTGACCGCCTACGTGCTGATCGGCATGGACCGACACACACCCGAGCGTTTCGAGAACTTCGAACAGCAGATCCGCAACCTGCCTCAGGTACTGGAATGCAGCCTGGTGACCGGCATGGACGCGGACTATCAACTGAAAGTGGTGGTGCCGGACATGGATCACTATCAGAAACTGCTGTTGGGCCATCTGACCCGCATCGAAGGTGTGACCAGCGTCAAATCGAGCTTTGTGCTCAATCAAGTGCTGGCCAGCACCGAAATGCCGCTGACTCACCTGCGTAACTGAGCGGGCACCTGCATCACAGTTTTGCGGCGACTTCCCTGTACTGGCCCTGATCCAGGCCCTCCAGCGTCCAGTCGCCAATCCTGACCCGCACCAGCCGCAGGGTCGGCAAACCGACTGCAGCAGTCATGCGCCGCACCTGCCGATTGCGCCCTTCCTTGATCACCAGCTCCAGCCAGCTTGTCGGCACGCTCTTGCGAAAGCGCACGGGCGGGTTACGCGGCCATAGTTGCGGTTCATCGAGCTGCCGCGCTTCGGCGGGTAAGGTCGGCCCGTCGTTAAGCTGGACACCGTCGCGCAACTGCTGCAATTGCTCATCGCTCGGCTCGCCTTCGACCTGCACCCAGTAGGTCTTGGCCAGCTTGTGCTTGGGATCGGCAATGCGCGCCTGCAACTGGCCGTCGTTGGTCAATAGCAGCAAACCTTCGCTGTCGCGATCCAGGCGCCCGGCCGGATAGATGCCGGGGATCTTGATGAAGTCCTTGAGCGTGGCCCGCCCCTCCTCATCGCTGAACTGGGTCAGTACATCGAAAGGCTTGTTGAACAGGATCAGCTTCGGCTCGGCCGGTGGCGCTTTGGCGACACGCCGGGCAGCACCTGCCGGTTTGGAGGCAGGACGGCGGGAATCGGGGCGTTGGGTGCGGGACATGAGAATTCGGCAATCGGAAAACAGAAAGGGCCACTTTAGTGGCCCTTTGTGCAAATACCAATCTATTAACGGCAAGCCATCAACGGAATGGCGGCTCGTCGAAGCTGCGCAGTTTGCGTGAGTGCAGCGAGTTCAGCTCGGTGCGCAGCAGGTCCAGCGCAGCGATACCGATCTTCAAATGCTGGCTGACCGCACGTTCATAGAACGCATTCGCCGAACCCGGCAGC
Organism: Pseudomonas sp. PvP009; assembly: GCF_017832995.1. Classification (NCBI taxonomy): domain Bacteria; kingdom Pseudomonadati; phylum Pseudomonadota; class Gammaproteobacteria; order Pseudomonadales; family Pseudomonadaceae; genus Pseudomonas; species Pseudomonas sp. PvP009. The sequence goes on along the minus strand of NZ_JAFIBG010000001.1, from coordinate 740,296 downwards.
TTGATTTCGCTGTGCAAGGGCTTGTCGGATACACACAGCAAGGTGCCGTAAGGCACACGCAGGCGATAACCCTGAGCGGCAATGGTGCCGCTTTCCATGTCGACCGCCACTGCGCGCGACAGGTTGATCAGCGGACGTTCCTGAGCCCAGCGCAGTTCCCAGTTACGGTCGTCATAGGTCAATACCGTGCCGGTGCGCAGGCGCTTCTTGAGCTCTTCGCCGCGCTCGCCGGTAATCTGCGCAGCCGACTCCTGCAGGGCCAGTTGCACTTCGGCCAGGGCCGGAATCGGGATATGCGGCGGCAGCACACGGTCGAGAATCCCGTCGCGACGCATGTAGGCGTGAGCCAGCACGTAATCGCCGATGGTCTGCGACTGACGCAGGCCGCCGCAGTGACCGATCATCAGCCAGCAATGCGGACGCAGCACGGCGAGGTGATCGGTGATGTTCTTGGCGTTGGACGGGCCGACGCCGATATTGACCAGCGTCACGCCGTGACCGTCTTCGGCGATCAGGTGGTAGGCCGGCATCTGATAGCGGTGCCAGACCACGCTGGCGACGATGGCCTGGGCTTCGTCCTGGCCCATGCTCTTGTCGACTACCACGTTACCCGGCAGGACCATGCGCACGAAACGCGGGTCTTCGCGGAGCTTTTCCAGGCCGTGCAGAATGAACTGGTCGACATAGCGATGGTAGTTGGTCAGCAGAATCCACGGCTGCACATGGCGCCAGTCACTGCCGGTGTAATGCACCAGACGGCGCAGCGAGAAATCCACCCGCGCAGCGTCGAATAGCGCCAGTGGCAGCGGGTCGACATTGGCCCAGTCGTAAAGGCCGTCGGCAATGCCATCGGTGGCAGCCGACAGGTCGGTGCTCGGGAACACCCGTGCCAGCGCCGCAGCGGTGACGCCCGTGCCGGCCAGCTCATCGCCCTGCTCGACCACGTAAGGATAAGGAATGCTCTGCTCGCTCATGCCGACTTCGACCGTTACGGTGAAATCGTTCATCAGCGGGACAAGTTGTTCGAGCAGGTACTTTTTGAAAGCCTTGGGCTGCGTGACGGTGACGCTGTAAGTACCCGGCAGCTGCACCTTGGCGTAGGCACGCGTGGTCACCGGCACTTCGCCCTGGCATTTGTAGACCAGGCGCAGTTCCGGGTAGCTGAATTGCGCGCGCTCTTCGGCGGTGGGTTCGACGCGGTCTTTCAGGTAGCGCTTGAGCGCCTGACTCAGCGCACTGGTGGCGCGTTCATGCAGCTCGGCGAGCCGTTCTACAGCCTGCTCGGCGGTGTCGACAACAACAAAGGCTTGGGTCACGATTCATGTCCTGTCTGATCTTGCAGACGTGCATCGTAACGGGTTCGCGTGCTCATGCCACCTGCGGCGAGGCCCTTTGCAGCAATGTTTCTACGTCGACGCCCTTGGGCAATGCGCCATACACTCGCCCGCTGGACACCAGTCGACCGGCAATGAAGCCGTCACTGACCGCCGCGTTACCCGCTTCCAGCAGCAACTTGCCCTGCAAGGCGATGGCGATGTCTTCGGTCAGTTGACGGGCGCGGTACTGGATGTCGCCGGTGTCCCGAAACGCGGCCTTGAGCGTGTCGATGTGCGCCGCGAGATGCCGGTCGCCATGCCCGTCGCCCAGTTCGTCGAACAGCGCATCGAGTGCGCCGGGCTCTTTGGACAGGGTTCGCAGCACATCCAGGCATTGCACGTTGCCGGAGCCTTCCCATGTCGAGTTGACCGGCGCTTCGCGGTACAAGCGGGGCAGAATGCTGTCCTCGACATAACCGGCGCCGCCCAGGCACTCGGCGGCTTCGTTGATCATGGCCGGGGCGCGCTTGCAGATCCAGTATTTGCCCACTGCCGTGACCAGGCGCACGAAACGCTTTTCGTGATCATCATCCTGGTGGTCAAGCGCGCGCCCCATCCGCAGGGTCAGGGCCAGCGCGGCCTCGCTTTCCAGTGCCAGGTCAGCCAGCACGTTCTGCATCAACGGCTGCTCGGCGAGCAACCGACCACTGACCGCTCGGTGCGCGCAATGATGCGTCGCCTGGGTCAGCGCCTGACGCATCAGGGCACTGGAGCCGATCATGCAGTCGAAACGGGTCATGGCGACCATTTCGATGATGGTCGGCACGCCGCGCCCTTCCTCACCGATCATCCATGCCAGCGCGCCGCGAAACTCGACTTCGCTGGAGGCGTTGGACCAGTTGCCGAGCTTGTTTTTCAGCCGCTGAATGTAGAACTCGTTACGCGTATCGTCCGGCCGGTGGCGCGGCAGCAAAAAACAACTGAGGCCCTTGTCGGTCTGCGCCAGGGTCAGGAAGGCATCGCACATGGGTGCCGAGCAGAACCACTTATGCCCGACCAGCTCGTAGGCCTGGCCGGGGCCGCCTGCCCCCACCGGGAACGCACGCGTGGTATTGGCGCGCACGTCGGTGCCGCCCTGCTTCTCGGTCATGGCCATGCCGATGGTCGCGCCGTTCTTGTGCGCAATGCCCACGTTGCGTGGATCGTACTCAGTCGACAGCACCTTGGGCAGCCAGATTTCAGCCAGATCCGGCTGGAGCCTGAGCGCAGGCACGCTGGCAAAGGTCATGGTCAGCGGACAGCCGCTGCCGGGCTCAGCCTGGGTGTGCAGATAGCTCATGGCCGCACGCGCCACGTGAGCACCGGGCTGCGGCTTGGTCCACGGCAACGATGGGATGCCATGCGCGATGGCCGTGCTCATCAACTGGTGATACGCCGGGTGGAATTCGACCAGGTCGATGCGATGCCCGTAGCGGTCATGGCTGGCAAACTCGGGCTTGTGCTGGTTGGCCAGAAAGCCCGCTGCCATCAGCGGGCCACCTGCCAGCGCACCATAGGCGTCGATACGCGGCTGCGCCCAGCCCGCCCCGAATCGGCTGCTCCAGTCCTGAAGCGGCACGTCGATACGATAAAGGTTTGCCCCGTCGAGCAGCGGCGGTTGATTGGTGACTTCGTGGGTTTCGGCGAATTGATTCAGGTTCATGAGTCATCTCCTGCCTGCGTACACACGCAATATGCACACAGTGAACCACGCACCCGGCCCTCGCAAAAGTGCCGTAGCCGCCTAACCGCCGGCGCTTTCAGCTGATGACGCTATAAGGCCGCTTATATGCCCCATTGAGCCTTGAGTTCAGGCGCCCTGCGCACTGCGCCCGGCACGACCATCAGCATCGGGACGCTCAGCGTGAAACAGCTGCCCTTGCCGGGTTCGGAACGATGACTCAATTCGCCGCCCTGCAGCTCGACCAGTTTCCGGCAGATCGCCAGGCCGATGCCCAGCCCGCCGTATTCCCGGGTCATGGAGCCGTCGACCTGAAAGAAATGCTGATACAGCCGGGCTTCGTCCAGGCGGCTGAAGCCGATACCGCTGTCCATCACTTCGACCCGCAGGTAGAGGCGCTCCAGGTCCTGCGGATGACCGCTGAAACGCACCTGCACAGCACCCTTGCGGGTGAATTTGATCGCGTTGTCCACCAGACACTCGATGCACTGGTAGAGCTTGCTCGCGTCGCCGCGAAGGTTCGGCGGCAGTTTATCGTCCAGATCGAGCGTCAATATCAGGCCCTTGGCCTGAGCCGCACCGCTGAAGCGCTCCTCCAGCCTGTAGGCCAGATCCTCGGGCGCAAACGACTCGCAGTCGGCGTACAGCACACCGGCCTGCAGCTCGGTGAGGGTCAGGATGCCATTGATCATGCTCATCATGTCGCGCGCCGAACTGGCGGCAGTTTGCTGATACATCTCGAGTTCGTCGTCCATGTCCAGCGTCTGCATGACCTCCAGCGACCCGATCACGCCGTTCATCGGCGTGCGCAACTCATGGGTGAGCGTGGCGAGGAACTCGTCCTTCAGCCGGTTGCTGTTGGCCAGTTGCTGGTTGAGACGCTCAAGATCCTGACCGGCAGCCAGCAAGGTTTGCGCCTGTTGCCGGCGGGCGTGGTTGATACGGTCGGCCAGCGCCATCGACAGGAAGGCCATCTCCAGCACCGTGCCGATGTGCGAGGCGTACATGGTCAGGAAGGTATTGGGCAGATAGCCGAGCAGCATCAAGCCGAAGATCAGTCCGCTGACCATGAACACCGACCAGGCGAGCACAAAATAGCGCCCGACACGCTCGCCCTTGATGACCGCAACGATACCCGCCAGATAGATCGTCAGGGCGCCTGCCATGACCAGCTGAGCCGCGCCGCGCAGGGCCGGCCCGTAGCTGAGGAACAAGGCCATGCCCATGACCAGTACGGCAGCGCCGATGACCGCCAGCAGCAGGCGGTCCAGCCAGCGGCTCAATTGTGCCGTACCCAGAAAGCTGCGCGAAAACTGGCAGGCGAATAACGTCGCCAGCGATATCAGGAAGGGGGTCGACGCATTCGCCCACCAAGGGCTGTCAGGCCACAGGTATTCGATGGCAACGCCGTTGATCGACATCTGGTAAAGCCCGAACGAGGCGACGTAAAGCAGGTAATACAGGTAATCCACCTCACGAACGCTGAGGTAGATGAACAGGTTGTAGACCAGCATGCCCAGCAGCACGCCGTAGATCAGACCGAAGACGTAAACCTTGGAGGGCTGCGCATCCAGATAGGCGTGGGTGGACCAGAGGTAGAGCGGTGCCTGAACAGCGCCTTCGCTGCGAATACGCATATACAGGGTTCGCGTCTGGCCAGGCGGCAGGTCCAACTGAAAGAGGTAGTTGTTCTGGGCGAACTGACGGCTGGAGAACGGCAGCATATCGCCGGTATGCCAGGCTCGAGTCGGCTGCCCGTCGGCATCCGGGCCGTAGAAGTCAATGTGGTCCATTGGCGGATAGGCCAGTTCCAGCAGCCAGTCGTTATGAATGCTGGCATCTGTGGGGCGATACGTCAGTTCGACTTTCAGCCAGAAGGCGGAACGTGAATAACCGGCGTTGAAGGTTCCGGCAGGCACGGGCTGAAAGGCACCGGCGTGAGAGGCGGCGCTGACGCTTTCGATGGTCGCCTCGCCGGTCGGGTCCTCGAATACCTGAATGGCACGGCCCAACGAAAGAAAACGAGTGTTTTCATCAAACTCGACTGCATGACTCTGCAACGGCAGCCAAAGAGCCAGAATGATCAACAGATAGCGCATTGAAGCCCCAAGGTAGGTCGTCGCGTTCAATCCATCCATTGATTACGACGTCCCGCAAATTTCTATCCTTGAAACAGGCTAATGATTCAAACACACCATTGAACGTGCACATGTACCGGCAGACATCAATAAACAACCGAACCGTCACTCGTCAGCCTTGCCAATCAAGCATAGCCGCTAATAGCTTAAAGACAGTATCGCGATCAAAATCAAGGTAATAGCTCTGTATCGGTGACTGCAGAGCAAACATGAGTACTTTTTAAGGTTTTGTCGAGCCTGCGGTTGTCGCCGCTTGACCTTGATCCACAAGAAAAAACCGGCACCCCGAGCGGCCCGCGAAAGGTTTAGTGATAAGCTCGCGCACCATGAATATCTATAGCTCTCGCCCCGTAGTCCTTTGCCTGTCCGGCCACGACCCTAGTGGCGGCGCCGGTATGCAGGCCGATATAGAAGCCCTGCTCGCCCAAGGCTGCCATGCCGCTCCGGTGATTACCGCGCTCACCGTGCAAGACACGGTGAACGTCAGTGATTTCCGCGTACTGGATCGCGAATGGGTGATGGCACAAGCCAATGCAGTCCTCAATGATTCGAGCGTAGCAGCCGTCAAGCTGGGCATGCTGGGCTCACTGGAAATGGTCGATACGGTCGTCGATCTGCTTCTGGCTCACCCGCATTTGCCCATGGTCTGTGACCCGGTGTTACGCGCTGGCGGCGGCGGCAGACTGGGCAAGGACGAGGTCGGCTACGCCATGCGCGAGCGCCTGTTGCCGCTGTCGACCATCGCCACGCCGAACCTTCCGGAGGCCCGCATCCTTGCCGAACTTCCCGAAGGTACTGCAGATGAATGCGCCTACAAACTACTGCCGTTTTGTGAATATCTGTTGATCACTGGCGGTCATGGTGATGAACAGCAAATCCATAACCGCCTGTACCTGCGTGGCGGCCAGACCCACACCTTCGTCTGCGAACGTCTTCCCGGCAGTTACCACGGCTCTGGCTGTACCCTGGCCAGCGCACTGGCCGGGCGCATCGCTCAGGGACAAGAACTGGTCAGCGCGGTGAAATCGGCACTCGACTACACCTGGCGGACCCTGAGGGATGCCGAACAGTTGGGCCGGGGGCAATTCGTGCCACGTCGGCTGCCGCTGGATTTTTGCTCGTAACACATCGCCATGAGGGTCGATTCATGAAACTGCGTGGCCTGTATGCCATTACCGACAGCCAGTTGCTGTCCGGAAAATTCCTGTCGTACGTCGAAGCTGCGCTGGACGGCGGCGTGACGCTGCTGCAATACCGCGACAAGAACAGTGACGAGTCCCGCCGTCTGCGCGAAGCGACCGAACTGCTCAAACTCTGCGAACGCTACAAGACCCGGCTGATCATCAACGATGACGCTGAGCTGGCTGCGCGCCTGGGGGTAGGCGTGCACCTGGGGCAGTCGGACGGCTCGCTGCCCGATGCCCGCGCCCTGCTGGGGCACAAGGCGATTGTCGGGGCTACCTGTCATGGCCGCGTGGAATTGGCCGAGCAAGCCAAGGCTGATGGCGCGACGTACGTGGCATTTGGCAGGTTCTTCAATTCACAGACCAAACCCGGTGCCCCCGCCGTACCGCTGGACCTGATCGCTCAGGTGCGTGCCCGGGTCCACCTGCCGATCGCGGTGATTGGCGGCATTACCCTGGAGAACGCGCCGCAACTGGTCGAGCACGGCGCCGACCTGCTCGCCGTGGTGCACGGTTTGTTCGGCGCTGAAAATACTCAGGAAGTGACCCGCCGGGCAAAAGCTTTCACGGCGCTGTTGTAGAGCGGAATCGTTGTGGGGGCGAACCGGGCGACGCTCCCACAAGTACGTGGATCCTCATTCGCAGCCGCGCTTCATTTGATATAGTGCGTGTTCCTGCGCCTTCTCTGGCTCATGCCACCCAATAAAGCAGCCCACCCTGAAGCTGCCCGCCTCGGCTGACCCCAGCGTAGACACGAATTCCCCGTTTCAAAGCAGAGACCCGATCATGTCCCGTTCCGAAACACTGTTCGCCAACGCCCAAAAACACATCCCCGGTGGCGTCAATTCGCCGGTTCGCGCCTTCAAGAGCGTGGGTGGCACGCCGCTGTTCTTCAAGCACGCTGCGGGCGCCTACGTGACTGACGAAGACGACAAGCGTTATGTGGATTACGTCGGCTCCTGGGGCCCGATGATTCTTGGCCATAGCCACCCCGACGTGCTCGATGCCGTGCGCAGCCAGCTGGAACACGGCCTGTCCTACGGCGCACCGACGGCCATGGAAACCGAAATGGCCGACCTGGTCTGCGAACTGGTGCCGTCCATGGAAATGGTCCGCATGGTCAGCTCGGGCACTGAAGCGACCATGAGTGCGATTCGCCTGGCCCGTGGCTTCACCGGCCGCGACAGCATCCTCAAGTTCGAAGGCTGCTACCACGGTCACTCCGACAGCCTGCTGGTCAAGGCAGGCTCCGGCGCGCTGACCCTGGGCGTGCCCAGCTCGCCCGGCGTACCTGCGGCCTTCGCAAAACACACCCTGACCGTGCCGTTCAACAACCTCGACGCCGTGCGTGACCTGCTGGCCGAAGTGGGTCAGGAAGTAGCGTGCATCATCGTCGAGCCAGTGGCTGGCAACATGAACTGTGTGCCGCCCGCGCCTGGCTACCTGCAAGGCCTGCGCGACCTGTGCGACGAGCACGGCGTGGTGCTGATTTTCGATGAAGTGATGACCGGTTTTCGGGTAGCCCTCGGTGGCGCCCAGGCTTACTACGGCGTGACGCCCGACCTGAGCACCTTCGGCAAGATCATCGGTGGCGGTATGCCGGTCGGCTGCTTTGGCGGCAAACGCGAAATCATGTCGCACATCGCACCGCTCGGCCCGGTCTATCAGGCCGGCACCCTCTCGGGCAACCCGCTGGCAATGGCGGCCGGCCTGACCACCCTGCGTCTGATCAGCCGTCCCGGCTTTCACGACGAACTGAGCGACTACACCCGCCGCCTGCTCGAAGGTCTGCAACAGCGCGCCGATGCCGCAGGTATCCCGTTTGTGACGACTCAGGCCGGCGGCATGTTCGGTCTGTACTTCAGCGAAGCCGAAGAAATCGTCACGTTCGAAGACGTGATGACCAGTGACTCCGAGCGCTTCAAGCGCTTCTTCCACCTGATGCTGGACGGCGGCGTGTACCTCGCGCCGAGCGCATTCGAAGCGGGTTTCACTTCTATCGCCCATGGCGATGCCGAGCTGAAGCTGACTCTGGATGCCGCAGAAAAGGCATTCGCTGCGCTGAAATAAAATCGTCAGGCATCACTCGCGCAGGGTGTCAGTGAACCGGCGCGAGTGATGGCTACGAATGAAACTGAACGTTAAGTCCGTATTTTGCTTCTACAATGCAATGCGAACACTGCACCTACACGCTGACGACAGCCCTCTTTCAGGTAATCCGCCCGAAAAAAGGACGTTTTAAAGCCGTGCAGCAGAAAATCCGTAAAGACTTTGTAAGGTTGGCTCTGCTTATTTCATAATGCGCAGCCAGCACGTTTAGCTGGTCGGGCATGCCCGCACCTTTTTCAGAGGTAAGTCGACTCCCATGAACCGCACCGGCCGCACCCTTGTATTGGGCTGCCTGTTGCTTGTCTATCCCCTGCTGGCAAGTGCCGGCGGCAACTCGTTGTTAGTCCCGGCGATGGGTCGTTGCACCCTCAATACCCAGCCAGAGAACCTGCCTGCAGCGCTTGAAGCCTGCCAGCAGGCCGCCAAGGGTGGGGACGCACAGGCGCAGTACGAGTTGGGTGAGTTCTATTACGAGGGCAAAAATGCACCTCGCGATTTGCCGCAGGCGCTGAATTATTTCGAGCAGGCTTCACTGCAGGGCCATGCCCAGGCGCAGTACCAACTGGGCTTGATGTTCAGCCGTGGCGAAGGTGTGCAGGCCAACAACATTCAGGCCTACGTCGTGCTGAAAATGGCCGCGGTCAATGGCTCGGAAGAGGCGCTTGACGCTGCCGACGAAGTCTCGGCAAAGATGCCGCGTGACGAGCTCGAAGTGGCCACTCAGGTACTGGGGCAGATTTTCCGCAAGTACCTGCTTGAACTGCAGACCGCCGAAGGGCGCAGTCCTTTCTCTCCGTTGCCCTGATCAGGAATCTTTCAGGGCAATCGCGATTCACACCTGCAACGCTTACTTTTCCGGCATCGGCATGGGGAACGGCATCACATTGCTGGTGCCGCGTGCTTCGCTGATCTTCGGTGTGCCCATGCGTTCGACTTCATCGATGCGCACAATCGAATGCATGGGCACGAAACTGCGCACCACGCCTTCGAACTGGGCCTTGAGCTTCTCTTCGCTGGGGTCCACCACAACGGTCGTGCGCTCGCCGAAGACGAACTCTTCAACTTCCAGAAAGCCCCACAGATCACTTTGGTAGATCTGCTTGGCGTACATCTCGAACACCTGTCCCTGGTTGAGGAAAATCACCTTGTAGATTGGAGCTTCGCGTTTGGTCATAACGGGCGGGTAACGATCAGAGATGAAAAAGGGGCACGGACTATAGCATGTCCGCCCGCCTCGTCGGACAGCCGACGCTAGGAACCCGAGCCCTTCATCCTTATAATGCGCGGTTCACTGACACGGTTGATCATCACGCATGGCCAAAAAGCTTTATATCGAAACCCACGGTTGCCAGATGAACGAGTACGACAGCTCGCGCATGGTTGACCTGCTGGGCGAACATCAGGCCCTGGAAGTCACCGCTCGCGCGGAAGACGCCGACGTGATCCTGCTCAATACCTGCTCGATTCGTGAGCGCGCCCAGGACCGGGTGTACTCCCAGCTCGGCCGCTGGCGTGAGCTGAAGCTGGCCAATCCGGAAATGGTCATCGCCGTCGGCGGCTGCGTGGCCAGCCAGGAAGGCGCAGCCATTCGCGATCGCGCGCCCTACGTGGACGTGGTGTTCGGCCCGCAGACCCTGCACCGCCTACCGGAAATGATCGACGCCGCACGCGTGACCCGCTTGCCGCAGGTCGACGTCTCGTTCCCGGAAATCGAAAAATTCGACCACTTGCCCGAGCCGCGCGTCGATGGCCCGAGCGCGTACGTGTCGGTGATGGAAGGCTGCAGCAAATACTGCACGTTCTGCGTGGTGCCCTACACCCGCGGCGAAGAAGTCAGTCGTCCGTTCGACGATGTGCTGAGCGAAGTGATCCACCTGGCCGAAAACGGCGTGCGTGAAGTCACCCTGCTGGGGCAGAACGTCAACGGTTATCGCGGCACCACCCACGACGGCCGCGTTGCTGACCTGGCGGACCTGATCCGCGTAGTCGCCGCCGTCGATGGCATCGACCGCATTCGCTACACCACTTCGCACCCGCTGGAATTTTCCGACAGCCTGATCCAGGCCCACGCGGAAGTGCCGGAGCTGGTCAAACACCTGCATTTGCCCGTGCAGTCGGGCTCCGACCGCATTCTGGCGGCCATGAAGCGCAACCACACCACGCTGGAATACAAGTCCCGCTTGCGCAAGCTCAGGGCCGCGGTGCCGGGCATCAGTATCAGTTCCGACTTCATCGTCGGCTTCCCCGGCGAGACCGAAAAGGATTTCGACAACACCATGAAGCTGATTGAGGACGTCGGTTTCGACTTCTCGTTCTCGTTCGTCTACAGCCCGCGTCCGGGCACGCCCGCTGCGGACCTCAAGGACGATACGCCGGAAGCCCTGAAGAAAGAGCGACTGGCCGCGCTGCAACATCGCCTGAACCAGCAGGGTTTCGAGATCAGCCGGCAGATGGTGGGCAGCATCCAGCGCATTCTGGTGACCGATTACTCGAAGAAAGACCCAGGCGAACTGCAGGGGCGCACCGAGAACAACCGGATCGTCAATTTTCGCTGCGACAACCCCAAATTGATCGGGCAGTTTGCCGATGTACACATCGATGATGCGCAGCCTCACTCGTTGCGCGGCTCGCTGCTACAGTAAAGCTTGAGTGTCGCCGCAGAAACGAATCGCCGAATGAATTCGTTTCTGCGCGGTCCCTACCATTGAGCACGGTGAATCCCTGGCGCAGCCTTTAACAAGGCAAAGCTTTCGCACAACCAGCGCTAGGGGTATTCTTCAATACATCTCAATTGCCGCCGGACGGCCATTAAACGACCTTGAACGCACCCATAGAACCTCATCGTTTCACCCTCGAGCCTTTCGAGGCCCATCGTTTCGCCAACTTGTGCGGGCAACTCGACGAGCACTTGCGCCTGATCGAGCAACGCCTGGACATCGAGATCCGCAATCGCGGCAATCAATTCGAGCTCATTGGCGACCCCAAACAAAATCATTCCGCCGAGAACCTGCTGCGCCGTCTGTACCGGGAAACCAAAGGTACCGAACTGACGCCGGACATGGTCCACCTGTTCCTTCAGGAATCGGGGGTGGACGGCCTGGATAATCACCCTGCCGCCGAAGTCGGCGTCTCGCTGCGCACCAAAAAGGGCATGATTCGCCCGCGCGGCCTGAACCAGCAGCGTTACGTCAAGGAAGTCCTCAGCAACGACATCAACTTCGGCATCGGCCCTGCGGGTACCGGCAAGACCTACCTGGCGGTGGCCTGCGCGGTGGATGCACTGGAGCGCGAGCAGATTCGACGCATCCTGCTGGTGCGCCCGGCGGTCGAGGCTGGCGAGAAGCTGGGCTTCCTGCCCGGCGATCTGGCGCAGAAGATCGACCCGTACCTGCGCCCGCTGTATGACGCGCTGTACGAGATGCTCGGTTTCGAATACGTCGCCAAGCTGATCGAGAAACAGGTCATTGAAGTGGCACCGCTGGCTTACATGCGCGGACGCACCCTTAATAACAGCTTCATCATTCTCGACGAAAGTCAGAACACCACCGTCGAGCAGATGAAGATGTTCCTGACCCGTATCGGCTTCGGCTCCACGGCCGTGATCACCGGAGATATCACCCAGGTCGACCTGCCCAAGGGCACTCGCTCCGGGCTGACGCATGTCATCGATGTGCTCAAGGACGTGCCGGGCATCAGCTTCACGCATTTCAAACCCAAGGATGTGGTTCGCCACCCGCTGGTGCAGCGCATCGTCGAAGCCTACGAGCGTTTCGACGACCGCCTCAGCGATGGTCCGTCGGGCAACAACAGTTACCCACGGGACAAACACCGCGATGCTTGAGCTGGACCTGCAGATTGCAAGCGAGACAAGCGCCCCTGACGAAGCCCGATTCCGCCTCTGGTGTGAAATGGGCTTGCGTCAGCGCAGTGCCGACTCCGAGCTGACCATCCGCCTGGTTGACGAAACCGAAGGCCGTGAGCTCAATAACACCTGGCGACACAAAAATTACGCAACAAACGTGCTTTCATTCCCGGCGGACGTTCCAGACGACATGCTGGACATCCCGTTGCTGGGCGATCTGGTCATCTGTGTTCCGGTTGTCAACCGTGAAGCCGTTGAACAGGGCAAGTCCATCGACGCGCATTGGGCGCACATGGTCATTCATGGCTGCCTTCATCTGTTGGGTTACGACCACATCGATGATGAAGAAGCCGAAGAAATGGAAGCACTGGAACGAACGTTGCTTGAGGAGCTGGGCTATCCCGATCCTTACGCTGACGACGAAAGTGCCGACCTTCCCCATTCAGACACACCAAGCAAGGACCACGAGTAAGGGCTATGAGCGAAGACCGATCGAGCAACGGGCAAAAGTCATGGTTGGGTAAACTGACCCAGGCCTTTGTCCATGAGCCGAAAAACCGCCAGGAGCTGCTTGAGCTGCTGCGCGAAGCCCACCAGAACAAACTGCTGGACAGCGAAGCGCTGGCCATCGTCGAGGGCGCCATTCAAGTGGCTGACCTGCAAGTGCGCGACATCATGGTGCCGCGCTCGCAGATGATCAGCATCAAAGCGACCCAGACACCCCGTGAATTTCTGCCTGCGGTCATCGACGCTGCGCACTCGCGCTATCCGGTGATCGGCGAGAGCCACGATGATGTGCTCGGTGTGCTGCTGGCCAAGGATCTGCTGCCGCTGATCCTCAAGGCCGACGGCGACAGCGATGACGTCAAGAAGCTGCTGCGTCCGGCCACCTTCGTGCCCGAGTCCAAGCGTCTCAACGTGCTGCTGCGCGAGTTTCGCGCCAACCACAACCACATGGCCATCGTCATTGACGAATACGGCGGCGTGGCGGGTCTGGTGACCATCGAAGACGTGCTGGAACAGATCGTCGGCGATATCGAAGACGAGCATGACGTCGAGGAAGACAGCTACATCAAACCGCTGCCCAGCGGCGACTTCCTGGTCAAGGCCCTTACGCCGGTCGAGAATTTCAACGAATTCTTCGACAGCACGTTCTCGGACGACGAGTTCGATACCGTGGGCGGTCTGGTGATGAATGCCTTCGGCCATCTGCCCAAGCGCAACGAGATCACTGAAATCGGTGCCTATCGTTTCCGCATCCTGAGCGCTGACAGCCGTCGCATTCATTTGCTGCGCGTGACGCCCATTTCACGTCCGTAAACACTTGATGCTGCTTTAAGGAATCTACATGCGCTGGATAACCCGCCCCGGCTGGCCCGGTAACCTGCTGGCCCTGGCGGCTGGCGGGCTCACGACCCTGGCCCTGGCGCCTTTTGACCTCTGGCCTCTGGTGCTGGTGGCAGTGGCGATGTTCTATCTGGGCTTGCGCGACCTGAACCCGCGCCAGGCACTGGCCCGCGGCTGGTGCTATGGCTTCGGTCTGTACGGCGCCGGCACCAGCTGGATCTACGTCAGCATTCACACCTACGGCGGCGCGTCCGTGTTGCTGGCAGGGCTGTTGATGCTGTTGTTCATCGCCGCCATTGCCCTGTTCTTCGCCCTGCCCGCCTGGGTCTGGGCGCGCTGGCTGCGTCGCAATGAGGCACCGCTGGCCGATGCGCTGGCCTTCGCAGCGCTATGGCTGTGGCAGGAAGCGTTTCGCGGCTGGTTTCTCACCGGCTTCCCGTGGCTCTATTCCGGCTACAGTCAGCTCGACGGCCCACTGGCCGGGCTCGCCCCCGTCGGCGGCGTATGGCTAATTTCGTTCTCGCTGGCGATGACTGCTGCACTGTTGTGCAACCTGCACCGCCTGCGTGCACGCAAATCGTTTCTGGCCATGGGCGTGGTGCTGTTGCTGGCCCCGTGGGTCATAGGCCTTGCCCTCAAGGGGCACGCCTGGACATCGCCGTCCGGCGCGCCACTGAAAGTCGCGGCAATGCAGGGCAACGTCGAACAAAGCATGAAGTGGGACCCGCAAAAGCTCAACGATCAGTTGGCGCTGTACCGCGACATGACCTTCCGCTCGCAGCAGGCAGACCTGATCGTCTGGCCGGAAACCGCCGTGCCGGTGCTCAAGGAAAGCGCAGAAGGCTATCTGTCGATGATGGGCAAGTTCGCTTCGGACCGCGGCGCGGCGCTGATCACCGGCGTACCGGTGCGTGAACCGACCGGGCGCGGTGAGTATCGTTATTACAACGGCATCACGGTCACGGGTCAGGGTGACGGCACCTACTACAAGCAGAAGCTGGTGCCGTTCGGTGAGTACGTGCCGCTGCAGGACCTGCTGCGGGGGCTGATTTCCTTCTTCGACCTGCCAATGTCGGACTTCGCGCGCGGGCCGAACGATCAGGCGTTATTGCAGGCCAAGGGTTATCACATCGCGCCGTTCATCTGCTACGAAGTGGTCTATCCGGAGTTCGCCGCAGGCCTGTCGGCGCAAAGCGACCTGCTGCTGACGGTCAGCAACGACACTTGGTTCGGCACCTCGATCGGCCCTCTGCAACACTTGCAAATGGCCCAGATGCGCGCCCTTGAAGCGGGTCGCTGGATGATCCGCGCCACCAACAACGGCGTGACCGCGCTGATCGACCCGTTCGGCAAGATCACCGAGCAGATTCCGCAGTTCGAACGCGGCGTGCTGTACGGCGAAGTGGTGCCCATGCATGAACTCACGCCGTATCTGCACTGGCGCTCGTGGCCGCTGGCAATTGTCTGCCTGCTGCTGTTTGGCTGGGCGTTGATGGCAGCACGGATTTCCAAGACCGTATGACTGCACGAAGCCGGTTTCATCTGCCCGCGGGTGAAATCGGCTTCAGATGATCATTGCCCCTTCCGATAAATCCACGGATACACCAGCAAGCCTGCGGCTTCATTGAGCAGCACCCCGCTCTGCGTGAACACGCGACTTTCAGGCAGCCAGCCACCAAAAGGCCTGGCGTTGTCGACCCCCAGAAAGCCGACCGGCGCACCCACCACCGTGAAACCCGCCTGCTCGAAGCTCCAGCGTGCCCGCGGCATATGCCAGGCCTGAGTCACCAGCACCACGCGCTTGATACCTTGCGGCTGCAGAATTGCGGCGCTCATGGTCGCGTTTTCCCACGTGGTGCGGCTCAGGCCCTCCTGCCAGCGCACCGCTACAGCAAAATCATCCTGCAGCGACTGCGCCATGATCGAAGCCTCGCTGGGCGGCTGGTCAAAATGCAGGCCGCCAGAGGTCAGTATCGGCAGTCCGGATTCTTTCGCCAATCGAGCTGCCAAACGCAAGCGCTCGAGTCCAAGACCGGTGGGCGTGTCTGTCCCCCAGGTCGGCGAGTTGCGCTCGCGCCCATTGCCCAGTACCACAATGGCATCCGCCTGCTGCGCCAGTGTCGCCCACTGCTGTTGCGGCAAGGGAGGGACCTGCTCCAGCTTACGAGCGGCAAACTCTACGGCGACCGGCAGGCTCATCAGCCACAATCCGCCAAGGCCGACCGCGAAAAAAGTCGCAGCCAGACGCGGCCGCGTGCGACGCAACCACCAGCCAAAGATCAGCAGGACAAACAGAATGCCGGGCGGCAAAAGAAGTGCTTTGAGCAGGTAGCGCAGCGGCATCGGGACATCTCCATGAGTGCCCGCAGCCTAGAATGTTTGCAGACACGCGACAATGTCTGAAGCAGGAAGCCCGAGGTAGCCAGCCACTTTTCGTACAGAGCCTAAGAGTTACGGCCCAGCCGCACTGATGCCTTGGCTCGTCGCCGGTCCTTCAGCCAGACGATGGTGGCTGACGCACGGGGCGACCTGCCATGCTCCGCAGTAATCAGACCGCTGCTCGTAGACGTGTCCGCGACAACTGCGCCTGCTTCCCCGGAACCTTTTTCGAGATAGGCTTCAATCAACTGGAACTCGGCACGACTTAGCCCCTTGAGCTCAAGCTCGGCAGGCGACTCGTTCCGGAGCCGGACCGAGGTACTCGCCGTCTCGAGTGCAAGACCGAGACGGTCGATCAGACGCTCATACAGCCGGGTCAGGCTTACAACATGCTGCAACTCTGTCATCCGCTCACCTCATCGAAGATAATCATCACCCTCGCGTTTGAGCTTAGCGCTGCTGCAAGAACCGGTAGGGAACAACGACCAACGGCCAGATGAGGTTGTCAGCCGGGCGTTGAGCCCACAAGTGGAGCAATCAGGGTTTCCCTCGATAGACGGCCCTCATGTATGCTACTGCGCTTCCTGTAATTCCACTTCCGCGCTCTTGAGCCCGAACGCACCGCACAGACAGTTGCAATTGTCCGCCACGCGGTGCCGACCTGACTCGGCGAAGCAATGAAGAGGTCAAGGGTCACTAATCCTTAGTAAAAAGTAGCCATGCACGAACTCTATCAGCCCCGTGAAATCGAAGCCGCCGCCCAAACGTTCTGGGATGAGCAAAAGTCTTTTGAAGTCAGTGAACAGCCAGGCAAGGACACTTTCTATTGCCTGTCGATGTTTCCTTACCCGAGCGGCAAGCTGCACATGGGTCATGTGCGCAACTACACCATTGGTGACGTGATCTCCCGCTACCAGCGCATGCTGGGCAAGAATGTTCTGCAGCCCCTGGGCTGGGACGCTTTCGGCATGCCGGCTGAAAACGCCGCCATCGACAACAACGTCGCACCGGCCAAGTGGACCTACGAAAACATCGACTACATGAGGACCCAGCTCAAGAGCCTGGGTCTGGCGGTTGACTGGTCGCGCGAAGTCACCACCTGCAAGCCTGATTACTACCGCTGGGAACAATGGCTGTTCACTCGCCTGTTCGAAAAGGGTGTGATCTACCGCAAGAACGGCACCGTGAACTGGGACCCGATCGACCAGACCGTACTGGCCAACGAGCAGGTCATCGATGGCCGTGGCTGGCGTTCCGGCGCGCTGATCGAAAAGCGCGAAATCCCGATGTACTACTTCAAGATCACCGCGTACGCCGATGAGCTGCTGGAAAGCCTCGACGAACTGCCGGGCTGGCCTGAACAGGTCAAGACCATGCAGCGCAACTGGATCGGCCGTTCGCGCGGCATGGAAGTGCAGTTTCCGTACGACCAGGCCTCGATCGGCGAAGCCGGTGCCCTGAAAGTCTTCACCACCCGCCCCGACACCCTGATGGGGGCGACCTACGTCGCGGTGGCGGCTGAACACCCGCTGGCAACCCTGGCCGCGCAAGGCAACCCCGCACTGCAAGCGTTCATCGATGAATGCAAAGGCGGCAGCGTTGCCGAAGCCGACGTTGCCACGCAGGAAAAGAAAGGCCAGGCGACCTCGTTGTTCGTCGAGCATCCACTGACCGGCGAGAAACTGCCGGTGTGGGTCGCCAACTATGTGCTGATGCACTACGGCGATGGCGCGGTCATGGCCGTACCGGCGCACGATGAGCGTGATTTCGAGTTCGCCACCCAGTACGGCCTGCCGATCAAGCCCGTGGTCCGCACCAGCGCCGGCGATCAAACGCCTGCCCCATGGCAACCGGCCTACGGTGAGCACGGCGAGCTGATCAATTCCGGCGAATTCACCGGCCTGACTTTTCAGGACGCGTTCGACGCCATTGAAGCCGCGCTGGTCAAGAAATCCCTGGGCCAGTCCCGTACCCAGTTCCGCCTGCGTGACTGGGGCATCAGCCGCCAGCGCTACTGGGGCTGCCCGATCCCTATCGTGCATTGCGACACCTGTGGCGACGTGCCGGTCCCGGAAGACCAGTTGCCGGTTGTCCTGCCGGAAGATGTCGTGCCCGACGGCGCAGGCTCGCCATTGGCGCGCATGCCCGAGTTCTACGAATGCAGCTGCCCGAAATGCGGCGCACCGGCCAAGCGTGAAACCGACACCATGGACACCTTCGTCGAGTCCTCGTGGTACTACGCGCGTTATGCGTCGCCGCATTACGAGGGTGGACTGGTCGAGCCGAACGCTGCCAACCACTGGCTGCCGGTGGATCAGTACATCGGCGGTATCGAACACGCGATCCTGCACCTGCTCTACGCCCGCTTCTTCCACAAGCTGATGCGCGACGAAGGCCTGGTGACCTCGAACGAACCGTTCAAGAACCTGCTCACCCAGGGCATGGTCAACGCCGAAACCTACTTCCGCATGGAAACCAGCGGCAAGAAGACCTGGATCAACCCGGCCGACGTGACCCTCGAAAGAGACGCCAAGGCAAAGGTGATCAGCGCCACACTGACCAGCGACGGCCTGCCGGTGGAAATCGGCGGCACTGAAAAGATGTCGAAGTCGAAGAAAAACGGCATCGACCCGCAGACCATGATCGACCAGTACGGTGCCGACACCTGCCGTCTGTTCATGATGTTCGCCTCTCCACCCGACATGAGCCTGGAATGGTCCGACTCGGGCGTCGAAGGTTCGCATCGTTTCCTGCGCCGCGTATGGCGTCTGGCTCAGGCGCATGTGGCTCAAGGCCCGTCGACCGGCCTGGACGTTGCGGCATTGTCCGATGAGCAGAAAGCTGTACGCCGCGCGATTCATCAGGCGATCAAACAGGCGAGCCAGGATATTGGCCAGAACCAGAAATTCAACACCGCTGTCGCGCAAGTGATGACGCTGATGAACGTGCTGGAGAAGGCCCCGCAGAACACACCGCAGGATCGCGCACTGATGCAGGAAGGCGTGGAAACCGTCGCCCTGCTGCTGGCACCGATCACGCCGCACATCAGCCACGAACTGTGGACGCAACTGGGCCACAATGAGCCGGTCATCGACGCGGGCTGGCCTGCATTCGACGCACATGCGCTGGTGCAGGACAGTCTGCAACTGGTGATTCAGGTCAACGGCAAGCTGCGCGGTCACATCGAGATGCCTGCCAGTGCCAGCCGCGAAGAAGTCGAAGCGGCTGCACGCGTCAACGAGAACGTATTGCGCTTCACTGATGGCCTGACCATTCGCAAGGTGATCGTCGTGCCTGGCAAGCTGGTCAACATCGTCGCAAGCTGATTGGATCGGGCGCCCGGCAAACGCAGGGCGCCGAACATATTTCCAGGGCACGCACTGGCGGCCCAAACGGATTCAAGGGGAGCATCAAGATGATCAAACGCAATTTGCTGGTGATGGGCCTGGCTGTTCTGTTGAGTGCCTGTGGCTTCCAGCTGCGTGGCACCGGTACCACCGAGCTGGCGATCAAGGAGCTGGATGTCAGCGCCCGCAACGCCTATGGCGAAACCGTGACTCAGCTCACTCGCCTGCTGACCAGCTCTGGCGTCAAGGTCTACACCGGCGCGCCTTACAAGCTGATGCTGACCAACGAAGCCGAGACTCAGCGCGCCATCAGCTACTCGGGCTCGGGTCGCTCGGCTGAATACCAGCTGACCACCACCCTGACCTATGAAGTGCATGGCGACAGGGATCGCTTCCTGCTTGGCGATAAAGTCACCGCAGACCGTTCCTACGTTCACGACGGCAACAACCTGACCGGTTCCGATCAGGAAGCCTCTCAGGTTCGTCAGGAAATGCGCAACGACCTGATCCAGAAACTGATGGCGCGCTTGCAGCAACTGACCCCTTCGCGTCTGGACGAACTGCAGACCAAGGCCGACGCAGTTGCCAAGGCCGAAGCCGACGCACTCGAGGCTGCTCAGCGAATCCGCGACGAGACACCTCAGCAGTCGCCTGTCGAAGTTCCAGCCAGATAAGTGTTCGGGGCCGGTTTTCCGGCCCCGACATCCTCTGAATCATGAAACTCGCCCCCGCCCAACTCGGCAAGCACTTGCAAGGCACACTTGCGCCCGTCTATGTGATCAGCGGTGATGACCCGCTGCTCTGCCAGGAAGCAGCTGACGCCATTCGCGCGGCCGCACGCCAGCAAGGCTTCGATGAGCGGCAGGTATTCAGCGCCGACGCCAGCTTCGACTGGGGCACATTGCTCCAGGCGGGTGCCAGCATGTCGTTGTTTGCCGAACGCCGCCTCCTGGAGTTGCGTCTGCCCTCCGGCAAGCCCGGCGACAAGGGTGCTGCGGCGCTTATGGAATATTGCGCCAGACCCGCCGAAGACACGCTGCTGCTGATCAGCCTGCCCAAGCTCGATGGCAGTGCGCAGAAAACCAAATGGGGCAAGGCCCTGGTCGAGGGTGCGCAAACCCAGTTCGTGCAAATCTGGCCGGTGGACATCGGCCAGCTGCCGCAATGGATTCGCCAGCGCCTGTCGCAGGCGGGTCTGGCGGCGACTCAGGACGCCGTCGAACTGATCGCAGCCAGGGTCGAAGGCAACCTGCTGGCCGCCGCGCAGGAAATCGAAAAGCTCAAGCTGATGGCCGAAGAAGGCCAGATCACCGTCGAGACCGTGCAAGCGGCGGTGGCAGACAGTGCACGCTTCGATGTGTTTGGCCTGACCGATGCCGTCCTTAATGGCGAGGCCGCCCATGCGTTGCGCATGCTCGAAGGGCTGCGTGGCGAAGGGGTCGAAACGCCGGTGATTCTCTGGGCACTGACCCGCGAACTGCGCGCCCTGGCCAACATGTCTCAACAATTCAGCCAGGGCGTGCCGCTGGACAAGGTGTTCAGCTCGGCACGTCCGCCGATCTGGGACAAGCGCAAGCCACTGATGAGCAAAGCCCTGCAACGCCACTCGGCAAAACGCTGGAGCCAGCTGCTCATGGATGCGCAACGCATCGATGCGCAGATCAAAGGCCAGGCCGCAGGCTCGCCATGGAGCAGCCTGAGCCGGCTGGCGCTGCTGATGGCAGGGCAACGATTGGCACTGCCTGCGGAGTAGACCTCATGTGCGACCTGCCTACTGGCCTGTTTGAAGTCGTCGCTCGTGCCATGTTCTATCCGGTCGGATGGCCAATCGTAAAACTCCTGACGCTTGGCAAATACCCTGTAAAAGGCTCCTGGTTTGCGGAAACCCCAGCAGCAAATTGGGCGACAGGCATGGGAGTTGCCACCCTTGCAATCATCATGATGGCGCTACTGCATCAGTTTGATTTTTGATCAAACTGGCGAGCAAGCCCGCTCCCAAAGGTCTTCATTCAATCAGCCAATTGCGCGCTCAGCGCCATAGCACACGACTATTAGACACACGCGCCGTTCTGCCCGATGATTCGCAGCGTTTTACAACACCCATCAGGAGCACCCGCCATGAGCAAGCCAAAGCGGCCGAACAAGGCCAAATCCATCATCGCCCAGCCTTTGTTCCGCAGTCGTCAGGAACAACCCGCCAAGGGCAAAGGCAGCTACCGCCGCGAAGCCTTCCAGTCTAAAAGCTGGGAGGCTTCCTGCTTTATGGCAGCCTGATATCGAGCAACATTTCCGGGGCGCTTTCAACCGCTTAGCCGTGTTATGGTCTGCACCTAACGGTAATACCCTTGGACTCAAGCATGCCTTCTCGTTTTACCCATCGCCCGCAGCTGCGCCAACTCATCGCTGCCTCCAGTCTTGTTGCCCTGGTAGCCTGCGCAGAAAAACCCACTGCAGCCGATGCCACGCCTCTTCAATCCAGCAAGGTGCAGACAAACGCTCCTGCCGTAGCGCCTACGCCAGCGCTGGTCGTTGATGACAACCTCACGATTCAGCCCGCCGTCAGCTTCAGCGAATGGCAGGCCGGCTTTCGTGCCCAGGCGTTGAAGGCAGGTATCCGCGCGGACGTATTCGATCTGGCATTTGCCGGCGTCACCCCCGACATGAGCGTGGTCAAGGCCGACCGCAGCCAGCCTGAATTCAGCCGCCCGGTCTGGGAATACCTCGACGGTGCCATCTCTGCCGCACGCGTACGCAAGGGTCAGGCGCTGCTTTCGCAGTATGCCGATGACCTGCAGAAGATCGAGCAGCAGTACGGCGTGGATCGTCAGGCGCTGGTCGCGGTATGGGGGATGGAAAGTAATTTCGGGTCGTTCCAGGGTACGCAATCCGTCATACGCTCATTGGCAACGCTGGCCTACGAAGGCCGTCGTCCCGGCTTTGCACAGAGCCAGTTGCTGGCCGCGCTGGAAATCATCCAGCATGGCGACATCACCCCGGACAAAATGCTCGGTTCGTGGGCCGGTGCGATGGGCCAGACCCAGTTCATCCCGACTACCTACAACACCCATGCCGTGGATTTTGACGGCGATGGCCGACGTGATATATGGAACACCCCTGCCGATGCCCTCGCCTCCACCGCGCACTACCTGCAAAGCTCCGGCTGGCAGCGTGGTCAGCCCTGGGGCTTTGAAGTGGTGCTCGGCTCGGGATTCGATTACTCGCTGGCCGACTCGACGACCCGCAAAAGTCTTGCTGAATGGCAGCAACTGGGCCTGAAACAACCGGACGGCTCAGCCATTCCGGTCGCTGCCAGCCAGCAACAAGCCGCCTTGCTGTTGCCGGCCGGTTATCGCGGGCCAGCCTTTCTGGTGCTGGACAACTTCCGCGCGATTCTCAAGTACAACAACTCGACTTCCTACGCACTGGCGATCAGCCTGCTTTCCGATCGATTCAAGGGCGCGGGCTATGTAGTGGGCAGCTGGCCACGCGGAGACCTGCCGCTGAGCCGCTCAGAGCGCATTGAGCTGCAAACCCTGCTCTCGGCACGCCAGTACGACGCAGGCGCGCCAGACGGCATTATCGGCGCCAATACACGCAAGGCCATCCGCAGTGCGCAGCAGTCGTTCGGCTGGCCAGCCGACGGTTACCCGACGCATGAATTGCTGGAAAACCTGCGCAAGCCTGTCGGGCAGTAATCGGGAGGACGCAGAGCGTCCAGAACGGCATGCCAACGAAGAGAGTCGGCACGATAATCAACCGCAAAAAAGAAGGGCCAGGTATCACTACCTGGCCCTTCTTTTTTTTGCGCCGTGTTGTTGTCAGAGCATCGCTTTAGCGATCTTGGCCTGCTCGTCGGCGTGGTACGAAGAGCGTACCAGCGGCCCGGAGGCGACGTTCTTGAAGCCCATCTTGTAGCCTTCCTCGGCGAACCAGGCAAAGGTGTCCGGGTGGACAAAGCGCTGCACGGGCAAGTGATTGCGCGAAGGCTGCAGGTATTGACCCAGGGTCAGCATGTCGATGTCGTGTTCGCGCATGCGCTGCATGACTTCGATGACTTCTTCGTCGGTCTCGCCCAACCCCAGCATCAGCCCGGACTTGGTCGGTACATGCGGGACCATCTGCTTGAAGCGCTGCAGCAGGGTCAGCGACCACTGGTAGTCCGACCCCGGACGCGCAGCCTTGTACAGACGCGGTACGGTTTCCAGGTTGTGGTTGAACACATCCGGCGGCTCGGCGGCGGTGATTTCCAGCGCCACATCCATCCGGCCACGGTAATCCGGTACCAGCGTTTCGAGCTGCACGCCCGGCGACAGCAGGCGGATTTCGCGGATGCAGTCGGCGAAGTGCTGAGCACCGCCATCACGCAGGTCGTCACGGTCCACCGAGGTGATGACCACGTACTTCAGGCGCAGGTCGGCAATCGCGATGGCGAGGCTTTTCGGTTCGTTGACGTCGAGCGGCTTCGGACGGCCGTGGCCCACGTCACAGAACGGGCAACGACGGGTGCAGATGTCGCCCATGATCATGAACGTTGCAGTGCCACCGGAGAAGCACTCGCCCAGGTTGGGGCAGGATGCTTCTTCACAGACGCTGTGCAGCTTGTGCTTGCGCAGCAATTGCTTGATACGGTCGACTTCAGGAGAAACCGGGATACGCACGCGAATCCAGTCAGGCTTCTTCGGCAGGTCTACCGTCGGGATGATCTTGACCGGGATGCGCGCAACCTTTTCCGCTCCGCGAAGCTTGACGCCCGCTTCGACTTTCGGACGGGCCACTCGCTCGGAAACATCCAGCGTCGGGATCAGGGTTTGCACGGTGTCAGTCATAATGGTTTATTCCGCCCGTAAGGGTCGCCTGCTCAGCGTAGTCGAGGTGTTTGACGAGCTGCGCACGCAGTCGGGCACTTACCTCGGAAAATTCTATCTGCCCAGCCTGATCGCTCAGTTGGGTCATGGCCAGTCCTGCGTATCCGCAAGGGTTGATGCGGCGAAACGGCTCAAGGTCCATGTCGACATTCAACGCCAGACCATGAAACGAACAGCCGTTGCGAATGCGCAGACCGAGCGACGCTATTTTCGCGCCGTCAACGTATACGCCAGGGGCATCAGCCTTGGCTGCTGCCTTGACGCCGTAGTCGGCGAGCAAGGCGATGAGGGTGTTCTCGATCCGGGTGACCAGATCGCGAACGCCGAAACCAAGGCGCCTGACGTCGAGCATCAGGTAAGCCACCAGTTGGCCCGGGCCATGATAAGTCACTTGGCCGCCACGATCGACCTGTACGACAGGAATATTACCCGGCAGCAGCAAATGCTCGGCCTTGCCGGACTGTCCCTGGGTGAAAACCGGCGGATGCTGGACCAGCCAGACTTCATCGGCAGCCTCGCGGCCACGCTCGTCGGTAAAGCGCTTCATGGCGTGCCAGGCGGTTTCGTAATCGATCAGGCCCAGATCACGAAAACCCAGCGTAGCCGCCATCAGAGCACCATGTGCACGAAACCCGTAGCGCGCAAGGCACTATTGATATCGCGCAACTGGTCTTCGCCGGTAGCAACAATGTGCAGTTGCACAGTGGTGTATTTGCCATTGCTGCTCTGACGCTCGGCGAGCGTCTTGAGGTCGACCTTGGCGTGCTTTTCAAGCACTTCCATCACGGCCGCCGTAAAGCCCACACTGGTGTCACCGATCACCTTGATCGGGTAGTCATTGCAGGGAAATTCGATTTTGTGCGACTTGATGTCGGTATCAGTCATGGCAGTAAAGGTCTCACAAGCCGTGACGACGGACACGCGGCCCGCTCAGATCATGAGCAGGCCGCGAGAAGGTCGGCATTGGTTACTGGATCAGTTGAACAAGCCGTAGAAGAACAGGCGGATGCTATCCCACACGCGGCGGAAAATACCACCCTCCTCAACCCCATCGAGCGCAATCAGATTGGCGGTGTGAACCACCTGATCGTCTTTCTTGACCTCGACCTTGCCGATCACGTCGCCCTTGGCGATTGGCGCAACCAGTTGCGGGTTCATGGTCATGCTGGCAGACAGCTTCTTCATGTCACCTTTTGGCATGGTCATGCTCAGATCTTCAGCCAGACCGGCCTTGACCTGACGCTCGGTGCCTTTCCAGACAGTGGCCTGGGCCAGCTCGGTGCCCTTCTGGTAGAAGTTCTGGGTTTCGAAGAAACGGAAGCCGTAGGTCAGCAGCTTCTGGGTTTCAGCTGCACGAGCCTGTTCGCTGTTGGTGCCGAACACCACGGCGATCAGACGCATGCCGTCACGTACTGCCGACGACACCATGCAGTAGCCAGCTTCATCGGTATGACCGGTTTTCAGACCGTCAACGGTCTTGTCGCGCCACAGCAGCAGGTTGCGGTTAGGCTGCTTGATGCCGTTCCAGAAGAACTCTTTCTGCGAGTAGATCGCATAGTGAGCCGGGTCTTCGTGAATGATCGCGCGTGCCAGGATCGCCATGTCGTGAGCCGACGAGTAGTGCTCAGGGTTCGGCAGACCGGTCGGGTTCATGAAGTGGCTGTTGGTCATGCCCAGATCGGCAGCAGTCTTGTTCATCATGTCGGCAAAGGCATCTTCGCTGCCGGCAATATGCTCGGAGATCGCGACGCTGGCGTCGTTGCCCGACTGAATGATGATGCCGTGCAGCAGATCGCTGACCGTGACCTGGCTGCCGACCTTGATGAACATCCGCGAACCGCCCGTGCGCCAGGCGTTTTCACTGATCGTCACCGGATCGTTTTCGCCAATCTGGCCGCGACGGATTTCCAGGGTCGCGATGTAGGCGGTCATCAGCTTGGTCAGACTCGCAGGAGCCAGACGCTGATCACCGTTGTTCTCGACCAGGACGTTGCCGCTGGTGGCATCCATCAGCACGTAGGCCTTGGCCGCCAGTTGTGGTGCAGCAGGCGTCATCTGCTCTGCCGCCCACACAGTCGGGGTGATGATCAGTGGAACAAGCAGGCACAAACGTTTTGCAAAGGTGGTGATGTTCATCCGTCTCTCGAGAATCCTAATGGGCAAACATGCCCTTGCGGGCAAAACTGAACAGACCGGCGAAGCGAAACGCCTCGGTACGGCTCGTGGCGCCAGGCTGTAACCCTGGCTGACAAAGTCGCCTGTTCGACACACGACCTTGTGGGCAGTTACCTGCAACGCTTGCCCTGAAAGCAAATCTGCGCCGCCTGCGACTGCATACCGTCCCCCATTATTGCCGGAGAACGGTTGTCGAAAAACTTACTGATCCGATGTCACTACGCTCGGCTGGCCCAGATTGGCCGACCTGACGCTGTTTTGCAGCTGCTGGGCTTCACCCTGCGTGTCGATCGGTCCCATCCGCACTCGATAGAGCGTTTGCTGATTGCGCGCTATCGAGCTGACGAACACCGGCGCTCGAACCATCCCGCTCAATTTCGACCTCAGGAGTTCCGCAGCGTCCGGGTTGGCGAAGGCTCCCACCTGGAGAAATAGCCCAGCGGCTTGTCCTGAAGCGTTTTTTTTTGCGTCAACCTGCATAGGCACGACGGGTGCAGCGTGCTGCTGAGGGGGTGGTGTGTACTGCTCGACGGTGCCGGTCGAAGTGGACAGCGCAGGCGGCGTCGCCTGAGCAACGACCTGCGGCTGATTGAGCAACAGCGGCGCCGGACGGCCTCGTTGCGCCCACCATTCCTGCGGGTCGATACCTTCGACCTTGACCCGTGCAGTGCCGGTTTCGGCATAGCCGAGCTTTTTAGCGGCCGCGTAGGACAGGTCGATGATGCGGTCGGAATAGAACGGCCCGCGATCGTTGACGCGCAGGATCACCGTGCGATTGTTGTCCAGGTTGGTCACTTTGACGTAGCTGGGCAGCGGCAGGGTCTTGTGCGCGGCACTCATGCCGTACAGGTCATACACCTCGCCGTTGGCGGTGTTCTGACCATGAAACTTGGTGCCATACCAGGAGGCTGTGCCAGAAGCGACGTAACGCTTGGCATCGCTCATCGGAAAGTAGGTCTTGCCCAGCACGGTATACGGGTTGGCCTTGTAGGCGCCGGTGTGCAGGGTTGGCGTTGCATCAGGGATACGCGAGACATCCACGTCCCACCACGGCGCCCCGTCCTTGTGGGCACGGTTGATGTCCAGCCCCGGCATCGAGCGCACCACGGCGCCGCCCTTGGGCGACGGTGAGGTTGTCGTGCGCGATGGCGACGAGCAACTGGCGACCAGCACTGCCAGGCCAGTCAACGCCAGAAGCTTGAATGATTGAAGAATCGGCGATGCCCGCATTACTTGACGCCTCGAGCTTGAACCAACGATTCAGACAGCTGATATACGGCCATGGCGTACATCACACTGCGGTTATAACGAGTGATTGCATAAAAATTGTTCAAACCCAGCCAGTATTCAGGACCATTGTCGCCTTCCAGACGAAACGCCGTCACCGGCATATCGTCGCGCAGCGCATCATGACTCGCCCAGCCCAGCTGTCGCAACTCCCCGACCGACATTACCGGATCAAGCGCAGGGCTCAACCCCTCGTCAACCCGGTCGCCACGCGCCGTGGCACGACTGACCACCGGCTGACCGGCCACCCAGCCATGACGCTTGAAATAGCTGGCGACACTGCCGATGGCATCGTCCGGGTCGGTCCAGATGTTGATATGACCGTCACCGTCGAAATCCACCGCGTAGGCGCGGAAGCTGCTCGGCATGAACTGCGGCAGCCCCATTGCCCCGGCGTACGAACCCTTGAGCGTCAGAGGGTCGACCTGTTGCTCGCGAGCCAGCAGCAGAAACTCGCGCAATTCCTTGCGGAAGAACTGGGCGCGTGGCGGGTAATCGAAGCCAAGCGTCGACAAGGCGTCGATCACCCGGTAATTACCGGTATTGCGGCCGAAAAAGGTTTCTACACCAATGATCGACACGATGATCTGCGCCGGCACGCCGTATTCCTGCTCGGCGCGCGCCAAGGCTGCCTCATGCTGACGCCAGAAGTCGACACCGCGTGCGATGCGCGTATCGGTGATGAACATCGGCCGATACTCTTTCCACTGTTTGACCCGTTCGGCCGGGCGGGAAATCGCATCGAGGATGGCCTGCTTGCGCTCGACCTCGCGGAACAGGCTCATCAACTGCTCACCGGCAAAACCATGATCGCGAGTCAGCTCACCGACGAATTCCGCCACCTGGGGCGAACCGTCGTAGTCGCCCGCCAGTGCCTCTTGCACCGATCCAAGGATGCCCACCAGACCGACCACCGGAGCATATCGAGCCCAGTTACGCATTACTTGCATTGAATAGTTCACCTTAATCAAACTTGAGCGATCCATTTACGATGTGTATGGATCGACATCAAAACTCCAAACGCTGACAGTAGGGTCACGAGCGAAGTTCCGCCGTAGCTAATGAAGGGCAAAGGCACCCCCACCACTGGCAGCAGGCCACTGACCATACCGATGTTGACGAAAACGTAAACAAAAAATGTCATGGTCAACGCGCCGGCCAGCAGTTTGCCGAATAATGTCTGCGCCTGTGCGGTGATCACAAGCCCGCGACCGATCAGCAGCATATAAATGATCAGCAACGCACAGATGCCCACCAGGCCGAACTCTTCACCCAACACTGCAATGATGAAGTCGGTATGGCTTTCCGGCAAAAAGTCGAGGTGCGACTGCGTGCCGAGCAACCAGCCTTTGCCGAACACGCCGCCCGAACCAATCGCAGCCTTTGACTGAATGATGTTCCAGCCGGTCCCCAGCGGATCGCTTTCCGGGTCCAGAAACGTCAGTACGCGCTGCTTCTGGTAGTCGTGCATGAAGAAGAACCACATGGCCACCGCCGCCGGTACGGCCGCCGCCAGTACACTGATGATCCAGCGCCAGCGCAAGCCGGCCATGAACAGCACGAAGGCACCCGACGCCAGAATCAGCAGAGACGTTCCCAGGTCTGGCTGGCGCACAATCAGAATGAACGGCACACCGATCAGGGCGAGACTGACCGCCACGTGCTTCAAATGCGGCGGCAGCGTGCGCTTGGACAGGTACCAGGCGATGGTCGCCGGCATGATGATCTTGAGAAACTCCGAAGGCTGGAAGCGGATCACCCCGGGAATGTTGATCCAGCGCGTCGCGCCCATGGCGTTGTGGCCCATGACATCCACCACGACCAGCAGCAGGACGCCGATGACATACAGCACCGGCACCCAGCGCGCCATGAAGCGCGGCTCCAGCTGGGCGATCACCACCATCGCCACCAGACCGATGCCGAACGAACTGGCCTGTTTGATCAGCAGATCCCAGTTCTTGCCGCTGGCCGAATACAGCACGAACAGGCTGCCCGCAGCCAGCGTCAGCAGCAGTATCAGCAGTGGGCCGTCGATATGAATGCGCTGCAGAAACGTGGCGCGGCGACGCATCACGTCTTCACTGGACAGGATGCGGTCGAAATTACTCTTCACGGGCCGCAGCCTCCAGATTCAGGGAACCGGCGTACTCGGGTTTGAGATGGCCGTTTTCGTCGAGCAGCCAGGCGTCCAGGACCTGACGTACGACGGGGGCAGCAACGCCGGAACCGGACTCACCGTTCTCGACCATCACTGCAACAACGATTTTCGGATTGTCGGCCGGGGCGAAGCCGACAAACAAGGCGTGGTCGCGGTGACGTTCCTGCACCTTGGTGCGGTCGTATTTCTCGCCCTGCTTGATGGCCACCACCTGGGCCGTACCACTCTTGCCGGCAATCCGGTACTGCGCACCGATGGCGGCCTTGCGCGCCGTACCGCGCGCGCCGTGCATCACCTCCTGCATGCCGTGATTGACGCGTCCCCAGTTGGCCGGGTCGCGCAGCACGATGTCCGGCATCGGGTTTTCATCCACAGGTGCCTTGCCTTCGATGGTTCTGGCCAGGTGAGGACGGTTCCACACCCCCTTGTTGGCCACCAGCGCGGTCGCCTGGGCCAGTTGCAACGGCGTTGCCTGCATGTAGCCCTGACCAATGCCGAGGATCAGCGTCTCGCCGGGGAACCAGGCCTGCCGGCGCGTGGCGCGCTTCCACTCGCGGGAAGGCATCAGCCCGGGAGATTCTTCGAACATGTCCAGCGAGACCTTCTGCCCGATACCAAACTTGTTCATATAGGTCGCCAGTCGATCAATGCCCACCTTGTGCGCCAGATCGTAGAAGTACGTGTCATTTGAACGCATGATCGCCGTATCCAGATCGACCCAGCCATCGCCGGTGCGGTTCCAGTTGCGGTACTTGTGATCGTAATTGGGCAGCTGGTAATAGCCCGGATCGAACACCCGTGAGCCAGGCGTCACTGCACCGGTATCCAGCCCGGCAATCGCCACCGCAGGCTTGATGGTCGAGCCCGGCGGGTACAGCCCTCGCAGGATGCGGTTGAACAGCGGCCGATCGATGGAATCGCGCAGCTCGGCATAGGCCTTGAAGCTGATGCCGGTGACAAACAGGTTCGGATCGAAGCTCGGCGCACTGACCATCGCCAGCACTTCACCGGTGGCCGGGTCAAGCGCGACAACCGCGCCACGACGCCCGCCCAGTGCGGCTTCGGCGGCTTCCTGAAGCTTGATGTCCAGGCTCAGGACGATGTCCTTGCCCGGAATCGGGTCGGTGCGCTTGAGCACACGCAGCACGCGACCACGGGCGTTGGTCTCGACCTCTTCGTAGCCAACCTGACCATGCAGCTCGGGCTCGTAAAAACGCTCGATACCGGTCTTGCCGATATGGTGCGTGCCGCTGTAATTGATCGGGTCGAGGCTCTTGAGCTCTTTTTCGTTGATGCGCCCCATGTAGCCGACCGAGTGGGCAAAGTGCGGACCTTGCGGGTAGTGCCTGACCAGTTGCGCAACCACTTCGACGCCCGGCAGGCGGAACTGGTTGACGGCGATCAGGGCGATCTGCTCTTCGCTCAGCTCGAACAGGATGGGCACCGGCTCGAATGGCCGACGCCCCTGTTTCATGCGCTTTTCGAAGATGATGCGGTCGTCGGGGGTGAGCTGCAGGATCTCGACAATGGTGTCGAGCACGCTGGACCACTCGCCTGCGCGTTCACGGGTCATGCTGAGACTGAAACTGGGCCGGTTATCGGCGACCACAACGCCGTTGCGGTCGTAGATCAGCCCACGGCTGGGCGGAATCGGCTGAACGTGAACGCGGTTGTTTTCCGAAAGCGTGGAGTGATACTCGTACTGGATGACCTGCAGGTAATACAACCGGGCAATCAGCACGCACACCAGCAACACGACCGCCACTGCTCCGAACACGACCCTGCCGCGCACCAGGCGTGCGTCCTTTTCGTGGTCTTTGAGGCGGATCGGTTGAGACATTTAGGCCGTATTCACAGTAAAGACGGTGCTACTTGTGATAAGGGTGCCCGGACAGGACCGTCCAGGCGCGATACATCTGCTCGCCGATCAGGATGCGCACCAACGGGTGCGGCAGGGTCAGCGGCGACAGAGACCAGCGTTGTTCACTGCGGGCACAGACTTCAGGCGCCAGCCCCTCGGGGCCGCCGACCATCAGGTTGACCGTACGCGCATCTAGACGCCAGCGATCGAGTTCGACCGCCAGTTGTTCGGTGCTCCACGGTTTGCCCTGCACTTCCAGCGTGACAATCCGCTCGCCCGGCTGCACTTTCGCCAGCATCGCCTCGCCTTCCTGACGGATAAAGCGCGCGACGTCGGCGTTTTTGCCTCGGGTATTGAGCGGGATTTCCACCAGTTCAAGCGCAAGCTCGGAGGGCATCCGCTTGGCGTATTCGTGCCAACCTTCTTCCACCCACTTGGGCATGCGCGAACCCACAGCGATCAGACGCAGACGCACATCAAAGCCTTATTCGTTGCCCGGTGTGTGGTGCGCAGCGCTGGCAGCACGGCTTTGTTCGGCACCTTGCCACAAGCGCTCAAGGTCATAGAACTGGCGTGCCGCAGCGGTCATCACATGGACAATCACATCACCCAGGTCCAGCAGAACCCAGTCGCTGTCGCCCTTGCCTTCTTCGCTCAGGGACTTCAGGCCGGCAGCCTTGACCTTGTCACGGACGTTATCGACCAGTGCGTTCAACTGACGGTTGGAGGTACCGGTGCAGATCAGCATGTAGTCAGCGATGCTGGTCTTGTCGCGCACGTCGATGGTCAGGATGTCGGCACCCTTGACCTCTTCAAGGGCTGCAATCGCAACATTGATGACGTCTTCACTGCTCATTTTTTGCTTTGTCATATAAAACTCATTCAGCTCGTATGTGTGGGACCGTCCAGACGCTTGTCGATCAAAGCAGTTTCAGGACGACCCATCAGTGTTCGGCGCGCGGTAAAGTCCGCGTGCATCGATATAGGCCAGTACCGCGTCTGGCACCAGAAAACGTACCGACTTACCGCTGGCCAGCAGTTGACGGATCTGGGTGGCAGACACCGATAAAGGCGTCTGCCAGACGAATGTAATCTGTCCACCCGGCCCTTTCAGGGCCTTGGGATCGCTGACTGCGCGGGCCGCCAGCAGATTGCGCATGGCATCCGGCGACTCGCTGTCCGCATCCGGGCGTTGCAGCACCACGATATGGCAGTGCTCCAGCAGTTCTTCCCATCTGTGCCAGGTCGGCAGCCCGCAAAAGGCATCCCAACCCAGCAACAGGAACAACTGGTCGCGAGGCGCCAGTTCGGCGCGCATCGATTCCAGTGTGTCGAGGGTGTACGACGGTTTGTCACGTTTCAGTTCACGGTCATCCACCGTCAGGGGCGACACACCCGCAACGGCACTCTGAACCATCGCCAGACGATCCTCGGCGGTGACGCTCGGCATGTCACGATGCGGAGGCCTGGCGCTGGGCGTCAGGCGCAACTCATCGAGTTCCAGCAGTTCGGCCACTTCGAGCGCACCGCGCAAATGACCGATATGAACCGGGTCGAACGTGCCCCCAAGCATGCCGATACGTCTGGGCAGCGCGGTCATGGGGCTATTCAAGTCAGGCTTGTCCGCGCAATTGGCCGTCACCGATCACGATGTATTTCTCGCAGGTCAGCCCTTCAAGACCGACAGGACCGCGGGCGTGCAGCTTATCAGTAGAAATGCCGATCTCGGCACCCAGGCCGTATTCGAACCCGTCAGCGAAGCAGGTCGGCGCATTGACCATGACCGAACTGGAATCGACCTCGGCCATGAACCGGCGCACCTGACTCTGGTGGTCCGAAACGATGGCATCGCTGTGATGCGAGCCGTAATGGTTGATGTGCTCGATGGCTTCATCCAGCCCGGACACGACGCGAATAGACAGAATCGCGTCCAGGTACTCGGTGTGCCAGTCGTCCTCGGTGGCCGGGATCACGTCGATCAGCTCACGGGTACGCTCGCAACCGCGCAACTCGACGCCCTTCTCGCGAAACTGCGCGGCCATCGACGGCAAAAAGTCGGCTGCAATGGTCTGATCGACCAGCAGGGTTTCCATCGCGCCGCAGATCCCGTAACGGTAGGTCTTGGCGTTGAAGGCGATCTTCTGCGCCTTGGCCAGATCGGCGTGGGCACTGACGTACACATGGCAGATGCCGTCCAGATGCTTGATGACCGGCACCCGTGCGTCGCGACTGACGCGCTCGATCAACCCCTTGCCGCCACGCGGAACGATGACATCGACGTACTCAGGCATGGTGATCAGCGCGCCAACGGCTGCGCGGTCGGTGGTTTCAACCACCTGCACGACAGCAGCGGGCAGCCCGGCCTCGGCCAGGCCACGCTCGATGCAGGCCGCGATGGCACGATTGGAATGAATGGCTTCGGAACCACCGCGCAGGATGGTTGCGTTTCCGGACTTCAGGCACAGACTTGCAGCATCGATGGTCACGTTCGGACGTGACTCGTAGATGATTCCGACAACACCCAGCGGCACGCGCATCTTGCCGACCTGAATACCTGACGGCCGATAGCTCATGTCGCGGATCGCACCGACCGGGTCTGCCAACGCTGCTACCTGACGCAACCCGACGATCATGCCGTCGATACGTGCGGGGGTCAGGGCCAGACGCTCGAGCATGGCCGGCTCAAGGCCGTTCGCCTGACCATTGGCCAGGTCCAGCGCATTGGCGGCAGACAGCTCGGCGCGAGCTTCGTCCAGAGCGGCAGCAGTGGCCTGCAGGGCGCGATTCTTCTGCGCAGTGCTGGCACGGCCGATCACTCGCGAAGCTTCGCGGGCGGCGCGACCCAGGCGGGTCATGTAGTCAAGAACGGACTCAGTCATTGGTCTCAGAGGTCTTGGCAAAGAGGAAAGCGGCTGATTATAGCTGTCGTGCCGCCCGAACGACAGCGCAGACAGGCGGATGGTCGATATCAGTGCGCAGATTTTTCGTCACCGTGGCAGGCGTTGCCGGCGGCCATGCGCAGGCTGGCACCCTGCATGGGCATAACGGCTTGTCATGATTCGGTCACGTTCAGAAACAACAAAGCGCCTAATCCAGACACATTCAGCTGCAATTAAAGTTGCGCTTGTTATTATCGGGCTCTTTCTCAATGTACCCGCCCGACTATGCCCACAGCTCTCCCCGACCACTTCTTTCATCGCGATGCCCAGGTGCTGGCGCGCGCTCTGCTGGGCAAGGTCATTCGCCACAAGGTAGGCGACCTGTGGCTGGCCGCGCGGATCATCGAAACCGAAGCGTACTACTGCGCCGAAAAGGGCAGCCATGCCTCGCTGGGCTATACCGAGAAACGCAAGGCGCTGTTTCTCGACGGTGGGCACATCTATATGTATTACGCACGCGGCGGCGATTCTTTGAATTTCAGCGCCGAGGGGCCGGGCAATGCCGTGCTGATCAAATCGGCGTTTCCCTGGACCGACGCAACCAGCGACGAAAACGCGCTGGCGCAGATGCAACTGAACAACCCCGACGCCAGCGGCGCGATGCGCCCGGCGCAACGGCTTTGCGCTGGCCAGACGCTGTTGTGCAAGGCGCTCGGCTTGAAAGTCCCGGTGTGGGACGCCAAGCGCTTTGACCCTGAAAAATTGCTGGTCGAGGACATCGGTCAGACACCCGAACGCATTATCCAGACCACCCGACTGGGCATTCCTGCCGGGCGCGATGAGCACTTGATGTATCGCTTCGTGGATGCCGGTTACGCCCGTTTCTGCACACGGAACCCTCTCAGACGCGGTCAGGTCGAAGGCCGCGACTACTTATTTCTCGATCAAGGAAACTGACCGATGGGCGATCTGCTCAATGGAATGACTGGCTGGCTGACCGCAAATCCTTCCTGGGTGGCTGTCGCGATCTTTTTGGTGGCCTTCATTGAATGCGTCGCGATCGTCGGGATCGTCGTGCCGGGCACGGTCATCATGTTTGCCATCGCCGCCCTGGCGGGCAGCGGCATACTGCCGTTGAGCGAAGTGCTGTTGCTGGGTTTTCTCGGCGGGCTGCTGGGTGACGCGGTGTCGTACTTCGTAGGCCGGCGCTTTCATCAGAATATTCGTCAATTGCCCGGCTTGCGCACGCACCCGGAGTGGATGGAAGGTGCGGAAAAATACTTCCACCGTTACGGCATTGCCAGTTTGCTGGTGGGACGCTTCATCGGCCCGTTGCGTCCGATGCTGCCGATGATCGCCGGCATGTGCGACATGCCGTTGCCGCGCTTCGTGGCAGTCAGCGTGCTGGCGGCGGCAGGCTGGTCGATTGCCTACCTGATGCCGGGCTGGGCGGCAGGCGCAGCGATTCGCCTGCCACTGCCGGAAGGCTTCTGGCCCGAGGCGGCCGTGGTTGGCGGCGGCCTGGCCGTCCTGTTCGGGCTGAGCATCCAGAGCAGTATTCGCCAGAAACGCTACGCAACCCGACTGATTTCCGCGCTCAGCCTGATGCTGGTCGCAGCGCTGTTCTTCGGCTTCCCGTTGTTGGCCGACTTCGACAACGGCCTGATGACGCTCATCCAGGAACACCGCAGCGAAGCCAC
The DNA here is from genome assembly GCF_017832995.1 of Pseudomonas sp. PvP009. Lineage (NCBI taxonomy): Bacteria > Pseudomonadati > Pseudomonadota > Gammaproteobacteria > Pseudomonadales > Pseudomonadaceae > Pseudomonas > Pseudomonas sp. PvP009. The sequence goes on along the minus strand of NZ_JAFIBG010000001.1, from coordinate 703,969 downwards.
GCAGCACATCGTGGTGTTCGTCACCAGCATCGGCGATTTCAGGGCGCAGTTGCTGGCCGCCAGCCTGCTGATCATCGTGCTGGCGGTTGCCAGGCAATGGCGCCACGCAGCCTTTGCTCTGACCGCCACACTGGGCACCGCAATCGCCAACGGCATCCTGAAAACATTTTTCGCCCGCGCTCGCCCGGAAGTGCTGTTAGAGCCGCTGACGACGTACAGCATGCCCAGCGGTCATAGCTCGGCAGCCTTTGCGCTGTTCATGACCCTGGGAGTGCTGGCCGGACGTGGCCAACCCGTACGGCTGCGCCTGACCTGGATGCTGGTCGCTGGTATTCCGGCTCTGGCAATCGCGCTGTCGAGGGTTTACCTGGGCGTTCACTGGCCTACCGATATTCTCGCCGGCATGCTTCTGGCGTTTTGCGTTTGCGCCGCCAGCCTGGCGTTCATTCAACGCAAGGCCCCCTTGCCGGCCATGTCGGTGCGCGTCTGGTGGCTCGTCGTGCCCGCCATGACCGCCTTGCTGGGTATCTTCGCCGTTCGTGCCCTGTCGCATGGCGTGCTGCGTTACCAGTATTGATCGACAGACCTGATCGCGCCCGCACAGGACGGGTGCGACACTTCTTAAATCTGGCACCTTGCCAGTGCTCTTTCGAGGCGTTGACTACACTCTTCAGGGACAAATGAGTGTGCGATGGCGTGATCGAAGGAGTGTTGATGTCTCCACTGGATGGTTATACGGCGATGCCCTCCCGGCAACGCGGCGCGATCGGCCTGATGGCGGCGCTGACCATGGGCCTGGCATTGCTGTGCACGCTGACCGTTATCGACAGCGGCAGGCTGTATCTGGAAAAGCGCTCGTTGCAGCGGGTTGCGGACATTGCCGCACTGGAAGCGGCGGGCCGTAGAGGCACGTGCAGCGGCACAGCCGCCTCGGCGCCCGATTTCGCTAATCAGAGCGCCACGCGCAACGGCTTCGTCCCGAATACCGATGGCCGCACCCTGGTGACTCGCTGCGGAACACTCACCGTGGACGTCGCAGGGCCTCGCGTATTTGTCGCCGACTCGACGCAGGCGCTGGCTATCCAGGTGGTCGCGGCTCATCCGGTGCCGCGCAGCATTGCAGCCGGCATTGGCGCACTGTTCGAAAAGACGCCTTCCCCACCCAATGTGACGATCAGCGCCACCGCCGTTGCCGCCAGTGCCGCGCCGCTGGCGGCGCTGACCATTCGCAGTGCGGGAGTCACTGTGGACAGCACCGGTGCCGCCCTCCTCAACCCGGTGGTCGGCAGCCTGCTGGGGGGTACGTTGAACCTGAGTGTTGCCAACTGGCAAGGCATCGCAGACACCAACCTGAGCCTGCTGAGCTACCTGAACAGGCTGAAAACCGACCTCAGCCTCACGGCGGTTGGTTACAACGATGTACTCAACACCTCGGTTTCGGTCAGTCAGTTGCTGCAGAGCGCAATCAATGTCATCAGCCCCAACGCAACACTGGGCGGTGCCGCCGCCATTCAGGGCCTGCAAGCCTTGAAGCTGGCCTCCGGAGCGACCACAGTGCTGCTGGGTGATCTACTGTCCGTGCAAAGCGGCGCGGACCTCGCCGCACTGAATACCAACCTGCGGCTGATGGACCTGGTCCAGGGCCTCGCGCAACTGGCCAACAAAAAGAGCGGCGTTCTGACCGCGACCCAGGTCAATATCGCCGGGCTCGCGCAGGTCACCACACGCATTCAGGTCATCGAGCCGCCTCAGCTGTCGGCAATCGGCGACCCGAGCAAGATCGACCCGCTCGACCCGCGAAACGGTGCAAATCGGATTTACGTGCGCACGGCACAAATGCGCGCACTGGTGTCGATCAACCTGCCGGTGCTCGGCACGATGACCTCGCTGGTCAATACCGCGGGTTCGGTGATTGGCAGCCTCACGCCGATCCTCAACAGTGCACTGAGCCTGAACCTCGCCGGGCTGGGGACCTCGGCCACCTGTGTGCTGGGACTCACCAGTTGCATGGTGACTGACTTCAAATTTCTGACCGACAGCTCGTCAAGCGCAGGCCCGAGAATCGACATGAGCCTGTCACTGGCCAGCGCCGACAGCTACGTCAGCGGTTTTACCTGCACCAGCAACGCCAGCAAAACCCTCAGCGTCAAGACCGACGCAGCGCTGCTTAGCGCCAAGATTGGCTCGATCGAGAGTCCATCTGCCTTCCCCGCCAGCACTGATCCGGCGGCCATCACCGCCCTGCCGGTGCCAGTCATCGATATCGGCACCATGACCTGCCAGAAGGTCGCCGGGCTGCTGGGTAACTGCACCGCGCGCAAGCCTTTCGGGGGTGGCGGTATCGGCCTGACCTTCGACAACGTCAGCCAGTCGGCACTGGGCAGCTCGACGGTGACCAGCACGACGTTCAGCTCGCCCAACCTGCCGGAGATCAGCAGCGCCCCGTTTTACCTGACACGCGTTGCGCACACCAAACCGAGCACCTTGCTCAACGGCACGGCTTCAAGCGTCAAAGTGAATGTATATAAACCGGCGACCAGCAATGTGCTGGGCAACGTCATCACCGGTGCGGCCGCCACACTGAACAGCCTGACCCTGGCGCTGGATGCGATTGTCGACGACACCCTGACACGCTTGCTCACGTCGGTCGTCGACCCGCTGTTCGAATCACTGGGTGTGGGCATGGGGGCCACCGACGTCGGCACCAACCTGAGCTGCAATCTGGGTCAGGCGACGCTGGTGATTTAGCTACCGGTCTGATCGGCGTTGAAGATCGGCAGCTCGATCTGGAATCGAGCGCCCTCACCGACGTTGGCGACGCTGAGCTGGCCGCCCATCTGGTCGACAATGCCGTAACTGACGGACAAGCCCAGGCCAGTGCCGACACCTACCGGTTTAGTGGTGAAAAACGGCTCGAAAATGCGTTCCAGCAACCGCGGATCGATGCCCCCGCCGTTGTCCTGGACCGCCAGGCGGATAATATTTTCATCGCGCTCGGCCTCGACACTGATCCACGGCTCGAAATCCCGGTCCTTTTCCCGGCGCGACAACAAGGCATCACGGGCGTTGACCATCAGGTTGATCAGCACCTGCTCAAGCTGATCGACATGGCCGCGAACCCGCACCGCGTCGATCATCCCGCCGACCCGAAGCTGCACGCCCTTGCCTTTCATGCCTTCAGCCAGCATCGAGATGGTGCCTTCGACCGCCTGAGCCGGATCGAACAACTGCTCTTCTACTTCAGAGCGGCGACCGAATACCCGCATGTGATCGACCACACGGGCAGCGCGCTGCACCTGAGTGTCAATGCGATTGAGCTTTTCAGTGAGGTATTCAATGTCCACATCACCCCGGCCCAGACGCTTGAGAACGTTGACCACGGCCATGCGCATGACGTTGAGCGGCTGGTTGATCTCATGGGCCAGACCGGTGGACATCTCGCCAAGCGTTGCCATCTTCGCGCTCTGATTCAACTGCATGCGCGAGCGGCGTACATCGGTGTTGTCACGCCCCACCGCCTGCACTTCGACCAACGTGCCGTGCTCATCGAATACCCCTCGGTCGGCCCATATCCACCAGGCATACTCGCGTCCCGGCAGCTCGATACAGATTTCTTCGGTACTCACCGGTGCTTCCGGAGTCAGTTGGCCGATACGCTTGATGAACGCCTCGCGCTGCTCGTCCGACAGCCAGTCTCCGAGGTTGATTCCGGTCAATTGCTCGGGTGTGCACTCCATATAGTTGGCCAGCGGCCGGTTGCCGAAACTCAACACCAGGTCCGGCGTGTAGCGGCAGATCATCGCCGGCGAATCCTCGACCAGAATGCGGTAACGCTCCTCGCTGCGCCGTATATGCTCTGCGGCCAGGGTGGCCTCGGTCACGTCCAGCCACAGCCCCACCGCCTCCACCGGCATGCCGAGGTCGTCACGCAGCAGTCGCGCCTCGTCCAGCAGCCAGTGGTATTGGCCGTTCCTGTTGCGCAACCTGAAACGGCGGCTGACGAAGCCTTCACGCAGCAGTTGCCGGTTACGCTCGAACCAGATGTCGTGGTCTTCGGGATGGATGTATCCCGCCAGTTGCCCATCGACGCAATCGGCCAGCGTCCAGCCCAGCAAAGGCGTCAGGCTGTCACTGAAAAAGGTTGGCTCCAGGTTGCCGTGATCGTAACGCTGCACGTAAATCACGGCGGGCGAGCTGGCAATCAGGTTATCCAGCCGGGCATGCGCGGCGGCGGCCTCGGTTTCCTGATTCTTGATATCGCTGACGTCCAGCATGAACCCCAGCACACGCTGAACCTGGCCCCTGATCAACGCCTGCCCCTGGATACGAAACCAGAGGGTTTCCTGAGTGGGGTCATTTTGTGCCAGACGTACACAGAGCAACAGCGACGTGCCTTTGTCGCGCAACTGCGCGAGACGACTGGACAGCTCCTGTCGATCGGCGGGATGAATCAGTGCCAGCCAGTCCTGACGCGACAGGCTCTCGACCCGGTCGCCCAGACGCAGACTGCGAGCCAGCTGCGGTGCCAGCAGAACCTCGTCACGATCCGGCAGCAATTCCCACCAACCGGTGCCCAGCAGGTCCTGAAGCACCGCCAGGCGTTCGACATGGTGACGGTTATGTTGCTCGGACATTCGAAAAAGAACCGGCCCGGCCAAGGCCGAGCACAGGTTGAGCCACTCGCGCTCGCCAAGGTCCGGAGCCTGCTGCTGCGCGTTATAAAATCCGAACATCAACCAGGCCTTGGCAACGTTATCGCGGCTGTGGGGGATCAGAAAACCGTCAGCGTTACCGAAAGCACTTTGCAGCGCTCCCTCATCGACAGTGCCGCCAAACCTCAGTTGCTGTGTAGCGTCGACATTGAATCGATCCAGCGCAGTGCCCAGCCGCTGCCCGACCTGCCACAACTCGGGCGCCGTATGCGCGCTGTACTGACAATAAACACGCCAGCCGACACCGCCGGCCTCCGGTAACACCAGCGCCACACAGGGGATGCGCCACAGCTGCGCGAGCTCCTCCAGTTGCTCGCTCACCACCGTAGTCAGGCGTTCGACGTTGCACGCTCGCACACGCTCAGCCATCTGCCCGGCAAACCGCAAGCACTGCTGGCGGCTCCGCGCGGCACTGGCCTCCTCCATCAGGTCGCTGATATCCAGCAATTGCAAGAGCCAGCCCTTGCCATGCGCCTGCACCCAGCCTCTGGCGTGCAAGGTGTGTGCATCGTCCCCTTTGAAGTCCAGGTCGAGCATGTGCCCCAGCCAGTCACGCGGCACCCCTTCGATGACCAGTGCACTGTTGGGTAGCAGCAGACTCATCAAACGCTGAGCCGCCGGCAGTGGCGCAGCGACGTCCAGCCGGGCGAGCAAGTGCGGGCTGATGCTTTGTATACGGCCTTCGTCATCCAGCAGCAGATAGAGATCCGCACCGATCGGACCGGGCTCGCTCGATACAGGCAAGGGCTGCGGCACCTGCGTTGCTTCACCACGGCCCAGCCAACGGCTCAAACGATTCTTTTCAAGGGACAAGTTGCAGACTCGCTTGTGCAGTCAGGTTGTTCGGCAAGCGTGGAACCTCGCCAATGCCTGGAAGAGTCAACAAGGGCAGTACTTGAGCCAGTCGGGTCTTGGGGTACTGGATGGTCACGGTCAGAATGCCTGCGCTATAGGTCACGCTGGTATGGTTGATATTGAATCCCAGCGCAGGGGGTATCCACGACAACTGGTTCATGACCACACTCTGAGCATGACTCTTTAACAAATCGTTATAGCCGGTAACTGTTGGACTGAGGGCCACACTTCTGCGCACCGCTTCACTGGCGGCGGCATTGAATGACTGGACCATGAGCAACGGCAGGCTATAACTCACCATGCCGTAGAACACCGCAAAGAAAATAACGAACACCGCAGAGAATTCAATAGCGGCGGCCCCCTGTTGACGACGGGGCAAGGTATGTTGCAGAACAGTTTTCATATCGACGTCTACCCTGACATGTAGTGCATCAACACAGCATAGATTCTTTCCCGATAACAGGATGTCTTCGGCGTGATGAAATTATTTTTCCTGGTGATATGGTTTGCAATTTGCGCCGAACAGGATGCGCGTTGCAAGCAGATTTCCAACGGGCTGACACTCGGCGCCGCAGCGCTGGCTATTATCTACCTGGCGTTGACCGGTATGACCTGGCTAGGCTCGCCTGCGCGGGAGGCCTTGCTGGCCGTGACCTTGGCATTGGCGCTGACATTGCCCGGCTATGCACTCGGCAAGTTGGGTGCCGCAGACGTCAAACTGGTGACGGCGTTGGCGCTGGCCTCGAACAGTGCCTATCTACTGGGTACGTTTATTGGCGCCGGGGTTGCCATGGCGACCTGGCTTATCGTCGCAAAGCGTGCCTGGCCCCCGACACAGCAATGGGTTACGCAACGCTATCGGTATATGAACCCCACGGCGCCAGATAAATATCCTTTTTCACCTTTCTTGTTCGCAGGCTTACTCCTGAGCACGGCACTGCTCCACTAGTCGACTAACGCTGCGGGAAAATTTTATTGCTATGTACATAGTCAGAAAGTACGACTACGGTTAAGTCATCGCGATGGCGTACTGTCATCAATACCCGCACTGATCGAATAACGCCGAGTCATGTTTTGCTGAATGGATCGGGGCGCCGTCAACGGCCCCCTAACAGCATGGAGTTGCCTGTGGATAACGACCCGCTCACGAAAGTTCTGGTGGTCGATGACCAGCCCCTTATCGTTGAAGAACTCTGCGAGTTTCTGGAAAGCAGCGGCTATGAGTGTGTGCGTTGCCACTCAAGCCTTGAGGCCATCGAGCGTTTCAGCGCCGACAGCACCATCGGCATCGTACTCTGTGATCTGGAAATGCCCGGCATGAACGGCATCGAGATGGTCGAAGCGATGAAGATGACTGGCGGTAAGACGCACCTGTTCGAGGCCATCATGCTGACCGGCCAGGCCGAGAAGAAAGACGTCATCAAGGCGCTTCGGGCCGGCATAGCCGATTACTACCAGAAGCCGGTTGATCTGGAAGAATTGCTCGAAGGTGTGCAGTTGCAAGTACAAGCCCTGCACGAGCGGCAGAAAAACCGTCAGCAACTGGGCCTGCTCAACGAGAAGCTCCAGTTCCTGGCCGCCTCCATCGACGACCTTTACAAGAATCTGGACAGCGTCCAGAACAACCCCCAACCCGCGCGCAAAGCGCGTGACCGCCAGGAACGTGACGGGCAGATGCCGGTGGCACTGGCCAAGTTGTCACCTCGCCAACTGGACGTGGCTCGCCTGGTCAGTACCGGGCTGACCAATTACCAGATCGCCTGCGAACTGGGCATAACTGAAAACACTGTAAAACTCTATGTGTCGCAAGTACTGCGCCTGACGCACATGCACAACCGCACACAACTGGCGCTGGCATTTTCACCGGGCAAATCGGCGGAGCGGCACAGACAGATCGAAAGCCAGGACTGAGCAGGAATCAGGCTTCGATTTCGGTCCGCACGACGTGATAAGGCACGTCGACCAGCACCGAGTGCACGCGATTGCGGCCCGCATGCTTGGCGCAATACAACGCAGTATCCGCCTGCGAGGCAAGGCTCAGGCTGTCGTCATGGGCACCGAGGGCAACCACGCCGGCGCTGAAGGTGCAGAACAGATCGGCGGGCTGCGCCGGATAATGGATCTCTGCAAAACGATGGCGAATGTCATCCAGTACCCCGTGGGCGCTCTGGATATCAGTGTCCGGCATGACAATAGCGAATTCTTCACCACCGTAACGACCGATGAAGTCGGTTTTGCGCAGGCGTTGTTTGAGAAACAGCGCAAGGCTCTTGATCACACGGTCCCCCATCGGGTGCCCGTGGCTGTCGTTGACTCTCTTGAAGTGGTCGATATCGAGCATGGCAAAGCACAGCGGCTTGCCTTCACGTCGCGAACGAAAGCTGCAATCTTCCAGCAGTTGCAAAATATGCGTGTGATTGTAAAGCCCGGTCAGGCTGTCACGGACCATGCGCGCCTTGAGGTTTCGCGCCCTGGCAGCGCGGTTGCGCACGGTGGTGATCAGGTGACGGGGTTTGATCGGCTTGGTCAGGAAGTCGTCGCCGCCTTCGCTCATGGCATCGAGCTGCTTGTCCTGATCGTCTTCGGCCGACAGATAAATGATCGGCACGCTGACGTAACGGTCGTTATGGCGGATGACCTTGGCCAACTCAGTGCCGGTACAGCCCGGCATGTACATATCGAGGATGATCAGGTCAGGCTGAAACTCGGCCAGTTCGGACATCGCCTGAATCGGATCAAGCAACACCCGCGTCACGATTCCGGCAGCGTTCAGAACACGCTCGGTGTGCAGCGCCTGCGCGCGCGAGTCGTCGATGATCAGCACTTTATAAGGCTCGTATTGAGCCACGCAGGTCAGGACTTCAATTTTTTCCAGCAGACTCGACGCTTCCAGCGCGCCGGTCAGAAACTCTTCACCACCGGCCCTGACCGCGGCCAGACGGGTGGGCGTATCGGTTTCATTGACACTGAAAAACAGCAGCGGAAGCTTCTGCTCCAGCCCTTCCTGAGCCTGGGAGGCCAGTTCAAGCCCCTTGCCGGGTCCGCTGAAATCGACGTCCATGACAATCGCTGCCGGGTGCCGCTGTGCCATTGCCCGCTGAAACTCGGCGACATTGTGCAGCGACAGCGCTGCCAGACCGAAGAACTCCAGCTGCTTGGCCAGGCGCTCGGCCCGCTCGTGATCCTGAAGCACTATATAGACGGGCTTGCGCAACGGTGGCAGCGCCGTTTGCTCGAAACGATCGCCATGGCGCAGCCCGGTTCGGGAAAGGCGCTGCATCAGGCGATTGAGATCGGTGATGACACGACTGTTGAGACGACAGCGATTGGCTTCCACCACATCCAGGGCCTGACTGATCTCCTGTGCCAGAGCGCTGTGTTCAGCCTGCTCGAAGCGCTCGGCAAAGCGCGAAAGACGCTGCGTGGACTCCTTGAGCTCGGCCATATCGCCGACCGACCATTCGGCCTTCTGCAGACGTTGCCACGTCTCTAGAATCTGGCGCGCCTGGTGAATGACCCGCTGGGCAAAGTGGTGCTTCAGGCGATCTCGGCTAGGGTCTTCAGGGTAGGTCATATTCAGACTACTGTGGTTTTGCTGAGCGATACGGCTGATGGCGCTATGCTAGCACCTCCGTTACAACAGAACAGCGTCGTAAGTCACTTATTTGACAACATTTTGATGGCGCATAGCCAGTATGCAAAATCAATCGATGCATAGACTGCGCCTATGATCGTTACAGTTCAAATCTCAAGATAATGTCTGTAAGCCGCACCTTGAGGTAAGGTTGCGGTCGAACGCCTCGTGAAGCATTCAACTCAAGATCGAAAGGACCCTACCATGCTGGATTGGAAGAACCGCGCAGGCAGCGCGGGTGCGCGCACCGCAGACACTTCATCGACCAAACGCCGCGGTTACCTGGGTAACCTGTTCTACAGTCGCGCGCTGGGCGCCCTGATCTTGATCTACCTGCTGGTCGCACTGGCAGTCGGCTGGTACTGGAGCAAGGAGCCTGCGCTGTTCCCGGTGCAACAGAATGCGCAAGCCGCCGCCGAGCGCGAAGGCAAACAGATGGTCATCGGCTACACGACGGTTGAAACACTCAAGACCGTAGCAGGCACGTTGCTTAGCAAGCCCGGTGGCTACCTGTCCAACGATCGCATGCCACCAGGCCTGTGGCTGGACAACATCCCGAGCTGGGAATACGGCGTGCTGGTTCAGGTGCGTGACCTGAGTCGTGCGCTGCGCAAAGACTTCGCCCGCTCCCAGTCGCAATCGGCTGAAGACGGCGATCTGGCGCGTGCCGAGCCGTTGTTCAACTTCAACAATCGCAGCTGGCTCCTGCCGTCGAGCGAGTCGCAGTACGCCGAGGGGATCAAGTCCCTGAGCCGCTACCAGGCACGCCTGTCCGATCCCAACCAGAAGAGCGCGCTGTTCTATGCCCGCGCCGACAACCTGAACAACTGGCTGGGCGATGTCGGCACCCGCCTGGGTTCGCTGTCGCAACGCCTGTCGGCCAGCGTTGGCCGGGTCAAACTCAACAGCACGCTGAAAACCGAAGCCGCTGTGTCGGTCAAGCCCGGTGAAGTGCCGCAGGTCGATGAGGAAATCGTCGAAACGCCATGGCTGGAAATCGACAACGTGTTCTACGAAGCACGCGGTCAGGCCTGGGCGCTGTCGCACCTGCTGCGCGCCATCGAGGTTGATTTTGCCGATGTACTGGCGAAGAAGAACGCGACGGTCAGCGTGCGCCAGATCATTCGTGAGCTGGAAGCCTCGCAAGAGCCGATGTGGAGCCCGATGATTCTCAACGGCAGCCCGTTCGGCGTGTTCGCCAACCACTCGCTGGTCATGGCCAACTACATCTCGCGTGCCAACGCCGCAGTCATTGACCTGCGCCAACTGCTGAATCAGGGCTGATGTCCATACCTGCCAACGAGGCCGCGCACCGCGCCGCCTCGGATGCCGAGCAGATCGCCTGGGTCGACGAACAGGATCGACTGCTCGGTTCGCTGGTCCGCGCCGACTTGCGTGAACGCGGGCTGATAGGACGCGGCACTTATATTCTGCTGTTCAACAGCCAGGGTGAACTGTGTGTGCACCGACGCACGTTGAGCAAAGCGATTTATCCCGGCTACTGGGACGTAGCCGCAGGCGGCATGGTCCAGGCGGATGAAAGCTATGCGGCCTCTGCCGCGCGAGAACTGGAAGAAGAGCTAGGGGTCAGTGGCGTGCCGCTGCAGGCCCACGAACAGTTTTTCTTCGATCAGCCGGGCAACCGGCTCTGGTGTGCAGTGTTTTCAGCCGTGTGGGACGGGCCGTTGAAACTGCAACCTGAAGAGGTCCTGGAGGCGCGCTTCATGCCCATCGCCGAAGTGCTGCAAGAGGCTGAGCACAATCCCTGGTGCCCTGACTCCCTGGCAGCGCTGAAACGCTACCTCAAACAGATAGAGAACGAGCAGTAAGCGAGTGTTCAGAAATTGGCGCATCCAGCCCCTTAGCAACCGGCCGGTTTGCCGTTACACTGCGCGACCTTTTCAAACTGGACCGGCCCTGCCGTTTCAGTAGCGCTGCCCCTGCCAGAGTGGGGCTTCGCGGTCGATGGCTCGTACGAGCCCGACCCATCTTCAGTCCTCAACAAGAGGATGTTTGCGTGGCTAAAAAAGCCGCTTCTCTCGCCGCCCTGGGTGGCCTGGTATTTTCAACCGACGCTGGGCGCCACTGCCCCGATTGTCGTCAACCCGTTGCCGAGTGCACCTGCAAACAAACGGCCATCCCCGAAGGGGACGGCATTGCCCGTGTACGTCGTGAAAGCAAGGGCCGGGGCGGCAAGACCGTCACCACCATCAGCGGCGTCCCGCTGGCCGAAGAACCGCTCAAAGAGCTGGCCAAGGCCCTCAAGCAGCGCTGCGGCACCGGCGGATCGCTCAAGGAAGGCGTGATCGAGATTCAGGGTGATCACGTAGAACTGCTGTTGGCAGAGCTGATCAAAAAAGGCTTCAAGGCTAAAAAGTCCGGCGGCTGAACCCGCGAATCAAATCGTCATTTCCACTCATTACAATGCGCCCAGCTGGCTACTGGCTGGCGCTACGACTTCTTTATAGGGGACTTCGATGTCCGTACGACGCACACGCAAAGACGATGGCAGCCAATGGACCGTTGCGGACAGCCGCAGCGTTTATGGCATTCGCCATTGGGGCGCGGGTTATTTTGCAATCAACGAAGCGGGACGCGTTGAAGTCCGTCCCAACGGGCCGGACAGCTCGCCCATCGATCTTTACGAACAGGTCGACAACCTGCGCAAGAGCGGCCTGTCGCTGCCGCTGCTGGTGCGCTTCCCCGACATCCTGCAGGACCGCGTGCGCCAGCTGACCGGCGCGTTCGACAGCAACATCGCGCGCCTGGAATACCAGAGCCAATACACCGCGCTGTACCCGATCAAGGTCAACCAGCAGGAAGCGGTGGTGGAAAACATCATCGCCACGCAGAACGTCTCCATCGGCCTGGAAGCGGGCTCCAAGCCTGAACTGATGGCCGTGCTGGCACTGGCGCCCAAAGGCGGCACCATCGTCTGCAACGGTTACAAGGACCGTGAGTTCATCCGTCTGGCGCTGATGGGCCAGAAGCTGGGCCATAACGTGTTCATCGTCATCGAGAAAGAGTCCGAAGTCGAACTGGTGATCGAAGAAGCCGCCGAGCTGAAAGTCGCCCCTCAGGTCGGCCTGCGCGTGCGCCTGTCTTCCCTGGCGTCGAGCAAATGGGCGGATACCGGTGGCGAGAAATCCAAGTTCGGCCTGTCGGCTGCGCAATTGCTGTCGGTGGTCGAGCGTTTCCGCAAGGCCGGCCTGGATCAGGGCATCCGCCTGCTGCACTTCCACATGGGCTCGCAGATCGCCAACCTGGCCGACTATCAGCACGGTTTCAAGGAAGCGATCCGTTACTACGGCGAACTGCGCAAGCTTGGCCTGCCGGTGGACTACATCGATGTGGGGGGTGGTCTGGGTGTCGATTACGATGGCACGCACTCGCGCAACGCCAGCTCGATCAACTATGACATGGACGACTACGCAGGCGTGGTGGTCGGCATGCTCAAGGAATTCTGCGACGCGCAAAGCCTGCCGCACCCGCATATCTTCTCGGAGAGCGGCCGCTCGCTGACCGCCCACCACGCCATGCTGGTGGTGCAGGTGACCGACGTCGAAAAACACAACGACGAAGTCCCGGAAATCGCCGACAAGGCCAGCCTGCCGGAAACCGTGCAATGGCTGGTCGACCTGCTCGGCCCGACCGACATCGAGATGGTCACCGAAACCTACTGGCGCGCCACGCACTACATGAGCGACATCGCGGCCCAGTACGCCGATGGCAAGATCAGCCTGTCGGAAAAGGCACTGGGCGAGCAATGCTACTTCGCCGTCTGCCGCCGCCTGTACAACTCGCTGAAAGCCCGTCAACGCTCCCATCGTCAGGTGCTGGACGAGCTCAACGACAAGCTGGCCGACAAGTACATCTGCAACTTCTCGGTGTTCCAGAGCCTGCCAGACACCTGGGCCATTGGCCAGGTACTGCCGATTCTGCCCCTGCACCGCCTGAATGAAGAGCCGGTGCGCCGTGCCGTGCTTCAGGACCTGACCTGCGATTCGGACGGCAAGATCAAGCAGTACGTCGATGAGCAGAGCATCGAGACCAGCATGCCGGTGCATTCGCTGAACGAAGGCGAAGACTATCTGCTGGGGATCTTCCTGGTGGGTGCCTACCAGGAAATTCTCGGCGACATGCACAACCTGTTCGGTGATACCGACTCGGTGAACATCTACCAGAACCCGGACGGCAGCGTTTACCACGCCGGCATCGAAACCCACGACACCATCGAAGACATGCTGCGCTACGTTCACCTGTCGCCGGAAGAACTGATGACCCATTACCGGGACAAGGTCGCCAGCGCCAAGATCACCCCACGCGAGCGCACCTACTTCCTTGATGCCTTGCGCCTGGGGCTGACCCGCTCGTCGTACCTGTCGTCCTGATCCTCGCGCGGAGCCAGATCTAACTGCTTGTCATGCCAATGCTCCGCATTGGCATGCAGTTCGTGACGCGGAGCGTGAGGGACGAGAGGTGCCCGTAACCACCGCCGCCCATGCCCCGCGCTTATACAACCCACCCATTCGACGTAATCCCCCACCAACATCTGCTGTAGGCAACGTCCTGTTCTACCTGCAGACCTCTACCCTGCCCGGCTTCTGCGCGAGAATCTGCGGTCGCATTCCCGGTAGAGAAGCCCTCCATGCCCGACCCCGACAGCGCGCCGTTCTTTTATCTGGAGATTGCCCGCCTGCAACGCCGTTTCACCGTCGTATCATTCAGCGCAACCGAAGCGATCAGCCAGCCGTATGCCATCGAGCTGGAAATCCTCGGCGACGGCTTCGATCTGGACCTGACCAGCCTGATGTACAAGCCTGCCTGGCTGAGCTGCGGTGGCGAGCAGGGTTTTCCGGGGCAGAGTTTTCAAGGACAAGGCTTTCACGGTCAGATCCACGGCGCGACCCGCAAGCACTACCACCCCGGCCCGGCCTGTTACACGCTGCTGATGGGGGCTCGACTGGCCTGCCTCGGACTGCGTCAGCACTCACGTATCTTTCAGCACATGACTGCCACGCAGATCATCGCCCAGGTGCTGGAAGAACATGGTTTGAAGAACGCCTTCCGCTTTGACCTGCAGACAGAATGCATAGAGCGCGAAAGCTGCGTGCAGTATCAGGAATCCGACCTGCAACTGGTCCAACGGCTGTGTGCAGCAGAAGGCATTCACTACCATTTCGTCCACTCGCGTCGCCGCCACCTGCTGGTATTTGGCGCCAGCCCTTGGGAGACCGGGTTAACAGCACCTGCCCTGGCACCGCGCCCTGCCATCGCGCCACTGCAGCGTGGCTGGATCATCGGCAGCGACGGCGAACCGGCAAGGACCGATGCGTCAGGTCGGGTGCACGTGCGCCTCGAATGGGACTGGCAACGTCCGGAGGGCCCCGACGCGGGCTGTTGGCTGCATCTGGCTGCGGGGCTGGATGTTGAGTGTCGGGGTGGCATGGCAGTGATAGTGAGCTTTTGCGCAGACGATAAACGCCCGCCGCAGATCACCGGCTGCCTGTCAGCGCTGGCAGACGATGGCGGCCACAGATGTGATCAGGCACCTGCCGATAACGTCGAGATGCACCTCGACTGGCAGCTGATCACCGGGCCAGACCGGCAACTGCAACTGGCGGACGGGACCCGCGTAGAACTGGCTGAAGGCAGCACACTGACCGTCGATGCCGGGGCAAGCACGGTACAGATCGATGACAGCGGTCTTACGCTGAGCAGCCCGCGCATCAGCTTCGCCAGCCCACCGAGTGATCCGCACGCCACTGAATGACGTAGCAGCAACTGTGCGGCACTGGGACGAAGCGTGACGGTCTCAGGCATATCCGACTTACCTTCCAGAGCCCCTCCGCTATGATCCGAGTGATTTTCCTGACACTGATGACCGGTGCCGTACTGGCAGCCTTGTCCGGCTGCTCGCCTTTGAAGCTGCTCAATACGTTGAACCCCAGCGGCCCTGTCGATCATGTCTACAATCTGGCTTACGGGCCAGATCCACGTAATACGCTGGATGTCTACACGCCCAAGGCAAAACCGGCCAAGGCACCGGTCGTGGTGTTTTTCTATGGTGGCAGCTGGAACAGCGGCTCGAAGGCCAATTACGCATTCGTCGGCGAAGCGCTGGCCGCACGAGGCATGGTGGTGGTTATCGCCGACTACAGGCTGTATCCACAGGTACGTTACCCAAGCTTTCTGGAAGACTCGGCCAAGGCGCTGGCCTGGGCGCACAAGCATGCGAACACCTACGGTGGCGATCCGAGCCGCCTGTACGTGATGGGCCACAGCGCGGGTGCCTACAACGCCGCAATGCTCGCGCTCGACCCGCGCTGGCTGGCTCGCGAAGGGTTGTCGCCCTCCATCCTCAGCGGCTGGATCGGGTTGGCCGGGCCTTACGACTTCCTGCCCATCGAGAACCCGGACGTGAAGCCGGTGTTCTTCTTCCCCAATTCACCGCCCGACTCGCAACCCATCAATCACGTCACGTCCAGCGCACCACCGGCATTGCTGATGGCCTCGAACACCGACTCACTGGTCAACCCCAAGCGCAACACGGGCGGCCTGGCCAGGTCGTTGCGGGAAGCCGGCGTGCCGGTGCGCGACCTGTACTTCTCGCGCACCAACCACGGCACGCTGGTCGGCGCATTCGCCAAATTGCTAAGCGGTCTGGCACCAGTGGTCGACGAGGTGGACATGTTCGTCAAGCACACGCCGCAAACGGCGTCTGAAAAGAACGCAGCAACCGGGTCGAAAGCTCAGTGAACGAACCAGCCGTCACTGCGTGTCAGCCGCCAGGCAATGGTCCCCAGACTAAGGCCGCGCAGCAGGGTAAAGGCCAGGAACGTCAGCCATAGGGCGTGGTTGCCGTGGCTGGAAGCCAGATAAGCCAGCGGCGCGATGCACGCTGCGCTGAAGAGCATCGCGTTGCGCATTTCCCGCGCACGCGTGGCACCGATGAACAGGCCGTCCAGCAAATAGCTCCAGACGGCCAGCAACGGCATCAGCGCCAGATACGGCAGATACGTCATCGCAGTGGCGCGCACCTCCGGGATATCGGTCTGCAGGCTGACGAAGCCATGCCCAGCCACCAGAAAGAACAGCGCGAACACTACGCTGGAAATCAGTGACCAGCCCCCAGCGACCACCAGGGAGCGGCGCAACGTATCCCGGTCCCGCGCGCCGATGGCATGGCCGCACAGCGCTTCGACCGCATGCGCCAGCCCATCCAGGGCATGGGCAGTCAACAGCAGGCCATTGAGCAGCAAGGCATTAGCGGCGACCGTCGCATCCCCCAGGCGAGCGCCCTGCACGGTGATCAGGAACATCACCGATTGCAGCGCCAGCGTGCGCAGAAAGATGTCCCGGTTGACTGCCAGCAAGGGCCGCCAGTTGCTCCACAGCCGCAAGGCCGACCAGACGATCCGCCCAGGCCAGGCGCGCAAGGTGTTGCGCGCCAGCAGCAGACCGAGCACCACGCCCGTCCACTCCGCGAGTACCGAAGCACGTGCCGAGCCGACCACGCCCCAGTCCAGCCCCATGACGAACCACAGATTGAGCACGATGTTGACGGCATTGGTCACCAGCAAAATCGCCAGTGGCGCCCGAGCGTTCTGCGCGCCAAGAAACCAGCCGACCAGCGCATAACTGGCCAGCGCCGCAGGCAGGCCGAACAGTCGGGTATGGAAGAAATCCAGGGTCATTTGCTGCAGATCGGCAGACGGCTGCATCATCGTCAGCGCCAGATGGCTGAACGGCAACGCGATCACACCCAGCAGCAACGCCAACCCGACAGCCAGCAGCAGCCCCTGCAACAGAATCCGGCGCAAGGCAGCGCTGTCACTGCGCCCTGCCGCCTGTGCGGCAAACCCGGTGGTGCCCATGCGCAGAAAGCCCATGGCCCAGGCGAGGAAGGTATACAGCGTGGCGCCCACCGCCACGGCGCCCAGTTGATGGGCGTGGGGCAAATGACCGATCACCGCGCTGTCGACCAGCGCCACCAACGGCACGGAAATATTCGACAGAATCATCGGCGTCGCCAGCGCCCAGACGCGACGATGGGTTGAGCGATGACGCCAGTCAGTGAGCAACGTAGACATGAGAACCCCCGGCAAGGCGGGCATTGTAGCCAGATCAAACGCAGGGTGTCCCAGCGTTTCGATACGTCCGGAAACGGTACTCATGCCTCGAAAGCGGCGGCGTTATCGTTGCGCACGCTCCAGTGGGAATGCATTTCGTGACGCTCTGCGTCACCCGCTGCATGCCAACGCGCAATGGCACGGATAGTCAGTCCGTTCGATAGATGACCTTACGGGTCAATCTGACAGTAATACTTGTCATCACGACTGTTATATAGTCGCATCCTCTCTACCGTTGCCGATGAGTGCCCCCATGTTAAACAAAGGATTGTTTCTGGCTTGCGCGCTTGCGCTGCTGAGCGCCTGTGATTCTTCTTCCACGGATAAACCCGCGCCCGCTACGGCCCCCACGACCCAGGCAACGGTCACCGACACAAAGCCCAAACCCGCAGTCGACCTCGCCGCGCTGAGCAAGCGCTACGCAGACCGCGAACTGACGGTCATCGATGTGTCGGAAATCCAGGTCGACGGCGCAAGCACCCTGTCGGTGAGCTTCTCGGTGCCGCTCGACCCCGAGCAGAAATTCGACGAAAAACTTCACCTGGTGGACAGCAAGAGCGGCAAGGTCGACGGTGCCTGGGAGCTATCTGACAACCTCATGGAATTGCGCCTGCGCCACCTGGAGCCGCAGCGCAAACTGGTCCTGACCGTCGATGCCGGTCTGCTGGCCGTCAACAAGGCCAAACTTGCCGCCGAATACATCAGCCGTCTGGAAACCCGCGACCTGCAGGCCTCCGTCGGTTTCGCCAGCCGTGGCAGCCTGTTGCCGACCCGTCTGGCCGAGGGCCTGCCGGTGATCGCGCTGAACGTCGACAAGGTGGATGTCGAGTTCTTCCGCATCAAACCCGACTCGATGCCGAACTTCCTCGCCCAGTGGGACGGCGCGTCGAGCCTGTCCAGCTACAGTTCCGAAGAGCTGCTGCCCATGGCCGACCTGGTCTACAGCGGCCGCTTCGACCTCAAGCCCGCGCGCAACACCCGTGAAACCCTGCTGCTGCCGATAGCCGGTATCAAGCCCCTGCAACAGCCAGGTGTCTATCTGGCGGTGATGCGCGCCTCCGGCACCTACAGTTACTCGCAGCCGGCCACCCTGTTGACGCTCAGTGACATCGGCCTGTCGGTGCACCGTTACAGCAACCGTCTGGACGTCTTCACTCAAGCGCTCGAGGGTGGCAAGGCGCTGGGTGATATCAGCGTCGATGTGTATGACGACAACGGCAAGGTCGTCGCCCAGGGCAAGACCGACAGCGACGGTCACGCGCAACTGCCGTTGCCGGCCAAGGCTGCCGTGGTACTGGCGCACAAGGACGAACAGACCAGCATGCTGCGCCTCAACAGCTCGGCGCTGGACCTGGCCGAGTTCGATATCTCCGGCCCGCAGGCTCACCCGCTGCAATTCTTCATCTTCGGCCCGCGCGACCTGTATCGCCCCGGCGAAACCGTGCTGCTAAACGGCCTGCTGCGCGACAGCGACGGCAACACCGTCAAGCCGCAGCCCGTCACCGTCGAAGTGCGCCGTCCCGATGATCAGGTCAGCCGCAAATTCGTCTGGGAAGCCGACAGCAATGGTTTCTACCAGTATCAATTGCCGCTTGCCGACGAAGCCCCCACCGGACGCTGGCAACTGGTGTTCGAGCTGGGCGACGGCAAGCCGCAGCTTTACGAATTCAAGGTCGAAGACTTCCTGCCCGAGCGTCTGGCGCTGGAGCTCAAGGGCAGCGACACGCCGGTGGCGCCTGCTGACAACCCGCAATTCGATATCACTGGCCGCTACCTGTACGGCGCCCCCGCTTCGGGCAATACGCTGACCGGTCAGGTCTATGTCCGCCCGCTGCGCGAGGCGGTGCCGAAGCTGCCGGGTTATCAGTTCGGCTCGATCACCGAAGAAGACCTCAAGCATGATCTGGAGCTTGAACCCGTCACCCTCGATGCCGAAGGTCATTCGACGCTCGCCGTGCAGAGCGAGTGGGCGCAGGCCAAATCGCCGCTGCAACTGATTCTGCAAGCCAGTCTGCAAGAGTCTGGCGGGCGGCCGATCACCCGTCGCCTGGTGCAGCCGATCTGGCCTGCCGAACACCTGCCCGGCGTGCGTGCACTGTTCGGCAGCAGCACTGGCAGTGACGACTACGACGACGAAGCCAAGGGCGAAGCGCAGACCAACGGCGACGGCCCGGCCGATTTTGAAATCGTCATGGCCGACGCGGCTGGCAACAAGCTGGGCGCTGACAACGTGAAAGTCCGGCTGATCCGCGAGCGCCGCGATTACTACTGGAACTACTCGGCCGACGACGGCTGGAGTTACCACTTCAACGAGAAATTCCTCAACCTGAACGAAGAAACCGTCAGCATCTCCAAGGACGCCACCGCCAAGGTCAGCTTCCCGGTCGAATGGGGTCCTTACCGTGTCGAGGTGGAAGATCCGTCCACCGGAATGGTCAGCAGCCTGCGCTTCTGGGCCGGTTATCGCTGGCAGGACAACACTGACGGCGGCGCGGTCAGGCCGGATCAGGTCAAGCTGGCGCTGGACAAACCAGCCTACAACGATGGCGACACCGCGAAAATCACTGTCACCCCGCCGGCTGCGGGCAAGGGTTATCTGCTGGTCGAGTCCAGTGAAGGGCCGCTGTGGTGGCAGGAAATCGACGTGCCTGCCGAAGGCAAATCGTATGACATCCCGCTGGACAAAAAATGGGCGCGCCACGACCTGTACGTCACCGCTCTGGTGATACGTCCCGGTGAACGCAAGGCCAATGTCACACCCAAGCGCGCCGTGGGTGTTCTGCACCTGCCGCTGGACCGGGCGCAGCGCAAGCTGGCGCTGACGGTCACCGCGCCGGAGAAAATGCGCCCCAGACAACCGCTGACCCTCAAGGTCGCCGCCAAAAATGCTGACGGCAGCGTCCCCAAACAAGTCCACGTGCTGGTGTCGGCGGTGGACGTCGGCATCCTCAATATCACGAGTTACGCAACGCCCGATCCGTTTGCCAGCCTGTTTGGCCGCAAGCAGTACGGAGCAGACCAACTGGACATCTACGGTCAACTGATCGAAGCCGGCCAGGGGCGACTGGCAAGCATGGCGTTCGGTGGCGATGCACTGGCGAAGGGCGGCAAACGTCCGGACACCAGCGTCACCATCGTGGCGTTGCAAAGCGCGCCGGTGACGCTCAATGACGCCGGTGAAGGTGAAGTCAGCGTTGATATACCGGACTTCAACGGCGAACTGCGAATCATGGCTCAAGCCTGGACCGACGACCGCTATGGCATGGCCGAGGCGAAAACCGTGGTTGCTGCGCCGATCATCGCCGAACTGTCGACGCCGCGCTTTCTTGCCGGTGGCGACCAGACCAGCGTGGCGCTGGACGTCTCCAACCTGTCGGGCAAGGCACAGAAGCTGGACGTGAAAATCAGCGCTGAGGGACAGTTGGGCATTCCGGGCGGCGACCAGAGCAAGCCCCTGCAGCTCAAGGAGGGCCAGCGCGTCACCCTGAAGGTTCCGGTGCTGGCGCAAGGCGGCCTGGGTCAGGGCAAAATCAAGGTGCTGGTCGAAGGTCTGGACCTGCCGGGCGAAAACCTGCCGGCCTTTACTCGCGAATGGACCGTCGGTGTGCGCCCTGCCTACCCGGCGATGCTCAAGCATTATCGCGCCACGCTCAATGATCAGCCCTGGAGCCTGCCGGAGGGCGCGCTGGAAGCGTTCGAACCGGCCGGTCGTGAGGCGCTGCTGTCATTGTCGAGCCGTCCGCCCTTGAACCTCGGCGAACAGATTCGCGCATTGAAAGCCTACCCTTACGGCTGCCTGGAACAGACCGCCAGCGGCCTGTACCCGTCGCTGTATGCCGATGTCGCAACCCTCAAACGCCTGGGTCTGACCGGCGAAACGGATGCCGAACGCAAGCGCAAGGTCGAGATCGGCATCGAGCGGCTGCTGGGCATGCAACGTTACAACGGCAGTTTTGGCCTGTGGGGCTCGGACAGCGACGAGGAATACTGGCTGACGGCGTATGTCACCGACTTCCTGCTGCGCGCTCGCGATCAGGGCTTTGCCGTGCCCCCGGATGCGCTGAAGAAAGCCAGTGAACGCCTGCTGCGTTATCTACAGGATGCCGGCCAGATTCAAGTCAATTACAGCCAGAACGCCGAACATACGCGCTTCGCAGTGCAGGCCTATGCCGGGCTGGTGCTGTCGCGCAGTCAGCAGGCACCGCTCGCGGCCTTGCGCAGCCTGTTCGACCGCCGCAGCGACGCGCGCTCCGGCCTGCCGTTGGTGCAACTGGCAGTCGCGCTGGAGAAGATGGGCGACAAACCCCGCGCCGACCAGGTCCTGATGGCGGGTCTGGCCGCCAGCCGCAAGAATGAATGGCTGGCTGACTACGGCAGCTCGCTGCGTGATCAGGCGTTGATACTGGCATTGCTGGAAGAAAACGACCTCGCCAAAGACAAACGTGATGAGCGCCTGTTCGCCCTGGCCGATGAGGTGGCCGCCAATCGTTACCTGTCCACGCAGGAAAGCAATTCACTGTTCATGGCTGGCCGTAACCTGCTGGGCAAACCGGAAAAGGACTGGACCGCCAGCATCGCCAGCGGCACTCAAACCCGCGAACTGAGCAACCGGCAGCCGGGCCTCAAGCTGGACGGTTCGCTGCTGGCCTCGCCGCTTTCGGTGCACAACCAGAGCAGCGAAGCGCTTTACCAGCAACTGACCGTCTCCGGTTATCCCACCCAGACGCCTGCAGCGGGTGGCGAAAACCTGAGCATCCGCCGCGAGTACCTGAACCTGAGCGGCGCACCGCTGAACATCGGCGCCTTGAAAACCGGGCAACTGGTGCTGGTGCACCTGGAGATCGGTGCCAAACAGCGCGTGCCGGATGCGCTGGTGGTGGACCTGCTGCCTGCAGGCCTGGAGCTGGAAAACCAGAACCTGGCGCAAAGCGCGGCGAGCCTGGAAGACGCCAGCGAGGACGTGAAAACCATCCGTGAGTCGATGGAAAACGCCGGGATCAAACATCAGGAATATCGTGGCGACCGCTACGTGGCAGCTCTGGACATCGAGGGCAGCAGCACCGTGCACCTGCTCTACCTGGCGCGAGCCGTCACCCCGGGCACCTACCGCGTACCGCCGCCGCAGGTCGAATCCATGTACCGCCCGAACTGGCAAGCCCTGGGCGAAGCGCCAGCGCAGATGGTGGTGAAGGGGAAATGATCGCCAATTGATTGGAATGCATGACAGTGGAAGCAAGCTTGCTCACAAAGGGGCCGACGCACCACAGCTCCAGTAGGAGCGACCGGGGCGGCGATCCGCATTGTTCGCGAAAGGGCCGGTACATCCGCTGAAGATGTATCGCCCGTACCAGAGCCTTCGCGAACAAGTTCGCTTGTATGGTAAGACTTGAAGGGAGGAGGAGGGACTTAGTTCGCTTCTGACTGTTCGCGCAGTACAGACCCGTAGGAGATTTCACCCCTCCTCCTTTCACCCAAGCGCCGATAAAGAATGCTTAAGGCTCACAACCTACGATAGAAACAAGCCTGCGCCTCTGGGTGGCCCCTTCAAGTCTGTAAACCTTATCCCCGAGGAGGCGTTATGGCAATGCGGGTTACTCTGGAAAAACCGATCATCGGTGTAGATGTCGCCAAGAATGAGCTGGTGATCTACCACGATCAATATGATCGACTTGAGGCAATCCCCAATACCAAAGTCGCCATCACCCAATGGCTGAAGGCCTTGGCGAGCAGCCGCGCCATCGCCATCGAAGCCACTAACGTCTATCACGTCCTGTTCGCGGATGCGGCCCACGAAGCAGGCTGTGACGTTTATATGGTGGATGGCTATCAGCTCAGTCATTACCGTAAAGGCGTCAACATACGCGCCAAAACCGATGCCCAAGATGCTCGTTTGTTGGCCCGATACCTGAAAAACGAGCTTGATGAGTTGCGGCCCTGGATACCTGCGAGCCCGCTTTATCGGCAGCTTCTGAGCCTGTTCCGACGTCGTGCAGCCTTGGTTCAGGCTCGTACTGGCCTGGTACAAAGCTGGACCAACGAGCCTTTTCTGAGAACAGCGTTCACCAATCAGGTCAACTCGATGAAACGATTTGAGGCGCTCGTTGAAAAGAAGATTCGCGATGTACTGCAGGAAGCCGGGCTGATGAGGCAGGTCAACCGCTGTATGAAAGTAGAAGGGATCGGCTTTCTGACTGCAGCTCGTTTGGTCACTTCTTTTCAGCGAGGCGAGTTCAGCGGAGCGAACGCCTTTATCGCGTTTCTTGGGCTGGACCTGAGAGTATCCAAATCAGGGCAAAGTGATGGACCTCGTCGATTGACCAAACGCGGCGATCCAGAAGCCCGACGGTTGCTGCACAACGCGGCTATGTCCGGGAGCCGTACGCCGGCCTGGAAGCCTTTTTATGAAGAGCAGAGAAAGCGTGGCTTTAGTACAACTCAAGCGCTGGTCATGCTCTCCCGAAAGTTGGCTCGAGTAGTCTTCGCTCTGTTAAAGAACCAGAGCGAATATCAAACAAAAGTGGCTTGAGGGCTTTCCCAAAACCATAGAATCTCCTACAAAAGTAAAAAGTGTCTCAGATGTGCGCCACAGAAACGATCGAGGCACCCTACACAACTGCAACGACACACCGCAGATCCAGTGGGAGCGAGCTTGCTCGCGAAGGCGTCGCCCCGTTCACCCACCATGGCGGCGGGTTAGCCTTTCAACGCATCAATGAATGATCCAGCTCAGCAACCAGAGGCCCAGCGCCAGCCAGATGATGCCAAGGATGATCGAAGCGCGCATGAAGGCGCGGACCGCCGAGTACAGCAGCATCAGGCCGATGACCAGTGCGATGATGCTGATCAGCGAGGTGTCCATGCCCAGCGTGCGGGACAAGCCATCGACAAAATTTCCCCCAGCATGGGTAAACCCGTTGAACAACCACGCCAGACCGTCGACAAAGAAGCGAATGATCGCGCCGATGGCCTGCCCGAGCCATTCAAAAAAGCCTTCTACCTGCATATCTACGTCCTGATTGGGGTCGTGAAGAAAATGGTCTGTCCGCTTTGGCTGTCGCAATGCGTGTCAGGTTCCGTGGATCATAAAGGCTCTTTGCGTTGAAACCTGAATTTCTTCTGCGCCTGCCGCGAACATTCAAGTGGCTGGCGGGCGCAATCATGCTGCTGATCGCCCTCCTCTGGCTGGCCGACCGACTCTGGCCGCTGCCACTGCCCAGGGACGATCTGGCTCGCGTCGTCCTGGCCGAGGACGGCACACCGTTGTGGCGCTTTGCCGACGCCAACGGCGTGTGGCGCTACCCGGTCAGCAACGAGCAGGTCTCGCCCTACTACCTCGAAGCCCTGCTGACCTACGAGGACCGCTGGTTCTACAGCCACCCCGGGGTGAATCCGCTGGCGCTGTTACGCGCCACCTGGCAAAACCTCAGCGGTGCCCGTGTAGTCTCGGGCGGCAGCACACTGTCGATGCAAGTGGCGCGGTTGCTCGATCCGCATTCACGCACGCTGTCCGGCAAGTTTCGTCAGCTGTGGCGTACGCTGCAGCTTGAGTGGCACCTGTCCAAGGATCAGATCCTCAGTCTGTACCTCAATCGCGCCCCGTTCGGCGGCACACTGCAAGGCGTCGCAGCCGCCAGTTGGGCCTATCTGGGCAAGTCGCCGCAGAACCTGACCCGCGCCGAGGCGGCATTGCTGGCGGTGCTGCCACAGGCGCCAAGCCGCCTGCGTCCTGATCGTCACCCGCAGCGCGCGCAACAGGCCCGCGACAAGGTGCTGAGGCGCCTGGCAGAGTTTCAGGTGTGGCCGCAAGCAAGCGTGAACGAAGCCCTGGAAGAGCCTTTATGGCTGGCACCGCGACAGGAACCGAGCCTGGCGCCGTTGCTGGCCCGACGCCTGAATCGCCCCAACAGCCCGCCACTGATCCGCACCACGCTGGACGCGTCACTGCAACGGCGCATGGAAGACCTGCTGATGGGCTGGCGCGCACGCCTCCCGGAGCGAACGTCGGCGGCGATTCTGGTGGTCGAGGCGGAAAACATGGCCGTGCGCGCGTACGTCGGCTCGGTGGACATCAATGACGCCAAGCGCTTCGGCCATGTGGACATGGTCACCGCCCTGCGTTCGCCGGGCTCGACGCTCAAGCCGTTCCTGTACGGCATGGCCATGGACGCCGGGCTGATCCACTCCGAATCCCTGATGCAGGATGTACCACGGCGCTATGGCGACTATCGACCGGGCAACTTTTCGAGCGGTTTCGGCGGGCCGGTGGCGGCCAGTTCGGCGCTGTCGATGTCCCTCAACCTGCCTGCAGTGCAGTTGCTGGAGGTCTACGGGCCGAAGCGCTTCGCCGCCGAACTGCGCAATGGCGGCGTGCCCCTGACCCTGCCGCCGCTGGCGGAGCCGAGTCTGGCGCTGATTCTTGGCGGCGCAGGCAGTCGGTTAGAGGACTTGGTGACAGGCTACAGCGCCTTCGCGCGCGGCGGGCGCAGTGCCGATGTTCGACTGCAACCGCAGGACCGACTGCGTGAACGGCGGATGATGTCACCGGGCGCTGCATGGATCATTCGACGCATTCTCAGTGGTCAGTCGCGCCCGGACATCGACCCGCGCGCCGAGCTGGTACAGCGCCCGCAACTGGCCTGGAAAACCGGCACCAGCTATGGCTTCCGCGATGCCTGGGCGATTGGCGTCGGGCCGCGTTTCCTGGTGGGCGTCTGGATCGGCCGGCCGGATGGCACACCGGTGCCAGGGCAGTTCGGGCTGGCTTCGGCGGCGCCGCTGATGCTTCAGGTGCACGATGTGCTGGTCAATCGCGACAGCCAGCGCGGGATCGCCGCACCGGTGCAACCCGTGCCGCAGAACGTCGGTGTGGCCGCCATCTGCTGGCCGCTGGGTCAACCGATGAGCAAAAGCGACCCCAATTGCCGTCGCCAACGTTTCGCCTGGACGCTGGACGGCACCACGCCGCCCACCCTGCAAGCGGCCGACCAACCGCTTGGGCTGGGTTTGCAGGAGCGTGTCTGGGTCAATGCCAAAGGGCTGCGCGTTGCGGCCAATTGCCCGGACGCCCAAGCGCAGGACATCGCGCTGTGGCCTGCGCCTCTGGAGCCCTGGCTGCCCAGAGCAGAGCGACGCGATGCTCGCCTGCCACCCGCTGACCCGGATTGCCCACCGCATAACCTGAACCTGGCGCCCCCGCTGAGCATTGTCGGTGTGCGTGAAGGCGACAACCTGCGCCTGCCTGCCGCCAGTCGTCAGGCTTTACGCCTCACGCTCTCAGCACTCGGCGGCAGTGGCCATCGCTGGTGGTTTATCGATGGCAAACCTCTGGCAGACACCGACACCCGGCAAGACTTCACCCCCACCCTGAGTAAACCGGGGCGTTATCAGTTAAGCGTGCTGGACGAGAGCGGCCAGACGGCGCGGGTTGAATTCAGCGTAGTGGAGTAAACGCAGACGGGTGTGACGCAGAGCGTCACGAAAGGCATTCCTACGCTGGAGCGTGAGGAACGACAGGCCGCTGACTTCGTGCCCATGCTCCAGCGTAAACATGCTTTAGGGCGCGAGCCTGTCGTCACAGAACCTGAAAAACCTTCGGCTCGGGAAACAGGTTGTTGAGGGTTTCCAGCAAACGGACGTGATAGATCGGCTTGCGGAACAGGTCGAGCACGTGCAAACGCAGCAGGTCGCTGACGTCATCCATGTCGGCGTGGCCGGAGGTGACGATAACGGGCAAATGCTGGCGTGAGGTGTGATCGCGCAGGTGACGAATCAGCTGGATGCCGCTTTCCTCCGGCATCCGCAGGTCAGTGATCACCAGCGCGATATCCGGGTGGAGGGTCAACTGATGCAAGGCCATCTTGACGGAAGACGCCGTGAAACAGCAGAACCCCTCACCTTCAAGCAGTTCTGCCAATTCCTCGTTTGCGTCCTCTTCGTCATCAACCAGAAGCAGTTGTTGGCGGATGGGGTGGACAGCCATGTGGTTCTCTCAACAGGGTGAACTCAGGGCACAATAGTAAACTACTCCGCCGCTTTGCCACCCAGCACGCCAATAATTTTATTGAATTGACCTTTAACAGCGTCGCCCATCGGCGTCACCATCGCAAACAGCACCAGCGCCACCATAGCTACAATCACAGCGTACTCAATCGCCGATGCCGCCTCCTTGTCCTTCAGAAAAGACTGAATTCGAGTGTAGACGCTGACATACAACTGGGTAAGGAACATCTCATTTCTCCTTGCGCCTTCAGTGGCGCCAATAAACCTTCGTGCGCATGTATCTCCTCGCAATATCAGCATTGCCTTCAATCAAAAAACCCACAATCTCAACAAAGCATTAACCGGAAAGTAATAGGTCTGGCCAACCCGTTGCGCAGACTGCCGAAACAGCTATGCCATTCATCCGAAAGCATTTTTATACCAAAGCAGAATGGCGCTTTGGTTGCCATGAGCTACCTTCACATAACGGACATTTGACCTCGTCCTCTATTACCTGCTGGTGAAGTTGCCGCACCGCGTGTGTTGAAGTTGTCCTGCGATGACAAAGGGAAAAGTTGCCATGAGCAGTCGCATTACCCTGGTGCTTGCTGTCCTGTTTTTGTTGGGGGCGTTGATTGCCGGGTATCTGGGGATCGCCGTCAGCAAACCAACTGAGGCACCTGCAGTTGTCATTCCGCCCAGCGAACCTGTCACCACCGAAACAGCGATCCAGACGCCGCCGACTCCTCCCGTCGAGGACGCTCTGCGTCACAACGTCGTGGTATTGGCCAGGGATATCCCTGCCTATACCGCAATCACGGCCGATGACCTGACCATCGAGCGCCTCAAGGTCGCCCCACCCGGCAGCTTTGAAGCCATCGACAAGATCGTCGGGCGCAGCAGCTGGCGCACGCTGACCGCCGGAAGCTGGCTTACGGAGAGCAACTTCGAAGCAGGCGGCACCCTGGCGCGAATGATCCGGCCACACGAGCGGGCCCTGGCATTACAGGTCGATGAAGTGACGGGCGCCTCCGGGCAACTCAGCCCCGGCGACTACGTGGATGTGCTGCTTTACCTGCCTGAGGACGTGAGCAATCCGAATCGGTCGAGCCAGGTCGTGGTGCCTGCCCTGCGGATTCTCGGCGTTGGCGGGCTGCTCGGTCCGGACCGCAACGGCAAGCCGGTGCAGAACATCAACGCTGACGAACGCCTCAAACAGGAGCAGCAGCGGATCAACGCGCGAACCGTCACGGTCGCAGTGCCGCAGGCCCTGGTGGCGCGTCTGATGCTGGCGTCGCAAACCGGTGTCCTGCGTCTGGCCGTGCGCAGCGCCGACGAGGGCAACCTGCAGGATTACTGGGCCAACGAAGCCAGCGGCCCTGACGCTGCCGAGCGACTCGATTCAGCCAACCGCCAACTGGTCAGCTTCAGACAACTGAGCCTGGGGCCGGCCAGCGCGCCAACAGCAGGCGCAACCCCGCGTACGTCTCGCGCTGTCGAGGTCATACGCGGTAACCAGATCACGCAACAAACTCCCTGATTGAGCAAGGATTGCATTTGATGAGCTGTTGTTCCGTGCCAGTTATAAAACCCCGTTTGCTGGCGTTAGTCATCGCAGCACTGTGCGCGCCAGGCGCGTGGGCCGCTTCGGGCAGTTGTGCCGGCCTTGCCGCGATGCCGGCGGCCGTGGAAATCGACCAGGGCATTCAACAGGAGGTCCGCTCTGCGGTGCCCATCACCCGCATCGCCGTGGGTGATCCGAAAATCGCCGACGTGCACGTCAACGGCACCGACGGTTTTCTGTTGACCGGCGTCGCACAGGGGACGACCAGCCTGATGGTCTGGACGGCCTGCGCAAGTGCGCCGCGCCAGAGCATGGTCTTCGTGCGTGGCCGGGCGACGACCGCCATGGTCGAGAGTGTCACCGCGCCGTCTGCCGATGCGCAGTTACCCAGCCAGGTGCAGACCGACATCCGTTTTATCGAAGTCAGCCGCACCAAACTCAAGGAGGCCAGCACCTCGATCTTCGGCAAGGGATCGAACAACTTTCTGTTTGGCGCGCCCGGCACAGTGCCGGGTGTCAACGTCACGCCCGGCACCGTCAGCGGCACAAGGCCAAACATTCCGCTGAACAACAGCAATTTCAATATCGTCTGGGGCGGTGGCAGCAGCAAGGTGCTGGGCATGATCAATGCCATGGAAAACAGCGGCTACGCCTACACCCTGGCACGCCCCAGCCTGGTCGCCCTCAACGGGCAAAGCGCGAGTTTTCTGGCCGGCGGCGAATTCCCGGTGCCGGTGCCCAATGGTGAAGGCAACGGTATCTCCATCGAGTACAAGGAGTTCGGCGTGCGCCTGACCCTGACCCCGACTGTCGTGGGCCGCGACCGGATTCTGCTGAAGGTCGCGCCGGAAGTCAGCGAGCTGGATTTCTCGGCCGGTATCACCATCGCCGGGACCACCGTGCCAGCCCTCAACATCCGCCGTACCGACACCAGCATTGCGCTTGCCGACGGCGAGAGCTTCGTGGTCAGCGGCTTGATCAGTTCCAGCAACAGCGGTTCGGTGGACAAGTTTCCCGGCCTCGGCGACATCCCGATTCTCGGTGCATTTTTCCGCAGCTCGCAAATCCAGCGCGACGAGCGCGAACTGCTGATGATCGTCACCCCGCATCTGGTCCAGCCACTGGCCGCCAACGCCCGACTACCGTCGCTGCCGGGTGAGACACTGCGCACCTATGACCCGAGCTTCCCGCGTCTGTATTTTCTGGAAAACGGCGATTTCGACCGCCGCGACGGGTTATCCAAATGAGCCAGAGCCTGAGCCAGACCTTCCTGGCAATCACCCGTAACAATACCGACCTGGAGTGGCTGCAAAGTGCCCTGGGTTCGTTGGGCCAGGTGGTCAGTGCCGGTACGGGCAGCCTCGACGACCTGCTGGCGCTGGTGGACGTGACGTTCGCCAGCGTGGTGTTCGTCGGCCTGGACCGTGAGCATTTGATGACCCAGAGCGCCCTGATCGAAAGTGCGCTGGAAGCCAAACCGATGCTGGCCATCGTTGCGCTCGGCGATGGCATGGATAACCAGCTGGTGCTCAATGCCATGCGCGCCGGGGCCAGGGATTTCGTTGCCTATGGCTCTCGCTCCAGTGAGGTCGCCGGTCTGGTCAGACGTCTGAGTAAGCGCCTGCCCGCCGTGACGCCCAACCCGAACATGAGCGGCCTGTCGGTGCTGTATGGCGTACAAAGCGATGACGACGGGGCCTTGATCGCGACGCACCTGGCGATGGTCGTGCACAAGAGCGGGCAGCGCACGCTGCTGCTGGACCTCGGCCTGCCACGCGGCGACAGCCTGTTGATGCTCGGCCTTGAATCGACCTTCAGCTTCGGTGACGCCCTGCGCCACTTGCGCAGGCTCGATGCAACGCTGATCGACAGCGCCTTCACCACCAGCGAAAGCGGCCTGCGCATTCTGGCCTACAGCGAAGCCGACGATCATCTGGAACAGTCCAGTGCCGCCGAGCTTTATATGCTGCTCAGCGCGCTGCGCCAGCATTTTCAGCACGTGGTCGTGAACCTGGTAGGTCAGCCGGACAGCGAGGCCTTGCGCTCGCTGGTCAGCCATTGCGATCAGTTGCTGTGGTACACCGACCAGAGCGTGCTGGGCTGTCGACGCAACCTGACGGTGCTCAACAACTGGCGCGAAAAGGGCATGAAAATGCAACACGCCGGCCTGCTGGTCGATCGTTATCAGCGCTCGGTCGCGCCCAATTCCGAAACCGTGAGCAAAACCTTCGGCCTGCCGGTGCTGGCGGTGCTGCCGCTTGCGCCGGAGTTGCGCCTCAACGCCAAGAATCAGGGCGTGACGCTGTTCGAACTGGCGTCACGCGACGCGCTGTGCTCCGGGCTGCGGCGGCTTGGCGAGCATCTGGCACGGCATGCCGAGGCACGCGAGAAACCCGATCAGGGCTGGCTCGCTCGACTGTGGGGGAACCGGTAATGGCGGAGAAACTGTTTGGCGTCTCATCGCGCACGCAAGGCAAGCCTGATGACGGGCAAGGCCTGAAACTGGTGCTGCACCGCTACATCATCGACGGCATGGAAGAAAGCGGCAAAAGTCTGCTCGAAGGCTCACGACCGGCCCTGGCGCAATTCGTCATCGACAAGGTGGCCGAATACGTCGCACGGCTACGGCTGGCCATCTCGCGTTACGAAATGGAGCGCCTGGCTGAAGAACTGGTCGACGAACTGACCGGCTTCGGGCCGCTGGAGGTGCTGCTGCGCGACACCTCAGTGACGGAAATTCTGGTCAACGGGCCAGGCAAGGTCTTTGTCGAGCGCGATGGCGTGCTGCACCACACCGACCTGCGCTTTATCGATTCGCACCACGTCGAGCGCGTGATGCAACGCATCCTGGCACCACTCGGGCGGCGACTGGACGAGTCTTCACCGATGGTCGACGCACGCCTGCCCGATGGCAGCCGGGTCAACGCGATCATTCCGCCCATTGCGCTGGACGGACCTTGCCTGTCGATCCGGAAATTCCGCAAGGACATGCTCAAGAGCGCCGACCTGGTGGCCATGCAGACCATCGATCAGTCGATTTTCGAGTTCTTCCAGGAGGCCGTCGGCAAGCGCTGCAACATTCTGGTCAGCGGCGGCACCGGCACGGGCAAGACCACCATGCTCAACGTGCTGAGCCAGTTGATCGACAGCAATCAGCGTCTGGTGACCATCGAGGACGTTGCCGAGCTGCAGCTCAGTCACCCGCATGTGGTGCGCCTGGAAACCCGCCCGCCCAACGCTGAAGGGCATGGGGAGGTGCGCGCCAGCGACCTGATCCGCAACTCGCTGCGGATGCGCCCGGACCGCATCATCCTCGGTGAGATTCGCGGCGTCGAAGTGCTGGACGTATTGACCGCAATGAACACCGGCCACGACGGCTCGATGAGTACCGTGCACGCCAACAATGCACAGGATGCCCTGCTGCGTCTGGAAACGCTGGTGGGCCTGACCGGGCGGCTGATCCCGGAAAAGACCCTGCGCCAGATGGTCTGCGCGGCGCTGGATGTGATTATCCAGCTGACGCGCCTGCCTGACGGGCGCCGCTGTGTCAGTGAAGTGGTGGAAGTGGTCGGCATCCGCGATGACATCTACGTCACCAATACCCTGTTCCGTGTTGATCGCCGCACCGGGGTCGGCTTCATGCGCGAAGCGGCCCACGCCGCTGGCGACAAGCTGCGGCCCGGCTACTGACATGCTCAAGGAGTCGGCATGAGTGCGTCTCTGGTACTGGGCCTGATCTCCTTGCTGCTGTTTATTGCGTCCATTCGCATGTTCTACCTGGCGCTCAATCAGGGAGCCAGTGAACGGGTCAGGCAGCGGCTGATGGCCGGACAAGTACGGCCCGTGGCCGAAAAGACCGGCTGGAGCTACCTGGATCGGGCCTTTTTGCGCGCCGGGCTGGGACAGCCGACCAAGCGCATGGGCCTGGCCTTGTCGCTGTATGCGCTGCTGATACTGATCGGCTACGCAACGGCCGGAGTCGTCGGTGCGCTCAGCGTGCTGCTGGCGGTGCCTCTGACACTGCGTATGTTCGTTTCATGGCGCTATGAGGTGCGCGTTCGCCGCATGATCCAGCAACTGCCGCAATTGCTCGACCATACCGTGCGCAGCCTCAAGTCCGGCAGAACCCTGGCCGACGCGGTGCTGCACGGCATCGACGCCACCGACCAGCCGCTCAAGGACGGCATGAGCCGGATCGAGCGTAACGTACAACTGGGGGTCAGCCTGCCGGATGCGGCAAGGGACTTTGCCGAACTGTATGAGCGCGACGAATTTCACCTGTTCGCCATCGGCTTGCGGGTCAATCACCGCTACGGCGGCAATGCCAGCGAGCTGATGGAAAACCTGATCAAGCTGATTCGTGATCGGGAACAGGCCGGTCGCCAATTGCGCGCAATGACCGGCGAAACCCGAATGACTGCCGTGGTACTGGCCCTGCTGCCGATCAGCATGGCCGGTTACTTTCTGGCGGTGAACCCCAACTATCTGCTGCATATGTGGGACGACGAAAGCGGCAAGATCATGCTGAGCGCGGCCTTCGCCCTGCAGGCCACGGGGTGCGTGATGTTGTGGCGCATGTTGAGGAGCATTTGAGATGGAACTGTTATTCGCCGCCATGATGCTTGCCGCTGTCGCATTTGTGCTGTTGTCCGGCGTAGCGCGTCAACGTCGCAATGAACGCCTGGTGGCCAGACGCTTGAGGGGCGAGGTGATCCGTGAGAGCCGCATCGGCAGCCTGTTGCGGTTGCTCGGTGACACCCGCCTAGGTCAACGCAGCATCAGCCTGGATTCGGAAACCCAGATACTGCTCAACCGCATCGGCTGGCGGCGCGCCAGCAAACGCTCGTTATTCGCGGCCTGCCAGGTCGGCGTCCCGGTCGGCCTGATGGTCATTGTCATCCTCGGCCAACTGCTGTTTTTCAAAGGCATCCAGCAACCGCTGATCGCGCCGATCTTTGCCTTGGGCGCCGGCTATCTGCTGCCCAAGCGGATTCTGGCGGCCGTGGCTCGGCGCCGTCAGAAACAAGTGGTGGTGGAAATCTCTACCTTTATCCCTTTGCTGCGCATCTTGTTCGAGTCCGGCATGGCGGTCGAGCAGGCGCTTCGGGTGCTCAGCAACGAAGGCAAAGACCTGCTGCCGGTGCTGTCCGAGGAAATTCGCGTGGTGCTGATGCGCGTTGATTCCGGCCTGGAACTGGGCGAAGAACTGAGAAAAACCGCCGCCCTGCTGGACGTCGACGAGTTGAGCGACACCTGTGTGATCCTCAATCAACTGATTCATCAGGGCGGCGGCGCATTGAAGTCTCTGCTCACGCTCAAGCAACTGATCGATGACCGACGCCTGACCCGCCTGCAAGAATACATTTCCAAACTCTCGGCAAAGATGTCGGTGGTCATGATGGTGTTTCTGTTCCCCGCCCTGCTGATTGTGCTGGCCGGGCCAGGATTTATGGCGATCAGCCGCGCACTGGGCAGTTGACCCGGTGTTACCCGTGCACGAAAGGACGCATTGCAATGAAACCAGTGATCATATTATTCGGGCTGCTGTTGCTGGGCGGATGCGCCAGTGATGGTCGCCCCCTCTGGACACAGACCACGGCTCAGCCGGGCCAGTGCCCCAAGCTGACCTCGGATCAGGAGTTCTCCCTGAATCTGGCTCAGAACATGGCCGATGAAGGCCGCCTGCATGCCAGCCTTGCCAACCTGGAAAGCCTGCCCGACAGCCTGGGCGAGGTTCGCCTGCGCAAGGCCCGGGTGTTGCGGCTTTTGGGCAGCAACGAGGCCGAGCCTCTGTACCGCAGCCTGCTGGGCACCTGCCGGGCAGCCGAGGGTGAGCATGGCCTCGGGCAACTGGCCGCAGCGCGCGGCGACAACGCGCTGGCACAGCAACACCTGCTGATGGCCAGCAAGCTGCAACCGACCGATGAAAAGATCCGCAATGACCTGGGCGTCGTCTACCTCAACCAGCTGAAACTGGAACAGGCACGCTTTCAGTTCCTGACGGCAATGGAGCTCAAACAATCGGACTCGCTGGCGGCGGTGAACCTGGCCACGCTGCTGATCTATCAGAACAACTGGACGCAAGCCGCCGAACTGGCGTCGCGGGCCGGGCTGACGCCTGAACAGGTGACCGATGCCCAGGCGCGTGCCGAGCAATTGCGAAAGCCCCCTGCCGCTCCTCAAGCATCTGCACGGCCCATTGCGAGCCTGACAGGGCAAAATGATCGTCAGTCCCAGGAGGTACGACCATGAAACGCATCATACTCACCGGGTGTGTACTGCTGTTGAGCGCAGGTGATGCCTGGGCGGACAACAACGAAACTGCGACCTCTGAAACCCGGCAGACCGAGACCTGGCTGCAGCTTCAGGCCAGCGGCAAGGCTGCTTCGCCGACGCCACAGGTCAATACCGCGGCAGAGCGCGACCTCAGCCTGCAACGCTGGCTGGACACGTATAAGTACAAGATCCCGGATTTTTACGATCAGGAGGCTGGTGGCAGCTTTTCCTCGGGCAAGAAATAATTCCGGCACGGTCGTGGGCCTGCTGACACCCACTCTTACAACCTGCCCTCGGCACGCCGCCGGGCACTCCGTTATCATGCGCGGACTTTCGATATTCGAGACTGCCATGCGCCGTTTGTTATGCCTGCTGTTATTGATTCTGGCCCTACCCGCCTCCGCAGCCGGTTTGCTGGATAGCCGACCTTCATCCACCCTGGGCGGTGGCTCGCTGGATAACAGCAAGGACTTCCTGCCTGTGCGTCAGGCCTTTCAGTTGAGCCTGATCGAAACGACACCGGAGTCGATCAAGCTGAGGCTGGTCGCCACCGATGGCTACTACCTGTATCGCCACCGCTTCCAGTTCCGCACCGAGCCTGCCGACATCGGCCTTGGCGAAGCGCAACTGCCCAAGGGCGAGCAGAAACACGACGAGTACTTTGGCGATGTCGAGGTCTACCACGGCATTCTCGATATCGACCTGCCACGCAAACCCGGCGAACAACGCCCCTTCACCCTCGCCGTCACCTACCAGGGCTGCGCCGACAAGGGCTTGTGCTACCCACCTGAAACCGAACGTTTGAGCATCGGTGATGTGGCCGCCAGCCCGGCCAATCAGGCCTCTGCCACCCCACCCGCCGCCACGGCAGGCTGGAGCTGGAAAGAACTGGCGCTGTTTTTTCTCGCCGGTGTAGGCCTGACCTTCACACCGTGTGTACTGCCGATGCTGCCGATTCTGTCCGGCGTGGTACTGCGCGGTCAGGTGGGCGGGTTGCGCGGGCTGAGCCTGTCTCTGGCTTACGTACTGCCAATGGCGGCGTGCTTTGCCCTGCTGGGCGCGCTGATGGGGATGTTCGGTGCAGGCCTTAACCTGCAGGCACGATTGCAATCGGCCTGGGTGCTGGTGCCGTTCTCGGCATTCTTCGTGATCTTCGCCATAGCCATGTTCGGCGCTTTCGAACTGCGCCTGCCGCAATCGATCAGCTCTCGCCTGGACCGTATCGCCGGCAAGACCCAGGGCGGTTCATTGTGGGGTGCAGCGGTGCTGGGCGTGGTCTCCAGCCTGTTGGTGTCACCTTGCGTATCGGCGCCTCTGGCCGGTGCGCTGTTGTATATCAGCGCCAGCGGCGATGCGCTCGGCGGTGCTCTGAAACTGTTTGCGCTGGGGTTGGGCATGGGCGCGCCGCTGTTGCTGATCGCAACCGGTGGTGCCACCTGGCTGCCGAAAAGCGGCCCTTGGCTGGTGACGGTCAAAAACGCCATCGGCGTGCTGCTGCTGGGACTGGCAATCGGCCTGCTTAGCCGTGTTCTGCCAGGGCAGGTGACGTTGTTGCTGGTGGGCCTGCTGTCGGCCGGTGTCGCATTGTTTCTCGGCGCGCTGGAATTCAACGTCAAAACCACACGCCAGAAACTCGCCCAGTTGCTGGGGCTGGCGCTGCTGGTCTATGCGCTGGCATGCTGGTACGGCGCGCTGTCCGGGCAAACCGACCCCATGCGCCCGCTGGGCCGCGAGTACGCCACGGCGAATAACGGGGCAGTAGCTCAGGCCGCATCACAGTGGAAAACGATCACCACCTCTGCCGAACTGGACCGTGTGATGCAGGAAGCCCAAAGCGAGGGCAAACCGCTGGTGCTCGACTGGTATGCCGACTGGTGCATCAGTTGCAAGGTCATCGAACACGAAGTCCTGCCTGACCCGGGCGTGGTCGCCCGCTTGTCGGGTTACAAACAGGTGCGCTTCGACATGACCGACAGCAACGCAGAGCAGCGCGCCCTGCTCGACCGGTACAAGCTGTTTGGCCCGCCAGCGCTGCTTTTTTTCGATAAAAACGGCGAAGAACGGCAAACTGTCCGGGTCGTCGGCGAAATCGACGCAGCAGGCCTGATAGAGCGCCTGAACAGCGCCAATGACCAAAACTGATACCTTAGTCACAAACTTTGCGCGAATATCGCTCATTGTGCTGGCTACTGTTGTTAACTGGACAGTCTATTGCCCTTCCGGCATAGTCGCCGGGCGTAAACCGCTCGCAGACAATAAAAGGAACACGCAATGGCGACCATCCTGGTCCTTCACGGACCCAACCTGAACCTGCTGGGCACTCGGGAACCCGGGGTCTACGGCACCGTCACTCTGCCTCAGATCAATCAGGACCTGGAGCAGCGCGCTCGCGATGCCGGCCACCATCTGATGTATCTGCAAAGCAACGCCGAGTACGAACTGATCGACCGCATTCACGCCGCCCGCGGTGAGGGTGTGGATTTTATTTTGATCAATCCGGCCGCTTTTACGCACACCAGCGTTGCAATACGTGACGCGCTGATGGGAGTGAGCATCCCATTCATCGAAGTGCATTTATCAAACGTGCACAAACGCGAACCTTTCCGCCATCACTCCTACTTTTCAGATGTCGCTGTAGGAGTGATCTGTGGCCTGGGTGCCAGTGGATACCGACTGGCCCTGGAAGCCGCCCTGGAACAACTGGCCGCCAGTGCCAAGCCATGACGAGTCCAGCCTGAAGCTGACCGTATGGCTTGAGCCGGCCGACACATTGCCCTTACAGAACCTTGGGAGTTGATTAATGGATATTCGCAAAGTCAAGAAACTGATCGAATTGCTGGAAGAGTCCGGCATCGACGAGCTGGAAATTCGTGAAGGCGAAGAATCCGTACGGATCAGCCGCCACAGCAAGACCCCTGCGCAGCCTTACTACGCGCCCGCTCCGGTTGCAGCGCCGGTAGCCGCACCCGCACCTGCCGCCGCCCCGGCTGCGCCAGAAGTACCGTCGGCTCCGAAACTGAACGGCTTTGTGGTCAAGTCGCCAATGGTCGGTACGTTCTACCGTACCCCGGCACCTACTTCGCCTGCATTCGTCGAAGTCGGCCAGACCGTCAAGAAAGGCGACACCATCTGCATCGTCGAAGCGATGAAAATGATGAACCACATCCAGGCAGAAGCCAGCGGTGTGATCGAATCCATCCTGGTAGAAAACGGTCAGCCGGTTGAGTTTGACCAGCCGCTGTTCACAATCGTTTGACCCGGGGAGAGCCTGCGATGTTGGAAAAAGTTCTGATCGCCAACCGCGGCGAAATTGCCTTGCGCATCTTGCGTGCCTGTAAAGAACTGGGCATCAAGACCGTCGCTGTACACTCCACCGCAGATCGCGAGCTGATGCACCTGGGCCTGGCAGACGAAACCGTCTGCATCGGTCCGGCACCGGCCAATCTGTCCTACCTGAACATTCCGGCGATCATTTCGGCTGCCGAAGTGACCGGCGCCACGGCGATCCACCCGGGTTACGGGTTTCTCGCCGAGAACGCCGACTTCGCCGAACAGGTTGAAAAATCGGGCTTCGCTTTCATCGGTCCAAAAGCAGACACCATTCGCCTGATGGGCGACAAGGTTTCCGCCAAGGACGCCATGAAGCTGGCCAATGTACCGACCGTTCCCGGTTCCGACGGCCCGCTGCCGGAAGACGAAGACACCGCTCTGCGCATTGGCCGTGAAGTCGGTTACCCGGTGATCATCAAGGCCGCCGGTGGCGGTGGTGGTCGCGGTATGCGTGTGGTTCATCGCGAAGAAGACCTGATCGAAGCCGCGTCGCAGACCCGCGCCGAAGCAGCCGCCTGGTTCAGCAACCCGATGGTCTACCTGGAAAAATACCTGACCAACCCACGTCACGTGGAAGTCCAGGTGATTTCCGACGGCCAGGGTCAGGCTATCCACCTGGGCGATCGCGACTGCTCGCTGCAGCGCCGTCACCAGAAGGTTCTGGAAGAAGCGCCGGCACCGTTCATCGATGAAAAGGCGCGCGAGGATGTTCTGGCTGCCTGCGTCAAGGCGTGTATCGATATCGGCTATCGCGGTGCGGGTACGTTCGAGTTCCTGTACGAAAACGGTCGTTTCTACTTCATCGAAATGAACACCCGTGTTCAGGTGGAGCACCCGGTTTCGGAAATGGTCACAGGCATCGACATCGTCAAGGAGATGCTCAGCATCGCCGCCGGCAACAAACTGTCGTACACCCAGGATGACGTGGTCATCAAGGGTCATGCGCTGGAATGCCGGATCAACGCCGAAGACCCGAAGACCTTCGTACCAAGCCCTGGTCTGGTCAAGCATTTCCATGCACCGGGCGGCAACGGCGTACGGGTCGATTCGCACCTGTACAGCGGCTACAAGGTACCGTCCAACTATGACTCGCTGATCGGTAAAGTGATCACTTGGGGCGCGACCCGCGAAGAGGCCATGGCACGCATGCGCAACGCCCTGGACGAAATCGTGGTCGACGGGATCAAGACCAACATCCCGCTGCACCGCAACCTGACCCGCGATGAAGGCTTCTGCGAAGGCGGAGTCAACATCCACTACCTGGAGCACAAACTGGCCAATCAATAAGCCAGTCTGCTTCACAACGACAAAGCCGCAGTGATGCGGCTTTGTTGTTTGCAGCGCATAGCAGTAAACTTGCCCGCTTCCTGCGGCCGCACTGGCCTTACTGGCCGCACTTATTTCCAAATCGAAGGTAATCCGCCATGCCTTGGCTGCAAGTCCGTCTCGCCATCAGCCCAGAACAAGCCGAAACCTACGAAGACGCCCTTCTTGAAGTCGGCGCCGTGTCCGTGACCTTCATGGACGCTGAAGACCAGCCGATTTTCGAGCCCGAACTCAATACCACACCGCTGTGGACACATACCCACCTGCTGGCGCTGTTCGAAGCCGACACCAACGCCGAGATGGCCCTGGCGCACCTGAGCCTGCTGACCGGCGAAGAATTGCCCGAACACAGCGCCGAAGTCATCGAAGATCAGGACTGGGAACGCAGCTGGATGGATAACTTCCAGCCGATGTGTTTCGGCAAGCGTCTTTGGATCGTGCCGAGCTGGCATGCTGCGCCGCAACCGGATGCCGTAAATCTGTTGCTCGATCCAGGCCTGGCCTTCGGCACCGGGACCCACCCGACGACCGCGCTGTGCCTCGAGTGGCTGGACGGCCAGGACCTCGAAGGCTGCAACGTGCTGGATTTCGGCTGCGGATCGGGCATTCTGGCCATCGCCGCACTGCTGCTGGGTGCCGAACAGGCCGTTGGCACCGATATCGACGTGCAGGCACTGGAAGCCTCTCGTGACAATGCCGGACGCAACAATATCGCGGCCGAACGCTTCCCGCTGTACCTGCCCGAGGATCTGCCACACCAGCAGGCCGATGTGCTGGTCGCCAACATTCTGGCTGGCCCGCTGGTTTCCCTGGCGCCGCAACTGGCTACCCTGATCAGAGCCGGCGGACGCCTGGCACTGTCAGGCATCCTTGCCGAACAGGGTGAG
The DNA here is from genome assembly GCF_017832995.1 of Pseudomonas sp. PvP009. Lineage (NCBI taxonomy): Bacteria > Pseudomonadati > Pseudomonadota > Gammaproteobacteria > Pseudomonadales > Pseudomonadaceae > Pseudomonas > Pseudomonas sp. PvP009. Next base: position 663,275 of record NZ_JAFIBG010000001.1, on the reverse strand, counting down.
GAAGTCGCGGCAGCCTATGCTGACAGTTTTGATCTGGACCCGATCGCTAACCGAGATGGCTGGGTACGCATCACGGGTCGCCGCCGTTAACCGCCGCTTCAACCGGACAGCCGCATGACCGACAGTTTCGTCACCCAGTGCCCGCACTGCCAGACCAGTTTCAGAGTCAGTCACGCTCAACTGAGCGTGGCCCGTGGCGTGGTGCGGTGTGGCGCCTGCCTGCAGGTGTTCAACGCAGCGCGGCAGTTGCTCGAGCAACGCGCAAGCGATGATTCCGAAAAAGAGGCGCTGCCAGCCTCGCCGGTGGTCGCAGCCCTGCCCGAACCGGAGCCCCTGCCGACGCCAGTGCCGGAGCCGGAGCCGGAGCCGGAGCCGGAGCCGGAAAAGGCGCCCGAAGAGGACGATCCCTGGCAGGTCAGCGAACTGGATCTGGACAATCTCAATCTGGACGAAGAACTGGCCCGCCTCGAACAACGCGAGACGCGCAGGCCTGACACCTTTGCCCGCCCGGTCAGCGACATCGACAACGACGCTGTGAGCCTGACGGCGAAGCGTGACAGCCGGCAGAGCGATGAGGCTGCCTGGGTCGATACGCTGCATAACGACGATGTCGAGCAACTGCCCGAGCTGCATGCAGAAGTTATCCCGGATAGCGACTCTGCAGAAGCTGCGGAGCCGCCGGAGGACGACAAACGTACCGAGCCGTCACTGTCACTGGACAAGGATCTGGACGATGACGAGCCGCCGATGCCAGTTATCATCCAGCGCAAGGCCGCGCCTGCCGAGAAGGTCGAGCGCTGGTCAGCGGTGGATGACGATGATGAAGACGACGACCATGAGCCGGAGCCTGAACCGCGGGGCAAGCGCAGCCGCAACGAACCGGCAGTGCGCGACCAGACACTCCTTGACCTGACCGACGACCCTTTACAGCTGGACTGGCAACGGCCCAAACCGCGCTGGGGCCGACGCCTGGCCTGGGGTCTGCTGATCGTGCTGGCGCTGGCGGGCCTGGCAGGACAGTACGTCTGGTATCACTTCGATCAGCTGGCACGCCAGGACCAGTACCGCCCGTTGTTTCAGCAGATTTGCCCACAGGTTGGCTGCAAGGTGCCGAGCAAAGTCGACATTTCCCAGCTCAAGAGCAGCAACCTGGTCGTGCGCAGTCACCCGGAGTTTCAGGGGGCTTTGGTGGTCGACGCGATCATCTACAACCGCGCCTCTTTTTCCCAGCCGTTTCCCCTGCTGGAGTTGCGTTTTTCCGATACCGGCGGTCAGTTGATTGCCAGTCGTCGGTTCAAGCCCAGTGAATACCTGAGCGGCGAAATGGCCGGCAAGGAAGAGATGCCGCCGCAGACGCCGATCCATATCGCGCTGGATATCCTTGATCCAGGTGCCAAGGCCGTGAACTACAGCCTGAACTTCCGCTCGCCGGAATGACACGCCCGACGCCGAAGCGTCGGTCAAGACTGCTTCTTTACACGTAAATTTCATCAAAGAACGCTGCACGATCGCAGAAATTTCGCGGCAAAATACCCTCTTATCGAGGTGGTCGAGCCCCGGCAATAACTGTTCAGATTTTATCCAATTCAGCCTTTATCCAGTCATCGAGAGCGGGTATCATGCCAACCCTTTTTCAAACTCTCGGTTCGATCTGACGGTGGCGCATGCGGCTGGCGGGATGAGCCGTTGCAGACCGGGTGAAACAGTTTTTTACACGGCCTGCGGATGATTTGGCCTCCACAACAGGTAAGGCTATGTCGGCAGTACGCATCGGCCCATATACAGTGCAAAACGGCTTGATTCTCGCCCCGATGGCGGGCGTCACCGACCAGCCTTTCCGTCAGCTGTGCCGAAGACTCGGCGCTGGCCTGGTGGTTTCGGAGATGGTCACCAGTGACATGAGCCTGTGGAACAGCCGCAAATCGCGTCTGCGCATGATCCACGAAGGTGATCCCGAGCCGCGCTCGGTACAGATCGCCGGTGGTGATCCGCAGATGCTGGCAGACGCAGCACGTGCCAATGTCGAACTGGGCGCCCAGATCATCGACATCAACATGGGTTGCCCGGCCAAGAAAGTCTGTAACAAGGCAGCAGGCTCGGCGCTGTTGAAGGATGAGCAACTGGTCAACGACATCCTGCAGGCCGTCGTGGCGGCAGTCGATGTACCGGTCACGCTGAAGATCCGCACCGGATGGGATCGTGACAACCGAAATGGCCTGACAGTGGCGAAAATTGCCGAGCAGGCAGGCATTCAGGCACTGGCGGTACACGGGCGAACCCGTGCCGACCTGTACACCGGAGAGGCCGAGTACGACACCATCGCCCAGATTAAACAGGCCGTGTCGATACCGGTCTTTGCCAATGGCGACATCGATTCACCGCAAAAGGCCCGGCACGTGCTGAAGGCCACCGGTGCAGACGGATTACTGATTGGCAGGGCCGCACAGGGGCGTCCCTGGATTTTTCGCGAGATAGAACACTTCCTGCGGACCGGAGAAACACTGCCGGCGCCGCAGTCGAGTGAAGTGGAACGCATTCTGCTTGAGCATCTGGCAGCGCTCCACGTTTTCTATGGAGACGTGATGGGCGTGCGCATTGCACGCAAACACGTCAGTTGGTATCTCGCAACCCTGCCGGGCGCCAGAGAGTTTCGCGCCCACTTCAATCGTTTGGAAGATACGGAAGCACAGTGCGCCAACGTCCGGGAGTTCTTCAGCCAAGGCTGCAAGGGCCCGGATAACCAGAATGATAAAGAGGTGGCCGCATGACGATGATGACCGAGACTTTAGTGAGTGGAACAACACCCGTGAGCGACAACGTCAATTTGAAACAGCACCTCAACACGCCGAGCGAAGAGGGTCAGACCCTGCGCGGAAGTGTCGAGAAGGCGCTGCACAATTATTTCGCCCACCTCGAAGGCGCATCCGTCACTGACGTCTACAACCTGGTGTTGTCGGAAGTCGAGGCTCCGCTTCTGGAAAGCGTGATGAACTACGTCAAGGGCAACCAGACGAAGGCCTCCGAGCTGCTGGGACTGAATCGCGGTACGCTGCGCAAGAAACTCAAACAGTACGATCTGCTTTAAAGCATTCAAAACAGAAAAGGCGACCTTGCACCGCGGTCGCTTTTTTTTGCTGACTTCTTTTGCTTTTGATGGAAATCGAGATGACCGACCAGACTACCCGCCTGCCGATCCGCCGCGCTCTGATCAGCGTATCCGACAAGACAGGAATCCTTGAGTTTGCCCGCGAGCTTGAAGCGCTGGGCGTCGAGATTCTTTCCACTGGCGGTACGTTCAAGCTGCTCAAGGACAACGGCGTCGCGGCAGTCGAAGTGGCCGATTACACCGGCTTCGCTGAAATGATGGACGGCCGGGTCAAGACCCTGCACCCCATGATCCATGGCGGGATTCTGGGTCGTCGCGGCATAGACGACGCCATCATGACCGAGCATGGCATCAAGCCGATCGATCTGGTTGCGGTCAATCTGTACCCGTTTGAAGCCACTGTTTCCAAGCCGGGCTGCGACCTGCCGACCGCCATCGAAAACATCGACATCGGCGGCCCGACCATGGTCCGGTCTGCAGCGAAGAACCACAAGGACGTCGCCATCGTGGTCAATGCCGGCGATTACGGCCAGGTCCTGGAAAGCCTCAAGGCCGGCGGCCTGACCTACGCTCAGCGTTTCGACCTGATGCTCAAGGCATTCGAGCACACCGCCGCCTACGACGGCATGATCGCCAACTACCTGGGCGGCGTCGACCAGACCGCCGAAACCCTGAGTACCGAAGGCCGCAGCCAGTTCCCGCGCACCTTCAACACCCAGTTCGTCAAGGCTCAGGAAATGCGCTATGGCGAGAACCCGCACCAGAGCGCGGCGTTCTATGTCGAAGCCAAACCTGCCGAGGTTGGTATCGCTACCGCCACCCAGTTGCAGGGCAAGGAGCTGTCGTTCAACAACGTGGCCGATACCGATGCCGCCCTGGAATGCGTCAAGAGCTTCGTCAAACCGGCCTGCGTGATCGTCAAGCACGCCAACCCGTGCGGTGTCGCGGTCTGCCCGGACGATGAAGGCGGCATTCGTCAAGCTTATGAACTGGCCTATGCCACCGACTCCGAGTCGGCATTTGGCGGCATCATCGCCTTCAACCGCGAGCTGGACGCTGCAACCGCCAAGGCCATCGTCGAGCGCCAGTTCGTCGAAGTGATCATCGCACCGAGCGTCAGCGCCGAAGCCCGCGCCATCGTCGCCAGCAAAGCCAACGTGCGCCTGCTGACCAGCGGCCAGTGGAGCGAGCGTCTGCCTGCCTGGGACTACAAACGCGTCAATGGCGGCCTGCTGGTACAGAGCCGTGACATCGGCATGATCACCGAGGCCGACCTCAAGGTCGTCACCCAGCGGGCGCCGACAGAACAGGAAATGCATGACCTGATCTTCGCCTGGAAAGTCGCCAAGTACGTCAAGTCCAACGCCATCGTCTACGCCCGCAACCGCCAGACAGTCGGCGTCGGCGCTGGCCAGATGAGCCGCGTGAACTCGGCGCGTATCGCTGCCATCAAGGCTGAACACGCCGGCCTGCAGGTTCAGGGCGCGGTCATGGCCTCAGATGCCTTCTTCCCGTTCCGTGACGGCATCGACAACGCGGCCAAGGTCGGCATCACCGCTGTCATCCAGCCAGGCGGCTCGATGCGTGACAATGAAGTGATCGCTGCGGCAGACGAAGCCGGCATCGCGATGGTGTTCACCGGCATGCGTCATTTCAGGCACTAAGGGCAGCGGCAAGCTTCAAGCTTCAAGCTAAAGCCTAACGCACTAACCATTCAACGCCATGAGCTGCACGCAAGCTGCCCCCGCTTCTACTTGCAGCTTGTAGCTACTCCAAAGGAGTCTGTTTTGAATATTTTGATCATTGGCAGCGGCGGTCGTGAACACGCCCTGGCATGGAAAGTCGCCCAGGACCCACGCGTGCAGACGGTGTTTGTTGCACCGGGCAATGCGGGCACGGCGATCGAAGCCAAATGCGAAAACGTGGCCATCGACGTTCTGGCACTGGAGCAACTGGCGGATTTCGCTGAAAAAAACGTTGCGCTGACCATCGTCGGCCCTGAAGTGCCTTTGGTTGCAGGCGTCGTCGACCTGTTCCGCAGCCGTGGCCTGGACTGCTTCGGCCCGACCGCCGGTGCTGCGCAGCTTGAAGGTTCCAAGGCGTTTACCAAGGACTTCCTGGCGCGTCACAAGATTCCTACTGCCGACTACCAGAACTTCACCGAAATCGAGCCTGCCTTGGCCTATCTGCGTGAAAAAGGCGCGCCGATTGTCATCAAGGCCGACGGCCTGGCCGCAGGCAAGGGCGTTATCGTCGCCATGACCCTGGCAGAAGCCGAAGACGCCGTACGTGACATGCTGGCTGGCAACGCCTTTGGCGACGCCGGTTCACGCGTTGTCATCGAAGAGTTTCTCGACGGCGAAGAGGCCAGCTTTATTGTCATGGTCGACGGCAAGAATGTATTGCCCATGGCCACCAGCCAGGACCACAAGCGCGTCGGCGACGGCGACAGCGGGCCGAATACCGGCGGCATGGGCGCATACTCCCCTGCCCCGGTGGTCACCGCCGAGGTTCATCAACGTGTCATGGACCTGGTGATCTGGCCGACCGTCAGGGGCATGGCCGATGAAGGCAACGTTTACACCGGCTTCCTCTATGCTGGTCTGATGATCGATAAAGCGGGTAACCCGAAAGTCATCGAGTTCAATTGCCGCTTCGGCGACCCGGAAACCCAGCCGGTCATGCTGCGCCTGCAATCGAGTCTGGTACTGCTGGTCGAAGCTGCGCTGGCGCAAGCGCTGGACAAGATCGAAGCACAGTGGGACCCGCGCCCGAGCCTGGGTATCGTGCTGGCCGCCGGAGGCTATCCTGGCGACTACGCCAAAGGCGCAGTCATCGAGGGTCTGGATGCAGCAGCACAGCTCGAAGGCAAGATTTTCCATGCAGGCACGGCCTTGCAGGATGAGCGTGTCGTGACCAGCGGTGGTCGTGTACTGTGTGCCACAGCGCTGGGTGACAGCGTCGGCAAAGCGCAGGAAAATGCCTACGCGCTGGCCGCAAAAGTCGACTGGCAAGGGTGTTTTTACCGCAAGGACATTGGCTACCGTGCCATTGCCCGTGAGCGTGGCGAAGACCAGGAGTAATCGATCGGACCAGCCTCTTCAACCAGAGGCTGGCCGGTTGGTCCGGTATTCGCGGTTTTACCAGGCATTCACTCACGAAGGGATTTCATTGTGCGCGGGCTCAGGATTGCCATAGCCTCAACCGTCGGACTGCTGACCCTGCTGTTCATGCTTTCGGCGCAGGCCGAGCATGGTGCAGGCTGGTCGACGCTGCTCGACGAAAAGGCCCACCTGACGCTGGATGAAATCCGCTCGGCGCGCTATCAGAATCAGTTCAGCCCCACCGAACTGGAACGTGTCACGGCTGCGGATCGCGGCGGTGCCGTGTGGCTGCATTACCGCCTGCAACCGACCCAGCACGAACAACTCCTGCGCATCTTCGCCCCGGATCTGTCCAGCGCCGATCTGTATGTCATGGACGGCGATCAACAGATTGACCACGTGCGCACCGGCAATGACGTGCCGATTGAAGATCAGCGACTGCCGTCCAACGATTTCCTGCTACCGGTTCCGCAAAGCTCGGCCCCTCTGGATATCTACCTGAAGCTCGTCTCTGCACAGAAAATGCGCCCCAGCATCACCCTCGAACCGGCGATAAAAAGCGCCGCCAACGAGACCCAGCCGTTGCTGTTCGGGCTGCTTTTTGGCGCGCTGTCCATGCTGATCGTGCAGAACCTGACGCGTTACGGACACACCCGGTCGCGCAGCAATCTGTGGCTGGCCGCCTGCGAATCGTTACTCGGGCTCAGTGCCCTGCTGCTGCTCAACCTGCTGCGCCCGATCGACCCGTGGAATATCGCGCAAACCCCGAGCGCGCACTTGGCACTGCTGCTGGCCGCTGTCGCAGGACTGATCTACACCTACTATTTCTTCGTCCACCGCAATGCCCGCAAGCTCGACCGTCTGTTGCTGGGCAACGCGGTGCTCATGGGGATCGGCGCCTCGCTGGTGCTGTTCGACGAGCAGTTGCCGATCAATATCCTGACGTTCGGCCTGGTCTCGTTGACCACCCTGAGCATTCTGGCGGTGTCGATGTGGCACTGGCAGAAGGGCTATCGCTCGGCGCGCCTGTTTGTCCTCGGGATGATCACCTTCAATATCGGCTACATGGTGGTCCTGCCCGGCCTGCTGTGGCTGAGCCTGGTGCCGCCGCAATGGCTGATACTGGCGCTGCTCAGCGTGTTTTGCATCAGCGGGCTGCTGATGAGCCTGGCGCTCAGCGAACGCCATCGCAGCATCACCGAAGACCGGTTCAGCATCAGCCGCGATCAGGCAGCCAGCACCGCCGAAATCAACGCCAAGGCCGAGTTCCTGGCGAAGATCAGCCACGAGATTCGCACCCCGATGAATGGCGTGCTGGGCATGACCGAACTGCTGCTCGGCACCCCGCTGTCGGTCAAACAACGCGACTACGTGCAGACCATTCACAGTGCTGGTAACGAACTGCTGACGCTGATCAACGAGATTCTCGACATCACCAAGCTTGAGTCTGGGCAGATCGAACTGGACGACGTGCAGTTCGACATCGGCGCGCTGGTCGAGGACTGCCTGAATATCTTCCGCGCCAAGGCCGAGCAGCAACAGGTCGAGCTGATCAGCCAGATTCAGCCTCAGGTGCCGCGTGTCATCAACGGTGATCCGACTCGCCTGCGCCAGACGCTGCTGAGCCTGCTGGAAAACGCCCTGAAGAAGACCGACGAAGGTGAAATTCTTCTGGCCGTCGCCCTCGAGTCCTCGAAAAGCGGCAATACGCGGTTGCGCATTTCGGTTCAGGACAGCGGCGAATCGCTTTCCGATGAAGAGCGCGAAGAGCTGCTGCACGCCGAACTGCACAGCCGTAACTTCCTGGCCAGCAGCCGGCTCGGCGGCCACCTCGGACTGGTGATCGCTCGTCAGTTGATCGTGCTGATGGATGGCGAATTCGGCATTCAGAACACTGGTGCGCAAGGCAATACGTTGTGGCTGAACCTGCCGCTGGACGCAAAGCTGCTTGAACAGCCGACCATCGATCTGGACAGCCCGCTGAAAGATGCCAGGGTGCTGGTGGTCGATGACAACGACACATGCCGCAAAGTGCTGGTCCAGCAATGCAGCGCCTGGGGCCTGAATGTCAGCGCCGTGGCGTCCGGCAAGGAGGCCCTGGCCCTGCTCAGAACCAAGGCGCACCTGCGCGACTATTTCGATGTCGTCCTGCTCGATCAGAACATGCCGGGCATGACCGGCATGCAACTGGCCGCCAAGATCAAGGAAGATCCAAGCCTGAACCACGACATTCTGTTGATCATGCTGACCGGCATCAGCAATGCGCCCAGCAAGATCATCGCGCGCAACTCCGGCATCAAGCGGATTCTGGCCAAACCGGTAGCAGGCTACACGCTCAAGACCACGTTGGCAGATGAATTGACCCAGTTGAACAAGGGTGTCGTGTCGAACAAGCCCGGCCCGGTCGTGACTCCGCCGGTCAACGTCCCTGGCGACTTCCGGATTCTGGTGGCCGAAGACAACAGCATTTCGACCAAGGTCATCCGCGGCATGCTCGGCAAGCTCAACCTCAACCCCGATACCGCGAGCAATGGTGAGGAAGCGTTACGTGCCATGAAGGCGCAGCGTTATGACCTGGTGTTGATGGACTGCGAGATGCCGATACTCGACGGTTTCTCGGCCACCGAGCAATTGCGCGCCTGGGAAGTCGGCAATCAGCGCGTACGTACCCCGGTCGTTGCACTGACCGCGCATATTCTCACCGAGCACAAGGACCGGGCACGCCAGGCTGGCATGGACGGCCACATGGCCAAGCCCATCGAGCTGTCCCAGTTGCGCGAACTGGTAGAGCACTGGGTGGCGCACCGTGACAAGGCCCGCGGGCTGACGGCTGACGACGAGCGCTATCGGCAAAACTGACAGCAACGGGAAAGGCCTATGGCCTGATAGACTGGCGCTGCCATCCACCTGCTGCTGTGAGTCGAAGCCATGCTTCACGTGTTGTTCAGCGTCTATCTGAAAATGCTGGTGCTTTACAGCCCGTTTTTCGTTCTTTCCTGCTTCATCAGCCTCACGCGAGGTCACTCGCGCAAGGAGCAGCGGCGCCTGGCCTGGAAGGTGGCACTGGCGACACTGGTTTCCAGCGTGCTGCTCTACCTGTTCGGACGGGTTATTTTCGATGTATTCGGCATCACGGTGGATGCGTTCAGAATTGGTGCCGGCAGTGTGCTGTTCATATCGGCACTGGGCATGGCACAGGGCAAGTCAGCGGTGCAGACCGATAATATCCAGCAGGATGTGACTATCGTCCCTTTGACCATCCCGCTTACCGTCGGCCCCGGCACGATCGGTGCGTTGCTGGTCATGGGCGTCAGCCAGCCCCACTGGGATGACAAACTTACCGCCATCCTGAGTATTGCGCTGGCCAGCCTCACCGTCGGCGTCGTGCTTTACCTCTCCAACCGTATCGAACGAATCCTCGGTGATCAGGGTTTGCAGATTGTCAGCCGCTTGATGGGATTGTTTGTCTGTGCGCTGGCCGCGCAAATCATTTTCACTGGCATCAGGGGCTACCTGCTGCCCTAGACAGGGTTCAGATACTTGCAGACCGCACCAGCCCCAGCGCCCTGCCGTCCAGATAACGCATAACCTCGTCACGGTGAGTTGCATACACCTTGCTGTCAAAGATGTAACTGCCGCCCTTGAAGTGAAACAGCAGTCTTCGTCTTCCTGGCGCATGGTCGTCAACGCTCAGGTGCAGACTGCAAAGCAAGAGGAGCATCCTGCCAGACTCATACTTTTCGCAGGGTACGACCTGAAAACTGCCCAGACGTCCCTGATCCAAGCCGTTTTGAAAATACGACTCCGCTGCCTGATTGACCCCCACTGCAGCAACCGCACGCTGCACCATGTCGCTAAGACGCTTGCGATCCGCGGGATGACTGACCTTGAACGTCGCCTCTAATAAATCGTCGACACTGCTCACCACCAGTGAGTCACCCAAGACCAGGCCCTTTTGCTGTATGCCGCGCGTCTTGAGGCGGCTGCGGTAGTAATGCATCCAGCTGCCCCACTGGGTCTTGAAATCAAACTGCCTGCCCGCGAACAACTGAGCGTCCAGAAGCACGTTCTGAATATCCGTGCGCTCCTCGCTCGCAAGTCCGGGCAGAAACGCGACCATACTGGGGATATTGCCCAGATAGGCCGCATTCTCTGTATCTGCACTCATTTGCGTTACTCCCTTCCATGGGCTTTTCCAGGTTATTAAAGACTGATGATTTCGGCTGCGGCACGATCAGCAAGCGCGTCCTGCACAGTCTGGCGAAACGGCTCGAAGCTCTGGCGACTGAAGCGGAACGCAGTAGCGACGGCATGCACCTGCATTTCGCCGCCCACTATCTGCCAGAAATAATGTGCGGGCCGCAGCGCCAGGGTGGTCATCTGCAAGCTGCACAGGAGGATCGACACTTCGTCCTTACTGCGCATTGCACATGGCATGAGCTGAAAGCTTTCAGAACGCCCGGACGTGAACCAACTGCTGAAAAAACTCGCCGCATGATCACTGCTCAATAACTTGTCGAACGAACTGCGGTACAACTGGCGAAGCTCGCCGGCATTATCGACCACGGGTAGCTGCAGTTTTCCGATATCCCTGAAACTGTGGATTTTCAATCGGGCATCGTTGATCCCGGCGCTCCGCAAACCGCCAGTGGCGGCAATCGAGCGCTGGTAAGCCTCCAGCCATGCACGCCAGTTCGTCCTGGAAGAATGGTGATCATCTGCGACCAGCCGGGCATGGTGCAGACAATCGATTATGTTCTGGCGCAAATCAGGTTCAACGTTGCGGGCGAAGGACAGCAGGCCGGCGTCCGTCAGCAGGGCTTCATCCGGATCAGACATCTGAACTGCCCCCAAGCGACATGATCAGGCCCGCGCGCTTGCTCGACAGCGCGGTGTCGATGCCATCGCGAAACTGCGAATACACCTGTTCGAACAGCTGCATTGCATAGACAGTCACAGCGATGTTGCCGTAGACACTTGTCGGCTCGATGACCTCGAAAAGAAACCCGGATGACAACGGCTGACGTGTGGCGAACTGAAACTGCGCCAGTTTCAGGTTCTGCCGGGTGTCGACGAACGCCAGTTGCAGAAGCACGCTGACCTGCAACTTGCCCGCATGATTCAAACCGCTCTGTATGGTCTGGCTGCGCAGCAGATGAAGCGCTTCGTTCGTGAAGGACTGATTGCCCACCTTACGCATGAACGCCTCCGCATGCCGGAGCGTCTCGGCTGGCACGAAGGGGGCGAGCGCACGCGTCATGCAACTCCACACCGTTTCGACAGACTCTTCCGGCAAAGGCTGGCTGGTGTGTTCGTTGGCACTCGGCAACCAACCGAAACGCTGCGCTGCGGCGAGACGGGTTTCATTCCATTCTTCGGGTTCGGCAAACTTCGAGTGTTGCTTCGATGCGGCCAACTGCACGTACAGCATCGAATCCAGCACATCGTTTTTCAGGGATACCCGCTGCGGTTCGGGGAAAAACATCAAACAGCCCGCATTGACGACTACGGCATCCAATTCCTTTTTCATGGGAAAATTCCTTTTATCCCGAAGGCGGAGGCAGTCCATGCCTCCGCCAACACTCCGGTCAGATTTCGAAATCTGCAATCGCACGTCTGGCATTATCGTCCAGCCGTTGCTGGATCATGTCGCGATGGCGCGCATACAGCGCCGTGTTGAGCAACAGGCTGTCCTCACCCTTCCAGGTCTGGACACTGGTGTCCTGCCACTCCCAGAACAGTACGTTGGTGACGTCACTGTCAGCCTGAAAACTGACCGCTGCCATGGCCAGACTGACGATGCTGTCCTCGGATTCGATACAGGAGGCGATACGGAAGCTACCGCCACGATGTGCCTTGGTCTGGCTCTCGAACAGGCGCAGGGGTTCTTTTTTGGCCCTCAATGCGGCGATTGCATCTCCAGCCACCTTGAGCATCAGCAGCGATGCAGGCCCAGGTAACGCGGCAGCTGCAATGGCCGAACCAAGGATCTCCAGACCCAATTCGTCCATCGTGAAACGCTGATGGGTGGCACGATAACGCGCATAGTTCCACTGAGTGGAAAGCCAGCCCAGCTTCGAAAGCACTTCGTTGAATTTGTCATACCACTGATCACCCTGGGTTTGAGCGCTGAACGCCTTGTTGGCCACCAGGGTGGCAAACAGAAAGGAATTTATTACGTCCTGCTTGCTCTGCGCCGACATCCCGGCGGCAAATGCCAGCAGACTGCCTGCGACCACCGCCGCCTCATTGCCGGGTTTCGCGTCAGTGACGTCACGCGCCTTGAGTAAGCCTGGATTGGCCGCCGCCGCGTACGCGCCGAACGAAGATGGGCATTCAGCCAGCTCGCAGGCGGCGATGTAATCGAGGTTGTCAGTGCTGTTCATGGTTTTTTCCTGTGTCATTTCATTAGTCCTTTAATTCATGAGTCCTCGTGGACTGAATCGAGACTAACGAAATAAATCAGGCAGTTTTTTCGGTGCTTCCCGTTTGCCCCATGATGGCTTTCGGGCACCAGGCTGCCGAACGTGACACGCAGAGCGAAATTCGACGCGCCATCTGCCTCCCGGTTTACCGCGGGTGAGCGAACATTCCGGTGAGGTTTCTGGCGTCGGACTACAGACTACGCAGATTGAAGAGAGCCGATTCGCTCAAGCCTGTGAGCCGAAACACCGGCTCACAGGCTTGAAGTGAGATCACCACTTCAGCACTTTCCCACAATAGGTAGCAGCTGGTATTACACGGGTGCGAGCTCACGCTGTAGGCTTGTTGCCGTACCAACGCGGCGTATAGACCCAGTTGCCGCCTTCGTGGCGCGCAAAGGTGCACGTCAGGGAAGAGCCGATCAAGACCATGGTGCGCATGTCCACCTGCTCCGGGGTCAACTCGCCGAGCGTGATAACCCTCAGAGTCTGGCCAGGACGGCCGATGTCGCGCCCCAGCGTCACGGGCGTTGCAGGGATGCGATGCTGGCGGACAATCTCCAGCGCGCGCCCCAGTTGCCAAGGTCGGGAGCGCGATATCGGGTTGTAGAACGCCAGAGCCAGATCGGCCTGGCAGGCGAGGTCCAGACGCTTTTCGATGATCTCCCAGGGCTTGAGGTTGTCGGACAGCGACAGCACACAGAAATCATGCCCCAGCGGCGCACCGGCCTGGGCTGCGGTGGCCAGAGAGGCCGAGACACCGGGCAGAATCTCCAGCTCGACCGCATGCCAGTGAGGATTATCCGACTCATGCAACGCTTCAAGCACCGCTGACGCCATGGCGAACACGCCCGGATCACCGGACGACACCACGACCACCGAGCGGCCTTGAGCAGCAAGCTCGAAGGCATGTCGGGCACGCTGCATTTCTTCGCGATTGTCAGTGCAGTGCAGCACTTGGTCGGCACGAAACGGCCCCGCCATGCGCACATAGGTCTCATAGCCCAGCACATCGTTGGCACGTGCCAGTTCGGCCTTGACCGCAGGCACCATCAGATCTGCTGCGCCAGGGCCCAGGCCAATGACTGCAACGCGGCCACGTCCGCGACCGATGCTCTGCACCTCCAGCGGTTGCGCCGCGACAGCAATCGCTGTGTGGGCGTCGACGCAGAGCGGTGGCAACAGCTGCGGCACAGCCTTCATGGCCATCTCGCTGGCCGCAGCGGCGCTGACGAATCGCACCGCAACGTCCAGCTCGGCGGCAGCCTTGTGCAGGTGCGGATTGGCCATCTGCTCCTCGGCAGCCAGCAGACAGGCCAGAGACTGCCCGGCGATACGTGCTTCGCGCAGGGCCGAGCGCACGTGCTCAACCAGTTGGTCAGTGAGGTCAGTCAGCGCAACCAGCACATTACGCGGGTAGATCAGCAATTCATGGGGTGAAGGCTCGCGCAGGGCACTGCCGACATGGATGGCCAGCGCCGCCTGTGGATCTTCGGGCAGTTGCGCCTGAGCCAGCCACGGGGCTTGGCCCTCGATGCGCACGGGTTCACCGGATAGCAGGTCGGAAACGAAACGCTTGCCCAGCTCCAGATCGCCCAGCGCATAGCCGCTTGGCGGATTGAGCAGGCAGGTGCCGAAACGCAGCTCGCCGCTGGTAGTGATCGACGGCGCAACGCCAAGCCCGCTGGCGATGCTGCGCGCCAGAACATTCACCCCGCCAAGGCCGCCGAGCAGCGGCACCACGGCGCTGCCGTCTTCGGCCACAGCGAGCACCGGCGGTTCGGCGCCCTTCTCCAGCAGCACGGCGGCCAGGGTGCGAATAACGATACCGGCCGCACAAAGGGCGATGATCGGCGTGTTCTGTTGATACAACTGGCGCAGCGTCGCGCCGAACTCACTGTAAGTACGGTCGGCACCCTGCACGCGCTCGGCCAGGCCATGAATCAGCGCATCGGGAAACAGCTGTTGAATGCGCCGCGCGGTAGCAAGGCTGCCATTGCCGAGAATGACGATGGCCGGAGTCATGGAGGTCATTAGCCTTGCCACCTGTCGCCAGGGACGATAATCAACGAAAAATAGGGAGACGACGTCGGGTCGACCTGATCCAGCGGAACGATTTTCTGGTTGCTCATCGTGGCGCGCTCGACATACAGCGCACGCCCGGCCATCCCCAGTTCGATCAGCACTTCGCGGACCTTGTGGAAGTTGCGCCCCAGTTTCATGATCACCGCCGCGTCGGCATCGGCCAGCTTGCGTTTCAGGTCATCGTGGGACAGCACACCGGACAGCACCGACAGGCTCTGATTGCGATACACCAGCGGCGCGCCCAGCACCGAAGCACCGCCGAGCATCGAGCACACGCCCGGAATCACTTCAGCGTCGTAATGCTCGGCCAGACGATCGTGCAGGTACATGTAGGAGCCATAGAAAAACGGATCGCCTTCGCAGATCACCGCCACATCGCGTCCGGCGTCCAGGTGCGCGGCAATGTGCCGGCTGGATTCGTCGTAAAAGTCGCTGATGAGCTTTTCGTAGGACAGTGTCGCCGGCAATGCCTCGGTGGTAACCGGGTAGACCAGCGGCATCAGGGTCTGAACGTCCTGCAGATGCGCTTCGATGATGCCGAAGGCGTTGCCCTTTTTACCCTTGGCCACGAAATACGCCACCACCGGCGACTCGCGCAGCAGGCGCAGGGCCTTGACAGTGATCAGCTCCGGGTCGCCAGGACCGACGCCCAGGCCAATCAATCGACCGCGTGCCTGCATCATTCGATCTCCGTGGCCAGTGCGTTGACAGCGGCCACGGCCATGGCGCTGCCGCCACGACGGCCCTGCATGATCACGAACGGCACGCCGCGGCTATCGGCGGCAAGCATCGCCTTGGACTCGGCGGCGCCGACAAAGCCGACCGGAAAACCGAGAATCAGCGCAGGCTTCGGCGCACCGGCATCGAGCATTTCCAACAGGTAGAACAGCGCGGTCGGCGCGTTGCCGATGACCACCACGCTGCCTTCCAGGTGCGGACGCCACAACTCGAGCGCCACCGCAGAACGCGTATTGCCCAGCTCCAGGGCCATTTCCCGTACGCCTTCATCATGCAAGGTGCAGATGATCGGGTTATTGGCGGGCAGACGGGTGCGGGTGATGCCTTCGGAGACCATCCGCGCATCGCACAGGATCGACGCTCCGGCGGCCAGAGCGTTGCGCCCGGCAGCACCGGCACCCGGCGAGAAGCGCAGGTCTTCGATGACTTCGACCATCCCGCAGGCATGGATCACGCGCACAGCGAGTTTTTCCAGGTCGGCAGGGATCGTGTCAAGACGCGCTTCGGCGCGAATGATCGAGAAAGAGTTGCGATATATCTCCTGACCATCGCGGATGTAATCAATCATGCATGTTGCTCCGTGAGCCGGCGTTCAACTGCGCACCGACTGCTTCAATAGTAAGGTTGCGCGCGCGCAGCACGCCGAAACCGGCATGCGCTGTATCGCGAAAATAAAGATCGTAACGGCCCGGCGCGACAGCCAGCAAGGTCACTGGCGCTACGTGGGCGGCGGCGCAGGAACGCGTGCAGCCGCTCAAGTGCACCGCCTGGCCGGTAGCCAGTCCGGCAGCCAGTTGCAGGGCGTCGGCCTTGGTGTCGGCCAGCCCCTTGGCGCACCCGGCAGAACCGGTACAGGCGAGCATCTGCGCCAGCGGTTGCCCGGCCGCCCCGACGAAGCCCGATGCCTGCAACGCGCCCAGCACCGCTGCCGCGCGCTCGACCGGCACGTTGGGCAGCAACAGGCTTTGCCAGGGCGTCAGGCGCAGCGTGCCGTCGCCCTGATCCGCCGCCAGTTGCGCCACGCTGGAAAGCATCGCCGCATCGAGACGCCCCAACGGTACTGCAGCGCCCACCGCCACCTGATTCGGCTGAGCCTGTGGATAAACACCGATATGCCGAGTGCCCTGAATGGCCGGACGCTGCCAATCGGTGATCGCCTTATCGGTCCGCACTGTGCAGCCGGACCGGGTCGACAGCTCGTGCAGCATATCGGCGGTCGATACCTCGGCCAGCAGGTGCCGCATCCGGGTGTGCTCGGGACGGGCCAGGTCGAGAAACAGCTCCAGCAGCGCGACAACCAGCGTCTTGCCCTCAGCCACAGGAACAGCGGCCAGCGGTCGATCATGGGCCGGGCAGCCGGCCAGCCCGAACGCCAGCAACACTTCGTTATCGAATTTCAGCGCCGACAGCCACACGTCGTGCGGGTGTTCGAGCATGACCAGCGCTTCGCCAGCGTCCAGCGACAGGGCGAACTTGGGGGACAGCTCATGAAAACGCGGGTGATGTTCCAGCGCGTCGAGAATCTGCGCCGCCAGCGGCCGGGCATCGAAGAGCATCTGCGGGTCCAGCCCGGCCGTCGGGCTAAGCATCAGGTTGCGCACATCGTCGCTGGCCGGGTTGGCGGGGCCGAGCCCTGCCGCCATCAAGGCACTGATCAAACCGTCATGATCAGCACCAATCCCGCGAATCTGCAGGTTGGCGCGGTTGGTGGCTTCAATAACGCCGTGTGCATAGGTGCGCGCAGCCTCGGCGACGGCCATGGCCTGCGCACTGCTGATCACCCCGCCCGCCAGCTTGATCCGGCAGATTCCGCCGTCCAGTGCCGGGACGATACGCAGCAACCCCGGACAGGCCGAGGGGCGTAGCGTTGCAGAGGATGTGCGAGCGGACTGCTGCTCGTTCAATGGGTCACCCGATGTGAACTGGCTGGAAACGGACGTTGATTAGAGCACTTGTACCCCGTCGGGCGCGGTATTATGCCTGCTTTGTCCGCAGGCATGAAAAGGCGCTCTGTCGGAAGTTCGGATTGAGGTAGGTACATGTCACCGTGGCTGACAGTCGTGGGAATCGGAGAAGACGGTTACAAAGGGCTCGGCAAGAACGCCAGACACGCTCTGCTGCACGCTGATCAGGTGTTCGGCGGCCCGCGCCAGCTGGCGTTGCTACCACCGTGCATTCGCGCCGAGCGACGTGCGTGGCCGAGTCCTTTCTCGTTGAACCCTGTGCTCGAGCAGCGGGGTGCCGAGATCTGCGTGCTGGCCAGTGGCGACCCGATGATGTTCGGCGTCGGCGCCAGTCTTGCACGCGTGGTCAGCATTGACGAAATGCGCATTCTGCCCGCGCCCTCCTCTTACTCTCTGGCCGCTGCCCGCCTCGGCTGGCCGCTGCAGGACGTCGTCACCCTGTCGGTGGTTGCCCGGCCGGTGGCCGCGCTGAACGCACACTTCCACCATGGCATGCGTCTGCTGGTGTTGAGCAACGACGGCAGCAGCCCCGCCGTGATTGCCGGCTTGTTGCGCGAGCGCGGCTTTGGTCCAAGCCGCATGACCGTCCTGGAACATCTGGGTGGCGAAGCCGAGCGACGCGTCGAAGGGCTGGCCAGCGAGTGGGGCAACCCCGAGATCGCTGCGCTGAACCTGGTTGCCATCGATTGTCGCGCCGACGCCAGCGCCATCCGTCTGAGCCCCATTTCAGGTCTGCCGGACAGCGCCTTCGAACATGACGGCCAGCTCACCAAGCGCGACGTACGCGCCATCACCCTCGCCCGCCTTGCGCCACTACCGGGCGAACTGTTGTGGGATGTCGGCGCGGGCTGCGGCTCCATCGGCATCGAATGGATGCGCGCGCACCCGACCTGCCGGGCGATGGCCATCGAAGCCGATGAAGGCCGCCAGCAACTGATCGAATTCAACCGCGACGCACTCGGCGTGCCTGGCCTGCAACTGGTGCGGGGCAGCGCGCCACAGGCACTGAGTGGTCTGGAACGCCCGGATGCGATTTTCATCGGCGGTGGCGTGACGCGTATCGGCGTACTGGAGACCTGCTGGGAACAGCTGCGCTCGGGCGGCCGACTGGTCGCCAATGCGGTCACCCTGCAAAGCGAAACCGCCTTGATGGCCTGGCGCGAACGGCATGGCGGCGAGCTGACCCGTATCCACGTCGCCCACGCGCAGCCCCTCGGTGAATTCGACACGTGGCGTCAGGCGTTGCCGATCACCCTGCTGGACGTAGTCAAACCCTGATGCGCGAAGAAACCGCCGAACAGCCTGCGCCACTGCGCAGTGGCCTGACCACTGGCAGCTGTGCGACCGCAACCAGCCTGGCGGCGGCGCGACTGTTGCTCTGCGGGCAGGTCAGCGACGCGGTGGGTATCGTCCTGCCAAAGGGCAAACAGGTGCAGATGCGCCTGGAATTCTGCCGGCTTGTGGATAACTTCGCGGAAGCCGCAACCCTCAAGGATGCCGGCGATGATCCGGATGTCACCCACGGCGCGCTGGTGTTTGCCCGTGTCAGGCTGCAAACAGCAGCGGGCGTGCGCTTCGTCGCGGGAGCAGGTGTCGGCACTGTGACCCGCCCAGGGCTGGTGCTGGCAGTCGGTGAGCCGGCCATCAACCCGGTGCCTCGGCGCATGATGACCGAGCACTTGCTGCAACTGGCCGAAGAACAAGGCTACAGCGGCGGATTCGAAGTCACGATCGGCGTCGAGGGCGGCGAGGCGCTGGCGCTCAAGACCATGAACCCGCGCCTTGGCATTCTCGGCGGACTGTCGATTCTCGGCACCAGCGGGATCGTCCGGCCGTTCTCCTGCGCAGCCTATATCGCCTCGATCCATCAGGGCATCGACGTCGCCACCACCAACGGCTATCGGCACATCGCCGCCTGCACCGGCAATGCCAGCGAAGACACCATGCGCCGCGTCTACAAAATTCCGGACATCGCCCTGATCGAGATGGGCGACTTCGTCGGTGCGGTGCTCAAGCACTTGCGCAAGGTGCCTGTGGATAAGTTGAGCGTGTGCGGCGGCTTCGGCAAGATCAGCAAGCTGGCCGCCGGCCATATGGACCTGCACAGCCGCCATTCCAGCATCGACCTGCCACAGTTGGCGCACTGGGCTGCGGATGTCGGCGCGGATGCAGGCCTGCAACAACGGATCCTTGCAGCCAACACCAGTCAGCAAGCGCTGGCGATGAGCGCCGCGGCGGGTGTGCCACTGGGCGACGAAGTGTGTCGCCACGCGCTGAATTTCGCGCGCAGCATCGTGCCTGCGAGCGTTCAGGTGGAGGTCTTCGCCATTGATCGTCAGGGCGGGCTGGTGGGTCAGGCTGGCATTGACTCACAGAGAGAAATGACATGAAACGCATCCTGCTGCTGGGCGGTATCACCGAGGCCCTGGCCATTGCGCGAAGGCTCGGGCCTGAGCACATCTACAGCCTGGCGGGCGTGGGCCGGGTGCCGTCTGATTTGACCTGCCAATTGAAGGTCGGCGGTTATGGCGGCGCCGAGGGCATGGCGCAGTACATGGGCGAACAGGGCGTCGACCTGCTGCTGGACGCCACCCATCCGTATGCCGCACAGATCAGCCACAACGCAGCGCGTGCGGCCAAACTGGCAGGCATTCCCTGCTGGGCCTTGCGCCGCACCGCGTGGCAGGCAGGTCCGGGAGATGATTGGCGCGAAGTGGCTGACTGGTCAGAACTGGCCACTGCCCTGCTTCCTTTCAAGCGCCCGCTGTTCACGCTGGGTCGCGAGCCCTTGCAGCACCTGCACGAAATACCGCCGCACCAGTTCTGGACACTCCGGGCACTGGACGACTACCCCGGCAACGAACGCTGCGAAGTGATCGGCGCACGCGGCCCATTCATGCTGGAAGACGAACGCCAGTTGTTCGAACAGCGCCGCATCGACGTACTGATCAGCAAAAACAGCGGCAGCAGCTCCACCGAACCCAAACTCGACGTCGCCCGCGAACACGGCCTGCCCGTCCTGATCCTCAAACGCCCACAGTTGCCTGACGTCGACCGGCTGTTCTGGGGTGTGGATGAGGTGCTAGAGGCCTTGGGGTTGGATTAATGAGCGGTCTTTAGTCCTCACTGATACCCCTGAAAACACCTCGGACCTGTGGGAGTGAGCTTGCTCACGAAGAGGCCCGTGCAGTCGCTAAAAATCTGTTGATCCGTTAATACGCCTTCGCAAGCAAGCTCTCTCCCACAAGATCAGCGGTGCTGCAGAATATCCACATGGCTCGAAATACCCCGAGCCTTCGGAAATAAGCCACATAGCTTGAGAACACCTCGACACCTTGGGAGCTTGCTCACGAAGAGGCCGGTGCAGCCGCTGAAAATCTGTTGATCCGTTAATACGCCTTCGCGAGCAAGCTCCCACAAGATCAGCGGTGCTGCAGAATATCCATATGGCTCGAAATACCCCGAGCCTGCGGAAATAAGCCACATAGCTTGAACACACCTCGGACCTGTGGGAGTGAGCTTGCTCACGAAGAGGCCAGTGCAGTCGCTAAAAATCTGTTGATCCGTTAATGCGCCTTCGCGAGCAAGCTCGCTCCCACAAGGTCAGCGGTGCTGCAGAATATCCACATGGCTCGAAATACCCCGAGCCTGCGGAAATAAGCCACATAGCTTGAAAACACCTCGGATCTGTGGGAGTGAGCTTGCTCACGAAGAGGCCGGTGTAGCCGCTGAAAATCTGTTGATCCGTTAATACGCCTTCGCGAGCAAGCTCACTCCCACAAGGTCAGCGCTGCTGCAGAATATCCACATGGCTCGAAATACCCCCGAGCCTGCGGAAATAAGCCACATAGCTTGAAAACAACTCGGACCTGTGGGAGTGAGCTTGCTCACGAAGAGACCGGTACAGCCGCTGAAAATCTGTTGATCCGTTAATACGCCTTCGCGAGCAAGCTCACTCCCACAAGGTCAGCGGTGCTGCAGAATATCCACATGGCTCGAAATACCCCGAGCCTGTGGAAGTAAGCCACATAGCTTGAAAACACCTCGGACCTGTGGGAGTGAGCTTGCTCACGAAGAGGCCGGTGCAGCCGCTGAAAATCTGTTGATCCGTTAATGCGCCTTCGCAAGCAAGCTCTCTCCCACAAGATCAGCGGTGCTGCAGAATATCCACATGGCTCGAAATACCCCGAGCCTTCGGAAATAAGCCACATAGCTTGAAAACACCTCGGACTTGTGGGAGTGAGCTTGCTCACGAAGAGGCCGGTGCAGCCGCTGAAAATCTGTTGATCCGTTAATGCGCCTTCGCAAGCAAGCTCTCTCCCACAAGATCAGCGGTGCTGCAGAATATCCACATGGCTCGAAATACCCCGAGCCTGCGGAAATAAGCCACATAGCTTGAAAACACCTCGGTCCCGTGGGAGTGAGCTTGCTCACGAAGAGGCCGGTGCAGCCGCTGAAAATCTGTTGATCCGTTAATGCGCCTTCGCAAGCAAGCTCACTCCCACAAGATCAGCGCTGCTGCAGAATATCCACATGGCTCGAAATACCCCGAACCTCTGGAAATAAGCCACATAGCTTGAAAACACCTCGGACCTGTAGGAGTGAGCTTGCTCACGAAGAGGCCGGTGCAGCCGCTGAAAATCTGTTGATCCGTTAATACGCCTTCGCGAGCAAGCTCACTCCCACAAGGTCAGCGGTGCTGCAGAATATCCACATGGCTCGAAATAACCCGAGCCTGCGGAAATAAGCCACATAGCTTGAAAACACCTCGGACCTGCGGGAGTGAGCTTGCTCACGAGGAGGCCAGTGCAGTCGCTAAAAATCTGTTGATCCGTTAATGCGCCTTCGCAAGCAAGCTCACTCCAAGGTCAGCGGTGCTGCAGAATATCCACATGGCTCGAAATACCCCGAGCCTGCGGAAATAGCCACATAGCTTGAAAACACCTCGACACCTTGGGAGCTTGCTCACGAAGAGGCCGGTGCAGCCGCTGAAAATCTGTTGATCCGTTAATGCGCCTTCGCAAGCAAGCTCTCTCCCACAAGATCAGCGGTGCTGCAGAATATCCACATGGCTCGAAATACCCCGAGCCTTTGGAAATAAGCCACATAGCTTGAAAAACCCTCTGACCTGTGGGAGTGAGCTTGCTCACGAAGAGGCCGGTTTTTCACAGCCAAATTGCGTCCCATAACGGATAATCGCGCACGCTTTTGACCAGGTTGGCTCGAACAGGATTGGCAACGATATAACGGGCAAAATCCAAAAGGCTTTCTTCAGTGCGGATGCTGACGTCGTGGAACCCGCTTTGCCAAAAAGGTCCACTGCAGCCTCTGGCTCTGTTTATGGCGATCGCGCTTTTCGATTTAACGCGCTGTACAACGCTGGATAATGAGTGACTATTCAACTGCAGCAGCCAGTGAATGTGGTCGGGCATTACCACCCAGGCTAATGAATCGGCCAGTTGCTGCTCTTGAACCTGTCGAAGTTCATCAACCAGCAGACGACCCATGCGCCAATCGGAAAAAACAGGATTTCTCTGGAATGTTTTTGCGGTGACTAAATACATTTGGCCCGTACCGGAGAATCGCCCCAAGCGCAAACGATGTGACTGTGCCCTTTCATTCATCCTCATCACCCAATGGCTGCATGCCGGGGAACGACTGTACGAAACGGGCTCACTCAGTAGCGCTCAAAGGTTTGCCCAAGTGTTTCGGATGTCCAATTGAGCTACCTTTCACTCCTTCATCGAATCCCCGGAGAATCTCCCCATGCTCAAAAAAGCATTGCTGCTGGCCGCACTGCTGCTGCCAGCCTGTGTCGTCCATGCCCATGAGTACAAGGCCGGGGCATTGCTGATTGGCCATCCATGGTCAATGGAGCTACCGCCCAACGCACCGACGGTGGCGGCGTATTTCACCGTCGAGAACAAAGGTGACAGCGCTGACCGCCTGATTAGCGTCGACACGCCCATCGCCGGGCAGGCGCAATTGCATGAGCATGTACATGCCGACGGGCTGATGAAAATGCAGCACGTTCAAGCGGTCGACATACCGGCTGGCGCGAAGGTGGCTTTCGCCCCGATGGCCTGGCACGTGATGTTGCTGGACATCAAGGACCGTTCCAAGCTGGTCGTCGGCCAGCGCTTTCCAATGACTCTGCATTTCGAAAAGGCGGGGGATGTCGAGGTGCAGGTCGTGGTACAAAAACAGGCTCCGGAACATCAGCACTGAGTAGTTTTCACGGGCAGGGCCAAGAGCTGATGTCTTCAGCGATAGTGTCGCGGCGACACTCCTGGCACCCAGGACCGATGCTGATTCTCCGGGCGCTTGATCGAATAGTGCTTTCGCGCTTTGCCAAAACAGCGGCAACAGCTTAGATTGCTCACTGCGGGGCCTGAAACCACTGAGTGGCGTTGTGATGAATTCCTCCTCATACCCGGTTTCAGGCCCCGCCCTCACCTCAATCTTGCGCGTTTCCGAGACTTCCTACCGATCAGACAGCCGATGCTGCAGTCCCCTGACTGCGCAGGCCGATACCCGCGTGCCTTCAAGCCTGACTATATGAAATGAACCGCCCGGCATATGCCTCGAGCGGATCATCCATCATGCAGACGAATCGGCACCATGACCTTACCGCGCACCGCACCAACCCAGGCTCTAAACGCCTCGCTTGCCAGCGATACCTATCCACCCGACTTCAGCAAGACGACCCAGGAACTGGCCCGTACTCTGCTTCACCCCCTCAAACCCGAGCTGGATGTCGAGACGACCTGGCTGACCTACCGTGACAGCGAGGTCGAATTCGACCACGGGAGCAACATACACAGGGTTCCACTGATCCCTGGCCTGATCGAATACTTCACCGGCCATTTGCAATGGATCGACAATGATGTAGTCGCTCTCCACCCGCCTCTTGACACGCCTTCCCCAACGCCTGACACACAGCAACCTGACGTCAAGCCACCAGCCATTCAGCCGCTGGGGCGGGCAGCGACCGTAACGTTCTTCACCGAGGTCAGCGAGCAACTGGAGCAGTGCTATACACAAAATCTTGCAGACTACTGGAGCACTGCGACGCTTGATGGCGAAACCCGGAGCAGCCGGTTTGTCGCAGAGCAGATCGAGTGCCTGACATCCGAATGTGCAGTGCTGATCGCCTTGGGAAAGATGACAACCGGGCACTACAGCCTGCTTTCGGCCGCCCTCGGGCCCTGTGCCACAAATGCGACAGAGGGTTTCGCAGACTTACAGCCGCACAGTGTTTACAGCCTGTCGGCACGAGACGGCGACGGCCCCTCGCTGTCACTTTACGGCGCGTTTGCCATTGCCCGGCGTCTTCGTGATGCGCCGGTCCAGCCAGACCTGGAAGAACTGGAAGATGTCCTGCTGTTTACGCCCCATGACGGGCTGGAAGCATTTGCCTCATTGCAACAGTTGAACGACGCGCTTGTTCAGCGAGTGACTGAACCCGAGTACCGAGGACGTTTGGGCGACGGCGTCACCGCCGGGCAGGCAAGCCCCACCAACCCCACCCCCGTCTTGCAATGGCAATACACCCTGATGGACGGCAATTTTCTCAGCCTGCTGCTTGCCCGGCAGGTTGTCGCGCAGCAGTCGGTCTTCGCTCAGACTGTACAGCTGGCCCGCTCTCAGAAGATGGACGCGGTCTGTTTCGAGCAAATGATAGCGAATTTGCTGAAACCCAGGATTTACTTCGACAACCACTGGCGACTCGACGGATTCGACAGCGATCTGGTGAAAAGCCAAATGCCCGATTGGTGGAAAACCATGACGCTGACGCAGCGTCAGGCATGGCATCGCCAGGCACAGCGGTTTGGCGAGTTGGTGGTGAACATGCGCAAAGCCAGCAGGGAGCACTTCGGCCAGGCGGAAAATGACAGCCGCACCTATCCGACGCGCTTTATCGACCAGCAACTGGCTCAACTGCTGAACCGGCTATCCATCGCTGCAACAGCGCAACAGATCAATATTTCACTGACCTACAGGACGGGCATCGAAGTGCTCGATATTCCCGGCGCGCCTGTATTGCCAGAAACCAAGACTGAGAGCGTTTCGCTCAGGCAACTGGCACATACCCAAGCCCTGCACACCAAGGCCAAGGATGCCGTGCTTCTACGCGCTGTAGATGCTGAAGGCGTCTCCCTTGCGCACTTGGACAAGCAGGCCGTAACGGAGCTGATTGCCACGCTGGAAGATCCCCGACACCTCAGTGATTACCTTGACCTGCACCTGAAAACCTCGGCGTATGCACAGCAGCTCAAGCGGTCAGAAAAAGCCATGTTGCGAGCTCAGATGAAGATGGCGCTGCTGGAGATCGAACAACAGGCTTTTGCACACCCCGGCCGCGAGTGGATCAAGGCTGTGCTGGATTCGCCAGGACTTCAAGGACGGCGAACCATCAACGAGCAAGTCATTGAAGTCCGTTTTTTCAGCGTCAACCAATTCAAGATGACCAACGTGATGCTGATTGCTCCAGCCGGAACATTCGAGAAGGGGCCGCTGGTGCTGTGCACGCTGGATGCTGCCGACGGTGTCGTTTTCCGCTGGTTCAACAGCATGTATCACCTGACCACCAGTTTTCTGGAAGAGGCACCCTTCCAGCAGTATCTGATTCAGCAAATACCGGTTTCCAGGCGTATTGAGACGCTGCATGCCATGCAGTACGAAAAGGAAGCGAAGCATTGGCGTCTGCCCGAAGTATTCACCCAACTGACGCTGCTACCGATCCCGTCAAGGCTGCTGCGCCCGGTCGTGTTTGTCAGCCAGAGCAAAGACATTTACGAGGAAAATCATGAGACCAAGATCAACCATCTGATCAACGAAGCCAAACGGCAGATGAGCCTGACCACCGGTACAGGGCAATCGGGTCGGGGATTCGATCTGATCGCGAGCATTGCGATTCTGTTTCTGCCTGGCCCGATCATGATGCCTGTCTCGCTGGGCGCTGGCCTTTACAAAACCTGGAGCGCTTTTTCGAAAATCGATGAAAACGACCTGGAAGGCGCCGCCGAGGAGTTTCTGAGCGCCCTCAGCTACCTTGCCATTGCCTTGGTCGGCCACTTGGCGCTGGCCTTGAAACCGGCAGGAATCGCCGCAAAAACGGTGAGACGTCCGCACCTGGTACGCAGAGTCGGTCGCGATGGTCAGGCACAGATCGGCTACCTCCTGTCGCATTCAAAGGCGCCGCGTTTCGCAGACTCGAAATTGATCGCAGCCATGGACCCCAAACGCTTCGTCGCCATTGAGGTAGAAGGCCAGACCTGCTTCATAAGCCGACGGGCCAACGTGTTCGGCCACTCACGCCTTTATCGGGTAAACCCGATGGATACCACGCAATTGGTGCACGGGCAGGAGTTTGCTCTTCGCAGCACGACCGGCGTCTGGAAAATCGTGGGCACACAGATCCCGCGCATGAGTCAGTCCGCAATCCGCAATGCCCAGGCTCAGCTGACCAGCCTGACAACTCTCTGGCCGGCGTCTCTGGAGGAAGCAAGTAGCACCGAACGCTTGAGTTTCGAGACCGACTACCTGGCGCTGGCCAAGACGTCCAACGCAGAAAACTTTTCCGAAATCACCGCCTACGTGGAAGGCGGTTCAATGGACATCAATCCGCTGCTGCGAAGCGGCGTGCGCAACGCCACGACACGGAAGTTTCTAAGTCAGTTCCATAAGCTCAAGGCGTGGGAAGGCACAGCATTTCGCGCCACCTATGTGTCCAGCGACGGGGTGGCCTGTCTTGAGCGCGAAGTGGGTGCAGTGTTTACCGACAATGGCGTGCAGTCTGCATCAATGTCGCGAGCCAACGCCTCCAGATGGAGCCAGGACGGGTTCGTGAGTCGCAACGCCAGTGCCGAAAACCACCCGGTGTTCTTCATCTTTGCACCGGCGGTGCCCAAGAAGAACATGTTCACCGGCTTTCTTGGTGATCACGTGGCCATTGCGCCGGGGACATACGTGCAACTGGGCGCGACCAAACGGATCAACGGACAGCTGTTTGCCTTGTTTGATGCGCCTGAACAACTGGTTGATCAGACCTACGATCTCTATACCGGAGAACAGGAACTCTGGGTCTGAAACCCTCACGCGGCTGATCCGGGAAGCCGGCCGTAACTGGCCGGCGCTCCTGCGAATCAGCCTTGCACCATTGCAGAGCCCGGAGCGCCCGCGGGGCAAAGCCGGGTTCCACCTTGGTGCACACCCTCCACGAACCGCGACACATTCGTTTCATTTTGCGACGTTTCTACGTTGGCCCAGACCTTGCTAAAGCTTGAAAGCGCAATGAAATGTACCGCCGCCAAACCATCAAATAATGTACTAAGGGAGCAGTCAATGAAGCGTCGCAGCCTGATCAAAGCCTTTACCCTGTCCGCATCGATCGCCGCCATGGGACTGACCTGGACCGTTCAGGCTGCCGAGACCATCAAGGTCGGCATTCTGCATTCGTTGTCCGGCACCATGGCCATCTCCGAGACGTCGCTCAAGGACATGGCCTTGATGACCATCGACGAAATCAACGCCAAAGGCGGCGTCAACGGCAAGATGCTGGAGCCGGTCGTCGTCGACCCTGCGTCCAACTGGCCGCTGTTCGCGGAAAAAGGCCGTCAGTTGCTGACCCAGGACAAGGTCGCCGTGGTGTTCGGCTGCTGGACATCGGTGTCGCGCAAATCAGTGCTGCCGGTCTTCGAAGAACTCAACGGGCTGCTGTTCTACCCGGTGCAGTACGAAGGCGAAGAGATGTCGCCCAATGTTTTCTACACCGGCGCCGCACCTAACCAGCAGGCGATCCCTGCCGTCGAATATGTCATGAGTGAAGATGGCGGCTCGGCCAAGCGCTTCTTCCTGCTGGGCACCGATTATGTCTACCCGCGCACCACCAACAAGATTCTGCGCGCCTTCCTGCATTCCAAAGGCGTGAAAGATACCGATATCGAAGAGGTCTACACCCCGTTCGGTCACTCCGATTATCAAACCATCGTGGCCAACATCAAGAAGTTCTCCGCCGGTGGCAAGACGGCCGTTATCTCCACCGTCAACGGCGACTCCAACGTGCCGTTCTACAAGGAACTGGCCAACCAGGGCCTGAACGCTACCGACGTACCGGTTGTGGCCTTCTCGGTAGGCGAAGAAGAACTGCGCGGCATCGACACCAAGCCACTGGTAGGCCATCTGGCCGCCTGGAACTACTTCCAGTCGGTGGAAAACCCGGTCAACAAGAAGTTCGTGGCTGACTGGACGGCCTACGCCAAAAAGAAAAACCTGCCAGGCGCTGACAAGGCTGTGACCAACGACCCGATGGAAGCCACGTATGTCGGCATTCACATGTGGGCGCAGGCGGTCGAGAAAGCCAAATCCACCGACGTGGACAAGGTCCGTGAAGCCATGGCCGGCCAAACGTTCGCAGCGCCGTCGGGCTTTACCCTGACCATGGACAAGACCAACCACCACTTGCACAAGCCAGTGATGATCGGCGAAATCCAGGACGATGGACAGTTCAACGTCGTGTGGCAGACCAAAGAGCCGATCCGCGCCCAGCCATGGAGCCCGTACATCCCTGGCAACGACAAGAAGCCGGACACCCCGGCGAAGAGCAACTGAAGGATAAAAGCCGACTGCTGATCGTTCCCACGCTCGGCGCCAAGCGTCATATACAGGTCCTGAAGCCCGCGAAATACGGGGCTTCAAAGCTTCTGCCCACAGGGCGTAGGAGCGACCGGGGCCTTCGGCCAGAATCAAAAACAGCCAAGGCCATATTGATATGCCTTCTTATTTTTATCGTTTGATCCTCACCATCAGCCTGCTGCTGCCTTTGGCTGCCCAGGCCGGCGATGCCAGTGACTTTGTCGCAGCCAGTTCTTCGCAACAGGCAGAACTGCTGGAAGCCTGGGCCGCCAAGCCTGTGCCGGAACGTGTCGAGCTGCTCGAAGCCTTGCGCGATGGCCGTGTGGGTGCCGACAGCAGCAAGCGCGCCTGGATCGAAAACAACGATCAATACGTGGCCGTCGATGCACAGGCCCCTGCCGCCGCCGATGCTCCAACGCCTGACGAACCGCGTAAATTGCGCTTGAACAACCGGCTGCGTGGCCTGGTTGAAACGGCGCTGGCCAGCCATCAGTTGCTGGCCGCCGATACACGACTGCGCATGGCCGCCGCCCTGCAATTGCAAAAAAGCGCGCGCCCTGCGCAGCTGGAGTTACTGACCGAACGCGTGGCCAGCGAATCCGATTCCAGTGTCAAAAGCGCACTAACCCTGGCGCTGGCCAACCTGCAAATGGTCGACACCAGCCCGACAGTACGTCTGGCTGCCGTGCGACTGCTGGGCGAAACCGGTGACCCGCTGGCGCGTACCCGCCTTGAATCATTGCTGGCACCTGGCGTGGAAACCGACGCTTCGGTACGCGTGGCGGCTGAAACCAGCCTGGCGCAGGTCAAGCGCAAGCTGATGATCGGGGAAATCCTCGGCCAGGCGTTCAGCGGCATGTCGCTGGGCTCGATCCTGCTGCTGGCGGCGCTGGGTCTGGCGATTACCTTCGGCCTGCTGGGCGTAATCAACATGGCCCACGGCGAGATGCTGATGCTGGGGGCCTACTCCACCTACGTCGTGCAACTGATGCTGCAGCGCTATGCACCGGGGGCCATCGAGTACTACCCGCTGATCGCGCTGCCGGTGGCGTTCTTTGTCACCGCCGCGATCGGCATGGCCCTGGAGCGTACGATTATTCGTCATCTATATGGCCGCCCACTGGAAACCCTGCTGGCCACCTGGGGCATCAGCCTGATGCTGATTCAGGCCGTGCGTCTGGCCTTCGGCGCGCAGAACGTTGAAGTCGCCAACCCGCAATGGCTGTCTGGCGGCATCCAGGTGCTGCCTAATCTGGTGCTGCCTTACAACCGCATCGTGATCATCGCCTTCGCGCTGTTCGTGGTGGTGCTGACCTGGCTTCTGCTGAACAAGACCCGCCTGGGCCTGAACGTGCGCGCCGTCACCCAGAACCGCAACATGGCCGCCTGCTGTGGCGTACCGACCGGGCGCATCGACATGATGGCTTTCGGTCTGGGCTCAGGTATCGCTGGTCTGGGGGGTGTTGCCCTGAGCCAGATCGGCAACGTGGGTCCTGATCTTGGCCAAAGCTACATCATTGATTCGTTCCTGGTGGTCGTGCTCGGCGGTGTCGGGCAACTGGCCGGCAGCGTGATGGCGGCTTTCGGGCTGGGCATCGCCAACAAGATTCTCGAACCGCAAATCGGCGCCGTGTTGGGCAAGATCCTGATCCTGGCGCTGATCATTCTGTTTATCCAGAAACGTCCGCAAGGCCTCTTCGCACTGAAAGGACGGGTGATTGACTGATGAGCCAGCCATTGATAGTAACTGCCGCGCAAAAAGTCGGGCCCAGAGGCACGCTGACCGCAGGCTGCGTAATACTGGCGGTGCTGCTGGCACTGCCGCTGCTGTCGCTGCTGCCTGCCGATAACAGCTTTCAGGTCTCGGCCTACACCCTGACCCTGGTGGGCAAGATTCTCTGCTACGCCATTGTAGCGCTGGCGCTGGACCTGGTCTGGGGCTACGCCGGGCTGTTGTCGCTGGGCCACGGCCTGTTCTTCGCCCTGGGCGGTTACGCCATGGGCATGTACCTGATGCGCCAGGCCGCAGGCGATGGTCTGCCGGCCTTCATGACCTTCCTGTCGTGGACCGAGCTGCCGTGGTACTGGGCGGGCACCGACAACTTCCTCTGGGCAATGTGCCTGGTGGTATTGGCACCGGGACTGCTGGCGCTGGTGTTCGGCTTCTTCGCATTCCGCTCGCGGATCAAGGGCGTGTACTTTTCGATCATGACCCAGGCGCTGACCTTCGCCGGCATGCTGCTGTTCTTTCGCAACGAGACCGGCTTTGGCGGCAACAACGGGTTCACCAACTTCCGCAGCATTCTGGGCTTCAGCATCAGTGCCCAAGGGACCAGAGCCGCGCTGTTTATGGCCACGGTCGCATTGCTGGTGGCCAGTCTGTACATCGGCTGGCGCCTGGCGCAGAGCAAGTTCGGCCGCGTGCTGACCGCGCTGCGCGATGCGGAAAACCGTTTGATGTTCTGCGGTTACGATCCGCGCGGCTTCAAACTGTTCGTCTGGGTCCTTAGCGCCGTGCTGTGCGGTCTGGCTGGCGCCTTGTATGTACCGCAGGTCGGCATTATCAACCCCAGCGAAATGTCGCCGACCAACTCGATTGAAGCCGCTGTCTGGGTAGCCTTGGGTGGCCGCGGCACGCTGATCGGCCCGCTGTTGGGCGCAGGTCTGGTGAACGGCATGAAGAGCTGGTTCACCATGGCCTTCCCGGAATACTGGCTGTTCTTCCTTGGCGCGCTGTTCATCATCGTCACGCTGTATCTGCCCAAGGGCGTGATCGGCATGCTGAAGAAAAGGAGCGAGCAATGAAAACCACTCCGACCCCGTCTTTCATGCTGGAACCGATCCTGGCGCCAAACTCCGACGCTGGCACCAGCCGCGACGCAGTGGGATTCGGCAAAAGCGCTGGCAAAGGCCTCAACACTCGCCACGGCACGATCCTGACGCTGGAAGACATCAGCGTCAGCTTCGACGGCTTCAAGGCCCTGAACGATCTGAATCTATACATCGGCGTAGGCGAACTGCGCTGCATCATCGGCCCCAACGGCGCGGGCAAGACCACGCTGATGGACGTCATCACCGGCAAGACCCGCCCCAGCCACGGCAAGGCCTGGTTCGGTGAAACGCTGGACCTGACGAAGATGACCGAAGTGCAGATCGCTCAGGCCGGCATCGGCCGCAAGTTCCAGAAACCCACGGTATTCGAGGCCTTGAGCGTGTTCGAAAACCTCGAGCTGGCGCAGAAGACAGACAAATCGGTGTGGGCCAGTCTGCGTGCGCAGTTGAGCGGCGAACAACAGGACCGGATCGGTGAGGTGCTGGAAACGATCCGCCTGACCAGCTCGATGCACCGTCCTGCGGGCTTGCTGTCCCACGGCCAGAAGCAGTTTCTGGAGATCGGCATGCTGCTGGTTCAGGACCCGCAATTACTGCTGCTCGACGAGCCCGTCGCGGGCATGACCGATGCCGAAACCGAATTCACCGCCGAGCTGTTCAAAAGCCTCGCCGGCAAGCATTCGCTGATGGTGGTTGAACACGACATGGGTTTCGTCGGCTCGATTGCCGACCATGTCACCGTGCTGCACCAGGGCAGCGTGCTGGCTGAAGGCTCGCTGAACGACGTACAGGCCGACGAACGCGTGATCGAAGTTTACTTGGGGCGCTAGCGCGACCAGCTGCAAGCTTTTAGCTGCAAGCGGCAAGCTAGAAGCAAAAACAACGTGCTGCTCTTTACTTGCAGCTTGAAGCTTGAAGCTTGAAGCTTATAACTCATGAGGCCCTCATGCTCACTGTTAGCCAGCTCCACCAATATTACGGCGGCAGCCACATTCTTCGCGGTCTGTCGTTTGATGTGAAGGTCGGTGAAGTCACCTGCCTGCTGGGCCGCAACGGCGTGGGCAAGACCACGCTCTTGCGCGTGCTGATGGGCCTGCTGCCATCGAAGGAAGGCTCGGTGCAATGGGAAGGCAAGACCATCACCCAGTTCAAGACGCATCAAAGGGTACATGCCGGGATTGCTTACGTGCCGCAAGGCCGGGAAATATTCGGCCGGCTGACGGTCGAGGAAAATCTGCTCATGGGCCTGTCCCGCTTTCCGGGCTCCGAGGCCAAGGAAGTGCCGGCCTTCATCTACGAGCTGTTCCCGGTGCTGCTGCAAATGAAGCACCGCCGCGGCGGCGATCTGTCCGGTGGTCAGCAGCAGCAACTGGCCATAGGCCGGGCACTGGCGAGCCGTCCGCGCCTGCTGATTCTCGACGAGCCCACCGAAGGTATTCAGCCCTCGGTGATCAAGGAAATCGGCGCCGTCATCAAAAAGCTCGCCGAGCGTGGCGACATGGCGATTCTGCTGGTCGAGCAGTTCTACGACTTCGCCGCGGAACTGGCCGATCAGTACCTGGTGATGTCGCGGGGCGAGATCGTCCAGCAGGGCCGTGGCGAGAACATGGAGAGCGACGGCGTTCGAGGTCTGGTCACCATTTGATGAGTCAATCCGTTATCGTGCAGCATTCGACAAGCCAATGAAGACACCATGAACCTGCCTGCCAACACCGCCCTCTTCACCCCCAGCTGGCACGCCGAGCTGGAATTGGGTTACGGCCGTTTCGATGACAGCACACGCCCGACACTGCGGCGCCACAAAGGACCGCTGCGGGTGCAAAAGCATCTGTACGCCGAAGGCCCGGAGGTGTGCCAGCACATCATCGTTCATCCACCGGGTGGCATCGCCGGGGGTGACCGGCTGGATATCTCGGCCACCGTGGGGGCCGATGCGTGGGCACAGTTGACCAGCCCCGGCGCGGCCAAATGGTATCGCGCCGCCAGCCCGGCCTTCCAGCAACTGGAACTGCACGTCCAGCCCGGTGCGACACTGGAATGGCTGCCGCAGGAAACCATCGTCTTCAGCAATGCCCAGGCAGAACTGAGCACTCGGATAGAGCTGCACGGTGATGCAAAGCTATGCTACTGGGACGTGGTGGCTTTGGGCCGGCCGGCCAGTGGCGAGCGGTTCGAGCACGGCCATTTTCAATCGCATCTGGATATCCGTCGCGACGGCACATTGCTCTGGCATGAGCGACAACGCATTATCGGTGGCGACGGGCTGCTGGGCTCGCCCATCGGCCTGGACGGCAGAACCGTGTTCGCCACCCTGCTGATGACCGGCGAAGTGGGCAGCGAGCTGCTCGAGGCCTGCCGTTCGCTGTCGATGCCCAACCCGGTACGCGGCGACCTGACTCAATTGCCCGGTCTGCTGGTCGCTCGCTGTCTGGCAGACGAAGCGTTGCATGCCCGGGCCTGGCTGATAGAACTGTGGAAACGACTGCGCCCTGCCCTGCTGGGACGCGAGGCGGTAACGCCAAGAATCTGGAATACCTGATTGATGACTGGACGCTCTGCATTCCAGGCTACACCCTCGGCGCTGATGCACTCAGCGTGGTACATAAGTCCTGAAAAGCCCGAAAATCGGGTCTTTTAGCGCTTCTGCCCGCAGGTCGTGGGAGCGAACTTGTTCGCGAAGACAATGTTTTAGGCGCTGCATGTTCGGCGACTACACCGACCCCTTCGCGAACAAGTTCGCTCCCACGGCCTTCGGCCAGAACCCAAAACAGACTTATATATAACAATGAGGGCTCAGCCTGGGAACGATCAACCACCGAATTTGAACAAACGGAAGCCCCATGGACCTGACACCACGTGAAAAAGACAAGCTACTGATCTTCACCGCCGGACTGGTCGCCGAACGGCGTCTGGCGCGCGGCGTGAAGCTCAATTACCCGGAAGCCATGGCCTATATTTCTGCGGCGCTGCTCGAAGGTGCGCGTGACGGACAGACCGTCGCTGAGCTCATGCACTACGGCACGACCCTGCTGACTCGTGATCAGGTCATGGAAGGTATCGCGGAAATGATCCCGGAGATCCAGGTGGAAGCCACCTTTCCGGATGGCACCAAACTCGTCACCGTGCATCAGCCGATTGCCTGAAGGAGTGATCATGCAGGACGCGATTCGCGACGCCTTGCCGGACGATCTGCCGGGCATTCTGGACATCTACAACGATGCGGTGCTCAACACCACGGCTATCTGGAACGAGCAGCCGGTTGATCTGGCTAACCGCCAGGCCTGGTACGCAGCTCGCCAGAGCCAGGCGTATCCGATTCTGGTGGCCGTCGACAACGCAGGCGACGTGCTTGGCTATTCGTCGTTTGGCGACTGGCGGCCGTTCGAAGGCTTTCGCCATACGGTCGAGCATTCGGTCTACGTGCGCGCCGACCAGCGTGGCAAACGCCTGGGCCCGCGCCTGATGGCCGCTTTGATCGAGCGCGCCCGCGACTGTGACAAGCACATGATGGTCGCGGCCATAGAAAGCGGTAACGCGGCGTCCATCGCCCTGCATGATCGCCTGGGTTTCAAGACCACCGGACAAATGCCCCAGGTCGGCACCAAGTTCGGTCGCTGGCTGGACCTGACGTTCATGCAGCTCGACCTGTCGCCCGGTGCTCAGCCACCGGTTTCACAAGCCCCTTCCGCCCTTTAGAGAGCACGCCATGAACCCAGCACAGCTGCGCCGCGTCACCGCCGAAAGCTTCGCGCATTACCGCCAGGGTCTGGCGCAACTGTTGTTCGATACGGTTCATGATGGCGCGTCGGTCGGTTTCATGGCCGACCTCGACATGGCGCAGGCCTACGGCTGGTGCGACGGGCTCAGAGTCGACGTCGCCGCTGGCACTCTGCTGCTGTGGGTGGTGGTCGAGAACGAAAACGTTCTGGCCAGTGCGCAACTGTCGCTGTGTCAGAAGCCCAATGGCCTGAACCGCGCCGAAGTACAGAAACTGATGGTGCTGCCTGCGGCGCGCGGGCGTGGCCTGGGCAGGCAATTGATGGAGGCCGTTGAGCAAGCGGCCGTGAAACACAAACGTGGACTGCTGCACCTGGACACCGAAGCAGGCTCGACGGCTGAAGCGTTCTATCGCTCACTGGCCTACAACCGTGTCGGTGAACTGCCGGATTATTGCGCGACACCGGACGGT
This sequence comes from Pseudomonas sp. PvP009, assembly GCF_017832995.1. Classification (NCBI taxonomy): domain Bacteria; kingdom Pseudomonadati; phylum Pseudomonadota; class Gammaproteobacteria; order Pseudomonadales; family Pseudomonadaceae; genus Pseudomonas; species Pseudomonas sp. PvP009. The sequence continues at coordinate 627,198 of NZ_JAFIBG010000001.1, read as the reverse complement.
CGCTATCGGCCGACCGCCATTTATTTCAAAACCTTGGGGCAACCGACATGATCCCTGGTCAATACCAGATCCAGCCCGGCGACATCGAACTCAACGCCGGACGCCGCACCCTCAGCCTGACTGTCGCCAACAGCGGCGACCGGCCGATTCAGGTGGGCTCGCATTTCCACTTTTTCGAAACCAACGACGCACTGACCTTCGACCGCGCCGCCAGCCGGGGCATGCGCCTGAACATTCCGGCCGGCACCGCCGTGCGCTTCGAACCGGGCCAGTCCCGCGAAGTCGAGCTGGTGGACCTGGCCGGTTTGCGCAAGGTTTACGGGTTTGCCGGTCGGGTGATGGGGGAGCTTTAGCTTCAAGCTTCAAGCTTCAAGAGAAAAGCATATGACGACTAAAGACTTGCGGCTTGCAGCTTGTCGCTTTGAACACATTACAGTTTGCGGCCTGCAGCTTGCCGCTCTGAATCCGAGGTACGAGAGATGAAGATAAGCCGACAAGCCTACGCAGACATGTTCGGCCCCACCGTCGGCGACAAGGTTCGCCTGGCCGATACCGAGCTGTGGATCGAGGTCGAGAAGGACTTCACCACCTACGGTGAAGAAGTGAAGTTCGGCGGTGGCAAGGTCATTCGTGACGGCATGGGCCAGGGCCAGTTGCTGGCCGCTGACGTAGTCGACACGCTGATCACCAATGCCTTGATCATCGATCATTGGGGCATCGTCAAGGCAGACGTCGGCATCAAGAACGGGCGTATCGCGGCCATTGGCAAGGCGGGCAACCCGGACATCCAGCCGGACGTGACCATTGCAGTCGGCGCCGCCACCGAGGTCATTGCCGGCGAAGGCATGATCCTCACCGCTGGCGGCGTCGACACGCACATCCACTTCATCTGCCCGCAGCAGATCGAAGAGGCCCTGATGAGCGGCGTGACGACCATGATCGGCGGCGGCACCGGGCCGGCCACGGGCACCAACGCCACCACTGTCACACCCGGCCCGTGGCACATGGCGCGCATGCTCCAGGCCTCGGACTCGTTCCCGATGAACATCGGCTTCACCGGCAAGGGCAACGTCAGCCTGCCCGGCCCGCTGATCGAACAGGTCAAGGCGGGGGCCATCGGTCTGAAGTTGCACGAGGACTGGGGCACCACGCCTGCGGCCATCGACAACTGCCTGAGCGTGGCCGACGAATACGACGTGCAGGTCGCGATCCACACCGACACCCTCAACGAGTCGGGCTTTGTCGAGACTACCCTGGCCGCGTTCAAGAACCGCACGATTCACACTTATCACACCGAAGGTGCCGGTGGCGGTCACGCGCCGGACATCATCAAGGCCTGCGGTTCGCCGAACGTACTGCCGAGCTCGACCAACCCGACGCGTCCGTTCACCCGCAACACCATCGACGAGCACCTGGACATGCTCATGGTCTGCCACCACCTGGACCCGAGCATCGCCGAAGATGTGGCCTTCGCGGAAAGCCGCATTCGCCGCGAGACCATTGCCGCCGAGGACATCCTCCACGACCTGGGCGCGTTTTCCATGCTCAGCTCCGACAGCCAGGCCATGGGGCGGGTTGGCGAGGTGATCATGCGCACCTGGCAAACCGCCGACAAGATGAAGAAACAGCGTGGCCCGCTGCCGCAGGATGGCCCAGGCAACGATAACTTCCGCGCCAAGCGCTACATCGCCAAATACACCATCAACCCGGCGATCACCCACGGCATCAGCCATGAAGTGGGCTCCATTGAAGTCGGCAAATGGGCGGACCTGGTGCTCTGGCGCCCGGCGTTCTTTGGCGTCAAACCGACCCTGATCCTCAAAGGTGGCGCCATCGCCGCCAGCCTGATGGGCGACGCCAACGCTTCGATCCCGACCCCGCAGCCGGTTCACTACCGACCGATGTTCGCCAGCTACGGCAGTTCGCTGCACGCCACCAGCCTGACCTTCATCAGCCAGGCAGCGTTCGACGCCGGTGTACCGGAGTCACTGGGCCTGAAGAAGCAGATCGGTGTCGTCAAAGGCTGCCGCACCGTGCAGAAAAAAGACCTGATCCACAACGATTACCTGCCGGACATCGAAGTCGACCCACAGACCTATCAGGTCAAGGCCGACGGTGTGCTGCTATGGTGCGAACCGGCCGATGTGCTGCCGATGGCGCAGCGGTACTTTCTGTTTTGAATCAGCAAGGGCCTTCGCTTTCAGAAGGCCCTTCAATATTTATTGCTCGGTTTATTCTTTGAGGCTAAGCAACTCGTTGAGTTTGGCTCTGAACCAGGACTTCAGATGAAAATCAGCGGTTTCCTCAATCTTTTTACCGTTCTTGAAAAAAATGACGGTTGGTGTAACGGTGACATTGTAGTTTTGGGCTGTCGCTGGGCTAGTGTCCACAGGCACACGAAGCATGACAACCCTCCCGGCAAACTCAGGCGCTAGCTCATCGAGAATTGCCCCAGTCCGTGTACTGTTGTTCGCTTCACCATGTTCATTAACGCCGGGGTTGCTGAATTCCAACACCACCAACGGGCTGATTGCAGTCCATTGGGAACTGAAGTCCGTATCGTTCTTGACGACCCGGACCTGGGCTGCTTTGTTCTGGTAATTCAGAAGTGTTTCTTTAGATTCCAATATTTTCAGCGACTGCAGCGTATCGTTGATAGCGTCCAGTACCCCCAGATCCTGGGGGGTGCCGGTGCCCTGCAATGCTCGCTGCAATGGGAGAAAAACGCTCAGTTTTCCTGTCGCTACGTCGTCGAGTTTGCTGACTTTTCCGTCGGCCAGTGTCTGCTGGGCACGCGTTACACGCTCTTCAACAAAGGCTGTGAGTTCTGTGTTCGACATGGTCATTCTCCGATTACGAGGCGGGTAGCAATTCATCCAGGATCTGCGTCATCCGTTCTTTGGTTTGCAGGCCGACAAGGTCTTCCCTTGCTCTTGCGCCACCCTTGAAGAAAACCATCGTCGGACCATGATTTATCTGATATTCAGTCGAAGTCACCGGGTTCAAAGAGTCTTTGAGATCCGAATCCAGTTCGATCTCGCCCCTGACCAAGCTGACCTTTACGGCATATTTCTCTTCCAGCGCATTAAAAATGGTATCCATTCTGGCGCTGGCGTTTTCCTCGCCTCGCTTATTTACCTTCCCTTTCGTCGAGAATTCCACCACCACGAGCTTTTGGTTGCTCGCCTCAATGACATCCTTCTGAAAGGTCGAATCAGTAACTGTCATGACACTCATGCTCAGGGCCTCCGTTCGATTAACCTGCCGAATGAACATAGGCCCCATAGAAATCGGCGTCTACTGACAGAAATGACAGTAAACACTCTGTTTGTCGTGCTCTGTAAAGGCGATAATATGCGCCATCTTTCGTCACGCTCCTCCAAAGGTAACCGGCCATGCGCCTTTCCGAATTCATCGTTATTCATGTGGATCGCATCGTCGATGAATGGGAAGACTTCGCCAGAACCCTGAAACCGGCGGCAGAAACGATGACCAGGGCCGAGCTGCGGGATCATGCCAGTTCGATTTTGCTCGCCGCAGCACGGGACATGAAGACCGCGCAGAGCAAAAGCGAGGAGATTGCCAAGGCCAGAGGCGAAGAGCTGAACAAGACACCAAGCCTGGACGAAGCAGCCAGCAGCCATGGCGAGTTGCGCCATGAGGTCGGTTTTGATCTGGTGCAGATGACGTCGGAGTTTCGCCATCTGCGCGCCAGCGTCATCCGCCTCTGGGTAGAAAGCCTGGCAGCGCCGCAACTGGCCGATTTTCAGGACGTGATTCGCTTCAACGAAGCCATCGACGAGGCGCTTGCCGAATCCACCGCGGCCTATGCGGAGCGGGTTGGGCGCTCACGGGATATCTTTCTCGCCATTCTCGGTCACGACCTGCGCGCGCCACTGCAGGCCGTCAGCATGTCCACCGAGTTGCTGGCCCGCAAAATAACGCTGGACGACAAGACCCAGTCCTATGTTTCACGTATCCAGACCAGCACCCGCCACATGGGCTCGATGGTCAGCGATCTGCTGGAGTTCGTGCGCAGCCGCCTGGGCGCGGGGCTGCCGGTGGAGCGCAAATACATGGACCTGGCCAGCGCCTGCCGCGAGGCCATCGAGGAAGCCTGCGCCGGACGACCGGACTCTGTTCCGGTGCTGAACATCGAAGGCAACACTAAGGGTCACTGGGACGCCGGGCGGATCAGCCAGATGTTACAGAACCTGATCGGCAACGCCCTGCAGCATGGTGCCGCCAGTCACGAGATAACGGTGACTGTCACGGGTGCCGAGAAAGCCGTGATATTGGTGGTACACAACGAAGGCAAACCGATTGCCGAAGACGCTATCGGGACGATCTTCGATCCGCTGGTGCGCAGCACCGAGGAAAACAGCGAAACACGCGGCACGTCGACCAGCCTGGGTCTTGGCCTGTTCATCGTCAAGGAAGTGGTCAACGCCCACGGCGGCAGCATCACTGTGACCTCGACCATTGGCGAGGGCACGACCTTCAATGTGGTGCTGCCGAAAAACTGACCGAGGCTGACTGCCTGCTGATGCGGGTGCCGCATCAGCCCAGGCAGAAAAGACAGAATCGCAAGAGCGCTCCGCTCAACCCTTCCACTGCGCGCGAGGATCGAACGACGAACTGTCTGCCAGTTTCTGCCAGAGCGCCCGGGTAGCCTCGTCGGTGTGCTTGGGCACGACGACTTTCAACTGCGCGTAAAGATCGCCGCGCTCGCCATTCTTGTTCATCAAGCCGTTACCCTTGATCCGCAGACGCTGCCCGTTCTGACTGTCCGGGCGGATGGTCAGGTTGATCCTGCTGGTCAGCGTTGGCACGGCAACCTTGGTACCCAGCACGGCTTCCCAGGGGGCCAGTGGCACGGTGATGACCAGATCATGGCCTTCGACCTCGAACAGCGGATGCGGGGCCAGGCGAATGATCAGGTACAAGTCGCCATTGGCACCACCGCCCACGCCAGGTGCGCCCTGCCCCTTCAGGCGAATACGCTCGCCATCGACCACGCCTGCCGGAATCTTCACATTCAGCGTTTTGGTGATATCGCTCATGCGCTGCCCGTTGGGGCTGTGCTGCGGCACCTTGAAGCTGACCTGCTTGGATTCCCCCGAAAGTGTCTCTTCGAGGAACACCGCCAGTTCCATCTCCACGTCCTGCCCGGTGCGTCCAGGGTTGCGGGTACGCCCGCCCTGTTGTGGCCGGCCACCGAAAATGGAGCTGAAAAACTCCGAAAAGTCTGCCGTTTCCTCGAACCCGCCTGCCCCCGCGCCGGCGCGGCTTTGCCAGCCAGGCGGGGTCTGGAACGGACGGCCCTGACGACCGTATTTGCGTAGCTCGTCATACTCGGCGCGCTTTTCAGGGCTGCTGAGTACCTCATACGCTTCGGAGGCTTCCTTGAACTTGTCTTCGGCGCCTGCTTCCTTGCTGACGTCCGGGTGATACTTGCGCGCGAGTTTGCGATAGGCGGTCTTGATCGCCTTGTCGTCCGCAGTCGGCTCCACGTCAAGTATCTTGTAGTAGTCTTTGAAATCCATGTAACGATCACCCATCCGAATTATCCGGCAAAGCCAGATACGCTGGCGTCACGCGCCCAGCTCCCTCTGTCACGAGGCATCTGGATTACCTAACGTCGAAAAATATACAGATAGACCAGCTGCCTTTGTCGGCGGGTCGATAGCTCGACACCCTAATGTCCGACAACAGCGTCTACCGGGAATCCCTTCAAGATTGGGGGTAATACGCTTCAGTTCAAGCCTTGGCCGCAAATACAGCCAGGTAAATATAAGCGACGTGTCGCGCTACGCAATTTGCCCGCGCTGACATAAACTGCGCGGCCGTTTTTTGACTGGAACGTAAAAGACATGAATGACCAATCCCCGGCCCGTGCCTGCGGCATCGATTTCGGCACGTCCAACTCCACTGTCGGCTGGCAACGACCCGGCATGGAATCGTTGATCGCGCTGGAGGACGACAAGATTACCCTGCCTTCGGTGGTGTTCTTCAATATGGAAGAGCGCCGCCCGGTGTATGGCCGCCTGGCGCTGCACGAGTATCTGGAAGGCTACGAAGGCCGCCTGATGCGCTCGCTCAAGAGCCTGCTGGGCTCGAAGCTGATCAAACATGACACCAGCGTGCTGGGCACGGCGATGCCCTTCAAGGATTTGCTGGCCCTGTTTATCGGCGAGCTGAAAAAGCGCGCGGAGCAAACGGCCGGACGCGAATTCGAGCAAGTCGTGCTGGGTCGTCCAGTGCATTTTGTCGATGACGACGCCCAGGCCGATCAGGAAGCCGAAGATACGCTGGCTGAAGTAGCACGCAAGATCGGCTTCAAGGACGTGTCGTTCCAGTTCGAACCGATCGCTGCGGCGTTCGATTACGAGTCCACCATCCAGGACGAAGAACTGGTGCTGATCGTCGACATCGGCGGCGGTACCTCGGACTTTTCGCTGGTGCGTCTGTCGCCCGAGCGACGCCAGCACGATGATCGCCAGCAGGACATCCTCGCCACCGGTGGCGTGCACATCGGCGGGACCGACTTCGACAAGCAGTTGAGCCTGCAAGGCGTGATGCCGCTGTTCGGTTATGGCAGCCGCATGAAAAGCGGTGCGTACATGCCGACCAGCCACCACATGAACCTGGCGACCTGGCACACCATCAACGCCGTGTACTCGCAAAAATCGCAACTGGCCCTGGGCAGCATGCGCTACGACATCGAAGACACTGGCGGTATCGATCGCCTGTTCAAACTGATCGAACAGCGCGCCGGGCACTGGCTGGCCATGGAAGTGGAAGAAACCAAGATCCAGCTGACTCACGCCGACAGCCGTCACCTGCTCATGGATCGAGTGGAAGCCGGCCTGAGCGTGGACCTGAGCCGGGTGATGTTCGAAGCCGCCATCGACGCCCAGCTTGAGCGGGTGCGCAACAGCGTGACGAACTTGCTGAACGATGCGGGAGTGAGTGTCGAACAGGTCAGCACGGTGTTCTTCACCGGCGGTTCAAGCGGTATCCCTGCCCTGCGCAACAGCGTCTCGAACATGCTGCCCAACGCACGCCACGTTGAAGGCAACATCTTCGGCAGCATCGGCAGCGGCCTGGCCATCGAAGCGAAGAAGCGTTACGGCTAGTCATGCGCCTATCGTGGGAATGCCCTTCGTGATGCTCCGCGTCACAGATCGCTGATCTTGTGGGAGCGAGCTTGCTCGCGAAGACGGATTACCTGACCAATGTACTTCCAGCGGCTGCACGGGCCTCTTCGTGAGCAAGCTCACTCCCACGGGCGGGAGTGTTTCGAGCCATGTGGATGCTCTGCAGCACCGCAGACGCAGAGCGTCCAGAACTGCATGCCAACGCGGTGAACTGGCACGATAGGCGTTCTTTCGGACGCCTATCTACGCAAGCGCACTAGACCAACCCTTCCTTCTGCAACTCACTCTTCAGGTAGGCATAGTAAATCGGCCCTGCGACCACGCCCGGCAGACCGAATGCGGCTTCGAACAGCAGCATCGCCAGCAGCAGCTCCCACGACTTGGCGTTGATCTGTCCGCCCACGATGCGCGCATTGAGGAAGTACTCGACCTTGTGGATCACGATCAGGTAGCCCAGCGCCGCCAGCGCGACCCAGATCGAGATGGACATGCCGACGATGAAGATCAGCGTGTTTGACATCAGGTTACCCACCACCGGCAACAGGCCGAGCAGGAAGGTCATGATGATCAGGGTCTTGGTCAGTGGCAGGTGAATCCCGCACAGCGGCAATACGATGGCCAGGAACACCGAAGTAAACGCCGTATTGAGCAGGGAAATCTTGATCTGGGCGAAAACAATGTTGCGAAACGCCCGGCTGACCAAGTGCAGCCGATCGAACAGAGCAGCCGCCAGCGGCTTGCGCGCATGCACATCGGAGATACGCTGCAAGGCAATGATCGCGCCCAGCACCATGCCGATCAGCATGGTGACGAACATGTGCGCCGCCCCCTTGCCGATCAACTGCAATTCGCCCACGTGCTTCTGCAGCCATTGCCCGAGCGAAACCTGAAACTCCGCTGCACTGGCAGGCAGATAAGCATCGATGAACGGAGGCAACTGACCACGAGCGCGGTCGACCAGGGTCATGAACTTGTCGAGCGAGGCACCCGGATTTTCGGCTTCATGCAGCACAAAACTGATGGCACCGGCAAAAATCAGTGTCAGCAGGCTGACCACCAGCGTGCCCAGCAGCGCCACAGCCAGCCAGCGGGCCCGTTCGCCGGAGATCAGACGTTGCAACTTGGGAGTCAACATGTTGACCAGCTCGAACACCAACAGTCCAGCCAGCAGGCTGGGCAACAACTTGAATGGCAACACCAATAACAGACCGCCAAATACAAGAATCCAGCTGGCTATTAACACCTGACGCGCAGAAAACGTTGGCATAGACCCTCAACGGGCAACACAAGGAAGGTGGGCAGTCTGCCAGCCTTCTTGGCCCATAACCAGTGATCCGAAAGCGGTAAAAAACAAGCCGCAATCATCTGCACGATGATCGGCTCGAGAACGGCGCGAAAGTGCAGTGTTTACTGCACCCGCGCCTGTTGCTCACAGCAAAGATGCCGACTGAAAAATTATTTCTTCTTGAGACAATCGCTCATGAAACTCTTGCGCTCATCGCCCTTGAGCGCCTGAGTGCTGGCGGTCGCGTTGCAGGTTTTCATCTTCTCCTGCTGGGTGGCCGCCGGCGGCGGTGCCGCTTTCAGGCAAGTGCTCATGAACGCCTTGCGCTCATCGCCCTTGAGCGACTTCGCGCTGGCGTCGGCATTGCAGGTGGTCATTTTGTTCTGCTGCGCGGTCGCAGCGAAACCCTGGGCAGACAACATCAAGCCAACGAGCAACACAGGAATACCGAGCTTGTTCATCGATCCACTCTCCAGATCCACTGCGCCGGGCGGCACAGGCTGAGATTCAGTGTAGTCAGCGTCTGCAGTCTGTGACGGGGCACCGAATATCGCCGCTGGCATTCTCGACAAACAGGCGGATAATTACGCCTCGCTTTAACGATGATCCCCTTATGCAATACGCTTTCCCGCTGATCACCGTCCTTATCTGGGCGATCAACACAGCCGTCACCAAGGCGTCTGCCGGGGTGATCTTTCCGGCTGAAATAGGCTTTTATCGCTGGGCGCTGGCCGGCTTGCTGTTCACGCCGTTCATGCTCGGGCCTGTGTGGGCGAACCGCGCGGCAATAAGACCGGTACTCGGCAAGATCTTCATTCTGGCCGTGCTTGGCACAGCGCTGTATCAGAGCCTGGCGTATTTCGCGGCCAGCCTGACAACTGCCACCAATATGGGGATCATTCAGTCGATGGTGCCGATGATGGCGCTGGGGCTGTCGATAGCCTGCCTCGGCACTCGCTTGACCTGGGGTGCGCTGCTGGGGGCGGCGCTGTCATTCGCGGGTGTGGTGGTCGTGGTCTCGGCGGGGAATCCGGCCGGCCTGATCGAGCAGGGTGTCAATCGGGGCGATGCGATGGTGCTGGTGGCCGCCGCGTCGTATGCGGTCTACAGCACACTGCTGAAGAAGTGGCAGTTGCGTTTGCCGCCCCTGCAGTTGCTTTACATACAGATCCTGCTGGCGATTATCGTTTTACTGCCGCCGTTCATGCTGTCGGCGAAAACCGGCCTGAATGCGAGCAACATCCCGATGGTGCTGTATGCCGCGATTCCAACGTCGATGCTCGCGCCGTGGCTGTGGATGACCTCGATCATGCGCCTGGGCCCCAGCCGCACAACACTGTTCTTCAACCTGATGCCCATCGCCACGGCCTTGATTGCCGCGGCGACACTGGGCGAGAAACTGGCGCTCTATCACCTGTTCGGCGGAGCGCTGACCCTGTGCGGCGTCATCCTCGCGGAACGCTGGACAACGCCGCTGCGGTCAAAGGCGGATTAGACAGTCGCGCTGCCTTCGCTGCCCTCCAGGCTGTGAATCGACACATCGGTGATGCCGGCGGCAAGGGGCAGCCCGGCTTCACCCATTGGCAGCTCGTCCAGCTCTACGTGATGCTTGAGCGCCAGTTCGTGCACGACTTCGATGATGGGCACGTCCAGATTCTCGATAATGTCTACGTGGTGCTCGCCGAGCAGGGTGTACTCGATCTCATACAGCTCTTTATCGCTCATCGCATCTTCCTGGCCGTCACTGAGGAACGGCTGATTAACGAACTACGGTCCGACAACCGATGACCGAGCCCAAGGCTGAGCAAAACGCTCAACCATGCCATCAGATTGACCTCGGCCTTTCGGGAACGTGCGAGGAATATTCAAAGCGCTTTTCATGCCCGATCGTCATGCCGTTCGGGGGGTTCAGCACCGGCATCAGGGTGGATGCAAGGTACTGCCTCATCGCCATCTTTTTTTCGAACTCTTGGCCTCTCCTCTGCTCCAAGGCGTACCGGGCCAAAACCGGCTCTGACATGTGGAGCAATAACGATGTACAAAAAACTCTTCGCGGCGACCTTTGTATTGGCGACGATGGCTGGCTGCAGCAACACAACCGTGCAGAACCCGGTGGACTACGTCACTTATCGCAACGAGCCGCTGGTCAAGCAGGTCGAGAACGGCATGACGCGCCAGCAGGTCCTGACCATCGGCGGTGAGCCGTCGAGCACCATCGAGCGCCGGGTCAACCCGGGCACTTGCAATAACTACGTCATGAACAAAGACGGCCACAAACAGGTTTACCATGTCAGCTTCAACAGCGACGGCCGTGTAACCAACAAAGGTTTCATGACGTGCGAACAACGCGAGAAGAACGAAAAAGCGATGTAATCAAAACGCAGGCACAAACAAAAAGCCCGAGGCATGGATGCCTCGGGCTTTTTGTTGAATGCTTTTAGAAAACCAGCTTGAACAGGGCGATAACCACGACCAGGCCGATCAGAAAGATGATGCCAACGGTGCTTCCCAGGAACTTGAGCATTGTGTATCTCCACGATTTATTTGGGTCTCAAGGTTGGGACCGCGGGGCTCAGCACTCGTTTCTTATATTTTTACATTCAGTCACAACCTTGCGCACCGACGAAAATCCGATAAAACTTTTTCCCTTCTCCAGCACTCACAACCCTTGCTGATCCTGCCGGGCAATACACAGAGCGGGACAGCAAAACCTGATGAGTCCTGGAGATAAATGATGAATTCTGCACCGCAATCACAGCTTTCCGATGTAAATACTCTGCGCCAGCGCGCACGCCAGAACGTTGAGGATGGTGCTGTGACTCAAGGTTACAGCGCTGACCGCGAAACGGTCCTGCGCCTGCTCAATGAATCGCTGGCTACCGAGCTGGTCTGTGTGCTGCGCTACAAGCGCCACTACTACATGGCGTCGGGCCTGAAAGCGAGCGTCGCGGCAGCCGAGTTTCTGGAACACGCAGAGCAGGAAGCGCAGCACGCTGACAAACTGGCCGAGCGTATCGTGCAACTGGGCGGCGAGCCGGAGTTCAACCCGGACACCCTGTCGAAGAACTCCCACGCGCAGTACGTGGCTGGCAACACACTGAAAGAAATGGTCTACGAAGATCTGGTTGCCGAGCGCATCGCCGTCGACAGCTATCGCGAGATCATTCAATACCTCGGCGACAGCGACCCGACTACACGCCGCATCTTCGAAGAAATCCTTGCTCAGGAAGAAGAGCACGCTGACGACATGGCAGACATTCTTAACGATCTGTAAGCCGCAGCAGCAAATGAAAAGCCAGGACCTGTGTCCTGGCTTTTTTGTGGCCGGCATTTTCTCAAGCCAGATGCGTGAACATCGTTCTGCATGCTCCAGCGTGGGCACGAGAGATGGAGCGTTACTTCACCGTCTTCGGCGCCTTGCCGGTGCGCATCTGCTCCAGCAGCGGGCCACACTGATTCGGCTCGCTGTCGCCAGTGGCGACCAGCGCGAGCAAACCGGCAACAGGACCTACGGTTGCACCGAGCAGGACCATGCCGGCTCCACGCAGCAACAACGGACCGGACTGTACGCCTGCGTTGGGCTTGGCGAACGGGCCGTTGACGTACAGCGGCGAGCGCAGCGAGAACACGCGGAAGCCTTTGGATTCAGGGTTGATCTGCAGGTCCAGTTGCTCGGTCTTCAGGTTCGCGGTGCCATTGATATAGATGATGGCGTTCTCGGTATCGAAGACAAACAGCCGGCTGGTCGCAAGCCCGTCTTTGATACCGAAGTTCGAGGCCGCGCAATTGATCTTCACGTCCTTGTCGCCGAACAGCTTGCCGACTACGTAGTTGCCCACGTTGAGCCCGGCAATTTCCATCAGGCCACGACTGATCGCGCCGTCGTTCACCAGCATCTTCATTTCGCCGTTGGCAGACCCCAGCAAGGCTGCAATCGAGTTGCCGCGCCCACTGATATCGGCGTCGCCGTTCAGCTCACCGAAGCTGGTTTTCATCGGTTCGAAGGTCGGGAACAACTGCTTGAGCTTGAAATTGCGCGCCGACAGTTTAGCCCTGCCCTGCATCGGTTTGTTTTGCCCGTTCAGGCGAATGTCCGCGTCCAGCTTGCCGCCTGCCACACCAAAGCGCAGCGGCTCGAGGCTCAACTGACCATCGTCGAGAACCAGATGGGTGTAGAGGTCAGTGAACGGCAGATCCGGGCTCTGCACGATGCGCTTGCCGGTGAACTCCACGTCGGCGTCCATCGCCCGCCAGCGATCAGTCTGAAACTCCTCGACAGGCAGAACCTTGCCCGAAGGCTGCTTGCTCTCGCCACCGCGCTTTTTCTGCGCAGCATTGGAGTCCGCACCGATCAGCGGCGCGAGGTCACTGAACAGCAATTGGTTGGAGACCAGCACGCCACTCAGCTTGGGCCGGGGCTGACTGGCGACGAAGCCCAGATCGCCGTGGATATCGCTGTTGCCGATCTTGCCGTTGAAGCCTTCGTAACGGAAGTTGGCGCCGGCCGGATCATGCAGTTTGGCGATCAGACGGCCATCAGTGGAGTACGCCGGAGAATCCGGCAGGGTCACGCCGGTCAGCGGGTAAAGATTGCTCAGGCTCGCGCCGGAAAGCTTGAGGCGCAGATCCAGCGCGCCCAGGTTCTGTGGATCGGTCAGGGTCCCGGCGATCACCGCATGGGTGTCACCGACCTTCACGTCAGCCTGTACCGGAAACGGTTGATTGGCATCCTTGAGCGCGAGCAGACCGCCGACCTTGCCGGTGCCGCTCAGCTTCTGACCGTGATACTGGCCGGTGACCGCCAGTCCGAACGCATAATCCTGCGGCACTGCGCCCTTGTCCTGGGCCTTTTTCGCTTCCTTGCTGCCGACGATTTCACTGAACGGGATCGGCTTGCCGAGCAGGTCGATCACCACGTCCAGATTGGCGTTGAGTTTCTGGTCGTTGAAGCTCACCAGTCCCTTGTCAAACTTGATCGCGCCGATGTCCATCACCCATTTGGAGGGCTCGGCATTCGGGTCGGATTTGGGCAGATCGAACACCCAGTTGGCGCGACCATCGGCCAGACGCTCGAGTTTAGCCTCGGGGCCGGTCAGATCGATACGCGGGATAACCACTTGCTGCGCCAGCAGCGGCAGCAGCGAGAGACGAAATTCGACGTGCTTGAGGGTCACCATCTGCGGGGTCTTCGACCATTCAGGGTTACCCAGGCTCAGGTCATCGGCGACAAAGTGCGGCGACGGCACCCAGGCACGCCAGCCACCGAGTTCGGGCTCACGCGTCCAGCGCACATCCAGATCACCATTGATGGCGAACGGACGATGCAGCGCTTCGCTGACTTTTGCATTGAGGGTGGGTTTGATGCGATTCCAGTCGAAAGTGACGATCACAATGACCAATATAGCCAGCACCACCAGCAACGTGGCACCTGTCCAGGCGAAAATCTTGCGGCTGCGCGTCATGCGTCACTCTCCAGAAAACAGCGCCCCGACCCTGGCGCGCTGAATACGACATGAATGTTCGACTGACAAACGCGCCGAGGGTTTGATTTGAATATGAAAATGCATCGAAGGCCAGCACTCATGCACTATTACTGGTCAAGGAGCCTGACTGAAAACCCTTTCGACGCAGGTAAAGCGCATTTGCTAAAGTGCAACCCAGCCTAATCCAAGAATCATTTGAGCCATGCTGCCCCGCGCCGAACAGAAACAACAGACCCGAAGAGCCCTGCTCGATGCTGCCCATCAACTGATGGAGAGCGGGCGCGGCTTCGGCAGCCTGAGCCTGCGCGAAGTGGCGCGCACGGCAGGTATCGTACCGACCGGGTTCTACCGGCATTTTGAGGACATGGACCAGTTGGGGCTGGCGCTGGTCAGCGAGGTCGGCCAGACCTTTCGCGAGACCATCCGGCTGGTGCGCCACAACGAATTCGCCATGGGCGGGCTGATTCGTGCGTCGGTGAAGATATTCCTTGAACGCGTGGCGGCCAACCGCTCGCAGTTCCTGTTTTTGGCGCGCGAACAATACGGCGGCTCCTTAAAGGTGCGCCAGGCGCTCGGAGCGCTGCGTGAAGGCATCAGCGCCGACCTCACCGCCGATCTGGCAAAGATGCCCAAATGGCAGCACCTGAATGCCGATGCACTGTCGATCATCGCCGACCTGGTGGTCAAAAGCGTGTTCGCGATGCTGCCGGAACTGATCGACCCGCCCCCTGCCTCACTGGCCCCGCACCTGACACCTCAGGCGAAGATCACCCAGCAACTGCGCTTCATCTTCATTGGCGCACGGCACTGGCGGGGGCTGGGCAGTCACGATTGAGCGTCGGCACGCTCTGCTTCGTCCCGAGAAAAACGTCTCACTATTAACGCTCCCATCAACCAAAATCGCCGCACCAACTTAAAGCACTGACTCGCTTATGCACCCAAACAGGGCGCCGCGATGTGCACCGATACTCGCTTCACCTGCTTCTGTCAGCCATTTCGTCGCAAGCTGCACTGTTGGCAAGCCCCTTGCTCTGATTTGAAGCATCGCAATTGGCTGGAAGCTATCTGATGCTGGTGATTCACGACCGAATCGAACCTCAGGCCGAATGGGCCGCCGAACTGCATTTGAATTTCGAGGCACGCAGCAAAAGCCGACTGCGTTGCTTCAGTGCGGAAAACGAAGACGTTGGCCTGTTTCTGCAACGCGGCCAGTCGCCCCTGCGCGATGGCGAGTTTCTGCAGGCCAAGGACGGCCGTGTCGTGCGTGTCTGCGCACGTCCTGAAAAACTCATGCATGTCACGTGCAGCAGCACCTTCGAACTGACCCGCGCGGCCTATCACCTTGGCAATCGTCACGTGGCCCTGCAAGTCGGCGATGGCTGGCTACGCCTGCTCGACGATTACGTGCTCAAGGCGATGCTCGACCAACTGGGCGCCACTGTCGACACCATCGAAGCGCCGTTCCAGCCGGAACATGGCGCCTACGGCGGCGGGCATCATCACTCGCGCGCAGGCGAGGAGGATTTCAACTATCCGCCGCGCATGCACCAGTTTGGCGTGCGCAAGTGAACAGCGCCTGGGCGCTGTTGCGCCTGGCCAGCCCGCAGCTGCCTATCGGTGGCTACAGCTATTCGCAAGGGCTGGAAATGGCAGTGGAGCAGTCCATTGTGGTGGACCCGCAGACCGCGGGCCGCTGGATCGGCGATCAACTGCTGCTCAATCTCGCGCGTTTCGAGGCGCCCCTGCTGCTGGCTCATTGCGAAGCAGCGACAGCCGGTGACTGGGGTCAGCTGCTGCAAGTCAGCGAACAGCATCGCGCCAGCCGCGAGACCCGCGAGCTGCATCTGGAAAGCCGGCAGATGGGTTACTCCTTGAAGCAGTTGCTCGATGGCCTGCCTGAACTGGATCGTGATGCGCGCCATTTTCTGCAGCAGACTGCCGAGCCGCACCTGGCCCTTGGCTGGGCGCTGGCCGCACGCGCCTGGCAGATCAGCCCGCAGGATGCGCTGGCTGCCTGGCTATGGAGCTGGCTTGAAAACCAGCTGGCCGTGCTGATGAAAACCCTGCCGCTGGGCCAGCAAGCCGCCCAGCGCCTGACCAGCGAGCTGTTGCCGTTATTGCAGCAGGCGCAGGTCCGTGCGAGCACACAAGATCCCTGCCATGCCGGTAGCGCAGCCTTCGGTCTGTCCCTGGCGAGCATGGCGCACGAACGTCAATACAGCCGGTTATTCCGGTCCTGATCAGTCCTTATGGAGAACTCAATGAACAGCCAACCTCTGCGCGTCGGAATCGGTGGCCCGGTCGGATCCGGCAAGACGGCGCTGACCCTGGCGCTGTGCCTGGCATTGCGCGACCGCTATAACCTGGCCGTGGTGACCAACGATATCTATACCCGCGAAGACGCTGACTTTCTGGTGCGTAACGAGGCACTGGCACCTGAGCGCATCATCGGCGTTGAAACCGGCGGCTGCCCGCACACCGCCATTCGCGAGGACGCTTCGATCAACCTGGAAGCAGTCGACCAGCTCAATCGCCGCTTCGAAGGCCTGGACCTGATCATCGTCGAGTCCGGTGGCGATAACCTTTCCGCGACCTTCAGCCCGGAGCTTTCCGACCTGACCATCTACGTGATCGACGTGTCGGCCGGCGACAAACTGCCGCGCAAGGGCGGTCCGGGCATCTGTAAGTCCGACCTGCTGGTGATCAACAAGATCGACCTCGCCCCGTTGGTGGGCGCGTCACTGGAAATGATGGACAGCGACACGCGCAGGATGCGTGGCGAAAAGCCGTTCGTGTTCAGCAATCAGAAAACCGGTCAGGGTCTGGAACAGATCATTGCCTTCATTGAGCGCCAGGGCCTGCTGACTGCAGCAGCCTGAATTCAACAACCAAAAGGAACCCGTCGATGAACTACAAAAAAGCCCTTGGCGCCCTCGCGCTGTTGCTGGTGCCGACTCTGGCGCTGGCTCACCCCGGTCATGGCGATAACGGCCTGATCGCCGGTATCAGCCACCCGATCGGTGGGCTGGATCATTTGCTGGCCATGCTTGCCGTCGGCTTGTGGGCTGCGCAGCAACAAGGGTCGGCACGCTGGGCGCTGCCGTGCACCTTCGTCGGCACCATGCTGATCGGCGGCATGCTGGGCTTTGAAGGTCTGAACCTGCCTGCGCTGGAAAGCGGCATTGCAGCATCGGTACTGGCTCTGGGCCTGGCCGTGGCATTGGCAGTACGTCCGCCGCTGGCGTTGGCGGTCGCCGCAACAGCCCTGTTCGCCTTGTTCCATGGCGTAGCGCATGGCCTTGAACTGCCGGAGATGTCCAGCCCGTGGGCTTACGCAGCAGGTTTCGTTGCTGCAACTGCGGCCTTGCATGCGCTGGGTTATGCGATGGTTCGCGTGTTGCCTCAGGCGGCAGCACCGCTGGTGCGTATCGCCGGTGCAGCCTCTGCGGCAGCGGGTGTGTGGTTGCTGGCAGCCTGATCCCTGATCGAGTTTCGCGCTGATCGTGTCCGCGTCAGTTGGGGATGATCAGCGCGAAGGCGCAGGAATGCGGTACAGGTAGAGCAGCACTGCGCTGGCAAACGCCAGCAGACAGACCGGCAAGGGATGCAGACCGAACAGAACCGCGATGGCGGCGATCCAGGCGGGCAACCCGGCGGCCAGGAACGCCAGGCGGCGAATGGCCGCGAGCTTGAGCCACGCTGCCGGCTCCTCGGGTGTATCGAGTGCAGCCTGGGTGACCGCCAGCGCGCGCTTGTAGGCGCCGAAGGGTTTCAGGCTGACGAACATCGAGCCTATGCCGGCGATGAACAGCGGGATCGCCAACACCGGAATGAGCGGCTCGCTGGCACCGAAAAATAGACAGACCACCAACAATGGCGCCAAGGTCAGACCCAGTTGACGCCACCATTGCATCTCGAGCTTTTGACGAACCTCGCTGCGTGTCACGCGGGGCCGACCTCGCTTTGATGTTCGTTGCCCATCATGTGCCCCAGCTTGCCCGCCTTGGTCGCCAGATAAAGGCGGTTGTGCGGGTTTTGTCCGGTGTGCAGCGGCACGCGCTCGGCGACCGTGATGCCCATGTCGGTCAAGGCCTTCACCTTGCGCGGGTTGTTGGTCATCAGCCGCAACGACTGCACGCCCAGATGCTGAAGCATCGGCAGGCAGATCGCGTAGTCACGCTGATCGGCAGCAAAGCCCAGCCGCTCGTTGGCTTCAACCGTATCGGCACCGCCATCCTGCAGCTCATAGGCGCGGATCTTGTTCATCAGACCGATACCGCGCCCTTCCTGGCGCAAGTACAACAGTACGCCCCGCCCTTCGGTGGCAATGGCGCGCAGGGCGGCTTCCAGTTGAGAGCCGCAATCGCAACGCTGACTGAACAGGGCGTCGCCCGTCAGGCATTCGGAATGTACGCGACCCAGAACCGGCTCACCGTCCGCCACATCGCCCAGACTCAGGACGACGTGTTCACGGCCGGTTGCCGACTCGATAAAGCCGTGCATGGCAAACTCTGCAAAGGGAGTGGGCAGTTTGGAAGCGGCGACAAAGACGACGGGCACCGTGTGCTCCTGATCAGTATGAAGACTGGAAATTCGCAAGATTTGCATTGTAACAGCAGGTTCCTGCAGACGCTCAGGGTGAATTCTCGGGCATTTAGATCATAAAGTTCGATAGATAGAAGCGCTCATCCGCTCACTGCTCACCGCCGAAATGCTGGTAGCCACGCGTGTCGGGTGTGACGTCTTGCCCGGTGTCGTCGACAAGCACGACGCCTTGCCCCTGCTCTACCCGGCCAATGACGTGCACCGGCCAGCCTTCTTTCAGCAAAGTCGGCAGGTGTTCGGAAGGCAGCGTGAAGGCCAGGATGTAATCGTCGCCACCGCTCAGCGCGGCCTGTCGGGCAGAGGGCAGATCGAACAACGCCAGCAATGGGTCGGACATCGGCAGCCTGTCGCGCTCGACCACCAGACGCACACCCGACGCGCGAGCGATGTGTCCGCAGTCAGCCAGCAGCCCATCGGAGATGTCCAGCGCCGACGTCGCCCTGCCGCGCAAGGCCTGCCCCAGCGCCAGTTGCGGTTGCGGCGACCAGTAACGGGCCAGCAATGCTTCGACGATCGAGGGCTCGGCGCTGCGCTGCTTCAATACCAGCGGTAACGCACCTGCGCCATCACCCAGCGCGCCGCCGACACACAGCAGGTCACCCGTCTGGGCACCCGCGCGGGTCAGGGCTGATCCGGCCGGCACAGCGCCGAACACTGTCAGCGTCAGGCTCAAGGGGCCGCGCGTGGTATCACCACCGATCAGACGCAGCGAACAGCCTTGCGCCATCTGGTTCAGGCCGCGAGCGAAGGTCTGCAGCCAGGCGGCATCGACCTGCGGCAGGGTCAGGGCAAGGGTGAACGCGACAGGCCGGGCGCCCATGGCCGCCAGGTCACTGGCAGACACCGCCAGCGCACGCTGGCCAAGCAGAAAGGGGTCGCAGGCATCAGGAAAATGTACCCCGGCAACCAGGGTGTCGGTCGAGATCGCCAACTGCTCACCGGGCGCTAACGCCAGCAGCGCGCAGTCGTCGCCGATCCCCAGGGCAACTTCCTCGCCCACCTGCGCACAGGGCGCGGCGGCGAAGTAATTGCGGATCAGCTCGAACTCTCCCATGAAGGTCAGGCGCGAATCAGCGCTTGTGGGCCTTCACTTCGACTTCACGCAGGCGCGGCGCCAGCTTGTCCAGCACGCCATTGACGAACTTGTGGCCGTCAGTGGAGCCGTAGACTTTCGCCAGCTCGATGCCTTCGTTGATCACTACGCGATAAGGCACATCGATGCGCTTGAGCAGTTCGAAGGTGGACAGCCGCAGCACGGCCAGTTCAACCGGGTCGAGCTCTTCGATGGTCAGGTCAAGGCAAGGCGAGAGCGCGGTGTCGATCTCGGTCTTGTTGGTTGCCACGCCGTGCAGCAGCTCATGGAAGTAGGTGCCGTCGACGTTGCTGAAATCGTTGTCGACACGGAACTGCGCTTCGATCTCGTTCAACGAATGGCCGGCCATGTGCCACTGATACAGGGCCTGGGTTGCCATCTGACGTGCTTCACGACGCTTGGCGCTTTTGCCCTTGGCGGCTTCCGGCGATTTGGCGTCGCGCGGGTTGAACTGGTCGGTATCGTCGGAAATCACTTGGCCTCCAGCTGCGACAGCAGACTGACCATTTCGATAGCAGACAGGGCAGCTTCAGCACCCTTGTTGCCGGCCTTGGTGCCGGAACGCTCGATGGCCTGTTCAATGGAGTCGACGGTCAACACGCCGAAAGCGACCGGCACGCCGAATTCCATGGACACCTGAGACAAGCCCTTGACGCACTCGCCTGCCACGTATTCGAAGTGTGGAGTACCGCCACGGATCACTGCACCCAGTGCGACGATGGCCGCGAACTCGCTGCGTTGGGCAACTTTCTGCACAACCAGTGGAATCTCGAACGCACCCGGGGCACGGATGATGGTGATGTCGCTTTCGCTCACGCCATGGCGTACCAGCGCATCAACGGCACCGCTAACCAGGCTTTCCACGACGAAGCTGTTGAAACGGCCAACTACCAAGGCATAGCGGCCTTGGGGGGCGATGAAGGTACCTTCGATGGTCTTCAAGGTCATTCGGTGAGTCTCGTATTAAAGAGCAAGCCCGCCTTGGGGCGGACTTTGAGGGATATTAGGCCACGAATCATGCCTGTCAGGCCAAAACCTGCGAAAAACCATCTTTCACACGCCCCGACCTGCCGGTATTTATTCGGAGGGCACGTATTCTACAACTTCCAGATCGAAACCGGATATCGCATTGAACTTCATCGGCGAACTCATCAGGCGCATTTTGCGCACGCCGAGGTCACGAAGGATCTGCGAACCGGCACCGACCGTGCTGTAAGTGGTCGGTGTCTTGATCGGTTGCTGACCGGCGGTTTCGCGAATATGAGCCAGCAAGACATCGCCATCCAGCGGGTGACCGAGCAGCAGCACCACGCCGCTGCCCGCCTCGTTAACCGCGCGCATGGCGGCGCGCAGGCTCCATCGGCCGGGCTGGTTGACCATCAGCAGGTCACGCAACGGGTCCATGTTGTGCACGCGAACCAGCGTGGGCTCTTCGGCGCAGATGGTGCCCAGAGTCAGCGCCAGATGCACGTCGCCCTCGACCGAATCGCGGTAGGTCACCAGGTTGAAACTGCCCAGTTCGCTGTCCATCGGCTGCTCGGCAATCCGCTGAACGGTACGTTCGTGGATCATCCTGTAGTGAATCAGGTCGGCGATGGTGCCGATCTTGATGTCATGTTGCTGGGCAAATGCTTCGAGTTCGGCGCGACGGGACATGGTGCCGTCGTCGTTCATGACTTCGCAGATCAGGCCCGTCGCCTCGAAACCGGCCATGCGCGCCAGGTCGCAGGCCGCTTCGGTATGACCGGCGCGTGCCAGGGTGCCACCCGCCTGAGCCATGAGCGGGAAGATATGGCCCGGGCTGACGATGTCTTCGGCCTTGGCGTCCTTGGCAGCGGCAGCCTGCACCGTGCGTGCGCGGTCGGCTGCCGAGATGCCGGTGGTCACGCCTTCGGCAGCTTCAATGGAAACGGTGAACTTGGTGCCGAAACCTGAACCGTTGCGCGCTGCCATCAGCGGCAGCTTGAGGGTTTCGCAGCGCTCGCGAGTCATCGGCATGCAGATCAGACCACGGGCGAAACGCGCCATGAAGTTGATGTGCTCGGGCTTCACGCATTCGGCGGCCATGATCAGGTCGCCTTCGTTTTCGCGGTCTTCGTCATCCATGAGGATGACCATCTTGCCCTGGCGAATGTCTTCGACCAGTTCTTCGATACTGTTGAGCGCCACGCGGCACCCCCTTCAATCAATTCAGGATTTGAGGTAGCCGTTCTCGGCCAGGAAGCTTTCGGTGATCGTGCCGTGGCCCGGCTCGGCGGCCTTGTCACCCAGCAGCAGGCGCTCCAGATAACGCGCCAGCAGGTCGACCTCCAGATTGACCTTACGGCCGGGCTGGTAGTCGGCCATGATCGTTTCGCTCCAGGTATGAGGCACGATGGTCAGTTCGAACTCCGCGCCGTTGACCGAGTTGACGGTCAGGCTGGTGCCGTCGACCGTGATCGAGCCTTTGTGGGCGATGTATTTGGCCAGCTCACGTGGCGCACGCACGGTGAACTGAATGGCGCGGGCGTTATCTGCACGGGCGACGATTTCGCCGACGCCGTCGACATGACCGCTGACCAGATGGCCACCCAGACGTGTAGTCGGGGTCAGGGCCTTTTCCAGGTTGACCCGGCTGCCGCTCTTCAGGTCGACAAAGGCGGTGACGGTCAGGGTTTCCCGGCTGACGTCAGCCCAGAAGCCATCACCGGGCAATTCGACAGCGGTCAGGCATACGCCATTGACGGCAATGCTGTCGCCGAGTTTGACGTCGGTCAGGTCAAGCTTGCCGGTTTCCACATAAACGCGGACGTCGCCGCCTTTGGGAGTCAGGGCGCGGATGCTGCCAATGGATTCGATAATGCCGGTAAACATGGGTCCTCCGGGAGAACAAGGGCTGCGCGCAAGGCGAAAGCCGGGAATTATACGCCGGGTGTGCGCACAGGGAGAGCGATGACTCGCCAGTCATTACCGACAGCACGCATTTCCACAATGTTCAGCTCAAGTGCCTCGCTCATCTGCGCCAGGGGCAGATCGAGCAGCGGGCGGGCCGATGAGCCGAGAAACTTGCCGGCAATGAAGAGCTGAAACTCGTCGACCAGCCCGAGCCGGGCAAAAGCCCCCGCCAGTCGCGGACCGGCCTCGACCAGTACTTCATTGACGCCCCGCGCGGCGAGCTCGCCCATCAACCGGCGCAGGTCCACATGACCGGCGCTGTCGGCCAAGGCGAGCATTTCGTGGCCCTCTTCCTGATAACGACCTCGCGCCGACGCAGCGGCGCAGGTCACGACCAGTGCACTGCCTGCCTGGAAAAACGGTGCATCGAGCGGCACGCGTAAACGGCCGTCGATCAACACCCGCAACGGTGCACGTGCAGCGGCCAGCGCGGTCAGTTCGGCATCGAGCCCCAATTCATCAGGGCGAACGGTGAGACGAGCCTTGTCGGCCAGAACCGTGTCGGCGCCGCTGAGTACCACACTCGACTGCGCCCGCAGGCGTTGCACGGCAGAACGTGCCTCGGGGCCGGTGATCCACTGGCTTTCGCCGCTGGCCATCGCTGTGCGGCCATCCAGGCTCATGGCCATTTTGACCCGCACGTAAGGCAGGCCGGTCTCCATGCGCTTGAGAAAGCCTTTGTTCAGCGCTCGCGCTTCGCTTTCTAGCACGCCACATTGAACGCCGATGCCGGCATTCATGAGGCGCAACAGGCCACGGCCGGAGACTTCGGGGTTAGGGTCCTGCATCGCCGCGACCACCCGCGTCAGCCCGGCTTCGATCAGTGCATCGGCACAGGGCGGTGTGCGCCCCTGGTGACTGCACGGTTCGAGGGTGACGTAGGCGGTCGCACCTCTGGCCAGCTCGCCGGCCTGGCGCAACGCATGCACTTCGGCATGCGGCTCACCGGCGCGCGCATGCCAGCCTTCGCCAACGATCCGGCCTTCACGCACGATCACGCAGCCGACTCGCGGGTTGGGATGTGTGGAGTAGAGCCCCTTGCGCGCCAGCTCGAGTGCTCGCGCCATGTAATGAACGTCGAGAGCCGCCTGTTCAGTCAGCAATGCATTTATTCCTTGCCCGGCTCGCGGGCCAGACGGTCGATTTCTTCACGGAATTCGTTGAGGTCCTGAAAGCGGCGGTACACGGAAGCGAAGCGGATGTAAGCCACTTCGTCGAGCTTCTGCAGCTCGGTCATGACCAGCTCACCCACTACCAGCGATTTGACTTCGCGTTCGCCGGTCGCGCGCAGCTTGTGTTTGATGTGAACCAGGGCCGCTTCCAGGCGTTCGACACTCACCGGACGCTTTTCAAGCGCGCGCTGCATACCGGCGCGCAGTTTTTCTTCATCGAAAGGCTGGCGGCTGCCGTCCTGTTTGATCAGACGCGGCAAGACCAGCTCGGCAGTTTCGAACGTGGTGAAGCGCTCGCCGCAGGCCAGGCACTCGCGTCGGCGGCGTACTTGCTCGCCTTCGGCGACGAGGCGGGAGTCGATGACTTTGGTGTCATTGGCACCGCAGAAGGGACAGTGCATGGTGGCTGGCAACAAAAGAATGAGGAGCGCCATGTTAGCGCATCCTGCTGGCAAGACAAGGCTGAGGGTTTACGGTATATAGACGCGCATTAAAGCGGTGTGAAATTGTCCGGGCTCGGTAATACTGCACGCTTGGCGTCACCCAGCCTTTCGAATTTTGCCTTGTGGAGCTCTTGATGACGTTACGCCCCGCTTTTCTACTCTGCTTCATCGGCTTGCTGGCCGCGTGCAGCAGCAATGACGCGCCGAAACCCGCTGCGCCGCCACCGGTCGCACCTTCGATCAAGCTGCCTGCCGGGCCGGGGCCACTGCAACCGTACCAACGTGAACTCAGCGGGCAATTGCTGGGCGTGCCGGCTGGCGCCGAGGTCGAGTTGGCAATGCTGGTCATCGACGAGCGCGGACGTCCGCAGAAGCTGCTGACCAACACCCTGCTCAAGGGCAACGGTCAATCACTGCCGTTCCAGTTGCGCTTCAACCCGGAAGCCTTTCCGGTCGGCGGACGTGTCGAGCTGCGCGGTCGCGCCAGTAAATCCGGGCAGTTGATCCTGCACCTGCCGTCGATGCGTATCGATCAGCCGGCAACTCAGGCTCTGGGGCAGTTGCAGTTCGTCAAGGCGCCATGATCGCTCCGCAACATCTGCAACGCACGCTGAGCGAACTGCTTGGCGACGCCCGGCTGACCATCACTGCGCTGCCGGGCACAGAGTTGAAGCTGTGGCTGATCGACGATGCCAACATGGACCGCGCCTTCAGCCCGGATGAAACGCGGTGCATTCTGGAAGACCCACCGTACTGGTGCTTTTGCTGGGCCAGCGGCCTGGCTCTGGCACGTTTTCTGGTTGAAAACCCGCACTGGGTGGCTGGCAAACGGGTACTGGATTTCGGTGCGGGCTCGGGTGTAGCAGGCATTGCCGCGCTCAGGGCCGGGGCGCTTGAGGTTGTGGCCTGTGATCTCGACCCACTGGCGCTCGCTGCATGCCGGGCCAATGCCGAACTCAATCAGGTGCCATTGCGCTACTCGACGGATTTCTTTGCCGAGGCGGACCGCTTCGATCTGATTCTGGTCGCCGACGTGCTCTACGATCGCGCCAACCTGCCGTTGCTGGACCAGTTCCTCTCCCGAGGCCGCGAGGCACTGGTGGCCGATTCCCGCGTGCGCGACTTCAAGCACGCTGCCTACCAGCGTCTGACGATACTGCATGCACACACCCTGCCGGACCTGGCCGAGCCGCACGAATTTCGCGACGTGAGCCTCTATCACGCGGCGCGGTGAGCGCTAAATAACAGTCCGGGATTGCTCAGCTAAACGGCTTTTGTTGGAGCGAAGACGGTCGTTCAAACGATAAATTTCCAGAGAGCTTTCCACCCCTTTCGCGAACAAGCGAAGCGTCGCCCGGTTCGCTCCCACGGCCTTCGGCCAGCATCAATAGCAATGAGTGTGGGCACGATCATCTCCAATAGACGACACCGCTTTCAGCATTGCCCTGCGGGCTTTATAGTTGGCAGCATTCAGATTCTTCGAGACGTGCAATGAGCCAGGAAACTGCTTACATCTTCGACGCAACCGCCGCGAACTTCGATCAACTGGTGATCGACAAGTCCTTCGACCAGCCGGTGCTGGTGGATTTCTGGGCCGAGTGGTGTGCGCCCTGCAAGGTCTTGATGCCCCTGCTGCAGCAAATCACCGAGAGCTATCAGGGCGAGCTGCTGCTGGCCAAGGTCAATTGCGACATCGAGCAGGACATCGTAGCGCGCTTCGGCATTCGCAGCCTGCCGACCGTGGTGCTGTTCAAGGACGGCCAGCCGGTAGATGGCTTTGCCGGTGCCCAGCCCGAGTCGGAAATCCGCAAGATTCTCGATCAGCACGTGGTCATGCCGCCACCGCCAGCCGCCGACCCGCTCAAGCAGGCACAGGCGCTGTTTGCGGAAAGTCGTTTCGCCGAAGCCGAAGCACAGCTCAAGGTGCTGTTGGGCGAGGACAACACCAATGGCGCGGCGCTGATTCTGTATGCGCGCTGCCTGGCTGAACGTGGCGAATTGAGCGAGGCCAAGGCCGTGCTGGATGCGGTCACCGGTGATGCACACAAGGCCGAACTGGCCGGTGCCAAGGCCCAGCTGACGTTCCTCGCGCAAGCCGCGACCCTGCCGGACGCTGCCGAACTGAAAAGCCGTCTTGCACAAAATCCTCAGGACGATGAAGCAGCACTGCAACTGGCGATTCAGCAGTTGTCGCGTCAACAGTACGAAGCTGCGCTCGAGGGCCTGCTCAAGCTGTTCATCCGCAATCGCAATTACGCCGAGGGGCTGCCGCACAAGACCCTGCTGCAAGTATTCGACCTGCTGGGCAACGATCACCCGCTGGTCACAGCGTACCGTCGCAAGCTGTTTGCCGCGCTGTACTAATGTACAAAGCAACAGGCACCGCTCGGGTGCCTGTTGTTGCTGAGCGCGGTCAGGTCACGTCGCTTCGACCCAGCTGTACAGCGGCGCATCTCCGCCGCTCTCGACTTTCACGTTCGCCGAGTGACGCAAGCGCACCAGCAGATGCTTGCCCGCAGCGGTACTGCCCGCCAACCCTTCCAGTTGCCCCAACAGATCCGGTCCACTCATCTGCCCGGCCTTGTGCAGCAATTCCTGAGCGACTTGCCAGAGCCTGTCGTCCTGGTTGAGCGGCTTGTTCTCGGCAGCGGCGGTGGGTGTCTCCGGGGCCGCGCCCTTGAGCTGCGCGCCCAGTTGCGCCCAGTCTCCTTCGTCCAGTTCAAGGGTCAAATCCACCGGCCACTGGCCTACGGTTCCACGAATACGCAACATGATGTGCACCTGCTGACAGTCAGGCGTACATGCTCCCACAGGCTGGCGCGCATTCCCATGATCAACCGTAACGCCACTGGTTGAGGACCGGTTCCTTGCCGTTGATGAAATTGCCAAGCGCCCGCACGTCGTAGACGTTTTCCCAGCACTCGATAATTCGGCCATCGCGAAACCGCCACAGGTCGCAAAACGGCATGATGATTTTCCGGCCCTCACAACTGGCGCGCATTTCGCCCAACACCGAGCCGAAGTGATCGTTGGCGATGATGTCGTGGACATCCATGTACAGGGTCTGATGGGTACGCCTGATCAGATTGATCTGGTGGGAAAGCACTGCCTCCCTGCCGATGGCTATGGACAAGCCACCGCCAGCGCCTTGATCCGCCTTGTGCAGCACGATGTCAGCGTCGGCGAATTCGGTGATGCGTGTCATATCCTTGTACACAGCACGCAGGACTTCTCTGTTCGAATGGAGCTTGTTCATGAGTATCTTCCCTGATGTCGCACTCGGCCCAGGTCGAGCGCAGGCCCTTACTGGCGATGAAAACCCTCCTGAGCATCCGGCGCAGGTGTAGCGATTTTCATCTTCCAGAGTAGGACTTGATGACGCGAAGTGTGAGACTACTTAGGCATAAGCACCGGACCGGGTATGCCCGACAAGACCGTCAATAGCGCTTTGCTGCAGCGCGGCCACCCGGCGTCTGGATAAAAACACGTCCACGCAGGCCGTCACTTGTTATAAGATCACATAACAGTTTTTCTCGATTATTGTTCTGGAGCCCGCTATGCGCCGTCTGCTACTCGCCCTGCCTTTTGCCCTGTTGCCACTCGTTGCTGCGCACGCGGCTGAAGAACACGACCACGATCATGGCGATGAACATGGCAGCCTGGGTGCGCACGAGCACGGCGTCGGACGTCTGGATGTGGTGCTGGAAGGCAAGACGCTGGAATTCGAATTCGACAGCCCGGCCATGAACATCGTCGGCTTCGAACACGTTGCGACCTCGGATGAAGACAAGGCCAAAGTCGCCAAGGCGCGCGAATTGCTGCTCAAGCCCAACGCGTTGTTCAGCATTGCCGATGCCGCCAATTGCTCGGCCACTTCGGTGAAGCTGGAAAGCCCGCTGTTTGGTGACAAGGATGACGATCACGACGAGCACGCCGATGCTGGCGATGCCGATCATCACGAGCACAGTGAAATCCATGGCCACTACAAGTTCGTCTGTGACGCACCGGCCATTCTGAAGAAGCTCGACCTGTCGCAAATCTTCATAACCTTTCCCGACACCAAGAAGCTTCAGGTACAACTGATTTCGCCAGGCGGCCAGTCAGGCGCAGAAGTGATCGCAGCCAACCCGACGCTGAAATTCTGATCGCACCCTGCAGTACAACGACCGGGCCTGGCCCGGTCTTTTAATTTCCAACCGAGCGTGAGTCAGCCTATGACCCAAGCACTGATCGAACTGTCGGACCTGCGCTTCAACTGGCCCGGCCATCCGCAACTGCTGGACATCCCCGAGTTCCGCCTGCAAAGCGGCGAAACCCTGTTCCTCAAAGGCCCGAGTGGCAGCGGTAAAACCACGCTGCTGGGCCTGCTGGGCGGTGTACAAAAACCGGTCAGCGGCAGCATTCGCCTGTTGAACCAGGACCTGTCGGCCCTCTCTTCGGCCGCTCGTGATCGCTTTCGCGTCGATCACACTGGCTACATCTTCCAGCAGTTCAACCTGCTGCCGTTTTTGTCGGTGCGGGAAAACATCGAACTGCCCTGTCACTTTTCAAAGGTCCGCGCCGAGCGTGCCAGGCAACGCCACGGCAGCGTCGAGAAAGCCACCACTACCCTGCTCGCCCACCTGGGTTTGAAAGACCCGGCGATGCTGACACGCCGCGCCGACTCGCTGTCCATCGGCCAACAACAGCGAGTCGCTGCCGCCCGGGCGCTGATCGGTCAACCGGAGCTGGTGATTGCCGATGAGCCTACGTCTGCGCTGGACGCGGATTCGCGCGAGGCGTTCATTCGCCTGTTGTTCGCCGAGTGCCGCGAGGCCGGGGCCAGCCTGCTGTTTGTCAGTCATGACCAGAGTCTGGCACCGCTGTTTGATCGCAATCTGTCGCTGAGCGACCTGAATCGCGCCGCCGTCGCCGTGGAGATTTGAGATGTATCTGTTTCGTCTGGCCATGGCCAGCCTGGCCAATCGCCGTTTCACCGCGTTTCTCACTGCCTTCGCCATTGCGCTGTCGGTTTGCCTGTTGCTGGCCGTCGAGCGGGTCCGCACCGAAGCGCGCTCCAGCTTCGCCAGCACCATCAGCGGCACCGACCTGATCGTCGGTGCGCGCTCCGGCTCGATCAACCTGTTGCTGTACTCGGTGTTCCGCATCGGCAATGCCACCAACAACATTCGCTGGGACAGCTTCGAGCACTTCGCCAACAGCAAGCAGGTCAAGTGGGCGATCCCGGTTTCGCTGGGCGACTCCCATCGTGGCTACCGGGTGATGGGCACCAATGAAGCGTATTTCGAGCATTATCAGTTCGGTCGCCAACAGCACCTGGAAATGGCCGAAGGACGCGAGTTCAAGACCGATCCCTTTGAAGTGGTGCTGGGTTCGGAGGTCGCCAAGGCGTTGCATTACAAGCTGGGCGACAAGCTGGTACTGGCGCACGGTGTCGCCGCGATCAGCCTGGTCAAGCATGACGACAAACCGTTCACCGTGGTCGGCATCCTCAAGCCGACCGGCACGCCGGTGGACCGCACGCTGCATATCAGCCTGGGCGGCATGGAGGCCATTCATATCGACTGGCACAACGGCGCACCGGCACGCGGCAACGAGCGCATTTCAGCCGATCAGGCGCGCAATATGGACCTGACGCCGACGGCGATCACTGCCTTCATGCTGGGCTTGAACAGCAAGATTTCCACCTTCAGCCTGCAACGCGAGATCAACGAATACCGTGGCGAGCCCATGCTGGCGATTCTGCCCGGCGTGGCACTGCAGGAGCTGTGGAGCCTGATGGGTACGGCTGAAAAGGCGCTGTTCGTGATTTCGCTGTTCGTGGTGCTGACCGGACTGATTGGCATGCTGACTGCGATTCTCACCAGCCTCAACGAGCGCCGCCGGGAAATGGCCATCCTGCGCTCGGTCGGCGCGCGCCCCTGGCATATCGCAAGTCTGCTTATACTCGAAGCCTTCGCCCTGGCGCTGGCGGGTGTCATCAGCGGCCTCGCGCTGCTCTATATCGGCATCTTCGTGGCCCGCGACTACGTGCTCGACAACTACGGTCTGTACCTGTCGTCTATGCCACCTGGCCAATATGAATGGACATTACTCGGTGCCATTCTCGGCTGCGCGCTGTTGATGGGAACCGTGCCAGCCTGGCGAGCCTACAGGCAGTCACTGGCCGATGGACTGTCGATTCGTTTATGAGGACCTTCATGATGCGGCGCATGCTACTCACTCTGCTGTTCTCGGTTACCACTCAAGCGTGGGCCGCCGAGCCGCGTGAGCTGACCTGGAATGACATGATTCCACCCGATGCACCTGTGGTGAAGCCGGTAACGGCTCCGCTGCACGATATGTCCAAGCTGTCCGATGCACTGGCCATGGAGGCAGCGCCTGCGGCCCACCAACTGGCACCGCATGCGCCGGTGGTCAAGGCACTGGACGGCATACTGGTGCGCTTACCGGGCTACATCGTGCCGCTCGAGGTCAGTGAGGAAGGCCGGGTGACGGAGTTTTTGCTGGTGCCGTATTTCGGCGCCTGCATTCATGTGCCGCCGCCACCGGCGAACCAGATCGTGCATGTCACGAGCGAGCTGGGTGTGAAGGTCGATGAGCTGTATCAGCCGTACTGGATCGAAGGACCGATGCAGGCCAAGTCGTCTTCCAGCGAACTGGCAGAAGCGGGTTATCAGATGCAGGCAGACAAGATTCTTGTCTACGAGTTGCCGGATTCATAAGGATCACGAGGTTCCCAGCGATTTCATTGAGCTGAGTCAAAGTCGCCGCTCGACAGCGCTTTAACATTACGCCCATAAATTTTGACTGATCTCTGGAGCCTCCATGCACAAGCATCTGCTACGCGCGTCCCTTGTCGCGCTTACCCTCACCGCCCCGGTCGCGGCACACGCCTACCAGTCCGGCGACTTCATCGTTCGCGCCGGTGTCGCGCACGTCCAGCCCAATGAAGACAGCGGCGAAGTGCGCCTCGACGGTGCCAAGGTTTCCGGCACCAAAGCGACTGTCGACGGCGAAAACCAGCTGGGCCTGACCTTCGCCTACATGCTGACCCAGCACGTCGGCGTCGAGCTGCTGGCCGCCACACCGTTCAGCCACACCGTATCGGTCAAAGGCCTCGGGCCTGGCCTGGATGGCAAGCTGGCCGATATCAAACAACTGCCGCCGACGCTGTCGTTGCAGTACTACCCGATGGAACCGTCGTCGAAATTCCAGCCGTACGCTGGCGTGGGCATCAACTACACCACGTTCTTCGATACCGACCTGACCGGCAACCGTAAGAATCAGGGTTTCAGCAACCTCAAGCTCAAGGACTCGGTCGGCCTGGCCGGGCAGTTGGGCATGGATTACATGATCACCGACAACGTACTGCTCAACGCCTCAGTCTGGTACGTCGACATCGACACCAAAGCAACCGTGGACGGCCCGTCAGCCCTGGCCGTCGGCAAGACCAAGGTCGACGTGGACATCGACCCGTGGGTTTACATGGTGGGCGTGGGTTACAAGTTCTGACCTGAACGTCTCAAGCGCCACAAACACAAAGGCACCCTCAGCGGGTGCCTTTGTGTTTTGTGGGGGCTGCTGACGCTCGTGCCAGTGCACCACGCTTGTCGGCTTTCAACAGTTCGCGGACAAACAGAGCATCTTTCGATCCGCTCTTTCACCCAAGTGGTGAAGCTGTATCAGAGAAACTCAAGCCCTGTTCAAGTTGACTCTTCGCATCTCGACAAACTGCCTTGAGGAGGCAAAATGGCCAGACTCTTGAACCTTATTTTCGGGCCGAAGCTTATTATGCTTGCTCGACAGTATCCTCAATTCTGAATACGCCATCACCGACATAGGTGATCGCCAGCGGCTTATCATCGGCAATTACCTCTGGCAATTTCAGATCGTAATTAGCCGTCAGGAACTGTTCCGGAATCATCGGTTCATCTATGCCCGAGGAACGAAGAAAGCTGCTGATGCCATACACCAGCACACCTACAGAAGCGATAGGACCTGGGTAAAGTTGAAGAAACTGAAGAAAAGTTAGCCCGGTCAGAGAGTCGATACGAACAGTGCTAGGGCCAAATATGATAAAAGCGCCCCCAACTACAAACAGCAGCAACCCAATAAGGCCCAAGAGGAGTGACGTCAAAATGACCGGTGCGCTATCGGTCTCCTTTTCAGTAGAGAGATAAGCCGAATATTCTTCAATAAAGCCCGGTACTGCGACTTCTCCCGGCACTTGGTGCACGATGACCTTGCCGAGATTTTCTACGTCTAGTTCATCTTCATCTTGCATGCCATGCGTCCTTCATAAGAATGACGATGGATACTAGAAGCCCTTGAAATTGCTGAACACCTTAAAATCATCAACTACAAAAAATGCAGAATACTCCTACATATTCGGAAGCTAAATCCTGCGCAACCAGCCAATAGATCTCACACCAACGTTGGGCCGCAGTCCATCGCAGTCGTCATAACCTCCCATGCTCTCGTGCATAAGCACCTTTTCAGGGCTGATTGAGGCACGGATAACGACAAGCACTTAGCGCGGTACTCACTGCCCCATCAACAACTCAAGCCCACGCACCAGCGGCGTTGGCTCGTCGAGGGTGAAGTGTTCCAGCAGGCGTTGGTTGCTGGCGCGGGAGTGTTTGATGTCGCCCGAGCGTGGTGCCTGATAGGTGACTTCCGGCTGCTTGCCGACAACCTGTGCAAGCGCAGCCAGCAGTTCATTGAGTGACGTGGTCTTGTTCAGGCCGACGTTGATCGCGCCTTCGATGGCGCTTTCCCGTGACAAGGCCTGCAGCAGCAGCTTGAGCAGATCCCCGACATAGTAGAAATCCCGCGTCTGCTCGCCATCGCCAAACACGCTGATCGGCAGGCCTTTGCGGATACGCTCAGCAAAGATGCTGATCACGCCCGAGTACGGCGACGATGGGTCCTGGCGTGGCCCGAAAATGTTGAAGAAGCGAAAGATCACCGGTTCCAGGCCATGCTGGCGACGGTAGAAATCCAGGTAATACTCGCTGGCCAGCTTGTCCGAGGCGTAAGGGGTCAGCGGTGCCTTGGTGGTGTCCTCGGTGATCGCTTCGCCCTCACCGTTGTTGCCGTACACCGCCGCGCTGGAAGCGAAGATCACCCGTTTGATTCCCGCTTCGCGCATGGCCTCGCAGACATTCAACGTGCCGATGAAGTTGCTCTGGTGGGTGCGCACCGGGTCATCTACCGACGCCTGCACCGAGGCCACTGCCGCCAGGTGCACGACGGCCTTGCAGCCCTGCGCCGCGCGCTTGACCAGGTCGGCATCGGCCACGTCCCCTTCGATCAGTTCGACCCGCGGGTTATCGAGCGGCAAGTTGCTGCGCTTGCCTGCCGAGAGGTTGTCGAGGATACGCACGGCCTGCCCGCTGGCAAGCAATGCGTCGGTCAGGTGCGAGCCAATGAAACCCGCACCTCCAGTGATCAGAACAGGAGCGTCAGACATGTCGATAATACCGATCCAGCAGGCTTGGCAGGCCGGCCCGCCAGGCGCGGGGCTTGATGCCGAAAGTGTGGAGAATTTTCTTGCAGGCCAGTACCGAGTGCTGCGGTTCTTCGGCTGCATCGGGACGCGCGGCATGAGCCTGCGCAGTG
Organism: Pseudomonas sp. PvP009; assembly: GCF_017832995.1. NCBI lineage: Bacteria > Pseudomonadati > Pseudomonadota > Gammaproteobacteria > Pseudomonadales > Pseudomonadaceae > Pseudomonas > Pseudomonas sp. PvP009. The sequence continues at coordinate 593,399 of NZ_JAFIBG010000001.1, read as the reverse complement.
GGCGATTCGATGGCCAGCGCGTGCAGCAGACGCGCTTCGGTGAGCACTGCCTGCCCCAGCGCCAGTGGCGTGGTCGCCTCGTGTCCGGCGTAGTGGTAGGTGCCCCACAGCGGCGCTTCGCAGTCGAGTTGCTTGATGACCGAAATGATCACCCGTGCCGCATCATCGACCGGCGTCGGGTTGCCGCGGCGATCGTCGGCGAGCAGCAGCTCTCCGGGTTCCTTCGCACGCGAGAGAAAGCGGCCCAGCACGCCATCGGTGCTGTCATCCAGCAGCCAGCCGAAACGCACCAGCACATGTTGCGGGCAGGTCGCGCGAACGCTCTGTTCGATACGCCACAGGGCCTGACCGCGCAGGCCCAAGGGTACAGGATCGTCTTTTTCGCTGTAGGCCGTCGCGCGGGAACCATCGAATACACGATAGCTGGACGGCTGAACCAGCGTGATGTTGTGGTGCTGACACAGTTCGGCAAGACGCTCGACAGAGCGCTCCTGATGGGTCAGGCGCGCTTCACTCACGGTCTCCGCCTGAAACCAGTCGAAGTAGTAAGCAAGGTTGATCAGGGCATCGGGACGGGTGTCATCAAGCAGTTGCGTGAGGCTCGCCACATCCCAGCCGTCTTGCGGTGGACGTGGTGCGAGGAAGCCAATGTCTTCCTCTGCACCCAGACGAATCAGCGCCTGCCCGAGGGCATTCCCGCCGCCCAACAGCATAAGGCGCATTCGCATAGAGTCAGCAGGCTCGGTATCAGGTAATCAAACGAACAATTGAAAAACGCCTGCAAACATAACACGTTGCCTGCCAACCCCCAACAGTTGCGCAGCCTGGCGGGCTAATGACGCCGCGACAAAGCGTTGCAGCGTCCCTGTGCGTCGGTTGAGTTACTGAGCTGCCGGGCCGGGCGTGCTGTTGCCCTTGGACAGACTGAGCGGCGCCGGCGCGGGCGCAGAAGGTGTCGCCATGGCAGGGTCCGAGGGCGCGGGCGGCCCTTCGGCTTCGACGCCAGCCTGCGGGTTATTGAAGCCCGGCCCCATGACCATCTGTGGATAAGTCTGCGCAAAACGCACGTTCGGGTTCTTATCCACAAGGCGCTTGAGACGCTCGTTGAACGCGCGCCCCACCGCGTACTGACCGCCCGAAGAGGTACGAAATTGCGCGGTCAGCACCACGCCGTTGAGGTCCATGCGGTCGACGCCGAAGACCTCCAGCGGCCCCTGCAGGTTGTGCTTGAGCAGGATGTCTTCGCTGATCGACTGGCCGGTCTCGCGGATCAACGCCAGCGCGTCATCGATGTCCGAGTCATAGGTGAACTGCACCGAGAAGAACGCGTACGCGAATTGCCGAGACTGGTTGGTGACCGCCTTGATCTGCCCGAACGGCACCGAGTGGACGAACCCCTTGCCGTCACGCAGGCGCACGGTGCGAATGGTCAGGCTCTCCACCGACCCGGAATGCCCGGTACTGAGCACCACCCAGTCGCCCACCGAAAAGGTGTCCTCGATGATGATGAACAGGCCGGTGATCACGTCCTGCACCAGTTGTTGCGAACCGAAACCGATGGCCAGACCGACCACACCGGCACCCGCCAGCAGTGGTGCCACGTTGATGCCCAGGTTGGCCATGGTGGTGATCGCACAGATCACCACCAGAATGATTTTCACCGCGTTGCGCAGCAGCGGCAGAATGGTTTTGATCCGCGTGCTCGGCTGGCGTCCGCTGCGATGATTGACCGGCGGTTTCAGGGCTTCCTGAATGGCGGTGTCAAGCACTACCCACAACAGCCAGGTGACGACGAAGATCAGACCGATGCTGCTCAGCGAATCACTGATCACTCGGCCCAGGGTATTGCGCTGGGCAAACTCGAACATCGAGAAGCCCCAGATCCGCCCCAGTATCTCGATGAACCCGATGGCCAGTGCGATACGCAACACCGCGTACACAAGGCTCAACAGACGCGCCTTGTACACATGCCCGCCGCGGCCCAGGGTCTCGGTCGGTTTGAACAGGTGCTGGAACACGGTGCTGAGGAACACCGTGGCAATCAGCAGAATGGTGGTGAACAACGCACACCGCAGCGCTTGCTGACTGTCCTCGCCAGCGCCAATCAGGTTGATCGCCGAGACCAGAATCATCAGCAGGATCGGCAGGTGCCACAGCCTGGAGAATATCTTCAACGATTGTTGCAGCGCGGGCCGTTGCAGACGACTGCTCAATGAGCGGTTACGGATCAGGTGGGCTACCGGGCGACGCACCTTGATGATCAGCATGCAGAACACCACCGAGGCGAACAGCCCGGTAAACACCGCAACACTGGTGGTGACGTTACTGCCGAGTTGACGGGCGATCTGCGGACTGGTCAACGCATCGCTCAGCGCCGCCAGGAAGCCGACCACGAACAGGGGCCTCGGCGCGTAGCGGCGGATCATGCGCACGCCGGCACGCTTATGCCCGAAGTTGAACATCACGATCACGCAGAGCAGTACCGAGGTCGAAACGATGCCGCTGCTGGTTGCATACGCGAAACACAGCGCCAGCGCACGGCCTACCGAAGACGGCATGAAGTGGCTGACGTAAAGGGTCAACGGCAGGCAGACGATGGCTGGCAGGGTAAACGGCAATACGTATTTGAGCAGCGCCTGACTGCGGGCGCGCACCCGCATGAACGGTGTGCGGCACAAGCGTACGGCCAGAAAACGACCCAGCGTGGTCAGAACCGCAAACGATGCGATCCAGACAAAAGACAGGGCGAGGAAGTCCCCGGCGACACTCCATGGGGAGCGTGTGGTGCGTTTGTTGACCAGCGTTTCCAACTCGTCGGCTGCGCGATCGGCGCGCAGTTGCCAGGCTTCGAACAGGTTGTCATCCAGATTGAGCTTTTCCTGGACGTCATCGATGCTGGTACTGATGGCACCGAGCAACCCACCCTGCACCAGCAACTCAGGAGTCTCGGCCGCAGGCTCTGCGCCATCGGCGGGTTTCGCATCGGCCTTGTCCTTGTCCGCCGCCTTGTCATCCGCTTTCGCGGCGGGTTTGTCAGCGGCCTTGGGGTCGGCTTTGGGGTCAGCCTTTTCAGCGGCCTTGTCGTCTGCCGGCACCGCGGCGCCCATCGGTAATGCAGGTACATCGGCCGCCTGGAGATTGAAACTGCCTGCGAATAACAGCAGACCCGAAAGGATCAAGATTTTCAGCTGAGACGCCACGCAGTTCTCTCCTTCAATGGGCAAGTCAAACCATGGACAGGGCAAGGCAAGCCTCGACCCCAATGAACTGATTCCCGTATGCGCGGCAAGTTCGGTTTTGGCATGCAAATACGATGAGGCAATGTTTCAGAAAAAACGCGTCAGGGCAGTACGCTCAGTCTTCTCGACTGAACTATGCAAAACCCCCAGTGCCGGAATTATCGGGAGCTGCCGAAGGCGTTCGCCCGATCAACCTGACATCGAGAACCTGACATCAAGAGGAATCTGCATGAGCACGTTCAACACCAAAGATGGCACCGAGATCTATTACAAGGATTGGGGCACGGGCAAACCGGTCCTGTTGAGCCACGGCTGGCCGCTGGATGCGGACATGTGGGAATACCAGATGGAATACCTGAGCAGCCGGGGCTATCGCACCATCGCCTTCGACCGCCGCGGTTTCGGTCGTTCCGGCCAGCCGTGGACCGGCTATGACTATGACACCTTCGCTGACGACATCGCCGAGCTGATCGAACACCTCGATCTGCGCGACGTGACACTGGTGGGCTTCTCCATGGGCGGCGGTGATGTCACGCGCTATATCGCCAAATATGGCAGCGAGCGGGTGGCCAAACTGGCCTTGCTGGGCTCGGTTACGCCGTTTTTCCTCAAAACCGGAGACAACCCGGAAGGCGTCGAGCAGTCCGTATTCGATGGCATCACGGCAGGCCTGCTCAAGGACCGCGCTCAGTTCATCAGCGACTTCGCCAGCACGTTCTACGGCATCAACCACGGCCAGAAAGTCTCCGAAGGCGTACAGACGCAAACGCTGAACATCGCCCTGCTCGCCTCGCTCAAGGGCACGCTGGATTGCGTGACGGCGTTCTCCGCAACCGACTTCCGCCCGGACATGGCAAAAATCGATGTGCCGATCCTGGTGATTCATGGTGACGACGATCAGGTGGTGCCGTTCGAAGCCTCGGGCAAACGGGCTGCCGCGATGATCAAGGGTGCCGAACTGAAGGTGTACCCAGGCGCGCCGCACGGGTTTGCAGTGACTCATGCTGAGACGCTCAACAAAGACCTGCTGACGTTTTTGCAGAGCTGATAGCTTGTGTGACAGGGAGCCGATTGCCGGCTCCCTGCTGGCAGCGGGTCAGTCGGCCGGAACGGTCAACTGATTCTGCTCGCCCAGCCCTGCGATCCCCAGGCGTATGCGTTGCCCAGCACGCAGGAAAACAGGTTGCGGCTTCACGCCCTGCCCCACACCCGGTGGCGTCCCCGTCGAGATGACATCGCCTGGTTGCAGGCTCATGCAACGGCTCAGGTAGGCGATCAGTTGCGGCACGCTGAAAATCATCGTGCGCGTATTGCCATTCTGATAGCGGTGGCCGTCCACTTCCAGCCACAGGTCGAGCGAGTGAGGATCGGCAACTTCGTCGCGGGTCACCAGCCATGGACCTAACGGGCCGAAGGTATCGAAGCCTTTCCCCTTGTCCCAGGTCCCACCGCGCTCGAGCTGCCATTCGCGCTCGGACACATCGTTGATCACGCAATACCCGGCGACATGCTCCATGGCATCGGCTTCGTCGATGTAACGTCCGCCCTTGCCGATGATCACGCCCAACTCGACCTCCCAGTCAGTCTTGAGCGAGCCACGGGGGATCTGGACATCATCGTTGGGGCCGCAAATAGCACTGGTCCACTTGTTGAAGATGATCGGTTCCTTCGGTACTTCCATCTGCGACTCCGCGGCGTGGTCAGCGTAGTTCAAGCCTATGCAGATGAACTTGCCGACCTGCCCGACACACGCCCCGATGCGTGGTTGGCCCTGAACCAGAGGCAGGCTCTCGGGATCCAGCGCAGCCAGGCTTGCAAGCCCTGCAGGGCTCAACACATCGCCAGCGATATCCTTGACGTGTGCAGACAGGTCCCGGATCTGGTTGGCAGCATCAAGCAAGCCTGGCTTTTCCAGACCCTTCTCACCATAACGTAGCAATTTCATCGAGTTCTCCCGTTTCTGTCCAAGGTGTGAACCGCGGATCAAGAGGGTGACGCCCTGTTGCCCAGCCTGCGCGGCGATACGTTTTCGTGTAATGACGAACGTGGCACGTCTGGACAGATAGCATTGCAGCCGATGCCTCGCCTAATGAAATTTACGAACAGTTGCGCGGCAAGCCGGGTTCACTTTCAACACAGAAAATCACGATCACACGGCGGCGGTCATAATTAATACACACAACGAGTATTAATATCAGCTCCAGTTGAAACGAGCCTTTCGCCAACGCGCCAAGGTTCGTATTCTTTCACGGGTGAGCTGAACTCATGTCAACGCTGATACTGTCCCGCCGATTACCGCCGCGTCAGCTACGCCACTGGCCACATCAGCCTGTGGGTAACTGCAACGTTGCCCCATCGTCGCTTGTGGTCCAGCAGAACGGCGACAACGCACCACGCATATGGCCGCACGCCGCATTGGCGATTGCACTGGCGATCGGGTTGCATGCCGCGCTGGCCGCGTGGCTGATGGCCGATCACCCGCAAGCGCCCGAGCCGACCCCGCCGATGCCGATCACCGTGCAGTGGATGCCGCCGCCCGTGGCGCCGCCGGTTGCACAACCGACGCCGCCCGAGCCAACGCCTCAGCCAGCACCGGAGCCGCCTGCGCCAGCTCCCAAGCCCGCGCCACCCGAGCCCAAACCTGCCGAGTTGCCCAAGCCCAAGGCCCAGCCCAGAACCGCAACGAGCAAACCTGTCGCCAAACCTGTTGCGCCGGCACCTTCCGTCGCGGCGCCCACACCGGCACCTGCTGCAGCGCCAGCGCCAAGACCTGCACCAGCGGCACCACAGACCACCACCGCGCCGATAGGCCGGGCCGGTTACCTGAACAATCCGCCGCCGGTCTATCCGCCTGCCGCCGCGCGCCGCCATCAGGAAGGCACGACGATGCTGCGCGTGCATGTGCTGCCCAACGGACGTACCGACCAGGTGCAAGTGCTGCAAAGCAGCGGCGTCCCGGCGCTGGATGAAGCCGCGCAGGCCGCCGTCCGGCAATGGACCTTTATTCCCGCCAAACGCGGCGACACCCCGGTAGAAGGCTGGGTCAACGTCCCCATGGCTTTCAAACTCGCACCCTGAGGCTCACGTCATGAACACTGCTTACTCCGTACTCATTACCCAATCCTCAATGGCCCTGCTGGTGATTTTCTCGCTGGTGACCTGGGCGCTGTTGCTCGGAAAGACCTTCCAGCACTGGCGACTGGCCCAGCAGAACCGACGCTACGCCACGCAATTCTGGGCCGCCCGCGACCTGAAAAATGCGCTGCACCTGCCCAACAGTGAGGGCAGCCTGGCACGCCTGACCGATGCCGGCGCGCAGGCCCTCGCCGCGCCCCACGACTCGCCGGACCTGGGCCACAGCTGGAACCGCCAGGACTTGCTCGAGCGCAGCCTGCGTCAACAGATCCACAAGGAACGTCGTCGCCTGGAGAGCGGCATGATCCTGCTGGCATCGATCGGCAGCACCGCGCCCTTCATCGGCCTGTTCGGGACGGTGTTCGGGATCATTCATGCACTCAGCGCGATCAGCCAAGCCAAGTCGGCAAGCATTGCAGTAGTAGCCGGGCCGATTGGCGAAGCGCTGGTGGCGACCGGCGTCGGCATTGCCGTCGCGGTGCCAGCGGTGCTGGCTTACAACTTTTTCGGGCGGCGTCTGAAGCTGGTGATCGCGGACCTTGAAGAGTTCGCCGTGGATTTCCTCAACCTCTCGCAACGCAACGCCTTCCGGCTGCAACCCGACCACCGCGACAAGACGGCCCCGAGCCTGAAAGGAGTGAGCTGACATGTCCTTCTCCACGTCCAATGATGACGATGCAATCAGCGACATCAACATCACGCCGTTGGTGGATGTGATGCTGGTACTGCTGGTGACCTTCATCGTCACCGCACCGCTGCTCAATAACGCCATACCGCTGGACCTGCCGCAGACCGTCGCCACCACCTCACTGGATCAGGCCGACCCGGTGGTGGTGAGTGTCGACGCCAGCGGCAGCGTATTCATCGACAGCCAGGCTGTAGCGCTGGAGCAACTCCCGGAGGCTCTACAAACCCTGCACAGCAAAGACCCGGACGTCGCCGTCAGCCTGCGCGCCGATCAGGCGACGGGTTACGGCCGCGTGGCGCAGGTACTGGCCGATGTGCAGAAAGCCGGCATCAGTCGCCTCTCGGTGATTACCGAAAGCCCCTGAAACAAAAACCTGTCGTTAACCACATGACCCGCCGCAAGCGCGGCACCCTGACGCCCCAGGAAAACCTTTCCATGAACAATCGATCGATATCGCGTGCCCCTCGATTCCCGGTAACGCGCCTCGCGCTGCTGATTTCATTGAACTCTTTGTGCCTGATCAGCCCGTTCATTCAGGCCGATGACGATGTGCCCACCTCGGCAACGGCGCCCGCCAGCGACAACAGCGCCGCCATGACGCTGGGCACGGTGTCGGTGATTGGTGAGGGCGAGACTCGCCAGGTGCAGCGCGTGACGCAAAAGGATGTGAAGGCTTACTCGGCAGGCACCAGCCCGATGAAGGTTCTGCAACGCCTGCCGGGGGTCAACTTCCAGTCCGGCGACCCGCTGGGTCGCGAGGAAGGCAGCCAGCGCATCAGCCTGCGCGGCTTCGATATGCACCACCTGGGCTACACGCTGGACGGCGTCACCCTCGGCAACATGAGCTTCGGCAACTTCAACGGGCTAAGCATCACCCGCGCGATCATCGCGGAAAACATCGCCTCCAGCGAAGTGGCACCCGGCATCGGCTCACTGGGCACGGCATCGAACAGTGATCTGGGCGGCACCATCCAGTTCACCAGCTCCAACCCCGATAAAGAGTTCGGCGCGCGTCTGTCGCAAACCCTGGGCAGCTACGACACCTCACGCACTTTCATGCGGGTCGATACCGGCGAATACAACGGCCTGTCAGCGTACGTGTCGGGCGAAAAGTACGACGCCGACGCCTGGAAAGGCCACAACAACCCGCAAAAGTCCGACGCGGTGAACGCCAAGGTCAACTACAACTTCGGCGACAATCGGGTGAGCTTCTTCCACAGCACCTCGTCTCATGACGAAGCCAACCTGCCGAACATGTCCAAAAGCATCATCCAGCGTCTGGGCTACAACTGGAGCTACTACACGCCGGACTGGACCCGCGCGGTCAATGCGGCCAACGGCATTTATAGCGGCGGGGTCACCAGCGCGAACGATGCGACCTACAACGCCAGCAGCCTGCGCGACGACGAACTGGACATCCTCAACGGCAACTTCTCACTGACCGATGATCTGGTCCTGGACGCGACCGCCTATCACCACCATGACTCGGGCCGGGGCAATTCGTATTACCCGTTCGTCTACACCAGCGGCTCGACGACAGTGCCGAGCAATTCGATTCGCAGCACAAAATACGGCATCGATCGAACCGGTTTCCAGAGTTCACTGACCTACTACCTCGGCCAGCATGAAATTCAGGGCGGGTTCTGGATTCAGTCCAACAAGAACGACATCTCGCGTTACCTGTTCGATACCACCAATGCGACGCCGCAGAACCACATCGTCAAAACCGATGGCCTGCCCCTGGCGGCCACCGTTCTGGATCAGAGTTACAACGACCTGACCCGGCAGTTCTACCTGCGCGACACCTACACCCTGCTCGATGACCGCCTCAAACTTGAGTTCGGCGCGAAAAATACCGTGACAACCTCGACAGCCGAGGGCAAAGGCGGCGGTTACGCCAGTGGTTCGCTGCAAGCGCGGGACAGGTTTCTGCCGCAAGTAGGCGCAACCTACAAACTCGACGAGGACGACGAAGTCTTCACCTCTTACTCGGAAAACATGGCAGCGTTCCCGAGTGGCGGTTACAGCCCGTTCTTCACGACGCAGAGCGCCGTCGATGCGCAGAACGGCTTCAAGGACCTGAAGCCGGAAACCTCGAAAACCGTGGAGCTGGGTGTGCGCCGCAGCACCAAGCTGTATTCGGCCTCGGCGGCGATCTACAACACCAAATTCGATAACCGCCTGGTCGCCATCACCAACTGCACCGGCATCGTCATCTGCCAGAACGGCGTCGCCAACGTCGGCTCGGTCACCAGTCGAGGCCTGGAGCTGTCGTTCGGCCTGACGCCCAATGAGAACTGGCGCTGGTCCAACTCCATGTCCTATAACCACAGCACTTACGACGATGACTACGCCAGCGGCGGCAACACCGTTCATGTAAAAGGCAAGACCGTCGTCGATACACCGAAACTGATGTATTCAAGCAACCTGGACTGGAATTGGGAACACTGGAACGCCGGCTTGCAAGGCAGCTACATCAGCAAGCGCTATTACACCTACACCAATGACTCCAGTGTCAGCGGCTACTGGCTGGCAAACGCCAACCTCGGCTATGACTTCGGCAAACTCGGCGCCCTCAAGGACACCACGCTGTCGCTGAACATGGTCAACCTGTTCGACAAACGCTACATCTCCACCCTCAACACCGACGCCAGCGCAGCCACCGACCCGGCGGGCAACTTGCAGATTCTTCAAGTGGGCACACCGCGCAGCGCGTTCGTAACACTCGGCGTGAAACTCTGATCGTTGCTGACTGAGGACGGGCGAAGGATCGCCCCACCCGCCACTTGCATTGAATGACGCTGGGCGGTTTGCTCTTGGAGACAGGATCCTGCGGGAGCGCGCTTGCTCGCGAAGGCAATCTGCCAGTCGCTGCATAATACGTGTCGGTGGCCAGCCCCACGGCGACGAACAGCGCACGGTGCTGCATACTCCCCCGCATCTATAGCGCCTGACCTCTATCTGGACACCCCATGACACCCAACGCAGAACTGTATAACCCCTCCACCGAATATGCCGACAAACTGATCTCGCGCATCGGCCAAACCCCTTCGTGGATCGCCAAGCGCATCGGGGTGACCGACAAACGCATTCGCTACATCCTCGATGGGGAGCGGACCGTCAAGGGCGAGACCACGCCGATTCAGATGACCTATACCGAGCAGTTTGCGCTGGAGTGTCTTGTGGCAGAGGCAATAGCGCTGAGGATGTAGACTTAGCTCTCAAGCCGATAAGCCAGAAGGAACATCGGCGTCAACTCATAGACTAAATTGGATAGCTTCTGCGGGTGCACCCAACAGGAATGATTCCATGCATATTCTTCATATCGCCAGCTCTCCCCGCGCCGAGCGCTCCGTTTCCCTGAAACTGGCCTCGCGCTACCTTGAGACTTTTACCTCGCTTCATCCGGAATCCACTGTGGACGCTCTGGACGTGTGGACGACCGATCTTTTGCCCTTCGACGGTCCTGCCTTGAACGCCAAGTACGCAGACCTTCAAGGTGTGCAAATGAGCGCTGAGCAACAGGCAGTGTGGAAGCAGATCCATGCATTGGGCGAGCGTTTCCACCGAGCCGACGTCATCCTCTTCAGTGTGCCAATGTGGAATTTCGGTATTCCCTACCGCCTTAAGCACTTGATTGACGCCGTATCGCAGCGCGGTGTGCTGTTTGAGTTCGATGCCCAAGGCATGCGTGGTCTGCTCAAAGGTAAGAAAGTGGTGGTGTTCGCCTCACGTGGGGTAGCGCTTGGGGAAGACTTCCCCACCGAAGCCTACGACCATCAGGTCGCGTACCTCAGAACCTGGGCACGGATGGTGGGCATCCCGGCCATCGACGCGATGCTATCGGAAGCAACGCTCGCGGATCCCGCAACGGCAGAGGCCAATTTTAACGCAGCGCTGGCTGAAGCGTCGAAGCTCGCCACGGACCACTCTGACCCACAAGGTGCCTGGGTCACTTAGACCCCGTCGCTTGAGGCGCATGTAGATCGGCGTAAATACTCTCCGCCAGAGCAATATCTTCATCCGTCAGGTGCTGGAACAACCCTGTCCGCTTGCGCTTGGAGACATGTCCGCTGTTCTCGTAGATCACCGCGATAAGAAGCTCAAGATCTCGGTTGGACAGATCAAGTTCGCGATTCATTTGCTCTTTGAATCTGTCACGGCGAACGAGATGGTTAACTTCGTCACGCATGAGCCCGTCCAGAACCCGCGCAGCACTCTTGTTGACCTCGCCCTGCAGATCAGTGAAATCCAGATGAGCGAACAGATGATCGTGCGCCTCATCCAGTTCAGGGTCGCTGGCCAGGTCCGTCCTGTGGTACTGCGTAGCACCGAGTATCCGCCGTGACAGGGCATCAAGCGCGCCGATATAAGTCTCGATATTGACCAGAAGGCCAGCAGATATTGGCATGATAATGCCCTGCAGCTTGACACCTTCATTAGCCAGGATGTCCTGCATGATGAAGCGGGACAAACGGCCGTTGCCGTCCATGAAAGGGTGGATATAGATAAAGCTGTGCGCAATCGCATTCAATTTAACCAGCGCTGGCGCGTTACTGCGCATAACGCGCTCACGCATCAGGAACCACTCCTCCATCATCTCAGGAACGTTCTCCGGCGCTGGCGGGATGAGGTGGATCAGATCCCCGCGGCCAAGCCAGTTCTGCATATACCTGTAAGCACCAATGGAAGGGTCAGGACGCCCCGTAGCGAGGGCTTTTCGATGGACGTCGAACAGGAACTCCTCATCCAGCGAGCGCTGGCCTGCCTGTTCCAGCACTCGTACAAAGCGCAGGATTCGATCAGGCGCCGGGCGTTCGTGCTCAATCTCGTATGAACTGCGGGTCTCGGTCGTCAGCAGGTACTGCGCCGCTCTAGCAATCTCGCTGACTGAGAAGTCGACCATCTGGTCATGCATACGCTCGACTATTTGTGCATTCAGAAGATTGTCGTCTGCCCAACTCTGGCGTGTAACAAGAGCCGAAAGCTTCGGTGTCCCCAACAGATTCATCCGCACCCGGTGTCTGCGCGACATTTGCTCTGGGCCGGTGAAATATTTATCCGGTGGGAGCAGGTGCTCATAGGGTATGTTTTGAGCCGCGTCGGGCAAAGGCAACTGGTGGCCTGCAATGTGCTCACAGATGTACCAGAGTCGGCGCAGATAGCCGCTGGCTGGTTTCTCGACGATTGCAGCAGTCAGGTCATTACGAACAGCCGGATTCTGAAAGGCGCGCTCCAGAACGCCTATATTCACCCCTTCGTATGAGAGCGCAAAAAGCATCTGGTCAACGGGGCGATGCTCTCTGGCATAGCCCTTGGTGAAGACCTCTATCTTCACGCCACCAGCGGGCAGTGAGAGCGCAGGCCGCGAGCCAATGACACACTCATGATCAAGCGCCACGCAGCGAAGATCCAGTGCATTGATCAGCCAGCTATACCCGGCTCGCTCAATGGGTTGCTGCATGGAGAATTTCCTATACGAGTCACGAGAAAATTATAATTTACACGCTTTTCGAGGAAAAAATTATAGCTGGCTGTGCATACCATGAACGAGTGGGTGATTTTTTGTGAAGACTGCTTCGTTTCGACTCAGGTAGCAGTGGGTCGGAAATGTTTCGTCTGATGCGTATCGTTTATCAAATGCAGCTACCTGCCAATACGTGCTTTCGGCCAAAAGCAGCCGCTGCGTAAAGCGGCCTGCCATGACCGCTCTCGCAGACGCGATCAATACGATGTTATGCCACACCACTTTCAGAAAAGCTTATATCCAGACTGCGTGACGATTTAATCATCGCAGCGCACTCTTCACTGATGACAGGCTTACTAAAAAGATAACCCTGCATTTGATCGCAGCCATACGTCACGAGCAGCTCTAACTGATCGACTGTTTCGACGCCTTCTGCGATGACGTTAAGACCCAATTCGTGCGCCAATACGATTACCGCCCGGGTGATCGCGGCGTCCTCATGATTGCTGGTGATATCTTTGATAAACGCCCTGTCGATTTTGAGGGCATCAAGAGGGAATCGCTTCAAGTAGGCTAAACTGGAATAGCCCGTTCCGAAATCATCGACCGAAAGGCTTATACCATACGACTTTATATCTCGGAGTATTTCAACTGCCGACTCGGGATCGATCATCAGCATCGACTCGGTCAGTTCGAACTCTAAAAGAGCGGGGTTGATACCGTATGCTTCAACGATATGCTTGACGGTCTCGGCTAGGCCTTTCACCTGAAGCTGCCTGACGGACAGATTGATGGCGATCGGCACCAGCCTTATATTATTCTTTTCCCAGCTCTTTAGGGTTTCACAGACTTTGCGGATAACCCACACGCCGACAGGAATTATCAGGCCCGTGTCCTCCAGAATAGGGATAAAATCGGCCGGAGAAATCATACCTTGCTCCGGGTGATTCCAGCGCAATAAAGCCTCCAGACCACTTATCCTGCCATCGACGAGGCTGACCTTGGGCTGAAAGTGCAGAATAAACTCATCGCGCTCAAGTGCACCCCGCAGTAGCGTTTCAGTTTGCAAGCGCCTGGTTAAACTTTCGTTCATCCTGGCGTCGTAAAACTTGAAATTATTGCGGCCACTTTTCTTCGCGTGGTACATGGCGGTGTCTGCATTCTTCAAGATAACGCCAGTGTCACGCCCGTCAAACGGATAATTAGCGATGCCCACACTCGCTGAAACGAATATATCCTGGCCGCCCAGGTTGAACGGTTTACCCAACGCATCAACAACCTGGGTCGCCAGCGATTTGATGAGGCTCTCGGAATAGACCTTGTGGGTGACGACGATCGAAAACTCATCGCCTCCCAGCCGCGCAACCACACTGTTCTCATCAATGCAGTCTCTCAAGCGTCGACCCGCCTGGATAAGCAATTGATCGCCTACTGAATGCCCCATGGTGTCATTCACGGCTTTGAACCGGTCCAAATCTATGAATATGACGCTTACTGCATCTGGCGCTGACGTGGTCCGACTGATTATCTCGCGCAGATAATTGCTGAGAAACCAGCGATTAGGCAGACGGGTGAGCGAATCATTTTCGGCCAGGTAGGTTAGCTTGTTCTTTGCGTCATACCTTTCAAGCGCGGCTGCCAAGAGGTTGGCAAGTGTTTGAAGGTAGCTGACATCTTCACGCGTAAAGCGGTAATCCCTGCTGGCATACACCCCAAGAACGCCTTTGAAGACTTCTCTGCAAGAGATATCAACCTCCAGGCCACTTCTAATACTGCACGCCTCTGCTGTCTCACAAGGAAGCAGCGTGTAACGGCTATCAGGCGAATCAGAATTAATGACAAACCCGGCAGAAGAAGCAGTACTGTTCAAAAAATCATTATGATAACCACTGCGGATTTCAACGCCGGCGAAGCCAACCTCCGCGGTGACGATGACCTCATGGTTCACTCGATCAACGACCCGTAAAGCGGCCTTGCTCAGGTTCAATCCTTGCGCCGCAGTCAGTGCCGCCAGCTCACCCAGAGCACTGACGTTTTCCTCGGTCAATGCCTGCTGGCCAAACAAGGCGATAAGGTTCTGCCTTCTGGCGTTATCCAGAATCGCCACCTCAAACTCTTTTCGATCTGTGATATCGATATCGATGCAGATATATTTTTCAACGCCGCCCAGGTCATCGAGAATAGGTATGACGGTGCGTCGATGCCATGCAACCTTGCCGGAACGACCTGAGAGCCTGACTTCACCGTTCCACACCTCATTTTCCGGTGCCCATTGCCACGGCTCATTGGCTGAAGACATGCCGGTCCAGACTTCATCGATCGTCAACTCTAAAAGCTCGGCTCGCGAATGCTGTGAGCTTGTGACGAATCGTTCGTTAACGTAGGTGATACGTCCGGAGGCCGACACTTCGCAAACGATCGACACCTCATCCAGGGCATTTTTATGCTGCACCAAGGTATTCATCAACGATTCGATACGCAGGCCAAAGTGATTGCGCATACTCGCGGCAGTACGGTTTACCGCTTTTATAGCCTCCTGTATTTCCATGGGAGCATCAGCGACCAACATCGCTTCTGCTGCCACTGCGCCTGAAGCGATTTCTGCCTCATAAGAGTGAAGCTTGCCCAGGTGGGCAAGCGAACGCTTGATCATGAATCCCATCAACGTCAAACTGATCAGCAAAAAGAACCCAGCGAAGAGTGTCGCCTGAATCACAAGACTGTAGAGTTCGGCAGCAATTCTCTCGGCATTGAAAGACAGACGCATCACACCATAATCTTTCCCGCCAACAGTGATCGGACGATTGACATCGAATAATCGCGCAGCGACTTCAGACTCTATCCATGCAGGCGCTCTTCCAAGCGGCGCACTGGCGGCCTCAAGGCGAATGACGCCACCCGACAGGTCAATAAACATGGCCGACTTGAACGGCGAGCGAGCCAGGGTTTTTTCGAGGGTTCTTTTGATGGTGTCGTAATCGCCGATGACGACACTCTCCTCGACCGCTTGCGCGGCTACCTCGATCAGCATATTAGCGGTGTCTTGTATCTCTTCAATATGCTGAAGCAGCTGGTTTTTATAAAACAGGCCCAGGCCCGTCGTCAAAAAAGTCAGTATCAGAATGCATAACATCACCAGTATTCGCGATGTCAGTGATTTGGGCAGCAGGCTTTTAAAGAAATTCATTAACAGCCTCTCCAGCTAAAGTTGAAATTATTTACTTGAGGTTTGCTGGCAAACTATTATAAAAATCACGATAGGACGCGTAATCCGCTTCCGTCGCAGGAATGAAGGTAATCGGTGTCGGTGCATGCACCAGCTCGGTCGCCTCACGAAGAACCCTGCTACCGTCGGGATCGTTTTGCATATTAAAAAATGCGTTGGCGACCGCATCACGTTCTTTTTTAGAAACCCGAGGGGATGCCATGAGGGCTAAATCGTTGAACGAGGCCGAACTCCACAGGACGCGGAACGACTTCCCTTCTCTCTCCGTGTAGCCGCTTACAAGCTGGGAGTTGGCCCCCATCGCTTGGGCCTTGCCGCTAAGGAGTTGGCTGAAAGCACCGTCCATGTTTCCTGCGAACACAGTAGCCGTATTGATCTTTTTCTTGACCAATTCCGAACTTGTCACTTTATAAGCAATGAACGCTTCGGGCCCTGGATAAACCACTTCTTTGCCTTCTAGTTCCGAAAGGCTATGAATCGGCGAGTCGGCAGGCACCACGATTTGTCCTTCGAGGGCAGGCGCGTCACGGCGACCAAACACCTTCCAGCCCATTTTGTCGCGCTCGGGGCTAAAAAGATGGTTGGTGAACGCGAAATCAACTTCTTGCGCGAGCACATAACTGGTTGTATCAGAGGAGGTTCGCCCTAACTTCAGCGTGAGATTCACGCCGCTTTTTTCAGACACATACTTAATAATTGGATTCCAAAAACTGGCCGAAAGATTAAGATTGTACTGATTGACAGGCGAAAAATTGTACACCTTAAGCTCTTCAGAAGCCGCCACATTCGACACGACCAAAGACAGGGCGATCATGATAGCTTTGCAGCTCAGGCGTAACTTCACTTGTCTACTCCACAGGTATAATAACTTCTTAGCCAACGGTGACGAGCGCCAACTTAAGCTCAGCCATCTAATATAATCGGCCGAGGCGCTTGAATCTTAAGCACCGACCGCATGAATAAATGTTAATGGCCAGCCTACACACCTGCCTGCCGCCGCCACAGACCGCTTTATGTCAAAAACAGTCTTTCAGCACAGCACAAACGGCTGACTTGATCCCGGCGCAGCAGAGCAATTGAGATATCTTGTCGGGCTGTAGATCCGCTCAACATTCCAGGGAAGCCAATGCTCATTTCACTCGTGTCAAATGGTCAGCCACAAACGCCAGACCGATTGGAGCTGATGGCCCCCTGGTGGAGCTTTACGAAAACGGTCCTGGCTGCGACAGCCCTCTCGTTGGTACAGGATGGACTGATCGGGTTGGACGACCCCATTCCTGATCAGCCTTTCACTTTGCGCCAGCTACTGCGGCATGAAGCAGGACTGGCTGACTACGGAGAGCTTGCGGAGTATCACACCGCCGTTGCTAAAGGTGAGCCCGCCTGGCCGGCAGATGAAATGATGCGATGTCTTGACGGTACTCGACTTCGATACAGCCCCGGAACCGGATGGCGTTACTCGAACGTCGGTTACTTATTCATCGGCAGGCT
This sequence comes from Pseudomonas sp. PvP009, assembly GCF_017832995.1. Lineage (NCBI taxonomy): Bacteria > Pseudomonadati > Pseudomonadota > Gammaproteobacteria > Pseudomonadales > Pseudomonadaceae > Pseudomonas > Pseudomonas sp. PvP009. Next base: position 576,153 of record NZ_JAFIBG010000001.1, on the reverse strand, counting down.
AATTGAACGGCTGACCGATATGACGCTTGATGATGCAGTGATTCAACGTGCGCTTGCCCCTCTGGGCATCTCGAACGTTCGCTTTGCTAAAACGCGAGCAGACTTACAAGCGACCCATCTGGGAAGTACCTCGAATTATGACCCCGCCTGGGTTTACCACGGCTTGTTGATCGGGCCGATTTCGCAAGCAGCGCTATTTCTGGACCGACTTCTCAGTGCAGAGCTCCTCTGCGCAGGCTTGCTTCAGGAAATGCAGACAGCACGAACACTAGGCGGCCCGATTCCAGGGCGCCCATGGATCACGCCGGGCTATGGCCTCGGCTTGATGCAAGGTTCGATTGACGGTGGGCATTCTCTAGCTGGGCACACAGGCTGCGGGCCAGGCAGCGTCATGGCTGTTTATCGCATCGGCGATGGCGGCGCATCGGCTTGCTGCGCTGCTTTTGAGGTGGACGCTACTGACGGTGCCGTTGAAGCCATCGTTGCTGGGCAACTGATGCAACTCTTGCGACAGGGGGCTGACGGCATCAAAGTCCTTTAGCCGTAGGCCTTATGGTTCGCCGGATAACCGCTTCTGAATCCCGTAATGACCGCTTGTAAGGCCACGCCTGTTGGCGCCCATGCAATTGTCACAAACTGCTTACTTGATAATTTTTCTCTGTCACGCATCTGTCACTCGTCACTCCTATATTCCTCCGACACCTGTTACGAGGTTCCTCTACCGGCCTCGGACCCAACTTTCGCAGGGAATGCGCCCGATGTACCCGGCCTACCGGCCTGGAGGAAATCAATCGTGGATGCAACGCTGACACCCCTGCTGCACCTTCAGCCATTGCCTGCCGGCAGCGCCTCGCGATTGCTGCGCCGGGGATGCGCGGTAACGCTGGTCGTGGCGGTGCATGTTTTGGTATTGAGCATGGTGACCAGGTCATCGCCCCCTGCGCTTGCACCACAGGTGATTCGTACTATTTACGCCTCGGTCATCAATGAACCGACTCCGGCGCCAGCTGCAAGTGCCGCGCCCACGCCACCGCCTACCGTTGCCCCTGTCGCACCAGCGCCAGCGCCTGTGGCCGTTAAGCCGGTGGCCCGGCCCAAGCCCGCGGCCAAACCGCAGGTGATGCAACACCCCGTCGTGGCCGCCACAACGTCTGCCCCCGCGACCATCAGCACTTCGGCCGCAGCACCGGTAGTCACGCAAATTCCCGTACCACCGCCTCAGCCCAAGACCCTCACCCGGGGCGTCGAATACGTGCATGAACCACAACCCGAATATCCCGACAGTGCACGTGAAGAGGGCCACGAGGGCACCGTGATCCTGCGGGTGCTGGTGGACGAGCACGGCAAGCCCGGCGCGGTGGACATCGTACGCTCCTCGGGCTTTGGCAACCTCGACGAGGCGGGCAGGACGGCTGTGCGCGGCGCACTGTTCAAGCCTCATTTGGAGGAAGGGCATGCGGTGTCGGTGTATGTGATCGTGCCGCTGCGATTCCAGCTCGACAGTTAGCAATCACGCAGGCGTAACCCACCATCTTTTATCGACGGGCCTCCCGGTCAGGGCAGCGCTCACCTCAAAGAAAGGAAATACACATGGACACCGGAACACTGGGTTTGAATGTTTTGTGGCAACAGGCCGACGTTGTCACCCGTGGCGTGGCCTTGACGCTGTTGGTGATGTCGATTGCGTCCTGGTACGTGATGGTCGACAAGCTGGTGCGCCTGGCACTGCATCGCCTGCGTTCACCGAAGTTGCTGGAGGCGTTCTGGAGCGCACCGACGCTCAAGGATGGCGTGCAACAATTGGGTCATCACAGTGCCTACGCCGAACTCACTCAGGCCGGCGTCAGCGCCGCACGCCAGCACCGTGATGCGCTGGATGGCGACATGCACCCGCCGGCCTTCAGCGAATGGCTTAACCGCGCCTTGCGCCAAGCCACGCTGACCGTGGGCGGACAGTTGCAAGGCGGCATGGCGATTTTGGCCACCGTGGGCTCCAGCGCCCCCTTTGTCGGTTTGCTCGGCACCGTGTGGGGCATCTATCACGCCTTGATGAAGATCGGCCTGACCGGCGACGCGAGCATCGACAAGGTTGCAGGCCCAGTCGGCGAAACGCTGATCATGACCGCTCTGGGACTGGCCGTGGCCATTCCGGCCACCCTGGGCTACAACCTGCTGGTGCGCAGTAACAAGCAGACCCTCGCTGAACTGGGCAAGTTTGCCTTCGAACTGCACGACCTGCTGGTGATCGGCGCCCGTGCGACCCCGCGCGGCGGGCTGCCTGCGCGCAGCACGTTCAACGCCCAAGCGGAGATCGTCTGATGGCCAGTGGATTGCTGGGCGGGGATGAACAGGAAGAGGACGGCTTTAACCCCGAGATCAACACCACGCCACTGGTGGATGTGATGCTGGTGCTGTTGGTGATCTTCATCATCACCGTGCCGGCCATCCAGCACTCGGTGAAGATTGACCTGCCCAAGGCCGCCGCGCAGCAGGACAACAAACCGCCGCCCTCCGTGGATCTGGCGCTGGACAACGAAGGCCACCTGCATTGGGACGACCGCGACATCAGCGACAGCGACTTGCCGGGACTTATCGCCGAGGCCGCCGCGCGTCAGCCGGTACCGGAGTTGCACCTGCGCGCCGAACGCAACACCCCGTATGAAAAGGTGGTGCAGGTAATGACCGCAGCGCAGTCCGGTGGTCTGGACAAGATCGGCTTCGTGACCAAGGCCGTTACGCCTTAACAACCGCGCCGCCTTCATCCCCCCTCCTCGGTCGGCTGTTACAGCCGGCCACGGCGAAGTGCGCGCGACAGAAATCAACCAGGCCGTGAACGGCCGTTTTCGAAGGTGCTGTCATGTTTCGCAAATCCTCGTTGTATGTGCGTGCAGGTCTCGGTTTCGCAGCGTTTTCCCTGGCCTTGCCATCATTTGCTGCCGATGTACCACCGGCCATCGACGACAGTACATTGGCCACGCTGCCTCAAGTCACTGTAAAGGCCACCAAGCGCAAGCCGGCGCTGCACCAGCAGACCAACAGCGGCGCCTTGGGCAGCCATGCGGTGATCGACACACCGTTTTCGTTCAAGAGCGTAGGCAGCGACGAAATCCAGGCCCGTCAGGCGGGCATCCTGTCTGAGGCCGTCAAGTACGACGCCTCCGTCACCTCCATCAGTTCGAGCTATGGCACCCACCCCGCCACACTGGCCGTTCGCGGCCTGCCCCTGGATGACCTGAACGGCTACAAAGTCGACGGCATGGCCAACATCAACCGCGGTGTGGAAATGCCTCTTGAGATGTTCGAGCGGGTCGATGTGCTTAAAGGCCTGTCGGGCTTCATGTATGGCTTCGGCAGCCCGGGCGGCATCGTCAACTACGTGACCAAGCGGCCTACCGACAAGACCACCCTCAGCGTTGATGCCGGCTACCAGTCCGACAATGTCTATAAGGAACATCTGGATGCCGGAGGGCGTCTGGATGACCCGCGTTTCGGCTACCGGGTCAACGTGGTGCACGAGGAAGGCGATGCCGCTTCGGGTGACGCCAAGGTCAACCGCACGGCAGTCGGCCTGGCCCTGAACGCGCAGCTCAGTGATGACTTGAGCGTTGACTTCGACACTCTGTACCAGAAGCGCAATACCAGCGGTGGCACCGACATCATCGTCAACACCAAGAACGCCTTGCCCAGCCCTATTGACGGTAGCAAGCGCCTGTACAGCAATGGCTCCTACACCGATGTCGACTACAGCCTGTCGACCGTGAGCGCTACCTACAAGTTTTCTCCCGACTGGACCGGTAAACTGGCCTACCGCTACTCCGATTCGACACGCCGTTATGTGAAAGACCAATACCAGATTTCCAGCGACGCCGGCGCGTACACCGACAAGGTTACGTCCGAGTACCACGCCTACGACTACAACGACACCATGGGCACCCTGGAAGGCAAATTCACCACGGGATGGTTCACTCACGACGTGGTACTGGGCGCCAGCTATTCCCAACTGAACTCGGACAAATCCGTGGTCACCCCGAAGACCACCGTGGGTAAAGGCAACCTGTACAACCCGACGATCTTCTCGGTGTACAACATCGACTACAGCGGCGGTACCTACGGCGACGACAACGTCAAGGAAAGCGCAGTGTTCGCCAGCGATACCATTGGCCTGGGCGAAAACTGGTCGTTGCTGGCGGGCCTGCGCAACGAAAATTATCGTGAGCAAACCCGCGGCTCCGCCACCTCCGCTGTGACGCCATACAAGGCCCGGCCGGCAACCCCAACCGTTGCCTTGATGTACAAGCCGACCAAGGACGTGACGCTGTATGCCAGTTACGTCGAATCTCTGGAAAGCGGCGGTACCGCACCCAGCAGCGCAGTCAACTCCGACCAGACCCTGAGCCCGCTGCTCAGCAAGCAATACGAGGTGGGCGTGAAAGCCCAGCAGCGTAACTGGAGTGCCACCGCCGCAGCGTTTCGCATCGACCGTGGCGCCGAGTACACCAACGACGCCAACGTCTACGTGCAAAGCGGCACCATCCGCTATCAGGGCCTGGAGCTGAACGCCAGCGTCGATGCCACGCCGGACCTGACAGTGGAAGGTAGCGTCATGTCACTGGACTCGGCCTACCACGATGCGGGGGACGGTGTGGACGGAAACCGCGCAGCCGGTGCGGCGCACTATCAGGCTGCAACCCAGGTTACGTATCGAGTGCCCATGGTGCCCGGGATGTTCCTGCACACCGGTGCCCAGCGTATCGGCGAAATGGCGGTGGATTCAGGCAACGTGCATACCCTCCCGGCCTACAGCCTGTTCGATGCCGGGGGCGGCTATCGTCTGCGTCTGGGCGATGGTCATGCGCTGACTCTGGGTGCCAACGTCACCAACCTGGCCAACAAAAAGTACTGGACCTACTACCAGGAAAACTACCTGCAACCGGGTTCGCCACGTACTTTAAGCCTCAATACCCGTTATGACTTCTAGGCCCGTGATGATGAAATCGACTTTGTTGAAGTATGCGGGGTTGGCGCTGGGCGTGTGCCTGGTGCTTCCATCAGTGGCCGCGCCTCTGGACACCACCGGCCTGCGCCTGGACAAGGTGGTACTGGTGATGCGCCACGGTATCCGTCCGGCTACCAACACCGCCGAGTTGCAACGCTGGTCGGCCAAGACCTGGCCAGCGTTTGGTGTCCGCGACGGTCAGTTGACCGACCATGGCCGCGTCGCCACCGTGCTGCTAGGCCAATGGCAACGCCGCACGCTGGATTCGCTTGGCCTGTTCAAGGCGGGACAGTGCCCGCAGGCGGGGGATGCCTACGTGTGGTCCAGCCCGGTAGCGCGCACCCAGGCCACCAGTGCGGCGTTGGTAAAGGGGATGTTCCCGGGCTGCAACGTAGCGATACACCATGTGCGTGAGAGTGAAGACCGGCTGTTCCACGGCGGCGAAAATGGCCTGGCACCGCTGGACCCGGCGCGCACCCGGGCGGCAATGCTGGCAGCCATGGGTGGCAGCGTTGACGCAGCTCGCGAGCGCTTTGCCGCGCCGCTGCTGGCCATGCAGCAATTGGTGGGCGTGCCGACGACCTGCGGGAAAAAGACCTGTGCCTTGAGCAAGCAACCCTGGAAGCTGAAAGAGAAGGAAGGCGTCACCAAGCTCAGCGGTCCGTTGAGTGTGGGCGCGGCCATGAGCGAAACCTTCCGCATGCAATACGCCGAAGGCTTGCCACTGGACCAGGTGGCGTTTGGCGAAGGGCGCACTGCCGCAGACGTATCGCGCTTGATGGCCTTGCGTTCGGGCAAATACGCGCTGAGCAATCACGTACCTTACATCGCCCAGCGGGGTGCTTCGCAATTGCTCGGACAAATCCTCCTGGCTCTGCAACCGACATTCGTGGGCAGCCCGCCGGGTAGCAAATGGTTGGCGTACGTAGGCCACGACAGCAACATCGCGCAGTTGCGAACGCTGCTGGCCTTTGACTGGAAAATTGCCGAATACCCCGAGAATGACGCAGCACCAGGCGGCACTATTGTGTTTGAACGCTGGGTGAACGACCGCACAGGCGCGCAGTTTGTCAGCGTTGCCTATGTGGCGCAGAGCCTGGACCAGTTACGCAATTTGTCCAGTGAACCGCCGTATCAGGCGCAGTACCCGGGGTATGCGGGAGAGGAGTTGATGCCATTGAACGGGTTTGTTGCCGACATGGAAAAACGTATCGACCGGTCTGCGACTGAGGTACAGCACTACGACAACCCTTGAAACAACAGCTTTGGCCCAACAACAGTCAACATTCCCCCCAAAAACCTCCAATGCCTGTCCACCCAACGCCCAACGAATCAAACAAAAAACCGCTCCTTCAACGGCACCAGCGCCGCCCCCAGCGCCGCCGCATCCCCATTCGTCTCGCTCAGCAATAACTGCGGCCGAGGCGGTGGAGAGTTGTAGCGATGGGTGCCCCAGAAGGTCGTCGCGGCGATCAGGCGTTTTCCCAATTCAGGCGGCAATTGCCCGCCAAACACCACGGCCTGCGGATCGAACAACCCGGCCAGTGCGTTGATCAGGCGATCCAGTGTGGGCTTGACGCGTGTCAGCCAGGTATTCACACCGGGCCAGTCGGGGTCGAAGCGCAGGCGCAGGTCTTCGATCGAGTCGACCTGCATGCCGCTCTGATGCAGGTCTTCGAGCAAGTAACGCAAAGCCGGGCGGTTTATCGATTCTTCGTCGTTGTAGAGGGTGATCTCGCCTGCGTTGCCGTGGCTGCCGAAATACGGTTTGCCGTTGATGACGACGCCCGCGCCGAAACCGAAGTTGAACGACAGGTAGATGAAGTTGCTGGCCCAGGCGCCCACGCCCACCAGGCTTTCGCCGATGGCTGCGGTGGTGGCGTTGTTTTCCAGCCAGACCGGCATGCCGAAACGTTCTTCCAGCACCGGTTGCAGGTCCATCAATGACCAGTCGCGCAGCGGTTCAGGCGCATTGATCTGGCGGTTTTCAAGAAAAAAGCCGGCAATCGCGAAGCCCATGCCGACGACGCGTTGCGCTTCGATACCGTTGCGCTGAAGCATGCGCTCGATGGTCTTTTCCAGCGAATCCAGGGTGCTGTTGCGGCTTAACGGCGGCGTGCGCAGGGTGACTTGTTCCAGCACATTGCAGCCCAGATCGGCGACGCAGACTACTGCCGAGTCGGTGTTGATCGATACACCAATGGCATACACCGCTTCGTTGACCAGTTCGATGCGCGGGCTGGGTTGGCCGCGACCGTTTTTGACGCGCTCGCCACTGCGCAGCAGGCCACGGCTGATCAGTTCTTCGATGAGCCGGTGCACCGACTGCTGAGCCAGGTCCATCTCGGTTGAAACCGTGGCACGGGTGATCGCGCCTCGACGACGAAGGATGTCCAGCAACTTGCGTTCATTGAGGCTCAACGGTTGATGCGAATGAAGTGGCGTGTCGAGGTCGAGAGGCATGGAATCTTCAAATCGTAGGAGGATTAAAACAGTCGGCGTGTGAAGCAGTGTATCGCCCACCATCCATTGCACGCTTCCATCATGAAAATTTAATAAAAGTCACGCAGGTCACAAATACTACACACAACCTGTATTAAATGGCATTGAGTTCTTGTGAGTGTCCTCATGCCTTCCATCCGTAAGATGCTTTCCGCGCTGGCCCTGCTGCCGCTCGCGACACACTCCTTCGCTGCACCGGCCGAGTTCTGGTACAGCCACAGTGGCGCGGCCGGGAGCGCCATCGCGGATCTGTGCAGAAGCTTCAATTCACAACGTGAAGAAAGTGATCGCCTGCACTGTGTTTCCCAAGGCAGCTATGAGCAGACGCTGCAGAAAACCGTTGCTGCTTACCGGGCGGGCATAGGCCCGGCACTGGTGGAGATTTACGACGTCGCCACGCCTGACATGCTCTTGGGCGGTGCCACCCGACCTGTCGAGGCGATCATGGCCGATCATCACAGGGCCTATCCCGACGACACCTTTCTGCCAGCCTTGCGGCGCTACTACGCCGACGATCACGGCACGCTCGCGGCGCAGCCTTTTGCGGCGTCCACAGCCGTGCTCTACACGCACAGAAATGCGTTGGCTGCTGCCGGGATCAGTGCGCCACCCGCCACGTGGGAAGCGTTTGCGGATGCCTTGCGAGCCCTGAAGAAAAGCGGCCAGAAATGCCCGGTCGTCAGCGCGTTTGCACCCTGGATCTGGCTGGAGCAGGCCAGCGCAGCGCAAGGCACTGACGTTGCGATTCGCTCCGCAGGCAGTGACCGCTACCAGTTCGACAAAGGCGCCCATCTGCGCCTTATGAAAGACCTCGCGCAATGGACTCGCGAAGGTCTGGTGGTCCATGAGGACTCAACCCGCAGCGGCCAGCAGGCACTGGCGTTTGCCACCGACGACTGCGCCATGCTGATCGACTCCACCGGGGCGTGGAATGTTGTGCACAGCACGCTCAGATCCGATATCCAGGTCACGGCACTGCCAATTTACGCGGGTACCCAGCGACGCGCCAACGTCCCCGGAGGTTCCTCGCTGTGGGTGATGCGCGGGCATTCCGTGAGGGATTATCGGCTGGTCTCGGAATTCCTGGCTTTCGTGCTGCAACCGGACAACCAGTTGATGTTCAGCGCACGGACAGGCTACCTGCCCGTCACTCAGGCTGGCGCTGCACGTTTGCAATCTGCTGCCAGCGAGCCATCGGCGATCACGGTCGGACTGACAGTGCTCAACGATATCGACGGTCAGCCTTCCGCGCCTTTGCGCTGCGGTTTTATCACGCTGATGCGTCTGATCTGGTCACAGGAAATGGAGAATGCGCTCGCGGGTCGCCAGAGCATCGATCTGGCCCTGCGCCAGACGACGCTGCGCGCCAACGAGCTGTTGGGTCTGTTTCAGCAGATGCACCAGGCCCAGGCCAGCAATGAGTCAAACGAGGCAACGCCATGAAACCGCGTGCACATTTCCCACAGCCGCGTCTGGCGCTGCTGTTCGCCCTGCCGCAACTGCTGGCACTCGGACTGTTTTTTTATTGGCCTGCGGTCCAGGCCATCTGGTGGTCGTTTCATCTGGTGCCGCCCTTCGGCGGTAATGAAATCTTCGTTGGCCTGAGCAACTATTGGCGTGTGCTGAAAGACCCCGGCGTGCTGGCGTCGCTGGGCTCGACGCTGGTGTTCAGCTTATCGAGCGTCGTGCTTTCGATCGTCATCGCGCTGGTGCTCGCGCTGTGCCTGGAACTGAAACTGCGCGGCAACGCCGTGTTTCGCAACCTGCTGATCTGGCCCTACGCGGTATCGGGCGCAACCATCGGTATCGTCTTTCATGTGCTGGCCAATCCGGTGATGGGCATCTTCGCCTGGCTCAACGCGATTGCACCCGGCACCTGGGCGCCCTACTCCAGCCCGATACAGAGCATGCTGTTGCTGATCGTGGCGTATGCCTGGTGCCTGGTGCCGTTCAACTTCGTGATGCTGGTCGCCAGCCTGAAATCGGTGCCCGACGACTACCTCGCCGCTGCTGCACTGGATGGAGCCGGTCCCTTGCGGCGCATGCTTGACATACAACTGCCCCTGATCGCGCCCTATCTGCTGTTCGTGTTTGTCATCGACCTGCTGGAAAGCCTGTCGAACAGTTTCGGGCTGGTCGACACCCTCACCCAAGGCGGACCTGGCGACACCACCAATGTGCTGGCCTACAAGATTTACACCGACGGTTTCATGGGCCTGGATCTGGCCGGCTCATCGACCCTGTCAGTGCTCATGCTGCTGGCGGTGGTGGCGCTGAGCGTCGCTCAATTCAAACTCCTGTCGCGCTTCCAGCGCCGCGGGGTGAAAGCATGATCGAGCATAACCGGCTGTTCAACGCAGGCGCTTACCTGTTGCTGATCCTGGGGCTGCTGTTCGCGCTGGGCCCGCTGTACATGGCGGTCTGCTCGGCGACCGTCAGCAATCCACAACTGTTCGCCCACGGCCTTGCGGTGATACCCGGCGACCAACTGCTTGAGAATCTGCAGCAGGTCACCCGGCGTCTCGATCTGCTGCGCGTGCTGGGCAACAGTCTGCTGGTCGCCACGCTGGTGGTGATCGGCAAGCTGACGCTCTCGGCGCTGACGGCCTTTGCCGTGGTGTACTTTCGCAGCCGCTACAGTTCGGTGATTTTCTTCGCTGTGCTGGGGGCGCTGCTGCTGCCGCTGGAAGTAAGGATCATCCCCACGTATTCGGTGGCCAGCGATCTGCTCGCCCCCGTACGCAGCCTGTTGCACTGGCTGGGCATTCAATGGCTGCCGCTGCCGACCATCAATTTGCTGGACAGTTACCCCGGCCTCGCCCTGCCGCTGATTGCTTCGGCCACCGGCACCTTCCTGTTCCGGCAGTTCTACCAGACGCTGCCCGCTGAACTGGTCGAGGCCGCACGCATGGACGGTGCCGGGCCTTGGCGGTTCTTCATCGACATCCTGCTACCACTGTCGAAGACCAACTTTGCAGCGCTCGGCACGCTGGTGTTCATCGGCGCCTGGAAGGACTACCTGTGGCCGCTGGTCGCAACCAATCGCGAGGACATGCGCACGCTGGTGCTGGGCGTCGCCAGCTTCCTGCCAACCGATGCAACCCAGGTCCCCGAGTGGAACCTGCTGATGGCCGCTGCTGTGGTCAGCATGCTGCCGCCCATCCTCGTCATTGCGCTCATGCAGCGATGGTTTGTCAAAGGCCTGATTGGAGTCGGTAAATGAACGCGCTCACCCCTATTACCTGCGCGCCGGATATTGTCCTCAAAGGCCTGCACAAAACCTATGGCGCAGAACCCATCCTTCACGGGCTCGATCTGGTTTTCAAGGCGGGCGAACTCAACGTCATCCTCGGTCCGTCCGGGTGTGGCAAGTCCACGTTGCTGCGCATGGTGGCCGGGCTGGAAGAGGCAAGCCAAGGGCAGATTCTAATGGGCGGCCGCGACGTTACGCGCCTGCCGCCCAAGGAACGCGGCTGCGCCATGGTGTTTCAGAACTACGCGCTCTACCCGCACATGAGCGTGGCCGACAATATCGGCTACGCGCTCAAACTGGCGCGGGTTGCACGCAAGGAGCGTGAGCAACGCATCCGCGAGTGCGCAGCGTCACTGGGCCTGGAGGACCTGCTGCAACGCAAGCCCGGAGAGCTTTCCGGCGGCCAGCGCCAGCGCGTCGCCATCGGTCGGGCGTTGATCCGCAAACCGCCAGTGCTGCTGTTCGATGAGCCGCTGTGCAATCTGGACAGCGCGCTGCGTCATGAAATGCGTCTGTTGATTCGCAGCCTGCACCGGCAGACCGGCGCGACGATCCTGTATGTCACTCATGATCAGACCGAAGCCATGACCCTCGCCGAGCGCGTGGTAATTCTCGACAAAGGCCGTGTCGAGCAGATCGGCACGCCGGCCGAGATCTACGATCAACCCGCCAGCACATTCGTCGCCAGCTTCATCGGCACGCCGCCGATGAACCTGCTGCCGGTGCATTGCCTCGACGACAGGATTTTGCTGCTCGCCGATGGGCAGCGTTTGCCCATCAAGCTCGGCATTGCCAGCAACCGGACCGGCAAATGGCTGATGGGCCTGCGCCCCGAGACCTTCATGCTCGACCAGGAAGGCGTGACTGCCACAGTGGAGTCTTCGGAAAATCTGGGCAGCCACACGCTGCTGTATTGCCAACTGGCTGGAACGCGCTGCGTTGTCAGCCTGGCCGGACGGCAACATCAGATACCCGGCACCCAGGTTCGACTCGCGATCAACTCCACGCCCTTACTGTTCGATATCGAGACCGGCCAACGCCAGCTCGTGACTTTCTCCCACACCACCAAGTGACCCGCCATGCTCAAACCTGCTCCCCTCGTCCGCTCGTCCCTGATTGCCCATCGCGGTGCCAAGGCTTACGTGCCGGAAAACACTCTGCTGGCCCTGGAAAAAGCTGCCGCATGCGGCGCCGAGTGGGTCGAAATCGACGTGAAGCTGACCCGTGATGGCCAGCCGGTCGTGATTCATGACGACTTGCTGGACCGCACTACCAACGGGCGCGGCGCCGTCGTGCTGCATGAGCTGAAAGCTATCCGCATGCTGGACGCGGGCAGTTGGTTCGCGCCTGAATTCGCCGGCCTTCAGGTCCCGACTTTTGAAGAGATCGTGGCCTGTGCGTTGCGCCTGAACCTGGGTTTGCAGGTCGAACTCAAGCCGACCATTGGCGACGATGTCGAGACGGCGGAAGTGGTGATGCCGATCCTCAAAAATCTGTGGCCCGCCGACAACGATCGGTTATTCGTCTCCAGCTTTTCGGTGCGCTCGCTAACGGCCGCCCGCCGCTTGTGGAACGACGTACCACTGGCTATCGCCTCCGTGGTGGCGCCTGCCGACCCGGTCGCGCTGTTGGCCGAATATGACTGCCGGATACTCCACGTACTTGACGATATGCTCGATGACCATCACCTTGTTCGCCTGAAAAGCAGCGGCGTCGAATTCGCCGTGGCTACCATCAACAGCCCGAAGCGTGCGCACTACCTGCTGGAACATGGCGCACAGTCGATTCTCAGTGATTACCCGGACTTGTTGAACCTGCCGAACGGAGGCTGTCTGCAATGAACAACCGACTCAGCGTCGCGATGCAAGCCGTAGAAAAAGCCACTGGCCTGGCCATGGCGTATTTTAACGACCGCCACACCCTCGACATCACCACCAAAAGCGCGCAAGACCTCGTCTCCCGCGCCGACTTTGAAGTGGAACAACTGCTGCGTGCAGAACTGAGCAAACACTTCCCCGACGATACAATCCTGGGCGAAGAAATGGGCGGCGAATTCATCACCGACGGCTGGGTTATCGACCCCATCGACGGCACCGGCAACTACCTGCGCGGCACCCCATTGTGGGGAATCGCGGTGGCGTACATGTCGGCAGGCGAGCCCGAAATAGGCGTCGTTGCCTATCCGGCACTGGGTTACACCCTGGCAGCCCGCACGGGCGATGGCTTGCTGCGCAACGGCGTCCCCTTTGTCCGCCCTCAACCACCCGAGCACCTGCGCATCGCTGGCGTCGGTGAAAACACCCGCTGGGATGCCGAAGAGATGGGCAAACTGCACCTGAGCCTGCGCCGACAGGGCTGGGGCCTTGCTGGTTATCGCTGCGCCACCATCGGCCTGGCGTTCGCCGCTTTGGGGCAGACGGACGGCTACATGGAGAAATTCACCAGCCTGTGGGACATCGCAGCGGGCGCAGTGATCTGCCGGGAGGCCGGGTTGTTGTGCACGATTGAAGGCGAGCAGAAGCAAGGCTCGATGACGGTGATGGTAGGCCGTGAGGAGTTGATGGGGATTTTTGGTGCGTGATGCGCCGGGCTAGTCGACGCAGTTTTCTGACTGCGTTTGTCCGACTGCTGGCGTGCCTGCCCTTCGTCAGCAGCAGGCTGCTGGCGGCACAAACCTTTACCGCATTGCACCAGCCTGCAGCCGAGAAAGGCATACGGTTCGGCTTTGCAGTTGATCCGACAAAGCTGAATGACGACGCGGCCTATAGGCAACTGGTCGCCCTTCAGGCCAGCATCCTGGTCCCGGAAAATGCCTTGAAGTGGCAGACCGTCCACCCCGAACCAGAGCGTTACAACTTCGCGCCCGCCGACGCAATCGCGGCGTTTGCCAAAGCGCATGACCAGCGTATGCGCGGGCACACCTTCTGCTGGCATCGCTCTTTACCCGACTGGGTTCACCACACCGTCACCCCGATGAACGCGGAAGCGGTGCTGACGGCGCACATCAGTACCGTCGCCAGCCATTATCGCGGCCTCATCAGCGCATGGGACGTCGTCAACGAAGCCATCCAGCTGGAGGACGGCCAGCCTGACGGGCTGCGCAATTCATTCTGGTATCAGATGCTCGGGCCTCGCTATCTGGACATAGCCTTCAAGGCTGCGCACAAGGCCGACCCGGACGCCCTGCTCTGCTACAACGATTACGGCCTGGAAAAGGATACCCATTACGGCGAAAGCCGACGCACTGCCGTGCTCGCCATGCTGCGCAGTCTCAAGCAGCGGGGCATTCCGATACACGGCCTGGGCATTCAGTCCCACCTGCGTGCAGGCGACACATTTGGTCCGGGCCTGTCTCGCTTTATTCTGGCAGTGCGTGATATGGGATTGTCGATCCACATCACGGAACTCGACGTCGACGACAGCCACTTGACTGGGTCCATCGCAGATCGTGATGGATCAGTTGCAGCGACTTATAAGCGGTATCTCGACGTGGTGCTTGCCACGCGCTCGGTGTCTACCGTTATTACGTGGGGCGTTTGGGACAGCCCGCATGTTGCCGGCGCCACGGCCAGCAACGGGCCGTTGGCACAACGGGCATTGGTTTTCGGGCAGCGGGGTGAGGTGAAGCCTGCGAGTTGGGTGGTTGAGCATTGTTTCGAAAACGCGCAAATGCAGAAGGATACGCGGCTTTAGAGGCTCAGCGGCTTCACGTCAGCAGTACAGCCGGAGTGGTTCAGCGCTTTCTGACGCCTGAAAACGACGAAGCCCCCGATATACGGGGGCTACGGTTCTGGAACTGAACAGCAGGTACCAGCTATATCCTAGAACGGTAGTTCACATAAGCAGGAAAACAGATAAAAACAATTCTTCCAACCCCCTAATTCTTCGAGGATATCCCGACTGAAAGCGTGATCTCTACGATAAACGTAGAGAACACTCGCACTGGACTCACTGCGACTGCTTGCCTCCGCCTTCCCCCTAACTCTTGCGTAAAGCATATTGTTGACGCTGACGCCGATTTGACCCATATGCCGAGATGTCACTGACCCAGTCCGATTCCTCGAAAAACATTACCTGGGCAGGGGTTGTGCCGATGTGGAGGTGGGGCAGTCCCGCGTCGGCAAGTCGGCGCAAAGCGGCTTGCGTTGCCTCGGCGTTTGACGGGTGCGACGATGTCTTCAGGGTCTTCGTCAGCATTATCAGCGACGAGTACAGCGACACGCTCGGCCTCGTTAAACGGTGCAAGCTGCGGGATTTGAGGGTCGACGGTTTGCTCGGATTTA
Organism: Pseudomonas sp. PvP009; assembly: GCF_017832995.1. Classification (NCBI taxonomy): domain Bacteria; kingdom Pseudomonadati; phylum Pseudomonadota; class Gammaproteobacteria; order Pseudomonadales; family Pseudomonadaceae; genus Pseudomonas; species Pseudomonas sp. PvP009. The sequence goes on along the minus strand of NZ_JAFIBG010000001.1, from coordinate 561,119 downwards.
CGACCGAACAAACGGTCGCGCAGCAACTTGATTTGCTATTTCAGGTCGAGGATCTGACTGTGTTGAGCACGGCGTTCCGCAAGCAGTATTTGCCTGAGTAGAACAGGGTCATCAGGAAGATCATCGGACATCGAAATCATGCCCGGATTATACCCGTCAGGCGACGAATCTTGGAGTCAGAACTTGATGAGGACGGTTGCGCCACAGATCAAAGCCGTCGAGCATCCAGTTCAGTTCCTGAACCGTCAGTACAATCGCCTCGTCGCGTATATCAGGCGATGTTTTGAAGCGCTCGGCTTCCAGGCGCTTGAGCCAAAGGCAAAAATTTAGGAGTTAGAAACGTCTACGAAATTCGGGTAGATTCATTGTCACATCATTTGGCTCCCGAAAACCTAAATCAAATAGTGTCTATTTTGTCCGGTCCGACTATTCTGAGAACGCAGTCGGTACCAATGAACAGCCGCAACCAAACCGGCCCAACCACTTTAATACTGACCAAGGGTACTCCTGATGGCGAACATTGTAATTAACTCAGGAATTAGTATACAAGAAGCGAATTTTTTTGAGGCCGGCATGGATCTCTGATAGAGACCTCCTTCGCAAGCATGGAAGAGTTGGTTTTTCAATGAGATATATCTGAAAACTATCTCTAGTGTTTTTTTGTGTGTGGGGCAATTAAAATAATTATCTATTTGGTGTGCGGAGATTATTAGTAATCAAGAACCAAATTGATGTATCTATCAAACCCTGTCGGTATGCCGCACTCAGATAACGTATCATAAATGCGAGACAGGGTGTCGCTCTGTCTGAATATTAAATCACCCACTGAGAAACGATACAGCTCAATACTCCTATCGTATCCTGCATCATAGGCATCTTTGCACCAAGCGTCTATCGCTGTATTGGAAAGTGTAAACGGCGGCGGCAATTTCTGAAATTCTTTCGAATAAAATTCTAGGACTTGCCTATAATGATTCCTCGCTTTAAAAGCTCGCTCGTTATAAGTGATTAAGCTTTGTAGCTCGCCATTGCTAATTCCGTAGTCCTTCGCGACATTAGAAATCCAATTGGTCGAAATCCTTATAGTGTTAAAGATCCATTCACGAGACGGCAGCTTTTTTCTTAAACCAGCTTTTCCCTGGCGTACAAATGATCGAAGATCTTGGTAAAGATGGTCAAAGTTTGAAAACGAATTAAGGCCGCGTACAGCTTTGTCTGAACCATAAAGATTTAGTTGCAGGTGCAGGGATATGTAGACTCTCCTTATGGCGCTGTATATCTGTATACACTCAAAACCTACGGCATCGTTATTATTAAGTGCAGATGCGCTTGATTTTAATTTTTGGTATTGAGAAGCAAGAAACTCCTTCGTTATTATGTGCTTATTAGGCTGGGGGCACTGAACGTGATTAGACTGGCAAAATAACAATTTCGCCTCTTGATAGATAGTCCAAGCTAAATCAGAGCCTGTTTCGAACATGGTCGTTAACTGTTTTTTTGATATTATTTCTACCTCATTCTCAATGCATATTCCAAGATCATCTTTAACTCGGCAAATCAAGTGAAAAGGATCTAACTCAGATACTATCAATAAATCCAGATCAGAGAATTCGTCTTGCTCACCTCGTGCGGCGGAGCCATATAAATAAATGGCTTCTACGTCTTTACCATACATCATGAACTGATGGGTAACTTTATCGAGACTAATCATGGAAGGTGCGCCATTTCGCTGTCAAACTTGCTACTAGTGAAGTATTCAGCTCGTTCGAAAACCTTTTGTAAAAGCGATTGATCGACAAGCTTGTTTTCAAGCAAAAAACAAAGAACGAAAAGAGAGCGCAACTGGATATAGGGTTTTATTGGACCTGATGTTATGCTGGTGTTGAGCTCGTTATACCCTCGAAGCAGCGCCTGAATATTTTCTCTAACTTCATATTTTTTGACGATGAGGTTGTACGCCATAACACCTAAGTCAAAATTCCGATTTGCCAGCTTAGAATCTTCAAGGTCTATAAAGTATATAACGCCATTTACATATTTTGCGTTCCCTAACCATGCATCACCATGTGAAAGGACTGCGCAATCAGTCGAGGCCAGTGCTTGTATCGAGTAGCAATTATCGAGGAGTTTTGATGCTAAAGGCTTTGGTATGTAAGAGTGCTTTTCTATTGAGCTCCTGATTCTATAGCATTCGCTTTCAATGGAAAAAATACGAGAGGTATATTGTAAGAGAAAAGATGTTGGTGTCCTGTGAATTTCTGCTAACGCTTTAGAAAATAGAAATATATCTCTGGGATCGCTAGTTAAAGTTCGCCCACCAACATGAGTATACAGAACAGCCAACCTGTCTTCGCCTGCTAGTGTTAGATTAATATATTCATCGCCATTAATAGAGTTTATAGCAGTGGCCACGCCAATGCCGCTTGCAGATAGCCTATTTATGACGTGCATTTCAAAAGATATGTCGATTTTATCTCTTGATGCGGAAAATATCTTTAAATAATATTTTGTGTTTTTGCATTCGACTCTCAATGTGTAATTCATACCTTTTACAAGCAGTTCTATATTCGTAATGCTCGTCGGAAAACTGAAATTGGCATTTAATACTTTCTTTATATCCCTAATGAATTGTTCGTTGTAAGGCGCTGAGCTAGACATGAGCGTACTCCCGAACGATGCCTTCTATTGCAGCGGCTTCCGGATCCATACCCGAACAATCAGGGATGTCAGCTGATGGCAGATTGATTTTTTGATCCATCCAGTCTGCAAGCAGATAGGCAATGCCACCGGCAGCTAAGGCTGCATCCCGCTTCCCCGCGGTCATTCGAGAAAATGAGCGGAAGCTGGCATTTTCATCAGTTGGGGCTTCAATGTCACGCCCCAAGAAAAAGTTAACCGGGAATTTCAGGACGCGAAAAAGCACGCCCAAACTTTCGGGTGTTGGATCCTGAGCGCCGGTTTCATGGAGCGTGATGAGCTTACTGTTGAGACCTGCATAATCAGCGAGCAATTTCTTGGTATAGCTACGGCGCTGCCTAGCGAGGATTAGCCGGTTTTGATTGAAATCGCTCAATTCGTGCATTATCTCGGTGTCACGGAGATACCTAAATCAGGGCCTAGGGTCGGACCTTGGAGTGGATTTGGCTCGTTGAGTTGCAGCGGCGGCACTAAGGCTCTTATGTCGAACTATTTATTCTACTATTTCCGTGTAAAGAAAAAGCCCCGACCTCTTTACAGAGACGGGGCTTTCATTTATGTCAGAAATCTCTTTGATTACTTAGGCTTTAGCCATATCACAACCAAAAATATCTTTACATTCTAGCCTTATGAGATTCAAAATGGTTATGAACACCAGAAAGCTCACTATCCTAGCGAGTGAGTGAGTGAATGAGCCATGAATCATTGAAAATAAACCCTACAACCGCTAATCCAAAAAAACAAAAAGTAAAAAAAAACGTAAGGTTTTTGTGAAAAACCAGCTCTTAATCCCGAAAAACTTTACACAATTCAAAGCCTGCCTAAACTCGATATGATCAACTGAACCGCAGCCAAATCCCGACGAACGGTATACGGGATCAAGCGACAGCTGCTGGCTTTGGGCAAATGCCTATTCAATCGAACCACGCGCTACTCCAGTCGCTTCGGCTAGCAATGGGAGCTTCCAGCGCTAAAACGACTACTCATGGATCTGAAGAGTTTTAGCGTGTGCTCTCGCATCTTGGGTGCATGGCTTATAGCTTGCCTATCGAAAGTTCTTCGGCAGATTCCACTTTTTCCGGTAGTACCTACCTCGTCTGCGACATGAATGTCAGCTCTGCAGCCACCGCCTCACCACTCACCTTACCCACCCTAACCTTTGCGACCTGCGTCTCATCTTCTAGAGCCCTGAAACGCAAATTGAGACCTTTGATTAGATAACGGTTAGTCCTATCAAAATCCTGCCCATCCCCCTCGCTGTAACTTCCTGGCCGAAACGAAATCAGGTTCATTTCTAGCAAGAGCGTAACAGCCATGCTGACTGAGTGACGAGGTATACCTGTCAGATCCGAAATTCTGTCGTAACTGATCACTGTAAGACCATGCCCATCTTTTCCATCCTTGCTCCGCATTGCGATCAGAGCGATGTAGGCCTTAAGCGCTTGCAACGAAATGCGCTTGTGAAACTTGAAAGCGTTGAGCTTAACCAGTCGCTGCTCCGGCTTCGGCGCTCGCTCTTCACCCGCGCCTCTACCATGGTACAGCCAGCTTTTCGGGATCTTGGCGAAGCCTTTATCTTCCAACCACCGAGTTACATAGATGATAGAGCCGGCACGCGAGTTAGGGCTGTCACGCCGCAAAAGTTGATGAGCCTCCAAAATTCGAAGCGAACGAGCGATCACCGAGCGGGACACACCCACAAGCTCAGACAGCTCCGGATACGTGGTTCTGGCAATACCTGTCTCGTACTTCGCTCGGGTGCACACGGCGAGATAGACCTTAAGCGCTGCTATCGATGAGTTCAGATGGGTGACGTCAAGCTTACCAGCACCATTTCTGTCGCTGAACCCGGCAAGCCCTCCTCCCATTACCCACCGATTTGGCATCTTCGCCCACATCAGATTCATTTTTGCTTCCTCAGCAAGGCGAAGCTGAGCACCAGGGCGACACATAGCGCCAGAGTAAGCGGGTCAGCTGACATAGCTTTGTCGATCAAAGTAAGGACTTCGTTCATGAAAAAGGGCTCCGTTAGTTTCGATAGCCCAGAAATTAATGATCTCTGCCCGTTGAATCTAGATATAGGCGGAGCGTTAGATTGTCCTTACCCCCTTATAAAACGGGGCTTCCGAGGTTTTCAAAACAAATTTATTAGTTCATTCGACCTTTCGGAGTACATATCATTATTCTGATATTGATGTCAATTTTTTGATATCATCATCAATATTTAAATATTGATGATGCGCTCATGACTCCCATTAGCTCGCAACAGCTGCAATTTCACCTCGACCGGCCCAGCCGCCGAGTCAGGCTAGTAGAGCAAGATGATGGCTTCGTCCTACACGTTCGTCATAGCGAGACCACACACGTGTTACACGCGCAGCGAAACCATGTGCGAGTGTTCAAATGCATTACCCGTGCAGCTGAATTACTACGTCGCTACGGCGTGGCCAAGTTCACAGTGGTGCTGCAAGGGCAACCTCCGGAAGAAGACGATGAAGATCTCATCGGTTCATCACAGTCGTGGCCCACTAACAAAGGGGAAGGACAAAGAAAGCATACCCGCAGACCTGTAACCTCCTTCGATTTCGACGACGAGTAATCCTGAGGCTCGATCCTGCCATCTTGGGGTCTCAGGCTGATGGAAAGCATCCAGGTAAGGTCACTATAGAATTACCAATCGGGCTCTGGCTCGGTACCCAAATGAATCGACATAACCAGCGCACGGCGGTAATGCAAGGGGGTGGCGTTCAACTCTAAAGAAAGTAGTCGGTCGGCGGCACCAACCAAGGCGTTAATCCGCTCGCGCGGCACTGCTACATACGCAACCAACCGTGTCCCGCTCGCTGCCATAGACCCTATTCCTTTTGGGGGAGCTATGTCCTGCATCAATCGAGGATCTGCGTAGAGCTGGCACTCGGCCTCTGGGTATTTGAAATTCTCCGGATAGAGCACTTCGCCCTTCAGCGTCAAGATCATATGTTCATGATAGTGACCTTCGTTGGCCCCCAAGTTATTGGGCAGGGCTAGGCTGAGCGACCACGTAAAATCCCACCCTGATAACTTGATTTGATAGAGGACCCGTTGCTTTTCAAACCTGGGCCGGCCTCGCCGAATGTTAGACTTTTTCACGGCTGTACGGGTCATAGCGACCTCCACCAAACAAACGGCCAGCCGGCCTAGTGAAAATGGTTAGCTGACTCTTGGCTGACCTCAAAAGCATAGTCGTAATGAATGTTGGCCTACAGCCTTAACGGTAATACATGTCTGGTTGATCCAACCACGGCATGCGCCTGATCCGAGACTGTGCCGAAAGCTCAAATGACACCGCCAGTGTCAACGAGCACATTAAATGTCGCACTTGAGCGGAATCAGTGTCGCATCACCAAGGGTGAGGACACCGACGAATACCGATTTTTTTGTTTCAATTTGGACGAGAGCTTGGCTTAGCCAAAGCTACCAGCACACGCCATGCTCTCAGCCCCTTTAGGGATGATTTGATGGACGAAGTGATTGAACATGGTTGTAGACTCATCGAAACAAACCGCACCCTTGCTTGGCCGCTTGGCCGCTTGGCCGCTTGGCCGCTGTAGGTGAGCAAAGTTAATCGCCATTTTGGCCGAAGTTAAGCATTTCGGCCTAAATTAATGGCCCGCTGCCATGAAGACAAACCCCGGTTGGCCGAAAGGTCTGCCGGGGTTTTCTTTTGGCTGCTGCCAGCATTGCCAATTGATAGACTGCCGTGATTTGGCATCTGTGCCGTACCAGCTGTACTCAAAAGGAATTCACATGTCCGCGCTCACTGCCCTGCTCAACACTTATCGCACTGCCTCAGTCAGCGAGCGCGAGAAGGGCACCTACTTTGAAGAGCTAATTTGTACCTACCTGCGCAACGAGGCGACCTACCGTGACTTGTATGAACAGGTGTGGACGTATTCCGACTGGGCGAAGGAGCACGGGTTAGATGGTCGCGACACTGGTATCGACCTCGTAGCCAAAACCAAGGGCACGGGCGAATTTCACGCCATCCAATGCAAGTTTTACGCAGACAATTACCGTGTTCAAAGAAGTGACGTCAATAGCTTCCTAGCTGCATCGGGCCAAAAACCGTTCGAGCATCGCGTTATCGTCACTACCACCAACAACTGGAACGAACACGCCGCCGACGCCTTGCAAAACCAGCAGCCGCCGGTGAGCAAAATTGATCGGCAAGATCTGGAAAACAGCCAGATCGACTGGGCACGCTATCAGCCGAATCAGGCAGTAGTCTTCAAGGCCAAGAAGGAGCTGCGCGATCACCAAAAACGTGCTCTGTTATCCGTTGCCAACGGCCTGCAAAACGCCGAACGAGGCAAGTTAATCATGGCTTGCGGTACGGGTAAAACCTTCACCAGCTTAAGGATTGCAGAACAGTTAGCTGGCGCGGGCAAGCGCGTGCTGTTTTTGGTGCCTAGCCTGTCGCTGCTGTCTCAAACCCTGACTGAGTGGACGCAGGAGAGCGAAACACCGTTGCACAGCTTTGCTGTTTGCTCCGACAGCGACGTGGGTAAGAAGCGCAAGAAAGACGATGATGCTGTGCAAACCTTTACCCACGAACTGCGTTACCCGGCCACCACCGAGCCAGCTAAGTTGGCGGCAGAAATGCTCAAGCGTCACGACGACCAACACATGAGCGTCGTATTCAGCACCTACCACTCCATTGGTGTGATAAATGATGCCCAGCACCTGTATGGTTTTGCCGACTTTGACTTGATCATCTGCGACGAAGCCCACCGCACCACTGGGGCTACCTTTGGTGACGATGACGAAAGCGCCTTCGTTAAAGTCCACAGTGCCGATTTTATCCGCAGCTCCAAGCGCCTCTATATGACCGCCACGCCGCGCATTTATGGCGAGATGGCCAAGGCCAGCGCGGAAAAAGATAATGTTGCCCTGTGCTCCATGGATGACGCAGTCCTGTACGGCAAAGAGCTGTTCGTCATCACCTTCAGCGAAGCGGTAAAGGCCGAGCTGTTGGTCGATTACAAAGTGCTGGTGCTGGCCATGGATGAAAAGCACATCAGCAGCCGCCTACAAAAACTGCTGGCTGACGATGACAACCAGATCAAGCTGGAAGATGCCGCCAAGATCATCGGTTGCTGGAAGGCCCTGAGCAAACAAGACACCCGTGAAGACCTTGTAGACGATGGCGATCCCATGCGCCGTGCCGTGGCTTTCTGTCAGGTGATCGAGTACCAACGTTTCGCCAAGACCCACAAAGTCAGCTCTAAAAACATCGCCAGCATGTTCGATCAAGTGGTCGAAGCCTATAAAACTAGCAACCCCGAAAACACCAACACCGCAGCCACTCTCATCTGCGAAGCCTCCCACGTGGACGGCGGTATGACCGCCAGCCAGAAAGAGGCCGAACTCGACTGGCTTAAGGCCGAGGTGCCCGACAACACCTGTCGCATCCTCAGCAACGTGCGCTGCCTGTCTGAAGGTGTGGACGTGCCCGCCTTGGACGCCGTGCTGTTCCTCACTCCGCGAAATTCACAGGTAGACGTGGTGCAATCGGTTGGTCGCGTTATGCGCAAGGCCGAAGGCAAGAAGCGTGGCTATGTGATTTTGCCGGTCGTCATCCCTGCCGGCATGGCACCCGATGAAGCGCTGAACGACAACAAAACCTACAAGGTCGTCTGGCAAGTGCTGCAAGCCCTGCGCTCACACGATGACCGCTTCGACGCCATGATCAACAAACTCGACCTGATCGGCAGCGACCCGGCCAAGATGGAAATCATCGCCGTTACCGAGAAGCTCAACAAGAAAACCGACCGCAGCAACACCGGCAAAGACAATGGGAAGGACACTTATGGCATCGGCGAAAAGAGCGGCAAATATGATCACGGCCCTGCGCCTGAACAGTTCGGCCTAGAGTTTGAGATTGGTGAAATTGAGCGCGCTATCTATGCCAAGGTGGTGCAGAAGTGCGGCAACCGAAGCCACTGGGAAGACTGGGCCAAGGACATCGCCCAAATTGCCCGCACCCACATCACGCGCATCACCAGCATCATTGAGGATAAAGCCAACACCCGTGAGCGCGAAGCCTTTTTTAGCTTTGCCGGCGAGCTGCGTGACGACTTGAACGACAGTATCAGCAACGGCGAAGTAATAGAGATGTTGGCCCAGCACCTAATTACCAAACCAGTGTTTGACGCGCTGTTTGAGGGGTACAGCTTCGCCAGCAATAACCCCATGTCGTGCGCGATGCAAAACGTCCTGGACGTGCTTCAAGAGCACCACCTGGACAAAGAAGCCGACACCCTCCAGCGCTTTTACGACAGCGTAAAAATGCGTGCCGACGGCATCGACAATGCCGAAGGAAAACAGAAAATCATTGTCGAGCTATACGACAAGTTTTTCCGTAACGCCTTCCCGCGCATGACCGAGCGCCTAGGCATTGTCTACACCCCGGTGGAAGTGGTGGATTTCATCATTCACAGCGTAAACGACATACTACAAAGCGAGTTCGGCCAAACCCTGGGCAGCGATGGCGTGCATATCATCGACCCCTTCACCGGCACTGGCACTTTCATCACCCGCCTGCTGCAAAGCGGCCTGATTAGCAAAGAACAGCTACAGAGCAAATACCAAGGCCAAATCCATGCCAACGAAATCGTATTGCTGGCCTATTACATTGCAGCCATCAATATCGAAGCCGTCTATCACAGCATTGTCGGTGGCGCGTACCAGTCCTTCGAGGGCATCTGCTTAACCGACACCTTCCAGCTCTATGAAAAAGACGACCTAGTCAGTGAGCTGCTGGTGGATAACAGTGCCCGCCGTAGCCGCCAGAAAGCGCTGGATATTCGAGTGATCATTGGTAACCCGCCATATTCAGTTGGGCAGGCCAGCGAGAACGACAATAATTCTAATGTTGTCTATCCACTGCTCGACAGCCGTATTCGAGACACCTATGCAGCCCAGTCAAAAGCTACGCTTTCCAAGGGGCTATATGACAGTTACATCCGTGCCATTCGTTGGGCCTCTGACCGCATTGGCGACAGTGGTGTTATCGGCTTTGTAACCAACGCCGGTTTTACCGACTCAAACTCGGCAGACGGCTTGCGCAAGTGTTTGGCGGATGAGTTCTCCAGTATTTATGTGTTCCATTTACGCGGAAATCAACGGACATCTGGCGAGCTTTCTCGAAGAGAGGGGGGCAAGATATTCGGCAGCGGCAGCCGCGCCCCGATTGCCATTACGCTGCTGGTCAAGAACCCAGCCGCCAGGCAACACGGACAAATTCACTGGCACGATATTGGAGACTACTTAAGCCAGAGCGAGAAACTAGAAAAGATCAGCGCTTTTGCCAGTATTGCCGGTATTACCGCAGCAAACGCTTGGCAGCCCGTCGTCCCCGACGACCATGGCGATTGGGTGAACCAGCGCGACAACAGTTTTGGTGAATTTATTGTTCTGGGCGATAAGAAAGGAGATGCAAAGAAGGTTTTTGAAAACTTCTCGCAAGGGGTGCTCACAGCACGGGACGCTTGGTGCTTCAACGCTAGCAAGTCTAGGGCAGCGTCCAACATGAACGGGATGATTGAATTTTATAATGCGGAGGTAACACGCTTTAACGTCGCGTATGCTGGCCTAGACAGGAAAGCCCGCGACTCTAAGGTGGAAGGTTTCATCAATACCGATCCAACGCAAATCAGTTGGTCGCACAACATCAAGCAGGAACTGGCTAAAGACCGTCGTTTAAACTTTGAGGCTACCTGTTTGGTTCCTAGCCTCTACCGGCCCTTCACCAAGCAGTGGCTCTATTACAACCGCACTCTCAACGAAAGGGTCTACCAAATGCCGCGTATCTTCCCCGGAGATGGGGCGGATAATCGGATAATTATGGTTAAAGCAAGATGGTCAAATGGCCAGATTGCCCTCATTACTGATCGCGCTCCTGGGTTCACGCCTGATGGCGGAGAACAATGCTTCCCGCTTTACCTTTACGACAGTCCTGAAGATCAAGCCAAGGCCAGTAAGGCAGTTCCGAGCCTGTTTGACACCTCGGCACAGCCAAGTACCAGCCGCCGCGACGCCATCACCGATGAAGGTCTGGCGCACTTTAGCGCCGCTTACCCAGGCGAGGTCATCAGCAAGGAAGACCTGTTCTATTACGTCTACGGCCTGCTGCATTCGCCGGAATACCGCGACAAGTATGCCGATAACCTCAGCAAAGAGTTGCCGCATATACCGGCGGTAAAAGCCGCTACTGACTTCTGGGCGTACTCCAAGGCAGGCCGTGACCTGGCTGATATGCACTTGGGTTATGAAACCGTGCCCATGTACCCCGCCAACCTACAAAGCAGCGCCAGCAGCGACAGTGACTACCGCGTAACCAAGATGAAGTACGGCAAAAAGGGCAAGGACAAAGACCTCAGCACCGTGCACTACAACGCCAAGATCACCGTCACCGGCATCCCGCTGCAAGCCTACGACTACATTGTCAACGGTAAGCCCGCGCTGGATTGGGTCGTAGAACGCCAATGCGTCAGCACCCACAAAGACAGTGGCATCACCAACGACGCCAACGACTGGGCCACAGAAACCATGGGCAACCCACGCTATCCGCTAGAGCTGTTCCTGCGTGTGGTCACGGTCAGCCTTGAAACCATGAAAATCGTTAAGTCCCTCCCTCCCCTCGATATCTGATCGAGAGCGTGTCACCGGCTCGTTTGTTGAAACGACCGGTGACATTTTCTAGTTGCATATCGTCCATCAACTCAGGTAAAACTGTTAGCGCTGGGTGTTACCGCCCAGGTGCTCTTTAAACATGGTTATAAATCGGGCTTGCAGTTGGTGGTCGGGAAACTGACCAGCTTTGGTGTTCTCCAGAGCTACCTTCGCCCCACACCTGTCGTCATCCCGATGTGCTCAGCGCTGAGGGTTTCGTGGCAAACGTCACGAGGCTGTCAGCGACGTTCCATCGGTTAATCGACAGAAGTACGGCGGACGGCTTATCAAGGAGTTGATAAGCAGAACTGTGGTTTGTAGCGGCATCTTCAAAGTTCCATTCGGCCCGGAATACCTGGCGGCGGAGTAATCCACCGTAAGGAACTGTAACCATGAAAAAGGTAAAGAATGCTGTCGGTATTCGTACCGATCAGCACATGCACAACACTGAAGATGCCCGCGTCATCGTAAAAGCAGTGCCCCATAAACCGGAGAGGAAATGGATTTGTAAGTCGAAGATTGCAGCCAAATGGCTCGCAAATTTTCTGCTAACTCGTTCCGCAGTCTGGATATGGAATAACGCTGGGAGTATTTGGGATTGGCTTCACAGTAATGTAGGGCCTCTCCTATGACGCAACAAACCACATCATTCGAATTCTAGTGAGGCCGATCCAGTGATCGGCCTCACGTCATTTCAGGGACAGGAAATGGATGCTTCGCTTTATCCCTTCAAACCGATCTACAGCCTGAAGGCACTGTCGTTGACCCTTGGTGAACCCGCCGAACTTCTCGAAAGTTTGGCCAAGCGCAGCTCCAATTTGTATCGTCATGTGCCGCAAACCAAGAAAGACGGCACTCCCCGTGATACGTATGATGCCTACGAACCGTTGAAAGCCATTCAGCGCAAGATCGTTGATCGACTGCTGGCTCGCGTTCGCTTTCCAGGCTATCTCCATGGCGGGATTAAGGATTCGGTTAAACGCCGCAGTATTTACTCCAATGCGCACATCCACGGTCGTGCCCAGTGCGTGGTGCTTCAGGATATTAAGGACTTTTTTCCATCTATCAAGACGCAGCATGTTCAGCAACTGTTCGTGGGCTTGTTCGGGTTTTCCGAGCCCGTGGCGAGCATCTTGGCGCTGCTGACAACCCGCCATGGCGTCGTACCGCAAGGTGCCAGCAGTAGTGGTTATATAGCCAACTTGGTGTTCTGGGATATCGAACCGGCATTAGTGGCAAAGTTAGATGCGCAGGGGTTCAACTATTCTAGGTTCGCGGATGACATCACCATCACATCCATTAAGCTCCTCGATCCATCAGCACTAACAAGCATCGTCTCGGCTGTCACCAACATGCTGGCTCAGAAAGGCTGCCACCAGAAGCGCTCAAAGCTGCATATTCGCAAGCGCGGACAAACAGTTCTCTCCAAAAATGGATTCGAGCCTTTGACCGTTACCGGGCTGACGATCTTTAACGCAGTCCCAGGTATACCCAAGGCCGAGCGTAAGGCGATTCGAGCGGTGGTAAAACAGTTAGAGGATCACGCGATGCAGGGTACGACGTGGACAGAGCTTGAGCCTTTGGTTCGCCGTGCAATGGGCCGTGTGGGGCGCTTGATTGCCTGTTCGCATCCCGATGGTGAACGCCTGAAACAACGACTGCATGCCCTCAAAGCCCGAAGCCAGGTTCCATTATTGGATCGCTACACGGCGGCAATGCAAGACGCGGCGATTACAGGTCAGTTACCTGGAAAATGCGAATCTAATTAGAGTTTGACCGTTAGTACCTTGATGCCCACTCCTCAGCAGAACCGTCCCACGGCGGTCAACCAAGAATACTGGTGACGAGACGAGCACGGGTAGGTAAAGGCGTTGACCTGACGGTTAGTCTCCACAGAATCGATTTTTTGGCTCACGATGGCGGTAAATGCTGCCATCGGCCTTTTTGCCACTGCTACTGTGGCAGCCACCGCATAGAGGAGCTCAGCATGGGCTGGTTTAGAAAAACTCGGGAAATGACCTACTGGGAGCGTCGTAAGCAAGCGGTCATCGATACAATCAACCAACTCAAAACGTTACACTTCACGCCGGAGGGCGCCATGTCTATTGATCCGGAGGAGCTTCGCGAACAGGTCATGGCTTCTCGTGAGCACCTAAAGCAATTTGTGGTCAAGTAGTAGGCCAAGACAGTCGGCGGCCTCCATTAAGCTCTTGATTGCACAGAAACGTTTCCCAAGCAAAAGCATTAGGGTTAGGTGCTTTGCTATCTCCGGTCGAAATTCCGTGCGGAGGTAGGCTCGTCGGCCTGTAGATAGAATCAAATTTTAATTGCATCAGGTACGTCATAAATATTACTGGTGACCTCACTCATCAAGCGGTGATCCAACAGCACTTGTAGAATCGTAGGTGCCGTTGCACTGCAGACGATAATCTTGTCATTCGTTTGGTCAAAGTTCATCCCCCAGTTCCTTAGTGCATTAACTTGTTTTAGACTGGTCATAAACCCAGGGTTTGAATAAAGGGATTTTTGCTCAATCGTAGCCATGCGTCGCAATTGCGTGGAATTGGTTCCGATATACTCAACAAGGGGAGCAATATCAGCGAATAGGTTGGAAAAATCGACATTGGCTTGCAACGTCGTGAAAGCTTGCGTGTAAGCCTCTTTGTATTGCATCAGTGATTCGAATGCGCGTTTAGCAGTGATCAACAATGTGTCTGCTGAACAGTAGAAGTCAAAGTTTTTTTCTATAGTAAAGCCGTTATCCTCGGCAGCCGAGAGCTCGCCGTTCCTGAAAACCATATTGATGAATTTTTTGGGGTACGAAGTTTTCCATGAGGCCGTGGAGCGTTTCACTGCATAGAGGGTTTGGCCGTTATGAGTAAATTTTACCACGTAGCCTTGGGCGCCCTTCAACTCGGCAACGGACTTTACGGCACACTCAGGCTCTGGACGGTCTACCTGGACTTTTAATAGCGAAAAATTTGTGGCGAGTGCCGGGGTGGACAAGCAACTGTTTTCATTCGTTTGAGCAAGGTAGGAGTATTGTGCAAATTCGGTGGTTCGATTAACCTCGTGTATAAGCACATTTTTAAGCTGGGTATTGACAGCCTCATCAGTTTGAACATAGGCGGTGTTGAATTTTCGATCTGTGGTGCTTTTTTTGAAAATCCACAAATGCACCGTGGAATCGATATAGTTAAAATTTCTAAAGCTATCAAAGTGCACTTGCATGGCTATTCCTTGCAGATATAAAAATCTTGGACGGTTTGTGCTTTGTAGTTTCCAGGAGGGAAAGATACCCTCTTCAGGATTTTTACCACTCGCGAAACACCATTGATTTGGATATTGGCCTCATAAAGATTCCAACCGAAAATCAACAAAAGCGGATTCATGATGATTTGTCCAGACTTGTAGGTGATGGCAAACATCCACAGGAGAAACACCAAGAAACCTAGAAGCTTTTCCGGTTCGGAGTAGCTTATTCCCATGAATGACACTACATAGGGAAATGTATAGTTGATAATTTCGTTAGGTACTGCTTTAACGGATAAGACTTCAATGCGATGCGGGAAAGCGATCCGCTTGAAGAGTTGGCTCGCTAAAAATGCCGAACTTACAGTTAAAGCGACCATTAAAATAGCGAGCAACG
Source organism: Pseudomonas sp. PvP009 (assembly GCF_017832995.1). NCBI lineage: Bacteria > Pseudomonadati > Pseudomonadota > Gammaproteobacteria > Pseudomonadales > Pseudomonadaceae > Pseudomonas > Pseudomonas sp. PvP009. The sequence goes on along the minus strand of NZ_JAFIBG010000001.1, from coordinate 546,061 downwards.
GATTTTTAAATGGGTTGGTGGCGCATGTAAACGCCAGTAATTTAGGCAGTTCGCAAATAGGGCGAGACCACCACTCGAATGGAATATTTTGGATCGCGAGAATGATTGCCAGCGGCGTATAAGACCCAATGAAAATCAGGAACGCAGCGCTAAGCCTAAACTGCATAGAGCCCCCTCGTAACAAGGGCGCCTGGAGCCGTAGCTGTATTTTTTCGAGCGCTTCCGTGCACCATCCGTATGTCCCTTTCAGTCAATGGCTAAAAGCTATCACAGTGCACTTCAATGTGCGTGGTTTTTGTGACCAAAGGCAAGTAATCATCCGTCCCGGTGATTGAGACTTTTAGAAGAGATGCTGGTTGCTGGCCATCCCCTGATCACCTTTTTGAATAACTGGCCAAGAATTCCGGCACCATCCCCCCACTAGGCTCCCCCGCAGACTTACTGCAGAACAGGAGGCGTGAAGATGTACCGGCCCTGCGTAACTCGCTGGAATGTCTTGAGACTGGCCCTACTGTAGCCATCAGGATTTCCCTTCCGAAGAGTCGCGATCAACGAAAGGCAGTGGCGCATCAAGCTTGTCTTCGGACACGTTGAATTTATGGGCGTTGTACTGCCACCGCATGAAGCGCTCCAAGAGTCGCGCGTTCTCACGCTCCAGCCGATTGTTCTCGGCTTCAAGCCGCCGAATCCGCTGCTCGGCGATACTCAAACTCGCCGGGCGTTTCGTGGAAACGAACCCTGACTTCAGCCTGGCCTTATGGTGAGTGAACGCGCTCTTGATCTTCTCGTGCGAATTCAGGGTTTGCCGAGTAGGCCGCGTCCCTATCAACGGTTCAATAGCGTCGCAGAGCGCCTCCCAGGCAAACTTACCCTCCCAGCCGTCAATCAGGCTGACAATCAGATCTAGGTCTTTTGGACTCAAATGCTTTGCCATGGCTTACATCCCCATCAACGCACGGAGCTCGTCCATATCCGGCTCTTCTTTTTTGGGAGCAGGTAGGCTTGGCGCAGTTGACCGGGCGGCAATAGCACGCTTCAGCGGGCTGAACTCCTGGTCATTGCTCAACCGGATGATGGTGCCGTCAGGAGTGTCCTTCGTCTCCAAAATCTCGATCAGTTGATCAGCCCGTTCCAGGGTTTTGATCTGATGCTGACTCCAGCGGTCGGCACCGAAGATACCGTCTTCGTTCGCCGCCTGAGCCTTGCCAAGCTGAAGGCGGATACTGTCACGATGGCTTTTTAGTCTTTCGAGATTGTTGGCATCCCCCTTGACGCAGACTTGCTCAGTGCAGTTCAGGCAGTCACGGTGCTTCTGACACGGCAGCATTGAATAGTCATGCACACAGAAGCCGAAAATTGTGATGTGGGCAATCCCCTCCCCCATGGCGTCGAGGTCAGCCAACGTTACTGGTGTATTCTCCCTAATCTTTGTCAAAGCGACACCAATCCCCGCTTCCCTGGCCATCTCGACGTGCTCATCGGCTGTCATATGGTTATAGGTAGCGTTCTGGTGGATGTTGGCTCGCCCTGACCATTTGGCGATGTCCAACTGGCCTAGGCTGCCGCGCTGAGCCAGCGTATTTAGGTAGTGGCGAACTTGGTGAGACCCCATAGAAATAGGGGTTCCATCAGGGTTTTTGTAGCTATTCCTCTCCCAAATGCTGCGCTCCTGACCATCGATGTAGTTGATGTCCGTTGTGAACGTACTCTTCCCCGGAGACCAGACAATAATCGGTCGTGCCGGATAGTCCATTCTCAGTTCGTTTTGCCTGAAACAGCAGAGCGCCTCGGAATACTTGATGTGCCGCTCTTTGTTGAGCCACGGCCACCCCTTCGGCAGCTTGCTGTGCATGAAGCCGTTCAGAAACCGCAATGTGACGTACCCGTTCTCTGCATAAAAGGCCGGAAATGGTTTGTAGGATTTCATTCCCGCTTTCAGCCTAACGGTAGCTGCGGACGCTACGTCACTCGGATCTAACCCTAGAGCAAGGCATGCTTGGGTGTCAGTTAGAGGGTGATCTTCACCAACGTTAGGGCAGCTTTCATGGCGATAGAACTTGTCCGGATTGCTTTCAAGCCACTTCGCGAGCATGCGCCCAGGCTCCGACATTTCTGTGAGACGGCGAACCGCTTCCTCAGCGGTTTGCATCAGAACAGTAGGAAGCCATTTAATATCAGATTCATACCCCTTCCCAGCGTAAAACCTGAGCCCGAGACGCTCTACGCCTTTGCTGTCGGTCTCCCGGTGCAAGCAGTTAAGGGGAAGGTCTTGTACTTCGCTAATGCGGGATGGAGCGCACATGCAGAGCGCAAAAATTGACGTAGTGAAGCGATCTCGCGCTCCCTGAAGGTCGTTGCTGAACATCTCCGCCATTGCTTCAAGCGTTCGCTCTGGAGGCATTTTGTCCTCGCGCCGTTGCTTGCCGACGGAATCAGTACGATGAATCTCCTTAGGTTTTTTAACCGGGTTCTTCCAGGAAATCGGTGCAGGGATGATTCGGCTTTGATTCAGGAACTCAACGAGTTTCGCCAAGCTGATGCCCGCTTGATATGAACTTGCGCCGTAAGTAAACGCTACCTTGGCGGCTTCATCCAAGACACTGATATCTGTCTGCGTGATGTCAGCACAGCCTTTGATTTCAAGCAAAGCAGCTTCAACGCAGCGAATGGCCTTGAACTCACTCTTCAGCTTGCTAGGGTTATGGCCTTGCTGATAACGAACGTATGCTTTGGCGAATGAAATGATGCCTGCGTCCAGAAGCTGCGCTTCGCTATAGCCGCGAGACGGAGCACCCTTTTTTGTGAAGTTGCCTACACCTGGCCACGCATGGCTGTTCCAATCTAAATCGGCACCAAACACTGCAAGCCTGTCCCGACACATGACGATGAACTCATCAAGGTTCTGCAGGCTGGCAGCTTGGGCCTTCGGAATAAACTGAAAGATGTTAGACATTGGCTAGGTCGCTCTTCATGGCATTGCAACGAGTTACTACGTCACTAACTGCGAGGATGAGCCGGTCATTGACGGATGCGATCTTCAGGTCGCCTGTGTCTTCATAGACGCCGTCACGCTCAAGAATTAGCTGATCTAAGACAGCCTCATGAGGTCCATCCAGCCAAGGCTGAAAATGCGAACAGGTATAACAGGCGAGCGGGGCCAGAGCGCCACAAAACCCATAGCTGCCGCAGCTACCTACGTTGCCGCCTGCACTGCAAATTCTGCTTGAACGATCCCCACCACGGCGAGCCTTGGTTTCATCAACAACAAGGACGCCTTGGAACGCTTGCGCAAGTGGAGCCAATTGCAGCGCCACAGCTTTATCAATGCGTTCAACGATCTCGGGAATGTTCCTCACATAGACTCCGGCATTTTGGATATCGGAGTGATCAAGCGCTTGCGCGATGATGTATTCACCTCTGCCTTCCCTCGCCAGGTTGGTTCCGAGAGTGTAGCGAAAGCGGTAGGGATTGATGTTGGTGTAAGCGCCAGTTCTGTGACTGATAACGGCGATCACTTCTTTAACACTCGACATTGAGTAACCGATCTCACTCACGCGGGCATGCAAAAAATCTCCTGCCAGTTGCACCCCAAGATCTTTATTCATATCGTAGTGTTTGATTGCCGGAAACAGTGGCAGTTCGGGCACAAGATTCTGCTGGACAGACCCACCGCAAAGATTAGAGATAACTGATTTCACATGGGCGAGCTGTTCCTGAAGAAGCATCCACAAGTCCTCAACAACTTCAAACTTAGAGAACGACTGACGCCACCCAACGTGCTTTTGCTTACCACGCGGAAAATTAATGAAGTAACGCTGCTCAACATGGATAAGGTCTTTAATCTTCAATGCTGCAATTTGAGCTGGGCGCCTGCCAGTCATAGCTAAAATCATCGCAAAGCAAGTTTGTCGCAGATCAATCCTCCCCTCTGCATAACAATCCAGTACGCCTGAAACAATAGCCTCCATCTCAATATCTGTGAGCGGACCATTTTCTGGACACATCGACTGTACTGCGTAGCCTTTTTCATTCCCTTTTATCCTCCAGCCCTCCATCATTTTTAGAGTATCGGCGGAGGCTCCAGGATATCCAAGACTGACCCATGTGCGAATGAACGCACGCATAGAGCTCAGCTCCCACTCAGCATCAGCTATCTGCGAGCGATAGGAAATCATCGATTCTGGGCTGAATAGCGGGAGAGCATGAGTTGCTTCAAAATAAGATCTGAACCGGCGGTACAGTGCCATCGTGTACTGCGCTGAACAGGTCTCTCCATAGATGGACAGAACCTGCTTAAATGTGCGCTTGAAATCATCATCCAGCCATGTGGGAAGAGTGTTGAGGAAGAATCCGATATCTTTACTCAACCTCCAATGACTCGCATATACATCCACCTCATGGCCATCTTTGGAGACAAACGAAGTGCGCTCATAGCGAGCTAGGACTGCATTATTATTCATTATCATCAGATGATTTTCCCAGGTGTTTTTTTTGCAATCCCATCACAGCCTTCCCAGCCTCTTGCTTGATATGGCGCTTGTTATAAATTGACGCAGTACCAGAAGTCTCACTCCACCCCATCAAGTAAGAGCGAAGCTTTTGTTCTCGCTCTGGGGTTATGCCGTCTTCATCGCATTTCCTCGAAAATATGTAGTTCCAATGGTGCCGAAGGGCATGGGTATGCAGGCCAGAAAATTCATCGGCTAGAGTCGACAGAGTTGCAATAAATTTTCCGAAGCCAGAGTTAGAAAGTGGCCAGCCCACAGTTCTTCCTGAACGATGAATCACAAAAAGATATCCATGCTTACGAGCACCTGAAATCTTGTTGCGGAATTTGGCGATGTACTCATGGATTCGCTGCATGAGCTCAGGGCTCAGAGGAAATGTGCGCTCCCGCGTCTTAGCGACCGGCTGATAAGTTCTCGGATCGCCAACAGAGTCTGCACGCCGCACAATCTTGACCGTGTTTTTCGCAAAATCGAAGTCTTCGGTTCTGAGGTTCAGCAGTTCTCCACGCCGCATTCCGGTGAGACGAAGAATTGTGAACATCAATGCGTTGCGAAATTGAAGACCTACCTCGGCAACCGGGTTGGATTCACTCCCTGGCTTGAGAATTTCTTCAACCGCATCCAAAACGAAGTCATCCAGATGGGAGTCAGATCTATCCTCTTCAGTTTTATCGCTAATTTTCGGTCGATTTGCTTTGATCTGAGCCACCATCGCATTAATTTCATGCGCACTGGTGCCTGTTACTGGGTGCAATCTTCCCGCAAGAAATCCGACGTACTCAGCGATAGCGGTAATTCGGTTGTACTGATTGTCCTTGGCGACCCTTCTTTGACGGCCTTTGAGGGCCACGATCTGCTTGTCCTTTGCACACATATCTTCCAGAGGCTTTTGCATGAAGTCCCGCAAAGATTGGATTTCATGACGACAAAGCAGCTTGCTTTGCTTAAAGCGCGACTCTAGATCAAGGTCGTAGTAACTCTGCCAGGCGCACATCGCCTTGAGCGCAGATAGTGCGTTATTAATAGTGTTAATGGAAAGCGAGCGCCCACGCATCTCAGCAGTTACGTACAGCGCAGGGTAATAGAGCGGCATGCCGGCGTTATCGACTAGGATTGAAAACCTCTCTCCTGATTCCCCCTGAAACCGTCTGATTGCTAACTGCATACAAACCTCGAATTCCTTACGTAAATTCAAGGTATGAACCTAGTTAAAACACGTCAACTTATTTTTTACACCGCGAAAACGAGAAAGCCCCCGCATTGCGGGGGCTTCCAGAAGAAACTTTACAAAGAAGTCTCTACAGCTCCTCAGAACGGAATATCATCATCAAAGCTATCAAAGTCAGCAGCTGGCTGCGGCGCTTGTTGTTGCGGCGCTGGGCGCGAGTCGCGCTGTTGTGGCGGCTGCTGGTTGTAGTTCTGCTGAGGTGCAGATTGCTGCGGCGCCGACTGTTGTGGGCGCGACTGCTGTGGACGCGGTGCGGACTGGTTGTAGTTGCCGCCGCCCTGACCTTGTTGAGCGTCGCCCTGTGGACGGCCGCCCAGCAGTTGCATGGTGCCCTGCATGTCGACGACGATTTCAGTGGTGTAGCGCTTGATGCCGTCTTTTTCCCACTCGCGGGTCTGCAGCTTGCCTTCGATGTACACCTGCGAACCCTTGCGCAGGTATTCGCCGGCGATTTCGGCGACTTTGCCGAACATCGATACACGGTGCCATTCGGTCTTTTCGACTTTCTGACCGGACTGCTTGTCAGTCCACTGTTCGCTGGTTGCCAGACTCAGGTTGGTCACGGCGTTACCGTTAGGCAAGTAGCGAACTTCGGGATCCTGGCCGCATGTACCGACCAATATGACTTTGTTAACCCCACGGGCCATAACGTTCTCCTAGGCTTCGCACGCTTCTGACGCTGGATTGACCAGCTTTTCGAGAGAGGCACGATCCAATAATTTTGTGTCGAGTTTTATGTAGATGGCTGCCTCTTCCGCAACCACCACTGCATCTGTCACGCCTGCTACGGACATCAAACGCTCTGCCAGGCCTGCTTCACGCTGCGCCTGCGGCGACAACGGCAGACGTAGGCTGGTCACGTAAGGCGGTTCTCGCATGGTCACTGCGAAGGCGAGCCAGACGGCGGCCATGGCTGCACCACCCAGGAACACCACATCGAGCCCACCATGCTGGAACAACCAGCCGCCCAGTATCCCACCTGCGGCCGATCCAAGAAACTGGCTGGTGGAATAAACTCCCATTGCCGTGCCTTTTCCGCCGGCCGGTGAAACCTTGCTGATCAGCGACGGCAACGACGCTTCCAGCAGGTTGAACGCGGTGAAGAATACCACTGTCCCGATGACCAGTGCCCGCAACGTGTCCCCGTATGCCCAGAAGAATAGCTCAGCCAGCATCAAAACTGTGACGGCGCCCAGCAGAACGCGCTTCATTTGACGTTTCTTCTCGCCATAGATGATGAACGGGATCATCGCGAAGAAGGAAACCAGCAAGGCGGTCAGGTAGACCCACCAGTGTTGTTCCTTGGGCAAACCGGCTTTTTCGACCAGCGCCAGCGGCAAGGCCACGAAGCTGGACATGAGCATCGCATGCAACACGAAGATACCCAAATCCAGGCGCAGCAGGTCCGGATGACGCAACGTCGCCCCCAGCGCCTGTTTGGCGACGCCGGACTCGCGGTGCATTAATGCCCCGCTGGCCTTGGGCACCACGTAGGCGACGATGAGAACGCCTATCAAGGCCATGCCGCCGGTGGCCAGGAACAACCCGGAAAGCCCGAACATGCCAGTAATCACCGGGCCGACGACCATGGCGATGGCGAACGACAGGCCGATGGTCATGCCGATCATGGCCATGGCCTTGGTGCGGTGTTGTTCGCGGGTCAGGTCGGAGAGCAGCGCCATGACTGCCGCGGAAATAGCGCCAGCCCCCTGCAGGATGCGTCCGGCAATGATTCCCCAGATCGAATCCGCGTTCGCCGCCACCACGCTGCCGATCGCAAAGATGATCAGGCCGAAATAAATGACCGGTCGCCGGCCGATACGGTCGGAAATGATCCCGAACGGTATCTGCAACACCGCCTGGGTCAGGCCGTAGGCGCCAATCGCCAGACCGATCAGTGCAGGGCTCGCGCCTGCCAGGTCCATGCCGTAGGTTGCCAGAACCGGCAAGACCATGAACATGCCAAGCATGCGGAACGCGAACACCAGGGCCAGACCGCCTGCTGCGCGGGTCTCGCCGCTACTCATACGCTCGCTGTGGGTATCGTGCATGGAATAACCTCGTGTGAACCGGCGGCGATTCTACCAGTCCCATCGTTGTACAGCACATACGCGACGCTTTGCCGCGTGATGGCTCGGAGCCGTATACTCCGTCGTTTATGCCCGCCAAGCGAGGCCGCAGTGGACAAGATCCTGATACGTGGGGCACGAACCCACAACCTGAAAAATATTGACCTGACACTTCCCCGCGACAAACTGATCGTTATCACCGGGCTCTCCGGCTCAGGCAAGTCTTCGCTGGCTTTCGATACGCTGTACGCCGAAGGGCAACGCCGCTATGTCGAATCGCTGTCGGCCTATGCCCGCCAGTTTCTGTCGATGATGGAAAAACCGGACGTCGACACGATCGAAGGTCTGTCGCCGGCGATTTCCATCGAGCAGAAGTCTACTTCACATAACCCGCGCTCGACCGTGGGTACGATCACCGAAATTTACGATTACCTGCGTCTTTTGTATGCGCGTGTCGGCCAGCCTCGCTGCCCCGACCACGATATCCCGCTGGAAGCCCAGACGGTCAGCCAGATGGTCGACCTGGTGCTGACCCAGCCGGAGGGCAGCAAACTCATGCTGCTTGCGCCGGTTATCCGCGAGCGCAAGGGTGAGCATCTTTCGGTTTTTGAAGAGCTGCGCGCGCAGGGCTTTGTCCGGGCGCGAGTCAACGGCAAGCTGTGCGAGCTGGATGAGCTGCCGAAGCTGGACAAGCAGAAGAAGCACTCGATCGATGTGGTCGTGGACCGTTTCAAGGTCCGCGCCGACCTGCAGCAGCGTCTGGCCGAGTCCTTTGAGACCGCCCTGAAGCTGGCCGACGGTATCGCCCTGGTTGCGCCGATGGACGACGAGCCGGGCGAGGAAGTGATTTTCTCCGCCCGCTTCGCCTGCCCTATCTGTGGCCATGCGATCAGCGAGCTGGAACCGAAGCTGTTCTCTTTCAACAACCCGGCTGGCGCGTGCCCGACCTGTGACGGCCTGGGCGTGAAGCAGTTCTTCGATATCAAGCGGCTGGTGAATGCCGAACTGACGCTTGCCGAAGGCGCGATACGAGGCTGGGACAGGCGTAACGTCTATTACTTCCAGATGCTCGGCTCGCTCTCCAAGCACTATGGCTTCAGCCTGGAAATGCCGTTCAAGCAGATCCCGGCCGACATGCAGAAGATCCTGCTCAACGGCAGTGGCTCGCAAAGTGTCGACTTCCGCTACCTGAATGACCGCGGCGATATCGTCAAGCGCGCGCACCCGTTCGAAGGCATCGTGCCGAATCTGGAGCGTCGCTATCGGGAAACCGAATCGGCCACAGTCCGCGAAGAGCTCGCCAAGTTCCTGGGCACGCAGCCCTGCCCTGACTGCCGAGGCACCCGTCTGCGTCGTGAAGCGCGCCATGTGTGGGTGGGTGAAAAGACTCTGCCTGCAGTCACCAATCTGCCGATTGGCGACGCGACGCATTACTTCGAAACGCTCAAGCTGACCGGACGACGTGGCGAGATCGCCGACAAGATTCTCAAGGAAATTCGTGAGCGTCTGCAGTTTCTGGTCAACGTGGGGTTGGACTACCTGACCCTGGACCGTAGCGCGGACACCCTGTCCGGCGGCGAAGCACAGCGTATTCGTCTGGCCAGCCAGATCGGTGCGGGCCTGGTCGGGGTGATGTACATCCTCGATGAGCCGTCCATCGGTCTGCACCAGCGCGACAACGATCGCTTGCTGGGCACGCTCAAGCACCTGCGCGACATTGGCAATACGGTGATTGTGGTCGAGCACGATGAAGATGCGATTCGCCTGGCCGACTACGTGGTCGACATTGGCCCGGGTGCCGGCGTGCATGGTGGTCATATCGTTGCCGAAGGTACGCCGGACGAAGTGATGTCGCACCCCGACTCGCTGACCGGCAAATACCTGTCGGGGCGCGTGAAGATTGCCGTTCCTGCCAAGCGCACCCCGCGTAACAAAAAGCTCTCGCTGACCCTCAAGGGCGCGCGTGGCAACAACCTGCAAAACGTCAACCTGGAAATCCCGATCGGTCTGCTGACCTGCGTGACGGGTGTGTCCGGCTCGGGCAAGTCGACGCTGATCAACAACACCCTGTTCCCGCTGAGCGCTACGGCGCTGAACGGCGCCACGACGCTGGAAGCGGCTACGCACGACAGCATCAATGGCCTGCAGCACCTGGATAAGGTGGTGGACATCGACCAGAGCCCTATCGGTCGTACGCCGCGCTCCAATCCGGCGACCTATACCGGGCTGTTCACGCCGATTCGCGAGCTGTTCGCCGGGGTTCCGGAGTCACGCTCGCGGGGCTACGGTCCGGGGCGGTTCTCGTTCAACGTCAAAGGCGGCCGCTGCGAGGCGTGCCAGGGTGACGGGCTGATCAAGGTCGAGATGCACTTTTTGCCAGACATCTACGTACCCTGCGATGTGTGCAAGAGCAAGCGTTACAACCGTGAAACGCTTGAGGTCAAGTACAAGGGCAAGAACATCCACGAAGTGCTGGAAATGACCATCGAGGAAGCGCGTGAGTTCTTCGACGCCGTTCCGGCACTGGCGCGCAAGCTGCAAACCCTGATGGATGTAGGACTTTCCTATATCAAGCTGGGGCAATCGGCAACGACCTTGTCAGGCGGTGAAGCGCAGCGGGTCAAGCTGTCGCGTGAGCTGTCCAAGCGCGACACTGGCAAGACGCTGTACATCCTCGACGAGCCGACCACAGGCCTGCACTTCGCGGATATTCAGCAGTTGCTGGATGTATTGCATCGCCTACGCGACCACGGCAATACCGTGGTGGTGATCGAGCACAACCTGGATGTGATCAAGACGGCCGACTGGCTGGTGGATCTGGGTCCGGAAGGCGGGTCGAGAGGTGGGCAGATCATTGCGACGGGCACACCTGAACAGGTCGCCGAGATGGAACAGTCCTACACCGGTCATTACCTAAAGCCTCTGTTGACCAGAGACAAAGCCTGACGCGTGTGATGAAAACGGGTTCGGCATCAGTCGAACCCGGATACAAAAAAGCTCCTGTCACGCAAGTGCAGGAGCTTTTTTATGAGCGGCTGAATCAGAACTGCGATTGCAGGTAGTTCTGCAGACCGATGGACTTGATCAGCCCCATCTGCTGTTCGAGCCAGTAGGTATGGTCTTCTTCCGTATCAGCCAACTGTACGCGCAGGATTTCGCGGGTCACGTAGTCGCTGTGCAGTTCACAGAGCTCGATACCCTTGCACAGGGCAGCACGTACCTTGTATTCGAGACGCAGATCGCTGGCGAGCATCTCAGGCACTGTGGTGCCGACGTCAAGGTCGTCCGGGCGCATGCGCGGCGTGCCTTCCAGCATCAGGATACGACGCATCAGCGCATCAGCGTGTTGCGCCTCTTCTTCCATCTCATGATTGATACGCTCGTAGAGCTTCGAAAAGCCCCAGTCTTCGTACATGCGTGAGTGGACGAAATATTGGTCACGAGCTGCCAGTTCGCCCGTGAGCAACGTGTTGAGATAATCGATTACTTCGGGGTGGCCTTGCATCGCACCAGACTCCTGCTTCAAAGCCGATAGTTTGAACCAAGCGCCGCGCGAGGTCACTGAGAAAAACGCAATAAACCGACGAAAAGTGGCGAAACTACGCCGTTAAGAAGCGAAAAACCGTCCAAATGAGGGCGGTTCTGTTTCTCACTTCGAGTCAGCCCGACAATTCAACGTATGCTGATTAGCACCCTGGTTTAGCCTGCCTGAATCGCGTGCAACAAAAAACCGGGCACTAGGCCCGGTTTCATGTTCAAACTGATGTCTTATTCAGCAGCTTCTACAGAGCCACCGATAGGACGATCAACCAACTCGACGTACGCCATTGGCGCGTTGTCGCCAGCGCGGAAACCGCACTTGAGGATGCGCAGATAGCCGCCCTGACGGGTTGCGTAGCGCTTGCCCAGATCGTTGAACAGCTTGCCGACGATTTCTTTCGAACGAGTACGGTCGAAAGCGAGACGACGGTTAGCAACGCTGTCTTCCTTGGCCAGGGTGATCAGCGGCTCGGCAACGCGGCGCAGTTCCTTGGCTTTCGGCAGGGTAGTTTTGATCAGCTCGTGCTCGAACAGCGACACCGCCATGTTTTGAAACATGGCTTTGCGGTGAGAGCTGGTACGGCTCAGGTGACGTCCACTTTTACGATGACGCATGGTTCATTCCTTACCAAACTCGCGTTCGGTGATTACGACGATCAGGCCGTAGCCTTGTCGTCCTTCTTAAGACTTGCCGGCGGCCAGTTGTCGAGGCGCATGCCGAGGGAGAGACCACGAGAAGCCAGAACGTCCTTGATCTCGGTCAAGGATTTCTTGCCCAGGTTCGGAGTCTTCAACAGCTCTACTTCGGTGCGCTGAATCAGATCGCCGATGTAGTAGATGTTCTCCGCCTTAAGGCAGTTGGCCGAACGCACGGTCAGTTCCAAATCGTCAACCGGACGAAGCAGGATCGGATCGATCTCGTCTTCCTGTTCGATTACCACTGGTTCGCTGTCGCCTTTGAGGTCCACGAACGCAGCCAACTGCTGTTGCAGGATGGTTGCAGCGCGACGGATAGCCTCTTCAGGGTCCAGAGTACCGTTGGTTTCCAGATCAATAACCAGCTTGTCCAGGTTAGTACGCTGTTCGACACGGGCGTTTTCCACCACGTATGCGATACGGCGAACCGGGCTGAACGAAGAGTCAAGCTGCAAGCGACCAATGCTGCGGCTTTCGTCTTCATCGCTTTGACGCGAGTCTGCCGGCTCATAACCACGACCACGAGCTACGGTGAGCTTCATGTTCAAGACGCCGTTAGACGCCAGGTTAGCGATTACGTGATCGGGGTTAACGATCTCGACATCATGATCCAGCTGAATATCGGCAGCGGTAACCACCCCCGAACCCTTCTTCGACAAGGTCAGCGTAACTTCGTCTCGACCGTGCAGCTTGATAGCCAGACCTTTAAGGTTCAACAGGATTTCAATGACGTCTTCCTGTACACCTTCGATGGCGCTGTACTCATGGAGTACACCGTCAATCTCGGCCTCGACTACTGCACAGCCGGGCATGGAGGACAACAAAATGCGGCGAAGCGCGTTGCCCAGGGTATGGCCGAAACCACGCTCGAGAGGCTCGAGAGTGATTTTGGCGCGGGTTGGACTGACAACCTGCACATCAATGTGGCGGGGTGTCAGGAACTCATTTACCGAAATCTGCATGGATGCACCTATTTTCTAGCCCTTACTTGGAGTAGAGCTCGACAATCAGGCTTTCGTTGATGTCGGCGGATAGATCACTGCGAGCTGGAACGTTCTTGAAAACGCCCGATTTCTTCTCAGTGTCTACTTCTACCCATTCTACGCGGCCACGTTGGGCACACAGATCGAGAGCCTGGACAATACGCAGCTGATTCTTAGCTTTTTCGCGGATAGCAACAACGTCGCCAGCACGAACCTGATAAGAAGGAACGTTAACGGTTTTGCCGTTTACGCTGACCGACTTGTGCGAAACCAATTGACGGGATTCGGCACGCGTCGAGCCGAAGCCCATGCGGTATACAACGTTGTCCAGACGGCATTCGAGCAGTTGCAGCAGGTTCTCGCCTGTTGCACCTTTCTTGCCGGCGGCTTCTTTGTAGTAGCCGCTGAACTGACGCTCGAGAACGCCGTAGATACGACGGACTTTTTGCTTTTCACGCAGCTGAGTACCGTAATCGGACTGGCGACCACGACGTTGGCCGTGGATACCTGGAGCTGCTTCGATGTTGCACTTGGATTCGATAGCGCGAACGCCGCTCTTCAAAAAGAGATCGGTGCCTTCACGACGAGCAAGTTTGCATTTTGGACCAATGTAACGAGCCATTTCTTACAGTCTCCTGGATTACACGCGGCGCTTCTTCGGCGGACGGCACCCGTTGTGCGGGATTGGCGTCACGTCGGTGATGCTGGCGATCTTATAGCCACAGCCGTTCAATGCACGGACAGCGGATTCACGACCTGGGCCTGGACCCTTGACATTGACGTCGAGGTTCTTCAGACCGTACTCCAGCGCAGCTTGACCAGCACGTTCAGCAGCTACTTGAGCAGCGAACGGGGTGGACTTGCGCGAACCACGGAAACCCGAACCGCCGGAGGTAGCCCACGAAAGAGCGTTACCTTGACGATCGGTAATGGTGACGATTGTGTTGTTAAACGACGCGTGGATGTGGGCGATGCCATCAACCACTGTCTTTTTAACTTTTTTACGAGGACGAGCAGCAGGTTTTGCCATGACTAAATTCCTGTCGTTGCGCTGGTGCGATTACTTGCGGATCGGCTTACGCGGACCTTTGCGAGTACGCGCGTTGGTCTTGGTACGCTGACCGCGCACTGGAAGACCACGACGATGACGCAGACCGCGGTAGCAGCCCAAGTCCATCAAGCGCTTGATTTTCATGTTGATTTCGCGACGCAGGTCACCTTCAGTGGTGAACTTCGCCACTTCGCCACGCAGCTGTTCAATCTGCTCGTCGCTCAGATCTTTGATTTTCACCGCCGGATTTACGCCGGTGGTTGCACAAATTTTCTGTGCGGTGGTGCGACCAACACCATAGATGTAGGTCAACGAGATAACAGTATGCTTGTTATCTGGAATGTTAACGCCTGCAATACGGGCCATTCAGTGGGACTCCAATTGACAGCTACCTACGCCCCGGAAGCCAAGAAATAGGGCGCGAGATAATATCGCTGTAGTAACAAATAATCAACCCAGCAGCGCACTAGCTGCTGGGCTTAAGCACAAATCACAATCAGCCTTGGCGCTGCTTATGACGTGGTTCCGCGCTGCAAATTACTCGAACCACACCTTCGCGGCGGATAATCTTGCAGTTACGGCACAGCTTTTTCACCGATGCACGAACTTTCATCACCAACTCCTCGAACCTTAGGGGTGCTTCAGCGCAGCATACCGCCGCTGCCACCGTAGCCCTTCAGGTTGGCTTTCTTCATCAGGGATTCATACTGGTGCGAAACGAGGTGAGATTGCACTTGCGACATAAAGTCCATCACAACCACGACCACGATCAGCAACGAGGTCCCGCCAAGGTAGAACGGTACGTTTGCCGCGACCACCAGGAACTGGGGAAGCAGACACACGGCCGTCATATATAGAGCACCGAACATGGTCAAGCGAGTCAAAACGCCATCAATATAGCGTGCCGACTGCTCGCCTGGACGAATACCCGGAATAAAGGCACCGGACTTCTTCAGGTTTTCCGCTACGTCTTTCGGATTGAACATCAACGCCGTATAGAAGAAGCAGAAGAAAATAATCCCTGCACTAAACAGCAGAATATTCAACGGCTGACCAGGAGCGATCGACTGCGAGATGTCCTGCAACCAGCCCAGACCTTCAGACTGACCGAACCAGGACCCCAACGAAGCCGGGAACAGCAAAATGCTGCTCGCGAAAATGGCCGGTATAACACCAGCCATGTTCACTTTCAGCGGCAAGTGGCTGGTCTGCGCAGCGAAGACCTTGCGGCCCTGCTGACGCTTGGCGTAGTGAACAGCGATACGACGCTGACCACGCTCAATGAACACCACAAAACCGATGATCGCTACCGCCAGCAAACCGATTGCAACCAGAGCGAAGATATTGATATCACCCTGACGTGCAGACTCGAAAGACTGCCCTATTGCTCTCGGAAGACCGGCGACGATACCTGCGAAAATCAACATCGAGATACCGTTGCCGACACCGCGTTCGGTGATCTGCTCGCCCAGCCACATCATGAACATCGCACCTGCCACGAAGGTAGTTACGGCCACAAAGTGGAAACCCAGGTCCCCAGAAAACGCGACGCCCTGACTCGCCAGACCAACGGACATGCCGATAGCTTGGACCAGAGCCAGGACAACGGTGCCATAGCGGGTGTACTGGCTTATCTTGCGACGGCCAGCTTCACCTTCCTTCTTCAACTGCTCCAGCTGCGGACTGACGGCGGTCATCAGCTGCATGATGATCGATGCCGAAATGTACGGCATGATCCCCAATGCAAAGATGCTCATCCGTTCCAGCGCGCCGCCGGAAAACATGTTGAACAAGCTAAGAATGGTCCCCTCATTCTGTCGAAACAGTTCTGCGAGTCGGTCCGGGTTGATACCTGGAACCGGGATGTGTGCGCCTATTCGGTAGACGATAATCGCCAGGAACAGAAAACGCAGACGAGCCCAGAGTTCAGACATACCGCCTTTGCCGAGCGCTGAGAGAGCACCTTGCTTAGCCATTTATTCCTCGAACTTGCCGCCAGCTGCTTCGATAGCCGCACGCGCACCTTTGGTGGCGGCGATACCCTTGATAGTGACAGCGCGAGTAACTTCGCCCGACAGCATGATTTTCACACGCTGAACGTTCTGGTTAATCACGTTGGCATCTTTCAGGGACTGCACAGTTACGATGTCGCCTTCCACTTTAGCCAGCTCGGACAGACGCACTTCTGCGCGGTCCATGGCCTTCAGGGAAACGAAACCGAATTTTGGCAGGCGACGATGCAGCGGCTGTTGGCCGCCCTCAAAGCCCGGAGCAATAGTGCCACCGGAGCGGGAGCTTTGACCTTTGTGGCCACGGCCACCGGTCTTGCCCAAACCACTACCGATACCACGGCCCGGACGATGCTTTTCGCGACGGGAACCCGGCGCTGGACTCAGATCATTGAGTTTCATCGATTAACCCTCGACTCGCAGCATGTAGTAAGCCTTGTTGATCATCCCGCGATTTTCGGGAGTATCCAGGACTTCTACAGTGTGACCGATGCGACGCAGACCCAAACCCTTAATGCACAATCTGTGATTAGGGATGCGGCCGGTCATGCTTTTGATCAGCGTTACTTTAACGGTAGCCATGATCAGATGATCTCCTCAACACGCTTGCCACGTTTGGCAGCGATCGACTCAGGAGACTGCATGCCCTTCAAACCCTTGAACGTAGCGTGAACCACGTTTACCGGATTAGTAGAACCGTAGCACTTGGCCAATACGTTCTGGACACCAGCAACTTCCAGCACTGCGCGCATTGCGCCGCCAGCGATGATACCGGTACCTTCAGAAGCAGGCTGCATGTACACCTTGGAGGCGCCATGAGCAGACTTCATCGCGTACTGCAGGGTAGTGCCGTTCAGATCAACCTGAATCATGTTGCGGCGAGCAGCTTCCATCGCTTTCTGGATCGCAGCAGGCACTTCACGTGACTTGCCACGGCCGAAGCCAACGCGCCCTTTACCATCACCCACTACGGTCAACGCAGTGAAAGTGAAGATACGGCCGCCTTTTACGGTTTTGGCCACGCGGTTAACTTGAACCAGCTTCTCGATGTAGCCTTCGTCGCGTTTTTGGTCGTGATTTGACATAACTTAGAACTCCAGCCCGCCTTCACGAGCAGCATCAGCCAGCGCTTTGACACGGCCGTGGTACTTGAAGCCAGAACGGTCGAAAGCGACTTGCGATACACCCGCGGCTTTCGCGCGCTCGGCGACCAGCTTGCCAACCTTAGTGGCCGCGTCGATGTTGCCAGTGGCGCCATCACGCAGTTCTTTGTCCAAAGTCGAGGCGCTTGCCAGGACTTTGCTGCCGTCGGCCGAGATGACCTGGGCATAAATGTGCTGCGAAGAGCGGTGCACGCAGAGACGCACGACTTCTAGCTCGTGCATTTTCAGGCGTGCTTTGCGAGCGCGACGCAGTCGGGTAACTTTTTTGACGGTCATTTGCTATGCCCTACTTCTTCTTGGCTTCTTTACGGCGGACGACTTCGTCTGCGTAACGCACACCTTTGCCTTTGTAAGGCTCAGGACGGCGGAAGTCGCGGATCTCAGCGGCCACTTGACCAACCAACTGCTTATCGATACCGCGAATCAGGATATCGGTCTGGCTGGGGGTCTCAGCGGTGATGCCATTCGGCAATTCGTAGTCCACTGGGTGCGAGAAGCCAAGTGCAAGGTTCAGTACCGTGCCTTTTGCTTGCGCCTTGTAACCAACACCGACCAGCTGGAGCTTACGCTCGAAGCCTTGGCTTACGCCTTGGACCATGTTGTTTACCAGTGCACGAGTGGTGCCTGCCATTGCGCGGGTTTGTTGATCGCCATTGCGAGCAGCAAAACGCAGCTCACCAGCTTCTTCAACAATCTCAACGGACGAATGGATGTTCAGTTCTAGAGTGCCCTTGGCACCCTTCACCGAAAGCAGCTGGCCGACGAGTTTGACTTCGACGCCGGATGGCAGCTTAACGGGGTTCTTAGCGACGCGTGACATGCTTATCCCCCCTTAGAACACAGTGCAAAGCACTTCGCCACCGACACCGGCAGCGCGCGCAGCACGATCCGTCATCACACCTTTACTGGTGGAGACGATAGACACACCAAGACCGCCACGAACTTTCGGCAGATCATCGGAGGACTTGTACTGACGCAAGCCTGGGCGGCTGACGCGCTTAACCTCTTCGATGACCGGACGGCCTTCGAAGTACTTAAGCTCGATGGACAGCGAGGATTTAACTTCGCTGCTGATCTGATAACCCGCAATGTAGCCTTCGTCCTTCAGGACTTTTGCTACAGCAACCTTCAACGTGGAAGATGGCATGCTTACGACGGGCTTTTCAGCCATCTGGGCATTACGGATACGAGTTAGCATGTCCGCTAACGGGTCCTGCATACTCATGGGCTAGACGCTCCTAAAACAAAATAATTAGCCTTGCGGCTACAGCTTGATCGCCGAGAACTTCCGGGCAAGTAAAAACACGGGCTCAGGCGAGCCGGCAATTCTAGTCCTACCCCAGAAATGAATCAAGCCCCAAAAGGGGCTTGATTCAAATTCAGGCGCCATCCCGACCGGTGACTTGCGTAACCGGCGGGAGGGCGCGAGAGGTGTCGCCTTACCAGCTGGCTTTGACCAGACCTGGAACGTCGCCACGCATAGCTGCTTCACGCAGCTTGTTACGGCCAAGGCCGAACTTGCGGTAAACGCCGTGTGGACGACCAGTGATGCGGCAACGGTTACGCATGCGCGCAGCGCTTGCGTCACGTGGTTGCTTCTGCAGGGCTACGGTAGCTTCCCAACGCGCTTCTGGACTTGCGTTCAGATCAACGATGATTGCTTTCAGCTCTGCACGCTTCTTGGCGTACTTGGCAACGGTGAGCTGACGCTTCAGCTCACGGTTTTTCATGCTCTTCTTGGCCATTTTCCTACTCCAATCAGTTGCGGAACGGGAATTTGAAAGCACGCAGCAATGCGCGACCTTCATCATCGTTCTTGGCAGTGGTGGTCAGGGTAATGTCCAGACCGCGGAGAGCATCGATCTTGTCGTAGTCGATTTCCGGGAAGATGATCTGCTCTTTTACGCCCATGCTGTAGTTACCACGACCATCGAAGGACTTGGCATTCAGGCCGCGGAAGTCGCGAACCCGAGGCAGGGAGATCGACAGCAGACGATCCAGGAATTCGTACATACGATCGCGGCGCAGAGTCACTTTGACGCCGATCGGCCAACCTTCACGGACTTTAAAGCCAGCGATGGATTTCCGAGCGTAAGTCACAACGACTTTTTGACCGGTGATCTTTTCCAGGTCAGCAACAGCGTGCTCGATGACTTTTTTGTCGCCGATCGCTTCGCCCAGACCCATGTTCAGGGTGATTTTGGTAACGCGCGGAACTTCCATCACGTTCGAAAGCTTAAGTTCTTCCTTAAGTTTCGGAGCGATTTCCTTCCGGTAAATCTCTTTTAGTCGTGCCATGGTCTTCTACCTAGCAGTGTTCAAGCATCAACCGCTTTTTGGGTCGACTTGAAGACACGAATTTTCTTGCCGTCTTCAACTTTGAAACCAACGCGGTCAGCCTTGTTGGTTGCGCCGTTGAAAATGGCGACGTTAGAAGCGTGCATTGGCGCTTCTTTCTCGACGATACCGCCCTGTACGCCCGACATCGGGTTTGGCTTGGTATGACGCTTCACCAGGTTGATCCCACCAACGACCAAACGGTCGTCAGCGAGAACCTTGAGCACCTTACCGCGCTTACCTTTGTCTTTGCCGGCGATCACGATGATCTCGTCGTCACGACGAATCTTTTGCATGTCGGATCTCCTTAGAGCACTTCTGGGGCGAGCGAGACGATCTTCATGAACTTCTCAGTACGAAGTTCACGGGTCACTGGCCCAAAGATACGGGTACCGATCGGCTCTTGCTTGTTGTTCAACAGAACAGCAGCGTTGCCATCGAAGCGGATGATGGAGCCGTCTGCACGACGAACACCGTGGCGAGTGCGGACTACAACTGCAGTCATCACCTGGCCTTTCTTCACCTTGCCGCGAGGAATTGCTTCCTTGACGGTTACTTTGATGATGTCACCGATACCAGCGTAACGACGATGGGAGCCACCCAGCACCTTGATGCACATAACGCGGCGTGCGCCGCTGTTATCGGCCACATCGAGCATGGATTGAGTCTGAATCATATAATTTCTCCGACCCCTAGCCCTTAGACTTCCACAGCGCGTTCGAGGATATCAACCAACGCCCAAGACTTGGTCTTGGCTACCGGACGAGTTTCACGAATAGTGACCTTGTCGCCGATATGGCATTGATTGGTTTCGTCGTGTGCGTGCAGCTTAGTCGAACGCTTAACGTATTTACCGTAGATCGGGTGCTTTACGCGACGCTCGATCAGAACGGTGATGGTCTTGTCCATCTTGTCGCTGACAACACGGCCAGTCAGCGTACGGACAGTTTTTTCGGCTTCAGCCATGATTACTTACCTGCCTGCTGGTTGAGCACAGTTTTCACGCGAGCGATGTCACGCTTAACTTGCGAGAGCAGATGAGACTGCCCCAACTGGCCAGTTGCTTTCTGCATACGCAGATTGAACTGGTCGCGCAGCAGGCCGAGCAGTTGCTCGTTCAGCTGCTGTGCTGATTTTTCACGAAGTTCATTCGCTTTCATCACATCACCGTCCGCTTAACAAAGGAGGTGGCGAGCGGCAGCTTTGCAGCAGCCAGGGCGAAAGCCTCACGCGCCAGCTCTTCAGTAACACCCTCGATTTCATACAGGACTTTGCCTGGCTGAATCTGGGCAACCCAGTACTCCACGTTACCCTTACCTTTACCCATCCGAACTTCGAGTGGCTTTTTGGTTACAGGCTTGTCCGGGAACACACGGATCCAGATCTTGCCGCCACGTTTAACGTGACGGGTCAGAGCACGACGCGCTGACTCGATCTGACGAGCGGTGAGACGACCACGAGCAACAGACTTCAGCGCGAACTCGCCGAAGCTGACTTTGCTACCGCGCAGTGCCAGACCACGGTTGTGGCCGGTCATCTGCTTGCGGAACTTCGTACGCTTTGGTTGCAACATTTGGCGTACCCCTTACTTAGCAGCTTTTTTACGAGGCGCTGGTGCTTGTGGTTTCAGTTCTTCTTGGCGACCACCAATTACTTCGCCTTTGAAGATCCAAACCTTTACACCGATCACACCGTAAGTGGTGTGAGCTTCGTAGTTGGCATAGTCGATGTCGGCACGCAGGGTGTGCAATGGCACACGACCTTCGCGATACCATTCAGTACGTGCGATTTCAGCACCGCCGAGACGACCGCTCACTTGGATTTTGATGCCTTTGGCACCAATGCGCATGGCGTTCTGAACAGCGCGCTTCATAGCGCGACGGAACATTACGCGACGCTCCAGCTGCTGAGCTACGCTCTGCGCAACCAGCATACCGTCGAGCTCCGGCTTACGGATCTCTTCGATATTGATGTGCACAGGCACACCCATTTGCTTGGTCAGGTCCTGACGCAGTTTCTCAACATCTTCACCTTTCTTCCCGATAACGATACCTGGACGAGCGGTGTGGATGGTGATACGTGCTGTCTGAGCCGGACGATGGATATCGATACGGCTGACGGACGCGCTTTTTAATTTGTCTTGGAGGTACTCACGCACTTTCAGATCAGCGAACAAATAGTCCGCATAAGTCCGACCGTCTGCGTACCAGACGGAGGTGTGCTCCTTGACGATTCCCAGGCGAATGCCAATGGGATGTACTTTCTGACCCATCTCTTCGACTCCGTTACTTGTCAGCAACCTTGACAGTGATATGGCAAGACCGCTTGACGATGCGATCAGCACGGCCTTTAGCACGTGGCATGATGCGCTTCAGCGAACGCCCTTCGTTGACGAAAACGGTGGAGACCTTGAGGTCATCAACGTCTGCGCCTTCGTTATGCTCGGCGTTGGCTACAGCCGACTCCAGCACTTTCTTCAGGATCTCGGCGGCTTTCTTACTGCTGAAAGCCAACAGGTTGAGCGCTTCGCCCACCTTCTTCCCGCGGATCTGGTCGGCGACCAAGCGGGCTTTCTGGGCGGAGATTCGAGCGCCCGACAACTTAGCGGCTACTTCCATCGTTCCTTACCCCTTAACGCTTGGCTTTCTTGTCTGCCACGTGCCCACGATATGTGCGGGTACCGGCAAACTCGCCTAGTTTATGGCCGACCATGTCTTCGTTCACGAGAACTGGAACATGCTGGCGACCGTTATGCACTGCAATGGTCAAACCGACCATTTGTGGCAGGATCATCGAACGACGCGACCAGGTCTTAACTGGTTTGCGATCGTTCTTTTCCGCCGCCACTTCGATCTTCTTCAGTAGGTGAAGATCAATAAAAGGACCTTTTTTCAGAGAACGTGGCACTGTCGTATCCCTCTATTTACTTGCGACGACGGACGATCATTTTGTCGGTACGCTTATTACCACGAGTCTTCGCGCCCTTAGTCGGGAAGCCCCACGGCGATACCGGATGACGACCACCAGAGGTACGACCTTCACCACCACCATGTGGGTGGTCAACCGGGTTCATGGCAACACCACGAACGGTTGGGCGAACGCCACGCCAGCGTTTGGCACCCGCTTTACCCAGCGAACGAAGGCTGTGCTCGGAGTTCGAGACTTCACCCAGCGTTGCACGGCACTCAGACAGTACTTTACGCATTTCACCGGAGCGAAGGCGCAGGGTCACATACACACCTTCACGAGCGATCAGCTGTGCCGAGGCACCAGCGGAACGAGCGATCTGTGCGCCTTTACCTGGCTTCAGTTCGATGCCGTGTACGGTGCTACCAACTGGAATGTTGCGCAGTTGAAGAGCGTTGCCCGGCTTGATTGGTGCCAGAGCACCTGCAATCAGCTGGTCGCCAGCACTCACGCCTTTAGGGGCGATGATGTAGCGGCGCTCGCCGTCTGCGTAAAGCAGCAGAGCAATGTGAGCAGTACGGTTTGGATCGTATTCGATACGCTCGACGGTGGCAGCGATGCCATCCTTGTCGTTGCGACGGAAGTCGACCAGACGATAATGCTGTTTATGGCCACCACCGATATGACGGGTAGTAATACGACCATTGTTGTTACGACCACCAGACTTCGATTTTTTCTCGAGCAGCGGTGCGTGAGGAGCGCCTTTATGCAGCTCCTGGTTGACCACCTTGACCACAAAACGGCGGCCAGGGGAAGTCGGTTTGCATTTAACGATTGCCATGATGCACCCCTTCCTTACTCAGCACTGCTGCTGAAATCGAGATCTTGGCCTGGCTGAAGGGAGATAACTGCCTTCTTCCAGTCATTACGCTTGCCCAGACCGCGAGCAGTGCGCTTGCTCTTACCCAGAACATTCAGGGTAGTAACACGCTCTACTTTCACGCTGAACAGGCTTTCGACGGCCTTCTTGATTTCCAGCTTGGTTGCGTCAGTAGCAACCTTGAAAACGAACTGACCTTTTTTGTCTGCAAGAACCGTAGCCTTCTCGGAAACGTGCGGGCCAAGCAGAACTTTAAATACGCGTTCCTGGTTCATCCCAGCAGCTCCTCGAATTTCTTCACGGCCGACACAGTGATCAACACTTTGTCGTATGCGATCAGACTAACTGGATCGGAACCTTGAACGTCACGTACATCAACGTGCGGCAGGTTACGAGCAGCCAGGTACAGATTCTGGTCAACAGCGTCAGACACGATCAGGACGTCAGTCAGGCCCATGCCAGTCAGCTTGTTCAGCAAATCTTTGGTTTTCGGTGCTTCAACAGCGAAGTCCTGAACCACGACCAAACGATCAGTACGAACCAGTTCAGCAAGGATGGAGCGCAGAGCAGCGCGATACATCTTCTTGTTGAGCTTCTGAGTGTGATCCTGAGGACGAGCTGCGAAAGTGGTACCGCCGCCACGCCAGATTGGGCTACGGATAGTACCGGCACGAGCACGGCCAGTACCTTTCTGACGCCAAGGGCGCTTACCGCCACCACGAACGTCGGAACGGGTCTTTTGCTGCTTGCTACCCTGACGACCGCCAGCCATGTAGGCCACGACTGCCTGGTGAACCAGCGTCTCGTTGAATTCGCCGCCAAATGTCAGTTCGGAAACTTCGATTGCCTGAGCGTCATTTACATTTAATTGCATGTCAGCTTCCCCTTAACCGCGAGCCTTGGCTGCCGGACGTACAACCAGGTTGCCGCCAGTAGCGCCAGGAACAGCACCCTTGACCAACAACAGATTGCGTTCAGCGTCCACGCGCACTACTTCCAGGGACTGCACGGTCACGCGCTCAGCGCCCATATGACCGGACATTTTTTTGCCCTTGAATACACGACCAGGAGTCTGGCACTGGCCGATAGAGCCTGGGACGCGGTGGGAGACGGAGTTACCATGGGTATTGTCTTGACCACGGAAATTCCAACGCTTGATCGTACCCTGGAAGCCCTTACCTTTGGACTGACCGGTTACATCAACCAGTTGACCAGCGGCAAAGATTT
This sequence comes from Pseudomonas sp. PvP009, assembly GCF_017832995.1. NCBI lineage: Bacteria > Pseudomonadati > Pseudomonadota > Gammaproteobacteria > Pseudomonadales > Pseudomonadaceae > Pseudomonas > Pseudomonas sp. PvP009. The sequence goes on along the minus strand of NZ_JAFIBG010000001.1, from coordinate 521,463 downwards.
CAGCGTTGATCTGATCGCCAGCCTGGTAGTCGCCTTCTTCAAGACGGAATTCCATGACGGTACGACCGGCGGCAACGTTCGCCTTAGCGAAGTGGCCAGCCTGAGCGGCTGTAACACGCGAAGCGCGACGCTCGCCCACAGTGACTTGCACTGCACGATAGCCATCGGTTTCTTCGGTTTTGAACTGAGTGACGCGATTCGGCTCGATCTCAATGACCGTGACCGGAATGGAGACACCTTCTTCGGTGAAAATACGGGTCATACCGCATTTACGACCGACTACACCAATAGTCATGTTGTAAACCTCATGAGTGTACGGGGCTTTCACCCGCTATGGCCGCCCATTTCAGAGCGTTACACGACTAAGACCCAAGTCTTAGCCGAGGCTGATCTGAACTTCCACACCGGCCGCAAGATCAAGCTTCATAAGCGCATCAACGGTTTTTTCCGTTGGCTGGACAATGTCCAGAACACGCTTGTGAGTACGGATCTCATACTGGTCGCGCGCGTCTTTGTTGACGTGCGGAGAAACCAGAACGGTGAACCGCTCTTTACGAGTCGGCAGTGGAATCGGACCACGCACCTGTGCACCAGTACGTTTCGCGGTTTCCACGATTTCCTGGGTTGATTGGTCGATCAGGCGATGGTCAAAAGCCTTCAACCTGATACGGATTTGCTGGTTTTGCATTGGATTCAGACTCCAGATTGCTGTTCCCACCGAGCGCAATACGCCCGTTAAAAGGAGGCGCAATTCTATAGACGACCTAACAAGGTGTCAACCCAATAAAAAAGCCCCCGCAGTGCGGGGGCTCTTTTTGGGACTCAACGCTTAAGCGATGATTTTGGCTACGACGCCAGCACCGACGGTACGACCGCCTTCACGGATTGCGAAACGCAGACCATCTTCCATTGCGATTGGCTTGATCAGGGTAACGGAAACTTTAACGTTATCACCTGGCATAACCATTTCTACGCCTTCCGGCAGTTCGCAGCTACCAGTTACGTCGGTAGTACGGAAGTAGAACTGTGGACGGTAGCCTTTGAAGAACGGAGTGTGACGACCGCCTTCTTCCTTGCTCAGAACGTAGATTTCAGCTTCGAACTGAGTGTGCGGCTTGACGCTGCCTGGCTTGACCAGAACCTGGCCACGCTCAACGTCGTCACGCTTGGTGCCGCGCAGCAGCACGCCGCAGTTCTCGCCAGCACGACCTTCGTCGAGCAGTTTGCGGAACATTTCAACACCGGTGCAGGTGGTGACGGTAGTGTCACGCAGACCAACGATTTCCAGTGGATCCTGAACCTTGACGATACCGCGCTCAATACGACCAGTCACAACAGTACCGCGACCGGAGATCGAGAACACGTCTTCGATTGGCATCAGGAACGGCTTGTCGGTAACACGAACTGGTTCTGGAATGTACGAGTCCAGTGTTTCAACCAGTTTACGAACGGCAGTGGTGCCCATTTCGTTGTCGTCTTTACCTTCCAGAGCCATACGAGCAGAACCGATGATGATCGGAGTGTCGTCGCCTGGGAAGTCGTAAGTGCTCAGCAGATCGCGCACTTCCATCTCAACCAGTTCCAGCAGCTCAGCGTCGTCTACCAGGTCAGCCTTATTCAGGAAGACCACGATGTACGGAACGCCAACCTGACGGGACAGCAGGATGTGCTCACGGGTTTGTGGCATCGGACCATCAGCGGCCGAACAAACCAGAATCGCGCCGTCCATCTGGGCAGCACCAGTGATCATGTTCTTCACGTAGTCAGCGTGACCTGGGCAGTCAACGTGAGCGTAGTGACGGATCAACGATTTGTATTCGACGTGCGCGGTATTGATGGTAATACCACGAGCTTTTTCTTCCGGTGCGCTGTCGATCTTGTCGAATTCAACAGCAGCCGAACCGAAAACTTCGGAGCAGACGCGAGTCAGAGCAGCGGTCAGCGTGGTTTTACCGTGGTCAACGTGACCAATGGTGCCAACGTTGACGTGCGGGAGGGAACGATCAAATTTTTCTTTAGCCACGACAAATAACTCCTAGCCTAAAGGCGCTGAATCAGCCTTGTTTTTTGGTTACAGTTTCGACGATGTGCGACGGAGCTGTATTGTATTTTTTGAATTCCATAGAGTAGCTTGCGCGACCCTGAGACATGGAGCGAACGTCGGTCGCATAACCGAACATCTCACCCAACGGAACCTCGGCACGAATTACTTTGCCGGAAACCGTATCTTCCATACCCAGAATCATGCCGCGACGGCGGTTAAGGTCGCCCATCACGTCACCCATATAGTCTTCAGGCGTAACAACCTCTACCGCCATGATCGGCTCAAGCAGCTCACCACCGCCCTTCTGGGCCAGTTGCTTGGTCGCCATGGAAGCAGCCACCTTAAACGCCATCTCGTTCGAGTCGACGTCATGGTAGGAACCATCAAACACGGTAGCCTTCAGGCCGATCAGCGGATAACCGGCAACAACGCCGTTCTTCATCTGCTCTTCGATACCCTTCTGGATAGCCGGGATGTATTCCTTGGGAACAACACCACCTACCACTTCGTTTACGAATTGCAGACCTTCCTGACCTTCGTCAGCAGGTGCAAAACGGATCCAGCAGTGACCGAACTGGCCACGACCGCCGGATTGACGAACGAACTTGCCTTCGATTTCACAGTTCTTCGTGATGCGCTCACGATAGGAAACCTGAGGCTTGCCGATGTTGGCTTCGACGTTGAACTCACGGCGCATCCGGTCAACCAGGATGTCCAGGTGCAGCTCGCCCATGCCAGAGATGATCGTTTGACCAGTCTCTTCATCAGTCTTGACGCGGAAAGACGGGTCTTCCTGAGCAAGCTTGCCCAGTGCGATACCCATTTTTTCCTGGTCATCCTTGGTTTTAGGCTCAACGGCAACCGAAATAACCGGCTCCGGGAAGTCCATACGAACCAGGATGATTGGCTTGTCAGCGTTGCACAAGGTCTCACCAGTGGTGACGTCCTTCATGCCGATCAAGGCCGCGATGTCACCAGCGCGCACTTCCTTGATCTCTTCGCGGGCGTTTGCGTGCATCTGCACCATACGACCCACACGCTCTTTCTTGCCCTTGACCGAGTTGATCACGCCGTCGCCGGATGCCAACACGCCCGAGTAAACGCGGACGAAAGTCAAGGTACCCACGAATGGGTCGGTAGCGATCTTGAACGCCAGAGCCGAGAACGGCTCGTTGTCGTCTGCATGACGCTCCATCAGGATTTCTTCGTTATCAGGATCGGAACCCTTGATAGCTGGAATATCGATTGGAGCCGGCAGGTAGTCGATCACGGCGTCGAGAACCAGGGGAACACCCTTGTTCTTGAAGGAAGAACCGCAAACAGCAAGAACGATCTCACCAGCGATAGTACGCTGACGCAGAGCGGCCTTGATTTCCTCGTTGGTGAGTTCTTCACCCTCAAGGTACTTGTTCATCAGCTCTTCGCTGGCTTCGGCCGCAGCCTCGACCATGTTGCTGCGCCACTCGTCAGCCAGTTCCTGCAGTTCAGCAGGGATAGGCTCACGACGTGGAACCATACCCTTGTCGGCATCGTTCCAGTAAACAGCTTCCATGGACATCAGATCGATCTGACCCTGGAAGTTGTCTTCGGCACCAATGGCCAGCTGGATCGGCACCGGGGTGTGACCCAGACGCTGCTTGATCTGAGCGATTACGCGCAGAAAGTTCGCACCAGCACGGTCCATCTTGTTCACGTAAACGATACGTGGAACACCGTACTTGTTGGCTTGACGCCATACGGTTTCGGACTGCGGCTCTACGCCAGAAGTACCACAGAACACAACGACCGCGCCGTCGAGTACACGCAGGGAACGCTCAACTTCAATGGTGAAGTCAACGTGGCCCGGGGTGTCAATAACGTTGAAACGGTATTGATCTTTGTGTTGCTTCTCGGAACCCTGCCAGAAGGCAGTAATAGCAGCAGAAGTAATGGTAATACCACGCTCCTGCTCCTGAACCATCCAGTCCGTGGTCGCGGCGCCGTCATGCACCTCGCCCATTTTGTGGCTTTTGCCGGTGTAAAAAAGGACGCGCTCGGTGGTGGTGGTTTTACCAGCATCCACGTGAGCGACGATACCAATGTTACGGTAGCGGCCAATCGGAGTAGTACGAGCCATAAAGCCCTCGCAAAATTAGTGACGCTGAAATTAGAAGCGGTAGTGCGAGAAAGCCTTGTTGGCCTCAGCCATACGGTGCACGTCTTCACGCTTCTTGACCGCAGCACCTTTACCTTCGGCGGCGTCCAGCAGTTCGCCAGCCAAACGCAGCGCCATTGACTTCTCACCGCGCTTGCGCGCGAAGTCTACCAGCCAACGCATTGCCAGAGCATTACGACGGGACGGACGAACTTCGACAGGAACCTGGTAAGTAGCACCGCCTACACGGCGCGACTTTACTTCGACCAGCGGAGCGATGGCGTCGAGAGCTTTCTCGAAGATTTCCAGGGGGTCGCTGTTCTTACGTTCTTTAACCTTTTCCAGCGCGCCATAAACGATACGCTCGGCAACGGCTTTCTTGCCGCTTTCCATTACGTGGTTCATGAACTTGGCCAGAATCTGGCTGCCGTATTTTGGATCGTCAAGCACTTCGCGCTTGGCTGCTACGCGTCTTCTTGGCATGGATAAGCCCTCAAACGGTCTTCAGGTTAGCTCGGGACCACCATCCTGCAAGGGATGCGCCCGACCTTACTCTTATCGACTCAGAAAAATAGAAATCTGCAATTTCAAACAGAAGCCAAAAACTACTTAGGCTTCTTGGTACCGTATTTCGAGCGACCCTGGTTACGACCTTTAACGCCGGAAGTATCCAAAGAACCACGAACGGTGTGATAACGAACACCTGGCAAGTCTTTTACACGACCGCCACGGATCAGTACCACGCTGTGTTCTTGCAGGTTGTGACCTTCACCACCGATGTACGAGGAAACCTCGAAACCGTTGGTCAGGCGCACACGGCAGACTTTACGCAATGCCGAGTTAGGTTTTTTCGGCGTGGTGGTATACACACGAGTGCACACACCGCGACGTTGCGGGCAGTTCTGCAGCGCAGGTACGTCGGATTTCTCGACGATACGCTTACGCGGCTGACGTACCAGCTGGTTGATAGTTGCCATCTACTAGCTCCACTGTTGTCTTGCGACGCTATTGTCTTACAAGAAAAGCAAATGACAGGGCACAGGCCCCGCCAAATTTAGGGGTACAAGAGTCTAAAGAGGATCCCGCCCCCAGTCAAGACAAAGCCCCGACGTCCTCACCGGGCAAACAACACGAAAACGTGCTGTCTGCCAGATGAAAAATGCCGAGGCTCTGGTCTCAATTACCGCTGGAGTTCAACGCTTCCGTCAGAGCCGCTTCTACTTCGCTCGCGCTGACGCGGGTCGGTTTGTCCATTTCACGACGACGCTTGCGCTCGCTGTGATAAGCCAGACCGGTACCGGCCGGGATCAGACGACCCACGACCACGTTTTCCTTCAGGCCGCGCAGGTAATCGCGCTTGCCGGTCACAGCCGCTTCGGTCAGTACGCGGGTTGTCTCCTGGAAGGAGGCCGCGGAGATGAACGACTCGGTGGACAGCGATGCCTTGGTGATACCCAGCAACACGCGAGTGAACTTGGAAACAAACTTGTCTTCCGTGCTCAAACGCTCGTTTTCTACCAGTACGTGAGTCAATTCCATCTGGTCGCCCTTGATGAAACTGGAATCGCCAGACTCGGCAATCTCAACCTTACGCAGCATCTGACGCAGAATCGTCTCGATGTGCTTGTCGTTGATCTTCACGCCCTGCAGACGGTATACGTCCTGAATCTCGTTGACGATGTACTTGGCCAGCGCACTCACACCCAGCAGACGCAGGATGTCGTGTGGATCGCTCGGGCCGTCGGAGATAACTTCGCCGCGGTTCACTTGCTCGCCTTCGAAGACGTTCAGGTGACGCCACTTCGGAATCAGCTCCTCGTACGGATCGCTACCGTCGTTCGGGGTAATGACCAGACGGCGCTTGCCTTTGGTCTCCTTACCGAATGCGATGGTACCGCTGACTTCTGCAAGGATCGACGCCTCTTTCGGACGACGCGCTTCGAACAGGTCGGCAACACGCGGCAGACCACCGGTGATGTCACGAGTCTTCGAAGTTTCCTGCGGAATACGAGCGATAACATCACCGATCGCGATCTGCGCACCGTCAGCAACACCAACAAGGGCGTTGGCCGGCAGGAAGTACTGGGCCGGTACGTCAGTACCTGGCAGCAGCAGATCCTTGCCATCCAGACCGACCATCTTCACAGCAGGACGGATGTCCTTGCCGGCAGCCGGGCGGTCTTTGGCGTCGAGCACTTCAATGTTGGTCATACCGGTCAATTCGTCTGTCTGACGCTTGATAGTGATGCCTTCTTCCATGCCTACGTAGGTAACAGTACCTTTCATCTCGGTGACGATTGGGTGAGTGTGCGGATCCCACTTGGCCACGATAGAGCCAGCGTCGACCTTGTCGCCTTCCTTCACCGAAATCACTGCACCGTATGGCAGCTTGTAACGCTCACGCTCGCGACCGAAGTCATCTGCGATTGCCAGCTCACCGGAGCGGGATACCGCAACCAGGTGACCGTCAACACGCTCGACGTGCTTCAGGTTGTGCAGACGGACAGTACCGCCATTCTTCACCTGAACGCTGTCGGCTGCCGAGGTCCGGCTTGCCGCGCCACCGATGTGGAACGTACGCATTGTCAGCTGGGTACCCGGCTCACCGATCGACTGTGCAGCGATTACGCCGACAGCTTCACCGATGTTGACCTGGTGACCGCGTGCCAGGTCGCGACCGTAGCACTTGGCGCAGATGCCGTAGCGGGTTTCACAGCTGATTGGCGAACGCACGATGACTTCGTCGATGCTGTTCAGCTCGATGAACTCGACCCACTTCTCGTCTACCAGCGTGCCAGCAGGCACGATGACCTCTTCTGTGCCCGGCTTGAACACGTCACGGGCAATGACTCGACCCAGTACGCGCTCACCCAGCGGCTCTACAACGTCACCGCCTTCAATGTGCGGAGTCATCAGCAGACCGTGCTCGGTACCGCAATCAACCTCGGTAACCACCAGATCCTGCGCGACGTCTACCAGACGACGTGTCAGATAACCGGAGTTAGCGGTTTTCAACGCGGTATCCGCAAGACCCTTACGAGCACCGTGAGTAGAGATGAAGTACTGAAGTACGCTCAAACCTTCACGGAAGTTCGCAGTGATCGGCGTTTCGATGATGGAGCCGTCAGGCTTGGCCATCAGACCACGCATACCGGCCAGCTGACGAATCTGGGCAGCAGAACCACGCGCCCCGGAGTCAGCCATCATGTACATCGAGTTGAAGGATTCCTGATCAACTTCGACGCCGTGACGGTCGATAACGCGCTCTTTGGACAGGTTCGACATCATCGCTTTCGAGACTTCGTCGTTCGCTTTGGACCAAAGGTCGATTACCTTGTTGTACTTCTCGCCCTGGGTTACCAGGCCGGAGGCGTACTGACTTTCGATCTCTTTAACTTCTTCGGTGGCCGCGTCGATGATGCGAGCTTTTTCATCAGGGATAACGAAGTCGTTAACGCCAATGGAAACACCCGAAATGGTCGAGTAGGCAAAACCGGTGTACATCAACTGGTCAGCGAAGATAACGGTCTCTTTCAGGCCAACCACGCGATAGCACTGGTTGATCAGCTTGGAGATCGCCTTCTTCTTCATCGGCTGGTTGACGACGTCGTATGACAGGCCGGCCGGAACCACCTGGAACAGCAGCGCACGGCCGACAGTGGTGTCGACGATACGGGTGTTCTTGACGCTGCCACCATCACGGTCGTTGACCGTTTCGTGGATACGAACCTTGACCTTGGCGTGCAGGGCCGCTTCGCCGGCGCGGAATACGCGGTCGACTTCCTGCAGATCCGCAAATACACGACCTTCGCCCTTGGCGTTGATCGCTTCGCGAGTCATGTAGTACAGACCCAGTACAACGTCCTGCGAAGGAACGATGATTGGCTCACCGTTGGCTGGCGACAGAATGTTGTTGGTCGACATCATCAGCGCGCGCGCTTCGAGCTGAGCTTCCAGCGTCAGAGGCACGTGAACGGCCATCTGGTCACCGTCGAAGTCGGCGTTGTACGCAGCACAGACCAGCGGGTGCAGCTGAATAGCTTTACCTTCGATCAGTACCGGTTCAAACGCCTGGATGCCCAGACGGTGAAGCGTCGGCGCACGGTTCAGAAGCACCGGGTGTTCGCGAATCACTTCAGCGAGAACGTCCCAGACCTCTGGCAGCTCGCGCTCGACCATCTTCTTGGCAGCTTTGATGGTCGTAGCCAGGCCACGCATTTCCAGCTTGCCAAAAATGAACGGTTTGAACAGCTCGAGAGCCATCTTCTTCGGCAGACCGCACTGGTGCAGACGCAGGGTCGGACCTACGGTAATTACCGAACGGCCCGAGTAGTCAACACGCTTACCGAGCAAGTTCTGACGGAAACGACCCTGCTTACCCTTGATCATGTCAGCCAGGGATTTCAGAGGACGCTTGTTCGAACCAGTGATCGCACGACCGCGACGGCCGTTGTCGAGCAGTGCATCGACCGCTTCCTGCAGCATGCGTTTTTCGTTACGCACGATGATATCGGGAGCGGACAGATCCAGCAGGCGCTTCAGACGGTTGTTACGGTTGATCACTCGACGATACAGATCGTTGAGGTCGGACGTCGCGAAACGGCCACCGTCAAGCGGAACCAGAGGACGCAGATCTGGCGGCAGAACCGGCAGAACGGTCAGCACCATCCACTCAGGAAGGTTGCCGGAACCCTGGAAGGCTTCCATCAATTTCAGACGCTTGGACAGCTTCTTGATTTTGGTCTCGGAATTGGTTTGCGGAATTTCTTCGCGCAGGCGGCCAATTTCGTGTTCCAGATCAATAGCGTGCAGCAGCTCGCGAACAGCCTCGGCACCCATGCGGGCATCGAAGTCGTCACCGAACTCTTCGAGGGCTTCGAAGTACTGCTCGTCGTTCAGCAGCTGACCTTTTTCAAGGGTGGTCATGCCTGGATCGATAACGACATAGCTCTCGAAGTAGAGAACACGTTCGATATCACGCAGGGTCATGTCCATCAGCAAACCGATACGGGACGGCAGCGATTTCAGGAACCAGATGTGGGCAACCGGCGAAGCCAGCTCGATGTGAGCCATGCGCTCGCGACGAACCTTGGCCAGTGCTACTTCAACACCGCACTTTTCGCAGATGACACCACGGTGCTTCAGGCGCTTGTACTTACCGCACAGGCACTCGTAATCTTTTACCGGGCCAAAGATCTTGGCGCAGAACAGACCGTCACGCTCAGGCTTGAACGTACGGTAGTTGATGGTTTCCGGCTTTTTAACTTCACCGAACGACCAAGAGCGGATCATCTCAGGCGATGCAAGTCCGATACGGATTGCGTCGAACTCTTCGACTTGACCCTGGTTTTTCAGCAAATTCAGTAGGTCTTTCAAGGCTTTTCCTCCTGGCGGAGCAGGGAGCAGGCAGTACCGCCCTGCCCCCGATTCGCGTCACGTGTTATTCGGTTTCCAGATCGATATCGATACCGAGCGAACGGATTTCTTTGATCAACACGTTGAAAGACTCGGGCATGCCCGGCTCCATACGGTGATCGCCGTCCACGATGTTTTTGTACATCTTGGTACGACCGTTCACATCGTCCGACTTCACTGTGAGCATTTCCTGCAGAGTGTACGCCGCGCCGTATGCTTCCAGCGCCCACACTTCCATCTCCCCGAAACGCTGACCACCGAACTGTGCCTTACCACCCAGCGGCTGCTGGGTAACCAGGCTGTACGAACCAGTGGAACGCGCGTGCATCTTGTCGTCCACCAAGTGGTTCAGCTTCAGCATGTACATGTAGCCAACCGTTACAGCACGTTCAAACTTGTTGCCGGTACGACCGTCGAACAGCTGCATCTGGCCGCTTTCCGGCATATCTGCCAGCTTGAGCATTGCCTTGATTTCGCTTTCCTTGGCACCGTCGAAAACCGGGGTAGCCATCGGTACGCCGTTACGCAGGTTCTTCGCGAGGTCCAGAATCTCGTTGTCGGTGAGGTCTTCCAGAGACTCCTGACGACCGCCGATTTCGTTATAGATCTCGTTGAGGAACTTGCGCAGCTCAGCAACTTTACGCTGCTCTTCGAGCATGCGGTTGATCTTCTCGCCCAGACCTTTGGCCGCGAGGCCCAGGTGGGTTTCGAGAATCTGACCAACGTTCATACGCGAAGGTACGCCCAGCGGGTTGAGGACGATATCGACCGGCGTGCCATTGGCATCGTGCGGCATGTCTTCAACCGGCATGATCACAGAGACCACACCCTTGTTACCGTGACGACCGGCCATCTTGTCGCCCGGCTGGATGCGGCGACGGATTGCCAGGTAGACCTTGACGATTTTCAGAACGCCTGGAGCCAGGTCATCGCCCTGCTGCAGTTTGCGTTTCTTGTCTTCGAACTTGTCATCCAGAAGACGGCGACGATCAACGATGTAGGCCTGAGCCTTTTCGAGCTGCTCGTTGAGAGCATCTTCAGCCATGCGCAGCTTGAACCACTGACCATGCTCAAGACCATCGAGCACTTCGTTGGTGATTTCCTGGCCCTTTTTGAGGCCAGCGCCGCCTTCAGCTACACGACCCACCAGCGCAGAGCGCAGACGTTCGAAAGTAGCGCCTTCGACAATACGGAACTCTTCGTTCAGATCCTTGCGGATCTCGTCGAGTTGCGATTTCTCGATGGACAGGGCACGCGCATCACGCTCGACACCATCACGGGTGAAGACCTGAACGTCAATGACAGTACCTTTGGTACCGGTTGGTACACGCAGGGAGGTATCTTTAACGTCGCTGGCCTTCTCGCCGAAGATCGCGCGCAACAGTTTTTCTTCCGGAGTCAGCTGGGTCTCGCCTTTCGGAGTGACCTTACCGACCAGGATGTCGCCGGCGCCGACTTCGGCACCTACATAAACGATACCCGCTTCGTCCAGCTTGTTCAGAGCAGCTTCACCCACGTTAGGGATGTCAGCTGTGATTTCCTCTGGCCCAAGCTTGGTGTCACGCGCCACACAGGTCAGTTCCTGAATGTGGATCGTGGTGAAGCGGTCTTCCTGAACGACACGCTCAGAAAGACAGATGGAGTCTTCGAAGTTGAAACCGTTCCAGGCCATGAACGCGATGCGCATGTTCTGACCCAGCGCCAGTTCACCCATATCGGTGGACGGGCCGTCAGCCATGATGTCGCTACGCTGAACACGGTCACCCTTGCTGACCAGCGGACGCTGGTTGATGCAGGTGTTCTGGTTCGAACGGGTGTATTTGGTCAGGTTGTAGATGTCTACACCCGCCTCACCTGTTTCAACTTCATCATCGGCAACGCGAACAACGATACGGCTGGCGTCAACCGAGTCGATCACACCACCACGACGAGCCACGACGCAAACGCCGGAGTCGCGAGCAACGTTGCGCTCCATGCCAGTACCTACCAGCGGCTTGTCGGCACGCAGAGTAGGAACAGCCTGACGCTGCATGTTCGAACCCATCAACGCACGGTTGGCGTCATCGTGCTCGAGGAACGGAATCAGCGATGCGGCTACCGAGACAACCTGCTTGGGCGAAACGTCCATCAGGGTGACATCGGCTGGCGCCTTGACGGTGAATTCGTTCAAGTGACGCACAGCAACCAGCTCGTCGATCAGCTCTTGCTTGTCGTTCATTGCGGCCGAAGCCTGGGCAATGACGTGGTCCGCTTCTTCGATCGCCGAAAGGAAGACGATCTCTTCGGTGACCAGACCTTCCTTGACCACACGGTACGGGCTCTCGAGGAATCCGTACTGGTTGGTGCGGGCATAGGCCGCCAGGGAGTTGATCAGACCGATATTCGGACCTTCAGGCGTCTCGATCGGGCACACACGGCCGTAGTGAGTCGGGTGAACGTCTCGAACTTCAAAGCCGGCGCGCTCACGCGTCAGACCGCCAGGGCCGAGTGCGGAAACACGACGCTTGTGCGTGATCTCGGACAGCGGGTTGTTCTGGTCCATGAACTGGGAAAGCTGGCTGGAACCGAAGAACTCTTTGACCGCCGCCGCAACAGGTTTGGCGTTGATCAGGTCCTGAGGCATCAGGCCTTCGCTTTCTGCCATCGACAGACGTTCTTTAACAGCGCGCTCGACACGGACCAGACCTACACGGAACTGGTTCTCGGCCATCTCGCCGACGCAACGAACGCGACGGTTACCGAGGTGGTCGATGTCATCGACGATGCCTTTGCCGTTGCGGATATCAACGAGGGTCTTGAGGACCGCTACGATGTCTTCCTTGCACAGCACGCCCGAGCCTTCGATTTCGGTACGACCGATACGACGGTTGAACTTCATACGGCCTACAGCAGACAGGTCGTAGCGCTCAGGGCTGAAGAACAGGTTGTTGAACAGTGTTTCAGCAGCATCCTTGGTTGGCGGCTCGCCAGGACGCATCATGCGATAGATCTCGACCAGCGCTTCCAGTTGGTTGCTGGTGGAGTCGATCTTCAGTGTGTCGGAGACGAACGGACCGCAATCGATGTCGTTGGTGTACAACGTTTCGATACGAACAACCTGAGCCTTGGCGATCTTGGCCAGGATTTCGGTGTTCAGCTCGGTGTTGCACTCGGCAATGATCTCACCGGTTGCCGGATGCACGATGACCTTGGCTGTAGTACGACCCAGGACGTAGTCCAGAGGCACTTCCAGCTCTTTGATCCCGGCCTTTTCCAGCTGGTTGATGTGACGGGCAGTGATACGACGACCCTGCTCGACAATGACCTTGCCCTTGTCGTCCAGGATATCCAGAACGGCAATTTCACCACGCAGGCGCTGAGGCACCAGCTCCAGGCTCAGGTTTTCACCGCGCACATGGAATACGTTGGTGGTGTAGAAAGCATCAAGCACTTGCTCGGTGGTGTAACCCAGAGCGCGCAGAAGTACGGACGCAGGCAGCTTGCGACGACGGTCGATACGGACGAATACGCAGTCTTTCGGATCGAACTCGAAGTCCAGCCACGAACCGCGGTAAGGAATGATACGAGCGGAGTACAGCAGCTTGCCGGAGCTGTGCGTCTTGCCACGGTCGTGGTCGAAGAATACGCCAGGCGAACGGTGAAGCTGAGACACGATAACGCGCTCGGTGCCATTGATTACAAAGGTACCGTTCTCAGTCATCAGGGGGATTTCACCCATGTAGACTTCTTGCTCTTTGATGTCCTTGATCGCTTTGTTCGACGATTCTTTGTCGAAAATGATCAGACGGACCTTGACTCGCAGAGGTACTGCGTAAGTCACACCGCGCAGCACGCATTCCTTGACATCAAATGCCGGTTCGCCCAAGCGATAACCTACATACTCCAGCGCAGCATTGCCGGAGTAGCTGATGATCGGGAAAACGGATTTGAAGGCTGCATGCAGACCGACGTCGCGGAACTGATCTTTGGTCGCTCCCGCCTGCAGGAATTCGCGATACGAATCCAGCTGGATGGCCAAGAGATACGGCACATCCATTACGTCCGGCAACTTGCTAAAGTCCTTGCGGATACGTTTTTTCTCAGTATATGAGTAAGCCATCAGCGTTCCCCAGCTTGGTCACCTGCTTGTTTGGCTCCCTCCCGACGGAAGCAGCCAGAAAATCTTGCAAACCCCTTGGTTTGCGCCACCGCCATCGGTGGATGCCACACGTTACAGACGTTGACAGCGCCAATCGTCTATAACGGAAAAAGGCCGGTGGCAAAAGCCACCAGCCATCAGCCTTTCGCTAAACGCGTGGGCTGGACACTCAAAATCGATGCTTATTTCAGCTCGACTTTAGCGCCTGCTTCTTCCAGGGTAGCTTTTGCTTTGTCAGCTGCGTCTTTCGACACTGCTTCCAGAACCTGGGCAGGAGCGCCGTCAACTACAGCCTTGGCTTCTTTCAGGCCCAGACCGGTCAGTTCACGAACTGCCTTGATCACGTTTACTTTCTTCTCGCCAGCTTCCAGCAGCATGACGTTGAATTCAGTTTGTTCTTCAACAACAGCAGCTGCAGCAGCTGGACCAGCAGAGCCGGCAGCAGCAGTAACGCCGAACTTCTCTTCGAAAGCCTTGATCAGTTCTACAACCTGCAGAACGGACATTTCAGCTACGGCGTTAAGGATATCGTCTTGAGAGATGGACATGACTCAATTTCCTGAATTGGGGGACGGCCTACGCGACCATCAAAATAAACAAAAATACGCGAAAAGATCTGACTCAGCCTTAGGCTGCAGCTGCTTCTTTTTGGTCGCGAACAGCCGCCAGAGTACGAGCCAACTTGCTGGTAGCGCCTTGAATCACGCTCATCAGCTGAGAAATTGCTTCGTTACGGGTCGGCAGGCTTGCCAGTACATCGATCTGATTAGCTGCGAGGAACTTGCCCTCGAACGCAGCTGCCTTGATCTCGAACTTGTCCTGACCTTTAGCGAATTCCTTGAACAAACGGGCAGCAGCGCCAGGATGTTCGTTGGAGAACGCGATCAAGGTCGGGCCAGTGAACACGTCGTTGAGGACACTGAATTCAGTGTCAGCAACAGCGCGCTTGAGCAGGGTGTTACGTACAACACGTACGTAAACGCCAGCTTCACGAGCCTCTTTACGGAGTCCGGTCATTGCGCCAACCGTCACGCCACGGGCATCAGCCACGACAGCGGACAGACCAGCTTTGGCAGCCTCGTTGACTTCAGCGACGATGGCCTTCTTGTCTTCGAGTTTAATTGCCACGGGTTTAACTCCTGCTTGTTACCGTTTCATCCGACCGAAGCCAGATGTCGTTTTGGTGTCTGATTCGGTAAGGAACCGGGAGCACCATCTGCGTAGGCTTGTGGTTTAAGACTTGCGTCGCCTACGGTCTTGGATAGCCCCCGCCAGGCAGGGACCCCAATCTTTCAAACGGTACGGCAATCGATCACCGTACCATTTTGTCTTACGCTTCCAACGAACCCTGGTCGATGACCAGGCCTGGGCCCATAGTGGTGCTCAGGGTGATGCGCTTGACGTAAATACCTTTCGAAGAAGCAGGCTTGATACGCTTCAGATCAGCGATCAGGGCTTCAACGTTTTCCTTCAGCTTGACAGCGTCGAAACCGACCTTGCCAACGGAAGTGTGGATGATGCCGTTTTTGTCGGTGCGATAACGAACCTGACCAGCCTTGGCGTTCTTGACGGCGGTAGCGACGTCAGGAGTAACGGTGCCGACTTTCGGGTTAGGCATCAGACCGCGAGGACCGAGAACCTGACCCAGCTGACCCACAACGCGCATTGCGTCAGGGGAAGCGATAACGACGTCGTAGTTCAGATCGCCAGCTTTCATTTCAGCGGCCAGATCGTCCATACCAACACGGTCAGCGCCGGCAGCCAGAGCAGCTTCAGCAGCAGGGCCCTGGGTGAACACTGCAACGCGTACAGTTTTACCGGTGCCGTGCGGCAGTACGGTAGCGCTACGTACGACCTGGTCGGATTTACGAGGATCAACACCCAGGTTGACAGCGACGTCGATCGACTCGCTGAACTTGACAGTCGACAGCTCGGTGAGCAACGCAGCGGCGTCTACAAAATTGTAAGACTTGCCAGCTTCGATTTTCTCGGCGATTGCCTTTTGACGCTTGGTCAGCTTAGCCATTACACACCCTCCACGTTAAGGCCCATGCTACGAGCGGAACCGGCGATGGTACGCACGGCCGCTTCCATGTCAGCTGCAGTCAGATCCGCATTTTTTGCTTTAGCGATATCTTCCAGCTGAGCACGAGTCACGGTGCCAACTTTAACGGTGTTCGGGCGAGCCGAGCCGCTGGTCAAGCCTGCAGCTTTCTTCAGCAGAACCGATGCAGGAGTACTTTTTGTTTCGAAAGTGAAGCTACGGTCGCTGTATACAGTGATGATCACTGGAGTCGGCAAGCCTGGCTCAATACCCTGAGTACGGGCGTTGAACGCTTTGCAGAATTCCATGATGTTCACACCGTGCTGACCCAGAGCAGGACCAACTGGCGGGCTTGGGTTAGCCTGAGCGGCTTTCACTTGCAGCTTGATGTATGCGGTTATCTTCTTGGCCATGAGGCACTCCAATTACGGGTTCAAGCGCCAACAAAGGCTCCCCGGTTACTTACGCGTATATCCCAGTGACGAAAAAACCCCACAGCCTTGGGCTGCGGGGTATGGGATTCCAGCTCAGTTATGCCTTTTCGACCTGACTGAACTCCAGCTCTACCGGAGTAGAGCGTCCGAAAATGAGCACCGCCACTTGAATCCGGCTCTTTTCGTAGTTAACTTCTTCGACCGTGCCATTGAAATCGGCGAACGGACCGTCGGTGACGCGAACAACCTCACCTGGTTCGAACAGCGTTTTCGGCTTCGGCTTGTCGCTACCGTCAGCGACGCGACGCAGAATCGCTTCTGCCTCTTTATCAGTGATGGGAGCTGGCTTATCAGCGGTACCGCCGATGAAGCCCATGACACGCGGGGTGTCCTTGACCAAGTGCCAAGTACCCTCATTCATGTCCATCTGAACAAGCACATAACCAGGGAAGAACTTGCGCTCGCTTTTGCGCTTCTGGCCATTACGCATTTCAACCACTTCTTCAGTGGGAACCAGAATTTCGCCGAAGCCATCTTCCATGCCTGCCAGCTTCACACGCTCGACCAACGAGCGCATGACATGCTTCTCGTAACCCGAGTAAGCATGCACTACGTACCAACGCTTAGCCACGGGACACCCTTAGCCAACTATCAAGGAAACAAGCCAGCCGAGCAGGGAATCAAGCCCCCACAACAGCAACGCCATAACCAGCACAACAGCCACAACGATCAACGTGGTTTGAGTGGTTTCTTGGCGAGTAGGCCATACGACTTTACGGATCTCGGCACGGGCTTCTTTCGCCAAAACGAAGAAGGCCTTACCTTTGCCTGTCTGCAGCGCTACAAACGCAGCAGCTGCAGCAATCACAAGGAGAGCGAGAACGCGATACAGGATCGGCTCAGCAGAATAATACTGATTGCCGACAACACCCACGACAACCAAAACGACTACCAGGAGCCACTTCAGCATATCAAAGCGAGAGTCTGATGCTTCAGCCTTGGGATTCATCTACGGAGATCCTGTGAAAAGAAAGCCAGATTACATCTAGGGAATCTGGCAGGTCAGGAGGGAATCGAACCCCCAACCTACGGTTTTGGAGACCGTCGCTCTGCCAATTGAGCTACTGACCTAAAAGCAAAATCAGGCCGACCATTATGCGGACCTGACGAGAGTTTTTCAACACCTTATTCGAAGAGCACCTAACAGGCAGCACACCACGAACAAGGTTTAGACGGCGCACGCAGCGCGGAACCGCCTAAAACAAAGGCAGATATTTTCATATCTGCCTTTATCAATGGAGCTCTTGAGCGGATTTGAACCGCTGACCTCACCCTTACCAAGGGTGTGCTCTACCAACTGAGCTACAAGAGCAAAACACTATGCATGAACCACAAGCCTGGAGCGGGTAGCGGGAATCGAACCCGCATCATCAGCTTGGAAGGCTGAGGTTCTACCACTAAACTATACCCGCACAACTTGCAGCTCGCGCTAAATCTGGTGGAGGGGGAAGGATTCGAACCTTCGAAGTCGTAGACGTCAGATTTACAGTCTGATCCCTTTGGCCGCTCGGGAACCCCTCCTAAGCGAGGCAGCATTTTCAACTCATGCTACCCTTCTGTCAACCTTTTTCTCAGTAAAAACCTGAGGTTACATGCGTTGACTACTACCACTCCGTTCGTGAGACTTTCACCTCACTGCGAAGCGGGCGCCATTCTATGTAAACTAATCAGCAGTTGCAATGCCCTCGCACGACATTATTTGATTTTTTAATTGCGGGAAATCCTGACCCAGCTGACTGATCAAGCCAGCTTCGACAAGGCGTCGACTTTCCGGGGCGATTTTCAGCCAGTAGGCGGTCGCCCCGCTCGTTTGCAAGGGCTGAAATTGAGACTGGATATCCAGACTGTTCAATCGCTGCTCTACCAGGCGCGCATCCTCTTGCCTGGCAAAGCCACCGACGTACAGACATTGGGCGTCACGATCGTGGGACACCCGCCCGGCATCCGATTCGCTGAGCAGACGAATATCCTGCTGAGAAGCACGGTGCAACGACAAGGGCATGACCTCTTTGGCCCTGAGCGGAGCCTCCTGCTGATGCCAGATGTAATAAAAGGCATTAAGCATCAACAGCAGAAGAAATAACCAACGCATAGAGACCTCAGCGCAAAGGGCAGGCGAGAGCCAACCCCACGAAGACCAGATCAGGAACGATACGAGCTCCCGGCAGCACATCCGCAACCAAGACAGCGTCCCCGCCAGTCACAAAAATAGCAAAGTCCTCACCCCAATACCCACGAGCTATCTCGACCTGAGTCACTGCGAACCCCCGAAGCATCAGCGAGCAACCACGCTCTACGGCTTCTGCGGTTGCACGCCCGGGAACGAGACGAACCAAAGCCCTTTCCGCCTCTGTATCGTCATATCTGATGCGACGGGTATGGGTGCGCAACTGATTGCGCATCAAGGGCATCCCTGGACAGATGAAACCACCAAGATGCGCGCCGTCGGCGTCGACGAAATCAGATGTCACTGCGGTGCCCAGATCAATCACCAGGCATGCACGCTTGACAAGGTGGTACGCACCCACGAAAGCCAGCCAGCGATCCAGGCCGAGGCGCTCGAAATCGTCATAGCCGTTAATCACTCCTCCCAGCTCACGGGCAGGCACTGCGCAGACAGGGGCAACGGAGAACGCGTCAGCCAGCACAGAAACCAGACGCGCCGTTTCTTCGGCACTTCGGACACTTACCAGACGGCAGTCGCTGAACGTTGTGTCCGGCAGATTACGCAGGTGCTCCAACAAGGCTGCGTCAGAGTCAACGACACCAACACTGACCACTGCTGCATCGCTTTTAGTGGTAATACGCCACTTGATGAAGCTGTTGCCACAATCGAGCTCAAGAATCATCTCGCAACCTCAGGCTCAGCTCTCCACCACTAAAGCTTTTTTCCACACCATTGACTTCCAACCGCAGCGCTCCAAGCGAGTCGACCCCTAACACCACTCCCTCCACGACACCTACTCCCGAGAGCAACTTGACTGCAGCCCCCTGCCACAAATGCCCGCGCTCCCACTCCTTCTGAAATGCCGCAAAGCCTTCCTTGCGATGAACCGTCATGAGAGCCTCAAGCTGTGTGCTTATACGAGCAGCGACCTGATTGCGGTCAACAAGGCCGCCTGTTTCGAGTCTGACCGACGTCCACAGCTGATCGACCTCGCTGGTGGAGCGCATGTTTACGTTCACCCCTATTCCGATGATCACATGACACACGTCCGCCGGATCGCCAATCAGTTCGAGCAAAATGCCGGCGATCTTCTGCCTGCCAACGAGCACGTCGTTTGGCCATTTAAGGCCTGCGCCCTGCACGCCCATATCACGCAGCACATTCATTACCGCGAGCCCCACCAGCAAGCTGAGGCCTTCCAGCTGACGCATCCCGCCATCGATGCGCAGGACCAGGCTGTAATACAGGTTTTCAGCAAATGGACTTACCCACTTTCGACCACGCCGCCCTCTTCCGGAGGTCTGCTGCTCGGCCACCACCAGTACAGGCATGGCAACGCCTTGAGTGATCAGACGTGCGGCCTCAGCGTTGGTCGAGTCGATGGAATCGTAAGTGCGTATAGACCAGTTGGCAGGAAAGCCTGACTGCTCGATACCGGCAGGACTTAGAAGAGAAATAGGCGCTGCGAGTCTGTAACCACGACCACGCACCTTGTGGACATCTATGCCCAGGTCCGCCTCAAGCTGCTGAAGCTGCTTCCAGACAGCACTGCGACTTATGCCGAGGGCATCGCCCAATACCTGCCCAGAATGAAACGCACCATCGGCAAGAAGCTTTAACAAGGTCAGCATTTGGAATCGCCTGGCAATAAGGCACGCATCATAGCCACGCAGAAGCATGATGCATAGAAACGAAAACGTGTTTTCACGCTGGTTTTTTTGCAGGCACCAGACAAACAAAAACCCTCAACGCGTAAGCGATGAGGGTTTCTGGAATTTAATCTTGACGATGACCTACTCTCACATGGGGAAACCCCACACTACCATCGGCGATACATCGTTTCACTACTGAGTTCGGGATGGGATCAGGTGGTTCCAATGCTCTATGGTCGTCAAGAAATTCGGGTACCGAATCGTGCCCTGCGGCGCGCTTCAGCAAATCGGGTATGTGATAGCAAGCTGTTTCAGGTGTCGTTCGTGACGCAAACTTTCGGTTCCTGTCATCTTCACAGTCACCGCAATCTGGTCATTCGACGCAAATTGCTTGGGTGTTATATGGTCAAGCCTCACGGGCAATTAGTATTGGTTAGCTCAACGCCTCACAGCGCTTACACACCCAACCTATCAACGTCGTAGTCTTCGACGGCCCTTTAGGGAACTCAAGGTTCCAGTGAGATCTCATCTTGAGGCAAGTTTCCCGCTTAGATGCTTTCAGCGGTTATCTTTTCCGAACATAGCTACCCGGCAATGCCACTGGCGTGACAACCGGAACACCAGAGGTTCGTCCACTCCGGTCCTCTCGTACTAGGAGCAGCCCCTCTCAAATCTCAAACGTCCACGGCAGATAGGGACCGAACTGTCTCACGACGTTCTAAACCCAGCTCGCGTACCACTTTAAATGGCGAACAGCCATACCCTTGGGACCGGCTTCAGCCCCAGGATGTGATGAGCCGACATCGAGGTGCCAAACACCGCCGTCGATATGAACTCTTGGGCGGTATCAGCCTGTTATCCCCGGAGTACCTTTTATCCGTTGAGCGATGGCCCTTCCATACAGAACCACCGGATCACTAAGACCTACTTTCGTACCTGCTCGACGTGTCTGTCTCGCAGTCAAGCGCGCTTTTGCCTTTATACTCTACGACCGATTTCCGACCGGTCTGAGCGCACCTTCGTACTCCTCCGTTACTCTTTAGGAGGAGACCGCCCCAGTCAAACTACCCACCATACACTGTCCTCGATCCGGATAACGGACCTGAGTTAGAACCTCAAAGTTGCCAGGGTGGTATTTCAAGGTTGGCTCCACGCAGACTGGCGTCCACGCTTCAAAGCCTCCCACCTATCCTACACAAGCAAATTCAAAGTCCAGTGCAAAGCTATAGTAAAGGTTCACGGGGTCTTTCCGTCTAGCCGCGGATACACTGCATCTTCACAGCGATTTCAATTTCACTGAGTCTCGGGTGGAGACAGCGCCGCCATCGTTACGCCATTCGTGCAGGTCGGAACTTACCCGACAAGGAATTTCGCTACCTTAGGACCGTTATAGTTACGGCCGCCGTTTACCGGGGCTTCGATCAAGAGCTTCGCTTGCGCTAACCCCATCAATTAACCTTCCGGCACCGGGCAGGCGTCACACCCTATACGTCCACTTTCGTGTTTGCAGAGTGCTGTGTTTTTAATAAACAGTCGCAGCGGCCTGGTATCTTCGACCGGCAGGGGCTTACGCAGTAAATGCTTCACCTCCACCGGCGCACCTTCTCCCGAAGTTACGGTGCCATTTTGCCTAGTTCCTTCACCCGAGTTCTCTCAAGCGCCTTGGTATTCTCTACCCAACCACCTGTGTCGGTTTGGGGTACGGTTCCTGGTTACCTGAAGCTTAGAAGCTTTTCTTGGAAGCATGGCATCAACCACTTCGTGTTCTAAAAGAACACTCGTCATCAGCTCTCGGCCTTAAGATCCCGGATTTACCTAAGATCTCAGCCTACCACCTTAAACCTGGACTACCAACGCCAGGCTGGCCTAGCCTTCTCCGTCCCTCCATCGCAATAACCAGAAGTACAGGAATATTAACCTGTTTTCCATCGACTACGCTTTTCAGCCTCGCCTTAGGGACCGACTAACCCTGCGTCGATTAACGTTGCGCAGGAAACCTTGGTCTTTCGGCGTGGGTGTTTTTCACACCCATTGTCGTTACTCATGTCAGCATTCGCACTTCTGATACCTCCAGCAAGCTTCTCAACTCACCTTCACAGGCTTACAGAACGCTCCTCTACCGCATCATCAAAAGATGATACCCGTAGCTTCGGTGCATGGTTTGAGCCCCGTTACATCTTCCGCGCAGGCCGACTCGACTAGTGAGCTATTACGCTTTCTTTAAAGGGTGGCTGCTTCTAAGCCAACCTCCTAGCTGTCTAAGCCTTCCCACATCGTTTCCCACTTAACCATGACTTTGGGACCTTAGCTGACGGTCTGGGTTGTTTCCCTTTTCACGACGGACGTTAGCACCCGCCGTGTGTCTCCCATGCTCGGCACTTGTAGGTATTCGGAGTTTGCATCGGTTTGGTAAGTCGGGATGACCCCCTAGCCGAAACAGTGCTCTACCCCCTACAGTGATACATGAGGCGCTACCTAAATAGCTTTCGAGGAGAACCAGCTATCTCCGAGCTTGATTAGCCTTTCACTCCGATCCACAGGTCATCCGCTAACTTTTCAACGGTAGTCGGTTCGGTCCTCCAGTTAGTGTTACCCAACCTTCAACCTGCCCATGGATAGATCGCCCGGTTTCGGGTCTATTCCCAGCGACTAGACGCCCTATTAAGACTCGCTTTCGCTACGCCTCCCCTATTCGGTTAAGCTCGCCACTGAAAATAAGTCGCTGACCCATTATACAAAAGGTACGCAGTCACCCAACAAAGTGGGCTCCCACTGCTTGTACGCATACGGTTTCAGGATCTATTTCACTCCGCTCTCCGCGGTTCTTTTCGCCTTTCCCTCACGGTACTGGTTCACTATCGGTCAGTCAGTAGTATTTAGCCTTGGAGGATGGTCCCCCCATATTCAGACAAGGTTTCTCGTGCCCCGTCCTACTCGATTTCATTGCAAAGGGATTTTCGCGTACAGGGCTATCACCCACTATGGCCGTCCTTTCCAGAACGTTCCGCTAATCTCAATACAACTTAAGGGCTGGTCCCCGTTCGCTCGCCACTACTAAGGGAATCTCGGTTGATTTCTTTTCCTCAGGGTACTTAGATGTTTCAGTTCCCCTGGTTCGCCTCTTGCACCTATGTATTCAGTACAAGATAACCATCTTATGATGGCTGGGTTCCCCCATTCAGACATCTCCGGATCACAGTCTGTTTGCCGACTCCCCGAAGCTTTTCGCAGGCTACCACGTCTTTCATCGCCTCTGACTGCCAAGGCATCCACCGTATGCGCTTCTTCACTTGACCATATAACCCCAAGCAATCTGGTTATACTGTGAAGACGACATTCGCCGAAAGTTTGCATTTCACAAACTTTACCTTAGCCCGGACACGCACCAGTGAAAGAGGTGCCCGGTCTATATTTCTTTCTATCACATACCCAAATTTTTAAAGAACGATCTAATCAAAGACTAGAAATCAACATTCAGGCACCCCTTGTCTTGCAGGGTGGAATGCTCATTTCTAAGCTTTCAAACAGAAGCAGTAAGTGGTGGAGCCAAGCGGGATCGAACCGCTGACCTCCTGCGTGCAAGGCAGGCGCTCTCCCAGCTGAGCTATGGCCCCGTATTTCTACATACCGTGGAGGCGTCTCTCTGACCAGCTATCTCACCAGTAAACTGGTGGGTCTGGGCAGATTCGAACTGCCGACCTCACCCTTATCAGGGGTGCGCTCTAACCAACTGAGCTACAGACCCGAACTCGGGCGCTGCTTCTAATCGTCTTCTTCAATGAATCAAGCAATTCGTGTGGGTGCTTATGGTGCAGCTGAGTCGTCGATTAAGGAGGTGATCCAGCCGCAGGTTCCCCTACGGCTACCTTGTTACG
>NZ_JAFIBG010000001.1:0-495000 GCF_017832995.1 Pseudomonas sp. PvP009 | reverse complement strand
ATGCCGACGTAGTTGCCCAGCGACTTGGACATCTTCTTCACGCCATCCAGGCCTTCCAGCAACGGCATGGTCAGAATGCACTGCGGCTCCTGCCCATAAGCACGCTGAAGCTCGCGCCCCATCAGCAGATTGAATTTCTGATCGGTGCCGCCCAGCTCGACGTCGGCCTTCAAAGCCACGGAGTCATAGCCCTGCACCAGCGGGTAAAGGAATTCGTGAATGGCAATGGACTGATTGCTTTTATAGCGCTTGTCGAAATCGTCACGCTCGAGCATCCGCGCTACCGTGTACTGCGAAGACAGGCGAATGAAGTCAGCCGGACTCAGTTGGTCCATCCAGGTCGAGTTGAATGCAACTTCGGTCTTGGCCGGATCGAGAATCTTGAAGACCTGAGACTTGTAGGTTTCGGCGTAGTCGAGGACCTGCTCACGGGTGAGCGGCGGACGCGTGGCGCTTTTACCGCTCGGGTCGCCGATCATGCCGGTGAAATCACCGATCAGGAAGATGATCTGATGCCCCAGATCCTGGAACTGCCGCAGCTTGTTAATAAGCACGGTGTGCCCAAGGTGCAGATCAGGTGCAGTCGGATCGAAACCAGCTTTGATACGCAGTGGCTGGCCACGCTTCAGCTTCTCGACCAGCTCGGCCTCGACCAGGAGTTCATCTGCACCGCGCTTGATCAGCGCCAGCTGCTCTTCAACCGACTTCATTTCAGTCCCCAATTCAAAGGGAGCCAACCTTACAAGATCAGAGCCCAATTACAAGTTTTGCCCAGCGTTTGCCTGCGAATCAGTGACCGATACGCGGGAAGGGTTGCTTCGAGCAGGTTTTGGTTATATTTTATACAGTTATTTCATCTTCATCATGTCATTCATCTTTTCCATTTCACCTTTTTCAAAGTCAAATTACCTATGAAAGACACACCGCCTAAAGCGCCCCCGCTTTATCCGAAGAGTCACCTGCTCGCTGCAAGCGGCATCGCCGCATTGTTGAGCCTGGCTCTCCTGGTTTTTCCGTCCAGCGAAGTCGAAGCCAAACGAACCAACATTCCGCTTGATCTGGAGGCACCGGATCAGGACGTACAAGATCAAGACGCTCAACAAGCCACTCAAGCCACACCTGAAACCACCGAATCGCCATTTGCCCAGATCGACAATGCCGACGATCAGGCTCAAGACACCGCCAGTGCACAGCCTCAGGCAGAAAAACCCGCGCCAGCCGCTGCGAAGGATCCTGCTCACAGGGAAGTCACCGTCAGCAAGGGCGACACGCTGTCGACCCTGTTTGAAAAGGTCGGGCTGCCAGCTGCTACCGTTCATGAAGTACTGGCCAGCGACAAGCAAGCCAAGCAGTTCAGCAAGCTGCAGAATGGACAGACGCTGCAGTTCGAGCTGACGCCGGACGGCCAGCTCAAGCAATTGCATACCAAGCTCAGCGAAGTCGAGTCCATCAGCCTGTCGAAGACAGCAACTGGCGGTTACGCATTCAATCGCGAGATCAGCAAGCCCAACGTGCGTAACGCCTACGTACACGGGGTGATCAACAGCTCCCTGTCGCAGTCCGCGCAGCGTGCCGGCCTGACTCATAGCATGACGATGGACATGGCCAATATCTTTGGCTACGACATCGACTTCGCGCAGGACATCCGCAAGGGTGACGAATTCGATGTGGTATACGAACAGAAAGTGGTCAACGGCAAGAGCGTAGGCACAGGGAATATCCTGTCCGCCCGCTTCACTAACCGGGGCAAGACCTACACCGCCGTTCGCTACACCAACAAGCAGGGCAATACCAACTACTACACGGCTGACGGCAACAGCATGCGCAAGGCGTTCATCCGTACCCCGGTAGACTTCGCCCGCATCAGCTCGATGTTCTCGATGGGCCGCAAGCACCCGATTCTCAACAAGATCCGCGCCCACACAGGCGTCGATTACGCAGCGCCACGTGGTACGCCGATCAAGGCAACCGGCGATGGCAAGGTCCTGCTCGCCGGCCGCCGTGGCGGATACGGCAATACCGTCATCATTCAGCACGGCGACACTTACCGTACGCTGTATGGCCACATGCAGGGCTTCGCCAAAGGCATACAGACCGGCGGCACTGTCAAGCAAGGTCAGGTTATCGGCTATATTGGAACTACCGGCCTGTCCACAGGCCCGCACTTGCACTACGAGTTTCAGGTCAATGGCGTTCACGTAGACCCACTGGGCCAGAAGCTTCCGATGGCGGACCCGATCGCCAAATCCGAAAAACAGCGGTTCATGCAGCAAAGCCAGCCGTTGATGGCGCGCATGGATCAGGAAAAAGCCACCACGCTGGCCTCGAATAAAAGGTAATCCATGGACTTCTTCTATATAGGTGTGATGTCTGGCAGCAGTCTCGATGGGATTGATATCGCCCTTTTGAAGCAGGATGACCGATCAAGGCTTCTGGCCACTCACTACATCCCCATGCCCGAAGACCTGTATGCCGAGCTGCTGGGGCTTTGCTCCAGCGGCGCGGATGAGCTTGCGCGTGCGGCAATTGCAGAGCAAAAGTGGTGCAGGCTGGTCGCACAGGGCGTGCAGACCTTGCTGGAAGATCAAAACATGGTGCCCGCTCAGATTCGCGCCATCGGCAGCCACGGCCAGACTATTCGCCATGAGCCTGCGCGCGGCTACAGCATTCAGATCGGCAACCCTGCGCTGCTGGCAGAGCTGACTGAAATTACCGTGGTCAGCGACTTCCGCCGCCGCGATATCGCAGCAGGCGGCCAGGGCGCACCTCTGGTACCGGCTTTCCACGAAGCGCTGTTCGACGACAACAAGGATCATCGCGCCGTATTGAACATCGGCGGGTTCAGCAACTTGAGCCTGATCGAGTCCGATCGCCCGGTGGAAGGCTTCGACTGCGGACCCGGTAACGTCCTGCTCGATGCATGGATACAGTCACAGCGCCACGAGAGCTACGACAAGGATGGCGCGTGGTCGGCGAGCGGCAAGGTTGATTCTGCGTTGCTCAAGAAACTGCTCAGCGATCAGTTTTTCCTGACCAAGGGCCCCAAGAGTACAGGCCGGGAAGTATTCAACCTGGGCTGGGTTCACCACCATCTGTTCCAGTTGCCAACGCTGGCTCCAGAAGATGTACAGGCCACTCTGCTGGAACTGACAGCGTTGACGATCACCGAATCCCTGCAATCGGCCCAAGCCATTACCCGGGAGCTTCTGGTCTGTGGTGGCGGCGCGCATAACAAGGCGCTGATGAAACGTCTTGCAGAGCTGTTGCCCGGCACCGAGGTCAGCAGTACCGAGAAGTTCGGCGTAGACCCTGACTGGGTTGAAGCGATGGCGTTTGCCTGGCTGGCTCATTGCTGCCTCGAAGGCGTTCCGGCCAACCGTCCGACGGTAACCGGCGCCAAGGGCAGACGTGTTCTGGGCGCGATCTACCCCGCCTGATACCTGCTGTAATGCAAAACGCCGCTCAATGAGCGGCGTTTTGTTTACAGCAAGCTTCGATCAGATCGAAAACGAAGAGCCGCAACCACAAGTCGTGGAGGCATTCGGGTTCTTGATCACGAATCGCGACCCTTCAAGCCCTTCCTGATAATCGACTTCTGCGCCGGCCAGGTACTGAAAGCTCATCGGATCGACAACCAGGCTTACGCCCTCGCGCTCGACGATGGTGTCATCGTCTGCCACATCTTCATCGAAAGTAAAACCGTACTGAAAACCTGAGCAACCGCCACCTGTAACGAATACACGCAGTTTGAGACGATCATTGCCCTCTTCGTCGACCAGGGTTTTCACCTTGTGCGCTGCATTTGGAGTGAACTCCAAAGCGGTAGGCGTGAAGGATTCGACACTCATGTCTGATATCTCCCGGCGTTAGCCGTCGTAATGCGTAATGACGGCATTATCCGCTTCTCCTAGAAAATCGGTCAACTATTTGATCGGGAGCGGCTACAAGCTACAAGCTACAAGCTACAAGCTACAAGCTACAAGCTACAAGCTACAAGCTACAAGCTACAAGCTACAAGAGCATGGCCGGCCCGCCTTTGCCTTGCAACTTGAAGCTTGCCGCTTGAAGCTCAAAGCTGCCTCCCTCAGGGCATCATGCCCGCATGAGACAACCCGGCGCGCTCATCAAGGCCGAACAGGATGTTCATGTTCTGCACCGCCTGGCCCGACGCACCTTTGACCAGATTGTCGATCACCGAAAGCACGACGACCAGATCGCCGCCCTGCGGACGATGCACCGCGATGCGACACACGTTGGCGCCACGCACACTGCGGGTTTCGGGATGGCTGCCCGCTGGCATCACATCCACGAATGGCTCGTCGGCGTAGCGCTTCTCGAACAGTGCCTGCAAGTCCACCGAGCGATCAGTGACCGTTGCATAGAGCGTGGAGTGAATGCCACGAATCATCGGCACCAGGTGTGGCACGAATGTCAGGCCGATGTCGCCACCGGCAGCACGACGCAGCCCTTGGGTGATTTCAGGCAGGTGACGGTGACCCTTCACGGCGTAGGCCTTGAAGCTTTCATTGGCTTCCGAGTACAGCGAACCGATATTCAGACCACGGCCCGCACCGCTCACGCCAGATTTGCAGTCGGCGATCAGACGAGTGTTATCGGCAATACCGGCTTCAAGCAGCGGCAGGAAACCCAACTGGGTAGCGGTCGGATAGCAACCCGGTACGGCGATGAGTCGCGCGCTCCTGATCTGCTCGCGGTTGACTTCCGGCAGCCCGTACACCGCGTCTTCCAACAGTTGCGGAGCACCATGAGGCTGGCCGTACCACTTGGCCCACTCGACAGGGTCCTGCAGACGGAAGTCGGCAGACAGGTCGATCACCTTGGTGCCTGCCGCGAGCAGTTCACCGGCCAGGGCATGAGCGACACCGTGAGGCGTGGCGAAGAACACCACGTCACAGGCCCCCAGAGTTTTCACGTCAGGCACGCTGAACGCGAGGCCGTCGTAGTGCCCGCGCAGGTTCGGATACATGTCGGCGACTGGCATGCCGGCCTCCGAGCGCGAGGTAATGACCACTACTTCTGCCTGCGGATGCTGTGCCAACAGACGCAGCAACTCGACCCCGGTGTAACCCGTGCCGCCGACGATACCGACCTTGACCATAACCTGCCCTCAACGAAACAACTGGAAAGCGGTCGATAATAGGAGCCTATCGCCTCTGCGACAACCGACAACGTGACGTATGGGCGCACAAGACACTACTATTCGGCCACCGTGAACCTGGGAATAATCAAAAATGCTCTATCTATGGATAAAAGCGCTTCATGTCATCTCGATGGTCTGCTGGTTTGCAGCCCTGTTCTATCTGCCAAGACTGTTCGTCTATCACTCGATGAGTGAGGACACGGTCAGCCGCGAGCGTTTCATCGTCATGGAGCGCAAGCTGTACCGTGGCATCATGACCCCGGCAATGATTGCAACGCTGGTCTTCGGCGGCTGGCTGATCAGCTTCGACCCCAGCGGTTATTTCAGTCAGGGCTGGATGCACGCCAAGCTCGCACTGGTTGTCCTGCTGATCGGCTATCACCACGTCTGCGGCGCACAGATGAAACGCTTTGCCCGTGGTGAAAATGGCCGCAGCCATGTGTTTTATCGCTGGTTCAATGAAATCCCGGTACTGATCCTGATCGCCATCGTCATTCTGGTTATCGTCAAACCCTTCTGATTCCAAGCTTCGCCCGGCCTCATCAGTAACACGACAGGGCGCTCTGTCTCAGGCAGGCGCCCGGCACTGTTTTTCACTTAAAGACAAGGAAGCCCCGTATGGCCGATTCACACTTCAAGATTGTGTTTGAAGGGCAGGTGCGTGAAGGTGTCGAGCTCGACACCGCAAAGGCCAACCTGGCGGGGCTGTTCAAAAGCGAACCGTCTGCAGTGCAGAAGCTGTTCAGCGGTCAAACCGTTGCGCTCAAGCGCGGGATTACTTACCAGGATGCGGAACGCTACTTGAAGGCGCTGAACGATGCGGGCGTCGAAGCACGTATCGAACCGGACATTGAAATCAGCCTGAGTCTGGACGAAGTGGTCAGCCAGCCCTCCCCTAAACCCGCGCATCTGGAAATATCACCCTACGCACCGCCCAAGGCACAGGTCGGCGCTGATCAGCCTGGTCATTCAACGCTGAAGGTGCTGAGTATCAATGGACGTATCGGGCGCTTGCGCTATCTGGCGTGGAGCATGGTACTGAGCGCCGCGACGCTGATGCTGGTAGGTGTGTGCCTGCTGGTCATGAACGGTTCGCTGGTCGCCGGCGGCCTGCTGATGGCAGTGGTGCTCGTCGCGTTCGCGGTCATCGGAGCGCAGATCGGCGTTCAGCGGCTGCACGATCTGGGTTGGTCGGGCTGGCTTCTGCTGCTGACCATGGTGCCATTCGTAGGCAGCGTCTTCCCGTTTCTGATGATCCTGCTGCCCGGAACAAAAGGCCCAAACGCTTTTGGCCCGCCGTCGCCACCAAATTCCAGAGGTGTTAAGACTCTGGCCGTTCTGTGGGTGTTACTCATCCCCATAGTCGTGATCGGGCTCACCGCTGGCGGCGGAGGGATGCTGCGCGATGAGTTGGAATTGCAGACCGATGAATACGAGCAATCCCTCCCCTATGACGACGAAGAAAGCCGTGACAGTGCCTTGACCGCGCCAGCGGATGTCAACATAGAGTCCGAAGAACAAAGCGACAAGTAATAGACTGCTCACGGTTCGGCAGACTGCCGGTCGCAACACGCTCAATGGAGAACTGCATGACCCGTTACGCCCTGATCACCGGCGCGTCCAGCGGCATAGGCCTGGCGATGGCCGAAGCGCTGGCACGTCGCGGTCGCAACCTGATCCTGGTCGCCCGCCAGCGCGATCTGCTGGAAACAATTGCACTGGAGTTGACTCAGCGTTTTGGCGTGGAAGTGCTGTTTCGAGCATGCGATCTGGGCGAGCCACTGAGGCTCTCGGGCTTTCTGCTGGAGCTGGAAGACGGTGCCCACCAGATCGATCTGCTGGTCAACGCTGCGGGCATCGGCACGTGCGGACCTTTTCTGGCTCAGGACTGGAGCGCCGAGCAGGACCTGATCGATCTGAACATTCTGGCCCTCACGCGCCTGTGCCACACGGTCGGCAATCTGATGGCCATTCAAGGCGGCGGCCAGATACTCAACATTGCCTCGGTGGCGGCGTTCCAACCCGGCCCATGGATGAGCACTTATTACGCAAGCAAGGCGTATGTCCTGCATTTTTCCGAGGGGCTGCGCGAGGAAGTGAAGAAGGCCGGGGTGAAGGTCTCGGTGCTGTGCCCCGGTCCGACCAGGACGGCTTTTTTCCGCACCGCGCAGTTGCAGGTCAATGTGGATAGCCTGATGAGCCCTGAAGAAGTGGCGCTGTATACCGTTCGCGCACTGGCAAAAAACCGCGCAGTGATCACACCCGGTTTCAGTAACCGGTTGTGGACGCTCAGCCCGCGCCTGGTTTCACGCTGGCTGGCTCGTCAGATCAGCGGCTACATCAACAAGAAATACTGCCCACGCTGACCGACAAACGGCTGGGCGAACCGCGTCTCGCTCAGTACACTCGGACGCGCTGAAGCACAGCGATACCCTGTGACGACCATCAACCGACAAGGAGCAAACGGCTGTGGACACTTTGTTTACCAAGATCATCAATCGGGAAATCCCGGCGAAGATCATCTATGAAGATGATCAGGTCCTGGCCTTTCACGACATCGCCCCACAGGCACCCGTGCATTTTCTGGTTATCCCGAAAAGGCCTATCCGCACCCTGAACGATCTGACCGAGGAAGACAAAGGCCTGGCCGGACATATCCTGTTCACGGCGCAGCGTCTGGCCCTCGAACTGGGCTGCGAAGAAGGCTTCCGCGTGGTGATGAACTGCAATGAGCTGGGCGGGCAGACCGTCTACCACATTCACATGCACGTACTCGGTCAGCGTCAGATGAACTGGCCACCGGGCTGAGCCAGCGTTTTCGGGCTTCCCGACCGACCAGCGCGTGTGAGCAGCGCTGGTCGGATGACACAAGCCCTGCCCGCTCCGGCCGATTGGGGTAAACTGCCCGCATGATCTTCCGGAGGTGCCCATGGCTACCGAACGTCAATACTCCCCCCTCGACCGTCTGTTACTGCAAGCCGACAGCGCGATGCGCACCTTGCTGCCGTCCAGCGCGCACTCGCAGCGCCCTTCCCCAGCGGTTGTTCAGCCTGAACACAAGATGAGCGAAGTCGACACGCGCCACGTCGCGGGTCTGATGCGCATCAACCATACCGGCGAAGTCTGCGCCCAGGCGCTTTATCAGGGCCAGGCGCTGACGGCAAAGCTGCCCAAGGTGCGCAAGGCGATGGAGCATGCGGCTGAAGAAGAAATCGATCATCTGGTCTGGTGCGAACAGCGCATCCATCAGCTTGGCAGTCATACCAGTGTGCTGAACCCGCTGTTCTACAGCCTGTCCTTCGGGATGGGCGCGATAGCCGGCGTCATCAGCGACCGGGTCAGCCTGGGTTTCGTCGCGGCGACCGAAGATCAGGTCTGCAAGCACCTGGCTGAACATCTGGAGCAACTGCCTACCGAAGACGGTAAGTCCCGGGCCATCCTGCAACAGATGCTCAGCGATGAAGAACACCACGCTGAGTCCGCACTGGAGGCAGGCGGTTTTCGCTTTCCGGCACCGGTCAAGTTCGGCATGGGTGTGCTGGCCAAGGTCATGACCAAGTCGACTTATCGCATCTGACGATGCGTATACAACGCCCATAAAAAAGGCGCCTGCATCAGGCGCCTTTTTAATGTCCGGAATCCGGGTTTATACGGCGACGTTGCGGCCGTAGAAGATTTCCAGCATTTCGTGTTTGACCTTGGCGGTCACCTGCTCGCGCTGCTCGGGAGACAAGTTGCTGGTGGCGTCGCCAAACAGGTAGTTGTCCAGTTCGAACTGCTTGAGCAGCATCTTGGTGTGGAACAGGTTTTCCTGATACACGTTCACGTCGGTCATCTGGTAACCGTTGCGCGTGTCTTCGGACAGGTAGTTCTGGATCGAGTTGATCTCGTGGTCGATGAAGTGCTTCTTGCCTTCCACGTCACGGGTAAAGCCGCGCACGCGATAATCGACGGTCACGATATCCGACTCGAACTTATGGATCAGGTAGTTCAACGCCTTGAGCGGTGAAATAACGCCACAGGTCGACACATCGATATCCACGCGGAACGTGGCAATACCGTCAACCGGATGAATTTCCGGGTAGGTGTGGACCGTGATATGGCTCTTGTCCAGGTGCGCCAGGATGGTTTCCGGCAGTGGACCTGGCGACTCTTCGATCTGGCTTTCGGTAGGCGTCACCGGCTGCTCCGAGATCAGAATGGTCACACTGGCACCTTGTGGATCGTAATCCTGACGCGCAATGTTCAGGATGTTGGCACCAATGATATCGACAACATCAGTCAGAATCCGCGTCAAGCGTTCTGCGTCGTACACACTGTTGATGTACTCGACGTACGCCTGCTGGTCCTGCGGGGTTTCCGCATAGCAGATGTCATAAATGTTGAAGCTCAAGGTCTTTGTCAGGTTATTGAACCCGTGGAGCTTGAGTTTGCTTTTCACCGTTAAAAACTCTCTATATGGGTGCGGCGCCAGCCGCGTGATCAAGCATGCCCGTCAGGTGAGCCCGGCTCATCTGCGTAGGACGGTTAACACCTCTTCGCGTTGGCGATTTTGGTTGTCTGTTCGGACCGGCAGCAGAAAACCAATACATGCTGCGCCCGTAAAAAGTGGCGCATTATGCAGACGTCCGAAGCCGTCTGCCAGAGTGTGCGCCGTTTTTATGATCGTTGGATGTCTGGCGTTCAGCCCAGTTCGACAATTTCATAATCGTGAGTGATCTTCACACCCGCGTTGCCGAGCATGATCGAGGCCGAGCAATACTTCTCTGCAGACAGTTCGATCGCTCGCTTGACCTGCGCTTCTTTCAATCCTCGTCCTTTGACGACGAAGTGCAGATGAATTTTGGTAAACACTTTCGGGTCTTCATCGGCACGTTCGGCATCGAGAAATGCCTCGCAGCTTTCAACAGGTTGGCGCGACTTTTTCAAAATGCTCACAACGTCAAAGTTGCTGCAGCCACCCAGACCGATCAAGACCATTTCCATCGGGCGTACGCCCAGATTGCGACCACCGCTTTCCGGCGGACCATCCATTACCACCACATGACCGCTGCCGGATTCGCCTAGGAACATGGCTTCGCCAGCCCATTGGATGCGTGCCTTCATCGCCAAGACTCCACTGTAAAAAAAGGGGTCGCCAGCTTAGCACAGGGCCAAAAGCTGCCCGGAAGAAATGCCTTTTGTAGGAAATGCGTAGGAATGTTCGCAAATAGCTTCCTACACGTCTGGAAAAGCTGGCGAGAATAAAGGCGCAGCCGATACCTATAGGTATGCCATTTGGCCATACACCTTATTTCGGAAGTCTCGCATGGTCGCAATAACCTTTACGCCCAAAGCAAACAGTCTGGACAAGCTGCTGCCCCATGCAGAACGCCGCCGCCTCCCCGCGAAAACCAACATCATCAATGCCGGTGACCGCTCCGCATCGTTGTTTCTGATCCTCAAGGGTTCAGTCACTGTCCTGATCGAGGATGACGAGCGCCGGGAGATGATCGTCGCCTACCTCAACAGCGGGGATTTCTTCGGCGAACTGGGCCTGTTCGAGCAACCGGGCAAGGAGTCGGTACGCAGCGCCTGGGTGCGGGCCAAGACCGAATGCGAAGTGGCCGAGATTTCATATGACACGTTCCGCGAGCTGACCAGGCAAGAGCCGGAAATCCTGTATGCGCTCTGCAGCCAGATGGCTGAGCGTCTGCGCAACACAACGCGCAAGGTCGGTGATCTGGCGTTCCTTGACGTCACCGGGCGAGTGGCTCGCACGTTGCTCGAGCTGTGCAAGCAGCCGGATGCAATGACTCACCCGGACGGCATGCAGATCAAGATTACCCGCCAGGAAATCGGGCGCATCGTCGGCTGCTCGAGGGAAATGGTTGGACGTGTGCTCAAGGCCCTTGAAGAACAGAGCCTGGTCAACGTCAAAGGAAAGACCATGGTGGTCTACGGGACACGCTGAGCCCTTGGTATTCAGAGCGCAGCGAGCAGCTTCCGGTAAGTCTGCGCCAGACGCTCCAGGACATCAGCGCCAGGAAACGCTTCATACAGGGCAATGTGGCTTTCGGCCTGAACACGCGGCTCAAGCTCGCACAGCTCATTAAAGCGATTTACCGCAATCGCCATCTGAACGCGCTCGTTTTCCAGCAGCAAGGCACCGTGTGCCAGCACTACAGGACGCGTTCCGCCCTGACTCTGACGCCAGCGCTGAGCCGTTCCAACCATCTTGCGACCATCGAGATTGACGTTGAAGCGGCCGTCGCAGAATGCGCCAGCCACCTCACCCAGCGAAGCCTGCCCGCCCAACTCGGTCAACAGATCGAGAATCGGCTGACACAATCGCAGGTAGGCGGTTTCTATACGGTCACGATCAACGTCAGTGGGCGATTGCGCGTAGACCAGCGCGATATTCAGCGTGGCAGAGGACTGCGGCACTGGCTCGCCGCCGGTTTCACGCAAGAGAACAGGCCATGCATTGTCCGACAGGGTCTCGCTGGCCTCGGCAAAACCCGGTAACCGGCTCATCCGCCGAGGCATCACCAGCGCGCGATCATTGGGCCGCCAGAACAACAGCCCATGATCCGCCGCACCGGAGCAGACCGACGCCAGAAGATCCTGCTCGGCCTGCAGGCCTTGTTCGACACAAATGTCGATGATCGAGTCTTGCACGTCGGACCTCGTAAGGGTGTTCAGCTCAATGCGCTCAGTCGCTGGACGAAGTGCTTACCGCTATCTTGCGCTCAGGGAAGAACAACCGCTGCAGCTCGGCGCCAGGGTGCTCGGCACGCATGAAGGCCTCACCCACCAGAAACGAATAGACATCGCTGATTTCCATCAGCTCGACATCCGCACGATTGAGAATGCCGCTTTCGGTGACGACCAGGCGATCACGCGGGATACGCGGCAGCAAATCCAGCGTGGTTTCCAGGCTCACTTCAAAGGTATGAAGGTTACGATTGTTGATGCCCACCAGCGGTGTATCGAGCGTCTTGAGTGCACGCTCCAGCTCGTCGCCATCGTGCACCTCGACCAGCACATCCAGCTTCAGGCCCTTGGCAACGGCAGCCAGTTCAGCCAGTTGCACGTCATCCAGTGCCGACACGATCAGCAGAATGCAGTCAGCGCCCAGAGCACGTGCTTCGACCACCTGATAAGGGTCGATCATGAAATCCTTGCGGATCACCGGCAGGTTGCACGCCGCACGGGCCTCCTGCAGATAGGCATCGGCGCCCTGAAAGAAGTCCACGTCGGTCAGCACCGACAGGCAGGTCGCGCCACCGGCCTGATAACTTCTGGCGATCTCGCCCGGCAGGAAGTGTTCGCGGATGACGCCCTTGCTCGGCGAAGCCTTCTTGATTTCCGCAATGACGGCGGGCTGTTTAGCCTTGGCCTGAGTGATCAATGCGTTGGCAAAGCCACGTGGCGCGTCCGCCCGGGCTGCCTGTTGTTCAAGCTCGGTCAGGCTCACAATCGCACGACGAGCCGCGACTTCCTCGGCCTTTCGGGCAAGGATCTTTTCCAGTACGGTTGGCACACTCATGCTTCGTTCTCCTGCTTGAATACCGCCGTGAAGGCACCCAGCTCTTCCAGTTTTTCCCGCGCCAGGCCCGTGTGCAACGCATCGTGCGCCAGGGCCACGCCCTCTTTCAGGCTGGTGGCGTGATCTGCAGCATAAAGCGCGGCGCCGGCATTGAGCACGATCATTTCCGCAGCTTTCTGACCGTTCTCGGTCTTGCGGCGTCCCAGTGCATCGCGGATCAGCTCCAGCGAAGCCGCCGGGCTTTCCACGGCAAGGCCGTACAGGCTCTGGCTTTTGATGCCTAGGTCTTCGGGCTGTACCCAGTATTCAGTGACTTCGCCGTTTTTCAGCTCGGCCACGAAGGTCGGTGCGGCCAGACTGAATTCATCCAGGCCGTCCTGCGAATGGACCACCAGCACATGCTTGCTGCCCAGACGCAGCAGCACCTCGGCCAGCGGGCGGCAAAGCGCCTGGTTGAACACGCCGACGATCTGATGACGAACGCCGGCCGGATTGGTCAGCGGGCCAAGCATATTGAACAGTGTGCGCAGACCCAGCTCGCGACGCGGCCCGGCTGTGTGCTTCATGGCCGTGTGATGAGACTGGGCGAACATAAAACCGATGCCCACGCTGTCGATGCAACGCGCCACCTGAACAGGCGTGAGGTTCAGGTAAACCCCGGCGGCTTCGAGCAGATCAGCACTGCCGCTTTTGCCCGAGACAGCACGATTACCGTGCTTGGCCACCGTGCAACCTGCGGCGGCAATGACGAAAGCAGACGCCGTGGACACGTTGAAGATATTCGCGCCGTCGCCGCCCGTACCCACGATGTCGACCACACCATCCAGGGTTTTCAGTTCGACCTTGCCGGCCAGCTCGCGCATCACCGAAACCGCACCGACGATTTCATCGATGGTTTCGCTCTTCATGCGCATGCCCATCAGAAACGCACCGATCTGCGCTTCAGTGCATTGGCCAGTCATGATTTCGCGCATCACATCGCTCATCTCTTCAGTGGTCAGGTCCAGCTGGTTGACCACGCGATTGAGCGCGCTTTTGATATCCATGGGGGTACTCATAAAAAATCCTTAGCCCTGACGATGGCCGCCGCTCTGCTTGAGAAAATTGGCGAACAGCTCGTGGCCCTGCTCGGTCAGGATCGACTCGGGGTGAAACTGCACCCCTTCGACGTTCAGTGTCTTGTGGCGCAGGCCCATGATCTCATCGACCGAACCGTCTTCCAGCGCAGTCCAGGCCGTCACTTCCAGGCAGTCGGGCAGCGTATCCTGTTTGACCACCAACGAGTGGTAGCGGGTGACCACCAACGGATGATTCAAACCATCGAACACCCCGCCGTCTTGGTGAATGACCGGGCTGGTTTTGCCATGCATGACCTGACGCGCACGAACCACGTCGCCGCCAAAGGCCTGACCGATGGACTGATGCCCCAGGCACACGCCCAGAATCGGCAGTTTGCCCGCGAAGTGCTTGATCACGTCAAGCGAGACACCGGCTTCATTGGGCGTGCACGGGCCAGGCGAGACCACGATGTGCTCCGGGTTCAGGGCTTCGATCTCGGCGATGCTCAGTTCGTCATTGCGAATGACTTTGACGTCCGCCCCCAGCTCACCGAGGTACTGCACGACGTTGTAGGTAAACGAATCGTAGTTATCGATCATCAGCAGCATTTTGCTATCAACCTTTTGATTTACTGACTTGATTCAGGCCTTCCGGATTCTGCTTCACTCATGCATCCCCACGTCAGCCACAAGGCCGGGGGACGGAGAAAAGCATCAAAAAATCGAAGGCATACAGGTACGGGTCCGGCAGGGCCGGCAAGGAAATAGTCAGGCGCGCCAACGCCAACGGGCGTGAGCCTTGATAACGCGCATCAAAAGCTTGCTGACTGTCGTCACGGAAGGGGTCTCATCGGTACGTTTCAGGACATTAGCGTACCGAATCGGCCGGTGCAATATGAATGTACCGGGCCGCGCCGATTGAAAAGCAGTTAAAGGCTGAAAAGAGGGCCGCGCCTCCTTGCGGAGGCGGGATTGAGGCAGGGGCACGATGGCCTAAGGGGTGGGGAGCCGAGAGGAACATCAGTGCGCAATCTCGCGCACGTAGGCTTGGCAGGCCTTCAAAGCGATCAATCCCTGATCGCCGTAGTCGGTGATGGCGACAATTCGTCCAGCAGCCGCTGGGTCAAGTTCGCCTCGCGAGCTTCCATGAACCACGCCGCCGGTGTCGGTGCCGGCTGGCACGCCATCACGGTTGGCGGGGCTGTTGGCGAGGAGGACTGACAAGCGCAAATCAGCGGTAGCCAGGCGATCACGCAAACGAGCCTGAGCAGTCTGTGCATCGCTCAATTCCTTGTGGATGGTTGAATCGTTGGTGTGCAAAC
Source organism: Pseudomonas sp. PvP009 (assembly GCF_017832995.1). Taxonomy (NCBI): domain Bacteria; kingdom Pseudomonadati; phylum Pseudomonadota; class Gammaproteobacteria; order Pseudomonadales; family Pseudomonadaceae; genus Pseudomonas; species Pseudomonas sp. PvP009. The sequence continues at coordinate 479,928 of NZ_JAFIBG010000001.1, read as the reverse complement.
GGACTTCCAGCGCCCGTCGTTGTGCCTGCTCGGCGTTCTGCCAGTCGACGACCGCGAGCGCCGCCTGCTCGCGCTCGCGCTGCCACGTCAGTGCTTGCGTGGACAGTTGCAGGCCATAGCGGGCCGCCTGCCATTTCCAGGCGGCCCATGTACCCAGCCCTGACCCCAGCACGAATGCGAGGATCAGGCATCGCATATCCAGCACTTTCACGGCAGCACCTCCAATGCCCGCTGGTAAAGCGCCTGTCGATCCGCCAGGCCGTTGGTACCGCCGTTGATGCGGCGGGTGATCATCAGAAAATCACCCTGGTCTGCCAGCGCGTTGAGGTTGGCCCGGTCCCAGAACCATGCCGCCGACATGGCCGCGTGGTCGGGTTGTTCGAGCAGTTGCGGCTGGGCAAGCAAGTCCAGCCCGAGCGCCTCCCCGCACGCCTCGTAGTTGGTCCGCCCCGTCACCTGAATCAGCCCACGGCCCCGATACAGCTGACCGTCGCCATCTGCCTCTGGCGTGTTGCCCAGACGCAGCGCCAACTGGCCCGTGTCGTACTTCGCCAGGTAGCTGTCACTGCCCAGCTCACGCACATAACGAAGCTGCCCGGACTCATGCCCTATCTGAGCGATGAACGCGGCGATACGCAGGCGGGTGTCGATGGCGTAACGGGCCATGGCGATGTTGAGAGCAGGAACGAAAACGCCGGCTTTAGGGCCGGCGTTGGGGAGGATTTGTAATAGTTGTTGCTGGTTGATAGGCATTGGTCCTCCTATAGGGGTTACAGGACTAACCCGCCCCCTGAGTCGATAAAGTTCCCCTGTGTAAACGCAAGTTGAACGGCGGATAAAACAACGCCCCGTCAGTGCGGGGCGTTATGGCTTGGGCAGTTCGTCTTCACTTACGCCCCTTGGAATCGCGAGCTTTTCCGGAGGCTGCACGTCGACAAATGGCGTAGCAGGCGGGACGGGCCAATCGAACGACATCGGAAAGCCTGAGCGTGCGTCGAGCTGGGCAAGTTGCACCCGATAAAGCCGATACGCATCTAACTCGGCTTTCAGCACAGGCAGCGCTTTCAGTTGAGCTTCAGTAGCCAAACCCAATGCGACGGCATCTTGCAAAGTGTCCAGCTCATTAGCCAATGCGTTGATTTTTTCCGTAGCCCCGGCCGAATAGCCGCCGCGTAGAATCATGACATGTGCCATGACCATCTCTTCGGTCGGCTCAAGAATCTCGCCAAATTCACCGGCAATTGCGCGATTGAAAAGGTCTACGCCATGTGGCTCCGAGTCATCGGCGGAGGCAGCAAAAGGTACCTCGCCATACAAATCCTTGGTTTCCTCGAAGATCACCCAAAGAACAATGGATGTATGGGCCTGATCGGCCCAGCGAGGGTCACGAGCGCTTGATACTGTGTTCATATGATTACCTTTACGAAACTCGTTGAAAGAGAGTGCGTTCACTGCTAGAGAAGGCGCCGTGAGCGCGCCAGGTGCCTACGCCAATGAGACCAGAGTTGTTACCAGCGCCATCGCCGCCGTTTGTGGAGCTATAAATCAGATTGGAACCCGCTATCATCCCTCCCTGATTGACTTGGCCCTGAGAAGAAATGACCCGCGCAAAAGCGTAGGAACCAATTGCACTCATACCCAACCCGGCAAGTTTCGTAGGCAGGTTGTAATCATTCGTCAGGTCGCCGAAGTCAGTGACATCTACTTGAAGGCGCAGGCTGCCGGCACTGTTATAGCCAAGGCGAACTTTGTTGGTCGACATGTTCGGGCCACCGCCCTGTTCAATAGGTGGAAATCCCAGACGCGGCTGCAAGTAATAAACCTGGCCATCCGAAGCCCTGCGCATGTACGGAAGGTTTACGTCATTACCGGCAAATCCCACATATGAAATAGAATCCGCCATAGCCCGCTGTAAATCACGGGCATCACTTTCAGCCTTTGTATACGCATTGGTAATGCCATACGCAGCAAGCGTACTGCCCCAATTGGCTTTGCTACCTGGATCGAAGTTGTTGGCGTACCAGAGAGTCCCCATATCAGTAGCATCAACGGTCGCCTTGAGACCGTTGTCCGACCAACCAATCTTCACAACATTATTGAGCTGCCCTACGCCAGTGCCCTGCTGAACGGGCGCGTAAAGCAATTTAGTCTGAAGCCAGCAGGTAGCGGAGTCAGAAGAACGTCGCATGTAGGGCTGTCCCAGAACTCCTCCGGCAAGCCCCACGTAAGAGATGGCGTCGGCTAAAGCCCTGCTGTCCAGGCGCGTGTCAACTTCACTTTTGGCATACACCTCAGCCTTGGTGTACGCATCCGAAATACCATTACCACTAAGTGTTGTAGGGTTACTCCCCGCCTCCACCTGCCCATATTTATTGACCTTGACCCGAGTGTAATCACCCGCGGCCACACCACTGCGTCCCAGCAGACGCTCGAACGCAAGGTCAGTCGTACCCAGCACCGGCACTGTCGTATTGACCAGTTGCCATACGGTGCCCGCGTTTTTCGTGCCGGCCTGCACCGGCACCATATGACCCGGCGTGCATTCGGTGCTTTCGTTCGCATCCTGCGCACGTGCCCAGGCGCCTGCCGCGGCGACATAAATCCAGTTCTGCGACGCGGTGTCCTGATTTTTGACCAGCACCCGATCGCCGGCCACCAGTGTGACGTCATCGATGGTCTGCAAACCGCTCAGCCCAATGGAGACTGTCGTGGCGCAACGCACCGATTTTTTGTAATCGGATGCTGCCAGGCCAAGAATGGCTCGATGCAACTGGGTGACATCCTCCTCGTTGGGTACCAGACCGGCCCCCAGGATCACGTTCAAAATCTCCTGCGTCACCGAGTTGCCCCACTGCGCCGGGATCAGCGAGCCAGGGGTGCCGGTCGCCGGGTTTTCATCTACAAACTTGCCGCTTGCCAAGCCTACGCCCGGCACACTCTTGGGATAATCCACATTGTGTTCCTCAGTTGAAGTTTACGAATTCGACGCTGTGCGCCGGTGCTGCTCGACGGATCAAACATTCGATTGCGAGCCCGGGATTCACCCCGAACCGCTCTCCCCAGTAGCTGGCCCCGAAGCGTCGGCCCAGGCGCTGGCGCCCGCCGGTGTTCAGGGTCCACATGAATTGCGCGCTCCAGGTGCCGAAATGCGCCTGGCCAAAACGCGAACGCCCCATACGGGGCGCTCGGTGTTCGGTCACGGTGGCATCGGGGTAGCCCTGGCTGATGGCAATGTCGATGTAGAACGCCGCGTTCTGCCCTCCTGTCGCCACAAGCCGCTGGCGCACCGACAGGCGCCGGTCTGCGAACAAGGGTTTGAGCCCCAGGCACGGGTCAGGCAGGTTCATCACCCGCTCCCAGTCCGGGACCAGCTCACTGACGGTGGCGGGGTCCATCTCGTTGAGCAGGTCGAACGCGCGGCCATCGATGCGTGCGAACTCGCGGGACAGGCCGGTAATCACCTGCTGCAATTCCGGCACCTGCTCCGGATCCCATGCGGGACCGGGTGGAAGCAGCGCCTGCAGTTGTCCGGCGTAATGTTCGGCGGTTCTTATGACGACCATTGAATACCCCCGAACGTGAGCAACTGGTTGGCCGCGGCAGTAACGTTGGCCACGGGTGAAACCAGCACATGATCGGTTTCGCCCGTCGCGCGGCTGATGGCCTCGGCGATGTGCGTGAGCAACAGGGTTTCGCCCAGTCCGCCCTCACGGTTGTGCAGGTCAAGCAACTGCGCCTCGACCGCCGCCCGCACGGCGGAGGTATCCGGGGTGAGCCGGATGGTGTAGACCACCGGTTTCTGCACCGGCGCCAGCACATACACATCAGCCGTGACCGGACGCAGCGGCTCGATATACGCCGCGACCGCAGCGAGCTGCTCGGCGTCAGGAATGGGATCGGCCTGGTCATCACGCATGAAGAACACCGCCACCGTCCCTGGCCCCATGAACCGGCGCACACACCAGGCGCGCGTCACGCCCGGCACTTCCAGCGCCCAGGTCACGTAATCATCCTGATTGCCGCCATGCGGGATGACCCGGTAGGAGCGCACGACACGCGCACGCAACGACTCGATACTTTCCTGCGAGATGCCGCCGGAAAGTCCGTCGGCAATGACGGTGAAGGTGCTGTCGATGCCTTCGACCGGTTGCACGGCAGTCATCACCAGACCGGCATCCGCATTACCCAGAACACCGGCATCGACTGCTTCGACCGTGGTGGTGTTATTGCCCGCAACCGTGGTGACGCCTTTGGTGACGCGGTAGAAGCGTCCATCACTGAACTGCAGCACAGTGTCCGCATCCAGCACCGCGCCAGCTGCAGCCGTAAAGCGCACCGTGCCAGTAGCGGCCTGTGCCACCTTGCGCGGCTGCCTCAGGCGCAGGATGGCTTGCCGCTCGAGGGTTTCCTCGTCGGCGGTGTCCGGCAGAATCTGGTCGGCGATCCAGTCCTGATAGCCGTACAGCCCGTAGGCCGCGCCGCTGTGCGCACGGGACAATACCCGAGCATCGGACTGACGCAGCGCTTCGTCGGCGAGGTCGACCTGGGTTCGGTTGATCAGCGCCGGTAACGTAGGTGTTTCAAACGGCATAAATCACCTGCCACTGTTCAGAAGGGTTGAAACGCACGAGCTGACCGTCCGAGACGACCAGTTCGACGCCCAGGTTCAGGCGGTTGCTCTGAACCTGTTCGGTAAGGATGTTGATGTGCTTGACCTGGCCATCTTCGATCAGCCAGTCGAGCGCTTCCCGGGCATAGAACTCGGCATCGCGCTGGGTCTGGGCAGTCAGCCTGACCCGGCGCAGCAGCCACAGCCTGGAACCGATACGGTCATTGGCCTGTGCCGGGTAGGTGTCGCCCCACCAGCCATAGCGCTCGGCATCGTCGAACGGGTCGTCCGCTTCGGCACGCCGCCAGGTGAACAGGCTGATGACCACCGAGCGCAGCAAGGACGCCTGCAGAGAACCTTCAATGATCATCCGGCACCTCCAACGGGCGGCCCGCTCTGGCCATTACCGCCCTGCACGTTGCCGTGCAGATGGCTGATCTGGCTGATGCCAGCGGCAAGCTGGTCGCCCTGGGAGACGATCTTTCCGGTCTGGGTGATCTGCGGTGTGTCGAAGTTCACGGCCACCGTCGCCTTGATGTTCAAGGTGTCGGTTTCAATGTCGATGACCTTGCCGCGCTTGAGGTGAATCTTGTCGCCCTCGTCGGTATAGATCGCCACTTCGCCGGACTCCAGCCCCTTGAGGCGATAGCGCCGGTCGGCCACCACCAGCAGCAGACCGTGCGACCGGTCGCCACCAATGAACGCGGCAATGCCCTCGGCGCCGGCCAGCGGGTTGCTGGTGAAGCCGTAGGGTTCGAAGTGCTCCATGTCGTCCTTGACCTCTCCGGCGGTAAGGCGCATTTGCAGCGCCTGCATTTTGCTGCTGGCCCTGGCGAGCACCACCGTGCCGCGCACCAGCATGCGATTGAGTAAGCTCATGAGGTTGTTTCCTCGTCGATGGGCAGCAGCCAGGAGTAAGCGTCCTGATTGACCTGCACCTTGCTGCGCTTGTTGGGGTCACCTGGCTCGGCCTGGAAACCTTCAGGCGGACCGACCACCAGTGTGGTGATCGTGCCTTGGTCGCTCAGCGAGTAGGTCACGGCTGAAATCAGCATGTTGCGGCTCGTAAAACCGATGACCGGATCGATCACCCGGACCATGGTGTTGTGCCGCCAGAGCGCCCCGTTGGACTGCCGCCAGCCCTGGACCTTGTAGGTGGTGAGCAGCGCCTTGCCGGCCCGCTGACCGCGCTCCCAATTGGCGCGACTCAGGGCGAGCTTGGGTGTGATCGGCGCATCCTCATGAACGACCAGTACGCGAAGACGCTTTTTATGCGCGGGGTCGTCATGCCGGTCATCCGTGACTTCTGCCGAGACCTCCGACGACTCCTTGCCGAACGTCTGGTCATTACCAGTCTGTTGACCGATGACCCGGTACTCGGAAAAAAGCCCGGAAAAGTCCCGCGCGATGACGGCGCTCAACACATTCTTGCCGAGTTCGAGCGCGTCTGCGCTTTGCCCGCGACTGCCCGGCCTGGCCAGCACCACATTGCCGTATTCGTCATCGGTGGAAAAAATCCGGAACAGGGTCAGCAACCGGTCAATGGACTTGAACACGGTTTCGGCAGGCTCGATGGTGTGATCGGCCATCTTCGAGGTTTCCGGTATTTCGCTGATCACCGACAAACCATAGGGAGCAGCCAGCGCTTCAACGATCTTCAGCACCCCCACCTCCTTCCACTGACTCGGCCTGTTGATGGCCGAGCAGTCGATGAGGTCGGCGGTTTTCGAGCGTCCGGAAATCTTCAGTGTGACTTGCTTGCCGTCATAGCTGATCGGCGCGGCAAACACCCAACCGGTCAGAATCAACTCGCCGCCGATACGCACCTCGCACGCTGCGCCGGGCGTGATCGGATGCGAGATTTCAGTGCCCGGCCACTGCCAGGTAATGCTTACTTCAAAGCTGCGCGCCTGACGCTCGATCCCGGCAGAGATTTCCACCGACTTCCAGCCGGCGTAGTCGTGCTGGTCAACGGTCAGGGTGACAACGTTAGGGTCAATCATGGGTCACTCCTGAGCAATCTTCAGCGTGCCGGGCGGCACGAACCCCGGGTGGGCCAGCCGATTGCGCTGCACCATTTCCTGCGCCCGGCTGGCGTCGCCGAATCGGCGATAGGCCAGCACCAGCGCGGGCAAAGGCTCGGAGACCTTCATGTCCACCAGACGTACGCCGGAAGCCGCCACCGCGTTGAGGTGCCTGATCAAGGCCTGACGCAACGTGTTGAGCGCCAGGTAATGTTCGGGATCGGCTTTCAACGACGCTTCCCAGATCGCCGAACTCAGCGTGTCACGTAGCTCGATGACGTCATCGGCAACCGGCACATCGACGCGTTGCAGCGCTTGCGTCACTTGCTGATCCAGCGATGGCACCACCGTGAGCGGCGTGACGGTCGTCGCAACCGGCATGCTCGCGACGATTTTCGCCACCTTGACCAACAAGGCATCCTGAACCAGATTGGCCGCGGCCTGAGCCGTCACGCCGGTGTCCAGCCCGCTGCTCTGACTGACCAGATTGATGCCGGACACCGCTTCCGCCTGTTGCGTGGCCTCGGAAATCACCGACCGGTAATCGACCGTTTCAACAGAGGACACGCCGCCATTGCTGCCGGACCTTGCTGCCGCGCTGCTCGCAGCGGTGCCGTTACTGCCACTCGCGGAACCGCTGCCTGAACCGCCCCCTGTCGAGCTGCCGGAACCTGACCCGGCATTCGTTCCAGTACTCGCCCCGCCAATACTACTGGTGCCGTTCGCTCTTCTGGCTCGACGGCTGTCGCCGTCGAAACTGGCGAAGAACGTGGTAAACAGCGTGCTGACCGTCAACGGCGCATTGACCAGCGAATGCACCAGCGCGGTGACATCCGAATAGATCGTCATGAACGGTGTGAACTGCCGCTGAATGGTCGCGAACACACCCGACAGGGCGCTGCGTAGCGCCTGAATATTGATACGCACCGCGTCCACTGTGGCCATCACCGAGCGGTAGCGCCTGAGCGCCGAGTCCAGCAGGCTCTCGGACGCGCCCAGCAACTGCCGTCGCGTATTGAGGGTCGACACGGGAAACTTGAGCGGGTTGGCCGGATAGAATTTCAGGTCCAGCCGGACGAGCCCGCCTTCGCTCAGGTTGTGTGTGACGCCACATTCGCCGACCTGGACCTGCACGCGACCCAGCCAGGGATGCACCAGCTCGCCGGCACCCTCCTGCTCCAGTGCCTGCAGCAGTCTGTCTCGCTGTTCGAAACAGTCGGGACCGACAATGAACCCCGTCAGCGTATGAACTTTCGACTGTTTGCCCAGCGACTCGAAATATGGCTCGTCGCGTTGTGGAAACTCATGCAACTGCCCCTTGCGGCCTGCCGGGACGACGGCTTTTTCAATGAAAAAACCGACGCCCCGGAAAGACGCTGGCAGCAGGCTGTCACGCCATGTACTCATGATCCGGCTCCTGCGCCGAGGGTTCGATAACCGACGTTTGGCGATATCGTCAAACCCGGCTGGTTGGTTTGCACTTGCCCGGCGCGCATGCCCGGCGGCGCGTTTTCAAAGCGAATGTTGAGCTCGCCTTCAAGTCGCGGGCCGGCCCCGGCTGCGCCCTGTTGCAACAACAGGCTGCCGGGGGCCAGCGGGGTGGGTACGCCGAGCAATTGGCTGGTCGACGGCACGCCAGTGGCCTGATTGAGCAACTGCTGATTCGTGCGAACGTTCTCGACGGCACCGGCCGCCAGAAACGCCCCGGTCCCGCCGCCTGGCCCTGCGTTGCGTATCCGCTGTTCTTCCGCGAACTGATTGGCCTTCTCGGTCGCCCGCTGCAGGACGGTCTTATTCGTGTCGCCACCAAACCAGCTCATGATCGGCTCGATGAATGGCTTGATGTCCGCCCACAGACCTGCGAACCAGGTTTTGATCGGCTGCCAATTCTCGATGACCATGCCCAGCGGCGAAAAACTGAACAGCGTTGCCAGCACATCGGTAAACGGTTGCGCCTCGGCCTTGATGGTTTCCCATAGCCCGGCCAGGTACTCGGACAACGGCTGCCAGTTGGCCACGACCATGCCCAGCGGCGACCACGCAAACAGCGTTTGCAGAAAATCGAAAACCGGCGTGGACAGCGCCTTGATCACGTCCCACAGCGCAGCAAAGAATTCGCTCAGTGGCTGCCAGTTGGCTGCGATCATGCCCAGCGGCGTCCAGGCGAAGACCGCTTTGAGTACATCCCACAGCGCCATCACCGGTCCGCGAATCGCCTCCCAGACCGCCTGAAAATAAGGTGCGACGGTCGACCAGTTGGCGATCAGAAAAACTGCCGCCAGCGCGAGGCCGCGCACGATCAAGGCCAGCGGTGACAGGCCCATCACCGTGCTAAGTACGCTCATGGCGGTCGTCGCGGTCATGACCGCAACTTGCAATACACCGAACGCAATCGCAGCGGCCACCACACCCTTGATAACGCCAGGGTGTTCGGCCGCCAGTGCGGCGACCTGAGAAATCATCGGCCCGATCACGGCCATTGCTTCGTTCATCGCCGGCAGGAACATACTGCCGATATTGATGCCCAGACGATCGACACGGTTGGTCATCTCTTTGATGGCAGTGGCCGTGGTCTGGGAGTTGTCTGCGAACTCCTTCTCGATGGAGCCGCTGTTTTGCACGCCCTCCCCGACCTTGGCCAGGTTGGACCTGAGCACATCGAGGTGGGCCAGCAGCGGCGTGATCGCGCCCAGCGATTCGGCACCGAACAGCTGCGTGATGACGTCCGACTGTTTGCCGGGATCAACACTGGAAACCGCCGTCAGAACCTTTTCGATGGTCCCGGACGGGTCACTCTGCATGCCTTGGGTCAGCTGGTTGACGTCGAGCTGCAACGCCTCGAACGCCCCGGCTTTCGCCGCGCCCCCTTCAGTCAACGATTGCATGAAACGCTTCATGCCGCTGGCGGCCACATCGGCCGGCACATCGACGCTGGCCAGGGTCGCACCCATTGCCGCCAGTTGCCCGGAGGCCATCCCCGCCACCGGCCCGAGCGGGCCCATTGCAGTCACCATGGTGGCGATTTTCTTTTCCAGATTGTTGCCGCCGAGCACGTTGATCTTCTCGGACAACGCCGCGACCTGCGGCTGAGTCATCTGAAACGATGACCGCCACGAGGCCATCATGTCGCCCGACTCGGCCGCTGTCTGATCGAATGCGACGCCCATTTTCACGGCGTCGCTGGCAAACCCGGTCAGTTCTTCGCGCGGTACATTGGCCTTGGCACCCGCGGCGACAATCGCCGCGATACCGTTGGCGCTTTCCGGCAGTCGTTCACTGAGGTCCAGAATGTCGGAACTCATCTGCCGGAACTGTTGCGGTGTTTCAAAGGTGACCGACCGTTTCACGCCGGCCATGCTGGTTTCGAAACCGATCGCTGCCTTTACCCCGGCAATCAAGGGCTCTGCCAAAGCATTGCCCTTGATCATCTCGCCCACTTCGACGTTCCCAAGACCAGAGCCTTCAAGCCTGGTCTCGAAGCCTTCAACGTTGTTGCGGATGGTTGCCAGCGTTGGAGACAGCTTGTCGACGCCGGTAATCAGCGTCTTGATAGTGTCTGCCATCACTCCCCCTGCAGGATCTGGTTGATGCGTTGCGTCTGCAAGATCGACTCGGTGATGACGTCCAGCTCCCTGGACATCATCAGTTCGGGATCGGTCTTCCAGAAGTACGCGAGGTCGTAAACGACGGCGATCAGTCCTTCGAGGTCGCTGATGCCGCTGCCATGAAAAAACTCGCAACCTTCCAGCTCAGCGTGTTGATGTCGCACAGGTCCATCTGATTGACCGACGAGGGCGGGATGCCGGCGCAGACGGCGATGTACTTCGCCGCCACGTCCAGATCCAGAGAAACTTCCTCGTTCTTGTCGATCCTGTACGGCAGGGCCTTGATGGCCCGCGCTTCCTGCGCCGTAGGGCGCCGGAAGGTCAGTTGCGAAAGGGTCTCGCCGTGCGCTTCGATCGGGCTGGCCAGGTCGATGACTTCACTCATTGCCAGCTCCCCTGATTGCCGTCGAATTGCAGTTCGATGGTGCCGTCGTCAGCCTTGCTGCTCGGCTCATCGACCAGGTAGGCGCCGGACAGGACGTAGGTCTTGCCGTTCTTGAATTCACAGGTGATGGTCATGTCCACACCGGTAGTGAGCAGCTTGAGCGGCAGATCCGCGGTGTGCACGGCGGTGAATTTCAACCAGGCAGCCTTTTCGGTTTCCTTGTAGTAACCAGGCACGACCGTCTCGCGCTTGATGTTCATCAGAGGCGCTTCGCCGCCGCCGCTGATGGTCAATTGGGTGCCATCCACTTTGATGTAGCAGGTACCCGCAACTTTCTGACCCATGTTGTTTATCTCCAGAATGAAAAAACCCGCACGAGGCGGGCTTGAAAGGGTTGGTTAGGCTTATGCCGCTTCGTCGTACTGCAAGCGGAACTGGTTGAGCAGCGCGAACACGCGCAGGCCGTTGATGTAGTCAGGCGGGAACATCACGTTCACGCGGCTTGGGTCATTGCCGTCACGCTCGACGATCAGGTGCTGGGCGAACGTTTCGGCGTTCTCCACATGGCCCTCTTCTTCAAGACGTGCGTACTGCGCAATCAACTCGCCACGGATGGTGCTCGGCGTGATGATCGGCTGGCCGGCACCGAAGCGCGTGCCATCGTTGGCCAGCTTGTGGCGGCCGTACTTGCTAGTGATGATGCCTTGCAGACGACGGATGATGAACGCCGACTGGTGCATGGTTTCGCTGTCCAGGTACGAGTTGTCCGCCTGGCCGTAAGCGTTCTTCTGGTAGGTGGTGATCGAACGCTGAATGCGCACGTAACCGCCTTCGTAGTACGCCGTGGCGATGCCGTAACGCAGCAGCGACTCACGCTCGGTCAGGGTGAAACGCTGACTGGCCGGCGCCGGATCAATACCGGGCATGGTGCCGCTCTGGGTAGGACGGCTGGCGTCGGCAGAGATGAACACCGCCGTGCGCGCAGCCAGTGCAGCGGCTTGCAGCCAGACCGGTTGCGGAACACCGTTTTCCACACCCTGAAGGGTGATGTGCTGATCGTTGCGCAGTTGACCTGCGGCCACCAGCGTACCGACCGTGCCGCGCTTGGCACTGTAAACGTGACCGTACAGCTGACGGGCCCAGCTCCAGCGACCGGTGCTGTCGTCCATTGCCGCTTTCCAGGCATCCAGCGTGGCGGTATCGGTCCAGGGCATGCAGATGAACTCGAACGGCTCATCGCCCAGCGCAGCCAGTGCCTTGAGCTGATCAGGCGTACCCACGCCACCAGTCATGGCGGTGACTGCCGCCGTCAGGCCGGCAGGAATGACTTCGCCATTGGTCTTGCCCTGGCGATTGAATTCCAGCTGGATGTCATTGCCGCTTGCCCCGCTCCATTTGCAGGAAAGGGTCAGCACACCCGCTTCGACAGCCGCGGTGATCGGCAGGTCAGGCGTGGCATTGATCTTCACCGACAGCGCAGTAGCAGCCTGGGCATCGGTTGAACCATTAACGACAGTGGCCTGCACTCGCATGCCGCCGACATACAGGTTCAGCAGACCGGCTTCGGTCGCCGCCCCGGTGAGGGTGACTTTCGCGCCGGCCTTGGCGCCTTCGGTATTGAGCAGCGGCAGGCACCAGACTTCGCCGGTGGGGTCCGCCTTGCGCCAGGTTTCATACATGGCGGCCAGCATGGAGCCCTGACCGCCGATGTTTTTCGCCAGCGCCACACTCGGCACCAGCACCAGAGAACCCAGTTCGGGGCCGGACACATCGTCGTTGACCTGCGCAACGATCAGTCGACGCATGCTGGCCGACGCGCTGTTGGCGGCCGAGTTGTCCATCTCCGCATAAAACAGCGGAACGCGAACATCGGATGGAATGTTGTTAAAGCTGATAGCCATTGTTTGGCTCCCTCTTGGTTAAGCCGTGAAGGCTTGATGGGTGGTGGTGGATTGCTCGGTTTGAAGGGTGATGTCGCCGTCGTTCTGACGACGCTGCCACCAGGCGTTGAAGGTCACCTGCCGGCCTTCGACGGGCAGCAAATCGCCCGCCTCCGGATCCGGCACAGTGCGGCCTTCGGCCGGTACTACAGTGATGCGTTGAGTCATGGGGTTACCTCTGCTGTGAACTTCGCTTCGATACGGCCATCAGGGCCGGGGGATTTCAGATTCGGATCTGCGGGGTCAACGCAGTCCATCTCAATGGTGGCGCCCGTAAACCCGGGCAAACCATCCAGATACGCTTCGTGCCAGGTCTCGGCAGGCTGATCGGAGGTGTTGCGGCCCAGTTGAAACTGCGCTGCAAACCCGAAGCGATACGTCACCCGGTCACCGCTGATCTGCACCAGCGCGCCACCGGTGTACTGCATCGCGTCGTAATCGTGATCCGGGTTCCAGCCCACCAGTGCACGCCACAGTTCGGCGCGCAGGGCATGCAGTTGCTCGCTGGCTTCCTGCCCGCGCTTGTCACCGCCATCGAGCACCACCACGACATCGATCGTGTCGGTGATGCTCTGGCGGATGACGTTCTGCAAATCGTTGGCGGTGGACTGATCGCCAGTGGCAATCACGTACGCCGACGGGTGAGCGAGCTGATCGCCGAGGGCGACCGCAGCCCAGTCGATACCGGCACTGATTCGCCCGGCAAAGCTGGGGCAGGTCGCCTGCAAATGGGCAACTATCGGGGTTATCTTCATGAGGGGTTCCGCGTGTGTTGAAGGTTGATTGCGGCGTGGGAAACGCCTACTGGTTAGCCTTGCACAACGCCTCATCAGCCTTGTCTGCAGCACGGCTGGCCGCGTGAGCGGCCTGATTGGCAATCGATGCAGCACTCTCGACCCTGTCCGCCACCTGGGTAGTGGTTTCGGCCAGCCTGTCCAGGCGCCGGTCGCGCTTGCCCAGTGCTGCGTCGTAGGCATTGCGAACCTCGGCCAGCTGCTGCGTATGCTCGGCATTCGCCGACCACTGCCCGGCCTGAAAACCGAGCATCAGGCAGCCAGCGATCAGCAGCATGGAAATCAGCCAGATTTCCAGGCGCCGCCACCAATGGCGAGCGATGAAATCAATTGCGCATCTGTGCATCGTTTGCACCTCCGAGTTGAGATCGAAGCCGGGCGATTTCGGCGCTTTGCGTGGTGACCTTGTCGGTGAGCTGGACGATGTGGCTGGTGAGGGCTTCAATCTTGCCTTCCATCCGGCCAACAGCTGCAGCGAGCTCGTTGCGCTCCTTGGCGAACTGGTCAGCCCGCGCTTCAGCTTCCTTGCGCGCCTGGCGCTCGGAGTCGAGCAGCTCATTGAGACGGCGAACCGTACCGATGTCCGCGTTGTCCATCGCCCGGTCTGTTGCATCTCTGGAAAGAAACTTGCGCAGCCATAAAAAGCCGCCAAGCAGAATTGTGCCCGTGCCGCCCAGCCAGGTAGCTGTGCCTGGGCCTAGGTCGGTTGGGTCCATGGGTACTCCGGAAATAAAAAAGACCGCACTGAGGCGGCCGGGCTGAATACATTTAACAATGCTGCGTCGGGCAGGCTTGCGCAGGCACCTGATCTGGACGTTGACCGGATCTTGAAAAACAAACCCCGCCGAGGCGGGGTTTGAGGTGGGTCGCGAGTGACCGGTTGTGCCTGTTGATCATCCTGTTTCCGGCTGCTGCCCTGAGGCGCAAATCGCATATCGTGGGACCTTTTTACCCCCCTCCGGAAAGCCTGGGAAGGGGCAGTTTCGGGGTGGGTCGAGTTTGACCGGAGTTCAACACGAGTTCGGCCACAGCTGTGCAATCGACCCGGATAAACGGCGTGAAACCGTGTCTTCATTCACCCTTGCGCAGCTTTGTCGGCAACGGCGTTGTTGCTTCTGGAAGCGCTGCGCTCAGCGAGAATCGCCAGCACTTGCTGGTGAAGCTTGTTGATCCAGTTGCGATAGGTGCGATCTGCGCCTTCATTAATGCCTACCAGGCGCATCTGCTCGCGCACTGGCAACGACTCGACATAACGCAATGTCGCCAGCTGGGCCAGTTCAGGCCCGCGGCTCTTTGCCGGGCTGCGTGACAGCTGCGCAATGGCCGCTTCCACTTCGCTGCTTATATAGTCCAGACCGCTGCCATTGCCCACCAGCGCGCGCGAGCCGGGTGTGCGACGCGGAATGTACGCGCCCCATTCCATGATCCCCGCCATCGGGCTGCTCAGTCCGCCGCCCAGGCCGATGCGCATGCGCTGTTCACCCCAGTGCTGCATCACGGCTTCTATTTTCTCGATCATCGTGTCTCTCCTGTAGGACCTTTCCGAAACGCTGCGCAGCGTCTTTCGCTGCACAGAACCAAGGCCTTACAATACATTTTGTATTTTTATGACACAACGGAGCATTACATTATGTATATTGCTCAACACCCTACAGCCTGTATGATTCGACGCATGAACAGAAAATGGTATGAAGTCGCAAGACAGGTCATGGAAACCCAGGAAATCAGCCAGGAAGAGATGGCTGAGCGGATGGGCGTAACGCCCGGCGCGGTAGGGCATTGGCTGAATGGCAAGCGTGAGCCGAAGATCGAGGTCATCAATCGATTTCTGACTGAGCTCGGCCTGCCGATTCTCACCACCTCCATCCCGGCCAGCGAACCCGGCATGCACAACGTGGAGCCCACGGTGCAGCCTTCGCGTTTCTATCGCTACCCGGTCATCAGCTGGGTCGAGGCCGGTGGCTGGAGTGAAGCCGTCGAGCCCTACCCTGCCGGCTATTCGGACACCTTCGAGATCAGCGACTATAAAGCCAAGGGCAGAGCCTTCTGGCTGGTGGTCCGTGGCGATTCGATGACCGCGCCCGCAGGCCAGAGCATTCCAGAAGGCATGTTGATTCTGGTCGACACCGGAATCGAGCCCACTGCCGGCAAGCTGGTCATCGCCAAACTGCCGGAAAGCAACGAGGCCACGTTCAAAAAACTGGTCGAAGACGCCGGACGCTACTTTCTCAAGCCGCTGAACCCCGCCTACCCGACCCTTGCGGTGACCGAGGAGTGCAAACTGATCGGTGTCATCAGGCAGATGACGATGCGTCTCTGAATCCAGGCACGCCCGCCCAAGCCCCGATAATCGGGGCTTTTTCATGCGCCTTGTTTCAGCCTTGGCATGTGTCCATGTAGGAAACATTTGTAGCTTGCGTGAGAAACACCCCTCAATTACTGTATGCACATACAGTAAAAAGGAGTTCACTCATGCTCAAGCAGTTCCCCGACACCTCGCAACATGACGCTTACCTGGCCTTGGCACAGCGCATTCAGGACGCTATCACCAGTGACAAGGCCCAGATCGAGCATCAAGTCCTGCTGATCAGGGAGCCTGGCGAGTCGGTGGCCCACTGGGAGCGCATCATGGATCAGATCAGCGAGGCCGAAGGCATCAGCGTGACCCGCAACCCGGAAAACGGCACTGCTCGAGTGTCTTGGTACATCGATTCCCTGTGAGACGAACGATACAAATTGTATTTAAAATACAAACTGTATTGTCATGAAGCGCTACATATCGTATTGTTTGTCTGCACCCCATCTCGGGAGTACTCACATGCAAACCACAGGGAGTCATGGAATGAACGAAATACTGGATCAACTTCGCAAAGAATTCGCCACGCCGTGCCCTTCGCTGAGCGCCGTCAGAGAGCGTTATTTTTCGCACCTGTCGAACGACAGGAATCTGCTGCGCAAGATCAACGCAGGGCGCATCGACTTGAAGGTCAGCCGTACAGGCGGCAGTCGTCAGGGCCACCCCTTCGTGTACCTGCACGACCTGGCCAACTACCTGAGCGCCATCGTGACCAACAGGGCTGCTTGAGGTCAAAAAAGCACCGCCGCAGCGCGATAATGTTCATCGAACTTTGCAGTCATGAAAAATCTTGCTACGTTTCCGGTACAAAATAAAAACAATCGGGATCCTTTCATGACCAAGACATCAAGGCGCTGGCCCTTCGCGGCCTGCCTGTTATCGCTTGCCTGCGGCACCGCTGCCGCTGCGCCCTATTCAACCATGGTGGTGTTCGGTGACAGCCTGGCCGATGCCGGGCAGTTTCCTGACACCGCAGGGCCCAGGGGCTCCACGCTCAGGTTCACCAATCGTGTCGGCCCCACTTATCAGGACGGCAGCGGTGAAGCGTTCAACCTGAACTCGTCGACGCTGATCGGCAGGATGCTCGGTGTGCCGGCAGGAGATCTGGCGGCCTCGACGTCACCGGTGAATGCTGCACTGGGCGCACCCGATGGCAACAACTGGGCAGTCGGCGGCTACCGGACCGACCAGATTCTTGACTCGATCAACTCGCAATCCACCGTCGTCGATCCGAACACCGGCACATTGCTACGCAGCCGGACCGGTTACTTGCCCGCCAACAGTTTTCGCGCCGACCCCAACGCTCTTTATTACCTGACCGGGGGCGGCAACGACTTCCTGCAGGGTCGTGTGTTGAGTGCCGGCAGCGCCGCGCAAGCTGCCAATCAGTTGGCTGACAGCGCGCAAGCCCTGCAACAGGCCGGTGCGCGCTACATCATGGTCTGGTTGCTGCCGGATATCGGTAAAACGCCAGCCTTGAGCGGTTCGCCGCTGGCCTCGGCAACCTCCGCACTCAGCGCGGGCTTCAATCAGCAACTGGTCAGCCGACTGGCACAGATCAATGCCCAGATCATTCCGCTCAATGTTCCGTTGCTGATCAATGAAATCCTCGCTCAACCGGCACGCTTCGGGTTCGATCCCAACGAGAATCTGGTCAGTACTTGTTTCAGCGGCGACAGCTGCCGGGAAAGCACCACCAACGGCAGGTCCAGTGCGACGCCGAATCCGAGCCGGCTGTTCTTCAACGATCGCGTGCACCCGACCGAAGCCGGACAGAGGTTGCTGGCCGACTACGCCTACTCGCTGCTTTCGGCGCCCTGGGAAGTTTCCCTGCTGCCGGAAATGGCCAATGGCACACTGCGCATGCATCAGGACGAAATCCGCGCCCAGTGGCTCAGCGACTGGGGCAACTGGCAAGGCGTCGGGCAGTGGCAGAGCATGCTTTCGGCAGGCGGTCAGAAAATGGACTTCGACGCGCAGAACAACTCGGCTGACGCTGACGGAAGAGGCTATAACCTGACCATCGGCGGCAGCTATCGATTTGCCGAAAACTGGCGCACAGGGGTTGTCGCCGGGGCATATCGCCAGAGTCTTGAGGCAGGGCCACGGGACTCGGACTACAAACTCAATAGCTACATCGCCACTGCGTTCCTGCAGTATCAGGCCAACCACTGGTGGGGTGATCTGTCGGTGTCGGGCGGCAAGCTGGACTACGAAAATGCCGAGCGCAAATTCGCGCTGGGCGTCAGCGAGGGTCAGGAAAAAGGCGATACCGACGGCGAAATGTGGGCTGCCAGCGGGCGAGTCGGTTTCGACATCGCGGGCCCGACCAGCCGCTGGCATCTGTCGCCTTTCGTCAGCGCCGATTACGCGCACATCGATGTCGATGGCTACTCGGAAAAAGGCGACCGTTCAACGGCGCTGACCTTCAGTGACCAGACGCGCAAATCGCGGCGTGCAGGCGTGGGTGTGCAGGGCAAATTCCAGGTGACACCGAGCACGCAGGTATGGGGAGAAGTTGCTCATGAAAGGGAGTTCGAGACCGATCAGCAGGACGTGACCATGGCGCTCAACAGCGTCCAGTCCGTCGGCTTCACGCTGCAAGGCTACACGCCGCAACGCGACCTGAACCGGGCCACGCTGGGTGTCAGCCAGAAGCTGACTCAGGACCTGACACTGCGCGGCAATTACAACTGGCGCAAAAGCGACGACGTAGCCCAGCAAGGGGTGAATGTTGCGTTGAGTCTGAGTTTCTAGACAGGCTGCTGGACAACCTCACTAGCATGCGACGCTCCGCGTCCTGTCCTGACTCTGCGGCGCGGCGCAGATCTGTGACGCGGAGCGTCACCCACGGCATTCCCACGCTGGAGCGTGAGGAACGATAGCTCTCCAACTACCGTTCATTACCAGAGCAGCAAGCCTGACTATCGTGCGACGCTCCGCGTCGCATGCCGTTCTGGACGCTCCGCGTCCTATCCTGAGAGCTGCGGCGCGGCGCGGCGCAGATCTGTGACGCAGAGCGTCACCCACGGCATTCCCACGCTGGAGCGTGAGGAACGATAGCTCTCCAACTACCGTTCATTACCAGAGCAGCAAGCCTGACTATCGTGCGACGCTCCGCGCCGCATGCCGTTCTGGACGCTCCGCGTCCTATCCTGAGAGCTGCGGCGCGGCGCGGCGCAGATCTGTGACGCAGAGCGTCACCCACGGCATTCCCACGCTGGAGCGTGAGGAACGATAGCTCTCCAACTACCGTTCATTACCAGAGCAGCAAGCCTGACTATCGTGCTACGCTCCGCGTCGCATGCCGTTCTGGACGCTCCGCGTCCTATCCTGAGAGCTGCGGCGCGGCGCGGCGCAGATCTGTGACGCGGAGCGTCACCCACGGCATTCCCACTGGAGCGTGAGGAACGATAATTTCAACTATCGCGCGATGCTCTGCGTCCGCTTGAGGACGCAGAGCAGCAGCCTGCTCAGTCCTCGGCAGTTTGCGAGGCCAGGGCTACGGCGCGGAACATGGCGCGGCGTTTGTTCAGGGTTTCTTCCCACTCCAGCACTGGCACGGAGTCGGCGACAATGCCGCCACCGGCCTGTACATGCAACTCACCGTCCTTGATCACCGCAGTGCGGATCGCAATCGCGGTGTCCATGTTGCCGTTCCACGCCATATACCCCACCGCGCCGCCGTAGACGCCACGTTTGACCGGTTCCAGCTCGTCGATGATTTCCATGGCGCGGATCTTCGGCGCACCGGACAAAGTGCCCGCCGGCAGAATTGCGCGCAGCGCGTCCATCGCCGTCAACCCGCTTTTCAACTGGCCTGTGACGTTGGACACAATGTGCATCACGTTGGAATAACGCTCGATGACCATTTTCTCGGTCAGTTTGACCGTGCCAATCTCCGACACCCGACCGGTATCGTTGCGGCCAAGATCGATGAGCATCAGGTGTTCGGCGATTTCCTTGTGATCGGAGAGCAGGTCTTCTTCCAGCGCGCGATCCGCCTCTTCGGTGGCGCCGCGAGGACGAGTCCCGGCGATCGGACGCACAGTAATCAGATTGTCCTCGACTCGCACCAGCACTTCCGGCGAACTGCCCACCACGTGGAAGTCGCCGAAGTTGAAGAAATACATGTAAGGCGTGGGGTTGAAGCAGCGCAGCGCCCGATACAGATCGATGGGCGCGGCGCTGAAATCGATGGACATGCGCTGTGACGGGACTACCTGCATCACGTCGCCGGCGAGGATGTACTGCTTGATCGTGTCGACTGCCGCCTCGTAATCGTCCTGGGTAAAGCTGGAGCGAAACACCGGGTCGGCCGCCGGAGGCCGGTCCAGATCAAGGCCACGGCGCGGCGTGATCGGCTGACGCAGCTTGTGCATCAGCTCATCGAGCTGCGCAACGCCACTTGCGTAAGCGTCCTGCTGCGCTGGATCGATCAGCACGATGGCGTGCATCTTGCCCGCCAGGTTGTCGAACACCACGACCGCGTCAGACACCATCAACAGGATATCCGGCACGCCCAGCGGGTCAGGGTTCGGGCAGTTGGCCAGACGCTTCTCGACATAGCGCACACAGTCATAGCCAAAGTAGCCCACCAGCCCGCCGTTGAAACGTGGCAGCCCGGCAATGGTCGGCACGTTGTAGCGCGCCTTGAAGGTCTCGACGAAGTCCAGCGGGTCTTCGACATCCAGGCTTTCGATCTCGACGCCATCATGGGTCACGCTGACGTGATGGCCATGCACGCGCATCACGGTGCGGCATGGCAGGCCGATGATCGAATAACGCCCCCACTTCTCGCCGCCCTGAACCGACTCCAGCAGGTAGGAGTTGGGCTGATCGGCAAGCTTGAGGTAGATCGACAGCGGCGTGTCGAAGTCGGCCAGGGTTTCGCGGGCAAGCGGGATGCGGTTGTAGCCTTCGGCAGCCAAACGCAGGAATTCTTCACGGTTCATGAGCAACCTCGTGGTTTGAGGACAAAACGGTCAGGTAGGCAAACGTGCCGGCAGGCCGGCCAGAATCAGGTCAGGCGCGCCAACGCCAGCGGGCCAGGGCCTTGATGACTTTCATCCAGAGTTTGCGAGTGACCACCACGATGGATTCTCTTGAGGAGGGACGTTTGATGTCGGGCAACAGTATCTCAGCGTCCATGTCCAGGCAACCGGGAATCAGTCTGCGCAGATCATCAATCACCATCGCCGGGTTTTCCTCGGCAATCGGCCGCCCATGGTTGTAGCCATAGCTCAGCGCGACGCAGGCCACACCGGCAGCCTTGGCCGCCTGCACGTCAGTGCGCGAGTCGCCGACGAACAGCGATTGCGAGGCTGGCGCACCGGCCATTTTCATCACGAAAAACAGTGCGGCAGGATCGGGCTTTTTCTGCGGCATGGTGTCACCGCCGATGATCCAGCGAAAGAAACGCCCCAGCTTCATCTCGTCCAGCAGCGGCGCGACGAAGCGCTCCGGCTTGTTGGTGATGAGGGCCATTTCGACACCCATCTTCTGCAGCCATTTGAGGGTCTCACGCACGCCGGGATAGACCACGGTGAACTCATGCTTTTGCGCATAAGCGCGCATGAAGATTTCCAGACCCTGCTCGGCCAGGGCGTCATCGACCCCGCTGTGGTCGAGGTCGTTGGCCAGCGCGCGGCGGACCAGCACCGGCGCACCGTTGCCCACCCAGGACCGCACCGATTCCAGCCCGGCGATCGGACGCCCCAGCTCGGCGAGCATGGTGTCCACCGCCACGGCCAGATCGGGCACGGAGTCCACCAGAGTGCCGTCCAGGTCGAACATGATCAGCTTGGGAAGTTTGCCTGCAAACAGCTGCTCGAAACCGCTCATGCGCGGGATGACGCCAGTTCTGTGCGCATCTTTTCGATCACTTCGCGGTAGTCCGGCGCATTGAAAATGGCTGAACCGGCGACGAAGGTATCAGCACCTGCCGCTGCAATTTCGCGGATATTGTTGACGTTCACGCCGCCGTCGATTTCCAGGCGGATGTCGCGTCCGGAAGCATCGATCAGGGCGCGCGCTTCACGCAGCTTGTTGAGCGTGCCGGGGATGAACTTCTGCCCGCCAAAACCTGGGTTGACGCTCATGAGCAGGATCATGTCGACCTTGTCCATGACGTATTCGAGCAGGTTCAAGGGCGTGGCCGGGTTGAACACCAGGCCCGCCTTGCAGCCACCCTCGCGGATCAGTTGCAGCGAACGGTCGATGTGCTGGGTCGCTTCCGGGTGAAAGGTGATGTAGGTGGCACCGGCCTCGATGAAGTCGCCGATGATGCGATCCACCGGGCTGACCATCAGGTGCACGTCAATCGGCGCAGTGACGCCATATTTGCGCAGCGCGCTGCACACCATCGGACCAATGGTCAGGTTCGGGACGTAGTGATTGTCCATGACATCGAAGTGGACAAAGTCGGCGCCGCTGGACAGCACGTTGTCGACTTCCTCACCCAGACGGGCGAAGTCAGCGGAAAGAATCGATGGGGCAATAACGAAGGGCTGCATGACGCACCTGTTTGAGCAGAATCACGGTGCGCGGATTGTACGCCAAGCTTCGCCAGGAGCGGTAAGCTTCGAGCCTCAAGCCTCAAGCCTCAAGCCTCAAGCCTCAAGCTTCAAGCTTCAAGCCTCAAGCCTCAAGCCTCTTGATTTGCTTCTGCTTGTAGCTTGCAGCTTGCAGCTTGCAGCTTGCAGTCACTGCGCCGTTCTGAGTTTTTCGCTGCGCCCCCTCAGCCACTCCAGCACCAGCAGCAGGACCACCGAAAAGCCGATCAGCAGGGTCGCAGCGGCGGCGATGGTCGGGCTGAGGTTTTCGCGAATGCCACTGAACATCTGCCGAGGCAAGGTCGCCTGTTCCGGTCCGGCGAGGAACAGCGTGACCACCACTTCGTCGAACGAGGTCGCGAAGGCGAACAGCGCGCCGGAAATCACCCCTGGCGCAATCAGTGGCAGGGTCACGCGCCGGAACGCGGTCAGTGGCGATGCGCCGAGGCTGGCAGCCGCACGCACCAGGTTGTGATTGAAGCCCTGCAACGTCGCCGACACGGTGATGATCACGAACGGCACGCCCAGCACCGCATGGACCAGAATCAGCGAGGTGTAACTATTGCCCAGTCCCAGCGGCGCGAAGAACAGGTAGCTGGCGACACCGACGATCACCACCGGCACCACCATCGGCGAAATCACCAGGGCCATGACCAGCGCCTTGCCGGGGAAGTTGCCGCGGGTCAGGCCGATCGCTGCCAGCGTGCCGAAACCCATCGCCAGCAGGGTCGCGGCCGGGGCGACGATCATGCTGTTCTTCAGCGCGCGCATCCACTCGGCGGAGTTGAAGAAGTCCTGATAC
The DNA here is from genome assembly GCF_017832995.1 of Pseudomonas sp. PvP009. Taxonomy (NCBI): domain Bacteria; kingdom Pseudomonadati; phylum Pseudomonadota; class Gammaproteobacteria; order Pseudomonadales; family Pseudomonadaceae; genus Pseudomonas; species Pseudomonas sp. PvP009. The sequence continues at coordinate 456,859 of NZ_JAFIBG010000001.1, read as the reverse complement.
CACTGCAACGAGAAGCCTTGCAGCGGATAGACCAGAAAGCTGCCGGAGTTGAATGACAGCGGCACGATGACCAGTACCGGGAGCACGAGAAACAGCAGCACCAGGGTGCAGATGATGCGCAAGGCGTAATACCAGAGGCGCTCGATCGGCGATGTGTAAGGGTTCAGCATGGTCACGCTCCTCAGCTCAGACGCAGGCGGCTGGCACCGACCAGCCAGCTATAAATCAGGTACAGCACGATGGTCGCCAACAGCAGCAGCCCGCCAAGCGCGGTGGCCATGCCCCAGTTGATACTGGTGTTGGTGTAGAACGCGACGAAATAGCTGACCATCTGATCGTTCGGGCTGCCCAGCAACGCCGGGGTGATGTAGTAGCCGATCGAGAGAATGAACACCAGCAGACAGCCGGCCCCGATCCCGGCGTAGGTCTGCGGGAAGTACACCCGCCAGAAGCTCGCAAACGGGTGGCAGCCCAGCGAAATCGCAGCGCGCATGTAGGTTGGGGAAATGTTCTTCATCACGCTGTAGATCGGCAGGATCATGAACGGCAGCATGATGTGCACCATCGAGATGTACACGCCGACGCGGTTGAAGACCAGTTCCAGCGGCTTGTCGATGATGCCCATCGCCAGCAACGCACTGTTGATCAGCCCGCTGGACTGCAACAACACGATCCAGGCAGCCACGCGTACCAGAATCGAGGTCCAGAACGGCAGCAGCACTAGAATCATCAGCAGGTTGCTCTGCCGCGCAGGCAGGCTGGCCAGCAGATAGGCCAGCGGATAAGCCAGCACCAGACAAATCGCGGTAATCACCAGGCCCATCCAGAACGTGCGGGCGAAGATGTCCAGATAGATCGCCTGGTCCGGGGTCGCCGGGGCGATTTCGCCGAGGTCGTCGATGCGATGGTCGACCGCCGCCAGCAGGTAATACGGGGTGATGCTGCTGGTATTGCGACGCACCGCCTGCCAATAGGCCGGGTCGCCCCAACGCTCGTCCAGCGCTTCGAGCGCTTCTTTATAAGAGGCAGGCTCGGTCTTGAACGGCAGCGCGCGTGCTGTTTTGCTCAGCAGGCTGCGGTATCCGGCCAGTTCGATGTTCAGACGTTTGGACAGATCGCCCAGCGTGGAATTCTTGCGCGTTTCGGCCAGGTCCAGGCTCATTGCCTTGTAGACCGACTCGGGCGGCAGCCCTTTACCATCCCACTTCTGCACTTCGACCACGGTGGTCGGCAGCGCAGTCACGACTTCGGGGTTGCCGACGCTCTTGTACAGCAGCGCAGCGATGGGCACCAGAAACACCAACAGCAGGAAAATCACCAACGGAGCGATCAATGCCTGGGCCTTCCAGCGGTTGACCCGCTCGGCGCGAGCGAGACGTTGCTTCAAGTTGGGGCTGGCGCCTTCAGTCAAGGGCACGGCGATGGCCATAGCGAACTCCGGAATCTTTCAACGAGGGGGCGCTCCCCGTTTCAGGGAGCGCCCGGTTCTGACTCAACGCAAACGGATTACTTGGCCGCCCAGGCAGTGAAACGCTGCTCGAGGGATTCGCCGTTGTCGGTCCAGAACGCCACGTCCATCTGCACCTGATCCTTGATGTTCTCAGGCGTGGTCGGCATGTTCTGCAGGGTTTCCTTGTCCAGCAGCTTGACCGCCTGGGTGTTGGCCGGGCCGTAGGCGATGTTCTGCGAGTAGGTCTTCTGCTGCTCGGGGCTCAGCATGTAGGCGATGAACTTCTTCGCGGCATCGGCGTTTTTCGAACCCTTCGGGATGGCCCAGGCATCGAAGTCATACACGCCACCGGTCCAGACGACCTTGAGGTTGCTTTCCTTCTGCACGGCGGCGATCCGGCCGTTGTAGGCCGAGCTCATCACCACGTCACCGGACGCGAGGTACTGCGGCGGCTGGGCGCCTGCTTCCCACCACTGAATGTTTGGCTTGAGCTCATCCAGCTTTTTGAACGCGCGGTCCTGGCCGTCTTTGCTGGCCAATACCTTGTAGACGTCTTTCGGCGCAACGCCGTCGGCCATCAGAGCGAATTCCAGGGTGTACTTGGCGCCTTTGCGCAGGCCGCGCTTGCCCGGGAATTTCTTGGTGTCCCAGAAATCGGCCCAGCCGCTGGGTGCAGTGCTGACCTTGTCAGCGTTGTACGCCAGCACGGTGGACCAGACGAAGAAACCGGCACCGCAGGTGGTGATGGCGCCAGGCACGAAGTCAGCGGCATTGCCCAGCTGTTTCGGGTCCAGCTCTTCGAACATATCTTCGTCGCAACCACGCGCCAGTTCCGGCGATTCGACTTCTACCAGGTCCCAGGAAACGCTCTTGGTGTCGACCATGGTTTTGACCTTGGCCATTTCCCCGTTGTACTCACCGGCGATGATCTTGCCGTTGCCGGCCTTTTCCCAAGGCGCGTAGAAGGCTTTTTCCTGAGCGGCCTTGTTGGCACCGCCAAAGGAGATGACGGTCAGGTCGGTGGCTGCCATGGCTTGCGCCGCGCACATCATGCCCAACGTGATGGCGGTGAACTTCAAAGATTTCAACATGTGTTCTTTTCTCCACGAGCAGTGTTGGTAAGCGATTGGGATGGGCGATCAGGTCGCCTCTGTTATTGCTTTTGTCGGTAGATCAATGCACTTGCTGCAAGGGGTCGAGCGCTCGGACGTGCTCGACTTGCCAGCCGATGGGCACCACGTCGCCCACGCTCAGGCCGGGGTCCAGTTCGGCAATCGGCTGTTTGACGAAGAAGTCATTCTTGCCTGCCACTTCCAGACGCACGCGAACGTGGTCGCCCAGATAGATGAACTCGGCCACACGACCGGAAAAACGGTTGGCGCAGCTCTCGCTGCGGCCATTGAGGTTGATGCGCTCGGGACGGATCGACAGGGTCACCGGACCGCCAGGCTGGCCGACGTTGATCGCCAGCGCGTGGACTTTCTCGCCACGCTCGAGTTCGACCACACAGCGATCGCCGTCCTGACTGACCAGACGTCCATTGAGGCGGTTGTTCTCGCCGATGAAGTTGGCCACGAAGGTGTTCTTCGGTTCTTCGTACAGGCTGCGGGGCGGCGCTATCTGCTGAATCTCGCCCTGATGGAAGACGGCAACCCGGTCGGACATGGTCAGGGCTTCGCCCTGGTCGTGGGTCACATAGACCACGGTTACGCCCAGGCGCTGGTGCAGGTGCTTGATCTCCATCTGCATGTGTTCGCGCAGCTGCTTGTCGAGCGCGCCGAGCGGCTCATCCATCAACACCAGTTGGGGTTCGAACACCAGCGCACGCGCCAGTGCAACGCGCTGCTGCTGGCCACCGGACAGCTGCGCCGGGTAGCGATGCGCAAAGGTGTCGAGCTGAACCATGCCCAGTGCCTTTTTGACCTTCTCGCCGACGTCGGTCTTGCTCATGCCACGCACCGATAACGGGAACGCCAGGTTCTCGGCCACGGTCATGTGCGGAAACAAGGCGTAGTTCTGGAACACCATGCCGATGTCGCGTTTGTGCGGCGGCACGTTATTGATGGCGCGGCCACCGAGGAGGATTTCACCGGCCGTCGGGGTCTCGAAACCGGCCAGCATCATCAGGCTGGTGGTCTTGCCAGAGCCGGAAGGACCGAGCAGGGTCAGGAACTCGCCCTTGCGAATGTCCAGGTTGAGGTCTTTGACGATCAGTGCTTCGCCGTCGTAGCTCTTCTGCACACCACGAAAGCTGACCAGAACATCATTTGCTCCAGCGCTTGTATCGACGTCGCTCATTGCCCACACCCTTGTTTTGTCTGCGTGGGCTCAAGCCTAGAGCAGCCCGAAGCCCCCGCAAATCGGGGGCCGGGAGAGAATCGCCTAGGCCGGCTGGAAGGCCAGGGGTAGGGATTGCCCTACAGCGATGGCGCGATTGGACATGTCGGCTCAGGCATCCTTCTCGACGGCGCACTCACGTGGAGCACTCATCGTTATACACAAGTCCTAGAACGCGCAGGATAAAGGGCTTCAAGGCTTCGGCCCGAAGGGCGTAGGAGCGAACTTGTTCGCGAAGACAGTTTTTCAGACGATTCATTTTCGGCGATAATACCGGCCCTCTCGCGAACAAGTTCGCTCCTACGGCCTTCGGCCAGAATCCAAATCAGACTTGTGTACAACGATGAGCGCTCCAGCGTGGGAATGCAGGTCTCGACGCTCTGCGTCGCAAAGGGGCGCGGGGTGTCGGGTGTCGTTTTCAGACTCAGAGCAGCTTGTGCTCCATCGCGTACTTGACCAGATCGGCCAGCGAGTTGAGTTTCATTTTTTGCATCAGCCGGGCCTTGTGAGTGCTGATGGTCTTGCTGCTCAAGGCCAATTGCTGAGCGATATCGTTGACGTTGGCGCCTTGGGCGAGGCGCTCGAATACCGAAAACTCGCGCTCCGACAATAACGAGTGCAAAGGCCGGCTGTCGGTGAGGCCGACTTCAAAGACCATACGGTCGGCCAGATCCGGATCAATATAACGCCCGCCGGCCGCCACCCGGCGAATGGCCGTGAGCAGCAGCGCCGGGTCGCTGTCCTTGGTGGCATAACCTGCCGCGCCGACCTTCAATGCACGCGCAGCCATCTGCGCCTCATTGTGCATCGACAGCACCAGAATGGCCGGCGGGTTGGTCAATGCGAGAATCCTCGGTATCGCCTCAAGGCCATTGACGCCGGGCATGGAGATATCCAGCAGCACCACTTCGCAGGCCACATGACGCAGGGTTTCAAGCAACTGTTCGCCATTGCTGGCCTCGCCCACCACTTGCAGATCCCTGGCCAGACCAATCAATTGCTTGATCCCTTCACGCACGATGGTGTGGTCTTCGGCTACCAAAACACGAATCACTGTTTTCGCTCCTGTGCGATGGTGTCCAGCGGGATATAGGCGCGCAAGGTTGTGCCCTCACCCACCTCGCTGTCCAGCTCAAGTCGGCCGCCAAGCATCAGCACCCGCTCGCGCATCCCGACCAGACCGAACGAAACCGCCCTGCCCGACTCGATGACAAAGCCCTGCCCGTCATCGGCGATGCTCATGCACATCATGCCGTCCTGCAGCGTCAGGCTGATCTCTACCGTGTGTGCCTGGGCATGACGCATCACATTGGTCAGCGCCTCCTGAAGGATCCGGAACATGCCTGTGGCCCTGGCATCGCTGAGCGCCGGGAGATTGTCCGGCACCTGCACCAGACACGGGATCTGCGTGCGCGCCTCGAAACGGCGCGCCTGCCATTCGATGGCCGATGCAATACCAGCGTCGAGAATCGGTGGCCGCAAGGCCGTAGCAACATCGCGCACCAGTTGAAACAACTGAGCAATCAGACGCTTCATGCTCTCCAGCCGCTCGCTCAGGCCAGGGTCGAGGTCGGCATAGGCCAGCTCGCACATCGACGTCTCGAGTTTCAATACCGTCAGCATCTGACCCAGCTCGTCGTGAACCTCGCGGGCAATATGCGCCTTCTCCTCCTCACGCACGCTTTCCAGATGCGCTGACAAGTCACGTAACTGCTCATGTGCGCGGCGTCGTTCGCTGACGTCAGTGAGGAACACCACCAGGTATTCAGCATCGCGAAAGCGCAGGAAGCTCAACGAGACATCGACAGGCAGCAGGCTGCCATCGGCGCGCAGGCAATGGGTCTCGAACACTTGCGGGCTGTCTTCGCTGGAGCGTGCGTTCTTCCACAGGTTAAGCCAGCGATCCATGTGCAGACCGGGCTCGAAATCGATCAGCGGGCGCTCGACCACTTGCCCCGATGCATAGCCCAGCATGGATTCCGCAGCCCGGTTGGCGTAACGCACCCGGCTGTCCCAGTTGACCCAGAGGATGCCGACGGTGCTTTGATCAATGGAAAACTGCGCCAGACGCAGCGCCTCCTCCTCTTCGACACGCCGGGCGAGTTCTTCACGCGCAGCCAGCAGCTCCTGCTCCAGCGCCTGCTGCTGGCGACGTTGCCAGATCACGATGGCGAAACACGCCAGCAACAACACCAGCAGCAGAATGCACAGGTTCTTCCAGAGTTTGGTCGACTCGATGAAATGTGAAGGGGTCAGCGGCATCCAGCGCGCATGCAGCTGCTCCAGCTCCTTGGCAGGGATCGCCCGCAAGGCTTCGCTGACGATGGCGGCCAGCTCCGGCATGTCGCGACGTGAAGCCACCCGCAACAATTGCGGCAGCCCGATATCCCCCACCACCGCCAGCCCGGCGAACTCCGGCTCGCGCAGCAAACGACTGAGTTGCGCTTCGTCCACCACGGCATAACGTGCCTGCTGACTGAGCAACAGCTGCAAGGCCTGGCGCTCCAGCGGTACCCCTTGCAGGTTGAGGTGCGCAAAGTTGCTACGCAGGTAGTCGGCCGTGGTGCTCGGCATGCGTACCGCGACGCGGGAAAGGCTGTCGAGTTTCTCCAGGTCCACGGCAGTGCTGCCATCACGTTCGCCGATCAACAGCTGCGAAACACGTAGATACGGGTCGGAAAACAACCACAGACGTAGGCCTGCGGGTGTTTGCATCAGGCCGGGCGCAACGTCGATTTCACCCTTGGCCAGCGCGCTCTCCAGCGCGCTCTGGTCAGGAAAATTCCGCCACAGCAACTCGACCGGCAGCGTCGCCGCCAGCGCATTCATCAGGTCGACGTTGGCGCCGGACAACTGCTGCAAGCGTTGATCGAACTGCGCGTAAGGCGCACGCAACACCAGCCCTACGCGCAAGGGACCGTGCTGGTCGAGCCAGTTACGCTGCGCTGAACTCAACTGCGCAACGGCAGGTGTTTCAGGTTCGTCAGCCTGCGTATTCGCCATCTGAGCCATCAAGAGCAAGGCCAGGCAGCCGATAAAACCGGTGCGCAGAAGACGAATCATCAGTATGTCGCTCTCGTGTGTGCGTATCACGGCCGTATGCCGCGCAGGCTCAGGCCTGACAAAAGCCGATCAACCCACTAGGCTGCCGGGATAGTTTCTGGCTTGGAATATCCGATGTCCTACACCTTTCGCGCAACGTTTCCTGCATTGTTTCTGTCATTGATACTGCCTTGCGCCTTGCCTGCCCTCGCAGCCGACCCGACCCCTGACCCGGCCAAGGACGCTGCTGCGCAAGCGCCCGTCGAAAGAGCCCCGCTGCTCAGCCGCTCGCAGGAAGACGCAATAGCGCTGGAACGCCAATTGCCGCGCGAAGATCAGCAGCAACTTCAGGCCGGAGATGACAGCTTTCTCGCGCTCTGGAAACCCGCAAACACTGAGGCCCCTGAAGGCGCGGTCATCATTGTGCCTGGCGAAGCCGAGTCACCGGACTGGCCCGACGCTGTCGGCCCGCTGCGACGCAAGTTTCCGGATGTAGGCTGGTCAAGCCTGAGCATCACCATGCCGGATCCGCTCGACAACACGCCGGGAGCACGCGAGCCCGACGTCGCCCCGGCAGATGCAAACGCCGCTAAAGCCACTGAGGCACCGAAGGAAAAACCCAAAGACGCCACGGAGACAGCAAAAGACCCGGCCGCAGAAACAGAGGCGCTGGCTGCGGCTGAAACAGCCAAGGCTGCTGCCGACGAAGAACTCAACAAGGCTCAGGCCGAGCGCATCTTCGCGCGGATCGAAGCCGCGATCAGCTTTGCCCAGCAGAACAAGGCACGCAGCATCGTGTTGATCGGCCACAGCAGCGGTGCGTACTGGGCGGCCAGGTTCCTCAATGAACGGACGTCGCCTGTGGTGCAGAAACTGGTGATGCTGGCGGCGCGTGAACCTCTGAATGCCAAGCCTTCGCTGCTGGACATGGTGCCTCAGCTGAAAGTAAAAGCCGTCGATTTCATCTACAAAAACTCGCCTGACGAGGCTGCAAAGGCTCGTCTGCAGGCCAGTAAACGCACCAAGGGGCCTGGATTTACACAGATTGCTCTGATCAACATCGCCGGCGGCGGAGATGCCGAACAAGAGCAGCTATTCCGCCGTGTTCGCGGCTGGATAGACGCCAAAGAGGAAAAGTAAGCGCCGGCTCAGTTGAACCCGCGTCGGGCTTTCACCACCCGATAGGCATTGTGCAACTCACTGGTCCTCTCGGTCGCCACCCGCACTTGCTGTGGATTGGCGCCCGAGCCGGCAATCTTGTCAGGGTGATGCCGGCTGAGCAGGCGCCGGTAGGCACGCTTGATGCTCAAAGGATCGGTGTCCGACTTTATCCCCAGCAGCGCCATCGCACTTTTGTAGTCGCCGCCGCTGCTGCTGATCGGCGAGCGCTTCATGGGGTCGTGGTCAGCAGCCAGCGCCTCGATCTGTGGACCTGTCCAGCCAAGCCACATGCCCCACACCCCGATCAGCTCGCGCTCGACCCGAGAAGCCTTGCCGTCCGCCCACGCCATCCGCCAGCAGGCGCGCAACATATCTTCGGCAATATCAGGCTGGCCTTGCAGGTCACGCAGATAACTGCGCAGGCCATCGGTGCCGTCGCGGCCGCGTTTGAAGGCGTTTATGGCGCGCAACTGATCCGCCTCGTTCAGATTCAAACGGCGCATCTCGGTACGTGCCTGATGGATATGGCTGGCCAGAACCCGTCCGTCACTTTTGGCCAGACGGCCCAGCAACACAAACAGCAGATCGTCCTTGTGGACCGTTGCACGTCCACCCAGGCGCTCACGCAGATGCGCCCAACTCTGCAGTTTCAGGCGCCGGTCCAGCGCCTGCCCCAACAGAGCACCGAGCATTGCGCCTGGAATACTGGCAATTGCGTAACCGACTCCAGCGCCGATCAGTGTGCCGGGCCAAAGCATTCAGCGAGTCTCCGCAAGCATCTGCTCGGCTTCAGCCAGGCGCTCGTGGGTACCGACATCGACCCAGCGCCCTCTGTAGTGCTCGCCCGTGACCAGCCCGTTATGCATCGCCTCGCGCAACAGCGGCGCAAGCTTGAACGCGCCGGGCTCGCAATTGGCAAACAGCTGTGGATGAAGGATGGCAATACCGCTGTAGGTCAGCCGCTGACCCGCCAAATCGTCGTCGCGCACCTGACCGTCGACCAGCGAGAAATCACCCGTCGGATGATGCGCAGGATTATCGACCAATACCAGGTGCGCAAGGCCTTCAAGCGGCACACGCAATGCGCCGAAGTCGTAATCGGTCCAGATATCACCGTTGATCACCACGAACGGCTCAAGGCCAAGCAGCGGCAATGCCCGCTGAATGCCACCGCCGGTTTCCAGCGGCAGGCCTTCGGGGGAGTAACGGATGCTCAGGTCGAAACGCTGACCGTCGCCCAGGTAATCCTCGATCTGCTGACCCAGCCACGCATGGTTGATGACCAACTGGTGAAACCCTGCATCGCGCAAGGCGTTCAGGTGGTATTCGATCAACGGTACATCCCCGACACGTACCAGCGGTTTGGGCGTGTGCAGGGTCAACGGGCGCATTCGCTCGCCTTTACCGGCGGCGAGAATCATCGCTTTCATGCAGTCCTCTTCGACACAATCAAGATCTTTTCCAAAATGGCCATCGTTCAAGGCGACCCTGTATAAAACCGGCTCTCTGTCACGCTGGCCGTCTCTGTCATTTCAGACAGCGGTGTCTACCGGCTGCAGACTGGTAAGCAACTGCCCGAGCTGCGCCAGCTCTGGGCGACGTGACAATACCGCCTCTATATAAGCGAAAAAGCGCGGAACGTCTTCCAGGTAGCGAGGTTTTCCATCGCGGTGGCAAATGCGGGCAAAAATGCCGATCACCTTCAAATGTCGCTGTACACCCATCAGATCACTGGCGCGCTCGAATGCGGCGAAATCTTCCTGTACCGGGATGCCGAGGGCCCGCGCCTGATCCCAGTAGGTGCGCAGCCAGTCACTGACGCGCTCCTGTGGCCAGCTCAGGAATGCGTCCTTGAACAGGCATGTCACGTCATAGGTGACCGGGCCATAGACCGCATCCTGAAAGTCCAGCACGCCTGGGTTAGGCTCGCTGATCATCAGGTTTCGCGGCATATAGTCGCGATGCACCAGTACTTTGGGCTGTGCCAGGGCGCTGTTGATCAACAGCTCACTGACCTGCTGCCAGTCGCTCAGTTGCGCCTCATCCATCTCGATGCCCAGGTGCTGCTTTACGTACCACTCGGGAAACAGCTCCAGCTCACGGCGCAGCAGCGCGACGTCATAGCTGGGCAACGGAGCGTCCATAGGCAGTTGCTGGTAGGCCAGCAACGCCTGGATAGCATCAGCGAACAAGGCATCGGCATTATCGGCGTCAATGACATCCAGATAAGTCTGACGGCCCAGATCGTTGAGCAGCAAAAAGCCTTGTGTCAGGTCTTCGGCATAAATTTTTGGAACATTAATGCCCGACTTTTCCAATAAATGAGCGATATCCACGAACGGTTTGCAGTTTTCCTGCGGTGGAGGGGCGTCCATGACAATAAAAGTTCGGTCCGCACCCTCCCAGCGAAAATAACGGCGAAAACTTGCGTCACTGCTGGCCGCAGTCAATGTAGCCGGGGGCACGGCGCCCCAACCGTGCGCCGAAAACAGCGCCGGCAACTGCTCATCGAGCCAAACTTTCAGGGATTGCAGGCGTATATCTTGATCTGACATTACAAGGGTCTCCGACGGCGCTAGCCGTCAAGCGGGTCATGCTTTATTATCCGGAATCTTTTTCAGCCCATCGAGAGGCGTGCGGCCCCCCCGCGGGCAGATGGCGCGCAGGAAGCCCGGACTAATAAGATGGCATTGAAATCCCCCGCGTTTCGTAAAAAATTTCCGTTGCTCGTAACCGGCAGTCTGCTGGCGATGCAACCTCTGGCCACTCAGTTCGTGGTCGCCGCGGAACAGTATGACTGCTCAGTCTCTGCTTCGGGTGCCTGGAACTGTGCGCCGAAATCCAATGCTGCTGCAGTGGATCTGCCTCCGCGCCCCGTGCATGACACGACGTCGGTCAGTTCCAACGGCACGGTCACCTCACAAGGCACCTCTTCGGGTGAACAGTCTGCGGGTACGCAACTGGTCACTGAAGCCAAGGGCAAAGGTCTGAAGTCGCGTAGTGCTGACTACAGCCACCTCGATTGGGTTCCTCGCGAAAAGCTTACCGCAGCGCAACTGGCCGAGACCGGCCCGTATTGCTCGGGTGCCTACGTCGAGCCGATCCGTCCTGGCATGGACGACAAGACGCCGATGAAAGACGCGCCAATGTTCGTGGGAGCCAAGGCTTCGCGTTACGAACAGGAAGCGCAGGTCGCCACGCTGGCGGGTGATGTCGTGATGCGTCAGGGCAGCATGCAGGTGCAAGCCCAGGAGGCTGCACTGCATCAGGCCGAGAACCGTGGCGAGCTGAACGGCGATGTCCGTCTGCGCGACAACGGTGCGCTGATCGTCGGTGACAAGGCCGAACTGCAACTCGATACCGGCGAAGCCCGTGTCGACAACGCCGAGTACGTCCTGCACAAGTCGAACATTCGCGGTAATGCCCTGTACGCAAAGCGTGCAGAGAACGCGATCATCCGGCTCAAGGACGGTACCTACACGACGTGCGAGCCGAACAGCAACGCCTGGACGCTCAAGGGCAACAACATCACGCTGAACCCGGCCACCGGCTTTGGTACAGCGACCAACGTTACCCTGCGGGTCAAGGACATACCGGTTCTGTACACGCCGTATATCTACTTCCCGATCGACGATCGTCGTCAGTCCGGTTTCCTGCCGCCGACCATTGCAGCAGGCGGCGACAACGGCTTCACACTGGTCACCCCGTACTACTTCAATCTGGCGCCGAACTACGACGCCACGTTGTACCCGCGTTACATGGCTGATCGTGGCTTGCTGATGGAAGGCGAGTTCCGCTACCTGACCAAGGGCAGCGAAGGTCAGTTCGGCGGCGCGTACCTGAACGACGAGAATGACGATCGCAAACAGCAGTCGGACTACGACAAGACCCGCTGGATGATCAACTGGCAGCACAAGGGCGGGCTTGATACGCGCTGGCTGACCCAGGTCGATTACACCGACATCAGCGATCCGTACTACTTCCAGGATCTGGAAACCGATCAGATCGGTGTCAAACGGACGGACTACCTCAACCAGCAGGGCTCCTTGACCTACCGTGGCGACAGCTTCTCGGCAGTGCTCAATGCTCAGGCCTACAAGCTGGCGACGGTTGCCAACGTTACGCCGTACAATCGCCTGCCTCAGCTGACGCTCAACGGTACGCTGCCCTACAACCCCGGTGGTCTGAAGTTCGATTACCAGACCGAAGCGGTGCGTTTCGAACGTGATCTGCGCAGCGGCGCGTTCATCGATGAAGACGGCAACCCGGAAACACGTCTGGACAACAACATCTCCGGCCTGGCTCGGGCCAACGGTGATCGCCTGAACCTGGCACCGTCCGTCAGCCTGCCGATGAACTGGACCTATGGTTTCCTGACGCCGAAGCTGAAGTACGTCTACACGCAATACGATCTGGATCTGGACAGTCAGGGCAGAAACACCCTGCTGGCCGGCGAAGAGTACAGCAGCAGCCAAAGCCGCAGCGTGCCGATCTTCAGCGTCGACAGCGGCCTGTACTTCGACCGCAATACCAACTGGTTCGGCAAGGATTACCGCCAGACCCTGGAGCCGCGCCTGTTCTATCTCTATGTTCCCGAGAAAGACCAGACCGACATCCCGGTATTCGACACCAGCGAAAGCACGTTCAACTTCGCCTCGCTGTTCCGTGACAACCGCTTCACCGGTTCCGACCGCATCGGCGACGAGAACAAACTGTCGCTGGGCGTCACTAACCGCTGGATCGAGGACAACGGCTTCGAACGCCAACGCTTCAGCATTGGTCAGGCGCTGTATTTCGAAGACCGCAAGGTGCAGTTGCCAGGCGTGGTGTTCGCGGATCGTGATGATGCGCGTTCAAATGTTTCGCCTTATGCACTGGAATACGAATACCGCTTCAACCGCGACTGGCGCTTCAATTCCGATTTCAACTGGGATCCGGACAGCCGAAGCACCCGTTCGGGCAGCGCGATGTTCCACTACCAGCCTGAAGACAATCCGAACAAGATCGTCAACCTCGGCTATCGCTATCGCAACGACCAGATTCGTTACGACGAAAGCACCGGCCGTTGGGTCGTGGGTGGTGGTGACTACGGCACCCCGGGTTCGCCAAACTACGTGAAGGACTACTACAAGATTCAGCAGCACGATTTCTCGGTCATCTGGCCGATCGTGCCGCAGTGGAGCCTGATCAGCCGTTGGCAGTATGACTACAACCGTGAACGCACCATCGAAGCTTTCGGCGGGTTCGAGTACGACAACTGCTGCTGGAAAATGCGTCTGGTCAATCGCTACTGGATCGACTACGACGAGTTCAGCCAGGCAGCACCTCAGAACGAGAAAGGCGACCGCGGCATATTCCTACAAATCGTGTTGAAGGGGCTCGGCGGTGTAACTGGCGCCAAGGTAGACAGCTTCCTCGACAAAGGCATTCAAGGTTATCGTGAACGTGAAGACCAAGCTTTCTGATTGTCTGCGCCCGCTGATGCTGGGCGCGTTACTCCTGAGCGGTGCAGTGCATGCTGCGGTTCAACCTCTGGACAGTGTCGTGGCTATCGTCGACAACGATGTGATCATGAAAAGCCAGATGGACCAGCGTGTACGTGAAGTTCAGCAGACCATTGCCAAGCGCGGCTCTGGTGTACCGCCTGCAGAAGCCCTGCAACCACAGGTTCTGGATCGTCTGATCCTGGAAAACCTGCAGTTGCAGATGGGCGAACGCTCTGGCATTCGTGTCTCCGACGAAGAGCTGAACCAGGCCATCGGCACCATTGCCCAGCGCAACAACATGAGCGTGGAGCAGTTCCGCGCCGCGCTGGCGCATGACGGCCTGTCCTATAACGATGCGCGCGAACAGGTGCGCCGGGAAATGATCATCAGCCGCGTGCGTCAGCGCCGGGTGGCCGAACGTATCCAGGTGTCCCAGCAGGAAGTGAAGAACTTCCTCGCCTCGGATATGGGCAAGGCTCAGTTGTCTGAAGAGTTTCACCTGGCCAACATTCTGATCGCCACACCTGACAGCGCTTCCTCGGACGCCATCCAGGCTGCTGCGGTCAAGGCCAAGGGCATCTACGACCAGTTGAAGAAAGGTGCTGACTTCACCCGTCTCGCAGCCACCTCCTCGTCCAGCGAAAATGCACTGGAAGGCGGCGACATGGGCTGGCGCAAGGCTGCACAATTGCCACCGCCCTTCGGTGACATGCTCAGCTCGATGCCTGTCGGTGACGTGACGCCTCCTGCGCGTACGCCGGGCGGTTTCATCATCCTCAAGCTGCTGGAAAAGCGCGGCGGCCAGGGTGAGGCGCAAATGCGTGATGAAGTGCATGTGCGTCATATCCTGATCAAGCCAAGCGAAATTCGTAACGAGGCAGAGACCAAGCGTCTTGCAGAGAAGATCTACGACCGCATCCAAAACGGCGAAGATTTCGCCGAGCTGGCGAAAAGCTTCTCGGAAGATCCGGGCTCTGCACTCAATGGCGGCGATCTGAACTGGGTTGATCCCAACTCTCTGGTTCCGGAATTCCGTCAAGTGATGAGCGAAACGCCACAAGGCGTCTTGTCCAAACCGTTCCAGACCCAGTACGGCTGGCATGTTCTAGAAGTGCTCGGTCGTCGCTCCAAGGACGCTACCGATCAGGCTCGGGAACAGCAGGCGCTGAACGTATTGCGCAACCGCAAGTACGACGAAGAGCTGCAAACCTGGCTGCGTCAGATCCGCGACGAAGCCTACGTTGAAATCAAACTCCCTGGCGCGACCCAGGCTGCACAGTGAAACCCAAGCGTTTCGCACTGACACCCGGCGAGCCGGCCGGCATAGGTCCTGACCTTTGCCTGCTGCTCGCCACGCAGCCTCAGCCATACCCCCTGATTGCCATCACCAGCCGCGACCTGCTCCTTGAGCGGGCCGCGCAACTGGGTGTGTCGGTCAGTCTGATAAAGGTCACGCCCGACGCGTTTCCCGACCTGCCTGCGCCTGCCGGCAGTCTGTACGTCTGGGATACGCCACTGGCCGCTCCGGTGGAAACCGGCGTGCTGAACAAAGCCAATGCTGCATTTGTTCTGGAAACCCTGACTCGCGCGGGCCAGGGCTGCCTGGACGGACTGTTCAGCGGCATGATCACCGCCCCGGTGCACAAAGGCGTGGTCAACGACGGCGGTATCGCGTTTTCCGGACACACCGAATTTCTCGCTGAACTGACTCACACCGAACAGGTGGTGATGATGCTGGCAACCGGCGACCTGCGCGTAGCACTGGTGACCACTCACCTGCCGTTGCGCGATGTGGCCGACGCCATCACAGCGGATCGTCTGGAGCGCGTGACACGCATCCTGCACGCCGACCTGGTCAACAAGTTCGGCATTGCCCATCCACGCATTCTGGTCTGCGGCCTCAACCCTCATGCCGGCGAAAGCGGGCATCTGGGTCGTGAGGAAATCGACATCATCGAACCTGCTCTGGAGCGCCTGCGCAGCGAAGGCCTGGACTTGCGCGGCCCGCTGCCTGCAGACACTCTGTTTACCCCCAAATATCTGGAGCACTGCGACGCAGTGCTGGCGATGTACCACGATCAGGGCCTGCCCGTGCTGAAATACAAAGGTTTCGGCGCAGCGGTCAATGTGACGCTCGGCCTGCCAATCATCCGCACCTCTGTCGATCACGGCACGGCGCTGGACCTGGCCGGCACTGCGAACATCGACACCGGCAGCCTGCACGTCGCACTGCAAACCGCCTACCAGATGGCCGAGACCCATTCATGACCGAGCAATACCAACACCGGGCGCGCAAGCGCTTCGGGCAGAACTTCCTGCACGATGCAGGCGTTATCGACAAGATCCTGCGTGCCATCCGTTCCAAACCTGAAGACCGGCTGCTGGAAATCGGGCCGGGCCAGGGTGCACTGACCGAGGGCCTGCTCGACAGCGGCGCTCAGCTGGACGTGGTCGAGCTGGACAAGGACCTGATCCCGATCCTGAACGGTCAGTTCGCCAGCAAGCCGAACTTCAACCTGCATCAGGGCGATGCGCTGAAATTCGACTTCAACACCCTCGGCGCCGAACCGCGCAGCCTGCGGGTGGTGGGCAACCTGCCGTACAACATCTCGACGCCGCTGATTTTTCACCTGCTGCAGAACGCCAGCCTGATCCGCGACATGCACTTCATGCTGCAAAAGGAGGTTGTCGAGCGTATGGCTGCCGGACCCGGCGGTGGTGACTGGGGCCGTCTGTCGATCATGGTCCAGTACCATTGCCGCGTCGAACACCTGTTCAACGTCGGACCGGGTGCATTCAACCCGCCGCCGAAAGTGGACTCGGCCATTGTGCGCCTCGTCCCTTACGAAACACTGCCGCACCCTGCCAAGGATCACCGTGTGCTGGAGCGCATCGTGCGTGAAGCGTTCAACCAGCGTCGCAAGACCCTGCGCAACACCCTCAAGCTGCTGTTGACCAGCGATGAGATCACCGCTTCCGGAGTAGACGGCAGCTTGCGTCCCGAGCAGCTCGATCTGGCTGCATTCGTTCGTCTGGCAGACACTCTCAGCGAAAAAGTTGTGACAGAGTGAACCCTGGGGACAAGTAAACGGCAGGCTCAGTCTTCATTTTCCGCTTACTTGTCCTAGACTGATCTACCTGCCGCACACGCCCTTTTTTCGCAGCTATGGATTTCAAGGCCTATTGCATGCCCGATTCTCGTTACAAGGTCGACGTCAGCGTCGTCACACGCTTCCTCTCGGAGCAGTCGCAACCTGAGCAGAACCGTTTCGCTTTCGCCTACACCATTACCGTGCACAACAATGGCGAGCTCCCTGCCCGGCTGCTGTCGCGGCACTGGGTCATTACCGACGGTGATGGCAATGTCGAGGAAGTACGTGGCGAAGGCGTGGTTGGCCAGCAGCCACTGATCAAGGTCGGCCAAAGCCATACCTACAGCAGTGGTACGGTCATGACCACCAAAGTCGGCAATATGCAGGGCACTTACCAGATGCTGGCCGAAGACGGCAAACGCTTCGATGCCGTTATCGAGCCTTTCCGCCTGGCCGTTCCGGGCTCGCTGCACTGATGGCGGTGTATGCGGTGGGTGACCTGCAAGGCTGCCTTGAACCTCTGCAATGCCTGCTCGAGCACGTGCACTTCAACCCGGAGCAGGATCGCCTTTGGCTGGTGGGTGACCTGGTCAACCGTGGCCCGCAATCGCTGGAAACGCTTCGCTATCTGTACAGCATTCGCGAATCGCTGGTGTGCGTGCTCGGCAATCATGACCTGCACCTGCTGGCAGTGGCCCGTAAAAGAGAGCTGCTGAAGAAGGGCGACACGCTGCTTGAAATCCTTGAAGCGCCTGATCGTGACGACCTGCTTGGCTGGGTGCGTCGGCAGAAGCTCATGCATTACGACGCAGAACGCAATGTCGCCATGGTGCATGCCGGTATCGCGCCACAGTGGACGCTGAAAAAGGCCTTGAAGCACGCTGCCGAAGTCGAGCACGCGCTGCAGGACGACACGTTGTACGGCGCCTTTCTCGACGGCATGTACGGCAATGAACCGGCCAAGTGGGACAACGACCTGCAAGGCGTGACGCGTCTGCGGGTCATCACCAACTACTTCACCCGCATGCGCTTCTGCACCAGCGACGGCAAACTCGATCTGAAGAGCAAGGAAGGGGTCGGCACCGCGATACCTGGCTATGCGCCCTGGTTCAGCCACCAGAGCCGCAAGACCCGCGACGTGAAAATCATTTTCGGCCATTGGGCTGCGCTTGAAGGTCGCTGCGACGAACCTGACGTCTTCGCCCTCGACAGCGGATGTGTCTGGGGTGGCTCGATGACGCTGCTCAATGTCGATACGCTTGAACGTCATCAGTGCAATTGCGATGCTATCGGCAATGCCGCCGACGGGCTTGTTACCCGCATGCAACCCGGCGCTACTCCCCTTCCGTAACCTCAGGCTCAGGAGCCCAGGCAATGACTGAATTCAAACGTATCCCACCTGAACAGGCCCAGGCTCTGCGCGAGCAAGGCGCCGTGCTGGTCGATGTTCGGGACCCACAGGCTTTCGAGAGCAATCACATTCCCGATTCCGTGCATCTGGACAACCACTCGATCGCCGACTTCATCCGCGAAGCCGATCTGGACAAGCCGCTGGTGGTCGTCTGCTACCACGGCAACTCCAGCCAGAGCGCTGCAGCCTATCTGGTCGGCCAGGGTTTCTCCGATGTGTACAGCGTGGACGGCGGTTTCGAGCTGTGGCGCGCCACTTACCCGCAAGAAACCGTGCAAGGCTGATAGAAAATATTTTTATGACAGCTGATCCCGCGTTCTACGCGGGCTCGCGAGCCATCTGACGAACGGTCAGCCCGTCTTCTCGCGCATCCCTTCTTTATCTTTCCGAATCCGAACTATCCTTAGCCTAGGCCATCCGTATTCAGGGGAGAGCCGGTACACCGGCGCGTGGGTCATCGGTAGTTACTAGGCTCTGTACGAAAAGTCGGCGAGCGAAGGTCAGGCAAGGCAAAAACAGGCGAGGAAGCGGAGTCTACGTGTTGTAAATGAGCATTCCGAGCCTGTTTTTAACGAAGCATCACCGAGCGCAGCCACTTTTCGTACAGAGCCTAGGGTGTTCTGGGGGGAAACAGCAGCCGTAGTTTGGTCGCTGCCAGCATCGACTGACGATCCGCCGCCGGCTCCACGTATCGAGCGAGGTGACGTCATGAGTATATTCAGCCACTTCCAACAACGCTTCGAAAGCACGCGGCAAGAAGAGCTCTCGCTACAGGAGTATCTGGAGCTCTGCAAACAGGATCGCAGCGCCTATGCCTCTGCCGCAGAACGTCTTCTGCTGGCCATCGGCGAGCCTGAACTGGTGGATACCTCCGCCAACTCCAGGCTGTCGCGCATTTTCTCTAACAAGGTCATACGCCGCTATCCGGCCTTTGCCGACTTCCACGGAATGGAAGAATGCATCGACCAGATCGTTTCGTATTTCCGCCATGCCGCCCAAGGCCTGGAAGAGAAAAAGCAAATCCTGTATCTGCTCGGCCCGGTGGGTGGCGGTAAATCGTCCCTGGCGGAAAAACTCAAGCAACTGATCGAAAAAGTCCCGTTCTACGCCATCAAGGGCTCGCCTGTCTTCGAGTCGCCCTTGGGCCTGTTCAACGCCACGGAGGACGGCGCGATTCTCGAAGAAGACTTCGGGATTCCGCGACGCTACCTGAGCACCATCATGTCGCCCTGGGCGACCAAACGCCTGGCCGAGTTCGGTGGCGACATCAGCCAGTTCAAGGTGGTGAAGCTCTACCCTTCGATTCTCAACCAGATTGCCGTGGCGAAAACCGAACCCGGCGACGAAAACAACCAGGACATCTCTGCGCTGGTCGGTAAGGTGGATATCCGCAAACTGGAAGAATTCCCGCAGAACGATGCCGATGCCTACAGCTACTCGGGCGCGCTGTGCCGGGCCAACCAGGGCCTGATGGAATTCGTCGAGATGTTCAAGGCCCCGATCAAGGTCCTTCACCCGCTGCTCACCGCAACCCAGGAAGGCAACTACAACAGTACCGAAGGACTGGGCGCGATCCCGTTCACCGGTATTTTGCTGGCGCACTCCAACGAATCGGAGTGGCACAGCTTCCGCAACAACAAGAACAACGAAGCCTTCATCGACCGTATCTACATCGTAAAGGTGCCGTACTGCCTGCGTGTCAGCGACGAGATCAAGATCTACGACAAGCTGCTGTTCAACAGCTCGCTGTCCAAGGCGCACTGCGCGCCGGACACCCTGAAAATGCTCGCGCAGTTCACCACGCTGTCGCGCCTCAAAGAGCCGGACAACTCCAACATCTACTCCAAGATGCGCGTGTATGACGGCGAGAACCTGAAAGACACCGACCCTAAAGCCAAGTCGATCCAGGAGTACCGCGACAGTGCGGGCGTCGACGAAGGCATGAATGGTCTGTCTACCCGCTTCGCGTTCAAGATTCTGTCCAAGGTGTTCAACTTCGATCCGCACGAAATTGCGGCCAACCCGGTGCACCTGCTTTACGTACTGGAACAGCAGATCGAACAGGAGCAGTTCCCCGCCGAAACGCGCGAGCGTTATCTGCGCTTTATCAAGGAATACCTGGCACCGCGCTATATCGAGTTCATCGGCAAGGAAATCCAGACGGCGTACCTGGAGTCCTACAGCGAGTACGGTCAGAACATTTTCGACCGCTATGTGCTGTATGCGGACTTCTGGATTCAGGATCAGGAATACCGTGATCCGGAAACCGGCGAGATCCTCAACCGTGTGGCCTTGAACGAGGAGCTGGAAAAGATCGAGAAACCGGCTGGCATCAGCAACCCGAAAGATTTCCGCAACGAAATCGTCAACTTCGTGCTGCGTGCCCGCGCCAACAACAATGGCAAGAACCCGACCTGGCTCAGCTACGAGAAGCTGCGGGTGGTGATCGAGAAGAAAATGTTCTCCAACACCGAGGACCTCCTGCCGGTCATCAGCTTCAATGCCAAGGCCAGCAAAGAAGATCAGCAGAAGCACAACGACTTCGTGACACGAATGGTCGAGAGGGGCTACACGGACAAGCAGGTACGTTTGCTTTCCGAATGGTATCTGCGCGTGCGGAAATCGCAGTAAAGCAGCTGCAAGCTTCAAGCTATCAGCTGCAGGCGACAAGCGATCAACACCCGGTCTCGGGATTGATCGTTTGCTCGCTTGCAGCTTGAGGCTTACAACTTGAAGCTCCCCGGAGGAGCCTATGAGCTATGTGATCGACCGACGTCTCAACGGCAAGAACAAGAGCACGGTAAACCGCCAGCGGTTTCTGCGGCGTTACCGTGATCACATCAAGAAGGCAGTGGAGGAAGCGGTCAGCCGACGCTCCATCACTGACATGGAACACGGCGAACAGATCAGCATTCCCGGGCGTGACATCGACGAACCGGTCCTGCACCACGGTCGCGGCGGCAAGCAGACCGTTGTTCATCCCGGCAACAAGGAATTCACCACCGGTGAGCACATCGCCCGCCCTCAAGGTGGCGCTGGCGGTAAAGGCCCCGGCAAGGCGGGTAATTCCGGCGAAGGGATGGATGAGTTTTCGTTTCAGATTACCCAGGAAGAGTTTCTCGAGTTCATGTTCGAAGACCTGGAGCTGCCGAACCTGGTCAAGCGCAACCTGACCGGCACCGACACCTTCAAGACCGTGCGCGCCGGGATCAGCAACGAAGGCAACCCGTCACGGATCAACATCATCCGCACCCTGCGTTCGGCGCATGCACGCCGCATCGCACTGTCCGGTAGCAGTCGCGCGAAACTCAGGGAAGCGACCGCCGAGTTTGAGCGCATGAAGCGCGAAGAGCCGGATAACTTCGGCGACCTTCAGGAACTGGAAGTAGAAATCGACCGACTGAAGGCTCGCATTCGTCGTGTGCCCTATCTCGATACCTTCGACCTCAAGTACAACCTGCTGGTCAAGCAACCCAACCCCAGCTCAAAAGCAGTCATGTTTTGCCTGATGGACGTCTCCGGCTCCATGACTCAGGCGACCAAGGACATCGCCAAGCGCTTCTTCATCCTGCTGTACCTGTTTCTCAAGCGTAACTACGACAAGATCGACGTGGTCTTCATTCGTCACCACACCAGCGCCCGCGAAGTGGACGAGGAAGAGTTTTTCTATTCCCGGGAAACCGGCGGCACCATCGTTTCCAGTGCATTGAAACTGATGCAGGAAATCATGGCCGCACGCTACCCGAGCAGCGACTGGAATATCTACGCGGCACAGGCGTCGGATGGCGACAACTGGAACGACGATTCGCCCATTTGCCGGGAAATCCTCACCAAACAGATCATGCCTTTCGTGCAGTACTACACGTACGTGGAAATCACGCCGCGTGAGCACCAGGCCTTGTGGTACGAATACGAACGCATCGGTGAAGATTTTGCCGACACGTTTGCCCAGCAACAGCTGGTCTCTGCCGGTGATATCTATCCGGTATTCCGCGAACTCTTTCAGCGAAGGTTAGTGTCATGACCGCCAGAGAGCAGAAGCGCCAACCCCTTTCCACGGGGTCAGAGTGGACATTCGAACTGATCCGCGCCTACGACCGCGAAATCGGCAGGATCGCCGAGCGGTATGCGCTGGACACCTATCCCAACCAGATCGAAGTGATCACGGCCGAGCAGATGATGGACGCCTATGCCTCGGTGGGCATGCCGCTGGGCTATCACCATTGGTCCTACGGCAAACACTTCCTCAGCACGGAAAAATCCTATTCTCGCGGCCAGATGGGCCTGGCCTACGAGATCGTCATCAACTCCGACCCGTGCATTGCCTACCTGATGGAAGAAAACACCATCTGCATGCAGGCGCTGGTGGTGGCCCATGCGTGCTATGGCCATAACAGCTTCTTCAAGGGCAACTACCTGTTCCGCACCTGGACTGACGCCAGTTCGATCATTGATTACCTGGTGTTCGCCAAGCAGTACATCATGCAATGCGAGGAGCGCCATGGCATCGATGCCGTGGAGGACTTGCTCGACTCCTGCCATGCACTGATGAATTACGGTGTGGACCGCTACAAGCGCCCCTACCCGATTTCCGCCGAAGAGGAGCGCCGTCGGCAGAAGGACCGGGAGGAGCACCTGCAGCGGCAGATCAACGACCTGTGGCGCACCATCCCGAAAAGTGCCGACAAGAGCAGCAAGGAAGACAACGCGCGCTTTCCGGCCGAGCCGCAGGAAAACATTCTCTACTTCATCGAGAAACACGCCCCGCTGCTGGAACCATGGCAGCGCGAAGTGGTGCGCATCGTGCGCAAGATCGCGCAGTATTTCTATCCACAGCGCCAGACCCAGGTGATGAACGAAGGCTGGGCGACGTTCTGGCACTACACGCTGATGAATGATCTGTACGACGAAGGGCTGGTCACCGACGGCTTCATGATGGAGTTCCTGCAGTCGCACACCAGCGTTATTTTCCAGCCCGGTTTTGACAGCCCCTACTACAGCGGCATCAATCCCTATGCGCTGGGCTTTGCCATGTATCAGGACATCCGGCGGATGTGCGAACACCCTACCGATGAGGATCGCCAGTGGTTTCCGGAAATTGCCGGCAGCGACTGGCTGACGGCGATCAAGTTCGCGATGACCAGCTTCAAGGACGAGAGCTTCATTCTCCAGTACCTGTCGCCCAAGGTGATTCGCGACCTGAAGCTGTTCAGCATTATGGACGACGACCAGAAGGACGACCTGCTGGTGCCCGCCATTCATGATGAAAACGGCTATCGGACCATCCGCGAAATACTCGCTGCGCAGTACAACCTGGGCAATCGGGAGCCCAATGTGCAGATCTACAGCATCGACCGCCGAGGCGACCGCTCGCTGACCTTGCGCCATCAACAGCACAATCGCAAACCGCTTGGTGACTCGACAGATGAGGTGCTCAAACACCTGCACCGGCTGTGGGGCTTTGACATACACCTGGAAACCTTGCAGGGCGATCAGGTGGTCAAGACCCATCACGTACCCCCGAAAGGCGAGCATGCCGACAGTGAGTATCCCCGGCTTGATATGGCGGTCGTCCACCTTTAAGCGCTAGGGCACTAGCGCGTTAAACGCTTGCTCATACAGCTTTAGCCTCCATAAGTACGACACAAGGTTTATCCTGTCGCGCTTACGGAGGCTTTTTATGCAGATTTATAAAGTGGGCGGTGCTGTACGCGACCGTCTTCTGGGTCAACCTGTCACGGACATCGACTGGGTGGTAGTCGGCGCAAGCACCGAGGACATGCTGATCAAGGGCTATCGCCCGGTCGGTACAGATTTCCCGGTGTTTCTGCATCCGCTGACCAATGAGGAATACGCGCTGGCGCGCACCGAGCGCAAGAGCGGTGTGGGCTACGGGGGCTTTGTTTTCCACGCCAGCCCCGAGGTAACACTCGAGCAGGATTTGATTCGGCGCGACCTGACGATCAATGCCATGGCTGAAGACAAGGACGGTAATTTAACCGATCCCTACAACGGCCAGAAGGATCTGGAAGCGCGGATATTACGTCACGTTTCACCCGCATTCGCCGAAGATCCGCTCAGAGTCTTGCGTGTGGCCCGATTCGCAGCGCGCTACGCCGGTTACGGTTTTACCATCGCGCCCGAGACCCTGGGATTGATGCGACAGCTCAGTGAATCGGGCGAACTCAAGGCGCTGACTGCCGAGCGAAGCTGGAAGGAAATCTCTCGCGCACTCATGGAAGAACAGCCTCAGGTGTTTATCCAGGTACTGCACGACTGCGGCGCGCTCAAAGAGCTGATGCCCGAAGTCGAAGCGTTGTTTGGTGTACCGCAGCCGGCGGCGCATCACCCTGAAATAGACACTGGCGTCCACGTGCTCAGCGTCCTCGAGCAATCCGCGCGCCACAAACACCCGCTAACAGTGCGCTGGGCCTGCCTGCTGCACGACCTCGGCAAAGGGCTGACGCCGGAAGCCGAATGGCCAAGGCACATCGCCCATGAACACACCGGCCTGCGCCTGATAAAAGCGGTCAACGAGCGTTTTCGTGTACCACGGGACTGCCAGGAACTGGCGCTGCTGGTCGGCCAGTACCACACTCACGGCCACCGTGCGCTGGAGCTGAAACCCTCGACCCTGCTGGAGCTGTTGCAAAGCTTCGACGTCTACCGCCGCCCGCAGCGCTTTGAAGAGTTTATTGCCGCCTGCGAGATGGACGCACGGGGACGTCACGGCTTCGAACAACGCAGTTATCCACAGGCCGACTATCTGCGCGGCGCCGCCGAGGTCGCACGCGCAGTATCAGTACAGCCGTTGCTGGAACAGGGCCTGAAAGGCAAGGAACTGGGTGACGCACTGAAGAACGAGCGCTTGAAGGCACTGAAAACCTACAAGGCCGAGCACGTCGCCTGACAGCCTCTCGTGCACGGTTATCGCTCCCGCGCTCCGCGTGGTAGCGCAGCCCTGGACGCTCTGCGTCCGATCTTCAGCTTTGGCACAAGAAGCGTCAGAGCTGGAAGGCGCGGACAGGCTCAGCTACGCAGCAAATCCTCAGGCGTCAGTGCCAACCCGCGCCACTCGAACGCCACCGGCCAAAGCTGCTGATCGATCTGCGCATCAGCCCAGAGTTTGCTGAAAGCAATCCCCACACCGGGATGCAGACGTTCAGGGGCAATCAACGCCAATGGACGCAGTACGAAGGCATTCTTTAGAATTTCTGCCCTCGGCAAGATCAGCCCGTCGAAATTACCGACCTGTTCGCCGTACAGCAGCACATCGATATCCAGCGGCAACCCTTTGCGATCCGGGGCATAACGGCCATTGTCCGCTTCGATGAATTTCAGGCGACGATCCAGCTCCATCAAGGGCAGATCGGTCAGTGCCGACACCACGAGATTGAAGAATGGCCCGCTCTTGATACCCACGGCATGGCTTTCAAAAACCGGCGAACAGCTCAGGTCGGTCAGGAAGCCATCCAGCGCATCGAGCCCCGCAACCAGATGGCGCTCACGCTCGATGTTGCTCCCCAGGCCGAGGAAAATCCGCGTCAGCGACATCCGCGCTCGATCTCCACGCCCACACCGGCAGCGGCCGCTACAGCACCGGGCTTGGTCAGTTTCAGGCGCAGCCAGGGAATATTGAATTCACCCATCAGCACTTCGGCCAGTCGCTCGGCGAAGGTCTCCACCAACTGGAACTGTGCCTGCTCGGCGAACGCCTGAATACGTGTCGAGACACTGGCGTAGTCGAGGGCCTTGCTCAGATCGTCCCCTGCGGCTGCGGGGCGATTGTCCCAGGCAAAGCTGAGGTCCAGACGCAGGCACTGACGAATGCCGCGCTCCCAGTCATAGGCGCCAATGACCGTATCGACCTCAAGGCCCTCGATGAAAACTCTGTCCAAGCACTACTCTCCACTGCACGACAAGGGCGCGATGCGCCGTTAGAATCAGGGCATCCTCGCCCGGAATGGTTCGCATGTTTTGGTTAATGGCCACCTTCGCCTACCTGCTTGGCTCGCTGTCCTTCGCCATCCTGCTCAGCCGCCTGAGCGGCAGGCCGGACCCGCGCGCCAGTGGCTCCGGCAATGCCGGCGCGACCAACATGCTGCGTCTGGCCGGGAAAAAACTCGCCATCCTGACCCTGCTCGGCGACCTCTGCAAAGGCCTGGTGCCGATCCTGATCGCCAGCGCCTTGGGCATGGACATCGCACAACAGGGCTGGATCGGCGTCTGCGCAGTGCTGGGCCATCTGTTCCCGCTGTACTTCCGCTTCCGCGGTGGCAAAGGCGTAGCGACCGCCGCCGGTGTGCTGCTGGGCCTGTATCCGCCCGCCGCTGCCCTGGCGATAGTCGCCTGGCTGCTGACGCTGTACCTGACCCGCACCAGCTCGCTTGCCGCCCTGATTGCCACACCCCTGACCCTGCCATTGCTGGCGTGGCAGGAGCCTCATGCTTTGCTGCCGATGAGCGTGTTGACCCTGCTCATCGTCTGGCGCCATCGCGGCAATCTACGCGACCTGCTCGCCGGGCGCGAACGACATTTCTGAGGCGTAACCCGCCTCGTCTGCCGTCACAGCCCCGACAACTGCTCCATGGGCCAGCGCGCCTGCACGCTGATGCTCAAATCTTCCTTCTGCCCGACCTGCAAACGCTGGCACCCGGCAAAAGCGATCATGGCGCCGTTATCGGTACAAAACTCGGGCCGTGCGTAATAGACATGGCCGCGCAAGTCGCCAAGCATGCTTTCCAGCGAAGCGCGCAGCGCCTTGTTGGCGCTGACGCCACCGGCAATCACCAGGCTCTTGAGACCGGTCTGCTTGAGCGCGCGCTTGCACTTGATGGTCAAAGTCTCCACTACCGCCTGCTGGAAGGCCAGAGCGATGTCGCAGCGGGTTTGCTCACTGTCGTCTCCAGCGTTTCGGCATTGCTGCCAGGTATTGAGCGCGGAGGTTTTCAGGCCGCTGAAGCTGAATTCCAGCCCGGGACGATCGGTCATCGGCCGAGGGAAGACGAAACGCCCTGCCACGCCCTGCATGGCCGCCTTTGAAATCTCCGGACCGCCGGGGTACTGCATGCCCATCATCTTGGCGGTCTTGTCGAACGCCTCGCCTGCGGCGTCATCCAGCGTCTCGCCCAGCAGCTCGTACTGACCAATGCCGTCGACGCGCACCAACTGCGTATGACCGCCGGACACCAGCAAGGCGACGAACGGGAACTGTGGCGGGTTTTCTTCCAGCATAGGGGCCAGCAGATGACCTTCCATGTGATGCACGCCCAGCGCCGGGATATCCCAGGCGAACGCCAGCGCCTGAGCGCACGAAGCGCCGACCAGCAAGGCGCCGACCAATCCAGGGCCGGCCGTGTAGGCAATGGCGTCGATATCAGTGGCCACGCAGTCCGCCTTGGCCAGTGTCTGGCGAATCAGGGGCAGCATGCGCTTGACGTGATCGCGCGAAGCCAGCTCCGGCACCACACCGCCATAGGCACGATGCAGGTCGATCTGGCTGAATAATGCGTCCGCAAGCAAACCGCGTTCGCTGTCGTATAACGCGACGCCGGTTTCGTCGCAGGAGGTTTCTAATCCCAGTACTAGCATGGGGTTGCGCCTTGTAGGGGGCAGATTTGAAGGCGCGCATAATAGTCGCCGGCCGAGGTGCCGACCAGCGGTTTTCGATCAGAGGCTTTGCATTCCTCTCAATGAGGGGTTAACATCCGCAACCCTTAAAAACCGACGTACTTTTGTGCAGTGTTTGCACTGAGCGTTGACCCCGGTAATGAATGAAGGTAGCTCTGGATGCCAGCCGTCAAAGTTAAAGAGAACGAACCCTTCGACGTAGCTCTGCGTCGTTTCAAGCGCTCCTGCGAAAAAGCCGGTGTTCTGGCTGAAGTTCGTAGCCGCGAATTTTACGAGAAGCCGACTTCGGAGCGTAAGCGCAAGGCAGCAGCTGCTGTCAAACGCCACGCCAAGAAAGTCCAGCGCGAACAGCGCCGCGCCGTTCGTCTGTATTAATTTACAGACCTTCGTCGCAAGCTTCTGCCTTGCCCGGCCAACCAGCCGGGCTGTCGGCAGTTACAGCTTCGCTGTTTTGCGTTTGCTTTATTGATTGACCCTGTCCAGGCCGCACATGCGACTCGGATATTCAGTCAAGCACGTCACGGCCTGTTCACAGGCTACATCGGTCATGCCCACTCGGGCAGCACATCGACCGATGACAAGACGAGTATGCCTTGATGACTTCGCAAGAAGCTCAGCCAAGGCAGCGTCTTCCGTGTCCTCAGGCTCTGACCACTCACCGTGGGCAAAAAAGCCTGTGGCCTTTCTGATCCACTCGCGGGATCAGATCTATTCCTTTCAGGCCAACACCGTCCTTCGGATGCAAAGACGTGCCCGTTTATTGCCGACGTCTTCAAAAAGACGGCTGACAGGCTGACGGAACGCTCGTAGAGTCATCCGATACTTTTGCACCACGCTTGAATGATGAGAACGCCATGGCCGGGCTGATTCCCCAGAGCTTTATCGACGACCTTCTGAACCGCACCGATATTGTCGATGTTGTCAGTTCGCGCGTGCAGCTCAAGAAAGCCGGGAAGAATTACACCGCGTGCTGCCCGTTCCACAAAGAGAAAACACCCTCTTTCAGCGTCAGCCCGGACAAGCAGTTCTATTACTGCTTCGGTTGCGGCGCAGGTGGCAACGCGCTCGGCTTCATCATGGACCACGACAACCTGGACTTCCCCCAGGCCGTCGAAGACCTGGCCAAGGCCGCCGGCATGGAAGTGCCTCGCGAACAGAGCGTAAAAGGCCAGAAGCCCCGGCAGCCGACCGATTCCCCGCTCTACCCGCTGCTGACCGCCGCCGCCGAGTTCTACCGCCAGGCCCTGAAAAGCCACCCGTCACGCAAGGCTGCGGTGGATTACCTCAAGGGCCGCGGGCTGTCCGGCGAAATCGCCAGGGACTTTGGCCTGGGCTTCGCCCCTCCCGGCTGGGACAACCTGTACAAGCACCTGAGCAGCGACTCATTGCAGCAAAAGGTGATGATCGATGCCGGCCTGCTGATCGAGAACGCCGAAACCGGCAAACGCTACGACCGCTTCCGCGACCGGGTGATGTTTCCGATCCGTGACTCACGCGGGCGCGTCATCGCCTTTGGCGGCCGCGTACTGGGCGATGATAAACCCAAGTATCTGAACTCCCCGGAAACACCGGTTTTCCACAAGGGCCAGGAGCTGTACGGGCTGTTCGAGGCGCGCAAATTCAATCGCAACCTCGATGAAATCATCGTCGTTGAAGGCTACATGGACGTCATCGCCCTGGCCCAGCAAGGGTTGCGCAATGCCGTGGCCACGCTGGGTACTGCAACCAGCGAAGAGCATTTGAAGCGTCTGTTCAGGGTCGTGCCTAACGTACTGTTCTGCTTCGACGGCGATCAGGCCGGACGCAACGCTGCATGGCGTGCGCTGGAAGCGACCCTGTCGAACCTGCAGGACGGACGGCGGGCGCGCTTTCTGTTTCTTCCCGAAGGCGAAGACCCGGACACGCTGGTGCGCTCCGAAGGCACCGACGCGTTCAAGGCACGCATCAATCAGCACGCGCAGCCGCTGGCCGATTATTTTTTCGAGCAACTGACCAAAGAGTCCGATCCGCGCTCGCTGGAGGGCAAGGCGCACATGGCCACCCTTGCGGCGCCATTGATCGACAAGGTACCCGGCGCGAACCTGCGTATTCTGATGCGTCAGCGCCTGACCGAAATTACCGGACTGACCGGCGAAGCCGTCAGCCAGCTGGTGCAGAGCGCGCCGGCAGAGGCACCACCGAGTTACGACCCGTATGTCGACTACGACGCCATGCCTGATTTTGCCGATTACCAGCCACAAGGCGGTTATGAGCCTCAGCAGGAATGGACGCAGAAGAAAACCGGCGGTCCGAATCAAAAAAAATGGGAAAACACGTTCTCGGGCAAAAAAGGCAAGCGGCAGGAGTTCAGACAGCGCGCGCCGCGAATACCGACCGCCGTCGAACCTCCGATGCAGACTGCACTGAGAACACTGCTGCACCACCCGGAACTGGCCGAAAAGGTCGAAAATGCAAGCAACTTCGCGGCAGAAGACCACCCCAACGCTCAATTATTGATCGCGTTGATTGAAGCCAGGCAAAAGAATCCCAAACTGCGGTCGTTACAGTTGATAGCACGCTGGCACGGGACCGAACAGGGCAATTTGCTGCGAGCCCTGGCCGAAAAGGAATGGCTGATTGAGGCCGACAACCTTGAACAACAGTTTTTCGACACTATAACTAAGCTATCGGCAGGCCAAAGCTTGCGAAAAATTGATGAGCTGGTCAGAAAAAGCAGTGAAACCGGCCTGACGGCCGAAGAGAAAGCGCAGTTGGTAAAGCTGCACAGCCTTAATCATTCTGCACAAAACCCGACCTCAACTGGCGCGTGAGGTCATAGCTCGGGTATAATCCTCGGCTTGTTTTTTGCCCGCCAAGACCTTCAGTGGATAGGGTGTTATGTCCGGAAAAGCGCAACAGCAATCTCGTATCAAAGAGTTGATCACCCTGGGTCGTGAGCAGAAGTATCTGACTTACGCAGAGGTCAACGACCACTTGCCCGAGGATATTTCAGATCCCGAGCAGGTGGAAGACATCATCCGCATGATCAACGACATGGGGATCCCGGTACACGAGAGTGCTCCGGATGCGGACGCCTTGATGCTGGCCGACGCCGATACCGACGAGGCAGCCGCAGAAGAAGCGGCTGCAGCGTTGGCAGCGGTCGAGACCGACATCGGGCGTACCACCGATCCTGTTCGTATGTACATGCGGGAAATGGGTACCGTTGAACTTCTGACCCGTGAAGGCGAAATCGAAATCGCCAAACGTATCGAAGAAGGCATCCGTGAAGTAATGGGCGCAATTGCGCACTTCCCAGGCACGGTTGACCACATTCTCTCCGAATACACACGCGTCACCAGTGAAGGCGGTCGCCTTTCCGATGTCCTGAGCGGCTATATCGACCCGGACGACGGCATTGCGCCGCCTGCCGAAGTCCCGCCGCCTGTCGACCCCAAAGCCGCGAAGGCAGAAGGGGCCGATGACGACGAGGAAGAGTCGGCAGACGCCAGCGACGAAGAAGACGAAGTCGAGAGCGGTCCTGATCCGGTCATCGCCCAGCAGCGCTTCGGTGCGGTTTCCGATCAAATGGAAATCACCCGCAAGGCCCTGAAGAAATTTGGTCGCGACGACAAGCACGCCATTGCCGAAATGGTTGCGCTGGCCGAACTGTTCATGCCGATCAAACTGGTTCCAAAACAGTTTGAAGGTCTGGTAGA
The DNA here is from genome assembly GCF_017832995.1 of Pseudomonas sp. PvP009. NCBI lineage: Bacteria > Pseudomonadati > Pseudomonadota > Gammaproteobacteria > Pseudomonadales > Pseudomonadaceae > Pseudomonas > Pseudomonas sp. PvP009. The sequence continues at coordinate 425,552 of NZ_JAFIBG010000001.1, read as the reverse complement.
GCGTGTACGCGGTGCTCTTGAGCGTCTTCGTGCTCAGGAACGCGCCATCATGCAGCTGTGTGTACGTGATGCACGTATGCCGCGCGCCGACTTCCTGCGCCAGTTCCCGGGCAACGAAGTTGACGAAAGCTGGACTGACGCACTGGCCAAGGGCAAGAGCAAATACGCAGAAGCCATCGGTCGCCTGCAGCCTGACATCCAGCGTTGCCAGCAGAAGCTGTCCGCACTGGAAGAAGAGACCGGCCTGAAAATCGCCGAGATCAAGGACATCAACCGTCGCATGTCGATCGGTGAGGCCAAGGCCCGCCGCGCGAAGAAAGAGATGGTTGAAGCGAACTTGCGTCTGGTGATCTCCATCGCCAAGAAGTACACCAACCGTGGCCTGCAATTCCTCGATCTGATCCAGGAAGGCAACATCGGTTTGATGAAGGCTGTGGACAAGTTCGAATACCGTCGTGGCTACAAGTTCTCGACCTATGCCACCTGGTGGATCCGTCAGGCGATCACTCGCTCGATTGCCGACCAGGCACGCACCATTCGTATTCCGGTGCACATGATCGAGACGATCAACAAGCTCAACCGCATTTCCCGGCAGATGTTGCAGGAAATGGGTCGCGAGCCGACCCCGGAAGAGCTGGGCGAACGCATGGAAATGCCTGAGGATAAAATCCGCAAGGTATTGAAGATCGCAAAAGAGCCGATCTCCATGGAAACCCCGATCGGTGACGACGAAGATTCGCACCTGGGTGACTTCATCGAAGACTCGACCATGCAGTCGCCAATCGATGTCGCCACTGTTGAAAGCCTGAAAGAAGCGACACGCGAAGTGCTGTCGGGCCTTACTGCCCGTGAAGCCAAGGTTCTGCGCATGCGTTTCGGCATCGACATGAATACCGATCACACTCTTGAAGAGGTTGGTAAGCAGTTTGACGTAACCCGCGAGCGGATTCGTCAGATCGAAGCCAAGGCACTGCGCAAGCTGCGTCACCCGACAAGAAGCGAGCACCTGCGCTCGTTCCTCGACGAGTAATCGCACCAACGAGTCAACAAAACCCCCGGCATGCCGGGGGTTTTGCGTTTCCGGGGCAAAAGAAAATTCAAAGTTTGCAGGCTCAGTTGTCAATTGACCCAATCAAGAAGAGGTCAGACATCAGTCTAATTGCAGCTCCTGAAGAATTGACCTACAACTATGTATCACACCAGACACCAGCGCTCTTCGAACCAAGCCTTGGATCATTGAAGTTACAAGGTTACGCCACACCATCACCAGCGATAGTCAGACACGGACGTAAGCCGCATATGCGTGGAGTAATCAACAACAGTGACCGGGAAGCGTCGTGCCTGTCCGAAGGAAAATTCGCCTCGATCTTCGCTCAATGTCCGGATGCCATGCTTATCGTCAGCCTTGCTGACGGGCACATCATGGACGCCAACGAGGCGTTCGTAGAGCGAACCGGCCTCCCCCTTGATGAAGTGATTGGCAAGACACCGACAGAACTGAATCTGTGGGCAGTGCCAGGCATCGGCCCAAAAGTCTTGCTGCAATTGCAGACCGACGATATCCATAATCTGGAGATACCCTTTCGGCGCAAAAACGGCGAAACCTTTTCAGGGCTCATGTCCGCCCAACCGTTCGAGCATAGCCCGATACCTGCCGTGCTGGTGATAGTGCGTGACATCACCCAGCTCAAACTGGCCCGCCAACAACTGCAGCTTTCCGAAGAGAAGTTCGCCAAAGCCTTTCATGCCTCGCCTGACGGGATGGCGATTACCCGGCAACAGGACGGCATGCTGCTGGAGGTCAACGAAGGGTTTTGCCGTCAGACCGGGTACAGCGAAAAGTACTGCCTTGACCACTCGACATTTGACCTGGGCATCTGGGTTGACCTGAGCGAGCGCTCAAGGCTCATCGAACGCATGAAAAAGCATGGCTTCGTCAAAGACATGCGGGTCCGCATTCGTCACAACAATGGCGATATTCGACTGTGCGAACTGTCCTCTCAACCCCTCATCATCGCCGGCGAACACTGTCTGCTGACGATCACACGCGATATCACCGAAAGCAGGCAAATGCAGGAGAAACTGCATCTGGCGGCGACTGTTTTCGAGAGCACTGCCGAAGGTGTGCTCATCACCAATACCGACCAGAGCATCAGCGCCGTCAACCGCGCGTTCACGGAAATCACTGGCTACAGCGAAAGTGAAGCCATCGGCCAGACCCCTCGCCTGCTTGCCTCTGGCCAACATGACAGCGCGTTCTATGCCGCGATGTGGCACCAACTGGCGGCCGAGGGCCACTGGCAGGGCGAAATCAGCAACCGCCGCAAGAACGGCGAGCTTTACCCGAGCTGGCTGACCATCAGTGCCGTGCGCAACAAAGACGACCTCCTGACCCACTTCGTCGCCGTCTTCGCCGACATCTCCAGCCTCAAACACGCACAGGCGCGCCTCGACTATCAGGCCCACCATGACCCGCTCACCGGCCTGCCCAACCGAATACTGTTCGAGAGCAGGCTTCAGGCCGCCCTGCTGCACAGCGAAGAATCCGGCAGTCTCGGCGCAGTTCTGTTCCTCGATCTGGATCGCTTCAAGCACATCAATGACAGCCTGGGCCACCCCGTCGGCGACCTGCTGCTCAAAGGCATCGCACACCGCCTTAAGGAGACCCTGCGCGACATCGACACCGTCGCACGCCTGGGCGGCGACGAGTTCATCGTTCTGCTGCCCGGCCTGCTGCAAGCCAGCGACGCGCAGGCCATCGCCAATAAATTACTGGCCTGCTTCAACACGCCCTTTGAGGCAGGCGAACATGAGCTCTACATCAGCCCCAGCATCGGCAGCTGCGTGTTCCCCACCGACGGCACGGACGTAGCCACGCTGGTCAAAAATGCCGACGCGGCGATGTACCGCTCCAAGGCAAAAGGCCGCAACCGCGTCGAAAGCTATACCTGCGACCTCAGTGAGCAGGCCAGCGAGCGCATCGCCCTCGAGCAGGAACTGAGACGAGCCCTGGAGCGCAATCAACTGACACTGGCCTACCAGCCCAAAATCAACCTGACGACCCACACACTGGCAGGCGCAGAAGCCCTGATCCGCTGGAACCACCCGACCTTTGGCGAAGTACCGCCCGAGCACTTCATTCCCCTGGCTGAAGAAAACGGCATGATCCTGCAGATCGGCGACTGGGTGCTAGAGCAGGCCTGCCGCCAGATGGGCGTATGGCGCAAGACCTGTCAGCCGTTCGGCCCGCTCTCGGTGAACCTGGCAGGCGCGCAACTGCGCCAGACCAACCTGCTGGAACGCATCGAACAGCTGCTCACGGACAACGGCCTGGAACCCGGCTGCCTGCAACTGGAGATCACCGAAAACTTCATCATGAGCCAGACCCAGGAAGCACTGGCCGTGCTGCACCAATTGAAGACACTCGGCGTGCAACTGGCGATCGACGACTTCGGCACCGGCTACTCCTCACTGAGCTACCTCAAACGCCTGCCACTGGACATCCTCAAGATCGACCAGTCCTTCGTCCGCGGCCTGCCGGAAGACACCCACGACGCCGCCATCGTCCGCGCCATCATCGCCCTTGGGCGCAGCCTGCAACTGACCGTGATCGCCGAGGGCGTGGAGAACAGCGAACAGCAGCAATTTCTGACCAGCGAAGGCTGCGAACAGATCCAGGGCTACATCGTCAGCCTGCCCCTCGACGCCGAAGAATTCCGCGCAAGATTTCTTCTTATGAATCTTTCGGACTTTTCGGATAGCACAGCCGCGAAACCGCCGTTATAATCCGCGACCTACTGAGGGCCCATAGCTCAGTTGGTTAGAGCAGAGGACTCATAATCCTTTGGTCCACGGTTCAAGTCCGTGTGGGCCCACCATACTCAAAGCCGCGCACTGCGCGGCTTTTGTGTTTCTGGTGAGGTCCTCTCAGATACAGTCCTGTAGTGGTCTATTAACTCCAGACACTCATTCAGGCGAGAATATCGCCAGATAGAAGTGTCTGATTACCACTACAGTTGCCTGCATGACAGGGGCAGGCCAGCTTTTGCGCTCTCCCCTATCGCGGCCTTTCCCGGTGCGATTCAGGTTCAAGCCCGCTTCGGCAACTTCCAGTTCGGCCGGATGAAGTGGCAGGTATAACCGTTCGGTATCCGCTCCAGATAATCCTGGTGCTCCGGCTCCGCCTCCCAGAACTCACTCGCGGGCTCGATTTGCGTGACCACACGCCCCGGCCACAGCTTGGAGGCGTCCACGTCAGCCGCGGTATCTTCGGCAATATCCCTTTGCTGTTCACTCAGGTAGTAAATCGCCGAACGATAGCTTGGCCCAAGATCATTGCCCTGCCGGTTAGGCGTGCTCGGGTCATGGATCTGGAAAAAGAACTCAAGAATCTGCCGGTAGCTGATTACCGCCGGGTCAAACACGATCTCAATCGCTTCGGCATGATTGCCGTGGTTGCGGTAGGTGGCGTTCGGTACGTCACCACCGGTGTAGCCGACTCGCGTATGCAGCACGCCGGGGTAGCGTCGCAATAAATCTTGCATGCCCCAGAAGCAGCCGCCGGCAAGGATGGCGGTTTCGGTTGGGTTGGTCATGGTCTGTCCTTGCGGTTTATGGAGACAGGGATAGTTATGGGGTGATGCCGGGCAATACCAAGCCGGATGAAGTAAAAAACAGGATCGTGTTGCGGAACGAGTAAACGTCCTACGGAAGCCTTGGCGCCTTGCTCCGTTGCCTGCAGTTGCGTCAGACTCCGCTGGCTTGAGCGCTTGAGTCAGCGTTTCCAAGGTGGCTCGGTCGCTGACAACTCAGTGATCGGGTTTAGTTGACCCACTCCAAACCTGCCAACCAAACAACTATAAGCCCACTCCCCCCACAGCATCCTCCCCACTCATCGACCCTCTCAATCACCCGATCAAAACATCCGATTAGCCATCCTCCGAAACATTCCGTAACGTTGTTTCCCGGTGCGACAGATGCGCGCACCGCTTGAGCTTTTAATCCCCCCGCTCAGCCCACGACCACGCACGAGCCCACCATGTCTTTGAACACCCCGCAGCAAATCGCTGAAATTGCCGTCGAAAGCGGCGTCAAGAAAGCCCACTTGGGCCTGCCGTCGTTGATGATCCTGGGCTTTCTGGCAGGGGCTTTCATTGCCCTCGGGTTTCTTCTCGATATTCATGTCAGCACCATGATCCCTCACGAGTGGGCGTCGCTGGGCAATCTGCTTGGCGCTGTGGTGTTTCCGGTCGGGCTGATTCTGGTGGTGCTGGCCGGTGGCGAGTTGCTGACTGGCAACATGATGAGCCTGCCCATGGCGCTGTTCGCCGGGCGTATCGGTCTGGGTCAGTTGGTGCGTAACTGGGTGCTGGTGACGCTGGCCAACCTGATCGGCGCGCTGTTCGTCGCCTATTGTTTCGGCCATGTGGTCGGGCTGACTGAAGGCGCCTTCATGGCCAAGACCGTGGCCATCGCCAATGCCAAGGTGGGGGCCAGCTTTGAACAGGCCTTCATCTCGGGTATTGGCTGCAATTGGCTGGTGTGCCTGGCGGTGTGGCTCAGCTACGCGAGCAAGGACGTGATCGGTAAAGTGGTCGGCATGTGGTTTCCGGTGATGGCATTTGTAGCAATCGGCTTTCAGCACATCGTCGCCAACATGTTCGTCATACCTGCAGCGATCTTTGCCGGCGCCTTGAGCTGGGCGCAGTTCGGCGACAATTTCGTTCCGGTATTTTTGGGTAACGCGGTGGGCGGCGCAGTGTTCGTCGGCCTGGCCTATCACTTGGCTTTCTTCAACGCGGCGACCAAGCCTGTTGAAATGTCCAGGACCAGCGGCGCGCAAACGCCGGAATAATCCGGTCCAACGCCATACAGACGCTGCGGTGATAAAAGATGATGACCGCAGAGCGAAAAGCTCAGCGGGGGGTGAGTGTCAATGTGGCTCAACAGGCCGTAAATCCCAATAGCGGAGAGCACCGCCTGAGCTCAGAGGACGAGATCAATCAAGGTGCCGTACGCCGCTCAGTCTGATTAGGGTACTCCATCAAACCCTGACTCAACGCCACCACCCCCACCATCCCCTCCCCCAATTCAACCTCGACCCCCACACCCTGCAACCCGCCCACTGCCGTCCATTCCTCAAGCGCCAAGCCGTGCAACTTCAAAAACGCTTCGCGCCTGCACCATGCCTTGGCGAACGCCATAGTGCGAATCGACTCGGGCAAGCCTGACAGGCCGGTAGCAACCTCAGCCCCCAGATAATCCTGCGCGACAGTATGCCAGTCCGGCACCGTCTGAACCTGCATCAAGTCCACGCCGACTGCGCCTTGAAGATTGATGGCAGCCAGAGAGAATCCAGCCTCGTGGCTGATGGAAAACCCTGGCACCGGCAGCCCGTCGATAAGCAATCGCGGCGCGACACCTGGGGCGCTGATGAACGTGATCGCCCCGGATGGCAATTCGAGCCACTGTTCCACGGCGCTACGCACGCGAGTCCGAATGCGGTTTCTGGCTTCATCCCTTGCACAGCCCGGTCGGGTGACGCAGCTGACCAGCAATACATTCTGCCGAGGGAAAGGCTTTGGCGGGGCAAGCCGGTCATCTTCATCGAATGCCCAGCTCGCCCCGCGTTTCATGCCCTGTCAGGTGACGCGGGGCAACCTGCCCAGCGGCTGCCGGCAGGGATGTGTTCGCCCTTCATGACCAGGGTCAGTGCGCCAAGGTGCGCATCGTTGCCGACGACCGCGCTATAGAGCACGGCGCTTCGTGGGCCCATGTACACGCGTTCGCCGATGCTGACGTGGTCGATCTTCATGACTCGGTCTTCGAACAGGTGGGTCTGCGGGCAGGCGCCGGCATTCAGTTCGCTGTCTGCGCCGATGCTGACGCAGTCGAATTCGGTGATGTCGGTCGTGTCCATGTAAACCCCGCGACCAATCTTGCAGCCGAGCACATTGAATGCCAGTGGCAACCACGGTGTGCCGCGCAGGTAGCGCATGAAGTTTGGTGCGGCCATGCCTTCATACAGACTGGTGATGCCCTCCGACAGCCATACGAAGGGCGTCCACATCGGGTCAGCGCGTTTTCGATAGCGGCCCATCACTAGCCACTTCAGGGCCACGATCAGCAGAAAGTTACCCACGCTGTACGCCATGCCGATGACGGCGAGGTAGGCCAGCACGGCGCCCCAGCGATCGTTGTCAGCGAGTGGCATCAGGTCGAGCATCACCGTGTAGCCAACGGCGATCACCACCGCGTGCGGGGTGACAATGCGCACGCCTTCGACAAGGCCGCGGGCCAGGCGGCGCAGCCGTGATGGCTTGAAGGTCAGCGATTCGGGAGCGCCGCTCACCTGCTCGCGGGCAGGCAGGTGGATCGGTGGGGAGCCCAGCCAGGTATCGCCGTCGACTATTTTGCTGTTGTGCGGTGCGCAGGAATGGACGCCGATCAGGACGTTTTCCGGCAGCACCGTGCCATCAGCGATGTATCCGCCGTTGCCGACAAAGCTGCGATGCGACACGACAGTGGGTTGCATGGTCATCCAGCCGCCGTCGATGCGCTCATCACCAAGCATCACCGCATCGGCGATAAAGGTTTCATCGCCCAGGGTCAGCATGTCCGGGATGACGCCCTGCGCACTGGAGATCTCGGCATCACGCCCTACTTTCGCGCCCAACAGCCGATACCAGAAGGGCGAATACACCGTGGCGTAGATGCCGGACAGCACGTTGAGGCTCGCTTCCTGAATCTGGCTGATCAGCCATTTGGCGCAGTAGGTATTGCTGTGTACCTCATAACGACCCGGTTTGAGGCGCGGGAAAACGAGCCAGCGCAATGCCGCCGACGCCAGAACAGTCGCGACAATCAGCACCGCACTGGCCGGGAAGGCGATCAGGAAATAGCGCGCCAGTTGTCCCAGTGGTCCGCTGCCCTCGAACCATGGCAAGACGTTCTGCGTGTCGAACCAGTCAATCAGGAAGAAGGTCGGGAAGACCGGGATAAAGAATAACGTCGCGATCAGCAGTACGCCGAAGGCGAAGAACAGTTTTTCTGCCCGCAAACGCGCAGGACTGGTCACAGGCCGCGCCGGTTGACCGAGCGTATCGAACGCGCCGACATCACGCGCTGGCGAGCCCTGCCAGATGCGCCCAGCGGGAACCTCTCGGCCGTCGGCCATGGCCGATTGGGCTTCCAGATGTCCCCACGGGCCTACAGCCGTATTGCCTTCCATGATCACGTAAGAGCCAACACAGGCATTGTCCTGCAAGGCGATACGCCCCAAATGCAACTGGCCCCGTTCAACGCGCGCATTTTCGAAGCTGACACCGTTGCCGACGCTGACCCCGTCGCCGATTTCCAGCAGGTCATGAGCCCGTACTGTAGCCCCGCCGATAATCACGTCCTGCCCGATTTTCGCGCCCAGTGCACGCAGCCACAGGGGATAAAGTGACGAGCCGCTCAGCAGATAAGTCGGCGCCGACTCGACCATGCGGTCTGCGGCCCACCAGCGAAAGTAGGTAACGCCCCACAGCGGATAGATCCCGGGCTTCAGGCGGCCGACGATCAGCCACTTGGCCGCCAGCGCGATGAAAAACTGCAGAACGGTGGCAATCAGAAATACCGAGATCGACGCCAGCGTCGCCAACGCGACAGAGTCGTCGGGCGAGCCGGTGAGCAAGTGGTAGGTAAAGAACGGTGCGAGCCATTGGGTCATGCGCAGGCTGACCATGACCGGCAATACCAGCGCCTGGGCCACGCCGCAGCGCCAGCGGCGCCAGGCTGACGGAGGCGTCCAGTCCACCGGCGCGTCCATCTCTTGTGGCGCCTGATCCAGCACTTCGGCAATCGCACCGATACGCCGATGCTGGTAAATGTCGCGCACCGTGACTTGAGCGAAACGCGGGTTGGCCCGCAGTGCCGAGGCCAGACGCGCAGCAAAGAACGAATGCCCACCCAGATCGGTGAAAAAGTCCGCATCGCGGCGGATCGGCATGCCGGGGAACAGCGTGCTCAGCGCGGCAAACAGTGCAATCTCACCTTCGGTTTGCGCCACATCGGACTCTGCGCTGGCGGCCTTGGCATCCACCGTCAACGGCCGAGCCTTGAGCGTTTTGCGGTCGATTTTGCCGGACGTGAGGCGCGGCATGCTGTCGAGCAGTTCGAAGTGTCCCGGGACCATGTACGGCGGCAACTGCGCCTGCAGGGTTTTGCGCAACTGACTTGTGAATGCGGAAGGCGTCGAGGTGTCGCTCACCAGATAGGCAATCAGCTGATCAACGCCCGCCTCGTTGCGCAACAGGACGGCAACGGTGCCCACGCCAGGCTGTTGCGCCAACAGCGATTCAATCTCGCCCAGTTCGACGCGAAAGCCCCGAATTTTTACCTGATCGTCGGCCCGCCCGAGGCACTGCACCTGCCCGTCATCGTCGATCCGGGCAAGGTCGCCGGTTCGATACAGGCGCGCATCGTGATAGCCGGTGGACCATGGGTTCGGCAGGAATTTTTCCTGGGTCAGGTCCGGCCGGCCAAGATACCCCTCGGCCAGACCGGGGCCGATGATGCACAGCTCGCCGACTTCGCCACGCGGCAGCAGGCTGGGCGCCAGGGTGCTCCCGACCGCAGGGTCATTGGCGATGACCAACAGCCCGTAATTGGGTAACGGTGTGCCAATCGACACCGGGCGACCACGCGACAGACGCGCCAGGCTGGCCGATACAGTGGCTTCGGTAGGGCCGTAGGTGTTGAACATCTGCCGGTTCGGCGTTGCCCAGCGATCGACCAGCGACTCAGGGCACATCTCGCCGCCCAGGTTGATCAGACGCAGACCGGGAACGTCTTCGCTGAACAGCGCCAGCAAAGTGGGCACCGCATGCAAGACGCTGATGCGCTGCTCATTCAGCAAGCGCGGCAGGGTTTCCGGGTCACCGCTGGTTTCCTTCGGACCTATCCACAGCGTCGCGCCCACCAGATAGGCAATCCAGATTTCTTCGAAGGACATGTCGAAGGCCACGGAGAAGCCCTGGTAGACCCGGTCGCTGGCCCGAATGCCGAGTATCGCGTTCTCGCTGCGCAGAAAATGGCAGATGCTGCGCTGGGAAATCAGAATCCCCTTGGGCTTGCCCGTAGAGCCGGAGGTATAGATCACATAGGCAGGATGGTCGGGAAGCACACCACTGCGGCGCACCAACGCTGCGTCGGTCGGCGTCAGCAGGTGTTCGGCAGTCCACACCTTCAAGCCGGTATCGGCCAACACCGGCATTAACGCATCACAGGAAACCAGCCCGACTGCGCTGGCGTCGTCCAGGCAAATCTGCAGGCGCTCCACCGGCGTGTCCTGATCCAAGGGCAGCCAGGCAGCGCCCGCCTTGGCAATACCGGCCTGCATGACCAACAGCTCGATGCCGCGTGGCAGCCACAGACCGACGATATCCCCCGGACGAACACCCGCGCTGATCAGCGCAGAAGCCACCTGATCGGCCTGCTGGTCCAGCTCGCCATAACTGATCTGACGCTCGCCGAAGATCAATGCCACATGCTGCGGATTGCGCCGGGCAATGGCTTCCAGCAGATCGGCCAGCACTTCCTCACGTAGCAGCTCAGGTTGAATAGGGCCGTAAATCACGTCCAGCGATTGTTCGTTCTGGCCTAGCGTCGACAGGTTCAGGTTATTCATGGCAGCAGGTATTAGCTCGTCTGAAGGAGGTGCCTGAGATTTTCTGGTTATGAGCCGGTCCGTCAGCGATTGGCGCGAATTCTGTGGTGGTTGCGTGTCCGGAATATGTCCGTTTTGATACATTTTGGCTGGAGCGCTGCAGCTCTCACCGAGGCAAGAGAACAGGCTGGCAAGGCGAATATGGCAAAGGCTGGCTGTACGAATCTTGAACAACAAAACGAAGGTGGCGGATTGCCCACATTGCTGCGCGGGTTACAGCAGACGCCACAAGGTCTCGCGCGTCGCGGGATTGAAAGACTGCGCCTGACGATCCATGACGCCTCTCAGTCCATCGCCAATACGCTCCGTCGGCATCGGGTGAAAGCCATGTTGCCGAAACCATGGACCGTTCCAGCGCGGCTCGCGAAATGTGGTCAGGCTGATCGCGTGCAACTGGCAAACCTGCGCGTACGCCTCGACAGATGACAACAGGCTTTTTCCGACACCTTTGCCGGATGCACCAGGCTCGACCGAGATGTTGTCCAGATATAGAAAATCATCCAGCAGGCGCATGGCTGCAAAACCGATGATTTCACCGCTGTGCCTGTTGGCAGCGACCACCACCCGGCAGGCTTTGAACCTCTCTGCGCCCAGCGGCGGGCTTTCGGCGACATGCGCCAGAGAAGGAATGCTTTTGTAACGTTGACGCGCCTGCACTGACAGGCGCTGTAACGAGTCCAGGTCACTGTGTTGCGACACACGCAGATCAAATTCCACCCGCTTTTCCTCCCTGACTGCCTGACATCGAAACCAGATGCCGATGAGCACATCTGGACGGTGAGCCGAATAATCACCACAATCGGCTCACTCCATGAGCCGATTAACTTTTTATTCGGCTCACTGCATAGGCGGATACGATGTCCGAACATCTCTGGATCTGGCAACAGCCGAACTGGCCGCGCTTCCATTGGCGCGAAGAACGCCTTGCACCGTTGATACGAGCGTGCGCCAAGGCTCAAGGTCGCTTGCTGGGTATGAGCGGTGCAGTGGGTGGCGATGCGCAAATGTGCGAGGGTTTGAATGCCCTGCTGCAGAATATCGTCACCTCGTCCGCCATCGAAGGCGAGCGACTGAATGCAGATTCTGTCAGGTCGTCGCTGGCACGCCGCCTGGGGATCGCCGATAACGGCAAGCATAGCCCTCGCAGCGAGGGGTTGGCCGAGCTGATGCTGGACGCCACACGTGGTCATGATCAGCCACTTGACTTGCAACGTCTGTGTACCTGGCATCGCTGGCTGTTCCCGGAAGAGGACAGCTTTGTGTCTGCTCGCATCCTGGTCGGTCAGTTGCGTAGCGACGAACCTACGCAAGTGGTCTCAGGGAGGCTTGATCGACCCATCGTGCATTTTGAAGCGCCACCGCGGGCTGGACTTGAGCGGCAGCTGGAGGATTTTCTCGACTGGTTTGCCAGCAGTCAAAGTGATCCGACGCTCGATCCATTCGTGCGGGCAGGTATCGCGCATTTCTGGTTTGTAACCCTGCATCCGTTTGACGACGGCAATGGTCGCCTGACTCGGGCCATTACAGACCTGGCGCTGACTCAGGGCGATCAGCAAGCCATACGACTGTTTGCCATGTCCGCCAGCATCCTTGCTGACCGCGCCGGCTATTACCACGTTCTGGAGACCAGTCAGAAAAGCACGACCGATATCACCGAGTGGCTGGAATGGTTCCTGCGCACATTGTTGAAAAGCATTGAAAACGCCTTGGTTCATATAGAACGAGTACTGGGCAAAACGCGATTTTGGCAATTACATCGCGACAACGACCTGAGCGCCGAACAGGTCAAGGTGCTGAATCGGCTACTGGATGGCGGCGAGCGTGGCTTTGAAAACGGTCTGAGCGCAGCGCAGTATCAGGCAGTGGCTAAGGTCTCGAAGGCCACTGCTACCCGCCACTTAAGTGATCTGCTTGCCAAAAACTGCCTGGTTCGCCTGCCCGGAGGAGGCCGCAGCACTCGCTACCAGATCAATCTGCCCTTGCCGTAGAACCCTACACAGCAGAAGGAGCTGCTAGCGCTTCAGACGTGCGCCACTGGTCGCATCGACTGTAGCATCCAGTTCCGCACCGGACAGAAACTGGCTGTAGTAATCATGCAGTTCGGCTTCCCAACCGGCCACCTCGTCCAGCGCCGCCTCGGCTTGTTCCTTGCTCAAGGCAAAGTGAGCGTGCTGACTGAGCAGATTGCCTCGGTTGAGCCGCGACCCTTCGATGCCGACTGACATGGCAAGTGCCTGAGCAGGCCCTTCGTCCAGAATGGGCAGTACGTCGTACATCGGCGATAACCTCCAGCCACCTTCTTTCCAGATGACTGCATGGTTACGGGGATGGTCATCGGCATTGCCGACCAGCACGTTGTAGGCCATGCGTCGATACAGCTCATGCCGATCAACGTCAGGCGCACCACGACGATACAGCTCATCGGCGAGTGCCGCATATTGCCAGTCGGGGTGCGTACGGGCCTTCCACTCGGCGTCCAGCAAGGTCAAGCCGCTGAGCATCGGCAGTCGGCGGAAGCGATGGGTTTGCTCATCAAAAGCGCGGTCGAAACGCTCGACCAACAGTGTATTGATCCGCTCGCCGCGATACAGAGAGGTGTTGGCCGCCTGCAACCCTTTAAGCCCTGCGAAGGTCATGCAGGCGTGCTCAACGGAGGGCAGGTCATAGTGATCGAATTTGTCGCGAGGCTTGGCCAGAATCAGTTTTCTGTCGCCCAGATAAGTTCGCTTGGGGCGTGCGCCGCCAGCGGAAGATCGCTGATCCCTTACCTTCAGAACCTCCAGCTGCTCGGCGCTGAGCTGGCTGTCATAGATCGCTTCACAGGCATCGATGAAATGATCGAGCCCTTTGGCACGAAAGGCCTTGGGAGGCGTCTGGCCCAGCCCGTCCTGCGCGACACGCGACAGGCCGGCCATGATATTGCCCGCTCTGTCGCTGTTGGGCGACTTGAGCAGCAGCTGTATCGAGTCCAACGGGCATTTTTCAACCCGATGCAGCAACCGCTCTCCCCAACCATCGGGCATGGCATCATCGATAAAACCCGGGACGCCACCATTTTTAGTCACGGTGTAGGATCGCGTGGACAGTGGATACCTGAAAGGATCCGGCACCCAGATGTTTTCCTGCACCGCATCCGGTGCATATTGGAATGTTCCGACGCCAGCCTGAATCGTCAGCTTACCCAGCGTCAGTGTCTCTCCGCTGACAGGGCATTCCATGTAGATATAAGCCTGGGCCATCAGAAGTCCTCCGGCTTGTGTCGAGGCAGGCGGACACGCTTTCGGTCGGCAGCTTCAAGCTGCTCGACACTGAACGACTCGTCATCCCGAAGCCCTTGAAACAATCGCTCCGACACCCCCAGCCCCCAGACCACCAGCATGAAGTCACGCAGCGATACGCCTTCGGCATTGCCTGCCTCGATACGTCGAAACGTACGAAGCGAGATGCCCAGCCTTTCGGCAAGATCGACCTGGCGGATGCCTTGCTGCAACCTGGTCTGCTTTACCAGCAGGGCAATGCGCAAAAGCGTGTCGGTGCACTGAACGGGGAAAAAAGCCTTCATGAGCAGGTACCAACGGGCAGGCGCAGGAGTTCGAGAAAAAACAAAGTAACACGGATAGCTACGTGGACCCGAAAGTAATAGATCACGAAAGAACACATTAACCCTCATAAAGTGTCATTAAGTGATATCTTAATTACACATAAAAATCGTGTTCACTGCCCTCAGCGCTTCATTCCTACACCTTAAGTGCGCAATACCACGTCACTGATCATCGACATACCCCAACCATCCCCCATCAAAATGTGGCTTACTGAGGACTGCCATCATCCAATCAGGGAATCTCTTCCCTACCCTCGCGGTCTCTTAACGCATGACGAATTCGCGCTCTGCTTTCATACCCTCCTGGCTTCGCCCTGTTCTGCGTCCTTTGCTGGACCCGTATCGCCGTTATCGGCATGCGCGGCTGATCCACGCGGCGCGGATTGCGGTGGGCCTGCTGGTGACTATTCTGCTGACCACTGGCCTCAACCTGCCCCATGGCGAGTGGGCGTCGGTGACCATGCTGATCGTGATCGGCGGTTTGCAGCATCACGGCAATATCGGCAAGAAGTCGGTCGAACGGGCCTATGGAACGTTGATCGGTGCCGGCCTCGGTCTGATCGTGGTGGTCCAGCAGGGCTATCTGGAAATGCCGTTGCTGACCTACGCAATGATGTCGGTGATGTGCGGTTTCTTCGCCTATCACGCCATTGGCAAAGGCGGTTACACCGCGCTGCTGTCGGCGATCACGCTGTTCATCGTTGCCGGTCATGGTTACAACCCGATCAGTGACGGCCTGTGGCGTACCGTCGATATCCTGATTGGTATCGCTCTGGCCCTGGCGTTCTCCTTCGCCCTGCCGCTGTATGCGGTGTTTTCCTGGCGCTACAACCTGGCCAGTGGTTTGCGTGACTGCGCCAAGGTCTACGGGCGCATTGTGCAGGGCCAGCCGGTTACCGCTGACGAGCATTTGAAACTGACCGCCAGGCTCAACGGCACGATGCTGCAATTGCGCTCGCTGCTGCCGTCGGTGTCCAAGGAAGTGAAGATGTCCATGGTCGAACTGGACGCCATTCAGGGTCACTTCCGCATGTGTCTGAGCACCCTGGAGATTCTCGCCAATATTCGCCCGGCGAACCTGAATCAGCTTGCTGACGAGACACTCAAGGCATCGTTGGACGCTGACTACCGCCAGATTCGCCGGCAACTGATCGGCATGGCGCGCGCCCTGCAAACCGGGGCCACCGAGCGTCTGGAACGTACGACGGAAATACCAGAGACACCAGCGACACCTGCAGTGAAGGCCGTCATCCCTACCGAGCTGAAGGGCTACCACTTGATGACTCAGCAGTTGGCGCTCAACCTCGACGGCCTGCAGGCGCGTCTGGCCAAGACCGCCAAACGCTGGAAGTTTTAAGGAACCGCCCGTGCCCGATACCCGCCCGCCTGTGCTGGATGAAATCGATCGCCAGTTGATTGCCGCGCTGCAAATCAACGCGCGTGAAAGCGTCGCCATGCTCGCCAGGCAACTGGGCATCGCCCGCACCACCGTCACCTCGCGGCTCGCGCGCCTGGAAAGCAGCAAAGTGATTACCGGTTACGGCGTGCGCCTTGGCCAGCGCGTGGTCAGTGGCGGGTTGCAGGCGTATGTCGGCATCACCGTACAACCTCGCTCGGGCAAGGAAGTGGTGCGGCGCCTCAGTGCCATGGCGCAGGTTCAGCAACTCTGTGCGGTGAGTGGCGAGTTCGATTATGTCGCCTGGCTGCGCACGGATTCTCCCGAGCAACTGGACCAGTTACTGGACCTGATCGGCAGCGTGGATGGTGTCGAGAAGACCACGACCTCGATCATCCTCAGCAGCAAGATCGACCGCGGCCAGCCGGTGTAACTGCACGCTTCGATCAATCAACTATACAAACCGACCAGCAGATTCGTCATTTAGCCCAAACAAACAGCATATCGACGACAATTTGCGTCTTATTAACGTGTCCACCCTTCTCTAGACTGTTGTTTTTCGCCGTTGCCCATCAAGGTCCGTCATGAAGAACAACCGTCACCCCGCCAACGGCAAAAAGCCAATCACCATGTTCGGCCCCGATTTCCCCTTCGCCTTCGATGACTGGATTGAGCACCCGAAAGGCCTGGGCAGCATCCCTGTGGAGAACCACGGCGCTGAGGTGGCAATTATCGGTGCCGGGATAGCCGGTCTGGTGGCGGCCTACGAATTGATGAAGATGGGCCTCAAGCCGGTGGTGTACGAAGCCTCGAAAATGGGTGGCCGCCTGCGCTCGCAGGAGTTCGAAGGCGCCAAAGGCATCGTTGCCGAACTGGGCGGCATGCGCTTTCCGGTGTCCTCGACAGCGTTCTTCCATTACGTCGACAAGCTGGGCCTTGAGTCCAGGCCCTTCCCCAACCCGCTGACTGCGGCGTCCGGCAGCACGGTTATCGACCTGGAAGGCACCACCTACTACGCACAAATGCTCTCGGACCTGCCGGCGCTGTTTCAGGAAGTCGCCGACGCCTGGGCCGACGCACTGGAAAGCGGCTCGCAGTTCGGGGACATCCAGCAGGCCATCCGCGATCGCGATGTGCCACGCCTCAAAGAACTGTGGAACAAGCTGGTGCCGTTATGGGACGACCGCACGTTCTATGACTTTGTCGCGACCTCCAAGGCCTTCGCCAAGCTGTCTTTCTTTCATCGCGAAGTGTTTGGCCAAGTGGGCTTCGGCACTGGCGGCTGGGACTCGGACTTCCCCAACTCGATGCTGGAAATCTTCCGCGTGGTAATGACCAACTGCGATGAGCACCAGCATCTGATCGTCGGCGGCGTGCAGCAAGTGCCGGTCGGTTTGTGGAGCCACGTACCCGAGCATTGCGCGCACTGGCCCAAGGGCACCAGCCTGTCGTCGTTGCACCGCGGCGCACCACGTCCCGGCGTGAAGCGCATTGCACGCGCCGAGGATGGCAGTTTTGCGGTGACTGACAATTGGGGCGACACCCGGCAGTACGCTGCCGTGCTGACCACCTGCCAGAGCTGGCTGCTGACCACGCAGATCGAGTGCGAAGAATCGCTGTTCTCGCAGAAGATGTGGATGGCCCTGGACCGCACCCGGTACATGCAGTCGTCAAAGACCTTCGTGATGGTCGACCGCCCGTTCTGGAAGGACAAGGACCCGGAAACCGGCCGCGACCTGATGAGCATGACCCTCACCGACCGGCTGACCCGTGGCACGTACCTGTTCGATAACGGCGACGACAAACCCGGCGTGATCTGCCTGTCCTACTCGTGGATGGGCGATGCTCTGAAGATGCTCCCGCAGCCCATCGAGAAGCGGGTGAAGCTGGCGCTGGACGCCTTGAAGAAAATCTACCCGAAAGTGGACATCGCAGCGCGGATCATCGGTGATCCGATTACCGTGTCATGGGAAGCCGATCCGCACTTCCTGGGTGCGTTCAAGGGTGCATTGCCGGGCCATTACCGCTATAACCAGCGCATGTACGCGCACTTCATGCAGCAAGATATGCCCAGCGAACAGCGCGGCATGTTCATCGCCGGCGACGATGTCTCCTGGACACCGGCGTGGGTCGAAGGCGCTGTGCAGACTTCACTGAACGCCGTGTGGGGGATCATGAACCACTTCGGCGGCAAGACTCACGCCGAGAACCCCGGCCCGGGTGACGTGTTCCACGAAATCGGCCCGATAGCACTGGGCGACTGACAGAAGGAAAACCCCATGCGCGTTGCGCTGTATCAATGCCCGCCATTGCCGCTGGATGTCAGCGGCAACCTGACTCGCCTGGAACAGCAGGCTCAGGCCGCCGCCAGGCAAGGGGCACAGGTGCTGATCTGTCCGGAAATGTTCCTCAGCGGCTACAACATCGGCGCTCAGGCTGTCGGTGAGCTGGCGCAGGCGCAGGACGGTCCGGCAGCGACGCGCATTGCCACCATCGCACAGGCTAGCGGCATTGCGATCCTCTACGGCTATCCGGAACGCGCTGCCGATCGGCAGATCTACAACGCCGTGCAGTTGATCGACAGCCAGGGCACACGCCTGTGCAACTACCGCAAGACACATCTGTTCAGCGATCTGGACAAGTCGATGTTCGCCGCAGGCGACGATCATTACCCGGTGGTCGAATTGAATGGCTGGCGCTTGGGCCTGCTGATTTGCTACGACGTGGAATTCCCTGAAAACACCCGTCGGCTGGCCCTGGCAGGGGCCGAGTTGATCCTGGTCCCCACCGCAAACATGCTGCCTTACGATTTCGTCTGCGACGTGACGGTTCGGGCGCGGGCTTTCGAGAATCACTGCTACGTGGTGTACGCCAACTACTGCGGCAGCGAGGGCGCGATTTGTTACTGCGGGCTCAGCAGCATCTGCGCACCGGACGGCAGCCGTCCATTGCTGGCAGGTCAGGACGAAGCGCTGCTGGTCGGCACGCTGGACAAGTCACTGCTGGCCCAGGCCAGAACCGCGAACGACTACTTCATGGATCGCCGCCCGGCGCTTTATACGTCGCTGACTTGATCAGATTAGCCGGATGGATAATTCCCACGCAGGAGCGTGCGGAATAATCCTATAACTATCGTGCCCACGCTCCGCGACCATCGTCATACACAAGCCCGCTTTTGATTCTGGCCGGAGCCCGTAGCGAACTTGTTCGCGAAGACGTTCGCTCAGGCGATACATTTTTGGAAACCTTAACGGCCCCTTCGCGGACAAGTCCGCTCCTATGCCCGTTGGGCAGAATCAAAAACGCCTCCTGCCCGAGGGGTAGGAGCGAACTTGTTCGCGAAGACGCTCGCTCAGGCGATACATTTTTGGAAACCTTAACGGCCCCTTCGCGGACAAGTCCGCTCCTACGCCCGTTGGGCAGAATCAAAAACAGCCTTCTGCCCGAGGGGTAGGAGCGAACTTGTTCGCGAAGACGGTCTTTCAAGCGATGCATTGTCGGGAAGCTTGGCGGCCCCTTCGCGGACAAGTCCGCTCCTACGCCCGTTGGGCAGAATCAAAAACGGCCTTCTGCCCGAGGGGTAGGAGCGAACTTGTTCGCGAAGACGGTTGTTCTGGCGATGCATGTTCGAAGGCTTGGCGGCCCCTTCGCGGACAAGTCCGCTCCTACGCCCGTTGGGCAGAATCAAAACGGCCTCCTGCCCGAGGAGTAGGAGCGAACTTGTTCGCGAAGACGGTCTTTCAAGCGATGCATTGTCGGGAAGCTTGGCGGCCCCTTTGCGTCCTCTATTTCGCAGCTTTGAGCAGCAGGCTCGCGAACGGGTCAGCTAATCCGCTAGCATGACGCCTCGCCTCGCACAGCTTTCCGGACGCCCCTCATGCCTGCCGCACACGCCACTGACACTCAACGCCTCACGCTGGCCAACGGCCTGAATGTGGTGCTGTGTCACGAGCCACGGCTCAAGCGCTGTGCGGCCTCGTTGCGCGTGGCAGCCGGCAGTCACGATGCGCCTCGGGCTTGGCCAGGGTTGGCGCATTTTCTGGAGCATCTGTTTTTCCTCGGCACCAAACGCTTCCCGGCCGGGGATAACCTGATGACTTTCGTGCAGCGTCATGGCGGGCAGGTCAATGCCAGCACCCGCGAGCGCACCACCGACTTCTTCTTCGAACTGCCGCAAGCCGCCTTCGCCCAAGGGCTGGAGCGCCTGTGCGACATGCTTGCCAAGCCGCGCATGGACATCGCAGATCAATTGCGCGAACGCGAAGTGCTGCACGCCGAATTCATCGCCTGGCTCGGCGATAGCGCATCCCGCGATCAGGCGCGCCTGCTGACAGCGATCAACCCACAGCATCCGTTGCGTGGCTTTCACGCCGGCAATCGCTACAGCCTGCCAGTGCCCAACCCGGCTTTTCAGCAAGCGTTGAAAGACTTTTATCGAGGCTTCTATCAAGCCGGACAGATGACCCTGTGCCTGACTGGCCCGCTGCCAATGGCTGAATTACAGGCGCTGGCGACAAACCACGGCGCAGTTTTCGCCAGCGGGATGAAGCTCAGACAGCGCCCGCCTCCGGCATTGATGGCCGGCGCTCGACAGGCTGGCGAGCGAAACCATCTGCTGTTTGCTGTTGAGAATCTGCCGGACAAGGCTGACGAAGCGGTGGCCTTCTTCTGTCACTGGCTCAATGCAGCGCAGCCTGGCGGACTGGTTGCCGAGTTGCTCCGCAAGGGGCTTGGCACTTCACTGCACGCCGCGCCGCTTTACCAGTTCGGCGGGCAGCTTTTGCTGGATATCGAGTTTAAAGGCGACCCGACGAACGCGACCGCTATCAGCAGCCTGCTTTTCAGCTGGCTCGGTTTTTTCAAGGCTCACTGGCCAACGCGAATCGAGGAATGCCACCGTCTCGAACAACGCCGTCTGCAGATGTGCGGAGCATTGGCTCTGGCAAACCACCACTGTCGCCAAACGCCCGCGCAGTGGAGCGAGCAAGGCCAAAAAGCCTTAAGCGTATTACTGTCGAAACTCACCGCTGATGTGGATAACCTCGATCCAGAGCCGGTCACTTGGCACCTGCCAGCGCCGAATCCGTTTCTTGGTACGGCAGCGGACGACCCCGCTGAAGCCGCGCTGTACCTGCGCTGGCAACTGCCGTCCCCGCAGCCGGCTTTTTGGCGGATGCTCGATGCGGCGCTCAAACCACTGGCCGAAGACGCACGTCAGGCCGGGGTAACCCTGACCTTCACTGCGTACGGCCCTTATTGGCAGCTTCAATTGAACGGCTTGCGCGAACCGATGGTGGCAGTCCTGCAACAGAGCCGGCAGCGCTTGCAGCACCCCGAGACCCACGCACAGGAACACGACGAGCCAGCGTTGATCCCGATTCGTCAGTTGCTCAAGCAGCTTGCCGATCACTTCCTGCGCAGTGAGCCGGAACTGACCATAAGCGACCTGCCTGACGTATGGGCGGCTTCGCGCTGGATCAGTTTCACCAGCGGTTTCGACCCGGCCCGCCAGTCAATGCTGGACGCGGTGTTGAATGCGGCACCCGGCGTTCGGCAAACCTCCCCGCCCGATCTGCCGACCATTCGCGCTGGCAAGCACTGGGCGACGCAAGCATCGTCCTCCTCGGAAGACGCCGTGCTGGTGTTCTGCCTCGCGCCCACAACTTCCATCGAAGATGAAGCCGCCTGGCGTCTGCTCGCGCACCTGGCCCAAGCGCCGTTCTATCAGCGGCTGCGGGTCGAACTGCAATTGGGCTACGCGGTGTTCAGTGGCCTCAGGCAGATCGACGGACGGACCGGCTTGCTGTTCGGCGTGCAATCACCCACCAGCAGTGCCCAACAGCTGTTTGCGCACATCGAGGCCTTTATCGGCAAATTGCCGCAACTGGTGCGCGACGCAGATTTTCCTGAACAGGCAAACGCCCTTGCAGCGCAGTTCGAGCCGTCGAGCCTGCCGGAGCAACAGCGTGCCGACCTGCAGTGGCAGGCACACCTTGCCGGGCACCGGGGTGACCATGCGCAGACCTTGCAGCGGGCTCTGTCAAATCTGGATACACACTCGTTGCTGGCCTCTGCGGATCAGTTGATCAGCGCCACAGGGGGCTGGCTGATCGTGGCCAATCGCCCTGCCAGCGCGGCCGTTCCGCAATCCTTACCTGAACAGTAACGGTCTTTTCTGCAGATTCCGAACCTGTCCAATTGTGAAATTGAGTAACATAGCTCCCTAAGCATCTGAACGTATGCCTCCAGCGATGCACTAAGATGTAGTCACCCACCGCTGCACTTATCCGAGGAGATTTTTATGTCGTGGACTAAACCTGCTTACACTGATCTGCGTATCGGTTTTGAAGTCACCATGTACTTCGCAAGCCGTTGATTTCAGTGCGCTGTGAAGCCTCGGTTCGCCGGGGCTTTTTTTATGGTTATGGCTGTTTTTTATTTCAGAGCGTGTCCCGGGAGCTGTCATGTACATCCAGATTCTAGGTTCTGCTGCTGGCGGTGGATTCCCCCAGTGGAACTGCAACTGCGTCAATTGCGCAGGTTTTCGCGACGGCAGCCTGCGTGCCCATGCGCGGACCCAGTCGTCCATTGCGCTGTCCGACGACGGTATCAACTGGGTGCTGTGCAACGCCTCACCGGATATTCGCGCGCAATTGCAGGGCTTTGCGCCGATGCAGCCCGGGCGCGCATTGCGCGATACCGGCATCAGCGCGATCGTGTTGATGGACAGCCAGATAGACCACACCACCGGCCTGCTCAGCCTGCGTGAAGGCTGCCCGCATCAGGTGTGGTGTACCGACATGGTCCATGAGGACCTGAGCACCGGCTTCCCGCTGTTCGAAATGCTCAAGCACTGGAACGGCGGCCTGACCTGGAACCGCATCGAGTTGCAGGGCAGCTTCGTGATTCCGGCCTGCCCGAACCTGCGCTTTACGCCCTTCCCGCTGCGCAGCGCCGCCCCGCCCTACTCGCCACACCGTTTCGACCCGCACCCGGGCGACAACATCGGCCTGCTGGTCGAAGACACCCGCACTGGCGGCAAGCTTTTCTATGCCCCAGGCCTGGGCAAGGTCGATGAAGCACTGGCCGATAAGATGCGTGACGCCGACTGCCTGCTGGTCGACGGCACAATGTGGGACGACGACGAAATGCAGCGCCGTGGCGTGGGCACGCGTACCGGCCGGGAGATGGGCCATCTGGCACAGAACGGCCCCGGCGGCATGCTGGAAGTCCTCGAAGGCTTCCCCGAGCAGCGCAAGGTGCTTATCCACATCAATAACACCAACCCGATTCTCGACGAAGACTCCCCGGAACGTGCGGAGCTGGTTCGTCGCAACGTCGAAGTCGCCTTCGATGGCATGAGCATCGAGCTTTAGGAGCTGACATGAGCGAAGCGACTGCGCTGTCCCCCGACGAATTCGAACAGGCCTTGCGCGCCAAGGGTGCCTATTACCACATCTATCACCCGTTCCATGTGGCGATGTACGAGGGCCGAGCGACCCGCGAGCAGATTCAGGGCTGGGTCGCCAACCGTTTCTACTATCAAGTGAACATTCCACTTAAGGACGCGGCGATTCTGGCCAACTGCCCGGATCGCGAGATCCGTCGCGAGTGGATTCAGCGCCTGCTCGATCATGACGGTGCGCCCGGCGAAGACGGCGGCATCGAAGCCTGGCTGCGCCTGGGCCAGGCCGTGGGACTGGACCCGGACCAGCTGCGCTCGCAGGAACTGGTGCTGCCAGGCGTGCGGTTTGCCGTCGACGCCTACGTGAACTTCGCCCGCCGCGCCAATTGGCAGGAAGCCGCCAGCAGCTCGTTGACCGAACTGTTCGCACCGCAGATCCACCAGTCGCGTCTGGACAGCTGGCCGCAGCACTACCCGTGGATCGATCCGGCCGGCTACGAATATTTCCGCACTCGCCTGGGTCAGGCCCGACGCGATGTAGAGCACGGCCTCGCCATCACGTTACAGCACTACACTACATACGAAGGTCAGCAGCGTATGCTGGAAATCCTGCAGTTCAAACTCGATATCCTGTGGAGCATGCTCGATGCGATGTCCATGGCCTACGAGTTGAACCGCCCGCCGTATCACAGCGTCACAGACCAAAGGGTCTGGCATAAGGGGATTACGCTATGAAGCACGATCCGCAGTTCCGAGCGTTGACACCCAAATGGCATCAGGGCTATCGCTTCCAGTACGAGCCTGCGCAAAAGGCTCATGTGGTGCTTTACCCTGAGGGCATGATCAAACTGAATGAAAGCGCGGCCCTGATCGGCGGGCTGATCGATGGCAAGCGCACCATCGCCGCCATCATTCACGAGCTTCATCAGCAGTTCCCCAATGTTCCCGAACTGGGCATGGACGTCGACGAGTTCATGGAAGGCGCCAAAAAGAAAAACTGGATCGATCTTGTCTGACATAGCACCCGTCACCAACACCCCGTACATACCGCCCACTCCCGAGGTCGGCCTGCCACTGTGGCTGCTCGCCGAGCTGACCTATCGCTGCCCGCTGCAGTGCCCGTATTGCTCAAACCCCCTGGATTTTGCCAAACAGGGCCAGGAGCTGAGCACCGAGCAGTGGTTCAAGGTCATGCAGGAAGCGCGGGAAATGGGTGCGGCGCAGATCGGCTTTTCCGGCGGCGAGCCGCTGGTGCGCCAGGACCTCGCCGAACTGATCGCCGAGGCGCGGCGTCTGGGCTTCTACACCAACCTGATCACCTCGGGCATCGGCCTCACCGAAGAGAAGATCATCGCCTTCAAGGAAGCAGGCCTGGACCACATCCAGATCAGCTTTCAGGCCAGCGACGAGCAGGTCAACAACATGCTCGCCGGCTCGAAAAAAGCCTTCGCGCAGAAGCTGGAGATGGCCAAGGCGGTTAAAAAGCACGGCTACCCGATGGTGCTGAACTTCGTCACCCACCGGCACAACATTGATCGCATCGACAAGATCATCGAGCTGTGTCTCGCGCTGGAAGCGGACTTCGTCGAACTGGCGACCTGTCAGTTCTATGGCTGGGCGCACCTGAATCGCCTCGGCCTGCTGCCGACCAAAGATCAACTGGTCCGCGCCGAAGCCGTCACCAACGAATACCGCGTCCGGCTAGAGGCAGAGAATCATCCATGCAAACTGATTTTCGTCACTCCTGATTATTACGAAGAGCGTCCCAAAGCCTGTATGAACGGCTGGGGCAATATCTTCCTGACCGTGACACCGGATGGCACGGCGCTGCCCTGCCACGGGGCGCGGCAGATGCCGATCCAGTTCCCCAATGTGCGCGATCACAGCATGCAGCACATCTGGTATGACTCGTTCGGCTTCAATCGCTTTCGCGGTTACGACTGGATGCCCGAGCCGTGCCGTTCGTGTGACGAGAAGGAAAAGGACTTCGGCGGCTGTCGCTGCCAGGCCTTCATGCTGACCGGCGACGCCGCCAATGCCGACCCGGTGTGCAGCAAATCCTATCACCACGGGATTATCACTCAGGCTCGTGACGAGTCCGAAACCGCTACTCAAACCATTGAAGAGCTGGCCTTTCGCAATGACCGAAACTCACGACTCATCGCAAAATCCTCCTGAACGCCTGAGCGCCGCGCAAGCGGTCGCTGCTGGCGTCGACTTCGCCGAACTGGATGTCAGCTCGGCGGGCCTGTTCTGGAACGAATACCGCCCCGAAGACGGCGCCAGTCGCATCTGGCACTGGTACGCCAACAGCAAGCGCTGCCTGACGCCACAAGGCTTCAGCGTACGCAGTCGAGTGTATGAATACGGCGGTGGTTCGTTCTGCCTCGCCGACGACGCCGTAGTCTTCGTCAACGAGCGCGACCAGCAACTGTATCGACAGGCACTGGACGCCAGCGAGCCGGTGGTGCTGACCGAGGGCGACAAGCGCTACGGCGGCGTGTTCTTCAGCGGCGGCCAGATTCTGGCCGTTGAAGAGGACCGCAACACGCATCGACTGGTGGCTATCGGGCTGGCTGACGGCAAGCGCCAGTTGCTGGCCGAAGGCGCTGATTTCTACTCATCGCCGATTGTCAGTGCCGACGGCAGACGCCTGGCCTGGATCGAATGGCAGCGCCCGCATCAGCCGTGGACCAGCACTCGCTTGATGTGTGCGACGAAACAGGACGACGGCAGTTGGGCCACTGCGCAGTGCATCGCAGGTGACGGTGCGCAAGAGTCTCTGCAACAACCGCGCTTCGATGCCCATGGGCGTCTGTATTGCCTGACTGATCGTGCAGGTTACTGGCAGCCGTGGGGCGAATCGCCTTCCGGGTTTGCGCCGCTTCCCGCCCGTCCGGCGGATCATGCGTCAGCGCCTTGGCAAATGGGCAGCTGCACCTGGCTGCCGATCAACGATGGTTACCTGGCGAGCTGGTTTGCAGAAGGTTCAAGTGTTCTGGGGCTGTGCCAGGCCGACGGCAGCGTCGAGGATTTCAGCGCAGGCTACAGTCGCTTTCGCAGCCTCGCCATTGACGAAGAGTTCGTCTATTGCATTGCGGCCTCGGCCATAAGCACCTCTGCGGTACTGGCCATTTCTCGCCACGACGCCAGTGTTCACGTACTTGCCGGAGGCGGTTCGCCGCTGCCGGCCGACCAGATCAGCCGTCCTAAGACGTTGCGTTACCCCAGTGGCGGGGCCGAGGCTTATGGCTACTTCTATCCGGCCATGACCGGCGCAGAAAAACCGCCGCTGGTGGTGTTCATCCATGGTGGCCCGACCTCTGCCTGCTACCCGGTGCTGGACCCGCGCATTCAGTACTGGACACACCGCGGCTTCGCCGTCGCAGACCTCAATTATCGCGGCAGCAGCGGCTACGGTCGCGTGTACCGGCAAGGCCTGCACCTCACCTGGGGCGTGGCGGATGTCGAAGACGCCTGTGCAGTCGTGAAACATCTGGCCGAGCGCGGCCTGATTGACGAACGACAGGCTTTTATTCGCGGCGGCAGTGCAGGTGGCTACACCACGCTCTGCGCGCTGGCCTTCCACGACGTATTCCGCGCAGGTGCCAGTCTGTACGGGGTCAGCGACCCGGTGGCACTGGCCAGGGCGACGCATAAGTTCGAGGGTGATTATCTGGACTGGCTGATCGGCGATCCCGACAAGGACATAGAGCGCTATCAGGCTCGTACGCCCCTGCTGCACGCCGACAGCATCAGCGTGCCGGTCATTTTCTTTCAGGGCGAACTGGATGCCGTGGTGGTTCCGGAACAGACCCGGTCCATGCTCAAGGCCTTGCAGGACAACGGTATCAAGACCGAAGCGCACTTTTATGCGGACGAGCATCATGGGTTCCGCAAGGCAAATAACCTGGCAGATGCGCTGGAGAAGGAATGGCGTTTCTATCGGGATGTGCTGAATGCCTGATCAGGCCGTGTGATCGTTCCCGCATCAGGGAACGATCAGCGAGTGCAACGAGGTGTTACTTACGCGAAACGATGATGTAGATCGCGTGGATGATGCCCGGGATGTAACCCAGCAGGGTCAGCAGGATATTCAACCAAAAAGCGCCAGCAAAGCCTACTTGCATGAACACGCCTACCGGAGGCAGCAGAATGGCGAAAATGATACGAATGATGTCCATGAAAAGCTCCTGATTGATTGGCTCTGATTGGCCATACAGCTAATCGACCCTGGCCGGCGGTGAGGGTTCAACCGGCTCTGGCACCGCGCCATTATTCTTTAGCGGGAGGGGCTCAGGACAAGCATTGCAACACGGGCACAGCAGCGTGTGCTGCGAGCGGAAAGAAAACAGAATCGTCAAAACGCAAACAAAGAAAACCCCGCCGAAGCGGGGCTTTCCAGACTGTTTCCCTGATTTCCCTTTCACCCCGCCATCCTGGCAGGCTTCCCTACGTGTCCCTGTTATGTCTTGTTGCGCTTCCTGCGCTACGTCCATGAACAAAGATTAACTTTGGATCCCTTTCTTGGGAAGAGGCCAATTGGCGTCACGTAGTGTAAGCAAATGCTTACAAGACTTTTCCGGGTCAGAATTGTGACGCCTTCAACAGGTACAACGACTCGCTGCCGGCGCGCACCGAGGCATCCAGCGAGTGAATACGCGGCAGCAGACGTGCGAAGTAGAAGCGTGCGGTACCCAGTTTGCTTGCGTAGAACTCCTCCTGCTGCTCTTTACCCAGTGCTGCCTTGGCCATCATGGCCCACATGTAGGCATACGCCGTGTAACCGAACAGATGCAGGTACTCCACAGAGGCTGCGCCGATTTCATTGGGGTTGTTGCGCGAGCGATCCAGCACCCAGCCGGTCAGTTCATCGAGCATGTTCAAGGCTTTGCTCAGCGGCTGAGTGAACTCGCTGAGCGCGTTGTCCGAGCCGCTGATGAACTGGCGGACTTCATCGGAGAACAACTGATAGAGCGCGCCATTCGAACCGACGATCTTGCGCCCGACCAGGTCCAGCGCCTGAATGCCGTTGGTACCTTCGTAGATCTGCGTGATACGCACGTCACGCACCAGTTGTTCCTGGCCCCACTCGCGGATGTAACCATGGCCGCCAAATACCTGCTGGCCATGCACGGTGGTTTCCAGTCCGATGTCACTCAGGAACGCCTTGGAGACCGGTGTCAGCAGCGCGGCCAGATCATCGGCACGTTTGCGCGCGGTATCGTCTTCGCTGAACTTGGCAATATCCAGTTGCAGAGCGACGTAGCTGGAAAACGCCCGACCGCCTTCGTTGAAGGCTTTCATGGTCAACAGCATGCGACGCACGTCGGGGTGGACGATGATCGGGTCAGCGGCCTTGTCCTTGTTCTGCGCACCGGTCGGGGCACGGCTCTGCAGACGGTCCAGCGCATATTCGACGGCGGCCTGATAAGAGCGCACGCCAGACGCAAGCCCTTGGATACCCACGCCGAGGCGCTCGTAGTTCATCATCGTGAACATCGCCGCCAGACCCTTGTTCGGCTCGCCGATCAGGTAACCGGTGGCGGCGTCGAAGTTCATCACGCACGTCGCCGACGCCTGGATGCCCATCTTGTGCTCGATCGAGCCACAACTGACGGCGTTGCGCTCGCCGACGCTGCCGTCGTCACCGACCATGAACTTGGGCACCAGAAACAACGAGATGCCTTTCGGGCCGGGCGGTGCATCCGGCAACTTGGCCAGCACCAGATGGATGATGTTTTCGGTCAGGTCGTGTTCGCCACCAGTGATGAAAATCTTGCTGCCGGTGATCTGGTAAGCGCCGTCCGCCTGGGGTTCGGCGCGGGTGCGAATGATGCCCAGATCCGTACCGGCGTGAGCCTCGGTCAGGCACATCGACCCGGCCCAGACGCCTGAATACATATTGGGCAGAAATTTGGTCTTGAGCGCTTCGGTCGCGTGGGTGTCTATCGACACGCAGGCGCCGGAGGTGAGCATCGCGTACAGACCGAACGCCAGGCTGGCAGAGTTGAGCATCTCTTCGACCTGAGCCGACACCACCTTGGGCATGCCCATGCCGCCAAATTCGGGGTTACCGCCCACACCGACCCAGCCGCCTTCGGCGTAGATCTTATAGGCCTCGGGAAAACCTGCAGGAGTGGTGACGACGGTGTCCTTCCAGTGGCAGCCCTCCTCGTCACCGTTGCGGCTCAGCGGCGCAATGGTCTTGCTGGTCACTTTACCGGCTTCTTCGAGAATGGCTTCGACCGTTTCAGCGTCGACGGTTTCGGCCAGCTCGGGCAGTTGAGCCCAGAGCTTGGAAACCTCGAAGACTTCATTGAGGACGAAGCGCATATCGCGCAGTGGCGCTTTATAGTCAGCCATGGCAAACCTCGTGAACACGGATCGAAATGCTTTGGGAAGCCGATCGATACATCCAGCGACGCAGATCAGCAGTCGAGTTCCACGAGTCTAACCGAACAACATTTCAGAGACATAGGGTCGTGTCATGACTGAATAGTCATAACAGGTCACGGGAAGTGCCAGGGTTTGATCAGGTTGCGGCTTCAGTTGTGCGCACAGCGCCGCGTCGGTTCAACTGCCCGTAAGCCACCACACAATTGCGCCCGGCACCCTTGGCCGCATACAGCGCCTGGTCGGCGCTCTTGAGCACTTCTTCAGGCGTGCGATGCTCCGGCTGGCGTTCGGCAACGCCGATACTCACCGTCACCGACACGCTGCCAGCCTGCGCGCCACTGCGACGCTGCCGGCCTTGCTGATCGTCCTGGGGACGATCGTTCTTGTTGCGCAGCTGAATCTCGTAGCTGGCGATGGTCTCGCGGATGGCTTCCAGGTGCGGCATGCACTCATCGATACTCTTGGCAGCGAACACGATGGCGAACTCCTCACCCCCATAGCGATAGGCCTTACCGCCACCATTGGTGATTTTCGACAGCTTGCTGGCCACCAGACGCAGCACCTGATCGCCCACATCGTGGCCGTGGGTGTCGTTGAATTTCTTGAAGTGATCCACGTCACTCATCGCCAGCACATAGTTGCGACCCAGACGCTGCATGCGCTCATTGAGCGCCCGACGCCCAGGTAACCCGGTGAGCTCGTCACGGAAGGCCATCTGATAGGCCTCATGAGCGACCGCAGCGGCAATCATCAGCATCACCTGACTGCAGAGGATGTTCAGCGTGAACGGCAGGATAAAGGTTTTCGGCAATGCCCAGAACAAACCCAGCAGGCCGACAATCTGCGCCGCATGCAGCGGTCGCGGTTTTTCCAGGTATTGCCAGATCAGCACTGCGAAGGACACCAGAAACATCGCATAAGAAAGCTGAATCAGGCTCATCCATGCGCCATGCAGGGCAGGCCAGCGGATGTCCGCCAGCCAGACTTGCAGCTCGACCGGATAACTTTGCTCCAGTCCCACCGCCACGCCTCCCAGCGCTACAAGCACCGCGAGCCGCGCGACCATGTCCTGGAACAGATGGGTTCGTTCCTCCCATGCCGCATACAACCCGAACAGCACCGGCAGCAGCAGGCAGACCAAGTGAAAGATCACCGCCGCATCTTCGCGGACCTTGCCATGGTCACGGTAGTAATCGGTCTGAGTGTCTAGCAGGTAGTAGGCGATATACACCGTGAGCATCAGAAACAGCTCGCGCTGACGTCGATAAACAAAGCAGTACGCCCCGCCCAACAGCAGAACCAGGGTCGGAAGCACATTGAACAACGAAGTGAAGAAGACGTTCAGGTCTTTTACGTACGCAGCCGCGAGCCCCGCCACCAGCAAACCCAGTGAAGGCAGAAAATGACTCAAGCGTGCATCTGATGGACGCAACAAAAGGGGTTATCTCCTACCCGGCATCTGGATGACTGGCTGGACTGATGGCATTGTGCCCCTCCCCAGCAAACAATGCATCGGCAGGATCAACAAACAACTTAATTCTTAATTTCTGTAACGGCAGGAAGTGGGAAATGTTTATTGCGGGCGTCTAGCGCCCATGCGTTGGGTAACGCTCCGCGTCGTGCTGCAGCGCAACGTCATGCTTTGCCTGTCATCACTGCACATAAAAGCGCTTTTTTATCGCGATGTTACTGACGACGCAAATTGCGACCTAAGTGACAGGGCGAAGGAACCCGACGAAGTCGGGCCGGAAACGGAGCCAGGGGCTTTGGTCACTTTGGCCCCATCAAAGTAGGTCGCCGAGGGGCGAAAAGGAGGCTCAAGCCAGAAACAAACATCACTGACATCGCAGAACCGCTGTATGACGCAGAGCATCACGAACGGCATTGCCACGCGGAGCGTGAGGAACGAGAGGTGTCCTGGAGAACATCGTGACCATGCGCGGGGCCTGAGCGCCTTCTCAGGTCTCGCCGGGAATTCGAATACAGCCATGCGCTAAAACGCACCCATAAAAAAACCGCCTGATCAGCGATCAGGCGGTTTTCATGACGCCAGCGAAGCTTAGTAAGCCAGGCCGAAATCTTCTTCTTTCATGTCCATCAGGTTGGCAGCACCCGACAGAATGGCCGCCACGTGGGTACGAGTACGAGGCAGGATGCGCTGGAAGTAGAAACGCGCGGTCTGGATCTTCGCGCGATAGAACGCCTCGTCCGACGCACCAGCCGCCAGCTTCTCGGCCGCAACACGCGCCATGTCGGCCCAGAAATACGCCAGGCAGGCATAGCCGGAAAACATGATGTAATCCACCGATGCAGCACCCACTTCTTCGCGATCCTTCATCGCCGCCATGCCCACTTTCAGGGTCAGGTCGCCCCACTCCTTGTTCAGCGCAGCCAGTGGCGTCACAAACTCCTGCACAACTTCGTTGCCTTCGTTGCTCTGGCAGAACTTGTGCACGATCTTGGTGAAGCCCTTGAGCGCTTCGCCTTGGGTCATCAGCACCTTGCGGCCCAGCAGGTCGAGCGCCTGAATACCGGTGGTGCCTTCGTACAGCATCGAAATCCGGCTGTCGCGAACGTTCTGCTCCATGCCCCACTCGGCAATGAAGCCGTGGCCGCCGTAAACCTGCACGCCGTGGTTGGCAGCTTCGAAGCCCACCTCCGTCATGAACGCCTTGGCAATCGGGGTCATGAACGCCAGCAATGCGTCAGCGGCTTTCTTTTGCTCCGGGTCTTCGCTGTACTTGACGATGTCGACCTGTTTGGCCGTGAAGTACACCATGGCACGCGTGCCTTCGGCGAACGCTTTCATGGTCAGCAGCATGCGACGCACATCAGGGTGAACGATGATCGGGTCAGCGGCTTTTTCCGGTGCCTTGGGACCGGTCAGCGAACGCATTTGCAGACGGTCACGGGCATATTGCAGACCACCCTGAAAGGCGACTTCGGCGTGCGCCAGACCTTGCAGTGCCGTGCCCAGACGCGCGGTGTTCATGAACGTGAACATGCAGTTCAGGCCCTTGTTGGCCGGGCCGATCAGGTAGCCGGTAGCGCCGTCGAAGTTCATCACACAGGTGGCATTGCCGTGAATGCCCATCTTGTGCTCGATGGAGCCACAATTCACCGCGTTACGCTCACCGATGCCGCCATCGGCAGCCGAGAGGAACTTGGGCACGATGAACAGCGAAATGCCTTTGGTGCCAGCCGGTGCGTCCGGCAGGCGGGCCAGCACGATGTGGACGATGTTATCGGCCATGTCGTGTTCGCCAGCAGAAATGAAGATCTTGGTGCCGGTAACCTTATAGGTCCCGTCAGCCTGAGGCTCTGCGCGGGTACGCAGCATGCCCAGGTCGGTGCCGCAATGCGACTCGGTCAGGCACATGGTGCCAGTCCATTCGCCGGATACCAGCTTGGTCAGGTACGCGTCCTGCTGCTCGGGCGTGCCGTGCTCGGAGATCGTGTTCATCGCACCGTGCGACAGGCCCGGGTACATGCCCCACGACCAGTTGGCTTCACCGACCATCTCGCTGACCGCCAGGCCCAGCGACTCGGGCAGACCCTGACCGCCGTGCGCGACGTCATGTGCCAGACTCGGCCAGCCGCCTTCGACAAACTGTTTGTAAGCCTGTTTGAAGCCGGTCGGCGTCTTCACGCCCGACTCGCTCCAGGTGCAACCCTCGGTATCGCCCACGCGGTTCAGTGGAGCCAGCACCTGCTCACAGAACTTGGCACCCTCTTCCAGAATGGCGTCGACCATGTCCGGAGTGGCGTCATGACAGGCTGGCAGACTCTGATAGTGCGCTTCATAGCCGAGCAGTTCATCACGAACAAAACGAATATCACGCAAGGGGGCCTTGTAGTCAGGCATAGCGATAACCTCTGCTGATGAATCCTGGAACGAATGACCGGGCGGTCGCTGGAGAGATACCCTCAAGCGCCAGACAATCTCGTATGCCTCGCGGTCAAACAGGTGTTTGAAACATACGTTTACGCCCAAACCTTGTCAATAGCGAAGCACGCACCATTCGTCCACGGCCCATGCATAAGCCACGCAGGCGTACGTCGTGCGGGGGCGAGAGAAGCGTAAGCAAAAGTCTAGTGGAGGGCGAAACCGGGTGCAGGTGAGATACAGGACAATGATGCGGAGAAATTCAGGAAGCAACGCCGTGCGCGGATGGCACGGCGGGAATTGACGCGAAAATCAGGCGTAGGTATCGATCAGCGTGCCGAGCATTTCATTGCTGGCTTTCTGCGCAGCCAGTCCGGCTGCAAACTGATCCTTTCCAGCCTCGAGTTCGACGATGTTGGACGGCAAGTCGGAACGCTGGCTGCGATCAACAGAGCGCAGGTTCTCGAGCTGAAAGTCAGAAGACTGGCTTCTGCCCGACACTTCGATATTAGAGCTGGCAATCTGGGTGGCCGCCTGATCCACACGACTTTGCCCGACCTGCATTGCGCTAAGGCCTGGGTAGAGGGTGTTGTTCATGGTGATTTGCATAAGCCGATCCTCAGTTCAAAAAACGAACACGCCCATTGAAGCAGCATTTGCCCGGAAATACTCGACAAACAGACTAATGGCACTAGGCCGCACGATAGACTGACTCTTGAAAATCCGAAACTGTCTTACCGGTCAGCGACATAGCGGCGCTGTCAGCTCAATACCTTTAAATCCAGATACTGCGCCACATTTTCGGCACTTGCCTCGTTCAAGCGCGGCACCTGCCCAAGACAAGGTGCAGGCAGACGCTCCAGCAGCGTGGCGAGGTTTTCTTCAAGCCGCGAGGTGTCGGCATCCACGATGTTGGCCACCCAGCCTGCCAGGCGTAAACCGTCACGGGCAATGGCTTCAGCAGTCAGCACCGCATGATTGATACAGCCCAGGCGCACGCCCACCACCAGAATCACCGGCAGATCCAGAGCAATGGCCAGATCGGACAGCGTGCTCTGTCCGGACAGCGGCACGCGCCAACCGCCCGCCCCTTCGATCAGGGTGAAGTCGGCCTGTCTGGCGAGCATATGCCGCATGGGTTGCAGCACCGAGTCGACCGTCAGCGCGACGCCGGCTTCGCGTGCTGCCAGGTGCGGAGCGATGGCCGGCTCGAAGGCCAGCGGATTGACTTCAGCGTAATCCAGCTCGACAGAACACTCGGCCAGCAACGCCAGGGCATCCGGGTTGCGCAGCCCGTGTGGCGTGACAAAACAACCGGACGCAACGGGCTTGCCGGCGGCCGTGCTCAGGCCGGACGAGCGGGCGGCATGCAGCAAACCGGCAGCCACCGTGGTCTTGCCAGCGTCGGTATCGGTTCCGGTGATGAAGTAGGCGGCAGTCATCTCAGCAGTCTTTCCTGTCAGTCCATCAGTTTTTTTCAAGCACCGCGTACAGCACTTGATAGGTAGCGGGCAGCCCGGCGTCCTGGCGGAAGCCTTCATAGGCCTTAACCATGCCCATGATCCGCTCGCGCCCGGTCAGGCCATTGGGCCGTCCGGGGTTGAGATTGTGCGCACCGAGCGCCTTCAACTCGTGCGTCAGGCTGCGCACATCCGGGTAATGCAGAACCTGCGGGCAAACATCTAGGCTGCGTACTTGCAAGCCGCTCGCCGCGCACAGCTGGCGATAGTCGTCCTCATGACGAAAACGGTTCACATGCACCCGGCCGTCCACAGCCTGCCAACTGTCGCGCAGCTCGTACAACGTACCGACACACAGGCTGGCAAAGGCGAATACGCCGCCTGGCTGCAATACGCGCTGAGCTTCACTGAGCACGGAGGCGAAATCGGCGCACCACTGCACCGCGAGGCTGGAGAAAATCAGCCCGCAGCTCTGGTCACGCAGCGGCAGGTGCTCGGCGTCACCCGCAATGAAGTGCTGTGCGCC
Source organism: Pseudomonas sp. PvP009 (assembly GCF_017832995.1). NCBI lineage: Bacteria > Pseudomonadati > Pseudomonadota > Gammaproteobacteria > Pseudomonadales > Pseudomonadaceae > Pseudomonas > Pseudomonas sp. PvP009. Next base: position 390,168 of record NZ_JAFIBG010000001.1, on the reverse strand, counting down.
ACCCAAGGGTCGGGCATGACGCAACATGCCTTCGGCGATATCCAGTGCAATACCTTCGCTGCCAGTGAACGTCTGCGCCAGCGCCCGGCTGAAATAGCCGGTGCCGCTGCCCAGATCCAGCCAGCGGTACGGCTTGCATTGCGCAGGCAAACGCATGAGCAGCTCATTACCGACGTTGCGCTGCAGTTCGGCAACGCTGTCATAACTGCCTGCCGCGCGGGAAAACGACGCGGCGACCTGACGTTTGTCAGGCAAAACAGAAGGTGGTTTGGGGATTGAAAGATCAGTCATCGTCCAGCTCGTGCAGAAAGGCGTGGATCGCGGCCGCCACCCCATGAGGGTTTTCCAGCAGGAAGGCATGACTGGCCTGCTCGATCAGGCCCACTTCGACATCCGGCAACAAGGCCAGCAGATCACCTGCGGCCTCGGCGGGCACGAAGGCATCCAGCCCGGCGAACAGGTGCAGTTGCGGGCCACGATAGGTTTGCAGCGCGCTGCGGGTGTCGAGTTGCCGGAGTATTTTCAGGCCGTCGATCAACGCCGTTTTCGACAGGTGCGGTGCGCCGGCCTTGAGCAGCCGCGCCAGACCGCGCGGGTCCTCTGCGCCTTGCGTGCATAACAGGCTGAAGCGCTTGAGGGTCAGGTCCGGATCATCGGCACAGCCAGCCAGAAACGCCTCGAAATCCTGCGCGGGCATCGCATTCGGCCACGCCCCTTGGGTGACGAAGCAGGCGTTGCTGGCCAGCGTCAGCAACCCGCAGCAACGGTCGCCGCGACGCGCTGCCAGTTCAGCCGCGAGCATGCCACCCAACGACCAGCCGCCCAGCCAGGCGTCGTCGGGCAGGTTGGTGTCCAGCTCGTCGAGCCAGTCTGGCAAATCGCAGCTGTCGATATCCGGCAATGGCTCGACTTCAACCCGCAGGTGCTCATCCAGCCCGCGCAACGCAGCGGCAAGCGGCTCCAGCGGCGAAACGCCAAGGCCCCAGCCTGGCAACAGAATCAGACGATCACGCATGAACAGGCTCCGAGGAGTGGCTGGCATCCAGCAGCGGGTAGCACTGCTCCAGAGTGTTCAATAATAGCTGCACGTCGGCTTCGCTGTGCGCGGCAGACAACGTCACACGAAGTCGCGCGCTGCCAGCAGGCACGGTGGGCGGGCGAATGGCGGTGACTAGCAGGCCGCGCTCACGGAGCAATTGCGAGAGGCGCAAGGCCCGACTGGCATCACCGATCATGATCGGCTGGATCGGGGTAAAGCTGTCCATCAGTTGCAGCCCGATCTGCTCGGCACCGCGCCGAAACTGCTGAATCAGTCGCGTCAGATGTTCGCGGCGCCAATGCTCGGTACGCAGCAGTTGCAGGCTTTTCAAGGTGGCGCAGGCCAGTGCGGGCGGCTGGCTGGTGGTGTAAATGTAAGGCCGGGCGAACTGGATCAGGGTTTCGATCAGTTCTTCACTGCCGGCCACGAACGCCCCGGAAGTGCCGAACGACTTGCCCAGGGTGCCGACCAGCACCGGCACGTCATCCATGCTCAGGCCAAAATGCTCGACGATACCGGCGCCGTTGGCACCCAAAGGGCCGAAGCCGTGGGCATCATCCACCATCAGCCAGGCCCCTTTGGCCCTGGTCGCCCGGGCCAGCGCGGGCAGATCGGCGATGTCGCCGTCCATGCTGAACACCCCGTCGGTGACCACAAGGGTATCGCCCACGGATTTTTCCAGGCGGGCTTCCAGGCTGCTCACATCGTTGTGCAGATAGCGCGAAAACCGTGCGCCACTGAGCAGACCGGCATCCAGCAACGAAGCGTGGTTGAGACGGTCTTCCAGCACCGTATCGCCCTGCCCGACCAACGCCGTCACCGCGCCGAGGTTGGCCATGTAGCCATTGGAGAACAACAGTGCACGCGGACGACCAGTCAGCTCGGCCAGCGCTTCTTCCAGTTCGTGGTGTGGCGCGCTGTGGCCGATCACCAGATGCGAAGCCCCGCCGCCCACGCCCCAGCGCTCGGCACCCGCCTGCCAGGCAGCGATCACCTCGGGATGATTGGCCAGCCCCATGTAATCGTTGTTGCAGAACGCCAGCAAAGGCTGGCCGTCGACGATGACCTGCGGCCCTTGCGGACTTTGCAGCAGCGGACGCTGACGATAGAGGTGGGCGGCGCGACGGGCATCGAGGCGCGTGCGGAGATCGAAAGACATGCAGGCCCCGGTCCGGAAAATGACAATTCAAAACGGGCCGGAACAATCCGGCCCGCTCAACGAATCAGGCAGAGGCGGCGTCGTAGAACATCGAGCTGCTTTGCTGTTCGACCAGCGCCTGTTCGATAGCGGCCTGGTGCACTTCGTCGGCATGCCCTTCGCCCGCTTCGGGCTTGATGCCCAGACGCGAGAACAGCAGCATGTCCTTGTCGGCTTGCGGGTTGGCAGTGGTCAGCAGCTTGTCGCCGTAGAAAATCGAGTTGGCCCCGGCGAAAAACGCCAGTGCCTGCATTTGCTCGTTCATTGCTTCGCGACCGGCGGACAGGCGCACGTGGGATTTCGGCATGAGAATCCGTGCCACGGCGAGCATGCGAATGAAATCGAATGGGTCGACATCTTCGGCGTTTTCCAGCGGCGTGCCGGCGACCTTGACCAACATGTTGATCGGCACCGACTCCGGGTGCTCTGGCAGGTTGGCCAGTTGAATCAGCAGACCTGCGCGGTCATCGAGGGACTCGCCCATGCCCAGAATGCCACCGGAGCAGATCTTCATCCCCGCATCGCGCACGTACGCCAGGGTTTGCAGGCGCTCGGCGTAGGTACGGGTGGTGATGATGCTGCCGTAGAACTCCGGCGAGGTGTCGAGGTTATGGTTGTAGTAGTCCAGGCCCGCGGTGGCCAGCGCTTCGGTCTGTTCCTGATCGAGGCGGCCCAGGGTCATGCAGGTTTCCATGCCCATGGCTTTCACGCCTTTGACCATCTCCAGCACGTAAGGCATGTCCTTGGCGGAAGGATGCTTCCAGGCTGCGCCCATGCAGAAGCGGGTCGAACCAATGGCCTTGGCACGCGCGGCCTCTTCAAGCACCTTCTGCACTTCCAGCAGTTTTTCTTTCTCAAGACCGGTGTTGTAGTGGCCGGACTGCGGACAGTACTTGCAGTCTTCCGGGCAGGCGCCGGTCTTGATCGACAGCAGCGTGGAGACTTGCACGCGGTTGGCGTCGAAATGAGCGCGGTGCACCGTTTGCGCCTGAAACAGCAGGTCATTGAATGGCTGTACGAACAGCGCCCTGACCTCGGCTAAAGTCCAGTCGTGACGCAAAGTGGCGGTGGTGCTGGCGCTCATCGGGCGGCTCCTTGGTGTTTCTGGGCAATGCGCGAGGGCGGGAAAGACCCCAGGCGCTACACGGATGTCGGGCATATTTAAGGAAGAGCCATGCGCTGTCAACCCAGCTACCCGCACGAGGTTTACATCTGGTTAAAAAACAAACAATCGTGTTTGTTATGTGATGAACGCAGTGAGGTGCCCACGCCTATCTGCGTGCCGTGCGAAGCAGAGCTGCCGTGGCTGGGCAACGCTTGTGTGTGCTGTGCGCTACCGTTACCCCGTTCAGGCATGAGCTGCGCGCAATGCTGCAAACAACCGCCTGGCTTTACTCAGGTCATCGCGCCCTGGCTGTACGATTTCCCGGTCGACGGTTTGATCACCCGCTTTAAACATAACGGTAAATGGCCCATGGGACGACTGCTGGCGGAACTGTGCGCGCACTATCTGCAGCACCGTTTCGAGGAAGACCTGCCACGTCCCGACTGCCTCATTCCGGTGCCGCTGGCCATCAAACGCTTACGCCAGCGCGGCTACAACCAGGCGGCAATGCTGGCCGGCTGGCTGGGTAAACAGCTGCAACTCCCCGTCGACGAAGAGCACGTATTGCGCAGCCGGGAAACAACCGCACAACAGGGCCTGGACGCCAAAGCCCGCAAACGCAACCTGCGCGGCGCCTTCACTCTGACTGATCCCGATTGGGTACAAGGCAGGCATCTGGCGCTGGTCGATGACGTGCTCACCACGGGCTCGACAGCCGACGTCATTGCACGTCTATTGAGCAACGCCGGTGCGCGGCGGGTCGACGTGTATTGCCTGGCACGAACGCCAAAGCCGGGGGATTGACCGGGCGCTGCGGCCTGATGCTCTCATGGCTCCCACGCTCCGCGTGGTAGCGCAGCCCTGGACGCTCCGCGTCCGATCTTGAGCGTGCGGTGCGGCGCAGCATTGTGACGCAGAGCGTCACGAAAGGCATGCCAACGCGGAGCATTGGCACGATAGTCATACGGCACACGCTCCGCGTCCGGTTTTCGACGTCATGCACGTGAGCGATCATACTGCCCTCTCCCACTCGACCGCTCTGGATGACCATGTCCCTACCCACCTTGCTGACGCAACACATGGTCCGCCGCCCGCAACGCATTGCGCTGCTGCAGCATATTGCCGAGCAGGGCTCGATCACCCGTGCTGCGAAAAGCGCAGGGCTGAGTTACAAGGCGGCCTGGGACGCGATCGACGAGCTGAACAATCTGGCGCAAAAACCGCTGGTAGAGCGCAGTGTCGGCGGGCGCGGCGGTGGCGGCGCGAAGTTGTCGGTCGAGGGCCAGCGAGTGCTGCGTCTCTATCAGCGCGTCCAGGCATTGCAGGCCCAGGTGCTTGAAGCTGCCGAAGACAGCAGCGATCTGGACTTGCTCAATCGCCTGACCCTGCGCACCAGCGCACGTAACCAGTTGCTGGGGCGGATCGTCAGCATCACCCGTCAGGGGCACAACGATCAGGTTCGCCTGCAATTGGCTGACGAGGTGTTTATCGAAGCGCAGGTCACCCATGACAGCACCCTGCGTCTGGAGCTGGAGAACGGCACGGAGGTGGTTGCACTGATCAAGGCCGGCTGGCTGGAACTGCACGCAGACAACAGCGAAGAAACAACTGGAAACAATTGCCTGATCGGCCGAATCGACAGCGTGACGGACGCTGAAGATGGCCCAAGCGAAGTACGCATCACACTCCCCGGAGGCCAGACGCTGTGCGCCTTGGCGACACCTGAGCACCTGCATGCACAGCAGTTGAAAACCGGCGCCACGGTGCAGGCAAGATTTGCAGCTTCACTGGTACTGCTGGGTATACCGTTGTAAGCGCTGGCAGGTCATCACCACGACACAATTTCGTCATATGCGCGCACTAAGGTGGCTGCCATATTCGAGGGAGCCGTGATGATGAAACTATTAGAAGAAAACCAGACCACTGACCTGGAAAACCTGGTCGGCGCCGACAAGGTCGGCCTCACCCGCCGCGGTTTCATCAGCGCGGGCGCATTGTGCGGCGCGGCGATGTTCCTCGGCGGCAACCTGCTCAGCCGCACCGTCCTGGCGGACAGTGTCAGCGCGGCGTCTGGCAGATTGCTCGGCTTCCAGAGCATTCCTGCTGCCACCGCCGACAGCATCAGCCTGCCGGCAGGTTACAGATCCTCGGTACTGATCAGTTGGGGCCAGCCTCTGCGCGCGGGCGGTCCGGCGTTCGACCCGAGTGGCAAGGGTACCGCCCAGGCTCAGGAGGTGCAGTTCGGCGACAACAACGACGGCATGTGTCTGTTCCCGATGCGGGGTCGCAAAGACCGTGCTTTGCTGGCGATCAACAACGAATACACCAACTACCGCTACCTCTTCGAGCATGGCAAGGAGCCGCAATCGGCCGAAGAAGTACGCAAGGCACTCGCCGCAGAAGGCGTGTCAGTGATCGAGGTACAGCAGAAAAACGGCAAATGGCAGTTCGTGCAGGACTCGCGTTACAACCGTCGCGTGCATGGCAATACGCCGATCAGGCTGAGTGGCCCGGCGGCCGGTCACGACTGGCTCAAGACTGACGCCGACAAGACCGGCACCCGCGTTCTGGGGACTTTCCAGAACTGCTCCAGCGGCCAGACGCCGTGGGGCACGTACCTGACCTGTGAAGAGAACTTCACCGATTGCTTCGGCAGCAGCAACGCGGAGCAGACATTCGATGCGGGCATGAAGCGCTACGGCGTCGTGGCTGCCAGCAAAGAGATCAACTGGCACCCGCACGACCCGCGCTTCGACGTGGCGAAAAACCCCAACGAGGTCAATCGTCATGGCTGGGTGGTCGAGATCGATCCGTTCGACCCTGAATCGACGCCGGTCAAGCGCACGGCGCTCGGGCGTTTCAAGCACGAAAACGCCGCCTTCACGCAAACCAGGGACGGGCGCGCCGTGGTGTACATGGGCGACGACGAGCGTGGCGAGTTCATCTACAAGTTCATCAGCCGCGACCGGATCGATCGCAAGAACCCGAAAGCCAATCGCGACCTGCTGGACCACGGCACCTTGTACGTGGCGCAATTCGACGCTGGCAACGGCAACCCGGATCATCCAAAGGGCAATGGCCAGTGGATCGAACTGAAACACGGCAAGAACGGCCTCGATGCCGCTGCCGGTTTCAATAATCAGGCTGAAGTGTTGATTCATGCGCGCCTGGCCGCCAGTGTGGTCAAGGCCACGCGCATGGACCGCCCGGAATGGATCGTGGTCAGCCCCAAGGATGGCCAGGTGTATTGCACGCTGACCAACAACAGCAAGCGCGGCGAAGAAGGTCAACCTGTCGGCGGGCCGAATCCACGCGCCAAGAACCAGTACGGGCAGATCCTGCGCTGGCGCGAAGGCGGCAACAATGCGTCGGCGATGGCGTTCGAGTGGGACCTGTTTGTGGTCGCGGGCAACCCGACTGTGCACGCCGGCACGCCACAGGCCGGGTCGAGCAACATCAACGCGCAGAATATGTTCAACAGCCCGGACGGCCTGAGTTTTGATCGTTCGGGTCGGCTGTGGATTCAGACTGACGGCGACTCCAGCAACAAGGGCGACTTCGCTGGCATGGGCAACAACCAGATGCTCTGCGCCGACCCTGCCAGCGGCGAGATCCGCCGTTTTCTGGTCGGCCCGGTCGGTTGCGAAATCACCGGTATCAGCTTTGCGCCTGACTACCGGACGATGTTTATCGGCATCCAGCATCCTGGTGAGAACGGCGGCTCTACCTTCCCCGAGCATTTGCCCAACGGCAAACCGCGCTCATCGGTGATGGTCATCACCCGGGAGGATGGCGGCGTTATCGGCGCCTGATCGGCAATCAGGAAGAGGACGCAGATCGCTCATCGTTATATAAAGGTCTGCTATTGATTCTGGCCGGAGGCCGTGGGAGCGAACTTGTTCGCGAAGAGGGCTGTATGATCGTCGAAAATGCATCGACTGAAACACCGTCTTCGTGAGCAAGCTCACTCCCACAAGGATCTTTACTCCGCCTGATACTGCGCGTCGAGCCCCGCTTTCCGGGCTCATCAAGACTCGAGTATCACGCCGGGCGCAGAGCGTGGGAGCGATGAGTAATCACTTAATCAATCAACCCGTTCACATCGTAGAACGGGTACGGCCCTTCATAGTCGCCGAACACGGCGTTATGGCTGACAAACCCCTGCTCCGAATGCCAGCGGTGCAGCACGTAGCCTGCCGGTTCCAGATTGAAATGCGCAGGCGCGGCTTCGTCGAGGTCGAGGACAATCTGATGTGAGGTGCCCGGGCAGATGCTTGCCAGGCTGCCTCCGAAACGTCGTTGCATCGGTCGATGCAAATGTCCGCACAGCAAACGCTCCACTTGCGGATGCTGGGCGATCACGCGCTCCAGCGCCGACGCGTTGCCGAAGGGTTCGCGGTCCATGTGCCCTATGCCGGTAATGAACGGCGGATGGTGCATGACGATCACGGTCGGCACGTAAGGACGACGGGACAGCTGCGCGTGCAACCAGTCCAGCTGACAGTAATCCAGTTGCCCGCCATGCTCGCCGGGAATGGTCGTGTCCATGCCGATCAGGCGCACCGGGTATTTCTCCACCACCCAGTCCAGAGGTCCGCTGGCCGACAACGGCAGGTACACCTGCTCGGCAAACGCAGCCAGCAGGTTGTGCCGATCGTCATGATTGCCGGGCACCAGATAAAACGGCATCTGCAGACGTTCCAGCTCTGGCTTGAGTACGGCGTATTCGTCTTCGCGACCGAAGTCCACCAGGTCACCGCTGATCACCACGATGTCGGGGCGCTGCTTGCTGGCATTGATGTGCGCGACAGCGCGGCGCAACGCACTCAGAGTGTCGACCAGGCCATAAGTCAGGCGGCCGTCGGCTTTGAGGTGCAGGTCACTGATCTGAGCAATGAGAAACGAACGATTCAAAATAATCTCTCTACGAAAAACGAGTTCACGAATGCAGGGTAAACAGCACTTGCGGGTCGACACTCAAGGCAATGACTGCGTTGGCGGCGTAAATCACGTTGTCGGTGCTGTCCACCAGCAGCGGCTGCGGGCCACCGACATCGACCAGCAAGCGACTTTGCGCGCCCTGAAAAAACTGCCCGACCAGACGCCCATGAAGATGGCCGTTTCCAGACATCAAACGCAGGTGCTCGGGGCGGCAGTAGACCGTGCCCGGTACGTCAGCCCCGTGCCACGGCAGCTCGCCACCGCTCACCTTGAGGCCTGACGGGGTGCGCTCGACCACGCTGAACGCATTCAGATTGCCGACAAACCCGGCGACGAAGGCATTGGCAGGTTGTTGATAGATTTCCCTCGGCGTCGCCAATTGCGAGACGCAGCCTTTTTCCATGACCAGAATCCGGTCGCCCAGGGCCATTGCCTCGCCCTGATCGTGGGTGACGAACACCGAGGTGATGCCCAGCCCACGCAGCAACTGGTCCAGCTCACTGCGCAAGCGCTCGCGCAACTGCGCGTCCAGTGCCGCCAGCGGTTCGTCGAGCAACAGCACCCTAGGACGCGGCGCCAGCGCACGGGCCAGAGCGACCCGTTGGCGCTGCCCGCCAGACAGCTCGTTGACGCGGCGATTGCCGTGGCCGGTCAAACCGACCAGTTCCAGCAACTCATCGCAACGCTTGTTGCGCTCGGCAGCCGAAAGACCACGAATCTTCAGGCCGTAAACGATATTGCCGGCCACATCGAGGTTGGGAAACAACGCGTAGTTCTGAAACACCATGCCCACGTCGCGCCGCTCGATGGGCAGACGTGTCACGTCCTGATCATCGAACAACACCTGCCCGACGTCCGGACGTTCAAGCCCGGCAATCAGCCGCAAGGTGGTGGTCTTGCCGCAACCGGACGGACCGAGAATCGCCAGCGTTTCGCCGGGCTCGATGGTCAGGTGCAGATCCTTTACAGCAACGGTGCCGTCGGCAAATGCCTTGCGGCAGCCTTTCAGGCGAATGGTGGTTCCGCTCATCGGCTCTCTCCACGGGCAAGACGCGCGCTGATGGCCTGCAACGCAATCAGCAGCGGCACAATCAGCAACAGAAAAAGAAGGGTGTAGGCACTGGCGACTTCCAGTCGCGCCGAGGCGTAACTATCGGCCAGACCGACCGGCAGGGTTTTGGTCATCGGCGTGTGCAGCATCCAGGTCAGGTTGAATTCGCCCAGCGACAGGGTCACAACCATCAGCACGCCAGCGAGAATCCCGGCCCGGCAATTAGGCACGACCACACTGAAGAAACGCTTGATCGGCCCGGCGCCCAGACTGGCGGCAGCCTCTTCAAGCACCGGCAGTTGCTGACGCTGCATCACCGCCATGACCGGACGCACCAGGAACGGCAGGGTGAACAACACGTGGCCGACCAGAATGAACAACCAGCTGCTGCGAAAGCCGCCGAACTGGCCGTAGGTCAGGAGTAACGCGAGGGCGCTGGCCAGACCGGGCATGGCGACGGGCAAGACCATCAATTCCTCGAAGGCCCGGCTGAAGCGATTGTTCATGCGCACCAGTGCATACGCAGCCGGAACCCCTACCAGGCACACGCAGATTGCGCAGGCCACGGCCAGTTGCAACGACAGCCAGACGGTGGGTGAATAGGCCTGCCAGACCTGTACCAGCCAGTCGAAGGTCAGACCGCTCGACAGACCGAGAAAATAATTGCGCGTCAGGCCGGCCAGCAGCGACAGCACCACAGGCACCAGCATGAACGCACAGACCAACAGGGTGAACGCCAGTTGCGCCACGAACAACGTTGAACGTTTCACAGGACAACTCCCGATTTACCGACCATACGACGCGCCAGCAACAGCACTGCCCACGTCACCAGCCCGAGGATGACTGACAGCGCAGCGGCCACCGTGAAGTTGGCATAATTGGTGAACACGTTGTAGATCGCTACCGGCGTGACGTTCAGGCGCGTGCCCAGGGTAAAGGCCGTGCCGAAGGCGCCCATCGACGTGGCGAAGCAGATCGCGCCGCAGGACACCAGCGCGGGTGCCAGCCCCGGAACGATCACATCGCACACCACCCGCCAATGACCGGCACCCAGCGAATGCGCGGCTTCTTCAAGGCTGCGGTCCAGGCTTTCGCAAGCGGCCATGACTGTCAGAATCACGCGCGGAATCGAGAAATACAGATAGCCGATGAACAGCCCGGTCAGCGAATAGGCGAACACCCAGCGCTCGCCCGCCAGGTGCAGCCCGAGCGCGGCGAAGATGCCCTGTCGACCGGCCAGCAGAATCACCAGAAAGCCGACCACCACACCGGGAAACGCCAGCGGGAAGGTCAGCAAGGCCACCAGCGCAGAGCGTCCGAAAAAGTGGTTGCGGGCCAGAAACACACCGCTGATGCCGCCGACCAGCAACGCCGCGAGCGTTACCACCAGCGCCAGCAGGCAGGTTTGCAGCAGACTGCCGAGGTACTGAGCACTGCTCAGGACCTGCCAGTAACCGCTGCCATTGCCATCAGATCCTTGCGTACCGAGCATGATCAGGTGGGTCAGCGGCAGCAGCCAGAATGCCAGCAATACGGCCATCGCCGGGGCCAGCGCCACCGCAGCGGTCGGGCGCAGCCGCAGCCTGAAAAATCCGCCCTTGCGCAGAGGCAGCGCTTGTTCCGGCGAGGCCGACATTACTTCACCTCACGCAGATAACGGGCAGCGAAAGCTTCCTGAACCGCGGCCATGTGCTGGTAGTCCACCACACCGGCGCGGGCGTAATCGCTGTCCGGCAGGAACTGTGCAGCCACTTCGGCAGGCATTTTCGAGCGCACTGGACGCAGATAGGCCTTGGCCCACAGCGCCTGCCCTTCGTCGGACAATACGAAGTCCAGCACCTTCTCGGCGTTGGCACGATGCGGCGCCTTGGCCACCAGGCTCATCACGTACGGAACGCCGATGGTGCCTTCCTTGGGAATCACGAAGGCGACGTTGGCCTTGTCCTTGTAGCGAGCGCGATAGGCGTTGAAGTCATAGTCGACCAGAATCGGCAGCTCGCCGGACAGCACGCGTGCATAGGCGGTTTGCTTGGGCACGATGGGCGAGTTTTTCGCCAGTTTCTGGAAGTAGTCGATGGCCGGACCGAAGTTGTCCAGCGTGCCGCCCATGGCTTGGTTGATCGCCACGGCGGACACGTAACCGACGAACGCGCTGGACGGGTCGAGGTAGCCGACCATGCCCTTGTACTCGGGCTTGAGCAGGTCCGCCCAGCTTTGCGGCACCGGCAGACCGCCCAGTGCGTCGACGTTGACCATGATGCCGAGGGTCCCGGAGTGAATGGCGAACCAGTGCCCTTCGGGGTCCTTCAGACCTGCCGGAATCTCGTCCCAGTGCTTGGGTTTGTAGGTGTCGACCACGCCGGCCTTCTGCGCCTGCAAGCCGAATGTCACGCCGTAATAGACCACGTCAGCGACTGGTGCGGCTTGCTCGGCAACGATCTGCGCCAGCGCCTGGCCGGAGTTCTTGTTATCCAGCGGCACCTGCACACCGGTGCTGTCGGCAATCGCCTTGAGCTGCGTTCCCCAGTCGGCCCATTCGGGCGGGCAGTTGTAGCAGATGGCGGTTTCGGCGGCCTGGGCGAGGCTGGCCGCACCGCATAACAGCAGTGCCGCGAGGGTTTTACTGAGGCTGAGCATGAAGCATCTCCTGGTAGGGCTGGGTGCTTTCGCCGGGCCGGATGTGGCACGGCAGACAATGAGAAACAGGTACTGCGCCAGCAATCCGTGCCAGTAATTGGTCGATGACGATGTGCGCCAGCTCGGCGATGGGCTGAACCACGCTGCACAAGGTCGGGTGCATCTGCGTGCCGAGGGCGATGCCGTCGAAGCCGATCACCGACAGGCGCTCGGGAACGCCCCAGCCGTTGCGGCGCAATTCGGCAATCAGGCTGATGGCCAGCAGATCGTTGGAACAGACCAGCGCGCTGGGCGCGTCCGGCCCACGTAGCAGCGGTTCGAGTGCAGCGAAATCGGCGCTTGTATGAGCAGGCATTTCAATCACCGGGCGAGCTTCAAGCCCGCACTCGGCCATGGCGTCGCGATAACCTTCATAACGCAGTCGGGCGCGGTCGGACTGCATGGCCGGGCCTGCGACCATGGCGACTCGCTGATGGCCTGCATCGATCAGGTATCGAGTAGCCAGCGCCATCCCCGCGCGGTTATCCACAGACACCGAGCTGTAATCCGGATTGTCGGTCTGGTGATAGGCCAGCACGAACGGGGTGTCTTCACTGATCAGGTCTTGCAGCACTCGGTTGTGCTCGGCGTCGGTCACCGTCAGCACCAGCCCGTCGACCCGTTGACGTAACAATTCCTCAACCACGGCGCTTTCACGCTCTGCGGTGTAGTCTGTGGTTGCCAGCAGCAGGTTATAACCCCGCGCCCGAGCCGCCCGCTCCATGGCCTGAAACTGCTCGGCAAACACCGGGTTGAGCAGGTTGGGCACCACCACGCCAATCAGATTGGTGGTTTGCAGACGCAACTGGCGGCCCAGCCGGTTGGGACGAAAACCCAAGGCGCGGGCCGCGGCGAATACCCGCTCGCGGGTCTCCAAGCGCACGACGTCGGGGCTTGCGAAGGCACGTGCCGCCGTGGCTCGGGAAACCCCGGCCAGATGCGCTACCTCTTTCAGATCAGTCATTGTCACTCGCTTGAGATCGATCTCATTGACGGCGACTCTAGGCGCCGAACATGGCTATCTCGCTAACGACTCATGACTTTTTGATGACAAAAGAGAACCAAGGCAGATTAAACGGACGGGGTTTGGCGAAGCGGGACCGGTCTGCGTTACCATCAGCGTTCCGACGCGGCAACCTGCTGCGCGCAGGAGTAGTCATGGCTCACCCGTTTGCAACACTTACTCCCGATCTGGTTCTGGATGCTGTCGAAAGCATCGGTTTTCTCAGCGATGCCCGCATCCTGGCGCTCAACAGTTACGAAAACCGCGTGTATCAGGTCGGTATCGAAGACGGCCAACCGCTGATCGCCAAGTTCTATCGCCCACAGCGCTGGAGCAACGAAGCCATCCTTGAAGAGCACAGCTTCACCGCTGAACTGGTCGAGGTCGAAGTGCCGGTGGTCGCACCCATGGTGCACAACGGCGCAACCCTGTTCGAGCACGCCGGTTTTCGTTTCACGCTGTTCCCGCGTCGCGGTGGACGAGCGCCAGAGCCGGGCAACCTTGATCAGCTGTATCGCCTGGGCCAGTTGCTGGGGCGCCTGCATGCCGTCGGCTCGACCAAACCGTTCGCGCACCGTGAAGCCCTGGGCGTGAAGAACTTTGGTCATGACTCGGTCAATTTCCTGTTGGAAAACGACTGCATTCCGCGCAGCCTGCTGCCGGCTTACGAGTCGGTGGCCCGCGACCTGCTCAAACGTGTCGAAGACGTTTACGCAGCCACACCGCACACCAACATCCGCATGCATGGCGACTGCCACCCCGGCAACATGATGTGCCGCGACGAGATGTTCCACATCGTCGATCTGGACGATTGCCGCCTTGGCCCTGCCGTCCAGGATATCTGGATGATGCTGGCCGGCGACCGCCAGGAACGTCTGGGTCAGCTATCGGAACTGATGGACGGCTACAACGAATTCCATGATTTCGACCCTCGCGAACTGGCCCTGATCGAACCGCTGCGGGCCCTGCGCCTGATGCACTACAGCGCCTGGCTGGCCCGTCGCTGGGATGACCCGGCCTTCCCGCACAGCTTTCCGTGGTTCGGCACGGAGCGTTACTGGGGCGACCATATCCTGGCCCTGCGCGAGCAGATGGCCGCACTGAATGAAGAGCCGTTGAAACTATTTTGACCTGATGAGTCCCAGATTATCGTGCGGCGCTCCGCGTCGCATGCAGTTCTGGACGCTCCGCGTCCGATCCTGAATGTCCGGTGCGGCGCAAATCTGTGACGCGGAGCGTCACCCAAGGCATTCCCACGCTGGAGCGTGAGGAACGATAATCTCAACTATCGTGCGACGCTCTGCGTCCGATCCTGAGCAAGCGGCGCGGCACAAATGTCGAGAATCAGTCGAACCTGTGTATAACATCGAGCGCTCCAGCGTCAGTACAATCAAAACCATCCACCGCATCACCCCATAATAAAACCGGAATTTTCTGTATTAAAGGGACGACGCTCCATGCAAGCTGCCAATCCACGCCGTGGATACATTCTGGGCCTGAGTGCTTACATCATCTGGGGCCTGTTCCCCATCTACTTCAAAGCCATCGCCGCGGTTCCGGCCATCGAGATCATCATCCATCGCGCGCTCTGGTCGGCGCTGTTCGGCTCGATTGTGCTGATGTTCTGGAAGCATCCCGGCTGGTGGCGCGACCTGCGCAACAATCCGCAACGCCTGGCGGTGCTGGCATTGAGCGGTACGCTGATCGCTGCGAACTGGATCGTCTATGTCTGGGCGGTGAACAACGGACGCATGCTTGAGGCCAGCCTGGGCTATTACATCAACCCATTGGTCAATGTGCTGCTCGCCATGTTGCTGCTGGGCGAGCGCCTCAGACGCCTGCAAATGCTGGCGGTCGCCTTCGCCGCCATTGGTGTTGCCCAGCATGTCTGGCACGTTGGCAGCCTGCCGTGGGTGTCACTGGCGCTGGCGCTGACCTTCGCGTTCTACGGGCTGATCCGTAAAAAAGCCCCGGTCGCCGCCCTCCCCGGCCTGGTGGTGGAAACCTGGATGCTTGTGCCGCTGGCGCTGATCTGGCTGACGCTCAACCCGACGGCCGTGAGCGCCCAGCCAGAATTCTGGACCACGACTCAAGCGATCTGGCTCGCCGCTGCCGGCCCGGTCACGCTGGTACCGCTGGTGTGCTTCAACGCCGCCGCACGCCATCTGCCTTTCACCACCCTGGGCTTCCTGCAATACATCGCGCCCACGCTGGTACTGCTGTTGGCCGTGCTGCTGTATGGCGAACACCTGACCACCAGCACCATCATCACCTTCGCCTTCATCTGGACGGGGCTGGCCATCTACAGTGTGGATATCTGGCTGAAATCCCGCAGCCGTCACTGATCAAAAAACAGTCAACACCTCGCAGACCGCGCAGCACGTGGGCTGCAAGAGGTTCTCCAAAGGTTATCCACAGGCAGACTGACCTTATCTGTGCACAAGCCCTTGAAACTGTTGAATTTTTGATCAATACGCGCCAGGCCACGGCGGGTGTGGCGCGCAAGGCTATTCCCCCAGGTTATCCACAGGCAGGTGCACGATTAACTTGGATAACCCGGATACCTTTCCAAGCATTGAATTATGCACATTTTTTGGTACACTCCAGATATGAGTAATCTCCCACCCACTTTGACCGTCAAGTTTTTCCGGACCGAAACAGGCAATGAACCTGTACGTGAATGGCTGATCGATCTGCCACGCGATGATCGTAAGGCAGTCGGCACTGACATCAAGACGGTCCAGTTCGGATGGCCAATAGGTATGCCTGTGGTCCGTAAAATGGAGCCAGACCTTTGGGAAGTCAGAATTGATTTGAAGGAAAAGATTGCACGAGTACTGTTTACCGTCGAAGCCCGCACAATGGTTTTGCTTCATGGCTTCATCAAAAAAAGTGAAAAAACTCCCGCGTCCGATCTGGAAACTGCCAGACAGCGCAAGGCAGCACTGAAGAGGAAAAGGTAATGAACGAGCACATTGGCTCCGACTTCGATGACTTCCTTGCCGAGCAAGGTTTTGCCGAGGAGGTTTCTGCCGCAGCTCTGAAGAGAGTCATCTCTTGGCAGATCGCCGAAGTCATGAAACAGCAAAAAGTGACCAAGAAGGCCCTTGCCGAGCGTATGCACACAAGCCGGACGGCAGTGGACAGGGCTCTGGATCAAAACGATCCAGGAATGACTCTTGCGACGCTGGCCAGCGCAGCAAGAGCGCTGGGGCAACGTGTAGAAGTCAGGCTGGTACCAGAGCGAGAAGCAGTCCACAACTGAATAAAACCAGTCGTCGGGCTTACTCCTTGGCTCCCAGCACCAACTCCACCATCAAATCATCCGCCAGGGTCTCAAGCGCCATCTGCAGGTCATCCAGTGACAAGTCCTGAGGGACGCCCAGCACTGCTTTGGCCTGGAACAGCAGTTCGCTGCTCATGGGCGCGGGGGACACGTCGGTGATCAGGTGTTCGACGTTGACGCCCTGCCCGGCCAGCAGGCGGGTGATGTCGCGCACGATGCCGGGGCGGTCGTTGCCGACCAGTTCCATGCTGATCAGGCGGGTGGTATCGGACGTCTCGACCACGCTCTCGGCCAGCAACATGCGGATGCCATGGGCTGACAGGCCGTTCAGCGCCTTGATCAGGTCGTCATACTTTTCGGCCTCGACACCTACCTTGAGGATCCCGGCAAATTGCCCGGCCATACGCGACATGCGGCTTTCCAGCCAGTTGCCCCCATGCTCGGCAATGCACCGCGCGATGCGTTCGACCTGGCCCGGTTTATCGGGGGCAACCAGCGTTACGACGAGATGATCCACGGTCAATTCCTCTTTCTGCACAGATGGTTTGGAGACAGCGTCGGTCATACCAGTATAGGCATGCCCTGGGGGCAGCTCGCTCACGGTAAATCGTGTACCGTTTGCCACGCTTTATGGAACAATCCTGAATGCTTTTGGGAACACGCTGAATAATCATCGTGACCCGATATGAATATCCAGTCGTTTAGTGACATATTCAGCGACGTTTTCACGCGACGACGGCTCATGTAGTATCCCGAATCGCGCACTACATGACACCCGGATCAATAACAGAGCGCTCCCCGAGTGTGCTCGACCCTGCTGAGCAGAGTGAGGCAAGTGCAATGACTGAGTACGTTCAAGTCGGTGACCTGCAAGTCGCCAGAGTCCTGTTCGACTTCGTGCAGAACGAAGCCACCCCCGGAACCGGCGTCGACGCCACTGCGTTCTGGGCCGGTGCAGACAAACTGATCCATGACCTTGCGCCGAAGAACAAGGCACTGCTCGCCAAACGTGATGAGTTACAGGCGAAAATCGACGCCTGGCACCAGTCGCATGCAGGGCAGGCTCACGACGCCTCGGCCTACAAAGCCTTCCTTCAAGAGATTGGCTACCTGCTGCCAGAAGCAGCGGACTTCCAGATCACCACGCAAAACGTCGATGAAGAAATTGCCACCATGGCGGGTCCACAACTGGTCGTGCCGGTGATGAACGCCCGGTTTGCGCTCAATGCGTCAAACGCCCGCTGGGGTTCGCTGTATGACGCGCTCTACGGCACCGACGCCATCAGCGAAGCAGGTGGCGCGGAAAAGGGTAAAGGCTACAACAAGGTGCGTGGCGACAAGGTGATC
This sequence comes from Pseudomonas sp. PvP009, assembly GCF_017832995.1. Lineage (NCBI taxonomy): Bacteria > Pseudomonadati > Pseudomonadota > Gammaproteobacteria > Pseudomonadales > Pseudomonadaceae > Pseudomonas > Pseudomonas sp. PvP009. Next base: position 372,522 of record NZ_JAFIBG010000001.1, on the reverse strand, counting down.
GCGTTCGCTCGCGCCTTTCTCGATCAGGCAGCGCCCCTGTCAGCAGGTTCACATGCCGACTCGACGGCTTATAAGCTGATCGACGGCAAACTGGTCGTCAGTCTCAAGGGTGGCAGCAATACCGGCCTGCACGATGACGCCCAACTTGTGGGTTTTCAAGGCGATGCCCTGGCGCCGTTTGCCTTGCTGCTCAAGCACAACGGTCTGCACTTCGAACTGCAGATCGACGCCGCCAGCCCGGTCGGTCAGACCGATCCGGCGGGCGTGAAAGACATCCTCATGGAAGCTGCACTGACCACCATCATGGACTGCGAAGACTCCATCGCCGCTGTGGATGCCGACGACAAAGTGGTTGTCTACCGCAACTGGCTGGGCCTGATGAAGGGCGATCTTGCCGAGTCGGTGTCCAAGGGCGGAGAAACCTTCAACCGCACCATGAACCCGGACCGCGTCTACACCACGCCAGAGGGCGGCGAAGTCACGCTGCACGGTCGCTCGCTGTTGTTCATTCGCAACGTGGGCCACTTGATGACCATCGATGCGATTCTCGACAAACACGGCAACGAAGTGCCGGAAGGCATTCTCGATGGGCTGCTGACCAGCCTCGCCGCCATCCACAACCTCAACGGCAACACCTCGCGCAGCAACAGCCGCAGCGGCTCGATGTACATCGTCAAACCGAAGATGCACGGCCCGGAGGAAGCGGCATTCACCAACGAACTGTTCGAGCGTATAGAGCAGGTGCTGGGCTTGCCGCGTAACACCTTGAAGGTCGGGATCATGGACGAGGAGCGCCGCACTACGGTCAACCTCAAAGCCTGCATTCAGGCCGCCAGCGAGCGCGTGGTGTTCATCAACACCGGTTTCCTCGACCGCACCGGTGACGAAATCCATACCTCCATGGAAGCGGGTCCGGTGGTGCGCAAGGCCCAGATGAAAGCCGAGAAGTGGATCGCTGCCTACGAGAACTCCAATGTCGACATCGGCCTGAAATGCGGCCTGCAAGGTCGCGCACAGATCGGCAAAGGCATGTGGGCCATGCCGGACCTGATGGCGGCGATGCTGGAGCAGAAAATCGCTCATCCACTGGCTGGCGCCAACACCGCCTGGGTCCCCTCACCTACGGCCGCTGCGCTGCACGCCCTGCATTATCACAAGGTCGACGTGTTCGCCCGGCAGGCCGAACTGGCGCAACGCGAGCAAGCCTCGGTGGATGACATTCTGACCATTCCGCTGGCACCGAACACTGACTGGACCCCGGAAGAAATCCAGAACGAACTGGACAACAACGCACAAGGCATTCTTGGTTATGTCGTGCGCTGGATCGATCAGGGCGTGGGGTGTTCGAAAGTACCGGACATCAACGACATCGGCCTGATGGAAGACCGCGCCACGCTGCGCATCTCCAGCCAGCATATGGCCAACTGGCTGCGTCATGGTGTCGTCAGCGAAGCTCAGGTTCTGGAAAGCCTCAAGCGCATGGCCCCGGTGGTGGATCGCCAGAACGCCAACGACCCGCTGTATCACCCGCTGGCACCCGACTTCGACAACAACATCGCCTTCCAGGCGGCGGTCGAACTGGTGATCGAAGGCACGCGACAGCCTAATGGCTATACCGAGCCGGTACTGCATCGTCGCCGTCGGGAGTTCAAGGCCATCAACGGCCTGTAACGCGTCGCACACCTTCCTTGCAGGTTCTGGTCCTCGCCGGGCCAGAACCTGCAACGGCTCAACTTATCCCCAACTCCCGCTTGACCAGCTTCACCAACTGCCTGGTATTGAGCGGTTTGAGAAGGAAGTCCACCACGTTCAGGTGCATGGCATCGATGGCATCGCGCACGTTCGCGTCGCCGGAAACAATGATGATCGGCAGTTCGGCGCGGTCCGACTCACGAACCTTGCGAATCAGATCCAGCCCGTCAAAAGGAGCCATCCGCAGGTCGGTGATCAGCAGTCCGATGGACTGACGCGAGTGGATCATCTGCAGCGCAGTATCGCCACCGGGCGCGGTCATGCAGCTGATGTCATTGAGGCTCAGAATTTCGGCCAGCAGTTCGCGCGCGTCGCTGTCGTCATCGACGATCAGGACCCGTTGCGGGGCGCTGCGGTCGGGCGTGAGCATGACCTCATGGAGGGCATCGCGCTCATCGTCGCTCAGAATATCGTGGTCAATCATTGCAGTCTCATCATTCCCTGAACTAATCCGACAGCAGATACGGGTCAATCTGCGATGCATTTCGTCGGCATCCTGGCCAGTCTTCGCTCGCAATCCATTGCGCTCGTCAAATCAGTTATGCCGCAAGCAACACGGCGGTGTCACGGGTTAAAGGTAAGACTTACGTCCAATGGGCACCTGGCTGCAAGCGGCCGACCATGAGCACCAATAACAAGAACGCGGAACAGGCCATGAGCAAGGCAGATGCTTTCACCCAGGCAGGCAAGACAGCCGTGCTGCAGAACATACACGGCACCATGCAGTTTCTGCAAAAATTCCCGCCGTTCAATCAGATGGAAAACGCTCATCTGGCGTATCTGGTCGAGCAGTGTCAGCTGCGCTTCTACGCTGCAGGTGAAAGCATCATCAAGCCTGGCGACGGGCCGGTGGAGCACTTTTACATCGTCAAGCAGGGTCGCATCGTCGGCGAGCGTCCGCATTCTGCCAAAGGCGGTACGGAAACGACATTTGAAATAACCACAGGCGAGTGTTTTCCGCTCGCCGCCCTGCTCGGCGAGCGCGCCACGCGCACCGAGCATCTGGCTGCCGAGGACACCTTCTGCCTACAGCTGAACAAGCAGGCGTTCATCAAGCTGTTCGCGCTTTCCACAACCTTTCGCGACTTTGCCCTGCGCGGTGTCAGCAGCTTGCTGGACCAAGTCAATCAACAGGTCCAGCAGCGCGCTGTCGAAACCCTCGGCACGCAGTACTCTTTGAACACCCGGCTGGGTGAACTTGCCATGCGCCATCCGGTGATGTGCAGCCCGGAAACGCCCATGCGCGACGCCGTGCGGCTGATGCACGAGCAGCAAGTAGGCAGCATCGTGATTGTCGACGAGCGCCAGTCGCCGCTGGGGATCTTTACCCTGCGCGACCTGCGTGAGGCGGTTGCCGATGTGAATGCCGACTTCAGCGCGCCGGTCAGGCACACCATGAGCCTGTCGCCTTTCCACCTGAGCCCGGACGCCAGTGCCTTCGACGCCGCCATCGCCATGACCGGTCGGCACATAGCCCACGTGTGCCTGGTCCGCGACGGGCGATTGTGCGGCGTGGTGTCGGAGCGGGATCTGTTTTCCCTGCAACGGGTCGACCTGGTGCACCTTGCGCGGACCATCCGCAACGCGCCACGTATTGAAGCGCTCGCCGGCTTGCGGGGCGATATCGTCCAGTTGGTCGATCGCATGCTCGCCCACGGCGCGTCTTCAACCCAGATAACCCAGATCATCACCCTGCTCAACGACCACACCGTATGCCGGGTGATCGAGCTGACGCTTGCAGAGAAAGGCGACCCTGGCATTGCCTTCAGCTGGCTGTGCTTTGGCAGCGAAGGCCGTCGCGAGCAGACGCTGCATACCGATCAGGACAACGGCATTCTGTTCGAAGCGCGTGATGCAGCCGAGGCAGAGCAGATTCGCAACGTACTGCTGCCGATTGCCGAACGCATCAATCAGAACCTCGCGCAGTGCGGTTTTACCCTGTGCAAGGGCAACATCATGGCCGGCAACCCCGAACTGTGCCTGTCCCGACTCGAATGGTCGCAGCGCTTCTCGACGTTTATTCGCGAGGCGACGCCGGAGAACCTGCTGGCCTCGAGTATCTATTTCGATCTGCGCGTGGTCTGGGGTGATGAAAGCAGCGGCGAGCAGCTACGCCGCAGCATTCTCGATCAGGTCGCAGATAACCGGCTTTTCCAGCGCATGATGGCTGACAACGCATTGCGCCAGCGTCCGCCAGTGGGTCGCTTCAAGGATTTCGTACTGGCCCGCAAAGGCAGTGAAAAGGACACGCTGGACCTCAAGCTCGAAGGCCTGACGCCCTTCGTCGACGGTGCGCGCCTGCTGGCGCTGGCCAACGGTATCGGCGTGAGCAACACGCAGGAACGCTTGCGCCAGCTGGTCGAGCGCGAAGTCATCGACCCGCTTGACGGTGCCGCGTATGAAGAGGCTTATCACTTCATTCAGCAGACTCGCATGCAGCAGCACCAACTGCAGAGCCGCCAGAATCTGGCGTATTCCAACCGCATCGACCCGGACACACTCAACCATCTGGACCGGCGCATTCTGCGCGAATCGTTTCGCCAGGCGCAGCGATTGCAAACCAGCCTGACCCTGCGTTATCAACTATGAACCTGTTCGAATGGCTCAAACCACGGCCGAAAAAGACACCCTTGCACGCGCATCAACTGGATCGCCTGGAGCGGCTGCCGGTGTGCGCGAACCTCAGCGACAGGTCCCTGCGTGAACAGCGCTGGGTCGTGCTCGACCTGGAAACCAGCGGCCTGAATATGAACCGTGATCAGGTGCTGTCCATTGGTGCGGTAGTGATTGAAGACGGCGCCATCGATCTGGGCCAGCAGTTCGAGCGCACGCTATTGCGCGTCGACCACAAGATCAGTCCGGCCGTCCTGATTCATGGGCTGGCGCCTAGCGCGATTGCCGCTGGCAGTGAGCCGGTCGAAGCCTTGCTGGACTTCATGGAGTTCGTCGGTGACAGCCCGATTCTCGGCTTTCATGCGCCATTCGATCAGCACATGCTGTCACGCGCCTTGAAGGAAAGCCTGGGCTATCGCTTGCAGCATGCGTTTTTCGACGTCGCCGAAATAGCCCCGATGCTGTGCGAACACGCCAACCTGCGTCATGCCGGGCTGGATGACTGGACCCGTTTCTTTGGTCTGCATGCCGAAGAGCGTCATCATGCCAGCGCCGATGCACTGGTCACCGCAGAACTGGCGCTGATTCTGTTCAGCCACGCCCGTCGTCAGCAGATCGACAGCCCCTTGCGGCTGGAGGAAGCACTCGGGCAATGGCGCAGGCGCAGACAGTCGCATTCGTTCTGACTGCGACTGCGTCAGCGCATCACGTTCAGTTCGGGGCGATGGTCTTGGCGATCACATCCACCGTCGCTTCGACCTGCTCCCGGTAGCGCTTGAGCTCGACCTTGTGCAGTTGCTCAAGCTCGATCTGCTGCGAACAAAGGTTCAGCGCAGCAAGGACCAGCAGACGGTCACCGATCAACGTCGGGTATTTGCGCTTGGTGTCGGCCAGCGATGCATTGAGCATCGCAGCGGCCTTCATGAGCGTCAGGTCTTCGCCAGCCGGCGCCTTGACCGAGTACTCATTGCCCAGAATGGTGAGAACGGTTACACCGCTGCCATCGACGTTCATGCGCCGACAGCACTTGCGCTGGTCGCGCGATCAACCAGTGCCTGGATGCGCGCGGCAGTGCTGCCATGCTTCTCTTCCTGCTCCATCAGACTCAGTTGCAAGTTCTCGTTCTCGTCCTTGGCTTTTGCCAGCTCGGCACCGAGCTGTGCATTTGTTTCCTGAAGGGCCTGGTTCTGCTGCACCAGATCGCCGACAAGTTGTTCCAATTGGCTAAGGGAGGCTTCCAACATTTTGATTTCTCGAGCAAATTTCAACGGGCGCGTACGATAAAGAAAAGTCGTTGCGCATACCAGCGCTCACCGCTCCGTCATCACATCGACACATCGATAACGTAGACGCGTAGGGGGCTTGTGACTCCTTATTCGGTATCCGGTTCCTGCTGTTCGTCAGACCGTCTGAAACTGCGACAAATGCGCGCAGGCAATGGGCAGACTGCCATCGCGGAAAAAGTCTCCGCCCCCTCTTTTCAAGGGCTTGCGTCTGATCCGGGAGAGAAATGAAGAAATCGTCACGATTAAGGCACACACAATATGTGCCTATCGGCTCAAGACTTTAGTCGCACGTCCGATAGGCACCCCACTCACGGCTTTATCCCCGTCTCTAAATCGCATGGAACGCGTCAATGACCCTGGAAGCTTTCTATGTCCCTGCGAAATATGAATATCGCGCCCCGAGCGTTTCTTGGATTTGCCATGATCGGCACCCTCATGCTGATTCTGGGCGTCTTTGCACTGTCACAGATGAGCAAGATCCGCAGCGCCACCGAGGTGCTGGCCGACAGCAATGTGCCCAGCATCAAGAGCCTCGATCGCTTCGCTGAAGTCAGTATTCGTCTGCGGGTGCTGTCCTACCGATTGCTGGTCAACCGCGATCCGGAAACCCAGCAGAAAACCATCGAACTCATGGCGATGCGCAACAAGCAGATCACTGACGCTCAGGCCGTTTACGAGAAGCTGATCAGTGGCCCCGACGAGCGCGACCTCTATAGCCAGTACGTGCAGCTGCTGGGCCAGTATCGCCAGCTTGAAGAGCGTCTGAAGACGCTGACCCGCGCTAACAACATCGACGAATTACAAGGCTTGCTCAACAACGAAATGGTCAACAACTCCGACCAGATGAACGTTGTGCTGCGCAAGCTGGTGGATATCAATACGGCGCAGTTGAATGCGGTCAAAGAACAGGCCTCCATCGAGTATGACTCGGCATTCAACATGGTGATCGGACTGCTGATCGCCGCCACACTGCTGACGATCGTGTTTGCCTGGATGCTGATCAAGAGCATTACCACACCGATCGCCACCGCACTGCTTGCCGCAGAGACCATTGCGCAAGGCAACCTGACCAAGCCGATCAGTATCGACGGCAGCGATGAAGCCGGTCGTCTGCTGCTGGCCATGAAAACCATGCAGGACAAGCTGCGCGATACCTTGCAGGGTATTTCCGGCTCGGCCACGCAACTGGCCTCGGCAGCCGAGGAACTGAACGCCGTCACTGACGAAAGCGCACGCGGGCTGGTGCAGCAGAACGATGAAATAGAACAGGCTGCCACTGCGGTCAACCAGATGACCAGCGCCGTGGAAGAAGTGGCGCGCAACGCCACCAGCACCTCGCAAGCCTCGCGCAGCGCGGCGACCTCTGCAGGCGATGGCCGCGACCTGGTTCAGGAAACCGTCAGCGCCATCGAGCGCATGAGTGGCGACGTGCAAGGCACTGCCGAGCTGATCATCAGCCTGGCCAATGAGTCGCGTGACATCGGCAAGGTGCTCGACGTGATTCGCGGCCTGGCCGACCAGACCAACCTGCTGGCATTGAATGCCGCCATCGAAGCCGCACGTGCCGGTGAAGCTGGACGTGGTTTTGCCGTCGTCGCCGACGAAGTGCGTGCCCTGGCACACCGCACCCAGCAATCGACCAGCGAAATCGAACGCATGATCAGCAGCATTCAGACCGGCACGGAACAGGCCGTCAGCTCGATGCGCAACAGCACTGAACGCGCCGAATCGACCCTGAACATCGCCAAGGGCGCGGGCCAGGCACTGAACACCATCAACAGCGCGGTCGAAGAGATCAACGAACGTAACATGGTCATCGCCAGCGCCGCCGAAGAACAGGCACAGGTCGCCCGCGAAGTGGACCGCAACCTGGTCAACATCCGCGACCTGTCGGCACAATCCACCAACGGCGCCAACCAGACCAGCGCAGCCAGCACCGAGCTGTCACGCCTGGCAATCGACCTCAATGGCATGGTGGCGCGCTTCGCGCTTTGATGCTTGAAAACGGGCGTTTTATTTCCGGAAGCTATGTTGTGTGAAAGCCAGTCTTCGCGAACAAGTTCGCTCCTACGCCCTTCGGGCAGAAGCAGACCGTGAGCCCTCAGCTTCTGGCCGCAGGAGCGAACTTGTTCGCGAAAAACGCTCACGCCCTGCGGCAGAAGCAAACCGTGATCCCCAGCTTCTGGCCGCAGGCCGTAGGAGCGAACTTGTTCGCGAAAGCTGCCCGTGCCTCAAACCCAGATAGCATCCCACAGCGGGTAATCCCCAAGCTTTTTAACCAAGCCCGCACGTAAAGGATTGGCCACGATATAACGGGCTATCGGCGCAATATCCTTTTCGTCGCGGATTGCTCTGTCGTGGTACCCGGATTGCCACAAAGCGTGAGGACGGACACACCGTTTTCCAACTGCAATCGAGCTTCGAGCCTTTAATTGTTTCATCAAGCTGGGCAAATCACCGGCCTTGAGTTCAAAAAGCCAGTGGAGATGGTCAGGCATGACTACCCATGCCATAGACTTGACCAGCCCCTGCTCTTCGCAACGCTTCATTTCTCGTACGAGCAGCCGTCCCAGCTGCATTTCGGCGAACACAGGTACACGGCCCTTCGTCACTGAAGTGACCATGTAAATCTCACCGACTGCCGAGTATCTGCCTTTGCGCAGGTGTCGTGTCGTTGCGCAATCAGGCATTCCATCGCCCTCCAGAATCGGTTCAACTTTGAACCTTAGCGTCTGTAGGGCGATGAGCAGAGCGAATGTTTTACAGCCTGTGAGAGATGCTTTCTCGTCGTGGGCATTTGCAAACCGGACTTTTTTAAAGCCTCACACTCGCAAACGTCGACTCATTACGCGCCTGACTCAGTGCCGACATCGGCCCGGACAACGGGGCGAGCACCAGGGCCTGCGGGATTGGCATCATCGCGACCTGCTGTGCGGTGTTGGACCCTACGCGCTCGTCACGTGGCGGGATGCCGAAGTATTCGCGGTAGCATTTGGAGAAGTGCGGTGTCGACACGAAGCCGCACACCGATGCCACTTCGATGATCGACATCGGTGTCTGCTTGAGCAGCTGTCGGGCGCGAATCAGGCGCAGTTTCAGGTAGTAGCGCGAAGGCGAACAGTGCAGGTATTTCTGGAACAACCGCTCCAGCTGCCTGCGCGAAACGGCGACATACACAGCCAGTTCGTCAAGATCGATCGGCTCTTCAAGATTGGCTTCCATCAGCGCCACGATTTCCTGCAGCTTCGGCTGATTGGTGCCCAGCATGTGCTTAAGCGGCACGCGTTGATGGTCCTGTTCGTTGCGAATGCGCTCGTAGACGAACATCTCGGAAATGGCTGCCGACAACTCGCGCCCATGATCACGACTGATCAGGTGCAGCATCATGTCCAGCGGTGCGGTGCCGCCCGAGCTGGTGAAACGATTGCGGTCCAGCGTAAACAGCCGGGTGCTCATCGACACGCGCGGAAAGGCTTCCTGCATCGAGGCCAGACATTCCCAATGCACGCTGCACTCGAAACCATCCAGCAAACCCGCACACGCCAGCGCCCAACTGCCGGTGCACACGGCGCCCAGACGACGCGACTGACGCGCCTGGCCCTGTAGCCAGCTGACATGTTCACGCGTGACGGAGCGTTGAATACCGACACCGCCGCAGACGATGACAGTATCGAGCAAAGGAGCCTTGTGCATCGCCGCATCCGGCGTGATCTGCAGACCATCGCTGGCCCAGACCTGGCCGCCGTCGACACTCAGCGTGGTCCAGCGATACAACTCGCGGCCCGACAGCTGGTTGGCCATGCGAAGGGGTTCTACCGCCGATGCGAGGGAGATCAGGGTGAAGTTATCCAGCAGCAGAAAGCCGATGGACTGTGGCGCGCGATTCTGGGGTTGAGTCCCTTGATTGAACGATGTCATCACACTATCTCCTCTCATATGGCATACGGTTGGCCCCAGTACAGGCTCTTGTTGTAGCCCTCGTCACTGAAGGCGCTGTGATGACATCGCAAATCCCATGCCGGAATTTGATCGCTCATTCAAGAACACCCGAAAGCGACGTCGCGAAGCGTCTAACCGGCTGCGACCCACTTACCTGTTTGCGACAGCGAGGCCGCGGATCGCGCAGCTCGATGAGCAGTTCGGTAGCACTTGACGGAAACGACCAAAGGGTCTTGTCACGCCGAGTGCTACTCAAGGCACACCTCGAGGAAACGCTGCGCAGGGTAGACGCTCGCGCTAAAAAGTGGCGGCCTGCAGGGCGCGTGATCGAAAAGCGCGCAGCCACCAAAAATGACACCTGACATGGCGTGACCACTGCCGGATCCGACCCGATAATGAACTTGTCGGCGTTACTCCCCTCCAAAACACCGCGTTCGCGCAGGCACCGACCTGCCAACCGACCGCTGCCGACCTGCGCAGCGACTGTGTAACGTACTGGCCGTTTTTTCGCAGTTCCGACACTGCAACCGGGCGTGCGTACGATGCAACGAATCTGTAAGCGACCTTGCGCGCACTGGATACGACGCCTCCTGCACTGGATACGACGCCCCCTGTAGGCGTTTGATTTTCCCTGTTACATGATCGGTTCCGACTCGATCGCCCGGCGCAGTGATGGAGCTTCGCGAAAAGCCTCGCCAACCCATAAGCCGCGTCAGCGTTCACCTGCTGATGACTAAAAGAAACTCACAGGAGTCCACCCCATGAAAGGTTCCAAATCGTTGCTGTTGGCCGCTACGCTCTGTATGCCGGTGCTAGCCCAGGCAGCCGAGCCAGAGGCCTGTCATACGGTCAACTTCTCCGATGTCGGCTGGACTGACATTACCGTCACCACTGCGGTAACCAGCGCCGTACTCGAGTCACTGGGTTACAAGACCAAAACCACCATGATTTCCGTACCGGTGACCTACAAGTCGCTGGCCGACGGCAAGAACATGGACGTGTTCCTCGGCAACTGGATGCCGACCATGGAAAACGACATCAAGCCCTATCGCGAAGCAGGGACCGTCGAAACCGTGCGTGCCAATCTGGAGAACGCCAAGTACACCCTCGCGGTGCCGGAAGCGCTTTACGACAAAGGTCTGCATGACTTCGCCGACATCACCAAATTCAAGAAGGAACTGGGCGGCAAGATCTACGGCATCGAGCCTGGCAATGACGGCAATCGCCTGATCCAGAGCATGATCGACAAGAACGCCTTCGGCCTCAAAGACGCAGGTTTCAAGGTCGTGGAATCCAGTGAAGCCGCAATGCTGTCGCAGGTCGACCGCGCCGTGAAACGCAAAAACGATGTGGTGTTCCTCGGTTGGGAACCGCACCCGATGAACACCCGTTTCAAGATGAAATATCTGACTGGCGGCGATGACTTCTTCGGCCCCAACTATGGCCAGGCGACGATCTACACCAACACCCGCAAAGGCTACAGTCAGGAGTGCAGCAACGTAGGTCAGCTGCTCAAGAATCTGTCCTTCACGCTGAACATGGAAAGCACCCTGATGGGTAACGTGCTGGACGACAAAATGAAGCCTGATGCCGCCGCCAAGGCGTGGATCAAGAAAAACCCTCAAGTACTCGACACCTGGCTCGCAGGCGTGACCACCGTCGATGGCAAGCCAGGCCTGGAGGCCGCCAAAGCCAAGTTGACCCAGTAAGCCGACAGCAGGCGGGGCTGACCCGCCTGCTGCCCTCTTCACCTTCCGCAAGCGGACACCCGAAATCATGCTGACTGACCATAAAATCCCTCTGGGCGAGTACATCGCCGCATTTGTCGATTGGTTGACGGCCAACGGCGCCGATTACTTCGACGCAATAGCCTCGACACTGGAAATGATGATCCACGGGTTCACTTTCGCGCTGACCTGGTTCAATCCATTCGTACTGATCGGCCTTATCGCAGCCCTCGCGCACTTCATCCAGCGCAAGTGGGGCCTGACGGTTTTCGTCATCCTTTCGTTTCTGCTGATCCTCAACCTGCATTACTGGCAGGAAACCATGGAAACCCTGGCGCAGGTGCTCTTCGCCACGCTGGTGTGTGTCGTCATCGGCGTGCCGCTGGGCATCATTGCCGCGCACAAGCCGCTGTTCTACACCATCATCCGACCGATACTCGACCTGATGCAGACCGTGCCTACTTTCGTCTACCTGATTCCGACGCTCACGCTGTTTGGTCTGGGCGTGGTACCCGGCCTGATCTCGACGGTGGTTTTCGCCATTGCCGCGCCGATTCGCCTGACCTACCTGGGTATTCGCGATGTGCCTCAGGAGTTGCTGGATGCCGGCAAGGCCTTCGGCTCGTCACGTCGCCAGTTGCTGACGCGCATTGAACTGCCCTACGCGATGCCCAGCATTGCAGCCGGGATTACCCAGTGCATCATGCTGTCGCTGTCGATGGTGGTCATCGCGGCCCTGGTCGGCGCCGACGGCCTGGGCAAACCAGTGGTCAACGCGCTGAACACGGCCGACATCGCGCTCGGTTTCGAAGCCGGTCTGGCAATCGTATTGCTGGCCATCATGCTCGACCGCATCTGCAAACAACCCGAAGCCAAGGTAGGGTCCGACGCATGAGTATCATCAAATTCGACAAGGTAGACGTCATCTTCTCCAAGGACCCGCGTGAAGCCCTCAAGCTGCTCGACGAAGGCCTCACGCGTGACCAGATCCTCAAGAAAACCGGACAGATCGTCGGCGTCGAGAACGCCAGTCTGGACATCGAAAAAGGCGAAATCTGCGTCCTGATGGGCCTGTCGGGCTCCGGCAAATCCAGCCTGTTGCGCTGTATCAACGGCCTCAACACCGTCAGCCGTGGCTCACTGTTCGTCGAGCATGAAGGCTCGCAGATCAACATCGCCAACTGCAGCGCAGCCGAACTGAAAATGATGCGCACCAAGCGCATTGCCATGGTCTTCCAGAAGTTCGCCCTGATGCCCTGGCTGACGGTGCGCGAGAACATCAGCTTCGGCCTGGAGATGCAGGGTCGCCCCGAAAAGGAACGGCGCAAGCTGGTGGATGAAAAGCTCGAGCTGGTGGGCCTGACCCAATGGCGCAACAAGAAGCCCGACGAACTGTCTGGCGGCATGCAGCAACGAGTGGGCCTGGCGCGGGCACTGGCGATGGATGCCGACATCCTGCTGATGGACGAACCGTTCTCGGCGCTCGACCCCCTGATCCGCCAGGGGTTGCAGGACGAACTGCTCGCCCTGCAAAGCAAGCTGAGCAAGACCATTGTGTTCGTCAGCCACGATCTGGATGAAGCACTGAAGCTCGGCAGCCGGATCGCTATCATGAAAGACGGCCGTATCGTGCAATACAGCGTGCCGGAGCAGATCGTGCTCAATCCGGCAGATGAATACGTGCGTACCTTCGTTGCACACACCAACCCGCTCAACGTGCTGTGCGGGCGCAGTCTGATGCGCACCGTCGACGAGTGCACCCACGTCAACGGTTCGGTGTGCCTGGACCCGAGCGGCGACTCATGGCTCGATCTGGCCGACGGCAACGTAATCAAAGGCGCGCGGCAAGGTGCCACGGCCCTTGATCTGCAGAACTGGACCCCCGGCCAGGACGTCGCCACTCTGGATCGACGCCCTACACTTGTGCATTCCAACATCGGCATGCGCGACGCGCTGCAGATCCGCTACCAGACCGGTAACAAACTGGTCCTGCAGGAAGGCAATAAAGTGGTCGGCATTCTGGGTGATACCGAGCTGTATCACGCGTTGTTGGGCAAAAACCACGGCTGACAAGGCCTGTAACCGACAAGCCCGCTCCACCGCGCTGGACTCATCCAGCCGGGAGCGGGCTTTTTTTCGTCCACAGCCTTGTCCCCCGGGTAACTCCCCTGCCGCTATTTCTGCTCCCTCAGCCCCCATGTCGTAAACGCACCTTTGTGTGGCGTCCATAGGCATTTGGCGTCTTCGGTGCGGCCCTACCATCGCTCTCAGAGGGCTCTGTTCCGCCCGAACGACAAGTCAGGCGCCGCGCCGCCGCTGGGAGATCCGCGATGTTCAGCAAGCAAGACCAGATCCAGGGTTATGACGATGCACTGCTGTCGGCGATGAACGCCGAGGAGCAGCGTCAGGAAGACCATATCGAGCTGATCGCCTCGGAGAACTACACCAGCAAACGCGTGATGCAGGCGCAGGGCAGCGGTCTGACCAACAAGTACGCAGAGGGCTATCCCGGCAAGCGTTACTACGGCGGTTGCGAGCACGTCGACAAGGTCGAGCAGCTGGCCATCGAGCGCGCCAGACAGCTGTTTGGTGCCGACTACGCCAACGTTCAGCCACACTCCGGCAGTCAGGCCAATGCAGCGGTCTATCTGGCGCTGCTCCAGGCCGGCGATACCGTGTTGGGCATGAGCCTGGCGCACGGCGGCCACCTGACCCACGGTGCCAAGGTCAGCTTCTCGGGCAAGCTCTATAACGCCGTGCAGTACGGCATCGACACCGCGACCGGGCTGATCGATTACGACGAAGTCGAGCGCATTGCCGTCGAATGCCAGCCGAAAATGATCATTGCCGGGTTTTCGGCCTATTCCAAGACCCTCGACTTCCCGCGCTTCCGTGAAATCGCCGACAAGGTAGGCGCTTACCTCTTCGTCGACATGGCGCACGTCGCCGGTCTGGTTGCCGCCGGGCTTTACCCGAATCCGCTGCCCTACGCAGACGTAGTCACCACCACGACCCACAAGACCCTGCGCGGTCCACGCGGCGGCCTGATCCTGGCCAAGGCCAACGAAGAGCTGGAGAAGAAATTCAATTCCGCCGTCTTCCCTGGTGGTCAGGGCGGCCCGTTGATGCACGTCATCGCCGCCAAGGCCGTGTGTTTCAAAGAAGCCATGGAGCCCGCCTTCAAGGTCTATCAACAGCAGGTCATCGACAACGCGCAAGCGATGGCGCAGGTGTTCATCGATCGGGGCTTCGACGTGGTCTCCGGCGGCACCGACAACCATCTGTTTCTGGTCAGCCTGATCCGTCAGGGTCTGACCGGCAAGGACGCCGACGCAGCGCTCGGGCGTGCGCACATTACCGTCAACAAGAACTCGGTGCCCAACGACCCGCAGTCGCCGTTCGTGACGTCCGGCCTGCGCATCGGTACACCGGCTGTTACCACCCGCGGCTTCAAGGTGACCCAGTGCGTCGAGCTGGCAGGCTGGATCTGCGACATCCTCGACAACCTCGGTGATGCCGATGTCGAGGCCGACGTCGCCCGCCAGGTCGCCGCCCTGTGCGCCGATTTTCCGGTTTATCGCTGAGTCAGGAGTAGCCTCACATGCAGCATTACTCAGGCTTCGGCCTTCTCAAGCATTCCCTCAGCCACCATGAAAACTGGCAGCGCATGTGGCGCACGCCGACCCCGAAAAAGGTCTATGACGTGGTCATCGTCGGCGGCGGCGGGCACGGTCTGGCCACGGCCTATTATCTGGCCAAGGAGCATGGCATCACCAATGTGGCCGTGGTCGAGAAAGGCTGGCTGGGCGGCGGCAACACTGCGCGCAACACCACCATCGTGCGCTCCAACTACCTGTGGGACGAGTCGGCCCACCTCTATGAACACGCGATGAAACTGTGGGAAGGCCTGTCCCAGGACCTGAACTACAACGTCATGTTCTCCCAGCGCGGCGTTTACAACCTGTGCCACACCCTGCAGGACATGCGCGACTCCGAGCGCCGCGTCAGCGCCAACCGGCTTAACGGCGTGGACGGTGAATTGCTCAACGGCCAGCAGGTCGCCGAGGAAATCCCGTACCTGGACTGCTCGAAAAACACCCGTTACCCGATCATCGGCGCAACGGTCCAACGCCGTGGCGGCGTCGCCCGCCACGATGCGGTGGCCTGGGGCTTCGCCCGCGCGGCCGACGCGCTAGGCGTCGACCTGATTCAGCAGACCGAAGTCATCGGCTTTCGCAAGGAAAACGGCGTGTGCATCGGTGTTGAAACCAACAAGGGTTTCATCGGTGCAAAACGTGTCGGTGTGGTAACCGCCGGTAATTCCGGGCACATGGCCAAGCTGGCAGGCTTCCGTCTGCCTATCGAATCACACCCGTTGCAGGCACTGGTTTCCGAGCCGATCAAGCCGATTATCGACAGCGTCATCATGTCCAACGCGGTACACGGCTACATCAGCCAGTCCGACAAGGGCGACCTGGTGATCGGTGCCGGTATCGACAGTTGGGTCGGTTATGGCCAGCGCGGCTCGTACCCGGTGATCGAACACACCGTCCAGGCCATCGTCGAGATGTTCCCGGTGCTGTCCCGCGTGCGCATGAACCGTCAATGGGGCGGTATCGTCGACACCACGCCGGACGCCTGCCCGATCATTTCCAAGACCCCGGTGCCGAACATGTTCTTCAACTGCGGCTGGGGCACAGGCGGCTTCAAGGCCACGCCGGGCTCGGGCAACGTATTTGCCGCCAGTCTGGCCAAGGGCGAGATGCATCCGCTGGCCAAGCCGTTCTCCATCGACCGTTTCCACAACGGTGCACTCATCGACGAACACGGCGCTGCAGCCGTAGCCCACTAACAGGAGAACCCGACCATGCTGCATATCTTCTGTCCTCACTGTGGCGAACTGCGCTCCGAAGAGGAATTCCACCCGTCCGGTCAGGCGCACATCCCGCGCCCGCTGGACCCCGGTGCCTGCACCGATGAGCAATGGGGCGACTACATGTTCTTTCGCGATAACCCGCGCGGCCTGCATCACGAACTGTGGATACACGCCGCCGGTTGCCGCCAGTACTTCAACATGACGCGCAATACCGTGACCTACGAGATTCTCGAGACCTATCCGATCGGTACCAGGCCGCAGTTCACGGATCAGGGAGACAAGGTATGAGCCAGACCCATCGCCTGCCCAACGGCGGCCGTATCAATCGCAGCAAGGTGCTCAACTTTACCTTCAACGGCCAGACCTACCAGGGCTTTGAAGGTGACTCGCTGGCCTCTGCCCTGCTCGCCAACGGCGTCGATATCATCGGCCGCAGCTTCAAATACTCCCGCCCGCGCGGCATCTTCGCAGCGGGTTCGGAAGAGCCCAATGCCGTGCTGCAGATCGGCGCGACCGAAGCGACGCAGATCCCCAACGTGCGTGCCACGCAACAGGCGCTCTATGCCGGACTGGTGGCGACCAGCACCAACGGCTGGCCGAGCGTGAATACCGATGTCATGGGCATTCTGGGCAAGGTCGGCGGCAAGCTGATGCCGCCGGGTTTCTACTACAAAACCTTCATGTACCCGCAATCGTTCTGGATGACTTACGAGAAGTACATCCGCAAGGCTGCAGGCCTCGGTCGCTCGCCGACCGAGAACGACCCGGACAGCTACGATGCGATGAACCAGCACTGCGACGTGTTGATCGTCGGTGCGGGCCCGGCCGGTCTGGCCGCTGCCCTGGCAGCAGGTCGCAGCGGTGCCCGAGTGATCATTGCCGATGAACAGGAAGAGTTCGGCGGCAGCCTGCTCGACAGCCGTGAAAGCCTCGACGGCAAACCCGCCACTGAATGGGTGTCGACGGTCGTCGCCGAGCTGAAAAGCCTGCGCAACGTCACCCTGCTGCCACGTGCCACGGTCAATGGCTACCACGATCACAATTTCCTGACCATCCACGAGCGCCTCACCGACCACCTGGGTGATCGCGCGCCGATCGGCATGGTCCGCCAGCGCATGCACCGGGTACGTGCCAAACGTGTGGTGCTGGCCGCGGGTACTCACGAGCGTCCGCTGGTCTACGGCAACAACGATGTTCCCGGCAACATGCTGGCCGGTGCGGTATCGACTTACGTCCGTCGTTATGGCGTGGCGCCCGGCAAGAAACTGGTGCTTTCCACCAACAACGATCACGCTTATCGCGTCGCTCTGGACTGGCTCGACGCCAGCCTGCACGTGGTCGCGATTGCGGATGCACGGCATAACCCGCGCGGTCCGCTGGTTGAAGAAGCGCGGGCCAAAGGCATCCGCATTCTGACCGGCAGCGCGGTCATCGAGGCCCGCGGCAGCAAGCGCGTGACGGCTGCCCGCGTTGCCGCCATCGACCTCAAGACGCACAGCGTGACCAGCCCAGGCGAATGGCTTGAATGCGACGTGGTTGCCAGCTCCGGCGGCTACAGCCCGATCGTGCATCTGGCCTCGCACTTGGGCGGCAAGCCGGTCTGGCGCGAGGACATCCTCGGCTTCGTACCGGGCGAAGCACCACAGAAACGTATCTGCGTAGGCGGAGTCAACGGCGTCTACAGCCTGGCTGACAGCCTGGCCGATGGCTTCGAAGGCGGCGTGCGCGCTGCCAGTGAAGCGGGCTTCAAGGTGGTCGAAGGCGTGATGCCCAAAGCCCTCAGCCGTGCTGAGGAACCGACGCTGGCGCTGTTTCAGGTGCCGCACGAAAAAGGCACCGCACGGGCGCCCAAGCAGTTCGTGGACTTCCAGAACGACGTCACCGCCGCCGCCATCGAACTGGCAACCCGCGAGGGTTTCGAGTCGGTCGAGCACGTCAAGCGCTACACCGCGTTGGGTTTCGGCACCGATCAGGGCAAGCTGGGCAACGTCAACGGTCTGGCCATCGCCGCCCGTTCACTGAACGTGACGATCCCGGAAATGGGCACCACCATGTTCCGCCCCAACTACACGCCGGTGACCTTCGGCGCGATAGCCGGGCGTCATTGCAAACACATCTTCGAACCCGTGCGGTTCACCGCGCTGCACGCCTGGCATGTCAAAAACGGCGCCGAGTTCGAGGACGTCGGCCAATGGAAACGGCCGTGGTACTTCCCGAAAAACGGCGAAGACCTGCCCGCAGCCGTCGCTCGCGAATGCAAGGCGGTGCGCGACAGCGTTGGCCTGCTGGACGCTTCGACGCTGGGCAAGATCGATATTCAAGGCCCGGATGCACGCGAGTTCCTCAACCGCATCTACACCAACGCCTGGACCAAACTGGACGTCGGCAAGGCCCGCTATGGCCTGATGTGCAAGGAAGACGGCATGGTCTTCGATGACGGGGTCACTGCCTGTCTCGCTGACAACCACTTCCTGATGACCACCACCACGGGCGGCGCAGCGCGTGTCCTGCAATGGCTGGAAATCTATCAACAGACCGAATGGCCGGACCTGAAAGTGTATTTCACCTCAGTGACCGATCACTGGGCGACCCTGACACTGTCCGGCCCCAACAGCCGCAAGCTGCTCAGCGAAGTCACCGATATCGATCTGGGCCGTGAAGCCTTCCCGTTCATGACCTGGAAGGAAGGTCTGGTCGCCGGTGTGCCGGCCCGGGTATTCCGTATCTCGTTTACCGGCGAGCTGTCCTACGAGGTCAACATTCAGGCCGACTACGCCATGGGCGTTCTGGAAAAGATCGCCGAGGCAGGCAAGCAGTACAACCTGACGCCTTACGGCACCGAGACCATGCACGTGCTGCGCGCAGAGAAGGGTTTCATCATCGTCGGTCAGGACACTGACGGCTCGATGACGCCCGACGATCTGAACATGGGCTGGTGTGTGGGCCGTACCAAACCGTTCTCCTGGATCGGCTGGCGCGGCATGAATCGCGAAGACTGTGTCCGCGAACAGCGCAAGCAACTGGTCGGCCTAAAGCCGGTGGACCCTGCCAAATGGCTGCCGGAAGGTGCGCAACTGGTCTTCGATACCAAACAGACGATTCCGATGAGCATGGTCGGCCACGTGACCTCCAGTTACGCGCACAACTCGCTGGGCTATTCGTTCGCGATGGGCGTGGTCAAAGGCGGCCTGGCGCGTATGGGCGAGCGAGTCTTCGCACCCTTGGCCGATGGCAGCGTGATCGAAGCCGAGATCGTTTCTTCGGTGTTCTTCGATCCGAAGGGCGAGCGGCAGAACATCGAGTAGCACGCGATGAGTCGATCATCCGCAGCACACAGAATTCAAGCAGGTGAATCATGAGCACAGCCAACGTTTACCAGCAGCGCCCGACCACCGACGTCAAAGCCGAGTCGCCGCTGTTCCATGCAAACCTCGACAGTCTGATTGGCAAGGGGCGCGCCAGCCCGGGGGTTTTCCTGCGCGAGAAAAAGCTGCTGGGGCACCTGACGATTCGTGGCAATGCCCACGATCCGGCCTTCGCCGCTGGCGTCCACAAGGCGCTGGGCATGGAGCTGCCCGCCGCGCTGATGCTGGTCATCAACGGCGAAAGCTCACTGCAATGGCTCGGCCCGGATGAATGGCTGCTGATCGTGCCGAGCGGCGAAGAGTTCGCGGCAGAACAAAAGCTGCGTGAAGAACTGAGCGGGCAGCACATCGCGATCGTCAATGTCAGCGGCGGGCAGTCAATCCTTGAACTGAGCGGGCCGAAGGTACGCCAGGTACTGATGAAGTCCACCAGCTACGACGTGCACCCGGACAACTTCCCGGTGGGCAAGGCAGTCGGCACTGTGTTCGCCAAGTCGCAACTGGTGATCCGCCGGACCGGTGAAGAAACCTGGGAGCTGCTGGTCCGCCGCAGCTTCTCGGATTACTGGTGGCTGTGGCTGCAGGATGCGAGTGCCGAGTACGGGCTGAGTATTCAGGCGTGAAGCGCCGTGGACCTACCTCAGCGTCAGTCTTAATGAGGGCTCCTGCTGGAGCATTGGCACGATAGCCGACACGGTGATTATCGTCCCCACGCTCCGCGTGGGAATGCAGTTCCGGACGCTCTGCGTCCTGCTTGAGCATGCTGGCTGACACTGTCAGTCAGATTTGCGGATAACGAATACTCTGGAGCATTCATTTAATGAGCCGCGCGCCCGACACATGGATTTTGACCGCCGACTGCCCCAGCATGCTGGGCACGGTAGACGCAGTGACGCGCTTTCTGTTCGAGCAGGGTTGCTACGTCACAGAACACCACTCCTTCGATGACCGCCTCTCGGGACGCTTCTTCATCCGTGTGGAATTTCGTCAGCCCGAGGCTTTCGACGAACAGGGATTCAGGGCCGGGCTGAGTGAGCGCGGCGAAACGTTCGGCATGATCTTCGAACTCACGGCGCCCAACTACCGGCCAAAAGTCGTGATCATGGTCTCGAAAGCCGATCACTGCCTCAATGACCTGCTCTATCGCCAGCGTATCAATCAGCTGTCCATGGACGTGGTCGCGGTGGTGTCCAATCACCCTGATCTTGAGCCACTGGCTGGCTGGCACGGCATTACGTACTATCATTTCCCACTGGACCCGAACGACAAGCCCGCGCAGGAAGCCAAAGTCTGGCAGGTCATCGAAGAGTCTGGTGCAGAACTGGTGATTCTTGCCCGCTACATGCAGGTCCTGTCTCCGGACCTGTGTCGCAAGCTGGACGGCAAGGCGATCAATATCCACCACTCGTTACTGCCCGGTTTCAAAGGCGCCAAGCCTTACCATCAGGCTTACAACAAGGGGGTGAAACTGGTCGGTGCCACGGCGCATTACATCAACAACGATCTGGACGAAGGTCCGATCATTGCCCAGGGCGTGGAAGTGGTCGATCACAGCCACTATCCCGAAGACCTGATCGCCAAGGGTCGAGACATCGAAGGACTGACACTGGCCCGCGCGGTGGGTTATCACATCGAACGGCGGGTGTTCCTCAACGCCAACAGGACGGTGGTTTTGTAGGCGCAAGCTGCAAGCTGCTGCAAGCGATCCGTATTTCTCGCCGCTTGAAGCTTGCAACTGTTCTTCTCTGCTCTAAATCTGCTTCATCACAATAAAAGCGAGGTGACATGTATGTCTGGTAATCGCGGTGTAGTGTATCTCGGCGCTGGCAAGGTCGAAGTGCAATCAATTCCTTTCCCGAAAATGGAAGATCCACGCGGCAAGCGCATCGAACACGGCGTGATTCTGCGCGTGGTCTCCACCAACATCTGCGGCTCCGACCAGCACATGGTACGCGGCCGCACCACGGCGCAAACCGGGCTGGTGCTCGGTCATGAAATCACTGGCGAGGTGCTGGAAGCCGGTCGTGACGTGGAACATCTGAAAGTCGGTGATCTGGTTTCTGTGCCATTCAACGTGGCGTGCGGTCGCTGCCGCAGTTGCAAGGAACAGAACACCGGCGTCTGCCTGACGGTCAATCCGGCGCGTCCCGGTGGTGCCTATGGTTATGTCGACATGGGTGACTGGGTTGGCGGCCAGGCTGAATACGTGCTGGTGCCTTACGCGGACTTCAACCTGCTCAAACTCCCGGACCGCGACGCGGCGATGGAGAAAATTCGCGACCTGACCTGCCTGTCCGACATCCTGCCCACCGGCTACCACGGCGCAGTGACTGCCGGGGTTGGCCCTGGCAGCACGGTTTATGTTGCAGGCGCCGGCCCGGTCGGCCTGGCTGCGGCGGCGTCAGCGCGCTTGCTGGGCGCTGCTGTGGTGATCGTCGGCGACGTGAACCCGACGCGTCTGGTTCACGCCAAGGCCCAGGGCTTCGAAATTGCCGACCTTTCCCAGGACACTCCCTTGCACGAACAGATCGCTGCCTTGCTCGGCGAGCCTGAAGTGGATTGCGCCATCGACGCCGTAGGCTTCGAAGCACGCGGTCACGGTCATGCTGGCGCTCAGGCCGAAGCACCCGCCACCGTTCTCAATTCGTTGATGGGCGTAGTACGCGTCGCAGGCAAGATCGGCATCCCCGGCCTGTACGTCACCGAAGACCCTGGAGCCGTGGACGCCGCCGCAAAAATGGGCAGCCTTAGCATCCGCTTCGGTCTGGGCTGGGCCAAATCCCACAGCTTCCACACCGGCCAGACCCCGGTCATGAAATACAACCGCCAGCTGATGCAGGCGATCATGTGGGACCGCATCAAGATCGCCGACATAGTGGGTGTCGAGGTGATCAGTCTGGATGATGCCCCGCGGGGGTATGGCGAGTTCGATTCGGGCGTGCCGAAGAAGTTTGTGATTGATCCGCATGGGTTGTTTAGCAGGGCGTAGATCCATCTTCGATCTTTTAAAGCAGCGTAAAGCAGCGCACTTTATGCAGGTGCGCTGCTTCCTGAGAGGTCAGTCGAATTTCCTTTCTAAAACCGCACGGCAATATTCACGGAAGACGTGGGATCTGACTGTCTGAAATTAACACTTACTGAAATACTGTAAGAATGATCTCTCTGCAACATTTCCCCTCTTCTGATTACCTTCAAGGCACGTGCTTGAGAGTGTGAAAGTCTTGGATACTCATAAATTGTATCCATTGGCAGATCTCCAGTGAGCACACGCTGGAATGGCGTTGCGGGAAGCTCGATACGCTTTGGACGGCGCACCACTCCGCTTGGGAGGTGGTAGATATTACGAGGTGCTATTGAGGCCTTAGGGGCGGCCCACCTTGTATGCAACCGTGCGTCGCTTGGTACCGCAGGTAAACGCCGTCGAGTTTTTAGATGAGCCGGCACATTTTCAGGTTGGGCCAGTTTATTGATGAAATCTGGAACAGCTACGGGCCCTTTAGCCCCTGAAGTGTTTCCTGTACGCGTTAAACCCAACGAGGCTGGACTGCCAGGCACGAGAATGCTATTGCGGTGCCCGGTGACTTGTTTCGCCGTGACCAAAGCTCGTCTATTTCGGAATATCAGTGCCAGTATTCGAGCACCAGCCTGCCCACTCGGATCAACCCGATTAACCGGATCCCCCCCACAGTACCCATACGCATTCACCCCACCCTCACCAAACGGGCTCAGACTGTCCGGGCTGTTAAACCTCATCAACACCGGGTTAAACGCCCGATACCCGTTACCCAGCAAATAGTGCCCCGTCACCGGGTCAACCCGCTGGCCGGTAAAGCCCGGCAGGCTTGCGGGGCCTGAAGGATGACGATGTCCGTAAGGCGTGTAGGCAAACTCCAACCCCTGAGCGGCGGTCACTGACTGCTGTTGATCCGTTACCAACAACGTGCCGTCGCGCTGATTATTTTCTGCACTCAGGCACGCCAGCAAATGCTCATCCGTGCGCATAAGCGTGTGCTGGACCTGCCCCTGAATCTGCGTAGCCAGGTGTGTCTTCTGATAAAAAAGGCGAGTGCTACCCTGCCCCGCAGGCGCGCAATCGGCCAGGCGATCCAATGGATCGTAGCGGTAGACACAGAGCACGGATTGCCCGGACGAAGCCATGGTCTCATTCCTTTGAAGTCACCCATGGCAGCCAGTCTGGGCTGACTTCCTGCTTGCGCGCAGCTAGCAGAACTACTAGGCCGCTCCGCCTGCAGGACGAAAAACGCCGGGGACGCGCCCTACTCCCGCACAGCCCTCACCCATACCGAGTAATAATGCTCCTGCACGTAGGCGTTGCTGTCAGGTTCCGGCGACCCGCGCATGCTGTCGATTGACGGGAAAAGACCAAGGTTCCAGTTCCGTCTGGCGGGCAATTGCGGCGTGACTCCATTTTGATCAGGCTCACGTGCAGGCTCGGACAAATCCGAGGCCAGCACGCCGGTAATCTGCCCGTTCTGGTCCAGCACTTTCCCGGCCACGAACATGAAATGAAACGGGTAGTCAGAGGACGAGCTGCCCTCCAGCCCACCTCGCTCGATGAAACCGATACCTTCGCCGATCTCGGGAAATGACTGCTCGCCGACAAAGTAGTCAGAGTGGTCGCGTGCACTTATCCAGTCATCGAGCGCTGTTGTCGTGATATTCAGGCTCACCGGCTGGCCATCCTGCAGGGCGAAGACCTCGACATTGGGCACCAGGGGCGTCGGATCACCCAGGCTCTCGCCCTGGTAATCGAACGCCACTTGCCCACCGGCATATTTCGAGACCAGAAATTCGGTGCTGGAGATGCAGCTTTCAGGCACCGCTGCCTTGGCTTCAAGCCTCACATAACCGTCACGATCCGCTGCGATGGAGTGGAACAGACTCGATGGCACATTGAGCTTGCCGGGCACCAGAACGTCGTCGTTCATGATGTGCAGGTCTTCATGGTGAACCTGAAGCGTTCCGCTCGCCGTGTCATGAGCGGAATGGGACTCGTGGGTTGCCAAACTACCGGCCGGCCGCCGGGTGCGGATGCTGCAGATCATCTGATCGATGACATTGCCGCCCTTGAGCGCTGGCCGGTTGATCAGCGTGAACTCATGCCCGCCGATGTGACGCACCCAGGGCAGTGCCAGAGTCTCGGCGCGCGACCGGCCTTGCGGCGGCACCAGCAGAAACACCCCGCTGCGCTCATCCCAGTCGGCCCGGTAGATCCTGCCATTATCCAGCTTGACGTAGTCACGCCCTTCAATCGAGTAACTGCCGCGCTTTGGCCCGCTGCTGATCGCCTCGGCACCGGTCAGGTCGACAGCCGCGCTGGCAATCCCCACACCTCGGGTGCGCTCGGGATAAAGGGCGTCGTCGATGTGCAGTTGCAGTTGCGCACCGCTCAGATGTGCATGCTCGGCCGGCTGCTCCAGGCTGGTGACCGACTCATAGGTATAGCCGCGCTGCGAGGAGAGAAAAATGCGTCGCGCATCGGTTTCCGAGACATCATCAAGGGACAGCACCGCGATACTTTCGATTCTCGACGGGTCGGTAAAACAGGCTTCGATATCATCGATGACAGACCCCGAATGACTCAGGTAAAACTCGTCGTGGAGATGCCCCGCCAGCATGCCGAGATGCCTGGCAGGCGAATGGGCGAACCAGGCTTTCTCGCCTGACTTCAGGCTGACTTCTGCCATCATAAGGTTGTTCCGGGCCAGCTTCTCCTGAAGCTGACTGACGAAGGCGCTCCGCTCGCTGGCGAGCGGCGGAATGTTTTCCTGAGCAGCCAGAAGCGGCTCGTTCAGACGAAGCTGTTTGAGGATACTTTCCCCCAGGCTCAACTCCCGAGATCTCGATGCCGCCCCCCACTCGATGGTATGGCCCAGCAAGGTGTTGGCCAGTGCCGCCTGGTTGCGTGCAGCAAACAGAATGGCCAGTTCCTCGGGGGTATCGAGTACATAAAACGGATTTTCCACCGTGGTAATGGACGAGGGCAGCCGCGACTTGATTTTGGCCACGGCGTCGATGTTCCTGGCGACCCACTGAGGGTTGCGCACATAGGCTTCGTTCGCCGCCTTCGCGCCATAGAACAGCTCCAGCGCAAAGTCATCATGGGCGATGCCGTTGCGATAATCCGACTGGTCGTGCCACAGGTGAGGCAACGCTCGTTTGGGATCGGCTTGCGGACTGATTTTCTGCAGAGTCAGGGCCACAGGTGGCTGGTCGTGCAACGTCTCGCCCGGCGCCAGCGCCAGGAAGTTCTCGATGGGTACCGTGCCGCGGTAGTGAACGCCGCGATCCGCTTCGATCACCAGTTCCTGTCCGCTGCCATCACTGAGCGTCGCCAGGACACCCGCCACGGTCTTTCTGCCGACCAGACCTTGCAGCGTGTCGCTTATCCGGACGGTCACGAACATGCCTTGAGCCGCGATAATCTCTGCCTGGATTTCAGGCTTGTAGGCCGGTATGGCAGGCAACATTCTGGCGACTTCCATGCGGCTGCCGTCAGCGCGAATGAAGGCGGTCGTCTCCACTTCAGTACCTGCATGTTCGAGCACCTCGACGTGGCCATTACGCTCGGTAACGTATTTGTGCTCGATCACGCCAAGCGCTGTGGTCTGCAGTTTCGCATTGCTGTCCGAGTCGATGATCTGAGCAGGGACTGTTTCAAGCGTCGCCACACAGTTGTCATACCAGCTGACCGTGTTGGCAGGAGCCAGAAAACGCTCCGGCTTGCCGCTGAAGCCGACCGGAAATGCTTCGGTATGGGCAAAACGTGAAAGCTGCGGGGCGTCGACCGTTGACTGCGGATGCCTGCGCCATTGCCCGGCTTCCAGGTCCAGCGCATGCAGAGGTCGCAATTCCGTTCCTGCCACCCCGCTGACCGCCCGGCAGGCAAAGCCGTTGAGCATGTAGATCTTCTCGCTTATTCCACCCAGCAACACCGCCCGCGCGCCGCCCTCGACCATCGCGTTGCCGTTCCAGTCGAGGCGCGTGACCTTTCTGCCCGTCGGCCGCTCGGATATCTGCCCATCCTCGGAAACCCGCCAGTGAGAGCTGCTTGTGGACGGCCGACGCCGCGCGAGGTGTTCGCCCTCGAAGGCATCGCTGTGCTCAGGGTGTCGAACCGTTTCGGTCAGATCAGACAGGTCAGGCACGGCGTGCTCGCTGACGGTCTGTTGATCATGCGGTCTCGCGGACCGGAGCCCCTTCACCGCTGATATGCCGCAATGCAGCGCCGAATGCAGACCGACCAGCATAAAGCCGAAGTTCTTCACCGACTCCTCGTAGTCGTTGGCCTTGATCGACTCGCCGAGGGCTTGGACCTGCTGGCTCATCGTCCAGATATTGGTGCCTTGCAGCATCAGTACACCCAGCACCCTGGGAGGGACCGTGCGCATTTTGCACAGCACCAACTCGGCAATGATGTTGAGTGCATCCATCGCGATGCCTTCATCATTGCCGTCGTAAATATCGAATCCCAGGTTGATGAAGTTGCCCAGCACAGGAATCAGTCCGCCGACCTGATGCACCAGTTGCAGCACATGCTGTGCGCTGGTCGACATGTTCTGAATGTCATCGTCGTTCGCCCGGGCGCTCAACATCTGCCTGAACGCCAGAGCACTGGCTTCAAGCCGGACCTTCTCGTCGGCGCTCAATAACTCGATGCAATGAACCGGTCTGTCACTGTCCGACAGCGCAGCCCCTTCCAGAGTCTGCAGGCGCTCGGCGGCCGTACCTGAAACCAGCACGAGCCACTCGGCCTCCAGCGCCCGGTAGGTTTCGGTCGCCCGGATCGCGTAATTCTCGGCCTCAAGTTTGAACGCTGCCTGTGGCGCGGTCAGTCGAGCAGGCAGGTGGCCGTTGTTGACGAAGGCAATGTTCGCGTCGAATAAGCCGGTCAGCTTCGCTTGCAGGGCGTCCAGACTTGCTGTGTAACGGGTTTTATCGGCGAGCGCCTGAGCCAGTCGCTCGAGCCGTTCATCACGATTGTCGGCAAGCGCCAGCTCGCGGCGCAGGTCTTCGTCATACACCACACTCAGCAGTGTTCGATAACCGGCCGACTCTTCATGCTTGAAAAACGTGCCGGTATTGATCCAGCCGGCCTGGTAACTGATATCGAACGAAGACCGCGCAATCACCGGCCAACAGGATTCGTTCAGCCCCAGATAACGGCACAGTTCACGCGCCACGAACTCCGGCTGGGTAGGCTGCAGAACGACTTGCAGTCGCTGTTGATCCTCGAGGTTCTGCGCAATCACTCTGTAGTAGGTGTTGACTGCGTCATTCAAGCGCCGCGCATAGGCCGCCTGACGCTGTGCTTCCGGCAAAGCCGGCAGGTCCTCCTGGTAATGTGTCAGCAGATAACTGACCGCGCGCTGCAATGTCGCAGAGTGGCCAACGTCCCATTGCACCTCGCGCAACTCCTCGGTCAGTTCCACAAACCGCGACCTGATGACGTCATAAGCCCCAAGCGCAAGGGGATCCACGTACAGAAACGGAGGTTCTTTACTGCAGATATCGAAGGCCTCGATGTCGATATCGCTCAGCGAATGGCTACGCTGGACAGGATTGGGCACGATCACTTCCACGATCAGCCGTTCGATATTGATCGCCCCCTCGGCTTCGCCATAGCGAATGGTGTTGATCATGTAAGACGACAGTTCCTGGCGCGCCGCGTCGAAGTATCCGGCAAGATCCTTCGCGCGCCAGGGATTGACGGTGTGCTGCTCGCGGTAGACATCGTGGTGGCCGTCGCTGTCGTAGACAACCAGTTTCAGGGTGATGCCACCGGCTTGCTGGAACATTGCCAGCAGCGCGTTTTCGTTGTCTCGCAGCGATGCACCGAAATGCCGGTAGCTGTTCAGCAAAGTGCGACATCGATCAAGATGCCACCGCATCTCCTTCTCCAGCTCAAGGTCGATGACACCGTAATCGTCAGTTCCATGCGCCTGGACCTTGTGCTGCCGAAAGGTGTAGACCTGCGACGTATCGAGCATAAAACGCTGGTGTTCTGCGAGGGTGAAAGGCAACGCGCGCGCAAGCATCGCGAGATGGGCTTCGCGCTCTCCGGGCAACAGCGCTGTGATCGCCTGCAGCAGATCGTCTCGTGTGGCAGCCAAGGGAATGTCGACACCGTAGTAATCGAGCAGACCATGCAGTGAAACGGCTTGATCGTCGCGAATGGCCAGAATGCACCTGGCATCCGCCGACTGCAGATGCGGCGCCAACGGGGTCAGGCTGTCCGTGAAACGGATGACCCGCAGGTGCAGGTCTGACAACGTGGCATATGCAGGTTGCCGCCCCAGGGAGACGCCCTGCAGTTGCAGCGAGTGAACCGGCCTGCCTTCATTCATCCTGACGTGCAGCACACAGGTGAAAGGCTGTCTGAAGTCCATCTGAGTCTTGTCGACCAGATCCAGAACGTAGCGCAGGTCTTTACGGCGTACCCCGGGCAACAGATCTTCATCGAGATCGCCAGCCGGATCCACGCGGGCGATAACCCGCAGCAACGTCTTGAACTGCTGCAATATCGAACTGCCAAAAGCGACCCCGGCAAACAGCGGCGAGTCGTCAGCTACGGCCATGAACACGCTGTTGGTCATACAGGTGCCGGTCTTCACGTCCCGCAGGCGTGCGCGCAGCGTATTCAGCAACCTGGGGTAATCGCCCCGGGCGCGATCGATGCGCTCGGTTCGGACGCTCGGCGAATGGGACTCGCGCTGATGACTCTGCGCAATATCGAACGCCGCCTTGGCCAGTTCGTGCTCGGGGCCCGCATCCGATACTGGCGAATCGACGGAACGGGTAACACGTTCGGTGCTGTCGCCAAGCGCGTTAAGCTCATCGTCAAACAGCACTGATTTCAGGGTGTTCAGGAGTTCGATGTCGTCGGCCCATCGCCCGAACGAGCTGGCTGCCCCGAGTACCTGGATCTCGTCCAGAAGCGTGAAACCTTCAGGCCGGGGCCGTTGGAGAATGGCGGCCAGCTGCTCGCTACCCTCAGTTGTCAGCATGTGCTGAAGACTTTCCCGGCCGGCAGCTGATATGGAAGGAAGTGATGCGGTGTAGGTGTCGGTCATTGCTGATGCTCCGTGCATTCCAAATGACCGACACCATGCTGTTTCGCGGAAAAAGCCGGGTAATACATAGATGTTCTGTGACAACGCCGGGCACACCGGGAACAAGCTTCTGTTCCTCCAGTCAAACCCTCTGCTTCATCGCCCACTCACGGGCGGTTCCGGTTCGATAAAGGTGACGCAATGAAAACTGCACGCGCAATGGCTTTGGCAACGTTGATGGCGGTGGGTGCAAGCCCTGCATTCGCCTTCAATCTGAATGACGCCGCGAACGCGGTCTCCAATGCCACCAATGGCAATCAGAAAGCCACGGCGGCACCCGAAGTCGCGGGGCTGCTCAATACCCTCGGTACGCAGCTCAATGTCACCCCGGAACAGGCGGTTGGCGGGACGGGCGCGTTGCTGGGGCTGGCGAAAAACAAACTGACCAGCACCGATTATTCGCAGTTGGCCAAATCGGTTCCGGGACTGGAGCAAATGTCCGGAACGTCCGCGCTGGAAAGCCTGGGCGGCGCCAACGGGCTGGGCAGCCTGCTGGGCGGCAAATCGGGCAATAGCTCGATGCTCAACAGCGCGCTGGGCAATGTGCAGAGCATGGGTGATGTGAATAACGCCTTCAAGGCGTTGGGCATGGACAGCACAATGGTCAGCCAGTTTGCCCCGCTGATTCTGCAGTACCTGGGGCAGCAAGGTGCCAGCGGTTCGGCGTTGCAGAGTTTGAGTGGGTTATGGGGTGCCGGGAGCTGAACCGGACCTTATATGCGTAGCCGCCCTCAATATATCTCCGCTTTTGTACTGCTTTTTTTGCATAGCGCCTGAGATCAACGCACCCGCTGAATTGAAGGCCGCGCCAACCATGGCGGTGCTGCGGTCTTCAGGTAATTGCCCAGCAAGTAATATCCAGTGATCGGATCAATCGTCTGCACTGTAAAACCGGGTACGCCCAGTGCAGATGTTGCAGGGATCGCATGCCATAAGGGCTGTAGACAAACGCATGGCGGCGCAGGGGCCAGGCTTGCCAGTCGGTCCAGTGCGTCGTAACGGTATGAGCCGATCAGCGAAACGTCGGGCGATGACATGAGAGCGGATTCCGGCAATATTAAAGGCCAGTCTCATCCGCCAGTTTCGCCTCGTCTATCTGTCAGAACTGTCAGTGCCCGGGCAGCTCGAGCCGCAACGCCGCAATGCGCGCATCTTTCTCGACCCAGAGCTGATTGACCCAACCCTGCACTTTCTCGCGAAACACAGGGTCGTTTTCGTAA
The DNA here is from genome assembly GCF_017832995.1 of Pseudomonas sp. PvP009. NCBI lineage: Bacteria > Pseudomonadati > Pseudomonadota > Gammaproteobacteria > Pseudomonadales > Pseudomonadaceae > Pseudomonas > Pseudomonas sp. PvP009. The sequence continues at coordinate 341,611 of NZ_JAFIBG010000001.1, read as the reverse complement.
TCGCCCTGCCACAGCGCCGGGTCCAGCTCGCGTGTCCGGATGTCGACGATCACGTTGGAAACCCGGCCGCAGAGCATGTCCCAGAAACCGGGAATGCCTGATTCGGGATACACGACCGTGACGTCCAGGATGGCATCGAGTTGCTCGCCCATTGCCGCCAGCACGAAGGCAACGCCGCCGGCCTTGGGTTTGAGCAGATGGGTATACGGCGAGCCCTGGGCCGCATGTTTGGCTGCGGTGAAGCGCGTGCCTTCCAGGTAATTGACGATGGTCACCGGCTGGCGCTTGAACAGCTCACAGGCGGCCTTGGTGATTTCCAGGTCCTTGCCCTTGAGCTGCGGATGCTTCGCCAGGAACGCCTTGCTGTAGCGCTTCATGAACGGGTAGTCCAGCCCCCACCACGCGAGGCCCAGCAACGGTACCCAGATCAGTTCTTTTTTCAGGAAGAACTTGAAGAACGGTGTGCGCCGGTTGAGTGCCTGGACCAGCGCGGGAATATCCACCCACGACTGATGATTGCTGATGACCAGGTAGGAGGTGTCACCACGTAGCCCTTCATCGCCACGAATGTCCCACTGCGTCGGTATGCAGGTGGCGAAGATGACCTTGTCGATCTCGGCCCAGGTTTCGGCGATCCACATGACCGCAGCCGAACAGCGATCGCGCATCCGGCCTCTGAACAGCAGCTTGAGCAGCGCAAAAACCAATAGCGGACCGATCAGCACCAGCGTATTGATCAGTAGCAGCAAGGCAACAAAACAGCCGGTGAGCAGACGGCGCATAACGGACTCTTGAAGGTTCAGGGGCGGCAATAATAAAGACCCACGCGTTTTACGCCAATTACACAGGTGCTTACAAATGTTTCACGTCTCGGCCTTTATGCTGACGTCATATTTATCCTGACGAACCTACAGCAGGTTCGCTGTCTAAACCCGGGCGCCAATCAGGCGCTGACTATTGCGAGGAACCTCTCACGTGAAACCGATCCTGGCGCTATTGTCTTTGCTGGCCCTGCCGGTCATGGCTGCTGAACCGACGTTGTATGGTCGCTACGAGAACATCAAGGTTGCGGAAATAGGCCAGACCTTCAAGGCCAAGATGGACACCGGCGCACTGACCGCCTCGCTGTCGGCAAAGGACATCGAGTTGTTCAAGCGCGATGGTGATGACTGGGTACGTTTCCGCCTGGCAACCAAGGGTGCGGACGACAAGGTGTATGAGCACAAGGTCTCGCGGATCAGCAAGATCAAGGGACGCGCCGAAGGTGATGACGATGATGACGAAGGCATCAACCCTGCCAAGCGTCCTGTCGTTGACTTGGAACTGTGCCTGGGCGACAAGAAGCGTACGGTCGAGGTCAATCTGGTGGACCGCAGCCACTTCAACTTCCCGCTGTTGATCGGTGCCAAGGCACTGCGTGAATTCGACGCCGCGGTCAATCCGGCCCGTCGCTACACCGCTGACGAGCCTGATTGCTGAGATTGTTCAGAGTCCCAGCGATCATACGACGCTCCGTAGATCTGTGACGCAGAGCGTCACCCACGGCATTCCGACGCTGGAGCGTGAGGAACGATAGGTGACCGTAAGAACACCATCGTGCCCATGCCCCGCGTGGGTATGCCGTTCAGGACGCTCTGCGTCCTATCCTGAACATGGGGCGCGGCGCAGATTGACTCAAACCGGCGGCTGGGTCGCGATCATCGATGGCCGTTGACTGACGTCCAGGTACCAGGCGGACAGTCGCGGATAAGTACTGCGCCAGTTGAGATCCGGCTGGCGAAAATCCAGATATCCAAGTGCAACGGCAACGCTGATCGATGCGACATCGAAGCAAGTGCTGAGCTCGGTGATCGCGTCGCTTTCGAAGTAATGCAGCGAGCGTTCAATCTTCTGCTGCTGGTTGTCCAGCCACTGGTCCCAGTGTTTTTCCTGCGGACGCAAGGCGGTTTCGTAGCGGATCAGCACCGCCGCATCCAGCAACGCATCGGCCAGCGAAGCCAGGGTGAGGCGCCTCCAGCGGGCCGAGCCTTCCCGGGGGATCAGTGGCAGGCCCACGTGCTGATGGTCGAGATAATCAAGAATCACACGGCTGTCATGAATGACATTACCGTCGGCCAGCCTTAACGCGGGAAGCTTGCCGGCCGGGTTGTCTTCGTTGAGTTCGGCAGACGGGCTGACCGGTGTCAGTACTGTGGTCTGCAACTCGACGCGATCGAGCTGAGCCGTTTCATGCAGCATCACCATCACCTTGCGGGCGAAGGGTGAGGCCGCGTTGAAGTACAACGTCATCGTGGGCGCTGACATGGGTATTCCTCGAATGAGACAGGATCCTAGACTAGTCAGCCTGTGACGCGTCTGCAATCAGCGTTTCAATCAGCCCCGCCGCACCAGCAAGCCCTTGATACTCAACAGGGCTGCCGTCCCCATGCCCAGCCACGCCAGCGTATCCCACCAGCCGTCACCCAGCAGCGCGGCGAACAAGCCGACGCCGATAAGCAGCGCTATCACGGTGGGTATCGCAAAGGTCTTCCAGAATCGCGATGGCCTGGAGCTCATTGCGCCACCTGAGCCTGAACAGCGCTCACCGAGCGCGCGGCACGACGCCTTACCCACCACAGATAAACGCCGCTGCCGAGCACGATGATGGTCAGCACGTCCAGCACTGCCCAGAGAATTTTCATAGGCATGCCGCCGTAATCACCGAAATGCAGAGGTTGCGACATGCCCAGTGCGTCCATGTACCAGGGACGTTCGACCACGGCGGTGACTTGCAGGGTCCGGGCGTCGATCAGCACCGGGGTGGCGAGGTGCGCAGTCAGGTGCGTATTGCCTTTGAGGAACACCGCGTAATGATGCTCGCTGGAGAAGCGCGTGCCGGGGAAGGCGATGAAATCGGCCTGCATGCCGGGCGCAGCGGATTCGGCAATCTCTAGCAATCGTGTCGCCGGGGCGCGCTGGCTCAATGGCGGCGCGTCTTTGTAAGGAGCGATCATGGTGGCCAGCGCGTCATTGCGCCAAGAGGCAATCAGCAGATCGGCACAGGCGCTGATCACCCCGGTCACGCCGACCACCAGCGCCCAGGTCAGTGTCACTACGCCGATCAGGTTGTGCAGGTCCAGCCAACGCGTACGCCTGGATTTATTGACCCGCACCTGGCCGAACTCCAGCTTGCGCATGAACGGCGCATACAACACGGTCCCGGAAACGATCGCCACCACAAACAGCAAGCCCATGAACGCCAGCAACAGTTTGCCGGGCAGGTTGGCGTACAGGTCTACATGCAGACGCAGCATGACCATCATGAAGCCGCCGTTGGCAGAAGGCATCTCCAGCGCCTCACCGGTGCGCGCATCAAGGGCGAAGGTGTGCGACGAGTTGGGCTCGGTGCCTGCGGTTGCAGCGGTGATTGCCATTACGCCATTGGGGTCTTCGTCGTCCCAGCCGAAGTACTGCATCACCTCGCCGGGGCGATGCGCTTCGGCAGCCCTGGCCAGTTGCTCCAGGTCCAGGCGTGGTGTGTCGGCAGGCATCTCCCGGTAATGCGGAGCGTCGCCGAGCAGATGATCGATTTCATGATGAAAGATCAGCGGCAGGCCGGTGACAGCCAGCATCAACAGGAACAGGGTGCAAATCAGACTGCTCCAGGTATGCACGATGGACCAGCGGCGCACGGTTTGGCTTTTCATGGTTTATCCACAGACGAAGAGACGCAGCGCTGAGCGCGTCCCCAAAATGACTTGTAAGACTAAGCCGCTCGAAACCGAAAAAGTGTCAGGGCGATACGCTGTCTGCATGAACAGGTATGTTTCAGAGTTTTGCCGGAGGATTACCGGGCTGTTGATCCCTGGGCAGCACGGACACCCACCACGCTGTGTGTTGTTCTATCTGCACAGGCAAGGTCGGCAGCAGCGCCTTGAGCGCCAGGTCTGTGTCATTCAACGGGAAGGTGCCGGTCACCCGCAGATCAGCCACCTTCGGATCGACGCCCAGATGTCCTGTCCGGTAGCGCCCCAGTTCAGCGAGCATGTCCGCCAGCCGCGCGTTGTCCACCACCAGCATGCCGCGCGTCCAGGCATCGGCGCCGGAAGGCATGCCAAGCAACGGGCCAAGTCCGTTGCGGCTCAGCAGCACCTGTTGGCCTTCGCGCAGAACCTGTTCACCGGAAGCATTGCGCGGGTGGGCGACAACCGCCGATTGCAACACGCTGAGCAGGGTTCCATCGGACTCACGCCGGACCAGAAAACGCGTTCCCAGGGCGCGCATCTTTCCATCCGCCGTCTCGACGATGAAGGGCCGCGGGTCGTCATGATCGCCGGTCTGCACCAGTATTTCACCGTCCTGCAGAATGACCCGACGTTGCTGCGTATCGAAGCGCACATCAATTGCGCTGTGGGTGTTCAGACGAATCAGGGTGTTGTCCGCCAGACGCACGTCGCGCTGTTCACCGGTGGCCGTGCGCTGGTCGGCAAGCCAGTAATCTATCGGTAGATAGCGGTCGCCGACGAACAATGCCAGGCCCAAGGCCATGAACACTCCGGCCAGACCGCCACCGAGCTTGCGCAAACTGTGTCGCAGGGCACCCGGTGACTGTTGCAACGCCTTGCGTGCCGGACCTGCGGGCAAAGCAAAGCGCTGATTGACCATGCCCAACTGGCTCCAGGCCCGGGCATGCTCTTCGTCGGCGGCCAGCCAGCGCGCCAGCTCGGCGTCATTGCCGCCGTTGCTGTCCATGTTCAGCTGCCACTCGATGGCCGCATCGAGCACACGGGCAGAGACCGGTCTGGTGTTCACGTCGGCTCACCGTAAAGCGCCACGTAGCACTGCCGCATGGCCTGAGCCAGGTACTGCCTGACGCGCGAGACCGAAACGCCCAGCTTCTCGGCAATCTCGGCGTGACTCATGCCGTCGAGGCGACTGTACAGAAAGGCCGCCCGCGCCTTGCTGGACAGCGTGCCGAGCATGCGGTCGATGGCCTTGAGGTCTTCCACAATCAGCAGCTGCTCTTCCGGAGAGGGCTGCTCGGCCTCAGGCACCTGCATCAATTCCCCGAGATAGGCCTGCTCCAGCGCAGCGCGCCTGAAGTGATCGAACATCAACCCTTTGGCGACGGTTGCCAGGAAAGCACGCGGCTCTCTGGGCGCAAGCAATTCATGGCGCCCCAGCAAACGCACGAAGGTGTCCTGACTCAAATCCTGAGCACGTTGCGGGCAGGCAACATTGCGTCTGAGCCAGGCCAGCAGCCAGCCGCGATGATCGCGATACAGCGCACCAACGATCTCGCTATGAGTGCTTGGGACTGACGACACGAATGGCCTCGATGAGAAAGTTCTAACTAAAGAGAATCATTCGCGATTGTGGCAGAGCGGAGGGGTAGTGGCAATTCGCGTCTGTCGGGAGGAGGGTCTGAATCGAGTAGGCGCTCGTAACTATGCTCCGCGCCCATTGCGACGCGGAGCGTAGGAAAATGCATTGCTGGAGCGTGAGGAACGAGAATCTCGTAACTATCGTGCCAATGCTCCAGTGTGAAATACATTCCACGCTGGAGCATGCACAACGAAAGGCGTCCCGGAAGGACGCCTGGGCGTTAGATCAGGCCTGGTGGCTGATCTCGCGCAGCGGCTTGCCGCGTGCCGGCTTGTCGCCTGCTACGAAGTAGTCGGCCGTGCTGCGTGGCAGAGGCTGGCGACCACGAATCTTGTCGGCGATTTTCTCGGCGATCATGATCGTCGGTGCATTCAGGTTACCGGTGGTGATGATCGGCATGATCGAGGCATCGACCACACGCAGGCTTTGCAGGCCATGCACGCGACCCTGTCCATCGACAACCGACATCTCGTCGGTGCCCATCTTGCACGAGCAGGACGGGTGATAAGCCGTTTCGGCATGCTCACGCACGAACTGATCCAGCGCCTCGTCGGACTGCACGTCGATGCCGGGACTGATTTCGCGGCCACGGTACGGGTCCAGTGCCGGTTGCTGCATGATCTCGCGAGTCAGGCGGATGCCGTCGCGGAACTCCTGCCAGTCCTGCTCGCTGGCCATGTAGTTGAACAGGATGCTCGGGTACTCGCGCGGGTCTTTGGATTTGACCTGCACACGACCACGGCTCGGCGAACGCATGGAGCCGACGTGAGCCTGGAAACCGTGTTCCTGAACGCCCTTGGTGCCGTTGTAGTTAATCGCGACCGGCAGGAAGTGGTACTGAATGTTCGGCCATTCGAACGCTTCACTGGAGCGAATGAAACCACCGGCTTCAAACTGGTTGCTCGCACCGATACCTGTACCGAGGAACATCCACTCGGCACCGATAGCAGGCTGGTTCCACCACTTCAGCGAAGGATACAGCGACACCGGCTGGGTACAGGCGTACTGCAGGTACATCTCCAGGTGATCCTGAAGGTTCTGGCCAACGCCCGGCAGGTCATGAACCACCGGAATATCCAGCTTGTTCAGCACTTCGGCCGGGCCGACGCCGGACCGCTGGAGAATCTGTGGCGAAGCGATTGCGCCGCCACACAGCAGCACTTCCTTGCGGGCACGGGCCTGGATGCGCGTGTCGCTGTCGCCCACCAGATACGCCACGCCGACGGCACGCTTGCCTTCGAACAGGATGCGATCGGTCAGCGCGTGAGTGACGATGGTCAGGGTCGAGCGCTTCTTGGCCTCGTCCAGATAACCACGGGCGGTACTGGCGCGACGGCCATTAGGCGTCACGGTGCGGTCCATTGGACCAAAACCTTCCTGCTGGTAACCGTTGAGGTCGTCAGTGCGCGGGAAACCGGCTTGCACGCCCGCCTCGACCATCGCGTGGAACAGCGGATTGTTGCCCGCCTTGGGCGTGGTCACGCTGACCGGACCTTCACCACCGTGGTAGTCATTCGGGCCGATGTCGCGGGTTTCGGCCTTGCGGAAGTACGGCAGGCAGTCGAGGTAGCTCCAGTCTTCGAGACCTGGCTCCTTGGCCCAGCCGTCGTAGTCCATCGCGTTGCCGCGGATGTAGCACATGCCGTTGATCAGCGACGAACCGCCCAGGCCTTTACCGCGACCGCATTCCATCCGGCGGTTATTCATGTGCGGCTCTGGCTCGGTCTCGTAGGCCCAGTTGTAGCGACGGCCCTGCAGCGGGAATGCCAGGGCGGCAGGCATCTGGGTACGGAAATCCAGACGGTAGTCCGGACCACCGGCTTCGAGCAGCAGAACAGTGACGCCTGCGTCTTCGGTGAGACGGGCTGCCAGGGTGTTACCGGCCGAGCCGGCACCAATGATGATGTAGTCGTATTCGGATTGAGTTGTCATAGAGGCTCCCTCATAGAGCTGCGAGTTTCAAGCCTTGGCCGCAAGCAGAAGCAGCCAGGCGATACTCGTGAAAATGGGGTGCGGCAGGCAGCTTTTGAGTGCGTCTGCTTGAGGCCTGCCGCGTGCCACTGAAAACGTGTTTAGAAAACCGAGGCGTAATCGCCCAGCTCGATCTGTACCGACTTGATGCGCGTGTACTGGGCCAGCGAGCTGATGCCGTTCTCACGACCAACGCCCGACTGTTTGTAACCGCCGACCGGCATTTGTGCCGCCGACTCGCCCCAGGCGTTGATCCAGCAGATACCGGCTTCCAGCAGATGAATCACGCGGTGGGCGCGATTCAGGTCGCGGGTCACGATGCCAGCGGCCAGACCGAAGTCGGTGTCGTTGGCGCGGCGCACCACTTCATCTTCGGTGTCGTAACCGAGGATGCTCATCACCGGACCGAAGATTTCTTCACGCACGATGGTCATCTCGTCGGTGCAGTCGGTGAACACGGTCGGGGCAACGAACGCGCCCTTGTCGAACACACCGCCAGTCAGGCGATCGCCGCCGCACAACAGACGTGCGCCCTGCTCTTTGCCCTTGGCGATATAGCCCAGCACGCTTTCCATGTGCTCGAAGCTGACCAGCGGGCCGAAATTGATGTTTTCGTCTTCCGGGTTGCCGGCGCGGATGCGCTTCACACGCTCGAGGATCTTCGCTTCGAACTCGGCCTTCAGGGCGTTCGGCACGAACACGCGGGTGCCGTTGGTGCAGACCTGGCCGGAACTGTAGAAGTTGGCCATCATCGCGATGTCAGCGGCGCGGTCCAGATCGGCGTCATCAAACACGATCAGCGGTGACTTGCCGCCCAGCTCCATGGTCACTTCCTTGAGCGACGAGCTCGAGGCGCTGGCCATGACTTTCTTGCCGGTGTCGGTGCCGCCGGTGAACGAGACTTTCTCGATGCGCGGGTGCTCGGTGATCCAGGTGCCGACTTCACGGCCGCTGCCGGTCAGCACGTTGAATACGCCGTTCGGTACGCCTGCTTCGGTGTAGATTTCTGCCAGCTTCAGGGTGGTCAGCGAAGTGACTTCACTCGGCTTGAAGATCATCGCGTTACCCGCGGCCAGTGCCGGGGCGGACTTCCACAGTGCGATCTGGATCGGGTAGTTCCAGGCGCCGATACCGGCTACCACACCCAGCGGCTCGCGACGGGTGTACACGAAGGAAGAATCGCGCAACGGGATCTGCTCGCCTTCGATGGCGGGCACCAGACCTGCGTAGTATTCCAGCACGTCGGCGCCAGTCACGATATCCACGTAGCGGGTTTCGGAGATGGCCTTGCCGGTGTCCAGCGTTTCCAGAGCAGCCAGTTCATCGTTGCGCTCACGCAGGATGTCGACGGCACGGCGCAGGATGCGCGAACGCTCGACCGCCGTCATGGCGGCCCAGATTTTCTGACCCTTTTCGGCCGCGACGACGGCGCGCTCGACATCGTCCTTGCCGGCACGCTGGATCTGCGCCAGGACTTCGCCGTTCGCCGGATTGATGGCGTCGAAAGTTTCAGGGTTGCTGGCATCGACATAACCGCCATCGATGTAGAGTTTCTGCAGTTCAAAACGGGCCATAAAGTCCTCGCAAATTCAGTGGGGGACGATGACTGTTTTCAGTGTGCCGGGTTGGTTCGGCACGGGCTTATACAGTCGTTCGGTGAGGAGCTTCGAAAGCGTCAGCTCGCCGATTTCGCCAATTGAAAGTCCATGTACTCGTAAGCGATCCGTTGCGCTTGCTCGGTGTCGAATGCATCGCCTGACAGCGCGCCTCTCAGCCACAACCCGTCTATCAGGGCTGCCAGCCCGCGGGCGGCGCTGCGTGCCTGTTCCAGTGGCAAGGTGCGGCGGAACTGACAGCACAGGTTCGAATACAAACGGTGGTCGTTGATACGCTGCAATCGGTGCAGCGAAGGGTGATGCATGCTGGTCGCCCAGAAGGCCAGCCAGGTTTTCATGGCCGGGCCGCTGACCTGACTGGCGTCGAAGTTGCCTTCGATGATCACTTGCAGGTGAGCCCTGGGGCTGTCTTCGGTCAGCGCCTGACGGCGTTCGCGGACGTTCTGGATCAAGGCGTTCATCAGATGCCGCATCGTGGCGGCGATCAGGCCGTTCTTGTCCTGAAAATAATGACTGATGATGCCGTTTGATACGCCTGCCAGTCGCGCGATCAGCGCAATGCTGGCATCGCCCATACCGACCTGATCGACCGCAGTCAGCGTGGCCTGGATCAGCTGTTGGCGGCGGATGGGTTGCATTCCGACCTTGGGCATTGGCGCGATTCTCCCGGGTGTCTGCAGTGATCGTTGTAACGAAAAGACGAGACCAGTCTAAAGATTTTTTATTGAACGATCAATCAATAAAAAATCGGAAGCGCGTTTTCACTGCCTGTCGGGCAGTCTGAATCCGTCCAGCCATCACTTTGCGGAAAGGCACAGATCTGTGACGCGGAGCGTCACGCAAGGCATTCCCACGCTGGAGCGTGCGGAACGATAGGATCTACAACTATCGTGCCCATGCTCCGCGTGGGTATGCCGTTCTGGACGCTCCGCGTCCTCCAGGTGCGCGGCTTGGATCTGTGACGCGCAGAGCGTCAAGACAGCCATTCCCACGCTGGAGAATGAGGAACAATGACCTCAACTATCGTGCGACGCTCCGCGTCGCATGCCGCTCTGGACGCTCTGCGTCCGGTCTTCAGCGCCGGAACAGTTCAATCCTGCAAAACCACAGCCGCCAGCTCATCAATCGCTTCCTGCCGCTCAGCCTGATTCGGTTTGGGCTGCGGGTTGAGTGTCGACCACTGCGGGTGGGCGCGGGCGCGTGACAGGGGCCCGGGGATTTTGCCTTTGCGCCAGGTCTTGTCCTGCGGCGTGGTCAGTTCGATGCTGTGCAGGGCAGCGTGGCCCCTGACGCCCAGCGCCAGCAGCAAGTGGCGCTGACGCAGGGCGAGCAGGCGCAGTACCGCATCGTCGACGGTCAGCTCTCTGCGCCCTTTGAACTTGCCGAGCAACCGGCCTCCGTAGCTGCGCGCCGTGGATAACGCACCACCGGCAATCGCCCCGACCAGCGCCGCCGCACCCAGCGTCACACCGCCGACCATCAGGTCGACCCCTGCCCCGGCCGCTGCGCCAGCCGCTACACCGCCGCCAACGCGCACGCCCATCAACTTCAGGGTTTCCGGGTTGAAAAGGTCATCGCCCCAACGGCCGTCCATCAACGGCAAATCGCTGCTGGACACATCATCCTTGCGAAACGCATACAGCTTGAGCAGCGCCTCGACACATTGCTGCTCGCGCTGCCGAACCGCCTTGCGCAGCGCTTCCACCGCCTGCTGCTCCTGGTCGGCGGTGGTTTCGACACTGCGCCGGCAAGCTGCGCAATCAATCAGCAGTTCGGCGATCAGGCGAGCGGCGCTGTGGCGTTTGGCTGTGCGCTGTTTTTCCTGATCATCAATCAAACGTTCGAGCCGCGGCCGCGCGCTTTCCAGCAACAGTGCCAGGCTTTCATACAGACGACGGCCGCCGTCTTCCGGGGGCGCCACGCTGTCGAAACGCACCAGCGCATGCAGGCCCAACCGTGAAAGCGCTTCGCGCCACTCAGGCTCGCGGTGCTGCTGCGCACTGACGAAATTCAGCACCGGCAGCAGTGGCTTGCCGCAGCTTGCCAATACCGCCAGTTCGTCACGGTATTTGGCCAGCACCGGCTCACGCGCATCGATCACATAAAGACCCGCGTCCGAGTAGAGCAACTGGCGCATGACCTTGGCCTCTTGCTCAAAACGCTGGCGTGCCTCGCTGCCCTCCAGAAAACGCGTCAGTCGCGCTGGTCCGTCCAGACGCTCGCCGGGACGGTCCAGGCGCTCCAGATATTCGAGCAGCGCGATAGCGTCTTCCAGGCCAGGCGTGTCGTACAGCTCGACCAATGCCTCGCCGTCCACAGAAAGGCGCGCGCCCTCGACATGGCGAGTCGTGCTGGGGCGATGGGACACTTCGCCGAAACTGACATCACCCGTCAGGGTACGCAGCAGCGAGGTCTTGCCGACGTTGGTATGACCGACCACCGCCAGCCTGATCGCACGAGTGCTGTCTGCTTCAGTCATGGCCTGTCTCCAGCCAGTTCAAGGGCGCACTGTCGGCGTGCGGCAACTGCAATTGATCCAGCGCGACGTGCCAGTCGCCGAGGCGCTCAGGGTCAAGCCTCTGCCCGGCAGGCGCGGGCAGCAGCCAGATGCGCGCTGCACCGGCGCAGCGTGCCAGTTCGGCGATCAACGCCAGACTGCCACGGTCCGGCGAGCGGCGCGGGTCGCAGGCGATCACCATGCGCGCAGGCGGATACTGGGTCAGTTGCTCCAGCAGTTTGTGGCGCGACTCACGGCTGTCGAGAATGCCTGCATCGGCAACACCCGACGGCAGCGCTGGCGGCCAGACTTGCTGATCATCCAGCTCGATGGCCACTAACAAGGCGCCATTGCTTTCAACAGCCCCCAGGCCGGACTGCACCTGATGCAGCGCAGCAGGCTCGGCATCATTGACACCCAGGCGCTCGCTGCTGGGCATCAGGCGCTCACGCAATTCAAGGTATTCGGGTAAATCCAGATCGAGGCGCAGCGCCGCCCTGCCCTGCTTCCAGCGCCACAGGCAGAACCCGGCCAGCAACAGCCGCGGCACGATGCCGTACACCAGCAGCACACCGACCAGCCAGGCCGCCCAGGCCTGACGCGCATTCTCGATACTCAACGCGCCATTGCCGCTGGCACGAATCATGGTTTCGTCCGGCACGCTGAACCCCAGCCACGCCGGGATCGTACTGAGCGTCTGGGTAAGGCTGACGAACGTGTCGCTGCTCAGAATGGTGGTTTCCCAGACAAACCCGTAGCGTCGGGTCGCCATCAGCATCAACAACAGCACCAGCGCAGTGAGTAACGCCAGCAGCCACAGGCTGTGAACCACCAAACCGAGCGCCCAGCGATTCAGGCGCTGGCGTTGCAGCAGCAAAACCAGCGCCGGGGCGAGCTGCGCGGCCTGGGCATCACGGGCGAGCTTTTCACTCAGCCACAACCACACTCGACCCAGCCCGCTATTACTGCGCCCGGTGAAGATCAGGCCCAGCGCCCAGGTCAGCAACAGCACAAGGTTCAGCCCCAGCAGGCTGCCCAGCGCCCAGAACACATTGACCGGTGCCTGCCCGTCGCCCATTGCGGCGAACGCCAGGCCCGCGCCACTGATGACCGAGAGCACCGCCAGCGCAATCAACGCCAGCCGCGCGCCCTGCTTCCAGTGGTGCAGTGCGCCAAGCATGCCGTCGCGCTGCGCCAGGCCGAGGGCGCGGTGGGTAATGCGCGCCGTCAGGTCGCCTCCGGCAGCGCGGGCACGGCGATTGGCTTCCTGATCATCCAGCACGCCAGCCTGTTGTTCGCGCAGGCGTACGGCTTCGGTCAGCCAGAGGGTATCGAGGGGGGTCAGTGCAGTCACACAGTGTCTCTTGATTGAATTCAGCGGTGAGCATAACCGCAGTCATGGGACTGAGCACGGCGCATGTCAGTTCATTCGCCTGCCCTGCGACCTCTGATATCCTCGCGACATGAAAACTCATCTGCCCCTCAGCCTGATTGCCGCCCTCGGTGAAAACCGAGTGATTGGCGTCGACAATTCCATGCCCTGGCATTTGCCGGGGGATTTCAAATATTTCAAGGCAACGACGCTCGGCAAGCCGATCATCATGGGTCGCAAGACCTGGGATTCGTTGGGCCGCCCGCTACCCGGCCGCCTCAATCTGGTGGTCAGCCGCCAGACCGACCTGCAGCTTGAAGGCGCAGAAGTCTTCGCTTCGCTGGACGCCGCCGTCGTGCGGGCCGAGCAGTGGGCGCAGGAACAGGGTGTCGACGAGGTGATGCTGATCGGCGGCGCGCAGCTTTACGCTCAAGGCCTCCCTCAGGCAGATCGCCTGTACCTGACTCGCGTGGCGCTGAGCCCTGATGGCGACGCGTGGTTTCCGGAATTCGATACGGCGCAGTGGGTGCTGGTATCCAACACCGAAAACGCCGCCGTCGATGACAAACCGGCTTACAACTTCGAAGTGTGGGAACGCGTCTGATCAGCAATTTCTGGAGCAATTGCGGCCGCTGACGAAAAACTGCAACAAAAGTGTCGTTTTTGGTTTCACTGTCGCAAATAAAGGGGCAAACGGCGTCATTTGGCCTTTTTCGGGTCGCTGACGTACTTTTGCCTTCACAATAATTTGTTACGGTCTGCCCCTTCGTTTTTTCGACAAGGGGAAATCGCCTATGAAACTCGTGCCAAAACTGTTGGCCGCTGCCGTCTGCTTTGGGCTTGCCAGCCAGGCTATCGCGGCCACCGAACTGAAGCACTGGCCCGAGCCTGCCGCCAAGGCGCTCGACGCGATGATTGCGGCGAATGCCAACAAGGGCAATTACGCCGTCTTCGACATGGACAACACCAGCTACCGCTTCGACCTCGAAGAAGCGTTGCTGCCGTACATGGAAAACAAAGGCCTGATCACCCGCGAAACACTCGATCCCTCGCTGAAGCTGATCCCCTTCAAAGACACCGCCGAACACAAGGAAAGCCTGTTCAGTTACTACTATCGTCTTTGCGAAATAGACGACATGGTCTGCTACCCGTGGGTCGCACAGGTGTTTTCCGGCTTTACGCTTCAGGAGCTCAAGGGCTACGTCGATGAGCTGATGGCCCTGAAAAAGCCGATCCCTGCGACCTACTACGAAGGCGACACCGTCAAGCAGCTCAATGTCGAACCGCCGCGGGTATTCACCGGGCAGACCGAGCTGTACAACAAGCTGATGGAAAACGGCATCGAGGTGTATGTGATGACCGCGGCGTCCGAAGAGCTGGTACGCATGGTCGCTGCCGATCCGAAGTACGGCTACAACGTCAAACCACAGAATGTGATCGGCGTGAGCACGCTGCTCAAGGACCGCAAGACCGGCGAACTGACCACCGCACGTAAGCAGATCACGGCGGGCAAATACGATCCGAAAAGCAACATGGGCCTGGAGCTGACGCCATACCTGTGGACGCCGGCAACCTGGATGGCGGGCAAGCAGGCGGCCATTCTGACCTACATCGATCAGTGGAAAAAACCGGTCCTGGTCGGAGGCGATACCCCGACCAGCGACGGCTACATGCTGTTTCACAGCGTCGACGTGAGTAAAGGCGGCGTGCACTTGTGGATCAACCGCAAGGACAAGTACATGACCCAGCTGAACGGCATGATCAAGGACAATGCCGCAGCTCAGGCCAAGGAGAAGCTGCCGGTCACGGCGGACAAGAACTGGGTGATCGTCAAGCCGGACGAGATTCAGTAAGCGACACAACATTGCGGGTTGCCAGCAACCCGCAAGCACAATCAGTCGACTTTCTCGAACTTCAGATCCCAGACGCCGTGTCCGAGCTTCTCGCCACGGCGCTCGAACTTGGTGATCGGCCGTTCCGCAGGGCGCGGGACGTACTGGTTGTCTTCGGCCTGGTTGCGATAACCGGGCGCCACGCTCATCACTTCCAGCATGTATTCCGCGTAAGGGCCCCAATCGGTGGCCATGTGGAATACCCCGCCGACCTTCAGTTTGCTGCGCACCAGTGCGGCGAACTCAGGCTGCACGATGCGGCGCTTGTGGTGACGACTCTTGTGCCACGGGTCCGGGAAGAACAGCATCAGACGATCCAGGCTGTTGTCCGCGACGCAGCGGTTCAGCACTTCAATGGCGTCGCAATCGTAGACGCGCACATTGGTCAGCCCCTGGGTCAGTACGCCATTGAGCAGCGCGCCTACGCCTGGAGAATGCACCTCGACACCGATGAAGTCGTGTTCGGGGGCCGCAGCGGCCATTTCCAGCAGCGAGTGGCCCATGCCGAAGCCGATTTCCAGCGTACGCGGCGCAACGCGACCGAACACCTGATCGAAATCCACCGGCGTGTCGGTCAGCGAAAGGCCATACAACGGGAGGCCTTGATCGAGGCCGCGCTGCTGACCTTCGGTCATACGGCCAGCTCGCATCACGAAACTCTTGATGCGGCGGTGTGGGCGCTCTTCGCCTTCTTCGACAGCAGGCGACTCTGGGTGCGGAACGTGCGAATCAGTCATCAACGGGCTCTTACTTGATCAGGCCATCCAGCGGCGAAGACGCGCTGGCATAGAGTTTTCGTGGCATGCGCCCGGCGAGGTAGGCCAGACGACCGGCAATTACGGCGTGCTTCATGGCTTCAGCCATCATCACCGGCTGCTGGGCGTGGGCGATGGCCGAGTTCATCAATACGGCTTCACAGCCCAGCTCCATCGCGATGGTGGCGTCGGAGGCAGTACCGACACCGGCATCGACCAGCACCGGCACTTTGGTTTCTTCGAGAATGATCTGCAGGTTGTACGGGTTGCAGATCCCCAGACCGCTGCCGATCAGGCCGGCCAGCGGCATGATCGCGATACAGCCGATTTCGGCCAGCTGGCGGGCGATGATCGGGTCATCACTGGTGTAGACCATCACGTCGAAGCCGTCCTTGACCAGGATCTCGGCGGCCTTGAGGGTTTCGATCACATTCGGAAACAGGGTCTTCTGATCGGCCAGCACTTCGAGCTTGACCAGATTGCGGCCGTCGAGCAATTCGCGGGACAGGCGGCAAGTGCGTACGGCCTCGGTCGCATCGAAGCAGCCAGCGGTGTTCGGCAATATGGTGTAGCGATCAGGCGGCAGCACGTCCAGCAGGTTCGGCTCGCCGGGGTTCTGGCCCAGGTTGGTGCGGCGCACGGCAACGGTCACGATCTCGGCGCCCGAGGCTTCGATGGCCAGACGGGTCTGTTCCATATCGATGTACTTGCCGGTGCCTACCAGCAGGCGCGACTCGAAAGTCCGACCGGCCAGGACGAAGGGCTTGTCGCTGCGAACATTGCTCATCGGAAATCCTCATAACGTACAGATTGGGTTGGGCGCAGTACGGATTGCGAACTAGCCACCGCCAATGGCATGAACCACTTCGACCTGATCGCCTTCGCTCAAGACGGTCGTCGCATGCTGACTGCGCGGCACGATATCCAGGTTCAGTTCTACCGCGACCCGGCGCCCTGCAAGGTCCAGACGGGTCAGCAATGCCGCGACGGTTTCGCCATCGGGCAATTCATGGGGTTCGCCGTTCAACTGAATGTGCATGCGAGAGCAGCCATCATTTTTGGGGGGCCAGCATTCTAGCCCGATCAGCCGGTATGACCAAGGCAAAGCCACGCCATTCGTCTCAAGCGCGCTTGCTTCGCGGAGAGCAGACACTCAAGGAGGCGAACCCAGCCTCCAGGCCGCCAGACCCAGCATCGACCAGCCGAACAGAAATGCCAGACCACCGAACGGCGTGATCATGCCCAGCTTGCTGAACCCGGTGAGGGTCAGGGCGTAGAGGCTGCCGGAAAACAGCAGAATGCCGACCGCGAAGGAGAATCCGGCCCAGGTTATCAGGCGTCCGGGGATGTGCGTTGCCAGGATCGCCACGCCGAGCAGGGCCAGCGCGTGAATCAGTTGATAAAGCACACCGGTGTGGAACACCGCCAGGTACTCGGCACTCAGGCGTTCCTTGAGGCCGTGGGCGGCAAATGCGCCCAAGGCCACACCGGTGAAGCCGAAGAAAGCGGCCAGCATCAAAAAGCTACGAAGCATCAGGAACTCCAGTGAAAAATCGTCGGACGGCGCACGGTCTGTATAATGGCCCGCTCAACGGGTTCGGCCAAGCCATCTCTATGCTGCAGTCTATTCTTCGTCGCCTCTTCAAAGCCCTGCTGTGGTTCGCCGCAGGCAGTGTTCTCGTGGTCCTGGTTTTGCGCTGGGTGCCGCCACCGGGCACCGCGCTGATGGTCGAGCGCAAAGTCGAATCCTGGTTCGACGGCGAGCCTATCGACCTGCAACGCGACTGGGAACCGTTGGACAAAATCTCCGACAACCTGAAAATCGCAGTCATTGCCGGCGAAGACCAGAAATTCGCCGAGCACTGGGGTTTCGATGTCGACGCGATTCAAGCGGCCATTCTGCATAACGAGCGTGGCGGCTCGATACGCGGCGCCAGCACCCTCAGCCAGCAGGTGTCGAAAAACCTGTTCCTGTGGTCCGGCCGCAGCTACCTGCGCAAGGGGCTCGAAGCCTGGTTCACCCTGCTTATCGAGCTGCTCTGGTCCAAGGAGCGCATCCTTGAGGTGTACCTCAACAGTGTCGAGTGGGACGAAGGTGTATTCGGCGCCCAGGCCGCGGCGCAACACCACTTCCGCACCAACGCCAGCGCGCTTTCCGCCCAGCAGGCCAGCTACCTCGCTGCCGTCCTGCCCAACCCGCGCCAGTGGAGCGCCAGCCACCCGAGTAGCTACGTCTCTCGCCGCGCAGGCTGGATTCGTCAGCAGATGCGTCAGCTGGGTGGGGATGAGTATTTGCAGGGGCTGAACAGCAGCCGTCGCTGGTGATGTTTGCGCTCGGTTTCAATGGCCTCTCGCTACCTACGTTCGAGCATGAGAACGGGCCTTTGTAGGAGCGAACTTGTTCGCGAAGGCATTGTTTCAAACGGCAAATCTTCTGCGACTGTACGGGCCCTTTCGCGAACAAGTTCGCTCCTACGTTTGGGCATGGGAACGGGCTTTTGTAGGAGCGAACTTGTTCGCGAAGGCTTTGTTTTCAACGCCAAATCTTCTGCGACTGTACGGGCCCTTTCGCGAACAAGTTCGCTCCTACGTTTGGGCATGGGAGCCGGATGGCCTTTGTAGGAGCGAACTTGTTCGCGAAGGCATTGTTTCGAACGACAAATCTTCTGCGACTGTACGGGCCCTTTCGCGAACAAGTTCGCTTACGTTTGGGCATGGGAGCCGGATGGCTTTTGTAGGAGCGAACTTGTTCGCGAAGGCATTGTTCAAACGGCAAATCTTCTGCGCCTGTACGGGCCCTTTCGCGAACAAGTTCGCTCCTACGTTCGGTCATGAGAACGGGCCTTTGTAGGAGCGAACTTGTTCGCGAAGGCATTGTTTCAAACGCCAAATCTTCTGCGACTGTACTGGCCCTTTCGCGAACAAGTTCGCTCCTACGTTTGGGCATGGGAGCCGGATAGCTTTTGTAGGAGCGAACTTGTTCGCGAAGGCATTGTTTCGAACGCCAAATCTTCCGCGACTGTACGGGCTCTTTCGCGAACAAGTTCGCTTCTACGTTCGGTCATGAGAACGGGCCTTTGTAGGAGCGAACTTGTTCGCGAAGGCTTTGTTTTCAACGCCAAATCTTCTGCGACTGTACGGGCCCTTTCGCGAACAAGTTCGCCCCTACGTTTGGGCATGGGAGCCGGATGGCTTTTGTAGGAGCGAACTTGTTCGCGAAGGCATTGTTTCGAACGCCAAATCTTCCGCGACTGTACGGGCCCTTTCGCGAACAAGTTCGCTCCTACGTTCGGTCATGAGAACGGCTTTTGTAGGAGCGAACTTGTTCGCGAAGGCATTGTTTCGAACGACGAATCCTCTGCGCCTGTACGGGCCCTTTCGCGAACAAGTTCGCTCCTACATTTGGGCATCAGAGCCGGATGGCCTTTGTAGGAGCGAACTTGTTCGCGAAGGCTTTGTTTCAAGCGACGAATCTTTTGCGACTGTACGGGCCCTTTCGCGAACAAGTTCGCTCCTACGTTTGGGCATGAGAGCCGGATGGCTTTTGTAGGAGATTCTATGGTTTTGGGAAAGCCCTCAAGCCACTTTTGTTTGATATTCGCTCTGGTTCTTTAACAGAGCGAAGACTACTCGAGCCAACTTTCGGGAGAGCATGACCAGCGCTTGAGTTGTACTAAAGCCACGCTTTCTCTGCTCTTCATAAAAAGGCTTCCAGGCCGGCGTACGGCTCCCGGACATAGCCGCGTTGTGCAGCAACCGTCGGGCTTCTGGATCGCCGCGTTTGGTCAATCGACGAGGTCCATCACTTTGCCCTGATTTGGATACTCTCAGGTCCAGCCCAAGAAACGCGATAAAGGCGTTCGCTGCGCTGAACTCGCCTCGCTGAAAAGAAGTGACCAAACGAGCTGCAGTCAGAAAGCCGATCCCTTCTACTTTCATACAGCGGTTGACCTGCCTCATCAGCCCGGCTTCCTGCAGTACATCGCGAATCTTCTTTTCAACGAGCGCCTCAAATCGTTTCATCGAGTTGACCTGATTGGCGAACGCTGTTCTCAGAAAAGGCTCGTTGGTCCAGCTTTGTACCAGGCCAGTACGAGCCTGAACCAAGGCTGCACGACGTCGGAACAGGCTCAGAAGCTGCCGATAAAGCGGGCTCGCAGGTATCCAGGGCCGCAACTCATCAAGCTCGTTTTTCAGGTATCGGGCCAACAAACGAGCATCTTGGGCATCGGTTTTGGCGCGTATGTTGACGCCTTTACGGTAATGACTG
Organism: Pseudomonas sp. PvP009; assembly: GCF_017832995.1. Lineage (NCBI taxonomy): Bacteria > Pseudomonadati > Pseudomonadota > Gammaproteobacteria > Pseudomonadales > Pseudomonadaceae > Pseudomonas > Pseudomonas sp. PvP009. The sequence goes on along the minus strand of NZ_JAFIBG010000001.1, from coordinate 321,874 downwards.
AGCTGATAGCCATCCACCATATAAACGTCACAGCCTGCTTCGTGGGCCGCATCCGCGAACAGGACGTGATAGACGTTAGTGGCTTCGATGGCGATGGCGCAGCTGCTCGCCAAGGCCTTCAGCCATTGGGTGATGGCGACTTTGGTATTGGGGATTGCCTCAAGTCGATCATATTGATCGTGGTAGATCACCAGCTCATTCTTGGCGACATCTACACCGATGATCGGTTTTTCCAGAGTAACCCGCATTGCCATAACGCCTCCTCGGGGATAAGGTTTACAGACTTGAAGGGGCCACCCAGAGGCGCAGGCTTGTTTCTATCGTAGGTTGTGAGCCTTAAGCATTCTTTATCGGCGCTTGGGTGAAAGGAGGAGGGGTGAAATCTCCTACGGGTCTGTACTGCGCGAACAGTCAGAAGCGAACTAAGTCCCTCCTCCTCCCTTCAAGTCTTACCATACAAGCGAACTTGTTCGCGAAGGCTTTGTTTTCAACGCCAAATCTTCTGCGACTGTTCGCGAAGGCTTTGTTTCAAACGGCAAATCTTCTGCGACTGTACGGGCCCTTTCGCGAACAAGTTCACTTACGTTTGGGCATGGGAGCCAGATGGCTTTTGTAGGAGCGAACTTGTTCGCGAAGGCATTGTTCAAACGGCAAATCTTCTGCGACTGTACGGGCCCTTTCGCGAACAAGTTCGCTCCTACGTTTGGGCATTGGAGCGCAAACGCACAGCATCTACCCGGTAGCTGTCACCAGAAACAAAAACGCCCCGATCATCTCGGGGCGTTTTTCGTTGCCGGGTAGCCTTACGCAGCTATCGACGTCTTGAGCTTGTTCATGGCGCTTTTTTCCAGCTGACGAATACGCTCGGCGGAGACGTTGTACTTCTGCGCCAGGTCGTGCAGCGTGGCTTTTTCTTCTGCCAGCCAGCGCTGGTAGAGGATGTCACGGCTGCGTTCGTCCAGCACGTCCAGCGCCTGATGCAGATTGGCGGTGGAGTTGTCGGTCCAGTCGGAGTCTTCCAGTTGACGCGCCGGGTCGTAGCGGTGGTCTTCCAGGTAGTTGGCCGGCGACTGAAACGCGCTGTCGTCGTCCGCTTCGGCTGCCGGGTCGAACGCCATGTCGTGGCCCGTCAGACGGCTTTCCATCTCACGCACTTCACGCGGCTCGACACCCAGGCTTTCTGCGACACGATGCACTTCATCATTGTTCAGCCAGGCCAGACGCTTTTTCTGGCTGCGCAGGTTGAAGAACAGCTTGCGTTGCGCCTTGGTCGTGGCGACCTTGACGATGCGCCAGTTACGCAGGATGAACTCGTGAATTTCGGCCTTGATCCAGTGCACAGCAAAAGACACCAGACGCACGCCCATTTCCGGGTTGAAACGCTTCACGGCCTTCATCAGACCGACGTTACCTTCCTGGATCAGATCGGCCTGAGCCAGACCGTAACCCGAATAACTGCGCGCGATGTGCACGACGAATCGCAGGTGGGCGAGGACCATTTGACGGGCCGCGTCCAGATCCTGCTCATAGTAGAGACTCTCAGCCAGTTCACGCTCCTGCTCGGGCGTCAGCAAGGGAATGCTGTTGACCGTGTGCACATAGGCCTCGAGGTTCGCACCCGGGACTAGAGCATAAGCAGGTTGCAAAGAAGTGGTCATACGAAAAAACCTCCAGCGCACAGGTAATGTGCAGTTCAGCATTAGCCAGATTGACCCGGAACCGCTAACCAAGTTCCTTGATATTCAGAGGCCAGTCTGGTGAAACAATAATGTGGCTCTACCGGGGCGCCAGTTCACGAAGATGTCGGGCCACCGCAATCCAGGCACCGATATACCCTAACAGAACCGCTCCAAGCAAGAGGGAAAGACCATCACCCATCGGCACACCGGCCAGCGCAAAGTCACTTCCATAGAGACCTGCCAGTCCGACAACCGCGCCGTTCAGCCAGTTCAGGCCGTAAGCCAGAACGCCCCAGGACAGGATGCCTGCCCCGAAGCCGTACAGCGCGCCCATATAAAGGAAAGGCCTGCGCACGTAGCTGTCGGTACCGCCGACCAGCTTGATGACTTCGATTTCGATGCGGCGGTTTTCAATGTGTAGACGAATTGTGTTACCAATTACTAACAGCAAAGCCGAGACCAGCAAAACCGTCAAGCCGAAAACGAAACGGTCACCCAGTTTGAGGATCGCGGCCAGCCTTTCAACCCAGACCAGGTCCAGTTGCGCCTGTTCTACTTTAGGCAATTCAGCCAGTCGCGTACGCAAGGCTTCCAGCGCAGGTTTGTCCACTTCGTCCGGCGTCACCAGCACCACGCCCGGAAGCGGGTTCTCCGGCAATTCCTTGAGCGCCTCGCCTAACCCGGACTGTTGCTTGAACTCACCCAACGCTTGTTCGCTGCTGATGTACTCGGCATCTGCCACACCGGGCATTGCCTTGATCTCATCGCGCAAACGTGTGCCATCAGCGGTGCTGGCATCCAGATTCAGGTAGATCGAAATCTGCGCCGCGCGCTGCCACGAACCGCCTAGACGCTCGACATTGCTCAGCAGCAATGACAAGCCCATCGGCAGGCTCAAGGCAATCGCCATCACCAGACAGGTAAAGAAACTGCCAATCGGTTGCTTGCCCAGACGTCGCAGGCTGTCCAGCAAACTGGAGCGATGGCTTTCCAGCCAGGCGGACAGCAGCGCGCTGAAATCAGGGCCGTCGTCATCGTGGTCATGGCGCTGCTTTTTCTGTTTCGGCGGCACCGGATCGGCGGCTTTTGGCGCGACGCGCTCTGAAACCTTGGGGCTGCGTGTGGCACTCATACTCCGGCCTCCCCGTCACCGATCAGACGACCGCGCTGCAGGGTCAGCATGCGATGGCGCATGCGGGCGATCAATGCAAGGTCGTGACTGGCAATCAGCACGCTGGTCCCCAGTCGGTTGATATCTTCAAACACCCCCATGATCTCCGCCGCAAGGCGTGGATCGAGGTTACCGGTCGGTTCATCGGCAAGCAGCAGGGCCGGACGGTGAACAATGGCGCGGGCAATGCCGACACGCTGCTGCTGACCGGTAGAGAGGTCACCCGGGTACAGCTCGGCCTTGTCGGACAACGCCACCCGCTCAAGCGCCGAGTCGACCCGCTTGGCGATCTCGGGCTTGGACAGGCCGAGGATCTGCAAGGGCAACGCGATGTTGTTGAACACCGTGCGATCGAACAGCAACTGGTGATTCTGGAACACCACGCCGATCTGACGACGCAGAAACGGGATTTGTGCGTTGCTGATTTGCCCAAGGTCCTGACCGGCCAGCATCAATTTGCCGGTGGTCGGACGCTCCATGGCCAGCAACAGGCGCAGCAGCGTGCTTTTGCCGGCACCGGAATGACCGGTGACGAACAAAAACTCGCCGCGACGTACTCGAAAGCTCAGTTCATGCAACCCGACATGTCCATTCGGGTAGCGCTTACCGACCTGCTCGAATCGAATCATGGACGCTCCCGCTCCGCAAACAATGCCTGAACAAAGGGTTCGGCCTCGAAGGTACGCAGATCATCGATACCTTCACCGACGCCGATATAGCGAATCGGCAAGCCGAACTGCTTGGCCAAGGCGAAAATCACGCCGCCCTTGGCGGTGCCATCGAGCTTGGTCAGCGCCAGCCCGGTCAGCGTGACGGTCTGGTTGAATTGCTTGGCCTGATTGATAGCGTTCTGCCCGGTGCCCGCATCGAGGACCAGCAGGACTTCATGAGGAGCGTCTGCGTCCAGCTTGCCGATCACACGGCGAACCTTCTTCAACTCCTCCATCAGGTTGTCCTTGGTGTGCAGACGGCCAGCGGTGTCGGCGATCAGCACGTCGATGCCACGAGCCTTGGCGGCCTGCACGGCATCGAAGATGACAGAAGCCGAGTCGGCACCGGTGTGCTGGGCGATGACCGGTATGTGATTACGCTCACCCCAGACCTGCAATTGCTCGACGGCTGCAGCGCGGAACGTGTCGCCCGCCGCCAGCATGACCTTCTTGCCTTCCAGTTGCAGCTTCTTGGCCAGCTTGCCGATGGTCGTGGTCTTGCCCGCGCCATTGACGCCGACCACCAGAATCACGAACGGCCTGTGTTCGGACTTGATCACCAGCGGTTGCTCGACAGGCTTGAGCATCGCGGCCAGCTCGCCCTGCAACGAGGTGTACAGTGCCTGGGCGTCGGTCAACTGCTTGCGCGCGACCTTCTGGGTCAGGCTTTTGATAATGACCGATGTGGCCTCAACGCCAACGTCGGCGGTCAGCAGGCGGGTTTCGATTTCTTCCAGCAGGTCGTCATCGATGGCCTTCTTGCCCAGAAACAGGCTGGCCATGCCTTCGCCAATGCTGGCGCTGGTCTTCGACAGGCCCTGCTTGAGGCGTGCAAAGAAGCCGACCTTGCCGGTTTCCGGCTCAGGTGTCGGCGCAGACGCCGGCACTGCAAGCTCTTGCGCAGCAGGCTGAACCGGTTGCGGCTGTGGCTCTGCAACGGGCTGAACCAGCAACGGCTCAGGCATCGCCAGCGGCGCGATATCCGCTACTGATTCCGCTACGACGGGTTCAGGCTCCAGCGGTTCGGGCACAACGTGGGCATGGTTTTGTTCAGGAATGGCCGGCGTGACATGCGGCTCGCGCTCGTCGCTCAAGGCCACCGGCTCTTCAGTCACCGGCAAGGTCAACCAGGGCTGAGGCGACGGCGCGCCGGGCTCCACATGCAGTTGCGATGCAGGCGCAGCTGCTTCGACAGTGACTTCGGGCACCGATTGCGAGGCAACATGAGGCTCAACCTGCGGCGTCGCGGCAACCTGATCGGCGATCGGGTCGGGTTGCGTCGGGGATGATTCTGCTGGCTTCGGCTCGGCTTGCTGCGGCTTCTTGCGCAGCCATCCGAACAGGCCTTTCTTCTCTCCAGCCTCGGCTGGGGTCTTCTTGTCGTCGTTGGAACCAAACATGGATGACGGCTATCTCAAGGTTGCGGGGCGCCAGAGGGCGACCCGGAAAAATTCTGACATGCAAAACAGACTGCGTTTAGGACTTCTTGTTCACTCAACGGCCGCTTGTGCAGCTACCTTTACCTGCGTTTCAGACAGGTTTCACTCGCAATCGGCCAGTGAAGGCTGTCTCTGAAGCAAACGGATCAGTATCCTAACACCCCCGCGCCCGCCGACGCTAAGTTCAAGCGGGCCGTCCTACAGGTTCAAACTACGAATGAATGCTTTAGCCCGCCGCGCCGCAGGCCTGCTGCTCAGCACAATTTGTCTGCCTTTGACAGCATTGGCTGCCGATCCGCAACCGACTCACGAATTCACCCTCGACAATGGCCTGAAGGTCGTTGTCCGCGAAGACCATCGGGCTCCAGTGGTGGTTTCGCAGATCTGGTACAAAGTCGGCTCCAGCTACGAAACGCCGGGCCAGACCGGTCTGTCCCACGCGCTTGAACACATGATGTTCAAAGGCAGCAGCAAAACCGGACCGGGCGAGTCTTCGCTGATTCTGCGCGATCTGGGCGCTGAAGAGAATGCGTTCACCAGCGACGACTACACCGCTTATTACCAGGTGCTGGCGCGAGACCGTCTGAGCGTGGCGCTGGAACTGGAAGCCGATCGCATGGCGACCCTGAAACTGCCCGCCGACGAGTTCAGCCGCGAGATCGAGGTTATCAAGGAAGAGCGTCGCCTGCGTACCGATGACCAGCCAATGGGCAAGGCGTTCGAGCGCTTCAAGGCGATGGCCTACCCTGCCAGCGGCTATCACACGCCGACCATCGGCTGGATGGCGGACCTGGAGCGCATGAAGGTCGAAGAACTGCGCCACTGGTACGAATCCTGGTATGCGCCGAACAACGCCACGCTGGTGGTGGTCGGTGATGTGCAGCCGGACGACGTCAAAGCCCTGGCAGAACGCTTCTTCGGATCGATCCCGCGCCGCGATGTACCGCCTTCGAAAAAACCGCTTGAACTGGCCGAACCCGGTGAGCGCAAGATCACCCTGCACGTCAAAACCCAGTTGCCGAGCCTGATCTACGGCTTCAACGTACCGAGTGTCGCAACTGCTGAGGATCCACGCTCGGCCAACGCACTGCGCCTGGTTGCAGCGCTGCTCGACGGTGGTTACAGCGCACGCATTTCCTCACGCCTGGAACGTGGCGAAGAGCTGGTCTCCGGTGCCTCGTCGCGTTACGACGCGTTCGCTCGCGGCGACAGCCTGTTCATGATCAGCGCCACACCCAACCTGCAGAAGAAGAAAACCCTGGCCGACGTGGAAGCCGGAATCTGGCGCCTGCTCGATGAGCTGAAAACCAAGGCACCGTCCGCCGAGGAGCTGGAGCGTGTCCGGGCTCAGGTAATTGCCAGTGTGGTCTACGAGCGCGACTCGATCACCAGCCAGGCAACCATGATCGGAGAACTGGAAACCGTCGGCCTGTCCTGGAAGCTGATGGACAATGAACTGGAGGCGCTGCAGAGCGTAACCCCGCAAGACATCCAGAAAGCTGCCAACACCTATTTCACCCGTGAGCGCCTCAGCGTTGCGCACGTTCTGCCTGAGGAGAAAGCCAAATGATCACGCGCAATGCTCCACGTCATGCGCTGCTTGGCCTGATCCTGGCCGGTTCGCTCGGTGCCTTTGTCGCACTGCCAGCCCTGGCCGACGACGCCCCTGCCGAGCCAAGCCAGGCCGCTCCCGCGCTGGGCAGCAACTTGCAGACTCTCAAGGAACTGGACGGCAAGGCTCCGGCCCGTCGCGCCCTGAATATCCAGACCTGGAATACCGCCGAGGGCGCTCGCGTGCTGTTCGTGGAGTCCCGCGAGTTGCCGATGTTCGACATGCGTCTGACGTTCGCTGCGGGCAGCAGCCAGGACCAGAAATCGCCCGGCATTGCCCTGCTGACCAACGCCATGCTCAACGAAGGCATCAAAGGCAAGGACGTCAACGCGATCGCCCAGGGTTTCGAAGGTCTGGGCGCCGACTTCAGCAACGGATCCTACCGCGACATGGCGGTGGCTTCGTTACGCAGCCTGAGCGCTGCGGACAAGCGCGATCCGGCCCTGAAGCTGTTCAGTGAAGTGGTGGGCAAGCCCACCTTCCCTGCCGATTCTCTGGCTCGCATCAAGAACCAGTTGATCGCCAGCTTCGAGACTCAGAAACAGAACCCAGGCGCTATCGCCAGCAAGGAACTGTTCAATCGTCTGTACGGCGATCACCCCTACGCTCACCCGAGCGAAGGCGACGCCAAGAGCGTCAATGCCATCACCCTGGCTCAGCTCAAGGCATTCCACGCCAAGGGCTATGCGGCGGGCAATGCAGTGATTGCTCTGGTCGGTGACCTGTCGCGAGACGAAGCACAGGCCATCGCGGCACAGGTCTCGGCCTCGTTGCCCAAAGGCCCGGCGCTGGCCAAGGTCGCTGATCCGGTCGAGCCCAAGGCCGGCACTACGCACATCGAATTTGCCTCCAACCAGACGCACCTGATGCTCGCGCAGCTGGGTGTCGACCGCAACGATCCGGACTACGCGGCGCTGACCGTGGGTAACTCGGTCTTGGGCGGTGGCGGCTTCGGCAGCCGGCTGATGACCGAAGTGCGGGAAAAACGCGGCCTGACCTACGGCGTGTCTTCCGGCTTCACCGCCATGCAGGTAGCGGGGCCATTCATGATCGGCCTGCAGACGCGCGCGGAAATGAGCGAAAACACCCTCAAGCTGGTGCAGGACATCATTCGAGACTTCCTCGCCAATGGTCCGACCCAGAAAGAAGTCGACGATGTTAAGCGCGAACTGACCGGTAGCTTCCCGCTGACCGCAGCCAGCAATTCGGCCATCGTGGGACAGTTGGGCGCCATCGGCTTCTACAACCTGCCGTTGACCTACCTCGAGGACTACATGGCCGCCGCCCAGAACGTGACCGTCGAACAGGTGAAAGCGGCCATGAGCAAGCACCTGAGCGCCGACAAGATGGTCATCGTCACCGTGGGTCCGACCGTTGAGCAAAAACCATTGCCGGCGCCGACCGACAAACCCGTCCGCCAACCTGCAGGGGTCCCGGAACACTGATGGCCAATCCACGTCCGAAGGGCCACAACGGCCTGGGTCAGCTTCGTATCATCGGCGGAGAGTGGGGCAGCCGCCGCCTGACCTTCCCCGACGCCCCAGGCTTGCGCCCGACACCTGATCGCGTGCGCGAAACCCTGTTCAACTGGCTGGCCCCCTACATCGCCGGTGCCAGGGTGCTGGACGTTTTCACGGGCAGCGGCGCGCTGTATTTCGAAGCCTTGTCGCGTGGGGCCAGCATGGGCCTGGCCCTGGACAGCAACGCGGCAGCCATCGCCAGCCTGCGCCAGAACCTCAATGCACTGAACTGCACCAGCGGCCAGGTCTCCCAGACCGACGCCCTGCGCCATCTGGAAACCGCCACCGCGTCGCCCTTCGACGTCGTGTTCCTCGACCCGCCCTTCCATCAGGGCCTGCTGGCATCAGCCTGCAACCTGCTGGAAAGCCACGGCTGGCTGGCCGACACCGCCTGGATCTACACCGAAAGCGAAACACCGCCATCGACCACCGGCTTGCCGGGCAGCTGGCGATTGCACCGCGAGAAAAAGGCTGGTCAGGTGTATTACGCCTTGTGGCAGCGGGGCTAGGGCTGACAGCTCACGTACCAATGCTCCGCGTTTGGCATGCAGCTCTTGACGACGCAGAGCGTCATGAACGGCATTCCCACGCTGGAGCGTGCGGAACGAGACTCTTGTAACTATCGTGCCGATGCTCTGCGTCGGCATGCAGTTCTGGACGCTCTGCGTCCTCGTGGTCATGCAGAGTGTCATGAATACATTCCGGCGCTCCCCCCTTACATCCCGGACTGCTTAGTGGCAACGTATAGCCAGTCACCCCTGAACTGATCGTTGAGCAAGCACGTGTCCACACGCCCTACCTTTCTGTCCCATGCCAATCCATTCGTCCCGGCCGTCGGCATGGGCAATCCGCATTTGCAGACGCTTTGGGGGCCGCTGCTGCGCAAGCCGACGTTGCTGGCGCGGACGCGCGAGCGGTTGTGGTTGCAGGACGGGGACTTTCTGGACATGGACTGGCATGGTCCGGATGAGTCCGATAAACCCTTGGTGCTGGTATTGCACGGCCTGACCGGGTCGTCCAACTCGCCCTATGTTGCCGGCCTGCAAAAGGCCATGGCAGCGCTGGGCTGGCCGAGTGTGGCGTTGAACTGGCGCGGTTGCTCGGGAGAACCCAACCTGCTGTCGCGCAGTTATCATTCCGGGGCGAGCGAGGATCTGGCCGAGGTGATCGCCCATTTGCGTTCGCTGCGGCCATTGGCCCCGATTTATGCGGCGGGGTATTCGCTGGGCGGCAATGTGCTGCTCAAGTACCTCGGCGAATCCGGCGCTGGCAGTGACTTACAGGGCGCCGTGGCGGTGTCTGTGCCGTTTCGTCTGGACGAATGCGCCAACCGTATCGGTCAAGGCTTCTCGCGGGTTTATCAGCGCCACTTCATGCGCGAAATGCTGGCCTATATCCGTGACAAGCAGCATCGGTTCCAGCATGAAGGCATCAGCGAGGGCCTGGCCGAACTCGCCGCGCTGGGCTCACTGGAGAACATGCGCACCTTCTGGGACTTCGATGGCCGGGTGACTGCGCCGCTGCACGGTTTTACCAATGCCACGGATTATTACCGCAGGGCGTCCAGCCGCTACTACCTGGGCCAGATTCAGACGCCGACGTTGATCATCCAGTCCAGCGACGACCCGTTCGTGTTCCCTCACAGCCTGCCCGAGCCCAGCGAGCTATCGTCCTGCACCGAATTCGAACTGCACACCAAGGGCGGGCATGTCGGCTTCGTCGAAGGCTCGCTTCGTAATCCGCGCTATTACCTCGAACGTCGCATCCCGCTGTGGCTATGCGCCACCCAGGAGCGCGACGGCTCGCCCACCAGTTGATAACTGATAACGAATCAATCGGCGCCCGTGGCGATTTCACGCTCAGGATCGTTGATCCACTCGCTCCACGACCCCGCATACAGCGTTGCCAGCGGATAGCCGGCCAGACACAGGGCGAACAGGTTGTGGCAGGCGGTGACACCTGAACCGCAATAGGACACCAGGCTCTCGGGCGGGCGGCCCTGCAGCTTTTCAGCGAAACGCTGCCTGAGCTGCTCGGGCGGCAAAAAGCGTCCATCCGCGCCAAGGTTGTCAGTGCAGGCCGCACACTGCGCACCGGGAATATGCCCGGCCACCGGATCCAGAGGTTCTACATCGCCTCGAAAGCGGGCTTCGGCGCGCGCGTCGATCAAGGTCATTTCCGGGCGTCCCAGACGACCCTGCAAGCGACTGCCGCTGAGCACCATGGACATGTCCGGCTCACCGCTGAAATGACCGGGTTCACGGTTGGGCGCATCGAGGCTCAACGGCAGCCCCGCGGCGTGCCAGGCCTTCAGCCCGCCATCGAGCAGGTAGACGCCTTCACGCTTGCCCATCCAGGCCAGCAACCACCAGGCCCGTGCGGCATACATTCCCGGACCATCGTCATAGAGCACCACATCGCTGTCGGCGTTGATGCCCCATGCCTGAAAGCATTGCAGCAAAGCGGCGGGATCGGGCAGTGGATGACGTCCGGTCTTGCCCTTGATCACAGGCCCGCTGAGGTCGCGCTTCAGATCGGCAAAAGACGCGCCCTCGATACGCCCCTGGGCATAACTGCGTTGACCATAGTCGGAATCTTCGAGCGCGTAGCGGCAATCGAGAATCACCAGGCCTGGAGTTTTCTGGCGTTCAGCCAGTTGCTCAGGGTTGATCAGTTGCGCAATGGACATGACACTCTCCCGTGGCAGAGAACCGACAAGCTGGCTGCTCTTCGGTCCCGGAATTCACATCAGAACCTCTGGCAGCGATGCGTGAAACGTTTCGCACAGTGCATCAAACGCTTCGCGAGCCTGAGGCGCGACAAAAACAGATTCGAGCATAAGTACCTGATAGACGCCACGTCGAATAGCCGACTGGTTGATCTCCGTGGAGTTTTCCCGATTGGTGCACAGAAAACGCACCCACGACGTCAGGACGATCCAGGTGTTGAGACTGGTCCATTCGATCTGCGACTCATCCATCTTCAGGATGCCTGCCTTGATGAATCCCCGGTAGATGGTCATCGCCTGCATCAGGCAGCGGTATGAAAAACGCCGATAACGCCGCGCCAGTTCCTCATCCGACGTCAGCAGGTGCTCAAGGTCACGGTGCAGAAAACGGTAGCGCCACATGGCGTCGATGATCGCCAGGAAATAATCGCGCTTGTCCTCGATGGTCGGCGTACGGTCGGCTGGCAGGGTCAGGAAACTGCCGATCAGCACCTCGTACTCGGAGAACAGTTCGGCGATGATCGCCTGCTTGTTGGCGAAGTGGTAATAGAGATTGCCGGGCGAGATTTCCATGTGCGCAGCGATGTGATTGGTGGTCACACTACGCTCGCCCTGCTGATTGAACAGTTCCAGACTGGTTTGCACGATTCGTTCACGGGTTTTGGTACGCGGTGCCATGCTGGGCCAGACCACTCTATGCTGATCAGATGATGGCAATCTTAGCGCAGGCTGATGCTGCAATGGTGGCAGAATCGTTGCGTTGAGAGTGTCAGGTCGACGCAGGCATACACACCTGGGTCAACACCGGACGGATCGAAAAGCCCGAGAACACCCCGCCCGTCAATCAGCGTCCGTCTTACAAACTTTTTCATCCGCCGACCAGCCATCTGTGACTGCGCCAAATAGCCCCAAAGTCAGGGATTTCAGCAGAAACATGGCCGATAATCGGCGCAATACGACGTTTGATACCTGCCGCGCAGCTTGGCCCATCGGGAAGGCTGCGATACCATCCGAGTCCCACAACGGACTCCGACCAGGACGACGCGATGAACCGAGTGTTGTACCCAGGCACCTTCGACCCGATTACCAAGGGCCATGGAGATTTGGTCGAGCGCGCCTCGCGCCTGTTCGACCAAGTGGTCATTGCGGTTGCCGCCAGCCCGAAGAAAAACCCGCTGTTCCCTCTGGAGCAACGCGTCGAGCTGGCCCGCGAAGTCACCAAACACTTGCCCAATGTGGAAGTGGTCGGTTTTTCGACCCTGCTGGCGCATTTTGCCAAGGAACAGAATGCCAATGTCTTTCTGCGCGGACTTCGTGCCGTGTCGGATTTCGAATACGAGTTTCAGTTGGCCAATATGAATCGTCAGCTGGCACCGGACGTCGAAAGCCTGTTCCTCACGCCCTCGGAGCGCTACTCGTTCATTTCCTCGACGTTAGTGCGTGAAATCGCCGCGTTGGGCGGTGATATCACCAAATTCGTACATCCTGCAGTTGCCCAGGCGCTGACCGAGCGCTTCAAGCGCTAGACTCGCTGCATGTGAAGGTGCATCCCGAAGCCTAATGCGGCACAATTCGCCGCATTGGTTTTAATGTGCCCCGGCGTCGGCCGCGGCAGGAGCAATTCATGTCCCTTATCATCACTGACGATTGCATTAACTGCGACGTCTGCGAACCCGAGTGCCCAAACGAGGCGATTTCACAAGGTGAGGAGATCTACGTGATCAACCCGAACCTGTGCACCGAATGCGTCGGTCACTACGACGAGCCTCAATGTCAGCAGGTTTGCCCGGTCGACTGCATCCCTCTGGATGAGAATCACGTCGAGAGTAAAGAGCAGTTGATGGACAAGTACCGGATCATCACCAGCAAGGCCTGATAACGGCCTTTACTGCTGCTTGCCGTACCCGTCGCCCGTGCAACCCAGACAACGCACGAAGGCTGCCTTGCCCGGATCCACCACCAGCGCCTTGCCCGTTGCCCCAAGGTTGCCGCCTGCCGCTGCAAAAGGCGCGGCGATCACGAACAGGCCTGTGCCGATAACGGTGGCCGCGATCAACAAGGGGCGGGCAATCAGCAAGTCACCGATCATGGCAAACGCCGGCGGGTTCTGGATGGTGTAGACCGGATCGCCGCTGCCTGTGGTGACATCGGCGGCAACCGCTGGCAGCGCCTGCAGGCCGGTGAACAACACCAGCGTGGCAGCGATAATACGAAACGGGCTCATGGCTTGATCCTTCAGGCGTAGCAAATAATTACGGTGCCATCACTATAAACAGGGCTGTGGGTTAAGCAAATGGCCCAGAGCCCCTGTCATGCGTATTTCAGCGCTGGCATTTCGGGCAATACACGCTGGCGCGCTGGCCCAGCTTGACCTCACGCAGCGTCGTACCGCACACCTTGCATGGCTGACCGCCACGCCCATACGCAAACAATTCCTGCTGGAAATACCCGGGCTTGCCGTCACCGCCGATGAAGTCACGCAGGGTGGTGCCGCCACGCTCTATGGCGTAGGCCAGAATACGTTTGATCTCGATGGCCAGCTTCAGGTAACGCGCCCGGGACACACTCCCCGCTTCGCGGCGCGGGTCGATGCCGGCGGCGAACAGCGCTTCGGTCGCATAGATATTGCCCACCCCGACCACAACGGCGTTGTCCATGACGAACGGCTTGACCGCGATCGACTTGCCACGCGAACGCTCGTAAAGACGCTCGCCATCGAACAGATCGGTCAGCGGCTCCGGCCCGAGGCGGATCAACAGTTCGTGGTTGTGCGGATCAAGGCTCCAGAGCATCGCGCCAAAGCGACGCGGGTCGGTGTATCGCAAGGCCAGCCCGGACTCCAGTTCGATATCGACGTGCTCATGCTTGAGCGCCGGAAGCCCGGCTTCGACCAGACGCAGATTCCCGGACATGCCCAGATGGCTGATCAAGGTGCCCACCTCAGCCTGGATCAGCAGGTACTTGGCGCGCCGATCGACCTGCACGATGCGCTGGCCGGACAGGCGGACATCCAGATCTTCGGGAATGGGCCAGCGCAAGCGGCTGTCGCGCACGATAACGCGGCTGACGCGCTGACCTTCAAGATGCGGCGCAATGCCACGACGGGTGGTTTCGACTTCAGGTAATTCAGGCATGGACAACTCGGTCGTGCAGAAAGGACAGGCCGGGACGGCGCCGGATCAGCGCGCGCCCAGCTCGCGAATGCTTTCCCTCAGGTATTCAAAGTCATATTCGGACAGCGCGACGTAATCCAGCACCAGCGGCCCGACACTTTCCCACTCGTGATCAACATCCTGACTGCCCAGCACACGGTAGGACTGGCAGATATGTTCAGCCATTTTCAGCGGAGCCAGCAGATTCTTGAGCGTGGGATCGCGGCTTGAGTCGTCCTGAAAGATCGCCAATGCGTTGTGATGATTGGCGATGGCGTTGGTGACGTGCTCCGGCAAACGCCAGGATTTGGCCGTGTAATAACCCACCACAGAATGGTTGGTGTCGAACGCACGGTTTTCAGTGTCGACCACCCGACAGTCAGGCCCGGCATTGGCGTAGGCCTCCTCCAGCACCGTCATGTAATCGGGAAAGCGCTTGAGCATCAGCGGGATACCGCAGTCATGAAACAGACCCAGCGCATAGGATTCATCCACCGTTTGCGAGCCGATGCGCTTGGCCAGCGTCAGACTGGTCATCGCCACATCCTGGGCCGTGTCCCAGAAGCGGTTCAACGTCACAATGGCCTCGTCAGTCATCTCGCCTCTGATCGACTGTGCGTTGATCAGATTGATGACGGTACGACTGCCGAGCAGATTTACCGCCTTATCGATCGAGGCGATCTTGCTGGACAGACCGTAATGCGCCGAGTTAACGATCTTCAGCAGCGCCCCGGACAACCCCGGATCCTGTGCAATCAAGCGCGCGATGGCACCCAGATCCGGATCAGGCATGTACTGCTCCATCTGCAGATCAACCATGATCTGTGGCTGGGGAGGCACGCTGATGCCCTGCAACGCTAGCTGTATCTGCTCGGAGGTAAGCTCTTCGGACATAGGTATTCACTCGCAGTAATGGCTGGATTCTCCCCTCTTGGACGTGAACGGTCCATCACTCCGGACGAAGATTTTCTCGGAACTTTGCCTTGTATATAGCTTCGGACCCTAAGTACATGGCGTAGACGGCAGCCTCAAAAAGGCCTGCCGTGCGCCATCCATCAAGCCTGACACTGGAGGATCCCATGTCCAAAGCACTGACTGGCAAGCGCATCGCAATACTTGTAACCGACGGTTTCGAACAGGTTGAATTGACCGGTCCGAAAGAAGCGCTGGAGCAAGCAGGCGCCACCGTGGAAATCCTTTCCGCTGAAGAGGGCAAAGTCAAAGGCTGGAATCACGACAAGCCAGCTGACGACTTCAAGGTCGACCGGACTTTCAAGGCTGCCAATGCCAGCGACTACCACGGCGTGGTCCTGCCGGGCGGCGTACAGAATTCCGACACCATTCGCGTCGACACTGACGCGCAGCAAATCGTCAAAGACATAGACGCTTCCGGCAAACCGCTGGCCGTCATCTGTCATGGCGGCTGGCTGTTGATCTCGGCCGGCCTGGTAAAAGGCAAAACCCTGACCAGCTTCAAGACGCTGAAAGATGACCTGGTCAACGCGGGCGCAAAATGGGTCGATCAGGAAGTCGTCACCGACGGCAAGCTGATCAGCAGCCGCCAGCCCGACGACATCCCCGCCTTCAACAGCAAACTGATTGAAGCACTGTCTGCCTGACAGATTCCGTCAGTTAATTGCAGTCATCCCGGCCCAGCGCCGGGATGACGCGCTATAATCCCGCTCTTTTTTCAGGAGCGACGTCATGTCCCTGCCTAGCTTGCGCCTCAAAGCCAACGCCGACCGCCGCCTGCGCGCCGGTCATCTGTGGGTCTACAGCAACGAGATCGATGTAGCCGCCACCCCACTGCATGGTTTTGCAGCCGGTGATCAGGCCATCCTCGAAGCTGCGGGCGGCAAGCCGCTGGGCATCGTCGCCATGAGCCCCAACAACCTGATCTGCGCACGCCTGCTGTCCCGCGACATCAAGCTGCCGCTCGACAAGTCTCTGCTCGTCCACCGCCTCAATGTTGCGCTGTCGCTGCGTGAGCGTCTGTTCGACAAGCCCTTCTATCGCCTGGTCTACGGAGATTCCGACCTGCTGCCGGGTCTGGTGGTCGATCGTTTCGGTGACATTCTGGTCGTTCAGCTGGCCTCGGCCACGATGGAAAACCACAAGGAAGACATCATTGCGGCGCTGGTCCAGGTCATCAAGCCAAGCGGCATTCTGTTCAAAAACGATTCGGCGGCTCGCGACGCGGAAGGCCTGAATCGTTACGTCGAAACCGTGTTCGGTCTGGTACCGGAATGGGTCGCGCTGGAAGAGAACGGCGTGAAGTTCGAAGCACCGGTCATGGCAGGGCAAAAAACCGGCTGGTTCTATGACCACCGCATGAACCGCGCGCGCATCGCCCCTTACGTCAAAGGCAAGCGTGTGCTCGACCTCTACAGCTATATCGGTGGCTGGGGGATTCAGGCAGCGGCTTTCGGTGCCAGCGATGTCACCTGCGTCGACGCGTCGTCCTTCGCCCTAGATGGCGTGGAGCGCAACGCAGCCCTGAACGGTTTTGCAGAAAAGATGACCTGCATCGAAGGCGATGTCTTCGAAGCACTCAAGGAACTGAAAGCCGCTGAAGAACGTTTCGACGTGATCGTCGCCGACCCGCCGGCGTTCATCAAACGCAAGAAAGACATGAAAAACGGTGAAGGCGCCTACCGCCGCCTGAACGAGCAAGCCATGCGCCTGCTCAGCAAGGACGGCATTCTGGTCAGCGCGTCGTGCTCGATGCACCTGCCGGAAGACGACCTGCAGAACATCCTCCTGACCAGCGCCCGCCATCTGGACCGCAACATCCAGCTGCTGGAACGCGGCGGCCAGGGCCCGGACCATCCGGTACACCCGGCCATTGCCGAAACGCGCTACATCAAGAGCATCACCTGCCGGCTGCTGCCCAACAGCTGACACCGAAGCGCCCGGCCTCGTCGCGCCTACAAGTGCTCGCTGTTCCTGACTATGACTATGACTATCGTGCCAATGCTCTGCGTTGGCACGCCGTTCCGGACGCTCTGCGTCCTCTTGCGACGCAGAGCGTCGCGAAATGCATTCCCACGCGGAGCATGGGAACGATAGTCAAGACCGAAGCCACTGCCGCAAAAGTGCTTTTCTCCCACGGTGGCGCTGACGACGCAGAGTGCGACGTTAGTGACGGCTGAGTCCTGGCGCTGATCCGGGGGTAGCCTGGCAGGACGCCAGGCTAGCCGCACCGTGCCATGGATGGCGCGTTGCGGCGACCCCCGGATCAGTGACAGGGCGAAGGAACCCGACGAAGTCGGGCCGGAAACCGGAGCGAAAGGTTTTGGTTACTTTGGCCTCATCAAAGTAACTCGCCGAGGGGCGAAAAGGTGACCGGAGCCGACCCCCCATCCACCTGACATCGCAGAACCCCTGTGTGACGCAGAGCGTCACGAACTGCATTCCCACGCGGAGGAACGAGAAGTGTGTGAGGACGCTCTGCGTCCTCCCGATCAAACCCTGCCCAACACTCCCCGCACGCCCAGCAACAGCAGAAAGTGCAGCGGATAGATCGCATAGGCCCAGCGCCGCATCGGGATCACTGCGAACCCGGGCTTTGCCCGCAGCAGCGCGATGCCCAGTAAAGGCGCCAACACGCAAGCCACTATCGAACCGATGGAAATCGGATCGCCCCAGCTCGCACCGGCAAACATCTGGGGCCAAGCATTACCCGCCAGACAAAAGACCGCCGGGAACAACGCACACCAAAGTCGCTTTTCCAGCACCAGCACAAAGACCAGCGGCAGCAACACACCGGCAAAGCCAAACATCAGGTATTTCTGGAGGATCGCCGTCAGCAGCAGTGCAACAAGGGCCATCACTCGGGTTGTCGGATTGCGCTGCTGCCAGCCCTGAGCAATCACCAGCCCCAACAGCAGGGTCGGCATCACATTCAGCACGCTCGCGTCAGCCATGAACAGCCGATACGGGATCTCCGACAACCCGGCAAACACCAGCAGCCAGCCCAGATAGCGCCATTGCACCCGCGGGGCCACAATCGCTGCGCTGCGCCGGGAAAGATTCACGGCAATTGCCAGGCAGAACCAGGGAAAGGCAAAACGCCCCGGCACGTAAAGAAAATCGACTGACCAGCCCACATAGCGAAGGTGGTCAAGCACCATACTCAACATCGCCAGCCACTTGAGCAGGTCCAGCGCCTTGTTGCGTCCGGGCAGAAAAGGCGGGTTGGAAAGATCCATAGTGCTCCTGAATGGGGAATTGCGTCATGCAGCCAACACATGACCGAACCTTATATTGTCGCTACAGTGCGCACCATAATTGCCCATAAGGAATCGGCCATGACAGACCAAAGCCAACAGTTCGCCAGCGACAACTATTCCGGTATCTGCCCTGAAGCCTGGGCAGCCATGGAGCAGGCGAACAAGGGCCATCAACGCGCTTATGGTGATGATCAATGGACTGCACGCGCTTCGGATGATTTCCGCCGACTGTTCGAAACCGACTGCGAAGTGTTTTTCGCCTTCAACGGCACGGCGGCCAACTCGCTGGCGCTGTCATCGCTGTGCCAGAGTTACCACAGTGTCATCTGTTCGGAAACGGCTCACGTCGAAACCGATGAATGCGGTGCGCCGGAGTTTTTCTCCAACGGCTCCAAACTGCTGACCGCACGCAGCGCGGGCGGCAAGCTGACCCCGGAATCGATTCGTGAAGTGGCGCTCAAGCGTCAGGACATTCACTACCCCAAGCCGCGCGTGGTGACCCTCACCCAGGCCACTGAGGTGGGCGGCGTCTATCAGCCGGAAGAACTCAAGGCGATCAGCGCGACCTGCAAAGAACTGGGCCTGCATCTGCACATGGACGGTGCCCGCTTCTCCAATGCCTGCGCCTTTCTGGAGGCCTCCCCGGCTGAACTGACCTGGAAGTCCGGCGTTGACGTGTTGTGCTTCGGCGGCACCAAAAACGGTATGGCGGTGGGCGAAGCCATTCTGTTTTTCGACCATGATCTGGCTGAAGACTTCGACTATCGCTGCAAGCAGGCCGGGCAACTGGCGTCGAAAATGCGCTTCCTGTCTGCACCGTGGGTCGGCCTGCTGGAAAACGACGCCTGGCTCAAACACGCCCGCCACGCCAACCGCTGTGCGCAACTGCTCGCCGAACTGGTCAAGGACATTCCTGGCGTGGAGCTGATGTTCCCGGTGCAGGCCAATGGCGTGTTCCTGCAGCTGTCGGAGCCGGCCATTGCTGCATTGACCGCGCGAGGCTGGCGCTTCTATACCTTCATCGGCAACGGCGGCGCACGTTTCATGTGCTCGTGGGACACCGAAGAAGAGCGCGTGCGTGAACTGGCCGCCGATATCAGGCTGGTGATGCAGGGCTGAAGCGTCTAAATCAAGCTTGCAGGTGCAGCCCGACGAGCGACGGGTTAATCTCCTTCTCAACGGCAAACGGCCCACAAGGCCGTCCGGACTTTACCGACCGCCCTCAAGAAGGAGCTTGTCTGCATGTTCGATTTCTCCGCCCGGCTCAAGCAGCATTTCGCTGCCCTGCAGAGTGAAGCGCAATTCTTTTCCGTACGTTACGTGCACCGCACCGGCCAACGCCTGTGCGTGCGCAAGAATGTGGCCGAGCCGCCGTCACTGATCAGCGACGAGGGCGCCATGCTGACCGTGCGCCTGAATGGCGTTGAAGCCTACGCCGCTACCAACGACATCTCCCTGAAGGGTTTGCAGGCTGCCTTGCAGCAGGCCGAAACCCTGGCCCGCCGTCTGGCACCGCATGCGCTGCTGAACCTGAGTGATCAAGCTGTCTCGAGCGCCAAGGCTGACTACCTGTCGCCAAACATGGATCGAGCCTTCCCGCCACTCAGCGACTGCATCGGCCTGTTGATGGCCGAGTCCAGCGCGGTCCCGGCAGACGAACGCCTGGTCAACTGGCAGGCCATACTGGGTCTGGAAACCGTCGAGCAAATCTACCTCAACAGCGCGGGCGCGCAATTGCGTCAGGCGCAGCGCTTTGTGTTTCCGGGCATGAGCGTGACGGCCTACGACGGTCGCGACAGCCAGACGCGCACTCTGGGCGGGCATAACTTCGGCCAGCAAGGTGGCATCGAAGTGCTGAGCAGTTGTGGCCTGATCGGGTCTGCCGCCAACGTCGCCGACGAAGCGTTGCAGCTGATCCTCGCCCCCAACACGCCATCAGGCCCACGCGACCTGCTGCTGATGCCCGATCAGATGGTCCTGCAGATTCACGAGTCCATCGGCCATCCCCTGGAGCTGGACCGGATTCTCGGTGACGAGCGCAATTACGCAGGCACCAGTTTCGTCAAAACGACTGACTTCGGCACCCTGCAATACGGCTCCAGCCTGCTGAACGTGACTTTCGACCCGGAGATTCCCGAGCAGTTGGCCAGCTACGCGCACGATGACGATGGTACGTCAGCCAGCAAGCAGTTCCTGATTCGTGACGGCCTGCTGCAACGCCCGCTCGGCGGTGCCCTGTCGCAATACCGCAGCGGTCTGGCGGGCGTCGCCAACAGCCGCGCCTCCAGCTGGAACCGTGCCCCCATCGATCGTATGGCTAACCTGAACATCGAACCGGGTGACCAGTCGCTGGACAGTCTGATCGGCAACATCGAGCACGGCATTCTGATGTCGAGCAATCGCTCCTGGTCCATCGACGATGCACGCAACAAATTCCAGTTCGGCTGCGAATGGGGCCAACTGATCGAGAACGGCGAGCTCAAGGACGTGGTGAAGAACCCCAATTATCGGGCGATCTCTGCGCAATTCTGGAAAAACCTCAGCGCAGTCGGTGATGCCAGCACCTTCCAGGTCCTTGGCACACCGAATTGCGGTAAGGGCGAACCCAACCAGGTGATCCGTGTAGGTCATGCCTCTCCGGCGTGTGTGTTTGCCAATGTCGATGTGTTTGGAGGAGATGCCTGATGTCGCACCAACAGCAGTTCGAGGCGCTGGTCGCCGTGCTCAAGGCTGCCATCAGCCCAACGGAACACTTCACTCTGGCCTACGACGCCGAGGCGTCTGACTTCATCCGGTTCAACCACGGCCAGGTTCGACAGGCCGGGAGCGTCCAGCAGGTCATCGTGACGTTCAAACTGATCGATGACGGCCGGCATGCCAATCTGGAACTGACCTTGTCCGGCGACGCCGAGACCGACCAGCAGCGCCTTGTCGACGCCCTGCAACAACTGCGCGAAACACTGCCGTCGCTGGCCAGGGATCCCTATCTGTTGCCCAACACGAATGCCTGGCAAAGCAGTAACGTTCAAGACTTGCCGCTGCCGGACAGCGCCCGGGTCGTCGAGCAGATCAGCGAACTGGCAGGCGATCTGGACCTGGTAGGCTTTTATGCGGCAGGCCCGCTTTACCGCGGCTTCGCCAGTTCGTGGGGCGCGCTGGGCTGGCATCATGCCAACAGCTTCAATTTCGACTGGAGCCTGTTTCACGAAAACGGCCAGGCAGTGAAAGCCAACTACGCGGGTCACCACTGGAGCGACGAAGCCTTCGCGCAACGCTTTCAGCAGGCCCGCGAACAGCTGGAATTTCTCGGCCGCCCGCTGCATGCGCTAAAGCCCGGACAATACCGCGCGTACCTGGCGCCAGCGGCTCTGGACGAAGTCATCGGCATGCTCACCTGGGGCGGATTTTCCGCGCAGTCACTGGCCAGTAAACGCAGCCCGCTACAAAGGCTGTATGACGGCGAGACGCTTTTCAGCCCGCTGGTCAACTTCGACGAGCAAGTCAGCGGTTCGCTCTCGCCGGCGTTTTCACGCGAAGGCTACCCACGCAAGGACCTGAAACTGATCGTCGACGGGCAAGCCCGCGATCGACTGGTGGATTCGAGCAGCGCTGCCGAATACGACCTGCCTACCAACGGCGCGGATGATGGCGAAGGTCCAAGCGCGTTGAGCATTGCCGGCGGTTCGCTGGAGCTGGATCAGATCCTTGCAAGGCTCGGTACCGGTCTTTACATCAGTAACCTGTGGTACCTGAACTTCTCCGACCGCGCCGCTGCGCGCCTCACCGGAATGACACGTTTCGCAACGTTCTGGGTCGAAGAGGGCAAGATCGTCGCGCCGGTGAGCACCATGCGTTTCGATGACAGCGCCTACAGCCTGCTGGGCAGCGCACTGGAGGACCTGACCAAAGAAAGGGAACTGATTCTCCAATCGAGTACCTACAGTCAGCGCCAGACTGGTTCAATCCAGTTGCCTGGCGCATTGATCAGCCGACTTACCCTCACGCTATAGCAGGAGCCTATGCAGAACTCAGCAGCGCCGATCATGGACGAAAAGACCCTGCGCTGGATGCCATGGGTCATCGCCATCGCATTCTTCATGCAAAGCCTGGACGGCACGATTCTCAACACCGCCTTGCCGTCCATGGCCCGCTCGCTGGCAGAAGACCCATTGCGCATGCAGTCGGTCGTCATCGCCTACATGCTGACCATTGCGCTGCTGATCCCGGCTTCGGGCTGGATCGCCGACCGGTTCGGGATCAAGCGCATCTTCTTCAGCGCCATCCTGCTGTTCAGCTTCGGATCGTTGCTGTGTGCGCTGTCCTGGTCATTGAACGTATTGGTGGCCGCCCGGGTGATTCAGGGGCTGGGGGGCGCGCTGATGCTGCCCATAGGACGCCTGATCGTATTGCGCGCCTATCCGCGATCGGAGCTGGTGCGGATCATGGGTTTTATCACCGTGCCGGGCCTTTTGGGTCCGTTGCTGGGCCCGACGCTTGGCGGCTGGATGGTCGAGTACCTGAGCTGGCACTGGATTTTCCTGATCAACATTCCGGTCGGCATCCTCGGTTGCTATGCCGTCAAACACTTCATCCCTGATCTTCCGGGAGGCGGTCGAACGCGGTTTGACGGCGTCGGCTTCATCCTGTTTGGCGCGGCGATGGTATTGATCACCATTGCCCTGGAGGGCCTGGGCGAGCTGCACCTGCCACACATGCGCGTGGTGCTGCTGCTGTTTGCCGGAATGGGCTGCCTGGCAGCGTATTGGCTGCGTGCCGGGCACATAGAATCGCCGTTGTTTGCCCCGTCACTGTTCCGTACCCGGACGTTTGCGGTCGGCATCATGGGCAACCTGTTCGCCCGCCTGGGCAGCGGTGCCCTGCCGTTTCTGGTGCCGTTGCTGCTGCAAGTAGCGCTGGGATATTCGCCATCTCAGGCGGGTATGAGCATGTTGCCGCTGGCGGCCGCGGGCATGTTCGCCAAGACCGTCGCCCGCTGGCTGATCGAGCGGCTGGGCTATCGCACGATTCTGACCGGCAACACACTGCTGCTGGGCATCCTCCTGGCCAGCCTGGCGCTGGTGGATGTGCAAACCCCCTACTGGGTATTGCTCGTGCATCTGGGACTGCTCGGCGCGGTCAACTCCTTGCAGTTCACGGCCATGAATACGGTCACACTGATCGATCTGGACGATGCCAGCGCAGCAAGTGGCAACAGCCTGCTTTCGGTGGTGGCGCAGCTCTCGCTGAGTCTTGGCGTGGCAAGCGCAGCAGCCTTGCTGGGTGGTTTCAGCGAAGAAGTTGCCACCGGCGAGGTCAGCAGCATGTTGGGGGCATTCCAGCTGACCTTCCTGAGTGTCGGGGTGCTGGCGATGTTTGCAGCAGGTATTTTTCTGCAATTGCCAGCGAAGGAACACCGCGTGGCCAAAGCCTGATTGACAACGGCACGTGACTAGAGCAAATCTGCAAAGCGAATTCCCCTGAAAAATGGGGGGTTCGCCCGAAAAATCAACGAATTTGAGTATCCGACCAGATACACTGAAGAACCTGGACAACCGGCCGACACTTTTATAGCACTAAGCCACTGTGGTCTCTTGTAAGCACGGGCCGCATGATGCAACCTTGCCATACGCGAAAGTGGGTTTTACCCCCGTCGCGACTAGTATTTCGGAAGCGAGTTTGTTCATGAAAAGCCAAACCGATGCTGCCGGTAGATCCGCAGCCGAGGTAGTGACGCAATTGCCAGTGCCTTCGCGCCTGGGAATGCTGCGTTTCGAGCGGCTGAATGAAGCCAATTGGGCGCTATTGTTTCTCGATCCAAATTGCGAAAGGCAGTTCGGAGTGGCAGCCGTTGACCTTTGTGCCTTGATTGGATCCCCTTACGCCAGCCTCATGGAGCCGGAAGCTCGTTATCAACTGCACGATGACATCCAGCAGCAACTGGCCTCTTCCCCGAATTACCTGATCCGCTACACCCTTCACACCCCCAAAGGCCCCCTTGGCCTGCTGGAAATCGGCGAAGCCTACAAACAGCACAACCGCCATCTATTACGTGGTTATTTTCTGATCGTCGAAGGCCTTGTCACGACTGGCGAACCCGTCACGGACTCCGATCTGGAAACCCGCAACCTGCGCCTGCAGATTGCTCTGGAACTCAATCAGCGCGCCCAGCGCGACCAGTTTGCCCACCTGGAGCGCGTGCGTGCCCAGCAGGATCTGATCCTGCGCCTGACCCGACATCGCTACACCACGGCCAACACCTTGCTCGAAGCGGCAGAGCTGATCACCAAAAGCGCCTGCGATATTTACGATGTCGACCACGTCAGTATCTGGAACCTCAACGACAAGCGCCTGGAGCCGATCACCGACTACAGCCGCGAAACCGGCGACTACCAGTCGCGCACGCCGGTGGATATCAGCCCCTACCCCACCTACCTGCAAGCGCTGAATACCAGCCGGGCGATCGACGCCAGCAATATCCAGACTGACCCGCGTACCTGCGAAATGGCCAAAATCCTGAACCCGGGAGAAACCAGGGCGGTTCTCGATGCCAGTATTCGCATCGATGGTCAGGTGATCGGTGTGCTGTGTCTGGAACAGTCCGGCTCGACGCGCGAATGGCAGTCCGACGAGATCGCCTTCGCCGGCGAGCTGGCGGACCAGTTTGCCCAGGTCATCAACAACCATAACCGTCGCGCTGCGACCAACGCACTGCACCTGTTCCAGCGCGCGGTAGAACAAAGCGCCAACGCCTTTCTGCTGGTCAACTGCAACGGCGTGGTTGAATACGTAAACCCGAGTTTCACGGCGATCACCCAGTACAGCTCGGAGGAAGTCTCCGGTCACAAGCTGTCGGAATTGCCCGCGCTGGAAAACCTCAACCAGTTGCTGCTGGAAGCCAACTCCAGTCTGACCAACAGCAACAGCTGGCAGGGCGAGTTCAAAAGCCGGCGCAAGAACCTCGAACCCTACTGGGGCCAGCTGTCGATTTCCAAGGTGTATGGCGATAATCGCGAGCTGACTCACTATATCGGCATCTACGAAGACATCACCCAGAGCAAGCTGGCCCAGCAGCGCATCGAGCGCCTGGCGTACACCGATAACCTGACCAACCTCGGCAACCGTCCGGCCTTTATCCGCAATCTGGACGAACGCTTTGCACGCGACACCGATACGCCGATGAGCCTGTTGCTGGTCGACATCGATAATTTCAAGCGCATCAACGACAGCCTCGGCCACCAGACCGGTGACAAACTGCTGATCAGTCTGGCGCGCCGCCTGCGCAACACCTTGAGCCCGTCCGATGTGCTGGCGCGCTTTGCCAGTAATGAATTTGCCGTGCTGATCGACAACACCGATCAGGAAGCCGGACAGGCCACCGCCACCCAGGTGCTGGCCACGCTGGACAAGCCGATGTTCGTCGACAATCAGTTGATCAGCGTCACCGGTTCGGTGGGTCTCGCCTGCGCGCCGCTGCATGGTCGTGATCCGCAGACCCTGATGAAAAACGCCGGTCTGGCCCTGCACAAGGCCAAAGCCAACGGCAAACATCAGGTTCAGGTGTTCACCGAAGCATTGAATGCCGAGGCCAGCTACAAACTGTTCGTGGAAAACAACCTGCGCCGCGCCCTGACCCAGAACGAGCTGGAGGTGTTCTATCAGCCCAAGCTGTGCCTGCTGACCGGTCGTCTGCTGGGCATGGAGGCGCTGTTGCGCTGGAACCATCCTGAAAAAGGCATGATCCGACCGGACCAGTTCATCAGCGTGGCCGAAGAGACCGGCCTGATCATCCCCATCGGTAAATGGGTCGCGCGTCAGTCCTGTCGCATGAGCAAGGACCTGACCGCCGCAGGGTTCGGCAACCTGCAAGTAGCCATCAATGTATCGCCCAAGCAGTTCTCCGACCCGGAACTGGTGTCGTCGATTGCCGCCATCCTCAAAGAAGAAGAGCTTGACCCTTCGCTGCTGGAGCTGGAGCTGACCGAAGGCCTGTTGCTGGAAGCGACAGAAGACACCCGCCAGCAACTCGACTCGTTGAAGAAGCTCGGCCTGTCGTTGGCCATGGACGACTTCGGCACCGGTTACTCGTCATTCAGTTACCTGAAGAAATTCCCCATCGATGTGATCAAGATCGATCGCAGTTTCATCCGCGATATTCCGGATGATGAAGACGACATGGAAATCACCTCTGCGGTCATCGCCATGGCCCACAACCTCAAGCTCAAAGTGGTCGCCGAAGGCATTGAAACCGCGGCTCAGCTGGCCTTCCTGCGGCGCCATCGCTGCGATGTCGGCCAGGGCTATCTGTTCGACAGACCTATCCCCGGCGAAGAGTTGATCGAGAAACTGAAGCGTTACCCTCGTCGCCCATCCGCCTGACAACCTTCCCTGCACCCCGCTCTCTCGGGCACACTGTAAGTCTGTTATTACACGGCAGCACTTGTTCTGCGTGTAACGGGACCTATGTATGTGTATTGATCATCCGTCCTGCCACCCGCTGCCTGTCTGCACACGAGAGGATATGGTTCATGACTTTGCGCTCGGAAATTCTAGTGAATAAAAACGTACTGCCTACCGCCGAACAAGCACTGCCGGGTCGTGAAATACCTATGGCGCTTCCGGAAACTCACTTCGTCAACGGCAATCCGCTGTTGGGACCGTTTTCGAGCAATGTCGAATTCGCCATCTTCGGCATGGGTTGCTTCTGGGGCGCAGAACGTCGTCTGTGGCAACAGGACGGTGTGGTGAGCACTGTCGCCGGCTACGCAGGCGGATTTACCCCGAACCCGACCTACGAAGAAGTCTGCTCCGGGCTGACCGGCCACACCGAAGTGGTGCTGGTGGTCTACGAGCCAGCAAAAATCAGCTACGAGAATCTGCTGAAGGTGTTCTGGGAAGTGCACAACCCGACTCAAGGCATGCGTCAGGGCAATGACATCGGCACGCAGTATCGCTCGGTGATCTACTGCACCACTCCCGAGCAGCTCGACGCCGCCAAAGCCAGTGCCGAAACGTTCCAGGCGGAACTGAACAAGGCCGGTAAGGGCACCATCACCACCGAAATCGAGCAGGCCCCGACGGTTTACTTTGCCGAAGCCTACCACCAGCAATACCTGGCCAAGAACCCACAGGGCTACTGCGGGCTGGGCGGCACGGGTGTGTGCATGCCGGCTTGATTCGCGCCTGGCGGCCCGAAAACAGCGTTTTTCAGGCTTCTGCCCGCAGGGCGTAGGAGCGAACTTGTTCGCGAAGATAGTAGTTCAGGTGACGCATTTTCGCCGAATATACTGGCCCTTTCGCGAACAAGTTCGCTCCTACGACCTACGGTCAGAATCAAAAGCGGGCTTATGTATAACGCTGAGCTCCGCGTGGGAATGCAGCTCTGGACGCTCTGCGTCCGCCCCTGACCGCGCAACACGGCCTGGATGCAGGCACACCTACTCGGCAATCAACCAGTCCATCTTCCAGCCGCCCTGGGTCTGGCCCAGTTTCTGGGCGAGGTATGGCATCAGCTCGCGCAGTTCTTCTTCCAGACCCCATGGCGGATTGGCGATAGCCAGGCCTGAACCGTTGAGGCTGGCCGGGGTGTCCAGCGGGTGGACGAACAATTCAACGCGCAACAGCTTGGGCGCGCCAGTTTCCGCCAGGTCCTGATAGAAGCGGCGCAGCAGGCGGGTATCCTTGATCGGGTACCAGATCGCCGCCACTGTCTGACGCATGCGCCCGATGGTTTCCTTGAGCGCAACCGCGCAACGCTTCATTTCATCGAGTTGCTCGAATGGCGGGTCGATGAGCATGACAGCACGCTTTTCCGCCACGGGCAGCAAGGCGCGCGGGACATGCCAGCCTTCCCCAAGATGCACCGCCACGCGGCGGTCGCCCTTCATGTTCTCCTTGAGCAGACGCCCGTCTTCGGGGTGCTTCTCGTTGAGCAGCACCCGCTCGCGCTCACGGGCCAGGCGGCGAGCCAGTTCCGGCGAACCGGGGTAGTAGCGCAGCTCGCCATCCGGGTTCATGTCGTGCAGCACTTGCAGATAGTCGGACGCCAGCGCTGGCAGATCCGTGGCGTTCCACAGACGGCCGATACCTTCCAGCCATTCTCCGGTGCGCGTGGCCTGATCGCCTTTGAGGTCGTACAGGCCGAGCCCGGCGTGGGTGTCGAGATAGGCGAACGGCTGCTCCTTGCGCGCCATGAGGGCGATCAGGCGAGTCAGGGTCAGGTGTTTGAAGACGTCGGCGTGGTTGCCGGCATGGTAGGCGTGACGGTAATTCATGGCAGCTCCTGGCAAGCTGCGCAGTTTAGCAAACCTGAGCAACGAACAAGAATTTGTAACGAATTTGCGGGACTCGTCTCTTTCACTTGAAGGAAATTTCCGAGAAACTCCCGGCCCCTTGTGCCTGCCTGTTTCGATCTCTACTCTGCGCCCGTCGCTGCATATTCAGCGGTGAGGATTAGTAGCCCTCGTTATCCAGGCGCATTGCGCCACCTTGTGCAGGTGCCCTTTCACGGCCTGCGCTTTTATGGTGGTCGTGCGTGGGGCATCTTTGGATGCACCGGGGTTCCTGGACCGGGCTACTACCTGCGCATGATCACCACCCTCGATTAGTAGCCGACGGTGATGGTCTTCTAAAACTCCAGGAGATACATCACATGCTGAAAATCGTCCCCGATCCGCCCCTCTTCACCGCCAACCCCGATGTCAGCCCTGAAGACGCCCTGATGCATGCCAGTGACTTGCTGCGCTGCGCAGCCACCAGCGCCTGTGAATTCAGCGACAGCATGACCGGCACCCAGCGCGACATGACGCTGTCGATCATGCACCTGGTGGAAATGGCTAAGGTTATGGTCGACAGAACCATAGACAACCTGCAAACCGAATGACCGCATGAACTGAAAACGACGCACTTGTAGCCAATCCTGCCACTCACGACAGGCAGGGGTTGCCCGCAGGCGGTTGTCCTTCCAGAATCGGAAAAAGCCCGATCAAAGGAACAGACGTCATGATGCACGCAGATTTGATTGACCAGGAAGACCTGCTCGGCCAGCTCAGAGCCCTGGGCTTCGAAGCACCCGGCGGCGCCACCGCTGAACAAGCCTGCGCAAACGCCGTCTGCGGCCTCAACGCCGAACGCGCGACCGCCTTGCGACGCCTGGTAGAACAACTCCTGACCGGCAGCGCCACCCTCCTCCCCGCCGTCCGCCAGGCCATCGACCAGCAACTGCTGCCCGCGCTGGCGGCTTATAAGCAGAGTCACAGTGGACCAGGTCAATAAACGCAGCGCTTATGCTTCAAAGAAGGATGCCGCTCTGAGCGCGTTGCACCAAATGCTCGGCAACATTTTGAGCGAGGGGTTTTAGTCCAGAGCATGATTGTCTGGTTGCCGAAAGATGAATGTGCACTTCCACCGCCGCAAATGAACGGGGATTCAGCGCACTTGATACAACTTACAGGTGAGTAATGACCTGCATTGCAACCAATGAGATAAGCGCTGCAATAGCTCCGGTTGCGAACGGCAAAAGACCAATGCGTGTAGCAAATGACTCCTTGGCGCTCATGCGTGCATCCAGATCAGCTATTTCATGACTGACGGATGAATCTGCTTTTGGATTCAAGGTATCCATAATGCGTCCTGTAAAAATAGGGTTCAGGCCTATCACACGTCCCGTGCGAACAATCTGAACCTTTCACCGTTAAAACTCAAGGGCCGAAGGGTAGGGGCTATGGCAATCAGCTTGGTGCCAATAACTTAAGGATTGCGCTGCCCGCCGTTATGAGTCCCGCGCCAACCAGAAACGGATACCAGAACGCCTCCCGTTTCAATTTCCTGTCTTCAGAAAGGAGTTTTCGAGTTTCTGCAACAAGCTTACGGCATTCCAGTTGCAGCTTTTCAAGCTCCAGATTGTGACGATTATTTTGTAACATCACACGTCCTGTGGGGGTTATAGGCATTCAGCTCGCAGTGCCAAGAGATGATTACTGCCGGGAGACCTCCGTGTAAATCGTCTTTATGATACAGAAATGCATCAGAGCCATTCCGCATGCGCGATACACCGCAATCCGCAATCCGCAGTTCCGCAGTTCCGTGACGCAGAGCGTCACGCAATGCATTCTCACGCTGGAGCGTGAGGAACGATAAGGCTCTGACTATCGTGCCCATGCTCCGTGGGTATGCCGTTCGTGATGCTCTGCGTCACAGGGTTTCAGGCGTGCTCAATACTCAATCCGCACATCGCCCTTCGGCACGCTGCAGCAGGACAGAATGTACCCCTCTGCAACATCCTCGTCGGTGATGCCGCCGTTGTGCTCCATCTCGACTTCTCCGCTCAGTTTCATGACCTTGCAGGTCCCGCAGATGCCCATGCCGCAGGCTTTGGGGATCATCAGGCCGAGTTTGGCGGCGGCGGCATGCACGGTTTCGCCCGGCCCCACGCGAATGCTCTTGCCGGTGTCGGTGAACTCCACCTGATGCAGGTCAGCAGCGTCGACATCCGGCGCGTCGGCAGCGATTTCGGCCTGCTCGACGGCATCGGCCCTGGCTTCTGGCGGTGTCGCACCAAACGATTCTTCATGGTACTGCGCCATGTTGAAGCCGTTTTCCTGCAGCAGTCGCTTGACCGCGGTCATGTACGGCGTCGGCCCGCAGCAGAACACCTCGCGCTCCATGAAGTCGGGCGCCATCAGTTCAAGCATCTTCTGGTTCAGGTAGCCGCGATAACCCGCCCACGGCTCGCCCAGCCCGTGTTTTTCACAGACCAGGTGCAGGTTGAAGTTGTCGATCCGCGACGCCATGTGCTCCAGCTCGCGATGGTAGATGATGTCTTTCGGTGAGCGCGCGCTGTGCACGAAAACCATGTCGACGTTGGCGTTGGTGTCGTAGAACCAGCGCGCCATGGACATCACCGGCGTGATACCGACACCGCCGCTCAGGTAGAGAATCTTCGGGTTCGGGAAATCGATGGCGTTGAACAGCCCGACCGGCCCATGTACCGCCAGCTCCTGCCCTTCAATCAGCGTGTCATGCAGGTAGTTGGAAACCCTGCCGCCCGGCACGCGTTTGACGGTGATAGAAAAACTGTACGGTACCGATGGCGAACTGGAGATGGTGTAAGAACGCATGATCGGCAGGCCGTCGATCTCCAGCTCCAGGGTCACGAACTGGCCCGGCTTGAAGAAAAACATGATCGGCTGGTCGGCCATGAAGCAAAACGTGCGCACGTCCCAGGTTTCCTGGATGACTTTGACGACACGTACCAGGTGACGCCCGTTGGCCCATGTCTGGGTCGTGACCGGGCTCAGGAAACTTTGGGACATACTCGATCTCCACGGCCGACTGTCGGCCTCTCATGCTGCGGATTCTGCGTAACGCCCGAGGCGGCCATTTATCTATCAACGACATTCACGTACTTACCGCGACCAGCCCCGTCCAACAAGGCCTGTCGCGTCGGGAACGGATGCGGCCATGTCGCCCATGGATAAGGTTCACTGCGCGCCCGGCTCCACACTCGCCACCAAGGGTCATCAGCATGATCGACTGATCTATCCTCATGCTTGAAACGCGATCACACCCGTATCAGCCACATTCGCAGGCCGCCCATGCCGCGGTCATGAGGGATTCAATCGATGGACGTCACCGCAACCTTGAGCCTGGGCGATCCGCTGGAACCTGCACGCAAGGCCACTGCCGAGATGCTGCAGAATCGCGAGCGCACGTACTCGCTGCCGCAGCCCTTCTACAGTGATGAGCGACTGTTTGAAATCGACATGCAGGAAATCTTTCACAAAGAGTGGCTGATTGCCGGGATGACGTGCGAAATCCCGACCAAGGGCAATTACCTGACGCTGCAGATCGGCAAGAACCCGATCCTGGTCGTGCGTGGCCCGGACGGTGTCGTCAACGCGTTCCATAACGTATGCCGCCATCGCGGCTCGCGCCTGTGCACGGCCGAAAAAGGCAAAGTCGCCAAACTGGTTTGCCACTATCACCAGTGGACGTATGAACTCGACGGTCGCCTGCTGTATGCGGGTACTGAAATGGGCGACGACTTTGACATGAAGCAGTTCGGCCTCAAGCCGGTCCACGTCAAGACCGCGGGCGGCTACATTTTCATCAGCCTGGCCGAGAACCCGCCAGCCATCGACGAGTTCCTGTCGACACTGCGCCATTACATGGAACCCTATGACATGGAAAACACCAAGGTGGCGGTGCAAACCACCTTGATGGAGAAGGCCAACTGGAAGCTGGTGCTGGAAAACAACCGCGAGTGCTACCACTGCAGTGGCTCGCACCCGGAATTGCTCAAGACGCTGCTGGAATGGGACGACGTCACCGATCCCCGCGCCGATCAGACCTTCAAGGATCATGTGGCCGCGTCCGCCGCTGCCTGGGACGCAGAGAAAATTCCCTACGCCCACGCCAGCTTCGGCCTGCGCAACCGTATCGTGCGCATGCCACTGCTCAAAGGCACAGTGTCGATGACCATGGACGGCAAGGTCGGCTGCAAGAAACTGATGGGCCGCATCCAGAACCCTGACCTGGGCTCCATGCGCATTCTGCATTTGCCGCATTCCTGGAACCACTGCATGGGCGATCACATCATCGTCTTCACGGTGTGGCCGATCAGCGCACAGGAAACCATGGTCTCCACTAAATGGATTGTCCACAAGGATGCGGTCGAAGGCGTGGATTACGACGTCGAGCGTATGCGCCAGGTCTGGGACGCCACTAATGATCAGGACCGTCGTCTGGCCGAGGAAAACCAGCGCGGTATCAACTCCAGCGCCTATCAACCCGGCCCTTACTCGAAAACCTACGAATTCGGCGTGGTCAACTTCGTCGACTGGTACAGCTCGCGCATGCTGGAAAACCTCGGCGCAGAGCCTGCACCGTATTTGAAAGGCGTAGCGGTCAATCACGAGTAGCGTTTACCCCGCCAACGCGATCCTCAAGGGCTGACTCACTTCATTCTGGAAGCGAGTCGGCCCGAACCACGCCGACACAAAAGCCCTCCCGCCGATACCGTCATTTCTGACAGTTACGTGAAAAAAACTTTCGTGATCAACTCTCGTTGAAGTCAATCCAACGGACGGAGACACGAATCATGCTCAACCCAAAAATCATCAATCAATATAAAAACAAGAAGGTCGACGCCGCATCGACCATGACGGATATATCAGGGAAAAATATCCTCATGGGTTTCTGGCATAACTGGCCCTCCGAATCAGGTCAGGGTTACCAGCAAGGTATGTTCGAGGAAATGGCGCTGACCGAGATCGACAAAGCCTATAACGTCATCGCAGTGGCCTTCATGAAAGGCGCCGGCATACCGACCTTCAAGCCTTATAACCTGAGTGATGAAGAGTTCCGTGCGCACGTGGCAGAACTCAATGCCCAAGGCCGTGCGGTGCTGATCTCGCTGGGCGGGGCCGATGCGCATATTGAACTGTATGCCGGTCAGGAAGAAGCGCTGGCGTGCGAAATCATCTACCTGTGCGAAACCTATGGCTTTGACGGGCTGGACATTGATCTCGAACAGGCTGCCATCACTTTTGCCGATAACCGCACCGTATTACCCGCCGCACTGAGAATGGTCCGCGAACATTACGAGACCGAAGGCCAGCACTTCATTATCAGCATGGCCCCGGAATTTCCCTACCTGCGATCGGCTACCCGCGATACACCGCTGCTGAAGGAAATCACTACCCAGTTTCCGTTTCTGAAAGAATTCGTCGCCTTTCTGACGTCCTTCAAAAGTGGCGGCGCGTACCTTGCGTATATCGAGGCGCTTGAGGACCTCTATGACTTTATCGCGCCTCAATACTATAACCAGGGTGGCGACGGTATATGGGTAGAAGAGCTCAACCTGTGGGTGACACAAAACAATGATGCCCACAAAAAGGATTTTCTCTACTACCTGACCGACAGCCTGATCCACGGCACGCGTGGCTTTAGCAAAATCCCGGCGAACAGGCTTGCGATCGGCTTGCCCACCAATAATGACGCCGCCGCAACAGGTTATGTGATCAATCCGGACGACGTGAAATACGCCATGGACAAACTGCAGGACGACGGCAACCCGATTCGCGGCCTGATGACCTGGTCGGTCAACTGGGATAACGGCATCAGTAAAGATGATCACGCCTATAACTGGGAGTTTGCCAAACGCTACAGTTATCTCACTGGCGGCGAAACGCCTGTACCCGGCAAACCAACAGTCCCTGCTGACCTCAGGTCAATCGAGCAAACCCCAACGTCGGTGAAACTCGTCTGGTCGCTGTCAGTGGGTGTGCCCCCGGTATTGCGCTATGAACTGTGCCGCAACAGCGACAACAGCGACAACAGCGTGTCGTTATTTGCGGACAGTCCTTCGTATGACGATATCGGCCTTCAGCCCGGCACCACTTACAGTTATCAGGTACGTGCCATTAATATCATGGGCAACACCTCGGCATTCTCCGCAGCAATCAGCGTGAGTACCCAGGCAGAAAGTGGAGGGGGGCAGAAACCGACCACACCGGTCTTGAGCCTGTCAGGCGTCACCGATAAAAGTGTATCGCTGAAATGGACACTGTCTTCCAGCGACATCGAAAACGGAAACGGAATCGACAAGTATCAAATTGGCCGGGATGGCTGGCCTATTGCGGCGGTCCTCGCTGATCAGCCGCCCGAATATACCGATACTGGCCTGACAGCGGGTAAAAAGTACACCTACTTCGTAGTTGCAAAAGACACACAGTCTCAGTGGTCAGAGGTCAGTAACCTGTTGGAAGTCTCAACCGATCCAGCACCCGAAAAACCTTCAGTGCCTGTCGACTTCAGGTCAACCGCACGGACCACCACATCGTTGACGCTGGACTGGAGTGTTTCAGCGAATGCCAACGGTCCGTATCACTACGAACTGTTCCGCAATGATATTTCGATAGGCACGGACAAGGTTCCCCCCTTTGTCGATGAAGGCCTTTGGCAAAGCCGACTTTATGGTTATCGCATCATAGCGACCGACGGTCTGGGCAACAGCTCAGAGCGCTCTGAAGAACTTCTGGCCACCACAGACGCCCAGCCATCCGTGGACCGTCCTAGGCCTCCACAAAATTTGCGCCACACAGGCTCGACGGCCACCAGTATATCGCTTGCATGGGATGAACCTGCCAGTCACGGAGGCCTTGCTTCCTACCAGATTCACACTTTCAACGCGCCTACTGTGTACGTCGACTCAACGGTACTCGCTTATACCGTCGAAGGCCTGAGTCCCGGCAAGAACTATCAGCATCTGGTCGGCGCGCGTGATGTAAATGCAGAATTGTCTGGGCCCAGCAGTGTTGTGCAGACCTCGACCCAAGCCGCATTGCCTGCATGGAAAACAGATACCGACTACGCGAAGGGGGATAAGGTGATGCATGCTGGTGCCTCTTACATCTGCCTCAATCCTCACCATTCACAAATAGACTGGTACCCAGGCAGTGCGCCGACGCTATGGGCGCCCTGGACCGAGCAAGCAGGCGGCAGAGGTTTCCGCGACTGGCCCAAAGAATGGCAGTGAACCTCGTGCGTCCCTATCCTGGCTCATAAACAGACGGTGACGATGTAATAACTGAACGACTTATCCACAGCGCCCAAAAAGCGTTTATGGGTAAGTCGTTTTTTCATGGACCCGGAAATAGCCAGGACAACAACGACTTACCGTGGAACACCTTATGCACAGAGCCTGTATGTTTTTTAACCAAGTCTCTGTAGAGCTTCATTTCATTGGGCTACAGACGAGCACGAACACCTTATCCACAGAAGCGCCAACAGACTTTGGGTACAACTTTATCCAGATCCCTAATCCGCTGTGGACAATTTCTGAAATGGCCAAAAAAACCTCGCTTTCGAGAAGATTTCACGAGCAACACACGACCCTGATCATTTTTTGAACAATAGCTCAAAACCTTCTAAATATAAGGCCTGCAGACAACCACGAACAAGTTGCCCACAGTCACACCAACAGAGATTGTGGGCAAAGTGAGCGTTTGAAGGAACGCACCTGCACGCTTATCCACAAAAAGCTCAATGGAAATAACAACTTGGAATTGATCAATTTTTGAGCGCTATGACACAAGCCACGTCCCACCGGAGTTTCAGGGATTAACGAACACTTTATCCACAGGCACACGCACAGGGATTGTGTGTAAGTCCACCCAGGCGGGGAGTCACGTCAACCTATCAAGGTTGCGAGTATCTCGATGCGCGCCATGCGCATAGGTTCGTCTTAGCGCTCTTCTATTCAATCAAAGACGCAATTCCGAGCCACTGCGAATGGACGCGATCACCATGAAAAAATACCAAAGGACTGTATGGTCAGTGGCTTTCGTCACAGGCCTGCTAGGGGCCTGGCTCGTCAGTGCTGCGCCAGATAAGGGCCCCTCCTCTACAACATCACCAGCGGTGTCGGCTGCGCAGGTGCAGGCCGTCGGCGTAGAAGTGAATGCGGGCACGTTCGAACAACCACGACTGGCCGGAGAACCCGCTTTCAAGGGTGCCGTGTTCTTCGCCCAAACGGGCCAGTTTGCTGCGTTCTACATCGCAGCCTTCGACAGCCAGCCTGAGCAACTCGATCCAGCCCTTCCAGACACACCCCATTCGACGGAATTCTGGACCTATGCAGGTCAGCATTCAGGTCTGGGCCCTGACCTGAAGCGATTCGACGAGCCAACCCGAGAGGGGGCACTTCACCTGGCAATGATCGAAGGCAAAAACGCCTTGCTGAGCTCGAAAATCAACGGAGCCCCCGGTCCGCAAACGCCCTATCCGGTGACAGCACAGAGCAATGATTTTTGGGACTTCATCGGATTCTTTGACAAGCCCGGCACGCCTGAAGCGATGAAGACCGATCAGGATCTGGTATGGCCTGGCGTCTTCGTGTATTTCGAACAGTCCAAGACCGTATATCTGGCGCAGCACACCGGACGCCCAAGCGTCGATAGATGGCCAGCACCCGACACAGAGCAAGGCGCTGGGTACTGGAAGTTGGCGGGAACCCGGTCAAACATTCCGGCCGCCCTTACCAAGCCCTGGACCGACATGAGCGTGTCGCAAGGCTCTTATTACCGCAACCCGCTGACCCCTCTACGCAGTCGCTACTACGCCTCCACGTTTATCGGATTTGCGCCCCTTCTGAACGCAGAATTCCCAAGCGGCCCGCAAAACAATCAGTACTGGGATTATCGGGGTGTACATGAAGGCTCAAACATAGACCAGAAGGCCTTTGGAGAAAACACGGCGCTGGAAAAACTGCATCGGGCCAAAATGCAGGGCAAATGGGTTTCGTTCGCGGCCCATTTCTCAGGGCCGGTTGAACAGCCTTACCCGACGTCGCCCATCAATACCACTTATTGGGGAGTGCGCCACATCACCCAGAATGCCGGAACCTGGTGGGACCCCAGGACTGATCTGGACACCGACACTTGGGTAGGCGCTATCCATTCAACACCGCTGGGCCAAGGGAAAGCACTGTACCGAGCGCTGAAAGCCTGGACCGCGCCCGAAACCGGCTGGGATTACAGCCAGACCGACGAGTTTCAGTCACTGGGGACTTCCCTCCATGCAGGAACAGTAGCCGACCCGAAGACCCAACAAGAATTTACCTGGCCCGGTGCAGTGCATGAAATGCTGATCGACCACAACCCGGTCTATTTTGTCTCGCTGGCAGAAGGCTTTCCCTCCGAGCATGACTGGCCGCTGCCAGTCACACCAGAAAGCAACGAGTATTGGTCATATATTCCGGAGATAAAACCGCTGGGCACTTTCGAAGCCCCGAGGCGCTTCGATGACTACAGCCAGGCAGGTTCGGTCTACGTGGATGACACTGCTCCAGGCTCGCGCACATTCTATGTTTCCAATTACGAAGGCTATCCCGCCAACGATCTCGACAGCTTCTCGACGGTGGGTACCGTCGATCCTTATTGGATCTACGCAGGCCGGCATGCAGGCACATGGAGTGACTTCAAGCCTTTCGATGACATCACCCGGGTCGGTGCACTGCACGAAGCCTCGATCAAGGGTCAGCGTGTAGCGCTGCGCTCACTGTTCGACGGCATGCCCTCTGCCGCGACGCCTTACCCAAGTGATCTTGCCAGTAACACCCACTGGGAGTTCGTCACCGTGTTCAAACACGCCGGTACGGCAGACGATTTCAAAGGCCGTGATGACGCCACATGGCCGGGCGCGCTGCACCTGGATGAAGATCAGCACCTCATTTTTGCGGCCCGGCAGCAGGCTCAACCGGTTGCAGGGGGGTGGGTTTATCCGGTGGGCGAAACAAGTGATGATCAATGGAGCTACGTGTCCTCACTCAACGGCGGCACCGCCGAAACGCCACGCGAACGTAACGACATCAACACCCCCGGCGCAATCTTTGCCGACCAGCTTGGCCTGACCCGTCAAAAACTCTTTCGCAGCAGGTTTTCCGGATTTGCCCAGGATGCAGGGGCGATATATCCCTCCGGTGAAGAGTCCAACGACTTCTATGAGTACGCCGGAGAACATGCAGGCACTTTCTCTGACCCCAAACCCTTCACCGACCCTACCTGGCCGGATGCGGTACACGTGGCCACCATCAATGGGCAACGGGCGTTTCTCAAATCGAAGATGACCGGAAAGCCCTCTTCGCAAACACCCTACCCCGAAGGGCTGACAAGCACAGACTTCTGGGAATTCATGTTTACTTCCGATCAGGCCGGCACTTACGCCGACCCCAAATCATTGAGCGGCCAAACCTGGATTGGCGCTGTTCATGAGTACAGCTCATCAGGCAGGAGCCAGCTTTACATCGCTCAGCAGTCGGGAAACCCGATCGCCGACAATTGGCCTCTCCCGACTGCGGG
Source organism: Pseudomonas sp. PvP009 (assembly GCF_017832995.1). Classification (NCBI taxonomy): domain Bacteria; kingdom Pseudomonadati; phylum Pseudomonadota; class Gammaproteobacteria; order Pseudomonadales; family Pseudomonadaceae; genus Pseudomonas; species Pseudomonas sp. PvP009. Next base: position 282,773 of record NZ_JAFIBG010000001.1, on the reverse strand, counting down.
CGACCCAGAGTATTGGAAAGTGATGGGGCTGGTGCGACACAAAGGTACTTTTGCCGATCCGAAAGGCTTGGATGAAATGACCAGCCAGGGGTTGATTCACGCCACTACTATTGAAGGCCAAAACGTCTACTACCGCTCCCTCGCACGAGGCGTACCCCAGGCCAATAACTGGAGTTACCCCGCGCCCGGGACTGACAACGAATACTGGGAGTCTCTGGGCGCAAACGTTCCCGAAGGCACTTGGGCCGATCCGAAAGGCTCCTCCGGTTTCACATCGCCCGGAAGAATTCATGCGGTGCAAGCCAGAGACCGTACGCTGTATCTGCTCTCCAAAGTCGATGGGCTGTTTGCCGAGAACGACTGGCCGATCCCGCTGGACGGAGAAAATGATTACTGGACAGTAGTCGGGGCATCCAGGCATTCGGGTGAGATTATCGATCCCAAGGACCAGCAGGAAGTGACCTGGACCGGTGCTATCCACATGAGGCAAGACGAAAACACCAGACGCTATTACAGCTCGAAAATTGTGGGCAACCTGGCAGCAATCGGCGCCGACCATCCCCTGCCTGCGGCGGAAACCGACAATGCCTGGTGGTCCTTCATAGGCCGGGCTGCCCACGCTGGCACACAGAGCGATCCGGTCCAGTCGGGTGAGGTGATCAGACCTGGAGAAACCGTCAGGGTTACCCGCACAGCAGACGAGTATTATCAGGCTCGTTTTGCCGGGGTTTTCAACGCTGAACGCGCACTGCCCGACTCGCAGAAAGACAATGAAGACTGGTCGTATATCGGCAAAAGTGCGTTCGCCGGCACCTTGCAATCACCCAAGGATGCTTACGAAATCACCTGGCCTGGCGCGATTCACCGCTTTGAAGTCGATGGAAAGGCTTACTTCGCAAAATCTCTCGTAGAGGGCGCACCTGGCCAGGACGGATGGCACTATCCGGCACCGCCTGACAGTAACGAGCAATGGTCTTATCTGGACATGGGCATTCACGCGGGCAATTGGCTCGATCCGAAACCTGAATTCGATGCAACCTGGCCCGGCGCACTGCATGTGATGAAGATCCCCACCGGCATTGGCGAAGGCTTTACCCGATGGTTTTTCAGATCGAAAATCTGGGGGTATGTCATGGACGATGAATACGGCTACTTGAACCCGAACAACTTCGAACACGTTGGTTATTCGATTTTCCAGGGCACGCTGAACAGTCCCAAGATGTTCGATCAACCCACCTGGGTGGGCGCCATCCATCAGGACCTGGAAACACAGTTTCTGTTCGAGGCCAAAAAATCCGGCCAAATGGGTGTAGAGGTAGGCGAACACCCAACGACGCCGACGGATAACGAGTCCTGGCACTTCCTGGGCATCAGCAAGCACTCAGGCGTCTTGCGCGATCCCAAAGAATGGGACGAATATACCTGGCCCGGCCGGCTGCACCGCTATGAGCATGGTGGCAAAACACTCTATTTCCATGCACAGATGACGGGGACACCTTCAGACCATAACTGGTACTACCCGACCGATGAAAGCAGCACAGAGCAGTGGGCCTATTACGGCACGACGTCGCATGCAGGCACTTTTGCCGACCCTCATACAGCTGACGAAGTCACGTGGGGCGGAGCGATTCATCGCGTAGAAAAAGACGGCATTCGCTTCTATTTCAAAGCGAGGATCACGGGTATACCCAACGAGCAGAACTGGGTCTACCCCACAAGCGCCACGAGCAATGAATATTACACATACATAGCAACCGGAAGACACGCCGGTACTATCAGCGATCCCAAGGAGGTGAACGAGCCCGTCATACCCGGCGACTATGTAATAAAAGCGCGTAAGGACGGTGATTATTATTTTATAGCCAAAAACAGCGGCGTTCCTTCAGCGAACAACTGGCCGTTCCCCGCGGAACAAGTAGACACCGAAAACTGGGTTTTTTATGGTATTTCGAGAAACGCAGGTACGCTCAATGAACCCAAGGGGTGGGAAGAAGTCAGCTGGCGTGGTGCCGTGCATGTGCGAGAAGTCACAGGGATGCGTTTATTGTTTAGCGTAAATTCCGATAGGGAAGGCATACCTTCTCAGGACAAATGGACCCTGCCTCCGAGCGAGCCGCTGGACGCTGACGAAGTGAAGCCTCCGAGCAAACCGCTGGACGCCGGCGAAGTGGAGCCTCCGCCTCCAGACCCAACGTATCCCGCCTGGAAATTTCTTCAGATCACGCACCTTAACGGAACACGCGACCAGCCCAAAAGCCTGTCTGACTGGACGCAGAACGGCCTTGTCCATCAGACAACCATTGATTATCAAAACATGTTGTTCACGTCGAAATTTACAGGGAAAAAAGACTACCCAAAGGATCAGCCGGCTAAAGAAGATCCCGTTGACGACAAGAGTTCTACGTGGTGGACGTTCTTCAGCAAGGGAAAGGGTACCTTCGAAGAGCCCAAAACCTGGTACGACTACGCCTACCCGGATGATATCTACAGCTACGACTACCAAGGCGAGCGGTTGTTATTCCGCGCTGAAAAAGAAGGTCGTCCAGCCGCCCATTACCGGTACTTTCCAACCTCGGAATACAGCACGGCAGACTGGACATACCTCTACAAAAATGAAGGTAATTACGCCGATCCCAAAACATGGAAAGAATTTACGCGTAAGGGGGAAATTCATCGTCACGAGGTTAATGGCCAAGCATTGTTCTTCGAGGCCTTGCACGAAGGCAGCCCGGCCAGACTTAACTGGTATTACCCGGAGGGTGGCACCAACAACATGTACTGGACCTATGTCGGCAAGCATGCGGGAACATGGCAGGATCCGAAGGAATGGGACGAACCTACTTACCCCGGCGCCATTCACGCTCAGAATAACATCACTTTTTACCGTTCGAAATTTTCCGGCAACGCGGCCGAGCATAACTGGTATTACCCGACCAACGGAAAAGAAAACGCCCTGTGGTTCATTGTCAACAAAGATGCCTATGCAGCACCGGGCATCAATGACTTGACCAAGACATTCGATCAGTACACATGGGTCACCGCGCACAACGCCTATCTGGACGCCTATAACCCGCAATTGGAACGTGGTATCAGAGGGTTCATGCTGGATATCCACTTGGATAGGGGCGATTACAATGGGCAAAAACAAGTTCGGGTATGCCATAAACCGGCGGACGGCGGATGCTGGTCGACCGCTCCCTTGTTAAAAGATGTGCTCAAAGAGTTCATTGTCTATTTGAAGAAAGACCGAAACGCCGTTATTTCCCTGCTGTTCGAATCGACATTGACCTCAAACGAGCTGCGCCCGGTGCTGGAACAAGTTCCTGAAATAGCCGACTACAGCCATGTGTCCAACGGCGACAGCTGGCCAGTACTGGGGGACATGATCGACACTAACAAGCGCCTCGTCATGTTATCGCAAGGAGAGGTGGCGAAGCTGTACGCGCTGGCCGGCAAACACGCCGATGTTCTTCCTGCACCCAAAACGCAGGTTGAGAATACCTACGATCTGGGTGCAACGTCGCTGGTTCATGACTGGCAATGCAAAAGCCGTTTCCCTGCCATGGACCTTTCACTGCGTCGCCGTGACGGCCGCCTGCCGCGGTTATTCGTTCTCAATCAATTCCATTCCTGGGGCAGTACCACGCTGCATGCAGGAAACATGGACAATAACCTGACCTGGTTGCAGCGCCGGGTGGAAAACTATTGCGGCGAAGCGACCGGTTGGCGCAAACCCAACTACCTGGCCATTGATTTCAACCAGGTGGGTGACGCACTTCCCTATGCCGCTACGCTGTCTCAAGGCGGTCTTTATTTCTATGAAGACAACCGGGCCAACCGTGCAGGGGACACTTCCTGCGTAGTGCCGGTCAATCAGAGCGGGGGTACCAGCGGCGTTCAATATGACCTGAAGCTTGCCTCGCGCGGGTGTGAGAACGACGAACTCAAGTCAATGGAACTTGAGGGTGTTCGAGCGGGCACACGTATTGAACTGTACGACAACCCCAACGGTGACCGGCAGGATGACTTCACAATCATCGACGTCAAACAATCGATCCCCATGGGCAAAAGGGTGCGAATCGATTCATTCGAGGGCACAAGCGATACGTTCTATTACCGTAAGCTCGCCTCTCGCAATAACGGGCTCGACGGTAAGGTTTCACGAATAAAAGTGTTTAACAAGCCAGACGATAACGACATCAGCGACGCGAGTATTGTGTTCTATGAAGGCAATGGGGCAACAGAGAATATTGTCTGCACGGTCCCCTTCAACGTCGACAGGCAATTCAAGATGGGCAGTGGCAATAACAGCTACGGCTGCGACAACGATGAAATGCGCTCTGCCAAAATACTCAAGGCCGGCAAGGGATCGTGGTTTTCGGTAACTGGCAAGCCGGATGGAACCTTTGGTCAAGGCTTCACAGAAGTGAGGTTCAAACGAGCCATTTTGATACCCATCACGATTCCGAGTTTCAATCGCAGTTACGAAAACGCGGATGTCAAAGTTGCAGTCAGCAATGGCGGTGGTCTGGACGGGAGTGTTTCCTATGCCTACTTCGGGCCCGCCTCCGAACAGAAAGGCAAACCGCCCATCAAAGAGGCCAGCACAGGACCCTAGTCTTACTTTACGACGCCCTCATCAATCAACAGCTTCAGAATCGCGGCTGCGCCCTCTTCAGGGCGCAGCCCCTTAAGCACCTGGCCCCCGCCGCCACTGGCCTTGGCAGTCGCGGCTTTCATGCGATCAGCGCCGCTCTTGGCCTTGATGACCTTCAGGCGCTTGGGCCTAGGTCTGGCGGGCTGCAGCGCTTGATGCGTCAATAACTCATCGGCAACGACCTGAACGATTTCGGTGTCCAGCGTGCCACGCTGTGCAGGCCCGAACGCGCTCTGTCGAGGTTTGGGAGCTGCGTTATCCACAGTGGCCAGAAACGGCAGACGAACCTTCAGCCGGCGACGCTGGCCGCGAGGCAGAGCCTGCAAGACCAGCGCGGTGCCGTTGTTCAGCGACTCGACTTCAGCCAGACCGGTCACCAATGGCCAGCCCAGCCTCTCAGCCAACAGAAAGGGCAGCATGCCCGACCCTTCACCGGTTTCAGCCTGGCTGCCAGCCAACACCACCTGTGCGGCAGAATCCCGGAGGTAGTCAGTCAACGCAACCAGCGCATCAGCGCCCTCGGGTTGCTCCAGCACATGCAGTTCGTTGAGCCCCATGCCAAGGTAAGCACGCAGCGCCGGTTCTTCGGCATTGCCGGCGTGCAGCACCTGCAAGTTATCCCCAGCCAATTGCAAACCGAGCTCGACGGCCCGCGCATCCTGTTCAGCGCGGCGCGCACGACCTGATGTCGGATGCGCCCCGATGGACACCAGACTGATGATCTGTACCGCATGCTTATCCACAGACACTTCAAGCTGCATCGCGTTTACCTCCGCTGCGCCAGGCTTCGACTGCGGCGATCAGCGCAGTGAGCACTTCGGCGCTCTCGCCGATGACCGATAGATCAGCGCGCTTGACCATGTCGCACCCCGCATCCAGATTGATCGCAATGACCTTGTCACAGGCGACGATGCCCTGCAGATGCTGGATGGCCCCAGAAATACCGACGGCAACGTACACCCTTGCGGTCACCCAGGTGCCACTCGCGCCGACCTGCCGCTCGCGGCCCATGAAACCGTCGTCCACCGCCACCCGCGACGCCCCTTCGGTGGCCCCGAGTGTCGAAGCGGCTTGATGAAACAGGTCCCAGTCCCTGACGCCATTGCCGCCAGACAGAATGAATTCGGCCTCAGCCATGGGGATAACCCGGGGATCGACGGCTACCGCCCCCAGGTCCTCGATACGCGGCAGACTGCGCGCCACGCCTGTGGACAACTCGACCGGAAATACCTCGTGGCGGGTTTCGCTGACCGGTTCGGCGCACTCCACAGCGGCAAGAATCAGGCGCGCCAGAGGCCGGACCAGGTCTTCGCGGCCAGCGCCTGCCCGACTTATGCACAGCTGGTCCTTGACCTGCCAGACCCGCGTTGCAGGTCGCTCGCCGATGCTGGCGGCAAAACGTCTACCCAGTTCCCCACCGCCGCTACGACTGTCCGGCAACAGCCAATGGCGCGGGTTGAACTGGTTATCCACAGCCCGCAAACCCTGCACGCGCTGTTCCGGTGAATAACCGTCGAACCCGGCACCGTCGATAAGCAACAGCCGATCCACGCCCGCAGTATCGAATGCAGCTTCCTTGTGCTCGCCGAACACCACCGCCAGCACGGCACCGTCGGCCCCCGCCAACTGACGCGCCAGCCCCAGCAAGTCACGGTCGTGGCTGCTCAGGCGGCCGCCGACCATATCGGGCACCACCGTGATATAGAACGCTGGCTCGGCCACCGTATGCAGCGGCAGCTGCACATCGGCAGCAACCGAACGCTTGACCGCGCCGCCCTGCTGCAAGCCGCTGCGGTCAATGCGCTTGATACCGTTGGGGCCGATAAAACCCTGACCATGCACGTTTTTGCGCATCAGGCCATTCGGCCCCATCCAGCTGTTTTGCGCCGGCTGCATGGCCGCATGCAGTGGGTGCAGTCGATTGCGGGCGATCCACTCGGCGCGTGGATCACGGCGGATAATGTCACTCATCAGAGCACCTCCGCGGGTTCACGTTTGGCAGGCGTTGGCGTGCTGGGGACAACGTCCTCAATCAGAGCATCGGCCACCAGTTCGGCAATGTCCTTGATCAGCGGTCGCGGTTCGACAACGCCTTCGAGCATGGCGGTACACTGTGGACAACCTACCGCGACCAGTTCGGCAGCCGTTTCACGGATGTCGTCCATGCGCATGTCGGGAATCCGTTGTCTGCCGGGAATGTCAGTGATCGGCGCGCCGCCACCGCCACCGCAGCAGCGGGAACGGAAGCCCGAGCGCTGCATTTCCCTGATCTCGATCCCCAGCGCACGCAGCACTTCACGCGGCGCCTCGTACTCGCCGTTGTAACGGCCCAGGTAGCACGGATCGTGATAGGTCACGCTGGCGCCTTTGTGCTGGCCCAGCGTCAGGGCGCCGTTGCGCACCAGCTCGGCCATGAAGGTGCTGTGATGCTGCACCTGATAGTCACCGCCAAAAGCGCCATATTCGTTTTTCAGCACATGAAAGCTGTGCGGGTCGCAAGTCACGATACGTTGGAAACTGTACTGGGACAGGGTCTGAATGTTGCGTCGGGCGAGCGTCTGGAAGGTCGCTTCATCACCCAAACGTCGCGCCACGTCGCCGCTGTCGCGTTCTTCGAGGCCCAGCACGGCGAAATCCACACCGGCCGCCTTGAGGACTTTGACGAACGCGCGCAGGGTGCGTTGGTTACGCATATCGAACGCGCCATCACCCACCCAGAACAGCACATCCACGGTTTTTTTCTCGCTGAGCAGCGTCAGGTTCAGATCCGCCGCCCAGTTCATTCGCCCGCCCGGCGCAAACCCGCCGGGGTTGTCGGTGGCGATCAGGTTGTCCAGCACTTCGGCGCCCTTGTTCGGCGTTGCGCCTTTTTCGAGGGTCAGGTGGCGGCGCATATCGACGATGGCATCGACGTGCTCGATCATCATCGGGCACTCTTCGACGCAGGCCCGGCATGTGGTGCAGGACCACAGCGTTTCGGCATCCACCAGCCCGTTGACGATGGGTTGATGAGGATTGCCGCCATGCTCGCCCAGCGGCTTGCCTTTACCGTCCAGCGATGGATACGGACTGCCCGCAAATTTTGCGTCAGTGCCACCGGCAAGGCCGACCACCATGTCCTGAATCAACTTTTTGGGGTTGAGTGGCTGGCCTGCCGCAAACGCCGGGCAGGCAGCCTCGCACTTGCCGCACTGCACGCAGGCGTCGAAGCCCAGCAGTTGATTCCAGGTGAAGTCCTGGGGTTTCTCCACGCCCAGCGGCGCGCTGCGATCGTTCAGGTCCAGCGGTTTCAGGCCCGTAGAACGTCCGCCACCAAAACGCTCGGCCCGGCGATGCCAGGCCAGGTGCAGCGCCCCGGCGAAGGCGTGCTTCATCGGCCCGCCCCAGGTCATGCCGAAAAAAAGTTCGCTCACGCCCCACAGTACGCCCAGCCCAAGAACGACCACCAGCACCCAGCCGCCGAAGTGCTCTGGAAGAATGCCCGCCACCGGCAACGTGACCAGAAAAAAGCTCGCAGAAAACGCCATGAGGCTTTTCGGCAGGCGCATCCACGGCCCTTTCGACAGACGCGCAGGCGGGTTGAGACGACGAAGATAGACAAACACCGCACCGACAAACATCACCGCCGTCATCAACAGCAGCGCATAGCCAAGCAGGCGATTATGCAGACCGAAACCGTGCACCAGAATCGCCAGCACAATCGAGGCCACCGCGCCGCCTGCGGTGGCCACGTGGGTGTTGGCGATGTATTTGTCACGCGCGACCACATGATGCAGATCGACCATGTAACGCTTGGGCATGGCCAGCAGCCCACCCAGCCAATCGACTTTCGAGGACCGACCGTTGCGCCACAGGGTTACCCGCCGCCAGGCGCCCAGCGCCGCAAGGGCCAGGGCGCTGAACAACAGGATCGGAAGAAGGGTGTCTAGCATCACGTTGACCTCAGGTGCGAGCTGCAAGCGTCAAGCTACAAGCTTCAAGAAAAAAGCACGGGGCAAACGCTTTTACTTGCCGCTTGCAGCTCACAGCTTGCAGCTGCCTTTAAAAATCCTTGCACAGCCGCAAGCCGTCATAGATCGCCGCGTGGGTATTACGCTGCGCCACGCAATCGCCGATACGAAACAGCAGGTAACCGTCACCCGGCTGGCTCAACGATGGCTGTGGCTGAATGGCGAACAGCGCGTCGATGTCAATCTGGCCCTTGTTGCGCGAACCCTCCTTGAGCGCGTAATAGATCGCTTCGTCCGGACGCACGCCGTTTTCCACCACCACCTGATCGACGACCCGCTCTTCCTTGCCGCCGGTGTATTCGTTCTCCAGCACTGCCACCAGCTTGTCGCCCTCGCGATAGACCTTTTCCAGCATCATGTCGCCGGTCATGATCACTTCCTTGGGGTACATGCTGCGGTAGTAGGTCGGGAACGAGGTTCCGCCAATCGCCACGCCCGGCTTGATGTCATCGGTGACGATTTCGACCTGGCAGCCCTTGTCGGCCAGAAAGTCGGCCACCGACATGCCGGTAAACTCGCAAATCGTGTCGTAGACCAGCACGTTCTTGCCCGGCGCCACCTTGCCGTCCAGCACATCCCAACTGCTGACCACCAGACCTTCAGCGGCCCCCCAGTGTTCGTTCTGCTCCAGAAACGGATGACCGCCGACCGCCAGCACCACGATGTCCGGGCGCAGGTCGAGAATGGTTGCCGCATCCGCGGCGGTCCCCAGACGCAGGTCGACTTTCAGGCGCGCCAGCTCCAGCTGGAACCAGCGCGTGATGCCGGCGATCTGGTCGCGCTGCGGTGCCTTCGATGCGGTGGTGATCTGCCCGCCGATGAAGTCCTTTTTCTCGAACAGGGTCACGTCATGGCCGCGTTCTGCAGAGACGCGCGCAGCTTCCATCCCGGCAGGACCGGCGCCGACCACCACGACCTTGCGCCTGGGTCCGGCGGATTTCTCGATGATGTGCGGCACGCCCATGTATTCGCGGGATGTGGCGGCGTTCTGGATGCACAGCACATCCAGGCCCTGATACTGGCGATCGATGCAGTAGTTGGCACCGACGCACTGTTTGATCTGATCGATCTGGCCCATCTTGATCTTGGCGATCAGGTGCGGATCGGCAATGTGCGCACGGGTCATGCCGACCATGTCGACATAACCGCCTTCCAGAATTCGGGTTGCCTGGTTCGGGTCCTTGATGTTCTGCGCGTGCAGCACCGGGGCCTTGACCACTTCCTTGATCCCGGCCGCCAGGTGCAGGAACGGCTCCGGTGGATAGCTCATGTTGGGAATGACGTTGGCCAGGGTGTTGTGGGTGTCACAGCCCGAGCCCACCACGCCGATGAAGTCGATCATGCCGGTGTCGTCGTAATACCTGGCGATCTGTTTCATGTCCTCGTGGCTGAGGCCATCGGGATGAAACTCGTCGCCGCAGAGGCGCAGCCCCACACAGAAGTCGGGGCCGACTTCCTTGCGCACCGCCTTGATCACCTCCAGACCGAAACGCATGCGGTTCTCGAAACTGCCGCCCCATTCGTCGGTACGCTTGTTGACGCGCGGGCTCCAGAACTGGTCGATCATGTGCTGATGCACCGCCGACAACTCGACGCCATCAAGACCACCGGCCTTGGCACGCGCCGCAGCGCTGGCGTAGTTGCCGATCACCCGCCAGATTTCTTCCGGCTCGATGGTTTTACAGGTTGCCCGGTGTACCGGCTCGCGGATGCCCGATGGCGACAGCAGGGTCGGCCAGTGATCGCCATCCCAACGTGAGCGACGGCCCATGTGGGTAATCTGGATCATGATCTTGGCGCCATGCTTGTGCATGGCGTCGGCGAGGTTCTGGAAGTGCGGGATGATTCTGTCGGTCGCCAGGTTGACCGACTTCCACCAGCTTTGCGGGCTGTCGATGGCCACGCTTGAAGAGCCGCCACAAATGGCCAGACCGATGCCGCCCTTGGCTTTCTCCTCGTAGTACTTCACGTAACGATCCGTGGTCATGCCGCCATCGGTGGCGTAAACCTCGGCGTGCGCGGTGCTCAGCACGCGATTGCGGATGGTGAGTTTGCCGATCTGGATCGGCTGGAACATCGCTTCGAAAGCCATAACCCGATCCTCGATTTACAGCGGCTTGACGACGAACAGACCGTCGTCATGACCTTCTTCGGAACCACCGTAAACCTGCTCGGCAACCGTGCGCACAGCGCTGCCGCTGGCAGCGAGGATCTGATCCATGGCCCCGGCGAACCAGCCGGTGAACATGTAATCGACCTTGCGCCCGACCTTGCCGTAGACGTACACGAAACAGGAGTGTTCCAGCTTCACACTGGCAGTGCCTTTCTCGATGTCGATGTCCTGGATCTTGAACAGGCCCCAGCCGCGCTGCGACAGACGCTTCATGTAGTGCTCGAACACCGCAACGCCTTCCAGGCCATGGCATTCGGCCTCCTTTTCGCACCAGTGCCAGGCGGATTTGTAACCCGCCTTGTAGAGGATGTCGGCGTAGGCATCGGCGCCCAGCACGTCCTCGATGCCCCTATGGTTGTTGACGAAAAAGTGCCGTGGCACGTAGAGCATCGGCAACGCATCGGAGGTCCAGACGCCGGTTTCGCTATCGACTTCGATGGGCAGTTGCGGGGCGATTTTAGCCATGGCGGTCAAACTCCAGATGATTCGGGCTACACCCACCGCTCGAAGCGGCCGTGGGGGTTCAATTCGATAAGGTATGGCGGGCGGGTTACTCGCCCCAGACGTCGGCCAGAACGTTGACCCAGTTCTCGCCCATGATCTTGCGCACCACGCGTTCGGAGTGACCGCGCTTGAGCAACGTTTCAGTCAGATTGGGAAACTCCCCCACGGTGCGAATGCCCAGCGGGTTGATGATCTTGCCGAAGTTGGTCAGGCGGCGGGCGTAACCTTTGTCGTGTGTCAGGTACTCGAAAAATTCCTGGCCGTGACCCTGGGTGAAGTCAGTACCGATGCCGATGGAGTCTTCGCCGACGATGTTCATCACGTATTCGATGGCTTCGGCGTAATCGTCGATGGTCGACTCGATGCCCTTGGCCAGGAACGGCGCAAACATGGTCACGCCGACAAATCCGCCGTGGTCGGCGATGAACTTCAGTTCGGCGTCGGACTTGTTGCGCGGGTGTTCCTTGAGGCCGGACGGCAGGCAGTGGGAATAGCAGACCGGCTTTTTCGATTCGAGAATGACTTCTTCCGAGGTTTTCGAGCCGACGTGGGACAGGTCGCACATCACTCCGACGCGGTTCATTTCAGCGACGATCTCACGACCGAAACCCGACAGCCCGCCGTCGCGCTCGTAGCAGCCCGTGCCCACCAGATTCTGGGTGTTGTAGCACATCTGCACGATGCCCACGCCGAGCTTCTTGAAGATCTCGACGTAGCCGATCTGGTCTTCATAGGCGTGCGCGTTCTGGAAGCCGAACAGGATACCGGTCTTGCCCAGTTCCTTGGCCTTGCGGATGTCGGCAGTGGTATGAACGGGCATGACCAGGTCGCTGTTTTCGCGCATCAGTTTCTGGCTGGTGCAGATGCTGTCGATGGTCGCCTGAAAGCCCTCCCAGACCGACACGGTGCAGTTGGCCATGGTCAGGCCGCCCTTGCGCATGTCTTCAAACAGCTCGCGGTTCCACTTGGCGATGATCAGCCCGTCAATAACGATGCTGTCGGCGTGTAATTCGGCTGGGCTCATCAGGCTGTCCCCTTTTTGATTCCGGTGCGCCGAATCGGCTGTCGGCGCTAATGGGGTCAGCATATGCCGGAGGGTCAGGGGAACCGGGTGCAAAAACGACAGGGGGTTTGCCGAAAGCGTCAAGATGCGACAAAGGGGGACGGCGTGTCGTCGTGCGATGTCGTAAACCTGTTCAATGTCTCGCGCTTGAGACAGAATCGAGCCTATCAATGGATCGGAGCGACTCGATGAAAACGTTTTTGCTGACCCTGGCCCTTATGACGACGGCTGTGACTGGCGTACACGCCGCTCAGACCCCTGACGCGTCGCCGTGCGACGGTGTCGAGGACGACAAGCAGACCCTTGAATGCTCGGCCTACAGCCGCACCACTGCCGAACAGTTGCTCAAGGAGAACTTCGACAACCTGCTCAAGCGCGTTCAGTCGCAGTTCGTTGCCAACAAGACGCAGTTCAACGACTTTACCAGCAAGCTCAAGACCGCTCAGCAAGCCTGGGAGAAGCTGCGTGACGCCGACTGCGCGGTTGAAGTCTTTCCTTCTGCAGCAGGTAGCAAGGCCTTCACCATCAGTGAAAACGATTGCGTTGCACGCATGAGTGACGAGCGCTCGGAGTATCTGGAGTCGATAGCTCAGGAATAACGTCTACGATGAGATAACCTGCCTCTTTATATGAACGAGCTCATCAGGTTTTCTCATGATTATTTGCGGTGTAGAAATCAAAGGCAGCGAAGCCATCTTCGCCCTCGCCACTCGACGTAATGGTGACATCGAGCACTTGCCGCTCGCCACGAAGAAGCTTGCACTGGAGGACGATGACGAGGCCGCCAACGTCAAAGCCTTCTCCACGCAACTTGCCGGTTTCGTGCGTGAAAACGGCATCAGCCATGTGGTCATCAAGAAGCGCAGCAAGAAAGGCGAATTCGCTGGCGGCCCGACCACTTTCAAGATCGAAACCATCTTTCAACTGATGTCCGATTGCAACGTGGTGCTGATCTCACCGCAGACCGTCAATGCGCAGAACAAGAAACACACCTTCGTCCTGCCCGACACCCTGAACAAGTATCAGCACGAAGCGTACAAGGCGGCGTGTGCGGGGGTGATGAAGAGCGTTTAGACGCTTCAAGAGCTTCCGGAACGGCATGCCCACGCGGAGTACCCATCGTTACGCACAAGTCCGCTTTTGATTCTGGCCGAAGGCCGTGGGAGCGAACTTGTTCGCGAAGACGGTCGTTCAGAAAATGCATTTTCGGAGAATGTACCGGCCCTTTCGCGAACAAGTTCGCTCCTACGCCCGCCGGGCAGAAGCGAGATTGTTCAGGCTCTTCAGCTTCAAGAGCTTCCGGAACCGCATGCCCACGCGGAGTACCCATCGTTACGCACAAGTCCGCTTTTGATTCTGGCCGGAGGCCGTGGGAGCGAACTTGTTCGCGAAGACGGTCGTTCAGAAAATGCATTTTCGGAGAATGTACCGGCCCTTTCGCGAACAAGTTCGCTCCTACGCCCGCCGGGCAGAAGCGAGATTGTTCAGGCTCTTCAGCTTCAAGAGCTTCCGGAACCGCATGCCCACGCGGAGTACCCATCGTTACGCACAAGTCCGCTTTTGATTCTGGCCGAAGGCCGTGGGAGCGAACTTGTTCGCGAAGACGGTCGTTCAGAAAATGCATTTTCGGAGAATGTACCGGCCCTTTCGCGAACAAGTTCGCTCCTACGCCCGCCGGGCAGAAGCGAGATTGTTCAGGCTCTTCAGCTTCAAGAGCTTCCGGAACCGCATGCCCACGCGGAGTCCCCATCGTTACGCACAAGTCCGCTTTTGATTCTGGCCGAAGGCCGTGGGAGCGAACTTGTTCGCGAAGACGGTCGTTCAGAAAATGCATTTTCGGAGAATGTATCGGCCTTTTCGCGAACAAGTTCGCTCCTACGCCCGCCGGGCAGAAGCGAGACTGTTCAGGCTCTTCAGCTTCAAGAGCTTCCGGAACCGCATGCACACGCGGAGTCCCCATCGTTACGCACAAGTCCGCTTTTGATTCTGGCCGGAGGCCGTGGGAGCGAACTTGTTCGCGAAGACGGTCGTTCAGAAAATGCATTTTCGGAGAATGTACCGGCCCTTTCGCGAACAAGTTCGCTCCTACGCCCGCCGGGCAGAAGCGAGACTGTTCAGGTTCTTCAGCCTCAAGAGCTTCCGGAACCGCATGCCCACGCGGAGTCCCCATCGTTACGCACAAGTCCGCTTTTGATTCTGGCCGAAGGCCGTGGGAGCGAACTTGTTCGCGAAGACGGTCGTTCAGAAAATACATTTTCGGAGAATGTACCGGCCCTTTCGCGAACAAGTTCGCTCCTACGCCCGTCGGGCAGAAGCGAGATTGTTCAGGCTCTTCAGCTTCAAGAGCTTCCGGAACCGCATGCCCACTCGGAGTACCCATCGTTACGCACAAGTCCGCTTTTGATTCTGGCCGAAGGCCGTGGGAGCGAACTTGTTCGCGAAGACGGTCGTTCAGAAAATGCATTTTCGGAGAATATACCGGCCCTTTCGCGAACAAGTTCGCTCCTACGCCCGCCGGGCAGAAGCGAGATTGTTCAGGCTCTTCAGTACTTGTGTCTAACCATGAGCGCGGAGCATTCATTCGCCTGGCAGGTGCTTTTGGCCGGACATAAAAAAACCCGCATTTCTGCGGGTTTTTTCAATGCTCAGTCAACTCAGTTGACCTTGGCATCCAGTTCGCCACGCGCGTAGCGTTCGAACATGGCGTCCAGGGAGATCGGTTTGATCTTCGAGGCGTTGCCAGCGGTGCCGAACGCTTCATAACGGGCGATACAGACGTCACGCATGGCCGAAACAGTCTTGGCCAGGTATTTGCGCGGGTCGAACTCGCTCGGGTTTTTGGCCATGAATTCACGGATGGCACCGGTCGAGGCCAGACGCAGGTCGGTGTCGATGTTGACCTTACGCACGCCATGCTTGATGCCTTCAACGATTTCTTCGACCGGCACACCGTAGGTTTCTTTGATGTCGCCGCCGAACTCGTTGATGATCTTCAGCCATTCCTGTGGAACGGACGAAGAACCGTGCATCACCAGGTGAGTGTTGGGGATGCGCTTGTGGATCTCTTTGATACGCTCGATCGCCAAGATGTCGCCGGTAGGCGGCTTGGTGAACTTGTAAGCGCCGTGGCTGGTGCCGATGGCGATGGCCAAAGCATCGACCTGAGTGCGCTTGACGAAGTCAGCGGCCTCTTCCGGGTCGGTCAGCATCTGACTGTGATCCAGAACGCCTTCCGCGCCAACCCCGTCTTCTTCACCGGCCATGCCGGTTTCCAGCGAACCCAGCACGCCCAGCTCGCCTTCCACCGAAACGCCGCAGGCGTGAGCGAAAGACACCACGCGACGGGTAACGTCGACGTTGTAGTCGTAATCGGCTGGGGACTTGCCGTCTTCACGCAGCGAGCCGTCCATCATGACCGAGCTGAAACCCAGCTGGATCGAGCGCTGGCAGATGTCAGGGCTGGTGCCGTGGTCCTGGTGCATAACCACCGGGATGTGCGGAAATTCTTCGATCGCGGCGAGGATCAGGTGACGCAGAAACGGCGCACCGGCGTATTTGCGGGCACCGGCAGAAGCCTGAACGATCACCGGGGAGTCGGTCTTGTCGGCCGCTTCCATAATGGCGCGCATCTGTTCCAGGTTGTTTACGTTGAAAGCTGGAACGCCGTAGCCGAATTCGGCTGCGTGGTCCAACATCTGGCGCATGCTGATAAGTGCCATTGTCTGTTTCTCTCCCGGTAGGGTCGTTAGTCGAGCAAGCCTGCCGTAGTGGCGGCTGCCATTCAAGTTATAAGCTCAGCCGCGAGGCCGTGCGTGTGTGCCCGAGATCCGACTTATCTGGCCTTGCAGCCGCGACCGATCAGATCGTTGGTAGCGTCCCAGTAGATCAGGCCCTCGCTACCCTTGTTGACGAATGCCAACACATTGTTGCTGTACAGCGTACCGCTGGCAGCGCCGGGTTCGGCCTTGAGCCTGAACACCTGATCGCTCTGATTCAGACGCACATCGACTTCCTTCTTGGCCGAGTCGATGTAGCGCCAATTGACCTCTGCATTGCTGTCGCATACCCAGCGATTCCAGGGGTCATTCTGCTGCGGTGAACTCATGCTCGAACAACCGCCAAGCACTGCCAAAACCCCAAGGGCAATCACGCCTTTCATTACGTCTCCTGGCTGCCCTGCGAAACGCGGCACGTGCCGGTCGTTTCAACTGTCAGGGGCAGTTCTGTTCCTGATTTCGGTCATCGGCCGGCTCACCGGTGACATGTGCCTCGACCCGTTGACTGTTTTCAGTCGTCGGCACATTCACGGCAGCCGGGCTGAATATCTGACAGGTCTTGGCACGCGAGCCAGAACCGGTACAACCAGCCAGTACAATGCAGCTCATCAGAGCCAGGGCAGCGATCTTCATGGCGAAACTCCTTTCGCGGAAAAATATCCACCCTTTAAAGACCGCTGAAGCCCGTCAATGTTGCCAACGGGTTTCAGACCTGGCTCACAGACAGCCTACATTGCCGGTCCGCGGTATGAATTCATAACGATCCCAAACCTCCGGACCGCCACGTTTGTAGACCACCGGCACCGTTTCTGCCTGCCAGCCCGCCTGATAGCAGCTTAGCTGGAGCGGTTGAGTCGGGGAGTCGCTCTCCACCTCTTCAGCCGCAGGCTTGCCCGCGCAACCGGCCAGTAAACCTGCGATGAGAAACCACGGTAACGCCCTGACCATTGACCACTCCTTGTCCAAAGCTTTCACTCAAGCCTTGGCGCGTTGTTCGAGCACTTCCACCGCTGGCAGAACCTTGCCCTCCACGAACTCGAGGAACGCACCGCCACCGGTCGAAATGTAGGAAATCTTTTGCGCAACACCATACTTGTCGATGGCTGCCAGCGTGTCGCCGCCGCCCGCGATGGAGAACGCTTGGCTTTCAGCGATGGCCTTGGCCAGCGTTTTAGTGCCTTCACCGAACTGATCGAACTCAAACACGCCGACCGGACCGTTCCACAGGATAGTCCCGGAAGATTTCAGTAATTCGGCGAAATGCGCAGCAGTCTGCGGGCCAATATCGAGAATCATGTCGTCATCGGCGACCTCACCGATCAGTTTGACGGTAGCGGCAGCGCTTTCGGCGAATTCTTTGGCAACCACCACGTCAGTCGGCAACGGCACGCTGACTTTGGCGGCGATGGCGCGTGCGGTGTCGAGCAGATCAGGTTCGTACAGCGATTTACCGACCTTGTGACCGGCCGCAGCCAGGAAGGTGTTGGCTATGCCGCCGCCGACGATCAACTGATTGCAGATGCCGCTCAGGCTGTTGAGCACGTCCAGCTTGGTGGAGACCTTGGAGCCGGCAACGATGGCGGTCATCGGCTGAGCCGGAGCGCCCAGGGCCTTGCCCAGTGCTTCGAGTTCGGCGGCCAGCAGCGGTCCTGCGGCGGCCACTTTGGCGAATTTGGCCACGCCGTGAGTGGAACCCTCGGCACGGTGCGCGGTGCCGAAGGCATCCATCACGAACACGTCGCACAGCGCTGCGTATTGCTGCGCCAGCTCGTCAGTGTTCTTTTTCTCGCCCTTGTTGAAGCGAACGTTCTCGAACAGGACGACATCACCGGCCTTCACGTCGACCCCGTCCAGGTAATCGGCAACCAGAGGAACGTCACGACCCAGCGCCTTGCTCAGGTAGTCGGCAACCGGCTTGAGGCTGTTCTCGGCAGAAAACTCACCCTCTGTCGGGCGGCCAAGGTGCGAGCAGACCATGACGGCCGCGCCCTTTTCCAACGCCAGCCTGATGGTCGGCAGCGAAGCGAGGATACGTGCATCACTGCTGACCACGCCGTCCTTTACCGGGACGTTGAGGTCTTCGCGGATCAGTACACGTTTACCTTGCAGATCGAGGTCGGTCATCTTCAAGACGGTCATGAGCATTCCTGTTTTTTTACTGTTATTGGTCAGCGACGCGCAGAAAGTGATCGGCGACGTCGAGCATTCGATTGGCAAAGCCCCACTCGTTGTCGAACCAGGCCAGCAGATTGACCAGCCGTGGTCCGGAAACGCGGGTCTGACTCGCATCGACAATGGCCGAATGCGGGTCATGGTTGAAATCGCAACTGGCGTGCGGCAGTTCAGTGTAGGCCAGCAGCCCCTTGAGCGGGCCGCTGGTGGCGGCCTCGCGCAGGATACGGTTGATCTCCACGGCATCGGTGTCTCGCGACATCTGCAAGGTAATGTCCAGACAGGACACATTCACCGTCGGCACGCGAACAGCTTTGGCCTGAATTCGGCCGGCAAGTTCCGGAAGCAGCCGTTCGATTCCGCGCGCCAGACCGGTGGATACCGGAATGATCGACTGGAAGGCCGAGCGGGTACGGCGCAGATCCTCGTGATGATAAGCGTCGATCACCGGTTGATCGTTCATCGCCGAGTGGATGGTGGTGATGGTCATGTATTCCAGGCCGATGGCCTGGTCCAGCAAGCGCAGCAGCGGCACACTGCAGTTGGTGGTACACGAGGCGGCCGAGACCAGCAGCTCGCGGCCAGTCAGCTTGTGCTGGTTGATGCCGAACACCACGGTGGCATCGACATCACGTTCACTGGCCATCGGCTGGGAAAACAGCACCCGCGGCGCACCGGCCTCCAGAAAACGCTGGCCGTCTTCGCGAGTGTTGTAGACGCCGGAGCACTCAAGCACCAGATCGACTTCCAGACCGGCCCAGTCTATGCCTTCCGGCGTCGCACTGCGCAGCACCTTGATCCGGTGGTCATTGATGTGCAGGTATTGCCCTTCGACCCGCACTTCGCCGGGGAACCGGCCGTGTGTGGAGTCAAAGCGCGTGAGGTATTCAAGACTGGCCATGTCGGCCAGATCGTTGATGGCAACCACTTCAAACCCGGCCTTGGCCCCTCGCTCGCACAGCGCGCGAACGACACAACGACCAATACGGCCGTAACCGTTCAGAGCAACTTTGTAGGGGCGGGGCTGGGGCATGAAATTTTCGCCAGGGAATAACAATCATGTGGGAGCGAAGCGTCGCCCGGTCCGCTCCCACAACATCAACATCACATAGCTGATCAGTCTTCCAGCAGTTCTTCAGCAGTGCTCAGGACGTTTTCCAGCGTGAACCCGAACTCTTCGAACAGCGCTGGCGCAGGGGCCGACTCGCCGAAGGTGGTCATGCCGATCACACGCCCTTCCAGGCCGACGTATTTGTACCAGTAGTCGGCATGAGCCGCTTCGATCGCAATACGCGCGCTGACCTGCAACGGCAGCACTGCCTGCTTGTACGCAGCATCCTGAGCTTCGAAAATGCTGGTGCATGGCATGGACACCACGCGCACGTTGCGACCCTGCTCGGTCAGCTTGTCGTAAGCCTGCACAGCCAGACCGACTTCCGAACCGGTTGCGATCAGGATCAGCTCAGGCTCGGCCGCGCAATCACGCAGCACGTAGCCGCCACGCGCGATGTACGACAGTTGCTTCTCGTCACGCGCCTGGTGAGTCAGGTTCTGACGGGAGAAGATCAGTGCCGACGGGCCATCGTCACGCTCGATAGCGTGCTTCCAGGCCACGGCCGATTCCACCGCATCCGCAGGACGCCAGGTGTCCAGGTTCGGTGTGGTACGCAGGCTGGTCAGCTGCTCGATCGGCTGGTGAGTCGGGCCGTCTTCGCCCAGACCGATGGAATCGTGGGTGAATACGTAGATCACGCGCTTCTTCATCAACGAGGCCATACGCACAGCGTTGCGAGCATATTCCATGAAGATCAGGAAGGTTGCGCCGTAAGGCACGAAGCCGCCGTGCAGGGCGATGCCGTTCATCATGGCGCCCATGCCGAACTCGCGAACACCGTAATGCAGGTAGTTGCCGTTAGGGTCTTCGCCGGTGATGCTCTTGCAGCCTTTCCAGATGGTCAGGTTGGACCCGGCAAGGTCAGCCGAACCACCCAGAATTTCAGGCAGCAACGGGCCCAGTGCTCCCAGCGCGTTCTGGCTGGCCTTGCGGCTGGCGATGGTTTCGCCCTTGGCGTTGACTTCGGCGACATAAGCCGCTGATTTTTCAGCGAAATCGGCAGGCAATTGCCCACTCATACGACGAATGAAATCGTTGGCCAGCTCCGGGAAGGCGGCGGAATAATCAGCAAAACGCTGATCCCACTCGGCTTCGGCAGCCAGGCCTTTTTCCTTCCCGTTCCACTCGGCATAGATGTCAGCCGGGATTTCGAAAGGACCGTGGTTCCACTTCAGTGCAGCACGGGTCAGGGCGATTTCGTCAGCACCCAGCGGCGCACCGTGGGACTCTTCCTTGCCCTGCTTGTTCGGCGAACCGAAACCGATGGTGGTCTTGCAGCAGATCAGCGTTGGCTGATCGCTCTTGCGAGCGGTTTCGATGGCCGTCTTGATTTCTTCAGGGTCATGACCGTCGACATTGCGGATCACCAACCAGCCGTAGGACTCGAAACGCTTCGGCGTATCGTCGGTGAACCAGCCTTCCACTTCACCATCGATGGAGATGCCGTTGTCGTCGTAGAACGCGATCAGCTTGTTCAGTTGCAACGTACCGGCCAGCGAGGCCGCTTCGTGGGAAATACCTTCCATCATGCAGCCATCGCCCATGAACACGTAGGTATGGTGATCGACGATGGAGTGGCCTGGACGGTTGAACTGCGCGGCAAGCGTTTTCTCGGCAGCAGCGAAACCGACGGCGTTGGCAAAGCCCTGACCCAGCGGACCGGTGGTGGTCTCGACGCCAGGCGTGTAACCGTATTCCGGGTGGCCGGGAGTACGGCTGTGCAATTGACGAAAGTTTTTCAGGTCGTCGATGGACAGGTCGTAGCCGGTCAGGTGCAGCAGCGAATAGACCAGCATCGAGCCGTGGCCGTTGGACATAATGAAACGGTCACGGTCGGCGAACGAAGGGTTTGCCGGGTTGTGTTTCATATAATCGCGCCAAAGAACCTCGGCGATATCCGCCATGCCCATGGGGGCACCCGGATGGCCGCTGTTGGCTTTTTGCACGGCATCCATGCTGAGGGCACGAATAGCGTTGGCACGCTCACGACGGCTTGGCATCGCTGATCTCCTGGGAATTAAGAAATAGGATTGAGAAAAAGAAGGCTATTTTCCCTCACGGACAGGCCGGGGGCAATCACAGATAGACGACCATAGGCTTTTTTCCGGGGTTGCGGACATTATTTGGTACGCAAAGACTGGATCACCCGCCTGCTCGACAAGTTCACAACGGCTGACCGGCGCCACCCACCCAGCAATATCAAAACTTTTTGATATTGCCCTTGCGACACTCCGAATCGCTCTCTAGACTGCGCAGCTATGAACCTGCGTGTACCTGCCATTCGCCATGATGCATGCGACGACCTCTCTGCATTGTGCAAGGCCGGCGGCGATCCCTTGCGGCTGAACGTGCTGCGTGTGCTGACCAACGACTCGTTCGGCGTGCTGGAACTGGCGCAGATTTTCGCCATCGGCCAGTCCGGCATGAGTCATCACCTCAAGGTGCTGGCGCAGGCCGATCTGGTAGCGACACGGCGTGAAGGCAACGCGATTTTCTACCGGCGCGCCCTGCCCCATACCGAGTTGCCGGGTGGCAGGCTGCATGCGGCGCTGCTCGATGAGGTGGATACGCTGGACTTGCCAGACGACGTACAGAGCCGTATCGGCCTGGTGCATCGGCAACGGGCATCAGCCAGCCAGGATTTTTTCGCCCGTACCGCAGAAAAGTTTCGTGCCCAGCAGGACCTGATCGCCGGTTTGGCGCAGTACAGCGAAAGCCTGCTGATCTTGCTCGACAAACTGAGCTTCGGCGCCCAGGCAACCGCTCTGGAAGTAGGCCCCGGTGACGGCGGCTTCCTCCCTGAGCTGGCGCGACGCTTCGCTCAGGTCATTGCGATGGACAACAGCCCGGTCATGCTCGATCTGGCGCGTGGCGTCTGCGAGCGCAAGGCACTGGCTAACGTTGAGCTGAGGCTGGCCGATGCACTGACCGACGCTAAAGTCAGCGCCGATTGCGTCGTCCTCAACATGGTGCTGCATCATTTCGCGGTACCGGCCGAAGCCTTGAGGCAACTGGCCGAACATGTAAAACCCGGCGGTAGCCTGCTGGTAACAGAATTGTGTAGTCATGACCAGAGTTGGGCCAGGGAGGCCTGTGGCGATCTCTGGTTAGGTTTCGAGCAGGAAGACCTGGCCCGTTGGGCCATCGCTGCGGGGCTAGTTCCCGGGGAAAGCCTCTATGTAGGCTTACGTAATGGTTTCCAGATCCAGGTTCGCCATTTTCAGCGACCGGCTGGCGACACTCACCATCGGTAAAATGAAGGAAACCCGTAGAGATGAGCGAATACTCACTTTTCACCTCCGAGTCCGTGTCCGAAGGGCATCCGGACAAGATCGCCGACCAGATTTCCGACGCGGTTCTGGACGCCATCATCGCTGAAGACAAATACGCACGTGTAGCGTGCGAAACACTGGTCAAGACCGGTGTGGCGATCATCGCTGGCGAAGTATCGACTTCGGCTTGGGTCGATCTGGAAGACATCGTGCGTAACGTCATCCTCGACATCGGCTACAACAGCTCCGACGTCGGTTTCGACGGCGCCACCTGCGGCGTGATGAACATCATCGGCAAGCAGTCGGTAGACATCGCCCAGGGCGTTGACCGCAGCAAACCTGAAGATCAGGGCGCTGGCGACCAGGGCCTGATGTTCGGCTATGCCAGTAACGAGACCGACGTGCTGATGCCAGCACCGATCACCTTCTCCCACCAGCTGGTGCAGCGTCAGGCCGAAGCGCGTAAATCCGGCCTGCTACCGTGGCTGCGCCCGGATGCCAAATCCCAGGTTACCTGCCGTTACGAAAACGGCAAGGTGGTCGGCGTCGACGCCATCGTCCTGTCGACCCAGCACAACCCGGATGTGTCGTACAAGGACCTGCGCGAAGGCGTGATGGAGCTGATCGTCAAGCACGTCATCCCTGCGCACCTGCTGCACAAGGACACCCAGTTCCACATCAACCCGACCGGCAACTTCATCATCGGTGGCCCGGTAGGCGACTGCGGTCTGACCGGCCGCAAGATCATCGTCGACACCTACGGCGGCATGGCCCGTCACGGTGGCGGTGCATTCTCCGGCAAGGACCCATCGAAGGTTGACCGTTCGGCCGCCTACGCCGGTCGTTACGTCGCCAAGAACATCGTCGCTGCCGGCCTGGCCGAGCGTTGCGAAATCCAGGTGTCCTACGCCATCGGCGTCGCTCAACCGACCTCGATCTCGCTGAACACGTTCGGCACCGGCAAGCTGTCCGATGACAAGATCATCAAGCTGGTCCGCGACAACTTCGACCTGCGTCCTTACGCAATCACCACCATGCTCGACCTGCTGCACCCGATGTACCAGGCCACTGCAGCCTACGGCCACTTCGGTCGTACCCCGGTCGAAATGACCGTTGGCGATGACACCTTCACCGCCTTCACCTGGGAAAAAACCGACCGCGCCGACGCCCTGCGCGCAGCTGCCGGCCTGTAAAAACCCAGAAAAAAGCCCCGGACGACCTGGTCGTTTCGGGGCTTTTTTTCGTCTGGAGATATGGACGGTCCGAGTCCGATCAAGAAAATGCGGCGCGCCGCAGACTTGTGACGCAGAGCGTCACGCAAGGCATTACCACGCTGGAGCGTGAGGAATGAGAGCCAGGCGGGAGAACACTATCGTGCCCAGGCTCCGCGCTCATCGCTATACACAAGTCTTGCTCACGAAAAGGCCGGCGCAGTCACTGAGCACCCTGCGTGGACATGCCCTTCGGCAAGAGCAATGCGTACCAAACTCCTGTGGGAGTGAGCTTGCTCACGAAGAGGCCAGTGCAGCCACTGAGCACTCTGCGTGGACATGCCGCTCTGCCCCATCGCAAAACCCGGTAACCAAGCCCTACCCCATCACCACGCGACAACGACTAGCCTCATCGGGCCCATTCCTAAAGCAAGGATGCTTCGATGCTGCCAACCTTTCGCCTGATGACGTGTGCTCTTGTGTTTCTTCTGCCCGGCCTCGGCCATGCCAGCCAATGCCCTGACTGGTCTGCCGCCAAGGCGCGCAGCGAAATCACTGCGTTGCAACAGCAGATTGCCGCGTGGGATGACAGCTACCACCGGCAGGGCATTTCGCAAATCCCGGATGAGCTCTACGATCAGGCGCGGCAGAAGCTGAGCCTGTGGCGCTCGTGCTTTGCCGTTTCCACCCCAGAGTCCAATCCGCTAAAGACAGCAGCTGGCCCGTTGCCTCATCCCGTTCCGCACACGGGCGTCAACAAGCTGGCCGACGAAGGCAGCGTCAAGGACTGGCTCAAGGGCCGCAACGATCTGTGGATTCAACCCAAGGTCGATGGCGTAGCCGTCACGCTGGTCTATGAACAAGGCCAGCTTGTGCAGGCGATCAGTCGTGGTGATGGGCGCAAGGGGCAGGACTGGACCTCGCAGGCGCGACTGATCAAAACCATTCCTCAACAACTGCCCCAGGCTGAATCCCCAGTACTGCAAGGCGAGCTGTACTGGCGGCTGGACGACCACATTCAGGCCGCGTCCGGCAGCGTCAACGCGCGCAGCAAGGTCGCAGGATTACTGGCGCGGCAGACGATCAGCCCGCAGCAGGCCGACGCCATCGGGCTATTCGTCTGGGACTGGCCGAACGGGCCGGCCGATATGGCGCAACGTCTCGCAGGCCTGCAAGCCATGGGTTTTGAGGACAGCGCAGCCTATACGCATCCACTGCAAAACTACGCCCAGGCCGCACGATGGCGCGAGCATTGGTATCGCAATCCCCTGCCGTTCGCCACGGATGGCGTGATCATGCGCCAGGGTCAACGTCCACCCGCGCAACGCTGGCAAGCCAGTGCGCCTTACTGGATTGCCGCCTGGAAACATCCCTACGCCCAGGCGCTGGCCGAGGTGCGCAAGGTCAACTTCAAGATCGGCCGCAGTGGCAGGATTACGCCGGTGCTGGAGCTGACCCCGGTACGTCTCGATGATCGTACCGTCAGCCGCATCAGCACGGGCTCGCTGCAGCGCTGGCAAACACTGGATATCAGGCCTGGCGATCAGGTCGCCGTGAGCCTGGCCGGGCTGACGATTCCACGACTCGATGGCGTGGTGTCCCGTGCTGCTGAACGAGCTGACATGATCATTCCACGAGCCGACGACTTTCATGAACTGAGCTGCTGGCAAGCCACACCAGGCTGTGAAAGCCAGTTCCGCGCCAGACTGGCATGGCTCAGCGGCAAGAAAGGCCTGGCGTTGCCCGGCGTTGGTCCGGGGACCTGGAACACGCTTATCGAGAACGGCCAAATAATGGGCTTACTCGATTGGATGACCCTGAATCATGCTGAGCTTGTTAACATTCCCGGCTTCGCTGAACGCAGTAGCGCTAAACTGCTCGACAGCCTGCAAACCGCACGCGAACGGCCGTTTCAGACATGGCTCAAGGCCATCGGACTGCCGCCCACGGGAGGCGCCAGACTGCCCGACAACTGGCACGAACTGGCTGACCGTAGCGTTGAGCAATGGCAAGCAGAGCCAGGCATTGGTCCTGGTCGTGCGGCCAGACTGAGGGCTTTTTTTCAGGACCCACAGGTACAGGCACTGAGCCAGCAATTGCAGGCACAGAGCATTTCAGGTTTTAAGTAGCGGACGTTCATTTTTCTGTCCGTATTCAAACGGAGTTCATATGCAGTTTTTATCGCCACTGATTCTTTTCACCAGCTGCACGCTGCTCGCTACAACCGTGTTCGCAGACGCACAGGCGCCCTCCCCAGTGCAGTCCGAATGCCAGATCAAAAGCCAGGAAATCAGCAGCAAGATTCAGTACGCCAAGACCGAGGGTAACAAGGCGGAACAGTCCGACCTTGAAAAGGCACTGGCCGAGGTCAATGCCAACTGCACCGAAACGTCATTGATCAAACAGCGCAAGCAGAAAGTGCTCGACGCCAAGCAGGAAGTCAGCCGCCGTCAGACCGACTTGAACAAGGCCATGGAAAAGGGCGATCCGGAGAAGATCAACAAGCGCAAGGACAAGCTCGCCGATTCGCGCAAGGAATTGCAGGAAGCCCAGACCGAACTCGAGAAAGTCCAGTCAGACGACTGATCAGGTCGCGACGCTGCCCACGATCGGCAGCGTCGCGAACAGACTGTCAGGACACGGCTGGGAAAGCCGATACCCCGAACAGCGCGATGATCAGGCCCATGCCCACCAGCCAGACAAGCGAGCGCAGTGCGGCCAGATCGGCCAGGTAGAAAATGATGTACAGCAGGCGGCTGGTGATAAACAACACCGCCAGCACATCAATCGTCACCAACTGCGCGTTACCGGCAACGTGCGCAATGATCACCGCCGCAGCAAACGCCGGGGTCACTTCAAAGCTGTTCATCTGGGCAGCATGCGCGCGGCGCGGGAACCCTTCCAGCTTGTCGAGAAAGGCCCGCGGGTCATGGTTATGCCCGCTGCCAAATTTGCCGCTGCCGAACTTGGCGATACCGGCACAGATAATCGGCAGCAGGATCGCGACCAGCACGCACCAGAAAGCAACTGTCATACGTCCATCCTTATAGGGTTCAGCTTCATCGGAAGCATCCGGGCAATACCCGCTCACAAGCTATGAGCCGGGGGTCAGCGAAAGGTTCTTGAAGAACGACCACCAACCTGACGCATTACACCAGTTTAGGAAAGATCAGACTGAACGTGGTGAATTGGCCTGGCTCGCTCTGCACCGTAACCTGCCCTTCGTGCAAGCTCATGATGGAACGCACGATCGCCAGCCCGAGCCCGGTCCCGCCCTGCTGTCGCGCTCGGCTGACATGCACCCGATAGAAACGATCGAACAGGCGTGGCAAGTGCTCGGCATCGATGCCATCCCCCGCATTGCGCACTGCCAGTGACACTTCATCCTCATGCGTGGCAAGCGTGAGGGTAATGACGCTGCCCGACAGACCGTGACGAATGGCGTTGGACAGCAGATTGGAAATCGCTCGCTGGATCATCAGCCGGTCACCGCTCGCCCTGGCGTGCCCCTGAACCTGCAAGGTGATGTCGCGATCCTCCGCCGAGGAGGAAAACAGTTCGGCGACCTTGTCTGCCTCCTGGCGAAGGTCGATGACCTCGACCGGCAACGGCGCTGCGGGCTGGCTGACGCTGGCCAGAAACAGCATCTGACTGATCATGCGCGACATGCGCTCCAGCTCTTCGGTGCAGGATTCGAGTGCCTGCTTGTACTCCTCCGACGGGCGCGGTCTGGACAGCGTGACCTGCGCCCTGCCCATCAGGTTGTTCATCGGCGAGCGCAGCTCATGCGCAAGGTCGTCCGAGAACTGCGCCAGTTGCTGCACATCACCGTCCAGCCTGTGCAACATGAAGTTGACCGCATGTGCCAGGTCGCGCAACTCGTCAGGCAGGCCCTTCACTTTCATCCGATGAGACAGGTCGCGGGCCGAGATCAGCGCAGTGACTTTCCTGAACGCCCCCAGCGGCCTGAGCCCGCGACGCACCACCCACCAGACGCCAAAGCCGACCAGCAGCAGAATCACCGGCAAGGCCAAACACGTCGATCTCACGTAAGCGTGCAGCAGCACGGTGTCGCTTTCCCTGTCCATGGACAGCCTGACCAGCACGTCCTGACCGGTCTTGAGGCGTACGGTCCTGTAACCCAGCAGAATCTTGTGGCCCTGCTCGGATTTCAGTTCCTGAAAGCCTTGCGGCAGCGCATCGGTATCAGGAACCGGCAGACTTCGTCCCTCTTGGCTACCGACGCTCATCAACTCTTGCCGAGGGTTGCCCACGTCGAAGATGGTCAGCGAGAAGCTGTCATGCCCGACGATCTGGTCACGCAGCGTGTGGGGGTACTGGACGATGTCGACGACCCCCAAAAAACCCTCGCTCATGCTGTGTTCGATCTGCCTGAACTTCTCGTTCAACGCGTCTTCGGCACGTATATCGAGCTGACGGGAAATGGCTGCGTATGCAAGCATTTCCATCATCAGCACCAGGCACCCGATGAGCGCCGCGACCGTCAATCCGAGACGTGTCGAGAGACGGGTCAGCTTCATTCACGCACTTCCAGTACGTAACCGACGCCACGCAGCGTGTGAATCAGCTTGGTCTCGAACGGATCGTCGATCTTCGCGCGCAGACGGCGGATCGACACCTCCACCACATTGGTGTCGCAATCGAAGTTCATGTCCCAGACCAGAGAGATGATCTGGGTGCGCGACATGACTTCGCCGCTGTGCCGCATCAACAGGTGCAACAGCGCGAATTCCTTGGTCGTCAGGTCGATGCGCTGGCTGCCGCGGAATGCCCTGTGGCGCCCCTGATCCAGCTCAAGATCGCCGACCTGCAACACCTTGGAAGTGCTGGTCTGCTCGCTGCGGCGCATCAGCGTGCGGACCCGTGCCAGCAACTCGGGAAACTCGAACGGCTTGACCAGATAATCATCGGCGCCCATTTCCAGGCCCTTGACCTTCTCCTCAAGACGCCCGCGTGCAGTGACCATCATGATGCGCGTACTGACGGTCTTCCTCAGGCGGCTCAACACCTCCCAGCCGTCCATCTCCGGCAGGTTCACGTCCAGTATCACCACATCGTAAGCCTGATGCTGCGCGAGATAGAGCCCATCGAGACCAGTTGCCGCGATATCGACGATATAGCCGCTTTCGGTCAGACCCTGATGCATGTATTCGGCAGTTTTCGGCTCGTCCTCGACGACAAGGATTCGCATAACCAGGCTTCCTGTTTGATGAACGGTGGATGACGATGCCGTGCAGTGTACTGAAAAGAAACGCCCATCCCGCTGGATAACAAAATCGTAATTTTGCAGCAATCCCTCTGATAACTCCGGTTGCATACAGTCCCCTCAGCCAACTTCAGCGCCCTGGTGCCTGTTTGTTTTTTGCTTTCGATGGGGTGAGTCATGCGACTGGAGAATAACGTGCGCGCTCAGCGTACAGATCGATTGGCAGGGAGTGCGCTATGAGAGTCGCCGCACTTTGCCTGGTGTTGTTACCGCTTGTTGCCCCTGGCATTGCCGCAGCCCAGGGCATCAGCCTGGCTCAGGCACTGGAAGCCGCCTTCGCCCGTAACCCGGAACTGGCCGCAGCTCAGTGGGAGATCGGCGTCGCCGAGGGCGATCGACAGCAGGCCGGGCTGATCCCCAACCCGACAGTGTCATGGGAAGTGGAAGACACCCGCCGCGAGACCAGCACCACCACCGTGATGCTCAGCCAGGCACTGGAACTGGGCGGCAAGCGCGGGGCGCGGATCGAGGCCGCCAGCAAGGGTCAGGACGCTGCGCGTCTGGAGCTGGAGCGGCGCGGCAACGAGCTGCGTGCCGAAGTGGTTCAGGCGTTTTACGCAGCCGCGCGGGCACAGGCTGGCCTGGAGCTGGCGCGCCAATCCAGAACACTGGCCGAGCGCGGTCTTGAGGTTGCCGAAGGGCGAGTCCGGGCGGGCAAGGTATCGCCGGTGGAAGCCACACGCGCCCAAGTGCAACTGGCCGAAACCGACCTGCTGGTCCGCCGCGCCGAGACCCTGAAAATCAACAGCAACCGCGAGCTGGCGCGCACCACCGGTTCGCCGGTCGCCTCTTTCGAACGTCTGGACTACAACGACCTGTCGCCAGGCAAGCTGCCACCGAGCGCAAAGCTACTGACCGCCCTCAATCAGTCCGCCGAGCTGCGCCTGGCGCAGACCCAGATCGAGCAGCGCGAAGCGGCGCTGGGGTCGGAGCGCGCCAAGCGCATCCCGGACCTGACCGTCAGCGTCGGCAGCCAGTACAGCCGCGAAGAGCGCGAGCGGGTCAACGTCGTGGGCTTGTCGATGCCACTGCCGCTGTTCGACCGCAATCAAGGCAACGTGCTCGCGGCATCACGCCGTGCCGACCAGTCGCGCGACCTGCGCAACGCCGTCGAACTGAAGCTGCGCACTCAGACGCAGTCCGCCCTCGATCAATGGAACACAGCCGCGCAGGAAGTCGAGTCCTTCGACCGCGTGATCCTGCCCGCCGCGCAACGCGCCGTCGACACGGCAACGCGCGGTTTCGAGATGGGCAAGTTCGGCTTTCTCGAAGTGCTGGACGCGCAACGGACGCTGATCTCGGCGCGCAGCCAGTACCTCGAATCGCTGGCCACCGCCACCGAGGCCAGAGTCGCCATCGAGCGTATCCACGGTGATCTCAACCGCTTCAGCCTCAACCCCTGACTTTCCTTTTCCGCCTGTATCGAGCGTATCCAAAAGTGCTGCATGCACCTGATCGCCGGGAGCCTTCATGAACAACAAACGAAGCATTGCCATCGCGCTGGCGGTGGTGGTCATCATTGGTCTGGGCAGTCTGACCCTGAACCCGCAGATACTGCCGTTCGCAGCCGGACCAGAACCGTCAGCCGATGAGCACGCGCATGAATCCGGGCAGGGCCATGCTGAAGAGCCAGGCCACGCCGACGAGGCGAAAAAACCGGACGCCGCAGCCTCGGAAGCTTCTCACGAAGAGGAAGAGGGACACATCGAGCTGACTGCCGAGCAGATCAAGGCGGCAGGCATCGAGCTGGCCAGCGCAGAACCCCGGCAGATGAGCACGACCGTGACCTTCCCCGGTGAAATCCGCTTCGATGAAGACCGCACTGCGCATGTCGTGCCGCGGGTCAGCGGCGTGGTCGAAGCGGTGAAGGTCGATCTGGGTCAGTCGGTGAAAAAGGGCCAGGTGCTGGCGGTGATTGCCAGCCAGCAGATTTCCGATCAGCGCAGCGAATTGAACGCTGCACAACGACGTCAGGAACTGGCGCGCCTGACCTTGCAACGCGAAAAGAAACTCTGGGAAGACAAAATCTCGGCCGAGCAGGATTACTTGCAGGCGCGTCAGGACTTTCAGGAAGCCGACATCAACCTCGCCAACGCGCGGCAGAAGATCAGCGCCATCGGTGCCAGCACCCACCCTTCAGCGGGCAACCGCTACGAGCTGATCGCACCGTTTGATGCCGTGGTCGTGGAAAAGCACCTGGGCATCGGCGAGATGGTCAGCGAGGCGAGCAACGCCTTCACGCTGTCCGACCTGTCGCGTGTCTGGGCCACCTTCGGCGTAGCGCCCAGGGATCTGGACAAGGTGGTGGTCGGTCGTCCGGTCATCGTCAGTGCGCCCGACCTGAATGCCCGGGTCGAAGGACGAGTCGGCTACGTCGGCAGCCTGCTGGGCGAGCAGACCCGCGCTGCGGCCGTGCGCGTGACGCTGGCCAACCCGCAGGGCGCGTGGCGTCCCGGCCTGTTCGTTTCGGTGGAAGTCGCCGCCGAGCAGTCCAGTGTTGCGGTGAGTCTTCCCGAATCGGCGATCCAGTCGGTCGAGGACAAGCCCTCGGTCTTCGTGCGCAACGTTGAAGGTTTTCAACTGACGCCGGTGACACTTGGCCGCCGCGATGGTGGCCACGTGGAAATCGTCAAGGGCCTGGCGGCCGGCACACAAGTGGCCACCGCCGGCAGTTTCATCCTCAAGTCGGAGCTGGGCAAAGGCTCCGCCGAGCACGCCCATTGATCTGCGTCCCACGAGTACACCCACATGTTTGAACGGTTGATTCAATTCGCGATTGAACAGCGCATCGTCGTGATGCTCGCTGTGCTGCTCATGGCTGGGCTGGGCATCGCCAGTTACCAGAAACTGCCCATCGATGCGGTCCCCGACATCACCAACGTACAGGTGCAGATCAACACCTCCGCGCCCGGCTTCTCGCCGCTGGAAACCGAGCAGCGCATCACCTTCGCCATCGAGACCAACATGGCGGGCCTGCCCGGTTTGCAACAGACGCGCTCGCTGTCGCGCTCGGGCCTGTCCCAGGTCACGGTGATTTTCGAGGACGGCACCGACCTGTTCTTCGCCCGCCAACTGGTGAACGAGCGCCTGCAGATCGCCAAGGACCAGTTGCCGGAAGGCGTCGATGCGATGATGGGGCCGATCTCCACCGGCCTCGGCGAGATCTTCCTGTGGACAGTCGAGGCCCGCGAGGGCGCGCTGAAGGAGGACGGCACGCCGTACACGTCGACCGACCTGCGGGTGATTCAGGACTGGATCATCAAGCCGCAACTGCGCAACGTGCCAGGCGTGGCCGAGATCAACACCATCGGCGGTTTCGCCAGGCAGTACCAGATTGCGCCTGATCCGAAAAAACTGGCCGCCTACAAGCTGACGCTCAACGATCTGGTGGCAGCGCTGGAGCGCAACAACGCCAACGTCGGCGCAGGCTATATAGAACGCGGCGGCGAGCAGTTACTGATTCGCGCACCGGGTCAGTTGGGCACGGTGGACGACATCGCCAACATTGTCATCGCCAATGTGCAGGGCACGCCGATCAGAATCAGCAGCGTGGCCGAGGTCGGCATCGGCAAGGAAATGCGCTCCGGCGCAGCCACCGAAAATGGCCGTGAAGTGGTGCTCGGCACCGTGTTCATGCTGATCGGTGAAAACAGCCGGACCGTCTCGCAGGCGGTGGCCGCCAAACTCGCCGAGATCAACCGCACACTGCCTGCAGGTGTGGAAGCGGTAACGGTTTATGACCGCACCACGCTGGTGGAAAAAGCCATCGCGACGGTCAAGAAGAACCTGATCGAAGGCGCGATTCTGGTCATCGTGATTCTGTTTCTGTTCCTCGGCAACATCCGCGCTGCGCTGATCACCGCCATGGTGATTCCGCTGGCCATGCTGTTCACCTTCACCGGCATGTTCACCAACAAGGTCAGCGCCAACCTGATGAGCCTGGGCGCGCTGGACTTCGGCATCATTGTCGATGGCGCGGTGGTGATCGTCGAAAACGCAATCCGCAGGCTGGCGCATGCCCAGCAAAAGCACGGTCGCATGCTGACCCGCAGCGAGCGTTTCCATGAGGTCTTCGCCGCCGCCAGAGAAGCGCGTCGGCCGCTGATTTTCGGTCAGTTGATCATCATGGTCGTGTACCTGCCGATCTTCGCCCTCACCGGTGTGGAAGGCAAAATGTTCCACCCGATGGCCTTCACCGTGGTCATCGCCCTGCTCGGCGCCATGATTCTTTCGGTGACCTTCGTGCCTGCCGCCATCGCCATGTTCGTGACCGGCAAGGTCAAGGAAGAAGAAGGCTTCGTGATGCGCACCGCTCGCCAGCGCTACGCGCCGATCCTGAGCTGGGTACTGGGCCATCGCTCGATAGCGTTCGGCATGGCCTTGGTGCTGATCGTGCTGTCCGGCTTCACCGCCAGCCGCATGGGCAGCGAGTTCATCCCCAGCCTGAGCGAAGGCGACTTCGCCCTGCAGGCGCTGCGGGTGCCCGGCACCAGCCTGACCCAGTCGGTGGACATGCAGCAGCGTCTGGAAAAAGCCATCATCGAAAAAGTCCCGGAAGTGCAGCGCGTGTTCGCACGCACCGGCACCGCCGAGATCGCCGCCGACCCGATGCCACCCAACATCTCCGACAGCTACGTGATGCTCAAACCGCAAAGCGAATGGCCTGACCCGGACAAGTCTCGCGAAACACTGATCGCCGACCTGCAAAAAGCCGCCGCCAGTGTGCCGGGCAGCAACTACGAACTGTCCCAGCCGATCCAGTTGCGCTTCAACGAACTGGTTTCCGGCGTGCGCAGCGATGTGGCAGTAAAGGTCTTCGGCGACGACATGAACGTGCTGAACCAGACCGCCGCAAAAATCGCCGCCACCCTGCAAAAAGTGCCGGGCGCCTCGGAAGTCAAAGTCGAGCAGACCACCGGGCTGCCGGTGCTGACCATTAACATCGACCGCGACAAGGCCGCGCGTTATGGCCTCAACGTGGCCGACGTGCAGGACGCCATCGCCATTGCACTGGGCGGCCGTCAGGCGGGCACGCTGTATGAGGGCGACCGCCGATTCGACATGGTGGTGCGCCTCTCCGAGCAACTGCGCACCGACGTGGACGGGCTCTCCAGCCTGCTCATTCCGGTGCCCGCAAGCGCTGGCAACCAACAGATCAGCTTCATCGCCCTGTCCCAGGTCGCCAGTCTCGACCTGGTACTCGGCCCGAACCAGATCAGCCGCGAGAACGGCAAACGCGTGGTCATCGTCAGCGCCAACGTGCGCGGCCGCGACCTCGGCTCGTTTGTCGAAGAAGCGGGCACCACCATCGACAACGGCGTGCAGATCCCGGCCGGCTACTGGACCAGTTGGGGCGGGCAATTCGAACAACTGCAATCGGCCGCCAAACGCCTGCAGATCGTCGTGCCGGTGGCGCTGCTGCTGGTACTGGCGCTGCTGTTCATGATGTTCAACAACCTCAAGGACGGCCTGCTGGTCTTCACCGGCATCCCGTTCGCCCTGACCGGCGGCGTCATGGCCCTGTGGCTGCGCGACATTCCACTGTCGATCTCCGCAGGCGTGGGCTTCATCGCCCTGTCGGGTGTGGCGGTGCTGAACGGTCTGGTGATGATCGCCTTCATCCGCAGCCTGCGCGAACAAGGCCACTCGCTGCACGACGCCATCAACGAAGGCGCCCTCACCCGCCTGCGCCCGGTGCTGATGACTGCACTGGTCGCCTCCCTCGGCTTCATCCCCATGGCCCTCGCCACCGGGACTGGCGCCGAAGTACAGCGACCGCTGGCGACGGTGGTGATCGGCGGGATTCTGTCGTCGACGGCGCTGACGTTGCTGGTGTTGCCGGCGTTGTATCAGTGGGCGCATCGGCGGGAGGATGAGGAGGCGGTTGAGGCGTTGAAATAGGTTTTTAAGTAAAAATTGCGCTGATCCAGCTGATGTTACCGTCAACTGGCCCAGCGCAGTCGGCACTGTCTGTAGCCAAAGTCTTACTCCATTTCCAGAAACGCAGCACACTTGCTGGCGAACGATTCAGGTAGACACCGCAGCTTTGAGCAATGATATTTCGAACCATGAAACACGTTACTAACTAGTTGCCAAATGTGTTGAAATGCAGCCTTATCACCCAGCGCAGCGCGCGTTGCGCCGAAGATACTTAAGATCGTGAATTTCCTGCCACTGTGGGAACTCACTCCCCGGATCGGCAACTAACAGCGCAGTTGCTCGCGCATTGGCGGCAAACAGGATCGACGCTGAACGTTGTGTGTTTTTCAATTCGCCGCACGAAATGGCCATTTGAAAAACAGGACGTACAGTTTGCGCAAGTAAAGGAGTTACACAATGGACCTGACCTTTGGCACCCCTCTCAGCCAGAGCGGACGCCTGCTGCAACTCACCACCCCGC
The DNA here is from genome assembly GCF_017832995.1 of Pseudomonas sp. PvP009. NCBI lineage: Bacteria > Pseudomonadati > Pseudomonadota > Gammaproteobacteria > Pseudomonadales > Pseudomonadaceae > Pseudomonas > Pseudomonas sp. PvP009. The sequence goes on along the minus strand of NZ_JAFIBG010000001.1, from coordinate 247,134 downwards.
TGGGCGAGCATCAGCTCCAGGCGCTGCGCATGCATGGGGTCGAGCGCATCGGCCGCGTGCCCCGCTACACCCTTGACGTGGTGGTGCAGGACACCGAATACGATCCTGAAAAACTTATCGGCCAGCCGGTCAGCCTGGCCATCCTCTGCGATGACGGTTCTCCCGCGCAGCGTCATGGCCTGGTCGAGAGCGTGCGCTATCTGGGCAATGACGGTGGTCTGCACGACTGGCAACTGGTCTTCGCGCCCTGGTTCAGCCTGCTCGAATACCGCCTGGACTGCCGTATCTGGCAGGACAAGAACCTGCCGGCGATCCTTGAAGCCGTTTTCTCACTTTATGAACAGGCCAAGGGCAACTACCGCCTGGACCTGCGTCGTGAATACGCCCCGCTGTCCTACGTTACCCAGTTCAATGAAAGTGACGCCAACTTCGTGCAGCGCTGGTGCGAGCAGGAAGGTCTTTTCTGGTACGTCGAGCACACGGCGGACAAGCATTGCATCGTCTTTACCGATACCGTCGATACCCTCCCCGCGTTGGCGCTCCAGAGCATTCGGTTTCACACTCAGAACGCCACCGAGAAACAGGACGGCATTACCCAGTGGAGCAGCGGTTCGCAGTTGCTCAGTGGCAAGCTGCATTGGCGCAGTGTCGATTACCTGGCCCACGGCCAGCCACGCGAAACCGTGATGCCGGCCTTGCAGGCCGCTTCGGCCCCGCAGGCGCTGGAGCGGTACGAGTATCAAGGCCAGTACGGCTGGCAGAAGCAGGACCGCGGCGAATGGCTGAGTCGCGTACAGATCGAGCAGCGTGAATCGCAGGCTCGTCGTATTCAGGGTCAAAGTGGTGTGCGGCAAATGGAAGCCGGACGCTGGTTTGAACTGACCCAGCATCCGCTGTACGAGCGCAAGGCGGCTGAAGAGCGCCAGTTTCTGCTGATCGAAGTCGAGATGTTCGCCGAAAGCAACCTGCCGCTGGCCAAGGAACGTCGCGAAGTGCCGGGCAGTCTGGCGGCGCTGTTCAGATCAGTCCGTCCTGAGCCATCAGGGCTTGGCGTCGTGAACAAGGTAGCGGACAACTTGGGCGTCGGCAGCCACGGCTTCTTCCTCAACCGCTTCGAAGGCCAGTTGCACAGCGTGCCGTTTCGCAGCCCGTCGGAGCATTTCAAACCCAAGAGCCTCGGCCAACAGACCGCCGTGGTCGTCACGCCCAGCGGTCATGAGGTGTTTACCGACACGCTGAATCGGGTATGCGTACGCTTCCACTGGGACCGCCTGTCTCAAGAGGGCGAACTGGGTTCCTGCTGGCTGCGCATGATGCAACCGAGCAGCGGCCCGGACTGGGGCAGTGTGCACGTGCCGCGTGCCGGTGAAGAGGTGGTCATCACCTTCCTGGATAACGACATCGACCGGCCGCTGGTCATGGGCCAGGTCTACGGCGGTCACAAACCTGCCTGGCACTCCAGCGGTTTGATGGCCGGCTACAAGAGCAAGGAAGTCGGCGGCGGCGGTTTCAACCAGTGGGTGATGGATGACTCCACTGGTCAGGTTCGTACCCAGATCCACAGCAGTCACGGCCACACCCAGCTCAACCTCGGTTACCTGATCGACCAGCGCGGCAACAACCGCGGTGGTCTGCGTGGTACCGGGTTCGAACTGCGCACCGATGCTTACGGTGCCCTGCGCGCCCAGCAGGGTCTTTACCTCAGCACCTGGAAACGCAGCGGTGCCCAGGGCGCACAGATCGATGCCAGCGAAGCGCAGCAGCAACTGAAAAACAGCGAGCAACGCGTCAAGACCCTGTCCGACACCGCGCAACAGCACAATGCCCTGCCCATGCAGGAAGGCCTGGACAGCCTGACCCAGCTCAACAGCGATGCCGACGTGACTTACGGCAGCGATGACGGCGCCCCGAGCCAAGGGCCCGGCGAGCAACAACGCAACGGCGGCGACACCGCCTGGGCAATCCGCAGCGGCGGACGCGGCAAAACACCGGGCTACCAGCAGCCATTGCTGATCGCCTCCTCCCCTGCCGACATCGCCACCGCCACGCCGAAAAGCACCCACCTGCACAGCGGCAAGCACCTGACCCTGAGCACCGGTGAAGACGTCAGCATCGCCAGCGGCAAATCCCTGCTGGCCAGCGTCGCGCAAAGCATCAGCCTGTTTGCCCAGAATGCGGGAGCGAAGCTGTTTGTGGCCAAGGGCAAGATCGAGCTGCAGGCGCAAAGTGATGCGATGGAGCTGACCGCGCAGCAAGGGGTGAAAATCACCTCGACCGCTGCCGGAATAGAAATCGCTGCTCAGGACGGCATATTGCTTACCAGCGGTGGTGGCTACATCCGCATCAAGGACGGCAACATCGAGATTCACGCGCCGGGGACGATTGATGTCAAAGGGGCGAAGAAGACGTTTAGCGGGCCAGCACAGCTTAATCGCGACCACCCTGCCTGGCCCGAGTCCTCTGTGACCCAAGCGCTTACCTTTTATGCAGGGCAAACCAACGCCGGAAGCTCCAGTGCGTGGGCTGGTATGCCTTACACAGTGCGTGACGGGGCATCAGTCGTCAAAAAGGGCGTCATGGATAAAACCGGGGCAATTGGCATTGATCACCACCCCACAACCAGCAGATACACGCTCGAACTGGCTAATGGCGTGAGTTACGACATTCCGGTCGGCGGGCAGTACCAAGGCGAGCAAAGCAATGCCGAATTCGCCAACAGCGGATTTCATCGCCATAGCAACCAAACGGGTTCAACGAACGCTCGGGCAGGAACTGAGAGTAAGTTCCGGGCCCTGTACACCTCGCTGAACAATCCAGAGTCAGAATCGGAAACGTGAACAATGGGGACACCTAGCCCAGCCAGGAACAGGTTTGCAACCGGCACGGTTACTGTTGACCGTGCAGAACGGCCATGGTTTGTGCAATCAACTGTCAGCCATCCAGCTTGCCATCCCGGTCAGGCAGCGTGTCAGAACCTATAAGGAACGGAACTCCCATGGAATCGCCACTCCCCAGCCTCTCCAACATAACAGTGCCTGTCGCACTCTCGCACACCAACAGCGCCAGGATTGTCCAGCGCTGGTTCGTCGAGAACAGTGAATTCAGCCCGATTCCGGCCACCTATAGACCGCTGGTCAACGGTGAAGAAGCATTCAGGGCTGTCTTTGAGGCGATTGCAAAAGCCGAGAAATCCGTCGAAATCATCTGCTGGGGCTTCCAGCCTTCCATGTACTTCATCCGCGACGGATCCCACCCCTGCATTGGCGAACTGCTCAGGATCAAGGCTGCCAACGGTGTGAAGGTGCGCATACTGGGCTGGGAAATGCCCTTCAACTCCGCAGGCATGGCAGGCGAAGGCAACCTGCCGGGCAAGGGCTCGCTTCGACTGAATTCTCGAGCCATGCAAAGCTCGACCAAGGATCAGTTCAAGTACGACCGCGAATGGTTCTCTGAATACGCGGTGTCCGATGGCAAGGCGGCTGAGCGAGTCAATGGTAAATCCCCGGTGTTCGTGAGTCGTGGCTTCAGCGCCAATGAAAGGCTAGAGATTAAGCACTGGGTGAAGTATGAAGCGCTCGATCCCAATATCAGCGTGGGCATGCAACTCGTCCTGAGCGCCAGCGCCTCGCACCACCAGAAAAGTGTACTGGTCGACTACGAACTGCCCAGCGCGGTCGGCTTTGTCATGGGTCACAATTCGCTGGACGAGTATTGGGACACCGATCAACACTCGGCACTGAACCGTGAAGAAGGCACCAAGCCTGCGCCCTATCTAGGCTCGCGCGGCTCTACGCCACGCCAGGACATCTCGTGCATGTTGTCCGGGCCGATCCTCCACGATGTGCACCAGAACTTTGCCATCGCCTGGCGCAAGGAAACCGGCGAGGACCTGCTCGCCTGCCGCGATTGCGATCCGACCTCCAATCGTCTCCAGTTCCAGAACGGCACGCGGTTGATGATGCAAGTGTTGCGCACCCAGGCTCAGGTGGGCCAGCCCAAAACCAACCGCAAGCACAAGGATGACGTGGGCGACCATGAAAAACCCGTTCGAGACATCCAGAGCGGTTACATGGTGGCTGCCAACAACGTCACCCAGTTCATCTACATCGAAAACCAGTACTTCCGCTGGCCGCCGCTGGCCGAACTGATCAAAAAATCGGCAGTCACTCAGACATCCAAGGGGCGTGATCCGGCATTGCATGGCTCCATTTATATGTTCGTGATCACCAATGACACCAAGGAAGCGATGGGGCTGGGCACAGTCAAGACCCAGGAAATGCTCGCCAGCCTGGGTCGGGCAGAAACCATTCCGGCCATCACCAAGCTGCGAATGATCAAGGAGATGAAACGTGAAGCTCCGGTCAGGCCACAGCCAGACGGGCCAAATGATCGGGCCGGGCAGAGAAAGCTGGACGAATGGCAAGCGGAGATAGACCGGAAGACCAAGGAGATTGAAACAAGAAAACTGGTCAGCCAGGAAGTGCCCGGCTTGAAAATTCATGTCTGCTCACTGGTTGCATCCAACTCGCCCGCAGGCCAGCCCTGGATGCCAGTCTACATCCACTCAAAACTGATGATCGTCGATGATGTTTACACAACACAGGGTTCGGCCAACATCAACACACGCAGCATGATGGTCGATAGCGAACTTAACATTTGCCATGAGCATACGAATATTACACAACAGTTGCGGCGTCGATTGTGGAATCTGCATACGAATAATTTAGGGGCGCAGGATGAGCCTGAAGTTGCGTTTATGGCATGGAGTACCATTGTTATTGAAAACCAAGACCGCAGAGACAGCAACCTAGCGCCCAGCGCCTCACTTGTTGAGTTTTATTACGACGAAACCAAAATGGCGGACTTAGACTGATGCGCCTTACTTTATTTATATCAAGCCTGCTGCTGGTAGCCTGCAGTTCTGGATACGCCATTACTTCACGGACAAAGGACACCCCATTGAACCAACTGAGCGAAGTAAAGACCAAACTGGCATTTAACTGTGCGCACGAAAAGATACCTGATCCTTCGGCCGAAACAAGCGTACTATTTGATTACGCACGCTGGCTGCAAAAAAATAACCAGCTCAGGCAGGACAAGACTATAGATGTCGAGATTGAGCGACTTTACCGCATCGCCGCTGAAAACAATAATTACAAAGCCAACATTAACCTGCAGAATGGTGCCATGCGCGACCAGTTCCAGTTAACAAGCGAAGAACGGCTACGCCTCAGCCAGCAATTGATAGATGCGAATGTGGCCTCTGGTTATTATATGATTGCCATCTATCTTCAAAAAGGTACAGCGGGACTGCAAAAAGATGAAGACATTTCACTGCGTTACTTCCGCAAGGCAGCAGATGAAGGAAGTGCACAAGCCCAAACCTATGTAGCTAAGAAACTCGCCCCCATAGATATTGCGCCAGAAGTAGCCAGACAGATGCGTAGTTGTGCAGCAGAGCAAGGTAATGGGGACGCAGCTACAGCGCTAGGCGTTAACCTAAAAACCGCGAAACAGTATAGAGCAGCTCTTGAGGCTTTCCAACTTGGAGTAGCGGCAGGTAATGAAACAGCAGCATTTTTTTTAGAAAATGGTTTTCAAGGACAAACAGTGGATAACCCCTTGTACTTCATAGATCAGAAGGAAGACTTGGAGCGTGTAGTTCGCTATAAGAAAATTGCGAAATTGCTGGGAAACTGGTCTTACGCCAATCCAAAAGTACCCGAAATCAACGAAATCGTCCCCCTGCCCCCAGCCAAGCTTCCCGCCTGGGATGGCAAGCTGAAATGGGTTGAAGAACGTGAGGCCAACATTCCGCCGCCCAAGCCTTCTGAAGCGCTGATTGAGCAACTGGCCAAGGCCATGGTGCTTGATCCTAAAACAGGCAAGCCGTTGCCAGGCTCTCCGGTCTACAGCAAGGAAGACTGATCACAGATCCATGTGCCAAGCAGGGATTTACATGTGTCGACCGTGATCGGCACATGCAAATCTCTGCCCAAACTCAAACCCGACGCGCGCTCGTTGAACCTTATTATCGCGACGCTACTATGACGGACCATGACTGATGCGCTTGACTTTGTTGCTTTCGATCCTGCTGTTGGCCGCCTGCAGCTCCGGCAATGCCCTTACCTCACGGACGAAGGACGCGCCGCTGAACCAGTTGAGCGAAGTCAACGCCAAGCTGGCATTTACCTGCGTACACGAGAAAATCCCGGCTCCTTCGGCAGAAACGGACGTGCTGTTCAAGTACGCCCGTTGGTTGCAGAAAAACAATCAGATCCAGCAGGATGAAACGGTCGATATCGAGATCGGAAGACTGTATCGCATCGCGGCAGAAAACAACCATTACAAGGCCAACGTCAATCTGCAGAACGGCGCCATGCGTGGTCAGTTTAAGCTCGCTGGGGGGGAACGACTACGCCTTAGCCAGCAGTTGATAGATGCACATGTGGCTTCGGGTTATTACATGATCGCCATTTACCTTCAGAAGGGTGCGGCTGGGCTGCAACAAGATGAAGATATGTCCCTGCGTTACTTCCGTAAAGCAGCAGATGAGGGAAGTGCGCAAGCGCAAGCTTACGTGGCTGAAAAGCTTGCGCCCATTGACATTGCACCAGGCATTGCAAGACAAATGCGTCGTTGTGCTGCGGAACAGGGAGACGGCAAAGCGGCTCGCGCATTGGGTGTTCATCTGTCAACAGCCAAGCAATATAGGGCTGCGCTTGAAGCTTTTCAGCTTGGCGTAGCAGCAGGTGATGAAACCGCAGCCTCTTTTTTGAGCAAGGGGTTTAACGGCCCTAAACCGGACAATGGCATGTATTACTTAGGCCAAGACGAAGACTTGGAACGGGTAAAGCGTTACAAGCAGATTAGTGATGTACTGGGTAACTGGTCCTACGCTAACCCAAGCGTCCCTGAAATCAACGAAATCGTCCCCCTGCCGCCAGCCAAACTCCCAGCCTGGGATGGCAAGCTGAAATGGGTTGAAGAGCGTGAAGCCAACATCCCGCCGCCCAAGCCTTCTGAAGCGCTGATTGAGCAACTGGCCAAGGCCATGGTGCTTGACCCTAAAACGGGCAAGCCGTTGCCAGGCTCCCCGGTCTACAGTAAGGAAGATTGATCACAGATCCATGTGCCAAGCAGAGATTTACATGTGTCGACAGTGATCGGCACATGCAAATCTCTGCCCAAACTCAAACCCGACGCGCGCTCGTTGAACCTTATTATCACGACGCTAATATGACGGACCATGACTGATGCGCCTGACTTTGTTGCTTTCGATCCTGCTGTTGGCCGCCTGCAGCTCCGGCAATGCTCTTACCTCACGGACGAAGGACGCGCCGCTGAGTCAGTTGAGCGAAGTCAACGCCAAGCTGGCATTTACCTGCGTACACGAGAAAATCCCGGCCCCTTCGGCAGAAACGGACGTGCTGTTCAAGTACGCCCGTTGGTTGCAGGAAAACAATCAGATCCAGCAGGATGAAACGGTCGATATCGAGATCGGAAGACTGTATCGCATCGCGGCAGAAAACAACCATTACAAGGCCAACGTCAATCTGCAGAACGGCGCCATGCGTGGTCAGTTTAAGCTCGCTGGGGGGGAACGACTACGCCTTAGCCAGCAGTTGATAGATGCACATGTGGCTTCGGGTTATTACATGATCGCCATTTACCTTCAGAAGGGTGCGGCTGGGCTGCAACAAGATGAAGATATGTCCCTGCGTTACTTCCGTAAAGCAGCAGATGAGGGAAGTGCGCAAGCGCAAGCATACGTTGCCGAAAAACTCGCGCCCACTGATATTGCACCGGATATTGCAAGACAAATGCGTCGCTGTGCTGCCGAGCAAGGTAACGGCAAAGCAGCCGGAGCATTAGGTGTACATTTGAAAACGGCTAAACAATATCAGGCCGCTCTTGAAGCTTTTCAGTTAGGAGTCGCAGCAGGTGACGAGAGCTCAGCGTCTTTTTTAGAGAATGGTTTTCGCGGCCCTAAGTCAGATGATCGCTTGTATTATATAGGCCAGACAGAGGACCTTGAACGAGCACAACGTTACAAGCAAATTGGCAAGGTATTGGGTAACTTATCCTACGCCAACCCAAGCGTCCCAGAAATCAACGAAATCGTTCCCCTGCCACCAGCCAAACTCCCCGCCTGGGATGGCAAGCTGAAATGGGTTGAAGAGCGTGAAGCCAACATCCCGCCGCCTAAGCCCTCTGAAGCGCTGATTGAGCAACTAGCCAAGGCCATGGTGCTTGACCCTAAAACGGGCAGGCCATTGCCGGGCTCTCCCGTTTACAGCAAGGAAGACTGATCACATATCCATGTTTCAGGCAAGGTTTCACATATGCCGACAGTGGTCGGCATATGCAAACCTGTGAGCCCCGTCTTCTCGGTATGGAAACCAGATTATGCGTTTGCTAGACCTGATATTTGCCTCGTAATGAGCGCCAGCGCCTCGCACCACCAGAAAAGTGTACTGGTCGACTATGAACTGCCCAGCGCGGTCGGCTTTGTCATGGGTCACAATTCGCTGGACGAGTATTGGGACACCGATCAACACTCGGCACTGAACCGTGAAGAAGGCACCAAGCCTGCGCCCTATCTAGGCTCGCGCGGCTCTACGCCACGCCAGGACATCTCGTGCATGTTGTCCGGGCCGATCCTCCATGATGTGCACCAGAACTTTGCCATCGCCTGGCGCAAGGAAACCGGCGAGGACCTGCTCGCCTGCCGCGATTGCGATCCGACCTCCAATCGTCTCCAGTTCCAGAACGGCACGCGGTTGATGATGCAAGTGTTGCGCACCCAGGCTCAGGTGGGCCAGCCCAAAACTAACCGCAAGCACAAGGATGACGTGGGCGACCATGAAAAACCCGTTCGAGACATCCAGAGCGGTTACATGGTGGCTGCCAACAACGTCACCCAGTTCATCTACATCGAGAACCAGTACTTCCGCTGGCCGCCGCTGGCCGATCACCTCAAGACCTTGGCAGGGAAATACTTCGAGGCAGGCCGCAAGGAGCCCCTCTATCTTTTTGTCGTCACCAATGACACCAAGGACGGGGTCGGCATGGGCACGGCCAAGACCCAGGAAATGCTCGCCAGCCTGGGTCGGGCAGAAACCATTCCGGCCATCACCAAGCTGCGAATGATCAAGGAGATGAAAAGTGAAGCCCCGGTCAGACCTCGGCCAGATGGCCCAAATGATCGGGCCGAGCAGAGAAAGCTGGACGAATGGCAAGCGGAGATGGACCGGAAAACCAAGGAGATTGAAACTTCCAACTTGGTAGCCAAGGAAGTGCCAGGCTTGAAGATTCATGTTTGCTCACTGGTCGCGCGCGATTTGCAAGATGGCCAGCCCTGGATGCCGGTCTACATCCACTCCAAACTGATGATCGTCGATGACGTCTACACCACACACGGCTCGGCCAACATCAACACTCGAAGCATGATGGTGGATAGTGAACTGAACATCTGCCACGAGCATCCAGAGTTTAGTCAGCCTTTGCGGCGACGGTTGTGGGATCTGCATACAATGGGGATTGGAGTGCAGGATGAGCCTGGGGACGCCTTCAGAGCTTGGGGTGAAATCATCAAACGGAATAAAGATTTTCGAAATGACAAAGTTAAACCCGAAGCCCCTTTAGTTGAATTTCATTACGCCGAAACCTCCATGACGGACCTTGACTGATGCGCCTGACTCTTTTGCTCTCAAGCCTGCTACTGGTCACCTGTAGCTCTGGAAACGCCATTAATTTACGGACAAAGGACGCTCCCTTGGATCAGCTAAGCGAAGTCAAAGCCAAACTGGCCTTCACCTGCGTACACGAGAAAATCCCGTCCCCTTCGTCGGAAACGGACGTACTGTTTCAGTATGCGCGCTGGCTGCAGAAAAATAACCAGATCCAGCAGGATGAAACGGTCGACGTAGAGATAGGGAGACTGTATCGCATCGCGGCAGAAAACAACCACTACAAGGCCAATGTCAACCTGCAGAACGGTGCTATGCGTGGCCAGTTCAAGCTCACTGGAGGGGAAAGATTAAGACTTAGCCAACAGCTGATAGATGCGCATGTGGCTTCGGGGTATTACATGATCGCCATCTATCTTCAAAAGGGCGCGGCGGGTCTGCAACAAGACGAGGATATGTCCCTGCGATACTTTCGCAAAGCGGCAGATGAAGGAAGCGCGCAAGCGCAATCCTACGTGGCTGAAAAGCTCGCCCCCATTGACATTGCACCGGACATAGCACGTCAGATGCGCAGTTGTGCAGCCTCACAAGGTAATGGTGATGCAGCTCTGGCGTTGGGTATTAACTTATCAACCGCTAAGGAGTATCGAGTCGCTCTTGAGTCATTTCAGCTGGGCGTAGCTGCAGGTAACGAATTTGCAGCTTCTTTCTTAGGAAAAGGTTTTCGCGGCCCTAAGCCAGATAATCGTATGTATTATCTAGGTCAAGAAGAAGACTTGGAACGTGCGGATCGTTATAAAAAGATTAGCGACATATTGGGCAACTGGTCTTACGCCAATCCAAAAGTACCCGAAATCAACGAAATCGTTCCCTTGCCACCAGCCAAACTCCCCGCCTGGGATGGCAAGCTGAAATGGGTTGAAGAGCGTGAAGCCAACATCCCGCCGCCTAAGCCCTCTGAAGCGCTGATTGAGCAACTAGCCAAGGCCATGGTGCTTGACCCTAAAACGGGCAAGCCGTTGCCAGGCTCCCCGGTCTACAGTAAGGAAGATTGATCACAGATCCATGTGCCAAGCAAAGATTTACATGTGTCGACAGTGATCGGCACATGCAAATCTCTGCCCAAACTCAAACCCGACGCGCGCTCGTTGAACCTTATTATCACGACGCTACTATGACGGACCATGACTGATGCGCCTGACTTTGTTGATTTCGATCCTGCTGTTGGCCGCCTGCAGCTCCGGCAATGCCCTTACCTTACGGACAAAGGACGCGCCGCTGAGTCAGTTGAGCGAAGTCAGCACCAAACTGGCATTTAACTGCGTACACGAGAAAATCCCGCCCCCCTCGACAGAAACGGATGTGCTGTTTCAGTACGCGCGCTGGTTGCAGAAAAACAATCAGATTCAGCAGGATGAAACGGTCGATATCGAGATCGGAAGACTTTACCGCATCGCGGCAGAAAACAACCATTACAAGGCCAACGTCAATCTGCAGAACGGCGCCATGCGTGGTCAGCTTAAGCTCGCTGGGGGGGAACGACTACGCCTTAGCCAGCAGTTGATAGATGCACATGTGGCTTCGGGTTATTACATGATCGCCATTTACCTTCAGAAGGGTGCGGCTGGGCTGCAACAAGATGAAGATATGTCCCTGCGTTACTTCCGTAAAGCAGCAGATGAGGGAAGTGCGCAAGCGCAAGCATACGTTGCCGAAAAACTCGCGCCCACTGATATTGCACCGGATATTGCAAGACAAATGCGTCGCTGTGCTGCCGAGCAAGGTAACGGCAAAGCAGCCGGAGCATTAGGTGTACATTTGAAAACGGCTAAACAATATCAGGCCGCTCTTGAAGCTTTTCAGTTAGGAGTCGCAGCAGGTGACGAGAGCTCAGCGTCTTTTTTAGAGAATGGTTTTCGCGGCCCTAAGTCAGATGATCGCTTGTATTATATAGGCCAGACAGAGGACCTTGAACGAGCACAACGTTACAAGCAAATTGGCAAGGTATTGGGTAACTTATCCTACGCCAACCCAAGCGTCCCAGAAATCAACGAAATCGTTCCCCTGCCACCAGCCAAACTCCCCGCCTGGGATGGCAAGCTGAAATGGGTTGAAGAGCGTGAAGCCAACATCCCGCCGCCTAAGCCTTCTGAAGCGCTGATCGAGCAGTTGGCGAAGGCCATGATGCTTGACCCTAAAACAGGTAAGCCGTTGCCGGGCTCTCCGGTTTATAGCAAGGAAGACTGATCATAGGTTCAAGTAGCAGACCGGGTTTTGCATGTGCCGACAGTGGTCGGTGCATGCAAATCCGCACTCATATCCCACTCCGCTCCGTATGCCAGCGATGCGTTTGCTCTTTCTGAAAAATAATGTTGGGCAGCAGACGCACAACACACCCACACCGACATGGACAACGCGATGCACACCCTCATCTATTTATCGCTGGCCGTTCTTCCTGCTATAGCAATGGCCGAAAAAAACGACTCGCCTCCTGCGAGCTCGGGGGGGCGTGCTTTACAGAACAACGTCAGGTTTGAATGTCATCGTGAAGCTGACGTGCTGCCGCCGGTAAGTCAAGACGCAGATACGCTCTACCAATACGGCTTATTTCTTCAACAAGGAGAACGCCCGAGTGATATCGGTGGTGCAACACGCTACTACCGAGTTGCAGCCGCTCACGGGCACTACAAGGCTGCAACTAACTTGCAGGCATTGATCACACAAGGCCTTGCACGCTCTCCCAACGGACAAGAAGAACCCTTAGCACTGGTGGAAAAATTTATGACCTTCGGTGTTCCAGGTGCTTACTACGACATGGCACACTATCTTGAATCTGGCTATGGCGTCGAGCAAGATCAAGAAAAAGCAAATGCATATTTTCGAAAAGCAGCTGACTTAGGTAGCCCTGACGCTCAGTACTATGTAGCAACGTTACTAGGAAGATTAAAAGGTGGAGCACGAGTCATGGAGCAAATGCTGCACTGTGCTGCCTATCAAGGACATGCACAATCAGCCCGAGAGCTAGCGGCTTATCTGCGGACAGGAAAAAAGTATAAAGATGCTGTTGACGCTTATCAGCAGGCTACGAGATCAGGAAATACAATTTCAGCAAGAATGCTAAGCGAAGCATTCAAAGGAATTTTTTCACCAGACAGTTTGTTTTACATGAACTTGGAAGCAGACGAGGAAAGGTCGAAGCGATATGAGGCTATCCATAAGTTTCTAAAAGCAAATGAAGCACTAGGAGCAAAAGTTCCAGATTTAGATATTATTGCTCCCTTGCCACCAACTAAACTTCCTGCATGGGACGGCACCTTTCAATGGCAAAAAGAGCGTGACGCAAAAACCGCGCCTGACAAGCCGGACGATACACTACTGCAAAGATTAAGTAAGGAAAAAGACCTGGATCCGGCCACAGGCCTGCCTTTAACAAAAAATTGAAAGTCAGATGTCATTGATGCCTGCCGTCGTCGTTGCAGCAGGCATCAAAAAGGGCCGGACGTCGGCGATGGCTGAACGGCCAGACATGCAAAAACATGGATAACGTTATGCAGACCTTGATTCATTTTGAGCAAGCCGCTCTTGCTGCATTAGCAGTGACTTGTAAAGTCAGTCGCTCATCTGTTGGGGCTTCAAGCCTTCCATGTATTTCATCCGCGACTGATGCCACAACCGCATTGGCGAACGGTTCAGACTCGAATCGATGTATTCTGAAAGCAGGCTTTCGACCCATCAACTCTTTCAAGCACAGGCAGTCGGGGCTTACGCGCCACAATTCACTTACATCACGGACTGTATCAAACGCCTATTTGAAAATAGGCCTGAAATTTTATATTTGATGAAAGGACGCTAAAGTGAAACTAATTAACATAGCAAAGCTCACAACCGGGGCTGCGATCGCATGCATGCTGACGAGTTGCTCCGGGCAGCGATCCACCGAGGAAATCAAACCTTTTGTGATTTGCAAAGAGAGGATTGAAGGGCGTTTCAATAAGCAAGGTGGTGTAGAGGAAACGCCCGGGCCCGTTGGACGCTGCTCAACGAATCTGCGCAAAATTTCTACACATTACGTGGCGAAGGATGGAAAAATCTATTGGATGAGGCAAGAACACTCCAGAAATACACATTGCATCTCAGGAACTGGAGATGCATCGGCATTAATATATAATCTATCACCTGCCTGTCTATTTTCAAGGCCTGGGCAGTACGATGCGATAGAAGATAGATGGCTTAAATTAGTTACACACGACTCAACCGCATTTCAGTCACTGGAAGACACTGACCAGACCCTGCCCTATTGGCAACAGGACCAGCTTTCACACTATGCAAAAGATGCAAGTTCTGTTTATCACTATCAAAATAGAATAGAAGGCGCGACACCAGCCTTATTCAAAGTGTTCTTCCCATTCGGAGATGATAGAAGCTGGCACAAATATGAATTTTCAAAAAGTGATAAGGATATATTTTTAGGAGGCAAATCGATTGGCAAACTTGACCTGAGTCAGTTAGAACCTCTGAAACCCGTCAGGTGCCCAGGGCACGGCCTAATCACGTGTACTTACGCCGCTGAAATAGATGACTTACTCAATCGCGGCTGGGGAAACGGATCACTGGGAAAACTGGGAAATGATTTGATTTTTTTACGAGAGCACGGGGCTGATTACTTTCAAGGCATGGCATCGCCCGATATGTTTATGTTTGTAACAACAAAAAAAGTCTACTTATATACTCATGGGACGTTTTATGAGCTGGCAGCGAGTTCGCCGTCATCAACCAGAGTACTCGTACCTATGGATGTTGATTATTATGAAAACAATAAATGATCGCCGGCCTCCAAGCACCGCCCCCAAAGCCCCCGACAAAACTCATCATTTGAATAATCCCAAGGATCATGCTGTCATTGCCCCCAACAACACCCCCAATTTTGCGCGCCCAGCCCGACAAGTCGGACGCGCAAACACCCCCGTTTTTCCAGAGACACTCAGGCATGGATAGCAAAGAAGCGACAGTCAGGATGTCGGTGCCGCCTCTTGGCGACGGCGCCGGTCATCGTCTGGCTGGCATTGCGGCAACCACGGCGCTGGTGCTGGAGACCAATAATCTGCGTGGTGGCAGTGATGCCGTGCAGGCATTGAGCAGCCTCAAGCGGCTGGTTGCCCGGTATGCGCAGCAGAGTGTTTCGCCCCTCTCGCTGGCGCAGTGGGTCATCACCCATGACGGCCTTGATCTGCAGGCGCGTCAGGCGTTGTGTGAGCTGGCAGGGCGCACGCTGGACTTTGTCGAGATCGAAGCGCTCACCGGCTACTACGATGCGAAGAATGCAGGCTTTGATTGTGTCGATCAAACGCGCTGCCAGTACGTGGTATTTGCCGACGCCGATTGCCTGCCTTGCGCCGACTGGCTGGAACAGTTGCTTGTACCCTTTGATCAGGCCGATGCGCCGGTTGCTGTCGCTGGACGTACCAGCTATGCGCCAAGTATCGCTGGCAGTGCACTGACTGCCATTGATTTCATGTATTTCCCAAGCCCGTTGCGCAGCGGTACCACGCGCAATTTCTATGCAAACAATGTGGCCTTCCGCTGTGATGCTTTCGAGCGGCACCGCTACGAGCCCCTTGACGGCGTTTACCGGGCGCATTGTCAGGTCATGGGGCTGCGCATGCAGGCTGAGGGCGTGGCGGTGGTCTACGCACCGCATGCGCACACCGAACATCGCTTGCCCGACAGCCGGGGAGAAGTCTTGAAACTGCGCTGGTTGCGAGGCGGTGACAGCGTCGACCTCACTCCGTATCTGGTGCGTGCCTATATGCCGGACTGGCTGCAGTGGCTCGGGCGCAGCGGTCCCATCGGCCCCTTGTGTGTGATGGTCGGTCGCCTTGGCTACAGCCTGCGCGCGCTTAATCACCAGCATCTGCCACCACTGCATGGATTACGACGCCTGACTGCAATGGCTTTTGTAGTGGGTCTGTCGCTGCTGGACACCGCTGGTGCCGTCATACGCGGTTGCGGCCTATCGTTCGGTCGTGCCAGCGCACGCCATAGCGAAGCGCTCTCTTATCACCGCAATCTGGATTGACCCGCGTTATACCCCATCGTCGCACGCAGGAAGCGTGCTCACAGGAAGTCAGTATGAAATCTTTATCGATCACCTCACTTGGCTGCTACATGGTTTGCCTGGCATTGCTGGGGCTGAGTATTCAGGCGCAGGCTGCGCCTTCCGATTTCAAAGGCCGCGGAGTATTTCACTTCGCTTCGGCCAGCGGTTGCGCCACAACCGTCAGCAACGCGGACAACAACTGTAACCGCATCGCCCTGGACGTGACTGATGCCCATGCCAGCGTAGACCCTCAAACCCACACCATTGTATTCAATGCCGACGCCAGCCATGACAGCAAGACCGTGATAGGCGACGTGCTGCTGCACGGCAGTGGTCTGGCCGATGATGGCCAGCGTGTACCGCTGAGCCTGCATGTATTGCTGCGCCGCTCAGGCAAAGTGTGGTCCCCTGATACCTACGTGCATGCTCCGGTGCGTGGCAGGTTTCGTGAGATAAAACTCGACCCTTACCAGATCAGCGTCCGCGAGGAGACCGGCGAGCGAGTGCTGTTCACCGCCGAGCAGGCACGCAATGTTCTGGCACAACCGTCACTTGCCGCAAGAGTGGCCAGCTATTTCATCGAGGTTCACCCAAGCGATGTGAAAAATCCAGATGCCAACGACATCACCATTGCCTTGGGCGTCGGCAAAGTATCGAAGTCTTTGCTGCGCGCCAGCTTCACCTCGGATCAACCGGGCACCATCGAGCTTGGTTCTCTGTTGGAAACCGGCACCTGGAATGTCAAATTGCAGGCCTTGAGCGGGCAGATTCCGGTATGGGTGGTTCAGCGCCAATTGTTTGTGTTTGGCCTGGAAGACAGCCCGCTTCTTGCCGACGTGCGCAAACGTGGCTTCAAAAAGCTCGACACCCTGGAAATGGGCGCGGTAAATGGCAAGGGTTATCTGCGTTACAACGGTGCTGAAGAAAGCTTCCCGACCGCTGCGGCCTCAGGCTCGGCCTTTTTGCGCGACAGCTTCATCGGCCTGATTCTGGCCTGGCACCGTAGCCCGCAGCCTGTGCAATGAGCGTGATCGAACACAGCACCAGCGAACCCGACTTCAGTTGCCTGGCCGCGCCCGAGGTGCGAGGCCTCGGTGCATTGCAAGCGCACATGGTGGACCGGATCAAACGTGCGGCACTCAAACGCCTGCACCGCAGCCTACGCGGCGAACGCATGCTGCTGCGCATGTACCTGGCCGGTGAGGACGCTACAGAGCGCGCATTGCTGGACGAGTTGATGCCGCAGTCGCCGCCTTGGCTCGAACGGCAGGTCGAACAGCACCTGGCCGATGAGCGTCGTCACGTGGTGCTGTTCACTGACGCCTTGCACGCGATGGGCGATGACGGATCAAAGCGTCTGCCACCGGACTGGCTCAGCAGACACAAAATTCGTCGCTGGCAACATCTGGCCCGGCGGCATTCAGCGAATTTCGAGCAGGGCCTGCTGGTGCCCGCCTATGCTACCGGGCTCTGCGCAGAGCAGATGGCCCAGCGCGTGCTGGGCCGTCACTGCGCAGTCATCGGCACGGCACACAGTTTCTACCCGTTGCTGTCGAAAGTGCTGGCCGACGAGAAAGCCCACGTGCGCCTTTGCGAGAACACCTTGCGGCGTATCGTGGCACCTCATGAATGGGTGCATCTGGCGCGGTTATTGAAGGATATTCGCACTGTAGAATCCGGCTTTGGCGTGACCAGCGCTGTGGCGATGTATGTGGCTGGCTGGGTGTTTGGCGGGCTGCGCAAAGCGGGCGGCAGCGCCCAATGAGCACACGCATTCTTTATCTTGCGACTGCCGATGCACGCGGCCACCTGATGCGCGCGCAATTGCTGGTGCACGCCCTGCGCAAGACTGGAGCCGAGGTTGATGTGATGACTACCTCGGAGCAAGGGCAGCGGTTTCTGCAGAGTTTCGGAATTGAGGCCGAGATTCTCTCGCTGCACTATGCCGTGCAGTTCGATAGCGAACAGAACATGCTGCGCAAGGCCACCAACCGCAATGTCGCGCACTACCTGTTCCACCCCGGGCGCATGTTGCGTGATATCGGCCAGTTGCAACGTCGCCTGCGCGATGTCGATCTGGTGATCAACGATTCCTTTCACCCCGCGCTGCTGTACATGGGCATGCTGCCCGGCTGGCGGCGCAAGGTGGTGCATGTATATGGGGCAAGCCTGAAGGTCGCGCTGATCAATAATTTCGCGGGCATGTGGCCACGTCCGTTTGCGCGCCTGTTTGGCTGGATTGTCGACCGCCAGATAAAAGCAGCCCGCGCCTGCATCGAGCATGACTTCGCCTACGCTATCGACGACGCAGACGCCCCAAAGGTGTTTCGCTTGCCAACCCCGGTAGCCCTGGCTGCCGTAACGCCAGACCGGATCGGCGATGGCGCAGCGGTTTACCTCAACCCTCATTTCACCGAGCCAGCCCTGGCCGATGCCTTGAGCGCGGGCCTGTCCGCTGCAGGGCTGAGCAAGCACCTTGTCGGTGAAGGTTACGCCGGGCGCGATGGCTGGCTTGCCATTGATCCGGACTGGGCCAGCCGCGCGGCGCAGGCAAAACTGACCGTGTCGGCACCGGGTATGGCCGCGCTGTCGATCGCGCTGGTTTATCAACGGCCGATCATCCTTATCGTCAGCGATCAGCCCGAACAAGCCACCAATGCCGCGCGCGCAGCGCAGTTGCAGCTGTTGCACCGAGTGGTGACCTGGCGGGGCAATGCCGCTGAATTTCAATATCAGGTGGCCGATGCGGCCAGGCAACTGTGCGCGGTATCCGCACCAGGC
This sequence comes from Pseudomonas sp. PvP009, assembly GCF_017832995.1. Classification (NCBI taxonomy): domain Bacteria; kingdom Pseudomonadati; phylum Pseudomonadota; class Gammaproteobacteria; order Pseudomonadales; family Pseudomonadaceae; genus Pseudomonas; species Pseudomonas sp. PvP009. Next base: position 228,564 of record NZ_JAFIBG010000001.1, on the reverse strand, counting down.
CCTTCAGGCGCGGCAGGTCAAACGCGAGCCCAGGCGCGAATCGACGCCTGGGTCAGCCGTTTGCTCAGCTTATGAGCCCACTGCTTATGCTATCGACAAGCGAACAGCCATGAACAAGGCCTTGCAGCGCCGGAATCCAAACTACCGTCAGGTTCTGACCGCCTCGCTGGGGCTGCTACTTGGCCTGGGCATTTTCATCTGCCTGGAACGTGCCGTCACACCGCGCTACAACTGGGTAACTCCACTCGATGAATTGATCCCGTTCACCGCACACTCATGGTGGGTGTACGTGCTGTTTTTCCCTTTTGTGCTGTTTGCAGCTGCGTACGCCAGTGTCGAGCGATTCAAGGCATTCAGAACTGCAAGCGGAATCGCTTTCGGCGTGGCCTTGCTATGCTTCTGGCTGTTCCCCGAATTCATACCCAGGCCCGACACCGGATTGATCGACAATACGTTTATGCAACAACGCCTGAGCCGGCTTTGGCAGTTGGACTTGGCATCCAACGGCTGCCCCAGCCTGCATGTGGCAGTCACCTGTCTGGCGTGCCGAGCGCTTTGGGGTCAACATCTCAGAGTGGTGACGGGCATTACCGGGTTACTTATCTGCCTGTCGACCCTGACGTTGAAGCAGCACACGCTGATTGATGTCGCGGGCGGCGTGCTACTCGCTCTGGCCTGTGCCCTGGCCACCCGACAAGGAAGTAAAGCCCGTGCCCCAGCCTGAATCACGCGCCGGCAACAATCTCGCGTTAAAAGCTTTTGCACCTGCCGCCGAGTTGTATGTGCTCAAACCCTGGATCAGCATGCTGGCGCTACTGGCCGACTGGGGCCTGATCGCCCTGTCGTTCGCATGCGCCGCTCTCTGGCCACACCCCGCCACCTATCTGTTTGCAGCGCTGCTCATCGCACGCAGTCAATTGGCGCTGGCGGTGATCATGCATGAGAGCGCCCATGGCGTGCTGTTGCCTCGGCAGAAACCTAATGATGTGATCGGCCAACTGGCTGCGGCAGGCCCGCTGTTTATCTCGATGCAGACCTACCGCGCCGGACACCTGAAGCATCACCTCCATCCCATGCAGTACGATGACCCGGTAGTCGCGGTGTTCGGTCTGGGGGATTACCCACAACCAAGAGGCAAGCTGGCCACTCGATTACTGGCTGATCTGTGTGGAGTGGGATATTTCATCAGCGCATTCAGATTTGCCCGGGGGGACTATCGCGCAATCATGCCCAAGGTCGATAAATCACCTCAGCAGGCGGCTTGGGAAGTCTTTTCGATGCTGATCAGCAACGGGCTTTTGTTTGGTGTGCTCGCCTGGTCGGGGCATCCGCTGCTGTATCCGGGATTATGGTTGCTGCCTGCCGTCACCTTGCTGCCGCTGATGGGACGGATTCGAGCGATCATGGAGCACGCAGGCCTACCGGCCTGTGATGACCAGAGCCAGAACGCGCGCAGTATAGTGCGCCCGAACTGGCAGACGTTTGTATTTGGCCCGCATGCCATTCATTACCACATAGAGCATCATCTCTACGTGCGCATGCCTTTCTATCATTTGCGTCAGGCGCATCAGCAATTGACGGTGCGACGGTTACTGCCGGGCGAGAACCTATACGGCGGCTACGGCGGAGTGCTGCGCGACGTCAGCTTCCCCGCGTCCCGAAAGCGTTTGTAAGCGGATACCGTTGCCTGAATAAAAAGCGCCCCGAAGGACGCTCTGACGGATGCTGTCGAGAATGTGATGTGCGGTCAAAGCACACTCAACGGATACTCCACAATCACCCTCACCTCATCCAGATCCGATTCGAACGCCGTAGCCCGGGTCGTTGCCTGGCGCACGCGCAGCGACAGGTCTTTCAGTGATCCGGTCTGCACGATGTATTTCGCTTCGATATCGCGCTCCCAGCGTTTTTGATCGGTCAGCGGGTTGCCTTGTGCGTCGCGGCGCATGTAGGTGTTGTTGGCGTTGGAGTAGTCGGCGTCGGTGCCTTTGCCGTAGCGGGTCATGAATGACAGGCCGCGCACGCCGAAGGTGGACATGTCGAGGTTGTAGGTGACCATCCACGAGCGCTCCTTGGGTGAGTTGAAGTCGCTGTACTGGATGGAGTTGGCCAGGTAGATGGAGTCGGACTGCCTGAGGTAGTCGAAATCATCATCACCTTCGTTGCGCTGGTGCGAGAGCGACAGGGTGTGTGCGCCGTATTGCAGGGCGAGTTTTGCGCTCCAGATGTCGTTGTCGAATTCGCCGAGCAGCTTTTTGCCTTCGTCGGTGGCGTTGTAATAGTTCAGGCTGCCGGTCAGTGCGAGGTCATCGGAAAGTGGCAGCACATAAGACGCCGAGGCGTATTTCTGATCCCAGACATCTTTGAGTCGGCTGGTGTACAGGCCAAGGCTCAGCGCGTCGGTGGCCTGGTAGTCGCCGCCGAAGTAGGCGACCCATGGTGCGTCGACCGCGCCGCCGTAGAAGGTGGCGAAACCGTCGCGCAGGTTGCTGGAGACGGGCTGGCTCATGGAGTGCAGGCGACCGCCTTGCAGGGTCAGGCCGCTGATGCTGTTGTTGACGGCGGTAACGCCGCGGAAGCTCTCCGGCAGCAGGCGGGAGTCGCCGAAGGCAACCACCGGCGTGGACGGGAACACATCGCCGACGTTCACAACGGTGTCGAAAGCCCTGGCCTTCAGCGAGCCGCCAACTTTGGTGTACTCGTCCCGGGCGTTGCCTTGCTCATCGACCGGCAGTACATCGAACGCGCTGCGCCCACCGTTTCTGCCATCCCCCGTGTCGAGCTTGATGCCGATCATGGCAAATGCATCGACGCCGACGCCGAATGTGCCTTGAGTGAAACCTGACTGGAATCGACCGATGATGCCCTGCGCCCATGCTTCGGAATAGCCATTGCCGGTTGGGCTGGACTCGCCATTGCGATGGTCGCGGTTCATGTAGAAGTTACGGTTGAGTACAGTCAGCGTGCTGCCTTCGATGAAGCCTTCTTTCTGTTCTTCGGCGAGTGCGGTAATCGGCGTTACACCTGCCAGTGTCGAGCACAGGGCAAGGGACAATGTTCTGAGTTGGGTCATATGTGCTCCGATGGATCGGCAGATTGTTTTAAACGTGTCGACCTGGCTCTTTTTATAGGTACGAGAGCTGCCAGCGGGGCACCATCTTGAAGTGGCGAAGATAACGTCGAGGTGACGGCGGGATTACAAATATGAAAGGAAGTGAAGTACCGCCTGCGTTAGTTCAATACGGTGAAACAGGCATTGAACGGATACGTCTGTTTTTATTCTCGCCGAAGGCCGTAGGAGCAGGCCGGGCGACGTTTCGCTGGTTAGCGAAGATGGTGCATTTGCAGCGAGCATGCCGGCCTCTTCGCGAACAAGTTCGCTCCTACGCCCTTCGGGCAGATGCATGAAAAACGCTTATCGCCGACGTTTTTGCCGGGAATAAAAAAAGCGCCCCGAAGGACGCTTAAAGATTCGCCCCGACCAAAGGAGCAGGGAGCTGCTACAAAGGGCGAATGGGGGTGCAGCGGGTCGGGCAGCCAAGGCATCAGCCTTCGGACTTGGTCGACCGCTCAGCCTCGGCTTTCTCGTCGGCATTGACGTACCGCTCGGCTTTGCTGCTGTTCTGTTCCTTGAAACGCATCTCTTGCGCCAGGCGCATCTTGTCGGCAGCGGGGCTTGCGTACTCGTTACCGTCGTCGGCAAAGGCTGCAGTGGCGGACAAGGCAGCTACGGCGAAGACCATCGATTTGACCAGTTTCATCATCATTACCTTTCTCGGTTGAATGTCGGACCTGCGCAGCGCTCGGCGCTCGTCAGGGATGAAACAAGCTTACGGAGGGGGAGCTAACAGGAAGGTGAGCGAACAATGACAATACTGTTAGGAAGCTGACATCTTCGAGATGACCGATTTGTAATGTTTCAGCAACCTTCCGGTTAGTGCGCATTGGTTAGGGTTAAGCCACATTCAAACGGAGACAAAAGAAAATGCGCACAGCCAAATCGTTGTTACTTGCCCTGGTCATCCTTTCGCCCATCAGTGCTTTCGCCTACACCTCTGATGAGGTCAAAGCCACCACAGTGATCAAGGAGCACCAGGCCAGCGTGCAGAAGTATGCCGCCCTCCATAACAAGCCGATGCCGGAGATCAAGGAGTACACCTACGGCATGAAGCTGGACGTTGCCAAGCTGGTCCGCAAGTCCCCGGATCTGCAAACCTGTAGCGTGATGCCAAAACTGATGACCTACGAAGACTCCAAGGGCAAGCTGAACACCGTTCAGTACCAAGTCCTCAGCGGGTGCAGAAACAGCCAATGATTCTGAACCTGCCAGGAAGGCCACTCAGCGTTACATCCCCCGTCAGCCCGGACCGTCATTCGGGCTGACTTTTTTGCGTCTGCAATGCCCTCCCTCCCCCATCTCAAATCCAGCTTCGTTTGGTGATTCCCGCCTTTTTTGCAACATCACCGCCTCTGCGTGGTCAACGCAAACCCCACTGTGGCGTGTCGAGATGTGTCTGGACGTAGATCCGGTCCATCAAACACAGGCTCGGTTACGGTGATCGAGACACTGCACTTACGGATTCGGGAATGACCGATGCTTGAACTCGCTGCTGGTTTTATCTGCCTCACTGCGCTGCTGACCTACGTGAACTACCGTTTCATCGGCCTGCCGCCCACCATCGGCGTGATGGTCACCGCGCTGATGTTTTCGTTGCTTCTGCAAGGGCTGAGCTTTCTGGGCTATCCCGGCCTGGAGGATCGCGTTCAGCAATTGATCGGCCAGATCGACTTCGGCGACCTGCTGATGAACTGGATGCTGTCCTTCCTGCTGTTCGCCGGGGCGCTGCACGTCAACCTGGGCGACTTGAGAAGCTACCGTTGGCCCATCGGCCTGTTGGCGACCTTCGGCGTGCTGATTGCAACCACCGTGATCGGCGCACTGGCTTACTGGATTTTCGCCCTGTTCGGCTGGAACGTAAGCCCGTTGTACTGCCTGCTGTTTGGTGCACTGATCTCGCCTACCGATCCGATTGCGGTGCTCGGTGTGTTGCGTACGGCCAACGCCTCGAAACCGCTGAAGACCACGATCGTCGGCGAAAGCTTGTTCAACGACGGCACCGCGGTGGTGGTGTTCACCGTTCTGCTGGGTATCGCACAGCTGGGCGAGACGCCGACGGTTGGCGAAACCGCTCTGCTGTTCGTCCACGAAGCGGTGGGCGGTGTGCTGTTCGGCGGCCTGATCGGTTACGCCGTGTACCTGATGATCAAGAGCATCGAGCAGTACCAGATCGAGGTCATGCTCACGCTGGCACTGGTGATCGGCGGCTCGGCGATGGCGTCTGAACTGCATGTGTCCGGTCCTATCGCGATGGTCGTGGCCGGCCTGATCATTGGCAACCTGGGACGCAATCTAGCGATGAACGACATGACCCGTCGCTACATGGACGGTTTCTGGGAGTTGCTGGATGACATGCTCAACGCGCTGCTGTTTGCGCTGATCGGCATGGAGCTGTTGCTGTTGCCGTTCTCGTGGCAGCACCTGATTGCGGCCAGCCTGCTGGCCGTGGCGATTCTGCTGTCGCGCTTCGTCACCGTCGCCCCGGCCATCCTGTTGTTGCGTCGCTGGCGCAAGGTGCCGCACGGCACGATCCGCATCCTCACCTGGGGCGGCTTGCGCGGCGGTGTCTCGGTTGCGCTGGCGCTGGCCCTGCCGACCGGGCCGGAACGCGATCTGCTGCTTAGCATCACCTACATCGTGGTGTTGCTGTCGATCCTTCTGCAGGGCCTGACCATCGGCAAGCTGGTGAATGCCGTTACCCGCGCCCCGCAGGCGAAAGAGCCGGCAGAGCATTGATCAGACCGATGCGGCGGCGCGCCGGTATTCACTGGGCGTCTGCTGCATCTCCACACGGAAGTGCCGGTTGAAGTTGGACAGGTTGGCATAGCCGACTTCAAAGCAGATGTCCGACACCGACATCTCGCTGTGCAGCAGCAACCGGCAGGCCCGCTGGACCCGCAGTTTGCGCATCAGATCGATAAAACAATGGCCCGTGGTGCGCTTGAAGAAGCGTGAAAACCCCGGATCGCTCATGTCCAGTCGCTGCGCGATGACGGACAGGCGAATATCGCTGGTCAATTCGGTCAGCAGATAGTCGAACGCCTTGTTGATCCGTTCGGAACTGCGCGCATCCAGGGTCGGTGCATACCAGGTGCTGGCCAGCAGGCGAACCTCCTGCGCAGGCGCTTTCATCAGCGTGTTGACCAGTTGCAGGAACAGAATCAGCCGCTCCAGCCCCTGAGCCGGGCCAATCTCTTCAAGCAAGCGTGCAGCCTGCACCGCTGTCGCACCGGTGAACTCCAGGCCGCGTCGCGCCTGCTCGAACAGCCGCTGCAAGTCACCCATTTCCGGCAGCGTGCCGCGCAAGGCGAGCAACGCTGCACCGTCGAACTGCAGCACCACGTCCCGCCCGGGCAGATGCTCACCGGGGGCCAGATCGCCAATCCAGTCATGCGGCAGATCCGGACCGATCAGGGCCACATGCCCTGCTGCGAACTCACCGATGTAATCACCGGCCACCAGCTTGCCGCTGCCCTGGCGGATCAGATGAATTTCGAATTCCGGATGATGGTTCCAGCGCGCCAGTGCGTAGGGATAGTCGTGCTCGTACCAGCGAAAGCAGTGGTCGGGCTGCGGGAGGATAACCTCAAGCTCGGCAGGGCGCTGCTCGAGCAAGGCGGCTCGGCTGTCAGGCACGGGATGCCCCTTTTTATCGTTATGAATGCGCTGTGGACGCTTGAACATACGCCCTCGCGCCTAGCCAAGGCTAGCCCGCGATCAAACCGGCACTGATACTTTTTTGCTTTCGGACCGCCGGAGCGCGCTCGGTTAAAAAAGTATCAGTCGATGATCCGCGCTGCGTTTGTTCAGCCCCTTGAGGGCTGCTGTAATCGAGCTGTCCACCAGGGTGACTCAACCGTGGCCAACAACAAAAACAATGACTCCCGCCAGACAAGGCGCGGGGTGGAGAGCACTACGATGAACATTCGGAAAACGCTTTTCCTGTCCGCAGGCGTGTCCGCCGCCCTTTTCAACCTGACTGTCCAGGCCGCCGAAACCGTGACCATCGCCACGGTGAACAACGGCGACATGATCCGCATGCAGCGCCTGTCGAAAACCTTTGAGCAGCAGCATCCCGACATCAAACTCAACTGGGTAGTGCTCGAAGAAAACGTCCTGCGCCAGCGCCTGACCACCGATATCGCCACGCAGGGTGGCCAGTTCGACGTGTTGACCATCGGCACCTACGAGACCCCGCTATGGGGTGCCAAACAGTGGCTGGAGCCAGTCACCGATCTTGCGCCGGACTACGATCTGGAGGATATCTTTCCCTCCGTGCGCCAAGGCTTGTCAGTCAAGGACACGCTCTATGCCCTGCCCTTTTACGGCGAAAGCACCATCACTTATTACCGCACCGATTTGTTCAAGCAGGCTGGCTTGAGCATGCCCGAACACCCGACCTGGACGCAGCTGGGCGAATTCGCCGCGAAGCTGCATCAGCCGGACAAGGGCGTTTACGGCATGTGCCTGCGCGGCAAGGCCGGTTGGGGTGAAAACATCGCTTTGCTCAGCACCATGGCCAATGCATTCGGCGCGCGCTGGTTCGATGAGCAATGGAAACCGCAATTGACCAGCCCGGAATGGAGCAAGGCTGCGAATTTCTACGTCAACACCCTGAAAAACTATGGCCCGCCGGGCGTGTCGAGCAACGGTTTCAACGAAACCCTCGCGCTGTTCAACAGCGGCAAATGCGCGGTGTGGGTGGATGCCAGCGTGGCCGGCTCGTTCACCACCGACAAGGCGCAGAGCAAGGTTGTCGACAGCGTCGGCTTTGCACCTGCGCCGGTTGAAGTGACCGACAAGGGCTCGTCATGGCTTTACGCCTGGTCGCTGGCGATACCGACTACCTCGAAACACAAGGATGCAGCCAAGGCGTTCATCACCTGGGCAACGTCCAAGGCGTATATCCAGCTGGTCGCCGAGACAGACGGCATCAGCAACGTACCGCCTGGCACCCGCACCTCCACCTACAGCGAGGCTTACCTGAAAGCTGCGCCGTTCGCCAAGGTCACGCTGCAGATGATGCAACACGCCGACCCGGCGCACCCGTCGGCCAAACCCGTGCCCTATGTTGGTATCCAGTACGTGACCATTCCGGAGTTTCAGGCCATCGGCACCTCGGTCGGCAAGTTGTTCTCTGCTGCGGTGACCGGGCAAACCACCACTGAACAGGCGCTCACAGCCGCGCAGGCGGTGACCGAACGCGAGATGAAACGTGCCGGCTACCCGAAGTAGACCGCCAGCCCTCAACTGTATTGAACGGACGATGAACCCATGAAACGACTTGAAGGTAAAAGCGCACTGATCACCGGGTCGGCGCGAGGCATCGGCCGGGCGTTTGCGCAGGCGTACATTCACGAAGGCGCACGTGTGGCGATTGCCGATATCGACCTGCAACGCGCACAGGCAACAGCGACAGAACTGGGACCCAACGCTTATGCGGTGCGGATGGACGTCACGGATCAGTCGTCCATCGATCAGGCCATCGCCGCGGTGGTCGCTCAGGCCGGCAAGCTGGATATCCTGATCAACAACGCCGCGCTGTTCGACCTGGCACCAATCGTCGACATCACCCGCGACAGCTACGAGCGGCTGTTTTCGATCAATGTCGGCGGCACGCTGTTCACCTTGCAGGCTGCGGCGAAGCAAATGATTGCCCAGGGGCACGGCGGCAGGATCATCAATATGGCCAGCCAGGCCGGGCGCCGGGGCGAGGCGCTGGTGGCGGTGTATTGCGCGACCAAGGCTGCGGTAATCAGCCTGACCCAATCGGCCGGGCTGGACCTCATCAGGCACGGCATCAATGTCAACGCCATCGCGCCGGGTGTGGTCGATGGCGAACACTGGGACGGCGTCGATGCGCTGTTCGCCCGCCACGAAAACCGGCCGTTGGGCGAGAAGAAAAAGCTGGTGGGCGAACAAGTGCCTTTCGGGCGCATGGGCACAGCGGACGATTTGACCGGCATGGCCATTTTTCTGGCTTCAGCGGACAGCGAATACGTGGTCGCCCAGACCTATAACGTCGACGGTGGCAACTGGATGAGTTGACGTGCGACGGCGGTAAAGATGAGCCGCACCGCGCAAAAAAGCCTGCAACTGCTTCCATTGCCGAAGCGATTGGCTAAGATGCGCGGACCGTCTGCTGCCTGAGGCGGCTCATTGATGTACAGGAGTACGAATGTCCACTGAAGAGGAGATCGCCATTTCCGGCGGTACACCTATGATCCCTGATCAGCGCCGGGAGCTTATGCTGCGTCAGTTACGCAAGCATCAGGTGCTCAGCGTGCATCAGTTGATGGAGATGTTCGATTGCTCGCACATGACCATCCGCCGCGACATCGCCCTGCTGGAGCAGGAAGGTCGTGCCTACTCGGTCACCGGAGGCGTGCGCATCGCCAGCCAGGTCCACAGCGAACCCAGCCACCAGTCCAAGGCGGTGGTGGAGTTGCCGCACAAGCAGGGCATGGCGCGGCTCGCAGCGGGGTTGTTGCACCCGGACATGACGATCTATCTGGACGCAGGCACCAGCACACTCGAAATCGTCCCGCACATCATCGCGCTGTCGGGCATGACCGTGGTCACCAATGATTTCGGCGTGGTCAATGCGTTGGCCGATGCTGCGCATGTGGATGTGATTCACACCGGTGGGCTGCTCGATCATCCGAACCGCTCCAGCGTTGGCGGCCTGGCAGCGGCAACCTTGCGCCAGCTGGCGACCGATGTGGCCTTCATGTCCACCAGCTCGTGGGACCTGCAACGCGGCACCACCACACCGTCGGCGCTGAAGGTCGAGGTCAAGCAGGCTGCCATGCAGTCCGCCTCGCAAACCGTGCTGATCGCCACCAGTTCCAAATACGGCACCTTCGGCATGTACAAGGTCGCCGGGCTCGAGCAGTTCGATACCATCATCACCGACGCGGCCCTGGCCGAAGCGGCTGCCGACGGGATTCGCAAGCAGCGTATCGAGTTGCTGCTGGCGCCAGTGGGCGGCCGTCCGAAGTAACTTAAACCAGGCGAGCTGTGCCATAGGCCACAAATAGCGGGCATAAAAAAACCCGGTCTCGCGACCGGGTTTTTTGTGTCTAGCCGACTAACCGATTACTCAGTTGCCCGACTTCTTGGCAGCACGAGTACGCTCGCTTTCGCCAAGGATTTTCTTACGCAGGCGGATCGACTTTGGAGTCACTTCGCAGAGTTCGTCTTCTTGTACGAATTCCAGCGCTTGTTCCAGAGTGAAACGGATTGGCGGAACCAGAGCGATGGTTTCGTCTTTACCAGAAGCACGCATGTTGTCGAGCTTCTTGCCTTTGGTTGGGTTTACACCCAGGTCGTTGTCGCGGCTGTTGATGCCGACGATCTGACCTTCGTACACGTCTTCGCCATGACCCAGGAACAGCTTGCCACGGGCTTGCAGTGTTTCCAGGGAGTAGGTCAGCGCCTTGCCGGTAGCAACCGAAACCAGAACGCCGTTCTGACGGCCGGACATGTCGCCAGACTTCATCACGTCGTAACGGTCGAAGATGCTGGTCAGGATGCCTGCGCCGGAAGTCAGGGTCAGGAACTCGTTACGGAAACCGATCAGGCCACGTGCCGGGATGTTGTACTCGAGGCGTACACGGCCCTTGCCATCCGGAACCATGTTGGTCAGGTCGCCTTTACGGTTACCCATTTGCTCCATGATCGCGCCCTGCGCTTCTTCAGGCAGGTCGATGGTGACGTTTTCGTACGGTTCGTGCTTGACGCCGTCAACCATGCGGATGATCACTTCAGGACGACCAACACCCATTTCGAAGCCTTCGCGACGCATGGTTTCGATCAGTACCGAGAGGTGCAGCTCACCACGGCCGGAGACCTTGAACTTGTCGGCGGTGTCGCCTTCTTCAACGCGCAGAGCAACGTTGTAGAGCAGTTCCTTGTCCAGACGCTCCTTGATGTTACGGCTGGTGACGAACTTGCCTTCCTTACCGCAGAACGGCGAATCGTTAACCTGGAAGGTCATCGAAACGGTAGGTTCGTCAACGGTCAGCGGCTTCATCGCTTCGACGTTCAGTGGGTCGCACAGGGTGTCGGAGATGAACAGCTGGTCGAAGCCGCTGATGCAGACGATGTCGCCGGCAGCTGCTTCTTCAACGTCGATGCGGTGCAGACCGTGGTGACCCATCAGTTTCAGGATACGGCCGTTACGCTTCTTGCCGTTGACGTCGATGGCAACCACCGGGGTGTTCGGCTTGACGCGACCACGAGCGATACGGCCAACACCGATGACGCCCAGGAAGCTGTTGTAGTCCAGTGCGGAAATCTGCATCTGGAACGGACCGTCACGGTCAACTTTTGGCGCAGGGACGTGATCGACAATCGCCTGGTACAGCGGGGTCATGTCTTCAGCCATGTCGGTGTGTTCCAGACCGGCAATGCCGTTCAGGGCCGAGGCGTAGACGACTTTGAAGTCCAGCTGTTCTTCGGTGGCACCCAGGTTGTCGAACAGGTCGAAGATCTGGTCCAGAACCCAGTCCGGACGTGCGCCTGGACGGTCAACCTTGTTGATGACCACGATCGGACGCAGGCCGGCTTCGAAAGCCTTCTTGGTCACGAAACGGGTTTGCGGCATAGGGCCGTCCTGGGCATCGACCAGCAGCAGTACGGAGTCGACCATCGACATCACGCGCTCTACTTCACCACCGAAGTCGGCGTGGCCCGGGGTGTCCACGATGTTGATGTGGTAGCCATTCCAGTTGATCGCGGTGTTCTTCGCGAGAATGGTAATACCGCGCTCTTTTTCCTGGTCGTTGGAGTCCATCACGCGCTCATCGTTGAGCTCGCCGCGCTCCAGAGTGCCGGATTGACGCAGGAGTTTGTCTACCAGGGTGGTCTTACCATGGTCAACGTGAGCAATGATGGCGATGTTACGTAGATTTTCGATCACTTGTGTATCTCGATCAGAGGATTCGGTCTGCTGACTGGTTAAGGACAGCGATTACTATTTTGAGTCGGCAAAAGCCGTAACGGCATGACGACAGGTGTCGGGGGGCCGGTGACGCAAGCCACAGGCAAACAGCCCCGGGCACTTAGCTCGGTCGATATACGCGCACATTGGCATGTCCCTCACTGAGCAAATGGTGGGCATGCAGGCGACTCATGACGCCTTTGTCGCAATACAGCAGGTACTGGCGCGTGTCATCCAGTGCCTTGAAACGGCTGTTCAATGCGTAGAACGGCAACGTCTGTATCTCCACGCCAGGGACTTGCAGCGGCTGGTCTTCCTGGGCATCCGGGTGACGGATGTCGAGGATCACCTGACCGGCCAGCGCCTGGCTGACTTCTTCTATATCGACATTGCGGCTCAGATCGTCGATGACCCGATCAATCGAAACCAGCTTCGCGCGTTCGAGCGCCTGCTCGAGAATCGCCATGTCGAACTGTTTTTCTTCGTACTCAACGCGATTTCGCTTGGCGTTGGTCTTGGGGTTGACCGAAATCACCCCGCAATACTCAGGCATGTGCCGGGCAAAATCAGCGGTGCCGATTTCAGTCGCCAGGTCCACGATGTCCTGCTTATGGGTGGCAACCAGCGGCCGCAGGACCAGCTTGTCGGTCGCCGCGTCAATCAGCGACAGGTTGGGCAGCGTCTGGCTGGCAACCTGTGAAATCGCTTCGCCGGTGACCAGCACATCGATTTCAAGACGATCAGCCACGGCGGATGCAGCGCGTAACATCATACGCTTCAAAACTACACCCATATGACTGTTATCGACTTTCTGCAGAATTTCTCCGAGAACTTCCTCGAACGGTACGCTGACGAACAGCACGCGCTGTGAACTGCCGTACTTCTTCCAGATGAAGTGCGCGACTTCCATCACGCCCAGCTCATGGGCTCGTCCGCCCAGATTGAAGAAGCAGAAGTGCGCCATCAGGCCGCGGCGCATGATCTGGTAGGCCGCAACGGTCGAATCGAACCCGCCGGACATCAATACCAGGGTCTGCTCCAGCGCGCCCAGCGGGTAACCGCCCATGCCCTGATGTTGGTCATGAACCACAAACAACCGTTGGTCGCGAATTTCCATGCGCACGACCAGATCGGGCTTTTTCAGCTCGATTCCGGCGGCGCCGCACTGCATGCGCAGCTTGCTGCCGACGTATTTCTCGACGTCCATGGAGCTGAAGTCGTGTCGGCCGGCGCGCTTGCAACGCACTGAAAACATCTTGCCAGGCAACAGATCGGCGTAGTGCAGTTTGCACTTGGCAACCACGTCATCCAGATCGCCCAGCGGGTACTCGGCGACCTGCAGAAAGTTGGCGATGCCCGGCATGCAGCTCAGCCGTTCCCTGATGCCCTGCAGCACTTTGGGGTCGGTCAGCCGGGTTTCGACCTCAAGGTTGTCCCATACGCCACCCACGACAATGTCCGCGTCCAGTTCACGGAGCACGGTACGAATGTTCTTGCCCAGTTGCCGGATGAATTTCTTGCGCACCGGCGGGCTTTTAATGGTGATTTCTGGGAAAACTTTAACGATTAGTTTCATGGAAACGGAGCGTGAGGTGCCGACCAAAAAAGGGGGGCGCGGATTATAGCGGAAATTGCTCAAGGTTTAACCAGTTATCGTACACGCAATCAGCGACGCACCAAAAAGAGTCGGCGCACCAAATTGCAGCGCCATAAAGGTGCGCATTTTTCCCGTGTGGTGCGTTTTCGCCCCCTGAAAACCTGCGTTTGAGGCAAAAAACCCAACACGGGGCACTGGCATGCAAATTGCTCCCTTGTGAGGCAGGTTGCCTTGGCAGAGTATCTGCGCCGGCATCACCCAAATTCAAGGGACCACAACTCTATCAAGTCGGTCTCTAGCCACCCGGAGGACACCATGTCGAAGTCGGTTCAACTCATCAAAGATCATGACGTTAAATGGATTGATCTGCGCTTCACAGACACCAAGGGCAAGCAGCAGCACGTCACCATGCCTGCGCGCGATGCACTGGAAGACGATTTCTTCGAAGTCGGCAAAATGTTCGACGGTTCCTCCATCGCCGGCTGGAAAGGCATCGAAGCGTCCGACATGATTCTTCTGCCGGATGACGAAACCGCCCTGCTCGACCCGTTCACCGAAGAGCCGACCCTGGTTCTGGTGTGCGACGTGATCGAACCTTCGACCATGCAAGGCTACGACCGCGACCCGCGCGCCATTGCCCACCGTGCCGAGGAATACCTGAAGTCGACCGGTATCGGCGACACCGTATTCGTAGGTCCGGAGCCAGAGTTCTTCATCTTCGACGAAGTGAAGTTCAAGTCCGACATCTCCGGTTCCATGTTCAAGATCTTCTCCGAACAGGCTTCCTGGATGACCGACGGCGACGTCGATGGCGGCAACAAAGGCCACCGTCCGGGCGTCAAAGGTGGTTACTTCCCGCTGCCACCGGTCGACCACGACCACGAAATCCGTACCGCAATGTGCAACGCTCTGGAAGAAATGGGCCAGACCGTTGAAGTTCACCACCACGAAGTGGCGACTGCCGGCCAGAACGAAATCGGCGTGAAATTCAACACGCTGGTCAAGAAGGCTGACGAAGTTCAGACCCTCAAGTACTGCGTACACAACGTTGCCGACGCTTACGGCCGTACCGCTACTTTCATGCCCAAGCCACTGTACGGTGACAACGGCTCGGGTATGCACGTACACATGTCCATCTCCAAGGATGGCAAGAACACCTTCGCAGGCGAAGGCTATGCCGGTCTGTCCGATACCGCCCTGTACTTCATCGGCGGCATCATCAAGCACGGCAAGGCTCTGAACGGCTTCACCAACCCGTCGACCAACTCCTACAAGCGTCTGGTCCCAGGTTTCGAAGCTCCGGTCATGCTGGCCTACTCGGCGCGTAACCGCTCCGCATCGATCCGTATTCCTTACGTCAACAGCCCACGCGGCCGTCGTATCGAAGCACGCTTCCCGGATCCGGCAGCCAACCCGTACCTGGCATTCGCGGCTCTGTTGATGGCTGGCCTGGACGGCATCCAGAACAAGATCCACCCTGGCGACGCAGCTGACAAAAACCTGTATGACCTGCCGCCTGAAGAGGCCAAAGAGATCCCACAAGTTTGCGGCAGCCTGAAAGAAGCCCTGGAAGAACTGGACAAGGGCCGCGCGTTCCTGACCAAGGGCGGCGTCTTCAGCGACGACTTCATCGATGCCTACATCGAGTTGAAAAGCGAAGAAGAAATCAAGGTTCGCACCTTCGTACACCCACTGGAATACGAGCTGTACTACAGCTGCTGATCCAGCAACGCCAGCATTGTTGGCGTTACAGGAGACCTCCTTCGGGAGGTCTTTTTTTTGCCCGGATTTTACCGCGTGAACTTTTGTTCACCCTGCAACACTGGCTCTGCCCGGTCGCCTGGAGTTAAATCTGCACCTCCCAACCGAACCGAGATGGAACTGCCATGCGCCTTATTCTGGCCACTTCCCTGCTGACGATGACGTTCATGTCTACCTGTTTCGCCTTCACTGCCGAGCAGAAGCCTTCTGCACTTGAACCTCTGCTGCAAGCGATCAGCGAGCGCCTGACCATCGCCGATCAAGTTGCCCTGAGCAAGTGGGACAGCGGCAAGGCCGTCGAGGACCCGCCGCGCGAGCTGCAAGTGATCAGTGCCGCCCAAGCCCGTGCTGCCGAGTTCAAGCTCAACCCCGATGACGTTCAACGCCTGTTCCGCGCCCAGATCGAAGCCAATAAACAGGTGCAGAACGCCCTGCTCGCCCAGTGGCACGCGGCAGGTAAGGCGCCCGACACGGTCAGGCTCAGCCTGGTCGATGACATACGTCCGAAGCTGGATCGCCTGCAAACCCAGTTGCTCCAGGCCTACGCGGACTTCCAGCCACTGCGCAAGGCGGAAACCTGCCAGATACAACTGGATGCGGCGCTGAAGCGTTATCAGACCGACCCGATTCACGATCAGGCGCTGGTACTGGCCACAGCCGACCTTTGCCCTGCGAAACTCTGACACATCAGGCGGATAGCGCAGCATAGGGCGATGTGTTCTATGCTGACGGCCAATCTTGCCCCGCTGTCGAGAGTCTCATGCGTCAAAGTCTGATTTGCCTGCTGATGTTGATCAGCCTGCCCGCGCTGGCGCAGATCTATAAGTACACCGATGCGAACGGTAACACCGCGTTCAGCAACCAGCCGCCCAACGGGGCCAAGACCGAAGTGGTCGAGTTGCCGCCACTCAACAGCATCGAAACGCAGACACCTTCCCGACCGGTCGTCAACAGTGCGCCGCAGCCGACCCCTGCGGCGCCACAATCGCAGCCACAAACGACCTACGACGTGCTGGAACTGAAAGACCTGCCCAGCGACGAAGCGTTACGCGCCAACAATGGCACGTTCATCATCGGTGTGAAGATCCAGCCACGCCTGCAACCGACTCACAGCCTGCAACTGCTGCTGGACGGCAACCTGTACGGGCAGCCCTCCAACCTGCCGCGCTTTCAGGTGGTCAACGTAGATCGCGGTGAACACAGTTTCGCGGTAGTCGTGAAAGACGGCGAGCGGATCATTCAGCAGAGTGAAACCATCACCCTGACCGTACAGCGCGTACACCTCGGCAAGCCATGAGCAGACACACGATGCGCCGTCTGCTGAGCTGCCTGTTGCTGCTCTTGACGCTGCCCGCAGTGGCCGACGTCTACACCTATATCGACGCGCAGGGTAATCGGGTGTTTACCGACCAGCCGCGCAAGAACGCTACTCGCGTCGACATCGCGCCCAGCAACAACATGACCGGCACACCGCCGACCCGCACCTTGAAGGCCCACCCTGCCAAACCGGCAGTACAACCGATGTTTCATTACCAGTTGCTGAGAATTCTGGTGCCCGAACCGGACGCCACCCTGGTCAATCCCAGTGGCGACCTGATCGTTACCGTCACCAGCGAACCGGTGTTACAGGCGGGGCACAGCTACCGGCTGCTGCTGGATGGCGTTGCCGTGGGCCAGGCCGGCCGCAGTCCGGTGTTTCCGTTGAGCAATGTGGATCGCGGCACGCATCAACTGTCGGTAGAAATTTTCGACGAGCTCGGCCGTGTTCTGGAAAAAACCCCGAACCAGCCGTTTCACGTACAGCGCATTTCCCTGGCGCAAAAGCGCGCGACTCATCCCTGCAAGGAGGATGACTACGGTGTGCGGCCGGAGTGTCCGCTCAAGGACAAGCCCGAACCAAAAAGCAGCATCCTGCCCTTCTTCTGACCTCGCCAAATCGTCAGCACCTTTTTGGTGCGCTCAATGTCTGCCTGCGCAACAATACAGCCCAATCTGGTTCAGGAAGCCTGGCCGGGTAGCGCCGTATGCGGGCACTCTTTACAAAAACGGCCCGATTTTGCAGATAAAGCGCTTCTTTTCGGAGCCTTGGTTTGTTTTTTGCAACTTCACTGACATAGCACCGTATTGGTGGCCTTGCTCCTGCTGGTGCAGACCAACCAGCACCCGCATTGCGCGACTGCAATGTGCCAAAAGAGGTCAACACGATTCATGACTATCAGCGATGCGCTGCACAGACTGTTACTGGATAACCTGACCACTGCCACCATTCTGCTCAACGCTGACCTGCGACTTGAGTACATGAACCCGGCGGCGGAAATGCTGCTGGCCATCAGCGGGCAGCGCAGCCATGGGCAATTCATCAGCGAGCTGTTCACCGAGTCGGCCGAAGCATTGAGTTCGCTGCGTCAGGCAGTCGAACAGGCTCATCCTTTTACCAAGCGCGAAGCGATGCTCACCGCACTGACCGGTCAGACCCTGACTGTCGACTATGCGGTGACGCCTATCCTCAGCAAGGGCGATACCCTGCTGTTGCTTGAAGTACACCCGCGTGACCGGTTGTTGCGCATTACCAAGGAAGAGGCCCAGCTGTCCAAGCAGGAAACCACCAAAATGCTGGTGCGTGGCCTGGCTCACGAAATCAAGAATCCGCTGGGCGGCATTCGCGGGGCCGCACAACTGCTGGCCCGCGAGCTGCCTGAAGAAAGTCTCAAGGACTACACCAACGTCATCATCGAAGAGGCCGACCGCCTGCGTAATCTGGTCGACCGCATGCTCGGCTCCAACAAGCTGCCATCGCTGGCGATGACCAACGTGCACGAAGTGCTCGAGCGCGTGTGCAGCCTGGTCGAGGCCGAAAGCCAGGGCTGCATCACCTTGGTGCGCGACTACGACCCGAGCATTCCCGACGTGTTGATCGACCGCGAGCAAATGATCCAGGCCGTGCTCAATATCGTGCGCAACGCCATGCAGGCCATCAGCGGCCAGAACGAATTGCGCCTTGGCCGGATCACCCTGCGTACCCGCGCCATGCGCCAGTTCACCATCGGCCACGTTCGCCATCGACTGGTGAGCAAGATCGAAATCATCGACAACGGCCCCGGTATTCCGGCCGAGCTTCAGGAAACCATTTTCTACCCCATGGTCAGTGGCCGCCCGGACGGTACGGGATTAGGTCTTGCCATTACCCAGAACATCATCAGCCAGCACCAGGGTCTGATCGAGTGTGACAGCCATCCCGGCCACACCACGTTCTCGATCTTCCTGCCGCTGGAACAAGGAGCAGCTTCGACATGAGCCGTAGTGAAACTGTCTGGATCGTAGACGACGATCGTTCTATCCGCTGGGTACTGGAAAAAGCCTTGCAACAGGAAGGCATGACCACGCAAAGCTTCGACAGCGCCGACGGGGTGATGAGCCGTCTGGCCCGTCAGCAACCGGACGTGATCATTTCCGACATCCGCATGCCGGGTGCCAGCGGTCTGGACCTGCTGGCGCGGATTCGCGAGCAGCATCCGCGTCTGCCGGTGATCATCATGACCGCCCACTCGGACCTGGACAGCGCCGTGGCGTCCTATCAGGGCGGCGCGTTCGAGTACCTGCCAAAGCCGTTCGACGTCGATGAAGCCGTGTCGCTGGTCAAGCGCGCCAATCAGCACGCTCAGGAACAACAGGGCCTGGACGTTGCACCGACGCTGACCCGCACCCCTGAAATCATTGGCGAAGCGCCAGCGATGCAGGAAGTGTTTCGCGCCATCGGCCGTCTGAGTCACTCCAACATCACGGTGTTGATCAACGGTGAGTCGGGTACCGGCAAGGAACTGGTCGCTCACGCACTGCATCGCCACAGCCCGCGTTCGGCCTCGCCGTTCATTGCGCTGAACATGGCGGCGATTCCCAAGGACCTGATGGAGTCCGAGCTGTTCGGGCATGAAAAAGGCGCCTTCACCGGCGCGGCCAACCTGCGTCGTGGGCGCTTCGAACAGGCCGACGGCGGCACGCTGTTTCTCGATGAAATCGGTGACATGCCCGCCGACACCCAGACCCGTCTGTTGCGTGTCCTGGCGGATGGCGAATTCTACCGGGTCGGCGGTCACACGCCGGTCAAGGTCGATGTGCGCATCATTGCTGCCACCCACCAGAATCTGGAAACCCTGGTGCAGGCCGGCAAGTTCCGCGAGGACTTGTTTCACCGCCTGAACGTGATCCGCATCCACATTCCGCGCATGTCAGACCGTCGCGAAGACATCCCGACCCTGGCCAAGCACTTCCTCAGCCGCGCGGCTCAGGAACTGGCGGTCGAGCCCAAGTTGCTCAAGGCCGAGACCGAGGAGTACCTCAAGCATCTGCCGTGGCCTGGCAACGTGCGTCAGCTGGAAAACACCTGCCGCTGGATCACGGTCATGGCGTCGGGTCGTGAAGTGCACATCAGCGACCTGCCGCCGGAGCTGCTGAGCCTGCCACAGGACGCCGCGCCGGTCACCAACTGGGAACAGGCGCTGCGCCAGTGGGCCGATCAGGCCTTGTCTCGCGGTCAGTCCAGCCTGCTGGACAGCGCCGTGCCGACCTTCGAGCGGATCATGATCGAAACCGCCCTCAAGCACACCGCTGGCCGCCGCCGCGATGCCGCCGTGCTGCTGGGCTGGGGCCGCAACACCCTGACCCGCAAGATCAAGGAACTGGGCATGAAGATCGATGGCGGGGATGACGACGAGGCTGACGAAGGCTGAGCCGTCCTCAAGACGTTCACTGCCATTTCTGACAGTTA
This sequence comes from Pseudomonas sp. PvP009, assembly GCF_017832995.1. Lineage (NCBI taxonomy): Bacteria > Pseudomonadati > Pseudomonadota > Gammaproteobacteria > Pseudomonadales > Pseudomonadaceae > Pseudomonas > Pseudomonas sp. PvP009. Next base: position 208,379 of record NZ_JAFIBG010000001.1, on the reverse strand, counting down.
CCCGCAACGCCCGTTAATGATTAGCTTCTTTTGACTCCACTCAAGGAGTCATAAGGAGCTGATCAATATGGAAAGTGCATTACTCGGCGAACCTGACGCCCGGCAGCACGCCAACAATTTACGTTTGCTTGCGGCACTGCCGCGTGGTGCAGGCATTGAACGACGCGAGCGGATTGTTGACTACGAAATCGTCGAACTCGCCGCACTGCTGCGCGAAGGCAACCCGCAAAGACTGACCGCCGAGCAGGTGCTAGTCGAATACTGGAGCCGCATCACCCGGTTCAACGGCCCGCAAGAAACCTACGGCGATAACGGTAAATACAACGCTTTTGTGCGGCTGGAAGATTTCTCGACACTGTTGGAGCAGGCAAGACTCGCCGATCAATGGCTGACGACTCCAGACGATCAACGCGGCCCGGCGCCTCCGTTGTGCGGAATTCCCTTCGGTATAAAAGACTCTTTCGCCATTCAGGGCCTTGAAAGCAAAAACGGCACTCAGGCCTTTTCCGGCAACCTGGCATTACGTGATGCGACATGCGTAGCCCGGCTGAGGGCTCAGGGCGCTCTTATTATCGGTCATACCATCTGCTCCGAACTCTCGACCCACACGGTCGGCCAGTTTGCCGGGAACGCGTGGGACCCGATACGTACGCCGGGCGGGTCCAGTCAGGGCTCGGGGGTCGCCCCGATTGCACGGCTGTGCGCCGCAGCGCTGGGCGAAGAGACGGCCGGCTCGATTATCATTCCTGCGGCTGCGAATGGCGCCAGCGCAATAAAACCATCGCTGGGACTGGTGTCTGGCGCCGGCGTGATGCCCCTGCGAAGCGGCTGGGACGTGGTCGGCCCCATGGCCCGTTCGATCCGCGATGCGTCGCTGATACTGTCCATAATTGCCGGCCCTGATGGAGAAAACGACCCGCAAAGTCTGTCGGCCCCATCGGTAGGCGAGCAGCTTTCCATTACCCCGACCCCCGGTTCTCTTCCTCTGCAAGGGCTGACCATAGGCATTCCGCAGACGGACTGGATGTCGTCGTCCGGTCAACCCCCTGCGCAGTGTTACGACGAGGACTACAGCGCAGCGTTTATCAGGTTCAAGGATCAGCTTGAGACGCTGGGTGCAAGGGTCATCGACTTTCCTTGGCTGGATGCTGAAATTCTTGAAAACATTCCTTACTCCTCGCCAGAACCCATTCATGACGTGCTGGACAGTGACGGCAGCATTCTGATGAGAGTCAACGCCCAAGCCGTGACCAGTTACGCCAACCAATTGGAAACCCGGCACTGGTCGGCCGTACGTGACTTTGCAGACGTGTTGGAGAATCAAGACGACAGAGACTATTTGCTACGAAGATACCCGGAGTTATTCGATCAGGTTGCCTCACTCATTCCAGTGGGGATCAGACTCGAAGCAGAGAACAGACGCCGTCTACAGCAGGGGCATTTTGAAAAGGCCCTGAATGACTATCAGATTGACTTCATGATGGTGCTGCCGCTCGGTGCTCACGTCGGCGAGCGGGCAGGCGCACTGGTGAGGACACTACCGGTACAGCGCATGTACTTCGATATGCCCAACGCGCTGGCCTGGCCCATGCTGACACTGCCCATCGGCCATGGCGCGACCGGCGTCCCAAAGCAATTACCCGTTACGGCGGCGTTCTGGGGCAGGCGCTTCAGTGAACCACTGCTCGTGCAAGCCGCCATCGACTTTCAGACGCACTATTCCGAGTATCACACCAAAGCGCCGCCAGACCCGGATTTCACCTCGCCTGTAGCGTTTCATCTCTGGACACTGGACGAGATTCCTTGGCAATACTCAGCCGATCCGCTGGTCATTGCCGAGGGCAGAAGGAAAAAATCATGAGGACCTCTTTCTTTGTTATCCAGTGGAAGCCACTAAATAACCCGGCGTTGCTGCCCGCGCAGGCGAGTGAGCCGCCAGACGCATTTTTCAACGTCCGATGGCGGCCCACGCAAGGTCTGAGTTATTACCCGGAAACGGCTGTGCTTACTCAGCCAGAGAAGGTTTTTCCCACAGGTTGATCCCGCCTTCCACCGCAAAGCTGTCGATCTCGGTCAGTTCTTCGGGGCTGAACGCGAGGTTCTTCAGCGCGCCGACGTTTTCAATGATCTGCTCGGGACGGCTCGCACCGATCAACGCTGAGGTCACGCGCGGATCGCGCAACGTCCAGGCCAGGGCCATTTGTGCCAGGCTCTGACCGCGACGCTGGGCGATTTCGTTGAGCGCGCGCACGTGGGCGATGTTCTGCTCGGACAGGTGCGAAGCCTGCAGCGATCCGCCCCCCGGACGATTGACCCGCGCATCCTTGGGCACACCGTTCAGGTACTTGTCCGACAGCAGCCCTTGGGCCAACGCAGTAAACGCGATCACGCCAGCGCCCAGCTCTTCGGTAGCGTCGAGCAAGTCTTTCTCGACCCAGCGATTGAGAAGGTTGTAGGCCGGCTGGTGAATCAGCAACGGCACTTTCCACTCTTTGAGCAACGCGGCTATTTCGCGGGTCTTGGCCCCGGAGTACGACGAGATCCCGATATACAGCGCCTTGCCCTGCTGAACCGCGGTGGCCAACGCGCTGGCGGTTTCTTCCAGCGGAGTGTCCGGGTCGAAACGGTGGGAATAGAAGATGTCGACGTAATCGAGGCCCATGCGTTGCAGGCTCTGATCAAGGCTGGCGAGCACGTATTTACGTGAACCACCGCCCTGCCCGTATGGCCCTGGCCACATGTCCCAGCCGGCCTTGCTGGAGATGATCAATTCATCACGGTAGTGCTTGAAGTCTTCGCGCAGCAGACGGCCGAAGTTGATCTCGGCGCTGCCGTACGGCGGGCCATAGTTGTTGGCCAGGTCGAAATGATTGATGCCCAGATCGAACGCCGTGCGCAGCATGGCGCGCTGGGTGTCGATCGGCGTGCTGTCACCGAAGTTGTGCCACAAGCCCAAAGACAGTGCCGGAAGCACCAGCCCGCTGCGGCCGGTACGGCGATAAGGCATGTCTTCGTAACGATTTTCGGCAGCAATGTAGGTCATTGAATCCTCTCTTGTCTGGGGGATATTCGAGGCGTCTTGATTGCGTTTGCGAACAGGTGAGGCCTGTTCGCAACGCCGGAATCATGGCTTTTGCCAGACAACCTGCTGAATGTCGACCCGCTTGGGTATCAAGTGGTTGTCGTAAAACAGATCAGCGGTCGCCTGCTGCGCGCGTACGATCTCCGGCGTGATCGGCAGGCTAGGTGATACAGGCCGATGGTCAAGATACTGAGTCATGACCGCTTCGGACAAGCCCATGCTGCGCGCCAGTATCTGAATACTCTCGGCACGCTGCGAGCGCGACAGCCCATCGGCAATTGTCAGTTCGTCGAGCACCTGCTGCACGAGCGCTGCATTTTCCTCGGCAAACGCCCGCCGTGCGGTATAGAACGGCCCGGACAATCCAAGCCCCTCGCCGTTGGCCAGCAGACGAGTGTGGCCTTCGCTCATGGCGATGGAGTAGTAAGGGTCCCAGATCGCCCAGGCATCGACACTGCCGTTTTCAAAGGCAGCGCGGGCATCGGCAGGGGTCAGGTAGATTGGCTGAATATCCTTGAACGTCAGGCCTGCTTTGTTGAGCAAACGCAGCACCACGTTATGCGAGCTGGAGCCTTTCTGCAGAGCGACCTTGCGGCCTTTCAATTCTGCGACGCTGTGCACCGGGCTTTCGTTGCGCACCAACAGGGTTTCCACCTGCGGCTTGGGTGGCTCGGCACCGATGTAGACCAGGTCGGCACCTGCGACCTGAGCGAAAATCGGCGGAATGTCGCCGGTGGAGGCGATGTCCAGGCTGCCAATGTTCAGCGCCTCCAGCATCTGCGGCCCGGCCGGAAACTCGACCCATTTGATTTTCTTCTGGGGAAAACGCTTTTCCAGCAGGCCATGTTCCTTAGCCAGCACCAGCGTGATCGAACCCTTCTGATAGCCGATGCGAAGGGTGTCGGGCTCGTCGGCAGCAGCTGTACCGAACAGGCCGCTAAAGGCCAGAATGGCGGCGATAAACGTAAATGATTTCATGGGTAATCCCTTAATTCTGTATAAAAATCTGCCTTTGATTCTGGCCGAAGGCCGTGGGAGCGACCGGGGCGGCGATCCGCATTGTTCGCGAAAGGGCCGGTACAAGCACTGAAAATTCATCGTCTGAAATACCGTCTTCGCGAACAATGCGGACCACCTCCCCGGTCGCTCCCACGCCCTGCGGGCAGAAGCCCGCTTTCTGCGCTCATCAGGACTTGCATACGGCAACGATCAAAATCTATAAGCAGGCCGTTGCAAGCCCAGGTTTTCGCGCAAGGTCGTGCCTTCATACTCGGTGCGAAACAGCCCGCGCCGCTGCAGCTCCGGCACCAGCAGTCTCGCGACATCTTCGAGACCGCCCGGCAGGTGCGGCACCAGCACATTGAAGCCATCCGCCGCGCCTTGCTCGAACCAGCGTTGCAACTCATCGGCTATCTGCTCCGGCGTGCCGATCAGGCTGTAGTGCCCTCGCCCACCGGCAATCCGTCGCCCCAGTTGCGCCAGGGTCAGGTTTTCCTGATCGGCCAGTTCGGTGAGCAGTTTCTGCCGGCTGCGCTGGCCGCTGTCGGTCAATGGCAATTCCGGCAGCGGGCCGTCCAACGGGTAGCCCGACAGGTCGAAATTGCCCAGCATGCGGCCCAGCAGAGCGACCCCGACCCGAGGCTCGACCAGCTCCTGAAACGACTCGAATTTAGCTTTCGCCAAGGCTTCGGTTTCGGCCACGACGATGAACACGCCGGGCATGATTTTCAGAGAATCGACGGCCCGCCCGTAAGCACTCAGACGGCCCTTGAGGTCAGCGTAGAAAGCTTGCGCACTGGCCAGCGAGGTCTGCGCGGTGAATACCACTTCCGCCGTCTGCGCCGCCAGATCACGTCCGACTTCCGAGGAACCGGCCTGCACCACCACCGGCTGACCCTGCGGCGAACGCGCGACGTTCAGCGGACCCTTGACGCTGAAGTGCTCGCCCTGATGATTAAGCACATGCAGTCTGCCCGGATCGTAGTACTCGCCACTGGCCTTATCGCGGGTGAAAGCGTCGTCTGCCCAACTGTCCCACAGGCCGGTCACCACCTGATGAAACTCTCGTGCGCGGCTATAGCGCTCGGCGTGCCCCACATGCTCGGCGCGACCGAAGTTCTGCGCTTCGGCGGCGGCATCCGACGTCACCAGATTCCAGCCCGCTCGCCCACCGGAGAGATGATCCAGCGAGGCGAACTTGCGGGCTACGTGGTACGGCTCGTTGTAGGTGGTGGTCGCTGTCGCGATCAGACCGATGTGTTCGGTTACCGCGCTGAGTGCTGAGAGCAGGGTCAGTGGTTCGAAATGATCGGAGCGCGCCATGCGGCTGGCGATATCACCCGTCGCGGCAGCCACGCTGTCGGCGACGAACAGTGCATCGAATTTTGCCGCCTCCGCGACCCTGGCCACGTGCCGGTAATGCTTGAAATCCAGCCCTGCATCCGCAGGCACATCCGGGTGCCGCCAGGCAGCGACATGGTGCCCGGTGGCCATCAGGAAAGCGCCCAGTTTCATCTGTCGAGCAGTCGTGCTCATACCTCACTCCTTACGTGTTGCCTGGGGTCTCGGCTCAAAAATCCTTGCGTAACTGCACGCCGAAATAACGCTCGTCATCACGCGGTACGGATCGGTAAACGTAATTCCCGCCGGTGGCGAGCATTGGCGAATAGGACTTGTCGGCCAGGTTCTTGCCCAGCAGTGCAACGCGCCAGCCGCTGTTGTAATCCGCCAGTGCCACGCTGGCGTTCCAGATGCCGTAAGCGCCCTGTTTGGTGTCCGGGTTCTGGCTGATGTCGTACTGCACTTCGCTCTGCCAGCTGTAATCGGTGCCCAGTTCAATATCCAGGCCATTGTCCAGCGGGATGGTGTAGTCGGCGCGAACGTAGCTTTTCCAGTCTGGGCTGTATGGCAGGGTCTTGCCGTCGACGTTGCAGGACGCCGCCGCACCGGCTGGGCAGGCGAAGCTGTCGATGCGTGCTCTGGTGTAGGACAACGCACCGGAGAATTTCAGGTTTCGGGTGGCTTGCAGGGCGTAATCCAGCTCGACGCCTTCGGTGCTGACACTGCCTGCGTTGATCAGGCGCGTCACGACCTGCCCGGCAACACTGTCGAAGAAATTCGCCTGATAGTTGTCGTACTCGCTGTGGAACACCGCCAGGTTGGTGGTCAGGCGATTGTTCCAGGTGGTGGCCTTGAGGCCGACCTCCCAGGTGTTCGAGGTTTCCGGCTTGAGGGCCTCGGTGTCACGCGGCTGCATGTTGAAGAACACGTTGTAGGCCGGGCCTTTGTAGCCGCGCGAGTAGGTGATGTAGGTCATCACACTGTCGCTCAGGTCGTACTGCAAACCGAGACGCCCGGACTTGCCGTCTTCATCCACCGAGCCGGAACTGCTGGTCGCTGGCTGAATGCCGCTGACGGTCGTAGCCGATGTCGACACGCGGCGATGATCGTATTCCAGATCGTCATGAGTCCAGCGTGCCCCGACAATCGCTCGCAAGTCCGGTGTGAAGTTGAACGTGGTTTCGCCGAACACCGAATAGCTGTCGGTGGTGGTGCTGTAGTCGGCGATGCCGCGATCCTGAGTCGTCGGTGTGATCAGCGTGCGCTGATAGGTCTCGTCGCTCTTGCCGTGCATGTAAAACAGACCGCCGACGTATTCGACAAACTGGCCTTTCGGCGACGCCAGACGCAGCTCCTGGGAATACTGGTTGAACGCCAGATCGCCCTTGTCTTCGGTGCCGGGGAACGCCGCAGTGACAGTGCCAAGCCGGTCGCCGTCCTGATACTGCGTGTTGTCCCAGCCGCGCCAGGCGGTGATGGAGGTCAGGGTGTAGTCGCCCAGTTGCCAGTCGAGCTGACCGGACAGGCCTTTGTTGACGTCCTCGACATGGCTGCGGTAATCGCTGACGACATTGCGGTTATCGCTGTCGGCACGTACCGGCGCGAGGGCACTGGCGAAGGACGGGGTCAGCGCTTTGCTCACCACACCGTTGGGCGCATCGTCATGGGACTGCATGTAGTCCGCTGCGAGGGTGAAGGTGATGTCGTCATTGGGCGTGAATTCCAGCTTGCCGCGTGCGCCCTTGCGGTTGTAGCCGTTGACTTCCTGACCATTGAGCTTGTTATCGACATTGCCGTCATAGCTGCCGAACAACGTCGTGACCGAGCCTTTGAGGGTCTGCGGAATCAGGCTGCCGCCAATGCCGAAACGGGTGCGGCTTTCATTGCCGCTGTAATAGGACTGATCGATGTAACCGTGAGTCTCTTCGGTCGGTGCCTTGGTGGTGACGTTGAGCACGCCCGCCGAAGCGTTCTTGCCGAACAGCGTGCCTTGCGGGCCGCGCAGCACTTCGATGCGTTCCAGGTCGAGCAAGTCCAGCGTGGCCTGACCCGGACGCGCATACACCACACCATCGATCACCGTGGCCACCGTCGGTTCGACGCCTGGCGAGGTGGAAATGGTGCCGACACCGCGAACGAACAGCGAAGTGTCCTTGTTGGAAGCCCCGGTGCGGAAATTCAACGACGGCACCTGCTGCACGATGCTGGCCACGCCATTACGGTTATCGCGTTCCAGTTGTTCGCCCTCGATCACGGACACGGCGACCGGTACTTTTTGCAGCGATTCTTCGCGGCGTGTGGCGGTCACGGTCACCGATTCCAGCGCTACCGTTTCCGTGTTCTGCCCTGCCGCTGTCTCTGCCATGGCCGGAACACACGGCAATGCCGTCAGCCCCATCAGCAACCACCCACAACGACGCCCCCGCGCCGTATGAGCCTGATCGATCGCCTGCGCCAGAAGCGTGTGTCTGACGCCATCCCCACCTGTTGTGTGCATCTGCGTGCCTACCTGAAATATGCCCTGATCCGACAGTGCGATGCGCACTGGCGCCTATGCGTGCTGACTAAACCGGGTCCGGGCATTCGCGGTGGCGAGTAGCAGACAAACCATCTTTGTTAGCGCTAACATCGGCAGTATCAGGAAACGACTGATAGATCGTCCAATACTGAAAAATTAGTTTTATATTCTTTTTACTTTTATGCGAAGTGATCGACCATGGCCGACGAGAAGCCTCTGATACGCAAACGCCGAGGCGCAGGCCGGGTGACGATCACCGCCGTGGCGCGTCAGGCAGGGGTGTCGGCCATTACCGTGTCGCGCTATTTCAATCAGCCGGAACAGGTCTCGCCCGAACTGCGCGAGCGGATTGCGAGCACAGTCAGTGCACTGGGTTACGTGCCCAATCTGGTTGCTGGCGGCCTGGCATCGGCACGCAGCCGGGTGGTGGCGATGGTAATTCCCAACATCTCCGGGCCGATCTTTGCCAATACCATTCAGGGCTTCAGCGACACACTGAGCCGGCACGGTTTCCAGTTGCTGCTGGCGTCCAGCTACTTTTCCGCAGAGCAGGAGGAAAGCGCAGTGCGGGCGTTCCTGGGCTGGTCACCGGCGGCACTGGTGCTGACCAGCCGCTTTCACAGCCCTGCTACCGAGAACATGATCGAGCAGACCGATGTTCCGGTGATCGAAACCTGGGACCATCAACCCGACCGCAGCCCGATCCAGATCGGCTTTTCGCACTACGACGTCGGCGTGATGGCAGCACGTTATCTGCATGACAAAGGCTACCGGCGCATCGCATTCGTACAGAACAGCATCGCGGGCGACTTCAGCGCACTGGAGCGTCGCGACGGCTATGCCGCAACCGTGGAAGGGCTAGGTATCACGCCGTGGGTTTTCGTCCCGGACGCGGATCGAGCGCCCTTCGAGGCTGGCAAACAGGCGATGGACACCCTGATGAACCAAGCGCCCCGCCCTGACGCGATCTTCTTCGCCAACGACAACCTGGCAGCCGGCGCCCTGCTCGCCAGCCAGCGCGCAGGCCTGAGCATTCCACAGGATTGTGCCGTGATGGGCTTTGGCGATTACGCCTTCGCAGAAATGATGCTGCCCAGCCTGACCACCATCAAACCGCCCGCCCTGCAGATCGGCGTAATGGCTGCCACGCGGGTGCTTGAAAGCCTCGGTGTATTACCGGTAGAGGGAGAAATACAACGGCTGAATCTGCTGGAGTGCAGCCTGGTGGAACGGGAGAGTACCTGAGCCCGGCGCAATCTCGAGCCTACGCTGGAGTGAGGAACGATGACCCTGTAAACATCGTGCGACGCTCCGCGTCGCATGCCGTTCTGGACGCTCCGCGTCCTCTCCTGATTAAGTGGCGCGGCGCAGAACGTGAGGGACGATAGTTGTAACCGCCCCCCACGCCCCGATCACCGCACCAGATGCAGGAACTGCATATGCCGTTCGTACTGATCGAGCACGTCGTTGATGACTTGTTCCTTGGTGTAACCCACCAGGTCGTAGTCCTGACTGCCCTCGCTCAAGTGCACCTCGGCGCGGTAGTAGCGGCGGTTGTTCAATTGCTTGGAGCCCATGCCGCCACGGGCGAACGACGGAGTGAAGAAGCCTTTCATCTGCACCTGGTAAATGAACGGACGTTCTTCACCATGACCGATTTCCAGGGTCACCGAGTCGTTGGACGGGTCAGGTACGTTGACCACATTCAAGCCCTTCTCGACGAAGACCGCCGTCACTTCTTCAATCGCCGGACGCACAGTCTGATCGAGGAAGCGATACACCTCGTCTCGCGACGGGTAATGCACCGCCTGGCTCAGACGCTGACGCCAGCCGCCGCGTCGGGAACCGGACACTGGCGCCAGCGAGTACAACTGGGCGATCTTGCGCTGCGACTCCATGACGAACGCCTTGTGCAGCCCCCACATCATCAGCAACAGAATCAACGAGAATGGCAACGACGTCAGCACCACGGCCGATTTCAGCGCATCGATGCTGCCCGAGAACAGCAAGCCACTGGTGATCAACGCCGTGGCCACACCCCAGAACACCCGCAGCCATTTCGGACCGTCTTCGTCAGGGTTGCCGCCTTTGGCTGACAGTGTCGACAGCACCACCGTGCCCGAATCGGCCGAGGTGACGAAGAACACGAAGCTGATGAACACCGTGACCGCAATGACTGTCTTGCTCCACGGATAGGTTTCCAGCAGCAGGTACAGGGTCATCGACGGATCGTCGATAGCCGATTGACCCAGCGCCGTCATGCCGTGGTTGAGCACTTGATCGATGGCGCTGTTGCCGAAGATCGACATCCAGGCCAGGGTGAAACCCAGCGGGATCAGCAACACACCGAAGACGAACTCGCGGATGGTCCGGCCACGGGAGATGCGCGCAATGAACAGGCCTACGAACGGCGCCCAAGCAATCCACCAGGCCCAATAGAACACCGTCCAGCCGCCCAGCCAGTCACTCGGCTCGTTATAGGCGTACACGTCGAAACTCTTGCTCGGCAGTGCGCCCAGGTAGTCACCGATGTTCTGCACAAGTGTATTGAGCAAATGCTGAGTCGGGCCGGCAAACAGCACGAACAGCAACAGCGCACAGGCCAGCAGCATGTTGATGTCGGACATGACGCGTACGCCCTTGTCGACCCCGGCGATCGCTACCAGAATCGCCGCGCCCATCATCAGGGTGATCAGGCCGACCTGAATCCAGTGGGTGTGCGCCACGCCGAACAGGTAGTCCAGACCGGAATTGAGGTGCAGCACCCCGAAGCCCATGTCTGCGCCGAGCCCGAAGATGGTCGCAATAATGCCGAAGCCATCGACCGCATAGCCAATAGGGCCATTGATGCGTTTGCCGATCAGCGGATACAGCGCCGAGCGCAGGGCCAGCGGCAGGTTATGGCGATAAGCGAAATAGGCCAGCGCCATACCGACGAACGCGAACACGCCCCAGCCATGCAGACCCCAGTGCAGAAACAGCAACTGCATGCCCTGGCGTGCTGCTTCGGCGGTACCGCCCTCGCCCTGCGGTGGCTGCAGCAGGTGCGTCAGGGGTTCTGAAACGCAGAAAAAGAACAGCGTGATGCTGATGCCGGCGGCAAACAGCATGCCGGCCCATGACAGGTAACTGAACTCGGGTTCGTCGTGGTCGGCACCGAGCTTGATCTTGCCGAAGCCCGACAAGGCGGTGACCACCACGAAGACCAGGTACAGGGTCATGACCATCATGTAGTACCAGCCTACCGTGTTGGCCGCCCAGTTTTGCGCCGCCAGCAGCCATTCGCCGCTGGCTTGCGGGAACGCGATCACGACGATGCCGAAAATCAGAATAAAACTCGCAGCGAAATAGAACACTGGAGCATTCATGCGAACCATGCCGCTTGAAGAGGAACTCGAAGAACTCATCGGTTGAGTGCCTCCGGACTGATAAAACCAACTGCAAAAAGCGGATACGGCAAGGGTAAGCCTCCTGTTGTGAGCGGGCAGCGAACCACCGGTTTAACTTGAACGAGCGTTCAATTTAAACATGAAAACACCCGCGAGACCTAATCGCGGGCCGGTGAATGCTGGCTCAGGCCTGGGTATGACGCGTGCTCGAGCGGGTTCGTTCCCACGCTAAAGAGGCCATTTTCAGCACCCCAAACGCGCTGTTTGCAAACATCCGCAGCACTTTGATTCCGGTCTTAACGCGATGCACACCCTCCTCGCACCAATCTGTTACCTGCCGCCCCAAAACTGCGCAAAAAGTCATTCAGGTAACAGAACAGCGCTCCTCTCGGGCCAATGCTTGCGCGCTGACCAAAACCGCAAGGCCCCGGAAATAAAGCCTTGCAGACCAATTCGACGGCTTAAAAACAACGGCAGCGAAAAGTTGGTCTTTTGATTGCATATGCTTGTATGTACAAGTAGAGACAGGCTAAACACTCTGCCTTCTACCCAACTGAATCGGCCTGCTTCGCCAGGCGCTGTTCGCCCTTCATCGGGGTGGTTCGAATTGATCGCCGAGGATTTTTTTGTGACCGAGAATAATCAAGACCTGAAGCAGGACTGGACCCGCCATCGCGAAGGCGTCGTACGGGCTGCACGCGGTACTCAATTGACCGCCAAGAGCTGGCTGACCGAAGCGCCGCTGCGCATGTTGATGAACAACCTCGACCCGGAAGTTGCCGAAAACCCCAATGAGCTGGTGGTTTACGGTGGCATCGGTCGCGCTGCGCGCAATTGGGAGTGCTACGACAATATCGTCGAAAGCCTCACTCAGCTCAACGATGATGAAACCTTGCTGGTGCAGTCCGGCAAGCCGGTCGGCGTATTCAAGACCCACAGCAATGCCCCGCGCGTGCTGATCGCCAACTCCAACCTGGTGCCGCACTGGGCCAGTTGGGAGCACTTCAACGAACTGGATGCCAAGGGCCTGGCCATGTATGGCCAGATGACCGCCGGCAGCTGGATCTACATCGGTAGCCAGGGCATCGTGCAAGGCACTTACGAAACCTTCGTCGAAGCCGGTCGCCAGCACTATGACGGCAACCTCAAGGGTCGCTGGGTGCTGACCGCAGGCCTGGGCGGCATGGGTGGCGCGCAGCCGCTGGCCGCGACATTGGCCGGGGCCTGCTCGCTGAACATCGAATGTCAGCAGAGCCGCATCGATTTCCGCATCAAGACCCGCTACGTCGACGAACAGGCCGCTGATCTCGATGACGCACTGGCGCGTATCGCCAAATACACGGCCGAAGGCAAAGCCATCTCCATCGCCCTGTGTGGCAACGCGGCGGATATCCTGCCGGAAATGGTCCGTCGCGGTGTGCGCCCGGACATGGTCACCGACCAGACCAGCGCCCACGACCCGCTCAATGGCTACCTGCCCAAAGGCTGGACCTGGGACGAGTACCGTGCCCGTTCGGTGAGCGAGCCGGCCAGTGTGGTCAAGGCAGCCAAGCAGTCGATGGCCGAGCACGTCGAAGCCATGCTCGCCTTCCAGCAAGCCGGCATTCCGACCTTTGACTATGGCAACAATATTCGCCAGATGGCCAAGGAAGTCGGCGTCACCAACGCCTTCGATTTCCCGGGCTTCGTCCCCGCCTACATCCGTCCGCTGTTCTGCCGTGGCATCGGGCCGTTCCGCTGGGCCGCGCTGTCAGGTGACCCACAGGACATCTACAAGACCGACGCCAAGGTCAAAGAACTGATTCCGGATGACGAGCACCTGCACAACTGGCTGGACATGGCCCGCGAGCGCATCAGCTTCCAGGGCCTGCCGGCGCGTATCTGCTGGGTCGGCCTGGGTCAACGCGCCAAACTGGGCCTGGCCTTCAACGAAATGGTCCGCAGTGGCGAGTTGTCGGCACCGGTAGTGATCGGTCGTGATCACCTGGACTCCGGCTCGGTCGCCAGCCCCAACCGCGAAACCGAATCCATGCGCGATGGCTCCGACGCCGTCTCCGACTGGCCGCTGCTCAATGCCCTGCTCAATACCGCCAGCGGTGCGACCTGGGTCTCGCTGCACCACGGCGGCGGCGTGGGCATGGGCTTTTCGCAGCATTCCGGCATGGTGATCGTCTGCGACGGCACCGATGAGGCCGCCGAGCGTATCGCCCGCGTATTGCACAACGACCCGGCTACCGGGGTGATGCGTCATGCCGATGCCGGCTACGAAATCGCTATCGACTGTGCCAAAGAGCAGGGCTTGAACCTGCCAATGATCGGACGTTGAAAACGTTGTCGGTCATCAGGCCGACATACGTCGGGGACGGGCATGAGCATGCCCACGGGCCGGATGCCTAATTCAAGCTGCCGTCATCCATTTCAGGCTTAGGAGCATCGACAATGAATATGAAAAAGGCCCTGTTGACCACACTGGTATCCGCTGGCCTGCTCGCCAGCGCGGGCGCAAGTCAGGCGGCCGGCTGGTGCGAATCAGGCAAGCCGGTGAAATTCGCCGGTCTTAACTGGGAAAGCGCGATGCTGCTGACCGACATTCTGCAGGTGGTTCTGGACAAGGGTTACGGCTGCACCGTTGACGCCCTGCCCGGCAATTCCATCGCCATGGAAAACGCCTTGGGCACCAACGACATCCAGATCTTTGCCGAAGAATGGGTCGGCCGCAGCGAGGTCTGGAACAAGGCCGCCGCCGCCGGCAAGGTGGTCGGTGTCGGCGCGCCGATCGTCGGCGCAGTGGAAGGCTGGTACGTGCCCCGCTATGTGATCGAAGGCGATGCCAAACGCAAGCTGGAGGCAAAGGCACCCAACCTGAAATCCATCAGCGACCTGGCCCAGTATTCAGCCGTGTTCAAGGACCAGGAAGAGCCTGGCAAGGGGCGCTTCTACAACTGCCCGGCCGGCTGGACCTGTGAGCTGGAAAACAGCGAAATGCTCAAGAGCTACGGCCTGGAAAGCAAATACACCAACTTCCGCCCAGGCACCGGCCCGGCGCTGGATGCGGCGATTCTGTCCAGCTACAAACGTGGCGAGCCGATCCTGACCTACTATTGGTCACCCACGCCACTCATGGGTCAGGTAGACCTGGTGCGTCTGGAAGAGAAAGCCGGGGTCAACAAGACGATCGATATCAAGGTCGGCGTGTCCAAAGTGTTCCACGATGAGGCCCCTGAATTGGTCGCCATCCTGGAAAAGGTCAACCTGCCGATCGACCTGCTCAACCAGAACCTGGGGCGCATGGCCAAGGAACGCATCGAATCGCCGAAGCTGGCGAAGATTTTCCTGAAAGAGCACCCCGAAGTCTGGCACAAATGGGTCAGCGAAGACGCCGCGAAGAAGGTGGACGCTTCGTTGTAAACGACCGGGCTGTCGGACCGAACGGTTCGACAGCCCTGTCGTTGACCCGACACACCTCATTTGAGAGCCGCTTATGTTTCCTGAAAGCTTCACTTTCTCGATCGCCAACTGGGTCAACGATGGCGTCGACTCACTGGTCACGCAGTACGGCGATGTGTTCCGGCACATCTCCGACACCCTGCTATGGGCCATCGTCAACCTCGAAGGCCTGCTGCGCATGGCGCCGTGGTGGCTGATGCTGATGATCGTCGGCGGCATTGCCTGGCACGCGACACGCAAGATCGTCACGACGCTGGTCATCGTCGGCCTGCTGTTTCTGGTCGGTGCGGTCGGGTTGTGGGACAAGCTGATGCAGACCCTGGCGCTGATGCTGGTCGCCACGATCATCGCGGTGCTGATCGGCATTCCGCTGGGCATTCTTTCGGCACGCAGCAATCGTCTGCGCTCGGTGCTGATGCCGCTGCTCGACATCATGCAGACCATGCCCAGCTTCGTGTACCTGATCCCGGTGCTGATGCTGTTCGGTCTGGGCAAGGTTCCGGCGATCTTCGCCACAGTGATTTACGCCGCGCCGCCGCTGATTCGTCTGACCGATCTGGGCATTCGCCAGGTGGATGGTGAAGTAATGGAGGCCATCAACGCGTTCGGCGCCAATCGCTGGCAGCAACTGTTCGGTGTGCAACTGCCGTTGGCGATGCCGAGCATCATGGCCGGGATCAACCAGACCACCATGATGGCGCTGTCGATGGTGGTGATTGCCTCGATGATCGGTGCACGCGGGCTTGGTGAGGACGTTCTGGTGGGCATTCAGACCCTCAACGTCGGGCGCGGGCTGGAAGCGGGCCTGGCCATTGTCATTCTGGCGGTCGTCATCGACCGTATCACGCAGGCCTATGGCCGCCCACGGCATGAGGCGCACAAATGAGCAGCGTGGAACCGAACAAAATCGTCGTCAAAAACGTATTCAAGATCTTCGGCAACCGCTCGAAAGAAGCGCTGGAGTTGATCAGGCAAAACCAGAGCAAGGACCAGGTGCTGGCCCAGACCGGCTGCGTGGTCGGGGTCAACGACCTGTCGCTGTCGATCGGCAGCGGCGAAATCTTCGTCATCATGGGCCTGTCCGGCTCGGGAAAATCGACGCTGGTGCGTCACTTCAACCGGCTCATCGACCCCACCAGCGGCGAGATTCTGGTCGATGGCGAAGACATCCTGCGTTACGACATGGAGGCCTTGCGCCAATTCCGCCGGCACAAGATCAGCATGGTGTTCCAGAGCTTCGGCCTGCTGCCGCACAAGACCGTGCTGGCCAACGTGGCCTACGGCCTGACCGTACGTGGCGAGAGCAAGGCGCTGTGTCAGGAACGCGCGCAGCACTGGATCACCACCGTAGGCCTCAAGGGCTATGAAAACAAATACCCGCACCAGCTTTCCGGCGGCATGCGTCAGCGTGTAGGTCTGGCCCGCGCACTGGCCGCCGATACCGACATCATTCTGATGGACGAAGCATTCAGCGCCCTCGACCCGTTGATCCGCGCCGAGATGCAGGACCAGTTGCTGGAGCTGCAAGCCAGCCTGCACAAGACCATCGTGTTCATTACCCACGATCTGGACGAGGCCGTGCGCATCGGCAATCGCATTGCGATCCTCAAGGACGGGCGATTGATTCAGGTCGGTACGCCGAAAGAAATCCTCCACTCGCCCGCCGACGATTACGTGGATCGTTTCGTTCAGCGCCGCGTAGCCACCCTTTAAGGACCGTTGCAGATGTCGCGAGCAGAACAGATCGTCATCGGTGAAGCACCTGCGGGCTGGCAGGACGTGGTCGCCGTGGCCCGACATGGCGCAAAACTGGCCCTGTCGGATGCTGCCTGGGCACGGATCGACAACGCTCAGGCCATCGTGCAGCGCATCGTCGTCAGTGGCGAGCGTGCCTATGGCGTGAACACCGGGCTCGGCGCGCTGTGCAATGTGTCACTGCAAGGCGACCAGCTCAGTCGTCTGTCGCGCAATACCCTGCTCAGCCATGCCTGCGGCGTCGGTGCGCCACTGGCCGACGAGCAGACCCGTGCAATCATCTGCGCCGCGATTCTCAACTACAGCCAGGGCAAGTCGGGCATTCACCGGCAAGTGGTCGAAGCGCTGCTGGCCCTGCTCAACCGGGGCATCACGCCGCAAGTACCGGCGCAGGGCTCGGTGGGTTACCTGACGCACATGGCGCACGTCGGTGTTGCGTTGCTGGGCATCGGCCAGGTCAGCTATCGCAGGCAGATCGTCCCGGCCGAGCAGGCCCTGAATGAAGAAGGTCTGGCTCCGGTTATCCTCGGCGCCAAGGACGGATTGTGCCTGGTCAACGGCACACCGTGCATGACCGGCCTGAGCTGTCTGGCCATTGCCGATGCCGAGCACCTGAGCCAATGGGCCGACGTGATCGGCGCGATGAGCTTCGAAGCCCTGCGCGGCCAGCTGGACGCGTTCGATGCAAGCATCCTCGCCCTCAAGCCGCATCCGGGCATGCAAAAGGTGGGCAAGAACCTGCGCACTTTGCTGGCCGGCAGCGAAGTGCTCGCCAGCAGCGAAGGCATTCGTACCCAGGATGCGCTGAGTATTCGTTCGATTCCCCAGGTGCATGGCGCCACGCGCGACCAACTGGCTCACGCCACTCGCCAGGTCGAGATCGAGCTCAATTCAGTCACCGATAATCCGCTGCTGCTCGGCACGCCCGAGGCTTTCCGGGTGGTGTCCCAGGCCAATCCACACGGCCAGTCGGTGGCCATGGCGGCAGACCTGCTGTGCATGGCGATGGCCGAGCTGGGCTCGATCGCCGAACGACGCCTGGACCGCCTGATCAACCCGATGGTCAGCGGCCTGCCGGCGTTTCTGGTCACCCAGCCGGGGGTCAACTCGGGAATGATGATCGTCCAGTACGTCGCCGCTTCGCTGTGCGCGGAAAACCGCCAAATGGCGCAACCGGCCGTGGTCGACAACTACGTGACCTCCGGTCTGCAAGAAGACCACCTGAGCCTGGGCACCAGCGCTGCGCTCAAGCTGCACAAGGTGCTGGGCAATACCACGCAGATTCTGGCCATCGAGTATTTGCTCGCGGCCCAGGCATTCGAATTTCTCAAGACACAGGGTTTTGGCGTGGGCACCGGTGCCGCGTGGCGACTGCTGCGCGAGCGCATCCCGGCCTATGACGAAGACCGCTGGCTGGCTCCGGACATCGCCAGCAGCGCGGCCCTGATCAAAGACGAAGCGTCGCTGGAAAGGGTTTTCCAGCACTGCCGTAACAACGCGGCAGGCCTATAAAAACAGCGTATGGCCACAAGCCGTCGCTGACATTCATCAAGGAGTAGCAGCATCGTGACCACCTTATCTGCCAAGACGCTGAACCTGATCCCCGGCAAACTGACCCTGGCGCAACTGCGCGATATTTATCTGCAGCCGGTCAGCCTGACACTGGACAGCAGCGCAGACCAGCAGATCGACGACAGCGTCGCCTGTGTCGAGCGCATTCTGGCCGAGAACCGCACCGCCTACGGCATCAACACCGGCTTTGGCCTGCTGGCTTCGACGCGGATTGCCAGCGAAGACCTGGAAAACCTGCAGCGTTCGCTGGTGCTGTCGCATGCGGCCGGTGTCGGTCAGCCGATCAGCGATGAGCTGGTGCGTCTGATCATGGTGCTCAAGGTCAACAGCCTGAGCCGCGGCTTCTCGGGCATTCGGCGCGTGGTCATCGACGCCCTGATTGCGCTGATCAATGCCCAGGTCTACCCGCATATTCCGCTCAAGGGCTCGGTCGGCGCTTCCGGTGACCTGGCACCGCTGGCGCACATGTCCTTGGTGCTGCTGGGCGAAGGCAAGGCGCGCTACAAGGGCGAATGGCTGAACGGCGTCGACGCGCTGGCGGCTGCCGGGCTGCAACCGCTGACCCTGGCGGCCAAGGAAGGGCTGGCACTGCTCAACGGCACGCAAGTGTCTAGCGCCTACGCATTGCGCGGCCTGTTCGAAGGCGAGGACCTGTTCGCGGCGGCTCTGACCTGCGGCTCGCTGACGGTTGAAGCGGTACTGGGTTCGCGCTCGCCCTTCGACGCGCGCATTCATGCCGCACGCGGTCAGCGCGGACAGATCGACGCGGCGGCCTGCTACCGCGACCTGCTCGGCGAAAGCAGTGGCATATCCGAGTCGCACCGCAACTGCGACAAGGTTCAGGACCCTTACTCGTTGCGCTGCCAGCCACAGGTCATGGGCGCATGCCTGACCCAACTGCGTCAGGCCGCCGAGGTGCTGGAAATCGAAGCCAACGCGGTGTCCGACAACCCGCTGGTGTTCGCCGCCGAGAACGACGTCATATCCGGTGGCAATTTTCACGCCGAGCCGGTCGCCATGGCGGCGGACAACCTCGCGCTGGCCATCGCCGAGATCGGCTCGCTCAGCGAAAGACGCATTTCGCTGATGATGGACAAGCACATGTCGCAGTTGCCGCCTTTTCTGGTGGCCAACGGCGGCGTCAATTCCGGGTTCATGATCGCGCAGGTGACCGCCGCCGCACTGGCCAGTGAAAACAAGGCATTGGCCCACCCGCACAGTGTCGACAGCCTGCCGACCTCGGCCAATCAGGAAGACCATGTGTCGATGGCCCCGGCCGCCGGCAAGCGTTTATGGGAAATGGCAGAAAACGTTCGCGGGATTCTTGCCGTAGAATGGTTGGCTGCCTGCCAGGGTCTGGACTTGCGTGAGGGCCTGAAAACCTCTCCGAAGCTGGAGCAAGCCCGCAGCCTGTTGCGCAGCAAGGTCCCGTTCTATGAAAAGGACCGCTTTTTTGCACCGGACATCGAAGCTGCCAGTCAGCTGTTGTCCTCCACTTGCCTGAACCCGTTGGTTCCTGCACGTCTGCTACCCAGTCTGTGATGCACCGCGAGCCTGGCAGGGCTCGCTTTGGTCATCGCTGCGGGAAGCCGGATGCAGGCGTTCTCGCGGCTTTTGCCATACCTGTAATGAAATGGACCTGAAATGACGTCACAAGATGGTTTGAAACGCGGGTTATCCGCCCGCCACATCCGCTTCATGGCCCTGGGCTCTGCCATCGGTACAGGGTTGTTCTACGGCTCGGCCTCGGCGATTCAACAGGCCGGGCCTGCCGTACTGCTGGCTTACCTGATCGGCGGCGCGGCGGTGTACATGGTGATGCGCGCGCTCGGCGAAATGGCGGTCCACGACCCGGTGTCCGGTTCGTTCAGCCATTACGCCACCCGCTATATGGGCCCGCTGGCCGGCTTCGTGCTCGGCTGGACCTACGCGTTCGAGATGATCATCGTCTGCCTGGCCGACGTGACTGCATTCGGCATCTACATGGGCTTCTGGTTTCCGGAAGTACCCCGCTGGATCTGGGTGCTGGGTATCGTCTTTCTGATCGGCGCGCTCAACCTGTGCAACGTGAAAGTCTTCGGTGAAACCGAGTTCTGGCTGTCGATCCTCAAGGTCAGCGCCATCGTGGCGATGATCGTCGCAGGCTTCGGCATCATGATCTTCGGTATCGGCAGCTCGGCCAGCGGCAGCGAAATCGGCATCAGCAACCTGTGGGCGCATGGCGGCTTCATGCCCAACGGCGTCACCGGTCTGATCGCCTCGTTCGCAGTGGTGATGTTTGCCTTCGGCGGCATCGAAATCATCGGCATTACCGCAGGCGAAGCGAAGGACCCGCAGCGCAGCCTGCCGCAAGCGATCAATGCCGTGCCGCTGCGCATTCTGCTGTTCTACGTGCTGACGCTGTTTGTGCTGATGTGTATCTACCCGTGGCCGCAGATCGGCACGCAGGGCAGCCCGTTCGTGCAGATTTTCGATAACCTGGGCATCGCTTCGGCGGCGACCATCCTCAACATCGTGGTGATCTCGGCGGCCGTGTCGGCGATCAACAGCGACATCTTCGGCGCAGGCCGCATGATGTATGGCCTGGCCCGTGAAGGTCAGGCGCCCGCCAGTTTTGCCCGCGTGTCGCGCCATGGCGTGCCGTGGATGACCGTGCTGGTCATGGGTATCGCGTTGCTGGGCGGCGTGCTGCTCAACTACCTGATCCCCAAGGATGTGTTTCTGCTGATCGCTTCGCTGGCCACCTTCGCCACCGTGTGGGTCTGGCTGATGATTCTGCTGACGCAGGTCGCCATGCGCCGCTCAATGAACCGCGAGGAAGCGGCACAGCTGAAATTCGCCGTGCCGTTCTGGCCTTACGGGCCTGCGGCCGCCATCGCCTTCATGCTGTTCATCTTCGGCGTGCTGGGCTACTTCCCGGACAACCGTGCAGCCTTGATCGTCGGCGCAATCTGGATCGTGCTGCTGCTCATCGCCTACGCTGTGTGGGTCAAGCCCAAGGCGCTCAACAACACTCATTGATCAACGAGGCCTGGAATGAAAACGCTCTGGAAAAACTGTCACATCGCAAGCATGGCGCACGGCAAATACTCGACCATCGAGCATGCCGCCATCGTGACCTCCGGAGCGCTCATCGAGTGGGTCGGGCCTCAGGCCGAGCTGACCGAGCCGGAACATGACAACTGCATCGATCTGGGCGGTGCATGGGTCACGCCCGGCCTGATCGATTGTCACACCCATACCGTGTTCGGCGGCAACCGCAGCGGCGAGTTCGAACAGCGTTTGCAGGGTGTGAGCTACGCCGAGATCGCCGCAGCGGGCGGCGGTATTGCCAGCACGGTGCGTGCGACGCGCGACGCCAGCGAGGATGAGCTGTACGCCAGTGCCGAGCGCCGTTTGCGGCATCTGCTGAAAGACGGCGTCACGACCGTCGAGATGAAGTCGGGCTACGGGCTGGACCTGGAAAACGAGCGCAAGATCCTGCGGGTGATCCGGCGTCTGGGCAACACCCAGCCCGTCACCGTGCGCGCCACCTGCCTGGCCGCCCACGCGCTGCCACCGGAATACGCCGATCGCGCCGACGATTACATCAACCACATCTGCAACGACATGCTCCCGGCACTGGCAGCCGAAGGGCTGGTCGATGCAGTAGATGCTTTCTGTGAATACCTGGCGTTTTCGCCTGCGCAGGTCGAGCAGGTGTTCATCACCGCGGGGCAGTTGGCGCTGCCGGTCAAACTGCATGCCGAGCAGCTGTCGTCATTGGGCGGATCGAGCCTGGCTGCGCGCTACAAGGCGCTGTCGGCGGATCATCTGGAGTTCATGACCGAAGACGACGCCATCGCCATGGCCGCTGCCGGAACCGTCGCGGTGCTGCTGCCAGGCGCGTTTTACTTCCTGCGTGAAACACAACTGCCGCCGATGGACGCGCTGCGCAAGCACGGCGTGCCGATTGCGATTGCCACCGACCTCAACCCTGGCACGTCGCCGGGCCTGTCATTGCGCCTGATGCTGAACATGGCCTGCACGCTGTTTCGCATGACGCCCGAAGAAGCACTGGCGGGGGTGACGTTCAATGCGGCCAAAGCGTTGGGCATGAGCGCGACCCACGGCTCGCTGGAGGTTGGCAAGGTCGCGGATTTCGTCGCCTGGAACATCGAACGACCGGCTGATCTGGCCTACTGGCTGGGCGGCGATCTGGACAAACGTATCGTGCGCCACGGCGTCGAATCATCGATCTGAAGGAGAGCCCTGTGGATAACGTTCTGACATTCAAGCGTGGCCGCATTCCGCTGCTGATCAGCATGCCGCATGCCGGTCTGAAACTGACCCCGGTGGTCGAAGCCGCGCTGGTGGACGAAGCCTTGAGCCTGCCGGACACCGACTGGCACATTCCGCGTCTGTATGACTTCGCCGCCGAATTGGGCGCCAGCACGCTGGCCGCCGAGTACTCGCGTTTTGTCATCGACCTCAACCGACCCGCTGACGATAAGCCGATGTACGTCGGCGCAACCACCGGGCTGTTTCCGTCGATTCTGTTCGATGGCGTGCCACTGTTCAAGGACGGCCAGACGCCCAGCGCCGAGGAGCGGGCGCAGTATCTGGAGCAGATCTGGATGCCGTATCACCAGACGCTGGAGCAGGAACTGCAGCGCATGCGTAACGAGTTCGGTTATGCGCTGCTGTTCGACGCCCACTCGATTCGCGGCCATATTCCGCACCTGTTCGATGGCCGCCTGCCGGACTTCAACCTGGGCACCTTCAATGGCGCAAGTTGCGACCCGGAGCTGGCCAGCCGAATGGAGCAGGTCTGCGCAGCGGCCAAGGACTACAGCCATGTGTTGAACGGACGCTTCAAGGGCGGCCACATCACCCGCCACTATGGCGACCCGGCCAACAACATCCACGCCGTACAGCTGGAGCTGGCACAAAGCACCTACATGGACGAATTCGTGCCCTTCCACTACCGCCCGGACCTGGCCGAGCCGACCCGCGCCGTGCTCAAGCCACTGCTGGAAACCTTCATTGCCTGGGGACAAGAGCGCTTCGGCTGACAACGTCGGACGCAGAGCGTGGAGCGATAGCCGGTGGCCACGATTATCGTTCCCATGCTCCGCGTGGGAATGCCGTTCCGGACGCTCCGCGTCCGCCCTTCAAAGTTCCCGCCTGATCACTTCTTGAGCAAGCGCAAGCCGTTGAACACCACCAGCAAGCTCACGCCCATGTCGGCAAACACTGCCATCCACATGGTCGCCAGGCCCGCAAAGGTGATGCCGATGAACAGCACCTTGGTCACAATGGCCAACACAATGTTCTGTTTCAGCACGGCCGATGTCCGGCGTGAAAGCGCAATGAACGTTGGTATCTTGCGCAGATCATCGTCCATCAGGGCGACATCTGCCGTCTCGATAGCCGTATCGGTGCCTGCAGCGGCCATCGCGAAACCAATCTCCGCACGGGCCAGCGCAGGGGCATCATTGATACCGTCGCCCACCATGCCTACCCGGTGATTGCGGCTGTAAAGCGCCTCGATCGCACTGAGCTTGTCGGCAGGCAGCAGATTACCCTGCGCTTCATCGATGCCAACCTGATCGGCAATCGCCTTGGCCGTGTGCGGGTTATCGCCGGTCAGCATGACCGTCTTGATGCCCAACTCGTGCAACTGGGCGATGGCTTCACGGCTGGTCTCCTTCACCGTATCGGCGACGGCAAACAGCGCAATCGGACCCGAGGCATCGAGCAACAGCACCACGGTCTTGCCCTGCATTTCCAGCGCATCGAGCCTGGCTTCCAGCTCCGGCGAACACAGGCCCAGTTCTTCCACCAGGCGATGGTTGCCCAGGTGATACATCTGGCCATTGATCTCGCCTTTCACACCGCGCCCACCCAATGCCTCGAACGCACTGACTTCATACAGCGTCAGGCTGCCATCGGCGGCCTTGGCAATCGCTTGGGAAACCGGGTGATCCGAACGCCCGGCGAGGCTTGCGGCAATCCCCGGCGCGCTATCGGAGACAGCAGGGTTCAAAGGCACATAATCAGTCTGCACCGGCTTGCCGTGGGTCAGCGTGCCGGTTTTATCAAGCGCCAGGTAATCGAGCTTTTCGCCCATTTCCAGATAAACGCCACCCTTGATCAAGATACCTTTGCGCGCCGCCGCAGCCAGACCGCTGACGATGGTCACCGGCGTGGAAATCACCAGCGCACATGGGCAGGCCACCACCAGCAGCACCAGCGCCCGGTAGATCCAGTCATACCATTCGCCACCGAAGAACAGCGGCGCGACCAACGCCAATGCCAACGCAACGACGAACACCACTGGTGTATAGATACGGGAAAAGCTGTCGACAAAGCGCTGGGTCGGCGCACGCGAACCCTGCGCCGCTTCCACCGCATGAATGATGCGCGCCAGCGTCGAGTTGTTCGCAGCGGCGGTGACGCGGTATTCCAGCGAACCGGCCTGGTTGATGGTGCCCGCGAAAACCTTGTCGCCGACAGTCTTCTCCACTGGCAGGCTTTCACCGGTAATCGATGCCTGATCAATCGTCGAGCTGCCAGACACCACCTCACCGTCAAGCCCGACACGCTCGCCGGGCTTTATCCGGACGATAGCCTCCAGTTCGACGCTTTTGGCTTCGACTTCCTGCCAACTGCCATCCGCCTGCTTGACGGTGGCAAGCTCAGGCGTCAGTTGCATCAGGCCACTGATCGCATTGCGCGCACGGTCCAGGGACTTGGCTTCGATCAACTCAGCAATGGTAAACAGGAACATCACCATTGCAGCTTCCGGCCACTGACCGATCAAAATGGCGCCGGTCACCGCGATGCTCATCAGTGCATTGATGTTCAGGTTGAAGTTCTTGAGCGCGATCCAGCCCTTCTTGTAGGTCGTCAGCCCGCAACTGAAGATCGACACCAGTGCCAGCAAGGCAACCACCCAGGTCGGGCCGAGCGATGCAAAATGGACTACCTCTGCACCCAGCGCCGCAACGCCGGACAACGCCAGCGGCCACCAGTGTTTCTTCACCACCGGCGCCGATTCGGTAGACGCTGCACCCGCCTCGACCGGCTCGGCCTGCATGCCTAGCGAACTGATGGCCTCACGAATCGGGTCGGTGGACGGCAGGTCGTGCCAGACGCCCAACATGCGGTTGATCAGGTTGAATTCCAGCTTCTGCACACCGGCCAGCTTGCCCAGCTTGTTCTGGATCAGCGTCTGCTCGGTGGGGCAATCCATCGCCTCGATACGGAAGCTGCTCAGACGACCACCCGCCGCAGACGCTTCGCCAAAGGTCACTACAGCGGGCTGTGCATCGCTGGAGCAGCACGAATGGGCATGCTCCACGGGCTTTTGCTCGTGCGCGTGCTCGTCGTGATCATGATCGTGGTCATGTGCGGGGGAATTCTTGATCGTCGTGCCCATTCGTTGTGGCTCCAGGATTCTGCTTGTTGCCAAGTGAACACCCTGTAGCCACTATAGGGTCAAGCACTCAAACGAGATGAGTCGAAATGAAAATCGGCGAACTGGCAAAACTGACCGACACCCAGGTCGAAACCATCCGCTATTACGAACGCGAAGGCCTGCTGCCTGCCCCCGCGCGCAGTGACGGCAATTACCGGCTGTATACCCAGGCGCACATGGAGCGCCTGTCGTTCATCCGCAATTGCCGCAGCCTGGACATGACCCTCGAAGAAATCCGCAACCTGCTCAACCTGCGCGACAGTCCGCAGGACCAGTGCGAAAACGTCAACGCCCTGATCGACGAGCACATCGAACACGTCAATGCCCGCGTCGCGAGCCTACAGGCGCTCCAGGAACAACTGCTCGACCTGCGCCGCCGCTGCAGCGATGGCACGACAGAACATTGCGCGATACTGGAAAGGCTGGAAGTGACGGGGGCTGTGGCAGCGCCAGAGGGCGAGCCTTCACATGTGGGGAGGAGTCATGGGCATTGAGACGGGTTTGAGACCTCTGGTTCAGCGCTGCGCGGCCTGCACCACCGCCACAAGCTCAGTGATCGCCTTGACGAGCTGATCCTTGGCAGCTTTCTCTTTCGCTGACTCTTCACCCGCCCGCTCAGAATCTGCGCGCTTGAACGCTTCACGCACCTCATCGCTGAAGATGCTGATCGAGACGATATTTTCCTGCCGAAAACCAATAGGCCTGAGCGGTGTATCACTCGGATAATCGGTCGTGTACACGACTTTAAGGGTGTCTTTATCCCGATAGCCACTGACGGTGGGTATGAGCAGAATCTCCTGATTCACACCCGTCACTTCGGTAGGGGCTCCGACGTCCATGATGTAACCGACGTAGACCTTTCGATCCGCCATCGTGATCATCACTTCTTCCTTGTCGACAAATGCATCGAAAAGCGTCGAGCAGATAGGGCTGTGATCTACAGACTGACCCAGCAGATAGACCGCAATTTCTTCTTTTTTACCCGCGCCCAGTTGCCACTTGAGAATCCTGACAGTAAGAAAAGCTCCGAGGCTTGGCATCGCCAAGGTCAGTAAACCCGACAGGGCAAGGAACACGCCCACCTGGCTAAAATTCCTGCCAGTGATGTCGAAGTCCTGCCCCATTTGACCTAAAGCGCCCATGAAATCGGTGTTCACGGCAAAACAGACTGGCGAGGTCGCGTCCGTCGTTTGGGCCCATTTTGGGCAAAACACACCCCAATCATGCGAGAACAGACCTGCAAGGGCTGCGGTAACAAACATGGCCGCTAAAAAACAGTAGATACCATACCGCCCCACCAGGAAGTAAAGCATCTGGCCTTCATAGCGATGCAGCCTGCAATAAACGGTGGGATCCTTCAGGCACACCAAAAAGCCGCTGACGAGTAGTGGCAGCAGAAGTAAAAAAGCCATTTATCAGGATTCGGCTTGCGGAGTGACCAGTTTTTTAGCCTTATCGCGGGAGGAGCGAACCAAACCTTCGATTTCTTTGGCGTCCATGGACATGCGACCGCCCCTCACCACAAGAGTGTCAATGTTCTTGATTGCCTGCATGAGGGCCGCGTCTTCAGCCTTCTTCGTATCACTACGATGTCCAATCCGATTGAAAAACATAGTCGATTCCGTTGAACAGGGTCAGGGGATTTACGCCAAAACTATAGCACAACGCTCAATTCGCTCTCTTACAGACTCAAACCGCCATCGGCGCCGTCATTGCCGGGTGGTGCTGGTAGCCTTCCAGGGTGAAGTCGGACGGCTCGATCAGTTCCAGCCATTCAGGCTGGTACACACCGGTCTTGGTAAACTCGGGCACGCGGTCGGAGATCACCAGTTTCGGCATCGGGTACGGCTCGCGGGTCATCTGTTCGTTGAGCATGTCCAGGTGGTTTTCGTACACGTGGGCGTCGCCGATGAAGTAGGTGAACCAGCGCGGCGTGTAGCCGGTCAGGCGGCCGATGAGGCTGAGCAGCGCGGCGCCTTCGGTCAGGTTGAACGGCGTACCGAGGCCCAGGTCGTTGGAGCGGATGTACAGCGTCAGCGAGATTTCGCGGGTTTGCGGGTTCGGGTGCAGCTGGTACAGCAGGTGGCACGGCGGCAGGGCCATTTCATCGAGCTGTGCGCAGTTCCAGCCATGGAACAGGATCCGCCGGCTGCCTGGCTCGTTGATGATGGTGTCGACGCACTGGCGAATCTGGTCGATGGCCTTGTACAGGACCACGAAAGACTGACCGTCTTCTTCGGACTCGGCAATCTGACGATACCCCTGGCCCAGCGCCAGTTCGATGGCCGCGACATTGCCGGCATCGATACGCTTGTAGGCTGGCCACTTGCGCCATTGCACGCCATAGATTTCACCCAGATCGTCCTCGCCCTTGCGGAACGGGTTGTTCAGCCACTGAGCGTTTTCGTTGGCGTTCTGATCCCAGACCTTGCAGCCCAGCTCGCGGAATTCGGCGGCGTTGTTTACGCCACGCAGAAAGCCGACCATCTCGCCGATGGCCGATTTGAAGGCCATGCGCCGTGTGGTGATCGCCGGAAAACCTTCCTGCAAGTCATAACGCAGCATCGCACCCGGAAAGCTGATGGTGTTCACGCCGGTACGGTTGGCTTGCAAGGTCCCGTGCTTGATCACATGAGCGACCAGTTCCAGATATTGCTTCATAAATCACCTGCATTGTTGAACGCGCCGGGCGTCTTCACCCGGCGTTTCGGTATTAAACCGCTGCTTTGCTGGCGGACGGGTCGCGCTTGTAGGCCAGCCAGATCAGGAACAGGCCAGCGATGATCATCGGCAGGCTGAGGATCTGCCCCATGGTCACCCAGCCCCACGCCAGGTAACCCAACTGGGCGTCAGGGACGCGGACGAACTCGACCACAAAGCGGAAGATCCCGTAGAACAGCGCGAACATGCCGGAAACGGCCATGGTCGGACGCGGCTTGCGGGCGTAGAGATTGAGGATGATGAACAGCGCAACGCCTTCCAGCGCGAACTGATACAGCTGCGAGGGATGACGCGCCAGTTGCGCCGGGTCGCTAAACGGCGGGAAGACCATGGCCCACGGCACATCGGTCGGCTTGCCCCACAACTCGGCATTGATGAAGTTGCCGATACGCCCGGCACCCAGGCCGATCGGCACCAGCGGGGCGACGAAGTCCATCAGCTGGAAGAAGCTTTTGCCGTTGCGCTTGCCAAACCACCAGGCCGCGATCATTACGCCGACAAAGCCGCCGTGGAACGCCATGCCACCCTTCCAGACCTCGAAGATCAGCAGCGGATTGGCGATGTAGGCCGACAGGTCATAGAACAGCACGTAGCCCAGCCGCCCACCGACAATCACGCCCATGGCCAGCCAGAAAATCAGGTCGGAGAGTTTTTCCTTGGTCCAGGTCGGGTCGAACTTGTTCAGACGACGCGACGCAAGCAGCCAGGCGCCGCCGATACCGACCAGGTACATCAACCCGTACCAGTGAATTTGCAGCGGGCCGATAGCGACGGCTACCGGGTCAATCTGCGGGTAAGGCAGCATTGCGACTCCTCAATTGGAACGCCCTTGCGAGCGACTGAATCAGGCGCGCATGTTACCGGAGCCCGGCAGGATGCTCTAGCGGCGACCGATGGAAGCCGCCTGAACGAAGTGAAAAAAGATGTGCCTGGTGTGTCCAGCCGTAAGGCCTGGGTATGGTTATCGTTCCCACGCTCCGCGTGGTAGGCCGTTCTGGACGCTCTGCGTCCGGTCTTGAAACAGGCGTGTGTGTAAGCTTGCTCACGAAAAGGTAGGTGCAGCAGCTGAATATTTACTAAGCAGTCAGTCTGCCTTCGCGAGCAAGCTCGCTCCCACCGGGGGGGGGGGGCAATGTGTACTCCCTGTGGGAGTGAGCTTGCTCACGAAGGCAATAGCCCAAACGGCCCATTTCCCGAAGCCTGTACCGGCCTCTTCGCGAACAAGTTCGCTCCTACGGGGGCATGTGTACTCCCTGTGGGAGTGAGCTTGCTCACGAAGGCAATAGCCCAAATGGCCCATTTCCCGGAGTCTGTACCGGCCTCTTCGCGAACAAGTTCGCTCCTACAGGGGCAATGTGTACCACTGTGGGAGTGAGCTTGCTCACGAAAGCATTAGTAGCGCTTAGTGCCCTTTGACCGAGCTCGGGTTGATCATCCGCGACAGGCCGAGGTTTTTCAGTGCCAGTTGCAGGGAGCTGCTAATGACTTGCGGGTTGTCGTTGGTCATCAGTTGCGCAAGCAGTTCCTTGGCCTTGCTGAGGTTGATCTGGCGCAGCATCCACTTCACTTTCGGCAGGTTGGTGGCGTTCATAGACAGGCTGTCGAAGCCCATCGCCATCAACAGCACCGCTGCTGCCGGGTCACCCGCCATTTCGCCGCAGATGCTTACCGGCTTGCCCTCGGCATGCGCGTCACGCACCACGCTTTGCAGCGCCTGAAGCACCGCCGGGTGCAGGTAGTCATAGAGATCGGCCACACGCGGGTTGTTGCGGTCAACCGCCAGCAGGTACTGGGTCAGGTCGTTGGAGCCGACCGAGAGGAAGTCCACCTGACGCGCCAGGTCGCGGGTCTGGTAGACCGCCGCCGGCACTTCGATCATGACGCCCACCGGCGGCATCGGTACGTCAGTGCCTTCGTCGCGCACCTCGCCCCAGGCGCGGTGGATCAGGTGCAGCGCCTCTTCCACTTCGTGGGTGCTGGAGATCATCGGCAACAGAATGCGCAGGTTATTCAGGCCCTCGCTGGCCTTGAGCATGGCGCGGGTCTGGACCAGGAAGATTTCCGGGTGGTCGAGGGTGACGCGAATACCGCGCCAGCCGAGGAACGGGTTGTCTTCCTTGATCGGGAAGTAGGACAGCGACTTGTCGCCACCGATGTCCAGGCTGCGCATGGTCACCGGCAGTGGGTGGAAGGCGGCCAGTTGCTCACGGTAGATCGCCAGCTGTTCCTTTTCACTCGGGAAGCGCTGGTTGATCATGAACGGCACTTCGGTGCGGTACAGGCCCACCCCTTCGGCGCCACGCTGTTGCGCCCGCGCCACGTCGGCCAGCAGGCCGGTGTTGACCCACAGCGGCATGCGATGCCCGTCGAGGGTGACGCAAGGCAATTCGCGCAGGGCATCCAGGCCCTGAGAGAGCTGACGCTCCTCCTCCACCACCTTGCCGAACTGCTTGCGCATGATTTCGCTAGGGTTGGTAAAGACTTCGCCATGATAGCCGTCGACCACCAGATTGATGCCATCGACCTTGGAGTATGGGAAGTCCACCAGGCCCATGACCGTGGGAATGCCCATGGCCCGCGCCAGAATCGCAACGTGGGAATTGCCGGAACCCTGAACCGACACCAGGCCGACCAGTTTGCCTTCCGGCACCTCGCCGAGCATGGCCGGGGTCAGCTCTTCACTCACCAGAATCGTGTTGTCGGGATAGACCAGCGCCTGTTGCCGCGCTTCCTGGAGATAGGCCAGCAGACGGCGGCCCAGGTCCTTGACGTCCGACGCCCGCTCGCGCAGGTAGGCATCGTCCATCAGTTCGAAACGTTTGACGTGCTCACTGACCACCGAGCGCAAGGCGCCCTGTGCCCATTGGCCGGTCTTGATGACGTCGGTCACTTCGCTGCCCAGCGAGGCGTCGTCGAGCATCATCAGGTAGACATCGAACAGCGCCCGCTCTTCGGGACGCAACTGGGTGGCCAGCTTGGCTGACAGGGTGCGCATGTCACCGCGTACGCCTTCCAGCGCGTTCTGGAACAACGCCAGTTCGGCGGCGATGTCAGTGACGGTCTTGTCGGGGACCACTTCCAGATCGGCAGGCGGCAGCATGACCACGGCGACACCGACCGCAGCACCCGGCGAACCGGCGACACCGACGAACTTGGCTTCCTGAATGCCCTTGCCCTGACGACCCAGACCGCGGATCGAGCCGGTCGCTTCGGCATGCGCGATAACGCCCGCCAGTTGCGCGCTCATGGTGACCAGGAAGGCTTCTTCGCCCTCGTCGAACTGACGGCGCTCCTTTTGCTGGATGACCAATACGCCGACCACGCGCCGGTGGTGAATGATCGGCGCGCCCAGGAACGAGGCGTAGCGTTCTTCACCGGTTTCGGCGAAATAGCGATAACGAGGGTGATCTGCGGCGTTTTCGAGATTCAGTGGTTCTTCGCGCGTACCGACCAGACCGACCAGGCCTTCATTCGGCGCCATGCTGACTTTGCCGATGGAGCGTTTGTTGAGGCCTTCGGAGGCCATCAGGACAAAGCGGTTGACCTCGGCATCGAGCAGGTAGACCGAGCAGACCTGGCTGCCCATGGCCTCCTTGACGCGCAACACAATAATGCCCAACGCCGCCTTGAGATCCTTGGCGGAGTTAACTTCCTGGACGATCTTGCGCAGCGTATTGAGCATGGCTCGGGGTCGAACTCCGTGTCAGTCGCGCGATAAGAGGCGCGGGGCAAGCTCTTTGAGTGCGCGTCGATACACCTCGCGCTTGAATGTCACCACCTGGCCTAACGGATACCAATAGCTGACCCAGCGCCAGCCATCGAACTCCGGTTTACCGGTCAAATCCATCCGCACCCGCTGCTCGTTGGAGATCAGGCGCAGGAGAAACCATTTTTGCTTCTGACCGATACACAGCGGCTGGCTGTGAGTACGGACCAGTCTTTGCGGCAGACGATAGCGCAACCAGCCCCGAGTGCAGGCAAGTATTTGCACATCATGTCGTTCCAGACCGACTTCTTCATTCAATTCGCGATAAAGCGCGTCTTCCGGCGTCTCCTGCGGGTTGATACCCCCTTGAGGAAACTGCCAGGCATCCTGGTTAATACGCCGAGCCCATAGGACCTGACCAGCATCGTTTGTCAGAATAATCCCGACATTAGGACGGAAACCATCGGGGTCGATCACGGCAACAACCTCGCAAACGCATGTCGCCGCATTGTTCCACAAAGGCGATCAAACCAGCAACGAGGCTTATCACCTTATGTGAAGACTTGTGAAAACCTCGTATTCTGGGGCTCTTTTTTCAACTATTTCAGCGA
This sequence comes from Pseudomonas sp. PvP009, assembly GCF_017832995.1. Classification (NCBI taxonomy): domain Bacteria; kingdom Pseudomonadati; phylum Pseudomonadota; class Gammaproteobacteria; order Pseudomonadales; family Pseudomonadaceae; genus Pseudomonas; species Pseudomonas sp. PvP009. The sequence continues at coordinate 175,776 of NZ_JAFIBG010000001.1, read as the reverse complement.
GTAACCCTATGCGCCTGGCTTTATTCGACCTCGACAACACCCTTCTGGGCGGCGACAGCGATCACGCCTGGGGCGATTACCTGTGCCGGCGCGGGATCCTTGATGCCGCGACCTACAAAACCCGCAACGACGAGTTCTATCAGGATTACCTGGCCGGCACGCTGAACATGACCGACTACCTGAATTTTACTCTGGAGATTCTGGGCAACACTGACATGGCGCAGCTTGCGCAGTGGCATCGCGAGTTCATGCGTGACTGCATCGAACCGATGATGCTGCCCAAGGCGCTGGAATTGATCGCCAAACACCGCGAGGCCGGTGACAAGCTGGTGGTGATCACCGCCACTAACCGCTTTGTGACGGCACCTATCGTGGCGCAACTGGGGATCGATACCCTGCTGGCGACCGAATGCGAGATGGCTGACGGCCGCTATACCGGCCGCACCACAGGTGTGCCCTGCTTCCGTGAAGGCAAGGTGACACGCCTCAATCAGTGGCTGGAAGACAACGCGTTCAGCCTCGAAGACAGCTATTTCTACAGTGACTCGATGAACGACCTGCCTCTGCTGGAGCAGGTGGCCAATCCGGTTGCGGTCGATCCGGACGATAAATTACGTGCCGAAGCCGAGCGCCGCGGCTGGCCGGTGATTACCCTGCGTCACTGAGTGCTGGCAATACTCAGGCCGGTTTGAAGCCCGTCAGACCGGCCATTGCCACGAAGCACACGACGCTGATCACCGTCAGCGCCAGGGTAAAGCCGCGCTTGCCACCTTTGGCACCAAGACGCAACCGATTGAGCCTGGCCACCAGCCAGACCCAACTGCACAGCCCCAGGGTGTAAAGCACGCTGCTGCCCAGCACCCAGGTCTGGCCCAGTGACAGGCCTTTCAAATGCACCAGCCACCAGCCACTGAACGGCAGCGTCGCCAGACACACGGCCATCAACACCCAGAAAAACAGCAACGGCCGCTTGAGCAGGCGATTCTGCACGGTCGTGTCGCCTTCAAGACGCACCTTGACCACCCCGCTGGCCAACACCAGCGCGCTGATCAACAACAACGCGGTGGCGACGATGTGCAAGGTATTGAGGGTGGTGATGGGTTCCATGACGCGGTGTTCCTCTGGAATCGGGCTTGGGTGAGTTTAGCAGTGTGAACACCAGGTTCGCGCCTTAAGCGCTATGGTGCCCATGCTCCGCGTGGGTATGCCGGTCTGGACGCTCTGCGTCCTCTTGTGACGCGGAGCGTGAGGAACGAGAGATATCCACGGCCTTAGCCCAGAAACAGCCTGTACGCCGGGTTCTCGCTTTCGTCCCAATACCGGTAACCGATCTCATCCAGTGCAGCGCCGACCAGATGCCGCTCATCCTCCGGCACGACCAGCCCGGCAACCACCCGGCCATCGGCTGCGCCGTGGTTGCGGTAGTGGAACATCGAGATGGTCCAGCGACCGCCCAGGCGGTTGAGGAAGTTGAACAGCGCGCCCGGTCGTTCCGGGAACTCGAAGCGCAGCACCACTTCATCATTGACCCGCTCGGCATGCCCGCCAACCATATGGCGGATGTGCAGTTTGGCCAGTTCGTTGTCGGTCAGGTCCAGCACCGGGAAGCCTTGCCCGGTCAGGCTGGCGATCAGGGCAGTGCGTGGGTCATTCTCCGGATGAGTCTGCACGCCGACGAAGATGTGCGCCTCGCGGTCGGTGTGGTAGCGGTAGTTGAACTCGGTGATCTGCCGCTTGCCGATGGCCTCGCAGAATGCCTTGAAGCTGCCCGGTTGCTCGGGGATGGTCACGGCAATGATCGCCTCGCGACCTTCGCCCAGCTCTGCACGTTCGGCCACGTGGCGCAAACGGTCGAAGTTGACGTTGGCCCCTGAATCGATCGCCACCAGCGTCTGGCCGCTGACGCCGCGTTGCTCGACATACTTCTTGATCCCGGCCACGCCCAGCGCGCCGGACGGCTCGGTGATCGAACGGGTGTCGTCGTAGATGTCCTTGATCGCCGCGCAGATTTCGTCGGTGCTGACGGTGATCACTTCATCGACATAATAGCGGCACACTTCAAAGGTGTGATGGCCGATCTGCGCGACCGCCACGCCATCGGCAAACAGCCCGACCTGGCTCAGCACCACGCGCTCACCAGCAGCCATCGCCGCCTGCAGGCAGTTGGAATCGTCCGGTTCGACGCCAATGATCTTGATCTCCGGGCGCAGGTATTTCACATAGGCCGCGATACCGGCAATCAGACCGCCGCCACCGACCGGAACAAAGATCGCATCCAGCTGGCCCGGCTGCTGACGAAGAATCTCCATCGCCACCGTGCCTTGCCCGGCGATGGTGTCGGGGTCGTCATATGGATGGATGTAGACGAAGCCCTGTTCGTCGACCAGCTTCAGCGAGTAGGCCAGCGCTTCCGGGAAGGAATCGCCGTGCAGCACCACAGTGGCACCCCGCGAGCGCACACCCTCGACCTTGATCTCCGGCGTGGTGCGCGGCATGACGATGGTCGCCTTGATCCCAAGCTCACGTGCCGCCAGCGCCAGGCCCTGGGCATGATTACCTGCCGAGGCCGTCACCACGCCCCGTGCGGTCTGCTCTGCGGGCAATTGCGCGAGCTTGTTGTACGCGCCACGAATCTTGAACGAAAACACCGGCTGCAGATCTTCGCGCTTGAGCAGCACCTGATTGCCCAGCCGTTCGGACAGCTGGCGAGCGCCTTGCAGCGGCGTTTCGATGGCAACGTCGTAGACGCGCGAGGTGAGGATTTTCTTGACGTACTGTTCAAGCATCGGGGTGGCATCACTGACGAAGCGGGCAAGGTCGGGAAGTCTACTCTGCGCACCGAAAGACGACCATACGAATGACAGGGCTTTGCGGCGCAGTCGCCGCTATAATGCGGGCCTTTTTGCATCCCCCTCTTCTACCTACATCAGGCACCGTGGAGCCCGCATGACCCAGGATCAACTCAAACAGGCAGTCGCTCAGGCAGCTGTCGACTTCATCCTTCCGAAGCTCGATGACAAAAGCATTGTGGGCGTCGGCACCGGCTCCACGGCCAATTGCTTCATCGACGCGCTGGCCAAGCACAAGGCCGCGTTTGACGGCGCTGTCGCCAGCTCGCAAGCCACTGCGGCGCGCCTGAAGGCGCATGGCATTCCGGTCTATGAGCTGAACACGGTCAGCGATCTGGAGTTCTATGTCGACGGAGCCGACGAAAGCGACGAGCACCTGAACCTGATCAAGGGCGGCGGCGCGGCACTGACTCGCGAGAAAATCGTCGCGGCCGTGGCCAAGACCTTCATCTGCATCGCCGACGGCAGCAAGCTGGTACCAGTGCTGGGCGCGTTCCCGCTGCCGGTCGAAGTCATTCCGATGGCCCGCAGCCACGTTGCGCGACAACTGGTGAAACTGGGCGGCGACCCGGTTTATCGCGAAGGTGTTCTGACCGACAACGGCAACATCATCATTGATGTGCACAACATGAGCATTACCAACCCGGTGGAGCTGGAAGCGCAGATCAACGCTATCGTCGGCGTGGTTACCAACGGCCTGTTCGCCGCCCGGCCGGCCGACCTGTTGCTGCTGGGCACCAACGACGGCGTGAAAACCCTGACGCGCTGATAAAACCGGTCGTGCCCACGCAAGGTGGGCATGACCCTCACAGGCTCAAGGCTTGCGGAACACGTAAAACAGGTTCGGCTCGCTCACCAGATACAACGCCCCTTCAGCATCCATGGCCATCCCTTCAGCCTGCGGCACGTCCTTGCTCAGCCCCATCGCCCCTTTTGCCAGCGAGCCGCTGCCAATCGGATGACCACTGGTGTCGAGTTCGAGAATGCGCTTCGACTCATCGGACAACGCCAGCAAATGGCCGCTGGTCTCATCGAATTGCAGGCTGGAGAGGTCACGAACCGACAGTCGGCCATCGCGCTTGCTGTTGGAGATGACCTGCAGATTGCCGGGAGCCTCGGTGTTGGTCTTGGGAAAGCCGCGCACCTCGATGATCTGCACCGGATCACGCTCCCGGGCGACAAACAGGCGCTTGCCCACCGAATCATAGGCCAGCCCTTCATAGCCCTTGTTGCCGCTGGCGGTGATGCCCAGCGTCAATTGTTCTGCCTGGGCGGCGTCCAGACTTTTGGTGTTGTCATCGACGTGAATCTGAATCAGCCGGAGCCGACGCTCATCGCTGATCACGTAAGTGCCCGGGCTGATGTATTCGACGGCCTCTGCATCACCGAAACCCACCAGCGGAATGCGCCGCAGCACACGACCGTCCAGGCTCAGCTCGACCAGTTCGGGGTTCTGATTGGTCACCGTAAACAGGCTCTTGCGGTCCGGGTCGTAGCTCAGGCCCGAGACATCATCCTGCAGCCCGTCGATCACCTGTGCTTCTGTGACGACGCGGTACTGATCCAGACCAATGGACTGAAGCGAGTCGGACTGCCAGAACACCTGCCAGTCGAACAGGGCGCTTTCAACATAGCGGTATCGCTGATTGGCGATCACGAACACGACGATCAGGGGTACAAGGGCCAGAAGCAGAACTAAAGAGCGAGTAGAGCGACGCATGAAGGGTGACTCGGACAGATTGAGCGGACGGGATTGATACCATGCCATCCTGAAAGCAAGCTTAATGGCATGGTGCTATATGTTTGCCGAATGTGTATCGGCGACCTGTGTAGCGGCCGTCCTGGCTCAGTGCTTGTGAAGCGCCCTGTGAAACGAATAGAACAGGTTCGGTTCGCTGACCATGTACAGCGTACCGGCCTCATCGAGGGCCACGCCTTCTGCGCGCGGAATTGTATCCTTCAAACCGTTCATGCCGCCCAACAATGTCATGAAGCTCACCTGCTCGCCTTGCTCGTCGACTTCCAGCAACATGTGCGAATCGGCAGACAGCGCGAGCATGTGGCCCGTGCGCGGGTCGATGCTCAGCGAGGACAGATTGCGCATGTCCAGCGAGCGACTTGATAGCGGCTGCTTGTCGCCTGTCAGCACGTCACTGCCATCACTTTTCCACGTATACAGCGCGGGAGGTCGCTCCTCGCCCAGTATCAGCTGCTGACGCTGTGGGTCCCAGGCGATGCCTTCGTAGCCCTTGTTCTGGTTGGCGGACTTGCCGAGTTCATACTGGGGGAAATCCGCGATGTTCAGGGTGGTGGTGTCGGCATTCACTTTAACGATGGTCAGCTTGTGCTGGCGCTCGTCAGTGATCGCAATCAGGCCATCGTTCATGACGGCAACGCCTTCCGGATTGCTCCAGCCCACCAACGGGATCTTGCGCAGTACATCGCCCGTGAGCGTCAGCTCCACCAGAAACGCATTTTTGCCCATGACCGCAAACAGCGTTTTGGTCACCGGGTTATAGGACAGGTCCGACGCCTCGTCCTTTTCCATGCCGGGCAGCACCTTGGCGTCGATATCCACGTGGTAGTCCGGCAGCCAGATGCTGGCGTGACGGCCTGCCTTGCTCTCGAACCGCTCCTGAAACCAGAGCAGCGCGCGGTCATCCCAATGCATGATGAACGCCAGCCCATAGCCCAGCAAAGCAACCACTAACAACCACGAATACCAACGCATGTTGCGCAGATAAGCGAAGCGTTTTTTGGTACGAGGCGGCGTTGCGGCAGTACTGGCCATTCATGTGTTCCTGAGCAAATGAGACTTCATGACGACGTGGTGCCCTTGCAGGGACGGCCGGATTATCCAGAACAGGTGTGAAAAAAACGCAAAACCGACTGGACTATCAGTCACCCCACAAACAAAAGCCACCCGAGAGTGATCCCGTGTGGCTTTGGGCGCTGCCTGAAAGACTGTCGGCTTACCTGACGACGCTCTCGAAAGGCGTCTGCCCGACCAGTTCCAGCGCGATCTGGTCGCCGGCTTCAAACGGCCCGACACCGGCAGGCGTGCCGGTCATGATCAGGTCGCCGGCCTGCAGCGAGAAGTTGGCTGCCATGTGCTGGATCATCGGCACGATCGGGTTGAGCATCATGTTGCTGTTGCCGTCCTGAACCACCTTGCCATTGAGGGTCAGGCGGATACCGATGTCCTCCAGATCCGGGAAGGTCTCGGCGGGCACGAACGGCGGGATCACCGCAGCGCCGTCGAAACACTTGGCCAGCTCCCACGGCAGGCCTTTCTCACGCAGACGAGACTGGACGTCACGCAGCGTCAGGTCCAGACCAGGTGCAAAGCCGCTGATCGCGTCGAGCACCTCTTCACGCGACGGGCTCTTGCTCAGGGGCTTGCCGATCAACACCACGATCTCGGCTTCGTAATGCACCGAACCGCGGTCTGCCGGGATGGTGAAGCCACCCTCCAGCGCAACCACCGCGCTGCCGGGTTTCATGAACAGCAGCGGCTCGGTAGGCACCGCGTTGCCCAGTTCCTTGGCGTGTTCGGCGTAGTTACGCCCGATGCAGACCACTTTACCCAGCGGGAAGTGAATGTTGGTGCCATCGACATATTTGTGCTGGTAGCTCATGACGTCTCCTGAGGCTGTAAGAGGTAGCCTGCTTATTGTTGCGACGGATCAAATGGTTGCGACGGATCAAACGGCGAAGATTTTGCCGGGATTCATGATCCCGTTGGGATCGAACACCGCTTTCAATGCCTTCATGTATTCGATTTCGACCGGCGAGCGACTGTACGTCAAATAGTCACGCTTGGTCATCCCGACGCCGTGCTCGGCCGAAATCGAGCCGTTGTACTTTTCGACGGTCTCGAACACCCACTTGTTGACCCGGGCACATTTGACGAAGAACTCGTCCTTGTCGAGGCTCTCGGGCTTGAGGATGTTCAGGTGCAGGTTGCCGTCGCCAATGTGGCCGTACCAGAGCACTTCGAAGTCCGGATAGTGTTCGGCAACGATGGCATCGATTTCAGCCAGAAACTCCGGCACTTTCGAGACAGTGACCGAGATATCGTTTTTGTAAGGCGTGAAATGCGAGATGGTTTCGGAGATGTACTCGCGCAGCTTCCACAGGTTGCGTAATTGCTGTTCGCTCTGGCTCATCACGCCGTCCAGCACCCAACCCTGCTCGACGCAGTGCTCGAAAGTCGCCAGGGCCTGATCGGCGAGGTCTTCGGTGGTCGCTTCGAACTCCAGTAACACGTAGAACGGGCACGGCGTGTCGAAAGGCGACGGCACATCACCGCGCGCCATGACGCGGGCGAAGGATTTGTCCGAGAAGAATTCGAAGGCGGTCAGGTCGAGCTTGCCGTGAAAGGCATGCAGCACCGGCATGATCGAGTTGAAGTCGGAAGTGCCCAGCACCATCGCAGTGAGGTTCTTCGGCGCACGGTCGAGGCGCATGGTCGCTTCGACGACAAAGCCCAGCGTACCTTCGGCACCGATGAACAACTGGCGCAAATCGTAGCCGGTGGCGTTCTTGATCAGGTCCTTGTTCAGCTCCAGCAGGTCGCCCTTGCCGGTGACCACCTTGAGGCCGGCGACCCAATTGCGCGTCATGCCGTAGCGAATAACCTTGATACCGCCTGCGTTGGTGCCGATATTGCCGCCGATCTGGCTGGAGCCCGAAGAAGCGAAGTCGACCGGGTAATAAAGACCGTTTTCTTCAGCCAGTGCCTGCAATTGCCGGGTGATCACGCCAGGCTGACAGACCGCCGTGCGGTCGGTGAGGTTCAGATCCAGCACCTGGTTCATGTAATCGAACGAGACGACCACTTCACCGTTGGCGGCCACCGCAGCTGCCGAAAGCCCGGTGCGTCCACCCGACGGCACCAGCGCCACTAGCCGCTCATTGGCCCAGCGTACGATGGCCTGCACCTGTTCGGTGGTCTTGGGGAATACGATGGCCAGTGGCGCGGGGGTGAACTGCTTGGTCCAGTCCTTGCCGTACGTCTCCAGAGAACCGGCATCAGTGAGTACCTTGCCAGGGTCAACCAGGGTCTGCAGCTCATCAATCAAAACGCGATCGGTCATTGAATCAACTCTCGAACGATTCATGGGCATCCTGAGAACGGTTCACGTTCGGGATGAGGTTTCGCGGGGCTCATATGCTAGCATACGCCCCCCGCGAGTCGTGCCCAGAGCCGATCCGGCCACCCCCTGCCAATTTTCTTCGGGACACAGGTTTACGCAGATGAGCAAGACTTCCCTCGACAAGAGCAAGATCAAGTTCCTTCTTCTCGAAGGCGTCCACCAATCCGCTGTCGACGTCCTCAAGGCAGCCGGTTACACCAGCATCGAGTACCACACCAAGTCTCTGCCGGAAGCCGAACTGAAAGAAAAGATCGCCGACGCCCATTTCATCGGTATCCGCTCCCGTACTCAACTGACCGAAGAGCTGTTCGATTGCGCCAAGAAACTGGTTGCGGTCGGCTGCTTCTGCATCGGCACCAACCAGGTTGACCTGAACGCGGCGCGCGAGCGCGGTATCGCAGTGTTCAATGCGCCCTACTCCAATACCCGTTCGGTCGCCGAACTGGTGCTGGCCGAAGCCATCCTGCTGCTGCGCGGTATCCCCGAGAAGAACGCATCCTGCCACCGTGGCGGCTGGATCAAAAGCGCGGCCAATTCCTTCGAGATCCGTGGCAAGAAGCTGGGCATCATCGGTTACGGTTCGATCGGTACGCAGCTGTCGGTGCTGGCCGAAGGTCTGGGCATGCAGGTGTACTTCTACGACACGCTGACCAAACTGCCGCTGGGCAACGCCACTCAGGTGTCGAGCCTGAACGAGCTGCTGGGCATGTCCGATATCGTCACGCTGCACGTTCCGGAAACCTCGGAAACCCAGTGGATGATCGGCGAGAAAGAAATCCGCGCGATGAAAAAGGGCAGCATCCTGATCAACGCCGCGCGTGGCACGGTGGTCGAGCTGGACGCACTGGCTGACGCCATCAAGGACAAGCACCTGATCGGCGCCGCCATCGACGTGTTCCCGGTCGAGCCGCGCTCGAACGACGACATCTTCGAAAGCCCGCTGCGCGGTCTGGACAACGTGATCCTGACGCCGCACATCGGTGGCTCGACTGCCGAAGCGCAGGCCAACATCGGTCTGGAAGTGGCGGAAAAACTGGTCAAGTACAGCGACAACGGTACGTCGGTGTCCTCGGTCAACTTCCCGGAAGTGGCGCTGCCTGCGCACCCTGGCAAGCACCGCCTGTTGCACATCCACGAAAACATCCCGGGCGTGCTCAGCGAGATCAACAAGGTCTTCGCCGAAAACGGTATCAACATCTCCGGTCAGTTCCTGCAGACCAACGAGAAAGTCGGCTACGTGGTCATCGACGTCGACGCCGAATACTCCGACCTCGCCCAGGCCAAGCTGCAACAGATCAAAGGCACCATCCGCAGCCGCGTGTTGTTCTGATCAGAGCGCCGTGCCCACCCTGTGTGGGCACGAGCGATGGTCTTGCGGGCACCTATCGTTCCTCACACCACTCCAGCGTGGAAATGCAGTTCACGACGCTCCGCGTCGCAAGAGGACGCAGAGCGTCCAGAAAGGCATGCGACGCAGAGCGTCGCACGATAGTTGCGATAATCGTTCCTCACGCTCCAGCGTGGGAATGCCGTTCGTGACGCTCTGCGTCACACCAGCACTGACAGCCCTACTTCACATTGATGGTGATCTTCTTCGACTCGACCGAAGGGTTCAGCGGCATGTGGCCTTTGTCGCCCATCAGCAATTGCAGGGTGTGCTGGCCCGGCGGCAGGTTGATTTCGGTTTCGGTCTGGCCCTTGCCGAAGTGACGGATGTTGTCGCTGACCGGCAGTGGTGCATTCATCGACGGCTGGTCCTTCACGTCGATCAGCAGGTGATGGTGACCGGTCTCGGGAACATCGACACCCGCAGGCGCGACGCCCATGCCCTTGAGGCCGAATTGCACCTTGAACGGTGAAGTGACCGTTTCACCGTCCTTGGGCGAGATGATGTACACCTCGGCGCCTTCAGGGGCTGCGGTGCGTGGTATATCGGCGGCGCTGGCCAGCATGGATGCGCTGAGCAACAGGCCGGCGACCATCGTTCCAGAAAATAAGGATTTCATGATTGCTCCGGCTGCAGTTGGCGTAAGTCGACCCTCACACGACGAATCCGTCGGTTCAGGAGTGCTCACGATAGACCGCAGTCCGGCTCAATGGCTCATTACGTTGATGAAACTGTTTTCATGAACGCAGCCTGCAGGTCACTGGAACAGCTCGTTACCCCGGCGTCTGAACCACCCCGTCAGTGACAGGCGATCACGATTGGCGGGCATGACTTCGTGGGGAATTTCGCCGGACAGAAAGACCACCAGGCAGCCGCCCGTAGGCTGAACGTCGTAAGCTACCTCGTCCTTGAGGTACATGCGCAACTGACCGCCGTGCTCGGGCAGCCAGGCGTTGTTGAGGTAGAGCACCGCCGACACCATGCGCCTGTCGTCATCGCGGAATCGGTCCACATGCCTGAGGTAGCGGGCACCCGGCGGATACAGCGCGAAATGGCTTTCGTAATCTTCCAGCCCGAGGAAAAGGCCGCGATTGAGCGCCTGACGCAAACTGTCCATCAGCTCGAGATAGCGGTCGCAGCACTGCACCTGCCCCGGCTCGAGCCACTGGATGCGGTCGCCACGAATCCCCTCGCGTATTTCCAGCGCGGTTCCCTTGCCAATCGCGGCCGGCTCGAGCTCGCCTTCGGCCGCACGTTTGCGGCACTCTTGCTCAAGTTCCAGAGTCAGAGCTTCGGGCAGGAAAATATTCTGCTGCGACCAGCCGTTGGCGGCCAGATCGTCGACGATTCGTAACAGCAGTGGGTGGTCAGAGGGTATGCGCATGGCGTGCATAGTATCCATAAGCCCTGAAATCGGACAGAGGCTTATACAGGCGGCATCACACGCATGAGATTTCATTCACCGAAGCCACTCATAACTCGACAAATCCACGCCAACACCGGGAGAATAGCGGCCTGCCGACAGGAGTCCCCAATGCGTCGTTTGTTTGTTTTGCTGTTGATGTTCTGCACCTCACCTGCCTGGGCAGACAGCTACGATCAGTTGTACAAGTCTGCAGGCTGGCCGGAACAGCGCGCGCATTTCAACGATGCCCTCAAGGCTGCCCAACAGCGTTACAGCAACAACCTGCCGCCCGCGGTTTATCAAGCGCTGGTCAACAACAGCAATCAGCGTTTCGCCCCCCAGGCCATGGACCAGCGCGCCTCGAAGCGCCTGCGTGAAAGCCTCAAGGACCCTGCCCCGTCGCTGCAGTTTTTCCAGTCACCGCTGGGCCGCAAGATCGTCAATGCCGAGCTGACCGCCACCCGCGCCGATCAACTGGCCAAACATGCCCATGGGCTGCCGCATATCGAAGCGGACGCGACGCGTCAGTTGTTGATCGGCCATCTGGCCCAGGCGCTGCCTGCCAGAGAGGCCGGCGCGGAAGTCAGCCTTGCCATCGCAGGCGTTGCCGCAGACAGCCTGAGCCAGATGATTCCCGGCCTGCTCGGTGGAGGCCAGGCGCAGGGCATGCTCGAAGGCCAGCGCGAGCGCCTGATGGCGCAGATGAGTGCTGATCTGAACAACACGCTGCTGTACGTCTATCGCGACCTGTCGGACCCTGAGCTCGAAGAATTCTCGACCTTCGCCGAGTCGCCGGAAGGCAAAGCCTATTACCAGGCCGCTCTGGCCGCGATTCGTGCCGGCCTGGCCGTCGGACAGAGTGCGTCGAGCCTCAATCCCTGATCATCACCAGAACGCCTAGCGCAAGCGCCCTTTCAGAAAATCAAAGTACCGAGCCCGCAGCTCTGGCGTTTCGTTGGCCAGATGATGCCGGGCGTGCCCGAGCATCAGAATCTGCGGCTGGCTGAACTTGTCTTTCAGGATCGCCAGATTGTGCGACCAGTCGACCGTCATGTCCGCCTCGCCCTGGATGATCAGTGGGCTGCGCAGGCTGCGCGGCGCGCTTTCAACACGCACGATCCATTGCGCCAGCGCGCCGACCCAGGCCGTGGGCAGTCGCAGCGGCTGTAACGGATCGGCCATCAGAAAAGGCAGGAACGCGGGTGCATTGGAGTTTTCGGTGAAACGGCGGGCAATGCCGTTCACGAACGGTTTGAGCAGGTGATAACTCAGACGCGACCAGCCCCAGGCGCGCGGCCTGACCAGCGGCGCCAGCAGGATCACCTCCCCCTGCGCGGGCGAATCTGCCCCCTGATGAAGCAGGTGATCCGTCACGATGGCACCGCCCATGCTTTGGCCGCACAGGTGCCAGGGATGTGGCAGCCCAAGGCCTTCGGCTTCGAGCAGCAGGCGTTGCAACACCAGCTGATACTCAGAGAAGTCATTGATGCAGGCACGACTGCCGCTCGACAGACCATGCCCCGGCAGGTCGCAGGCGATCACGGCAAAGCCCTGCTCCAGAGCCCACTCGATCACATGCCGGTACAACCCCATGTGGTCATAGAAGCCGTGAAACAGAAACAGCGTGGCGACCGGGCTGTCAGGCAGCCAGACCTGCCCGACCACCTCGTAGCCCGCCACATCGAGGCGCCCCAGCCAGCTGCGTATGACGTTCTCGCCACACAGTCCGGCAAGACCGTAGAAGCGCTGATAGGCCAGTCCTTCCATGGAAAGCGGATCAATAACGCTCAGCGGCAGCAGGCTGGCACGCAGGTTATCGGGGTCGAACGTGGCGGACATGTGGTTTCCAGATTTCAACAAATGGCTCGTAAAGTTGTGTAACGATATTCTTCTGTCTGCCACGGCATGGCAAGCTAAGCCGCTGTAATCGCAGACATCTGTCATTGAACGTGCACATTACTGTCTGCACACTGGGCCGTGCTTGCGAGCTCGCCCGCCCGAATTCGCCCTGAAGCCGCTTCAAACGGCTCTTGTGTCGGGTTTCATCGAGTCAACTGCGTCACAACGATAGTCTCCATTCCTGCCTACGCCATTTACAGAGAAACCGGATGAAACGCAGCCTCTTCATTCTAGCCATCATCATCGCCCTGCTTGCAGGTGTCGCGGGCTGGTACGTAAATAGCAAGTTGCCGGTACGCGACGGCGAGATCGCCATGAGCCGTCTTCAGGCCCCCGTCACCCTGAGCTACGACGAGCGTGGCGTGCCGCACATCCGCGCCGAGAACGAAGCCGACCTTTACCGTGCGCTGGGCTATGCCCATGCTCAGGACCGGCTGTTCCAGATGGAAATGCTGCGTCGCCTGGCACGCGGCGAGCTGGCGGAGGTACTGGGGCCGAATCTGGTCGAGACCGACAAACTGTTTCGCACCCTGCGCATTCGTGAACACGCGGACGCGTATGTCGCACGTCAGGACAAGAACACCCCGACCTGGAAAGCGCTGGAAGCCTACATTGACGGCATCAACCAGTATCAGGACACCCATGCAAGGCCGATGGAGTTCGACGCACTGGGCATCCCCAGACGACGCTTCACCACAGAGGACACGGTCAGCATCGCCGGCTATCTGGCTTACAGTTTTGCCGCGGCGTTCAGAACCGAGCCGCTGCTGACCTACGTGCGCGATCAGCTTGGGCCGGAGTACTTGAAAGTCTTCGACCTGGACTGGCACCCGGACGGCATGCTCGACTCGAAACCGGCACTGGCCGACGCCGACTGGAAGGGCCTGAATCAGCTGGCGCAGTTGAGTCACAAGGCGCTTGAAGACGCTGGCCTGCCGCAATTCGAAGGCAGCAACGCCTGGGTGATTTCCGGCAGCCGTACGCAAAGCGGCAAGCCGATCCTGGCGGGTGACCCGCACATTCGCTTCTCGGTGCCTTCGATATGGTACGAAGCGCAGCTGTCTGCGCCGGGCTTCGAGCTGTACGGGCACTTTCCGGCGCTCAACCCGTTCGCGCTGCTGGGCCACAACATGGATTTCGGCTGGAGCCTGACCATGTTCCAGAACGATGACGTGGACCTGATTGCCGAGAAGACCAACCCGGATAACCCGAATCAGGTCTGGTACCACGGGCAATGGACGGACATGAAACGCTCAGAGCAGCAGATCGCCGTCAAAGGCCAGGCCCCGGTCACACTGACGCTGCTGGAGTCGCCGCACGGCCCTATCGTCAATAACGTGATGGGCAAGAACGCCGACCAGACACCTATCGCGATGTGGTGGTCGTTTCTGGCGTCTGCCAACCCGGTGCTGGACGGTTTCTACGAGGCTAACCGCGCCGATACACTGGACAAGATGCGTAGCGCAGCCGAGAAGATTCAGTCGCCGGGCCTCAATATCGTCTGGGCCAACGCCAAAGGCGATATCGGCTGGTGGGCGGCGGCGCAACTGCCGATCCGTCCGCAGGGCGTCAACCCCAGTTTCATTCTGGACGGCAGCACGGCACAGGCCGATAAGCTCGGCTTTTACCCGTTCAGCGCCAACCCGCACGAAGAAAACCCGGCGCGTGGCTACATCGTGTCGGCCAACTTCCAGCCGCAGTCGCCGACCGGCATGCCGATTCCCGGCTACTACAACCCGGCCGAACGTGGCCAAGAGCTGAACCGGCAACTGAGTGACTCCAGCATCAAGTGGGACTTGGCCGCCAGCAAAGCGCTGCAACTGGGCACGCAGACCGACTATGCACCGAGCATTCTCAGGCCATTGATTCCGGTACTGCGCAGCGTTGTCAGCGACCCGGACGAACGGGCACTCGTGGAGCGACTGGCCAGCTGGAAAGGTGATTATCCCGTCGATTCGGTGGGTGCCACGCTGTTCAATCAGTTCCTGTTCGACCTGACCGAAGAGACCTTTCACGACGAATTGGGCGACGCGATGTTTGAAACCCTGCTGTCGACCCGCGTGCTGGACGCCGCCCTGCCGCGCCTGGCCGCCGATGCCGATTCGCCGTGGTGGAACAATCGCAATTCACCCCACGAAGAAAGCCGCGCCAACACCGTCAAGGTGGCCTGGCGCGCCAGTGTTTCGCATTTGCGGTCGCTGTACGGCACCAACCCGGACGAATGGGTGTGGGGCAAGGCGCATACCCTGACTCAAGCCCATCCGCTGGGTTCACAAAAGCCGCTGGACATGATTTTCAACGTCGGCCCTTACGCAGCGCCGGGTACGCACGAAGTGCCGAACAACCTGTCGTCGAGCATCCGCCCCGCCCCGTGGCCAGTCGGCTACGGCCCCTCGACCCGCCGCCTGATCGACTTCGCCGACCCGGCGCACAGCCTGGGGATAAACCCGGTAGGACAAAGCGGCGTGCCGTTCGACAAGCACTATTCCGATCAGGCCAAAGCCTTCGTGAACGGCGAGTACCTGCCACAGCGCTTCAGCGAGAAGGACATTGCCGAGCATACGGAAGGGGTTTTACGGTTGGTGCCGGGGGCTTAGCGATACTCTCTGTGCCGAGCCCGGAAATGGGGCTTCTGCCCGGAGGGCGTGGGAGCGAACTTGTTCGCGAACTGTCGGGAACCGACAGTGAAACCGTCACGTACGGTACATCAGGCACAACCGAGGTCGCTGGTTTGGCTGCCGGTCCCCGGCAGTTCGCGAGCAAGCTCGCTCCCACGCCCTACGGGCAGAATCAAGAGCGGGCTTGTGTATCGCGCATGATCAGGCTGCTTCCAAGGGTTTTACGGCTGGTGCCGGGGGCGTAGCGATACTCTCTGCGCGGGCCCGGAAATGGCGCTTCTGCCCGGAGGGCGTGGGAGCGAACTTGTTCGCGAACTGTCGGGAACCGACAGTGAAACCGTCACGTACGGTACATCAGGCACAACCGAGGTCGCTGGTTTGGCTGCCGGTCCCCGGCAGTTCGCGAGCAAGCTCGCTCCCACGCCCTACGGGCAGAATCAAGAGCGGGCTTGCGTATCGCGCATGATCAGGCTGCTTCCAAGCATTTTGCGGCTGGCGCCGGGGGGCGTAGCGATACTCTCTGCGCGGGCCCGGAAATGGCGCTTCTGCCCGGAGGGCGTGGGAGCGAGCTTGCTCGCGAACTGTCGGGAACCGACAGTGAAACCGTCACGTGCGGTACATCAGGCACAACCGAGGTCGCTGGTTTGGCTGCCGGTCCCCGGCAGTTCGCGAACAAGTTCGCTCCTACGCCCTACGGGCAGAATCAAGAGCGGGCTTGTGTATCGCGCATGATCAGGCTGCTTCCAAGGGTTTTACGGCTGGTGCCGGGGGCTTAGCGATACTCTCTGCGCCGAGCCCGGAAATGGGGCTTCTGCCCGGAGGGCGTGGGAGCGAGCTTGCTCGCGAACTGTCGGGAACCGACAGTGAAACCGTCACGTGCGGTACATCAGGCACAACCGAGGTCGCTGGTTTGGCTGCCGGTCCCCGGCAGTTCGCGAACAAGTTCGCTCCTACGCCCTGCGGGCAGAATCAAGAGTGGACTTGCGATCAACGTCTTCGCGAGCAAGCTCGCTCCTACGCCCTACGGGCAGGATCAAGAGCGGGCTTGTGTATCGCGCATGATCAGGTCTTCACGCCGCCGGAGCACGTCTCGGATCAGGCTGTTTCCAGGCGTCTGCCGCGCTTTCCTCGATAGCCTGCTGGATCGCACGCTTGCGGTTGTTTTCGGCGCGGCGGGTGAAGAACCAGACCAGGAAGGTCGCCAGTGACACGGCCAGCAGGATCAGGCTCGCCACTGCGTTGATTTCAGGCTTCACACCCAGGCGCACGGCAGAGAACACTTCCATCGGCAAGGTCGTCGAGCCGGGCCCGGAGACGAAGCTGGCGAGTACCAGGTCGTCCAGCGACAGCGCGAAGGACATCATGCCCCCGGCTGCCAGCGATGGCGCGATCATCGGGATGGTGATCAGCAGGAACACCTTCCACGGACGGGCGCCCAGGTCCATTGCGGCCTCTTCGATCGACAGGTCCAGCTCACGCAGGCGCGCCGAGACCACCACCGCCACGTAGGCCGCACAGAACGTCGTGTGCGCGATCCAGATGGTCATGATGCCGCGTTCCTGCGGCCAGCCGATCAATTGCGCCATGGCCACGAACAGCAGCAACAGCGACAAACCGGTGATTACTTCCGGCATGACCAAAGGAGCCGTGACCAGCCCGCCAAAGAACGTGCGGCCTTTGAAGCGGCTGATGCGTGTCAGCACAAACGCCGCCATGGTCCCCAGCGCCACCGCAGCAACGGCGGTGTAGCAGGCGATTTCCAATGAGCGCATCACCGAGCCCATCAGTTGCGAGTTGTCCAGCAGGCCGACGTACCACTTCACCGACCAGCCGCCCCAGACCGTCACCAGTTGCGAGGCGTTGAACGAGTAGATGACCAGAATCACCATCGGCGCATAGATGAACAGCAAACCCAGCACCAGCATCAGGTTCGAGAATCGAAAGCGGTTCATGCCTTGCCCTCCAGTTCTTTGGCCTGACTGCGGTTGAACAGGATAATGGGCACGATCAGCACCAGCAGCATGATGACCGCCAGCGCCGAAGCAACCGGCCAGTCACGGTTGTTGAAGAATTCCTGCCACAGCACGCGGCCGATCATCAGGGTTTCCGGGCCGCCGAGCAGCTCGGGAATCACGAACTCGCCCACCACCGGAATGAATACCAGCATGCAGCCGGCGATCACGCCGTTCTTGGACAGCGGCACGGTGATTTTCCAGAAGCTGTTGAAGGTGCTCGAGCCCAGATCGGAGGCGGCTTCCAGCAGGCTGGTGTCGTGCTTCACAAGGTTGGCGTACAGCGGCAGGATCATGAACGGCAGGTAGGAATAGACCACGCCGATGTACACCGCCAGGTTGGTATTGAGGATCTGCAACGGCGTGTCGATCAGCCCCAGCCACATCAGGAACGCATTGAGCAGCCCGTTGTTGCTGAGGATACCCATCCAGGCGTAGACGCGGATCAGGATCGCTGTCCAGGTCGGCATCATGATCAGCAGCAACAGCACCGTTTGCAGGTCCTTGCGCGCGCTGGCAATGGCGTAGGCCATCGGATAGCCGATCAGCAGGCACAGCAAGGTGCTGATGAAGGCCATCTTCAGCGAACCCAGATAGGCCGAAACGTACAGATCGTCGCCGCTGAGCAAAGTGTAGTTGGCGAAGTTGAGGACCATCTGCAGCTTTTCATCGGCGTAGCTGAAGATTTCGGTGTACGGCGGGATCGCGACGTCGGCCTCGGCGAAGCTGATCTTGAGCACGATCAGAAACGGCAGAGCAAAGAACAGGAACAGCCAGAGGAACGGCACGCCGATGACCATCTGCCGCCCGTTGGGCTTTATGCGCTCGAACGCGCGCTTGATCTTGCGCATTTTCATGAGCGCAGTACCACGCCGCTGTCGTCTTCCCACCAGACGTAGACTTCATCGCCCCAGGTAGGCCGCGCGCCTTGACGCTCGGCGTTGGCGACGAACGACTGAACCAGCTTGCCGCCCGGCAGCTCGACGTAGAACACCGAATGACCACCCAGATAGGCGATGTCGTGGACCTTGCCGCGCGACCAGTTGTATTCGAAGCCTGGCTGCTCGGTGGTGATCAGCAGTTTCTCCGGACGCAGTGCGTAGGTGATGTGCTTGTCTTCCACCGACGTACTGACGCCGTGGCCGACATAGATATTGCGCTCCAGCTCGGGGCTGCGGATCAGCGCATGGGCTTCCATGTCTTCGATCACGTCACCTTCGAACAGGTTGACGCTGCCAATGAATTCGCAGACCAGACGGCTGGTCGGGGTCTCGTAGATGTCGATCGGGCTGCCGATCTGCGCGATCCAGCCCAGGTGCATGATCGCGATGCGCTCGGCCATGGTCATGGCCTCTTCCTGATCGTGAGTCACCATTACGCAGGTCACGCCGACGCGCTCGATGATCTCCACCAGTTCCAGCTGCATCTGCGACCGCAGTTTCTTGTCCAGCGCGCCCATCGGCTCGTCGAGCAGCAACAGCTTGGGCTTTTTGGCCAGCGAACGGGCCAGGGCCACACGCTGACGCTGACCGCCGGAGAGCTGATGCGGCTTGCGCTTGGCGTACTGGGTCATCTGTACCAGCTTGAGCATCTCTGCCACGCGGGCTTCGATTTCCGGCTTGCCCAGCTTGTCCTGCTTGAGGCCGAAGGCGATGTTGTCCGCCACGGTCATGTGCGGGAACAGCGCATAAGACTGGAACATCATGTTGATCGGGCGTTCGTACGGCGGCATGTCGGTGATGTCGACACCGTCGAGGTAGATGCGCCCCTCAGTCGGCCGTTCGAACCCGGCCAGCATGCGCAGCAGTGTCGATTTGCCGGAGCCAGAGCCGCCAAGCAGGGCGAAGATCTCGCCCTTGTTGATCTGCAGGGACACATCGTCCACCGCGATCGTCTCGTCGAACTTTTTCGTGACCCGATCAATCTTGACCAGCACCTCTTTGGGTTGCTGACCGCCTTCGATGGCTTTCTTGTAGGCGCCGGAGGCAACTGCCATGGGTGAAACTCCCAACAGGTAGGCAACCCGGCCCATATGGCCGGGTGCTGGATTTTTATTTGCCCGACTTGACCTTGGTCCAGCTGCGGGTCATCAGACGTTGCACCTTGGGTGGCAACTCGCTGTTCACGAACAGGCGGTCCAGCACTTCCTGAGGCGGATAGACCGCTTCATCGGTACGGATGCTCTGGTCCATGAACTCGCCGGAGGCGGGATTGGGGTTGGCGTAGCCGACTTCATCGCTGACCTTGGCGATCACCTTGGGGTCGAGCATGTAGTTGATGAAGGCACTGGCCGCCTTGATGTTCTTCGAGTCCGCCGGGATCGCCAGCATGTCGAACCACAGGTTACCGCCCTCTTTCGGAATGCTGTACGCGAGCTTCACGCCCTTGCCCGCTTCTTCTGCACGGGCCTTGGCCTGGAACACATCGCCCGAGAAACCTGCAGCAACGCAGATGTCGCCATTGGCCAGGTCGGTGATGTATTTGGACGAGTGGAAATAGGTCACGTAAGGACGAATCGCCAGCAGCTTGACTTCGGCCTTCTTGTAATCGGCTTCCTTGGTGCTGTTGGGGTCCAGCCCCATGTAGTTGAGCATGGCTGGCAGCATTTCATCGGCGGAATCAAGAAACGCTACGCCGCAACTGGACAGCTTCTTGATGTTCTCCGGCTCGAACAGCACGGCCCAGGAGTCGATCTTGTCGACGCCCAGTGCCGCCTTGACCTTCTCGACGTTGTAACCGATGCCGTTGGTACCCCACAGGTACGGTACGGCGTACTGGTTACCCGGATCGTTCTTCTCCAGACGCTTGAGCAGCGCCGGGTCGAGATTCTTGTAGTTGGGCAGCAGCGACTTGTCGAGTTTCTGGAACGCACCGGCCTTGATCTGCTTGCCGAGGAAGTGATTGGACGGCACCACCACGTCATAGCCTGTGCGTCCGGCCAGCAGCTTGGCTTCCAGGGTTTCGTTGGAGTCGAACACGTCGTACATCGGCTTGATGCCGGTAGCGGCTTCGAAGTCGGCCAGGGTGGTCTTGCCGATGTAATCGGACCAGTTATAAATATGCACGGTGGACTCAGCCTGGGCACTGATCGACAGTGTCAGCCCGGCAGCCGCCAGCAAGGCTTTGGAAAGAATAGAAATAGACAAAGAATGAGTCCTTTTAACAGAGGGGCCTGAGCGCCGGAGGGCGTCCCGAAAACCAAACCGGCGCGCAACTTACCGTCTATGCGTCCAACCAGCAAAGGTTTAGGCGATATTCCTGTCTACTGGATGTTGCGCGGCCGAGGCTACGCAGCATCCACAGGTTTGATGACAGGCTTATTTACCCGATTTTATCTTGGTCCAGCTGCGGGTCATGATCCGCTGCGTGGCAGCAGGCAGATCAGCGATTGCATACAGTTTGGCCTGGACGTCGGCAGGTGGATAAACGCCAGGGTCACTGGTGATTTCCTTGTCGACCAGCGCCGTAGCCGCCGCGTTACCGTTCGGGAAGCGCACGGCGTTGGTGATCTCGGCCATGATTTCCGGCTTCATCAGGAAGGTCATGAACTTGTAGGCACCCTCGACGTTTTCGGCACCCTTGGGAATGGCGACCATGTCGTAGAAGCTGCCGGCGCCTTCTTTCGGAATGTTGTAAGCAACTTTGACCTTGCCACCGGCTTCGGCAGCGCGGGACTTGGCCTGATAGATATCACCCGAGTAGCCGACCGCTACACAGATGTTGCCGTTGGCCAGATCCGAGATGTACTTGGACGAGTGAAAATAGCCAATCGACGGACGAATCTTCAGGAACAACGCTTCAGCTTCGGCGAGCTGCTTCTTGTCCTGAGAGTCGGTCGGGTAGCCCAGGTAATGCAGGGCGATCGGCAGCATTTCGGTTGGAGAATCGAGGAAGCTGATGCCGCACGACTTCAGCTTGGCAGCGTTCTCCGGCTTGAACAGCAGGTCCCAGGAATTGACTGGCGCGTCAGCACCCAGGGCGGCCTTGACCTTGTCCGGGTTGATGCCGATACCGATCGAACCCCACATGTACGGGAATGCGTGCTTGTTATCCGGGTCGCTGACCGACACGGCCTTGAGCAGCGACTCGTTGAGGTTCTTCCAGTTCGGCAGCTTGGACTTGTCCAGCTCCTGATAAACGCCGGCCTTGATCTGCTTGGCCAGGAAGTTGTTGGACGGCACGACGATGTCATAGCCGGATTTGCCCGCGAGCAATTTGGCTTCGAGCGTCTCGTTGCTGTCGAAAACGTCGTAGACCACCTTGATGCCCGATTCTTTCTCGAATTTGGCAACGGTGTCCGGCGCGATGTAATCGGACCAGTTATAGACGTGCAGCACTTTGTCATCGGCCTGCGCAGCAGTGGCCACAACGCCCATCAGTGACAGCGCGAGAAGGGTCTTGCCAAATTTTTTCATGCGTAGCTCCAATGTATTTTTATCACTGACCGTCAGTTAGCGGCGTGTAGCCATTAGTCTGGCAACTTCCTGGGCAGGCTTTCAAGCCGAAGCCCCTCAAACAATGCACATTGCGCTTGAATCGACGCTTTTTTTGGCATTTTCAGCCCTGCAACACCGCCAGCGTCAGATCCAGGCATTTGCGCGCCTTCTCTACCAGCTCATCAATTTGCGCAAAACTGATCACCAGCGGTGGCGCAATGATCATGGTATCGCCCACAGCCCGCATGATCAGGCCATTGTCGAAGCAGAAGGTTCGACAGATCATTCCCGCGCCCTTGTCGGTATAGCGCTCGCGGGTGGCCTTGTCCTTCACCAGTTCAATGGCCCCGAGCAGCCCGACACCGCGGACTTCGCCCACCAGCGGATGATCGCTCAACTCACGCAAACGCTTTTGCAAATACGGTGCCGTTTCCGACTTGACCCGTTCGACGATCTTCTCTTCGCGCAGGATACGGATGTTCTCCAGCGCCACCGCGGCAGCCACCGGGTGCCCGGAGTAGGTAAAGCCATGATTGAAATCGCCGCCCTCATTGAGCACCGCGACGATTTCATCGCGCACGATCAGGCCGCCCATCGGCACGTAACCGGAGGTCAGTCCTTTGGCGATGGTTATCATGTCCGGCTTGAGGCCATAGAAATCGCTACCGAACCACTCACTGGTACGCCCGAAGCCACAAATCACTTCATCGGCGGCGAACAGGATGTCGTAGCGGGAGAGGATTTCCTTGATCTTCGGCCAGTAGGAATCAGGTGGGACGATCACACCGCCTGCGCCCTGGATCGGCTCGGCAATGAACGCACCGACGTTCTCGACGCCCAGCTCGAGAATTTTCTTCTCCAGTTGCTCGGCAGCCCAGATGCCGAACTCGTCCGGCGTCATGTCGCCGCCTTCGCCGAACCAGTAGGGCTGGGGAATGTGCACCACCCCCGGAATCGGCAGATCGCCTTGCTCGTGCATGTACGTCATGCCACCCAGACTGGCACCGGCGACGGTGGAGCCGTGGTAGCCATTGACGCGGCTGATGATGGTTTTCTTGTTAGGCTGGCCTTTCAGCGCCCAGTAATGACGAACCATGCGCAGCATCGTGTCATTGCCTTCAGAGCCAGAACCGGTAAAGAACACATGGTTCATGCCCTGCGGTGCAATCTCGGAAATGGCCTTGGCCAACTCCAGCACCGGCGGGTGGGCGGTCTGGAAAAACAGGTTGTAGTAAGGCAGCTCGCGCATCTGTTTGCTGGCTGCGTCGGCCAGTTCTTCGCGGCCATAACCGATGGCCACGCACCACAGCCCGGACATGCCATCGAGGATCTTGTTGCCCTCGCTGTCCCACAGATAAACGCCCTCGGCACGGGTGATGATGCGCGGGCCTTTCTCTTTCAATTGTTTGTAGTCGCTGAACGGTGCCAGGTGATGCTCGCTGCTCAGGGCCTGCCATTCGAGGGTTTGCGGGTTGTTGGCACTCATGCAGCACTTCCTTTGATCAGGTCAGTTGGCAGAGCGCCGCGCATCAACCGCAGCGGCGCTCTGCGTGATCAGACGGCGAAAAGCAGGAATTCCCGCTCCCACGAACTGATCACGCGCTTGAAGTTTTCATGCTCGGCGCGCTTGACCGCGACGTAACCGATGATGAATTTCTTGCCCAGGTATTTTTCGATGGTCTTGCTGTTTTCCATACGCTCCAGCGCGTCTTCGATGGTCAACGGCAGACGCAGATTGCGTCGCTCGTAACCCCGTCCGACCACTGGTGCGCTCGGGTTAATACCTTCGACCATGCCGATGAAGCCGCACAGCAGACTGGCGGCGATGGCCAGATAAGGGTTGGCATCCGCGCCCGGCAGACGGTTTTCCACGCGACGGTTCTGCGGCACGGCATCCGGCACACGCAGGCCGACGGTGCGATTTTCTTCGCCCCACTCGACATTCACTGGCGCCGAGGTGTCGGGCAGAAAGCGGCGGAACGAGTTGACGTTGGGCGCGAACAGCGGCAACAGCTCGGGGATGAACTTCTGCAGGCCACCGACGTGGTTCAGGAACAGCTCGCTCATGGTCCCGTCTTCGTTGGAGAAGATATTCTTGCCGGTCTCGATGTCGATGATGCTCTGGTGCAAGTGCATGGCACTGCCTGGCTCGCCGGTCATCGGCTTGGCCATGAAGGTCGCCGCGACATTGTGCTTGAGGGCGGCTTCGCGCATGGTGCGCTTGAACACCAGAATCTGATCGGCCAGCGACAGGGCATCACCGTGCCGGAAGTTGATCTCCATCTGCGCCGTGCCGTCCTCGTGGATCAGAGTGTCCAGGTCCAGGTTCTGCAGTTCGCACCAGTCATAGACGTCTTCGAACAGCGGATCGAACTCGTTGGCCGCTTCGATCGAAAACGACTGACGGCCCGTTTCAGGACGCCCGGAGCGCCCGATCGGCGGCTGTAGCGGGTAGTCAGGGTCGTCGCTACGCTTGGTCAGGTAAAACTCCATCTCCGGCGCCACGATGGGCTGCCAGCCCTGATCGGCATAGAGCTTGAGAACCTTCTTCAGCACGTTGCGCGGCGACAGCTCGATGGGGTTGCCTTGCTTGTCGTAGGTGTCGTGGATCACCTGTGCAGTGGGCTCGACCGCCCAGGGCACCAGATACACCGCGTTCTGGTCGGGGCGGCAGATCATGTCGATGTCTGCCGGGTCCAGCAGCTCGTAGTAGATATCGTCCTCCACGTAGTCACCGGTCACCGTCTGCAACAGCACGCTTTCAGGCAGACGCATGCCTTTTTCAGCGATGAACTTGTTGGTCGGCGAGATCTTGCCGCGCGTGATCCCGGTGAGGTCGGACATCATGCATTCGACTTCGGTAATCTTGTGTTCTTTCAACCAATCGGTGAGCTGGTCGAGGTTGGTACTCATAAATACCTCAGGGTTTTATTGTCCTGATCGTGATCAGGCGTTCCAGACGCATCGGCGTCATGATGTACAACTCGTTTCGGCAGACGCCGAATAGGGGTAAGGTGACAGCTGCGGGGCCGGATTTCCAGACGGCCGCGGTCACACTGACGATGCCGTTATAGTGGTAATGTCCAGCGTTGAGCGTAGAGCAGACTGGCTTCGATAGCCGTTCAGGGATGTCGCAAAGTGTGGCAGCCCACCACGAGCACCGAGATCACAGGCATGATGGGCGCCGTACGGACTTGATAGTCGCGTGTCGACCAGGGAAAGGTGAAGCATGGGACCCCCGCTAGTGTTGCTCTACTGGGTTGCGATCGAGCTTAGCCTCGTTCATTTTTTTATACAACAAGCCGTTAAGAATAGAAGACAGGCCGCTCTAGCTCGTATTTAACAACGGTCAAAAACGGAATTAAACGCCCTAAATAGCAGCAAAAAAGGCCATTTGGCGCAGTTTTAGGGCAAAAAAAGGCTCTATTGACTTCATCATGGCTTTCGGATTGACTGAGATCCGCAATCATTGATGATTGATATTTTTAACAACAAAGGTGTTGCATCATGTCGGTACCCCCGCGTGCCGTTCAGCTTAACGAAGCGAACGCGTTCCTTAAGGAACATCCTGAGGTTCTGTACGTTGACCTTCTGATTGCAGATATGAATGGTGTGGTGCGTGGCAAACGCATCGAACGCACCAGCCTCCATAAGGTTTACGAGAAGGGCATCAACCTGCCTGCCTCTTTATTTGCTCTGGATATCAATGGCTCCACGGTGGAAAGCACCGGCCTGGGCCTGGACATCGGTGATGCTGACCGAATCTGTTATCCCATCCCCGACACCCTGTGCAACGAGCCATGGCAAAAGCGCCCTACTGCGCAATTGCTGATGACCATGCACGAACTCGAAGGCGATCCGTTTTTCGCCGACCCGCGTGAAGTATTGCGTCAGGTCGTCGCTAAATTCGACGAAATGGGCCTGACTATCTGCGCAGCGTTCGAGCTGGAGTTCTACCTGATCGATCAGGAGAACGTGAACGGTCGCCCACAACCGCCGCGCTCGCCGATCTCCGGCAAACGCCCGCATTCGACACAGGTCTACCTGATCGACGACCTCGACGAATACGTCGATTGCCTTCAGGACATCCTCGAAGGTGCGAAGGAACAAGGCATTCCTGCCGACGCCATCGTCAAGGAAAGCGCCCCGGCCCAGTTCGAAGTCAACCTGCATCACGTCGCCGACGCGATCAAGGCGTGCGATTACGCCGTATTGCTCAAGCGCCTGATCAAGAACATCGCCTACGATCACGAGATGGACACGACCTTCATGGCCAAGCCCTATCCGGGTCAGGCGGGTAATGGTCTGCACGTTCACATTTCGATTCTGGATCGCGACGGCAAGAACATCTTCACCAGCGAGGATCCCGAGCAGAACGCCGCATTGCGTCACGCAATCGGCGGTGTGCTCGAGACCCTGCCGGCACAAATGGCTTTCCTGTGCCCGAACGTCAATTCGTATCGACGGTTTGGTGCGCAGTTCTATGTGCCCAACTCGCCGACCTGGGGTCTGGATAACCGTACGGTCGCCGTTCGCGTACCGACCGGCACCGCCGATGCGGTACGTATCGAACACCGCGTTGCTGGTGCCGATGCCAACCCGTACCTGGTGATGGCTTCGGTCCTGGCGGGCGTGCACCACGGCCTGGTCAACAAGGTCGAGCCTGGCGCCCCGGTAGAAGGCAACTCGTACGAACAGCACGAACAAAGCCTGCCGAACAACCTGCGCGATGCATTGCGCGAGCTGGACGACAACCCGGTGATGGCCAAGTACATCGACCCGAAATACATCGACATCTTTGTGGCGTGTAAAGAGAGCGAGCTGGAAGAGTTCGAACACTCCATCTCCGACCTCGAGTACAACTGGTACCTGCATACGGTCTGATTGAGGCTGAGCAACACAAAACGCCGCAAAGCCTTTAGCTGTGCGGCGTTTTTGTTTGGTGTGTATCCCGACGCTTATCGTTCCTCACGCTCCAGCGTGGGAGCGATAATCGTTTGGCAACGACAGCGATTCATCCCGTTGTAATCCCTTACAATGCCCGCAGCCCAACCAAGAGCCACGCCCATGACCCGCGCCGCCACGCCTCGCAAACCTCAAGCACGTAGCCAGGCCAGAATCGATTCGATTCTCGACGCCGCGCGCACGCTGCTTGCCGAACAAGGCGTGGCCAGTCTGTCGATCTACAGCGTTGCCGAGCGAGCCGGCATTCCACCCTCGTCGGTGTACCACTTCTTCGCCAGCGTCCCCGCGCTGCTTGAAGCACTGACCGCCGACATCCACGCCGCCTTTCGCGCGTCGCTGCAGGCCCCCATCGATCACGACCAGCTTACCACCTGGCGCGACCTGTCACGCATCGTCGAGCTGCGCATGCTGGCCATCTACAACGCCGACGCCGCCGCTCGCCAATTGATCCTCGCCCAGCACGGCCTGACTGAAATCAACCAGGCCGACCGCCAGCACGACATTGAGCTGGGGCAGCTGATGCTTGAGGTATTTGATCGCCACTTCCAGTTGCCCGCACTGCCGGACGATGTCGACGTGTTTGCGCTGGCGATGGAACTGGGGGATCGGGTGTATGCGCGGTCGGTGCAGTTGCATGACGAGATCACACCGCGCATGGCTGAGGAAGGGATGCGGGTGTTTGATGCTTATTTGGGGTTGTATTTGCCGGTGTTTTTGGTGAAGAGAGCCGATTGAGAATTATGACCGAGTGGATTTATTTTTTTCTCTCGGGTTCTGTAGATACTTAGCCTGGTCCCTTTTTTCTCGCTTCAATGCTGTGACCTGATTTGCATAGGTGGTTGGATTATAATTATCAGTACCTTTAATACTGGACATATAATTTATCTTCGCTTGAAAATACTTAATTCTTGTAGCAAACGCTTCAGTTTCCAGCTTGCCATCAATATAGACAGGACTATCAGGCTTAGGCTTTTTAATACCAGCAGCTTTAAGTGCAGCATAATATTTTTGGCGTGCACTCCTCACGGCAGGATCTCTGCTGGCAAAGCCTGTTTGATAGCCTCCTCGTCTTCTACTCGGCCTCGATGAAGCTGCTTTACTACCATTGGATGGGGCCAACGAATTTAATTTTGTAGTTGAGCCTGCTGAAATGACATCGCCAATACCGCCCGATGAAGTTGTCGCGCTTGACGAAGCAATCGGCGAAGGGCTGGATAAAGTAGCGGGGAGCCAGACGGTCCAGCGGGTCGTAGCGATACGTGCATAGCACTGTCTGGTCGGGGGAGGTCATGGCAGTTGTTTCACATAGAACCAGCCGTCAGCATCCAGCAAAACCGATACGTCGCCTACCTCGCATAACTGCTAGGTAAAAAGCAAAAAAACCCGGAGGGTCAGGACCGTCCGGGGTGTTTTTTGCCCATCGTTTACAGCTTGGCGATGGAGACTTCAGTGGACTTCACGAAGGCGATGACTTCGCTGCCGACGACCAGCTCCAGCTCCTTGACCGAGCGGGTGGTGATGACCGAGGTCACGACGCCCGATGCGGTCTGTACGTCGATTTCCGACAGTACGTCGCCGTGGACGATTTCCTTGATGGTGCCTTTGAACTGGTTGCGAACGTTGATGGCTTTGATAGTCATGGCATGTCTTCCTTTGGGGATCAGGGTTAATTTGCCCAGCGCAATTGCGTAGGCAGTGGCGAAAACGGTTCCGGGTCAGGTGGCGAACCCGGCAGGGCCAGCACGCGGTTGAGCACTTCGGCCTCCAGCGCCGCGAGGCGATGCGAACCACGAACACGCGGGCGTGGCAGGTCGACCAGCAGATCGAGGCCGATCTGCCCTTCTTCGATCAGGATCACCCGGTCGGCAATGGCCACGGCCTCGCTGACGTCGTGGGTTACCAGCAACACCGTGAAACCATACTGGCCCCACAGTTTTTCGATCAGTTGCTGCATTTCGATCCGGGTCAGGGCATCCAGCGCGCCCAACGGCTCGTCGAGCAACAGCAGGCGCGGCTTGTGAATCAGCGCACGGGCCAGGGCAACGCGTTGCTTCTGGCCACCGGACAATGCGGCAGGCCATTCATTGGCGCGCTCGGCAAGGCCGACGGCCTCAAGCGCTTCAAGGGCCTGCGCCCGCCAGTCGCCGCTCAGGCCAAGGCCGACGTTGTCGATGATCTTTTTCCAGGGCAGCAAGCGCGCTTCCTGAAACATCAATCGCGTGTCTTCGCGGGCATCGTCCAATGGCGCAGAGCCTGCAAGTAGCTGGCCCTGCGTCGGTTTGTCGAGGCCGGCGAGCAGGCGCAACAGGGTGCTTTTGCCGCAACCGCTGCGGCCGACGATGGCGACAAACTGACCGGCAGGGATGTGCAGGTCGATGTCCTTGAGCACTTCGCGGGCGCCGAACGCTTTTTTCAGCTTGCGTACCGCCAGCGGGATGCCACGAAGCAAGTGTGGAGGTTGCTGTTTCAGACTGGTCATGCGGCACCGCCTTTGCTCACTTGATAGGCCGGGTGCCAGCGCAGGCAGACACGTTCCAGGCCTCGCGCCGCCAGATCGGCCAGCTTGCCGAGTACGGCGTACAACACAATGGCCAGCACCACGACGTCGGTCTGCAGAAATTCCCGTGCATTCATCGCCAGGTAGCCGATACCGGAGCTGGCGGAAATGGTTTCCGCGACGATCAGCGTCAGCCACATGAAGCCCAGCGCAAAGCGCACGCCGACCAGAATCGAAGGCATGGCGCCCGGCAGGATCACATGACGGAACAGGCTGAAACCTGACAGGCCGTAGCTGCGGGACATTTCTACCAGCGCCGGATCGATGTTGCGGATGCCGTGGTAGGTGTTCAGGTAAATCGGGAACAGAGTGCCCAGTGCGACCAGGAATATCTTGGCGGTCTCGTCGATGCCGAACCACAGGATGACCAGCGGAATCAGCGCCAGGTGCGGCACGTTGCGAATCATCTGCACCGAGCTGTCCAGCAGACGCTCACCCCATTTGCTCAGGCCGGTGATGAAGCCCAGCGCCAGACCGATGCCGCCGCCAATGGCAAAACCGATCCCGGCACGCCAGCCGCTGATCGCCAGATGCGTCCAGATTTCGCCGCTGGCGACCAGGTTTATGCCCGCTTCGATGACCGCGCTGGGTGCGGGCAGAATGCGTGTGGATAACCAGCCGGCGCTGACTGACAGCTGCCAGACTGCCAACAACAGGACTGGAAGTGCCCAGGGCGCCAGTCGGTGAATGATGCGTTGCGAAGCACTGAGGCTCATGGAGTTGTCTCCTCGAAGGGCCTGACGATCACTGTGCTTGAGCAACAGCAGCAGGAGGTGTCCAGACCACATCAGCAATGCTGAGCGGCTTCGGAATCAGCTTGAGCTGGTAGAAGGTGTCAGCGATTTTCTGCTGTGCTGCCACCACCGGCGGGGTAAGGAACTGCGCGCCGTAGCCCTGCCGCTTCACTGAAGTCAGGGTGATGTCGGCCGGCAGCCCCAGCAACGGCGCGACCTGTTGGGTCACTTCATCGGGATTGGCCTTGGACCACTCGCCCACCGCTCGGACCTCTTCGACCAGCGCCTGAATCACCTTAGGGTTTTTCTGCGCGTACGGCTTGGTGGCGAGATAGAACTGATGGTTGTCGACAATGCCGGTGCCGTCTTTCAGGGTTCGCGCCTGCAATTGCTTTTCAGCAGCGGCCTGGTACGGGTCCCAGATGACCCAGGCATCCACACTGCCGCGCTCGAAAGCGGCACGCGCATCGGCCGGAGGCAGGAAGACGGTCTGGATATCGGTGTATTTCAGACCCGCATCTTCCAGCGCCTTGACCAGCAGGTAATGGACGTTCGAGCCCTTATTGAGGACGACTTTCTTGCCCTTCAGGTCTTTGACCGAAGTAATCGGGGAGTCTTTGGGAACCAGGATGGCTTCACTGGTCGGTGCTGGCGGCTCGTACGCCACATACAGCAGGTCCGCGCCCGCGGCCTGAGCGAAGACCGGCGGCGTTTCGCCTGTTACGCCGAAGTCGATAGAACCGACGTTCAGGCCTTCAAGCAACTGAGGGCCACCGGGGAACTCGGTCCACTGGACTTTAACGCCCTGCTCGGCCAGGCGTTTTTCCAGCGAGCCCTTGGCCTTGAGCAGCACCAGCGTGCCGTACTTCTGGTAACCGATGCGCAGATCTTCCGCCTGAGCCTGAGTGACCGCACCAAGAGCGACCGCAGCAGCAAACAGCGCGACAAGGCTTCGACGCAAAATGACAGTGCGCATATGCGCTCCTTTACCTATTTGGGGTGGTCCCCTGCTCGACCGCTGAGGAACGAGCAAGGTGGGAATAGGCACGACATTAACAGCCCTTTTTTATATCTATAAATCTTATTTATTCATTTAGTTATTCCATAAATGAATATAAAGAAAATGCCGTTGCCTGCACCCTCCGGACCTGTGACGCAAAGCGTCACGACATGCATTCCCACGCTGGAGCGTGCGGAACGATAATCTCGACTATCGTGCCCATGCTCCGCGTCCGCGATTGATAAAGCGACGCAGCAGGCGGCTATGAGGAAGGAATAAAAAAGGGCCGATAGATCGGCCCGAATAACCCCACGCTTGGTAGATCGGAAATCAGCGGTTTGGCTGTGGTGTCAGGCGCAGATAAGGCGTGACCGCTTTATAGCCCTTGGGAAAGCGTTGTTTGATCTCGGCTTCATCCTTGATCGACGGCACGATCACTACGTCATCGCCGTCCACCCAGTTGGCGGGCGTGGCAACCTTGTAGTTGTCGGTTAATTGCAGGGAGTCGATGACGCGCAGAATCTCGTGGAAGTTACGCCCGGTGCTGGCCGGATAGGTAATGGTCAGACGCACCTTCTTGTTCGGATCGATCACGAACAGCGAGCGCACAGTCAGCGTGTCGTTGGCATTGGGGTGAATCAGGTCGTACAGGTCGGAAACTTTGCGATCAGCGTCGGCAAGAATCGGGAAGTTGACCAGGGTGTTTTGCGTGGTGTTGATGTCGTCGATCCACTTGATGTGCGAATCGACAGGGTCCACCGACAGCGCAATGGCTTTCACGCCGCGCTTGGCGAACTCCTCTTTCAGTTTGGCAGTGAAGCCCAGCTCTGTGGTGCACACCGGCGTGAAGTCAGCCGGATGAGAGAACAGCACACCCCAGCTGTCGCCGAGCCACTCATGAAAACGTATACGCCCCTCACTGGATTCCTGCTCGAAATCAGGGGCGATGTCGCCAAGTCGCAGTGTCATGGTGTTGCTCCTTGTCTGTATCGGGTAGGCCTTGGTATAGCACTACTGTGCGCCCTGTCGAGAGAAGTTAAAAAGAATAAATAATGCGCCCAATAGACCTGTCAGGAATATCAAAAAACAGGCAAAAGAAACCCCGCACGGGGCGGGGTTCCTTTAAGCCTCAATGCACTTACATGAAGTTGTAGGTGTAGTTGAAGATCAGACGGGTTTGGTCGGTGTTGGTCGAGTTGTTCAGGTCGCCATCGGCACGGTAAGTACCGTGACGCAGGGTGGTGCCGAAACCTTTCATCGGACCGCTCTGGATCACGTAGTCAACACGCATGTCGGTTTCCCACTCGGAGTATTCTTCTTTACCGGTAGTGCGATCACGAATGTCGTCTGCGTGCAGGTAAGCGATGGCTGCTTTCAGGCCTGGAACACCCACCTTGGCGAAGTCATACGAGTACTGACCGAACGTGGTGTTTTCACCCGCGCGGTTGAAGCCGTTGATCATCGAGTCAGTGAACAGGTAGAAGCTCGAACCGCCGTTGCCTTCAAGACTCGAAGTGCTGGTGCCGTTCTTGGTGACGTTGCCCTGGTTCAGGAAAACCATGCCGCCGTCATCGCCAATCTGCTGATGGCCAACCATGAACGCATGGCCGCCCAGGGCGTAGGTGAACATGGCGGACCAGGTGGAGTTATCCACTTCGCCAGCGTTCTTGGCATAACCGTTGTTGTTGTTGAAACGGTAGCCGGTTGCTGCGTCGCTGTTCTTGCCGTCAGAGCTGCTGTTGAAATAACGCAGGTCAGTCTTGAAGGACTGGTTGGCGTCGATTTGGTAAACGTGCACCAAACCGAGGAAGTGTTGCTTGTAGAAGTCTTCCAGATTTGCGTAGTAGTACTGCAGGGTCAGGTCTTTGGTGACTTTCCAGTCAGCACCGGCGAAGCGGAACTGATCGGCAGTCTCGGAAGCGCCGGCAATGGACAGGTCAGTCCAGTTGCTCGAAGCACGGCCGATGGATTTGTTCAGCTGACCGGCAGTGAAGGTGACGTTGTCCAGATCCTTGGAAGTCAGGATGCCGCCCTGGAAAGCCTGAGGCAGAAGACGACCGTCGTTGCTGACCAGAATTGGCAGGTTAGGTGCCAATGCGTTACCGACTTTCAGCTCGGTTTTCGAGAAGCGTACCTTGCCGTTGGCGCCCAGACGGCTCCACTCGCTGACAGCAGAACCGTCGCTGTCGGTAGGCAGAATGCCGCCGTTCGCTGCAGGACCGTGGTTGCCACGGCCGCCATCAAGGTGAACACCGACCAATCCCTGGACGTCCAGACCAAAACCGACAGTACCCTGAGTGAAGCCCGACAGGTAGTCGAATTTCAGGCCAGTGGCCGTCTCACGGTTGTTGTGAGTAGTGCCTTCGCGGAAATCGTTGTCAAAATACAGGGTACGAGAACTGACGGACGCTTTACTGTCTTCCAGGAAACCAGCTGCGCTGGCCTGCTGAGCCAATACACCAACGGTGACGGCCAAAGCCAGGGTGGACTTCTTCATTACTACGCTCCTCGTGAATCTAATTTTTTATATCCATGGTGCCGGGCTTGGCCCTGACCCACGGATTAGCGATAGGCGACAGTCCCGATCCGAGATCAATGGATTCTGTTCGCCCTGACTTTTGACTAGACCGCTTTGGTCGATGCCAACACGTCGGTGCAATGCTTTTATGCGCTGAAGAAACCGTTGCTGGAATCTTGAGAACATCCAGTCATTTGTCACAACTCGTGTCAGCAAAGACGTCACGGAGTGTATCGACCTGACTACCCATTTCCCAAAACTTATTTTGGTACCGTTCGTCAGATCTATCGTTTTCGTGCCCCCGACCGGAAAAATGCCCCTTCACCGGTCTCGATCTCCGCCAGCAGAGTGCTGATGCAAAACTGGCGAAAGCCTTGTATTACGGGAACTTCGGGGAGATTAGTCAGTTAATGTGACAGTTGTCATCACTTTGACGGCGCGCCTTGTTCAAGCACAAAAAATTTTTTTCACTTTGCTTTTTTGGGCCATTTTCAAGCGATTTTCGGCCTTCAGAGCCGTCCTTCACTGTAGTCCATGTGAACAAAAAGGCAATTCTGGTGTCGGGCACCATGGCAGCCAGCCGATTGGCCAATGCGCAAACGGCTCATTTGTGCACGTGAGGGGCACCGATCCATCATCGAGTTCGGATGGACGAGTGCATCAGTATGGGTTTCTGCACGCTAGTGGTGCGCAAATTGAGTGCGCTTCTGGAAAACCGGAAGGCTGGAACGTGTACTGCGTTATCAAGGATGAACGACGCGGCACTACAACTCCGCTCTATAGCCAAATCACTTCCGGCACACGAGCAACATGTATAAATATTTATAATTCAAAGAGTTATGAGTTTCAGGAATAAAGCATGGCCTCACGCAGTGAGGATCCGCTTCTCACGCGAATACGTTTTTTCTGAAACGATTTGAAAACTGGCACGCCCCCTGCAACAGGTATTACATCACCAGTTTTGGGGACCTTGGTACAGGCAGGCCGGGGATTCCCCTCTTTTATTCCTCCCGGAGACTGACCTCCAGTCTCCAGCGCCCGTCCACCTTCTCAGTGCGCCAGTCGCCGTGAAGCGGACGGGCTGCCAGGAGCGTCAGCACCAACCCCTTCTCTCCTCGTTCCACCTTCCAGCGCGCAACCCGATTGTCGAACCTCAGTTGGCCCGTCCACGGCTGTCCTGACGCATCGACGTTGACTACCACTGCACCATCGACTGTCGCGCCGCGATACTTCGGTTCTTCGTTGAACCAGAGCGCCAGACCGGCAGGCAATTCTTCGATCTGCTCCAGCTCGACCGGATCAGGCTGCTGCAGGCGGCCGATAATGGTGCCCACGGTAAACCCGACAATCGCCATGGAACCAAGAACACGCGGCCATAGCTTCGGCCTCGGGTCCTCTTCAAGGGTAGAATGCATCCCGTCCTTTCGTTCGGAGCCGTGCATGTTTCACGTCATCCTTTTTCAACCAGAAATTCCGCCGAATACCGGCAATGTCATCAGGCTATGCGCCAACAGTGGCTGCACCCTGCATTTGATCGAACCCTTGGGTTTCGAGCTGGACGACAAGCGCTTGCGCCGTGCCGGGCTCGATTATCACGAGTATGCCACGCTGCAGACACATGCTGACCTGGCAAGCTGTCTGGAGAAGATAGGCAACCCGAGGTTGTTTGCCTTCACCACCAAAGGCTCTCGGCCTTTTCATGATGCGCGCTTTGAGCCAGGCGATGCCTTTCTGTTCGGTCCGGAGAGCCGTGGCCTGCCCGCCGATATTCTCGACTCGCTGAGCAGCGAGCATCGCCTGCGGCTGCCCATGCGTGAGGGCTGCCGCAGCTTGAACCTGTCCAACACGGTGGCCGTGGCTGTCTATGAAGCATGGCGTCAGCACGGTTTTGCCTAGACCGAGCGGCCATGCACAAAAAAGCGCCCCGAAAGGCGCTTTTTGTTTGCAGCGGTAACGCTTACTGAACAGTCGGCGTTTCGCCAGCTTCCTGCATGCGCTGCAGTTCTTGCGCGTACAGGGCGTCGAAGTTCACCGGAGCCAGCATCAGCGCAGGGAACGAGCCACGTACGACCAGGTTGTCGATGGCTTCACGAGCGTAAGGGAACAGGATGTTCGGGCAGAACGCACCGAGGGTGTGGCTCATTGCGCCGTCGTCCAGGCCCTTGATCAGGAAGATACCGGCTTGTTGCACTTCAACGATGAAGGCAACTTCGTCGCCATTGTTGACGGTCACGGACAGGGTCAGTACGACTTCGTAGAAATCGCCTTCCAGCTGCTTCTGACGGGTATTGAGGTCCAGGCTGACGGTCGGCGTCCACTCCTGGCGGAAGATCGCCGGGCTTTTTGGCGCTTCGAACGACAGGTCGCGAACGTAGATACGCTGCAGGGAGAATTGTGGGCCGTTTTCTTCGTTGGCAACGGCGTCGTTGTTCGGTTGATCGGTCATCTCGGATCCTTGTCAGATTAGGCTGAAAGATTAAGGGGTATCAGGCCAGCAGCGCATCGAGCTTGCCGGCACGCTCCAGAGCAAACAGGTCATCGCAGCCGCCCACGTGGGTCGAGCCGATCCAGATTTGCGGTACGGAAGTACGACCGGCCTTCTTGGTCATTTCGGCACGCAGCTGCGGCTTGCCGTCGACCCGGATTTCCTCGAAGGCCACGCTCTTGCTCTGCAGAAGCTGTTTGGCACGTATGCAATACGGGCAGTAGTCGCTGGAATAGACTATGACTTGAGCCATGTTCACTTCACCAGAGGAAGGTTATCGCCGCGCCAGCTGGAAATGCCGCCGGACAGCTTGGCCGCCTTGAAGCCGGACTTGAGCAGCTCGCGGGCGGTGGTGCCAGCATGCTGCCCCATTGCATCGACTATGATCAACGTCTTGTCCTTGTATTTCTCCAGTTCGGCGGTACGGGTCAGTACCTTGTCCTGCGGGAAATTCAGAGAGCCGACGATGTGCCCTGCGGTGTAATCCTTTTTCGAGCGCACGTCGATGACCACACCCTGATCGCTGTTGACCAGCGCGGTCAGCTCGCGAGTGCTCAGGCTGGCGCCGCCCTTGCTCATTTCGTAAGCAATCAGCAGTCCCAGCAAAATGACGAAGGCACCGGTGATCAAATAGTGGTTAGTGGCGAATTCAAGCAGGTGAGCAACCATCAGTAGGTTCCAGGGCGTTAAAATGTCGGCCAGTATACACAGCAGCCAAGGTCGGCCAAAGTCCGTACGGCGGTGACGCCGTTTGAACTTGTCCTTAAAATGCCGTTCCCTTGTACTTTGTTCATCTCTTTATCCAATCAGCATCGAGTGGGTTCTATGACTGCCACGCCAAAACCTCTGGTTCTTATCATCCTGGATGGCTTCGGACACAGCGAAAGCCACAAGGGCAATGCCATTCTGGCCGCGAAGATGCCCGTCATGGATCGCCTCTACCAAACCATGCCCAATGGCCTGATTTCCGGGTCGGGCATGGATGTTGGTCTGCCGGACGGGCAGATGGGCAACTCCGAGGTCGGGCACATGAACCTGGGTGCCGGGCGCGTGGTGTATCAGGACTTTACTCGGGTGACCAAAGCGATTCGCGATGGCGAGTTCTTCGAGAACCCGACCATCTGCGCCGCTGTGGATAAAGCTGTCAGCGCCGGCAAGGCCGTGCACATCATGGGCCTGCTCTCCGATGGCGGCGTGCACAGCCACCAGGACCATCTGGTGGCGATGGCGGAACTGGCGGTCAAACGCGGAGCAGAAAAAATCTACCTGCACGCCTTTCTCGACGGCCGCGACACGCCACCGCGCAGCGCGAAGAAATCCCTTGAGCTGATGGACGCAACCTTCGCCCGCCTGGGCAAAGGCCGCACCGCCACGATCGTCGGCCGTTACTTCGCCATGGACCGTGACAACCGCTGGGACCGGGTTTCGTCTGCCTATAACCTGATCGTCGACAGCACCGCCGATTTCCACGCAGACAGCGCCGTTGCCGGGCTCGAAGCCGCCTACGCACGCGACGAGAACGACGAGTTCGTCAAAGCCACCCGCATCGGCGAAGCCGCCCGCGTGGAAGATGGCGACGCGGTGGTGTTCATGAACTTCCGCGCCGACCGCGCCCGTGAACTGACCCGTGTGTTCGTCGAAGACGATTTCAAGGACTTCGAGCGCGCCCGTCAGCCGAAGGTCAACTACGTGATGCTGACCCAGTACGCGGCCAGCATTCCTGCGCCGTCCGCTTTTGCTGCGGGCAGCCTGAAAAACGTGCTGGGCGAGTATCTGGCGGACAACGGCAAAACCCAGCTGCGCATCGCCGAAACCGAGAAATACGCCCACGTCACGTTCTTTTTCTCCGGCGGGCGTGAAGAACCGTTCCCGGGTGAAGAGCGCATTCTGATCCCGTCGCCGAAAGTCGCCACCTACGACCTGCAGCCGGAAATGAGCGCACCGGAAGTGACCGACAAGATTGTCGATGCCATCGAACATCAGCGTTATGACGTGATCGTCGTCAACTACGCCAACGGTGACATGGTTGGCCACAGCGGCATCATGGAAGCCGCGATCAAGGCTGTGGAATGCCTGGACGTGTGTGTCGGGCGCATCACCGAGGCGCTGGAGAAAGTTGGTGGTGAGGCGCTGATTACCGCGGATCACGGCAACGTCGAACAGATGACCGACGACGCCACCGGACAGGCGCATACTGCGCACACCTCCGAGCCGGTGCCGTTCGTTTATGTTGGCAAACGTCAGCTGAAAGTTCGCCAAGGCGGCGTTCTGGCCGATGTCGCGCCGACCATGCTGCATCTGCTGGGCATGGAGAAACCGCAGGAAATGACCGGCCACTCGATCCTCGTGACCGAGTAACCCGGTAAAAACCGGCCTTTAGCCATCAGGCAAGGCCGGTTTTTTATGTTTCAGGCCTCAAAGCAGTGGCTGCGAGGCGTTTTTTTTGCAGCGCATGGCGGGCATACTAGGCCTGACATTTTTTCTCACAATTCCTCGGTATCGCCCACCCACATGCTTCGCGCCTTGATTGCCCTTGCTCTGATCTGCCTGCTCAATCCGGCGTTTGCCGAAGACGAGCGTGTGCAAACCCAAAAACAGATAGATGCTGCGCGTCAGGATGTGGCGGAGCTGCAAAAAGTCCTGGGCAAGCTTCAGGAAGAACGTGCAGGCGTCCAGAAGGACCTGCGCACCACTGAAACCGAAATGGGCAAGTTGGAAAAGCAGGTCGAGGTCCTGCAAAAGGAACTAAAAAAGACCGAAACCGAGCTGCAAAAGCTCGACAGTGAAAAAAAGAAACTGAACAGCGCCCGCGTTGAACAGCAACGCCTGATCGCCATCCAGGCCCGCGCCGCTTACCAGAGTGGCCGCCAGGAGTACCTCAAGCTGCTGCTCAACCAGCAACACCCCGAGAAGTTCGCCCGAACCCTCACGTATTACGATTACCTGAGCCAGGCGCGCCTGGAACAGCTACGCAACTTCAATGAAACCCTGCGCCAGCTGGCCAATGTCGAAAAAGACATCGACCTGCAACAGGCCCAACTGCTGGTGCAGAAAAGCAGTCTGGACAGCCAGAGCGAAGAGCTGGCCAAGGTTCGCCAGGAACGTCAGCAGGCGCTGGCCAAGCTGAATCAGGACTACAAGGCCCGCGATCAGAAAATGCAGGCCCGTCAGCAGGATCAGGCCGATCTGGCCAAAGTCCTCAAGACCATCGAAGAAACCCTGGCCCGCCAGGCACGGGAAGCCGAAGAAGCTCGCCAGAAGGCGCTGGTTGCCGCCCGCGAGGCGGAAGAGAAGCGTCAGCGCGAAGCTGAAGCCGTCGCCCGCAATAACAGCAGCAACAGCAGTAGCAAAAGCGATGATGAACCGGCACCGCGTCGCCCGGTCAAAGCCCCCGGCGCAGTCGTTTCCAGTGCCGGAGTTTCCTACGGCGGACCTTTTGCACAGGCCAAGGGAAAACTTCCATGGCCTATCGATGGTCGACTGCTTGCGCGTTTCGGTGAAGCCCGCGGTGATGACGAACGTACCAAATGGGACGGCGTCATGATCAGCGCCGCAGCCGGAAGCCAGGTACGTGCCGTGCATGGCGGACGAGTGGTGTTCGCCGACTGGTTGCGCGGTGCCGGGCTTCTGGTCATTCTCGACCATGGCAACGGTTATCTGACCCTTTACGGGCATAACCAGAGCCTGCTCAAGTCGGCAGGTGACATTGTAAAAGCCGGTGAAGCGATTTCCACGGTCGGCAATAGTGGCGGTCAGGACACGGCAGCGTTGTACTTTGCTATTCGTCAGCAGGGTCGCCCCAGCGATCCGGCCCAATGGTGCCGCACTCAAGGATAAGTCGGCGTCAATATTTGTAGGAGTTCGTTAGACATGCTGCATTTGTCCCGCCTCACCTCGCTGGCCCTGGCAATTGCCATCGTTATCGGCGCGCCTCTGGCGCAAGCTGCCGAAAAGACCGCGCCAGCCACGCCTGCAGCAGTCTCGCCCGCCAAAACCAATGCCACCGCAAAGCCACCGCTGCCGCTCGACGAGTTGCGCACCTTTGCTGAGGTCATGGACCGGGTCAAGGCGGCCTATGTGGAGCCGGTCGACGACAAGACCCTGCTGGAGAACGCCATCAAAGGCATGCTCAGCAACCTTGATCCGCACTCTGCCTACCTCGGCCCGGAAGATTTCCAGGAGCTGCAGGAAAGCACCAGCGGCGAGTTCGGTGGGCTGGGCATCGAAGTCGGCGTCGAGGACGGTTTAGTCAAGGTGGTTTCGCCCATCGACGACACACCGGCGTCCAAGGCTGGCATCGAGGCAGGCGACCTGATCGTAAAGATCAACGGCACGCCGACCCAGGGCCAGAACATGCAGGAAGCGGTCGACAAGATGCGCGGCAAGATCGGCGAAAAGATCACCCTGACGCTGGTTCGCGATGGCGGCACGCCGTTTGACGTGACCCTGGCGCGGGCAACCATTCAGGTCAAGAGCGTCAAGGCGCAGATGCTGGAAAATGGCTACGGCTATATCCGCATCACCCAGTTCCAGGTCAAGACCGGTGACGAAGTCGGCAAGGCGCTGGCCAAATTCCGCAAGGACAACGGCAAGAAGATGAGTGGCCTGATTCTCGACCTGCGCAACAACCCGGGCGGCGTGCTGCAATCGGCGGTGCAGGTGGCGGATCACTTCCTCACCAAGGGTCTGATCGTCTACACCAAAGGCCGCATCGCCAACTCCGAACTGCGTTTCTCGGCAGACCCGGCGGACGCTAGCGAAGGCGTGCCACTGGTAGTGCTGATCAACGGCGGCAGCGCCTCGGCATCGGAAATCGTTGCCGGCGCCCTGCAAGACCAGAAGCGCGGCATCCTGATGGGCACTGACACCTTCGGCAAAGGCTCGGTGCAGACCGTCCTGCCGCTGAACAACGATCGCGCCCTGAAGATCACCACCGCGTTGTATTACACGCCGAACGGCCGCTCGATCCAGGCCCAAGGCATCAACCCGGACATCGTGGTACGCCGGGCCAAGGTCACCAACGAAGCGGACGGCGAGAACTACAAGGAAGCCGACCTGATGGGTCACTTGGGCAATGGCAACGGCGGCGCAGACAAACCGACCGTCAAGAGTGGCGCAGCCGCCAAGGCGCGTCCGCAGGATGACGACTTCCAGCTCAGCCAGGCACTCAGCCTGCTCAAAGGGCTGAGCATCACCCGCGGCAACTGACGGATGCGCTTTCTGGCTCTGCTACTGCTGACCCTCTCGATCACTGGCGTTGCTCATGCAGCGCCAGCCGAGAACAGCGGCAAACCGCCCAAGGCTTACCTGAGCCTGATCATCGACGACCTGGGCCAGAACCAGGATCGCGACAGCCGCACACTGGCGCTTCCCGGCCCGGTCACCCTGGCGATCATGCCCGACACCCCGCATGCCACCGAGTTTGCCCGCCAAGCTCATCGCGCAGGCAAAACGGTCATGCTGCACATGCCCATGGACCCAGCGACCGGTCCTTACGCCTGGCACCCCGAACTGCCACTGCCCGAGCTGGAAAGCCGTCTCAATGCTGCCCTGCTGAAAGTGCCGTATGCAGCCGGTATCAACAACCACATGGGCAGCCGGATGACCGCCGAGCCGGTCGCCATGACCTGGCTGATGGCCGAGCTACAGCGCCGTCACCTGTTTTTCGTCGACAGCCGCACCAGTGCGAAAACCGTGGCAGCCGCCGAGGCGCAGCGTATCGGGCTGGCCAGCGTCTCGCGCGACGTGTTCCTGGACGACGAACGCACCGCAGAAGCCATCACCCGCCAATTGCAGACCGCGATAAAAATCGCCCGCAAATATGGTTCCGCCGTGGTTATCGGCCACCCCTACCCTGTCACGCTGGACGTCCTGGAACGCGAACTGCCCAACCTCAAAGCGCAAGGCGTCGAATGGATCGACCTGCGCAGCATGATCAGCGAACGCGGCAATCAGGCGAGTGCGGCGCATGGCAAGAATGGGATTTATCGCTGATCGCGCCTCTTGCGCGTCAGCACTTTCCATACGCTAAGTCCGACAAATCTACTTTCCGTGTCCACCACCGTTTCTGCCTTGATAGACGTGTCAATTCCGGCTTAAAGGAAGGTGCCCCCAATGACGGGGGCCAGACACATTTATCAGGGATTGATGATGAAACCGAACATGATGACGGGTGCGTGCTGCATTGTCGCACTGCTGCCTTTTTCCATCCACGCCACGCCTGAAGACCTGGGCGAAGGGCTGATGGCTCTCGCACCTTCGACAGCCCTGCTCAACGCTGACGGCTCACGCGACCACTGGAACGGCATCGGCCGTATCGACAGCAGGTCAGGGTCAAACTGTACGGCGACGCTGATCGATAGCCGAAGCGTCGACAGCCCGTCTGACGCGCCCGCCTACGTACTCACCAGCGGCCACTGTATCAATCGTCAGAATGGCGTGATCATCGCCGATGGCGAAGTCGAAGGCAGCGTGCAGTTCAATTTCTTCACTGACAGCAAGGCCCGCAGCTATCCATTGAAGCGCGTCAGCTGGAGCAGCATGCAGGGTGTCGACCTGGCGGTCGTCGAGTTGCAGCCCACGCTTGAAACGCTCGTCAACGACGGTATTCAGCCGATCAGGCTCGCCAGGGAGATGCCCGAACAGGGTCGCGACATTTTGTGGGTGGGCGCACCGCTCGACAAGGATACCGGGCACCTGCGCATGGCGGCCTGTGTTCACCAGACGTCGGAGGTGATCATGGAGCAGCCTTGGGTCTGGCGTCACACCGTACGCAATCAGTGCCGGGATGTCGGTACGGGCGCGTCCGGCAGTCCGCTGCTGACCCGTGACAACGGCGAGCTCTATGCGGTCATGAACCTTACCAACCAGGCTTCGTCGGATAACCCGACCGAAGACCTTAGTGATGAAATACCCGGCTTTCCGCCCATGGTCGCCGACAGCAACTATGGCAACCCGGTCACGCTGTTGAAGAAGTGTTTTGTCAGCGGCACGCTGAGTACGGACCCGGCGACGTGCGATCTGTTTCCAGTCTTCTCGGTCGATTTCGAAACACTGGGCCGGCAGCCTGCACAGCATGCCAGAGTACAACTGGATGCCGAGGGCAGGAATGTCTATCCATCCTGGGACTTGCGCTTCATGGTCGACACGCCCTTGTATCGCTACAAGAAGGTCGCTTCGGCCATGCAGTGCGAAGACCCGGCGGGTTACAGCCATACCATGAGCTCGCAGGACGCGGCCATCGATGACTCTGTGGACAAACAGATCGGCATCAACTGGCTGTGCATGGTCGGTGTGTCTTCGGCCGAGCAACGCCCCAGCATCGGTCTGATGCGCAACGCACTGACGCTTGCGATAGAGCTCCAAGCGGCAGGCCCTACTCCGGAGCCGCACGTGCAGATAGGCAAAAACCGCTTTGGTACGACATCGGTCATCTGGTCGCACGAGCACCGGCTGATCGACTACTACACGGTCAAAATGGGCAAGCCGGACACCACCGACTGCTCAGCCTCTGACGGTTTCAAGCCGCAGTTTCGCAATCTGTTATTACGCGCGAAGTCGTTGCCGTTGAAGATCTGCACCTACGCCCACGACATCAACGGCCAGCCATCCGCCTTGCGCGAAGACATCATCCCGTCGCCCACAGCAGGTTGAGGGGCTACTGATAGCGCGCCTTGGCGGCATCGACCCAGCCTTCGGCGCGCATCTGATCGAGGGCCTTTTGCAAGCGTCTGACGACCTCGTCAGGCGTGCTCTTGTTGACTGCCAGGTAAAGTTCGGCGCTGTTGAACCGCAGCGCCGTCTTGAGGCCCGTCACGCCTTCCAGTTTCGCCAGATAGCGGCCCACTGGATCGCCTACTGCCCACAGGTCGATCTGGCCGTTGGCGAGTTTTTTCACGTTATCGCGGTCACGCAACATCAGAATCGGGTTCAAGCCCATGGCTTTCAGACGCTCGCCAATGGCATCGCCCTTGTAGGCGCCGATCCGGTAATCCCTGGCCTGTCCCAGCGACGTCAAGGTGATCGGGCTGTCGCCGCGCGCCAACATGATCCAGTCGTAGGAACCTACCGGGCCGACCCATTTGAAGAGGTTTTCACGTTCGGGCAGGCGGGTCGTGGAAAACACGCCGTAACCGGGCTTTTCCAGGGCCAGTTTGTAGACCCGGTCCCACGGAAAGCGCAGCGTCATGCTGTAGCCGATATTCGCGCGCTTGAACATCTCGCGCACCACCTCGGCGGCGCTACCGTCGATGTTGTTTTCCTGGGCGAAATTCTTGCCGTCGACCGCCATGTTGAACGGCGGGAAGTTCTCGGTCAGCAACACCATGGAATAAGGCGTCGACTCGCTGGCCCGGACACCCTCACTCGACAAGACACCGACCCCGATCAGTGCAAGCAATAGGCGTTTGAACATGTTCCGGCACTCGATCGTGAACGACGCATGCAGAGTGCCGTGAACCCGGCGCACTGTCTAGCACGCTGTCCGGCGATGTCGCTTAGAGGCAATAGTCAAATGCCAAAGGGCTGAAACAAAGCGAGCGCCGGCTGTTTCAAACCCTTGGCCTGAAACAAGCGGCGCCCGCCTTTATGCGCAGTGACTTAGCGCACGACAATCCCACGGCTGGCCATGTAAGCCTTGGCCTC
The DNA here is from genome assembly GCF_017832995.1 of Pseudomonas sp. PvP009. Classification (NCBI taxonomy): domain Bacteria; kingdom Pseudomonadati; phylum Pseudomonadota; class Gammaproteobacteria; order Pseudomonadales; family Pseudomonadaceae; genus Pseudomonas; species Pseudomonas sp. PvP009. Next base: position 131,109 of record NZ_JAFIBG010000001.1, on the reverse strand, counting down.
GGGGACCGTGTATTCGCCAAAGTGGAAAATACTCGCCGCCAACACTGCGCTGGCGTGGCCCTCGATGACGCCGGCAGCCAGGTGCTCGAGGTTGCCGACACCACCCGAAGCAATCACCGGAATACCCAGCGCATCGCTGATGGCGCGCGTGACGCCCAGGTCGAAGCCGTTCTTCATGCCGTCCTGGTCCATGCTGGTCAGCAGGATCTCGCCAGCGCCCAAGTCTTCCATCTTTTTCGCCCAGAGCACCGCGTCCAGCCCGGTGGGTTTGCGCCCGCCGTGGGTGAAGATTTCCCAGCGCGGGGTTTCGCCCGGACCGGAGACCTTCTTGGCATCGATAGCGACCACGATGCACTGCGACCCGAAACGCGCGGCGGCCTCACCGACGAACTCGGGGTTGAACACCGCGGCCGTGTTGATCGAGACCTTGTCGGCACCGGCATTGAGCAGGTTGCGGATGTCCTGCACGGTACGCACGCCGCCGCCAACGGTCAGCGGGATGAACACCTGACTGGCCATGCGCTCGACGGTATGCAGCGTGGTGTCACGGCCATCGACGCTGGCGGTGATGTCGAGGAAGGTGATTTCGTCGGCACCCTGCTCATCGTAACGACGAGCGATTTCCACCGGATCGCCTGCGTCGCGGATGTTCTCGAACTTGACGCCCTTTACCACTCGACCGTTGTCGACGTCCAGGCAAGGGATAATGCGTTTGGCTAGGGCCACAGGGTCAATCTCCAGCTGTTCAGCGTTGTTCGCGGTCGCAAAGCGCCTGAGCTTCGGCCACATCCAGTGTGCCTTCGTAAATCGCACGGCCGGTGATTGCGCCGATGATGCCCGGAGCCTTCGCATTCAGCAGCGCCTGGATGTCGCCCAGGTTATGGATGCCACCCGAAGCGATCACCGGGATCCGCGTGGCAGCCGCCAATGCCGCGGTGAACGGGATGTTGCAGCCCTGCATCATGCCGTCTTTGGCGATGTCGGTGTAGACAATGGCCGACACGCCATCGGCCTCGAAACGCTTGGCCAGATCGATGACCTGCACCGAGCTGACTTCAGCCCAGCCGTCGGTGGCGACGAAACCGTCTTTGGCATCCAGACCGACAATCACCTTGCCGGGGAACGCACGGCAGGCTTCGGCCACGAACTCGGGCTCCTTGACGGCCTTGGTGCCGATGATGACGTAGCTCACGCCCGCCTTGACGTAATGCTCGATGGTTTCCAGCGAACGGATGCCGCCGCCGATCTGGATCGGCAGGTTCGGGTAGCGTCGGGCGATGGCCGTGACCACATCACCGTTGACCGGCTGACCTTCGAACGCACCGTTCAGATCGACCAGATGCAGACGACGGCAGCCACCCTCGACCCACTTGGCGGCCATGGCCACCGGATCATCGGAGAACACCGTGGAATCTTCCATCCGGCCCTGACGCAGACGGACGCAAGCACCGTCCTTGAGATCGATAGCGGGGATAATCAGCATGCTTATTCCTTGGTCTGAAAGAGCGGCAAGCTGCAAGCGGTTAGCTGCAAGTATGCGTACTCACTGATTCTTGCGGCTTGAAGCTCAACGCTTGAAGCTGCTTTATCTAATTCTTTTCGAGTGCCCACAAGTCACTTTCGATACTCTCGAAGCGCTCCTTGAGCTGCTGCTGAACATCGAAAATGGCGCGATTGTAGTAATGCGGGGCAATCTCGCGCGTGAACAGCTCGAGGACTTCAGCCACTTCGAACGAGCCCAGATCCAGCTCGAAACGCTCTGCGAACAGGCGCTTGAGCTTGTCGATCGCCTGTTGCTCGTGCTCGGGCGAGAGGGTCAGGATCGGCGGCTTGCCCTTGGCTTTGCTCATGTGCTTACCAGCGACCATCCCAGGCGGCGAAGTTCTGCAGCAACTGCAGGCCGTGGGTGTGGCTCTTTTCAGGGTGAAATTGCACGGCAAAACGCGAACCGTCGGCCAGCGCGGCGGCGAAATCGAGGCCGTAATGGCCACGCCCGACCACCTGACGCTGATTGGCAGCATCGATATAGAAACTGTGCACGAAGTAGAAACGCGCCTGGTCCGGAATGTCATGCCACAGCGGGTGATCCACCGCCTGAGCGACCTGGTTCCAGCCCATGTGCGGCACTTTCAGGTGCTCGCCTTCCTCATGCAGGTCCTTGCCGAAGAACTTTACCTGGCCGGGAAACATGCCGATGCAGTCCACGCCGCCGTTCTCTTCGCTGCTGTCGAGCAACGCCTGCATGCCGACGCAGATTCCCAGAAAAGGGCGATCCTGGCTCACTTCCTGAACCAGCGAATCAAAGCCCAGACGGCGAATCTCGGCCATGCAGTCGCGAATCGCGCCCACCCCCGGAAAGACGATGCGGTCGGCTTCGCGAATCACCTTGGCGTCACTGGTAATCAGCACACGGCCTGCGCCCACATGCTCCAGCGCCTTGGCGACAGAGTGCAGGTTGCCCATGCCGTAATCGATGACCGCAACTGTCTGCATCAGAGCACACCCTTGGTGGATGGCATCTGCCCGGCCATACGCTCATCCAGCTCGACCGCCATGCGCAGCGCACGACCGAAAGCCTTGAAAACGGTCTCGATCTGGTGGTGAGTGTTGGTGCCACGCAGGTTGTCGATGTGCAGCGTCACGTTCGCGTGGTTGACGAAGCCCTGGAAGAACTCCTGAAACAGGTCCACATCGAAGCCGCCTACAGTGGCGCGGGTATACGGCACATGCATCTGCAGGCCCGGACGTCCGGAGAAGTCGATGACCACGCGCGACAGCGCTTCGTCGAGCGGCACGTAGGCGTGGCCGTAACGTCGAATGCCCTTCTTGTCGCCGATCGCCTGGCTGAACGCCTGGCCCACGGTGATACCGACGTCTTCCACCGTGTGGTGATCGTCGATTGCCAGGTCGCCCTTGCATTCGATGTCCAGATCGATCAGCCCGTGCCGGGCGATCTGGTCGAGCATGTGCTCAAGGAAAGGCACGCCGATATCGAATCGGGCCTTTCCGGTACCATCCAGGTTGATCGAGGCTTTGATCTGGGTTTCCAGAGTATTGCGCTCGACGTACGCCTTACGTTCGGCCATCACCAGCTCCGCAAAATCATTGGGCGAAAAAAAGGCGAGCATTATAGGCCCAGAAGCGCCCGCCATGAAGCAAACAGACGACCAGCAGGGTATTTAACGGGCGAAGAGGCTCGCGATTGCGTCACATACCTTGTCGATATTCCCTTCATTCAAACCTGCCATACACACTCGGCCACTGCGCAGCATGTAAATGCCGTGAACATCTTTCAGTTCGTCGACCTGCTGCGGGGTCAGACCGGTGTAGCTGAACATCCCGTTCTGCCTGAGGATAAAGCTGAAATCGTGGCCGGAGACCTTCTGCGCCAGCACCTCGACCAGCCGCGTGCGCATGTCGATGATACGCAGGCGCATGGCCTCGACTTCACCCAGCCACTGCTCGCGCAAGTGCGGCGTGTTGAGCACTTTCGAGACCAGGAAGGCACCATGCGCAGGCGGGCTGGAGTAGTTGCGGCGCACGGTCGCCTTGAGCTGGCCGAACACGTTGGCCGCGGACGCCGCGTCTTCACAGACCACCGACAGCCCACCTACCCGCTCGCCATACAGCGAGAAGATTTTCGAGAATGAGTTGCTGACCAGCGTTGTGATACCTGCGTTGGCCATCGCCCGGATGGCATAGACGTCTTCGTCGATGCCTTTGCCGAAGCCCTGATAGGCGATATCCAGGAAGGCGATGAGCTGACGATCCTTGATCACGTCGATCAGGCGGTCCCATTGCGCCACCGTCAGATCGGCACCGGTCGGGTTATGGCAGCACGGGTGCAGCAGGAGAATGCTCTGCGCAGGCAGCCCCTGCACCGTGTCGAGCATGGCCTCGAACCTGACGCCGCCGGTCTGGGCATCGAAGTACGGGTACGCGTTGACCTTGAAGCCCGCCCCGCCGAACAGCGCGTTATGGTTTTCCCAGGTCGGATCACTGACCCAGACCTGTGAGTCCGGAAACGCATACTTAAGGAAATCGGCACCTATCTTCAGCGCGCCCGAGCCGCCCACGGTTTGAATGGTGGCGACGCGGCCTGCCTGAACCAGCGGGTGATCGGCACCGAACAACAGGGTTTGCACCGCCTGCCGATACGCTGCCAGGCCTTCCATCGGCAGGTACACGGACGCTGCCTGTTCGCCCTCGGCCAGTTGCTGTTGCGCCGTTGCTACGCATGCCAACTGCGGGATGCGGCCCTGTGCGTCGTAATACAGGCCGATGCTCAGATTGACCTTGTCCGCACGCGAGTCCTTGCCAAAGGTCTCCATCAGCGAAAGGATCGGATCACCGGCGTATGACTCCACGTGGGCTAGCATGCAAACAACTCCTTCGGGCAATAAAATCAGGGCTGACTAATGTAGCAGCGTATGCACCGGAACGGGCAGTGCATCGAATACATAGGGTCAACTGAATATCGCTATCGCGACGAATAAAATCCGGACGCGATGATCAAAAGCGCAGCGCACCAAAAACCCAGGCAAAAAAAAGCGCCTGCACCGAGGTGCAAGCGCTTTTCTGTTACCGGCAGGCTTTTAGTGGAACAGCACTGCGGTTTTTTGCAGGGTAATCCAGACGCCCCACGCCAGCGGGATGCCTACGGCCAGCCAGGCGGCGATGACCAATGGCTTGCTGCCTGCGGATGCTTTCCACTCCAGCGAAGTCGTGGCGTTGGCACCCTTGTCGTGACCGATGGCTTGTTCAGCCGCCAGTTCGGCGTCGGTCATGAAGTACTTGTCGGCAACCGGACGAATCAGCAGGTTGCAGATAAAGCCCAGCACCAGCAGACCCGAGAGGATGTACAGGGTGATGTCGTAGGCGTCGGCACGTGCAACACCGTGGGCGAGTTGATACTCACGCAGGTAGTTGACCAATACCGGACCCAGCACACCGGCCGCAGCCCAGGCAGTCAGCAGACGACCGTGGATCGCGCCGACCATCTGCGTACCGAACAGGTCAGCCAGATAAGCCGGAACCGTCGCAAAACCGCCACCGTACATCGACAGCACGATACAGAACGCGGCTACGAACAGCGCAATGCTACCCATATGGCTCAGGGTCGGAACCGACGCATAAAGCAGGAAGCCCAGTGCGAAGAATACGAAGTAAGTTGCCTTGCGACCGATGAAGTCCGAGCACGAAGCCCAGAAGAAACGACCGCCGATGTTGAACAGACTCAACAGACCGGTGAAGCCGGCTGCAATCGCAGCAATGGCTTTCAGCTGGTCGGCATTGAGCTGGCTGAAGGTCAGGTCGAGGCCCAGCAGTTTACCGGCGAAGACTTCCTGCAGCAGCGGCGAAGCCATGCCCAGAATACCGATACCGGCCGATACGTTAAGGCACAGCACCAGCCAGACCAGACGGAACTGCGGTGTTTTCCAGGCCACGCTGACGTGCACGTGACGGTTGGTGATCATCGAGTTCTTGGCCTTGGCAGCCGGAGCGGTCCAGCCTTCAGGTTTCCAGCCGGTTGGCGGAACGCGGTAGCCCAGTGCACCGCCGATCATGAAGATGAAGTAGATCACCGCCATCACCACGAAGCTCTGCCATACGCCAACGCTTTCAGCCGAAGCGAAGTGCCCCATCAGAGCCGTAGCCAGCGGTGCACCCACCATCGCGCCGCCGCCAAAGCCCATGATCGCCATGCCGGTCGCCATGCCGCGCTTGTCCGGGAACCACTTGATCAGGGTCGATACCGGGGAGATATAGCCCAACCCCAGACCAATACCGCCGATTACGCCCGAGCCCAGCCACATCAGCCAGATCTGGTGCGTATAAATGCCCAGTGCGGAAATCAGCAAGCCACCACACCAGCAGAGGGCCGAAACCACACCCGCCTTGCGTGGACCTGCGTGCTCCAGCCAGCCACCCCAAATGGCAGCCGAGCAACCCAGGAAGATGAAAAACAGTGTGTAGATCCAGCCCAGCATGGAGATCTGCCAGTCACAGGTCGACGCGAACATCTGCGCGAAAAAACCCATGTCCGGTGTGCAAGCGACAGGTGCCGTAACACCGATAGCCTTCGACAGCGGCAACCAGAATACCGAGAAGCCGTAAGCCATACCGATACAAAGATGGATGGCCAATGCTGCAGGTGGAACAAGCCAACGGTTGAAACCTGGCTTGGCGATAATGCGCTCTTTGGACAAGAACGCAGGCTGAACGGCATCGCCGCCCAAGGCTGTGCTTGTGCTCATTATAATTACCCCAATGTGTGAAGCTCGCAGATGGTCCGCTGGTCCGCCACAGACTCAGTGCCGAGCGGCCATGTCTGTTTTATCGGCAGGTTATTCAGATACGTGACAAAAAGACGCACCCGACCCAGCAAAAACGGAGACTATCACTCTCTGATGGCAAATAAGCATCTCGTCATATGCTTTTTATTGTCTATTTTCGCAAGTTAATCCACGTGCTCTATCGAGTCATAGATACAACCAATTAAGCACTCACGAAAACCTGTCTTGAGCTTAGTTGGACCGGCACCTGCGTGCTGTACGGCCGGCTTGCGAAGATTCGGAAGATATATCGCAACAAGACCACTCGCACTTTTCATCGGCTCCCAAACGTAGTGGCGCACGGTGCCAGCGTCCCGAACCGGAGACCAGACAGCAATAACGGTATCCGCAGCCCGGTCGGCTCGTCAGAGCGGTATACTCGTGGGCTATTTTTGAACATCGACACAAGGACTCGCCCATGAAAGCGTTCGGCAAAATCCTGGGGCTGTTTATTCTCGGGTTGTTGCTGATCATCGTGGCTCTCGGCTTTGCCCTGACCCACCTGTTTGATCCCAACGACTACAAAGACGAGATTCGCCAGCTGGCACGCGACAAGGCCAACGTCGAGCTGACGCTCAATGGCGATATCGGCTGGAGCCTGTTTCCCTGGCTCGGCCTGGAATTGCACGACGCCCATGTCGCCACCCTGACCGCTCCCGATCAGCCGTTCGCCGATGTGCAGATGCTCGGCCTGTCCGTACGTGTCCTGCCTCTGCTTCGTCGCCAGGTACAGATGAGCGACATTCGCGTCGAAGGCCTGAACCTGACCCTGCACCGCGATGAAAACGGTCATGGCAACTGGGAAGACATCGGCAAGCCTGCCGTGGCAAGCACTGAAGCACCTGGCGAGACAACGCCAGCCCCGGCTCCGGACGCGCCCAAAGCGGATCGCCCTTCCCAGCCGATCCGTCTGGATATCGACAGCCTGACCGTCAACAACGCCCGCGTGGATTACAGCGATGCCCGAAAAGGCCGGACCTTCATGGCCGAGAGCATTCAACTGAGTACCGGGCCGATTCGTGAGGCGTCCGATATCCCGATCAAACTGACGGCGTTCCTGAGCACCAACCAGCCCGTCGTGCGCGCCAAGACCGAGCTGGTCGGCGCATTGCGCATGGACCGTGTGCTCAAGCGTTATCAATTCGAAGACATGCGCCTGTCCGGTGAAGTCGCCGGCGAGCCGCTGCAAGGCAAGACCGTGACCTTCTCGGCGCAGGGCCAGTTGCTCGTCGACCTGGCCGCCAACATCGCTGAATGGAACAGCCTCAAAGTCTCGGCCAACCAGTTGCGTGCACTCGGCGAACTGCGTGCCCGCGATCTGGACAAAACGCCTCAGATCAGCGGCGGCCTGTCCATTGCCCAGCTTGATCTGCGCGCGTTCTTCGAGAACATCGGCCAGCCGTTGCCAGCCATGTCCGAGGGCGCGCTGAGCAAGGTTGAAATGGTCACGCGTCTGGCAGGCACGCCTACCAGCCTTGCGCTGGAAAACCTCAACCTGAAAGTCGACGACAGCACCTTCACGGGTCGCATCGCGGTGGACGACTTCGCCAAGCAGGCGCTGCGTGTCCAGCTCAAGGGCGATACCTTCGACGCCGACCGCTACCGTCCGGCTGAAAGCGAAGAAAGCAAAGGTGCCAAGGCCGCGCGCAAATCCGAGGTGCAGTCCGGTGAAGCCGCCGCCGCTGCGGGCGACTCGCCGCTGCCCGAACAACCGACCAAGGCCGCCTGGAGCACTGCAAAACTGCTGCCGCTGGAGCGCTTGCGCACGCTGGATGTCGAGGCTGACCTGAGCTTCGGCAAACTGACCCTGAACAAACTGCCTATCGACAACGCAGCGCTCAAGACCCAGGCCAACGGTGGCCTTATCAAGGTCGATACGCTGAGTGGCGATCTGTACAACGGCAATTTCGAGGTCAAGGGCAATCTGGACGCGCGTCCGGACACGCCTGTGGCCACGGTGCAGACGCGCATTGCCAAGGTACCGGTCGAACGCATTCTGGAAAGCCAGGGCCAGACACCTCCGGTGCGCGGCATGCTGAACCTCGACAGCAACCTGACCGGCACAGGCAACAGCGAAAAAGCCCTGATCGACAGCCTGAACGGCACCGCCAGCTTTGCGCTCAATAACGGCGTACTGGTCAATGCCAACCTGGAGCAGCAGCTGTGCAAGGGGATTTCGATCCTCAACCGCAAGACGCTCAGCGGCGAACCGCGCGCCAAGGACACTCCTTTCCAGCAGCTCAACGGCAATCTGGTGATACGCAATGGCGTCGCCAGCAACCCGGACCTCAAGGTCCGTACGCCGGGCATGGCCGTCAACGGTAACGGCGATGTCGACCTGCGCGTCCTGGGCATGAACTACCGCGTCGGCATCATCGTCGAAGGCGACAAGAGCGACATGCCCGACCCAGCCTGCGAGATCAACCCGCGCTTTGTCGGCATCGAGTGGCCGGTGCAGTGCCGTGGCCCGCTGGAACTGGGCGCCAAGGCCTGCCGTCTGGACAAGGAAGGCGTCGGTCAGATCGCTGCGAAACTGGCGGGCGACCGGATCAGCGAGAAGCTTGAGGACAAGCTGAACGACAAACTCGGTGACAAGGTCAGCCCCGAGCTCAAGGACGCCCTCAAGGGACTGTTCAAACGCTAGGGCAACGTGAACTGCTCAGGAGCGCCCTCGCGGCGCTCCATTTCATATCCCGACTCACATCTCGACGAGAGCCCTCCAGGCCATGCAACCCGAACAATTCTCCAGCGCCGTGCTGGACTGGTACGACCGTCATGGCCGACATGACCTGCCCTGGCAACAAGACATCACGCCGTACCGGGTCTGGGTATCGGAAATCATGCTGCAGCAGACCCAGGTCAGCACCGTTCTGAGCTACTTCGACCGTTTCATGGAGGCCCTGCCGAGCGTGCAGGCGCTGGCCGACGCGCCCGAGGACGAAGTGCTGCACCTGTGGACCGGGCTGGGTTACTACACTCGCGCTCGCAACCTGCAGAAGACGGCAAAAATCGTCGTCGCCGATCATGGCGGCGAGTTTCCCCGCGATGTCGAAAAACTCATCCTGCTGCCCGGCATCGGCCTGTCCACCGCAGGCGCGATTGCCAGCCTGAGCATGGGCATTCGTGCGCCGATCCTCGATGGCAACGTCAAACGGGTGCTGGCGCGCTTCACCGCGCAAGAGGGCTACCCTGGCGAACCGAAGGTGGCCAAACAGCTGTGGGCCACCGCTGAACGCTTCACGCCGCACAGCCGGGTCAACAACTACACCCAGGCGATGATGGACCTGGGGGCCACACTCTGCACCCGCAGCAAACCCAGCTGCCTGCTCTGCCCGCTGGAGCGCAGTTGTGAGGCGCACATGCTGGGCCTGGAAACGCGCTACCCGATCCCCAAGCCGCGCAAGACCGTGCCGCAGAAACGCACGCTCATGCCGATGCTCGCCAACGAAGACGGCGCGATCCTGCTTTATCGCCGCCCTTCCAGCGGCTTGTGGGGCGGCCTGTGGAGCCTGCCGGAACTGGATGACTTCGATGACCTTCAGCACCTGGCCACGCAACACGCGCTGCAACTGGGCGAGCACCATGAACTGCCGGGACTTATCCACACCTTCAGCCACTTCCAGTTGAGCATCGAACCCTGGCTGGTCAAGGTCCGCGAGTCCGCCGATCACGTGGCCGAGGCCGACTGGCTCTGGTATAACCTCGCCACCCCGCCACGCCTGGGCCTTGCTGCCCCGGTGAAAAAGCTGCTCAAACGCGCAGCCGACGTATTGAACGCAGGAGAGTCGTCATGACCCGCACCGTAATGTGCCGCAAATACAAAGAAGAACTGCCCGGCCTGGAACGCGCCCCGTATCCGGGAGCCAAGGGCGAAGACATCTTCAACCACGTCTCGCAGAAAGCCTGGGCCGACTGGCAGAAACACCAGACCCTGCTGATCAACGAGCGTCGCCTGAACATGATGAACGCCGAAGACCGCAAATTCCTCCAGACCGAGATGGACAAGTTTCTCTCGGGCGAAGAATACGCCCAGGCCGAAGGCTACGTTCCCCCCGAAAAATAAAGCGTTTCACGCAGTGAAGGTCGTAAGCGTCGGTAATAATTCAAATTTTTTAAAAAACACGCTTGACGACCTCCTGAAAAACACGTCTAATGCGCCCCGTTGCCCAGATAGCTCAGTCGGTAGAGCAGGGGATTGAAAATCCCCGTGTCGGCGGTTCGATTCCGTCTCTGGGCACCACCTTCCGTTTTCAGGTGATGCCAAGCACACCTGAAAGCACACAAAAAGCCCGCCTCGTGCGGGCTTTTTGTTGTCTGGGGTTTGCGGATGCTCCCCGGCAGGCCACAAAGATCGAGGGCGGACCCAGCTCGGTCTGGAAATCTAGTCAAAACAAGCCAGCAAAGCGCTCACCTCACCAAGGTCAGATACCACAAAAACGAAGTGAAGCTTATACCTTGGACGGGAGGATGCCAGCTCATGACACAAGACGCATCTACCGCTTCGTGGCAACCCGGTTTGACTTCATCACTGCTAATCGCGCGCATGAAATCGTTGGCACCATATTTTCGCTTGCTCGAATTTCTTAGCACATGACAGAGTAACCAGCTGCCACCGAAATGGAGGCTGTGTCGTAGGGCGCGGCGGGATTTTCAACCTGCGCCACTATAAAACAGTCATGACTTAAGAAAAGGACGTCGCATGAAAAGGCCATTTGTCGCACCGCGGCTTGTCGGCGCACGGTTTGATGACCATACGATTCCATTGGAGCTGCTCAAGGATTTGGCAGCCCTCGAAGAATTCGTGGTGGCCGTAGCCAAGTGGAAGTTCGTACAGCAACACGGCAGAGTCCGAGCGCCTAAAGGGTTTACGGATCACTTATCCATAAACCTGTCTTCTGTCGGCGAGGGAAGCGCTGTCCCCAGCATCGTGATTGAATACAATGACCCCACCGCCGGGCTATTCGCTGCTGCTAATGAGGGCTATTTCTTTCAAGCGGCGCAGTCGATCGGCAATGCAATCGACGCTGCCGAACAGGGTTTTTCGATTACAGAGCACATACCCGCTACGCTGCTTGGCTATTTCGACAGATTCGGCAGAGGTTTGCGTGATGGGGAGGTATTGGAATTTAGACCAGGTACTGATCGGCCTGCCAGGCTTTCAAAGGTAACCCGGCGTAGGCTTCTGCTAGCATCACAGAATCAGGTTCTTACGGATGAAGTCACTGTCCGAGGGTTAGTACCTGAGATTGATCAAGCGAAAATGAGCTTTGAGCTGCTGTTACCCGATAGCAAAAAAATTACTGCAAAAATGGATGCAATACATCTCGACACCATCCTTGAGGCTACGCGAGGATTTCGTGAAGGCCTTAAAATCTCAGTGTCGGGTGTTGGCAGATTCGACCGGATGGAAAAGCTCCACTCTCTGGACCTTATTGAGGACGCAGTCATTATTGAATCTAATGACCCGCTAGCACGACTGGATGAGCTCAGACTTTTGAGAGTCGGATGGCTTGACGGTCGCGGCGTGGTTCCCAGCCCTCAAGAGTTTGATTGGATAGAGTCATTCTTTAGGGACCAGTACCCAGCTACGCTGCCAACACCATTTATCTACCCTACTGCCGAAGGTGGCTTCCAGCTGGAGTGGAGGACAGGCAACCAAGACGTCAGCCTTGAAATCTTTCCAAAAGAAAAAACAGCTGAGCTACATGGGCTTAACATCCAGGATGGAGCAGACACCTTTATGGAGCTGAATCTCGAAGCCAAAGCTGACGTTGATTCGCTAATAGATTTCATTTCCAAGGCGGCAAAGGGTGAAGTGTGATGGATGATCAAACTCAGTTGCTGCGCCAGGTTCACCCTAGTTTTGTTCAAGACGGGAAAATCACCTCTCAAGTGTTTCGCCCAACCCCCAAGGACGACAAAAAGCTTTCTTCGTATGACGGTGACTTGATTACGCCAGACGCTTCGTACGCTCACTTCACCGCAAGGGAGGACTGCCGTTCTGCCTGCGTTGTTTCTATCACCGCGGGAGAGTGCCTAGCACTTGGACTGCCAACCGTGGCCGACCCAGAAGAGTTTCCCGAGCACGTCCTGATCGATTTCAGTGATTACGAAAAGAAAGAGATCGAGAAAAAAGCAAAGATCCTTAGGGCTAATGCCGAGTCTCGCGACTGGCTCTATAAGCCATAGCGTAGAGCCCGGCTTGGCGTCGGGTTTCTCATTGCGCACATTTGCGCCTCTGATTCAGCTAAGCGGTAGAGATACATTCCTAATCAGGGTTGGTGATAGCAAATGAGCTAGATAGTCAGCCATTCGCTTTCAACATTCTCTGCTTGAACTCATCGGCGCTGAATGGACGAGGTTCCCCGCTGGACTCGCCTTCGATCAGCGCAAGCCGGATGGCTTCGATGTCTGCGCTCCGGGCCTGTTTGCGAAGAATCAAGTCGCGAATATGTTCGCTGTCGCGGGTGTACGTGTCCACGTCAGTCTGCGCGCTTATCGAGGCGACTTGTTGATCGGTCATCCGTACGGTCTCCATAATTGAACTCAAGAATCGGTTATCGACTGCGAGAGGCCTTCGCGTGGAGGAGGCATGCTCACACATGCGTTATGCAGCGCGGAAGCCCGATGCTTCGACCGCCTCAAGACCAGCCATCCAGAGCTCTGCCACCTCCATCCCATTGAACTAACTCCCGCCGTCCACCCTCGAAGCCATACATTTGCTTCCACAAGGAAAATTCCGTGCTCAAGTTAACCGCCTCCGCCCTCATCCTCGCCGCCACTCTGGGTCTGGCTGCCTGCGACAGCAAATCCGAACAGAAGGCACAGGACGCTCAGGCGCATCAGGAGAAATCCCAGGAGAAGATGGAGTCTGCTCAGGACAAAGTGAACGAAGCGGCCAAAGAGAACACCGAAGCGGCCAAGGATAAAGCCGAGTCCAAGGAAGCGGCTGCCGAAGAGTCGAAGACCTTCGTGCCGACGTCCGAAGTGACAAATACCATTCAGCCTGAAAAAAAGTAAAACAGTGAAAACTCTTCACAAAGTTTTCACAGCGGCCACGTCATTGTAGAGCTGCTCCCAAGTGTGAATCCTTAAGCCCGCTCCCCCATCGCGGGCTTTTCTTTGTCCGGAATCTGGCGGGCAAATCACCTCCGCATTAGCCCCGAACTCATTGCCGAATGCTTTTCCTGGCAAATCAGACCTGCGCGTCTTCTGGCGTAAAAAAAATACTTGATTTATTTTTTCGATTGTAGCAATGCACATTCATGCTGCAGCCTTTCGAGTCGATAGCCTCATCACAGTAAGTCCGCAAATACACCAAGGGGCACGTTATGTTCGGAAATAAGAACAAAGCTGAGCTGACGGCCATGAAGGCCCAGGTAGATGGACTCAACGGACTGACAAGCGCGCTGGAAAAATCGATGGCGGTGATCGAGCTGAGTCTCGATGGCAAAATACTCCGTGCCAACGATAACTTCCTCGCAGCGATGGGCTATCGGGCCGAAGAACTGACAAGCAAGACGCATCGCGACTTCTGCGAACCGGAAATGCTCCGCAGCCGCGAGTACGCTGATCTCTGGGCGTCCTTGAAGGCCGGGAAATTCATCTCGGGCACCTTCAAGCGCGTCGGCAAGAATGGCCACAGCGTCTGGCTCGAAGCCAGCTATAACCCGGTAAACGATGCGCAGGGCAACGTAGTCAAGGTGGTCAAGTACGCCCTGGACGTCACCACACGCGTGATGTCGGAGAACGAAACCAGCAGCAAGCTGGCAGCGGTAGACCGGGCGATGGCTATCTGCGAATTCGAACCCAACGGCAATGTGATAACCGCCAACAACAACTTCCTGAACGTCATGGGTTATGCGCTGACCGAGATCAAGGGTAAGCACCATCGATCGTTCTGTGAGCCGACACTGGTCAACAGCCCGGAATACGCCGAGTTCTGGCGCAAACTGAACCACGGCGAGTTCATCGGCGACCAGTTCAAACGTATCGGCAAACATGGCCGGGTCGTCTGGCTGGAAGCAACCTATAACCCGGTTTTTGATGTCGACGGCAAACTCTACAAAATCGTCAAGTTCGCCAGCGACATTACCCAGCGCGTCGAAAAACAGGAAGCAGACGCGCACGGTGCATCGCGCGCTTACCATATCTCGGCAGAAACCGAGAAAGTGGCCGAACAGGGAACCCTGGTCATTCAGGACACGGCGCGGGAGATGCGTCAGATCTCCGAAAACATCGGTGCATCGGCGAAGCTGGTGAGTCAGTTGGGGGATCGCTCCGAGCAGATCACCGCCATCGTCAACACCATTCGTGGCATTGCAGATCAGACCAACCTGCTGGCGCTCAACGCAGCCATCGAAGCGGCACGGGCGGGCGATCAGGGCCGCGGGTTTGCCGTGGTGGCCGACGAAGTCAGGCAACTGGCGGGACGTACCAGCGGCTCGACCACCGAAATTGCCGAAATGATTGGCAAGATCCTCGCCGAAACACGTGAAGCGGTGGCAAGCATGGACGCCACGCAGGAAGGAGCCATTCGCGGTGTGACACTGGCAGACCAGGCCGGGCAGGTCATCGTGCAGATCCGCGACGGCGCTAGCGATGCGGTCGAGGCGGTCAGCATGTTCGCCAACCGCATGGATGAAGCCGAAGCGTTCGCAAAGCCGGGTAAGCGGTGACGCGCCGGTAACACCCCGCAAATCAAAAACCCGCACGTTGCGGGTTTTTTATCGACTGCTGATTACTGCACAAACCTTGGTTATCAGGCCCGTCTGCGCTTCAATAGCGCCCATTGCACCCCACGCCAGCCAAAGGACCGCTCATGGCCTCGCCAGACAAGCAGCAAAAACGTGCCAAGCGCGCAAAGATCAAGGCCAAGCAGAACCGCTCGGGCAAGGCTGCAACCAGCCTGGTTCATCCGGTGTTTGCCTCGGCGCTGGTCAACCAGCCGTTCGACGACATCGAGCTCGACCTCAATACCTTCGACTTCAGCGACATTGTCGAGAACGGTTTTGACCCGGCCGACTACGACGACCTGTTCACGGCCATGAAGCAAGCGGAGGCCATCAGCCAGCTCGCGCTGTGCGTCGTCTTCCTGCAGTACCCGGTGCTGGCACTGGTGATTTCCGAAGAGGACGAAGACCCGGCCACGGACTTCATGATGGGCCTGCTCATCGTGTACCGCGCCATGTACCACGATGAAGACGAAGACAGCGCAATCGAGTGGATCGAAAGCCCTGCCTTCCAGAAGGATTACACGCTGGCGTCCGACCTGCTGATGAAGAGAGACACCAGAGCCGCACGCTGATGCAAGCTCGTGCCAATGCGTGGCATTGGCACGAACGTCACCCGCCCAAGGGCGCGATCAACTCAGCGCAGCAGCGCCTACGCGACCGGCCTTGCGGCGACGCGATACGATCAGGCCAGCGCTGATCACCAACAGGCTGAGCACGCCGGTGGCGATGATTTCGAGGCGATGCTCTTCCTGCAGCAGCATGATGGTCAGCACCGCGACGATGAACGCGATCACGGCCCAGGTCAGCCATGGGAACAACCACATCTTGAAGTCGATGGCCTCGCGCGCAGCAATGCGCTTCTGGCGCATACGTAGTTGCGACACCGCGATCACCAGGTACACCAGCAGTGCGATGGCACCGGAGCTGGCGAGCAGGAAGTCAAACACGGCCGCAGGCGCAATGTAGTTGGCGAACACGGTCAGGAAAGCCGCCGCAGTCGACATGATCACCGCCCAGTGAGGCGTACCGCCCTTGCTGGTGCGTTTGGACAGCGCCGGAGCATCGCCGCGCTTGCCCAGCGAGAACAGCATGCGCGAAGCGGTGTACAGGGCCGAGTTCAGGCAACTGGTCACAGCGACCAGGACCACCAGGTCGACGATCAGCTTGGCGTTCGGAATGCCCATTGCATCGAGCACGGTCTGATACGAGCCCACTTCGGCCAGGCGCGGGTCGTTCCACGGCACCAGCGACACAACGATGAAGATCGAAACCAGATAGAACAGGAAGATCCGCCAGATCACCGAGTTGGTGGCCTTGGTGATCTGCTTGCCAGGGTTCTTGGACTCGGCCGCTGCGATGGTTACGATCTCGGTGCCCATGAACGAGAACATGGTGGTCAGCATTGCTGCCAGCACCGCGCCCATACCGTTTGGCAGGAAGCCGCCGGAGTCGAACAGATGGCTGACACCGCTGACGTTGCTGGTGGGTAGCAGACCGAAGATCGCCGCAACACCTAGCACCACGAAGGCGATGATCGCCACGACCTTGATCAGCGCGAACCAGAACTCGAATTCACCGTAGTTCTTCACGCTGAACAGGTTGGTCGCCGTCAGCAGCAAGGTGATGACCAGCGTGAACATCCAGATCGCGATGTCGGGGAACCAGGCGTGGAGGATGGTTGCAGCAGCGTTGGCCTCCAGCGGGATGACCAGCACCCAGAACCACCAGTACAGCCAGCCGATGGTGAACCCGGCCCAGTGACCGATAGCGCGATCGGCATAGGTTGAAAACGAACCGGTGTCAGGCGAGGCAACGGCCATTTCGGCCAGCATACGCATCACCAGCACCACCAGCGTACCCGCAGCGGCATACGCCAGCAGCACGGCAGGCCCGGCTTCGGCAATCGCGTGGCCGGAGCCGACGAACAACCCGGCGCCAATCACGCCAGCAATCGACAGCATCGTAATGTGTCGAGGTTTCAGCCCTTGTTCGAGCTCGGAAGAGTTAGCGGTACTGCTCATAAAACCACCTGTGCAAGACGAGCGAGGCACACCGGAGCGTTACGTAAAAAGAAACCTACGGTGCCGTTCTTTATATTTGACGCAAGAATTGCGCCAAAATATTTCGAAAACGACGTCGCTTAGAGAATACGAGGCCTGTGGCTTGACCCGTGAAGCATGCAAGACGATGGCTTTTATACGCAGTCTGTAGGATTTGTTACCAAACGCCTCAGATTCGTCTCTATGCACGCACCAAAAATGCCCCAAACCTTCTTCTAAGCGCGAACATGGTGCAGAAATCAGACCGCCGCTCAGCAAATGCTACTTCCAACACCCGGCCAAAGCTGGCAACATCGCGCCTTTTTCGCGCACGTCCCCGTTTTACAGGGCACCGTGCTTGCCTTCTTGCGACCGTCCGCTGCCCGGATGAGACAACCCGTCGAGCGCCTCCACGCTGGACACAATACGTCGATGGTTGTCCTTTAAACGCTGTGCTAGCTTGGCGTTCGCTGGCAGCCAGCGCGCACACTTCAATGAGGACCCCACATGGCCGAGGCCACGCCCGCCCTGGAAATCCGCAACCTGCACAAGCGCTACGATCAGCTGGAGGTGCTCAAAGGCATCTCGCTGACGGCTCGTGACGGCGACGTCATATCGATCCTCGGCTCCTCCGGTTCCGGCAAGTCCACTCTGCTGCGCTGCATCAACCTGCTGGAGAACCCGCATCAGGGCCAGATCCTGGTGGCCGGCGAAGAGTTGAAGCTCAAGGCTGCGCGCAACGGCGACCTGATTGCCGCCGATAACCGGCAGATCAATCGCCTGCGCAGCCAGATCGGCTTCGTGTTCCAGAATTTCAACCTGTGGCCGCACATGAGCGTGCTCGATAACATCATCGAAGCCCCGCGTCGCGTCCTCGGTCAGAGCAAGGCCGAAGCCATCGCGGTGGCTGAAGAGCTGCTGGCCAAGGTAGGTATCGCCGACAAGCGCCATGCCTACCCCGCACAACTTTCCGGCGGACAGCAGCAACGCGCCGCCATTGCGCGTGCGCTGGCCATGCAGCCAAAGGTTATCCTGTTCGACGAGCCGACCTCGGCCCTCGACCCGGAGATGGTTCAGGAAGTACTCGGCGTCATCCGCGCACTGGCTGAAGAAGGCCGGACCATGCTGCTGGTGACCCACGAAATGAATTTTGCACGTCAGGTATCAAGTGAAGTGGTGTTTTTGCATCAGGGAATGGTCGAAGAACAGGGCACACCGCAGCAAGTATTCGAAAACCCGCTGTCGGCAAGGTGCAAACAATTCATGTCGAGTCACCGCTAACGGAGCAACACCCATGCAGTCGTACAAAAAGATCTTGCTGATCGCAGCGGCCACCCTTGCCTTCAGCGGCAGTGCCTTTGCTGAAAAAATGAAAATGGGCATCGAAGGTGCCTACCCGCCGTTCAACAACAAGGACGCGAGTGGCCAGGTGGTGGGCTTCGACTATGAAATCGGCCAGGCCCTGTGCGCCAAGATGAAGGTCGAGTGCGAAGCGGTGACGTCCGACTGGGACGGCATCATCCCGGCGTTGATGGCCAGCAAGTTCGACTTCCTGATCTCGTCGCTGTCGATCACCGAAGAGCGCCAGCAGGTGGTCGATTTCACCAACCCGTATTACTCGAACAAGCTGCAATTCATCGCGCCGAAAACCTCCTCGATTGACGTATCGAGCATTGAAAAGGCCAAAGAGAGCCTTGCCGGCAAGTCAGTGGGTGCACAGCGCTCGACACTGGCCGCCACCTGGCTGGAAGACAAGCTCGGGATCATGGACCCCAAACTCTATGACACTCAGGAAAACGCCTTCCTCGACCTGTCCTCCGGTCGCGTCGACGCCATGCTGGCCGACAAATACGTCAGCTTCGAGTGGCTGAAAAGCGAAGCGGGTCAGAACTTCGAGTTCAAGGGCGAGCCTGTCGTGGAAAACGACAAGATTGGCATCGCCGTGCGCAAGGGTGACGATGCCTTGCGCGAACGCCTGAACGTTGCCCTGAAAGAAATCATCGCTGACGGCACCTACAAGAAGATCAACGACAAGTATTTCCCTTTCAGCATCCTCTGATTCACCTGACCGCGTCGCCGCTGCTTCCTGTTGAAGCGCGGCGACCGGCCCTGACAAAGCCTGCCCATGAACATTGATCTCCACGGATTCGGCCCGGCCCTTGCGGCTGGCGCGCTGATGACGGTCCAGCTTGCACTCTCGGCCCTGTGCCTGGGGCTGATACTCGGACTGCTCGGCGCCTTGGCCAAGACCTCGCCCTACAAGCCGCTGCAATGGCTGGGCAGCACCTACTCAACCCTGGTGCGCGGCATTCCCGAACTGCTTTGGGTGCTGCTGATTTACTTCGGCACCGTCAACGGCATGCGCGCCTTGGGCAAACTGTTCGACATTCCCGACCTGGCCCTGAGCGCCTTCGCTGCCGGGGTCATCGCCCTGGGCATTTGCTTTGGTGCCTACGCGACCGAAGTGTTTCGCGGCGCGATTCTGGCCATCCCCAAAGGCCATCGTGAAGCCGGGCTGGCGCTGGGCATGTCACGCTCGCGCATCCTCTTCAAACTGGTCCTGCCGCAGATGTGGCGCATCGCCCTGCCCGGCCTGGGCAACCTGTTCATGATTCTGATGAAAGACACCGCGCTGGTCTCGGTGATCGGCCTGGAAGAAATCATGCGTCACGCGCAGATCGCCGTGGGCTTCACCAAGCAAGCGTTCACTTTCTATATGGTCGCGGCCTTCATGTACCTGGGCCTGACCGTGCTGGCCATGGCCGGTATGTACTTCCTTGAAAAACGCGCCAGTCGCGGCTTTCTGAGGAGCGCGTCATGAACTGGGAAGTCATCATCAAGTGGCTGCCACGTCTGGCACAGGGCGCGACCCTGACCCTGGAGCTGGTGGCGATTGCCGTCATCGCCGGGCTGATCCTCGCCATCCCGATGGGCATCGCCCGCGCATCGCGGCACTGGCCGGTGCGCGCCCTGCCCTACGCCTACATCTTTTTCTTCCGCGGCACACCGCTGCTGGTACAACTGTTTCTGGTCTATTACGGGCTGGCGCAGTTCGAGTCGGTGCGCCAGAGTGCGTTGTGGCCGTACCTGCGCGACCCGTTCTGGTGTGCCGTGGTGACCATGACCCTGCACACCGCCGCCTACATCGCCGAGATCCTGCGTGGCGCCATGCAGGCGGTGCCGCCAGGCGAGGTCGAAGCGGCACGGGCGCTGGGCATGTCGAAATGGAAGGCGCTGTTCTACATCGTCCTGCCACGCGCAGCACGTATCGGCCTGCCGGCCTACAGCAACGAAGTGATCCTGATGCTCAAGGCCAGTGCGCTGGCCAGCACCGTCACCCTGCTGGAACTGACCGGCATGGCGCGCACGATCATCGCCCGCACCTACCTGCCGGTGGAAATCTTCTTCGCCGCCGGCATGTTCTACCTGGTCATGACCTTCGTGCTGGTGCAAGGCTTCCGGCTGCTGGAAAAACTATTGCGTGTAGACGCCAGCCAGGGTCGCTGATATGAAAGGTGCTGGCGTCGATCCAGTCAGCACCTTGCCCCACGAGGCCGCCACCATGCCCTCTGAACCTCCCTTGCAGGATGAACACCTCGACAGCCACTTCGGTGCGCTGGACAGCTTCCTGTTCGCGCATCAGGCCTTGTGGCGGCCCAAGCCGTTCACGCACCTGGCCCTGCCGTGGGAAGACAAATACCCGGACCTCGCGCACTGGCTGCGGCAACGCACGCTGGAACAGGCCGAGGCCGCGCACAACCACCCGGAACACCTCGACGCGCCCTTCCCGTTCAAGCAACTGGCCGCCGAAGCCGTCGCGCTGAGCCATGTTGCCGAACTGCCCGTGCACGCTCTGCAGCCGGTCGAGCCGCGCATGAGCGTCGATGTGCCGGGGCGCAAGTGGCAGCAGATCGAAGCCTTCGCCAGCCATCTGGACATGCGTGACAGCACAATTCACTGGCTGGACTGGTGCGCTGGCAAAGGCCATCTGGGGCGCCGCCTGACCGGGCCCGGCCAGCGTCTGACCTGTCTGGAGCACGACCCGGCGCTGATCGAAGCAGGCCTGGCCCTGAGCACGCGGCAAGGCATCGACGCCAGACATGTGCAGCAGGATGTCATGGCCGACGACACGTGGCGCTACCTGCAACCCGAACACACGCCTGTGGCGCTGCATGCCTGCGGCGACCTGCACATTCAGTTGATGGAGCTGGCCAGCCAGACGGGCTGTAGGCGTATGGCGATTGCGCCGTGCTGCTATAACCGCACCCGGCACGAGCTTTATCAGGCGCTGTCCAGCGATGGCAAGGCGTCCGGCCTGAAGCTGTCGCGAGACGAGCTCGGTCTGCCCCTCAGTGAAACCGTGACGGCCGGGGCGCGCGTGCGCCGTCAACGCGACATCTCGATGTCCCGTCGCCTGGGCTTCGACCTGCTGCAGCGCCGCCTGCGCGGCATCAATGACTACTTGCCCACACCGTCGCTGCCGACATCCTGGCTGGATGCGTCCTACGCGGACTACTGCAACCATCTGGCAAAACTCAAACATCTGCCTGCACCGGGTCAGCAGGACTGGGCAGCCCTGGAGGCCGCTGGCTGGAAAAGACTGGCCGAAGTGCGCAATCTGGAACTGGTCCGCGATCTGTTTCGGCGTCCGCTGGAGATGTGGCTGGTGCTGGACAGGGCGATGTATGTGCGTGAGCAGGGTTACAGCGTGAGCGTTGGCACTTTCTGTGACAGCCGAATTACACCGCGCAACCTGCTGATTTTGGCCCGAAAATTGTGACTCAAATCGGTTGAGCAACCTGTGGATAAGTCTGTTGATGAAAATGTGGATGAGTGCGTTAAAGCTTGGCGCGCCAGTTACTGAAGCCCCTTATTTTTTTCCGCAATCCTTCCCGTAACCCGCAAAAACAATGCCTTGCGGCTCAATGCGCCCGACTGCACATAATTACCCGGCTGCGCAAATCTTTATCAGCAAATTGTGCATAAAGATTTGGTAAAGGCTCTGGCGCAAGCGTTTTGCGTGGCCCAATCGTGCACATGCAGGCGCTTGTGCACGAGCTGTCCGACGTGAGATTTCAGGCCTCTTCGACACACTCCAGCGAGCGCTCGACCATGACTTTGGCCATTTCCAGCATGTGCATGGAAGCGAACGCCAGATCGCGTTGCGAACCGGTCAGTTCATCGCCGAGTTCGTGAGCGGTGGCCGATGCGCAGCGCAGAAAATCCAGCGCGTGCACCAGGGTGGCTTCCAGGCTGATGAAGTCGAACTTGCTGTCGTGGGGTTCCTTGGCCGGTCGGGAGATTGGCAGGTAACACTCCATGGCGCGCTTGACCACAGCCTTGTCGAAGACCGGTGCGGTGCTGGACTGTTTGTCGGGTGGATCGGGGGTTACTTTGACCATGCTTTAGCTCCTTCTATTGAAGTCGCTGCCTTTCCGCTACTAAACGAAAAGGCGGCAACTGTACGCGAGTTAGTAGACCGGTGAGCTAAGAACCGGCGCACCCGAAGGTGCCAAGCGCACAGTCGCCATAGCATCAGGACGAAGCCTAATGAAACGCGGCTGTGTTACGCCTTAACTCACTGCGGGCTACTAAACCCGATCGCTGATAGGCAGCGACGGGCGGAGAGTAGAAGCCCAGACAGAGGGGCGCAAGCGGTCGGGGATTCTCTCGGAAATGTCCTTCAAAAGAAAGAGACGGTGCCTGCAAAAACGCGCCTGAAAGCGTTGCAAAAGGTGAGTTCACAGTACGACGCTTTGATTCTGGCCGAAGGCCGTAGGAGCGAACTTGTTCGCGAAGACTGAATACGCAGCGCCGCATTCCTGTCATGACTCACTACTAAAACTGATCATCCTTCAACCGCGCAAACGGCACACTGCGGTTCTGCAGCTTGCGCAACGTCAGCTTGTAGGCACTGGACTTGATCTGACTGCCCATCGGCGTCTCCTCCAGCAAAATCCGACCCGAGGCAAAGGCGCAGCCCGTACTCATCATCTTGTACTTGAGCAGGTACAGCCCCGGGTCCATCTTGGCGAACGTAAACACCGCCCCGGCCGGCACGAACGCATGCCGAAACGCCCTGCGCCCCACCGCATCCGTGACCTTGGCATACACCGCCGACTCGCCCGCCGAGTTATCCACAGTGATCTGCGACCAACCGTTGTCCTTGAGCACCGGCATGTCCTTCACATAGCCCGCCTTGTCCGGCCACGGCGCGCCCATCGGATCGAGCGCCGGCACGCCACACTCGGACGCCGCCGCATCCACCGGCTTGGCCGGGCTCGCTAAAGGCTCCTCAACCGGCGCGGCAGGCGTGGCAGGTGCGGGCTTGACCCACGTCTGCGCAACCGGCGCAGGCTCGGACGGCACAAACGACTTGCCTGCACCCGGGTCATAGCCCATCCACGCGCCACCCGCGCAAAACACCACAAACAACAGCGCCCAACGCCACGCACTGCGACGACGCTTGTCACGGGAAGGGGATGCAGAAGCATAGGAAGAAGACTTGGGCGCAGGTCCCGAACGAGCCGCCTGAGACGGCGCGGCAGCAGTGGCTGCAGAAGTGGCCGCATACACATGCACCGCCTGCCCGCGCGCTGCATGCGCCTGCTTACGGCGCGCAGCGTCCATACGCGCCTTGTGCTCATTGGCAGCGAGCTGCGCATCATAAGCCGCACGCCGCGAAGGGTCAGCCAGCACATCGTGAGACGCGTTGACGACGCCCATCATGTCCGAGGCGTAAGGATCTGGATTCTTGTCCGGGTGCAGCTTCTGCGCCAGCTTGCGATAAGCCTTCTTGATCTGCTCAGGAGAGGCATCGCGAGCGACACTCAGCAGCTCGTAATGCGTAGGCGTTCTCTGCATTGCACTTGCTGTCCATGGCTGACTGCCATTTTCGATACAGCTGTATCGGCCAAAAAGCCGGTAGCTCCAGTGCAAATCCGACGCAACAGCAACCAGCCCACAAGAAAATGCCCGAATCCAGAGGATCCGGGCATTTCTTGAAACATCGATGAAGCCTTCGTCGGCATCCAGACGCACATTCATGCGATTCAGACAGCCATCCTCAGCCCCACCCTGCGCAAAGCCGACAGGCCAGGCGCACCTGCAAATATCCTTCAACAACTCTTCAGCGAATGACCAGCCTGCGGCAAACAACACCCCAACCCCGGTTACGATCCATCGCATCACTCATCAGATAGTCCTTTATCTGCATGGCTGAAAAGCTAACGACCCGTGCTGCTGACTCAGTAGCCTGGGCCGTTGAGAACAAGCCTATGCAAAGCCCTCCTGCCCCGCAACTGCCCAAAAATGGCGGGGTCGGATGGGTGCCTGTTCATACGCCAAATCGCCATCAACGCTGGACCCATTGGTTTGCGCGACCAGGTTAAAAATCCAGCGTTCTGTCAGGCACAAGCGACGAGCGCCAAAGGCAAAATCAACGCCCGAATTCAACGCCATCCGCCCTGCCACGCAGACCAATCTGTCAAAACCGAAGGACACGTCCTGCACCACCACCCGCCCGCATCCGATCCGAGGCGCCAATGGTCGATTTTTTTCAACTGAATCAGACAGCTATGCTTTACAAGCGCATCAGACTCTATATACTCGCAGCCCATTAGCCGGTATAGCTCAGTTGGTAGAGCAACTGACTTGTAATCAGTAGGTCCCGGGTTCGACTCCTGGTGCCGGCACCATATAAATCAAGGGCTTGCAGCGATGCAGGCCCTTGTTTTTTCCCCCAGACGTAATAAGCCACGTAACAAGGCCACCGATCGGGCCTGTCTTACGCGCTCCACGTCGAGCTCCAACCGCAGCTACAGACGCTCATGAGCAGTAGCGCGAGACCCTGGCCAACCGCTCGGCACAGGGTGCCCCGCTCAAAATCTGAGGGGGGTCAGAAAAAAGGTAATATTAGTAATACGGCTCGGGAAAAATGGCTGCAGCCCTTGCAGGCCGTGGCTTTCAGCGTCTCCGGGCAAAGGTAATATTGAAGCGAGACAAAGGCGATAATATTACCTTTTACTAAAGCTATATTTTCATTTCCTAAAACCCAATGAATCCGGGGGTTTCAGGAAAATATTACCTTTCATATCGCTTCATATTACCTTCCAATGTAATACGCAGAGCCCAGTAAAACCTGGGCCTCCAGCCTAGATTCATATGCGTATCGCTCATATCGCTATTTTTTCGACCCCACCCCGTTAATCAGAACGAATTCCCGCATATCAGTCAAATTTCACCTAGAAAAGCGAAGTCTCCCGGGGGAGAGGCGCTTCGGACGAAACGCTGCAGATACCCATAAGCACGTTTCGCTGGGCTGCCCGAACGATGCCAAAAATAAACTTTAGGTTTTTTGGTCTGTCCCGGAGGAGACACGCTTCCTGGCAGCATTGCTGCCTAGGTGACTAGCGGTTCTTCCCTGCGCCCAAGCGCTTCCAATTTCAGATTCATAATGCCACTATCCATGTCTAACTCAGTAGCTGTTAAAAAACATGGAATGAGTGATGGAAGACGTAATCAGGAAGACAGTTGTAACGACGTATGACTATAGATACGACTTCGGAACAATGAATGTATTTAGGCAATTTATAGGTAGACAACGTGACGCTTGGAGATGGATAGATGATCTGCCCTCTCCTTTTGCAACTGAAGAATACAGAAGTAACTTCATAGACGAACCCTTAAAACTAGCTGAGCTGGAATTCGCGGCAGATGGTCCGACGAATCGTCATATACACATACAATCTTATGTCTCCTCCGATGGAGAGCTTGGTACTCTTGCACAAGAGATAAAAAAGGAACACGGTGCCATCGTAGGATTTATGTTTCTGCTCGTATCACACCCAGAGATTACTGGCAAATTAAACCTGTATAGCTCGCTAAATACCTTCTTAAAAAATGAAAATCTTTACTATGAACGCGCCCTAGCAATGCAACTTTATTTCGAATCAATTGACGCTACTAAAATCACCACTGCTAGCCGTCATAATGCAAAAGAAAAGGAGATTCTTAATTTTAGACGTGCTCATGAAGCAGCAATTGAAAATGCTTCCTCTAGATTGAGAAATGCGGTCACAGAGATCGAATTTTTGCGGGATGCGCAAATCCAGGACACTCAAGCTGCATCACGTAAAAACAAGCGTCGTGTAGAGCTTTACCGAGCTTTACTTACTAAAGCCGCAAGATCAGGGAATGAAAGCTTAAAAAAATCCCAGACTGCTTTACAGGCGGCACGAGAAGATTTGGTAACTGCCCAGGATACATACCATGCTCAGATTGATTTAAAGGCTTCTGTTCAGTACTGGACGGATGAAATGAAGCGACACAGCAGGACAGCTTCAATATGGCTAATCGCGGTGGTAGTCACCACCGGCCTGACCTTCCTCGCCCCTGTTATCTATTATCATCTAGGAGGGGTAACTGCCTTATCTCCCTCGACCAGTGAGCAGGCTGCACTCGTTGACAGCTCCAAGACTGTCACAACTCATTATCCGGCTAGCGCTAATGCTCCAGCACTAAACGCAAATGTACCTGGCGATCAGAAAACAACTCAGGATCCGACCTATTCGCCCCTTGTCGCTCACATTGCTGATTTGACCGGTGCGGCGTTGCTTATAGCCCTTCTAACGATATTTATCAGGTTGACCCTTCGGCAATTCAATACTCATTCTTATTTGAAACATGAGTCTGCTGAAAGACTGGTAATGACTAAAACATACCTAGCCCTATCAAACGAAGGTAAACTCAGCGCAGATGGAGACAGAAAGCTTGTACTAGAAGCTTTATTTCGTGCGACCCAGTCTAATGGTGTGCCCGAGACATCCATATCTACCCCAATAGAGCTAATTATCAAAGCTGTGACAGAAAAAAGATCGGCTCAGGACTAGACAGCTTTGAAAGCTTGGCGTCTGAGACGCCGAGCTTAACTTGATAAACAAAACTTTCAGAACAACCCTCCAAGCAATGACAAATCCCAGTTTGCAATCACTAACTCCCCGCTTATATCAGCCTTGCCTACACGCTGGCTAGTACTACTGTAACGGATACTCAGACTCTCAATATAGAAGCCCTTAAATACCTCTTGAATATCAGGATGATCGTTGATACTCACCATCACCTTCCCTTTGCAACGACGCATGAAATCAGCGATTCGCTCATAGTTCTCAAACGCAAAGTCCACTCCATATCCTGCGGTCTGCCAATAAGGCGGATCCATGTAGTGGAACGTATGGCTGCGGTCGTATCGTTCAGCACACTCCAGCCAGGGAAGATTTTCGACGTAGGTTCCGGACAGCCGCTGCCAGGCTGCGGATAAATTCTCTTCGATGCGCAGAAGGTTGATAGCCGGAGCTGTAGTAGCCGTACCGAACGATTGCCCAGTGACCTTGCCGGCAAATGCGTGATGCTGCAGATAAAAAAAGCGCGCTGCTCGCTGGATGTCCGTGAGCGTTTCAGGCCGGGTCATTTTTTGCCACTCGAAGATCTGGCGTGAACTGAGCGCCCATTTGAATTGGCGCACAAACTCTTCTAGGTGGTTCTGCACTACCCGGTACAAAGTCACCAGGTCACCGTTGATGTCATTGAGGACCTCAACAGGCGCACCTTGCGGCCTCATGAAGTAGAGTGCGGCACCTCCCGCGAAGACCTCGACGTAGCACTCATGTGGCGGGAACAGCGGAATCAGGCGGTCAGCAAGACGACGCTTTCCGCCCATCCAAGGGATGATGGGTGAAGACATAAAACAGACCTTTTTACTGTATATATAAACAGTATTTGATCATGCTAGAATTGTGCATCCCGCGATGTGATTTTGTGAAAAAGCCGGGTATCGGAAAATAGCCTCTAAGCCCCGGTTTAGAAGGGTCTACGGCCTTAGTGGCTTTTAGAACGCCTGCACGAAAGAGCCGCGCACCTAGCCAATTAAGTATTGAAAATACGCCACAACCAACCTTTTTATTTTTTCGGCTCAACGGGGCCGGGGAGCATAGCGAACAGAGACACTTCACCATACCGTTCGCCCGTGCACGTCCAGCGCTGCATTTGTTGTCAAATCCTTGCATTCAGTGCAGCTTGCGATCTTCGCCGAAAGCCCCCGGACTGCGGTGGCTACAGCCTTGTTTGCACACCTCTTAGATTTGCAAAAAAAACAGACACAAAGCTCGTCGGCGGGAGGGGGATAAGTGCTTTTCCCGAAGCTTTTTTATTCCTGAGCAAATTTTGTCGTCCATGATTTTCTGAGTGCACTCAGTCATTTCATCGGAAAGCGCTGGAAAAGTACCGCACCTGAAAATACTGTTTGTACATACAGTATATTTGAGAGTGTACCCCCCATGACCACCTCGATCACGGAGAAGAAAGCAGCAGTGGCGAAATGGGCTTCGCTGCTCAACGACAGCACAGCATTGCTTGCAACTCCAGGCGTCCACCACAAGATTTTGATCAAGCGTGCGGCGAGCTACATAGCTTGCAGATCGTCAGTCCAGAAGAGTTCAGTGACATGCTGGAGCTCGCTGACGGTGCTTTGACCTATGCGATTGAGGCTCAGTTGGACCTTCCGGCACTAGATGATGGTTCGTGATGCATGTCCTGGTCGTTCCAATGAGGCGCGAAGGTGTGGCACTGAAACCAAAGGAAAGGTATTGCTACGAGGCTATCAAGGGCAACGTCATCGTCAGATCGGCCCACTGTGAACGCCTCGGCAGATATTCCAATATTGCCTGGCTCGATGCAGGTATGCACAAAGAGGGCAAGCGGTTACCGGATCTGCTGGACGTCACACTGGCTACGATGGCTCACAACGGCTTGTTTTGAGTGGGATTGAATACGTCGACGGCTGTGCCTATGCTCAGTCATGGTGGTGCAGGCATCAGCGATGCGAAATATAGACACAAACAGGTTATTCGCATGCTCCTACATAAAAATTAGGCATCCAATACATTTAAGGCTTCTTTTTTAGGTACTAAACATGAATATATTTGAGATAACTGTCCCGGGGATGTCTTTGGATTATGCAGACAGAGACTGGTGTCGGAATGTCGAAAACCTTTTACGTGGTCTTCGCTCAGAATTCTCTAAGGCGAACTGCGCTCTTATTCTGTTTGATCAAACGACACAATCTGAATGGGATTTTGAGACAGCAAAAGCTAGGTGGCAAGCGGACCGTACTCGAGTTAGCGATCTTGTGAGTTCGACGACTCAGGACAGAACATTCACTTATGATCGCGATAAATATCAAGATATTTACCTTCAGGCCCAAACAATCGTAAAGAGAGAGCACTGGGCCTCTGGAGAGTTACCTAAAGAATTTGACTCTCAATTACCCTCCATCTACGCACAAACCTTTGTTTACGCTCTTGATTCATTTGAAAAGCTTTTGGGTGTCATATCAAAAATCGAGAACATTCCCGAAGAAATCTCCAACCTTCATGAGGAAATTACTGAAGTATTTCCGCACCTTCGAGAGGTCCGGAATTCTGCGCATCATATGGAGGACAGATTACGTGGACTAGGACGAAACAATAAAACTATGGATCTGAAGCCATTTAATACTGGGCCAGGGGGGATAGTGAGCCTTGGTAACGGGTTAGTGTTAAACAACCTCACTGGTTCATCGTATGGGTATACCATGGCAGATGGATCATTTGGTGATGTTTCTATCACACCTCAGTCCATGGCAGCTCTTCAAGATATACTTACACGAACCTTGAATACATTCCGGTGGACTGGCCCGAAGGTACACCACCCAAGTTAGTACTTAGCCCTACTTCTTAAGCAATAACAAAGGAGGACTGACAACCCAAATACAAAGTCAACTTAGCTTCGAGCTGTAACCAACTTTAATTTATTTGCTAACAGCGTCGCCCTGGTTGCGCCAACTGTAAAAGTGGATTCGTTGTTTGGGACTGGCGATACTCCATGAGTATACCCCGCCACGCGTAAGACGTTTCCGATTTCCTCAGATATCTCCGCTCACGCCTCAAAATCCTATAGCTATTTCGCAGCCCATCGTAGTAGCGTTGCGCCTCTATCGATTATCGATAGGACTGAGGGCTCATGAGCCCGGCACGGAGCAATAAAAATGGATTTTCTTGAAGCACTCAATTCCCTTTCCGCAAAAGTCCGCCAGCAAGCTGCTTCCATCCGCACCGAAGAGGCTACCAAAACGGCTCTGGTCATGCCGTTTATCCATACCGTGCTGGGCTACGATGTATTCGATCCTTCTGAGGTTGTGCCGGAATACACCTGCGATGTAGGCACCAAGAAAGGCGAGAAGATCGACTATGCCATCGTTAAAGAGGGCAATATTCAGATCCTCATCGAGACCAAGAAAATCGGCGAGCCGCTGAACATCAATCATGCCAGCCAGCTTTTCCGTTACTTCCATGTGACCACTGCAAGGATTTCGATCCTCACCAATGGCCGGGTCTACAAGTTTTTTACAGACCTGGACGCGCCTAACAAGATGGATGAAAAACCATTTCTTGAACTGGACCTGCTGGCGATTGATGACCATGCCATTCCGGAATTGCAGAAGCTGACCAAGTCGTCCTTCGACGTTGAGTCAATTCTCAATGCCGCTGGCGAGTTAAAGTACGTAGGTCAGATCAAGCGTGTAATTGCGGCCCAGTTCAGTCAGCCGGACGACGATTTCGTCCGGTACTTCGCGTCACGCATTTATGAGGGCGCTATTACTCAGAAGGTACGTGAGCAGTTCACGATTCTGACCAAAAAGGCCACCTCGCAATTTCTGAACGATCAGGTCAACGACCGGTTGAAGCTGGCAATGAGTGGAGTTCAGGCGCCCACGGTGGCCGAAACCATCATCGAAAATAACACTCAGCCTGAAAAGGAAGAGCCGATAGACGACCGGATCGTGACGACTGTGGAGGAAATGGAAGGCTTCCATATCGTCAAGTCGATCATCCGCACTGTGGTTGAAGCGAAACGTATTGCTCATCGTGATACACAAAGCTATTTCGGCATTCTTCTGGATGACAACAACCGTAAACCCATCACCCGCCTGCATTTCAATCGCGCTCAGAAATACATCGGCATTTTTGAAAAGGACAAGGGCGAAACCCGCCACCCAATCGCTTCCCTGGATGATATTTACGGTTTTGCCGATGCCCTCAAGGACACCGTATTGAGCTACGCAGAGTCTTGAAAAAGCATCAATTCCGTTAACAAATATTTGCAGGGCGTGTGGCAATGCGCGCCCTGCAAGTACGTCGGGATATTTTCCGTCCCCCGACCTCCCCTCAAGCTCCCCCCTCCTTCGTCGATACCCTCCATACAACCCCGCAATCATGGATCGATGAAATGGTTATCTCACTCACCCCCGGCAACAACACATCTCCCACCATCACCCTGCCCAATTCCGGCATCACCCTCACTCCAAAGCCGCTCACCGATGCGCAGAAAGAAGCGTTTAAGAACGCTGCTGCCAGTACGCCCGCTGTCGTCTATCACCCGAGCACCGAAGTGCCTGCGACCACTGAGCCGATGGAAGCAGTGGATACCTGGATAGGCCGTTCGCAGTCACCTGACTTCCCGCAGAAGGCGGCGCAACATACTAACTCTACGGAGGCGTTGAAGACTTCGTATGAAGCGTTCACGTCGACGCTGGCGTCGGTGTATCCGGATCTGGCCAGCAAGAAGTTCGGCTTCACGATCGAGGCGGACGGTAATCTGAAGGCGATCAACAGTTCCGGTGAGTTGAGCGAGGCGGATACCAAGCAACTCAATACATTGTTGAATGCGTCCAGTGGGCTGAAAGCCGCTGCGGCTACCTATCGGGAGACGGCCATTGATCTGGTCGACGCCGATTCGCCCTGGAGCGGCAGTTATCTGGGTCGCTACAACCTGAACAAAGAGAACTTCGCCAATTCTCTGGACTTGGGCGCGCTGTTTATTCCCAAGACGTCGACGCCATCGAAAGATCAGATCGACGGCATGTTCTTCAATCAGTTGGCCTACAAAGGTGAGCTGCATACCCAGGAATCGGAGGCGGCGATGCTCGCTGCACGTGCGGCGGAGAAAGCT
This sequence comes from Pseudomonas sp. PvP009, assembly GCF_017832995.1. Lineage (NCBI taxonomy): Bacteria > Pseudomonadati > Pseudomonadota > Gammaproteobacteria > Pseudomonadales > Pseudomonadaceae > Pseudomonas > Pseudomonas sp. PvP009. Next base: position 98,955 of record NZ_JAFIBG010000001.1, on the reverse strand, counting down.
GCCTAGGCGGGTTGATCCCAACCCTTCAGCACATCGGCAGACGTTGCGGGCGGAGGTAGTAGTTGTCGAACTCGCCGCTCTCAACGAGCTGAAACCCGTGGCGGACGTAGAAGCGGTTGGAGTCGCTTTCTTTCAGGGCGCCCACTCGTACTGTGGATGCGGTTGCGTCCGCTTGTGCGAACACTTGCCGAAGCACGGCAGCACCAATGCCCTGCCCTTGAACAGCAGGCTTGATGTACAGGTGATCCAGCAACAGGCCGTCGCTGGTTGGTTTGACGACTACGAAGCCGACCTTGCTGCCGTCTACCTGGATGTAGTGTGTGCATGATGCAGAAAACCCTTCACGAAAACGCTCTCGGGCGCGCACCGGATCGAACCGGCCAACGCGCTCGAGGCTTTCGCGCATGGCTTCGATACGTATGGCCACCAAGGTTTCGAAGTCTTCGGGCTGGACCGTTACCAGGGTGATGTCGAGCTCGGTGTTGCGGGTCAACGGCATTCGGGTCGCTCCCTGTTTATTGAGCAATATCACTTGGGCTGGTGGTTTTTGGCAACAGGATAACGCCCGGTCGGCCTCTATGTCAGACGTTCGAAGTGCCTGCTTGCAGCGCTCGCGCCAACCACTCCTCCCGCGTCATCTCCCAAGTTTCCACCTCGAACCGTCCGCCGACGAACTCCCCTTCCTGCGTGCTCACCTTGCGCATGCCTTCGTTGATCGAGATGCGCCGCGAGGCTTCATTGGGGGCGGCTTTGGGTACTTGCATCAGGGGCATGCCCATCACGTCGAACCACTGTCGATTGATCACGCGGCAGGCCTCTTTCATGTAGCCGTGGCCTTGCCAGTCCGGGTGCAGCCAGAAGCCGCGGTTGTTGCCGGGATGGGTCATCAGGGTGATGCTGCCGATGATGTCGTGCGGCGCGCTCTGCAGGCGGATCATCCAGTGCCATTCGGTGCCGTTTGCTATGGCGGGCAGTGCGACGTCCTGAATGTAGCGCAGCGCACCGTCCTGTGGATAAGGCCACGGGACGCGGTTGTTCAGGTAGCGCACGATGTCCCAAAGCGGAAAGCGTTGCTGAACCGCAGGCGCATCCTCGAGCTGCAGTGGCGTCAGCAGCAGACGGTCGGTGTGCAGCGTGGGGGTAATGGTCATGACGATGTCCCTGTTCGTCGAAACGTGCTCACTGGATGAACGGTCCCGTATGCCGGGGATTTAAGTCGAACTGCCGGCCGCAGGAGGGGGTCTATCCAGCACCTTTTATACATCGGTAACACCAGTGCCCAGAATCATAACGGATGAAACACCCGCGAAGGTCGTGGATGAGCAGCAGGTCAAATTGTTTGGCTCGCCCAAGGAACGGCTGGACTTTTATCGACGCGAAATTCACTACGAAACCACCAACCTTTCCAACCGTACCAATGCCTATTTGTCGGCGCAGTCATTTCTGGTGATCGCTTACGCGTCGTCGATGGCTAACATGAACACGGCCTGGGGCGCGATGTTCACGCTGGTGGTGCCGCCGATGCTGGCCTTGCTGGGGCTGCTCAGTACGCTGTTCGCCTGGCCGGGTATTCGGGCGGCGTGCGACATCATCCAGCACTGGCACCACAAACAGGCGCAACTGCTGCTCAGCGAGCCGGTTATCGGGCTGACCTATGACGATTCGCCGTTGTTCAGCGATTGGGAGTCCAGCGAAACCGGGCCGAAAAAGTCCTTGCTGTTCTCCAAGCGCAGTCCTTGGCTGTTCAGCTTTTTCTGGATATTCCTCGGCAGTTTCGCAGTGTTTGTTCAGTTGGTCGCGGACTGAGTCGGGCGACGGCCTTTGCCAGGCCGTCGCCTTCAGGTCAGAAAACGTTGATCGGGTAGTCCACGAAGATGCGTGTCTCGTTGCCTTCGCTGTTGTAGGCCTGTGCGTCGTCTGAGACCCGCAGGAACGAGTTGCGCAGGCGGATCGAGAGGTCTTTGGCCGGCCCGCTCTGGACCACGTAGGTCAGCTGGCTGAATATCTCGCGCTCAGTGCCGTCGCCACTGCCTGCGGTGCCATCGTCGATGTTGTCGCCGCGTACGTAGGCAGCCTTGTAGCTCAGGCCAGGCAGGACCAGCCCGGACAGGTCCACGCCATAAGCCGCCTGCCACGAGCGTTCGTCCTTGCCGTTGAAGTCGGACCAATAGGAGTTGGCGAGGTAGATGGTGTTGCCGCCATCACCAAAACCACCGTCGTTGCGATAGCCTCCGTAGGCGTAACCCATGTCACCGGTGCTGCGCTGATGCGCCAGGGTGAAGGAGTGGATGCCCACAGCCCAGGTCGCGGCCAGGCTCCAGATTTTGTTGTCGCGTGCGTCGCTGGCAGTGAAGTCTTTATCCAGTCGAGTCTTGTAGCCGTTGAAGTCGAAGGTCAGCGACTGGTCTTGCGGCAGGGCGAAGACGTAGTTCAGGTTCAGGTACTGCTTCTTGAACACGTCTTCGTTGTCGGAGGCGTAGAAAGCGGCGCTGAACTCATCGGTGAATTTGTAGCTGGCGCCGTAGACGTTGATGCTCTTCAGGTCACCACTGTCGCGACCTTCGGCGCTCTTGCGCGCTTCCTGAGTGAAACGCCCGGCGACCACTTCCAGCCCATCGATCTCTTTGGAGGTGATCAGGGTGCCGGTGTAGCTTTCCGGCAACAGACGGGAGTTGTCGTAGTTCAGCACCGGCAATTGCGGCATCTGATCGCCGTATTTGATGACGGTATTCGAGAAGCGTGCTTTTACCGCAGCGCCTGCACGGGACAGGTCATCGGCAGCCGCGCCGCTGTCGCCCTGCTTGAAGAAGTCGATGCCGCCGTTACCACTGCGGCCCTTTCCGCCATCGAGGCGAATGCCGTACAGCGCAAAGGCATCGACGCCCACGCCAACCGTACCTTGAGTGAAGCCGGACGCGAAGGTGCCCATGAAGGCCTGGCCCCATTCGGATTTGTCTTCTCGGTCGTTTTTGTAGTCGCGATTGATGTAGGCGTTACGCAGGTTGACGTTCAGGCTGCTGTCTTCAACGAAGCCCTTCGAATCCGCCTGGCCCTGAGCCACGGCCTGACCGGCGCTGATGATGCCCAAAGCGAGCATACCCATACGTGTGTTAAGCATCTTGTCTTCCTTGTTCTGCAAATGACATGCGCTGTGGCGGCGGCCAATGGCCGTCTGGCTTCCCGCCGCTGATCAGGCTGTGGAAGCCGCACGAGGTCATCGCAGTGGACTACGAAGCACGTACAGGGGGTTGGGCCACAGGCAGTGGGGCGCGAATCCTAGTTCGGGTGCCTGGGGGTGTCAAACGTGTAGATGGCCGGGGCAAGGTCTGGTGTATTGCTTAATCTGTCAGCACGCGCGCCAACGCTTCGAATTCGGCATCGTTGAACAGACCTGCCGGATAGCGCTTCAGGAGCATGGCCCGTACGTCCGGTCTGGCTTTCACGGGCCTGGTCGTCCTCAACCAATCCGCCACTCGCTGGCGTGCCTCATTACTGAGCGAAGCAGAAAAACCACGAACTCGCTGTTGGTTCATACCTGCATTCATAACCAAAACCTCTTGATTCGTGAGGGGCTAAATCTACTGGTGCCATGTGACAGTCAAGCTAAGGAAACGGAGTTTCGCCAGTGGAATTTAGGAAAACTGCCGATAAATCTGATGAACTTAGTTATAACGTAACGCATAAAAAAGCCCATCTGATGATGGGCTTAATACAGCAAAAACGGGACCAACTATCCAGTCGTTAGATACAACTAGTTACTAAGCGCTAGCGGTTGTGGGGCGCTGGCTGTTGCTGTGTCAGGCAGTGGATATTGCCCCCACCCAGCAGCAACTCACGGCCCGGCGCCATCACGACCTCATGCTCTGGAAACAGCTTTTGCAGGATCTCGCGGGCCTTTCCGTCCATCGGATCGTCGAAACTCGGCGCAATGATGCCGCCGTTGACGATCAGAAAGTTCACATACGACCCGGCCAGACGCACCGAAGGATTGCGCTCCTGGCTGCCATGCACCTGATCGACGCCTGCGCATTCTTCTTCTGTTGCGAACAATGGGCCCGGAATCGGCATTTTATGCACGATAAACGCACGACCCTTGGCATCCAGGGTGTTTTCCAAAATACTCAATGCCGCGTGGCAGCGTGAGTAGTTGGGGTCTTCGGGATCATCGGTCCAGGCCAGTAACACCTCGCCCGGACGGATGTAGCAGCAGAAGTTATCCACATGCCCGTCGGTTTCGTCGTTGAACAGGCCGTCCGGCAACCAGATGACTTTATCCACAGCCAGGTAATCGCCGAGGATCGTTTCGATCTGTTCGCGGGTAAGGTGCGGGTTGCGGTTGCGATTGAGCAGGCACTCTTCGGTGGTGATCAGCGTGCCCTCACCATCCACATGGATCGAACCGCCTTCGAGCACGAAGCCTTCGGTGACGTAACGCGGGCAGCGCTCGATTTCGAGTACCTTGCTGCCAAGCTGGGAATCGAGGTTCCACGGCGCATACAGGCCGCCATCGAAGCCGCCCCAGGCATTGAATTCCCAGTTGACGCCACGCACTTCGCCACGGTCGTTGATGACGAAGGTCGGCCCGCTGTCGCGCACCCAGGCGTCGTTGCTGCTCATTTCCACAACGCGGATGTTCGGCATGTCCAGCCGCGCACGGGCGTTGTCGTATTGTGCAGCGGACACCGCCACCGTGACCGGCTCAAAGCGGGCGATGGCCTTGGCGATGGCGACGTGGGCAGCCTGGGCGGGCTTGCCACCCAGGCGCCAGTTATCCGGGCGCTCGGGCCAGACCATCCAGACCTGGGTTTGCGGTGCCCATTCGGCCGGCATATGAAAACCGTCGGCGCGTGGCGTGCTATTGAGCGTGGTCATGGCGATCAGGACTCCAGCGAACCGTCGAGGGTCTTCACCGCGCCGTACAGGTTAGGGCGGCGATCACGGAACGTGCCCCATGCACTGCGGGTGTGCTCCAGCTCGTCCAGGTCGAAGCTGTGGACCAGCACGCCTTCTTCGGTTTCGTTGAGCTCGGCGACTTTTTCACCGAACTGGTTGGCGATGAACGACGAGCCGTAGAAGGTGATGTCGTAGCCGTCCTGCTCTTCGTTGCCGATGCGGTTGCTGGCGATCAGCGGCATCAGGTTTGCGCCGGCGTGACCTTGCTGCACGCGCTGCCAGTGGTCGCGCGAGCTGATGGTCTTGTCGTGCGGCTCGCTGCCGATGGCAGTCGGGTAGAACAGAATTTCCGCGCCCTGCAACGCCATGCTGCGCGCGCACTCCGGGAACCACTGATCCCAGCAGATACCGACGCCGATTTTCGCGTAACGGGTCTGCCAGACCTTGAAGCCGGTATCGCCCGGGTTGAAGTAGTACTTTTCGTGGTAGCCAGGGCCGTCCGGGATGTGGCTCTTGCGGTAGATGCCCAGGTTGCTGCCGTCTGCGTCGATGATCGCGATGCTGTTGAAACGCGCACGCCCTGCCAGCTCGAAGAAGCTGATCGGCAAGACGACCTGCAGTTCTTTGGCGATTTTCTGGAAGTGCTTGATCGCGACGTTGGATTCGAGAGAAGTCGCCAACTGCAGATAGTCCGGGTTCGGCTTCTGGCAGAAGTACGGGGTTTCGAACAGTTCCTGAATCAGGATGATCTGGGCGCCCTTGGCGGCAGCTTCACGTACCAGCTTTTCAGCGGTCTCGATGTTGGCTTCCAGATCCCAGGAGCAGGCCATCTGGGTAGCAGCGACAGAAACGATACGGCTCATGAAAATATCTCCAGGGGCGGTTGCAAAGGACTTATCACCATAGCAGACAGGCGATGACGATTATGAACGCCTTTATAGCGGATATAAATCGGCACTAAAAGCAAAAAAAATGTTTGGAGCGCATTAATTTTCGAATTTTACCGATATTAATCTGTTTAATACCCATGACGGGGCTCATTTCTACGAGCTGGGTAGGACGCGGAGGCCCTTTTCGCGAACAAGTTCGCTCCTACGGCCTTCGGCCAGAATCAAAAACAGATCCGGGTATGACGGTAGTGTCCGGCGGCGGCCCCTTTCGCGAACAAGTTCGCTCCTACGGCCTTCGGCCAGAATCAAAAGCAGATCCGGGTATGACGATAATGTCCGGCCAACCCCTATCGTACCCATGCTCCGCGTGGGTATGCCGTTCTGGACGCTCTGCGTCCTCTATTCCAGTTCGCGCAAAACCTTCGATACGTTGTCGACGAAAAAGTCCACGCTTCGCCGGGTGGTGCACATCGGGGGTTTGATTTTCAGGATGTTCAGGTAGTCGCCGGTCGGCTGCATGAAGATGCCCAGTTCACGCAGGCGCTCGCACAGGCGGGCGGTTTCTTCTGTAGCGGGTTCCAGGGTGTGGCGGTCGCGGACCAGTTCCATGCCCAGATAAAACCCCATGCCGTGCACCGCGCCCACCAGCGGATGTATATCGGCCAGGGCCTGCAGCCGCGCCTTGAAGTGGTCACCCACGATTCGGGCGTTGTCCCAGAGCTTTTCTTCCTCCATGACATCCAGCACCGCCATGCCGATTCGGCAACTGACGGGGCTGCCACCGGATGACGAGAAGAAATAACCCTCGGCCTCCAGCGCCTCGGCGATCTCACGGCGGGTGATCACCGCGCCCAGCGGATGGCCATTGCCCATGCCTTTGGCCATGCTGATGATGTCCGGCACCACGCCCTGCTCTTCGAAGCCCCAAAAGTAATGACCCAGCCGGCCATAACCCACCTGCACCTCATCGGCAATGCACACGCCACCCACCGCGCGGACCTTCTGATACACCTGTTGCAGATACCCCGGCGGCAAGGAAATCCCGCCCGCATTGCCATACACCGGCTCGCAGATGAAGCCCGCCACCTGCCGTTGCTGCTCAGCCAGCGTGGCAAGGGCCTGATCGACACTGCGCAGGTACTCCGGCGCACTGTCCGCGCCCCTGAACGGCCCGCGATAGGTGTTGGGCGCGGTGACCGGATGCACCCAGTCCGGGCGGGTGCTGAGTGCCTGCGGGTTGTCGGCGATAGAGGTTGAAATGGCATCGGTCGCCACCGACCAGCCGTGATACGCCTCCAGCACACTGAGCATGTCGCGGCCACCGCTGTAAGCCCACGCCAGCCTGATCGCGAGGTCGTTGGCCTCGGTGCCGCTGTTGACCAGAAACACGCGGTCCATGCCCTCGGGCGCCAGCTTGAGCAGGCGCTCGGAAAACTCGGCGATCGCGGCATAGTGAAAGCGCGAGTTGGTGTTGAGCAGCGACCACTGCCGCGCCGCCTCGTGGGCCATGCGCGGGTGGCCATGACCGAGAACGGCGACGTTATTGAGCATGTCCAGGTAGGAGCGGCCCTGCATGTCGATCAGGTGATTGCGCCAGCCGCGCTCTATCTGCGGCGGGGCCTGGTAGTAGTGCTTTTGCGAGCGGGCAAAGCTGGCATCACGGCGCGCCAGCAATTGCGCGGCGTCTTGCAAGGCTGGCGCGTCACAATCAAACCCGAGCAGAGCCGACGGCGACGGGCACACTGCGCGCCAGACATCTGCCCAGGCCGGTGTAGTGAACAGCGGCGGGCTGAGGTCTGGCGCCGTACACAATTGCAGCAACAGCGAACCACCGCCCAGCCCGATCAACGTGCCCGCCGCCACCTGACCCGCTAGCGAAGCCTCCGGCAACACACCCCACAGCTTCAAACTGATGCGCTCGCCGACCAACAGCACCGCAGCATCGGCCGTCAGCCGCAAGGTGCCATCGAAAGGCGCATGCAGCGGCGTTGCTGCGGGCACGTGTAATTCGACGTGCAGCGCAAAGGTCTCCGGCTCGCTGGCGCAATCAGGCAAGGTGCGTGACAGACGGTATTCACCGAACCTGCTGGCCGCCAGACCATTGTCCCCGGCCGCTTGCGACAGCAGATATTCATCGATGCCGCTCTGCTCCCAGTTGCCTGCCATGAAGTGTTCGCTGAGCACACCCAGATCCACCAGCACCGGCTGAAGCCCCGCCAGGCTGGGCAACAACGGCGAATAGGCAGGTTGCTCGACGGGCGGCAGGTCCAGACCCACCGCGCGCAGAATGGCAGCTTCCATCAGCGCCATCGGCACCGAAGTGGCGACATCGAAAATGTTCCATTCGCCGGCAAGGTTGGCCTGGATATACGCATTGCCAGGCTCGACGCTGGCCTGTTGTTCGCTGCTGAGCACAAGCACTGCGGATCGAGCAACGATCAGCGGCCAGAGCGCCTGCAATTCCTCGATCTTCAGCGGATTGAGGGCGTGATAGGCGGCAATGGCCGGGAGGATGTACAGCGGATCGCCCTCGGCATGGTGCAGCAGCGCCGCGCAGGTCACCGACAGGTCAGCCACTCGCCAGGTACTGAGCAGATCGCCGAAATCAATCAGCCCCTGCAAGTGCCACGGGTGCCCCGCCTCGCGCCGCCAGACCGCGTTGTGCTCGGAGATGTCCAGATGCACCGCCTGTATCGGCAGCGCCGCAATCAATGGCAACAAACGGCGATGAGCCTGCTCGCCCGCTTCGATCAGACAAGCGCGGGCGTCGGCATCCTTGATCACCGGCAGCAGGTGCTTGATCAATGCGTGGGCGTGGCGCGGGTCCCACTGCAGGATGCGCTGCAGACCGGGGTGGTCGAAATCGGCCAGCGCGATATCCACATGGGCACACAGCTCGCCCAGCTCGACCACGATGTCACGCCCCAGATGCTCGACATGCCCCAGCGATTGCCCGTCGATGAACTCCAGCAGGCGCACATGCACCGCCTGCCCGTCGATGTCGACCGACAGTAACTGCTCGGCGTCGTTGGCGCGGATCACGCCCGGCACCTTGAATGCACTGTGGCCGGCCAGATGATGCAGCGCCGCGTGCTGGGCGTTCAGCTCGGTGGTCGAATACGCGCCGTGGCAGATTTTCAGCACATAACGCCGCGTGCCGGTATCCAGCAGAAAGTTGCGATCCTGCTGGCTGCCCAACGCTTTCAGCGTGCCGCTCAGCCCGTAGTGCTCAGAGAGCAATTGCAAAGCCTGGTCCACGCTGACCTCGGGGCAAGGCAGACTGGATCGGCGGATAAGCGTGGCAAGCGGCATGGAGAACCTCGTTCTTGTTGTCAGGCCCAGGCTCGTCGAGCAAGGCGTGAGGGGCAGTCGCGCAACTATAGGGGCATTGACTATAGGGGGATTGTGCTGCGCGACCAATCCGCACCTGCACCCCGGCGCGTAAACTACCCGGAGTTTTATTCGACCTGCTGCTCGGGTTTAATGGTCCGATCATGCCATACGCCCTCAAGCGCTATGCTGCATTACTCCAGAACACACAAGAAGGTCAGTTCATGCGAATACTCGTTACCGGAGGCGCAGGTTTCATCGGCTCTGCACTGATCCGCCACCTGATAAACAACACCGAACACGAAGTGCTGAACTTCGACAAATTGACCTACGCGGGCAACCTTGAATCGCTGCAGTCGATTGCGACCGACACGCGCTATGAGTTCGTGCAGGCGGATATCTGCGATCAGGCCCGCGTCAGTGCGGTGCTTGAGCGCTTTGCGCCGCAGGCGATCATGCACCTGGCGGCTGAATCCCACGTCGACCGCTCCATCGATGGCCCGGCCGAGTTCATCCAGACCAACATCGTCGGCACTTACAGCCTGCTGGAAGCCACGCGCGCCTGGTGGCTGAAACTGCCGGAAGCGCAACGCCAGGCGTTCCGTTTTCACCATATTTCCACTGATGAAGTGTATGGCGACTTGCACGGTGTCGATGATCTGTTCACCGAAACCACGCCCTATGCGCCCAGCTCACCCTACTCGGCGAGCAAGGCTGCGTCCGACCATCTGGTGCGCGCCTGGCACCGCACCTATGGCCTGCCGGTGGTGGTGACCAACTGCTCCAACAACTACGGGCCGTTCCACTTCCCGGAAAAGCTCATCCCGCTGGTGATTCTCAACGCCCTGGCGGGCAAGCCGCTGCCGGTATATGGCAATGGCCTGCAGGTGCGCGACTGGCTGTACGTCGAGGATCACGCGCGGGCCCTGCTCAAGGTGGTGACCGAAGGTGAGGTCGGCGAGACCTACAACATCGGTGGCCACAACGAGCAGAAAAACATCGACGTTGTGCGCGGTATCTGCGCGCTGCTCGATGAGCTCGCCCCGCAGCACCCGGCAGGCGTCGCTCAGTACAGCGACCTGATCACCTACGTGGTCGACCGTCCGGGCCACGATCAGCGTTACGCCATCGACGCCAGCAAGATCGACAAGGAGCTCGACTGGACGCCCGAAGAAACCTTCGAGTCCGGGCTGCGCAAGACTGTGCAGTGGTACCTGGATAACCTGGACTGGTGCCGCAGGGTTCAGGACGGCAGTTATCAGGGCGAACGACTGGGCTTTACCGAGCCTAAAGACCTGATTGCCTGATCAGCACCCTTCTCGGCAGGCGCGCCTCAGGGCAGACTGTCGAGTCGCCACGACTTATTCAACATTGCAGGGGAAGCCACGTGAACGTAGTCGCAACAAAATTGCCGGAAGTCCTGATTCTCGAACCCAAGGTATTCGGTGATGAGCGAGGCTTTTTCTATGAAAGTTTCAACGCCAAGGCTTTTCAGGCGGCCACCGGTCTGACCCGTGAGTTCGTGCAGGACAACCACTCCCGCTCGCAGCGCGGCGTCCTGCGCGGGCTGCATTATCAGATCGAAAATGCCCAGGGCAAACTGGTGCGCGTCACGGTCGGCAAGGTGCTGGATGTAGCCGTGGACATTCGCCGCAGCTCGCCGAACTTCGGCCAGTGGGTCGGCGTCGAGCTGTCCGCTGAAAACGCCCGTCAGCTGTGGGTTCCGGAAGGCTTTGCCCATGGTTTCGTAGTGCTCAGCGAACACGCCGAGTTCCTCTACAAGACCACCGACTACTACACGCCTTCGGCCGAACGCTGCATCGCCTGGGACGATGCGGATCTGGCCATCGACTGGCAGTTCGACGGCCAGCCCAACCTGTCGGCCAAGGATCAGCAAGGCAAGCGCCTGAAAGAAGCCGACCTGTTTCCCTGAGCCCGCCACCAAAGGCCGCCCGGCGTAATGTCCGGGTGCCTGACAAGCCGGCGGCGGGCATAATACGCGCCTGATGCCCACGTCAGGATCGACCGGGTGTTTCTGTTGCCTGCGACGGCGTGATCGCCAGCAGGCATCGTCAACCCTTCGGCGACGGCCAATCGATGACCATGACTCCCGCACTGCCGCGCCGCCCTCGCTGGCGCAGCCTCGCCCTTCTGGCACTCTGCCTGGCGCCGTTGCTGTGGCCGCTGGAACACCTGGCCGAACGTTATTACCGCAACGTGCTGGCCAACCAGAACCGTCAGACCCTGGACCTGTACGTCGCCAACCTGCTTGGCACCCTGCACCGTTACGAAACCCTGCCGCAGATCCTCGGCGACCTGCCTGCCTTGCGCGCTGCACTGGCAGCGCCGGGCGACACACCGACCCTGGTAAACGCCAACCGTCTGCTCAGCGAAATCACGCGTCAGACCGGTGCCGATGTCATGTATCTGATGGACGCAAATGGCCTGACTCTGGCGGCTTCGAACTCGGAGCAGAAAGACAGCTTCATTGGCCGCAACTTCTCTTTCAGGCCCTATTTCATCGATGCGCGGGCGGGCAGAACCGGGCGGTTCTTCGGCCTCGGCACGACCTCTGCCAAACGTGGCTACTTTTTCGCCGGCCCGGTGCGTGACGGTGAGCGAATCATCGGCGTGCTGGTGGTCAAGGTTGATCTGGACCACACCGAAACCCTGTGGGGCAAGACGCCCGAACAACTACTGCTGACCGACCAGAACGGCGTGGTGATTCTGACTTCCAACCCCGAATGGCGCTTTCGGGCGACCCGCGACCTGACCGATGACGAGAAAAAAGCCATCGTCGCGATCCAGTCCTACCCGACCCGCGATCCGCGTCCGTTGAGGATCGATGAACACGCCTGGCTGACTCAGACCCAGGCCATCGAAGAAACCGGCTGGAACGTCAACATCCTCGCGCCTCGCGCCCTTGTCGACCGTCAGGTGCGCACAGTGGTGGCGATTGGCGGCGCAGCGCTGCTGGTGCTGATGTTGTTGCTGGGCCTGATGATGCAACGTCGTCGTCATTATCTGGATCGCATCGCGTTCGAGGCCAAGGCGCGCCGCGAGCTGGAGATGCGGGTTATCGAACGGACCAGCGATCTGGAGGGGCTCAACAGCCGTCTGCGTCAGGAAGTGCTGGAGCGCGAACAGGCGCAACAGGAGCTGGTGCAGGCTCAGGATGAACTGGTGCAGACCAGCAAACTGACGGCGCTGGGCACCATGTCGGCGAGTATCAGCCATGAGCTGAATCAGCCGTTGGCCGCCATCCGCAGTTACGCCGAAAACGCCGAAGTGCTGCTCGATCATAAGCGCACCGAGGATGCACGCGGCAACCTCAAGCTGATCAGCGAACTGACCGGGCGCATGGCCTCGATCATCGCGCACTTGCGCGCCTTCGCCCGTCGCGACCGCCACGCCCCTGAAAGCGTGGCACTGCAACCGGCGCTGGAAGATGCGCTGGCGCTGCTGGCCAAGCGGCGGCGCGCCATGGAAGTCGAGCTGATCCGTGACCTGCCGGACGCCACGATCTGGGTGCAGGCCGGTGAAACCCGTCTGCGTCAGGTGCTCGGCAATCTGATCGCCAACGCGCTGGACGCCCTCACTGAAAAAGGCCCACCGCGCAGGCTGTGGATAAGTGTCGAGCAGACCGCCGAGGGCGTTAACCTATACATTCGTGACAACGGCCCCGGCTTTTCCCAGGAAGCACTGGCGCGGGCCCGCGAGCCCTTCTTTACGACCAAGACCCGCACCCAGGGCCTTGGCCTCGGTCTGGCCATCTGCGATACGCTGATGCGCGCGCTGGGCGGCGAGTTGCTGTTCGCCAACCATCCCAGCGGCGGTGCGCTGCTGACCCTGCGCCTGCGGGCCGGTGCTTCCGGAGCCAATCTTCAACCGCCAGAGGACCTTTCTGCATGAGTTCGGACACAGCCATCGACAGCCAGATTCAGGTGGTGCTGATCGACGACGATTCGCACCTGCGTCAGGCCCTGCGCCAGACGCTGGACCTGGCGGGCCTGAACGTTCTGTCGCTGCCCGAAGCGACCGGGCTGGCCGAGCGCATCGGCCGCGACTGGCCGGGCGTGGTGGTCAGCGATATTCGCATGCAGGGCATGGATGGCCTGGAACTGCTCGACCAGCTTCACGCGCAGGACCCCGACCTGCCGGTGCTGCTGATCACCGGGCATGGCGATGTACCGTTGGCGGTAAAGGCCATGCGCGCCGGGGCCTACGACTTTCTGGAAAAGCCCTTCGCCAGCGACGCCATGCTCGACAGCGTGCGCCGTGCCCTGGCGTTGCGCCGTCTGGTGCTGGATAACCGCAGCCTGCGCCTGGCCCTGAGTGATCGCCAACAACTGAGCACACGCCTGATCGGTCAGTCGCCGCCGATCCTGCGTCTGCGCGAACAGATCGGCGCATTGGCCGGGACGCGGGCCGACGTGCTGATCCTCGGCGAAACCGGCGCAGGCAAAGAAGTGGTCGCCCGCGCGCTGCACGATCTGTCCAACCGCCGCAGCGGCCCGTTCGTGGCGATCAACGCCGGCGCGCTGGCTGAATCGGTGGTGGAAAGCGAGCTGTTCGGCCACGAGCCAGGGGCCTTTACAGGCGCGCAGAAGCGGCGTATCGGCAAGTTCGAGTTTGCCAACGGCGGTACGCTGTTCCTCGATGAAATCGAAAGCATGAGCCTGGACGTGCAGGTCAAACTGCTGCGCCTGCTGCAGGAGCGCGTGGTCGAGCGAATGGGCAGCAATCAGCAGATCCCGCTGGACATCCGCATCATCGCCGCGACCAAGGAAGACCTGCGTCACGCGGCCGATCAGGGCCGCTTCCGGGCGGACTTGTATTACCGCCTGAACGTGGCCTCGCTGCGTATCCCGCCGTTGCGCGAACGGGGTGAAGATGCGCTGATGCTGTTCGAACATTACGCCGATGCCGCGAGCATGCGCCACGGCATCCCCAAGCACGAACTCAAGCCAGGCCAGCGCGCGCTGCTGTTGCGGCATAACTGGCCGGGCAATGTCCGGGAACTGCAAAACGCTGCTGAGCGTTTTGCGCTGGGTCTGGAGCTGGAGCTGGAAGGCGCTGATGCAGAACAGGCGCCACCGCCGGGCGGCGGGCTGAGCGATCAGGTGGAAAGCTTCGAGCGCGCGTTGATCGCCGCCGAACTGGCGCGCCCGCACAGCTCGGTGCGCAGTCTGGCGGAAGCGCTGGGTGTGCCGCGCAAGACCCTGCACGACAAACTGCGCAAGCACGGCCTGACGTTTGGCGACAGCAGCGGAGCTTCCGATGACAACGATTGAGCCTGAACATGACGCCGCCCACGCACTGGAGCAGGTGCTGCACCACGACATCCCGCTGACCCGCGAGATGGGCATGCGCGTGATCGACTGGCACAACCAGACCCTGCGCCTGCACCTGCCGCTGGCACCCAACGTCAACCACAAGAGCACGCTGTTCGGCGGCAGCCTGTATTGCGGCGCAGTACTGGCGGGCTGGGGCTGGCTGCACCTGCGACTGCGTGAGGCCGGGATCACCGATGGGCATATCGTGATTCAGGACGGACAGATCAGTTATCCACTGCCGGTACGCAGCGACGCCATCGCCCGCTGCGACGCGCCCGAGCTGGCGCAGTGGGAAAAATTCATCGCCACCTACCAACGCCGAGGCCGCGCCCGCCTGACCCTGCACACCTGCATCAGCGAGCAGGACAGCGAAGAACAGGCCGTGCGCTTTGTCGGGCAGTTTGTGTTGCACCGGTGAGGCTGCGTGCAGTTGATGCACTGGTGAAACTGTCTCAGCGCCATATGCAGACCTGTGGGAGCGAGCCGGGCGACGCTTCGCTTGCTCGCGAAGAGGCCAGTGCGATCCGCAAAAACTCATCGCCTGAACCATAGCCTTCGCGAGCAAGCTCGCTCCCACAAGAACGCGCCTGACCCTGCATACCTGTATCAAGCGAAGAACACGCCGTGCGCCTTTGCACTGGTGAAACTGTCTCAGCGTTGTACGCAGACCTGTGGGAGCGAGCTTGCTCGCGAAGAGGCCAGTGCGATCCGCAAAAACTCATCGCCTGAACCATCGCCTTCGCGAGCAAGCTCGCTCCCACAAGAGCGCGCCTGACCCTGCATACTTGTATCAAGCGAAGAACAGGCCGTGCGCCTTTGCACTGGTGAAACTGTCTCAGCGTTGTACGCAGACCTGTGGGAGCGAGCTTGCTCGCGAAGAGGCCGGTGCAATCGGCAAAAATTCATCGCCTGAACCATAGCCTTCGCGAGCAAGCTCGCTCCCACAAGAGCGCGCTCGCCACTGCATACCTGTATCAAGCGAAAAACACGCCGTGTGCTTTGTCGGGCAGTTCGTGTTACGCCAGTGAGGCTGCGCGTAGTGGATGAACTGGACGCAGACCTGTGGGAGCGAGCCGGGCGACGCTTCGCTTGCTCGCGAAGAGGCCGGTGCAATCGGCAAAAATTCATCGCCTGATCAATCGTATTCGCGAGCAAGCTCGCTCCCACAAGAACGCGGCCGCCCCTGCATCAGCGAAGAACAGGCCATGCGCTTTTGCACTGGTGAAGCTGTCTCAGCCAAGCGTCTCAGCGCTTTTGTAGGAGCGAACTTGTTCGCGAAGGCGTCGTTTCAAGCACTGGATTTGCTGTGGATGCACCAGCCCTTTCGCGAGCAAGCGAAGCGTCGCCCGGTTCGCTCCTACGCTCGCCGGGCAGAGGCCTTGAAGCTGGCCTCAGGACTGCGCCAGCACCAGCAGTTTGTCGCGCCATTCGGCGTTGGCGGGCAGGGCCAGGAAGAACGGGTTGAGCAGCGATTCGCGGGCCGGGTAGCTGAACGGCTGGCCGTCCAGTTGCAACACTTCGCCTCCTGCACCCTCAAGCACGCCCTGCGCCGCAGCGGTGTCCCATTGCGAGGTCGGGGCCAGGCGTGGGTAGCAGTCGGCGGCGCCCTCGGCCAGCAGGCAGAATTTCAGTGAGCTGCCGATGTTGGTCAGTTGCAAATGACCCAGCCCGTTCGACAGGCCGGCGAGCAAATGCTCCTGCTCCGGGCTGGAATGGCGGCGGCTGGCGACCACGGTAAAGGTCTGCCCTTCGCCAAGCTGGTTGCGCACTGCGATCGGCTGGATGTGGTCGACGCTATCACTGCGCCAGGCACCCAGCCCCGCGCCGCCGAAGTAGCAGCGGTTATTGGTGGGCATCGAGACCACGCCGAATACCACGCGGCCACGCTCGATCAGCGCGACATTGACGGTGAACTCTTCACTGCCGGAGATGAACTCCTTGGTGCCGTCCAGCGGATCGACCAGCCACCAGCGCTCCCAACCTGCCCGCTCGCTGAAGGGGATGTCAGCGTCCTCTTCGGAGAGCACATGAATGTCCGGATCAAGCGCCTGCAAACCCTCGACCAGCACCTGATGGGCGGCCAGATCAGCGGCGGTCACCGGCGAGTCGTCAGTCTTGGTGGTCACGGTGACGTTGGCGCGCCAGAACGGCAGGATCACTTCGCCCGCCAGTCGCGTCAGTTCAATCACCGGGGCGAGCAGCGGATGTGGCAGGTTGTGCAACGAGTCGGTCATGGCTGAAACAATCCACGCTGGGTCAGCAGGTCACGTGTGAGGTACAGCGCGGCCAGCGCCCGGCCTTCGCTGAACTGGGCATTCTGGGCAAGGCTCGACAGCTCGCGCAGGTTGATCCGGTCGACCCGGATCGGCTCGGGCTCGTCGCCTTCCAGCCGCTCTTCGTACAGGTCGGTGGCCAGGACCACCTGAATTTTCTGGCTCATGTAGCCTGGGGACAGCGACAGCTCGGTCAACAGTTCCAGCTCCCGCGCACCGAAACCGGCCTCCTCCTTGAGTTCACGGTTGGCAGCCGCCAGTACGTCTTCGCCCGGCTCGATCAGGCCCTTGGGCAGGGACAGCTCGTAGGCATCGGTGCCGCCGCAATATTCTTCGATCAGCACAGCGTGATCGGCATCGAGCATGGCCACGATCATCACCGCCCCGGGGCCCGTACCTTTGCTGGCCAGACGCTCATAGGTCCGCTCGACGCCATTGGCAAAGCGCAATTGCAGCTCTTCAACGCGGAACAGACGACTACTGGCGACGATTGCGCGGGCAAGTACGGTAGGTTTCTGACGCATGACAGGCTCCTTTACATGAACGAGGTACTATACCGAGCTTTTCCCGATGTCTGTGTCGGATATGCTTACCCGCTATCAACCCCTTGACGAGGCCAGAATGCTTTCCATGCCCTGGAGCGAAATCGATACCGTCCTGCTGGATATGGACGGCACGTTGCTCGACCTGCATTACGACGAACACTTCTGGATGCAGCACCTGCCGCAGCGCTACGCCGAACTGCATGGCGTCAGTTTCGCCATGGCCTGGCTGGAATTGAAACCGCTGTTCGAAAACAACGCGGGCACGCTCAACTGGTACTGCCTGGATTTCTGGAGCGCCGAGCTTAACCTGTCGGTCCGCGACCTGAAACGCGAAATCGCTCACATGATTGCGCTGCGCCCGGACGCCGAGACGTTTCTCGCGGCCCTGCAAAAAGCCGGCAAGCGGGTGATCATGATCACCAATGCGCACCGTGATTCGTTGTCGCTGAAGATGGAGCGAATCGAGCTGGCGCCTTATTTCGAACGCCTTATCAGCTCTCACGATTACGGCTTTCCCAAGGAAAGCCAGCATTTCTGGGACGCCTTGAAGGCCGAAACAGCGTTTGACCCGGCACGCAGTCTGTTCATCGACGACACCCTGCCGATCCTGCGCAGCGCTCGACACTTCGGTGTAGCCCATTTGCTGGCAGTCAGCCAGCCCAACAGCCAGAAAGGCCCGAAAGACACCGAAGAGTTCGCCGCAGTGGACGACTATCGAGAGCTGAGCAAGGGATTGTAAGCAACGCCGTGTGCCCGCCTGAAAAAGGCGGGCAGCGTCTTCAGATCACTTCGGAATGCGCAGCTTCTGACCCGGATAGATCTTGTCCGCGCTCTTGAGCATCGGCTTGTTGGCTTCAAAGATTTTCTGGTACTGGTTGGCATCGCCATACACGCGCTGGGAAATTTTGCTAAGGGTGTCGCCCGACTTTACTTCCACGTAGTCGGACTCTGCGCCTGCGCTGCCCTCGACGGTCATCTGGTCGTCGACTTTTTCCACGCCGTGGATATTGCCCAGGATCAGAACGATCTTTTCCCGCTCTTCCTGGCTGGAGACTTTGCCTTCGACGATGACCGTGCCGCCGTCGACCCGGGTCTGCACATTAGGGTTGCCCAGACCGACTTCGGAGATATGCTTTTTCAGCAACTCATCGGCGTTGGCTTTATCTGGCAGAAGTGCATCCAGAATTTTCTCGCCTGCTTCTTTGATGAAACTGATAAGACTCATTTTCTGGTTCTCCGTAAGTAGGTTTGAGGAATAGCGTGATGAGTGTAGCCCTTGTAAATCAAGGGCTACAGGCTTCCGACCAATGTAGCCCGACCATCGTTCAGCCTGAACGCGTAGAATCGGCTGTCTGGACGGCTTACCGGAGTGAACATGGACATCAAGCAACTTAAATTTCTGATCGCCCTCGACGAGACGAGGCACTTCGGCCAGGCGGCTGCGCGCTGCAATATCACCCAGCCGACGCTGTCGATGCGCCTGCGCAATCTGGAAGAAGAACTTGGCTTGCCACTGGTCAATCGCGGCCAGCGCTTCGAAGGTTTCACCGCACCAGGCGAACGCGTATTGGCCTGGGCACGCACGGTACTGGCTGCCTACGACGGTCTGCAGGCTGAAGCGGCCGCCTGCCGCGGTCATCTGGTCGGGACGCTGCGCCTGGGCGTGGTGCCGCTGTCGAGCTTCGATCCGCTGCCATTGCTGCACCGATTGCACCAACTGCACCCCAATCTGCGCTTCGAGCTGTCGTCACTCAGCTCCGAGCAAGTGCTGGAACAACTGGCGAGCAATCGTATCGACCTGGGCGTCTCGTACCTGGAACGGCTGGACAACGAGCGTTTCGATTCGCTGCCCCTGGACGACACGCGCATGGGCCTGCTGTACGACCGTCGGCACTTTTCGTTTGGCGACGATCCCTTGAGCTGGGCCGATCTGGTCGAGCTGCCACTGGGCATGCTGACCAGCGGCATGCATTTTCGCCAGTCAATCGATCACAACTTCCACAGCCGCGGCCTGCAACCCAACCCGCTGATACAAACCGATGCCGTTCATCAGTTGCTGCAAGCCGTACATGGCGGTTTTTGCTGCGCGATCATGCCGCTGGATGGCGGTCTGGAAACGCTCACCGAACATCTGCGCCTGCATCCGATTGCCGATTCCCGGACTTTGGCCCGGCTGGGGTTGATCATGCGCCGCAGTGCGCCGCGCTCGGCACTGGCTGAAGCCTGTTTTGCGCTGGTAGCCGAAATACCGCGCTAGGGCGTTGATCGACGTCATCTATCGGGGCATCAGCACTAGCGATTAGACGATTTCACATAACGGGCCTAGTCTTGCAGATGTCATTCTGCCGGTATTTCAGCCCATGCCCGTTACGCGCAAGGTCAGCTCGGCGTCCTTTGCTACGCCAGCCCCCGAAGCAAGCCAGTCCTACAGCTACTCGAATCTCGAGGGCACGGCCTCTGCACGTAACGAACTTGCCGAAGAAGTGGCACTGGCGATTGCCTACAACGGCATCAGCCAGGCGGTGATGCTGGTCAGCCCGACCGATCTGGAAGACTTTATCGTCGGCTTCAGCCTGGGCAGCGGCATCATTGCCTCGCATGACGAAATCTACGACTTCAAACTCAGCGGTTGCGGCTCGGCGATGCAGGCCGAGGTCGAGATCGCCAGCCGCGCGTTCTGGGAACTCAAGCAGCAGCGCCGACAGTTAGCTGGCACCAGCGGCTGCGGACTGTGTGGCGTTGAAGCCGTCGAGCAGGCATTGCCTGATCTGAAGGCCCTGCCCGGCGCGCCCCTGCCACCGATCGAGTGGCTGGAAGGCCTGCGTCAGCGCATCGGCGAGTTCCAGCCGCTTGGCCGCCATTGCGGCGCTGTGCACGCGGCGGTGTTCATGGACGGCAACGGCCAGTTGCTGCTGGGCCGTGAAGACATCGGCCGCCACAACGCGCTGGACAAACTGATCGGCGCCTTGATCCGCCAGGACATCCCCTTGGCCGGCGGCGTCGCCATCGTGACCAGTCGCTGCAGCCTGGAACTGATTCAGAAAGTATTGCGCGCCGGCATCCAGACGCTGGTCAGCCTGTCGTCGCCCACCGGCCTGGCCCTGCAATGGGCCCGCCGTCATAACCTCAATTTAATTCACCTGCCGCAGCACAGTGCGCCGCGGGTCTATAGCCCTGCGATGGAGATTCAAGCGTGAGCACTCATCATCAAGCCGACAAGACACCAACCCCTCGCTACAAGCCGTACAAAGGTGCGGCAGGCGGATGGGGCGCACTGATCAGCGTGACGCAACACTGGCTGGGCAGTGACAACGCGCTGAAGAACCTGCGCATGATGCTCAAGACCAACCAGAACGGCGGTTTCGACTGCCCGGGCTGCGCCTGGGGTGATTCGCCGGAAAGCGGCATGGTCAAGTTCTGCGAGAACGGCGCCAAGGCGGTGAACTGGGAAGCGACCAAGCGCCGTGTCGACCCGGCTTTCTTCGCCCGCTACAGCGTCAGCTCGCTGATGGAGCAGAGTGATTACTGGCTCGAGTATCAGGGTCGCCTGACCGAGCCGATGACTTATGACGCGGAAACCGACCGTTACAAGCCGATCAGCTGGGACAATGCGTTTGCGCTGATCGCCAAGCACCTGAAGAACCTGCCCAGCCCGAACATGGCCGAGTTCTACACCTCGGGTCGCGCCAGCAACGAAGCGGCGTACCTGTATCAGCTGTTCGTGCGCGCCTACGGCACCAACAACTTCCCGGACTGCTCGAACATGTGCCACGAGGCCAGCGGCGTAGCGCTGTCGCAAAGCGTCGGCGTCGGCAAGGGCACCGTGACCTTCGAGGATTTCGAACACGCCGATGCCATCTTCGTCCTCGGTCAGAACCCCGGCACCAATCACCCGCGCATGCTCGAGCCTTTGCGTGAAGCGGTCCAGCGCGGTGCCCAGGTAGTGTGCGTGAACCCGCTCAAAGAGCGTGGCCTGGAGCGCTTCCAGCATCCGCAACACCCGGTCGAGATGCTCACTAACGGCGACCGCCCGACCAACACCGCCTACTTCCGCCCTGCCCTGGGTGGCGACATGGCGCTGTTGCGCGGCATGGCCAAGTTCCTGCTGCAATGGGAGCGCGAGGCGCAGGCCAACAACGCACCGTCGGTGTTCGATCACGCGTTCCTCAACGAACACACCGAAGGCGTACTCGAATACCTGGCCGCCATCGATGACACGTCCTGGGACGCCATCGTCGAGCAGTCCGGCCTGCCGCTGAGCGACATCGAACAGTCGGCACGCATGTACGCCAAAGGCAAGAACGTGATCATGTGCTGGGCGATGGGTATCACCCAGCACCGTCACTCGGTACCGACCATCCAGGAAATCGCCAACCTGATGCTGCTGCGCGGCAACATCGGTCGTCCGGGTGCCGGCCTGTGCCCGGTGCGCGGTCACAGTAACGTGCAGGGTGACCGCACCATGGGCATCAACGAGCGCCCACCGGTGTTCCTGCTCGATGCTCTGGAAAAACGCTTCCAGTTCAAAGTACCCCGCGAAAACGGCCATAACGTCGTCGAAGCCATTCACGCCATGGCCGAAGGTCGCGCCAAGGTGTTCATCGCGCTGGGCGGCAACTTCGCTCAGGCCACCCCGGACAGCCATCGCACTGCCGAAGCCCTGAGCAATTGCGACCTGACCGTACAGATCAGCACCAAGCTGAACCGCAGCCACCTGTTCCACGGCAAGGACGCGCTGATCCTGCCGTGCTTCGGCCGTACCGACATCGATATCCAGGCCAACGGCCCACAAGCCGTCACCGTGGAAGATTCGTTCAGCATGGTTCACGCTTCCAATGGCCAGTTGAAGCCGTCGTCGAAGCAAATGCGTTCCGAGCCTGCAATCATCGCCGGTATCGCCAACGCTACGCTGGGCAAGGCGCCTGTGGACTGGCTGTGGCTGGTCGAGGACTACAACCGTATTCGTGACCTGATCGCCGACACCATCCCCGGCTTCAAGGATTTCAACGAGCGCGTCAAGCACCCGGGCGGCTTCTACCTGGGTAACGCTGCTGGCGCACGTCGCTGGAACACTGCGTCGACCCGCGCCAACTTCAAGTCCAACGCGCTGCCGTTGACTCTGATCAATGAACACGTCAGCTCGACCGGGCAGATCCCGGACCTGATCATGCAATCGATGCGCTCGCACGATCAGTACAACACCACCATCTATGGCCTGGACGACCGTTATCGCGGCGTTAAAGGTCAGCGTGACGTGCTGTTCGTCAACGAAGCCGACATCATCCGTCTGGGCTTCCAGCCGGGGCAGAAGGCGGACCTGATTTCGATCTGGAGTGATAACCGCGAGCGCCGCGTCAAAGGCTTCACATTGCTGCCGTTCGATATTCCAGCCGGTCAGGCTGCCGCCTACTACCCAGAGGTCAACCCGCTGGTGCCGCTGGAAAGCGTGGGCGATGGCAGCAGCACGCCGACATCGAAGTTCGTTGCCATTCGCCTCGAGCGCTCGGCAGAGTCGGCACGCATCCTCTGACGTCCCTGAAAGACGCCCACAAAAAAGGCCCGCTTCACTGGAAGCGGGCCTTTTGCAAGTAACCTCAGACTGTCTTTTTCGACTTAAGTTCCTTAGCCAAAACAATAACTTAGCAGTTTGTGTGGCAATCGTGTTACTCGTCGGAATTGCATTGCTACATTCTTCACTTGACACCAATATCGCGCCGTCATCCCTATGAGATTCAATACATGAAGTATTCCTCGATACTGTTGTTGTCTCTTACCTTGATCGGCGGTGCAGCGTCTGCAGGCAACCTCGAGTCAGGCGTAGGCGGAGCATTGGGTGGGGTACTCGGTTCGGCCGTCGGTCAACAGCTCGGTGGCAGTACCGGTTCAGCGATTGGCGCTGGCGTTGGCGGTGCAGCCGGTGGCGCGGTCGGCGCAGACCGACGCAATCGTACAGAAGCCGCTATCGGCGGTGGTCTGGGCGCAGCGGGTGGTAACGTGCTGGGCCGCAGCGTCGGCGGCAATACCGGCAGCCTGGTCGGCTCGGCGGTAGGTGGCGGCGGCGGTGCTGCAGCCGGTAACTACATGGGCAACGAAAGCCGCAGCGACGATCGTCGTTATCGTGGTGGCCGTGACCATGGCCATCGTCCAAAGCACCACGGCCATCGCCGTCATCGTGACTGATACCACCGTCAGTTGCTGAAGCACAAAAAATCGGCCGCTCTTGAGCGGCCGGTTTTCATTTGTCTGTCGCAACGCAGGCGCAGGACTGGATGCAGAGCATCGCCCCCTTGGTCAGATCACTTTGTGTGCATAGTCAGTTGCCAGCTATGGCCTGCACCCACGTCCTGACCTGTGCGTACGGATAATCCTCCAACACGGCAAACCCGGTGGTGGCGCGGGCTTTGAGCTTGGTGAACAGCGGCACGCTGATGCCGCACAGAAAACGCGTCAGGCAGTCGGCGCTGGGAGGCTGGCCGGTGTAGTCCTGGTGCTTGTGGATAAACTCGCTGCACAGCTGCTGAAAGTCCCGATTCGCCAAGGGCTCCAGCGCGGGTGGTTCGGGCAAGTGGGCGACTTCGCCAAGGCATACCGAGCAATGCCCGCAACGCTCGGGCGCATTGTGATCACCGAAGTACTGCGCCAGCCGATGGGTCAGGCACTGGTCACTGGCGAACACGTCCAGCATGGTGTGAATGCGCGCAACTTCAGTGGCTTCGTGATGAGCGAAATAATCGTGCAATTCGATGCTCAAGGCCTGTGCGTCAAAGTCGCTGCGCAACAGGCTGTAGACCTCGGTCATCTGTTTGCTTTCAAGCTCGATCCAGCCTTTTTCCTGAAAGTAATCCAGCGCCTTGACCACTCGCCCGCGCTCGGCGCCGTATTGCTGGTACATCGCCTCGAAATCGACGGTGGCCCAGGTCCGTGCCCGGTTTGAGGTGTCGATCAGGGCCTGAACGAACTCGCGTCGCTCCCCTTCGAAACGCGCCATCAGGTCTTGCGGCTGGAGCAGAAACTTGAAGCGGTACTCGGCAAAATACGCGTAGCGCGGCGCAATGATCCCGCGCAGCTCCAGTTGCACCAGCAGGGTCTTCAACGGCAATTGACGAATGTTGCTGAGGTCGGCGAGCGGCCCCAACAGAAATTCCCACTGCCCGTCATGACGCGCCCCGAGCAAATCCTCCAGCACACGGGCAATCCCCTCGCGCTCCGGCGTATCGCCATACACGAAGTTCTCCAGCACGTTGAGGCTGTCGCGGTTGGCCAACACCAGACAATCCGAAGCAGCACCATCACGCCCTGCCCGACCGATTTCCTGGCTGTAGTTCTCGATGGATTTGGGCAGGTCGAAATGCACCACGTTGCGGATATCGCTCTTGTCGATGCCCATCCCGAACGCGATGGTTGCCACGATGCAGTTCAGACGGCCGCCCATGAACTGCTTCTGGATCGACTCGCGCTGATCGTTGGGCAGCCCGGCATGGTAGGCGCTGGCGGGCAGGCCATGCTGTTCCAGGTGCGTGGCGATATGTTCGGCTGTCTTTTGCAGGGTCACGTAAACGATGGTCGGTTGCCCGCGACGTTCATTGAGCCACTCCACCAGCAGGCGTCGCTTGTCTCGTCCGCTGACCGGCTTGACCCACAGGTGCAGGTTGGCGCGGTAGAAACCGGTGGTGATGACATCCTCGGGGGCGATGGCGAATTTGTCCTGCATGTCGATGATGACTTGCGGGGTCGCCGTGGCGGTCAGCAGCAATGTCTGGGGAATATTGAATTCGCGCTGGTAGTCCGGCAGTTTCAGGTAGTCGGGGCGGAAATTATGCCCCCACTCCGAGATGCAGTGCGCTTCGTCGACCACTAGCAAGGAAATCGGCACTTGAGCGATGAAATTGCGGAAGCGCTCGTTCTTCAGGCGCTCGACCGAGATCATCAGAATCTTCAGCTCGCCGGAACGTGCGCGCGCCATCACGTCAGCGATCTCGTCGCGGCTCTGCGCCGAATCAATGCTCGCCGCCGAAATGCCATGGCGGTGCAGGAAGGCAAGCTGATCCTGAATCAGCGCCAGCAACGGCGACACCACCAGCGTCAAATGCGGCAACATCAGGGCAGGCAATTGGTAACATAGCGACTTGCCCGAGCCAGTCGGAAAGATCGCCGCAGCCGAGCGTCCGGCCAGTACCGCACTGATGGCAGCCTCCTGCCCCGGCCGGAACTGTGTGTAGCCGAATACCTGTTCGAGACGCTGGTGCATTCGCGGTCCATCCATCAGTCAAAAAACGGCCTCAACCTTAACGCGCCAGGCCGGATGCACATAGCACCAAAGCGTTGCAGAAACTCTACCCACCGGCCGATATCATTGTAATATCACACCAGAACATCGCTTGATCAGGAGCAGGAATGGATTCCCTACAGCAACCAGAGGACGACGGGATCATCCGCATTCAGCGCCTCGTGCCCGGTCAGGTCGATGTGGTGCTTGGCTCGCATCCACGCCGCAAGCGCGTCGATGCGCCTCGCCGCTCACGCCCTTATGGCCTGTGGCTGGCGTGCCTTATTGCTGCAGCCTGCGTGGCCGGACTGATCACCTCACACGCGAGAGACCCCAAAGCACTGGCAGTACCGCCTGTTGTGCAGTCCACACCCGAAACCCGGACAGTCGACGCCGAGGCGCAGCCCGTAGCCGCCGCCGATCCTGCGCCCGCACACATTCGAAAAACCGCAGAGCTTGTGCCGATAGCGGCCACTGTAGCGCCGCCTGCTCCTGTGCAGCCCTTGGATGACTGCATGAAAAAAGGCAACGTCATCGATGAGGCGGTGGCGAACTGCCGATTCGGCCAGCTTCCACGCCCCGCTCAGGCAGAACCGGCAACAGGCATGGTGTCTGCCGACTACATGGCCGATTTCAAGGCCAATGCTTCACGCAACTCCACGCGTTCTTCCAGGCCTTACAGCTTAGCGACGGCCTCCATCCGCGAAGCGGACGGCAGAAACCGCTACCGCGCGCAGTGGCGGGTGTACGGCAACACGATCGATGGCGACAGCGTCTGCGAAAACTTCGCTATTCGTTCATTCGAACGGCGCGAGTGTCGCAAGGCGGCAGCGGTCAATTTCAGAGAAGAGTGCCGTGAGTGGACCAAACGTGCGGCCAGAAATCGCGACGAGGACAGTAAAAACGCCCAGCAGCGCTATTGTGAAGTAACCGCGAATTTCTCACCCTGAAAACAAGCCTGCGCCGCTCTGGCACAGCAGTTTCACCGGTCTCTTCTACGTTCCCGATGCACGGCCGAGCATCTGAGAATTCGCAAAAACGGACACATGTATAGCCAAAGGCTTACACGCAATGAAGCGAATGGCTATTTTGCACCTGCCGTCAGAGCCGTAGTATTGGATCCAACAACTGGCGAACAAGGAGTTCGCCAGGATCAGGGACGATCGACCATCGCCGGGAAGGCAGCCGACAGGGAGTTGGAATGGTCTTGGTACAAACCCGCTTCGGCGGGTTTTTTATTGCCTGCGATTTTTGCCGTCAGCAGCCATACCGCCTCAAGATTTTTCCTGACGCCAGATTTCCCGCTCCTCAAAGGGCCGTTCGAAGCTGAGCCTGCGAGGTATAGCGAAAGGCTTACACGCGCTGGAGGAATTTGGCTATTTCCGGCCGGACTCGCGCTCCGTAGTATTGGATCCATCAAGGGGTGAACAGGAGTTCACCCGGATCAAGGATGATCGACCATCGCCTCGGAGGCGTCCGACAGGAAGTCGGGATGGTCTTGGAAAAACCCGCTTCGGCGGGTTTTTTGTTGTCTGCAGGAAAGCTGCGCGCCTTACGCTGCACCGTTCACAGCCATCCGCTTAACGCTTGCCCTGCTCGAAGCGCTCTTGCAGCAAGTGTCGTGCATTACCCGCATTGACGTAATCCGCAATCAACTCACCAAGCTCGTCTGGCTTGAGCTTTTTGCCGTCCCGGCTGAACCGCGCCAGCGCCAGGAGTACCCGGCGTTTTTTCCCGAACACTTTTGCGTTCGGTGCAGAGAACGAACGTGAGACTCGCTCGGGTAAAGGCGCATCGTCTTGCAGATGCAGGGTCAGAAACGTGCCATAGGCTACATTCAGCTCAAAATCAGCGATGTGCTGGATCGGGACGGGGGACTTCAGGTTTGCGAAGACAAAGTGATCGGGCGTGAGCAGCAGAGCGGTCTTGTCAGCACGCAGACACATGCGCAGCGCAAATGGCAGCAGCATCAGCATGAACGCCGTCAAGATGCCGCCCGCTATCAGCATAGAATTGCGCTTCTCGGCCAGCCCTTGGGGAAATGACAGCGCTTCGGCTATCAGATAAATACCCAGCCCCAGCAGAGGGGTGAGGAATAGCGTTAGCAACAGCCCCCGCAGGCGAGCGCCCTCATGCAGAACGACATCACCGCTTACCGTTTTCGCGCGGGCACGCAGTTCGGTCACCACCTCAGCATCATTTGCGACATGATGCTTGATGAAGTCCTCGGTCAGACGAATGCGCAGTGCCTGGGGATTGCTGAAGTAATGGTCCATCGCCGCGCGGGCCTGGGCCGCCACTACCGGCCGGGTGCCGCTGCGGATCGCCTCGTCGGCAGCAACCTGCAGCGCGGCGATACGTTCGCCGTTTGAAGGGTGCGTATCCGAGGGGTGCGGCAGCTGGACGGCCATTTCTTCGTCAGGCAGCGTGAATGTCTTGCCGGCCAGTTCGTGCAGCACGCTGTTCGGCAGATCCTTGGTGAACACCTCCCCGCGCCTTGGGTTGGTGGCCCGCGTGATGTGCGTGTAGATCCGCTCCTGCAAAAGCGGATCAATGGCCGAGATGCGCACCAGCGCCGAGGCCGCCGACGCGTTGCCAGCCAGGCTCGCCCCCGCGGCATCGGCGGCCAGCTCGCGCACGCGGCTCCAGTGATTGACCGCGTGATCGAAGCTTTCCATGAAATACACGCCCAGCATGAACGCCGGACGCAGAATGGTGCGCTGCAACCACCCGCTGACCACCATGTTTTCAGCGATCACCCCAAGGCTGCGACCTATGCCGTCGTAGATCGGCAGAAAGCGCAGGCTGTACTCGGTGTCCTCACCGGCAAAATGCGACAGTTCATGACCAATCACTGCGCTGGTTTCAGCCGCATCGATCAGCCCCAGGTACAGGATGGGCACATGCAGAGTTCGACCCTTGAGCACGGCGTCGGACGGCAGAAGGGAAACGTCGCTCGAGGTGACGTAGAAGCCTTCGGTCATGCCCAGCACGATGTGATCAGGTGACAGCGCGCCGAGCCGTTCGGCCAGATCGCGCACATAGGCCCAGAGCACCGGGGCCTCTTCAGGCGTGACCTGCTGCCCCAGAACCTCCATCGCGGTGGGCTCGAACATGTGCAGCATGACGCCCAACTGCTTGCCCATCCGCCAGATCGAATACAGGCATGCAGCGACCAGCATCAGCACGACGATGATCAACTTGAGCTCGCCCGCGGACATGCGCCCCACATGCCACAGGCCCAGGGCTTCGAAACAGAGGATTGCCGACACCGCCGCGCCCATGGCGACGATGTGCCCCACCAGGACGAAGGGCAGAATCCGCCTGACCCTGCTGAAGGTGTGCAGCAATCGCTCGCGGGATTGACGTGCACGCGCGGCGGCCCAGTTGAGCCCTGCCAGCCCGGCGCCGCCGACCAGAGCCGCCAGCAGGCACAGCGCGATGACGGCGCGTGCCAGCCATGTGGTGACACTGCCCAGCACCACTACGAAGTCGAGACCCTGTTCTGCCTCATGAAGACGCGACAGAGCCTCCTTGAGCGTGATGTTTTCTCCGTCTATATCCATCGTTCGCGTGAGGGCGTCGGGCGACCTGGCGAGCCTTTCGAAATAGGGACGTGCGCGCGCAAGGTCGGCCTGGATCTCGACCAGGCGCTCAGTGTTTTCGACACTGCGCTGCAACTGCCAGGCACCGATGAGGTTCAGGCCCAAAGGGAGCAGGATGAGTACAGCAATGAGCTTGTAGATTTTCATGAGGCAAGGCTCATAGAGGTGCGTCGCCGCCGGCTGTCCTTAGCGCGCACAAGGTCCGTCAGGCAAAACGCCTCTGGCGTCTGCGTGCATGCACCCTGCTGTTGCTCAAGTACAAGCGTGAGGGCGCTGGCGGCGTTATACCCTGATTTGCAAACTGATGTAACAAAGCTGCCCGCCTGACCTGCGTCGACCCACCTGAATCCGTCCGCCTGAGCGCTCGCAGTGCCATCACTCCTCATCCAGGAAAAATCGCCTGATAAGGCGAGTCTGTACATTTACCCGCTTCAGAAACCTGAAAACCTGCAAATAAGTTCATCTTTCTAAGCTTAATTTACGCCCGTCATCGGATCCAAATACACCCCAAAGCCCTTTAAAATCAATACTTACAGCTATATTAAGGGTACAATCAAATACAGTGATGGCACATAGGCATCATTGCTTACTGTAACGAAACCGAGAAAATATCTACCGTCTGTAGGAACTTTCCTACTAAAAATAGTGCCATAGACCACACTGCTGGCTAGACGACATCTATATGCCAGCACGAACTCCTCCCTCATTGTGGCGGTGTGTCTCGCAGTGACACACATGGCAAAACCACTTCATGAGCAGGTGTGCAGTCGAGAAATTCGCAACT
The DNA here is from genome assembly GCF_017832995.1 of Pseudomonas sp. PvP009. Lineage (NCBI taxonomy): Bacteria > Pseudomonadati > Pseudomonadota > Gammaproteobacteria > Pseudomonadales > Pseudomonadaceae > Pseudomonas > Pseudomonas sp. PvP009. Next base: position 69,033 of record NZ_JAFIBG010000001.1, on the reverse strand, counting down.
TTTCCCCGTCCCCGGCCTGATCCGGGAAACGGTCGTGAAGGGTTCAAGGACGATGTACCGATGACTCAGACGTTCGATATAGAAGCATTGATCAAGCTGCGCAAGCAGACGCGCGCTATCTCCGACGCGCTCAAGGTGCAGGCGTCCGACTATCTGTCGACCCTCGCGCTGTTGATACGCCCGCAGACATTCTTCGGTGAATACCTGCAGGGCGCGCAGCGCAGCAGCGGCCGCGAGACTCAGCACCATTTCAAAGAGCTCAAGGAGCTCTATGACCGCATTGCTTCGGCAGAGCCGTTCAAGCTGGTCAATGAACTGGAAGTGCCCCTGAACCTGATCAGTACGACACCCGAGCTGTTCCCGCTCGAATACGACATGGTGTTGTCACAAAGCGGGCAGACCATTCGCATCACCAGTCCGGTGCGTTGGGTGGTGGGCTTCAACTCGTTCGATCTGGCGCAGTTTCGCAAGGTCATCAAAGACCCGAATCGCAGCAGCGCCGAGCTGTATCGTTATGTAGTGCATTATCTGGTGCTGTTCTACTGCCTGAGCAAGTCGCCGGGCATGAGCCGCCTGTTCGAAGGGCTGCGCTTCCCGGTCAGTTTCGAGCGATTGAAAGACTTCGGCGACCTGCCGTTCTGTGTGATCAGCTCGCCAGTGCGCTCAGAATTGCCGGATGAATCGGTGATTCGCAACAGCACGCAGATCGCAGGCAATACCAGTTTCGAAGAATTGGTCGGACACGAAAACATTCTGGAAATGAACGATGAAATCCGTCAGCGTCTGCTGCTGACGATTGAAGGACTCTAATCGCGCCCGGCCCGCCACAGGCCCGGTACGCAAACGACTTGCAGCGAGTTGCTCGCACAGGAGATGACGATGGCGAAGAAGGAAAGTACCCAGCACAAACTTGACCGCGTTCGCGCGCCTCGGGTCCACATCACTTACGACGTGGAGATTGGCGATGCTCAGGAAAAGAAAGAGCTGCCATTCGTTGTGGGCGTTATGGGCGATTTCTCCGGCAACCCGCTGGAGCCGCTGCCCAAGCTCAAGGATCGCAAGTTCATCTTCATCGACCGCGACAATTTCAACGGCGTCCTGAAAGGCATCAAGCCGCGCCTGGCGTATCGCGTCGACAACACCCTGGCAAAAGACGGCACCCAACTCGGTGTCGAGCTGAACTTCAATGCGCTGGAAGACTTCGAGCCGCAGAACGTCGTGCGTCAGGTCGAACCGCTGCGCAAGCTACTGGAAGTGCGTAACAAGCTGGCTGACCTGCGTAACAAGATGGGTGGCAACGACAAGCTTGAAGAGCTGCTGATGGACGTGTTGCAGAACACTGAAAAGCTGAAAACCCTGGGCAAGGAATTCGGCCGTGAAGCCGCCGTTCCCGCCACCGACAACAAAGAGTAAGGAGGAGCCTGACGATGACCGATAAGCAACCCGTGACTCAGCAGGACAGCGCTCTGGTTGAAGTTGAAAACTTCGCCCCGCAATCTTCCTTGCTCGACAGCATCATTTCCGAAAGCCGCGTTGCACGCTCCGAAACCGAGCGCACCCGTACCCGCGATCTGATCGGCGAACTGGTGGCCCAGGTACTTGAAGGCGAGATGACGCCGAGCAAGGACCTGATTGCCGTGCTCGACGCGCGCATCGCCGAGATCGATTCGATGCTCTCCGAGCAAATGAACGAAATCATGCACGCCCGTGAATTCCAGCAACTGGAAGCGTCCTGGCGCGGCCTGAAATATCAGGTTGACCAGACCGAGACCAGCACCACGCTGAAGATTCACCTGCTCAACGCGTCGAAAAAAGACCTCGTGCGTGACCTCAAGGCGTCGTCCGAATTCGACCAGAGCGCACTGTTCAAGAAGATCTACGAAGAAGAGTACGGCACCTTCGGTGGTGCGCCGTTCGGCATGCTGCTGGGTGACTACGAGTTCAACCGCAGCCCGGAAGACATGTACCTGCTGGAAGAGATCTCCCACGTGGCAGCCGCCGCCCACGCGCCGTTCATTTCGGCTGCATCGGCCGAGCTGTTCGGCTGGGACTCGTTCACCGACATGGCCGGCCCTCGCGACCTGGCGAAGATCTTCGACACCGTCGAATACGCCAAGTGGAAGTCGTTCCGCGCCTCTGAAGACTCCCGCTACGTCGGCCTGACTCTGCCGCACGTGCTGGGTCGTCTGCCGTATGGCCCGGATACCACGCCTGTCGAAGAATTCAACTTCGTCGAAAGCGTCGATGGCCGTGACCACAACAAATACCTGTGGATGAACGCTGCCTACGCGCTGGGCACCCGCGTGACCGATGCGTTTTCCCGCTACGGCTGGTGCGTGGCGATCCGTGGTGTGGAAGGCGGTGGTCTGGTCGAAGGCCTGCCGACGCACACCTTCAAGACCGATGACGGTGAAATCGCGCTCAAATGCCCGACTGAAATCGCCATCACCGACCGTCGCGAAAAAGAGCTCTCGGACCTCGGCTTCATTCCGCTGGTTCACTGCAAAGGCACCGACTACGCCGCGTTCTTCGGCACCCAGTCGACCCAGAAGCAGAAGCAGTACAACACCGACATTGCCAACGCCAACGCGCGTCTGTCGGCGCAACTGCAATACATCTTCGCGACCTCGCGTATCGCTCACTACATGAAAGCGATCATGCGCGACAAGATCGGCAGTTTTGCATCGCGTAAGGATGTCGAGTCGTTCCTCAACGAATGGCTGTCCGACTACGTCCTGCTTGATGACACCGCGAGCCAGGAAGCGAAAGCCAAGTTTCCACTTCGTGAGGCAAGCGTAGAGGTTGTTGAAGTGCCAGGTAAACCAGGCGCTTATAAAGCGGTTGCTTTCCTGCGCCCGCACTATCAGCTGGATGAACTGACAGCATCCCTACGCCTCGTGGCAGAGCTGCCTCAGTCGACGCGCAGCTGACCTACTTCATCAGCCAGGGAGGCATAGTTGAATGAGTCGTTCTCCTCAATTAGTACCTACGCTACTTGATCGCCTGCTTGATGATGCTCCTCATCAAGCGAGCGAGGCGGTTTCCAAACGCCTCTGCTCGTTAGGCGAATACAAGGCCAGCCTGATCAGAGATCTCGAGACACTGGTTAATACACGTCAGTGCCTCGTTGCATCGAGACTCGATGACTATCCGGAGTTGGCGGGAACGATTCTTGAATATGGCATGCCCGACTTTACCAGCAAAGGCGTGCTCAACCCTGAAGACCGACGCCTTATACAGGCTCAACTGGAGCGCGCTATCACAGTCGGTGACCCACGTTTTCGCGCTGTAAAAGTGCAATTGCTTAACCAGCAGATTGGTCACCGCATGCTTACTTTTCGGGTTGACGCAGTGCTGCATCTTCAGGATGCGACGCGTCAGGTTTCCTTCGACGCGGTGTTGCAAGTCAATACCCAGGAATACAAAGTGCAGAACCTCAATTGATTCTCGACGATCTGCTGCCTTATTACGAAAAGGAGCTCTCGCACCTGCGCTTTCTTGGGCAGGAGTTTGCGCGTGAGTACCCGAAAATTGCGTCGCGGTTACTCATCGAAGGTGACAACTGCGAGGATCCCCATGCCGAGCGCTTGATTGAGGGCTTCTCGTTTCTGGCGGCTCGCATACACAAGAAGCTTGATGACGAGTTTCCCGAAATTGTCGAAGCCTTTCTTGAAGTACTTTACCCACACTACCTACGCCCGACGCCCGCATTATCCATCGCGGAATTCAGTAGTGGGACAACCTCTACGCTGACTGCCTGCTACACCATCGAGCGGCATACGGAGATAAGTTCCAAGACCGTAGAGGGCGTGGCTTGCAAGTTCAGAACCTGCTACCCGGTTGACCTGTGGCCTATCGCGGTGCGCGATGCATCGTTTGTCGAACTGGAACGCTCTGCTTTCAATGGGCACAGTGCGGATCTGGTGGCCTGCCTGAAAATTGGCCTGACCGCCACTACCCATCTCCATTTCGGCCAACTGGACATTGAGACGCTGCGCTTTTTCCTCGACGGCGAAAGCACGCTGATGCTGCAATTGTACGAGCTGCTATTCAACAATTTGGCCAAGGCCACTGTGAGTTTTACAGAACAGGGAAAACGCCGGGAAATCGGTTTGCCACAAGGTGCGTTGAAAGCGGTTGGTTTTGAGCGCGATGAAGGCCTGGTGGATTACTCGGAGCGCTCGTTTCTCGGGTACAGGCTGCTGCACGACTACTTTACGTTTCCGGACAAATTCATGTTCGTCGATATTGGAGGGTTCAAGAGAAGCCTGGCTGATCGAGACCTCAAAGATATCGAGATCAACTTCTATTTTGCCCATTACGAAATGGGCGATCGGCTTGCGCGGCTTGCACAAAATCTGGGGCGCAATAATTTCAAACTCGGCTGCACCCCGATTATCAACCTGTTCAAACAACAGGCCGAGCCGGTCAAGCTTACTCATACACGGCACGAATACGCCGTTACCCCCGATGTCAGGCTGCAGGGACATGCAGAAGTAGTCTCCATCGACCGCGTACAGCGGGTCAAAAAAATAGCCGGTACTGACACCGTCAGCGAGTGCAACCCGTTTTTCGAGCCTAGAGGTGACCTGGGGCCAGACGCCTGCTATTGGATCGGCCGGCGACGCCCCTCCAGACACGGCAAGCAGGGCGGCACAGAAATGGTTATACGAGTCGTGGATCGCGAACTCGATCTGATCGACGCAGGTAGTGATTCGTTGAGCATATCCCTGACTTGCAGTAACCGGGACTTACCGCAGTTGCTCAGTTACGGAGGCAGCCAGAGCGACTTCATATTTGAAAATGATGGTGTGGTCGACGGTATCCGGCTATTGCGCAAACCTACAGTGACAGCGCGCGTGCCCCTGGGCGACGGCTTGATCTGGCGGCTGATTTCTCACTTGTCCCTGAACCACATGTCGCTGGTGTCACAGGGCAAGGAAGTGCTTCAGGAAATGCTGAGCCTCTACAACTATCGACGCGGACTGGCAGTTAGAAAGCAAATCAGCGGAATCCTGTCGATCAAGAGTGAGGCTGTTGTCGTGCGTATCGGCCACCCCCGTCCTAACTTCGTGCGTGGGGTAGGCATCACCCTGGAACTAGACGAAAGCCAATACATCGGCAGCGGCGTATTTCTGTTCGGCAAAGTCCTTGATCACTTTTTCGGACAGTACTGCACCGTCAACAGTTTTACCCAACTTACCCTTCGTACCCGCCAGCGGGAAAAGAGAATTGTGCAATGGCCACCCAGAACGGGCGATCAACCTCTGGTCTGATCGATCAGGCACGCGCAGAGCCTTACCGGTTTGAGTTTTTCCAACTGGTCAGGTTGCTGCGTCTGCATTACAGCAGAGCAGGACGTATTGATCCCGAAGCGCGCCCGCATGAGGACCCGCTGCGTTTTCGTACTCAGCTGTCGCTGAACTTTCCCGTGAGCGAAGTCAGCGATCTCAAATTCGAGCGCTTCGAGGATTCGACTGCTGCTGAACAGGCATTGACCGAAGTGCAGGTAACGTTTATGGGGTTGATAGGGCCCTCAGGAGTACTGCCCCGTCCTTACACTGAAATGCTCATGAACCGGCATATTCAGCAGCGGGACGATGGTGCCCATGCGTTTCTGGATGTGTTCTCTCATCGCATGATCGCTCTCTTCTATCAGTCATGGCAGAAATACAAGTTTCACATCGAACATGAGCGCAAGGGTTCATCGGATTTTGAGCGCTATATGCTCAATTTGGTGGGTTTTGGCAAGCAAAGCCAGAAGCGAAAATTTGGCGCGAGCGGCTCACCTGTTCGACAGGAGTTATTCACCTACTTCTCGGGATTGTTCACCCAGCGGCCTCGTAATCCGCACAACCTGGAAGTGATGTTGAGCTTCTACTTCGGTCAACCCTTTTCACTGCGCCCCTTTGCCGGACGCTGGCTGAAACTTGAACCGGAGCAGTGCTCGCAGCTGGGACGTGCCAATGCAACGCTCGGTGAAAGCGCGGTGGCTGGCAATCGCGTATGGGACTACCAATCCTGCGTGCGTATCGACATTGGTCCGTTGGATCTCGCTGAATACAAGCGTTTTCAACCAGGTAATGACGACTATAGAAAACTGGTTGATGTGGTGCGTTTCTACCTCGGTCCCACCCTTGACTTTGAACTTGCTCCGCAGCTCAAGCCTGAGGCGATCCCTCTGGCGCGTCTAGGCCGTAACACAAACACAGCGCTGGGCTGGCTTGGCTGGCTAAAACGGCCTGGCGAGAAAGTAAATCCGTCACGTTGCGCTGTTTTCCGTATTCCTTTTGATGGGGTCGCCCTGTGAACCTTAAGTCACTCTTTGCCAAGCTCAATGACACCTGCCGCAATGCGACCGAAAGCGCCGCTGCGCTGTGCCTCGCGGAACGTCACTACGAAGTCGATATCGAGCATGTATTGCTGCAGCTTCTTGAAGGCGACGATAACGACCTGCTGCCGATCTTGCGTCATTACGATGTAGTGATAGAGCGTCTGCAGTCGCAGTTGGCGAGTGCCATGAGTGACTTCAAGACAGGGAATACTCGCACCCCCGCGTTGTCCCCGCACATAACCCAACTGATCGAGCGGGCTTGGGTATTGGCTTCGATCGAATATGGCCAAAGCCTTATCCGAAGCGGCTTTTTGCTACAGGCTTTGCTCGACGACAAGGAACTGCGTCGAGTCATAGCCGCGTCAGCTCCTGAACTGGAAAAGATCAATGTTGACGATTTGAAAGCCAATCTCGAGGACTTCATTTCAGCCAGCAGCGAGTCACAGCAAAGCGCTTCTTTGCCAGCGGGAAACGATACTCCTCGACCGGCAACCAAGGGCAACGGCAAGACTCCTGCCCTGGATCAATATACTGTGGACCTTACCCGCAGCGCGCGGGAAGGACGTATTGATCCGGTACTGGGACGCGAATTCGAAGTGCGCCAGATGGTCGATATCCTCACCCGTCGGCGGCAGAACAATCCGATTTTGACGGGAGAAGCAGGTGTCGGTAAAACCGCAGTAGTTGAGGGCCTGGCATTGCGTATTGCTCTGGGCGATGTGCCAACGCCACTCAAGGATGTCGCTATTCATACACTCGATCTGGGCCTGCTGCAGGCAGGAGCCGGGATTAAGGGCGAATTCGAGAACCGTCTCAAATCGGTGATTGAAGAAACAAAGCGCAGCGTGCATCCAATCATTCTTTTTATCGATGAAGCCCATACGCTGATTGGCTCAGGTGGCCAGGCAGGACAGAACGATGCGGCCAACCTCCTCAAACCAGCCTTGGCGCGCGGCGAACTGCGGACTATTGCCGCCACTACGTGGGCCGAGTACAAAAAATACTTCGAGAAGGATGCTGCCCTCGCCCGCCGCTTTCAGGTCGTAAAAGTAGAGGAGCCGGAAGAAGATCAGGCAATCTACATGTTGCGTGGCCTCTTGGAAAAAATGCAGGAGCACCATCGGGTAGCGGTCATGGACGAAGCGCTCGTCATGGCTGTCCGCCTGTCCAATCGCTACATCACAGGCAGGCAATTGCCGGACAAGGCCGTCAGCGTACTGGATACCGCCTGCGCGCGTGTCGCGCTAGGCCAGACATCACAGCCCGGCATGCTGGAAGATTGCCGGCGCATGATTGACAACCTGCGCACTGAAATATCTCTGCTGGAAAAGGAACAGATCAAAGGCAGCGACCATCAGCGCCGACTTGCTCAACTCGGTGCAGAACTGACCGACGCCGAGAAACGCGAACAGGAACTGGTCACACAGTGGCAACGCGAATTGGAACTGGTCAAACAGTTGCACGAACTTAGCGAACAGACCACAGGGCAGGACCACCGCACCGAGCTTGCCGACCTACGGGCCGAGCTTGCAAAAGTTCAGGGTGAGCAGCCATTGGTGCATGCGCTGGTAGACGGGGCCACCATTGGTGAAGTGATCTCCGGCTGGACGGGTATCCCACTGGGCAAAATGCTGCGCGACGAGATTGATACCGTCCAGCGCTTACCTGCACTGCTGGCCGAACGCGTTCTTGGTCAGGACCATGCTCTGCATGAAATAGGCAAACGCATCAAGATTTCCCGTGCGCGCATGGAAGACCCTAATAAGCCAATCGGCGTATTTCTATTGCTTGGCCCAAGCGGTGTTGGCAAAACGGAAACCGCGCTGGCATTGGCCGATACGCTGTACGGCGGTGAACGCAATGTCATCACGATCAATATGTCCGAGTATCAGGAAGCCCACACTGTCTCCAGTCTCAAGGGCTCACCGCCGGGCTACGTCGGATACGGCGAAGGCGGCGTACTGACTGAAGCTGTGCGTCGCAAACCCTACAGCGTCGTATTACTGGATGAAGTCGAAAAGGCCCATCCGGACGTGCTCGAACTGTTTTTCCAAGTATTCGACAAAGGCGTACTGGATGACGGCGAAGGACGCGAAATCAACTTCCGCAACACGGTGATTATCCTCACGTCCAATGTCGGCACCGAACACATCATGCAGACGTGCCTCGGAGTCAGCGAGCTACCCGCCCCCGCCCAGATCGTCGAAGACCTGCGCGACCAGCTCAACAACGTTTTCAAACCTGCATTTCTCGGGCGCTTGAGTATTGTTCCGTATTACCCGGTACAGGACGCCGTGCTCGAGCGCATTGTCGGTCTGAAGCTAGCGCGTATCCGTGCGCGTTTCGAACGAAATCATCAGGCCTCTTTAGAGTTCAGCCCGGAGCTGGTGCCCACGATTGCCGCGCGCTGCACGGAAGTCGACAGCGGAGCCCGGAACATCGACAACATCCTGTCCGGCACATTGATGCCTGAATTGGCAGAGCACGTGTTGGCACGTATGGCAGAAGACAAACCCGTCAATAGCATGAGCATCGGCCTTGATGAGGCCGGAGGCTTTTCGTACACCGTGGCGTAGACGACAACCGGGATCCGGATGAGATTCAGCGTCGCCCGAATTGCCGGGCGTCGATAGGAAGTGTTTCAGGAGCAGCAAAATGGGCAGGTATTTGGGTGTTTTGATTATGTTGCTAGGGCTGACCGCCTGCGGCATCACTGACCGTGTAGGCAAGCGAGTCGATGACACATGGGCAGGCGACATGCTGTTCAGCAGCGATGAAAAGATCGTTCTGACCGTGGACGGCGGCAACCAGTTGAACCCCAATACCTCCGGCATGCCTTTGTCCGTCGTGACCAGGGTTTATCAGCTGACCTCACTGGACAAGTTCAACAGCGCGGACTCAAACACGCTGCTGGACCACCCCGAACAAGTGCTCGGCAACACCGTGCTCGATACCCGCGAACTCGTGGTTTTGCCCGGGATGGGTCAGGTCCAGACCTGGCCACTCGCCAAGGAAGCACGGTACATCGCAGTAGCGGCCTTCTTTCGTGATGACAGCGGCGGCCGCTGGAAAATGGCATTCAATGCAGACGCGTTTCGCAAGGACGGGATTCTGTTTTCATCCGAGGGCGGCCGCGTGCTTTTGGACGTGAACCGCATCAGTGCCGAGCGAGGGCAAGATGTGCTGCAGATGCCCGAAGAACAAATCATCGCGCCATTACAGCCAGCCCAGCCAGAGCATACGGAGCCTGGGCTTATGGAGCGCATGCAGTCAAAGGCCGCCGAATCTGCAGAAGACGCTGCCAACAATTCTATTAAGAAGTCGCTGAGCAATACATTTGACTCAGCTCTGGAAGGTGCTAAATGAGTAAAAAGAGCCGTGTGATGTGGTCAGAGGGCATGTTCCTTCTGCCACAGCACTTCCAGTATCAGGATGAGTTCCACCAGAACCAGCTGGCTCAGGCGACACTGCGCTCGTCACCATTTCATTGGGGCGTGCAGCTTCTGGAAGTGGATGAGCAAGCCTTGGTCAACGGAGTGCTGCAACTCAAGCGGCTACAGATGGTTTTCCCGGACGGCTCGCTCTTTGACGCACCGCAGCATGACCCGCTGCCTGCTGCGCGCGATTTGAAAGATGTGCAGCACGGTTCGGAGCTGAAAGTGTATGCGGCGTTGAAATTGGCTGAACCGTACAGTGCCAATTACCTGGACGAAGGTGAAGAGCGCAAAGGCGCACGTCGCTACCGTAAAGCATTTGATATGTTGCCTGATATCAATGAAGGCGAGCTGGAAAACGAAATTACCAGCCTGCGACTTAATGTGGTGCTGCTGATCGATGGTGATTCACTCGATGGCTACAGCTATTGCCCGCTGACCCTGCTTCAGCGCAACAACATTAATGGATTTAGCCTGGACACTCAGTTCATTCATCCTGCCCTGCACATCGGGTCGCATGAAACGTTGCTGAAAATTGCCCAGCGCCTGCTCGCACTTCTGCAGAGCAAGAGCGAAACACTGTCTGGCCGCCGCCGGGAAAGAGCTGACCAGATCGCTGAATTCGGGTCTAGCGATGTCAGCCTGTTCTGGCTGCTTTATACCGTCAATCGCGCGTATCCAGGTCTTGCTCACCTGCTTCAGCATCCGAGGCTGCACCCAGAGCAGTTGTATCGCTTTCTGGCTGAGCTGGCGGGCAGTCTGCTGACTTTTTCCCTGAGCGCACAGCTCAATGATATCCCTGCCTACGATCATCATGATCCCGCCACTTCGATGATAAAGCTCGACAGGCTGGTTCGCGAACTGCTCAACAGTGTTGTGCCCAACCAATATATTCCGATCAGCCTGGAACAGACTCGTACGTCCTATTTTGTGGGCCGCCTGAACGATCCACGCTTGAGTGAGGCTGACTTTTACATTGCGGTTCATGCAGACATGCCAGGTGCTCAGGTTCTTGAACTGGTACCACGTGCCTTCAAGGTCGGCTCGCCGGAAGACATTGAGGTAGTGGTTAATACGGCAATGCCGGGGGCGGCGCTCAGTCACTGTGTGCGAACCCCAAATGCCATTCCCGTTCGTCTGGACAACCAATACTTCTCGATCGAACCCCATGGCCGGGTCTACGAACGCATGATGAAAGCTAACGCCATCGCGTTCTATGTGCCCAGCGCATTTAAAAATCTCAAGCTTGAACTGATGGCGGTGCTCAAATGAATGATGCCGTGATGCAAGGCGGCGTTACTGCCCCAGCGCAAACACTGACACTCAAGGATATGGTCAAGGACTTCATGACCATGGCGCTGATGATTCGTCGCGGAAGCAAGGTGCGCGACGTCTCAAGGCTGCGTGCCAGCGTCGACGAATTCTTTCCCGCGCTTGAGCGGGATGCGCGTCGTGCCAACTACAGCGTCGAACAAGTCAGGGATGCGCAATACGCGCTATGTGCGTTTCTGGATGAAAGCGTCTTGAATGCCGGGCAGAGTGAAATACGTAATCAGATTGAAGTTAATCCACTGCAATTTCAATATTTTGGCGTGCATTTGGCTGGTCAGGGTTTCTTCGAGAAACTCGAAGCATTGCGTACTGACGTGAAACGCAACCTTGATGTCCTTGAGGTTTATCACCTGTGCCTGGCACTGGGCTTTGAAGGCAAATACAGCCTCGAGAAGAAAGATCAACTTCGTTACATCGCCAATACCCTGGGGCAGGACATCGCTCGTTACCGAACCCCGCGCAAAGCGCTTTCCCCAGATTGGGCACTGCCCGATCAAGTGTCTCAGATGTTCCGTTATGAAGTCCCCTTGTGGCTCTACCTGGTACTCATCGCACTGATATGCGGTGCCGTTTACCTGACCCTGGACTGGCTTCTGGGCAAAGAGGTGGCAGCACTGGCCGAACAGGTCCGTCAGCTGTTCGGCGTTTAATTCAGTTACGGATCCGGTCAGGAAGACATGAAAGCATTATTGCGTTGTTTAAAAAATTTCTGGTTTGCACTGGCACTCCTGTGGACAGTCGGTTTGCTCGCCTGCTGGCTGGCACTCCCGCGCTGGAATTTCACGCGGGAAAACATTTACGTGGCCATGGCGCTGATCAGTGCCTTCTGCCTGCTGCTTATTGTGCTGCGTCAGTACCGCAGAATTCGCGCCGAACAGAACATCGAAAGCCTGGTGCAACTGGAGGTAGACCGGTCGTTAGGGGCCGAGGGCGAGTTTCGTGACCAACACGTACTGCGCGAGCGCCTCAAACACGCTATATCGATGCTGCGCTCATCGCGCTCTGCGGGCGGCGGCGGAGCATCTGCGCTTTCTGATCTGCCATGGTATCTGGTCGTCGGCATGTCAGCATCGGGCAAGACCTCGCTACTGACACGCTCAGGTCTGTCAGCGACCATTGCCGGAGCCCAGGCGAGCGGCATGGACAGCGGGACTCAGCACTGCGACTGGTATTTCAGTCCTGACGCAGTCTTGATTGATACTGCGGGCCGCTACTTGCGCGATGACCAGTCAGCCAGCGAGTTCGCCTCGTTCCTAAAGCTACTGCGCAAGCAACGCGCCAAACCCGCCGTTAACGGGTTGATTCTGGTGGTGAGCCTGCCAGAGATTGTCTCTGCTACCTTGGCCGAACGCGAAGCCCTGGCTGCCCGTCTGGTTTCTCGTATTGATGAATACAGCGAATGCCTGGGTGTTAACCCTCCGCTTTATCTGATGCTCAGCAAGACAGATCTGCTGCCAGGCTTCAACCAAGCCTTCGACGGCATGGACACTGCACAACGCCAGCAGCCTCTGGGCATGACGTTCGCCTTGTCGGATGTGCGCGCCAAAGGCCTGCGCGCCGTCATGGAAACCAAGTTTGCCCATTTGCTGGAGAGCGTGCGACACCACGTGGATACTCAGCTGATTATCGGGGGCAAAACCGCCAGCGCCGAGCTGCTGCAATTTCCCAATTACTTTGCCGAACTGTCGACCGTTATCTCTGGTTTTCTTGACCAGTTCGAACGCTCAGCGCAAGGGCATACGCCTCCTATCGTGCGAGGCGTCTATTTCACCAGCGCCCTGCAGACAGATGAGCAGTTGCCACCTGTCTATGAGGATGCTCTTGGAGATTACTACGCGCTTGAGCCCAAAGAGCATCCGATACACAGCGATATACGTAGAAAGATAGGCGACAAGAGCTACTTTATTACTGAGACATTTCGTCAGGTAGTGTTCCCGGATCGCAATCTGAGCCTTTACTACTCACGCCTGGGCCGCACACGATCCTTGACCCCTGCATTGATCGCGTTAGCGGCTTTGGCAGGTATAGGCTTGATCGCGTGGGAGGCGGTTTCTTATAACAAAAACCGTGAAATGCTGGCGGGCATCGCAAACGAATTGACACAGCTTGAGACTGCAGCCGATCGGTCAGATCGGCTGCGCTCGGGACAGGCGATGGAAACATTGCGTGTTTACCTTAGCGAGTTCGAAGGATACGGCAATCACGGCGTACCCTTCGCGTTGGGCGCAGGCCTGTACAGCGGCGATGATCTGCTGATCCCGCTGCGTGAGGCGTACCTGCAGCAGCTATGTACCCAAGCGCTGGAGCCCATCGGCAAGTACTTGCAGGTGCAACTGCGCGAGCTTAACCAGTTTGCTCAGACGGTGGATCGGAGCCCACTGGCGCCTACCGATAAACGTCGCTCGGCCAAGTCCCCGTTAAAAAAACCGGCAAAAACACCGAGCATCAGCGCGTTGAAAGCGACTGTCAGCCTTCCGCGTAACAGCGCAGATCTGACCGGACAGTTACGCTCGGGCGTCAACGAGGCAGGTGAAGCCGGGCGTCGCAGAACGCTGGATGCTCTTCGCGATAACGCCAAGTCCGAATCAACTACGGATCTTGCCGAAGACACCGCACTGACTGCCGGGTTGTCACTGTCGGAAGACAGCCTCAGCCGGCTGACAGAGCAACAAGTGTCTTCAGTGATCAAGGCTTACAGCGCACTTAAGCTGTACTTGATTCTGTCGCGTCCGGATGAACACCGCGATGCCGAATTCGTTGCTGATGAACTTCCTCAAGCCTGGGCACTGGCGGCGCAGGCAGAGGGCCAGGAGATCAGTCCAGCACTGATTGAAGCCAATACCGCGATGTACGTGCGCTACCTGCAACAAGGTACCGCGCCAGCGCTGCGACGTAATGAGCAACTGGTCAACGAAACACGGCAGAGCCTGCGTTCCTTCATGATCGCCAGTTCTCTGGTTGATCGTGAGTATCTGCGCCTTCAGCTGGAGTCGAGCCGTCAGTTCCCGTCGCTTACGCTATCGGACATGGTGCCCGCAGCCGGACGTGATCAGTTATTTTCGGCGGAAGCAGTACCTGCCATTTACACCCGACAAGGTTGGGAAGAGTTTCTGCAGCCCGAACTGATCAAGTTGCTGTCAGGCAACCTGCGCAACGACAGTGACTGGGTACTCGATAGCGAAGGCAGCAATGGCATGGTTCAGAAAGCCAACTTCGTGCGTGAGCTGATGGCTCGCTACAAAGCCGACTACGCAGATGCCTGGTTCAGGATGCTCAGAGGCGTAGGTGTGCGTCATTTCACCGACATGGCCAATGCTACCGAGCGTTTATCAGTGCTTAGCGACGTGCAGAACTCTCCCGTCAAGAGTCTATTGCACGCCGTGAACCAGAACACGTCGTGGGACTTGCCCAAAGTCAACTCTGCGGCGTCTCCGAATAAAGCGGACGACGGGTTCTGGAGCGGCATCAAAGGCACCTTCAGTACTCAGAGCGAGCAAGCCGAAAGCCTGGTAGTGACATTGCCACGTGTCGACGATGGGAGTCTGGCAAAACGCTTCGAACCCGTCGCACGCCTGTTCGCAACGCAAAATGCAGAGGGCGCGGACAGCACGGTGATGGATCGATATCTGGCAGCGTTACGCAAGCTCAAAGTGCGTTTGACCAACATTCAGCGATCGCAGGATGTCGGCAAGAACAGCAAGCTATTGATCAGCGAAACACTGGAAGGACAGCCGTCCGAAGTTACACAGGTACGCAACTACATCGAGACCAGCGTCGATACCAGCGAAGGAGGCCTGTCGAACTCCTTGCAACGCCTGTTCAACTCGCCACTGCAGTTTGCCTGGGAAACACTTCGCGACCCGGCTGGCCAACAGATCGCAAAAGCATGGTCGCAGGATGTCGCCCGCCCCTGGAAACAGGTCATGGCTTACCGGTACCCCATTGTGGCTGGCAGTGAAAACGAGGCATCAGTCAAGGATTTGCAGCGTTTCGTCGATCCTGAAACAGGTTTGCTGCCCGCGTTCAAACGCAACGAAATCGGCAACCTCGCCGGCGGCGAAGGATTGGGCATGGGTACAGGCGGCAACGCTGCGCCTCTGGTCAATACACGCATGATTGACAGCATCGACAAGGCCAGCTCGGTAGGACAGGTCATCGCCAGTTTGTCTGATCGTGAAAACGGCTTCGAAATCATGCTGGAGCCATCGGCTCGTTACACGGACATCATTTTCACGCTCGACGGACAGGAACAGCATTATCGAAACGGTCGTACCAGTTGGAACCGGTTCTCCTGGCCGGGTACCTCCAACGCACCGGGGGCACGTCTGGATGTAGTGACTCTGGAAGGCCAACGCATCACTGTTTTCGACTACCCGGGCCGTTGGGGCTTGCTGAAGATGAACGACAGTGCTCGCGTCACCGATCTGGACACGGTTCAGCAACGTTTCAGCTGGCAGTCGGCCGCCGGGCCGGTAAGCCTGGTCGTTCGTAACTATGGCGGCGTCAAAATGACTGACCTGGCACAGGTCAAATCATTGAGCGTGCTTAACGACCCTGGGCAGAAAAACTGATTATGGCAAGCCATCGCAGAGGGGGCACAGCCTGATGATCGGATGTTTTGGCAAAGTGCCCGCGAGTGCCGACTTCGTCAGTTTGAACGGAGCCCTGCCTGAGGTATGTGAGTTCGATCTGTGGCTACAAAACAGTCTGGGACGCATGCAGACGCGTGAGGATTGGCGGGAATTGTTTGATGAGTTGCCCGTGTGTTTTTTCTCATACCGCAGTCGCAATGGACAGTGGCTGCTGGGTGGATTCATAAGCTCGCGGGACGCCAGCGGCAGACGTTATCCATTTATGGTGTTTCAAAGCATAAAGGTGGACTCCAGCGACCCGTTCACCAATCCGCACACGTTGTGCGAATTGTTCGCCGGGCAGATCAAACCGCTTCTCATGCAGGGCGCGCAAGGGGCGGATATAGAGCAGATTTTTGCTCGACTCAGAACCATGCGTCTGTGGACCGCCAAGGACTTGGATCTCTATCGACGTGTGCATGACAAGTTTCTTATGGACTTTAACCTGCGTGATGTGTCGCGGCCACTGCGACACAGCTATCCGGAGTTCGGTACCCAGTCGGGGCTGGCCAGCCTTTACAAACTGCGCAAGGCCATGAGGAACAATGAGCCGCCCGCAATAAGCCTGCCTCTGCCAGCAGAGAGCGGCCTGAAGCGCCCGATGGCTGACTTGTGGTGCACATTGCTGTCACGTCTGCGCGGCAAAACGGGCATGCCGGATGTCAGCGTGCTGGTAGACAGCTTTATGCGCCCAGGGCTGCTGTGCTTTCCGTCGCGTGGAAACAGTGAAATGTATCGGATGTTGACCGGTATCGCTGCATCCGAGGACCGCTACAACCTGCTGGATCCTTTACCGGAGCCCGCGTCTGCCGCCTCGCTTGTGTTGCCTGCCGATCACCTTGCATTGAACGACTTTATTGAGCGTTTTATAGACGCTCGGGATGAACAGTATTGATGAACAGGCTCAAATATTACTTTCTCAAGTACCAGCCATATGTTCTGGGGATTGCGTTCTTCCTGGCCATCTTCCTGGTGTGGTCGCTCGGTGTAGCGATGGGGTTTTCCTCCCTTCACAGCCTGCTGGCCGGGATAGGAGTGTTTCTGTTGCTATCGGCTGGTTATGTCCTTTTCATGGGACGAAGCCACGCACCGCGCCACGACCTTGAAGCGCTTCTACGTGATGACGCCGATCAGGCCGTGTTGAATTCCAGCCCGCAGGATCGCGAGGAAGTCAGCCTGCTACGCGAGCGCCTGCTGCAAAGCATCGAGCGCCTGCAGGGCAATTCAGGGAAGAACGCATCCAGTAAGGACGCACTCTATGCCCTGCCCTGGTACCTGGTAATCGGCCAGCCCGCGTCCGGCAAAAGCACCATGCTGTATCAGTCCGGATTGAATTTTCCCTATGCGGAGCGCGAAGGCGCACGCGTCGCAGGACTAGGCGGCACTCGCAACTGTGACTGGTTTTTCAGTTCTGAAGCAGTGTTACTGGACACTGCCGGCCGCTATATGGATAACCAGGAAGAGGCTGGCAAATGGCGTGCGTTTTTAAGTCTGCTTCGACAACACAGGCAACGACGCCCGCTGAACGGCCTGATCGTCGCAGTGAGTGTAGAGGATGTTCTGAAGTCAACGCCCGACAGCCTCGAACGTCTTGCCAAGCGCCTGCGCGAACGCATTCAGGAAGCGCATGATCTGCTTGAGCTGCGCCTGCCTATCTATCTGGTGTTCACCAAATGCGACCTGATACCAGGCTTCACTCACTTCTATCGCCAGCTCGATAACCAGACTCGTGGCGAAGTAATGGGCAAGACATTTGCTCACGAAGGTTTCAGGCAGTCCGATTGGGGTAAGCGCTTCACTGCGGCAATGGGCGAATTGGTAGACCATTGGCAGCAAATTGCCGATCAGCAATTGGTGCAACAGGACATTCAGCTGACCAGACAGGACCCGGCGGCGTATCGCTTCCCTCTGGAACTGACAGCGCTCAAACCATTGCTTGAGACTTTTGTTACCGACTTGCTCAGAGCGAACCCGTATCAGAGTGCCGAGCTGCTCCGCGGCTTCTATTTCACCAGTGCACTCGACGCTGATAAAGCTACGCAGGGATTGTATGCACAGCATATCACCGAGCGCTTTGCGCTGGCCGACTCGTCAGCCGAACTGCCGGTTACCGGGCAGACGCAGCCGATGTTTATCAATAGCCTTTTTCAGAAGGTCATTATCCCTGATCAACATCTTGTGGCGCTGTACACCAGCAATCGCAGCGAAACCCGGCGCAAAGGTATATGGATCGGCACAGCCGCATTGGCAGGCTTGCTGCTTTGTGTAGGCTGGGGCGTTTCGTACAGCAATAACAAAGCAGCCATCCAGGCAATTTCCGGCGGGCTGGTCGCAGCACAGCAAAAAGACGAACACACCAGCGGCCAATACACCCAATGGCAGACACTGGATCAACTGCGGCAGACTTCATCAGATCTTTATACCCGTCACCACGGTGGCGGCGTACCGCTGAGCATGCGTCTGGGGCTGTACAAGGGTTATGACGTGGAGCCCTATGTACGTCAGCGCTATTTCGCACGTCTTGAAAGCGTAATGCTCAAACCGACTGCCGATAACCTGACCCGCTCGTTGTACCTGTTGAGCAGTATCAAGATATACCAGCGCAACGCGCCGACGCTTACAACCGTGACAGGAATCGACAGCGTCGAGCCGCGCGCGCTCCCTGTGGATAACCGCGCGCAGTCAGTTGCGACCTTTGGCAAGACCACGCTGGACACCTACTTGATGCTGTCCAAGGCGCAACGTGAGCAAGCCGATCCTGCGGTATTAAAGGCTCGCATTCCTGATTACTGGTATCCGGCGATCTACAAGCAGGTTCAACGCGATACAAACGTGTCAGCTCAAGCTGCTGGCGAGGTCGATGACTATCAGTTTGCCGGGCGTCAGATAGCATTCTATAGCGATCAGATCCGTGAACTTGACGTACCACGCATTCTCAACAATGCATTCTTGATCTCCAGCTCGCGCAATTACATAAATAGCCTGCTCTCACAGTCGTTGCGCGCTATCGAAACCATCACGCTGGAGTCCGACACCCTGTTTGCGTTTGGCCGCGCGGACTTTCAAAGCCTTGAGCTTGCCGGGCAACGCCAGTTGAGCGCCATCGCCGGGAAACTGCTGAACACACCGAACGTGGGCAAGATCGTGATCACTGGCCACGCAGACCAGATTGGCGATGCGCAGAGCAACCTGCAGGTATCCAGACAGCGCGCGCAAACCATCAAAACCTACCTGGTAGGTAAAGGCTTGCCGAGCGAACTGGTCGACGCGGTCGGCGAAGGCAGCAATAAACCACTGGTGCATTGCGACATGCAGATGCCACGCGCCGAGCTCATCCACTGCCTCGAGCCCAACAGACGAGTCGAAATCGAGGTGCGTGCGCTTAACTGAGCCGCCCCCAAGGTAAAACGATCGCCATGTGTGTGCCTGCTTCGGCATGCATGGCTTTAGAACGGCCCAGCCATTATGTGGCAGGGTCAAACACAGGGCGATCCAACTTGTGGATCAATGAAAGCCCTTTTAAGGAGAAATGAAAAATGGCATTTGACGCATTCCTCAAAATTGACGGTATCCCGGGTGAAAGTCTGGACGACAAGTTCAAGGACTGGATCGAAATCCTGAGCTACACGCACGGCGCTACACAGGCGACTTCGGCGACTGCCAGTTCGTCTGGGGGCGCATCTTCCGAGCGCGTTAACCTGAGCGACTTCACGGTTATCAAGTATGTCGACAAGGCTTCTCCCAAAGCCTTCGAGTCATGCTGCAAAGGCCAGCACATCAAGGAAGTTGTCCTCAACCTTAACCGTGCCGGCGGCGACAAGCTGACCTACATGACCATCACACTGGAAGAAGTGGTCATCTCTTCTGTCACCTTCCTGGGCAACATGCCTGTGGCTGGCGAAACCAAGGCGGAGAGCGATCTGCCATTGGAAGAGATCAAGTTCAACTTCTCCCGCATCAAGATCGCCTACACCCAGCAGAAGCGTTCCGATGGCGCAGGCGGCGGTAAAGTTGCAGGCGGCTGGGACCGCTCGTTGAACAAGGTCTACTCCTGAGTAAGGCCTCGGGCGACTGAAGTTGTTCGGCCGCTCAATCGAGGGTCCCGCGCCTGCAAGGGCGCGGTGGCCTTCTCTTTTCACCTTTGAATGCAGAGCCGTCCATGTCTGACATCCTCGAAGACCTTTCGCTGGCCACATTGCGTACACCCATTCAGGGTGGCGCGGGCGAAGACCTGAGTTTTTCCAGCCTGTTCGATCAGATCAAGGAGGCACGCCGCGCCGATGTCGACTATCTGACTCAGGGCGACTGGCAAACCGATCTGAAACAGGCCGACTGGGAACAGGTTGTGCAACTGGCCAGCGCCGGGATTGCAGAACAGAGCAAAGACTTGATGCTGGTCGCATGGCTAGGTGAAGGTCTGGCGCACAAATATCATTTCCGCGGTATCCGTTTCGCGCTGGCAGTGGCTCAAGCCATGCTGGAAGATTTCTGGGACACCCTGTTCCCTTCTCTGGAAGACGGCACCGAAGAGCGTTCTGCTCGCTTGGGGTGGTTGAATACAACCTTGGCCGAAGTGGTCCGTACGTTACCGATTACCCAGGGACAGGGCTACAGCCTGTTCAAATATGATGAATCTCGACAAGTTGAAAACCTGGCTCGACAGAACTCGTCGGCAATGAACCAGGCTCTCGAAGAAGGCAAGATCAACGCTGAATTGTTCCAGCGCTCGGTAGTACTCACCGACACCGATCACCTGAACCGCAAATACGCGGAAATGAGTGAATGCCTGGTTGCATGCAAACAGCTGCAGTCAACCATCGATAGCGTCTTCGAACGCGATATACCCAGTTTTCTTGCCCTCAACGATGTACTCACTCACGCTCGACAGCTTGTTGAGCGACTGCTCAAGGAGCGCGGTGTCGAACTCGTGACACCGGCAAGCCAGTCAAAAGAAGACGTTGCAGATGAGCCCGTCAAAGAACGACCAGCGGCACGCGACGACATTCCTGCAGCCAACGCCCCTATGCGCACCGTGCCACTGACCCGTGACGAAGCGTTTGCCTTGTTGCAAGGCGTCGCACAATTCTTCAAACAGACAGAACCCCACAGCCCGGTGCCCTACCTGGTAGAGCGCGCAATCAAATGGGGAAATATGCCGCTGGAAAGCTGGCTGAGCGATGTGATCAAGGATGGTAGCGTCGTCGATGGAATCCGCGATGTTCTGGGCACCCTGCAACAGCGCGACTAAAAGGCTGTGATAGCCACCAAAAGGAGTTTCAACATGCGTCCGATCATTTTGCTGAACGACCCGACCGACAAGGCCGGGGTTGTTGTCGAAGGATCTCCGACCACTCTGGTCAATGGTCGACTGGTGGCCAGAGTCGGCGATAAAGTCATGTGCCCGCATGGGGTCTGTGCAATCGCGACAGGTGACACGTCAACGTTGGTAGATGGCCGGCCGGTTGCCCGCCATGGCGACAAGACTGCGTGTGGCTCCAGTCTGATCGCCACCAACAGTGACTGTGGCATATTTTAAGGACGACAGCATGTTGAAGCCCTACGGCCAAGGTCATCGCTCTTTATGGGATGTCATTGGTGAGCGACGCGAACAGGAACAACGTCAGGCAACTCCGGCACGTCCGCCGGCAGACTATGACCTCACACGCGTCAAAATAGACAACGCCTGGCTGTGGCTGCCGAATCTCGAACCTGCTCAAGCGGCTTCAGGCGCATGGCTTGGAGCCGTTAACGGCGATTTTGAACACGACCCCAGGCTGGTCAGTCCGTCGGGCCACCGTTATAACCTGCGCCGCATTCGTCTGCCCCAGCACAAACCGGAAATCGATACGTTGCCACGTACGCTTCAACTGCTTGAGGCCATGCTCGCACAATGGGCTGATTTCGCAGCCAGCGTCGATTGGGAAAACACGAAGGTAGTACTGTTTGCGCCGTCGGGCATCGCCCCATCAGCATGGGAGAACCATGCGTTGCCGATCTGGCCGTTTGATTACCTGCCCGGCGAGGGTTTCGACACCCCTTCGCTGAACTTTGATGAATGGTTGCCCTGGGCGCTTCAAAACGATACCGAAGCTTCTACTCTGCTGTGCGTCAGCATAGACACCTGGGCGACAAAAGACCGGGCTGGCGCTCTATCCAGCGACGCCATGGTCGGTGAAAGCATCTCGATCGTGCACCTGCAGCGCGTAGACCACGCCAACCCCGACGAGGAAAATACCTGGCAACTCTATCCAGCCATGACTCGCGAACACTCTCCGCGTGCATCGCAGCCAAGGCAAAGCAGCGCCGATCTGCAACAGCTGGCAGAGGCCCTTTGCGAGCAGAGGGGTATTCAACCGAACGACATCCAGGCACTCGTCATCGACGGTCATCTTCATGACAGACGTCTAGAGCAGCTCTCTCATTACGCAAGTACCCAACTGCCGAACCTGGTGGTATCGGAGCATGTCACTGGGCAGGCATTGCTGGCAGGCGAGCGAGGAAGGAGCGCGACTCAGCTGACGTCGCTGGCACTTGCTTTTCACGTAGGCAGGGCGAGGCAGGGATCGGTGCTGATATTTGACAGACACGCCTCCACTCAGACTCAAGCCTGGTTGCTGAGTACCGGCAAGACGATAGCGCAAGCTGGCGATGAGGTAGCCGAACACCGCGGGCTTGAACACGACGGACAGAGCAAAGACTCATGAAGGAGAATTTCGATTTCAATCCAAAATCCTGCTCGATCAATGATCTGAATCCGGGTTGTGTCGAAATGTGGACACTTGGCCAGCAAGTGGCTGTCAGGCGCTTGTGCGTGAAGACCCGCGCCGAATACAAGCAACCGGCCAGGTATGAACTGCTCAAAGACTTCAGTACGCGGGCTGCGCGGATCGCAGGCAATTACGCACGTATTTACCTGGAGCAAGAGCACAACGGCCAGCCCGAACAAAAAGGACGGTTTTACTGGACAGGGCTAGCGGCGTTTGCAAGCAAACAGGTCATGTGTGCACTGGATTACTCCAGCAACACAAAAATGCGCTATTTGCCGCCCGCCGTACCGCCCTTGGAGATTACCAAGATATTTTTGGGCAAGGGAAACTTCTGGCTATTCCAGGACATCTTCGTCTGGCACTGGTTTTATATTAATTACCCGCAGCAGTTCAATGAGTGCATAAAAACTCGGGACTTCAGTACGTATGACCCACGATTCAAGCAAAGCTTTGCGCAACTGCCATGGATTGATGATGCGCTGCCAAGGATAAACAACCTGAAGGTGACTGATTATCTGGAAAGCGGCTTCAAGTTGATATCGGCCATTGAGAAGGAGCCGGCAGGCACACTGCGTGAAAAATATAAATTTCAGTCCCTCCTGGCAATTGCCAAACATGAACAACTGATGATACTGCAACCGTTGATATACGAGGATAAAAGCTTCAGGGCACTGTTGTACATGCAAACGTGGGTTGAGGGGTACGGGGATGTTCCGCGCCGACTGGCGTCCCTGAGTGTTGAATGCGATACAGGCGACCCGGAGCAGGATGTCATCATGTCCGATGGCGAGCTGTACGACGCCGAGGACAGAATGATCTTTATTACAACAATTGCCTCTACGTATCATCGGAGAATGCAAAGAAAAAATGTTGAGATGGAAAAGGCAATTATGACGATAGGGACGTGGAATGAACGCACTACTTAAATATATGATAGCGGCTTTCATACTGCTGACCGGTTGTGAGGCTTCGGATATGAATACAAAAAATCGTGAGATCGAACTCTCTCTTGGAGTGTCAATTGATACTGTCTTGGCTTCAACATCTGTAAAACTGCGAAAAGACTGCGATGATACGATGTGCCTCTACCAATTTATAGTGCCGTCAAAATCCTCTGAACTGATCACTGTAAAGGTACGCTCAGCATCCACCATATTAGCGATTGAGAACGTTAGTTCAACCACTATCGTCACCAATCCATTGGGGCTTATTACAGATATAGACGTGTATGTAGCAGGAGTGTCAACCAATGCGAAACATGAAGACGCAATGGCGTACTTTTATCAACAAGTACAGAATCTAAACGCTGCGGGATGGCAGCGTTACATTTTCCCTAATGAAGCGAGAATACCCGGTACAGAAGCCGGCAAATTTACCAACATAAATGAAGTGCTAGGTAAAAATGTTGGTACAGGCCCCTGGATGGACCCGAATCTCAAGCTTACGAAGCAGGTATGGGTCTCATTGCCTATGATCAATACGTGGATGTTCTACAGCGGTCACGAGTATCTTGATCTGATGGTACAGCGCGAGAACAGCAAAGACGACCCGCAAAACCGTGGATCTTACTTGTTTACATGGACGTTCAAATCAGAAAGTGAGTTCTACGCTGAATTCGTGAGAGCCGAAGATCACGCACGCTGGAGAGAACTTCTGCCTGCCGAATTAACCCGAATGGGGAAAGAGCGGCAAAAGACAGAGGCGCAGCTGAAAAAAATGGGCATCAAGATCGATGAAAACTATAAAGATGCCAAACCTCCCGTAGAAGCGGGTTAAACCGAAGATACGTCGCAAACCGATTCAAGCAGTAAAGGAGTTACACCATGGATCTGACATTCGGTACCGCCCTCAGCCAGAGCGGACGCCTGCTGCAACTCACCACCCCGCTGGGCGAGCATCAGCTCCAGGCCCTGCGCGTACACGGGGTCGAGCGCATCGGCCGTGTGCCCCGCTACACCCTCGACGTGGTGGTGCAGGACACCGAATACGATCCTGAAAAACTCATCGGCCAACCCGTCAGCCTGGCCATCCTCTGCGATGACGGTTCTCCCGCGCAGCGTCATGGCCTGGTCGAGAGCGTGCGCTATCTGGGTAATGACGGTGGTCTGCATGACTGGCAACTGGTCTTCGCGCCCTGGTTCAGCCTGCTCGAATACCGCCTGGATTGCCGTATCTGGCAGGACAAGAACCTGCCGGCGATACTTGAAGCCGTTTTCTCACTGTACGAACAGGCCAAGGGCAATTACCGTCTGGACCTGCGACGCGAATACGCCCCGCTGTCCTACGTCACCCAGTTCAATGAAAGTGATGCCAACTTCGTGCAGCGCTGGTGCGAACAGGAAGGTCTTTTCTGGTACGTCGAACATACCGCTGACAAACATTGCATCGTTTTTACCGACACAGTGGACACCCTCCCCGCGCTGGCCCCGCAGAGCATTCGCTTTCACACCCAGAACGCCACCGAGAAACAGGACGGCATTACCCAGTGGAGCAGTGGCTCGCAGTTGCTCAGCGGCAAGCTGCATTGGCGCAGTGTCGATTACCTGGCCCACGGCCAGCCACGCGAAACCGTGATGCCTGCTTTGCAGGCGGCTTCGGCGCCACAGGCGCTGGAACGTTACGAGTATCAGGGCCAATACGGCTGGCAGAAGCAGGACCGGGGCGAATGGCTGAGCCGCGTACAGATCGAGCAGCGTGAATCGCAGGCACGTCGTGTGCAAGGTCAAAGCGGCGTGCGGCAGATGGAAGCCGGACGCTGGTTTGAGCTGACCCAGCATCCGCTGTACGAACGCAAGGCGGCTGAAGAGCGACAGTTTTTGCTGATCGAAGTCGAAATATTCGCCGAGAGCAATTTGCCGCTGGCCAAGGAGAGACGCGAAGTGCCGGGTAGTCTGGCAGCGCTGTTCAGATCTGTTCGTCCTGAGCCATCACCCCTTACCGGTGTGGCAGATACGCTGGGCGTCGGCAGCCACGGCTTCTTCCTCAATCGCTTTGAAGGCCAGTTGCACAGCGTGCCGTTCCGCAGCCCGTCGGAGCATTTCAAACCCAAGAGCCTCGGCCAACAGACCGCCGTGGTCGTCACACCCAGCGGCCATGAAGTGTTTACCGACACCTTGAACCGGATTTGCGTACGCTTTCACTGGGACCGCCTGTCTCAGGATGGCGAGTTAGGTTCCTGCTGGCTGCGCATGATGCAACCGAGCAGCGGACCGGACTGGGGCAGCGTACATGTGCCGCGTGCCGGTGAAGAGGTGGTTATCACCTTCCTGGATAACGACATCGACCGGCCACTGGTGATGGGGCAAGTCTACGGCGGCCACAAACCCGCATGGCACTCCAGCGGCTTGATGGCCGGCTACAAGAGCAAGGAAGTCGGCGGCGGAGGTTTCAACCACTGGGTGATGGACGACTCGACCGGCCAGGTCCGTACCCAGATCCACAGCAGTCACGGCCACACCCAGCTAAACCTCGGTTACCTGATCGACCAGCGCGGCAACAACCGTGGCGGCCTGCGCGGTACCGGGTTTGAACTGCGCACCGATGCTTACGGTGCTTTGCGCGCCCAGCAGGGTTTGTACCTCAGCACCTGGAAACGCAGCGGCGCACAGGGCGCACAGATCGATGCCAGCGAAGCGCAGCAGCAACTGAAAAACAGCGAACAGCGCGTCAAGACCTTGTCCGACACCGCGCAACAGCACAATGCCCTGCCCATGCAGGAAGGCCTGGACAGCCTGACCCAGCTCAACAGCGATGCCGACGTGACTTACGGCAGTGACGACGGCGCCCCGAGCCAAGGCCCCGGCGAGCAGCAACGCAACGGCGGCGACACCGCTTGGGCGATCCGCAGCGGTGGACGTGGCAAGACACCGGGTTACCAGCAGCCATTGCTGATCGCCTCCTCCCCTGCCGATATCGCCACTGCGACCCCAAAAAGCACACACCTGCACAGCGGCAAACACCTGACCCTGAGTACCGGCGAAGACGTCAGCATCGCCAGCGGCAAATCCCTGCTGGCCAGCGTCGCGCAAAGCATCAGCCTGTTTGCGCAGAACGCCGGAGCCAAGCTGTTTGCTGCCAAGGGCAAGATCGAGCTACAGGCGCAAAGTGATGCGATGGAGTTGACGGCGCAGCAGAAGGTGATGATTACCTCAACCGCCGCCGGAATAGAGATCGCCGCACAGGAAGGCATCCTGCTCACCAGCGGTGGCGGCTACATCCGCATCAAGGACGGCAATATCGAGATTCATGCGCCGGGGACTATTGATGTAAAAGGAGCGAAAAAGACGTTTAGCGGGCCGACCAGTCTGTCGCACAGCTATAACGAGATGCCCAAGACCGACTTCGCGGACCCTTATGTGGTTCGCAAACAGAGCACTGGAGAACCTGCTGCTGGTATGAAAGTTGAAGTGACCCGCGCGGATGGGAGTGTCATGCAGTACGTTTCTGATGCCGCTGGGAAGATACCGCTTCAGCAAAGTCAGATTGCAGAATTTGTAAAAATCAAAGTGCTGGGAGAAGCGTAATGCCTGATTCCTCTTTCTTCGTCGCCCAGACAAACCAATGCATGGAGGCCACCCATGGGCAATAACAGCTCACACTCAACTGACAATACGCTCCATCTGGCTCAGGAACATGATGCAGACGGCGAGCTAATGGCCACTACGACCATGTCACGGTCAAACGACCCAGTGGAAAAGTCTGTTCCGTGTAAAAGCGGGAAAGTGGTTCCCATAATTTTCATACCCGGGATCATGGGTACCAATCTGATGAATATGAGGACCAAAAAAAGAGTGTGGGTAGCGCCGAATATTGATGGCGTTCTTCCAGTAGTCAAGACGGTAGGAGTGCTGCTAGGAAGCTGGTTCAAATCTGCCAAACAAAGGCAGGCTGAACTTGACTCAACACCTGGAGCTGTAGGCGTATATGAAGACGGAGAAGTCGAAGATGGCGGTTGCGGCTTATCCGAACAAGAATTACGCGTTAGAAAATGGGGCTCGATTATGCGCTCGGCTTATCATCCGATAATGGGCGAAATGCAAAGCCAGATGAATAACATCATGCTATCAGGTGATCCACAAGGTGACTGGAAGGCTCGCATCGATCAGAAGCCTGCAGACTGGGGAGATTGGGAGGAAAATCCAAGCCTCTCATCGCTAGCCGCTGCCAGCGGCCTGGAAAAAGCAGCAGATACTCAGTACGAGGTATGGGCAGCAGGCTATAACTGGTTGCAGTCAAATCATGACTCAGCGAAGTACGTTATTGACTACATTAAAGATACAGTGTTGCCCCACTATAAAGGAAAAGCTGAGAAAGTACTAATTGTCACCCACTCTATGGGCGGCCTTGTCGCAAGAGCCATGGTTAAGTGTCATGCCTTCAGTGAACTGTACGGCGTCGTTCATGGAGCAATGCCTGCAACAGGCGCGCCAGCAAGTTATAAAAGGGTGCGAGCGGGGTTCGAAGCATTGGCAGAAAAGAAGATCCTTGGGCGCGACGCTGCAGATGGGGTAGCAGTAATGGCTTTTGCAAGAGGCCCCTTAGAATTGTTGCCCACACGAGACTATAACAACGCGCAACCTTGGCTATTTGTCAGGGACCAGAAAACCGCAAAAAAGATGCTTAACCTTCCTAAAGCTTGCCCCTATGAGGAGATCTATAAGTCCGATCAATGGTGGGGTTTGATCCCGAAAAACAACGATAAACTATTTGACCCTGCGGGCCTTGTATCAAAGGGGAAGACAGGTATCACAAAGTTGAGCGGTGTAGATTCAAAGCAAGCATCTTTACGTGATCTATTCTACGAAGTTATTGATAGCGTAAAGAATTTTCACACTCAAATTGAGGAAGGCTATTACCCTGAAACGTATGTGCATTACTCGGCTGAATCAAAATCCCCGGATCTCTATACATGGGGCACTATCGAATGGGCTGCAAAAAACCTGGCAGGGCTCAATGTAGAGTCGGCGGAACTTACAGGGGATAACCTAGATGCCCAAGTGCAGCTCAATGGCATGTATTCGCTGGAAATCGGGCCTAAATTCTATCCTGGAGATGGTACAGTTCCTGCATTTTCATCCTCAGCTCCACGCGGCAAAAAAGAAGTAAAAGCGGCTTTCGCTCATGGGCAAAACAGTGACGGGCTTAACCAATATTGCAAAACAGGTCCGTTCAATAACTCAAAAGGCTATGGGCATCAAGACGCTTACACCGATAAAAGCGGCAGAACACTTTTTGCAACGCTCTATAGTTTGGTGAGGCTATCATCCAGAATTAGCTAAAAAACATTGCGCGAGGATAAACAATTGTACATGACAAATAGATTCTTACTCTGCATGTTTGCGCTAGGACTATTCAATAACTCTAGCGCATTAGCCAGTACTACTGAAGGTGGCAAAATGAACGATAATAGTTGGAACACTCACTACTTCGGTAGATTTGAAATTTCACTACCGCGTGGTTCAGAAGTCTCTGCAGACTATAAGCTATTCAACGAAAATTTAGAGCTGATTAGTAAAAACGGAAAGTCACAGATAAGAAACTCTGTCGACCAGAAAGTGGAGGAGTTGAAAAAAGGAAGAGCGATTGGAACACCAACTTTTTACGAAAAAACTGTCCCGCTAGATAATGGCAGCGTGCTTATAATTTCACGCCTTAATAAATTTCGCACCTTCAACGTATATCTACTAACTTCAAAAAACACTCTTTACCACATGATGGCAAATAATATATCTGAAGAAGGATTAGAGGGAGGAATCGAAAAAATGCGCATGTTAAGTAATGCAATCTACTTTCGCCCTCCTCAAGAGGCTCCCCCTCGAGGTGGTTTTGCAATCGAAGCCGGCTACACAATGCTCGATAATGATAAGTTTTTTGAAACCATTTATATGGGAGCGCAAATCGCCGGACACCCTGGTACCTACGTTAGCCTGCTGACCAAAAGCATCCTCACCCAAGAGGACAGTTTGATAAAAAGATTTGAACAGCGCCAATATGATGAGGCAATCGGAGAACTTGTTAACTCTGGAGCAGTTAAAACATTAAGAAAGCGGGAGCGCGTAGTAAATAACATTAAAACTGAAGAAGTAGCAGTTAGTGCACGCACAGATGGCAAACAGTTTTATGCTTTCCAAATAGAGTATGCAGGCACCATAGAATCTAATACGCGCCCCTATATTGCACTTGAGCTAGGCACACATGACAAAGGTAGTGACTTTAAAACTGACGAAGAGGCGTTGAAGTTTTGGGATCAAGTAGTCGACAGTCTAAAACCTCTGCCTTGACTAATCTATTCCTGCCTTGTCTTGCATAATGGGAAAATACTACATTTCCCATTATGCCATGGGACAGCCCAAGATAATGCGAGCATGAAGCGTTTGTCCAGACCGCATCAGAGTTACGCGGATATCCAGAGTTAAGGAGCTACACCATGGATCTGACATTCGGTACCGCCCTCAGCCAGAGCGGACGCCTGCTGCAACTCACCACCCCGCTGGGCGAGCATCAGCTCCAGGCCCTGCGCGTACACGGGGTCGAGCGCATCGGCCGTGTGCCCCGCTACACCCTCGACGTGGTGGTGCAGGACACCGAATACGATCCTGAAAAACTCATCGGCCAACCCGTCAGCCTGGCCATCCTCTGCGATGACGGTTCTCCCGCGCAGCGTCATGGCCTGGTCGAGAGCGTGCGCTATCTGGGTAATGACGGTGGTCTGCATGACTGGCAACTGGTCTTCGCGCCCTGGTTCAGCCTGCTCGAATACCGCCTGGATTGCCGTATCTGGCAGGACAAGAACCTGCCGGCGATACTTGAAGCCGTTTTCTCACTGTACGAACAGGCCAAGGGCAATTACCGTCTGGACCTGCGACGCGAATACGCCCCGCTGTCCTACGTCACCCAGTTCAATGAAAGTGATGCCAACTTCGTGCAGCGCTGGTGCGAACAGGAAGGTCTTTTCTGGTACGTCGAACATACCGCTGACAAACATTGCATCGTTTTTACCGACACAGTGGACACCCTCCCCGCGCTGGCCCCGCAGAGCATTCGCTTTCACACCCAGAACGCCACCGAGAAACAGGACGGCATTACCCAGTGGAGCAGTGGCTCGCAGTTGCTCAGCGGCAAGCTGCATTGGCGCAGTGTCGATTACCTGGCCCACGACCAGCCACGCGAAACCGTGATGCCTGCTTTGCAGGCGGCTTCGGCGCCACAGGCGCTGGAACGTTACGAGTATCAGGGCCAATACGGCTGGCAGAAGCAGGACCGGGGCGAATGGCTGAGCCGCGTACAGATCGAGCAGCGTGAATCGCAGGCACGTCGCGTGCAAGGTCAAAGCGGCGTGCGGCAGATGGAAGCCGGACGCTGGTTCGAGCTGACCCAGCATCCGCTGTACGAACGCAAGGCGGCTGAAGAGCGCCAGTTTTTGCTGATCGAAGTCGAAATGTTCGCCGAGAGCAACCTGCCGCTGGCCAAGGAGAGACGCGAAGTGCCGGGGAGCTTGGCGGCGCTGTTCAGATCTGTTCGTCCTGAGCCATCAGCGCTTACCGGTGTGGCCGATTCACTGGGCGTGGGCAGCCACGGCTTCTTCCTCAATCGCTTTGAAGGCCAGTTGCACAGCGTGCCGTTCCGCAGCCCGTCGGAGCATTTCAAACCCAAGAGCCTCGGCCAACAGACCGCCGTGGTCGTCACACCCAGCGGCCATGAAGTGTTTACCGACACCTTGAACCGGATTTGCGTACGCTTTCACTGGGACCGCCTGTCTCAGGATGGCGAGTTAGGCTCCTGCTGGCTGCGCATGATGCAACCGAGCAGTGGTCCGGACTGGGGCAGTGTGCATGTGCCGCGTGCCGGTGAAGAAGTGGTCATCACTTTTCTGGACAATGACATTGATCGGCCACTGGTGATGGGGCAAGTCTACGGCGGCCACAAACCCGCATGGCACTCCAGCGGCTTGATGGCCGGCTACAAGAGCAAGGAAGTCGGCGGCGGAGGTTTCAACCACTGGGTGATGGACGACTCGACCGGCCAGGTCCGTACCCAGATCCACAGCAGTCACGGCCACACCCAGCTAAACCTCGGTTACCTGATCGACCAGCGCGGCAACAATCGCGGAGGCCTGCGCGGTACCGGGTTTGAATTGCGCACCGATGCTTACGGTGCTTTGCGCGCCCAGCAGGGTTTGTACCTCAGCACCTGGAAACGCAGCGGCGCACAGGGCGCACAGATCGATGCCAGCGAAGCGCAGCAGCAACTGAAAAACAGCGAACAGCGCGTCAAGACCTTGTCCGACACCGCGCAACAGCACAACGCCCTGCCCATGCAGGAAGGCCTGGACAGCCTGACCCAGCTCAACAGCGATGCCGACGTGACTTACGGCAGCGACGACGGCGCCCCGAGCCAAGGGCCAGGCGAGCAACAACGCAACGGCGGCGACACCGCCTGGGCAATCCGCAGCGGCGGACGCGGCAAAACACCGGGCTACCAGCAGCCATTGCTGATCGCCTCCTCCCCTGCCGACATCGCCACCGCCACGCCGAAAAGCACCCACGTGCACAGTGGCAAGCACCTGACCCTGAGCACCGGTGAAGACGTCAGCATCGCCAGCGGCAAATCCCTGCTGGCCAGCGTTGCGCAAAGCATCAGCCTGTTCGCGCAGAACGCCGGGGCGAAGCTGTTTGCAGCCAAGGGCAAGATCGAGCTACAGGCGCAGAGTGATGCGATGGAGCTGACCGCGCAGCAAGGGATGAAGATTACTTCGACCGCTGCCGGAATAGAAATCGCTGCACAGGAAGGCATCCTGCTCACCAGCGGTGGCGGTTACATCCGTATCAAGGACGGGAATATCGAGATCCATGCGCCGGGGACGATTGATGTGAAAGGGGCGAAGAAGACGTTTAGCGGGCCGACCAGTCTGTCGCACAGCTATAACGCAATGCCCAAGACGAATTTTGAAAAAAGGATCGTCGTAAATTATCAAAATGGTGATGTAGCGCGTAACGTCAAATATGAAATACATCGCGATGACGGCACCGTAATAAGCGGTATAACGGATACCGAAGGTCGTGCCCAACAGCAAAAAAGCGACTTAATAGGTAAGTACCTATTCAAAATCGTTGAGTAATTGGAGAAGACGCATGGTTGATAATAGAGTTGTTCTCACGACCGAGATAGGACCTGATGGCCGCGAGCACGCAACTGTGCCTTTGGAAAAGGTTGGCTGTGAAGACAACCTACTTTATATCAGTCCAAGACAAGCAATACCCGTGATCTTCGTACCTGGAATAATGGGAACACCATTACTAGCTACAGGTAGCAATAAAAATCTAATCACAAAGCTGGATGGTAAATGGTGCTGGTTCCCTGATAGCATGCCGTGGTTAGGTTTTGTTAACTTTAGCGGTTTCAATACTCTTTCTGCCAAAGATAGAAAAAAACTTTTAGATCCTGCCAGTACTAAAGTTCCCTCAAAAACCGGGGAGGACTCACTCATTGTTCTTAAACAAGAAGATTGCATTCTTCCAATGTCCGAAATGAAAGCTCGAGGGTGGGGCACTGTAATATTGGGCGACCAAGGCTATGGAAGCTTTTTAAATTTTCTAGAGAAAAATTTCAGAAATATTTATAGTCAAGGCAAGATGAATGAGAACTTTAAGAGCGGCCTTACTGGAAACCAAGATGATGTAGAGAAATTCTCAGGCTATGAGAAAATCAGTGATGAAGATCTAAAGACTGTTTCTGGATGGAGTTATCCAGTTTACGCTTGCGGCTATAACTGGTTAAAAAGCAACGAAGACTCCGCAAAGAATCTTGAGAGCTATATAAATTTCGTATTGAACGACTGCAAGACTCGCCTTAAATATACATGTGAAAAAGTAATCATAGTGACTCATTCAATGGGTGGGTTAGTAGCAAGAATGTGTGCAAAAAAAAACCCACATAATATTATGGGTATTGTACATGGTGTTCAACCTGCTATTGGCGCAGGAACGGCTTATTACAGAGTGCGTGCGGGATGGGAAGATATCGCAGGCCGCTTGGCGATCGGTGCAAACGCTGTAGAAGTGACCCCAATATTTGCGTCTCCAGGACCGCTACAGCTTTTGCCTAATCATTTATATGGTAACAATTGGCTATCAGCACGGTGGGAAAATAATACTGGTGATTTACTAATGCAATTACCAAAGAACAACGATCCTTATAACGAGATATATGCTATCCCTAACAAGTGGTGGCGCCTAATGAATCCTTATCTTATAGACCCTGGAAACAAAAACCTAGAGAGCACTTGGAAACAATATATTACGGATCTTGTGACAGCAAAAGAGTTCCATGCGGAACTCGAAAACTACTACTTCAACCCAACTTATGTGCATTTTGGAGCAGATAAAAAACAACCAGCCTGGAATAAAATAACCTGGATAATTACTCCATTAAAAAATAACGCCATGATTTGGTCATCAAAACTGAATCAACAGCAGACTCCAAGTCTAGAATTAAATTCTGATACTGGCAGTAATAGCTTAGTCGTGAGAAATCTTGAAACTGCAGGGAAAATAGCCTATAGCACGTTTAATGGGCAAGGCGTAATCGGCGCAGATTATGCTGGGGATGCTTACCGTGCCCACATGGGCAAGCAAGATGAGGGCGGCGATGGAACGGTGCCAACACTGTCCGGACAAGCGCCTACTGCTCACGTAAAGTTTTCTGCAATGCTTAAAGGTTTCGCCCACGGCACATCATATGATAACCAAACAGTCAGAGCAGTAACCGTACACTCTATAATAAATATAGCTAAAAGAGCAAAAAATCTATGTTGACCGCGCAACTTAAAAAGAACTATGCAATCATAGCACTCGGCTTTGCCATCAGCTTATCAATTATTTTTATGCTATTTTACAAAGAGGAACCCGCAAAAATGCCAACCGCCAAAAGTACCAAAACATATTCCGCGGCCATCGCTCGCTACAGTGTTGAGATACCAGAGAGCATGAAGCTCGCTGATGTTGCACTCAACAAGAATGGCATTCCTATAAAGGTATACTTTGATTATATAAAACCGCGTGCAGAACGATTAGTCGACAGTTCACTGGCGGCGATAAAGAATAATGAGACAGGCCGTAAAACTATAGAAAAGCCAGCGGAGATATCACGCCCATCGGACACTGCGTGGCTCATTGCATATAATCACAAACGCCTGACAGGTGTTGATGTCTATGGTAAACCGATGAACGAGATTTCAAACAGCTCTCTAGGATTTGTGTGGAAAAAAAATATACTGCTGGAGGTAGGCGGAGAACGCACTTTAGAAGATCCATCTCGCATTGCTTTCTTAATGTCACGCTTTGATGTATCAGATGATAGGAATAGCGGGTTTTGTTTTGTCAAAGGCTGTATTGAAGGTAACGAAAATGAACGTGAGTCCGTAAGTGTTTCTTTTGAAGACACTAACATCAAGGGATTTAATATCGGATTCAACATTGACGCCTACCAAGGCGAACCTAACCTTCCACTTTCTGATCGGACGCCCAGCATCCCTGACTTGGAATTACCTGGCGCCTTAAAATGGCTCAGTGACTCAGACAATAGAATCAAAAAATTTAAAAACTCCAGTAGAGTGATACACGATTTTAACGGAGAAGAGATCATTGAAGGCACAACTCAAAAGCTGAATGGCACGTACCTAACTGAAATCACCGGTATGTGGTACTACCCCGGCATGCCGGAAGACGTTCAGAAACCAGAAATCAGGATAACCGCGACTTACTCGTTCACCTCCGATCATTTACCTGACAACGCTCCTAGTTTTCCAAACCGATCACAAGACGGTTTGACTGAAGAAGAATTTCTCTCAGCTTGGAACAATTTGCTTGAGTCTTTCCATCCGAATAAACTCTAAAAATCCGCTAAGACTTAGAATACCGAGAACACATGAAAAACCTATTAAAACTCATAAAATTCTGCGTATTTTCGGCAATATTAATTACTACTCATAGCGAGCCAACCTTGGCTCAAGAGACCGAAAAAAATTACATAACCACTAAAAAATGGGATGCGCATTACTTTGGAAGATTCAAACTAGAACTTCCTGCAAACTCTAAAGTTCTAACCGATTATAAGATATACAACGAAGACGTTGAACTAATCGGAAAAAACGGGAAATCCCAGATAAAATCAGCTGTTGAAAGCTACATTAATGACCTTAAAAAAGGAATAGCAAAAGGGACATCAAGCGAATACGAAAGAACGGTTCCGCTCAGCAATGGCAGCATTTTAGTAGTCTCTAGACTGAAAGAGTTTTATACGCTCAATGCTTACCTTCTGACGACTAAAAACACATTATATCGTATGGGTGCTGACGCGATTTCTGTCAAAGGTCTAGATGGAGCCATCAATAAAATCCGAGTGATTAGTGAATCTATATTCTTCAGGGCGCCTCAAGATGCTCCTCCTGCGGGCGGATTCGCTTTGGAAGCGGGTTACATCCAGCTTGATCCTGAGCAAGCATTGGAAGGTATTTACATGGGAGCACAAATTTCAACTCACCCTGGTACATATGTAAGTTTATTAACGCAGCAGATAGCTGAACATGAAGATAGCCTGCTAGAGCGATTTAACGGCAACAAAGGAGATGAATTCATTCCCGGCGGCGCTGA
Source organism: Pseudomonas sp. PvP009 (assembly GCF_017832995.1). NCBI lineage: Bacteria > Pseudomonadati > Pseudomonadota > Gammaproteobacteria > Pseudomonadales > Pseudomonadaceae > Pseudomonas > Pseudomonas sp. PvP009. The sequence continues at coordinate 32,886 of NZ_JAFIBG010000001.1, read as the reverse complement.
GTTGATGAGCAAGACACAGACACTTAGGAAGCGAGAGCGCATGGTTGGAAACCTCAAGGTGGAAGAGGTTGCTGTCACAGCGATCGTTAATGGCAAACGGTTCTATACATTTCAAATTGAACACAAAGGCACTCTGGAATCAAACACACGACCTTTTATAGATCTTGAGTTAGGTACACACGAAACTGGCAGTGATTTCAAGTCAGACGAAGAAGCTCTGGCTTTTTGGGATAAGGTAGTAGACAGCCTGAAACCGCTTCCCTGACTTGGCTATCTATACAGCAATAAAGAATAAAATAAATGGAACAATTTAATGCCCGACTTTATAGGCTACATACTAATTGCTCTAATCCTGGCATTGCCCCTCTACGGAGCTTGCTATGCACCGTTCAAAATACTGACGTTTCTGGTAAACGGCAAAAGCCCACTAAACCACATTTTGCGATATCAGTGTTTTATCTCATGCGCATTATCTTTCATCGCTGCTTTTTGCGCATTTTTCTTATACTTGGCGACACGTGGCAATTACGACTTTCTCATGCCCGTGGCATGCTACTTCTTCATCCAGGCGGTTTCGATGCTTATAATGACGATAAAGGCAAAGACAGCCATCTAAAAGAAACCACATGGACGACAATCCGTGTTAAATCAGGGATACGAGGCCATTCCAGGTAGTGGAGCTACACCATGGATCTGACATTCGGTACCGCCCTCAGCCAGAGCGGACGCCTGCTGCAACTCACCACGCCGTTGGGCGAGCATCAGCTCCAGGCCCTGCGCATGCATGGGGTCGAGCGCATCGGCCGTGTGCCCCGCTACACCCTCGACGTGGTGGTGCAGGACACCGAATACGATCCTGAAAAACTCATCGGCCAGCCGGTCGGCCTGGCAATCCTCTGCGATGACGGTTCTCCCGCGCAGCGTCATGGCCTGGTCGAGAGCGTGCGCTATCTGGGTAATGACGGCGGTCTGCATGACTGGCAGCTGGTCTTCGCGCCCTGGTTCAGCCTGCTCGAGTACCGCCTCGACTGCCGTATCTGGCAGGACAAGAACCTGCCAGCGATCCTTGAAGCCGTTTTCTCACTGTACGAACAGGCCAAGGGCAATTATCGCCTGGACCTGCGACGCGAATACGCCCCACTCTCCTACGTCACCCAGTTCAATGAAAGTGATGCCAACTTCGTGCAGCGCTGGTGCGAACAGGAAGGTCTTTTCTGGTACGTCGAACATACCGCTGACACGCACTGCATTGTCTTCACTGACACCGTCGATACCCTCCCCGCGTTGGCGCCCCAGAGCATTCGCTTTCACACTCAGAACGCCACCGAGAAACAGGACGGCATTACCCAGTGGAGCAGCGGTTCGCAACTATTGAGCGGAAAGCTGCATTGGCGCAGTGTCGATTACCTGGCCCACGGCCAGCCACGCGAAACCGTGATGCCCGCCTTGCAGGCCGCTTCGGCCCCGCAGGCGCTGGAGCGTTACGAGTATCAGGGCCAATACGGCTGGCAGAAGCAGGACCGCGGCGAATGGCTGAGCCGCGTACAGATTGAACAGCGTGAATCCCAGGCACGTCGCGTGCAAGGTCAAAGCGGCGTGCGGCAGATGGAAGCCGGGCGCTGGTTTGAGCTGACCCAGCATCCGCTGTACGAACGCAAAGCAGCTGAAGAGCGTCAGTTTTTGCTGATCGAAGTCGAGATCTTCGCCGAGAGCAACCTGCCACTGGCCAAAGAACGTCGCGAAGTGCCGGGGAGCATGGCGGCGCTGTTCAGATCTGTTCGTCCTGAGCCATCAGCGCTGACCGGAGTGGCAGATACGCTGGGCGTCGGCAGCCACGGCTTCTTCCTCAATCGCTTTGAAGGCCAGTTACACAGCGTGCCGTTCCGCAGCCCGTCGGAGCATTTCAAGCCGAATAATCCCGGCCCGCAGACCGCCGTGGTCGTCACGCCCAGCGGCCATGAAGTGTTCACCGACACCCTGAACCGGGTGTGCGTACGCTTTCACTGGGACCGGCTTTCCCAAGAGGGCGAACTGGGTTCCTGCTGGCTGCGCATGATGCAACCGAGCAGCGGCCCGGACTGGGGCAGCGTGCACGTGCCGCGTGCTGGTGAAGAAGTGGTCATCACTTTTCTGGACAACGACATCGACCGGCCGCTGGTCATGGGCCAAGTCTACGGTGGTCATAAACCCGCCTGGCACTCCAGCGGGTTAATGGCAGGCTACAAGAGCAAGGAAGTCGGCGGCGGTGGTTTCAACCACTGGGTGATGGACGACTCGACCGGCCAGGTCCGCACCCAGATCCACAGCAGTCATGGCCACACCCAACTCAACCTCGGTTATTTGATCGACCAGCGCGGCAACAATCGCGGAGGCCTGCGCGGTACCGGGTTTGAATTGCGCACCGATGCCTACGGCGCACTGCGCGCCCAGCAGGGTTTGTACCTCAGCACCTGGAAACGTAGCGGTGCTCAGGGCGCACAGATCGATGCCAGCGAAGCGCAGCAGCAACTGAAAAACAGTGAGCAACGCGTCAAGACCCTGTCCGACACCGCGCAACAGCACAACGCCCTGCCCATGCAGGAAGGCCTGGACAGCCTGACCCAGCTCAACAGCGATGCCGACGTGACCTACGGCAGTGACGACGGCAGCCCGAGCCAAGGCCCCGGCGAGCACCAACGCAACGGCGGCGACACCGCCTGGGCAATCCGCAGCGGCGGACGCGGCAAGACGCCGGGTTACCAGCAACCTCTGCTGATCGCCTCCTCCCCTGCCGACATCGCCACCGCCACGCCGAAAAGCACCCACCTGCACAGCGGCAAACACCTGACCCTGAGCACCGGCGAAGACGTCAGCATCGCCAGCGGCAAATCCCTGCTGGCCAGCGTCGCGCAAAGCATCAGCCTCTTTGCCCAGAATGCCGGGGCGAAGCTGTTTGCAGCCAAGGGCAAGATCGAGCTACAGGCGCAGAGTGATGCGATGGAATTGACCGCGCAGCAGGGCATGAAAATCACCTCTCTTGCACAGTTAGTGGAAATGTCTGCACAGAAAGAAATTTTGCTCACCAGTGGCGGCGCTTATATCAGGATCATACGCGGCAATATCGAGGTGCATGCGCCAGGCACAATAGACATCAAAGGTGCCAAAAAGACCCTCAGCGGTCCCGCAAGCATGGACTATGCAAATAAGGAGCTTCCCATCGCAGTACCCGCAGGGCTGTATGACGAGCAAAATCGCCTCATGACCACTCACGGTGTACCGCTTGAGGATGTCGCGGTCGAGGTTGATATTCCTGACGAAGGCAAGAAAATATTTTTTACCGACCAAGACGGTAATATTCCACGGATTTTTAGCGACAAGCCTGGTAATGGCAAGGTTACGCTGGTACCTGACGAGTTGATCGTGCCCGCGGGGTCGGACGAATACTCTCCGAGTAAAAAATCATGAAAGATGACTTTAACTTTAACCCTCATGCTTGCTCGATCAATGACCTGAATCCTGGATGCAAAGCGCTATGGTCGATCGGCCAGCAAGTTGCCGTTCGCCGATTGAGTGTACAGTCTCGCGTACCCTGCCTGAAACCAGCACAATATAAGTTAATAAGCGACTTTAGTGCACGTGCCGCGCGCATTGCAGGCAACTACGCCAGAATTTATCTAGAACAAGAGCTCAACGGGAAGCCCGCATTGAAGGGGCGATTTTACTGGACCGGTTTAGCGGCGTTTGCGAGCAAGCAGGTAATGTGTGCGCTAGACTATTCCAGCACTTCAAACTGGCGCTATGCATTTCCATCATTGGCTGCGTTTGAAGCAACAAAAAATTACTTAGGCAAAGGAAATTTCTGGCTATTCCAAGACATCTTCGTTTGGCACTGGTTTTATATAAATTTTCCAGAGCAATTCACTGAATGTATTGAAAAGCGCGACTTCAACAAGTACAACGAAGAATTCAAAGCGTCATTTAAAAAGCTGCCTTGGGCAGAAGACGCGCTACTGAAAATAGACAATCTCAAAGTCACTGATTATCTGAGACTGGGATTTTCCTTGATAGCTAAAATTGAAACCATCCGTGGCAGGGACGCCCAAAGACAACAGCAGCTAGCCTCTTTAATAGCCATCGCAAACCATGAGCAAAGGAAAATATTACAACCTTTAATCTATGAGAGCTTCGGATTCAAAACTCTTTTATACGGTCAATCTAAACTGGAGGGTCATTTCGGCGTGCCTCGTCGGCTTGCTGCCTTTAGCACTGCTTGTGAGTCAGATAATCCTAAGCTCAATGTAACAATGACCGAAGGTCAACTGTACGACCCTACCGAAAGAATGAAGTTTATCACTAAAATCGCAGACAAATTTCACACACTTATGGACATAAATAAAAAATATATGGAAAACACCATTATAGAAATATCGTCCTGGCACGACCATGCATAAAAAATTTTTTTTGACGCTACTTTTGTTTCTTACAGCCTGTGGAAACCCTGATATGAAACAGAAACCGCTACTGATAAAATTTAAACTGGATGAGCCTGTTGAAACCTTGCTTTCAGCGTCAACTGTGAATTTTGACAGGGACTGTAATGACAAAATTTGCTTTTACGATTTTGACATTCCTCTACAAAGCTCAAGCAAGGCGACGGCTGTCATCGAGTCAAGCCAGCAGCCTCTGATATTTGACGATGTTGTCAGCGCTGTATTCAGCACGGTTGAAGACAGTAACATTACTAATGCCAAAATTATATTAGGTGGAGTACCCTCAAACTCGGAACACACCAAGGCCATCGACTATTTTTACCAGCAACTCGGAAATCTGAAAGCAACAGGCTGGAGGCGCTACATTTACCCCAACGAAGCAAGAATACCGGGATCCGAGGCTAGAAAATTTAAAGACTTTGACACTGTGCTTGAAAAGCCTGCTGTTACAGGGCCCTGGAAGGATCCAGCCTTAATCCTCTCCAAGGAAGAGTGGCTGTCTTCACCGATGCTCAGCGACTGGTATTTTTATAAGGATGGTGTATACCTTACCTTTAGTGTTCAGCGTGAAAATACACCTGACTCCAAGCAGGAACGTGGTTCTTATTTATTTACCCTCAGCTTCAGGTCGGAAACTGAGTTCTATAAAAGCTTTATAGACAGCGACGATCGTGAACACTGGAAAACTCTAGTGCCCGCCGAACTAAGAAAAATGGCAAAAGAGCGAGCAGCGGCAGAGTCATTATTAAAAAAATCGGGTATTTTGATAGATGAAAACTATCAAGAACCAACGATCAGTACCATGGAAGCAGAGCATTGAACCTGATGCGCTTCGTAAAAATGATTGATGCACGTCCGGTCATGGGGACGGGTCAGCCGCGACAACCGATAATCTGGCAGCAACCTGACCAGAAAAACGAGCGACTCCAGTCAATGGCTGCCTATCAGACTGAGCAGATGAAGAATTGTGGCGATTTAGCGCCCAGGTTACGTGGTTGCGTAGTACACCACCCGAAAACTCCATACACTCAGCAACCTGATCATAAAAACGCCAGAACACAGGGTTTCCCGGAAGAAAGACGTCACCCCAATGGAACATCAGGAGCAGCACCATGAGCACAGCAGATCAGACGCGCAGCACTGGCACGTACAGCGCCAAGTGGCAGGAGCGCTTCAATTTCTTCGAGACGTATGGTGCGCCGAACGACCCGCGGTTCAAGGCCGGCCTCAAATCACTTCCTGGCTTCAGGAAGAAAATGCGGATCAATTTCAACGTCATCGCGTATTTCTTTGGCCCCATTTATTTCTTCGTGCTGGGCCTGTGGAAAAAAGGCATTGCGTTGATTGGCATAATGCTCGCGACCAACGCCTTGATCCTTCTGGTATGTACGCTTTTGGGAACCGAGGTTCCTTACGCGCTGGGGGGAGGTTTGAATGTGGCCTTCTCGCTGATGTATGCCTTGACCGTCAATTATTCGTACTACCTCAAAGAAGTAAAAGGCGAGCAAGGCTGGAACCCGTTCAAAGGCATGCGTCTTTAACCCGAAAAGATAACCGATGACACCCTACCCTTGCCGAGCATGAGGGTTCGCGGTTCATCGACCCATGCCATGGTCAGCCAGCGTTATATTTGAATCAGTCATTCAGGTAATTGCCACATGGATGCGAAGCCAGGACTCCAATGACAGCGCCCTCCTCCCCCGCAGCCTTGCTGCCACTGAAAATTATTGCGACTGGCGTAGCGGTGCCCGCAAATCGAGTGGACTCGTCTGCGCTGGACACGTTATTGAACAAGCCTGCGGGTTATGTCGAAAAGCGCTCCGGCGTACATTGCCGTTTTCACGCAACACTCGATGCCAGCCAGGCCGAACTTGCAGCGCAAGCACTTCAGGATGCCTTGAGAAGAGAGCAGATCCCGGCGGGTTCGATTGATCTGTTGATCTCGGCCTCGGCAGTACCCATGCAGGCCTTACCCTGCACGGCAGCATTGATTCTCAAAGCGGCCCACCTGCCATCGGGTACGCCCGGCTTTGATATCAACAGCAGTTGTGTCGGCTTCATTACAGCGCTACAGGTCGCTGCTGGCTTGCTCAATGCCGGGATCTACAAGCGCATTGCGATCGTCTCGGCAGATCTCGTTTCGCGCGGTATCGACTGGGATGACGAGGAAAGCTCGCTGATCCTCGGCGACGGAGCAGCCTGCGCCATTGTCGAACGCGGTGACGGCAGCAGCGGCATTCTGAGCAGCCTGTCCGAGACTTATCCACAGGGCAGCGACCTGTGCGAGATTCAAGCAGGCGGTACACGCCGCAATCCACGTGCAGGCATGACTGACAGTGACTTTCTGTTCCATATGAAGGGCAAGCAGCTGTTTCGTCAGGCTGCCGCGTTGATCGAGGGCTACCTCGCACGTCTGTTGGAAAGGAGCGGATTGACGCTTGCCGAGATCGCCACCGTGGTCCCCCATCAGGCCAGCCATCTTTCGCTTGAGCACATGCGAAAAAGGCTTGGAGTACGGCCTGAGGTACTGGTGGATATTTATCGCTATCACGGTAACCAGGTCTCGGCATCGATTCCGACGGCGCTGCATACTGCTTTTACCACCGGCCGCTTTACACCCGGCAAACCCGTGATGCTGATCGGTACCGCTGCCGGTTTGACATTGGCGGGCATGGTGCTGCTGCCATGAAGGTTCTGCTGACCGGCGCCACCAGTGGCCTCGGACGCAATGCGGCAGAGTGGCTATTGAACGCAGGCCATAGGGTACATGCCACCGGACGTGACTCGGCAGTGGGGAATCTGCTGCGAGAACAAGGAGCGGCGTTCACCGCCCTGGATCTGACCCGGGCTACAGCACAGCAATGCGAGCAATTGATGCTCGGCAGTGACGTGGTCTGGCACTGCGCGGCAAAGTCTTCTCCCTGGGGTAGCGAGGCCGAGTTTCATGAGGCCAATGTAGTCGTCACAGAAAAGCTGGCCGAGGCAGCTGGCCGCTGCGGCGTTTCGCGCTTCGTGCACATATCCACGCCTGCGATCTATTTCGACTTTCAAGACCATGAGTGTATTGACGAGCAATACCGTGCCCGACGATTCGCCAATCACTACGCCAGCAGCAAGTACCAGGCAGAACAATCCATACAGGCGCTGGTACCGCTTTATCCACAGACCACGTTTATTATCCTGCGGCCCCGTGGCTTGTTCGGCCCGTATGACCGGGTGATTCTGCCCCGGATTCTGGGCCAGATAGAGCGCGACCGCGGCGTGCTGCGTTTGCCCGGTGGTGGTGAGGCGGTACTGGACCTGACGTTTGTACTAAACGTTGTGCACGCCATGGACCTGGCGAGCCATAACAATTCTTTGTCTTCAGGTGCCGCCTACAACGTCACCAATCATCAGCCCATGCGACTGGTGGATACCTTGCAGTTGTTACTGCACGAACAACTCGGCATTCGATATCGTGTGCAGCGTGTGCGTTACCGATTGCTGCACTCGCTGGCGACGGCACTCGAGCTTCTGGCCTGTATAACGCGCAAGGAGCCCGTGCTGACTCGATACAGCGTGGCGGCGGTGAACTTCGATATGACCCTGAGCCAGACGCGAGCCATTGAAGAACTGGGCTACCGGCCGCGATACTCGATGGAAGAAGGCGTTCAGCTCACGGGAGAGTGGCTTAAGTCTCACGCGGTGAAGCCCCATGGCTAGCATTACCACCTTTGAAGTGGGTTACTGCACGCATATCGGTTGTATGGCGTTGCAAGGCGCGGGCCTGAGGGTCTGCAAATTTCCGTCCAGAGCGTATCTGCTGGAGGTTGGCGATCGCCGCTGGTTATGGGATACCGGCTACGCCAACCATTTTCAGGAGCATACCCGGTCGGGTGTGTTCCGCATCTACAGCCAGGTTACCCCGGTATACCTGGATGCGGGTGAAACGCTGCTGGATCAGCTGCGTAATGCGGGTTACGCGGCCAACGATATTCAGGCGCTGATCATTTCCCACTTTCATGCCGATCACATCGCCGGCCTTCGGGACTTCAGTCATCTCGACTTTATCTGCTCGGGCGAAGGCTGGCAGAAAACCCGCTCATTACGTGGCATCGCCGCGCTCAAGCGCGCCTTCGTACCGGGACTGATTCCGGAAGGTTTCGAGGCAGCGTTGCAGTTCGTCGAGGGCTTTGAGCAGGTCAGCCTGACCGAGCAACTGGCACCGTTTACAAATGGCTACGAACTACCGGGCAGTGACGGGCAGATTGTTCTGGTGCCGCTACCAGGTCATGCCGCCGGACACCTGGGTGCATTTATTCTCACCGACGATGGCTGGACATTGCTGGCCAGTGATTCCGCATGGTCGCCGCTGAGCTATCAAGAATTGCGCGGGCCTTCTGTGCTTGCCAACGTGCTGATGGACGACAGCAAGGCCTACTACCAGACGCTGAACCGTCTGAACCTGTTGTGGGCAGGAGGCCATGTGGATATCCGATTGTGCCACGAGGGCGATTTATGATCCCGGTGATGACGCTCTGGCACTATTGGCGAGCGCGTCGCCTGCGCTTTTCCAGTCGCCAGGCACTGGAGCATTTTCAGAACAGGCAACTGAAACGCTTTGCCCATAGGGTGCTGGCCAAAAGTCCCTATTTTCGGGCTTACAGCGCTCTGCCATTCAACGAATGGCCGCTGATGGACAAAGCGCTGATGATGACGCAGTTCGACCAGATGAACACGGCAGGTCTGCAACGTGATCAGTTGCTGGCCTACGCAAGGCGCGGCGAAGCCGAACGCGACTTCACGCCACGCATCGGCCGCTTTAGCGTCGGGCTGTCCTCGGGCACCTCAGGGCAGCGCGGCGTTTTCGTCGTGAGCCCGCAGGAACAGCAGATCTGGGCGGGCGGGATGCTTGCCAAGATGCTGCCAGACGGTATTTTCGCGGGTGAGCGAGTCGCGCTGTTTTTACGTGCGGACAATAACCTGTACCACAGCGTCGACAATCGCTGGCTGAGCCTGGCCTTTTATGACTTGTTCGCGCCGTTCACTGAGCAGTTGCCTCGCTTACAAGCACAGGCGCCGACCATTATCGTTGCGCCAGCACAGGTGCTGCGCGCCCTGGCCCTGGCCGTTCTGGGCGGGCAGATCCAACTCGAAGTAAAGAAAGTGATCTCCGTCGCCGAAGTCCTGGATGCGCAGGATCGCCAGTTGCTGAACACGGTGTTCCGCGAGGTCGGCGAGGTCTATCAGGCAACTGAAGGTTTTCTGGCGGCCACGTGCTCTCATGGCACACTGCATTTGAACGAAGAATTCGTGCATATCGAGCCCCAATGGCTTGATGAGCAGCGCTTCACGCCGTTGATCACCGACTTCACTCGCAGCACCCAGCCTATCGTACGCTACCGGCTGGATGATGTACTGGTCAGGCAATCCGAGCCCTGCCCGTGTGGTCAGCATTCGATGGCAATTTCCCGAATAGAAGGTCGCCGCGACGACCAGCTTTCGCTGCCCGACCAGCACGGTGAGATGCAGATTATCTTTGCCGACCTGTGCAGTCGGGCAATTGCCAATGCACTACCACTGAACAGTGACTACCGCTTGATTCAGCTTTCGAAAACCCGGCTGCAGCTGATTGCAGACTGTACGCAAACCGAACTGGAGCAAAGCCGCAGACAACTTGTCGCCCTGTTCACACAACAGGGTGTTGCCACTGACAAACTTGAATGGCAACTGACGGTGCAGAACGTGATGCCGAACTTCGATCGAAAGCGACGCCGTATTGTCCGGCAGGCAGAAGCATGAACAACCCAATGATGTTTCGGTTGTGGCACATGCTGCTTGGCTGGGGTTCGGTCGGTCTGATCTATACGCTGACCGACCATTTGCAGAGCACCGGCCAGGTCATGACACCCTCGCCGTTCGACCGAATGATCGCATTCACGCCCCACGCAATCTGGCTGTACCTATCGTTCTTCGTGGTTGTTCCACTGGGCTATCTGATGACCCCACTCGATCGGGTGCGCTGGCTGTCTCGCGCCATGCGTCTTACCGCACTGGGTGCCGGAACGGTCTATCTACTGTGGCCGACAACGATGGTGTACCCGGTCGATGAGGGCACAACGTTAAGCTCTACACTGCTGGCAGCACTGACTTATGTGGACTCGACCCAGAATTGCCTGCCATCCCTGCACATGGCCCTGATGGTGCTGGCAGTCTGGGGGATCAGTGCAGCAAGGTGTAGCGTGCGCACTGCAGTGTTTGTCTTATGGGTGGCCGCCATTGCCTATTCGATCCTGCAATTGCGCCGTCATCTGTTCATCGACGTGGTCAGTGGCGCCGTGCTCGCACTGGTGGCGGGTATGCTGGTCGATGCGCTCGGCCGAAGCAGGCCAGTCGCACTCAAAGGGAATATGCAATGAGCGGTCTGGCCATTCCGATCATCATCATGCTGCTGGCCGTAACAGGCGAGGCCGTCATTCTGCAGTGGATGCAGCGCAAGCCGGTTGACTGGCATGACGTGGTGTTCAATCTGAATTCCGGCCACCTCATGCTGTGGCTGTTCCGTGGCCTGGAAGTCATCTGTTACGGATTTGTCGCCACGTACTTGAGCCTTGGCCTGCTGGATACATGGCCGCCACTATGGGTCTGGGCGTTCGCGTTGCTGGCCTGGGATTTCTGTTTTTACTGGTTGCACCGCCTGCATCACCACGTTGGCGTACTCTGGGCCGTGCATGTGGTGCATCATCAGGGCGAGCACTTCAACCTGTCCCTGGGCGTGCGTAACTCTTGGTATTCGTCACTCACCTCGATTCCGTTCTTCATTCCGCTGGCCGTGCTGGGGGTGCCCCTGCATGTGTTTGTCGCAGTGTCGATCCTGCATTACTCGATGCAGTTCTTTAACCATAATGCGCTGACACCCAGGCTGGGCGTGCTGGAGAAGATTTTCGTTACTCCGACCCATCATCGCGTGCATCACGTCAAAGACCGGGCCTACTCAGACAAGAACTTCGGCGGTACTTTCATTTTCTGGGACAAGCTGTTCGGCACATTTTCCAGGCTGCCCGATGTGCCTTACACGTTTGGAATCGGAGGGCCTCGCTCTTCCGCAAATCCGTTCTGGGCCAGCAACGTACCTTTTCTGCATTACCTGCGACTGTCGATAAAATCGAACGAACCGACCCGCTCGCGCGTTTCGGGTTTGAGCATTTTCAGCGGCGCGTTGCTGCTCTTCGCGCTGGTGGTGGGCTATATCTATCAATACGGCTATGGCTACAGCGACATCACTTGGCCGCAGGTCGTCCTGTTCGTCTTTATTGTGGTGGGCTCGGTGGCGCTGGGAGGAATGACCGAAGCGAGGACCTGGAGTGTTCCCGTCTGGCTGATAGTCAGCCTGGGGCTGGCGTTGCTGTTTCTGGGTTATTACGGCTGGTCGCAGGTTTACTGGCAATTGCCGATGGTCGCCCTCGCCCTGCACGGCGCATGGGTGGCCGTGTCTTCTCGCGGCTACAACCTTCCAGCCGCAAATCCGGTGGAAAAACATCATGGCTGAGTCACTTGCCCCCCTGTCATTTCCTGCCGATGGCGAACAGGCGTTTCATCACGCCCTCAAGCAGGCGGCCCACGCCTACCTGGCAGACGACCATCGCTACGCAAGTATTCGGCAAAAGGGGACGGCATTGCTCCTTACCCTGCTGTGCGGCGGTTTTTATGCCTCGAGCCTTATGCAACACAATGCGTGGGCATTCGTGGGCTGCTATTTCCTGTTTGTCCTGACAGGCATGCTACTCAACGTGATGGTGTTTCACGACGCCACCCACAATGCTTTTTTCCGGGCGACCTGGGCAAACCGGTTGGTGGGCAGGTTGATGACCTTGCCGCTCGGGATTGATCCGGATTATTGGCGAGTCAGGCATGTGCAGTTTCATCATGCCTATGCCAACGTTGAACATTACGATCTGGACACCGAGGAGAATGGCGTCCTGCGACAGTCGCCCTTCCAGGGCTGGCGTAAGCACATGCGTTATCAACATCTTTACTGGCCCATGGTCGCAGCGTTGTCGCTGCCCTACATCTCATGGATATTCGACTGGTCGGACCGTCTTGGAAAGACGCCGCTCAAAGCCAAAAGAATACTTCCGGGAAACAAAGGCTGGGCGGTATTTCTGGCCAGTAAGGCATGCCATCTGCTGCTGGTACTGATAGTGCCGCTGGTGATATTCGAGGGCAGCTGGACGACGGTGCTGATCGCGTACTTTGTGAGCCAGATGCTCGCCTCTCTCTGGGTGGTATTTCTGCTGCTCGGTACGCACTGGGCAGAAGCAGAGTTCTATCAGCCATCAGGCAGCCCGTTGATGCCACACGGCTGGTATCGACATAACTTCGCGACAACCTGCGACTGGCAAACCTCTCCACGCTGGCTGCACCATGCCGTGGGCGGGCTGAACTTTCATCTGACTCACCACCTGTTCCCTGGCTGGAGTCATCGACACTACCCGGCGCTGGCAAACATCATCGCCGACCTGGCACCCCGCCACGGTCTGCACTATCGCTGCATCGACTACCGTGAGTTGCTCAGGCAGCAGCGAAAGTTCTTGCGCAGTATGGGGCGGGACACGCAGGTGACGAACATCACCTGACTAACTCAGAGCCAGAAGCTTTGTGACTTCTGGCATGACCGCACGGATGTTGTTTGTCTGCGTACTTTCAAGTATTCCGGCATTCATATCGCCATCCAGCACAATCGGTTTCGTCGAATCCGACACTCTGGCATTTCGATATGTCCCTATTGAAGCCAGAGTAGTAAGTCCATCAGCAAAGACAACTGGCCACCGAACCCAACCAAGGAAGAAAAATGGGTAAACAATCTCGCAGCAAGCGGGCCTCGCCGGAGCCTATGGTGATTTACCGCAGTCACGTTGCCGCTTTCCGCTCGCGTTATCTGCTGTCCTTTCTGACTCCGATCTTCATGGGCATATTTTCTCTCGCCATTACCGCAGGCACGATGGTCGATGCGTACTTTCCAAATGAGCCGGAGAGAACGGGCCAGTCAATGATGCTCATGATGGGCGTATCACTGGTCTTGAGTTTCGGCGGCATCATGATGAGTCGCGGGCATGCCTGCGGAATGTGGATATTGGCGGCCATTCTGGTGAGCTGCTTTTTTGCCGTGTTGCCCACTGCCCCTGCGCACTGGCGGCGTTTTGAATTGATGCTTTACGTGCTGGGGCTGCTTTTCCCGTTGCTGGGCCTTTTATCGCTCAACAGCGAGCGCGGCCGGGAGTTGCGCATGCAATGGAGGATTATTCGATCCGAACGCAAGGAGATCCGTCAGGAGATGCGGCGGCGCAAGGATCTCGAGGTGCATCGTGAAAACCTGCGCAAGAGAAAGGCGCTACGCAAATAGCCCGGGCTCAACGAGGACTTTATAGCGCCCAACAAAAAACCCGCCGAAGCGGGTTTTTCCAAGACCATCCCGACTCCCTGTCGGCTGCCTCCGAGGCGATGGTCGATCATCCTTGATCCTGGTGAACTCCTGTTCACCACTTGATGGATCCAATAGTACGGAGGAAGGACCAGATCGGAAATGGCCAAATCCCTACACCGCGTGTAAGCGTTTGGCTATACCTTGTCGAGGCGGGCATGAAGAGCTCGGGGCGCAATTGCGTAGTACGCCACCTGGAAACTTCATACAATCGCTCGCCGATCACAAAAGCAGCAACGTCAGAGATACAGGATTTCCCGGAAGAAAACGTCACCCCACGGAACACAAGGAGTAGAACCATGAGCACGACAGATCAGACCCAAAGCACTGGCCAGCACAGCGCCAAGTGGCAAGAGCGTTTCAATTTTTTCGAGACGTATGGTGCGCCGAACGATCCACGCTTCAAGCCGGCAGTGAACGCGCTGCCTGACTTCAAGAAGAAGTTGCTTGTCTGCGCCAACATCATCGCGTTTTTCTTCGGTCCGATTTACTTCTTCGTGCTGGGTCTGTGGAAGAAAAATCTGGCGCTGATCGGCGTCATTATCGCGGTCAACATCGTTATAGCGCTGCTTTTCGGGATCCTTGGAATGGAGGTTCCGGCAGCATTGGGCACCGGCTTGAACGTCGTGTTTTCTCTGATGTACGCCCTGACGGCCAACTACTCCTACTACCTCAAGGAAGTGAAAGGCGAGCAAGGCTGGAACCCGTTCAAAGGCATGCGCCTCTGACCTGCAGACGTAGCCAGCTGAGCACCCGCAGCGCTCAATGAGCGTGCGGGTTGGCTGTGGATAACTCCCCTCGGGCTTTATGCCTGCCCTTCCACCAGCCGCAACTCCCCATCCACATACAGCACTTCGCGCCCCACCCACGCCAGATCAACCTGCGGCAGCACGGCCGAGGGTTTGCGCAGTTCACGCAGCAATGTCGAGCCGTGCGAGAGACGTCCGCCCATGCGCGCGATTACCGCGCGGGCGTTCTGGTAGTGCGCGTGGCGTCCGGGGTCGAGGGTGTCTTCCAGCAGGATGTCCTCGCCCAGAATGCCCTGGACCTGGCCCGGATAGATCATGAAGCCGGTGGCCTGCTCGGTGCCTTCGCGGCCGTCCTGCCAAAAGCTGCCTGCACGGCTGCGAATGTCCGGATGGGGCGCAAACCAGTGTTCCCGGTCGGCGCCGGGCATGGCGTGATGCAGGCGGAAGAACAGGCGCATCAGGTTGTCGCGATACCACTCGCGCACTTGCAGGTAGTAGCCGCGCATGCCGGGCAGGCCTGCGCGGTGGGCGATGCGAATGAAATCCGGCCAGGTCGGGAAGGCTTGTAAAGGAAGGTCAGTGGCTGCCGGGCGCTGGGTCGCGGGATCGGTTTCCCAGGGCAGCCGGTGCGGGCAGTGCTCCAGATCGTCGTAAGCGGTCGGCGGACGTCCCAGCAGGTCTCCGCCGCTGCTGGCCAGCGAGGTGGCGATGCACAGGTTGCCTTGCACGACGAATACGTAGAAACGGGTGAACCAGTCAGCCAATTGCTGGCCGTCAGCATCTTGGGCCGTGAGGGCATGCAGCTCTCGGTCGAAGCGGTGCAGTTGCTTTTCCAGGGTCAACAAGTGGCCACGCGCGACACGCTGCATCCGTAGAAAGACCGGTAATGAGCGCAGCAGACGCAGCGGTCGCCACGGTAGATGCGGGGTCGCGCCGCCGACCTCATCGGCGTAGCTGCTGGAGGCGATGCCCCAGTCAGCCAGGCGTGCGAGAAACAGGTCGTTGTTGATGTAGGAAGCTGCGCCAAACAGTGCGGTAAATGGCTCGTTGTCCTGCAACACGCGCGAATCCCAACGCGCCATGATCGCCGGGATGCTGCCTGCGGCACGCCGCTGTGCGTACTCGACCAGCCTGCTGGGCTGTGGCGGCAGGATCTCCGCAATATTGGCGGCGGTCAGGTGGCGACGCCAGCCGTAGTCACTGATCGGTCGGTACTGCAGCAGCCACAGCTGGCGGCCATCCCAGGCCCATTCGACGTCGCCCGGCACGTAGTGAAATACGCGCAGAACGCCCTGCAGGAAGTCCCAGAGCACCTCCTCAGTCAAACCGTGGGATGGCTTGAAGTCGCCGCTGCTCCAGGCCGCGCCGAGGCGGGAAATGATCGCTCGCTCAGGGCTTGCCTGACCGTCGGCCAGCGACTCCAGGTGCCCTTCCACCCACTCCAGCTCGACCGACAGGTGACGCACGAAGGCGATGCCGGAAAGCACCGGCGTGATGAAGCGCTGCACCACAACCTCTTCGACGCCAGCGTTGTGCAGCTCTGCGACGCGCGCGGGCACGTTGTGGTCGGGCTCGCGAAGAAAAGTGGTACTCAGACCGGCATTGGCCGCATCGGCCTGATCCTCACCGAAACTGGATGAGCGCACGGCCCAGATAGCGTCAGGCTGACGGGCCAGAAACGCGGGCAAGGCCGAGTCATCGCCCTGCACCAGAGACAGTGCCTCGGGCACCGGTTGCCCGGCGATGGCCGCCAGACGCAGACGGCCGCCTTTGGTGTGCGCAACGAAGCCGCGCTCGCCCGACTCCAGCCACTGCGCAAACTCGGCCGGCGCGTCGATCCACGGGTAGTGACCCCAGCCCGGTTTGAGGCTGATGGTCAGGTCGGCACGCGCCAGAATGGCCGACCACGCCGCTGCCTGCTCGATGCCCAGAACCTTGTCCTGATCGCCCCAGACCAGCTCTATCGGATCCTGCACCCACTCCAGCAGCGGCAGCGCGGTGTCGGCACGCAACAGATCCCAATACGGCACGAAAGCACGGCAGCGGGCGTAACCGGAACCCATGCGCTGGTAATGCGCGGCAGGCCAGCTCTGCCTGGAAAACTTGTGCGCAAACAGCGTGGGCTTGTTGGCCAGCAGCCAGTGAATGGTCTTGCGAATGGGTAGCGGCGACATCAGCGCAGGCAAGCGCCGCTGCCACAGAAAAGCCCCCACCGGGGCCAGCAGCACGCTTCTGCAGAAGTGCCCCGGCTGGCGCTGCAACGCATGCATGACCAGCAAGGCATTGACCCCCACAGCGACGATGGCGCTGCCCTTCACGGTCGCCGCCAACAGCGCATCGGCGTAGGCGGCGAGGTCTTCGCAGGGTGGCTGAGGATTGTTGCCGAAGCCTGGTAGTTCCAGCGGCACGACCTGATGCTGCTGAAAATGCGGCAGCGCGTCGTCCCACCATTCGGCACTGCTGCCGTTGCCCGCCAGCAGATACAGCAGCGGCAAGTCAGACATGACGAGGCCCCTTCGACGCGTGAACAGCCGAAGTGCGGCGATCATGGCGATACAGCCAGATCAGCGGCGGCAACAACGCCAGCAGCGCCGCCAGATCGAGCCAGACGTGAGACCAGACGCCCCCACGCACGGAAATCAGGATGTCCTGAGGCGCCCAAAGCAGCAGGCCCGCAATCAGCCAACCCCAGGGCATTGCACTTTTCAGGCGATTGCCCAGGTGCACCAGCGCCAGCATGTACACGGAGTACGTTTGCAAGGTTGCGCCAAACAGCGCCATCCACCAGACCTGTTGCGCGCGGGCAGCGGCGGGAACGGCCTCGGTCCAGAACGCCTGCTCGAGGCTAGTCAGATAGCCATCGAGCAAGCCGGAAAAGCCTGCCCAGGTGAACACCAGACTGCCCAGCACATGCGCAACTGCGACGGCATACAGCCAGGTCACCAGCGTACGGCGCAGGGTGTCAGAAGAGAGCGGCATACCAGGTCCTTGAATCGTCCTTGTGAGGTGGCGAGTTTAGCGATTTCTCGATGGGCTTAATACGAGCATGGCCAAACTGCTCAGACCTCCCACTGTTGAACAGCTGTTATTAATGTCAGTAGACAGCTTTTCTGCTGCGGCCTAATTTTAGGCCTTCAGTAGTCAGTAAAAACCGCAAGCGAGGAGATGATGATCATGGAAGATGTAATGACACGTGTAAAAGAATTGGTGGCCGAGCATTTGGAAGCAGCGGAAGTAGATGTAAAGCCGACATCTGACATAACCAAGGATTTCAAGGGTAGGCGTTTAGAACTTGTTAAGCTCAGCATGGCTCTAGAAGAAGCATTCGACATCATTATCCCGGATGAAGAAGTTGAAAAATTCAAAACGGTACAAAACATAGTTGACTACATCTCAAAAAATAAAAAATAGACACGATGTAGGCTCACAGCCCACCACACCTGCTGAGCCCCCAACGCCAGTTGCAGGCCCTTTGCCTCCAGTCATAACTACCAGTAGCCATCAACCCGCTTTGCCCTTCAATGTACGGCTCCGCTCGTCAGGCCATCTGCCGGGCGAGCCCAGCAGTCGGGAGTAGCGGTGATGGATGCGCTGAATGTCATCAATATCGACACTGACGGAATCAACTCGCTGTTCAACACTGTTATGCAGTACGGAGCGACCGTTGTTTTGAGACTGGTGATCGCAGCGTTGCTGTGGATTGTCGGTCGCTGGCTGATCGGTGTGCTGGTCAGGATGGCGCAGCGCTCGCTGACGCGGCAGCGGTTTGATCCGACGGTCCTGCGCTATGTCGGCTCGTTCATCACGGTGACGCTGAATATCATTCTGGTGATCGCCATTCTGAGCTATTGCGGCATCGAGACCACCAGCTTTGCGGCGCTGCTGGCGGCCGTGGCGCTGGCGATCGGCATGGCCTGGTCGGGTTTGCTGGCCAATCTGGCCGCGGGTGGTTTCATCATCGTGCTGCGGCCCTTCAAGGTCGGCGATCTGATTTCAGCGGCGGGCGTGACCGGAACTGTGGTCGAAATCGGTTTGTTCGTTACGTCGATCAACACTCCGGAAAACGTGCTGAATCTGGTGGGCAACAACAAGATCTTCTCTGACACGATCGTCAATTTTTCCAGCAATGCCTTTCGCAGTGTCGAACTGACCGCGATATTGCCCGGCAGCGCCGACGAGCAGAAGATCATCCCGCGTCTCAAGGATCAGATAGCCCGCCTCCCCAACGTACTGAGCAGCCCTGCGGTCGATGTGCACCTGTCCTCTGCGACAGCCGACTCCATCACCTTGTCAGTACGGCCCTATTGCCACAATGATCACTATGATTCAGTGCATCGCCAGACGCTTGCCCTCATCAGAGCGTTGATGCTGCACCTGTCCTGAGCGGCACGCATAGGCAAAATTCATCGCCTTTCAAGCTCACCCGAACCTGTTGGCAGCCGATCAATAAGGATCGGTCCATATTCCGCGTGGCCTCTGCTTTTTTATCTTTACGGGTTTAACCATGAGCCTTTTATCTCGTTTTCGGGCCGGCACATCGCGGACCGAAGGCGCCATCAGTGTCATTACGTCCGCCCGAGAATTGAACGCCAAGCTGTCTGCGCTGAGCTTCGATCCGGTCTATCTGACCGGTTTCGTTTCGCCGCACGTCGACTTCGATCAGGTGGCCAAGTCTGTCGCTGCGCGCTTTCCCAACGCGAAGATCAGCCTGTGCACAACGTCAGGCGAACTCTGCTCGGGCAATGATTCGCTGTACTGCGCGGCGGATAACCAGTGGGACCGGATCGTCCTTGCGCTGTTCGACTCAAGCGTCATCAAGAGCGCGGAGGTGGTGCACATTCCGCTGCACAGCGAAGACATTCGCGGCGCGGGCAAGCGACTGTCGATGCGTGAGCGCATTGCGCGCCTGACCGATTCGATCAAGCGCACGCAGATCAACACCCCCATCGACCACCGCGATACGCTGGCCTACGTTACGTTCGACGGGCTGTCGGCGTCGGAGTCGTTCTTCATGGAAGCGCTGTATGAGTCCGGGCGCTTTCCGTGCCTGTTCGTGGGCGGTTCTGCGGGAGGCAAAGGCGACTTCAAGAAGACCTTGATTCACGACGGCAAACGCAGCTACGAAAATCATGCCCAGGTGGTGTTTCTCAAGAGCGCGAAAAACGTGCGCTTCGGCGTCTTCAAGAGCCAGAACTTCGAGCCGACGCCATTGAGCATGAGCGTGCTGACGGCCTCCCTGGAGGAGCGTTACATCAGCCAGGTGGTCAACGCCCGAGGCGAGATCACCACGATGGTTGCGGCGCTGTGTGACGCGCTCAAGTGCGAGCGGCATGAGCTGGAAGGCAAGCTGGCGCAGTACTCGTTCGCCATCCGGGTGGGCGAAGAGCTGTTCGTGCGCTCGATTGCGCGCATTGATTATGAAAGCGAGCGGGTTCACCTGTTCTGCGACGTGGCGCCCGGCGAAGAGCTGGTGATGGTCAAACGAACATCCATGATTGACACCACGCGCAAAGACTTCGCGCGCTTTCTGCAGGGCAAGTCCGGAAAGCCGCTGCTCGGCCTGTTGAGCGACTGCATCCTGCGGCGCCTGAACAACGGCAGTGAACTGGGCCGGATGAATGACGTGTTCGGTGCAACGCCGGTGGTGGGCTTCTCGACCTTTGGCGAGATTCTGGGGTTGAACCTCAACCAGACGCTCACCGCCGTGTTCTTCTTCAAGGTGCCCGAAGGGCAGCCGTTCCGCGACGACTACATCGATAATTTCATCGCCTATTACGGAGAGTTCAAGGCGTTCTTTCTGCGCCGGCAGATCAAGAAACTGGCCGGTCTGAGCCATGTGGTGGTCAAACAGATCGATCAGTTCAAGCAGCGTAACTTCGTGCAAACCATTGACCCGAGCGGTCTGGACGAGCAGATCCGCCCGGTGTTCGGTGGCCTGAGCGACCTGGGCGATGTGCTGGTCAAGGCCCATCATGATCAGGAAGAAATCGCCGCTCAGTTGCGCCACTACTCTGGCGAACTGCATGTTTCGATGGACGAGCTGTCGCAAACCATCACCCAGCAGGAAACGGTTATCGACAAAGCAGGCAATACCGTCAAAAGCCTGGTCAGTCAGGCGGACGAGGTGGTGCTCGGCTCGCGGGAGCTGGCCAAATCCAGCCTGCGCATTCAGTCGGTGGTGCAGATGATCCAGCAGATCGCCGGGCAGACCAACCTGCTGGCGCTCAACGCCGCCATCGAGGCTGCACGGGCGGGCGAAATGGGACGTGGCTTTGCAGTGGTGGCCGATGAAGTGCGCCAGCTTGCGCAGAAGACGTCGCAGAACGCCAACGACATCGGCACCGATATCGAGCGTCTGGCCGAGGAAATTCGCAAGGTGGCGCAGCACATCGAGGAACAGTCCCTTGAGGTCGGAACGCTGACGGGGCTGTTGTCGGAGCTGGAAGGCTCCAGTGACATGACGGCAGGCACATCGCAGCGTACCCGGCAGCTGGCGGACACCCTGCGCGGCCTGACTCAGTAGCAGCGCCTGCTGTCAGGACGGCGCATTGCCCTTCCTGACAGCAGACCGTGTTACAAGCGGCTTACTGGTTACCCAGCACGCCGACCTTGCCCATGACGTTGCTCATGAACTGCTGCACGGTCATTTTCTGGCCATTGAAGTCGACCATCTGGTTGGCGTAATGCAGGTCGGAGACGATGTTGTCGCCGTCGACCTTGGCCAGTTGCATCATCTCGGCCATGGCACTGGCCATGTCGCCAGCGGCCTTGGCCTGATCGGCGATGACCTTGAGGTCGGTCTGGCCTTCACGCATGGCTTGCTGGGTCGCGAGATCGCGAATCATCGGTTTGGACAGGACCACCTTGGCGTTGACTTCGCCCAGGCTCTTCATGAGCAGCGCATCGGAAGGCTGATCGAGCGCGCCTGGATCGGCCAGGTCCACGGCGATACGCATGTGGCTTTCACCGTTGCTGGTCTTGAGCGAGAGTTTTTCCAGCTCGATGTGCGGTTTGGCTGCCAGCAGCGTTTTCATCTGGGTGTTCATCAGCTCCTGATCAGCCGGGCTCAGCTCCAGACGGAACGGACGTTTCTCCTGCGCGGCCTCTTGCTGTTGAGGCAGGATTTTATCCTGATACAACTGATACAGCGCCTGAGTCGCCAACACATCGAAATTGGCGATCTTGAAGCCCATGTGCGCAGAACCGACGTCCTTGCCAGCGTAGGCAATCATGCCGGCATCGTAGTTGATCTGGGCTGCCAGGTTACCGGCATCTTCCTGCACCAGATTGGTGTTGGTGAAATCGCGGATCTGTACCTGTGGCTTGCCCACCACCTGGAAACCCGCGTTCTGGATTTTCATGTTGGTGTGGCCCAGGTAGAAACCGGACTTGCCTTTGGTGCCGCCCGTGTCGAAGGTCATGCCTTTGATCTCGATGCTGACCGGACCGTCAGGCGACGCGACATTGAGTTGCAAATTGTCCATGTTGCCCGCAAGGGTGAATTTTTCCGCGTTGGCCGACGACTCGGCATTCAGGTCCAGACCTGAAAAACGGAACGTGCCGTCGACGTCGGTCATCTCCAGAGGGGCCATCTGCAGCGTGCCTTTGGTGGCGCGGTCATAACCAATGCTGGCCTGGCCCGTGAGCGGTGGCACATCCTTGCTCATGGCGAACCATTTCTCGGCGCTGGGGCTTTTTTCCATCTGGAAATTGCTCAGGGCCATGACCGGCAGCAGGTTCAGGGTCTTCAGATGCGACAGCGGAATGGGGCCGTGCTCGATATGGTCGACGAACAGAAACTGGCCGCCCTGGGTGCTATCGGACAGGTTCTGGATGTCGACGCGGTAGTGCGCCGTGCTGCTGAAGAAGTGCTTGTCGAGCGAGAGCATTTCCAGCTTGACGCTGGTGTCCGTGCCTTTGAACGACTTGGCCAGTTCCTGATTGGTCTTGCTGATCGAGTCGTTCAGCGCGCCTTCCAGTTGATTGCCGGTGTACCAGGCACCAGCCGTAGCCAGTGCGCCCGCTACGACGATGACGCCAATCGCTATACCTGCTGATTTATTCATAGTGACGTAAAGATATCCGTTCTGATGATGGGAAAGTCGTACCGGGACCGGCAGCGCCGATTGAAAGCCGCGAGAGACTATCATCGGCAGATCCCGTGAGCCCAGCCTTCACGGCCATTTCTGTGGGCGCGTAGCCGTTCCGTAAGCGCGTTGGACATGGCCTTGTGCCTTTTGTTGCGCACGCCAATCCTGTGGAAAGGTTTTGAAACAGGCCCTAGCCACAGCCTTCCCGGAAACGTTAGGCTGAAACGAATTTGCGAACAGGACGTGATCACATGAGCGAGCAGCAAAAACAACGAGGTCCGATCAAGGCCGTCATTTTCGACATGGATGGCCTGTTGCTGGACACCGAGGGGGTTTACACCGAAGTCACCCACTTGATTGCCAGTCGCCACGGTCGCACCTTCGATTGGTCGGTCAAGCAGCACACCATTGGCCGTGGTGCCCGGGACTTCTCGGACTACGTGATCAAGGCGCTGGAGCTGCCAATGTCGATCGACGAGTTTCTCGAAGTCAGGGAGCCCATGCTTGAAGAGCGTTTCCCGCGCGCAGCAGCCATGCCCGGTGCCGAAGCCCTGGTCCGTCATCTGGCTGCGCATAATATTCCGATCGCCGTGGGCACCAGCTCGTCGGTGCATTACTTCAAGGCCAAGACCACCTTGCACCGCGCATGGTTCGAGCTGTTCGACACCGTCGTCACCGCCGACGACCCGGAAGTCGGCGCTGCCAAGCCAGCCCCGGACATCTTTCTGGTCGCCGCCCGCCGTCTTGGCGTCTCGCCAGCCGATTGCCTGGTCTTTGAAGACTCACCGTTCGGTGTGACCGCCGCCAAGGCTGCCGGGATGTACGCCGTGGCCGTGCCGGACTCGCACATGCCGGTCGAGCAGTACGAGCATGCGGACCTGCTGCTGGGCTCGCTGGCCGACTTCCCGCTCACGGCGTGGGGGTTGCCTGAGCTCGCCTGAATGACAAGGAGATGCTGAGCATGAATTATCGAACCCTTGGCCAGTCCGGCCTAAAGGTTTCCACACTGACACTCGGCTCGATGATGTTCGGTGAGCAGACCGGCGCCGAAGAGTCGCTGCGTATCATCGACAAGGCCAGGGATCAGGGCATCAATTTCATCGACACGGCGGATGTATACAACGCCGGGCGCTCGGAGGAAATCGTCGGTCGGGCCATCGCGGCACAGCGCAGTGACTGGGTGCTGGCCACCAAGGTCGCCATCGGCCCGGCCGACGGCGTGCCCAACCGGGCCGGCCTGAATCGCAAGCACATGTTCAATGCCATCGAGAACAGCCTGCGGCGACTGGATACCGACTATGTGGATATCTATTACCTGCACAAGGAAGATCACGACACCCCGCTGGAAGTGACGGTGTCGGCGATTGGCGATCTGATCCGGCAGGGCAAGATCCGCTACTGGGGCGTGTCGAACTTCCGCGGCTGGCGAATTGCCGAAATCGTCAACGTCGCGCAACGCCTGGGCGTCGACAAGCCAGTCATCAGCCAGCCGCTGTACAACATCGTCAACCGCCAGGCTGAGGTCGAGCAGATCACCGCTGCCACACACCATGGCCTGGGCGTCGTGCCCTACAGCCCGCTCGCCCGCGGTGTGCTCAGCGGTAAGTACGCCCCGGACATCGCTCCCGACAGCGAGAGCCGTGCCGGACGTCAGGACAAGCGGCTGCTGGAAACCGAATGGCGCACGGAGTCGTTGCGTATCGCGCAGCGAATTCAGGCGTATGTGCAGGACAAAGGCGTCGGCATTGTCGAGTTCGCCATTGCCTGGGTGCTCAACAACCAGGCCGTGACCTCAGCCATCGTCGGACCAAGGACCGAGCAGCAGTGGGACGGTTATACCAAGGCACTCACGGTGGAGATCACCGCTGAAGACGAAGCGTTCATCGATTCGCTGGTGACACCCGGCCATGCATCGACGCCAGGCTTCAATGACGTTCAGCACTTCGTCTCCGGCCGCCTGACGCGCTGAGACGATCACGCCTGCGGCCTTATGCCGCGAGCGTGTCACTGTTGCGCTCTGGAACGGTCGTTTCAGAGCGCAATGTCATAAAAACAATACGTGAAACTCCTGTTACCTATGAATGCGAACTCGGTACGTAAGGTCGATGAGCGCTAAGATAGACGCGTATTTTGTCGAGCTCGCCGGGCTGCAGCGCGGTCCTGCGCTCGCCGCTAAACATAATGATGTTTGTATTTTCGCGACGGACTGCCAAGTCTTGGCTAGTCTGTCGGCAACAAAGCGATTAATTGGACGTTGTCCAGCCAGGGTTGATGAAGAAGTAGGTCAATGCGCAAATCAGATAGAGAAGCCTTTCTGGGCTCCGTACTGGGCAATGAGCAGCCTCCGGCGCACCTTGCCAGAACCGTGATTGAAGAAAAGCTGCGAAACGCCATTATCGATGGCAGCCTGCCAAGCGGCACGGCATTGCGCCAACAGGAACTGGCGACGCTGTTTGGCGTCAGCCGCATGCCTGTGCGCGAAGCATTGCGCCAGCTCGAGGCGCAGTCGCTGCTGCGTGTCGAGACGCACAAGGGCGCGGTGGTCGCACCGTTGATCACCGAAGACGCGGTGGATGCCTATGCCTTGCGCATTCTCCTGGAGTCCGAGGCGTTGCGCCTGTCTATCCCATTGCTGGACGCCGATGATCTGGCGACGGCGAAGGGCTATATCGAGCAGCTTGAGGTCGAGACGGATTTCGGCCAGATCGGCAGACTCAATCGGATGTTCCACCTCTCGCTGTATGCCAAGACCCACAACAAGCGTCTCATGCGTCTGGTTGAAGAAGGCCTGAACGAAGAAGAACGCTTCCTGCGTTTCAATCTTTCTGACATGGGCCTGGGCAAGCTCTCTCAGGATGACCATTGGCAGCTGTTGCGGCTCGCCGAGCAGAAAGCGATCGAACCCTGTGTCGAAGCACTGCAGCATCACCTCAACCGTGGTGTTCACGCCGTCACTCAATACCTGACCAGCAAAAAGGCCACCAAGGCCAAGCCGACCCGCACAGCGAAGAAAACCCCCGCCTGAATCATCAAGGCGGTCTATCCAGCAGGCGATGACTCAACGTCTGCGGATTGGCCGCTTGCACCTCCCGCCCTCCTCTTCACACCTCCTCGATGCATTGCCAGGCTCAACCTCGGCATGGCGTTTTTATCGCTATTTTCCTGATCTGCCGGATGGCCCAACGTCGGAATAAGGCAAACTCGACCGTGGCGCTGAGGAAACCAACCGGAGGATGTTCCCTGGCTACGGCTGAACGGCTCGCGCAGGATCGGAGCGGTTCTCTGTTCATCTGAACTCAATGGATAAGGAGTTGTTGAACGGGGCACACAGACATTGGAAGTCATTTCCAACTTCGCCCATTAAAAAAACCAGAACCCTGATTATTCAGCACATCGGCAACGCTGGGCGAGGCATTCGCTCATTATTAATAATTCCGGCTTAATCAGTCGGGA
The DNA here is from genome assembly GCF_017832995.1 of Pseudomonas sp. PvP009. Lineage (NCBI taxonomy): Bacteria > Pseudomonadati > Pseudomonadota > Gammaproteobacteria > Pseudomonadales > Pseudomonadaceae > Pseudomonas > Pseudomonas sp. PvP009. The sequence continues at coordinate 6,665 of NZ_JAFIBG010000001.1, read as the reverse complement.
GGGTTGTCTGCACGCCTGTAAAACGTATTCACCACGTTTTATATGGCAACTTACATGCTTAAAAACGGCTCATTAAATATTATTAAAAAAATGATTGCAGCCCTTGATAAGTTTGTTTTAAGTTTTCTTCGTCGTCAGTGATGTCGGCGGCTTACCGGGCTAGACCTCTTGATGTACAAGGGCCAGCGCTCGGAAAGCCAACGCGGCAGGGTGTCTCTAATTGAAATAACCGATGCGTGTTTGCGGCGAACAGGCCCCTCACACTCAGGCCTGAGTTCGCCTCTAACCCGGCATTTCATTGCGTTTTATCGCGGCACTGTCGACACGTTTATATCGTAGAAAACTGCAGCGCTACTTACCGCCCTCTTTCAATAGGACCGTCACTATGCCTTGTGAAAAAACACGACTCGCACATAAGAAAGTTGAACTTGGTCGTCATCCGATCTTTGCAGAAATCACGACATTGGATGTACTCCGGCGCTTTATGGAGACCCATGTATTCGCCGTCTGGGATTTCATGTCGCTGACCAAGCGCCTGCAACAGGAACTGACCTGCACCCAGTTGCCGTGGCTGCCGCCGACAGATGCTTCCGCTGCCCGCCTGATCAACGAGATCGTTCTGGGTGAGGAATCCGATAATCGACTGGGCGCGGGTCATTACAGCCATTTCGAACTGTACCTGGATGCGATGCGCGAGATTGGCGCGAGCACGGTACAGATCGAGCGCTTCATCGAACTGCAGAGACAGGGCATGCGTTACACAACCGCACTGCAACACGTCGACGCGGGGCAAGCGGCGACGGCATTCGTGACACACACGCTCGATATCGCCCTGCATGCGCCGGCACACAGCGTTGCTGCGGCCTTTCTGCATGGACGCGAGAGCGTCATCCCGCAGATGTTCCAGACCATCCTCGATGACTGGGGCATCACCGCCCACCAGGCACCCACCTTCCGCTACTACCTGGAACGCCACATCGAAGTGGACGCCGAGGACCACGGTCCGGCAGCAGAGCAGTTGCTGGCTCGTCTGGTTGCCGACGACGCGCAGCGCGAGCGAGAGGTTTATCAGACCGCCATCGCCGCTGTGGAAAGCAGGGTCCAGCTATGGGACACGCTGCGCCTGAGCATGCGAACGCCGCTCGTGCAGGCCAGCGCGTAAGACCCGCCCGCAACACCCTGAAGCCTTTACAAGGAAGCCATCATGAAAGCAGAAGACTACATGTCGTTCATCGATGCGTGGGAAGGTCGCGCCACCATTCGTACTCGCCCACGCAGGATGGTCGAGAACGATGACAAACTGATCTACCCCCTCAGCCGCCAACCGCTGGTGCTCAGCGACACGTTCACCCGCGAGTGTGCGCATTTGCGCGATTACGCGCTGGTGCAGAGCCTCTACAAGTTCATCAATGATGTGGTGATCTTCGAGACCGAGATCGTTGACAGGACCGCGCGCAGTATCGCCAAGGACCACTTCACGATTCGCTTCCCGTTTGCCTGTCGCTATGACGCGATGACGGTGGTGGTCGATGAGGACTATCACGCACTGGTCGCGATGGACTTCATGCAACAGACCATCGCCCTGACGGGCATAGAACCTATCCCGTTGCCGGACGAGATTGAACTCAGCCGGGCCATTCCGGCCGCACTGGCTCTGTCCCCCGAGCATCTGCGCAGCGCAGTGGAGCTGATCTGTGTCGCCATCGCGGAGAACACCGTGACCAATGACGTGGCGGCGTTCGCCAAGGACGAATCGGTCAAGCAATCGGTCAAGGGGCTGATGGCCGACCACTTGCTGGACGAGGGGCGTCATTCGGGCTTCTGGGCGCGGCTGGTACGCATCTACTGGCACACCGCTCCCCAACAGGACCGGGAATCCATCGCCCGCATCATGCCGGTGTTCATCGCTCAATACCTGACCAACGATATTCAGAATGGCTTCGACTTCACCCTGATCGACCATCTGCAGGTGCCGGACGCCATCAAGCACTCGCTCAGGGAAGAGACCAGGGCAGTGAGTTTTCCAGTCAACCGCCATCACCCACTGGTGGCCAACATCGTGCGTTTCTTCAAGAACAGCTCGATGCTGGACGATCCTTGTGTACAGCGTGGGCTGGCGGACTATCTGCCTGCGCAGGGGACGCTGCAATGAAGCGCCTGGAGATTGTGCTCATCGGTCACAGCCTGACCTTGAGTGAACTGAATGCCGAGCTGCTGGACCACGGGCATGGCGTGCGGCATCTGTCTGATCAGCAGGCGCTGGACGCGTTGACGATGCCTGATGGCGGCGTGCTGATCGAAGACGGCAGCCTGGACCTTTACGAGGAACAACTGAATGCGTTCGGCCACTGCACGCATCTGCGCCTTCGGGTCGGTTTCGGCAATGCGCTGGAGTACGGGTTACCTCGGCTGGAGCTGCTGTGCTGGCATGGCGCTGCCCAGGCTCGACGCTTGATCGTTCGTGAGTGGCTGCCGGTCGAGGAATCAGGCAACGGGCGCGTACTGCGGGATGCCACTGTCGCAGCCATGGTGGATCTGGCGACATTGCAGATCAGCCGCTTATCCAGAGAAGACGACTATTTCAACGGTCTGACAAGCGTCACATCGGCCCAGAGTGATCGACAGCATGGCTTGCAGGCGATTGATCAATTGCTGTTCGAGCATCGCCTGAATCAGACGGATCAACCGCACCTGCTGAAACTGGCCGAAACACCCATCACCGAGCGGCTGGAGCAGGCGCTGCTGACGTTTGCCGAACGCCCTGCATTGACCATTCGCAACCAGACGCTCAGCTATCGGCAACTGCACGCGCACAGCCTGGCTATCCAGCGCTTGCTGCGGCCATTGCTGGCGCACGCGAAAGCCGACGCACCTCCGGTGATTGGTATCTGCCTGCGCAAGTCAGCCGAGCTGTATGCCGGCATCCTCGCGATTCTGGGTTGCGGTGCGGTGTACCTGCCGCTTGATCCCGGCCAGCCTGTGCAGCGTCAGCAGTACATTCTGGAAAACTCGGGGGCGATGCTGTTGCTGCACGATGGCGCGCACCCGCTGGCGGCTGCGGAGTTTCCGGCGCTGAATATTGCTGCGCTGCCTGTAGAGGACGGAGCTTCAGCACATGCATGCGTTGCTGCCGATCAGGATGCGCCCTGCATGGCGCTGTACACGTCGGGCACCACCGGGCAGCCGAAAGGCGTATTGCTCAGCCAGCGTAATCTCAGCCACTTCACCGCCTGGTATGCCGAGCATGTGAGCCTGAACGAACACAGCCGGGTGCTGCAATTCTCTACGCTGAGTTTCGACTCGTCGATCATCGACATTTTTCCCACCTGGCTCAGTGGCGCCGAACTGGTGGTGCCCGATGAAGACCAGCGGCGTGATCCGTTGCAGTTGGTCCGCGTGCTGCAACAAGGCATCACCCATGCATTCCTGCCGCCGGCGCTGTTGAGCATCCTGCCGCTGGATCAGCCGCTGGGGCTTGAGCATGTCATGACCGGAGGCGACGTCTGTGAGCCGCATGTGATTGCGCAACTCACCGGCCAATGTCATTTCCACAACCTGTACGGCCCCACCGAAGCCACGGTGTTGGTTACCGCCTGCGAGTTCGCTTCGTCCAGCAGCAACCGGCATCTGGGCCGACCGATCGCTAACAGCCAGGCGTGGATTCTGGACGAGCAACTGCAGCCCGTGGCCGAGCAGACTCAAGGGGAGCTGTACATCGTCGGACCCGGTGTGTGCCTGGGCTATGTAAACAACCCCGAGCTTACCGCCGAGCGTTATGTGTGGCTGACGAAACCGGATGGGCAACTGATGCGTGCCTACCGTACCGGCGACATGGCCAAGTGGACGGCTGACGGCATCGTCCTCAGCGGACGCCGTGATAATCAGGTGAAGATTCGCGGTTTTCGGGTCGAGCCGGAAGAGATAGAGCATTGCCTGCGCGACAGCAGGCTGTATCGACAGGTCGCCGTGGTGATCGACAGGCAGCGGCGAATTCTGGCGTTTCTCGCTCAACCGTATCTTGAGCATGACGAACAGGCGTTAAAGGCGCATGTACAACGCCTGTTGCCTGATTACATGCATCCCGCCGTCTACACGATGTTGCCCGGCATGCCGTTCGCCAGCAACGGCAAGGTCGATCGCAAAGCGCTTCTGGAAATACCACTGAGCTTTATCGGGCAGCACACTCGTCGCCAACCCGAGACTGAGCAGGAACGGGCGCTGCTGGAGCTATGGGGCGAGCTGTTGGAACTGCCGCCAGACGACATCTCGACTGATGAAAGCTTTTTCAATCTCGGAGGACACTCGATCCTGCTGTCGCGCCTGTTGCTGGGCGTTCGTGAACGCTTCGGGCGGAGCATTCCCATCAATCGTTTTATCGAAGCACCTACCGTGCTGACACTCGCCAGCCTGATCGACAGTGACGGCACTTCTGCCGGAGCCCTCAGTGCTCAGGCCCTGCGGGATGCCAACCCGGACTTTCAGCTGGCTACATTGCCTGTCAGCAGAATGGGTGATGTTCATAAGGTGATTGTCACGGGTGCCAACGGCTTCCTGGGTGTGCATATCGTCGAAGCGCTGCTCAACTGGGGGGCAACCGAGATCGCCTGCCTGGTGCGCGAGGCTTCTGGACAAAGCGCGCAGCAGCGCTTCGAACATGCCCTGCGGGAAAACCGCCTGGATCACCTTGACCTGAGTCGCGTGAAGGTCTATCCCGCAGACCTGACCAAGCCTCGGTTGGGGCTCAGTGAAGCCGTGTATGAACGACTGGATCTCGAGTTTGGTGCGTTGGTGCACAACGCTGCCAATGTGAACCATGTTCAGGATTACGAAACCCTGGTCAAAGACAATGTGGCCCCGGTTTTTGAATGCCTGAAGCTCTGTGAGGGGCGCCGTAAAAAGGTCTTCAATTTCGTTTCGACGCTGTCAGCCTGCAGTGCCATCGATGCCGCCGGCAATGTGCTTGAACAACCCGCTGCCGCGACCCCGCCGATCTACATCAAGAACGGCTACAACCTCTCCAAGTGGGTGGCTGAGCGCATCCTGCAATGTGCCCGGGACCAAGGTGCCTGGGTAAACATCTATCGCCCCGGCAACATCGCCTTCAACAGCGTTACCGGCGTGTGTCAGCCACAGAAAAACCGCTTGATGCTGATGCTCAAGGGTTCGCTGCAATTGGGTCAGGTTCCGGCATTCGCCATCAACTTCGACCTGATGCCGGTGGACTTTCTGGCGCGCTTCATCGGCTTCCATGCCAGCCGTTATCAGCCAGAACACGCGGTGTTCAATCTGCATAACCCCGAGCCCTTGAGCTGGAGCGACTACGTGCACGCCTTCCGCGAGGCAGGGCGTCAGTTCGAGCTGGTCAGCGTCGAGCAATGGCAGGCGCAACTCAAGCGCGTCGACAGCCAGAACGCGCTGTTTGGCGTGCTGGGGTTCTACCTCGACGGGTTTGAAGAAGACATCGGCGACATCTCGATGATCGAGCACCGCAACACCCTGAACGGCATTCGTCGCATGGGCGAACAGTACCCGCAAAAAACTCCGGCGTTGCTGCGCAGGGGCTGCGATTACCTGAAAGAAATCGACTTCATCTGAGCCATTACCCACTGAGATAAATGGAGAACGACATGAACACACTTCACAGCAATCTGAAACCCGACACCCTTATCAAGAATCCGGTGGCGTGCCGAGTGGTGTCCGCCGTGGACGTCTCCGGTGACGCGGCCAGCGTGTGGGCTGTCGTCGGCAATTTCGGCGGCTTCCAGGCATTCATACCGGCGCTGGAGAGCATTGAGGTCACTGGCGAAGGTCCGGGCTCGGTTCGTAACAAGCTGTTCAAGGATGGCAATGTGGCCATCGAACAACTGAACTCCAGAGACGATCAGGCGCTTTATATGACCTGGTCACTGATCCACACCAGCTTGCCAGTCAGCAATCTGTGGGCAGCAATGACAGTGGAAGCCAGCGGTGATGGCGATACCTGCATCGCCAGTTGGACGATTGTTGCCGACCCTGTTGAGGGAGGGCCTGAAGGGGATGCATTCGAGGCGTTTCTTCAGGGGTTTGCAGATGGCGCAATGAGTAACGTGCGCAGCCTGTTTGGCTGATTGACGCGGCATCACAGCAGCCCGCTCGGAGCAAATGCCTGAGCGGGCTTCTTTATTTGATGACCCATAACGACAAAACCCCTCATCGCATAAGCGATGAGGGGTTTCGGAATTCAATCTTGACGATGACCTACTCTCACATGGGGAAACCCCACACTACCATCGGCGATACATCGTTTCACTGCTGAGTTCGGGATGGGATCAGGTGGTTCCAATGCTCTATGGTCGTCAAGAAATTCTGTTGCCGATCCGTTAGCAGGTAACGTTCCAGCGAATTTTGGTGACTTCTACTTAAACAAAAACCCTCAACGCGTAAGCGATGAGGGTTTCTGGAATTTAATCTTGACGATGACCTACTCTCACATGGGGAAACCCCACACTACCATCGGCGATACATCGTTTCACTACTGAGTTCGGGATGGGATCAGGTGGTTCCAATGCTCTATGGTCGTCAAGAAATTCGGGTACCGAATCGTGCCCTGCGGCGCGCTTCAGCAAATCGGGTATGTGATAGCAAGCTGTTTCAGGTGTCGTTCGTGACGCAAACTTTCGGTTCGT